>CAWAMM010000001.1:0-674049 GCA_963783145.1 uncultured delta proteobacterium
GACTGTTTGCGTTTTTCGGGCCCCCGCAACCATTTACCGCTCAAAATCTCCGGCCTTACCGGTCCGGTTCCAGGGCCGACCAAGCACAAAATCCCAGGCGCCGCCTTCCAGCTTCGAAGCGCTGACCTCGGGCAGGACTCCCTTCGATCGGCCCTCTGGTTTTCGATTAGCCGAACAATTCCGCCAATCCGATTTCGCCTCCCGCTCGTAGTGACATCTGGGTACCCAAGTCCGGTGTTGCAAGTTCACGGCAGTCAAAATTCAGAAGAGAGGCAAGCTGTATCCCATGAAGCGAATGAAAATGAAAAATGCGCGATGGATAATCGGGTTGGCCGCCCTGGTGGCGCTGCCGCTGGCGGCTCGGGCCTCAAGCCATCGGGAGGCGCCACTGATAACCACCATGCCAAAGGTCGACGGCACCGACTTTTACATGTTCAACAGCTACGAGCCCGGGCGAACCGGATTCGTCACAATTGTGGCCGACTATCAGCCACTCGAAGACGCCTTCGGGGGACCAAACTACTTCACGATGGATCCGGAGGCCATCTACGACATCAACATCGACAACGACGGAGACGCCAAACCGGAACTGGTTTTCGAGTTCAAGTTCACCAATACCTACAAGAATCTGTCGCTACCGATTAATGGCACCAATGTTACAGTTCCGCTGGTCAATATTGGGCCCATCACCACCAATGACACCAGCAAGTCTAATCTCGCCGAAACCTATACGGTCGAACTCTTCAACGGCAAGAAACACGCATTTCTGACCAACGCCAACGGTGGTTCCAACATTTTCACCAAGCCAACCGACAATATCGGCAACAAAACCTTCGGCAGCGCCGCCGAGTACGAAACCTACGCGGACACTTTTATATACAACGTCAATATTCCGGGTTGTACGACGCCTGGAAAACTATTCGCGGGTCAGCGCAAGGATCCGTTCGTGGTGAATTTGGGAGAGACCTTTGACCTCATCAACTACTCGAACCCCGTCGGAGCCCCCGACGAGGCGACCGATGCGCTCGCGGCAAAAGATGTTACCGCTCTGGAGCTCGAAGTACCGGCGGCGTGTCTGACTTCGAGTTCAACTCAGCCAATCATCGGCGGCTGGACCACGGCTAGCATACCTCGTAGTCGCATGCTGAATGCGAATCCTAAAGAAGGTAAGCCGGTAGAGACCGGAAGCTCGGCTCTGGTCCAGGTCTCCCGGTTGGGAATGCCCCTGGTCAACGAACTGGTCATCGGGATCAACGACAAGGACCGCTTCAACTCCAGCGAGCCCCAGAACGACAAGCAATTTCTCACCTATGTGACGAATCCAACCTTCCCGGCGATTGTGCAGACCGTTTTTCCGAGTGTAACCGCGCCCACACTGTTCCCTCGTGCGGATTTGGTGGCGACCTTTCTAACCGGGATCAAAGGTGTCAACCAGCCGCCTAACGTCACACCTTCCGAAATGCTGCGCTTGAACACCTCTACCCCGATTGTAGCTATGGGATCGCAGAACCGGCTGGGCGCGCTGGGAGGCGATTTGGCAGGGTATCCGAACGGACGCAGGCCCGGCGACGACGTCGTCGATATCACTCTGCAAGTGGCGATGGGCGCGTTGATCAACGCCGGCAGCTTTGGCTTTGGAATGCCCGGCCAGGCGCCATCCGGCGGTTTGCCCTTCACTGACGGAGCCATCGTCAATGATAGCTTCTTCATCGACGCATTTCCGTACCTGAAGACTCCCCTACCAGGTTCTCCCAATGGCGCCGTTCCATTGAACAACGGCTTGCCGGTAAACGGCGCGGCGAATGGCGGTACTTGATCCGATCCGACGAGGCGGAGCAATCAGTTCTATGACTGGTTGCTCCGATACTCACCTTAACTGATATAGACCCGGAGATCACCTTGATAATGAATCGCAATAGTCATCGCCTGACGTCGAGCCTGTTACCGGCGGTAGTGCTCCTCGTCATGGTGTCAAGCTCCATCGGGTTCGCTGGACAAGCTGCAACGGTGGATCGAGACATTGTCATTCTGCAAAAGGTTCTGGAGCGTTATCCCAATGCTGATCTCTACTATCGGTTGGGCGATCTTTACGTTCAAAAGGGGCGTCAAACGGGAGACATCACGTATTTCAACCTGGCTGATAGCTCTTTACGTGAGGCCATCAAAAGCAACCCCCAAATGGAGGTCGCGCATCGTCATCTGGCTTTCGTGCTTTACTCATTGCACGATTTCGCAGGCGCCACCCTGGAAGCCAGGCTAGCTATCCAGCTCGAGCCAACGGATTCTTATGCTTTCAGCGTTCTCGGAGACGCACAACTCGAAACCGGCCGTTATGAAGATTGCACCGCGACCTATGACAAAGCCGTTGCAATCAAGGGCGACTTGTATACCTACAGCCGTCGCTCAGGCCTTGAAACAATACGCGGACATAATGATCTGGCCGTTGCCGATCTGAAGCGAGCTATCGAGCATGGCCTCCGCTCCGGCGAACCACCCGAAGCAATTGCGTGGGCGCAGGTAACCTTGGCGCACGATTTTTTCCTGATGGGCAACCTCGACGATGCTGACGCTGAAGCCGAGGCATCGCTGCAAACTGATCCCGGCTATCATCGTGCGTTCGCCGTCGTTGGCGAGGTGCGGGCCGCGCAAGGCCGATTAGATCAATCGGCGGACTTCTATCGGCGCGCGCTCGCGGTGATCCCGCTTCCCGAATACGCGGCTGCTCTGGCTGATGTAGAGACAAAACTCGGTCATCCAAATGATGCGCTCCAACAGCGCCAGTTGGTGGAGTTCATCGCCAAACTCAACGCACTAAATCGAGTCCTCTACAATCGTGTGTTGGTTGACTACTATGCCGACCACGACATCGAGCATCAGGCTGCTCTGGAGCTGGCCGCGAGTGAATTCAAGATCCGTCACGACATTTATGGGCACGACGCGTTAGCCTGGGCGTTATATCGCGACGGCCGGCCGGGCGAGGCGCTGCCGCATGCGCTCGCTGCGATGCGCTTCAACACCGCTGACGCGCGACTCTTTTTTCATGCCGCGATGATCTATGCAAAGCTGGGCAACCCGCGGCGGGCGCGCGCATGCCTGAAGCGAGCGCTCGCGATTAATCCGCACTTTCAGCCGATACTTGATGAGGTCGCGGCACGCGAATACGCGGCGCTCACCAGCCTAGCTCAGTATGCGAGCAGGAGCGCGTCATCACGATGATTGCATCGAAAAACCTGGCTCGATTCTGTTGTCTGTCGATTGCTACCGTTGTACTTGTGACGACGCTGACTTCGCGCTCGGCGGCCGCGCATCCGATGGGCAATTTTTCCATCAATCACTACTCGGAAATTCATGTCGAACCATCGAAGATAGACGTGCTTTACATCGTCGATATGGCCGAGATCCCGACCTTTCAAGAGCTGCATACCAATTCGATTCCGGCGCGGCCGGACGACCGAGCTACTCAGCAATATGTGGCGCGCGCTGCGGAGACATTTCGAGACGGGTTAAGTCTCGCAGTCGACGGCGTGCGGGTCACGCTTCGCGAAGTTTCTCACGACGTGATTTTCCCGCCCGGCGCCGGCGGACTGCCAACCATGAAAATTGCGGTGAGGCTTGAAGGGCAAACGAGAAAGGTTGGCGTCGTTGAGGGGCGTCACCTTGAATTTCACGACGCGAATTTCCCCGACCGGGCTGGGTGGAAAGAAATAATCGCGACGGCCTCATCAGGCGCGCATATCGTGTCCAGCTCGGTTCCGCAGGAGGATCGCAGCAATCGGTTGAGCAACTATACCACCAACTTGCTCAATAGCCCGCCTCAGATAGTGTCCGCCACGTTCGAGGTCAGCCAAGCACCACTTGCGCAAACCTCGCCCAACGCCGCAGCGCCTGCCGCGAATGAACCGATGCTGCGTGCCAATCAACAGGGAACGCCGAGGAGCGTCTTCACGGAGCTAATCGCGGAGCGGAAGCTGAGTGTATGGTTTGTGCTGACGGCGATCCTTATTTCCGCGGCTTTAGGGGCCTTTCATGCGCTGGAGCCCGGCCATGGAAAAACCGTGGTCGCCGCATACCTGGTGGGCTCACGAGGAAAAGCCAGACACGCGGCTATGCTTGGCCTACTGGTAACCGCCTCGCACACCGGCGGTGTGTACCTGTTAGGACTGATCACTCTTTACGCGTCGCGTTATATTGTTCCGGAGCATCTATACCCCTGGTTGGGCGCGGCTTCAGGTTTGATCATCGCCGGCCTCGGGATGGTGCTCTTCGTGCGGCGGATCGAAGGCGCAGACGAGCACCTTCACGGTCACGATCATGGCGGTCATCCGCACACTCACGGAATCCTCGGCCATTCTCATTCTGACGGCGATCGCCATATCGATGACCATTCTCACGATCATGCGCCATCTCGCACATCGCATGGGCGATCGATTTCGCATCGCGAGTTACTTGCGCTTGGCATCACCGGCGGCATCATTCCATGCCCTGCTGCACTGGTGGTCCTGTTAGGTGCAATGACGGTCGGGCGGGTAGGCTTTGGGCTACTACTGATCGTGGCATTCAGCGTCGGACTGGCAGCCGCACTAATCAGTACCGGATTGGTGGTTGTCTTTGCACGACGCTTTATGGATCGCTACCATACCGACGGACCAATCATTACCCGATGGCTTCCGCTCGCATCGTCGGGTGTTATAACGGCGGTAGGAATTGTTATTACCCTCAGATCGCTCGTCACCACGGGGCTATTCTAGATGACGCCAATGCTTATCTCGCACGACGCCGGGCCTTTCGCGATCGCATTGTTAGGATTAATTCTCGGGATGCGCCACGCGACAGACACCGATCATGTAATCGCGGTGACCACCATCGTTAGCGCCGAAAGACGGATGAGCGCTGCGACTCGAATCGGGATCGCATGGGGCCTCGGTCATTCTCTAACCGTATTTCTGGTCGGCGGCGCGATAATTCTATTCAAGCTGACGATCTCACCTCGATTAGGTATGGGAATGGAATTCGCGGTCGCGGTGGTGCTTATCTTGTTAGGATTCTCAACGCTGGCGCGATCGTCCTCCAGGTTCGGGCGTTTATTGGGCATTGCACCAAAGGAACCCGACCTTCTCGCGCATACGCATTCGCACCAACACGCCGGAATCAGACACCTACATCCGCACGCGCATTCTTCGGGAGATGAACATCTCCACGCCAACCATCTTCAACCGGTTGAAAATCGCGGTAAGCGGTTCGCCAGCGGATCCCATGAGAGAGCGTTCGGGGTCGGACTCGTCCACGGACTCGCAGGTAGCGCGGCGATTGCGCTGTTGGTCCTGACCGCGATCCCGAGCCCGATTTTAGGCCTTGCGTATCTTGCAATCTTTGGCCTCGGAACCATCATCGGGATGGCGATTATCACAACCGCCATCGGATTGCCGATGACCCTGACCGCGGCTCGCCTCGGCGGATTGAATCGTACCCTGTTGGTGGGTGCGGGCCTCCTAAGTCTAGGTTTCGGGCTGTTCCTGGCCTACCAGATCGGCATCGTGGATGGCCTCTTCAAGCCAGGTGCGATAACGAATTGGACTCCTACTTAACCGCTGATAACGTTTTCGCGTTGCGATGAAAATAATCCGCAAAGCAAAGAGCCAATGGACCAGAGTATTTCGTACTCCTGGTCCTTCTGACTTGTTGCTTTTGTACGCGAGCGGCGCTCCGCGCAGCAGCGTCGCGGTATGGCACACGCATCCCGGCAATGACAAACCGCACGTCCACATCGAGGATCACGAAGCTGATCATCACGAGCACGGGCCGCACAAACATCAGGACGCGTCCATCGCGCACGACCATGACACAGAAGGACACTGGCACCTTGCGATTCCTGCGCACCAGGTTCGCGGAATTCATGCTGTACTCATAGTCACGATCGCGACGATTTGGCTTGCCCTTAGTGACTATGTAGCGATACCTCGCACTCGGCGGTCACGCGCTCCAGCCCGAGCGCCGCCCCTGCCATAACTGCTCCAGAAATTCTTTCAAGTTCTTTGAATCGATAGCGCTTGACTGTTTTGCTCAGCCGTGAAGCGGGCGTGTGCCCAGTAACGGCAGTCGAGTGGTTAAGCGTCGAGGGGAATTACTATGCCCGGGCGAACCAAACTGTTCCGCCTCATCGCGGTTGTGTGTCTGCTAGTTCTGTCAATGTCACTACTTCCTGTCGATATCGCGAGGTGCGAGCAAAAGCCATCCAGGCAATCTGTCACAGGGATTGTGAAGGACGCGCTAGGTCGGCCTGTGCCCAAAGTCGAGGTGCTTGTCAAAGCGCAAAACGGAGCCGAGATCGCCCGGACCCGGACGGATGAGCAGGGCCGCTTCACGTTGAAGGGAATCCCATACGGCACCTATGTGTTGTTGACCCGGAAGAAAGGCTTCAAGCCCGCGACCAAGGTGATCGACCTATCGCCGCGTGCGCCGCTCGCGATCGGCCTCGTGCTTGAATCAGAGCAGGCGTTGACGGTTCCGGTGGAAGCGACGCGGCTTCGCGGGCAGAACGGACTGTCATCGACCGGAACCAACAAGTACACCTTGACCGCTAGAGACATCGCCAACCTACCTGCGGGCAAATCTACGCCGCTCAATGAGGTCCTTCTCCAGATGCCGGGCGTAGCTCTCGATCAGAATCAGGAGATTCACATCCGCGGTGAGCATGCGGGAGTCCAGTACCAGATGAACGGCATCATGCTGCCCCTCGACATCAACAACGATCCCACTTTTACGCAGCTGCTCAACGCACACTTCGTGAAGAGCGTAAGCCTCATCGATGGGATCCTTCCGGCGCAATACGGATATCGCACCGCGGGAGTAATTGAGATCGCCACCAAGGACGGCTGCGAAGGCGTCGGCAACGATTTCACTATCCTGGGAGGCCAGCGTGACACCGTGGAGCCTAGCTTCGAGGTAGGAGGATGCCGTGGGGACCTTAGCTACTATCTTACTGGCGTTTATCTGCACTCCAATCTGGGGCTGAGTTCCGCAACTCCGGCGCCGGATCCGATTCATGATCTGACAGACCAGGGGCAGGGATTCGCTTATCTCACATACGCGCTAAATCCGGCCACCAAGCTCAGTCTGATTTCAGGGATGACAGTGGCGAGCAATCAATTTCCCAATGTGCCGAACCAGGTCCCGATGTTTGTACTTAAGGGCGCGAACCCGGCGAACTATCCTTCGAGCGCAATCGACTCGACTCTAGACCAACAGGATTACTATGGAGTCCTGGCACTCAACGGCGTCATTGGACCGAATGCCGACTATCAACTCGCCTACTCGTCGCATTATAACCGCGAGAACTTCAATCCCGATCCGATTCCCGATCTCATCTATCAGGGGGTCGCGCCGACGATTTTTACCAGTGACTTTTCCAACAGTCTGCAGGGCGACCTATCCTACCGATGGGGCGAGCATTCGTTTCGAACTGGCTTCTACTTCGGTGAATACGCGGTCGAAGGCGACGACACCTCGCTCGCATTCCCGATTAAGATGAACATCCCGCAGCAAACGCCCACCTCGATCACTGCCAACTTCAACAAAATCAACCTGGTTTATGGGGTATACGTGCAAGACACCTGGCAGATGACCGAGAAGCTCAGTATGAACGTGGGCTCCCGCTGGGATCGCGCCGACGGATTAGTTAATGACAGTCAGTTCAGCCCGACGATCAATTTCATTTACAAGCCACTCGCAGATACTACCCTGCACGCCGGGTTCGCTCGAAATTTTCAGGTTCCCAACTTCCAGAATGTCTCTTCCGGAATCACCGCTCTACAAAACACCACCGGAGGAGTCGGACCCGGCATTTCGCTTAGTACCAAGCTGGACGCCGAAACGGACTACACCTGGGACGTTGGATATAGCCATCAGCTGATGCCCAATCTCGTAATAACCCAGGACAGCTATTTCCGAATCGATCGCCACTACATCGATGAGGGTCAATTCGGATTCGTTCCGCTCGATGCGCCGTTCAACTACGTAAGGGGATATGGTGCGGGACTCGAGAACGCCATCTCATACAATCTCGAGAACCTGGCGCTGCGCTTCAATATCTTCGTGGCGCGAGAGGAAGTTCGCGGCGTCGCCACTGGGCAGTATAACTTTCCACCGCCAGCGCAGCTTCATTATATCGATAGCCACTACATCATCCTCGACCATACGCCGCTGGTCGGCGCTTCCGGCGGCGCCGCTTATCGATGGAGGGACTACCAGTTCACCTTCGATGGCCTTTTCAGCAGCGGCTTGCGAGGAGGCTTCGCCAACCAGACCCAGCTTCCCAAGGTGTGGCAGTTCAATCTCAGTGGTGCGCGATTCTTTGAGATGCCGCGGATCGGGAAAGTCGAGAACCGAATCATCCTCGAGAACATTTTCGACCGCACCAATCTCATCCGCCCGGCGACGGGGATTGGTGTGTTTCAAGCGGCATATGGACCGAGGATCACCGTCTACGATGCGCTGACTGTGCCGCTGCCATCATTTTAGCACCGTGCGGTTTCGGCTAATAAACTGCGGCTCTGCGCTGAGAGCTGCGCCCTCCGCTCGCGCTGAGGCCATGGCGTTCGCGCAATTCTTCGCCATCGCGGCTCTGCAGCAGTCCTTGAAAAAATAGCCGAAAGACCTCGCGTAACGCCTGCGCCCAAGTCATCGTCGATTCGGAGAGATACAGCGGATCGGTAACCCGCATGGCGGCCGCGTTCAGCGCGGCGGCCACCAGCCGCGGGTCGACCTTGCGAAAGGCGCCGAGCCGGACTCCCTGGGCGATACTCTCTTCGGTCAGGCGCAAGCGCTCTTTCTCGGTACGTTTCAGCACTCGCAAGCCGGCCGGAAAACTCTTGAGGTCATTGTTGAAGCGGTTGCTCTCATTTCCGAACAGGGCGATCACGGTTTCCATCGGAGCGCACAGAGCCGCAATGCAATTGGGTGCGGCCTTGGCCGCAGCGATCATTTCCCGGTTCATGCGGGCCAGATGCCGTTCCAGGATCAATTCGAAAAACTTCTCGCGGGTGGGCGCGATGGAATACAACGCTCGCTTCGAGCACCGGAGCCGGCGCGCCAACTCCATGGTGCCGAAATGAAGGAAGCCTTCTTCGACGAACAGCGCCTCCGCCTCCTCGATGACGCGTTCCAGCCGCTTGGGCAAAGCCCGCTCTTTAACGGTCCCCATCGATTCTCGCTCTCTCCCCTAGCAAAATCCCCGCTTCACCCTTACACCCAGACGGGCGGTTTCGCATAGCGGTACCATCGGTACCACAGCACCCCGTATGGTCTCTTCACACTGACTAAAATCGGCCCGATCGTCTATTGGTACTGAATCACCCTTTCTGGTACCCTTAGTCCGTAGCTGAGAGCCTGGAGCTCTCACCGCTCGCGATCTTTGAAGCTTGTCTCAAGCCGAACGGACGGGAAGCGAATCGTGAAAGAAAAATGCCCCCAATGTGGCAGCCGAGCGCTGCAGCGTCATGTCGGTCCGAAGCAATGGGTATCGATGCAAGTGGGCCACTATGATGCGTCCTGCACCCGATGCGGCGAGCTATTCTGGCGCCATGAAAAGCTCGCGGAACCAAAATCGCGCGTGCCCTGGCAGCAGGGCGCGGGCCCATGTGGGTGCGGCGGTGAGCCCGAGCTGATCTGATCGGACCTCGTGGCCGCGCTCATCCCGAGCGAGGTTTACTCGGTATCTTCCCTGGTTTCCTGCACCAGCTGCGCTGGTAGGGAAAAAAGCCGGCCTTTACGTAGCGATTCTGAAGCTCTTCAGAGAAGGTTTGCGCGTCGTCCCCGGCGCTGTCGAAGATCATGGGCGGCGAGGCCATGCTACCGTTGCCGCCCCGGCGAGATAAGACGAGCGCGGAGCGAAGCGAATTTCGAAGACGACGCCGGGGCGAAGGGAAGAGTGCCTGCGGAACCTCTCGGAAAAAGAGCATCTCCGAATGTAGCGTGCCCATCAGATGCACAATCGATCCTTGCCCGCGCCGCCGGAAGCGCCGTGTGCCATAATCGGGCCAAAACCTTGCCGGGGGATGCTGTTGGGTTTATACGACGAGCTGGATGGAGAGTGAAAACGGAAATCCCGGCTCAATATCACCACATCGTATGCGATCGATCCATATGTAGGTTTCGAAAGGGCGTTGGGCAAAATTGTAAGACACTCCGGCCGGAAGTCGCGAGAACCAATCAATGCTGAAAGGGATTCTATGGGACAACGATGGAGTGCTGATCGATACGGAAGCTTTGTACTTCCAGGCGACGCGCGATGTGCTGGGAAGCGCAGGGGTTGAACTAAGTCGCGAACGGTACGTGGAGTGGTCTTTGCGCCAGGGGCGAAGCTCCTTCGATCTCCTGCAGGAGCGAGGCTGCACTCCGGCGCAGATCGAGGAGCTTCGTTTTCGGCGCAATCAAGCGTATTCACGGATGCTCGCAAACGGACCAGGTCTGATGGATGGAATTTTGGACGTCCTCACCTTGTTGCGCGCGAAATTCCGCATGGCGATAGTTACCACTTCACGGCGCGAGCACTTTGAGCTGATGCATCAGCGTTCGAAGCTGTCTCAATTCTTCGAGTTCGCGCTAACGCGAGAGGACTATGGGCGTTCGAAACCTCACCCGGAACCCTACCTCACCGCGCTGGAGCGGCTGCAGCTAAGCGCAAAAGAGTGCCTTGCAATCGAAGACTCTCAGCGCGGGCTGGCTGCCGCGAACGCGGCCGGACTGCGGTGTATTGTGATTCCGAATGGCATGACTATCGGGAGCGCCTTTGACGACGCGGCGATGGTTATCTCTGATGCCGCAGCGCTGCCGGGAGCTCTTTTGCGTTTTGCAAGAACTCCCCCTTCCTGAGGACAGCCATGGAATTACTGACGCAAAGCCATCTCCCGCTGAAGCTCGTTGCGCGCGGCAAAGTTCGCGACATTTATGAGGTCGATGACGATCATCTTCTCCTCATCGCAACCGATCGCGTTAGCGCCTTCGACGTGGTGATGAATGAAGCGGTGCGTTACAAAGGGGCGATGCTTACCGCGCTCAGCGCCTGGTGGTTTAGCCAATTCGGAAACTCAATCGAGCACCACATGGTGTCGGTCCGAACCGACGACATCATCGAAGCGGCTCCAGCTCTTGCCCCGCACCGCTCGACCATCGCGGCTACGAGACTATCTGGCGCAAGAACGTGCTGCCGGTCGATGGAATGGGGAAACCCCTCCATCCGCGCTGCCTGACGAGGTTGTAAACGCAACCTCCGATCGGTACCTGGAACTCTTCCGGCGCATGACGGGGACAAACCTCGACCTGAGCCAATAGGTGTAGAGCTTTCGCTTACAAGGCGAGTCGCCGGTTGCGGAAGTAATCGGTTACGTGCTGCGCCACGGGCGGCGGCGTCAACTATCACCCGGCGGGCGGCGCGGGAATCAGCACTGTAACGTTTTCGGCCGACCCGCCCGATTTGAGCGATTTAACTCATTCGATTTCCCCACGTGTCGAGATAAGCCAAATCGCTGACCGGACGCCGGATGAGCGGGCCGTGGCCGCGTCCGACCGGATAGCCAATCGGGATAGCCGCGGCTGTACCCCATCCCTCGGGAATCGCCAGCAATTCCTTCACCTGAGGTTCAACTTCGCAAAGCAGAGTCGTCAGGACACATCCGAGACCTTCGGCGCGGCACGCGATCAGCAGATTTTCTACCGAAGGATAAACCGATCCTCCGCCGACTACTGAGGGACGATTCTGTTTCGCGTCAGTGATGGCCATCTGCTTCGGATTGAAACAGAAAATCGCGATGACCGGCGTTTCGCCGAAATGCGCCGCAAGATAATCTCCCGCATCGAGGGTTCGCACCATCCGCTTGCGCGCGTCCTCCGGCATGTCGGGAGGGACCGCGGAGCGATAAATCTTCGAAAACGCGCCCCATCGTTCGGCGTACCAATTTCCGAGCTGAATTTTCTTCTCGCGATCCTTGACGGCGATGATGCGCCAGGGCTGTTGATTACCCCCGGTGGGCGCCCAGGTGGCGGCTTCGAGTACCCGCTGGAGCACGTCGTCGGGAATCGGATCGGGTTTGAGCCGCCGCACCGCTTTCAGCGTGCGCATCGCTTGGTAAACTCCCATTTCAGCCATCGCCGACACTCCTTTGCGTTTTAAACGACGAACGATTCAGACCATAAGGGGAAACGTGGATTTCCGCAAAGCTAAGGCCATCGAAGGGAGGATTGTGGATAAATGACCCCGGCACCCACATCTACCCCTTGACGCATTTCTCTACTTGAAGGACTATACGTGGTATGTGGGCACGTCGGGCCGCGGCGGCAAGCTGCTCCCCCCAGCTGCCAATGCTGCGCTAAACGCTTCCCCAGGCGTGAAAGCCCGACGTGCCCGCCACGACTTCCATCCAGCGCGGTTAGCGGCGGTCATCGGGCAAGTATGTTGGGGTTGAAGTCGCTCTCGGATACGGTCCCGGTGTTAATTTTCTGCGTGAACGATGAGTGCGCGGGCACTACCGAGCGGAAGAGCCCGCTACGATCGTTCGGAAAATAAAAGCTGCCTGCGAGGTCGAACAGATTTCCGCCCTCGGGCGACGGATGCGTACGCCATAGCGGAATCGCGGTCGCGACGCGTTCGCCTGATTCGTAAAACTCGGCGGCGAGCCAAACGTAGATTTCGCTGTCGATGAAGATCAGCGCGCGCTCTTCCAGATTGTTCTGCAGCGGCGACATCTCAATCACATAGGCGCGGCGCAGTTCGAACGGTTCCTGCGTGAGCACGTAGCCGGATTCCTGGGCCGTGATTCCCGCAGGCTCATCCTTCGCCGCCACACACGCGAGAATTGGGACAGTGCCAAGCAGGCGATAGTTGTAGATTTCCGTTTTCGGCAAGGCGTATGCCCAGTATGGCTGATGGCAACGGCGGCAAACCTTGTTGGGATAGGCCAGCCGGACTCCCATCCGTCGAAGCCTGCGCGTTTCCTCGTTAAAGCCATAGAAATCGTCGTTGCTGCGCGGATTCGAATAACGAATCCAGATGCCGGCGCCCTCGCCCATGTCGCCGCCCACGCTAATCTCGGTCCACTGGTTGCAGCGAGCCTTCCATTCAACCCCGAGCGAGTTCGATCCCATCGTCGGACGCGGTTCGACCTCGGTGCGATGCCCATAGCGCAGGAAATCGAATTGATCGCAGGCGTTGTCCAGATCATTGGAGGGACTAATTCGCGTCGGATCGTGCGGATCCGCGAGATAGCCGTTCACGCTCCATGGCGAGAGCGAAAAATCGTCGGGTAGGACCGGGCCGAAGTGCCAGTTGTACGCGATCTTCACCGCGGCCTTGGGATCGTTGGTATCGATTAGGGGAAACGGCATCCCTGCGATGTAATTGGTGATGTAGTCGTCCTTGTCCAGGCCGACCTGTGGCGAATATTTCTCGGTCGCGGTTTGAAAGCCGTTCGACCATTGGATGCGACGCGTCGGCTGTACCTCGAGGCGCAGTCCGTGCTGAATCGCGAGCATCGCCGCGGCCGGAATCAATTGAGTGTATTGCTCAGCATTGTGTGCGTTGATGATCGTTCCTGGCGCGAGCGCCTCGGGAGCCGGAGTTGAGGCAGGGGTGGTAGTTGGGTGCGCAGCCGCGGCGGGAAGCGAAGGGGTCTCGGCGCGCGCCATGCCGGTCGTTGCCAGCATCGCAAGCGTCGCGGCATAAGCCATGATCCTCATCATCGCAATGCAGTATCCAACGCGGAATTCGAAAACCGCAACCCATCAAATGATTCCCTTTGCCCGGGCCCCGCGCATCTTCTATAGCTCTGGTTGCATCCACATTTCCCGCGAACCGGAGGAAACGCGATGGCGACCGCATCACGATCGAAGTCAGCCGAGATACGCGCGCGCTTGAACCATCCCATCATCGATTCCGACGGCCACACCGTCGAAGTCGGGCCGCTGTTCTTCGATTACCTGAAAGCAGTTGGTGGTGCGAAAATCGCCGAGCGTTATCAAACCGCGATGCTCGATACCTTCAGCGATCCTTTCTGGCGAACCCGCACCATGGACGAACGCCGCGAGCGGCGCACGCTGCGCCCGACCTGGTGGGCGGTTCCCGCGAAGAAGACCGAGGACCTCGCCACCGCGCTGTTTCCGCGCCTGATGTATGAGCGGTTGGAAGAAATGGGTCTCGACTATTCGGTCGTCTATCCGACTATCGGACTGATCACGATGGAGATGCCCGATGACGAAGTGCGGCGCGCCTCGTGCCGCGCGCTCAATCGAATGAAGGCCGACACCTTCGCCGGCCTTGAAAAACGGATGACGCCCGCCGCGGTGATCCCGATGCATACACCGGAGGAGGCGGTCGACGAGCTGGAGTATGTGGTCCGCCAACTTGGCTTGAAAGCCGTCATGATGGCGAGTTACGTGAAGCGTCCGATCCCCTATGTAGCGAAGCATCATCTTGAGGCGGCGAAATATACTTACTGGATGGACACCTTCGGCATCGACAGCGAGTACGACTACGACCCGGTGTGGGCAAAGTGCCGTGAGCTGGGCATCGCGCCGACGTTTCATTCAGTCGGTTATGGATGGGGCTCGCGCCGGTCAATCAGCAATTACGTCTACAACCATATCGGCAACTTCGCTGCGAGCGCCGAGGCGGTGTGCAAATCGCTCTTCCTCGGCGGCGTGCCGAAGCGATTTCCCGAGGTCAAGTTCGCCTTCCTCGAAGGTGGGATGGCGTGGGCGCGCTCGCTTTATTCCGAGCTGATCGGCCACTTCGAGAAACGCAATCGCGAGGCGGTCGAGAGCTTCAATCCCGCGGTCATCGATGCGGCCGAACTGCGTAGCTATGCAACCCGCTACGGCGGCAAAGGCGCCGAGGGCCGCGAGGATCAGATCGTCGAGGCGATGGTGAACGGCCTTTCCGGCGGCATCGATCCCGCGATGGTTGATGAATGGGCGCAGAGTGGCGTGCGCTCAATTGCTGACATCCGCGATATTTTCGCCGGCCAGTTCTACTTCGGATGCGAAGGCGACGATCCGCTCAATGCGCTCGCCTTCGATCCAATGGGCACCGCGTTCGACGCGAAGCTCCTCGCGCTTTATGGCTCGGACATCGGCCATTGGGATGTCCCCGACATGCGCGAATGTGCCGAGGAGGCCTACGAACTCGTCGAGCACGGCATGATCAAGCTCGAGGAGCTGCGGGAATTTCTGTTTGTCAATCCGGTGAAGTTCTGGACCGCGACCAATCCCAACTTTTTCAAGGGCACCGCGGTCGAGCACGAAGCGCGCAAGCTAGTGGCTCACTGACGGCCAAAACGAAAGCGCCGCGGCACTCGAGGCCACGGCGCTTTTTGCATTTGCGATCAATCTCTCAGTCGAGCAAGGCGCGCGCGACGCTCTCCCGATGCACCGGGGCATTGCCCAGATTCGCCTCGCCGGCGAGCGCGCGGCGATGGAACAGGTGCATGTCGTGCTCCCAGGTGAAGCCGATGCCGCCGTGAACCTGGATCGCCTCCGAGGTCACATTTTTCGCCATGTCGGAGGCATATGCTTTTGCCATCGGCACCGCGGTCGCGGCTTCCGCGTTTTTCTCATCGACGGTCCAGCACGCATAGTAGGTCAACGAGCGCGCGTTCTCGACCGCGACCATCATGTCTACGCACTTATGCTTCACCGCCTGGAACGATCCGATCGGTTTGCCGAACTGCACCCGGGTCTTGGCGTACTCGACCGACATATCGAGCGCCCTTTGTGCGGTACCGACCATCTCGGCTGATAGCGCGGCGGTCGCGATATTGAGGACGTTGCGCAGAATCGGCCAGCCCTCGCCTTCCTTACCGAGCATGCCGCTAGCCTTCACATTGTCGAACTTCACGTGACATAGCCGCCGCGTCATATCGACGGTCTTGAGCTGAGTGATGGTCACCCCGTTCGCGTTGGTCGGCACGATGAGGAGGGTGATGCCTTTCTCGCCGCTGCCGCCGGTGCGAACCGCCACTGCCATGCCATTGGCAACGTGCGCATCGGGCACGAAGAACTTCTCGCCGGTGATGGTGTAATCGTTGCCACTCTTGGTGGCCTTGAGCTGCACGCCTTCCGCATCAAAACGGCCCGAAGCCTCGGCCAGCGCGAGGGTGCCGATGAACTCGCCCTTCGCCATGCGCGGCAGAATCTCTTTCTTTTGCTCCTCGGAACCACCTTCGATGACCAGCGGCGCGCCGAGTAATGCCGAGGTGAAAAATGGTCCCGGGACCAGCGCTTTGCCTGCTTCTTCGGCCACGACCGTCATGTCGAGGAAGCTGCCGCCCTGGCCGCCGTACTCTTCGGGAATCAGCAGCGAGGGCCATCCAAGCTCGACCAGCTTCTTCCAGAAATCTTTGTCGTGGGCGGTCGCGTCCGCCATCATTTTGCGCACGTACGTGGTTGGGCAATTGTCGGCCAGGAAGCGCTTGGCCGCATCACGCAACATTTCCTGTTCTTCTGAGAACCCGAAATCCAACTTGCTGTTCCTCCGTATATTTCCGAGGCTGGAATTCTGCCGGGCTTACCCGGCTCGAACCCATGATTGGGGTACCACTATCGGCCAAAACTGCGCAAGCGCCGCGAGCTATCGCCTTCTGTTCGCGTCCGGGATGTGAAGGTCTGCTTGATAGGTTTCAGCTATCGCTCCACAATAATCGGCTCGGAATAGGAGTTAACCATGGCTTCCGAAAGTGCGGCATCCCAGGGGCTTCACAAGGATCTGGTGCGCGAGGAATTTACCCGGCAGGCGAATGAGTATGCGGCCGCACCGGTAATCCGCGACCTCGACCATATCCAAAAGCTCGTCAATGCGGTCAGCCCGGCGCCCGATGCGCGGGTTCTCGAAGTTGCGACCGGGCCCGGCCATGTCGCGATGGCGTTCGCGAAAGTGGCGCGCGAAGTTATCGGCGTCGACCTGACCGAGGCGCCACTCAAGATCGCCGAGCGGATGCGCGTCGAGCGTGGCCTCCAAAATGTCAGTTTCCGCCAGGGCGATGTCGAGGCGCGTTTGCCATTCGGAGACAACGAGTTTGACGTGGTCGTATGCCGCTTCGCGGTTCATCATTTCGAAAATCCTCAGATTGTGATCAACGAGATGGCGCGCTGTATGTCGCGTCGACGGGACCGTCGCGGTCGAGGACCTCATCGCAAGCGAAAATCCCCAACGCGCGGAGTACTACAATCGCTTCGAGCGTCTGCGCGATACGTCACATACGCGGGCCCTGCCGCTGAGTGAGCTGGTGAAGACGACGGCCTCGGCGGGTTTGGAAATCATGCGCTTCGAATCCTCGGCGCTGAAAAATCCGGTCGATCGATGGTTCGCGTCGGGCCACACCACACCCGACCGCGAGGCCGAAGCGCGGGCGATGATCGAGCGCGACCTGATCGAGGATTTGAGTGGTGCGCGCCCCTTGCGAATCGACGGGGAGCTTTTCTTCACGCATCGGCTCGCGATCGTGACCGCGCGCAAACTGAAATCTGTCGCATAAATTGATCTGATCCTTGTAGGGGGGGTCGCAGCCGCGCGCAACGACGTTTCGATCGAAAGGATCTTCGCGCTTGCGGCATCGCTGCGGGTCGTTCGCGAACGACCCCTACGGTTCCAGCGTTGTCGCCGGTTCCCGATCCCAGGCGGTGATCGAAGCGCGCTTGGCAGGTTTGAGATCGTGCCGACATTTTCCAGAACGTGATCTTTTATAGATGTTCCGGCAGCGCAGAACCCTCCTTGGCCAGCCGCGATTGCAAAACTGGTAGGGGGCGTTCGCGAACGCCCCGTTGGAATCCTCCGACGGCCTTGGTCCACATTGCCACCGACGCGGATAAATTAGCGCATTTGATTCTGATAGGGCGGTTCGCGAACCGCGCGCAACGACGTTTCGATCGAAAGGATCTTCGCGATTGGAGCATCGCTGCGGGTCGTTCGCGAACGACCCCTACGGTTCCAGCGTTGTCGCCGGTTCCCGATCCCAGGCGGTGATCGAAGCGCGCCTGGCAGGTTTGAGATCGTGCAGACATCTTCCAGAACGTGATCTTTTATAGATGTTCCAGTAGCGCAGAACCCTCCTTGGCCAGCCGCGATTGCAAAACTGGTAGGGGGCGTTCGCGAACGCCCCGTTGGAATCCTCCGACGGCCTTGGTCCACATTGCCACCGACGCGGATAAATTAGCGCATTTGATTCTGATAGGGCGGTTCGCGAACCGCGCGCAACGACGTTTCGATCGAAAGGATCTTCGCGATTGCAGCATCGCTGCGGGTCGTTCGCGAACGACCCCTACGGTTCCAGCGTTGCCGCCGGTTCCCGATCCAGGCGGTTGTGCCGACATCTTCCAGAACGTGATCTTTTATAGATGTTCCAGTAGCGCAGAACCCTCCTTGGCCAGCCGCGATTGCAAAACTGGTAGGGGGCGTTCGCGAACGCCCCGTTGGAATCTTGCGATGGCTTTGGTCCACATTGCCATCCCCGAATTCCCGGGATCCTCACGCCAGCGGATCGGATTGTCCTGAATGTAGGAAGAAATGCGTTCCAGCAACGTTTCAATCGAAAGGATCTTCGCGATTGCGGCATCGCTGCGGGTCGTTCGCGAACGACCCCTACGGTTCCAGCGTTGCTCGCCGGTTCCCGATCCCAGGCGGTGATCGAAGCGCGCTTGGCAGGTTTGAGATCGTGCCGACATCTTCCAGAACGTGATCTTTTATAGATGTTCCGGCAGCGCAGAACCCTCCTTGGCCAGCCGCGATTGCAAAACTGGTAGGGGGCGTTCGCGAACGCCCCGTTGGAATCTTCCGATGGCCTTGGTCCACATTGCCACCGACGCGGGTAAATTAGCGCATTTGATTCTGATAGCGCGGTTTGCGAACCGCGCGCAACGACGTTTCAATCGAAAGGATCTTCGCGATTGCAGCATCGCTGCGGGTCGTTCGCGAACGACCCCTACGGTTCCAGCGTTGCTGCCGGTTCCCGATCCAGGCGGTGATCGAAGCGCGCCTGGCAGGTTTGAGATCGTGCAGACATCTTCCAGAACGTGATCTTTTATAGATGTTCCAGTAGCGCAGAACCCTCCCTTGGCCAGCCGCGATTGCAAAACTGGTAGGGGGCGTTCGCGAACGCCCCGTTGGAATCTTGCGATGGCTTTGGTCCACATTGCCATCCCGAATTCCCGGGATAACTCAGCGCCAGCGAATCGGATTGCGCTGAATCTAGGAAGGAATGCGTTCCAGCAACGTTTCAATCGAAAAGATCTTCGCGATTGCAGCATCGCTGCGGGTCGTTCGCGAACGACCCCTACGGTTCCAGCGTTGCTGCCGGTTCCCGATCCAGGCGGTGATCGAAGCGCGCTTGGCAGGTTTGAGATCGTGCCGACATTTTCCAGAACGTGATCTTTTATAGATGTTCCAGCAGCGCAGAACCCTCCCTTGGCCAGCCGCGATTGCAAAACTGGTAGGGGGCGTTCGCGAACGCCCCGTTGGAATCTTGCGATGGCTTTGGTCCACATTGCCATCACCGAATTCCCGGGATCCTCACGCCAGCGAATCGGATTGCCCTGAATCCAGGAAGGAATGCGTTCCAGCAACGTTTCAATCGAAAAGATCTTCGCGATTGCAGCATCGCTGCGGGTCGTTCGCGAACGACCCCTACGGTTCCACGGTTGTCGCCGATTCCCGATCCAGGCGGTGATCGAAGCGCGCTTGGCAGGTTTGAGATCGTGCCGACATTTTCCAGAACGTGATCTTTTATAGATGTTCCAGCAGTGCAGAACCCTCCCTGGCCAGCCGCGGTTGTGAAACTGGTAGGGGGCGTTCGCGAACGCCCCGTTAGAATCCTCCGATGGCTTTGGTCCACATTGCCACCGACGCCGCGGATAAATTAGCGCATTTGATTCTGATAGGGCGTTCCCGCGAACGCCCCTATGAAGAGCGCTTCTCCGAGACCAGCGCGAGGACGCCCGAGTACTGCAGCAGTCCGGTCGCATCGGCGAGCGGGCCGATTTCGAAGCCGGTAAAAAATCCTGCCACCGGAATGGGACCTAGATACTGCTGAATGTAGGCCGTATCGTGACCCGGCACGTTGTACAGTCCGGAGCCGCGCGAGACGCAGTCGAAATACAGTCCGAAGGCGGCAGGATGCGCGGACTCGTCTGAAATTTCCTCCAGCGTCGCCTTCAAGTCCTCGCGCGCTCTTTCCGCATTGCGCAACACCAGACCAAGCGCATCACCGACCTGCGGATGATGCGCGACGGCGATCACTCCATGCTCCTCGCTCGCACCCACAATGTTGCGGACCAGGAAGCGGCCGCGCTGGAGGTGCTCAGGATTTTCATCCAGCGGAATGCCGACGAACACGAAGGCGAGCGCGCGCCGAAGATCAGCGGCCAACGGCCCCGCCGCTTCGGCGAAGACCTCATAGGCGGGGCGCCCATCGAGCGCGATCACCACGTTGTCGCGAACTTCGGTCACGCGATGCAGCGGGCCAATTTGCGTGCATGCGAGCGACGCGCCGACCTTCAAATCGAAGTCGCCGGAGATGAGCATCGCGGAGACCGAATTGGAGCTCACAGTATCGCCGCAAAATTGGAACGTCTCGCCGACGGAGCCGTCCTCACTCGCGCCACCGCCTACGACCACCACGCCCGGAAGCTCGGCCGCGAGCGCAGCAAGAAACGGGTCCGCATTCATGTTGTAGGTATCGGCGAAGATGCAGAGCAGGTTGGTGCGACCAAGGGCTGGCTTCGCGGCGACGGCGAGTTCGAGTGCGACCTCGCGGCCGCGATTGCGCAAGGACGGCACGAATAAACGCTTCGCGCTAACCTCCTCGCCGCCGAAAACCAGCACCGAAAGTGCCGGGCCCGACTCGACTTCCGACTCCGATGCGATCACGCCGACGCTCGAACACCCTACCACTTCGCGGGTTTTGGTCTGCTCGCCGATGGTGCGCAAGATCAGTGGAAAAGCGCCGCCATGTGCGGTGGTCGCGAAGAAGATCACGCCGGTGGCCTGCGCGAGGCCCGCCTGCGTCATCGCGGCGGCGCAAGCTTCGAGCGCCGCCGTGCGCGGATTGTGTGACACCGAAATTCCTACGCCGGCGCGAAGCATCCTTCCCTCGCTATTTTTCCTTGCCGAAAATTTCCAGCAGCATCGTCATGCGCTTGAGCGCCGCGCCCATTTCTTTCACCGGCATCCGCTCGTCGATGCCGTGAACGCCGCGCGAGTCCGCCGGTGGCAAATCGAGCGGAGTGAATCCATACGAGACCACATTCTGCCGGCGAAAATAACGGCTATCGGTAAATACCAGGGCCATGGTCGGCACCACATGACACTTATCATACTTACGCGCGAGTTCCTCGATCGCACTCATCAGGATGGATTTCGAGGGCGAGGAGGGGGTCGACGCGGAATCCAGTTTGACCTCGATTTTGATCGAATCGTCGCCGATCACTTTTTTGAGATTGGCAACGAATTGCTTCTGATCACTGCCGGGTAGCAGCCGGCAATCGATTTCAGCATAGGCAACCGCGGGGATGACGTTGGTCTTGTCGCTGCCCTGGAGCACCGTGGGCGCGATCGTGTCTCGAACCTTGGCATTCTGCGCAGGGTCTTCCAGGAATTTCCGCGCGAAGGCCAAATCGTGCAGTGATGACGCCAGATCGAGCCATTGGGGAGGCCCGTGCTCGAGTTCCGCGATGGTGTGGAATTCGTCCTGCACCGCTCCCAGCACGCGAATCCGCGGTTGATAGTCGATCGCCTTCGAGAGCGCGCGGATGAGGCGGATGACGGAACTATCGGCGGGCGGGACCGCGGCGTGCTCCTCGGCGCCGGTGGCGGTCAGCCGGAGCCAGAGCGGAGTTTTTTCGGTCACCACCACTTTGTAGAGTTTTTTGCCATCGGGCAGTTCCTGGATGTCGCCGCCTTCGGTAATCAGATAGCCGGCATCGGAAAAAATGTCTTTCTCGTGCTCGGTGAACCATCCCGCGCCCAGCTGGCCGCCTTCTTCTTCGTCGCCGGTGGCCACGAAGATGATGTCGCGGTTGAGCAGGATGCCGGCGCGCTTGATCGCCAGCATCGCCATCAGGTCGATCACGCCCGGACCTTTATCGTCCAGCGCGCCGCGGCCCCAAACGTAACCGTCCTTCACCTCCCCGGAAAACGGCGGCACCTTCCATTCGGACGCGACGGCCGGGACCACATCCATATGAGTGAGGACGATCAGCGCCTTCTTCTTCTCACCGACCCCGCGCAGCCGCGCCACCACGATTCCGCGGCCGGGCGCTGACTCCCAGGTAGTCGCGGGAATTCCCTCGGAAAGGAATTTCTCCTTCAAAAATTTGGCCGCTTCCATTTCGTTGCCGGGCGGATTGGTGGTGTTGATGCGGAGGTACTTCGAGAGAAAATCGGTCGCCTCCTGGGTCAGCTTGTCGTAGTCGATTTTGCTCGGCGGCGGCGCCTTGACGACTTGCGCGCCTTCCGCGGCAATCGCGGCGGAAAGCGAAAGCAAGAATGCGGCTACAGATGTAAGCGCCGCGATCCAACGGCGCGGGCGCGAACCTTGGCGTACCCTCATCGTTCGCCGAAGTTGAACAGGTCGATGACGCTTTGCAGGAAGAGCGCGGCGGGTGCGCCGTCGATCACGCGATGGTCGAAGGTGAGCGACAACATCATCATCGCGCGGCGGGTTATTTCGCCCCGGTAAATCGCGGGCTTTTCGACGATCCTGCCGATCCCGAGAATCCCGGTTTCGCCGGAATGCAGAATCGGAGTGAACGCGTCGATGCCGTAGGTGCCAAGGTTGGTGATGGTGAAAGCGCCGCCGGTTATGTCTTCGAGCTTCAATTTTCCGGCGCGCGCTTTCTCGACCGCCAATTTGGTTGCGGTCGCGATCTCACGCAGGCTCTTGCTGGTCACAGCGTGGATCACAGGAACCATCAATCCTTCGTCGAGTGAAACCGCGAGCCCAATGTTGGCATCGCTTGAGGTGTGGATGTGGCTTCCTTCCAGACGCGCATTCATTCGCGGATGCTTCAGCAGCGCGCGCCCCGCGGCCTGGATCAGCAAATCAGTGTAGGTGAAATCGAATTCGCGCTTGAGCCGCTCGCGCAATTCAGTCGCCGGAGTCACATCCGCTTCGGAGGTAATGGTCAACTGCGCAGTATCGCGCAAACTCTGATGCATCCGCTCCGCGATCGTCTTGCGCATCCCTCGCATCGGAATCGTCTGGAGCGAGGCCGTTGCGGGAACTGGGGGCGGAGGCGATTTCGCGGCGCGCTCGACATCCTCACGGGTGATTCTGCCGCCCGGTCCGCTGCCGATCACGCGATCGAGGTTCACCCCGAGTTCAGCCGCCAGCTTGCGCGCGACCGGACTAACCGCACGGCGGTCTCCCGAGTTGCTTTTCGTCTCGATCGCATCGGCGGCCGGCGCTTTGGCCGCTTTCACTTCTCCGTTGGAGGAAGCGGCCGGCGCGCTCCCATATTTAGCCCGGAGCGAGGCGGGATCATCATTGGCCTCGGCAATCACGGCGACTGCGACGCCGCATTCAACCGTCGCACCTTCCTCAAACAGGGCGACTGCCAAAACACCGCTGGCGGGAGATTCGACCTCGTAGAGAACTTTCTCGGTTTCGACCTCGTACAGAGGATCTCCCGCGCGGACGCTTTCGCCGACCGCCTTGAAGAAGCGCTGGATGGTGCCCTCGTGCATCGTGAGCCCGAACTTGGGCATCGTGACTTCGACAGCCATCGCGACCTAGTGAGCAGTCTTGGCAGCTTCAGCTTTTGCGGCGGCCTCCGCTTTCGCTTTAGCCCATCCTTCCTTCAATGGCACGTTATGATGGAAGTGAATCTTGCGCTCGGCAAAGCGCCACTTGCCGTTCACGCGTCGATAGGTGTCGTTGTACCATCCGGCGCCGAGGAGGCTCTCGCCCTTGCGGGTGAAGCGCGCGTCGATAGTACAGGTTCCGTGGGCTTCGTTGTCGCCGTCGAACTCGATGATGTGATTGTGAATGAAGGGCACCGGCGATTCGGCCGGCGTTATCGCGCCATAAAACTTCAGCAGCGCTTCCATCCCGCGGACCGGCTTGTTACCGGGCGCGTCCAAAACGCCGTCATCGGTAAACAAACGCGCGATCGCCTCGCCCTCGGAATGTTGGACGTGCCAGCAATACCTCGCGGTCAGCTCCTTAATTTCCTCGCGGTCGGCGAGTTCCTGAACCTTCTGTTCCAGCGACTTAGCCATAGATGCTCCTGAAGATGTTTTATTGTGCTACGACGCCGCCATCGACGACAAAGGTAGCGCCGGTCACGAACGTTGACTCATCTGACGCCAGATAGAGCGCGCAATTCGCGATATCCTCGGGGGTACCCATCCGGCGAATCGGCGAATGCAGCAGCAATTGCCCCGAATCACGTATTGGGTCAACTACAGGCGCAATCATCGGGGTATCGATGGCACCCGGGCATATCATGTTGACGCGGATGTTCATGGGGCCGAACTCGACCGCCAGTGCGCGCCCGAGCGCGACCATCCCACCCTTGGAGGCCGTATACGCGTGCGCGGATGCTCCGCCGACCAGCGCCGCAATCGATGCGGTATTCACGATCGACCCACCACCGGTCTTGATCATCTCGGGGATCGTGTACTTGCACATCAGGAACATGCTCTTGAGGTTGATAGCGAGCACGCGGTCCCAATCTTCTTCGGGAGTATTGAGGATGTCACCCATCGAGAGCGGCGAGGAAAATCCCACCCCGGCGTTGTTATAGAGGATGTCGATGCGCCCATAGGTGCTCATCGTAGTGCGCACCACGTTTTCGCAATCCTTCGCGCTGGATACGTCGGCTTGCGCGAACACCATCGCGCCGCCGGCCTGCTTCACCATGCTGGTGGTGATTTCGCCGTCCTCGCGCTTCCAGTCACATCCAACCAGCTTGGCGCCCTCGCGCGAGAATATCGTGGCCGCGCCGCGGCCCTGTCCCGATCCGACGCCGGTAATAATCGCAACTTTATTTTGCAGTCTCATGGAGTCGTCTCTACTTCGCCGCGGCGCTCATCATTTCTGTGGCTCGGGTCAGAATTTTGCGCATGGTGTCCGCGCTCTGCGCGCCGACCAAGGGGTAGTTGCCGATGAAAAATGTCGGCACTCCGCTGACGCCGTGCTGATGCGCCACCATCGTGTTGTTCTTCAAACGCAGATGTATTTTTGGTGATTCGATCGCTGCGGCGATCTCCGTTGAATCGAGGCCCACTTCGGTTCCCAGCTTCTTCAGCACTTCGACGTCGCCGATGTTCGCGCCGTCTTCGAAATATGCGCGATAGACGCACGCCTCGAATTCCTCGCCCTTGCCCGCTGCGATGGCGTATTCGCATGCGGCCAGCGCGTTATGCGAGTTGGTCAGCATCGAAGGCGGCCGCATGGTGAGGCCGATGTCGGTGGCCATCGCGGAAATCCGCTCCCACGCGCCTTTGCGCGCGCCGGGGTCCATCTTGCCGTAAACCTTTTCGGCCGGGATTCCGGTCGCGGGCCAGTCGGGATGAATCTCGAAGCCGCGCCAATCGACCTCGAGGTCGAACTCGCGCTTCATTTGACGCACGGTTTCGAAGCCGATGTAACAGAACGGGCAGATGAAATCCGAGAACAGCGTGATCTTGAGTGCCATGGTTCTGATCCTCACTCGGACTATAAGACGCGACCGCCGATGCCGTCAAAGTGGCGCAGATATCCGGTAATACAAAGCAGCGAGCTCGAAATCAGTTGGCCGATTGCTTACCCGGATACTGTATAAGCGTCTCTCCTTCAATCGTTGGATGCACGTCGCGACGGGGAGCGTGGACGGCCATCAGAGATTCTCTTCCGCTCGTAGCTACGTTCGGATCAGGATCATGGCTCAGGGTTTGCAAATATTCGATCGCTTCATGGGTCCCAATTTGGGTCAGAAGGTCGGTGGCAAACCGTCGCGTTACTGGGTCATCGCTCTCGGCCCATTTTATCGCATCGCCGATCCCGGCGTCGTGCGAGATGCCAAGGTAACGCTGGATCTTGGCCGCTTCCGCTTTGGTGCAATCCAGGTCTGCGCTATCCATTAATGCGCCATCCTGAGAAGGAGGGGTTGGCTGCATGGGCGAAGGCAATCGGTCCGAGTTATTCTTCGACGGCACAGGTGCTCCGCCGTCCATCTCTTCTTTTTTGACTCCTGTAGTGCTGCCAGTCTGCGTGAGCTCGTTCACTGGGGCGGTTGATGCTTGGCCTGTCCGCTCTTTGTTGCGCTCGGTCCGGGTGATTTCGCTCTCTTCGACGGAGGTGATTTCTGTTTTTAGCGATGCCAGATACTGTTCATAGTAATTTTTGTAATCTCTGCTGACGTCGCTGTACCCGGTCCCGTTCCAGGCGTAGACAATCGGCCAAGTGGCGAAGCAATGTCCAGGTTCCCCTCCCGCGAGCCCAGCGCGCAAGACTAATTCAAGACGGCCATCGTGGTTAAGGTCCTGAACGCTATCGAAACGAAGCTCTTGTTTAGTGTCGAAGTCATAATATCTAAAGCCAGTTGGAGCCTTGTCGATGATTTCGACATCATTGCATTCGGCGGTACCGCCGTTGTCGTAGGCGATAACAAGCGACAAGGTTCCCGAATGGTGCAGGTCGGCGAACTGAAACTCGCATGCTTTGCCCGAGCCAGGGCTGCCCGCACCGGGATCGCCGCCGTTCATGAAGCTCCAAATGACGTTCTTTGGTTCGGCATCTAGCATCCGCGCCTGTTCTGCTGACCAATCGGCCGTCGTCAAATCCGGTTGAGTCGCCCAAAGCGACGAATTGGAATAGAAACCGAGCGCAACCAAGATAAGCGAAACCACAGATGCTCACGGTGGGAATGCTCGAGTTATTGTCCAATGTTGTGGATCGGCGGGCATGATCAGGCGGCTTCCCTAGGTTGATTGTCAGTTGACTGAGCGACCTTTTTCACAGGATCGAGCTGAACTCCATCGACGAACCTTATTCCCGCACGAACAACCGGCAATAGCTGAGCGCCATCGAGATGGCGCCAGCGAAGCTGGGCCATCTCGAGCAGCTTGAATGCCATCAGCAGCCCCTTGGTTCTTGAACCGGCGCCCCTGGTCGCGCGCTCGCGCAAGCGCACGGTGGCGAACGGCGACTCGATAACGTTGGTGGTCCGCAGATGCTTCCAATGCTCGGCGGGAAATTCGAAGAAAGTAACCAGACGTTCCCAATTAGCTGTGAGCGACTCGACCGCCTTGGAGTACTTGGGCTGATACTCCGCCTCGAAACGCGCGCGTGCGGCCTCGCAGTCGGCTCGGCACTCCGCGTACATCATCTCGTGCAACGCGCGCTTGGCGCGGGGCTGCAGCCGTTGGGGCAGCTTGTCGAGCACATTGACGAGCTTATGGCACCAGCAACCCTGCTCGCGGGTCTCGGGCCAGACCTCGCGGGCCGCGGCCCAGAATCCTAGCGCGCCGTCGCCCACCGCCACCACCGGCGCGGCCATCCCGCGCCGCTTGAGCTCGCGCAGCAACGCCTTCCAGCTCTCCGCGCTCTCCCGGTAGCCATCCTCGACCGCGAGCAACTCCTTCGCGCCGTCGGGCCGCGCACCGATCATAACCAGAGTGCAAAGTCGGTCGTCTTCGAGCCGGATATTGAAGTGCACCCCATCGACCCACACGTAAACGTACTCGCGCCCGGCCAGCTCGCGCTGACGAAAGGCGCCGTATTCTTGCTCCCAGCCGGCAGTAAGTCGGGCGATGTTGGTCGGCGACAGACCGGCCGCGTCTGCGCCGAGCAACCCTTCCAGCGCGGGGCGAAAATCGCCGGTCGAGAGCCCACGCAGATACAGGAGGGGCAGCACCTCGGCTACTTTGGGTGAACGCCGCATGTACGGCGGCAGGATCCGGCTGGTGAAGCGCCGGCGACCTCCTTGTTCATCACGGCGCCGGTCATCAATTCGGGGGGCCTTAAGCTCTACAGTTCCTGTCCCCAAGGTTAGCTTGCGCCCCTGGGCAAGGCCGTTGCGCACTACCAGCGCGCGTCCGTGCTCGTCACGCTCGTCGCGATGCCGTTCGACATAATCGTCGGCCTCCGCCTTAAGCGCTTCGATCAACATCCGCCGAGCGCCCTCGCGCGCGATCTGGTCCAGCGGCAAAAGCTCCTCAGTGGCTTCCCTTGCATCCTGCTTCTCGACTACCTTCAGCATCGGTGGCGTCTCCTTCCAACCCGGCTCCCACCGGGGTTCGCGTTGCTCACGCGGAAGGGTACGCCGCCTTTTTCATGACGTCATCGATCCACAACTTTCGGTAATAGCTCGGAATGCTCAAATCTGATCACTTCCTTTACCAACGTTAACACGTCGTCATCAGGTGGTGGGTTGGTGGCCAAGCTACTCGATAAGCGGAAAGTGGCTAATTCACGGGCGTCCAACCCTGTAGCGGCCGCTCAAAGCAGCAGAGGAATTTGAGTTTGATCGGATCTGCCCAACACTGGAGACCTGCCGGGCACGAGGCGTCCGTTAGCGCACACTCCCCCCAACACAAAGACGTTGCGCCAACCGGGGCCAGGTTGTGGTCGTCGCGCAGAGAGAATGACTCGTCCGATGTCGAAGTTCGCCCATCGGTCAGATCGAAAACTTCCACCGAGGTTGCGATATGACAGCCGGGCTTTCCACCCTTGGCGTCACTGGTTACGTCAACCACAGCGCTGATCTCAGCCCGTGCCGAGCTCGGCGTCGGCGTAATGGCGGTCCAGGCCAGATCGAGGAAAGACCCTTTTCCTGGACTGAGGTTCTCAGTGACGGTAGCTTGCTGGTTTCCATTGAGGTCGAAGAAGTTGAGATCCACCGTGCAAACTTTGACTTCCAAATCTTCGTTCGGCTCTCGCACGGCGCTTACTCGGATGGTTTGGCCACTGACGATGCCGAGCGAGCCGAAGGTTGTCGTTTGGCGGGCCTGTTTTCCTCCCGAGCTTTTCCCGGCCCCGCTCGAAAGATCCGCGGTCATCGTTAGAACCGCGACGATCATCATCGCCGCCACTAGTAGTCGCATAGCGTTCCCCCCTGAGTGGAAAAAGCCGAGCGGATCGTAAGGTGAACCTGGCCCGGTCCCGGATTCTTGGAACATGCGTTACAGTTCGCGCCGGTGTCAAGCTCGCGTCATAGTCCGGCGCGATGGCGTCGAACAGAGTGCGCATCGATTCCCGCTCGGAATTTTTGACGGTAACCGGCTTCACTACCACTCAACCTTTCTGCTCACCCCGGCGTATGTTACTAGCTATCTGACTCGGAAACCGAGGTTAAAAAACCATGATTCTCGATAGCCTCAGCCTCGATGGCAAAGTCGCGATTATTACCGGCGCCAGCCAGGGCCTCGGCCACGCGATGGCGCTCAAGTTCGCCGAATCGGGCGCCGATATCGTCGCGGCCTCGCGCACCAAAGAGAAACTCGAGCAGACCGCCGAGGAAGTCAAAGCGCTCGGCCGCAAATGTCTCGTTGTGCCCGCTGATGTGACCCAATCGGCGCAAGTCAACGCGGTCATCACCGCGGCGGCGAAGGAGTTCGGACGCATCGACGTGCTGGTGA
The DNA here is from genome assembly GCA_963783145.1 of uncultured delta proteobacterium. Taxonomy (GTDB): domain Bacteria; phylum Desulfobacterota; class Binatia; order Binatales; family Binataceae; genus DATGKG01. Next base: position 29,600 of record CAWAMM010000001.1, read on the forward strand.
ACAACGCCGGCGGCGGCGACGAGATGCTGGGCGCGCGGCTGGAAGACATCACCGATGAGATGTGGCGCAATGGCATCGATACCAACCTGAGCAGCCAGTTTTACGGGTGCCGAGCCGTCATTCCGCAGATGCTCAAGCAGAATCGCGGCAAGATTATCAACGTCGCCTCCGGGTACGGCCTACGCGGTGGTAAACATAACTATATGTACGCATGCGCGAAGGGTGGGGTGATTCAGCTCACCCGCTCGATGGCCTTGACCTACGCGCAGAACAACATCCAGACCAATTGCATCGTGCCCGGCATCTTTCCGCATAATGAGGAGATGATGCGCTTTTTCAAGGGCGGCAAGTTTATTCCGATTGGGCGTGGCGGCGACGATATGGAGATTGGCCCGCTCGCGGTGTTCCTCGCTTCCGGCGCTTCCGATCACATTAATGGTGAACTAATCGCCATCGACGGCGGCGGCCTGGCCGGGGGCTTGATTCCGACTGGCGTTACTCCGCAAATGCCGAGCTGATATCGAGGAAGCTCATGACGCTCAAGGAATTCTCGCTCGAAGGTAAAGCAGCTGTAGTGATCGGCGCCGAGCACGCGGTGGGACGCGCCGCGGCGACGGCGCTGGCCGAGGCCGGGGCGAAAGTTTTGATCGCGTCGCAGGAACCCGGCACCGAGAAGCAGCTCAAGGATACGGCGAAAGCGATCGGGGCATCGGGCGCGAAGGTATCGATTCGGGTCCAGAGCGCCTCGATTCGCGGCGACTTGAGCTCCACCGCCGAGCTCGCGGTAAAGGAGCTGGGCGGACTCGATATCCTCGTTAACGTGCTCGATGCGCCGTTATATGCGCCTGCTGAGGCGGCGGACGATTCGGCCTTCGACAAGGTCATCGAGGGTAACCTGAAGACGGTCTGGATGGCGTGTCAGGAAGGTGGCCGAGTGATGCTGCGGCGGGGGGGCGGGGTTATTGTCAATATTACCTCAGTGCTCGCAGATCGCGGCGCGCCGAATGCGGCCCTTTACTGCGCGGCTCAGGCGGGGGTGCTGAACCTGACCCGCGCCCTCGCACTCGAGTGGGCGCGCAAGGGTGTCCGCGTCAATGCCATCAAGGCCGGATGGCTGGAGGACGCGAAGAGCCCGGCCACTAACGAAGATGATTTCGCGAAAAACCTGATGAAATATCTGCCGGACAATCGCCTGATCAAACCCGACGAGCTCGGCGGAGCGCTGCTCTACCTGGTTTCGCCGGCGGCGGCCTTTGTGACCGGCGAATCGATCGCGGTCGACGGCGGTCTGCTCTGCCGCGTTTAATCAGAACCTCAACCGACCAAACAAAATGTAGTTAATGGCGCACGCTCGCCTGATTTTCGGAGTCTTATGTCCAAGCCAACTGAAGAAGTAATCGACTATTCCAATTTCTCCTCGATTGTGACCGGCGAAGGCGACTGGTTGCCGGCAGGATTTCCGCAGGCTGACGGCAGCTTTTGGCAATATCAGGAGCCCAACGCGGTGGTGATTGTGCAGGATGGATTCCTGCGGGTCGCTGCGGTGCCGTACACGCGCCATCATGACGCGCAGCAGATCCTCGACAACGCGAAGCATATGTACTTCAGTGCGCGGCAGTTCGCGCCTCCGCCTGGAGGTTCAATCACGTTCGCCATCGATTTCGCTGCGACGATCATCGGAGGCGCGCCCGGCGACCTCTACGATGGGTTTGTATCATTTAACGTGCTGGATTTTTCGACCGGGGCGGCGCTGGATTTTTTCGTCGGCAACGACACCATCGCGACGGTGTACGGCAAGCTTCCATTTCCCGGCGTCCCCGATGTTACACCCGAGCGCGGTCCGCGATTTTTTTGCCTCTTCGAGGAAATGCGCAATACGACCTCGCAGGGGCAGTTGCGCCATTTCGAGATTGCCTACGACGGCGCCAAAGATGAAGTCAGATTTTCCGTCGATGGAAAGGAAGTGCGGCGCTACTCTAATGTCCCATTTAAGCTCGGGCCATGCACCTTAGCCCTGGGCCTGATGTCGGAGAAGGATATCGATCCGTCCAAGGGCAGTGTGTCATGTCATGGGCAGAGCGCTGTCGGCAAATGGGGCAGGATTCAGATCATTCGGCGAACTGCGGAAACCATGAATCCGAGTCAGTAGGTTGACGGTAGGAAGGCGCAACGTCATCGTTTCAGTGGAAGATTCGCCAAGTATTCTTAATCAAGCTTTGATTGCCTATATTACTCTTACCATCGAAGGCGGTTAGAGATTCGTTATTGCAGAATTCAGGCGAACTAAATCATGCAATCGGGCTGTCAGACTGTTGCAATAGTGGTGGCGCTTGTTTAAGATACCGTCCTGACTGAATGATACTGGACCTTGAGCTTGGGGGGGACGGAGGATTTCGACATGATTGCCGCTTCAAAGATTTTGACCGCCAAAGAGGTGGCCGATTATCTACGCTGCCACATCAGCACCGTCTACCGGCTCGCTAAGACCGGCAAGTTGCCGGGGTTTCGGCTCGGCGCCGATTGGCGTTTTCGCGAAGATGCCTTACAAAACTGGCTCGACGTCGAATTGAAAACCGGCAACACCGGAGGGCTCCAGGAGATGGGCATTCAGCCTCCCGACACGCGCGGTCGCATCGCTTGATCAAGATCGCGGCAGCGTACGTGGCAGATATTCTACTACCAGAAAAACTTATCTGAGAGTTAAGGGACGCCCCATCATTCGGCGTCGCTCTCATTCTACCGTATCAGCTCACTTACGGCGCCAGCGGGAATCCTAGCGTCAGCCCGCCATCAACCATGATGGTCTGCCCGGTAAGATAACTCGCCTCGGGCATGCATAGCAGACACACCACCGACGCGATTTCTTCCAGGGTCGGCGGTCGCTTGAGTGCGGATCGCGAGGCCGACCGGGTCGTCATGGTTTCGAACTCGGTGCCGAAGTAAAAGCGCGACGAGTCGGTATCCATGTATCCCACGTTGACGCCATTGACGGTTATCTCGCGTGGGCCCAGTTCGAACGCCAGGTCGCGCACCATGCTCTCCAGCGCCGCCTTGGCCGCGCCGAGCACACCATGGCCGGGCAGCATCCGCACCGAATCGATGCCCGAAATCATGATGACGCGGCCATTGCGCTCCATGTGCTTCACCGACTCCTGCACCGCGGCGAGAAAGCCGCCCACGCTCAGGTCGAAGGTGCGTGCGACGTTGTGCGGTTTGGCCTCGAGCAGCGGCTTGAATGCGGTCGCGGCGGCATTCGCAATCAACAGATCGATTTTTATGAAGCGCGCGGCGACCTCGGCGACCATTGCGCGCACTGCCGCATCATCGGCGAGGTCCGCCTTGACCAGCATCGCGTTCGGCGCGAAGGCACGAACTTCCTCGAGCGCGGCTTTCGCGCGGTCGTCGTCGCGGCGATAGTTCAGCGCGACCGAAACCCCATTTTTCGCGAGCACGAGGGCAATTGCCTTGCCGAGTCCGCGGGTTCCACCGGTTATCAAAGCTGTTTTGCCGCTGAGATCGAACATATTTTTATGCGCGCCTAAAAGTGTGCTGCCAACGAGGTTAGCATGGCCGTTACACGCGACGTTAGAATCACCCCGGATGAATCCTACAAAAGGTTCGCTAGTCGTGACTGGGGCCAGCCGGGGAATCGGCGCGGCGATCGCAAAACTGATGGCGCGCGGCGGCATCGGGGTCGCCGTCAACTATTCGCGCGATGAAGCGGCCGCTGCCGCAGTGGTCGATGCGATCGATCGCGAAGGAGGGCACGCCATCGCTATCAAAGCCGACGTTTCTCGCGAGGAAGACGTGGTGCTGCTCTTCGATGCCACCTCGCGCGAACTGGGGCCGATAACCGCATTAGTCAACAACGCGGGAATCACCGGAGGCTTTGCGCGAGTCGAAGCTCTCACCGCCCGGGCGCTGGCGGAGGTTCTCGCGATAAATGTTGCGGGCGCCTTCCTGTGCGCGCGCGAGGCGGTTCGCCGGATGTCCACGCGTCATGGCGGCAGCGGCGGGGCGATCGTCAACATTTCATCGCTGGCGGCACGCATCGGAGGCGGCGGCGAATGGGTCCATTACGCGGCGTCGAAAGGCGCCATCAACAGCTTCACCGTCGGCCTCGCGCGCGAAGTTGCCGCGGAAGGAATCCGCGTCAATGCGGTCGCGCCGGGTCTCATCGATACGGAATTGCATGCCGCCGCGGGCGCACCCGATCGCCTCGCACGCCTCGCACCGTCCACCCCGATGCAGCGCATCGGGACCGCGATGGAGGTCGCCGAAGCGGTAGCATGGTTGCTCTCGCCCGCGGCCTCATATGTGACCGCAACCATCATCGAAGTGGGCGGCGGCCGTTAGGCTCGGTGGGTATTAGGTGGGGCCGGCTTGCGGGGCGAGCAAACCGGCCCCGTCGCGTCATGGGTTGGAAATGGTTGCGATGGTACCATCCAACTTCGTGAGCGATATTCTGAACTGCTCGTTGTAGGTGCGCGCCCAGTCCCGCAGATAGCTCAAGGCCACCGCTTCGCCGAATTCGATCGAAGTATCGCTGTCGCTGCGCCAATGAATCCCGGCATGGATGCCGTGGCCGAAACTGATGTTGTGAGCGAGTTTGTGCAGCTCACCGTTGACGCTGAGCGGCGGCTCGCCCGAGGGCGCCACATAGGCGTTGAGGGTCATTCCATCGCTGGATGGTACCATTGGTTTCTTGATGGTGAAGGTGCCATCGAAGAAGAACTTCAAGACCGTGATGCAGGCGCCAGCTACCGCGCCGTGCCCTGTCGGATACGACGGATGGGTTGGTGAGCCCTCCGGGAAGGCCTGCGAGAGAAAATAGCTGTTGTTCGGGGTGAAGCTCTTCTGTACCGCCTTCGACTGAAGGACCGTGTTGCTGACGTGCCCCAGGATACTTCCGCTCTGCCCGGTTTTCTGGAGATGCACGATCGCCCCGCCGGATTCCGGGCGATGCCGCAGGTGCACCCACCATTTGTGGTACCAGACCGCATTGATCGCCTCGCGAGCCACCGCGGCAAGGGTCGCGGCGATATCGGGTTGGCCCATGGTGCCGAAGCCATTTTGGGTCTTCGAGGAAACATACGGATTGCCCGGATTGAGCGGCGCCGGCTCGCCGTTGTTGATCGTGTTCAGCACTAGGTACGCCATCAAATACGACTGATACAGCACATCGTCATGGGTATAGGCGGCTAGCCCTCGCCCGTCACGTAGATACAGAGCCGGCCCAGGAGTAAGGCTTTTGCCGGTGGCGATACCGTTCTGCACTTGCAGGAACTCGGCGGCCACCGTCATGAAATCGATGCCCGGTTTGTTGGTGATGTACTGCTGAGTGATCGGGAGCGAGCCCAGCGTCGTCGGCTGCAGCAGAAACTGCGAGACGTATGGTCCAATCGTCTCGCCGTCGTATCTCCCGCGAAACAGCAGGTTCGGGGTGACCTGGGTGGCGCTATTGCGTGGACCGGCGTAGGCCGGCAACGACGAAATCTCGCCCGCTGCCTGCGCGGCAAAAGCGCTGGTGGAATAGTCAGTGAAGGCCAGGTCGCGGAGCAGCGAGGCCCAGTAGAGCTCGATGAGTTCCGCCGCGTAGGCCTCGCTCGCCAAAGCAGGCGCGGGTGGCACGACGAACTGGCTGCTGTCGAGGCAATCCAGATAAAAGGACAGACCGGCCTGCGGACCATTCAGGGTGCGCGGCCCGCCTAATACAATTTTCTCGAAATCCTCCGGGGCGCCGCCGGCGAGGGCGTTTTTGAACGATTTATACGCAGCGAGGTCGACCAGGCCGATCCCGGCTTGCAACACCCCTTTGGTGTAGGTCCCCGACTTATCGGCATAGCGAGCTTCGTCGCCATTGTCGATTTGGGCGGGCGGCGCGACGAAGGCGTCTTGCTCTGTCCTGCCGGTACGCAACGCCTGCGATCGCAGCACCCGATAGCTGGTGGCGGGCTTTAGTTCTGCGTTAAGCATGGCTAGGTTTTCTCCTTTTGTTCGCCGCTAAGTCGGAGATGACTTGGCGTCTAACCGGGAGGCGTTCGAAACGATCGAACAATTCGTTCATTCGCCCGAGATGTGGGATTCGAGGCCGCGGCAGGCTAATGCGTAGCTATCATCAAGCGCGATTGAGCTTCACCCTTGCTGCTCCCGCCAGATACTCATCCGCTGAAATAATTCAGCGCGGCGCGCAACATCATGAACCATAGCGTGAGCGTCGAGAACGCATAGATGTAGAAACGAACAATCACGATGTTGACCGTGCAATGGATCGCGCTGTGCGCGGCGCGAAACGCCACGAAGATCCAGGCTGCCATTACATAGGTCGCATCAACGTGATTGGAAACAAAGAGATAGAGCGCGAGAGCATAGAAGAGGACCGGAATCTCGAACAGGTTTTTAAGGTTATCCGAAGGATTCGAAACGCTCGGAGGCGAAAGCTGCGCGAGTTTTCCGGGCACCGCGAGGTCCTGCGAATTGAGCCGATTCCCGGTGATGAAAGCGATCCGGCGAATGTACATGTACACCCACACCACCAACGTGAGAACCATCATCGCGAAGAAGGGACCGAAGATCGCGGCCTGCGCGGTCATGCTATCTCACCGATTCGGCATACAGCAGCTTGCGAAGGTCATCGTGCATCGGCGCGCCATCGACGCCTAGCCTGCGTTGATTAAAATCCGCGTGCGCCACCTCGATTACGAGGTCCTCATCGCGAAAATTGCCGGGAGTCGCGAACGCGGCGATGCCCATTGCCGAAGTCTTCGCTTCGGCTATCAGTCGCTCGTCCCAATCCAGCAACCTCACCTTCGCGCCCTCGATCGCCGGACGCTCACCATCCGACGCGAAATCGTTGTCGAGCACCGTCACCCGCAAGGTCCTACGATCGCTCGCGCGCACGCATTCGAGGTGCATGTCGCGCAGATAAATCATCGGCTCCGCGAAAACTCCCTTGATGCCAGCCTTGACCGGCTCGACCGTGGGATTCGCATTGAGCGCGATGTCCTGGGCCGCCATCCCATGGTCCGAGGTCACCACGAATAATGTCGACGCTAGCATCCCTTTCGCATCGAGCAGCTCCAGGACCTTTCCGATCCGCGCGTCGGTGCGATACAGCGCCTCGCGCAGGCCCTCATGATGCGGCCCATAATCATGTCCGGCGCCGTCGGTCAGCACGAACTCATGCGCGACGAATTTTGGAAATTTTTTGGGCACGCGGTCGCCGCAATGTTCGAGCAGGTTGATGAGCTGCGCCATCCCGCGAATGTCGACCACTTCCTCGCGATGCATCGATGGCTTCTGGTCAGCCGTCCAGCGCGGACTGATCTCGCTTGCCATCATTGCGATGGTGAGGTCCTTGAGGCGAATCTTGTCGCCGATGACGCGCTTCTCGAACACGTTGTGATCGGCGCCGCGCCCCTGCGGCTCGTGAATCGATACGGTGATGGTGTCATCGCCGAACACCCGCTTGAACGCTTCGAAAAGGGTCTCGACTTCCGGGTTGAGGAAGCGCTCCGTGTCGAACACCATCCCCTGCACCGGCACCGTCTCGCGCCGCGCGCGGTCGTGGTAGGTCGGATTGACGATGTCATGATGTCCGCACCAGGTGCCGGTCATGATCGTTGAATGACTCGGCCAGGTGATGCTCGGAAAATTCACCATCGAGCCGTGCGAGAGCATCGCGCCCGCCGCGACGAGACGCGCGAGGTTCGGAATCGCGGCGCGATTGTTTTCCAGTTGATGAACCAGCTCTGAATGGGAGAGGCCGTCGAGCAGGATCATGTAGACCGCCTGTGGATTCTCCGACGACTCGGGATCCAGGATCTCCTCCAGCACGCGCCCATCCTGACGCTTCAGGTAAATCCCCTCGATCGCTGGAAATCCCATCGCGTACGCGATCGACGGTGCGATATCGACGTGCCGCGCGGCCATGCGATGAACCCCGCGCTTCAGTCCGGGTCCGGAAAAAATCAGCGGCGCGCGAGATTGCACCACGTCGAGCGCGCCATGCTGACCGGGCTGCGTTCCATAGGTGTAGGCCTTCGGACTCACCATGATGTCGGGTGCGCGCGGGCTATCGAAAAGTTGCGCAATGCGCTCATACGCGTACGGGTGCGTCAGCGTGTGCGGCTCGAGAAACGCACGGTTGGAATCCATCGCTGAGTGCCCGCTTGCAGCAGAGGCTGAGAGTTCCTCCTCGATGGTGGAGACTGCGAAGGGATCCTGATTCGCGATCGGATTTTCGCCAACCTGCTCGATTACCTCGAAATGAAGTTTTCCGTTTTCATCGAGGTAGCGCTTGAAGCGGATCATCCCGCGTCGCGCCCATACCTCGTATGCACCATCGCGCCAGGTGGCGACCAGGTCGACCTGGTCGCGTGCGGGAGCCTCGCCGAGCAGTGCGGCGATAGTGCGATCGCCGGATTCATACTGATTGGGGTCGAGTCCCTGACCCTGCAATCTTTCGGGGCCGTATTCTCGTCGCATTTAGGTGCTAATCCGCCTTAAGTAGCCATCTTGACCCACGTATCGCATACGCGCAAAGGTTCATGTTGCCGCTTTTCCGAATGACGGGCCCGAATGCGCCCGCGGCAATGGGTGGGGGAAGCGAGGAGGATCACATGGCGATCAATGGCGAGACGACTTTCGAGTCGCGCATCGGCAAAGGTACCAAGATTTCGGGCAAGCTGTTTTTCAAGGCGCCCGCCCGCATCGACGGCGAGGCCGACGGGGAAATCACCGGCGACGAGATCGTCATCGCGGCCGGCGCCGTAGTTACCGCGCGCATCAGCGCGACCCGCGTTTCGATTGCGGGCACGGTCAGCGGCGAAATCGTCGCGCGCGAGAGGGTCGAACTGCTTCCGACCGCGCGTGTGCGATGCACCATCAGCACCCCGAGCCTGATGCTGGCCGAAGGCGCGAAGTTCGACGGCGATTGCAAGATGCCGCGCGAACGTATCGCCGCGTAATTGTCAGCGATAGCGCGAATCCGTGTCCGACCGCGACGGACATTGCACGCAGGTGGAGGCTGCGTTTCAGCCGGTTCTACTGCTGGGTGTTCTTCCTGACTTCGTAACCAGTCGCCGCACCACCGACACCCCCGGCGACCGCACCACCTAGGGGGTCACCTACCGCCGCACCTACCAGGCCGCCGCCGACCGCACCACCCACGCCACCTACCACCGCGGAAGTTTCGGGATTAGAGTCCTTCATCGTACCGCCGGCCACCGCTCCCACTCCGGCTCCGGTTGCGCCTCCAGCTGCGACTCCGCAACCGGATGCGGCCAGAACCACCGTGCCCAATGTGACACCGATCGCGAGAACATAGAGTTTTGGGGGCATAATAATCACCGCCGGATTTGAGGTTAGAGAGGCAGGTTCCTATCTAAGACGACGCGAAGGCGGGATCTCTTCACGGATGCGCAAGGGGCGCTTCGGAAATGAACTGACCCTGATGAACCTGCCCGGAAACCCCGATCACTTCACCGGCGTATTTTGCAAGAACTCCACCGTGTTGCCATCCGGATCGGTCACCATTGCGATGGTGACGCCGGGACGAAAGTCGGTCACCGGCACCGTAGCCTTGATACCTTTTGCCTCGAGCTGTGCCATCAAGCCACGGATATCGGGCACCGAGATCGTGAAGTAACGCAAGCCGAGTCCGCGCATCGGGCCGCCCGCCGCGGGTTTTTCCGTCGGCACCTTATCGAGCTTCACCAGCTTGATGATGGTGGTTCCGCATTTGAGGCGATACATACGGCCTCCCGGCAACGGCAACTCACCTTCGGTCTCCAAACCGAGCCCATCGCGATAGAAGCCGAGGGCCGCCTTCTCGTCGGTAATTATGATTCCTAAGTCGATTGAGTCCTTGCTTACCTGCATGCTTGTCTCCTCTGGCGCGAGGTTGCGCACGTCACGAACGCTAGCGAATCACGCCCGGACAAACCAGCTTCGGCTCCCGATGTCGCGGTACGAGCCAATTCAGTGAGGCGAAGAAAAAACGAATACCCTTGAATATCAAGCACTTAATGGCTTTGTTTTTTCGCTTTTCACTACGGCTCGATTACCCTCTAAACGCCAGCGGCGCCCAAGGGACGCCGCCCGAGTATCATAGCATATAACCGCTTCAGCAGGCGCCGATGCCATTCGTGGTTTACCCTGATGTTCCCGCCTACTACGATCAGCGGGTCCTGAAATGTTTGAAGCCCAACCTATCGCCGGGTCTGATTTCGAGCCGACACTGACCGACTTTCTGCGGCCACCATTTCGCCAGTTCCAATTCTCGACGCCGATGAGCCTCGAACATGCCAGCCGCATGCTTCAAGCGGACATCGAACCGCCTCGGAAGTTCGGTTGGCCAACTTCCGCGAAGCGCGGATTCTTCGAGGGCTGGATCGCCGCGCCCCGTTTCAAAATCCATCGAGTCATCAATGTTCCGAATTCCTTCCTGCCGATAGTTGACGGACGTTTACGGCGCGAGGGTATGGCCACCGGCGTCACCCTCACGATACGCCTGGTGTGGCCGGTCATGTTCGTCTGGTGCGGCATCCTGGTGTTCCTGTTTTGGAATTCCCTGGTCGCCGATTCGCGCCTGGCAACCTCATTTGGCGCCCGAATGGCCGTGCTCGCGATAACCGCCTTCATGTACCTGCTGGCGAGCGTGTGTTTTGCGATTGAGGTAAGACTGGCGATGAAGCGTCTGCTGAGCGTGCTGCGGCCGGGGACTGCGCGCTGACCCCTGAGCTAGGCGGGCGTGAAAACCTTCAGCGCGACGCGGTTTCCGGTGTTGTCGACGACCCGAATGATGCGGCCAGCCTCGTCGATTTCGATTTCTTCCGCATCGCCCATGCGCGGCTCGTAGATAAAGATGCGATCCTGCCCGTCTTTTTGCAGGAGCGTCTTTTTGTGCGTCTGCGCCGTCAGCGTATGCGGATCGATGGTCGCCACCCGGCTGGTCCATCGCGTTTGCGCGCGCGCTCGCGTATGCGCGATCATCAGCGCCCTGAACAGCATCAAGCCGCAATCAATCTCACGATAGCGTCCGAGTTTGGCGGTCTCGACGGTGCGGCTGCCCATCGCGCTGACGGTGCCGCGCAGGAAATCCGTATTGGCCTCGTAAGCCGCACTGCGTGAAAAAGGTCCCCGGCTGTAACGCGCGGTCACCCGCGCGACCATCGCATTCTCATCCAGCGCCGCAGTAGCTTCGAACGAGTCTGAGCTGCCGGCGAATCGCCGAATGCCGCTGATTTCGCGGTTCGCGTAACGATCCTCCTCGATGCCGATAAGGTCGCTGCCGCGTCGGAGCTCGTATCGATATTCGCCGGCCGGAATCACTTGCAGAAAACCCTAGCAGATTCCTGAATCAGGTGTTCGTGACCCGTCAACCGCTGATTCCCGGCTTTTTTCGACGCGGTGTCGTAATGCCCTTGAATCGCGGTCAATTCCTTCTCGGAGGCGACTTAGCTTTGAATGACGCGAACGGACTGAAGAAAGCCTCGCGCCAAACGTCTTAGTCTTTCGGGAACTTTTCTGGCTTGCTGGTCGTTCTTAACCCCTAGACCAAATTTCCGGAGGAAATCATGCGCCACTTCATCAGTTTCCTGGCTTTCCTTACCGCTATTCTTATGCTGCCGGTTTTTGCTGCTGCTCAAACGCCTTTCATTAGCCCATCCGCAACGCCGACCACCGTCGCTTCGACGGTTCCGGGCAACGGCGATGTCAATCCATACGGCGTCGTCGTAGTGCCGGCCTCAACCGGGAATCTGGTTGCGGGCGACGTCCTGGTGAGCAACTTCAACGCCCTCTCCAATAAGCAGGGCACCGGGAGCACGATCGTCCAGATTTCCCCGGGAGGGGCGACTACCTTATTCGCGCAAATCGCCAGCGACGATGCGTGTACCGGCGGCGTGGGCCTCACCACCGCGTTGACCATCGTGCAAGGCAAATTCGTGGTGGTCGGAAGCCTGCCGACCACGGATGGCACCTCGGCAACCGCGGCCGCCGGATGCCTTATTGTGCTGGACGAAACCGGCGCCGTGGTCGATACCTTCACCGGCTTTGGTATCAATGGTCCCTGGGACATGACCTCGATAGATCAAGGCGACAAGAGCCTCCTGTTCGTGACCAACGTGCTCAATGGGACGGTGGCCGCGGGCGGCAAGGTGGTCAACAAGGGCACCGTGGTGAGGCTGACGATGGATTTCTCCAAGACTGCCCCACGGATCACCAGGCATACAGTTATCGGGGAGGGTTTTCCGGAGCGGACCGATCCCGCCGCCTTAGTGATTGGACCTACGGGAGTGGGATTGGGCAGTGACGGGACGCTCTACGTCGCCGACACCCTGGCGAGCCGAATTGCGGCGATTCCGAAAGCCTTGACGCGCGGCAACAGCGCCGGTCTTGGTAATACTATCGCGCAGGGCGGATCGCTGTTCGCGCCGCTCGGCCTGGCGGTCGCCCCGAACGGCGATCTCCTGACCGTCAATGCCAACGACGGAAATCTGGTTGAGAGCACGCTGGCCGGCACCGAATTCGCGCCGGTGAATCTCGACACCACTTCGCTGGCGCCGCTCGATCCCGGCGCGGGATCGCTGTTCGGCCTCGCGGTTGCGCCGGGCGGCGGGGTCTATTTCGTCGATGACATCAGCAACACGCTGAACCTGCTCCACTAGGAGTTGTTTCGCGGACTGAGCTCGCTCCCTCTTTCGTTCCGGTAACGGGAGGGGGAGCGGGTTTTGGCGCCGAGGGTCAAACGACTTCGAGCAGACCGTAGAGCAGGAAGTACTGAACCGTCGCCATGATTTTCGCGAGCTCGACCGGAGGCCGGAAGCGCTCGGCGGCGTCCCTGACCGTCGACGACTGATGGACGAGCGCCAGCAGCCGCAGCGCATCGAGATTGAGCTCGGCGGGTCTAACCAGCAGCCACGGACTAAGGCGCGCCATCAGCTTCGAGGGCGCGCTGGCCTCGAGGCCGGATCGCTCCTCGATAAAGGTGGTGCCCGCGGGCACCCGCAGCCGCGCGGCCAGTATCGCGCGCTCACCGCGAGTGGCGAGATCGCGCGCGGCAATCATCCGGTCGATACGCTCGCTGGTCAGGATGATTTGCCCGGCGCCCTGAATATCGACCGCGGAGGTCCATCCGGTGGGAGGCTCGGGCGCGTGCTGCAGGATATTGATCGCGATGCGCAGGCCGCGAATGCCCATCGCTTCGAGATGGTCGCGCCGAAGAAGGGTATCGCGTTCGAATTTCGCGCCGAGATTCGGATGATCGGCGGCGGCATAAATCGCGCAGTAGTCGTTCAGGCTGCTTCCCGGACATTGGAGAATCAGCACCTTGATATCGGGCGCCGGCATCACTGCGCGGACATGCTGCTCGACCGTCTCTCCCGCGAGCTCGGGCCATTCCGCGAGAATGACTGCGCGGCCGTTGCTTGCCAGATAGGCGGGAATCTCGCCCAAAAGGCGCAGCGGCAATTCGTCGCCGCGCGCACCGCCGGATTCATAGGCGGCCGCGGTGAGGCCCGGCGGTGTGGAGACGAAAGGCGGTTGCGAAATGATGAGATCGAACTTTTCGCCCGCCACCGGAGCGAACATATCGCCCTCGCGAAACTCGACATTGTCGATGCCGTTGAGCGCGGCGTTGATGCGCGAGAGCGCAACCGCGCGTGGATTGATATCGGTTCCAATCACACGATCGACTTGCGATGCGAGACTCAAAGCGCCGGTACCCGCACCACAACCTAAATCGAGTCCGCGCGCCATCCGTCGCGACGGCCTGCTCGCATCGCACATGAAGGTCGTGGTCTGGCCCGCGCCCATCACCGCGTCGTTGCCATGCGACAGGTGATCGCAAATCACGAGGATGTTGCTGACGAGGTTGAGGTTGAACGGCGAGACGTAATTTCCGTCCTCGAGGCGATGGATGAAGCCTGCCTCGACGAGCGCGTCAAGCGGAACGTCACCGAGCGCATTCTCCGCCTCGTCGTGCGATACGGCGTCATTGAACATGAGCATGCGCATCGCGTAGCCGGCCGGATCGCGCGTCCGGCGCAGATGCCATTTGCGAATCGGCGCGCGGGCCGCATCGAGCATGAAGACGCCGATCTGGGTGACTTCCTGCGCGCGCGCCATCGTGACGCCGATGGTGCGCAATCGCGTTCCGAGTGCGCGCCACAGCGCCGACGGCAGGCGCGCCATGCTCGAAACATCGGGTAGCATGCGACGAGAATACGGCGATAGCCGTCTGGTGACAAGTTGTGGTGACGACCTAACTCCTAGCCCCTTCCCTGGAGGGAAGGGGAACCGGAGGGTCTTAGCGCTGCTCGAACTGCCTGGCGCCGAACAAGTTGCTCGCGCTGTTATTCGGGGACAGCATCGGCGTCGCCTTTACGCACGCCCATCAGGTACGCCTGGATAAACGGGTCGATGGCGCCGTCGAGCACTGCCGCGGTATTGCCGATTTCGACGCCGGTGCGATGGTCCTTCACCATCTGATAGGGCTGCAGCACGTAGGACCTGATCTGGCTGCCCCAAGCGATGTCTTTTTTGTCCTTGCTGAATTTCTCGAGTTCCTCGCGTTTCTTGCGCTCTTCGAGCTCGAACAGCCGCGCGCGCAGAATCTTCATCGCCATCGCACGATTCTTGTGCTGCGAGCGCTCATTCTGGCACGCCACCACGATCCCGGTGGGTATATGCGTGAAGCGCACCGCGGAATCGGTCTTGTTGACGTGCTGGCCGCCGGCGCCGCTGGCGCGGAAAGTATCGATCTTCAGATCGGCGGGATTGATGATGACCTCGATCTTGTCATCGATCGCGGGGAACACGAACACCGACGCGAACGAGGTGTGGCGGCGCGCGTTCGCGTCGTAAGGTGAGATGCGCACCAGGCGATGAATTCCGACCTCGGCCTTCAAATAGCCGTACGCGTACTCGCCGTCGACCTCGAAGGTCGCGTTCTTGATGCCCGCGCCGTCGCCGGGCTGCAGGTCGGCGACATCAACCTTGAAGCCATGGCGCTCGGCCCAACGCAGATAAAGACGCAACAACATTTCGGCCCAATCCTGCGCCTCCATGCCACCGGCGCCCGGATGAATCGAGACGATCGCGCCGAGCCGATCGTGCGGCCCGCCGAGCATCACCTGCAACTCATGCTTTTCCAGTTCGGTGCGCGCCGCGGCGAGCGCAGTTTCGGCCTCGCGGGCCGCGTCGGAATCCTCGGCGCCTTCTTCCTCGGCCATCTGGAAAAACACGCGCGCCTCCTCGAGGCGATCGCGCAGGCGCTGGAATCCCTCGACCTGGCCTTTAAGCTGGTCCTGTTCCTTCAGGATGCTCTGCGCGTTCTCGGGGCGATCCCAAAATTCCTGTTTACTGGAAAGTTCGAGGAGTTCTTTTTGGCGGGCGGTCAGTTTAGGGAGGTCAAAGACGCCTCCCGAGCTTGTCCGCGCGGGATTCGAAATCGCTCAGTTGTTCTCTGATGTCGCTGATCATGTGTGGGTTTTTCCTTAACTAATTTCAGTGGCCGCGCGAAGCACGAAGCCTGTGGTTTCGCAGTCAAAATGACATCTGAGGGCGTCCTCGATTTCCGCTTTCAGCTCCGCGAAAGTGTCGGCTTGCGTGTAAATCGAATATCCGACCGCATGGGCCTCGAACCCGCCCTCGGGCGATTCCTCAAAGATGAAAACTATTTCGGAATCCAAATTGCGCTGGCCCAGGCATCCATTGTGACAGAAAGCGAGGAGTTAATTAATGGCTACCCGCTTGCCGTTGCGCGAGTTGAGGATCTCCTCGACGTGCGCTTCCAGCGGCTTCAGCTTGCGCGGCCATCGCCATCCCCAGATGAGTGCCACCGCCGTGAGGACCAGGCAGATCTGCGCGAAGAGATCGCCGACGATAGTGTAGAGCGTGCGCATCGGATGCCATGTGACGTCCTCGAGTTCGGTGCCGCGCTTGAAGAGCGGAGTGTTCGCCGTGATGCTGCCGTCATTGAGGATGATCGCGCTGATGCCGGTGTTGGCGACCCGAATCATCGGAATCTTGGTCTCGACCGAGCGCATCGCCGCCATCGCGAGGAGCTGATAGGGCGCCGAGCTGGTGCCGTACCACGCATCGTTGGTGATATTCACCATAACGTCGGCGCCTTCCTTGACCGACCGGCGCGCGAGGTCGGGGAAGATGCTTTCGTAGCAAATCAATACACTTAGTTTTGCGCCGTTCAAATCGAAGAGCGTTTGCTGCGCGCCGGGAACCATATCGCCCATGCCGTGGACGATCCGATTGACGAAATATCCCAGCACGGCGCGGTACGGGACGTATTCGCCGAACGGCACCAGCTGAATCTTATCGTACCATCCCGCGACCTCGCCCTTCGCGGAAACCAGGTAGGCGCGATTGGCGAAGCCCACCACTCGATCATCTTTGACGACCAGCGCGGGTGCGCCGAAGAGGATCGGTTTGCCGATATCACGCGCGAGTTGCAGCAGCGAGTTGCGATAATTGAAATCGTCGGTGGAGTTGGCAGGATAGCGATCATCAGGTTGGAAGAGGAACGTCGCCGCGGCCTCCGGCCATACGATCAAATCGGCATTCTGCCTGGCGCCCTGCGTGCTCTGGTCGGCGTAGATTTTGAAAGTTGGCGCCATCACGTTGGGATCCCATTTGACACTCTGCGCGATGTTGCCCTGTACCATCGCGACCCGGAAGCTTCCATCGGGTTTGAGGGTCTTCAATTCGTGTGTGCGCCAGTTGCCGAAGATGAGCGCCGCGATCATGACGCCGGTGAGGATGCTGAGGCTGACCGTCTGCAGACGTCGCGAACCGCGGCGCAGCAACACGATGAAGACCACCGCGTTGAAGAAAATTATCAGCGCGGAAATACCATAAGTGCCGGTGAATTCGGCGAACTGAATGAGTTCCAGATTGCGATACTGAGTCTCGCCGAGCAGGTTCCATGGAAACCCGATCGGAAAGTAGGTGCGGACCAGTTCGACGCCGGCCCACGCAATCGGCATCGTGATAACGATCGGCAGCCGCAATCGGCGGGCCGTGAATTCTCCCGTCCAGAGGGCAAGCGCGGTGTAGACTCCCACCACCGCAGCCAGCAGCAGCATCGGCAGCAGCGATAAAACAAAATGTACGCCGGCAAATTCATGGAGCGTGATAACCACCCAGTAGAGCGAGCCGACGTAGCATGCGAGGCCCTGTAGCCATCCCCACCAGAAGACGTTTTTGAGCGGCACTCCCTCGACCGCGTAGAAGAAGGGCACGAATGCTACCCATGCCAGCAGGCTGACATCGGATTTCGGAAACGCCAGGGCGAGCGCAAGTCCGCTCGCGATTACCAGTGCCGCACGGGTTATGGTGTCAGACGAAATTCTCATCGAGTCTCGAAGAGTTCTCCGAGCGGGATCACGCCCGCACACGGAGGCTTGCCATTGAAGCGTTCGTAGATTTCATCCACATCGCGCCAGCCCGCTACCAGAGCCACCGCGAGCTCCGGGCGCAGCGGCAGATCGCCGAGCGCGCGCCATTCGCGCTCGAAGGTCCAGTCGATCGGCGGATTGCGGGTCATATCGATACTCACCACGCGCCACATCTCGTCTTCATCGAGGATTGCCGCAGCCTCGGCGCTCGGCAAGTAGATGACCGGCCGCGCGCCCATCGAAAAAGCATAGCGTTTATCAACCGCTACGCCGAAGGGTTCGTAGCGCCGGCGATTGCGCGGCGTTAACAGATGCCCGAGCTCGTGCGCAGGCGCATCGAAAAGGCATACGCCCCGATTGCCGCCCGCGATCATCCGCGTGGAGCCGCGAATCCGGCGGTCCTCGAGAATCCAGAGCAGATTGTCCAGCGCGGAGGTTTTCCCGGAGGCGCGGGTAAAATGCGCGAGGGTCGGCGCATGCGGCAGCTTGATGGATTCACGTTTCATCGCGAGGTGGCATTCATGAGCGCGGCGAGTCGGCGCTCGCGAGCGAACATCTTACGCGCCTCCGACGGCGAGCGCTCGTGATCATAGCCGAGCAGATGGAGGAATCCGTGAATCAGCAACGTGCGCAGGCGTTCCGCAGGTGCGACGCCATATTCGCGCGCCTGTGCGAGCGCGGTATCGATGGAAATCACCACATCGCCAAGCGGCATGCCATCGATGTTCGCGATCGCACGAGGATTCGGCGGCGCGCTACCGAGTTCCTCGATTTGCGAGAACGAGAGCACGTCGGTCGCGCGATCTTTCTTTCGATAGTCGCGATTGAGTGTGCGAATCGATTCGTCCGAAGTCAGCGTCAGCGAGAGCTCACAGTCGGGAAGCCCCGCGGCTTTCATCAACGCGATGGCGTCGCGCTTGAGTGCGCTGCGGTAGCGGCGTCCCTTCGACGCATCGCATCGAAACTCGACGCTCAAGCTATCGCGTGCCGTTCTGGTCCGGTCCCGCCTGCGTGCCGTCGTCGCCGCGATTGAATGCCTCATACGCCAGGATGATCCGTTGCACCAAGCGATGCCGAACGACATCGCGATCATCGAAGATGGTAAAGTTGATACCTGGAGTATTGGCGAGCACGGTCCGCGCCTCTTTCAGCCCCGAGAGCTTGCCGCTCGGCAAATCAATCTGCGTGATGTCGCCGGTCACCACCGCCTTGGAGTTGTAGCCCAGGCGCGTCAGGAACATCTTCATCTGCTCGGTGGTAGTGTTTTGCGCCTCATCGAGGATGATGAACGAGTCGTTCAGCGTCCGGCCCCGCATGAAAGCCAGCGGCGCGACCTCGATGGTGCCGCGCTCCAGCATTCTTCGCGCGCGGTCGAAATCAACCATGTCGTGCAGCGCGTCATATAACGGGCGAAGATACGGATTGACCTTTTCCGACAGATCGCCCGGCAGGAAGCCGAGTTTCTCGCCCGCCTCGACCGCCGGTCGGCATAGCACCATCCGCGTGACCTGATTCTTCATGAGAGCCGCCAGCGCCATCGCCATTGCAAGGTAGGTCTTGCCGGTCCCGGCCGGACCGATCCCGAACACGATGTCGTGGTTGCGGATCGCGTCGATGTAGAGCTTCTGGTTCATGCTCTTGGGCGCGATGACGCGTTTGTGCGCCGACACGTACACCGTATCGAGGAAGATGTCCTTCAGATCGGCGTTGCGATCGCCACGCAGAATCCGAATTCCATATTCGACGTCGCTGCCGAACACCGGATGCCCGCGCTTGAGCAGCTCGTACAAATCGCCGAGCAGCTTGCCCGTCATCGCCTGTTCGGCATGGCCTCCCGAGATGCGCAGGGAAGTGCCGGTCGCGCCGATACGGACGCCGAGCGCAGCCTCGATGGTGCGGATGTGCGCGTCGTGCTGGCCGAGCAAATCGGAGAACAGCCGTGGGTCGTCGAAATGAAGTTCGAGAGAGTCTTCAGCAACTAGTTGGGAAATATTACTGCTAGACCTCGCTGACTCAGGATACTTGACGCCGTTGGTATGCGGCGCGATTGCCAATCCTAACGCTTTTTCTTCTCGCATTAAAAGGCGCGGTCACCGAATCTTCCGCACATCCTCCTCCGCGCTGTGGATAGTGCCACCTCGACGCCGCCGCGGAGAAGCCCGCAACATAAATATAATGATGGAATGTCGTTTTCGCCGATGACCGGGAGAACGCATCGATTTCGGTGCGGTCAGCCTCTACGACATTCTTTTGAAGGTTGCCGACGATTGGCGGTGCCCCTCCTCCCCTGATTGCGCCGCGAGTTCGTTCGAAAGTTGCTGCCGCTCGAATACTAATGATGCTTGAGACGAACCGCGTTTGATCTCATGCTGGAGGGACCGATTCGGAAGGTGCTATTCGATGCCTCGACGCGCAGCAACCAAGGTCCAAGCTAAGGAACTAAGCCCGGCGCTCCGCCGGCGCCTTGGCTTGGTTCCGGAGGACCAACTCAGCATCGTAGTGAATAAGCAGCCGATACCAAAGCGAAGCCGCGATCCATGGGTCGAGATTCGCGGAACGCTTTCGAATGAGGAGTCCGACGAGATGATAAGAGCAATCTATGGGAGTAGGCGGAACAAGGCTAAATATCCGAAAATTGAACCATAGTGATTTGGCTCTTTGACACCGACATCATCATTTATCAGATGAACGGAATTCCAGCGGTGGTTAGCCGCTTGGAGGCAACCCGTCGAGCTGACCGTCACATCACTTTAATCACGCTCGGAGAACTTTATTACGGGATCTTTCGTTCAGGGCGAGTAGCGATGAATCTGGGCCGATACCGCCGATTTCTGAGAACTGTCAAGCTGCTGCCATTCACTCCGGCCATCGCCCAGCGATTCGGAATCATCAAGGCAAATCTCGCAGATCGCGGCGAAATAGTTGCCGATCACGATTTGTGGATTGCCGGCCACGCGCTCGAATCTGCAGCCACGCTGGTGACCAATAACGAACGGCATTTCAGGCGCATTCCAGATTTGCGAATCGAAAACTGGACGAACTGAGAACGAGTTCTCTGGTTCCCCTTCCCTCAAGGGAAGGGGTTCGGGGTTAGGTCTATTCGACGAGCTTGACGGCGAAACGCTGGACGGGTGAATTGAGGTAACGATCAAAACCGGCAATCGCTTTCCCGACGTCGGTGCGGTCAGTCTCTACGACAACCCTTTTGAAGGTAGGCGACGACTAAGCCGGGTGTCGCTTCTTCCCTGCTCGCGACGCGAGTTCGTTAGAAGGTTACGGGCGCTCGGATACGCGGGACTTTCGCTGGTGGCAACCATCAATACATGACGAAGCAGAGTTCGCGAGTGCGCGTACCGAATCCGCACCGCGGCAATATTAGCGTCCCACTGATCCAACGCATCCTTCAGATTTCCGGCATTGATCAGCAGGATTGGGAGAACGCTTAACCGTCACATCCGCGCTTGCCAGACCCGTCTGATTGTCGCGATACTCGCGCAGTCGGTTTCCGGGAGAAGGCTGAATGCGCTGCTCCAGGTGCGGGATCGAGAACCCGATCGGCAAGAAATTCTGCGGCGATTGCGGCGCGCCGCTGGCCAACCTCTGCCCGAAATGCGGCGTCGATAATCCAGCCGGCAAACGCTTCTGCGGTGAGTGCGGCACCGCGCTCCGAGCGCCCGGGGCGGCGCCCGCAAAAGCTTCGGATGATTCGTCGATTCGCGTAACCGATGCGCCCGGGCCGGAAAATCTCGAGGGTGAACGCAAGACCGTCACCGCGCTGTTCGCCGATATCAAGGGCTCGATGGATCTGATGGAGGACCTCGACCCGGAAGAAGCGCGCGCCATTATCGATCCTGCGCTGAAACTTATGATCGATGCGGTTCATCGCTACGACGGCTATATCGTGCAGTCGACCGGTGATGGCATCTTCGCGCTATTCGGCGCGCCGGTCTCGCACGAGGACCACCCGCAGCGCGCTTTGTATGCGGCCCTCCGGATGCAAGAAGAGATGCGTCGCTATTCCACCAAGCTCCGCGAAGCGGGGAATCCTCCGATCGAGGCCCGAGTTGGGGTGAACACCGGCGAGACGGTGGTGCGTTCGCTCAAAACCGGCGACGCGCATGCGGAGTACACGCCGATTGGGCATTCGACCAGTTTGGCCTCGCGGATGCAGACGCTCGCGCCGACCGGATCGATCGCGGTGACTGAAGCGACCGAGAAGCTATCCGCGGGATATTTCAACTTCAAGGCGCTGGGCCCGACGCGCGTCAAAGGTGTGACTGAGCCGGTCAACGTGTTCGAGGTTACGGGCCTGGGACCGCTGCGCACTCGACTGCAACGAGGGGCAGCGCGCGGGCTGACAAAGTTCGTCGGGCGCGAACGCGAGATGGAAGCGCTCGCGCGCGCTGCCGAGCTGGCAAAATCGGGCCACGGCCAGATTGTAGCGGCGATGGCGGAGGCAGGCACCGGAAAATCGCGCTTGTACTTCGAGTTCAAGGCCAAGAATCAATTGGGCTGGATGGTGCTTGAGGCTTTTTCAGTCTCACACGGTAAGGCCTCTGCGTACCTGCCCTTGCTCGACCTCCTGCACACCTATTTCAAGATCACGTCGGAAGATGACGCCCGGGCGCGGCGCTCGAAAGTAACCGGTGACGTACTGACACTGGATAAGTCTCTGGAAGACGCGCTGCCATATCTGTTCGCGCTGCTGGGAATCGTCGAAGGCGAGGATCGGCTTGCGCAAATGGATACTCAGGTAAAGAAGCGCCGCACCTTGGATGCTATCAAGCGCATCCTGCTGCGCGAATCGCTGGGTCAGCCGCTGATGGTGATCTTTGAGGACCTGCATTGGCTCGATGAGCAGACCCAGGAGTTCCTCAATCTCCTCGCCGATGCGATCGCGAACGCGAAGATTCTCCTGCTGGTGAACTACCGCCCCGAGTACTCGCACAATTGGAACAGTAAGACTTACTACACGCAGTTGCGGCTCGACCCGCTCGGCAAGGAATCTGCCGACGAGATGCTAACGGCGATTCTCGGTGACACCGCAGACCTTGCGCCGCTGAAGCGCGTCATCATGGAGAGAACAGGGGGCAACCCGTTTTTCATGGAAGAGACGGTGCAGGTGCTGCTCGACCAGGGCGGGTTGGTGCGCAATGGCGCGATTCATCTTACCAGGCGCATCACCGAACTGAAAATACCACCTACCGTGCAGGGAATCCTCGCGGCGCGCATCGATCGATTAGCCGGCGGGACCAAGGACCTGCTGCAGACGCTATCAGTGATCGGACGGGAATTTCGGATGTCGCTGATTCAGCAGGTCGTCTCGAAGCCCGCTGAGGAACTCGATCGAATGTTGAACGAGTTGCAGCTCGGCGAGTTTATCTATGAGCAGCCGGCGCTAGGCGACACCGAGTACGCTTTCAAGCATGCACTCACGCAGGAGGTCTCCTACAGCTCGATACTGCAAGAGCGGCGCAAGCTTTTGCACGAGCGCATCGGGCGCGCAGTCGAGCAACTCTACCCGAGCTCCATCGACGATCATCTTGACGAACTGGCCCATCATTACAGCCGCAGCGGAGATTCCGCGAAGGCGCTCGACTACCTCGAAAGCGCAGGTCTTTGGGCCGTTCGGCGTTTAGCGTACGGCGAAGCGATGCGGAGCTTAACCGCCGCCCTGGAATTACTTCAACGCACGCCATCCAGCGCCGAGCGGGACCGGCGCGAATTCGCGCTCCAAACCAGCCTCGGTCCGGCGCTGATGGCCACCAAAGGGTGGGCGGCGCCGGAAACCGAGCGGGCCTATCTCCGCGCTGAGCAACTTGCAGAGACCGGTGCCACACCGGAGCAACAGTTCGCGCTGTTGGTTGGATTATTCGGACTATTATACGTCGGTGGCAACTTGAGCGCCGCCCGCGAGCGATTAAAGCAGGTCTGGAAGTTCGTCGATCGCCACCCCGATCCGGTTTTCATTCTTGAGGCTGTCCATCATGACTGGTCGGTGGCGCTTTCCGCGGGTGAACTGGAGACCTCGCAACGCCATGTCGAGCGGGGGCTTGAGCTGTTCGAGTCGAAGCTTCGTTCGGCTGCCGTCCCTCTCTATTCTGCGCATCATCCGGCCGTGTGCGGTTATGCATGGCACGCCCGGTTGTCATGGCTGCGGGGTCGTCCCGACGCGGCGCGCCGATACGCGGACCGTACCATTTCACTTGCGAAGGAACTCGGAGACACCATCTCAACGGCTTTCGCGTTGTCCGAGAAGGCACTGGTTCATCGCATGATGCTCGAACCGAAGCTTGCGCTGGAAATCGCCGGAGCCGCGATAAACATAGCGGAGGACGTGGGGTTCCTTTACGTTTTGCGTCATGCGCGAATTGTCAAAGGGTGGGCCTTGACCGAGCTTGGAAGAACAGAGGAGGGAGTGGGGCAGCTACGCGAAGAAACCGATGCGCTTTCGGCCAACCGGGAAGAGTTGTTCCTCACGCTCGGTCTCGCGACTCTCGCCGACGCGTGCCTGAGAGCCGGACACATCGAGGACGGTTTGAAGGCAGTCGGCGACGCCCTCGACCTGGTCGGTCGCAGCGGCGAATGTTTCTGGGAAGCGGAAATTAATCGTCTTCGCGGGGAGTTGCTCCTGGGTCAGCGTCCTTCCAATTCGGCTCTGGCGAAAGCGGCGTTCGAGCGCGCGGTCGAGCTTGCGCGACAGCAGGGGGCGAAATCACTCGAACTGCGCGCGACCACCTCGCTCGCGCGAATGCTGAACAGTACCGATCGCCGCGAGGAAGCGCGCGCGATGCTCGCCGATGTCTACGGCTGGTTCACCGAGGGTTTCGACACCGCCGATTTGAAGGACGCCAAAGCGCTGCTCGATGAATTGAGCACTTAGCCATCTCTGGTTCCCCTTCCCGCGCAGGAAGGGGTTAGGGGTTAGGTCTACCCGACGAGCTTGACGGCTCGACCGCTTGATGAACAAGTCTGGCCTGACAACCCACAAGGAGCAGTAGAAATGGCAGGTCGAGTTTCAGGCAAAGTTGCGCTCATCACTGGCGGCGGTTCCGGAATTGGCCGCGCCACCGCGATAGTGTTCGCACGCGAAGGCGCAAAAGTAATGATCGCCGACTACAACCGTGAGGGCGGGGAGCAGACGGTCAAAATGATCAAGGCCGCCGGTGGCGAGGCCTCATTCGTCGAGGCCAATGTCGCCATCGCGAAACAGGCCGAGGCGATGGTCGCAAAAACCGTCGAGACTTATGGCCGCCTGGATTGCGCCTTCAACAACGCCGGTATCGAGGGCCAGATGGGCGGGAATCTCGCCGAATGCAGCGAAGAAAATTGGGGCCGGATCATCGCCATCAACCTCACCGGGGTGTTTCTCTGCATGAAGTATGAGATCCCGCAAATGCTCAAACAGGGCGGCGGGAGCATCGTTAACACCGCCTCGGCAGCCGGCCTCATCGGCTTGCCGGGTGGGACCGCATACGTGGCGAGCAAGCATGGCGTGGCCGGGCTCACGAAATCGGCGGCGCTCGAATACGCCAAGTCCGGCATCAGGATCAATGCGGTGTGCCCTGGCTTCATCCGCACCGCAATGGTGGAGCGCGTGATCGACGGCGGCTCGATTAGCGAAGAGTCGATGGTGGCGGCGGAGCCGATCGGGAGAATCGGGAAGCCCGAAGAGATCGCCAATGCGGTTTTGTTCCTATGCTCCGATGACGCCTCGTTCGTGACCGGACTCCCGATGCCTGTGGACGGCGGCTACGTCGCGCAATAGCAAAAAGCATGAAGCAAAAATCGCTGTAACCTTTGTAGCGAGTAGCCGTACGATATAGTCGACGGTTCGGAATGAAAGCTAAAATACATACTCCGCTGACTCCAACAATCCGCGCCGCAGGCCGTAAGCTCCCCAATTTTGTCGCGGTGGGACCGCCGCGGACCGCGACTACCTGGCTCAATCGAGTTCTGCAGGGCCACGTCTCGCTACCCGAGGGCATCAAGGAAACCAAGTTTTTCACCTCGAATTTTTCCTGCGGGATGGCCTGGTACGGGAAGCATTTCCGCAACAGCATCGCGGGCCTTCCGATCGGCGAAATCTGTCCTCCCTACTTTGCCAGCGCGCTGGCGCGGGAAAGAATCGCGCAAAACCTTCCCGGCTGCGCGATCATATGCACTCTGCGCGACCCGGTTGCGCGGCTCTATTCCGACTACCATCAGCATCAACGGCTAGGATGGCTGGGAGGCGTCCGCCTCGAAGAGATGTTCACCCAGAATCGCAGATCGCGTCGCCTGGCTCGGGTGGTGGAACCTAGCCGCTACGCGAAGCACTTAAAGAGCTGGTTCGACAAGTTCGGCAGGGAAAATGTAATGACGATCATCTATGACGATCTCATTGCCGATCCGCAGCGATATCTTGATCAGTTCTGCCGTTTCGTGGGGATCGCGCCGATCGATCTGAGCCGCTCGTCGATGGGTGACGTGCGGGTTAATGCTTCCGCCTCATGGCGCAATCCGAGAAGTGCGTGGCTCGCCTGGAGCGGACACACCGCCAAGCTGTTCGTCCAGCGTCATCGGTTCTATTCGCTCTCGAAGCGGCTCCAACCATTGTGGAATTTCTGCTCTGGTGGGGGCGAGGAATTCGAGCCAATCGATCCTGACCTCGAAGCGAAAATCAGAAAGTATTTCCGGCCTGATGTAGAAACGCTTGAGGAGATGCTTCATCGCGACCTGTCGGCCTGGAAGTGAGGCTGGTTCCCCTTCCCTAAAGGGAAGGGGCGAGGGGCGAGGGTTTAGGTCAACGTACCAGCGAGGCAACCTGCGCGAGGGCCGCATCCAGCTTCGAGGGATCTTTGCCACCGGCTTGCGCGAAATCGGGACGTCCTCCGCCGGAGCCGCCGACAATTGGCGCGATCGCCTTGATGATGTCGCCGGCCTTGTGTTTGCCGGCGAGGTCCGGCGTCACCGCCACCACCAGCGCAACCTTGTCGCCGAGATTCGAGCCGACCACCACGATACATGAGCCATGCTTCTGGCGCATCTTGTCGGCGATCTCGCGCAGCGACGCGGCCTCGATACCCTCGAGCTTGCGCGTGACGATCTTCACCCCATTCGCCACGACGACGTTCTCGCCCGAGGTGGTTCCGTCGGTAGCGCCGGAGGCGAGTTTCTGTTCGAGCGCGCGCAGCTTCTTTTCGAGTTCCTTTTCACGCGCGACCAGCTTTTCGAGGCGGTCGAGCGCCTGCGCATCGCGCGCGCCGAGGTAGTGCCCGATATCCTCGAGAATCTTCTCGCGCTTGCGCACCGCTTCCAGAGCCCCCTGCCCGGTCAGCGCCTCGACGCGGCGCACGCCAGCCGCGATTCCCGATTCGGCCTCCAGCTTGAACATGCCGATCTGCCCGGTCGCATCGACGTGGGTACCGCCGCACAGCTCGACGGAGAAATCGCCCATCCGAATGACGCGGACCACGTCGCCATACTTGTCGCCGAAGAACGCGAGCGCGCCGGCCTTGATGGCGTCGTTGTAGGCCATCTCATCCTGGTGGACCGGCGCATTCTCGCGCACGCGCGTGTTGATTTCCTCTTCGATGGTTTGCAGATCGCCTTCGGAAATCGCGCCTTGATGGTGAAAGTCAAAGCGCAGCCGATTCGGATCGACCAGCGAGCCGGCCTGATGCACCTTGTCACCGAGCACATCGCGCAGAGCGTAATGGAGGATGTGGGTGGCCGAATGATTGCGCATCGACGCATCGCGTCTCTCGCGATCGACCTTGAGATGCACGCGGCGGCCTTTTTCAAACTCACCGATTTCGCCGCGCAGTAATCGCCCGATATGCACGATGGAGCCTTCGGCCTTGCGCGTGTCGACGACTTCCAGCAGCGCGCCTGATTCGGCCTCGATGACGCCGCGATCGCCGACCTGCCCGCCGCCTTCGGGATAGAAGGGAGTCTCCGCGACGACTATAGCGATCGACTCGCCGTCCTTGCCGCTCGCCGCGAGGATTTCCGCATCGCGTTCGTATTCGTGATAACCGACGAAGCGTGACGAGGTGCCCGCAGCAAGCTGAATCTCCGGCGTGGACGTGTCGTCCTTGCGTGCCGCACGGGCGCGCTCGCGCTGCTGATCCATCAACGCCTCAAAGCCGGCGACATCGACCTCGATGCCGTCGCTTCGCAGCACGTCCTGGGTCAGATCGAGTGGGAATCCGTAGGTGTCGTAAAGCTTAAAAGCGACTTCGCCGGAAAGTATCCGGGAGCCTCCGGATTTCATCTTCGCCCGTTCGGCGTCGATCAGTTCAAGCCCACGATCGAGCGTCTCGCCAAAGCGGACCTCCTCGGCGGTGACGACCTCGGCGATTTTCGTCGCCTCGGCGCGGAGCTCCGGATACGCGTCGCCCATCGCATCGATGACGCCCTTCTGCACCTGCGCGAGAAACGCGCTGTGGATGCCGAGGTAACGTCCATGGCGCGCGGCGCGCCGGATAATGCGGCGCATCACGTATTCACGATCGCTGTTGCCGGGCGTCAGTCCCTCCGCTGCTAGGAAGCTCATCGTGCGCGCATGGTCGGCGATCGCGCGGAACGAAATGTCGAATTCCTCGTTCTGGCCGTAACGCGCGCCGTTGCCGAGCTCGCCGGTCACGCGCTCGATGCGCTTGATGATGGTCTGGAACAAGTCGATGTCGTAGTTGCCGAGCAGCTTGCCGGTTTCGATGCTCTGGATCGCCGCCGCGATGCGCTCGAGCCCGCTGCCGGTATCGACATGCTTCATCGGAAGCGGCGTCAGCTTACCCGAGGCGTCGCGGTTGTACTGGATGAAAACCAGATTGCCGAGCTCGACGAAGCGCTCGCATCCGTCGACGTTGACCGCGCATTGCTGCCCTTTATGCGAAGTGCCTTTGCACGCCGCCTCGCCGCGATCGTAGTGGATTTCCGAGCACGGACCGCATGGCCCGGTGTCGCCCATCTCCCAGAAATTTTCTTTCTCGAAGCGCAGGATGCGGCCGGGCAGCAGGTCGGGAATCTTCTTCCAGTGCCCGTCAGCTTCGTCATCATCGGTATAGATCGTCGTCCACAGCCGCTCAGTCGGAATCTTCCAGACCTTGGTGATCAGCTCCCAATGCCACGGGATGGCCGCCTCTTTGTAGTAATCCCCGAACGACCAGTTACCCAGCATCTCGAAAAAAGTGTGATGGTAAGTGTCGCGGCCGACCGCCTCAAGGTCGTTGTGCTTGCCCGAGATGCGCAGGCACTTCTGACTGTCGGCCACCCGCTTCGCGGTGGGCGTCCGGATGCTGAGGAAGTAATCCTTGAACGGGACCATCCCGGCGTTGGTGAAGAGGAGCGTTGCGTCGCCCCGAGGAATAATCGAGGCCGAGGGCACGATCTCGTGGCCCCGTTCCTTAAAGAAATCCAGAAAAGATTGCCGTATTTTCGCGGTCGTCCACTGCATAGAGGCGTCTATCTTAACTTACTCACGCGGCCTGTTCCCACTGCCCGGCGAGGGTTACCGCGTGCGTTTCAGCTACAATAAATGCTGTGGAAGCGAGCCATCCGGATACCGCCGCGAGCGCTGACACCTCGGCATCGAAGCTGAAATTTCCGGATTCGGCTCCGAGTCCGAATGGGCGCGTGGCCGATCCGGAGGTGCCGGCGCCATCGGGATTCAAAAATTTCCTCTTCACCCACAAGGGCGACCTGACGCTGGCGTTTTCGGCGCTGGTTTATGTCGTCGCGTGGGCGGCGCTGCGCTACACCCCATGGCATTCGACCGCCGAGATGATAGTCGCGATTGCGGAGGCGGCGCTGATCGGCGGGCTCTGCGACTACATCGCGCTGAGGATGATCTTCGAGCGCAAATGGTACCTGCCCGGCTCCGGCGTGCTGCCGCGCAATCGCGAAAAGCTTATCAACGGTATCGCCAACACCATCGAGAAGGAATGGCTGACTCCGGCGATGATCGGCGAGCGGCTAAACCGAATGAACCTGGTAGGACGACTCGGCACCGCGCTCGAAGAGGTGGACCTGGCGGAGTTCCTCGCTACACCCGCATTCGATAACCTGCTCAATCGCGCCGCGATGTACTTCGAGGCGCCTGAAGTGGTGGATCGCCTTGAGACGTTCCTGCGTAAAGCGCTACCCAACTCGTATCGACGAATCTATGCCGCGCTGAATCGTATCGGGGTTAAATCCATCAGCTCGCAGGTCGCCTCGAACCTCCGCAACCGATTGCCGCAGCTTCGCAACGATCCGGATTTGATGGCGACGCTGGAAAGCGCGGTGCATGAGATCGGGCAACAGCTTCATGACCCCGAGAGCTCCGCGCATGAACTCGCGGCCCGTGTCATCGACACTTTCGTGGAGCGGGCGGTGGCGACCAGCCGCGGCCAAATCACCGCGATGGTCAAAGAAAACCTGATGAAGCTCGACGACGAGAAAATCCGCTACCAGATCGAATCGAAAACCCGCCAGCATCTCGATTGGATTCGCGTCAATGGCGGCATCTTCGGCGCGTTTTTCGGCCTGATGTTCGCGCTGTCGCGCATCCTGGCCCATCACGGCACCGAAATCCTCCAGCGCCTTCACCTCGGATTCTAGGATGTGATGGCGCGCCTACAGCCCGTTCCGGTAGGGGGCGTTCGCGAACGCCCCGTCGAATCTTGATCGCGCGAAGCGCTTCCATAAGGACCAAAGCCATCCAGGATTCAACGGGCCGTTCGCGAACGGCCCCTACCGATTCAGACGGATTGCCGATTCGCCCTTCGTCGTGCCTTGCGAGTAATGGTTATGTTTCCATTTACGATGAAAGCCAGCGTACGTCGCATACTTAATGATGATTTCCGGCCGGTTACGAATGGCACGCCGGATTCGAAACAGCCCTCCGATGCGCAACTCCTCGACGCCTACTCGACGGCGGTTTCCGGCGCGGCTGAGAAAGTCAGTCCCAGTGTTGTGCACGTCGAAGTCGCACATGCGAAGACCCCGGAAGGGCCGCGCGGAGGTTCGGGTTCCGGGTTCATCTTTACCCCCGATGGGTTTGTTTTAACCAATAGCCATGTCGTGAATCGGGCGACATCGGTGCATGTGACGTTGCTCGATGGGCGTAGGTTCTCCGCCGATGTGGTCGGTGACGACCCCGATTCCGACCTCGCCGTTCTCCGCATTGGCGGGCCGGATTTGGTCGCTGCCGAGCTGGGAGATTCGTCCGCGCTGAAAGTGGGCCAGGTCGCGATCGCAATCGGAAGCCCTTACGGATTTCAGTACAGCGTGACTGCCGGCGTGGTCAGCGCGATGGGCCGGTCGCTGCGCGCGGCGTCGGGCAGAATGATCGACAACGTCATCCAGACCGATGCGGCCTTGAACCCCGGCAACTCGGGCGGGCCGTTGGTTAACTCGCGCGGGCAGGTAATCGGCGTCAATACGGCGGTCATTTTACCGGCGCAGGGAATCTGCTTCGCGATTGCCGTCAACACCGCGAAGTTCGTGGCGGCGCGTCTGATGCGCGACGGTCGTATCGTACGTGCGCGGCTCGGTATCGCCGGCATGAACGTGCCGATTCAGCGCAAGGTGGTGCGCTTCCATCGCCTGATCGTCGAGAGCGGCGTGATGGTTTCTTCGGTCGAGGCCGGCAGTGCGGCGGACAAGGCCGGGATTCGCCCCAACGACATCGTGATCGCATTTGGAGAGCATCCGGTGACGAGCATCGACATGCTGCACAAGCTGCTCAGCGATGAAGATGCCGATGTGAAGACGCCGGTCACAATTTTGCGTGGTGTGGAGAAGCTCGCGATCGAGGTGACGCCCGAGTATCCGCGCTGAGTTGGCTCGATAGCCGTTCGGAGTGGGCTGGTATCTACGTCGCGTCCTGTTTAAGGTGATGCGGTCGGCATCTTTGTCACCTGGAAGGACCTGTGCGGGAACCTAGAATTTCGAAGCCGAAGCCCCCGCTCGCCCGGCGCCTGCAGTCGCCGGATAAGCCTCGCACCTCCAAGCGGCGCGAGATTCCGAGCGACCTGCTCGCCCGAGCAGGGCAGGAACTGTCGACGTCGCTTGATTATCAGGCGACCCTGAAGAAAGTCACCGATTTAATCGTTCCAGTTCTCGCCGACGACTGCCTCATCTTCCTGAGAGGAGAAAGTGGCGATCCGCATCTGGTCGCGCGCGCGCACACGGATCAAGTGCGAGGCGAACTCATCGTCGGCTTTCTCAAGCGACTCTCGCCGCGTGAGCATCCGAAAATGCCGCTGTTCGAGGTTTTGGCGACCGGCAAAGCGCGGCTGATCCAAGATCCGGATGTGGAGCTGGAACCCGAGCCCAACGAAGAGATCCTGAGCGTGGTGATGAGGCTGGGAATTCGGTCCCGAATCCTCGTGCCGCTTAAGGCGCGCGGCGAAATAATCGGCGCGATGAATTGGTTCAACGTTGATGGAGAGCGGCGCTACACCGACAACGATCTGAAAATCGCGGAACAAATAGCGCTTCACGCCGCGTATGCGATCGACAATGCCCGTCTATATGAAGCCGAAAGGTTGGCCAATCAGCGGTTCAACGATCTTCTAAACGGCTTGCAGGCATCGGTCTGGGAGGGGCGCGGGGTACCGATTGCGGAAGTCACCTACGTCAATCAATCGGCGGAGGGGCTATTCGGATACTCGGCCGAACTGCTCAAGGAACCGGATGCCTCGCGTCGAGTCATCCTCGAGGAAGACCACGATCGCGCGATGGGCCAGTATGCGGCCGGAATGACCAGTGGCCGTGATTTCGAGGTTGAGTTCCGCGCTCGACGCGCCGACGGCCGAATCATCTGGATTAGAGATGCCGCGAGGGTAAGCACTGCCCCCGATGGGCGGCCGATGATTCGCGCAGTCGCCACCGACATAACCAAACATAAGCAGGCGGAGGAGCGGCTGCGGATTCTGGCCGAGGCGGGCAGGACGCTCGACACCTCATTGGACTATGAAACGACGCTGGCCAACGTCACCAGCATCATCGTCCCCGCGCTCGCCGACGATTGCATAATTTTCCTCGAGTCTGATCTGGGGAGCCTCGCGATGGTAACCAGCGCGCACAGCGATCCTGCGCGTAGCGATCTCGCCCGCGAGTTCTTTCGCCATTACCCGCGTCTCGAGAAACCCGAGCAGCCGCTGCACGCGATTCATCGCACCGGACTGTCGGTCCTGCTCCCGGATGCGGTGAGTGTAATCGACGAGCCGGTCGCGCTAAGCCGCGAACAGTATGAGGCGTCGATCGGAGCGCGCGTAAGCGCGGGTTTGGCGGTGCCGCTTCGATCACGCGGACAGATTCTGGGCGTAATGGTTTGGCTAAGCGTCGAATCCGGCCGCCGCTACAACCAGGAGGATCTTAAACTCGCCGAGGAAGTCGCGAACCGCGCGGGTCTCGCGGTGGACAATTCGAGGTTGTTCAGGGCTGCGCAGGACGGTGTGGCGGCGCGTGATCGTTTCCTCGCGATGCTCGGGCACGAGCTGCGCAATCCGCTGAACTCAATCAGTATCGTCGCCAAGATGCTCGAACGCGAAAGTCTCAGCGACGAGCGGCTGACCAAGCTTCGCACCATGATTGGGCGCGAGACCCGCCAGCTCTCGACGCTAGTCGACGATCTGCTCGACGTCTCGCGGGTACTGGCGGGTAAGATGAGTCTGGCGATGCAGGCGGTCGACCTCGCGGCGCTGGTGCGCGAGAGCGTGCAAGCTTTCGAGGAGACCGCGCGTCAGCGCGGGTTGAAGCTCGTGGTGGCGGTTCCCGATGAACCATTGGTCATCGAAGGCGATCCGGTCCGCATCAATCAGGTGATCGCCAATCTGGTCACCAACGCGATCAAATTCACCCAACCCGAGGGACGAGTAGAGGTGACGCTCCACAGCGACGCGGAATCCGCGCTGCTCAGCGTTCGCGATACTGGTATTGGGATCGCACCGGAGATGCTCGATAGGATCTTCGAGCCGTTCGCGCAGGCGGCGCTCCTTCCTCCGCATGGGTTGGGCTTGGGGCTATCGGTAGTAAGGCAGGTGGCCGAGCTCCACGGCGGTAAGGTCATCGCTGCGAGCGAAGGAGTGGGGAAGGGATCGGAGTTTACGGTAGTCCTGCCGCGCGCTTCGGCGGCATCGCGCGACCTCTAGCCGATCCCGATGCGAGAATTATTGCGGTGGCGGGATTGGTCCTAGCGGGCCGGTGCCGACGGACGATGGATTGTTTCGCCGCGTCGCCCAACTCTCGATCGGGCCGATGCCTGCCGGCGTCTCCGATGCAGGACCATCCACCTGAATCTCGCCACCACCGGGAATCGGAACCATGACGGTGCTACCGTCATCCTGCAAAGCGGCACTGGGATCGGGTAGCTGTCTGGGCGCTGGAACAGAATCCGGCGCGGCATATTCGCCGGGCATAGGAACCGAAACGTCCTGCGCGTGCGCCGGAGCCCTCGCAAGCAACATTGCGAGGAGAACTGCAGCAGCTAGCAGGATGAGCCGGGATCCCATTAGATAACCAGATAACCATTCGGCGGCGGCTATTCTTCCCCGAACTTAGCGGCAAAAAGAGCCTCGACCGCTTTCAGCGCTTCCTCGGCGTCGGCGCCCTCAGCCTTGACCGTGAGCTTGGTGCCGATGCTGGCGCCCAGCGTCATCAGGCCGATGACACTGCGTGCGCTCGCGCGATCTTTGCCTCGAGTCAGCGTGATTGCGGAGGAGTATTTGCCCGCGGTCTTGACCAGCAACGTCGCGGCCCGCAAGTGCAGGCCCAGCTTGTTTTTGATCTCGACGGTTCCCTCCGCCACGCTCACGATTGTAGTCCCGGCACGGCGCTTACTCTACGAAGCGGTTCCCGCGCGCGGTGCGGAGGGCCGGCCATCGGAATCCTCGGCCGCATCGGCCAGGTCCGCGATGAAGAGTTCTCGCAGGCGTGCCTCGATGGGAGCGTCGCGGGTGGTGCCTTCGCGACTTCGCCACGCGCGCAAGGGAATCACTGCCTTAGCCATATCGCGATGGCCACCGCCACTGCCGATTTCGCCGGCCAGACGCTTCGCCACCTCACCGGCGGGTTGGCGCGTATTGCCATGATTTCGCACCGCGACCACGAGGTTGGTGCCGAGCTTGCCCGCGACCGCAACCCACTGCACGCCTTCGAACTGGAGGCAAAAGTCCGCCATCTGCACGATAAGATCATCCCGGGCGACTCGGCCGAGGTTGAGCACGACCAGCCCATCGTGGATTTCGAGGCGGTGCATCGCGCGCGCAAGTATCTTCGCAAATTGCAGCGGCAATTCGGGGCGTTCGAATTGCCGGAGCAGGCTGTAGTTGGCGATCGGGTACAGATGCGTGAATGCGAGGACGTCGTCATCAGTCACGCGCCGCGAGAGCATTACGGTATCGGTGCGAATCCCATAGAGCAGCGCGGTACCCAGGCGTTCACTGATGTGTTCATCGGCGCTGATCATGTACTCGGTCATGATGGTTGAAGTCGCACCGTACTTGGGGCGCAAATCCTGAAACGCGGAGCTATGGGGCCCGTAGCCCGGATGATGATCGATAACAATATCCGCGCTTGCGATTTTGTCGCCGAAGTAGGGCGGTTGCACATCGAGCATCGCGATCTTGTCGAACTCGCTGAGCGCCTCGGGCGTGGCCGGCAGAATTTCAATTTCGAGCAGATGCACCATGGTGCGGTTCTCCGGCCGTGTCACCGGAGCGAAGGTGAATATCGGGGTAGTCTGCTTGTTGCGGCCGAGCAGCGCGCGCAGCGCCATCGCACTCGCCATCGCATCGGGATCGGGGTCGTCCTGCAACACAATCGCGATACGATCGGCCTCGGCAACCGACGCGCGGAGTTCCTTGATCTTCTGTCTGGTGAATTCCTTATCCATTAAATACTGGAGCCTGTCCGGCTACCTGCACCGATCGAAAATAATTGCCCGCCGTCAGTCGCGTTTGGCGGCGCGAAACATGGGGGCGCAGAACAATGAGACGGTCGCGGAACGGACCTCGGCGGCCGAGTTGGAAGCAATTCGAGATGGGTAAATGGCCACGGCCTTAATGACATCAATCTACAAGACCACGTCGGGTAAGACAAAGCGCGGCGCCGTGGTCATCCACCTCAACAACGACATTAGTATACAATTGCGGCTCTATGCCTCAGAGAGATTCACCATTGGAAGCGCCGCGGACCTGCGTGATATGCCGTCGGCCCGCCATCGAATGGATTTTAAAGCTGACCGTGGAAGACGCCGGCGGCTTTCGGCATGAGGGCTTAGTGTGCCCGAACTGCGGCGTAAAACTGCGGCTCTCATCGGAGAAAATCCGCGAGTTGCAAATCGATCCGTGGGTGCATGAGGCGGTGGCGCTGGTGTTGCGCGGAAAACAACCGGAAGAGGAGTAGCTCGCAGATGGCGTCCGAATCGAAGTCGCAGCCGGACCTTTATTTGTGGCCGTACGAGGAGGCCAAAAAGGTCGCTGAGCGCGTGTCGCGCTATGAGTCCGGCCGGCCCGCGATTTTCCAGAGCGGCTTTGGTCCTTCCGGTAGGCCGCATCTCGGCACGATGGCGGAGGTGCTGCGCCCCTCGTATGTCCGTAAGGCCTTCGAGCAGCTCAAGCGATCCGGCGTCATACCAGCTGATAGGCCCAGCCGCCTGATTGTTTTTATCGATGACATGGATGGGCTGCGCAAGGTGCCCGAAGACATTCCGAATCGCGAGGGCACCAGCTTTCATCTGGGCGAGCCGGTCTCGCGCATTCCCGATCCCTACGGCGATTGTCATCCATCGTTTTCCGAACACATGCTGAGTTTGCTCGGAAAGTTCCTCGCCCCGGTCGAGATTGAATACGAGCTGATTAAGTCCACCGAAATGTATGGGAGCGGCGCATTCGACGAGGCGCTAAGGCTAATCCTCGTGCGCCATCAGCAGATCATCGAGATCATCGCGCCCACCTTGCGCGAAGAAAATCGCGCCGGATGGTCGCCCATCATGCCGGTCTGTCCGCAATGCGGGCAGATCAACTCGACGCTGGTCACCGCCTATCATCCTGATCGTGCGACGGTGGAATTTTCCTGTGAGCGAGAGTTCGGCGGAGCAAAACCGTGCGGCTTCAATGGCGAGCAATCGGTGCTCGGCGGCAAGGCCAAGGTCGGATGGAAGGTTGATTGGGCGCTTCGATGGTATGCGCTCAAGGTCGACTACGAGCTCTACGGCAAGGACCTGATCGATTCCGCACGACTGTCAGGGCAAATCCTCAAGGTGCTGGGCGGCAAGCCTCCGATCGGATTTCCCTTCGAGATGTTCCTCGACGAAGAAGGCCACAAGGTGTCGAAGTCAGTTGGCCGCGGAGTTACTGTCGATCAATGGACGCGCTATGCCCCGATCGAAGTGCTCAAGTATTTCCTGCTGCTCAACCCGCGTCGCGCGCGCAAGTTGTTCCTCGAAGCGATTCCGCAATACGTCGATGACTACCTCGACGCGCTGCGAGCTTACGCCGCCGCGCCCGAAGAAGAGCGCATCAAACATCCCATCGATCTGGTCATTCAGAGCACGACGCCGCGTCGCTTCGACTCGGAGTTGAGCTTCGGGATGATCATGAACCTGGTCTCGGCGTTAGGCACTTCGGATCGAGAGCTCATCTGGAATTATCTGACCGGTTACGATCCGAAGATCGCGAGCAATCGTGAAACCGAGCGGATGGGCAAAGTCCTGATGGAATCCGCGCTGAACTTCTATGCTGACTTTATCGAGCCGAACAAGCAGCGCTATCTGCCGCAGGCGGCTGAGCGTGATCAGCTGCGCGCGCTGGTCGAGTTCCTGGCCGCGAACATAGGGGCTTCGGCGGAGGAAATCGAGAAGAAGATCTATGACCTCGGGCGCGAGAACTACGACAAGCCGGGCAAGATTTTTCCGCTGCTGTATCGGGTGCTACTCGGTCAGGAGCGCGGCCCGCGCCTCGGCGCGTTTATCAAGCTGGCCACGCCGGAGCGCATGGTGGAAATCCTCAATAGCTCGCTCGCGAGCTGAAACTTCTAAACGAATTCCGCGAAAACCGAATCAGCCAGTTCAAGGCCGCGATCGGTGAGCCGGATGCGTCCCTCTCGATTTTCCAGCAGATCGCCCTCGAACAGCCGCACGGTTCGCGGAGCGAAAATCTCCTCGAAGCCGCTGCCGAATCGTGATTTGAAGTCATCGAGCGCAAAGCCATCGCGCAAGCGCAGATTCAGAAACACGTACTCGCCCATCGCGGTGCGAGGCTCGACGGTCTCGCTGCCGGTTTCCGCGATACCCGTCTCGGTTGCGAGCGCGATGTAGCGCGCCGGGTTGCGCTCATTCCACCATCGGCGACCACCGCCGCCATCGCGGGCGAAGTTATGCGCGCCGGCCCCAATGCCGAGGTACGTTTCGTTGTGCCAGTAGGTCAGGTTGTGGCGGCATTCGCGGCCCGGCTGCGCGTAGTTGGAAATCTCATACATCCGGTATCCGCGGCGAGGGAGTTCCTCACGCACTGCGGCAAACATATCGGCTTGCTCGTCGCTTTCGAGTGGACGAATCCTTCCGTGCCGCAGCTCAGTGAAAAAAACCGTCCCTTCCTCGAAGGTCAGGTTGTATGCGGAGATGTGGTCGGGCTCTAGTGCGGAGGCCTCCCCGATATCGCGTAAGACATCGGCGCGAGTTTGACCGGGAACCGCGAAAATCAGATCGAGGTTGAGCCGCTTAAAACCCGCGCGATGCGCCATCCGTGCGGCCTCGCGGGTCTCATCTGCATTGTGAATACGCCCGAGGAATTTGAGCGTCGCTTCGTTGAAGGACTGTGCGCCGAAGCTGAGCCGATTGACCCCCGCCGATCGAAAACCGCTAAGCTTCGCTTGATCGACGGTGCCGGGATTCGCCTCCAGCGTGATCTCGGCGTCGCGCTCGATCCCGAATGCTTTCTCGGCCGCTTCCAGTATTTCCCCGATCGACGCCGGCTGAAACAGCGACGGCGTTCCGCCGCCGAAGAAGATGGTCGATATCGCGTTTCCGTTAAACGGGGCCTGCTCCGCGCGATGATTCATCTCCGCGATTAGCGCGCGAGTGTAATCCTCCTCGGGCCAGGCGGTCGCCGCATGCGAATTGAAATCACAATACGGACATTTCGCCTGGCAATACGGAATGTGTACGTAGAGGGAGAAATTCACTGCCCCATTGTATCGGGCTTTGGTCCTCCGCGCTGGTAGTTTTCGAAAGTTGCGAGACGCCTTTGGCCAGCGTGTTCGGATAAGGATATACTAGTCGGCGACTGGTCGGAGAATCCAGAATTATGGAAATCGTGGGAATCTACGAAGCTCGTACTCGCTTGTCGGAACTCATCGACCGGGTAAGCGAAGGAAAAGAAGTGACCATTACGCGCCATGGCGTCCCTGTCGCCAGAATTGTCCCGGTTGATGGGGAAAAGAAGATGGCAGTTCGAGATGCGATCGCCGCGATGGAGGAATTCGGGCGGGACAAGTCGCTCCGGGGACTTAGTCTCAAAAAGATGATTGAAGAGGGCCGGATGTGAGTGGGTTCGTTCTTGATGCTTCGGTAACGATGGCATGGTGCTTCGCTGTTCAGTCGGATGACTACTGCAAGAGCGTTTTACGCGCGCTCGGTGACCATCGCGCAACCGCTCCCGGGATCTGGCTCCTCGAAATCGTGAACAGTTTGATCGTCGCCGAACGACGGCGCCGCCTTCTCGCCGAGCAGTCGAATCAGTTCCTTGAAAGGCTTTGGGAATTGCCAATCGATGTCGAGTCGACCGTCAGCACGCCTTTGTGGAGTCGCGAAATTGTATCGTTAGCCCGTGCCAACAAACTCTCCAGCTATGATGCCGCATATCTCGAAATCGCCTGCCGCAAGAGTCTGCCGCTGGCAACTCGCGATATCGCGCTGCGTGGCGCCGCTAGCCGCTCCGGGGTGGCGCTTTTCCTCGATTCCGCCAACTAGCGAGCCCTGCCTACAAGCCCGCGTGGCTAGTCGCTATACTCCACGATATCTCGCAGGAGTCCCCATCGTAGCTAGTCATCAGGAAAACCGCTCGCTCGACAGCGCCGACATCGAAGCGGCGCACGATGCCGCCATCGATAAGGATGCCGCCAAAGCCGCATCGAAGCCCATCGCCCCCGGAGGCGCCGGTCTGGTCGCGTCGGGAGTCCTGCTCAGTCGCCTCGCGGGATTGGTGCGCGAAAGCGTCCTCGCGCATTATCTCGGCAACTCGGCGGCGGCCGACGCCTTCAAGGCCGGATTGCGAATTCCCAACATCCTGCAAAATCTGCTCGGCGAGGGCGTGCTCTCGGCATCGTTCATTCCGGTCTACAGCCGCCTGCTCGCCGAGGGTGAAGACGAGATGGCCGATCTGCTGGCATGGGGCGTCGGCGCGATTCTCGCCTTGATCGTGAGCATGCTGGTCCTGGTGGGAACGATTGCGACACCGTACCTGATCGAGTTAATCGCGCCGGGATTCGGCGCCGAACGGCGCGCCCTCGCGATCGCGGTCGTGCGCATACTCTTCCCCTGCACCGGATTGCTGGTGATGTCGGCATGGTGCCTCGGCGTGCTCAACAGCCATCGCAAGTTCTTCGTCTCCTATGCGGCCGGAGTCGCATTCAATGTGGCCATGATCGCGACCTTGCTCTTTTATGGGCCGCGCCGCTCCCAAGACGCGCTCGCGATCGATCTGGCATGGGGATGCGTGGTGGGCGCGGCGCTTCAAATTCTGGCGCAGGTGCCGCAGACGCTGGCGTTACTGCCGAAACTAAAGATCGATTTCCGCAGGGTGGCGTCTTCTCTCCGAGCGGTGTTCAACAACCTGGTTCCCGTGGTGGCGTCGCGCGGGGTCGGTCAGGTCAGCAGCTACATCGACAATCTGCTCGCGAGTCTGTTGCCGATCGGTGCGGTAGCCGCTTTCAACTACGGGCAGATTTTTTACATGCTGCCGATAAGTCTCTTCGGATTTTCGATCGCTGCCGCGGAATTGCCGACCATGTCGCGCGCGATGGCTGGTGGCGATGACGTCGAAGCCACGCTGCGGCGCCGACTCAACTATGGGCTGCGCCAAATCGCGTTTTTCGTGGTTCCCTCGGCGGCCGCATTTTTTGCGATCGGTGACGTGATCGTCGCATCCGTCTTTCAATCGGGGCACTTCACGCACGCCGACGCGGTGTATGTGTGGGCGGTACTGGCCGGATGCGGCGTCGGCATGCTGGCGAATACCCTCGGGCGGCTCTACAACTCGACCTTCTACGCCTTGTGGGATACGCGCACGCCACTCAAGTTCGCGCTGGTAAGGATAATTCTGTCCGGCATCCTCGGATACCTGTTCGCGATTCCGTTGCCGCATCTGATCGGCATCGATCTAAAATGGGGCGTCGCCGGACTGACCGCATCGGCAGGGATGGCAGCGTGGGTCGAGTTTGCGCTGCTGCGGCGCAGCCTCAATCGTCGTATCGGATGGACCGGGCTCGATCGCAAATTCCTCGCGCAGCTTTGGGGGATGGCGATTTCAGCCGCTGCGATCGCATTCGCGATCAAATCCGCGACGCCGCACGCGGGTCCGCGCCTACAGGCGCTGATGGTGATTCCGGCCTACGGCGCGATTTACCTCGGCCTCGCATACTTGCTGGACCTCGAGGAATTTCGCGGATTCGTCGGGATCGTCAGGCGCCGTTTTGGTGTGCGCGCATCTTCTTGATGGTGGTTGAGGTACTTTTACCAGTCAGAAGTGGCGCCAGCGCGACGCTTCCGCCATACGACTCGACGAATTTCTGGCCGTCCACCGTCTGCCCGCGATAGTCCTCGCCCTTGACCAGCACGTCCGGTCGCACCACTCGCACGATTTTCTCCGCGCGTGGGTCATCGAAAATGACGACGTAGTCCACCGGCTCCATCGCGGCGAGAATGCGCGCGCGCTCCGAGGCCGGATGAATCGGGCGACCCTCGCCCTTGAGCTGGCGCACGCTGCGATCGCTGTTGAGCCCCACCACCAGCTTATCGCCCTGCGAGCGCGCGAAGTTGAGCAGCTGCAAATGCCCAGCGTGAATCAGGTCGAAGCATCCATTGGTGAAGACGATGGTCTTGCCGGTGTGGCGATCGCGCGCGAGGGCTGAGCGGACTTCCTCATTCGACAGAATCTTGCGCTCAGAGTGTTCGTTCTGCGGTATCATCGCGCGCGAAAGATCCTCGCGCGAAATCACATCGGTGCCAAGGCGCGTCACTTCCATGCTCGCGGCGAGATTCGCCAGCCGCGCCGCCGAGGAAAATCCGATGCCGCCGATCACGAACAATCCGAACGTGCTGAGCACTACGTCGCCTGCGCCGGTCACATCGTAAACCTCGCGCGGCGCGGTCGAGATGTAGGTCGGTGCGGCGGACCGCTCGACCAGGTACATCCCCTCGCGATCGAGCGTGATGAGGCAAGCCTCGAGCTCGAGTTTTTTGATTAGCAGCTCGCCCGCCCGAAGCCATGCGTCACGGTCGCTCATCTTGATGCCGGTGGCAGTCTCGGTTTCGAAGCGATTGGGGGTGATCGCGGTCGCGCCGCGATAGATGGAAAAATCGTCGGTCAATCGCGGATCGACGATAACCGGGATCTTTCGCGTTTCCGCGCCGTCGATGATTGCACGCAGCAGATTCGGCGTGAGCAGCCCCTTGTTGATGTCCGAGATCAACACCCCATGAACGCGCGGCAGCTCGCGTTTCATCCGCGCGATGAGGTCGCGCTCGATGGCCGGAGCCAGCGGCACACTGTCCTCTTCATCGACGCGCAGCAGCTGCTGAGTACCGCGATGGGCGCTCTGGACCGAACCGAGCAGGCGCGACTTGACGGTAGTTGGCCGGCCCGAATCGGTGAGCATCGCACGCATGCTGATCGCGAGACCGCCGAAAATTTCGCGCAGCAGTTGCCCATCGCGATCGCCGCCGACGACGCTGGCCGCGCTGACCTCGGCGCCGAGCGCGCGCAGATTTGCCATCACGAAGCCCGCGTTACCGGGTTTTTCCTCGCGCCTCGTCACGCGCAAAATCGGGATCGGCGCTTCGGGCGAGATGCGTGACACGTCGCCGTACAGGTAGCGATCGAGAATGACTTCCCCCGCGACCAGCACGCGCACCGGCCCGAGTTCGGGCATCGCGAGACTGCCGGAATGTGGACCATGCTCCGCGCGAGGTGAATGATTCAAGTTGATGCGCCGCTGCTTAGCCATGACTGGGTTAGCGGATCGCGAAGCCGCCGTCGACGTAGACCACTTCGCCGGTCACAAAGTTGGAGGCGTCCGAGGCGAGGAAGATCGCGGCGCCCGCCATCTCCTCCGCCTCGCCGAATCTGCCCGCCGGTGTGCGCGTGATGATTTCGTCATAAAACGGCGTGCCCTTCACCATCGCGGTCATGTCGGTCCAGATCCATCCCGGAACCAGTGCATTGACCTGAACGTTGAAGCGCGCGAGTTCGATCGCCATCGATTTGGTGAGCTGCACCACCCCGCCCTTGGCCGCCGCGTATGATGGAACCGCGCCGGAGCCGAAGCGTGAATACTCGCTCGCGATATTGATGATCTTGCCGCGCTTGCGCTTCACCATCGATTGCGCGGCGATTTGCGACAGCAGAAAAACCGAGTTGAGGTTGGTCTCGATGACACGATCCCACGACTCGGCCTCGAGCTTGAGCGCTCCGCGCTGAACCGAGATGCCTGCGTTGTTGACGAGGATGTCGATGGGGCCGAGCGTTGCCTCCACTTCGTCCATCGCAGGGCGCAAGGTTGCTCGCTTGGTGACATCGAGTGGCGCCGCGAGAACCGGAACATGGTGCTGCCGGATTTCCTCGACGACGGCGCGGTTCTTATCCTCATTGCGCGCCAGGATCGCGATCGATGCACCCGCCTGCGCTAGCCCCAGCGCGATGCCGCGGCCGATTCCGCCGTTGCCTCCGGTGACTACCGCGACCTTGCCTTGCAGGTCGAACATTTTAGGACTCGCCATGTTTGCTCCACCCAGTTTCGAAAACGTCCCGCTTCGAGGCCTTGCTTCGCGCTGCTGACTGCCACTTACAGATGGACATCGAGCGCGGTGCGCCTTTATATTGGCGTGTCGCACTCGGCCAAGTCGAGTCGCCGCGAATCGCGAAGTCAACTCATACGAAGGGATCCATTACGATGGGACTTAAAACTCCTGAACAATACAAAAGCTCGCTGCGCGATGGGCGCACGGTTTTCTATCGGGGCGAGAAGGTGCCCGATGTCAACGCGCATCCGGTCATCGGCCTGGCGGTGAATCACGCGGCGCTCGATTATCACATGGCCGAGGATCCGAAATATCGCGAGCTCGCGGTGATGAAAGATGGCGGCGACGAATACAGCCGCTACTACCACATCCCGCGCAACGCTGATGACCTGCGCAAGCGGAGCGATCTCATCGCGGCGGCAACTCGCGAAGGCGAGACACTGGTGGTGCTCATCAAGGAGATCGGCACCGACGCCCTATATGCGCTGACCATGACGGCAGATCGGATGGCGAAGGCGGGGAAGACCGAGTATCGCGATCGCGTCGCGAAGTTTTACAAGCATTGCCGCGACAACGACCTCGCGGTGTGCGTCGCGCAGACTGACGTCAAGGGCGATCGCTCGCTGGGACCCACTCAGCAGGATCACCCCGACTACTATGTGCGCATCGTCGAGGAGCGTCCCGATGGCATCGTCGTCAGCGGCGCGAAGGTGCACACCTCGGTCGCGCCTAACAGCCACGAAATCATCGTGCTGCCGACGCGCGCGATGCGCGCGGAGGACAAGGCCTACGCGGTCGCGTTCGCAGTGCCGGTCAACACGCCGGGCGTAAAGCTGATCGCGAGCCCTCATGGCGGAAATAAAAACAACGAGTTCGAGCATCCGATCACGGCGCGCCACAAGATGATGGAGACGCTGACGGTGTTCGACAACGTCTTCGTGCCGAAGGAGCGCGTGTTCCTGCAGGGCGAGATCGATTTCGCGGG
Source organism: uncultured delta proteobacterium (assembly GCA_963783145.1). Taxonomy (GTDB): domain Bacteria; phylum Desulfobacterota; class Binatia; order Binatales; family Binataceae; genus DATGKG01. Next base: position 73,992 of record CAWAMM010000001.1, read on the forward strand.
CCTGCTCGCGCTGACTTTCGTGCGCTTCCATCGCTTCACCGCGGTATCGTACAAGCTGCCGCTGCTTGAGATGCTGGCGGGCGCGGGATTCGCCGCCGCCGAGGCCAACGGGATTTCGAAGGCGGCGCACGTGCGCGACAAGCTCACTCATCTGGCCGCGTATCACACCACCGTGCGCGGGCTCATCGAGCATGCCGCTTCGACCTGCACCATCGAGGAAGGCGTCGCGGTGCCGAACACGCTCATCACCAACGTCGCGAAGTATCACTTCGCACACAACTACCATCAGGCGGTGCAGATCGTGCAGGACCTCGCGGGAGGTCTGCTGGTCACGGCGCCCGCGTACGAGGATCTAACCAGCGAGGCGACGCGCGGTTATGTGCAGAAGTACATGGGTGGGGCGAAAGGCTTCGATGCCGAGAAGCGCCTGCGCCTGCTCAATCTGATCAGCGATTTGACGTCGTCGGACTACGGCGGGTACCAGGAAGTCCTCGCGGTGCATGCGGAGGGCGGCTTCGAGGCGGAAAAGTTGCAGGCCTACCGCGAGTACGATTTCAAAACTGTTTCGGCATACGCGAAGAAGGTGGCAGGACTCTAATCCGCCAGCGCTTTTTTTGCTTCGCGTATCAGGGCGGCGATTTCGCTGCGATTGTTGACCGGCAATCTCACGAAGTCGCCGCCTTTTTTCAGGTCCGCGAAAAATCCCGCCGGGTCCTCATGGAAATGCAGGAAAGCCGCGGATTTGCGATAAAAGGTGCCGCGACTTTTTTCTTTTAGCCCATCGATGGTGCGTAGCTGCGCAAGCACCGGCTCCAAGGCGTCGAGGCAGGAGGCGCTGGCATGCTTCATTGGCGATCAGATATTGCAGATCCACTGCTGTATCCGCCGTCCCATGCTGCGGTATCGGAGTACTCGCGATAGCGACTTATCTTTCCGTTGCGCAAAGTGAAGATTTGGACCCATTTGGCTTCGACAATGCGACCGGTTGCCTTCACCCGGCATCGTTCGTGGCCGAGCACTGCCACACTGTCGCTGCCGACGACAAATTCGTCCGGCTGGAAACTAAAAATTCGACCAGGTCCGTAATTACTTTCAGGCTTTACAACACTCGATCCGGTCCGTGCCACGAGTGTTGCGCCCATGGAATACCGCGGTAGGTAGGATGATAGGTCCACTCAACGTCATCGGTCAGCAATTTTCCTAACGCGGCCAAATCGCCGTCCGCGTATGCTTTGTATCCGCGCTGCACGATCTCGAGGTTTGTCTGCTCGCTCATCGGACGCTCCTTGACGTTGCAGTGGGCACGACTCCTACACCGCTGTTTGCACTTCCGGCGCGCGGAGCAGGACGCCATCGGCATAGAGCTTCGCGATCTGATCCGAGGAGAGCCCCAGCATCTCGCTCAGCACCGCTTCGTTGTCGGCGCCGAGCTTCGAGGCTTTGAGATCTGTCCTGTCGGGCCACGCTGAAAATTTCACCGGCATGCCTGGGATCTCCAATTCGCCGAGACGCGGATCGCTGACCTGGCGCACCGTCTTGCGCCCCCGCATGTGCGGATGCGCCATCGATTCCGCCAATTTGTAGACCGGCGCGCATGGAACCCGCACCTTGTCGAGCTCCGCGACCGCGGAGTCGCGATCGGGAAACGTCGCGAGCCACGTCTCGATGATCTCCTTGAGCACCACGTTGTTTTTCACGCGATCGCGATTGGTCAGGAAGCGCGGATCCGTCGCCAACTCCGGTTTGCCCATCGCCTTCCACAAGCGCCCGATTTCATGCTGCTGCGGGACGATGAAGACGAATCCGTCCTTCGCCTGGAACACGCCGCAGGGCGCGCCGGTCGGATGCATCGCGCCGGTGCGCTTCGGAATCCATTTGCCCTTGCGCATCGAGATAATCGGCACGCTCAGTTCGTGCATATGGAAATAGGTGTCGAGCAGCGAGGCATCGAGGTATTGCCCTTCGCCGGTGCGCTCGCGATGGAGCAGCGCGAAGCCAACCGCCATCGCGGCCGAGACCCCGGTCGAGATGTCGCCAATCGCCATCGGCGTGACGACTGGAGTGCCCTCCGCTTCGCCGATTTGATCGGTCACACCGGCGAGCGACTGGCCGAGATAGTCGTACCCCGGTTTGCTGCTCAGCGGCCCGGTCTGCCCTGCGACCGAAACCGACACCATGATGATTTTCGGATTGATTTTCTTGAGCGCCTCGTAGCCGAAGCCCATCGCAGCGATGACGCCGGGCGCGAAATTTTCCACCACGATATCGATCTTCGGAATCAGCTTGAGAATCAATTCCTTCGCTTCCGGCTTCTGGAAATCGAGCGCGAGGCTGCGCTTGGAATGGTTATGCTGGAAGTAGTACGAACTCATCCCGTCCTTTACCAATCCGAGCACCCGGACGTGGTCGCCTTGCTGCGAGCGCTCGACCTTGATGACATCGGCGCCCATCTCACCGAGGATACGCGTGCAGGTCGGGCCCGCGACGAAGTGGGTGAAGTCGAGCACGCGATAGCCTTCGAGCATGCGGGGGTTTTGCGCCATTTCAAGTAGCCTCCGATTCGGTTCGAGGTCCGAGTGCACCATCCTAGAACCGAAGCGGTGAACTGTCCAAGCTTTTTTACTAGTGGTTTTACATCCCCATCGGATTCCCGCCGAAAATCATCGGATGGAGCCACACGATCAATGCGGTCAGCGCGATGCCGATTGCGATCGCAGGCCACGGCATATCGGCGGAAGTCCAATGCTGGCGGCCCTGAATGAGCGCGAGGCCCGGAAAGAACGAAGTGGACTCTTCGAGCTTTCGGTACGAGGCGCCGAGCTGCACTTCCTTACGCGCGTCCTGATGTAATCCGCCGATGATTGAGAGCGCGGGAAAACTGACGAAGAAGACCACATCGCCCACGAATCCATTCATCAGTACATGCGCCAAACCAAAGATACTAAACGCCACGAAACCCGGATGCCGGCTGATCTTGAGCACGCCGCGCGCGACGCTCGCATCGTTGTCGCCCTGCGCGCCCATCGAACCCGGATTCGGCGTGATGAAGCTGGCGACGAAAATGATCAGCGCGAGCAGCATCAGCAACCAAACCAGCCATCTCACCAGCGGGATATCGCGCAGGTCCCACAACATTGCGCCGGAATGCTTGTGATGCGCGAACGCCAGGACCAAAGGAATGAAAGTCGCGAGCGCGACGATCGAGTAGACTCCCGGATAGGCGCGCTCGCCGACGACGGCAATCAGCCGCGGACGAACTACGCATGAGGAGATCACGAGGTGGGATCCGAGGAAGAGCAGCGCCCAGAGTGCAATCGCAAAAACTGGATCCATGAAGGACCTCCTCTCTTACTAAGGATTGAAATATATCAATATTGAACTAAGCAATTCGGGCTGCGCTTGTCCAGTATCGAATCGTCGCTATTTCACGAATGCGACAGGGCGGGGTTATAGATATCGACCATGACGGCACGAGCTAAGCTACCCACGATCCCGCTTCCCTTCGAAGACGCGATGCGCCGGCACGACCGCGAGATCATGCGCTTTCTGGTCCGCATGACCCGCGATCGCGAGGACGCGCTCGACCTCTTCCAGGAGACGTTTTTGCGGGCCTATCGCGCATACCCGGCTCTCGATTCGGAGGCAGGACTGCGCCCGTGGTTGTTCAAGATTGCCGCTAATCTGTGCCGCAATCGCGCGCGCGATCGGGCGCGGCACTCGCGTGTCATCGCCCCGGATGCGGATGCGGAAGTTCTCGACGCGGTTTCGCCGCATCATCTGAACCACGCGGATCACGCCGCGCCCGATGGTGCGTTGGACCTGCGGCGCGCGATCGCGGGTCTTCCCGGCAAACAGGGGCAGGCTTTCGTGATGCGAAAAATCGTGGGCCTCGAGTACGAGGAAATCGGCGCGGCGCTGGGATGTTCCGAGGAAAGCGCGCGCGCCGGGGTTTATCAGGCGCTGCGAAAATTGAAGGAGTTGAGGTAATCCGATGAGCTCCGAACGTGACACCGAACAGTTGTTGCTCGAGCTCGATGGCGAGGCCGAAGACGATCCCGGTCTCGATGCGATCGTTGCCGAAGGGCGGCGGCGTTTCGACAAGGCGATCGCGCGCGAGCGCCGGCCGGTTGCGCGAGTCGGAGTCATCGACTCGCCGGTCGGGCACCTTTTCGTCGCGGACGGACCGCGCGGAATCCTGGCGATTCATTTTATGGACGGCAAAGGGCTGGACCCGCTGGCCGCGATGCGTGGGAAGTTCGATATCGTCGAGGATCAGGCGGCCGCCGAGCGCATCGGCGATGAGATTCGGCGCTTCATCGCAGGCGACCGTACCGCGCTGAAACACGACATCGATCTGTCGCTGGTGGAGAGCGACTTCAAGCGCCGCGCGCTGACGAAGCTATGCAAAGTGCCGCTCGGCTCGGTGGTGACATATCAGGGGCTCGCATCGGCGATCGGCGCGCCCGATGGACAGCGTGCGATTGGCAACGCGATGGGCTCCAATCCGGTGCCGATCTATGTGCCATGTCATCGAGTGATCAAGTCTGACCTGTCGATCGGCAACTACGGTGGCGGGGTCGAGCGCAAGTTGAAGCTGCTGCGCGCGGAAGGCTTCGCGGTGGGCACGGACCTGAGGGTGCCGGCGCGGGCGGTGATGGGTCATCAGCGGACGCATATCTATTGCCGGCCGCAATGCTCGGCGGCACAGCGTGCGGATATGGGCCGATGCTACATCTTTGCGGATTCCGAGCGCGCGCGGAGTGCGGGTCTGCGGGCGTGCAAACTCTGTCATCCCGCGTGATGAGGGTCATGGCGAAAAAAGGGACGCGGATCAGATTGATCGGCGTCCCTTCGCATCAGCGCGGTAAATGTGATTATTCGGTTTCCTGATTTTGCTGCATCTCCTGGATTTGCCGGCGCTGCTGCTCGAGCTGCTGCTGTTGCGATTGCACCTGCTGTTGGGTCTGCGCGTTGGCGTTCTCGTTATTTTGCATCGAATTGCCAACTGCATAGCCGGTGACGCCGCCGAGGCCCGCGCCAATCGCCGCCCCTGCGCCCGGATGTCCGACGGCCGCGCCGACCAGCGCCCCGCCGACCGCGCCGACCCCGGCGCCGCCCAGAGTTCCTTCCTCACGAGTTGAGAGCGGCTGCCCGCTACAGCTCGCGAGCGCAATCGACCCTGCGAACATAAGTGCTGGGATAATTGCTAAGCGCTTGCGCATAAGTTTTTCTCCCGCAGAAAAAAGCGGTGTTATTCCGTCTCCTGCTGATTTTGTAGTTGTTGGATCTGCTGACGCTGTTGTTCGATTTGCTGTTGTTGCGATTGGATCTGCTGCTGGGTCTGCTGATTGGCGGTTTCCTGATTTTGCATCGAGTTGCCCACCGCATAGCCGGTCACGCCGCCGAGCGCACCGCCGATCGCCGCGCCCGCACCTGGTGCACCTACCGCCGCGCCGATGATCGCGCCGGCGCCCGCGCCGATTGCCGCACCGCCCAGGGTCCCTTTCTCGCGGGTCGAGAGCGGTTGCGAGCCGCTGCATCCGCCACCCGCCACTATCGCCACCAGCATCAAGGCGAGAATAGCCACTTGTCGAGTTCTCATAGCCATCGCTCCCAGTAGCACCGCCCTATTCGGTTTCATTCGATTGCTGCAGTTGCTGGATTTGCCGGCGCTGCTGCTCAATCTGCTGCTGTTGCGATTGAATCTGCTGCTGAGTCTGCTGGTTAGCGGTTTCCTGATTCTGCATCGAGTTGCCGATCGCATAGCCGGTCACGCCGCCGAGCGCGCCGCCGATGGCCGCTCCGGCTCCGGGCGCTCCGACGGCCGCGCCGATAATCGCGCCAGTGGCGGCTCCGATACCTGCGCCGCCTAGGGTCCCCTTCTCACGGGTCGAGAGCGGTTGCCCCGAGCATCCTGCGACGGCGAAAAGCGCTACGAGTGCCAGTGCCGCGGTTACGATGGAGTTGCGCCGCATGATCCCTCCTCCAGTAGAGACGTAATTACGTCAGTTTCCGATTCACCTAACCTAGACTTCGAAGCGCGGCACGTGAAAACGAGTCGAGCACAAGTCATGCCCCGCTGAGCTTCATCTTATCGGTGCGTACGCCACTTTAAGCGCCGCAGAAAATTGAGTTTCCCGACTTCATAGCTGCTAATCAACCCCAAAAGGGGTAGCGAAGTAGCTCATTTTCCGCCCCCTCGCCTCTCACGACGGGAATAGGATGCTGAGACTCTCCCGGTTATGGATGCGGCGAATCGCCTCTCCAAACAGCGGCGCCACCGAAATGATCTCTACCTTAGGAGACAATACCACGGGCTGAGTCTCAATCGAATCCGTGACCATCAGACGTTGGATAGGACTGCGATCGAGGCGCTCCATCGAGCCCGCGCTGAAAACGCCGTGCGACACCGCCGCGTAGACCGCCGTCGCGCCTCGCTCGACGAGCTTGTCGGCCGCCTCGGTCAGGGTGCCCGCCGAAATCGTGAAATCATCGACGATCAAGGCGGTCTTTCCCTTCACCTCACCGATGATCTCCAAAACCTCCGCGCGTTCGTTGTGCGCCCTACGCTGTTTATCTCCGATGGCGATGGAGGTGCCGAGGAATGAGGCATACTTACGCGCCTGCTTCGCAAAGCCCACATCGGGAGAGACCACCACGAGGTCCGGCAATTGTTTGCGGACGATCTCATCGCACAGCACCGGCAGCGCATATAGGTCATCAACCGGGATGCGGAAGAAGCCCTGGATTTGCGGCGCATGCAAATCCAGCATGACCACCCGGTCGGCGCCGGCCACCTCGATCGCATCGGCACAGACCCGAGCGCGAATCGAAACCCGCGGCTCGTCCTTCTTGTCTCCCTTCGCATAGCTGAAGTAGGGAATGACGACCGTCACGGACTCCGCACTGGCGCGCTTGAGCGCATCGATCCAAAAGAGCAGCTCCATGAAATTGTCGTTGGCCGGAAACACCGTCGACTGCACGATGTAGACGCGGCGCCCGCGCACGTTTTCTTTGACCCGGACGAAGAGATTTCCTTCGGAAAAGTGCAGCACTTCTCCCGCGCCCGGCTGGACGTGCAGGTAGTCGCAGATCTTGCGCGTGAGCTTGGGACTTCCGCTGCCGCCGAAGATGAGGATGTCGTCGACCATCGTCGTCACAGCATCACCCTAAGGCATCAGGGCGAAGGCGCGGGTCGGTCCGCCGGTGCCCTTCCCCAGCTTCATCGGGATGCAAAAGATCGTCGCGCCGGTAGGCGGCAGTTTGTCGGCATTGGCGAGGTTCTCGAAGCCCGGTTTGTTGGAGCCCAGCCAGATCTGATGAACCTTGAAATCCTTTGACATGCCGCGGTCCATGCTCGCGGTATCGATGGCAATCGCCGCGAGGTTGCGATTTTTCACCAGCCATTCGGCGGCCTCCGGCGAGTAGCCGGGAAAACGGAGACCGGCAACATCGCCGGGCTGGTCGGTGCCGAGGTAACGCTTCTTGTCGGGCCAGAACTTGCCCCATCCGGAGCGCGCGACGACGATCGCGCCGTCGGGAATCTGGCCGTATTTCTCCTCGTAAGCTTTGATGTCATCGACTGTGAGCATCGTATCGGGATCGCTCGCCGCGCGCGCGGAAAAATCGATCACCGCGGCGGGACCAATACAGTTCGCGAGCGGAACCTGGTCGGCATAATTGCCGTTCTTGTTGAAGTGAATCGGCGCATCCATATGCGAGCCGCCATGCTCCGGCGCCGCGTACCTGGCCGAGGCATAGAAATAGCCGCCTTCGGTCATGCCGAATTCGTCGAAATCATGTTGAAGCGGTTCGTCGGTAGGCCAATAGATGGTGTCGCTATCGAAGCTGTAGGTGAGGTCCTGGAGCTTCGAGATATCGAGAACACCGGTCGGGTTAGCGTCAGCGAATGCGGTCACCATCAGCACCATTACGCCGCGAGCAAGATTATCATTATCTTCATACTCAGGAGCCCTCGAAGATAGTAAGAGAGAATTATGGCCTCCAGTTTTGAAATCGATTCGACTGTATCGCATGCGCTCGAAACAGGGCATACGCTGCCGGCGCGATGGTATGCCGAAGCGGCGGTCTTCGCGGAAGAGAAGCGGCGCATCTTTCATCGCGCGTGGCAGTATGTCGGTCACACTGGTCTGGTCGCGAAGCCGGGCGATTTCATCACTGCGCGGCTCGGCGACATTCCGGTCGTCATCGCGCGTGACCATGAGGACAAGCTGCGCGCGTTCGCCAACGTATGCCGTCATCGCGGGAGCGAGGTGGTCCTCGAATGCGCCGGGAATCGCAAAACGTTGCAATGCCACTATCACGGCTGGACCTACAATCTCGATGGGACCTTGCGCAACGCGCCGCGCGCCAATGAGCAGGCGTCGTTCGAGAAAGAGAATCTCTCGTTGATCCCCTTTTCGGTCGAGACCTGGGGGCCGATGATTTTCGTCAAGCCGAACCCCGAGCCCGGATCTCTTCGCGATGTCATCGGCGATTTGCCCGCGCTCTTCGATCGCGCCGGGGTCGAGCTCGCGCGGATGCGGATGTATGGCCAGGACGTCTACGAGATCGCGTCAAACTGGAAAATCATCATCGAGAATTTCAACGAGTGCTATCACTGCCCGATCGCGCATCCGGCGTTTTCGGAAGTTATCGACACGGACAAATACAGCGCCGACATCAGCCACGAATTCTATTCGACCTACCACGGGCCGCTGGTGCGCTCGCCGCAAAATTCGGTCAACTACGCGACGCTGTGGCCGACTGCGATGATCGCGCTTTCCTCGCATCCCATGGCGATGCAGGTGCTGTGCGTATATCCCATCGATGCGGGGCATACGCGGGAGATCATCGACTACTACTTCGCCGAAGATCTGCCCGAGGAGCAGTTTCGCGAATACAAGGAGCTCAGCGATCTGGTGCAGCGCGAGGACGTCATCCTATGCGAATCGGTGCAGCGCGGCCTGGCCTCGGGCGCGATCGAGAACGGCACGCTGATGCTGTCGCGCGAGCAGGGCATCCAGCACTTTCAGCGGTTGGTGTATCGATGCTTGAGTGGGAAGTAATGAGAGGGGGACGCCCGTCGTCCTACGCTTTTTGCAGGTGCCGCGCCTTGGTCCGCGGGCGCGTGCGTGCCGATCGAACTTTCACGCCCAAACCGCGAACCCCATCGGAGACTAAATGGACCAGGTAACTGTTAAGGCTGATGCCTTCCCGGTCGGCGCGCTCGGCCGCCGCTTCGTGCAGGCTTTTGGGTAAACGAAGCACGAACTTCCCGCTATAGGTGGGTTCGCCTTGCGGTTGAGGAATTTGCTGACCCTCGGCGACGGCAGTTTCGATCCAGAGAGTCTTCGCAGCCTCGGCTTCGATCAAGGCTTCTTCCGGAGTCGGGCCATCGGCGACGCAGCCGGGCAACTCCGGATATCGAGCAATCCACGCGGCCGATTCTTGGTCGTAGGTCACGTTCAAGCGAAAGGGCAGTTTCAGATAGCGCATCAAGTCTCGCTCGCTCATCGGGTCTCTCCCTGTAAGGTTCGCAACTCTTCAATGATCCTTAGACAATCGCGCACATAGACCGGCTTAACCGGCCCGCGATGTGGCTTCGCCACATTTTGCAGCTTGCCATAGGTTCGGTTTATGAAGATCACGTGCTGTTTTTTTCCCATCCTTAGATCAAACCCGGCGGACCGCATGAGTTTCACGAGGGTGGCGAAATCAGTATTCGCGGGAGCTCCCCTGACCGCGGTCAAAAGCTCTTCAAACTCTGTCATGGCGGCCTCCGCGGAGCCGCGAGAACTTCCGCGCAATCCGATAGTAGTACCAAATCTAGTACCAGTCCATCCGGGGCGATGGTAACCGGCTCGGTCGACGACTTGTACCGCTTTTCAACGGTGGCGGCGGACGCAAACTTCCATTTTCCCAACGACGCAAACTTGCCGGGCCGATTGGTTACTCCTACTTTTCGATGGCGTCGACGGGAGCCGTGATCTGGGTCGCGAGGAGCGCGGTCAGCACCGCAGTGTTCAGCGGCGCTTCGTCCTCTTGTTGATCCTGCACCTGAGTTTGCACTGAAGCCTGCGGCTGCGCCGCGGCAGTCTGAGTCACCGGCGCGGGTGGATTGCTCCTCGCGCAGCGGGTTTGAATCTGGATGAGGTAGAGCGCGGTTTGCTCGTAGATGTGTTGGTTGCGTTTGAAGTTGTCCAGCTTGTCGTCATCGCTGGCGATGCGCTTCGAGGGAGTGACCGCGGCAACGCCGCCGAGTAGGCTTCCTGCCGCCTGCGAATCGCTTAGCGCGTCGGCAGTGCAGAGGTCAGAAACGGTCGCGATGAGATCACCATCCGACTTGCTCATGGCGACCGCGTTCAGCCTTTGCTGCTGGCCGATCAGCGCCTTTTCGGTGATTTGCAAGCCAGCCGGATCCTTCGCCGCGGTCGGGCTTTGGATCAAGACGTTGGATGCGACCCCGAGAACCGCGGCGACGGCGCCCATTTGCGCACGAATCCTTTCCGGTTTGCCCAGGTCGGAGGTCAGCCGCAAGAGCTGGTCGTGTTGGGCCGTTTCGGCTGGCGAGGGTTGAACGGGCGGCGGCGGCTGAACTTCCGGCGCGCATCCGGCGAGCAGGAACAACGCCAGAATCATACAAACTGTACGCTTACGCGTCGCACGCTTCATGGACGTATCTCGCGAATAATGAGGGATCGCACGCCGAATGTTTAACCGATCGCGTCTCCCCAGCCAAGCTGCTTTTAGGCCGCTACCAGCCAATGGTCGCCGCCGGCATCGAGGGCACCTGCTGCCCGCGCGGATCGCATCCGCCACTTAGCAGTCCGCGCTCGCGATCGAGCCGAACCGCCAGCACGTGGCCCTCCGCCCATGGCGGCCGTACCTCGATGATATGCCCGCGCGAGGCGAGCTCCGCGTGCACCTTCGCATCGATACGTTCTTCGATACGCAAAACTCCTGGTCGCGTGCCATGCGGATAGAACGTCGAGGGGAAATGCGCGCTGGAAAACTTCGGCGCCTCGATCGCGTGCTGCAACGGCATCTCAAAATCGACGGTGTTCAGGAAAAATTGCAACGTCCACTGATCCTGCTGATCGCCGCCCGGTGTCCCGAAGGCGAGGTAGGGTAAGCCGTCGCGCGTCGCGAGCGAGGGCGACAGCGTGGTGCGCGGACGCTTCCCCGGCTGGAGCGCGTTGGGATGCTTTTCGTCGAGGAAAAAAGTTTGCATCCGCGAGCCCAGCGGGAAGCCGAGCGCCTCGATCACCGGCGAGCTGGGAATCCATCCGCCACTCGCGGTTACCGCGATCATGTTGCCGGCCCGATCGCATGCGGTGACGTGGATGGTGCCGGCGCCCCAAGGTTGTGCTTCGCGGCCGCGGGTGGGTAGCAGCGGGCGCATCGCTATTGGATCGCCAGGACGCTGCTCCATCGAGGCTCGATGCGCATCGATGAGCATGCGCCGCATATCGCCATACTCCGTAGACACCAGTGCCTTGATCGGCACCTCGACGAATTCCGGGTCGGCGTAGTAGGCCTCACGATCGGCGAACGCGAGCTTCGCGCTCTCGACGACGGTGTGGATGTAATCCGTCGAGTTATGGCCCATCGCTGCGAGGTCGAAGCCTTCGAGGATTTTAAGCTGCTGTAAAAACACCGGTCCCTGCGACCATGGCTGACATTTGCACACGGTGACGCCGCGATACTCCGCGCTGACCGGCGTTTCGATGCGCGTCGTGAAGGCGGCGAGATCCGAGGCCTGGAGTAGGCCGCCGTTCGCATCCGAATGCGCGACGATTTCGAGCGCGATGTCACCGCGATAAAAGCGATCCGATGCCGCGCGCAGCGCCGCCGCACGCCCACGATTTTTCGCCGCCGCTTCCGCATCGAGCAGCCGCGCGAAGAATTTCGCGAGCGAGGGATTTTTGATAATCGTGCCGATTTCCGGCACCTCGCCATCGGGCAGGTAAATCCGCCCGGTCGAGGGCCATTCGGTGAGGAATTTTTTTGCGAACAGGCGCAGCGACGCGCCCGCGCCCGCGTTATGCGGATCGACCTCTTTGGGCGATGCGCCCGCGAGTCCCACATGCATCGGGAAACCTTCCTGCGCGAGCGCCAGCGCCGGCTCGAGGACCTCGGCCAGCGACATGGTGCCGAACTCGGCGAGCGCGGTTGCCAGCGCATCGAAGGCGGCCGGAACTCCCGCCGCGAGCAAACCCGAGTAGGGCACCAGCTCCAGCCCCAGCGAGCGGTAGTGCTCGATAGTCGCGCGCGCCGGCGCGATCATGTTCCCGTTGATGGCGACCACGCGACGTGCAGATGCCGAGTAGATGAGCATCGGCGCCTCACCTCCGATGGTGTGCATATGCGGGTTTACGACGCCTTCGACCAGCACCGCGGCGACGGCGGCATCGATTGCGTTGCCGCCACGGACGAAGGTTCGGGCACCGGCCGCCGCCGAGAGGTAATGCTCGGTGGAGATCATCGCCTCACGCCCCATAACCAACGGATAGACTGTCGGCATTTGCGAATACTCCATGCGAAGTGCGCGCTTATTGGGAATTATCGGTTCTTGGGAGATCTAGCAAATCTGTCGCAGAATCACACGGCGCATGCGTCTGGGAGAAACGTACGCTCAAACAAAATGCCGTTTTGTTATTGCCTCGTTCTTCCCTATATGGTGAAATACTATGCGTTTTGCGGCTACGGGAATGTTATGGAGCGTGGGGGAGGCGAATCAAAGAGACCGGAAATGCGTCTCTTATAGTAGGCGCGTTGCTTGCTTCCTATACCACCTGAGGACGCGCTGATGAGGCCGGACGGGACTGGCCTAGAGGTTGAAACCATGATGAGCCAAAGCGAAATTTCAGACGTGGCAGGTCGTCATTGCAGATTGCTTAGACCGGTGCGCGATCATGAAGGTCGCACCCGGTTTGGTGAGCAGCCCACCATCCTGCGACAGATTCGCAACCTGGACCGATCGATGTACCTGGTGCAGTTTGCCGACGGCGCAACCACCTTCCTGTTCCCGGACGAAGTAGCGGTCGAGTAGAGCCGTCTTCAAAGCCGGACGACCTGAACCTGGAGGGGGAGTTCAGGTCGGATCCCCATCAAATCATTCGCGGAAGAGACACCAAACAGAGGGTGGACCTGCGAATCCCTAATGGCCGCCGCCTTGCGCAGCCGCTTCGACCGGATAGCTGACCCGCTCGTGGCGCGCGCGGATGCGTCCGCCTGCGAAGTACTGGCACAACAAGAATAGATCGAACACGATCACCGCGCCCCAAATGCTGTACGCTCCCGAGGCGGTCAGCAGCTTCAAATCGATGATGCTGCGGGCGAGCCCGAATCCCACGATCCACGCATCGAAGCTCATGCAGATGCGGCGGAATGTCTCGCCCTTCATGTAACGAATCATATACGTGCCGAGTGGAAGACCGAGCAGCACCGCGGGCGCGATCGGCGCCGCGAGGCGAAGGCTGGTGGTGCTGAACAATCCGAGGAAGCCGTAGGCGATCGCGGTCAGCGTCGTCTCGACGACACGCACGGTGCCCAGGGCCGCGCGAAACTCCTCTTTGTCGAGGCCCTGGTTGTTGAACATCATCGCCAGCGGAGGCCCCGAGATGGTGGTCGTCGCGTAGAGCGTACCGACGCCGAGCCCGAGTGGAACTCCCGCAACGTGCTCCGAGTGAATCGGTCTGCGATAGCCCGCCGCCTGCAACAGGATAATCGGGAGCAGGACGATATAGGTCCCGAACTTCAGCATCCCGGGATTGGCGCCCTTGAGCAGGAAACTTCCGATGATGATGCCGGGTACGAGGCCAATAAGAATCGGAAACGCGCGCTTGTAAACCGCCGAAAGGCTGCCGCGATTGAGAATGACGACCCAGGTGTTGATCGCGAGCTCGACCAGCACCAGCGCCGGACTAAGCATTTTGTTGGGAAAGAAAAGCAAGGCGACAGGAACGGTTAATGAGGAAAATCCATAACCGATCGCGCCATTAACCGTCGCCGCAAACAGCGCGATTACGAAGAGAACTATCCCGCCAGTTCCAAGACCTAACATCAGGCGCTCCGAATAGATTACTTAGTTAGTCCTGAAAGTTATATACATCGCCCCAGTTCGATGCAAGAGAAGGCCACTGATTCAATAGACAATACGGATTAAATAGAGTCAATTGCCGATTTGAGCCCTCGCGAGCGGACGGGTGACGCCCCATCGGTTGTAATTTCGTGCCGATTGCACTAACCGTCGAGCATAAGCCGCGCTGTCTCGGCGAAGGAGTATCTAGAATGAAAGTTGGAGCATCGTTTTTCTTCCAGAATTATTTCCGCGCGCAAAAACCAGATTGGGAAATCTATCGCGAGGATCTCGCGCTCGCCGAAATGGTCGAGCCGCTCGGCTTCGACTCGATCTGGGGCGTCGAGCATCATTTCTCGCCCTACACGATGATCCCCGACGTACTGCAATTCCTCACCTTCATGGCCGGCCGCACCAAACGGGTCGGCTTCGGCTCGATGGTGGTGGTGCTGCCATGGCACGATCCGGTGCGCGTCGCCGAGCAGATTGCGATGCTGGAACTCTATTGCGAAGACCGCGAGTTGACGCTGGGCTTCGGGCGCGGCGCCGGACGCATCGAGTACGACGGCTTCCGGGTCCCGATGAGTGAATCGCGCGAGCGCTTCAGCGAGGCGGCCGAGGTGGTTCGCCTCGGGCTGACCCAGGAACGGTTCTCATACAAAGGGAAGTATTTCCAGATTCCCGAGATGAGCATTCGACCGCAGCCGCGCCGGCGAAACCTCCACGAGCGCTTCTATGGCGCGATCATCTCGCCCGAGACCGGGGACATCATGGCGCAGCAGGGGATGGGCATGCTGGTGATCCCGCAGAAGCCGTGGAGCGAGCACAAAAAGGACTACGATCACTTCAAGGAATCATGCGCGAAGTTCGGCCACGTTGCGAAGCGTCCAATGGTGTCAACTTTCATGTATTGCGCCGACACCGAGAAGGAAGCTTTCGCCGGTGCGGAAAAGTGGATGGGTAACTACGCCGACACCGCCATCGCACACTACGAGTACGACGAACCGGAACACTTCCGCGGCGCCAAGGGCTACGAGTTCCACGCCCGGATGGCCGATGCGACCAAGAAAAGTACCACCTCGTTCCGTGAGATGTTCACCAAGACGCAAGTCTACGGCACGCCCGAGCAATGCGTTGAGACGTTGCGCACCATTGCGGATACGATGGACGCGGCGGAGTTCATGGCCACCTTCAAATACGGCGGGATGCCTCTGGAAGTCGCGCAGCGCAGCATGAAGTTGTTCGCGAGCGAGGTTTTGCCGCATATCCAGCGCGGCACTTCGCAGACGTCGCACAGCGCTGCTGCCGGCGGACGCTGACATCCATAATGACCACCGCGAGGGAGGCATCCGCCGCCCTCGCGCCCTGGTCCTACGGTTCCTTTCGGTGAGCGAGAAAAACTCGCCGGCTATTTTTCGGCTGTGCGCGCGTAAAGCTTGACGAAGTCTCCTTCGGTCAGGAGGCCCACCAGGCGGTTATTCTCGACCACAGGAAGACATCCGATCTTTTTCTCCATCAGCACGCGCGCCGCATCGGCGAGCGCAGTGTCGGGCGTCGTTGTGGTCGGGTCGGTCGTCGTCACTTCCTTGACCACGAGGGTGTTGAGCAGCTTGCGCCTGGCATGGTGGCCATAACCGATCGCCTGCGCCAGCGCGCCTCGAAACAAGTCCCGTTGACTGATGATTCCGATCAATTCTTCGCCATCATCGTCCAGCACCGGAAGGTGCCGGATCCGCCCGAGGTGCATCAGGTCGTCCGCCAAGGTCAGGCTCTCATTGCGTTTGAGCGTCGTGACTTCCTTGGTCATCACATCTCTGACCGTCATCGCCATCGTAGGACTCCTCGGTGCCGAAGGTAGCAGAAAAGGTGGTTAGTCGATGTTATCTCATCCGGTGCGAGGGACGTAGCTCGAGCCCTCCCGCGTGTCACGCACATCATAACCGCGTTCCTCGAGTTCCTTGCGAAGCTCGTCGGAGCGCTTGAAATTTTTGTCGCGCCGCGCCGCGGCACGATCCTCGATGAGCTTCGCGATCTCGGGTGGGAATTCGGCCTTGCGCGAGGACTGCCCGGCCTCGCGCATCGCCTCGATATCGAGGCCGACCACCGAATCGAGCGCACGCAGCGTATTCCAGATCCGATGGTCATTGCGCCGATACGCCTCGCCAATCAGATCGAGGAAAACCGCGAGCGCCTGCGCCGTGTTGAGATCGTTGTTGACGGCGTCGCCGAAGCGCTCGCGATATTCGTTTGCCCACTCGCTATCGTCAGTCGGCGTCGCGATATCGTCGGATACGCCGCGCACAAACTCAGCGATGTAATCGTAGTTCTTTTGCGCCGATTGGATGCCGTCGCTCAGCACCAGCTCGGATCGATACTTCGCACCGAAGCATAGTAGCCGAAACGCGAGTGGATTTAACTCCGCGCCGATGATGTCGTCGAGGACCGGGAATTTTCCGGAGCTCTTGCTGATCTTGGTGCCGGCACGCTCGACCAGGAACGCATTGTGAACGAAGTAGCGCACGAACGGATGGCCCGTCGCGCTTTCCGATTGTGCGATCTCGTTCTCATGATGCACCGGGATGTGATCGGTGCCCCCGGTGTGCAGGTCGATGGTCTCGCCGAGGTACTCCATCGACATCGCGGAGCACTCGATATGCCATCCCGGATAGCCGCGACCCCATGGGCTGTCCCATTGCATCAGATGACCGGGCTTGCCGGTCACCCAAAGCGCGAAATCGTGCGGGCTCTTCTTGTCAGTCGAATGCTCCAGGCGCTGCGCGGAAGCCTGCTCATCGAGACTCTGGCGCGACAGCCGACCCATGCCGCCGGGACCGCGCCATTTCTCGACGTCGAAGTAGACCCCGCTCGGCCTGACGTAAGCATAGCCATGCTCGATGATGCGCTCGGTTAAAGCGATCATCGCGCCGATGTGGTCGGTGGCGCGGCTGAGCACCTCGGGGCGCTGAATTTTGAGCAGGTCCATATCGCGCAGAAACAGCCCGAGGTAATAGTCGGCGATTTCGCGCGGCGATTTGCGCTCGGCGCGCGCGGTCTTCTCGATTTTGTCCTCACCGGCATCGGCATCGTCGGTCATATGGCCAACGTCGGTCACGTTCATGACGTGCTTGACGTGGTAACCGTTGAACTTGAGCGCGCGCTTGAGCGTATCGACGAAAAGATAGGCGCGCATGTTCCCCAGATGGGGCGGCAGATACACGGTCGGGCCGCATGAGTACATCGAGACCTCGGGCGGATGCTGCGGGATGAATTCCTCGACGCTGCGGCTCAGGGTATTGAAGATGCTAAACGGCTTCACCCAGTTGAAGATACCAGCTTGACGCGACGGAGAAAGCTCCGCGCCGGGGCTCTTTGGCCCGCGCGATCGGCAAGCTAGTTGGTGGTGGGCCACGCCTCGTCTGAAGAATCAGACGACCCGGAGGAGCTCGACGAGGTGTCGGAGCTGGAGGAGCCGTGCGACCCATGGCGGCCACCGCCGTGGCCCAAGCCGAAGTTGGTCGTCAACCCAGAACTTTCTTTCTCGGCCATCGTATGCTGACCCTCGCCCCATGAGGCCAGCTTCCCGTCGACGAATTTGAGGTCCTCGAAGGTGCCGGTGTCGCCCGCTTTCGCAGTCGTGTAGAAAACCTCCGCGGCCATGTCGTTGTTATTGGCGTGCTTCGCGTAACTCCACAATTCAGTGGTCTCATCGGCTTGGTCCTCGATGTCGGGTTGGCCGAAGGTCTGCCGAACCTGGGCCATGGTGAGACCGGGGGTCAGCTGATTTTCCATTTTGTTCGCTCGGCGTTCGGTAGCGGCCTGATAGGCGACGCCGCAACCGGCGGCGAACATCAGCATGGCCAACAATGCGACGACCACTCGAGCTGGTTGCATATAACTCGTCCCCGACCGGGATTCGCGCGCGATGAGGTGCGGCTTCCCGATGCGCCCGCTGGATATTTCAAGTACGCTGGCGCGGCGGATTGGTTACGGGGATTGGGGAACATCGACCGCGGGTTGCGCGGCGCAACAGCTCTGGATTTCGGATTGCGCGAGGTCGTGGTCGACCGGATTGAGATGCGGATGGCCAATCGTCGCGCCCCATCCGATTTCCTCGCGGAGGTAATGCACGCGCGGGTCGGCGGGAATCTCCACCTCGTCGGCAGCTTCGGTTTCGACGCTGCACATTAGTTTGCCTTGCGGCACCACGAACGCATGATAGCCGCCCGGGCCGATGCGCGCGGTCTCCTCGCCGCAGGTCACGGCCGGACGCACCAGCGATCCGAAATAGCTGTAAGGGCGATAGACGTAGATCACCTGATCCTTCGGTTGCAAAGCCGCCTTTTCAAATGGCGCGCCCTGCACCGCACATCCCGCCCCTACGATCGAAGCGGCGGCGACTACCAGGAGGAGCAATCGATTCATTCGGTCACTGACGCTGGAGGATTGGCCACGAGGCGCGCTACCCGATCCGCATCGGCATAGAGCTTCTGGTCGATACGGTCGCGCACCGCCTCGCGTGCGGCGCGCTCCAACTCCGAATGCTTTGGCTGGGAGTACAGATTGTAGGATTTCGAGACATGCGCCTTGGCGGTGTAGTCGCCGACCACCTTGTCGCCGTCGAAGATGGTCAGCGTTGCGAACGCGGTAACTCCGTAATCGCCGAGCGGCGTCCCGACGTAGGTCGCGGGATCGATTGCCGAGAGAATCATCGGGATGTGGTACTCGTCGTGGGTCAGTTCTTCGCGGTAGGAAAACCTCAGCGGACCATCCTTGGACAGCGCCTGCGCGATCGCCGGCGGCAGTTCGGTGGGATCGCCTTCGACCAGCTGGCCCTTATATGGAAGCGCGCGCACCACGACCGGCTGCACGGCGGTCAGCTGCTGCGGATCGCCAATTTGTGGCGCGACGACGTATGGCTGCTGCGGCGCGCATCCGGCGACCGCAATCGCAAACCACAACGCCAGCGGATCGAACCTACATCCCATGACTATAGATACGCCGAGGTCAGCCAGACGGCTTCGAACCCGTTTCAGTGATGATCGGACGCCGGGAGGCGGCGCCCCGACGCATCGCGTTGATAACGGCTCGCCGCAATCCGCTGGTATTGCCATTCGGCCAGCCACGCATAGCCGGGGATGTACCATGCGTACGCGAGCCAGCCCTTGAGGCCCGGCTGGCGACGGAGGATCTCGTTGATCGCGCGAGCGCCGCGATAGACCGTCCCCTGATCGTCGACCGCGTGCAGCTCCTCGAGGAGGTCCTTGGGCTCAAGCGCAGGAAATTTCGCGCGCGCGTCCGGATGGTGCAAATCAATCGGCTCGATTTTCCCGGATGAATCAAACCGCTCAATCGCCTGGAGGCTGGCGCGGCACATCTCGCATCCGCCGTCATAAAGGATTGCCAGCATCCCGCGGGTAGCCTTGCCCTCCGATCCGCACGAGGACGACCGCTGCGTTTGCTCCATCCAGGTAGTGTAGCGGAATCGGCTAGCGCTTCGACAGGCGCGGATTTTCCGCGGCGCGGCGCGCCTTCTGGTCCTGGGTATAGATGCGCCATTCGTAGCCGTCGACCAGCGATTTCCAGCTCGCCTCGACCGCATCTGACGACTTCGCCATCGTGGTCCAGGCTTGAGTGCCGTCGGAAAATTTCTTGACCGAGATGACTTCGGCCTCGGTCGACTCACCGCTGCCGTGAGTGTACGTCTCGGTGACTCTGATGATTGAGACCTGCGGAAAATATTTCAGCAGCGCCTTGCGCAGCGCGGTGTCGAGCGCATTGACGACGCCGACGCCGCGCGCGGCCTCGGTCTCTTCGAGCTCACCGACCCGAATCACGATGGTCGCGTCGATGGTTAATTTGCCGTCGTAGAAGTCGTCGATGATGCGCCGCCGGATGATTTCAAATGGCGGCTCGTAAGCCGGCGAGGTTCGAAGCTCTCTCAACTCGCGCGAGGCCTGTGGGATTTCTGCCTCGTAGAAACTGGTCTGTCGGTCCGTGTTCATGGACGCCACCCACCAAGATTATTCTTCCGCTTTGTAAGTTGTTGCAAGGCGGGGCTGTTCATAGCTGTGCTTGCGTCACGCGGGATTGTTCGCTCCTGATTTTACGAGGCTATTTCAAATCTCCGCCCGCTAATCAAAGATTGTATATGCGGTTCCTCCCCTCGTCCTTCCCTGAAACCACCCTCCACCGCCGTTGTCGTCTCGATTTCCTGACCATCTGGCTGCTCGCAGCGGCTATCTTCCTAGCGGGAAACGCGCGCGCCCAGTCGGCTCTCGAATCAGCCGCAATGCCGGCCGGCGCGACGCCGGTCGCATCACCGGTGCCACTGGCGACCATCCGCGAATTGCGCATCCCCTTGACGATCGACTATCTAGCGCTCGGCGCCGCGATGAAGCAGCAGCTTTATACCGACAACGGCCGCGCCCCGCTGTGGAATGGCTCGGATCAGTGCCAGTACTTCTATGCCGAAAATCCCCGCTTCGCGCGCGCCGGCAACAATGTGCAGCTCGAGACCGACGGCAGCCTGATGATCGGCGTGCTGATGGGCGACAAATGCATCAGCCCAATTGTATGGAAAGGAATCATCGAGGCGGAGACCGCGCCTTACGTGGGGCCGCAAATGCAGCTCAAGTTCCGCATCACGGATATCAACCTGTACGACCAGAATCATCAAAAGACCCTACTGGTCGGCAAAGGCTTCGATCTGGTCAAGCAGTACTACATCCCGAAAATGGAGACCTTTACCTTCGATCTGAGTCCTGCCTTTGAGCAGTTCCAGGAGCTGGTAAAAGCAGGCGCGCCACCCGAGGTCGCGGAGCGCGTGGCCAAAACGCTGGCGACTTTGAAGACCGAGCCGGAACTCGCCGCGGAGGACGGCGGCGTGCGTGCCATCATCGATCTCACCGTGCCGGCATTTGAGCCGCTGGCGACGCCCTCCGCCGCGGCGCCGTTGACGCCCCAGGAACTCGCTGCATTCGAGAAGAATCTCGACCAATGGGATGCGTTCCTAGTCTTCGCGATCAAACAGATGGGCGTTACCAGCAAGGATCCGCAGTTGCGCGATGACCTGCTCGCGCTGCTGCTCGACAGCCGGTATCGGCTGATCGACGCGCTTGCGCATCCGCAGTCGGCGGGTCCCGATCCGATTCGCATCTTGTTCCTCGACGAATGGCAGCGGCTCGGCGAAATCATTCGCGAGGCGGCGCGCCGCGGCACGCTCGGCAGTCAGGCGCTGCAGTTCCTCTCCTTTATGTCGGCCGGCGACGCGCTGTTCGCGCTCGATCAGGCCGCGCCGGCGCTGGGCATGAGAATCTCGACCGACGATCTACTGCGGCTTGCCCACATGATCGGCCCGACTACCGCGAATCCGCTCGCGTTCAGTTTCGAGGAAGATCCCGAACTGCGCAAAATGTTCAACGTGAAGGAACCGCTGGGGTCGGAGGGTCCGCTCGATACGGAAAGCAACATCGTCGAGACGCCGACCGCGACCGCGTCTCCCGCGGCCTCACCTGGGCCGAGCGCATCCGAAAGCGCATCGCCGACGCCCGCCGCGTCGGCCTCCGCCACCAGCACGTCGGGGGTTTCCGCGACGCCCAAAGGAACTCCGGCAGCAGGCGCAATAGCGGGGCCCTCGCCACAACCTTCGCCGACGCCGGCACCGATATCGATGTGGCGCTTCCCGATTTGGATCCTGACGCCCAACGATGCCGAGGCAGAGGAAGCGGCGCCGAAGCAAGCCGAGCTGATCGCCAAGCTGCAGCAACTCGCCAGGAAGTTGAAGCGCGCGGTGGTCACCTCCGGCAATGCGGACGACTATCGCGGCAATTATGACCAGCTTCTGCAATACGACGCGCAGCGCGAAATCGGCGAGGAGAATATCGACTACCGATTTCGTCCGCTCTACTTGCGGCTGGTCAAAAGCGCGGCCTGGCAGGAGAGCTGCTGGCGGCAGTTCATCCTCGATGGTAATCGGGTGACGTACCTTGAATCGTCCACCCACGATCTCGGACTGATGCAGGTCAACAAGTACGTGTGGCGCGGCTTTTATAATGTCGACCGCCTAGAATGGGACGTGCTGTACAACGCGAGCGCCGGAATGGAGATCCTCGCCCGGCTGCTCGATAGCACCGAGATGAAGCGCGGAGCCTTCAGCTCGGGAAATCCTGATGAGCTGGCGCGTTCGATTTACGCGGCTTACAACGGCGGGCCGGCTTCCTACCGACGCTGGCGCACCCATGAGGCCAGGCCTTTGCGCGCGATCGACAATTCATTCTGGACCAAATACCAGGCGGTGTCGCACGGCAAGCAGATCGATATTCTAAGCTGCTCCGAGGAATGGGGCTCGCAGCACTAGCTCATACTTTCCCATTAGCCGATTTCAGGGCTAAGGGATAAGCAGCACGGCCTGCGCAGTCATCACCTCACTGCCGGAAATAATCGCGGTCGCATTGTAAGTTGGTGACGCGTTGTGAGCAGGCGGTGCGGCCAGATCGCCAAAGGCGAGGCTGAAGCCTTCCTTCGAGGAGCTGACATCGAGCCGCTGAGCTAGCGAGTTCGATAGTATTAACGCGGGTCCGGCGTGAGATTGCGCACTATAGAAATACACTTGCAGCTCGTTGTTATTGCTCGGACTCAGCGACGGCGCCGCAGCCGATATCGGACTGTTACCGGCCGCGGTTGCTCCGGCTGCGTTGTCGAGCGGCGAGCTCGATGCGCCTCGCCACGCGCCCATGGCACCGGCCGCCCAGTTTGAAGTGATATTCCATCCATAGGACGCAGGTTCATTGGACCCTGCGACTTTGTAATAGAGCCACGACGTCGCCTGATTGCCATTGCTCACGGTGTCATGACGAATGCTGCTCCAGCCGCCCGGGGGAGTCGGTACATCGGAGCCGCTGCCGTCATAGACTACGATCTGCGCCAGCAGGACATCGCCGGACTGAACGCCGGAGGGTCGTCCCACGGTTACCGTCGTCACCGCGGTGCTCGAGTCGCTCAGTGCGCCCGCTCCGACAAATGTGATGCCCGACGTCGCAGGTGTCGGGGTCGGAGTCGGCGCCGGTCCCGTCGATCCGGGTACCAGTAGAATCGCCTGAGCCGTCATTGCCAGGCTGCCGGACACATTAGCAACCGCAGGATATACCGCCGACGCGGTATGCGCCGAAGGAGCTGCCAGATCGGCAAAGGCCAGGGTGAAGCCTTCTTTGGATGAGATGCTGTCGAAGCGCTGAGTCAGCGCACCGGCTAACGCGATGGTCGGGCCGGCATGTGACTGCGAGGCATAGAAATACAGTTGCAGTTCGTTGTTGCTGCTGGGTGACAATGACGGAGCGGAATCGGAAACCGGGCTGACACCGGCGGCGGTCGCGCCGGAGGAGCTATCTATTGGCGAGACCGCTGCGCCTCGCCATGCGCCCATAACACCTGCCGCAAAGTTCGAACCTATGCTCCATCCATAGGACGCAGGCTCACTGGATCCGGCAGTCTTATAGTAGAGCCACGAGGTTATCTGATTGCCGTTGCTGACCGCATCGTGACGAATGGCGGTCCAGCCGCTCGGCGGCGTTGGGACATCGGAACCGCTGCCATCGTACACTACGATCTGAGCCACCATGACATCGCCGGCTTGCACGCCGCTCGGTAGACTTAGCGTCACCGTCGTTACCGCGGTGCTCGAATCGGTCAACGGACCCGCCCCGACAAATATGATGCTCGAGGTTGTAGGAGTCCCGGTCGCAGTGGGAGTACCGACGACCGGGGTTGCAGTCTGAGTCGGCGCCGGAGTCGAGGTGATGGTTGTTATCGCAGTAGGTGTCGCGGTCCTGGTCACCACCGAGGTTGGTGTCGGCGTCGGAGTGGCACCCGGTGATCCAGGTATGAGCAGGACCGCCTGCGCCGTCATCACCAGGTTGCCTGAGAGTGTGGTGGTGGCCGGATACGTAGGTGACGCGTTGTGAGCAAAGGGCGCGGCCAGATCGGCAAAGGCCAGGGAAAAGCCTTCTTTCGACGACCGGGCGTTGAAACGCACAGTCAGCGCGGTCGAGGGCGCGATGATCGGACCGCTGCGCGCTTGCGCGCCATAGAAATAGATCTGCAACTCGCTGTTGCTTCCCGGGGTGAGTGACGGCGCTGAGAGGGATACCGGGCTGGCGCCGGAGGCCGTGGCGCCCGAGCTGTTGTCAATGCCGGCGGCGCCGCGCCATGCCCCCATCGCACCAGCGGCGAAGTTCGAGCTGATGTTCCAGCCGTAGGATCCCGGTTCATTTGCGCCCGCGATCTTATAGTACAGCCATGAGGTCGCCAGATTCCCGCCGCTTACCGAATCATGACGAATACCGTTCCATCCATTCGGCGCGGTCGGAACATCGGAGCCGGTGCCATCGTAGATAACGATTTGCGTCAGCAGGAGGTCACCCGCCTGGATACCACTCGGCAGACCGACTGTTACGGTTGTCACCGCGCTGCCGGAATCGGCAAGGGGCCCGGTGCCGACGAAGGTAATGCTCGAAGACGGAGTCGGAGTCGGAGTCGGCGTTGGGGTCGCGGTTCTGATTGGGGTGGGCGAAAAATTAATCGCCACGAAATTCTTCACCGCGTTGGCGAAGAGGTTGAAGTCGATACTGCCCCATCCAGTGGCTTGATCGTAGCCGGTGCCGGCGTTGAATCCGGGCACCACGCTATAGCCGTTGTTGCCGCTGGTAATGTCGTGGAACCCGGCGGTCGCGTATTGCGTATTTGCCAGCGGATAGATGATCTGGTTTAGATTGCCGAGCCGATTGTCGGCCATTTGCCCGATGACCGTGGTGAATCCCGCCCATAATGGTGTACCCAGGCTGGTGCCGCCGATGCAGCAGTCGATCGTCGCGTTGCCGTTTGCATCATGCGCCCAGAAAGCGCCGGGAAACCGCGGGCTCGCGACTAGCGCGATGTCCGGCACATCGCGTGCGCTGTCATTGGGTACTCCGGGACCGGTCTGGAACGAAGGCTTCGGGAAGATCTGGCTGGCGCCGCCGCCCGAGGCGCCGGTCCCATCGTTCCACACGCTCTCGGTTTGATAGCTCTGATCGACGCCGTTGATATAGACCGGGGCAAATTGCGTTCCGCCGACCGAGGTCACATTCGGGTCCGCCGACATCTCATTGACCGAGGCGGTAGTGTTGACCATGCAGGTGATACCGTCGGAAGCGAGCGCGAGGCCGGCTGATCCCTGATCACCAGAAGCGATGAAAACGCTCTGTCCCTGCGCGGCCGCGCGCATGAACACCGGATCCATCGTGTTCAGCATGAAGGAAGACTGCAGCCCGCAGAATGCATAGCTGATGCTGATCGCGCCGCATAGATCGTCGTTCACCGCCGCGGTGATGTCGGTGACGAGATCGCTGCCGAGATAAAAGTAGATCGAAGCACCCGGCGCGGCCGCGTGAGCCCATTGCACATCGAGTTCGGATTCATCCTGGTCGGCGGTCAAACCGGGGTTCGAGCCTTCCAGAATTCGCGTGTAATTGACCGTCGGCAACCCAAACTGAGAATCAAACAGCGCTGCCGTCGAATCGAGGAAATCGGAATCGTCGATAATGTCGATGCAGCTTCCAGTGCCATCGGCGCCCGTACCCACGCTCTCGTCATAAAAGTTGCGCAAATCGGTCGGGCCGAAGCCGGCCTCGGCCCCCACCACCGAGCTGGGATTTCCGATCGCTTCGCTGCTCGCGGTGCGCTCGGCCATCGCGAGCTGAAGGGGCGCGCGGCTGGGAAGGCGATGCGCCGTCGCCACCGCATGAAGCATGTTGTCCATCCCTCGGATGGCGCCGATCACGCCTGCGAATCGTTTCGGGATAACCGGATCGGAAGTGTTCGCGTACACGCTTCCATCGCCGAACTTCGCGATCCGCACCGCGAAGGTGCGTTGCGCCTGCGCGGCCGCGCCGGTAAATGCGACCCCATCGGTGGAGCTTTTGGTGACGATGAATCCTTCGCTCGCGAGCCAGTCCGAAACCGCTTTAACTTGCTCCGCTGAGGGTCCGAAGCGCTGCACAAATTCGGCGCGGGTGAGCCATTTGTGATAGTTCGGGGATTTGGGAGTCTGTAGCTGGGCGAGCAACGCTTGGAGGCCTTTTTGGTCGCGCAGTACGAAGCTGACCTCCATCTGCAGGTGCTGATCCGGATTCGCCTCGCCAAGCTGGCGAAAGGTTTCCGCCTCGCGCGGATGACTGCCGGCGAGGGTCGCGCTGTCATCCGCGTGACCAACCTCGGAAAACAAAAGCGTGCCGCCCAAGCCGACCGCGCTAACTAAAACCAGCAGCACGAGGATCGTGCCGATGAAGCCCATCGAACGGGCCGAAACTACTTTGGCCATTTACTACAGGTAAGTCGTCGCCGATGCGGTTTTAGGTACGCGATGCGTCCACAGCCTCCCCCAGATCATCGAACCTCGAGCGCTTCTCGGCGGCACAGTCCCCTTTAAGAATAGAAAAAAGCGTGACGTTTTATGCCTGCTAAAGCAATATGCCTTCGCATTCGGCGCTACTACGCGCGGCGTTTTTTTAGAATTTCGCCAACGCGAAAACCGTCGCACTTTGTGCGAATCAACCAACCAGATCGCGGCGGCCGACTCAAACAATTTCTCAGCGCCTAGCCGTTGAGCTTCCCTTCGAATTCGACCAGGAGCTGCGCGAACAGCTTCGGGTCCGTGCCATGCATCGAGTGCGGCATTTGCGGATACGATCGGTAATCGATGCTCTGTCCGGCCTGCGCGACCAGCTCGCATACCCGCCTTGCCTGGAGATCCGAGGCGGCGCCGAGGAGGAAACCCTGGCTTTCATCGATGTAGCGAGCATGATGCGTATACAACACCGGACATTTGACGCGGGCCAGCATCCGCGCATGGTCGCAGCTCGCGGACACGGTTCCTTCCCAGAAGGCACGTCCCCATTCCGGATCGTATTCCTTCAGGTTTTGCGGGATTTCGCCGCCCGCCCCAAACATCAGCGGCGCGATCGCGCGGGAAATCCATTCGGGCAGCTCGGTTTTTGCAGCCTCCCGCATGCCAGCCCAATCGCCGACGCTCCATTGATCCCCAAGATATTTATTCAACAGCGCGAAGATGGGTCCGATGGCTTGGCGGATCGAGTGTCCGCAAGAAGGGCTGACCTGCGATGAAAACAACGGCGGGTCTTCGTAGTGAACGCCGCGAAGAGTTCCCGGCATCGCGTAGGCCGACAGCCATGCGGCAATCACCCCTCCCGACGAAAGCCCGCTGACGAGCACCGGCCGCTTGATGACAAGCGTAATGAAACGCACCAGATCATTGCCGAAGTTATCGATGGTGTAACGTCCCGGGGTCCTGCTCGACCGGCCTTGCCCGCGCAAGTCAACGGCGAAGACCTGGAACTGCTCCTGCAGCATCGCCATCGCCTGCTCATAGCCCCACCACGATTCTGTCTGTCCCGGAATCAGCAGCAGCGCGGGCTTATCGGCCGCGCCCGCCATCGCGTAGTTGATCACGGCCTCGCCGGTGTCGATGGTCTGCTCGGCGAATGCGTGAGGGATGTAAGTCGCGTGATGGTCCGGGCCGAAGCGGAATTCGCTCATGATGAGATCTCCTCAATGACTTCCGTTTGGACAGTATCGCTATCGACACTTCAGTCCTGCCAGCTTGGCCAGCTTTTTTTGGCGATCGTCGAAAGTATGGAAGCTGTCGGCCTCCAGCACGATCGCGGCAGCTACTTGAACGATATCGAGTGAGCGTGTTCCGAGCTTCGCACTCCACCTGGCAGACAGGCGCTTGGCCTCGATAAACATCGCTTCTGAAATCGGCCTGATTGCCAACACGCCGGAGTTCACATCGGCCCTAAAAGCGGAAAGCGACGCACGCAAATCCGATTCCCGTATTTCCTTGCGGAACACATGAAGTTGCACAGCGTTGATCAACTCCAACTCCCCGAGCGAAGAAAGCAAAAGCGGAACCGGCATCTCCGCCATCCTCGCGGCGGCCTCCTCGGAGTTGGCGTCATCGAGATAAAGTGACCCGATAAAACTGGTATCGGCGAAGGCTCTCAATAGCGATCGCGTTCCTCGGCGATGCGCTGAGCCGCGGGCACCTTGAGGACCCGGTTGCCGTAGATCCGCTTCAGCCTCGCCATGAAGTCCGGCATCTTGGGCTTCGCCTCGGGAACCACCGGCATCAGCCGTCCGATGACGCGTTTGCGCTTGGTGATCTCGATGGTCTCGCCCTGGCGCAGCATTCGCTCCACCGCGGGGAAGTTATAACGCAGGTCGCGCACACTGGCTTGTTTCATGTGATGCATCATAGCATCACATCACCGAGGAGTGGAGCAGGCGACCTTACATTGCGAGGCCGCCGTCCACCTGGATCACCGCGCCCGTGATGTATGACGCCGCATCCGAGAGCAGGAACGCGGCGACCGGCGCGATCTCTTCCACCTTGCCGAAGCGCCCGAGCGGGATCATGTTCAGTGCCTGCGTGCGATTTTCCTCGGGCAGCGATGCCGTCATGTCGGTTTCGATGAAACCGAGCGCGAGCGCATTGACGCGCACGTTGAGGCGCCCGAGCTCCTTCGCCAGCGCCTTGGTCAGGCCGATAAGCCCCGCCTTGGAAGCCGAATAGTTCGCCTGCCCCGCCATCCCGACCAGGCCGCTCACCGAAGTGATGTTGAGGATGGAGCCGCGCTTCGCTTTCATCATCATGAAGGCGGCCGCGCGCGCGAAATTGAACGCGCCGGTCAGATTCGTGCGGATGACATCGGCCCATTCGTCCTCGGTCATCATCACCAGCAGCTTGTCGCGGGTGAGCCCGGCATTGTTGACGACCCCATCGATGGCGCCGAAATCCTTTTTGACCGCATTGACCATCTCGCGCACCGATTTCAAATCGCCCACGTCGGTCTTGAAGGGCAACGCCTTGACTCCGAGCGCTTCGATCTCGGCTTTGAGCGCGACCGCCTGCTCCTCGCTCTTGAGGTAGTTGAACGCGATGTTGGCGCCGCGCCGCGCCGCTTCCAGTGCGATGGCGCGGCCGATGCCGCGGGTGGCGCCGGTGACGATAATTCCCTTGCCCTCGAGATCCTTCATGGTGTCTCCATTTCGCTACTAATCGTCGCCTCAGGATTCCAGTTGCGCGAGCGCGCGTTCCAGCGCCGGCCGGTACTGACCGATGTACGATAGGTAGCCGTATGCGAAGGCGCGCTCAAGCTGGGCGTCGTAAGCGGGACGCTCGCCGCCCAGCGCTGCGACCAGCCAGTTGTAAAGCATCCACTCCTCGGAGCGCGGCGCCTTGCGGAGCTGATCGCGACGGAGCATCACCTGGGTAATGTCGAGGCTCGTGACGTGCGCGAGCAAGGGAATCATTTCGCCGTCATCGCGCCGCATTTCCTCGCGCGCAAACTGGGCAGCCGAATAGATCAGCATCGCGGCGAGGCATGCTTCGATCTTTGCCGGTGTCGCATCTGGGGAGAATCGGGCGACGGCACCATCAGGTGAGGAAATCGCGAAGGCGAGGAACTCCGCGTTCGCGTGAAGCAATATTGTACAAAACGATATGGCCGCCGGAGAGCCCGCCGACTGGATGCGCGCCTCCAGGTTGGCCATCGCGGGCCGGCCGAGCCGGCGCATGAAGCGGCGACGGCGCGGCGACAGCCAGTAGATTAGCCCGGACAGCATCGCATCGAGGAGCTAGCACAGAAAAGAAAAGGCCGCCTACATCAGGCGGCCTTGTGGGTCAGATTTTATTTGTCGTCAGGCGCTGAAGGATGAGCCACATCCGCAGGTCCGCGACGCGCGCGGATTGTCGAACTTGAAGCCCGCGCCGTGCAGCCCTTCGACGAAGTCCAGCGTCACGCCCGCGATGTACGGGAACGAAATCTCATCGACGAAGACACGCACATCTTCGAAGTTGGCAATTCGGTCGCCTTCCTTCTCGGAATCAAAGTTAAGCTGGTACTGAAAGCCCGAGCAACCGCCGCCGGTGACCGCGATACGCAGGCCCTGCTCGGCGCCGAGGCCCTCTTTCGCCTTCATTTTCCGCACCATTTCGACGGCTTTGGGGGTCAGCACGACGTCGGGAAGCGCCGCATTTTCCTCGATTCGTCGTTGCTGGCTCGAAACTTCAGGGTTATTCATTTCTTCGGACATGGCTCAAAGGTAATGCCCACCGATTCGACAGTCAAGGTGGACTCATCAGGTCCACTATTTAGATGTAGTGTATCTTCTTAAGAATTCGTGCCGAACCTTAACAACATCATAAGCACGATAGCACGCGATCAGGGCTTCGCGATGGTTGGGTTCGCCGGCCTCCGCGCGCTCGATGAGCGTCGCGAGTTTTATGATCAATGGCTCGACGACGGTCGCCATGGCGCGATGGGTTACCTCGCGCGCGAGCCCGAGCGCCGCTTCGACCCGCGCACCCTGGATGCGCGATTCCGCACGGTCGTGAGCCTTGCGTATCCCTATCATTCGCCGGCGCCGCCGAAGGTTGATTGGCGCGCGGAGTTGCGTGGCCGCATCGCCGCTTATGCGCTTGGCCCCGATTATCACGATGTGGTCCTCAAGAAGGCGCGCGCGGTCGCCGACGCGATCGGGAAGATTCGCGAAGGCGTTGTCAGCCGCGCCTACGTCGACACGGGTCCGGTCTTCGAGCGCGAGTGGGCCGCTGAGGCGCGCCTCGGCTGGTTCGGTAAAAATACCACCACGCTCAATCAGGAACATGGCTCCTATTTTTTTCTCGCCGAACTCTTCACCGACCTCGAACTCGAACCGACCCGCGGCCCTTACCGCGAGCATTGCGGCACCTGCACCCGATGCCTCGATCTATGTCCGACCGCCGCGCTTGCCGACGGCTATCTAATGGAGCCGCGCCTCTGCATCTCGTATCTCACTATCGAAAATCGCGGCCCGATCCCGCGCGAGCTACGCCCCAAACTCGGCAACTGGATTTTCGGCTGCGACATCTGCCAGGAAGTCTGTCCCTGGAACGAGCCGTTCACCGAAACCATCGCGCTTGAGCTGCTGCCGTTGATGCCCGACCTGATGGCGCTCGACGATGCGGCCTTCAGCCGCCGCTTCACCAAAAGCGCGATCAAGCGCGCGAAGCGTCGCGGCCTTTTGCGCAACGTCGCGGTCGCCCTCGGCAACACCGGCAATCGCGAGGCGGTCCCGGTCCTCTCACGCACGATGGAACATGAACCCGAGCCGCTAATCCGATCGCACGCGGCGTGGGCCCTGGGCGCATTAGGTGGCGTCGCAGCGAAACGCACCCTCGATCGCGCACGAAAACGCGAGGCCGATTCCGATGTGGCCGCGGAAATAACTTTGGCTTTGAACGCGATATAGTTTGTGCCTATGCGCTTCGCGTGTGCTGCTTTGTGAGCCGGTTATGTCTGCTGTTTGGTTCGATATTCGTCCAGAGATTTGAGCAGAGTAACTAAGTCAGCCGGAATTTCTTCGGGTCTGAACGCAGATATAATTCGATGATCTGTGAGGGACATGGCAAACCTGTCCTGCAGATACTTTCTGACTGCTGCTAACGTGTTTTTGCCGTGAACTATCTTCATGCGCTCTTCGAGAACATTCCAGTTTCGCTCAAATTGCCCGCTCGTTTCGGCAGCAAGCGTGGCTTCGTTCTTCCCCGTGTGGCGAAGAAATTCTCTGCGCTTGGCGATCTATTGGCCGAGACACGTATTGCGCTCTGGATCTGTTAGACGTCTTAGAACCAGATCAATTGGTTCGACGGGGGGGAGCGGCTCGTCCGATCTTTTTTGTTTGTCGGCAACGGCATTTCCAATCGCGCGCTGTAGTACCTGGGGCACAAGCAGGTAGTTTTCTAACTCTTTGCGGGAATGGATGTGCGCGAGAACTAAATGTTTCCGAAGTTCTTCCAGAGTTGCCGAAATCTGTTCATCGCAGAAGTAGTCGCGATCATAGACTGCGCCAAGCAGCAACACAGAACCCAATGTCTTTTCCAAGCCCCAACCAGTTGCCACAACGCGTTCCCATGACGAAAACCCCTCAGATTTTACAGGCGTTAAATCGCTTCCTGACGCCAGTTCCTCTAATCCGATCTGTTTCGCGAACCGGCGGAGAACTTTGAAGTCTTCTTCGTCTTCGACGAAGAGAATTCGGCGGTTGCGCGCAAGACGCGTTAACGTCACATTTTGAATCGATCCGACCTTTTCGAGAACGTTCTGGATACCGGCCACGTCGCGCAGCCTCTGCGCGCTTCGCTTGGTTTTGTCGATGAGAACGATCTCCGAGGGGTCGGCGTCTCCGATAATTTCCGTAGAATGAGTTGCCAACAATACGTCCGGGCCAATATCTCTCAAGATGCTCAGCAGCTGTCGCTGCACGTCCGGATGCAAATACACCTCGGGTTCATCGACCACAAATAGGGACTGTTCTTGAGCCCGAGCAATATGTGTGAGCAACTGGCACCAGATCTGAAAACCGAAGCCAGCCCAGAAGAGCTCGCGCGTGATTCGATTCTCTAAGCAGAACATGGAGAGACGGTAGTGTCGCGAAGTTGGTAGAAAAGTGAAAAAGGCGTCAAGATCCGGCGAGTTGAGCCACAACTCGCGCCCGCTGGGAGGCGGGTGCCGGAGGATGACGCCATGGAAAGCGATAGCAGTAGTGAGTGGCAAGGGAAAGGCGCGCTCGAGGAGCTGCTGCGGGAGCGGATCCGCACCACCATCGAGGGCATCATCGAGGAGGAATTGGTGGCCGCGCTGGGAGCGGCACGATCGGAGCGATGCGGTCCGGTTCGAGGCGGGTATCGGCATGGTAAGCGCGAGCGAACGCTAACCACCAGTCTTGGACCCACCACCATCGCCATGCCGCGAGCACGTCTTGAGGGTGAAGCTGGTCGGCGCCGCGAGTGGCGCAGTGCCATCATCCCGCGCTATCAGCGGCGCACCGAGCGAGTCGATGAGGCGATCCTCGGAGTGTACCTCAGTGGCACCAACACGCGGCGCCTGCGCGGTGCATTGGCCCCGTTGTTACGCGGTGCGCCGTTGTCAAAGGATGCGGTATCGCGGCTGGTCGGGCGCTTGCGCGAGGACTTCGCGGCATGGGCACAACGCGATCTCGGCGAGCTGAAGATCCGTTATCTGTTTCTCGACGGCTGGTATCCACGGATGCGGATCGGGAAAAAGCGCGTGCGCGTGCCGGTGCTGGTCACGCTGGGGGTTTGCGCCGATGGCCGCCGGGTGGTGCTGGACTTGCGCCTGGCAGGGGTCGAGAGCGCGGCCGCCTGGCTCGATGCAGTGCGCTCGCTGAGCGCGCGCAATCTCGGTGCTCCGGTGCTGGCGGTAGTCGATGGCAATCCGGGACTGACCGCGGCGCTTAAAGTGCAATGGCCGCAGATCGCGATCCAACGTTGTACTAACCATAAGCTGTGGAACCTGCTCGCCAAGGCCCCGGCCCACCTGCGCGAGGAACTCGCAGAGGACTATCGGCGCATGATCTATGCCGAGAGTCGCGAGGCCGTCGAGCATGCGCGGGTTGGTTTTGCCCGCAAGTGGAAGCTGCGTTGCAAGACCGTCAGCGCCAGTTTCGAGGAAGCCGGCGACCAACTCTTCACCTTTACCGCTTTTCCGCTTTCGCAATGGAAGGCGCTGCGCACCACCAACGCGCTGGAGCGAATCAACGAGGAATTTCGGCGGCGGACCAAGACCCAGGCCTCGCTCCCCAGTGAGGAGGCGGTACTGCTCCTGCTGTTCGGTCTCCTGCGCAGCGGGCAGGTTACTCTGCGCCGCTTGGTCGGCTGGCACGACCTAGCCACCATCAGCGAACAACCGGAGGCTGCATAGTAACCACCTGATCAACTGCTCAACTCGCCGCGTTGATAATGCTTAAATGCTTTTCCACCACTTGACCGACACACCTGGAGAGACGGCGAGACATCAAGTCGGCCTCGGGCCTTTGAATGTCCATTTTGGCCCAAGTCTCACGAACGAATCGAGAAAAGTCGTCAAACCCATCGGGAAAATGGTACCAGTAGTTTCTAAAATGCCGCGAAGCGCGATGCGTACCTAAATCGGCCCGAACGGTTTTCTCTTCGAGTATCCTCTCCTCGTGTTCGACCGGGCCAAGTACGGGCACTAACGAGACTGTCACCGGGAACGCTGTACGGAACGAACTTGTATTCAGAACCGCCCTGCCGCGCGAATCAAAAAGCAGAAAACAGCCTCCACGCTGCGGAAAGTAAAGCGTCAGCGAATTCCGGTTAGACAGATGAAAATCGATACGACTATCTTCGTCTGAGTATTCGTTGTGGACATTCTCCAACGAGATCGGGACATCCTCCGACGAAACAACATGCCCCCGGCGCTCTCCCATTGGCCCCGGAACAAACTCTGGATTTCGCGCCCGAGCTCTGCGAAGACCGATATCAAGCAAACGGAATGCCCCGATGATTGTGGACTTACCGCAGTTGTTGGGCCCCACAAGAATGTTTGTAGACTGGAGTTTGAGCGAGAATCTGCTGAACGCCTTGTAGTTGTGAAACTCAATCGACGTGAAGCTGACCCGATCCGCTGATCGCTGCATCAAAGCCCCTCTCTTGACTCGGTAAACGGCAAGTCTACACGCAATGGCTGGCGTTCTGAACATTCATCTCCGTCGCCCCGGCAACACCGGCAATCGCGAGGCGGTCCCGGTCCTCTCACGCACAATGGAACATGAACCCGAGCCGCTAATCCGATCGCACGCGGCCTGGGCGCTCGGAGTGTTGGGCGGCCCCATTGCGAGGCGCACCCTTGAACTAGGGCGTCGACGCGAGGCCGATTCCGACATCACGTCGGAAATAGCACTCGCTCTCGAAATGCTTTAGTGGGGGCGCGCCTCCGACCGAGCCATGGTCGATTCATTTTGAGGCGAAACTTTAACGAAGTACACCTTATTTAGAGGATTATTTGGGTTCGTTTGGTAATTTACGTTGAACGCTCGCGGGTTCGTCGTGACTTTTTTTTATGCCTTCCGCGAGGCATTCGTTAGATCCAACGTGGGGACCAATCCTGGAGCTTGCTTTTCCTGAAAAGCCTTATCTTCGCTCATGAAAGTGGCTTTGTTTTCGCCGAATACGCAAAGGTTGAGTGGGTTTGTTTTTGCACCTTTGAGGGCGCGCGCCTTGAAAACCCTCCGCGCTGCGTGGTGGGTTTGTTTCTGCATTTCGAGGTAGATTTGCATTCGCAGTGGAGTGACCTTCCAATCCCCGAATTATAGCAGATCCGGAAATGTCACCCAGGATTTTTGCAATCGCCGAAGATGGATTACGACAAAGGGAACATTCCGGCCTCATATGATGCCGGCCGTGGGTATTCGCCGGAGATGCTCGCGGTGTGGCTGGAGAGAATTTCCAAGTGAGCGCCGCGCGGCGCAGTCTCCAGAATCCTCGATCTCGGATGCGGTACCGGGCGCTACTCAGGAGCGCTGACAAACCGTTTCGATGCGCAGGTAATCGCCATCGATCGCTCCGCAAAGATGCTGGCCGAAGCGCGCAAGAAATCCGCACCTGGTGTCCGGTACGTTCGCGGGTCAGGCGAAGCGATTCCGTTGCGCGACGCATCTATCGACATGGTTTTCATGTCGATGGTCTTCCATCACTTCGAAGACCAGCCGCGCGCAGCCAGCGAATGCCGCCGGGTACTGCGCGAGGGCGGCACTGTCTGCCTCCGCGCCGCCACCGTCGATCGCATCGCGACCTACCCCTATGTGCCGTACTTCGCGAGGAGCCGTGCCATCCTCGAAGCCACGCTGCAAACGGAGGCGCGCATCGAGGCAATCTTCCACGACGCGGGCTTCGAACTCGCGCGCCAGGAGCTGGTCCGCATC
This sequence comes from uncultured delta proteobacterium, assembly GCA_963783145.1. GTDB lineage: Bacteria > Desulfobacterota > Binatia > Binatales > Binataceae > DATGKG01. The sequence goes on from CAWAMM010000001.1 coordinate 109,915, forward strand.
CAAGTCGCGGCCAACTGGCGCAGCTATGCGGACAAGATCGCGGCGGGCGCCGATTCGATTCTCGCGCAACTGTCCGAATCCGAATTCCTCGAAGGGATGCGGCTCCTTAATCAGCACGCCGCGACCGCCGATGCGGCGCCTGTGGTCGAGGTAGTCGATCTTTTCGCGTTTCGTAAGTCCTGATCAGCGGCAACTTGTGCGCGACGCGGACTTGTCAAAGGCGCGTCATATAATGAACACTGATTCCGATGCCAGATATTGCCGACATCCGCCGCGATTTTGCCATGCTTGCCGCCCGCGAGCCGATTCCGCTCGCGCGCGGAGCGTTGCTCATCGCACAAGAAGAATATCCCGCGCTCGATCTCGACCTGTACATGGACAAGATCGCGGCGCTGGCGCGCGAGGCCGAGCTGGTGGTGAAGGTGGGCAATGACACCATCGAGAAGATTCAGCTCCTGTCGCATTTTCTGTTCGAGCAGAAGGGCTTCGAGGGTAATCGCGAGGAATACGCCGACCCGCGCAATTCGTTTTTGAATCAGGTTATCGATCGGCGCCGCGGCATCCCCATCACGCTTTCGCTGATCTATCTCGAAGTCGGGAGGCGGCTCGGCCTGAACCTTTTTGGGGTCGGCTTCCCGACCCATTTCCTGGTCAAGGCGGTCGACGAACGCGGCGAGCTCATCATCGATCCTTTTTATGACGGCGCGATCCTGACCCTCGAAGAAATTCGCGCGCGCCTCACTCAGGTTTACGGCCAGCCGGTGGAAGTATCCCCGGCGCATCTGAAGCCGGTCGGCGCCCGGCACATCCTGGTGCGGATGCTGCGCAATCTGAAGGCGGTCTACCTAAAAGGCGGCGATTCGACGCGCGCGTTGTCGGCGCTCGACCGCATCCTGCTGCTCGATCCGCGCTCGCTTGAGGAGCTGATGGAACGCGGCGCACTGTACGAGAGCCTCGAATGTTTCAAGGCCGCGCTCGACGACTTCCAAAGTTTTCTCTCGCAGGCGCCCGAGCATACCGCTTCGGAAACCGCGCGCGAGGCCGTGCTGCGGCTTTCGCGCCAAGTCGATCGTATCAACTAATTCGCGCATCAACTGATTCAGACTGAAAGTGGCGGAAGCTCCTCATAAAGCCGACTTCTTCGAGGCGAGCCGCGCAGGAGTCGCCGACCTGGAGCTGCGCCGCAAGCTGGAAAATGCCAGCGGACGGCACCTCGAGCACGTCGCCGAGATGCGCGCCGAGTTCCCCCCGTTTGAGGCCGAGCGCGACGAGGCGCGCCGGATCAAGGAAGACGCTATCGAGCACCTCGACCAGTATCTCATCGCGCTCAAGGACAAGCTGGAATCCAACGGATGCATCGTGTTCTTCGCCGCCGATGCGGCGCAGGCCCGCGAGTACATCCTCGAAGTAGCGAAAAAGAACAATGTGAAGCGGGTGGTCAAAGGGAAATCGATGACCACCGAAGAAATCGGGCTCAACAATTCGCTGATGCGCACTGGGATCGAGGTCACCGAAACCGACCTCGGCGAGTACATCGTGCAGTTGCGCCACGAGCCGCCCTCGCACATCATCACGCCCGCGATTCATCTATCGAAGGAAGACATCGGCCAGCTGTTCGCCGACAAGCTGCATACGCCCTACACCGCCGAGCCCGAAGAGCTGACGGCGCAGGCGCGCGAAAAGCTGCGCGCGATTTTCCTCGCGGCCGAGATGGGTATCACCGGGGTCAACTTCGCGATTGCGGAAACCGGCACGCTGGTGGTGATCGAGAACGAAGGCAACGGACGCCTGTCGAGCACGCTTCCGGAAATTTTTGTAGGCGTGATGGGAATCGAGAAAGTGATTCCCAAGCTCGAAGACGTCAGCCACTTCCTCGAGGTTCTCGCGCGCACCGCAACCGGCCAGAAGCTGACGACTTACACCAACTTCATTAACGGGCCGCGGCGCAAGGCCGAAATCGACGGGCCGCGTGAAGTTCATGTGGTCATTCTCGACAACGGACGCAGCGCGATGCTGGCCGATCCTGTCATGCGCGAGGCGCTTTATTGCATCCGATGCGGCGCGTGCCTCAACGTATGTCCGATTTACCGGCGCATCGGTGGGCATGCCTACAATTCGACCTATCCGGGGCCGATCGGCTCCATCATCAGCCCGAGCCTCTTCGGCAGCGCGGCCGGCCATCTGCCGTTCGCCTCCACTCTATGTGGCGCGTGCCGCGATATCTGTCCGGTGCGCATCGATATTCCGCGCATCCTGCTACATCTGCGCTGGAAGGAGACCGAGGGTCAGAGCAACCTCAAGTGGCCGCGCGCGGCGCAACGCGTGCGAAAAGGCGCGCGCAGATTTGCGAGGCTCGCGCGCTATCCGCGGCTGATTCGCGCGCTCGGCAAAATCGGTTCGTGGATGGTGCGCCCGTTCTCGCGCGACGGATGGCTGAAGCGGATGCCGCCGCCGTTTAGTGCATGGACTAAAATTCGCGATTTTCCCCGGCCGCATCCGCATAGCCTTCGCAAACCGCCCGACACCGCGGCATAGCTGATCTGTGGCGGAGTTTTACAAACTGCTCGCGCGCGTGAAGGGCGCACTGGAAAAACCGCAGGCGCCCGCTGCGCATGAGAATCATGCTGTGCCCTCGGCAGTGCCGGTCGCCTCGGTCGCGCAACGCGCCGAACTGGTATCGACGTTCGCGCGCGAATTGCAGGCCGTCAGCGGACGCTTCCTCGGCAGCCTCAGCGCGGAGCAGGCCGCCGCGAGCGTGGCGGCTCTCGCGCGCGACAACGCAGCCAAGAGCGCCGCGATTGGCGAGGGCGTCGTCACGAAGATGTCGCTATTCAGCGCGGCGCTCGAAGCTAGCGGATGCACGCTGATGAAGCCGCGCGGCATCGACAAGGGCCACGAAGCCGATCGCGCCGCGATGATCGAGCAGTTCGCCAACACCGATATCGGCGTGGCGGAGGCGCACTTCGCGATTGCCTCGACCGGCACCTTCGCGGTGATGACCGCGGAGGCGCGTCCGAGTTCGCTGACACTGCTGCCGCCGATCAGCGTCATCATCGTGAATATCGATCGCGTGGTGCCCAATCTGGCGGCTGCGATCGCAGGCTTCGGCGTCGACGCGATCTCAACCAATCGCGTGTCGTTCATCACCGGGCCGAGCCGCACCGCCGACATCGAGAAGCGCATCGTGATGGGTGTGCACGGTCCCAAAATCCTTTACGGCGCGATAATCTGGCCGGACTGATGAATGAAGTAGTGCTGTTTCCGACCTGCCTCGCAGAGGAATTTTTTCCCGAGGCGCGCGATGCCGCAACCGCTGTGATCGAACGGCTGCGGGTGAAAGTGCGCGCGATGCCGAACGCGTTCTGTTGCGGGCAGGCGGCCTTCAACGAAGGCTTCCGGACGGAAGCGAAAAAACTCGCGCGCCGTTTCCTCGAAGCATGCGAACCCGGCACGCCGATCGTCATCCCGTCGGGCTCGTGCACCAGCATGGTCAAAATTTTCTATCGCGACTTGCTCGCCGACGATCCCGAACTCCTCGCCAAGGCCGACGCGATTCGCCCGTGGGTGTTCGAGTTCTCGCAATTCCTGGTCGACGTGCTGAAAGTCAAATACCTCGGCGCGCGATTCGAGCGCACCGTCACTTACCATCCGTCGTGCCACCTGATGCGCGAGCTCGGGGTGCGCGAGCAGCCGCGCGCGCTGCTCTCCGCGGTGAATGGAATCCGCATCGTCGAGTTGCGCGATCGCGAGGAGTGTTGCGGCTTCGGCGGATTGTTTTCGGTCAAGTTCCCGCACATTTCGGGCGCGATGCTGGAGGACAAGATGACCCGCATCCGCGAGAGCGGCGCCGAGGTGATCGTCTCCAACGACGGCGGATGTTTGATGCAGATTGGCGGCGGGCTCCATCGCGCGGGGGACAAGATCGAGACTCGTCACCTCGCGGAGATCCTCGCCGCGCGATAACCCTTACGCAGGGAGGTGAGCAATGGCCGACCTCAGCAAAGCGATTCGTATCGAGCCCGCATTCGATGACCCGGAGTCAGTGCTGGAGATATTCCGGCGCCACGCTCCCTATCGCACGATGGCGGGCTACCTGCCCATCAAGTCAATGGGGGAAAGCTGCCAGCCCTGGTTTCGCGGCAATTGGGCGGATAAGGGTGAGCCGCTCGTCACCGGGGTGGAAAAGATTCTCCACAACCGACGTTTTATCGAGGCGGCGAGGACCTTCCTGGGCGGTGAGGCAGTTCGCCCTACGCTCCTGGTCGTGAACGTGAATACGCCGATGCCTGCGGGTCCGATCCATGTCGACGTTCCGAGCTTCCGCGGCGTGACGCGCGACCACTATCCGCTGGCGCTGATGGTGGCGATGGGTCAATCGAAGCTCTTTGAAGATTGGCGGGTGATACAGGCGGGCGCGCTGACCTGGTTTTATGACGGGGTGGCCGGCAATTTCGACTATTGGCCCGAAGGTCCTGAGGGTCCGATGTCCACTGAGGGCCCGCCGTTCAGGAACTCCGCTCTCATGGCGGACAATGATCGGATGTATCATCGGATCGGGCGAGTAGGAGCGCCCGACGCGCAGCTGCCCCGGATAACCTCATCGGCAGAAATCCGGCCGCTCGACCACGGCGCGTGGGAGATCGTCGAGAACCGCGAGACTCGCGCGACCTACCCCGCAGAGGCTGTACGCCTGTCACTTTTATGGAAGGGCATCCGCGAGTCCGAGGCACGCGCCGAATCGCTCACGCTCGATCGCATCATGAGCATTTTCATCGCGGACTTGCGCGAGCTACGAGTCGATTTTCAGATTCCGAGTGACCCGCTTGCCGACCGTGAATGGTTGGCTTTGCTGGACCGGACTTACTATAAACCAATCGATAAAATTGACCACAGTTAATAAATCGAATCGTCAAGAGGCACCAATGTTCGTTCGCAACGCGTGGTATATCGCCGCATGGTCCGACGAGATCGCCGAACGACCGCTGGCGCGGCGCATCCTCGGCGAGCCGATAGTCCTGTTTCGCGATTCTTCGGGCACGGTCGCCGCGCTGCAGGATCGATGCTGTCATCGCGGCGCGCCCCTCTCGTTGGGCGAAGTGGTTCCGCGTGGCATCCAATGCGGATATCACGGGCTGACCTTCGACTCGTCGGGAAAATGCGTGCTGGTGCCGGGCGACCATAGGGTACCACCGGGCGCGCAGGTGAAAACTTATCCCTTGGTGGAGCGCGACGCCTTCGTATGGCTATGGATGGGCGACCCGGACCAAGCCGATCGCGCGCAAATCGTCCGCTATCCCTACCACAACGATTCCGGCGCCTGGCCGCATCAACATACGATGATGCATCTGCGCGCCGACTATCTCCTCGTCCTCGACAACCTGATGGACCTATCGCATCTCGGATACGTGCATAAGGGCACCGTCGGCGGCGACGCGAATACGCACGTCGAAGCGAAGATGCGCACCGTGCGCACGTCCAATGGGGTCAGGTTCGAGCGCTGGATGCTCGATTCAGTGCCGCCCCCGACTTACGTCAAGACGGTTGGGTTTAAGGGCAACGTGGATAGATGGCAGGAGCTGGAATTCGTCGCGCCCCACTCTGTCATTCAATGGAATGGCGCCATCGATGCGGGAACCGGCGCGCTGAATGACTGGCGGTATAGCAGTCCGCGCGAGAATTGTTTCTCATTTCGGCTCTTCCACGGCATCACACCTGAGACTGAGACCAGCAGTTACTATTTCTGGTCGTCGGCGAACGGCTACAACCAGGATGATCCAAACGCCACGCGACAACTCTTCGATGAGATCGCGCGGACCTTTGAGCAGGACAGGGCGGTCCTCGAAGCGCAGCAGGAACGGCTCACCGAAATTCCTGACGGCCCGCTGGTCGAGATTCATGGCGACGCGGCCCGCATCCACGCCCGCCGAGCCATCGATCGGCTAATTGCGGCGGAAAGGCACTAACTATCGGTCGTCTCTGGACCGGTTCAAGCCCTCATTTTTGCACGATCAAGCTCCTCGCGCAGAACTGAACGTACCTGGATTCCAACCTGTTCAGCGAGACCGGGACGTTGGATGTGTTCTCGCAATGCATCATTGATCAATGTCTGATAGTTTCCCCGATGCTGCGCTCGAACCTCTTCCCGAAAATGATCGACGATCTCCCGGTCCAGGCGGATAGTTATCCGCACTTTTTCGGGCGACATGGCAATCACCGCTCCGCGTTTGCCTTTGCGTAAATCGTACTCGCGCTTCATATTCGTTTGTCCTCATTTTGAGCTTGCTCGCGCCTGGTGGCTCGGCGCGCCGAAATTATTCGTACTGCGCCATCGCGAACCTCATAGGAAACCGCCGAAATTCTTCCGTACGCATCCATGCCAAAAGTCAAATACCGTTCTTCATTTGGATGCTCGTCCGGCAGCGTTATAGCCCGGTCGTCGTTGAACACGATCACCACGTCGACGAACTCCACGCCGTGCTTGCGAAGATTGCGCTCAGCTTTTATGGGATCCCATACGCATTCCAACTGGCGCCCCAGGCTGTGTGCACAGTGTACACCATTGCAAGAATAAGACGACACGCGAGCATCCGCGCTTCGACGCCGCGATCGCGCGCTCGGTAGCGTGCTCGGAGATGAGAAAACCGGTTATCAGTGGTGCTCGAGGACGTAGGAGCCGGGCGCGGGGCCGAGCGCCGGATAGGCGGAATTTCCTACCTGCGCCGGTGCGGCGCGTTCCTCGCCGGAACGCGTGCCCAGCCACTTCAGCCAGTGATCCCACCACGTGCCCCGATGATCGGTGGCGCCTTGCAGCCACGCGTCGGCATCCCCGGCCACGCGCGGATTGGTGAAGTAATGCGACTTCAGATTTCCCGGCGGACTCACCAGGCTCTGCACGTGACCGCTCGAATTGAGGACGAACTCGACTTTGCCGCCGAATAGCGGCGTCGCCCGATAGCATGAATGCCAGGTGCAGATGTGGTCGGTCTGGCCCGCCAGCAGGTACATGTCGGATTTGATTTTTCGCAGATCGATCGGGGTTCCGAGAATTTCGATGGTACCAGGCTTCGCGAGCGGGTTGTCGAGGAACAAGTTCAGGAAACCCTCGTGCAGCTTGGCCGGAAGATTCGTCGAGTCACCATTCCAATAAAGGATGTCGAAGGCGGGCGGCTGTTCACCCATAAGGTAATTGTTGACCCAGTAATTCCACACCAGGTCGTTCGGTCGCAGCCACGCGAACACGCGCGCCATGTCTTCGCCGGCGAGCACGCCCTTTTTGCGCGAGCGCTCGATAGCGTCGGCGACGATTTCCTCGGTCGCGAACATGCCGGTCATCGAGGGCAAGCTGGTGTCGAGCATCGTGACCAGCAACGTGCCCGCATTGACGCGATTGTCGCCGATCGCCGCGAGATGACCGAGGGTCAACGAGGTGGTGATACCGCCGGCGCAAATGCCCAGCACATTGCAGTCGGGGCTGCCGCTGACTTCGCAGGCGATCGCCATCGCTTTTTGACAAGCCTCGACATAGTCATCGAGGCTCTTCTCGCGCAGCGCCGCGGTGGGGTTGCGCCAGCTGATGGTGAAGACCTGGACGCCATGCTCCAGCGCATATTCGATAAAGCTGCGCTTGGGCGCCAGATCCATGATGTAGAACTTGTTGATTTGCGGCGGGATCATCACCAGCGGACGCGCGAAAACCTTCTGCGCGCGCGGCTCGTACTGGATCACTTCGCACAGCTCGCCGCGATAAATCACCGAGCCGGGTGTGACCCCGAGATTCTTGCCGACCTGGAACGGACGCTTGTCGACCTGTTGTGGCATCGCGCCATTGTTGATGACGTCGCCAAAATAGTTGCGAATTCCGCGAACCAGGCTCATTCCGGCGGTATCGAAAACATGCTTCAGCGCGGCGGGATTTCCGATCAGCGAGTTGGTCGGCGATAGCGCCTCGGTGATCAGCATCGTCGCGAAGCGCAGTTGCTCGCCATCCTGCCATTGGATGCTCTGATCCTCCTGCACGAGGTCGAGCAGCGAGCCGCGCCACGCCAGGTAGGCCTGCATCGCGCGCTTGTAGACCGGATTTTGCGCGAATGCGGGATCGACGAAACGCTTGTCACTCGCGGCCGGCGCGATCTCCGAATTGCCGAGTCCGATTTGCACCAGATCGATCGCGAGTTGCCCCATCCGCGACACGACCGAATCGGGCCGCGAACTGAGGAAGCGCCCGAGCTCACCAAGCATCCCGAGGAGCTGCTTGGGCTGGAGATCGATGAATGGATTGGCTCCGAGGATCGAATTTACCGCCGGATGGTCTTCGTTCACCGTCTCATGAACGGTCATCTTTGGTGCAGCGCCCATAGGAACCTCTCCGTTTGCCCAAATCTCACTTTACGCCAGCTCAAGCCGGCGAGAACATGCTCGCCACGTATAGCGCGATGGCCTTTCGATGCAAATGCTCAGCGAGCGCTGCGAATCCGCGCACTAAATGCTAGTATGCCGTCGGAGCAGATAGGTGCGCGTTTTCATAAGCCATACGGACGAGGACAAACGTTGGGCCGATCAGATCGCCGCAAGACTTAAAAAAGCCGGTCTGCGGGTTTGGGATCCGGAGTCGGAACTGTGGCCCGGCGACAATTGGCATTTGGAAATTGGTAAAGCGCTCGCCTCGGCCGAGGCGATGATCGTGCTGATGTCGCCCGCCGCCGCTGACTCCAAGATGCTACGAGAAGAAATCTCCTATGCTCTCGGCTCCAGTAAATTCAAAGACCGACTTATTCCCGTCATCGTGCGGCCGACGAACAAGATGCCCTGGATCCTGAAAAGACTCAAACCGGAGAAGGGTGATCCGGCCGAAGTCAGCGAACGCATAATTGACCGATTGAAGATGACCCAAGAGTAAGCTCTCGTGCCCGCACCGCGCGAGCTTTTCATTTCGCACGCTTCGCCGCGATCGGCTTTTTGTAAATCGTCTCATACGGGTCCTTGGTCGACACCGAATCCGATTTTTTGTATAGCCGATCTCACCTCATCGGCGCGCAGCGATGGCACGACGAAATTGGCAACGCGCTTCGTCGCTGCGATTGGTTTCTCCTGGTGTTGTCCCCGCAGCCGTTCGCTCGACTTGGGTAAACTGCGAACTCCTGTATGTGCTTCAAGACACGCGCTATGACGGTCGAATAATCCCGGTCCTTCTCCGTGCCTGCGACCCTGCTGGTTTGTCCTGGACGCTCAAGTCGATCCAAAAGGATCGATTTCACTAGCGACTTCGAAGAAGGATGCCGGGAGCTCTTTCGGATTTGGAAGCGCGAGTACCGACCCGGCACTCCCAAAACCAAGCGAAAGCACTGATCTCTACATCGCCAACAGCTTGAGTCCGTGGGAGAACACTTTCATTTTCCGTCGACTCCGCTACGCTCCGCCTCGGGTGCGGCTGCGCCGCGGCGCTTCGCGCCCACTTCGTGTCTCATCGCTACATCGCCAACAACTCAAGTCCGTGCGAGAACATCGTCGGCGCCGACAGCGCGATATCTTCCCAATGGGGGTCGTCGCGCTTGCCGCGCCGATGCAGCATCACGTTGAAACAAGTGATGACGCCGAAGCGATATCCTGCAAACGCGCGGAACCATCGCACCTGGTCCGCCGGAATCGGCACTCCTGCGCTTTTCGAATAGATGTCCACGATCTCATCCGGCAGTAGCGGGGTCGCGGTTTGCACCGTGCCGTTGTCCACGAAGCTCGCGCGATCGGCAAAGAAACAAATCCATCCGAGGTCGAGCAGCGTGGGGCCGATCATCGAGATCTCCCAATCGATTACCGCGCTGACTTGGTGATCCTTGAACAGGATGTTTGAGAACTGGAAGTCACCATGGACGATGCCGACGCGCGGACTCGCCGGCAACGACGAGCGCAGCTTTTCGCGCAGCTCGGGAGCGCGCGCGACCACCTTGGGATCGAGGGTGTCGCGATCGAGCAGATGATCGAGGCGCTTCATCTCTTCGCTCAGCTCGGTCACGCTGCCCCAGGCGTCGCGCCGCGGCTCCCATGGCACTCGATGCAGCGCGGCGAGCGTTTCGATTCCCGTCCGTGCGTAGGCGCGTGCCTCCACGGCGGGCAGCGCCACGTCGGCGAGTTTGAACCCGTCGACGAAGCCATCGACGAAATAGGGACGCCCGAAAAATTCTGCCTCGTCGCCATACCACAGGATGGGGGGCACGGCGACGTCGGTGTCCGCGAGCGACTTCATGATGCGCGCCTGGCGCACCACGTCGGCAGGGCCGGCGATCCTGACGCCCTCGGGCGCGACGCGCAGCACCAGCTTGCCCGATGGGCCACCGCGGGTGGTGCGCTCCAGGATGAAGCTGTAACCGAATCCCGCGTGGCCGGGGAGCGGCGAGACCTCGAGGATGCGCGCGCCGGGGTCGCCGGTCTTCGCGCGCACCATCGTGGTTGCCTGCGCAGTAATCTCTTCGATAGTCGCGGGCATCGCTCAGCCCTTCATTTTCAGTTGGCCGGCGGCAGGATGCAGGCTCTTGGCCGCGCTCGGACGCGCATCGACGCGCTTGAACCACGCATTCACATTTTTCAGTGACGGATCGATTTTCTGTCCCACGCCGGCGCCGAAATCGAGCGCCGCGAACAGAATGATATCCGCGATGGTGAAGCGATTGCCCGCGATATAGTCCTTGCCCTCGAGCTGCCCGTCCAGCCACTTGAGGTTATCCTGTACCGTCGCCTTCATGCCCGCGGCGCCTTCGGGAATCAGGCGCATGCGGCCGTTGAAAAGCTGCTGGCCTTCCGCGAAGCGAAAGCCGTTGTAGAGGAACTCGGTGATCTTGAGCTCGATGCGGCGCTGCCACATGCGCGCCTCGGCACGCTCTTCGGCATTGCTCCCGATCAGCGGTGGATTGGGATGTTTCTCTTCGAGGTATTCCCAAATCGCGACTGTCTCGCCGATGCACTTGCCATTGTCCAGCTCGAGCGCGGGGAGCTGCCCGCCCGGGTTGCGATCGGTGTACGGAGGCTTGCGATTTTCGCCCTGCATCAGGTCGACGTCCTTGCGCGGGATGTCGATTCCCTTCTCGGCCATGAACATGCGCATCGCGCGCGGATTGGGTCCAAACGAATCATATAGATGCATGAGGTCCTCTCTTATGCCCGCAAGGCGCAGGCGTGGTGAAATATACAACAGTCATCGCCAGGGCAGGTAACTGCAAAATTCGACGCATCACGCTCGGGTGTGTTGCCTGTGCCCCCATGCGTATGTAGGAATTTGCTATGCGATTTTGCCCGCATTGCGGGGCGCCGCTCATGGCAGGCGCGAAATTCTGCGTCGAATGTGGCAAGGCGGTCGAGCGACGGCCGCCGCGCCTGGCGTTGCGATTGGCTCTGCCAGCCAGCGGCAGACGCCGCCCAAGCCTCCGTCGACCACCGCGGTCCAGCTTACGACGGCATTCATCGTGGTGTTCCTGGGAATCACCATCCTCGGCCTCGGCGCCGCGGTGTATCTATATTTGCGCCCGCTCGCACCCCGGCAAATGGCTGCCGCGCCGGAAGCGCAGGCGCCGGCCAATCAAGCTGCTCAGGCGCCGGGAGCGAGCGCCTCGCAAGGTGATGCATCATTGCCGCCGGGGCATCCGAAGATCGAGCTGCCGACCGAGGCGCGCACCTTCATCGACAAGGTTGCGAAGAGCGCCAACGACAATCCCAACGATGTTGCCGCATGGGTCAAGCTCGGCACCGTCACCATGCGCGCCGCTTTGTTCGATAATTCCTACTATAAGCAGGCGGCCGAGGCGTATGCGCACGTGCTCAAGCTCGATCCCGAAAACCTCGATGCACTGCGCGGGGTGGGCGATATCGATTACGACCAGCAGCATTATGATCAAGCCGCCGCGGCCTATGAGCATTACCTGAAGCATCGGCCGAAGGATCCCGAAGTTATCACCGACCTCGGCACGATGTACCTCTACACCAACAATGCCGACCAGGCGGTGGTGCAATACAAGAAGGCGATCGCGATCAAGCCCGACATGTTCCAGCCCTATTACAACCTCGGGGTCGCGTACGGCGAGCAGAATGACAAGGGCGATTCGGCCATCGCATTCACCAAGGCGATCGCGCTCGCCCCCGATGATGACCGGCGCAATCAGGCCAAGCAGGCGTTCACCAAGTATACCGGCATGCCTGCTGAGCAGGCCGACAAGGTCGCCGCGACGCTGCCGGGACCGAAAGTGGCCAAGCAGGAAGACGCGGACGATTCGGACTCCGATACGGACTCGGACTCTGCGCCGAAGCCGCATGCCACCGCCTTTCATTCGTCATTCGAGGAGATGATCCGCAACATTCCATTCGCAGGACCGAAAGTCAGCGCGGTGACCTGGCCGGAGAATCAGAAGGCGACGGTGATGATGGATAATTTTCCGATGGATCAGATGCCGCCGTTTGCGAAGGACAAATTCCTCGGCGATTTGAAAGCCGGCATCGATTCCGCCAAGACCGCCAATCACATCAGCGGCCCGGTCGAAGTGGATCTGGTTGACGCGCAGAGCGGCAAGGTGATGCAGTCCGTCTCGCAGTAGCATTATGGATCAACGCACCGCACAGAGCCTCGCGAAGATCGCACCCCTGGGGACCCTGACGCTCACTCACTATGGGCGCAAATCGGGCCAGCCCTACGACGTCATCATCTGGTTCGTGGTCGAGGGTCAGAAGATGTACCTCGGCACCGCGAATAAGAGTCGCAACTGGGTCCGCAACATCATGGTGAAACCCAATGTCATCATCAAAGCCGGCGGCGAGACCTTCAAAGCGACTGTCAGTGAAATCACCGACGATACTGCGAAGGCTCAGGTGATGAGTCTGGTGCAGCGCAAGTATTGGTATGCGGCGCCATTCATGATGGTGGGGCGGATGCTACAGGGTTTCGGCATCGTGAAGGTGAACACCGGCGCGTTTGAGGTGCATCCGACCTGAGCTGCGTAGGCGTTTACCCTGGGTGCGTCAGACCTAACCATCAGTCGGAAGAAGAGCAGAAATCAGGCAAAACACCAAGACACCAAGGTAGGACTAGTGGCTTTTGATCCGTAGGCGCAGGATCAAGGGGTCGTGGCCGAAGAGGGAGCCAGCAGATGCGGGCCGCAGCGGCCCTTCCCGTACACCAAGGGAAGATTAAGTGTGGTGTGCGATCAAGGGTCGCCTTCTTACTATCTTGGTTGAACTTCTTGCATCCGTTCCCAGGCGGCAACGCCTTCCGCGTGAGGACGAAAAAGACCATAACGAAGGTAAAAAAGCCGCGGCCTGAGCATATTCCACACTTGATCTTCCCTTGGTGTTCGAGGAGGGCCGCTGCGGCCCGCATCTGCTGGCTGCTCTTTCGGCCACGACCCCTTGATCCTGCGCCTATGGATCAAAAGCCACTAGTCCGACCTTGGTGTCTTGGTGGTTTGCCTGGATCCGGATCCTATGGAAGCAAGGACGCGGCGTGGACCGGGCCCAGCCCGAGCGCGGAATTGAATGCGGTGGTGGCCGCCGACATGTAGGGCGCCGGATAGATGCCGATCAAAATCGTCGCTACTACCGCGAGCATGACCGTCGCCACCAGCCCCGGTCGCATCGTCATCGACGCTACTGTGACGCCGCCTTCCTGCATGTACATCGCGACGATGACGTAGATGTAGTAGTACGCCGCCATCACCGCGTTGAGCACCGCGATCACGACCAGCCAGACCAGGCCCGCCTGCAGCGCACCTGCGAAGAGATAGAACTTGCCGACGAAGCCGACCAGCGGCGGCACCCCGGTGAACGAGAGCAGGAAAATCGTCATCGCCGCGGCCAGTCCGGGCTGACGTTGCGCGAGGCCGCGAAAATCCTCGATCAGGTCGTGCGGCTCGCCGCGGCCTTCCAGCGCGATGACCACCGCGAACGCGCCGAGGTTGGCGACCACGTATCCGACCAAGTAGTAGAGCATCGCGGCGCCCGCGAGCGGCACCACCGCCGCCATCGCGACCAGCAGGTAGCCGGCGTGCGCGATAGCTGAGTAGGCGAGCATCCGCTTGATGTTGGTCTGCACCAGCGCGACGACGTTGCCGACCGTCATGGTGAGCGCGGCGACCACCCATAGCACCCACGACCACTCGGCGCTGACCGCGCCCAGATGGAGCGGGAAGACGCGCAGGAATCCGGCGAAGGCCGCGAGCTTCACCCCGGTCGCCATGTAGGCGGTAATCGGAGTTGGCGCGCCTTCGTAGGCGTCGGGTGTCCACATATGAAACGGCACCGCCGCGATCTTGAAGCCGAATCCAATCAGCATCATCGCGATGCCGAGCAGCAGAATCGGACTGCGCAGCGCGACCCCATGGTCGAGCGCGGCGCGAATCGGCTCCAGCTTGATCGTACCGACGGCGCCGTAAACCAGCGCGATTCCGTAGAGCAGGAAGCCGGTCGAAAACGCGCCCAGCAGGAAGTACTTGATCGCCGCCTCGCCGGAGCGCGGGTCGGTGCGCTTGAGGCCGGCCAGGACGTAAATCGCGATCGACATGGTTTCGAGGCCGAGAAAAATAATGATCAGGTCGCCGGCCGCCGCCATCAGCATCATACCGAGCGCGGCGAACAGTATCAGCGAGTAGTATTCGGCGCCCGGGAGACGGAAGTCGTCGGCATAATTGAGCGACATCAGCACAATGACTGCGGCGACGAACAGGATCGCGAGCTCGAAGAAGACCGCGAAGTCATCGATTGCGAGCGAGCCCGCGAAGGCGGTGGTGTTCTGCCCCGACATCGTGAGGGTTAGCACGAATGCGATCGCGATAGATGCGATCGCGAGCCATCCGAGCCCGTCGCTCTCGTCGTCAGGGACGCGCACGCCGACCAGCAGCACTACGATTGCAGAGATCGCGATGGTGATGAGCGGCAGGATCGGGAGCCACTGGAAGTCGATGGCGGTGAGGCTGAAGGGGGTCATTGGTTAGCCAGGGCTCCCGGGAGACCTAACCCCCTGGCCCCCTTCCCCTTTAGGGAAGGGGGAATAGAAAGACCAAAAACGGATGCCACAATACTGCTTCTCTTTTCTGATTCCCCTCTCCTGAAGGGAGAGGGGCTGGGGGAGAGGTCTCGAATGGCATCGCCTGCACTCAGATTGCGAGCGGGGACGGCCCCCTCACTTTGCGCGAACTGAGTCGCGCGGCGCTCCTCATCAATGCGCGCTTGCGCCGACTGGACCCGCTGCAAGATCGGCGCGATCGAGGGTTCCAATTTGTCGATGATGAATTTCGGATACAGCCCCATCACCACCATCAAGGTCATCAACGGAATCATGGTGGCGATTTCGCGCGCGTCGAGGTCGCGGATGGTCTCGTTAATCTTGTGGGTAATGGGCCCGAACATTACCCGCTCGTAAGCCCACAACATGTAGAGCGCGCCGAGGACCACCCCCGCGACCGCGAATATCACCGCGATCCACGACTGCACGTAGCTGCCGAGCATGATGAGAAATTCGCCGACGAAGCCGTTGAGGCCGGGCAACCCGATCGAAGACAACATCGAGAACATGAACACCGCGGCGTAAATCGGCACGCTGTGCCACAAGCCGCCGTATTCAGAAATTTCGCGAGTATGCCGGCGCAAATAAATCATGCCCACCAGCAGGAACAACGCGCTGGTGGAAATTCCGTGGTTGAGCATGTGGTAGACGGCGCCGTCGATACCTTCGGGGTTGAGCGCAAAGATCCCCAGCACCACGAAGCCTAAATGGCTGACCGACGAATACGCGATGAGCCGCTTCAGGTCGGGCTGCACCATCGCGACCAGCGCGCCATAAATGATCCCGATCACCGCCAGCGCCATGAACAGCGGGGTCGCTTCGATCGCGACCGCGGGGAACAGCGGAATCGCGAACCGCAGGAACCCGTAGGTCCCCATCTTCAGCATCACGCCCGCGAGGATGACGGAGCCTGCGGTCGGCGCGTTAGTATGCGCGTCGGGCAGCCAGGTGTGCACCGGCCACATCGGAACTTTGATCGCGAAGGCGAGCGCGAACGCGGCGAACATCCAGCGCGCCTCGGTCGGCGTCATCTGGGTGTTGTACAGGGTCGTGAGGTCGAAGGTGATGCCGCCGCTATGCGAATGGTAGGTCATTACCAGGTAGATGATCGCGGCCAGCATCAGGAACGAGCCGGTCATCGTGTAGAGCACGAACTTGACCGCCGCGTAGATGGGCCGGCCGTGTCCCCAGATGCCGATCAGGAAATACATGGGGAACAACATCAGCTCCCAGAACACATAGAAGAGAAACAGATCGACCGCGAGCAAGGTGCCGAGCAGGCCGGTCTCGAGCGCCAGCATGAAGAAGCAGAATTCGCGCGGGCGATGGTCGATATCGCCGCCGCCGGAGTACAGCAGTGACAGCGAAATCAGGATCGTCGTCAGCACCACCAGCACCAGGCTGAGGCCGTCGAGCCCGAGGTGGTAGGAAATCCCGAATTGCGGAATCCACTGGTATTGCTCGATGAATTGATAGCCGAACCGCGCCGGATCGTAAGCATGGAAGAGGTAGAAACTGATCGCGAGCGGGAGCAGCGAAAAAATAAACGCGGAATTCCAGATCGACCGTTCGTCGCGCTGCAGCAAGACGAAGAGCGCGCCAATCAGCGGCGTGAACACCAGCAAGGTGAGGATTCCGCCGTTCATCAGTGCGTCACCAGGTAGAGGTAGTAGGCCACGATCGCCAGCACCCCGAGCACATACACAAATGCGTACTGCTGGACGTTGCCGGTTTCCATTCGGCGGGAAAGCTGACCGCCAGTCTCGACCGTCAGGCCCGCCCCGTTGACCAGCCCGTCGATCATGAAGGAATCGATGAAGCCGCCCAGCACGAAGCTCGAGAGCCAAAACAGCGGTCGCGACACGATCGTGTTGTAGAACTCGTCGACATAGTACTTGTTGAGCAGGACTTCATACGCGGACTGCGCCTGGTAAGCGATCAGATACGGCATGCCCGGCGCCTTGAGGTAGAAATACCAGGCCAGCAGGATTCCCAGGCCCGCGAGCCCGAGCGAGGCGCTGGTCAGCATTACGAAGCTACCGTGCAGGATGGGCGCATAATCGCCGACCGAAGGGGCGAGGAACTCGCTGATTTTGTCACCCCACCACAGTCCGTCCGGGAGCCCGACCCATCCGCCAACGACCGCCAGCACCGCGAGCACCATCAGCGGGATCGTCATCACCGGCGGCGATTCGTGGATGTGAGGCGCCTTCTCCGGGTCGACCCGCGAGTCGCCGTGGAAGGTCATGAAGATCAGCCGGAACATGTAGAAGGACGTCATCGCGGCGGTGATAATGCCGAGGAGCCATAGCCAGGGATGGCCGGAGTTGTACGCGGCGTCGAGGATGTCATCCTTGGAAAAGAAGCCCGCGAAGGGTGGAATCGCCGAGATCGACAACGTCGCAATCAGCATCGTCGCGTAGGTGATCGGCAGATGCTTGCGCAGCCCGCCCATCTTGTTCATGTCCTGCTCGCCGTCGAGCGCATGAATCACCGAACCCGCGCACAGGAACAGCAGGGCCTTGAAAAAGGCGTGCGTCATCACGTGAAAAATGCCCGAGGCAAATGCGCCGACCCCGACGCCGAGGAACATGTAGCCGAGCTGGCTGATGGTCGAGTAGGCAAGGACTTTCTTGATATCGGGCTGAACCAGCGCTATCGACGCGGCGTAAATCGCCGTGACTGCACCGATGGTAGCGACCAGCTCCATCGCGCTCGGCGCGAGCACGTAGAGGAAATGCATCCGCGCGACCATGTAGACGCCGGCGGTCACCATCGTCGCGGCATGAATCAGCGCGCTGACCGGAGTTGGACCGGCCATCGCATCGGGAAGCCAGACGTAAAGGGGAATCTGCGCGGACTTCCCGGTCGCGCCGATGAAGAGAAGCACTGCGGCGAAGGTTGCGGTGGTCGGCGCAATCATTCGGACGCTGTCGCGCAGCACCGAGAAATCGAGGCTCCAGATTCCATGGGCGCCGAGCGCCGCGATGAGGGTGAACATCCCGAGCAAAAATCCGGTATCGCCAATGCGAGTGACGATAAAGGCCTTGCGCCCGGCGTAAGAGTTCTTGATATCCGTGTACCAGAACGAAATCAGGAGGTAGGAGCAGAGTCCGACGCCCTCCCACCCCATGAACATGAAGACGAGGTTGTTGGCGAGGACGAGGATGAGCATCGAGAGCTCGAAAAGGTTCAGATAAGCAAAGAAACGCGCAAAATCCTCGTCATGAGCCATGTAGCCAACGGAGTACATATGGATGAGTGCGCCTACTCCGGTGACAATAAGCGTCATAAGAGCAGAGAGCGCATCCATTTGAAGGGCAAAATCGGCATTGAAGCGGCCAGCATGAATCCATGGCGCTAGCGTAACCGTGAGCACACCACCGGACGGCATAGCGTGCAATTTGAAGAACGCCGTCACCGCAACGATGAATCCCGCGAAGATGACGCCGGGACCGACGACATTAACGGCGCCGCGGCCCATGCGATTGCCCAGAAAGACGTTGAACAGGAACCCGAGCGCCGGGAACAGCAGGATAAGGCCTAGGGCGGGGAATTCGGCGGTCATCGAATCACCAGCGCATCAAGTTAAGTTCGTCTGCGTTGACGGTTTCGCGATTGCGGAAAATCGATATGATGATCGCCAGCCCGACCGCGGCCTCCGCCGCCGCCACCGTCATGACGAAGAACACAATCACCTGGCCGTCCATCGAGCCCATCCGGCGCGCCAGCGTTACGAATGCGAGATTAACCGCGTTCAGCATCAGCTCGATCGACATGAACATCACCAGGATGTTGCGCCGCAACAGCACGCCTGCGACTCCGATGGCGAAGATCGCGGCACTTAACGCCATCAGCCAACTATATGAAACCATCATTGCGTTTCCTGCTTGGGCGCAACGATGCGCTCGGGAACAGCGCGGCGTGCGACCGCGACCGCCCCAATTACCGCGACCAGCAAAAGGATCGAAGTAGTCTCGAACGCCATCAGGTATTGGCCGAACAGCGTCTGCGCGAGGCTGTCGATGGAGCCATAGCCGGGCGCGACGTTCACCGCGCCCAGTGCAACTTTGGTTCTGGCCAGGAATGCGAACAGTTCCGCCGCCATCCCCGCCACCGCGATGGTCGCAAAGAACTTCAGCCCCAGGTGACCGATCGGCAAAGGCTCGGCCTGCAGATTCAGCAGCCAGATGACGAACAGGAACAGCACCATGATGGCGCCGACATAGACGATGATTTGGAGGAAGCCCACCGTGACGGCATCCAGCGCGATGAACAGCGCGCCGATCGCGACCAGCGTCAGAATCAGCGAAAGCAGGCAATGGATGGGATTTTTCTGCACCACCACCCCCAGTGCCGAGATGATCGAAACCGTCGCGAGGAATATGAAAAGTGCGACCGGCATCAGCTGGCTGCTCCTGTCGCAAGTACCACCACAAACGCGGTGACCAGCACATTGAGAAGTCCCAGCGGCACCAGCCCCTTCCATCCGAGGCCCATCAGTTGGTCATAGCGGAAGCGCGGCAGGGTCCATCGCACGAGGATCTGCAGCCAGCAAAACGCCACCACTTTTATCCAGAATGCGATGACGCCCATGATGATTACGAGCGCGCGCGGCAGCAGCAGAGCGTGCGTACCGAGATGGAATCCGTCGCTATACAGCCACGGCACCTGCCATCCGCCGAAAAAAAATAGGGTTAGCAGCACTGCGACCAGCACCACTTCGGCGAAATCGGTGAGCATGAAGGCGGCCTGCTTGCCGCCCGAGTATTCAGTGAAGTATCCCGCGATGAGCTCGGAGTCGCCTTCCGGTAAATCGAACGGCACCCGTTTCGATTCCGCCATCCCCGCCGTCAACAGCAGCACGAATGCTACCGGCTGGAGGAAAATTCCCCATCGCGGCAGAAATCCAAACCACACCCCGCCCTGCTGGCGTACGATGTCCTGCAGATCGAGGGTGCCGTAGGTGATGACCAACGCGATGATCGCGAGCCCCATCGCGATCTCGTAAGAGATCATCTGCGCGGTTGCACGCACGCCGCCGAGCAGCGCCCATCGATTGTTCGAGGCCCATCCGCCGAGCGCGACGCCATAAACGCCAATCCCAATCGTCGCGAGGATGTACAGCGCGCCCGCCTTGACGGTTGCCGCCTGAAGTTCAACGGTATGACCGCCAACCTGGAAAACATCGCCGAACGGCACGACTGCGAATGTCACCAGAACCGGGAACAGCGCAAGGAATGGCCCGAGCGCATGGAGGAATTTATCTGCACCCTCGGGAACGAAATCTTCCTTGGTGAAAAGTTTGAGCGGATCGGCCATCAAGGTGTTCTGAAGCCCGAGGTTCGGCAATCCGAGCCGTTTGCCGACCCCGAAAACCGCGGCGCGGTTGGCGCCGACGCGATCCTGAATCAGCGCGCTGCCCTTGCGCTCGAACCACAGCAGCACCGCCGAGAGGTTCAGAACCACCAGCAGGATTACGATCGCTTTGATAGCGCCAATTAGAAGGTCAATCGCCACGGTTGGACAGTTCGTCGATCAGCTTGAGGGTGGATTCCGGGGTTAGGTTTTCGTAGAAGCGGTCGTGGTTAAGCTGCAACATCGGCGCGGTCCCGCATGAGGCGAGGCATTCGGCGCGGCCCAGGGTGAATTTCTTATCGGCGGTGGTCTCGCCCACCTTGATGCCGAGTTTGTCGCTGATGGCCTCGACGATCTGGTCGGCGCCGCGCAATCGGCACGAAAGATTGGTGCATACTTCGAGGTGCCACTTTCCGACGGGATGTTGGTAGAACATCGTGTAGAAGGTGACCACCGCGCGAACATGCGCCGGCGGAAGCTCCATCAACTTAGCGATGTAGAGCTGGACCTCGCCACTGATCCATCCGAACTGGCGCTGCGCGATCCATAACGTCGGCAGCAACGCGGCCTGGCGCGTGGGATAATGGGTTAACACCTCGCGATACTCTGCGAGCGCGGCTTCCGAGAACTTTATCTCAACGCCGTCGGACATGGGCGGCTCTATTACTCAACCTTACAGAGTCAGATGGTTCCGTACGCGGAATTCTAATGACAGGTTCCTAAGATTCCCTAATTATTTCACAAGCGCAAGCGATCCAACCGGCGAACTTGCAGGCTTGCGATAGACGGGTTATCTATCGCGCTGGCAGGGGTTCGTAAAGACGTTTGGAGAGCGTAAGTTACTTCTTAAAGTGAAGATAATCGCGGGACATGCGCGCGGGCGCAGGCTCAAGGCGCCGCGGGGGCTCACCACTCGCCCGGCGACCGCGCGGATGCGCGAATCGATCTTTTCGCGGCTCCTGGTGCGGGTGGATTTCGAAGGACTCGCGACCCTGGACATTTTCGCCGGCAGCGGTTCACTCGGCATCGAGGCGCTGTCACGCGGCGCGGCCCACACCACTTTCGTCGATTCATCGAAAGCAGCAACGTCCATCATCCGCGAAAATCTCCAGACCCTGGGGTTCGCCGATCACGCTCGCATCCTCACTACCGATTTGCGTCGCGCGCTGCCGCAACTTTCGCAGGAAGGAAAGTCCTTCGGGCTGGTGTTCGTCGATGCACCCTTCGGCGACGACCTCAGCAACGAGGTGATGGGGATGCTCGCGAACTTCAACCTCGTCGCGGTGGGTGGATGGGTAGTGATTCGGCAATTCAAGCGCGCACCGCAACCTCCCGCGGCGCCGGCCGGCTTCGAACAACATAAGGTGGCAATCATCGGCGATCATCGAATCGCCTATTACCGGCGACCTCTCGCGGGCGCCGAGACAGCAAGCGGATGATGATGAGATGACAAGCAAGGGCAAGGATTCCAAGACGATGCTGGCGGTCTATCCAGGGACTTTCGATCCGATTCATAACGGCCACATCGATGTGGTGCGGCGCAGCGTGCAACTGTTCGACGAGGTAATCGTCGCGGTGGCGCATAATCCCGACAAGGATCATGCGCTGTTCACACCCGATGAACGGGTCGACATGATTCGTGAGGCGCTCCATGACCTCGAGCCCAAAGCGCGGGTCGACAAATTCAGCGGTCTCTCGGTGGACTACGCCGAACGCATCGGCGCCAAGGTTATCATCCGCAGTCTGCGCGCGGTCACCGACTTTGACTATGAGTTGCAAATGGCGGCGATGAACAAGCAGATGCGCCCTAACGTCGAGACGGTTTTTCTGTTCGCGAATCCGAAGCTGTTCTTCAGCGCCTCGCGCTTGATCAAGGAAGTTGCGAGCTACGGCCAGCGGGTGCCCGAGCTGGTCCCGGAATTCGTGATGAATCGGCTGCGCGCGAAGCTCAAAGTGGACTAAGCCGCGAATCGAATCGAAACGGTTGCGAATCGGGAATCTTAAGTCGCGCAAAGTCGCGATGATGTGGGTTCAGTAGCAGGTTGCGTTCTTCCGGAATCACAACCGAGGGAACCAACAACCCCAGAGTTGCATTTGATTCAAACCACCGGGATCCAAGATCTATGGTCTGGTCGAGGTCAGTTGGTAGATGCTCGATTTTGGACATTTTGATAGATCGGGGAATCTCGATCGGAATCTTGACGTAGTCGGCCGGAAAATCCTCCGGGTCAAGTTCGAGATGGACCAACACTTCGAGCACCGCCAGTGAGAGGTGCTCGGAGCAGTACACCATCGCGAGCCCGCGTCGATTCCAGCGGCCTCCATACAGCCGAGCGCCGACCCCGTCCAGCGCGGTAAACGGCCGGCGCGCAAGGCGCCACCACCTCACGCCGCGAGTCCGTGCCCGATTCTACCGAGGATCGTTTCGACCTGATGCGCGCCCGGGTCGGTCTCCAGCATCTTCATCGGTGTGCGGCCGGCCAACTGCCGCAGGGGCTTGCGGAGCCACCGGCGCGCCTTGTCGTCGTCACCGAGCGTCTCGACGGCGAGTGCGTAGATCCTTGCGACACGCGAGATACGATTGGACTCGTCGAGGCTAAGGCGCTGCTTCTTTTTGACCCGATGCGCCAAAGTGCGGCGCGGGATTATCGAACCATAGACCTCGCCAGGGTCGACGATAGAGCGATCGAGCATCGCCTCAAGCACCTCGATCGGCAGACCACGACGGACACACTCTTCGAGTTCGAGGTCACTCCGCACCTGCCGACCGAGTACCTTCTCGCCACCCAAAACCGCTGCAATATTTCTGGAGCTCATCACGGTACCCTCGTCGCTCCGGGCATTTGCCTACCATGATAGGGCAGTTTGCACATCGATAGAAGAGGGTCGACACGGGAGTTCGGCCTGTCAGGAGACCGTGTCTTCTGCCTCGTGTGGGCGCTCCGAGGTATTGTGCTCATGCAAGTTGAATTCATAGCCGCTACCTAGGGACGGTCGGGCGCAAGGGCTCTATCACCGAACCTCTACGAGTGCGATAAAAAGGCAGGGTGCATCCGGAATTTTGAGCACTGGTGGCGCAGGTGTGGTGGCGGAAGTGAAAACTCCGGAAGCGTTCTCTTATATGCCTAAAAGTAGAAAATCCAAAATCAAAAGATGCGACGGAGACCGTCAAAGAGGTCAGAGAACTCGGTGAAGCAGTGCAGGGATTGTTGCCCCCGGTCGTTTTGGCAGCAAAAATTTTGTGGAATTGGGCGATCTCGATCAAGAATAAGCGCCGCACTGAGGAAGTGGCCTGCCCCCAATCTCCTACCAGTTATAAGTAGAGTCCGCCGGTTATTTCACCCCTCCTGGGGCGTGTTAATGGTGGCTTTGGTTTCATCTTCATAGCAGTTTTTCCGGCCGCCCTTCACTTTCTGAGGGCGGACGAAAAACTGTCCGGTTTTGGATCCGAGGCCGGCGCGCCTTGCACCGTGCCGGCCAGCGCTTGGGCTGGCCAAGCGGTGCGCGCGACGGCCGAGCTCCCTTGATTCCTTGCCGCGAACTCCTTTGGCGCCAGGTAGCCGAGACTCGAGTGCGGGCGCAGATGGTTGTAGTCGTGCCGCCACGCCTCGATGATCGCGCGCGCTTCTCCCAGACTGCTGAACACGTACTCGTTAAGACACTCGTCGCGCAACTTGCTATTGAATGATTCGATGAAGGCGTTCTGCACCGGTTTGCCCGGCTCGATGTAGTGCCACGCGACCCTGCTGGTCGCCCAGCGCAGCACCGCACCACTGGTGAGTTCCGTCCCATTATCGCTGACCACCGTCGCCGGCAGCGCTCGTTCGATGGTGAGCCGCTCAAGTTCACGTACCACGCGTACTCCGCCCAGCGAGGTGTCGACCACCGTGGCCAGGCACTCGCGGCTGAAGTCGTCCACCACGCACAGGATGCGGAAGCGACGGCCGTCGCGCAGCGTGTCGGAGACGAAATCGAGCGACCAGCGCTGGTTGATCGCGCTCGGCAGCGTCATCGGTGCGCGGGTACCCAGGGCCCGCTTGCGCCCTCGACGCCGGCGCACCATCAGCTGTTCTTCCCGGTACAGCCGATAGAGCTTGTTGTGGTTCAGCGCGTGACCTTCGCGCGCCAGCATCCAGCCTAAGCGCCGGTAGCCGAAGCGCCGCCGCTCCGCGGCCAGCTCGCGCAGTCGTTGCCTCAATGCCGAGTCGTCCGGTCGTCTGCACCGGTAGCGCAGAGTTGAACGGTCCAGCCCCACCAGCTCGCACGCATGCCGCTGACTCAGCCCGTGACGCTCAATCACCTTCATTGCCGTTTCTCGCCGCGGCGGTAATTGTGAACTTCGCGCGATGGGAACTCGGCATCGCGACGGCGCCGGGCAACCCGCTCAAGTTGCGAGGCTTCGCGGATCTCGCGCGCGATGATCTGCGTATCGCCAACCGCGAGCTCGGCTCGGGTGCGCGCGCCGCGCTCGATGAGGCAATCGGCGAGCTGGGCATCGCCGCAGACAGCATCGAAGGTTATCCGCGCGAGTTCGCGGGCCATCTGGAAGTCGCGGCTGCGATCGCGACCGGGCAGGCTGATTTCGGCGTGACGATTCGCGTGCCGCCGAGGTGTATGGGCTCGGATTCGTACCGGCGCGCGAGGAACGCTACGACCTGGTCATCCTCAAGCGCGATCTAGATTCGACGCCGGCAAAGGCGATCCTCGATGCGCTGAACTCCCGCGGCCTGGCGCGCGAAGTCGCGCAATTCTGCGGCTACGACACCTCGCAGATGGGCGCCATCCGCGCGTATCTGAACTGAATCTGCATTTGGTAGAGTTAGTTACTACAGACTTTAGTCTGTGAGACTTATCGCTCCCCAACCCGCACCTTTTACGGTACGATAGCCAGCACGTGAACTATGGCCGAGGCGCGTGCGCCGCTGAAAATCCCGCTGGTCTCCTTCCGCACGTCTGCGGGAAACGAGCCAGCGCGCGAGTGGCTGAAGGGACTGCCCGAGATAGAACGTCGGGCGATCGGACGAGACCTGTTACGAGGGCAATGGCGATGGCCGATTGGAATGCCGCTCTGTCGAGCGTTAGGGAACGGGCTATGGGAAATTCGGACCGACCTTCCTTCGAAACGGCGCGCGCGAGTTCTACTTTGTCTTCACGACGAAAATCTCGTCGCACTGCACGGATTCATCAAGAAGACGCGGCGCGCACCCGAAGCGGACCTGGCTTTGGCGCGGGAACGACGGAAGGAATTGGAATGATGAACAAGAAGCATTTGGGGTCGAGCATCGATGACTTTCTCAAAGAAGAGGGAATTTTCGAAGAGGCGCAGGCGCAGGCGATCAAAGAAGTCATCGCGTGGCAGCTCTCGCAGGCAATGAAAAAGAAGAAGATTTCGAAGACCCGGATGGCCACCCTGCTAAAGACAAGCCGTACTCAAGTGGACCGCCTACTGAATGCGAAAAGCGATATTACCCTTTCCAGCCTGCAACGCGCGGCCGCGATAGTGGGACGCCGCGTTACGATCGAGCTGACGTGAAGATTGTGACGAGCGCGGCGATCAGGACCAGACACACAGACTAAAGTCTGTGCTACGAAGTCCAAAACTATGCAGGTGGGGAAGTTGGTCGGGACGGCGAGATCCCGACCTGGGCCGGGTTCCTCTACCTCGCGGTGGTACTCGACGTGTTCAGCCGCAGGATCGTGGGCTGGGCGATGGAGACCCATCTGCGTACCGAACTGGTGCTCGAGGCGCTCAACCTCGCATTGTGGCAACGCCGCCCCGAGGCCGTGATCCATCACTCCGATCAGGGCAGCCAGTACAGCTCGGCGCCAGTTCGGCGCGCGTTGCCGCGAGGCCGGGGTGCGCCCCTCGATGGGCTCGGTTGGCGACTGCTTCGACAACGCGATGTGCGAAAGCTTCTTCGCCACCCTCGAATGCGAGCTGCTCGCGCGGCGCCGCTTTAAGACCCAAGCCGAGGCGCGCATGGCGGTGTTTGAGTTCATCGAGGGCTGGTACAACCCGCACCGGCGTCAATCCGCGCTCGACTATCTCTCGCCGGTTAGCTACGAAAGATCGCATAACTCACAACCACTAACCCCAAACTCCTCGCCCTCCACCGAAACGGGGTAACTCCAGTAGCCACAAGCTTTCTGTTTTCGCTTTGAGGCCTCCAGTGAATTTCAAGAATTCTATTTCTCAAGCAGCATAGTACCGAGACCAAAAAGATCCTACGAAGCCAGCGATCAAACCGGCCAGAAGACAGATTTGTGAAGCTCCGCCAAAGAGAAAGATTAAGTTACCTTGGAAATCAACCTGCATAAGCCTGATCGCCTCCGCCCAGAATGCAACCAAAAAAACGGCATAAAAAGCGACTCCTAAGAAAGCCACTGCTGGGCGCTCCATTTTCAACGCAACGAACCACAAAAAGGCTCCTTCAAAAAATCTGACTATAGGATCGTTCCAAATGAGCCGTAGATCAGATGTTTCGGTATCGCAAAAAGTAAAATAAAGTCCTATGGCGAAAAACACAAAATTCACTATGGCAATAATGGCGGCTGCCAAAACACCCTCGGCAATTCCCGTCGTAGGATCTCGATCCTCTCGTTTTGGGCTCTGCCTCGGTCCGCCAACTTTGACAGCGATGCCTCGGACTCCTGTTGCGATTCCAATCAGCCTCTCACGCATCTTTACTTCAAGATCTTTTGCCCTCGCAACAGAACCAATCTTCGAACCCAAGTTTGATTGAGGTGGAGGGGCTACCACTGGGCTCCTGGCATTCGAAATGGTTGTAGTAGCACCAAAGCCAGAAAGCGGGATCCGCGGTCCTTCAATGCCTCTATTGATAGGTAGCCCCGATGGGTAACCGTCAAAGATCGCCGGTCCAAGCAGGCTTTCTTCGAACACCGGTGTAAACTCAAATTGAGTTTCGATACCTATCAAGCTAAACAGGGTCTGCATTCGTAGCACCGCTGCAAGACCTCCGGTAATACATAATTTACCGTTCAAGAATGCCACTTGCGGATTTACCTTTCCTCTACACATTTCTAGGAAATCTTTACCGGTCATGCAAATCGCGACCATTTTGCATCGAAAGTCGGTAATGGGGACAGTCTCACCCTCGCCGACGATCCAGAAACCATTTCTAACGATGACGTACCAAAAGCCGCTACCGTCGCTGGTTAGATCAATAAGATAGGCCGTATCGAGCCAGCGGAATTTAGCGTCTTTCACTAAACTACGTGGGAAGCGTTCGAAGAGGGCGAAGAGCTGCTCCTTAGTGGACCTCTGGAATCGTGAATTCGTCTCGGCAATTGTCACGACTGGGCTCCTGAGCCTCTGAGTCCGGCCATCACGCGGCGTATCCCAGCTAATTCGAAAGTAGCGTGCTCTTCATTCCAAGAAGCTAGCGGTGTCAATTCGAAAAATGGAAACATTGTCGGTCGCGATTACGGTGTTTCACCTGATGTATTTGTCATCAGACTGTCACAGACCATGGTTCGACAAATTGAAAGCAACATCCAACGCCGCAAAATCGCTCCCTGTACTAATTCGAATCATAGTCTTGAGGGTGCCACCTGAAATATTTTACGGGTTTGCTTGATAAAAAAACTTCGCTTGCCGGTACGGCGCCGAATTCACTGTGCGGGAACACGCTGAAATCGGTTTTGTCCCAACCGGGCCGCGCTTTTCTACCTAATTTCGCTTCCGTCTTCGAATCATTGCCAATTCTGTGCACGTTTCCGTCACGGACAAGTGGATTCGCATTTATGATACTGGGATTAGTATCTTTGCCTGTTAGCCAGTCCGTCCAGAAGGCTTTGATGGTCGGAGTCCCTGGCGCTACTATCGCGACGTGGCCTTCGTTCCTCACCAATTTGCCGTGTTCGTCGACACTCATACCCGGGTTGTATTGGACTGCTACAACAAGATCACCTTTGTTCGCTGCGAGCTGAGCTGCCGCCTCGGAGGTCATTGGGCCATCAGCTAACTCTTCCCAACCCTGCAGTGGCAAACGCCGCCGCGATGCTGTTGAGTCTGGTGTAGAAGAATCGCTCCCAGTCAGGTATTGATACATGTCATTAGCCGTTCTTTCTCCTTTAGGGTTGTGTCGCAATTCTCTTGCGCCAAGACTGTCGGCGACTCGGCCCACAAACTCACTACATTCGCTGTTGGTCTGAGCTTCGCCCGGTCTACGCATGGCTCGAGCGGCCCGGTCCATAGCGGTGGTCAGCTCATATGCAGGCTGTAACTGGGATAGCAGAATGGGCCGCCACTTCGCTTGAAACAAGGCAATAGCCCAACCATAACCGGGAGCAGGTTCCCACCATCCTTCTTTGATCGCCGCAACAACGTTAGGAAAAACGCTTGATCGAAGGCCGGGCGTCCATTCAACCATTCCACTAGGATTGTGCCCGTCTCGATCATCTGATTCTCTCCAGGAGTACCCATCTTGCGGGGACCATCTGCGCTCTTGGGAAGCTGCAACTACGTGGTCTTGCGTGCTAGAGTGTTGACCGGGCTGCCAATAAGTGTGCCATGGGTCCCCGGCGTACCCAGGGAGCAGTCGCCACGAACGTTCCGTTTGTTGCGCTATCCTATGACCATCACGAGATAATGAGTTCGGAACCCAACGGACTGTCATTGATTCTCGATCCAACCAATCGTAGCCTTCCGCCGGGATCCACACATCCTTTTGATCGTCGCTGACAAGATTTGTGTGAGTCTTAGAGAGTTTGCCCGCAACCCACCTGACCCTTAGATCGTGAGGGTCTGCTCGATTGACAAATTCATAGCCGTCATTTTCGTAGATGTATTCGTCTTCTCCTGTGAAGGCCCCGCCGCAGTGTACGTTCGGTGCAGTCGGGGTCGGGCCCTTAGGATCCCACTTAACGGACCGATCGTCGCTACCCGGGTAAATAAATGAATAGCATGGATCGGTGCTTACTTTTCCGAATTGATCGGAACAGTGAACGTGCGGATCCGACACTCGCTGATTGGGATCCCACCGCACAGTAAGGTTGTTGGTGCCCGGATTAACGAAGGTATAGCATTCGTCCGCATACCAGGTGTGTTCCTTTTCGGAGGCATGAATGTTCGGATAACCTGGATAACGCGAGTTGGGAATCCAGTTAACATTGAAGTCGGTTGGATCCGATGTTTTGTACTCGTAGCCTGGCGGCGGATTTTCTGGTCGTTGGGGTTTTGGTAGAGGCGCCGGTGGCGAGGCTTCGCTCTGCGGACTCCGTTCTGGTTGATTGACGATTGGTCTAGGGTTGCATTTGGAGAGGTATACGCGACATGCGCGGGCGCAACTGCAATCGTCCGGTGAAGAGGATTCCGCAGTTCCCGTCCCGCCGCCAAAACTACATTGACACGTCCACGCTAAGGCCGCTTTAGGTATCAGAGAGACGATCAAAATCAAAGCACAGCCGAGAAACGGTTTAATAGGCATGAATTGTAACTAACCCCACCCGCGTTAATGTCATCGCGCTGCATCGGTACGTCGCGAACGTTGTGGTTAATCTGGGTTCTATTAGTGGAGTATTAAAAGTCTCCGCTTTCGATCGGTCAACGTCTAGTGAGTCAAAGCCGGCGACGAAGCTAATTGGACGAGATACGCAATTATAGTAGCTCGCGGTCAGCAAACATTCAAGACAGAGCAACACCCCATATTTCTTCATGTGCTGTGCCGTGAAGAGTTGTCTACAGGTTGCCAATGTTTGGCGCCTCAAAGAGCCGCTCCCGATCACATGGTTGACAAACTTACACCGGTGCCTCTCTTGTTTCTACAAAATTGACTCGCTTCTATCAGCACCAAAAGATGCTGACAGGCAATCTTCGAGAATCGAGAACGGTGACTTGGCCGTCGACTCGTATGTCGCTTTAAGCTGATAACGGGCGGGTTCTGTTTCGTATGCTCGCCATCGCGAGCTACGAATGCCGAGCGTGTGCCAAACATTACCCGTCGGCCATGTTGTGGTAATGCGTTGGGAGGGGCGTCGTGCTCGGATGGAAGTGGACCCATGATTGTAAATCAGCGGTCTCCTCAAATGATCGGGTCGCGTCGACCCGCACCATATCAGCCTGCCCGCAGCCTAGCATCAGAGGCCCGATAAGCGCGCGATCATTTCGATATACTCGGCCGCGGGCAAGGCACGCATAAGATTGGACTCGCGCAGAATTCAAAACAAGGCCGCCATGCGTCGGAGCCGGGTGGCCTGCACCCCAATTTCCCGCCAGTTTATAAGTAGAGTCCGCCGGTTATTTCGCCCCTCCTGGGGCGTGTTGTTTGTGGCTTTGGTTTCATCTTCATCCCAGTTTTTCCGGCCGCCCTTCACTCTCTGAGGGCGGTCGAAAAACTGTCCGGTTTTGGATCCGAGGTCGGCGCGCCTTGCACCGCGCCGGCCAGCGCTTGGGCTGGCCAAGCGGTGCGCGCGACTGGCCGAGCTCCCTTGATTCCTTGCCGCGAACTCCTCCGGCGCCAGGTAGCCGAGACTCGAGTGCGGGCGCAGGTGGTTGTAGTCGTGCCGCCACGCTTCGATGATCGCGCGCGCTTCTCCCGAGGCTGACGAACACGTACTCGTTGAGGCACTCGTCGCGCAACTTGCTATTGAACGATTCGATGAAGGCGTTCTGCACCGGCTTGCCCGGCTCGATGTAGTGCCACGCCACCCTTCTGGTTGCCCAGCGCAGCACCGCGCCACTGGTCAGTTCGGTTCCATTATCGCTAACCACCGTCTCCGGCAGCGCTCGTTCGATCGTCGAGCCGCTCCAGTTCGCGCACCACGCGTACTCCGCCCAGCGAGGTATCGACCACCGTGGCCAGGCACTCGCGGCTGAAGTCGTCCACGACGCACAGGATGCGGAAGCGCCGGCCGTCGCTCAGGGTGTCGGAGACGAAGTCGAGCGACCAGCGCTGATTGATCTTGATCGGCAGCGTCATCGGCGCCCGCGTACCCAGTGCCCGCTTGCGCCCTCGGCGCCGGCGCACCATCAGCTGCTCTTCGCGGTACAGCCGATAGAGCTTCTTGTGGTTCAGCGCGTGACCTTCGCGCGCCAGCATCCAGCCTAAGCGCCGATACCCGAAGCGCCGCCGCTCCGCGGCCAGTTCCCTAAGGCGCTGCCTTAATGCCGAGTCGTCCGGTCGTCTGCACCGGTAGCGCAGAGTCGAACGATCCAACCCCACCAGCTCGCACGCACGCCGCTGACTCAGCCCGTGACGCTCCATCACCTTCATCACCGCTTCTCGCCGCGCCGCAGGCTTCAGACGTTTTTTCCGAGCAGGTCCTTGAGCGCCGCGTTGTCCAGCATCGACTCCGCCAGCAGCCTCTTCAGGCGCCGGTTCTCATCCTCCAGCGCCTTCAGCCGCCGCGCCTCCGAGACCTCCAGCCCGCCGTACTTCGATTTCCACTTGTAAAACGTCGCGCTCGAGATCCCGTGCCGCCGGCACACCTCTTCGGTCCTGGCCCCGGCCTCCTGCTCGCGCAGCACTCCGATGATCTGCTCCTCCGCTGAAGCGGCTTCCTTTCATCGTCCGTCTCCTTTTCAGGCGACGGACTCTACCTCAAATTGGCCGAGTTTTCGGGGGGCAGGCCAGCAGCAAAGCAGAAAGCCGCTGAAGAAGCTGAAATCCGTAAACTTAGGAATTCGAGATTACTTCGATTAGTCGGAATTTGTGTTGCCGGCGCTACTTGTCTGTTTCTCGTTGCAAAGCTTGTCTTTGACCTCCGATCAAGAAGAGTTTCACCAACGTCGCCCGCCGCCCAAACCAGTCCTGCGGATCTTGGTGGTGATTATCGCCTGAGCGATGTGCAGACCGGCCAGCTTGCCTGGGTAGCCTGTGGCGTCGAGAAGACAAGAGCGTGGAATCGAAAGAGCCCTTTCAGCGACTTGGCGATCTACAAATATCTCGCAGGAATGTGTCCCGATCTTGGAGCCGTCAACTCGTCAGTGCTTGAGCGTTTCGTCGGTGTGCAACGGGCCAACATTCGCAGCGGGCGAGTGATTTGTCGTAGTTACAATCCACCTGTAGTCGGGCTCGACCTTAGGAACCAAACCTATACTGATTGCGCTGCGAGTGTGGGGGTCCAAACTTCAGGTGTCGAACGATGAACGCGGTGAGGAGGCCCGCTCGCGACAGCATTGCCTCAACTCAATAGCTATAGAAAGTTGGCAATAATTCCGCATTTGACCAAGATCATCTATCAAGTGCCTAGGACTGCGCTCTTGCCAGCGTTCTAAGAGTAGAAAAAAGGAGAATTCAATGCCGAACTACCTTTGCCACGCTTGCAACCGAACTACGGACGACAGGCATACGAACCGATGCCCCAAGTGTCACCGGATTTTGTGCGACTCCTGCAGGGGAAGTGCCTCTTACTGCAAAGATTCGAAAAAAGGAACCGCTGGTTGTGACGGGCGCTGGGAAAAAGTCTAGACGCGTCGGCGAAGGGGGCCCGTCAGCGTTGAAGGCGCGATCGGACGGCGCGGGCGAAAAAGTATCACACGCAAGCGTGGCGGGTCCGTCGCGAGTGGAAGGATGCTGATGGGCGGTTGCTGCGCCATCGAGCCTGCGAGGCTGCTTGCTTGAGCAGCAGGTCCGCTTTGCGTGCAGCGAAACGGTCTGGATGCTGTTCCGCGAGGCCGATTGGAAAAGGACCCAAGCCGTCAAAGATTCAACGGACGGTTCGCGAACCGCCCCTACCCGGAATCGGGAGCGGAGGTTTAGTCGCCTTACTTCAAACTGTCCTACCGGTTCTCGTCCGAGGTTTCCAATAATCGGCGACCAAGCTAAAGTCGAGCTTGGAAAAGCTTGGCCGACGCCGCCGAATTTAGGATTCAGAACACAGGCTGAAGCCCGTGCTACAAAGAGACATGCTCAAATTGAATCGCCGTGTGGCCGCGCTGCGGCCCTCCGCTACCCTCGCCGCCGACCAGCGCGCCAAGGAAATGCGCGCCGCCGGTATCGATGTCATCTCGCTCGATGCCGGCGAGCCCGATTTCGATACGCCCGAGCGAATCAAGGACGCCGCGCGCAAGGCACTCGCGGCGGGCAAGACGAAGTATACCGCCGTCGCCGGGGTTCCCGAGCTCAAGGAAGCGATTCGCGCGAAGCTCAAGCGCGACAATCATCTCGATTACGAACCCGCCGAGATCATCGCGTCCGCGGGATGCAAGCAGGCGCTCTCCAACGTCATCGCCGCGATGTTCGATGAAGGCGATGAGGTCATCATTCCCACTCCAGCGTGGGTGAGCTTCTCCGCGATGGTGGATCTTTCGGGCGCCAGGCCGGTGCCGGTGCGCGCGCGCGAGGATCGCAACTTTCAGCTCACACCCGATGCGTTGACCAAGGCCATTACCCCTCGTACGCGCGCGGTGCTGATTAATTCGCCCTCGAATCCGACCGGGACCGTATACAGCGCGGGCCCGCTCGCGGAACTGGCGGCGGTGATCCAAGCCAACCCGGATATTTGGGTGCTTTCCGATGACACCTACGAGCACATCGCGTATGACGGCCCGGCGCCGCATATTTTCCAGATCGAGCCGAACCTCAAGAGTCGCGGCATTCTGTTCAACTCGCTGTCGAAAACCTACGCGATGACTGGATGGCGGGTCGGATTCGCCGCGGGCCCCAAGGAAGTGATCGGTGCGGCGGGACGATTGCAAAGCCAGAACAGCGGCAATCCCAACTCGATCGCGCAGGCCGCCGCGGTCGAGGCGCTCAACGGTCCGCAAGACGACGTGAAGGTGATGGCCGAGGAGTTTCGCAAGCGCCGCCAGCTCATCGTCGAGCGGGTGCGCGCGGTTCCAGGCTTGATGCTGCCCAATGTTCCGAGCGGCGCTTTCTATGTGTTTCCGAATGTCTCGGCGCTGTTCGGCTCGACTCACAACGGCAAGAAGATCACCGATGGCGATGGGTTCGCAGCCTTCCTCCTCGAAGAAGCCAAGGTCTCGACTGTGGGTGGAAACGACTTCGGCGCGCCCGAGCACATCCGCATGTCGTACGCGACCTCGACGGATAAAATTAATGGCGCGTTCGACCGCATCACCGCCGCGGTGAAGAAGCTTCAGAAGTAGTTCCGCGACTCTGAATCCTCGTCCGATTCTTTACCCTCGTCCGATGGGCGAGCTGGAGCGGGACCTTGTTCAGCGCGTCTTCGCGCGATAATGGAATTCTGGTTCTTGGTTGATCTGGTGCATCGCGCTGTTTCGAAGTCGTGAAGATTCGGAGCAGATTTCCTGAATCGCCCGCGCAACGCGTGCTGGATAAGGTCCCACTCCAGGTCACTCGCGGACACGTGACCAACCTCGCCCACCGGGCGAGGGTTTAGGACAAGCGCGCGAAATTTGAAATTGATCGAATGCGAGGCGGTCGTCGTCTAATTCATTGAGAAGGAGTTAGAACGATGGATAGATGCCAAGGGAAATTGGACAACGGGAAGTCTTGTAATGAAGAACTAATCGGCAAAGATGAGCCCCCGATTCATCATGCCGAGGGCGGCGCGGAAAATGGCGCTTTTACACATCATAGCTGCCGGCTCG
Source organism: uncultured delta proteobacterium (assembly GCA_963783145.1). GTDB lineage: Bacteria > Desulfobacterota > Binatia > Binatales > Binataceae > DATGKG01. The sequence goes on from CAWAMM010000001.1 coordinate 144,843, forward strand.
GCCACGCATGGCATCGCCATATGGGTAATGGGTTGATCACGCCGTGCGATTGTACCGGTCATGCACGCGGCGGCGTCTGATCTATTGCTTTTTCCACGGCGCCGGATGCTCGCCGGTATCGAGGAAATGAACGTAGTCGCGTAGTACTTCCGCATGATCGAAGGCTAGCGGCGCGGGCGGCCTGCGCGGATCGAACATCGCACAGTTTTTTGCGTCGTCGGCGGCGACGGGGCTTCCCGTCGCGCGGCCGATGTAGACCGCGGTGATGGTCTGCCCGCGCGGATCGCGATCCGGCCGCGAGTAAATTCCCAGCAGCACGCGAATCTCGACCGCGAGCGAAATTTCTTCTTTCGCCTCGCGGATGGCGGCCTGCTCGACGGTTTCCCCGAAGTCGACAAAACCCCCGGGGATAGCCCATCCTGCGGGAAAATTCTTCCGCTCAATCAATACAATCTGATTGCCAATTTCAGTGATCATGTCGGCGGCGATAGGGGGACATACTGGTCGCGGCATTCGTTCAATTTAGCATTTATGCGGGGCGCGGTTGACAAGCGCCTGGCGCGCCAACAAAGTCGATGCGAATATGCAGGTCGCACGCTTATACGATTTCGGTGACATCCGCGTCGAAGAAACTGCCCGCCCCGAAGTCGGCCCGAGCGATATCCTGGTGCGCGCCCGCGCGTGCGGAATCTGCTCCGGCGACATCATGCCATGGTACATCCGGCGCAAGGCCGGCGCGGTGCTCGGCCATGAACCGGTCGGTATCGTCGAGGAGGCGGGTTCCGCGGCGCATGCGTTCAAGCCCGGCGATCGGGTCTTCGTGCATCATCATGCGCCATGCTTTTCATGCGCGGCCTGTCGGCGCGGCGAGTACGTGCAATGCGCGACCTGGCGCGCGACCAAAATCGATCCGGGTGGGATGGCGGAATACTTCCTCGCCGGCGCGATCAACCAGCGCGATACGTTGAGGCTGCCCGACGCGATTAGTGACGCCGACGGCGTTCTGATCGAGCCCGCGGCATGCGTGGTGAAGTCGCTCAAGCGGGCGGCGCTCAAGCCGGGCGAATCGATCCTGATCATCGGGCTCGGCATCATGGGCATGATGCACGTGAAGCTGGCGCGGCATCTGGGAGCGGGCACCATCATCGGCGCGGATCTCTTCGCACAGCGGGCCAATCGCGCACTCGAGCTCGGAGCCGATCGCGCGATCGTGGTGTCCAGCGACAATCTCGTCGAGCAAGTGCGCGAAGTGACTAATGGTGCGATGGCCGATGTGGTCATCGTCGGTCCGGGTTCGAGCCGAGCGATGGCGACCGGGATTGCGGCGGCGGGGAAGGGCGCGACGGTGGTGCAATTCACCGCGACGCCGCCGGACGACGAGCTAATCGTTCATCCGCACGATTTGTATTTCAACGAAACCAGGCTGGTGCCGAGCTACTCATGCGGTCCCGATGACACGCGGATCGCACTCGATCTCGTTGAGCGAGGAGTGATCAACGCGCGCGAGCTGGTGACGCATCATTTTCCGCTCGCGAAAATTTCTGACGCGTATGCCACCGCGCAAAAGCCCGAATCACTCAAGGTGATCGTGACCTTCGACGGCTGAACGCCGCCTGCAACGTATCGCGATTGCATACGACTTTCGCGATTCCATCATCGCTGCGGGGCGTTCCTGAACGACCCCTGCGAGGAATAGACCCGTACAGCGTGAGTGGCAGCTTCGCGACGCGATGATGCCACGATCCCGGTCGACGGAATCGGGTAAACAGAGGGGGCGTCCGCTTTCGCGAACACCCCCTGTTTTCAAACTAACTGGCCGTCGTTACGGAGTTGCAGGAGCCGGAGCCGCCGCGCCGCCCTCGGCCGGAGCCGGAGCAGCCGCGCCGCCTTCGCCGCCCTCAGCCGCCGCCTTCTTGTGATGACGGTGATGCATGCCGCCACCGCCGTGCTTGCCGCCTGCCATGGTCTTCGCGGCGATTGCCTCGGCCCGATCAGCCGCAGCCTTCGCATCGCTGGCCGCCTGCTCAACGCGGCTGGCCGCGGCCTGCGCTTGCGCGGCCGACTGCTGCGACTTCGTAGCAGCAGCTTCCGCGCGCGAGGCAGCCTGATCAGCGCGGTTGGCCGCATTCACGGCGCGCTGCGCGGGATCCGGCTGACCTGACGAGCAACCTGCCGCAAACGAAAGGGCTAACGCAGCCCCGGCAGCCAACCCAACAAGTTTAGAAGATTTCTTAATTAACCCTTCCATTCTGTCCTCCTAAATAAAACGTGCGCGGTAGCCCAGTGTCATAAGCAACCGCGCCGCAGTCGTAATTTTGCCCATATCCATGTGTTGTATGCAAGCTTTTGAGATAGCGATCCTACTTTAAGAAACTTCGAACATTAGACAATTGCATCTGTGAAATCACCGACTGAGGCTACCCAGATGATTACCAGTTGACTAATGACCTGCTACGACCGCTCTAACCTCACCTAGCCAGTCGCAACCTAGAAATCGCCGCCCATATCATCCATACCGCCCATTCCACCCATGCCGCCCATTCCGCCCATGCCTCCCATACCACCCATGCCTCCCATACCACCCATGCCGCCCATACCACCCATTCCGGGCGGCATACCCATCGGCGCCGCCTTGCGCGGCTTTTCCGCGATCGCAGCTTCGGTGGTGAGAAGCAGGGAGGCTGCGCTGACCGCGTTTTCCAGCGCCGAGCGCACCACCTTGGCCGGATCGATGACGCCGGTTTCGTTCAACTTCTCAAAGGTGTCAGTGCGCGCATTAAACCCGTAGTCATCTTTTCCTTCACGCACGGTGTTGAAAACCACCTCGGGCTCGCGGCCCGCATTCGCCGCAATTTGACGCAGCGGCTCGCCCATTGCGCGCGCGACGATCTCGGCCCCGGATTTGCGCTCCCCGTGAAGCTTCAGATCGAGCACCGCCTTCATCGCACGAACCAGCGCGACGCCGCCGCCCGGGACCACGCCTTCCTCGACCGCGGCGCGCAACGCATGTACCGCGTCATCGACGCGCGCCTTCTTCTCCTTCATCTCCACTTCGGTCGCGGCGCCGACCTTGAGCACCGCCACGCCGCCGGTGAGCTTCGCGAGGCGCTCCTGAAGTTTTTCCTTATCGTAGTCGGAAGTGGTGTCTTCGATTTGGCGGCGAATCTGCTCGATGCGTCCCTGGATATCCTGCTTCTTGCCCGCGCCGCCAATGATGGTGGTGTTGTCCTTATCGATGACCACCCGGCGCGCCTTGCCCAACTGGGTCAGTTTCACGTTCTCCAGCTTGAGGCCCAGTTCCTCGGCGATCACTTCGCCGCCGGTGAGGATGGCCAGGTCTTCGAGCATCTCCTTGCGCCGATCCCCAAAGCCCGGCGCTTTGACCGCCGCAACCTTGAGCGCGCCGCGCAGTTTGTTCACGACCAGTGCAGCGAGCGCCTCGCCCTCGACATCTTCCGCGATGATCAGCAACGAGCGTCCTGCCTGAACGATTTGCTCCAGCAACGGAATAATCTCGCGCAGGTTGGAGATCTTCTTTTCGTGCAAAAGAATAACCGGCTCTTCGACTTCGACCGTCAGGCGGTCCGGGTTAGTTACGAAATAGGGCGACAGATAGCCACGATCGAAAACCATTCCTTCCACTAGATCGAGGGTGGTCTCGAGGGTGCGCCCTTCTTCAACGGTGATGACGCCCTCTTTGCCGACCTTCTGCATCGCGTTCGCGATCAGCTTGCCGATGATCGAGTCGTCGTTGGCCGCGATGGTAGCAACTTGCTCCATCCGCTCGCGATCTTTGATCGGCTTGGACATTTCTTTGATCGCTCCGCGCGCCGCGACCAGCGCAAGATCCATCCCACGCTTGATTTCCATCGGCGCGAGACCCGCGGCCAGCAGCTTGATGCCCTCGCTGACCATCTCACGTGCGAGCACGGTGGCAGTGGTGGTGCCATCGCCGGCGACCTCACCGGTTTTCTGGGCGACCTCGCGAATGATCATCGCACCCATGTTTTCGAAGCGATCTTCGAGTTCGATTTCCTTAACTACGGTGACGCCGTCTTTGGTGACCAACGGGGCGCCGTAAGAGCGCTGGATCAAGACGTTGCGGCCTTTAGGTCCCAGCGTGACGCGGGCCGCTTTGGCGACCAGGTTGGCGCCTTTAACAATTCCGGCGCGGGCTTTTTCGTGAAGCTCAACCGTTTTGGCTGGCATTGGTATTCGACTCCGTTAGATTCGCCTCGGCCCGACCGCAGCCAGCCTCAGCAGTTTTTGACGTTCAACTTGGTTGCAAACTTACGCTTCCGGGAGCGTTGGCACTCGACGCTCCAGAGTGCCACAGATCAGGTGACAACTTAAGCACATGGGACGATTTTGCAACAGCCTCGGCGGTATCCAGGCGCGGCTCTTTCAGAGGCTCCCATCAAATGCCACTATGAGGCTCTCACATGATCCTGTGCTTCGGAGGTCTGGATTTCGGGTGGATAGAAGCAAAAAATCTGAGTCGATGGTGCCGCGCCTGCTAATAATTTCCGCAGTCGTGGCTGCTTCCCTGATACCGCTGCCCGCGATCTCGAAGGCTGCCTCGACCGCGCGGTTCCAATCCCTAATCAAGAGCCGGATGTTCGCGCAGGATGATGACAGCATTCCCGATGAAGACGCGGTTCCCACGGAGCAGGTCGATAAATACATCGCGGTGTACTCCGCGATGCAGAAGAATCACGGGCTCAGCGTCGAACAGGCCGCATCCAAGCAGGGCCTGACCGTCGATGAGTTCCGCACCCTCGAAGATAAGATCGAACGCAACCCGGTCGTCCACGAGCGAGTGCTGGACGCGCTGAAATCTTCCGCCGGCGGCGCCAAGGCAGCAGACAAACCTAAGTAGGATGACGCAGCGCGAAATTCAAAAGCGGGAGGATTGCTCCTCCCGCCCCGATCTCTCAAACTGGTTGCGAAAGCCTACTTCGTAACCGAGGTCGAAAAGGCTGCTTCCAGACGCGAGACCGCGTCATTGGCCCGGCGTACCGCATCTTCGGCACCCGAAGCCGCTTCCTCGGCCTGCTTCGCGGCCGCATCAGCCTGGCCCGCCGACTGTTCCGCTGACGTGGCCGATGCCTCAGCCTTGGTCGCGTCCGCTTCAGCCTTGTCACCGGCCGCATTGATAGTTTTCATGTCAGGACCGCAGCCCGCGACCATCGCCGCGAGTGTAAGCGCCCCGAGCAGACTTGCTAACGTCTTCATCCTAACTCACCTCCTGGTATTACCGGATGCAAAACCCAGTTCCTGTCGTCTAGTGATCGTCCGTGGATGGCGGCCAATAATGCAGGGCCGCTAGTTCGCGAAACTCGCTCATAGTTACAAATCGATTTAGGCTGCGCAAGGTCCGGGTTGGCCTACGCTCCGCCGAGGCCTCGGCGCGAAGTTATGCAGGTTCGCAGAATCGCCGACAGTTCCACCGGATCAACCGGCTTGATCGCGTGGCTATCGAAACCAGCGGTCAAAATCTGCACCTTATCCTCGACCCGGCCATACGCGGTCAACGCTACCAGCGGCATCCCGCCGTCTCGGCCGTTTTCCCGCTCGCGTTTGCGCAGTTCCCGCGCGAGAAAATATCCGTCCTCGATCGGCATCCCGATATCCGAGATCACCGCGTCAGGCGCCATGGTCTCGAGCATCGCCAATGCGGCCCGCGCGGAAGTCGCGATGGCGACGGATGCTCCCAGCGCGCTGAGCAGGTTCTTCAGGGCGTCGCAGGTGTCCTGATCATCATCGACCACCAGAATGGCGAGCCCGTCGAGACGCGGGGTGCTCGCCAGGTTGCCCATTTGCGTCACTGTAGGATGGCGGCGGGCTTCCCATGAGCGAGCGGCACTGGCCGGCAATGGAAGTCGTACGGTAAACGTGCTCCCCTTCCCAGGGCCGTCGCTGCTGGCGACAACCGTACCGCCGTGCAGGCCTACCAGTTCTTTGACAATCGACAGGCCGAGGCCCACTCCGTGTCTGCTCTGCCCGGAATTTTCACCCTGCCAGAAGCGCTCGAACACGGATCCTAATGATGCAGGGTCGATACCCTGTCCAGTGTCGGCCACGATGATTTCGAGGTGCGAATTGATGCGTTCCAGGCGGACCTGAATCTTGCCACCCTTGGGCGTGAACTTGACCGCGTTGGAAACCAGGTTCCATACAATCTGCTGGAGTCGCGCCGGGTCGCCCGCCACCGAGTCGACGCGCGGATCGAGGATCTCCTGCAGCGTGATGGATTTGGCCTCGGCCGCGGCCCGCATGCTTTCGACCCCCGCCTTGACCACTTCCGCGAGATCGACGGTTTGGACATCGAGGCGCAGCCGACCGCTCTCGATCCGTGAGACGTCGAGTAAATCCTCGATCAATTGTCCCTGGATTCGGACCGACCGCTCGATCGCGGTTATTCCGCGCCGGGCGTTTTCGCTGAGCGTCTGATCACGGAGCAGCGCGCTGGACCAAAGCAGAATCGAGTTCAATGGATTTCTCAGCTCGTGGGAAACGGTCCCGAGGAAATTGTCCTTGGCGCGATTTGCTTTCTCGGCGCGCGCGCCGGCTTTTTCAGCCTCGGCTCGCGCGATTTCGGCCCCATCCAACGCCGCATGGAATTGGTCGGTCGCAACTTGAATCTGGTGCCATCCCCAGTAGCTGAGGACCGTCATCACCAGGATGGACAGCAACGGAACCAGCACAAAAAACACCCGATAAGAAGCTTTCTGAGCCGCGGCCCGTTGAGCCCGCAGTTGTCGTTCCGCGACGATAAAGTCATGCAGCGAATTTGCCAACGCTTCGGCTTGCGGCTGCACCTGGTTGATTGCCTGGGGACTGATGGGTCCGCCGCGTGCCTCCGCGATCTGCCGTTCGACAGCGTCAAGCCACGCCTCTTTCGCCTCGGTTACCCTGGCCAGGATCTCTTCCTGTTCCGGGTTATCCGCGACCAGGGAGACCAGTTCACTGAGATTTTTTGCCAGCTTGCTTCGGGCTTCGGTGAGGTCGGACAGGAAGCGCTGGTCGGGCGCGACCAGATAGTCTCGCGAGGCGCTCTGGAGATTGCGCAACTCCAGCTCCGCGTCCTTGGCGGTCAACAGCACCTGATCGCTATGTTCAATCCAGCCGGTGATGGAGGCTTGAATCTGTACCCGCCACAGCACGACCGCCGCCAACACCATCAGTGCGATGATAAAGGGGGCGAAGTAGGTCGCAGTAAGGGTTCGTCTAAAGGCTCGGTACGGCACTCGCGGGATCCCTTCCGGCACGATACGAGGTTTGGGAATACAGCGTCATGATGGGTCGCGGACTTTATCCGTCCCAAAAATTAAGCTACCACAACTTTATTGTTAGCGCGTTTATCTGATGCGGTTTAGTTTGCCTTTGATCCTCGCTGAATCCGGATGCTCGGGGGCTTGCGTCAGGCTTCGAAATCCTTACAGTAATATCAGGTGAACAAATAATCAGGTTAATTCGTTATTAGAGTTTCTCATGTTCGCCAACTCTGCGGCTGATAAGCTGACGGGTCATAAGTATCCGAAAAGAAAAGGAATATGTCCACAGTAGTAGTTTCCAACCATCAACCCCGAAGCCTCGGAATGCTCCGAGCTATCATCATTGCCGGTATCGCGGCGTTTGTTCTCGGAGGCCTCACTGCCTTCATCAGCAAGGCGGTCTCGGTGAACCCTACGGCCCCAGTCGCGTCGTCCAATTTCCCGTCCGCACCTATGTAGACTTTCGTGTGAACTTGCGCGGCTTACCTTCAGCGCCGATCGGCGCTATAAGGGATAAATGAGATCCCGCCAATCCCTCGCGGCTCTTCTCGTACTCTCCTCGCTGGTAATCTCCGCGCCCGCCGCATGGTCGTTTCCATGGGATATCGACATGTATCGCGGCGCGACGGTGCGGCCACTGACAATGGCGCCTCGGGTTATGCCGGAGGGTACGCTGCCGGCCACCGGCGGCGAGCTACCGATGACGCGGGCCGAGATGACGGCGGCGGAGCACAATCCGCTGCAGCCGACTCCCGACAACCTCGCAGCCGGCAAAAGTCTCTACCTGACCAATTGCGCTCCCTGCCATGGAGCGGGCGGCACTGGCGACGGCAGTGTCGCGCATCTGCTCAAGACCAAGCCCAAAGACCTCGTCAACGGCACCAGCAAGCAGCTGCCCGACGGCTACCTCTATGGGACCATTCGCGACGGCGGGATCGCGATGCCCGCCTACGCCGACGCGTTATCGATTCATGAGCGGTGGCAGGTGGTGACCTTCGTGCGCTCGCTTCAGAACCCCGGCGTCGCGAGCAAGTAGCCCACTTTTTCGCATCCTTGACCTCGAAGTTTCGTACTATCGAATGCCGATATCTTAAAGTGTCGGTAATGGCGCAGGTCTACGCTATGGTGGCCAAACCTCTTAGTATGAAGCGCCATCGAATGATGCAGAAGAGCAAGAAGACAAAGCTGCGGGTCGCGCTGACCACCGTGGCGATGGGATTTCTGATCGCGGCGAATGCGCGCGCGGACAGCGGGCTCAGCGCGAACCAATTGGTGGAACTGGCGCTCGAAGCGAGTCCGCAAATCCATTCGATGCATGCGCAGTGGCAGGCCGCGGAGCATCAGATTCAACAAAACTACGCCCCGGCCGATCCGACCTTTAACTTCTCCAACGTCGATGCCTCGCACGGGTTGATTGGAAATCCCGCATCGCATTCGCTGGTGCTGAACGAGAGCTTCCAGTTCCCGGGCAAGGCGCTGCTGCAGGCGGACGAAGCGAGGGGCACCGCGACCATCGCGCGCTTCGCCTACCACGCCGCGATCCGCGATTTGCGGGCGGCGGTTGAAACCGCCTATTACCAGGTGCTTCTCGATCAGGCCCTGATGGATGTCAACGGACAGAACATCGAGAATCTGCACCAGGTGCTGAAGGTCAGCGAGATCGCATATTCCACCGGTCAGGCAGCGCAAAGCGATTTCATCGCCGCGGAAGTGAACCTCGCCCAGGCGCAGCTCCAGCAGCGACAGTACGAGACCAGCTTTGCCAACGATGAGACCAACCTTAACCAGTTGCTCTATCGAGACCCAGGCAACCCGCTCAACCTCGATCGCACGATGCGGCTGGACCGGCTCGCCCTGCGGCTTCAGACCGCGGTCGATATGGCATTTCACGCACGCCAGGAGATCCTCGAAGCCGCGCTGAGTGAGCGCAACCAGAACACCGCGCTGGAGCTGGCCAAAATGGAATACCTGCCCGACTATCAGGTTGGGTACGAGTACGATTTCTTCATTGAGCCCGGTTCCAAACCGCTGCCCAATGTTTCGCGGGCCAATACCATATCGTTCGGATTCAACCTGCCGGTATTTTTCTGGATTCATCAGCGCGAAGACGTGACATCCGCGAAGTATTCGTTGGAAGCCGCGCGCTCCAATCTCAAGTTGATTCGCAGTCAGACCGAGGCGGCGGTCACCCAACTATATCGCACCGCCCAACTAGCCTATGAATCGGCACAGCTCTACAGGGGGTCGCTGATTCCATTGGCGAATCAAGAATTTCAAGTCGCGCTCACCGCGTACCAATCGCAAAAAATCGATTTCCTGAGTCTGTCGGCGGCGCTGCAGGCGAGCTATACGACCCGCGCGAGCTATCTTCAAAGCGCCAACCAGTTTCTCGCGGGAAAAGTGGCGTTGGAACAGGCGATTGGGGCGCCTTTGCCGCAATGAAGATTAAATTCACCGCCGCGCTGACGATGTCCGTATGCCTCATGCTCTGCATCGCGGGATGTGACGAGGGCGACTCGACCAGCGGCGCGGCTCCCGAGCAGGCGGCGCCGCAATTGATCCAGGAGGGTGGGCATGAGTATCTGCTGCTCAAGCAAAGCGATCTGCCCGGAATGACTTTCGCGGAGGTAAAGGACGTTCCGCTCCCGAGCATCCTGGAGACCACCGGGCAACTCACCTTCGACGACAAGAAGGTCTCCACCATCGTGTCGCGCGTGCAGGGCCGCATCGAGGACATCCGCGCCTCACTGTGGGATACCGTGAGGCGGGGTGAGCCGATCGCAAAGCTCTACAGCCCCGACTTCATGACCGCCGAGGCCGAGTACCTGCAGGCGTTGACGACCGTCAAGGTAAGTACCGGCAGCCAAATCGACGGGAGCGCGGACCTGGCGGCTTCGATGGCAAACGCGGCGCGCCGCAAGCTGCTCCTGCTGGGAATGGAAGAAGCCGACATCAACGCGCTCAAAGCGCCGTCGCCTACGATCTGGATGCGCGCTCCGATCAGCGGCATTGTGGTGAAGAACCAGGCGGTGCGCGGCACCGCGATCAATCCCGGCGACGTGCTCTATCAGCTCGGGACGCTCGACCCTATCTGGATCACCGCGGATCTTTACGAAGTCGACCTCGCGCGGGTGCACGTCGGCCAGCCACTCGAGGCGGTGACGACCGCCTTTCCCGAGGAGGTCTTCAAGGGCACCATCGCGCGCGTCAGCCCCAACGTCGATCCGACTACGCATACGCTCCAGATTCGGTGTGCGGTGGACAATCCCGGTCTCAGGCTCAAACCCCAAATGCTGGCGAGCATCAAGATCATCACCAATGCGGCTGACGCGTTAGTGGTCCCGCAGGTAGCGTTGGTATTCGACACCAATAAATATTACGCATTCGTCGATGCCGGCAATGGACGGATCGAACGCCGCGCGGTCGCGGTCGCGGCGTGGACGGAAGAAGGCCTGGTGCGGGTGCTTTCGGGACTCAAGCAGGGAGATCGGGTAGTTGACGGCGAATCACTTCAGGTCAGTGCGCTGTGGCATCAAGCCCACGGCGAGAGCTCCTAAGTAAATGATTCAGGCTTTGATGACGCTCGCGTTGCGCGAGCGAGTGGTGGTGATAGGCGTCGCGATCCTGCTGGTTCTGGCAGGGTTGTACTCCTTTCACGAACTCGACATCGAGGCCTATCCGGATCCCGTGCAACCGATGACCGAAGTGCTGACGTTGCCCAACGGCTTGAGCGCTGAGGAAGTCGAGAAACTGGTTACCGTTCCGACCGAATACGGCATGAGCGGGATGCTGCACCTCACCGCGATGGAGTCGATCTCCCTCTACGGACTGTCGGACGTCCGACTCTATTTCGATTGGGACAGCGACTATGAGATGGACCGCGTCCAGACCATCAATCAGCTGCAATTCGTCAGCCTGCCGCAAGGCATCCAGGCGGGGCTGTCGCCGGAAAATCCGATCGGAGAAATCTATCGCTACACGGTCCAGGGCGCGGACCATAACCTGATCAAAGAGAAGCAGGTCGAAGACTGGATTTGCGAAAAGCAGTACAAGACCGTGCCGGGCGTGCTCGACGTCGATGGCTTCGGCGGGCTGACCAAGGAGTACCACGTCGAACTCGACCCGCAGAAGCTGATTCACTACGCGATTCCGCTCGCGCAGGTTATCTCCGCAATCCAGAACTCGAATACCAATTCGGGCGGCAACTATTTGAACGTTGGCGAGCAGGCCTTCGATGTGCGCGGAATCGGTCTCATCCATACCCTGGACGACATCCGCAACATCGTGCTGGCGACTAACAACTCCACTCCGATCCGAATTGCCAACGTAGGGGAGGTCGGAATCGGGTGGACGCCGCGTCTCGGAATTGTGGGGATGAATTATCAAGACGAGGTCGTCGAGGGAATCGTCTTGATGCGCAAGGGTGGCAATACGCTGGAGACTCTCAAACGGGTCGAAGCGAAGACGCATGACCTCAACACTAACGGCTTGTTGCCGGAGGGATACAAAGTTGTCCCGTATTACGATCGCACCCAGCTAGTCCACACCACCCTTCACACGGTGCTCGAGAATCTTTTACTGGGAATGGTGCTGGTGTTCCTGGTGCTGATTTTCTTTCTGGGTAATCTGCGCACCGCGATCATAGCGGCGATCAATATTCCGCTGGCGATGCTGGGCGCTTTCATTCTGCTTTATCTCACCGGCACCCCGGCGAATCTGCTTTCGCTGGGGGCTGTCGATTTCGGCATCATCATCGATTCCACCGTCATCGTGATGGAGAATATCTATCGCCATCTCACTACCAACGAGTTGCCGAGTGAAAGCACCTACGACTGCATCCGCCGCGCCTCGGTCGAAGTTGGCGGTCCGATGTTCTATTCAACCCTGATCTTCCTGGTGGCATTCCTCCCGTTGTTCACCATGAAGGGGGTGGAAGGCGCGATCTTCTCGCCGATGTCGCACACCTACGCGTATGCGCTCACGATTGCGATCATCCTGGCGGTGATGCTGTCGCCGGTTTTAAGTTCCTTCCTGCTCCGCAAAGGAATGAAGGAGACGGAGAATTTTATCTGGGAGGCGTTTCACAATTTTTATCACCACCTGTTCGTGCGAGTGCTGCGCTTCCCGCGCTTTACGCTGGTGGTCATCACCTTGATCATGATCGCGGGATTGTCACTGTTCCCGCGCCTGGGTGGTGAATTTCTGCCCAAGCTGGAAGAGGGCAACATCTGGGCGCACGCGATCATGCCGACCACCATTTCGCTTGACCATGGCGCCAAGCTGGTCAACCAGATGCGCAACGTGTTTCTGTCGTTTCCCGAGGTTAGCAACGTGGTCTCGCAACTCGGCCGCCCGGACGACGGGACCGAGACCACCAGTTTCTTCAGCGTCGAATTTTCAGTCGAATTGAAACCCGACACCCAATGGCCAAAAGGCTTGACCAAAGAGCGGCTCGTCACCCAGGTCGATCGCAGACTGCACGACCGCTTCCCCGGAGTGAGCTTCTCCTATTCGCAGAACATTGAGGACAATATCGACGAGGCTCTGTCGGGCGTTAAGGCGGGTTCCAACGCGGTCAAAGTCTTTGGCTATGATCTCGATACCGATGAATCGCTCGCCAACCGGATTGCGGAAATTCTGAAGAAGGTGCGCGGTGTCACCGACGTGTTCGTTTTCAGGTCGCTCGGCCAGCCCAACATCGTGGTCCAACCCGATCGCCTCGCCGCGGCGCGCTATGGCCTGAACACCGGCGACGTCTCGGCGATCGTACAGGCGGCGATCGGCGGGCAGGCGGCGACGCAAGTGCTGGAAGGCGACATGAGCTTCCCGCTGGTGGTGAGATGGCAGCCGCAGTATCGGCAGAGCATCGAGGCGATGAAGAACATCAGGGTCAATGTGCCGACCGGCGGCAATGTCCCGCTCGGGCAAATCGCTAAAGTCGAGGCGGAGAGTGGCGCGGCATTCATCTATCGCGGGGATCTACAGAGATACGTGCCGGTGCGCTTTTCGGTCACCGGCCGCGATCTTCAGAGCACGGTCGCGGAAGCCAAGGCTCGGGTGAGCAGCGAAATCCAGGTACCGGAAGGCACTCATCTGTCATGGGTCGGTGAATACGGCGAGCTACAGGCCGCCAATCAAAGGCTGATGGTGGTCATCCCGCTGGCGTTGCTCATAATCATGGGAATTCTGTATGGGGCGACGGTTTCGATCGTAAATACGCTGATCCTGATGGCGCAAATCCCGCTCGCTTGTATGGGCGGAGTACTGGCCTTAGTCATCACCGGTACCCCATTCAGCGTTTCCGCCGCGGTGGGCTTTGTGTCCATCTTCGCGATCGCGATCATGGATGGCATCCTGCTCAACTTCTACATTCATGAGCTCTATGCGCAGGGGCATCCGGTGCTGGAATCCATCGTAATGGGCGCCGACCGCAGGTTCCGCGCGCTAATGATGACGGCGTTGGTCGATGGGCTGGGACTGCTGCCCGCGGCGCTCTCGCATCGCATCGGTGCGCAGACGCAGCGCCCGCTGGCGATCGTGGTCATCGGCGGGGCGGCCTCGATCGCGCTGCTGACGCGGGTGTTTCAACCAACCCTGGTGTGGGTGTTTCATCGACAGGTTGGGTTGATTGACCCTGAGGAGCGCAACGGCGAGCCGAATCCGCCCCCACCGCAGATGCCGCCGCCGCCAGGCACGCGGCTATCGCCGGCGAATCCCTTTCCGACCTGATCGATCGCGTTAGCCCGTATCGGGCAACCATGGTAAACGCCAAGCTGGAGGTTCGTCCCATGGAATTTACCACGTTAGCCTCAGGTTTCGGACTGCTCGAAGCGCCGCGCGTCGATGAGCAGGATCGTCTTTACTTCAGCGACGTTCCTAACGGCGGAGTCCATCGTTTACACCCCAACGGCAAGGTCGAGACGGTGGTGCCGAAGCGCAAAGGCGTCGGCGGCATGATGTTCAACGAGGGCGGCGGCATCGTGATGACCGGCCGCGGGCTCATCCTGTTTGATGAGAAGACCGGCAACAGCCGCGGCCTCTTCACTGAATGGGAGGGCAAGTCGTGCAGCTTTAACGACCTCACGACCAACGACAACGGCAGCGTATATACCGGGCAGATCAACTTCGATCCGCTGAGCAACAACAAACCGATTCCCGGCAGCCTGTTTCGCGTCGATCCTCCGGGGAAGGTGACGAAGCTATGGGACGGTATCGAGGTGACCAATGGATTGGGGCTCAGCCCTGATCGCAAGCACCTCTACCATTGCGATTCACCGACCGGTGCGGTGTGGGTCTACGACGTTACCGCCGACGCAGGGGTGAAAGATAGGCGAATCTTCGCGAAGCTGCCGCAGGGCTGGCCCGACGGCATGGCAGTCGACGTCGAGGGCGGCTTATGGGTGGCGGCGGTGCGGGCCGGCGAGGTGGTGCATTTCGGCAAGGATGCGGTTGTGAAACAGCGCATCAAGGTGCCGTCAACTATGGTGACCAGCCTCGTCTTCGGTGGCCGCGACATGCAGGACCTGTACATCGTCACCGCGGACAATACCGAGGACGCAAACAAGAAGGGCACCGTGTTCAAGACGCGCGCCGATGTTCCAGGTCTTCGAGTTCCGAAAGCGAGATTCTAAAGGATCTCTTTCGGGCGAGCGCGATAACCAAAAATCAAGACGGCGACGAGTCCCCCCCGAGTCTCGCCGCCGATCTCTAATCCCCGCCCTTTGTCAGTTCCCCTGATTCCCCCCTAGCCGACGCGCATAGATCCCCCTGACCTCGCGCATCGGCCCGGTTTTCGAGCAACTTCCACCAGACGTTTTATGCTAGAGAGAGCCAGAATCGTGCCGAAGAAAAACCTCAGCGATTCCCTTACAGAAGATAGGCCGGCCGCATCTTAAGCGTTGTTCCGCTGTATCAGATTGTTTCGTTGCGAAACAATTTAGATACAGTGTTTAGGCCAAATTGACTTTCTTGACCGCCACCGGGTCGACCGCGAGTTTCTCTTCCTCGGAGATAGCCAACGTCGTACTCGCGGCGATGGTGAGGACGAAGGCTGCCACGCGCATGGTCGCGGCTTTCGGGTCACTCGGTAGCCGCTCGCCAAAGGCCAACATCCCGCCGATGATCGGTACCAGGTTCGACAGCGCCCCGGACAGCGGCATCGTGATGATACCTCGTGCCTGATGGAACGAGTTCTGGAGCATGACCATTCCGCCGATATTCGCCGCCAACATCGCATAGATCCAAGGATCGGCAAAGATGCGCAACGCAAGGTCGGCGGTGCTCGCCTCGAAGGTATCAGTCATCGCTTTGGTATAAATGCTGGCCAGCCCGAACGCGATGCCGGAGCTGATTGCCTGCGCGGTGCCGTTTTGAGCAAGACGTGGTCGGCTGAACGAGGCCACGACGATCATCGCCAGCACAATCGAAAACGCGATAACCACGCGGCCGTCGGCGGCGCCTTGCGAAGCGCCTGCCGATAGCGACATCGAGAGCAAGATCATTCCGATCACAATCGCGATAATGCCAGCCCATTCGGCTGGTCGCGCCCGCTCGCCGAGGACGGCAACCGAAAAGATCACGAACAGAGCGATCCCGCCCTGCATCATCACCGCGACCATCGAAACCGGGGCCTGCGAGACCGCGGTTACGTACATGACCCAGCCCGCGATCTGGACACTCATACCCCCGGTCCAGATAGGATCGCGCAGCCAGGCGAGTACGCTAGTGATGACTCGAGAGCCGCGCGCGTCTGGCAGCGCGGTGGCGCGACTTTTCATTATCAGGAGGCCGAGCGCCATCAGTGTGCTCGCAAGGACTGCCAGCACCAGGTAAATCAACATTCTCGAGTGACCTGGACACGTAGCGAGGTATCAGGCGAGTTCGCGCATCACGCCATCGGACATCAACCGAAACCTGCGCCCACCCCATTTGACCGTCTTACCCGTGAGGCTGGCGAAATAGATTGCCGTCATCACTAAATCCTTGAACGGGACTAGCACCACATCCGACAAGCGTTGCGGCATCTTGAGGACCTTGCCGATCATGACGGTTGCCATCACAACGCGCAATCCGATGACCATCGCGAGGGCATCGAAAGCGTGAACCGAAAAGCGGCTCGCGACCAGATACATCAGTGCCCAGAATGGGCCATGGATAAAAATCGTGGCGAGGCTCAGGGGCCGGACGTGACGATAAGTCCTGGCCCATCTTAGTTGATGGCTCCAAAAGTCGGCGAAAACGTGGTCCTCGCAAGCCACTGTCACGACGGAACTGGAAAGCTCGATTTTGTAGCCCGCCTCGGAGACCTTGGAGCCGAGATGGAAGTCGTCGGCGAGGAGGTCTTTGAGCGCACGGAAACCGCCGATCGCTTCCAGCGCCTCGGTTTTCACCGCGATGGTGGCGCCGAGCGCATAATGCATCGGCTCCAGCGCCTCGGCGAGAATTACTTGCGGCGCGAAATCGGTGTTGATGAAGAGCGCCTCCATCCGCGAAGCGAAGCTGTCATACGCGCGGCCGCGATAGATGCAGGTCACGATGCCGGTCTTGGCATCCGCAGTTAGTTCCGAAACCACCCGCCTGAGATGATCCGGCTCAACTGAGATGTCGGCATCGCTGAGCACGAAAATGTCCGTCTTGTCTGATGCACGGCGCGCCATTTTCACCAGCTTCGCAACCTTGCGATTGGAGCACCCAGGCTCATCGCCAACGGTGACCGTAATGTTTGCGAACTGGTACGGCGCCCGTAAAGAAACCGGGACATCGATCGCGCGGTCCTCATAACTGTCGACGCCGAAGATATACTCGACGCGCGAGTATGCGATCTCGAGGAAGCTGATGATGTTGTCGCGAAGATTATCGCTCATGCCACGCAGTGGCTTCAGGATCGCGACGCGCGGCGGAATCTTCGGCAGCGGCGGAGGTGTGGAGTTGGTACGATGGGCAAAGATCAGTCCGGCGACCATTGCCGCGAGGTAATAGAACGTCGAGGTTAGGATCCCTAGTTCGGAGATGAGAACGAGCAGTTTCATCATTGCGTCGCCGACGTCGCTTTTGTCCTTCTCCTAAGCGGACGCTTGAACTGTCGGATTATCTCGAAGTTGATGCCGCCGCTGACGCATAGTGGAAAGAAACTGCGCGCCCTCTTTGAGTAAGCGCTTGGTTTCTTCCGCGGAAGTCGCCATCTTGCGAATCGATTTAAAGATGTACTTCGGACGGAAGTAAAAGCTGCGATAGAACTTCTCGACCGCGCCGTAGATCTCATCGTTGGTAAGACCCGGGTACTGCACCGTGCACTTCTGATAGCCGTCCTGATCGAGCAGCGGGTTGACTGCGAGATAACCGTTCTTTTCGACGTAATCGTAAAGCTCGGTGCCGGGATACGGCGAAGCAAGCGAGACCTGGATGGTCTCGCAATCCATCTCGCGCGCGAACTTCATCGATTCCTGGATGGTGTCTTTGGTTTCGCCCGGAAGCCCGAGGATGAAGGTGCCATGGATGAGGATCCCGATCTCATGGCAATCGCGGGTGAAGCGGCGCGCGCGCTCCAGCCCAACGCCTTTCTTGATGTTCTTCAGAATCTGCGCGTTACCGGTCTCATATCCAACCACGAACAGGCGCAGGCCACCGTCTTTCATGATCTTCAGCGTTTCGTAATCGACGTTGGCGCGTGAGTTGGTCGACCACGTGATGCCGAGCGGCTTGAGCAACTGCGCGATTTTGCGCGCCCGCGCCGGATCTGCGGTGAAGGTGTCGTCATCGAAGAAGAGTTCCTTCATCTTCGGAAACTTCGCCTTCATCTGCGAGACTTCCTCGTAGACGCTCTCGGGACTGCGCGTACGATAGCTGTGTCCCTGTGTCACCTGCGGCCACAGGCAGAAGGTGCACTTCGCCGGGCATCCGCGGCCGGTATACATCGAGACGTATGGATACTGGCAGTAGGGACTGTTGTACTTCAGATAGTCGAGGTTCTTTTCGTACACCTCGGTCACAAAGGGAAGCTTATCGAGCTCCTCGCCGGTCAAGATTGGACGGTCGGGGTTGTGATGAATCGATCCGTCACGCTGATAGCTGATGCCGCCGATCCCTGCCCAATCCATCCCGCGGGCGACTTCGACCATAGAATGATCGAATTCTTTGCGCCCCGCGATATCGATGGCGGGCGAAATCTTGAGGACCTCCTCAGGACGGGCGGTCGGATGGCCTCCGACAAAGGCGATTATGCAATTGGGATTGGCGGCCTTGATGGACTCGGCCGTGCGCGCATCCATCCGCAACGACGGCGTCGAGGTGTGAATTACGACGAGATCGTAATTCTTCGCCTCGTCGACGGTCTGCTGAACGGTATAGTTGTGTGGCGGTGCATCGAGCAGGCGCGCGCCGGGAATCATGCCCGCGGGGTAAGCGAGCCAGGTCGGATACCAGAACGACCAGACCTCGCGCGTAGCCTGATATCGTGAACCCGCGCCTCCGTCGAAATCCTCGTAGGAAGGCGGGTTGAGAAACATGGTCTTCATGAAGTCCATCTATCAGCAAATCTCCAGAATCGTCGGGTGCCTGTCCGATTGGTTAGGCCACAATATACAAACCGTCCGCAACATTCGCAACATTACAAACCCTAGAATCTGAGGTCCTTTGGTTTAGCGGAATTTATAAAAAACCAAGCCGCCAACACCCACG
This sequence comes from uncultured delta proteobacterium, assembly GCA_963783145.1. Lineage (GTDB taxonomy): Bacteria > Desulfobacterota > Binatia > Binatales > Binataceae > DATGKG01. The sequence goes on from CAWAMM010000001.1 coordinate 163,796, forward strand.
GAACTGATACGTCGTTCTATTCGGTGGAATGCCGATCGACCTCAGATGACCGTGGTAAATTGGGGGTCGGGCTGTGTGGGCGGGGTTGGAACCTCTGTCGTAATAAAAGCGATGCCGCCCACCAACCCGCCGGCCATAGCGGCCGCAAAGAAAAGCAAACCCAAGGCAATGGCGTCGTCGCGGCTGATGCCCGCCATCCCGAATAGATAGAGGTAGGCCGTTTCGCGTAGTCCCAGACCATTGAGGGTTAGTGGCAGCGCGGCGAAGACGCCGGCTATTGGCACTATCAGGAGGAACATGGAAAGAGGCAAATGGAGCCCCATTCCGAGCGCCAGAACGTATTGGCAGGTCGCTAGTAAGGCCTGGAGAATCAGCGACAACGCTATCGCGGGCAGCACCGCCGCGGGTTGGTGAAGATACGGTGCAATAATACCGACCGTCCGGCGGACACGACGCGGCGTCAAATGAATGAGCCGCGCAATTAGCGGCGAGGCGAGGTAGCCGGCGAAGGTGACGACGCCCAATCCAACTATTGGTCTAATCACGGCTAGCGTTAGCGTTCCATGGTTCATCGTGATCGCTATCAGTGCGGCGAACCAGAACAGCGCCAACAAGCCGTAGCCTCGATCGGCAACCACCGAGGCGATCGCTTCGCCCATCTTTCCATGCCCGCGCCCAAGGTAGAATGCGCGCGCGGCGTCACCTCCCATCAGACCGGGCACGAAAACATTGGTGAACATGCAGATGAAGTAGTAACGCACGCATTCCAATCGACTCGCATGCAGATGCAGCACGGCCGCCAGAGATTGCCATCGCCACCCCGACAAGGCCTGGGCGGCCACATACAACGCGACGGTCGCTGCGAAATACGCCATACGTTCGCGAGCCAGACTGCGCAGCGCTGGACCCGCATTGAAACGCCAAAGCAGAAACCCGATGATCGCGATGCCCAAGCCGATCCGAATCGCGAATGCGCGATAGGGATGCTTGGGTCGCGCCGGAGCTTCCGACAGGTGATGGATTGGCGTCTCAGTCGTGGGCAAGCTGCTCTCCATGATTTACGATGGCGCGTTTGGTGTGTTCGACCGCGAGCAGGGTGAAGTTGCCGAGCCGGTCCTTCAGCCGCGCCAGGTCACCGGCATCGAGGACCAGCACGGTGTCCCCCGGACGATTCCAAAGACGCAGCAGGTCGCTATCCGAGGTGAAGAAGTAGTCGTTCGCATCGGGCGCACGCTCGGCGCCGAACCTGAGTTCGCTGAGCGGTCCGACCACGATTACGCGGCGCCGCGTGTAGAACGGCAATCCTTGCGCATAGCGATGGTAGCTGATGATGGTCGCGTTCGGCGCACGATCCGCAACTGCCCGGCTTAAGCTCGCGTACGACCGCAGCGGTTCGGCGGCTAACCGCGCCCAGGTTGATGCGCATAGCGCTCCCGCCAGTGTGATGACGATCAAAGACAAGCCTGCGCCGGTCAGCCGCGCGGAAAACGCGATGGTTGTCATCGCGCCACCGAAGACCAGGATTCCGCCGATCGCGAATAGCTCGGGCTGCAGCAGGATCAGATAGGGAGTGCGAAACGACGCGGCCTCGAGCGCCGCGAAGATGATTGCCGCGCCCAGAAGTCCAAGCAGCGGGCCCGATTCCATCAGGATGCGCGAATCGGGTGAGCGCAGCGGGCGTGACTGATCGGGCCACGCGCACGCCACGATTCCATCGGCCAGCAAGACCGCCAGCAGAGGGAAAGCCGGAATGACGTAGGGAATGAGCTTGCCGCTCGAAGCTGAAAACGCGCCGATGATAACCAGCGCTGCGATCACACAATAGCGTCGCGCGGGTTTCGGCGTCATCCTGCGCCACGTCAAAAACGGCACCAGCAGCGACCATGGGAGCAATCCCGCAATGACTACCGGAATGTAGAAGTACGCCGGCTCGCCGTGACTGAACGATGAATCGAAGACTCTGCGGATGTGCTCGCCGACGAAGTAGAAATCCAGAAAGCCCGGCTCTCGTATGCTGATAGCGATGAACCACGGCGCGACAATCGCGAGCACCAGTATGGCGCCAGCGATCGCATGAAACCGTCGGAGCGAACCTTTCAGTGTGCCCTCCCACCACAGGAAGACCAGCATCGTCAGCGCCGGCAACGCGACGCCCACCGGTCCCTTGGTCAGTGTCGCGAGCGCCATCGCGACGTACGCGATCCAGCACCACCTACCGCCTTCCTCGTAATGCAGGTAGAAGGCCAAAATCGCGATCGTCGTAAGTGCCGAGAGCAGCATATCGGTGGTCAGCACTTGCGCCATGAGTGCGTAGAGCGGCGCGGTCGCGAGGATTGCGGTTGCCATCACTGCGCGCCGCCGTCCCATCACACGATCGGCAAAGATGAAGGTCGCGAGGACGCCTATCAGTGCTGAGGTTGCGGGTACCATCCGCGCGGCGAATTCATCGATCCCGAAGGTGCGAAAGGATAACGCGGTCAGCCAATACAACAGAGGAGGCTTCTCGACGTAGGCGACATAATTTAGGTGCGGCACGATGAAGTCCCGCAGAACGAGCATCTCGCGCGCGATCTCGGCGTAGCGGGCCTCATCGGGCTCCCAGAGTCCATACGTTCCGAGGTGAAAGAAAAAGATCAGACCCGCGACGATGAAGACGATGGGCGCGGCCAACGCTTCGACGGTTAACCATCGTGCGCTCACCACGCCTGCGCGACGCTCGGTGCGCGCCGCGCTCGATGCCTCCTCAGCCACGACGACAACTCTACAGGCGTGCGATGGTCCGATAAATCGATCGATCAGTCCAATCAGTAACCCGAGGCGCCGCCGCCCTTACGAGGATCGAACGCGCCGTGAAGACTGCCGGGCGCGATGGTGATCGCATTCACCGCGCCTAGCTGCGGAATCACCCGCAGCTTGTAGCGCATCTGTTCAAGGGCGTCGCGGGTTGATTGGGGGATCTTCTCCTCGATCACAACGACGTCGGGCGTTCCCTGCTCGTGCAGCCGCGCGTTAGCCACGGCTTCTTCAGCGCTGCAATGGAAATCCAGTACGCCGAGCGCGACCTGCAGGACCCCGGTAGTGATTGTCGGCCCGCCTGAACCTCCGGCCACCAACACCGGCTTATCCTGTTTCATTACGATAATGGGGGTCATGCTCGAGAGCGGGCGCTTGCCGGGCGCGATCGAATTCGCATCGGCGCCCGCCAACCGGTAGGCATTTGGAACACCGGGCGAGACCGAGAAGTCATCCATTTCATCGTTGAGGATGATGCCCAGTTTCGGAACCGTCATCTTCGCGCCGAAAACAGTATTAATGGTCGTGGTCAGCGCAACGACGTTGCCCGCCTCATCGACGACGCAGAGATTCGAAGTGCCATGATCATGCGCCTCGGCAGTCATTGCGGCGGGGCTTTTCTGATGCATCGCTCGCTCGCGCGCATCATTGATATGAGCCGGCGACAGTAGGACGTCGAGCGGTACATGCACGTAAACCGGGTCCGCATACAGCGATCGATCGATGAATCCCTGCCGCATCACTTCGATAAGACGTGCCAGATATGGCGGCGAATTGAGGCCGAGGCCGGGCAGATGCCCCGGCTCCAGCATTCCCAGCATCTCCAGGACCACTCCGCCGGACGACGGCGGCGGCATCGCATACACGACCATCCCGTGGTAGGCGCGATGCAACGGATCGCGCCAGAGAGGCTGATAGTCCGCCAGATCGTCATCGGTAAGGATGCCACCGTGCTCCTGGAGGTAAGAGACGAGTTCTTTGCCGATCGAGCCATCGTAAAACTTCGCGACCGGCGTGTTGCCGAGGCGCTCCATCGTCTCGGCCAGCTTCTTTTCGTAGATTTTGTCGCCCGCTGCGGGCGCGGTGCCGTCTTCCTTTAGGAAGACCTCCTTGAGGCCGGGGTCCATCGCGAGTATCGAGACGTTGGATTTGATCTCGCCCGCCAGATGCTCGCTAAGCGGGAAGCCATCGCGCGCCAGTTTGACCGCGGGCGCGGCCACCTGCTGGAACTTCATAGTGCCGAAGCGTTTGAGCGCCGCGTCGATTCCCGCGATCTCGCCGGGCACCGCCACGGCGAGAGGTCCCACCTTTGCGAGTTCCTCGTTCGGATGACCGTCGCGATAATACATGTCAGCGAAAGCGGCATGCGGCGCCGTCTCGCGATAATCGAGCGCGTAAAATTTCCCTTCCTTGGCGATGTAGATGAGCATGAAGCCGCCGCCACCGATTCCGCACGACGCAGGATTCGTTACGCCGACCGCCAGCGCAGTTGCGGTGGCGGCATCGATCGCGTTGCCGCCCTGCTTGAGGATCGCGAGCCCCGCTTCGGAAGCCAACGCGTTCTCCGAAACGACCATCGCCTTTTCGGCCTGCTCGGCGCGCGCGGGCAACGCCCCGAAAACCAGAAAAATCGCGATTACAAGTCTTGTGAGCAGTGTCGAGCGCGCGGATTTATGAACCCGGGTGACGTTCAAGGAAATTTCGGCCACCGTCAGTACCTAACAGCCGACGCAACAATTGGAAAGTAGGCCGCCGTGCGGAATTTTCCGTTTGGCATCGTCACGCAACGATGCTTTGATCGGGCTGTTTCACCACAATTTAAACTGTCGGCGAGGCGCCGGAGGGTAATGATGGATTTCAGCGACATTATTTATGAGAAGGCGGATCGAATCGCGACCGTGACCATGAACCGGCCCGACAAGATGAATGCGTGGACCGCGAAAATGGGCGTCGAGATGCGTCAGGCGATGCTTGACGCGGATCACGATGACAACATCGGCGCGATCATCCTTACTGGAGCTGGACGAGCCTACTGTGCGGGTGCCGACATGACTGGGCTCAGCGAAATTTCGCAGGGCCGCGCGACGGCAGGGGCTGCGGTCGCCGCTCCCAAAGATGACCTCGCCAAAGATGCGCGTTCCGACTACCGCACTCCCTATTCGTGGATGCTTTCGCTGAAGAAGCCCGTCATCGGCGCGATCAACGGCGCATGCGTCGGGCTCGGCTTTACCTTGTGCCTCTACCAGGACATTCGCATTGCGTCGGACAAGGCGCGAATGGGCCTCATCTTCGTGCAACGCGGGCTTGCGATTGAACACGGGTCGAGCTGGATGTTGCCCCGGATCATCGGCGTCACCCGCGCCACCGAACTTGCGCTAACCGGCCGTCTGATCGACGCGCAGGAAGCACTCGCGATCGGACTGGTCAATCGAGTGGTGCCGCACGACAAACTGATGGAAACCGCGCGCGACGTCGCCGGTCATATCGCGACGAAATGCTCTCCACTCGGCGTGGCACAGGCGAAGAAGATGATCTGGGATCATCAATTCACTGATCTCGCGACTGCCATCAAAGAAGACGACGCCTCGATGCAAATGATGACCAAGTCCGAAGATTTCGCGGAAGGCGTGAAGGCCTTTATCGAGAAGCGCGCTCCGCGCTTCAAGGGAAGATAGTCCCGGGAGCTACTTGTCGAGCGGGTGCTTGAATTTCCGGTCTGGGTGCCGAATCGTGAGCACCGGGCAATGCGCTTTCTGCACCACCCGCTCGGCGACGCTGCCCATCAGCACATGCGCGATGCCGGTGCGTCCGTGGGTACCCATCACGATGAGGTCCGCGCCTTCGGTCTGGGCCGCGTGAATTACTTCGAGGAAAGGTGACCCGACTTTCAGCAGCGAACGCGCCTTGAGGCCGCCGTCGCGCATTCGGTTGACGATCTTGTCGAGTTCCTTCTGCGCCAGCATCCGCTGCTCTTCCGCGATTCGGGTCATCGCGCCGACGTCCATCACTGGGCCGATCTCCGGCGAGACCATCACCGGCGGGAGCGCCTGGTCGACATGCAGGAGGATAATCTCGGCCCCGAAGCGCCGCGCGATTTCTTCGGCATACCCGACTGCCAGATTTGAATCCTCGGAAAAATCCGTCGCGGAAACGATCTTGGTGAAGTTCGCCACGATCGGACCATAGCGTTGCAGCCTCCATCGAGGCAAGCGCCAGTTTTCAGTGATTGCAACGATCTGTTTCGCGATGTGTGTCTTGCAAATCGTGTATTCAGTCTCGACCAGCAGGGCCACGACGCATTAGAATTGCCGAAAGGATTTTCTCCCAATGGCGAGGCGAGCAGGAATAAGTGTCGAGGATTTTGAGCGGGCGCTCGACGAATTTTTCGACGAGATGCTGATCTCGCGCTGGCGGCGCGTGCCCGAGCGTGATGAATTCGAAAAGGCCCAGATCCTCGACCATCCCGATCGCTACGAGGTCCGGGTTGCCGTGCCCAAGGTCGATCCCAAGCAAATCGAAATTGACGTGGCGGGGCAGCGACTCAGCGTCCGCGCACCGACCGGCACCGAGGGAACCTTCGAAAGTGCTTACTCGTTCGCGGTTCCGATCGTGGCCGAGGCGGTCGAGGCACGATGGATCGACCACACGCTGATCGTCATTGTTCCGAAGCAAAAAGCCAAAAGAATTAAAGTCAACAGCTAACGAGCGTGCTTCACCCGCTCCTCCAGTGAGATCCTCGCATGCCCGAAAACACCGCCGGAGACTCGCGTAAACCGTCTGAAGCAAAAGCGGCGGAATTGAAACCAGCGTCGCAGCCGATTGAACTGTCGTCTTCGGAATTGCGCGGCGCGCCTCCGCTTACCTCCGACGAGTTGGTAGCCGCCTCGCGCGGTGGCGACGGCGAGGAGCTTCTCGGCCAGGGCCGAGCCTTTAACGCGATCCGGATGGCGATCGGCATCGGCGGCCCCGGCTACAACGTGTTCGTGTCGGGAGTACGTTCGCGCGAGGAACGCGAATCGGTGATGAAGCTGCTGACGGAAAAGGCCGCCTCGATGCCGACCCCCGGCGACTGGGTTTACGTACATAACTTTCGAACCCCCGAAGCACCCTGCGCGCTCTATCTGAAGCCCGGCAATGGACCCAAGCTGCGCGATCGAATGAACCAGCTCGTCGAATCGATCATCGAACAGCTCCCTAAGGCATTTCGGCGTGAGGACTTCGATCAAGAGCGCTCCGCCTTGCGCGAGAAATACAACAAGCGTGCGCAGGAGCTCTTCGGCGGGTTGGAGCAGAAGGCCCGCGAGAAGGGCTTCGCGATCCAGACCACGCCCAACGGTCAAGTGATCTTCCTGCCGCTGGTGGAAGGCAAGGTGCCCGAGTCGCCCGAAGCGCTCAACAAGGCGATGCAGGAAAAGACCGATGAGCAGCGGGAGCAACTGAGCAGGGCGCAAGTTGAGCTGCAAGAGGAGTTCGGCGGCGTCATTCTCAAACAGCAGGAATTGATGCGCGAACTGGTTGAGGATATCCGCACTATCGAGCGCTCCTTCGCCGCACGACTGGTCAATCCGTTGGTTGCAGAGATCAAGGCGCAATTCGAAAATCCGAGCGTGGCGGCATACCTCGACCATGTTGCCGAGCACATCCTGGACAACCTCGATCGTTTTCGTGAAACCGAAGGCCGGCAACCGCCGATTCCGGGCACGCCGCAAGCGCCGGAAGATGGACGCCGATGGTTCGAGTACCAGGTCAACGTGATGGTTGACAATTCGGAAACAAAGGGCGCCCCGGTGGTCAACGAGGATGCGCCGACCTATCGCAATCTCTTCGGCACCATCGAGCGCTGGATCGATCCCCTGGGGCGTTCCGGCACCAACTTCACTCGCATCATCAGCGGCTCCTATATCAAGTCGCATGGAGGCTTTCTGGTCCTCGACATGGAGGACGCGGTCATCGAGGCGGGTGTGTGGAAGGCGCTCAAGCGCAGCCTCAAGTCCGGCCGCGTGACGGTCGAAACCTTCGAGCCGTTTCCGTTTTTCGGGGTGAGCGGCCTGCGTCCCGAATCCATCGAGGTGCGCAACAAGATCCTCGTCCTCGGCGGACCCTACCTCTACAACATGTTATATTTTTATGACACCGATTTCCCCGAGCTGTTCAAGGTCAAGGCTGAGATTCGCTCCATCGTCAGCGCCGACAAGACCGCCGCGGCGAAGTATGCGGCGCGCGTAGGCGAACTGGTGCGGCGCGAGAAGCTGCCCTCGTTCGAGGGTGACGCACTCACGAGGATCGTTCAGTTCGGCATGCGCTTGGCAGGCGATCGCGCGCGGATGCTGGCGGTGATGGAGCCCATCGAGGATCTCGCGCGCGAATCCGCGTACTTTGCGATCAGCGAGGGTGCCCATAGCGTCGCCGCGCCGCATGTCGAGCGTGCGCTGCGTGAACGGATGCTGCGGCTCAACTACATTGAGGAAGAGATCCGCCGCCTCATCGCCAATGGCACGCTGATCGTGCATCTCGAGGGTGCCTCGGTAGGCCAGATCAATGGGCTGGCCGTGATCGATGTCGGGGGCTACGCATTCGGGCGCCCCTCACGCATCACGGCGACCGTTGCACTGGGTCAGGCGGGGCTTATCAACATCGAACGCGAGGCGCGCCTGTCCGGCTCGACGCATGACAAGGGCGTCGCGATCCTGAGCGGATTTTTGCGCAATCGCTTCGGCCAGGCTCATCCGGTCGCGATGACCGCGAGCCTCTGTTTCGAGCAGTCCTATTCCGGTATCGATGGGGACAGCGCTAGTTCCACTGAAGTTTACTCACTGCTTTCTGCCCTCAGTGGAGTGCCGATTCGCCAAAATTTCGCCGTCACCGGTTCGGTCGACCAGTTTGGCGATGTCCAGGCGATCGGCGGCGCTAATGAGAAGATTGAAGGCTTCTATCGCGTGTGCAAGGCCGTCGGGCTGACCGGATCGCAGGGGGTCCTCCTCCCGCGCGCCAATGTCGCTAATCTTATGCTCGATCCCGAAATTGTCGATGCGGTCGCGCGCGGGGTTTTCCATATTTATCCCATCGACAATATCGACCATGGTATCGAGGTCCTCACCGGTGTTCGCGCCGGAAGCCTCGAGGAGCCCGGCACCATCAACTATCTCGTCGATCAGCGGCTGCAGAAAATCTCCACCTGGATGCGCGATCGAGGCGACCGCGAGACCCGCATCGTCCACGACAATCCGCCCACGCCGCCGGCGCCCAAACCGCCCGAGCCGCCGGAGCCGCCGCGTTGACGGCGCGTCGGTTCCCGCGCCGCGACCGTTTCCGCTAGAGTTCCAACCAATGCCGATAGATCTGCGTCTCGACCCGCCCGAGGTCTCCATCCTCAATGACCTCTACGAATTCACGGTAACGGCGGCCTTCTTCGAGCGCGGGATGAACGGCATCGCCTCCTTCGATGTCGGGGTGCGCCGCTTTCCGCCCAGTCGCGGATATATGATCGCGGCCGGACTGGAGCGCGTGCTCGAAGTCCTCGAGGATTTTCACTTTGAGGCCGTGGCGCTCGAATATCTGGATTCGTTGCGTCTCTTCAAGCCCGAGTTCCTCCACCATCTGTCGCAATTGCGCTTCACCGGCGCGGTGCGCGCGATCGCCGATGGCAGCATCTTCTTCCCCGGCGAGCCGGTGATGGAGGTGCGCGGACCGCTCATCGAGGCGCAGCTCCTCGAGCCGCTGATCCTGAACCAACTCGGCTTCGCCTCGCTAACCGCGACCAAGGCCGCGCGATGTTTCAGCGTCGCCTCGGGACGCAGACTGGTGGAGTTCGGCTTGCGTCGCGGGCAGGGCGCCGATGCGACCCTGATCGCCGCGCGTTCCGCCTATCTGGCGGGTTTCAATGGCACCTCGAATTTGCTCGCCGGTAAGCGCTATGGAATGCCGGTGTTCGGCACCATGAGCCATAGCTTCATCATGGCGCATGACACCGAGCGTCAGGCCTTTGAGGATTTTGCACGAACGTTTCCTAAGCTAAGCACGATACTGGTCGACACTTATGATACCGCGCAAGGAGTCAGGAACGTCGCGGAGCTCGCGCGCCGGCTGGCCGCGGATGACATCAAAATCCAGGCGGTGAGGTTGGACAGTGGGGACCTGTATCAGTTGAGCCGGCAGGCGCGCGCGATTCTCGACCAGCATGGACTGCACGAGGTTTCGATCTTTGTGAGCGGCAACCTTGATGAATATCGAATCGCGGAGCTGATTCGGGCCGGCGCGCCGATCGACGCATTTGGCGTGGGAACCGCGCTCACTGTCAGCGACGATGCTCCCAGCGCGGACTACACCTACAAGTTATCGGACTATCTTGGCCGTCCGCGGCTCAAAACCTCCACCGGCAAGGTCACCATTCCTGGGCGCAAACAGGTTTTTCGCGGCATCGATGCCGGCGGACACTATGTGCAGGACCTGGTCGGACTTATCGATGAGTCGCCCAGCAGCGTGACGCGCGAGTTCAAGCCCGCAGTTTCAAAAATCTCTCCGATGTTGCAGACCGTGTTTGAGAACGGGCGCCGGACCAATCCGCCGCCGACGCTGGATCAGTCGCGTGACCATTTCATGGCCGAGTTCGCGATGCTGGGCGCCCGGCAGCGCTCGCTCACCAGTCCGGCGGTCTATCCGGTTCGCATCAGCGCCGCGCTGAATGCGATGGCGATTAGCGAGAAGCTTCGCGCCGAGCAACTGCAAGACTGAGCGACGGTTGCGACGAGATAGCGCGCGGCGAGCTATCCGCAGCCGCGCGGGGTCGAACATTCACTAGCTGGATCGATTCCCCCGCTGCTGGAAGCATGAATCGCCCGGCTCGAAGAACCAGCGCAAGGAACCGGGTTGATTCTTTTCGGATGGCCACATCCGCGGAAACGGAAACTAGTTCACCAGGATTTTTTAGTGCTCGAACGCCGAGCAATGTCACGACCTATCCTGGCGGGTCCCGCACTCAACCAAGGCCAGAGAGGCTCAGAAACGATGGTTGATTGCTCCCGTTGATTCCATCGATCTGCGCTGCCACCATCTACGACATTTCCCGCGAGGAGGAACCTCGCGGCTGTGGGCCCGAAGGAGGTACTTTGGCCACTCCCATAGCGCCTCGGTTGCGACAAGCTTCTCCTGAGGTTCATTCAGGGGTTCAGTCTTTAGTGGGTGAGCCCGACCTTCGCCTAACCGGACTTTACGTCTTGGGAGCGGCGGTCGTGATTCTGCCGTTTCTCTTATATCGCTATCCTTTGTGCACGGACTACTTTGCACATCTGGCTTGGATGAGTGTTCTGTTGAGCCCAGCTGAGTCGCCAGTGCGTCGTGTCTTCGACGTTCACTATACCCCGTTGATTCCCAATCTGGGGCTTCCCATTTTTACTCTTGCGCTGGGTAAATTTCTGTCGGCCGCCGCGATCCTGGCCGTTTACAACCTTCTCGGCATAGTCGGTATCGCCGGCGGCGCGATCGTTCTCAGCCGATCGATCCACGGCCGTCTTTATCCGACGATCCTACTGATTTTGCCGATCCTGCATTCCTCGGTCGTCTCGTATGGGCTCTACAATTTTGTGGTTGGAATTGCGCTGGTGCTGCTGACGCTGGTTCTGGTTCAACAAAAGACTTTCGCCCCCAAGTTTCTGACTTTGAACCTGTGCGCGCCGATTCTTTTTCTCATTCATCTGGGTGCGCTAGGATGTTTGGCCCTGACTGTCCTCCTGTTGGAAATCGAGCAAGAAAGGCCGCGATACCGTGCGCTGCTGATAGCGCCGCTCTATTTCATCTCGACTATTCCGTTCTATCTTTTTAGAGCCCGCCCGCCGATCAGTCGTCCTTTGGCCTTTTCCAACCTTCCCGGAAAGTTAATCGGAATCAGTAGTCTCTTCGACGACGGGAACATGGTAATCGCTGTCGTGTGCGCTCTAATAGCGTTGATGGTAGTCGTCATTCTTTATCGGAGCGGGGTTTCGCTCGCTCCCGGTTGGCGACTAGTGGTGATCGGGCTCTGGATGGCCGCTTGGGCCGCCCCCTCTATAATGGAAATATCGGCCGTGGTCGATGGTCGCACATTTTGGTATGCCGCTCTGCTTACGGTTGCCGCAGCGCGAGTTCCCGATTCTCGCTCCGCGTTTGTTACGCGTCTGATTGTGCCCGCAGTTGCCGCAATGATCGCAATCAAGATGGGCTTCGAAATACGGACCGCGGGTGTCTACAATCGTAATGTCGACGAATTGGCGGCTGCGATGAATGTCATACCGCCTGGTGCGCCCGTTTTTGTTTCACTCGCGTCTGATCGGCAAGACGCGCTTTGCACCGCCACGACAAACTTTCCCGAGCGGCGCTTCTTTTGGCACATCGCAGATTTGAGCTCTGTCGCTGGCCGAGGACTCGATACGACCATGTTCGTACAGAAAGGTGTCGTTGTAGTTCAGCCTAAAGCCGCATTCAGCGAGTACTTCCCCCTGGAGCCGATCGCCCCACCCCCCGCGCCACTCGCGGCGTATCTCTTCGACCATGATCAGAGCTCGCCACTGATAAGAGAGCTTACGCGCAGTAACACGATTGGTTGGCCTGCATCCGTGGATGTTCTTGACTATTCTTTGAACTGGGGCAAGCGCTACCCCTATTTGATATACATCAATAGTGGTTGCGAGGAAGATCCTTTCGCCAGCAAGCTTAAATTAGTCGCACACGGATCATTCTTTAAGATTTATCACAACACTGAAATTAACATTTCCCTCTATTGAGCGTTCGGAGAATGCGCTCTAGTCCTGAGCACGTATCGATCTAATGGTGGCAGTGCGCGGACTGCTCCGAAATGCTTATTGTTTGAGAGACGCCAGGGGTTGTGACTGCTCTGGTACTGGACTCGTTTGGATATCGCCAGCTTACATAGTTGGGCGGCGCCACCAAGCCGGCGGCGAACTGCGGGTACGACCAATCGAAGTTTCTTTCAGGGTGTCGGTCGACCACCATTTCCAGATTCCACACGTGGTGTGCGCGCACGGAGAGAGCGCCGCGAGCATTTATCACGATCGCCAGAAGAACGAGTGCGCAAGCGGCGGCTAACTCCGGATTGGTCAGGCCTGACATGTGAACCCGTCGCGCGCCAGCGAGCCCAATGATCGCCACCAATACGGCCCACGGCACGACATCAGTAAGTAACCGTGGACCGTAGGATCCCCCGCCCCACCAGTTGGGGAACCCCGCAACGCTAATAATTTCCATCGCGGTGATCGCCAGTGAGAGATAGGCGACCCGACGACATGGTAGTTCTCTCCAGTATCTCACAATCAGGTAGCCCACGAAGAGAAGTGAGGGGACATATACAAAGAGGCCGCGGGAGGGGCTTATGAGAATTCCGGCGAGCGCGGTCGAAATTCCTTCGAACCGCAAACGCGAGGCAAGGTAGTACCCCGGGAGGATTTCGTGAAACGTAAACCACGAGTAGGTGACGAAGGCTCCTAACCATAGCCCGCCGGTGACAGCGAAAGTACCCAGGGCTTTGCGGTGATAGACGCACAGATAACACAGAACACAGAGAATCGGGATCGCTGCGGTGGGACGTACGAAATACATCCAGGCGAGGATTGTCGCAAGGAAAATCGCCGGAATATCGCGGCGCTGGATTTCCGCGCGAAGTATCGTCCAGCCTGCAATGGTTCCCAGTAAAATGAGCCACGTGTGAGACCACAGACCTCGCGTGGCAACACTCCATACTTGAGTTCCGAATCCGACGCTGAGCGCAACAACCAGGCTGACCTCAGTACTGCAGAGAAGGTTCGCCGTGCGAAACACGATGCACGTCAAAATTGCCATCAACAGAGCAGCCAGCATTTTCTGGATGAGCATTTCCCCTCGAACGTTGCACGTCCCATCGGCGTTGGTCGCCCTCACCGAGAGGGTATTCATTAAGGCGACAAACGGTATCGACAATACCGAACTTCCGTTCGGGAAAAGGTAGACGACATGCCCGTTTACCCTCCCGAGTTCGTAAGTCTGGGGATTGGGCGGATCAATCGTGGGTGGGGTACTAGTCGACATCTCGGCGATGGTGCCGGGGAAAAGGTAGGCATCCAGATGACTGCTGTGATGGCGAAGAATGCTTTCGCTTAAGACCATCGAGTAGCGGGAATCGGCGTTGTCCACTACAGGTGAGGCAGCGAAAACCGCGAATGCTATGGCAAACAAGGCTGCGCCGACCACAAATCTGTCGCGAGCGCTGCTCTTCATCTCAGTCCGATGTGCTCTGGGTGGGTTAGGGGCGGAAGCGGACCCCTGGCTCGGATCACGGCGCGAAGTTGGGATCGATTGAAGGCAAATGCGACGAATCGCAGTGACTCCCCGTCAGTCGGCATCGATGCGGGAGGAAGCAGCGCGTTGAAAACGAGCCTTCTCAAACCAACCGGACCGATACCCAAAACGACCTTTGGATACGGCAGAAAAATTTGATCGGCGCCCTGATGGTAGCGATCGATAAGACCTTTTAGTGCTGAAGGAGATCCCAGTTCGCCGACGATCACGCTCCCATCGGAGCGGGGCAAAACGAGCAAATCGTAAAACCCGTCGCGCTGCTTTTTCCAGGTCGGAGGCAAAAATCCTCTCTCGACCAAATCGCTCGGGCTGATTTTCTTGGGATCGTAGCCGGCCGTCAGATAGGAATCGGCTGCCTGCAACAGAGTTTGGAATCGCTGTTGCAGCGCGCGGCTCTCCATTGTTAATCCAGTGATCCCGCGTGCATCTTGAAAATCGTCGGGATTGACCCGATAGAGAGAGACTCCCGAAACGGATTCCCGTCGTAGTCCCGTCTCAGCGATCAAGCGACGCCATTCGTCGGCGCGAGGACTGGAATCGTCTACTACCACTGCCGTGACACCATTGTTTGCCAGGAACGCTCCCAACTGAAGTTCCGGCTCTGGAAGGTCGCGGGAACCGCCAAAATAGTTCACGATCGGCCAGCGGCGGACCGCGAAGCGCTCCATCCCGGTCCATCCGGCGACGTTGCGAAAACACATGTCGCATTCGGCCTGCCAGTCCATGCTGTGGCCTTGGATACCCCATGGCAGCGTCAGCACCACATCATTGCGCGACATATATCGCTGCGCGGTACCGTCGGTGAAGAATGCCGGCGTCTGCATGGTCGAGGCCCAAAACCGTGCCGACGGATTAGGAATCATCAACAGCAAAGTCGATGCGACCGCTAGCGCTTTCATCTCGCGGCGGCTTTCCGGATCGACCATCCACAGCGCAACGATCACAGCCATCGCGAGCGAGGGAAAAACCATCAGGCGATCCGGCACCGCATGTTCGAGGAATGGCAGATGCGCGATCGCCAGCCACGGCAGCGGAGCGGTGGGCACGCCGCCGATTTGAAGGTAGGGCCCCAGCGCGCATATGGAGACGACCACCGCCGAGACGATGAGCACCTTGCACAGCGGTTCCTTCCAATGGCGGCGCGCCCACGCGATCGCAACCGCGATCAGGGGCAGCGCGATGAAACCGTCGCGCTCCATCACCGTGCCGGTAAAACTGGCGGTCAGCCTCGCGAGCGCAGGGATAGTTCCGGCCAAGGTCAGCGGGGTTGGAACGATGAAGTTGAGCAGGTCAGTGCAGAATTTTTCCGACGGCCACAGCGGCTGATGGAGTCCCTCGAAAAACAGGAAGTAGTAGAGATACGGGCTCACCACGACGGCGCAGATTGCAAATGCAGCCGCCATCGGCGCAAGCAATCCGAGCAAACGTTCGCGTACCTCGCCGGACGACGCCCAACAGCCGATTCCGAGCCCGAGCGCTCCCACTACCGACGCAGTCGCGAACATTTCCATGTCGATGAGAAACTCGGCGGTAAGAACCATGGCCAGCAGCGCAACGAACCATCGCGTTGCAATGCTGCCCTCCAGCCGGCGCGCGATCAGGTAAGCCGCGAGTGGAACCGGAAACGACAGGATCAGGCATAGATGACCCAGCGTCTGGCCGAGCATGAACGAGGAGAAGCCGAACACGAATCCACCCAGCATCGAGGGCCAGAAGGAACCTGTGAGCCGCCGGCACAGCACGAACGCGCAGCAAGCGGCGCTGGGCGCGCTCAGCAGCGCGAGCACGTTGTAGGTCGGGATCAGTCCGATAGTGTAGGTGAGCGGCGCGGCCACCAGCGCCACCAGCGGAATCGACGTCATCCAGGCGAAATTGAAGCCGACCGGCGCCCATACGTAATTGGTCAAAAATGGATTGAGATGATGACCAATCGCGTACGGCCACCATTTCATGAGCCAGATCATCTGCGACGGGTCGGCCTCGCGGCCGATGAAGCGGTCGGAGAAATGCCCGATCAGCCCGCGCCCGAAGAACCAACACGCCAGCGCGAGGTAAATGAGAAACGCAGCGCAGCCCTGGCGAATTGCCTCCGCGCGCCGAGCTGATTCCGCCTCGATGCTGGTTTCTTCCCCCATTTCGGACCCTCGCCCTCAAGCTATCGGCGCGCGATCAACGAATCAACCCGCCTGTCAGTACGGCGAAAATACCGTCTATTTGTTAAATGCCGGATTGACAAGCGCGGCCCGGTCGGGCTACGCGGCTGTTAGCATCCAACGAGGTGGCCACCGTGTCCTACAAGCATATCCGCTATGAGAAATCCGATCGCATCGCGAGGGTGATCCTCAACCGTCCGCGCTACAAGAATGCGCAGTCGCGTCTGATGATCGAGGAGATGGACCAGGCGTTCGCCGCCGCCAACGAGGACGACGATGTCCGGGTGGTGATTTTGAAAGGCGAGGGCGAGCATTTCTCCTCCGGCCACGACCTCGGCACGCCCGAGGACAAGGAAGACACCCTCGCGCGGCCCTATCCGAAGGGGATGCGCGGGTGGCACAAACGCTCGTGGGATTTGTACATCGACGCGACGCTGCGCTGGCGCGACCTGACCAAACCCACCATCGCGCAGGTTCACGGCTTCTGCATTTTCGGCGGCTGGATGTTTGCTGCCGCGATGGATCTGATCGTCGCCTCCGATGATGCGATGTTCCTGCCCTCACTACTGCAATACTTTTCGATTCCGTGGGATGTCGGGGTGCGCAAGGCCAAGGAGATCCTCTACCAGAGCCGGTTTGTGAAGGCGGAGGAGGCCGAAAAGCTGGGCTTCGTGAATATGGTGGTTCCGCGCGCGCAACTCGAACAGGAGACCGAGGCGCTGGCATCACGGATCGCGGAGACCGATCGCTTCACGCTGCGGATGCTCAAGATCGCGATCAATGGCGCGCAGGACGAGATGGGTTTCCGCAGCGCGATCAAGAACGGCCACGCGCATCATATGGTTCTTTCGGCCGGAGGGTTGCTCAAGGGGCGCGAGTTGCCCAGCCGGATGCCGGGAGTCGATCAGGCGCTCAAGAAACTCGGCTCGTCGTAATCCTGACCGCATGCTTCATGACTCCGGTTGCGTCCGTCGGTATCATTAGCTGAGATGCGCGCGCCGTCCGATCGCTTCGATCCCCATCATCTGCATCGGAGCCTTATCCTGACGGCGGTTGCCGCGCTGTTCCTCCTCTCGCTTTACCTCATCGCTGGTTGCCAGAAATCCGGCAATCAATCGTCGCCCCCGCCGCCCGCGCCGAGTGCGAGCGAGACCGCAACCGAAACCCCAACTGTCACGCCGACTGCGACTCCCACGCCGTTGCCCTATGCGCTGCGGAACTTTCCATGTCTGAGCAACACGATTGTAGGGAAGGAGTTTGAGTACGCGCCGGGCGACCGCCAGGACGTTCATTTGATTTCGGCCAAGCTCGGCGAGGATTCGAAGCTAATCGCTCACGCGAACCATGTCTCGCGCTTCTCGGTCGTCGAGCATGGTCGCAGCGTTCACATCGACAATCAGCACATCGCGCCATGCGACATCACCGAGGGAATCCTGGTCAACTTGCCGCAGCGGATGCTGTTTCTGTTTGAGGACGGCAAGCTGGTGACGTGGTATCCCGTCGCGGTAGGAAAACCCGACTGGGAGACGCCCACCGGAGCGTTCTCGGTGATCAGCAAGCATAAAAATCCCGCGTGGGTGGTGCCGAAGGACATCCAGGAAGAGATGGAGGATGAGGGCAAGGTGGTCCAGACCCGCGTCGAACCCGGCCCCAACAATCCGCTGGGCAACTATTGGATCGGCCTGAGCATCCACGGCATCGGCATCCATGCGACCAACGCGCCGGCCAGCATCTACAGCTATCACACGCACGGATGCGTGAGGCTCGACCCCGACAACATCAAGGACCTGTTCCATCGCATCTCGAAGGGCGAACCAGGGATGATCGTGTATGAGCCGGTGCTGTTTGCGAAAACCGATGACGGGCGACTTTTCCTCGAAGTCGATCGTGATATATACGAGGACGGCGGCGCGACCCTGGATGACGTCAGACACCTCGCCGCTAGCTTGAAGATCGAGGATTTGGTTGACTGGACCGGGGCATCCGCGGTCGTGGAGGCGCACGACGGGATCGCCCATGACATAACGGCTAAGAAATAAGCTTGTGGGATGGGGACGTTTGGTTTGAAAGATGTTGAGGTCGCGCCGGCGCTGGTCAGCCGTCGCAAGCTGTTGAAAATGGGGCTCATCGGGGCGGGATCGGCGCTGATTCCGGGCGCCGCGATGGCGGCCTATCGAGTGATTCCGAAGCGCACGCGTGCGCTGTCATTTTACAACCTGCACACCGGCGAAAGCCTCAAAACCACTTACTTCGCCAATGGCGAATACATCCCTGGCGCGCTTCACGAGATCAATTTCATCCTGCGCGACTGGCGCGAGAACGAGGTGAAGCCCATCGATCCCGCGCTGCTCGATCTGCTGGCAGGGATACATCACCGCCTCGCCACCAGGGAGCCATTCCAAATCATCTCGGGATATCGCACGCCGAAGACCAACGCGATGTTACATTTCGCTACTGAGGGTGTCGCGGTGCACAGCCTGCACCTCGATGGCAAGGCGATCGACATTTGCGTCGAGGGACGTTCGCTCAAGAACGTGCATCGCGCCGCGATGTCGATGTTCGGCGGCGGCGTCGGATATTACCCGCGTACCGGGTTCGTCCACGTCGATACCGGGCGCATCCGTTTCTGGTAGCTACTGCCGCGCGACTGACGCCGAGGTGGCGCCACTTCCATACAACATCCGATACTCGCGCTGATTGCCGATGACGCGCTTCACGTAATCGCGCGTCTCATGGTAGCCGATGTTCTCGACCCATTCGTCATCGGCACCCGGGAATTTTTCGTTCCAGCCCATCACTGCATGCTCGCCTGCGTTGTAGGCGGCGACTGCCCGAATCGCATTGCCGTTGAACATCGCGAGCAGCTGCTTCAGGTAGGTGGTTCCGAGCTCCACGTTGATGTCGGCATCATACAAATTGACCGGTTGTGCCAGCGCGAGGCCGTTCTCGCGGACCATCCGGTTCGCCGTAGAGGGCAGCAACTGCATCAGTCCGCGCGCATCGGACACCGATGTGGCATCCGGGTTGAACCAGCTTTCCTGACGCATCAGCGAGACCACCAGGTACGGATCGAGGCCATCACCGGTGGTTTTCGATGCGATCAGATCCCAATATGCGCGCGGATAGCGGATGCGCTCCGCGCTGGGATGGCTTAACTCGCCGCGTTTTTCCATTTTGCTTGCCGCGACGATCGCATCGTAGTAAGCGCCCGCTGATTGCAGGCCTCCGAGCACAAAACCGCGCAGGTCGGCATCGGAACCCACCTGATTTTCGAGCTGCTTCAACTCGCCCGCCTCGAGCTCCTTCAAACCCAGTTCCCGCAGCGCGAGCACGCGATCGACGTGAAATGAAGCTGAGCCGGCGGGTGCCGCGAGATTCGGATCGAATTTCGGATCGGGCGCGCTTGCCGCGGGAAGCTCCGGCCATCCCGCATCGATGCGTCGCCGCGCGAGTTCGGGATAGTAATTGCTCTCGATGCTCGCGGCGCAAAGCGCGTACAAGGCGTGCGCGCCCTGGCCATCGCCGGACTGTTCTTTGGCGCGCGCCTCCCAGTAGGTAAACATGTCATGTGAGCCCGGCTCGTTTCCCGGATGCGCGCGCATCGCGGCGAAGCTTTTCGATGCTTCCTGGTACCGATGTGTCATGTAGAACGACCACGGCAAGCGGAACCGCGCGTCATCGGCCGATTCGCTCGAAGGATATCGCGCGATAAGTTTCCCATACTCTGCCCGCGCCAAATCGTAGTGGTTATCCTCTTCGTAGATGCGTCCGATGCGAAGCATGGCTCCGGGCGCGTAGTGGCTTTCGGAAAATCGCGCGATCAGTTTGCTGAAGGTTGCGCGTGCGAGATCGCGGTTCTCGCGATGCCAGTAAATTAGCGCGAGCGCGTCCAGTGCGGCGGGCGCCGAGGGCCCGGTCGGCGCGATTCGCAAGTATTGCAGGTATGCCGCTTCGGCTTGCTCCGGATGAGGCTTGAGCGCCTGCGCCTTCATGAAGATGAACTCGGCACGCAGCGCGGTTGGCGGCATCATCGCAAGTCCCGCGCTGATTTCCTGCAGCGCGATCGAAGGTTGGCCCTCTTTGAGCAGCAGAGCGGCCTCGTCGCGATGATGTTCGACAGAATTGACGTTCGCGACCTCCGCGTTGTTCGCGAGAATCGAATACGCGAAGCTCCGTGCCTCGGCGTCATGAATTCCGTGCGGGTAGGTTTCGCGCAGCGTCATCAGCTCATGGTAGGCGCCGCGCGCATCGCCTTGTGCCGCGAGGGCGCGCGCCAATGCGAGTCGCGCAGACTGTTCGAGCTTCGAATCCGCGGTCCTCGCGATAGCTCGGGAAGCGGCCGCGGCGGCATCGCTGGCGCGCGTGAGTCGCAGATAAACCCCCGACAACGCAACCTCGGCCTCGGCCAGCGTCACGCTTTCAGGATAAGTACGGACCAGCTTTTCGAACGTCGCGGCAGACGCGGCCAGATCACCGGAATCGCGCTGCGCCAGGCCGCGGTAGTAGAGCGCATAGTCCGCTAATTGCGGATAGTGATCCGATGCGTAACCGAGCCGCTCCGTTGCCATGGCGAGATCGTGGTTTTGATATGCGCGGTATCCTTCGAGGAACGCCTGCGACGGTGACGCCGAGGTTGGAGGCGAAGGCAAAATCGGAGCGCCGTGAGGCGTTTCATTCGTCGGTGCAGTAGGTGCATCCGCGGGACGCGCGGCAGTGGAGCCGCATCCAACCAGCCCCACCGCAAGCGCGAGAATCATCACAACCAGATGATGTCGCTTCATGCTCACCTCTAATTGGGTTATCTGATGGCGGCGCTCATCTCAATTGGGGTGGCTCGCGATCCGACAGTCGGGATAACCTGAAGCCGAGTCATGAAGATCGCATCGAAACTGATTCTCGCGTCGGGATCGCCACGGCGACGCGAGTTGTTGACCCGCGCGCGCATCGATTTCGAAGTTGTGCAGAGCGGCCTCGACGAGGTTCGCGCAGCTGCTGAGAGCGCGCCTGACTATGCACTCCGGATGGCGCGCGAAAAAGTGTTCGCCGTGGCCGCCCTGCATCCACATCGTTGGGTTCTTGCGGCCGACACGGTGGTTGAATGCAGCGGAGAGATTCTCGAAAAACCCCTCGATGCGAACGATGCAACGCGAATGCTCTCCACGCTTTCGGGACGAACGCACACCGTAGTGACGGCGTTCGCCATCGCGTCGAACGGGAAAATCATCGTGAGCGAGGCTGTGATGAGCCGCGTCACTTTTCGCACCCTTACTCCTGAAGAGATCGCCAATTACATTGCGACGGATGAACCCTTCGACAAAGCGGGCGGGTACGGAATCCAGGGAATTGGCGGCGGCTTTATCTCGCAGGTAGACGGTTCGCGCGACAACGTCATGGGATTGCCGACCGATGAAGTCATTGCGGCATTGCGAAACCACGGAATCCTTTGATGCTCAGCGCTGACGAAATCGCGACGCGGCTGCGCGAGGTGCGCGCGCGCATCGCGCATGCGGCCAAGCGCTCGGCACGATCTCCAGACGCAATTCGGCTGGTGTTAGCGAGCAAGACGCAGCTGCCCGAAGCGGTTCGCGCAGCCTATAACGCCGGGGCGCGCGACTTCGGTGAAAACTACATCCGGGAAGGCGCGGCCAAACGCGCCGAGTTGGCGGACTTGACCGATGCGACGTGGCACCTCATCGGACACCTCCAGAGCAACAAGACGAGGCTCGCGACCCGCACTTTCGAGATCATTCAGACACTTGATTCCGCGCGGCTTGCCGACGCGATTGCGCATGCGCAGCCTAAGCCGCTTACGCCCGTGTTGATCGAGGTCAATCTGGGCGGCGAGCCGAGCAAATCGGGGGTCGGGGCTGGCGACGTCGAAGCGCTGGTCGATGCGGCGCGCGCTAAAGTTGAAATACTCGGGCTGATGACGATCCCGCCGCATGCGGAAAGCGCGAGGGGCGCGCGAAATTACTTCACAAAGCTGCGTCGGCTGCGCGATCGGCTTGCCGCGACTACGGGGCTTGCGCTAAGCGAGCTTTCGATGGGAATGACGGAGGACTTCGAAGTGGCGATTGAAGAGGGAGCGACCATGGTGCGTGTTGGCCGCGCGGTTTTCGGCGAGCGGCCAAAGTGAAGAAGCTAGGTTTTATCGGCGGCGGCAATATGGCGGAAGCGCTCGCGCGTGGCCTGATCGAGCGCAAAATTTTCAAGCCGGCCGAGCTGATCGTCTCGGATGTCGATGCGGGCAGGCGTCGAAAGATCAATCGCGGACTGAAGATCGCCGTCACCGAGGACAACCTCGAAGTGGTGCGCGAGGCGCGCGCGGTTCTGCTTGCGGTCAAACCGCAGCAAATCGATGACGTGCTCATCGGAGTTGCGGGGGCCGATAAAATCCGCCTGCAGGACAAGCTGTTCGTCTCGATCGCGGCAGGAATCACCATCGCGCGGCTGACCGGCGCCCTCGGTGCGAAAGCGCGGGTGATCCGCGTAATGCCGAATGCGCCCGCGATGGTTGGCCGCGGGATGGCGGCGCTGGTGCGATCCAAAGGCGCTTCGAACGCCGATGAGGCCTTCGCGCTGAAGATTTTCCAGGCGGTAGGCGATGCGGTTGCACTCAAAAATGAGGCGCTGCTCGATCCGGTAACCGCGCTCTCGGGGAGCGGCCCCGCTTATGTTTATCTCTTCGTGAAAGCGCTCGCCGATGCCGCCGCGAGCGAGGGAATTCCGCGCGACCTCGCACTGCGGATGGCCCTCAAGACGGTCGAGGGCGCCGAATATAACATGCGCATGTCGAAGCTCGCGCCCGCCGAGTTGATCCGCATCGTCGCATCGCCCGGCGGAACCACCGAGGCCGCGCTCAAGCGATTCGCCGCCGCGGGCTTTTCTGATATCGTCGCTTCCGCTGTCCATGCAGCCGCGGATCGCTCGCGCGAACTGGGCCGCAATTTTTAGAAGGAGCATCGCGTGGGGGCTTGGACAGTTTTCATCGTTCAGACGCTGGGGTTTATTTCCGGGCTGCTGAATTTGTACTTCTGGATCGTGATCATCGCCGCCGTAATGACGTGGATCGAACCCAACCCCTACAACCCGATCGTGCGGTTTCTCTATTCGATAACCGAGCCGGTCTTCGAATGGATTCGTGAACACTTGCCGGTGGTCTTCGGCGGCATCGATTTTTCCCCGCTAGTCGTCATCTTCGGGATACAAATCATCCAGCAAGTTTTGTTGCCGACCCTACGGCAGGCGCTCATAGGGGCACCGTTTGCCTGATGCGCCTCATCCTCCATGGCTCAGGAGCGGGTCCGATTTCGTGACGATAGAGATTGTCGCCCGCCCCGGCTCGCAACGCCCCGGGCTGCTGCGCGTTGAATCGCGCGGCCTCGTGATAGGAGTGGCCTCGCCGGCGGAAAAGGGAAAGGCGAACCACGAATTGATTGCGACGGTCGCCGATATGGTCGAGGTGGCTCGTAGCGAGGTCGCTATCCTTCGCGGCATCGGCACCCGCAACAAGGTGGTTCGAATCGCGACTACTCATCCCTCGGAGATGGTGCGACGCATTTGTGAGCTCACCTCGAAGGCGAAGCAAAGGTGAAACGCGGGCTGAGTTCGTTGACTTTGATCCATTGGGTGATTACCTACTCTCTAGTGATGTCGTAGTTCTTTCTGCTGTCGAAACGTTTTCCTATGCCGATTTACGAATACAAGTGTTCCAAATGTGGCGTGGTTGAGGTGATGCAAGGCATCAAAGAGGCGCCGCTCAAGAAGTGTCCGAACTGCAAGAGCAAAGTCGAAAGGATGATCTCGTCGAGCTCGTTCGTGCTTAAGGGCAGCGGATGGTACGCGACCGATTACGCAAAAAAGAGTCCCCCGCCGACCGATACTTCGAGTGCAACCAATGGTACCAACGGTAACGCGTCGGCTGGCGAGACGCCGAAACCGAATGCTGAGAAGAACGCCTCGAGCTCAGAGTCGAAAACATCAGAATCGAAGACTGGCGTCTCCACGGAGAAAGCCGCGCCTGCCGCGAAAGCCTCGAGCAGCAAGCCCGCGGCGAGCGGCAAGTCCGACTGAGCTTATCTCGACCATCAGAATGAAAACCGCGGGGTAGTTGCCCGGCGGTTTTTTTGTTTCAATGCGGTTCGAATCTCGTGATGCGCGCGATCACAATCGACAAGGGAGTTTCGCTGCGGCGCGATTACCCCGAACCAGCAAAGATGCCCGGCGAGTGCATCGTGAAGGTGCGCATGGCCGGAATCTGCGGTACCGACCTCGAACTTACGAAAGGCTACATGGGGTATCGAGGAATTCCCGGCCACGAATTCGTCGGTGAGGTGCTCGAGACTGAAGATGCCGCACTGCGCGGTCGCCGGATTGTCGGCGAGATAAACGCGGCGTGCGGAACGTGTCGCGCTTGCATCGACGGCCATGGGCGTCATTGTCCAAATCGCACCGTGCTGGGGATTCTCGGCCGCGATGGTGCATTCGCCGATTATCTCAGTCTGCCAGAGCGCAACCTCGTTGCGTTGCCAGATTCAATTTCCGATGAGTGCGCGGTTTTCGTCGAGCCGTTGGCTGCCGCGTATGAAATTTTCGAGCAGATCAACATCCCCAGGAATCAGCGCGTGCTGGTTCTTGGCGATGGGCGACTGGGCGCACTCGTCGCGCTGATGTTCAAGTCCGAAGGCTATGATGTGACTGTCGGTGGCCATCATCCCGAAAAAGCCCAGCGCATCGGTTTAATCGCGCAGCATGAGAAAGATCTGAACGATCGTTACGAGGTTGTGGTTGATTGCACTGGATCGAATGGCGGATTTAAGCGAGCAGTGGAGCTGGTGCGGCCGCGCGGAACCCTGATTCTCAAAAGCACCGCGGCTGCCTCTGCCGACCTCAACCTCGCGCCGATCGTCATCAACGAAGTAACGGTCGTCGGCTCTCGATGTGGCAGGTTCGCGCCCGCTATCGAAGCGATGGCATCGGGAAAAATCGATCCCCGACCGCTCATCTCGGCTACGTTTCCACTCGACGACGGGCTCCACGCCCTCGAAGAAGCCGGCAAGTCGTCGAACTTCAAAATTCTGCTGAAGGTTTCGTGAAACGCGCGCGAGCACGGAAAGTCCCCGCAGCGATCATCGCAGGCGTTGATACTGGAGGGACGTTTACCGACCTCGTTGCGACCATCGACGGCAAACTCGTCGTCCACAAAACGCTCTCGACGCCCGATGACCCGGCGCGCGCGGTTATCGAGGGGCTGGCGCAGATGCTCGGCGGCGCGAAAGCTACGATGGTCACCTACAGCTCGACCGTCGCCACCAACGCGCTGCTCGAAGGAAAGGGGGCTCGCGTCGCGCTCTTCACGAACGCCCGCTTTGAAGATCTCGTTGAAATAGGCCGGCAGAATCGGAGCGAATTGTATGCGCTATCGCCCTCGCGACCCGAGCCGCTGGTTGCGCGCGCGATGCGCTTCGGCGTCGAGGAGCGCACGCTGTTCGACGGATCGATAGCAAACGGGTTGACGGAGGCGGAACTCTCCCGCATCGCCAAACTGGCTCAACGAAGTGATGCCGAGGCCTTTGCTATCTGTCTGCTTCATTCATATGCGAATCCGAAAAGCGAAAACGTTATTGGCGATGTGCTGAAACCGCTGGGGCGGCCGGTCTCGATTTCCCATCGCATCCTCGCCGAATATCGCGAGTTCGAGCGTCTTTCCACCACCGTGGTCAATGCCTACGTCGCGCCGAAAATGGCTTCGCATCTGAGGAATCTCGAAGTGCGCCTTAAGGGGTCGCGGCTCCGCGTGATGCAGTCCAACGGGAGCGCTATCGGCGTCGAGCTCGCGCGCGAGGAGCCGGTTCGCACCATCCTGTCCGGGCCGGCCGCGGGCGTGATCGGCGCCGGCGAGTTGGCGCGCGCGATTGGAACCGATCGCTTCATCACCTTCGACATGGGCGGGACCTCGACCGACGTATCGATGTTCGATCGCCGCGCGCGCATCCGCACCCTCAGTTATCAAAACGGATACGCGGTCCGGACTCCGGTCATCGACATTCATACGGTCGGCGCCGGCGGCGGTTCGATTGCGCGCCTCGATGCCGGCGGCGCGCTGCGCGTCGGTCCCGAAAGCGCCGGCGCGAACCCCGGTCCCGCATGCTACGGACGCGGTGATCTTCCGACTGTCACTGACGCGGATCTCGTGGCGGGACGGATCGTCGCGGAGAATTTCCTCGGCGGCGCGATGAAGATTTTCCCGGATCGCTCGGCGCACGTGATCGAGAAGCTTGCCAAAGCGATGCGAACCACTCCAACACTCGCCGCGCGAGGAGTGATCCGCGTCGTCAATGCCAACATGGAGCGTGCGATTCGCGTGATCACGGTCGAGCGCGGTTTCGATCCGCGTGATTTCGCGCTCCTCGCATTCGGTGGCGCAGGTCCGATGCATGCCTGCGAGCTCGCGCTGGATTTGGGAATGCGCCACCTCATTCTGCCGCGCAATCCGGGGCTGCTCTGCGCATGGGGCGCATTGGGCGCGCCGCTCGGGCGCGAATACTCGATGACGATACGCGATGCGTCGCCGCAATATCGCAAGCTGATCAGCCGCGCCGCCCCGATGACGCGGCGCGCAATTAAGGAACTCTCGAGCGAGGGAGTTGCGCGCGCGCGGATCAAACATGAACTCTTCGCCGACATGCGTTATCGCGGACAGTCCTATGAACTCGAGGTCGCGCTAACTCCGCGCTTCATCGAGGAGTTCCACGCCGCGCATCAGCAGACGTTCGGGCACTCCTCGCCCGATTCTCCGGTCGAAGTTGTGAATCTCCGTCTCCGTTCATCCGCCGCGGGGCCTTCGATAGCTCCTCGCAAGATCGCTCGGAGTACGAAATCGCCCACGCCCATCGCGCGAATCGATACTTTGATCGACGATAAAGTTCGTCGTGTGCCGGTCTATTCGCGAGACGATCTTGGCGCGGGCACCAAGCTCGGCGGGCCATCGATGATTGTCGAGCTGAGCTCCACCACTTATGTCGCGCCCGAATTTGCGCTGCGGGTCGACGACTTCGGCAACCTCCATCTGGAGATGCGATCGTGAAGCTCGATGCGGTCACGCTCGCGGTCATGAACAATCGCCTCGCCGCGATCGCCGAGGAGATGGGTGTGGTGCTCGGGATGACCGGCTTTTCGCCCAACATCAAGGAGCGCCACGATTTTTCCTGCGCGCTGTTCGATGGGCGCGGCGAGCTGGTCGCACAGGCCGCGCACATTCCGGTCCATCTCGGCTCGACGCCGCTCTCGGTGCGCGCCGCGATCGAGCGCCTCGAGCTTTTCCCGGGCGATATCGCCGCGCTCAACGACCCTTTCGCGGGCGGTACGCATCTTCCGGATCTCACGCTGGTCGCGCCGATTTTCCTCGGCAATGAAAAGCGGCCGTTCGCATTCGCGGCCAATCGCGCGCATCACGCAGACATCGGCGGGATGGCGCCCGGCTCGATGGCGCTCGCGACCGAGATTTACCAGGAGGGTTTTCGTCTCCCGCCGGTGAAGATCGTCGAGGCCGGGAAAATCTCGCGCGATGTGATGACGCTGTTCCTCGCCAACACCCGCGTGCATGAGGAGCGCGAGGGCGACCTCCGTGCACAGATCGCGGCGCTCTCCATTGGTTCCGCTCGAGTTCGCGCACTGGTTGATTCTTCAGGCCGCGCGACGATCGGCGCGGCGATGGACGGACTGAAAACCTACTCCGCGCGCCTGATGGAAGCGGAGTTGCGCAAAATAAAACCCGGGACCTACGTGGCGGAAGATTTTCTCGACGACGACGGCTTCGGCACCGAGCACATTCCGATTCGGGTGAAGATTCGGATCGCCAACGGCAAAGCCGTGGTCGATTTCGCGGGCTCGGCGCCGCAGGTGCGCGGCAACGTGAATGCCAATTATGCGATCACTCTCTCGGCAACCTTCTATGTGATGAAGTGCATCGCATCGGAGGAGGTCCCCGCTAACGAAGGCCTGATGCGTCCCATCAAAGTGCTGGCGCCGGCCGGTTCGGTTGTGAATGCCGATCCGCCGGCCGCGGTTGCAGGCGGTAATGTCGAGACCTCGCAGCGCATCGTCGATGTTCTCTTCAGAGCACTCGCGCCCGCCGCACGCGATCGGGTTGCCGCCGCGAGCTCCGGCTCGATGTCGAATCTCACCATCGGTGGGTTCGATCGCTTTCGCGAGTCGCCATTTCTCCTATTACGAAACGATTGCGGGGGGCGCGGGCGCCTCGCGCGATTATCCGGGTGCGTCCGGCATTCATACGCACATGACCAACACGCTCAACACCCCGATCGAGGCGCTGGAGACCTACTATCCGATGCGCATCACCGAGTACCGGATGCGGCGCGGCTCAGGAGGTTGCGGCGCCTCGCGCGGAGGCGACGGGCTGGTGCGCGAACTCGAATGCCTGGTGGAATCAAGCGTCAGCCTGCTCACCGATCGTCGCATCACGCGACCCTGGGGGCTTGAGGGTGGTAGCGATGGTGAATCAGGTGCCAACTATCTCGTGCATGCCGGCAAGCGCAAGCGGCTTCCCGGCAAAACCAACGTGCGCCTGATGCCCGGTGATCGGGTTCGCATCGAAACTCCCGGTGGCGGCGGCTGGGGCCGTCCTCGCGACTCGAAAAAATCTAAATGACCTTCTTTTCGCGCAGGCGTGTGCGAGCCGAGGCGTCGATGCCGAGTTCATCGAGGACCTCATTGGTGTCCGCGCCCAACGCGGGAGCGGGCGTACGTACTTTGGTCGGGGTGCGCGAGAACTTCGCGGTCGGACCGACGATCGGCACCACCGTGCCATCAGCTTGCGGCGTTTCCTGCATCATGTCGCGCGCGAGGACGTGGGGATCGCGAGCCGCTTCAGCATAGGAACGAATCGGTGCGCATGCGATCGCATTCGCGGCGCATTCGGCGACTGCCTCCGCCACCGTCCGAGTCGCGCACCATCCCGCGAAAAGAGCATTGCACTCGTCGCGATGTTTCGCGCGCAGTGCCGCGGTTGCGAAGTCGGGATTTTCCCCGAGGTCGGGCCGTCCCGCGAGCCGTGCGAATACCCGCCAATGCGAATCCAGCAGCGTGCCCGCAATGACGCGCCCGTCTCGGCATTGATAAATGTTCGCGGGAATCGAAAAACTGAATTCGTTGCCCCAGCGCGGCATCGGAACCCCCATCGCGCCGAGCGTGGGATAGCCGTTGGACTGGAACAGCATCGCGTCGAGGAGCGAGACATCGACGTGCTGACCCTCGCCGGTTTGATCGCGATGGCGCAGTGCGGCGATCGCACCGATCGCCCCATGAAGCCCCGCGAGGTCATCGCACAGGAACGTCGGCGCCTTGACCGGCGGCCCATCCACCTCGCCATTGAGGGAGATGAAGCCTCCCGCAGCTTGCGCCATCGGATCGTAACCGACGCGGTCGTGATCCGGCCCCCATTGACCCCATCCGCTGATCGACACGTAAACGATATCGGGCCTCACCTTGCGCACGTCATCATAGCCGAGGCCCCACTTCACCAGCGTGCCGGGACGGAAATTCTGCACGATTATGTCGGTGGTTTTGGCGAGCTTCAGGAAAAGCTCGCGCCCCTCGGGCACTCGCATGTCGAGGGTGAAGTCGCGCTTGTTGCGATTCACCGTGGCATGCGCAAAACCGATAGGCGGATTTGTGCCCGGCAAGTAGGGAGTGATGCGGCGCGCAACCTCGCCGCCGGGCGCCTCGATTTTGATTACGTCGGCGCCGAGGTCCGCCAGCAGGCATGCGCACATTGGGCCGGCCCAGCTGGTGGTCACATCCATCACGCGCACGCCGTGCAGCGGCCCGGTCAGGTCGCTGCGCGCCTCGCGATAAAACTCCGATTTTTCCATGGCTCTCCCCGGCATTCCGAGATTGCGGCGAAATCCTACTTCGATATGCGCCGCCTGCTCAAACGCGATAGCGCCTCATCACTTGCTCGGTTAGCCTGATCACGATGGCGGAAGATCAATTCTGGGTGGGAGTTCACGGCGTGATCGCGCGAGGCGGGAAGCTGTTAGTGCTCAAGCGGGCGCCTTCGATGTCATACAAGCCGGGGACCTGGGATTTGCCGGGCGGCCATCTCGCGATGGGAGAGTCATTCGAGGAGTGCCTCGCGCGGGAGGTCGTCGAGGAAACTGGACTCACGATTGCGACTCCGCGTCTGCTCGGAATTCACAACAGCATCGGTCCCTATCTGCAGATGATTTTCGCGTGCACCATCGAGCATGACGCACATCAGATCCGATTGCGGCCGTATGAGCACGTTGAAGCGCGATGGGTCGCGCCCTCGCAGCTCGCGGAGCTTGAACTGATCCCCTACCTCGAAGGCGTTCTGCGCCGCGGGATGTTGGACTTCGTCGCAGACGGAGATCATTCTTAGCCGGCGATATGCACAAGCGCACTGTAGCCGTTCCAGATGATTTCGATGCCGATACACAACAAGATGAAGGCCGAGAGCCGCACCAGCACATCGGTCGCGGTCTCCCCGAGCGCCCCGACGGTCCCCTCGGCGAATCGGTAGCACACATAGATGGTTGCGACGATCGCGAGCAGACCCGCGAACGCCGAGGCTCCCAGAAGGGCGAGGTGGGTCAGGTTGTCGCTGCGTGGCCGCTGGCTGCCGAGCGTGATGGCCACTGCAATCGATCCGGGACCAACCGTTATGGGCATGGTTAGGGGATAAAACGCCTCAGTCGGCCGCACCGGTTTTCGTGCCGCCTGCTCATCGTCGCCGTCATCCGGCGCCTGCAAAAGATTCCAGCCGGTTGCGGCCACCACTAATCCACCGGCCACCCGCACGACCGGCAAGGTAATCCCGAAGAATTCCAGCACATAGGAGCCGGCCAGCAGCGAGCCGAGCAGCAGAAAAAAGCTGTTAAACGTCACCCTTAGGGCCAATGAGTTGCGCTCTGCTTCCGAACAATGGCGGGTCAGGCCGAGGAAAATCGGCGCGTCGCCGATCGGATTGATGATCGGGAACAATCCCGCATAGACCAGCAGAAAGGCGTTGGCGATGTCGCCAGCGGACTGCGTTAGCATCGGAGATCAATCAACCGTCAGGTCGCCTTGGCGGGTGGAAGCCAGGGTTTATTCAGCACGCGATGCACCATCGGAGCGAAGGTGCTAACCGGTTCGCTGAGATAGTCGGGGTCGAAGGAAACCTCGTCATACTTCGCACAAAAATCCACCGTCATCTGATACCACGGCTCAGGCTTAAACTGCTCGCGCGCGTTCGGATCGAGGCCCAAATGCCTCGCGTAGAAGTAGGTCTGAAAGAGTCCATGATACTTGAGCAGGTTGTAATGATTGTCGGAAATGAAGGGACGCAGGATCGAGGCCGCGATCTCGCCATGGTTCATCGGCCCGAGTGATTCACCGATGTCATGAAACAGGGCCACCACGATCAACTCTTCATCGGCTCCGTCGCGCATCGCACGGGTGGCGGCCTGCAAGCTGTGGCCACGGCGGTTGAGGTTGTAGGACTGATCGGCAGAGAGATCGTTGACCATCG
This sequence comes from uncultured delta proteobacterium, assembly GCA_963783145.1. Taxonomy (GTDB): domain Bacteria; phylum Desulfobacterota; class Binatia; order Binatales; family Binataceae; genus DATGKG01. Next base: position 195,617 of record CAWAMM010000001.1, read on the forward strand.
CTAGCAGGCGGTCGGGCAGCTCGACGAGAGTTTGTTCATGGACGCGCTTGAGGATCAGGAAATCCTCGTCGCTGCCCTGATCCATCCGTGTGAAATGCATCTTATCCATGACGCCCCCTCGCCGATGAAATGAACCAGCTCGCCAATGTACTAGTAGCGTTGCTGATCATTCCTGAAGCGGCTGTCGCCCAGCTCGACGCTTATGACTTCGAAGTTGCGTTGCTCTGGTGTGTACATTCCGGAAATCGTCACCGTTCCACCGGGTTCGACCTGGCTGAACTTCTCTGAATCGGCGCCCGCCGCAACCAGGTTCGGACTCGATTGACGCACCTGTTCCCAGATGCTGGCCCATTTGACGTACAGGTGATTGGTGTATCCGTCTTTCAGAATGAACTTATACATCTCGGCTCCTACACCCACCGTGATCAGAAGCCTGCCTTCGAATCTCTCACCGGGCGCAGGCTTTGCGAGCACTATCGTGGTGGGAATCGGGAGCCCCATCGGATCTGATGGCATTTGAGCTCGCGCGACGCCGGTGATGCCAACGAATAGCAGCATCAAGACGCGGATTGCTTTGGAAGGTTTGCGCAGCGACAACATCGCGATAATTTCACTCGAATCACTACACCGTCGGAGGCTTTATCGCGAGCCGCGATCGTCCGAGGCGTCCGCGCCAGTAGCCGAAGAAATTAGCGCATTCGAGCTGATGGTAGACGACGCCCTCCCGATCGCCGCGCAGCACCGCACCAATCATTCGGGTCAGATTTTTCGCCAACTTGTCGAGTCGATTGTGGCTCCGACCGCCGGCGATCGCGCTGCCGAATCCATAGGCAAAGCTCTTGCGGCGCAGATATTCAGGAGTCATCCGCTCGGGACCGATCAGATGATGCACGATGGCGCCGCGGACGAATCCCATCTTGCCGCCGTTATCAATGATGCGCGCGAACAATTCCGTGTCTTCGCCGGACATCGGATTCTTCCCCACCACGCCGAGATCCCTGCGAAAGCGCCCGAAGCGCTCAAAGGCGGAGCGCCGGAATCCCACGTTAGCGCTGAAATAATTTTCCAGCGTCTCGAGGTCGCGGGCCGGCGCCGATTCCAGCGCCGCGCGATCGTGCACCGCCAGCTTCACCCACAGCCTCGGTCCCAGCCATCTAGGCGGGGGACTGCTCCAACGTGGCAGGACCATCCCGCAGGCGGCGTCGAGGTCGCGGGTCTCCATCGCGAAGAGCAGCGCGCGGAGCCACTCCGGATCGGCGATCGCGTCATCATCGAGGAACAAAATGAAATCGCCGCGCGACTCGTCGATGGCGCGATTGCGCGCGAAGCTCGACCCCTGGCGCGACTCCAGGACCCTGCGAATCGGAAACGGCGAGGTGGAATTGGCGGCTGCTTTCACGATCTGAGGCGTATCGTCACTCGATGCATTGTCGATGACGACGCATTCGAGCACCAGGTCATCTGGGATGATGATTGCCTTGAGGCTGTTGAGCGTCTCGGCGAGGGTGCGCGCGCGATTGTGGGTGGGAATCGCGATGGTGACTGATTTGGTCAAGCTGCGGAGTCGCGTCTTTCTGAACTGCCGTTGGTGAAAAACAGAATCGCGAAGGTGGTTAGCCTTCGCGATTCCATTATGGACTCGTTAGCGCCGCTGCGATCAATGCGCCGGGGGAGGAGGCGGCGGTGGCGGAGGGGGTGGTGGCGGAGGCGGAGGAGGGGCCGCGGCCGCAGGTCCTCCGGCGGGCGCTCCAGGAGAGGCCGCGGAGGACGGAGTCGGTGTAGGCAGTGCCGGCGGCTTGGGCAACGGCGCCTTGGACTGGGTGAAGACCACGCCGCTCACCTCGAGGTCCGGAGTCGCCTTGTTCTGGATGTCCGGAGGCGCGGTCAACTTGAAGCCGAAGCTACGGGTCTCGCCGGGAACGAAAGGAAGCACCGGCCGTGAAAAGTTCAGGAACTCGATCGGTGTTACCACGATCGAATGTTCTTCCGAAAAGACCTGCTTTTTATTTTTGCCCTTGCCCTCGGAGTAGGTGACGGTGACGACGATCTCATCGATCGCTTTGTCGCCGCTGTTGGTGATCTTGCCGAAGATGCCCGGCACCCGCGAGGCCGCCATCTTCATATCGACGTCGCTGAGCGCGAGTTTCGGAACGTAGGCCTGACCGTCGGGAATTTGGGCCTTGATGTTGTTGATATCGTCGAGCTCTTTCTGGAGGCGGAATTTTATCCCGGCGTTACCGGTCGCCTCTTCCTTGTCGAGCTCGGCAATCGCGGCCTGGTATGCGGCGATCGCCTTATCGTAGTCGTGCTTGTGATAGGCCTCGATGCCTTCCTTGTGCTTCTTCTCGACCGCCTCCTTTTGGGCATAGTCGTAGAGAATCTTCCAATCGCTACCCTCCTTCACCGCGACGATGTCGTCATCGTAAGTGACCTTCGGGAAGCTCTTATCACCGAGGCTCTTCTGCGCGGCTTGATCGGGTCCCGAGTTCGGATCCGTGGTGGCGTCGATGGTGCGTTCCCATAGGGCGAGGTCGGGACGGGTGACCTTGACGGTGACCACCGCTTTGTCGTCACCTTCCTGCTTCACGTCGCCCACCACGAATTCCTGCGCACCGAGGATTCCCTTGAACCAATCCCGGCTGACGTCCGGCGCAAGCGGTATCGCGGTCAGAAAGTCGTCCATCGTTTTATCGATCTGATCCTGATGCGAGAGGGCCTGATAGCAGGCCGGATAGTTGTACAACTTCAGATTGTCGACGTAAGTCTGTGCGGTTTTGGCCGGCCCTCCGCCCGAACATCCCGACAACGCTACAGCCCCTATTAGCGCGGCCACGGTGAGGAATGGCCGCAGGATTCGAAAGTTGGATTTTGTCATCGGGACAGATTCTAGTGTGGTAGCACGCAAAAACAAGCGCTGCTTGACACAAAAGCTGCCGAGTGCCTCGCACGCGGTGTCCATGGTCGAAAGGTCGACCGAGTTTACCGCGGCATCTGCTTCAGCTCGATGAGGTTGCCTTCCGGGTCGCGAATATAAATCGAAAGTCCGTCCCCGTGCGCACCGTAGCGGATCACCGGTCCTTCCACGACCTCCACGGCGCACTCCCGCAGATCCCGCGCGACGGCCGCCATATCGGCAGCGTCGATCCCAAGGCATACATGGTCGACGTTTTCGGATTTGTCGTCAAAGGCGGCTTTGGATGGCACCAGATCGATCATGCCGCGGCCGGCGCGTAGTTGGATCAATCCGATCGCGTCAAGACGCCGCTCCTCCACCAGGCCCATCAACCTCGTGTAGAAGTCGAGCATTTTGTTCTGGTCGCGACACCTGAAGACCACATGATCGATCTCGGCGATTTTGATCGGCGATTCCACCTGCGATTCCTCCCCGACGTGGTGTGCATGACATACGACTTGATCGCGTGATGCTCAATCGGGATCATCTCACGAGGTCGTTTCTTCCTACAACCTGATGACCCACACCGCCGCCGCTCTGATCATCTTCATCCTCACCTACTCGGTCATCGCGATCGGAAAATTCCCGTGGCTGCGACTCGACCGCGCGGGAGCGGCATTCGCGGGCGCGGTGGCGATGGTGGTCAGCGGCGCGATCTCCGAGGACGCTGCGCGCGACGCCATCGACTATCGGACCCTCGCGCTGCTGTTTGGCATGATGATCGTGGTCGCGAATCTGCGGCTCTCGGGCGCGTTCACCTCATTCACGCGCGCGTTGCTGCTGAATGCTCGTTCGGGATATGGCCTACTCGCGATGACGGTGGCGTCGTCAGGGGTCCTCGCCGCGTTTTTCATCAACGACGTGGTGTGCATTGCGCTGACGCCGTTGCTGATCGAGACCTGCGAACTGCTCGGCATCGATGCGGTGCCGTTTTTGATTGCGCTCGCGACTGCCAGCAACATCGGCAGCGCCGCCACGATTACCGGCAATCCGCAGAACATGATCGTCGCTGGTTTCGCCCATCTCCACTATGGGCGATTCGCCGCGAATCTCGCTCCGGTCGCGATCGCCGGCCTGGCGATTGATTATGCGATTATCGCGTACGTTTATCGCGACGAACTGTCGCGCGAGCGGCTAACGAATGTTGCCGAACGCTCCCGGCGCCCTCGCACGATAGCTGCCCTGATGATCAAGTCGTCGCTGATCGTCGTCGTAGCTCTGATCTGCTTCGCAATCGGATTTCCCACCCACCTCGTCGCGCTGAGCGCCGGCGCGGTCTTGCTCTTCACGCGTCGGCTCAAGCCGGAGCGCGTCTTCAGGATGGTCGACTGGACGATGCTCCTGATGTTCGCGGGACTGTTCGTCGTGGTGGGCGGGCTCGAAGCAACCGGCGTGGATCGAGATGCGGTCAAATGGATTGGTGTCGCGAGGCTCGCCAATCCCATTACGCTCAGCGCAGTGGTCACGATCCTTTCCAATCTGGTGAGCAATGTCCCGGCAGTGATGCTCTTTCGTCCGATTTTCGTAGCCCTCGGCGGGACCGAACGGATCGCATTGATCATCTCGGCCGTCAGCACATTGGCGGGAAACCTCACCATCGTCGGTTCGATCGCGAATCTCATCGTCATCGAACAGGCGCGTAAGCACGGCGTCAGGATCACCTTTTCGGAGTACCTCAGGGTGGGGGTTCCGGTCACGATCCTGACGATTGCGATTGGCCTCGCCCTTATCGAAATTGGCCTCTAGGCGGGCCGCGGCGGAAAGCTCAGCCGCATCACTTCGGTCTGGGCGAGCGCGTCATTCACCATCCGATCGACCTCGAGGCGGGATTCTGATTCCTCGACCTCTTTGATGCGGGCATGAGTTTCCGGATGCGGCGGGGTGAACAAGGTGCAGCAATCCTCGTCAGGAAGTATCGAGGTCTCGAAGGTGCCGAGCTTGCGCGCCTCGACGATGATCTCGTTCTTGTCCATCCCGACCAGCGGTCGCAGGATCGGCATCGTCGTGGCGGTTTGAATCACCATCATGTTTTCCAGCGTCTGCGAGGCAACCTGGCCGAGGCTCTCGCCGCTGACCAGAACCGTCGCGCCAACCTTGCGCGCCAGCTCCGCCGCGATGCGCATCATGAAGCGCCGATACATCACGACTCGAAGCGGACGCAGGCTCTTCGCGACGATCTCGCGTTGCAAAATCCCGAAGGGCACCAGCATCAGTGTCGCGCGGCCTTCGAAACGGGTCAGATGGGTCGCCAGTTCGAGCGCCTTGTCGCGGCTCGCGGTCGTCACCAGCGGATGGCCGTGAAAATGCACAAAGTCGGTATGCAGCCCGCGCTTCATCATCCGATGCGCCGCGACCGGAGAATCGATTCCGCCGGAAAGCAGCGTCAGACCGCGTCCCGTGATCCCAACCGGCAGACCGCCGGCGCCGGGAAGCTTGCCGGCCGAAACGTAGGCGCCCTCGGGAAGGATCTCGATCGAAATCGTCAGCTCGGGATTCTCGAGGTCGACTTTGAACCCGAATTCATCGGCGATGGCGCCACCGACCTGGCGATCGATCTCCATCGAATTGAGCGCGAAGCGCTTGTAGTCGCGGGTGGTGCTGACGCGGAAAGTTTTCGCCGTCAGACTGCGGGCCCGTACGATGGCTTCGCGCGTGATGGCGTCGATATCGAGCGGCGCCGGATAGCTGATCGAGAAATTCTGCAGGCCGAAGACCAAAGCGGCGCGTTCGCGAACGAGATCGTCGGGAATCGCCTCGGGCAATTCGATCATGAGGCGCGAGCCGAGCGAGCGCGCGCGGCCGAGTTCGCAATCGCCGAAAATCGCGCGCAGGTTGTGTTTGATCTGATCAACGAAGCGCCATCGATTGCCTCCTTTGAGCGCAACTTCGTGATATCTGCCGATCAGGTAACGCATTGCGATTTTTCGCCGTGATAACGCCGCGGCGGTTCATGATATGCTATCGCGCTAACGGAGCCAGCATGTCCAAGTCGAATCACCATGCCTCACGCGCGACGGCGCATGAATCTCTCATCCTCACGAAGCATCGCCAAATCGAACAACTACGTCGTGCGTTGCATCAGACCGATCCCGACGATGGTCCCGCGCATGACCCGGTGACGCGGGCGGCCGCGGTGCTCGTCCCGATCGTTGATCGCGACGATGACCTGCATCTGGTGTTCATCCGGCGTTCCGATTCGGTCGAAAGCCATCGCGGCCAGGTCGCATTTCCCGGCGGCCGGGTCGATCCCACCGACACCACGCTGCTCCATACCGCATTGCGCGAGGCGCACGAGGAGGTCGGCATCGAGCCGCATCTGGTCGACGTGCTGGGCGGTTTTCCTACTATGAGTACGGTTTCGAGCGGGATGCGAGTGGCGCCGTTCGTGGGCCTGCTCAAGCGCCCGGTTGACTACCGGATCCAGGAAGTCGAAGTCGCGCAGGTGTTCGAAGTGCCGCTGCGGGCGCTGGCCGATCCGCGCTATCGAGGGCAATACGAATGGCGCCGCGACAAGGACCGTCCGTCGTCGAATTTCCCCGCGATCTTTTATGCCGGGCAGACGATTTGGGGCCTGACCCTGCGCATTACCGAGAATCTCCTCGACCTCATGGAAATTCCGCGAGCAACCTGACGCGCCGCCCGCCCGCCGCTTGTATTTGCACTAACGATGTAATTATATTTCGAGGCGATGGAACCCGCGGTTTACCAAGGGACCGACGGCCGGCGCGCCCGTGGCGAGCGCGCGCGTACCGCGGTGGTCGATGCGATCCTCGATCTCCTGCAGGAAGGCGACCTCAAGCCGACCGCCGAACGCGTCGCGGCGCGCGCAGGCGTGTCTTTGCGATTGGTCTTCCATCATTTCGAGGATCTCGAGTCCCTCTACGCCGCCGCCGCAGATCGCCAATTTGAACGCCTGCGCCCGCTGATCAAGCCGATTCCGAGTGATGGCGCATTTGATGCCCGCCTCGTGACCTTTCTCCGCCAGCGGGTGCGAATGTGGGAGCGAATTGCGCCGGTGCGCCGAGCATCACTCCTGTTGGAGCCGTTTTCGAAAGAACTCGGGCGCCGACTCGACGACGCCCGCACCTTCGCGCGCGAGGAAGCCGCGGCGGTGTTCCGTCAGGAGATCGAAAGATTCTCGCGTTCCGATCGCGCGGAAGTGGTCGCCGCGCTCGATGCCGCGTCGGCGTGGCAAACCTGGGAAGTTCTGCGGCGGCATCAGGGACTTTCGCTGGAGAATGCGCGACGCGTGGTGGCGCGCCTGATTTCCGGCTTGCTCACTTCGCGCGACTAAACTGTTGCTCCAACCGGGGAGGTATCAAATGAGTTCAATAATGCCAACGCCTGAGGCGATGCAGAAAATTGCGCAGGCCCCGGAAACTGGCAAGGTGGTGATGCTGAACCTGCTCAAGTTCAAGCCCGGCACCGGCGCCGCATCCTACAATGAGTATGGACGCCACGTCGCGAAGATCCTCGAAAAGATCGGCGCGCGCATCCTCTTTTCGGGCCAGGTCGCGCAGTCCGTAATCGGCGTCGATGGCGATTGGGATGCGATTGCGATCGTCGAATATCCCTCGCGCCAGGTGTTCCTCGAAATGGGCATGAGCGCTGAGTACCAGGCGATCCATCATTTTCGCGACGAAGGGCTCGAACGCACCGAGCTCTACGCGATCAATCCACTGCCGATGCCATAGGAGAGAAGGATGGGCCGCAATATTCTTTTTATCACCACCGATCAGCAGCGCTATGACGCGCTCGGTTGCAATGGCGGCACGATCGCGAAAACTCCGGTCGTCGATCAGCTCGCCGCCGGCGGAATCAACTACCGTCGCGCGCACAATCAGAACGTGGTGTGCATGCCCGCGCGCGCGACCATGATCACCGGGCAGTACGTGCGAACTCACGGCGTGTTCGCCAACGGTGTCGCGCTGCCCGCCGATGCGCCGAGCGTCGCGGCGTACCTCCACGAGAAGGCTGGATATCGCACCGCACTGCTGGGCAAGGCGCACTTCGAACCGGCGTTCGACTTCGCCGGAAGGTGGCCGGAAAACACGATGGGGCGCGCGGGCAGCACCGGGCCGTGGCGCGGCTTCGAGCGGATGGAGCTCGCGATGCACGTGCCGATGGGCGGCTGGCATTACTCAGTGTGGTTGCAGAATAACTATCCGAATGAGGTTGGCGGATTCGCGCCATTACTCAGTGCGACCGGCGGCGGCGATACTAATGCGCCGGAAGTGAAATATAATCCGATACCTCGCGAGCATTATCACACCGATTGGGTAGCGGACCGCACGATTGCATTTCTGGATTCGCTCGATCCGAATGAAAACTGGTTCGTGTGGATGAGTTTTCCCGACCCGCATCATCCGTGGGATCCGCCCGAGGCGGAGGCGCGCAGGATCAATTGGCGCGATCTGGACTTGCCGCCGGGCCATCCCGGTTCGCGCGATAAGATCGAGGCCATCCTGCGGCAGAAGCCGCGTCATTGGCTTGACTGGTACGAGGGCCGCTACCGCAATTTCGAGGGTGGGCCGGCGCGCTTCATTCCCGCCGAGATGACCCACGACCAGGTGCGGGAAATTAATGCGATGGTCCACGTGGAGAACGAACTCATCGATCAAGCCTGTGGCCGTGTGCTTGGGCGCATCGCGGAACGAAAGTGGGACCAGCGGACCGACGTATTTTTCACCACCGATCACGGCGAGCTGCAGGGGGACTTCGGCCTCGTCTACAAAGGGCCGTACCACGTCGATGCGCTGATGCACATTCCGATGATTTGGCGTCCAGCGCCGAGCGCCAAAGTAGATCCAGTGCAGATTTCCGAGCCGGTCGGTCAACTCGACCTCGCGCCGACGTTTTGCGCGATCGCGGGCGTAGCCGGTTCCTTCATGGATGGAGGGGAAGCCACTTCCGCTCGCAGCGAATTCCGGGCGCGAGCGAGTGATTACCGAATGGGATAGTCAGTTCGCGCAAATTGGTATGCATATGAAGTCTATTTATCGCGACGGCTATGTATGCACCGTCTATGAAAAGAGTACGCGCGACGTTGGTTTCGACCTCACCGGAGTGATACGCGGCGGTCTCGGCGGTCCGGACATTCCGATGCCGGAGATCGCTTATGACGGCACCGAGGGAGAGCTCTACAACTTGCGCGAGGATCCGTTGCAATGGCGCAATCTGTGGAATGACGCGGGCTTCGCGAAATTGAAATCCGACCTGATCGCCGACCTCTATGACAATCTCCCGCCGGCGCGCGTTCCGCAGCTTCCGGTCGAAGCTCCCGCATAGAGGTTGCGAATCAGTCTTCACCATCCGCGATCTGATCGCAGCAGCAGCTCGAAGTAGGATTCTGCGATCAGATTGTCGGGGTGGATGTCGAGGACGCGAAGCAGTTCGTCAACCGCGGGGCGGCTCGCCTCGGCATCGCCATCCTCGCCGAGGACCGCCTCGATCTCGCCGAAGGTACCGAGCCCATCAACTTGATCGAGATGCAGGCGAACGTTGTCGCGCATCATCAGAAGGCGGGTCTTCCGGACCGTCGCAATGGTGCCGAACGCCTGCGTCATCATCGCGCGGGTTTTATCGAGTTCGAGGATCGGAACGATCTCGTAGCTACTGAGCTTGAGCTGGCGGCTGTCCTGGCGGCCGTAATAAATCAGCCACGCGCCGGTCTCCTCCTCGCGAAGCTTCAGCTTGCCTTCAATCACGCGAAAGAAAGTATCGCGCTGCATGAGCGATGCTTTGAAACGGTAATCGATCGACTCGGCCTGCTTACGGGCGCGGTCAAGATCGGACAGACTGAATTTCGCTTCAAGGTTTTGCATCCGGGTTTTCTATTTGGAGCATCATTCCCTGATGAAGGTTTCCCGTTGATAATTTCGCTGAGATGCAAACTTGACAGCTCCGCGAAGCGCCGCATAGCCTTCGATGGTTCGATCGATCCGAAAACTGACTTCATCCGGGTAATACAGCGTGGCGAATCCGAAAAAAGATCTCGACATCAATCAGACAAGGCTGCACGAACTGGGATTCGATCCTGCGGCGCCGATCCCTGAGCGAATTGCTAAACTTCGTGAGCTCCAGGGAAAACCTGAGGCCGGCGATCCCGCGATCGCAAACGCACTCGGCGAAATAAACGATCCCGCCGCGGCTGAACTGCTGGTGGAAATGGAAGCGAGCGCGACCGGCGCGCTGCGGCGCGAGATTCGCCGCGCCATCTACAAGCTGCGCCAACACGGCATCGAGGTCCACGAACCCGAGGCGGAACACAAAGCGGTACCCGCTCCGGCCGAGAGCGGACTGACCGCGCTGATGTCGCCGCTCGATCCCGAAGGCGCGCAGATCGTCTGGATGATCCGTGCCCGGCCTCGGGGTGGAGTGGTGAGACTGTGGGGACTGGTGTCCGAGACCCAGGGCCTCGCGGGGGTGCAGAATCACGCGCTCAATCGGCGCGAGCTGAAGACCCAGCAAGAGGAGCTCCAGCAGCAGGCGGGCGTGAAGCTCGTCGAGGTCGATCCTCATCTCGCCGATTTCATTCTGTGCGATGCCTATCGCCGCACGCCTGAGGCGGCCCGCCTGAATGTAGGAAGTTTCTACGCGTTGCGTACCGAGGTGACCGGCGCGCCGCTGCCCACGCAGTTGTCGCATCCGATCTATGCGGAGTTCGCCAAGGAGGCGGCGGAGGAGCCGTCGATCGAATTGTTGAAGGAACCCGAGGTTCAGGCGTTTCGGATTCCCATCAAGGATCTGGAGCCGTATCTCGAAGAGGTTAATCGCGCGCAGGAGAGCGTGCTGGTGGTAAGCAGGTCCTCGCAGGAGGATCGCATTCTGGGCGCGGTGGAAAAAGCGATTGGCGAGCTGCTCAGCGGCGAACGCGCCGAGCGACTGCGCCGTCGCCTCGAAGACACCGGCCTCTACCTCGCGCGGACCGGGCGTCGTCAGCAGGCCGGATGGGCGGCTGCGGCGGCGGCTAAAATTCGCGACGGCGCCGACCTCAAGAAGGTCGCGTTCTTCCGGTCGCTGGTGCAGACGCAGTTAGGCGCGTTGATGGCGCAGGAGGCGGAGCATAAGCGCGAAGAGCCGCGCCTCATCATGACTCCGGCCGAGGCGATTCGGGCGCAGGAAGCGGCCCGAAGTCGGGGTAAAACGCGCTGAATTCGAGCTATTTGAGGGGATTATGTTGATGTTTACTCCGAAGTGGAGTATGGTCAGAAACGTGACAGGCCGGATTCTGACGATAATTCTCCATTACTGGCGGATGACTCCTCCTCCAAGGAGGGTCTATGATGGACAGCTCCTCAGAGTGGACAAATCCGCCGGATTTCGAGAAAAGGCTGTTAATGCGAACGTATGAGCCGAGAGACTACAGCATCAACGATCTGCTGGAATGGGACCGGACTGGCCAGCTCGAATTGAATCCTCTTTTTCAGCGACGCGAAGTCTGGACGGACAAAGCTAAAAGCTATTTGCTCGATACGATCCTTCGTGGCAAGCCAATTCCGAAGCTCTTTATTCGCCAGAGGATCAATGTTCTCAAAAAGACGACAATTCGCGATGTAGTCGATGGACAGCAGCGTATTCGGACGATTTTGGCCTTCGTCAAAGATGGCTTTACCGTAAGCAAACTTCACAATCAGGAATACGGCGACCTTCGCTTCAGTCAACTCCCGTCCGAGATTCAGGCACAAGTTCTCGAATATACGCTGTCGGTTGACCTGCTAGTCTCGATGACCAATGCCGAAGTACTAGACATTTTCAGTCGGCTGAATTCTTACGCGGTCGTTCTGAATGAGCAGGAGAGAATTAATTCGAACCACTTCTCATCGTTCAAATTGTTGGCGGACAAAATCGGTCACAAGTACAACACCTATTGGACAAAACAGAAGATTCTTACCGATAAGAACATAATGCGCATGCTGGAGGTCAACTTAGTAGCGGATGTTTTGATCGCTATGATGGAAGGGATCAAAACCAAGAAGCGCGTTGCTAAGTATTACGATTCTTATGAAGTTAAGTTCACTGGTAACGTTGAAGAACTAGAGAATCGTTTTGACACGGTGATTGCGAAGATCGGCGAGATCTATTCGGATGGCTTAGCGGATACGGAGTTTAGTAGACCCTTCCTATTTTATTCGCTCTTCACTGCCGTGACTCACCGATTATACGGTCTGAAAGGCATTGCCGATTTAGGGCGGCGAAAGCCATTAAGTGGACCGGTCATCCTAAGGGCGCGATATGGTCTCGACAGAGTTAACGAGTTGTTCGCGGTCGGAGTGGAAAATATCGGCAGATTGACAAAAAACGAACAGCAATTCTTGCAGGACTCTAGGCGTGCGACGACCGATGAATCGGTAAGGTTACGCAGGACGCGATTTCTTCTGGAGTTAATGGCATAGGTTCGATTGTGCCTCTTGCGCAAATTCTTGCCGAGTTCAAAGCGAATGTCGCGCAATGCGACAGCCTGATCGCTACTGCTCATAAAACGGATGCGTCCGGAGTCAGCCTATTCCTAATACCCGAACAGCAGACCGTTACGGTGGCGGCCTTTCTTAATCTTTTCATTGCATGGGAAACATTCTTAGAACAATCGCTGGGCGAACTAATGATAGGCAATCTGACGATAAGTGGCTCTGCTCCGGTCAGATACGTATCGCCACGTACAGAAAAGGCGGCGCGGGACATCATAAAGCATGTTCGTCCGTTTTTCGATTATGGAAATCATGGGTACGTGATGACGCTGGTCAATCAGTACTTTGAAAACGGCTATCCATACGAACCGCATCTTAGCGGAGTAGTCCAAGATTTAGCCGATTTGCGCACCATGCGAAACGCATCCGCCCATATCACCTCGACCACTCGATTGGCACTAGAGAATCTAGCGTTGCGAGTTCTACAAATCTCCTCGATAGGTATCAACCTATACACTTTTCTGATGGCGACGGATCCGAATTCTGCGAATGGAGATACTGTATACGCGACGTATCGAGACAAACTCCTCGTAACTGCCGATCTGGTCGCGAACGGCTAGGAACCATCGCGCGCGGGTTTCGGCTTCTTGCTCATAGGCGCGATTAAAGGCTTAATCGCCTTTTTCAGTGTCTCTAGGTCGACGTGTTTCAGCTTCTCGCGCAGCTTTTCGTCTGCCTTCCGCGTTTTTTCTGTGATTGGCACGTCGCCATTTTAGCGCGGCGACTGAGTGCCTACTAGCGCTCGACAGTTTGGAGCAACTTCTCAAACATCGCAGGGTTTTTGCGGTTGTTGAAACGGAATGCGAATTCATTGAGGTACAGCGGCAGATACGCATCTGAGACGTGATGATACTGGCCGATGATTCCGCGCTTGATCAGACTCCAATAGCTTTCGATTGTGTTCGTGTGCGTCGTGCCCACAACGTACTGATGCTTGCGATGCGAAACCTTTTCGTGCTGAAAACCCATCTGTCGCAGATGCCGATATCCGGCGTGTTCGTCGGTCGCGACCAACTGTGCTTTGGTTGAAACTGCCTTGCGCACGAACCCTTCCTGCGTCTCGAACCCAAGCTGTTCCACGGCCTGGCAGATGACGTTACCCTTGCGGGCTATCGCGCCGATTACCATCGTCTTTCCGCTTCCGCCGGAAATGTGCTGGCGCTTGTCCCAATGGCGATTGGCATCTTTCCCGCCGATGTAAGTTTCGTCGATTTCGACGGGGCTACCATCTTCGCCAAGCATCGGGATCACGTCACCTCGCATGGCAGCGCGCCAACGCATAGCGATGTACCACGTTGTGCGGTAGTCGTGACCGGATTCTTCGCCGTAGATGACACGGTGAAGCTGCAAAGCGGAGATGCCCTTTTTGGCGGTGAGCATCAGATACGCGATCTTAAACCAAACCTGTAGCTTGACCTTGGTGTCCTCAAACACCGTGCGAGCGATGACGGAGAAGCGATATCCGCCGTTCTTCGCGCAGGTCAGCACCTGACCCGTCTGTTTGTCCAAAGACTGCGCTCCGCTCTTGCAAACCCAATTGAACGGCTTCGCCTTCGCGTAGAACACTTTCCGACTCCCGCAGCGCGGGCATTCGACCGCGCCATTAGGCCAGCGCATCTCGGCTAGAAGCTGTTTGCAGGCGTCTTCGTCGGGGAAGAGAGCATCGAATTCCGCTATCGTCTTCATGTACTAAATATAGGTCATTCCAGAAACGGAGTCAATAGCAACATAATCCCCCTATTTGACAGGCGAATAAAAAACGAATAGCCCTAGACAATAAGGACTATTTGGCTTCGTTTGGTAGTTCCGCTGTGCGACAACGTGCAATTCCATAGTGGCTTTGTTTTTGTAATTTCTCACACGCTCGTCGATCGCCCATCTTGAAATTGCACCAACACTATATCATACCTGTCGCGTAACCGACCCGACCCGGGAGGTCCCATGCCCCAACGAGGCGCCAAACCGACGCGGCGTTACTTAAGCCACTTTCTTGATTCATCGCGATGGTCATCGATTTCACTTCGCCCCGACGACATCATCGTAGCGACCAGTCCGAAATCGGGAACCACCTGGATGCAGCGGATAGTTTCCGTGCTGATCCACGGCGAGCATCTACCCGGAGCGCTATCCGAGATTTCACCGTGGATTGATGCGCGCCCGTTTCCGGTTCCGATCGATGCGCTTGCCGCCCGGCTCGCGGCACAGACTTTTCGGCGCTCGATGAAAGCTCACCTGCCGTTTGACGCGCTGCCTTACGATCGCGAAGTCAAGTATATCTGCGTCGGTCGCGATGGGAGAGATGTGGCGCTATCGGCGCACAATCATTACGTCGGCTTCACCGATGATGCGGTTGAGATGCCCAACTTGCCTCCGGGCCTGTTCCCCAATCGCTTCGAGCGGGTGCCCGCCGACATCCATGCATTCATCAAAGAATGGCTAACCCGGGGCAATCCGCAGCTCCCGTGGGAGACCGACGGTTATCCCGCGATGTCGCACTTCAGACAGATTCAAAGCTTTTGGGATTTTCGCGATCTGCCCAATGTCTGTATGACTCATTACGACGATCTGAAGACCGACTTCGCGAACGAGATTCGGCGGATCGCGAAATTCCTCGACATCGAGGCGAACAACGAACTCATCAGCATCGCCGAACGACTCTGCTCCTTCGAAGCGATGCAGCGTGACGGCGCCGAGCTCATGCCGGCAGCGGTTCGCATGCTCGACGGCGGTGCGCAACGCTTCTTCAACAAAGGCATCTCGGGCCGATGGAAAGATATGTTCACCGCCGACGAGTTGGAGCTCTACCACGCCGCGGTTGGTCGAAGCCTCACGCCCGATTGCGCGCGCTGGCTCGAGCACGGAAGGCGCGCGCTAACCTCGCAATAGATCGAACTGGAAGGAAACGAGTTGAAGCGAAGTCGACCATTAATGATGGCGCTCGTTTTTCTGTTCGGAGCCGGCATTCCAAATGCAGTAGCCGAAACCGACAGCTCCGCTATCGTGAGCGTGGTCACCACGTTCTTCGCCGAAGCCAATGCCCACAACATCGGATGTGGTGGTCTCGGCGAGCGCAGCCCGATTGACCAAAGCGTGGCTGCCGCACTTTTTGCCGAACAACCGTCAATCACAGACGTTTTTCCTCCCTGGCACTGGGAAGGGACCAGCGCTTTTAAGGACTGGATGGCTGCTGCGGCATCCTATTGTACAAAACACGAAGATGCCGGCCTGAAATTTACTCTCGGAAAGCCACTTAGCCAGGAAGTTGACGGAGACCACGGCAATGTAGTTGTGCCGCTGATATTGGACTTCAAAGAAAAGGGCAAGCCGATCCGCGCCGCCGGCTTGACCAATGTGGTGTTGTTGAAGAATCGCGACGCCTGGAAAATCCTGGCGTTTACCTTCACTCAGCAGCAGTGAAGGACCGCCAAGGCCTCAAGCGGTTGCGCGCTGCTCGCGATACTTCATCAGCTTCTCGATGTCGAACTTCCACAGCTTCGCGGCATTGAGGCCAAGAATCTTCGCGCGCTGGTCGTCGCTGAGATCGTTCATCTGACGCTCGATTGCCTGCGAGGAATGCGGCCATGAACCCTCGTGATGCGGGTAGTCATTGGCCCATAGAAAATTGTCGACGAGGTTGTACTTGACCGCGAGGTCGAGGCCAACCGGATCTTCCTGGAACGACGCGAATCCATTCGAATGGAAATACTCGCTGGGCTTTTTCTTCATCTTCGGGAATGCCCACATGTGATGCTTCATGTAGGCCTCGTCCATCGCTTCGAGCGCCCACGCGACCCATCCGATGCCCGATTCGATCGCGCCGAAGCGGATGCGCGGGAAGCGCTCGATCACGCCCGAGGCGCATAGATGCGCGACCGGCTCGATGGTCGGCACCAGCGAATGCGAAACATAGTTGATGACGGCGCCGCCGTCTTTGCGCGCCGCGCGAGGATCGCGTCCAGTCGAGACGTGAAATGTGATGGGAATGTCGGCGTCCTGGATCGCCGCCCACATCGGATCGTACATCCCGAGGTTGTAATTCGGGTGCCGTGCGTCATGCGCACCGAAGATCGGTTTGCATGGCAGGGTGAGCCCGCGAAATCCCATCTTTGCGACGCGCTGGATTTCGGCAGTCGCGGTGTTCACGTCGGCGGTCGCGATGCAGGCCATCGGCGACATACGGTCGTTGTACTTGCCGAAGGTCTCCCACGCCCAATCGTTCCAGATTTTGCACTGCGCGGTCGCGAACTCCGGATCGGCGGTCGCCCACATCGTAAGCCCTTTGTTGGGGAAAATGATTTCCGCATCGATGCCGTCGCGCACGTGATCGCGCAGCCGCTCGAGTGGATCGTAGCCGCGGCTGTTGCGATAGAGGTCCTCGCCGGTGAGCGAGCTGTCGAGCAGGCGCGAGCGCGCCCATCCTTCGGAAATACTCCATTTGACGCCGTTCTCGTCGACTTCGACGCGCGGCAATCGAGGCAGGTACTTCTTGTCGATGCGTTCCGCCCAGAGATTGGCGGGCTCTTGCGCGTGGCAGTCCGCCGAGATCATGAGGAAGCGATTCGGATCGCCTGGCGTGGCGGTGCGTTTCCATCCCTGATGTCCGGGAGTATCCAGTCGCCATCGATTATTCGGATCGAGTGGTTCAGTTCCTATCGATGCACCCATGAGGTCTCTCCTTGAGCAGCTCGCCCGCCGATGCGGCTGGGTTGCTGCTGATGCCGTTGCGCCTCGAAGCCTAACTTAAAGGACCCGATTACTCCAAGAGTAGCGAATAGCCGAAGTGGGTGCGCGTCCATCCGAGGCGCTCGTAGAATTTATGCGCTCCCGGCCTTGCGATGTTACTGGTTAGCGCCAACTTGTAGCATCCACGGCGGCGTGCGAGGTCGCCCGCGGCTGCCATCATATGCTGTCCGATTCCCGAGGAGCGAGCCTCCGCATCGACAACCACATTCTCGACGATCGCGAACGGCTGGAGCGCGTGACCGAGATGAGGCACGACGATCAGATGGCAAGTGCCGAGGATTTTTCCGTCGACCTCGGCGACCAGGATCGTATGATGACGGTCGCGCGCGAGTCGGTTGAAGGCCGCCGCGAGTCGCGCTCTGGGAACCCGCAAGCTCAAGTAAGTCTTCAGGTGAAGTTGGTCGTAAAGCTCTTGCAATCTGGTGAGATCGGATTTGCGGGCGCGGCGGATAAGTATCGACGAAGCATCGTGAGCGGAATTTGATCGAGCCATCAGGTCAGATACGATGGAGGACCCAGGTCCGGATCGTCAAGCGCATCGCGGCCTCCAGCAGTTAAAGTAGGTGAGCTTTTGGGCCGCGCCGACTCGATAGAGGCCCGAAGGGGGCGTAGCCGTCGCGCAGCGACTTCCGAGGCGGAGCGAAGCGTAGTCGAGGAACTATTTAAAGTGATCGAACAGAAGCCATTAGCGGGGATCCGCGTAATCGATCTGACCCGCGTGCTGGCGGGGCCGTTCTGCACGATGAACCTGGCCGACCTCGGCGCTGAGGTCATCAAGGTCGAGGTGCCGGGACGCGGCGACGATTCCCGTGGCTTCGCACCGATAATGCCGAACGGCGATTCCGGCTACTACTACAGTGTTAATCGGGGCAAGAAGAGCGTCACCCTCGATCTAAGGACGAAGGAAGGCGCGGAGCTCTTGATCAAGCTTGCCGATAGATCCGACGTGGTCGTGGAGAATTTTTCGCCGGGCACGATGGAGCGTTTCGGCGTCGGATACGGACACCTGAGCGCGAGCAATCCCGCGATCATCCTGTGCTCGATATCGGGATTCGGCCAGAGCGGCCCGATGGCGTTCGCGCCGGCGTACGACATCGTCGCGCAGGCACTCGGCGGCACCATGAGCATCACCGGTTTGCCGGGCGGCGATCCGCTGCGATGTGGGGTGTCGATTGGCGACTTGTCGGGCGCGCTATATGGCATCATCGGGATTCTCGTCGCGTTGCGCACCCGTGACGCCACCGGCCAGGGCCAGCACGTCGACATCTCGATGCTGGATTGTCAGGTCGCGATGCTCGAGGACGCCATCGCGCGCTTCTCGGTGACGCGCAAGATTCCCGGCCCGCTAGGCACACGGCATCCGTCGATCACGCCGTTTCAACAATTTCGCGCGAGCGATGCGTTTTTCGTCGCGGGCGCCGGCAACGAATCCATTTGGGAGCGCATGATTGATGCGATCGGACTGCCCGAGCTGAAAGATGATCCACGTTTCGCGCGCAACGCCGATCGCACCGCGCATCATGCGGACCTGGAAAAGATCCTCGCGCAGCATTTTGCCACGCGCACACGTGCCTACTGGCTGGAGAAGCTCGAAGGCGCATCTGTTCCGTGCGCTCCGATTGCGAACGTCGAGGAGGTCACGCAGAACGCGCATCTGAAGGCGCATCAGATGATCCTGCACGCCGACCATCCGAGCTTCGAGGAGCTCATCGTGCCGGGGACGCCGCTGCGCAATCCCGACTCGACCGCGACGCCCGATACGCGCGCGCCCAAGCTGGGTGAGCATACCGACGAAGTGCTGGCCACACTGCTCGGGCTGGACAAAACCCATCTGGCCGATTTGCGCGCCCGGAGTATCATATAGAGAACGATTTCGGTCAGCGTTGAGAAAAATTCGATTGACCCAATATCCCAAAACTGGGATAGTCAAAGAACTCGCGCGAAGGTACCGCAAACCGCTGCAATGGATAGCGAGCTCGCGGGAGGACCTGCGCAAGTTTCCGAAGGAAGTCCGACAAGAAATGGGAGGCGCGCTAAACGAGGCGCAGATTGGCGGCAAGCATCCGAAAGCGAAGCCGCTCAAGGGTTTCCAAGGTTCGGGTATCGTTGAAATTGCAAACGACTACGACGGTAACACCTATCGCGCGGTTTATACCGTAAGGTGGTTTGACGTCGTCTACGTGTTGCACGCTTTTCAGAAGAAATCCAAACGAGGAATCGAGACCCCGAAATATGAGATCGAATTGGTGCGGCGACGGCTCAAACTCGCTGAAGAGGACTACCAACATCGTCAAGGAACGAAGTGATGGCAACTGTTACCGAAAGTAGTGGCAATGTCTTCGAAGATCTGGGACTTCCGAATGCCGACGTATTGCAGGTGAAATCCGATTTGATGCATCTAATCTCCTCGATCATCGACGAGCGCAAGCTTACGCAGAGCGAAGCGGCGGGAATTCTGAAAATTTCGCAACCCAAAGTCTCAGCCCTGTTTAACCATCGCATCACCGGTTTCTCGATCGAGCGGCTCGCGAAATTTCTTAATGCGTTAAATCAGGACGTGAAAATCGTGGTGCGGCCCCGACGCTCTTCGGCGCGCGGTCGGCTGGCAGTTGGATAATTCCCGCCATATCCCAGTAAACATTCCCGGAGGAACAAATGCGCGAGGTTGTTATCGTTGACGGAGTGCGGACGCCGATCGGAAAGGCCGGCCGCGACAAAGGCTACTATAAAGACGTGCGCGCTGACGACCTCGCCGTCTATTGCGTCAAACGCATTCTCGAAAACAATCCCAAACTCGATCCCAAAGAAATCGAGGACGTGGTGTGGGGATGCGCCAATCAGACCGGCGAGCAGGGGCTCAACGTCGGCCGCATGATCGGGCTCCTGGCGGGTCTGCCGGTCGAAGTGGCAGGCACCACCATCGATCGTCAATGCGGATCGAGCCTGCAAGCCATCAATTCAGCCACCCAGGCGATCATGACCGGATGCGGTGATATCGCGATCGCGGGCGGCGTCGAGAGCATGACGCACGTCACGATGGGTTCCGGGATTTCGCCCAATCCGAAGCTGATGGACATGTTTCCGCAGGACATGTTTTTTATGGGACTTACGGCGGAGCGTCTCGCCGCGATGTACCACATCACGCGCGAGCAAGCGGATGCGTTTGCGATGCAATCGAATCTCCGCGCCGTCGCCGCGCGCGAGCGCTTCAAAGAAGAAATCGTGCCGGTGAAGCTTCCTGACGGCGCGACTGTTGATGTCGATCAGGGACCGCGCGCGGAAACCTCAATAGAGAAGCTGGCCACGCTCAAGCCGTCGTTCAAGCCCGACGGTCAAGTGACGGCGGGCAACTCCTCGCAAATCAGCGACGGTGCGGCGGCGGTTCTGCTGATGACAGCGGAACGCGCGAAGTCGCTGGGGCTCAAGCCGATGGCGAAGATTCGCGCGATGGCGGTCGCCGGCGTTCGTCCTGAGATCATGGGATGGGGACCGGTGCCCGCGACGCACAAGGCGCTGCAGCGCGCCGGGCTCTCGATCAAAGACATCGATCTTTTCGAAATCAACGAAGCGTTCGGCGCGCAGGTCCTCGCGTGTAACACCGAACTGAAAATTCCCGAGAACAAACTCAACGTGAATGGCGGTGCGATCGCCTTGGGGCATCCGCTGGGATGCTCGGGCGCGCGTCTGATGGTGACCTTGACCCATGAAATGCGTCGGCGCGGTGCGAAGTTGGGCGTCGCCACCATGTGCATCGGAATCGGCCAGGGCATCGCAACCGTCGTCGAGCAGGTCTGAAGAATTCCCATGATTCGCAAAAGTAAATCTCTCGCGATCGCTTTGGTAGCCGCCGCCCTGGTAATCGGACCGATGCCGGCGCGGCTCCAGGCGCGCGGCAATGCGCAGGTAGTGCGGGTCGCGCGCAACGATATTTTCGACTTTACCCTGCGCGACCTCAACGGCCACCCGGTAAGTCTCAGCCAGTACCGTGGGCATCCGGTGGTGATCGATTTCTGGGCGACCTGGTGCGCGCCCTGCCGCCATCAGATACCGGAGCTGAAGAAACTCTACACCAAGTATCATAAGTCGCGGGGCCTGGTGGTGCTCGGGGTGGCGTGCGACACCGTGCAGGGTGACGGCGAGCGGTCGGTGCGTCCGTTCGTGCGCGAATTCGATATCAGCTATCCGATTCTGCTGGCCGAAACGCCGGTGCTCGACGATTTCGGCATCGAGGCTCTGCCCACCACCGTCTTTCTCGGCTCCGACGGCACCATTGTGGGCCGCGTGATGGGTGCGGGAGCGAATGGAGAACTCACCCAAAGCGTAAACGCGCTGCTCGCGAACCCGACCGGTAAATCGAAGCCCGCGAAAAAGACGACCCCCGAGGAAGAGAAGAAGGACAACCTCTACAACATCGAATATCTGCGCTGATGAAGCTAGTTTCTTTTTGCAACTGTGGTTACAATGACTGCAAAGCAGGAGCCTGATGGACGCGAGTGAGATCGAGCAGATGATCGCCAACGGCATTCCGGATGCGCGCGTGGAAGTGCGCGACTACACCGGCGGCGGCGACCATTTCGAAGCGGTGGTGGTGAGCGAGAGCTTCGAGGGCAAGACTCTCGTCGAACGCCATCAGGCGGTCTACAATGCGCTCGGCGATGCGATGCGCGCGCGGGTGCACGCGCTGACGCTCAAAACATTGACCCCGGCACAGCACGCGAATCGGAGGTAGGTAAAATGGCGGACGTAGCAGAAAAGATTCAGTCGACCATCAACGGCAACAAGATCGTGCTCTTCATGAAGGGCAATCGCAGTTTTCCGCAATGCGGTTTCTCGGCGGCGACGGTCGAAATCTTCGAACAGCTCGGCGCGCCCTTCGAAACCGTCGATGTGCTGGCGGACATGGAGATTCGCGAGGGCATCAAGCGCTACAGCAACTGGCCGACCATCCCGCAGGTCTACATCAACGGAAAGTTCGTCGGCGGATGCGACATCGTGCGCGAGCTCTATGAGAGCGGCGAGCTCGAGCCGATGGTGAAGCAGGCGGTTGGCGCGGGCGCCGCAAAGTAGCGAATTCCAGTCATTCAGTTCGGATGAAGAAAGCGCGTCGCGGCGATGGCTGTGGCGCGCTTTGTTTTAGGCCCACAAGGAGAAACGACATGGCGTGGATCAAAACCACCTCGGAGCAGGATGCCAGCGGACGGCTGAAGGAAGTCTATGCCGAATTGCGGCAGAAATTCCCGATGGTGCCCAACATCATGCAATCGTTCAGCCTCAAGCCCGAGGTGCTGGCGGCGGTGGCGCGCACTTTCACGACCGGGACCTTCGGCGGATCAAATCTCAGCCGCGTGCAGGAGGAAATGATTGCGACGGTCGTGTCGTCGCTCAACCAGTGCCACTACTGAACCAACTCGCATGCGGAGGTCCTCCGTATTCAGAGCAGCGGCGCCAACGAAATGGTTGCGACCCTCAAGCGCGATTGGCGCAGCGCGCCCCTCTCCGAGGCCGACCGTGTGATGCTCGCCTACGCTGAAAAGCTCACCGTCAATCCTTCGCGATTGACCAAATCCGACCTCGATGAACTACGCGGCCATTTTTCCGAAGAGCAATGTTACGACATCGTCCTGATCGCGAGTTTGTTCAACTTCATCGATCGAATCGCTGATGCATTCGGCGTCGAGCTGGACGCATTTACCAGGCACATGGCACACGCGTCGCCCGAAGGCGAAGCCCTCACGGAGCGGGCTGCTTCCGAGCGGTCGAGCTGAGGTTCGCAGATGGGTGAGTGGTTCGAAGACGAGTCATTTTGGGAAGCTTTCGGGTCGGCCATGTTCAGCGAGGAACGCGTGAACGCGGCGCGCGCCGAGGTTGATTCTCTGCTCACGTTGATGCATCTGCCGCCGGGTGCGCACATTCTGGATCTTCCATGCGGGGTTGGGCGTCATGCGTTGGAATTCGCGCGCCGCGGGTTTCAGGTCACCGCGGTTGATCGCACCACCGGTTACCTCGATGCTGCGAAGCATCAGGCCGCGCAGGAGGGCCTGTCCATCGACTTCGTGCGGTCCGACATGCGCGCGTTCGAACGGCCGAATTTTTTCGACGGTGCAATCAACCTCTTCACCTCGTTGGGATATTTCGAAGATGATTCCGACGATCTCATGGTCGCGCGGAATTTCGCCTCCTCGCTCAAGTCGGGCGCGCGGCTGATAGTGGACATGAACGGCAAGGAATTGCTCACGCGCAAATTCAGCGAACGCGATTGGCATCGTCAGCCCGACGGTTCGCTGATGCTCGAAGAGCGCAAAGTGTTAGGCGCATGGGAGCGGATTGAGAACCGCTGGATTCTGATTCGCGGCGCCGATCGCATCGAGAAAATGTTTACCGTCCGGCTCTATTCAGGAACCGAGCTTGCGACGCTGCTGAGACGCGCCGGCTTCGGCGAGGTCTCCATTTACGGGACCCTGAACGCGACTCCTTATGACCAGAACGCCGAGCGCCTCGTTGCAGTTGCAAAGAAATAGCGGCGACCGGATCAAGGATCGAGGCGATTGAGGTCCCGAGGATAGAGGGTCGCCTCGCGGACGTTCTTGAGGCCCAGCACCTGGCAGGTCAGGCGCTCCAATCCAATCGCGAGGCCACCATGCGGCGGCATTCCAAAATCGAACATCCTGAGATGCGACTCGAATGGTGTGATGTCGATGCCTCGCGCACGCAGCGCCGCTTCCAGATCCGCGCGTCGATGCAACCGCTGACCGCCGGTGGTGATCTCGAGCCCGCGAAGCAGCAAATCGAAGCCCGCCGCATGGACGCCATCCTGCGCCGGATGCGTGTAGAAAGGCCGGCTGTTTAGCGGGAACTGTGACACGAAGACCGCCGCAACGCCGGATTCTTTCTCGGCGATTTCGCACAGCTGGCGCTCCGCTGAAGGATCGAGGTCGTCGCTCAGATCGCTCCGGCGATGTGCTTTGTGCAGACGCTCGAGGCATTCGGCGAAGGTCCAGGTCGGCGCCGTCTCCAGCGACGGCAGATATGATTCGAACTGCACGAGCGAAGCTGCGAAGCGTTCGCGAATCGCGGTGAACATCTCGGTCAGAACCTCGCGCTCCAGTTGGATAATGTCGTCGAGGCCCTCGATAAATCCCACCTCGAGATCCAGGGAGAGATATTCGCACAGATGCCGCGACGAGGCGTGCGGCTCGGCGCGATAGACATGGCCGGTTTCGAACACGCGCTCCATCCCGGCAACTGCGTGCTCCTTGTAAAACTGAGGGCTCTGCGCGAGATAAGCCGCGCGGTCGAAATACTTGATCGCGAACAGATTAGTGCCACCCTCGGTCGCGCTCGCGACGATCTTCGAGGTGAAAATTTCAGTGAAGGTGCGCCGCCGCAGAGCTGCGCGGAATTCCTCGGCCAGCGCGGCCTCGATGCGGAAGATCGCTCCGCCGCGATCGGTGCGCAAGGTGAGGGGGCGGGAATTGATTGCGATCTCAGGCGAGATCTCCTCGAGGCGCGCTGTCGAGGTAAAGGGCAACACTTCTGCCGCGCCATTGAGTACCTCGATCTCGTGGCAATCGATCTCGATTCCCCCCGGCGCGCGCTCATCAAGGCGCGGGCTGCCGACGATCGTGACCGCCGATTCCGCGCGCAGTCCGAGATGCTTGACCTTGGCGGGATTCGCGACGATCTGTAGGATCCCGGAACAATCCTGCAAGACGATGAAAGTGGTGGATTTGGTTTCGCGAATCCGCCGAATCCATCCCTTCAAGACGACCGCTCCCGATGACGATCGATCCAGCTCTCCAATCAATTGCCGTTTCATGTTCTTCTCCTCGTCGCGCGAAAATAAAAAGGCCGCGAGCTTCGAGCGCCCACGGCCTTTTCGGTAACCGGTTTTTCTTCTATTCGATCACGACACCGGCACGCGGGCGCAGACGCGGGAGCGTCGATTATCGCCGTCGTTGCGGTTGTCGTGATGGAGCATCATTGTGATCCAGTTAGGTGATCCAGTTAGCCGCAGGACCGGCGCGGAGTCAAATCGCTCGAGGAGATCGCCAGGAGATCGCAATGAAAGGAAGCTGCTTGTGTGGTGGGGTGCGCTACGAAGTGATCGCGACCGCGTCCCGGTTCGGCTACGCACTCACCTACGACCATTGCTCGCGATGCCGTAAGACCAGCGGCTCCGCATTTATGGCCGAAATATTTTGCAAGCCCGTCGATTTTCGATGGGCATCGGGAGAATCGCTGGTTAAGACCTATGAAGCGCCAGTGCGCCAATCGCCGCCCGGATATCAGCGCACCTTCTGCTCGGTGTGCGGATGCTGCGTGCCGCATGTCCGGCCCGACCTGGTATTTATCCCGGCGGGCTCGCTCGACGAGGACCCCGGCGTGCGTCCCGATGCGCATTGCTTTGTGGGATACAAAGCGCCGTGGTTCGAGATCACAGACAAGCTGCCGCAATTCGAAAGAAATCCACCGCATTGATCGCGTGTACGCGGCGCAAGCTTGCTATTAGGAAAAACGCGACGATCCTCGGCGTCGATGTAGGCGAGGATTTTCTCGATCTCGCGATGCTGACGCCCGAGCGCGTCGGGCTCTCGTATCATCGTGTGGCTCTGGTTGGTGTTGCGAATCCGGTTGTCTATTCGATCGCGCACCGCATTGCTGAAGCGCTCGGCCGCGATCTCCGAGGCGGCATCGCGCTGGTCGATTCGCCTCGCACGCCGCGCGATGTCGATTGCTCGGGCGGTAAGATGGTTCATCGGAAGGAAGCGCCTCGGGCGAGAGTCATCGATGCCTCGCTGCGCGAACTACTGTGCGCACGATTCAATCGCCAGATGCGACCGCTTTCGATGTTTCCTACGCCGCTCGCGAGCTATTTCGCGGGATGCGTCGCACGAAGCGGATGCAAACCTCACCTGCGCGCGATCGCCGCGGAGCTACTCGCACCGCTGATGCATATGCCTCGAGCGACGAGCACCGGTTCGATCGCCGGTGGGACTTTCACCCGTTTCATGCTGGCCGGATTCGCCGTCTTTCCCGCGCTCGAGAAACTCGGCTTCCGCGCGTTCGAGTCATATCCGGATTTGCAGATGCGGCTTTGGGCCGATGGCGAAGAACTTCCGCCGAAAAAATTTCGTGGCAAGGCGCTGATCGCGCGTCGGAAGATCTGCGCGAACTTGGCGGCCCTCATCAAGGTCACGAACTTCGAAGCGCCGAATACGCTTGATGCGGCCGACGCGGCGGTCCTCGCGCTCAGCGCCTTCGCGAGCGCCTCGACCGATTCGCTCCTCGAACTCCATTGCCCGCCGGAAGGCCGCTTCGCCGTGGGATTGAAAGAGGAAGCGAATTACCATCGCGCTTGACAAGCCGCAGATCGGCGGGTTCAAAGGTAGAGGCCATCGCAGAACTCTCAATCGGCGCAGGGAATAACTTTTGTCTAAACTCGAATTCAAGGCGGTGTTCTTCGACCTCGACGGCACGCTGGTCGATATTCACGGGCCGCTCTATCTCGCGGCGAAAAAAGCGCTCGACGATCTCGGTCATGCGCCCTCGCTTACGCACGAGCGTTACTGGCAGGCCGTCGAGGGTAACGATCGCATGCTCGGCGCTCCGGAGCATATGCAGCGTGATTTCGCGAAGCTGGCGTTTGCCTACTTTATGACGGAAGTTGATTCCTCCGAGCGGATGGAAATTCTGCCGCATGTGCCGGAGGTTCTGGCCGAGCTCAAGCGCCTGGGATATGCCACCGCGGTCGTGACCAGCCGCCCCGGCGACTCGCGCGTGCTGCTCAAAAAGCTTGCGATGGTGGGTCTCGCAGCGCATCTCGATCAGGTGGTGACGCAAAATACCACTTCGATCACCCGCGCGCTGGATAAAAGCGAGAGCTTGCGCGAGACCGCTTTGCGGGCCGAGGTCGACCCGCGCGCGTGCGTTTACGTTGGTGATGAACCGCGCGACATCATGGCCGCGACCAACGCGGAATTCGGTGCCGCGATTGCGGTCGCGACCGGCCCCGCGACCTACGACCATTTGCTGACGCATCCGGAGCACAAGCCGCATCATGTGATGCGTTCGATGGGCGAACTGCTCGACGTCCTGCAAAATTTCGAGGTCTACTCAAAGTAGGATGGATACAACCGAAAGCCGAAAGCCGCCCCGGGCCCTGGAAGGCATCAAAGTTGTTGAAGTTTCACATCTCGACAATATGCCCAACTATGCCGCCGCGATGGCCGCCAAGGCGTTCGCCGACCACGGCGCCGAGGTCATCAAGATCGAGCCGCCGCGCACCGGCGCGCCCGAGCGTCTGCGCGGTCCCTTCAAGGATGAGCTGCCCGATCCCGAGACCGGCGGCGTTCATCTGTATCTAAACACCAATAAACTTGGCGTAACGCTCGATATCGCGAAGGATCGCGGTCGCGAGCTTTTCTTCAAGCTCCTCGAAAGCGCCGATATCGTGGTCAATCCGAATCTCCCGGCCGAGAATGATCGATTGGCGATCGGATGGCGAACTCTCATCGAGCGATTTCCGCGTCTGATTGCCGTTTCGCTCACTACCTTCGGCGCCGATTCGAGGTATCGCGATGCGCGCGGCGGCGATCTCATCGCCACCCAGATGAGCGGCGTCGGCTGGGAGACGCCGGTTAACCAAGTGACGGATTTCGCTACCCATTCGCCTCTCAAACCCGCCGATCGCCAGGCGGACTACCTCGCGGGATATACCGGTGCGGCTGCCGCGATGTGCGCGCTCTTCCAGCGTAAGCGCACCGGCAAAGGCCAGCACGTCGATACCAGCTCATGGCTCGCGATGGTCAGCATGTTTCGCCCGGCGGTAGGAATTCATACCCATGAGAAGGCCGACGCTCCCTACGGCGTGCGCATCCGCACCCGCGCCAAGCTCGGTCTGCCGTGGGTCTATCCCTGTAAGGACGGATGGGTGAGCTTCAGCCCCATCACCGACCGCTTCTGGAAAGGCACCAAGGCCGCGATGGGCAATCCGGAGTGGGCGGAGACCGAACTATTCTCGACCTTCATCAGTCGCGCGACTCACCATGATGCGGTCGAGGCCTCCCTGATTGATTGGCTTTCCAATGTTCCGAAGCAGGAGGCTTTCGAGAAAGCGCAGGCTAATCACGTGCCATGCTTCCCGGTTAATCTTCCAAGCGAGGTTGCCGATAACCCGCAGTACAAGGCGCGCGGATTTTTCGTTGAGCACGACCATCCTGCCGCGCGGATGGTGCGGATGCCGGGCGCGCCATGCGTCTTCAGCCGCACTCCGTGGCAACTGCGCAGCGGCGCGCCTCGCCTCGGCGAGCACAACGCGATGATCCTCGGCGATCGCCTCGGCCTGTCCTCGGACGAGCTCGCGATGCTGCGCCGCGATGGCATTATCTGAGTCCGGTCGCGTTTTGCGAGCAACGGGCTCAGTCGATGGGAGGCCCGACGCAGCGCGGCCTGGATTACCCAGGCCGCGGCGCAATTCTTAAGTTCCCTCACAGCAGATGCTGCCCGTGAGCCAACACCAGCTTGCCATGGTTACGACAATCCCATTGCAGGTTCCCGTCGATCGCCGCCGACGCATGTACACCATCGTTGGCTATCATCCGTGTGTGCAAGGTCGCGACCGATTGCGCGCTGGTGCAGGCGGAGGGGCTGGTGATCAACGCGCGGTTAACGTTGATCTGAAAGAGTGCGAGCGGGTCGGTGTTTTTGACCACCTTGATTTTGACCCGCACGCGCGGTCCCGATGGGTTCCCTTCGCTGCTGTAGGTAGCGCGCACGTCATTGCTGCCACTCTGGGTGACGAGCACTATTGGAAGGTCTATCGCATCCGCGTTACTTGCGCGGACCAGCTCCCCGCTGCCGGCGTCTTCAGAGAGCATTTTGTCGAAGGTCAGGGTCGCGCGCTGAAGTTGAATGCCACTTGGTATGGCGAACCGCCCGCTGATCACGATCGAGCCATTCGCCTTGTTCGATCCGGTATTCTGGGCCGCTCCGGTAAGCGGTGCAGGTGATGGAGTGCTGCCGGAGCTGATGGTTTCGTTCTGTACGCCGGGCACCATCGTGCCTGGATCCGCAACAATCTGTGGAGTTCCTCCGGTAGGGTCACCATACCAGAAGGTCGCCGACGAGCTTCCGGCCGGAATGACTACGCTCTCTACCGCCGATCCATTTTGCGTGAGCGAGAATATGCCGGTGCCCGACGAAGAGGTAAGGTCGACCGTCGTGGCAGTAGCGAAGGTCAGCGGAACGACGCTGCCGGTGGAGGTATCCTGCATTTGGATCGTAATCGGTCCGAGGGAAGCTGTCGTACCGCCAGTCCCTGAGATCGCCGAGGTAGTAAATACCACCTGCTCGAAGGGATTGCGCGGCGCGATCTGAGCAAAGTAGGCGTCGAAATCGGCACCACACATGGTGGGCACGCCGCGGAAGTTAGTGCTGCTTCGTTTGACCGCCGCTTGCAGGAAGCCATAGCTCAGGTTGGTGCCACAAGTCGGACTGCTGACGTCGATCGCGGGCCAGAAGTATCCACCCTCCGAAACCGTGCCGTCCGATTTGATCAGCCACGAGGGTTCGCCCGCGCCCTGCCAATCGCCGGAAGGCGCCGGGCAGCCGGCACCGATTACCCCGGCGTCGGCCTGCCAGGGGGAAACGTACAAACTGCTGCAACTGGAGTTTCCGTCAAAGTTGTAGAAACACACCTGATTGGTGGCAGCTTCCAATCCGGAATTGGAAGCATATGCGAGGCACGGGGTGTCGTCGCTGCCATAGCTGACGGTACCTTTAGATTCGAGCAAGTCGGTCGCCTCGCCGTAGTCGACACCATCATTGCTGCCGTTGTAGCACCATGGCTGACGCGATTGGGAACGCGCTTGATTGGTGTCCAGGAAGCAATCGGCCAGCGCCCCTGCCGTGCCGAAAGCGTCGAGCGGAGTGCCACCGAAATCCGTCAAGACCGGAGTCGCGGTGTAAGTCGTCGGCGTGAGGACGATCTTGTTCGAGGCATTCTGGAAGCCGAGGCTGGTCAAGCTCTGCGCCAGGGTCTGACTGGTGCTGCCGTCATTGAAGGCGGTCGTCACCGCGCTCCACATCACCGCGGTAGCCGGCGACCATCCCGTTTCGAACTGATAGGTATCGTTGAAAAGGTCGGTCCAAAAAGGGGTCGTAGTGGGGTCGTTACGGAAGGTCAAGCCGCAGGGGCTGGCCGAGGTGAGCGGCGAGGAGCAGTTGTTTTGTGGAATATCCTCGTAGTCGGTGAATTCCTCGAGCGAAGCCGCAAACAGATAGTTGGTGGTACTGCCATTGCCCACCATGTACAAGCCGGTCTGCAAATTGCCGCTGCTGTCGGTGGTCGAGTACGGTACCCCATTGGAGGAGTACTGATTCTGG
Source organism: uncultured delta proteobacterium (assembly GCA_963783145.1). Classification (GTDB taxonomy): domain Bacteria; phylum Desulfobacterota; class Binatia; order Binatales; family Binataceae; genus DATGKG01. The sequence goes on from CAWAMM010000001.1 coordinate 226,163, forward strand.
AGGTAGACATAGAGCTGCTCGGTTACGTCCCGAGCGAAGCCGCATTGGGTCGCGGTACCGCCCGTCGGATTGGCGCAGACCTGGGCGGCTTGCGTCGCCGGGAGCCCATTGATGACCTTGGTGGTAGAGAAATACGGCGAGCGCAGAAATGCCTGGTAGTTGTAATACTCGACCAGCAGCAACGCCGCCATCGTCTGATAGTCACTGAAATATTGCAGCAAATTAATCGGATCGTTATAGAAAGGCAGGTCGGCTCCGAAGCTTGCGGCCCCCGGCAGAGTCACGGCGCTTTCGCATGACCCAATGATTCCATCGTTATTGGTCGATTGCAGCGCGATATTAATCGCCGCCAACGCGGAGCTGATATCGGGTAAGCCACCTCCCGGACCGTTCGCGATCTGATTCGTCAAATTAAGGATATCAGCCTCAGTTACGCTGCCGGTCGCGCTCTGTCCGGCGGCAAGCAGTTCGGTATACCTGGTGGAAAGCGTCGCGATCGAGGTGAGCGCGTTGGTGACGGAACTGCTCGAAAGCGCGACCACGCAGGTCTGCGTCTCAATGGCCGATTGGATATCCGCCAGTTGGCTCGAAATAGTGTCGAGTTCCTGGTTAATTTCGAAGAGCTGCGTCTCGACATCAGTCTGATATGCCGACTGCGAGTTAAGGCCCAGCGCGGTCAGGGCGTACCCGGTCAATGTCACGGTTACCCCGCCGGAGATGCCATCCACCAGAGAGCCGATGATCGCCGCCTGTTGCGCCCACAGCTCGGACTTCAGTCCGAGCGACGAGATGATCAACAACGCGAAGATCGACGTTTTGACTAGCTTGCGCTTATCATGAAACACGGCCTTAAACCTCCCTCAGACTTGCGGCTCCTCGCAGGCACTCGCTTCTGTGATTGACACGAGTGACGGATTCCATCGATATCGACACGATATCGACACGATATCGACAGTGAAAATGCTGGTCAATAAAGCATCTGAAAGGTGTCAGCACTGGGTTAAAGCCCGAAATACGGGAGTTTGGGACCGTTGAGCTAAATCCGCTCTATTGAGGCTGCGTTTTCAATTGATCCGCCCTCTTGTCAAGCGGCGCCTGAATCATCTCGCGAGATATATGGGTGATAGAACTAAGCGCGTGGGCGAACTCAGTTTTCGGCTCAAGCCGATCCCGCCGTTTCGTCTTGACCTGACGGCGTGGGCGATTCGGCGCCGGCCGCACAATACGATCGATCATTTCGATGGCGAGACCTATCGGCGCGTAGTCGTGATGGATGAGCATCCGGCCGCTATTTCAGTTCGCCAAATCGCCCCGCCGAAAACACCCGAGATCGAGGTCGTCGCCACCGGATCCGGCGTTTCGAGGAAAACCGCCCCGGCCATCGAAGCGATCGTCGATCGGATCCTCGGGCTCTCGATCGATCTGCGCGACTTTTATCGGCTTGGCCGCAATGATGCGGCGATCGGGCCGTTGGTCAGGCGGCTCAAGGGGATGAAGCCGGTCCGCTTTCCCACCAATTTCGAAGCGTTCACCAACGCGGTCGCGTGCCAGCTGGTTTCGCTTACGGCCGGGATGCATGTGGTGAATCGGATTGCGGACCGGTACGGACGAACTTGCGAGGTCGAAGGAGCGCGGCTTCACGCCTGCGCCGAGGCTTCCGATATCGCGCACGCCGAGGTCGAGGATCTGCGCGCGCTCGGGCTCAGCCGCCCCAAGGCCCGATACCTGATCGGTTTGGCGCAAATCGCTACTGCTGCTGATCCCGACTTCCGTTCGATGGAGTTGCTCGATGATGCCGTTGCAATTGCCGCGCTGTCTAAAATTTCAGGGGTCGGTCGATGGACCGCGGAGTACGTGCTCCTGCGCGGCTGCGGCAGGTTCAACATTTTCCCGGGCGACGATGTGGGGGGCCGGAACGGGTTGCGCGCGTTTCTCGGCATCGACAATGAACTTGATTATGACGGGGTTCGCACGACGCTCGCGCGATGGCATGCGTGGGGCGGCTTCATCTATTTCCATCTGCTGGTCAATGCGCTGGCCGACAAGGGAATCGTGCGCGCCTGAGATGGTTCGACGACGCCATTCTCTGCGTGCGATAATCCGTGCGATCAAACAAATCCATGAGGCGATTCGATGGAACGGAAAAACGTCAACCCCGATACTCTGCTCACTCCGCGCGGCTACTCGCATGTGGTCACGGTCGAGGGCGCGCAGAAGCTCGCGTTCATCGCGGGGCAGGTCGCGATCGACAAGGAAGGCAAGATCGTGGGCGCCGGCGATCTCATCACGCAGATAAAGCAGGTCGCGCACAATCTGATCGCGGCCCTCGCCGCAGTGGGCGCGAAGCCGTCGGACATCGTGAAGATGAATACCTACATCGTGCAGTACAAAGCGTCCGACTACGCCGCGATGCGCGAGGCGCGCGCGATTCTGTTTCCGAGCGGCGAGCCGCCCGCCTCGACCCTCATCGGGGTGCATTCGCTGGCGGTCGAAGGATTGCTGGTCGAGATCGAGGCGATCGCGGCGGTCAAGTGAGTTGACGGGGCCCGCGCCGGTTTGATTTCGTGGCGTCATGGCGGACTACGACGAATCCACTTACGGTGAGCGTATCGCCGAGGTTTACGACAGCCTCAACGAGAGCATGCGCTACGACGCATCCGCGGCGGTCGATTTCCTCGCGCCGCTTGCGAAAGGCCGCCGCGTGCTCGAACTCGGCATCGGCACCGGACGCATCGCGCTTCCGCTCGCGCAGCGCGGCATCAGAATGCATGGCGTCGATGCTTCTCCGGCGATGGTCGAGAAGCTGCGCGGCAAACCCGGCGGTGCCGAGATTCCGGTCGAGATGGGCAACTTCGCCAATCTGAAAATCGCCGGCCGCTTTTCGCTCATCTATGTGGTGTTTAACACGTTCTTCGGGATCCTCACGCAGGAGGACCAGGTGCGATGCTTCAGCAGCGTTGCCAAGCGTATAACACCCGACGGCGCCTTCGTGATCGAGGCGTTCGTTCCGGACCTCACGCGATACGATCGGGCGGGGCGGCGCACCTCCACTGCCTTGATTTCGGACGCGCGTACTCTGATGGAGGTCAGCCAGCTCGATGCGGCGTCGCAGCGGGTGCGCTCGCAACATATCGTGATCGATGAGGGCGGAATCCATCGCTATCCAGTTGAGTTGCGATTCGCGTATCCTCCCGAGTTGGACCTGATGGCGCGGATCGCGGGCCTGCGATTGCGTGAGCGATGGGGCGGATGGGACCGGCGTCCGTTTACCTCCGACAGCGTCAATCACGTTTCGGTCTACGAGCCGGTGCCGCAGCCCGTCGTGACGCCAATCCGAAGTGCCAGGCGCGGGAGACTGAAAGTCGTGCGAGACCGGAAGCCTCGCCGTCCGTGACGCACTCGGTAGCATGAAATCGCACGAAGAGAAGAGAATTCGATGAGCAGCATCGAGGAGCGCTACTGGTCAATCACCGCGAAGTCGGCTGAAGCCGCGAAGCGCGCCGAGCGCGTGATGCCCGGCGGCGACACGCGCTCGGTTCAGCAATATCGTCCCTACTCGCTTACCATCACGCGCGGCGAAGGCCCCTACCTCTTCGACGCCGACGGCAATCGCTACATCGACCTGCTCGGCAATTACACCAGCCTGGTGCATGGCAACGCCTATCCGCCGATCGTCAACGCGATCCACGACGCGGTCGGGCGCGGCACCGCATGGCCGGCAAGATCTTATGCGCAAGTCGAGCTGGCAGAGCTGCTATGCGAACGCGTGCGCTCGATCGAGTCGGTGCGGTTTTGCAATTCTGGCACCGAGGCCGGGATGTTGGCGGCGCACGTCGCGCGCCGGATGACCGGGCGCAAACTCATCCTGATGGCGCGCCACGGCTATCATGGCTCCTACGATGATCTCGAAGTCGGGCTGGCGGGGAACGAGGGCGAGCGCACACTGCTCGCGGACTTCGGCGATGCCAACGCATTCGAGGCGCTGCTCTCCGCGCGCGGCAAGGAGATCGCGGCGGTGTTCCTTGAGCCGGTGCTGGGATCGTCCGGCGTCGTGATTCCTCCGCCGGGATTTCTCGCGCGAGTGCGCGAAGCGACACGGCGCGCCGGCACGGTGCTGGTACTCGATGAGGTGATAACTCTGCGTCTCGCTACCGGCGGCGCGCAGCAGGTTTTCGATGTGCAGCCCGACCTCACAATGATGGGCAAGATCATCGGCGGCGGACTTCCGGTGGGCGCGATCGGCGGCAGCGAGTCGATCATGTCATGCCTCGATCCACGCAATCGCGGCGCGCTATGGCATTCGGGAACCTTCAATGGAAATCCGCTCACCTGCGCGGCGGGCCTGGTCTCGGTGCGCGAGCTGACGCAGGAGCGCGTAGAGATGATGGATCGGCTCGGCGATCGTCTCGCGCGCGAGCTCAAGCAGGCCGCGATGACGGTCGAGCTGCCGTTCTCGGTACGCCGCATCGGATCGTTGATGAATGTATTCTTCCTCAATGATCCGCCGCCGCCCACCATCGCGCGCGAGGATGCGAACCTGATCGCCGAGTTCCATTTGGCCGCGCTCAACCATGGCCTCTTCCTCGCGCCGCGCGGAATGATCGCGCTCTCGACCGTAATCACCGACGAGCTGATGAACGAGATCATCCAGCGCGCCTTCAAGGCATTGCAGGACGTGGCCTCAATCGCCGGCTGAGACTCGCCCAATAGCACCGAGGACGGGAATCATTCGCCGTAGCGCCTTGCAATCGCCGTGTCGTGGCGATAGCGATGCATCAGGTTCTTGCCTGCGGAGGCGCTTTATGAACATCGAAAAAACCCGCCGCGTCGTGACTGGTTTCGATGCGGATGGAAAATCAATCGTCGCCATCGATGGGCCGCCAGGATCGATTCTCGGGGGTCTGGGCGAGGTCTGGGTCACCGATGGTGTTGCGGACAACTCCATCAAGGGCGACCTGGGCAAGCGTCCGGTGATTCTCGAGCCGCCGGACGGAGGAAGTGTATGCCGCTTCTTCGTGCTGGAGCCGGATAACAAAAGTCTGTCGGCCAGCCAGCTCGAAGAGGCAAGTGCGGCGGGCTTCAAAGCGATGGGTGGCGAGCATTGCCGCCCCGATACCGCGCGCGGCCCCGGCATGCATACGACCCGCACCATCGATTACGTCATCCTGCTCGAAGGCGAGGTGACCCTGATCCTCGACAAGGGCGAAGTCGCCCTCAAGCCCTTCGATGTGGTCGTGCAGCGCGGAACCAACCACGCCTGGTCGAATCGTGGCAGCAAGCCTGCGTTGCTGGTTGCGGTGCTGGTCGATGCGAAACCGCTGCCGGGCAAATCCGGCAAGGCGAGGTAGACGATGGCCGATCAAACCGAAGTCAAAACCCGCGTGGTGCGCGCCTCGGGAATCGATTTTCACGTCCTCGAAATGGGCGCCGGTCCGTTGGTGCTGTGCTTGCACGGATTTCCGGACACCGCGCGTTCGTTTCGTCATCAAATGCCGATGCTCGCGGATGCGGGATTCCACGTCGTCGCGCCGTTTATGCGGGGATATGCGCCCACCGGCGCCGCGCCCGACGGACGATACGACATCGGAGCCTTGGCCGAGGATGCGCTGGCGCTGATCGACGCGCTCGGGGAGAAAGATGCGATCCTCTTCGGCCATGATTGGGGTGCGGTCGCGGCCTACGAAGCGGCCGCTGCCGCGCCGAAAAAGATTCGCAAGCTGATCACTGCGGCGGTTCCCTACGGCCCGCAATTCTTCCAGGCACTCGCCACCAACTACGCGCAGCAGCGGCGCTCCTGGTACATGTACTTCTTTCAGAGCGCGATCGCGGAGATGGCGGTGTCGCTGAATGACTTCGCGTTCCTGGAAAAAATTTGGGCTGATTGGTCGCCCGGCTGGAAATGGGCGCCCGAGGATATGGAAGCGCTCAAACGATGCTTCCGCGCGCCCGGCACTACCGCGGCGGCGCTCGGTTACTATCGCGCGACGTTGGGACCGCTCTTCAGGCCGCCGTCGCCCGCGGATGCCGCGCCCGCAGCGCCGCGTCCGATCGAGGTGCCCGCGATGATGCTGCATGGGCGTAGCGATGGGTGCATCGGCGCGGAGCTAATCGAAGGGATGGCGGCGTATTTTCCGCGTGGACTTAAGGTCGAAATCATCGAGGGTGCCGGGCATTTCGTCCATCAGGAGAAGCCGGCGAAGGTCAATCAGCTGATCGCGGATTTCGTCAAGTAGAAAGACTCTGCGTCACGCGTCAGGTTTTCTCGGGAGTGTCGGACTTCACGAAATCCAGCGCCGCGGAATTCATGCAGTAGCGCAGGCCGGTCGGCGGCGGACCATCATCGAAGACATGGCCGAGGTGCGCATCGCAGCGTTTGCACAGTACCTCGGTGCGCGTCATGAAAAGCGTGCGATCGCTTTTGGTCGCGATGTTCTCGGGTGCGATGGGCGCCCAGAAGCTTGGCCATCCGGTGCCGGAATCGAACTTGGTATCCGAGCTGAAGAGCGCGGTCCCGCAGCAGATGCATCGATAAAGGCCCTTCTCAGGCCACTTATCGTATTTGTTGGCGAAGGGCGGTTCGGTGCCCGCGCGGCGGGTGATCTCGTACTGCTCGGGCGAGAGAACCTTCTCCCATTCGGCATCGGTCTTCACGACTTTATCGGCCATCACGACGCCCTTCTTCTGTCCCGCGTTGGTGAACTCAACGATCGAAACTTTCTGGATTCCACCGGTGCCGCTGTCGCCTGAACTATCGGCCGCGCGCAGAAGGCTCCGGCCAATCACCACTACGGCCGCCGATGTAAGCGACCCGACTACGAACGCGCGGCGTGATAGGAGATTTTTCACCTCGGCCTCCTTCATGATCCTCTCTGATCATGTAACCACGAAACCAGGGGCGTGGTTCCCCATCAACCCCAGTCGCTGCGCGGCGGCGGACCTTACTCGATGCTGTTATCGGTCGGTGGAGGCGGTTTGGAATTCGAGTTCGGTGATTTGTCGCTGTTGTTGCTCTGGTCGGCGGGGGCGGGACCGCCGAGCGGCTGGCCGGGCGCGAATACGCCTTCTTTTTCCTTGTACTGATAGCCGGTATAGCCGAAGCCGGCGACCGGTATGAGGATGCATCCGGAGAGGACCGTGGAAGATATCGCGATGGCCGCGAACAAAAACAAAGCTTTCGAAAATTTCATGGCCTTTGAGTTCAACTTGCGAGTTCAACTTGAGCTTTTGAATAGTCGTTCGAGGCGATCCTCCAGCGCGCGCATCCGCCGGACCAGCTCGGGCAGGCGCGGCAGCGCCATCGCATAGCGCCGCCACAGCCGCGCATCAACCGCAGGATAGCCGCCGACTACCCCACCATCAGGTATATCAGTATGAATACCGGATTTCGCCGCCACCATCACGCGGTCGCCAATCTTCACATGATCAGCACATCCGGCATTGCCTCCGAACAGACACCATTTGCCGATCTTGACTGAGCCGGCGATTCCCACGAATGCAGAAAAGCGAGTGTACTCGCCAATCTCGCAGTTATGGCCGATATGGACCTGATCGTCGAGCTTCACTCCGCGATGCAGAATCGTCGCGCCAATGGTCGCGCGATCGATGGTCGAGTTGGAGCCGATTTCCACCTCGTCCTCGATCACCACGGTGCCCACCTGCGGAATCTTGAACAGGCCGCCGTCGTGCTCGCCGAAACCGAAACCATCCGCGCCGATCACCGCGCCGCTCAGAAGCGTGACGCGATTGCCGATCGACACGCCCTCGCGAATCGAGACGTGGCTGTGGCAGACGAAATCATCGCCAATCGTCACACCGGGATAAATCACCGCATGGGGATGGATGCTCGCATTCTTGCCGATTCTAACCCCGGCGCCGATCACGGCCAGCGCGCCAATCGAGGCGTTCTCGCCAATGGTGGCATCGGGCGCGATGCGTGCGCTCCGATCGATTCCGGGCGGCGGTTTGAGCGGCGGAAAAAACAGCTCCAGCACCCGCGAGAAATCGAAGTAGGGGTTGGGGCTGATGAGCACCGGGCACTTCGCGCGCGCGGCGAACTGCTCGGGAACGATGACGCATGAGGCGGTCGTGGTCTCCAGCATCGGCGCATACTTTTCGTTGGCTACGAAAATGATAGTACCGGGACCCGCAGCCTCAATCGGCGCGGGCATGAAGATGTCGATCTCGCCATTGCCGCGGAATTCGCGCCCGAGTTTCGCTGCGATATCCCTCAGCTTCACTGCAAACCCAGCGATGACAAAGCTTCAAGTATTTCTTTAGGTTCGACTTCGCGCAGGCAGTTGTAATGTCCAAAGCGGCAGGTACGCGCCAAACACGGGCTGCATTCGAGGTGATGCCAAATCACGCGGCTGGTGGCCCCCGTGGGGCCGGTGCGAATCGGATTGGTCGAGCCGAAGATGGCCGCGGTGGGAATTCCGAGCGCGCCAGCCAAGTGCATACAGCCCGAGTCGTTGCCGACGAAGGCCGAGCAAATCGAAAGTAAAGCTATAAGTTCACCGATGCTGGTTTGCCCGGCCGAGACTATCGCGCCGCTTGTCGATAGTGCCACGACCTCCTCGCATTTCGCGCGCTCTGAGGGCGCTCCGACCAGCACGGTTTCGGCGCCGAGCTTCTCGGCCAGCGCATCGATGACCGCGGCGAATTTCGCGGCCGGCCACTCCTTCGCGGGTCCATATGCGGCCGCCGGCGCGATAGCGATCAGCGGAGCGTCCGGCCGGTGTCGACGCGTCTTCATCCAGTCGCGCATCGTCGCGACGTGCGCCGCTTCGGCGGAAATCCCGAGGTCCTCGGCATCGCCCTCGATGCCGAGAGTTTCGCGAACCATCGCAAGCCAATAGTGCACCTGATGCCCTTCGAGTGCGTCGCGAGGAGGCGTGGCCTTATGGGTGAGCATCGCGCCACGCGCGTCGAGCGCGTAGCCGGCGCGCCGAGGAACTCCCGCCGCGGTTGCCCATAGCGCGGATTCGAAACTGTTCGGCATCAGCACCGCGAGATCGAAATGTCGCGCGCGAATCTCGCCCGCAATTTTGCGGCGATCGTTGAGTCCACTAAGGCCGCTCGCAATCGAATAGGGCATGACCTCGTCAGGCCAGCCGGCGCCATCGAAGAAAGTCGTGAGTTCCTTTTTGACGAGGACCGCCAGATGCGCTTCGGGAAATGCGCGGCGGATGGCGCGCATCGCGGGCAGACTCATTACCACATCGCCGAGCCAGTTGACGGCCTTGATGAGAATTCGCTTTGGGGCGGGCGTGATTCGTGACGGGATCGGTTGCGACGCGATCGAATGATCGATTTCCGGATTGGTGGCTGGCTCCATCACGCTTCTTATTTATAACCGTCCCGCAAAGAACTGTCATTCCGGCGCGGCGCGCGATGGTCTATTGTCGAGCCCGCGTTACCCATTCGACATGATTGCGACAACCACAGCAGAGAGGATTTGCCATGCCCAAACTACTCGGAGCCTTCGGCTCGCCCTTCGTACGCAAAGCCTACGTTGCGCTCACAGAGAAAGGAATCCCGTTCGAGCACGAGCAGGTGATTCCGTTCGGTGTGTCCGCCGAATATCGCAAGCTAAGCCCGCTCGGAAAAATTCCCGCATACCAGGACGGCGACAAAACGCTGGCGGATTCATCGGTCATCATCGCTTATCTGGAACGGACGCATCCGCAGCCGGCGCTCTATCCTTCCGATGCGTATGACTATGCGCGCGCGCTGTGGTTCGAGGAGTTTGGTGACGGCGGCCTCGCGCCGGTGATGGGCGCCAAGGTGTTTTTTCCCAAAGTGATCGCGCCGCGTTTCTTCAACCAGGAGCCGAATCTCGCAGAGATTCAGAAAGTCGTGGATACCGAAGTGCCGCCGATGTTCGACTACCTCGAAGGCGAGCTCGGCGACAACGAATATCTGGTCGCGAATAAGTTTACCGTCGCGGACATCGGGGTCGCGACGATTTTCGTGAACTACGCTTTCGCGGGATACGGCGTCGATCCGAAACGATGGCCCAAGCTGGCGGCTTACATCGAACGGATTCTAAACCGGCCGTCCTTCAAGAGCGCGATCGACAAGGAGAAAGCGGCCTTCGGAATGTAACTTACGGAAACTGAAGGCGGCGGCCTCGAGGCCGCCGGCTCATCTTATTTCTTCAGCGCCGCGACCAACTGATCGATAATCGCGTCGGCCTTGTCGCGCATCTCATCGTCGGTCGCATCCTGAATCGGATGCGGCACGAATACGCGATTGAGCTCCGGCAATCCCAGCGCCGCAGCCTGCTTCTCTGCGGCATCCTGAAAGGTGCTCGACGCCACCATCACCGAGGGCTTGCCGTTTATTTCAAACCAGACTGAATCGTGCACACTGCACGTTGTACATGACCCTCAATCGGCTAGCGCTTCGATAACGAAGTCGCTCTCCTTTGCGATCTGCCGCCGCAGCTCTTCCGGAGCCGGTTTGGTGAAGGTAGGTTTCTTGTAGCGGCGAATTTCGACGCCCGGTAGCTCCTCGCGCAGACGCGCCGCGACCTGCTCGATCAGCACATCGCCGCGCGGCTTGGAAATATCCAGCAGCGCAACCGCCCCCTTAATGTCGCCGCTGCGTTTCGCGAGCGTGCGCCTGATCGGCACGCGCTCGTCGGTAGGATCTACGATTCGCATTTGCGCTATACCTCCTCGATACGGCGGCTGACGCTGCTCGATCCCATCGGTCCGCTGACCCATCCCGCGAACACGGCCGAGAACTTCCCGGCCTCGCCGCCAGCCACAATCATATTGATATTTTCCGCTTTGCGAAATTTGGGAATCCGCGTTTCGAGCTGCTCGGGGGTGGGATTCGTGAAGCCGAGCGCCTTGGGCGGAACTCCTTCGCCGCTTTCCTCGTCGGGAATCAGCTCGCGAAGCGGGCGCGAGGTGATTTCCTGGATGCGCGCGCGAACCTGCGTCTTCGACCATTTATCGCGCGCGATAGTGTCGGCATGCTCGGGGCATACAATAAGTAGGATTTCGCCGGCGCCGTGCTGCTTTGGATGCCAGCACGCTTCGAGGCCCAACCCGAGGCTCCCGCATAGCGCATGCGCGGTCCGCGAGGTCTGGTCGGCGATCTGGCGCGAACTCGATTCGAGGCCGAACACAGTCACCACGCTTTCTTCCCTCTTGAAGCCGCGCTCGACGTGCAGTGGCTCCCAGGGGCTGCGCTCCTCCCATTCGGCGAAGCACGTCGTGAATTTGCCGATCGAGCCCAGCGTCGAGCGCTCGATATCACCCGGCTTGGCGCCGCCGACGTTGCGCAGCGTCAGTTTTACCGCGCGGCCGATGGTGGCATTGGCGCGAGTGCCATAACCGAGCGCCATCATTTTCATATTCATGCCGATGCGCTCGCGGATGGGTCCGCTGACGACGATCACCGGCGTCGCGCCCCAGGTGGTCGACATGATGCCATGCGCGTTGAATTCCGGAGTCGCAACCGCTTCGAGCGCGGCGATAACTACCGGCAGGTATTCCGGTTTGCATCCTGCCATGACGGCATTGGCGGCAATCTTCTCGATGGTCGCGGGGCCCATGTTCGGGGGCAGCGCTGCGATCACTTCGCGAGGATCGCGCCTCGTGCCGGTGAGCATGCGCTTGACGCGCTCCGGCGTCGGCGGAATCACCGGCAAGCCATCGGTGAGGCCGCGCTCGAACATGAATTCGAATTCGTCCTGGTCGCCGATTTCGATTTGACGCGCGGTGAGCTTCTCGCCTCGCGCCTCGGCTTCCAGCCGCTCGGCGATTTCCGGCTCGACCGCTTTGGAACCGCATCCGGGCCGTTGCTGCGGGTACTTCGACCAATCGATGGCGGGTGGGCGAGCATGAGATAACCGTGCTAGCTCGGCGAGCATCTCCTGCCAGTCCGTTTTGTCGAAGCCGACAAAGCGCCGCATTTCGCTACCGTCGGGCGCGGCGAGAATGATGCAGGGCACGGTGTCGAAGCCGTACGCGAATGAAACCTTCAGCGCCGAGTCGTCGAGCATCGGCGTCTTCATCCGATGCTGTTCGACCAGCCTGGCGTTGCCTTCGGCGTCCTGCCCGATCGCGAGCACATCCAGCTTCGCGGCGAAGGCGGCATGCGCGGCCTCGATGATCGGCATCGTCATCTGGCAGGTCGCGCAATCTTCCTTGACGAAGCAGAGCAGGGCATGCCGTCCGGAGGGGAACTTGCGCTCCTCGCCCGCGAAATCCTTGAGCGAAAATTCGGGCAGTTTCACAGCGGTCGCCATGCGCTATTACTCGCGCAAGATGGGCCGGGTTGTCGAGGGCGCGAGGATAAAATCGCCGTGATGCGGCGCGTAGAATTCCACGGTCGCGGTGACGTTGCCGTCGCCGTTGATCCCGCCCGCGATCATCACGTCGCCGTTAGGGATCACCGTGTCCGTCTGATTGAGCCGCGGCACGTTAAGGTCGGCGCCGCCGGAAAAAATGTTGCGCTCAGGATCGAACAAATCAGCGAAGCGTTGTCCACCGATAATCGTTCCGTAGGAGTTCCATCCGCCGCTGACGAGCACCATCCCAGTCTCCAGCTTGGTGGCGATCCCGAGGTAATGCGTGGCCTGCATTCGCCCGACCGAGTGAAACGAGCTGGTTTCCGGATCGAAAACCTCCGCGCTATTCAGCGGCGCGAGCGAGAATAGATTGCGGCCGCCGAACGGGCTCAGAACCTTGCCCGATTTGCCGCCGGCGATCAGCACCCGGCCATCATCGAGCAGCGCCGCCGCCTGGCCGACCCGATCGACCACCATGTGGGCCGGGATCATGCTGAAAGTGTTGTTCGCGGGGTCGAAGATTTCTCCATTTGCATAGACGATATAGCCCCCGGGCATACCGCCGCGCCCACCACCCGCGATCAGCACCTTGCCGTTCTTGAGCAGCGTCGCGGTGTGGGCTTCGCGAGGAACATTCATCGGCGAAACTGTCGTGAAACTCCCGGTACGAGGGTTATACACCTCGGCGGTTGAGGTAGTGGTGATGCCGTTGGAGCTGCCGCCGGCAATCAGCACCCGCCCGTCGCGCAGCAAGGTCGCGGTGTGCCCTTCGCGCGCCTGCGACATCGAGCCGACCGCGCGAAAGCTGCCGGAATTCGGATCATAGATTTCCGCGCTGGCCAGAGCGGCGCGGAAGCCGATGTTCTTCTGACCGCCGGTTACCAGCACCTCGCCATGCGGGAGCACGGTCGCAGTATGGCCCTGGCGGGCCGCGGTCATTGAACCGGTCGGAGTGAAGGTCCCCGCGATCGGATCGAAAATCTCCGCGCTGTCGAGGACTCCACCGACGTTGGCATCGCTGGTGCCGCCGCAGATCAGGATGCGTCCATCATGAAGCGCGACCGCGGCCTGCAGCGCGCGCGGCGTGGTCATGCTCAGCATCTTCACACCACCGACCCGAACCGGCAGCGGCGTGGAACTCTCACCAATCGGCGAAGTGCATCCGATCACCGGGACCGCGAGGCAGAGAATTACAGCAAGTAACTTTCGCATCGATGAACACTCCAGCACCTCTCAAGCGGGGTTGGCAATGGTTCATCGATCCCGAAAAAGGATCTTCTCATTTTGGTTTGACGTTGACACCGTAGCGGAAGCCGTTGGCCATCGCGCGCAGGAACATCATCGCGGGATTGACGCCACGCGCGCGCGGGACCGTCGCGGTGCCTGTAGGCAGCGCAACAATGAGGTCGAGCATCGCGCGCGGCTCGACCCGCATCATCATGTCTTCCACCGAGGCGAAGCGGACCTTGCGCTCGCGATCGATGAGGAAGGTGGCGGGAATTGCGATGCCGCCCTTTTCCTTTGCGTTCAATACGCCCCATTCGATGATGGTCGCGCGGTCGCGGTCGGAAAGCAGCGGAAACGGAATCGACAAGTCGTTGCGCAGGCCCGCCGAGCGATCCGGCGGGTCGACCGAGATCGCGACCACCTCAGAGCCGGCGCTGCGGAAGTCCTGGTAGAGCTTCGCATAGTCCGCCAACTGGCGGAGGCAAAACGGTCACCAATGTCCGCGATAGAAGAGCACCACGCACATCGAGTCTGTGGTTAGCTCCGAGAGCCGGCGCGGCGTCCCGGTGGTATCGGGCAAGGAGAAATCCGGCGCGATTTCGCCAACGATGATTTTGCGCGCCTCATCTGCCTGTGGCATGTGCGGTTCCTCTTAGGCTAAGTGCACATCACCATGACAAACCGGTCTCTCGGAAAAAAGTCACCAGGAAGGTGAGAGGCTTCTGGCCGACCGGAGCGGATACTCGCGAGCCGGCCAGAAGCAAGGTAGGCAGAACGGGAGTTGGACCCTTTTAAAACTTCGCGGCGCAGTGGCATCAGGTCGAAGCTCACTCACACCCGAGTCGAACACCTCTCCTCTATTTCGCGCATTTCGCGAGCGACCGGGCGCTGAGCCCTGGCCTCCATCCACCTCAGCTCGTTCACTTTGGTGCGAATCCGAATTCGCCGCAGCGCGCCCGTCACAAACCTGTATGCGGCCAATCTGGAATCAGCGCCTGCGCCTGTCACCTCGCACTGCCGCGCCACGGCGGCCTCAGCCCAGTTCATGGTCACTTACCCCGCGCGAAATCGACCGGCCATGAGACCACCGGTTCGGGAGGCGTAACTTGCAACCCCCGTTCCATGACTCATTTCGGTTTGAATGGGCTTAAGCTGGCAGATAGCGCATCCACGCCACGGGCAGTTGCATCGCCGCACTCCTCGGGTAACAGCTTGTGTTCCCTCCGGCGACACAAATTTAGACTGCCACTCGCGCAGTAAAAAAGACGGCGACCCGCGATGGGCCGCCGTCTTGTCCCCAGATGATGGGCCTTACTTGCCGACGACGAAGGCGCAGCTGGTGGTGCCGCTGCCGCCGATGTTCAGCATCGCGGTGACCTTCGCACCCTCGACCTGATACTCACCGGCGGTGCCGGTGACCTGTCGATGGAGATCGAGCATCTGGCGCACCCCGGTGCATCCGACCGGATGCCCGGCGCCGATGAGGCCGCCGCTCGGATTAATCGGCAGCTTGCCGCCGATCTCGATGACGCCTTCCTCGACCGCCTTCCATGATTCGCCCGGCTTGGTGATCCCGAAGTGATCGATCGCCATGTACTCGGAGGTCGTGAAGCAGTCGTGAGTTTCAATGGCGCTGATCTTATCGATACCGGAAATTTCCGCGCGCTTGAATGCGTCGAGGATGGTCTCGCGCGTATGCGGAAGCACGTACTGATTTTCGTAGCTCTCCGACATCTTCACATCGAACTCGAGCGGCGCGGTACGATGACCCCATCCGAGGATGCGCGGAATGTCGGCAAGATGCTTACCGTTACGCTTGGCCCATTCGGTCGCGTATTTTTCCGACGCGAGGAAGATCGCCGCGGAACCATCGGTCACCTGCGAGCAGTCGCTCACCTTGATGCGTCCGCCGATGACCTGGTTGAACTTCGATTCCTTCTGCGCGTGGCTCTCGCTCATGAACCAGTTGCGGGTCTGGGCGAGCGGGTTGCGCTTGGCATTCGAATAGTTCACCGCCGAGATATGCGCGAGGTGCTCGTCCTTGAGGCCATAACGCTTGTCGTATTCGTCGCCGAGGCGGCCGAACAGTTTCGGGAAGGGGAACTCGATGCCCTTGGCCTCTTTCTCGTACCATGCCGCGGTGCCGAGGAAATCGCCACCGGTGGTCGAGTCGACGGTCTTCATTTGCTCGACGCCGACCACACAGGCGAGGTCGTAGCGGCCGGCCTCGATTTCCGCCGACGCGGCGAGGATCGCAATCGAGCCGGAAGCGCACGCGGCCTCATGGCGGCTGGTCGGAAGGCCATAGAAGGCAGGATCGACTTCCAGGAAAAACGCGCCGATGTGCCCTTGATGCGCATAGAGCTCGGCGGCAAAGTTGCCGACGTGCGCGGTCCCCACCTCCTTGGGCTCAATCCTGGTCGCTTCCAAAGCGCCCAGAACGGCCTCGCGCATCGGGCCTACAAAATGTTTGCCTTCCTTGGTCCAATTGCGGGCGAAGTCGGTTTGCGCTCCACCCAGGATATAAACCGGTGCCGGTTTTGGCATGTTAATTTTCCCTCGGGCTGCGCTGCGCTCCCGCTGGGTTACACCTTCGGCGTGGCGCTGCGAGCCCCTTCGGGCGTTGCCCGAAGCTTTGGTTTTTCTCAAATGCTTCTTTAAGTCTAACCCACCAGCGTGCGCCCGTAATCGAGCATCCCGCCTTTATAGAGCTTACCACCATTAGCGGCGGCTTTTTCAACCACCGGCGGCACCTTGAGATTGTAGCGCGCGAGCATCGGAACGATGTGCTTCAGCCCGATCAGGTCGACAATCGCAGTCGGGGGCGCCCAGTTGAAGCCAAACGACATGATGGTGTCGACGTCGGCGGCGGATTGCGCGACCTCGTCGACTCGATTGAGCGCATAGCTGACGTAACCCAGGATCACCCGCCGCGCGAGATCGGCTTCGGGGCCGCGTGCCTCGGTGAAGACCTCGAACGCCTGCTGGTAGCGCCCTTCGCGATTGAGTTGCTTCATCTTCTCGACGAAGGGAACCGCACGCGGTTTTTCCACCGGCTTGTAGGATCCCGTCTTGGGGTCGAGCGCCAGAATCGTCTTGCCATCCTTGCGATAGAAGCCGCCTTCCTTGGGAGTCTTGTCGCCGAGCCTGCCTTCCTTGACGCCACGCTCCATGAAAGCAGGCAGGCGAAATGACGAATGCGCCTCATCCTCGGTGTTGGCGTAAACGTTGTCGACGATGGCCTTGTGCACGTCCCATCCGACCAGATCAATCGTCGCGAGCGGCGCCATCGCGCGGCCGGTATGTGGTCCGACCACGTAGTCGATAAACGCGGTACCATGCTCTTCGATCAGTTCCGCGCATTCGTTGAGGACCTTGAAACCGACTCGATTACCGACAAAGGCGGGGCGATCTCCCGTCACGATGACCTTGCGCCCGAGCCGATGCGCGAGCATTTCGCACGCGCTACTCGTCACCTTCGGGTCGGTGGCGTCTTGCGGGATCACCTCTGCACCGACGATCACCTGTGGCGGATTGAATAGATGAATGCCGAGAAAGTGTTGGCGAAACGAGTCAGACCGCCCGCGCGCCATCTCCGCGATCGACAATCCCGAGGAGCCGGTGGCGACAATCGAATCGGGCCGGCGGCATTTGTCGACCCGCTCGAAGAAGATCTTTTTGAGGCTCAAGTCCTCGGCGAGTGATTCGAAAATCAGATCCGCGTCCTCGACGGTGCGCTCGAAATCCTTGTCATAGGTGCCGTGCTTGACGCGCTCGGCAACCGCTTCGGCGCGTGCGGCGGTCTGCGCGCCACCGACCGCGGTTTGCGCTTTTTCGAGGTCACGAGCGAGCATAATGACATCGAAGCCGGCGCTGGCGAAAACCGCGCCCGCCGGGGCGCCCATCGTACCATTGGCGCCGAGGATGGCGACTTTCATTTTGTGGGCCACGAAAATCTCCGGTCTGTGAACAAAGGTGATCTCCAGCAAGCTATCTGAGCGCCCGGATTTAGGCGAGTCCCGCGGATGGCGGCCGCATTCATCCGGGATTGCTATAATCTAGTTGTCGACCCGATTCTTGGAGAATTTGCCATATGCATTGGCCGATGCAGCAGGCCAAAGCGCGGTTGTGCGAACTGATCGATCGCGCGCTGAAAGAAGGTCCTCAGACTGTCACTCACCACGGGAAACCAGTCGCGGTGGTGGTCCCGGCGGGGGAATATCGGCGTTAACGCAGCCATAGAAAGGGCCTCAAGGAACTATTGGCCTCGGCGCCGCTGGAAGGAGTGGAGATCACCCGGTCGCATGACGGCGGGCGCATCATCAAGCTTTGAAGCAGCTGAGGTAGAAACGAACGCCTGCGGCAACCGCCGAAGCGAACGGACTAACGCTCGTCACGCGAAACCTCAAAGATGTTCGCGGAGGCTTCACGCGGTATATCAATCCCTTCGACTATCAAAGCTGATTTCCGGCGCTCTCCGGCGCAGGCGGGCGCGGATAGGCAGAATTGGAAATGAATGGTTACGTTACTTAAGGCGTCTATTCAGGCAATAGCGCCGGATGACAGCAATCTTGCCCGCGCGGCGAAAGCCCATTCCGCTGTTCATCGTTTCGGCCCTATACGTTCGAAACTTTCCAGGTTCGTAGGAGCATCTAAACATGGCAGACACCAATCGAATGGCAGAAAATGCGCAAGCAAAGCTTCGCGATACGGCTGATCGCGCCTCCGACATGGCTCATGAGGCAGCCGACTACGCCGGCGAGACCATCCGCAACGCGAGCGACAAGGTCAATCAATCGGCCAGGGACGGCCTCAAGACCGCGCGGCAATTCGCCGAGACCGCACAGAAGTATGTTGAGGAAAGCGGGATTGGCGATATCGATGTGCGCGAGATCGTGAAGCGTGAGCCATGGATCGCGCTCGGGGTGGCGTTTGCCGCCGGCTACGTAGTCGCGCAAATCATGCGGCGTATGTCCCGGCCGGAGTAACCGTAATGGATCAATCAAACGGAAATGGCCAGTCCGGTGGTCCTCGCGGTGGTCGTTCGCGCAGTCATGCCAAAGACCGAACCCTTACTGAAGTGGTTCAGGAGGAACCCATCGCTTGCCTCGCAATCGCCGTGGCAGCCGGTTTTCTGCTCGGCGGCGGCGCCAGGCGCTCGGGCGGTTTAACGATTCTCACCATGCTCGGTCAAATCGTGGTGCGTGAAGCGCTGGGCGAGTCAGCCGCACTCGGCGAGCTCTTTAGCGAGGCATAGGAAAAGCTCATGACGCCTGAAGAAGAGCAGATCGCACAAATTGAAGAAGAACTGGACGGCGCGCGGCGTGACCTCCAGGAAACGCTCAGCACGGTCGAGGCCAAGGTGGAGCAGCAGGTCGAGCGCGCCGAGGATGTTTTCAATCCGCAGAAATTGCTGCGCGACAATCTCGTCGGCGCGGCCTGCGTCGCGGGGCTCCTCGGTTACATCGTAGGTTCCAGCAAGTATCGCAAGGTCGCCGGACCGGCCATCCTGGTCGGTCTCGGCTATGTGATCTGGAACGGGCTCGCAAATCCGCAGGGCGATCGCGATGGCTGAGAATCAACTGACGCCGGCCAATGAGCGCATCCGCACCGAGGCGCGCGATACCGATTGGACCGGCCTGCTCGCGCGCGTCGTCGATGACATGACGCGCATTGTGCACTCCGAGTTCCGGCTCCTTAGCGCCAATATGAAGGGCGCTCTTGACGAGGAGATCGATCGCATCTTCGCGTTCGTCGCGACCGGGGTGCTGATGATGGTCGGCGCGCTGTGCTTGATAGCCGCGATCATCATGTTTCTGCATGAATTCGTCCAGCTGCCATGGTGGCAATCGTTTGGGATCACCGGAGTAGCGATGTTTGCCATCGCGATCGCGACCCGCGCGGCCACCTCGCGCCGCCCTTCACCTCCCGCAATCACCTGAGACCGAACCGGAGCGAGAGAGAAAATTTCGATGAGCGAATCATCATCCGAATCGTGGGGTCCATGTAAGACTTGCAAATGGTGGCAGATCGAGCCGGGCGCGACGCCCAAGGCTTCCACCAATGGATTGTGCATCGAGGAGAAGCTTCAGCCGTTCCGTCTGCGCGTATCCGGCAGCAGTGGATGCAATCGCTGGATGGAAGGGAAGCCGGCGAAGGCGAAGGGCTCGAGCTCCTCGCCTCCAACCGCAAAACCGACTCGATAGTTTTTCGCTAGGCAGCTTTCGCCTTGTTCTTCACATCTACCGGCGGAGTGGTCTCGCTCATGCGGCGGGTGACCTCTTCATCCGGCATCGTCCAGATCGCAGCATCGGGAGGAAACTGCATCAGCGGCTTCGAAGGATCGGGCTTCGGCTGCGCGACCTTTCCGCCCTTCGATTCGAATGATGGCGGCTGCTTGTAGCGTGCGAGATCATCGGCGCTGATTCCCGCCAACGCCTGCACCTCGGGATCGATCCACGCCTCGGCATCGATCGCATTGCCCTCCGAGGTCGAGAATTCGAGCATGATGCCCTCGGGCGCGGCCAGATAAATCGATTTGCAAAAGCCGTGGTCCAGCGGGCCCATAATCCAGTTGCCATGCGCGCGCACGCGGTCGCGAATCGCCAGCAGGTCGGCCTCGGTGTCGACGTTGAGCGCGAGATGCTGCATTACGCCAGGGGCGACATTGCCCGCGGTGGTGCCGGCGTGCGAGACGCCCTTTATCGGCTTGATCTTCGCGATATCGGGATGCTGAACGAAAGCAATCGAGGAGCTGTCACTGAGCTTCAGGAAGCCGTGGAAGGTATTGTCAACCCCATGCATCCAGTAGAGGGCCACCAGCTCGGCGCCCACGACTTGGGTAAAGAACTCGATCTGCGTTTTGATGTCCTTGGTGCAAATCGCCAGATGATGCACTCCATTTGCCAGACCCATGATGTTCGCCTCCTTCAAATTGCTCGCAAATTGCTCGCGCCAGTATCTCCCCATCACCTGTACCACCTACGGCAGCCGATTTCTAATCGATTTGGTTCGTGGGTGAAGGGAGTTTGCTGGAACTAGGGCGACCTTCCGGGCTATGTGGTCACGACCCAAAACAATCTGCTCGCGTGCCGCACTCTGAGCAAGAAAAAGGACAGAAACAGCGTCGCCGGGATGGCGGAAATTTCGTTCAATGACGATGGTGGCGGCGATCCTACCAATCTTACCTACCTGCAAAACCAGTGCGGCGCGCTGGTTGGCAATGGCACCGAAGGCGGCATCTGCACCTGTCCGACTGCATAAAGAATTTGCGGGCTGCGCGTAAGCGATCATTTGGTCGCTTACGAGACGCTATCTTATATGCTCTCGCGCCGCTGATGGTTACCTTCTAGGCTTCTGGAATTCCTTGCGCGTTAGGAGCGAGACGTGGACGACATTAACCCATCTAGCTCGGAGCGGCCTGCGCTTTCTGAGCCGACTATCGTTGCGACACCGTGGCGCGGGCCGAACCGCGATGCCGCGCTGCGGCAGTATCGGCGGCGCGCAAAGTTCTATGACCTCGAACTGGCGCTCATCGAACCGATTCGACGGCGCGCGGTTGAGCGTCTCGGGTTAAAGGGTGGCGAAACCGTACTCGACGTAGGATGCGGCACCGGGCTGAGCCTCGAATTGATCGAGCAACGAATCGGGCGTGCGGGCAAGATCATCGGCCTCGAGCAGAGTTTCGATATGCTCGAGCAGGCGCGCGCGAGAGCCAGGCGCAGCCGCTTCGAAAACGTCACCCTGATTAACTCGCCGGTCGAGGAAGCAGAGATCCCGTTCCTCGCCGACGCGGCGCTATTTCATTTCACCCACGATATTCTGCGCACCCCGGCCGCGGTCGCCAATGTGATCCGGCATTTAAAGCCCGGAGCGCGCGTAGTCGCCTCGGGATTGAAATGGGCGCGGCCGTGGGTACTGCCGACCAACCTGATGGTGCTGCAGGCAGCGCTGGTATCAGTCACCTCGCTCGAAGGACTGAGACAACCATGGAGCAACCTCGCGCGATGGGCCCGCATCGATGATGTTCAGATGATGCTCGGCCGCGGCCTATACATCGCAACTGCGACCGTCGGCGGCGAGCTGCCGATTCTGCAATAATCTTTCACAGGCAACCTGATATGCGCCAATCCGTTCGCAGAGCCTTGAACGATCCTACCGCACGTTTCGCCATTGCCGCCTTGACTGAGGTGGTTGTTCCCGGCGTCGAATTCGGCATGCTGGTGACGGATCCGGTCTTCTGGGGAATCGACGTTGCGCGTGGCGACGGCCATCCGGTGCTGCTGATTCCCGGCCTGCTCGCCAATGATGATTATCTGCGACCCCTGAGCAATTGGCTTCGGCGGGTTGGATACAATCCGATCTGGTCGGGGCTGCGGATCGATCCCGGCTATGCCGAAGCTGCGATCCGGCGAGTTAGTGAGCGCGTTGAGCAGGAACATCAGAACACGGGATCACGGGTATCGATAATCGGTCACAGCATGGGCGGCGCGCTTGCTCGTTCCGCAGCCCTGCGAAGTCCCAACGCGGTGCGTCACGTCATCACCCTTGGGTCACCGCTGTTTTTTGGCGCGCAGTATCGCCTCTCGCTTTCCGTCGCGCTGACCGCAATCTATACACGCAACGATCGCATCGTGCGCCATCCACATGCGCTGGCCCGCGACGATCATGCGCAGAACATCGAGGTCAGCGGGAGTCATGTCGGCCTGGCCCTCAATTCCGAGGTCTATCGCCATCTGGCAAGAGTGCTGGCGACCGCGCCTTAAGGATCGAGCCATTCGAAGCCGTCGGCTCGGATGAAGCGGTCCGCGTCGTCGGGTCCCCAACTCCCCGCGGGATATTCGCGCATCGGCACCCGAGCATCGTCCTTCCACGCATCGAGGATGTTCTGGATGAACTCCCACGATTTGTGCACGAAGGTGTCACTCGGAAAGAGCGTGCTGTCGCCCGACATCACATCGAGCAGCAACCGCTCGTACGCGTCGGGTGAGGCATCCTCGCCGAACTCGTTCGCGTAGTGAAGGTTCATCCGCACCGGGCTAATCGCGAGCCCAAGGCCGGGCCGCTTCGCCATCACGTCAAACGAGAATCCCTCGTCGGGTTGGATGCGAATCATCAGGACGTTAGGCGGCAGGTTGCCATTGCGGTTGAACAGAATCTTCGGCGCATGATGGAATTGCACTGCAATTACAGTTTCGCGTTTGGGCAGGCGCTTGCCGTGGCGCAAAAAAAACGGCACCCCGGACCATCGCCAATTGTCGACGTAGGCCTTGAGCGCGACAAAAGTCTCGGTCTTCGAGTTCGGCGCCACGCCCTTTTCCTGCATGTATCCGGGCACCGATTTGTCCTCGAGGGTGCCGGCGCCATAGCGCCCGCGTACCGTCATCCGCGCCGCGTCTTCGACTGAGATCGGACGCATCGCGCGCAGCACGTTAAGCTTCGATTCGCGGATGGCTGCAGCCTCGAGCGACACCGGCGGTTCCATCGCCAGCATGGTGAGGACCTGCAGCATGTGATTCTGCACCATGTCGCGCATCGCGCCCGAATGATCGTAATAGCCGGCGCGCGTACCGAGCCCTTCGGTCTCTGCCACCGTGATCTGCACGTGACTGATATTTCGGGATCCCCAGAGCCGCTCGAAAATCATATTGCCGAAGCGCAACACCAGCAGGTTCTGCACCGTCTCTTTGCCGAGATAATGATCGATACGGAAGATCTGCGATTCATCGAGAAAGCGGCTCAGTGTGTGGCTGATCTCGATGGCGCTCGGAAGGTCGTGTCCGATCGGCTTCTCAACCACCACGCGTGAGAAATACTTGTCGTGCGGATCGTGAATCAGCCCCGCCTCATGGAGTCGCTCGATCGAATCGCGAATCGCCTCCGGCGGGATGGAAAAGTAGAACACACGGTTAGGAGGGAGGCCGCGCGCCTTTTCGATTTCTTCGAGGTGCTGGCGCAGCCGTTTGAAGCCATCCGGGTGATCGAGCCCGCTCAGGTAGTCAAGTTTGTCTTCGAACTTGCGCCAGCACTCCGCTTCGACCTTGAGGCGCGAATATTTGTTCACCGCCTCCTGCGAGGACTTGCGAAATTCCTCGCGGCTCATCTGCGTGCGTGCGAACCCAACCACCGCGGTCTCGGGCGGCAGCAGGCCCTGTCCACAATGCTCCAGATTGTAAAGCGCGGGCAGCAACTTGCGGCGCGCGAGATCGCCTGAGGCGCCCAGTATCACAATCGAACACGGCGGCGCCGGATGTGTCTCAGAAATGTTTAGCACCATCGTCATCGACAAAACCTCCACGGAAAAAAGCAGCCTGTTTTCGCATTCGGCTGGCACAACATCTGCTCAACCAAGTCACGTCTGGCGTAGGGGAAGAAGAGGGGCGGACCGTCGGAAAACGATCCATGCTTCCCTTCGCCAGCGATCATTTTAGCGCGCCCCAAACCGCAACAACCAGATGGCCTCGGTTGCGGTCCAATGAACAAAAGAGGGCCGACATTCATCTTTGCAATACCATTTGTAGGGTATATTGACTCATTGTTCAGGGGCGAAAACTAGGTCTAATTTCGGCCGGCATGGGGTGACAGAATTCAGGAAGGGATCTGGGGGAAGAAGCCGGAGACCGGTGGCGCGCAGGATAAAAGAGGAGCTGCGCGTCCTCGCCGGCTCCGGCTAATTTTTTGTGGCTTCATTCGACCGTCAGACCCGCATAGCGTTGAGGGCGGATTTCCGGTTTAATCTCAAGAATCCCATCCGAGCTCCCAAACCTGCTGGGTTCACTATTCACAAATGGCGAATGATTTTGCTCTAACCGCTGATGGTTCCCCGGCGCCGCAAGCCATCGATTGGCTGCCGGTGATCCTTTGGGGCGTGGTTATTTTTTCGATGTCGACCTCGACGTTTTCCGCGGTGAACACCTCGAAATTCATCGAGCCGATGCTAAAGTGGCTGTTTCCGCTGGCCTCCAACGAAACTATCACGGTGCTTCACGCGCTGGTGCGCAAGTGCGCGCACTTCACCGAATACGGCGTGCTATTCTGGCTACTACTGCGCGGACCGATGGCGGGGCGACCCTACCTGGCATTCGGGGTATGCGTCGTGTACGCATTCCTTGACGAGGGTCATCAGATCTTCGTGGCTGGCCGGACGCCCTCGCTCTGGGATGTTGCGCTGGATTCGACCGGCGCGTTGTTCAGCCGCTTCCTGAATCTGGCGCTCGCCGAACTCGCATAAATTGCTACGATGGTGGCTCGGGTGCGGCGGAGATCCGATCCATCCGGCCGTAAAACGCCCGCAGATGCGGCATCAAGGCCGGCAGCTTTAGTTCTCCGGTCAAGCCCACCAGATGAAATTGCCCATATAACGAGAAATCTGCGAGCCCGATCCGTCCGGTGAGAAACGCGCCCACTCCGGCGCCGAGTTGCTCTTCGAACGGCGCCAGGACCTCCGCCGCGATTTTCCAATTCGCATCGAGTTCCCTTTCCATCCGATCGACGAAACCTTCTCCATACTTGCGCTCGCGGATAAGACGCCACATCGCCTCATGCTCGGCGCCTTGACTCCGAAAATGGAAAAGTTCGTCGGGGACCGCGACCCGAAACAACGCATCCTCGACCGCAGTGTCGATGTAGCGCGCCAGCACAATATGGAGTCCGCGTTGGCCAGGCGGAAAAATCGTCGGCTCCGGATAGAGCTCCTCGATCCGCATTGCGATCCGATCCGAATCGACGATCGTCTCGCCGCTCTCCAGCGTCAGCGTGGGCACCATGATTTGCCCCGAAGCGATCAGGAGCTCGGTGCGTCTGAGATAGTCGACCTCGACGATTTCGTAGTCGACCCCCTTGTAGTCGAGGATCTTGCGGACCTTCGCGCAGAATGGGCTGGTCTGGAATTGGAACAGGCGTGCCTTCATCGGATCAGTACCTCAGCATCTGCGACATCGTGGTAGCGTTCAAGATGCCGAAATTCTGGTAGCAGTTACATCACGTAGGCGCGCCGCACCCCGCGCTCGCCGAGGGACCTGAGTTGCGCGGCCTTCTCTGCCAACTCGCATTCCGCATAGAGATATTTGAAGCGCTCGGCCGCGGTTTCATGCTTGCCGTACCATGCGTCGCGGTTGCGCCCGTGGAATCGCACATAGGCGAGGTCGCCGGTCGCATCCATGATCGAGGGCGGAATCGATTTGTCGTCGGGTGCATCGATCGATACGAAATAGAGCCCATTGCGGCGCAGGAACTCCAGCGTCCGGGTGCGCTGCTGCTCCTCGCCGGTCCAACTGCGATGACGAAACTCAATCGCCAGCGACGCGCCCGGCATCCGCTCCGGCAGACTTGCGATATAGTCCATGTTCGATGGCTTACAGATGAAGTAGGGCGGGAACTGGAACAGCAGCATCCCCAGCGATCCGCCCTGCGCTGGATCCGCGCGATGGAGCGGCTCGAGTGAACTCCAGAACATCGCAAATGCCGCATCGAGCGCGTCCTTGCCGGGAAAGCCGAGCCGTCGCTTCGCGCGATCGCCTTCCGACAGCATCTGCTTGAGGTCCTTGGGCAGTCGCGACGCATCAGTAGGATGTTGCGTCAGCCACGCGAACGCCTTGACGTTGAAAACGAAGCCGGGCGGCGTCCGCTCACGCCAGAGTTCCGCGTTGCGCTCGGACGGGATCGCATAGTAGGTCGAGTCGACTTCCACGGTTTTGAACTGCGCGGCATAGAAGTGCAGGCGATCTTCGGCGGTCTTTACCTCGGGTGGATAGAAATCGTTGGTCTGGATTTGGCTCTTCTCGGTCCACGAGGCGGTCCCGACCATGAATTCCGGCACTCATCAAGCCAAACGTGTGGTCCGCTATCTGATTGGTGATTGGTGCCGAGGGGGGGACTTGAACCCCCATGTGGTTACCCACGGTGGATTTTGAGTCCACTGCGTCTGCCGTTTCGCCACCTCGGCACTGGCGCCATCAATGATTTATGTCTCGACGCGTTCGCGCAAGATCACTTCTGCAAGTGATGACGCGTCATTCTCTCAGAGAGACCGGCGATCCGACAAGGCCGATCGTGCAGTAGGTCCGCTCGCTTGACATTTGTGGCGCACAGGGCCTACGCCAAACTTGAGGTAATCTTCAATGCGCCTTGATTTAATTATTCGCGACGGCACGGTCGTCGATGGGACCGGCGCGCCGGGCTATCGGGCGGATGTCGCGGTAGCGCAGGGCCGTATAGTTGATATCGGTGAAATAAGCGATGGTGCCGATCGGGTCATCGATGGATCGGGCCTGATCGTCGCGCCCGGATTCATCGACCCGCACACTCACTACGATGCCCAGATTTGCTGGGATCCCCTCATCACCTGCTCCTCGTGGCATGGGGTGACGACGGTCGTAATGGGCAACTGCGGGGTTGGTCTGGCGCCCTGCAAACCTGCCGAACGCGACGTGGCGGCCTGGAATCTGGTCCATGTCGAGGCGATTCCCTACGACGTCCTCAATCAGGGAATCACCTGGGACTGGGAAACTTTCCCGCAATATATGGACGCGGCACAGCGGCGCGGATTGGGGATCAATGTCGGCTTTCTCGCCGCGCTTTCACCTTTCCGCCATTGGGCGATGGGCGAAGAAGCGATGTCGCGCGCCGCGACTGAAGCCGAGACCGCGCAAATTTCTCAGCTTCTGCGCGAGAGCATGGCCGCCGGTGCTTTCGGGTTTTCGCTCACCGTGATGCCGCAGCACGTCGGATACAAAGGACAGCCGCTCGCATGCCGCCTCGCAAGTCGTGACGAGCTCGGCAGCTACGCGCGCGTTCTGCGCGAGGCCGGACACGGCGTTGTCGAGATCGCGCTCACCCGGCAACCGAGCGGCCTTTCCAAAGACGAGTACGGGCTACTCGACTTGCTGTCGCATGCGAGTGAACGTCCGGTGACCTGGCTCAATTTGCGCGACCGCGACGACGCACCCGACGCATGGAGTCAGACCCTCGACAAGGCCGCGCCGTTGCTCGAGCGTGGATGCCGTCCTCAGGTCGCCGCGCGCCCACTTATCATTGAGTTCAACCTTCGCAACCCGTTCCTGTTCGGCAGCATGAACTCGATCAAGCCGGCCTTCGGCGACAAATCGGTCGAGGAGCTGAAGAAATTCTACGCCGACGCCGAGTTCCGTCGCAGCTTCGGCGGCGAACTCGGGCGACGTGCGGTTCTGCGCGATATTTGGGATCGCGCGAAGATCAAAGAAGCCGCCAAACCCGCTCTCAAGGCGCTGGAATGGAAAAGCGTCAGCGAAGTCGCACGCGAGCGCAACGCCGATCCGCTCAACGTATTTTTCGATCTCGCGATCGAGGACGATCTCCATCTCATCTACATGATGCCGTTGCTCGACGTGAACGAGGAGCGCGTCGCGCGCAAATTCAGCGACCCACGCACGATGATTGGAATTTCCGACGGCGGCGCCCACGTCGATATGTTGTGCAACGCCGGCTACCCCACCTATCTCATCGGTAACTTCGTGCGCGGCAAGCAGGCCATCACCCTCGAGCACGCAGTCAAACGCATCACCTCGGAGCCCGCGCGTTTCTTTGGGATGAGCGATCGTGGCGAGCTGCGTCCCGGATTGGCGGCGGACATCACGATTTTCGATTTCGATCGGATCGGCTCACCTGAGCGTCCTGAGGTCCGCAATGACTTTCCCGGCGGCGGACGCCGGCTGGTGACGGAGGCGCAAGGAATCGAATACACCATCGTCAACGGCAAAGTCCTCTACGAAAGCGGAAAGCACACGGGAGCGCTGCCAGGGCGGGTCCTGCGTTCAGGCCAACCCACGACTTAGGCAAGGTAAGGACGGGAATCATGGCAGATATTCAGGTAATCTCAGCCGACTCGCACATGACCGAGCCGGGCGACCTATGGCTGAAGCGCCTCGATCGTAAGTATCGCGAGAACGCGCCACAAGTGGTCAAGAAGGAAACGACGGGCGCGTCAGTTTCAGGCGCGCCGCTGGTCTTCGTCGGACCCGGTTTTCATCCACTCACAGTCGCAGCCGTCTTCGCCGCGGGCCGCAGCGGTGAGGAGCTGCGCGAACATATGCGGCACGGTTACGAGGCGGCGCGGCCCAGCGGATGGGATCCCGTCGAGCGATTGAAAGATCAGGACCTCGACGGCGTTGCTGCTGAGGTTCTTTACCCGAGCCTCGGCATCGCGCTGTTGAGCATGACCGACACGGAACTGCAGCAGGCCTGCATGCGGGTCTATAACGACTGGCTGGCGGAGTTTTGCGCACATTCTCCCCGCCGTTTGGTGGGAGCAGGACTCTATTCCCTCCGCGGTTTGCCCGATGTCTCGGAAATTGAGCACTGCGCGAGCAAGGGTCTCAAAGGCATCCTGGTGCTCGCGAGCAACACCATCGATATTCCTTATAGCGACGAGCGGTTTGACCCGCTGTGGCGATGTGCATCGGAACTCGGGATGCCGATCTCGCTGCACAAGCCGCTGGTTTCCGGAATGTCTCTGACGCCCTTCATGCCGAGCCCCGCCGACCTCCAGATTAATTGCATCCACGTCGTCGAGCAGTGTCTCACGCGGCTGGTTTATGGCGGCGTGTTCGAACGATTTCCGAAACTGAAGATTGTTTCCGCCGAGAATGACGTCGGCTGGTTCCCCAATTGGGTCAATCGGCTCGACCACGTCTATTCGAAAGTCGGTAATCCGCGTCCACGGCTGCCGATGAAGCCGAGTGAATATGTTAGACGCAATGTCTGGGCAACCTTCCAGGACGATCCTTTAGGGCCGGCAACCTGGAAATTCTTTGGCGAAGAAAACTACATGTGGGCATCCGACTTTCCGCATGCCGACTCGACCTTTCCCAATTCAGTTAAGACGATCGGCGAGAATTTCGCGGGCGTCCCGACCGAAGTGAGAGAGAAGATCGTATTCAGCAATGCCAACAAACTCTACGGACTGGGCCTCAACTGACGACCTTTTAGAAGCGCGACTGCCAGTGGAGATCGAGGGCTATTACATCTCATGAGCAATGGAAGGATTTCTTTGACCACCGGCGCCGGCATCGTCGAAGGTGAATGCGATCCAAAATTCGATGGAGTGCTGCAAACCTTCGTCGAGAATTTTGAAAAACGCGACGAACTCGGCGCCAGCGTCTGCATCTCTCTCGACGGCCGAATCGTAGTCGATTTGTGGGGCGGCAAGGTCGCTGAAGGAGGCGCGCCGTGGACGCGCGACACCATCTCGATCGTTTTTTCCGCGACCAAAGGAGCGTCGGCGCTATGCGCACATATGGCCGCCGATCGCGGCTTGCTCGATTTCAACGCTCCCGTGACGCGTTACTGGCCCGCATTTGGGCAAGCCGGAAAAGAAGGCGCGCTGACTTCGATGATGCTCGATCATTCGGTCGGACTCCCACATCTACGGGCGCGGCTAAAGAACGGCGCGTTCTATGACTATGACCACATGATCGGACTGCTCGAGCGCGAGGAGCCTTTCTGGAAGCCGGGAACGCGCAACGGTTATCATGGCGTGACGTCGGCATGGACGGTCGGGGAAATGGTTCATCGCTCGACCGGCAAACGGCTGGGCGCATTCTTTCGCGATGAAGTTGCCAAGCCGCTTGGGATCGATTTCTGGATCGGTCTGCCGGCCGAGTATGAGCCGCGAGTCGCGCCGATGATTTTCGCGCCAGTGACCGACGAGGTGCGCAATAGCAGGATCTCGCAGGCTGCGATCCGCGAGAAGGACTCCGCCACCCATTACTTCATGTTCAACAATGGTGGATTCAATGCCAACAGTCGCGAGGCGCACGCCGCGGAGATAGGTTCCGCGACCGGAATTTCTAACGCGCGAGGCCTTGCGGGCCTGTATGCGCCACTGGCTAATGGAGGGGAACTTAATGGCATTCGTCTGGTGAGCCGCGACGCGGTGACGCGCATGAGTCTCTGCTCGGTCGCAACGCATGAAGATGCGACCCTGAGGATTCCTACCCGTTTCTCACTCGGTTTCATGAAAGCTATGGACAATCGTGATCTCGACAACGCCAGGCATTGCTCGCTGATAATTTCCGAGCCCGCGTTCGGTCATGTAGGAGCAGGTGGGTCGATCGGGTTGGCGGATCCCGCCAGTCGAATGAGTTTCGGTTACACCATGAACCGAATGGGCTTCGGTATTCTTATGAACGATCGAGGACAGTCCTTGATCGATTCGGCTTATCGCGCGCTTGGATATCGCTCCGATGCCGGCGGTGTGTGGACGGATACCGCTCGGTGATTGAGCTTTATCGCTGAAAGAACTTGCGAGAGTAGAACTGTTACTTTTCTGCTACGATGCGGCAGATAGTCCGCGAGTGCATTTGGATAGGAGAGATTGAGCATGGCAAACCTGCCCCTCGTCAAAGTCCCCATCGTTGATTACGGGCCCGACCAGCAGGCTATGGAGCGCTATCGCAAAGAAGGCGAAGAACGGGCGCGCAACCTCGGCAACCGCGGACCGATTCGTTTCGACTCGCAAGGCAACCTTGATCCGGCGATTGTCGAGGCGTACTCGCGCTGCGGCTTCTATATCTTCGAAAGACTGCTGGCCCGGGAAGAACTCAAAGATATCGAACGTGACGTCGCAGAAATCCTGGCGAATGCACCAGTTACCAAGGATGCCAAGGTCGACAGTCAGGGCCGTCCCGCTTTGGGGGTGGATTGCAAAGCTATGAACATTAGTTGGGTCAGACCACTTTCTGATCCAATCGGCGGTACCGCGCATGCTCACGGACGCCATCCGGTAAAGATGAGCGAACCTACACCACCCGAAGGCGCGCCGGAGTACGTCGTGCAACTCGTTCTCGGTTCCCTGCAATTTTCCGATGCCTGCCTGCGACTCTATGGCCATCCGCAACTCTTGAAGGTTGCTGAGACCATCAATGGCAAGGACTTCACTCCTTTCAACGAAGCGGTCTGGATCAAGCAGCCCGGCTTAGGTGGTTCGGTAGCATGGCATCGCGATGGCTGGACTCACTGGGATAGCCCGGAGCTCGACGAGGGTACCCACGGCTTCAATTTCATGGCGCAACTCTACGGCTGTAACGCCGCGAATGGACTATGGGTCGTACCGGGCTCGCATCGGTATCGCAAAGCAGACATCAAAGCGATGGTTGCGACGGCGGGCTCGGAGCGCTTGCCCGATGCGGTGCCTCTCATCTGTGAAGCCGGGGATGTCGTGATCTGTAACCGCCAGGCGATCCATGGCTCGTTTGCAAACACCTGCGAGGACGTCCGCGTCACGCTGAACTTCGGGTTTCATCGGCGCAAATCAGTGCTGGGAGTCGTGAGTGGTGGGGTGCACAATGCAGTCGCGGTTTACGACGAACAGCGCATTCGGGAGCGCTCGCGGGTGATCATGTATGCGATCAGCGCGCGGCAGCAACGCTTTCCCAACGAAAAATCTTATCGATACGATCCATTCGCAGACCACGAGGACGAATATCGCTGGACACCGGAAGTGAGAGCCACCCTCAAGGACTACAACTTGCTGGACCTGGGAATTTAGTTGACCGCGAGACCTGGTTTTCCCTGGGGAGTTAGTTCGGAGCGAGGCATCATGACCTTCACGAATATTACGCTGGAAAAGCGTGATCTAATCGGGACGCTTACCTTGAACCGTCCCGAAAAACTAAACGCAATGACTCCTGGGTTGATCGCTGAGATGGGGGAAGCTCTGACAGCAATCGAGCAGGATCCTGAAATCAAGGTGGTGATCGTGCGCGGCGCGGGCCGCGCCTTTTGCACCGGCTACGATCTGACCGTCGGTCTGAGTGATAGCAGAGGAGAGCGCTACACGCTGGACGACGATCAACGCTCATTGCAACGCTATGTCGAACACTGGCTGCGACTTCGGGATCTGCCGAAGCCGGTTATCTCCATGGTGCATGGTTACTGCCTCGCAGGCGGATCGCAACTCGCCATCTGCACGGACATTATCTTCGTGGCGGAAAACGCGAGTATAGGTTTTCCGTCGATTCCCGCTGGAGCCGGCTACGTGAGCTCGTTCTGGAATTGGATGGTCGGTCCTCATCGCACCAAGTACCTGGCATTTCTTCCGGGCAGCCGAATCAGTGGCAAAGAAGCTGAGGCTATGGGTTTCGCAACCCGCGCGTTTCCCCCCGAGAGCCTTGAAAAAGAGACCTACGATTACGCGCGCAGGGTTGCCAAAGTTCCGGCCCAGAAGCTTCGTTTGGAAAAGCTCGCAATCAACCGCGCGATGGATTTGCAAGGATTCAGGACTTCGGTACTTGCTGGCGCCGAGTTCGACGCGATTTTCCATTTCGGCCGGGGCAATGAAGAGATTCGCGCGATACAAAAAGAACGCGGGCTGCGCGGCGCGATTCAGTGGTACGAGGAGAAATAGCCGGGCGAGATAAGTCTCGAGCTCCGTCGTCCATCTTGATCGGCCCGTTCGAAGGTCGTCGAAGGGTTGAAAGCTGAGCCACGACCACAACCATTGCGCTCACTGACCGTAGAAGACCTGGTTGGCGGCACCTCCCATGTACTCCGTATAGGCCTGTTGAGTAGCATAGTCGTCGAGCGCTTCGGCGCGCTCCTGGTCAGCCGTCAACTGCTGGTACATCTGGTAGTTCTGCTCGGTGCCGCGAAAGACGCAATGACAAACATATGGATCGGCAAACCAGTAAAGCTGTTTGCCGTTGACGGGGAAGTAACTCAGCTTGGCAGGTTTGATGTTATTGAGCTTCTCGATCCGCGCGGGCGTGTCCGCTTGAACCACAACGAAGCCGGCCTGCGAGAGGGTCGGCTCTATACGTTGAGCGCGCTGCGCGGCGGACTCGCATCCGACGCAGGCAAAAAACAAAAGCATGCCGACCATGTGGCGCATCGAGATATTGTCGAAAATAGACATCCTTAAAACCTTAATTCAGACTCGTACCATCACCAAGGCTTTGGGGCAAAGTAGATTATCTCGCCGCGCTTGCCTGAAAGGTTCGGTCGAGGAATTTAAGCGAGCGGTTCCAGGAGTCCTCGGCCACTACCGAACTGTATAGAGCCCCATTACCGAGGAAGTTAAAACCGTGCCCGGCCAGCGGATAGATGTGCATCTCATGAGGCCGACCCGCCGCCGTCAAATACTTGTCGAAGTCGGTTGCTTCGGAGACCGGAATTATCGTGTCGCGCCGCCCGTGGAGAATAAGTGTCGGCGGCATTTGCTTGAGGCGCATACGCATCGACGGGATCAATCCGCCATAGTATTCGACCACGGCGGCAACCTGGTTGGGGAACATCGCGCCACATCCAGTGGCGAGATAGGCGCCTTGTGAGAAACCCAGGAGGGCGATGCGCTTGGGATCGACCGCGGGGTTTTTTGCGAGTGCATCGATGCCGGCATGAATCGCGGCAAACCATGCTTCGAAGTTTCCCGGCGCATCGACGGTCGAATCCGAGTTTTCAGCCGCATCGTAGTACTCGAGGAACTCGCCATAATACCCGTGATCGGCGAGCATCGCGCACATCGTACGGAACTGTTCGTCGGAGGTTCCACGGAGCGCCGCGCCATGCAGCATGATAACCGCGGGATGCGGTCCTGGAGTCTTAGGGACGCAGTGGAATTCCCCGATAGGTCTACCACTGTACTGAAGGGCACCTTCGATCGAATGAGGCGCCCTGCTGCGGGTCATAATCCAGACCAGGATCGCCAGGACTATAATTGAAACCTGGATCGTTCTGCGCCAGTTTAAAAAACGATTGTTGCGCCGCAAGGTCATCCTCGACCTATAGGCTAAGCTAGACCTCGTACCATAGCCAGCGGGAACAAATTGCTCGAAACAGGAATTCTAGTGAATGATGCCGCGGCGGGTCTTGCGGTGCATGTATCTGAGATAAGCGTCATACACGAGGTGATTATAGTGCTCGCGCTCACGCGCCCCACCCGAATGGTAGTTGCTGATGCGATACCAGAGGCTCCCGTCGCGCGTGAGGCCATCCTTCAAAATCGCGGCGCCGAGTTCGAGGTTCTTGCGCGGATCCAGTAGC
Organism: uncultured delta proteobacterium; assembly: GCA_963783145.1. Taxonomy (GTDB): domain Bacteria; phylum Desulfobacterota; class Binatia; order Binatales; family Binataceae; genus DATGKG01. The sequence continues at coordinate 260,709 of CAWAMM010000001.1, forward strand.
TCGCCGCGTGATGCGACGCCGCTGCGCCGGCCCCAGAAGCGCCAGTTGATCTGCATCAGCCCAATATCGACGTCGTCGGTGGGCGTAGTCTCGAGGACGGTCTCGGCTTCCTCGCGCGACTGGCAGAACACCTGGCGGCCTTGGATGTTGAGGGCCCATGGATGATAGGCGCTTTCCGCCCCCGCAATCGCGATCAGCAAATCAGGGGGCACATCGGCGTTGCGAGCCGCCACGATGTACAGATTTTCTACCCGTCGTTCGCCGGCGCTCACGATTTCCGATTGCAGGATGCACAGCAGGGCGAGCGCACCGGCAAGCAGGGCGAACCTCCTTCGGCAGTTCGAATTGTTGAAACCTCGCGACGGCCGAGTAAGTCGGTCTCGGCGAGCGCCACCAATCCGCGCTTTGTTCATACGGGGAGGAAGTGCGAGCAAAACGAATGCCATAAATGAGAAGCTGTAGTAAAATATAACATGAAAGTATATGGACGCCCGAAGGTTGCAATTCTGCACCGGCTGCTACGATTGGAACAATAATGCTGCTCTCTCTCTCTGCTGCGTAGGGGCGGCCTCTACATACGGTAGCCATTCCGACTGTGGCCCAATAGTTGCTTGCACAACCCGCTAACGGCGCCGCAAAAAACAAAGCAAAGGCCATGTGTTTGTGCTGCGATACCATCTCTCCTCTACCGACATGGTAGATGGGGACCAGCAGCGAAGAGGCAAAAAGCAATAAACCTGTAGCAAGATCCTGCCGGACATACAGGGCCAATCTGATAAAAGCCAGGGCATAAACCCCGCCACCCCATATGGTTATGCGTCCGAGCATGGTGGACGTTGTCGTATCAGAGGTGATGACCCTAAAGAGAGTTGTCGACGCCAGGCCGGAAAGTATTTCCTCACCGCCGAACTTAGAGACGATCAGGAAGGCGAGCACCAACGCACTCATCATCGCCCCTGTCTGAAGTGAACCCCTCGGGCTGGACAGCTCATCGTCCCCAAATTGGACCAGGTCGCAAGGGCATATTATTTCCGTTTCTCTGCCTGAGTAATCAGCTTTCCGCCTCCGTCCCTCACAACTACAGAGGACGGAGCGGAAAGCGTTATCGATTCCGGATCCGAGGCCGAAGCGTCATGCACCGCGCCGGCCAGCTCTGTTTCTGCTGGCCCAGCGGTGCGCGCGGCGGCCGAGCTCCATTGTTGTTCGAACTGGATGGGCGCGAGATAACCCAAGGCCGAGTGTAACCGTCGTCGGTTGTACACCTCATCGATGAATCGGGGAAGCCGTTCAACGACATCGGCGACGGTCCGATAGTCGCTCAGGTAGACCTCCTCGCACTTGAGCGTTTTCATGAAGCTCTCCGCCTTCGCATTGTCGTAAGGATTGCCACGACGGCCCATCGAGCCACCTAGTCTGTGATCGTTCAGCGCTTGGCGATAGGCCGCTGACGCGTATTGCCCGCCCCGGTCCGAATGATGGATGCAACCGGACGGCGGTGGGCGCGCATCGATTGCCGCGTGCAATGCCGCGAGCGCCAGCCGCGTATCGATGCGGCGCGACAACGCATAGCCCACCACCCGGCGTGACCAGGCATCGAGGATCACGGCAAGATAGACGAAGCCCGTGGCGATCGCGACATAGGTCAGGTCGGCGACCCACAACTGGTTGGGTTCCGTGGGAATTAAGCCATGCGCCAGGTTGGGAAAGATCGGGCTCTCATGATCGCTGTCGGTGGTGCGCACGAACCGGCGCAAAGGCCGCACCTGGAGCCCGCTTTCGCGCATCATGCGGGCCACCGCTTTGTGATTGACGACAACTCCCTCCGCGCGCAGCTGGTAGGTCACGCGCCTATAGCCGTAGCGCGGAAACTCAGCGGTGAGCTCGGCGATGCGGTCGTACAGGGCGACTCTTTCCGCCGCGGAGCGGCGCCTGCGGTAATAGTACGTCGAGCGCGCCAGCTTCATGATTCGGCATCCTCGCGCGACCGCGATGGTTGCGGACCGCTCACGATGGAGGAACTCTCGACGCGGCCGCCGTGCCCAGCGCGCCCCCTTTTTTAGGAGTTCGACCTCCATCGTCAACTGGCCGACCTTGCGCTCGAGCTCGGCGATCTTCGTCTCATACTCTGCGATGCGTGTGGCGTCAGCCACTTCATCGTTGAGCTGGCCCGCCTCATACTTCTGAATCCACAGTCGAATCAGATGCCGGGAAAGGCTGTGCTGACGCGCCAGTCCGCGCAGCTCCGCACGACCCTCCAGAAAGTCGAGCACCACCTGTCGTTTGAACTCGAAGCTGAAGCTCCGGTGCTTTGCCATGGCCTATCCTCCGATAAGCCCAGCGGCCTGGTCCAATCGATCTGCTCTCAACTGTCCAGTTTTTGGGGTTCACTTCAGTCCACTTGATGGGTTTGGGAGCGTGATTATAGTGACCGCTGTACCGCTTAAGTTTGCGCGCCAGATCCTTGACCGAGGTGAAGACTCCGCGAGCAATGACATCGCGCTCGATCTTGGCGAACCAGTTTTCTACCTGATTGAGCCAGGAAGAGTAGGTCGGGGTGTAGTGGAGATGGACGTTGGGGTGAGCCGCGAGGAATTGCTCAACCCGCTTGGTCTTGTGGGCCGAGAGGTTGTCGGCAATGAGATGAATCTCCTTGCCGCGCGGCTGATTGGCAACCAGCTCGGCGAGGAAGGCGACGAACTCCTGGCTGGTGTGACGCGCGGCGGTTTTGCCCACCACCTCGCCGCTTTTGGTGTTAAGCGCCGCATACAGGGAAAGCGTGCCGTGGCGATAGTATTCAAACCCATGGCGCTCGAGCCGCCCGGGCGACAAAGGCAACACTGGATCCAGCCGGTCCAGGGCTTGGATGGCGGTCTTTTCGTCCACGCAAAACACCGCCGCATGCTGCGGCGGTTTGACGTACAGTCCGATAATATCGGCCGCCTTGGTTTCAAAGTCGGGGTCGTCGGAGGCCAGGTAGCGTTCGATCCGATGTGGCTTAAGCCCGGCGCGCTGCCACACCCGCGCCACCATCATGTGGCTAATGCCCAAGTGGCGGGCCAACTTGCGGCTGCTCCAGTGGGTGGAACCATCGGGCGGAGGTCTGCGGGTCCATTCCAGAATCTTGGCCTCCAGCGCCGGGGTTCGCTTCTCCACCGCGCGGCCGCGGTAGTGCGAGTACAAGCCCGCCAGCCGCTCGGCTTCGAAACGACCCTTCCAGCGACTGATATAGTTGGGGTTGCAGCCCAGCACCTGGCGAATCGCCAGGTAGGACTTGCCTTGCGCCAACAACAGGATCAGCCGCGCACGGCGTACATCCTCGGCCGGCAGGGTGCGCGAGCGCATCCTATCCCTCAGTTCCGCGCGCTCACTCGACCTCAAGCGTAACTCCCCTTTAGGCATGCCTCATGATACATGAAACCAATACCAATATCACTGTTACAGGTCACTAGCATCGCGGATCGTCGCGTCCACCACCAGCAGTCCGAATGCCGATATCTACGCGATTCGCGTCAATGACTAAAGCGGAGTGAACAGAGGTAGCTTCCGATAGCAGCGAAAGTGTACGAGGTACGAGGGACTTAATGAGCAAAATTGTCGAGAAATCCGGCAACGCCCGCAGAAAGGCCACCGGGATTTCTCGCGTGATGGGAGGTTTCGATCATGGCCGACAAGCATCAGCGAATCGATATCGAGAAAACCGGAAAATACGCAGAGGAGATCTTTAGTCACCTCGCGGGAGCGCTGGTTTCGGGCATTATCCATCTTGGTGAACGCATGGGTCTCTACCGGGCGCTGAACGGCGCCGGCCCCCTCACCAGCGAAGAACTCGCACGAAAGACCGGGCTCCAAGAACGCTGGGTTCGCGAGTGGCTCTACCAGCAGGCAGCCGCAAAGGTTTTAGACTATAAGGGGGAGTCACGTTTTGAACTCAGTCCCGAGGGTGCGCTGGTGCTGGCTGACGAAAACAGTCCCTTTTTTCTTGCTGGCGGTTTTTGCGCGCTCCCACAGCAGATGGCGCTTTTGAATCAGCTCCCGCGCTCATTCAGAACCGGACTCGGCCTCTCGTACGACCAGTTCGGTTCCGAAATAAACATCGGCGTCGAGCGACTGCTCGCGCCGTGGTTTCGGACCCAGCTTGTTCCCAGCGCTTTGCCAAGGCTCGATGGCGTCGTCGCGAAGCTGCAGGAAGGCGCCAAGGTTGCAGATGTCGGATGCGGCGCCGGCGTCGCGATCATCGAGATGGCGAAGGCTTACCCACACTCAGAGTTTCACGGCTACGATATCGCCAAGCTGCCGCTGGAGCGCGCGGCAGAAAACGTACGAAAGGCCGGAGTTGAGAACGTACATCTACACGACGCGGGCGTCGATCCTCTGCCGAGCGACGCTAGTTGCGATTTCATCACAACCTTCGACTGCCTCCACGACATGACGAGGCCCGACCTTGCGATGCAGGCCATTCGCAAAGCGATAAAATCTGACGGTACATGGCTGATTGCCGACGTTCACGGGATGCCGACTTTCGAAGAAAACCTGAGTCAAAATCCTTTGGCGCCCCTGATGTATGGCTTCTCAGTAATTTGCTGTATGTCGTCGGCGCTTTCCGAACCCGGCGGCCTAGGATTGGGCACACTCGGATTTCCCGAACCGGTCGCACGCAGAATGACGGCCGAGGCCGGATTCACGCGCTTCGCAGCCAGGGACTTCGACAACCCGATCAACGCCTACTATGAAGTCCGCCCCTAGCGTCCGCGTTCCGCTGTGGAAAAAGAGCGATTTCGACTACCGTTGCGCGAGATATTAGGCCGAAAATTCATTCGGGCCATTAGTCTGCAACAATAGATGAGGTCCGCTGCGATGATAACTCGACAGGACGATCTTAACCTTACCGACGCCAACTTCTTCGCCACAGGTGACGTCCAGGGCTCCGTCGACGCATGCGAGTTGAAGATCTGATCCATTGGACAGAGGGCCGGCTCAAAAGGGGATTCTGGTCGATTTTCTAGCACGAGGACGCATGCCACGGTTTATCGCGGTGCATCGGAATACTTTAGCAATGGCAAGTTCAGCATTGGGCTGCCGTCCAGGCGGGAAGTTGAAGCCGCAGCCACCCATGAGTCGATGGATGCGAACAGAAGCCTGATTGCCAGCGATGGCGCGCATCATCGCGATTTTCGCGAGGCCTTCGGCTCGATGTTTCTGCTGCACGCGATCAAGCAGTACGAGGAATCCGGACGCGAGTTAGTGCTGGAAATCCTTGACCACGTTTTGCTGCGCGAACGTTGCGAATTCGTAAGCGAAGTGGCGGGCTACCGATGGCGATCATTTGCGGCATGACCATGATACCGCGCAAGGGCAGACAGTGATTGTTTGATTTGGTCATACCGGCCATCGGCACCAACGCACCGTCTTGTGCAACGGTGTCACATATCTTTGAAGTAGCGTGAAGAGTTCCCGCGAGTCGGACACCGGTAAGCCGACGAATTCCCGCACGAATCCGCCCCGCACCAAGGTACGTTCCCCGGTTTCAGCATGCGAACGATCGGATGCTCGGTTTCAATAGACCGTCGATGTAAAGGCCTCGAAGTTTCGGCGCACAGCCTCGGGCTTGTCCGTTCTAGAGAGCACCGAGTATTCGTGCGCGTTAGTATGCACCGCCCACAGGTTATCGGCTATCTCACGCAGCTTTGGCGGGAGCGACTGGTAGGCGACCGCGGCGTTAGCCCACACGGTGTCACCGCTGCAGGTCGGAACCACCAGAGCGCGCAGGATCGAAGCCTGCGGATATGCGTCAACGAAGGTCAGATCGGTATGCCATGCGGTAGTGCGGTTTCCGTAGCTAGTGTCGAGATTGAGCACCGCTTCGGTCCCTTTTATCGAAGGAATAGTTGTATTTTAGAAGCGCCGCGCGGATAGCCGAAACCACCGCGGGATCCAGGTCGCCTGACAAGTGCACCCCGCTGATTTCGGCGCCGACCTGGCCGGCCACGGGAATGATTGTCAAACCGTTTTCTCCTTCACCGGGGCTCATAGTACCGTGTTTCCTTCCGATTCAATTGTCAATCGGCCGAAGAGTGTCCGGCTGTCTAACGGAAAATCCCGCAACCCGCAACTATCTGACGAGCGCCCCTAAGGTGCTGAAGCAAGGTCGCGGTATCTCTACCCGCGCAGCTTAAGGGACCCAAATCAATCTTCGGGCTAGTCCGAAGGCTCAATGTCAACACTTCGATGACTAGGCAAAGAGGGAGAACGTTACGAAGCAGCGGACAGGTTGGGTGACGGGTTTGCTAGACGACTTGTCCATACCGGTTCACCTCTTAAGAGCCTGGCGGCGATTCTCTCAAACTCAGCCGGCGGGTCGCTCCGCTTTAAACCTGATGCACGTCGAGGCCGGCTGCATCCTGCGCTTTCCGTCGTTGGATCGCGCCTTCGAGTCCGCCGATATTCCAAGCCTTATTTTGCAGCCCAAGGACCGATTCCCGAAAATCGATCCGGCGCGATTCGCGTGACATAGCCTGGGATGCTGCGCATCGACGCCGGCGGAAATTCGACGTTCGGTCCCAAATAGAGCGGAGTTAGGCGCTGCAAAAGCGGCACTGCTCCGCCCTCGGTAATTCGGGCGTGTCCATACGCGACGATGTATTCGCGCATTCCTTCTTTGCTAGTGTTTTGGCCGATGAAGGATAGCGCTACGCGGGGGTCGCGCAGGATGTTCTTGATCTTCTGGTGAAGGGCCAGGTGCCCGATCACTAACTCCTCGCCCTCGATTCCCACCCAGATTACTGTCACTTGCGGGCTGCCATCCTTGTTGAGCGTGGTCAAATGAGCGAGCGGACCCTTTGCGATCTCTTCGCGGACCGATTCCGGAATCTTCATGTGAGCTTATCCATAAGGTGAATGATTCTATCGGTTTAGCGCACTGGCCTCTCAGGGTACGAGCCAGTGGGTTCGCACGGGCGCGGCGTCGAACTATGGTCGCGATCAAGCGGTCCTTTCGATGATGCGAGCAGTTTTCCGGCGCTGCGCTGTAGTATATCCTGGCCGGGCAAAGCACGACCCTTAAGGGCTGGTCCTGGCCGCGCGCTCATTTCGCGGGCGTCAATCTTCAATTCGCAGCTAGGACAGATAAGTTTCGGCCTGATCGTGTGGCCGCAGGGCTCGTGGACCAATTCCACGGGGACGCCCGCGCGGCCAGCCATCCAACGGTCGCCCCACTGGGTCATCGTGGCGATCAACGGATAGAGATCAAAGCCTTTTTCCGTGAGCCGATACTCGAAGCGACGCGGGTGCTTTTCGTACACGACGCGTCTGAGGACGCCATCACCCACTAGCTTACGCAGACGGTCCGACAGCCGATGCGATGTCAACTGCAAATCCTGCTGAATGGCGTCGAACCTCCGGATGCCGAGGAGGACATCGCGGATGATTAGCAAGGTCCAGCGGTCGCCGACCACCGACAGCGTCCGGGCGACCGAGCAGGTCATCGTGTCGATTTGTTGCCAGCGCATCTAGCTAAGATTTTCCCACAACCTCTTAGACAAAACTAGATTCCAAATTAGAAGTTAATCGATCAAACCTGCCGCGCCCGTCGATGAGCCTCGTGTTTTATGCCGGGCCAATCGGTTCGAGGACCACCACCGGGATCTGCCGTGAACCGGCTCGCTGCTGGTAGTCGTCATACGGCGGATGCATCGCCGCCATCTTTTTCCAGCCGCGCGTTCGCTCGTCGCCGCTCGCGGTGCGCGTGCGGGCGCGCATGCGCTTCGCGCCCACTCGGACCTCGCACTCCGGATTCCCCTTCAGATTCACGTACCAACCCGGATGCGCAGGCGCGCCGCCCTTCGAACCGATGACGACGTACTTACCATCCATCTCCTGGTACAGGAGCGGCAACGGACGTAGCTTACCGCTTTTCGCGCCGCGCGCGATCAGGAGCAGCGTCGGCAGCGGGCCGGGTCCGCCGCCAATGGTCGAGTCCCACAGGTGAGCCTTCTCGGGATCGGAGAGATAGAGCTCCACGTGGTCCTTGATCCACTTCGGCATTGCTTCGGGAAGCTTTTCGAACTCTTCTTTTTCGCTCATCATGGTTTCCTTTTCGTCGAGATCTAACAATCTGCGAGATTGGGGATATCGCGTCTCGTACAGCGTAAGGGATTTATCGCCGAAGAAATATTTCCCGGCCCGTAATAGCGCCACGAGCAATGGGTCACTCACGCTGTTGCCCGTTCGATCTTTTGCATGTACGGGTCCATATCGGGCGCGAATGCTGGATGCTTCGACAGTTTCGCGAAGTGGGCCATGGCATCCGGGAACTGCTCGTCGACGTTCCCACTCAGGATGGGCGCTAGCCCTCGCTTCTTCAGATCCTGGGCGCGTGGCTTCTCGTTATGAAATAGTGCGAGCTCAGCGACGAAGCACACGTCGGCCAAGGTCAGGCAGTCGCCTACGATGAACCCTCGACCTGCCGAAAGTGCGGAGTTAATCCCGGCCATGTATACCGCGAATGCTTCTCGAGTTCGATGGTAAATCTCCTCTGACAGGGATCCGCTCCCCACTGCGAGCAGATAGATTTGTGAGTCTCGCGCGAAAACTAGACTTGCGTCGAGAAAGCTGTCGATTCGTGACGTTTCGTACGGATCCTTCCCATATAGCCCAAGCTTACCATCACTGAGCCTGGCCACCGCGCGCATGATACTGTTGGATTCGAAGATTCCAACCTTGCCATCGGGACTGAAGGCGGCCGGCACCGTCCCGAACGGATGCCTCTCGAGAAAGGCGGAGGTTTTGCGCAATTTGCCTTGGAAGCCGGCGTGGCCACGTATCTCGCTGGCCTCGGTTTGGTCGTCCGCCGAGAGTGGACGTGCATCAAAATCCCACAACCACGACGGAAGCTCTTTGGGCGAGGCACCCCGCAAATCGAGGTCGATGCCGGCCAGTCTGGCGACGATAGTTGCCTTCCAGATTCGCGGATTAGGCAGGTAGGAAAAAATTCGCAATTGAGTCATTTCGCTTTCACCACGTTTACCGAAACGGCCTGACTTCGACGTTGAACAACCACGTAGAAACGGCCCTGCTCAACCACCACTCGCGTCGGTCCGCTCCGGCGTGAGCCTTGACAGATACTAGGTTCCAAAATAGAAGTTAGTCAAGAGGTGGTTCTAAGGTAGAACCGACGAGCCACGAAGACAATCATCGGAGACTGTTGATGGGTAAGGTGCGTTTCGAAACGTCGGGTGCTCTCGGCTCGATAACTTTGGCAAATCCACCGCTAAATCTGTTCGACCAGGAACTAATCGAAGAGCTCCGAGGGGCGGTGAGCCAAGCCCGGCAGAATCCGCTGAGAGCGTTGCTGGTGCGCGCCGATGGCAAAAACTTTTCCGGCGGCGCTGATGTCGCGATTTTCAAGGATAGGACCGCCGAGGAAGCGCGCGAGCGCTTCACCAGCCATCTGCGAACGATCGCCGATCTCGAAGAATTGCCGTTTCCAACCATTGCTGCCGCGCAGGGTGCTTGCATGGCGGCGGGACTGGAACTTGCCCTTGCCTGCGATCTCATATGGGCGGCTTCCTCGGCCCGCTTCGGGCAGGTCGAGGCATCGATTGGGACGACCACGCTGCTTGGCGGCGTTCAACGTTTGGCCGAGCGGGCCGGCCCGAATCGCGCCCGCGAAATCATCTACGGCGCCGATCAATACGATGCCGCGACCTTCGAGCGATGGAATATCGTGAACAGAGTTGTTCCCGACGACAACCTTGAGACTGAGACGCGAGCTTTTGCAGAGCGCCTCGCCAATGGCCCAACGCTGGCCTACGCAGCCGGCAAGAAGATCGTACGAGCATATTTGGAGAGAGGCATCCGTGCCGCCGACGCCATGGTCGGCGAGATCGCACCTGCGCTCTTTGAGACTGCTGACATGCGCGCGGGTGTTAATGGCCTGCTCGAGCATGGGCCGCGCCAATTTCGCAGTAAGGTCGTGTTCCAGGGTCGCTAGTTATCTCGTAGGAGAAATCGAATATGAAACCTGTTTGTTTGGTGATAGGTGCCGGTGCGGGTATCGGTGGAAATGTCGCTCGACGCTTTGCGCAAGAGGGTTATCACGCTTGTCTGTGTCGGCGCAGCGACTTGGACGGATTGAATAGAATGGTTAACACGATCAAAAATGACGGAGGTTCCGCAACCGGATTTCTCCTCAATGCGATCGAGGCAAACTCCATTGAAGAGCGGGTTGCCGCCATCGAAGCCGACCTTGGTCCGATCGAAGTCGTGGTTTACAACTTGGGCGCACAGATTGGCGACAGGGCATTGAAAGATACCTCGCTCAAGGCTTTTGAAACAGGCTGGCGCCTGGGGACGTTCGGTTTGTTTCGCCTCGCGGCGGCCGTATGTCCGCTGATGGAAGTGCGCGGCAAAGGAACAATCCTGGTGACCTCGGCAACCGCGGCGATGCGTGGGAACGGCGGGCAACATTCCCATGCGGCTGCGATGGGCGGGCGACGCATGCTCTGCCAGACACTCAACGCGGAGTTCGCATCGAAAGGAATCCATGTCGCTCATATCGTGATCGACGGCGCCGTGGATGCGCCCGACACTTTGGGGAAAATGCTCGGGCCGGAAAAGTTCCAGCAGCTGAGAGAAACCCGAGGCAACGAACATGATGGACTAATGCTTCCCACACAGATAGCGGAGACCTACCTGCACCTCGCGCGACAACACCGATCCACCTGGACCTTTGAGATCGACCTGCGGGCGTTCTCCGATCGTCCATGGTGGAATCACTGAATAACTCCGCTCGAACCCGCCTCTGACTTATCTCCTTGATGACGCATAGGAGCACGTAACATGACTCAATCCGACCAACGCGACCCTCAACCTTTGGAGCAAGACGTCGCACTCATCGTTGGAGGTGGCCCCGGCATCAGTTCAAGTTGCGCCAGGCTTTTCGCGAAGAACGGCATGCGTGTGGCCATCGCAGCGAGGAGTGCGGATAAACCGGTCATGCTGAATCTCGAAAAAACGCACGGCGTGCGCCGATACGCATGCGATGCAAGCGAGCCGGCGGCGGTGGAGCTGCTCTTCCAGAATGTTGCTCGAGACCTCGGGATACCTACTCTCGTCGTCCACAACATTGACGGCCGGGTTGCCGGCATCTTTCGTAAAGGGATCACCGAAGCGGACCCGGGCATGGCGCTCGACACGGTTAGGAATTCCGCGTTCAGCGCGTTCTTGATAGGTCAGCAGTCAGCTCGACTCATGCGTGAAAACAAACCCAAAGCGAACGGCGCGAGGGGAACCATCATCTTCACCAACGCAAGCGCCGCACTCAAAGGCTTCCCATTGAGCGGCGCCTTTGCGATGGCGTGTCAGGCCAAGTCCGGACTCGCACAGAGCATGGCAAGGGAACTGATGCCGCAGGGTATCCATGTAATAAATGTGCCGATTGACGCCGCGATTGGCTGGACGCAGGAAGACGGTTCTCGCGCACACCGATTGGCAGGAACCAGTATCGATGACAACATGGCCGACCCGGACTGCATCGCGGAAACCTATCTGCAGCTACATCGCCAGCATCGCTCGACTTGGGCGTTCGAGGTGGTGCTACGACCTTGGGTCGAGAAATGGTGACTGGCGCTCGCACCGTCCGGATTGGCACACCCCGGTCAGGTGACGCACAAAATCGAAGCTTTCAGCAAAGACTTCAATTCCCGCGTCCAATTCTGAGCTCCCAGAAGTGCGACTCGCCCGCGCCTACCAAAAACTCAAAAGGAATAGAAAAGGCTAGAGTTTTGAGATTCGTGGCCGGCGGTGTCGCGGGCGGTCATGAACTTGAGCGTTCGATCGTCTCAACGCTGACCGCCGACTGCCGCAGCCGAGCGATATCAGAGCTAGCAAACTCGCTCTCCGTCATCGCCATTTCTGGGTAACGGCAAATCTTTCGTCGCAACGTAACAGCCCCAACTGTATCTTCGGGCTAAAATCTCGCGCGAACAACTATCGAAATCGCTCCCTGATGTCCTTGCGGGCTAGGTTCGCCTCCAAAAACGTCCACTCTCGCAGCCTTTTTCGTACTCGACACACTTTAACGGCACCAGGGATTCGAATCCATCTCGCTCCGCCATGGAGTCCGCGCTGTCAGTGAGATTCTCCGGTGGATCATCGAACTGAGATTGCCCATGCTGTACGGTTGGCTAACAATTGGATGGTCAGTCTCGAACAGCATCTCGACAGGGTCCGAATTCTTTGCCATTTTTTTAGTATATCGAGCGAAAGGACACGCGATAGGTTTGCATCCTGGTTGAGGATCACGGTGACCAAGGATCGTCGGCCCGCCCCGAGCTGAGGTGGAAGTAGAGGAAAAGAACGAGAGGCATATGGTGAAAGCGAGCCTGGAGACGGCACTACTGACCCAACCGGACAGTCGTTATCGCGGACTACCACCGTTGACGGCAGACACCCTAGGGTGGTACTCGGTGAGCGACCAGGAGAAGTACTAACTAGCAAGCGTGCTGGAGCTCTCTTACTCTGGAAGCGAAGGGACGAAAGACATGCCCAAACAGTCCCCGATACCCGATGCGTTGGATAAGCCCTTCTACGACGCTTGCAACGAGGAGCGGCTAGTCGCCCAATATTGCACCGATTGCCGTAGGTATCAGTTCCCCCCGCGGCCGGCGTGCATGCGTTGTGAGAAAAACGCCTCGGTGGAGTGGCGGCAGCTGAGCGGCCGTGGCCGTATCATCAGCCGTGTGGTGGTGCATGATAGCCCCACCTCCGCGCTGATCCCTAACCAGCCTTTCAACGTCGCGGCCGTCGCGCTGGATGAGGAGCCTGAGGTGATCATGCTGTCCCATCTCCCCGGGACTCCCATCGACAAAGTACCGATAGGGGCTGCGGTCGAGGTGATCTTTGAGACCACCCCCGCGACGGGCCAAAAGGTGCCCGAATGGCGGGTGGTAGGCTAGACCTCTTTGGCATGGGGAACACGACCGAAACGCGAAGCAGGAGATAGACGTGCCTCATCCGGGAGTTCCTCACGATTGGTTCCGAACTAAAGATGGCATGGGCCTCTGGAAGGGCCGAGGCAAGGTTGTAGCTACCGGCATCGGGACGTCCCCTACCGCGCGGCGCTGGGACGAGAAACCCGAGACCAGCATGGGCGCCCTGACCATCCTCGCGATTCGGAAGGCCATCGCGGACGCCGGGATTTCGCCGGACGAGATCGACGGACTGGTTCTGACCCCCGACTCCACGACCGGGTCTTCCAACGATCCGAACACTCCTCCGCCCACAGGCTGGGAGCAGCATTTCAAAATGGCGTCGTTCCCTCAGGCCGGCATTACACGGGGAGACATTGACTGGATCCTCTTGAACATGCCGGAGCTGAAGAACGTAAAGTTCGTGATGAACGGCAGCATATGTATGTCCGTGTCCTTTGTCGCCGCGGCGGAAGCGGTAGCGCGAGGACTCACCCAGACCTGCCTGGTGGCTCGGGGCTGGCACAACCTGGCCGGCCGCTACTACGTGGGCGTGGGGGCTAGTGCGCTGAACACAGCTTCGGGTCGGGGCAAGTACAGTAGCATCTGGGGATTGCCGGCTTGCGGAACGACGGCCATGGTGTTCGAGGAGTACTGCCGGAAGTACGGCAAGAGTCACGATCAGATGGCCAACTTCGTGGTGACCCAGCGCCGCAACGGCCTCATGAATCCGGACGGATACTACAGCCAGCATCGGCCGGAGATGATCACCGTCGAGGACTACCTTACGGCACGGTGGATCGCGAAGCCGGCGAACATCTACGACAACGACCTGCCGATCATGGCTGCCTTGGGCGTTGTCTTCACCACCCCGGAGCGAGCCAGGAACCATAAACAGAAGCCCGTTTATATCCTGAGCCATGGTCATACGCGGCCCGAATCTCCGGGCGTCGCGCCCACCCTGGAGCAGTGGGAACAGAGCAGCGACCGCATGGGCCGGATCCTCTACGAAGGAGCGGGCGTCGGTCCTGACGATCTGGCGTTCGAAAACATGTACGACGGCTTCACTCTGTTCCACCAGTTCCATTTGGAGGGTCTGCGGTTCGCCGCGCGTGGAGAGAAACGCGGCTATGCTCTTGACCTCTACGAGACCGATATCAGCATTGAGGGACCGAATCCCGTTTCTCCCAGCGGCGGCAACAATGGCAATGGACGCACCCGCTGGTGGAACCACCGGGACACTATCCTCCAGTTACAGGGGCGGTCGCCCTCGCAGATCAAGAAAAAGGCTGAGATCGGCGTTTCCGGTGCTCCTATGCCCGACGCCTGCGACGCGTTGATTTGGAGCGCTACTCCCCCCGTTTAGGCCCTCGGCTTGACCGTGGCCCCGCCCGTTTGGACGGTTAACAGGGACGCGAGTACTATACGATGTCATACAGTCCGGTGAGAAAGGCGGCAGCACCTGCGGCAATCGGTTATATACAGAAACTCCCCAGGGGTTTCTCCCAGAGACAAGGCTAACGGATGATTTCGGAGCGCATTACTCAGATGGCTGCTATAGAAGCTTTGTTGGCGCTGGGCAAAGCGTGAGGAGGACTAAAGTTGGCTTTCCTCATCAGCTTTGACATCGACGGCACCATGGAATTTGGCGACCCAGCCGGCGGTGTCACTGTAGAAATGGTCCGAAGGGCCAAAGAGTTGGGATTCATCGTCGGCAGTTGCTCCGACCGCTTCCCCTCTTGGCAGAAGAAGGTATGGGATAGTCACGGCATAGCTGTAGATTTTTGGGTGCCAAAGCACATGCTGTCTGACGTGAAGGCCCGTTTTCAGGCTGATCGGTACGTTCACATCGGCGATCGGGACATCGATCGCCAGCTCGCCGAGCAAGTGGGGTTCCATTTCTTGTGGGACCACGAGGCCGTTGCTGAGCCTTGGCTCGCCTGGCTGACTGACCAGAGCTGAAGAGACTCAACGTCGGTATGAAGATTGGCTTGATCGCAGACCCCCACATCCCGTCCTTGGGTGCGGAGCCATTATCCCAGGTGGTCAAGGCGTTTGAGGGGGTCGATCTCATCCTCCATGCCAGGCGTGTTGACATGGCCTCTTGCATAAAGTGGTTAGAGCGTATCGCTCCGGTTACGGCAACGACTTCGTGGCTGGTGGGCATGGGGGAGGCCCTCCCGAGGGTGAGTACCGTTAAGGTGGTGGAGGCAGAGAACCATAGGATTGGCATCTGCCATGAGTTGATCCTAAAGAACTTAGGCGACGATGTTACCCCCGTGATTTCGATACTGTGAAACGGCCCACTTTGAAGTGGGCCAAGCTGCATTGTCAAAAGCACCCCGGGCGCGATCGGAGGGGCATTCCCCCCTGAAGAATCGCTGCCTGACGCGTTACAGGGCATCTTTGGCAAGCCAGTGGCCGTCGCGGTCTTTGGCTCCACATCGTGTGCATTGAGAACGGGCGCCGCAGGCCGTCGATTCCACTGATCATTCGGTTGAGCGAGACGCTGGGGCTCGACGCCAAAGAATTGCTCGTGCTGGCGCACACGGCGGGCAAAACAGACCGAAAAAGAGACGACGGGGCAATGTCAGCAGTTCGTATCAAACCAGGCCGTGCTCATACGCCGCGCCATCACTAAAGACGAGCTCAAGATTCTGAAACAGGTTTCGATGCTCGTGGACGTCGCCCATCCTGCGCGTCGGTGAGGGCAAACCGGTGAATACGACGGTTCCGGCGCTCTGGTTTTGTCGCTTGGCCTAGTCGCGCTGACGTTCTCAGCGCGCGAGGTCCCGCTGCGGTCCTTGAGAAAAAACGCGCTGAACCCGGCCTTCGGTCATCCGCCATGCCCACGGACGGCGGACTTCAATATAAGCGTGTGTCGATCCTGAGCGGGCCGCGTCGACTGGATGGATTTCTCGTCTTGGCCGACGGCAATTGCCCACGGACCGCCGCCGTACTCCTGTTTCATGGTCGCGGGGAGACGATCGCTGACTGGATCAACGTCCAGCGCACATTGCACGACAGTTGCCTCTCGTCGCTAGTCTTCGATTATTCAGGTCATGGGTACAGTTCGCCGCTTGGCACCGTAGCAAACCACAACCCCGACGCCTTAGCGGCGTACGGCGCGTTTCTGAAGCTCTTTTCGACGACTGAGCGACGATGCCCCCTCAGCCATTCCATGGACGGCGGTCCGCTATCATATGCTGTCACGCATGCGTCCGTCAGACCCGACTGCGTGGTCATGGGGAGTCCCTTCTCGTCGCTCCGGGCCATGGCGGTTCTGGGCGGCCTGCCGAAACCTCTGAGCTTCCTCTTGCCGGATGTCTGGGACAACGTTCAAATGGTCGGCAGCCTCAAGGCGCCACTGCTTTGGTTCCCCAGCCAGACGGATCAGACCATTCCGATCTTATTTTGGCGCTAGGTGTACGGTGCGAAGATCGGCGCCAAGACCGCCGTTATCGTAACCGGCTTCAATCACGACGCCATCTATGAGTTGACGCCCGTCGCCATCTGGTCGCCGATCAACGCATTTATCCTCGGGCGTCAGATTTCAAAGATCGCCGTCAATTCGGTCCGAGGCGGTGCAGCACAAAGACTTGTTGACGACGGCGCCATCAGAAAATCGTTCTTTTGGAGTCGGTTTGTTCTGCGCCGAAAGTTTCGGATCCGGGACTTGAAGGTCCCGCGATACACACTCCGCTGATAGCCTCGGCTTCGGATCCTGTCGCGTTTTTGAATTTTCCCATCCCACCGTTGATGGTCCAGTTTTCGGTTTTGCCAAACACGTTAGCGGTGTTGCTCAGACATTCAACGCCGCTGTCAGAGGTCGAGAAGATCTGCGACCCGTCAGCGCTGAAGGTCGTAACATCGGAGCGCAGCAATAGATTGTATTCGGTGCCGCTCGTGCCGTCGGGCGCGGTACAGCTGCCGGATGGGTCGTCAGGGTCTGCGACAATCCTGACTTGAGGCCGGGACCGTCGATGTTGGTTTTACATTCGCCACTAAATTGCCCTGTGAACCTGGAACCATCAAAACTGATATTAAAGGGTGGAAATGGCGCCCGAACAAATAGTCTTGTATCGCTTGCCTCCGCCGGCAAACGTCACCGATGCCATCCCCAATATGACCCATGCGATCGCGACCGCTGGCCAATATTCCATCGATCGGGTTTTGCATTCATGTTCTCCTTCGCACCCTCGTCTTGACGAGGTCCTCCATTTTCATTCTGATGTCAGGCTGACAGACTCCAAGTCTAGCTGAGCGATATGCCCGACCCATCGAGGACTGCAAAAGTCCTTGGTGGTCGCCGCAGCCACGATTGGCTCGCTTTTGTAGGAGTCGAATATCCGAACGGTTTTCGGCCGAGCGATTGACCCGTTTATCATAGGTTGTTAGAAGCAATTGAATACAAATTGTTATGGCCACGCATGGGGGTAATTGGAATGTCGGCCTGGACATCGTTCACCCTGACCCTGGCAATCGTGTTGGTCGGCTGGGCCTTATCGGTCAGACTAGCCTTGGGGTACGATGCTGGAAAATCATCGGAGAGCATTTTAAAGCTGTTGACAAAAAGACGTTCGATGAGATGCTACAAGTCATATGAGTAGTGACCGCTATAAAAGGGAAAGCTTTTGCGCTGCCGAAGTAGGAGGGTGGGCGGCTGTAACAATCTGGGCCGGGCCAGCACTTCTTGATCAACAGCCCAGTAGACTACTAGTGTTCGCGCAATAAGCCCTGCAAACGCTCGAGGGCGACCGGTTTGACCAGATGTTCGTCGAAGCCCGACTCCAGCGCGCGCCGGCGGTCCGATTCCTGACCATACCCTGTAACCGCGATCAGCCGGGCTGATGCGAATCGGGATTCAAATGAGAGCGCGCCGGTCGCCCTCGAAACGATCGGGCGTGAAGCGACGATACGGTCGCGATCGAGATGGTCCGAACCAGTGGGAATTGAAACAGTGAAGGTGCTGCCCTCGCCTTCTCGGCTCTGAACAAGGGCCGCCATGAAGGTTAACCAATTCGCTGACCAGTGCGAGCCCGATTCCAGACCCCTCGGCGCTGCGGGCACGAGCACCTTCGACGCGATGAAAGCGCTCGAACAGGCGCGGCAATTTTTGCTCGGGGATCCCGGTGCCGGTGTCGCGAACGACTAATTCGATATGATCGTCGACTTGGTGCAGGCGTACGCTGATCGTTCCCGCGAAGGTAAACTTGATAGCGTTGGAAACGAGGTTGAGAACGATCTTTTCCCACATCTCGCGGTCGACATAGGTGGGTTTAGTGATGGGTGTATGCTCAAAGCTGAGTGAAAGTCCGGCACTGCGCGTGAGTGAGCGATAGGCGTCGACCAGTTCTTCGGTCAAAACCGCCAGATCAAGTCGCTCGAATAAATAATGGTTGCACTTGTCCGGATTCGAAACGAGAGAAGACGAGCAGCGCATTTACCAGCTTCAACATACGAAGCGCATTGCGATGCGCGAGCTAGAGATTCTCGCCACCCAAAACCTTGTCCGAGCCGGACAGCGCCTCCTCGATTGGTCCAAGCAAAAGCGTGAGCGGGGTGCGGAATTCGTGGCTGACGTTATTGAAGAAGGTGGTTTTAACCCGATCGATTTCGGCCAGCGCATCGGCGCTCCTCCTGACGCGCTCGCGCATAGGCAATCGCCGTGGTGATCTGATCGACGGCAAGCTCACAAAGCCACGATAGCCGTTATCGAATTGCAGCCGCGCACTCAATCCAGCAACCAGAAAGCCATACGGACGCCCCTGCCCGGAACGGCGCAGCGGCGCGAGCATTGCGCTGCGAGTCGCCTCCGGCCCCCCGGGAGCACGCCGAAGCGATCTGGAAGATCAGTTAGCTCCAGGTTTTGACCGGATCGTTCCACCTCGGCGAGGGGCCATGTATTCCTGTCGCCTTCGCCCGCAGCCGGCGTTAGCGCGAACTCCTCGGGCCCCGCCGGACCCTGATAGTTATCAAGCCCGGCTGAGCCGACAAGGAGCGCATGCACCACGCGGTTACGTCATCCACTGCAGCGCAAGTTAGCGCCAATATTCCCACCGGGGTTCTCTGGAGTCGAAGGTCGGCTAAGATCCGCGACAACACTGGGAACCCCGTCACTGACACCGAGCGCCCACGAACAACGAAAAGTCGCTGAAAGGTACGCCCGCCGCGGCGACCTGCGGATACAGCACCAACGCGAGCAAGGTTCCGAGCAGGAATGGCGTGACGATACTGGCGTGCGAGATCGCAACCGCGGCTTGTCCTTGCCGCCCCGCCAGCTTTGGATCAAGCTCCAGACCCACCAAAAACATGTGCAAGATGATCCCCAGCTGCGCGAGTACGTCTAGGAGCGGCGCCACCATCGGTGGCAGGAGATACGCGAAAGCCTAAGGCCATACGCGACCGAGCAGCGACGGACCAAGCATGATACCCGCCACAATTTCGCCCACCACCGCGGGTCGTTGCAGGAGCCGAAAGAGCATAGGCGATCACCAAAGATAGCACTACAAAATGTGAACCATCACATCGGCGTCATGCCCGCCCTGGGGACGGCAGCAACGCCAAGTTGCGCGGCGGGGCGTGTGGGCGCAGGGAGCCGCAAGCCGTACTCGCGGATGATCAGGTAGATGATGAAGGCTAGGCTGAGTAATACTCCCATAAATGCGGGCCTCGCGCGCGAATCGATCCAATGCTCGTTCGCTCGAGCGCCTGGTCGGCGGGCGAACATCATCCGCACGGTAGCAAATGTCTAAACGGGACGGTAATGACGATCAAGGCGAGCCTCACCTGCTCCGGCGAAGGACTGCGGTTGAGGCGGGACGGGAGTCTGAGGTTCTAATTGCGCGACGGTTTTTTCGAGTGCGACTAAGTATCGCTACGGCCGAGTTAGAGTCCCCCTCCGGAGTCGTCGCAACGGAGTCCGCGAGCACCTGCATCATCAAAATGTACGGATTCAGGTTTTGACAAGGCAGACCGGAAATTCGCCAACCTCGCAAACCATTACGCATCAAATAACAAAAAATGACTATGAAAACTAAATGCCAACGAAACCTCATAGCCCTCATGTGCGGTTTTTTGGGACTAGCAGCTTCGGCTACTGCGGAAACTTCGGACGGCTGGGTGCGCCGAGTCGTCTCGAAAGACGCCGTCAAGCTGGAGATATTTCGGAAGGGGCAAGGCCCCGCTGTCCTGATGCACCCTTCGCTCGGCCGTCCGGCGCAAGATTTTGAAGACCTTGGCAACCGAATTGTCCTCGCCGGCTATAGTGTTGTCATGATCAATCCTCGTGGGATAGGCGGCAGCACAGGACCGCTGAAGGGCGTCACACTGCACAATCCGCGGCAGATATCTGGACAATCGCCGACGAACTCAAAATCGATCGGGCCTTTGTGCTCGGTCAGAACTTCGGCAATCGTGTATCGCGAACCGCATCGGCGGACCAACCCGACCGGGTAATCGGCTTGATCCTGCTCGCGGCCGGCGGTGAGGTGGCGCCGAGCAAAGAGGTTATGATGGAGTTCTGGAAGGTTTTTGATCCAGGCCTGCCACCCAAAGAGCATTTGCAAGCGGTTGCCGACTCTTTCTTTGCGCCGGGCAATAGTGCGGCCCTCTGGAAGGACGGCTGGCACGGTGAGACGGCGAGGCTGCAAGCGGAAGCGGCCGAGCGGACCGATTTTAAGCGGGTGGCTAGCGGCGGCGTGGCTCCGGAGCTCGTCATTCAAGGCTTGCAGGATAGGATCGCACCGCCGATCAACGCATGGAAGTTTGTCGTGCGCCGCCCGAACGCGCGCCTCGTCGCCATTCCGAACATGGGCCACGCAATGCTTCCGGAACAGCCGGAGGCCATCGCCAGCTCCGTGATCGCGTTTCTCAAGGAGCAGTGTGGCGCGCGCGCGACAGACGATGGGCAAAAGTTGTCCAGATCGTTCAAGGCTCCAGCGAGGTGCGTCACCGGGGTAAACTTACCTCAGTAATCGCGTTAGCAATCTGGCGCGTATTAGGTCACGCCGGTAATTTTTGCGGAGGACAGTCGATAGGCTCGATGTCGCGACACCAATGGGCTAGATAAAGCACGTCCAAGGCAAATTCGTTCTCGCTGGTGCTACCAAGCACGTCCTGACGGCCATGCCGCCTTTTGAATACCCACTGATGCGAGTGAAACTCGCATCAACATCTAGTTACAATCGGGATAGTAGCGAATCCGCGAAATTCTCTGCCTCGGCCGAAGGTGTCATCTGCCGTGATGATGAAAAGGTTCGTGGTAGAAACACCTCCAGTCCTTGAACCCCTTCGGCGAAACCGGATCGCAATTCGTCTATCCTGATTTCACCGCAGATTTTGCCCGTCGCTTTCTGATCACTTCGCTGAAAGCCTTCTGGGACGGCGAGTCTTCACCGAAGACCTCCGGCGAACACCTAGCCAACCGCGCTAGATATTTTTCATCCTTCTCGTCTATTGTTGACATCTAACAAAATCGAGCCACTGCCGCGAGCGAAGCGGTAGGCAAGCTTATAAGTGCATCGGGCGATCCTATCCCAGAGAGCTGTTGGAACCGATCGGGCGCCGGACAATCGTTTGCCTCTTCTTACCTCGTGCTAAGTAATCCGACGCCGCGAGGTAACTAAGGACGGAATAAGATGGCGCGGCGTCTGTTGTAGGGCAGCGAGAAACTGAACCCGCCTGCGATCAGAATGCTTTCATCGGAAAAGGCGAAGACACTGTAGTCCTCCATATCCGGGTGCTGGCCGCCGAGCACCGAGAAGACATTCCGCCCGGCGTCGTAAACCTCGGTGCTCAGAACGTTAGCGTAATCAGGATTCACACTTCCTAGAATCAGAATCCTCGCATCCTCGATTGGGAGGATTTTGGATCGCTGATCTCGACGGATTGGATCGGGGCCCATGAAAATTTGCTGACCCTCGGATCGAACAGTTGCGCGCGCCACTGCGGGACCTCCGGTACACCGTCAGGAAGTGCCGCGATCCCGAGGATAAATACCCTCCCATCCTTCCGGTGCACCTTGACAGCGGCTCAGGCATGTTGCCAGTTCGAGTGAACTTGCCATTTGTCGGATCGTAGACTTCCGCCACGAGTGCCCTGCCGCAAAACATCCGCACGCGACCGTCGCGAAGGCGAATTGCGTCTCTTCGGGATGGCTCGCTCCGGCGGGGTGAAAATTCCGTTCGCGGGATCGTACAGCTCTACGAATTGAGGGTCTCCTACCGCCAGCGAGCCGACCAATTAACGAGAGTCGAGCCGAGACCCCCGGCAAGCAGGACCTTTCCGTTCTCCAGTCAGATCGCGGAATGTCCGCCCCTTCCCCAAGGATCGATCCGATCTGCAGGCTGAAAACTATTTGCTACCAGATCGAAGCTCTCGGTGGTATCGAGCGGAGGAGCGGGAGTCGCGCCTAATCCAAAGCCGCCCAGTTGCTCATAGCCGCCGCTGTTGAGTACGCCAAGTCCGGTTAACCTGGCTCGAACGTTCCGGTTGCCACACGCCGACTCACCTGTTCGACCTGAATTCCGATCAAATTCAAAACTTTACCTGAGCCCTTTCCTCCACTTCCGATTGCGATAATCAATCGCTGACCGAATCGAGATGGAATTTATGAGGAAGCGATGCACTACCGACGCGAACAACAAGCCCCCGACGCTAATGATCGCCAATCTACTATAAAGGGCATAGAACGATGCGAAAATCTTATCGGCGCCGCTCTTGATTGGATCGACCGGACCCATCCCGTCCAGTATCATCGATGCATCGGCTCGGAGGGGCGCGCGTGTCTCACTGGCGTTGGTAGTGGCTGGTCGGACTGCCGGGACCGCCGCCGGGGACGACGCGGCACAAGTCGTTCTCCAGAACAAGGTACTCGTCGGAAGCGTCAACGCCAACAAGCGCCACTGGTACGAGGCAGGCGTAGCCCTTTCGCGAGCGGACCGCTCGTGGCTTGCACGTCTCGTGACGTGGCGTGAGCGCCCCGAGAACTTTGCCCGAGTCCTCGAGGTCCAGCCCCGATGAATCAACCCGGTAGGAAAAATCGCCCGGTCTTCGCAGGGATGAGCATCGGGAAACCTCTTCGCGGATCTCCCGATACGTCATCCGATGGTCTTGTCGCGCACCAGCGTACCGTTTTCATACAACTCGCGAATTCGCTCGTCGGGGAGTCCCAGGTAATCGCGTAGGACCCGCTCATTGTCCTCGCCCAGACGAGCAGAGCGCAGCTCAGTACGATCCGGCCAGGCAGAGAATTTCACCGGCACGCCTGGAATCGCCACTTTTCCCAGCAATGGATCGTCGACCCAGCGGACGGTCTTGCGCTCGTTCAGATGCGGATGCGCCATCGCCTCGTTGACCGTCAGGACCGGCGCGCATGGAACCCGTTCCTTATCCATCGCCGCGATCGCATCCTCCCTGGTCGGGAAGGTCGCCAGCCATTCCTCAATGATCGCCTGGAGCTCGAAGCGATTCTTATGTCGTTCGCGTGCGTACCTGAAGCGGGGGTCGGTTGCGAGCTCGGGTTTGCTCATCGCGCGGACCATCTGCGGCCATTGATGCGCCGAAATAAGAATCATGATGTATTGGTCGCCGCGATAACGAAAATTGCCCGCCGGCCCGGGGCCGTCGGCCTGCGAACCGGCGCGCTTGGGCCGCACTCGATCACCCGCCAGCGCGATCTTCGGCACGTTGAGCTCGTGCATGTGGAAGTAGGTATCGGTCAGCGAGGCATCGAGATACTGCCCCTCGCCGGTGCGCTCGCGATGCAGCAATGCCGCGAAAACCGCCATCGCCGCCGCGACACCGGTCGAGATGTCGCCGATGGCCATTCCGATCATCACAGGCGCGCGGTCCGGTTCGCCGAGGTTATCGGTGATCCCCGCGTAGGCTTGCCCGATGGTATCGTAGCCCGCCTTGTTTGATAGCGGTCCGGTTTGGCCGGCCATCGAGATCGAACACATGACGATCCGGGGATTTACCTTCTTAACTTCCTCGTAGGAAAAACCCATCCGCCCGATCACGCCGGGCGCGAAATTCTCCACCAACACGTCGAACTTCGGCAGCATCGACATCAGCAGCTCGCGGGCGCCTGGTTGCTTCATGTCGATGGCAAAGCTGAGCTTGCTATGGTCGTGTTGCATGTAATAGGTGCTGTGGCTGCTCGTCTTGTCGGTGCGCGGCTTGAAGCCCGCCTCGCGGATGCGATCGCCGCCCGGGGCCAGCTCCAGTTTGACGACCTCGGCGCCCAGCTCGGCCATCAGGCGGGTGCAGGTCGGTCCGGCCACAAATTGAGTAAAATCGAGAACACGGTAGCCCTCGAGCATCCTTGGCGTGTTTGCCATGACAATCGATCCTCCGAGGTTTCAGTCGCGGTTACGCGGGCCGTTACAATGTTGCCCCGGCCGCATGAGGTTTGCCGATGGCTAGCACATAGCCGGGCCGCCCGACAATCTGATACCTAACGTTCGGCCTTTAGCATGCCGCATTCTCCTTGTGCGAGATCGATCTATCCCGCTTGGCGCTTCAATCCGCGGGCTCGTCGAGCTTTCGCCGGTTTTGGCGCGGCGCATCCTTCCAGCAAGACATCCATTGCTTTCATGAAGCGCTCTTCGAGCGAATCGTCCCGGTTTTTCCACCATCCGCTGACCCAATTGCCGGCAATGAGTATGAGCATTCCTTCCATCATTTCCGCGAGATGCAGCGGCTTATAATCGGTGCGAATTTCGCCGCGCTTCTGGCCTTCGGCGAAGAGTCTTTCGTATTGCGCGTAGAGCTCAAAAGATTTGTCGCGCAGAACGCCGTTGACATCGGTCATCAGCCTCGATTGTTTTGCAATCAGACCATGAAACTCGGGATCATCGTCCCACGACGTCGCCCATTGGCGGATCACGCTGCGAATACGGTCGGGGATGGTGCAATCGTGACGTTCGAGCTCGCGTTTGACGGATGCGATTGAGTACTCGAGCATCTCCACCGCGAAGGCCATTATCACGGCATCTTTGGTGGGAAAATAATTGAAGAAAGTGACCTCGCTGATGCGTAGCCGATCGACGATGTCGCGCACGCGGGTCTCCTCGTAACCTCGTTTTCGAAACAGCTCGGCCGCGGTACTAAGAATCGCGCGGCGCTGCTCGGCTTTTTTCTCCTCGCGCAAACCCATCGCTCGATCAACTACGCCTGGATAGCCGCGAAAGGAACCACGGCCGGGCGCGGATCTTCCCGACCGCCTGACGCAGCGATCCTGCTGCATTGATAAGAATTAAGTTAACTATATATTTATAGTCTACTAATATTTATGCAAGAGTCGACGTCACAACTGGATAGAATTTCAGCTGTTCAATTCGGAGAGACGCCCCGGGCCGACGGATCGCGATCGAAGCCCGCTTCGTTTGCGCAACGCGTTGCGGCCGGCATCAGGAGGGGGCTCGCGGATCGCCGGATGCCACTGGTAGTCGCCATCTTGGCCGCCATTGGGATGTTGCCGGCGCTGAGCGTCGGTTGGCAGTTCGACGATTATTTTCACCGCGTCACCCTGCTCGGTTACGGCGATTCGCCACCGATTCAGGTCTTTGTCCAATACATCGACCGGGCGCACAACCTGAAGCAAATGGATTTCGGCACGATGCCCTGGTGGGGTTCGCCGGATATGCATCAGGCGTTTCTGCGTTACGCGAGCACGCTTACCATGATGCTCGATTACCGCCTCTGGCCGAACCATCCCATCTTGATGCACCTGCATAGCCTGCTTTGGCTAGCCGCGGCGGTTTTTGCGGCCGCGCTTCTTTATCGCGAGGTGATGGGCGCCACGTGGGTGGCCGGGCTGGCGGCCCTGATGTACGCGATCGATGGCGCGCATGCGGTGCCTGCCGCGTATCTGGCCAACCGTAACGCCTTGATTGCCTGCTGCTTTGGTTTCCTGAGCGTGATGGCGTTCGTTCGCTGGCGTCAGCGCGGACGCTCTACTACTCGATGGTTGAGCGTGTTGATGTTGGCGCTCGCGCTGTCCGCCGGCGAGATGGGATTGGCGACGGTGGCCTACCTGTTTTCCTACGCGCTGACGGTTGACGAGGACGGATTTCGAGCGAGGCTTATGCGGCTCCTTCCGCATGGCGGAGTGCTGGGAGCGTGGGCATTGATTTACACGCTTGGCAATTTCGGTTCGCACGGCTCCGGCTTCTACCTGGACCCGCTGCACGATCCGCTTGGCTTCGCCCGTTCATTTTGCCGTCGAGCCGCATTTTTGATGATGGGACAGTGGTCGCCACTCCCTGCGGAAATGAGCATGGCGTACGCGCCGGGCACATCGGCGGCCTTGCATATTAGCTTCTTCAGCTTCGCGATCGTCGCGATCGTGGCAGCGCTCTTTGTCCCGCTGGTCCTGCTCGATCGGGTGGCGCGCTTCTGGGGCCTTGGCGCACTGCTTTCGCTGGTACCAATTGCCGCGGTTGGCCCCGAGAATCGGGTGTTGGGTTTCGTGGGCTTGGGCTCGATGGCCCTTCTCGCGCAACTTACGCAGTTCCTTTTCGCGCACTCCTCCGTTGCGCCGATGCCCCGGGTCTGGAAGGGATTTGCGTGGGCTGGAACTGCCGTTCTGCTTCTACTTCATTTGATCGCCGCTCCATTACTCGGGATCGCCCTGATCGATTATCAGGCCGAGGTCAGCTCCAGAATGATGCGAGGGCTGGCAAGTGTTCCAACCGATCCGCGAATCGTATCCCAGGATCTGGTGCTGATTAACCCGCCCGACCACATCTCCCTCGTCACCGCAATTTGGGCGGTGCATCGGCTGGATAAGCTGCCGATGCCGCGCCACATGCGCGCGCTCTCCTCGGGAGGTGAACTGGCGGTCACGCGGGTCGGGCCTCGCTCGCTGCGAGTAAGTTTTCCCGATGGATTTTTTCCGACCGCATTCAGTCGTTTTTTGCGTAGTCAAAATGATCGTTTTTCACCAAGGCAGCACTTCGAAGTCCCGGGTCTGTCGATCACGGTGGAGGCGCTCGACTCGCGAGGCGACCCCGCGCAGGTGCTGTACGAGTTCCCGGTGCCGCTTGAAGATCCTTCGTTGCGTTGGATGCGATGGCACGACGGCTTATACGTTCCTTGGACTCCACCGCCCCTTAGTCAAACGCAGACGATCTCCGCCGAGCGCGGGATCTGGTGAAATGGCTGCGCAATTCCCAGCCGCCGTCACACGAGTGAAATGGTCCTTCGATCCCGCGGGAGATGGATACGCAGCGCAGCGGGGCGCATGGCGCGCACCGGTGGTGCTCGCGCGTCCATGGCAATGGGTCAAAAACGGATTGGTCCTCGCAGCTCTCGTCTTCAGTCACCGGCTCTTTCGCTTGCAAGATGCGGTTCTGGCCGGGGTCGCGCTGGTAACGTTCTGCGCCTTGTCGAGCTTCGCATATGTACTCAACGATATTTCGGATCGAGAAGCCGATCGTCTCAATCCGGAAAAGCGCGATCGGGCCGAGCTAAGCGGCAGCGGCTAAATAGCGATCGATCGTGAGCAGCTCCAAAATCGGTTATCGAGGAAAACCCGGATAGTCGCAGTAACAGTTCGGGGTCTCCCAAAATCGCAGGTTGGTCAG
Source organism: uncultured delta proteobacterium (assembly GCA_963783145.1). GTDB lineage: Bacteria > Desulfobacterota > Binatia > Binatales > Binataceae > DATGKG01. The sequence continues at coordinate 288,265 of CAWAMM010000001.1, forward strand.
CTCGCCGATGCCGCCGCTTTGTTGCCTGACCGGCAGTTTCAGACGCCCAAAAAAGTGCTCAGCTAAACGCTCTGAGGTCGGGATATACGGAATGATATACAGCTTGGTATTGAGCAAAGTTTTCACGCGACCGGCTTCATTTTCAGTCGATAGCCAATAACCCTTTTCATCGATGGCGGCTTTTATATGGGCTATGCACTGCTTCGGATCTCGCTGGTCAGGGATGAAATGGCGCAGTAGTTCGTGATCATCGATACACGCGACAAAGCCGTGATCGATCGCGTGGTCGATTACTTTCATCATCACGTCTTTGAGAAAGCCAAAATCAATCACCATTTCGGATTGTTCGCCGGACTGATGCAGCGCGGAACCTGCGCAAGTTACTTCGATGGTTCCGCGATGGCCGTGGATGGATCGGCATTTTGAACCATGGGTCATGACCCGGTGTCCATAATCGACACCGATGCTTCTAGTTATCGAAAAAGCCATGTTTTGCTTCCGTCGGGATTAAAATTGAGGGCTTCAGAGTGCTCGCACCTCATGGTCATCATCAGGACAAGTCGCGTTGGAGCGACTCGAGGATCTCGACATCGCGCGGGCGACGGCGCGATTTCGGCCGTTCCCACACGATGCCCGGATAGCCCTTTAGGAGACTCAGCCGGGTGCCGGTGTAGGTCCAATCCTGAAGCTCCTCGATGGCCACGTGGTAGCGGGGCTCACGGCCGGTACGGCCGGTGAAGAGCGCTCGCGGTATATTGACCATGTGTGGCGAGCGCTTGCGCTCATAGAGCAATGGCGCTCCGCAGCGGCAGCAGAAGCTTCGCGTCGATGCTGTCCTCGCATCCTCGAAGCGAGCGATGCTTCTTTGGCCCTTCACCACGCGAACATGCTTGCGCCAGCAGCCGATATAGGTCGCATAGGCGGCGCCATGGGCACGACGACTCGCTTCCGAGTGATCGTGCCAGGCCCAGAAAGCCGGAAAGTCGATCTCTATCTCAATCGCACCGCAGAGGCAGCGGCCGTGCACCTGCCGACTACCGACGATCTTCGTAATCACGACGCCGCGGGATTTAACTTGTCTTGGGTCTTGGTCTCAAAGTCACTGGCGTCGTGGCGCTCGTGGAGCTGATCGGAGGGCTTCCCAAAGGTGCAGTTGACCTTGCGCCCGCGCTTAACTGCCGGCCGCTGCGCGATAGCGTCGGTCCAGCGCTGAACGTGTTTATAGCTTTGAACGTCCAGGAACTCGCCGGCGCCATAAACCGCGCCCTTGGCCAGCGCGCCATACCACGGCCACACTGCCATGTCGGCGATGGTGTAGCTCTCCCCTGCCAGATACTCGGCCTGCGCCAAACGCCGGTCGAGGACGTCCATCTGCCGTTTGGCCTCCATCGCGTAGCGGTCGATCGCGTATTCGATCTTGATCGGCGCATAAGCGTAAAAGTGGCCGAATCCGCCGCCGAGGTATGGAGTGCTGCCCATCTGCCAGAAAAGCCACGAGAGACACTCGGCTCGCGCCTTTGGCCCGTGGGGCAGGAAAGCATCAAACTTCTCTGCGAGGTACAGCAAGATCGCACCGGACTCGAAGATCCGAATCGGCTCCGGCCCGCTTCGGTCCAGAAGCGCGGGGATTTTCGAGTTTGGATTGATCTCGACAAAGCCGCTGCCGAACTGGTCTCCGCGCATGATCTGGATCAGCCAGGCATCGTACTCGGCGCCCGTATGACCGAGGGCCAGTAGTTCCTCGAGCATGACGGTAACCTTGACCCCGTTCGGCGTACCTAATGAATAGAGCTGTAGCGGATGGCGTCCGACCGGCAGCTCTTTCTGGTGGGTCGGTCCGGCGATCGGTCGGTTGATATTCGCGAAATTACCGGTGCCGTCTTTCTTCCAGGTCCATACCTTGGGTGGTGTGTAGGCAGATGCGTCGCTCACAGCGTGCAAGCTCCATTTTTAGATGTTGATGGCGATCTTCTCGAAAGCAACAATCACACTAAGCTTGGTCGGGCCATGCTGTCCACCTCGCCAGTCCTCGGTTTGCCGCCGCTCGCCTTACCGTCCCTTGAACACCGGTTTTCGGCGCTCGCGCCATGCACGATGACCTTCGGTCTTGTCTTCGGTGAGTTCCAGGGCCATGAAGCGGTAAAGATCAGCCTGCGCAGCTTCGCCCAACGGGATGTTATAGCCGGAGTTGATCGATTCTTTCGCGACTCGCGCCGCCAGTGGCGACAGCGAGGAAATGTGTTCCGCCACCTTTCTCGCCTGACCCATCAACTCGGCGTGAGGAACCAGCCACTGCGCGAGGCCGGTCCGATAGGCCTCATCCCCACTAAGCGGAAAACCCATCGTAAGGCGCATCGCGTGACCTTTGCCGAGCCAGCGCGCGGCGCGGATCGCACCGCCCTGCGCCGGCATGATTCCTAGCGCGACTTGCGGTAATCGCCACTCCGCGCGCTCCGACGCCACGATGAGATCGCAGCAAAAGGTCAGGATGCATCCGATACCGACGGCGTAGCCGTTCACCGCGGCGACCACCGGCTTCGAGAAGTCCGTGAGCATACTGATGGGGCTTAGGCGGCGGCGTTTTGGCAGATCATCCAAAAAATCCGCGACCGAATTTTCCGTATGAGTCCGCGGGTTCTTCAGATCGGCACCTGCGCTGAATGCGCCGCCTTTGTCGTCGCCGGTCAAAATGACACAACGCACCTCGCGATCTTCTTCCAGCTCGGGGAGGCGCTCGCGAAAGCCGGCCAGAAATTCAGGACACCATGCGTTGCGCGCCTCGGGACGGCTCAGAGTTAGAGTCGCGACGTGACCAACTTTTTCACATAGCAGTGGCATTGCGTTTCCTCCCTACGCCGGATCGATGCTCAAAAAATCAGTTCAGTTTCGCGAAGGCCCTATGGATTCGTCGAACCGCGCCGGCGTAGTCCTCGTTGACCGCATTGGGGGCGAGGATCATGACGTCGGCACCGTGCTCGCGATACGCCGCCAGCCGCTCGATACATCGCGACGCGGGACCGATCAGCGCCACCGCATCGGCCAATTCGTCGGTGACCGCGGCGGCCATCGCTTTCGAATCGCGACGTTTGGCCGCTTCCATAATTCGCGCGGCCGCTTCGGCAAAGCCGCTGTTCGACATTATTCGATTGTAGAATGGCAGCGCGCCATAAAAGGCGAGCCCGCTCCGTGCCGCCTCATAGGCGACTTTCAAATCATCATGTAGAAATACCGGTACCCCGCACGTCATCGTCAGGCTGCCCGGCGCGCGTCCGAGATTTCGCGCGACCTGATTGGCTGCGTCGATCGATTTGCGCATTCGCTCCGGCGGGCACATGTAAAGCATCAGGCCGTCCGCCAGTTCACCGCCGAGTTTTGAGGTCTCGAGCGCGAGCGCCGCGAAGTAGATCGGAATCGGATGACTGGGAATGGGAAACTTGCGCCCGAACATCTCTAGCTCGCCGCGAAAAGCTTTGCGGATTATCTCGGTGTCGCGACGCAAACGATCGCGCGCGTTGCCCATCTCGATTCCGCGCGCCTCGAGCGCCGGGCGATGGCTCACTCCGAGGCCGAGGATGAAACGTCCTTGCGCGGCCTCCTGCACCATCTCCGCGGCGATCGCGCATAGGGCGGGCTCGCGCAGGTAGATGTTGACGATCCAGGTGCCGATCGTGATCCGCCGGGTGGCGTTCGCCACCGCGAAGGAGCACATCAGCGCGTCGTTCACTGCCTCGGGGATGAAGACGCCGCCGAAGCCGGCATCCTCGGTCTCGCGCGCCAGTTGAACGAAACCGGAGTAGCCGGTGACCGGCGCATTGCTCGACGGGGTGCTTACTGAAATTCTGGACATCGGAGAGAGGGTAACGCCGTAGCCTTTCATCGTCGGCTCCTTTTTTTGCTTCGAATCGGGAGGCAGCTCCCTACCGGTCGTCTGACCACGGGAGGTAAGTTTCCTAATACACCAACCGAATCTGAGGCCCAAACCGGCCAAGACTCGCCGCGCTAAGGGCCAGTTCCGCCGAGTGCGACCAGCTAATGCAACTTCGCGGCCGGCTCGACCCATTCGCGTGCGATCCGCTCCAGCGCCTCGGGGATTTTGCTGTCATCACCCGGGAGACGCACGAACGGCACGAATTCGGCCACACCGAGTTCGTGATAGGCGCGCAAGTCGTCGGCGCTCACCTGGTTCTCGTATGGGGAGATGATGATTTCGAGCTCCGACATGTCGCGGCCCGCTTCGCTCATTAGCGAACGGAGCGTCGCGATCTTTGCCGCAGCCTGCTCCGGGTTGAGTTTGACGCCGAACCATCCGTTGCCCATCCGCGCGACGCGCCGCAATGCAGGCATGCTCTCGCCGCCAAAGATGACCGGCAGTTTAGAGCCTTGCGCAGGTTTCGGAAAGCTGCGAACGCCGTCGAAGCGCACGAACTCGCCGCTGAAGCTGGACTTTGGCTCGCCCCAGAGCTTGCGCATCACCTCGAGATATTCGCAGGTGCGCTGCGCTCGTCGTTCAAAAGGGATTCCCAATGCGGCGAATTCCTCGGTCGACCACCCGATGCCCACCCCCAGCGCGAGGCGGCCGGAACTGAGGCTATCGAGACTCGCAATCACCTTGGCCAGCACCAGCGGATTATGTTCTGCGACCAGGCAGATTCCGGTCGCCAGCCTGATGCGATGGCTGAACGCAGCAGCGTACGTGAGTCCTATGAATGGATCGAGAAGATCGATGGTGCTGCCGGCCAGGAAGCGTCCATCGTCGCGATAGGGATACTTCGATTCGTGAGTGTCGAAGAGCACGACATGTTCTGGCGCCCATAGGGTTGCGAAGCCGAGCCGCTCGGCGTTTTCGACGACTGCGCGAATAGTGGCGGGACGCGCCGCCTTTCCAATCCCAATTGCTGTCATTCCAATCTTCATGCGAGCCTCCAACCAGGGTCTAGCTTTCCGCCTGCTCAATGCCGCTGGTAAAAGATCTCGATCCGATCAATACATCCACTCAAGATGCTCACTGCCGAGGGAGCTTTAAAATGAAATTCGGAATCGCCTTCGCCAACTCCGGAGCGTTCAGTAATCCCGGCTTAATCGGCCATCTGGCAACCACTGCCGAGCGCTGCGGCATCGAGTCGTTGTGGACCGTCGAGCACGTCGCGGTGCCCGTCAAACACCTACCCTATCCGGGCAGCAAGGACGGACAAATGCCCGGCGGCGACAACGTGGCGATACCCGATCCGCTGTTGCCGCTCGCATATGTCGCGGCGATCACCAAGACCATCAAGCTCGCCACCGGAATCCTAATTCTGCCGCAGCGACATCCGATTTACACCGCGAAGGAGGTTGCCACGCTCGACCTGCTCTCGGGCGGACGCGTGATCCTCGGGATTGGCAGCGGATGGATGAAAGAGGAGTTCGAGGCGCTGGGAATCAATTTCCATCATCGCGGCGCGATGACCGACGAAGCCATCCGCGCCCTGCGTGCGCTTTGGGGCGAAGGCACCTCGTCATTTGAAGGGAAGCATTTCAAATTCGGGCCGCTGAACTCGTATCCAAAGCCGGTGCGGAACAATGTTCCCATCCACGTCGGCGGCCATTCGACGGCAGCCGCAAGGCGCGCCGGACGTTATGGCGACGGATTTTTTCCCACCGTTGTGAAGCCGGAAAAGTTGAAGCAGCTTTTCGATTTGGTGAAAAACGAGGCGCGGGAGGCAGGCCGCAATCCGGCCGGAATTGAATTCACTGCGATGGCGCCGTCGATGCGATTGGATAGCCTCAAGGAACTCGAGGCCATCGGCGTTGCGCGCGTGGTCATGAACCCACCGGGCACCAAGCCCGAGATTATCACTCGAGCGCTGGAAAAATTTCAAGAAGAGGTTATCGGGCGGGTCTAAAGCGTATAGGTAAAGTTCCCCTTCTCCCGCCTGGGGACGGGAGAAGGGGTGTGCGGCGCTTTTGTTCGATTCGGTGGGCCTTTACCTTCGCCAAGGTCCTTTTTCGATGGGGGGTTAGAAAAACAACCCGACGATGGTGGACACCACCCACATCAAAGTCATGAACACGAACATCGCGCCAGGCAGTTCGTCGAGGAACAGTCCCTGTGCCAAACGGACGCCCTCGCCGGTTTCACGGTTGTCAAACGGGCGGCTAGTGCTCTCGAGAGTTTTCTCGTTGCTTTCGTATTCCATGTTTCTGCACCTCCCGACTTACTTCGACCCCCATCGAAATGAAGGCGTTCGATCGTGCTGAACAATCGTGTTCAACGCGAATGAACAAACCGGACTCGATCCGATAACTCCCGTGCTGCAACTGACCAAGATCTGGAAAATTGCTCGAAAAGACGGGGTTTTCCAGATCAATTCGAAGCTTGGACCCTACTGGGAGGTTTGAAGCCTAGGTCCCAGGTGGTGCCGGCCTTCCGCTCGGTCGGCGACTCGAGTCCGGTTGACTTTGGCGACCTGCAGGTCATATCCAGAGAGTGGAGGCGGTGACGATTCGCGAATCTTGGCAGTTCGGCTATCGATGTCTTTAGGCAGCGCATGGAGGCAGAATAAGGCCAAACGAGCTTGCGAACTGTGGATAGGAAAGAAAACAAGGTGCGCCTATGGGTCTTCTGCTTGGGCATACCCATTTGGATCATCTTTAATGTGGGCGCGATCTGTTTTGGAACCTATTTTCCACCCATCTGGAATGAGGATACGCGAGTCCGTGCCTGGCGAGTCGGGAAAAGCCGTGTTCCGTTACCCCTGATACTGACCCCGTTGTGGATCCTTGCCGCCTTGATAAAAAATTGGGTGAAATACGGCGCATTCATCACATTCGGTGCCCTCCTTTCGACGGGAGGCACCTTACTGGTTGTTGTTTCAGGAATCTTTGCCTTGCACCGTATCCGGCGCCCCGCGGCGCTGGTGGGCGGTAAGCTATCGCGAGCGCAAGCACACCCAAACGACAGTATGGTGGACTCATCGAGTACAGGTTTGTGTCCTCCGAAATGAGTCGTTTGGAAAACCACGCAGATCACTCTATCGAGGTTGACCGCGGTCTCGTCCGGAAGCTGGCCGGACTGCCCCTTCTCTCGAGCCTCGACCCTCATGACCTTCTCGCTACCGCAGCGGAATTCCAGTGGTTCAGCCTGCTGGGCGGGCAGACTCTTTTTCAGCGCGGCGATCAGGACGACTCCTTGTACGTGGTTCTGTCCGGGCGCCTGGGGGCATTTCTCACCGACGAAGATGGCAAAGAAGTACTTATCCGGCAGATGACGAGGGGTGAGACCGTGGGCGAGCTGGCCCTGCTGTCGGGACAGCCGCGGTCCGCATCGGTAGTCGCGCTGCGCGACAGCGAAGTGGTGTGCCTGTCGAAGGCGAATTTTTCCAAACTGGTGCAGGAGCATCCGCGCGCGCTCAGCTTCATTACGGATATCCTCGCACAGCGTCTCCTACGGCCCCCTCGGCTTAAGCCTGCGCTGGAAGCACCGCGCAGCGTGGCGATCATTCCACTCGATCGAGAGCTGGCCAATGTCGACTTCGCCCGATCGCTTTGCCGGGCGTTCAAAGATATCGGCATGAAGTCGTACGCGATCGAGCACGAAGAGCGATCGCGGCCGTTGGAGTGGTTTAATACGGTTGAAGAGAATCACGAGGTCGTCATTTATCCGACCGACTTTGAAGCCAACGCGTGGACGCAGCTTTGTCTGCGGCAGGCGGACCGACTGGTTCTCCTTGGATCGGCAACGCGCCCATTAGCCGAGGCAGCGCCCGCGGCGGAGATGGGGCTCGAAAATCCCCGGCGGGCGCCGGTCGAACTGGTTCTCTATCGCGGCGATGGCGCCGCGCCCTCGCAGACCCTCACGCTGCTCAATCGCTTTGCCGGCGTGTCTCACCACCATGTGGGCGCGGGAGAAGTCGGGGACTTGCGCCGACTTGCGCGCATGATCTCCGGCCGCGCAATCGGCCTGGTTCTCTCCGGGGGCGCAGCGCGCGGACTATCGCACGTCGGTGTGATTCGAGCCCTCCACGAAGCCGGTATCGAGCTTGACCTGTTCGGCGGCACCAGCATCGGCTCGATTGTCGCGGCGGGGGCGGCGATGGGCTGGCGCGACGACGAGCTCACCACGCATATGCGCGAGGCGTTCGCAGGCGACAATCCCCTCAACGATTATACTCTGCCACTGGTCTCATTGGTGCGCGGGCGCAAGACCTCAAATCTGTTGCGGCGGCACTTTGCCAATCAACAGATCGAGGATTGTCCCTATACCTACTTCTCCGCATCCACGAATCTCACCAGCGGCCGCCTCCACATCCATCGCGCCGGGCCCCTATGGCGCGCGCTGCGCGCGAGTATCGCCATCCCTGGAATTCTGCCGCCCGTGATCGAGGGTTCGGATATCCTTGTCGATGGCGGCGTCCTCAACAATTTGCCGTTTGATGTGATGATGGACATGCGCCGCGGACCGGTAATTGCCAGTGACTTGTCCATCAGCCATGGCTTCAAGGCCACGGTAAATGACCTCGAGCAGCGCACCCTGTGGGAGCTGATGAGCCACGCGCGCAAGGGCACACCCAACATCGTAACCTTGCTGGTCGCATCGGGAACTATGAGCAGCTACGCGCAGGTGCGGGACTCGCGCGATCATGTGGCGCTGTTAATTCAGCCCGTGGACGAGGAGCTCAATATGCTCGACTGGCATGCGTTTGATCGCATGATCGAGATAGGTTATCGCCGCACCATCGCGCTGCTGGAGGAGCGGGGCGACGAACTGCTCCAAACATTGAACGCGAAAGAGAAAGCGCATGGCTGAGCTGATACGGCCGGGGCAGGGCGTCGCGGAGGAGTCTTCACGGGAGGGCTTGCTGTTCGGCGCGTTTGCAATTTTCTTCCTGGCTTTTGTGATGTCGGGAAACGCCAACGCGATTCCACAAATGTTCTTTCAGCGCTTCTATCCACACCAGAAGAACCTGCTGCTTTCGATCAGCCTGCTGCTGGCAACGGTGGCCGGAACGCTGGCCGTGATCCTTTCAAAGCGCTTTAGACTTTCCACCAGCCAACTGCTGACAGCGATGCTGACGACGGTCATTGTCACCCTGCTTCTCTATTCAACCGGTCGAGTTCCGCTGTTCATCGGCGCCATCGTTGTGATCCAGTTCGCGGTATTCTATCTGACCAATCTGCTCGACTACGCTTCGGTGGCGCGAGCCGGGACCTTGCGCGGCTTCAATGATGCGGCAGGAGTTATTGCACGTTTGTTCGGCACCCTCAGCGCGCCCGCGTTCTTTCCCTCGTTCTACGACAACAAGGTGATTGCGCTGTCCTGCTCCGGTTTCCTTGGCGTGCTGGCTATCATCGGAGCGGCCAGGCTCCTGCGCATGCCTGTGCTTCTGGACCGAGCTGAAGCCGCAGGTGATAACGCGGAAAAATCGCCTGATCGAACCGATCAGTTGTTTTTTTCATTCGCGGTATCGATTTATATATCTCTTACTCTGTTCGGAGCGAACATGTTCTATCTGCTAAGGGATCGACTGCACATCGCGCATGCCGAGACTCGTGGTGGAATGGCAATTGCGGCGATGTTTGTTTGCGCAATTGTCTTCAATAGCCTGGTCGCACTTCTCCACCGCCGCCGAGCCGAGTCTCGCAACCGTCTGATACGGATGGGTCCTCTGGCTCTCCCGGCAGTCATGCTGTGCATCTTTGGCATGGTTATCGGCGTTGGACTGCCTATAACTTACGAGCTTTTTCTCACCGGCGCATGCCTTTTGGGCGCCGCTTATGGAGTGTTCGTCTGGGAAGTGCGTGACTATACGTCGCGGGGTGCGCAGCATGAGGGCAAAAGCACTCTCGTCACCTGGTTCAACAATATCGGAAATGTCAGCGCACTAATTGCTTTTGGGTTGATGCTGGCATTCGCGGCTCACCGCGCTGCTGCTGCAGCCGGATACTATTTGAAAATTACCAGCGCCATCAGTTGCGCGCCTATACTCGGTCTCTTGCTTCTATACGGAGCGCACATCCTGACAAAAAGTCAAACTCGCATTCCAGCCGACTTAGCCGAGCAAGCAGGTTCCTGAGACCAGATCGCATGTGGTAGGAGAATAGGCCAGATTCATGCCGGAATCAGAGACAGAAGGTGTTCGCGTACGCGCGCCGGCGCTTGCTGGTACGTCACTCGGGCTGAGCCATGGCTTTGAAGCGGGGAGTGGACCTCGGGTCGAACCTGCGATGACTACACTCGGGCGAAAGCTCTTATCGATCATCGCCGAATCGGGGATAACCCCAAACGAGATAACCATAATTGGTCTGCTCCTGGTCTTAGCCAACTGCGCGGCTTATCTCTGGCATCGCAGCGCCTTCTGGCTGGGCGGAGGGTTGGCTATGTCGTTTGGCTTCGACTCTTTGGATGGCGCCGTGGCACGATACCAACATAGTCAGAGCGCGTATGGCAGCTATCTGGACGCGGTCGTCGATCGCTACGAGGAGATCGCGACCTACTTCGTTATAGCCTGGGTCAACGGATGGTGGATGGCGAGTTTTGTCGCGGTGACGGGGTCTCTGCTGATCAGCTACAACAAGGCGCGGGTTGCGCTAGAGAGAAAAATCGACAACAAGGGGTGGCCGGACATGCTCGAGCGGCATGCGCGGGGTTGGATTCTCTGCGCGGCGCTCCTGTGTGACGTTTTGGTTCCGATTCCCAGGAGCATGGGTGGCCATCTGCTATTCGTCGTACTGGTTGTAATGGGACCGCTCACCCACGTCGCTGCCGTTCAGCGGTTTCATCGCGCTCGTCGAATTCTGCTTTCGGACTAATGCTCGCGAACCCTGTGATTACCGCGCGAGTTGTTAGCACCGCTTGAGGAAGATGGATACAGTCACGCTCTGCGCATACGGTGTTAGCGGACTCTTCAAGGCTCTCCGCGCATGCCGGGTCCCGCCGATGGCGGCCATGAAATCTCCCCAGATCGATGGCGACGCCCACCGCTTCGCCCACGCTGCACTTTCGGCGTTGTGGCTGCGCAGAAAGAGTGCGCCACCGTGGGAGGAAATTTACGCAGCGTGGGACCGGCAATCGGCTCCCGCCGCGGAACCCGATCCGGCGCTTTATGGGCACTTTCATCCTGAAGATCGCTTCGAGCTGCTGAGCGACAATCGCATAGCATTTGTCGAGCGCGAACGCCTGCTGTCGAACGCTCAGCATTCCGTCGACATTGCCACCTTCTGTATTCAGGCGGATGAAACCGGCTGGAGCATTGCCCGCCAACTGGCCCAATGCGCGGTGCGCGGAGTTCGCGTCCGCATGATTGCTGACTATGCGGAAATCAACACCAAGAACTTCGAAAACCCCCGCGTGACGGAATTGCAGACCTTTCTTAGGCGCAATGGAATCGACTACCGGCTCTTCCGCAACTCGGCCAGGCCTTATGACGCGAACCATCGCAAGCTGCTTATCGTGGACGGAACAACGCTGGTGACCGGAGGCCGGAACTACGGCGACGAGTACTACGGCAGCAAATGGCGCGATATCGATCTGATCTTAAGCGGGCCTTCCGTCGGCGCCCTGCAGCCGCTCTTCGAGAAAACCTTCGCGATGGAAGAAGGCGGCTACGACAATGCCGGAGAGGTTCCGAAGCTGTTCCAGCCCACCTCGCCAGAACAGATCACCGACAACGCGGCATTTGTTTTTCTCCTGCAGTGCATCGCCACCGCGCGCTGTACCCTCGACATCGAAAATGCTTATTACATAAATCATCCCGTGGTTCAGCGCCGATTGGCAGCCGCGTGCGCGCGCGGAGTAAGGGTTCGAGTATTCACCAATTCCGCGGACAGCAATGACCTTTTTATGAGCAACTATCGCATCTATTCCGGTTTTCCGGCCCTGCTGGAGGCAGGCGCGCAAATCTACCTTCGCCGTGGCACGGAATGTACTTTACATTGCAAGTATTTTGTGGCCGACAACGAGTGGGTTGGCCTCGGCAGCAGCAACCTCAATTACTACTCGCCACGTTTTTGCCTGGAGGCGGGACTGCACGTGCGTAGCCAGGAACTGGCCTCCAAGCTGACCGCCTGGTTTGAAACCGGCATCGCCGAGGCACAACCGCTGGTAGATTCCGCAGCGGCCAACGCCGTTCTCGAAAAACAGGGCGTTGGAAAAATCTACGATCGCTTTTTTACCGACTTCCAATAGACGTCTATTCTCGATCAGCGCGCCGCCGCTGAAATGCCCTTGAGTAAATTCGTGGACGTGATCGGACTCGTGGCCGCGATGGTGATGTTTGGCCTCGGTGCCTTACATGTTTATTGGGCGGCGGGTGGAAGATGGGGCTCCGCAGTAGCGGTTCCGTCTCGCGGTGAAGACCTGCGGCTCTTTTCTCCACGACCTGGCGCTACGCTCATCGTCGCTGCACTGCTGTTCGCGGCAGCGCTCGTGATGCTCGGCCGGCTCGGAATATGGGGACAATGGTTCCCGCGATGGTTCTTCCTGGCCGGCAGCTGGACGATCGCGATAGTTTTCGCGGCGCGCGTGTTGGGCGATTTCCGATGGTTCGGACTTTTCAAACAAGTTGCCGATACATCGTTCGCGTGGTGGGATTCGCGGCTTTACGTTCCGCTTTGTGCAATGCTCGCGCTCGCGGCCGCGCTAATGGCAATCAACCGATGATGACGCTTGCAACCGCGCTGAGAGTTAGCCTCGCGGGATAATCGAGTGCCTCGAAAAGCGGGGCGGAGGGGGGACCTACATCGATGAGAAGCTTTTCCGGCTGGGGCGCACTTGCCGCAATCGCGGTTGGGATAGGGCTGCTGGTCTGCTGCTGCCGCTCCGCCGCGGCGAGTTCAGCGCCGGCGGGGGTCGAGGACGGGGTTAATCCGCTGCTCAATCCGCCGGTCACCGACGGCAATCGGCTCCCGGTCGCGATTCAGATGCGAGTGATCAACATCTCGGACATCGACGAGGTGACGCAGCGCTTCAAGATGGTCGGCTACCTGATCGCGCATTGGAATGATCCGCGCCTCGCGTTCATCCCGCAGGCAGCATGGGAGAAATTCCGTACCTATACCGTCGATCAGATCTGGCATCCGCGCTTCGACTTCATCAACGCCGTAGTACCGCACTCGGCCTATGACGTGACATTTCGGGTCTTTCCGGATGGCACGGTGAGATACTTCGAGCGCTCGAGCGCCGAGTTGTCGAACACCTTTCGCTTGCGCACGTTTCCTTTCGATGCGCAAACCCTGGAGGTCCTCGTTCATCCAACCGTCGCAAACGAATCCTTCGTTGACCTCACGACCGAGCCTGGCGTCGACGCAATGACCGCCGAGCCGCGGGTCTACGAGTCGCTGCCGCAGTGGCAGATCACTCAGATGAGCACCGCGGTGGAGCGGGTCCCGGGAATTCATGGCGAATCGGTTAACGAGGTGCGCTTCACCATAGCGATCGCGCGGCACTTCAACTTTTACATCTGGAAGGTCTTCCTGCCGCTGTTGCTAATGGTGGTGCTGTCGTGGACGGTTTTCTGGATCGATCCACGCGAACTGAGCAGCCAGGTCCAGATCTCCATCACTACGATTCTGACCGTAATTGCCTTCGCCTTCGCCATTCAGGCGAACTTGCCAAAAGTACCATACCTGACCTTCATCGACGTGTTTTTCCTAATCTGCTACCTGTTCGTGTTTGCGACCGCGATCGAACTCACCGCGGTCCATCTCGCCGGACGCAGGGGGCACGAGGCACGGGTGCGAAGGCTGAGCACCGCGATCCGAATCATATTGCCGGCGGCCTTCGCCCTCGTGAACCTGATCATGGTGCTGATTTATTTCGCCTAGCATCCACTGAGCGACTGGGTTCCGAGGGCTTCGAGCGGCGTGCCGGGAATCAATCTCAAAAGCGCAATGAAGATACAACGTTTAGATGCTTTCGGACCGCCAGTTGGGAGATGGGCGAGGAATCGATCCTGCTCGACTCGGCCGAACAAGCCAACCATGCGATTCCGTCGGTCAAGGTGGCGCCGACGGTCAGGACGAGCCCCTAAGGCGCGACCGCGGAACTACAAGGCGTACCCTGGGAGCCGCAAAGGGTTGAATGAGCCGGTTTGACCGAGACGTGTATGTTTGATTAGCGTTTGAGTACTTGGGGATCGATCGGAGGCTCCGCATGGCAATCGCATTCAATGTCGCACCTCTTGACGCCACCTTCGGCGCCGTTGTGACCGGCGTAAAGCTAGCCGCGCTGGATGATCCGACCTGGCGCTACCTCCACGACACCTGGCTCCAATACGCGCTCCTGATTTTTCCCGGCCAATATCTCAAGCGCGACGAGCAGATAGCGTTCGCGAAACGATTTGGAAGCCTCGAATTCGAAATGGCGGCGATTAGCAACGTTAAGCCCGACGGGACCCTTATCGGCGAGGACAGCGATCTCATGAAGGTGCTGAAGGGTAATATGGGGTGGCATTGCGATAGCACCTATATGCCGGTGCAGGCCAAGGGCGCGGTTTTCAGCGCCGAGGTGGTCACCAAGTCCGGCGGCCAGACCGGCTGGGCAGATATGCGGGCGGCTTACGACGCCCTCGACGCCGATCTTCGGGCCAAAGTGGAAAGCCTCGCTGCTTACCACTCACTCTTTTACAGCCAGGCCAAGCTTGGGCACTATCCGAAAAAGGGGAGTCAATACAGCGGCTATGGTTTCCACGATGGGCCGGTTCCGTTGCGGCCGCTGGTGAAGGTTCATCCTGAAACGGGCAGGAAGTCACTGGTAATAGGCCGTCATGCGCACAACATTCCCGGCATGGAGGTCGCCGAGTCCGAGCGACTCTTACAGCAACTGGTAGACTTTGCCTGTCAGCCACCGCGTGTCTATCACCACGATTGGAAGTCTGGGGATGCGGTGATTTGGGACAATCGCTGCCTGCTGCATCAGGCTACGCCATGGGATATGAGTGAGCCACGGGTGATGTGGCACAGCCGTATCGCGGGGGATCCGGTGAGCGAGGCCGCCCTCACCTGAGTACCAGATGCTTCCCCGGTAGCTTTTTCGGAAACTCTGATCCTCGATGCTGAATGTATTCCTCGCCCTGGCGGCGATCGCCGCTGTGGGATCTGCACTCCACTATTTGCTGCCCGACCTCGATGTCGATTCGACCCGCCGACAATGTGGCACCCTGGTGCTGAACGTTCTACTCCCGGCTTTGAATATCGAGGTGATCTATAAGTCTACCGCCGGCCGACACCTATGGCAGATTCCATTGGCGATGCTGGCTGGGGTGCTGATTTGCGTGGCCATCGCGCTTCTCGTGTTGCGCAAATTTACGATGAGCCAGAAGCTCAGGAGCTCGCTAGTCCTGGGCAGCGCGTTCGGCAACGTTACCTACCTGGGAATGCCTCTGCTGCGAGGTCTTTTTCCCGACCAGGTGCTGCACGTGACCGAAATCGCCATCTTGTGCGAGATCACAGTTACCTCATCAGACCTGATCACCGGCTCGCTGCTCGATATGTTTCACCATGAAGGTCCAGGTGCTTCGCTCACCGCCGCGCTGACGCAAGTGCTCAAGTTTCCGCTCCTGTGGTCGGCGGCTCTTGCCGCGCTGATTCGGATCTCGGGCATTCCACTGCCTGATTTTGTGCTGATGGCGCTTCATCTTCTGGGTCAAGCCACCTCCGGTCTAATGCTGCTGGTCCTCGGAATGGCTCTCAAACCCGGCGTAATCACAGAATCAATGACCAACCTCAAGAGCTGGTGGCCGATGCTGATAATTAAATTCGGGATTTCTCCGCTAGTGGTAGGAATCGCCGGATCGCTGGTTGGTCTCGCCGCGCTGAATCTCCACGCCACCACGCTCGAGGCGTCGATGCCGCCGCAGTTGTTCATTCTTATCGTGGCGGACCGCTTCGGCTTCGATACCGAAGTGCTGGCCGCCGCGGTGGCCTGCATGACCGTCATTAGCCTCGCCGTTCTTCCGATTGTTCATCACTTTCTGACTTAGGATTGCCGATCGGTTACGGGCGCCCGGACTGTTGCACGCAAGCAACAACCATTGGCAGGACGCTGTCGCGGCTGGCACAGAATATCGAGTTTTCGCTAAATGACGTGGCATGCGGCGTGCTTCGAGATGAGCACCGGGGAATCTCAGCACGATGAGTGGGGCATCATTTCAAGCAAGCCTGCAGCCGTTAGGTGATGCGGCCGACGGCACAAACGTCTCCGCGATCGACTCGCGGCCTCTCGATTTCGTCGTTGGTCAGGAATCCGTCTCCCGCTTGCCAATCTTTTCGAATGCCTTGGTGAAATTCGTCGAGTGCGCGCTCCATGCGCCGTTAGCGTGGACCTTGATCCTTACCGTCGGCGCTATCGATTGTCTCTGGCTTCAATTCAGCCGCTTAAGCTTCGGCGGATGGAGGGACGTTGCCTGCATCATCGTTGTGATGTGGATCATAGGCCTGTACGGCTCGATGCGTGGCATCTCGAGGCTGGCCGACATGGGTCATCACATGGCTCTGTGGGTTGCCTTTCTGGCGGTCAACATAGTCTTCACCTATCTATGGGCCACGCTGCCTTTGCCAATGCGGGACGCCACCTTCGCGAGAATCAATACCGCGCTGGGTTTTCACTGGGCGGAATGGTTTTCGTGGATAGTGGTGCGTCCGTGGCCGCGAACGATTCTGACTGCTGCGTATAGCAGCTATGGTTTTCCAAATCCTGGGATCCGTCTCATTTCTGGCATTAATGGACCGTCCCGATCGCAACCACGAGTTGCTTTGGACCGTAATGGTATCCGCGCTGGCCAGCGCTATCATCTCCGGATTCCTTCCCGCGACGGGCCCTTTCATTCCGGTTCGCTGCCGAAGATTGAGGTCGCTCTTATGGCTCGTTCGCAGCGGTGACGGTCCTGCATATTGACGTCAGCCAGTTGAAAGGTATCGTCACGATGCCTTCATTCCATACCGTGCTGGCGATTCTGTTTACTTATGCGCATCGTCCTCCATCGCGATCGTTCATTCCGGTGGCAATGCTGAATCTCGTGATGCTGGTATCCATACCATTCGCCGGACATCACTACGTCATTGACATGATCGCCGGAGCGGCACTCGCCGCGGCTACGATTGCAGTCGTAAGAGCGGTACGTCTCGCCGGTACATCCGGAAATCGCCATCGCTAGCGAGAGCGAAGACCTAGCCTGAGGGTCTTGGTCGACGCAGGTCGTCATCCTTTGGGGAGACCCAGCACCCGCTCGCCGATGATGTTGTGCTGGATCTCGTTGGTGCCCGCCGCGATGGTTCCGCGCCGTGCGGCCAACATCCGATGCGACCATTTGCCGCGATCGATAGAGCCAGGCGCCTGGTACTCGAGCACGCTATACGGCCCTAACAACTCCATCGCGAAATTCTGAATGCGCAGGTTCAGGTCGGTCGTCCCCAGCTTCATCACCGAGCCTTCGGGTCCCGGCTGCATGCCTTTAAGCTGGCGCGTAAGTTGTCGATAGCTGGTGTATTTGAGAGCTTCGGCCTCGCACGCGAAGCGCATGATGGTTTGGCGAACGTATTCTTCGTCCCACGCGGGACGGCCGCCGCGCTCAACGGTCCTGGCCAGTTTGGCGAGCTGGCGTACTTCGACCATCATGTCGGTGCGGCCGCCGTGGATGGTGCGTTCGAACATCATGTTGGTCATCGCGACCATCCAGCCCTGGTTCTTGTTGCCGACGAGATTGGACTTGGGTACCTGGACGTCATCGTAAAAGACCTGGTTGAAACCGCGCTCGCCGGTGATTTGCTGAAGCGGCCTAACCGTCACACCCGGAGTCTTCATATCGACCAGCAGGTAGCTCAGACCCTTATGCTTGGGCAACTCGGGATCGGTGCGACAGAGCAGCGTGCTGTAATCGGCATGATGCGCGTTCGAGGTCCACACCTTGGAGCCATTGACGACGAAGTAATCGCCCATGTCGACCGCGCGCGTCTCGACCGCCGCCAGATCGGAGCCATGACCTGGTTCCGAGAGGCCCTGACACCAGATCTCCTCGGCGGAAGGAATGCGGGGGATGTAGCGCTTCTTCTGCTCGGGCGTTCCCCATTGCATCAGGGTGGGACCCACTCGCGCGATGCCCTGGAAGTTGACCACCGGCGGCGCTTTCGCGCGTTCGAGTTCCTGGCCGTAGATGAGCTGCTGAAGAAGAGTGGCGCCGCGTCCGCCATACTCCTTTGGCCAATGGATGCACATCCAGCCCGCATCGTAGAGCTTGCGATGCCATTCGCGGCGGCGCTCGAATTCGGATTTGTCGTCGGCATCTAGTTCACTATCACCGCGCCAATCACGCGGAATATTCTGCTCGAGCCAGGTGCGGAACTCGAGGCGAAATTTCTCATCCTCTTCGCTGAATTTGAAATCCATCGCGCGACTCCCTTATGCGGCGGTTCTGCTGCGATGCTCGCGCAATCGCAGCCCGCTTTGCAAACCCCGGAAGCTGGCGCATCGAAACCTTGTGTGACAATGATCGCGCAATGCTCCAGCTAAACCCGCGATGCGGGCGGATGAGATCATCATGCGAATCATCGTGATCGGAGCCGGAATCGGAGGCCTCGCGGCCGCGCTGACGCTGGGACGCGCCGGCTTCGAGGTTCAGGTTTTCGAGCAAGCCGCGGAATTGCGCGAGGTCGGCGCCGGAGTTCAGATAAGTCCCAACGCGTCGCGGATCCTCGAGCGCCTGGGACTCGAGGAGCAACTGCGCCGCTTCGGAGTGCGCCCGCGTTTCTCCGTCATCCGGCGCTGGGACGACGGGCGTGAAATCGCGCGCCAGCCGCTGGCCGATGCTTGCGAGCGCAACTTCGGTGCTCCTTACTATCACTTCCATCGCGCCGAACTGCTCGACCTTCTTTCCGCCGCGGTTCCGACCGGCGCAATTCACCTGGATCACCGATTCGTCGGGCTGACTCAGTACGAGGACCGCGTCGCAGTGCGATTCCACAATGGAACAACCGCCCAAGCCGAGGTCGTTGTGGGTGCGGATGGTATCCATTCGGCCGTTCGTGAAGCCATTCTGGAAAAGGATGCGCCTCATTTCTCCGGACACGTGGCCTATCGCGGCCTGGTCCCCGCCGCGCGCGTCGCGCATCTCGGGCTCGCGCTTGAGGCATCCTCGTGGTGGGGGCCGGACCATCACTTTGTGCATTATTTTGTGGGTGCCGGCGCGCGTTACCTCAACTGGGTTGCGGTGACTCCCGGTGAGTGGCGCATCGAGTCGTGGACCGCAAAGGGCGAAGTCGCCGACGCGCTCAGGGAATTCGAAGGATGGCATCCGCAGGTGCGCGCCATGATCGGCTCGGTGGAGACGACCAATCGATGGGCGCTCTACGATCGCGATTCGCTTCCACGATGGACGGTCGGGCGGGTGACGCTGATGGGCGACGCGGCGCACGCCATGCTTCCCTACATGGCGCAGGGCGCGGTGCAATCGATCGAGGATGCCGCGGTGCTCGCCAAATGTCTCGAATGCGCCGCCGGACATGATTTGAATGCCGCGCTGCGACGCTACGAGGAGACACGCAAGCCGCGCGCATCGCGATGTCAGGAGGGCTCGCGGCGCAACGCCGTCCTGTACCATCTGCCCGACGGCGAGGAGCAACGCAAACGTGATGCTAACCTTGCGTCATCGACGAGCGCTCCCCTGCCGCAGAATTCGTGGCTCTATGGCCACGATGTCGAAGCTGAATTCGAGCGGAGCTGATTTTCCAAATGGAAGTCGCGCGCAAAACGCTCTTCACCAACGCAAACCTGGTTCTCGACGGATGCGCCGAGCTTCAGAAATCATTCGAGGTGATGGTTGAAGGGAACCGCATTCGCGCGGTTTCCCAAACGCCGCTGGAGCGTGAAGATGCGAACATCGTCGACGTCGGTGGTAGGACGCTGATGCCGGGCCTCATCGATGCGCACTGCCACATCACTGGGTTGTCCCTAAGCCCGAAAAACATCACTTATCCAAGCTCCGAGATCGCCCTCGCCGCGGCCAACTACCTACGCTGCAGTTTGATGGATGGTTTCACCTCTATTCGAGAAGCGGGCGGCGCCGATCACGGCATTGCGCGCCTTCTGAACGAAGGGAAAATCATCGGGCCGCGATTGTTTTACTCGGGGCGCGCACTGACTCAGACCGGCGGTGGCGCGGACTTTCGCACGCCAGATGAAATGGTCGATCCGTGTGGTCAGCCCGGTCCGTTTTCGGTGATGTCGGTGATCGCCGATGGAATCGAGGAGGTGCGCAAGGCAGCACGCGAGGAGCTTCGACGAGGGGCAGCACAGATAAAGGTGTTCGTTTCCGGTGGAGTGGTATTTCCTTCCGAAGCTCATCCCACGGTCTATGAGTACTCGCTGGAAGAGTTGCGCGCGATCGTCGAAGAGGCCAGGGGTCGGGGCACTTACGTGATGGCGCACGTCTATACCGACGAGGGCGTTCGACGATGTCTGCTGGCCGGGGTGCGCTCGATCGAACATGGCAACTTTGTCAGCGAGGAAACCGTTGCGGCAATGGCTCGTGAAGGCGCCTACCTCGACCCCACTTTCATTTCACTCCAGCAGCGCATCGAATCGGCCTCCGAGAAGGGCCTCTCTGCGTCGATCGTGGAAAATCTGAAAGCGACGATTGCAAAGGGCCGCCAAGTCTATCGATGGGCGAAGCAGCACCGCGTGCCGATCGCCTTCGGCACTGACCTATGGGGTCCCGAAGCGCAACGCTCACAGCTACGCGAGTTTGAAATGAGAATCGACCTCGACGAGCCGGCGGATATCATTCGCTCCGCCACCAGCATCAATGCCGACCTGCTGATGCAGAAGAGGAAGTCTGGGAGTTATCGCGCCCGGCGCTTATGCCGACTTGTTGGTTGTCGAAGGAGATTTTCTTCGCGATGTCAAAGTGATGACCGACCCGCAAAACAATCTCAAACTCATCATGAAGGACGGCACGATCTACAAGAATAGCCTGTAAGTCCGGTTCGCGGCACCGATTCGTTTTGGCGGCTTTGATGTGCCAGTTTGCGACCATCCACAGTCGCACAATGGGACAGCCGGCCCGATCTGAATCTTAGGTTAGCAAGGCCATAGCGACGTTTCGGTTTGCCAGGGATGGCACGTCACCTGCTCCTTCTTGAAGGAAAAGGCGTAGCACGCCCGTCTTCAGGACCAACAGAGGTGATACATGTCATCGATATCCGCACTCTCTTCGATAGGATCGCAGTATCCGGTTTCGAATTCTTCACAAACCAGTAGTTCCTCGGGCAACTTTAACCTTTTTGAGCAACTCGCTTCGGCCTTGCAGTCGGGAAATCTATCGGGTGCGCAGCAGGCCTACAGTTCATTGTCTGCGGCGATGCAAAACTCGTCGAGCGCGCAATCCAACAGTCCACTCTCGGCGGATTTCAACGCGTTGGGACAGGCCCTGCAGTCCGGCAACCTGCCCGCGGCGCAGCAGGCTTTCGCGAACCTTCAGCAAGCCGCGACGCAGCAGGTCGGCGGGGTCAGCGGGCATCATCACCATCACGGCGGTGGTGGTGGCGGCGGCGAGAGCGACCTGCTCCAGACTCTCTCCAGCACGGACAGCACCTCGAACAGTATCCTGACGACTCCGAGCACCAGCAACACCAGCGGTACAAGTACCAACACTGCCAGCTCATCGAGCTCCCAGCTGAATGACTCGAATCTTCTGAATCTGCTCGCCTGAGACCGCTTCGTATAACGACCGCGCTTTCGAAACGTCTTTTGGATGTTGATGGGCGGGATGCCAAACCGCCCATCACGCATGCTGCGGTTTCGCGCCGGGCATTTTTCGATTACTAAGGAATTCTGCGCCAGAGGCATGCGCTGGAATCTTGGTAAGTTGAAATCCTTCGGTCGCTATATCCATAACCTGAGGCGAGGCGCCGTTCATGTCCGCGCCTGACCCTGCATCATCTGCCGAACCGCAGGCCGAGGTCGTCGAGGACACCAAAACCGCCGGCGGCGGCGCTTTTCGCGCCCTGCGTCATCGCAACTACCGGCTCTACTTCTTCGGGCAGCTCACCTCGCTCGCCGGCACCTGGATGCAGAGCGCGGCGCAATCGTGGCTGGTGCTCAGACTGACCAACTCCGCGATGATGCTGGGGGTGGTATCGTTCGCGCAGTTCGCGCCGATCCTGCTGGTGGGATTGTTTGCCGGCGTGGTGATCGATCGCGTCGATCGGCGCCGGATGCTGATTGGGACCCAGACGCTGCTGATGCTCAGTGCTTTTATCCTCGCGGCACTGACCTTCACCGGACTGGTGCGGGTTGAGCACGTTATCCTGCTGGCCGCATTCAACGGCACCGTCGGATCCTTCGATATGCCGGGCCGGCAATCATTCGTGGTCGAGATGGTGGGTTACGAGGATCTCGCGAACGCCATCGCGCTTAACTCGATGATGTTCAACGGTGCGCGGATG
This sequence comes from uncultured delta proteobacterium, assembly GCA_963783145.1. Taxonomy (GTDB): domain Bacteria; phylum Desulfobacterota; class Binatia; order Binatales; family Binataceae; genus DATGKG01. The sequence continues at coordinate 310,678 of CAWAMM010000001.1, forward strand.
CTCGGCCCTGCCGCTGCGGGTCTGCTGATCGCATGGCTCGGCACCGGTACCTGCTTCTTTCTAAACGGTCTCAGTTTCCTCGCCGTCATCTGGAGCCTGTGGCAGATGAACATCGTGCCTCGCTCGATTGACTTGGGTGGCGCGCGAGTTCTGACTCAACTTCGCGAAGGCCTCGCCTACGTATGGCGTCATCGCGTGATCCTGTCTCAGATGGTGCTGGCGGCGGTGACCAACGGGTTCGGCTATCAGTACCTGGTGTTGGTGCCAATCTTCGCGCAAAACGTGCTGCATGGCGACGCGAAGACTTATGGTTTTCTGGTCGCGATTCAGGGACTCGGGTCGGTGCTCGGCGCGGCGACCCTCGCGTCGCGCGTTACCTCGCGCGGAATTCGCAACAATCTGATCGCGGGGTTGTTCATCTCCGCGGCAGGGATCGTCACCTTCGGTCTGTCTCCGTGGCTGGGGCTATCGCTCATCGCGCAACTGGTGATCGGAGCGGGGCTGACGAACTTCCGCGCCAGCAACAACACTTTGGTGCAGCTATTCGTATCGGATGATCTGCGCGGCCGCGTGATGAGTACCTATCAACTCGCATCGGTGGGGATGATGCCACTGGGAGCGCTGACCGTGGGATTCATGGGACATCGGCTCGGCCCGCAGCACACGGTGGTGATCTGCGGCGCGGTCACTATTCTGTCGGGGATCGTATTGGTCACGTGGCTGAAATCGGTCGGCAATTCTGAGCCTGCGCCGGTGACGTGAGTCTCGATGTTCCATCCTGGGACTTCGTGGGACGAGGTTTGCTCGGCATGGTAGCTGCTGTTTGCATAGGGCCTCTCCTTGGACAGCAAGCTACAACCGCGATTTGGCGCGCCGGGTTATCATGATCGCGCTGACGCACCCGACGAAGCTCGCATAGTGCAAGCGCTGGCGAATCTGAACAGCGAACTGGCGAATACGCAACGCGAGCTGGCACGCAAGAATGCTGAACTCGACGTCGCCATCCGCGAGAAAAATCAAATGCTGGGGATGGCGGCGCACGATTTGCGTAATCCCCTTGGCGTCATCGTAGGCATGGTGGATTTGCTGGTCGAGGAGCTGGCCGATTCGCTAGGCGATGAGAACCGCGAGCTCCTCAAACGCGTGGCTTCGTCAGCCGATTACATGCAGGGCCTCATCGACGATATGCTCGACTATTCGAAGGTCGATGCGGGCCAGCTGGAACTCCAATTACATCCCGTCGACATCGCCGAGCTGATTCGACAAAACCTCGCCTTCAATTCGATCCTGGCGAACAAGAAGGGGAGCAAACTCCGCTTCCAGCACGAAGGCACAGCGCCTCTGCTCAATCTCGATTCGAGGCGCATCCAGCAGGTCCTCAACAATCTCATCAGCAACGCGCTGAAGTTTTCCGTCAGTGGCAGCATCGTCAGGGTAACTTTGCGATGCAGCGCCAGCGAGGTGACGATCGCGGTAGCGGATGAAGGGCAGGGTATCGCGCCGGATGAGCTGGACAAGTTGTTCAAGCCTTACTCGCGTACCCGCACCAGGAGTACCGCCAACGAGAAGAGCACCGGACTCGGCCTTGCGATTGTGGGTCGGATTGTTGAAGCGCATGGCGGTCAGATTCGGGTCGAGAGCGAGCTCGGGCGAGGCTCGACCTTCAGTGTCTTTCTACCGGTGCCGGCGGTCGAAGAATAGTCATCGCGCGATAACGTCGTAGACCTTGAAATCGGCCCCGGCCTCTTCCCCGCCGGCATGAACCAACTTGAAGTCGCCGGATTGGAGATAGGCTTTCAGCCTGGCACGGCTCTCCCATCGCGTAATAAGAACAAAGGTTACCGGATCGTTGCCGGTCTTCAGAACCTCACAGCCGAGAAACCCCTCATGTTGATCGACCAGCCGCGGCCGGCCCGCGAAGCGCGTCTCGAGGACGCCCGCGGCTTTGAGCGGCACCGTGAAGCGCGAGATCGCAACCACCATGGATTCGTGGAAGTTCACTAGTTGCTCGGTCGCGTCACTAATGCGTCCGCGATGGAGAGCGCTGATTCGGCATCCGCGGCGCATCCGTCGGCACCCATTTGCGAGGCCAGACTGCGGCTCGACTGGAACAGGTATCCACCAACGAGAATGGGGATGTTCGAGCTGTCACGGATTGCCACGATGGTGGATGCCAGCTTCACGATGTGCGCCGGCATCGTCGCGGAAAGCGCGATCAGATCGGGCTTGCGACGAGTTTCCTTGACCAGCATGACCAAATCGCGCGGTGGCAAATTCGCGCCCAGGAAGCTCGTATGCCATCCATTGAGCTCGAACAGATCGGCCACCGAACGCGCTCCCAACTCATGCTGCTCGCCCTCGACGCATGCGACCAACATCGAGCGCTTGGAGTGTGGCGAGGAGCCAAACATCCGGCGATAGAAGCCACTTAGAATCGATTGCACCGCCGCGGTGCAATAGTGTTCGTGGGCGACGCTGATGTCGTTGATCTGCCAGAGGCGCCCAATCTCGCGCATCAAGGGCGGAAAGATGCCGACATAGATTCGAGCCGGCGGCATCCCCGCCGCGATAGCGTCCTCCAAAATCACCCGCGCACGATCGGCATTCAGGCCAAGCAAGGCATCGAGACATCGATGCGCCAGAGCATGTTCCTCGCCGGGTGTTCCAAGGAAGCTCGCGACGGCGGTCGGCATTGAATCGAGCTGTTCCAGCGATGCCTGCAGGTAAGCCTTGGCAATTGAATGGTCGTGTAACCCATCGTCACTGAGCGCCGACGCCATACAACGCAAGCTCTCGGCAATGTCTTCGGCGGCGACGCCGCGATTGACCAGCACGATCTTCAGCCATCCGACGTAACTCAAGAACATCGCCGCATCGTCGGCATCGATAGCCGCCGACAGCGCTGACACGTTGTACCGGATGTCCTCGCGATATCTCTTCCTGCCATATTCTCCGTACCGATCGAGCAGATGCGGGCGCCGAACGTAGTCGCGCGAGAGCGTGGCTTCCGCAATGAGATCCGTGGCGGCGCGTAATCGCTCTCCTGCTTCGAAGTTCAGCACCCTGGCTCCTCGGTAATGCTGCGCTGAGGAATCGGATCGCTATAAGCGTTGTGGAGAATCGTGCTTGGTGCAAGTCGATTTCGCGTTACTGGTTCCCATAGCTCGAAATAGGTAAAAAGTTCTTGCCTTGAATGTCTGATAACGTGCCAGTAACGGGAGGAGATCACGATGAGCTCGCAAGACAACCTGCGGCTATGGCTTGCCCATCTGGATGGCGAATTCACCAACCGGAACGAAGAGGATTCGCTGGCTACGATGGTCGAAGACGCCTCGGTCTGCCATGTCCCGACTGGCTCCGGGGGCGCCGGCAAGACGATCTTGCGGCGTTACTATCGTGACGAGTTCATCCCCTCGATTCCCGAGGATTGGAACATCACCACCATCAACCGGGCGGTGACCGATACCTGCATCGCCGAAGAAGACAAGCTCCGCTTCCATCACACCAAACAAATGGATTGGTTTCTGCCCGGCGTCCCACCCACCGGCAAGCTCATCGAAATTGATATCGTGGTTTTTATCGACTTCCGCGATGGCCTGATGGCGGCCGAACGCATCTACTGGGATCAGGCCTCGGTGCTGAGGCAAATTGGTATGCTGCCGCGATGATGCGGCTTGGTCGTGCACTCTTAAGATAGCGCGATTACAGTTTCGCCTGCCTTCGCAACCTGCTTCCTCAACCGCCAATCGTCTTTTTGCGGCGGTTACGACTCCCATTCAGGAAATTACTTGCGAATGGGCGATAGCTGCTGGTATTGGAGAAACGTATCCAGCTTCTTGTTGCTTTGGCGTTCCTGAGCTGCGGTAAGCCAGTGAAAAATCCTTAAATCGATAGATACGCCAAGGGTCATTTCCGATGCCGTCGTTACCGTGGATGGAGGAGAAAGCTTAATTTTGTGGCTCATCAATCGCCCAAGCGCTAATCGATCGAAGACCTCGGTTCTCCTCATCGCGGTGGCCATTGTCTTGGTCTTTGCGCCGGCCTACAGCGACAACTTCACAGGCCGCCATCCGCATGACGGAGCAATGCAACGCGAGCTCTTCCGTGCCTCTCGCGAGGGTTTGCAGTACGGTCTGCCAGATCAAGCTATCCCGAAGGCCGTCGCGAAGATGCGCGCGATGGAGAATGCGTTGGCTGCCGGTTCGGCTCGAGCCGGCGTCGCCTCCAAAGGTATCAGTGTCCCGGCTGTCACCCAGGCCTGGAATTTCATTGGTCCTATACCGATCTCGGAGAAAGCTAATTTTACCGGCTCCGTGATTGGCAGTAATGTGCTGATGACGGGTCGGATGACCGCGGTCGCCGCAGACGCGCGTGGAGTGATCGTGGCAGGCGCGGCGTCAGGTGGACTGTGGGTTAGCACCAACAATGGCGGAAGCTTCGTTTCCGTATTCGATATTCAGCCCACGGAAGCTATCGGTGCGGTGGCGCTCGACACGACTACCAATCCCAGCACCATCTACGTCGGCACCGGCGAAGGCAACAATTCGATCGATTCCCTGTATGGCGCGGGGGTCTTTAAATCTTCCGATTTGGGGCAGCACTGGACCGCGCTGTCGGCCGGTACCTTCAATCATGCCTCATTCACATCGATGGCCATCGATACAACCACTACCCCCGGAAGTCCGCGCATCTTTGCGGGAGCCACTAGCGGGTTTAGTTCGAGCCGCGCCGACGCCGGCATTTTCGAGACCGATGCGAGCAAGGCGGGACTCTGGTTTTCACCCAACGGCGGTAACACCTGGCAACAATACCCGGAACCCACTTTCGGCGGCTGCGACGTGATCGGCGGGGGCAACACCGACGCCCCATGTCCGGCCGACGATGTGGTGATCGATCCTACCAACCCGCAAAATGTCTACGTCGCGATCGATGCCGACGCGGTTTACTATTCGCACAACGGCGGGGGGACCTTCACTCCGGCGTCCTTTCCAGGGGTGCGTTTTCTGGAGGGCCGGCAAAGTCTGGCGGTCGGCCCGCCCGCCCCCTCGACACTCGGGCCTTCGCCCGCGGTGGGCGGCGTGGTCTACGCGATGGTCGGGGCCCTGGACGGGATCGAATATGGCGGGCTGTTCAATTCCTTCGACGCGGGAGCGACCTGGGGGCCGGGTACGGTGCTGAGTGCGGCCGTCCCTGCGTTTAGTTCACAGGGGATCACTATCGATGGTACCAATTTCAACAACGTCTCTCAGTCATTCTACGATCAGGCGTTGCTGGTCTCTCCTACCGATCCGTCGACGGTGTTTTTCGGCGGAGTAGGTCTGTATAAGTCCGCCGGCAACTATGGACATGCGTGGACTTTTCTCGCGCCTAATGGCGGTATTCACTCCGATCAGCACGCGATGGTTTGGGACCCTGCTAACAACCAGATTCTGCTCGCGAATGACGGTGGGCTGTACATGTTCGACCCCACCCAGGCGACCCCAACTTTTACCTCACTCAATCAAAATATCAACGCCAGTCTGATGCAGAGTGTTGGGCCTCACCCGACCAATGCGACCAAATTGATTGCCGGTTTCGAGGGCAACGGGACCCAGCTATTCAGCGGGTCGGTCTCCGGCTGGGCGGCTCCCGACAGCGAAACCGGCGATGGCGGGTTTGCTTTTTACGACCCCAACGATCCGAACTTCCTCTATCACGATTTCTCGCTCGATGAAGTCGATAGTGCGGTGATCTCGGCCTCCAGCGACGGGGGTGTCACCTGGTGCAGTGCTCCCAACGCGAGCATCCCGGCTTGCAACACTTCGGGTGTACCGCAATGGACGCCCGCCCTGCTGAGCCTGCTCAGCGTGGTCAGAGATCCGGGGCCAGTATTCTATCCCGCCATGGCAGTCGACCCCAAAGTCGCCCACCGGGTCTGGTTTGGTGGGCATTCGGTTTATGTTTCTACCAATGGGATGGCGACCTGGGCACAACAGACCGACCAGGATTTGACCTCCGACGGCACGCCCGAAGGTGGCGGGGAGTGCGGCACCCAGCAATGCGCGCTGGAAGATCTGGAGTTCGGTCCGCTTGATGGCCAGAACGGCAATCCGGCCTGGTCGCTTGCGATGAGCGATCTTGACGGGACGGTGGCCTTCGCAATCAACAACACCACGCAGGCCAACGTGCAGCTCGACAGTACTCATCCGCACGGGGCGCTCTGGTCAGACGTGACCCAGGCGCTTGATACGCTAATGATTAACACCAATCCCAATTCGTATGGCACACTATCGACCCAGGCCACGAGTATCGCGCCCGACCCGCATAACTCTAATGTTGCCTACCTGGGATTGTCGGGTTTTACCTCGGATACATTGGTTGGACACATCTATAAGACTGTTGATTTCGGCATGACCTGGACCGAGGCAGATGGCAGTCTTCCCGATGTGCCGGTCCTTAAACTCCTGGTCGACTCAACCGATAACGGCGGGACCTGCGGCAAGGGTTCGTGCAGTAGGAGCGTCTATGCGGGAACCGATATCGGGGTCTTTCATAGCTCGGACGGTGGCAATAGCTGGCAGCCGTTTAATTTGAATTCCATCCCTGCGGTTCCGGTTTACGACATCGAGCAAAACTCCACGGGAGTGATCTTTATCGGAACTCACGGGCGCGGCGCCTTCGTGCTCGGGGCGGCTTCGGTCACGGCGACGCCCACCGGCACTCCCACTCCGACAGCGACGGCGACCAGCACCTCGAAAGCCACGGCGACCGCGACCTCAACGTCGAAGGGAACGGCAACACCTACCTCGACTTCGAAAGTTACACCTACGGCCACACCTACAGCTACTAGTACCTCTCCCGCGACACCTAGCGCGACACCTTCTCCAAACGGCGCGAAGATTAGCGCTCCGGCGTCCGTGAAGGTCGCTTCAGTCGGCATCAATCTGTCTTCCACCAAGACCTCCTTCACGATTAAAAATGCCGCGAAGAAGGGCGCGGGAAATCTCACCGGTATGGTGACCAGCAACACCCAACCACCGGTCTTTGGCATTGCGCCGAATTCTTTCGATCTGGCGCCCGGAAAATCTCAGAAAGAACTGATCACTTTCTCACCTACTATGCTGGCCAACTCCGCGACGGCGACGATTACCAGCAACGATTCCTTCGGCAACAATAGCCTTACCGTGACGCTGAGTGGCGCCGGTTTACCGGGCAAGTTGTCATTGCCTACGACAGTCACGCTCACCGCCAAAGCGGGAACTACGGCGAGTAAAAACCTGACCATCAAGAATAATGGCAAAGGAACCCTGAGCGGTAGCTGGCAGTCAATCTCTACGCCGCCCTTCACGGTAACCGGCGGCAATTTCGGGCCGCTATCACCAGGAAAGAGCGCACCACCGATAGCGATAACTTTCGCTCCCACTGCCAAGGGTAGTGTGACTCCGGTTCCCTTGACGATTTCGGTGACCTCGCCAGGTGCGGTCGGCGCGACGGTTACGCTAAAAGGAACCGGCAAGTAAGGATGGCTTCCGTTTAGCAGCTTTCATTTGCATCAATGCTGATGTGCTCTGCTTCCGAGTGGCCACACTCGTTGGATCATGGCGAACAGGAAGGCGGTGGTGAGGCCGAACAGCAGCATGCCGTTGAGGGCTTCCAATGCGCCCATCAACTGCCATTTCTCCTTAAGAAACACATCAGCGTGGCCGTATGAGGTTAACGCGCTCAGTGAATAAAGCATCGCGGACCTTTGATCGGGCAAGGCCCCCAGCCATCTGAACGCAGCCGCCCAAATGGCGCCCTCGAATCCATGCAGGACGGTGACCAGTAAAGAAGTGGCGCCCATAACCAACGCGAATTTAAGGATGAAGCGGCGATGCTCCACCGAACCACTCAGCCGATGGACCACCCTTTCACCGATGAACGCGAGCCCGCAGACATGAATCACCACGGTTATCACGATCAAAGGCAGGCCCCACGCCCAGTCGCCGAGCCACGGGCCCGCATATGGTGAATTCATGTGTTCCTCCGCGGCCCAGTCTACAGAGCCCTGGAGGCATCAGATACCTCGCATCCGCGTCACTATGGCGAAGGGTGTAACGGTTCAGGATCGCAAACGACGACTACTTCTCGCGTGATTCATTCGTGAAATGATCGGCGAACCGATATCAGCCGGTAGGGCAATGCGCGCGGGCAAATAGTGGAGGCATCCCGCGAAACTTAGTCAGCGGGACGCCTCCGGAAGTCGCTTAATGGTGATGCTTCACCCATTCCCACTTGTCGTGCACTCGCCGATACTGTTCGCCATCCGAGCCTTCCCATCGCCAGTCGTTGGCATGTCCGATCCACCGGCCCTGGTGGCCCTGGTACCACTGGTTGTCCCATTGTTCAGGATACATTCCATTATGGTGTTCCGCGAAGGCGTTGCGAGCATCGACACATTGCTTGCTGTTGTTGCCGACGCACGAGCGATCGTAAGGATGCCAGCCTTGGGCTAAGGCAACCCCGGCGCTGGCCGCGGTGAGCAGTGCAGCAAAGAGAAATATCTTCATGCTGGGTCCTCCAAGGTTCGAATTCCTCATGGAGAGATCAAACGCTGTGGAAGGCTCGCCGTCAAGCGGGGTCAAAGTCGAAATGGGGGCCGGGAGGCCGCCAAGGCAAACCGCGGCGCGCCTCGCCTCAGACGCGCCGCGGCGGTCGCTACGATGAGGTGGCGCATGATTTCAGCAGCCGGGACGTTGCGCGCCGGTGCCGGAACCGCACGGTGGCGTTCCGCACAGAGTGCCATTGATGTCGCATTGAGGGGTAATGCCCAAGTCACGCTGTTGCTTGATCGCTGGAACTCGGTCCCGAATAGTAGCAAAGCGCATAGGGACCACCTCGACACGGCACGAAATTGCTCGCCGCCAAACTGATGTCGGCATAGGCGGGACCATAAACCGTAGTCCAATTCTTGGAGTTGCTCCAGAACGCATGCGAATTGGGCACGAAATGGGTTAGCCCCGGACGCGGCCGATCCACCGCCTCCGTTACAACCCATCACCAGCAGCAGGCCCAACCCAAAAAGCTGAACTACCGACTTGCATCGACGAAGGACTTCGCTTTCGATGCCGCCCGAAGAGACACGACCGCATTTTCGCACGGCGGAAACTCCTGGCCAAGACTTGCGTTAGCAGAATGTGAGCATCAGAACACTTCATGATTCTTGATGCTAGTATTCTGCTACGAAGCCGTCAGGCGGGATCGGCGGCGGCGGCTTTTCGGATCAACGAATCTAAGGTCTCGATTTCGACTGGTTTGGCCAGATGCCCCTCGAAACCCAGCTCCTGCGACTGTGCGCGATCGGAGTCCTGGCCGTATCCGGTGAGCGCGAAGAGACGGGCCGCGTGCAGCTCCGGAATCTGCCGAATCCGATTCGCGAGCTCATAGCCGTCCATCACCGGGAGCCCGATGTCGAGCAGAATGACTTCGGGGAGAAAATCGCGGACCAGCCGCAACGCGGAAACCGGATCAAACGCGGTTCGCGTCAGGTGGCCTTTGTCGGTCAATGCTTCGGAAAGAAGCAGCGCGGCGTCCTCATTGTCATCCACGATGAACACTCGAAGCCCGCCGCCCTGGGCATTTCGCAAGCGAGTCTCCGGTCTCGCGTCCGCTTCTTTCGATGGACCCGCACCTTTGACGGCGGGCAGGCGGACGATGAACTCGCTGCCCTTGCCCACGCCCTCACTCACCGCCTCCACTGTTCCACCGTGGAGAAGGATCAGGCTGCGGACAATCGCGAGGCCGATCCCCAGCCCGCCCTGCGATCGGTCGCTCCGTTGGGTGCCCTGATAAAACAGATCGAAGACATGAGAAACCATCTCCGCGCTCATGCCGATACCATTGTCACGCACCCGCAGCTCGAGGTTGTTCCCTTGCCGGCTTCCCTTAATCCAGATGCGGCCCCTGGGTTCAGTGTACTTGGCGGCATTGGTCAACAGATTTGAGATAGCCTGAACCAGCCTTGCGGAGTCTCCGTTGAGCAGCAGTCCACTGCTGGGAACCGACACGGATAGATAATGCATCCGCTCTTCGATGAGCGGGCTGGTCATCTCAATAGCTTTGGCGATCACGGTCGCGAGCTCGACCTCTTCTTTCTTCAGGCGAATGTTACCGCGCGTGATGCGAGATATATCGAGCAGATCGTCGACCAGGCGTGTGAGATGGTACACCTGGCGTTCAATGATGGTGCGCTCGCGATCGGTGGGTCCACCTTTGCGCAGTTGCATCAATTGAAGGGCGGTAAGAATCGGCGCCAATGGGTTACGCAGTTCATGACCCAGCATGGCGAGAAATTCGTCCTTCGAGCGGTTCGCTTCTTCGGCTTCACGCCGGGCTTGCTGCTCACGGGCGAGCAATTGTTCCCGCTCACTCGCGGCTTGCGTCCGCAGCCGATGCAATTCGAGCTGCGATCGGATGCGCCCGAGCAGTTCGCGGGCGCTGAAGGGCTTGATCAGATAGTCATCGGCCCCGCGTTCGAGGCCTTCGAGGCGTGCTTCCTCGCCGGCACGCGCCGACAGCACGATCACCGGGATCGTCTTAGTCTGCGAGTCACCACGCAAAGCCGCCAGCAGCCCGAAGCCATCCAGCTTGGGCATCATCACGTCAGTGATAACCAGGTCCGGAGGATGCGCACGCGCCGCCTTCAGCGCCTGGATCCCATCGACGGCGGTTTCTACGACATACTGCTGGCCCAGCAGATGCCGGACGTACTCGCGCATATCCGCATTGTCGTCCGCCAGGAGGATTCGCGCGCCGCGCTCAGTCGATTCCGGCCCGCCCTCGTCGTCGAGCAATTCAGGAGGGCGAACCGGGGTACGATGAGCGACCGCATCGGATCCTCCGTCCCAGCGCTGAGCCTCCTCGACAAACAATGCGGCCGTGGTCGTACTCGATTCCCGCGGTCGTGCCGCTCCGATGCGATCCTTGGGCAGGTGCGCGTCACCGACGGGAATTGACACCGTGAAGGTGCTTCCTTTACCGGCCTGGCTGCTAACTCGCAGTTCGCCGCCGTGCATTTTGACCAGCTCATCGACCAGGGCGAGGCCGATTCCCGAACCTTCATAGGTGCGGGAGCGCGAGCCCTCGACCCGATGAAAACGATCAAAGATGCGCGGCAATTCGTCCTCCGGTATTCCGATGCCGGTATCTGATACTGATAGCTCGATCCGATCGGCCGTCTCGCGCAAGCGAACCTCAATCTTACCCTCGAAGGTGAATTTGAAAGCGTTCGAGACAAGGTTGAGGACAATCTTTTCCCACATCTCGCGATCGACGTAAGCGGTCCGGCTGAGCGGATCGCATTTCACTTCGAACGACAGCCCCGCCCGCTCGATCAAAGAACGAAACGCCGCCGCGAGGTCCGCGGTCAGCGCGGTGAGATTGGTCGGTTCATAGCTGGCCTGGACCCGTCCGGCCTCGATGCGGGAAAAATCGAGCAACGCATTGACCAGTTTTTGTAGCCGCAAACAGTTTCGATACGCGATGCCGAGCTTGTCCTGATGCTCCTGGGTAAGTTGCACCGCCTCGACCAGGAGATCCTGCACCGGCCCGAGGATAAGAGTGAGTGGAGTGCGAAACTCATGGCTCACATTGGTAAAGAAGAGGGTCTTGGCGCGATCGATTTCAGCCAGTGCTTCCGCCCGTTCGCTGGCCTCTTCATACGCGCGAGCGTTGGCCAGTCCCGCCACTATCTGTCCGACATATAGACTTACGAAGCTGCGATAAGCCTCGTCCGGTGGCCGGTAGGGATTGACTCCAGCTATCATCACCCCGAACGGCGATGACTCTGATTGTTTGATCGGCGCGACGAAGACACGCGCGATCTGGCGTCTCCACGATCCCCAATCCGCAGGAGGGTTAGCTTCGACCACTTCTATCTTATCGAGGTCGCCGTGAGGCGGCAGCGACCAAATTTGTTCCAGTCCCTTGAGATCGGTCACCTCAGGCGCGTTGCGGTTACCAATCGGCACGTTGGTTCGCGACACCAGCCGCGCACGATCGCCTTCAAATCGATAAATAAGGGTGAAGGGCAGATCACGCGAATCGATAGCCAGGCATTTTTCCGATGCCGCGAAGACATCGTTAACCCGATTGGTCGTCGCCAGTTGCGAAGCCAGTTCTTTCAGCACTGCGAGGCGCCGGTTGCCGATGACTCGCTCGGTATCTTCGATAACTACACAGAAATGCCCGCGCACGGTTCCGTCGTCATCGGAGAGCGGGCTGTAGGAGAAAGTGTGATAGGTCTCCTCCTGGTAGCCGTTGCGTTCGAGAAACAGCAACAAGGCCTCATCCCAGGTCGCTTCGCCAGTCTTTAAGACTTTCTCGATACGCGGGCCAATCTCCGGCCAGATTTCGGGCCAAACCTCGCTCGAGGCGCGCCCCAGCGCCCACGGGTGCTTGGCGCCCAGCGTCATCGCGGCGTAGGCGTCGTTGTATAGAAAGGTCAGTTGCGGTCCCCATCCCATCCACATCGCGTAGCGCGAGGTCAGGAGCACCCGCACGATCGAGCGCAATGCATAGGGCCATTGCTCCGCGGGACCCAGCGGGGTCCGCGACCAGTCCATCCCGCGCATCAGCGCGCTGACCTCCCCGCCGCCGGGGAAGAGCCGATCCTGGAAGGTCACGTTTTCGGAATGCTCGGAAGTCGCCATAACACTAGCCGCAACCGAAGACGCTCACAGCGCTCTTTAGATGAATGAATATGGAGCAGAGGGATCTGCAATCTCGCCAGAAGATGACCATTTCGTTCCAGGTGCGGCAAGTACTGCGCAAAATGATCTTTCGATCGTTAGAACTATACGAGTTTGCGCCGGACCGCAAATAATATGGCCTTCCATGATGCGCCTCGATTGATTCCTGCCTTACGTGGCTGCCAAAAGCCATAATTCCAGCCCCTGAACATTCGCCAAAGGGGTCCGATTGCCCTAAAATCCCCTCATGCCGCAAAGTGTCGCGCGATCGCCGCTGGACCTCATCGGGCATACGCCCGTCGTCCGACTCAATCGAATTCCCGGTCCCAATAATGCCGATATCTGGGCCAAGCTCGAAAATTACAACCCCGGCGGCTCGGTCAAGGATCGCATCTGCCTTGCGATGGTTGAGGCGGCCGAGAAGTCCGGGCGCATCAAGCCCGGCGACACCATCGTCGAGCCGACCTCGGGCAATACCGGCATCGGCCTCGCGCTGGTATGCGCGGTGAAGGGCTACAAGCTTATCCTCACCATGCCGGACACGATGAGCGAGGAGCGGCGCTCGCTGCTGGTCGCATACGGCGCCACGCTGGTGTTGACGCCGGACACTCGCGGCATGCATGGCGCGATCTCAAAGGCCGAAGAGTTGGTACGCGACAACCCCAGTTATTTCATGCCTCAACAATTTAACAACCAGGCCAATCCCGAGATCCATTTTCATACGACGGGGCCGGAGCTGGTCGAGCAGGTCCCTCAGATCGATGCGTTCATTTCAGGCGTCGGCACGGGAGGAACTATCACCGGCGTTGGGCGCTATCTGCATGAGCATCTGAAGAATCGCGTCCTCATCGTCGCGGTCGAGCCGAAGAATTCGCCGGTGCTATCGGGCGGTGAGCCCGGCTTCCATAAGATCCAGGGAATCGGCGCGGGCTTCGTGCCGAAGACCCTCGATACGCGCGTCTATGATGAAATCGTTGCGGTCAGCGACGAGGATGCGACGATCTTCACGCGTCGCCTCGCGCGCGAGGAAGGCTTGCTGGTGGGAATTTCCTCGGGTGCGAATTGCTGCGCGGCGGCGCAAATTGCCAAGCGCCTCGGCAAAGGCAGGGTGGTGGTGGTCGTGTTCTGCGACACCGGGGAGCGCTATCTGACCACCGATTTATTCCAGGCCGAGGGCATCTGACATCGAAGTATTGCCCAGACCTACCGATCCGGCTGGAATTCTCATCTTGATGCTGGTTCACCGCGCGTTCTTCAGTTCGGTGTCATCGGTTAACACTTTCCTGATCTGATGGTGTTACGTTCAGAGACTCAGGGCTAAAACGGAGAGTGTGCCAATGCCGCCAGCTGATGCATCGTCTATTCATGCGGAACCGATGATCGACCTCCTGCGCGAATTGGCGCTCGATCTGAGCCGAGTCTGGAATCGCCACAGCGACGATATTTGGCGCCCGATTGATCCGGAGGTGTGGCTGCTCACACGCAACCCATGGCTGATGCTGCATCACGCGTCCGAGAAAACCCTCAGTGCGATGGCCAATGACCAGGACTTGCGCCGTCGCGTCGAACAGCTCGTGCTCGGCAGGCGCGAGGTTGCGCGCGCCACGACGTGGTTCCAGAAGACTCATTCCGACTCCCCGCTCACCGCAGTGGCGTACTTCAGCATGGAGTTCGGCCTGAGCGAGGCGCTCCCAATCTACTCCGGAGGCCTGGGCAATGTCGCGGGCGATCAGCTTAAAGCCGGCAGCGACCTGGGAGTCCCGATAATCGGGGTAGGATTGCTCTATCAGCAGGGCTTTTTTCGCCAGGCCATCGACCATGAAGGCAATCAGCGCGATCTATATCCGATCAATCCCTTCTCATGGCTGCCGATAACGCCGATGCGTGATAGCGAGGGCGAACTGCTGCGGGTGGAACTTGACTTTCCCGATTACAAGCTGTGGCTGCGGGTGTGGGAGGCCAGGGTCGGACGCCTCAAACTATACCTGCTCGATAGCAATGACCCCGGCAATTTGCCGATCTATCGGACCGTCACCAGCGAGCTTTATGGCGGCGGCCCCGAATTGCGGCTGCAGCAGGAACTGGTGCTGGGAATCGCGGGATGGCGTCTATTAAAGCGGCTCGGGCTGAACCCTGAGGTATGTCATCTCAACGAGGGTCATGCGGCATTTGCGGTGTTGGAGCGCGCGCGCATCTTCATGAACGAGAACAACAAGCCCTTTGAGGTCGCGCTCGCGGCTACCCGCGCCGGTAACCTGTTCACCACCCACACGCCGGTGGCGGCTGGATTCGACCGATTTTCCCCGGCCCTGATGCGTCTGTATCTGAATTGGTACGCGACCGAACGCTTAAATATCAGCTTCGACGACCTCATGGCGATGGGCCGCGCCAATCCCGACGACCCCAACGAACCGTTCAACATGGCCTACCTGGCTCTGCGCGGCGCGGGCGCGATCAACGGCGTCAGCAAGCTGCATGGCGCGGTCAGCAGGTCGATCTTCGAGCCGCTGTTTCCGAGGTGGCCGCTGGAAGAAATTCCGATCGGCAGCGTGACCAACGGCGTCCATACCGCGAGCTGGGACTCCGAGCTTTCCGAGGGCCTCTGGTTACAAGCCGTGGGAAAGGACCGCTGGCGTGGCACGACCGAGGCCGTCGGCGATCGCATCAGGAGCGTTCCGGACGAGGGTTTGTGGAACTTGCGAACCAACAGTCGCCAGGAGCTGGTGCGTTTCGTGCGCCAGCGGACGCATCGTCAAATGGCGGCCTATGGCGCCCCCCAGGACGAGGTTGAGCGCGCGAAATCGATGTTCGACCCCAATGCGCTGACGCTCGGTTTTGCGCGGCGCTTCGCCACCTACAAGCGACCGAATTTACTCCTGCACGATCCTGAGCGCCTGGCGCGGATCCTCACCAATCAGCAGCGTCCGGTTCAGCTCGTGCTCGGCGGCAAGGCGCATCCGGCGGATCAGGCCGGCAAGGATTTGATCCGCGAATGGATTCAATTCGTTCGACGTTCCGATATTCGGCAGCACGCCGTCTTTCTGGTCGACTATGACATGCTGTTGGCCGCGCGGATGGTCCAGGGCGTCGATGTTTGGATCAACACTCCGCGCCGTCCATGGGAGGCCAGCGGCACCAGCGGCATGAAGATTCTCACCAGTGGCGGCCTCAACCTCTCGGAGCTAGACGGATGGTGGGCGGAAGCCTATGAGTCTGAAGTCGGATGGGCGCTGGGTGATGGCAAGGAGCATGGCGACGATCCGGGTTGGGATACGGTCGAGGCCGGGCAGTTGTACGACATTCTTGAGCATGACGTGATCCCGCGTTTCTACGATCGCGATACTCAAGGACTACCGCGCAAATGGATCGCAATGATGCGCGAAAGCATGGCGCGCTTGACGCCGCAGTTTTCCGCCAACCGCGCCGTTCGCGAGTACACCGAGAAATATTATCTGCCGGCCGCGAGCAGCTATCGCCGGCGCGAGGCTGCGCAGTGTGCGCTCCCACAGCAGATTTCCGAGTGGCGCGAGGCGCTCGCGGAGCATTGGGCCAAGCTCAACTTCGGCCAAACCTTTTGCGAGACCGTCGGCGACTTTCATAACTTCCGCGTGCAGGTCTACCTCGATGAGCTGGAGCACGACGCGGTTTGCGTCGAGTTGTATGCCCAACCGCGCAACGGCGAGCCCCCGACGATTCACCCGATGACGCGCGAGGAAGCGCTGGCCGGATCGATCGGCGCTTACACATACTCGGGACAGGTTTCGTCCAGCCGGCCGGCCGCCGACTATACGCCGCGGATCGTGCCGGCATTCCGCGACGCCCAGGTCCCGCTCGAGGCAGCCCAGATCCTGTGGCAGCGCTAGCGCCGCCCGATAAAGTCTCTGGGTTAGCGCTCGACCGGCAGGCCGGCCTCGTTCCATTCGAGCATCCCGCCCTTGAGGTTGCTTACGTGATCGAAGCCGAGCCCGGTTAAAATCGCGGCGGCAGTGCTGCTGCGTATCCCCGCGCGGCACACCGTCACGATGTCGCGATGCTTGATATCTTCTAGTTCAGCAACTCGCTGTGGCAGTGCCTTGAGCGGAATCAGCCGACTCCCGCGAAGATGGCCGAGTTCGCCGCGGTACTCGTCATCTTCGCGCACATCAAGAATTACCGGTGCGTTTCCACCTTCAATCCGAGCCTGCAATTCTGCAGCGGTTGCGGTTCGAACGTTTCCGAGCTGACCGAGGTCGGGAAACTTCAGCGAGTCATCGTCGATCGCCGTCTGATTGGCCTGCAACGCCTCCTGGATTTTGTCCGGGAGCGCGAGGCCAAGGTTGTTCATGAGGTGGATGTATTCATCGCGCGAGCGGCCGGCCAGTCGCGGATTGGTAGTCTTTTCCTTTTGAATCGTCGAGTAATGGTTCCCCCGATAGTCGTGTGCCGGGAAGACCTGGGTTTCGTCCGGGAGCGTGAACAGCTGCCCGGTAACCGCGTCGTATTGCTTTCCGGCATCACCCCCTGCGAAGTCAGCGCGCCCGGTGCCGCCAATTAGTAGGGTGTCGCCGGTCAGCACTCGGCCGTCGACGTAGATACTGATCCCATCCGGGGTATGACCCGGAGTGAACAGAATCTTCAGGCGCAGATCGCCGACCTCAAGGATGTCACCCTGCGCGACGTGGACGTCGACGTGTGGAGCGGGTGCGTAGCGCTCCATCACGATTTTGGCCTCGGTCAATTCGGCCAGATCCCAGATGCCGCTGCGATGGTCGGCATGAGTGTGGGTGTCGATCACATAGTCGATTTTCAAACCATGGTAGGCAGCGACTGCGATATAGCGGCCGGTGTTTTCTTTGAGCGGATCGACCACCGCGGCGCGCCGGGTCCGCTCGCATCCGAGCATGTAGGTCTTGCATTTTCCGCGATTGAGTTCCCGGAAAAACATCGCAGTTCTCCTTTTGTGGCGGTCCCCCTGGCCTCGATGGTTCGCTGCTGTTGACTCACTCTCCATCTATCTATAACTAATTACTTATGAATGCAAGAAGTAATCGAGTTCGGACCCTGTCGCGCAGCATGACTGCGCAAGCGCTCGAGATGGTAGCCGCGCGCTTTCGGGCGATGGGCGAACCGCTGCGCCTGCGCATTCTCCAGCAGCTCGAGACCGGCGAACAGAGTGTTTCGACGCTTGCGCAAACCGTAGCATCGACGCAGCCTAACGTCAGCAAGCATCTGAAGGTGTTGCAGGACGCCGGCCTGGTTCAGCGCCGGCAGCAGGGCACCAGCGCCTACTATTCGATCGCGGACGCGACGGTGTTCGAGCTCTGCGAAATAATTTGCAACGGTCTGCGCGATCGGCTCGAGGCGCAAGTGGGAGCGCTCAACGCGCGGGTGCGGGCGTAACCGCCATGCTAAAGGTGGCGGAGGCTTCCACGCTGAAGGCGGCCTCACTCGAGGCGGCGCCGTATGGCTGGCGTCATGAGTTCAGCGGCGCGAATCCCGGCAACCTGGCCGCCCGCATCCTGTTCCCGCTAGTTGCGCTGGCAATGCTATGGCCATGGTTCTCTCCCGGTCTCGCCTTGCTGCTTGGAATCCTGCTGGCCCTGACTTTGGGCAATCCATATGCGTTTTCCACTGCGCGTCTGGTCACTCCTTTGTTGCAGATCTCGGTGATCGGCCTCGGGGCCGGGATGAATCTCATCGAAGTCGGGCACGCCGGTGTGCATGGCTTTTTCTACACCGTGATTGGCATTAGTCTTACCATGACTGTGGGTCTGGCTCTGGGAAGGTTTCTTAAAACCGAGCGCGACACTTCGTTGCTGGTAACCGTCGGTACGGCAATCTGCGGAGGCAGCGCGATCGCCGCGATAGCTCCCGCGATTCGCGCGAAGAGTCATGAGGTTTCGGTGGCGCTCGCGACGGTGTTCTTCCTCAATGCGGTGGCTTTGTTCATCTTTCCCTGGATTGGTCATCACTTCAGCTTGAGTCAAAGCCAATTTGGGGTCTGGAGCGCGCTCGCGATTCACGACACCAGTTCGGTGGTTGGCGCAGCGATGCAATATGGCGCTCGCGCGCTCGAAATCGCCACCACCATCAAGCTTACCCGCGCGCTATGGATCGTCCCGGTGACCCTCGGGGTCGGATTGGTGTGGAATCGCGGCAACCCCGATGCGCCGGCGGGAAAGGCCAGGCGGCCATGGTTCATCCTTGGATTTCTCGCCGCGGCGGCGCTGGTGACATGGATTCCGGCGCTCAAACCCGCGGGCCACATCGTTTTCGCCGGGGCGCAGCGCTCACTGGTGGTGACCCTATTCCTGATCGGTTCCGGACTTAGCCGCACCGCGCTCCAAATGGTCGGCCGCCGCCCGCTAATTCAAGGCTTTCTGCTCTGGGTGTTGATGGGCAGCGGAACCCTCGGCGCGATCCTGCTGGGCTGGATCGGCTAGCCGACCCGAAGATAACTGCGCGATGTGTTGCCGCCGCTGAAGCGGCGCCACCACTGTCACATAATCTGCTGCGAAATTGGGAAAACAATTGCCCGAAAGCCGCCTGTCAGCCTGACTCCGATTGGCCAGTGCGCCGGTGAACATCACATAACTATCGAGAACAAATCGGCAGTATCAGCACACTTCAGACTGGCTGTCTCAGCGGCAACCTGCAACTCTTTCCAACGGCTCCGGTCTACGCTACCAAGACATGGGCCAGAGAGTTCAGTAGTTAGGGGAAGGTGAAAGGTGCGTATCGCGAGCTGCGCATCTCATCAAACTCGTTCCGCATCCGATCACGCGGAATGACGGAGCTCGATGGCGGTCTATCAGAGGTAGACCGGGTTCGCCTGCATAGGGCTATTCGAATGATGAATGAGTTCGAGACAAGTACAAACGACCGTTCGAAGCGATCCAGGACTTTAAGGATCTTAATCGGCTTGGCCGTTGTTGGGCTTACCGGATGTTTCGGCCCGACCTTCATGAACATGGACATGGGAAACTACAATCAACAAATCATTGCCGGCGAAGAGGAAATGATTCTGTTCAACATTGAGCGTCTGAGGAATCATGAGCCACCTCATTTTATGACACTTTCCGAAGTGGACCCGACCCGGAGCTTTTCGACTAACGCATCATTCCAATGGACTCAGCTGTGGAACGATTTGCTCATCCCGTTCGTTAGCCTGGGCGCGATCAATAACGGCAGCGTAGCAAGTAAGGGATCCAGTGCCTACCAGGCCGGGCTTTCAGCCGGAATCGTCGAAAATCCAACTTACAGATTTCTACCGCTCCAGGGGCCTGAATTCGCGCAACGATTTGAATCGCCTTTAACCGACAAGCTTTCGTTGTTCCTTGAAGACCAGCAATACTACGACACTAACGAAGAGCGGGCGATGATAGCGAACCTATTTGTCGAGAGCCTGAAGATTCTCCATGGGAACAATGGCCCCTGTTGGAAGGGTGTTTTCGTCAACCGGCTGGGGAAAAGAAACGACGACACTGAGACCTACTTCTCGACAGATTTCGACGCCTGCCTTAACCAAATCATGACATCGTATTGGAATAGCGAAGTACTCGACGCCAACCGCGAGATTCCGACCGAGGCCCCGGAAGACCCCCAGGCCGTCGATCTGGTTAATCCAGTGAGAATGTTAGGCTTGTTTGACTACGATCCAGCGTTTTCGCCGCCCGCCAGCCACACTAACTTCGTTCGGCAATCGCCTATGTTTTGGGTCGAATCGGAAGCGCCGAGCGCCAAAGATCTCAACAAACTGCCCCCAGGATATAAGTGGAAAATAAATGAGGACCATTCGCGCAAGAAGTATGCATTGATGCCTCAAGGATATGGTCTTAGTCCGAATGGAGAATCTATCGAGCCGCTTCACCGCAAAAGTATCAAGACTCAACCTTCATACGTGGACAAGATTCTGGCCTGGGTATCGCCGTATCAGGCGAACTATGTTTACGTTGAAATACGCAATCCGTTACCGACGGCCACGCCTACAGCTGGAGCGTTCGCATCGCCGACCCCTGCTCCTTCCCTGTTGTCATTTGGCAAAGCTTCCCCGACCGTGGCCATTAACAGGGCCGATTTGCCCGAAACCGTTGTAGGTCAGCGGCCCGTCCGGCGAACTGGCCAAACCGGGACGAGCACCACGCCCAGTCAACAGTTGACGGATGGAAATGTCGAGCAATTGTGCTATCCGGAGGAACAAAACGGATTGCCCGCTGACAACGCTGATGTGGTTTGCGGATATGCAAAGGTTGGAAACCTTTTAGAAATCATGCAACGTCTCGGGGACCAGGCGTGTGGTCCACAAGACCTGGAGTCGAAATGTAAGCGGAGCATTTTTGGAGTTGGGCCTAAGGCGCCGGAATGGGCCTTTATGTCGGCCCGCGACGCCTACCAAACCAGCGAAGCGGTGGAGCAATCCGGAGTGATTTGGGTGCCGGCCCACAATCCCAACAGTTCCAAGGACGAAGAACGAAAGCTTGGCGAGCGCGATATGGAGGAGTTCACCCTCCTCTACAAGCTGTATCAAATGTCGCTGGTGGATACGTCAAAGCTGGCGACCAGCTCAATTCCGATAACTATCAGCAAGTGAGGTATGCGGGCCAGGATCGCCGAACCCTCCGCACGACTCTTTAAGGCTGGATCGGTAGCCGATCCAGCCTTAGGATACTGCTCGACCGCGCCTCAGTTGCTGGTGCAGGTCTGGAACGGCGAGTTCGCGCAGGCCTCGCTCAGCGACCACACGAAGTCGCGCTGCACCCACGCGCTGCTGGGCAAGGCCACCGGCTTGCCCACCGGATTGGAATTCAACAAGGTGATGCCGTCGGTCCCGTCGCTCTTGATCGATGACACCGAGTGGCAAGTGATGCACGATGACTGACCCAGCGGTACGCCCGCATTCTCGCCCTCGACGACCGAGTTACCGAGCAGGGTGGGCTTGCCATTCGCATCGACGAAGGTGGTCTGCACTCCGTCGAGGCGATAGTTGAACCATTCCGGCGCCAGCGCCCCCTGCTGCATCAGCGACTTGAGCGCCGAGGTCAGCTGGGTGTTGCCGTTGGGGCCGCCGTTGCTCTTCGCCGGATTGGAGCCATAGGGATCCTTGCAGCCCAGCACCACGCATCGATTGGGATTGGTATCCAGGTTCTGCGGTTCCCAGGTCGCCCAGATCCAGTTTTCCTTGAGCTTGGAAATTAGTGCGATGCCGCCCAGCGCATAGCAGGTGTCGCCGATTTGCTCGACGTGAACCCCGGTCGGCACCGAGCTGCAACTGCTCAGCACCTCCCAATCCGCCTTGATCTCGACCGCCGGTTTGGGGAATTCGAAGGTGTCCGCATCTGCCGCAATCGCTTGTTGATTGGAGCGATTCCAGAACCCCCGGCCCGCGATATAGTCCTCGCTGGCGCCGTTGATCCGGACCTCCTCGCAGATTACCAGGTTGGGATTGTTCGAGGGCGGAACGGTCGCCGGGTTGCAGTTAGTGTCGGGCGAGCCGAGCAAGCCTTTATTATTTTGGAAGGCCAATGGGCTGCCGTGCAGCACATGAGCCGGGTTGCTGCCGCCCGCATTTGGCACCGATAGCCCGTTGCCGGGATTGCTGGGATAGAGCTGCGCCTGTTCAATCCAGTTTTCCCATACTACATAGGGATATTTGTTGGAGTTGACCGGACACAGCGCGGCCACCAGCAGTTGCCATGCGGTTTGCTGGATCGAGCCGGTGAGCGCGATGGGCGGGGTGCACGCGTCGGTGCTGGCGGCCAACGCCGGAGCGAGCAATCCGGGCAGCGCGCCCTGCGCGAGCGCCATCAGCAAAACTCCACCGCTCACTATCGATGACAACCTTCTGCAACGCCGCATAGTTGCAAAACCCTCCCATAAAGTTGAGCGCAGCGTTCTATAGCCAGTCATTACTGTCAATAACATCATTTCCGGAATCGCCTACTCTGAGGCATTCATGCCCATCGAACGAAGGTTACCCTACCAACCGAACGGCATCAGCCACCCGCCGACCTGGCCGCCACGAATTCTTGCACGCGCGCAACTACCCCTCGGTAGGACAGGTACAAATTCCGCCTCCGGTACCGTTTCCGATGATCGCGCCGCATTGATTCTGGAGGTAAACCACATTGTTCGGGTCGCCCGAAGAGTCATCGAACAGGCTTGTTTCTGTGAGGCCGGTATTCGATCTGAGCCGATTTCCTATCGACGGTTGAGCCCCAAACGTCAAAGCCGTGTCAGCCAGGAACTGATTGTGGGTCATGCTTCCCAGCAGGTTGTTGGCGGTGGTCAAGCTATAGCCGGGTATGTTGCTGGGATCACATCCGCCGTTACAGGCGTCACTTTGACCGAGGCAGGTCAGCGGCGCGTTCGGCGCCGCGGCGGTGACCGCAATCGAACCGCGGGAGTTATCGATGATAGGCCCGCCGATACTCCAGTTGGCGGTTAGATTTTGGTAAACCGAGAAGGTCGCGAGTTGGGTTGAACTAAGCGGGCAACCGCAGCATTCGCCCATTTCCTGGTCTGCATCGAAAACATAGATCATCGCACAGACGGTTTGTTCCTTGGCCCCGGCCAGGTTGGCGTTCGCGGCGCCGTTCGGGTTGATCAGGCGCAGGATGTTGTCGCCGTTGCCGCCGCCAAAAAAAGGCTCCCCGAGGACCGGAGCGGCGTTTTGCATAATGGCCGTCGAAAGTGTCGGGAGCGTTTGGTAGAAAGTCCATTGGACTTGCCCCGGTTCGGCCGCGTTGACCGATGCCGCAACCCCTAACGCTATCAACAACGCCCCGCACCCCGAGACAATCCTCTTCCAACTCCGAAAGCCCATAATACCCCTCCCATGTTAGCGCCCGGCCTCCTGACCAGACCGAGCGTGGCCTCTTTAGCGCTGATTTGTATCATATCGGCCAGGCTCTGTCTAAAAGTAGGATTCTCCGCCTGCATGGGTGTTAAATCAGGGTTGCCAATTCGATAACCTGACGTTACGGCCTCTCTCTGCGTCGCGCCGTTTTCGATCGAATCATAGGGGGGAGCGGTTGCCGCGCTCGACCTCAGGTGAACCCAATCAGCAAGTGGGAACGGCGCAAACTCGATTTCCGGAAAGCTTCCGGTTCATACATGAGGAGAGACGATTCACCAATCTCCGAGGGCGCGGGTGACCGCATCGATCCTTGCTTTTTGGCGGAGATTCGCCAAACGAACGTGATTGTCCTACAATCCCAAGACGAATTCTGATGACCGAAGAACTCACATCGAAACTCGACACCCTCCGAGGGATTTTCACCCCGATGACGAGCGTTATCGTCGCGTTCTCCGGGGGCGTCGATTCGACTTTCGTCCTCAAGGTCGCCCAGGACACCATCGGGGAGCGCGTGCTCGCGCTTACTACCACCTCGCCGACGATGCCCGATCAGGACCGGCAATCGGCGCTCGAAATGGCGAAGCTTATCGGCGCGCGCCATGTCGTTATCGAATCCAACGAGCTGGAGGTGCCGGGCTATGCGGGCAATCCGCTCAATCGATGCTACCTGTGCAAGAGCAACCTCTTCATCGTATGCGAGGCCAAGGCGCGCGAGCTCGGCATCGCCGAGATCGTCGACGGCGTCAATCTCGATGACCTCCACGATTACCGCCCGGGGATTCAGGCCGCCGAGCAGCGCCGCGTGCGGCATCCGCTGGTCGAGGCCGGCATGACTAAGGCGGAGATTCGCGAGGCCTCGCGCGCGCTGGGGCTGCCGACCTGGGACCGGCCCGCGTCGCCATGCCTGTCGTCGCGCTTCCCCTACGGCACCGAAATCACCCTCGAGGGCCTACAAAAAGTAGAGCGCGGCGAGACCCTGCTGCATGCGATGGGATTCCGGGTCGCGCGAGTCCGCTATCATGGTGATGTCGCGCGGCTCGAAGTGGAGACTTCGGAGCTGCCGCGGCTGCTGGAGGACTCGACGCGCGAGATCATCGATCGCGAGTTCAAGAAGATCGGGTTCCGCTTCGTCGCGGTGGATTTGAAGGGGTTCCGCTCGGGCTCGCTGAATGAGGGGATTGTTCCTAAAACGGCCTGACAGCCGGTCGAATAGGAACTCGGCGCAGCGAGAAGAGGTTCACCACAGAGGCACAGAGGCACAGAGGTCGGAAATCGGGAATCGTCTTTTGCCGTGTCTGCGGTGCACGGGTTCTGGCTTCTCAACCTGTGTCTCCGTGCCTCTGTGGTTATCCTCCGAGGGCGCGGGTGACCGCATCGGGTTCGCGCTCAATGATTTTCAAAAGGATGCGTGCGGTCCGATCCGGCGTCCTGCGACGCTGTTCCCATTCCTGCACCGCATCGATGGCGAACCCGAACCGCCGCGAGAATTCGGATTGCGAGTACCCGAGCCGTTTGCGCAACGCTTTAACGTTGACATCGTCGGGAACATGCGCGACGAAGCCCTCAGTAGTTTCACCTCGCGCATACGCCCGCGCCTGTTTGGCGGATTCGATGAGTTTCTTTCCGACTTTAGACATAACGTCTAGGTCCTCGCCTGTAGGTTTGAACGATGTCAGCCAAAATGGTCTTCAATTCATTGCGTTCGGCCTTGCTTAGGTTCGCCTTTTCACCCTTCGAGTACAGCGTCAGAAGAAAAACCGGCACATCCTCGCCGGAATAGAAGGTGATGACGCGATAGCCGCCGCTCTTTCCTTTCCCTTTGCCGGCAACCCGAACTTTTCGCGCTCCTCCGGTTCCCGCTATCTCAACGCCGGCCCGCGGATTGTTGGCGATAATCGCGACGATCGCCTCACGCTCAGATTCTGTAAGGCTAGCGGCCCTGACATCGACGAGGTACGCGGGCGTTTCAACGACGGTATGCACGTCCTTTTCCGACTGTACGGCAATGCCGTAGTAGAATCAAACGGAGTTTCGTCGCGGTGGATTTGAAGGGCTTCCGCTCCGGCTCGCTGAACGAGGGAATCATCAATAAGACGGCCTGACGAACTGTCGTGAAAATGGCCTGATGGCCTGGCGGATAGACTGCGGTCGCGTCGCGACTGCCCTTGATCACCTACGCAGATCCTAAAACGCTTTGATATCGGATTCATTCTCCGGAGTCATCCTGGGAAGCTAGCTCAGCCGCCCAAGCTTCATTCACGAAGGGCTTAATGTCTGGAGAATCGGCAAAATCGCGAGCGATTAGCCTGATCTGGGTTTCGGACAGATCAACTTTGATCGGACCTATTCGAAAGATTTCCTCCGCGAAGTTACGAAGAGCCTCTTCACTGAGAGCTTCCTTTGGAATCTCGCAATGGCGGATCTTCAAGAACTCCGGCATGTTGTCGTATTGCATGGCCACCGCCTGAAGCCCTACCGTATCCAGGCAGCTCTCCGGTATCAGGACAAAGAATCGATCGTCGGGCCCGCTCTTTTGAAAAACAATGGTGTCGATAGCGCATACCTGAAGACCTTCTTCGCGGGATTCGACGCGATAGACCGAGAGGCCATTATCTTTTGCCCGAGGCGTGAGGTCTTTGACAGCGTGAGCGCTGGTTCGCCAATTGCGCTCCCTTCCAAAGCGGAGCAACCACATAGGTATTGCCCCGCGTGTAGCCCTATTCTTGCGCTACTCTGAGAAGGTCATGGATCAGCGCTTTTAATCTCGGATTGGTTTCGGTCGCTCCTGCGACCTGCAAGATCTCAATTGCGCTTGACCGAGAAACGCTTCGCGTCGCTCGATAAGCCGACCTTCGAACGTCCTTATCCGAGTGACGGCTAAAAACCCGCAGAAGAGCGCTTAGTCTCCGCTCACTTTGACCAACGACCGGGGAAAGGAACCTTACAGCAGTCAGCAGACATTCCGCCATATCCTCGTTGGGTTCGTGCTCCAACTCACGTAGAAGTGGCGTTAGCCCGTCAGAGCCCAGCTGACCTAAGAGCAGTGAGGCAGATTCAAAAACCTCAGAAATTGATTCAACGCGCAGTCTTCGTATTAACCACTCAGCCCCGGCAACTCCCGTAGAACGGAACAGTTCTAGCACCTTATTTTGGATTTGCGGTCCGGCGTCAGGCCCAAACTTGGTTCCGAGATATTGATAAGCCTCCTCTAGCTGCTGGTCGTCAGATAGGACGTTATCAGCATCGAGCGAGGCAAGCCGGTTGTTAAAAGGCAAGCCCGCGCGCCTCGGCTGGCTGGACCCGTTGTTAAACGATTTCTGCTGACCGAGAATTTCAGTAATTGTAAAATCAGGCCAAGCACCAAAGGGGGAGTAGCCATATACCACAATACGCTTAGGGCTGGCCGTAAGGTTCTCCCGGGCAACGACTACAGACGCAATCGCGCTTTCGGTTTTCGCAGATGCGCGCTGGCCTAGACCCTCAGGCATGGTTTCCTCCCGTTGAATTCAACGCGGTTACAATATCTCCAAGCACTTTCGTTGCCTCGGCGCGATCCTCTGCGAGGTTTTTTTCGAGGAGCGGCCTTAGCTCAAAAAAACCTTGCGCTTTGATCGGGTGGGTAGCCACTATTCCGACGAAAACCATCGACGGTGATCGAACTGATGCCTCTATCGTTAAGTCCAAGAGCCGCATCTCCGAGCTGAATCGATATCGTAAACTGGCCGCGGCGCCCTTCGCTGGGACCGTAACACCAATTGGAAGGTCCTTCAGGAAGCTAGCCAATTGGTCACCCACTTCGGAGAGAAGTGTGGGTCTGTGGTGGAAAAAATTGCAAGAAAATGAGCCGACCGGGGTATGAGGCAATATTTCAAAGACTCGCGAGCAGATCTCACGGATACGCTCTAACGCTTCAGCTTGATACGCCGAAATTGTCCAGTTCTCGTTCGTGCAAACCACCCGAAAGGTGGTCGTCGTGAATTGAGTATAGACCGGGGTGCAAACTACGTCATCGGGACCAAAATCTCCAAGGATATGGTCGCGCGCTGGAGTCGCTCCGCGTTGTGATTGCGCGACCTCAAGCTCCTCTTCGGTTATTAAACGGACGGCTTGATACCAAGACGGATGATGAATAGCCGCATTCATTTGGCCGGCAACACTGATCGAATAAATGTCGCCGCTTGTGGCAAAAAGGTCAGCCATCACATCAACGCTTCACTTCATCACCGGGGTTGCCGCTCTGCTCCAACGGATGTCGAGTTCCACCCAGTCTGCAAAAACCACAACCCGCCAAAGGTTGCCAATTCAAACGGTCTTGTGCAACCCCATTATTACATATGTTCAAGTTTCGTTCTCAGCACATGGCGAAGGGGTTTCGGTGCCCTAGAAGGAGATTTCGTCAGATCTAGAACCAAGCCTTCGTTTAGTTTACTACCGTCTGAGGCGTTTGCACAGCACTTCGGAACCGAACCAAAAGGCGGCCGGGGACGCAGGCCGCCGAGCGGCGCCGCGTGCGGCGTCCTCAAGGTCGGCCTGATGGTTTCAGCGAAAACCACCTAGTAAACGCACCGCTCAAATTTCTCCTAATTCGGCTCGAAGCGCGCCATCGACAAGATGTTGATGCTTACCCATCAACGTGTGTCAATAATCCTTGCCATAATCCGCCTAATCGTATTATCAAGATGTCTCCCAAAAAGCACTTAGTGTTTAACATAAAAAGGAGCGCAATCAGCAAAAAAGCCTCCCGGGTGAGCAGCCCTGGGATGGCGGACGCGTGCGCGGAACCCGAAAGCCAAATTTCACAACTGTAAACTACTGTAGTTGACACGCAACAAGAAATGCGTAATAAGGAATATCAACAACCCGATGCTGTCCGAGGCCTGCCTCAGCAGCATCCAACATGCTCTGCGATACTGCGCGCGCGCTGTGAGATGACCCGCCCCATCCGGCCTGCGAATGGTAACGCGAGACGGAGCCCGCTTCGGACCCCGCCTCGCGCCGGCGACGGTTATACAAGCTATGAAGAAACTCCTTCGCGTGTCCGCGGTCCCCACGATTCTCTTGCTTTGGTTCCTTTTTCCCGCACCTCTGCGCGCTCAACAGAACTTGCCCCCTCCGGGCGCCTATCAGGCGATTCCCGACTTCACCGGCAACAGCGCAGGCTTCTCGTTTCGCGGGGCGATTAACGATCGCCTTTCGGGAATTCAGCCAATTTCGCCGCGAATCACCAATCAGACCTTTTCGAGCCTGCCCGCCGAGCAGGACGGTATGTTGATTTATTGCAAAGACTGCCAGGCGACGATCCCATGCGCACATAGCGGCAGCGGCGCCTGGGCGTTCGGCCAGAATGGGGTCTGGAGCTGCACCGCGCCGAACACCGCCGGCAATGTCCTCTTTCAGGGACAGTCGGGCGCGCAGCTTAATGACCTCAGCGCCAGCCTCAATGGCACCTTCAATCTCAAAAGCACGCCGTTCAGCGCACATCCCGATGCGCAAATTACCGCCGACGGCGCGATGACTTGGGGATCGCCGACGCTCACCAGCGCCTCGGGTCCGTTTAAAGTGTCGGACCTGGGCAAGGCGATCATCGTCGGCGGCGCGGGAGCCTCCGGCGCCGTGCTGCAGAGCACGATCGCGAATTTCATTTCGCCGTCACAGGTTTCGCTTGCGAACTCCGCCGCCACCACCACTTCCAGCGCCGGCGTGCTATGGGGCACCGACAATCGCGCGGCGATCCAGTCGGCCATCGCGGGCTCGGGCGCCGAAACTATCGACTGGGCCGCGCCCGGCAGCTACCTGGTGACCTGCCCCGGCAGCGGTAACCCCGCGATCAACCTGTACACCTATGGCGCGACGCTGTCGGGCGCGAGCGGTCTGGGCGGTACCGATATCGGTCAAATGCCGAGCGTGCAGATCCTCGGTTCCGGATGCCCCATCGTGCAAATCGATGCGAACGGAGTGGGCCTCGAAGGCGTCCTGATTCGCGATCCGATCGGCAGCCCGTCCACCGTGGGTTTGCAGATCGGTCCGGTGGGCAATCCGACGCCATTTTCGACGTTCACCGTCGCGGGCAATTCGATCGTCTGCCAGAAGTCCGATGGCACCAAATGTTACGTCGGTGCCGGGGTGAGCACGCATTTCGCTCTGCGCGGAATGGTTTCAGACAACACGATCGAAGACTGGGGCACCGGCATCAGCCTCGGCTCGGGAAGCAATCCAGGGCTGACCGAGTCGAACGCGATCGTTTTCATCGGCAACCGGATTCGCGAAAATGTTACTGGGATGATGGTGCCGACCGGCGCCTCGCCGGACATTTTTTCCTACGGCAACACCTTCGAGGGCAACCTCTACGGCGCCGATCTGGAAGGCAACGCGCTGTTCAAAGATTTCGGCAGCCACTTCGAAAATGGCAACGCCAATATTCCGATCACTGCGCCCTCGGTATGCGGCGGCGCGACTCCCGCGCCGGTTGAGATCGTCAATTGCGCCTCCAGTGTCGAGACGCTCACTACCGGTTTCTATGGCGTGATCGGCGGTAACCCGGTCACCTCGTATTATGGGACCAGCAATTCATCCTCGAAGCTCGAAGGCGGTCCGGTCGGCGGCGTTATCACCGGCGCAGGCCAGCTGGTGCTGCAGGACCTGACCGCGGGACCGTCGAGCACGGCGCCGATCGGCAGCAACATCGGGATCGTGGTGCTGGAAAGCGGGACGCAAACGACGATGCTGCAAGGCGGCAGTGTCTACCAGTTTCGCGGATTTCCCTACCTCGACTTCACCGGTCAGGATGCGCGATTTAAAACGGTGATCGCGGCGCTGAGCGGCAATGATCCCAACAACGGCACGTTCTGCTTCGGGCTGAACTGCGCGCATTACCTGGCCGAGCAAAGCGCCTCGATGATCACGGCGAGTGACCCCCTGTTTGCAAACTTCGCGCCCGCGTTCGCGGGTGAGGTGAACGTCGAGGGGAAGTGCCTCGGATGCGCCTCGGCGGCAGAGGTCGCCTCGACGCAGTTGCAGGCGCAGACCTCGGTGCTACAAGGTGGCGGATGGAAGCATCAGAATGTTTCTACCGGATCGATCGCCGCGAGCGGCGCTGCCGACGTGACGTTGACCTGGACTAGCGCCTTCGCGGATGCGAACTACGACCCGGTCTGCTCGATCATCGGATCGCAGGCCTCCAACAGCGACCTGCGCCTGCATCATATTGAGTCGCTCAGCGCGACCGCGCTGGTGGCGCGCATCATCAATGATGACACGACCACCGCGCATACCGGCACGCTGGTCTGCACCGCGATGCATCAGTGAGCGTGCGTCGAATTTCACATCCATAAACCTGTATCAACCATAGTGAGGCATCGATGACCACCACCGACCATCGGTCGGTCCCGCGCGCCACCTCGCGCCTCAGCCCGGTCACGGCCGCGGCCGAGGTCGCGCGCCTGCTCGCCGAGCCCGGCTATGGCGATGACCTGGGCGATTACCTCGCGCCGCTACGGCATCATTGGAAGGCGCTCGCGATCATCACCCTCGTGGCGATGGCCGCGGCGTTCGCATTCAGCAAGTATCAGCTCGCGAGATGGTATCAGGCGATCGCCATCATCAAGCCGATGACTCCGCAGCAGACTGCCGGTCATCTGCAAGGACTGCTGGGCGGCAGCAACCTCGGAATGCTGAGCGACTTCGTCGGCAGTCAATACAACTCCGATGCGGCGCAGGAATACATCACCATCCTGACCAGCTTCAGCTTCGTTACCGCGATGGTTGAGCGGCATCATCTCGAGGACGAAATTCTTCCGCGCGCTCAATCCCGCGCTTCGCTCGATACGCGGCAATGGGCGATGTATCGGATCATGCTGGCGCGGTTGCGCTGCGACTACTCGGTCAAGAACAGCAGCATGACCATGAGTTTCGAGGATCCGAGCCGGGAGCGCGCGCGGCGCATCCTCGGCTATGAAATCGATGATCTGCGCGAGCGGTTGCGCTCGCGCGAAGTCCGTAACGCCGCCGATGCGGTCGCCTCGCTCAATCAACAGATCACGAGGATCTCCGACAGTCTGCTGAAGCAGGAAATTTATGAGCTGATCGCGACCCAGATTCAGCGCGAAGAACTCGCCGCGGTCGAAGCCGATTTCGCCTTCACCGTCCTGCAGCCGCCGGTGGCGCCGGACTTGCCGGTGTGGCCGCGGGTTCTGGTCAATACGCTGGGGGCCGGTTTCATCGCGCTGATATTTTTGTCGATGGTCATTCTGCTGCTCGAGGCGTGGCGAGAGTCGCGCAAGGGCAAATCATTTGCCCTCGAACCCTTACCTCGAAGAGGGGCTTTCTAAACACCCGCGATGAAAACAGCGGTGGCGACAATCGCGTGCTCCCGCGATTCCTTATCTTTTCAGGGAGCCGCAAATGTCGGCGACGCCGGCCTCGTCAGATGGGCATTGCTGGGATGCGTTGCCTGTCTCTATCTGCCGCTCATATTCGCGGGCCCCGGCTCCGATCCTGACTCGCTTCGGGAACTTCGTTCGGGCACGACGCTACTCTGGCAGCATCGCTATGTTCTTTCGCGCCCGCCTGGATATTTTCCCTACGAAGCGTTATGTGGAGTTCTCTACGCGCTGGGCGGCAGCGTCGCCGGCAACTTCGCCACGATGGTCATGTCGCTGCTCGCGCTCGATTCCTTCCTGCAGATTTGCACGCACTTCGAGGTGCCGCATCGATATCTGCTCACCGCCATGATGGCGATTCATCCGGTCTACTGGGCCACTTCGACGAGCACCATCGATTTCATCTGGGCGCTCGGATGCTGCCTGATCGGTTTCCGTTTGTTGCTGAACGATCGATACTTCAGCGCCGCCACGATGCTCGGCATCGCCGTTGGAATCCGGCTGTCATCGGTGTTGCTGGCGGGGCCCCTCCTCATTTGGCAACTCATCGAGAGACCGCGCGACCGGAAGTTGTGGACGACCGCCATCATTGCAACCTCAATCGGCGCGATGCTCTACCTTCCGGAATTTATCGCATCGGGAAACTCGTTCGCGTTCCTGACCTACTACATAGGCGCATGGACCTTGACCGCCCGCCTGGGGCGCTTCATCTACAAGAACGTCTATTTCTGGGGACTGCCGGCAACGATTTTTCTGCTCGCGACCTCGCCGTTGCTGTTGCGCGGTCTGATTCGATGCGATCCGAAATTCTCGCGAATCATCGGGCTGTCAGCATCGATCGTGATCATTTTCGAAATGTTGTTCCTTAAAATTCCCGTGCAGCGCGCCTATCTCCTTCCGATGCTGCCATTCGCCCTGATTCTCTTGGGTATTGCGCTGCGTGCGCATCCGCGAATGTTGCTGGCGATCGCGATCCTCACTTTTGGATTTGATTTTGTGAACCTGAATCTCGCGCGTCCCGATCGACCGAATGACGCGACGCGGGCGATCGCCGGACCCTTCATCGAGCCTGGTTACCTGTTTCAGGACCTTGGCGCGCGCCTCGCCCTTGCGCGCAACCCGATCGCACAACCGTCAAATTTTTGACCTCGAAACGCAAACCCGCTGATACTCAAACGCAAGGTTCCGGACTGGCCGGCAACCTCGCGTGGAATCTCACCGGGGAATCAGTACCGGTGCTGGCCGCGCTGGTCGCGATACCGATACTCGTCCATCGACTCGGCGCGGATCGCTTCGGCGTGCTGACCATATCGTGGATGATCGCGGGCTACTTCGGCCTGTTCGATTTTGGCCTCGGTCGCGCACTGACAAAGGCGATGGCGCAGGAGTTGAGCCTCGGGCGCGACGCCAAAGCCGCCGAGCTGTTCTGGACCTCGCTAGTGATGATGCTCACCCTCGGCGTCGCAGCGGGCATATCGCTCGCGATGATTGCTCCATGGCTTACGCGCGGGGCGCTCAAGATCCCACTCACCCTACAAAGTGAAACGCTCGCGGGCTTTTACGTCATCGCGATCGGATTGCCGATACTGGTTACTGCATCCGCCTTGCGCGCGGCGCTCGCTGCTGCTTCCAGGTTCGATCTGTTGAACCTCATCCGAACTCCAAGTGGCATCATGTCGTTCGTCGCGCCGGTTTTGATGCTCCCCTTCACCCACAACCTTGGATGGCTGATCGGGGCACTAATCGCAAATCGCGCGGCCTCCTGGGCAATCTATTTCGCGGCAATTTTCCGCGCGTTTCCCGGCTTGCGCTCCAATCTGACCATCGACCTTGCCTGCATACTCCCGTTGCTCGGCTTCGGCGCCTGGATCACCCTGTCGAGCGTGATCACTCCGTTAATGGTCTATCTCGATCGCATCCTGATCGGCTCACTAATGTCGATGGCCGCGCTTGCCGCGTATTCGGTGCCGATGGAAATCGTCAGCAAAAGTTTCATTCTCCCCGCGGCGATTTCAGGCGTAATGTTTCCGGCCTTCGCGCGATCATTCGCGGCCGCTCCGGAAGAGCTCGCGCCCCTATTTGCGCGCTCGCTCAAACTCGTCGCACTCATCCTCTGTCCGGTGTGCGCGGCGGTAGTCACCTTCGCCCCTCAAATCATGTGGTTTTGGATCGGTCATCGATTCGCCGGCCAGAGCGCCGCGGTTTTGCAGATATTGGCGGTCGGCGCTTTCGTCACCGGCCTCGCATGGATACCGCTGGCGTTGCTGCAGGGCGCGCATCGGCCCGACCTCGTCGCGAAAATTCATCTGGTCGACTTTCCTCTCTACGCGCTGGTGCTGTGGATCGGTGTTGCGAGGTTCGGGTTGATCGGCGCGGCCTTCATCTGGAGCGGGCGGTTGTTGATCGAGAATCTGATGATCTTCGCGATGGCGACCCGGTTTGTTGCGGCATCGGGACGAGGAATCGCCGCGGCTGGCGGATCTTTAGCGCTAGCCATTGGGGTGATTATGGCCGGGGCATTCCTTCCGGATGTTCTTAGCAAGGCAATTTTTCTTGGCGGCCTTATCGCAGCGACTGGCACGGTGGGGTGGCGTTTTCTCCTCGAGGCAGGAGAGCGATCGCAAATCATCGGATTGCTTCCGCCGACATTGCGCCCAGCCTTCGCAAAGGTGGCTGACTGGCGATGACCAGTTTTGCCGCATCCTTAGGCGGCCCTTGCGACGATCTGATTCGCACGGAAGCCTGGCCCGACTGCGTCGTATGTGGAACTCGCGGCGTCCCGGCGTACACCGACTTGAGCGACCACTTTTTTGGTGCGCATGGAAGCTGGAATGTTTCGCGTTGCCCCAGCTCACGATGCGCGATGCTGTGGCTCGATCCGCGGCCGCTCGAAAGCGACATCGGTAAGGCCTACCGCGACTACTACACGCATCAAGACATTTTCGATGCGAACCGGGCGAAGTCCTCGCACGGTGTCGTTCGGAAGATGCGGCAAGCGGTCAAACGCGCCTATATCGCCGACCGGCTGCACTACTCCGATCGCCAAATCGCAGGGCGCGAAAAAATGCTCAGCCTCCTCGCCTATCTCGATCCTACACGCCGCGCCGACACTGACTTTCCCTTGAAATACCTGCCCATCGAAAATCGAGGGCGGCTGCTTGACTTGGGGTGCGGAAGCGGCGAGTTGCTCCGAACCATGGGCCAGTTCGGATGGTATGCGGAGGGAGTCGAGGTGGATCCCGCGGCCGCCTTGGCGGCACGTAGTAAGGGCTGCAAAGTGCGTATCGGCGCGCTACACGAGCAAAAATTTCTGGAAGAGAGTTTCGATGCGGTGGTGATGAGCCACGTCATCGAACACCTTCATCATCCGCTGGAGCTGGTTAAGGAAGTGCGGCGAATCCTCAAGTGTGGGCGACGCCTCGTGATAGCCACCCCCAACGCGGGGAGCCTCGGCCATCGGATGCTTGGTTCGAAATGGCCTTTTCTTGATCCGCCGCGTCATCTACAGGTCTTCAGACCACATGCTCTCAAGTCCTTGGTGCTGGCGGCGGGCTTTGACGATGCGTGGGTCGCCCGCACTGAAATTCGTACCGCCGCCGCAATGCTTCCCCGAATCGGGCGGAGCCGCATCGCCGGGCGCCTTTTCGAGTATGTCGAGAACCTCGCGCTGCATTTCGATCGCAACGCGGGCGAGGAAATTGTGTTGGTCGCAGTGAAATGACGGCTGACTTGTCGACTGCGTCGCACATGTCGCGCGGACTCAAAACGGAATTGAGACGGATTGCGCCGCCGGGGCTATGGCTGCTGATGCGCGAGGTCCGCTCTAACGCGC
Organism: uncultured delta proteobacterium; assembly: GCA_963783145.1. GTDB lineage: Bacteria > Desulfobacterota > Binatia > Binatales > Binataceae > DATGKG01. Next base: position 346,429 of record CAWAMM010000001.1, read on the forward strand.
GGCGGATTAGATATCGCGCGCTCGGTCGGCCCACGCAGGCGGGCGAAACCTCCAAAGCGCGGGCGCGCCGACTACTCGAAGGCTTCTTTGAGAGATACTGCGCCGGACGCGGCCTCGACCTCGGTTACGGCGGCGACTTGCTTTGTCGAGATTGTCTCGGATGGGACCTGGAGCACGGCGATGCGCAGCAGCTCGTTCGAATCGAGGACGAAGCGTTCGACTTCGTTTATTCGTCGCATACCCTCGAGCACGTCGCCGACGCATCGGAAGCGCTGCGCAACTGGTATCGCGTCGTCAAACCCGGCGGGCATCTCATTCTCTTCGTTCCGGACCGCGACCTGTACGAGAAAAAGCTCACGCTGCCTTCGCGATGGAACCCCGATCACAAACGCTTTTTTCTCCTCGACAACGACCAGCCTCCTGATACGGTCGGCCTGTTGCCACTGATCAATCGAGTCGTGCCCGATGCAATTGTGGTTTCCGCGCAGCGATGCTCCGACGGCCACACCATCGTCGACCCGCTGATGCATAGTGATGGCGAGTATTCGATCGAGGTGATTCTACGTAAGGCGCTTTGATGAGGATGCGCATCGTCAAGGATGTCGCACATTCGCTCTTCCAAGCGGTCGGGTTGGAGGTCACGTGGCGCAATGGGCATTCCAACGGCGCCAATTCCCCAACTATCCAGCCGTGGTTCGAAAGCGATGTTTTGCGAACGGTTATGGAGCGTCCTTGCCGTCATTCGCTGGTCTCGCCCGAGCGCATGTTCATGCTGTTGCAATGGCTCGACTTCGCGCTCGCCGCTCCGGGTGAGGTCGCGGAGTTCGGCGTATGGCGCGGCGGTACCGCGCTCTTGCTGCGCGAGCACCTCGCATCGCGCGCGCCGAATCGAACTTTACATTTGTTCGATTCGTTCGCGGGCCTGCCGGAAGCAGATCCCGCCAAGGATAATCACCATCGCGAGGGCGACCTGGCCGACGCATCGGAGGCTGCCGTGCGCGATCTGCTCGGAGTTGCAAACGGCGTGGTCATTCATTCGGGGCGGTTTGAGACTACCGTCGCGGTGGTTAGAGATGCGCGGTTTTGTTTCGCGCACATCGATGCCGACCTCTATAGCTCGGTGCTTTTCGCGACCGATTTCGTCTTCCCGCGGCTTAATCCCGGCGGGGTGATCGTTTACGACGACTATGGTTTTCGCACCTGTGCGGGAGCGAAAGCCGCGGTCGACGAATATTTTGCCAAAGTTCCTACCAAACCTGTTTACCTGACGACCGGCCAATGCGTGGTGATAAAACCTCGCTGCTAATAAATGGGCGGAGCTTGCACACTGCGATGAAGAAGGATGCAGGATTCGATTTGTGGTTCGAGCGCGAGTTGATCTGCCCCCGGGATCAGAGCGAGCTGCGCTACGACGGCGAGCAGCTGGTGTGTCCGCTACGGCACCAATACCCGATCGTCGATGGCATCCCGATCATGCTGATCGACGACGTGCCGCAGACGCTTCCGGATCTGACGGAACGGTCGTTTGCGGCCGCGGCCGCAAATGTTCAGCCCATGCACTCCGAAAACAACGGTGCCGTCGATCCGTTCGTGCAGAAGACCATCGTGGGCACCAACGGCAACTTGTACGGACGAATCGCGGGAAAGCTTCCTCGTTATCCGATACCGGAAATCCGACTGCCGCCGGCGCCCGACGGCGCGCAAGAGCTTCTCGATCTAGGTTGCAACTGGGGACGCTGGTCGATTGCGGCCGCCCGTCGTGGATATCGGCCGGTGGGGATGGACCCCGGGCTCGAATCGATTCTTCCAGCTCGGCGCATCGCGCGGCAACTGCGTGTCGAGGCGCGCTTCCTGGTCGGCGATGCGCGCTACATTCCTTTTCGTGATGGCCGATTCGACGTCGTCTACTCGTACGGCGTGTTGCAACATTTCTCGCCTGCGGATGCGAGGCTCGCGATCGCGGAGGCATCCAGAGTCCTCGCTCCGAGCGGTACCGTTCTGATCCAGATGGCGGCGCGATACGGATTGCTCTCGATCCTGCAGCAGGCGCGCCGAGGTTTTCGCGACGCACGCGGCTTTGAAGTGCGCTACTGGAAGCCTTCGGCGATCGAAGGGGCGTTTCGCAGCCTGATTGGTCCGACCAGACTTTCGGTCGACGGCTACTTCACCCTCAACCCGCAGCCTGGCGACATGGACCTGATGCCGCCTCATTACCGTCAAATCGTCCGGCTGTCCGAGGCGCTGCGTTCGCTGACTCATCGCATTCCCGCGCTGCTTCGGATCGCCGACAGCATTTTTGCGACCGCGGTGAAGCCGGCGGTGGCGTCGATAGACGCGCAGTCGCGCTTCTCCACCGGAGGTCGAGTTGACACGATCCGATCTGACGAAGGTCGTTCTGGTACGCTGCGCCGCGATTACTAGAACCGTCGGCAACGTATGGATCGCCACTTTACGATGGCTACTCTGGCCGCGCCGGCGGCCACTTCGCGCCGCGCGAATTTGCGTATATCGGATCGGCGCGATCGGCGACCTGGTATGCGCGACGCCCGCGCTGTTCGCGATTCGCCGCGCGTATCCAGATGCGCATCTGACGTTACTCACCACGCCGGGAAGTTATCGTGGCTCGCGTCACGCTGACGAACTTCTCGGCCGCGCTGACTGGATCGATGAGATCCTCACGTATCAGTTAGATGAAATCGGAAGCATCAGGGATCGTTTCACATTCGCACGGAAACTACGTGCGCAAAAATTCGACCTGTGGTTCGATCTAACGCTGGATCGCGCCGGGTTTGCCCGGATGCTTCGCGACATGATCTTCGCGCGACTCCTGGGAGTGCGATGGGCATTCGGCTGGCGTTTGGAGCATCTCGGTTTCGCGGCGAAGGCCGAAGCGGAAGTGAAAGTGTTTCCTGACGAAGTCGAACGCCTCGCCGAAGTGCTGCGCGACTGCGGCATCGAAACCGACATCACGAGCTTCCCGCCGTTCGTGGACGAACCTCCAGACAACGCGATGTGCGACCTTCTCATCGAACTGCGAGTGGACGAGCAACCGATGGTGGCGATCGCGCCGGGCGCGCGGCGGTCCTGCAACCTGTGGCCAGTCGATCGATTCGAAGCCGTAGCCAGGTGCCTCACAGCGAGTGGCGCGAAGGTCGTTCTGATTGGCAGCGCCGATGACCATTCAATTTGCGAACAGATCGTTTCGCGCGCCGGCGCTCAGGCCATCAACCTGGCGGGAAAGCTATCATTGACGGAAACCTGCGCGCTGCTACGCCGCTGCGATCTATTGATATGCGTGGACTCGGGTCCGCAGCATCTGGCGGCTGCGATGGGGACCGGATGCGTCGCGCTTTTCTCGCAGCGAAACCCTCGCCGCCGATGGTACCCGCATGGCAATCAGCATCGGGTGCTCGAAGGCTCGGTGGAATGCCACACCTGTCTGCTCGATGATTGTCCCTATGACAATCGCTGCATGAAGCAGATTACGGTGGAGCAGGTACTCGCCGCCGCGCGCGCCAAACTCGAAGAAATCGGCAGGCCTTACGCCGAACCTGCCAATTCCCGCCCACCAGTCGAGATGCGGTAGCGAGATGCCGTCGGTATCGGTAGTGGTGGCGGTGTTCAATCGCGCGGATACGCTGCAGAGCTGCCTGGACAGCATCATCGAACAGTCCGCTCAGCCCCTGGAGATAATCGTCTGCGACGGTGGTTCGACGGACGGCTCGCGCGAAATCCTCGAGGCCAACGGCGCGCGGCTTACCTGGTGGCAATCGCAACCTGATAGGGGCGTGCCCGACGCCTGGAATAAGGCGCTTACGCGCGCGACCGGCGAATGGGTCTGTTTCCTCGGCGCCGATGACCGATTCGCCAAGCCCAGTACGCTCGCCACATTGCTCGGTGCCGGACACGATCCCGCGATCAATTACGTTTCGGGACAGGCAATCCTGGTTGATGACCTCGGGCGCGCGCTCCGCATCGTTGGGAAGGCTTGGGACTGGCGACGGATGAAGCATTATCAGCACATCGCGCACCCTGGCTCGCTGCATCGCCGCGACCTTTTCGCGCGCTACGGAAATTTCGACGAGGCTTACCCGATCGCATGCGACTACGAGTTTCTATTGCGAGCTGGCCGCGGGATCGAAGCGGCCTTCGTGGCGGAGCCGGTGACGTTGATGGGAATCTCTGGTCAAAGCAACACCCAGGCGTGGCGGGCGTTTCGCGAGAATCGGCGAATCCATACCTCCCATCCCGAGATTGGGGCGACCATAGCCGCGATCAATCACGCCATCGCGGCGGCGAAGCAGGTCGCGCGCACCGCGGTCAGGCGCGTCTAGGCGAGCGATTCGAGAGCCTTATGGCAGTGTTGCTGGCGCTCTTATTTGTCACGCTTCCGCTCGACGCGTTTGGTCGGGTGGTCGCGGGAAGTCTCCTCACTCCCGCCGACGTGGTCGGGGCGGCAATTGCGGTGCTGACCGTCGAACGCCTCGTCACTCGCCGCTACCGGATCGACCTCAGGTTCGACAAATCGATCCTCGCGTTCGTGATTTTTCTGTTACTGGGCGCTCTCTCGATAATCTTTTCAGATGATTCCGTACAGATTTTTACCAAAGGATTGGTCCAAATCGGCGGCGTGTCCATTATGCTCCTGGCTTGCATCGCGACGATGAATGAAGTGGTGCGCCGGCCGGTTCTCTTCGTCGGATATATCCGCCTGTCCGTGATCGTGCTCGCGATGGTCTCGCTGATCGGGGTCGCGCAGTTCGTTCTTGCCAACGCGCTCGGTCACCCCGGGATTCTGGAGTTCAGTTTTCTGAACCGATGGTCGGGCGGCAATGTGTGGTTCAACCTCGGCAGTGTCGATGGGATGGTTCGAGCGAACTCGATTTTGCAGGAGCCTTCGGCGCTCGGGATGGTGCTCGGCACCGCCGCCGGGGTCGTACTGATTCGGCTTGGACTGCGTGGCCACGCGCATCGGGATGCGTTGCGAGCGGTCATCCCCGCCTGGACGGCGATTTCAATTCTCGCTGGATTCGTAGTGACCTTGTCATTGATCGACTTTTTCCTGCTGCTGGTAGTTGGCGGATCTTTGTGGGTGGTGTCGCGAACCATCAGTGCGAGCGCCGTTGCCGGTTTGGCGGTGGCGGCGGTGCTGGTCGGGGCGGTTGCCTATGCCGCGATCGCCTCCACTCTTCCACAGCTCAGCGAGAAACTTGATGCGACGGAATCCATCACTTCCGATGACATCCAGGTCAAGCGCGCGGAAGATCTGTCCGCGATTGCGCTTGCGGTTAACGTAGCGGTGATGCGCGCGAATCTCTCGCGCGATCCGATGTTAGGGGCCGGCCTCGGCGCTCATCCGGTTACCTACGATCGGGAAAATCCTGGCCTGGGACGCCTGCCGGCCGACATTGTCACCGTCGGAATGAACAAAGAGGACGCCGCGAGTCTCCTGGTCCGGTTACTTTCGGAATCCGGAATTCTGGGCACGCTCGCCTTCATTACCGGATGGATGCTTGCGGTGACGCGGGCGCGTCGTTTGGTCGTTGCGAGCATCAGCGCGCAACGCCCGCCCGATCCATTTTTATCGCTTGCGATCGGCGTGACGGCGTCGATGTTCGGTGTCGGCGTGGCGTGCCTCGCTCGAGCTCCTCAATATTACGCGCCGTGGTTCTGGCTCCCGATGGCTCTGACAGCCAGCGTGCCGGATCTCATGACTCGAGTTGAAGGTGCGGTTCGTGCAGGAAGAAATGCGCTCACGTGAGCGCAAACCGGTGGTGCTGGCCACCGTTCCGTATTATCTGCCCGGCTTCAAGGGCGGAGGAAAGCTGGTCACAGTCAGGAACCTTGTTGCGGCGTTGAGCAGTCAATTCGAGTTCAAGGTGCTGACCGGAGATCGTGACCTGGGCGATGCACATAGCTACGCCGGAATCGCAAGGAATCAGTGGACTGCTAGTGGCGACTGCGAGATTTACTACGCCGGCTCGCTTCCGGTTTCTTTGCCATCGATCCATCAGCAACTGCGGCGGACCGACCATGAGATTTTGCACTTAAACACGATTTTCTCGCGCCGCTTCGGCATCCTTCCGTTGCTGCTGCGCAGATTCGGTCTGATCGCCCGCAAACCGACAATAGTTGCTCCGCGCGGAGAACTCGCCCCAGGCGCGCTTGCGATCAAATCGGCGCGCAAGATGAGTTTCCTCGCGGCGGCGCGCAAGCTGAGAATGTTCGACGGAGTGACGTGGCATGCCTCGGGTCCCGAGGAGGCCCGCGACATAAGCCGCATCTTCGGCGCGGGCGCACAAATAATGATCGCACCAGATGTGCTCAGCCCCGAATATCGGAGCTGGCGATCATCGCGATACCGCAAGAGCAGGGGGCAATTGGAGATGGTTTTTCTTTCCCGGATTGCTCCGATAAAGAATCTCCATCTGGTGATCGAAGCCCTGCGCGGCATCGCGGGCGAGATCACATTGCGAATCGCGGGTCCGGTCGACGACGCGAACTACTGGGCGCGATGCCTGAAGTTGATGGCCACGCTCGGGCCGAACATCCAGATTGACTATTCAGGTCCGATAGCCGCTTCGGAGGTGGGTGATTTCTTTGGACGTCACGGACTGTGCTTTCTTCCGAGTGCCAACGAAAGTTTCGGGTTCGTGATCCTCGAAGCGTTGCTGGCTGGCTGCCCGGTCCTTATCAGCGATCAGACGCGTTGGCGCGATTTGCAGCGAAAAGGCATCGGATGGGATGTGCCGCTGACGCGGCCCGATTTGATGCGCGCGGCGATCGAGCACTGCATCGCAATGGACGCCGATGCGCATCGCGCCATGTCCACGCGCGCGCGGGAGTTCGCCCTGGATTATGTCGCGCGCGATGACTCAGCTCGACAAAATGCCGCGTTGTTTCATTCCGTGCTTGGCGAAGCTCGTGAGATTCTCGCGGTGGCCTGATTGCAGAAAGTCTGGATATCAAAGACCGACAGTGGCATCGATCGCGAGATCGAAAGCGCCCTGGAATGGCTCGATTGGCGCGCGGTAATTTCTCCGGGCGCGCGGGTCTCCATCAAGCCGAACCTCACTTATCCGATGCATAAGTCCGGCGTTACGACGAGTCCGGCGATCCTCGAAAGCCTGATTCGTGCGTTAAGCTCCCGCACTCGCAACATCACGATCGTCGAGTCCGATGGTGGTTCGTATTCATGGCCGGCCGAGGAGGCATTTACTGGTCACGGCATTCCGGAGATGTGTCGACGTTACGAAGCGCGCGCCGTGAACCTGACAAGTTATCCACGCGAGACCCTCCAGACCGAGATCGCGGGGCGTTCCGTTTCAGTCGAGGTCTCGAAGCTCCTCACCCGCGAGACCGACGTGTTCATTACGATGCCGGTGCCGAAACTGCACATGATGACGGGGGTGAGCCTGGGCTTCAAAAATCAGTGGGGATGCCTGCCTGATGTGAAGCGGCTGCGCAATCACGCCGATTTCGCGCGCAAAGTTCTCGCGATCAACAAAATTCTTAGACCGCAGTTGGCGATTTTTGACGGGACCTACTTCCTCGATCGCGGCGGTCCGCTCGAGGGTGATCCGATTCGCAAGAACCTGCTGATCGCTTCGCGCGATGCCGGCGCCGGCTCTCTGGCGTGCTGCGCCCTGATGGGCATTGATCCGCGCTCAGTGCCACATCTGCGCCTGGCGATTGCCGAAGCGATGATGCCGCCCACGGTTGATGCTCTGCTTGCCAATGTCGCGATTGACGCTTTCAAAGGAGAAGCTTTCAAGCTCGAGCGGAGCTGGTCGCAATCGTTGACGCGCGCAATCTTTCGGAGTCGGCTGGCGACCATCGCGTTGTACGATTCCCCGCTCGCCAAACCCGCCCACGAACTAGTTTATCTCGTCCGGGGGCGCCCAGCCGATTTCAGTCCAAAGTGGTAATCCGTCGGATAGTCAGTCCGGGCCCGAGTTAGTATCCAGTGACTAATAACAACCCACATGGAATCGTGGGGATAAATGCATACCACGCCGATGCGAGCGCGGCATTCGTCGATGACGGCCGTTTGGTTGCCGCCGCGGAAGAGGAACGGTTCAGCCGCATCAAACATAGCGCCGGGTTCCCCAAGGAGGCGCTGCGCTACGTGGTTAAGGCCGCGGGGGCGCAGTCTCGCGAAGTCAACACTCTCGCGGTGGCGCGCGACCCATGGGCGCGCTGCTTCCAAAAGGCATGGCACGGGCTGCGCATGCCGGCCAATGCGGCAAACCGACTCCGGGTGCGGGGCAGTTTCGCGGCTATCGCGGATACCGTGGCGGAAACGCTGGAGGGTAAACCTCACCCGATCGATGTGTATCGCGTCGAGCATCACAAGGCGCATCTGGCGAGCACATTTTACGTATCGCCTTTCGATGAGGCGGCGCTGTTCTCGGTCGACGGTCTCGGCGACTTCGCGAGCACGATGTGGGGCGTCGGCCGTGGCAATCGAATCGAACCCCGTGGCGCCATTGGCTTTCCGCATTCGTTGGGACTCGCGTACACGGCCCTGACCCAGTACCTCGGCTTCCCCAAATATGGCGACGAGTACAAGGTGATGGGCCTCGCCTCCTACGGCGAGCCGGAATATCTCGACCTGATGCGCGAGATGATCCGCACGCCCACTCGCGGTGGAATCGATTTCCGACTTTCGCGCGCGTACTTCACCCATCATCGAAGCGGCGTGCGGACGGCGTGGGAATCAGGTGAACCGACGGTCGGCCGTTTGTTTTCCGATCAGATGGTTCGGAGACTGGGTGCATCGCGCGCGCCGGATGATCCGATCGAAGCTCGCCATCACAATGTCGCCGCGTCGATGCAGGCTCGCCTCGACGAAGTCGTCCTCGATTGTTTGCGTAGGCTGCGGCGAATCACCGGACTCCGCAAACTGTGTCTCGCCGGGGGAGTGGCATTCAACTGTGTGACTAACGGAAAGATAGTCGCGCAGACTGGGTTTGACGAAGTATATATTCAGTCCGCCGCGGGCGACGCCGGATTGGCTATTGGTGCGGCCCTCTACGTTTGGCATCAGATACTCGACCATCCGCGCGCATTTGTCATGGAGCATTCCTACTGGGGCCCGGAATTCAGCGAAAATGAAATTCGCTCGGCCATCGACGAGCGCACCACCGAACTCGACCGAACCGGTTGTCACGTCTGCGACGTCTCGAATGAATCCGCGCTGTGTCGTCTGACTGCTTCAGAAATTGCCAGGGGAAGCGTGGTCGGCTGGTTCCAGGGCCGGATGGAATGGGGGCCGCGGGCGCTGGGTAACCGTAGCATCCTGTGCGATCCGCGCCGCGCCGAAATCCGCGACGTGCTCAACCTTAAGATTAAACGGCGCGAACCGTTTCGGCCCTTTGCCCCCTCGATTCTAGAGGAGGCCGCCGGCGAGTACTTCACGCAGTCGCAGCCTTCGCCCTTTATGTTGATGGCCTACGATGTCCGGCCTGGCCAACGCTGTCAGATTCCCGCGACCACTCATGTCGACGGCAGCGGAAGATTACAGACCGTCAATGCAGATCAGAATCCGCGTTTCTATAACCTCATTCGGGAGTTCGCCCGCCAGACCGGCGTGCCAGTGCTGCTCAATACGTCGTTCAATGAGAACGAGCCGATCGTGTGTCGTCCGCAAGAAGCCCTCGATTGTTTTTTAAGGACCAGAATGGATGTGCTGGTGCTCGGCAACTTTATCATTCGCCGCGATAGCAACCTGAGAGCTCTTCCCAATTCCTGATTTCCCCGCCTTTCCATTTCACCGCTTACGCTGCGGATCGCCATACGCGAGGACATTCGATGGCCACAATGTTGGTAACCGGCTCGTCGGGTCTAATCGGCTCGGAGGTCGTACGGTATTTTTCCGCGCTGGGATGGGTCGTGCACGGCGCCGACAACAATATGCGCGCGGACCTCTTCGGGCCGGAGGGTGACACTACCTGGAATCTTCGAGAGCTTCTCGCGAGCTGCCCAAAATTCGTTCATCACCACATCGACATTCGCAATCGCGCGACATGCGCGGACTTGATCACGACGCTAAAGCCCGAAGTCCTGGTGCATACGGCTGCGCAACCCAGTCACGATCTCGCGGCCCTCCGCCCGTTCGATGATTTCGACATCAACGCGGGCGGTACCCTTAACCTCCTGGAGTCATACCGGCGTGCGCGTTGCCCCGGCACGTTCGTGCACATGAGTACCAACAAAGTCTACGGCGATGCGCCCAACAGCATCGCGCTGCGTGAACTCAACCAGCGTTGGGACTATGCGGATGAGCGCTTCGCCAACGGCATTCCTGAAACGATGCCGATCGACCAGAGCGTGCATTCGCTGTTCGGGGCATCGAAAATCGCGGCCGACATCTACGTCCAGGAGTTCGGACGTTATTACGACATGTGCACGATGTGTTTGCGCGGCGGATGCCTCACTGGCCCCAGTCATTCGGGGGTCGAGCAACATGGATTCCTCAGCTACCTCGCGCGCTGCATCCTGGAACGGAAGACCTACAGAATCTTCGGCTACAAGGGAAAACAGGTCCGCGACAACATTCATGCCTTCGATGTGGCGCGAGCGATGCACGCCTTCATCGAGCATCCGCGTCCGGGCGCGGTCTACAACATCGGTGGCGGCCGCGCCAATAGCTGTTCGATCCTGGAAGCAATCGAGATGATCGAACAGATAAGCGGGATCAAATCACAATGCGATTATATCGATGCGAGCAGGGTTGGCGATCATGTTTGTTACATTTCCGATCTTACCCGGATCACCAATGAGTTAGTCGGCTGGAACCTCTCAATATCGCTCGCGGAAATAATCGAACAACTCGTGAGTAGTTGGCGGGAGCGACTGAATTGCCGGTCGACCAGTCACTGAAGAGGGGAACATGTCGAAAATTCTTTTTCTCAATCGACTCTTTGGCCCCGACACTGAGGCTACCGGGTCGCTGTTGACCGAGTTGGCGGAAGACCTAGCGGTCTGGCACGAGGTCACGGTGATTTGCGGACCCGACGATAACTCGCGGCTGGGAATATGGCCGCTGATTCACCGAGAGAGCTATGGCGCGGTCAGACTCGTGCGGACCTTTGGCCTGACGAAATCGCACAATCGCCGGGGATTTCGTCATTTGAATCGCCTCATCTATTTTGCCCTGGCCTGGATCGCCGCGCTCCGCGAACGTCCGGACGTGTTGGTCGCGGAGACCGACCCGCCGATGCTGGGCATGTTGGGCGCGGCATGCAAATTTATCCGAAACTGCCGCTTCGTCTATTACTGTCAGGACGTATATCCCGAGGTGGCGCAGGCCACCGGCGGCTTAAAGAATCCCGCGCTGCTTTGGCTGCTTCAGCTCGCCAACCAGTTCGCCTTTCGCCGCGCTGATGCGATCGTCGGGCTCTCGGAGGATATGGCCAGGCTGCTGCGGCGCAAGGCTGTTCCAGCTGACAAAATTATCGTCATTCCGAACTGGATCGATTGCGACCTGGTGAAGCCGCAGGCGCCGGGGCAGGCGTGGCTGAAAAAGTATTGCGGCAACTTTGTCGTGATGTACGCAGGTAACCTCGGATGGACCCAGAATTTGGAGTCGGTTCTCGAGGCCGCGGATCTCCTGCAGGATAATCCTCAGATCAAATTCGTGTTCGTCGGTGATGGCGCCCGAAAAAAGCAGCTTCAGCAGGAGGCGGCGCGGAGACGACTTACTAACCTCGATTTCGTCGATCGAGTGAACCCCACCGCCATGAGCGAGGTGCTTGCGGCCGCCGACCTGCATTTGATCCCGCTCGGCGCCGGGGTCGCGGGAACCATGGTGCCGAGCAAGCTGTACGGGATTCTCGCGGCCGGGAAGCCATTCGTCGCGATGATGGAGAACGAAGCCGAGGTGGCGCGCGTGGCGCGTGAGTTCGAGGTTGGATTTGTAGTGCCGCCAAGGGACGTCAATGCACTAACCAAGACGATTTTGCAGTGCCTGCGGAGTCCTGAGCTGCTAACGGCGATGGGTCGTCGCGCGCGAGTGCTCGCCGAGCAGAAGTACAGTCGCCGATTGGTGACACGCGATTTCGCGCACTTCCTCGAAACCACACTGAAGCTTCCTGCAGCGCCGCGCCTCGATGACGAAAACGATGCTATTCCGGAGATCGAGAGAATCGCTTCGCTGCGGGCCGATTGAGCGAAAGGTACGTGTCTCTAATCGTGAGAGGGCCGGTTTTATCCGGCCCTCTCCGTTTGTGGGCGGCGATCGAGTTGCCGTTTGTTACCGCATCGTGAATCTATCGCGGTGCAATCTCGCAAAATGGGGTCGCATCCTCTATCTTTGAATGTCGAATGACGAACGAGTTACGAGGGAGCTAGATGGGGCCTACAGGCAAAGCGATTTTTCTCACCAAGGGCGTCGGCAAGCATCGCGAGAAGCTGACCTCCTTCGAATTGGCGCTGCGCGATGCGCGCATCGCGGAATTCAACCTGGTGCGCGTCAGTTCGATCTTTCCGCCGAACTGCCGCGTGGTATCGATTCAAGATGGCCTCAAGACGCTCAGTCCGGGACAGATCGTTTTTGCCGTGATGTACGACAATGCCACCAACGAACCCCATCGGCTGGTGGCCACTTCGGTTGGTCTGGCAATTCCGGCCGACAAGAATTCCTACGGCTACCTGTCGGAGCACAAAAGCTTCGGTCAGACCGATCAGAAAGCCGGCGACTATGCCGAGGATCTAGCCGCGACAATGCTGGCAACCTCGCTCGGGGTCGATTTCGATCCCAACGTCAGCTATGACGAGCGCAAGGACATCTGGAAGCTGTCGGACAAGATCGTCCAGACCCGCAACATCACGCAGTCGGCGATCGGCGACCGCGACGGCCTCTGGACGACCGTCGTGGCAGCCGCGGTTTTCTGCGATTTGCCCGCAAACGGCAAATAGCCGATTTAAAAGGGATTCTCGCTATTTCTTCTTGCCGTCGGCCTCCTCGAAGACCTCGCGCGCGATGCGCAGGCCGTTCACGCCGACCGGCCAGCCACCGTAGTGCGCGAGATGAATCATAATCTCATTGATCTTTTCGCGGCTGATGCCGGCATTGAGCGCGCCACGTAGATGGGTCTTGAGCTCGCGCTCCCGCGCGAGCACGGTCAGCGCCGCGACGGTTATCATCGATCGCTCGCGCAATTCGAGACCTGGTCGATTCCAGATATCGCCGAATAGATTCTCGACCGTGATGTTGAGGAAGTCCTCCTGCATCATGCCCGGCTGCGGCTCGGCGCCGAACAATTCCTTCATTTTGGCGGCGCCCTTTTGATAACGCTCTGATTTGGCCATCGGATTCTCCTTGCTCTTGCGATAATGATGCGGTCGCTCATTGTGCCATAGCGCCACTCATCTGCAATTGGAAAGTAACGAGGAAAATAGCTTTCCGGTTCGATCGCAATTGCGATAATAGAGGTCTGAATCTCCGTAATTTCCCGAGGTGGAAAATGATCGAAAAGATTCCGTTCGGAAAAACCGGCCATCAGAGCTCGCGGGTTATCTTTGGCGCGGCCGCGCTAGGCGGGATGAAGCAAGATAAGGCCGATCCGATCCTCGAGGTTCTGCTGGAGTTCGGCATCAATCACATCGATACCGCGGCTGCTTATGGCGACTCCGAGTTGCGCATCGGTCCGTGGATGCGTGAGCATCGCAAGAATTTCTTCCTCGCCACCAAGACCGGAGATCGCACCTTCGAGGGCGCCCGCGACAGCCTGCATCGCTCACTCGAGCGATTGCGCGTCGATCGGCTCGACCTGATTCAGCTGCACAATCTCGTCGATGAGACCGAATGGCAGACCGCGCTCGGCCCGCATGGCGCGCTCGAAGCGCTGATCGAGGCGCGCGCGAAGGGGCTGGTGCGATTCATCGGGGTCACCGGTCACGGCACGCAGGTGGCCGCGATGCATCGCCGCAGCCTTGAACGGTTCGCCTTCGACTCAGTCCTCTTTCCCTACAACTTCACGATGCTGGGAATTCCGCAATATAGCGCCGATGTCGAAGCGCTGATCAAAATATGCAACGAGCGCGGCGTCGCGACCCAGACCATCAAGTCGGTTGCGCGCCGGCGGTGGCAGAATAATGACGAGCGCAAATTTAGCTGGTACCAGCCTCTACGCGACCGCGACGCGATCCGGCGTGCCGCGCATTTCGTCCTGAGCCGTCCCGGGTTGTTCCTCAATACTTCGAGCGATGCGACCATCTTGCGGACCATCCTCGAAGCCGCGAGTGAAACCGCGACGTCGCCTGCACGCGCGGAAATGGAAGCTGATGTCGCCCACTATGCGATGGAACCGCTGTTCATCCCGGGGGTCTCCGATACGATCTAGCTCCGTTTTCAGGATGGCGGACGCGCCGCAGTCTGTATAAGAATCGACCTTATGACATCCAAGCTTGCGCTCCTCTGCGGACTCATCATTTCTATACTCACCGTCCAGCCTCGCTATGCATCGGCGCAGGATAATGCGGCCGGTGCACTGAAGAACGCGGCGGATGCGACGAGCCGGAGCGCCGAGGATCGAGCGCGCGACAAATATCGCCATCCCGTCGACACACTGACCTTCTTCGGGATCAAGCCTGACATGTCCGTGGTGGAGATCTGGCCGGGCGGCGGATGGTACACGGACATCCTGGCGCCGTATCTTCACGACGATGGCAAACTGTACGCGGCAATCTCGAAGGGGGAGAACGCGGCTGAGTATAAGAAGAAGCTGGCCGATGACCCCGCGCGCTTCGGCAAGGTTATCGTCACTCAGCTCGATCCGCCCGATCAAATGCAGATCGCACCGGCCGGTTCCGCCGATATGGTTGTGACATTTCGCAACGTCCACAACTGGATGCGCGGTGGAAACGCCGAAGCGGTTTTCAAGGCGATGTACACGGCGCTCAAGCCGGGCGGCATCCTCGGCGTCGAGGAGCATCGCGGCGACCCCTCCAAACCGCAGGATCCAAAGGCGGCTTCCGGCTACGTACGAGAAGACTATGTGATCAAGCTGGCCGAGGAGGCCGGATTCATCCTCGCGGGGAAGTCAGACGTCAACGCCAATCCCAAGGATACCAAGGATTATGCGAAGGGCGTGTGGACCTTGCCGCCGACCTTGCGCCTCGGCGACACCGATAAGGCCAAGTACCTCGCGATTGGCGAGAGCGATCGGATGACGCTGAAGTTCCTTAAGCCCATCAAGACCGCCGGTCGTTAAACCTCGAGATCTAGAGGAAGTGAATCTTATGCAGGACCTGTTGCCGCTCGCGGAAAAAATCGGCGCGATACTGAAACAGCGAAAAGAGACCATCGCGATCGCGGAGTCATCGTCCGGCGGATTGATCGCCGCATCGCTGCTGAGCGTTCCCGGTGCCTCGGCCTACTTCCTCGGCGGGGTAGTCGTGTATACGCGCAAATCGATGCAGGAGCTGTTGGGCTTCACCGAGGAGACCTTCAAGGGGATGCGCGGGATCACTGAGCAAACCGCGCTAGTCCTCGCGCGAGGTGCGCGTGACCGGCTGTCGTCAATCTGGGGGCTCGCGGAGATCGGCGCGGCGGGCCCGACCGGAAGCCGCTATGGCGACGCGGCGGGCACCACCTGCATTGCGGTAGTGGGGCCTCGCGAACGCGCGGCCGTGATTCGGACCGGCAACAGCGATCGGGTCGCGAACATGCGCGCCTTCGCCGCCGCGGTACTGCATCTTTTGGAAGAATGCCTCAGTTAGAAGGTCGATGGTTGGGATGAATGTGCGGGCTGGCGATCCCGAGCGCGGCCCGCAGCTTCGGCTTGAGTAGCTGCACCAGCGACGGTTCCCAACAGATGTAGTTGTCCGGAATGTCGAGCACGACAACCTTATCGGCATGCGCGTCGCCGAACCGCTCGAGAATGACCCGCCGATGCGCGTCCTCCATAACGCAGATCACATCGGCCTCTTCGATCAATTCCTGATTGACCGGATTTTTGGACCATGGCTCGGTACCGGCCGAGGTCACCCACATCGGCGCGCACATTTCGGCGATCAACATCGCGGCGGTCGGGCTCCGATCTTTGTTGCCGGTGCAAACCATCAGGACCTTTTTCATATCGATTGAGCATCTTAGCAGAAGCCGCCGGGGATGGGGCAAAGCGCGAGGCTTTAACGATCGCGCCCGAGTGGACTATTTAGAATAAGTCGCCAGGAGGGTCCGCCTATGCCATTTGCGCAATCATCTGGAGTAAAACTCTACTTCGAGGAGACCGGCAACGGCCATCCGATCATTTTTGTGCATGAGTTCGCCGCCGACCATCGCGAATGGGAGACCCAGGTCAGATGGTTTTCGCGCAACTATCGATGCATCACCTTCAACGCGCGCGGATACCCGCCCTCCGATGTTCCCGAGGAGGACGCCTCGTACGGACAGACTCAGGCCACCGACGACATCGCCGCGGTCCTGAAACATCTCGGCATCGCGAAAGCGCACGTGGTGGGGCTGAGCCAGGGTGCGTTTGCCACGCTGCATTTTGGGTTGCGCTATCCTCAGATGGCGACGGCCCTGGTCGCCGCGGGCGGCGGTTCGGGCGCGCCGAAAGGTGAGCGCGAAATTTTCCGCAGGCAATGCGAGGCCAGCGCTGAGCGCTTTCTCAAGGACGGTTCGGCTGCGCTCGCGCAGGCGATGGGGGTTGGGGCGTCTCGGGTGCAACTCCAGAATAAAGACCCGCGCGGATGGCAGGAGTTCGTACAACATTTGAGCGAGCATTCGGCCAAGGGGTCCGCGCTCACGCTGCGCAACTACCAGGCGCTGCGACCCTCGCTCTACGATTTGGAGGCGGATCTGGCCAAAATGACGGTTCCGCTTCTGCTGGTCTGCGGCGACGAGGACGATGGGTGCCTCGACGCGAACATTTTCCTTAAACGAACGGTTCCCAGCGCGGGCTTGTGGATGGTCCCGCGCACCGGACATGCGGTGAACCTCGAAGAGCCGGATGCCTTCAACCGCAATGTGCAGGAATTCTTCGGCATCGTCGAGCGCGGCAAATGGGCGCCGCGCGATCCGCGCACGCTCGCAACCGGCAACCTGATCGGATCGCGGACGCGCGCTTAGGGAATCGCGACGCCTTCCTGCTCGCAGCTGTTCGCGATATCGGAGACGGTTGCGCGATGCATATCGCGTTGGTAGCGCAGATCGTCGAATTCGGTGCCGCGATGCATCGTGCAGCGATCGTCCCACATCACGAGGTCGTGCAAACGCCATCGATGCGTATATACAAATTGGCGCTGCGTTGCGTGCGCGATGAGCCCGTCGACCAGTGCGCGGCATTCGTCGTCGGACATGCCGAGCACGCGCCCGATATGCGACGCGATATACAGTGACTTACGGCCATTTTCGGGAATCGTGCGCACCATCACCTGCGGCACTGGCGGCAACTCCTTGCGTTCCGATTCCGAGAAGTTGGTGAATCCGGTGCGCAGCCGCGAATACGCGAGCGCGTGTTCCGCCACAAGCCCTTCCAGCTTGCGCTTCATGTCATCCGGAAGCGCATCGTACGCGGCGCGCATATCGGCGAATTCGGTGTGGCCGCCGATCGGCGCGATGCTGCGCGCATAGAGCAACGAAGCGCGCGCGGGCAGATACTTGAAGGAACTGTCGGTGTGCCACAGCCGGTTACCAAGATTCAGGCCGCGCACCTTGCTGCTCTCGCCCCAGATTTGACCGCGATGCGTCAGGTTCGAAATGTCGACCAGATCCGGCCGCAGCCGCAATTTCGCATCCGGCCGGTACGCGCCAATTGACGGCTCAATCGGTCCGATATTTTTCGCAAACGCGACGTGCTGTTCCTCGCTGAGATTCTGATCGGGAAAAATCAGCACTGCGTACTGCCAGAAGGCCTGCTTGATCGCCGCGACGTCCTCGGCATCGAGAGGTTGCGCGAGATCGACGCCAATCTCGGCGGCGAAATTCTCGGTGATGGGATAAATACTGATCGCCATGATGGTGCGCCTCTACCGCGACTTGATTTCGCGCAACACCGGCAAGATGTACTCACGGAAATGCGCCGGGTCTTCACTCATCGGGAAATGTCCGAGCCCTTTCATCGTCGTATATTTCGCACCCTTGATGCGCCTGGCGAGTTGTTCCGACATCTCGGGCGTGGTCGCCCAGTCATACTCGCCGGTGAGCAGATAGAGCGGGGTGCGCGTCACATCGATTTTCTCGGCGGTCTCCGTCAGGTCGTGATCGATGGAGTAATAATAGAGATCGCCTTTGAAGGTCGGCGGCGCGCCCTGGCTGTAACCCCACGCCGTTTCGCGGCGAAATTTCTCCGGGCTGGTCGGCGACATGAGGCCGTACATCGCGCTCGCCTTGTATTCGTTGCTAACTCGCGGATGCGACCACTGATCATCGAATCCGCCGGGCGTGACGATGCCGGCTTCGAGTCCGATGATCGCGCGGAACTCGTCCGCATGATGCATCGCGAGATCGGTCGCGAGATGGCCGCCGATCGAGCTCCCCATGTAAACGGGGCGGTCGAGCCCAAGTTCGCGCGCGAGAGTGGTGACGAACTTCAGCAGAAAATCTTTGGTGAGTTTGTATTCGCTGCGCCACCATTCGATTCCGGTCGGCGGCACTGATTTGGCGTGGTAGGGCAGGTCGTACGCGATCATGCGGAAGTCGCGCTGCAACTCCGCGTCTTCGAGCAGATGACGCCACTGCCGGCCGTCCGCGCCGGCGGTATGTTGCAGCAGCAGCGGAATTCCGCGCCCCGCTTCTTCGAAGTAGACGCGGTACTCGATGCCGTCAATGCTTATATAGATGTAGCGGCCGATTGCGGTGTCGAAACGTGGCATCGTTGAAATCCTCGCTCACGCAGCCGTGCGCATCAGTTCGAACAATCTGCAGGTGGCGCGGTAGTACGGGTTGAAGCCGAGCAGGTCACCTTCGAGCTTGAACCCCTGGCGTGTCATCGCCGCCATCAAATCCTGGTAAAACGGTTTCGGAATCGGTTTCAGAAGCTCGCGCCAATCGCTCTCGGGCGCCGAGATCTTCACGTCCCATCGCGCCGCATCACTTTTGGAAAACTCGCTGATGCGGCCCTCGCGAATTCGCATCAGGTAAGGCTCGGCGCCAACTTCGAATCTTAGGTCGGCGTTCCACAGCCTCGCCGCTAACTTGAATTCGCCATCGGAGTTGGCGGCCGCAGTGATCGAGTTCGGGTCGAAAAGTGCCATCGCGTGATCCTCAGGCGGTGCGAGTGAAGCGCATCAGTTCGCCCGCAGACTTGATGTTTTCCGCATCGAGCGCGGCTTGCGCGCATGTCTCCACGCCCTTGCGTCCGAGAATCGGCGACCCGAGCGCGACAAACTTGCGCATCAGGTTGTCGCGCTGCAGCGCAAGATCGCTCGCAGGCTTTCCGGAATCTGATTCGGCCTGGAAGGCGTGTCCGTTCGATTTGACCTGCACCATCGCCTGCGTCTGACGAGTTTTTCCCGCCGCGACGACCTTTACCCGATCGCGCAACGCAACGACCGCGGGCGCCGTGACCCTCTCATCGCTAAACGTCGCGAGGTCGCTGGTGTCCTCGCCCAGTAGCGCCATCGCGGTGGTCGCGCGCAAGCTGAACTTTCCTTCGAGCCCGGTCTTCGGCTCCTGGATATTGCAGATACTGAACAACGACGGATGGACGCGCACCTCAACTTCATCGATCGCGTTCGGATCGAAGCGATGCTCGCCGCGAATAAGTTGCGCGGCGTTGATCGGCGCATGGGTCAGGTAGCATGAGGCGTGGTACTTGAAGAGATTGTCGCGAATTAGGAATTTTCCCGCGAGGCCATCGAGCACTTCCTCGCTTGGCTTCGCGCCCGCATGCGTCGCGAAAAATCCTTGCTCGGTTTCGAGGATCTCCGGATTGGAAGTAAAGCCACCGCGCGCGGCGATCGCGCTGAAGAGCCCGTTCGAAGCGGCCCGTCCCGCGTGCAGCGGCTTCGCCATGGTGCCGAATCCCGACTTGAGTCCCGCCGCCTGGGTTCCCGCCAGTCCGAGTGCGCGCAGCCATCCGTCCTCGTCGAGATCGAGCAAGTGCGCGCATGCGGCCGCCGCACCGAAAGTTCCGAGCGTGCCGGTGGAATGAAAACCGATTACATAATGCTGCGCGCCGATTATCGCGCCGAGCCGGCATTCCGCCTCGACGCCGACGACGATCGCTTCCAACACGTCGCGCCCGCTCGCGCCCGTGGTTTCCGCGAGTGCGAGAATCGCGGGAATAATCGGCGCCGAGGGATGCCCGCCCATCGCCATGTGCGTATCGTCGAAATCGAGCGCGTGGCCGGCCGCGCCGTTGACCAGCGCTGCGGTCAGCCGCGACGCGCGTTCCGCCCGCCCGATGAGACTCGCTTCCGCTGAGCCTTCGCTCTTGACGACCTCGTTGACGAGAATTTCGGTGAGCGACTCGCGCGAACCCGCGATCGCGACGCCGAAAAAATCCAACAAGCCGTGGCGCGCGACTTCGCGCGCATCGTCGGGAGTTTCCTCCCATCGGATGCCACGAACCGTGCGAACCAGGGCACGCGTGATACCGATATTCTCAGTCGCTTGCGAGGTGCTCATGCCGCTTAACCTCGATCCGCAACATAGACGAATCGCTGAAACCTTTGCTAGGAGCTTGAGGCATGGCCGACCAACCGGATTTCAGTCAATTCAAGTTGATGCTGAAAGGCCACTCCTTCGAGGATTTCAAGGAGGGGCAGGTCTTCGAGCATCATTGGGGACGCACCATCAACGCGGGCGACAATTCGCTCTTCACCACCGCGACCCTCGCGCACAATCCGCTCTACTTCAACGCCGAGTATGCGCGCGCGCACGGCCATCCCGATGTAGTCGTCAATCCGTTGCTCATTGCGTGTACGGTCGTGGGCATTTCGGTCGAGGATCTGAGCGAAGCGGGCGGCCCGTTTCTCGGCATCAACGACATGGAATTCGTGCGGCCCGTATATCCCGGCGACACGCTGACCGCGCGCAGCACGGTGGTGTCGACGCGGGAATCCGCCAGCCGCGGCAACTTCGGAATCGTCACCTGGCGCACCGAGGCGCGCAATCAACGCGACGAAATCGTCATCACCTATCAACGCACCAACCTGGTCGCGAAGAAAAGAGGAGCACCACTGTGAGTTACATGACCGACGAGCGCCGGATGATTCAGCAATCGGCGCGCGAGTTTGCGATGAACGAGGTGCTGCCGCTCGCCAACAAGCTCGATCCCGAGCAGGGCGACATCCCGATGGACTTGCGCGACAAGCTCGCGCAGATGGGCTACTTCGGCATCGTGATTCCGG
Organism: uncultured delta proteobacterium; assembly: GCA_963783145.1. Classification (GTDB taxonomy): domain Bacteria; phylum Desulfobacterota; class Binatia; order Binatales; family Binataceae; genus DATGKG01. Next base: position 367,738 of record CAWAMM010000001.1, read on the forward strand.
AGGAGTACGGCGGCCTCGGCATGGGCGCGTTCGAGTATGTGTTGATTACCGAGGAGCTGGCGCGTGCGTGGATGAGCGTCGCGAGTATCATCGCGCGCGGCAACGGCCTGGGCGGCGGCTTCACCGCCGAGCAGCGCAAGGAGTATCTGCCGAAGATGGCGCGTGGCGAATTCCTCGGCGCCGCGGCGTTATCGGAGCCCGACGCGGGTTCTGACCTCGCGAACGTATCGTGCAAGGCGACCCGCGACGGCGATGGATGGATCCTCAATGGCACCAAGACCTGGTGCACGTTTGCCGACGGCGCTGATTTCATTTCGGTGCTCGCGCGCACGAAGCAGCCCTCGGATCCGCGCCGGCGTCATGAGGGCATCAGCCAATTCCTGGTACTGAAGGAGCGTGGCAAATTCCCGGCTGGCCTCACCGGCTCGCCGATTCGCAAAATCGGCTACTTCGGATGGAAGACCTGGGAGCTGCACTTCGACAATCTGCGCCTGCCTGCCGACGCGATGTTGGGACGCGAGCGCGAAGGCGGCGGCGAGGGCAAGGCATTCCAGGCGACCGTCAGCGGCCTCGAAACAGCCCGGGTCCATACCGCGGCTCGTGCCATCGGCCTCGCACGTGGCGGTCTGGAAGACTCAGTCAACTATGCGCAACGTCGCGTCGCCTTCGGTCATCCGATCGGTGATTTCCAGGCGATTCGGTTCAAAATTGCGGAAATGGCGACCGAGATCGAGGCGGCGCGACAGTTGACGTACTTTGTCGCTGATGAAATAGATTCGCACCGCCGATGTGACAAGGAAGCCTCGATGGCGAAGCTGTTTGCCTCCGAAATGGCCGAGCACGTCACCAGCCAGGCGCTGCAAATCCACGGCGGCTACGGCTATACCAAGGATTTCCCGCTCGAGCGCTATTGGCGCGATGCGCGGCTGACCAAGATTTTCGAGGGTACCTCGGAAATCCAGATGCGGATCATCTCCGACCGCCTGTTGCCGAGGCCTAAACAATGACCATCAGTGTAGCAAAACTAACTGGCACAAACAACTACTTCGAGGATTTCGAGGTTGGCGCGAAGATGCGTCATGCGCGCGGCTCGACCATCGGCGAAATCGAAAACCAGATGCTCACCAAGCTGGTCCTCAACACCGCCGACGGCCACTACAACGAGCATCGCATGCGCGGCACCAACTTTGGACAGCGTCTCGTGTTCGGCCTCGTCACCGGTTCCGTATGTATCGGGCTGGCGACGCAAGACACCGCGGAAAACGCCCTCGCCGAGCTGAGCATGACCGGCATCCGCTTCACCGCGCCGGTTTTTCATGGCGACACGCTCTACGCCTATACCGAGGTGCTTGAGAAGCGCGACGCCGATCGCGCCGATGCCGGCATCGTGCGCTTCAAGCATTGGGGCACCAAGCAGGACGGCACCGTGGTGTTCGAGGGCGAGCGCACGGTGCTCATCAAACGGCGCAGTCATTGGGGGAATCGCTAGATGACGACGCGCACCGGCCCGCTCTCCGATGTTCGCGTGCTCGATCTGACGCAGGCGCTCGCGGGTCCGTACTGCACGATGCTGCTGGCCGATCTCGGCGCCGACGTCATCAAGATCGAGCCGCCCGCCGGCGACATGAGCCGTCCGATGGGGCCGCCGCCAGCCGATCGTGAGGGCTGCGACTATGGCGGTTACTTCGCGAGCGTCAACCGCAACAAGCGCAGCATCGTGCTCGACATCAAGACTGCCAGTGGCCGCGATGCGTTCCTCAAATTGGTCAAGACTGCCGACGTGGTGGTCGAGAACGCGAAGACCGGGGTGATGGATCGCATGGGCGTCGGCTACGAAGTTTTGCGCGAGCGCAATCCGAAGTTGGTCTACGCCGCGGTTCGAGGCTTCGGCGATCCTCGCACCGGACGCAGCCCCTACTCGGAGTGGCCTGCGTTCGATGTCGTCGCGCAGAGCATGGGCGGGATCGTTGCGGTGACCGGCCCAGTCGGCAGCCAGGGTTTTAAGGTTGGCGTCGGGGTGGGCGATATTTATCCGGGCACCCTCGCGGCTCTCGGGGTGGTGTCGGCCGTTCACGCCGCGCGTCGCGACGGCGTCGGTCAATTCCTCGATGTTGCGATGTACGATGCGATTCTCGCGCTGTGCGAGACCATCGTTTACACCTACTCGCGCGGGGGATTAGTGCGCGATCCTGCGGGCAACGGAACGCCGGTGCTGTGCCCGTTCGACATTTTTGCGACCCGCGACGGCGCCGTTGCGATCGCGTCTCCGGGCGAAAACCACTGGGGAATTTTGTGCGATGCGATGGGGCATCCTGAGCTCGCCAGTGACGATCGATGCCGCAGCAATCCGCGACGCGTGGCCAATTCCGCATTCGTGCGCGGTGTCGTTTCCGATTGGACCGGTTCGCACACCACGCGCGAAGTGGTTGCGGCGCTTGGCGGAAAAGTACCGGTCGGGCCGGTGAATACCGCCCGGGACATTTTCGATGATCCGCATCCGAAAGCGCGCGAGATGTTGGTTGAAGTTGCGCAGCCGGGTAACAATCCACCGCTGGTCATCGCGGGATGTCCGATTAAGATGACTGTCACCTCGCCGGGAATTTACGCGCGGCCGCCGCTGCTCGGTGAGCATACCGCGCAAGTTTTGGCGGAAGCCGGCATCAGCATTTCAAAGGAGTGATTCATGGCGCTTCGACTCAGACGTTCAGAGCTTTCGGTTCCCGCATCCAGCATTAAGATGATGGAGAAGGCGATCGCGAGCGATGCGGATTTGGTTTTTCTCGACCTCGAAGATGCGGTCGCACCCGCGCAGAAAGAGGCCTCGCGGAAAAATGCGATCGAGGCCCTGCGAATCGGCAACTGGGGCAAGAAGGTCCGCGCGATTCGCGTGAACGGTGCCGATACGCATTGGGCACATGACGATGTGATCGAAATGGTCGAAGGCGCGGGGGAGTTTCTCGATGTCATCATCGTGCCGAAACCCAAGGCGCCGCGCGACATCTGGTTTTTCGATACGCTGCTCACCCAGCTTGAAACGAAACTTCACCTCAAGAAAAAAATCGGCCTCGAGGCGCTGATCGAGGAGAGCGCGGCACTCGCGAATGTCGAGGCGATCGCGGCGTGCTGCCCGCGTCTGGAAGCGCTCATCCTCGGGTTCGGCGATCTCTCGGCGAGTCAGGGCATGCGCTTCGGCGTCGCAAGCGATCCGGCGAATCGATATCCGGGCGACGTCTGGCATCATGCGCGCGGCCGCATGATCACCGCGTGCCGCGCCAACGGCATCGATGCGATCGACGGGCCGTTCGGCAACTTCAAGGATCCCGAAGGCTACCGTCGCGACGCGACCTGGGCGGCGACGATGGGCGCGGTCGGTAAGTGGGCAATTCATCCGAGTCAGATCGAACTTGCCAACGACGTGTTCGCGCCGACGCACCATGAAATCGAAAACGCGCGCAAAATGTCCGAGGCCTATCAGGCGGCGACGCGCGACGGCGTCGGTGCGGCGGGCGCGGGTGGAATGCTGGTCGATGCGGTCGCGGTGCGAATCTTTGAGGGCGTGCTGGAACGCGCGCGCCTGACTGGGCGCGCATAACGCTTTCGCCAACGGCGCGATTCGGTTACATGCTCTCCTGATGCAGTGCGACGTTCTGATCGTTGGTGCGGGCAATGCCGCGATGTGTGCGGCGCTCGCCGCGCGCGAAAACGGCGCCGAGGTGATCGTGCTGGAACGCGCCTCGCTCGCGGAGCGAGGCGGCAACTCGGCGTTCACCGCGGGCGCGATTCGGGTTGCATACAACACGCTCGCCGATTTGCTCGAACTGCTGCCCGATCTTTCCGACGAAGAAAAGGCCAACACCGATTTCGGGACCTACTCTGAAGATCAGTTTTTCGAGGACATGGGCCGCGTGACCCAGTATCATACCGATCCCGACATGGTGGAGCTGCTGGTGCGGCGCAGCCACGCGACGCTCAAGTGGCTGCGCGGCAAGGGGATCCGCTTCGTTCCGATTTACGGACGCCAGGCGTTCAAGGTCGAAGGCAAATTCAAATTCTGGGGCGGGTTGACGATCGAGGCGTGGGGTGGCGGGCCCGGTTTGATCGAGGCGCTGCACACGATCGCCGGGCGCGAAGGCGCGAAGATCATTTACCAGGCGCGCGCGCTTTCGCTCATCCGCGATGACGACGGTGTGCATGGCGCGAGGGTTCGAATCGATGGCCGCACAACCGAGATTCGCGCGAAGTCAGTCGTCCTCGCGAGCGGCGGCTTCGAGGCTAATGCGGAATGGCGCACCCGCTATCTCGGACCGAACTGGGATCTCGCCAAGGTGCGCGGCACCCGCTTCAATACCGGCGACGGAATTCGCATGGCGCTCGAAGCGGGCGCGCTGCCCTACGGCAACTGGTCCGGCTGTCACGCGGTCGGATGGGATCGTAACGCGCCGGAATTCGGCGACCTCGCGGTCGGCGACGGTTTTCAGAAGCACAGCTATCCCTTCGGCATCATGCTCAACGCGCGCGGGCAGCGCTTTGTCGATGAAGGGGCGGATTTTCGAAATTACACCTACGCGAAGTATGGGCGGGTGATCCTCGAACAGCCCGGGCAGTTCGCATGGCAGATTTTCGACGACAAGGTGAAGCATCTGCTGCGCGACGAATATCGCATCAAGCAGGTGACGAAGGTCAGCGCCAATACCCTCGAAGATCTGGTGAGCAAGCTCGACGATGTCGACGCGGCCGCCGCGCTGGCCGAGCTCCGGCGCTACAACGAGGCGGTAAATACGTCTGCGCCGTTCAACCCCAACATCAAGGATGGTCGCAATACGAAGGGTCTCGCGATTCCGAAGAGCAACTGGTCGAACATCATCGATGCGCCGCCGTTCCTCGCCTTCGCGGTCACGACCGGAATCACATTCACCTTCGGTGGATTGCGCATCACGCGCGAAGCGCAGGTGATCGATAGCGACGGCAAACCGATGCCGGGTCTGTATGCCGCCGGCGAGCTGGTGGGAGGCCTCTTTTATTTCAACTATCCGGGGGGCACGGGACTGATGTCCGGCGCGGTGTTCGGCAAAATCGCTGGCACCTCCGCGGCGAATGCCTTAAAGACCCTTTCTAATTGATCGGCGGCAGCAGGCGATTCTGCTGGAACTCGCGAAACCATTTGCGCAGCATATCCGCAGAATCGATGCAGTCGTGAAAACCCGCCTGCCGCGCTTTGATCGTGCTCACCAGCATCGGTTTGATAACCAGCGGTGGCGCGCCTTCACTGCGGTAAGCGAGACAGGAATCGGCGAAATGAAACGACTCGCCGACGTAGGCACGCAGATCGGCCGGCGCGAGGAGGTTGTACTTCCTCACAATCCCCGCCCATTCCGCCTGGCGCTTCGGTATTTCCTGCGCGAGCGATAACGGCCGCGGCGGCCCGGCCTTCATCCCAAGAGCCTCGGCCACCACCGGCCACAAATCCTGCCAGGTCGCGACATCGCCGTTGGTAATGTTGAAGGTTTCGTTGCGTGCCGTTTCGGTAGTCGCGGCCCATTCCATCGAGCGCGCGAGGAGATCGGCATCCACCAGCTCGAAAACCGAAGGATCGCCGCCCGGGAAGTAAAGCGGGCTCCGTTCTTCGCGCAGCAACGCGGCATAGACGCCGAGTGGCGGAATCAGGCTCAGGTTGCCGCCGATCGCCTCGCCGATCACGATTTGCGGGCGCAGGATGGTGAAGTTCCACTTCCTGCCGGCCTGCTTCGCGCGCAGGTAATCCTCCTGCAGCCAGTAGAAATTCTCGTGCTTATGACGCGGCGCGCGCTCGCGCGCGGGGATCGGAATCGGCGCGAGATGCGCACCGTACGCCTTGGTCCCTTGCAGGAGCGAAACGTGCCGAAGATTCTTCGCCGCGGCTTCCAGCGGATCGAACAGGTTGCGCAGCATCGTGAGATTCACTTCCATCTGCGCGCGATCGACCCATCCTTCGAAGATGCCGGGCTTCTCGCTCAGCGCCGCGTAGGCGACATGCGTCACATCGGACATTTCTTCGAAGACGTCGCGACACCGCTGTGCATCGAGCAAATCGATCGACACGAAGCGCGCGTCGAAAACGTGCGTGGGTGCGCGGCGGGAGACCGCGACCACCTCCCAATCGGGAAGCTTCGTGAAGTGGCGCAGCGCGCCGTAACCCACCAGCCCCGACGCTCCCGCGACGAGAATTTTCCACTTCGCCATCGCCGCTACACCAGGCGGATGCGCATACCGCACACGGTCACGGTGTCGTCGCTGACGCGACGCCCCTGCTTCTCCGCCGCGTCGAGCGCATGCTTGCGATTGTTGGCTTTGAGGTCGAGTCCGCTGAGCCCCTCGCCACGCCCGTCGGTCTCCTTGACGAATCGGATCGCCGAGTTTTCCAGCGCGACGCTATTGTTCTTGAGCGGCAGCTCGAGGATTTCAGCCCACCGCGTCGCCAGCGCATCCGGCTCCGGCGATTGAATCTCCACACCGACGATCGCACTGACCACATCGGTGCGTACTGCCGGCTTCCAGTTCTTCCCGGCCGGCTCCCATGGCCCATCGGGGGCCTCGCCGCCGGGCTGATGATCGATTTCGAGGAAAGTTCCGCCGGTGTCGCGCGGATGGAGCTGCATGTTGTGGAAATGCGCCGTGTCGTGATCGATGACCTTGCGGATGCCGAGTTTCGCGACGTGCTCCTTCACCGGCGCGTGATCCTCGCACTGCAGGATGCACATGTAACCGCCGTCGCCCTTGCGGCGTTGCAGGTAGCGTCCACCGGCAGTGTTTTCCTGGATCGGCGCGACCACTTCGATGAACTGATTGCCGACCGGGAACAGCGCGTTCTCCAGCCCGAAGACCTTGACGCCCGGGTCGCGGAAACATACTTCGAGTCCGAGCACATTTTTCATGTCCTCAACGATGGGAGCCAGCTTGTTCGCAACCAGTGCGATTTGACGTGTACGAAGCCACATAAAGATTCTCCTTAGCGCCCGATGAAGCGGGGCTTGCGTTTTTCGACCCTGGCCGCGAATGCCTCGCGGGTGTCGTGAGTGTTGAACATCGGCAGATGATGCGCGGATTCGAGTTCGATGTAACTGGCAAAGTCCATCCGCTCGGCCTCGACGAAATGGGCTTTCATGGTGCGCAGCGCAATCGGCGCAGCTTCCGCGATGCGTTGTACAATGGTGCCCACTTCGCGACGAAAACTCTCGTCGGGAAAAACCCGCGACACTAGACCGATCCGCAACGCCTCCTGCGCGTCGAACTTATCCGCCATGAAGTAGAGTTCGCGCGCCTTCGCGGCGCCGACGATTCGCGGCAGGGTCCACGGACCGCCCATGTCACCCGCGACGCCGACATCGAGGAAGGCGGTGTTGAAGCGCGCTGAAGGTGCGGCATAGCGCAGGTCGCACGCGAGCGCCCATCCGAGTCCCGCGCCCGCGCACGCGCCGTTAATCGCGGCGATGGTGACCGCAGGCATCGTATGCAGGAGCACCGGCACGCGGAAGTTTTCGATGCGCGAGTCCTCATCGGCGTCGGCGCCCGCAGCGGTCAACTGTAAATCGGCGCCGGGACAGAAGGACTTGCCCGCGCCGGTCAGCACCAGCACCCGCACCTCGCGATCGTCTGCGGCGGCGATGAGTGCCTCATGCGCCTCGCGCAGCATGCGGGTCGTCATGCCATTGCGCTCGGGGCGATTCATGGTCAAGGTCGCGACCGGTCCCGACTTTTCGTAGACAATCGTTTCGAATTGTTTACTGCTCATATTTTTTCTCCCCGCCAGGGCTGGAAGCGCGGCGGACGCCGCTCGACGAACGATGCCACGCCCTCGGTCGCATCGGGATGAGTCAAAGATTCGTTCATGATTTTATCGGAATGGCGAATCGCCGCTTCCATGCCCAGCGAAAGATGACCATAGACCTGCGCCTTGATCACCGCCAGTGAGCGCGGGGAGACATTCGCCGCGAGGTCGCGAATATAGGCGCAAGCCTCGTCGAGCAGGCGCTCATCGGGCACCACGCGATCGACGAAGCCGATGCGCAAGGCCTCGGCGGCATCGAAGCGACGCGAGCTCCAGAGCAAATCGAGCGCGCGGCTGGTGCCGACCAGCCGCGGCAGGAGGAAACTGGTGCCGTGCTCCGCGATGAGCCCGCGCTTGGAGAAAACTGTAGTGAAGCTCGCGCTCGCGGCCGCGAAACGCAGATCGCTCATCATCGCGAGGACGAAGCCGCCTCCGGCCGCGACACCATTTACCGCCGCGATCACCGGCTTGGGAATTCGCAGCAGGTAACTGAACAGCGCGGGCAATTCATCGGATGAGGTGGAGCTTTCGATGTCGCTTTGCGCAGTGCCGGAGGTCGAGCGTGCGAGGTCGGTAGCATCGAGGCCCGCGCTAAAGGCGCGTCCGCTGCCGGTTATGATGATGCCGACCGCTTTCTCATCGGCGGCGGCGCGATCGACGGCCGCGCGGATTTCGGCGACCATCTTAAAGGTGAAAGCGTTCATGCGCTCGGGGCGATTGAGGCGGACGATCGCGACCGAGTCTTTCACTTCGAGCGAAACATTGGATTGAGCGGAACTCATGCGCTACCTCGAATCTTCTGCCTAGCGAGGTACGGAGGAGATCGCAAACCGATTTTGCGCCGTTAGTTACTTGAGCACCTCATACGGACGCATCATCTCGTTGTCCTCGTGCTCGAGGATGTGGCAATGCCACACGTAGCGGCCAGTGTAGCCCTCGAAGCGCACGATGATGCGCGTGACGACGCCGGGATTCGCGCGCACGGTATCCTTCCATCCAGCCTCGTTGGGTTCGGGCGCCATCGCGTCGCCGATGAAGCGCAGCTTGTTGCGCATCTGAAAATCGAACTTATCGAAGCGCCGGCGATCAAGAATCTGGAAGCGCACCAGGTGCAGATGAATCGGATGCGCGTCGTCGGTGGGATTGATGAGGTTCCAGATCTCGACCGTGTTGAGGCGCGGCTTTTCGGTGACGGGATCCATCCAGCGCTTGCCGCCGAGCAGCATGATCATCGGCTCGGCGACCTTATTGTCCCATTCGATCAGCGATAGCATCCGATTCTGGACCGCTTCCGATTCCGGCGTCTTCGGCACCGCGCGCAAGGCGGAGGGCATCGCGCTGGTGTCCTTCGTCCCGCTCGAGGCGACGCGAAACTGCATGATGTCGAAATACTCGCTCATCAGATTGACGGTCTTGCCCGCGCGATCGCTGAAATCGACGATGAGATCGGCGCGCTCCGCGGGCGCCATGAACACGCTTTTGAGCTCGACCGGCGCAGGCAGCAATCCCGAATCGGTGCCAATCTGATGAAACGGACGGCCATCGGAAAAGGAGAAGCGGAAGAACCGGGCGTTGGCGGCGTTCAGCACGCGGAGGCGATACTTGCGCGGCTCGACTTCGAGATACGGCCACGCCTTGCCGTTGACCATCATGATGTCGCCGAAAAATTCCGGAATCCACGGCGCATCGGCGTTCGCCGAAACCGGATAGTAGAGCTGGCCGTTGGGATCGAGCATGCGGTCCCAGATGACGAGCGGGATTTCATACTGGCCCGAGGGCAGATTGAGCAGCGCCTCGGCCTCATCGTGAATGATCAGCGCGCCCGCGAGGCCCGCGAAAATGTTGAGCCGATTTATTCCCATCGCGTGGTCGTGATACCAGAGCATCGCGGCGTCCTGCCCGTTGGGATAGAAGGCGGTCGCCGACCTACCGGGCGGGTACCAATTTTCCGGATAGCCGTCGCTCTCGGGCGGGACCTTCGCTCCGTGCAGATGCACGACGGTGCGCGACTGCGGCAGCCCTTTTTCGGCGCCGTGCAGGTTATGATCGATCGGCAGGAAATGCTTCTCAGGAAGCGCGTTGGCCCATTCGACGAGGAACGGCTGGCCACTTTGCGTCATGAAGGTTGGTCCCGGCACGATGCCCTCGAAGCCCCATTGCCGCGCGGGCTTGAGATCGCGATGCAGCTTGGCAAAGGACTCGCGCATCTGGATGCGATAAAAGGGGATTTGCTTCGCGGCATCCTCGGGATGCGGCCGCGTTCCGAGCGGGCGCGCCACCGGCGGAATCGGCATCGGATCTACGTAGCGCGCCAGCGAGACAGGATTGAGTGCCAGGCGCGGGTGGGCTTCGCGGACCTTGGGCATCACGGCGGCATTCGCGAGCATCGCGCGAGGCGTCAGCAATCCCAATCCGATCAGGCCGGTGCTGCGGATGAAGCGTCGTCGAGTCAGAGCTTTCCCTTTCGCGCGAATGAAAATGGCCGGAAGACGGCTAGCATCTTCCGGCCATTCGAGGCGATCTTCAAGCGTACTACGGAGTCGTAGTCGATTTCGCGGGCTTCTTCTTCACGATGTCGCCGGTGCCCGGATCGAGGTAGATGGCCTTGTTCTTCCCAACCTTGCTGGTGAAATCCAGCATGTTGGTGATCGAGGTGGAGCTCGCATCGAAGGATCCGCCGCCGAGGCGTTTACTCGCGAGCCAGTTGTCCTCGATAAAGGTGGTGACCGAAACCTGGTTGGTCACGCTGTGATCGACGAAGTTAGCCTTCGCGAACGGAGAGATCACCAGCAGCGGGAGGCGCGGACCGAAGCCGCAGCGTCCCTGCGCATGCGGGGTGGTCGTAGGATTGATGCCGGGCAACGCGTTGTCGCCGCTGCCGCACTTTCCGGAGCCGTTCAGCGCGTCCATCGAAGTTGCGGACTGATTGACGATGGGCCCAATCTGATGATCGTACCATCCGTCGGAGTCGTCATATGCGATCACGATCGCGGTCGTCGCCCAGTCCTTGGATTGTTCGATGGTGTTGATGGTGGAAACCATCCAGGTCTGCTCATCCAACGGATCGGAGTATCCGGCGTGACCGTCCTGATAGCCGGGCGCCTTCAGGAATACGACTGAGGGAAAATTGCCCGCATTGAGCGCGGTGAAGAAATCGTCGCTGTCGTACTGATGGTTCGCGGCATCGCTGTTGGTACCGATCGCGGCAGTCGAAGTCGCAGTCTTGTGGGTTGGATTTGCGGTGCTCGGATAGTACTGGAACGGCTGGTGATGCGGGATGTAGTCATCCTTTTTGCTGTTGGTTTCGGTGGATGTGTGGGTGCGGGAGCATCCGGTCCCCGCGCTGTTGGGCGCGTTATTGGTTTCCATCAAATTGAAGCCGCCCTCAAAAAATCCCCAAGTAATGTTCGCCGCAGAGAGCAGATCGCCGATGTTCTGGCCGCCGAACTGCACGGTCTCGCCGGTGGTGGTCGAGCACACATCGCCGACCGGATCGGAGTCGCTTACCAGCGTGAACCCGCCGCTACCATCGCCAATCGTCGCCCCGCCGGGATTGTTGTCGATCGTCACACCGTTGGTCTGACCAGATATGAGGTTGATCGCGCCATCGGTCGAGGGGCCGAAGTTGGTGCCGTAGGAATTGTCGCTCATCGCGAAGTGCTGGGCATAATTCCATAGCGCAGTGACAGTGTTGCCGTCGTAGTAGCCCATCGTGAGACCGGTGGTCTCGAAGGGCCCCGTCGCCTCGGTTGGCGGAGGTCCGGCGGTTCCGACGCTGACCGGGAACAGATCCATCAGGCCGTTATCGAAGGCCATCTGCTCGGGCGTGTAGTCATGGTCCTGATCGCTGGTGGCGGCCTGTCCGCGCGAGAGGCGGAACGGATTGGTCGCGCCCGCGCCATTCCCCGAATTCAGATTGGGATTGTTGGTCATCAGGAGTCCCGACAGGCCATTGACGGCTGGCGTGTCAGGTAAAGCGGTAAAGGTCGGCTCGCCAGTAGTCGTGTTCAGCGCGTTTGGGTAGGTGGCGAAATAATGATCAAACGACACGTTCTCCTGAAAGATTACCACCAGGTGCTGGATCGGAGTAGCGGTGATCGGCCCCGGCGCAACCTTACCCGGGGCGTCCTCCTGCGCCAAACCGCTTCCAGGTACCGACGTAATTAGCGCAAGCGCAAGGGTCGCGCACGTCAGCTTTCTACTGATTCGCATGTTTTGATTTCCCTCTCCTGATTTCGATTCGGAAAACCGAAATGGTTTTCAATCGGCGCACCATGGCAGGAGAAGATGACGGACGAATTAACGAAGATCGTGGAAATCGAAAACTCGCGATGTCGAAAGCATGACCGAGAGATTACTGGTTAGTCACGTTTCGATAGCGGGACTTTGACATGATGGAGCAGGGGCCGAGCGTCGCGCTCGGCCCCTCTATTTGTGAGATTATCGCTCAACGCGCCCCCTCATTCTCAAAAGCCGGGCTGATTCCATGGTTGATTGTGGAGGATTTCCTGCACCTGGCTGATATAGCTGAGCGCTCCAGAGTCGTACCATTCGCCGCTATACCATTGGCCCACCGCACCCCAGCGCAACACGTTGATGTCGGTCGATGCCGGATGCAACACCCCGTTGGAATCGGTGTAATTGGAATAGGGTGGATACCCATTCGCAATAGCGGCTTCCGCGACGCTGTCATCACTGAGGTAATCCAGATGTCCCTGCTCGACGCCCATCTGATACCCGAGTTTGAAGTCGGCGTTGAAGGCGGTCGACAGCGCGCTGAGTGGGAAGGTCGACGGCCAGCCCTGGTCGGCGCCCTCCGCGATTTGGAAAATTCCCCACGAGCCGCCATCGGGCTGCGAAGCGTTCACATGCTCAAGGTCACCATGGGTTGGGGTTAAAGTCAGTGACAGGGTGATTGGATCGGGTGTGGAGAGATTGGCGCTTTGCCACTGATACCAGTTGCTCTCGTTGACCGCGATCGCCTTGGCCAGATCACTGAACGAGTAGGTCACGCCGTCGTAGGGATTCAGGATGGTGCAGTTCGGGCACCACTTGTTGGCTGCGAACTCAAGGATCTCCGTCGTAGTCCCGCTGAATTGCCCGTTGACTTGCTGCATATAGCTGCAGGTATCCAAACCTCCGCAACCACCTACTCCGCTGATGAAGCTCGAGAGCTGGCTACTGGTCGGCGTGGTATTGTTGGGAATCTGGTTGGTCGGGCGCAGTTCGACGGACGCCGCCGCGGTCGGCGTTGCGGTCGGTGTGCTCGACGATTTCGAAGTGCTGGTTGGAATCGCGGTCGGCGTCGGCGCGCCCGATACATTGGTCACCGTGACGGTGGTAGTTGCCGAACCGAGATTCACGCTTCCAACTCCAAAGGCGGTCACCGACAGCGTGTGCGATCCGTTGGACACCGTGGTGGAATTCCAGGCGACCGAATCCGGCGGGCTGGACACGAGATAAATCCCGTCGCAGTAAAAATCCAGCCAACTGACATTCGATGAATTGATCTGGGCCGTGACGGTGACGGTGCCGGTAACGACAGAGTTATTCGCGGGTGCCAGCATGCTCACCGCGGGCTCCGTAGGAGTCGGCACGGTGGTCGGCGTCGCCGTTGGTACCGGAGTCGGCGGGACCGTCGGTATCGCGGTAGGCGCAACGGTTGCAACCGGGGTCGGCGCCTTGGTTGGCGCGATGGTCGGGGCGACCGTCGGGACCGGGGTCGGAGCGGCGGTTGGCGCGGCGGTTGGCACGATGGTCGGGGTCGGAGTCACGACGGCAGTCGGGACGCGTCTCAGCGGAAGCGGAGTAGTGACCGGCGTAGGCGTTACAGTGAGCGTCGCGGTCGGGGTCGGCCCGTTGGTGACCGTGATGCCGAGGCTGCTGGTGCCCAACTCGCCACTGCTGCCGTACGAAACTACCGAGATAGTATGCGCTCCGTTGGCTATCTGATTGGTATTCCAGCTGAACGAATAGGGCGGCGTTGAGGCGATCCAGTTGCCGTCAACATAGAAGTTTTCCCATTCCACTCCGGACGGCTGATTCGCCGCGATGGTGATCGTGCCGGAAACCTTCGCTCCCGCGATCGGCGAGGTTAGGGTCAGGGTTGAAGTCGTGTTCGCGACCGTCACCGTGATCGAGGATTTGCCCAGCGTCGCTCCGCTGGATGAATAAGCGGTGGTCGAAATTGTATGGGCGCCATTGGCGACCGTGGTCGAGTTCCAGGTGAAGCTTACGGGCGGCGTACTCGCGAAGTAGTTGCCGTCGATGTACAGATTCGACCAGGAAACTCCCGAACCGGCGGTGAGCGAGATCGTTACCGAACCCGCAACCGTAGCACCGTTAGCCGGGAGGGTGATGGTATCGGTGCTGGCTGCGAACGTTGAAGAAACATTGGTCAGGCAGACGAAGAGGACAGCAAAAACTGCTGAGCGCAAAGGACACCCCCACGATTGGCCCCCGTCTCATGTCGCAACATGGCAACGGGCTACGGAGTTAGCAGCAAGTTGCACGCCAGCAAGAGGGTGGTCTCAGCGCGTCCTAGAGTCAGTTTTTACTACATATTGTCGACATTTGGCGCGCTACTTATCCAAGTGTCAGCCAAGCAAACCCGGGTCGCGAACAGGAAGAAGTGCAATCTGGCAACTTGCTTGCCGCGATATAGCAAACGTGCACCGCGGGAAGCAAAACTTTTTTTTAAACTGCGGTGCTAAATCCTCTCCAAAAACTCACATCACCATATGGCAGAATTTATGTACAATGTGTTTGGTTGCGTTTCTGATGGCGCTTAGGGGCGCGTCCTAACGTATTTGATGGATGTGATGCAGGTTGAAACCATCCGGTCGGCCCCACCTTCGCGGGAACGGCGCGCAGCGCCCCGACCGACGCGAGGAGGGTGTCTCGGACCCGGACAGTTTGTCGCCTCGGATTGAACCGCCTCGATCGATTCGGCCCGAGGCGTGGATTCACCAAATCACTTCAACGTCGTAGCTTTTGATTTTTGCGTCGCCGGTCACCAAGGGAAGTTTTTCAACCTGCGCCTGCGCGACGAGCAATAGATCGAAGGGATCGCGGTGATGGGCGGGTAGAGAATAGAGCTCGGTCAAATGCGCCAGATCCAGATTGAGGAGCGCGAGGCGGTAGCGCTCAATCCGAACTTTCACAAATTCCGCAACGTCGCCCGGAATCGGCAACCGGCCGGTCCGGGCCTTGAGCAGAATCTCCCACACGCTGATCACGCTAAAGGATAAAAGGTTGCCGGGGTCACTAATAAAATCGCTCGCACGGCGCGAAAGTCTCGGATCGTCGGTTGCCCACCATAGAAATGAATGGGTATCCAGCAGCGCCCTCAATCTTCTTCGCCTTCGAAGTAACGTTGGATCTCGGGCGGCAGGGGGTCGTCAAAGTCGTCGGGCACGACGAACAGCCCTTTAGCGTCTCCCGGCACCCGTGGTTTCAAGGCCGGCTGGATCGGCGACAGCCGCGCGATGGGCTGGCCCGATCGCGCGATGACGATCTCTTCCCCGCGCGCGACCCTTCGCAGCAGCTTCGAGAAGTGGGTCTTGGCCTCGTGAATATTGACCGTCTTGGGCTCCGCCATAGCCATCTTATCGTAGACTTAGTCCATGACTTAGTCTATCGAGGCTCGAGGTTCGATCTGCGCGGCTTGCCGTTACTTCGCCAATGATTACCTTAGTATTCGAGGCTTAGACATTATAATGGACCCAAACCGCTACACTGATAAACTGCAGGAGGCGCTCGGGCGCGCGCAATCGAAGGCGCTCGGTGCTCATCATCAGGCTGTCGACCTCGAGCATCTGATTTCCGCCCTGCTCGAAGATGATCAGGGGCTAGCGGCATCGATATTAAAACTCTCCGGCGCCGATGTGGCCGCGGTCCGGCGTAAGCTCGACGACGAGCTCAAGAAGGTGCCGGCCGTCACCGGAGGCGGCGCCAACGCGGGCCAGGTCTACATGACCCAGCGCCTCGGGCGGGTGATGGCGGCCGCGGAGCAAGAAGCCGGCAAGCTGCAGGACGAGTATGTCTCCATCGAGCACGTCATCATGGCTGCGCTCGATGAGCCCGGCGCGGTTTCCAAAATTTTGCGCGAGTCCGGCCTCACTCGCGACAAGCTAATGGGCGTGCTCAAGAAGGTGCGCGGCAATCAGCGCGTGACCTCCTCGAATCCCGAAGCGACCTATCAATCGCTGGAAAAATACGGGCGCGATCTCACCAAGCTCGCAGGGCAGGGCAAGATCGATCCCGTTATCGGGCGCGACGAGGAAATCCGCCGCGTCATCCAGGTACTCTCACGCCGGACCAAGAATAATCCGGTCCTCATCGGTGAGCCGGGCGTCGGCAAGACCGCGATTGTCGAGGGCCTTGCCCAGCGCATCATCCGCGGCGACGTGCCCGACGGCCTTAAGAATCGTAGACTGATCTCCCTCGACATGGGCGCGTTGATTGCGGGGGCGAAGTTCCGCGGTGAGTTCGAGGAACGCCTGAAGGCGGTGCTCAAGGAAGTCCAGCAGGCCGAGGGCGAGGTCATCCTCTTCATAGATGAGTTGCACACGGTCGTCGGCGCGGGCGCGGCGGAGGGCGCGATGGATGCCTCCAACCTGCTCAAGCCGATGCTGGCGCGCGGCGAACTGCATTGCATCGGCGCGACCACGCTCAACGAGTATCGCAAGTACATCGAGAAGGATGCGGCGCTGGAACGGCGCTTCCAGCCCGTGATGGTCAATGAGCCGAGCGTCGAGGACACTATCTCGATTTTGCGCGGGCTCAAGGAGCGCTACGAAGTTCACCACGGCATCCGGATCAAGGATTCCGCGCTGGTGACGGCGGCGATTCTGTCGGCGCGTTACATCACCGATCGATTTCTGCCGGACAAGGCAATCGACCTCGTCGATGAGGCCGCGGCCAAGCTCCGCACCGAAAAAGAATCGATGCCGGTCGAGCTCGATGAAGTGAATCGGCGCGTGATGCAACTCGAAGTCGAGCGCGCGGCGCTCAATCGCGAGACCGATGTTGCATCCAAGGATCGTCTGCAGAAAATCGAGAAGGAGCTGGCCGAAGCGAAACAGAAGCGCGAGCAGTTCACCGCGCAGTGGGAAGCCGAGAAGGGCGCGCTCGGAAAGCTCTCGAAAATCAAGGCTGACATCGAGCAGACCAAGCTCGAAATCGAAAAAGCCAAGCGCGAATACGATTACGGCAAGATCGCCGAGCTGCAAAACGGCAAGCTCGCGGGCCTCGAAAAGCAGCTCGCTGACGAAGAGAAAGGTGTCTCGGAGAAGGGCACCGGCACTCGCCTGATCAAGGAAGAGGTCGACGAGGACGATATCGCCGAGGTTGTCGCGCGATGGACCGGGGTGCCGGTCTCGCGCCTGCTGGAAGGCGAGGTGCAGAAGCTCTCGCATCTGGAGGAGCATCTGCACAAGCGCGTCATCGGCCAGGACGAGGCGGTTTCGGCGGTCGCCGACGCGGTCATTCGCGCGCGCGCCGGCCTCAAGGATCCCAATCGTCCGATTGGATCATTCATATTCCTCGGCCCGACCGGCGTCGGCAAAACCGAACTGGCGCGTGCCCTCGCCGAATATCTGTTCGACAGTGAAGGCGCGATGGTGCGTATCGACATGTCCGAGTACATGGAGAAGCACACCGTGTCGCGGCTCATCGGCGCGCCTCCAGGCTACGTCGGCTACGATGAGGGCGGGCAGCTCACCGAGGCGGTGCGGCGCAAACCCTACTCGGTGATCCTGTTCGACGAAATCGAGAAGGCGCATCACGATGTCTTCAACGTGCTGCTGCAGTTGCTCGACGATGGGCGCTTGACTGACGGTCAGGGCCGCACGGTGGATTTCAAAAACACCGTGGTCATCATGACCTCCAACATCGCGAGCCAGTTGATCCTCGAATTCAAGGGCAAGGACTACGACAAGATGAAGACGCAGGCGCTGGAAGTGCTCCGGCAACATTTCCGGCCCGAGTTCCTCAATCGCGTCGATGAGATCGTGGTGTTCCATCCGTTGACCAAGCCGGAGCTGCGCAAGATCGTCGACATCCAGATCGCGTATCTGCGCAAGCGCCTGGAGGATCGAAAGATCGACCTCGAGCTGACCGATGCGGCGCGCGACTACTTCGCCGAGCAGGGCTACGATCCGTCCTACGGCGCGCGCCCGCTGCGTAGGATGATCCAGCGCGAGCTGGAAACCGCGCTGGGCCGCAAGCTGATTGCAGGCGAGGTGCGCGATGGCCAGAAGGTCATCGTCGATGCGAGCGGCCAGGGCCTGGTGTTCAAGCCGCAGCCGCTCAAAGCCGCGGCGTAACGAATTGTTCTGATCGTGAAATGATGACCGCCGGCTTGCTTCGCGGGTCGGCGGTTTCCATTTGCCAAAAATACCGGTTGGCGATGATCCGGCGCGCGCGTCCTGTTACCATCGCAGCGCCCTCGAGAGTCAAAACCAGGTAGATATGCTGCGAGTCCCGAACACCAGCGAAACCCTCGGAGAACCCTTGAGCCATGAAGGCTATCGGGAGCGGTTTCCCGACTCGCCATTGGCGCTGGAAGATTCTCGCTTGCTCCACTATCGCTACCCGACCGAGAGATGGATGCTGCTGCTCGCGCTGCTCGTCATCGCCGCCCTCATATGCAGCGGGGTTTGGTTTCGCGAGCGAGACATCTTGCTCGCGGTCGCCGCGGTCTATATCTCGATGTTGTTCACCGCGCTGCAGGCGAAAACCTCTTATCGATTGCAGGGCGCCGAGGTGACGGCCACGCAGTTCCCCGCCATCCACAACATCGTTGAGGAGCTGCGCGAGCGGTTCCAGGCGCCGCCGACCCGCGTGTTCGTGGTCCGCAAGCTTAGCCTGGAGGCCGAAACATTCGGGCTGAATGCTCCGTATGTGATCGTCCTGCCGTCCGCGCTGCTCGATTCGATGGAAGAGGACGAACAGCGCTTCGCGCTGGGCCAGGCGTTCGGCCATATCTGTTTCGGACATACCCGGATTGCGCTTCTGATGGGGGGCCAGGAGTCGACCCTGCCCGCGGTTCTCTCCTGGGTGGCGTGGGTGCGCGACCTGATCTTCACCGGTTACTGGCGGGCCGAGACGCTCAGTGGCGATCGCGCCGGGATCCTCGCTTGCGGCAGCATCAGGGCGGCTTTTAATGCGCAACTCAAAATCTCGGTCGGAACCAATCAGGCGCGCGAGATCCGAATCGAAGATATGCTCGAGCAGGCGCTCAAGCTGAGCCGCACCAGCAGTCGTATCCAGGCCATGTTCATCCGATGGCGAAGTGCGGTGCCGCCGCTGATTCCGCGCCTCGAAGCGATGCTGTTGTGGGCCGGCCCCCCACGAAAAACCGACGCATAGATCCGCTTTCGCGATAGCGCACCAGCCAATGATCCGATCAGTACCCGCGAACGCCCCTGGCAGAAATTTGGAAGCTCAACAACTAACGCGCGCGTGATACATACATCGCGATGAATTCGGCTTCGATGCGCATCGCGATTCTGTGGCTTCACGCTGTCGGCGGCGTCGCGTGGATTGGCGCGGCGGCGGTTTTCTTCATCGCCGCGAGCGCCGTCGGCCTCGAAGAGGACGAGGGTCTCGCGATGGTGCGACGCATTGCGCCGATCATCAATCGCATCGGGCTGGTGGCGATGTTGTTTATCGTCGCCAGCGGCATTCTCAATATCTACATCGCGGGCCTGACGCGACGCTTTGTTTTCTCGAACAGTTTCGTCGAATTACTCGCCATCAAAATTGCGCTGCTGTCCGGGATGTATGTCCTGCTCACGATGTCATGGCGCACGGAACGGCGGCTCGCATCGGCGGATTCGTCGGAGGCGCATCGCGCAGGCCGCCGCCTGATAATTTTCAACCTGGCGATCATGGCCCTCGGCGCTAGCGCGCTGTTGATAGGTCTGTGGTTACTCGGCACCTGACGGACTTGTGACAACTCTGCCCATGCGAAATGATTGACGCTGGGTGGATGTGCCGGAAAAAATCGCGATCGGTGCCTTCACCATCGCGTTTCTCACCGATGGGTTGTGGTGGAACGACGGTGGATGCATGCTCGGGGTGGTCCCGCGCGAACTCTGGAAGCGCGAGCATTCGCCCGACGCACAAAATCGCATCCGCCTCAACCTCACCTGTCCGCTCATCATCAAGGGCCGCGACGCGATACTCGTCGATACGGGCATCGGTAACCGGCTTAGCTCGGTCGAGCGCAAGATTTTCGATCATGGCGACGGATGGCTGCCCGAAAATCTGCACGCGATGGGGATGGAACCCGGCGACATTACCCACGTCATCCTCTCGCATCTTCATTTCGATCACTGCGGCGGGCTGATTCGGAAAAGCGAATCCGGCAACGTCATCCCCGCATTTCCCAAGGCGAAGCTGATCGTACAAAAAGGCGAATTGGAGACCGCGCGCGATTCGCACAATGAGCGGCTGCGTGCCGCCTATCGCCATATGCATGAGATCCTCACGCCGACCCAGGCCTCAATCGAGGCGATCGTCGGCGACACCGAGGTTATCCCCGGCGTGACGGCATCCGTGACCGGCGGCCATACGTATGATCATCAGGTGGCAATTGTGCGCGACGGCGGCGATGCGTTCGTGCATCTGGCGGATATCGTGCCGACCCGCTCGCATATGCGCGGACCTTGGAATCAGGCCTACGATCTCGATGCGCTACGGACGATGGAACAAAAGTCGCATTACCTGCATCGCGCGGCCGAGGAAAAATGGTGGGTATCATTCGCGCACGACGATCATGTGTATGCGGCCAAAGTGGTGAACGATCGCGGCAAGCTGGTGCTCGGCGACAACATCGCGGTGAAGGAAATGGATGCAAGTCAGGCGAAATGAGCATTGAAAAACATGAATCTGCGAGAGTCCCGAACGTCCTATGATCAATGCTTGCGGTGAGGAAGAATGTCTAAACGAAAAGGAGTTAGTTAGCTTGTTGCTGTGCGGATTGTCCGTTATACTGGCGCTCGGAATGCGTGTCGAAAATAACACAACGCTTCCGAGGCCGAGCATCCTCCCCTTAGCAGCATCAGCTTCCTTTCCCCAACGCCCATAACTTTTTTTGTTTTAGGAGTCAGCGGATGGCGGATAGCAACTTCGAACAAGTGATCAAAAAAGATCGCGCGGCGCGTGAGTCCACGCGCTGGAAAGGCAGCCTGCTCGAATATCTCGAGCTGGTCAAGAAAGATCCGACCATGACCAAGCTTTCCCATGCGCGCATCTACGACATGATCATGTCGGTCGGCGTGCGCAGCGTGCAGGACTCCGACGACCCGCGCTCCAAGCGGCTGCACAAGGACGAGCCGGTAAAGGTCTTCAACTTCTTCGCCGATGAGTTCTTCGGGATTGAAAAAACGGTCTCCCAGATAGTCCGCTTTTTCCATTCCGCTTCGCTCAAAGGCGAGGAGAGCCGCCAGGTTCTCTATCTGATGGGACCGGTCGGTTCCGGTAAGAGCTCGCTGGTCGAGCGCGTCCAGCGTGGCCTCGAGCAGGCGGCGCCTGTCTATGCGATCGAAGGATGCCCAATGAACGAGGAGCCGCTGCATCTCATCCCGCGCCATCTGCGGCGCGAGTTCGAGAAGATGCTGGGGGTCCATATCGAGGGTGACTTGTGCCCGGTATGCCGCTATCGCCTGCGCCAGGACTATGGCCAGCGCTATGAGGAATTTCCGATCATCACGCGCAGCTTCTCCAAGCGCAATCGGGTCGGTGTCGGCGTGGTGCCGCCGGTGGATCCCAACAACCAGGACACTTCGGTCCTGATTGGTTCGGAAGATATCTCGAAGCTCGATCAGTATTCCGAAGGCGACCCGCGCGTGCTCGAACTCAATGGCGCGCTCAACGTCGGCAATCGCGGAATGGTCGAGTTCATCGAAGTTTTCAAGAACGAGACCGAGTACCTGCATGCGATGATCACCGCGACGCAGGAAAAAGTCATTCCGGCGCCCGGCCGTCACGGCATGGTGTATGTCGACACCACCATCATCGCGCATTCCAACGAAGCGGAATGGCAGAAGTTCAAGGCCGACCACACCAACGAGGCCATCCTCGATCGTATCGTGGTGGTGAAGGTGCCCTACAACCTGCGCCTGTCCGAGGAAGTGAAGATCTATCAGAAGATCATCCGCAACTCGGATTTCCGCGCGCACGTCGCGCCGCATACTTTGGAACTGGCCTCGATGTTCGCGATTTTGTCGCGCCTCGAGCCCACCTCGAAGTGCGATCTGATGACGAAACTGTCGCTCTACAACGGCGAGGAAGTCGTCGAGAAGGGCCGCACCAAGAAAATCGACGTGGCCGAGTTGAAGGACGACACCAAGCGCGAGGGGATGTCGGGAATCTCCACTCGCTTCATCATGAAGGCGCTCGACAACGCGCTCTCGGACAACGTCAGCGGCAACTGCATCAACCCGATCAACGTGCGCGAATCGCTCATCGGCATGACCAAGGAAGCCGACATGGCCGACGATCAGCGCAAACAGTACCTCGAATTCCTGCAGGACACGCTGCACAAGGAATATCTGGACCTGCTCGAAAAAGAGATCACCCGCGCGTTCGTTTACTCATACTCGGAGCAGGCGGAGGCGCTGTTCCAGAACTACCTCGACCATGCCGAGGCTTACGTCAACAAGACCAAGGTCCGCGATCGCAACACCAAGGAAGAGCTGCCGCCTGACGAGGGCTTCCTGAAATCGATCGAAGAGCAGATCGCGATCATCGGCTCGGCCGCCGATGGTTTCCGCCAGGAAGTCATCGCGTATCTATGGGCGACTTCGCGCCGCGGCGAGAAGGTCAGCTACAAGAGTTACGAGCCGCTTAAGGAAGCGATCGAGAAAAAGCTGATGACCTCGGTCCGCGACATTTCGCGCATCATTACCAAGGCGCGCACCCGCGACGAAGAGCAGACCACCAAGTACAGCGCGATGGTGCAGAATCTGTTGGAGAATGGATACTGCGAATCATGCGTCGATGTAGTCCTCAAGTACGCGGCGAACAACCTCTGGAAGGATTGAGGAGCGGCATAATGAGCGCATCGAGCGCGGCCGGGTATCGGCGGAGGCCGAGGCACCGGCCGCGCTTTTGTTTGGCGCCTCATGCTCCCCTGTTTGTCATCCCGAGCGAGGGTGCCGAGTCGCCAAGCGAGCGCAGCGAGCGTATCCAAGGAGACCTCCGCGAAGTGATTCGGAATTGACGAAACGAAGCCAAATCATCGAGGAGATTACTCGGGTTTCTTTTTGGGATAAGGTGAGAAGTAGAACATCGTAGACCTAACCCCCAACCCCTTCCCCTGAAGTGGAAGGGGAGCCGGAAATAGACAAAAGAGCAAAGAGCGGGAACGAACAGTTAAAAATGACAAAACAAAGCCAAATTACCTACCAATCCTGGGGCTTTTTTTCTTCCAGCCTCGAGTTGGAAAGTTCGTCCCTCTATGTTCCGCCAGCGCTGAAATGGAAGGTCCTCGAAGGCGATACCGATGGGCATGTTCGCTCCGCGAACGAAGCAAAACAAAGCCACTTAATGCCCATCTTCAGAGGGTTTTTTTCTTCTCTGCCTCCCGAAGTGGCGTCCCAGCGCCCTATCATGCGGGGCGAGGATCGTCCAAAGCCGGTTGGTGGTTTCAGCTGGCAAATCCTGGAATGACAAAACAAACCCACTTTATGCCCGATTTCCAAGGATTTTCTTTTCCGGTTCCCCTGCCACTTCAGGGGAAGGGGCTAGGGGTTAGGTCTGCTCGGGCGATGACGAAATCGCAAAGATCCTCCTCCCTCACGACATCGTTGCGGGCGGTTCACGAACCGCCCCTACAAGGAAATATCAACCGCCTTATCCCCTCCGACTCCCCTTCCCTAAAGGGAAGGGGACGGGGGTTAGGTCTGATCTTCGAGGTGATCTGATGCCAACCTCAGACTCAATTTTCCGCGACTATAAACCGGCCGAGGCCGAACGCTCTGACCGCTCCGCCGGCGACCGCCTGCGCCATCGCCAGAAGGTCAGGGAATCCATCCGCGAGAACATCGCCGACATCATCGCCGAGGAATCCATCATCGGCAAAAACAAGGACCGCGTGATCAAGGTCCCTTTGCGCGGCATCAAGGAGTATCGCTTCGTGTTCGGCGAAAATGCTCCCGGCGCCGGCACCGGCGATGGCAATGCCCAGGAGGGCCAGGTGATCGGCAAGGCCGGTCAGCAGCCCGGCCAGGGCAACGAGGGCCAGGGCGGAGACAAACCCGGCGTCGATTACTACGAGACCGATGTCACCCTCGAGGAGCTCATCGACATTATGTTCGAGGACCTCGAGCTGCCCAACCTCGAGCGCAAGGCGCTGCGCGAGGTGATGTCGGACAAATCGAGCAAGCGCAAAGGCTACCGCCAGGTCGGAATTCGCGTGCGCCTCGACAAGCGCCGCAGCGCCAAGCAGCGTGTGATGCGGATGCTCGCGACGCAGCGCGGCACGCAATCGGCAGCGCCCGACAGCCTCACAGATGACGCGAGCGAGAATATCGAGGACCTCGACGAAACTGACGAGACCGTCGCGGAACTCAATGGCGGCGGGGCCCCCGCACTCACCACCACGCGCGTGCGCAAGCGCTTCCCGTTTCATCAGCGCGACCTGCGCTACAAGCATATCGAGACCGACACGCGCGAGGAGTCCAACGCCGTCGTCATGTGCATCATGGATACTTCGGGCTCGATGGACACCATGAAGAAGTACCTGGCACGCAGCTTTTTCTTCCTGCTCTATCAGTTCATCTCGACCCGTTACCGCAACGTCGAAATCGTTTTCATCGGACATCACACCGAGGCTAACGAAGTGACCGAGGAGGAGTTTTTCCATAAGGGCGAATCGGGCGGGACGTTTATTTCCTCGGGCTACACCAAGGCGCTCGAGATCATCGCGGCCCGCTACCATCCGTCGCTATGGAATGTGTATGCGTTCCATTGCTCCGACGGTGATAACTTCGAGTCAGACAATCCGGCGGCGCTGAAAGCGGCTGAGGAGCTGTCCGAAATCAGCAACCTGTTCGGCTACGGCGAGATCAAGCCGCTCGGCTCGCGCTACTATGAATCCTCGATGCTGAATGTGTTCCGCCGCATCCAGAGCCCGAATTTCCACACCGTTTTGATCGAGCGCAAGGAAGACATCTGGCCTTCCTTCAAGGCGTTCCTCGCCAAGGAGCGCGAGGGGCAGGATTAGTCATGGCCAATTACGAATTCAGCGAGCTGATTGAATGGGACACTAAAATTCGCGCTAAGGCCGACGAGTTCGGCCTCGATTGCTATCCGCAGGAATTCGAGCTGTGCGACCACACCGGGATGATCGGGTTCATGTCGTACAACGGCATGCCGTCCCATTATCCACACTGGTCGTTTGGAAAATCCTACGAAAAGTTAAAGACGCTTTATGATCATGGCGTCGCGGGGCTGGCCTATGAGCTGGTGATCAACTCCAATCCCGCGATCGCGTACCTGATGCGCGACAACACGCTGCTGCTGCAGATCCTCACCATGGCGCACGTATACGGGCACAACGACTTTTTCAAAAACAACTTCACCTTCAGGTCGACCCGCGCCGAGTTGACCGTCGAAACTTTCAAGGCGCATGCGATGCGGGTGCGGCGCTACGTCGAAGATCCCTCGATCGGATATGAAAAGGTCGAGCGCATCCTCGATTCCGCGCATGCGCTGCAATTCAATTGCCGGCGCAACCTCGCGATTCGCAAGGTCGGGCACAAGGAGCAGGTCGAGCGCGCCATCGAGGCGTCGCAGCCGCGCTTCGATCCGTTCCAGAAACTTCATGCGCGCGAAAGCTTCAAGGAAGCCGAAGTCCACAAGGTCCCGATCGAGCCCGACGAGGACGTGCTGCTCTTCATCCGCGATCACAATCCGTACCTCGCCGAATGGGAAAAGGATCTGCTCACTATCGTCGATGAAGAAGCGAAGTACTTTATCCCCAACATGGAAACCAAGATCATGAACGAAGGATGGGCCAGCTACTGGCACCATCGGATACTGGAGTCACTGCGCATCGAGCAGGGACTGCATATCGAATTCATGATCCGACACAACCAGGTGGTGACGCCGCATCCCGGGCAGATCAATCCGTACTATCTGGGACTGAAGATTTGGGAGGATATCCATCGGCGCTGGGAAAATCCGACCAAGGAAGAAATCAAGCGCGACGGCCCGCCCAATAAAAATGGCGACGCGAAAATTTTCGAAGTCCGCGAGACCGAGCGCGATTCGTCGTTCCTGCGCCGCTATCTGACCGAAGAGCTAATGCGCGAGATGGACATGTTCGAGTATGAGCAGCGCGGCGACGAATACGTCATCAGCCGGGTTTCCGACGACGAGGGATGGAAGGCGGTCAAGGAAACCATCATCAAGAATGTCGGCGCGTCCTCGATTCCGGTGATCAAGGTTGATGACGCCGACTTCGGCCAGAATCGCACGCTGTACATGAAGCATTCGCACGACGGGCGCGACCTGCAGCTCGAATACGCGGAAAAGACCATGGCCTATCTGCAGAAGCTATGGGGCCGCGAGGTAGTGCTGGAGACGACGCTCGACGGCAAGCGCTCGCTGCTATGCTCGAACGACCGCGGCTTTTCGGTCCGCACGCTGAAGTGATCTCTTCCGTCTTCTTCTCCCGCCTTTTCCGCGGGAGAGGTCCGGCGGCGGAGCGCTTGCGATGGCTTCGAGCAAGTGGCTGTGACGCCGGGGTGAGGGTGCTGCGCACGCCACCCCCGCTCCCACACTCCTAGAACGGCCGCGAACCTCCTGCCTGACTTCGATGCATGGTGCGGCGAAATTTATGATCCCAGTTCTTACGCCAGTGATTCACGCATCGGTTGTCCCACATGATGACATCATGCGCCGACCAGTTGTGCGTGTACCAAAGATGTGGCTGCGTGACGTGCTTCTTCAGGAAGTGCACCATCTGCTTGTTTTCATCCGGATCGTCGATCCCGACCGTCTTGACGGTAAAGGTCGAGACCCAGAGCGCCTTGCGCCCCGAGACCGGATGCGTTCGCACCACAGGATGCGTGACCTCCGACTCCAGCACTCCGATCCCATGTTGCTTCACATACTCGACGGCCTGCGGAATGCCGACCCCGTATGCGGTAGCGAGCGTGCTCGCCGGCCGCCATCGCATCCGCTCGACCCGCTGTTTCATCGCCTCGTCGAGCTCGTCGTATGCCTGGAACAGATTGGCGAACAGCGTCCATCCCCCGGCCTCGGGCGGCGGCACCTCAACGCCATGCAGCATCGTGATGTCCGGCGGAATCTCGTAGTCCTGCACATCGCTGTGCGGCGCGAGCTCGCTGCCCCCGGAAACATTCTGCACCCGGGTGCCATCGACGGTCGGTATGTCGTCATACTTGCCCGCGCCCTGACGGTTGTAGGGCCGCCCGAACCATTCGGTGATCTCCATCTGGCGCTGCGGCGTGAGCCGATTCTGTCCGGGAATGACCAGCACACCCGAATGATTGAACAGCGTGAGGATGAGGCTGATGACTTCGGCGGGAAGGTCGGCGGCGAGCTCGACGCCACGCAGAATCGTGCCGCACGGACCGCCGGTCGGCGCGACTTCAACCCCGCTCGGGAGCCGTAGGTGGTCGATGCGCAGTCCGCTCATCAGCACCGATTGCTCGCGCGCGGCGAAATCGGCTGCGCCACTGGTCACGGTTTCGACGCCCATATCGTTACCTCCGCGCGATGAAACCTCGCGGATCGAACCTAACATCGCTCCTTCCAGCCGGTCAAACCATGCTGCGATTCGCCGTTGTCTTCGCCGCTTTCGATCGGCACCATGCTTCTTCCGCCGGTTCTTCCGTACGAATCGCACATAATGTACAATTTGTACTAATGAAACAAATTGTACATAAAAACGGAAAGCGTTCGGCGAAACCAACGAAGAAAATCATCGAACCGCCGCGCCGGCTCGGCGACGAGGACATCTCGATAGCCGAGCTGCGTGCGCGCCTCGGCGACCTCGTCAGCCGCGTGTCCTACAAGCACGACCGCGTCGTCATCACCAGGCACGGCAAGCCGGTCGCCGCGCTGATCTCGGCCAGCGACATGGAGAAGTTCGAGGAGCTGGAAGATTGGAACGATATTCAGGCAGCGGAGGCGGCGGAGAAGGAGACCAAGAGGAACGGTGGGCCGATTCCGTGGGAAACTGTTAAGCGCGAACTGAAACTGGGTCAGCCAACCGATGCCGTATTCCATCGCGCTGGAAACCGCCGCTCGGCGTGACCTGGCCAAACTCGAACGGGTCATTGGCACCCGAGTCTCCAACGCGATCGATGCCCTCGAAGACGAGCCGCGCCCGAGCGGTTGCGTGAAGCTCGCAGGCCAACGTCAACACTACCGTGTCCGCGTCGGCACATATCGGATCGTGTACCGGGTCGACGACAACGTGCACCTGCTGACCGTGGAACGAGTTCAGCATCGACGTGAGGTTTATCGATGAGATCGCGCTAAGCTGCTGTTCTCTTCGATCGCCGCACACGGCACAATGATCGGTCTATGGCTTCATCAGTTGAATCATCTCAGTCATCCACTGCGCTGCCGCAATTCGTCGAAATGATGGCGCTCGTGTACCACGAGGGCCGCAACGTGGGCCGCATCTTCCACCTGCATGCCGCATCGACCAAAACCTTCGGCAAGCTCGCCGACCTGCCGCCCGACGACGGCAAGGCCTGGCAGATGCTGATCCCCTCGCAGCAGCGCGCCGCCGAAGCCGCGTCCGCGAAAGACGCCGAAGCAATCTTCCGTGACGACTTCGGATGCTCGCTGTTCGATATCGGCAAGATGTTCGAGCACTCCGCGTGGAAGCGCTTTCCGCAGTATGGCGGCGCCAGGTGGGCCGCGATCGCCAACGCAGTCATCGAGCTACGCGACGCCATCGATGCGAAGAACGACGCCGCGGCGACCAAGCTCCTCGCGGACATCCCGGCGATGCGCCACAACACCGGCAGCGTCGAGCATAAGCTGTCGCGCGTCAAAGCCCGCCCCAAGTGATATTGATCGGGGCCGCAAGGAGCATTCGATGCGGAAGAACGCGAATCATAAGTCACTGGCCGTCGGCGTCTACAGCTATACCGTCCTATTCGAGTCCGCAGAGGAAGGTGGTTACGTCGTCACGTGCCCTGCTCTTCCCGGCCTCGTGACCGAGGGCGATACGTTGCGCGAAGCACGCGCAATGGCGAAGGACGCGATCGCGCTCTATCTCGAAAGTCTTCGCGCTGACGGCCTCCCCATTCCCGCGGACAAGCCGCTTCGGCAAAAACCGATCAAAGAAAAACTCAAGGTAGCTGTGAAGGCGGCGTGACTGCATCGCTTCCTTCGCTGCGCCCTCGACGGGTGCTTCGAGCTTTGCAGCGAGCGGGTTTCGTTGTCGCCCGAACGAGTGGAAGCCACGTCATTCTGAAAACACTCCGAGAAGCCAAGTCTGCGCGTGACGTTATCGATGCACAACCGGGACATGAAACGCAGAACCCTCGAATCCGTGATCGAAGAGTCAGGCCTGACGCCGGAACAATTCCTCGGTCTGCTGTGACCTCGGCACGCGTAGCGACGCTCGTTGATTTACTTTCTGGTGTCGGATACGTTCAGCGTTGGTAACGACGACGCGGACTGGGTCGTGGCTAAAGGAGGCGTGGCTGATGGACTGGCCGAAGTGCCAGAAGTGCAATAACGGAACCCTGATTCCTCTTTCGGATTACGGACAGGAAGGCGCTTCCGTGTTGTTCAAGGCTTGGGTCTGCACCAATCCCGAATGCGGTTTTAGTCTGCGCGTTGACAAGGGCGAAGTGACCTACGGCAGACGCATCGAAACCAAACATTAAACTGTTGCGCAAATGATGTAATGAGGGCGGCTCCGTCAGCCGCCCTTTCTTTTTTGAATCGCGTCGCCAGGCTGTCACAAATTGTGACACTCGCGCGTCAGGCCGTCATCTCCGCTTACCTCTACTGAAGTTTCTTATCCCGCATCGCGGCATGATCGTTGCTGCCATACCAACCATCATGACTGTCGATGAACGCTCGCTGGCCGCGTATCAAAACCAGGTCGATGCGATGCGCAAAAGTCCCTACCTCGATTTCCCCGCGCACGTGCATCTCGAAACCAACGCGCTCTGCAACGCGGCCTGCAACTTCTGTCCGTACCCGACGCTGGAACGCAAGGGCACCAGGATGTCCGATGCGCTTATCGCCAAGATCATCGAGGACCTGCGCGACATTCCGCAGAAGCTGCCGTTTCAATTGTCGCCCTTCAAAGTCAACGAGCCGTTTCTCGATACGCGGCTGTTCAGCATCCTCGCGCAGATTAACGAAGGTTTGCCGAACGCGTCGCTGACGCTGACCACCAACGCGTCGGCGCTGACCGAGAAGCAGCTCGCGAAGCTCGGCGGAGTTCGCAACCTCGTTTATCTGTGGATTTCAATGAACGATCATCGGGAGGCCGAATACGAAGCGACGATGCAACTGCCGTATCGGCGCACCATCGAGCGGATGCGAATGATCCATGCGGCGCGCGCCGCCGGCCGCCTCGCGCTGCGAGTCGTTCTCTCGCGCGTCGGCGATGGGAGCGCCGACGATGTGGAGTTCGTGCGATGGGTGCAGCGCGAGTTTCCCCTCTTCGAGGCTAGCGTCTTTCAGCGCGGCGATTGGCTTAGCCAGGTCGACACTCCAACCGCCTCGGCGCCGCGGGTCGGCTGCGTCAGATGGTTCGATCTATCGATCACCGCGACCGGCATCGTCGCTCATTGCTGTATGGACGGCGCGGCGAAGTATCCGATCGGCGACGTCAGCCGCCAGCACGTCCTCGAAGTCTACAACGCTCCCGCCTATCGGCGCCTGCGCGAGCAGACCGCGCGCCGCCAAGACGCCGAACCCTGCAATCGGTGCTCGTTCTTTTGAGCTTGGGTCGCGATCCTATTTCGCCACGTTCGCGTATTCGAAATGATTCTTGATCGATTCCTTCGCCAGTGGCTTCCCGTCCACTTCAACGTACGGATAGATGAGATAGTTAAGCGGCTCGCCCTGCGGGCGCGGGGTCAGCTTCAGGTCGCGGCCCATCGTGAACGCCACGCGCGCCGCATCGAGGCGCCCGAAGTAGTAGGCGTGACGCGCGGGATTCTTCCACGCCTCGGACGCGTCGACCGGAACCCATTCGCCGCCGGAATAGAACTCGGCCCAGCAATGGTAGCCGGGGACCTCGCCGGACTTCGCTTTGCCAATCGGAAATCCAATCGTGAAGCGCGCCGGGATTCCGCGCGAGCGAGCCAGCGCGATGAACAGCGAATGGAAGTCGGTGCAGTTGCCGCGCCGCACGTCGCATGCGTAGATCGCGTCGCCACGGCCCCATCCCTTGCCGGTCTTGTCATATGACATCACGCCGACGACGTATTCATAGATGATCTGCGCCTGCTGCCACGGCGACGCGGTCTCGTCGCCGAGCTTGTTGCTGACCTGCTCGATGCGTCCGTCGAGCGGGACCAGCTTGTCGGGTCCGAGAAATTCCGCGAACTCGTCCCCACTCGGCTCGGGAACGTTGCGCTGGGCGCGCTCGAGGTTCGGCGCCTCCTCACTGCGTTTCACTTCGAAGCTTAAAGTCACCGGAATCGACGCGGGCACTGGCGCCGAGGCCTCAAGGTGCAGCAGTCGGTTGCCGTTGTGATTCTGCTCGACGATCTCATGATGAACCGGAGTGTCGACGTTGAGGCTAGTGATGCGCTGAAACTGATCCTCGCGTGGAAGCGGAATCCATGCCTCGACGTGATTAGCTCCCGCCGGAATTGCGATTTCCGAGTGATAGGTGAAGCGAAAATCGCGCTGCCGATCCGGGGGCGTCGCATCGCTCGTGGGAGCCGCCGCAGCCACGGTTGCGATGACCGCGAGCATCGCGAAAGAAAGAATGGCAATCGTGGCGCGTCGAAGTTTCAGCGTCATCGTGAGATTCTCCCGGTGCGTGATTTTCAGGTACCTTCGATGAACATGCTTATGGGGGACAATCGCAATCGCAAGATGACAAAGTTATTCGCAATCGCTGTAGGTTTGATTTGCGCACTGCCGGTGGTGCTCATGGTTTCCACTTCGACTCTGGCAGCTGCGCCGCCGATTATCGCAACCGAAGCGGAAAACGGGAAGACCGTCGCGATGAACCAGGGCGCCTTGCTCATCATCTCGCTCGAATCAAATCTGAGCACTGGGTATAGCTGGCGAGTGAGCAAGAACGACAACGCGACTCTGAAGTTCATCGATCAGTCCACGTTTCCTCCCAAAACGCCGATGCCGGGCGCGCCGGGTCATCAGATGTTGAAGTTCAAAGCGATCGCGCCGGGGAGTGACGCCGTCGAATTGGAGTACCTGCGGCCGTGGGAGAAGGGCATCGCGCCGGCGAAGACGTTCGGCGTCATGGTAACCGTGAAATGACCTTTCACGGCCGCGCCATAAAACTGTTAAAACATGAAACTGATGAAGATGAATCGTAACGGAGCCGGCCTATGCAACGAATGATTCCCGTCGACAAACTCGCGCGTCCTGAGGACCACGTCCTGCTACCATTTGGCAGCATTCGGCGCGCGCGCGTCGATCAGGGCCTCGCGCCGGGCAATGCCACGCCGTTCGAGGCTGACTTCCTCAAATCGCGCCTGCACGGCATCTGCGCCGGCGAGTTCCAGGCGATGGAGGCCGCGGGCCGCACCATCTACGACTTCCCCGAGGCGCCGTGGGAGTTCACCCTCGACATGGCGCGCCAGGTTTGGGACGAATCGCGTCACGCCGAAATATACATGAAACTGCTGGAGTACGCGGGATCATTTTACGGCGAATTTCCAGAGAGCGAAGTTCTTTGGTCGTGCACCCAGGCGGAGGATGCGGCGGCGCGCGTCGCGGGCATCAATCGCGGGCTGGAGGGCCTCGCCTGCGACGTCTTCGAGCAACTCATCCGCTTGGCGCAGAAAATCGGTGACGAGGTTATCGAGCGCTCTATCGACTACGTACTCGCCGACGAGATCACGCACGTGCGGATGGGCTCGAAGTGGATGCGCAAGCTAACCGAGGGCGACCCGGAGCGCCTCAAGAAGGCACAGGCGTTCCAGGACAGCATCGATGAGATGTTCTCCTTCGGCACGCGGACCTCGATCGAGAAGGTCGGCAAGGTGAAGCAGAAGGTGGGCGATCGCGAATTTGAGTTCGAATCCGCGACGACCATCGCGCGCGAGGCGCGCCTGCTGGCGGGCTTCACGGAAGAGGAGATCGATCGCCTCGAGCGGGGCTTCGGCAAAGGCGGCGCCTACTAGCCGGCGAGATGAGCGAGCGGGAAACTGCGCGGTTGACTCTTCGAGCCTACCAGCCCGACGACCTCGAGCATCTTTTTCAGAATTCAAAACGATCGCGTCGCGATGCCGCTGGCCTTCTCGCCGGCGACATCGACGAATGCCGCAACTATCACGAAGCCAAGACTCACCTTAAGAAGTGTCCTAAATGCGGACTGAGTGTCCTCGGTGTTCAGGCGCCGACCAGTGCCCGACTCTGGGTGCTCGTTGACATCAAAATCCCGGGCCAGTTATGGTCAGTCAGATCAGCCCGTATTCGGGTTTGCGTGGTATCCGCCACGGCCTGATACAATCTTTGTTTAGCTGCTTATCTCTGTGAGGTCGGGAAACTTTAGATGGCGACAGTCATTACCAGCGATTGCATTAACTGCGGGGCCTGCGAACCCGAATGTCCCAACACCGCGATCTATGGCGGCGGTGTGTCGTGGGAACTCAATGGGCAAGTCAGTCCCGCGATCGCGCAAGATATTTATTACATCGTTCCCTCCAAATGCACTGAGTGCGTGGGGTTTCATGACCATGAGGCATGCGCCAGCGTATGCCCGGTCGACTGTTGCCTACCCGATCCCAATATCCCCGAAACCCAGGATGTGCTCCTGCAGCGCGCCCGTACGCTACATCCGGAGCTGACGATTCCCGATGACGCGCCCTCCCGCTTCCTTAAAGAAGGTGGCGCCGCCGCTCCCGTGGCCGCACCATCCGCGGATGGCGCCGCGGCAGCGACCAATGGCGCCGCACACGCGGCGCCTGCCGCACCAGCTCCCGCCGCGGCTGCGAAAGCTCCTGCTCCGGCTCCGGCCGCAGCGGCTGCGCCTCGTGCCACAGTCGCGGCACCGGCGGCGATGATGAATCTTCCCAAAGACATCGGCGCGCTGCCGGGTCCCATCGGCGAAAAGCATTTCCCCGGTGAACTCGAGGAAGAGTTCGGCACTGTGCTGGCTTCGGTGGATCTCTCCACCGTGAAAACCGTACCGCTGGGAATAAAGCTTCTCCTGAGACTCCTGGAACCGCTGCTCGGTGCGATGCCGGATGCCAACAAGCGCAACCTCGAATACGCGGTCGGCGATCCCGGTGCTTTCTCCCGCGAGCGCTCCAGCGCGCTCAACGCGCTCGTCAACGCGATCCTTTATCCGGCGGTTCTGCTCGTATTCGCCGTCGTAGTTATGGGCGATGGCGTGTTCTCTTCGGGCACCTATGGATGGATCCTGCTTGGCATATTGCTCGGCGTGGGTGAGGCTACCGGACGGATGCGCGAAGGTATCCTGCATGGCAAGCCCTCCAAGGAGATCACCTATCGCGCCGCGATCTATGGCCTCGCAATCGCGCCGCTGGGATCGATTCTAGCCGGCGGCAGCAAGCTCCGTAGCAGCGAACGCAAAGTCGCGTTCGACGGCTTCATGTCAGACCTGTATGACGAAAAAACCGAGCGCGATCGCCGCTATGGGACGGTGTACACGGTTTCCGAACATGCGAATGCCTACCTGGTGCGTCTTGAGATGCCGCGCAAATTGCCTCCCTCGTCACTCAAACGGCTGTGGAATCTTCCCGACGAGATGCCGGATTACGACTACAACCTCGCGCTGCTCGACGGCGTGTTGACTATCAGCGCGAGCGTGCGCGGTGAGGCGCTGCGCCGGCTCTGCCACGTATCGTCGTCGTGCCCGGCAGATTTCACGACGCGGGTAGAGTTCAGTAAACCCGTCACGACCTTCAAACATCGCCTGCAAAACAAACTGCTCGATATCATCGTGATGAAGGGAGAGGGCGGCGAGGTGCGCGTCGCGGCCTAAGTAAGGAAAAAGAATCCGACTCGAAAATGGCGCGGGGACGTGAACCCTCGCGCCATTTTTTTTGCGCCGTATCGAAGGGTGGCATCCCGAATCACGGCGTCGTGCTATGATTGAGGCGATGGTAGTGAAGATAAGAGACGCCATCGCACCTGATCTGGCTCGCATCATCGAGATTGAGCGGATGGCTTATGCGACGCCTTGGAGCCTTAAGTCATTCGAGCGCGAGTTGACGCTGCCTTTCT
Source organism: uncultured delta proteobacterium (assembly GCA_963783145.1). Classification (GTDB taxonomy): domain Bacteria; phylum Desulfobacterota; class Binatia; order Binatales; family Binataceae; genus DATGKG01. The sequence continues at coordinate 402,959 of CAWAMM010000001.1, forward strand.
CGCGAACGCTGGTCGCCAGCCTTAGCGACTTGGGGTCCGAGGACGAAACAGCTCCGGTAGGGGGTGCATTGGTGGGATTTCTGTGCCGGTGGCTGGTGGCGGACGAATGCCATATCCTCAATATCGCGGTGGACTCGGCACATCGTCGACGCGGCGTCGGATTTTCCATGCTTAACTCGACTATTGCCGAAGCAGCGTCAAAACAAGCTACCTGCATCACATTGGAGGTAAGGCGAGCCAACCTGCCGGCGCGCCAGCTCTATCGCAAACTAAATTTTGAAGAACGACGTTTGAGAAAACATTATTATGGCCCCGGTGAGGACGCGATCGTAATGGAATTGCAGCTGCCAGCCAATTTTCGTTAGCAATTCTCGCAACAACGTTCTAATATTACCGGCAGCTCTCTCGGGACCAGAAACTTCCAGATGACAGTTTCCACAAAGTGTGCCATAATTGAAGCATTAAATTTCCAGTCTCTCCGGGCGGTGGTGAACCTTGGATCTGGTCCGGGGTCGTCAACCTGCCTGAATCTGAAGACTGTTGGCGGTGCTAAATTAAGATGAATTTGCAGTTCAAGAAGGGCGAAAAGGTCGTCTACCCGGCACATGGCGTGGCGGTTATTGATGACATCCAGGTGAAGGTAATCTCCGGAACCGAGCGCCGCTTCTACGTGCTCAAGATTCTCGGAACCGAAAAGATGACCATCATGATTCCTACCGAGAATGTCGATTCGGTCGGATTGCGCCGGGTCATCGGCAAGGACATGGTGGACAAAATCTACCGCATCCTGCGCCAGCGCAAGGTCGAGGTCGACACCCAGACGTGGAACCGTCGCTACCGCGAGTATACTGAAAAAATCAAGACCGGCTCGCCGTTGGAGATCGCCAAGGTGTTGCGCGATCTGCTGGTGCTCAAGGGCGACAAGGAGCTGTCATTCGGCGAGCGCAAGATGCTCGATACCGCACGCAGCCTGTTGGTCAAGGAGCTGTCGATCGCCAAGGCGCATCCGGAAGAGAAAATCATGGAAGAGCTGAAGACGATCTTCGCGAACTAGACAGCTTCGAAATTCTGAAATGAGAGCCGGGTGGTTTCCACCCGGCTCTTTTCATTCTTCGCCCAGCATTGCGCGGGATGATGCAGTGAAATTCCTCTCGGTGAGCAGGCCGCGTATCGGCGCCCGCTCAGGCCGGCTCTCATGCTCATCTACCGAAAGCCTGACTGCGACAGCATCGAACTGTCCGCCTCGCTCGTAGGAAGCTCGGCCTATAAGCTCCGGATATTACTTATTCTCCCGCATCGCCTCGATAAGAATTTTTGCCAGCTCGGGACGCGTGTACTCGGGAGGCGGTGCCTGGCCGGCGCGGAGTAGCTCGCGGACTTTCGTGCCTGATAGCAGCAGGCGATCCTCGTCGGCATGTGGGCAGGTTTTGAAGGACGCCATCGACTCGCACTTCTTGCAGAAGAAGGTGTTCTCGAAGTTCAGAGTGGTGATGCCGATTTCCTCGGCCTTGAAGTTGTCGAAAATCTTCTGCGCGTCATACGTGCCGTAGTAGGAACCCACGCCCGCATGATCGCGCCCGACGATGAAGTGCGTACATCCGTAGTTGCGCCGGATGATCGCATGCAGGATCGCTTCCTTGGGTCCGCCGTAGCGCATGTGCGCGGGCATCACTGAGAGCATCACGCGATTCTTCGGATAGTAGAGATCGATGAGCACCTTGTAGGTTTCCATTCGGACCGCGGCAGGCACATCATCCCCTTTTGTTTCACCTACGAGCGGATGTAGGAGGAGGCCGTCGCAAATTTCCAGCGCGGCCTTCTGGATGTATTCGTGCGCCCGATGGGTCGGGTTGCGGGTCTGGAACGCGACGATTTTTTTCCATCCACGCTCGCGGAAGGCGGCGCGGGTTTCACGCGGCTCGAGGCGATACTCCATGAAGGTGCGGCCGGGAATTTCCTCGAACAGTGTTACGCGACCACCGAGACAATACGGTGGCGTCGAGGTAACGTTCTTCGCACCCGGATGCGCATCTTCGGAAGTTCCAAACACCGCTTTGGCTTCCGCCTCGCGATCGACTTTGTAAATCTCGGCGACCTTTATCGCCGCGACACGAGTGCCGTTTTCATGCGTGAGCGCGATGTCGCTGCCGGTCTTGAGCGAGCGCGCAGTGCCCTCATCGACACCGAGCGTGATGGGGATCGACCAGGGCGCGCCGGATGCGAGACGCATCGTGTCGCGGCTGCTTTTGTAATCAGCCTCGCCCATGAAACCGGTGAGCGGAGTGAATGCGCCCGAGGCGAGCATCTCGAGATCGGCGGTCTCGCGCGCACCGAGTTTCACGCTCGGGAGTTTTTCCGCATGCGACTTGAGCGACGCGCGCTCGGAGGCGGGCGCCTTGAGGTCGTTGAGTTCGCCGCCGCCGTGCGCGGTGATTGCATCGTTGGCCACGGAACTCATTGGGCCCTCCGGTTGATGTAGCCGACTTCCTCGAGGCGTCCGATGAGCTTGCCCAGGCTATGTTCGACGGTTTCGGTGGAACTATCGAGTACCAGGTCAGGATTAACCGGCGGTTCATAAGGATCGGAAATTCCGGTGAAGTTCTTGATCTCGCCGGCCAGCGCTTTCTTATAGAGGCCTTTCACATCGCGTTCGGTGAGCTTCTCGATGGTGCAGTGCATGTACACCTCGAAGAAGCGCTCGTGCAGCGAGCGCAGTTCATCGCGGACGTCACGGTACGGAGATATCGCGGCAGAGATCGCGATGACGCCGTTGCGCGAGAGCAACCGCGCGACATAGCCGATGCGGCGGATGTTGGTGTCGCGGTCTTCCTTGGAAAAGCCAAGGCCCTTGGAGAGATGGGTGCGGATTTCGTCGCCGTCGAGAACCTCGACGCGATGACCTCGCGCGCGCAGCTCGTCGGCGAGGTGATTGGCGAGCGTCGATTTACCAGCGCCTGACATTCCCGTGAACCAGAGGGTGAAGCCCTTGTTCATGATAGTTGATACACTACTCCAGAATAATAGATTACTTCGCGAGCATTGTAAGTTACTTAATCCCGCCAAATGACACAAGCCCATCCACATTAGCGATGCTACCCCAATGCCTCCCGATGATACGCCACATACAGCGCCGTGCCGATGGAGCCCGTAAGTGCCACGAAGAGATAAAACATAATAAAGCGCACCGTAGGAGGTGGCAGCTGATGCAATGACCAGAACAACACCAGATTTACCGGCACATAGAACGCGTACACCACCGATAATGGCACGACCCACCGCGCCATTTTCCATATCCCGTATGCGTAGGTCAGCAGGAACACGCCAAATAGCGGCCCCAGCGTCATCGTCGCGAGCTTCCGCGTGAACTTATGCCCGAGGATCACGATTCCCCCCACCGCCGGATTGCCCGCATGTTGCAACACCTTGGTGAAGTCCGAAATCGCGAGCACCACCAACAGCACCGCCATCACGGTGAGGAAGATGCCGCGTGGTTTTGATGCGGAATTGTACGATTCGACCGGGCTCATGCCGACCTCCATGCTACGCGAACTGCCGTCTTCGAAGTATCACACGCAGGTAACATCGCGAAGCGCCGCGCCCTATGCTTTCAACCTAACGTCTGTTAGGATTGGTGCCAGGTCGATCGGCGAGGTGAGTATCATGGCTGGAGCGGCAATTCCCCAGGCGTCCCCCCAGGCTTCCCAGGGTTCCCAAACTTCCAATGACTTCTATTTCAATCCGATCGATCCCGCGTTTCGCGACAATCCCTATCCGCATTATCCGGCGCTGCTGTCCGGCGCGCCGCGCAAGTTCAATGTCTTCATTCCGACCACGCTGGTCGCCCGCTATGCCGATTGCCTCGCGGTGCTGCGCGACCCGGAGCATTTCTCGAGCCGCCCGCCCGCGATGCTGGCGCAACTGCGCGCCGAGTTCGGCCCCTTTGCCGGCGCCACCACGATGCTCGATTCCGATCCGCCCGTGCACACGCGGCTGCGCCGTCTGGTCACTCGCGCTTTTACCTCGCGCCGGGTCAAGGACATCGAGCCGCGCATCCGCGCGATTGCCGAGGAGCTGCTCGGGCGCATCGCACGCAAGGGCGACTTCGATCTGATGAACGATTTCGCGGGGCCACTGCCGGTCATCGTCATCGCGGAGATGCTTGGGGTGCCGGCCGAGGAGCATACGCAGTTCAAGACCTGGTCCAATCAGATCATTGAAGGAGGCCGCGGATCATTCCGCGGCGTCGCTCCGGGCGAGCAGGTCAAGAGCACTTCACAGGAGCTGCGCGCTTACCTGGCCGACCAGATCGAGCGGCGCCGGCGCGCGCCCGGCGAGGATCTCATCACCGCGCTGGTGCAGGCCCATGATGAAGGCGGCGCGCTCGCCGCCGACGAGTTGCTCGCGTTCGTGGTGCTGTTGCTGCTGGCCGGCAACGAGACCACCACCAACCTCATCGGCAATGGAACGCTCGCGCTGATGCGCCATCCTGATCAGCTTTCACGCCTGCGCGGCGACCTCTCGCTGATCCCGACCGCTATCGATGAGATGCTGCGCTTCGACAGCCCGGTGCAATCGACGGTGCGAACCTGCGCGGTCGCGGCCAACGTCGGCGGCACCGAGGTAGCGGTCGGCGAGCTACTGTTCGTGATCCTCGCGGCGGCAAATCATGATCCGCGGCAATTCGAGAATCCCGATACCTTCGATGTCGCACGCACCCCCAACGATCATCTCGCATTCGGCGAGGGCATTCATTTCTGCCTGGGCGCGAACCTGGCGCGGATGGAAGGTGCGATCGCGATCTCCTCGATGCTGGAGCGCCTTCCGAACCTCCGCCTCGCGACTCCCGATGCGCCCCCGCAGTACCGCGGCTCCTATCTCCTGCGCGGCTTGAAGGCGCTCCCGATGACAGTCAGTTGAGCTGACAGACATTTGATCGGATGGCAGAGTCCGGTCGCCAACCATTTTCAAGATCTCGACCACCTCGCGGAACTCGAGCGCCCGGGCCTCGGCACGGTCGACGTGATGGTCAGGATCGCCGGATGCCCCAATGGATGCTCGCGTCCCTCGACCGCCGAAATCGGCATCGTGGGCTATGGCAAGAACGACTACGTGTTGATGGTCGGCGACTCTCGCAATGCCAGCCGCCTCGCGCGTGCTTTACCCGCGCCTCGGCGAAGATGAACTGATTGCGTCACTCCGCGGTCTCGTGCGCGGAATCCGCGATGGCAATCCTCGAGGCCTCCCCGCCGGCGAATCCTCCACCACACCACCGACGCGGAATTGAAATCGCTCACGGCACTCGTCGACTAAATCGCGAAAACGCTCCCGGGCGCGACCTTCAAGGCTAACGACCGTTAGGTTCAAAAGCCGATCAAACTAGTTGCAGGTAAGGAGAGAAGGTATTCCCGTACTTCTCCCCCTCAGGCGATGGGCAGGGCTGTCTCGCTGGTCTCGCCTATGTTCCACCGTGGCCGCATCAGGCCGGACATCAGTTGGATAGCGCCTCGCTGAAACCGCTTGAACCGGTCGCATACAAAACTAAGCGGATCCGACTGCTGTTATCCCTCTTGAATCATGTCAAGGGAGGTCTAGCCGAGGGTATACGCGAACGTCAACGCCATTCGCGCGAGCTACGCTGACCTCGCGATCACTTATGAGACGGCTATCGATATTGAGTACTTGGAGACTGCTCGGCAGAGCAGGCAGCGTTGTTATGTTGGAATCCCGAATGTTCAGCGCCTTCAGACGGGTCGGCAGCTCAGGCAGCGTCGTTATCCTACAACCAGAAATGTTCAGCGTCTTCAGACAGCTCGGTAGCGCAGGCAGCGTCGTTATGTTGGAGCCCTGAATGTACAGCTCCTTCAGACAGGTCGGTAGCGCAGGCAGCGCCGTTATCCTGGAACCAGAAGCGTTCAGCGTCTGCAGAGTGCTCGGCAGCGCGGGCAGCGTCGTGATTATGGAGCGCGAGCCACGAAGAAGGCCCGTCTCCATCCCGAACCAGAAACGTTCAGCGCCTCCAGACTGCTCGGCAGCTCGGGCAGCGTCGTTATCCTGGAACCAGAAATGTTCAGCTCCTTCAGACGGGTCGGCAGCGCAGGCAGGGTCGTTATCCTGGAACCAGAAGCGTTCAGCGTCTGCAGAGTGCTCGGCAGCGCAGGCAGCGTCGCTATCTCGGAACCAGAAATGTTCAGCGTTTGCAGAGTGCTTGGCAGCGCGGGCAGCGTCGTGATTTTGGAGCCAGAAACGTTCAGCGCGTGCAGACTGCTCGGCAGCGTGGGTAGTGTCGTGACATTACTATGGGAAAGGTCGAGGTCACTTATTCTAACCTCATTCAGGTCAGGTAGCGCGGACGCGTAGGTTCTGTCATCAGATATTGGAGAGAAAGTCGCTATTAGGAGGTTATTAGGTCCGTCAATCGTAACCGCAATTTCCATTCCTCTGAGGTTTGAATAAGCGCGCTCTTCCGCATATCCCGGCAGCCAAATGATCAGGCCTGATAAAATCAAGATTAACAGAATCGGTGCCGAGAGCATCGCCAACCTTGGCCATGGACTGGGCCGCAAGCGGCCCAACAATATTGCGAGTTGGCGAGCCACGAAATCGTGGCTGATTTCCCAAAGTTCCTGTGGGGCATCGAGCTTACGGACGAGCCCTTTTTGAGCCAGAAGAGTGAGGCAAACCAACACGTCGTGATTATTTAGATTCAATAGAGACGCGAGTTCACCAACGGTGCGCGGTTCTTTAGTATTTGCATCACTGATCATTTCTCCGATCACAGCAGGAGCGATCTCTTTGATTTCGGACTGCGCAACTGCCCGCTGCATATAGTCTTGGACAAGTTTTTCGGGTTTGGCCGTCACTTGAAGGTCGAGATCCTGAAGCGCCAATCCGAGCATATTTAACGTGATCGGTCGAAACCGCGCGGGCACATCGTCGAGTGCTTCTGCGCCAGCTAAAAGTCGATCGACTAGTTCCGCTCCAGGCTCTTTATCGAGAGCCTTTTCCAGAAATTTGCGGGCCGCACCTCGTTTGAAGGCATCGATTTCATAAAATGTGTGGTTGGGAACGAGTTCCCCAATTTTCATTACCACCACGTCATTCATGTAGTCGCGACGGAAAGAAAAAAGAAGGATTACTCCAGGCGGAGGAGAGAGCTGTAATTCTCGGACACGGTCTACAAACCTTTCGCGCTCCGCGGCTGGCGTCCGATCCTGCAGAATCGCAAACTCCTCGAACTGGTCGCAGACGATCAGAAGATGGGTTCCTCTGCGACGAGGCGTGTTCAGAGCCGCTTCAAGCGGTGGAAGTGGGTCGGAAAAGGTTCGCACCAATTGCGTCCGCCACCCGTCTTCGATGAGTTTTGGGAGGACGTAACCCTCCAGTATGGAGCTTTTACCGCAGCCAGAGACTCCCGAAAGGTATAAGACTGGATGGGTTGAGTCTCTGATCCATTCCAACACTTCGACGTGGGCGTTGTCATCGCGCCGGAATTCATTCGCCGTCGCAGCGACGTAGGGATCGAGTCGAAAGTACTTTCGCGGAATCTCCGTATAATCCGGTAGTGAAAGCGCATCTCGCCGCTTTTGGCGATATAGTCGCCACGCCTGCGGAACAGTACCGAAACAAAGGATATACAAGATAGAGCATGTGACGATCACTAGTGCCAGTCGTGGATGATTGTTGTAGTAGCGGTCGTACCAAGTGAAGATTGCTACCGTCGCCGCCAACAAGGATCCTATCTGCAATAACAACATTCGAGACTGCAGAAGTGTCATACCTAGCCATGTTTGGGTGACTGTGCCGACCCTCCGGCTCTGCGAGCTTGGTGTTTTTCGGGTTTCGGATCGAGGCCGTCGATGTGATTCAGGCAACGCGTCGTTCATAGCAAATTTCCCCACATTGCGATCAATGCACCGAAAAACAACGTCTCCGAATCGACGCAAAACCGCAAGTCAACCAATCCCAATTACTGAGCCAGCAGCTCGAAGCGCAAAAGTTAAAGTCTGATGATCATTGTTCACCTTCAGCAAGTCATACGCAGGCTGTTGAAAAAGTCTTCCGGCCGACTGCTCCCTCTCTCTCCCGGACCTCACCCGACGCAGTAGCGCCGCCCTCTCCTTCGTCATTCTGAAGCGAGCCGCAGGCGAAACTGAAGAACCTCGGAAGCGCAGGTCGAACCAAATTTCACTTCAGCATTCGCATGGTGCCGATGCCTCTGCATTGGCGGCATTCCACGTTACGCGTTTGCGTGCTGAAGTGGCGCTCGGACCTCACCCGGCGCGGTAGCGCCACCCTCTCCCTGCTGGAGAAAGATTATGAAGGACGACAACTCCAGTAGAATGCGGCGGGTTTTAGGATTCAGGGTGTTGAAAAGGAAATCATCGCGCGTGCTTCAAGGTCTTTTCAACACTCTGCCAAGGGAATTGAAAACGTTCTTGATGACAGCAAGTCGAGGTATCAAAAAAGTGAGATTTTGCGAATAACAAGGTTCATAAGATTCGAGCTGAAAATTGAACGGTGCTGTCGCACCATATATCATCCGGTGAAATCGACCCACTTGGGTTAGGTGTAAAGGTACAGCCGGCCCTGGGCGAAACATGTGGAAACCAACTCTGAACAGACGTATGCATCAGTTGGTTCCGGCCGGTCGGCCACACTAAAGGGATGCGCCAATTTGTCCATGCCCGACTGCAAAATCGGAACCGCTCTTTGAGGATTTTCCTGGATAAAGGAGGACCGCGCCACCACCACACGACCATTGTATATGGTGCGGTTGCCACTGTAGTCAGAAAGATACTTTGAGAGCGGGACCAACCGTACTCCCATTTCCTCCACGCTCTCGAGCAGGAGGACGCGGCTGATGCTGTTCACGACAAAAATGATCCCGCAATGGCTAAAGGTAGAATTCGTGAACTCTCTAATCAACCGCGAGATCGGATACTCGCCCGAGGCAAAAAACAGATCGCCGGATTCCAGACTTGGTCGCAAGGTCCCATAGTCTGTTACTGGTATTCTATCCAATTCGTCAGTGGAGATAGCCCTGGCCATGACTTAAGCGCTGCCCTTTCGTTTTGATGGATGTCTGACCGGAAGAAGCTCGCTGTCACCATCGTCCAATACCGACCTTGCCACGAGTCATAGTGAATATTAACGGCCGTACCGGACAACAGGATTCAAGGACGACAGAATGTAGCATTACTCGTCTTTTCCGACAAGCCGCGACGGCTGCGGCAAACTCCGCTAGCTAGGCCGTCGACTCCTGCCGAAACTCCCGAGGCCACGAGCAGACTGGCGCGCGCGCCGGCGCAGAATTGTCTTCAGCGACCACCAGTATCCATAAATGGCCTGCGCCGGAGTCTCGCAGTAAACCATCTTCAGCCGCGGATTGAGGTAGCCGGCCGCGGTAGCGATGTTGCTCGCGACGTGCAGCATCGCATCGCATTTCGCCAGCAGAAGGCAATCGATCAGTACCTGCTCGCCAAGCTCCAGGCCTGGCGCGCCCTGCCGATGTACTTCCTTCTCACTCGCCGACCTCGCGCGCCGCACTCCGGGTTGAAGGATCAAGGACTCGCCAAAAACGCTGCGGAATGCGTCGACTACGGGCTCGAGGTCGGTAGCGAGGAACACGGCCCCAAGCCTTCTCTTGGGCAGCATTCTGCGCGCGCGTTCGATGAAAACTTCAGGTGAAGGAATAGGATACAAGCATTCCGAGTCATGCGCTGGATGCCGGTAGTGCACGCCCACGCAATATCGAGCGGCCATGCCAGACTGATAGATCCGATCGGCGCCTTCGCGAACCGACGGTCGTATTCGAATGTAACGGCGATACAAGCGATGGTAGATTCGCCGCCATCGCCGGTTCAGTTTGTACGTCGCATACGCGAAGTTCGAGGTTATGTTCGACGAAGCATAGAAGTTGGTTTCACGGCGCGCAGGCGGAAAGTATTCAAATGGCAGGGGTTCGAAAAACCGCAACCAGAGATTCTCGTGTTTCTCACTGCCATAAGAGAATTGGGGTACGTCGGCCGTCGCCCGCCAATCCACAATCGCCGCACCTATGCCGTCCCGCCCGAGCCGCCAGTAAAGGTTATTGAGGACCAGATTGAGATTTGAAAAAAATCCGGAGTTCCGGTTGCGGATGATCAAGGTGAATTGATCCGGCTCTGCGCGCGCGGTCAGCATCCGCAATTTCACCCCCCGCCTTCCTCGAGCACCTGCATCTGACGAAAATCGCCTTTCAGCACATCAGTGTCTAATCACTCGAAGGCGGGTACTTAGACCGCTAGCTTACTTCCCAGAGAGCATCCAGGCTTGCGGCAATGAAGGTGGGAGCGGGAAGTCCTCCCGTTGGTCGCAATCTAGTACACCATAGGTACCGCGGTCTTCGGGCCGTGGCAGGCCGCGACCTTGTCGACCGTCGAGCCCAGATTTTTTGCGATCGCATCATCGGTGACACCCGCCTGCTGTTGATTCTTTACGACGTCACAATCGACCGGCACGTCGGTTGGCGAGAACAGGCTGCATTGTGAGATGGCGCACGCTAACAGCAGCATTCCTCCCGCGGCGGCAATCCTGACTCTAGTTGGCGATTTCCACATTTTGGCAATCTCCTCGAGGGGTTAATTGCGCACGTAGATCGTAGTAGACCTCGCTCCCTCGATGCGAACGAACGACGCAATCGTAGTTCGTGGTTAACCATTGCGTCAAGAACGTCGGTTTAGGCGGCGGATGAACTGCATTGACCTCCAATGTTCGTGGTGATAGCTACAGTGCATCCTCTCGAAGGAGGCGCATTCAATGGAAACTGTCATTCACAACCATCCGCAGCGGAATGCGCCTGCCGTCTCTTAGTCTGATAGTCACCACATCATCACGCTAGAGGCCGCGAGCTTTCCGCCCGTGGCCTTTTCATTTCGCGCGCCGGCGCTGAGCGCTGACGTGAAACTCAACCCATCAATGGTGAAGGAGAACACCCATGGAAGCCGTTTTTATACATCGATTTGAAAACCCAGATCGAAAACCACGCACTCGGATCAGGTCGGAGTTGGGAATTGAAAAATTATTATCCAGAGTCGAGTTTGGAAGGTTTCTTGAACGATGGGCATCTGACTGAAGTCCTCCACGTCATCGAAGGCGGCAAGGAGGGCGTCGTCTATTGCTGTCGCGGGGGGCCGCTGGCCGGCGCGGAACTGGTAGCAGCAAAAGTCTACCATCCGCTTCATCGGCGAACCTTTCGCAATGACGCCACTTATCAGGATGATCGCTTGCGCGGCCCGGCGGTGCGCCGCGAAAAACTCGCGATGGCGAAGAAGTCCAAATACGGACGACAGGTTCAGTATGGCACCTGGCTGAGCGGGGAGTTCGAAACGCTCACCATGCTGTATCGCGCGGGCGCTGATGTCCCGTCACCCATCGCGCTCGGCGAGGGCGTGGTGCTGATGGAATACATCGGCGACGAGAACCACGCGGCGCCGCGACTCGCGCAGACCGAACTCGCGCACCATGAAGCGCGCGCGCTGTTCGAGCGCATCCTGCGCAACGTCGCGCTATGGCTCGATCTCGATCGCATCCACGGCGATCTCTCACCCTACAACATCCTGTACTGGAACGGCGCGATCACCATCATCGATTTTCCGCAAGCGATCGATGCACGCTTTAATTCGGACGCGCGGAATTTGCTACAGCGCGACCTCGCCAACGTATGCCGCTACTTCGAGCGCTATGGAATCCGCGGCGATCCCGATCGCATCGCAGCGCGCATGTGGGGAGCATATCGTCATGCAGCTGCGCTTACATAGCTCGTGCAATGTGCTACGGATTGCTGGGCTGGATGAGGTGATGGGTGGGATCGTTCGAAGCCCGAGATGACACCACAATCGATGCGGGGGCGGCGCTTTCCAAAGTGCGGAGGCGCCTGCTCCCGTTTCTCTTCGCGCTCTATATCGTGGCGTATCTGGATCGCATCAATGTCGGATTCGCCGCGCTGCAGATGAATCGCGAAATCGGGCTGAGCCAGGCCGCGTTCGGATTCGGCGCGGGAATTTTCTTCCTCGGCTACTTCATCTTCGAGATTCCCAGCAACCTGATCTTGCGCCGGGTCGGGGCGCGGCGCTGGATCGCGCGGATCATGATTTCATGGGGCGTCACCGCATCCGCGATGATGTTGGTGCGCGGCGCCGCGAGCTTCCACGCACTGCGCTTCATGCTCGGCGTCGCGGAGGCGGGTTTTTTCCCCGGCATCATCTACTACCTCACGTTCTGGTTCCCGCAGCGCGAGCGCGCCCACGCATTCGCCATTTTCATGACCGCAACCTCGGTCGCGGGAGTAATCGCGGGGCCGTTGTCAGGTATGCTGCTGACGCTTCATGGTGTGGGTGGACTTTCGGGCTGGCAGTGGCTGTTTCTCTTCGAAGGAATTCCCGCGATTCTGATGGGAGTCGCAGTGTGGCGCTACTTACCCGACGGTCCGGGTGACGCGCGGTGGTTGACCGCCGCGGAGCGAGCGGCGCTGCTGGCGATGCTCGATGAGGATTCCGGCTCGCGAAGATTCGCGCATGCGGATCTCCAGCGCGCGATTCTGAGCGGCAGGGTGTGGATCCTCACGCTCTTCTATTTCCTCTTCGCGTTCGGTCTCTATGGAATCAGCTTCTGGCTACCGCTGATTCTCAAAGGATTCGGCACGATGAGCGTCCTCGCAGTTGGCTTCGCGTCCACAATTCCCTTCGCAGCCGGTGGTATCGCGATGGTGCTGGTTGGAAGGTCGTCCGATCGAAGTGGTGAGCGGCGGATTCATCTGGCGCTGGGCGCGCTCGCGGGTGCGGCAGGATTTTTCGCCGCCGCCTTCGCGCGCGGCCCGCTCCTGGAACTCGCATGCATCACCATCGCGGCGGCAGGAACCTCATCATGCGTCGGGCCATTCTGGGCGATTCCGGCCGGCTTTCTTTCCGAGGCTGCCGCGGCCGGTGGCATCGCGCTGATCAACTCGGTCGGAAACCTCGGCGGATTCGCCGGGCCCTATCTCGCGGGGTTCATCGTGGAGCGCACGCACAATTTTTCGGCGGCATTGATCACGATGGGAATAGCGCTGGCAATCGCCGCCGTGGTTGCGCTCGGCGCTGACGCCGAGCCCCAATCCGGTTGACTCAAGTGACAATGTGACATATTGTTGCTAACTCTACATTATGTTCCAGTTAATTTGCGAAGTGTAGAATGAGCCAGGGGGGACGAGATTAGTGACACCTTCACGATCGATCAGACGATCGCGCCTCGGCATTGTTCCCGGTTGCGAGTACCGCCGAATCGACCAGATTCAAATGGATGCCGAGGGCGGCGGGCGAAGAAAAAATCTGCCCCGCGCCGGCGGCAGCGAGGCGGTGGCGAAGATCCTGGTTGAAAGCGACGCCAAAAAACTCCATCCCGAGGCGGGCCACGGCAAGATAATCGGACTCCGCATCGCCCACAAACGCTGAATCCTTCACGGGTATCGCACATCGATCGAGCGCGCGCGAAGTCATTTCGGGGGCCGGCTTCAGCGCCAGCAGGCTGTCGCGCCCGACGATCGCGTTGAGCAGGCGCCCGCGACGATGGATTGCGAACCATCGCCGAACCGTCACGCTATTCAATTGGACAGTTGCAGATACCTCCTCCAGTACCGTTGCCAACAATCGCGCCGCACTGCTTTTGCAAATAGATGAGGTTGGTCGGGTCGCCGGGTCCGTCCCCGGACAGATTTACCTCGGTGAGTCCCGTAACAAACGCCGGCGCGGCGGGCAGCGTAACGGCGACGTCCTGATTGTGCGTGATGGTGCCGAGCAGGTTGTTGGCGCTGGTAGCCATGTATCCGGGCGCGTTGGTCGGATCGCAACCGGAGTTGCAAGCAGCGCTCTGGGCGATCCCGCAGCCGTTTCCATTGCCTCCGGCGCCCCCCGCAACGACGGGAGTGTTCGTCGCGGCAGCGATGATCGCGATCGCGCCATTACTATGCTCTCCGTTTACCGGACCACCCACGAGGGCCCAGTTGTTGGTCAGGTTTTGCAGCACCGAAAAGGTTGCGAACCCGGCGGAACTTATCGGGCAACCGCAGCATTCGCCCATCTCCTGATCATCATCGAAGACATAGACCATCGCGCACACCGTATGCGATTGCCCCAGAACAGCATTGGGAGAGCCATTCGGATTGATTAAGCGGAGGATGTTGTCGCCGTTGCCGCCGACGTTGCAGCCGGCCGGGTCGGCATTGGCGCCCCCGCACGCGGTGAATGCAGCGGTAGTGTCGTAGTATGTCCACAGGGTCGGTCCCGGCTGGGTGACGCCGTTCACAGTGGTCTGCAGCTGCGAAATCTGCGCCGACAGGGCCGCAATGGCAGCGGTCAAGCTGGTGCTCAACGCGGATTCATTGCTCTGGAGACTGGTGACCTGACCCTCCAGCTTGTTTACCTGTCCCTCCAAAGTCGTGTCGTCGCTTTGGAGGTGATTTACCTGACCCTCCAGATTGTTCACCTGCCCTTCCAAAGTTGTGACCTGGCCTTGCACCTGTTCAATCTGCTGCTTCAACCCCCCGGGGTCCGCCTGAGCCCCGCCCGCCATCGCGACCAGTAAGCCTGCCGCCGACAAAACCATCGCGCCGATTGCCATTCGCTGTCTCATGGTCATCTTCTCCTATACTTTCTATCGGTAGGATTTTTCTACGCACTGGCATAATTCCTCAAGGGGTTAACGCCGCGCCACGCGACCGTCAAGCGCCGGATGATTAAATTTTCTTCAATGGGCGCGGACAGTGATTCAGGAACGGCGTCCCGGTCCGGCGGCTATGGCTCGAAAGGAGCCTCGGCGGGCTGGTTCGGAAGGTCCCGAATGCTGGTCTCAAGCGATGCCGCGAGGACCCTACACTTTGTTCTTATAAGCTAGATACGAGGTAGGACTGGAAGCGGGAGGCTTCCCGGGCCTATCTGAAATCCCGGCTTCGGAGGCGATAACCGCAGTGATTCCGTCACGATCGATCAGACGATCGCGCCTCGGCATTGTTCCCGGTTGCGAGTACCGCCGAATCGACCAGATTCAAGTGGATGCCGAGGGCGGCGGGCGAGGAAAAAATCTGCCCCGCGCCGGCGGCAGCGAGCCGATCGCGCAGAACCTGGCTGAACCCGATGCCAAAAAACTCGACTCCCAGTTGCGTCGCGGCAAGGTAGTCGGAATCCGCATCGCCTACAAACGCTGAATCCTTCGCGCGTATCGCACATCGATCGAGCACGCGGGAAATCATTTCCGGCGCCGGCTTCAGCGCCAGCAGGCTGTCGCGCCCGACGATCGCATCGAGCAGGCGGATCAGATGATGGATCGCGAACCATCGCCGAACCGTACGCGAGGAGTTCGAGGTTACGATCGCGAGCTTCGCGCCCGCGGCCTTGAGCTGCTTGAGGAGTTCGATGGCGCCTTCGAGCTCGACGGCGCGGTCCACGCCCGCCAGCTCATACTTCTCGATCATCTTCGATGCGGCCCGCAGGATCGAGCGCATCCGCGCCAGATTGAAACCGCCGGACCGATCACCGACGAGTTCCAGCATCCGCGCGTGAGTGGCGTTATAGAGCGGAAGATTCCCGCGCGGAAATTTCTCGAAGAGGTCTCCCGGCACGCCGAGCTCACGCAGCAGCGGCTCGAGCTCGCGCCGCCCACCAGCCCAATCCACCTCCGGCTCGAGGCGCGCGAGGGTGTTGTCGAAGTCAAAAATCCAAAGCTTTTTGCGGACCAACCGACGCGGCTTCGAGGAACGCCACCTCGCGACCGACTTTCCACCCGCCATCAGCGCTCACGCATGCGAGCAGGCGCACCCAGCCTTGGAACTCAGAAGTGGCTCCGTGATGGTGCGAGGACCCGCGAAACGAATCACCGAGGCCGCGGCCTCGGCATCATACGCCGCCAGCATTTTCAGTGCTTCGGTGGTGGCAAGCATTGCGATGAATCCCGCCTGTTCGCCGCGCCCGCCGAATGAATCCAGGAGACCGCCCGCGGCACATCGAATGCACGGAGGAGGCGAGGGCAGCAGCGCGATTTTCCCGGACGCGTCGAGCCTCGCCACCACCGCGGGGCCGGCGCTGGGCGCTTCCGCGGCGGCGAATTGCACCGCCTCGGCGCTTCCGAGCAACGCGAACACCAGGTCAGGAACTTGCGCGAGGCTCCCATAACTAACGGTAGAGTCGGGGTTGAGGTCGCGCATCTTTTCGCACAGCGATCGGAGCTGCGCACCATCACATCCGGGCACGCATAGGTCGATATCGCCCACACCCGCGCCGACCAGATAGGCGAGCGGCTCTTCCAGGTCCTCGCGCGAGGAGATCACTACGAGGCGCGAGCCGAGCAGGCGTTCCTGCGCTTGCCCACCCATTTTGGGGATGATGATCTGGCGGCTGTAGCGGGCGATCTGGTCATTGGTAAGTGGCATTCGAATTCTTTCCTTCGATGAGTTATGCGCTGGGAGTCGTCAGCGAAGTAGTGGACGAACCTCCCAGGCGACTAACTCTCCGTCGTCGTAACACTTCGAAAAGTTTTTCCTTCCAGTCTCGAGAGAAATACTCCTTAACCGCTTGGAGCCAGATATATCGATCCGTACCTCCATAGGCAGACTTTGAGTTACCCGCGAGACGATGACTGGTGATCGCGATAACGGCAGTTCAAGGAAGTCCTGGTCCTGGGTTATGAAAAGAAGGTCTTCGTTTTTGAGACGATGCGCGATCGTAGCATCAGAAGTGCCGCGTAGTTGGAGAAGAATTATATGCTCGGCCTCGTAGCCGTTTTCCCGTAGCGTCGGTAGCAGCGCCAGCGGGAAATTCTCATCGAGAAGGATCTTCATCTGCGCGTCCGACGGCAGGCGGCAGATGCCCGGCTACGTGAGCGGCATACCGAAGCGCGTTGGTGATTTGCTCACGAGAGAGTTGGTAATTCGACCAAAGATCTTCAGTAGAGGAACCCGACGCAAGTTCCGCCAGAACCATCGCAACATCGATGCGAGTGCCGGCGATGCACGGGTTTCCAAACCGAATTTTTGGATCCATCGAAATGCCGGAAAAAATCTCCATGCCTGACACCCTCCCAAGAACTAACACATCTGAGCGTCTATGTCGTCGCCTATGTCCAGTATTTTGACGATGCTACTCGATGACGTTTTTTTCGATGGGTTCGACGGTCACGCCGGTCTGGCGCAGCCATTCGATTGCGCGCTCGATCTGATCCGTCGAGCCTTCGAATTCGACAGCTACCAGGCCCATATCCTCGGAGACGCTGGCGCCGCGGATGCTGAAAATGAGGTCGAACTTCTTCACCAGATGGTAAAGGATCGGCTCCTTGATCAGCGCGCGCGGATAGCTCAGGTAGTAGCGCTCGTGAATGCGATCGATCATTGAAGGGGTCCCGCGACCATTTTTTCCAGGCGTTCTCGCCATTGTTCCTGCCGCCATTGCTGCCATCCGATCCACAGATTGGTGGATAAATATTTGTCGCCGAAGTCGGGAAAAATCGTGACGATAGTGCCCTCGCGAAGCGTCCGCGCCAGCCGCATCGCGGCGAGCAGCGCCGCGCCCGACGACTGCCCGACCACCATCCCCTCGATTTGCCCGAGCATGTAAACCATCTCGTAGGCGTCTTCGGTCGCGAGCGGAATTTTCGAATCGAGCTCGTGCTCGTGATAGATGCCGGGCACGATCGACGACGCCATGTGCTTGAGGCCCTCGAGGCCGTGCATCGGATCGTCGGGCTCGACCGCGATCACCTCGATGTCGCGATTTTTCGATTTGAGAAATCGACCGGTGCCCATTACCGTGCCGCTGGTTCCGATCGCGGCGAGGAAATGTGTGACGCGCCCTTCGGTCTGATGCCAGATCTCCGGCCCGGTAGTTTCAAAATGCGCCAATGAGTTGGCTTCGTTGTTATATTGGTCGGGTTTGAAATAGCGCCCCGGATTCTCCGCGACGATTGTCCGGCATAAGCGGATCGCGCCGTCCGAAAGCTCCATCGGATCGGAAAAAATGATCTTCGCGCCGTATGCCTCGATGATGCGTTTGCGCTCGCGGCTCACGTTGGACGCCATTACCAGCTCGACCGGATAACCGAGCACCGCCCCGACCATCGCAAGCGCGATGCCGGTGTTGCCGGAAGTGGAGTCGATGATCACTTTTCCCGGCGTCAACTCGCCGCTTTCGATCCCGCGCAGAATCATGCTGCGCGCCGCGCGATCCTTGACCGAGCCGCCCGGATTGAAACCCTCCAGCTTCGCGAAGATACGTACCGCGGGCGCAATGATGCCTTCGGTCAGCCGGGTGATTTCGAGCAGCGGCGTGTTCCCGATCAGATCGAGAACATTGGACGCGCGCTCGACCGGAACGAACTCCGGCTCAGTATCCGCCCGCGATTGCGGGGACGATTGAGATCTCGTCGCCATCCTTTACCTTCGAGTTGAGCTGCTCGAGAAAGCGGACATCGTCGCCATTGAGATAGATGTTCACGAAGCGGCGAATCTCGCCCTTGTCGTCGAGCAGGCGCTCGCGCAGGCCGGGATGGCGGGTTTCGAGATTCTCGATAATCGCGCGCAATGATGCGCCCTCGGCCGGAACCTCGTCCTTGCCGCCGGTGAAACGCCTTAGTGGAGTGGGAACTCGAACGCTAATTGCCATGCGTGGCGATGACCTCCTGATGCTTGTTTGATGCTATCGGCGCGCCGACGGGCTTCTCAAGCCGCGCCCGCGATTTGACGTTTGCCGTTCTCCAGCCGTTCGAAGAGCGAATCGAATTCCTTGAGCTTCGCCTCGATGATGACCGGTTGCTCGATCGCATTCGCGACCGCTTCGAGGGTCTTGTATCCGTTGCCGGTAATCGAGACCACTACCGTCTCATCCTTCTTGATGCGGCCCTGCTCGATGAGCTTCTTGGTGACCGCGAGTGTGGTGCCGCCGGCGGGCTCGGCAAAAATTCCCTCGGTGCGCGCGAGCAGCTTGATCGCGTCGATGATCTCGGGATCGCTCGCGACATCGCCCCATCCGCCGGATTCGCGAACCGCCTTGAGGACATAAAATCCGTCCGCGGGATTTCCAATCGCGATCGACTTCGCGATGGTGTTGGGCTTGACCGGCTCGATCAGGTCGGTGTGCTTGTGCAGCGCATGAATCACCGGCCCGGAGCCGGCGGCCTGCGCCGAATGAATCTTGAAGTTAGCATCCTTGATGAGGCCGACTTCCTTCAATTCCTTAAATGCCTTGGCGACCTTGGGCAGAATCGTGCCGCCCGCGGTCGGGACCACGATATGATCCGGCACCTTCCAGCCGAGCTGCTCCGCGACCTCGAAGCCGAAGGTCTTGGCGCCCTCGGTGTAGTAAGGACGCAGGTTGATGTTGACGAAGGCCCATCCGTACTTGTCGGCGATCTCGCTGCAGAGCCGATTCACGTCGTCATAGTTGCCGCGAATGGTAATGACCTGCGCGCCGTAGATCGTCGAGCCGACGATTTTTCCCGACTCCACGCCTTCGGGCATGAAGATGTAACACTTCAGGTTCGCGCGGGCCGCGTGCGCCGCAACCGCGGTCGCGAGATTTCCCGTCGAGGCGCACGACACGGTGGTGAAGCCGAACTCGCGCGCCTTGGTGATCGCGACCGACACCACGCGGTCCTTATATGACAGGGTCGGATGATTGACCGTGTCATCCTTGACGTAGAGATTCTTGATGCCGAGTTCCGCGCCGAGGCGTTTGGTTCTGACCAGCGGGGTGAAGCCGGAAAACGGACCGGCCTCGGGCTCGCTGTCGACCGGCAGCAGCTCGCGATAGCGCCACAGATTATGGGGGCGCGATTCAATCAGCTTGCGCGAGATGGCGGCGCGAATGCGCGCGTAGTCGTAAGTGACTTCGAGCGGACCGAAGCACGTTTCGCACACGTGCAGCGGGCTGATCGGATATTCCTGGCCGCATTCGCGGCATTTCAGATTGGTGATGTAGCTGCTCATCGTTCTTTCGTCCTAATAGCGCACGTGCGCCTCGACCTTCGTTGCTGTTGCGCGCTCGAATGCCCCGCAGACGCATCGCGGCCGCGGATTTACTTTGGTGAAGCGGACGCACGCAGGTCCCGCGCCGTCGTAGGTGAGAATACCTCGTGCAAGCTCGGCTGGACGCCCCGCGATAATCGCGAGCGCTTCGCGAGCCTGCAAGTTTCCGATCGCGCCAGCGACCGGCCCGAGGATGCCGGCCTCGCGGCAGCTCGCGATTTCAGCGGGATCGGGAGCGTCCTCAAACAAGCATCGCAGGCAGGCGGTATATCCGGGGAACACGGTCATGGCCTGGCCGGTCATCCCGAGGACCCCGCCATAGACGAACGGCGTCCCGGTCGGGATCGCGACATCATTGATGAGAAACTTCGTGGCCGGGCTGTCGGTCCCATCGATGATGAAATCGAAGCGCTCGATGATATTACGGGCGTTATCGGCATCGAGGGCGACCGGGAACTGCTCGATTTCCAACCTGCCGTCGATATCGTGCAAATGGCGCGCGGCGGCCTGGACCTTGGCGAGACCGATATCGGCGCCGGTATAGATGATCTGGCGATGGAGATTGGTCACCTCCACCGGGTCAGGATCGACCAAGCCAATGCGGCCGATGCGATGCGCCCGAGCAATCGCCAACGCGGCAGGAACTCCGAGTCCGCCGACGCCGACGATCAAAATGGCTTTGTTTTTGCGCATTGCTCTCGCTGAGCCATGAGAGCGACGAGGAGGGAAAACAAAAACCCTCGATCCTGCGATAAGGACGAGGGTTAGTTAAACTCTCGCCTTATCTTCCAGGGAACGTTCTCCCCGCAGGAGTTAGCACCTGCACCCTCGCGGGGCCGGTTGCTGCGGCATCGTCGGGCCTGTCCCTCCGCCGCTCTCGATAAGGCAAATCAGCATCATCAGAGATATACAGCCGCAGCGCCGCTGTCAAACGGGCGGTATCGTTCCAACCCCAGAAATTCGCCAAAGCGCGACTGCATCAGTAGGCTGAAGCAAATGTTATTTTGACCTTCGCTAGACTTGCTCTTACACAGTCCCTTTCGATATCGTCCGCCCAAATCATCGGTTTGCGGCTCGCACCCGTAACCGTATCTCTCAGTCGCCCCGGAGTGCCTAATGTTCGTTCGCTATGCGTTAATTGCCTTGATCGCCAGCTTCTCGATGGCTGCCGTGACCATCGCACCCGGATGCGATCCGTGTCCAAGTTGCTCACATAAAGTAGCTTCGCCCACGCCGACGAGGACTCCGACCCCGACCGCGACGGCAACTTCGACCGCAACCGCAACCTCTACTGCCACGGCAACTCCGACCGCGACCCATACCGCCACTGCGACCGCCACCGCCACCTCGACTGCGACGGCGACTCCGACCCCAACCCGGACCGCCACTACCACAGCCACTGCGACCCACACTGCGACCGCGACGCCCACCGCGACCCACACTGCCACCGCGACCGCGACACCAACCACAACCGCGACTGCGACGGCCACTTCGACGGCGACATCGACCTCGACGGCGACTGCCACCACCACTGCGACGGCGACCTCAACGGCCACGGCAACGGCCACTACGACGGCGACGCCAACCACGACGGCCACGGCGACGCCGACGACGACAGCAACTCCTACGCCCACCGCGACCCCGCTCCCCAATCTCCTCGCCGGAGCGCCTGCGGAAGCGATCACGGTACTCATCAATGGCAGCTTCGGAGGCGTGAGCGCGGGCGCGAAGAGCGCGGTGACCGGAAAGGGCGCGGCCTCCACGGGAGGAATTACCGCATACATTCCCGATGGCGATTTCAGCAACAGCATTCCTAACATCGAGGTGGTGCCGGTGGTGGGCAGCGGACCGGCGCGCGCGACAATCGCGACCACCACCCCGGTTAACTCGTGTGCCGGCAATCAGACCACGGGTACGATCATCTGCACCGACAACCTCAACGGGATTTACCTGATCAACGGCAACACGCTGACCCAGACGCTGGTCAGCGGCGGTGTCAATACGAAGACCTTCTCGGGCGGCGGGAACTGCACCACCTGCGGTGTAGTCGTAGATTCGCTGAACAATCGCGCCATCATCAGTATTGCCAATAACGCGAACTCGAATCCTTCACCGCCTCCGGGGCCCGGCGCATACCAGGTGGTCAATCTGGCGAATAATACGCTGAGCGCGCCGATCAGCCCGGCGGGAACCCATGCGATAGCGGAAAGCTTCGGCCTCAACACCAACACCAATATGATCATGTCCGCGAATGAGGATGGATTCTTCGACCTGATCGACGTGACCAATCCTGCGTCGCCGATCGCTTACTCCTTGCCCGGCGCGCCGCTGCGTCCCTCGTTCGATTCGTCGGCGATCGATTCCACCAGCATCGTCGTCGCAGGTGGCGAGGATTCCGGCAATCTGTTGCTCGCCGATTTGACCCAGGCGACCTTCTCTCTCAGTCCGGCGATTTGGACCGCGCCGAACCAGATCGAGAATCTGCCGGAATTCGACCCCACTTTCGGCTTTTTCAGTTCGGGTATTACCGGAACGGCTATCGCATTCGGAAGCAACGACGTCTTCCTTGAGGATGAGGCCGGAGTCGCCGGCGCCGGAGCCGGCATCGGCGTGATAAAGCTGCCTTCGACCTCGGGATTCGGCGTTCCGGCTGCCCAGGATTGGGTGGTGGCGCACATCCCGACAACACCGAATAACGCCGCATGGGATATGCCCGCCGATCCGCACGGACTGACCGCCGCCCGCACCAACGTAATGATAACCGGCAGCGGGATCGGATTGGGCAGCACACCCAAGGGAATCGGCTTCGTAGTCAACAATGAGCGCACCTATCTGGCGCTGGTCGATCTCGACGGGCTACTCGCGGCGCCGCGCGCGGCGAACGATGCCCATCAGCTCGATCCGAACTTTCAGGCGCTGCAGAACAATCTGATCGCCTACGTGCCGGTGAACCCATCGGCCCAGACCAACTTCATCAAAAACGGCGATTTCAATGACGGATTTGGGTTCTATACCACCGGGGTCGTGAGCGGCTCGCCACTTATCAGCATCAATACCAGCCCGGTAACCTGTCTTTCCGCCACGCCGCCGCCGGCTGGCAATCCCTTCGCCAGCTTGAATGTGCCGAGCGGCGCCGATGGCTTCTTTGAGCAGCAAGTCAGCGTGCCGAATGCGGCCGGCCAGGCGGTCAGCTTCAAGATCTGGGGCCTCATCAGCCCGGTCACGGTGACCGTCAGCGTGATTCCCGGCAGCGGTCCAACGCAGGTGATTGGCACTTTCACCGCGCCGCAAATCATGAACCCCGATAGCAGTTGTTCGGGGACCAGTCCGGCAATCGAGACTTTCAGCTTGAGTGCTTTCGCGGGCCAGACGGTGACGCTGCGGTTTGAGGCGACCTCGGCGGGGACCAGTCAGCCAATTGCCAACTTCGACAACATGTTCGTCGGTGCGGGTAGCTGATGATTGCCTGACACATTCGCGACAAAACGAAGCGCCGATCCCATCTGGGGTCGGCGCTTTCATTTGATATCGCGCGGATCTAGTTGATCAGCAATTCCGCGATTTGGATTCCATTCAGCGCGGCGCCCTTGCGCAGCTGATCGCCGACCACCCAGAAATTGATGCCATTGGCGATGCTGATGTCCTCGCGGATGCGCCCGACGAAACAATCGTCCTGTCCCTCGACCAGGATCGGCATGGGATATTTGTTTTGCGAAGGATCATCATACACGCGCAGTCCCGGGAAGCGTCCCATCGCCTCGCGCGCCTGTGCCGCCGTCACGTGACGCTCGGTCTCGGCATTAACGGAAATCGAATGCGTGGTGAAGACCGGCACCCGCACCGTGGTCGGGCAGACCGGCAGCTCGGGCAGGTCGAGGATCTTGCGCATCTCGTTGATGAGCTTGGTTTCCTCGCCGGTATAGCCGCCCTCGCCGATGTCGCCGGCGGGCAGCAGGTTGAACGCAATCTGATGCTGAAAAAACTTCGCGACCGGCTTCTCCCCCTTGCTCCACGCCATGGTCTGGCTGCGCAACTCCTCGATGCCGCCGACGCCCGCGCCCGACACCGCCTGGAAGCTGGTCGCGACGACGCGCCTCAGCTTGCCCGCATCGTGCAGCGGCTTGAGCGGCATCACCGTGACGATGGTGGTGCAGTTGGGGCATGAGACAATCCCCTGATGCTTGCGCGCCGCCGCGCCGTTGATCTCGGGCACCACCAGCGGAACGTTCGCGTCCATGCGGAAGGCACTCGACTTATCGATCATGATCGCGCCGGCTTTCACGACATGAGGCGCGAATTTTTTCGACTGCTCCCCACCGGCGGAGAAAAAAGCGAAATCAATTCCCGTGAAGGATTCGGCGGTGACTTCCGCGACCGGGAGCTGCTCGCCCTTGAAGGTCATCTTCTTGCCGACCGAGCGCGCCGACGCCAGCAAACGGATATCCCGTAGCGGGAAGTTGCGATCTTCCAGCAGCTTGAGCGTGGTCTGGCCCACCGCGCCGGTGGCGCCCACAACAGCGACTACTTGCCCATTAGCCATGGCGCTATCTTATCGGCGATTGCGGCTTGAAAAAATGCCCTCGCAGATTGGAATGCGAACTATCCGCGCGCCGCGGATTCGATAGTATTCACCGCCTGAGGCACCAGCTCCTCCGCGACCATCACACCGATCTTTTTTCGCGCGCAGGATAAATCCTGTTCGACCGTAATATCGCCAATTCCGATTTGTGCAAGTGCGTCGCGTATGCCGTCAAGTTTCGACGCCCGAATGATCGCTTCGACTTTCTTCAGGTTTCTACACCTTCTCCAGCAACCACTCGGAGACTAACTCGGTCATCTCTTTGCGGCATTCGATCATGATGTGGCCGGCGCCCGGGTATAGCTTCATCGTTTTGGGCTCGCCCGCGCGTTCGTACAACATCTCCGAGCATTGATGCGACAGGATGGTGTCCGCCATTCCATGAAGCAGCAGCAGCGGCTTCGGCGCGAGCTCACCCACCGTATGCGCACCCGCGAGCTGGCTGGAAATCGCGACGACGGTGGTGACATTCGGACTGAGCGTGCCGGCGTTGATCGCGACCGCTCCGCCGAAGGAATGCCCGATGATTGCGATGCGCGGGTAGCCGGTGCCTTTGAGAAAGGCCATCGCCGCCAGCGTGTCGAGGACGCATTCGCCAAAGTCGTTGGGCAAGCGATAGTTGATGCGCGCGATGCTGATGCCCTGCTTCGGCAAATTCAGCCCGAGCTTCGCATAGAGCATCGCGGGACCATCGTAGCCGCCGATCGCGCCGCTGACGCATAGTACCGCGCGTCCCGGCTCCGCCGCCGCATGCAGGATCATCGGAATCGGTCCGCGCGTGGTCTGAATCTGGAGCCACCGCGCGCCGGCGACCTCGGGCCCGGGCTCGATTCCGGTGATGCGGAGGTTGATGCCGTCGTCACTCATCTCTTGTCGATGATGGCCAGCGCTTCGGGATCGTCGTCGCCGAGCATCCGGATTCCGTAGCGAATCAGGGTGATGAACTTTTCCGCGCGATCCAGCAGATCCGCTTGCTCATGCGCCGGCGCATCGACGATTTCGACCGTCGTGGCATGGAGATTCTCTTTGAGGATATCGACCGCGCGGCGCAGGCTCTCATGATCGCGCGCATTGCTCCTGGCGATATCGCGTCGTCGCACTCGCTCCCGGATATAAATCAGTTCGCCCATCAAGGTCCGCCGACTTCAGCTTAGCGCAGCCGGGAGGGAGTTCAACCGCCGCGAGTGAGGATCTAATTTGCCGAAGACTGAAGTCGGCGGCCGAGTTCCTCGAGGTCCGTTACGAACCAAATATGATTCCCTCGATTCGACTCGCGCACGAAATCGCGCAAAGCCGTGCTCTCCTCGAGATAACGCGTGATATCGCCGACGATGGCGAGGCGCAGGTGATAGTTTACGAACTTCTGGACGATTTCGCCCGCGATGCCCGTTTTCAGCCGGAAGAAATCATCGCCCAACCGTTTCGCGGAAATAACCACCAGGTTGGCGCGATGCTCCCACGCCATGCTCATGAGATCGGTGGCATCCCGTCCACTGCGCAACGGAGTTCCCTCCGCGGCGCATTCGAAGATGCGCAGGCCGTGAAGCTCATAGGATCGGTCAGGCATCTGACTATTTTCGAGCGCACGCCGAAGCGATGCAAATCAGCCGGCGTTCTTGACAGTGAGACTGGTTACGTTGCGGACCCATCGCGCGTGGCGCTTTTCGTCCGGCACAACGATGCGGAACGGAGCTTCGTTGGCAGCGAGAGGCTTTCCGTCGCGCAGATCCACCAGCAGGATCTTATGGTCCGAGAAGACAGGATCCAGTTCCGCCAGCGCGAATACCGCATGATAACCGTCCGAGGCCGCGACCAGCAGATAAAGCGTCAGCGACTTGCCGCGGAGATCCTTTCCGCTCGGCGTTCCGACGCGGCGAAGGATCTCGTTCACGGGAACACCTTCATAAGTGACGTGGTGTCCTTTCTCGTCGGTGACGTTAATGGTCTCGCGCGGCATCGCATCGAGGTCTCGTGCATTGAGCGTGATCGTTTGGCCGCCAGGTCCGGTCACCTGGAGGGTCGGCGCAACCGAAGGCGCAGGCTGCCCCGATGCGAGCGACGGAAAAGCGAGAACGACGATCAGCAGGAGCTTCTGCAAGCGTTGCAAGCGATGCGCCTAATCCTTCTGGATCATCACTTCGGTGGCTTTGATAACCGCGATCACCTGGTCGCCCTTTTTAAGCTTCATCTCTTCAGCGCTGCGACGCGTGATGACCGACTCCACCATCTCATTGCCAACCTTCACGGTGATAAGCGCGGTGACGGTTCCCAACAAGACCTCGGTAACTTCACCCTTCAGATGATTTCGTGCACTCAGCGACATAGTCTTCTCCCGATCCTCGTTGACGGCGATTCCCCGATGCTATCGGGTTCCCAATCAGAACGGAATTCGCCCGGTCAGGATGAAGCTGTGATTGTATTTCTGATGATAGGTTACTGCGACCTGCTCGCCGAGCCCGAAGGTCAGGCCGACCCGGTCGTGAATCGGAATACGCCCGACCAGAATCCCCGGCGTCAGGTAGAGGGTGTTGTGTCCGGTGTCACTGCCGTATGACTGCCAGGTGTAGTTGGTTTCAAACTCCGGCCAGAAATATTTGAAGAGGCGATACTGAAAGGCGGTATTCCAGGCCAGCGGCATCCCCAGCCGGTCCAGAGTGGCGTGACCGCCGTTGGGGAACGTCACCCCGATCGTCGACTGGACCGAGAAGTCGCCAAAGCCTTTGCCGGCCGCCAGCGTCGGGGTGAAGAGCGCGTGTCCGTTTCCGTTAGTGTTGGATCCGGTTGGCACGCTGAAGCCCATAAAGGCAGTGACGATATAGTTGCCGTTCTCTTCGTTGGCTGAAAGCAGCCGATACTTCAGCAGAAACGTCCAATCGGCGAAGCCATCGGTGCCGCGTGGCATGTTGCGGCTCAGGTAAGCAGGCATCCCGATAATGACTTCGGTATTTTGAAACGGGATTAGTTCCAGGCCTTTGCCGTTGCCAAAGTTGTCCGTAGCGAGACCGTTTTTCGACGATTGGAATAACTGGTCGTAGCGCACCTCCTCTTCCAGCCGGGGGGTGACGGTCACCAGCGGAGTCACCCAGTGCGGCTGCTCGCTCTGGATTTGCGTGACTCGCGGGAACCAGTTCAGGAAGTAGTCCTGCACCGCGGTTCCAACCTGCTCGAAGCTCTGCGCGTGGCACGGCGCCGCCATCAGTACGACCGCGGCGATTACCATCAATCCACTGGTTCGCAGTTGTCTCATCACCACTCTACCTCCACAGAATCGTCAAACTGTTACTGCCAGAATGCTTGGCATGAATGCAAGCAACATGGCATATGTCACACGCAGTCGAAAAATCAAAACGGAACCAACCGAATCGATCGAGGGGGATCGCCAGTGAATCAATCCCGAACCAAACCGACGGCGAAAATCGTCTGCATCATCGCGGTGCTGATGCTGAGCCTCAGCCGCGTCGCGCCGGCGCCCGCCGCCGATGAGATCACGATCGCCGCGGCCGCGGATTTGACCTTCGCCTTCAAAGATCTCGCGGCGAAGTTTCAGGCCCAGACCGGCGCAGTGGTGAAGCTATCGCTCGGGTCGTCGGGCAACTTCTTTTCCCAGATTCAGAATGGCGCGCCCTACGACCTGTTCTTCTCGGCTGATCTGAGCTACGCGAAGAAGCTTGAGGCTGCGGGCCTGATCGAACCCGGAAGCTTGTACGAGTATGCCATCGGCAAGATCGTGCTATGGGTTCCGGCGTCGTCGAAGCTCGATGTGAGCAAAGGTCTCGCGGTCCTGACCGATCCGGCAATTCGTAAGATTGCGATCGCAAACCCGGAGCATGCTCCGTATGGCCGCGCGGCCAAGGCGGCGATGCAAAAGCAAGGGGTTTACGATCAGGTCAAGGACAAAATCGTACTGGGTGAGAACATTTCGCAGACCGCGCAGTTCGTGCAGTCAGGCAATGCGGATATCGGAATTATTGCACTCTCGCTGGCGCTCGCGCCGACGATGAAGGACAAGGGCCGATACTTTGAAATACCTGCCGGCGACTATCCCGCGATTGAACAAGCCGCGGTGGTCCTGAAATCCTCGAAGAAGAAGGAACTGGCGGAGAAGTTTATTGCCTTTCTCAAACAGCCTGAGATGATCGAGCTCATGCAGCGCTATGGATTCGTGGTTCCGAAGTAGATGGATGCGCGACCTCAGTTAGTCATCGGCCTGAGCCTCTGAGGCGGGGGATCTCGGCGATTTGCTGAACCGATTGCCGGGTCCGCTCCGCGAGCTCGTGGATGTCGCGATGGTAGAATTGTCCTACCGTCATCACCGCCAGTCCCCGCCAGTGCTAAGCCGATTTTCGATGCGACTTCCAGGTGCGAGAAGGCTATGGATTCCATGACTCTTCGCAGCTACCGGCCGGCGAAGATTCGCAGACGCAGGCGATTGATCAAATGTAGGACGATCCGGGCGGCGGCCCATCCCAGCCCAAACATCACCAGCGCTACCGCCGTCAGGTCCAGCATTTCGCCGCCGTCCGGCAGCTCGAAGCTGGTGACCATCAGGTAAATGACGTATCCGATGAAAGCCAGCATCAAACCGAAGCCGCTATAGAGGCTGAATTTACCGATCAATTTCGAATGCAAGTTTGAGGTCTCGGGATTTTGCTCCACTCGTGATTGCAAGATGTTTTCCACAAGGTTGCTCCGGGAGATTTTTCACTGGTGAATAGAAAACGCTTCGGGCAGACTGCGGAACTTATTCCGCAGCCGGCCGAAACGCGCCGAAAAATGTCGCGAGTGCGCGAGCTTTGAAAAGCCTCAGCATCCGAGTCGACATAGGTCGATCGGATCGAAAAGCTGATTTCGATCGCGCCTAGCGGATACGGTGTTCGAAGGAAGGCGGCGCGCGGAAAAATCGCGCGCAGTACCTGAGCAGCCAGAGATTCGAGGGGTCGAACGAAGCTTCAGACGGAGGCGAAACAACCAAGCCGGCCGCCGCGATGACGGAAGCGGTCGCCACCAGCAAGGTTAGCGGAGGGCCAGCCGGCGAGATCACCTGCACGGGCTTTTCGGTATCGTGGCGCAGATCTCCATGCAGAATATGTCGGGTCGGGAAAGGCTGCTGGTAGCGAGCCGCCTGAAGATGCAGCGTGAGCGCGAAGGTCGTCAGGAGCAGAACCGCGACGAACAATCGCAGGCGCAGCCGCATCGCAGATGGAACTCGCGGCGATTTCGATACGCGGCTCACCTGCTCGAGGCTACGGGCGCAGGCAGTCCCTAGTCAATACAGATACTCATCGAAACCGCCGCGATGGCGCTAGCGCAATTTTTTGCCGGCAGCGCGCTTGGCCGCCAGCGTCTCATGACCGCCCTCGGCGGCCCATTTGGTGTGCTTCGCAATCCCGTTGATGATTTCCAGCTCGCGCGGTGCGAGGCCACTGCGCGCGTAAATTCCGCGCAGGGTGAACATGATGTGGTCGGGATTTTCCTCGGGCAGAAATCCGATCGCGAGGAGCGCTTCTTTGAGCCGCTCCATCGCGGCATCGACCGCGGTTGCGCTCGCGAGCTGCGGAGGCTCCGTGGATGCGCGCCGGTCAGTTGCGAGCGCGATCCGGAGTTCATATGCGCATAAGATCACCGCCTGCGCGAGATTGATCGAGGCATACTCGGCTGAGGTCGGAATCGTGATGAGCTTCTGGCAGAACTTCAGTTCACGATTGGTGAGCCCGGTGTCCTCGGTGCCGAAGATCATCGCGATGCGATTGGCTGCCGAAGCCTCGGCCAGTTCGATTGCGGACTCGCGCAACGGACGCACCGCCTCGCGATAGGGTCCGGTGCGGCAAGTGGTGCCGACCGTGAGGTTGCAATCCTCGACCGCTTCGCCGAGGGTCGCGAAGATTTTCGCGTGCGCGAGGACGTCGTTGGCATGCACCGCCATCGCATGCGCAGCATTTTCCTTCGTCGAAGCTTCCGGTGCGACCAGCCGAAGATCATCGAAACCCATATTTTTTATCGCGCGCGCGGCCGAGCCGATGTTGCCGGCCGACTTGGGCCGCACCAGCACGAACGCGAATTGATCGAAGGGTTTCGCCACGAGAAGAGATTCCCATTCTACGGCGCCGCAGGAAAGGCTAACCTGAAGCCTCGTTATGAAGATCGTTTCCATCAGCGATGTGCATATGGCGACCAAAAACCTCGCGCGGATGACCGAGGTCTGGCGCGACACCGACCTCGCCATCGTTGCGGGCGACCTGACCAATTTCGGCGGCATCGAGGACGCGCGCAAAGTGCTCGACGAGGTGCGCGCATGCTGCAAAAACGTGCTCGCGGTGCCGGGCAACCTCGATCAGCCGGAGACGTTTCCCTATTTCGAGCGCGAGGGCATCGCGCTGCATGGCAAGGGGATGGTCATCGAGGGAGTGGGACTGTTCGGATGCGGCGGCTCCAACCTGACGCCATTCAAGACGCCGAGCGAATTTACTGAAGACGAGATATACGCAGCGCTAGCGCAAGGCTACGAGGCGGTGCGCGAGGTGCGCCCGCTCATCATGGTGTGTCACACGCCACCGCTCGATACGAAATGCGACCGGATCGTGAGCGGCAAGGCGGTCGGCTCGCCGGCGGCGCGGCGCTTCATCGAGGAGCATCAGCCCGAGGTGTGCATCTCGGGCCACATCCACGAATCGGCCGCGGTCGATGCGATCGGGCGCACAGTGGTGCTCAATGCGGGGCCATTCAAGGGCGGCGGCTACATCGTCGTCAACATCTACCGCGGTAACGTCGACGCGAGGCTCGAATTTCTTTGACGTCCCGCGACTCTCGCGCGCAAGCCAGTCGATGCAGGTATACGCGGGCAAAATTCGCAACGGCTGGCCGCTCATTATGCGCAATATCTTTACGCTGCTGCGCCGCTTCAACCCGATTGCGCGCGAGTAACAGGTTCGCCGTTGAAAATTGGGACGTTCCCGAACTGGTAGGGGTCGCTCGCGAACGACCCCTACGAGAAATTGGCGGCGCGACCGGCGATCCTATCGACATGCTGATCGAAAAATGATTTTGTCGATGGTTCATCGCGAGAAGGAGTAACGACTTCACATGATTGAAGGGGTGCGGATGCGCTTCGACCACGTGTCGATTGCCGTGCGGTCGATCGACCGCGCGTACCAGTTTTTCCAGCGCTATTTCCCAACGCATTTCCGCAACGAGAAGCGCCAGGACGACCAGGTCAGCGGAAGCTTCCTGTGGCAGGATTTCTGGCTCGGCGGTTTCGCCATCGAGATGATCGAGGATCTGCCCGGCCAGAAGACCTTCGTGGGCAAGTTCATCGATAAGCATGGCGAGGGGATGCATCATCTGTCGATCGAGGTCGATCATCTCAAGCCGCTCATCGACGCGATGAAACGCGACGGCGTGCGCGTCGTGGACGAGCAGACTTTCCCCGATGGCTCCGCGACCGCGTTCATCTCGCCGCGATCGGCATTCGGCGCGCTGATCCAGTTCTGGCAGGTTCCCCACTTTGATGATCCGAAGCTACCGCCCTCCGATGGCCTCGCGCGCTTCGATCACGTTTCGTTGGCGGTCAAGGACATCCGCAAGGCGCAGGAATTTTTCATGCGCTATTTTCCGGCCACCATGGGTCGCGAGCCGCATCTCGCGTCGGAGGGCTTCATCCTCGGGAACCTCAACATCGCGGGATTCAAACTGGAGTTCATTCAGAGTCCCGGCACCGGCGGTAAATCCGATTTCGTCGGCAACTTTATCGATAAATATGGCGAAGGCTTCCATCATCTCACCATCAATCTGAAGGAGTTCGATCAGACCGTCCGCAAGCTCAAGGCCGATGGCGTCCGCGTCGTCGACGAGGGCAAGGACTGGCGCGGCGATCGCGAATTCTATATCTCGCCGCGATCGGCCTTCGGCACCCTGATCCAGGTGTGGGACACGATCTGACTCCGGGTCACGACGCTACGATGGTCAAAGCAGTTTTTTTCGATGCGGCGGGTACGCTGTTCGAGGCCCGCGAGCCGGTCGGCCACACCTACGCGCGCATCGCGAGGAAGCACGGCCTGGCGGCGGATGACGCGCAGGTCAGCGCGGGATTTCGGCGCGCATTTTCCTCGACGCCGGGGCTCGCATTCGGTCCGGGACGCGACGCCGAGGAGATTCGCCGCCTCGAGCGCGAATGGTGGTACGGCCTGGTGCGCAGGAGCTTCGAAGGGCTCGGCGAGTTCGACAGCTTCGATGCGTTCTTCGAGGAGCTGTTCGCCTACTTCGGGGATCCGGCGAGTTGGGAGCCACTACCCGAGGCGCATTCGGTGTTGCAAAGCCTGAAAGACGCGAAGCTTAAACTCGGCATTATCTCGAACTTCGATGCGCGCCTGTTGCGCATCCTCGAAGGCCTCGAGCTACGACCGTTTTTCGAGACGGTGACGATTTCGTCGGAGGCCGGCTACGCGAAGCCGGCGCCGCAGATCTTCGCCACGGCGTTGTCCGATTTGGGGGTGACGAGTGCGGAGGCCATCCATATCGGCGACTCCGAGCAGATGGACATTCGCGGGGCGCAAGATGCGGGACTTCGCGCGATCCTTATAGATACGGGGAGCACTGGGGCGCCTGCCGTCGACCATCGAGTCGCGCGCGTTTCTTCGCTTGCCCAAATGATTGAGGTTATGCGACTACTGAGGTTTACTGAATAGAAGGTACGGGCCGAGGCATTATTAGCCGAATTTAGTGTCCCGCACGCGAGCTTAGGGGATTTAGAGACCATGATTTCATCCACCACGATTCGCCGACTGATGGCGACCACCGTTATCGGGGCATTTCTTGCGCTGGGGATTGGGGCCGCCCGCGCGCAAGACATCAACAGCGAACTTAGTTCGCTCGAAGGGCAGATGAGCGGTGCGTTGAGCAGCGACTCGCAAGCTCAATCGATGGTTGAAAAGCTCGACAACGCTGAAAAAACTTTCGCGCAGCTATCTTCCAGCCCCAAGGCCAACAAGGCCGAGCTGCAGCCCGCGTTCGATCGTCTCGAATCGATGCTGGCGCGCATGCACGAGACCTATTCGAAAAAGAAAGACGACTGCATCGAGCAGATCGACAATGGCGGACAGTGCGATTACACGGTGCCTGAGCAGGTCGCGCTGGCGGCGGCGTATCCGCTGGCATGGCTGCGATTCCAGGGCGCGTCGACGGTTTATACCGACAATCCCGAGCGCGCCAAGAAGCTCCTCAACCAGGCCATCGACGACTTCACTCAGAGCAGCCTCGCGATGCCCGATCCGAACCTGGTGCGCGAGAACGTTCTGGGCCGCGCCTACTGCGAACGCGAACTCGGAAAATACGACAAGAACGAGTACGCGAAGGCGATCGAAGACTTCAAACAGATCATGAGCGAGGGATCCGGAACCCAGCAGTACAAGGCCGCGCAGCAAGGCCTCGCGACTACCTACGCCGCGATGGGTAACGCGGGCGAGGCACAGAAGTACAGCGGTGGCCTTGGCAACAGCGGCGGCGCCGAATTGTTCAAGCTGCAAACCACCTACGCGGCGATGTATGCCAATCCAAGTAAGAAGCCGGAATTCATCAAAGAGATTGTCGATCTGGCGCGCAGCAAGGAAAACGACAAGGAGGGCTGGGCGATCGCGGTTTCCGGTATCGCCAAGTATAGCCACAACCCGGTCGAGGAACTCGGCAGCCTGAATGACCCGTTCGCGGATCATCTGCTCGCCAATGTGCTCCTCTCCAAAAAAGATACGAGTGGCGCTGCGAAGGCCTACCTGGCGGCGGCGCATAGCGGCAAATATCCCAAGGACTACAAATTCGCCGCCGACATCTATTTCAACCAGCACAACATGGGTCAGGTCGAAGCGATCCTCAACGACCTCGCCAAATCGTCGAGCAACCCCGACGCGCAGTGGGCCAGCTATATGCGCTACAAGCTTCCGCGCGGAAACTGGGAAGCGAGCGGGATGAAGAACACCCAGGCGGAGAGCGCGTGGGCTTCGGCTGGGGACGACTACCTCAAGAAATATCCGCACGGTGAGTATTCCAACGAGATCCGCTTCCGCATGGGCGAGCGCCTGCAGGAGCAGAAGGATTACGTCAACGCCGCGAAAATCTACCAGGATGTGAACGGCGGCGAGTATGGCTTCGCCGCGAAGTTCAACGCTGCCGAGTGCGAATATGTCGCCCTGGTTGCCGCAAGCAGCAAGGACAACAAGGATAAGAGCGCCGCGGCCGCGAATCCGACCGATCTGCGCAACACCGCTATTACTCTGCTACGCGCAACCATCAAGGATGCGCCCGAGGCGGAACGCTCAGCTCCAACTCAGACTCAGAAGAAGTACGTCCACGACACCACCGGCCGCGCCAAATACATGTTGGCGGGTTTGATTCAAAGCCCCAATAATCAGACCAAGCCCGATGCGCAGGATATCGCTTCGCTGTTGGACAACTACGAAGAACAATATCCGAACATGAAAGAGAAGTCGCAGGACGTTTTCGAATGGCGCCTGCAGGCGCTCAATACCCTGGGTCGTTACGATGATATCCAGCGCGACCTGAGCGCCTTCCTCGAACGCAACAAAGGCAACTCCGCAAATTCCGATCTCATCAAGACCTTGGGCATCGATTTCTGGAAGAAGGCCGTCGAGCTACAGGCCGCGGGCGATCAGAAGGGCTATCTGCAGAACGCCAAGCTGACCGAGATCGCATACTCCTACTTCGAAGATATGGTCGCGTCCGGGAAAATGCTGCCCAAGAATCTGACCGGTACGCTCTCGATCCTCGGCCAGGCTTACATGGCCACCGCGCAGGAGCCCAAGGCCGAAACCATTTTCCAGGAAGTCGTGAAGGCTGATCCCGCCTCGCCCGATGCTAATGCGGGTCTCGCTCGTATCGCGCAGTCCAAGAACGATCTCAAGGACGCGGTCACGCTGTGGACTACCGTTGAGAGCACCGCCGCCGAATCTGACAACCAGTGGTACGAGGCCAAGTACAACATCGCGGTCATTTACTCGGCGCAGGGTAACGTTCAGGGCGCATGCTCCAAGCTGGCGCAGACCCGCGCCGAGCATCCCGGGCTGGGCTCCAAAGAGATGGAGATGAAGTGGAACGCGCTGCAGACCAAGCTCTGCCTCAATCGCAAAAGCTAGCTGGGCACGCATGCTGAAACGAATTCATCATGTCGGCGTAGTGGTGCCGAGCCTTGAAGAGGGACTCAAGTTCTGGCGCGATACGCTGGGGCTAGCGTTCATCAAGAGCGCCACCATCGAGGATCAGGGGGTCAAGGCCGCACTGCTCAATGCAGGCGGAAGTGAAATCGAGTTACTGGAACCGCTCAACCCCGACGGCGGCGTCGGCAAATTCCTCGCGCGCCGCGGCGGTGGACTGCACCACGTATGCTTCGAGAGTGACGCCG
Organism: uncultured delta proteobacterium; assembly: GCA_963783145.1. Lineage (GTDB taxonomy): Bacteria > Desulfobacterota > Binatia > Binatales > Binataceae > DATGKG01. The sequence goes on from CAWAMM010000001.1 coordinate 438,965, forward strand.
TCGATGCTGACCTCGAAGCCGCGCGAGCGAAGGGTATTCCACTCATCGATCAGAAACCGCGCAAGGGACTGGCCGGAATGATTTGCTTTCTACATCCCAAGGCGACGCGCGGCGTGCTGGTCGAGTACGCGCAGCCAATCGAAGAAGAGGGAGCGCATCACTAATGCCGATTTACGAATATCGATGCGATGACTGTGAGGTATCGTTCGAGGCTTTTGTTCGCCCCGGTCATCTCGATGACGCCGAATGCCCCCATTGCAACGGTCATCGGCTTAGCCGCGAGATGTCGACCTTCGCGGCGCGCTCCAATGGCAATGGCGCGTCGGCGGCCGCGCAGGCGATGAACGGCAACGGCCTCGGCGCCGCGCTAAGCGCGCCTCGCGGCGGATGCTGCGGCGGCGGTTGCGGCTGCCACTAGACGCATGAAGCCGCATCACGCGCAGTCAGCGATCCTGCTGACGGCGTGGTTCCTCGCGATTCCGCTTCTCGGTCCCGACGGCACTTTTCCGATGTGCATGAAGGACAGCAGACCCGTCGCATGCGAGAAATGGAAAGTCCTCGGCAAGTTCGAAAAATACGACGACTGCTTTGAGGCGCAGATGGAGCGGCGCGGCAACGCGCAGTGGGCGTCCAAGGATCTCGCGAGCGCATCGCGCCACGTGCAGGACCTACGCGCCTCATGCATCCGCGAGGGCGATCCTCGCCTAAGCGGGAAGTAGAACTAAAACCTCAGCTCTCGCGGCGTTGCGCGAACTCGTCCTTCGCGGCTTTCAGCAGTGCCGGGTCCGCGAGGAGATCGTAGGCCGTCATCGCCAGCGCCTTTGCAACTCGAATCATCGCCGCGTAGCCATATTCCGAATCGGTATGCTTGACGAAGGCGTCCTCGTGGCAGGTTCCCTCGCCATGCTTCGCCACCTGAAAAATCGGATGAATCGCCGGCATCGCATGACTAACGTCGCCCATGTCGGTGCTGCCGGTCGGCGCATCGAGCGGAGCCTCGGGCGATCGAACCCCGAGTGTTTCAGAGAGCGAGGCGTAGTGCAGCGCCATCGCGCGATTGTTGATCATGTTCTTGTAGCCGCCGATGACCTCATGCGACATCTTCGTGCCGGTCGCGAGCGCGGCCGCTTCGGCACATCGCAGCACGCGGTCGGCGATTTCACCGGTGTACTTGCTGGTCTTGCCGCGCACCAGGAATTGGCATTCGGTCTTTTCCGGGATGATATTCACCGCCTGCCCCCCGTTGGTAATGATGCCGTGGATACGCGCGCCGTCGCGGATATGCACCCGCGCCGCATCGACGCTTTGGAAAGTCTGGATTACCGCCGAGAGCGCACTCGCCCCATCCCAGGGCGCGGCGGCGGCGTGTGAGGCCTTGCCGTGAAAGGTGATATTGAGATGACGCGTCGCGAGCGCCGGCATCGTGCATGCCTCAGCGTCGAACGGATGCGCCATCATCGCAGCGTCGACGCCATTCATCGCGCCCTTGTCGAGCAGGATGATTTTGCCTCCGCCGCCTTCCTCCGCGGGCGTGCCGAGGAACACGATCTTGCCGGGCAGATTCTTCGCGCCGTTCTTCAGCCCGACGACCGCCGACAGCGCCGCACATGCGATCAGGTTGTGCCCGCATGAGTGCCCATTGGGCAGCGCGTCATATTCGGCGAGGATCGCAACCGTGGGGCCGCGGTCATTACCGAACTCCGCGCGAAACGCCGTCGCGAGGCCGCCGACTCCCGTCTCGACCGGCAGGCCCAGCTCGCGCGCGGCTCCGCTCAGCAATCCGGCCGCGAAATGTTCCTGGAATTTCAGCTCAGGTTTTTCGTGAATCTGATGGCTGAGCGCAACCGCCTGGTCCTTGTACTGATCGATGGCGCGGCAAATCTCGGCGTGTGCATCCATAGTGGGAAGACCTCTCGCCTCTTGAGTAGCATCAGGTCTTCACCTTAGTCCACGAGGTTAGCCGATTACGCGTTTTCGCAAGCGAAACGAATTGCTGAGTTTGTATTCGTAGATCAGCTGGAAACTGTGCCTGCGGTCAGCGCTACGGCCATCGAACGCGAACAGAAGGGTGTTTCCATTGAGCCATCGCAGCGAATGCGCATAGTTGTCATCGTAATCGCGGCGATCGGTCGTCAGTTTCTTCTCTCGATCGGGGCGGCGCGATTTTAGGAACTCTTCGCGCAAATCGATCTGATCACGTTGCGGAGTCAGAACAAAGACCACGCACTGCGACTGGTCGTTCGCGGTCCAATCATTGATCACGAGCGCATTGGAAGCCGGCGACCACATCAAGTCGACCTTCCGGGGATACGAGTACAGCAGCCAGCGCTGACCGGTCTTCATGTCGGTGAGAAAAACCGAATGGGGTGACCTCGGATCGACCGGTGAGTCGTTGACATTATTCGCAACGAAGCGCGCGTCGGGCGACCAGCTCACATTATCATGCGGAAAGCTGGCGTTGCCGCTGCCGCCCGGCGGCTTGGCAGCAACCGGCGCGATGCGCACAAAGGCAACAGATAGAAGGCCGAGAAAGCTGATGGCGATCAATCGGAATCGAGATCGGTGGTTGGGCGTCATATTGATGCGTCGCCTCCTGAAGTAGCGAAGAGTACGGATAGCGATCAGGTGCGATAATTTTTCGGCTGCGGAGGAACCACCAGCGCCACCGAACATCGCACGTTGCGGAGGATCTGGCGCACCTTGGGACCGAAATACAGCCGCTGATCCGAGGAGCGATAGAGCACGCCCATTACCAGCAGATCGAAGTCGCCGTTGGACGCCGCGTTGACGATGACGTCCTCGGCGCGCCGGCCCGAGCCGATTTTGGTGACCACCGCAACTCCGAGTTCGTCACCCAATCGCTTAATCTCGTCGACGAACTCTTCGCCCCCATCGCCTTGCTGCGCGGGCGCGGCCAGCATCGAAGGGAGCGAGAGCGCCGCACGTTCGCGAACATATAGCGTGGTGAGCTGACCCTGAAAAGTAAGAGTGTATTGCATCGCCACCGCGGCGCCGAGGCGCGAAAACGCCGCACCCGTGATAGGTGACAGAATCCGTTGCAGTGGAACCTTCGCGCCCGCATCGCGCACGATGACCACCGGCGCTTGCGCATTCGCCACCAGCTCGCGCAGCACCTCGCCACTCAAAGCCGCGTGGCCATCGAGCTGCGAGGCACCCGCGAAAATCGCATCGTAGCCACGCGCGGTCTCCTCCTCGATAGCCTCGGAAATCGTTTCGGCAGTACCGGTCCGCTGCAGGATGCTATTGGCGCCGGACGATTCCGCGATCGCCTTGATGCGCTCGAACTGCTCATTGAACTGCGCGCTGGTGTCGGGAGTTCCGGGTGTCATCGCGCGAAACACCGTGATGCTCGCATCGTGATGACTGGCGAGGCCCGCTGCGAGATGCGCCGCCAAATCCGAGTGCGGACCACCGCCGCTCAGCACCAGCAGCTTGGCGCCCTCACGGCTGAGCGGTAGCCGCGCGAGCAGCTTCTCGCGCTCCATCCGCTCCTCTTCGCCGCGGGTGAACTCGACCTTGCTGAGCGACCACTTGAGCGCAGGCGGTGCCGCGACCGAGGTTACGATCGCGACCATGATGATGACGGTGTACATCTCCTGGGTCAGGATCCCGAGGCTGAGTCCGATCAGCGCGACGATGATCTCCATGCCGCCGCGCGCGTTCATGCCGATCGCGACCGAGAGCGCCTCTTTGAACTTCAACTTCGCGAGCAGCCCACCGACGCCGCATCCGAGCAGTTTTCCGCCGCACGCGATTCCGAGCACGATCAGGGGCACCACCGGATGGGTTACCAGGCTGGCAGGGTCGGCCTTCAATCCGGAGTAGGCGAAGAAGATCGGCGCCATCACGCCCAGGCCGACCGCCTTCAGCTCATCGAGATCCGCTTCCCGGATCCGGGTCGAGCTGCGGATCATCAGGCCCGCGACGAATGCACCGAACACCGCGTGCAGTCCGATGAACTGTGTGGTGACGGCACAAATCAGCGCGATGATGACCATCGCGCTGAACTTTCCATGATCGATAAAGGTGCGGTCGTCGATCCATCGCATCAGGCTGCGCACCAGGCGATAGCCGATGAAATAACAGAAGGCGAGAAACGCCGCGCCTTCGAGCACCAGCACGCTCACCGATTTGACGTCGATGGTGCCGGCGGTCGCGAGACCCGCTACCAGCGAGAGCAGCAGCCATCCGGTGGTGTCATCGACGATGCCTCCGGCGAGAATCAGCATTCCGAGTTCGCGCTTGATCAGGCCCAGGTCGAGCAGGATTTTGGCGATCACTGGCACCGCCGAAATAGACATCGCAACCGCCATGAACAGCGCGAAAATTAGGCGTCCATTGGGATTCACGAGATAGCCGGCCGGCAGCAGAAAGCCGAGCGCGATCCCGCTCGCGAACGGCAGCGCGATACCGAAGCTCGAAATCAACGCGGCGGTGCGGCCGAGTCCGCGCAAAATCTCGAGTTCGGTTTCCAGCCCGATGTAGAGCAGCAACATGATCGCGCCGATCCACGCCAAAGCTTCGAGCAGATGCATCACCAGCGGATCCGCGATGAAGAGATACGCGTAAAGCGGCGGTGCGAGATGGCCGAGGACGGATTTGCCGAGCAGGATCCCCGCCAACAGCTCTCCGATGACCGGCGCCTGGTCGAAGCGCTTGGCGATTTCGGCCAGCACGCGGCTGACGATCAGCAGCGCTGCGATCTCGATAAGGAACCGCAGTAATTGAGACTCGGAAAGTGGGGCCAAGGATTTTCCTCAGGAAGTGGGATAGGGGTAGGCCGTGCGAGCAACAACCTATCAGACGAACGCTGCGCGGAAAAATTCTGCCGGAGAGGCTTACGTAGCGGAAGCTTTTTCTACTACGCGCGCGACGGTGGGAAATCGATAGCCTTCGCCCTCGCGCTCCATCGAAATCGTGATCGCGATGGGGACCTCGCCGCCGTTGCGGTTCAGCGTCACGATTTGGAGAGGTTTGCCGATGAATTTGCCCTGCCCAGTGGCCTTGTACCGCGTCAGTCCATACTCATGCATCGCGCGCTGATGTTCGGGAATGATCAGCTCCGAGAGCCTGGTGCCGAGCGCCTCGTGGCGGCTCCATCCAAAGATCGCTTCCGAGGCCTCGTCCCATTCGACGATGTTGCCGTCGCCATCCATGACGAAATGCGCAACTCGTTCACCATGGTTAAATTCAGGCTGCGGCGATTTCGTGGTCATAGTCTTGCCTCGCGCCGGGACTATCGTGGAGGACGATCCTCACAGATGTTAGGCATACTGAAGGATGTCACTCAAACGCGCGAAACCGCGAGTCCTTCGCCACGTATTCCTAACAGAAGGCCCTCGAAACCCCTGCTTGCTCGGAACCCCCGCAAATAGGAAGATCGTAGTGGACGTTCAACCTCGCGATTGGTGAAGAAATTGATTGCCAGGCATTTGTGGCGGAACGCGAAGATATGGCTTGCGACGGCGTGCTCGCTGTGCGCGGTTGCCGTGGCTATTCCCGTCGCTGCGCAGAACATGCGTGAGGCAGATACGCAATCACCGCCCCCTCTCTCGGCACCGATGGTCATCCCCGGCAATCAGGGCGGTGGCAACACGACCCTGGAGCTACCGGCCACCGCGCCCTCACACCAGCTTGCGCCGCAGCTTCCGCCGTCGCAGCCGCCGGAGCAGGAACTGGTCATTCCCAAGCGCCAGTTGCGCGACCAACCCGGTTACCAGCAGGTCACCGTTACCGTTACCGATCCGAACGGCAGCTACGTAACCGATCTGCAGAAGCAAGACTTCAAGCTTTACATGGATGGGCAGCAGCGCCCCATCGAGTTTTTTCGCCAGGACCTCAACACTCCAGTCTCGGTCGGAATTCTGGTTGATACTTCGGGCAGTATGCAGCCGAAACTTCCCCAGGCGCGGGCCGCGATTACGGAGTTCCTGCGCAACCTGAATGATCGCGATGACGTTTTTCTGTTTGCGTTCTCGGGCAAGCCGTTCATGCTGCAGTCTTTCACCACCGATCACAGCCTGGTGGAGGATCGTCTCGGTCTGCTGCACGCCTATGGTTCGACCTCGCTCTACGACGCAATCGTCACCGGCCTCGTCGTGCTGCAGCACGGACGCTACGACAAGCGGGCATTGCTGGTGGTTACCGACGGAATGGATAACACCAGCGGTCATTCCCTTGATGATGTGGTCGCGCTGGCACGCCGCCAGGGGGTACTGATTTACTCCATCGGCATCGGCGACCCGAACGCCGTTGGACCGGGCGGCGCTTCCATTCAGATCGGACCCTTTCGATTGGGTGGCGACGAGAGCGAGGAGGTCGACGTGAAGACGCTGCGAATGCTCTCGAACGAGACCGGCGCGAAGACCTACAACGTTCGGGTGGTCGGCGACGGCGCTGCGCTGAGCAGTGCGTGCAGTGAAATCAGCCGCGAGCTGCGCCAGCAATACACGGTCGGCTTCGTTGCGCCGGATCCTGGCGCGGGCGGCTATCGCGGTCTGCGTGTCGATGTGCCCGCGCGTCCGGGTGTCGATGTGCGCGTGCGCAAAGGTGTCGAGGTCGGCTCTCGCTCCGCCGCCGGTTCCGCCTACGCCGGAAGTCCCTATTAAAGTTGTCGTCTTTCCTCATTCCCTCTCCTCAAGGAGAGGGTGGCGCTCCTGCGCCGGGTGAGGTCTTGAAGCCACTCACTCGAGTTTCCGCTTCCCATAGTAAGGCAGGGTGGTACCTTCACTCTCTGCGGGTTTCTCCTCGACAGCTTTATCGGGTGACTGCTCCGGCTTCTTCGGCGCGCCCGCGCTGTACATCGCGAGAGTCCCCGGCTCGATGACATCCGAATCAGTCACCACGTTGAGGCATGCGATGCGCGAGCCACTCAGCGCGCGCTTCATCGCGGGCGCGATATCCTCGGCGCGCTCCACCAGTTCGCCATTGGCGCCGAGACCCTGCGCGGCTTTCTCGTAGTGCACCATCCCAAGCTCAGTCGCGACGTGACGGCCCTTGCCCCACATGATCTCCTGGCCGTGCTTCGACATCCCCCACTGCTTGTCATTGTTGATGACGACGGTGATGGGCAGATTGTTTTTCGCGCCGGTATGGAACTCTGAGAAATTCAGCCCTGACGATCCATCGCCGATGATGCAGAACACCTGCTTATCGGGATGCGCGGCCTTGGCCGCCAATGCGAAGGGAAGTCCTACTCCCAGGCATCCGAGATAGCCGTGGGTGAGGAAGCGGCCTGGATATCGCGCCGTCCACGCACTGCCCATCCACGCCGCGGTCTCGCCACCATCGGCGACGACGATCGCATCATGGTCGAGCGCTTTGGCGATGTCGTGCGTCAGGCGCGCCGGATGAATCGGGCCCTTGTGATTGGCGATCGCGTCATCGTAACGATGGCGCCCGGCTTCGCGAATGGCGGTCAGCCGCTCGATCCATTCCTGATGGGGATCGATCTTCTCGCCCTGGAGCGCATCGATGGCGTCACGGATAAACTCTCGGCAATCCGAGACGATCCCGAGCTGGATGTCGCGATTGCGTCCGATCTCCTCGGGCTCGATATCGACCTGGATAACGCGCGCGTCGGGCGGAATCACCGAGTTGCGCCCACCGGTGAACATGCCGATGCGAGTGCCGAGCATGATCACCAAATCCGCGCTGCCACTGCCAGCCTTGCGATGCGCCGCGGGATGAATCGCGCCGAAGCCGCCGAAACAGAGCGGATGTTCTTCTGAGATGGTGCCGCGCGCTTTCGCGTTGGTCATCACGGGAATATGTGCAAGTTCCGCGAGTCGAGTCAGATCCGTCGACTGCGAAAACCACACACCTCCGCCGGCAAGGATCGCGGGACGCTTGGCCTCGCGCAGCCAGTTGAGCGCTTGCCGCAAGCCCTCGCGGCTCGGCCCCGGCTGCATCTTCGGACGATAATGTTCGGGAAATGGGATTTCGGATTCCTCGGCGCGCCGGAACAGCACATCGATCGGCAACTCGAGGAACACCGGGCCCGGGCGGCCGGATATCGCGTGACGAAACGCGGCGGCAACGAACTCGGGAATCCGCTCAGTATGCGTGACCGAGCGCGCCCACTTCGTGATCGGACGTAAGATGCCCATCTGGTCGACCGCCTGGAGCGGCAGCTTGTCGTCGTCGGCGAGCGGACTGCGGCCACCGATGAGCACCATCGGAATCGAATCCATGAATGCGTTGGCGACGCCGGTAACCGCGTCGGTCACGCCTGGACCGGCGGTGACGATCGCGACGCCGGGGCGGCCGGTGGTGCGCGCCCATCCGTCGGCCATATGCGCGGCGGCCTGCTCGTGACGGGTGTCGATCACGCGGAAGTCATGGCGCGCCGCGGCCGCATAGATCGAATCGAGATGGCCGCCATGGAGGGTGAAAATTTCATGCACGCCTTCGCGTTCGAGCGCGCGCACCGTCATTTCGCCGCCGTCGATTTTCGCCATCGCCAATACCTCCGGTCTTGTGGCGATTCTACGGCGGGAACATCGGATCGGCAAAATGAAAAGAGATGCTACGGAGACGCGGAGGGCTTCTTCGGCGGAATCTTGAACGGCGGAACGAACGCACGCTCGGGGTCGGGCAGCAGATTCATGAACTTCACTTCGGCGAAATCACCTACAATCTGTATTGCCGAGAAGGTCGCGTTGTCGACCCGGATGCGCCGGAAGTGCTGGAGCTCGGAGCCGATCAGGTGACAGAGGATAGTGCGAATAATGTCGCCATGCGAAACGAACAGGATGCGCTTCTCCGGGTTCGCCTCGATCGCGCGCCGCACCGCGCGCGTGCCGCGTTCCTGCACCTGCGCGATGGTCTCGCCGCCGGGAGTCGGCGTCGTCAGCGGATGCTCGCGGTAGCGCACATACTCGGGGTCGTCGATGAGGTCCGCGAAGACCATCCCTTCCCAGCGCCCATAGCGCACTTCCTCGAGGTCGGGGTCCTCCGCCACGTCGAGACCGCCGATACCAGCGGCAATAATCTCGGCCGACTGCTTCGCACGCGGCAGCGGGCTGCTGATGATGAGATCCGGCTTGATTGCGCGCGCGACCGGTACGGCCAGCTCGACTTGTGCGCGGCCCGCCTCGTCGAGCTCGATGGGATTGTGGCCCATCACGCGCCCGATGCGGTTCCAGGCGGTCTCGCCATGGCGCATCAGCAACGCGGTTCCGCGAATGCCTTTCCCCGCTCTCAATTTATCCGCCACGTAAAAGGGTCCCAGCGCCATATTTGCTCTTCTGAAGTCGAGCCAGTGATGCTCGCACGGCGCGTCGCGCCGCGACAAGACGTTTCGAGCAGCATACGGGACTGATAGTCTGATTCAAGGGTTGATGGAATTACCAGTCATATTGAAAGCGGGCGAGGATGGCTACATCGTCGCCGAATGCCCCGTCATTCCTGGCTGTATCAGCCAGGGCCGGACTCGCCGGGAAGCGCTGCGCAACGCGCGCGAAGCGATCGAGCTATGCCTCGAAACTCGCGAGCGCGAAGGCTGGGACCTCGCACCGCACTACGATCTGACTCGCGTGAAGATCCAGGAGCCGAAGAAACCGTCGAGACACTCGAACGTCAGAAAGAAGGCCGTCTAGGTCGTCCAAGTGAAGCGTCTGCCTGTTGTATCAGGCCGCGAGTGCGTGACCGCCCTTCTGAAGCTGGGCTAGCGGCGCCCGCGACAAAAAGGCAGTCCCGTTCGACCCGAATGCCAGGGCCTTAGCCCTGTCACGGTTCCGCTTCATGCGACATTAGATGGCGGAACGCTGCGCGCGATTTTGCGGACGGCAAAGATCACCCCCGCCGAATTCAACACCCTTCTGACAACTCGAAACTAACGCCCCGCAGGATGCGCGGCGGCGCCGTTCGCTCCTGTATGATGCGTCGCACCCTCGCTGTCCGCAGTCGCCGAAGGAGCCAAACCGCAGAACGCCTCGTAGTCGATGAGCGTGGTCTGGGTCGGATGCTCACTGCACACCGGGCAGTTCGGGTCCTTGCGAATCTTCAGCGTCCGCACATAGTCGCGTGCCGAGAGCGTATCGAAATAGACCATCCGCCCGATGAGCGGCTCGCCCGCATTGAGCAGCAGCTTGATCGCCTCGAGCGCTTCGATTGATCCGATGAGTCCCGGCAGCGCCCCGAGCACCCCAGCCTCTGCGCACGAGGGCGCCATGTCAGGCGGCGCGGGCTCGGGGTAGAGGCATCGATAGCAGGGCCCACCCTTCGCCGTATGATAGACGGTGGCCTGGCCCTCGAAGCGAAAGATCGCGCCATCGACCAGCGGCTTCTTCGCGAACACGCACGCATCGTTGATGAGGTAGCGCGTCGGGAAGTTGTCGCCGCAATTCACGATGACGTCGTAATCCTTGATGATGTCCATCACGTTTTCCGACGAGAGCCGGACCTCGTGGCGGTTTACCTTGATCGCGGGATTCAACCCATGAATGGTTTTTTCCGCCGATTCGGTCTTCAGCATGCCGACGCGATCGGTGGTGTGAATGATTTGGCGTTGCAGGTTGGAGAGATCCACGGTGTCGAAATCGACCAGGCCGAGGGTGCCGACGCCCGCCGCCGCCAGGTACAGCGCTGACGAGGAGCCCAGCGCGCCTGCGCCTAAAAGTAGGACTTTCGAATCAAGAAGTTTTGCCTGGCCTTTTTCGCCGACCTCCGGAATCACGAAGTGGCGCGAGTAGCGGGTGATCTCGTCCTGGGTGAACTGCCGATCCGCCACCCACGGCAACCCGCGATCCTTCCATGAGTTAAATCCGCCTACCAGGTTGTAGACGTTAGTGTAGCCGAGCTCTTTGAGCGCGCGGGCCGCGAGTAGCGACCGCGTGCCTGAGGCGCACTGCAGGATGACCGGGGTGTTGTGGTCGGGGACTTTTTCCTCGACGCGCAACTCCAGGAAGCCGCGCGGAATCGCGATGGCGTTGGGCAGATGCCCCTGACGCCATTCGTCACTCTCGCGCACATCGATGGTCACGGTGCCCGGCTGATCCATCAACTTACGCGCGGCGTCGATGTCGAGCTGCGGAATGTCCTTGCGCGCTTCGTCGATTATATTTTTCGAGGTCTTCGCCATATATCCACTCGTCAGACACAGGCTGAAGCCTGTGCTACAAAGAAGATCTAATCATCTTCCAGCTGCGTGCATTTCTACCGGTTGGCTGTCCCGCTTCTTCACAAACTTGATGGCGGCGTTGTCGATGTTGATGGAGCAGAGCGAACCGCACATCGAGCATACGTTGGAGCCCGACGCCTCGCTCTCTTCCTTGTATCTGCGCGCCTTGTCCGGGTCCATCGCCATCGCGTACATGCCTTCCCAGTTGAGCGCTTTGCGATAGCGCGACATCTGGTCGTTCCATACCTTCGCGCCGCGCACGCCCTTCACCAGGTCGCCGGAATGCGCCGCGATGCGGGTGGCGATGACGCCGTCGCGGACATCATCTATATCAGGCAAGCGGAGGTGCTCCGCCGGAGTGACATAGCAGAGGAAGTCGGTGCCGTTCGCCGCGGCAATCGCGCCGCCTATGGCTCCCGTGATGTGGTCGTAGCCGGGTGCGACGTCGCAGGTCAGCGGCCCGAGCACATAGAAGGGCGCGCCCGCACATACGCGCTTCTCGAGCTTCACGTTGGCTTCGATTTGATCCAGCGGCACATGGCCCGGACCCTCGATCATCACCTGGACGCCGAGTTTGCGGGCGCGCTCGGTTAGCTCACCCATCACGAGGAGCTCGCCGATTTGTCCACGATCGGTCGCATCGCCGGTGGCGCCGGGCCGCAATCCATCGCCCATCGAGATAGTTACGTCGTGTTGGCGGCAGATTTCGCATACCTCGTCGAAATGCTCGAAGAGCGGATTCTCGTTGCCGGTGCGCTCGATCCATGCCGCGAGCAGCGCGCCGCCGCGCGACACGATACCCTCGATACGCTGATGACCGCGCAGCCGCTTGACCGTCTCGCGCGTCACCCCGCAGTGCAGCGTCATAAAGTCCACGCCCTGTTTGGCCTGGCGCTCGATGACATCGAGGAATTTATCGGCGCCGAGCTCCATGATAGAGCCTTCGGAGCCGACCTGGTAAATCGGCACGGTGCCGATCATCACCGAGCATCGCGAGACCAACTCGATGCGAATTTTGTCGAGGTCGGTGCCGGTCGAAAGATCCATCACCGAATCGGCGCCGAAGCGGACCGAGGTGTAGAGCTTCTCGATTTCCTCTTCGAGGAATTGATGGAAGTTGGACGCCCCGATATTTGAATTGACCTTGGTGCGCAGTCCCTTGCCGACGCCGATCGCGCGGAACTCATGATGGATGTTGCGCGGGATGACGATTTCGCCGGTCGCGACGCGCTCGCGGATAAGCTCGGGCGCGAGGCCCTCGTCCTCCGCGACCTCGATCATTATTTCGGTGATTTCGCCTTTGCGCGCGGCTTCGATCTGGGTCATGGCAATTCTCCCGGAACTTGGATGACACCCACAAAAACAAGTGAGTCCACTGAGTATAGCTTAGATCGTGAAGCGGCGGATTGAAAATTCAATCGGCATCTCAATCTTCACCGTATGCGATGCCGTTCTTTTCGCACAGCGCGCGCAATTGCTGGATCTTTTTGAATATTCCCTCGACTTCGCTGCGCTCCGCCTCGGGGCGCCTGCGGCGCGGCGCTTTGCGCCCCCTTCGGGTCTCATTAGAAATGGGGGACTAATCCTCTCCGTATGCGATGCCGTTCTTCTCGCATAGCGCCCGCAATTGCTGAATCATCCTCTCGGCGCGGGCCAGATGCGCGATCGCGATGAAGTTGGCCAGCGCCACGAAGAACAGCGCGGCGGTTGCCCAATACATATGACTGAGGGTGTCGCCGCCATGGATCACGCGCACACCTTTCGCGTACGCGACGAACAAGATGGCGAGGCCCAGCAGCGTGAGTCCGATAGTGACGCGCGTCATGCGCGATTACTTCCCGCCCGGCGCTTGCTGGTGGCGATCGATCGCGGGAAGTTCCTCCGGCTCGGGCGCGGGATGCTTCTCGGCTTCGAGCGGAATCGCGCGGTCGGTATAGCGCTTCAGCTCGGGCCGCTGCGGATCGTAGAGCGCCGCATCCTGCTGCTTGTACCACTCCTGCATCTCATCCATGTTGCCGTCGCGACCCTTCTCGGCCAGCACCGTCGAACGATGCATCAGTTGCTCTTTATTCTCGACGAAATCCTTGCGATCGAAACCCCAGATCCGCGGATGCACGTAGGTGTCCATTCTAATCGCGTCGCAGGGGCAGGCCTCGACGCACAGCCCGCAATAGATGCATCGCAGCGTGTCGATCTCATAACGCAGCGGATACTTCTCGATGTGCGGATTGGGCGACTCGCCGGCCTCGATGTAAATGCATTGCGCGGGGCACGCGGTTGCGCACAGGAAGCATGCGGTGCATCGCACCGAGCTGTCCGCGCGCAGGGTCAGGCGATGGCTGCCGCGAAAATGATCGGGATAGTGCTTGCGCTGCTCCGGATACTGGCTGGTCTCGTTGGCGCGCCGGTCTTTGGCGAGGCCGAACAGATGGCCAATGTTGACCGCGAGGTTGCGCATGAAGTGGAAATTGGTAACCGCCAGACCCCGGAGGATTTCGGGCACGTAAGCCCGTTCCATCAGGGTCATATCTTCCCGTCTTTTCATTCTTCGACCTTATGCGCGAGCGGCGACTGGATGCGTGAAACTTAAGCGACCGTATAGGGCAACTATAAAGACCGCATCGAACGACAGTCAACCGGTCGGGATGAAACCTTAGCGGCAGATGCGGATACCGACCTCACGAGGCGTCAGGTACGACGGCGTTTTGCCCTAACCCATCGGTCAGGATTCTTTGAAATCTCTTTATAATCAGACGATTACATGATCCGATCCCTGTCCTCGAAGTGGGTTTGTTTTTGCGATTTGTTGTTCGAAACATAAGACTCAGCGGCAGAATCCGGAGCTAAGGTCCCGCTCCGTCCCGTCACGATTTTCACTCGCAACCATAGCGAAAATCGCGCCGGGCCACCTCCCCCGATCAATGGGGGAGGAACAGAAAAACGTAGTAATTCCGAGGAGAAAGTGGCTTTGTTTTTGCATTTTCATATTTGCAAGTACCGCCCTTAAAACACCAACGGCGCCCCGAAGGGCGCCGCGTCTGCAATCTTAGCAGATCCACGCCGTCTCGTCGGCATCCTCAAGCCTCCGCCTCCCGCAGCGCCGCCAGCATCGAACGCACGTCGTACGAGCCATTGTACCGCTCGCCATTGATGAAGAATGTTGGGGTTCCGTTGACGCCGCTGCGAACTCCACTGCGAAAGTCGTCCTTCACGCGCGATGTATATACATGTTCGTTCATCTCACGCTTGAACCGAGGAATATCGAGGCCCAGCGTAGTCGCATACTCGACCAGGTTTTCCGGCTCGAGCGCTTGCTGGTTTTCATACAGCATATCGTGCATTTCCCAGAACTTGCCTTGTGCGGCCGCCGCCTCCGCCGCTTCCGCGGCAAATTCCGCATGCGGATGCGCATTGGCGAGCGGGAAATTGCGAAACACCAAAGCAAGCTTGCCCTTGAGCCGGTGCTGGAGTTCCTTCACCACCGGATAGGCGGCGCCGCAGTAGGGGCATTCGTAGTCGCCATATTCGACCAGCACGATAACCGCATCTGGCAATCCCTGGATGTGATCGCGGTCGCTGACAGCGGGAGTTAGCATCGTGGTTCTCCTATTTGGATGGAAGTGCTTCGAGGGCGGTGAGAATGCCATCGGCGCCCGGATTAATTCCGATCGGCGAGACGTAGCTCCATCGGATGACGCCAGTGGCATCGATCACGAACAACGCGCGTTCGCAGACGCCGTCGGCCTCACGGTAGACGCCGTAGGTGCGAGCCACTGCGCCTTTGGGCTCGAAATCAGACATCAGTGGAAAATGCAAATTATTGGTTTTCGCGTACGCCATATGACACCAGGCGCCGTCGACAGAGATCCCGATCAGCTCGGCCTTGAAGCGGCGGAATTCCGATAGCACTTCGTTGTAGAGCGCCATCTGGTCGCCGCATACCGGGCTCCAGTCAGCCGGGTAAAACGCCAGAATCACCGGCGCGCCGCGAAACTCACTCAGGGCGACCATCTGATCCGGGGTTGTATGCAGCTTGAAATCGGGCGCGATAGTGCCAGGCGGCAACGCTGAGGATTTCGGAGTTTTGGTGTCTCCTGCCATTGGGACGATCTCCTATAAGTTGGAGTGGGTCTACCGAAACACGTCGAACCCGAATCCTACCACGATGCCTTTTCTTGGCTACCGGGTTTTCTTCGGCGCTGGCGGCGGCGCACGATTTGCGCAACAGTCACGCTGGAAGCTCCGGGAGGGTTCTCACATGAAGCGATATGCCGCGGCATTCTGCGTGGTGGTGCTTGCAATCGTCGGGCTCTCGTCATCGGCGGTGTATGCCCAGGACGCTGCCGCCGCGCTCAAAGAGGCGCTCACCACCGGGACTTCCGATGCGGTGAGCACGCTCGGAAAATCGGGCGGGTACTTCTCAAATCCCGCGGTCAAGATTCAGCTTCCGGGAAAGCTTCAGATGGTCGCGACCGCGCTGCGAGGGATGGGTTATGGCCCGCAGATCGATCAGTTTGTCAAAAGCATGAACGATGCGGCCGAGGCCGCCGCGCCCAAGGCCCAGCCTATCTTCGTCAATGCGATCCAGAGCATGTCCTTCAGCGATGCGCAGCAGATCGTCTCGAAGGGTGGGCATTCGGCGACTGACTACTTTCAGCGCAAGACCACACCCGAGCTGACCACCGCCTTTACCCCCATCGTAAAGCAGACGATGGAGCAGAACTCGGTGACTAAGCAGTATGATGATCTGATGGGAAAATATTCGACCGGCGCAATGGGCGGCCTCGGCAGCATGCTGGGTGGGCATGGCGCGGCGCCGAATTTCGACCTCAACAGCTATGTGGTCAGCAAGAGTCTCGATGGACTTTTCTATATGGTGGGGCAGGAGGAGCAGAAGATTCGCACCAATCCTGCCGCGCAGGTTACTCCGCTACTGAGGCAGGTCTTTGGCGGGCACTAAGTGAAGTTACCGATTTTGTCACCCTGAGAAGAGCGGTCCTTTCCTTTTTGTTATCCTGACACGAACGAAGTGAAGTGGAAGGATCTCGAATGTTACGGATACCAAGACACTCCTCATCAGTGGCGCATTCGGAGCGGACGCCGCGCGGCCGAGGAAGAGCGTGGGATCGAGGCGATCGAGATCCTTCCACTTCACTCCGTTCGTGTCAGGATGACAAACCGGCGCTGCGCTCATGGGATGACAAAGTGAGGGAAGGGCTTGCGCCAGAATGACAAAAAGCAAAAATTGACATTCGCCGCCGCGCTCGCGCGCTCAAAATTATTTCAATATTCGGAGACCCTTTAAGGAGCACATGATGCCGACGCATCCGATACGTTTCGGAATTCAAACCGGCCAGCAGGATGTTACATGGGAGCGCATGCGCGACTTCTGGCAAAAGGTCGATTCATGGGGCTACGACTCGCTGTGGAACTTCGACCATTTCTATCCCATCTTCGTGCCTGACCCGAGCGGGCCATGCATGGAGAGCTGGACGCTGCTCAGCGCGCTCAGCCAGGTCACCAAGCGCGCGCGTATCGGTGCGCTGGTCAATGGCAATACCTATCGCAATCCAGCCCTGACCGCGAAGATGACCGCGACGCTCGATCAGATCAGCGGTGGGCGCCTGAACCTGGGCCTCGGGGCCGGATGGTTCGAGCACGAGCACAAGAGCCTGGGCTTCGATTTCAAGACCGTCGCAGGCCGGCTGGAGGCGCTCGACGAATCATGCCAGATCATCAAGGGAATGCTGACGCAGGACAAAACCACGCTGGCGGGCAAGCATTACAATGTTGTCGATGCGGTGTGTAATCCGAAGCCGATTCAGAAAAATCTTCCACTGATGATCGGCGGGCACGGCGAGCGCGTCTTGCTGAAGCTCGTAGCGAAGCACGCCGATATGTGGAACATGACCAATGCCGATCCCGCCGAGATGAAGCGACTCATCGGGATCATCGAGCGGCACGCCGACACGGTCGGACGCGACTCCGACCTGGTCGAAAAAACCGTGATGATCGCGATGGCATACAATCCGCCCAAGCAGCGCGCCGAGATGATCGGGGGCTTGATCGCGATGATGGCGCAGACCACTCCGGAAAAGGCCCGCGATAGGATTGTCATCGGCAGCAAGCAGGAATGTATCGACAAAATCGAAGGCTTCATCAAAGCCGGAGTCACCCATTTCATTTTCATGGGGGTTTGGCCAATGATTGTGGAGGATGAGGTGCAAGCCTTTGCGGAGGAAGTGATTCCGGCGTTTCGGAATTAATACGGAAGTCACAATTGTGGCATCTCAGCCGGTAACGAAACGGTTAGAAGATCGTCAAATACCCAGTACAGCCGGGTCTAACATAAATACTGATTGGGAGTCTTATATGAGCGATCTGATCGAACGAATCCGCCTACGCGCGTACGAGATCTGGGAAGGCAACGGCCACGAGGGCGATGCCGAACAACATTGGCTCGAGGCTGAGCGCGAAATTTTGGGCGCTGAAGCGGCGCCGCCGGAGGCCTTTTCCGGGGACGCTGTCGGATGGGAGGCTACTCGCGCCTATGATGACCACGCCACCAAGTTCGGCGCCAATGGCGATGTGGATGCGAAGATGAAGGAAGCGGAGGCGGCCCTCGACGGTCCCGAGCGCGCGGAGCTCCAGCGCGCGGAAGAGATCGGCAAGAGCCGCGCAAAAAGCGCGTAGGGTTTCTCCCCTCGCACCTGCCGTGAGATAACGCATGGCATCTGTCGCGCCGGCTGAGAGTCGACGCAGCGCATGCCATGCGCCCGGTTCTTGCCGCCGCCGCGATTTTAGGGAAGAGTCCCCGCGATGGCGCAAATCGCAATCGTTGGTGTCGGCGCGATCGGAAGCGTGGTCGGTGCGGCGCTGATCGATTCGCGCAGGCATGCGGTTACCCTGTGCGCGCATCGGTTGAGCTTCAACAAGCTCATCGTCCGCACGCGCGATGGTGTCCGCGAAGTTCCCGCCTCGCCGATCATCAGCGAAAAGGACGCGCGACCAGTGGAGTGGGTACTGCTCTGCACCAAGGCGCATCAGACCGTGTCGGCAGCAGAATGGTTGCGCGCGCTATCACCCGCAAAGATCGCGGTCCTGCAAAACGGCATCGAGCACGTTGCGCGCGTGGCGCCGATTGCTCATGGCGCGGCGATTGTGCCGGTTATCGTGCGATGCCCGGCGCAGCCTCTCGCGCCTGGCGAAGTCAATCAACAGGGTCCCGCGAGCCTCGCGGTCGGGGATGATGCGCTCGGAGTGGAGTTCGCCACTCTGTTTGAGGGCACCAGGGTCGCGGTATCTCGCACCCGCGACTTCCTCACCGAGTCATGGGTGAAGCTCTGCCAAAACGCGGTCAACGGCGCCGTGTGTGGTCTGACGGTGCGAACCATCGCGGTCATGCGCGACGCGCTGGTAGCTGAATTCGCGCGCAACCTCGCGCTGGAGTGCATCGCGGTCGCCCGCGCCGAGGGGGCGAAGCTCGACGCTTCCCTCGCCGATAAAATCGTCGCGCAGATGCTCTCCATCCCCGATGCCGAGCATCACGGCAACTCACTCTACTACGATCGCATCGCGGGCCGCCCGCTCGAGTTCGAAGCGCGCAACGGCGTGATCGTGCGGCTGGCGCGCAAGCATGGTATCGCGACTCCGCTGGCCGACGCGGCGTATGCGCTGCTGAGTGGAGCATCCGGGATCCGCGTTGAAGTAGGCGAATGACGCATTAGAATTGCGCCTTGACCATCGATACTGAAACGGGCCGGTCTCGCCAGCTAGTCTACGCATTCGCGTTTGGCGTTTTTCTCATCCACGTCGCGACGGATGGCCGCTATGGCTACTTCCGCGATGATTTGTACTTCCTCGACGCCGCGCATCATCTGGACTGGGGCTATGTCGATTTCGCACCGCTGACGGCGTGGCTGCTACGGGCGAATGAGGCCGTACTCGGCGATTCCCTGCATGCGCTGCGGTTGCTGCCCGCGATATCCGCCGCAATTAAAATCGCGTTGACCGGCCTGATAGCGATCGAGTTCGGCGCCGATCTCTATGGTATCGCGTTGGCATGTCTATGCGTGCTGGCCGCGCCGGTCTACCTGGTGATCGACAACCAGTTCGCAGCCAACACCTTCGAGCCTATTTTCTGGATGGGATGTGCGTACGTGCTCATCCTCGCGATCAAAAATGAGCGGCCCCGCCTGCTCGTGTGGTTTGGGCTGCTGGCAGGCATCGGCATTGAGAACAAACTCTCCATGATTTTCTTTTGCGCGGCCATCTCCATCGGCGTGCTGCTGACGCCCGCGAGAAAGCTCCTCCGAAGTCCCTGGGCCTTGCTGGCCGTGCTCATCGCGGCGATATGCTTTCTGCCCACGCTGATGTGGCAATACCATCGCGACTGGCCGACGTTGCAAATGCTCGCCAACGTTCGGCGCATGCACAAGAACGAGGAGGTCTCCGCGCTCCGCTTCATGGTGCGCCAGTTGTTGATGCTGGTTGCTGCGTCGGCATTGGTCTGGATTGCGGGACTGTACTTCCTGCTGCGTGAGGTGCGATGGCGGATGTTCGGATTCACCTACCTGGTGCTGCTCGCGATCATGATGATGCTGAACGCCAAGGATTATTACCTCGCGCCAATCTATCCGCTTCTGTTCGCCGCTGGCGGCGCATTCTGGAGCGAAGTCTTCACGCACAGTCGTATGCTGTGGATGCTATATGCGATCCCGGCCCTGATCATTATCGGCGGCGTGTTCGCCGCGCCATTGGCGCTACCAATTCTGTCGCCCGACAACCTGATTCGCTACGAAGAACAGTTCGCCCTGGGCAGACCTGTCAGTCAAACCGGACAGCAGGGCTCGCTCCCTGAACATTTCGGCGACGAATTCGGATGGCCCCAGATGGCCACCGCGGTGGCCGCCGTCTACTACGATCTGCCGGCTGCCGATCGCGCGAAGGCGGCTATCCTCGCGAAGAACTATGGCGAGGCCGGCGCCATCGATTTCTTCGGTCCATCGCTCGGACTCCCGCGCGCCATTAGCGGGCATCAGAACTACTGGTACTGGGGACCCGGCGATTTCACCGGCGATGTGATCATCGCGCTGCAATACAGTCGTGACGAGCTTCTGAAGATGGGATGCGCCAGCGTCGAGGACGGCCCGGTCGTTAATCATCCCTACGCGATGGCCGAGGAGCATTTTCAGGTCAAAATCTGTCGCGGACTTCATCCGGCGCTGTCCGAGCAGTGGCCGACCCTCAAGCGGTGGAACTGAATCGGTTTGCAATCAACCTGCAAATTCTGGTTTTCTTTGAGCTCGACGACGGACAAATTGACCGATCGTTCAAGCTGACAATCCACGAGGTAAAGGCGAAATGCTGACCGGCTCACAATATAAGAAGTCTCTGTTCGATGGCCGTGCGATTTTTTTCGAGGGCGAACGCATCGAGGATCTCCCGCGTCATCCAATCATTGGGCAGTCGGTCGACCAAATCGCGCGCGGCTACGATCGCTGGTACTCGCCCGAAGCCGGCGCGCTCAACCCGCTGATGTCCATTCCCCATTCCTCGGAAGAATTACGTGCGCGCATAAAACAGCAGCATGGCGCCGACATCCTATCGCTGGTCACTTATCAATCGGTCATGACTCTGACAACGGCCGGCGCGCGCATCGGCGCGAAGCTGCCAAAATATCATGACCGGATTCAGAGCTACGTCGAGCAGGCGCAGAAAAACGATATCCGCATAACAGAATGCATCACCGACGCGAAGGGCAATCGCAGCCTGCCGCCCGGCAAGCAGGAAGACCCCGACGCTTACACCCACATCGTCGATCGCCGCGGCGACGACATCGTCATCCGCGGCGCCAAGTTGCACATCACGGCGGCCGCGCTCGGCCACGATCTGATGGTCATCCCGACCAAGGCGATGCACGCAGGTGAAGAAGCCTATGCGGTCGCGTGCATGGTGCCGGTCAACTCGCCGGGCGTGAAAATCGTCAACACCACCTACGCACCCCGCCATGCCGATGTGCGCGACTTTCCGTTCTCCTCGAAGAATCACATGCCGGAGGGCTTTGTGATTTTTGACGACGTGGTGGTGCCGCGCGAGCGCGTCTTCCTCGATGGCGAAGTTGAGCATGCGGCGGTCTTCGCGCATTCACTCGGGCTGTGGGAGCGCCTCGGCGGCCTTTCGGACCTGGCCGAGACGGCGGATCAACTGGTTGGCTTCGCGCAGCTGATTGCAGAAGCTAACGGCCTCGCGCGCGAATCACACGTGCGCGAAAAAATCTCCGAGATGATCATCCACGCGACGCTGGTGCGCTCCGCCCTCGAAGCAGCGATCGCCAACTGCGAAATCAGCGCCGATGGGAGCGCGTTCCCTAACGAGCTCTACACCAACGCGGGCAAGTATCATGGCGCGGCGAACTACAGCCTGATGGTGCGGCATTTGCACGATATCGGCGGCGGCTCGATCCTCACCGCGCCGTCGGTATCGGACCTCGACAGCGAAGCCACTGGCGCGCTGGTCCGCAAGTACATGAGCACCGGAAAGGGCGTCGATGGCGAATATCGAGTGCGGCTTTTCCACGCGATCCGCGACCTTACCGCGGACGCTTTCGGCGGATGGCGCGCAGTAACGAATGTGCAGGCCGGCGGCGGCCTCTATGCGCAGCGCATCGTGACACGCCGGCATTATGATTTGGATGGCGCGAAGAAAAAGGCCCTCGAAGCGGCCGGGCTGCTGGGCGACAAAGAGAAGCTGCACTAAAGCGTTTACTTTAGCCGCGTATAAAGTCGCGTCGGATTCTCGTACAGGATGCGGCGACGGTCCGCATCGCTAAATTCCGGGCGGTCGGCGGTGAATTTCACTGTGTTGGGAAACCGGCCGTCGAAGTGCGGATAGTCCGAGGCATACAAAATGTGATCGCTTCCCACCACTTTGGCGACATGGGGCAGCGTCGCCTCGTCGGGATCGCATGAGATGAAAAAGTTCTCGGAGCGAATCACCTCCGACGGCTTGCGATGCAGAAACGGCACGTACTCGGGCATCAGCTCGTAGTGCTCGTCGAGGCGCTCCATCCAGAACGGAAGCCATCCGACGCCGGCCTCGAGCATCGCCACTCGCAGCCGCGGATACATATCGAGCACGCCGCCACCGACAAGCGATGCGATCGCGCGCATCACCTCGAACGGATTGGTGGCAGAATGCTGGATGAAAAGATTGTTGCCGAACTCGAAGGTGCCGCATCCGTAGGGCGGGCGCGCGGTGCCGCCATGAAAGCACGCTGGCAAATCCTCGCCCTGGCAGGCCTGCCAGATCGGCCGGAAATCGGGATGGTCGAGGAGCTTGTCCTCCATATGCCCGGATAGGTAGATGCCGACGCACCACGGCTCATTGGCGACGCGATGGATTTCGCTCGCGGCCAGCTCCGGCGCGCGCATCGGAACTACGGCGACGCCCTTGATGCGGTTCGGGTACGCGGAGCAGTAGTCGGCGAGCCATCGATGGTAGGCGCGAATCATCGCGAGTTCGAAGTCGACCGTCTTCAGCGCGCAGAAACTCGACACCACCGTAGCGAACACGACCGCAACGTCGATGCCCTCGCGATCCATGTCCTTGATGCGAATGTGCGGATCGAAGCCGCCGCGCGGATTGGGTTGCTCACCTTTGGGTTGGTGTCCGCCGCCGCGCACCAGCGGCTTATCGACCTGCGCGAAGCCGAGTGGGCGTCCGGTGTTGAGCTGATGGAAATATCCGAAGAACCATTTAGAGGGACGCGTCGCCGCGAACTTCTTTAGCTCCTCGAGGTCGGGCTTGAACTTGCTATCGAGGTATTGGTCATAGAGCTCGTTGGGCTCCATCACGTGTCCGTCGGCGTCGATGACCTTGATTCCTTTGAACATGAGAGCGCTCTCCCCCGGGCTTTCGGCTAAAAGATTTTATCGCGAAGGCGCCCCACTATCTCAAGGACACAGTTTCACCGTTGGTATCTGAAAGCGAAACGCTTCCATCGCGTGGAATTGGAGGGCGGCATCGAATAAAACACTCGCCCAATGGCCACTGCCAATACCACCGCGATGCCCGCCGACCCCATCCGCGCGATGACCCAAACCGAGGCGGCGCATACGCTGTTCGCGAGCTTCCTCGGATGGACGCTCGACGCCTTCGACTTCTTCGTGTTGGTATTCGTGGTGCCGAGAATCGCCGCGGAGTTCCATCGCTCGGTGGCCGATATCGCATTCGCGATCACGATGACGCTGGCGATGCGTCCGGTTGGCGCCGCGATCTTCGGATGGCTCGCGGATCGCTATGGGCGCCGCACACCATTAATGATCGACGTGCTGCTGTATTCCATCGTTGAGGTGCTGAGCGGCCTCGCCCCAACCTACGGCACGTTCCTGTTTTTGCGTGCGCTGTACGGAATCGGCATGGGTGGCGAATGGGGCGTCGGTGCCTCAATGGCGATGGAAGCGGTCGCTCCGAAATGGCGAGGATTTTTTTCCGGCTTGCTGCAGGAGGGATACGCGGTCGGATACCTTCTCGCGGCCGCCGCGTACTTTTTTGTTTTCCCGATTTTCGGATGGCGCGCGATGTTTTTCATCGGCGGTGCGCCGGCGCTGCTGACTCTCTACATTCGGGCAAAGGTGCCGGAGTCGGAAGCATGGCAGCACACTCGACCCGATCACGCGGCGATGTGGCGCGCGCTGAGAAAAAACTGGCCGATGTTCCTCTATCTGTGCGGGTTCCTCGCGGCGATGAGCCTCGTTTCACACGGCACCCAGGACTTGTATCCGACTTTTCTCGAAAAGCAGCGCGGGCTGGGGCCACATCATGTCGCGGAAATCGCGATCATTTATAACATCGGCGCGGTTATAGGCGGTTTGTTCTTCGGCTATATCTCGGACAGCTGGGGCCGCAGGCGCAGTATCGCGACCGCGCTTATCCTCGCGATTTTTATGATCCCGCTCTGGATCGGCGCGCGCTCGATCGCGCTGCTCACCTGCGGCGCGTTCCTGATGCAGTTTATGGTGCAGGGAGCTTTCGGCGTAATCCCGGCGCATCTCAGCGAATTGTCGCCGCCCGAGGTGCGCGGATTTTTCTCTGGGATGGCGTATCAGATTGGGGTCCTGTTGGCTGCCAACGCCGCATTCGTCGAGGCCTTGCTCGCGCAGCGGATGGGCTTCGCGAATGCGATGGGGATCGTCGCGGTTACGGCGTTTGTGCTCGGCACCGTCATCGTATTGCTTGGGCGCGAGCGCGCGGGCGGCAGCTTACACGCAGAATGACGCTACGGCAGAACGGCTATTTCGCCGAGACCATCGAAGCTTCGACGCCCGCATCGTTTGATGGCAGCGCACTGTTTTGCGCGGTTGCCGACTTCAACTCCGCGCGCGTGATGCCGAGGCTGCGCATAGTTGACAGAACCACGCTTTCCATAAACAAACGCGGTGAGATGCCGCCGCCGCCGATTTTCAGCCGTTCGTGGTAGTTGGGAATGAGGCCCTCGCCCGGCATCTTGAAGTTCGCCAGGACATGCGCGAAGTCGCTTACGGTGGCCTCGCGATCGGCGCCTAACTCGATTTCCACCACCTTGCGATAGAAACCCGCATGCGCGGCTTCGTCGCTGGCGATGTTACTGAAAATGGCCTTCAGCACCGGATCGCCGTCGATTTCTCCTTTGTCCTTCTGCGCTTTGTATGCGACGTAGGTGGCGCCTTCCTGGATCGCGCCATAGCACGACATTTGCCGCACCGAGGGGAACGGAGGCGTCCAGGTGCGCGAGAAATGCGCCCGGTCGAAGGAATCGAATTCCTCTTCCGATCGCATGCCCGATTGCAGCAGGTATTCGCGAAATGCGAGGCCATGGCGCGATTCCTCGAAGCTCCACCGCGCCTGGAACCATGCCGCGCCGAAAATCTCCCGGGTCAGCCGCGAACCGTTCGAGGTATAGTCGGGAAGGTACATTTCCTCGGCGCAATAGAGCTCGATGCAGGTGGCGAGCTGGTCAGAATTCTTCGATCGGTCGATTTTCTCCCAAGGGATGTCATCGAACAACTTCCAGTCGCGTTTGCGTTCGGCGATCTCGAGGTAGTCAATTGCGGCGCGATAGTACTGCGCGCGTTTAAGGCTGTCAGCGATCATTCCAAGCCTCCCGCGGGCCGGGAGGTAAGAGATATTGGCGGTGTCCAATTTGTGGCATTCAATCTAAGGAGTATTCCCATCCAACCCGATAGTCCATCGAAAGATGTTATCTTCGGTGATACTTATTTATCTGCGGAGAAACGTAGGCGCTAATAGGTCGCTAAAGCACCTATTAGACTACGCGAATTAAAAAGTGCCTGTTGATGTCCCCGACCCTGGGCACGGATGCTACAGACAAAACGCCTCAATTGCGAGGTGCCTGCGGAGATATTCCGCACTCACGTTTCGCTGGAAAGCCTCGCGCTGCGCAACAAGATCCAGATGACTTCATGGCGGTGTATGTTCATCCCGGCGCTGTGCTGCGGTCCTGCTTCACTTTCATTCTGGGGCGGACATTGCTAAACGATCGGTATGCGGAGGGTACCCTAACATGAAATTTGGACTCTTCTACGAGATCTCGGTTCCTCGTCCATGGACCCGTGAAACCGAAAAAACCGTCTACGATCGATGCCTCGAACAAGTGAAACTGGCCGACGAGCTGGGCTTCGAATCCGTCTTCGCCGTCGAGCATCATTTCCTCGAGGAGTATTCTCATTGCCCCGCGCCGGAGTTGTTCCTGACCGCGTGTGCGATGATCACCAAGCGGATTCGCGTGGGACACGGAATTATCGTATGCGTTCCGGAGTTCAACCATCCGATCAAAATCGCGGAGCGCACCGCGGTGCTCGACATTCTGTCGGGCGGCCGGCTCGAAGTCGGTACCGGGCGTTCGGCGACCTGGACCGAGCTCGGTGGCTTTCGCGCTAATCCCGACGAGACCAAAAAGACCTGGGACGAGTTCGTGCGATGCCTTCCGCAGATGTGGACGCAGGACCGCTATTCCTATCAGGGCCGTTCCTGGTCGATGCCGCAGCGCACCATCGTTCCCAAGCCCTACCAGAAGCCGCATCCGCCGATGTGGGTCGCGGTGACCAGCCCGGGTACCGAGATCGACGCGGCTGAGCGCGGGATGGGATCTTTGGGACTGACCTTCGGCGGCTTCAAGGAGCAGGAGGAGAAGGTCAACAACTATCGTAGGATCATCCGTAACTGCGAGCCGGTCGGAAAGTTCATCAACGAGAAGGTCGCGACCGTCAACTTCCTCTTCTGCCACAATGATGACGAGGTCGGCGTCAAAACCGGTATGCGCCTGACCGGGACCTTCAACTATCTCGCGTCGCAACTGCTCGCGGCGCGCGAAGCCTATCCGACCAAGTCGTATCCCTCACTCGGACTGCTGCCCTCACTGCGTCGCGAAGCGGCGGGACCGGGCGACGACTCGGGCGCGCCCGAGGGTATCGCGATCGGCAATCCCGCGCGCATCATCAAGGCGATCAAGGCGTGGGAATCGACCGGAGCGGATCAAGTTAACTTCCTGCTCAATGCGCTCGAGACGGTCCCGCAGGAGCAGGTGCTCAATAGTCTGCGCTTGTTCGCCAAAGAGGTCATGCCGCATTTCCAGAAAGGCGATTCGGCCACGGCCGCCGCGGGAGGTCGTTGATGCCTCCGCGTTTCGGAACATTGGATTTGGCGAGGTTTGGGAAATCCGCGGGCGCTATCGACGGCTATAAGACCGACGCGTTGACGCTCAAGGGCGTGCAGATCCTCGAACTGCACATGGAGATCGATGACGATCCCGCGATCGAGTTGATCCCGGCCACGATGCATCCTGCGATTCCGCAGTACGCGATCTTCAACGTCATGCATGCTCCGCACAGCGATTGGGGTCCATTTACCGTCGCCGAGGTGCGCGTTGCCGGCCGTACCGGTGTACGTCCGCGCGGCTTCGTGCTGCGCAGCTACGTCGACAATGACGCCGCCGCGAAAGCGCTGACCTCGCGCTGGGGTTTTCCGGTTGCCAAGGGCGACGTGACCCTGAAGGTCAGTCATGACCGCGTCGTCGGGCGGGTCAAGCTGGGCGGCAAAACCGTTTACGAGATCGAAGAGCAGGATCGCGAATCGATTGGCGGCCAGGACATCCAGTACATCGCGAGCATGCATCTGGCGCGCAACAAGCAGGATGACAAGCTGGTGCTGGTGCAGGTCGATCCGGAATATGTGTTCGCGAAGGCGGAGCGCGGGAAGCCTAGGGTGGTAGCGTTGGACCCTGAGGCATTCGGCGCGAACGCATCGAATCTGAACGTGATGAATCCGATCATGGCATGCTTCACGACCGCGGACATCACGCTGCCGAAGGTCCGGTATATCTGCAATCCTGAGTTACCGGCGATGCAGGGAACGACGAAAGTGGCTGCGTAGAGAAAACCTAAAAGAAGTCGCAAGAGGCCGTGCTCGCTAGGGTGCGGCCTCTTCAATTTTGGAGGCAGGAGAGAAGAGCCAGACAAAACACCAAGACACCAAGGTCGGATAAGTGGCGCGCGGCCGGTAGGCGCAGGATCAAGGAATCGTGGCGAGGATCCAGCCAGCAGATGCGGGCCGCAGCGGCCCTCCTCGAACACCAAGGGAGATCAAGAAGACAAAGGGCGAGTCACAGGGCTACCCGGAAGATTCCCTCTTTAATCAGAGGAACGTTGAAGTTGATCAGGAAGCCAAGCTTTAAGCCGGAGAGCCGCAGGTAGGACAGCAGCTGAGCTTTGAAGATTGGTTCAATACGGACGACAGATTTCAACTCGACGATAATCGAGTCGCTCACCAGCAGATCGAGGCGCAAACCGCTATCGAGACGCAGAGTTCGGTATTTGCTGGGTAAACTCACCTGCGTTCGAAAAGAGATCTCTCGAGATTTCAGCTCTTCGCAAAAACAAGCCTGGTAAACCGATTCCAAGAGTCCCGGTCCCAATTCTTTGTGAACGGTGAACGCACAATCGACCACCGATCGAGCCATCTGATCAAGCTCGCTGCTTATCGATTCCGACCTCGCCATCTTGTCTGGGGACTATCTTGAGTCTCGGCGTTGATGGAATAGGCGATCCTATGTCTTCTTGATCTTCCCTTGGTGAACGAGAGGGCCGCTGCGGCCCGCATCTGCTGGCCTGATCTTCCGGCCACGATTACTTGATCATGCGCCTACCGAGCGCACACCACTTGTCCTACCTTGGTGTCTTGGTGTTTTGTCTGGCCTCTTCTACGAATCCAGCAAGTCGCGCGCACGATAGAGGCCGGCAATCGTCTTCGCATCGATGATCTCGCCGTTGCGGACCATCTTCATCGCATCAGCGAAAGGCATTTTCTGCACCCGAATCACCTCGTCGAGGTCCGGCGTTCCAGTCGCCGCGCCAAGGTCACGCGCGAGGTACAGATCGATGCGCTCATCGCAAAAACTCGGGATGGTTACGATGGTGCCGAGACGGTCCCATCGCCGCGCCGATAGTCCCGCTTCTTCGGCCAACTCGCGATTCGCGCATTGAAGCGGCGTTTCACCCGCGTTGCGGCATCCCGCGGGGATCTCCCACAAATAGCCGCCGACCGCATGCCGATACTGATGCAACATCGCGATTTGCCCGCTCTCGTCGAGCGCGACAATCGCTGCCGCCCCCGGATGGCGAATCACCGCGAGATCGATTTCGACCCCATTGGGAAGCGAGGCGTGCTCGATCCCGAGATCCACCACGCCCAGTTTCAATACTTGCCGCCGATTGGATTCCATCCATTCAAAGATGCCAGAATTCGATGCCGATGGAACGCGTCATCATACCGATCTATTTCGATTACGCCTCTACGCTGTGCTACATCGCATGGCGCGTCGTGAGCGAGCTCGAAAGTGAACTCGGCTTCCAATCGCTGTGGAAGGGCGTTCCGATTTCGATCCGCGATTTCAAGGCCCGGGCCGGCAACCAACTTGGCCCCCGGGAATATCAGAAAGTGATTATGGTGGCGGCCGAAACCGGCATCCGCGTCGCGCCGCCGAAGACCTGGATCAATTCCGATGCGGCGCTGATGGGCGCCGAGCTCGCGCGCGAGGCCAGCGTCTTCTCCGCCTATCATGCGGCGGTTTTTCGCGGCGCATTCGATGAGGGCCTCGACATCGCTAGTCGCCATGTGCTCGCTGACATCGCGCATCGAGCTGGGATGGATCGTGCTCGCTTCCTGGCCGATCTGGAAAGCGAGCGGATGGCGTCGCGGATCTCCGACAACAAGCGCGAGGCCGACGGGCAATCCGCGCTCGGCTATCCGACCTTCATCCTTGGCGAATTTCCGCTGATCGGAATTCAGCCCAAGGAGACGATGCGGCTGATCTTCGCGCGCTACATGCGCCAGCGCGAAGAAAATCCGGGCAATTAGGATCCAGACAAAACACCAAGACACCAAGGTAGGATAAGCGACGCTCGATCTGTCGGCGCGGGATCAAGGAATCGAGGCCTCGGAATCAGCCAGCAGATGCGGGCCGCAGCGGCCCTCCTCGTACACCAAGGGAAGATCAAGAAGAAAAGGTTCGAAGAGGATTCTGGATCGCCGTTGGAATCTCTTTCTTCTTGAATCTTCCCTTCTTTCTTCACCGCGACATGAAGATCGGAAGCAAACCGGACTAAACACTAAGACACCATGGTAGGAAAAGTGGCACCCGGTTTGTAGGCGCACGATCAAGGGTCCGTGCCCGAAAGAATCAGCCGGCAGATGCGGGCCGCAGCGGCCCTCTTCGTACGCCAAGTTGGGATCAAGGAGAGAATTTCAAACCGGGACCGTTAACCGGACCGGTGTCCAGTTTGGAAATCTTTTCTTCTTGATCTTCCCTTGGTGTACGAGAAGGGCCGCTGCGGCCCGCATCTGATGGTCTGCTCTTCAGGCCGCGATTCCTTGATCCTGCGCCTACCGATCGCACACCACTTATCCTACCTTGGTGTCTTGGTGTTTCGTCTGGACTCTTCTCTTCTCCTCAGCGTGACATGAAGACCGGGCAGGTCGAATTCCTCAGCACATACTCCGTCGTCGATCCCAGCACCATTTCGATGATCCGGCTGTGCCCGTATGCGCCGATGAACAGGCAATCCGCGTCGCGCTCCTTGATGAATTTGATGATCTCCTCGTTGGCGTGACCCGACAGCAGATGAAATTCCGCGCGCGGAGTGAAATGCTCGAAGTACTTGCGCGCCTCCTCGAGGGTGCGCTCGCTCAGCTTGGGATCACGACCGACGGTGATGACCAGCAGCGGAATCCCGAAGCCCGCGGAAAAATCTGCCGCCGCACGCATCGCCCGCGAGGCCCGCTCGCTGCCGTCATAGGCGAGGATCGGACGCTTCAT
Source organism: uncultured delta proteobacterium (assembly GCA_963783145.1). GTDB lineage: Bacteria > Desulfobacterota > Binatia > Binatales > Binataceae > DATGKG01. Next base: position 469,480 of record CAWAMM010000001.1, read on the forward strand.
CTCCCGAAAATTCTGCGGCGATATAAACAGCGGACGTGGACATTTGCGCGCCACGCTTTCGGCGGTCGAGCCGAGCAACCCGGTCGAGAATCGCTCATTGACCCCGCGATGCCCGATCATCACCAGATCCGCGGACTTGGCCCGATCGCAGATTTGGTTCGCCACGATGCCCATGTCCAGCATGGTTTCCACCGGCACCCCCTCGCGCTTGGCGGTCTCGGCGAATGCTTCGAGCACGGCTTTTCCCCGCTGCGTCAGCACCTCGCGCATCTTGGAGGAGAAATCCATGTATGGTTCAAGTCCGAGCGATCCTGAGATATCATGGAAGAACGAACCTTCGATCGAAACGATGTCGACCACGTGAAGGCCGATCAATGCGGCGTCGAGCTTGCGCGCGATGTAGAATGCGTACGCCTGCGCGTTGCGGGAGTGTTCCGAGCTATCGATGCCGACCAGGATTTTCTTTATCATCGGCTGCCCCGTGTGCGACCTGTGAAAGTTGCCGATACCATGGCGGTGGGGCGAGGCTCAAGAGGAAGGGGGAGAGGGTTAGCTGAGATGAGTGAGCAAAGCGGTTCACGTACCGAACGCGTCCTCGATGAACTGATCGATGCGGCCGAGCGAGTCGGCCTCAAGGTGCGCCGGGAACGCATCATGCGCGAGGTCGGCTATCGCGCGCGCGGCGGGGTTTGCCGGCTGCGCGACAACGACATGGTGATCATAGATCGCGATCAGCCGCCTCATGAACAGCTCGAAATCGTGGCCGAGGCCTTGAAGGGCCGCGACCTCGAAGCGGTGTATCTTTCACCGGCCGCGCGCAAAATCCTGCAAGTAGGTCCGACCGGGTAGGCCGCCATGCCGCGTACCGAGGAGATCCAGGCGCCCAAGCGCACCGTCGTCGATCGTAAGACGCACGTCGACGCCGATCACCAGATGGAGCTTTTTCATTCGCGCCTGAAGGATCGCGGCCTCAAATCCACCGGCCAGCGCGATGATATCGCGCGGGTGTTTTTCAACCTTGGCCAGCACATCGGCGCCGAGCGCCTGTATGCCGAAGTAAAGAAGATCAATCCGCACGTCGGTTATGCGACGATTTACCGGACTCTGCGCCTGCTCAAGGAATGCGAGCTGGTGTCAGAGCGTCACTTCGACGATGGTCAGGCGCGCTACGAGGTGGTCAGCGACAAGCATCACGACCACTTCATCTGCGAGCGATGCGGCAAGATCATTGAGTTCGAAAATGAAGGCCTCGAGCGGCTGCAGGAAACCGTCGCGCGCGAGCTCAAGGTGATGCTGACTCGCCACAAGATGGAACTATACGGCATCTGCGCCGAATGCCTTGCGAGCGGCGGCTCGTAGGCGGGAAAGAATCCAGACAAAACACCAAGACACCAAGGTAGGATCAGTGGCGCTCATTCGTTAGGCGCAGGATCAAGACATCGAGGCCTCGGAATCTGGATCACAGATGCGGGCCGCAGCGGCCCTCTTCGAATTAATAAGGGAAGATCAAGAAGAAGGAGATTTCAACGGCGAATCCGTAATCCCTTCAATCTTTTCTTCTTGATCTTCCCTTGGTGTACGAGGAGGGCCGCTGCGGCCCGCATCTGATGTCTGGATTCTCGCCGCGATTCCTTGATCATGCGCCTAACTACCAAGCACTACTTATCCTACCTTGGTGTCTTGGTGTTTTGTCTGGCTCTTCTCCGATTACGCGAGCCGGAACAGGCGTCGCGCGTTTTCCGAGGTGATCGTCGCGAGCTCATCCGCTTCGACTCCCCTTAGCTTCGCCAGCACTTCCAGCGTGCGGCGCACGTACGCCGGCTCATTGCGTTTCCCCCGATAGGGCTCGGGCGCGAGATAGGGCGCGTCAGTTTCGACCATCACGCGATCGTCAGGCACCGTCGGCGCGGCAGCCTGAATCTCGCGCGCGTTGCGAAACGTCACGATCCCGGAAAATGAGATATGAAACCCCAGCGCGACGAACTCCCGCGCCGCGTCGAGGTTGCCGGTAAAGCAGTGAATTACTCCGCCGCGCGCCGGCATCCCGACCTCGCGCACGATCGTTGAGAGGCGTGCCTCGGCATCGCGACAATGGATCGAGATCGGCAAGTCGAGTTCCATCGCAAGTTCGAGATGTCGTCGAAGCGCGTCCTCCTGCGCCTCCACCGGCGAATGCATGTAATGGAAATCGAGGCCGCTTTCTCCGATGGCGACGACTTTCTTCGACTCAGCGAGGTCGCGCAGAGCGTCGATCCGTTCGGCGTCGCAATCTTTCGCATCATGCGGATGTACTCCGATGGCCGCATAAATATGGGCATGCTGCTCCGCGATCTCGATGGTGCGCCGATCGGTCTCGATGGAGCCAATCGCGCCTACTGAAACGATCGCGCCGATGCCGGCCTCCTTTGCGCGAACGAGAACCGCGTCGAGGTCCGCGTACAGCTTCGGGTCGGCCAGATGACAGTGCGTATCGACTACAGGCTGCATAATTTACATACAATAACGTAGCGTTTCCTTGAACCAGACAATTTGTTACAACGAACTCAATCGGAGGCCGAACTGGCAAAGCGACTACATAGCGTTCCTCCCGCGAAACGGCAAGCCGAGGAGGACGAAGCCCGTCTCATCGATGAAGAGGCGCTTGCCGGTCCCGATGGTCCCCCACCGCGCAAGCTGACGCCCGAATGGGTCGCGGTGAATCTGATGGATATAACAGCGCATCTGATGGCCGCCATCGACAAGGCCGCGGGTCCGCTCGACCGCCTCGCCGATGCCGCCGAAGATGCGACCGCACACGTCGCGCATGCGAGTCGATTTTTCCGCCGTCCGATGACGATCGCCGCGATGCTCCTGATTCTGGCAGCGATGTTCCTCGGTACCTATGAGCTGGCGACCCATCGGCATTCCTATGCATCGCAATCTTATGACTCGGTCGATTCTGACCCGACCCACCTCCGGCTTGGCGGCGTTTCGTATCCGCTTGATCGAACCGCATTCGAAGCGCGACTGATGAAGGCGCAACCGGAGGCGATCCGCAAATACTTTGTCGAAATCGGCGGACGTAAATTTCCGGTCAAGCAGGCCGTCAGCGTCGGCGTCGGTGCGCCGCGCGCAAGTTTCGGCACCGAGGCCGCCATCCACGCACTCACCAAGCTTGGGTACAAGACGCAGGAAACCAGCGACTAGCTCTTCGGTTTGTCGATGCGCGGGAACAGCGGGATAGGCGGCTTCACGCGATGCCCCGGCTTGAGGCCCTCGCCATAGGGCGCGCGCAGAGTCTTCTCATCGACGTTCAGCAAATCCACCAGCTTGGCGGACATCGTCGGCAGAAAGGGTTCGAGGAGATCGGCAGCGACGCGCAACGCTTCGAGCAGGTTTGCGAGGATCTGCTCGACCCGCGGCATCGCGGCAGGGTCCTTCGCCATTTTGAACGGCTCGGTGATGACGATGTACTTGTTGGCGACATCGAGGGCCACCTGGATCGCATCAAGCGCGCGGTTGAACTGCAGCGCCTCGATTTGTGCCCCAACGCTGGCGGGTACTTCCTCGAACGCGTGGACTACTTCGCCATCGATTTCATCGCGCACGCCCGGCGCGACTTTCACCTCGCCGCCGCAGTAGCTTTGCGCCATCCGCAGCACCCGGCTCGCGAGGTTGCCTAAATTGTTCGCGAGATCGGAGTTGTAGCGCTCGATGAGCCGGTCGTCGCTGAAATCGACGTCGAGGCCGTAGACGATCTCGCGCATCTCGAAGTAGCGCAGCACGTCGGTGCCGTACTTGCGCTCATATTCCATCGGGTCAGGGATGTTGCCCGAGCTCTTCGACATCTTCGAGCCGCCGAAGTTCAACCAGCCGTGGACGTTGAGGTGGCGATATACCGGCAGACCCGCAGTCATCAGCATCGCGGGCCAATAAACGATGTGCGTTTTCAGGATATCCTTGCCGATGAAGTGCTCGGTGATCGGCAAAATTTCTTTCAGCGCTGCGTCATCGGTGTGCGGCAACTTGCTGAGGTAGGCCCAGAACGCATCGTACCAAACGTAGGTCACATACTTGTCGTCGAAAGGCAGCTCGATTCCCCAATCCAGGCGCGCCTTTGGACGCGAGATGCAAAGATCCTCGAGCGGTTCGGCAAGCATGTTGAGCGCCTCGTTGCGATAGCGCTCCGGCCGAATCAGATCGGTCGTGCTGACCAGCTCGATGACCTTTGCGCGATACTTTTCCAGTTGCAGAAAGTAATTGCCTTCCTTAATCAGCTCGGTCGGCGTGTTGTGAGTAGGGCAAATGTTTCCGGGCAGCAGCTCCTTTTCGGTGTAGAACCGCTCGCACCCGACGCAGTAAAGGCCCTGATAGTCCTGATAGGTGATGGCACCCTGATCGAACGCGCGCTGCAGCATCGCTTGCACAAACTTCTGATGCTTCTCGTCGGTGGTGCGCACGAAATAGTCGTAGCTGATGTTGAGAAGATCGAAGCCGTCGCGAAAAACCTCGGCGATGCGATCCACGAATTCCTTCGGCTTCAGCCCCGCGGCGATCGCGGCGCGATAATTTTTGTCGCCATGCTCATCGGTGCCGGTGACGAAGGTGACGTTGTGCTTGCCGAGCTTGCGCCGATAGTGGCGCGCGAAAACATCGGCGGCGAACGCTTCCGACGCGTGGCCGACGTGCGGCCGCCCATTGCTATAGAAGATCGCGGTGGTGAGATGTACTCGTTCGGACATGGTTCCTGAACTGCGAAACTAATTCGGGCGCGATTGCTCGGGCGGCCGATTCGAGACCAGGTCCTCGCGCGTCGCCTCGACCACGCCGCCATCCTCTTCGCGCTGAATCAACACGGTCTGGGTAAAAATGTTTTGCCTGATGACCTTACCGTCGCCCTTCACCGATTCCACGCGCTTGCCGAGCGCTGGAAGTCCCCGTTTCAGCTCGACATAGGTCGCGTACTCGTAGCGCAGGCAGCACTTCAGCCGCCCGCACATTCCCGCGAGCCGCGACGGATTGAGCGCCAGCCCCTGCTCGCGCGCCATCTTCACCGTGACCGCCTCGAAATCGCGCAGCCACGAGGAGCAGCATAGCTCGCGCCCGCACGGACCGAGTCCGCCGGTCACTTTGGTTTCGTCGCGCGCGCCGATCTGCTTCATCTCGACGCGGACCCGCAGCGTGTTCGCGAGGTCGCGCACCAGGTCGCGAAAGTCGACACGGTTGTCAGCTATGAAATAAAAGACCGCTTTGCGCCCGTCGAAGGCGAAATCGACGTTGACCAGCTTCATCGCCATCCCGCGCTCGTGGATGCGCTCGATGCAGAGCCGCCGCGCACGCGCCTCGCGTCCGAGGTTTTCCTCCTCGGTACGTAGGTCCTGGGCGTCGACGATCCGGATGACCGGCTTGAGGATCGACAAATCCAGCGTGTGCGCAGGCTCATGCGGTTCGAGCTCGACGGTGCCGACGCGCACACCGCCGTCGCTATCGACCAGCACGCGATCGCCGCGCCGCATCGCTAGATCGCCGGCGAGATAGTTAAACAGATGCCCGGTCTGCTGCAGGCTGATCGCCACGATGCGTGGCGAATCGTCGCCGTTTTGAAATGAGTCTGTGTCGATTGCCAAGTTATTCGCCTCGCGCTGCTTGCCCCACGGTCATCCAGAGCTGCTCGGCCTGAAGCCGGCAATTCGCCATCGCTTCGACCGCCGCCTGCGCCCGCACCGCGGCCGCCAGACAGGCCACCAGTCCCTCCACAGTATAGGAAGCGGCGACCTGTTTCATAATGGCAGCGTCCTCAGGCGAAGCGGCGGCGAAATCTTCGCCGAGTAACTTTGAGGATAGTATTTCTTCAAGCAGGCGCGCCATCAGCTCGAAGTTGTCCGCCGCCTGCTCGCGATTCCCGAAGTGTTCCTGCGCCAATGCGTTGGCGCCGGCGAAATCCAGGCGCTTCGCGCGATTGAGCGCTTCGAGGAGATCCTTCAGCGGAGGCTCATCGCCATCGATGAGTGCGAGTCCTCGCGCCGCGCTGCCGCGCGCCAGCCGTGCGATCGCATGTGCGCGGTTCTTATCGATTTTGCCGCGCGCGACGACAATCTCCTCGACCTCGGCGGGCGTCAGCGGCGGAAAGCGCACCGGACGCAGTCTTGAGCGCACCGTATCGAGCAGCGCGCGCTCACTCGAGGTGATGACAAAAATGATCGCATGGCCCGGCGGTTCCTCGAGCGTTTTGAGCACCGCGTTCTGACCCGGGACGTTGAGGGTTTCGGCATCATCGAGGATGGCGAGGCGCATTGGCGCGCGCGACGGTTTCAGCGCGAGCTGCGCCATCATTTCGCGGACCTGCTCGATCAGCACGTCGGTGCGATTGGCGGCCTTCTCGACGTGCGCGACATCGGGATGTACTCCGAGCGCGCACTGCACGCATGCGGAACAACATTCGCAGGTTTTCGCGCCGCCCTTTTCGCGCGCACGAGTTAGTTCGGTGGTGCCGACGCCCGCCCGAATCGGGCATCGGTCCGGCGTGCAGCAAAACTTCTCGCCCGGCGAGCGCTCGCATACCAGACTGTGCACCAGGCCCTGCGCCATCAGCGATTTGCCAACGCCTCGCGGTCCCGAAAAGAGGTACGCATGCGACGGGCGGGTTTCCAGCTCGCGCAGAATACGATGGTAAATCTCGCGATGGCCGCGCAGCGCGTCTAGAGGCATCGGACTCGAATCAATTCATCGGCGGCAGCGAGAATTTCCGCGGCCACGTTTTCATAGATTTGTTGCGAATCGACCATCCTCACCCGATCGGGCTCCGCCTTCGCGGTGGCGAGAAAGCCCTCGCGCACGCGGCGATGGAACTCCAGCATCTCGCTCTCGAACCGATCGAACCGGTGCTCTTTACCCTTGACGCGTTCGCGGGTGCGCGCGAGCCCGACCTCTGCAGGGCAATCGAGCACGATGGTCAGGTCGGGAACCATGCCGGCGGTCGCGAGCTGATTGAGCTGCCGCAGCAGCACAAGATCGAATCCGCGGCCATAGCCCTGGTAGGCGACGGTGGAATCGGAGTAGCGATCTGAGATGACGATTTCTCCCGCCTCGACGCCGGGGCGCAGTTTCTCGCGCACGTGCTGCGCGCGATCGGCGAGCACTAAGCAACAACTCGGATGCGACGTCGAGCGAAACTTCGGGGTCAAGAAAAATTTTGCGAATCGCCTCGCCGGCGTGGGTGCCGCCCGGTTCATGGGTGACGCTGACGATGCGGCCTTCTTTGCGGAGCGTGTCGGCGAGGGTCGCGGCCTGAGTGGTTTTTCCCGAGCCCTCGACGCCTTCCAACGTGATGAATAATCCGCGGCCCATTAGTGGCCAAGATACCAGTGCGTGATTTGCGGTTGAAAGAGCGCAAACACACCGGCCGCCAGCGCGAGGAAGGGGCCGAAGGGAACCTCAGTGCGCAGGACCGAGGTCTCGGTTTCTCCCGTGCCGGCCGCGCCTTCCACCACCGGTGGCGCCGGCGCACCCGACAGCGCCGAGAGAAGTCCGCCGATTGATCCCAGGATCGAGCCGACGAAAAGTGTGAAGGCCGCGCCTGGCCATCCGGTGAAGGCGCCCACCATTCCGAGCAGCCACACGTCGCCCATGCCCACCCCTTCGCGGTTGCGCAGCCAGAAATAGACTTCCCCGGTGAGGAACAGGAATCCCCATCCGACGGCGATGCCGATCAGCGAGCGCTTCAGGCCAACTTCCGGAATCATAAACGTGGCGGCCATTAATCCGATCGGAATTCCGGGAAAGGTTATGATGTTCGGAATCAGCCGCCAGTCGTAATCGATCAGCGCGACGATAAAGAGCGCCGCGCAGAACACGAAGCGCGCCAGCGCGTCGGGCAGCGGGTAGTGCAGATAGAGGTAGGCGGCGGCGACTGCGAGAGATATCTCCGTTAGGAAGTGGCGGAAGGGAATCGTCGCGCCGCACATCAGGCATCGGCCACGCAGGCCGAGATACGCGAGAATCGGAATGTTTGCCCAGCGTGGAATCGGGCGATTGCATTCGGCGCAGAATGAACGCGGCGCGGCGATCGAGATCTCGCGCGGCAATCGATACGCGACCACATTTGCGAAGCTGCCGATGCTGGCGCCGAGCAGAAATGCGATCAGCGCGCCGAACCAATCCGGAATGTCTAACGTCATCGCGCCACCCGACTCCGACTCACGCCTTCACCACCGTCACCATCAGCGAACGCTCGCGAGGACCGTCAAACTCCGCGAACATCACGCCCTGCCATCGTCCCAGCGCCAGCTTGCCATCGCGCACCGGGATATTGATCGAGGTGCTCAGCATTACCGATAAAATATGCGCCTGCGAATTTCCCTCATCATGACGGAAACCGCCCGCGCGCGGAACGATCTTCTCCAGATGCATCAGCATGTCGGTGGTCACATCGGGATCCCAATTCTCGGAAACGATGATGGCAGCGGTGGTGTGCGGAACGAAGAGGTTGCAGAGCCCGCTGTTCACGCCCGCTTCGGCGACCGCGCCGTTCACCTCCCTGGTGACATCGAGCAGCGTGACGCGCGAATCGGTGTGAAATTTGAGTTCCTGCATTGTGAAGAGTTTACGGTTCCGGATAGGGCGGTTCTATGTTGTTTACTTCGTGGCGCACAGCTTCGTTGTCAGGTCGTAAGTTGCGCGGATGCCGCGATTGAGATTGTCGATGGAAAGCCGCTCATCGACGCCATGAATGCGCACCGCCTCGGGCTCTTCCAGAATAATCGGAACGAAACCATACGCAGGCACGCCTTTGACGCGCAGGAACCTCGAATCGGTGCCACCCGAAGTCATGTTGGGCGCGACGATGGTATCGACGAAATCATCCGCGACTACCTGCTTCATCGCATCCCACGCCTCGCCGCTGGTGGGTGAAGTCGGCGAGGGATCGGGGTGCTGAATGAATTCGATATCGACTTTCGGGCCGAACACGTCGCGCAGATGCTGCAGAAAGGCGTCGGCGTCGGTGTCGGGGAGCAGGCGGCAATCGATGCCCGCTTCAGCCATCGAAGGGATGACGTTCACCTTCATTCCCGAATCGAGCATCGTTGGCGCGATCGTGTCGTGCATCAGCGCCTGAATGGTGTAGAGCGACAGCGGCCCGCGCGCCGCGATCTCCATCATGTAGGGCCACGAGAGATGCGCGAGTTCGAACGATGCCGTGGAAGAATCCATCCTCGGCGCGAGCGTGCGCATCGCATCATCGAACACCGGCGTCAGGCGAAACGGCGGCGGCTCCGCGAGCAGGCGTGCGAGCGCATTGATGAGAATCAGGTTGGGGTTGTTGGCGTTCGGCATCGAGCCGTGACCGGCCTTGCCGTGCGCGGTCAGACGTAGCCACATCACGCGCTTCTCGGTGACGGCGACGCGAAAAGTGACGCCGCGGCTGCCGAGCCAATTCGGCGTGCCCTCGCCACCTTCGTTAAAGGCGAACTCGGGATCGAAGGCGTCCCAATGATTCGCCGTCATCCAGTTCGCGCCGTCAGCGCCGCCCGCCTCCTCGTCGCAGTTGACCATCATCTCGACGCCGCGCCTCAGTTGGATGCCGCCGCGCTTGAGCGCGAGCATCGTCATCAGCGCCATGATGCCGTGCGCCTTGTTGTCGATGGCGCCGCGCCCCCACACGAATCCCTCGGCGGCATCGCCGCTAAACGGCGGATGGCTCCAGTCCTTCGCGACCACCGGGACCACATCGGCGTGCGACATCAGCAGCATCGGTTTGAGGCCGGCGGGGCCCGGCAATCGCGCGATCAGATTCGCCTTGCCAGGCTTGCTGGCGAGGACCTGCGTCTCGATGCCTGCCTGGTCGAGGATCTGTTTCAGGAAAGCGATCGCGTCGGCAGTGTTGTCGGGAGGATTGCTGGTATCGAAGCGCAGGTAGGATTGGAAATATCCGAGCGCCTCGGCATCGAGCTTGTTCCAATCCGGGCCGGGCGGATCGGCGGCGTGCGTGAGCGAGATCGCGCAAAAGACGAAAAGGATCGTGAAAACGAATTTGACTCGGGTCGGGGTCACGGCTTCAGTGTTGGCACTTCGGGCAGTAGAAACTCGCGCGCTGGCCGACGACCACGTTTCGGATCGGCGTGCCGCAAACGTAGCAAGGTTCGTCCTCGCGCCCATACACCATCAGGCGTTTGGCGAATGCGCCGGGCTTGCCGCGCGAATCGCGATAGCTGCGAAAAGTAGTGCCTCCGCTGCCGATTGCCGCGCGCAGCACTTTACGCGTGAACTCGACGATGAGATCGATCTCGGCGCGCTTGACCCGGCCGGCCCGACGCGTCGGGCGCACCTTCGCATGAAACAGGATCTCCGAGGCGTAGATATTTCCTACTCCGGCAACGATCCGTTGATCCATGATGAGGTTCTTGATCGCGACTTTTTTTCCGCGCGCCTGCGCCGCGAGGTAGTCGGCATTGAAATCCGCGCTGAGCGGCTCGGGGCCGATGCCCTTGAGCTCAGCAATCACCGCGACATCGGCGCGGCTAATCAGCCGCACCATGCCGAAGCGGCGCGGGTCGTTGTAGACCAGGCGGCTGGCGTCATCGAGCGCAAACTCGAGGTGGTCATGCTTGACGTCGAACCCGCTCGCATCGAAGCCGGCGCCGCGATGGGTGATGCTGCCGCTCATGCCTAGATGCGCGAGGATGATCGAATCGCCACTCAGCTCGAACATCAGGTACTTGGCGCGGCGCGTGATGCGCTCGATGGTGCGTCCGGCAATCATCGCGCCGAAGTCGGGAGTCACGCGCCGGCGCAGCGGGAGCTTGCCGATGCGCGCGCTGACGATCGTACGCCCTACCGCCGAGCGGCTCAGGATGCGTCGCAGAGATTCGACTTCAGGAAGTTCAGGCATTTCAGTTAATGCTCGCCGGGAGCAATGCGCGCGACAGCCTAACGAAGTCCTCGGGCGAAAGCGATTCCGCGCGCGCCGTGGAATCGATCTCCGCGCGCCTCAAGGCAGCGACCGCATCTTCCGAGGAGATGCCGAGCCCGCCCGCCAGGGAGTTGCGGATCATCTTGCGCGGCGCGGAGAACGAAGCGCGAACCGTTTCCAGCACGCGAGGTTCCTCGTCGCGATCGAAGAGAAGCTTCTCGCGCGGGCGAAATCGCAGCACCTCGGCATCGACTCGCGGCTTGGGATGGAAGCTGCCCGCGGCCACGCGAAAGTGTAAATCGATGTCAAAATACAATGCGGCATACACGGAGAGCGCGGAATATTCGGAGTCGCCGGGCCGCGCGCGAAGTCGTTCGCCGACCTCGCGCTGAAACATCGCAACGATCATCGCGACCAGCTCGTGATGATCGCAGAGGATGCGGAAAATCGCGGACGCCGCGTTGAAGGGCAGGTTGCCGATGACCTTGACCGGATTCTTCGCCAGCGAATCGAAATCGGTCTTCACGAAGTCCGCCTCGACTACCGCGACGCTCGGATCCCCTGGGTGGGTTTTGCGAAGGCGCTCGGCAAGTTCGTGATCAAGCTCCACCACGGTCAGGCTGCGAATGTCACGCCGCAGGATGCGCTCGGTCAGGATGCCGAGACCGGGGCCGATTTCGATCACGTCGTCCGACGAGCTGAGATTTGCGCTTGCGACAATACGATCGGCGATCGCGCCTTGCGTAAGAAAATTCTGGCCCTTCGACTTGCTCGCCGTCAGACCCGCGTCGGCCAGGATCGTTCGCGCGCGCGATGAATCGGGTCCCTGGCCCACGGCTAGAGCGCGAGGCTCGCCTCGGCATCGAGGTTGACCGGATCGCTTTCGCCGCGCAGGAGGCGATAGCTGCCGGCCATCGCAATCATCGCGGCGTTGTCGGTGCAGTATCGCAGCGCCGGTGCGACGACGCGTCGATTCTCCGCTTGCATGGCCTGCGTTAGCCGTTCACGCAGGCGCGAATTAGCAGCGACACCGCCGGTGAGCGCGACAGTATTGGCACCGGTCGCATGGGCGGCCGCGATCGTCGGTCGGATCAACATGTCGACGACAGCTTCCTGGAAGCTCGCCGCGAGATCCTCGCCCGAGGTCGCCGCGCCCGCGTCGCTCCTAAGGAAGTTCGCGACCGCGGTCTTCACGCCGCTGAAGCTGAAATCCATCGGCGCGCCCTTCACATGCGCGCGTGGAATCTTAACCGCCTTGCGATGTCCGCGCTTGGAAATGTCGTCGATGATTTTTCCACCCGGGTAGCCGAGGCCCATCAGCTTCGCAACTTTATCGAAGGCCTCACCGGCGGCGTCGTCGCGCGTGCTGCCGAGGCGCCGATAGCGCCCGAAATCCTCGACCACGAACAGCGCGGTATGGCCGCCGGACACGACCAGCGCGAGATACGGCATCGCGATGGTGTGTTCGAGCAGCGGCGCGAGCAGATGCCCCTCGATGTGATTGACGCCGACGAACGGAAGCCCGGTCGCCTGCGCAAGGCCCTTCGCGCACATCAGGCCGACCAGCAGCGAGCCGACCAGCCCGGGTCCGCGGGTGACGGCGATGCCGCCTATATCTCCCAGTTTGCAATCGGCCTCCGCCATTGCGCGTTGAATAATCGGCAGCATCGTGACCACATGATTGCGCGAGGCGAGTTCCGGGACGATTCCGCCATAGAGCCGATGGATGTCGTCCTGATTCGCGACGGCGCTGGAGCGAACCTTTCCGACGCCGGCGCGTTCGGTTTCGAAAACCGCGGCCGCGGCATCATCGCATGAACTTTCGATTCCCAGGATCAGCATGGTCCAATTATAGGTCTTTAGATGGCGGCTCCGACGAGTTGTCCGGCGCGGGCGGCGGAGGAGGCGGAGCCGAATCCGGCGGCGGCTGAATCGCGTTCCCCTCCGGTGCGGCGTCGGGAGGTCCCGCGGGAGCCGATGCGGGTTCGATTGCGGGCGCGGCTTGCTCGCCACTCAATCTGGTCAGGCCGACGCGCGCCATCAAGTTGCCCGGCACGGCGACCAGCGCCTTCTGGTAACATGCGATCGCGGGCGCGGTCTGACCGGAGCGCTCATTAACCAGGCCCTCGAATGCGAGCGTCTCGCCCAGCCATTGAGGATTGCCGCCGAACTGGGTTTCCGCGCGGGTAAGAAAGGTGAGCGCCTGATCGTAGCTCTTTTTCTCCAGGTTGGCGCGGCCCAGATAAAAGTACGCATATGGATTCGAAGCGTCGATGGAAATTGCGCGCTGAAGGGTCTGGAGTGCATCGCCTTCCTGACCCTTCAGGAGCTGGTCGCGCGCCTGATCGGTCACCCGCAGCGAGGCCGCCAGCGCCGGGTCGGTCGCGCTGACCCGCGCAATCTCGCCGTCAAGCGACGAATCGCTGATTTCGCCCTGCGGCGCGACCGAGCCGACTTCGAGTGGAGCGATGTCGGTGGGAGTTGCGACCGGCGTAGGCTCGACTTGTGCGCCATTGGTTTCCGCCGCCGAGGGAGCGCCGACGGGAGCGTCCGCTGGCGAGTTGACCGCATTGGGCGCCGAGTCAGAGCCGCTTGGCGCGGACTCCGGAACCTCCTCCCAATCTCCAGCCGGGCTCGCCTGAGGAGTCGCGACGATGCTCGGCATGTCCTGCGCGGGGAGATTCTCTTCGCTGAAGCGCGCAAGCTCGATCGCGTCGCCGGCAAACGCGGCTCGCGACCGTAACAAAGGCGCTCCGCTGAGGATAGCGGCAATTGCGCAGAGCGCCGCGACCAGCCGCGTTCTCGCGCTTGAGCATGCGCGACGAGCGCGGTGCGATGACGGCGTGGTTTGCATCAATCGTTGGGATCTACCGAATCATCTACTTCAGCATCGGTGGTCGTGGGAACCATATTACTGGGCGAAGCGCTCGCTTGCAGGGGTCCATGGTGAAATGGACAAAGCTGAGTGGGCGCGCTGTCTTGCGGAAAAACGCCCTCGAGTCGAACCGGACAAAACGGCGTCGCCTTATAGCCGGTGGTGGGATCGACGACTTCCTGCACCAGGCCCGGCGGCATCACGAAACCGAGCGGGGGACGCGATGCGGTAGCGGCCTTCATGAAATTCGTCCACGCCGGCAGCGAAGCCTGCGCGCCGGTAAGTCCGAGCACTTCTTTTTGATCGAAACCGGTCCACACCACGGTGAGCAGGTTCGGCGTGAAGCCCGCAAACCACGCATCTTTCGCATCGTTGGTGGTGCCGGTCTTGCCGGCGGCGGGACGGCGGAAGCCGTAAATGCTGCGCGCGCCCGCGCCGGTGCCATGATTGATGACCTGCTCGAGCATGAACTGCATGATGTAGGCGAGCTGCGGAGAGATCCGCTGCTCGGCCTGCAGCTCGTGGCCCTCCATCACCTTGCCATTCTGATCGACGACAGCGAGCACGGCGTAAGGATGAACGTCCATGCCATCGCTGGCGATGATCGAGTACGCCTCGGCGAGTTGCAGCGGCGCGACTTCGATGCCGCCGAGCACGATGGCAGGGTACATCGGAAGATCGCCAAAGCCGAGCTTCTTGCCCATCGCGACCACCCGATCGAGTCCGATGGTAAACGCGATACGCGCGGCGGCGGCATTCAGCGATTCCTCGAGCGCTTTCTCCAACGGGACATGACCGAAATAGAGGTCCTTGTAGTTGTTGGGCGTCCAGCTCATGTTGTCGGCGTAGTTCCAGGTCCACTGAGTGTCGTCAACATAGCTGGTAGGAAGAAATTTTTCCGGGCCGCCACTTAGAGTCTCATCAAAGGCGGCCGCATAAGTCACAACCTTGAAAGCGGAGCCGGGCTGGCGTTTGGATTGGGTGACGCGATTGAACTGCGAGCGCTGATAGTTGCGGCCGCCGATCATCGCGCGAATTTTGCCGCTGCCGGGCTCCAGAGAAACCAGGCATTCTTCCAGCTCTTCCTTTTCCTCACGGCGCCGCAGCTTGGGATGCTTCGCTTCCAGGTCGGTAAGGTTGTCGTCAACCGCCTTCTCGGCGAGCTTGTTCGCATGCACATCGAGCGTCGTAAAAATGCGCAGTCCTTCCTCGGTGAGAACCGCCGATGAGTAGCGATCCTCGAGCTCCTTCTTAACGTAGTCGACAAAATAGGGAGCATCGTTGGTTTCGGTGAAAGTCTCACGCGGATGCATCGGTTCACCGCGCGCCGTTTCAAAAGCGGCCTGGCTGATGTAGCCGTCCTGCAGCATCGAGGCGAGGACTTCGTTACGCCGAATCCTCGCGAGGTCCGGATGATGCATCGGGTTGAGCCGATTGGGCGAGCTGATCATGCCCGCGATGCTGGCCATCTCGCCGATGCTGAGGTCGCGCGGCTCCTTGGAGAAGTAATATTCGGAAGCTTCCCAGATGCCGTAGATTCCTTCCTGGCCGCGCTGACCCAGGTAGATATCGTTGATGTAGTTTTCGAGAATCTCGTCCTTCGAGTACTTGGTCTCGGCAATGTAGGCCATGACCAATTCGGTAAGCTTGCGTTTGAAGGTTCGCTCGCGAGTCAGGAAAAAATTCTTCATCAATTGCTGCGTCAGCGTCGAGCCGCCCTGGCGGACCTGATGTGAGGTCAAATCGATCCATCCCGCTTTGGCGGTGCGAACCAGGTCGAAGCCGTGATGATCGTAAAAGCGGTGATCCTCGGCGGCCAGAATCGCATCGATGAAGGCGGGTGGGATCTGATTGAGCGGAACCAGCCGGCGCTGCTCCCAGTCGCCCTCGAAAATGCCAGTCAGGAGTTCCGGCTCCAGCTCCATCGAGTAAACCGGCTTGTGACTGTAGGGATCGCTCATCTCCTGAATGACTTCATTGCGTGAGAAGCCGATCTGAACGATCTGGCCGGGGAAGTTTCGGTAGGGGTAGGCGAAGGTGTGCAGGAAGATGATCAGCTTCCCCTGCTTCGGGTCATAGCTGTACTCACCACGCTCAGTCACCTTGCCGTTTTCGACCCGATGATAATTGAGCCGCGCCAGCCGCTCGAAGAACCCCAGATCCTTGAGCGCCTGTCCGGGGTAGATGACGGTAGAATCCGAATAGATTCGCGAAGGGATGTTCCATCGCTTCTGCGAAAAACGCGTGACCACCTCGTTCTCGAGCGAATGGTAATAGGTCAGGAAGAAGTACAGCGCCGGAACTGCGGTGAATACGATCAGCGCGAGCACACCGATCAGCGCAACCTTGAAGATAGTTCTAAGCGACATTAGTCAGGTCGTAGTTAGGCCGGTAGTCGGACCGCCCACATGTGCGCGGCACGGGCCCATCGCGTCTCATGCTTCCGGCTTCAGCGCGAAATAAATCGTGCTGTCACCGCGCTTCACCAGGATCAGTACGATCTTGCTTTTTCCACCCGCATTCATCGCCTGCTGATACGAATCGACGTCCTTTACCGCCGCGCGATTCACCTCGAGGATGACATCACGCGCGCGCAGTCCCGCTTCGTCGGCGCGGCTTCCCGGCTGCACCGATGAGATGACCACCCCGCTGTTTTGTTCCATACCAAGTTCCTTGGCGAGGTCCGGGCTGAGGTCCTTGACGTAAAGCCCGAAGGGTGATGCGGTACCGCGATTGGGTTTCTCCGCCGGCTGGGAGGAGGCCAGCTCTTCCTCGTGCGACTGGGTGATCGCGATCTTCAACTCCTGCGGCTTACCCTGCCGGATCAGCTTCAGCGTCGCGACGTGGCCGATCGGCGTGCGTCCCACCAACAGTGGAAGCTCGCGCGAATCGACAATTGGTGTCCCATCGAAGGCGGTGATGACGTCGCCGCGCTCGATGCCCGCCGACTTCGCGGGACCGCCCTTGAGGACCTCGGCAACCAGCGCGCCGTTGGGTGCCGGGAGGCCCAGCGACTCGGCGATCTCGGGCGTCATCTTCTGGATGTAGACCCCAAGCCATCCGCGCACGACTTTTCCGGAAGCGCGTAGCTGGTCGAGCTCCTCCTTCACGATATTCACCGGGATCGCGAAACCGATTCCCATATTCGAACCGGTGCGCGTGTAGATGGCCGAATTGACCGCCACCACTTCGCCATGAACCGAGATGAGCGGTCCGCCGGAATTCCCCGGATTGATCGACGCATCGGTCTGGATGAACTCGTCGAAGTTGCCGGGAATGAAGCGGCCCTTGGCGCTCACCACTCCCACCGTGACCGAGTGATCGAAGCCGAACGGATTGCCGATGGCCATCACCCACTGGCCCACTTTGACGTTGTCGGAATCGCCTAGCGGCGCGACCGGAAGATCATGCTTCGGTTCGATCTTGAGCAGCGCGATGTCGCTTTTCTCGTCGCGTCCGACCAGCCTGGCCTTGTACTGGTTGCCGTCCTGGGTGGTGACTGCAATGCGTTCGGCGTCGGTCACCACGTGATCATTCGTTACAACGTAGCCGTCCTTGCTCACGATAAAGCCCGAGCCGAGGCTCTTGGCATGAGGTGAGTATTCCTCGAACGGGTTGTGCGGAGTCTTGCCCTGCGGCGGCGGTTCATCTTCCTCGGCGCCGTTGCCCGGCTCGTCAGGTTCTTCACTGGAGATGTTGACCACCGCAGGCGATAACTTCGCGGCGAGGTCGACAAAATCCGGCAGGCTCTGGACCTTGGTTATGCGGCCGTTATCGGGAAGCTCGGTCCAGAAGTGCGAGGACTCAGCCGCGTAAGCAAGCCCGATCGGCAGAATAAGCAGCGCGGAAATGAGGACGAAAACTCGATACCAACAGCAACGCATCTAGGTCTCGCGCATCGAGGCCCTCAGCGGGGCGTTTGACGCGCTTTTTCAACGTATTTCATCCGAAGGTCAAAGAGAATGGCGTCGATCAGGGTATCCTCGTCATGACTCAAGTTGCCGCGCGTCTTGTCCTGCAACATCCCGATGATATCAATGAGTTGCTGCGCGCCAATCAGATCATTCATCCGCTCGCCGGTGGCCGGATGCGGCATCTCACCCATCAGCGCGAGGGCCTCGGTCGAGAGTCCTACCACGAAGCTGGCAAACGTCAGATCCTGCGGCCCGAGATCCTCCACGCCCGGTTGCGAGGACGCTGCCTTCTGATACGCGGCCGAGGCCTCGGCCTGCGCGCCCTCGGTCGGGCCACCGTGGACATGAGGCTCGGCGTGCGCATGCGAATGCGGCCCCGCTTCGGCGGGTTTGCTGCTCGGCTTCGCGGGTTCGGCGGCCGGTCGATCCTCGACCTCGGGTTTCGTCTCGCCCTCGGCAGAGAAGCGGCGGCGGTCCGCAACCTTGAATCCGCGTTCTTTACCTTCTTCCTCAGACATTGGATTGATCAGGTCCTTCCCGCCATCTGTTCGAGCCGGCGGATTCTTTCTTCGATTGGTGGATGCGTCGAAAACAGCCGTGACATGCCTTCCGCACTCAGCGGATTGACGATGAAGAGATGCGCGGTGGCAGGACCGGCATCGAGAGGCATCCGTTCGTTAGCGTTCTCAAGTTTGCGCAGCGCGTTGGCGAGCAGGAGCGGATTATGCGAGAGCTTCGCGCCGCTCGCATCGGCCTGATATTCGCGAGTTCGCGAAATCGCCAGCTGAATCAAGGACGCGGCAATCGGCGCGAGGATCGCCGCTACCACGAGGCCGATGATTCCGCCGCGTTCGTCCTCGTCGCGGCCACCGAATCCGCCGAAAATCGCACCCCATCGCGCCATGGTCCCCAACATCATCACGGCGCCAGCCAGGGTCGCCGCGATCGAGCTGGTCAGAATGTCGCGATTGATGACATGGGAAAGCTCGTGGGCGAGGACGCCCTTGAGTTCGTCGCGGGTGCAGATCCGCATGATGCCGCGCGTGACCGCCACCGCGGCATGGTTCGGGTTGCGGCCAGTCGCGAAAGCGTTAGGAGTGTCGCTATCGATGAGATAGAGGCGCGGCATCGGGATGTGCGCCTGCAGCGCGAGTTCCTGTACGATCGCGAAAACCTCCGGCGCCGAGGAGGCATCGATCGGCTTTGCGCCATATGCCGCCAGAACCATCTTGTCGGAGAACCAGTAGCTGAAAAAGTTCATCGCCACGGCGAAGATCAGAGCGATTTGAACGCCGTGCCGTCCTCCGACGAGCCCGCCGATAAGCATCAGCAGGCCGGTCAACGCGCCGAGTAGGATTGTGGTCTTGAAAATGCTGCCCATTTTGGAAGTTCATTTAAGCGGCGAGCCGCCAAAACCAGGCTCCTCAACGCTCTTTGTAGGTGACGACTTCGAGGCTACGCCACCGATTTTTCACAGTCAACGTAACCATCTTTTGGGCAGTTTTCACAGCACCTGAGCGTCAAGGGCAGAGAGCACTTCGGTGACCTCGATCGATGCTATTGGCTCACGGTGCAGAACCGTGACGTGACCGAGCGGGCACCATCGAAGCGGGTCGGTCGGGCCGAACAGCACGACGCCCGGCGTTCCAGTCGCCGCCGCGAGATGCGATACGCCAGAGTCATTGCCGACGAATGCCGAGGCCATCCGCGCGATGGCGGCGACCGCGCCGAGAGACTGTTGCTTGATGATGATGTGCCCGGCGGACCGAGTGGCCTTCTCCAAGTGGTCTTCCGCAGGGCCGAGAATAAACAGCGCGGGCGAGGGCGCGTTCAATCGATTCGCGAGCTCGCAGAATTTCTCGATTGGCCAGTTTTTCGTCGGACTGCCGCTGCCGGGAAAAATCGCGATAAACTTTTTTGGCTCTGCAATTCCGAAAATCACGCGCGATCCCTCTTCGCGGTCATTCGGCAGAAGATCGATCGCGATTTCCTCAAGTTTGGTATCGCCGGTCACATCCTTTAGATAGGCGGCCGCGATGTGACCGCGCGCTTGGGGTCGAAACGGATGGAACGTCGCCGCGCCGGGCACAGAGGCGGCAAGCAGCGCGCGTCGAAATGATGGGTCATCGGCGCTGAAGAAGCAGTAGATTCGTTCGAAGACGCCGAAAAATCGCCGCACCGGCTCGCGACCATCGTCTAACGATTCGCGGAAGAGCAGCGCGACCTCGCGCCGATCGATGGAATGCGCGCGGTTGATGCCCATTCGGCCGACCGCGAACTCGGCCAGTTCGCCTCGCGCCATCAGTTCAAGGGTGGCTTTCGGATGGCGGCGCGCGATCGCCGCGATGGTCGGTCCGAGGCAAATGAGATCGCCGAGCGCGCCCGGAAAAATGATCAGAACGCGCGCTGACATCGCAGTCTACGCGAGGCGGCGCAGAATATCGTCGAGGTCGGTCTTGCCCAGTGATTTGCGAATGAGATCCGCGCCGACGAGTTCCGCCTCGCTCACGCTGGTCGTCAGCGCGAGGACGCGCATGCCGGCGCGCCGCGCGGCCTCGACCCCGAGCGGGGTGTCCTCGATCGCGAGCGCCTCGGCGGGCATGATCGCGTCGCGCTGCCGCAGTAGAAAACCCAGGCGGCCCAGCGCCATGGTGAATCCGTCCGGTTCGGGCTTGCCACGCTCCACATCCTCAGCCGCGACGATATCGACAAACAAATCGCGCAGGCCGGCGCGGCGCAAGATCATCTCGGCTTCCGCGCGCAAGGTGCCGGTGACAACCATCAGCGGAAACCGCGCGGCGCACTGGCGCACGAAATCGGCCGCGCCGGGATACATCACGTCGCGATTGCGAATGATGTCCTGGTAACTCTCAGCCTTGCGTGCAATCAGCATGGCGAGATGCGCCGCGCTCGCATCCTTGCCGTCTTCCTTGAGCACGGTTTCGAAGCAGTCGTGATCGTTGAAGCCGATCAGGCGGGAGAAATATTCCTCGCGCGACAGCTCGATGCCCTCGGGCCGCAAAGTCTCCCGGAATGCATCGAAATGCAGCGGTTCGGTTTCTGCCAGGGTGCCGTCGAGATCAAACAGAATGGTGCGAATCATGTGGTAGTAGTTTGGCGCGGAAGTTTAGGCGTTTTCCTAATCTAGTTGCTTGATGCCGGAAACCACGAGGATGCGCCTTAGGAGGCCGACGCTTATATCACCACGATGAGGGTTGGGAACGCGCACGTTGAAGGCGTCTTGTTTGCTCATATATTGGTGATTGCCCCCCGCGAAAGGTCCTGAAAATCCGAGCGCTCTTAGCTTTCTGATGAACTCGCGTCGCGAGCACGAGGAGAGGGCCATCTGCTAGCCGTCGGCGACCTTTCGCAGCTCCTCATACAAACTAACGTCGCCGACAGAAGGCACGCGACTTCCGGTTTTGAGGGTAACCTCAATCCATCCATCCAGCGCCTCCAGCAGGTCTTTTCGAGCGGCTTCCACGGTCTGTCCAGTCGCCCATAGCCCGACGAAACCAGGAATGGAGGCGAACCATTCGCCCTCTTCGGTCTTCTCGTACTGGGCATGGTTCATCGCTGCATCGAGGAAGCGAAGGTAGGTCGCCATTCCCCTATTATAAGCGATGGGCGCGATGGGGAAAGACTATTGCCGCAGCCGGGATGTCAGCCACTTCGACTAAACCCAATATTTCGATCAAGCGAGAATCGGAATGATTTCGCGTTGTACCGCGTCGGCGCTGATGTTCGCGGCGCCGTTTTCGATCGTCATGTCGAGTTCGCTGCGGACCCCAAACCGCCCCGGCAGATAAATCCCCGGTTCCACCGAGAAGCAGGTGTTCTCAATCAGCATCCGATGGTCGTCGGTTTCCAGCGAATCGAGGTTCGCGCCGGTGCCATGAACCTCGCGGCCGATCGAATGGCCGGTGCGATGGAGAAAACGCTCGCCGAAGCCTGCCGCCTCGATAACCGCGCGCGCCGCGCGATCGGCCTCGCGGCCACTGACGGGTTGTTTATTAGCCACACGCGTACTGACCAACTCGGCCGCGGCGTCGCGCGCGTTGGCGACGATCGAAAAAATCCTTGCATGCTCTTGCGGGACCACCTCGCCAACGAACGCGGTCCAGGTGAAGTCGGCGTATATCGAGGCCTCGTCGATTTCCTTCGCCCACAAATCGAGCAGCACAAAATCGCCGCGGCTGATCGGTGTCGGATGCGCCTCCGAGGGGCCGTAGTGCGGGTCCGCGCTATGCGCATTGGCCGCCACAATGGGTGGCGACATGGTAGTCAAACCATTCGCGCCGAAGCGTTCCATGACGAACTGCTGAATCTGATGTTCGCAGGTTTCGCAGCCCTCGCGAATTCGCCGGCCCAGCTCCGCGAAGGTTTCGTCGACGATGTGGCGCAGCTTAACCGCCGCGCGATGGTGGCTCTGCTAATTGCGCCGCCGTCAGGGTGGCTTCGAAGCGCTGAATCAGGTCGGCGGCGGAAATCACCTCGATGCCGAGCGAGCGGACTAGTTCGATAGTGCCGGCGTCGACGCGCGAGACATATGGAATCGCGCAATTGGGCGAGTAAGCCATCGCGACGCGTTTCGCGCCGTGCAGGATTCCGGCTAGACCACGACGCATCTCCTCGATGGAGCGATAGACGGTAGTCGCGCCCGCGAGCGTATCGAGGCGATGTGCTTCAACCGCGGAAACCAGCTTGCGCGGCTCGCCAAAGCGCGGAACGAAGCAGAACCATCGGCGCGTCGCGATTCCATGTTCGGGCAATTCGAGGATGCGATAGGCGAGCGGATCGCTGAAGCGGAAATCGTACAAGAGCCATCCGTCGAGCGCGGCCTCGGCCAGTGCGGCCTGGATATCGGCGATGCGGCTCATCGCGGATCACCGGGTTTGAAGCGCGCGCCCCACGCATGCACATGGCGCGGCTCGATTCGGATCGCGGGATTTTTTTCCTGGGTCAACAGCATCGCATGATACTGAGTGTACTTGTGCCGCAAATGCTGAATCGCGAGCGCGTACTCGGCGGCATCTTCAACGATCCACGCATCGCCATGAATGAGAACGTAGGCGAGCCGGCTCCAATCCTCATCGTAGTGATCGATCACCAGCGCGACGCGCAGGTTCTCGGCAATGTTCCGCATTCGCTTGATCGCGATGCCGGTTTTCCGCTTCGGCTTTTCATCGATCACAAAATAAAACTTCGAGCCGTCGAACCAGAAGCAGAGCGGAACATTGTGCGGTTCGCCCTGGCCACTCACAGTCGCTAAATGACCAATTCTTGCGGATTCGAGGAAGTCGCGCACCGCCGGTTCCTTGAGCCGATCGATCATGGGTTCGCTCCCAGGCGAATGAGCGCGCCTCGCGCCGCGCGCGTCATATAGATGTCGCCTTCCGCTTTCGCCGCGCGCGTGAGGGCTTCGGTTACCTCAGGCGAGCGATTGCCGAGGTGGCCGAGCGCGACTGCCGCGCATCGCCTCACTCCACCATCCGGATCGCCCTGGAGCAAGCGAATCGCCAACGCGGCCGCGCGATCGCCGTCGTCGTGGATGCGCGTGAGTAGCGACAACGCCGCCATCTTCAGAAGCGAGTGATGATCGCCGCAGCAACTTTCCGCGACGGCGAGAAGCTCATCGTGCGGACCGCCGACATCGCGCAGGCAATACAGCGCCATCTTGCGCGCGTTGAGGTTGCCGTGTCCCGCGAGCTCGATCAGTCGCTTGCTGACCGCGGGATTTTTTCTGCCGAGGCGCACGATCAGTTCCGCCGCCGCCCAGCGCACATCGCCGTCGTCGCTCGCGAGCGCCTCGACGAGAACCGGCATCGCGCGCAAGTCGAGTGCGTCATCGCGACTGATGAGGCCGAGCGCATACGCCGCGCCCCATCGCGCGCGCTGCTGGTGATGGGAGAGCATCGCGCGCAACTTCTCGATCACGCGCGCATCATGCGCCGCCGAAGCGGCGAGCGCTTCGGCGGCGCGGCGCTGGATGACTTTGCGACCAGCGCCGAGACATTGAGTGAGCGCGTCGAGGGCGGGTTCGGCCAGTGTGATTTGCGGATTTTCCGAAACTTCATGAATCGCGGCGAGCCGCGTTTCAGCGTCAACATCGTTCAGATTAGTCGCGAGGGCGTCGTCATTCATTGTGCGCGCGTAATCAGCTTCACCAGATTCGAAAGCTCGCCGATTCCAAGGATGAAGTTGTCGCCATGCCCAAAGACTTTCATTACCGCGCTCGATACGGAAGGGAGGTCGAGGCGCCGGCCGATCATTTCGGATTGGAGCGTGGCGATGCCCGGTGAGTTCGCGATGAAATCTCCATAGAGACCGAATTTTTCGACCGCACCGGCGGCCGAGACGTTTGCTCGCACCTCGAGGGTGCCGAGTTGTGAGGCGAGGCGGCTGCTCAGCGCGCCATGGGCGGACAACTGAAGCCATCCGAGCTGCTCCATCGATGCGCCGCGGCGTTCGGCATGCGCATTTTCCAGCGCCGTGGGCTCGCGCCGATCGCCGCCGCCGAGGAGGTTCGAATAGCCGCGCGCGATCGCGTTGGCGACCTCGTTGAAAGAGATATCGCGATCGAGTTCGCGCACCAGCTTGGTGGCGACATCGGGTCCATACATTGCGCACGGAAGCTGACCGGCGGGATCGAAGCGCTCGAGTTCGTGCACGACCTCCTCCATGCCACGATTGATCGCGAGGGCGGCCTCGAACAGCATCGCGCCGGAAGCATCGGTCTCGAAGGTGCACATCGCGATTTCGCGGCGCTCGAAGGTGATGGCGTCGCGGCCGGGATAGAAGCATTCGAGGCCGAGCTCGCGCAGCCCGGCCAGCATCCCGCGCACATAGCGATTCATCACCTGATCGGGCTTAAGCTTGAGGTCGTGGGCCGAAAGCAACGCATCGCGCGAGGGGAGGATCAGGGCGAGATTGAGCCATCCTGGACCGGAGCCGACGACGCGGCCGCCGGTGAGTCGACGCCACGTCGATAAGCCTGCGCGCTGGGCCGGTCCCGCATACAGATGATAGCGCCCGTGAAGCAGCCCATCGCAGTCTATCGTACATAGTAGTAGTAACGGCCGCGTTTCCCCCGCCCCTACTTTTTCGAGCAGATGCGCCTCGAGTCCAAGCAGATGCCACGGCTCGACGCCCGGCAGCATCACGATGTCCAAGGCGCCCACGCCTCGATGCTATGCGACCCGGGCTCGGCGATGAAGCCTCGCGCTCAGATGACTTTGCGGAATGCGACGGCGGGTGCGATGCGTATCGCGCGCATTACCGGCAGTGCCGCGGCGGCGATACTCACCGCGAGCGCGACTGCTACCGCGGCAAGCGCAGTCTCCGGCCGCACCTCCATGTAGCCGAGCATCCCGGTCACCGCGCCGAGTGACACGCCGTGGCCGAATTTCACCAGTGCCGCGACGGCGCCGAGCGATGCGCCGCTCAGCCCGATGAGTGCGGCCTCGCTCAAGAGCAGCGTCGCGATGTGGGTTCGCTGGAAGCCCAGCGCGCGCATCACGGCGACTTCACTGGTGCGATCGCGCACCATCATCGCCATCGAGTTCGCGGCGATCAGCAGTACCGTCAGCAGGACGACGAGGCATAGGCTATAGACGATCGTTTTTACATCGCCGATGGTGGTGATGACGTTTGCGACCGAATCGGATTCGGTGTTGGTCTCGGTTTCGGCCTCGGAGTTGTGAAAATTCTCGTCGATCTCGCTCGCCACCAGGCCCATGTTCTCGGCGCGGTCGACCCGCACCACGAGAAACGCCGCACGATCCCGATTATCAACGCCGAACAGGTTTAAGACCGCATCATCAATCATCGAACGATGGAACCAGAATGCGCGCGACAGATATTCGGTGGGAAGCACGGCAATCGGGATGAAGGTGAAGTTGAGTCGAGAATCGCGTGGTTCATGCAGTGTAATCGGTTCGCCTAACTTCCAGCCCTCGGCGCGCATCAGATCGGCACCGACCAGAACAGTTCGTTTGTCCGACCAGAAGCGCTTTGCGATTTCAGGTGGGACCACATAATCGCTGCTGGAACTGACCGAAGCGAGGTCCTGAGTGATGCCGTAGGTCGCGATGGTATCGCGCGGATCGCGATAAACCGCGTTCCACAAGATCTCCGGCGCGCACCCCAGGACGTGCGGCATTTTGTTGATGGAGTTGCAGTACTTGGCCGGCAAATCTCCGGTGTTGCGCTCGGTAACCACCAGCCTCAGTCCCTTGGAGGCGTTGTCGGCGATGCGATCCATCGTCAGCGGTACCGCGACCAGCACCGTATAAATGAAAACCGCGACCGCAAAGGTCAGCGCGGTGAAAATCGTCCGGCGCCGCTGCCGGCGCAGGTTGCGCATCGCGATGGTCAGGAGCTTGCCGAGCATCACGCCTCCCGAATCGAATCGATGATGCCGATTCGTGCCGCATGCCATGCCGGTAGCAATCCGCCCAGCACGCCGATGATCGCCGCCGCGACAATGCCCGCGGAGAGCGCCGCGGCGCTAGGTCGGTATGAGAAGAATAAGGTCCCGACGCTCATCAGGCGGCTATCGAGGCCGGTCGCCCACGCAACCACGAAGGACAAAATCACCCCTGCGATACCGCCGCCGAGGCCGAGGATCGCGCTTTCGATGACGAAGCTTCCGAGGATGTCGGCGCGCGAGAAACCGAGCACCCGCAGCACCCCGATTTCGCGCTCGCGCCGCGCTACCGCGGTATACATCGTATTCATGCCGCCGAAGGTCGCGCCGATCGCGAGCGCGATCGCCACGATCATTCCGAGGGATTGCAACTGGCCTGCGACGGTTGATTGCGCCGCGTAGTAGTCGGACTCGGTAACTGGGTCGATGGTCAGGCGCCCGTCAGCTTTGAGCGCCTGTTTGAAGGCCTCGGCGGCGCCGGGTTTCAGCGCGATGTGCAGCGTGTTCGCGTTGAGGGTCCAATGTTTTTCGACGCGGAGGTCCTCGTTGTCGGTCCAAATTTCCGATTCGCGCGCGCTGTCGGCGTCGGAAAATACTCCTACGATCTTCCAATCATGGCGGTCGTAGTGAAATTGCGTGCCGGGCGCGAGGTACGGATATCGGGCTGCGACCTTCTGCCCGATTACCCACTCATTGTTGCTACGGATCGGCCAGTGCCCGCTCACCAGCCGCAGGTTGCGATGCACCCGGTAAGCGATCGGACTGACGCCGCGCAGCGTGACGAACTGTTTAAAGCGATTGTCGCGGCTGATATTGACGCCGACCAGCTCTTCCGGCGATATCAACGGCGCGCCATCGCCATCGATGGCGAGTTCCGGGCGTACGCGCAGGATTTCGTATTGACCGCGCCCGATGACGCTGGCGTTTTCCTGGGGTGCGCCGCGATTCAGCAGAATCCAATTGCGCTCCCCGCCGGCGCTCGCCAGGGTGTTGCGCAGTCCACCGATGAAGCCGAACAGGATCACGAAGATCATCGCTACCATGCCGACCCCGAGCATCGTCATCAGCGAGGTGGCGCGCCGCTCAAGCACGCTGCGCACGTTGTACCGGATAGGAATCATACGGCTTAGACGATGAATTACATTGAAGCGACGCGCCCCGCCTCAGTCAATCTCTGCGTTGACTATCTGTGGCTAGCGCTCTTCGCCGAAGAGAAAGATCCCGCCGGCAAGCATTGTAAACAGGAGATTCGGCGACCACGCCGCGAACCATGCGGGCATGAATCCCGAATGCCCGAGCGAGGTGGTCAGGCCAGCCGCCAGCCAGTAGCCGAATCCGATCAGAATCGCGAGTCCGAAGCTGCGCCCCAGGCTCAGATGGCGCGGCAGTGGATCGAGGCTCAGAGAAATTCCGAGTGCGGCCATGATCAGACACGCCAGTGGCATCGCATATTTGAGATCGCGGTCGACCAGGTAGCCACCCGGATCAAGTCCCTTGCGCTTTAAATCGTGAATGTAGCGATTGAGCTCCCAGATGCTGAACTCCTCGGGCTCCAGACGCAGCAGTCCCAAATCCGCCGGCGTGATGTTGATGAGAAATCCCGGCGGCTCCGAGGACGACACCTCGCCGCCCGACAATTTGTAACGAGTGACACCGAGCGGAATCCATTGGTGCCCGTTCCAGTGGGCGCCGTCGGCGTGAAAGATGTTGGTGAGCGCGTATTCGGGGTTGAGACGGTAGAGCGTGATACCTGCCAGTTCCAGCTTCTTGTGGTCGTAGCTATCGGCGGAAAGAAAACCGTCCCGCACCCGCATCCAGATATGCCGATTGGCGAAAACTCCTTCGAGCTGGCGGCCTTTAAGTTCGACCTCGAAGAGATATTTTGCTTCCCGCGTAGCGGCCGGAACCACGGTCTCGCTCAGAATAAATTGAAAACCCGAAATCAGGACGCCAAGCGCCAAAACTGGGATCATCATCTCGATCCTGCTGATGCCGAGTTGCTGGCATGCGAGGACTTCCCCGGTCCGATTGAGGAGCGCGAAGCCGAGCAGCACGCCCGCGAGGCATGCGATCGGCAGCAGTTGAGTCACGATCAGCGGAATCTTGAGCGCGAAGTATTCCAGGCCGAGGGTCCCGAGGCCGCCGTGGTGTACCAACGTATCGAAGCGGTCGAAGAGGTCGCCGAGAAGATATGCCGCAGTGAACCCGGCCAGGCACACCAGAAAGGGGCCGAAAAAGGTTCCCGCCAGGAACCGATCGACGGTCGGCGACAGGCGCGGCCGAATCGTCATGCCGCGCCTCGTGAACGTTCGAAGCGTTCGATCATATCCCACACGATATCGCCGGGACCGCGACCCTCGTTGCCGCGATCCTCGGCGGCACGGATGAAGAGCCAGATCCCGAGCGCGACGAATACGACATCGGGAATCGCCATCGCAATGAAGGCGTTAAGGACGCCGCGCTCACCCAGCGTCTGTCCCACCCGCATCAGCGAATAGTAAAAGAAAAACAACGCGACGCTCACGCCGAAGCGTTCCGATTGCCCTCCGCGCGCGGGTTTGAGGCCCAGCGATACTCCGAGCAACGCGAACAACAGCGTCGCAACCGGGATCATGTATTTGCGGGCGAGCTCGGTCTCGGCTTCGTAGTTGCGCTTGCCCGAGGTGCGCCCATCGCGAATGGTGGCCATCAGCGTCGGGTAGGACATCTCATCCGGCGAGAGCCAGGTCGCGCCGAAGGCTTCGCTGGGCATGATCGCGAGGTCATAGGTATTGAAGCTGGTCACGTGCGAGGCATTGGTCTTCGGGTCGACGCCGAAAATGGAGCCGTCGAACAGACGCAGAGTCAACTGGTTTCTTTCCTCATCCGGCAACAAGGTTCCCCGTCGCGCGATGATGGTGTTTTGCTGATCGGGGGTCCGCGCGTCCGAGATCATCACGCCCTGCAAGCCGTCCGCCCCTTCCGATACCTTGTCGACGTACACCACCATCCCCTTGAACCCGCTGTTGAAGACCTTCTCTTTCAGGACCGACGACACTCGCGTCCGCGTCAGGTAGAACAGCCGATGCTCCAGGCTGATGTTGGCCCACGGGCGGATCGAAAATGCGAACCAGCTCGATAACAGGTACACCACGAACGCCACCATCATTACCGGAATCGCGATGCGATACAGGCTGACCCCGCAGGCACGGGCCGCGATCATCTCCCGGTCCCCTGACATCCTGCCGAACCCGAGCAGCACGCCCAGCAGGACCGCCATCGGGAACGTTAGCTCGAGGAAGGCCGGCATGATGAACGCCATCAGCCCCATCACCTCGGGCACCGAGACGCCATGATTGACCACCATGTCGGTCAGCTTCAGCAGCTTGCCGGTCACCAAGGCGAAGGTGAGCAGCGCGACGCCCATACCGAAAGGTGCGAGCACTTCACGCGCGACGTAGCGATCGAGAGTGGTGATTCTTGGCATCGAGGCTTTCAAGTTTATGCATTCGAGACGAACGCACCAAGCTGGAAGGATGGAAGCCTGGCCTCAAATGTCTTTGCGGCGAATCTTTTTCTGATAACATTTCTGCGCAATGAAGAATCGCGGTGACAGAGGACGCCCAAGGTTTCGTGACGATCGCCGCGGCCCCCAGCGGCGCGACGATGGCCGGGGTGCGCCGCCAAATCCGCGCGAGGGCGATCGCAATCAACATCCCGCGGGTCATCCGGCCCGACATCCCGAGCATCATGAGGCGACGCGCACCGACCTGGTGTTCGGCGTCGAGCCGGTCCGCGAATTGATTGCGGCCGCGCCGGGTAGCATCCGCACGCTCTATGTTCGAACTGGCGATGGCCAGCGCTTTGAAGAAGAGATGGATGCCGTGCGGATCGCGGGTGGGCAGGTCGCCTTCGCCGAGGAGGCCGAGATTTCGCGCAACTGCGGGCGCGATGCGCGTCATCAGGGGATTGCTGCGGTCGTACGCGAGTACGCCTACACCGAGCTCGAAGACATGCTAGAGGCGCGGCCCGATCCCATCGTGCTCATCGATGGTGTGACCGACCCACGCAACCTCGGCGCAATATTGCGTTCCGTGGAAGGCGCCGGGGTCGGCAATATCGTGATTGCGAAGGATCATACGGTCGGCATGACCTCGGCGGCGATTAAATCGTCGGCGGGCGCCTGGATTCATCTCAAAATCGCGCGATGCGGCAATGTCGCGCGTCTCCTCGAGGATCTAAAGGAGGCGGGCTATTGGATCGCAGCGCTGGTGCCGGGCGGCAACGTCTCGATCTATGACCTCGATGTGACCAGCAAACTCGCCATCGTGATTGGTTCCGAAGGCAAAGGCGTACGCGAGATCATCAAGAAGACCACCGACTACCTGGTGGACATTCCGATGCGAGGCAAGGTTGGGTCGCTGAATGTTTCGGTCGCCACGGGGATTGCCCTCTACGAGATCGCGCGCCGCCGCTCGGTCCGGCTGTCATCCTCTGCATTGGGCTAGCCACGCGCCTGTTAGCCCTCCCCAATCGTCAAAATGACCTGGCGAGAAGGCTCATAGTTATCTTCAGCGACGCCGAAAGGCGCGATCATTGCTAGAGTTTTGATCAGCTTCTAGATACCTTTGCTCACTGAGCCGATGCTCGTGAAACCGTACGAGGTCGGCAGCCGAGACACATTTCCGGCCACTATCCGCTCGGTATCATCGATTTTGTAAGGAGCTCAACAAGGCCGTCAGGTCGGGTCCCAATGAAGAGAGCGTCCAAATCCTCCTCTATCGCTCCCAAGCACAACCCTCCGGTTCAACTCGCGGCCATATCGCAGAGTCCTCGCCTCGAAAAAGCGCTAACCGGTATCGATGGCTTCGACGAGATTACCTTAGGCGGGCTACCTCGCGGACGCGCATCCCTGATATGCGGCAGCGCCGGATGCGGCAAGACCCTGTTCGCGACCGAATTCCTGGTCAATGGCGCAAGGAAGTTTTCCGAGCCGGGCGTGTTGATGGCCTTCGAGGAGACCAGCGACGAGCTGGTCGTTAACGCGGCCTCGCTGAAGTTCGACCTCGACGACCTGGTCCGCAAAGGACTGCTTGTCATCGATAATGTCCAGATCGATCCCCATGAGATAGCGGAGACCGGGGAGTACGATTTGGAGGGGCTCTTCATCCGCCTGCGGCACGCGATCGAGACCGTCGGCGCGCGGCGCGTGGTCCTGGACACCATTGAGACGTTGTTCTCAGGCTTCGCCAACGAGGGACTACTACGCAGCGAGATTCGCCGCCTGTTCCAGTTCCTCAAGTCATTCGGCGTTACCGCGATCGTCACCGGCGAGCGCGGGGAGAAATCGCTGACCCGCTTCGGCCTCGAGGAATATGTCGCTGATTGCGTGATTCTGCTCGACCATCGCATCACGGACCAGGTCTCCACCCGTCGCCTGCGCGTAATCAAGTATCGAGGCAGCACGCACGGATCCAACGAATATCCGTTTCTTATCGATGAACACGGATTTTCGGTTCTGCCAATCACCTCGGTGGGCCTACGGCATAAGGTCTCAAGCGAGATAATCAGTACCGGGGTGCACGACCTCGATCTGATGCTGGGCGCCGGTGGCCTCTATCGCGGCAGCACCGTGATGCTCTCGGGCACTGCGGGAACCGGCAAGACCAGCCTGGCGAGCGCGCTCGCGCGGGCGACCAGCGAACGTGGCGAGCGGGTATTGTATTTCGCCTTCGAAGAATCGGCCGAGCAGAT
Organism: uncultured delta proteobacterium; assembly: GCA_963783145.1. Classification (GTDB taxonomy): domain Bacteria; phylum Desulfobacterota; class Binatia; order Binatales; family Binataceae; genus DATGKG01. The sequence goes on from CAWAMM010000001.1 coordinate 501,318, forward strand.
CATTCGCAATATGAATTCGATCGGGATCGATCTGCGTCCCTTTGTAGAGAACGGATTACTCAAGATCATCGCGCAGCGTCCGTTCCTGCATGGCCTCGAAATGCATCTGGTCGCGATGCATAAAGAAGTCGAGCGCTCCAATCCGAGTATGGTAATCGTCGACCCGATCAGTAATTTCGCCGGCAGCGGCAACCTTCGCGACGTAAATGCGGTGCTGATCCGGCTCATCGATTTTCTCAAAAGCCGCGCCATCACATCCTTCATGACTTTTTTGACCGAAAACGGGGGCCGGCTCGAAGCCACCGATATCGGCATTTCCTCGATCGTCGACGTGTGGCTGATGGTGCGCGACATCGAGCTTTCCGGCGAACGCAACCGCGGACTTTACGTACTCAAGGCCCGCGGCATGAGCCATTCCAACCAGATTCGCGAATTCCTGCTTACCTCGGACGGTATCAAGCTGGTCGACATCTATCTCGGTCCGGCCGGGATGCTGACCGGATCAGCGCGCGTCGCGCAGGAATCCATGGAACGTGAGGCGGCCCTTCGGCGCAAAGACGATACCCGGCGCAAGCTCGCGGAGTTGGAGCGCAAGCGGGTGGCGATGGAGGCGCGCATCGCCGAGCTGAAAGCCGATTTCGAGGCCGATGAAACCGAACTGCGCCAGGCCCTCGCGATGGAAGCGGAGCGCGACCAACGAATCATCGATGAGCGATCCGAGATGTCGCGCAGCCGCAAATCGAATCGAATCGCAGCGACGCGGAGCGAAGAGTGAAGAAGAAAAGCATCTCGCGCAAGCCGCCTGCGCGCGCCGGGGATGCCAAAAAATCGCGCCCGGAAAAAGAGGCTCCAGGTCGCCGCGACGGGAACCAGGAATTCTGGGCGATGCGGCTTTACGTGGCGGGGCAGTCTTCGCGCTCGACCGCCGCGATCGCCAATCTGCGCCGCATTTGCGATCAGCACATCCCGGGCCGCTATGAAGTCCAGATCATCGACCTGTTGCGCAACCCCGAGCTTGCGAAAGACGATCAGATCGTCGCCATTCCGACCCTGATCAAAAAGATGCCGGTTCCGATTCGCCGGATCATCGGCGATCTGTCGCAAACCGAGCGCGTGGTAGTCAGCCTCGAACTGAGAGATAATTAATTCCGAGGCGCCTCATGGGAAACCTGCGCAAACTTCGCCCACCAAGAAAGTCTCGACCGGCTCCGACCGGCGCCAACTATGTGTTGCGCCTATTCACCACCGGCACCACTCCGCGATCGACCCGCGCGATCCAGAATCTGCGCGCTATCTGCGAGGCGATGCTCAAGGGTCGCTATCAGCTCGAAGTAGTTGATATCTATCAAGAACCCGGCCGTGCCAGCGAAGCCGATATCATCGCGGCGCCCACTCTGATCAAGGAAGAACCGGAGCCCAAGCGCCGGATGGTCGGCGATCTGTCGGACCGCGTCAAAGTTATCTCCAACCTCGCCATCGCGATGCCGACCAAATGAAAGCACAACCTTCGCCGATAAGATTTGAACTGGATCAACTCCGGCAGCGCCTGCAGGAAGCGGAGGAGACCCTGGAGGCCATTCGTTCGGGCGAAGTCGATGCGCTGGTGGTGGCCGGACCCGCAGGCGAACGCGTCTTCACCTTGCGCGGCGCGGAGCATCCTTATCGGGTGATGGTGGAGTCGATGAACGAGGGTGCGGTGTCACTATCGGTCGACGGCACCATCCTGTACTGCAACGGAGCGTTTGCCGCGATGGTCGACCAGCCGCTTGATCATGTGATGGGTCATAAGTTGGGCGAATTCGCAACCGTGCAAGAACAGGCTCACCTGGCCGATCTCATCGAGCGTGGCCATTCATCCGCGATCCGCTCTGAGATGTCCCTGGTCACATCGGCAGGCGCGGAATTGCCCACCCAGATCTCGCTCAATCCGGTTACGATGGACGACAACGAGGTGATCGGAGTCGTGGTCACAGATCTCAGTGAGCGGCGGCGCAAGGAACAAGCCCAGGAAGCGGTGCGCCTGCGCGACGAGTTCCTCTCGATCGCCTCGCACGAGCTGCGTACCCCGCTCAGTACGCTCATCCTGCACCTGGGGTTGCTGGAGCGTTTGACCAACAGAGCCGATCCGCCGCGCCTGGAACAGAACATCCGCAAGGCCAAGGACCAGGCCGACCGGATGACAGAGCTGATTAACCGGCTGCTCGATGTGACGCGGATTGCGAGCGGAAGGCTGGAACTGGAACTCGCACCACACGACCTCGGCGAGATCATCGTGGGGATCGTTCAACAGGTTTCCGAGGAAGCAACACGTGCGGCCTGCGAGTTTCACCTCGCGATCGAAGAGGGTGTGGTGGCCCGATGTGATCGCTTCCGGCTTGAACAGGCGATCGTCAATGTCATTTCGAACGCGCTGAAGTATGCGCCGGGTCATCCGATATCGGTCACGCTCGAACGCCGCGGCGCGGAAGCATTTCTGATGATCGAGGATCGAGGTATTGGAATCGAACCGGATGCTCTCAAACGCATCTTCAACCGTTTTGAACGCGCGTCTTCGGCCGTTCCCCAGACGGGCGGGTTAGGTCTCGGTCTGTATATCGCCAGGGAAATCGTGACCCAGCACCAAGGGTCCATCCGCGCCGAGCGCCGTCGTGGCGGCGGTTCGCGTTTCAGCATCATTCTTCCGCTGTCGGCTAGTCCGCCGACCGAATAAGACCCCACCCCATTCTCTTTTGTGCCTCGATCACCTCAAATCCTCCTGATCGAAGACGACCCCGATCTCGCCGAGGTTCTGGTCGACGTTTTACAGATGGAAGGCTATGTCGTTTCGCACGCCGCGGATGGAAGAACCGCGCTGGCGATGCTCGCTGATCCCAAGCTGCCTGATCTCATCCTGCTCGACCTGATGATGCCGCACATGAACGGGTGGGAATTTCGCGAGGCGCAGCTTCGCAATGCGCGCCTGGCGCAAATTCCGGTAGTGGTACTTAGCGCGACCGGCGAACGCTCGCGTCCCATCGATGCTGCCCTGATACTGCGTAAGCCGGTTACCCTCGAGAACCTGCTCTGCGCGGTCAAGCAGTTCATAGAACCGGCGCAATAATCGCGTCTCGCTTCAGGCGTCGCGGGCCGACCTAACCAGCGCACTCAGACATCGATCAAGTTAAATTTGACTAAAATAATGTCTGGATGGGTGAAATCGCTTGCTACAGCATCGACCGTTGATCTATACGGATTGTAGGACGCCGCAAGGCGAATAAAAGAGCGACGCGCATCGCGCCGCGAAGGAAAAGCATATGCCGACAAAGAAACCTGCCAAAAAGATGACCAAGAAACAGATGAAAAAGACCAAGGGCGGACTGGCCGTCGGCGTAGGCGTCGGCAAAAAACCGATCGCCAAAGCGCTTATGGATTAAGGCGCCGCGCTTCTACGCCTTTTAAACCTCTTTGCGCCAGGTGGGATCTTCCGCCTGGCGCGTTTCGTTTTACGAACCGCCGCCGCACGACAATACTCTCTCGATCGACCGGCTTTTTGACCGACGACGTATCTGGGATACTTCGGGCCACGATGCCTATGGATAGAAACGGCACAATGGCGGCTCGAACTGGAGCGATGGCAGGTCTGGTGATCCTGGGGGCAGGGGCTTCAGCCTGTGTCCTGGCGATGGTTCTCGGTTTGCGGATCGCGTTCGCGGCGCCCACGCCAACGCCTCCCGATGAGACCGCGCTCGAACATAACTTCGACGCCCTGATCACGCCGAACGACCTGCGCGACTGGATGAAGCTGCTTACCGCCGAGCCGAATCACGTCGGTTCGCCGCACGACAAGGCTAACAGTGACCAGATCCTTGCCTGGTTCAAGGAATGGGGATGGGACGCTCACATTGAGACTTTCTGGGTGCTCTACCCAACTCCGATCAGTGAGAGCCTGGAGCTGGAGGGGCCCAAGCCATTCAAAGCCACGCTGCAGGAGCCTCCGATTCCCGGCGACTCTAGCGCGACGGCGACCGATCCCGCGCTCCCCGCCTATGTCGATTACCAGAGCGACGGCGACGTGCGCGCTCCCCTGGTTTACGTCAACTATGGAATGCAGGACGACTATAAGACCCTTCAACGACTGGGAGTGAGCGTCAAGGACAAGATTGTCATTGCGCGCTACGGCGGCGGATGGCGCGGGGTGAAGCCCAAGCTGGCGCACGATCATGGCGCGATCGGCTGCATCATCTACTCGGAACCAAAGGACGATGGCTATTCGGTGGATGAGACTTATCCCTCGGGTCCGATGCGTCCACCGCGAGGTATCCAGCGCGGATCGGTCCTCGACATGGAGTACTACGCCGGCGATCCGCTCACCCCTGGAGTCGGCGCAACCAAAGATGTGAAGCGGCTGAAAATTTCCGAGGCGCCAACCATCCAGAAGATCCCGGTGCTGCCGATCTCGTACGCCGACGCGCAGGTCCTGCTCGAATCTCTCGGTGGACAGGTCGCGCCACCTCCCTGGCGTGGCACGCTGCCTATCACCTACCATGTTGGACCTGGCGATGCGGTCGTGCATCTGGCGGTCAAGTCTGATTGGAGTATCAAACCTGTTTACGATGTCATCGCTACAATGAAAGGCTCGACCTATCCCGACCAATGGGTGGTTCGCGGCAATCATCACGATGGCTGGGTATTCGGCGCGAGCGATCCAATGTCCGGTCAGGTGGCGCTGCTGGCCGAGGCGAAAGCTATCGGCGCCTTGGTGAAGAATGGATGGCAGCCCAGGCGCACCCTGGTCTATACCAGTTGGGACGGCGAAGAGCCGATGCTGCTGGGCTCGACCGAATGGGCGGAGGAGCATGGTCCGGAACTCAAGAGGAAGGCGCTTATCTACATCAACTCCGATGGCAACGAGCGAGGCTTTCTAGGAGTGGGGGGCAGTCCCGACTACCAGCACTTGGTGAATGAAGTAGCCGGGGTCGTAATCGATCCTGAGACCGGGGTTTCGATTGGCGAGCGGCTGCGCGCGAAGACACGGATCGAGGCGCTCACCTCCGGCGATGAGCGCGCCAAGGGCGAGGCCAAGATCGCGGCGGACAAGGACCGGGACTTTCTCATCGATCCGTTGGGATCAGGCTCCGACTTTTCGGGCTTTCTCGACCACTTGGGTATCCCGGCCTTGAACGTAGGTTTTTACGGAGAAGGAGAAGCCAATGGTGTCTATCATTCCCGCTATGACACCTTCGAGCATCACAGCAGATTTGTCGATCCCGGCTTCGTGTATGACAGCTTGTTAGCTAAGACGACCGGTCGCATGATGTTGCGGCTCGGTGACGCGGATGTTCCGGTTCAGCGCGCGGGCCCATTCGCCGATGCGGTTGCGGAATACCTCGACCAGATAAAGAAGCTGGCCGACGAAAAACGCGACGAAGCGGAGGCACAAGCGGCCCTGCTGCGCGATCGGGCATATCAGCTGGCTGCCGATCCGACCAAATCCAGCGGTCTGCCCACCGTGCTTGACCGGGTACCACACCTGGAGTTCGCAGCGCTCGAAGATGCGGTAGATCACCTCAAGCGCAGCGCTAAAGCATATGATGAGGCGCTGGCAAAAAATGCCGCGAAACTTACTGCCTCGCAGGTCGCTCACTTGCAAGCGCTGATGTTCGATATCGATCAAACGCTTGCGCCCGAGGTCGGTCTGCCGGGACGTAATTGGTACCGCAACCTCATCTACGCGCCCGGTCGCTACACCGGCTATGGGGTAAAGACGCTTCCGGGTGTACGCGAGGCGATCGAAGAGCAGCATTGGGACGAGGCTAACCGGTACGTCAAACTTACCGCGGCCGCGCTGAACGTCTACAGCGATCGCCTCGACAAGGCGACCGCGGTTTGTACGACGAAGTGATCGTTAGCAGGGTGTCGAAAACGCCTTGAGGCGTACGAAATGGAGTTTCCTTTCAACACCCGGAATCCTAAAACTGGCCGCATTCCTTAATCTTCTCTCCCTACTGGGAGAGATAAGAGTGAGGGCGCAGGCTGTTGAAAGGCTTTGTCAACAGCCTGTTAGACCAATGCTATAGTAAAGGTTCCCCGTGCTCAGCTAAGGCATTAGTCCGAATACTGCGACGCTGTTCGGAGTACCCACATACACTTTGCCGTTCGCGATGGTCGGCGTGATGTACTTGTTGTCCTGGAAGCTGTCCCTGCTGGAATTCTGATTGCTGTTGTATAACTCATGAGTTAACGTGCTCGCAGCGTACGCGTGTAACACGCCAGTGTTCCCATTTTCGACCGCCCACACAATAGCGTTGCTGGAACCGTTCGCGGATATGCTTGGGGTGGTGCCGGGGTAGCCGAAACTCTCGCTCGAACTCGACGATGGTGGCGTCACCAGCCGGGCCAGTGAAAATGCAAAAGCCTGCAGCGGCGCACTGACTCCGCCATAGTACAAGGTGTTGCTGAAGTAGGCCGGCATCGCATATTCGCCACTCGGCAATGCTCCCGCGAGGGTCTGATAAGCGTTGGCGTTGTTGGCGGTCGGATTGTACTTACCCATGTTGTCCCGATCCACCAGGTAGATGTTGCTGTCCTTGCCGGCGCCCACTGCGAGTTGCCTGGTGATGCCATTGACATCGACCATGTCCGGCAGCACCAAAGCCCCTCCCGATCCGAGGTCAACGTCACCGGAAGACTCGGAGCCGGTGTTGGACATGGTGAAATAATCGAACACGTGGAGTCCCCCGGAGGGCGACAATCTTATGAAAGCATTCCCATAGTCGCCACTACTCGGGAATCCATTGGTGGTGTTTGTATCGAAGGTGCCGTTGGCGTCGAGGAAGTAGATGTTGCCGAGGCTATCTGCGGCCGGCCCGGCGCCGGCCATCCAGATCGCCCCGTCACTGCCGTTGGGAATGACGTTCAAGACCGAATTCTGCACCAGCAGGTTCTGGGCGCTGATGGTATAAGAGATGATCCATCCGGTGTATTTGGGTATGTCGCAATGCGAAGCCCAGGTGGTGTAGATGACGCCGTTGAGCAGCAGGAGCCCGGCGCGCTCTTTGTATTGCTTTCCGACGAACGGAAGCACTCCATTGCTGCTGCCCGCGCCGTTTCCACTGACGGTGGCCGCAATCAGGATCGGTCCACCGAATTCCTCCGCGCCGCTGGTAAGGTCAAGCGCGTGCAGACGCTGGTAGTAGTTGCCCGAGGAGTCCTTGGACATCGCCACCAGGTAGATAATTCCATCCGACCCCGCAGAAGGATCTATGACCGGGGTAGAAGTGATACCGATTTGCGGTGAGACCTGGCCGCACGATCGATTATCCGAAGGACTTTCGCCGGTGCCCAGCATCGACTTGCTCCAGATGAGCGATCCACCGTCGGCGTCGAAGGCGTATGCGGTGTCATTCTCGGTGACGGCGTAGAGAACATTATGCACGCCTTTTCCGGGAATACTTAGCTGAGCCTTGATCAGGGGTTGAGCATCGACCAGCCCATCAACCGACACTTCAAACAGCTTGCCGAAAGAAGAAGAATTAACATTACTCAGGGTCAGGATCTGTTCGTTCAAGTTCTGCCCGGTGCGTGCGTTGTCGTTATGATAAGTGAGTACATCGGTCGGGACCGCAGCAGGCGCCGTGGTCGGAGTTGCGAACGGACTACCGGTCGGGGTTGGATTGCTGGATTGCGAAGCCGGGATTAATAGAACCGCTTGCGCCGTCAGGACCGGAGCACCGCCCGACAGCGTGGCGGTCGCCGCGTATGTTGGAGATGCCAAGCCGGCGGGCGGCGCCGCCAGGTCGCCGAACCCGAGCGAGAAGCCCTCTTGCGAAGAGGTTGTGTCAAAACGTCGGGTTATGGCGCCCGGTAGCGTAATGGCCGGACCTACACCACTCTGAGAGCCATAGAAGTAGACTTGCAGCTCGTTGTTATTGGCAGGAGTTAATGATGGAGCCGCAACTGAAAACGGACTCGATCCGGCCTTAGCCGTCCCCGTGGCACTATCGATCGGCGACATGGCAGCATTTCGCCACGCGCCCATCGCACCGGCGGCGTATTGCGAGCTGATATTCCATACATCCGAAGCGGGTTCACCCGTTTCCGCCACCTTGTAGTAGAGCCACGAGGTTATTTTGTTGCCATTGCTGACCGCATCGTGCCGAAGATTGGTCCAGCCGGTCGGTGCAGTAGGCACGTCGGCGCCGCTGGCGTCGTATACGAGAATCTCTGCGAGCAAAGTATCCCCGGGTTGGACTCCAGCCGGCAGACCCAGGGTAACCGTCGTAACCGGATTGCCTGCCGCCGCCAAAGGACCCGCGCCCACGAAGATGATCGACGTCGAGCCCGGCGTAGGCGCGATAGTCGCAGTCGCCGTGCTGGTTGTGGTGGCAGTCGGGGTGCTGGTCGCAGTCGGCGCTTTGGTTGCGGTCGCCGTCGCGGTAGGTGTCGCGCTTGCGGTCACGATCGCGGTCGGCGCCGTGGTGCCAGTGGCAGTAGGTGTAACCGCCGAGGTTGCGGTTAGGGTTGGCGTTGGAGTAGGACTGCCGGCTTGCGACGCCGGAATGAGTAGGACCGCCTGAGCGGTCATAACCGGAGCGTCTCCTGCTCGAGTTGCGGTGGCCGTGTAAGTGGGAGACGCGGTGCCCTCGGGTGGGGCGGCAAGGTCTCCGAAGCCGAGCGAAAAGCCTTCCTTTGAAGAGACTGCGTCAAAGCGCTGAGTTATCGCACCCGGTAGAGTAATAGTGGGCCCGACCGCCGTCTGAGAGCCATAAAAGTAGATCTGTAACTCATTGTTATTGGCTGGGGTTAATGATGGCGCCGCCTCTGAAAGCGGGCTGGCGCCGGCTTTACCCGCTCCCGAATCGCGGTCCAGCGGTGACAGCGCGCCGCCTCGCCATGCGCCCATCGCACCGGCCGCCCATTGGGAGCCGATGTTCCATCCGTACGATGCGGGCTCGTTCGAGCCTGCAACCCTGTAATACAACCAGCTGGTAATGTTGTTGCCATTGCTGGCCGAGTCATGACGGATGCTGGTCCAGCCATTCGGCGGAGCAGGAACATCTGAGCCGCTGCCATCCCATACGAGGATCTGGGCGACTAGGGTATCGCCGGACTGAACTCCCGCGGGCACGTCGATGGTTACCGTGCTGACCGGTCCGCTGAAGTCAGCCAGGGAACTCGCCCCGACGAAAGTGATCGACGCCGCGGCAGTGGTCGAGCTGAAAGCGGCCGCCATCCAGGCCAGAATTGCAACGATGAAGGCTTTTGAGATCACAATTCGTCCTCTCCGCCAGGCCGCCATTGACTACTAAATGTAGCGTATTCTTGACATCGAGGCAGTAAAAACTTCTGCGCCAACCACTCCCGCGCCGATGGTGACTCCCGCGGCGGAAGTTTATCAGTTCACTGAACGATGGCCCAGATGGATTCGAACGAGCGTGTTCAGTGCGGAAAAACGTCCCGTGAGGCTTGCTCGCTTGCCAGAATTCCGACTTCGCTCTATACAACTTGTAGGATGATGATAGGTGAATAATTCCCCCATCAGCTACGAAGGAGAAAATGATGCCTGCCAAAAAGAAACCTGCCAAGAAGATGACCACCAAACAGATGAAGAAGACCAAAGGCGGCGCGAGTGTCGCCATGACGACGTCGGACGCCCTTCGCGCCAAGCGCCGTTAAAATCTCGTTCTTTCAGGGCTTTGCCACCACGACGGGCCGCATCAGCGCTCGAGCGGACCCATTCGAGTCTGAATCAGGCGCTGAACCAGCGCGAAGATGAGGGCGGTGGTGATGCCGAACATTAGCATTCCATCGGCAGCCTCTAGCGGCCCCAGCAATTTCCACCGCGCTGACATGACTACATCGCCGTAGCCAAGGGTCGTGAAGTTGACGGCCGAATGATAGAAGGCGGTCGCGAAGTTTGAAAACTCGCCGCAGAACTCGAACACCAATGCCCATATGCCCATCTCCGCGAGGTGGCCCACGAGTGCCAACATCGTCGCACCGGCGATGAATGCGAGGTCGGTCGAGAACCGCGCGCCAAGCCTGCCCCGTTTCAGATCACGCCGAACTTCGCCGGCTATGATTCGCACGACGAGGCCTTGAACGACGATCGTGCAGAGAGCGCTAGCCACTCCGACGAGCAGGGGATTGAGCAGTTCTGGTTGGTTCGAAGCAGCCACGTAGGACCCTGGCGTCGGAGTATAGCCCTGTCGCGAGGGATGCGATCAATTACAGGTCGCGATTGCCTTCATCATTATGTTCCGGTCCAGCTGATTGACGACGCCGTCGCCATTCAGATCGGCGCCGCATAGCGCGCACGGCTTGCCGAATGCCGCGTTCAGCAGCTGCAGATCCTTGCCGTTCACCTTGCCGTCGCGATTGAGATCCGACCGGATGCAGATCGCGCTGCTTCCGAGGCAATCCGCCCCGAGGTTCGCCTCCACGATCGCGAGGTCCTGCGCGTCGGTGGTGCCATCGTTGTTGAAGTCGAAGAAGCTCGCGACGCCGAGAAAATCATTCACTCCATCGACGTCGAACTGATTGACGAATTTGTCGAGGTTGCCATCGCCCGGGCAGGCCGGCTCCGAGGCCAGCAGGTTGTTGAGGTCAGTCTGCAATTTCTCATACTCAGGCTGGAGCGAGGTCGGCACGCACGACTCCGGCGGGAGCCCTGAATCCGGCGCGCAGGCAAGATCGGTGGGCGTTGGGCACGCGCTGTTCATGGTGCCGTAGGGGCAATCGAGCCCGGCCGGATTACTGTCGGTCTGACTGAGGCTGTAGAACGAGGAAGTCGTAATCGTGCCGAAGGGAGGAAAAACCGTATTGCATTGCGGGCCGGGACATAGCGGTTCATCGCAGTCGTTGATCTCTTCCTGAATGAATTTGTACCCGGCATCGCGAGTCGCATACTGATTTTTCGGCAATAGATTCAGCGTCTCATCGAGTTGGTTCTGCACATCGCAGCACGAGTTCCAGGAGCCATCCGAGGAATCCGGATTGGGGAATTGCAGCGGCGGCTGATCGGCATTTTGCGGACCCATCCAGATCCCATTGTTCTCCTGCTCGCAGAAGCTCTGGTTGTTGAACAGGATATCCGAGCAGGTCCCTCCAGTCAGCGTTGGCGTAGCGCCGTCCATTCCCACCATCGCACCGATGACGCAGGGCCAGCTGCGCGTGATCGAATTGGTCGGGATTTGGAAGACACCCGGCCCCAGTTGCGTGAAATTGAGCTCGCGCTGAGGCGGCGTGTTCGGGTCGGTCAAGTAGGGCAGCATCGGCAGGCTATCCAGATGATGCGCCGGAGGAACGATCTCGTTGGCCTTCGCCCCCGCGGCGTCGCTGAAAAGCTCAAAAAAGTCCACCGCGTTGATCATCGCGCTGACGATTCGCCCGCGAGTTCCGTTGACCTTCGCGCCCGCGACTATCGCCGGAACCCATACGCCGGTCTGATGCACTGTGCCCTTGGCATTGACGGGGTCAAATGGCGGCTCGACGATTACCCCATAGGTGCCGTTGTCGCCGATAATCGCCACCAATGTGTTGGCGCGATCGAGCTCCGGAATATGTGGCCCATCGGATTTCATCACCGTGACGATAGTGCCATTGGCGTCGAGCGTCGCCAGTCCCAGATTGGCCAGTAACCTTCCGAGGTCCTGATCCATGGTTTGCAACATCGCCGCGGCGAGCAGGCGTTGCGACGCGATATCGGCCGGCGTATTGCCGACGCATATGAAGCTCGGGCCACTCAGAGTCGGGGTCGCGGGCGGCTGCTGATAGGGGGTGTGGATGGCATTATAGGTCACGCTCAGCATCCGCGGCCCGCGCTGACTGTTCCACCACGAGCTGCTGCTATCGGTTTGCGCCTCGGTCATGTACTGGCGATAGATGCTCGGTTCGTTGTGGCATTGGCCGGGCGCGGTCGGAGGCGGAATCGCACCGATGACCGTACTGCGCGCCCATACGTAGTAGGAATTGGTCCGGGTGAAATCGAGGATCGGGGGCGTCTCGGTCTGGCAAGTCGCCCCTACCAGGAACAGCCCATGGTCCTCGAGGCAGGTCTTCCCGTTCGAGGTGATAGTGCAGGTGCCATCCGCCAGATAGCACGCACCGAAGGTGCCGCCCTGATCGAAGCCGCAAGGGAAGGTGCCCGGTGCGACATCCGTGATGCCGGCCTGGGTGTCGATCGCCCCGGGGCTCGCGCCGAGATTGCCGTCGAAGTAATCGAAGCCCAGCGTCGCGGGTGAACAGTCGCCCGCCGGGTTCTGATCGCCCAGATGAAATTTGCCGATCATCGCGCTGGTGTAGCCCCTGGTCGCGAGCACCCGTGGCAGCGTGGTTTCGTAGGGCGAGGTTTGCGAGGCCGGCAGCATATTGTCGATGAGCGCGCTGGTGACGCCGGTGCGAAACGGATAGCGGCCGGTGAAAAATGCCGCCCGGCTCGGAGAGCATTCCGGCATTACCCAGGTGTTGGTGAATTTCACCCCCGCGCTCGCGATCGCATTGATGTTAGGTAGGGAAGCCGGGATCGTCCCATCTTTGTAGAAGGTCCCCATCTGATCGATTCCGACATCATCCATGACGATGAAGAGGAGGTTGGGCGGGGCGGTGGCGTTGGGCGAGGATGATGAGCCGCCGCACGACGTCAGCAGCATCAACAAACCCAGCCTCGCGAGCCGAATCGCCGAGACCAGTCGGTACCTGCGCGCACCAATCCGCGCGGTATCGGTCCCATCCATTTAGAATTCCCCCCCCAAACCCGGAATCACGGCACCCTGAGATGACTGCCAGAAGCAATCGCGCGTTTCAACTTGGGGTCGGGAGGAGCTCGGTGTCATGGGGCATGCCTGCTTGGATTGGGCCCCGCTTCGAAATCGGAAGGCCTAATGAAGGCGCGGATCGGTGGCTGCGACGCATTGACCCTTCAATGTCTGGAGGGCCTGGATCTGGTTGGCGCTCTGCGCGTTGCCGATCGGGCCAAACGCGCCATGCACCGCAAATTGCTGCTGGGTCAGCGAGTAATTGCAATCACTTTGACTTCCGAAGGTCTGCACCTTTTGCCATTTGGAGAGCGGCTGGCTGGTATCCGCGGTGCCATCGGCCGCGACGTTGGGGACGAGCAGAAACCATCCGCCGGAGGAGGCACTCTGTTCGGCGGGCGCGCATCCGGCGACGATGAGCAGCGCGATCGCGAGGGCATGGCATAGCTTCATGCGGTCTCTTGTACCGGCTCAGCAACGCCGATGGAAATGCCTCCAATTCGATAGTTGCCGGTCCTTCTCTATCATCACGGTGCTTTTCCGGCGATATGACCCGCGTGCGCCCGCACGGATGCCGCTTGGGCTTTCCTGCATCCAGGACAATCCGATCCGCGGGCGGGATCTCGATAAGGACCAAAGCTATCTAAAGATTCTAACGGGGCGTTCGCGAACGCCCCCTACCATTTTTACCATCGTGGATTACCGAGGAGGGTTCAGGCTGCAGAAATGTCCACAAGGTTGTCGAAACTGTAGCATGACCTCGAACCCGCCAGGCGCTGCTCCGCTCGCCACCAGCATCGGGAAATGGCACCGCCTTGGAACCGTAGGGGGCGTTCGCGAACGCCCCGTTAGAATCCCTCATCTGCGCAGCGGTCCTTATGCCGAGGCGAGGTCGCTGATTTGAAATCCCGTGCCGGCCGATTTTGCCTTGAGGCGGGGTCGTCTGAAGCGACACAGATCGCATCAAACAGCCACATCAGCATCGCGGCATCGTGTTCGGCCTCTTTGGTTCCCACTCGAGCGGCCTCGGCTTTGTCATACCACTGACCCTGAATCACCGTCCTTCCCTGTTGGCGTGCGCTGTGATCGTCGTATTGGCCGATGACCTTCCAGTTGGTCAGTAAAGCGTGAACATTGAAGTCGATCGGTCCACCTTGCTGGGGCGGTCCGATGAGCCACCAGCCCGCGAGCGCGGATGCGGCGGCTCGGCGCAGCGTCATGCGGGATGTTGTAGCGCTTGGACGTGGCCTCAATTGAAATGCCCTCAAAAAATGGGTGCCGGCCTAATTGTGCATTACCGGAAAGCGCCGGCGACACAATGCCTCATCGCAGCGTCTCGGCCAATGGCACTCTCCGAGATGTCCCGTCTGACAGCGCAGGACACGCTAGATATTCGGCCAACACCTGCATTCTCGATTCCGCCACGGCGGTGGATAGCTGACCAGTTCAGGCGCGAGCGCGGCGTGTGGCGGAGCTTCATGCAGTCGGTTGTACCGCCATTTATTCGGCGGCCAAGTCGCGACGTCCCTTCGTTCCCTTCCCCCAACCCACAATCTGCGCTGAGAGTTGATGATGAAAAAGCTTGATCAGCATCAGGGTATCTAATTTCACTGCGGCTGGCTCACAGCACGCAGCTACAAGTACAGGTGGTGTCGGAATCAGTGCAGTTAGCAACGGGGAGGAAAGGGGGAGAGCAGGAAGAATCGCATACCATTGAGCAGTTTCCTCCGTTACCATTGCTGCAACTCGGGCAGGCGCCGGTAATGTTTACAGCGCAGGAGGGCGTAGGAGTTGCTGTAGCCGTCTGAGTGGCAGTTGCGGTTGGAGTTTCTGTCGGTTGGGAGACTTGCGGCCCGATCTCCCAATAGCCCCAAAGGACATTAGCCGATGCGCCGCGCACCAACGTGAACACCTCGATCAAGAGCACCGTCACGAAGATCGCGACGAATGCACTGGAGACCGCTTTCCCCGCCTAAGGCGCATGACGCGTGAGTATCAAAGCGCCAAAATTAGGGTAATCGCGAGTGCAGCGGCGTGGCGGAGCTTCAGGTGGTCCGTTGCACCGCTCGGACGGCCTCGAATGACGCCAGTGCCCTCAATTGGCTGGTTCTTGACAGCGTGGTAACCTGCGCATAGTTTCTCCTCTTTAGCCCTCTGCCGATGTAGCTCAGTTGGTAGAGCAACTGACTTGTAATCAGTAGGTCGTCGGTTCGATTCCGACCATCGGCTGTGGTTCGCGTAAAAATACGGGGAGAGGTTCCCGAGTGGCCAAAGGGATCAGACTGTAAATCTGACGGCAAACGCCTTCGGAGGTTCGAATCCTCCCCTCTCCACCATTCACCATGTAGGATGAGCAGCGTTCGGGAGGGGAGTTAACATACCAAGCGGGAATAGCTCAGTTGGTAGAGCGCGAGCCTTCCAAGCTCGGGGTCGCGGGTTCGAGTCCCGTTTCCCGCTCCAGATAACAGCGTATATTCAAAAGGGACGGAGGAAGGCGCGGCCGCAGACCTCTCCCGGCGCAGTAGCGCCACCCTCTCCCTGAAGGGCGAGGGGAAAAGGAAGGCGGACAACTTTAGTAGGGCCCATGTAGCTCAGTCGGTAGAGCACTTCCTTGGTAAGGAAGAGGTCACGGGTTCGAATCCCGTCGTGGGCTCCATAAAACGAGGCCCGAAGGGGGCGCACAGCGCCGCGACGCAGTCGCCCCGAGGCGGAGCGCAGCGTAGTCGAGGGAAGATTAAAGGAGTCACGGGTTCGAATCCCGTCGTGGGCTCCAATATAGAGATAACGCCCGAAACGGAGCCTCTTCGTAGGGGCGGTTCGCGAACCGCCCGCAACGATGTTTCGGAAGGCGGGAAATGCCTGGCAATTGCGCCATCGCTGCGGGTCGTTCGCGAACGACCCCTACGAGGAATAAGAAAAACGACCCTACCGGGAAGAAGCACGGGCCTCGAAACGGACGGAATTTAGCAACATCATTAGGATATAATTATGCGAGATCTAATCGGAATGGCCTGCGACGGATGCAAACGTCGCAATTACACCACCACCAAAAATAAGAAGAAGCAGACCGACAAGTTCGCCATCAAGAAGTTCTGCCCGTCGTGCCGCGCGCATACCGTACATAAAGAATGTAAGGTGTGACGATCGGTCGAGGCGTTCGCTGCCTTTGTCTGGAGGACTTTCGCATGACGGAATGCGAGGCGTTCGCGCCCCTCACCCGGCGCAGTAGCGCCACCCTCTCCCTGAGGGAGAGGGAATGATGATGAAGCGACTTTTGAGCGGGCCAGTAGCTCTAATTGGCAGAGCATCGGACTCCAAATCCGAGGGTTGCAGGTTCGAATCCTGCCTGACCCGCCATTATTTTTTACGAATGCAAGAACGGTGCTTGAAATAGGGCGCAAGAATGGATAGTTTAAAAAGTTACCTCAATCAGGCGGTGAGTTTTGTTCGCGAAGCATACACAGAACTCGCCAAGGTCCATTACCCGTCGCCCAAGGAGACGATTCAGGCCACGATCGTGGTAGTCGCGCTTTCCTTCGTGATGGCGCTATGGCTCGGGCTGATCGATGTGGGTGCGACCCGCGCGGTCCGTTTTCTGATTGGATAAAGTGAGGCATCCGGCACGTCCGGAGGCCATTTTTGATGGAAGAAGAAGCCAAAATACAGGAACCCTCGCCGGCGCCCGCGGACCTCAAAGCGAGCTGGAAGTGGTACGTCATCCATACCTATTCCGGCTACGAGCAGAAGGCCAAGGCCGCGCTCGAGGAGCGGGTGCGCTCGATGCACATGGAGCATAAGATCGGCGCCGTGCTGGTGCCGGTCGAGCGCGTGCAGGAGCTCGGCAAGGGTGGCCAGCGCAAGATCTCGAGCCGCAAATTCTTCCCCGGCTATATCTTCGTGAACATGCTGCTGGACGACGAAACCTGGCACGTGATCAAGAACACGCCGAAGATCACCGGCTTCGTCGGCCATGCGACTAATCCGCCGGAAGTACCCGAGCACGAAGTCAAAGAAATCACCCAGCAGATGGAAGAAGGGGCGCTGCGCCCCAAGCCCAAGGTTTTGTTCGAAGTGGGCGAGGCGATAAAAGTGGTGGATGGCCCCTTCCAGGATTTCAACGGCACGGTGGAAGAGGTGAAGCCGGAAAAGGGCAAGGTGCGGGTGCTGATCTCGATTTTTGGCCGCGCAACTCCGGTCGAACTCGACTTTGTACAGGTAGAAAAAGCGTAGCAACAACCCGGGCGCAGTTGAGGCCGCGGTCCCTATAGAAAGCTGGGCACGCGGAGGCGATGTGCTCGCATCGACGTTTCTGGATATCGGTTAAGTGGCAAAAAAAGTCGTCGGACAGATCAAATTGCAAATCCCCGCCGGCGCGGCTAATCCCGCGCCTCCGGTTGGACCCGCGCTCGGACAGCGCGGCGTCAACATCATGGAGTTCTGCAAGGCCTTCAACGCGCAGACCCAGAGCATGGCGGGATTCACGGTGCCGGTGGTGGTGACGGTCTTCAGCGATCGCTCCTTCAGCTTCGTCACCAAAAGTCCGCCCGCATCCAACTTGCTGTTGAAGGCGGCCGGAGTCGAGAAGGGCTCGCCGACGCCGAATAAGAACAAGGTCGGCAAAGTCACCAAGGCGCAGATCGAAGAGATCGCCAAGACCAAGGTGAAAGACCTCACCGCGGCCAACATCGAAGCGGCGATGAAAACAGTATCGGGCACGGCCAGGTCGATGGGTATCGACATCGTCGAATAGCGATTCGGAGAATTTTCAATGGCGGGCAAGAAATATACAGCGGCAGCGAAGACCATCGATCACGATAAGCGCTATGCCCTCGACGAAGCGATCAAGATGGTCGCGGGCAATAAAATCGCCAAGTTCGACGAGACCGTCGAGACTGCGATTCGCCTCAATGTAGACCCGCGCCAGGCCGACCAGAACGTGCGCGGCACGGTCGTACTGCCCAATGGCACCGGCAAGACCGCGCGGGTGCTGGTGTTGACCAAGGGCGACAAGGAGCGCGAGGCGCGTGAAGCGGGCGCCGATTTCGTCGGCGGCGAGGACATGATCAAGAAGATCCAGGAAGAGAACTGGCTCGACTTCGATCGCGTGATCGCCACTCCCGATGTGATGGCGCTGGTCGGGCGCATCGGTAAAATCCTCGGACCTCGTGGCCTGATGCCGAATCCGAAAGTCGGGACCGTCACCTTCGACGTCGCCAAGGCGGTCGGCGAGGTGAAGGCCGGCAAGGTGGATTTCCGGGTCGACAAGGCGGGCGTCGTCCATGCTCCGATCGGCAAGCTCAGCTTCGGTGAAGAGAAGCTTAACCAGAACGTGCATGCCCTCCTCGATGCGATCTGGAAGGCCAAGCCGTCGACCGCGAAGGGCAACTACGTCAAGAGCATCGCGATTTCGTCGACGATGGGGCCCGGGATCCGGGTCGACGTCACCAATGCTTCCAAGAATTACCAGACGGCCGCGTAAGAAATCGGAACGAGCGTTCAGTTAAATGAGAAAAGAACAGAAAACCGCGGTGGTGGAAAACCTCGCGGGGGCCTTCAAGAAGGCGACCATCGCGATAGTCTCCGAATACCGCGGGATGTCGGTGGCGGAGACTACCGAAGTGCGGCGCAAGCTGCGCGCGGTGCGCGGCGAGCTCCGGGTCGCCAAGAACACGCTGATTCGCCGCGCCATCAAAGACACCGGCTACACCTCGCTCGAAGACAAGCTGGGCGGCCCGGTCAGCCTCATCATCAGCACCGAGGATCCGGTCGAGATCGCCAAGACCGTGGTCGGCTTCAAGGACCTCGGCGCGAAGTTCAAGCTGCGCGGCGGCGTGGTCGACGGTGCCCCGGTCACGGTCGAGGAAATCCAGGCGCTTGCGACGTTGCCTCCCAAAGAGGTCATCTACGCGCAGTTGCTGGGGCTCCTGAATGCTCCTGCGACGCAGTTGGTGCGGCTCCTCAATGAGCCGGGCTCGGGATTGGTGCGGCTGCTCGACGCGATTGGCAAGAAGAATGGCGAGGGTGCGGCTACCGCGGCGCCGGCCACTGAAGTGCCTCCCGCGGGCGAAACGCCTCCGGCGACTGAAGCACCTCCGGCTACCGACGCACCTCCGGGGGATGCGGCGCCATCGGCATAGCACGCGATCGATTTTTTGAAGAGATACGCAAGGGCGGGAAAGTTAACCAATAGTAAGACAGCGTCAGGGGCGCTCCCACATTCGCCCGGTACGCGAGGACAAGGAGACTAGCGACAATGGCAGAAGCACAGCTCAGCCGCGATCAGGTGAAGAGCTATCTAAAGAATCTGACGCTGATGGAAGCGGCCACGCTCGTTAAGGAGCTGGAGGCCGAACTCGGCGTTTCCGCGGCGGCCCCGATGGCGGTGGCGGCGGCTCCGGGCGCCGGCGCAGCGGCGGCTCCGGTGGCCGAGCAGGATGAATTCACGGTGATGCTGACCGGGTCGGGCGACAAGAAGATCCAGGTCATCAAGGTCGTGCGCGAATTAACCGGACTCGGTCTGAAGGAAGCCAAGGACCTCGTCGATGGTGCGCCCAAGGCGGTCAAGGAAGGCGTCAGCAAGGCCGAAGCCGAAGAGATCAAGAAGAAGATTACCGACGCCGGCGGCAGCGCGGAGTTGAAGTAGGCTGCGAGGTATAGGCACCACAACCGGGTCACTTAAAGTTTCCCAGGAGAGCCGCAAGGCAAAAGATTCGAAAGGAGATTCGAGATTCGAATCGGTACCGCACGGTTTTCTGACAGAAAGGTTTTATGGCGGCGGGCGCGCGGAGCAGATTCGCGCGTCCGCGGCTGCTATTTTCACTCATGGCTCACCGCGCGCGATGCATTTCGCGCGCAGAGGCACCGCGTGCGTCAAGCGCGTACAGGCATCGCGTGCCAACCGGCGCGCGTGCCTAAAGGATAGATGATGGCTGCTCAGACGCAGGTCACCAGCAATCTTCGCCTTCGCCGTTCGTTCGGGAAAATCAAGAAGATCATCGAGATCCCGAACCTGATCGAGATCCAGAAACGTTCCTACGAGGAATTCCTCCAGGCCGACGTTGCTTCCGATCAGCGCGAGGACAAAGGACTTCAATCGGTTTTCAAATCGGTTTTTCCGATCAAGGATTTCAACGAGACCGCCTCGCTGGAATTCGTCAGCTATGACCTCGGGACCCCGAAGTACGACGTCGAGGAATGCCATCAGCGCGGGATGACCTTCGCCGCGCCGATCAAAGTAAAAATCCAGCTCGTCATCTGGGACGTCGAGAGCGGACGGCGCTCAATCAAAAACGTCAAGGAGCAGGAAGTCTACTTCGGCGAGATTCCGCTGATGACCGGCAACGGCACCTTCATGGTGAACGGGACCGAGCGCGTCATCGTGTCGCAGCTCCATCGCTCACCCGGAGTGTTCTTCGAGCATGACAAGGGCCGCACCCATTCGACCGGCAAGCTGCTCTACTCGGCGCGCATCATCCCGTATCGCGGGAGCTGGATCGATTTCGAATTCGACCCCAAAGACATCCTCTACGTGCGCATCGATCGGCGCCGCAAATTCCCCGCGACCGTGCTGCTGCGCGCCTTGGGCATGACCACCGAGGACCTGCTCAACTACTACTACAAGAAGGACGTCATCAGCCTCGATCCCAAGGGCTACACCAAGAAGTTCGAGCCCGAGCAGTTGCTGGGGATGCGGGTTACCCGCGACGTCAAGGATTCCAAGTCGGGTGAAGTAATCGCGCGCGAGGGCCGCAAGTTCAACAAGGCCATCGTGCGCCAACTCGAGGCGGCCAAGGTCAACGAAATTCCGATCGCGCTCGAAGAGATCACCGGCCGCATCTCCGCCCACGACATCATCGACTCCAACACCGGCGAAGTCCTGCTCCAGACCAACGAGGAGCTCACCGAGGAGAGCATCGAAAAGCTCAAGGAGCATGGGGTCAAGAAGATCGAAGTGCTCTTCACCGAGGAGCAGCCCGGTGGCGGACCGCTGCGAATGACGCTTTCGTCGGACAAGCTCGACACCCCCGAAAACGCCATCATCGAGATCTATCGTCGGCTGCGGCCCGGCGATCCGCCGACTGCGGAAACCGCGACTACCTTCTTCAACAACCTGTTTTTCAACCCCGAGCGCTATGACCTCTCGAAGGTCGGGCGCCTGAAGCTGAATCACAAGCTCAAGATTGATGTGCCCCTGGAGCAGGGGACGCTCCGCCGCGAGGACATCCTGGAAGTCGTCCGCTACCTGGTCGACCTCAAGGGCGGCAACGGCCAGATCGACGATATCGACCATCTCGGAAACCGCCGCGTGCGCGCGGTCGGCGAGCTGGTCGAGAATCAGTTCCGCATCGGCCTGGTCCGCATGGAGCGTGCGATCAAAGAGCGCATGAGCCTCCAGGACATCGAAACCCTGATGCCGCAGGAGCTGGTGAACTACAAGCCGGCCTCTGCCGTGATCAAGGAATTTTTCGGTTCCTCGCAGCTCTCGCAGTTCATGGATCAGACCAATCCGCTGTCCGAGATCGCGCACAAGCGCCGGCTCTCGGCACTCGGACCCGGAGGTTTGACCCGTGAGCGCGCCGGATTCGAAGTCCGCGACGTGCATCCGACCCATTACGGCCGGGTATGCCCAATTGAAACGCCCGAGGGTCCCAACATCGGTCTGATCGCGGCGCTCTCGACCTACGCCCGCGTCAACGAATACGGATTTATCGAAACTCCTTATCGGGTGGTCGAGAACTCGCGCGTCACCGACCGCATCGTCTACCTGTCGGCTCTCGATGAAGAAGACAAAGTCATCGCGCAGGCCAACGCGCGCCTCGATGACAAGGGCCGCTACACCGACGAGTTGGTTTCCGCGCGCATCGGCGGTGAATTCACCACCACCCGCGCTGAAGACGTGCAGTACATGGACGTCTCGCCCAATCAGCTGGTTTCGGTTGCCGCATCCTTGATCCCGTTCCTCGAAAACGACGACGCCAATCGTGCGCTGATGGGATCCAACATGCAGCGCCAGGCGGTGCCGCTGCTCAAGACCGACGCGCCTCTCGTCGGCACCGGTCTGGAGATGACGGTGGGACGCGACTCCGGCGTGACCGTGATCGCCAAACGCGACGGGGTCGTCGAAAGCGTCGACGCCAAGCGGATCGTCGTGCGCGCTGACCGCCAGACTCGCGACGGGCGCGATGCCGGCGTCGATATCTACAACCTGATCAAGTATCAGCGCTCCAACCAGAGCACCTGCATCAATCAGCGCCCGGTCGTGGTGCGTGGGGAGAGGGTGAACTCCGGCGACGTGCTGGCCGACGGTCCCTCGACCGATCTCGGCGAGTTGGCGCTGGGCCGCAACACGCTGGTCGCCTTCATGCCGTGGGGCGGGTACAACTTCGAAGATTCGATCCTCATTTCCGAGCGGGTGGTCAAAGAAGACCTCTTCACCTCGGTGCATATCGAGGAATTCGAATGTATCGCGCGCGACACCAAGCTCGGCCCCGAGGAAATCACCCGCGATATCCCGAATGTCGGCGAGGAAGCCCTCAAGGACCTCGACGCCAGCGGTATCATTCGCATCGGCGCCGACGTGAAACCGGGCGACATCCTGGTCGGAAAGATCACTCCCAAGGGCGAGACTCAGCTTAGTCCCGAAGAAAAACTGCTGCGCGCGATCTTCGGCGAAAAAGCCGGCGAGGTCCGCGACACCAGTCTGCGCGTGCCGCCGGGCAACGAAGGCACCGTTATCGATGCGCGGGTGTTCTCGCGCCGCGGCGTCAGCAAGGACGATCGCACCCAGGAAATCGAAAACACCGAAGCCGAGCGGCTCAAGGTCGACGAGGCCGAGGAGATCCGCATCCTGCGCAGCGAGACCCTGCGCAAGCTGAAGAAGGCGCTGGTCGGCGAGAAGCTCGCGGGCCGCGTCATCGCCGACGATCGCCACGTCATCCTCAACAAGGGCGACAAGCTGGAGTCCGAGCAGCTCGACGAGCTGGCGCCCCCGCTATGGGGTCAGTTGCGGGTCGAGGACGATTCAGCGCAGGCCACCGCGACGGCGGCGCTGCAGGCGATGACCACTAACGTCGAGGCGATTCAGGCGCATTACGGCGCCAAGCAGGATCGCCTGAAAGCGGGCGACGAACTCGCCCCCGGCGTCATCAAGATGATCAAGGTCTTCGTTGCGATGAAGCGGCGATTGCAGGTCGGCGACAAGATGGCGGGACGCCATGGCAACAAGGGCGTGCTCTCGCGGATTCTGCCCGAAGAAGACATGCCGTATCTGGACGACGGAACGCCGGTCGATATCGTGCTCAATCCGCTCGGCGTACCGTCGCGCATGAACGTGGGCCAGATCCTGGAAACCCATCTTGGCTACGCCGCCCGCGAACTGGGCCGCCGCCTCGAGCAGGATCTCAAGACCAACACGACGCCGGCGCAGATGAAGCGTAAGCTGAAGGAAGTTTATCCGGATAAGGAAAGTCACGACTTTATCGATGCGCTGCCCGAAGGCGACGTGTTCCGCCTCGCCAGCAAGGCGCTGGCGGGAATCCATGTCGCCTCGCCGGTCTTCGACGGCGCGCGCGAAGAGGAAATCTTCCAGATGCTGGAGCGCGCAGGACTTCCCGACACCGGGCAGTCCAAGCTCCATGACGGCCGCACCGGCGCCGGCTTCGAGCAGCCGGTCACGGTCGGCGTGATGTACATGATGAAGCTGCATCATCTGGTCGAGGACAAGATTCACGCCCGGTCGACGGGACCCTACAGCCTGGTTACCCAGCAGCCGCTGGGCGGCAAGGCGCAGTTCGGCGGTCAGCGGCTTGGAGAAATGGAAGTGTGGGCGCTGGAAGCTTACGGCGCAGCCTACACCCTCCAGGAGATGCTGACGGTCAAGTCCGACGACGTGGCGGGTCGCACCCGGATGTATGAGGCGATCGTCAAGGGCGAGAACACTTTGGAGCCCGGATTGCCCGAGTCGTTTAACGTTATGGTCAAGGAACTCCAGTCGCTGTGTCTCAACGTCGAGCTCCTGGAACAGGCGCCGCGTGCTTAGCGTGAGGAGTATATAAAGATATGGAAGATCTTTTCGGTCTATTCGAAAAGCCCAAGAACCCGCTCGCGTTCAACGCGATCCGTATTTCGATCGCGTCGCCCGAGATGATCCGGTCATGGTCGCACGGGGAAGTTAAAAAGCCCGAGACGATCAACTACCGGACCTTCAAACCGGAGCGCGACGGACTCTTTTGCGCGAAAATTTTCGGTCCCACCAAGGACTACGAGTGCAACTGCGGCAAGTACAAGCGGATGCGCCATCGCGGCGTGGTATGCGAAAAGTGCGGCGTCGAGGTCATCCAGTCCAAGGTCCGCCGCGAGCGGATGGGGCACATCGATCTCGCCGCGCCGGTGGCGCATATCTGGTTCCTGCGCTCGCTGCCCTCGCGGATCGGCACCCTGCTCGACATGACGCTCAAGGAGCTGGAGAAGATTCTCTACTTCGAGAGCTACGTCGTCGTCGATGCGGGTGAGACCACGCTCCAGTATCGTGAGCTGCTCACCGAGCGAAAATATCGCGAGGCCAAAGAGCAGTTCGCCGACGGCTTCAAGGCCGAGATGGGCGCGGAAGCGATTCGCACGCTGCTGACCCAACTCGAACTTGACAAGCTCTCGGAAGATCTGCGGGTCGAGATGAAGGCGACCGCCTCGGAAGCGCGGCGCAAGAAGACCGCCAAGCGCCTCAAAGTCGTCAATGCGTTCCGCGAGTCGGGCAACAAGCCGGAATGGATGATCCTTACCATCCTGCCGGTCATTCCGCCCGATCTGCGTCCGCTGGTTCCACTCGACGGCGGCCGGTTCGCCACCTCAGACCTCAACGATCTGTATCGGCGCGTCATCAACCGCAACAACCGCCTCAAGCGGCTGATCGAGCTGAACGCTCCTGACATCATCATCCGCAACGAAAAGCGGATGCTGCAAGAAGCCGTCGATGCGCTGTTCGACAACGGCAGGCGCGGTCGTGCGATCACCGGGCCCAGCAAGCGCCCCCTCAAGTCGCTCTCCGACATGCTCAAGGGCAAGTCGGGACGCTTCCGGCAGAACCTCCTCGGCAAGCGCGTCGACTACTCGGGCCGCTCCGTCATCGTGGTCGGTCCCGAGCTGCGGCTGCATCAGTGCGGACTGCCCAAGAAGATGGCGCTCGAGCTGTTCAAGCCGTTCATCTACAACAAGCTCGAAGAAAAGGGCTACGTCACGACCATCAAGAGCGCCAAGAAGATGGTCGAAAAAGAGGGCAAAGACGTTTGGGACATCCTCGATGATGTCATCCGCGAGCATCCGGTGCTGCTCAATCGCGCACCGACGTTGCATCGCCTCGGAATTCAGGCATTCGAGCCGGTCCTGATCGAGGGCAAGGCCATCCAGCTCCATCCGCTGGTCTGCGTCGCGTACAACGCCGATTTCGACGGCGATCAGATGGCGGTGCACGTGCCGCTGTCGATCGAGGCGCAGGTCGAGTCGCGCGCGCTCATGATGTCGACCAACAACATCCTGTCACCGGCGCATGGCAAGCCGATTATCGTGCCGACTCAGGACATGGTGCTGGGACTTTATTACATGACGCGCGAGCGTCCGCTGGCGCAGGGAGAAGGCAAGTTCTTCGCCAACCCCGACGAAGTGCGCATCGCGTATGACCATGGCGAAATCAGCCTGCATGCGAAGATCAACGTGCGTATGGCCGCGGTGCGAGTCGACGGAATTCCCGGCATCGACGATATCGCGCGGGAAAAGGCCGAGCATGCGGAGAAGGCCAACGGCAAGGCCTCGACCAAATCGAAGAAGGCCGCCAAGCATGCCGATGCCGACGGGAACGGGGCGCCGCAGTTCAAGCGCGTCGAGACCACCGTCGGTCGCATCCTACTGAATGAAATCGTGCCGCCCGAGATTCCGTTTGCGGAAATCAACCGCACCATGAAGAAGAAGGAACTCGGCAACCTGATCGACCTCGTCTATCGCAAGTGCGGCAACAAGGCGACGGTTATCTTCGCCGACCGCATGAAGGATATGGGCTACGAGTTCGCGACCCGCGCGGGAATTTCCATCTCCATCAAGGACATGAAGATTCCGTCGCAGAAGGCGCACCTCCTTGATGAGGCGCAGAAGCAGGTCGCGGAAATTCAGAAGCAGTACAACAACGGCGTCATCACCGACGGCGAGCGCTACAACAAGGTGGTCGACATCTGGGCCGAAGTTCAGGATCAGATCGGCGGCGCGGTCATCAAAGGGCTCTCGACTCAGGTGTTCGGCAAGGACAAGGACGGCAAGGAAGTTACCGGGCCGTCGTTCAACCCGATTTTCATCATGGCCGATTCGGGCGCGCGAGGTTCCGAGCAGCAGATTCGTCAGCTCGCCGGTCTGCGCGGTCTGATGGCGAAGCCGTCGGGCGAAATCATCGAGACCCCCATCACCGCGAACTTCCGCGAGGGGCTCACGGTGCTGCAGTACTTCATCTCGACCCACGGCGCGCGCAAGGGCCTCGCCGACACCGCGCTGAAGACGGCCAACTCGGGTTACCTGACCCGCCGCCTGGTCGATGTCGCGCAGGATTCCATCATCACCGAGGACGATTGCGGCACGCTCGACGGTATCGAGATGACGCCGCTGGTCGAAGGTGGCGAGATCATCGAGAACCTCGGCGACCGCGTGCTCGGCCGCGTGGCGCTGGAAGAAATCCGCGATCCATTCACCAACGATGTCCTCGTGCATGCCAACGACTCCATCGACGAGGACAAGGTCCGCAAGATCGAGGAGGCGGGTGTCGAGCGGGTCAAGATTCGCTCGGTGCTCACCTGCCAGAGCCGGGTCGGCGTATGCGTCAAGTGCTACGGTCGCGACCTCGGGCGCGGGCATCCGGTCAACCTGGGCGAGGCCATCGGCATCATCGCCGCGCAGTCGATCGGCGAGCCGGGCACCCAGCTTACGATGCGCACCTTCCATATCGGTGGTACCGCCAGCCGCCGCGCCGAGCAGACTACCCTCGAAGCGCGCAACGATGGCGTCGTGCGGCTGCATGGCGTCAACACCGTGAAATCACGCGACGGCAGTCTGGTAGTCATGACGCGCCATGGTGAAATCACCGTGGCCGAGCAGGTCACCTCGGATACCGGCATCGTGCGCGAGCGCGAACGCGAGCGCTATCCGCTGGTTTACGGCGCGAAACTGCGCAAGGGCGATGGCGACAAGGTCAAGGGCGCCGAGCTGATTGCCGAATGGGATCCCTACACCACTCCGATCATCACCGAAGTCGGCGGCGCGATTAAGTACGGCGACATCCTCGAAGGCAAGACCATGGAGGAGCGGGTCGATGAGCGCACCGGCGCGCGCTCCAACGTCATCGTCGAAAATCGCGAGCTCGACGTGCGTCCGCGTATCTCGATCAAGGACGCGCACGGCAAGACTCTCAAGCTGCCCCATAGCGAGAACATGGCGCGCTACTTCCTGCCGGTCGGCGCGTATATCAACG
The DNA here is from genome assembly GCA_963783145.1 of uncultured delta proteobacterium. Classification (GTDB taxonomy): domain Bacteria; phylum Desulfobacterota; class Binatia; order Binatales; family Binataceae; genus DATGKG01. The sequence goes on from CAWAMM010000001.1 coordinate 528,552, forward strand.
TCCCGGAGCATTCGGAAGTTTTCCCCGGCGACGTGATCGCGAAGATTCCGCGCGAGACCACCAAGACCAAGGACATAACTGGCGGTCTGCCTCGAGTGGCGGAATTGTTCGAGGCGCGCAAGCCCAAGGAATTCGCCGTCATCTCCGAAATTGATGGACAGGTTTCCTTCGGCAAGGACACCAAGGGCAAGCGTAAAGTCGTCGTCACGCCGGAAGTCGGCGAGCCGCGCGAATATCTGATCGCCAAGGGCAAGCATATCGGCGTGCACGAAGGCGACCTGATCAAGGCCGGCGAGCCGCTGATGGAAGGCTCCTCCAACCCGCACGACATTCTCACCATCCTCGGCGAGAAGGCGCTGGCGAAGTACCTGGTCGACGAAATCCAGGAAATCTACCGGCTGCAGGGCGTGCGCATCAACGACAAGCACATCGAAGTGATCGTGCGCCAGATGCTGCGTCGGGTTCGGATCAAGGAAGTCGGCGACACCGATTTTCTGGTCGGCGACCATGTCGAAAAATGGCGCTTCGATGAGGAAAACGCCAAGGTCATCGGACGCGGCGGCGAGCCCGCCATCGCGGAGCCGCTGCTGCTCGGCATCACCAAGGCCTCCTTGTCCACCGAGAGTTTCATCTCGGCAGCGTCGTTCCAGGAGACCACCCGGGTGCTGACCGAGGCCGCGATCAATGGCCGCATCGATCGGCTGGTCGGCCTGAAAGAGAACGTCATCATGGGCCGTCTGATCCCGGCCGGAACCGGCCTGGCGGGCTACCATGAGATGGAACTTCAAGTGGAAGGTGCGCCGGCGGAAGCGGATGAGCTGGAGAAAAGTGTCCCGGTGGAAGCCCGGATGCCGGTCGGAGATTGACACAGCCGACTGAGTAGCTTAAAACCTTAGATTCCCCCAAGGGACCAGTGCCCTTGGGGGGTTTGTTTGAAACACCCGCTTCCCGCCCCTGACGAGAATCCGGGAAAACCGCGCAAGCCCGAGAATCGAGTGCGCGGATTTATATAAAAGATAAGCGAAAACGCCGGGGTGCAGGGGAGCGGTCCGGCAAGCGGAAGAAGCAGAGAAACCAGTGCCGACGATTAATCAGCTCATTCGCGGAGCGAGAGAAAAGAAGCGCTTCAAAAGTAAGGCGCCGCAGCTCGAGGCCTGCCCGCAAAAGCGCGGGGTGTGCACGCAGGTGAAAACCACCACGCCCAAGAAGCCCAACTCGGCGCTGCGCAAGGTGGCTCGCGTGCGCCTCTCCAATGGCTTCGAGGTCTCGACCTATATCCCGGGCGTGGGACATAACCTGCAGGAGCACTCGGTGGTCCTGGTGCGCGGCGGGCGCGTGAAGGATCTGCCGGGGGTTCGCTACCACGTCATCCGCGGCACGCTGGATTCGATCGGCGTGAACGATCGCCGCAAGGGCCGCTCCAAGTACGGCTCCAAAAAGCCGAAGTAGAAAATCATGTCACGTAAAGGTCAGGCTCGAATCCGGGAGATTACCCCGGACCCCAAGTACCACGATCGCACGGTCGCGAAGTTCGTGAATATCGTGATGGAGCGCGGCAAGAAGTCGACCACCGAGCAGATCCTCTACGGAGCGATCGATCTGGTCGGCGAGCGCACCAAGGAACCGGGGTTGGAAGTTTTCAAGAAGGCGCTGGAGAATATCCGCCCCGCAGTCGAGGTTCGCTCGCGGCGGGTCGGCGGCGCCAACTATCAGGTCCCGGTGGAAGTGCCGCCGCTGCGGCGTAACTCGCTAGCGATGCGATGGCTGGTGACGGCGGCGCGGGCGCGCGGGGAAAAATCGATGGAAGAGCGGCTCGGCGCCGAGATCATGGAAGCGGCGCAGAATCGTGGCGGTGCGGTCAAAAAGCGCGAAGACACGCATCGTATGGCCGACGCCAACCGGGCATTCGCGCATTACCGCTGGTAACAATTAAGAAGTATTTGTAATGGCTCGCGAGACGCCAATAGAACGGGTGCGCAACATCGGCATCATGGCCCACATCGATGCCGGTAAAACCACAACCACTGAGCGGATCCTCTACTACACCGGGATTAACTACAAAATCGGTGAAGTGCATGAGGGTACCGCGACCATGGACTGGATGGTCCAGGAGCAGGAGCGCGGCATCACCATCACCTCCGCCGCGACTACGTGTTTCTGGCGCGACCATCGCATCAACATTATCGATACGCCCGGACACGTCGATTTCACCATCGAAGTGGAACGCTCGCTGCGCGTGCTGGACGGCGCGGTGGCGGTGTTCTGCGCGGTCGGCGGAGTCGAGCCGCAGTCGGAGACGGTCTGGCGCCAGGCCGACAAGTATCGGGTGCCGCGGGTGGCCTTCGTCAACAAGATGGATCGCGTGGGCGCCGATTTTCCGCGCGTGGTGCAGGAAATCCGCGACAAGCTCAAGGCCAACCCGGTTCCGCTGCATATCCCGATCGGCGCGGAAGAAAAGTTCACCGGCGTGGTCGACCTGATCGAGAACAAGGCACTGATTTGGGACGAGGATCGTCTCGGCGCGAAGTTTCGGGTCGAGGAAATTCCCGCGGATTTACGCGAAGCCGCGGCCGGCTATCGCGACAAGATGATCGAAGCGCTGGCCGACCATGACGAGAAGATCATGGAGCTCTACCTGGAAGGGAAGGGCGCCGAGATTGCTCCCGAAATGCTGCGCCAGGCGGTCCGCACCGCCACCCTGAAAATCGAAATTATCCCGGTCGTGCTCGGCTCCGCCTTCAAGAACAAGGGCGTGCAGCCGATGCTCGATGCGGTAGTGGACTATCTGCCGTCGCCCAACGATCTGCCTCCGGTGGTCGGGATCGTCGACGGCAACAAGGAAAAGAAAGAAGAGCGATGGCCGCGCGACGACGCGCCGTTTGCCGCGCTCGCCTTCAAGATCATGACCGATCCGTTCCTCGGCACGGTGACCTTCCTGCGGGTCTATTCGGGCACCCTGACCACGGGAGTATCGGCGCTGAATTCGACCAAGAGCAAGCGCGAGCGGATCGGGCGGCTGTTCAAGATGCATGCGAACAAGCGCGAAGAGCTGACCGAGATCTACGCGGGCGATATTTGCGCGGTGGGACTGCGCGATACCACCACCGGCGACACGCTCTGCGATCCGGCCAAGCCGATCGTGCTGGAAGCGATCGAGTTTCCCGACCCGGTCATTCAGATCGCCATCGAGCCCAAGACCAAAGCCGACCAGGAAAAGCTCGGCGAGTCGCTGCAGAAGCTGGCCAAAGAAGATCCGTCGTTCCGGGTCAGCGTGAACAAGGAAACTGCGCAAACCCTCATCGCCGGGATGGGCGAGCTCCATCTGGAAATTATCGTCGACCGGCTGCTGCGCGAATTCAAAGTCGATGCGAACGTGGGCAAGCCTCAGGTCGCCTATCGCGAGACGATTCGTAAGCTGTCGGAGGCCGAAGGGCGTTTCGTGCGCCAGACCGGCGGCCATGGACAGTTCGGCGTAGTCGATCTAAGGATCGAGCCACTGGGCAAGGGCAGCGGATTTGAGTTCGTCGACGGCACCAAGGGTGGCTCGATTCCGCGTCAGTTTATCCGCCCGGTCGAGGATGGAATCAAAGAGGCGATGGAAAACGGAGTGCTGGCCGGGTATCCGATGGTGGATATCAAGGCCACCCTGCTCGACGGCAAGCATCACGAGGTCGATTCCTCGGAACTCGCGTTCAAGATCGCGGGCTCGATGGCATTTAAGGAAGCCTGCAGTAAAGCGGCGCCGCAACTGCTCGAGCCGGTGATGGAAGTTGAAGTGGTCACGCCGCAGGAGTTCATGGGCGACGTGATCGGCGACCTGAACTCGCGCCGGGGCAAGATCCAGAACATGGAAGGGCGCGGCGGTGCGCAGGTTATCGAAGCGCGGGTGCCGCTGGCGACCATGTTCGGGTACGCCACCAAGCTGCGCTCGGTGAGCCAGGGACGGGCGACCTACACCATGCAGTTCGCGGCCTATGAAGCGGTCCCGCAACAGATATTTGAAGAGATAACCAAGGGTGACAAGGCCGCGTGAGCGCCACGTGAGGGGCGTGCTTATATTGAATGATCCGTCTGCGGGCGTGAGGCTCGCGGCGATTTAATTTTTTGGGAAGGATCTTCGCGCGATTGTAGGCGCGAAGTGATCCGCAAATCATCCGGAGGATGAGCAATGGGAAAGGCTAAATTCGAGCGCACTAAACCCCACGCCAACGTCGGGACGATCGGTCATATCGACCACGGCAAGACCACCTTGACCGCGGCGATTACCAAGGTGCTCGCTTCGAAAAAGCTCGCCAACTTCGTTGCCTTCGATCAGATCGACAAGGCGCCCGAAGAACGCGAGCGTGGGATCACGATCGCGATCGCGCACGTCGAATACGAGACTACCAAGCGCCACTACGCGCATGTCGATTGCCCGGGACACGCCGACTATATCAAGAACATGATCACCGGCGCGGCCCAGATGGACGGCGCGATCCTGGTGGTCGGCGCCAACGACGGCCCGATGCCGCAGACCCGCGAGCACATTCTGCTCGCCTATCAGGTCGGGGTGCCGTCGGTCGTGGTGTTCATGAACAAGGTCGACATGGTCGACGACCCCGAGCTGCTCGACCTGGTCGAACTGGAAGTGCGCGAGCTGCTGAAGAAGTACAACTTTGACGGCGACAACGTTCCGGTCATTCGCGGCAGCGCGCTCAACGCGCTCAACTGCGGATGCGGCAAGGATGACTGCGCCAACTGCAAGCCGATTCTCGACCTGATGGACGCGGTCGACAGCTACGTCCCGCAGCCCAAGCGCGAAACCGAAAAGCCGTTCCTGATGCCGATTGAAGACGTGTTCTCGATCTCGGGCCGCGGCACCGTGGTGACCGGCCGAGTCGAAAAGGGCAAGGTCAAGGTCGGCGAGGAAGTCGAGATCGTCGGCTTCAAGGATACCACCAAGACGGTAGTGACCGGGGTCGAAATGTTCCGCAAGATCCTCGACGAGGGTCAGGCGGGTGACAACGTCGGCGTGCTGCTGCGCGGTACCAAGCGCGAGGATATCGAGCGCGGACAGGTGCTGGCGAAACCCGGCAGCATTACCCCGCACACGACGTTCGAGGCGTCAGCGTACATTCTGACCAAGGACGAAGGCGGGCGGCATACGCCGTTCTTCAGTGGCTATCGTCCGCAGTTCTATTTCCGCACCACCGACGTGACGGGCGTGCTGAGCCTGCCGGAAGGGACGGAAATGGTTATGCCCGGCGATAACATCAAGATCCAGGGTGAGCTGATCACCCCGGTCGCGATGGACGAGGGACTGCGCTTCGCAATTCGTGAAGGCGGCCGGACCGTCGGCGCGGGCGTGGTTGCGAAAATTATAAAGTAGGGGCATTTTGTAGAGCCCGCTTTAACAAAGAGATCGTAGGGATCGTTGCAGCGATCATCGAGAAGAGGTCGCTGCAACGATCGATTTTTGAGACTGAACGAAGGAACTGACCGGAGAACGCGCACGCCTTAAGGTTTGGACGCGGACATAAGGAACGATGAACGAAAAGATACGCATTCGCCTTAAGGCGTACGATTACCGGCTGCTCGATCAGTCGGTGCGCGAGATCGTCGACACTATCCGCCGTACCGGCGGGCGGGTGGCAGGGCCGATTCCGCTGCCGACCCGGATCGAACGCTTTTGCGTCAATCGCTCGCCGCACGTCGACAAGAAGTCGCGCGAGCATTTTGAGATCCGCACCCATAAGCGGCTGCTCGATGTCCTCGAGCCGACCCAGCAGACCATTGACGCGTTGGGCAAGCTCGATTTGGCGGCGGGCGTCGACGTCGAGATTAAACTAGAATAGCCGGCGCAAGTAACAGAATGATTAACGGCGGACAACGCAGTGATTAACGGTTTAATTGGAAAAAAACTGGGTATGACCCAGATTGTCGATCCGGCCGGCAAGGTGATTGCCGTCACGGTGGTCCAGCTCGGACCGTGCACCGTGTCGCAGATCAAGACCGCGCCGACCGACGGCTACGAGGCGGTGCAGGTCACCTTCGGCAAGAAGAAGCTCTCGCGGGTGAGCAGCGCGGCGCGCGGTCATTTTGCCAAGAGCGAGATCGCTCCCGGTATCAAAACGATCGAATTCGAAAAGCGCGGTGAGAGCGAGTTGAAACTCGGACAGCCGATCGCGATTGCCGACGTATTCAAGATCGGCGACACCGTCGACGTGAGCGCGACCTCGAAAGGGCACGGCTACCAGGGCGTCATCAAGCGGCATCACTTTGCGGGCTTTCCGGGCTCGCGCGGAACTCATGAATACTTCCGTCATGGCGGCTCGATCGGCAATCGCTCCTATCCCGGACGGGTGCGCAAGGGGATGCGGATGGCAGGGCAGATGGGCAACGTGACGGCGACGGTGTTGAATCTTAAAGTTATCGACATTCTTACCGAGGACAACGCGGTGTTGATTACCGGCGCGCTGCCGGGATCGGACGGCGCGATTGTCATCGTGCATCATGCGGCGCGTGCGAAGAATCGCGGATTGAAGGTGGCGGCCAATGCCTAAGGCGGCGGTGGAACATAGTCCGGTAAAGGTGCCGCTGTTCTCGGCCGGCGCGAGCAAGGGCGACTTTGAAGTCGCGGGCGCGGTGTTCGGACGCGAAGGCGACACCTCGTTGTTGCACGAAGCGGTGCGGATGCAGATGGCGAATCGGCGGCGCGGAACCGCCTCGACCAAGACCAAGGGCTTCATCTCCGGCGGCGGCAAGAAGCCGTGGCGTCAGAAGGGCACCGGGCGGGCGCGTGCGGGATCGACCCGATCGCCGCTATGGCGACATGGCGGAACGATTTTTGGGCCGCAGCCGCGTGACTATTCCTACAAGATGCCGAAAAAGGCGTGGCGGCAGGCACTATGCCTCGCGCTGTCGGATCGGGCCAGGAACGGCAAGCTGATTGTAGTCGAGTCGCTGGAGCTGGCGGAGCCGAAGACCAAGGCGGCGAATGCGTTTCTGGCCGGCCTCGGGGTGACGCATGCGCTGATCGTGGTCGGTGAGGAAGACGCGAATTTTTTCCGGGCCGCGCGCAACCTCGCCAGGCATAAGGTGCTGGCGATTGCCGGGCTGAATGTTTACGACGTGCTCAACTACGATGAAATCGTCATGACCACCAGGGCGGCGAAAGCCATCGAGGCGCGGCTGACCGAAAAGGCGAAAGCCGGAGCGGAGGCATAGTCAAATGACGAACGATCAAGTCATTTTGTCGCCGCTGGTCACCGAGAAGAGCACGATGGCGACTGAGAAGGCCAATCAGGTGGTGTTCCGGGTCCGTCATGAGGCGGGCAAGGACAAGATTCGCGGGGCCATCGAGGAGCTGTTCAAGGTGACGGTGGTAGCCATTCGGACCAGCAACTACATGGGCAAGTTGCGGCGCCGGGGCAAATCGACAGGGCGTCAGCGCAACTGGAAGAAGGCTTACGTGACGCTGAAACAGGGCGACAAGATCGAGTTCTTCGAGGGTCTGTAAACCTCCATCAACCATAGTGAAATAAAAAACGAGACATCGCGATGGCAGTAATTCAACTCAAACCCCGGACTCCGGGTCAGCGCTTCATGCAGATAGCTGACTTCTCGGCGCTCTCCAAGAAGGAGCCCGAGAAGAGCCTGCTCGCGCCGCTGACGCATTCGGGTGGCCGCAACAACCGCGGCCGTATGACTTCGCGTCATCGCGGTGGTGGGCATAAGCGCCGCATGCGCATCATCGATTTCAGGCGCGACCATGACGGCGTCGCCGGCGTAGTCGCCGCGCTGGAATACGATCCGAATCGCTCCGCGAATCTTGCGCTCATTCATTATGCCGATGGTCGCAAGAGCTACATCCTCGCCCCCGAGGGACTTAAAGTCGCTGACAAGGTCGAATCGGGGCCCAATGCCGACATCAAGCCGGGCAACGCACTTCCTCTGAAGAGTATCCCGGTCGGGACCATCGTGCACGCTATCGAGATGAAGCCGGGTGCGGGCGCGCAGCTCTCGCGCGGGGCGGGCACGCAGACCCAGCTGATGGCGAAAGAAGGCAAGATGGCGCTGCTGAAGCTTCCTTCCGGGGAGCAGCGGATGGTGCTGGCGGAATGCCGCGCGACTATCGGCCAGGTCGGGAACGTCGAGCATGAGAATATTTCCATCGGCAAGGCGGGTCGCAGTCGATGGCTCGGCAAGCGCGGGCACGTGCGTGGCGTCGCGATGAATCCTGTAGACCATCCGCACGGTGGTGGTGAGGGCCGCTCCAAGGGCAATCATCCGCAGTCGCCATGGGGACAGCCGGCCAAGGGCTACAAGACGCGCAGTCCCAAGAAGAGTTCTAACAAGTTCATCGTGAGCCGCCGTCCGCGCGGGAAACGGGGCTAGAGGTTATGGCGAGGTCGCTGAAAAAAGGTCCGTTCGTCGACAAGCATGTCCTGAAGAAGGTCGAGGGCACCTCTGCCACCGATCGGCGCATCATCAGGACCTGGTCGCGGCGTTCGATGATCACGCCCGACATGATCGGGGTCACCTTCGCGGTGCATAACGGGAACAAATTCATCCCGGTGTACTGCACGGAAAATATGGTGGGACACAAGCTCGGCGAGTTTTCGCCGACCCGCACCTTCCATGGGCACGCCGGCGATCGCAAGGGCGACGTCAAGAGTTCTGCCGCTCCAGCCGGCGGCGGCGCGGCGACGCAGGCGGCGGCTCCCAAGCCCGCCGCGGCGAAGGCGTAGGATATCATGGAAGCCAAGGCGCATAGCCGGTTTATTCGGATTTCACCGCAGAAGCTGCGGCTGATTTGCGAGCTGATCGCGGGGCAGCGGGTCGACCGCGCAATCTCGATCCTCGAGTTCACCCCGAAAAAGGGCGCGCGCTTTGTGCGTAAGACCCTGATGTCGGCGGTGGCCAATGCGGTCGATCAACAGAACGTCGATGAGGACAGACTTTTCGTCAAAAGCGCGATTGCGAATGCGGGTCCGACCTGGAAGCGTTCGCTGCCGCGCGCGCACATGCATGCGACGCCGATCCTGAAGCGCTCCAGTCATCTGACTGTGGTGGTGGACGAGCGCGCATCGTGAGGAATTTTTAGATGGGGCAGAAATCACATCCGCGCGGGCTGCGGCTTGGCGTCATCGACACCTGGGACTCGCGATGGTTCGCGACCAACGACTACGCGGCGTTGCTGCACGAGGACATTCGCCTGCGCGAGTTCATCAAGAAACGGCTCTATCACGCGGGTATCGCCAAAATTGAAATTGAGCGGATGGCCAATAAGGCCAAGATCAACATTCACACGGCCCGGCCGGGAATCGTGATCGGAAAGAAGGGCGCCGAAATCGAGAAGCTGAAGTCGGAAATCGGCAAGATGATGAAGGGCAAGGACGCCTTCCTCAACATCCATGAAGTCCGTCGCCCCGACCTCGATCCGCAGCTGGTGGCCGAGAATATCGCCTTGCAGCTCGAGCGTCGCGTCGCCTTTCGCCGCGCCATGAAGGAAGCGGTAACGCGGGCGATGCGAATGGGTGCGCAGGGGGTCAAGGTTCACGTCGCGGGGCGTCTCGGCGGCGCGGAAATCGCGCGCTCCGAATGGTATCGCGAGGGTCGCGTGCCCCTGCAAACCTTGCGCGCCGATGTGGCTTATGGATTCGCCGAAGCGAAGACGACTTACGGTGTCATCGGCGTGAAGGTCTGGATTTTCCGGGGTGAAGTGCTCACTCGGCGCGAAGAAGACGCGCGCCGGCTCGGAACTCCGGCGCAGAATTAACACTAGCGGTACACGCCTATGATGCAACCGAAGAAAGTCAAGTATCGCAAAATTATGAAGGGTCGCGTGCGCGGCGCTGAAAACCGCGGCGTCGAGCTGGCCTTCGGCGATTACGGACTTAAAAGTATCGAAACCTGCCGGATCGATACGCGCGCTCTCGAAGCCGCCCGTATCGCGCTGACCCGCCATATCAAACGCGGCGGACGCGTCTGGATCCGGGTGTTTCCGGATAAGCCCTTCACCAAGAAGCCGGCCGAAACCCGCATGGGCAAGGGCAAAGGCGCGCCCGAAGGATGGGTCGCGTGCGTGCGGCCAGGGCGCATTCTGTTCGAAATGGAGGGGGTGGACCGGGCCACCGCGATCGAGGCGATGCGCCTCGCGTCGCATAAGCTGCCGGTCAAGACTGTCGTCATATCGCGCGAGGAGGGCAGCCTTGGAGCTTGACGAAATCAGACAGATGGCGCCGGCTGATCTCCGCATCAAGGAACGTGAGATGCGCGAGGAGCTGTTTCGGTTCCGCTTGAAGCTGCGGACCAATCAGATGGAAAATCCGAGCAACTACAAAAAGTCGCGCCGCGAACTGGCGCGGCTGCTCACCGTGATTCGACAGAAGGAAGGCAAGCCCGGTAAAACGGGCGCCAAGGCGGGCAATGCGGCAACGAATTAAACGGCGTGAGGGAACCGTAGTCTCCGCCAAGATGACCAAGACGGTGGTGGTCCAGGTGGATCGCCTGGTCGAGCATCCGATTTACGGCAAGCGGATGAAACAGCGGGGACGGTTCATGGCTCATGATGAAAAGGGGCAATGCACCGAGGGCGATCGAGTAGCGATCATCGAGAGCCATCCGCTTTCGAAAAATAAACGGTGGCGCGTCAGCAGCATCATCACCAAGGCCGCGGGCTAAGGAAGAATCAATCATGGTGCAGATGCGAACCATTCTAGATGTCGCCGACAATTCCGGTGCGCGCAAAGTGCAGTGCATCAAGGTGCTGGGCGGCTCGCGCCGGCGCTACGCGACGGTGGGCGATGTGATCGTGGTGGCGGTCAAGGAAGCGATTCCCAACGCCAAGGTTAAAAAGGGCGAGGTCTCGCGCGCCGTGATCGTACGTACCGCCAAGGAGCTCAGCCGCGACGACGGCTCTTACATCCGCTTCGATGGCAATTCGGCGGTGCTGCTCGACAAGGAGCATGAGCCGATTGGAACCCGCATTTTTGGGCCGGTCGCGCGCGAGCTGCGGGCCAAGAAGTTTCTGAAAATTATTTCTCTGGCGCCCGAGGTTTTGTAATCGAGCATCGCGATGCTGAAAGTTAAGATTAAAAAAAATGATATGGTCATGGTCGTCAAGGGCCGTGACCGCGGCAAAACCGGCAAGGTCATGCGCGTGATGCCGGAGGCGGGCCGCCTGGTGGTCGAGCGCCTCAATATGGTGAAGCGTCATTCCAAGCCACGCGGCGCCACCAGTCCCGGCGGTATCATCGAGAAGGAAGCTCCGCTTCGGATCGAGAACGTCATGATGTTTTGCGATCGCTGCAACGCACCGGTGCGGGTCGGATGGAAGCACAATGCCGACGACACCAAATCGCGGGTGTGCCGCCGCTGCGACGAAGTTTTGGGGAACGAATAATGGCCGACAAAACCGACAAGCCTGAAAAAGGCAAACGCCAGGAAAAAGGCGACCAGGGCACTAAGTCTCAGGGCCCAAAGGCCGACGGAGGCAAGCAGCAGCGCAAGAAGGGCGGCGCCCCGCAAGAGGCGACCGCGGCCGCGCCGGCCAAGCCACGCGAGCCGGAACCGAAGATTCCCGCGCGTCTGCGGCTTAAGTATGAGGCCGAGATCGCCCCGATCCTGATGCGCGAGTTGAAGATCGAGAATAAAATGCGGGTCCCGCGGCTTAGCAAGATCGTCATCAACATGGGACTTGGCGAAGCGCGCGACAATATCAAGCTGCTCGAGGCGGCGGCGGAAGAGTTGACCGTTATCGCGGGGCAAAAGCCGATCATGACCAAGGCGCGCAAGGCGATTTCGAATTTCAAGCTGCGCGAGAACGTGCCGATCGGCGTGATGGTGACGCTTAGGCGCGAGCGGATGTGGGAGTTCTTCGATCGCCTGATAAATGTGGCGCTGCCGCGCGTGCGCGACTTTCACGGTATCAGCGAGAAGTCCTTCGACGGGCGCGGCAACTATTCGCTGGGCCTGCGCGAGCACACAATTTTTGCCGAATTGAATCTCGACAAGATCGAGAAGGTTAAGGGATTAACGATAACTTTCGGGACCACCGCGCGCAGCGACTTCGAGGGGCTGACCCTGCTGCGCACGCTCGGGATGCCGTTTAGAAACGCGGCCGGCGATCGCAGCACCGGACAAGCGGCCGCAGCATAGGCAACAGCACAGGAAATCCAGAAGATGGCGAAGAAGTCTCTCAAAATCAAAGCGGTCCGGCCGCAGAAGTTTACCGCGCGCAAGTATAACCGCTGCCCGCTATGCGGACGGGCGCGCGCGTTCTATCGCCGCTTCAAGATGTGCCGGCTATGCCTGCGCAAGTACGCGCTGCGCGGACAACTTCCCGGTGTGGTCAAGGCAAGCTGGTAGGGATGAAGCTCTAATGTCGCAAACTGATCCGATAGCTGAACTGCTGACACGAATTCGCAACGCCGCGCACGCGCGTCATACCGAACTGGAATTGTCGTATTCGCGGATTCGCGAAGCGATTGCCAAGGTGCTGGTGATCGAGGGATTTCTCGAAAGCGCCGAAGTCGGCGGCGAGGGCTTCAAGAAAACCATCAAAATCAAGGTGCGCTACTCGGCGGCACGGGAACCGGTGATGCAGGGGATTGAGCGCATCAGCCGCCCCAGTATCCGGCGTTATCGCGGCGCCTCGGAGTTGGGCAAGATTTCGCGCGGGATGGGTATTGAGGTGGTCACCACTCCGCTCGGTGTGATGACCGGGCGCGAGGCGCGGCGCAAGAAGGTCGGCGGCGAAGTCCTTTTGAGGGTTTGGTAGTAACATGTCGCGCATAGGTAGACAGCCGGTCGTACTCGACAAAGGGGTAAAAGCCGTCGTCACGGGTCGGACCATCAAGGTCGAAGGTCCCAAGGGCAAGCTCGAATTCGCGATGCCCGAGGGCTACCAGATCGAGATCGCTGATTCGCAGCTCACGGTCAAGCGCCCCGGTGACAACCAGGAGCAGCGCTCCAAGCATGGCCTGGTCCGCAAGCTAATCTCCAACATGGCGACCGGGGTGAGCAAGGGCTTTACGCGGGTGCTGGAGATCAACGGGGTCGGCTATCGTGCCGAGGTCAAAGGAACTAACATCAACTTCCAGCTCGGCTATTCGCATCCGATCGTCTATCAGCTTCCGCCCGCGGTCACCGCTAAGGTGGACCGCCAGGTGATCGTTACGCTGGAGAGCGCCGATCGGCAGTTGCTCGGCACAGTGGCGGCGCAGATTCGCGAATTGCGTCCGCCCGAGCCGTACAAGGGAAAAGGAATCAAGTACTCGGACGAAACGATCCGTCGCAAGGCCGGCAAGGCCGCGGCCGGAGCGTCAGCGAGTTAAAGGAAGTTCTTCCGCGAGCTAGGACATCAATATGGCTTTCAATCGGGGAATCAATCGCGCGACGCGCCAAACCCGTGTACGGCGCAAGGTGCGCGGATCGGATACGACGCCGCGGCTAAGCATCTATCGCTCGCTGCATCATATTTATGCGCAGGTGATTTCAGACGACAGCGGCAAGACGCTCGCGGCGGCCTCGACGCAGACCCCTGAGTTGCGCGATAGCTTGAAGAGCAAGCGCAATGCGGATGCGGCGAAAAACGTCGGGAAGGCAATCGCGCAAAAATGTCTTGCGAGCGGAATCACGCAGGTAATCTTCGACCGCAACGGGTTTCTTTATCATGGCCGGCTCAAGGCGCTGGCCGACGGCGCGCGCGAAGCGGGGCTCAAATTTTGAACGTAAGCTTTACGGCTGAGGCAATCTAAGTGGCTGAACGTCGCAATCGTCCCAATCGTGTCGACCCGCAGGGTCTCGAAATCAAGGAAAAGGTCGTCCACATCAACCGCGTTGCGAAGGTGGTCAAAGGCGGACGCCGCTTCAGCTTCTCAGCGCTGGTGGTCGCGGGTGATCACAACGGGATGGTTGGCTTCGGCTTGGGCAAGGCCAATGAAGTTCCCGAGGCGATTCGCAAGGGCGTCGAGCGCGCCAAGAAGAGCCTGGTGAGAGTGCCGCTGCGCGAAGGCACTATCCCGCACGAAGTGCTGGGGCATTTCGGCGCGGGCAAGGTGATCCTGAAGCCGGCCGCGGAAGGAACCGGAGTTATCGCGGCGGGGGGCGTGCGCGCGGTGGTCGAGTTGGCGGGAATTCGTAACATCCTGACCAAACGGCTGGGATCCTCGAATCCGCACAACCTGGTGAAGGCGACCCTCGAGGCGCTCAGCCAGTTGCGCAGCATGGATGAGATCGCGAAGGTTCGCGGCCGCGCGCCGGAGCCTCAAGCCGCAGCTTAAAGGATTTTGATCGGCTGCCTACCTTTATCTTCTCCCCCTAAGGGGAGATAAGAGGGGGGCGAGCGAGAGAATAGTACGAGGATTTTAGATGTCCGACATGATTAAACTTCGCCTCGTCGGCAGCGTCATCAGCACCAAGCGACGAGTGCGTGAAACAGTTAAGGGGCTGGGCCTGCACAAGATCGGCAGCGAGAGCACCATCAAGCGGAGCCCGCAGGTCGAGGGTATGATCCGCCGCCTGCAGCATATCGTGGTCGAGGTCAAGGAATAAGATGAACCTCAGTGACTTGAAGCCCGCGAAGGGATCGACCTCGAAGCACGTCCGTAGAGGGCGCGGAATCGGCTCGGGTCTCGGCAAGACCTCGGGCCGTGGCCATAAGGGTAAAGGCGCGCGCTCTGGCGGCAATACGCCGCCGACCTATGAAGGCGGCCAGATGCCGCTTCAGCGGCGTATCCCGAAGCGGGGATTTCGCCGCCTGTTGAAGAACAAGAAGCGCCGCGACGAATTCGTGATTATTAACCTGAAGCAGCTGGCGGATTTTGCCGATGGCGCCACGGTCGATAGCGCGGCCCTGATCGGTAAGAATCTGGCCAAGCCCGGACTCAAGATCAAAGTCCTCGGCGACGGGGAATTGAGCATTAAGCTGAATGTGCGCGCCGACGCGTTTTCACAGAGCGCGCGCGACAAGATTGGTAAGGCGGGAGGCACGGCCGAGCTGACACAGCAAGCCGCCACTCCCTAGGTCATGCGGTCGAGCGCTAAGATTAATGCCTGTCGCACAGGCAGCGAGACCAGCAATGCTTGAGGGTTTTTCGGGCGCCTCGCGCATCCCTGAGTTGCGCCGCCGGCTGATGTTCACAGCCCTGATGCTGGCGGTGTATCGCATCGGAGTCGCGGTGCCAACGCCGGGTATCGATGGGCAGGCTCTCGCGTCGCTCTTCGATGCGGCGCCGGGCACCTTATTCGGATGGGCGAACATGTTTTCCGGGGGTGCGCTGGAGCGTTTCTCGATCTTCGCCCTCGGCATCATGCCCTACATCTCGGTCGCGATCATCCTCGACCTGCTCAAGGTGGCGTGGCCCTACCTCGACGAACTCTACAAAGAAGGCGAGGCGGGACGGCGCAAGATTACGCAGATGACGCGCTACTTCACGGTCGCGCTCGCGGTGGTGCAGGGCTCGATGATCGCCTACGGCCTCGAAAGCGTTCGTGCGCCTTCGGGAGCTCCGGTGGTCTATTCGCCCGGGATAGCATTTATCGCGTTGACGGTGATCACGGTCACCGCGGGCTCGATGTTCGTCATGTGGATCGGCGAGCAGATCACCGAGCGTGGCATCGGCAACGGCATCTCGCTGGTGATCATGGCGGGAATCGTGGCGCGGCTGCCGAGCGCTCTCAGCACCACGGTGCAGTTCGTGCGCGAGGGCCTGATGAGCCCCTTCCTGATGCTGTTCATCCTGGTTATCGCGGCGGCGGTGATATTTGGAATCGTATACATCGAAACGGCGCAACGGCGGATTCCGATTCAGTATGCGCGCCGGATGCAGGGACGGCGGGTGTATGGCGGGCAGAGCTCGCATCTGCCATTGAAGATAAATTCGTCGGGAGTTATCCCGCCGATTTTCGCGTCGTCGTTGTTGGTGTTCCCAGCCACGCTCGCGACGTTCATCCCCGCGATCAAGCCCTACGCCGGATATATCACGCCGGGCAGCCTGGTTTACGACATCATCTATGTCGGCCTGATCGTGTTCTTTTGCTATTTCTACACCGCGGTCAGCTTCAATCCGGCCGACGTGGCGGACAATCTGAAGAAGTACGGCGGATTCATTCCCGGTATCCGGCCCGGGCGCTACACCGCGGAATATATCGATCGAGTGCTGACTCGAATCACGCTAGGCGGTGCGATCTACGTCAGCGCCGTGTGCGTCCTGCCGACCATCCTGATGCAGCGGTTCAACGTGCCGTTTTACTTCGGCGGTACCGCGCTGCTGATCGTGGTGGGAGTCGCAATCGATACCATCGGGCAAATCGAGACTCATCTGCTGACCCGCAATTACGAGGGCTTCATGAAACGCGGGCGCATCAAGTCGCGGAGGTCCAGCTAACCTCGTGCGATTGATCATGCTGGGCCCGCCGGGTGTGGGTAAGGGCACGCAAGCGCGGATGCTCGGCGATCGTATTGATGCACCGCAGATCGCGAGCGGTGACCTCCTGCGCGAGGCGGTGCGCAATAAGACGCCGCTTGGGATACAGGCTCAAAGCTACATGGACAAAGGGTCGTTGGTCCCCGATGAATTGGTGCTTAAGTTGATAGATGCCCGGCTCGACCAACCCGATGCGAAGGCTGGTTTTATCCTAGACGGGTTTCCTCGTAGTCTGCCGCAAGCGGAAGCGCTGGGTGGAATGCTCCAGCGGCGGGGTGAAACGATCTTTAGGGTAATTGCCATAGACGCTCCCGACGAGGAGTTGGTGAAACGCATTTCAGGCCGGCGCACCTGTCGCAAATGCAACGCCATGTATCACGTGGTCTTCGATCCGCCGTCCAAACCGGCCATCTGCAACAAATGCGGGGGCGAACTCTATCAGCGTGAGGATGACAAAGAGGAAACCGTCCGAAATCGTCTGGTGGTATACAATGACGCCACCAAGCCATTGCTCGATTACTACGGTAAGGCGGGAATTCTGTCGCAAGTTGATGGGACCGGACGGCCCGAGGAAATTTTCAATCGAATCCTGGCTAAACTTAACGGGGCTGCGAAGGCCGCCACATAACCAATGATCACGCTTAAGACTCCCGATGAACTTGCGATTATGCGCAAGGCCTCGACTATCGTCGCTGAGATCCTCGAAGAGCTCGCCGCCGCGGTGCATCCGGGAGTTACCACTTTCGACCTCGACAAAATGGCTGAAGAATTGACCTACAAGAAGGGCGCAAAACCCGCCTTCAAGGGTTATCAGCCGGGCGATGTGCCCTATCCCAAGACGCTCTGCGTCTCGGTTAATGAAGAAATCGTCCACGGGATCCCTTCGAGCCGCAAGCTGAAACAGGGCGATATTGTCGGATTGGACTTCGGCGTGGTTTACAACGGTTTCTACGGTGATTCGGCACGCACCGTACCGGTTGGCAAGGTCTCGGAAAGCACCGAGAAGCTCCTTCGCATCACTCGCGAGGCGCTCTACAAGGGTATCGAGCAATGCCGCGAAGGCAATCGCATCAGTGATATAGCCAGCGCCGTGCAATGCCATGCGGAGGGCGCGGGTTTCTCGGTCGTGGAAGAGTTCGCCGGCCACGGCATTGGTAGGCGCCTCCATGAGGACCCGCAGGTGCC
This sequence comes from uncultured delta proteobacterium, assembly GCA_963783145.1. Lineage (GTDB taxonomy): Bacteria > Desulfobacterota > Binatia > Binatales > Binataceae > DATGKG01. Next base: position 546,149 of record CAWAMM010000001.1, read on the forward strand.
GAACTACTTCCGTCGCGGGATGCCGAATCCGCGGCTCAAGGCGGGGATGGTGATTGCCATCGAACCGATGGTGAATGAGGGGACGCCGCGACTACGGATATTGAAAGATGGGTGGACAGCGGTCACGGCAGACGGTAAACTATCGGCCCACTTCGAACATTCTGTCGCTATCACTGACAACGGCCCGGAAATTCTGAGTGAATTGGACCATCATAACTAGGATGCGCAAATATGTCTAAAGGCGATGCCATTGAAGTACAGGGCAGCGTGCAGGAAGCGCTTCCCAATGCGATGTTTCGGGTCACTCTCGATAACGGACATAAAGTGCTCGCGCACATCTCGGGCAAGATGCGCATGCATTACATCAAGATACTTCCCGGCGACAAGGTCACGGTGGAACTGTCGCCGTATGATTTGACCCGCGGAAGAATCACCTACCGGATGCGGTAGTCGAGCTGAAGGATTTTAGAAATGAAGGTCCGTGCGTCGGTAAAAAAGATCTGCAAGAACTGTAAGGTGGTGCGCCGCGAGGGCGTGGTGCGCATCCTCTGCTCCAACCCGCGCCATAAGCAGCGTCAGGGCTAGGAGGTCGAAAGATGGCTCGTGTAGCAGGCATTGAACTTCCCAAGAACAAGCGCATGGACATCGCGCTTACCTATATCTACGGGATCGGCCGCACCGCGGCGTCGAAGATCCTCAATGAGGCCAAAGTCGACGGCGCTCGCAAGACCGACGATCTCTCCGCCGAGGAACAGGTGCGCATCCGTAACGTGCTCGACGGCGCGTACAAGGTGGAGGGCGATCTGCGCCGCGAAGTTCAACAGAGCATCAAGCGATTGATGGACCTGGGATGCTACCGCGGCCTGCGTCATCGTAAGGGATTGCCGGTTCGCGGCCAGCGCACCCATACCAATGCGCGCACCCGCAAGGGACCGCGCAAGATCGTCGCCGGCAAGAAGGCGGCACCCACGAAGTAAAGAAATCCTACTCTCTGTTCCCCTTCCCTGAAGGGGAAGGGGCGAGGGGTTAGGTCTAAAATAGATGGCTGACGAAAAAGAAACCAAAGAAGCTCCCCAGGCTGAGGCCCCTGCCAAGGCGCCGCGCGCGCAAGGTGCGGGCGGTGGCGCTCCTGCCGCGGCAGCGGCTGGTGGTGCGGCTGCTCCAGCGGGTGCGAGCGCTCCAGGAGCGGCAGCTGCTCCGGCGCCGCGCCGTGTGCGACGCACGCGCCGCTCGGTTCCAGAGGGTGTCGCGCACGTACATGCGACCTTCAACAACACCATTGTGACGATTACCGATCCGCAGGGGTTGGTGGTCGCGTGGTCGAGCGCCGGGTCGGTCGGCTTCAAGGGATCGCGCAAAGGCACTCCATTCGCCGCGCAGATGGCCGCGGAGGCATGCGCGCGCAAGGCCTCGGAAGTCGGGATGCGCAGCTGCATTGTGCATGTGAAGGGTCCGGGCGGCGGCCGCGAGTCAGCGGTGCGCGCGCTGCAGGCCGCGGGACTCAACGTACTATCGATTAAAGACGTGACGCCGATTCCGCATAACGGATGCCGTCCGCCAAAACGGCGCCGCGTTTGAACGGAGCAAAGGACTAAAGCAAGGTGGCCAGAAACCTGGGTCCAGTATGCCGGCTATGCCGGCGCGAGGGGCTGAAGCTCTTCCTCAAGGGCGAGCGATGCTATTCGGACAAATGCGCGATCGAGCGCCGCAACTATCCGCCCGGGGCACACGGGCAGGCGCGCACGCGTTTTTCCGAGTTCGCGATACGGTTGCGCGAGAAGCAGAAGGTCAAGCGCATCTATCGACTGCTGGAAAAGCAATTCGCGCATTACTTCGAGGTCGCAGAGCGGATGCCCGGCATCACCGGTGAAAGTCTGCTGGTGCTGCTCGAGCGCCGGCTCGATAACGTCATCTATCGGCTCGGATTTGCGAGCTCGTTGTCACAGGCACGCCAGTTGGTTCGTCATGGCCATTTCGAAGTCAATGGCAAGAAAGTCACGATTCCATCGTACCTGGTAGCGGTCGGTCAGGTGGTAAGTATCACCGAAAAGAGCCGCACCAAGAAGGTCATCGTGGAGGCGCTGGAGATGGCGCAGCGGCGGGGCGTGCCTCCATGGATTGCATTGGAGCGCGATCAGTTTCGTGGCTCCCTGCGCTCCTATCCGGCACGTACGGACCTGACGATGCCGATCAGCGAGAAGCTGATAGTCGAGCATTATTCAAGATAATAGACGGCGACGGCGCGGCTCTCGGGAGGCCTCGATGAACCGCGAAAATCCATCCCGTCAAGAGACGACAAACTATGCAGAATGATTGGCGTGATCTGATCAAACCGAAAGCAGTCGAGTTCGACGAGAAGGAATCCACTGCGACTTACGGGCGGTTCCTCGCGGAACCGCTGGAGCGCGGCTATGGGACCACGGTCGGCAACGCGCTGCGCCGCATCCTACTCTCCTCGTTGCCGGGCTTCGCGATCACAGCCGTAAGGATCAAGAGCGTACTGCACGAGTTCTCGACCATTCCGGGAGTTAAGGAAGACGTCACCGACATCGTGCTGAACCTCAAAGAGGTGCGGCTGCGCCTGCATGAGGGCGACCAGATCACCGCGACGCTCAAGTCCAAGGGCGAAGGCGTGGTGACTGCGGCGGATATCAATGCGGGGCCGAGCCTCGAGATTCTCACTCCCGGACAGCATATCGCGACGCTCGACAAGGGCGCCGACCTCGACATGGAAATCGTCATCAAGCGCGGCCGGGGTTATGTTACTGCGGAGCGCGGCGGCGAAGACGAGCCAATCGGCACTATCCGCCTCGATGCGGTGTTTTCACCGATTCGGAAAGTTAATTTCACGGTTACCAATGCCCGGGTCGGCAACCGCACCGACTACGACCGCCTGGCGCTGGAGATTTTCACCGACGGCTCCATCACCGCGCGCGACGCGCTCACCTACGCGGCGCGAGTGGCGCGCGACCAGATGTCGATTTTCGCGGGCGTTGAGGAAGAGGTCGAGGCTCCCGGCGGGCAGGTCGAGACCGGTGCGCAGGAAGCTCGCCCGACCATCAACGAGTTGCTCTATCGCCCGGTCGAAGGGCTGCCGATCTCGGTGCGCGCCTTCAATGGGCTGCAGAATGCCGATATCAAGTACATCGGCGAGCTGGTTCAGCGCACCGAGCAGGACATGCTCAAGATCAAGAATTTCGGCCGCAAGTCGCTCAACGAAATCAAGGAAGTGCTGGCCGACATGGGGCTCTCGCTCGGGATGCGGCTGGAGAATCTGCCTGCGCGCAGCGAACTCGACAAGATGTGGGAGGAGCAGGAGCGCCGCGAATCCACCTGATCTCCTCTTCCGCGCCTGCCGCTCGCGGCGAGGCGCAAGCTGGGAGAGGTCGACGGGCGACATGCACCGCATGTTGCCCGTCGAGTGAGGGTGCAGGCGAGTGCCACGCCGCCTGAAGTTTCGGAGCTCGGAGATAGTCCATGCGTCATCTTAATCTCGGAAGAAAGCTGAACCGGACCAAGGCTCATCGCCGGGCCCTGTTCAAGAACATGTTCCTCGCGCTGGTGAAAAGCAGCCGCATCACCACCACCGATCAGAAGGCCAAAGAGCTGCGCCGCTTTGCCGATCGGATGGTGACGCTGGGCAAGAAGGGCGACCTCGCGGCACGGCGCCGCGCGTTCTCGTACCTGCAGTCGCATCAGGCTGTCAAGAAGCTCTTCGATGAGATCGCGCCACGCTACAAAGATCGCGCGGGCGGATACACCCGGGTGGTGAAGTTCGGCTTCCGCCGTGGCGATGCGGCCCAGCTCTCGATCATCGAGTTCACCGGCCTCGAGGAGAAGGCGCCGACTCGCAAGCGACCTCGCCGCAAGAAGGAAGGCGCGGACGAGCATGCCGGCCATCAGCACGCCGCCGCCAGCGCCTAGCCCTCCATCATACTGTAAGGCACCAAGGCCCGCGCATCGCGCGGGCCTTTCTCTTTTCAGAATCCTTGGATAACCAAATCCGCGTGGCGATGCGGCGCGATGTGTTCGAGGTACCAATTCTCCGCGGCAACCCATCGCGCCATCCATGAGGTGCTGGGCTGCGCCCGAGCCGACATCCGGCGCACCCGTTCATCACGCGGAGTTTCGATGAAAATCGTGACATCGATGAGCGGGCGCAACTCCGGGCGCATCGAGAATACGCCCTCGATGATCACAATCTCGCGCGGGTGGATTTCGATCCATTCGGCGAGGCTATCGGCGGCCCAATCATAGCGCTGATAGCGGGCGGGCTTCCCGTCGCGCAGCGGCATCAGAGCTTCATCGCGAAGCCGCCGCCAATCGAAATAGTTTTCGTATGCTTGTCGGGGAGTGAGCTGCACATATTGCGCTCCTATCAGCGGGCGATAGAAGTCGTCGCACCTGACGATTGATACTCGGCCGGCGAATGCCTCGCTGACACCTTTCGCGAGGGTGGACTTTCCCGCGCCGCCACATCCATCGATGCCGACAACCATCGGATCACTGCGACGGCGGTCATTCAATAGTGTGCATGCTGCGTGCACCGCGTCGGCAGGGGTCATCGCGATGGGCTAGATCGATTCGGCGATCTTCGCGCGCAGGGCCATGTGCGCGCTTTTGAAGCCCGACAGGATGCCGTCCTCGAAGTTCCATCCCGAGTCGGCGATGAGGTCGGGGAAGTCATGCGGATTCCGTATGTCTTCGGAACTGAGCCCGGGATGAATTTTGTTGGCCAATTCGAGGACCTTTTTCGCTTGAAGGTCAATTAGCTCGAGCATCAGCTGATCGACTGCTCCGAGCGTCTCGCGCGTGAATGCCGCCATTTGGGAAATCCTATTCCTAACCGCCATCCGCGAAAATCTCCGGGCGTCCGGGTCCGGGGCGACTTATATTGAGGGATGAGGGCTTGCGCGCAGTCGCCGGATGCCTAATGCTTTGAGGTTCGGGCCGAACGGCGAATTCGACGAATCGAACCGCGAGCATATAGCTGGATTACCAAACGAAGCCAAATAACCCTTGAAAATCAATCGTCTTCGATTTTATTTCGCCTGCGAAATACGCCAATCTGGGCGCTAAGGATAACCATTTGATGGCAAACGAACTGACCAAGCCGGAAAAGTTCTTCCAAAAACGGTTCGGCATGAACGAACCCGCCTTCGAACAAATCCTTGGCACTGCGCTCGAACGCAAGGCCGACTATGCCGACCTCTACTTCGAGTATCGCAATGCCGAGGCGCTCGCGCTCGAAGAATCGATGGTGAATCACACCAGCAAGAGCGTCAGCCAGGGCGTCGGTGTGCGCGTATGCGCCGAGGACCGCACCGGGTACGCCTATTCGGATGAGGTTACCGTCGATCGCATGAAGATCGCGGCCGAAGCGGCGCGCGCCATCGCCGATACTCGCACCCGCGAGGTCGCGCCGGTTCAGGTCGGCACCGCGGTCCGCCGTCATAACCTCTACGAGCTCGACAGCACTCCGCTGGAGATTCCGGTCGAGGAGCGCGCCAAGCTGCTGTACGAAATCGACAAGATCGCGCGCGAGTATGATCCCCGCATCAAGAACGTGATGGCCTCGTTCGTCGCCGAACAGAAGTTGGTGATGATAGTCACTAGCGAGGGGAAAATCGCCGCCGACACGCAGCCGCTCTGTCGCCTGAATGTGAGTGTGATCGCCGAAGAAGGCGGGCAGCGCCAGATGGGCAGCTTCGGCGGCGGAGGCCGCGTCGAATGGCGCTATTTTCTCGAAGGCGAGAAGTGGCGCGACTATGCAAAGGAAGCGGCGCGCCAGGCAATCGTAAATCTCGGCGCTATCGATGCGCCTGCGGGCGAGACCATCGTCGTCCTCGCGCCAGGATGGCCCGGAATCCTGCTGCATGAAGCAATCGGCCATGGGCTCGAGGGCGATTTCAATCGCAAGGGTACTTCGGCATTCGCAGGGAAGATCGGGCAGCGCGTCGCGAGCGAGTTCTGCACTGTAGTTGATGATGGAACAATTGCAAGCCGCCGCGGCAGCCTCAACGTCGATGACGAAGGGACTCCGACTTCGCGCACGGTGCTCATCGAAAGGGGCATCTTGCGCGGCTACATGCAGGATCGGATGAACGCCAAGCTGATGAAGATGGAGGCGACCGGGAACGGCCGGCGCGAGAGCTTCGCGCATGCGCCGATGCCGCGCATGACTAATACTTTCATGCTCAATGGCGAGCACGACCCGAAGGACATCATTAAGTCGGTGCCGAAGGGACTCTATGCGGTCAGCTTCGGTGGCGGCCAGGTCGATATCACCAATGGCAAATTCGTGTTTTCGGCAAGCGAGGCCTACCTCATCGAAAATGGCGAGGTGACCAAGCCGGTTAAAGGCGCGACGCTGATCGGCAACGGTCCCGACGTGCTCACGCGCGTTACGATGGTCGGGAACGACCTCGAACTCGACTCGGGCATCGGCACCTGCGGCAAAGACGGGCAATCGGTGCCGGTCGGCGTCGGGATGCCAACCATTCGCATCGACGGGATCACCGTCGGTGGAACCAGTAATTAAGGTTCAGAGAAGTAGATGGCGGAATTAGATCTGAAACTTGCCGAATGGGCTCTAGGCGTTGCAAAGAAAAATGGCGCGACCGCGGCCGAAGTGCTGCTCGTCAGCGGAGAGTCGCTGGCAGCTGGTGTGCGGCTCGGCGAGGTCGAGAAGCTCAAGAGCTCGCGCGAGCGGCGGCTAGGGCTGCGGGTGTTTACCGGACAATCGTCCGCGACGTCGTCGACCGCTGAGATCGAGGAAGACTCACTTAAGGAATTCATCAAGAGTACGGTTGACCTCGCGAAGCTGACCGCGCCTGATCCATGGTCGGGGCTTCCCGACCCGTCGCTGCACCCCCAATCTTTTCCCGAGCTGGACCTCGAAGACAACCAGCATCGGATAATCGAGGCGCCGAAAGCGCTCGAGCTTGCACGCATCGCTGAAAAGGCGGCGCTCAACAGCGATCCGCGCATCAAAAATTCCGACGGCGCGGAATTCGATTCCGGCACCTATCGGGTGATTTTCGCCAACAGCCAGGGTTTTGCGGGTGAGTATTCGGGGACCAACTATCATCTCGGCGTTGCGCCGATCGCGCAGGACGACAGTGGGATGCAGACTGGCTACTGGTACACCTCGAACCGGATGTATCAGAAGCTCGATGATCCGGCGATGGTGGGAAAGAAATCGGCGGAGCGTGCGTTACGAAAACTCGGCGCCCGAAAAATCAAGACCACTCGGGTTCCGATCGTCTTCGATCCGCAGATGGCGGCGGGCCTGGTTCATACCATGGCGAGTGCGGCGTCCGGACCGTCGCTCTACAAGGGCGCTTCCTTTCTTGTAGGGAAACTTAGCCAAAAAGTAGCATCAGCGAATGTTACTCTGGTCGATGACGCGCGGATGCTCGGCGGACCCGGCTCGAAGCCTTTCGACGGCGAAGGACTGGCGACCAATCGCAAGAATCTCGTCGAGAAGGGCGAGCTTAAAACCTACCTGCTGGACAGCTATTCGGCGCGTAAGCTGAACCTTGCGCCGACCGGCAATGCCTCGCGCTCGGTGGGTTCGCCACCGGGAGTTAGCACCACAAACTTCTACCTGGTGCCGGGCAACTACACGCTCGAGGAGATCATCGGTTCAGTCAAACAAGGTTTGTACCTCACCGAGCAGATCGGCTTCGGAGTGAACATGGTGACCGGCGACTACTCGCGCGGCGCAGGTGGGATCTGGATCGAAAATGGCGAACTGACCTATCCCGTGCAGGAGGTGACCATCGCGGGCAACCTCAAAGAGATGTTCAATTCGATCGAGATGATCGGGAGTGACCTGGTGTGGCGCTCCTCGACGGTATCGCCCACCATCAAGATCGCCGAGATGACCATCGCCGGAGCATAGCCGATGCACGTGCCACGCTGGACAACGATGTTGTTGGCGATGGCACTTCTTCTTCCTGCCGAGGCGCTCGCGAATCCCGCCGCGCTAATGAGCGGCCCGATGCGATGCGGCATCAATGGCTATGGGTGGCCGCTCTCGGCCAACGACGCGCCCATCGCGGCCGACGCTGGTACCATGGAAATCGTTTCGGATGGAAACGGCAAATTCACTTCAGGTCAAATGACCCGGCATATCGGTGATGACACACGGATGGCGGGTACCAACGTGTGCACCTTCGACCTCGAGAGCGGAAGTTACGTTCAGCGGCCCGACGGAACTACCACGAATATCCTTAGCTGGAAATTGCGTGCAGGAAGCGACCCTCATTGCGGCGCGATCGTCACCAATTCGAAGTACCTGGGTTACGTCGAAGGGGCACGCGACTTCCATTCCGTAACTTACACGTCCACTTCCTACACTTTGGAAAATGGTCGGATCGGCTATGTCGGATCAAGTCCGCAAGGAGTGGTGATTGGCGTGTGCGAACCGCTCGGGAAATGAACGCCGGTTACGATGAGACCTCATCAAATTGCGATCGCGATTTTTTCATCACTTCTGATTATGGGCGGATCGATAGTGTCGGTCCGTGGGGCAGCAGCGAAGAACACCATCGTTGGAGTAGCGCTATCGCCGGCCCATTTCCCTTATTTCTCGGACGCTGACTTCAACGCATTCTTCGACGAGGCTGCCCAGATTGGAAGTCATGTCACCTGGATCTTTCAATGGGGCTCGCCGCCACCCTCAGGATCATTTTCCGTGGTGCAGCGATGGGCGAAGCAGCGTGGACTCAAGTTCCAGCTATGGCTTAGTCCCACTACTTTGTCGAATGATCGTAAGGATCCGGACTTGCCAAAGTCGCTGGCGGGCAAGGGTTTTGCTGACTCGCAGGTGCGCCAGGCATATGTGAAGGAGGTGCTTGAGCTTGCCGCTCTGAAACCTGATGTGCTTGGCCTCGCGACCGAGATCAATTTCCTGGCGCAAAATCCACGCGAGTTAACGTCGTTTGTAAGTCTCGCGCACGAAGCTTATGCGGCGGTGAAAGCAAAGTATCCGGAGCAGACCGTCACCGTCAGTTTCCAGTGGGAAGTGATGCGTGCGCATCAGCAGTACGACATGCTCAGGCAATTTGCGGATAGCGTCGATGTCTATTCCTTCACCAGCTATCCCGATGCTTTTGGGGATCCGTCCAAAGCGCAAGTCCCCGATGACTATTACTCATCGGTGCGCGAATTTCTTCCGACCCAGCGCGTCGCAATTTCCGAGCTCGGATGGAGTTCTGCACCGCCTGCCGGCGAGGATGTTCAGGCGAATTTTCTCGGACGGCTTCCCGGCTTGACGCACGGCGCGAAATTCGAATTTGTGACACTTGCCCTCCTTCATGATGTCTCGCTATTTACCGGCGACCTCGAGCGGCTTAATCATGTAGGCATCCGCACGTTTGATGACGCGCCGAAAAAAAGTTGGTACGTGGTTCTGAAGCTTCCGGAGCTGCGATGAGGAGAATCGACATGGATCGCGCCAGGCTGATCGATCTTACACGACGGTTCACCGATGCGTTCAATCGCAACGATCTCGACGCAGTGATGGCGTTCTTTTCCGACGATGCCGTTTATGGCGAGTTCAACGGAAAGCACAATCTAGGCAGGGCTGCGATACGTGCCGCCTTTGAGCCGCAGTTCAGCGGCGCCTTCGGCAACATGAAGTTCCTCGAAGACGACATCTTCGTCGATGCTGAAAGCGGTCAGGCGATGATCAGCTGGCGATGCACGCTCTCCATCAATGGCAAGCCCACCTCATGGCGCGGATTAGATCTGCTTCTTTTTCTCGGCGAGTGTGTCATTTCGAAGCGTACCTACGCGAAAGCCCGGGCCCCACTCTTCGAAGATGGGTGGACGGATGCGCGCGAATAAGATCAGCCTGCTCACTTCCTGACCAGTAGCTCGCTGGGCCAGCACATTAGGGCTGACCAATGACGCCGATCCGGTCGAAGCGGCTCGCGAAAACGCGAAATTCGTAGCAAAACGCGATTCCTTACGCGGTAGCCGCCCAAAATTCCTCAGCCCATACCGATCGGTATGTGATGGCATCGCGATTGCTGATCACTGGGCGGTAAGTTTTTCCTGGCGAGGATGCATGGGTTCATCGTTTCGGGCAAAATTATTTCAGGTAGGTGGTTTGTCGCGAGAGTCCGGTCTCGGATTATCGCATCGAGTTGGCCCGCTGGAAGTTGTCGCAGACGATCGCGATCTCGACGTCAATCGCCAAAGTTCTCAGTCAACCCAGTCTCACCGATCCCACATCTTTATCGAGCGAGGTCTCTCTCTTCCGCGGAATCACCCGGGTGGAACGCGAGTGGAGTCAGAAACAAAATTGACAAAACACGAATCGATCCGAACCCGATTGGCTGCGTCAATCGGTCTCTCCAGCATAGTGGCGTTGACGCTGATCGTGCTGGCGACTCCTGCCGGCGCGGTGGTTTTCAACATGGGCGGTCCCGGTGGCGCCGCCGGCGTGGACATGAGTACCACGTCGGGCCTGTATGCGAGCGGGCGCGACGAGGTGCCGACTTTGATTGCGCAGCTGGGTGCGATTGCCCCGGGCGGCGACGTTTTCGAGGACCTCGGCGTACCGTCGATTTCTCCAGAAGGTGACGTCGTCTTCGGCGCCGAGACGGTCGGCCAGGACGATCGGCCGCGATGGGACGTCTATCGCGCCAACGTCGGAGCGCCGGGCAACCTGCGCATCGTGCGAGTCCTTGACGGCGCGTCCATGGACGATGGCTGTCGCCCTGCGTTCAAGGTCGATCCGTATCCAGTCGCGGGCGCCCATGGGCTGGTCGCTTTTCTGGCTCCCGAGGCTTCGGGGAAGGACGCAGTTTTCCGCTACGAGAATGGGCGCCTGAGTTGCGTAGCGCATCTCGGCGATCGCACCGCGCAGGGCCATTCGCTCAAGTTGCTGTACTTCGGCAGCGCGGATATCACCAGCAACGGTGAAATGGCGTTTCTCGGACGTGTTCAAGAGGCTGGGGTTGAGAAGGCTGTCGTCATCACCGTCGGCGCGAACTCCTCGATGCGTGAAGTAGCACGCGAAGGGGACCGTGCTCCCGGTGGTGGTAACTTCGGCGCGAGCTTCGGCAGGCCGGCGATCGTGCATTCCGGCTTCGGAAACCTGATTGCCTTCACCAATCGAGATTCATCGACTGATTCCGCATACGTAGCCACTGCAGACGGCCTCTCGCGCTGCTTCCGTACCGGCGCGCACACCAAACTGGGAGTGTTGACCTACATCTCCGATGGACGCCCGGGTCTGCTTGCCGATGGAACTGTGATCATTAGTGGCGCGTCGAAGGATCGGTACGCGGTTTTTAAAGCGAAGGATGGGGAGCTGATCCCGATCAAGCGCGAGGGCGATATAACCCAGTTCGGCACTCGGCTGGCGGGTTTCGTCGATCCTTCGGTGACCTCAGCAGGTTTGGTGTATCTGGGAGGTCACGACGACACCGGTGAGGAACACTTGTTCGTATTTGAATCGGGCGACGACCTTCAGATCCCGATCGAATCGAGCGCCGATGTGTCGGCGTCGGGGCGCTGGCTGCCGCCATTCTTCCCCGGCAGTCTCGCAGTGAATCAGCGAGGAGACCTTGCCGCGCTTGGCGCTGCGCCCAATTCCGACCCCGCTAGACTGCGCACGGTGATCTTCGACTGGTAGAGCTTACGGCCGTGCCGCATCAGCAGGGTCGGGATTTACCATGTCGGGAAGCTTGAAGCTTGGAGGCGGGGTAGCATCGACGAGCGCAAGCAAGCTGTCGCGACGGGTGGTCAAAAGATCCTTCAGCTGTTGTCGCTGCTTGTCGTCAAGCGTGAGATCCTCGCTGAGATGTTCGAGGGTAGGGCGATAGATAACCATCGAGACGAAAATCGGCCCCATGCCAGGCGCGCATCCGGGCAGCGGATCTGGAAAGCTCGCCAGCCGTTTCGTAATCATGTCCAGTTTCTGTTTCTGATCGGGCGTTAGAATCGCGTTGAACGAGGTGCGAAAGCGCTGCTCGATGGCATCGACCTTCTGCTGAAAATCCGCGATCTGCGGAATTATTCCTTCGATCTGCGTGCGTAGCTCCTGCGGGCTCACAGGTCGATGCCCATTCGTGCCGGTTCCGCCGATGAACCATGGTTGGCGGCGTGGCGCAGGTGCCGGAGCTGCGGTCGATTCGCGATGCTGAAATTCTTCCATCGGACGCGGCGGAGGAACCGGGCGCGATCTCTGAGTCCATACTCCTACGAAGAGTCCCGCTACGAAGAGCGCGACTGTAGCGAGTACGACGAGGACGTTTCCCCTCATATCGATTCCTCGAGCACCCTTATTTGCTCGGCAGTGGTAGTCCAGTTCTGGAGATTTTGCTCCTGCGTGTACTGGGTCTGAATCCAGTGCATCGATACCGCGCCCATGACGCATAGCGCGCCTGTAATCGCGACCAGACGGAGCCTCACGGCCAGACCGGCGACGCCGGCATTGCGCCGGGCATCATCAATCACGCGCCGCGCAAAGTCGGGCGGCAAATGAGTTCGGGCGTAGCGGCGTTGCTGTTCTAAATAAAGCGATTCAATCTTCATCGGAAATCCTCTGTCGAAGATATTCACGCGCACGAAACAGGCGCGATTTCACCGCGCTTACACTGCTGTGAGTGATGTCGGCCAACTGCTCGTATGACCAGTCATTCTCCGCGAGCAGGAGAATAAGTTCCTTCTGATTGGGAGGCATGCCTTCGAGCGCGGCACGAAAAGATTCGAGCCGGCTGTCAGACCGGGGCGCCTCGGCGATTTGTTCATGTTTGGGCTCAAACGGCACGAACAAACGCCATAGGCGCTTCCGGCGCAGCGAATCCATCGCGACATTGCGCGCGATGCGAAACAGCCACGCCTCGAAGCTATCGGGATTCTTGAGCCCTGATAAGCCGGAGATCATCTTGATGAAAATGTCGTGGCAGAGATCCTCGATGGCGTCGTCGCGGCCAATCAGGGAATACACAAAGCCCGCGATTCGGTCCTGAAACCGCGTGATCAGTATCTCCAATGCCGCGTCCGATCCGTCTTGAGCTCGCCGAATCAGTGCGGCTAGGTCTTCGGCTTCCGGACTGATCTCAGCCACCCTCGACACGTATCATGGGAAGACGAAGCAATTCGCGGAAAGTTGCGCGGCAGACCGGGCAACATCTCGCGACCATAGTCCACAATAGCTGGGAAGCCCCGACCAATAGAACGACCAGGGAGCTAATTTCACCGAGGCCGTCCCGCCGCGCTCGAAAAAAGGGGAGGGGGAGGCCCTCGCCAATGTAACTCGCAGGCGAAACGGGGGGGAATTTCGCCAACGAGGGAGGAGGAACGAGGGCCTCCCAGCATTCATGTCTTTTCGTGCTCTCATACAGATAGACGACGCGCATGGCCAAAAGTTGCGCGACCTGAATCGATAGGCGCCGACGCAAATCCGTAGCAAGCGATAGGTTGTAGGCGATCTATCTCGTCAGCAAAAACTGCAATTTAGCCATAACGTCCGCAAACGCTCGCGAGAACGAATCAGTCCCTCCGCTACAACCACTCTCAGCCTGGACGCGTGCTCTAAACTTCCTCCAGATTTCATGATTGATCTTCGCATACGCAGGGAACCCTACACTGAGCTGGTCGCGATAGTCATCTCGATCCTGTTGCCGCAACCTGACCGGTGGCGGAGATGATCTTGGGCAGCTATCGCTCAATGGCTGTATAGTCAGATCGCTGGTTGGATAACGTAACGCGCCATCTTTCATACTTTTCGACTATCGCCGACTATAAGATTGGCGGGTGTTCTTCTTCCTCACTCCGATCTCAAAGCGCAAGGCGATCTCCCGCTTGTAGGTCTTAGACTTAGAATCGCATGACGATCTATTGCTAATTCATTGCTGGTACTGTTTAGTCAACTATCTGCAATTCTCAATTTGCTCGGAGGTGCCGACTTTGGATCTTGAAAAAATAGTCGCCGAATTGAGGCAAGAGATGGAGCGTATCGGGGAAGCTATTGGACTGCTGGAGACTTCAGCGCCGCCCAAGCCGCGTAGAGGTCGACCACCGCGCGCAGCAACTGCCGTTAGCTCCAGCAAGCCGGGCCGGAAGGGGCTTACTCCGGCGGGCAGAAAGCGCTTATCGGAAATGATGAAGAAGCGCTGGGCCGAGCGCAGAAAGCGGGCCTAGCAAGCCCGGGCGTTCTCGAAGCTAAGGTGTGACCGCGGCCGGTTCGTTTGCGGCGATAAATCGCAGCATCAGGCTCTGAAGTTCGGTGGCGTGAGGACCAGAAAGGATGGCGGTGCCGTGCAAATCGCCGGGATAAACCTCCAGTGACTTGGGCGCCGTCGCGAGCTTGTAGAGGATCTCGGGCTGACCCGCTACCAGCGGATCATCGACAGAGGTAACAAAGAGGATCGGCGCGCGAACCAGGTGAATCACCGGCTCGACATTGAGACCGCCGAAGCTGGTGGGGGTGGAAATGCAGATGATGCCAGCCACCTGTTCGCGCGCGGCAACCATGATTGCCGCCTCGGAACCAAGGCTTGCGCCCGCGATGAAGATGCGCGAGACACGAGGCCTCAGGAATTGGTAAGCCGCCAACAAATCGCGGTCCGCGAATTCAGTGCCTGACTGCCCTTCTGATTCGGTAAACCCACGAAAGTCGAAGGTCAAAGCCTGGTAACCGTGTGCCGCCAGTACCCGCGCGAAGTCGGTCCAGTCCGACTGATCCGCTGGATACATGTGCGCCAGTATCACTCCGGTGGAACCTCGTCCGTAGAGATGACCGCGCAGCAGCACCTTGTCGGAGGTCGTAAAGGATACGTGCTCACCGCCCAGATCCTGAGGACTCCGCTGGGGATTGAACAAGCATCCAGCGACGACTGCTATCGTCAGGAGAATAAGCGTCATTTGAAACGCGCGGCGCCCGTCACTTCTCATTCCCATCGATCTATACAATTGAAATCAGGGGCTTTGCGGCTCATCGGCCGTACTTCTTCATGATTTCGCATACGCGAACATGCGGAAGCGCTTGAACAGAATGGCCATCGATGCCGGTCATCGTCTCGGCAGCTACTAGTGCATTGATAATTGCCTCCTCGGTCGCTTGAACCGCCGCGGTGAAGATTGGATCGAGTGCGGAATTGCGCAGCATTTTAACCGACTCGATCGATTTCTCACTTCGCACCTCGGCAGTCGAGAAGGCAAGAAAGATATCCCCCGAACCGTTTCCCGATACGCTACCGGTACGGGCGAGCCCCATCGTTAGGCGGCGTGCGACTCGCTTAAGCTGATGGGGCAGGAGCGGTGCGTCGGTCGCGGTAATTATGATGATAGAACCTGATTCTGGACAAGGCTTATAGCTAGCTGGTGTCAACTCTAGTCCAACCGGCACTCCCGCGATGGTCAGTTCGCGGGCTCTTCCGCAGTTGAGTTGCACGAGAACTCCGAGTGTGAAGCCACCTTCACCTTGCGCGAGCCTTCGTGAAGCGGTACCGATACCTCCCTTCCATCCGTAACCGATCATTCCGGTGCCGCCGCCGACGTTACCCTCCACGACTGCACCCGATCGCGCCGCTTTAAGCGCAGCCCAAACATGATCCTTGCTGACGTGGAAACCGTTAATGTCGTTGAGAAATCCATCGAAGGTTTCCGCGACCACCGGCAGTGACCACGGCTGACCCATCATGCCGTTGCGAACTTGCCACTCGATTACAGCGTCGCGCACTACGCCGACGCTATGAGTGTTAGTAATCATCACTGGCGTCGATAGTTCGCCTGACTCCTCAATCCAGGTGGTCCCGGTCATTTCGCCATTGCCGTTTTGCGAATACCACGCGGCGAAAGCACCAGCACAATCCCGTCCGCGCGGCAGGATTGCGGTCACCCCGGTCCGCACCGGTCCGCGACCTACGACCAGCTTTCCTTCTCCACGAATGATCGTCGCGTGGCCGACTTCGACCCCGGCTACGTCGGTGATGGCATTGAAGCGGCTCGGCGTGCCAGCAAATGGTATCCCAAGGTCTCTCGCGCGAGGCTTTGGCCGGTTGCCAGGTTTTGTCTGCCCTGCTTTCCTCATCGCGCACACAGATAGCCGACTCGATATTGAAGTGATAGAGGGAATCGTCGAGGCGAGGGAGAAAGCAGCATGGCTGAACTTCTTGGCGGCAAGAGCGCGATCAATACCGGGAGCGGCTAGCGATGGCCTCGCTCATCGATCCGTTCATTGAAGCATGGGAGCTCCGCGAACTCGTTCGGAAGGGTGAACTGCGGCCCCGCGAGGTCGCGGAATTTTTTCTTGCGCGAATCGAGCGACACAATCCGACCCTCGGCGCTTACATGACGGTGCTGGCGGATCGAGCATTAGCAGATGCGCGATCGATCGAAGCGTCGCGTGGGGAGTCGTCTTCGCTGCCACTGTTCGGAGTTCCCTACTCCTTGAAGGATTTGACGCCGACCAAAGGCATTCGCACCACTATCGGCTCGCACAACTATGCTACCTCGATCCCGCTCGAAGACGCGCAGATCGCGACTCGCTTGTTCCGCTCCGGCGGTATCTTCCTGGGCAAAACCAGCACGCCCGAATTGGGTGCGCGGCCTACGACTGAAGGCGGTTTGTGCCCGATCGCGCGCAATCCATGGAACCTCGAATACAACGCCGGCGGCTCCAGCGGCGGCGCGGCCGCGCAAGTTGCCGCGGGCCTCGGTCCGCTGGCCGAGGGCAGTGATGGCGGCGGATCGATTCGGGGGCCTTCCTCGAATTGTGGCGTCGTGGGACTCAAGCCGTCTCGCGGTAGACTGACCTACGCGCCCCATCGCGGCGAAGCATGGGGCGGTTTCGCAACCCGCGGCCCGATCGCGCGCTCCGTCCGCGATGCTGCCCTGATGCTCGACGTTTTGGCTGGTCCCGTAGTTGGCGATCCTTACTGGGCTCCTCCTCCTGAGCATTCGTTTGTCGAGGCGGTTGGTAGTGTGCCTCGTAACCTGCGTCTCGCAGCCATCGGCGCGAGCGCGCTGGGCGCCAACGATGCGGATGTGACTGCCTCCTTCGAGTCCGCATGCATGACGATGACTGAGATGGGTCATCGCATCGAGCCAATCGATCTCGATCCGGGTGCGATGCTGCTGGAATGCGCGCGCACGCTCATCTGCGTCGGGATCGCGGCGGTCCCGATCGAAAATATTGCGACGGTTGATCCGGTCGTACGCGAGATGCACGAGCACGGGCGGAAGGTCAGTGCAGCCGATTACATCAACCTCGTCACGGTGATGCACAACACCGCGCGCACCATCGTGCAGCGCCTCGATGCCTACGACGCACTGGTCACGCCGACGATGACGAAGCCTGCGATGCGCAATGGCACCTTTCCATCGCGTCCGGAGCGCTATCTAGACGAGTTGTGGACATGGATCGCTTTTGAGTACCCGTTCAACGCGACCGGACAGCCGGCAATCACACTGCCCGCGGGATTCTCCAAGGATGGTCTTCCAATCGGATTACAAATTGTAGGTCGCCCAAATGGCGAGTTGGATCTGCTGTCGCTGGCTGCATCCTATGAATCGGCGCGTCCCTGGAGGCATCTGCGTCCGCCTGCATTCGACGAGCCATCGGGGGCCAGGTAGAGTTAGTCAATGAAAGCTGTCGATCCCGTGAAGATCGAAGACTACCACGCGCATATTTATTACGGTCCTGATACGCGCAAGATCGCGGCGGGCCTACGCGCCCTGATCGAGAAGACCTTCACCGTAGAAATGGGACGCTGGCGGGATGAGCCGGTCGGGCCGCATCCGCAATCCATGTACCAGGTCAAATTTGCCAAGAGCAAATTCAGCCGTATCGTGCCGTGGCTGATGCTGAACCGCCGCGGCCTCGACGTCCTGGTGCATCCTAACACCGGCGACGCATACGAGGATCACGCAACGCACGCGCTCTGGTTCGGCAACAGGTTGAAGCTGCGCCTTAACGTCCTCCGCGATCTCCCAAAGCACTGACGCGCGTCAGCGATTGAGCTCGGGGATGACGTGCTTCCCGATCAACTCCATGCTGCGCGTGATCTTGCCGTGTTCAAGTCCGCCGAACTGCACCCAGGTCAACATCTGATCGACGCCCATCTCGCGATAGGTACGGAAGAGTTTCAGAATTTCCGCCGGCGTACCGACCGCGATGATACCGTCGCGAATGCGCTGCTCAACGTCACCTGCTACGGCGCCCGCGCGTTGCTGTTCGGTTAGATACTTGTACGACTCCGCCTTGCGCTCGCGTCCCTTCTCCGCCCACGGAAGAAACAGCTCGGCGGCGAGTTGCGCCACGATCTCCAAAGGCTTGGTGACATCGGCGACGGCCTGCTCATGGGTCTCGGCGCAGTAGGTCTGAATCAGCACTGCGGATTGATCATTGACGATGCCCGACACCGGTTCCGCATGCTTCACGGCTTCTTTGTACGCGGCGATGCGCGGCGCGACTTCTTCCGGCGTTCCGGTTACGAAACCTAACATCCCGAGACCTTTGCGCCCCGCGAGGTTGAACGTCTCGGGGTTGGTGCCGGCCAGCCACATCGGCGGATGCGGCTTCTGAATCGGTTTCGGAACCACATAGCTCTTGGGGATGTTATAGAAGCGACCTTGGTATTCGATGGGCTCGTCTTTCCAGCTTCGCACAAGCACTTCGACCGCCTCGGCCCACATTGCCTGGGTGTCGTCTGGATTCACCTCGAAGCCATCGAGCTCCTGAAGCGTCACGGCGCGACCGGTGCCGAGTTCGACGCGCCCGCCGCTGAGGATATCCAAGACCGCAGCGCGTTCCGCCACTCGCAGCGCATGGTTGAAGTTGCGCGGCAGAAGCGCGATGCCGTGTCCGATCCTTATGCGTTTGGTTATCTGGCTAAGCGCGCCGAACAAAACCTCCGGGGCGGGGCAGTGGGACCATTGTGGGAGTAAGTGATGTTCAACTGCCCACACATAACCCCAGCCCAGCTTATCCGCGAGGACGACCTGCTCGAGAACTTCGCCGTAGGTTCGCGCCTCGATGCCGGGCGTCCATGGCTTCGGAATCTGTACTTCGTACAACAAGCCAAGTTTCATTTCGTTTTCCTTTGCCGATGCCTTAGTTCCGGGGCCGAAGCTTCAGGAACTCCGGATGCCTGAATGGATCGCCCGGCTTCAGCGTCTCCGCAATTTTCGCCAAAGCTGACCGTGTGTCTTCTTGTCCCGGCTCGCGACGGAACGGCGGCGTGGTCGCCTCGACGTCGGTGGGGCGCAGCTTGTAGGTCGCATCGTCGCCGAAGAATCGCAGCGACAGCGTGCGACGCCGAATGCTTCCGTGCGTGGCCGCACCGCCATGCAGCATCGCCGGATGAAACACCACCACATCGCCGGGATTCACCGCCCACGACACGATGTCCCACTTCGCGCGCTCGGCCTCGATATTCGGCAGTCGCGGCAGTACGCCATTGCCGTAGACCGGCGCGGTATCATCATCGGGATCGAAGCTTGAGCCGTCGTAGAGCACTCCGCGATGCGACCCGCGCACGAACTCCAGCGCGTTTTCCTTCGCCACCGGTTCGAAGCTAATCCACACCACCGCGATGTCATCGCCCTCGATCGGCAGGTACGACGAATCCTGATGCCACGGGGTGCGCCGGCTCTCGCCGCCTTGTTTCAGAAATACCTGCTCATACATGAACCACACCTCGGGCTTGCTCCACAGCGCCGCGGCGATGTCGGTCGCCGGCGACTTTTCGAGCATGGTTCGATAGGCCTCAACCGCTTTGGGATTCGCGAGATCCTGATAAAACGTCGCGGCCGAATTCTTAGTCACGAAATTCGACGCGCCCGGGCTCGGATGTGCGAGGCTCCATTGGTAGGCCTCCTCCGCCGCTTTCAACGAGGCGGGATCCAGCGCGTGCTCGATGAACACCGCGCCGGTGTCGCGAAACTCCGATGCCTTGGATTCTTGCAATGTCACGTGAAGCGACCTCTCATTCAGTTCTATGAATCAGTTGCGCAAGATCGCGCGCTGATGCCGTGATCAATCGCACATCTCGATGCGGCGCGCCATTTCGATCGCGCGATTTCTCAGAACTCAGTCAAGCTTTCGAATTGCGGGAAGCACTTCGCGATTGAAGAGCTGATCGTGCAGGATGAGATGGAGGCAATCGACGCCGAGCGCATGAAACTCTCGCACCCGCTCGATGATGGTCTCGGGGCTTCCAATCAACCGGCTCGCGTAACCCTCGTTAGTATCGAGGAAGCTCAGCTTGTCATCCGAGGCCCACATTCCGCGCGCGCCCGAGGTCTTTTCGATCCGCCGCGCGACGATCGCGGGATCGATCGCGTCGACCATCCTGGCGATTTCCGCCTCCGCCTCAGCATCGGTGCTGCGGCACAGCGGGATCGCATACAAGGCAAAGCGGACGCGGCGTCCCAATGCGGTCGCGCGTGCGCGCACCTTCTCCATGATGCCGCCGATTTTCTCCGGCGGCCCGCCGTTGAGGAACATCCAATCCGAATGGCGCGCCGCCATTTCGATCGCGGCAGGTGATTGGCCGCCCTGCCAGACTCGAAGGGGCGCACTCGGGCGCGGCTCCAGTCGCAGGCCGCGCGTCTGATAGAAGCGGCCCTCGAAATTAACTTCTTCACCACTCCACGCACGTCGTAACAGTTCAATGAATTCGGTCGACCGCGCATAGCGTTGATCATGTTCCAAGAGCTCGGCGCCGAACATTCCGAACTCCGCCTCATGCCATCCCGAGGTGACATTGATGGACCATCGCCCACCGGTGAGGCGATCGATGGTCGCGCCCCATTTGGCGATGGTGGCGGGTAGAAAAAATCCTGGATGAATCGCGGTGATGAGGCCGATGCGGCTGGTCTGCGCGGCATAGAACGCGGTCATGGCGAGGCAATCGTAGGTGGAGCCTTCGATTTCGGCGCCGCTGCCCCACCATCGTTGGGCGACCAGCAGATAGTCGATGCCGAGTTCTTCGGCGTTACGAACTCCCTTCAGCAAACGTTCCTGCAGCGCGGCGCCGGAGATTTCGGAGGCCGGCGAAGGCGTCATCGACCGCGCTTTCTTGACGAGCTGGATGCCCGCCATCGCGGTCGGCGCAAACGTGCTGGTGAGGATTGCGCTCATAGGCAGAAACTCTTCCCTATCATGACACTTCGCTGATAGCGACGGCGCTCATCTTCTGATTTGATTCCCAGTCGCCGCCTTACTGCGATTTCATTGGAGGCGCTCAGGGAGGGCATTTTTGATCTTCAAAATTCTCGCCATTTTGATTATGGCCGCGGCGCTCGAGGTTGGAGGCGACGCGCTGGTGCGGATCGGTCTGGGAGGCCGAAGCTACCTTATCGCCGCCGGAGGAATCACCCTTTTGGCCTATGGCATCCTGGTCAACAAGAGTGGGCTCGATTTCAATCGGCTGATGGGGGTGTATATCGCAATTTTCTTTCTCGTCTCTCAGGCGATCTCATTTATCGTTTTCAGGCAGATACCCGATGACAGACTGCTCCTCGGTGGAGGATTCATTGTCACCGGTGGCTTGGTCATCTTGTTAATGACCTGAGCCGTCGGCTATTTCCCCGATGCCTTCAACTCGACCGGCTCGTAGTAGTACTTGTCGCCCAGCGCCATCACCTCGGCGAAGAATTCGGGGCCCGAGGCTTTTCCGACCTGTTCCAACTCCCAGGTCTGACGCTTGAAGCTCCAGCTCTCCGGTCGCAGGCGGCGCGCTTCAGCGAAATACTTCAACGCCTCGTCGCGATGACCTTTTTCGAAGAGATATTCGCCAAGCCGGAAATTTGCCGTCGCGAGCGCATCGGTGTCGTCCGGTCCGGCCGCTCGGCGGCGCGCCTCATCGGGCGGAAGTACGAATTCGCTCCGATCTCCTTTGGCGACCCAGTCGCGGATCGCATCGTAGTATGCGCGCCGCATTCGCTTGCCCGCCTCGACCGCGTCCTTGGGAATTTGAAAGGTCGCGGGATCGATCGAGCGAACGATGTCGGCCACGCCCGAAGCCTCGGTGGGCCGCACGACGTGGCCCTTCTCGTCGATCCACACATTCATTGGCACGTTGATGAATTCATACAGCTCGCCGGTGAGGTGCTTCTGATCGATGAGACATGGATACTGCGGAACGCCGGCGCGGCGCAGGAATTCGTCGTCCCATCCCATGATGTCCTGCAGCAGCGGCGGAAGCTCGATCGATGCGGGCCGGATGAAATCGCGCACCGCGGGCGCGCCCGCGCTATCGAGCGCGACCGCGATAATCGTAAAGCCCTTGTCCTTCAGCTCTTCGTAAAGGCCCTGCCAGACTGGCAGGTCATAGCGGCATCCTCACCAGGAGGCCCAGGCGGCGAGCAGCACTTTCCGGCCTCGATAGTCGGACAGCTTATGCATCTTGCCGTCGAGGTCCGGGAGTTCGAAATCGGGCGCTTCGAGCGAGGCGAGAGTGGCGCGGCGCGCCGCCGCAGCTTCGCCGAAATACCACACGCGGTTGATATCATCATGCACGACCGGCTCACCCAAATGACGCGCGAGGGCCGCGAGGTTGAAGGCGCCGCCGTTGTCGCGAACGAATTCAGTTGCGCGCGCCGGCGGAATTGGAACACATACGTCACCGATGCAGGCGCCTTCGGGCTTGAGCTCCCATCCGCTCGCGCGGGTCAGGTCGGCCTTGCTGAGCCACAGGTTGTCACCGTCGGCCGTGACGCTCCCGACTTCTGAAACCCGGCCCTTGTAGATGATATCCACCGCCATG
Source organism: uncultured delta proteobacterium (assembly GCA_963783145.1). Taxonomy (GTDB): domain Bacteria; phylum Desulfobacterota; class Binatia; order Binatales; family Binataceae; genus DATGKG01. Next base: position 568,888 of record CAWAMM010000001.1, read on the forward strand.
TCGCGATCCTCCGGCGTCTCGTGCGCATCGCACACTATTACCAAAAGTCGCGCGAAGCCCAAGAGCGAAAATTTCGCGCGTTGCGGTCGAGCGCCGTCCTTTCGCGATGCCCCTCAGCCGCGCTATCAGTATCAAATTGCAACCGAAACCCTTAGCTGAGGAGTCGCATGAAAACCGAAACCATCGAATATAAGGATGGCGATGTAACCCTTCGTGGGTACCTCGCCTACGATGAAACCAAAACCGGTAAGCGCCCGGGAATTCTCGTCATGCCCGAAGCGTTGGGGCTGGGCAAGCATGCCAAGGAACGCGCCGAGCGCCTCGCGCAGCTCGGGTATGTCGCCCTCGCTGGCGATCCCTACGGCAACGGGCTCGAGCTAGCCACCGTTCAGGAGGCAATCAAGCTTGCGACGGACTTGTTCGCCGATACCGCCAAGGCGCGCATGCGAGTGCGCGTGGCGCTCGACAAACTTGCGTCGTTACCGCAGGTCGACCCGGCGCGGTTGGCGGAAATTGGTTTTTGCATGGGCGGCACCTTCGGCCTCGAGCTCGCACGCGATGGTGCGCCGCTCAAAGGTGTGGTCACCTTCCATTCGGGATTGCAGACCCAGCGTCCGGCGGAGCAGGGGAAGGTAAAGGCGAAGATCCTCGTCAACACCGGCGCCGACGATCCAATGGTCCCGATCGAGGCGGTCAAGGCCTTCGAGGAAGAGATGACCAAGGCGGGCGCGGACTGGGAAGTCATCAGCTACAGCAGGACCAAACACAGCTTCACCAATGTCGATGCGGCCAGCGCCGGGATGCCGGCCGCGCTCGAATATAACCGGCAGACCGACCAGCGCTCGTGGAAAGCGATGGTCAATTTCTTCGAGGAAATTTTCGCGTAGACCTAACCCCTAACCCCTTCCCGTATGGGAAGCGGGACAGAAAGACGGAGAAAAACATGGCAGATCCGATGGCCGAGTTTAACAAGAAGGTGATCGACGAATTTCGCAGCAGCGGCGGCAAGGTCGCCGGTCAGTTCGCCGGCGCGCCGATGATCATCATCACCCACACCGGCGCTAAGAGCGGTAAGACCTACACCTCGCCGCTGGTCTATAGCAAAGACGGCGACCGCTGCGTCATCATCGCGTCGAAGGCGGGCGCGCCGAAGAATCCGAGCTGGTACCACAACCTCGTCGCGCACCCCGAGGTGACCGTCGAAATCGGCACCGAGAAGTTCAAGGCCAAGGCCACCGAAGTCAAAGGCGCCGAACGCGATCGTCTGTTCGAGGCGCAGGCGAAGATGATGCCGCAATTCAACGAGTACGCGAAGAAGACCGCGCGTAAGATTCCGGTCCTCGTGCTGGAGCGCGTGAAGTAGACTTTCGATTCGAGTGCCGCGCTTCTTCGATATCGAGGAGCGCGGCAATCCTTAGTAATGCTAACCCTCGCCCGATGGGCGAGGTCGGTCCCGAGTCCGCGAGGGACCTGGAGTGGGACCTTATTCAGCGCGTCCTCGCGCGACTATGGAATTCTGGTTCCGTGTCTAACTCACTTTCGTTCCCAGGAACTCAAACACTCTCGTTGGGAGCATGAACGACGAAGCCATTACGCGGATCCCTGGCAGCCAAGGCCCGTATCGCTTTTTTTAGTTTCACCTTTTCTGGATAGATCGCACGTCTACTCAAGATGCGTCTTCCGGGATAGCGGTTGTGCGGAATAATCACATAGCGATGCGAGCTACGATGCCGAAGTATGTAGGCCGTGTCTTTTTCGGAGAACTCGCTCGAGCGGCATCGCCATTTCGTTCACCTTTCAACGCGCCGAGGAACGAATCTGTGTCGTTGTCCGCCCAAGCAGTAATTGCTTCCCTTCGACGCTCGATCCCGGTCAATATTGAGGCTAACTGAGCGTTGATTGAGTGTAAAGAAAATGCTCGCACGTCTAAGAGTAGAAACAGAATTCCCGAATCGCGCGAGGACGCGCTGAAAAAGGTCCCTCTCCGGATTGCTCGCTTCGCTCGCAACCGTCCTCCCCCATCGGGGGAGTGAAAATCGCTCGCTGCCTCTACGCGATTTGTTCGGTACGACGCCGCAGCAACAAATCGACGTCGAACTTGAACATCCTCGCGGCGTTGCGGCCGAGGATTTTCGCGCGCGACTCTTCCTTCAACGCGCCCATCTCGCGCTCGATCGCTTCCGCCGAGTGTGGCCACGTTCCCTCGGCATGCGGGTAGTCGTTAGCCCACATGAAATTGTCGACCAGGTTATAAGCCTCCGCGAGCATCAGGCCCGGGCGGTCTTCCTGGAAAGTCGCGGCGCCATTGCCGCGGAAATATTCGCTGGGCAGCTTCTTGAGCCTGGGATACGCCCATAGATGATGCTTGCGGGCGGCCTCATCCATCGCATCGAGCGCCCATGGCACCCATCCGATTCCGCTTTCGACCGCGGCGAATTTGACATTCGGAAATCGCTCGAGCACGCCCGATCCGCATAGGCTCGCAACCGGCTCGATAGTCGGCGAAAGCGAATGCGCGACATAGTTGATGATCGCGCCGCCTTCCTTGCGCGCCGCGCGTGGATCGCGTCCGGTCGAGACGTGGAAAGTAACTGGCAAATCGACCTCCTCGATAACAGCCCACATCGGATCGTAATCCGCCAAATTGTAGTTGGTGTCGCGCGAGTCATGACCGCCAAACACCGGCTTGCACGGCAGGGTGAGGAATCGAAAGCCGATTTTCGCGACCCGCCTAATCTCTTCAATCGCGGACGCTACGTCCGACGTCATGATGGCCGCCGCCGGTGACATGAAGTCGTTGTACTTGCCGTACATCTCCCACGCGAAGTCGTTCCACACCTTGCACTGCGCCATCCCGAATCCAGGATCGCGGGTAGCAAACATCATGAGGCCCTTGTTGGGGAAGATGATTTCCGCATCGATGCCGTCGCGAATATGGTCCTTGATGCGTTCGACGGGATCCGCGCCGGCGTTCCCACGCAAACGATCCTCGCTGTTCTCGCGCGGCACGTCGGCGATCATTCGCGCGCGCACGCGCGATCTGCCGAGGCCCTCGGCGACGAACCATTTCTCGCCCTTCTCATCGCGCTCGACGTGGGGCAGGCGGTCGCGATATTTCGCGTCGAGGCGATCGCGCCAGAGATTGCCGGGCTCGTTGGCATGGCAATCGGCGGAGATCATCAGGTACCGGTTGGGATCGTCGGGCCGCGCGGTGCGTTGCCATCCGTGGTGGCCGGGGGTTTCCAGCCGGTAACGATTTTTCTCATCTACCTGGACGATGTTTTCCTGACTCATCTCATCGATTCCTCGCCACATCTGTACTGCGCGTTGAAAAAATCGTCAATTGACGGTTTGGTAGGTAAACGGCGCGTTCGACTTTTTGCTCGCAGATGTGCCACATCAATTGCATGACCCGGCCGCGAAAAGCGCGGCCAAAATCCGAGGTGCGAGATGGCTGATTCCAAAGCTCGACGAATGTGGGCGCTTCCCGGGGCGCAACTGTCCGCGCCGATGTCGCTCCTGGTGCAGGGTGGTGAAAATACCATGGTGGACTTGCCGTGCCCATCGTTTCTAATCGAGCATCCCAAGGGGCTGGTGCTGTTCGACACCGGATGCAATCCGAAGATCATCGACGATCCGATTGGCTACTGGGGCCCGATCGCCGAGCATCTTAACATCAGATGGAAGAAGTCCGACACGCTCGATCAGCAAATCAAGAATATCGGCTATAAACCCGAGGATGTGAAATACGTCATCTTATCGCATGCGCACCTGGACCACGCCGGTGGCATGAGTCATTTCCCCAAGGCGAAGTTTATCGCGGGAAGAAATGAACTGCGTTACGCGTACTGGCCGGAGCCGGACAGGCGTCAGTACTTCATCCTGAACGACTATATTCCGACTCGCGAGTACGACTGGCTTGAGCTCGATCAGGATTTCGATCTTTTCGGCGATGGCGCGCTGAAGTTCCTCCTCACGCCCGGGCATACGCCCGGCGAATGTTCGCTGCTGGTGAATTTACCCAGTCGCAAATTCTTACTTACGGGCGATACGGTTCATGTTCGCCAGGCGGTGGGACCCGAAGCGACCATGCCGATCGATACTGACCCGATTCAGTCAGTGATTTCGATCAAGCGCATCAAGGCGATTCGCGACATGCATGACGCGACGATGTGGATCACCCACGATCCGCTGGATTGGAAGGAACATCCCCACAAGGTCGAGTAGAGCGATGCCGATTTACGAATGGCAATGCACCGACGGGCACGGTTTCGAAGTCCTCGCGTCAGCGAATATCGCTAGCCGGCGGCAACGGTGTCCGAGCTGCGGCAAAAAATCGGAGCGCGTGATTTCCACCTTCGCGATTCATGGCGGCGCGCCGATCCAAACCGCCTCGGAGCGCGCGGCCGCCCGCGACCTCGATGTCACGGGCGTGAAGCTGCCGAATGTCGCGCGGCTGTGCGGGATGGATGATTACTCGGCGACGCGGCTCGCCGCTCATAAACTCGGGCGCGGCAATGAATTCGACGACAAGATGGCGGCGCGCAATCAGCGGCAGGCCGCGCGCGGCGAGCCCGCGAAAAAGAAACCCGCGCCTCACAAACACAAACATTCTCATTAGCGCAGAGATTCGAAGATGATTGGACTCAAGGAACAAACCGTACGCGGCGCGAAATCGATCGCGGAACTGCGCGCGAAGCATAAGTGGAATGTGCCGGCCGACTACAACGTCGTGCTCGACTGCCTCGATCGGCACACCGAGCTGCGCGACAAGGTGGCGCTGATCTATGAGGACGACGAAGGCCACAGCGCGCGTTACACCTTCCGCCAGATGATCGAGGCCTCGAACCGTTTTGCCAATGCGCTGCGAGGAATCGGCATCAACCGCGGCGACGTGGTCGCGATTCATACCCCGCAGCGTCCCGAAACCGCGATCGCGCATATGGCGCTCTATCGGCTGGGCGCGATCGCGCTCCCGATCTCGAAACTTTTCGGCCCCGACGCGCTTCAATACCGCCTCGATAACAGTTCGGCGAAAGCGATCCTGATGGAGCCCGAGACGGTCGGTAAAATGGATGCCGTCGATCGCAAGACGCTGCCCAACTTCAAACACGTCATCGTGACCGACGGCGCTAAGGGCGGACTCGGCTTCGATGATCTGATGAGCAAGGGCGCGGCGTCCTTTACCATGGAAAAATCGAGCGCCGAGGATCCTGTGCTCCTGATGTACACCTCGGGCACCACCGGCAATCCCAAGGGCGTGTTGCACGTCGCGCGCTACGTGCTCGGTCACAACGGCATCGACTACTCATACAATTATCTGCGCCAGGGCGACCTTTACTACAGCCCCGCGGATTGGGCTTGGGCGGGAGGCCTGCTCGACGGTCTGCTCGCGATTTGGCCCTATGGGATCCCGGTCCTCGCGTATCGGAGCAAGGCGCGCTTCGATCCCGACATCGCGTTCCGGCTATTGGAGAAACATGGCGCCACCGTGGGCCTGTATCCGCCGACCGCGCTCAAGGTCCTGCGCGAGGTCAAGTTGCCGCGAGAAAAATACAAGCAGCTCAAGTTGCGCTGCATTGTCAGCGGAGCGGAGCCCGTTAGTCCGCAACTGGCGAAATGGGTCGATGAGGAGTTGCAGGTCGAGTTCAACCAGGCGTTTGGCCAGACCGAGGCGAACTACTTCATCGGCACTATCAGCGCGATTGAGAAAGCGCATCTCGAGCCGCTGGGCAAGGCATATCCGGGGCACGACGTAACGATCGTTTCGCCTGAAGGCGTTCCAGTAAAAACCGGCGAGAGTGGTGAGATCGCCATTCGGCGCGACTCTCCAGTCGTGATGCGCGAGTACTGGAAGAATCCCGCCGCGATGAACGACAAGTTCAAGGGCGAATGGTGCATGACCGGCGACCTCGGGCACATGGACGACGAAGGTTACGTCTATTTCGCCGGCCGCAACGACGACGTTATCAAGAGCTCCGGCTATCGCATCGGTCCTTCGGAAATCGAAGCGAAAATCATGGAGCATAAATCGGTCGCGTCGTGCGCCGTGATCGGCGTGCCGGATCCTCAGCGGGGACAGTCGATTAAAGCATTCGTGAAATTGCTGCCAGGGTTCACACCATCGGACGAGATGATCAAGGAAATCCAGCTGCATGTGAAGACGCGGCTCGCCGCGCATGAGGCGCCGCGCGAATTCGAATTCATGGATGAGTTCCCCTCGACGGTGACCGGCAAGATCATGCGGCGCGAACTGCGCGCGCGTGAGCAAGCGAAGCATCGCGAGAAGCAATAGGGCAAACTCGGCAGGCTAAGCCGGGCGCCACGAATCGCAACGGAGGCAGTCATGATCGAAATCGGAGTATTCCATAACGGCGCGAGCGATCTTCCGGTCGTACGGACTCCCAGCGGCGTATGCATCAACGACGGCAACCTCGCCGAGGTCCACGAATCGAACCAGCGCACGCTGGTCAGCCAGATTCGCCAGGGAATCCTCGCCGACAAACTTGGCTTCAACTATTTCTTCATGACCGAGCATCACTTCCAGCCCGAGGGCGCGGAGTTCAGCCCCAATCCGCTGCTGGCGGAAACCGCGATCGCCGCGCGCACCAAACAGATCCGTCTCGGACAGGCCGCCAATATCGTGACGTGGTGGCATCCGGTGCGAATCGCGGAGCAGGCCGCGATGCTCGATGTGCTTAGCGGTGGGCGCCTCGAATTCGGAATCGGTCGTGGCTACCAGCCTCGCGAGGCCGAGGTCTTCGGGTGGCCGTTCGCGACGATTCAGGATCAGGAACGCAATCGCGCGTACTACCAGGAGGCGTACGACATTATTCTCAAATGCTGGACGCAGCCGTCGTTCTCGCATCACGGGCAGTTCTTCACGATTCCGCCGGTGTTCACGCGCTGGAACCATCAGCAAACCATCGCGTATTTCTCGACCGGCACGGCGGGCCGCAAGCTCGAGGACGTGCTCCAAATGGGCAGCCCGGATCCTTACGGCGGCGCCAATCCCGTGATGCAATCGTCGACCGTGCTCAAGGAGCTGCAGGTTTTTCCGCAGCCGCTGCAGCGGCCGTATCCGCAAATGTGGGAACCGCTGACGACCGAGCGCTCGATAAAATGGGCGGCCGAGCGCGGCCTCAACGGATATTTCATCGTCGAGCCGAACTCGCGCCTAAAAAAGAATCTCGACTTCTACTATGAGACCTCCGAGAAAGCCGGATGGCCGGATCGTCTCAATCGCGGACGGCTCAAGTATGGATGGGATTCCGAGAAGCGTCGCGGTGTGCTCACTGGCCGCTACATCCACTTGCTGCTCCCGGGGATGGATCGCGAGCGCGAGTTGAAACGCTTCCACGCGGGCCTCGAGCTGCAGTGGGATTACTATGGACCGTTCGGCTTTGCAGCCGTGCTCGCGGACGCCAACGAGGAAAAGTTGGCGCTCGACAAGAAAGTCGATGCGAACACGCTGCTCAAAAAGGAGATCGCCATCTTCGGCACCGCGTCCGAGGTGACCGCGGCGATCATGCGCATCAAGGAGCAATGCGGCTACGAGGACTTCGCCTTCAACACCTGGTTCGAGACCGGAGGCTTCAGCGGCTCCGAGGTCGAGGATCAGATGCAGTACTTCGCCGAGGAAGTGAAGCCTCAACTCGCACGCGCATGCGGCGGTCAGGTGCAGAATCCTCAGCTGGGGCTCAACTTCGAATAGCGAAGCGGATCATTTCGATCGCTGTTCGTCAAAGGTTCGATCGATGCGGTCGAAGCGGCGGCGCAGGAATTCGCGGCTTTCGTCATGCGGCAGAATGTAGAGCCGGTTGGCGAGGATTGCGTCGACGACTTTCGCCGCGACCTCGTCGACCTGGAGCACGCGCCCCGCGAGATTGAGGTTGCCGGCATCCTGCGCCTGCACGCGCGGCGAAGCCTCGGCGCCGCCGAAGTCAGCCGCCCGATTGCGCTCCGAGCTGCCGATGTTGGTTTCCACCCGCATCGGGCATAGCACCGATACTCCTATATCGTGCTGGCGGATTTCGCGCCGCAGCACTTCCGCGAGGGCGACGACTCCATACTTCGCGACGCAATAGGGTCCGAGGCCTTCGTTAGGAACCAGGCCCGCGAATGACGCGGTGAACAGAATGTGGCCGCCCTGGCGCTGCTCGATCATGCGCGGCAGAAAAACCTCGACGCCGTGAATGGGGCCCCACAAATCAACCTTGATGATCCACTCCCAGTCGGAATGCTTCATCGAGGCGATCGGGCCGCCGACCGCGACGCCGGCGTTGTTGAACACGATATGCACGGCGCCCATCCGAGAGAATGCCGTATCCGCCAGATGATTCACCGACGCGAGATTCGCTACGTCGCAAACGACGCCTTCGACCTTCACGCCGGATGACGAAAGCGTCGCGACCGCCTTATCAAGCGCGGTGGCTTCGATGTCAGCGATTACGATCCCCGCGCCCTTATCTGCCAGTGCCTTCGCGGTTGCGAATCCGATGCCGCTTGCGCCGCCGGTGATGACTGCGACTTTTCCGGTTAGGTTTTCCATCGTTCACCCTATACCTCGTTGCGCGACTAATGCGCGAGTCCGGGAAGCAGTTGCACCAATCCGCCTGCGATAAACTCTACCGCAACCGCGGTGAGGATCAGGCCGAGTAGCCGGGTGATGATGTTGATGCCGGTCCTTCCGAGCAGTTTGCTGATCGGGTCAGCCATCCGCAGCGAGAGCCAGGTCGCCGCGGCCACGAGCAGACCAGCGAAGACCAGAAACCCGGTGTCGTACCAATCCTTCGCCTCATGCGCATAGATGACGATGGTGCTGATCGCGCCGGGCCCCGCCACCAGCGGTATACCCAACGGGACCACCGCGGGCTCATCTTTCTCGGTGCCCTCTTGGACCTCCTCCGGCGTGCTGGAAGTTCTGCTCAGCCGCGCATTGAGCATCGAGATCGCCATCAGCAGGATTAGAATTCCTCCGCCGACCCGAAACGAGGCGATGCTGATGCCGAACACGCGCAGCAATGGTTCTCCGACGAATATCGAAAGCACCAGGACGATCGCTACGGTCAAGCCTGCGAGACTTGCGGTATGTTTGCGTGCGCGATCGGTCTGACCCGAGGTCAGAGTGATGAAAATCGGGATCGTCGCGATCGGATCAGCGATGACGAAAAGAGCGGTTGCGATCTCGGCGTAGGTTCTCCAGTCTTGCATCGCGGGCGCTAGATCTCAGGTTCCATTATTGCCAAATGAGTCCAGAGCTAGGATAACAGCATCGGTTCGGAGGAGAATCATGCGCGTACAAGTAGGCGATGGACGGCTGTTTTTCGATGTCGAAGGCGCGAAGCTGGTGCCCGACGGCCCGAAGATGCGGGAGCGACCCACGCTGTTGCTGCTGCACGGCGGGCCGGGCTTCGATCATTCGAACTTCAAACCCGACCTCAGCCCGCTCGCCGAGGTCGCGCAGGTCATCTACCTCGACCATCGCAGTAACGGGCGCAGCGATCGCACCGCGCCCGATCGATGGACGCTGGCGAACTGGGCGGACGACGTTCGCGCTTTCTGCGAGGCGGTCGAAATCGAAAAGCCGGTTGTGATGGGCACTTCATTCGGCGGCTTTGTCGCGCAGGCCTATGGCACGCGGCATCCCGAGCATCCGGGCAAGCTGGTTTTCTGCACCACCTCGGCGAAATGGCGCCTTTCGCGAGTGCTCGACGTATTCGAGCGACTCGGAGGTAAGGAAGCACGCGAGGCGGCGAAAAACTATTGGGAAAATCCCAGCACTGAAACTGTCGCCGACTACATCCGCGTATGCATCCCGCTTTACAATCACAATCGTCGCGGCAACGAGATGTTCACGCGCAGCGTCATGAATATGGAAGTGGTGCTCGATTTTCCGCGTCGCGAACAGAACACCTTCGATTTTCTTCCCGAACTTAAGCGCATCAAGTGTCCGACGCTGGTGATGGGTGGCGAAGATGATCCGATTACGCCGGTGGAGGACTCCGCGGACATCGCCGCGGCGCTTCCGAAGGAGTTGGTGCGCTTCGAGCGGTTTCCGGCGACCGGCCATGGCATCGTGAATGACGCACCCGAACGCTTCATCCAGGTCCTGAAGGAGTTCGTCACCAGCTGAAATTGTCCTCTGGCGACGGGGTTTTATAGGGGCTCCGGCACAGTTATCATCGTGACTCGGGCGCGCGCCTAACGGGGCTGTGTCGGCACGCGCCCGTCTCGATGGACAATTTGCCCAATAGTACAGAGGCTCTGCCGCCGACCAATCCGAGGCGCATCCTTATTATCCTCAACGGCGCGATTGGCGATGTAGTTCGAGCGTTGCCGCTGCTCGGCAGAATTCGCCGCGGCTTTCCGGATGCGCATATCGCGTGGGCGATCGAACCGAAGTCGGCGCCGATCCTCGAGAGGCACCCGTGGCTGGATCAGACGATCCTCTACGATCGTCGTCACGCGCCGTGGACATTTGCGCCGTTTCTCAGGCGCGTGCGCGAAGGGCGCTTCGATCTGGCGATCGACCTGCAGCGGCACCTTAAGAGTGGAATCATCTCGATTGTATCGGGCGCGAAAGATCGCCTCGGATTCAGCGCCGCGAACACCAAGGAACTGAATCATTTATTCTCGACGCGCCGCATCGAGCCGCAGCCGGAGATGCGGTTAAAGCTGCTTCAGTATCAGACCTTCGGTGATGCGCTCGGCCTCCCGTCCGCTCCTATCGAGTTCGGGCTTGCAGCTTCGGCGGACGAGCACGAGCGCGCGGCGAATCTTCTCCGCGAGGCTCCTTGGCCGCGCCTCGGCGTGATTCTCGGTTCGTCGTGGCCGAGCCGGATCTATTTTCCGAAGTCCATCGCCGCGGTGATTCGGGGCGTGTGCGATCGAAACCACGTTAACGGGGAGGGGCCAGCATTCTTTCCGCTGCTCCTCGGGGGGCCTGACGAGACGGGATTGGCCGATGAGGTGATGCGCGAACTCGGTGGCATCAACGCATTGAACTTCGCTGGCAAGACCTCGCTGCGCGATCTGATTGCGATTTTTCCGGAATGCGACGCGGCGTTCGGACCCGACTCGGGGCCGATGCATATCGCGGCGGCGGTCGGATGCCCAATCGTATCGCTGTGGGGTGCGACCTCGCCGAAGCGCTCCGCCCCCTGGGGCTTCGACGATTTGGCGATCACGGGCGACATCCCTTGCCATCCCTGCTATCTGCGTGAATGTCCGGTCGGTCGCGAGTGTATGCATCGGATCACGCCGGCGACAGTTATCGACGCATTGCATCGGGCGCGGCATCGGCGCGAGGGCGAAGGCGCGGGAACTGTGTCCGTCGTCGGAGCTTCAACATGAGGCGCGCGCTGGGCGAGCGTTTTGATCTGGCCGGATGGCGCTTCGTCATTCCAGCGAGCGCGCGGCGATGCGCGTCCTTCGTGCGAAATGAGGTCGTCGAAAACGTGGTTGCCGCTCTGGTCGGTAAACGTGGTGTGCCGTTTCATCACTCCCGTCATGCGACAACCTGGAAAGTGCCGCTGATCGGGCCGACTGGCGAATCGACCAACATTTTCATCAAGCAACTCGATCCGGCGCGAGGCCTCGTGGCCCGCGTAAAAGCGAAATCCCGCGCCAAGCGCTCCGAGCATGTGCTGCGAATCTCCGAAGATCTGCGCCGGGACAAATTTGGCGTGCCTAAAGTTTTCCTGATCGGTGAGAACCGCGAGAGCGGGCGGGAAGTGATCGTTATGAGCCCGGCCCCGGGGTTCATGTTGACCAGATGGATGAACCCGTCGCATCGGACCGGGTTGGCGCTGCGCCGAAGCATCCTCCGAAAGCTTGGCGCGGAAATCGCCCGACTGCATCTCGCGGGCTATATCCACGGCGATCTGACTCCCTACAATATTTTCGCGGCGACGAATTCCGAGATTGCATTTACCTTCATCGATCATGAAGGCACCGAAAAAACCTCGCGGGTGAGCATCAACCTCGCGCGCAATCAAATGCGCAATCTGGTCCAGCTGGGGCATTTCGACCTTCCAGGAGTATCGCGAACCGACAAGTTGCGCGTTTTCGATAGTTATGGGGTGACTACCGGTCTCTCCCGATCAGCCCGTCGGCAGTCCCTTCTGAGGCTGACCAAAATGATCGCACGGCGCCGGGCTCGCGATGGTGGTATCAAGCGCGGTGCGGCGCAAACTGCGATAATGGCGAGAGAAGGCACCGCGGCTGATGGCTGATCCGGTCAAAATATCGGTGGTGATCCCGGTCTTTAACGAGGTCAAAACCATTGGCGAGGTTATCAACCGGGTACTCAACTGCGGCTTCGAGACCGAAGTGATCGTGGTCGACGACGCTTCCACTGACGGCACTCGGGAGTTTCTGCAGAACTTTCACCATCACAGCGTCAAGGTTTTTTATCATTCCAAGAATCGCGGTAAGGGCGCCGCGCTGCGAATGGGATTTGCGGCGGCCTCGAATCCTTATGTTTTCGTTCAAGACGCTGACCTCGAATACGATCCGAACGACTATCACACGATGATCAAACCGCTCGTCGACGGCCGGGCCGACATGGTATACGGCTCGCGCTTTCTGGGCGGTCCTCATCGCGTGTTGTTGTATTGGCATTACCTTGGCAACCGGCTGATCACCATGGTCTCGAACGTCATGAGCGACATGAACCTGAGTGATATGGAAACCGGGATGAAAGCCTTCGCGCGCGACAAGCTGTTGCAACTTCGGCTCCGCGCGAATCGCTTTACCTTCGAGCCCGAGATCACGATCAAAGCCTCGCGCGCGCGCTGGCGGATTTACGAAGTGCCGGTCTCGTACTCGGGGCGCACTTATGCGGAAGGGAAGAAGATCGGCTGGCGGGACGCGATTACCGCAATTTGTGCAATTTTGTACTACAGGTTTATCGATTGATTGCGGAGCGCGATCGCGACTTGGAACCATCTGTCAAAGCGAATGAAACGATTTCGTCGCCGGATGCTAGCGCTGCGAATTTCGGCGACCCGCCATTGCGCGTGCTCGGCGTCGATCCGGAGCTCGGATTCGCGGGTGGCGAGACTCAGGTGCTCGGCCTGACACTTGGATTGTTGCGCAAAGGACATCATGCGGAGCTCGCCTGCGATCCACGAGGACCGCTCTTCGACCGCGCCCGCCGCGAGGGCATCACGTGTCATCCGCTCGCGATTCGCAATGCGCTCGATTTCGCCGCGGGAATGCGCCTGCGTGGTCTGCTTTCGATCGAGCACTACGATGTGGTGCACTTCCATACCTCGCGCGCGCATTCGATGGCGCCGTTTGCACGAGGACACGCGCGCGCACTGATCGTGACGCGGCGGATGGATTATCGGCCCAATCGGCTATTTGCTCCGTTTCTTTACAACCGCGCGGTGGATGCGGTTGCAGCGATTTCGAGCAGAGTTGCGGATGCGCTCGGCGAGGCAGGGGTCGCGAGCGATCGTCTCCGGATCATCGCTTCAGGAGTGGACTGCGATCATTTTCGGCCCGCGGATCCCTCCCAGCGCGAAGCAGCCCGCGGCCGGCTCGGAATCGCGAATGACGATTTTCTCGTTGGCACGGTGGGGATGCTCGAGGAGCGCAAGGGCCATCGTTATCTCCTCGAAGCGGTAGCGAATCTAAATCACGCGCGGGGGGAGGCGGGGAGGATCAAATGCGCGATCGCCGGTGATGGTGAAATGCGGGTTGAACTTTTCAATCTCGCAAAAGAGTTGGGCATTGCCGGTGACATGCTTTTCTTAGGTATGGTTGGCGATTCGCGCCAACTACTTGATGCGCTTGACGTTTTCGTGTTTCCCTCGCTCAAGGAAGGTCTCGGAGTGGCTCTGCTCGAAGCGATGGCGTGCGGGTTGCCGGTGGTCGCCACGCGCGCCGGTGGAGTAGTCGACATCGTTGAAGACCAGCGCAATGGGCTCCTGGTGTCGCCTCGCGAACCGGCGGCGCTCGCCGACGCAATCGCTTCGCTCGCGCATGACGTCACGCGTCGGGCGATTTTGGGCAGCGCGGCGAGGCTCCGGGTCAGTGAGAATTTTTCGATGAATGCGATGACCGCAAAGACTATCGATCTATACCGGGCCTGCCTGATCAGGCGGGGCGCCAATCCGGAAAGGGCCAATTACTAGATGCGCAGTATGACAGGGTTCGGGCGCGCTCATATCGAGCGTGACGGAGTGCGGGTGGTGGCGGAGATCCGCGCGCTCAATCAGCGGTTCTTCGAGTTGAAGTTGAGCCTGCCGCGGGGATGGGGCGAGCATGAGGCGCAAGTGCGCAAAATGGTGCAGGGCATGGTTTCGCGCGGGCGCGTCGAGGTGTTCATGCGCTATACCGCGACCAAGGCCCCACCGGTCAAACTGCAAGTCAACGAGAAGCTCGCGAAACTATACATCGCAGAGCTGCGCAAGCTCGGCAAGCAGTTGAACCTCAATGGCCGGCTGGGCATGGAAACCATCATGCAGCGCCCGGAAATCTTCCACGTTATCGAGGACGAGGACGATCAGATCCATCATGGCGTCAAGCTGGGCTTCGAGGCGCTCGAACAGGCGCTGAAAAGACTCGAGGCCGAACGCATCCGCGAGGGCAACAGCCTCAAGCGCGATTTCGCGCGGCGCATCAAGAAGATCCACGCGGCGATGCCGAAGATCGAAAAGCTTTCGGGTGAAACCCGGGCCGAGGTCCTCGCAGGATTTCAGGCGCGTGTGAAGGAACTGCTCGCCGAAATTCCGGTCAACGAAAAGCGGCTTTACGAAGAGGCGGCCGGCGTCGCGCAACGAGGCGACATTACCGAGGAGCTGACGCGGCTGCGGATCCACCTAGAGGCCCTCAAGGAGTTGCTCGACCGCAGTGAGCCGGTTGGAAAATCGATCGAGTTCCTGCTCCAGGAGATCAACCGCGAGGTGAACACGATGGGCTCGAAATCGCAAAACGCGGGGCTCTCGCAGCTCACCGTCGCGGTCAAAGGCGAGGCCGAGAAGATGCGCGAGCAGGTGCAGAACGTCGAGTGAAAGTCGCGGAACGTCGCCGATAGAAGCACGACTCCAAATGATGGTAACGTCGTATTAGTGTCTTTAATGACGGATTTACCTCCACGACGCGGTATTATTTTTATACTTTCCGCTCCTTCCGGGGCGGGTAAGACTACCATCTGGCGCGCGGCGCTCGAGCGTATCCCCGAGATTGAGTTCTCGGTTTCCCTGACCACCCGACTGCCGCGCGGCAACGAGATCGACGGTACCGATTATCATTTCGTGAGCGAGCATGAATTCATACGCAGGCGCGACGGCGGTGATCTCGCCGAATGGGCGCAGGTTTTCGATGCCAGCTACGGTACCCTCCGCGGCCCGCTCGACGACGCCATCCAGTCCGGCCGCGACATCCTGCTCGATATCGACATTCAGGGCGCGCGCCAGATTCGCGCAAAATATCTGCATGATTCGGTCGCGGTCTTCGTCCTGCCGCCCACCTTCGACGAGCTCGCGCAGCGCCTGCGCAAACGCGGCACCGAAACCGAAGCGGCCATCGCGCGCAGGCTCCATCGTTCGCGCGAGGAGGCGCGTGCCTACTCCGAGTATGATTACCTAATCATCAACGACGACGTTGATGCCTCGGTCGCGCGCTTCAGTTCGGTCGTCAACGCTGAGCGCGCGCGGGTCTTAAGGCTGCGGGAAGGTTTCGCGCCGTGGAAGAGCTAGTCCAAACCACCGAGCCGCAAGGGCTGGACGAGCTCCTCCGGCGCATCGTCGCGTACAACCCCGATGCCGACCTCGCGCTGATTCGTCGCGCCTATGATTATTCCGCGCGGATGCATGGGGAGCAGAAGCGCGAGTCGGGCGAGCCCTACGTGACTCATCCGCTGAACGTCGCGTTGATCGCCACCCAGCTCAAGCTGGATGTCCCCTCGATCGTTACCGCCCTGCTGCATGACGTGGTCGAGGACACCGCGACCTCGCTTAGCGAGGTGGAAGCGCTGTTCGGCGCCGAAGTCGCGCGCCTGGTTGATGGGGTAACCAAGGTTTCCAAGATCACCTTCTCCAGCCGCGCGGAAAAGCAGGCGGAGAATTTCCGCAAGATGATCATCGCGATGGCGCAGGACATCCGGGTCGTCATGATCAAGCTGGCGGACCGCCTCCACAACATGCGCACCCTGGGTCCGCTCGCGCCCGAACGGCAGATGGAGATTTCGCGCGAGACGCTGGAAATTTACGCGCCCATCGCGCATCGCCTTGGCATCTATTGGATGAAGTCGGAGCTCGAGGACAACGCGTTCCGTTACGTCAACCATAGTGCGTATTCGACGCTCAAAACTTTTGTCGCGAGCAAGCGCGTGGAGCGCGAAGACTACATCCGCGCGGTGATTCAGATCCTTACCAAGCGGCTGGAAGATTCCGGCGTTATCGCCGAGGTCACCGGACGTCCGAAGCACTTCTATTCGATTCACTCCAAGATGCAGGAAGAGGCGCTGACCTTCGACGAAATCTACGACCTGGTCGCGTTTCGCATCATCGTCGGCTCGGTGCGCGAATGTTACGAGGCGCTCGGCGTGGTGCACGCGAACTGGAAGCCGGTGCCGGGCCGCTTCAAGGATTACATCGCGCTGCCCAAGCCGAACATGTACCAGTCGTTGCATACCACCGTGATCGGTCCTCGCGCGCAGCGCATGGAAGTGCAGATTCGCACCCGCGACATGCATCGGGTGGCCGAGGAAGGGATCGCGGCGCATTGGACCTACAAGCAGGGGGTGTCGCCCGAACAACGCGACACCGAGCGCTTCGCGTGGCTGCGGCGGCTGGTCGAATGGCAGCAGAATCTGAAGGACCCACAGGAATTCCTCTCCACCGTCCGTGACGACCTTTTTCCCGAGGAAGTTTTCGTCTTCACGCCCAAGGGCGACGTGCTCGATTTTCCTAAGGGCGCGAGCGTGATCGATTTCGCCTACCGGATTCACTCCGGAGTCGGAAATCATCTGGCGGGCGCGCGCATCAACGGACGGATGGTGCCGCTGCGCTACCGCCTGAATTCCGGCGACACGGTCGAGGTCCTCACCAACGAGAAGCAGACCCCGGGTAAGGACTGGGCGAATTTCGTCACCACCGCGCGCGCTAAAAGCCGCATTCGGCAGTGGTTCCGCCAGCAGCAATCGGAGCGTTCGCGCGAGTTGGGCGTGTCCTTGCTGGATCGCGAGCTCGAAGTGGTTAAACTCTCAGTCAATCAGTTGCGTAATGACAAGCGCCTCGACGGCGCGCTCAAAGAATTTTCTCAGCGCGACGTCGACAGCCTGCTGGCCGCGGTCGGCTACGGCATCATCACTCCCGGTCAGTTGCTGGGAAAAGTGCTGACCCCCGACGAGCTGAAAATCTATCGCGGCGAGAAATCGCCGGCATCGCCCGGACCGGTAGCCGCCGAGCGCGCGGCCAAGGAAGCACGCCGCGCCGCCAGCGGAGCGGTGGTGGTGTCGGGAATCGGCGACATGATGGTGCGCTTCGCGCTATGTTGTAATCCGTTGCCGGGCGAAGCAATCACCGGCTTCATCACACGCGGCCGGGGTGTCACCGTGCACCTCGCAGGATGCCCCCATGCGCTGCTCTCCGATCCGCAACGGCGCGTCCCGGTAGTATGGAAGGACGATGAGGCGACTCCGCGCCCCATCCGCCTTGAAGTGCTCTGCGCTGATCAGCCGGGCCTGCTGGCCGCGATGTCGAAGGCGATTGCGACCGTGGGCGTGAACATCACCACTGCGGAAGTGAAGACCAACGGCAACGATGGGCGCGCGCTATCGATTTTCGAGCTGCTCGTCACCAGTGCGCGGCAGTTGAACACGCTGATGAGCTCGATTGCGGCGATCGACGGGGTGATGCGGGTCTCGCGCCTGGGCCAGCAAAACGGCGCCCGCGACTAAACTACGATCCAAGATTGCATCAGCAAATATGTCCGCATGAAAAAAGTTATCGAGACCAGAGGTGCGCCGGCTGCGATCGGTCCCTATTCGCAGGCGATTGATACCGGCGACACGGTTTTTCTGTCGGGCCAGATTGGCCTCGACCCGGCCAAAGGAGCGTTGGTCCACGGCGGCATCGAGCACGAGACCCGCCAGGTGATGGATAACATTCGTGAGGTGCTGCACGCGGCCGGTCTTGGCTTTGGCGATATCGTGAAGACCACGATTTTTCTGATCAGCCTCGCCGATTTCGAAATCGTCAACGGAATTTACGGCGAACATTTCGCCGAAGGATTTCCCGCCCGATCGACGGTCCAGGTTGCGGCGCTGCCGCGTGGCGCGAGGGTCGAGATCGAGGTCATCGCGAAGCGTTAAGAAGGCTCCCGTTCCTTGTTCCCTCTCCTGGAGGGAGAGGGTGGCGCTACTGCGCCGGGTGAGGTCAGATCGCGGTCATGATTTTGAGCGCGGCGTCATCGAGATAGCGCTTCTTTGGATCGAGCTTGCGAATCGAATTCGCCAGGCGCTTGAGATTGCGCTTGCGTTGGAACCGCGAGACCTCGCGCGAGGAAATTTTCGCCTTGTCAAAGTCGAGAATCACCACCGTGAATCCGTCACCCGCCATCGAAACATACAAATTGTTCAGGTTGAGATCGTCGTGAAACACCCCTTGCTGGTGCATCGTGTCGATTGAATAGCGCGCCATTCTGACTACGTGGCTGAAGCTGCGCGGATCGGTCTCGACCTTGACGAATTCCCACATCGTCATCCCCGGAATCGCCTTGGTGATGACGGCGCCCTTGTAAACCGCGGGACCGACTTTCTCGACGATCGCTCCCATCGGCTCGGGAACCGAGACGCCCCGTTTGCGCGCCTCGGAAATGATGTTGAGTTCGTAAACCATCCGCGGCACGAACCCGACATAGCGGTCGCCGAGGAAGCGCATCATGCCGCCGCGCATCGAACGCCGCACGAACAACCGCGGCGCGCCATCGATGTTGATGGGGTAGCCGCTTTCGCGGTTGCCCGCGCCCCGGTGGCCGGAACGCAACGTGCGATCGATTTCCAGCAGCACTTGAGGCGCGAAGGGAGCGATTTCGCGATGCAGATAAGCGACCTTGCGACCGACCTGGCTCTTGATGAAATCCGGTCCGGGAGCGTGCTTAAGCATCACGCTAATGTTTACCGTACACGATGATCTAAGTCTGCATTCGATGAGCCTTGCCACCATAGCGCTGCCGTCGCGATCGCCGCCAGCAATAGTATCGAGGACAGGAAATGCGCCGAAAAGAACAGTGCGTAGTGATTCGGCCGCGTCCCCGGAATCCAATTCAAAATCACCGAGACTGCCACCAGGGCCAACGCTAGCGTCGGTGTGGGCGAGCCGGGCGGCCTCTTTACCCACAGCACGAAGATCAGCAGGAAGTACGGGACGAGCAGCGCCACGTAGTAGCTTTTCCATGAGATCGGAACCAGCGACGGCATGATGCAGAACAACCCCGCGAGTGGAAATCGATGTGCGAGCAAACCGCCTTGCGGCTGCGGATCGGAGGCGCGAAAGAACCAGATCACAACCGCGGCGACCAGCGCCAGCTCAATCGCGGTACCGATGTAGAGCGCCGCATGCGACGCGGGAGCCCCGGCGCTCGCACCGATGCTCATCAGGCGCGCCACCGCGGAGGTCGCGGACTGGTTGGTGAGCATCGTGGTATAGCGATCGGTCATCGAGCCGACGACCTGCAAATACGCGAGCGTTTGCGCGAGCGCGCCGCGCGGACCGAATACCAAGATCGGCGCCAGCATCAGCAGCAATCCGAATCCGATCGAAAAAACCATCGGACGCCATTTTCCTTCCAGCAGGAGAAACAGGGCGGCGAGGCCGGCGAACGGCTTGATCAGAATCGCGAGCGCGAGCATCGCGCCCGCGGCGATGGCGCGGTCCTCTTCGGCGAGCACGATGGCCCATATTGTCAGCGCGACGGTCGGCAGATTTATCTGGCCATGTTCGATGTTGTTATCGATGAAGCGCGCGCAGACGATAACCGGGAGCACTATCAGTAACGGGGTCAAACGATGCGCGCGGCCAAACAGCATTCGCGCCGCGCCGGGGATCAACGCAATTAGCGAAATTCCACTGATCAAAAAAAATGCGAATTGCGCGGCTTGCAGCGGAAGCGCCGCGAAGGGTGCGAACGCGATCGCGATGATTGGTGCATAGAGGAAGTGGCTCGATTCATCGAGGCGGTAAATCGCCTCGCCACTCAGAACGCGCGCACCTGCGCGATAGTAGACGTTGAAGTCACCCTGCGCGCGAAGCACCGCCGCGATGCCGAGGGCGACCGCATACACACCGATCGCGATCCAGGCGAGCTGGACGAGGCGATCCGCCCGCCGCGCGTCGGCGCGCGCACGGCTCACGTAAGCGGCTTGGCTTCGTCGATCAGCATCACCGGAATATCCTCGCGGATCGGATAAACCAGTTTGCATGCCTGGCATACGAGGCCGTCCTGCTTCTCGGTGATTTGCAGTTCGCCCTTGCACTTCGGGCAGGCAAGAATATCGAGCAACTCCTGGCTGATGGCCATCGAAAAACCTCCTGAGATTTAGCGCGCGGCGGCGACGCTGGATGGGGTCGCGCCGCCAATCACGATTTCATCGAGCCGCGCCGCGTCCTCGGCGCTCATCACAACTTCCAGTCGCAGAGCGTATAGAGAATCCCGC
The DNA here is from genome assembly GCA_963783145.1 of uncultured delta proteobacterium. Classification (GTDB taxonomy): domain Bacteria; phylum Desulfobacterota; class Binatia; order Binatales; family Binataceae; genus DATGKG01. Next base: position 589,559 of record CAWAMM010000001.1, read on the forward strand.
GCGAACGGAAATCTTTCCAGTTTTACCAGGTCCTTCTCGGTCGTGATCACGATGTCCGAGTTGGTCGCGGCTTTGACGATCGTCTGCCAGTCCGACGAATTGTAGGCGTGATGGTCCGGATATTCGAGCACGCCGACCAGATCGGTATCGATTTCACGGAGCATCGCGTAGAAGCCGCTCGGATCGGCCAGACCGCTCACCGCGAGCGCGCGCCGCCCGGCCATCGCGATCGGCACCTCGCGCCGGTTGCCCTGCTCATTGTGCACCAAGGCCTTGGGGCGCAAGGTCGCATGCAGCGTGGTGATCTGCGCGATGGTGTCCATCTGGCGCGCGGTGATCGCGCTGGCCCGGTCGGGAATTCCACTCGACATGATGATGGCGGCGTGCGCACGGCGAATCGCGCGCAGCGGCTCGCGCATCGGTCCGGCGGGAAGCTGATGGCCATTGCCGAAGCCGCGCTCGCGGCTGATCAGCACCAGGTCGACGTCGCGCACCAACGCGCGATGTTGAAAGGCGTCGTCGAGAATGATCACGTCGGGATGCGCGATTTCGCTGACGAGGCGAATTCCATCGATGCGGCGGCGCGCGACGGCGATGGGTCCTCGAAACGACTTCGCCATCATCATCGGTTCGTCGCCGGCCGCTTCGGCTGAAAGTTTGATGGCGGCGCCGTCGGAAACCAGCGCGGCGGGCGCTCCATCCTCGCCGCTGCGGCCAAAGCCGCGGCTCACAATCGCGACCGACATTCCTCGCGTCTGGAGCCGCGTCGCGAGAAACAAGGTGAACGGAGTTTTCCCGTTACCGCCGACGGTCAGGTTGCCGATGCTCACTGTTCTGATCGGTACGCGTTGTTTGGCGAAGTGCCAGAAGGCGTTGCGCAGGTTTCGACCGGCGCGATAAAGCAGTGAAGCGGGCAGCAGCGCCGCCACCATCGCGCGTTGCCGCCCGCCCAACTTGCCGAACCAGAGTTCTTCGATGCGCGGCCGGCGATAGATGGTGTTGCGACCCGCCATTATCTCGCGAGCGTAATCAGGGTGCGCAGGTGCATCAACGAGGTGCTCACTCCGCCGCTTAGTTGCAGGATGCATTCGCGGGCGGCGCGGCCTGCCGCGCGGCGCGCCGCGTCATTGGCGAGCCATTTCGCGGCGCCGCGAACGATCTCCTCGGCATTGTTGACCACCCGCGCGCCCCCTGCCGCGATCAACGCGGACGCGGTTTCCTGTTGATTCTCGTAATAGGGGCCGAACATCACCGGCACGCTGACGGATGCGGGTTCGGCGGGATTTTGTCCGCCCCGAACTTCGTTGAGGGTGCCGCCGACGAATGCGACGGTGGCGCGGCGATAGAGCGGGCGCAGCTCGCCCATCGTGTCGAGGATCATCACCTCCGCGTCGGCGTCGAGGCGCGCGGCGCTCGCGCGCACATACTTGAGCGCGCGCTCGCTCACGAGCTTTTCCACTTCGGGCACGCGCACCAGATGGCGCGGCGCGATAGTCAGCGCGAGCGCGGGAAATTCCTTGCGCAACTCCAGATAGGCGTTGAGTATGATTTCCTCCTCGCCCGCAGAGGTCGAGCCTGCGATGAAGATAGGGCGCTCGCCGGCGAATTCCTGCAGCTCGCGGCGCAGCGGCATCTCCGCCGCCGCATCGGGATCGAACTTGGTGTTGCCGGTGACGACGATACGGCTTCGATCGACACCCATCGCGGCGAAGCGATCCACGTCGTGCGCGGTCTGCGCCATGATGAGGTCGGCGCATTGGATCGCGCGCCTGAACAGTTTTCCGAGGCGCTGGTAGCGCGCCAGGGAGCGCTCGGAAATTCTTCCATTGATGATCGCGACCTTGGCGCCGAACTTTTTCGCTTCCCAAAAATAGTTCGGCCACAATTCGGTCTCGGCAATCAGCACCAGCTCCGGGCGCACCCGGCGCAGAAACGCGCGCACCGCCGAAGGATTGTCGAGCGGCGCGAGCAGATGCGCGGCGGCTTTCGGAATGCGCCGGCGAGCGACGTCGCGCCCCGCGGTGGTCATTGCGGTGATGACGGCGGTCGCGGCCGGAGCATCGTGCATCAGGCGCATCATCACGCTGTGGATGGCTTCGATCTCGCCGACCGAGGAGGCATGCGCCCAGATTCGCAGCCCGCTCGATTCGGATCGGGGCGCGGCGATCCCCAGGCGCTCGCGCGCGCCTTGCGCGTCGGCGCCGTTGGAGGCGAGCAGCGCGAACGGCAGCGCCGGATACCAGAGCAAATTGTAAAGCGCGTGAAGCATCACCTGAGGACCAATCTATGTGCGCGCCGGCGCGGCCGCCAATAGTCAGCTAATTGACCACGACCGTTTCGTTGCCTTCGACTTCGGGCGCGGTCATGAACTGCAAATCGTAAAGCTTGCGATATTCATTGCCGCGCGCGAACAGTTCGTCGTGGGTGCCTTCCTCGATGATATGCCCGCGCACCAGCACGATTATCTTGTCGGCGCGGCGCACCGTCGAGAGCCGATGCGCGATCACCAGGGTGGTGCGATTGCGCATCAGCGTTTCCAGCGCATCCTGCACCGCGCGTTCCGATTCCGAATCGAGCGAGGAGGTTGCCTCATCGAGGATCAGGATCGGCGCGTCCTTGAGCAGGGCGCGGGCGATCGCGATGCGCTGGCGCTCGCCGCCCGACAACCGCACCCCCATCTCGCCGACCATGGTGTCGTAGCCCTTGGGCAACGCCGTGATGAAGTTGTGCGCGTTGGCGGCGGTGGCGGCAGCGACCACCTGCGCCTGGGTTTTTGCCTGGCTGCCGTATGCGATGTTGGCACGGATGGTATCGTTGAACAGAAATGTATGTTGGGTAACGATGCCGACCTGCGCGCGCAGGGACTCGAGCCGAATATCCCTGACGTTGATGCCGTCCACGCTGACGCGGCCTTCCTGCACGTCATGAAAGCGCGGGATCAGATCGGCGAGCGTCGATTTTCCGCCGCCGCTCATCCCGACCAGCGCGACCACTTTGCCGGCGGGAATCTCCAGGTTGATGTCGTTGAGCACCCAATCCTTCGCATAGCTGAAGCTGACGTGCTCCATTGCGACGGTGTGATTGCCAGGCCCGAGCACCGCCGCGTCAGGCGCGTCGTGAATCTCGATCGGCTGATCCATCATGCTGAACACGCGCTCAGCCGCGCCGAGGCTTTGCTGAACCGTATTGTTGATTCGCGCGAGACGCTTGAACGGCTCATAAACGATCAGCATTGCGACCAGGAACGCGACGAAAGTTCCAACCGTGCGGGTGCCGTGTATGACGGACGCGGCCCCGTACCAAAGCGCGACCAGGATCGCGACCGCCGACATCGACTCAATCATGGGGCCCGTCGAAGCTTTGATGACGGCGGCGCGCATCGAGTACTTGAACAGGTGGCGCAACTCGACGTCGAAGCGCTCGCGCTCGTATTCTTCCATCCCGAAGGCTTTGACGACGCGATTGCCCTGGTAGGCTTCCTGCAGCAGCGAGGTGATGCCGCTCATCTGCTTCTGCGCCTTCTTGGTGAGCTTCCGCATGCGGCGCGAGAACGCCATCACCGGCCCGACCGCGCAGGGGAACACCACGAATGCGATCAGCGCCAGCTTCCAGTCGATCCAGAATGCGGCGCCGAGCACAAAAATCAGGCGCGCGCCTTCGCCGACCACCGAAAAAGCGCCGTCGGTGATGCCGTTGGAAATGACGCTGACATCGTTGACGACCCGCGACATCATCATGCCGCTGGGAGTGCGATTGAAGAACGACAGCGACATCCGCTGCAAGCGGCGATTGAGGCCCGAGCGAATGTCGAGCGTGATGTGCTGTCCGACGTACGCGCTGAGATAGTCCTCACCGAAGCCGGAGAGCGAGCGCAACACGAAGACCGCGACCAACTCAAGCGAGACGACTCGCAGCGCCTCCAGTTGCACGCTTTTCAGTTGATAAATCTGGTCGGTGAAATGCTTGATGAGGAGTGGAATCGCGCCGTCGGTCGCGCTGCTCACGAGCATCGCGACCACCAGCATCGCCATGTATGGAAACGTGTACGGGCGCAGGTAAGTCAGCACGCGGCGGCTGAGCGGAGTGAGGAACTTCATGACATCATCGACAGCGCGAGGGCGGCGACCCGCGCGGCCGCTCCCGGAGCGCCCAGGCGGCCCCGCAGCGAGTTGAGCTTCGCGATGGTCTGGTTGCGAATCGAGTGGTGGAGCATCGGTTCGGCGGCGCGCACCAGGTTGCGCGCGGTCAGCTCACCCTGGATAAGCTCGGGGACGATTTTCTCTCCAGCCAGTATGTTCGGCATGCCGATGAAGTTGACCCCGGTAATGAGCATCCGTCCCAGTATGTAGGTCAGAGGCGACACTTTGTAGGCAATCACCATCGGGCAACCGAGCAGGGCGGTCTCCAGCGTCGCGGTGCCCGAGGCCACCAGCGCGACCTCGCTGGCGGCAATGATACTATACGTATCGCCCTGGATAATACGTATCCCCGCGAGGTCGATTTTCGACTGCTCGGCGAGCTGCTCGGGGGTCAGCGTCGGCGCCAGCGCGATTACCGGAATGAGACCATGGTCGTGGGCGATGATGCGCGCGGCCTCCACCATCGGGGGCAGGATGTAGCGCACCTCGGCACGCCGGCTGCCCGGGAGCAGCGCCAGCAGCCTGGAATATTTGGGCAGGCCGTGACGCGCTAGGGTTTCGTCACGGCCTTGCGCGGGCACGACCCGATCGAGCAGGGGATGGCCGACGAAGCTCACGCGATCACCCGCCAATCCGTAGAGTTCCTTTTCAAATGGTAGTACGACCGCCAGACGGCTCGAGCGCTCGACGATTTTCCTGATACGGCCGCGCCGCCACGCCCACACCTGCGGCGTGATGTAGTAGAGCACCGGCACCCCGGCGCGTTTGGCGATACCGGCCAGCACCAGGTTGAACTCGGCATAGTCAATCAGGATCAGCAGATCGGGTTTGTCGGTGCGCAGGACGCGGCGCAGATCGCGCATCGTCGCGAGCGACAGCCCGATGGTCGAGATCAACTCGGTCAGTCCCAGACCGTGGATGTCCTCGATACGGACGTTGGCGTGGACGCCCGCCGCGCGCATCTGCGCGCCCGCGATTCCAAAGAGCTCGCAGCTCGGATCGAGCGCGAGGATCTGCCGTGCAAGGTCGCCGCCATGCAGATCGCCCGAGGCCTCGCCCGCGACGATCATGATGCGTCGCGGGCGTCGCGGCTGCTCGCTTACGATGGCGCTGGAGTTCGCCGACATGGTTCTAGCGCGCGCCTTTTACCGTAAAGCTGTACGCGCCCAGGGTGTGGTCGCCATCTTTCGACAGCGCGCGCCATTTCACAAAATATTGGCCGGGCCCAAGCAGCTTGAGCGGCACCGTGATGGTGCGGTCATCCGGACTCGCGGCGCCTTCTCCAGATACGATCGCGCCGCTTGTACTCAACACGTGAATGGCGGTGCCTGCCGGATTGAATGGATTATCGAAGTGCACGATGACTTGCGGTGGCGAGGAGAGCAACGCGCTGCCCGCCGACGGCGTGGTTTGATCGGGAAAGCAATGCGCGAGCGCGGCCGCCGGGTACATCATCAAACCCGAAAGAGTGAGCGCGACGCTCAACGCGAGTTGGGTCCATCGAGCCATTTTCAACCATTGGCGAGCGCGCGATTGATGTCGTCGGCCAATGTTGATGGCGTCACGCTGATGCCATCGTATTGGCGAATTTGGCGGCCATCGGGGCCGAGCAGGAAACTCGTAGTGACGTGATCGATGGAGCCGTCGGGCTCGCGCGTGCGCTTGATCAAAAAAACCGCCAGGTAAGCGTCGACCTGCGCCGGCGTGCCGGTCAGAAAAATCCAGTCCGCGCCGTTGGCGCCATGTTCATTCGCATACTTGAGGAGCTGCGCGGGATTGTCGTGCTCGGGATCGAGCGTGACCGTTACCAGGCGCACTTTCTTCGCGAGCTCGGGCGTGAGCTTTTTCTCGACCATCGACATCTTCGAGGTCAGCATCGGACAAGTCCCCGAGCATCCGGTGTAGATGAAGTTGATGAGCACGTACTGGCCCTTGAGCGAACTCAGATTGATGCTTTGCCCGTTTTGATCGATCAGCGCCAGGTTCGGCAGGCAATCGCTCTTGTTGGCGGCCGGAAACGAACCGGTCTCGTCGTCGCTATGACATCCAGTGAGCGCCATGATGAACATCAGCGACGCGACGAGCACGAGATTGCGCGCGAGGCGGGCCATCACGGCTGCTCCATGGAAATGCGGATGCGTTCGATCAGTTCGATCGCTTTCAGCCCGTCGCGCGCGGTCACTGCCGGCGTGCTGCGCCCCCGCACCGAGGCGATGAACGACGCGACCTCATCGGCGAGCGGGTCAGCCTCGCCGAGATCGATCTGCTCCGCCGAAATAACCGGGAACGTCGTCCCGGCGGGCGGCGGATTTTTGCGATAAACCTGGATCCGGCGCGCCTCGTAGTCGACCGAGATATACGCATCGTGCTGGAAAAAGCGGATCTTGCGCTCGCGGCGCGGCGCCACGCGGCTGGTATTCATATTAGCGATCATACCGTTGCTGAAGCGGATGCGCGCGTTGGCGACATCGATTTGATCGGTTAGCACGGCGACCCCGAGCGCCTCGACCGAGGTCGCTTCGGCGCCGGTCAGCGACATCAGCACGTCAAGGTCGTGCACCATTAGATCGAGTACCACGTCAACGTCCGTGCCCCGCTCCGTGAATGGCGCGAGGCGATGGCACTCCACGAAGCGGGGCCGAGTGAGAATCGAGCGCAGATGATTGACCACCGGATTGAAGCGCTCGAGATGGCCGATCTGCAAAATGCGATCGGTACTCTCGGCGAGCGCGGTCAGCGCGCGCGCATCCTCGACGGTCGCTGCCATCGGTTTCTCGAGCAGCACGTCGCATCCGGCGCCCAGCAAATGGGAGGCGATTTCGAAATGCGTGACTCCCGGTGAGGCGATCGTTACGACATCAACCTGCTTATCGAGGTCGCGATAGTGGGTCGCCGAAGCCGCGCCATATAGCGAGGCGAGCTGCGCCGCGCGCGACGCATCGATGTCGACGATGTGCGTGAGCCTGACGCCGGGAAGAGCGGCATACTTCGATGCGTGCAGACTTCCCAGGCGGCCGGCGCCGACTACGGCGGCGCGAATTTCAGGCATGGCCGTACACCGTGAGGCTTGATGCCTGCGCCATCGCGAGAGTGCGCTCGCGCTCGAGGATGAGGCATTTGCCGGCCTCGATGCCGAGCATTGCCGCGCCGATTTCATTCAGCAACTCGATCGTCGCAGGACCGATCGCGGGCCGGTCGAAGCGCAAATCCTGTCCCGGTTTGGAGACCTTTCCGATAATGAGTCCTTTGCCCGCGATGGACGCGGCACGACGCAGGGCCGCATCGGTTCCCTCGGCCGCCTCGACCGAGTACACGACGCCGCCGCGCACCGCGACGCTCTGTCCGATGTCGAAGCCGCCGAGGTTGCGCGCGATGGTGAACGCGAGGGCGAGGTCGCGGAGTTTTTTCTCGTCCGGTTCGGGGCCGGTCATCACGCCCGGCGTTGCGATCGCATGGTCCATCAGCGGCACCGGATCGATTACCGGAATTCCTTCGGATTCGATTTCGCGCGCGATCGCGCGCAGCACCGCATCGTCGCTCCAGCGCGTGATTGAGGAGAGCATCTTAAGCGCGCGCGCATCGGGCGCGAAGGTTTCGGCAAGATGGGCGCGGGAGATTCCGCCCGCCATTGCAGCTTGCTCGACGCCGGCGGCCTTCAACACGTCGATGATCGTTTGCAGCTCGCCGACCTTGATCCAGGTAAGTTCATCGACCTGCGCCTCGAGCTCGGGTTTGGTCTCACCTCGATGCGCGAGCGCGATGACGCTGATTCCGCGCTGACGCGCGGCGGTGGCAACTTCGAGGGGGAAGACTCCGTTGCCCGCGATGAGGCCGAGGCTACTCACGCTCGCGCCCGACGACGCCGCGCTGGGAGTTCTGGATGAAGCTGAGCAAACGCTCGACCTCGGGAACACCGCAGTACTCGGCGGCGACTTCCTTGATCGCTTCTTCGCGGGTCAGCTTGGAAAAGAACAGCTTGCGCATCGCATTCTTAATGAGCGCAATTTTTTCCGCGCCGAAACCAGCGCGCTGAAGGCCGATTTCATGAACCCCGACCAGACGCGCACGGTCTCCCGACGCGATCGCAAAAGGCGGAACGTCCAGCTCGATGCGCGCGCCCGCGGCCAGCATCGAATATCCGCCCATCCGGGTGAATTGCTGAATGAGTACGCCGCCCATCGCGCGAACATGATCTTCGAACACGATATGGCCTGCGAGCTCGGTGGAATTGGCGAGGATACAGTGGTCGCCGATAATGCAGTCGTGGGCGATGTGAACATAGTTCATCGCAAGAACATGATTGCCGATGCGTGTTACCATTCCGCCGCCTTCAGTACCGCGATGAACGGTGGTGAACTCGCGAATCAAATTATCGTCGCCAATCTCGACGACGGACGGTTCGCCCTTGAACTTCAGATCCTGCGGTTGCGCTCCAATCGACGCGAACTGGAAGATGTGGTTGCGCGCGCCAATCGTGGTGTTGCTTTCGATGACCGCATACGGGCCGACCACCGTGTTCGCGCCGATGCGCACCTTCGGCCCGATTACCGCTCCAGGTCCAATCTCGACCGAGGAATCGAGTTCGGCGCGGCTATCGATCACCGCGGAAGAATGAATCTTGCCTGCTATGACAATTTCTCCTCGGGCACTTCCATCGCGGAGATTTCGGCCTCGGCCGCGATCTCTCCGCCGACGCGCGCTTCGGCGTGCATCTTCCATAACGGCCCGCGGCTGCGAATCACGGTTACTTCCATGTCGAGCTGATCGCCGGGGATCACCGGTCGGCGAAACCGTGCCTTCTCGACCCCGGTGAGCATGAACAGGCGCTGGCTTTCGGATTTCATCTCCGCCAGCGCCAGGATGGCCGCCGACTGCGCGAGCGCCTCTATTATCAGCACCCCCGGCATGACAGGATTGCCGGGAAAATGGCCCGCGAAGAACGGCTCGTTGTTGCTGACGTTCTTGAGGGTGCGAGCCTTGCCATTGCCGACTTCAACGACGCGATCCACCATCAGGAACGGATAGCGATGCGGCAGCATCCGCAGAAATCGATCGAGCTGAGGATTTTTCTCGCCTGCCAAAATGTCCCGAAGCCTTACTTGGAGATCGAGGAATGCTTGGCGGCGCCCGAACCGAAGTCGCTGGGCGAGGATGCACCCGCTTGCTCCTCGTCGCCGGCCTCGCCGCCCCCCATCGGCGGCGCGGTCATACCGCCGCCGAGGCTGCCGATCTTGACGTGCATACCATTGTAGGTGCGGATGATCTGGTCGGTGATGTCGATTCCCGGGGTGCCCCATAGAATCGAGCCTTTCTCAAAGACCATGGTGTAGCCGTTCTTCTCGCCGACGTCGCGGATCACTTGCGCGAGGTCATGGATGATCATGCTGGTAATCTCTTGATCTTTGTGCTCGAGGTCGTCCTTGGAATCTTTGTAGTTGCGCTCGAAGTTCTTGGCCTTGTTGACATACTCGTCCTGAAGACTCTGGCGCTGCTCGGGCTTCATGAGCATGCCTTTCTTCTCGAGTTCATCCTTGAGCCGGGCGACCTCATTCTCCTCACTCTGCAGGTTCTGTTCGACTTTTTGTACTTTGACGCGGAAGTCGCCCTTGGCCGCTTTCCCGGCTTCGCATTCGTTGAGCGCGCGCTGGACATCGACATAGGCCAGCTTCACTTCCGCCGATGCGGGAATCGCGGCGAGAAGCGCCAACAGGGTGACCGCGGCCATCAACCGATTTCTCATCTGAATTGGAATCCTCCGTGAAAGCGAATCATAGCAACGCGGGCCTTGGCTGGGCGTCCGAGGCGGGGTTGGACCGGCGCTGTCTGAGTTGCAACTATCGAGGCAGTATTTAAGCCAATTTTGTGGCCCGCGCGCTATAGGGGCGACCGCAATCTCTAAAGCGGCGCGCCGCCACCGATCTCGAAAACGTTGCTCTGATCCTGCGGACGCGGGTTGACGGGGCGCGCCACGTCGACCGCGAGCGGACCGAACGGCGAACGCCATCGGATGCCGATTCCATACGCCGCCTGCAGCGAGCTGGGCGTGATGCTCTGAGAGAGATTATAGGCCTGACCCGCATCGGCAAACACGACGCCACGAATTCCCAAGCCGGAGAGAATCGGGAAACTGATCTCGCCATCCAGGAGCAGCTCCTTGCTGCCTCCGGTGTTTTCGATTTGGAGTGGAGTGCCGTCCTGATTCAGTAACAATACCTCGGGGCCCAAAGAATAAAGCTGATAGCCGCGAACGTCGCCTTGACCACCGACACCGCCGGGGAAAAATCGCTCGTAGAGCGGAAGCTCGTTGCCCTGCCCGGGTGAAAGCGTAGTCCCGATCCCGTACGTGACCCCTGGAGAGAACACCCACTGACCGAAGGTCGCGCTCTTGAGGAAGGTGTAGTAAAGGCGCGCGTGCACCAGCGCCTTAATGAAGGCGACGCCCGGGCCGATGCCCGCCAGCTCCACGTTCAGGCTTTCAATCGAACCGCTGCGCGGATCGATGGGGTTGTCTACCGTGGCGCGCCGAATACTCGGGATCAGCTCAGAAACTTGCGTATATCCCTTGTACTTGGCGATCTGGTAGGTGGTGAACGGCGACAAACCGCCGATGCCGACGCTCTCGAACTGGTAGCCCAATCCGGCCCGCACATCCTTCAGCGAGAAGGGCCCCAGGTTCTTAAACCCCAGCTCGGCGAGTGGGTAGCTGGAATTGACCGCGCCCCCGGCCGCATTTTGATGGAAGGTGAAGAGGTCGGTTTTGCTGTCGAAGATCGACAGCGACACCGCCAGCGGGATATCGAGGAACCAGGGCTCGGTATAACTCGCAGTATAGTTTTGAAACAGGAAGCCGATTTGTGCGCTAAGTAGCACCGCCTCGCCGCCGCCGAACAAATTGGTATTGCCAAGCTGGAAATGCCCGAACACCGACTGGTAGCTGTCGAAACCGCCGGCCACCTGAAATGAGGCGGTGTTCTGCTCGGCTACGTCAACATTGAGATCCACCTTGTCCGGCTGCGCGGAGGGTGCGGTGGTGATGCGAGTGGTGCTGAAAAAGCCCAGCTGGTCGAGGCGGCGCTTGGAATCGCGAATCGCGGAAGCGGAGTAGGGCTCCTGTTCCTGCACCTGCATCTCGCGGCGGATGACCTTGTCCGAGGTCCGGGTGTTGCCGCTGATGTTGATGCGGTTGACCAGCACCTCGCGGCCGGGGTTGACGCTGAAGGTGATATTGACTTTGCGCGCGGCCGGCTCTAGCGCAGTCTTGGGTTCCACGTCGACGAAGGCATAGCCGCGATCAGAATAAAAGTCCGACAAGGTCAGCACGTCATGTTGCAGCGTCGATCCGCGGAAGTCCGCGCCAGGTTTGGTGGTTATCAAGGGGACCAATTCGCTGCGCGGATACTTCAGGTCGCCGGCGACATCGACGCTCCCGACTTTGTAGATTGGCCCCTCATCGATGGGGATCGTCACCTTGAGTCCCTTGGGTATGCGGCTGATAACGGGCTCGCCGACGTGGACGTTCAAGTAGCCGTGATCGTAGTAAAAAGCCGCGATCCGATCGGTGTCCTCACGCAGTTTCTTTTGATCGAGCACGCCCGCGGTGGTGACCAGACTAAGCAGCGGGATGTATTTGGTGGTATCCATCTGGCCGCGCAATTCGCGGGCGCTGAAAGCGTGATTGCCGGTGAAATCGACCTCGCGGATGTAGACCTTCGGCCCTTCGGTGACGACGAAGGTTCCGACCTCGGTGTTGTTGGCCCCGAATTGTTCCTGATAGTCCACCTTGGTGTCGGAAAAGCCCTTACCCTCGTATACTTCCTTGATCTCTTTTTCGGTTTCCTTGACCCGGGTCGGATCCAGAATCGAGCCGGGATGGATCTTCATCGCCGCGACGATCTTATCGTCGGTGGTGCGGACCTCCTTCATCCCGGTGATCTTCACATCGGTAACTTGCGGCCGTTCGGTGACCTTGTAAACCAGGACTTCCTTGCCCTTCTCGTTGCGAGTATCGGCGGTGACGTTTTGAAAAAAGCCCATCTTGTAAATGGACTTGATGTCCTCGCTGACCGCGGCGTTGTTGAGTGGTTCGCCGGTCCGTTGCGAGATATGGAGGCGGATGGCGTCGCTTTCGACGCGCTGATTACCTTCGATCTGGATGTCGGAAATGATCGGATTTTGGGCGCGCGCGATGTTGCCGCTCAGCAGCAGCGTCAATGATAACAGTACCCCGAGCGCGCCAGGCCACCGCGCGTTGCATCTTCCGATTGCCACCAATGTCCACCCAAACGCTCGCCAAGCTAACCAATCATGGTTGCTATGTAAACCTGAGATGCCGCGCGCGCGATTCATAGCCATGCGGGACGCACTAAACGCGCGGCTCGTCGTAGAGCTTGCCGTCCTTCAGTCGCAACGCGCGCCCCATGCTCCGCGTCAGCCGTTCATTATGCGTCGCGACGATCAGGGTCACGTCGAGCTCGCGATTAAGTTTATGAAACAGCTCATGGACCTCATCCGCGGTATGGGGGTCGAGATTGCCGGTCGGCTCGTCCGCCAGCACCAGGCGCGGGCTCTGCACCACCGCCCGCGCGACCGCGACGCGCTGTTGCTCGCCGCCGGATAATTCGGCGGGCCGTCGATGCAGTTTGTCCCCGAGCCCAACCATCGCGAGCATCCGCTCGGCGCGCTCGCGCGCTTCGCGCTCAGGCACGCGCCCGATCAGCGCCGGCATCATCACGTTTTCCAACGCGTTGAAATCGGCGAGCAGGTAATGAAACTGGAACACGAAGCCGAGTTTGCGATTGCGGAAATCCGCCAGCGCGCGCTCGTCGAGGGCGAACAGATCCAGTCCCTCGAAGAGCACTTTGCCGCTGCTCGGCCGCTCCAGGCTGCCGAGGATGTTCAGCAGCGTCGATTTGCCGGTGCCCGATTGCCCCACCACTGCGATCAGCTCGCCGGCCGCGACGGTCAGCGAGAGATCCTGCAGCACCCGGATTTCGCGATCGACATCGTGGAAATTCTTCGAGATTCCCGTCGCGATAATCAGCGGATTGATGGCCGCGGTCAGAGCGGCGGCCGCGCCCACCGCGGCGTCACTCATAACGAATCACCTCGACCGGCGAGAGCGAGCGCGCCTTGAGCGCCGGATACAGCGCCGCCACCAGGCAGAGCAGCATCGACGCGAGGCCCACCAAAACGAAGTTCAGTGGATAAATGCGCACCGGCACGTAGCTGATCATGAACATATCGGCGGGCAACTTTATCAGATGATACTTGCCGATCGCCCATGAGGTGAGGAAGCCGGTGCCGGTGCCGAGCACCGTGCCGACCACCCCGAGCACCGCGCCTTCGGTCAGGAAGATCGCCGCGACCGAACCGGCCCGCGCGCCCATCGCGCGCAGGATCGCGATTTCCTTGCGCCGCTCCATCACCACCATCACCAGTGTCGCGATGATGTTGAATGCCGCCACCAGCACGATCAGCATCAGCACCAGAAAGTAGGTGAACTTCTCCAGTTGCAGAGCCGAGAACAGCGGCGCGTTCTCGGTGGTCCAGTCCTTCACTGAAAAGCCCGGTCCGGCGAGGGCCGCGATCTTCTCCGCGATCGCGGGGGCGTCAAACATATCCTTGAGGCGCGCCTCGAGGCCGGATTCGAGTTGCGGATCATCCGCCAATAGCGCGCGGCCGGCTTTGAGATCGACGAAGATGAGCGTGGAGTCGAAATCATACATGCCGGAATAGAAAAATCCGGTTACCACGAATCGTTTGAGGCGCGGACTGCCTGCCGCACCGGCCAGGCTCGCGGGCGATATCAAGGTGATAGTGTCGCCGACCCGCAGCGCGCCAAGGTCCAGTGAAAGAGTGCGGCCCAAAATCGCGCCGGGTAGGTCGACCTGCCGTTTGACGCCATTGTCGACGACTTCCACCGGATGCATCTCAGAGAGCGACGCGAGACTTCCCGAATCCAGCGTGCTTTTCAGTTCGGTCAGGACCGGATTGTCGGTAGCGATCACGCCGCGCAACATTCCGCCCGCCATGTATGACGGCGCGCCGGTGGGCGTCGTTCCCACTGCCATCACCTGCGAGGTGACGAACGGTGCCACCGCGAGAACCCCCGGCATCGAGGCGATCTGCTTGCGCAGCGCATCGGGATTCCAGACCTGCCCATCGGAGCGCTCGACCACGATTTGCGGGGTGAAGGCGAGCAGGCGCGCGCGCAAATCGACCTGGAATCCGCTCATCACCGAGAGCGCCACCGTCAATGCGAATGTCCCCAGGGTCACACCCGCCAGCGAGATAATCGCGATGAGCGAGACGAAGCGTTCGCGCCGTCGCGCGCGGAGGTAACGCATTCCTATAAGGTATTCAAAACGCATGGGGGATGGCCGCGACTATGCTTTCTGAGCGATGGGGCATTTGCAACGCCACGCGAATTTGCACGAAGCAGTCCGTGGCGCCTTCTCGGCTCCGGCGGCGGCATCCCGTGGCGTCCGAAGGTTTGGAAGCCTCCCACGCGCGGAGGTTCAATCGCTGTCTTGGTCAAAGCCGGGTGGCAATTGCGCCTCCCTGGCGTTCGGTTTCCGGCTCTTAAGCCTCGCCAATAGAGACGGAACGCTGGCGGTCAAGTCGTTCGGCAGGGTGCGCAAGGCGGAGTCGTCGAACGAAAGATTCAGGTACTCGATTGCCAACTGCGCGACCGCCTCGCCCTGACGAAAGTCTCGCTTGCGTTTCATCGGGTTGCGGGTGGGTTGCAGCGACAACCAAATTTTGTGCAGTGCGAAGACTCGCGGATCAGGAACCACGAAGCGGGTCGGGAATCCATTCTCGGCGATCACGATCTGGGAAAATTTCGGACCCGCAATAAGCCAGTCGAGGCCGGTTATTTGTTCAGCGATAAGGTCTTTGCCCATTCCGATGCTTGGGAGAGCGCTTTTGCCCGGTTGTATCGAGATGGGCCGCAACAATTCGACCATGAAACCCTTTGCGTTGACCGCTCGGAAACTGCGTTCACGCGCCGGCGCGAAGCTCTTGTCGACAGTCTTTAAGAGACCGAGAAGGCCGAGTTTTCTGGTTCGAACCGCGATCTCCAGCGGTGAATTTGGATCGATCAGTGTATCGAGGTCATCGGTCTGAAGCAGTCCGGCTTTGAACTGCACACCCGCCGCCGCTTCGTACGCATACAGCGAGTGGCTTCCCAGTAGTATCAGATGGGTTCCGAGCAGACCGGCGCTGTCGAGGACTCTGGCGATATCCACTGAAATCCTTGGTACTCGATTGACCTCGGCGGCGACGCAGAATTTTGCTCTTCGCTGGAGCTCCGATCGAACCGAGGCAGAGCGGGCGCGAAGGGCTTTTTTTCGGGCGGTAAATTCGCGAAAGAGAACTTCGGTTTGTGGCGAGCGCGGACCGAGCGACCGGATGTGTCCTTCCCGATCCAGACTGCGCACCAGGTAGTCGCGGCCTTTTACGGTTTTCCAGAACATGCCGCCGGCGATCTCGCGGGTTTCCTTGGCGAATTCGAGGAAATGGTCATAGAGCTGAATCGCGTCTGCGGCGAGCCGTCGTTGCTCGGCGGTTAGTTCTCGCCATTGCGAAGCCATGGTTAGTTTCCTATCAGATGACTTACAATGAGACAATGATAGGAAACCTAGGAGGAAATTACTTATCGCGCGAATTATTCGCGTGATTATCCTTGATTTACACCATTTCCGATAAGCGCGGTCGGTTTCCTATCAAGCAATTGATCCGAAGAAATGATAGGAAACAAGACCCATTACGAATTTTTTTCCTATATTTTTGCGCAATTAGAGTCTTTTATAGGAAAATCGGTTAGTTCGTGGTTCGACGTCACCCTCAATCGCTCCGCTCCCAAACCGATTCCGGCTATCGCGCGACTTTTCCGAGGGGTGGCCGTCCTTCATGCAAAGTCTCTCTCCTTGCTGCGGCGATGCGCATTGAGCGGAGACCTGGGAAGAGCAAACGGGGCGATTTATGGGGCGGCCGATCATCGTGACCTGCCAGCCAATGCAGGGCGACCTGTAACGAGGCTCAATTTCCTTCGTAACGAGTGCGGATGGAATTCAGTTGTTCCAAGGGACGCCTCTTTATAAACTTCGCGGCAACCTCTATTTTTTTCGGGGGTCTTGAATGATGCGGCGTCGTAGTGGGGCTTGGATCAGCGCCCTCCTGTTTACGGTTTGCACCGCGAGTTTAATTTCCCTTGCGCTCGCATTCCCGGTGCGGGCGGCCAATCGTCCGCCGGATAGCGAAATTACGATGAACTTCCAGAACGTCGACCTCCCGGCGCTGGCCAAGTTCATCAGCGAAATTACCGGCAAAAATTTCCTGGTCGACGAGAGCGTGCGGGGCAAGATCACGATCATTTCGCCGTCCAAGGTTACCCCCGATCAGGCCTACCAGATTTTCCAATCGGTCTTGCAGCTTAAGGGATTTACCACCGAAACCGCCGGCCAGGTGATCAAGATTATTCCCTCGCGCGATGTCCGCCAGTCCGCGCCGGTTACCGAATCACAGCAGCCGTTTGAACAACATGGCGATGAGTACGTCACGCGGCTGGTGAAGCTGCGCAATGCCGACGTCAGTTCGATGCTCAGCGTCATCCAGCCGATGATCTCGCATGATGGACTGGTTGCCGCATTTCCCGACGACAATACCCTCATCATCACCGACGATGCCTACAACGTGCAGCGACTGCTGAGAATCGTGGGCAGCCTGGATGTCGTGGGTCAGCACAAGGCCATCGAGGTCATACCGCTGCAATACGCGTTCGCCGATGAAGTCGCTCCCGAAATCGAACAATTGCTCGGCGGCAGCTCGGGAGCCGGCCGTCCGGGGCAGCCGCAGCCGGGAGTAGTTGCGCCGTCGGCCCAGGCACCGACCGGACAATTCAAGGTGCTGGCCGACCAGCGCACCAATTCCATCATCGCGGCGGGCGGGCCACTGCAGATGCAGGCGATTCACGATGTGATTGCGAAGCTCGACATCCGCTCGCCCGACGCAATGCATCGGATCCATGTCTACCGGCTTAAAAATGCGGCCGTCTCGGACATGATCGAGGTCTTGGGCGGGCTCATCGGTGGAGGAGGCGGGGTCGGCAGCCTGTCGCCTACTACCGGCAAGGGCTCGCTCGGGCGCGGCAGTGGCGCGGGTGGCGCGATGAATTCCGGTTTCGGCGGCGGCTACGGAGGTGGCGGCTATGGCGGGGGCGGCTTCGGCGGGAGCGGCTATGGAGGAAGCTCGATCGGCGGAGGTTCGTTCAGTGGAGGGATCACCGGCGGTGGAATGATGGGCGGGAGTAGCTTTGGAAGCTCCTTTGGGAGCTCCGGCACGAGCGGGCTTGGAGGCCGCGGGGCGGGTGGTATGAGCGGCGGAGCGGGCGGACCCGGTGGCGGAGGAGTGCGCACCTCGGACTTTACCAGCCGGGTTACCATGACAGCCGATCCTGCCACCAATGCTCTCGTGATCAGCGCGGCTCCGCAGGACTGGGAAGTCTTGCGCAACATTATCGCGGAGCTCGATGTGCCGCGGATCCAGGTATTCGTCCAGGCCATCATTGTCGAGGTGAGCTCGGAGCGGCAGCGCCAGATGGGCGTGGACTTTCAGGCCGCGACGTCGATATCGCATAGCGTTCTGGGACTGGGGAACGTCAACTTCGGAAACATTCAGACGGCGCTGGGAAATCCGCTCGGATTGACCGGACTCGGGCTGGGCCTGGCGTCGGGCAGCTCATGTGTCATTCCCGCGGCGGCCGCGGCGGTCGCAGGTACGACCACTGGTACCACGACCACGATGACGGTGCCATGCGATGTGGCCTTGGTGACGGCGTTGCAGGCGGATACGCATTCCAACGTGCTGTCGGCGCCGACGCTGCTGACCGCGGATAACGAGGAAGCGACCATCGTGGTCGGGGAAAACCTGCCGTTCGTGGGGTCGTCGGCGGCGAATGCAGGCCTGCCGGGGCAAATCTTCAACAGCGTTAACCGGCAGAATGTCGGAATCACCCTCGATATCGTGCCGCAGGTGGCGGATGGTGACTATGTGCGGCTGGACCTGTATGAGGAAGTATCCAACGTGCTTGGGAGCACGGCCAACAATCCCTTGGGTCCGACCACGACAATTCGGTCTGCATCAACTACGGTCCTAATACAAAATCATCGCACCGCAGTCATCGGCGGATTGATGTCCAATAACGAAAATCTCTCACGTCAGGGAATACCGTGGATTTCGGATATCCCCGTACTCGGAAATATCTTTTCCGATACCTCGACCGATAAGCAGAAGGACAATCTCCTGGTGTTCCTGACCCCGCACGTGGTGCGCAACAAGACCGATCTGCGCTCGCTCGCACTGGATCAGCGTGCCCGATTCACCAATACGCTGGGACCTCATGAGATGCATGATATGCCGGAGAGCTCGATACGTTCCCTGTACGATCCGACTTTCTCGGTCTCGGTGCCGCCGGCGGCCGACCTGAACATGCAAAATAACACCCCTGCGAGGGCGCCCGCTTCTGGCGCGGTGCCCGAGGGAGACAAGCCTACCCCGTTCAATACCGAGGAGATTCCCGCGCCGACGTCGTCATCGGGAGCGCCCGGCGCGGCGCTGAAAGCCCCGGTCGCGGCAGGGAGCACGGTCGCGCCGCCGGTTGCAACCTCGACCAGCGCGACTCCTCCCGCGATGGCATCCGCTGATCCAGCGGTGGCCCCTGCGAGCGCAGTTTCTTCGGCGCCTGCCGGGTCCCCGTAACGATGCCCTCGCTCGCGCGCTCGCGCGGTGTACGACGGAAACAGTCGGTTGCGTCAGCGGCGGTACGATGCCCCGTCAGATAGGCGGATTTCGCGCCGGCCTCGAATATCTTCCGGTCGCCGCACTGATGCGGATGTTCGCCGCGATGCCGCGGGAGCGCGCGGTCAAGGCGGGCGCCTCGCTCGGCTCCATGATCATGCGGCTGGATCTCGGCAATCGTCCCATCGCGATCAAGAATCTCGAGATTGCCTTTCCCGAACTTGCTCGCGATGCGCGCCTGAAGATTCTCCTCGCGATGTATCGCAACTGGGGCCGCGTGATCGCCGAATGGCCGCACTTGGGCGCCCTGAATCGGTCCAATATCGAAAGCACCGTCACCTACGACGGAATTGAAAACCTCAACCATGCGCTGGCGCTGGCTGAGAAACGCGGTGCGATCATCCTGACCGCGCATTATGGGAATTTCGAGTTGCTGCCGCTCGCGCACTCGATGTATGGGCATCAGCTCGCAATGGTCCATCGCCCACTGCGTAATCCTCTTATCGACGAACAGATCCGAAGCCTACGGACCAGCTTCGGCGCGGAGATCGTCGAGCGCAAACAGGCCGGCCTCGCGATAGTGAAATACCTGCGCCGGAGATGGCAGGTCGCG
This sequence comes from uncultured delta proteobacterium, assembly GCA_963783145.1. Lineage (GTDB taxonomy): Bacteria > Desulfobacterota > Binatia > Binatales > Binataceae > DATGKG01. The sequence goes on from CAWAMM010000001.1 coordinate 609,110, forward strand.
GTGGCGCTCGACCTCGATGTGCGCGACGGCGTATTCGTGGATTTTTTCGGGATGAAAGCATGCACCAGCGACGGAGTCGCGCGCATCGCGATGGCGACCCGTGCGCCGGTGGTGCCGGCCTTCATGGTGCGCGATGGCGTCAGCCCGCGCCATCGCATTACCGTGCTGCCGGTGATGGAGATGGTGGTGACTCGCGATCGCGAGGAGTGTGTGCGCGAAAATACCCAGCGCATGACCGCCGCCATCGAAATGATGATTCGGCGTCACCCTGATCATTGGAACTGGATCCATCGGCGCTGGAAGACGCGCCCCGAAGGCGAGCAGCGTTTTTACTGATTCGATTGGTGAGGCTGCCGCAGTTCATCTATGATCGAGATCATGAACGGGCGCGAAGATAAATCGACGGCGGGTATCGTCGAGCCGACGAATCCGGACCCCGGTCCTGCGCCCAATCCCCCGACGGCCTACATCCCCGCATGTGGTACGCTATGCGACGCGTTCTGGTGGGCGCGCCGCAGCAATCCGGTAAAATCCGCGGACTGACCTGGCCTACAGGTTGGCGATAACGGCGCGCGCGAACTCCTCGGTCTTTGCGCTGCCGCCCTGATCCGGGGTCAGCACGCGACCTTCCGCATAAACCTTGCGCACCGCATTGTCGAAGCGCTTCGAGGCATCACCGAATCCGAGATACTCCAGCATCAGCACGGCCGACAGCATGGTCGCGGTCGGATTGATGATGTGCTGCCCCATGATGTCGGGCGCGGTGCCATGCACCGATTCGAAGTAGGCGTAATCATCGCCGTAGCATCCGCTGGGTGCGACCCCGAGTCCGCCGATAGTGCCGGCGGCCGCATCGGAGAGAATGTCGCCATAGAGATTCGGCATTACCACGACGTCGAGCTCATGCGGCGACTGCACGATGCGACGCGCGAAATCATCGACGATGAAATTTTCGTACTTGAGCTCCGGATATGACTTCGCGGTTTCCTCGCAGATACTGCGAAAGAACTCGTCGGCCTCGCGCAGCATGTTGTACTTCGAGGTGCAGGTGACTTTGCCTTTGCCGCCCGCGCGTTTGCGCTTCATCGCCAGCTCGCATGCGAAGCGCGCCACCTGGCGCGTGTTCTTTTCGGTGATCACCTTGATGGAGTAGCGGCCGTTCACCGTCGTATCGAGCGGCGCGCGCAGGATTCTGCTGTAGGGCTTCGCCGGCGCCAACTGCTCCAGCGGGCCTTCCAACCCCAGGTAGGCATCTTCGAGATTCTCGCGCACGATAACGTAATCGATTTGGTCGGGATTCTTCAGCGGACTGCGAAAGCCCTTGAGGTAGCGGCACGGGCGCACGTTCGCGTAGGTCTGCTTGCCCCAGCGTAGATACATGATCGAGGTGGTCTTGCCCGAGGTCGAGCCGAACAGCGTCGAATCCGAATGATCGATGGCCTCGCGCGCCTTGGCCTCGGTCTCCTTACGCACCCAATGCTCGCCGGTGGGAAACTCGATGTACTCGATGTCGAGCTTCATCGCGCGCAGGACGTCCATCGTCGCGCCGACCGCTTCCGGCGCCGCATCATCACCCGGGAGAACAACAACTTTTTTGGTAGCCACTTGGGCCTCCGCGTATGCCTGTCTTGTGAGGTCGGCGCAAAGTCTATCGCGCTCGCTGCGAGTTCGTAAAACGTTTGTGCGAGTCTGACGCGGGGGCTAGGCTGACCTAAATGGCGCGGGCTCCGGCAAAATCTGTAAAGCGGCGAACCAGAGCGAAGACCTCCACGCGTAAGCTTCGTGCGCGGGTGCGCGGGTCGACATTGGAGCTGCTCGATCCGCTGCCCATGATATTTCGGGATGGGGAAGAAGTGACCATCACCGTTTCCGAGAATAAGCCGAAGCCCGACTGGGAGGCGTTTAGACGCGCAGCCGGGAGCTGGAAGGGAAACGTCGATGCAGACGCGCTTATCAAAATGCTCTACGCCTCTCGCCTGGTTAAGAGTAAGCGCCCGATTCCGCGTTTTTGATCGATGCCCTTTCTCGTTGATACGGATTGGATCATCCATCTTCTCAACGGCAGATCCGATATCATCGCGAAACTCCAAGAACTATCGGTTGAAGGTGTCGCAATGTCCATGGTTTCGCTCGCGGAACTCTACGACGGCGTCTACTACTCGCGAAATCCAGCAAATGATGAGGTTGCTCTGAGAGACTTCGTGCGTACGGTCAGCGTGTTGGGAATCGATGAGGAGGTCACCCGCATCTTCGGCCGCGAACGCGGACGTTTGCGAAGGTTGCACAAATCAATCGGTGACCTCGACCTTCTTATTGGAGCGACTGCCCTACGTCACGATCTAACACTCTTGACGAACAATCGACGCCATTTCGAATTGATCGAAAAGCTTCGAATTATTTCCATATAGCGACGGGCGCGGTACAGGTGCCATTGCGCGGGTGATATACTTCGCCCATACCATGGCACTTGCGAAGTCAAAGCGACCCGTCATCAAAACCCTCCAGGAAGTCGGCCGCTATGCGATCGGAATCGTCTGGAATGACGGCCACGACAGCATCTTTCCGCTCGAAACCCTGCGCCGCACATGTCCCTGCGACACCTGCAAAGGCCTCGTGAGCGGCACCATTCCCGAAGCCAGCCAGCGCTTGCGCCAATTCTCGCGCCTCGGCGATAGCGGCGTCTTCATTGCCTGGGTTGATGGACATGAGACGCTCTTCACCACCGATGATCTGCGCTCGCTATGCCGCTGCGCCCATTGCGTGGCGGAGCCCGAGAAACCGATCACCGGCGGCTGAGAAACCTCTCGAAAGAACGCAGGACTTGCGCAAGTCGCTTCGCTCAAATAGTTCAATGAAGGCCGCATCCGATGCGGCATAACTATGACTAGAAAAACACCGTCACTATGCCTCGCCCTGGCCGTCGCGCTCCTGGTTGCGACGGCTTCCGCATGTCAAGCCAAGCTGGATGGAGTACCTGTCCGCAACACCGGCCACTACGCGATTATTGATACCGACCGCGGCACCGTAGTGATCGAGCTTTACCCGAAATCCGCGCCCAAGACTGTCGAAAATTTCGAAACTCTGACCAAAAAGGGTTTCTACAACGGACTGACATTTCATCGCGTAGAACCGGACTTTGTCGTGCAGGGCGGCGATCCGGACGGCACCGGCAAAGGTGGCCCGGGTTATACCGTGCCAGCCGAAATCGGCGAAAAGCATCTGCTGGGCAGCGTCGCTATGGCGCGCCTCGGCGACGATGTGAACCCACAACGCGACTCGAGTGGCAGCCAGTTTTATATCTGCCTCAAGCCGCAGCCGGGGCTCGATGGCCAGTATACAGTTTTCGGCGGTGTCATTTCCGGCATGGACGTGGTCGACCAGATTCAGAAAGGCGATAGAATGAAGACCATTAAGCTGGCGACTGAACCGCCGAAGTAGACACGAACGCGAATCCAAGCGTGAAACGCTCCACGCCGGCCATAAACGAACCGGTTCGCAAGTCAAACCTAACGGAGTACCCGTGCGCAACACCGGCCATTACGCGATTATCGATACCGACCGCGGCACCGTGGTGATCGAGCTTTACCCCAAGGTGGCACCCAAGACCGTGGACAATTTCGAAACCCTGGTCAAAAAGGGCTTCTACAATGGACTGACCTTTCATCGCGTGGTCCCGGACTTCGTGGTGCAGGGCGGCGACCCCGACGGCACCGGAACCGGCGGCCCCGGCTATACCGTTGCGGCTGAAATCGACAAAAACGAGCATCATCTGCGCGGCAGCGTCGCTACTGCGCGAACCGGCGATAACGTCAATCCGCAGCGCGCCAGCAGCGGCAGCCAGTTCTATATCTGCCTCGAGCCGCAGCCGGGCCTGGATCGCGATTACACCATTTTCGGCGCCGTCATTTCCGGCATGGAAGTGGTCGATAAGATTAAGAAAGGCGACAAGATGAAAACCATCACGCTCTCGTCCACGCCGCCGAAGTAGAGCTTTCTAATGCCTGACCCTCGAAGCGGGCACCGCGCCGGCGGGCCCTACTTCACCGTCGACGTTCATTTGCACACCAATCGGGGCAGCTCCGATTCCAACCTCGCGCCCAAGGATCTGATCGCGCGCTGCAAGGAGCTCGGCATCGGTGCGGTTTGTATCACCGAGCACGACACGATGTGGGAGTTCCGCGAAATGCCGGAGCTGCTCGACGATCATGGCCCCAAGTTCCTGCGTGGGATGGAAGTTACTACCGACATGGGGCATATCGGGGTGTTCGGGCTCTCGCGCTACGTCGGCGGCATCTACAAGCTGGCTGAGCTGCGCAAGGTCGTCGATGCCGAGGGCGGCATCCTCATCGCCAATCACCCGTTCCGGTACAAGCTTGATCCGCGCTTTTCCTTCATCAATCCGGATCACGAGCCCATCGATGAGAATCATCCCGAGCGCGCAGCCAAGCTGCCCATCTTCACGATGGTTGACGCGATCGAGGTGCTCAACGGCGCTTGCTCCGAAGATGAAAACATCTTCGCGCTGAAGGTTGCCCGTCTGCTCGGCAAGGCTGAGGTAGCCGGCTCGGATTCGCATTCGGCGGGTTCGGTCGGATGCGTCACGACGCTGTTCGAGGATGCGGTGACCGACGAGCGCGCGCTCATCGAGCAGATCAAAGCGCGCCGCACGCGCGCCGGCCGCGGCCTCATAAAAGGCAATGTCGTTGCGTTCGAGTTGAGTTACTAGAGCAACGCGCCGCGGAATGGTTCGTCGCGCGTCGGCGGATGCTGAAGCAGATTTATGGCCCACTTGCGTGCCTGGCGTAGCGCTTCCTCGGCACGCTTGAAAAGCCGCTCTCGATACATCGTGCCCCAGACATAGACGTCGACCGAGGGCTCATCGCTGAGCGTGATGTCGAGCATCCAGTCCTCCAGCTCGGGCCCGCAAATCAAGAGGCGCACCAGCCGGCCGTGATCGATGACGATGCCGCGAGCCTCGCGCGGGAGACGGAACTCATCTTTCACGCGCTTGATGTTGTTGGCCGGGAAATGCTCCTCGGTGAAGGGAACGTAGACCCAATCGCCCTGCGGAGGATTGGCCGCGCGCGCGATGCGCAGGTTGTTGTCGGTCAGGTCTTCCTTGGCGCGATCCTGATCGTAGTCACGCGCGACCGTGTAGAAGGTCATCGCGATCGGAAGCTGCGGCATCTCCTGTTCGGATTTCTGCTGCTCCCGGCGGGGCTTCTTGTGGGAAGTTTCGACCCACCATCGATTTTCGACGTTAGGCTTGTTGGCCATCGCGCCTAACCTAGCACAAGATCAGACGCGCCGCGCTCGCGCTTTCGTGTTTTTGCGTCCTCGCAATCCTACCCGCCTCGCAAGAAAAATTGGAAGCTGCGCAGCTAATTGCCGAAATAGTTCCTTATAGGATTTGTAGGGAATGTACAAAACGTTTGCGAAATCGGATGGCCACACTTCTCTCCTATAATGACACAGAATGAACGGGCGCTTTAAGGCATCGGCCATTCCGGCTTCAATATAGACATTCGGCTTCGACGGGCTGCTTGTCTCGCGGTTATCAAATAGACAAAAGTCATAACTTTCTATCTTCCGTCGAAGGTCGGGGTAACACGTCGACCGCCGCCCCATCGAAATCAGAGTAGTCTTCCTTAACACCAAAAGCCTGCATCAGCTGCCTAACATTCCAACGAAATGAAGGGGTAGTTTGCGGAGAAAAGCGATGGCCGACCAGACAATGGAGCGGTTTCGTGCGCCTGCGAGGCGCATGCGCCGATTCGTTACGCACGAAAACAAACAAGCTGAAGTTACGGCTTCTGTCTCCTTTCATCGACAGGCGAGACAGTTTTGCGCGAGTGCCCGGAATCGAGACCTCTTGATTTGGGCCATAAAGTTGCGCGGTTAACTCGTGGACATTTTTCCTTTTGCGGAACTCTCGCGCGAGTTTGAGATATTCTGGTCGCTGTATCTGATGGGTCAAATACAGATTGTCGATCAAAATCTGGAGATTTTCCCGGACCGATTGGAGACTAGATCTCGCCACGGAGTTAGAGGTTCCGGACGTAATGCTTTGCCAAATCCTTGATGGCCTGAGCGGCGCTCTCGTCAAATTTCGAGAGATCGAGGGCTTCCGTTGAAGATGTAACCGCGCTGCGAGGGCTTCGTGACCGCGCGCGCTTCACCTGCATGGGAACTTTTCTCTTACGTTTTGCCGGGTGAGCCATTAACAGATGGTTACCGCGTCCGAAGTAGGAATTCAACCAAAATCCAAACGATTGCCAGACCCCCCGGCACTTCGTCTATGCGCGCGTACCAAAGGGGATGAAGGCTTCCTCAGCTCGTCTTCTTCGTACCACCTCGCCGTTTTCGAGCTACAGCTCGCGAGGCGGGTCGGTTGCGCCTGCGCCGCGCCGTACTGGCGACGGCACGCGGCTCGCGCCGTGTCGGCGAGGTCGTGATATCGCGAGTGCCGCGCAACGCGGCTTTGCGCCGGGTCGGCAACCCGCGCTTGGAGCCGCGCGAGGCTTTGGCGGCGCGCCGAGCCTTCGCGCGCAACCCCCGCACCATCCGGCGTTGGAAGGCGTCGGCCTTGCGCTCGGCATCGGTCCAGAACAGGAAATGCCCCATCTCATGGTAAAGGGTCTGGATCCACATCCGCTCGCTCTTGTGGATGCGGCATCGTTTCCAGTTCTCCGGATGGATGAGGTGGATGCGCCCGTCTTCATAGGTCTTGCCGGCGGTCTTGCCCCAATCGATGTACTCGAACCATTCAATCCGCGGCAGAGCGATGCGGTAATAGCGGCAAAAGTCGGAGACGGCGCGACGAAACGACATCGGACGATGGGTCCGAAAAAAGTCTGAAAGGTTGCGATCGATTTCCCTTCGAAAAGCGACAGGGGGGACTACCATTCGCACTGCGAGGACGACCTCCGGTCGAGATAGCCAAATTCTATTGGCCTCCGTCCCGCAAGGTCAATTTGCGATCTGCGTGAAGTTAAAAACTGGCTTATAATGCTGATGTTTTTGGCGGCGGAGACTTCGCCATTCGTTCGCCCCGATCAGCGGATAACGTGCGCGAGATACGTGCCTAATCGACGAACCGCATTTTCAAGGAAATGCTATACTACGTTCCTGGGCGTCCTCGCGAAGGACTTCGGGCGGCATGACGCGACAGATGAAGACCTTGAAAAACAAACCCACTGTTGGCGGTCGGAAAATGACGAAACGAAGCCAACCACATCCAGCAAATGCTGGGGTTCGGGAAGATCGATGGTGTTCCAACGCCGGTCGCGCAGCGCGACCGGCTCTCATCAGTCTGTCACGCTTCTCGCTACGCAGCCATCGCGAGCAGCGCGCCGGCCAGCTTCTCTCGCAAAAAAGAGCGAGCGAAGCGACGGGATCAGGAGTTGGGGATTAGTAGGATGTTGACACCGATGCCTGATGCGCTATTCTTCGGGTATGGACGAAGAACTAAAGGCGCTCATTCGCGAGTATCTAGACCTTCAGCGGCGCACGGTCGAACTTCTAGAACGCAACTCCAAACGTAGAGGCGTAGGCTTCCGTTCTTGGTTTCCCGTCATAGCGCTTGCCGCTTTCATGGTCGCCCTTTTCTCATGGATTACTTTCGTCGTTAGATGGAGACGCGCAATGCAGACCCTAGATGAATTCGATAGACGCTTCCCTGACGAGAACGCTTGCAAAGAATATGTGAAGGCTATGCGCTGGCCTGACGGCATCGTGAAGTGCCCGCGTTGTGGCAACGATGCGGTCTACGCCCTGAAAGCGCGCCCGTTCAACTGGTTATGCAAGAGCGGGAAGGAAAGCCTGAATAAAGAGACTGGCGAGGTGCTGACCTGCGACAAAGCCAATGGCTATCGCTTCTCGGTAATCACGCACACGATTTTTGAGAATACCAAGCGCCCGCTCCGGTCGTGGTTCAAAATTGGCTACCTGATGCTCACGTCGAAAAAAGGCATTTCGGCGCTCCAGCTTCACCGGATGATGTACGGCTCGAAGCATCTGAACAACTACCACACGACTTGGTATCAGTGTATGAGACTGCGCGCCGCAATGGAGGATTCCCAATGGGAACAACTTATGGGCGTGGTCGAGATTGACGAGGTTTACCTTGGCGGATTGGAGAAAAACAGGCACGTTAGCCAGCGCCGAAATCTTCACGGTCCGCAAGGCAAGACCGAAGTCATCGGGGCCATCGCCCGTAAAGGCAAATATCGTGTGCCAGATGGTGGAAGAGGCCGATTTCAGCACCTATGACGATTTCGTCAAAAAGCCCGTCTCGAAAGATGTTTCGCTGGTCGCGACCGATGAGAGTTTCCGCTACCGGCATCTCAATCAGATGCGCCACAAGCACGATTTCGTCACGCACAAAAACGACGAATACGTCAGAGGCAGCGTTCACACGCAAACGATTGAATCGTTCTGGAGCTTGCTGCGCAGGGGAATCATGGGCTCGTATCACAAAGTATCGAAAGACTACTTGCCGTTGTACCTCAGCGAATTCACCTATCGCCACAACCGGAGAAATGCAGATGATCCGTTCGGGGAGTTGATATCAAACGTTTGACGGCTGGTCGGCGCTCGGTCGCCGCGCTAAAATGGAAGCGTGGCCAACTCGAATTCAGTTTCAAAACCCCGCAAGCGCGATACTGGCGACCTCCGAAAGGAACTCGAAAACGCTGATATGGGCCTCTTTGATCGATACATGAAGTGGCTGGTGAATGTTCCGAAAAGCGCCGTCGATTCTAAGGAAAAAAAGAATCGGCTGCCGTAACTTGACTAAATTTTAGCCAAGTGATCCCCTTGACTATCTGAAAGTCAAGAGGAGCGGGAATGGCGCATAACCGCATCACGCTCGAACTCGTCGGGCTGCCCATCATCGATGGGCGAATCCGCCTCTCCGATCTTCTGGGAGCTTTACAGCAATTTCGGACGGCTCTCGGCCAAGCCGATATCGTGGCCGCTGGTGCCCGAACTGCCGACTTGCGCGTCGTTGCGCTCAGTTACTCTAGCCCTGCCCAAATCACCGTAGAAACCGTTCCGTTTGATCAGGCCAATGATCGCTCGGAGGCGATTACGGAGACGTTTTTCGCCGCTTCGCGCCATGAAATTAGAGCACCCGAAAGCGAGAACAGCCGCCTTTTAGTCAATGCGTTTGAAAGTCTTGCTGGTATGGTGGGGAAGGGTATCGCGGCCGCACGTCTTAAGCATGGCACTCATCAAGTCGAACTGCATCAAGAATTTAAGCTTGAGGCTCAGAGAGCTATCGCGCCTCAACGTATCGTTCATGGTTCCGTGCGTGGTCGATTAGAAGCGATCAACTTTCACGGCGGAGCGAACAACTTCTGGATTTACCCTTTCATCGGACCTCGAAAAGTTGTTTGCCGATTCCCTGAAGAACTCAGTGACAAAGCTCTAGGTTCGGTCAAGCAAAGAGCTATCGTGAAAGGTCTGCTCCACTACAAAGAAGGTGCGCGGTTTCCTCACGCAATTGATGTAACAGACCTAGATTTGTTGCCATCAGATAGTGTACTACCAACGCTATCTCAATTGCGGGGAATTGCTCCGAATGCCACGGACGAACTACTGTCCGAGGACTTTGTTCGGCGGTTACGCGATGCCTGGCAAGAATGACACTATAGCTTGGGACACCTGCATTTTCCTGGCGTGGCTCAAAAACGAAACGCGAGCCATCGGAGAAATGGAAGGTGTCGCCCAAAGCGTCGCGGACATCGAACACAATAGAATCAACGTAATTGGATCCTCGTTGATCTATGGAGAAATTTACGAGGCCCGATTCAGCGAGGACCAAAGAAACAGTTTTCCGATTTCACCCAGCGAAGTAACGTGGACATATTACCCGCTGATGACACGGTGATGCGACTAGTCGGCGAACTTCGCGAATACTACGACAAACAAAAGCTCATCGATCATCTGCCGCCGCTGTGTAACTCCAGATGCAATCCATCTTGCCACGGCGATCATCTACGGAGTCAAAGCGTTCTATACCTTTGATATTAATGGCAGCACAAAATGTAGGGGATTAATTCCGCTAAGCGGCAATGTCGGCGGATATAACCTTGCCATCCGAAAGCCGCCATATACTCCACCTGCCCCACCACCGCCAAAGCAACGAAATCTGTTTTGAGATGCTTTCGAGCTTCACTTTCCGAAGCTGACAATGGCGCATGGGAATTTTAGGAAGGCCAGATCGAAAGGTTCAGCCTCTCGCTTTTCTTCAGATATTCCCCGAATCTTGCCGTAGCATCTCGCGAGGCGTTGACTCCGGCAGCTTTTGCGGTGGCGAAAGATTGGGATCGAAAGGCGCCTTTCCAATGAAGCGCGGCATATTGGATTCCTTAATTTCTGATGCAGGGAAGCTATACCAATAGCGTTCCCATAGAGCGTCGACGCAACTGATGCTCACCATATTGCCAAACGAAGTCAGTTGGTCTTTTTTGACATCGAATTCGAACAGTATCCAACCGGACGCCCCTCCATTCTCAGGGATAGGGGTCTGTGTGGTTTTAACCATTAGGTTGTCACGGTCGCGTTCGTAGCGCTCCGCTATCGAACCGCCGTTCATCAAAACGATTCCGTCTGGAATGAATGTGGGCACGCCCTGTTCGACTGACTCTTGGTTAGTCACGTAGGCTCGCCATCCTTGGCAAATGCTCGCTGCCCCGTTGTTGGTAACTTGCATCTGGAACAGTAAAAAAGTGTGGGCGGGGCGATTCGGCATTTCACGCGAAGTGGCTTCAGCAACGACGGGATTCAAAGTAAACCGTGGATGATGGAGACGCATCTCTGCGATTAACTGATCGCGTTGCTCGCTCCAAGCGAAATAACTGGCGCGAACGAATCCGCCAAGGAGGGCGAGGGGCAATATCCATCAACGCGAATATTTCCTTACCTGAGCGCCGAAGGCCGTCACCAAGGCCGTGAGCACGCTGCCTGTCACCAGCGCGACTTCGTGTGAAACGATGGCGCGCGCGAACGAAAGTAATTCTCGCCACGTGTCCATGCAGCGGACCCCCGCGATAGAGTAGTCGTTTCCTTGCATCCCTGAAAACACAAGGAAATACTCGCCTTCGCGGAGGCTAGTGTCAACATCCTACTAGTCCCCCAGGAGTTCAGGAGGACGAACATCGAAGCGGGCCGGAATCGTTGGCCTTTTAACCTAAAACTGAACGATCGTTCAGGGCAAAGTTGAAGCCGATTGACCGCCGGAAGCGGCCGCTAACTCGACGGTGCGAGGCGCGATATCGCCAGCATGAACTTGCGCCCCGAGGTCCGCGGGATCTCGGCGAATTGCTCGAAGCTTAAGGCGATGTCGGTCCCGACGAGCTTCGAGAACGCCGCGTGAAAATGTTCCCTGGCCTCGGGCGTGAGGGGAGCATCAGCCGCAAAGTTCAGCGTATAGCGATCCAGCGTGTCCTGGATGATTTGGAATTGGCGAAAGAGGCGGCTGTCGCGCAGCACCTCGACGAAAGTCCATGGCGAGAGCAGCCGGCCATCGGCAAGGCGAAACAGGTTGAGCCCGCGTCCGATGACCCGCTCGATAGTCGGCAGCGTACGCCCGCATCGACATCCACCGCGCGAGGCGATCGTGTAGTCGCCGATTTGGTACCGCACCAGCGGCATGAGGTGGTTCTCCAGCGTCGTCACCACCACCCGGCCCATCTCGCCGGGCCTCACCGGATGCCCATCATCATCGAGGATTTCCACCATCATGTGCTCGGCGTTGACATGATAACTCCCAGTCGGGCATTGCCACGCGATAAAGCCCTCGGTGGTGCCGTAACCATCGGCGATGTCCACGCCCAGCAGATTCCTCACCCGCTGGCGCACCGAATCCTCCAGGACTTCGGATCCGGTGAAGATTTTTCGCAGCGACGGGAGTTTGCGGCCTTCCCGCTCCAGCACGTTAAGAACTTCCACCAGGTATTCCGGGTAAGCATAGAGATGGCGCGGATCGATGGCACAGACCCGGTTGGCGAGGTCCTCGAAATCGGTCGACGGATGGATGAAGCGGGTCCGCAAAATTACCCGGCTCTGAACCAGTGCGGCGTCGCCTTGCTCCATGTAGGGGCCATGAAAAAGGAGCCATACATTGCGCCGCGCCGGGTTCCATCCGTTCTCGATCAGATAGCGCGCCCGCGTGGCAAAGCGGCCAATCTGATGTGACCGGTCGAACAGAAACTCGGCCGGCATCCCGCTCGACCCGGACGATCTTCCCGAGGTGAATTCCGCCGGATGATGCAGCGAGCGCACCGACTGGTTGAGCGCGCGAATGTCGGTGCGGCCAAGGCGCGGCAGCCTGGCGAAGTCTTCCACCCGCGGCGATACGCCGAAGCGTTCCGCATAAAACGGAATCTTCGCCGCCGCGGCGAGGGTCTGCTTTAGCGCCTCATGCTGATTGCGCCGCAGCGTCTCCACATCCCAATACTGCGAGCGCCGCAGCGCGAGGTAGCGCGGCGCAGCGCCCGCCAAAACCGACCAGAGTGACACGCTCGCGCTATGCGCAGGCCTCCGCCAGCACCCGCACCGTGTCGATGGAGCTCGTTCCGATGAGCATCGTTTTCACCGGCGAGGCTTTCCATGCCTTCAGGCGCTCGATGATGCGCTCCTTGGGCCCGACCAGCGCCACCTCATCGATGAGCTTGTCGGGAATCGCCGCCATCGCTTCGTTCTTCTTGCCGCCGAGGAAGAGATCCTGAATCTCCTTCGCTTCGGCCGGATAGCCGAGGCGAGTGGCATAGTCGTTGTAGAAATTCTTGCTCCGTGCGCCCATCCCGCCGATGTAGAGCGCCATGTTCGCCTTCACCGGCATGCGACACTTCTCGACATCGGGGCCCATCACGCAGGTGACGAACGGCGCGACGTCAAACTGATCGGCGGTCTTGTGGCCCTTCGCGAGGCCGGCCTTCACCGCATCGCCGATGACGTTGTATTTCTCGGGGCTCATCCAAATCGGCAGGACGCCATCGGTGATTTCCGCCGCCAGCTCGAGGCCCTTGGGACTGATCGATGCGCTGTAGATCTTCATGTCCTTGCGCCCGTGCAGGATGCTCTTGAGCGGCTTGCCGAGCCCGGTCGATCCGGGGCCGGTGTAGGGGACATCGAACTCCTTGCCGTGCAGCTCGACCGGCTTTTCGCGCGCGAGAATCATTTTCACGATTTCGACATACTCGCGGGTGCGCTGCAGCGGCTTGCCGTATGGCATCCCATGCCATCCCTCGGCGACTTGCGGTCCCGAGGGTCCGATGCCGAGGATGAAGCGGCCGCCCGAGAGCCCGTCGAGGGTCATCGCGGTCATCGCGGTCATTGCGGGCGAGCGCCCAGGCATCTGCATGATGCCGGCGCCGAGTTTGATTTTTTTGGTTAGCGCACCGATCCACGCCAGCGGGGTGATGACGTCGGAGCCGTACGCCTCGCCGGTCCAGATCGAATCGAAGCCGCACTTTTCCGCTTCGAGGATGAGTTCCATCGGCAATCCCATCTGGGCGCCGGAATATCCCGCAATCAGTCCGAGTTTCATTAGTTGGCTCCTGGCCGCAGATCATGCGGCGAAAAATGTTCGAGAGAAAATGAAAAGCCCCACGGAGAACTCCGCGGGGCTGATGATGCTTAGCCTGATGCGAGACGTCTGATTACGCGCTCGCCCCCTCGGATGCGGTCTCCGCGCTCGGTTCGATCCTGACGCGCCGCTTCACGTTGTTGAACGTTTCGTACTTAACCACGCCATCGATGCGCGCGTAAAGCGTATAGTCGCGGCCCATTCCGACGTTGCGGCCCGGATGCACCTTGGTGCCGCACTGGCGGACCAGGATATTGCCCGCTTTGACGGTCTGGCCGGCGTAAATTTTGATGCCGCGATGTTGCCCTGGGCTGTCGCGGCCGTTGCGCGTTGAACCTTGTCCTTTCTTATGCGCCACGGGGAGTCTCCTATGGATAGCGGCTTAACGTGCCGCGCGAAGGTAACGGGCTATGCGCCCGCCGAAATCTCTTCGATCTTGAGTACCGTCAATTCCTGCCGATGACCGCGCTTGCGGCGATAGTTCTTGCGCCGCTTCTTCTTGAACACGATCACCTTGGTGCCGCGAGGCTGTAGGACGATTTTCGCATTTACCGCCGCGCCTTCGACCAATGGGCGTCCGACGACGGGGCTTTCGCCGCCGATCGCGAGGACGTCGGTAAGCGAGATTTGCGCGCCGACCTCGCCCTCGAGGCGCTCGACGGTAATTTGGTCGCCGGTGGCGACGCGGTACTGTTTTCCGCCAGTCTTTATAATTGCAAACATGATTGAATCGGAACCCATTTAATTATCGGTCCGAGCTGGCCCTGTCAACGTGGCCCGCGCCGGCTAGTGACACAATTCGCCCCGAGGGATTGAATTCGTGTGGCCGAATTTAATGCACGAAGCGCGAGCGGACGAGCCGCGCCGCATCCGAGGCTCGGGTCCGGCAGCTCTCGCAAAGTTGCAGGGGGCCGGTGCAACGCCGCTCCTCACATTTGGTGCATGGATGCAAAACGTGAGAGTGCCCGAAAGGTTCGAAGAGAGACGGCCGTGGTGAGGACTGGGGCTTTCTGCTGACTCGCATGTAGTGCAGCGTATCACGCTGGGCCGGTTCGTCGATTCGGCCGACTGTTGGTGTCAGCGTGATTCAGATAGCGGGAGTGACTCCGGGTTGGAGTTCCAGGCGCGATCCCTAGTGTCGGCGACCGTTCGCGGATGGTGCACGCGCGGGAAAGAAATCGAGATCAATCACTTGCTCCGTAGTCCACGGACACTTATTAGGCAGCTGGCGTTCATCGAGAGACATATGCAGTGCGGCCTCTTTGCGCGCGCCTGCGTAAGCTTTATCCACAAATCCCGAGATCTTCTTCCGAAGACTTCGTGAATCATCGAGGATGAAAGCGATCCGGTTCCGATGCTCAGTCGCCGACACCTTCCATCCGCATGACCGGCGTTTCAATTCATTGTCGCCCGGTTGAAATTGAAGCTTTAGCAGATGTTGAAGGACGACCCGCAGATCGCTCACCAAGTCCGCGGTAACTTGCGTGTACATCTCGTCGAGTTGCTCCGCGAGGTCCCCCCAATCTATCGCGCGGGGTTTGTGAAGCCGCAGAGCCTTGGCTTGATCGAGGACCCACGCGGGGAAGTCCTCCTCGCGAGACAGTTTTCCTTGTTCAGTTCGTGCCAGCATACGCAAATTCCAAAAGCCGGAAAATTACTGCGGCCACCATCTTAACGAAACCGCGCGAAGGCCGCTATTGATGCGTCGCGGGCGAGGAGGGCGGCACTCAGCAGAATCGAAAATTTCGGGGCCGGTCTTACCCTGCCCGATGAGGGCGAGAACCTCGGCCTCGCGAGATGGCCGTGTCAACGTGGCGTGCGGGTCCCATGATTCCGGCTCTTCCGCCCGCGCGCAATGAGCGCCCCGTCCGTGGCTGTCGCGATGGACCGCCGTTTCGCCCCGTTACCATGGATGAGCGGGCGCCCGTTAGTCGGTTTGGACGAGCCGGTAGCCGCGGTCAGAGAACTTGTGGCAAGAACGAGCTCCTCCCGCGCTTCGCGCTGGTAGCGAGCCACAACATCCTCTTGCGGCTCGACCACAATTCGCAGTTGCGCATCGAGGGCTTCGGCGATTCGCAACAGCGTCCGGTACGTCCATGCCGAATAGCCGGCTTTCTCGATCCGCGAGACTGCGGACTGCTTCATCCTGGCCGCACGCGCCAGATCGATCTGCCGGAACCCCCGGCGCTCGCGAAGTTCCAGAATCTGCTGCGCGACCTCCTCCTGGCCACGTGCCCGAAAGAAGCGCCGGCGAAAAGCAGGGTTAGCCAGCTGCTTCGCGAGGCGCGTCTTAATCCCGACCCGCGAGAGGTCCGAGGTTGCGGTCTTTTTCATCTGCTTCGATTTTCCTGCGCAACGTTTTCGCCAGGTCTATATCCCGGCGGTCGAGCTTCGATTGCTTCTTGTTCACCGAGTGGACAAACAGGATTTCACGATTTTTTCTGAAGTAAAACAGCAGCCGCGTCGAGCCGGTGCCGCGAAGTTCGAATATCCCATCCTCGACGGGGGCCGAGATGGGCCGCCGGCAAAGATTTCCCCGCTCCGCGAGCAGGTCGAGCCGAATTTCAAGTGAATCGATATCGTTGGGGGTGGAATTCAGCACCCGGTCGACCGTCTCTCGATATTGCAACAAGTGCCACATCAGACGTATCACAATTTTGTTCAGCGACCAAGCTCGCTTAACGAATTTGTTATATCGCGAGGCTGCTACGACGCGTCGCGGGCGAGGAGGGCGGCCTCGGTGCGGTTCTCGACCCCGAGCTTCTCGAAGACGTGGGTCAGATGCTTGCGCGCGGTGTCGTGGCTGATGCCGAGGATGATGGATATTTCGGGCCCGGTTTTGCCTTGCCCGATGAGTGCGAGAACCTCGACCTCGCGATCGCTGAGGCCCCATCGGAATTGCAGACGTCGTCGCCGCCCCGCGACGGTCTCGCCCCGCTCGACGAGTATCGTGGTGTACTCACGGCCATCGACGCTTGCCATCCGAACGCCGCGCAATTTGAGGACGATGCCGGTCCAGTGATGATACAGGCGATAGACGGGCGCCGCGCCGTTGAATGAGCCACCGTCAGGTTCGTGGAAGATTTCCTTGAGGGTGCGCATCACGTAGTCGAGCGCGGTTCGGATCGGTCGTGCAGAGAAGGCGTCGGATTTGATTCCGTCAAACACCCCCGTCTGCTGAAAGATCGAGCCAGCCGCCGAGTCGATTGCGATAGGAGTTCCGCCTTCATCGAGGAGAACCGTTCCCGGGGACCATTCCGCCTGTCGAACGAATCGGCGTTCATTTTCGTAATTGGTACCTTCGGATAAGAGGCGGGCGCTCTTTAGACCGTGCGAAACATGAGGAGCTGACGCGCGAAGGAACACTGCGTCCTCGCGGCTAAATGGTCTCTGATCGATTGTTCGCCAGACGGGATAATGGCCCAAATATTCGCCAGCCTCTTCGAACACGACTTGAACGAACGCGTGCCAACCAAGAGGACGGTAGACCAGGTTATATCCATCTGCGCGATACCAGCTGCGCAGAGTAAGTTCTGCCTGGGACCAAATAGTTTTAGTGGGAAGAACCCGCGCATAGGTATCAGGGTTGTCGTACCGAAATCTACTGCCTGACACTTCGGGAGGAGAATCCTCGAAGAAGTGCTTTTGAGCAGGCGATGCCTCTGCAATCTCAGCACTACTCCCGAGATATCTACCAATCTGGTCGTCACCGCCGATATGAAAGACTTTATTCGGGCTGTTCGGCACAGCGTCGTTGATCAGCTCGAAAACCGAGCGCACAAACGGCTCAACCGGCAACCCGGAACTTGCGAGGCGCTTGATGCGGCCCAGCGCTATCTCTTTGTTGCGCGTGTCACTGCGGGTCATGCGGGTCCATCACGATCGGATCACTCGATGTCACCATTCATCAAGCGTATTAAGGCCGATTGTCACGCATAGCACAAATGTGGAATTGCGGTACTGTCCACCTCTCGGTACACCCCTCTCATCGGGCATGTAGCCCAATCAACAAGTGAAGGGAACGAATATGAGATTCTTGCACAGTACGGCAGGACGCGGCGGCGCAATCAGTTCGAATGGCGCGTACAGAGCGGCGCTGACAATCGGACTGGCGATGAGCATCAGCCTGGTCGCATCGTCAGCACGAGCGCAAGCGATCACCGCATGCGTAAACAGCAAAAACGGGGCGGTCACCATCAGGTCGTCGTTAGAAAAGGGCGCCTGTCCGAAGGGGACGGAGCCTATCGTGCTGAACCCCATGGCGGCGCCGAGCCCGACCGCGCTGAAGCTCCAGACGCTGACGGTTCAAACCATCAACGTCGTCGATGCTGGCAATAACACCGTGGCTACGCTGGAAAAAAACTCCAACGGCAATTTGTTGACATTTTTCGATTCCAACGGACACAAAACGGTGGAACTCGGAAACACCGCCAATGAAACCAGCGCTGGAATGTCTATTTGGGACGGTAACAATGTGGTTCCGGGCAACGGGGTTCCGCGCGAGACGGTCGGTGAATCAAATCCAGGCGCCGGTTCGGTCAACGGTTTTGGTGTGGGGGTGTATGACGGCGCAGGCAAAGTGCGCAGCGGCCTCTATTTGACTTACGACGGAACCACCGCCGGCGCTTATGCCATCGACAGCAACGGGAGCACCGCCGGATTCGATACCAACCAGACCGCCCAGAATGAAGGGTTTTACGTGAACGACCTGAACGGCAAGACCAGGAGTTTTCTTGGAAATTCGCTTGACGGGACTACAAACGCTGTCGAACTTTTCGATTCCACTGGCGCGTTTGCGGGAGATATTTACCAGGGCCTCAATGGGGCTAAGACATCGACTGGTACGTTCCTGACCTTGGAAAACCCAAGCGGCCATATTGCCCTCGGTGAGACTGACGATGCGAACGGCGTGGCCTGGGTCCTCTTTGACCCGAATGAGATAGTCCGAATGTTTGGCGAGATCGACGGTGCGAACGATTTCATTCAGGAATTTGATCCATCATCAAACCTAATTGGGCATCTTCCCTGAGCCTTGGCGGCTCGCGAGGATCAAAGCCTCTGGTTCGGCGCGGTTGATGATCGCGCCGAACCTTTATGCTTCGGTGCGTTGCTGCTTCAAGGGCCAAA
This sequence comes from uncultured delta proteobacterium, assembly GCA_963783145.1. Classification (GTDB taxonomy): domain Bacteria; phylum Desulfobacterota; class Binatia; order Binatales; family Binataceae; genus DATGKG01. The sequence goes on from CAWAMM010000001.1 coordinate 627,831, forward strand.
TTGTAGAAGTTGATCCATGAACATTCGCCATGCGGCCGCGCTATCGCTGATGACCTGGTTACTGATGGTGCCGCCTCATGTTCCCAACAGCGGCGAGGTGAACAAAAGCGCGCCGCTGAGCGAATGGGTCACCAGACGCCGCTTTCCACATAATCAAGGATGCGAGGCGGCGAAGGAGCGCCTCCAAAAAGCCGGCCAAGCCCATGAAGCCGAACTGGATACCATGGGCCGGCGCGGGCCGCACAATCCCGAGTTCCATTGCTTCCTGTGTCAGGCGCAATGCGTCTCGGCGGACGATCCGCGCCTCAAAGCGAAGTAGGAATCGCCGAAAAGGTCGGATTGCGAACTGCTAGTCGAGACCGAGGCGTTCCTTGCCCTCGGGCGAGATCATCTGCGGATTCCAGGGCGGATCCCAGACCAGATCGACGTTGGCCTCGGAGACGCCGGGGATTTCGGAGAGCTTCTGCTTGGCGTCCATCGCGATCGAGGCGCCCATGCCGCATCCCTGGGCAGTGAGCGTCATTTTCACGTCGACGCGCTTGGTGCCGTCGGGCATTGGCGCGACTTCCATCCCATAGACGAGGCCGAGGTCGACGATGTTGACCGGAATTTCGGGGTCATAGCAGGTCTTGAGCTGATCCCAGACCATCGATTCAGTGTCGCCGCTGGCTGCGGCTTCCGCCACCTGCTCGGGGGTTTTGCCCAAGGCATCGGCATCCTTGCCCGAGATGCGGAAGAGGCCCGAATAGGCAGGAACCTGCACGGTGTAGGTCCCGCCGAGCGACTGGGTGATGAACACCTCGAGGCCTTTTTCGAGGGTCATTTTGGTTCCGGCGGGGACCTGGACGCCTTCGCATTCGCGGGAAAGTTCAACACGTTCCATCATAGGAAAATCCTCGGGGGCGATGAGACATACAATCGCCGTGAAAGAGCGTCAACCATAATAGCATTAGAAGGTCTAGATTTACGAGACGGTGCGCTGATAAACCGCCATCGGCCAGGCAAACCGGATCGTCGGAGATGCGTCTTATGGGACTAGACGAGACCTATATAATCCTAGTAGGTTGAGGATTGCTTAAAAGCATCGCGTCGGGTATAGAGCTCGTGTGGTGAGCACGAAGGGTATCGGCTTAGCCAGCATAGGGTGCGAATGAAACACGATCATTTCGAATCTGATGGCCTGCGGGAGAAGCCTGCTGGCACGCCTGGCGGCATCATCGAGCGCCTTTTTAGCGATAAGGCCTGGACTGAAAATTACCGAGTCACTGCTGAAGAACGGGAGTCTCTGTCCAACCTCGCGATGATGGGCGAGGTTACTTGCGAGCGCGATGTATTGTTTATACTGAATCAGCTACGTCGAGCTCGATTGCGCTGGTAGCGAGTTCGGACTGCTTCGAATATTTTCACCATTTTTCCGTCCATTCCCCTAGCATCGAGGGTTGCACAATCGCTACTGACGCGGCCTCGGTTGCATCCTGACGGCACTTCTTCGCCAAAATGCTTGATTTTCCAGCCTCCGGGCCGGAACCGATCCTGCTATCTGAGGGGGGAATCGCTCTTTTGTTGCACGCCTGATCGATGATGACTGCGCAGGGAAAGACATCACTGAACAATCTGGACGACCAATCGATCGCTTCGCCCGAATTGATTGCGACCACGATGCGCGCCGGTGCGGTCCTCATCGTCCTGTTCCAAACCGCCTATCTCTTGCTCGACATGACTCTCCCGGCGGGCCTAAGTATGGCGACTTTGCCGATGCATCTGGTCAACATTGCGACCGGCTTCGTCGGATTTTTTATAGCGCTTACCCCGCTCGGCCGTCGCCATTGGCGCGCGATGACCTTATGGGCGGTCACCGTGGTGCTGTTCTCGTCCACCGCGCTGAGCGTTATTTCCGGGCGCAACGAGCCATTTTATCTTCAGCTCGTGCTGATGGTCACCGGCGCCGCCGCGCTGTTGCCATGGGAATCGCGCTGGCAGGCCTCGCTCAACTGCGTGGCGCTGGCGATGATGGTCGTCCAGACCGTCCGCGTCCCTGATGTTTGGTTTGAAATCCATTGGCTGACCGGGCTTATCGCGATCGGTCTCGCGCAGGCCTCGGTCGTCATCAACGAACATTATCGGCGCAAGCTCGATAAGGCGCGGATGGCTGCGCTTCAAGCTTCGGAAGCCAAGTCGGGGTTCCTCGCCAGCATGTCGCATGAGATCCGCACCCCGATGAATGCGATCGTCGGGCTCGCCGAGGTGCTGGGCGAGACCCCCCTCACCAACGAACAGCGCCGCTACGTCAATACCATGTTCGTCAACGGCAAGAGCCTGCTCGAACTGATCAACAACATCCTCGACCTCGCGAAGATCGAGAGCGGTCGGCTTACGATGGTGGAGGAACAATTCGACCTTGCCGAGCTGAGCGAATCGGTCGCTGAAAGCCTCGCCCTGCGCGCGCATGAGAAAAATCTGGAGCTGACGGTCTGGGTCGACCCGGAACTTCCACCGGTCGTCATCGGCGATCCGATGCGGCTGCGCCAGATTATCGTCAACCTGCTCGGCAACGCGGTGAAGTTCACCGAATTCGGCGAAGTTTCGTTGTCGGTGGAGAAAGTCTCATCCGATGAGAATCGCGCTGAAATCCTGTTGACCATCACCGATACCGGGATCGGCATCCCGGAAGAAAAAATTGAATCGGTGTTCCAGGTCTTTACCCAGCTCGATTCGGCCGCCTCGCGCCGACTCGAGGGCAGCGGACTGGGCTTGACGATTGTAAATCGCCTGCTCGAAATTCTCGGCGGTAAGCTGACAGTCAAGAGCGAGTTGCTCAAGGGCAGCAGCTTCAGCGCGACGGTGCCCTTCCTGTTGCCGAGTACGACGCCCGCCGGTCTCGCCAGGCGCTTCAGTCTCGGCGGCGCCCGGGTGCTGATCGTCGACGACCATGCCGCCAGCCGGGCGATCCTGGCCAAGATGATCCGATCAATCGGCGGCGTGCCGGAGCTCGCCGCTAGCGCCGCGGATGCGCTCGCCGCGCTCGAAGCTGCCGAGACGACCGGCAAGCGATTTCCAATTCTGCTAATCGACAGCAGGATGCCCAACGTCGGCGGCGTTGAGTTGGTCAAGGCTTTGCGCGATCGAAGCGATCCTGCCCCGGCGATCCTGATGCTCACCTCCGATGAGCTGCACGCTCGCGCTGATCGGATGAACGAGGCCGGCCTGCGCAACTATATCGTGAAACCTCCGAAGCGCTCCGAACTCATACGCACCCTCCAGGAGACCATGGCGGTTGAGGTCGACCAGCCGAAACTGCAGGGAACCGCCGCGCTTAAATCGAACGGCAAGTCGAGTCCAGCGCCAACTCACGGGGCGCGAATTCTGCTCGCCGAGGATAACCCCGGCAATCGGATGCTGGTGAAGGCGTTCCTCAAGGCCACCCATTACGAAATCGAGGAGGCGGAAAACGGCGCGCTCGCCGTCAACAAATTCACCTCCGGCCAGTACGACGTGGTCCTGATGGATATGTACATGCCGGTAGTTGATGGTTATCAAGCAACCGCCGCGATCCGCCAATGGGAGCGTGACAATGATGCTTCCCGTACCCCAATCGTCGCGCTGACCGCCGCCGCGATGGCGGGCGACCGGGAAAAGAGCCTCGACGCCGGATGCGACTTCCACCTCACCAAGCCGATTTCCAAAGCGGTGCTGCTGGAGTTGCTCGATTCGCTGATCAAGGGCCATGCCGATGAGGCGTCGGCGCCCCAACCCTATTACGTCGCGGCCGACCTCGACGATCCCGCCCTCTTCGCGGAGGTCGCGCAACTCTTTCTCAGTGAAATGGACCGCTTGATCGTTGCTATCGAGGCGGCCTTCGCAGATTCCGATTTCATGAAGTTGAAAGACTACGTTCATTCCCTCAAGGGCAGCGCGGCTATGGTGGGGGCGAGTCCCTTGTCGCCTATCTGCAAGGAACTCGAAGCTGCGATTGCGAGCGCATCGATCGCTGGCGTCAGACAGGGCCTCGCAAAGCTGCACGCGGAGCAACCGCGTGCGCACCAGATCTTTGCCGCGAAGCCCGAAGTTATCGCGCAGGCGTCATAAGGGGATTCGATGGAGGCTAAAATCGGTATCAAAACCCTGATCGTGGAAGATTCCTTGCCGACGCGCAGGATGCTGCGCGCGCGGCTGGAAACCCTCGGCTGCGTCATCGTTGGCGAGGCCGAGAATTCTACTCAGGGACTGAAACTGTTCCGTGATCTGGATCCCGAGATCATCACGCTCGATCTGGTGATGCCCCAGGTCGAGGAACTCACGACCGAAAGCCTGTTCAAGATTATTCGCGAGGAAAAACCCGCCGCCAGCGTGATCGTGATCAGCTCGAGTTCCAAGGCGATTGCCGCGATGAACTACCTTTCGCATGGCGCGATCGCCTACCTGGAAAAACCCTTCGTGAATTTCGATCAGTTGCGCGAAAAGCTCGATGCGCTATACCCCGAGATGACCTCCCAACGCGGCCCCCGCATCGCCTCATCCTCGAGTCTGTTGAATAGGTGATCATATGTCTGGCCCGTTGGGGTGGTGAGACGGTTCAAATTTCCGGCGTCTTGAAAACCTCAATGCAATACCTGAGGAATTTTCGTTTCGACTCAAAAGCATAATTCATGAAGCTTAAGAACTAGGTAGATTTTGCTTTCCGTCAATTGGAATTTAAGGGCAATTCATCTCGTTAATGACGCTCAAGCGGGGGAAGGTCGCGGCCATACCTAAGCGCAAATTTCATTTTGTGCCATCTACGCATCGATCTCCTGACCATTTGTGGTGTGAACTTGAATTGCCTGGCAGAGCTACCATCTTCACGAAACTTTCGCACTCCAAGGATGAACTGCGTGGACCTTTTGATCGGCATGATGGCTCGCGAACTTGAAGTCAGACCATAATTCTTTGTTGGAATGATCCAACGCTCCAATAGCGAAGCGGACTATCGTCGGAGCCTCGGGTTCGTTCCTTAGTCTCCCTCCTCGGTGGCTGGGTTCGTTGGGCGCCGCCCCCAGCCGCTGGCTGGTGTTGCGTTTATGTATTGATCTTGGCTGGGGGGCGTGAAAAGTTTTGGATATGAAGGTGCGGGTCAGAACCTTACTCGCGATCGCCGCAGTCGGCGTCGGCGCGGTTGCCATGACCATCTCGATGGCGAAGCCGGGATGCACGATGGTCGATGGCAAAGACGCGCTGGTGATTTCCGGGCGCGTCCTCGACAAGGGCACCGCTAAGACCTTCTGCTATCGCGACGAGGCAGGAAGAAAACTCCGCTTCATATTGGCGCGCGGCACCGATGGCAAGGTCCGCTCGGTCATGGACGCTTGCTCGCAGTGCTACACCTACCACAAAGGCTTCACCTATTCCGACGGTTTTCTGATTTGCCGCCTGTGCGGGAATCGATATCCGATCAATCACATTCTCGAAGGTAAAGCCTCCTGCGTGCCGATCGCGGTGCCGAGCACCGAGAGCGACGGCAAAGTCACCATTCGCACCACCGATCTCAAGAAGATGGAGTGGCTGTTTTGAGGGCTGGGCGTTGCGCCCTCAACACTCGAATCGTCCCCATTGCGGTGGCTTTGGTGCTTGCCACCGTAGGCATGCCGATGATGTGCGGATGGGTAGTCGCGGATTCACATTGCGCGGTAACGATGGATATCTGCCATCCGGCGCAATCCATGGATGTCAGTGGCGCCGCGTGGTTGACTCCGGCGCCGCAACTGGTCGCGCTCGCCAGGCCGGCGCGCGATTCACTCCGGGCGACCGATCATCTCTATCAGGCGATCGAAGGCCGTCTCGGCGAAGCGCCCGATTCTCCGCCGCCCAAAACTCTCGCCAAAACCTTCGCATAGTTCAGCGCTTCTCCTCGCGTACTAATGCCACGGTTCAGACTGCCCGCGCTGAGATTGCGCGCGGGTGAGGGAGTCGTCGCCCCGACCGTCGATGGAGTCGACGACGCGATTGAAATTGAAAAATCTGCTTGCGTTGATGATCATGGCGTCGATCTGCGCGCCGCCCGCCGCCGCATGGGCGCATGGCGTGGTCGGCGATTATGTTTTCCTCGAACCTTTAATTACCGAAGATCCGACCCCGGCCAACGAGTTGGATATCGTCGAGCCGGGATGGGCGCGCACCAGCGAGGGGCGCAGTTTTGCGCTTGGAAACGAGATCGAGAAAGTCCTCATCCTGGATAGTCACGACCTTCCCCGAGTCAGCGTCGGCGGCGGAACCAATTGGTCGTATCAATCGCCCAAACAAGGTCCCCCTGACAACGGCTTCGACGATCTCGAGGTTTTCGCCAAGTACGCGTTCCTCTTTATGCCGGAGCATGAGTTCCTGCTGTCGCTGGAACTCGACGCCTCGATTCCGACCGGGAATCCGAAGATCGAGGAACAGCAGCACACCAGCCTGGGACCCGCATTCAATTGGGAAAAGGCGTTAGGCGATTTGCCCAATCTGCCGGTGCTCAAGTATCTACGGCCGTTAGGTTTTCAGGGCAGCATCGCCTATCTGCCTGCGATCGGTGGGCATACCAGCCACGAGTTCTCCGTCAATCATGTGGTCGAGTACTCGTTTTCATACTTGAGCAACAATGTGCAGGACATCGGGCTGAAGCCGCCGTTTCGCAACCTGTTTCTCTTCACCGAGTTCAACTATGACCAGCTCCTCAAAGGACCGAGCGGCCAGACCTTTCCCAATATCGTGATGACGCCCGGCATCGCCTATGTCGGCTACCATTTCGAATTGAGCGTCGGCACCCAGCTTGCGCTCAACAATGCCGCACGGCCGAACACTCACGCGGTGATATTGGGACTGCTCGACATCTTCTATGATTCGATAATCCCACAGGGCAATTGGACGCTTAACGATCTGTGGCGATGAGGACCATCACGATGAAGTCCAAACTACCGCTCCGGGCCGGCGCACTGATAGTGCTGGCGATGCTGGGCCTCGCGCAGCAAGCCGCCGCGCATTCATTTCCCGAAGAGCAGCATCCTTCGGCCGGGCAAACCCTCGCCGCGGCGCCGGGCGAAATCACGATCAAGTTCGACGCGCCGATCGAGAAGCTGTTCGCGAAGCTGCAAGTGCTCGGCGCCGATGGCAAGGATCACGCGGTCGGCGGGCCGCAAATCAGCGACGACGGAATCATGCTGACCTCGAAGGTCGATGCGCTGAAGCCCGGGACATACACCGTCAAATGGGCGGTGGTCTGCGTCGATACCCATCACACCGAGGGTTCCTACTCCTTCACCATCACCGGGAGTGGCGCTTGATCGCAGTCCCCGCCATTTTCGCGTGGCCGGTCCTGGTCGCGCAGTTGATGCTGTTCGGGACGGCAGCCTTCGCGCTGCTGTTCGCGCCGCTGGCGATTGAAGACTACCGCGGCGACGCTATCGCGCTGTGGCGTGGGCTCGCGATCCTCAACCTCGTTATGTCGCCGATGGTGTTTATGGAGATCGCTTCCGGGATGGCGCAGGCGAGCTGGTCGGAGGTCGCGCCGTTGGTTCCGCAGATCCTGCGCGAAACGCTCGCGGGCCGCATCTGGACGTGGCGCTTGGTGGCGGCCCTGATCCTGGCCATCGTGGTGTGGATTCCCGCGCGGGTGATGACGATTGGAGCGTGGTCGTTCGCGCTTACTTCGATTCTGATCGTGCTCAGCGGCGCGACCAGCCACGCCATCGACAAGGGCGCGCTGGTGGTCGCGATCTATTGCGCGCACCAGGCCGCGGCCGGGCTCTGGCTCGGCGCGCTGGTATCGCTGCTGATGAGTGCGCGGCGCGGTCCGGCGGCGCTCGCGGCGTTCACTCCGCGCGTTTCCACCGTATGCGCATGGTCCGTGGGCATCATGGTGATATCGGGTCCGCTCATCGCGTTGCGCTGGCTTGGATGGAATCCGCACCTGCTGTTGGATTCAGCCTATGGGCGCACCTTGACCGTGAAGATCATGATCGCCACGCCGGTCCTGCTGCTGGGCGCATACAATCGCTATTGGCAAGTGCCCGGCATTGCGAAGAAAAATGTGCGCGTCATTCTCATCCGCGCGGTCAGTGCCGAATGCGTGCTGCTCCTCGCGGTGATGGCGTGGTCGGCGATCCTCGCCAACACGCCACCTCCGCATTGATGGAATTTCAGGAGAGTTACGATGAAGCGTAAAATGATTCCTATGCAACGATTGACCGTCGCCGCACTCGCGATTGCGCTGGCCCTGGGAGCATCGATAACGCCGAGCGCCGCGCAATCGACACCCGCATGCAAATCCGGCGATTGCTGCACGCTCTGTCCTCGCACCTCGAAGGCTGCCGAGAGCAAACCGGATCCAAAAAGCGCCAACGGCGTCACCCTCGATCCAAAGCTGTTCGTGGGTCCGGTGCGGCAGGCCTACAGCATCGCGGAACAGAACCCGATGCTACTCAAGCAACTGGACTGCTACTGCGGATGTTACAAGACCGACGGGCACAAATCGCTGCTCGACTGCTATCGCAGCCGCCACGGCGCGACCTGTCAGATTTGTACCAATGAGGTCCTCGACGCGAGCCGGATGTTCGATAGCGGGATGACGCCGGAACAAATCAAGGAATCGTTGCGCCGGCAGTATCAAGCCAACTGAATCCGCGCGATGGTGCCCCGGCGCATCATCAATCTAGTTGGGCTTCGCGAGGGGATATTGCAATTGCGCGATGACATCGCGGAGGGAGTTGGTCCCCTCGCCGGCCAGCTCGAGTTCCCCAAACCGCTTAATCGACGCTTCATGCACCACCATCGAATGGGCGACCTCGCGTTCCTGGGCGGGAGCGGCACCCTCGATCTCGCGAAATTTTTCGACGTAGAAATCGGTGATCCTGACCAGCTCTTCCATGTGCTGACGCCACGACTTCGCGGCAAAAGTTTTGGCTAAATCCTCGACCCTACTGCGAACATCTTCTTGCGCGATACTCAGGCCGAGCCCGGTCAGGAAGGGTCGCAACCGCGCCTTGGTCTCGGTTTCCAGCTGGAGAATGGTTCCCCATTTGTAGCGTCGTTCGGCATCCGACTCGAGGGCGACGTAGCGGTTCAAAAGAGCTTCCCCCAGGACTTCGCCCTGATACATGAAGTCGTTCACGGCTTTGAGATATTCGGCTCGCGTCATAGTTGTCACCATCACGATCTGTTAGCCGAGGAGGTTCGCGATTTGCAACCGCATCCGGTAGTGGCGCCGAGCTGAAGTTGAATCCGCGAGACGTCGGCCAGCGACGCGATCACCGAGTGTCGCCGGCCGAGCTGTTTCGCGAGGAGGATCCTGTAACCTAACCTACGCGGCCTGCGCAACCTGCGCCGATTTTTCCGCTATCGGCGGATTCTGCGCCTGCGCCGGCTTCTCCGATGCGGGGCGGAATGTCTCCGCCAGTCCCGAAATCTGCGCTTCGAGTTTCTCGACCGAGTCCAGCGCGCTCATCAGCTGGCGAACTTTGCCCTGAAAGCTCCTCACCGGGGCCAGCGCCGCGCCCGCTTCCTTCACGTTGGCATACAGCGCCTGCATCACCAGATCGATTTGTGCATTCAGCCCCTTCATCGGCTCGAAGCTGGCGGACAGCGACTTGACCTGGTCCGCGAAGGCCTTCACCGATTGGAAGTTGCCGGCCAGGCTGGATAGATGCTCATAGAGCCCCGTGATGCGCTTGAGCGCCTGCTCCGCCGATTGCGTCGCCGCGTCGATGGGTTCGAGTTGCTTCGCGAGGTTGGCGAAGTGCCCACGGAACGCCTCGGTCGGCTCGGACAACTGATCCACCGTGGTCGCAAGCATCGACATCGGTTGCGGCGCCGGCGCGACCGGCTCGATGCCCTGCGGCGCGGCCTCGTTCTTCGCGACTTGGGCACCATCACTGGGAGCATTTAGCGCATTGCCGGTGTTCCCATTTTGCGACCCGGCGCTGGACGGCTCAGCCTTCGACGCTTTGATTCCAAGCCGCGCCGCGATCTCGGCGGGCGAGAGCCCAGGATCCCATTGAAGCTTGCCGGCAGCCTGGTTGAGCGCCGCTTCACCGATCTGCACCGGATGCGCGATGGGTGGGATGTCGGCCGATTTCGAGCGGAGCAGCAGTCGCTGTCTCAGTTCTTCGAGTTCCACGCAAATGAACCTCCTGAGTTGGCTCGCGTTCGTCGGGAACTGTTCCCAAGGATCCCGGTCCGCCGCGAAAGCAACCCGGAATTCTCCGAAACAGTCACCGATGGACGATGGACCTACATATTGTAGGGTTTCTAAACAGGAGGCAAGCGAAAGAAGCCGATTTAACCCACCGTGCGCGTGAATGTGCCTATCTGGATGCGGCGTGGCCTGTTTTCCCTCTACCGCGGCTAACTAATGCGTTCCCCCGGACATATTCGAAGCCGAAGCCGACGAAGGCGATGGCGAGCTCGAGGGTGCCGCTGCGGATTGCTTCTCTATATGCGCCGTGGCGGGTGCTTCGGTATCCAGCAGCGTTGGGCCAATGCCTTCGCGCTCGAACGGACGCCGCACGTCAAAGGGCGCGCCCTCGCTCACGCGGCCCACATTGAGTGCTTCGGGGCTGTCGACGCGGATTCCCGGGCGGACCACCAATCCGCGCTCGGCCCGGAGATCATAAGTTCCCGGCGGCAGATCGCTGGCGAAGGAACCGTCGTCGCCGGTGCGGGTCAGGTACATATCTCCGCTGATGCGATTTTCGAAGTGCAGTTGATGATTGGGCAGTGGTTTGCCCGCGGGAGTGGCGTAGACGCCGCTCACCATCGCGGCGTCGGCGTGTGCGGCAACCATCATCAGCGCCGCGATGAGCGCAGCGCACAGAACAAGGCTAGCGGATTTCAACATCGATACCTTCACCCTCCGACCGAATATCCATTCCTTAGCTACGCAAGAAGTGCAAGGTTTGAGACCGCGCCCGATCGGGGAATATTGTTGCGTTGAGGAGCGGAGAACATGGCCAAGCTGACAATCTATCATAATCAGGCCTGCGGGAATTCACGCGGCGCAATGGCACTACTGCGTGAGCGCGGGGTTGAGTTCGACACCATCGAATATCTGAAGACGCCGCCCACCCGCGAGACGTTGGAGAAAATCCTCACCATGCTGGAAGGTCCGCCCGCCGACGTGGTGCGCAAGGACAAGCGCTTCGGCGAGTTGGGCCTCAAGGCCGAGGACTACACCGAGCCGAAGAAAATCGTCGCGCTGCTCCTCCAGCATCCGGAGCTGATGCAGCGTCCGATCGTGATTCGCAGCGGCCGCGCGATCATCGCGCGCCCGCCGGAGAAGCTGGAGGCGCTGCTGTAATCGCGATGCATTGCCTGCGCACGAATCGCCTGCGACAATCGCGCTTGAAGGTTTTGTCATGAGCCAAATCACGAAGTTATCGGCTAAGGGCCAAATTCCCATCCCGAAGGCGATCCGGACCGCACGGCGATGGAAGCCCGGCATGGAATTCGTCATTCAGTAGACCAACGAGGGCGTCCTGGTAAAACCGAAAAAGGAGCCCAAGCGGGAAGGCAAAACCCTGACCATCGATGACCTCATTGGGATTGCCAAATATAAAGGTCCGCGCCGGAGCATTCGTGAAATGGACGAAGGCGTCATGCAGGAGGCTCGAAAGCACGGGTGATCGCGGTAGACACCAATTTGCTGGTTCGCATCATCGTCGAAGACGAAGTGAGTCAGGTGGAGCGAGCGCGTGCTTTGATCCACGGCCAAGATCGGGTCTTGATTCTGAAGACGGTTCTTCTTGAGCTCGGCTGGGTGCTTGCCAGTTCCTATCGGCTTAACCGCGAAACCATTGTGTCGTCGATACGAGGCGTTCTGGCAGTGTCCAACTTTGAGATCGAGGATCGGCCAGCCGTGGTGTTAGCGCTCGAATGGTACCAACAAGGAATGGACTTCGCGGATGCGATGCATCTCGCCACTTTGCGTGGCGAAACCGAGTTTGCCACCTTCGACGCTTCGTTGGGACGTGCGCCGGAACGGCTCGGGATCGGAGGGGTCGTTGCGATCTGATCGGGTCAGCAATCCGCGCGACGCGACGTTTAATTTTTGTCGCTAAGCGACTTTCTGAATCTTCCCGCTGCGCAAACATCGCGTGCAGACCATCATCCGCTTGACGCTGCCGCCGATCGACGCGCGCACCTCCTTGAGATTCGGATGCCATCGACGCTTGGTCTTGTTGTTCGCATGGCTCACGTTGTTGCCGACCGACTGATGCTTTTTGCAAATCGCGCAGTGCTGCATGATGCCTTACTCTTCCAGTTCGAAATTCTGTCCAAAGTTGAACGATCTAAGGTAGCCCGACTTCGGGCTGCGTGAAAGAGGGTTCGAAGCGAGCTTTGAGCAGCGCCGCGCCTGCGGTTTCGGATTCCAGTGTCGCGCTCGCGGCGCATCCGCACTTGATGCTCAATAGCCATGCGCTGCGGCCGAGCGCGCGGGCATAAGCATCGAGGTGCGTCTTTAATCCCTTCGGCGCGTCCTTGTCCTGGATGTTCACCTGCGCCGCGCTGACGATCACCTCGTCGGGCGCGGTGCCGGTCTCATCGTTGAAAAGCTGGGTCAGCATCGCGACGAAGGCCGAATGATCCAATCCGGGAACGTCGCTGGTGATGAGCGATGTGTAGGGCGAGCGCGCCTCCTGATGTGGATAGTTGGCGAGCACGCGCCGAATCGCCTCGATGCGCGCGGGTTGCGCCGCCGAGCTTTTCTCGTAGGAGGCAAGCATGATGCCCGCCTGCTGGGGATTCTCACCCGCCATCGCGCCGAGCGTCCTGCCCAGCCATTTGGCCGACTCGGCTTGCTTCAGTTTTCCTTGCGCCGCCGCCATCAACTGTTGCACGCGCGGATCGTTGACTCCGGCCGCTTTGAATACCGCCAGCGCGGTTTCGCCGTCGCCGCGATCGATCAGGGCTTGCGCCGTTTGGAGCATATTGAGCGGACCGATCTGGCTCAGTGGCGAATCGGTAAGGTACAGCCTGGTCGCGGCCACCAGCTTCGCCTCCACCCGAGTCGCGACCGACTGGTAAGCCTGATAGACGTTGTTGGAAATCACCTGCTTGCCGCCGATGCGTTCGCTGAGCAAATTAGGCACGATAGTCAGAATGCCGCCGACGCCGCCCACCACCGGTTCACTGTCTTCAAACGTGAACGCATGGCGATCCTCGGCGAGGGTCGACAGATTCAGCACCCAGATTTCATAGCTGCCGCTGAAGGTCGCCTCGTTCTGATCGTTTTTAGTCTGGAACTTATCGGTCGGCAGACTGACCACCATCAACCCATCGAGCCGATCGTCCTTTTCACCGGCCACAAAGCGTTTGACACACGCGTCGACATCGCCGGGCGGAACGATGGGAACCTCATGCACATTGGGTTGGGCGCCGACCAATTGCTCGATCTCGTACATCGCCTGGGGCGAGATCGGTCCTAAGCTGCCGACCCCGATTTTGACTTCGTCAGCTTGAGCGATGGGGGCAATCGCAACGATCGCGAGCGCCATCATCAGCGCGGCCACGGTTTTGAACATCAGTGCAGAGCCCACCCTGTTTCACGAATCGGAAAAGATGACGGCAAAGCTTCTCAGAATGCCCGCGTCGGTTCAACTTGCGATTTCAGCGGTGTATTCTTTTTCCCGTCGGGGTCGTTCGCGAACGACCCGCCACGATGATCCGAATACGGTGGACTTCAACAATCGCCGCATCGCTGCGGGCGATTCGCGGATCCCTCCTACCTGGAAAAGAATCGACCTTGTAATCCCTGCGATGGTTCAACTTGCCCAGTTTGAGTAAGATGACCGCAGCGTTTTTGTGAGGGAGCGGCGGTTCGGGGAATGGCGCAGCGTCTAATCCACATCCTGCCTGAGCAGGTGGCCAGCCAAATTGCGGCCGGCGAAGTGGTCGAGCGCCCCGCCTCCGCAGTCAAGGAACTAATCGAAAATTCTCTCGATGCCGGCGCGCATAACCTCGCGATCGAAATTGAGCGCGGCGGGCTGGGACTGATTTCGGTCACCGACGACGGATGCGGCATGAGTCGCGAGGACGCGATTATCTCGCTGCGCCGTCATGCCACCTCGAAGATTCGTTCCGCCTCGGACCTGGTCGCGATTCGCACCTTGGGTTTCCGCGGCGAGGCGCTCGCCTCGATCGCCAGCGTGGCGAAGATGAAGCTCCAGACCCGCCAGGCATCGGAAGCCAACGCGGATGCGCATGGCCTGGAGCTGATTGTGGTGGCCGGTGACATCGAGGAAGAACGCGCGTGCGGGATGGCAACCGGCACGCGCATCGAAGTGCGCGATCTGTTCTTCAACACTCCCGCGCGGCTCAAGTTCATGAAGACCGTGGGGACGGAGCAGGGCGCGGTTGCCGAGGTGGTGCAGCGGCTCGCGCTGGCGAATCATGCGATCGCGTTCAGCCTCGCTGCCGACGGACGCCAACTGTTTTCATTTCCGCGCGCTAACTCAGTGCTGGAACGCATCCGCCAGATCTTCGGCGGCAAGCTGGCGACCCAGATGTTGCAATTCTCGCTCGCGCGCAATGGCTTTGGCGTCAGCGGCCTCGCCACAATGAGCCAGGAATCGTTCGCCACGCCGCGCATGATCTTCACCTTTGTTAATGGACGCGCGGTGCGCGACAAGCTGCTCGCGCGCGCGGTGACGCAGGCCTATCAAACGTTGATGCCGCGCGGACGTCATCCGGCGGTGGTGCTGTTCCTGGAACTCAAGCCCGACGAAGTCGACGTCAACGTGCATCCGATGAAAACCGAGGTGCGTTTCAAAAACTCCGGGGCGATTTTTGAAATCGTCTATCATGCGCTCCGCGACCGCCTCGCCAATCAGACTGATCCTGGGGTGGCCGATGCGGCGCCGACCGCGATCGATGCACTTCATCCCGCGATCCGCGCGTCAGTTGCGCAGATGATTTCGCCGGAGCTTCCGGCTTCGGACGCGCCGCCGCCGAGCCGGCCGTTGCGGCTGGTAGCGGATAATTCATCGGCGATGACGCGCGCCGAGCAGCGACCGCTCAATCTTGGTTTCCAGCGCCCTGCCGAGGCTGCGCACAGTGCCGGCGCGCCGATGCGCGAGGCAGCGGTGCCGATGTACTCGACGCTGAAAATCCTTGGGCAGATTTTCGCCGGATACATCGCGCTGGAAGGCGAGGAAGGTCTGCTCCTGGTTGACCAGCATGCGGCGCATGAACGCGTGACCTTCGAAAAACTTCGCGCTGAGATGCGCAACGGCGGCGTTCGCACTCAGGCGATGCTGACGGCGGCCACGATCGAGGTAAATCCTGCGCGCGCCGCGCATATCGAAGCCGCGCTGCCGGAATTGGGAGCGATGGGCTTCGACCTCGAACCGTTCGGCCCTTCGACGCTCCTGCTCAAGGGGACCCCGGCGGTGTTCGGCGCGGAAGGTGGCGCGAAGCTGCTGTCGGATATGCTCGAGAGCATGGGCGAGAACGGTTTTCGCGCCTCGGGCGAAGGCGCGCTGGAAGAATGGCTCAAGCAACTCGCGTGTCACGGCTCGGTGCGAGTCGGGCGCGCGCTCGAGGAGCGGGAAATTCGCGAGCTGCTCGCCGACCTCGATCGGACCCAGTTCAAGACCAACTGCCCGCATGGGCGCCCGGTGCATATCAACTTCGCGCGCGGACAGATCGAACGGATGTTTCGCCGATGACGGAACAAGCAGCCTCGACGGAGAAAAATCGGACCAAGTCGTACAGCAATCGCGTCAAAGTCGGTTTCATCGTGGGTCCCACCGGTTCGGGCAAGAGCGCGATCGCGATGATGGTGGCGGAGCGGCTCGGTGCGGAAATCGTCAACGCGGATTCGCGCCAGCTCTACGCCGGGATGGATATCGGCACCGCGAAACCGTCGCCCGAGGAGCGCCGCCGGGTGCCGCATCATCTTATAGACGTGCGCACACCCGACCAGCCGCTGGACGTGGCGGACTTCATTGCGATGGCGCGCGCAGCCATCCTCGACATCGCGCGCCGAGGGCGGCGGGCAATCGTGGTCGGCGGCAGCGGTTTTTATCTCCGCGCCCTGCGGGGCGGGATTTTCAATGGCCCGTCGGCATCGCCTGAGATACGTGGCGAGCTGGAGCAGGTCGCCGCCGACCGCGGGATTCCATTTCTGCACGACGAACTGATGAAGATCGATGCACCGTCGGCCTCGCGCATCCAGCGCAATGATTTGTACCGGATTGTGCGCGCGCTCGAGGTTTATCGCATCACCGGAATCACGATTACGGAGCATCAGGAGCGCCATCGGTTCGCGGAGCGCGAGTTTGATACGCTGACGATCGCGCTGGAGGTTCCGCGCAAGCTGCTCTACGATGCCATCGATGCGCGTTTCGATGCGATGATCGAGGCAGGCTTCGTCGACGAAGTTCGCCATCTGATCGCCTCCGGCCTTTAATCCCGAGCAGCCGCCGCTCAACAGCATCGGTTATCGCGAAGTCGCCGCATTCCTGCGCGGTGAGATGACGCTGGCCGATGCCATCGACCTCGCGAAACGCAAGACGCGCCAGTTCGCGAAACGTCAAGTCACCTGGTTTCGTAACGAAGACGAGGTCACCTGGATTGACGCGCATCGAGGGGCGGAGCAAGCTCTGATGCGGTTCGAGAAATTCTTTTCGTTTACGTCTTGATAATTCACAATGGCTGCGCGCTCCAGACCAGCAAACCATAAGCACAATGGAAGCTCCGCTGCGCCTGCTGCGTCGGGTCGCACCGCGATTGAGCGCGTTCGTCTCGCGAGACATCCGTCGCGGCCACAAGCGCTCGACTACGTTGATGGCCTGTTCAAGGAATTCTTCGAGGTTCACGGCGACCGCCGCTTCGCCGATGACGGCGCGATCGTCGCTGGCCTCGCATATCTGGACAATATTTCGATAGCGGTAGTCGGTGAGCAGCGAGGGCGTTCGACCGCCGACCGCCTCAAGCGAAATTTTGGCAAACCCCATCCCGAGGGCTATCGGAAGGCCGCGCGCGTTTATGAGCTTGCCGATCGCTTCAGGCTCCCGCTCATCACCTTTATAGATACGCAGGGCGGCGAGTCGGGGGTGGGAGCGGAGGAGCGTGGTCAGACCGAAGCGATTGCGCACAACCTGGAGCTGATGGCGCGGCTTGAAGTTCCATCGATCGCGTGTGTGATAGGCGAGGGCGGCTCCGGCGGCGCACTCGCGCTCGGCGTCGCGAATGTGGTGTTGATCCAGGAGAACGCGTGCTACTCGGTGATCACGCCCGAAGGATGCGCTGCGATTCTCTGGCGCGAAGCGACTGAAGAAAACGTCGCACGCGCCGCCGAGGCGATGCGGCTATCGGCTCCTGACCTGCTGCGGCTCGGCGTCGTCGACGAAATCATTGCCGAGCCCGAAGGCGGCGCCCATACCAATTCCGCTGAAGCGATTGCGGCGGTCGGCGCCGCGATCGAGCGCCACCTGCATGCTCTCATGAAGCTGAGCCCGAATGAGATCCGCAAGGCGCGCGAGCGCAAGTTTTCCGCGATGGGGTCCGCGTTTTTGACTTCGTCAATTTGAACCGCGTTGAAAAGCGCGCCTCAATCAGTTAGCCATTCCCACGCGATGCCGTCGAAACCCAATCGAAAGACCGCCGCTTCGCACAAGAAGCCCGAGCGCGTCGATGTCACGCCTCTCTTCAGGGAGGAATCGAAGCCTGCGTGGAAGCCCGATTCGATCGAAGCGCATCGGGTGCGGATGGATCGCATCAACTTCGAAATCCTGAAGCTGCTGTCCGAGCGCGCCTCGCATGCCAACGAGATCGGGCGCATCAAGCACAACAGCGGAACGCCCGTGTACTTGCCGGCGCGCGAGCGCGAGGTGATTGAGGCGATGGTGGCGGCGAATCCGGGGCCGCTTTCCTCGGAACACATCGCGCGCATCTATGGCGAAATCATTTCCGCGTGCCGCGCACTCGAACACGTGCCGCGGGTGGCCTACCTCGGGCCGGAGCATACCTATTCGCATGAGGCGGCGCGTGGCGTATTCGGCGCCAGCGTCGAGTTCGCACCGCAGGCTTCGTTCGCCGGGGTTTTTCAGGAGGTGCAGAACGGACGCGCCGATTTCGGCGTGGTGCCGATTGAAAATTCCACCGAGGGTCAGGTCAAGGAAGTGCTCGACCTGCTCATCGATACGCCGCTGGTGATCATCAGCGAGATCCTGCAGCCGGTGCGCCATGCGCTGATGTCGCTTGATGGTGATCCTTCGAAGGTGCGGCGCATCGTGTCGCATCAGCAGTCGCTGGGACAATGCCGCGGTTACATCAGCAGCAACTTCGCCGATCGCGAGCTGGAAGCGGTCGCCTCCAATGCGCTCGCGGCGCAGCGCGCGGCTCAAGACGCGTTGCTGGGCGCGATCGCATCACGAGCCGCCGCCGAAGCATACGGCCTGAAAGTCATTGCCGAGAATATCCAGGACCTGGCGCAGAATACGACGCGCTTCCTCGTGATCGGGACCCGCGCGGTGCCGAAGAGCGGGCGTGATAAGACCACGATACTATTTGCGGTGCCGGACAAAGTGGGCGCGCTCAACACCGCGCTGAACATGTTCGCCAAAAACAGGATCAACATTTCCAAGATCGAGTCGCGTCCATTGCGCGGGCGCTCATGGGAATATCTCTTCTTCGTCGATCTGGAGGGTCATCGGGACGATCCGCGGGTGAAGCGCGCACTCGAGGCGCTCAAGGATCGAACCCTTTTTTTGAAGGTGGCCGGATCGTATCCTGAGGCGAGGTCGGCCGCCGCTTAAGGCGGCTGTTTTCGCGAATTGGTTAACCCACAAGATTTGGTCCTGCCCGCGGTCGCGGCAATTCAGCCGTACGAACCGGGAAAACCCACCGAAGAGCTGGAGCGCGAACTCGGTATCCAGGAATCGGTCAAGCTCGCCTCCAATGAGAATCCGATCGGACCGTCACCGAAGGCGGTGCAGGCGATTCGCGCCGCGCTTTCCGAGCTGAATCGCTATCCCGACGGGGGCAGCTTCACGCTATGCAGCAAGATTGCGGCGCGGCACAAGGTCAAACCCGAGCAGGTCTTCATGGGCTCGGGCTCGTGCGAGATCATCAACCTGCTCGCTTTCCTGTTTTTGCGCCCCGGTCTAAATGCAATTTCATCGGAGCATGCGTTCGCGATTTATCCGCTCGCGACCGCTTCGACCGGCGCCTCGTATAAATCGGTGCCGATGCGCGACGAATTCGAATTCGATCTCGATGCGATCGCCGCGGCGGTCGACGACAACACGCGCATCATCTACCTGGGCAATCCCAACAATCCGACCGGCACGATCTATCGCCGCGCCGAATGGAAGCGCTTCCTCGCCAGGGTGCCGCAGCGGGTCGTGATCGTCGCCGATGAGGCCTACTTCGAGTTCGTGCGCGACGCCGAGTACCCCGACTCGATGCAGGATCACGACGGCACGCGCCTCATCATCACGCTGCGCACTTTCTCGAAGATCTTTGGGTTAGCGGGACTTCGAGTTGGATACGGCGTGGCGCGGCCCGACATCATCACGTTGCTCAACAAGGTCCGTCAGCCGTTCAACATCACCACGCTCGCGCAGGTCGCGGTGGCGGCGGGGATGGACGATATCGATCACGTAAACGCGACGTTGCGGGTCAATCGCGAGGGGATGGAATATCTCGAGCGCGAGTTCGCGCGGCTCAAGATCGGATACGTGCCGAGCCAGGCGAATTTTATCCTCGCTGAAGTCGGCGACGAACGCGCGGTCTTCGACAAGCTGCTGCATCTCGGAGTCATCGTGCGCCCGATGCATGGTTACGGCTTTCCGCGCCACGTGCGCATCAGTGTCGGCTTGCCGGAGGAGAATCGGCGCCTGATCGAGGCGCTCGAGAAAGTGTTATGAGATTTCGTGTTCGCCAGACTCGCGGTTTCCGTCGCGTCTTGATCTGAGGCGCGACACTCGCGACATTGGTTTTGCCCGCGCGCTTAAGGCGAGCGACCTCCATCTGCCCGTCACGGGGTTTGTCAACGAGCTGCTCAGCTTTCCGAACGAACTTTCAGGGCCCGGCGTCTTGCCTCGCAGATGCGAAGTCATCGCGCGATAGAGCGCCTGCTCAGCGAGCCCGTCGGAACGAATGCTGAAATCATGCCAGCATCATCACACCCTGGTTCCTGCTTAGATGCGAGTTGCAAAGTTGCCTACCTCGCCGATGCTGTAATCCTTGTGACGCAAAGGCAGCCCCGGCGAGTATCGTTAGGCGTTAGCGGAAGGGAGCGCAATGGAAATGAATCGTTGGGCAATTGTGACGACTACCTGGTTCACTGCGGCGTTGCTTGCGAGTTTCGGCTGCGCCGCCGCAAACGCGCAGGTCGCGTGTCCGCTAAACATTAAGGTCGAGCAGAAAGCCGTCGCGCCCAGTGAGTGGAGCGTCGATTACTCGAAGAATGCTGCCGCACTTTCGTCGGTGACGATTTTCGATGGACCTCCCCAAGAACAAGCTTCATTGAAATACGATGACGAACGCACCACCACGGACCAGATCATCCAGACCTGGGATTTGCCGGCGAGCGATCGCGGCTATTGGATTGAATGCGGCTACACCAACACGTGGGCATTGCTTCGCCGCAAGCTCTCCAACGAGATGCGCGCGTGTAAGGTGGTCCTCGAAAAGGGCGTGACCTTCGGCGACGGCGGCGCCATCGTCAAGCGCGCAGAATGCAGCGTGGGTTCGCGAAAGCCGACCCACTAAGTCGCTCGTTGTTGGCGGTACTACATTCCAACCCCTGTCAGCGGGATGATTACGGTCGGATTCTTCGGATCGTTAGTCGTTATCTGAAGTTGGCCGCTGGCCGGGCCCGTCTGTGTAGGAATGATCGAGACGGGCAATTGGAGGGTGCCACCCTGCGCAATCACCACGGTGCCGGGTGAGTAAACCGCAAAGGGCGAATTAGGCGCCGCGATGTTAATGGAGAGCAACGCGCCGCCGTAGCCATTATGGATCAGCACCACCTGAATCGAGATACGTCCGACGCTGACGGTGCTGAAGTTCAGCGCCAGGGGTGAGATCGATACGCTCGCGATCGGGGTCGGGGTTGGGAAAGGTGTCGCGGTTGCGGTCGCAGTTCGCGTAGGCATGGGAGCTGCGGTCGGCGTTGCGGTCGGGGTTGGGACCAGAATGCCGATGCCCGTCATCGCAACCAGCACGTTCGGATGATTCGGGTCGTTAGTCGTGAGCTGTAGTTGCGCGCTGGCTGCCCCCGCCTGAGTCGGGATAAAGGACACCGGAATTTGTAACGCTGCGCCTGGCGCAACCTTATAGCTACCCGGTGAGTACACGGCAAACGGCGAATTGAGCGCGCCGATGTTAACCGAAAGCATCGCGGCGCCGTAGGCATTGTGAATCTGCAATACCAGGATCGTCATCTTCCCAATCGCGGTCGATGACCCGAAATTCAAGGCGGTGGGCGATACCGTCACACTCGCGATCGCGGTCGCCGTGGCTGTCGGAGTCGGCGTCACCGTTCGAGTCCGGGTCGAGGTTGCGGTTGCGGTCTGCGTGGCGGTTCGGGTCGCGGTCGGCGTCGCGGTTTTGGTCGGAGTAATGGTGGGAGTTACCGTACGAGTGGCCGTGGCGGTCGGAGTCATGGTGCGAGTGGCCGTAGTGGTCGGCGTCGCGGTTTTGGTCGGAGTAATGGTGGGAGTTACCGTACGAGTGGCCGTGGCGGTCGGAGTCATGGTGCGGGTCGCCGTAGAGGTGGGCGTTGCGGTTTTGGTCGGGGTAATCGTGGGAGTCGCGGTACGGGTGGCCGTCGGGGTCGGAGTTATGGTGCGGGTCGCCGTAATGGTCGGCGTCGCGGTCCTGGTCGGGGATACCGTAAGCGTCGGGGTCGCGGTTGCAGTCCTGCTTGCGATCGCGGTGGGTGATGCGGTCTTGGTTGGTGTCGCCGAGGGAGTGGGTGACGATGACGGCGCGAGGAAGTTCTTCACCGCACCCGCGAAGACGTTGAAGTCGATAGTGCCCCATCCGCTGGCTTGATCGAAACCAGGTCCCGCGTTGAAGCCGATCACACCATTGAAGTTGTTGTTACCGATTGTAATGTCATGAAATCCCGCGGTGCTGTATTTCGTATTCGCCAGCGGATAAATGATTCGGTTGAAGTTTCCCAGTCGTGAGTTTCCGGTCAGTTGCCCTATCACGGTCACGAATCCGGCCCAGACCGGCGCCGACAAACTGGTGCCGCCGATGCAGCATTCCACCTGCGCGACGCCATTCACGTCGTCGGCGAAAAAGACCCCTGGATAATTCGGGCTCGCGATGAGACTGATATCAGGAACATCGCGCATTCCGTCGTTGGGAACGCCTGAGCCAACCTGGTAGCCAGGTTTCGTAAAGACTTGGCTGAGGCCGCCACCGGTCGCGCCGCTGCCATCGTTCCAAACCTGTTCAGTTGCATATCCCACATCGTTGCCACCCGAGTAGGTCGGACTGAATTGCGTCCCGCCCACCGAGGTGACGTTGGGATCGGCCGACATTTCACTAACTGATCGGGTGCTGTTGACGACGCACTCGGTGCCGCTGGAGTTGAGGCCAATCCCGGCGGCGCCCTGATCGCCTGCGGAAACGAAGACGCTCTGCCCCTGCACCGCGGCTTGCTGGAAGATGGGATCCATAGTTTCGGTCATGAACGACGACGACACGCCGCAGAAGCCATAGCTGATACTGATGACGCCGCATGCGTTAGCATTCACGGCCGCTGCGATATCGCTCACCAGATCGTTGCCGAGATAAAAATTTGTCGAGGCTCCCGGCGCCGCCGCATGCGACCATTGCAGGTCGAGCTCAGATTCGGCATCGTCGCCGTTGATACCGGGGTTGGAGCCCGATAGAACCCGCGTGTAGTTTATCGCGGGCAGCCCAAACTGATTGGCGAAGGTCGTCATGGTGGAATCGAGGAAGTCTGAGACACCGACGATCGCGATACAGCTTCCGGTGCCGTCTCTTCCGGTGCCGACGGTCTCGTCATAAAAGGTGTGCAAATCGCTCGGGCCGAATGCCTGCGCGCCGTTGACGATCGCATCGGGCATCGCGGACAGTGAATCGGTTTGGCGGTTCATCGCCACCGCGTGGACCATATTGTCCATGCCCAGCACCGATGCGACCACGGCGGCGAATCGTTTCGGGATCAGCGGGTCGGTGGTGTTCGCGTAAACGCTCCCATCGCCGAACGTTGCGATTCTGACCGCGAACGCGCTCTGCACCACCGCGACCGGAGCCGAAAACGCGAGCGCATTGCCCTCGCGCCCCGTCACCGCGAATCCTTCGTGTGCAAGCCAACTCGCAACCGCGTTTATTTCCGACGGCGAGGGACCGAAGCGCTTCAGGAATTCGTCGCTGCTCAACCATTGGTGATAATTCGATGAAGCCGGATTCTGTTGCTCCGCGAGGAGCCTGGCCAGCGCTGTCCTGTGGCGCAAGGCGAAGCGAATTTGCATTTGCAGGATCGCGCTCGAGTCCGCCTCGCCGAGTTGACGGAAGGTCTCAACCTCGGCCGGATGATTGCCCGCTAGAAGCGCGCCGTCGTCAGCATGCCCCAGGCCCGCAAAGTAAAGCACCCCACCAAGGCCAACTGCGCACGACAATACAGCAAGCGCGAGCATCACTGTAACGGCATGGGACCGACGGATCTTGATTGGCGCATTCATAGTGAGAGGTAACACGCAAAACGAGCACCACGCAGAACCTTGCGTGTTTGATACAGATCGAGGTTTTCGCCGCCGATACTTGTCTCGAATTGCCACGATGCTGATTCGCAGGCTGTCGCAAAATGTTACAAGCTGTCTCGCAGGCCGGTAGTCAGTGTAGGGATTTACTACATCGAGAACACGTTCTTAGACCGCGAGACTTCCGCCTTCGGCGACGTTCCGTGATTAAGAATGTAATTGCTTAAGGATCGACACAATTCGATAGAAAAAAGATTGACTTTCGCGGTAGGATATCTCATAAATAGAACTGATTCTAGTTTTGAAGGAGATCGCCTAGTGGACCTTTCTCAGATCAATCTGCTCGATCCGGATCGTTTCGTTGAAGGCGTGCCACACGAATGGTTTACATACCTGCGCCATCATGCGCCGGTTTACCGACATCCAGAGCCGAACGGTGGTCCGGGCTTCTGGGTCATCACTCGTTACGACGATGTTGTCGCGATTAATCGTGATGGCCAGACCTTCTCCTCAGAGCAGGCGCGCGGCGGAGTCGTGGTGATGGAAGATGCCGCCGCGGCCCAGGATCTCACCGCGCAAGGCCGCATGATGCTCACCATGGACGCGCCGGATCACACGCGCTATCGTGCGCTGGTCAACCGAGGCTTCACGCCACGCATGATCAACATGCTGCACGCGCCGATTCGCGCGATGGTGACCGGGATCATCGATCGCGCGCTGGAGAAAGGGGAGTGCGATTTCGTAACCGATATCGCATCTGAGCTTCCATTGCAGGTGATCGCGCAACTGCTCGGGGTTCCGTTCGAGGATCGCCATAAGCTGTTCGAATGGAGCAATCGTCTGATCGGTGGCGACGATCCCGAGTACGCGGTTAGCCGGGAGGTCGCGATGCAAGCCGGGTTCGAGATGTACATGTACTCCAACGAACTGGCGAAACAGCGCCGCACTCATCCGCGCGACGATATCGTCACTGCGTTGCTCAACGCCGATATCAAGGGCGACCAGCTTTCTGAGGCGGACTTCAACGTGTTTTTTCTGCTCCTCGCAGTGGCCGGCAACGAGACCACGCGCAACGCGCTCTCACATGGGATGCAGGCGCTAATCGATAACCCGGACCAGTTCCGGATGCTGGTGGAAAATCGCGCGCTGGTGCCCTCAGCCACCGAGGAAATCCTCCGCTGGGCGTCGCCCGTGATGTATTTTCGTCGCAACGTGACGCGCGATACCGAAGTGCGCGGCCAGAAAATCAAGGCCGGCGACAAAGTCAGCATCTGGTATATTTCGGCCAATCGCGATGAAAGTGTCTTCGAGAACCCGTTCTCATTCGATATCCGACGCTCTCCGAATGAGCACATCGCATTCGGCGGCGGCGGCCCGCACTTCTGTCTCGGCGCCAATCTGGCCCGCATGGAAATGAACCTCATGTTTGATGAATTGGTGCGCCGCGTTGATTCCGTCGAGAGGATCGGCGAGGTCAAGCGGCTGCGATCCACCTTCGTCAATGGGATCAAGCACCTGCCGGTGCGGCTGACCCCGGCAGCGCAGCACGTCGGGGCCTGAGTGATGAAGGCGGTAAGCCAGGTCAAACGGGAAGCGCCATCGGCGCCGCAAGCTCCGCCGGTCAAGGCGTCGCCAAATGGCCGTCAACTTGCGCGCCGCAAACGCATTATAGCGGCGGCAATCGATCTCGCTTCTCGCGGTGGTTATGACGCGGTTCAGATGCGCGATGTCGCGGCGCGCGCCGACGTCGCGCTCGGCACCCTGTATCGCTACTTTCCGTCCAAGGATCTTCTCCTCGCGCATACCTGGGCTGACTGGTCGCATGAGATCGAAGCGCACATGAGTAGCCATCCGTTGCGTGGCGAGAGCAGCTCCGCGCGCATCATGGACTTCATTCAACGCGCGACCCAGGCGCTCGAGCGCGAACCCAAATTGGCGAGCGCCTTGCTGAAATCATTGCTGGTGACCGATCCCGGCGCCGAGGAACCCCGCGCCGAAATGATCGCCGTCATGGCTCGGGTGGTTGACTATGAGCTGCGCGCGTTGGCGCCCGCCGATCGTGCCGGCATCCGGGAAATCCTCGGCCAGGTTTGGTATGCGAACCTACTCCTTTGGGTGAACGCCCGGATGCCCGCCGCGCAAGTTTACGAGAACATGACTACCGCATGTCGTCTGCTGCTCGCGCATCGCGGGGAATGACCAAACGACGCGAGTTTCACGTCGCCTTCGAATCTGAGCTGCTCCCTTTTCTGCTCGGCCTGCCGATCGGCCTTTCGCGCAAACAGGCCAAGGAGCTGATAAAGTTTCAAGCCGTCGCGGTGCGCGGTAGGGCGCGGGCCCGACACGACACTCTTTTGGCGCCGGGCGACGTTGTCGAGCTCGTTTCAGGGCGGAGACCCGACGACCGATCGGTGGAGCGCACTGGCCTCCGCATCATGTATGCAGATGATGCGATCGTCGTGGTCGACAAGCCCGAGGGTCTACTCTCGATGGGCTCGGAGCGCGAGAAAGAAAAAACCGCGCATCGAATTCTCAATGAACATTTCAAGGCGCTCTCGAAATCGTCGCGGCAGCAGGTCTTCATTGTGCATCGAATCGATCGTGAAACCTCGGGTCTGATGATATTCGCGCGGAGCGAATCGATTCAGGGCGTGCTTCAGCGGAATTGGAAGGATGTCATCAAGCGCTACCTCGCGATCGTAGAGGGCACGCCGTCCGATGCGAGCGGAACGCTGCGCGACTATCTGGGCGAAAGCAAATCGCTCAAGGTGCGTCGCGTAGCGAAGGGTGGCGAGTTGGCGATCACGCACTATCGCGTGGCCAGAGCATTCAGTAAATGGTCGTTGCTGGAGCTGAGGCTCGAAACGGGGCGCAAACATCAGATTCGAGTGCAGCTCGCGGCGATCGGGCATCCGATTGTGGGCGATCGCAAATATGGCGCGACAATTGATCCCGCGCGACGCCTCGCGCTTCATTCATGCGAGCTGAAATTTCCCCATCCCGCCTCACACGTCCCGATGGAATTCCACAGCGAGTTGCCGGGTCCATTGAAAGCGCTTTGCGGGCATCGATTTAGAAGATAATCAGGGGCTTGATGATGCCGTCGAGCTTCTTGTCCATCACCTCGAAGGCCTTATCCAACTCGCTGAATTTGAAGCGGTGCGTCGTCATCGGTGTCGGATCGATGCGCTTCGATTCCAGCAGTTGAAGCATCCGCTCCATGCGCAGGCTGCCGCCGGGACAAAGAGAAGTGGTGACGGTTTTCTCGGCCATCCCAACACCCCATGCGAGGCGCGGAAGATGCACGAACTCGCCCTTACCGTGATAGCCGACATTCGAGATGGTGCCGCCTGGACGCGTCGCGGCGACCGCGTTCTGGAAAGTCTCGTTGCCGCCCAGCGCCTCGATCGCTGAATCAACGCCAAAACCGCCGGTCAGCTCGAGGATGCGGGCGACGGGATCCTCACGCGAGGGATCGAGGGTGAGATCGGCGCCGTAAAATTTGGCGAGCTCGCGGCGTTTCGGCATCGGATCGACCGCGATGATCTTTCCGGCGCCGCGCAATCTCGCACCCGCGACCGCCATCAGGCCGACAGGGCCGAGCGCGAAGATCGCTACGCTGCCACCAATCGGAATATTCGCGGCCTCCGCGCCGACGAGGCCGGTCGACAGCATATCGGCGCAATAGACGGCCGCATCGTCGGAAACATGCGCGGGGATTTTCGCGAGATTCGCATCGGCGTCGTTGACGTGGAAATACTCCGCGAAGACGCCATCCTTGATGTTGGCAAACTTCCATCCGCCGAGCGCGCCGCCGGATTGCGAGGAATGTCCCGCCTGCGAGAATTGATCGCCCCAATCGGGAGTGATCGCGCCCGAGACCACGCGATCGCCCGGCTTGAGCTTGCGCACCTCAGGTCCGACTTCATGCACGATGCCCACTGCCTCGTGCCCGAGGGTGAGATTCTCGCGCGGTCCGATAGCGCCATGCACAGTGTGTGAATCGGAAGTGCAGATGAGGGCCATCGTGGTTTTGATAATCGCATCGGCGGGGCCGGGTTTGGGAATGCTCTTGTCCATGAATCCGACACGGTCGATTGCCTGCATCACGAAGGTCTTCATCGGAACCTCTTTTACTTCGCGCGGCCGTTCATTTGCACCGGTACTTTCCTGAGCTCGACCCCATTGAGTGGGACGGTCAACTCAAGAACGCCGTTGCGATAGGCCACGCTGATATCCTCTCGTTTTACACCTTTTGGAATCGAGATCGCACGCTCGAAATTTCCATATCTGATCTCCCGATGAACGAAATTACGGTCTCGTTCCTCGTCTGCGGCGATGCGCGACCCGCTAATCGTGAGGATGTTGCTATCAACTCTGATTTCGACGTCCTTGGGTTCGACGCCCGGAAGGTCGGCCCGCAGGATGAGTTGATCGGAATCGACGAACGATTCAATCGCGGGAGGGTGATGCGCCCTCGAGTACGGCTTCCCGACAGCCCAATCGGGACTCATAAAATGGTTTAGAACATCCTCAAAATCGCGGTCGAGCTTGGCGAGCTCGGTGGCCGCCGACCAAGCGTGAAGTGGCATTCTAGTCCACCTCCTTTGCGTGCAGATTGCTAATCTAAAGCGCGAATCATGCCAATGATTTACTGACAGATTCCCGCCAGAACGACCGCATTGGCAGTTTCGATGTTTCGTAGGGAGCCATCGATTGGATCTTGCTGTAGCCGTTCGTTCCAGCGAGTCGCCCGGTTAAACGGACGCAGTCCCGACCATGCGTTGCGCGATCGAGTCCGGAGGTGAAATCATCCGGTCATGCCTTGCGACTCGCGCATCGTGGGAAAAGTGCTGGGACCTTTGGAATATGAGGTCGACTCTTTCTGGACGATGGCATATGCGGCAGGGATCGGCGACGCGAATCCGCGTTACCTCGACTCGATGGGAACCGGCCGCTTAATCGCACATCCGGTGTTTCCGGTCTGTCTTGCAACCAAGGCCCGATGGCAGATGGAACCGATGTTCCTCGCGGCGGGGCTGACTCCGGAAGAATCGATCCGCAGCGTCCATGTAACCCAGGACATGATTTGCCATCGCCTGATCAAGCCGCCCGAGCGGTTAGTCGTGGTCGCGACCGTTACGGCACTCGAGCGGCGGCGAGCAGGAACCTATCTGCTCACGAGGTATGACATCCGAGACACCGGCGGTGCGCCCGTTTCGAAAATCGAATGGGGACGGCTTTGGCGCGGCGTGGATATGACGGGACCTGAGCGGCCCTCGCTCGCTAAGCACCCTGCAAACGCGCCGACGAGCGAGGCGATCCAAGCGAGTTTTCAAATCCCCATCGCAGCTACTGCAGCGATCATCTACACGGCGTGCGCACGAGCCGATAATCAAGTGAGTTTTCATACCGATACGGCCGCAGCGAATCGATCCGGGCTGCGCGCGCCGCTTCTGATGGGCGTTGCGACGCTCGCGATGAGCGTCTCGCGGATCATCGAAAGCGAAGCGGGCGGCGACCCCGAACGTGTCGCGCGAATCGCATGCCGCTTCGGTGCGATGGTCTTTATGCCCACCGAACTGACGCTCCAGGTCAGGGCCTGCGAGCACCATGATGACGGTGATCGCGTGTTCTTCGAGCTGCGCAACGCCGATGGTGGCCGCGCGATTCGCGACGGGGTCGTGGTTCTGCGTTCCTAACTCTGACGTGCAGTTACTTCTCGGAGGGTCAGGACCTCGCGTGCAATCCGTGCAGCTTTCTGATTCTCAACGCTCCCGAGGTCGTACTTCGCTTGAAGATTGAGCCAGAACTCCGCGGTGGTGCCGAAACATCGCGCAAGTCGCAACGCGGTATCTGCGGTGACGGCGCGGCGACGGCTTATGAGTTCCGTAACGCGAGTCAACGGCACTCGCATCGCCATTGCAACCTTGTTGGCGCTAAGACCCAGCGGCTTCATGATGTCCTCGCGGAGAATGTCTCCGGGATGAGTCGGTGGAATTTTTTTAGCCATTGGCAAAACCTTCCAAATCATTCGCGGGAGCTAGCGATAGTCCGTGATTTCTACTTCATACGCGTCTCCATCTTTCCAGATGAAACAGAGTCGCCATTGGTCGTTGATCCTGATGCTATGCTGTCGTGAGCGAATGCCTTTCAGCTTCTCGAGGCGATTGCCTGGAAGCCCCAGATCTCGCCATAGATCCGCCGCCGCGTCAGAGCGTCTAGCTTGCGAAGCGTTACTTCTGCGATGGCAGCGAACCGAACGCTCGAACGACTGCGACAAAGCCGTTCGGTGTCAGGATCTCGAAAGCTCCGGATCACAGTCTGATAGAATACACTCCGATACTGCGGAACAGGTAACGCGCGGCAGTGAAGTCAAAAACGTTCATAGATATGGGTTTTGAAGGTCATCTCTGGTGGTTCGGAAGCGCGTAAGGAGGCTCTATGCGAGTTCATCGGATCGTTAATCACGCTCTGTTGATGGCGAGTTTGTTGGTCATTCTCGCGGGCGTTGCACGGGCCGCGGATACTCCGCCGCCGGGATGGGATGCTTCGACCTTTCGGGACGCGAGCGTCATCCAGATCACGACTACCGAACCCGACGTAGGGGAGCATTGGTCCAAGCTGTGGGTGGTAGTGATCGATGATCAACCGTTCGTTCGGCTTGGCAGTCGCTCATACGGACGAGTTCAGAGAAACACCACCAGTCCCTACATAAAGTTGAAAGTCGGCGACCAGGAGTTCGACAAGGTGAAGCTCGAGGAGATGCCCGACATGAAGGACAAGGTGGCGGCGGCGATGGCCGACAAGTACTTCATGGACAAGCTCATCCGCTACGAGAACCATCCAATGGTCGCGCGTCTGGTTCCTGAAGCAGCTCCACCGACTGCCGCCGGCCGTTGAAGCCGCTGGTATCGTTCATTCGTATCAGTTGATGCATAGGTTGGCCTTGCGGCAAGATCGCGTGATCGATTGCTGTGCATATCTCACAGGCAATCATTCAAAGTGAAAACGACCGTCGTTGCAGAGCGCACGGTTGCTATCGCCGAGGCGCCAAGAAACCCTTATACTTCGATGGTGTTGGGCGGGCATGGTTCATGCCCTTGGATAGTGAAGCCGGCTAGGGGAGCCGCATCGATATGAAACGAATTGAAGCTGTTGTGAGACGCTCGGACCTGAGTAGTTTTTACCAATGCGCCGAAAAACTCGGCATCTTCGGTTTTGATCTTTCCGAGAGTCGCCTCAAAAAGTCGGCCGCATCGCGCGCCAGACTCCTTCCCAAAAGCCCCACCGAAACTGAACCGACTCCCCGCCTGAAAGTGGACTTCGCGGTCCTGGATCGAGAAGCCAAAAACACTGTCCATGCAGTCCTCGAGCAAGTCCATCCGGACAGCATCGCGATCTTCGAACTGAATGAATCCGCGGCCCCCTCCGATGGTTCGGCCGCAAAAGATAAAACACCCACCTGACCGATTGATCTCTTGCGCCAGTCCGAATAAGCGAGATCGAGGCTAGGGAATCCGGGGAACTGGAATCCCGACCGCCAAAAGGCTATTCGGAAAGGTCAAGTGCTAGCGAGCCTCGGTCAAATCATTCGCAATCTGATTATTCGTCCCGGGCCGTTTGCGTCGGGCGTCGAAGCTGGGCCTGTGCCATCTCCGCCACTCCAAATTATCCTCGAACCCTACCTGGCGATCATCGAAAAGCATTTCTGGATCGAGGGATCCCTTGCGCTGATTGCGGCGTTGTTCGCGATAGCGCTGCGCCGCCAACAGCGGCTCTATAAAGCACCCGGCTTCATCATGCTGGCCGTGGGACTCATTATCGACCTGATGATCCCGCACGCGGAAGAGCTGCGCAGCTGGGCTCATTTCGGGCGCGCAATCGCACTGCTATTGGTGACATTCGGGCTCATACGTTTGGCCGCCGAAACCTTTTTGATCATCCGATATAGGCGCAAAGCCGACCCCTCTACCATCGTCGTTGAGATAGTTCTCACCTCGCTATACGGAATAGTCGGACTCGCGGTAATGCGCCTGATGCTGGGGCTCGATCCGCGAGTTTTGCTCGCGGTACCTGCCTTGGGGACGCTGGCCGCCGGATGGATGCGGCAGGGGAATTTCTTCGGCGGATTGTTGCTCCAATCTCACCGTCCATTTGTGTCAGGTGATTGGATACGGCTCGGAGAACATAGTGGCCGGGTGGTTGGAACCGGATGGCGTGCGACTTGGATCATCACCCGCAACAACGAGCACGTGCAGATTCCCAATACCGTGCTCGCGAAAGAACCGGTGGTCAATTATTCCTCGGGCGGGGTGATGGTGGCGGATGAGGTCTATGTCGAGGTCGATCGCGAGATTGCGCCGGATCGTGTCGAGCAGACCGTCGGCCATATGCTTCGCAGCATCCCCGAAGTGGTGCGCAGCGAAGTCGATTTGTGGGAATATCGAGGTCCGGTCAATCACTATCGAATCCGATTCTGGATCGGCCACTATTCCGCGGATGAGCGGATCCGTGCCGCCATCACGCGCAGTCTTTGGTACGCGTTGCGGCGCGACGGGATCGATTCCGCGCCGGAGAGCCGCCGGATTCCAGCCGAATCGAATGGGCACGGCGAAACGGTGGAACCGCAGAACGCGCGCTCCCTCATGGAAGAGCTCCGCCGCCTATATATAAATGCCCTATCCGATGATGAACTCGCGCTGCTGGCATCCGCAATCCAGTCACGCCAATTCGGTAAAGGCGAAGTTCTGATGCACGAAGGCGACGAGGGCGACCGCTTCTACATTTTGCGCAAGGGGAAGGTTGAAATTTTTGCCCACGGCAAGGGCGGCGAGCCGACCAAGCACCTGCGCGACCTCGATGAATCCGCGAAGGACAATTTCATCGGCGAGATCGCGTTGCTCACCGGCGCGAGGCGCAACGCAACGGTTCGCGCGACCACCGATTTGGAGGTTTGGGAAATCGGACGTGATGCCTTCGCCAGGCTCTTTCGCGCCCGGCCTGAGGCGGGCGCCTCGATCGCAGAAGTGGCGGGACGTCGCGCGACCGAAACCAGCCAGGCGACTGCGGCCGCCGCGGGGGCCGATGCTGTTGTTGCCAATACGGAAGCCAAGCGGCGTTCCGCGACTATCCTGCTCGCGATGCGACGGGTTTTCGACTTTTAGCTCAAGCGACTACTTCGGCGCGGTGGTGCTTGCGCCATCCGTCTCGGTCGCGCCTACATAAGCGGTGTCGCTCACTGCGATGTCGTCTTGATAGACATCCACGTCGGGCGTATCGCCTCGGGTGAAGTTTTCCGGCGATATGAAAGTCACTTTGTCGATGCCGGTATCGAGATTAGCGCCGGTCGCGATAACCGCGCCATTGAGTTTCTCCTCGATGACGCCTTCGGTCGGCGAAACTACGGTCTTCAATTCGACCAGGTACCACGTGCGAGGGGTAAGGGGCGTCCATCCACCGACCTGATAGTTGGCGTACCCGTTCCAAACCCCGAGACTCACGTCGCCGAGACCGTCAAAATAGAGCCGCGCCTCGGCTGGTCCCATCACGAAGACCCCGGTGAAGCCTTTGGTGTTCGCGTTGTCGACGTACAGATAGAACCGGGCGTACGCGGTGGAGAGGTCGAGCGTCTCGGGACTGTACAGATATTGACCCCCACCGTCGATGGCGGTCATCTTGAGCGCGTAGCGGCCATCATGAACCTCGCCCGTGGTTACCTCGGCGCCCTGGTCGATGCTCCAATCGCTCAGGTTGCCGGACTCGAATCCATTGGAGAATACGGTCGCGGCCGAAGCGAGCGACGCCCAGAACATAACGATCGTGATTGCCGTGAAGATACGTCGCATCACACATCACCCTTTAAAAATCCAGACGAACTCAGTGCGGGCCGAAGGACAACAATAAAACACTAGCACGATGGCCGTGTGGACTTAAGCGAAAAGGTGGTGCGCCGTCCCAGACTCGAACTGGGGACCCGCTGATTAAGAGTCCTCTGACGCCCCTCATCCAAGCCAAATCACACCAAAAATTCCCAGAGTTTTCCAAGGATTTTGCGCTTTCGCCTTGGGAAGGTTTGGTCTCATTTGCGGCCGGTTCACGGACAATTCGCGGACAAATTCTCGTCGGGCAGATCGAATCTGTATGTGCCCGTCGCCCGGGAGAGTCTATATGGCCGCAAATCTCTACGTCGAGGCACGTCGCGAGTGGGATGAGCGTTACGCTGATCTCGTTCTCGGCAAACGCAACTGGCAAATAGCGGCCAGCGGGCTGCTTCTGCTCTCGCTTATTCTGGCGAGCGGAATCGTCTGGCTAATCAGCCGAAGCCGCTACATTCCATACGTCGTTGAAGTCGACAAACTCGGATACGCGCTCACGGCTCCGCAACCGCTCAGTCCATCCTCGGTTCCCGATGTAGCTGCGCGGATGCAGCGCTACGAAGTCGCAGCATTCATCCGCAACGCGCGGTCTGTCACGAGCGATCCGCAAGTCGAGCATCAGATGCTCAATTCGCTCCTAGCGCACGCCCGTGGAGCGGCGGACAAATTCCTCGACGCTTACTACCACTCCGACAGCTTCACCCATAACCCATTCAAGCTTGCGGAGAAGCAAACCATCTCGACTCAGATCGATTCGATCCTTCAGCTCTCGCCCGCCAGCTACCAGGTGCGTTGGACGGAGCAGCCGCGCGATCTGAATGGAGTTGCGATCGCAGCGCCGACCCATTGGGAAGCGGTGCTCCAAACTCAAATTTCCCCACCCAACTCTGACGACGCGATTGTGAGCAATCCCCTAGGGTTCTACGTGACCCAGATCAGCTGGACCGAACAGCAGGAATAGTCGAGCGCAAGCGAGGAAGTGCGATGAAGAAATTGCCCGAAGCAACCGTAGTGCTCGCACTCTTGCTAAGTGCATGCGCGAACCAGCAGCAGCCGCCCGCACCCCCACCCCTCAAGATAGTGGCAGAAGCGGCTCCTCATCCCGAGGCGACTACAACGCCGCCGACCGGAGCGCAGATCCTCGCGCAGCAGCCAGCGGACGTTCAGACGGCGCTCAAGGAGCATCAGCAAGACGGTAAATGGCGCGTCTACCGAACGGCAGAGCGCACGCTCTATCCATACAACCAGGAGCCCGAGCCGACGATCGATTGCGCGCCGCTACGCACCACCGACATTCAGCTACAGCCGGGCGAAACGATCACCGATGTTGCGCTAGGAGACACGGAGCGCTGGATGGCGACGCCGGCAGCTTCTGGCGATCCGCTTAACGCGGTTCCACACCTTGCGGTGAAGCCGCAGATTCCCGGTATCGAAACCAACCTGACGATCTACACAACCAGGCACATTTACCACCTGGTGCTGCGCTCGCGCGGGCACGCGATGCAGGAGGTGGAGTTCTACTATCCCGACGAGCTGTGCGCGGCGATGAAGGATGCCGACATCGCTGCAACCAACGCAAAGCATGAAACGGTCGATTCGGCGGGTGATTCCGACGACACCGTCAAAGTCGCAAGGTTCGACCAAGGACAAATCAATTTCGCGTACACAGTCACAGGCCCAAGCGTTCCGTGGAAGCCGATCCGGGCCTTCGACGACGGCTCCCATGTTTATATCCAGATGCCCACCGCGATGAAGTCGAGCGAGGCCCCCGCGCTGCTCATCAATGCAGGTAGCGGAACCCAAATGGTCAACTACCGGGTCAAGGGAAATTACTACGTCGTCGATCGACTCTTTAGCGATGCGATTCTTATCGCTGGCGTCGGCCGTAGTCAGGACCGTGTGACGATCTCCAATTCAAGCGGAGTGAGGTAACTGCTATGGCAAGCGTAGAAGTGATTCAGGAACAGGACGAACAGGAACAAGAGCACCTTGGCGGCGGGCGTTTCAATCGTCTTCTCGGAGTGGTTTTCGTGGCGCTCGCGATGTTGGGAGGAGTGGCGCTCGCGCTTGGGGTTCAGTCATCGGGAGCCCCCCAGAGCGCCGCCTCCGAGAAAGCGATCGAGGACCCAGGTTCTTCAACCCGAAATCGTGGCGAGATTGAAGACCTCGCGGCGCATGGAGCGGAACCGC
Organism: uncultured delta proteobacterium; assembly: GCA_963783145.1. Lineage (GTDB taxonomy): Bacteria > Desulfobacterota > Binatia > Binatales > Binataceae > DATGKG01. Next base: position 663,595 of record CAWAMM010000001.1, read on the forward strand.
ACGCCGCTCATACGGTCATTTCGACTGAACCGCTCATGCCCCTCTCGCCGCGCCAGGCTCAGCCTCCCGCACCAAAGAGCCCGAGCCGCTATGCGCAGTGGATCGAAGACAAATACATGAAGGCGCTCGAATCGCCGCAAATGCTTCAGGCATTTCACGGTGACAAAACTCTGGAGATAGCGAGTGCGAGAGGACAGCAGGGCGATTCATCCAGTCCGGGTAGTCCAAACGATCCGGCAATAGGACTTCATCCGGCAACTTCGCCGTACATGGTGACGGCGGGAAGCGTCATCCCCGCGATTCTGATCAGTGGCATCAATTCGGATCTGCCTGGTCCTATTCTCGCCCAAGTCAGTCAGAACGTCCTCGACAGTGCAGCTGCCAGATCGGTTCTGATCCCGCAAGGCAGTCGCCTCATCGGCGCCTATCAGAACGCTTCGTCGTACGGCCAGCAGCGGGTTCAAATCGCGTGGCAACGGATCGTATTCCCGAACACCTCAAGCATAAATCTGCCGCAAATGCCGGGCGCAGATCAGAGCGGCCACGCCGGCTTGTCGGATCAGGTCAACAACCACTACCTCACCACCTTCGGAACGGCCGCCGTGATGAGTCTGATCAGCGCGGGCCAGATGGTCGGACAGATCGCGACGCTTGGAGGCGGCGGCACATACGGACCGTACGGCTACTCCCAGCCGAATCAGTGGGCGATGGCCAGCATGACAGCGGGTTCAAGCGCCTCGGGACAATTCGGAGCGCTGGGTCAACAGATGATCGGGCAGGGATTGAATAGGCCGCCAACAATCGAAATCCGGCCCGGTTATCAGTTCGACGTGATGGTGACCCAAGACCTCGTGTTCCCCGGCCCATACAAAAAGTGAGTCCGCAATCCAATGAAGGAGAAATGAGATGGGAGTTCTTAAACGCAAACAGGAAAGTGAGGCGATCACATTTAAGTTGCCCGCTGCATTAAAGCGCGAGATCGAATCGTTACGTAGTCGGGCCGAAGATGCGGGCTTCGATCTGGGCGAGACGATTACAGCGGCAATGTGGCGGCTCTGCAAACAGATAAAGGCCGAACTTGAGGGCGCGCCCCATTTGGGCCGGAAACTGAATGTGCGCGCGAGTGAGTCTTCAGCGGAGAAACTGCAATGACGATCATCAGGAATTTCTCAGCCGCTTTGCGGCGCGCGGAAAGACTGGATTCGGAGGGTGAGTTGGAAGGGGGTAAAGGCCGGTCGTTCGTAGAGCAAGATAAAGGACCTGCGGTACGGTGCGGCATTTTTGGCGGATTCTCCAACGAACTCACGGCCTTTCCCCCTCGGAGGCAGCCATGATCAGCACACTGTACAGCACGGCAGAAAACCCCGCCGGATCGCTTGTTCAGCGCATTCGCCTTCAACACGTGGAGGGCGCTCGCGGACCCATCGGAGTTGTAGCGACAATTACGATTGTAGCAGTGCTTCTGATCGCAATCGGCAATGCGTTCGGCGTGCTGATTTCGAACACGGACAGCGCCGCTCCCGCGGGTGTCTATCGCGTTGTCGCAGGCAATTTCCAACGCGGCGAATTGGTCGCCGCGTGTTTGCCGCTTGCGATTGCCCAGGATGGCCTCGTGCGTGGCTATCTCGGCACAGGCGCGTGCGCCGGCGATGTCGAACCTGTCGGCAAGATCATAGGCGCTCTTCCGGGCGACATCGTGGAGATCGAACCGCGTTGGGTATCGGTGAACGGCGTGCGTTTTCAGCGCAGCGCGGTGGCCACGCGGGACAGCGCTGGCCGACCTCTTCCGCATGTCACGTGGGGAAGCCATCGAGTCGCATCCGGCCAGGTGTGGTTGTTCGGATTCAACGATCCCCGGAGTTGGGACTCGCGCTACTTCGGAGGGATCCCACTTGCGAACGTCCGAGGCGCAATCAAACCGGTCTTCGTCTGGTGAATGCCATGAGCCGTAATGGAAACAACAATGGCAACAGTCACAGCCACGAGCAGGGACTCAGAGTCCATCATCTCGCCAACCTCGGCGGGTTGATTGCCCTGGCGGGGCTCGATCTTGAACGGCCCGACTTTCTGTTGGGCGCGCTTCTCAGTGTGGCGCAGGAGGCCGGAAAACTCACCGCCGCTCAGCGGGCTCACGTCGCGGCAATCGGCGCGAAAAAGCTGGACGAGCGTGCGACCGGCAAGCGCGCGTGGAAGTCGTGGCGACGGGCGCAGGACCTTCACGCGATCACGCTCAGCAGTGCGCAGATGCGAGAGATCATCGAGGCGCTCGGCGGACAGACACCGCAAAACCCGACCAGGCTGGTACTCGCGCTGACCGAGGCATTGACCGAGGTATGCGATGAAACCGCCTAGGTTCCTCCGCCAGAAAGAGGTGGATATCAAGCTCCGCCACGAACACGCCGAAAGTCCGCGCAAACTTGTGCCGTGGTGGGCTCGAGCATTGCGAAGGATCGGCACGCGGCAGGGTCTTCGCCGTCAGCAACCGGGCGGGAGTCTCAGCGGTATGCGTGTCGCGCGAGTCCAGATCGCGGAGCCGCCGACATCTGCGCGGCGCAGCGTGGTCAAGGCGTCGTTCTCGCGCAACCGCCGAAGCGGTGCCTGGGCGGCACATGCGCGTTACCTCGCGCGGCCCGGAGCGCAGCAGGAGTTCGCCAAGGGTTTCGGATTCGACGCAGAGCGCGAAGACATCGATATGCTCGCGGTGGTCCGAGATTGGGAGAAGAACGACGAGCTCATGTGGCGATTCATCGTTTCGCCCGAAGACGCTGCTCGCCTCAATCTTCGTGACCACGTGCGAGATCTCGTCGGCCAGATGGAACGCGATCTTGGCACGCAGCTCGAATGGATCGCGATAGATCACCACAACACCGACGACGCGCACGTTCATCTGCTGGTTCGCGGTGTTCGCGACAACGGCAGCGCGCTGGAGATCAATCGCGACTATCTGCGCTCGGGCATCCGCATCCGAAGCCAGGAATTCGCGACACGCGAATTGGGTCCACGGCTGGAGCCCGAGATTCTGAGGTCGCGCGAACTGGTTGTTCGCCGCGAGCAGTGGACCGAGATCGATCGCTCTCTTCAGCGAAAGGCGGACGGAAACGGACTCGTCTCCTATGATCACTTCCAGCCGCGCAGCGATGGCGCTCGCATTCGAGCCGAACAGGAAGTTGATCGTCTGCAGTTTCTCTCAGGGCTTGGACTCGCGAGCCGGGTAGACGAGCGAAGTTGGCAACTTGCCCACAACCATGAGCGCGAGTTGCGCGAGCGCCAGGTCTCGAAGGACGTGATCAAAAGCCGCGCGCAGAGCCAGCAGCGCGCAATCGATGGCGGAATGGATCGAGTTCGTGAACCGGGGAGCTATCGCAATGGCTGAACAGCGTCCCTATCGAGTTCGAGGATTTTCAACCGATGCGAGACTGGCGCGTGCGAAGCGGCTGGCTATGGTTTCACTTGCGGGAGCTTTTCTCGCGATCAACTGGGTGACGACGCAGCATGCCGCCAGCGTGTTGCACGAAGCCCCGTGGCTGGGGTACCCAGCGTTTCATCTGAGAGGCCGAGCGTTCTATGCGCCTTGGTCTTGGATAATCTGGTGGGCGCGGTGGTACTGGGCGGCGCAGCTGAAGCCGTTTTGGGCGCAGAGCGCGCGCGAGGCGCTCTATCCGATGGCAGCCGTGACTGCCGTTTGTTGCTCGGCAATCGCGATGGTGCGGCACGGCTGGTTCACAAACGTGTCCGACCTTCACGGTTCGGCACGTTGGGCGACGAAAAGTGACCTGATAGCGGCTCGATTGATCGATCTGCGAAGACCGCTCCGGGTTCTAAGGCCAGTTGTGCGCCGGGCCGGAATCTATCTTGGCGTGTGGCAGCAGTGGGGACGAGCATCGTACATCCGCGATTGTGGTCCCGCTCACGTTCTGGTCTTCGCGCCAACCCGCAGCGGGAAGGGCGTCGGCATCGTCGTTCCAACCTTGCTCACTTGGCCGCACTCCGTGCTCGTTCATGATCTCAAGGGCGAGAATTGGGCGCTCACCTCGGGGGCGCGCAAGCGCATGGGCCAGCTATGTCTCAAATTTGCACCAGCGTCACACGAGAGCGATAACGCACGCTACAACCCACTCTCGGAAGTCAGACTCCGCACCCCCAATGAGATTCGCGATGTCCGCAACATCGTGCAGATGATCATCGATCCGGACGGGAAAGGACTTCCCGATCACTGGTCGCGCGAAGGCTCGGCATTCCTTACCGGAATGATCCTGGATCAGCTCTATACCGGAAGAGACAAAACTCTCTCCGGACTCGAAGGACGGCTCTGCGATCCGGGCCAGCCAATCGACGACACCATGCAGCAGATCATGCGAGGCGAGCACGATCCGTCGGCTGTATTGGGCTGGTGCGACTCTCGCGGCGTAGCAACAAAAACGCATCCGATCATAGCGCGCGCCATGCGAAGCATGCTCGACAAAAGCCCCAACGAAAGATCGGGCGTGATTTCAGAGGTGAAGGGATTCCTCGAGCTGTACCGCGATCCTGTCATTGCGGCGAATACGGCGGTCTCCGACTTTCGAATCACGGATCTGATGAATCACCAACGACCCGTATCGCTCTATATCGTTGTGCCGCTCGCCCACAAAAACAGCCTCAAACCGGTCATTCGCCTGATGCTCGGTCAGATTCTTCATCGTCTTACCGAACATCTGGAATTTCGGAATGGCCGCGCGGTTACAGGCTATCGCCATCGGCTGTTATTGATGATCGACGAGTTCCCGAGCCTCGGACGGCTCGACGTATTTGCCGAATCCCTGTCGCTGGTCGCCGGCTACGGAATCAAAGCCTGCCTGATCGCGCAGGACTTGAGTCAGATCCACGCGGCCTATGGCCACGACGAAGCGATCACTTCCAACTGTCATACGCGCGTTGCGTTCGCGCCGAATCGAATCGAGACAGCAAGGCTGCTCTCGCAGATGACTGGGGAAACCACCGTACGCCATGCCCATCGAACCGTATCCAGTTCCGGCGCGAGCGTTTCTGAGCCGGAAGTGGCTAGGCCGTTGATCACGCCGGACGAAGCGATGCGCCTTGGTGCCGACGAGGCGCTCATATTCACGAGCGGCAGGCCGGCCATTAGAGCTACGAAACTTCGGTACTACGCCGATCCGTCTTTCGAATGGCTTGCGCAGATCGCTCCGCCATCGAAGAGCGATCGAATCGAGTACGCATCCGAGCCCGTCGACGGCCCAGAGCAACCAAAAACCGGCATGAAGAAAGACGCGTCGAGCGATTTGAACAGCGATCAGCAATCCCTTCGAGTTGTCAGCGGCAAGACTCGCCAGGTGAAGCCAGTGGCGGCGGAACAGCTCTCGTTTCTGAAATTCGCTGTCGAGAATGCGGGCGAGACTGCTGACGCGCCAAAAGAAGAAGACGTCAAGGAGAGACTACTGTGAGGCGACAACTCACTGCCTATCTGAGTGAAGATGAGTTTCATCGGCTGCGTGATGAGGCCGACGAACGCGGCATTACCCTGTCGCGATACGTAAAGGAGCGTCTCTTTCAATCGGAGGCCGGTTCAGGTCTGACCTTTTCGGACGCCACACTGGCGGCGGCTGAAAAGCGAATCATTCAGGCCAGCCGCGCTTCCGCGGCGGAAACTCTGAAACCGCTAGCGCACCAACTAACTACCCTGCTCGCGATGATCGATCAGTTCGCCCTGAGCATGCTGAGCCATTTGCCCGAAATCCCCGAAGCGCAACGCAAGCAGGCGCTCGCTTCAGGCCAGCGGCGCCATCGCGGATTGCGAGCTGAAGTCGAGGAGACGCTGAAGCGGATGGAAGAGCCCATTCCGGCACCCAAAAGAAGCGCGGATCGAAATGGAGAGTCGGCATGATTGCGGCACAGCAGATTCAGGAGCGACGTCTCGACGAACTGCTCCGAAGGCAGCTCGGCTCAAAAATCCTCGATGCTATCGGCGATCCTCAAATCACCGAGATCATTGTCAATGAGGATGGGCGCGTCTGGTTCGAATCATACGGCAAGGGGATGCACGAAGCCGGTCTCCGCCTGTCCGCTTCGCAAGTGGAGAGTCTGATCGGAACCGTGGCCGCGTCGCTAGGCAGGGTGGCGAACAGTGACAGTCCAATCGTCGAAGGCGAGCTGTCCATTGACGGCATTCGTTTCGAAGGCCTGCTTCCTCCAGTTGCTCGAAAGCCCTGTTGTGTGATGCGCAAGCCCGCCCACGTGCTTTACACGCTCGATGACTACATTCGCGACGGAATTCTCAAGAAGACCGATGCGCAGCTCTTGCGCGAGGCAATTGATCAACGCCTGAACGTCGTCGTCGCGGGCGGTACCGGCAGCGGAAAAACGACATTGGCGGGAGCGATGATCAATGAAATGGTCGAGCGCTCCGACCCGAACGAACGCTACGTGATCATCGAAGACACTCTCGAAATCCAGTGCCGCGCCCAGAATCTTGTTCAACTCCACACGGCGGAAGGCGCCGACATGACGCGCCTGGTTCGCACCACGATGCGGCTTCGACCCGACCGCATCATCATCGGCGAGGTGCGCGGGGCCGAGGCGCTCGCTTTGTTGAAGGCGTGGAACACCGGACATCCGGGCGGCGTCACAACCATTCATGCAAATAGTGCGCGGGCGGCTCTCACGCGACTTTCGAGCCTCGTGCAAGAGACTGGCGTTCCGCCTCAGCCTGAACTCATCGCGGAAACTGCCAATCTGCTGGTGTTCATCGTCCGTACACCGCAAGGACGAAAGATTACGGAGCTGGTTAGCGTCGAAAGATATGACGCAGCCAATGGATTCTCATTGAAAAACTTAAGCGCGCAGCAAGGACTCGGAGCCGTCACGGCGTGAGTTTCATTCGATTGAGCAAGGAGGTTCGGAAATGAAGTGGTTGAAAACATTCGACGCCAGGTTCGGAAAAAGGGCGAGCCAATTCGGTTACGCGTTCGGAATTCTGACGGTCGCATGGCCAGCGCGAGCGCTGGCTGCGGTCGCAGCCGGCGGTGCGCTACCGTGGGATGCTCCGCTCACTACTCTTCAGAACGATCTTCAAGGTCCGGTCGCTCACGCGATCACTACTGCCGCGGTCATCGGCACCGGGATCATGTGGTCGGTCAGCGAACACGGAACCGGCGTGCGGAAGATGTCCTCGCTTGCGTTCGGCGGCGCCTGTGCTCTCGGTGCCACGCAACTGATGACGACGCTCTTCCCGTTGGGCGGAGCACTCTTTTAGGGAAGGAGGATCGGCTCGTGGCGGAAAGCGACCGGCGGATAAGTGCGATTCATCAATCGCTTACCCAGCCTATTCTTCTTGCGGGAGCAAGCGGCCTTTGCGATCGCGAACTGGATCACCGCCGCCGCGCTGGTTTTTGGTGGCGGACTCCACTGGTACACGGTTGCGGTGGGATCATTCCTTCTAACGGTCGGACATTGGGCGTTGGTCCAGGCGGCGAAATTCGATCCGCAACTCAGCCGGGCCTACATTCGGCACGTTCATCATCAGAACTACTATCCGGCTCGCGCATCGGTCACCGCGCCGCCGCCCCGAATCCGACCCTCTGTGCCGACACCGAAGGAGATCCGCGCTTAGTGGTTGAGAGGTGAGAAATGTTTGTCAAAGAGTTCAGAGATTTGAGACGTAAGCGCGACAAGCTGCTCGCGCTCCCCGACCAGCTGAATTACGCGATCCCGATCGACGACTTCACGATCGCGTTGAAGGACGGCGCCTTTCTGTCGGCGTTCGAGTGCTCCGGCCTGGACCTCAATTCGCGAGCGCCGAGGAACTGGACGCCCATCGCGCGCAGGCTAATCGAGCACTCACGCGACTCATGACGGCTTCATGTACAACGTCGATCTCATCCGTCATCCGAGCGTCGATTATGCAAGCCGAGCATTTCCTGATCCCGTCAGCGCCACCCGGACCGGGAACGGGAAGTCCAGTACTCCGCGGAAGGTGAGCACTTCGAGACAAGGTGCGTCCTGACGATCACATATCGTCCGCCTCCCGATTCGCAAACCCGCATGGCCAGCGTTTTTCTCTCGGGCGCGCCCAAGCGTGCTGATTGGCAGCGCCAGCTTGCCTGGTTCAAACAGAAACTTCGTGAATTACAAGATGCGGTCAGCCCGGTCTGGAAGCTGACCGCGCTTGATTTGCATGCCCTATTGTCTCACCTGACAAGTTGCATCAACGGCCGAACGTGCGAGATCGCGGTGCCCGGAACGCCTACCTATCTGGATACGATTCTCGGCAACCAGGACTTGATCGCGGGATTTAAGCCTCGAGTCGGAAACCGGCACATTCGAGTCGTTGCCTTGTCCGGGTTTCCGCCTTTCTCGTTTGCCGAAGATGGCGGTATTTCTGAGCGAGCTGCCGATTTGTTATCGCTACTCGATTCGGGGGATTCTGGTTGGCCCGAGGACGGCGATCAGCCAGCTTACGGTTTACCGTCGAAACTGGTTTCAGAAACGCCTCGGATTGAGCGGGATCATCAGCGAACACTTCGGTCGGGAACCGGCGCAGCCTTTCAAAACCAACATGCGCTCAAAATGGCGACCGACGCGGACCAGGCAATCACGGAGGCCGAGGGCGGAGCGGTTCGATACTGCTACGTCACTCCAAAGATAGTCATCACCGAGAATCTCTCCGACGTTGCCGATGACAACGCGCAGCTCGTGTTCAAGGTTTGTCAGAACATGGGCTTCGATCCGCGCATCGAATAAATCAACGCGGTGGAGGCGTGGCTCGCATCGCTTCCCGGTCACGGCTGGTACGATGTACGCAGGCCGCTGGTCAATACGCAAAATCTGGCCGATATTCTTCCACTAACGTATTGCCTGGCCGCGACCGATCCCTGCCCGTTCTATCAAAAAGACACTCCGGCACTCTGCTATGGAGCTACCACGGGTAACACGATTCCGATTTAACCTTCATGTCGGAGACACCGGTCATACCGGCATCTTTGGCCCTACTGGTAGTGGCAAGAGCGTCGCGCTCGGAACGATCGCGGCAAACTTCCAGGCGATTCCTGACGGTCAGGTCTTCTTCTTTGACAAGGGCTACTCGGCGTTCGTTCTGAGCAAAGCACTAGGTGGACAACATCTGGACCTGGGCGAGGATGAGGTCCCGCTGCAACCGCTCGCGCGCGTCGACGATGAAACGGACCGCATGAAGTTGCAGACTCTCCTCGAAGACTGGTCGAGCTGCAAAGTATTCGATGGTCCCGCCAACGGAAGGCGTTGTGGAAAGCGCTTCAGCTGGTCGGGGAAGGACCAACCGGACAGCGCACCATTAGCAGCCTCGTTACCCAAGTTCAGGACAATGCGGTCCGCGACGGCTTGAACGCCTTCTCGCTCGCTGGTCCGCTCGGACGTTTTCTCGATGCGGATCATAACGTGTTGCTCGAAGGCCGTTTCGTGACCTTCGAGCTCGAAACACTCATGGCGATGGGGCCGAAGGTGGTGGTGCCTGTCACTACCTATCTGTTCCATCGAATCGATCAGCGCCTAGACGGAAGACCTACTCTGATAATCGTCGATGAGGCGTGGATCATGCTGACCAACAGCGTCTTTGGGGCAAAGGTTGAGGAATGGCTCCGAACCCTTCGTAAGAAGAACGCTGCCGTCGTGTTGGCGACGCAGAGCCTTTATGAGATCGCGAACCGCCCTCATCGCGACGTCATCCTCGAATCATGTCCGACCAAGCTTTATTTGCCCAATCCTGAAGCCAAGAACGCCGCCAGCCGCGAGCTGTATCGACGTTTCGGGCTCTCCAATCGGCAAATCGACATTGTCGCCGATGCTGCTCCCAAGCGGCACTATTACTAAGTTTCGCCACTCGGAAGGCGTCTATTCCAGTTTTCGCTTGGTCCCGCCGCGCTCGCTTTCATTGGCGCGGGTTCCAAAAGCGACGTGTTGTCCGCGCGGCGGATGATTGAAGAGCACGCGGGCGACGATTGGACTCTCGAATGGCTCAGGAACCGCGGCCTGGACGATTGGGCAGAGTATCTGGGCAAACTCCGGAGCCCTGTCAACGCGCCGACGCGGGGGATCCTCCGTCAGGACGAAATAAGGCCGTACCGCAATAATAACGCAACGGGAAATCTAGCGGAGGTAGACTAATGAAGGCGGACGATCTTTACCGGTTTTTGCCAACCGCAGCGATCGCGATCGGCTGGCTGCTCGTCGCAAGCGCGCCGGCTAACGCACTCTTCGGAGCCGGCGACGTTGTATTCGATCCGACGGTGTACGCGAGTCAGATCCAGCAGCTTCAGCAGGAGCCCGCCACCGTCACCAATCTGGCCAAACAGCTCCAATTGGCTATTCAGAACACGACCGGCGGAAGCGCCAGAGTTTGGCGGTAGAATCCGGCTCTGCTCAACAATCTGGGCGATCTAATCAATCAGCAGGAAGGGCTCTGTTCTGGTTTCAGGGACTGACGCA
>CAWAMM010000002.1:0-1495454 GCA_963783145.1 uncultured delta proteobacterium
TGCTTCGAATGTCTCCGTCGTGGACAACGCCGAACCTCCAGGTGCTCCGTCGAGTCCGAACACGTCAAAAGATCTTTCCCAAGCAGCGTTGGTAGGGCTGGCCTTGGCGTTAGGTCTTGCGGTTTTGCTAGAGCACCTGGATGCGACGCTCAAATTTCCCGACGAGACCCAAAGATACCTGAGAATTCCGAATCTGGCCGTCATTCCGGAGTTCAAGTTTGGGAACGCACCAGCTTACTATCGCGCCGAAGGCTCCCGAGGCCAGAAAGCCCTTGAGGCGCGCGCCAAACATATAGCCGACATAGTGACTGTCGATGGCAAGTATTCAGTTTTAAGTGAGGCCTATCGAACGCTTAGGACTGCGCTTCTGCTCTCCCGCGCCGGCAATCATCCGAAAATTACTTTGGTCACAAGCGCACTACCACACGAGGGAAAGACCACCGTCGCAGTGAACACCGCGATTGTCCTGGCGCACACCGGAGCGAAGGTGCTCTTAATAGATGCAGATCTGAGAAAACCACGCTGCCATAAGGTGCTTTCCTTGAAGAACCATTTTGGACTAACGGAAATGCTCACCGGCGGAGCTAACGAAGAAGCAATCAGTCCTACCAAAATCGAAAACCTGTTTCTATTAAGTTCGGGGAGAATACCGCCGAGTCCGAGCGAACTTCTTGGCTCGATCCGGATGCGGGAAATTCTCGAGTCTCTGTCCAAGAGCTACGAGTATATCGTCGTAGATTCTCCGCCGGCGATGGTGGTCGCTGATTCGATCGTTTTGTCCACAATGACCGATGGAGTGATCCTAGTCGCAGCGGGCGGCCAAACTCCAAAGCAGCAGGCACGAGCTGCGGTCGCGAGACTGCGACAAGCGAACGCTCATATATTTGGGTTCGTGCTGAACAAAGTCCGAATCTACAAATTCGATTATCCTTACTATCACTATTCGGGTGTTTACCACTCGGGTCTTTACCACGGATACTACAAAGACGACGGATACTTCAAAAATGGCGGGGAAGAAGGCGGAGAAGCTGACGAAGACTTTCCAATTCTGAGGACGACTATAAGACCTAATAGTAGCAAGTTTTTGTACCCACATCTGAGTGTCAGTCTCAAACGGGTTGTCATTCTTATCTAGTCGACGATCCAGTCGGCCGCTTCGCGGCCTTTTTTCTGACCCTTTCCGGCTAAGTGAAAATTCTTTTCCTCAGTCCGAGCGGACAGACCGGCGGCGCCGAACGTAGCCTGCTCGATCTGATGGCGAGTCTCCGAGCTGCTCAACCCGAGTGGGTGATGGCCCTGATCGTGGCCCAAGATGGCCCCTTGGTGGACTTGGCCAAAGCGGCTGGAATCGATACTTCGGTGATCCCCTTTCCGGTGATGCTTGCTCAGCTGGGAGATTCCGCCGCGGGCGGTCCCGCCGGAAATCACTATTGGACGGGCGCAGCTTTTGGGAAAACTGCTCATGTCTGTTCCAGCGGCGGGCGCCTATGTTTTGAAGTTGCGCAAGGCGATACGCGCGGCCGCCCCCGAGGTGGTTCACACCAACGGTTTGAAGATGCACATCTTGGGAGCTTTCGCGGCGCCGCGAGGATTACCGCTTCTATGGAACATTAGGGACTTCGTAAGTAGCAGACCGTTGATGAGCCGGATATTACCTGCATGCGCCGGTCGTTGTTCAGTGGCGGTAACGAACTCGAACAGCGTAGCCAGTGATCTGCGCAACGTATGTGGCGCGCGCCTGAAGCGGATAGTTACCGTTGGCAACGCAATCGACTTGAAGCAGTTTTGTCCGCAGGGACCCAAATTGGATCTCGATAAGTTGTCCGGGATGCCTCCAGCGAGGAAGGCGTCGTCAGGGTCGGCCTACTTGCCACGATGGCGCGCTGGAAAGGACAGGAAGTCTTTCTCCATGCTTTGTCGATGCTTCCGGAGTCGCCACCGATTCGCGGTTACGTGATCGGCGGCTCTTTGTACCAGACCAATGGCAGTCAGTATTCCACTGCGGAGTTGCGCGAGATCAGCGCTCGGTTCGGAGTTTCATCGCGGGTGGGTTTTACAGGTTTCGTCCAGGAACCCGCGGCTGCGATGCGCGCGCTCGACATCGCCGTCCACGCGAGCACCGAACCCGAGCCGTTTGGGCGGGTAATTGCAGAAGCAATGGCTTGCGGCAAACCGGTAGTCATCAGTGCAGCAGGAGGCGCCGCGGAAATCTTCGCTGGCGATGAGAGTTCACTTGCACATATCCCCGGAGATGCCGCAGGTCTTGCCCGCTGCATTGCCACTCTAGTCTCACATCCTGAGATGCGAACTAGACTAGGGCGGACGGGCCGGGTTGAAGCCGAGAATCGGTTCGATAGGAAGCTGCTCGCGAAAAGCTTCCTCCCAATCTACCGCGATGCTATTTCGGCGCGAGTCTGATGCGCGTGCTTCATATCAACGGAGGAAAGTTGTACGGAGGCGTTGAGACGCTGCTGGTGACGCTCGCCAGATATCGCGATTTATGCCCTGGTCTGAAGCCGGAGTTCGCGGTTTGTTTCGAAGGCCGCCTAAGGAGTGAGCTTTCCGCAAGCGGCGCGTCGGTGCATATGCTTGGCGAGACGCGAATCCGCAACCCGTTTTCAATATGGCGAGCCCGTCGACGCCTCAAGGATCTTATCGCCGGACAGGCTTTCGATGTGATCGTATGCCACATGGCATGGCCACTGGCGATTTTCGGCCCGATAGTTCGGGCGGCGGGACTGCCGCTGGTTTTTTGGTTGCATGACGCAACTGATGGACGCCATTGGTTGGAGCGGTGGGCAGCCAGAGTGCACCCCGATCTTGCGCTTTGTAACAGTCACTTCACGGAATCTCGGTCAAGGAATTCGTGTACTGCGGTGCGCACCGAGACGGTGTACTGCCCGGTTGCGCCGGCGGAAGTTTCTCAGGACGAAAGCGCGTGACGAAGCGCGGGCTGAATTCGGCCTGGCGACCGATGCCGTAGTCATCATTCAGGTGAGCCGTCTTGAGGAGTGGAAGGGTCAGAGATTTCTTCTGGAAGCACTGGGCCGTTCGCGTGAAGTGCATAATTGGACGTGTTGGATCGTCGGTGGCGCACAGCGACGGCACGAGGCCTTCTATCTGGAAACCCTTCAGACCGATGCTGTGCGACTCGGAATAGGTGAGCGGGTAAAGTTCTTGGGTCAACGCTCTGACATAGCGCGGCTGCTGGCCGCTGCGGATGTCTTCTGTCAACCCAACACAGGACCGGAGCCCTTCGGAATCGTCTTTGTGGAGGCGCTCTATGCCGGGTTACCGGTGGTGACAAGCGATATCGGTGGCGCGCGGGAAGTGGTCGATGAAAGCTGCGGAATGCTATTCAAGGCCGGCGATGTCGACCAACTGAGTCGGGTGCTGACGAAAATGGTCAGGGAACCGCAGGTGCGCCGACGCCTCGGCGCACAAGGTCCAATTCGTGCCCACGCTCTATGCGACCCGAGCCGTCAGCTTGCGCAGCTGCGCGGCACGTTCGAAAGGATGCTTTCGAGTTCCGCATCCGAAGACGTGAGTGGCAACGGGCGCAACTTTTGTGAAAGCAGCACTCGCCAATAAACCCGTTACGAAAACCATTACGGGCCCTGCGGAAGCGAGGGAGCGCGCGCTTTTAAGCAAAGGAGCGAGCGACAATGCTATCTACGCCATGGTCGTTCGAGAACTCGAGCTTAGAAGCCGGTGCGGAGGAACGATCGTCGACATTGGATGCGGCACCGGGCACTTGTTTTCGCGGGTGAGGCACCTCTGTGATCACTATGTTGGCGTCGATCTCGTCCGCTACGACTCCTTTCCGCCGGACGCACAATTCATTGAAGCCAACCTTGAAGCAAGCATCCCGCTTCCCGACGACCGAGCAGAGGTCGTGGTTTCCGTAGAAACCATCGAACATCTCGAAAATCCACGGGCTTTCATGCGCGAGATGACGCGAATCACTAAACCCGGAGGGTGGATCGGTGTGACTACGCCTAATCAATTGAGCCTATTAAGCAAACTCTCTCTGGTGGTCAAGAACGAGTTTGCGGCCTTCCAGGAGGCGCCGGGCTTGTATCCGACCCACATCACGGCGTTATTGGAATCGGACCTAACAAGAATTGCTCAGGAAATTGGCCTTTCCAACGTCGCTACACGGTTCAGCAATTGTGGACGTATACTAATGACATCGTGGCATTGGCCGTTCCGGTTCCGCGGTCGAGCATTCAGCGACAACGTTATGCTGATCGCAAGGAAGCCAAAAATCTGACTAATGCTCGCGCTTCCCAACAAACGATTTGTGATTGCTGAGGCTTCCTACTGATGGAAGTTTCATTGGTAGCGCCGGTTACTACGACAGTAACGCGGTCCCTCGATATGATGTCGAAAAAGCGGCCAGCGATGCTGCTTGAAGGCTTCTTCGTCTTTGAAATACTGTGCCAGTTGGCCTTGCTCTCGCATTCGATAAACCAAGTGAGGATTTTTCGTCCGCTTAGCTGTTTTTGGGTCGAGCCTGTTGATGCTGGTATTTATTCCTCGTCGTTACCGAGGATCGTACTATCCCCCAGCAAAGATGGCTATCTGGGTGATGGTTATTGTGGCCCTATCGTTGCTCAACCCTGGCTACAACAGCCTTCTCGCCGCACTGGCGCAATCTGCAATGTATGCGGCCATACTGGCGCCGCTGTTTTGGGTGACCCGGCTGCGGGTCGAAATGCAGACAATACGCCGCGTTTTGATGATCATTTGGGTATTCCAAACTGTGAGCGCGGTGGTCGGCATAGTGCAGGTTTACTTTCCTGGTCACTTTCAATTCGCAATTTCTAGTAAGGCTTTAAGCGAATTTGGTTATCCTTCGCGGTCTTGGATATAAGAATGGTTTCGGTCACCATGTTCTGCGCCCATCGGGATTGACTGATGTGCCGGGAGGTGCTGCCTTCGCTGGCTTACTCAGCGCAATGCTCGGCATGTACTTCGCGGTTTCCGATGATAGGAAATGGATGCAGATAGCAGCCCCCGTCACGATTTTCATCGGGTTTCGCAGTTGTCTATCTGTCAATGGTCAAGGCCACCTTGGTAATGATGGTCATCTCTTCAGTCTGCTTTATCTTTTTGTTTGGCCTCTATAGCCAACGCGTCCGAAACCGGCAGGTAAACGGCGACGTAATAACAAAATGAGAATGGTGGCGGTTGTTTTCGCGGGGGTGGTCGCAGTGGTGGTGGGTTTCTCCTGGGCCGCCTCAATTGGGGGCTCAAAAGTAAGTGGAAGCGCTAGGTCATTGGTCGACCAGGATTTCGGGCAAGCTATACTATGGCGAGCGCGGCCGTTTTCTTGAGACGACATGGAATACTCTTTTGCCGGAGTACCCTCTGGGCGCGGGGCTTGGCCGTTGGGGCATGATGTATGCCTACTTCGGCGATCCTGGTAACGCGGATAGTCCGATGATCTGGGCCGAAATCCAGTGGACAGGATGGCTGCTAGATGGAGGCGTACCGCTGGTACTGGTTTATACGGCATTGTTGGTACAGACGATTTGGTTTGCCTTCAAAGTAGCGACTCGCTCTTCCACTGGTGCCCCGGCGCTTTTTGCGGTTTTGATGTGCGCTTATGGTGTGGGTGTACTGGCGATTACCTTCGATTATCCCTTTCTTCATGTCTGAAGGTGCCATTGAGTTTTGGGTCTTGAACGCGATGCTGTCGGCCGTGCTTTTCACTCAAGAACGAAGATTGGGCCGTTCACAAGCTTTGCCGAGATGAAACCAGCCTTACTTGTTGGTGACTGGCGACTTCGTAAAGACCGGTGGAATGGACCGCGCCAACTATGCTCTTGCGCATTACATTGCTTCTCGCGGTTCTGAAACCCACCTAGTCGCTCATCGGGTTGCTGAGGATCTCCTGCAGTTTCCAAATGTCATCTTTCATCGCGTCCCCAAGCCAGCCGGTTCGTACCTAGCCGCTGCACCGTTTCTCGATCGGATTGGTCGATTCTGGGCGGCCAAGATTTCTGCGCGCGGTGGGAGGGTCGTCGTCAATGGGGGTGGCTGCTTGTGGGGCGATATCAATTGGGTCCACTACGTACATGCCTCATGGCGACCCATGACTGCGGCTAAGGGCCTTTGGTGGATCAAGGAACGAATCAGGCACGCGCACGCGAAGCGGAGCAGAAATGAAAGCGATCAAATGCGCCAGATTAGTGATGGCCAATTCGAATCGTACTCGGAAACAACTGGAGGAAATCGCCGGCGTCGAGCCGAAACGCGTGCGGACCATCTATTATGGAATTGATTCGACACTTTTCCAGCCGGCGTCGAGCGACGAGCGTGGT
Organism: uncultured delta proteobacterium; assembly: GCA_963783145.1. Classification (GTDB taxonomy): domain Bacteria; phylum Desulfobacterota; class Binatia; order Binatales; family Binataceae; genus DATGKG01. The sequence continues at coordinate 6,330 of CAWAMM010000002.1, forward strand.
GGCTTTGCGCCAAGAGCTGGACTGGGGTCGCGGACCGATGGTGGTGTTCGTTGGGGCGCTCGGCGATCGCAGGAAAGGGTTTGATGTTTTGTTCGACGCTTGGACAATACTTTGCCAACGCGTTCAAGGATGGGACGCAGAGTTGGTAGTGGTCGGAACTGGGTTAGAGCTTCCAGTTTGGAAAAAACGCGCAGAAGATCAAGGGCTCGAGCTCGCGCATGCGATTTCTCGGCTTTCGCACGGATATACCTCGAATCATGCGTGCTTGTGACCTTCTGGTCTCGCCAGCACGTTACGAAGCCTACGGGTTGAATGTTCATGAGGCGCTCTGCTGCGGCATTCCGGCGCTTGTTAGTGCTGAAGCAGGCGTCGCTGAGCGTTATTCAGCGGAACTCAGCGAGCTTCTCCTTGATGGCGGAAGATGCCGATCATCTAGTTCGGAAGCTGCTCCTATGGCGATCTGCTTCAAATCGTTGGAAAAGACAAGTAATTCCGATTTCGCGCAAGCTTCGCCAACACACTTGGAATGACATGGCACGAGAGATCCTAGGATTGGTTGAGAACGGAGCTATAGGATCAGCCTGACCATACCTTTGATAGTAAGCAGTGAGATAGGCTCGCCTCATGACGAGGTATTAAGGCACCGCCGTTTCAGGGCTCAGGTCGAACACGCCTAGCCGCACTTGCCACATTCGCCAGTACAATTCGTACCGCTACTGTTACGCTAGCGGGGTTCGTGGCGACGCCACTGCTGATCCGATATCTGGGAACCGAGATTTTCGGGGCGCTGCGTGCTTCTCAGCAGTGGATGGGATACACCGCATATCTTTATCTTGGTATTGACGCCGCGCTATCAGTACTTCTTCTAGAGAGGGCGAGCCGCGGACAGATGCGATAGCTGGCTGAGCTTACCAGAACCGCCCTAAGAGCTCATCCTGCGGCAATCGTTATTAGTGGTTCTTCCTGCCTCGATCCTACTGGCATGGTTCATGCCGGTCTTGGTACCAGTTTCGCCGGGCCTCCGCGGAGAGCTGCGAATTGCAATCTTGGTAGGCGCCTTCGCTGTGCCTTTTGCTGCACCACAGTTCTTTGGCGCGGTTCTCGGCTGCTTGCAGAGGAGTTACTTACAGATCGCGTCTAGCCTGTCACAGTCCCTTCTATTCTCGGCACTTGGAGTGTGGTTTGCGTGGCTGGGCTGGGGACTTACCGGCCAGTCAGTCGCCTTCGTCGTGGCGACCGCCATCTCATCAACGATGCTCACTTTGTTCGCGCTCAGCTATATTCCCTTCTTCTGGCGGGCGCGAGCCGCGAAGATCGATCCCGTCCGATTGAAAAGTTTGCGCTGGCCTCTAGCTGTGGCGGGTGTTGGCAATCAGGTCAATCTGATGACGGACTATATTGTTGTGGCGTTAGTGGCAACTCCGTCCGCTGTGACAGGGTTCGTAGTAACTCAGCGGCTGGTAGCAGCTGCTTGTCAAGCGATTGGTGCAGTAGCCGGCGCGAGCTGGGCGGGACTGTCCGAGATTCTTGCAAACGGCCAGCAAGCACTCCTTGAGGAACGGACGCTTGAGTTGGTACGCTTTCTGCTCGGGTTCGGAATAACGATCGGTTTCACCGCAGCCGCGTACGACTCTCGATTTGTGAGTTTGTGGATTGGGCCGCAATACTACGGTGGGGATCGACTGGCGCTTCTCACGTCGATGCAAGGCGTGGTCTTTAATCTTCTTCTACTGTTTTCATTTGTTATTGACATGCAGGGCCACACGCGAGACCGCGTATGGGTCAGTACTATCGGTTCGACCTTAACATCGGCCTTAGCTTCTTGCTCGGGAAATGGTTCGGGCTATGGGGAGTCACCTTCGCTACCGTCGTGGCTTATCTGGCGACCGATATCTGGTACGACGTTCTGATCTATTGTCGACGTTTCGGCTTGGAAGCGCTACGTGGATCGCGCAAGAAGCCATTCGCGCTACCATGTTAGCCTACCGTGGACTGCAATTATCTGGTACGTCGCACATCGGAGATCTTTCCGATCCCGGCTGGACTCCTTTCTTTGCCGAATTCCTTGCCGCTAATGCGGTTGCGGTGACTATACGGAGCAGCATTCGTACTACGGGCCAAGGATAGAGAGCTTTGGCGCGGCCGGCTCCGCAACTACATAGTGTCACAGTCTTCTGATGGTCTTGCTTAAGGTTCGTCATCAGTGACATCGAGCGAAAAATTTGTGCTCTGGTTGCGTTCAAGTTTTGAGCTCCCATTCGACTTAGGCCCGTGCGTACCTGCGCTTGCGCAGTGCTCGAACAGCATCTGCCAGACTGGCGTCGAGGTCGATTTGCTGACCAAAAGATTTGAGAGACTTGACGAGGACATCCTGATTGCTCAGGTTTGGCCCACTTATCCGACGCACATTGTGGCGCTCGAGAGCCACTGTCGGTCGCTTTCCGAGAGGGCGCGGCTCGCGGGTCGTCGATCAGCTATCAGGAATTGGTTACGTTCCGGTCGAGGCAATGCGCGCCGACCGTCGCATCGCAACGGCGGACCCCGAGCAGCGATAGCCAAACGACCGCCGTCAACTCGGCGCGGAAGAATGAACAAGCGAGGCCCTTCTGTCTGGCCTGAACATCTTTATCTCGCATCCCTCACCTTACCTAACGGATCATGCGCCCAACGGAGACGGGCTTGCGGCATGGGAATTCGTCAGTCGACTCGCAAGACGCGGACACCGGATTCATGTTGCGGCCGCTGGGTACAGCATATTAGGGCCGCTTCCGTCGGGGTTGGCGATCCATTCTTATCGGTTGCGCGCGCCAAGCGCCGCGCTGCACGGTCTGGAGGCGATCGCGAAGATTCGAGGAATCTTCAGGCGCCTTACGCGCAGTTTACATTTCGACTTGATTCACCAATTGAATCCTGTCTACCCCGGCCTGAGCTCAGGATTGTTGCACATCAAAAGTACCGTTGGTTCTTGGTCCTTTTGTGCCGGCTTGGCCCGACTCGGCGACAGACTTTGGCCTGAGCGTGCGCCGAGCGTGGCGTCGAGCTTTCGATCACATCATTGACCGTGCGAATCTCGCCCAGGAGCGATCGGCAGCCGTGCTCATACTGAGCACACCTGCGGCTGTCTCCGCCCTGTGCGAACCGGAATGCAATGGTCGGCGGGCGCGCATCCTGCCCTACGGTGTCGACATCTTGCGCTTCGCGCCAGCGGCTGAGGGTACCCAGTCAAACAGTCCTTCAGTTCTTTTCCTAGCTAATTTGTACGCCAACAAAGGGATCCATACACTGCTCGAAGCTTTCGAGAAAGTAGCTCATGCTGTTCCGCAATGCCATCTCGACATCGCGGGTGATGGACCCGAGGTGGAGCGTGTGTGTCAGAGAATCGCGACTATGGCTTCCCGGGATCGCATCCGGATGCTCGGTACTGTTTCCGGTGATCGAGTGGCCGAGTTGATGCGTTCATGCGCTGTCTATTGTCTGCCTTCGTATGGCGAACCTTTCGGGCTCACCGCCCTCGAGGCGATGGCCAGCGGAAAGCCTGTCGTCGCAACCAATGCGAGCGGCTTGGGTCAGATAGTTGATGCGCCATGCGGTGGTCGCAAGGTCCCAGTCGGCGATGTAAATGCGCTCGCAAAGGCACTGACGGAGATACTGACTTCTCCCAGCCTTCGGGATTCGATGGGAAGACACAACCGCCAACTCGCGGTTGAGCGCTACGACTGGGAACGTGTGATCGATCGATTAGAAGTGATTTATGAGAGCGCTCTGACAGTATCACCATGCGCCTAGAAGATTTGGAAGTTGGCCGAACGATACTTGCTTCCCAAGTAAAAAGCCTCGGATGCTGGTGTGGAGTATCTGCAGGCCAGCATCTATGGTCTGGCCGTTACAACCGTAGCGGTGCTGTTAATTATCCTTATTCAATCATTCGCTGTGCAAACTGTGGTCAAGTACGCACCGATCCCTGTCCAATAGCTGGCGAGACCGATTCAATGTATCAAGGTTATGGTCGCAGTCGCATCGATGACGAGCACGAAGTGCGAAGGTGGTTCACTTCCAGGGTTGACGATGTTCGAAACCTTATTCCGCCTCCGGCGAAGGTCTTGGATGTTGGCTGCTCGACGGGGACATTCGTCGCGATGCTGGACGAGGCTGGATATAGGGCCGAAGGCTTGGAGGTGGATGAATTCAGCGTGGAACTCGCTAAAACACGAGGGCTTCGAGTTACCGCAGGCGATCTCGCGCACTCGACATTAGATGCTGATTCCTATGATCTTGGTAGTAATGAGCCACACGCTCGAGCACATTCAAGACTCCTGCGCCGCAATTCGGTCGATCCAGCGAATCCTCGTTCCAGGCGGGATGCTATTGATTTACGTTCCAAACTTCCGAAGTTTAGCGGCGCGCGCCATGAAGGGCAATTGGGGGTTTCTCGTGCCCAATCTACATGTCTGGCATTTCGAGCCCGTAACACTGAGGAGTATGGTGGCAAGAGCTGCGCAAGAGCGGCTACCTATCGTCTGGATTCGAAGCAGCACGTTGCTGGAGTATACCAACACGGGCGTAAGCTGGAAGACATTCGCAAAGTCCATATTCCTCCGCTCAGCCGCGGCCCTCGGGTTCGGCGATGAATTAACCGCTGCGTTTCGCAAAGAAACGCATTAAGCTTGCTTCTTTCTCTTGAACGGTTGGCAAATCATAACCGGAGAGTATCCACCGATGCCTGGCGGTGTTGGCGATTATTCGTGCCTCGTCGCCACAAATCTCGCGTGCGCCGGCGAGGAGGTTCACGTTTGGACGCCCGTTCAGGGCACTGAGAACTCTGCAAATGGCAGCGTCGCCATCCATTCACTTCCGGATCATTTTGGTCCGCATTCACTTGGATTACTTAATCGAAACCTCAAACACGGAAACGGTAGTCGCCTCCTCGTTCAGTATGTGCCGCACGCTTTCGGATTCAAGGCGATGAATGTCGCCTTCTGCGTCTGGCTTTTATCACTCCGACGCTTTATCCCGATCGACATAATGTTCCATGAGGTCGCGTTTCCGATCAATCGCAAGCAACAGCTTAGGCACAACTTTCTAGGTGCAGTGACCAGGCTAATGGCACTAATGGTGGGACGGGCGGCGACGCGCATCTTCGTTGCTACGTCCGCGTGGATACCGATGCTCCACGAGCTAAGTGTCGGCGGCACACCAATTGAATGGCTCCCTGTGCCCAGTAATATACCCGTGACTCATGACGACATCGCAGTGCGTATGGTGCGTCAACGATGCGCTAGCACCCATCCTTATTTAATTGGACATTTCGGAACGTATGGCGAATCGATAAGACCATCGTTGGAGATGTTTGTCTCGACTTTCCTGGCGAACCGGACTGATGTCGTAATGGTGTTACTCGGATACGGTTCGGAGAATATGCGCGAACGATTGGTGGGGATTAATGGCAAGGTTGCCGGACGGCTGCTGGCTCCGGGGACGCCGACATCTGCCGATCTCTCGCGATATTTTGATGCGTGCGACTTGATGGTACAGCCATATCCTGATGGGGTGACCACTCGCCGTGGGAGTGTGATGGCGGTGCTGGCGCACGGCCGCGCTGTGGCTACAACTTGTGGTCATTTGACGGAACCAATATGGCGAGAAAGCGAAGCGGTTGCTATGGCATCGGCGCAGGAGCCTTTGCAAATGACGCGGTTGGTCTCGGACATGCTCTATGACGAACCCTTGCGCCTGCGGCTTAGAGATGCCGCTCAAAAACTCTACAGACAACAATTCGCATTGGAGCACACGCTTGCGCGGCTTTGCTCGTATTCCGCTGTGGAGCAAAGATGAACCCTGCGATGTCTGAAATAAAATCGAAGACTACGAAACCGAATGTGGTCAAATCCGATTTGCCACTTTCTAGTAGTCGCTCGCATTGTTTCAGCAGCTGTAACACAAAAATGATGGGCCAGCGAAAAGATGATCTTGCCGGAGTTCTCGCAATACTTCAGAGAAACCGATAGTGTCGCGGTTGGCGGATCGCGGATCGACTGCGTTGCGGAGTCCATCAAGGACCTGATTCGAATAGTTGCACCTGCGAACATTTCGCGCTTCTTGATTGTGCGAATCCTCAGTATAATTCATCATTACCTTGATCCGAACAGCGGTGCCCCGGGAGCGACCCTGCGAATCAACGAGGCGTATCGCAGATTGGGACACGAAGTAGAGACCTATTCGTTCGAAGACATGCCACGATCGATCTCCGATCGTCTGAAACCATTTGTCTTTCCGTTCTACGTCGCGGCCAATATTAGGCGCCTGAGGCGGCTCCACGAAATCGACGTCATCGAAGCTGTCACTGGCGACGCGTGGGTTTTTGCGCTTAGACGGTCGGCTAAACCCAGATCGCTGCTGGTTACACGCACTTGGGGATTAGAACATCGATATTATTTGGAAGAATTGAAGGAACGCGCCAGTCTGGGTCGGCCATTCTCGCGTAGACACCGCCTGTTAACCCGCTTTTTTACTTTGCCCAGCGCTGCAATGAGTCTACGCCGCTCTGATCTGGCGCTAATGATCAATCGAGAAGATCGCGATTACTCAATAGCGCACCTCCGGGTTTCTGAGCAAAGCGCGGTATTGGCGTGCGGCTTTGGTCTTGCCGATGAATTGGTGGGTCTAGCTTTCCAACCCACATCAGCACTCAGTTATACGACCCTCAGGATCGCTGTAATTGCAGCCTTTCACGAACGCAAGGGAATCAATTACGCGATGCCAGCACTTGGCAAGTTGTTGAAGGAATACAGCATCCTAGAAGTATCATTTTTTGGAACCGGTTGTGACGCCGCCCGAGTGCTGGAACGTCTGCCCGAAGAAGTTAGGTCGCGCGTCACTGTCATTCCGCGCTATGAATATTCGGCGCTGCCGACCCTTTTGATTGGCCATCAGATAAAGCTTCTGGCATCGGTGGCTGAAGGATCCGGTATTTCATTGGTTGAAGCGATGGCATGCGGGCTCGCACCGGTCGCCGTAGACACACAGGGACCGCGCGAGATCATTAGCAATGGTGTCGACGGTCTCTTGATTCCCCCACGCGACGCGTCAGCTATCGTTTCAGCGGTAGCACGGCTCATCGAAGATCGAGGGCTGCTCGATCGACTACGTCGCAAAGCTTACGCCAAAGCTCAGGACTACTCATGGGTACGTGTCGCGGCGAACACATTGTCGCTCTATGAACGACTTCTCCAACGTAATCAGGATACAAAAGCGGCGTGAAACCGATACATCCGAAGATATTGGATGTTAGTTTAAGCGTGGCGCTGGTCACTCGCAACCGCCCGCGGAGCCTCGAGCGCACGTTACGTTCGTTAAGAGACCAGGACATCCAGCCCTCCGAGGTCATCGTCTCAGACGATTCCGATTACGCAAACATTCCATCCGTACGCGAAATCGCAGAGGGCTTCGGTTGCGACTATAAGCCGGGGCCCCGCCGCGGACTTTATGCTAACCGGAATCAAGCTGCATGCGCCTGTCATGGCAGTCATGTCAGATCTATGGATGATGATCATGAATTTCCGGCGAGGCACATCGCTGCTTGCATCGAGGCAATCAGTTCCGATCCGAATGCACTATGGATGATTGGTGAACGCCAACCGATTGACGGTCCTTTGGGCCCGGAATATGTTCCCGGGCAATTGACGGCTAGTGGCTTTTCAGTCCCGCCAAAACAGTTAGACAAATGTTGGGCAATCGCAGACGGAGCCGCGATCTATCCCAGGCAAGTGTTTGACCGCGGTCTGCGTTTCTGTGAGGATTTCAACTTCGGCGCGGCGTATCTCGAGTTCGGCAGTCGATTGCATTGGCTCGGTTATCGAAGTCGAATTCTTTCGTCGACCTACATCGTACATCATTTTGATCCAGCTACGCGGTCGTCTCTTGACCAGCGGACCCAAATCTCTTCGCGCGTCTTCGCCGCGCTCTGCCACGCATATTTGTATGAGCCGACTATGAGCAACAAGGTCATTTGCGTAACGCAGCTTCTGAAATACGTGTTGACTCGTGGCGGGCTCGGAATGGAAGCAGTCAGCGCCGGAATCGGAGCGTATGCAAGGCATCGGCGTCGACTCGTTCCGCCGCTGTACGCCATTTAATAGGCCGAAAACTGACTGCGGTCGCGAGTTTCGACGGCATGGTATGGTGTAGCAAAGCCAGGAGTTGTTTTCGCGCTGTTGCATATGCGACGGGCGTGGAAACGTGGTGCCTAACTGACAGCAATCGAGGGCGCGCGAACTTAAGCGACGACTCGAGCTGATGATCGACAGAGCTCTCGACGCCATTAGCTACAGAAGTTTCGAACGGCGAGGATGCGGGCGATAAGAGCGGTGCGATATAGAAACAACGCCAGCAGGTACTTTGGATAATATCGCGCGACGGGAGAGCTTGGCTCCAGCTCGCCCTGCTGAACCTCTCTCGTCATGGCTCGGAGCCCAAGGCGTTGATTGGGAATCAAGAATTGCAGCGGGAACGCCTATTCGGGCGCTCTCGGTTGTCCTGTATAGTGTATTGGCTAGCGGAGCGCAGCGCTTTGATGCTTGAAGTCTGGGAGCTCACCGTGAACCACGGCTTTGTCGAAGCGCGAACCCTCCACGCCAGGCAGGCGTCTGCCTGGCAGCATGAGCTGCGACATTTCTTCCTTGCCAGCCGAAAAAAGTTCCGAGCTGTTTCGTGCTAAAAGCAATGATCAAACAGGCGATGCCGCAGCGCGCTTGGACTTGGCTACGACTGATGCGCATGCAGCGCGAGCTGCGACGCTACAAGGCCCGTCAGGTCGAGCAACTTACCACGGGTTTCCGCTCAAGCTATGGTTGAGCAGATCCACTGGCGGAAGGCTGGTATGGAGCGGATTGGCCCGAACTACCTGAGATCGCGATGCTTAGGTCGCACGGCCTCAAATCGGGGGCAACGGTGTTCGATCTCGGAGCCCATCAGTGCGTCGTTGCGCTGATACTTTCGCGACTCGTCGGCTCCACAGGCCGAGTAATCGCCGTTGAGGCCAACGCTCACAACGTCGAAGCTGCTCGGCGCAATCGCGAACTAAACCTCGCCAGCCAGCTGGAAGTGGTCCATGCCGCAATCGCAGAAAAATCAGGCACCGTGTTGTTTAACTGTGGTCTGAACGGCGGAGTTGACGATGGCAGCGGTCAATGGGGCCGCGTCGAAGTGCCGGCAGTTTCCATCGACGAGCTGGCCTGCCAACACGGCATGCCTGAACGTGCTCTTCGTTGATATCGAAGGCTTCGAGGTCCACGCTCTGCGTGGAGCGTCGCACGTGCTGGACATGCCGACCAGATTGTTTCGTCGAGCTGCACTTGGGCGGCAAGCTTGAGAGCTTCGGTGGCAGTGCTGACATGGTGTTGGAGTTCTTCCCTCGTGATCGGTTCGAGCTCTATCTGGCCGCCGACCCTTCCGACGGCCACAGTTTTGTCCCGATTGCCAGCGCGACCGAGGTGCCCAAGCATCGCTGCTTCCTGATTGCGCTCGGACGACGAGGTGTCGTTGACTGATGCCTAGGATCCTTTATTTAGCGGTGGGCGTTTTCGATAAGGGAGGTATCTCGCGTTACTGCCGCTACCAGATCAGCGCGCTTTGCGAAAGCTTGTCGGCAAGCAGAATGTACACGTTCTTTCGTTCTTTGCTCCGGGCCCTAACGATTTTGAGGAGCCGTTCGAAGTCGACTACCATTCGCATGGTCCCGGACTATTCAGTGATGCCAGCTTACTAGCTGCGAGCGTGAGAATAGCGCTCAGCTTTCGACCCACCGTGATCTGGTCGAGCCACGTTCATCTGAACCCGACGGCGCTTTTGGTTCGTCGGCTCTTTGGGAATGCCTCAGTGGTGGTAAATGTGTACGGACGCGAACTTTGGAGCGCCCGTCAGTGGCTGCATCGAAGGACCTTGCGGAGGGTTGATCTAGTTGTTTCAGATTGCTACTTTTCGGCGGATTTCGTCGAGTCCCACTATCGGTTGGACCGGCGACGGATTTGCGTCGTTCACGATTGTGTTGACACCCAACGCTTTAAACCGGCTCCGCGGAATCCGGAGCTAATGAGGTCCTTCGGCATTCCCAATGGCAGTGACCACCGTTATGTAATGACTTTCGGACGAATCGAGACACGTTCTCGATACAAGGGCTACGACCGATTACTCGATGCGCTTATCAGCCTTAAAGGCGATGAACGCGTGATCGGCCTTTTTGCTGGTGATGGCGACGATAGAGCCAGACTTGAAAAGCGAGCCATCCAGTCGGGACTCAGCGGTCGCGTATTTTTCCTGGGCTCGATTCCGGAGTCGACGCTTGTCGATATGTACAATTTGGCAGATATCTTCGTGCTTGTGTCCGAGCGAGCCTTCGGACGTGGAGAGGGACTTCCCCTTACCCCACTCGAAGCAGCTGCTTGCGGGAAACCGATCATAGTGGGTGATGAAGACGGTTCGCGTGAGGCAGTCGTAGAAAATCTCAATGGACGAGCCGTTTCTCCATCGGATACTTGCGGTTTGAGGAGCGCACTTGTCGACCTCCTGTTGGACAAGAGACTATGCGAGCAAATGGGTCGTGCCGCTAGAGTCCAAATAGAGGAACATTTCAGCTATGACGCTTTTGAAGTAAGAACAGCCAATGTGCTTACCAAGCTCTCTGGTATCTGCGGCCGACTCGCTTAACGAAAACCACGTCATGTTATGACTGTTTTTGACCACACCTCACACTGTTTTTGAGCACACCTCACACTGGCTGTTGAAAAAAACGGGGAGGCGGATTATGCTACGCACAGGCTGATTCCAAATGGTTCAGAGGACGGACGTGTGGCGCACTCAGTGACCAATTTCTCGGAGCGTATCCCTTCTCTACACCTTGATAAATGTGAGCCGGGTGAGGGAATATCCCAATTGCCCCAACGCAAACCAAGAATTCTCTATCTTGCCGTTGGGGTCTTTGATAAAGGGGGCATCTCACGTTTTGGCCGCTATCAAATTCAGGCTTTGCGGGAGTTGACGGGAGAATCTAATGTTTGTGTTTTGTCATTCTTTGCGCCTGGAAACAACGACTTCGAACAGCCTTTCCGAGTTGACTACCACGGGAGTGGGCCTCGCCGGAGCAGCGAAGTCCCATTTCTGACGGCAGCCCTCCGTTACGGAAGAGCTTTTAAGCCTGACATTATTTGGTGTAGCCACGTTCATTTAATGCCTCACGCGCTCGTTCAAAGAAGAATTATCCATTCGCCATCAATTGTTCTGAACGTCTATGGTCGTGAGCTGTGGGGCCCAAAGAACTGGTTCCGAAGGTTAGTGCTACCGAGAGCGGATGCGATCGTCTCGGATAGTCACTTTTCGGCCGACTACATTACTTCGAAGTATGGCATAGATAGGAACGCTTTGTCGGTGCACTGGAATTGCGTTGACGTAGAACGATTTAAGCCGAAACCTCGCAATTTCGATTTGATGAAACACTTTAATATTCCGGTAGGCGAGGATCTTCGCTATGTCATGACCTTGGGAAGGATCGAAAAGCGATCACAGTACAAAGGATATGAGCGGCTACTCGACGCCATCAATGCTATACGAGACGAAAAGGTTCTTGGATTGTTCGTAGGCGACGGAGATGACCGCGTTAGGCTCGAACAAAAAGCGCGCGATCTGGGCTTAGGCCGCGATCGGGTGTGTTTCTTGGGCTCAGTCCCAGAAGGAAGTTTGCCAGACGTCTATAATATTTGCGACGTCTTTTCTCTCGTAAGCGAGTTCGGTTACGATAAGGGCGAAGGGGTTCCATTTGCTGCGCTCGAAGCCGCCGCATGCGGCAAACCTATCATCGTGAGTAGTGAAGATGGCTCGGGTGAGGCGGTGGTCAGCGGCTTGACGGGGTGGGCGCTCTCGTCGTGCGATTCAGATGGACTCACTCGGAGGCTATCCGAGCTTCTGCAAAATGAAGAGCTACGGCAGACGATGGGAAACGAGGGCCGTACTCGAATTGAAACCGGGTTTACATACGATACGTTCCGGGCAAAAACCGGCAAGGTATTGGCCCAGCTGGAAGCCAATCGAAACAGGGCGCGATTAGGCTATGAGCCAAAAGAACACAGTCCGTAAGTTCTATCCGATTGCAGAACCAGATATTGGCGAACTGGAAGAGAGATATGTAGTTGACGCTGTTCGTTCGGGTTGGGTTTCGTCACTGGGTCGATACGTAGAGGAATTCGAGCGGCGATTCGCCGCCTATTGCGAAACCCGATATGGTGTGACGACCTGCAACGGTACGGCGGCATTGCATTTGGCATTGGCGTCACTTGGGATAGGCCCCGGCGATGAAGTGATTGTACCAACCCTAACCTTCGTCGCGACGGCGAACGCTGTTACGTATACAGGGGCCACTCCGGTTTTCGTGGACGCCGAACCGTCCACTTGGTGTATCGATCCAGCTGCGGTGCGACGAGCACTGTCTCCTCGCACTCGTGCAATTGTGGTTGTTCATCTCTATGGGCACCCCGCTGACATGGATCCGATTCTAGAAATTGCTCGACCGCTGGGTATATTCGTAATCGAGGATGCAGCTGAGGCGCATGGTGCTCTTTACAAGGGGCGAAAAGTAGGAAGCCTAGGGCATGTCGCGGTCTTCTCTTTTTACGGGAACAAACTCATAACCACTGGTGAGGGAGGCGCGCTAGTTACTAACGATCAAACATTGGCCGAACGAGCCCGCCTACTCCGTGACCACGCGATGAGCCCTAAAAGGCGTTACTTCCATGCGGAAATCGGCTACAACTATCGGCTCACGAATTTGCAAGCCGCGCTAGGATTAGCGCAGCTAGAAAGGATCGAGGAGCTGCTGGCAAAAAAAAGAGCGATTATGGATTGGTACCGTGAACTCTTGGCGGACGTGACCAATGTCACTTTGAACCCTTCCATGCCATGGGCTGCTAGTTCTTACTGGCTTGTCTGCGCGGTGCTGCCCGAAGGGATTTGTGCCGAAGCAGTTTCGGCGAGACTCCTCACTGCGGGCGTCGATACGCGTCCATTCTTCTGTCCCAACGATGATCTGCCGATGTACCGCGGAATTGCCGGGTCTAACGGCGTTGCGAACTCCTTCCCGGTCGCACGAGAGTTAGCGGTGAGAGGTATAAGCCTTCCTAGCAGTGTCAAGCTGATGCGTAGCGATGTGGCCGAGATCGTAGCGAGCTTAAAATGGCGCTCGAAGAAAATGCCGAATCGCTCGCAGCGCCTTAACAGCCGCGATACGACGAGCTAGATCCGAAGTTTGCGGCTGACTCCCGGAATGATCAGGTGGCTGATGGGTCGTGACACGTGGTTTGTTCAGAATTATGAAAAGTTAAAGCTAAAGTATTTCCGCCACTGCTCACCTCAACGGATTTAGTCATGTGAATCTGTACTCTGAGGCGTTGCGCAAAGCAGAACGCGAGGGCGATTTCTCGAAGTGTGGGGAGATTTGATGCCAGACGACAGAACGCATCGAACTTTGTGGAGGGCCCAGCGAAGGTCCTCCTCTGGATACGATCAAATGGATGTTGAGGAGGGCGAGTCCACGTCGTCCCGGTGCCACCGAGTCATTGAGAAACGGTCTACGCCGTCTGATGATCGAGCTCCATGGCACTATGGACGGCGGTTAAGGATACGTTCAAGGAGTGCTGAGCTTCTTTAAAGAATCGAAAAGCTTGTGATGGCCTAAGTTTGGCTGCGCATTGGAAACCAGTAGAGAGTGCCTAAAAGGCCGCGCAAATTGTTGTCCGATAGGTCATTCATACTGCATCGCGCTCAATCGACGGCTTGCGCACGAGATGGCGCGGCAGGGTGGTAATGACTGGGAGGTTACAGCCGCCGCGCCCGCCCATTTTTCCGGCGAACTTCCGACCGCGCGCGAGGAGGCGAGGCCTGTCACCTCGAGCTGGTACCGACGCTTCGTGCGCCAGGACTCAGCTTTTGCTGTATGGCCGCAAGCTGCGCGAGCTGATGCGCGATAACTGGGAGCTAATCCACTGTTGGGAAGAGCCACACACATTGGCCACCGCCCAGATCCTGCACTGGACACCGCCATCAGCCCCCTTCGTTTTCTGGACTATGCAAAATATTTCCAAAAGTTATTTTTGGCCGTTCTCCGCGAGCGAGAAATACTGTCTAGAGCGCTGTAGTGGTTGGTTGGCATCGGGTCATTCGATCGTGGAGACGATGCTACCGCGCGGGTACGGTCGCCGACCCTATCGGATCATGCCCATTGGAGTCGACGTGGAGGCGTTTCGTCCCGACAGAGCCGCTGGCGCCTAGGTGCGAAACCAACTCGGATGGAAGATTGAAGGTCCACCAGTGATAGGCTACCTCGGTCGCCTGGTCGAGGAAAAAGGGTCTCATGTTTATGACGCGCATTTTGGATCAACTCCGGACTCCTTGGCGAGCGCTATTCGTCGGTAGCGGGCCGCTCGAGAACGCGATTGCGACTCTGGGGCACTCGCTACGGCGATCGCGTGCGAATCGTTACAGGCGTCCGGCATCATCAGGTGCCAGCCTATCTTAATGCGATGGATCTACTCTGCGCGCCGAGCCAGACCCGACCCAATTGGCGCGAACAGTTCGGCAGGATGATTATAGAGGGCTTCGCGGTGGGACTGCCGATTCTCGCTAGTGACAGCGGTGAAATTCCCTACGTAGTTAACGGGGCGGGGGTGATCGTGAGTGAGAGCGACGAAGCCGGGTGGACCGAAGCGTTAGGCGACCTACTGGAAAATCCGACGCGACGGCGAGAGTTCGCTGAGCGCGGACTCCAACGCGCGCACTCCAACTACACGTGGCCGACTATCGCGCAGAACCATCTCGAACTTTTTCACAGAGCTGATGGAGACTCAAACTCGTCGCATAAATTAGCTCTCATGGCGGCGGCCTCGCTTCAAGTTTAAAAGTGTTCCTCTATCACTATCGGCTTGCCCATGCAGCTCTTGAGTGGCTACTCAAGGGCGCTACGCCGCGTCTACGAGCGACCAAAGTTGCTCCGCTCAGTGCACCACCGCGCCGGATCTTAGTGGTGAAGTTCGGCGGTATGGGCGAGGCGGTGCTCGCCCGGTCGCTCGTCGAGCACCTCCGTCGCCGCCATCCAGGAATCGTCATCGACGTGCTGGTCGATCCGCGCACTCGCGAGGTGATGAGCTGTGGAAGCGACTCGCAGGTGCATTCTTACGATCCGGGGAGCGATGGAATTGCAATGGCGTTGAGATTACTGCGCAACGTGCGCGCCCAGCGTTACGACGCCGCGATCGATTTCGAGCAATGCTCGCTTTTGACCGCGGCGTTTCGTGCGCGCCACTGGTATCCCAATACGTCTGGGTTTTGCGCCGCCAGCAGACAATTCGCGTGCGCGCTTCTTTACTCATCCGGTGCAGTTGCGCGATATCGATTCGATGTGGAACTCCATGGTGCGACTGGGTAGGGTCCTCGACGCCTCGCTGCCTGAGCAGCTGTGCACGCTGCCCGTCCCTTTCCCAGCCGACGCCGAGCGGTTCATCGACGCTTGGTGGAGCGCCAACATCGCGCGCAAGCGGTGACAACTCCCGAGTAGTCGCGATGCACATCGGAGTGGGGCCGCGCGCTCAATACCGGCGATGGCCGCTTAATAGATTTGTGGAGCTTGCTGAAAATCTGCGACGTATCGAATCCGAACGTGATAATCGTCCTGACAGGGGATCATAGCGAACGTCCGTTAATTGATCAGTTCAAGGCCAAATACCCGGGGCGTGCTGTTGATGCTTCCGACCATTATTTCGCTGGAAAGAACAGCAGTGCTCCTGAGCCGATCGGATCTCCTTATCACCAACGATACCGGTGTAATGCACCTTGGTGCGGCAATGGGGACCCCAACGGTTGCGGTATTTGGCGCTAGCAACCCGACCTACTGGGCTCCAGTCGGACCGAGGGCGACCTTCGTCTACAAAACGCGGGTGCCCTGCAGCCCGTGCATCGATAGCTATCGCCGGATCATCCCAGACAAGTGTTTTGCCGCGGATAGGAACCGTTGCATGCTCGATACCGGCGTCGATGACGTATTAAATGCCGCGAGCGAAGTTGTAACGGGAGCCTGGCTCGACGGTTACAAGGAGCGCAAAAGCGTAGTTGCCGCCCCCTAACGAGGTCTTTCTCAGACGAATCGCTAGATTAGTTGCCAATGCGGCGATGGCTCATTCGGCCTGATGCGCAATCGTCGGGCCGTCTGCTGCCTTGTCGCTTTCTTGAGTCCAATCTTAGTGACCGAAACAATGTCCGTTGTCTACCAATCAATGATCAAATATGTAATAATCGCTGTTGCTAGCGCCGTTTGCTCGTTCGCGCTCACGCCATTGGTGCGACGCTTTGCCATCTGGGTTGGAGCGATCGATGTTCCCGGAGGACGACGGATCCACACAGTTCCGACGCCGAGGTTTGGCGGTCTTGCGATATTCGTCGCCGTGCTTTTTGGTTTGACGGTAGCATGGATCGCAGAGCCTTCCATTCGCAATGTTGCAAGGATCCACGCTTGGCAACTTCTGGCCCTAGGTCGTCGCGTCGAGTTGGGTATTGGTAGTGGGATCGATCGACGATCGGCGATCAGTAAGAGCTACTAGCAAATTGCTTGTAGAAGTCGCTGCGGGTCTTCTGATCGTCATCGCTGGTTACCGAATTAAATCAGTTTTCGGTATTGAAATTGGCTGGTTCGGTGTGGCAGCGACCATTTTGTGGGTTGTTGGGGTAACGAACGCCGTTAACATGGTCGATGGTCTGGATGGGCTCGCGGCAGGTATTGGCTTGATCATCAGTGCGAGTCTTCTCTCGATTTCATTGTTTCTTGACAGTTTCACTACCTCTTTGATCCTGACGGCTTTGTGTGGAGCACTGCTGGGCTTTCTCTATCATAACTTCTTTCCCGCGAAGATTTTTCTCGGAGATTCCGGAAGCCTGCTCATTGGATTCCTTCTGGCCGTGACTGCAATTGACAGTTCAAACAAGTCAGCAACAGTAGCGGCGATTGTCTTTCCTTTGCTTTGTCTAGGTCTCCCGCTGTCGGAAGTAGTCTTCACGACTCTTCGTAGAGCGCTCCGTTCAGTTCGGGTGGTCCGTTTAGACGCGCGAAATCAGCGCTATGAATTCTCGTTGTTCGGACGGCCCGCGCTCTTCACGGCCGATCGAGATCACATTCATCATCGGTTACTTTCGATGGGAATCAATCACAGGAACGTAGTGGTTTTACTGTACTGCGTTTGTGCCGCGCTCGGAGCAAGTGCGTTTCTTGTCGTGGCATACCGTTTGACCAATGTTAGTCTGTTGCTGGCTGCTTTCGGGGTCGCGGCCATTGCATCGACGCGCCTCGGCTATCGTGAACTCCGGCCATTGAACAACGGGCTCTTTCTTCCTCTATTTGATCTTCCGGTGATGAGTAGAAGCATCGTCTACCCGCTCTGTGACCTAGGGTTTATAGCAGTCAGTTTCGTGGGTGCATTAGTCATTCTAGCAGATGGCGAATTGTCTCGCGCCAATGCGACGGCTCTTCTGACATACCTTCCTTTGGTCGCGACAGTTCAGATCGCGTGCTTCATGTTGACCGGACTGTATCGTCGTTCCTATCGGTACGCAGGAGTTGCTGATCTGATTGTCGTGGGGAGATCGGTTGTAGTGGCGACCATCGGTGGCTCGGCTGGCTCTCACTGCTGCGCAGCACTTTAACCGACCCGCCATCAGCTTCACAGTCCTCGATGCATATCTGCTTGCTACACTTGTGGCCGGTTCCCGCCTGTCTTTCAGATTGTTGGACTACCTATTCAACGTTAACCGGGAAGCCCCTCAAAGAGTCCTAATCTACGGTGCAGGCAAGGGAGGGGTCGCAGCATTGCAGGAAATGCGGTTCAATCCGGAAACAGGAATGCAGCCGATCGCTTTTCTGGATGATGATGCCGCAAAGTGGGGGCAGATCATTCAAGGAATTCCAATTTATAATCCGGAGGTGGTGGAGAGGTTCATCACCGAACGAAAGATGGATACCGTGGTCATATCGACGCGGAAAATGCCGCAGGATCGTCTGAACAAAATCAAGCAGCAGTGCGGACCAGCGGGAATTACTTTGCGAGTATTGAACATTGGAATGGAGGAGATACCGCCCGAGCATAAGTTGTCGTCAGTGGGTGCACGGTTGGATAGGTCACTTGGCCTCAAAAAAGCGGCTCAGTGATGAGGTCCCGCGATCCGTCGAAGCGACGCGATCACGGGCGAAACGAGATTGCCTTTTTGGTTTATTGGAATCTCTGGTGGCCCATTTTCCAGTGCCAATGATCGAGTTGAAGCAATGGCCGCAGTAATTGAAAGGCAGCTCGGCGGAACCGAGCGTAGGCGATGCTTCATTTGCGAGCCGGCCGGGAAGCGAAACCGTTGCTCCTCGCGAGGCTTGAAGCGCTACCGTCTGAAACGGGGCTAAAACCTTCGATAAGGCCGTTGTTCGTCTACAAGACGAGTTGAAATCGACAAGAAAAAGCGAGATCCCAGCTAAATTTTCCGACCAGGCCTGGAATCGGGTTGGCAAATCCGAGCCGTACTTCGGCGTAATACCCTGGGAGCGTTTCTATCGCGCCAACCTCGACGCCACGGCGAGAGCTGAGTTCTTTAGGACCGGAGAGAAGCAGGTCGCTACTATGCTTGAAACAATTCACCGGCGCCTCGATGCAGCCTTTCGGCCGCGGCGGGTGCTTGACTTCGGATGCGGGGTCGGTCGAGTGCTGATACCCCTCGCGCAGCACGCCGAAGCCGCGGTTGGCGTCGACGTCTCGGTGGCGATGATGGAAGAGGCTGCGCACAACTGCGAAGAGCGGGACGTACGTAACGTCACCTTCATCCGATCCGATGATGGACTTTCGAGGATCGAAGGGTCATTCGATCTGATTCACTCGAGCATCGTGTTCCAGCACATCGCGCAGCACCGGGTCGAAGTTATAGTGCGCAATCTGCTCGGGCGCTTGGAACCGGGCGGGGTTGGCGTATTGCAGTTCACTACTTGGGCGCCCTTACGAAAGCGCATCGGCCGATGGCTCAAGCGAGCTTTGCCCCCGATCAATGTCGCGGCCAACCTTGCAAGAGGCCGCCCGTGGAATTTGGGCCTGATCGAGATGAACTGTTTCCCGTTCGAACGGATTATGGACTTGCTTACCGCTGTCGGAATCGTATCGGCTTTCGTGGACTTTGAGCACACCAACTGGGGGCCTGGAAACGACCACGGTGTGGTGATGTACTTTCGATGTCCGAAGGTCCAAAATCATCACTGTTCCGCTCCGTAGAACCAAACTTCGCCCTCTAGCGCTTGAGACTCTATCAGGTGTACCGATGCCTGTGCGATTTTTCTCGCGTCTCCGGTTAGCCCAAGGCTGCGGGTTTGCCCAAACATCCTGAGTCAGAATGTTTCCGGCCACTATAGCAATCCCAGTTCACAACGGAGCCAAGCGCGTGGGGGCGGTGCTTGAGGGGCTTGCACGGCAAACCGTCGCGAACGGATCCTTCGAGGTCCTGATCGTAGACAATGCATCGAGCGACACCCTTTCGGAGGTTGTGCTTGGAAATGCGGATGTGAAAGCTCTTGAAGACCGCGGAATGTCATGCAGGTTGGTGCGCGAAGAGCGTCTCGGATTAACGTATGCTCGGATCCGCGCTGTCTGCGAAGCTCGGTCAGAGCTGGTTTGTTTCCTCGACGACGACGCTTTACCGGACGAACGCTACGTAGAGAACGGCATCGCTGTCTTCGCCGATCCCGAAGTAGGTTTGACAGTGTCAAGCGTATCCCCGCGTTGGGAGACCAAGCCCCCTCACAGCGTTGTGCGCCGCGAATGGTTGTTTGCTGCGAGCCGTCGACTGGGAGAGGAGTTTATTGACCTGGGCACGGAGGCAACGCTGGCCCCAACTATAGGGTCCGGGATGTGGGTCAGGCGAAGGGCGTTTCTTGACGCGGTGCCGTGGCAGCAACCGGAATCTCTCCTCGTTGATAGACGCGGTAGTCAACTGACGAGTGGAGGGGACATCGAAATCGGATATTTGCTAGGCAAAGCAGGCTACAAGAGGGTCTACGCTCCTTGCCTGCAACTCGCTCATCTAATTCCAAGCCGCCGTTTCGAGTTGCGTAGCGTTTGTCGCCTGATCGATGGAGTGGTAAGAAGCGAGCTAACTCTGCAACAAAAATACCGCTTGCCTCCATACACGTTGGCGTCGCGCGTGAGGGCTGTTATTTCTTTGATCGGCGTATTTGCGGCGATACCAGTGTTGTTGGTCCGCAGAGACGGTGCGCGGGAGGTGCTCTTTGCGCTGGTTAGCCGCTGGGCCCGCGCCAAGGGACCGTACTGCATATAGTTCGATGCGATTTCGCGATCGTCTTACTACTGCGAGCAAGCTCAAGTACCTTGGTTGGAGGGCTTTGCCGTGGCGCCAGAGTGTTAGTGTCAGACTTGCCACTGGTGGACGAGTCATATTGAACTCGAGTGCGAAGCTAGAACTCGGGGTTGCGTATGAGATATTTGTGGCCGATTTCTATCGACCTTCTCGGGAGATTGGACCGGTTCGTACGATCGTCGACGTGGGCGCAAATGTCGGCTACTCGGTGGTATACTGGTCGCGAACTTACCCTCAGGCGCAAATCGAGGCTATCGAGCCGCACCCCAGGCACGCGCGGTTACTCAGACGGGTAGTCTCGCTTAACGGACTTTCGGACCGAGTCAATGTGTACGAGGTCGCCGCCGGGACAATCGATGCGACTGCCCTCTTAACCGACGACGGGGTGTGTTCGACGCTCGCCCCGGCGCACACAGAGGCAGGGTTCAGAGTCCCGGTGGTCGACTTCTTCTCAATCTGGGGAAAGATGCCGATCGATCTCTTGAAACTCGATTGCGAGGGCGGCGAGCACGATATAGTGATGGACCCGCGCTTCGCGGATCTGCGCGTGGGCACTATCGTTCTGGAATGGCATCGGACGGCTGCACGCCCGTTCGCTGCGGAAGAGATCACCTCGCGTCTCAGCGCGCTAGGTTGGCAGCTTGAAATCGGTCGCGAGGTTTCGCCGGCAAAGGCAGGTTCGCTTCAGGCCGTTGGCATGGTTTGGGGTTTCGCTCGCCGTGCTCGAAGAGTTGACGGTGTGTCATCGCGATGACTAGAAACCTAAGGTCAGCACCTATTCTTCCGTCGCTGGCCAGTGCCGAGGAGGTTCTGACCGCTGGAACCTAAATCGATTCTTCTCGGCGGCCCTTGATAGCGCTCCGTCTAGACCGACACATTCCCATTAGATCGTCCCACCTGTAAATAATACCCGCTGCGTAAAGAAATTGCGGCTTTAACCCTACGAGCCTAGCCAGCAGGCTATCGACGGAGTCCCGATAGAGTTTCTCTAAAGTTGTAATGACCATTCCTATGACCCATTCTCATCCGCCCACCAACCACCACCCTCTATTAGCCTGTCATAGCCCGCTAGCGGAAGAAGATGCGAGGCGGTCTTAAGACCCAGTTCCCCTTGTTTGGAATTTCGCAACGGTCAACAAAATGTATGATGATCAGTTCTCGCAGCCACAAGAATCGGGACGGATTGGGAAAGGGGCATGAACCGTCGGGCGACTTTGAGCGGTAAACGAGTTTGAGTGGCAAAAAATAGAAGGCGAATTGCTCTAGTCATCGCTCGGATAAACTATCATCCACTAAGCAACAGCGAACAGAAATCGAACGAAAAGCCACTGAGAGAACAAACGATCGAAAAACGACAATACAGAATCGCGTCGTGGCTTTTCTTCGGCGTTGCGGTTCTCGGTTTTGTCTTCCGGTTGGCACCTTGGTATATCGGAGGGCGGGCATTCGCTTTTTCGAATGTCGACTCGACTGGCTATGTAGAGTTGGCCCGCGGACTGAAAACAGGCTGCGGTTTTGCCAAGAGCGTCAACGGGTCATGCGGTGCACCGGAAACCTTGCGAACTCCGGGGTACCCATTGCTACTCCTTTTGTTTCCAGGAACGCGGGCAAATGCTGTAATTGCTAGTTTCTGCGGCGCGGTTGGGTGTATCATCATCGGATTCTTTCTGACCAGCGAATGGGGCATCGGCGCAGGACTCGTCGCCTCGATCTTATTCGCAACAGACTTACCATCGATTTTCCTGTCCTCGCAGATTATGAGCGATTCCATCTTCCAGTTTGTTTTGATATTCGCGATAGTCTTGCAGCTTTACGTTTTAAGGCAGGGACGCGTCGATCTGCCCGACTGTCATCGGCGTCTCAGTCGATGCCAGCGCGTTTGGTCTAAGCGCTCTGGTTAGGCCGTTGGGTGCATATATCTGGCCTATAGCGTGGGTGCCGTTTCTGCTTGTTCATTCCTCAATGCCCCGGAAGCGAATTCAGTTAGCTTTGCTTGCGGCGACGCTATCACTCATCCCGATTGCTTTTTGGTCCACTCGGAATCTGCGGGCGACAGGAACGTTCACTCTAAGCACGGCCGGTTCAATCAACCTCTATTATGTTGCCGGCGGCCATAACTCTTTCCGACGCAACTGGCACGCCGCTGGCGAAGGTAGTAAGAGAGGTTCGAGAGAGAATCCGGGGTGTCGGATTTCTTTGAGACCCCACCTTCGCTTGAGCGTAAAATCGAGCATTCTGCGCTTGAGGTGTTCTTTCGCTATCGGCTGTCAGCGACTAAGGTTGCCGTTTTATCGCTTCTGCGGATCGCGTTCGCACCTATGGAAGGCAGTGTACGTGCTCTTTTTGGTTTTCCTCCAAACGTGAACCCGGCGAGCCATTTTTCAAGAATCCAGCTGGTAGAATTCGTGGACTACTTAACAATCCGAGCTTAGCAATCTTGATGGGAATCCAATTAGTTCAAGCCACGATCATTTGGACTGGTGTCGTGCTATCGCTCTATCAACTACGGTCTCCCGAAACGCGACCCTTTCAGAAAACTTGCGCTCGTAGTGCTCTTGAGCTCCGCCGGGATACTGCTAATTGTATCTGCCGGTCCGCAAGGAGAGGCCGGTCGGATGCGCATGAGCGCCATACCGTTTCTAGATATGTTGGCCGGAGTGGGGTTGTCTGACGGGCTGATTCGGCTCAGTGGATTGGTCACGGCTCGATTGGCTGGCTTATGAATTCTGTTTAATTAACGACCCGCGGCTCTGAGGCCACTATCCCTAAGCCGGGTGAACCTTTAGAATTCCGCCTGCAGAACACTGACATGGCTCGCTTTTCTTTATCTATATTGGTTCCCGTTTTCAATGAGCAACACCTTGTGGCGCTGTCGTTGGAAAGCCTTTGCTGTTTGGAAAGTTGTGAGGAGTTGTCGCGTGTGGAGGTCATCGTCGTTGACGACGGTTCCACCGATTCCACGCCCGGGGTTCTGAATCAATTCATTGAGCGGCGAAGTCTTGACGCGAAAGGAACTGCCACGAAAATAAGTTGGACGCTCATCCGGCACGATCGCAATCGCGGAAAAGGGAAGCTATAAGGACCGCGCTTACCAGGGCAACCGGCAAAGTAACCGTCATCCATGATGCGGACCTCGAGTACAGTCCAAAGGATCTGGCACGAATGATGAAGGTTTTCGTTGAAACCGATGCCGATGCGGTTTTCGCATCGTACTTCGCGGGCGGCGAGGTTCGCCGCGCATTGCTGTTTCGCCATCAGGTCGGAAATATGCTGCTGACTTTTTTGTGCAACCTTGTCTCCAATCTGAATCTGACCGATGTATGGACCTGCTATAAAGCCGTGCGGACGTCGCTGCTACGCTCCATTCCTCTGGTCAGCACTGATTTTCAAATCGAGCCCGAGATAACCATCAAACTCGCCAGCGGGGCGCCAAAGTCTTCGAGGTCCCGATCAGTTATTTCGGCCGGACCTATGCGGAAGGGAAGAAGATCGGATTCCAGACGCCTTTCGTGCGCTGCAAGCGATCCTCAGATTCGGGCTGAGTGATGAACTGTATAAAGCTGACGAATATGGCAGCCAAATTCTTGCGCGGCTCGCGCGCGCTCCGCGTTTCAATGCCTGGATGGCGGATTCAATTCGTGACTTTTGCGGGGATCGCGTCCTGGAGATCGGAAGCGGGGTTGGGAATCTAGCCCTGAGGCTGATCTCGCGAAATTAACGTTGCCAGCGACGTTAACCCACTGTACCTAGAGACATTGCATAACCTGTGTGTGAATCGGCCCTGTATGTGCCGCATTCTGCGATCTCGAAAGATATTGGCACCTTCCCCAAGAAGGAACGACTGGACGATACCGTGATCTGCCTGAACGTGCTTGAACACGTTGTCGATGATGGCAGCGCGCTGGATAACATCAAGGCGATGCTGGATCGAGGGAGGCGGCGCGATTATTTTGGTGCCACAGGGACCGAATAAAATTGGCACCCTCGATGAAGTACTCGGCCATTCGGCTGCCGCACCAGCAAAAGCGCAGGCTGGTTCGGCGGAGCATGGATTGCAAGCGCGGAATTTGCTGGAATTCAATCTGCATCGGCAGCGTTGCGTGGTTTCTGAACGGCAAGATACTGAAGCGAAAACATTTCGGCCTAATGCAGGTGAAACTTCTGAATCTTCTGACTCCGATCTTCCGTATGTTCGATCATGCGGTACCTTTTCCACCGCTCAGTTTAATTGCGGTGATGGTTCCCGATGCTGCCGTGAGCGTGAATCTTGACAGACTCGCTTTCGCGTCTGATTCGTACAATTCCTTAAGCTTGGGAAAAACGATAAATTCAACTTCAAACGACAAAGTTTCTGAGTCAGTCTGATTAAGTGACGAAGCTACTGATATCTGAATTATGTATGGCTTGACTGTCTTATTTCTCCAGACCGCGCGCTCACAGAACAATCAAACAAGTGCGAGCCAGTCGAAGGCGTTCGTCTTGACGATGATGAAGGCTACTGATTAATAGCGCGGTCGAGGCCATCTTACTTCAGATGGTTCCCTATATATTGACCTATCGTGGTGTCTTATTCCGCCTGATTGAAAAAAGCCTGCCTGCGGCGCTGGTACGAAGATCCGAAAAGCCTTTTGGGGTGGACGCTTGGAAGACGTGGTTGGTTCTATGAGCGCTTTTTAGCCTGAGTTTTAACCTTTTGGGCTCCTATGCGCGATTCCAGCATGCTTCTGGTGGCGGCCAACGCTTTCGGGAACCGGCCGGGTGCACTGCAGTTCGATATGAGACTAAAACCGCCCAATCAAAACTAGAGAGAGATGGGTGCTTGAACAATCAATTGAGACTGAGCAAGTGTGGCAATTTCAAAGCTCGAGAGGGAAACGGGTCGGATTCGCCGAGAAATTGTTCAAAGATAAACAGGTATATGTTATTAGACCTCTATTTTTTGTGCATTCTGGTCACTTTTCTTTTTGCACGCTTACTGGGATCGCGGACGTTGTCTGAGATGTTCAAAGCAACGGTAGGCCATGCTCACTGAGATTCTTCAGGCCGCGGCAGCTAGCTCGTTCATTCTTACCGCTGGCTATGGGACAGGCTGTATTTTGACAAAGCATTGGAAGCTAGATGACTGGGCTCTTGAAAAGCTTACGTTGCGGTTACTGCTGGGACTCGGTGTAAATAGCCTCGCGCTCTTCCTAATAGGTTGCTGGCTTTGGAACGCTCTTGTTGTTTATGTTGCTTTGTCCCCAGCTGCTCTATGCGGTCTTATCTACTTGCTGAAACTTAGAGTGTCCTTAACCGGCCTTTCCAATTTGATCACTGGAATCACTATCTGTGTGGTCGTCTTTTGCTTTTTTGCTGGTCTCAGTAAACCGTCGGGCGGCTTCGGAGACGATGCAATTTCCTATCACCTGATGGGGCCATCAAGCTGGAACAGCCGGGGAAAAATCAGTCCCGTCCTCGATGAGAGCCGCACAGCATTTCCTGCTAGTATCGAAACTTTATTCGCTGCCGGGATGCTGCTGTCGAATGACCGCGCGCCGGGGGTTATCGACACCTTCTTCTTTGCCATTTTGCTTATTCAAGTGGCAGGATTAACCCGAAGACTCGGAGGCTCGCCGGTCGCGATGGGATTGGCTGCACTACTGTTGGCCACTATGCCCGCCGTTGCTGACTTCGCGTACAACGGCTTCGTGGACGTTGCCTATGCCTGCTTTGTGATTGCCTCGACGCGGTTGGCGGTATGGCCGGACGTTAGCCGGCATTCGGGTCTACTCAGCGGAGCCTTCGCTGGCCTTAGTGCGGGCACAAAATACACAGGGATTATGTTCGCGAGTATATGCTGGCTGCTGTACGCTTACCGGCAAGGTTTCCATCGGCCTTGGCGCAGATTAATTGTATTTCCGATCGCTGCGCTTTTCACAGGCTCTGCTTGTTACATTCGGAATTGGGTTGTTTTGGGTTCGCCAATTTACCCGATTCCGTTAGTGCTGAACGGGGTGTTTCACTCGTCAACCTTTCCTACTCAGGCGGTCTTGGGATTCAATAAATATATTCTTGAGCGGGGAAGGGGCTTGGGACGCGGACCACAATATCTTCTCGCATTGCCCTTCACGTACACGTTCTACACAGCTTATTTCCACGGAGCAGGCGGAATAGGCCTGGCGCCGCTAGCTTTCGCGCCGCTGGGGTTAAACAAGACCAAAGTTCAAAAGGAGTCCCTATATTTGTTTGTCATGTCCGTTGTGCTTACCGTGTTCTGGTTTTTCTCTCAACAAGAGTCACGTTTTTTGATGCCCGTAGTATGTATTATGACTGCCTTCGCAGGTCTGGGAGCTGATATCGCGTTGGGCCAATTCGACGGCGTCACTGCATCACTTGCCGGACTGATTATATTGATTTCAGGCGTGTATGGATGTCTCACCATCGGTTACCACGCATGGCCGCGACTGTCATGGGTGCGCGGCGAGACAGCAGAAGAGGCTCAACGAACCAAGGATATACCCTACTATCGGGCATTCGAGTATCTTAATCGAACTGATAATGTTAAACGCGTGTTGGTTCTCGATGCGAAGGTCCCCACCTACTATCTACTAAAACCCTATGTGAAAATCCGAGGTGGATTTGGAGAAACCCCGATACCGAGCATCACCACCCCGGAGGAAGCGTTGCGTGAGGCCGGGAATATGGCGGTAACGCATATTTTGGAAGTGGATTCAAAGCTGTCGCACATCGCCCGTGTTGGATGCGGGCACTTTGATTTGGTGTTTAGCCAGGAAGATGCTCGCATTTATCGCTGCTATTGAAGAGCAGTTGTCGATCACCAAGCAGGCCGTCTGAGATTACGCCTTGCGAGGTTCTTCAGTTCAGTGTTCCTGGTGAGGCTGTTCATGTACTAGGTTCTGGTGTAGCCACGCAGCCTGTCTTTAGCGACGTGGCTTATCCTCCAGGATTACTCCTTGCAGATTCTTCTTATTTGTTGTTGCCCTGCATGGGTTCCGTGATGCTGTCGTCTGGCAAAGGAACATTCATGGCATCGTGTGTTCATGCAAATTCATCATGTTCTTGCAATGCGAAGCATGTTTGTACTCCGGGAACTCCGCGCGAGGGCGGCGTCGCTTTAACCGGCACCGGAACTGATACAGCAAATCTTGCTTGTCAATGATACTCGTGAGCGAGGGTTCCGCGAGAACGAATAGGACAGAATACTCAATAGGGTATCGAACACGGTGGCAAGTTACTCGAGGCTGAAGTCGTCGACCACGCACAAGATCCGAAGCGGCGCGATCGGCTAGGAGGAGCGGTACAGAGTGCTAGCATATCCGGCCGATACGTTGGCGGGCGCCGTAATCCAAATACTCTCGACAGCCAACCTTGCCGAATCAGGGGCCGTCATAACCGCAAAGTAGCTGTACCAAGCTATGGCTGATTATGCGTCAACGATCAGGTAGAGGCGCTTTAGGGCGATATTTCGATGCGGCGTCGATGAGCACGGAATCAGACTTTGCCGAACTTGGCGAGCGTCCTAATGGTCTCACTTTAGGAGCACGCCCTTGATCACCCAGCCGCCGGGCGAGATCCCGTGTTCGTACGAAAATTGAGTGGTTTTGGGGGGCGGGCTGCGACGCGTGCCGCCGCTGCTCTGACTAAGGTCGTTCGTACTCTGGTCGGTTATGAATTGTCAGTCCGCATCGCTTGTTCGATTTGTCGGCGCCTTCCGCCAAAGCCAGGGCTCGTTTACGCAGTATTATCCGCTCTGCCGGAGCGCTCTAATGATGATCCAATGTGGAAGTATGGAAGAATCCGCGGCGAGAACTTGCCAATTGAGGTGAACCCGCGTTGCCTGGGGGCTCGATTTTTCGTTGCGACCGGTGTCTGGGAGCCTTTGATGACTTCGATGATCAAGGCACGGCGCCACCGAGGGCTGCTAGTCGATGTCGGCGCCAACTATGGCTATTTCTCGCGACTTTGGTTGTGCAAGAGCGACACTTTCGTAATCGCAATTGAGCCAGTACCCGAATATGTGGCGATGCTAGAGAGGAACCTCCGGCAATATGCTGGACGTCACAGAATTTTTGCCGGATGTATCGGTGATCACAGCGGAACAGCCATCCTTGATACAATCGGCAGTGACGCAACTATGTTGACCCGTGTGATTGAAAAAGACGAAGGAGTTTCCGGCAGAACTTTACATGCGGAGATGCGAACGCTTCCCGAGCTGATGACACAATTTGGTGTTGAATACATTGACGTTCTCAAGGTAGATTCTGAAGGATTTGATATCAAGATTCTCAACTCCGCGCGTACGTTGTTTCAGGCGAATAGTATCGGAATTGTGTTTTGGGAAAGAACCATGCAGAAAAACGAAGAGGAGCTAGAGGCCTTCCTCGAGTCGTTGGGATATGAACGCATACTCGATAGCCACATGATCGGTTACTTGTGCTCCACCGATAAAAATTGTTAACGCAGCGCGGTCGTACCAAAAATAAATCGATAAGGTCAAAGCAGTTACGAAAGGAGTCACTCATCGAAGAGGTTGTCAAGAGACCAACCTCGTTGCTTTGTTCCGTGAAAAGTCTGCGCCGCCTTTACTGAAGGCATTGACAGGGATTTGCGAACTGACTCGCCGCCTTCGCTTACGGAGGGTGTTCCCGCCGTGCTGATCTCATTTGCTGAAAATAGTCGGTGTCAAACTCTTCGTTCGCTATCAAACCCCTCTTGCGAATCGAGCCTGGCCGGGGTTAACGAGACAGTGACTAACGGCGCAACGGTTGAGTCGAGCAGAAACCCGTGTCGTCTGGCGACGCAAGTTCCGTCATTCCTAGTATAGACGGCGGGCTAAACGCTGGATCGATCTTTTTCAGGCTGGCGCCTAAATGCCACCGCGAACATCCGGTTGCTAGATATGGCCTTCTCGTAGCAAAGGCCCCGCAAGCATATTTAAAATCCTTGATGCGATCTGGTCCACTTCCTTGGTGCACTCCACTCGACGACGACGATTCTCTGCCGAGTCGCATCAGGGAATTTATCAAAAAAGCGCTGGGGGATCGCGCCAAACTCACGAAATTGACCTTTTCTGTGTTGAACACGGCCCGTTAGCTTCACCCAGCGCCGAAGAAACCCAGGAGAAAGGTCAGCTGGGGGGCCAGTCTACCACGATCGCTGGAGCAGAAGTCGCACGCATTGACATCGGCGGAGAGCGGCGAGATCTTCTACAATACGCTGCTGCGATCAGCACAATTGAGGGAATCCATATGCACACTAACTCGCTGTAAGTAACCGCGACGGATTCGGGAGTGAAGAATGTCGTGGCCACAATCGGAGATACCCGGAGCGGACGCATTGGAAAGAAGTACCGCGAATTGTCAAATGGGGCGAAAAACGCGACGCCCAGACCACCATTAGTGAAGCCGTCGAATACTCCATGAGAGGCCGTGGCGAGAAATAGGTATAGCCACAGCAACCAGCGGCGGTGCGACCGCGCGTTGGACCATCGGCCCCGGCATAGAAGCAGTATAGCGGTAGCTAGAAGACTGGCGAAAAGCAGCGAATGAGTAAATCCGCGGTGACCTAGCAACTCCCCGCCATTCATTCCAAACCGAAAACCGATCACGTCAACATCCGGTACGATGGACAGTGCGGCTCCAAGAAGGCACGCACTCGGTGGCATTTCCAACGCGCCGCCAATCGCAACCGCAAATATGGCATGGGAGAAGGCGGACGCCACCGCTGCTACCCAGAAGCGGATGAACGCGTTCTCGTTGGGGAGACCGCGTGAATATTAGATGGACGCCAGAAGGCTGCGGGTTGACTAGGTGACATCAGGTTTGAATGTTAGCCGGACCGCAAAGCCGACGAAAGAATCGATTCGGATGTCTCCGATGGCGACTGGGTCCAGAGAATCCATCCTCCACAAAAAACCCCATTATATCGCAAAAGAAAGCGGGGCCGTTGCAAATGGTGCGTGGAGCTATTGAGCAAAACCCAGACTAGAAAGCGGCCCTTTTCTGAGACTCTATTATGGCGCCCTCCTTCACTTTGGTCAAATGTGGTCGTGCCGGTGTATTTCTATTGGCCGTCTGAATCCGCGGGATCGACCTCGCGTCACGTCCACAGCGACCAATCGTGAGTTGAAAGGACGTACGCCGAGAGCAACGCATTGGCGACGGAATGCGTCACTACGGCATCTGAAAGAAGCCCTTTTCGATAGAGGGCGGCGGCGAAGCCCATTCCAGCCAAGGTTCCAGCAAGCCATTCGCCGTGCAGGGCCCCGAAAAGAATTGAAGATGCTAGAAAGGAAACCCAGGTGAACTGACCCAAGCGGACGCTCTCGAAATCATCCGCTATCAGTTTGCGCATCAGATAGCCGCGAAAAGCCAATTCCTCGGCGATCGGAACTGTGACCACTGCCCCAATTACCCGGAAGAAAAACCAGGCGGACCTTCCCCAGGTTGGCAGGTTGCTGAGCCCCGCGGCGAAGGTTGCGTTTACAGAAGGGTCGTTGCGTCGTGCTATAGCAACCCACATGGCGAAAACGAGCAGACCCAGAGCAACCGCCCAAAAAGATGCACTCCATCGTATAGCGGCGAGCTCCCGCCGATAGAAATAGAAGGAACCCGCGGTTGCAAATACCCGCAGAGGATACAGCAAATCGAATCCGACCTCGAAAATCTTGGTAAACATCGCAGTCGCGATGATCACGAGAAGGGGAACGAGGTAAAATCCGGCAGGGTTCGAGAGCTGCCGAACCTTCGGTTCGGAACCAATCTTGGTGAAGGCCGGGACGCGCCAGCTGGCAGTTACCAACCCGCAGGCGACTAAGCTGACGAATAGCCAGCCCGCGATCGAGTGAAAGCCTTTCACAGCGACGTCCTGATTTATAGTGCCGAGAAGAATCAGGACCGTGATGCGAACGGAATTGAGGAAGAATTCGACAGCGACTCCGGCGGGAACCAACAGCAGCACCTGCGGAAATCGAAGTTCGCGTCGATACACCCAAAAATAAATCGCCATGAAGACGATCACGGCTGCGAATCCCTCGAGCCCGGAACAGCCCCAGCCCACCTCGACTGAAAAGGTCGGTGTTCCGATGTGAGCATTGGCTAGCCCAACAACGACGATTTGTCGGCACAGTCGGAGGAGGGCGGCAACGGTAAGAAGCGTTGAGCGTTGGAACAGCCACCACAGGTTGACTGCGTAGTGGCCGACCATTTTGGTGATGAGCGCAAAGACCATGCCCGCCGCGAAGGCGCCGGGGCTGTAGGTTATCCAGCGTAACCAGAAGGAAGGAGGCAGTACCGCCGCTGCCCAAGTCGCGAGCGCCAATAGTTCAAGGGCGACCCGCACCCACATCCAAATCTCCCAATATGGTGAGGGAAATATCTGGTTGCCATGGCAGAGCGTAGTCCATACCAAGACCATTGAAACGACGGCGAGGTGGATACACAACCATTTAAGACCCCGCAGGCAGGTCTCCGATACAAGCGACCGAAGCTCGAGGCTAAAAGTCTGCCAACTAAACAGCGCGGCGCCCGCGGTTCCTAAGATGAAGGCTGTGGCCGCCCCTTTTCAATCCCGAGCACCAACCAGGTCCAATGATGGGTTTGCCAGAATATTTCGGATGCGCCAAATGGCAAAAGAGCTGTCCGCTCCACCAACAAGAGGAGTAGCAAAACAGCCCAATAGAGCGTCCAACCAAGGGCGAGGTGCGCCTCGACGGCGATTCCGCCGCTCAGTTCAGGTGAATTAAACTCCGCGCCGTTCGCTGGAACTTTCAAACCTAGAAATTGGAGAACTTACCGATGTCGGCGATATCGCTCGACCAAGAGCAGGGCTCCCCCGATCAAAAGCGCGACGCCGCTTGATGCGGTACCTGGGTCAAGCTCGGGCACGGGGCTGGCATGGACAACGCCGCTGAGCGCTAGCGTGAGCATCGCGCAAGCGCCGATCAACGGAATGAGCCGCGATAGACGTTCCTTCATTAAAAGTCCCACATACGCCCCCAATACCCGACTTCAACCTTATGCTATTTTACTTCCAAAACTAGTCTTAAGTCAAGACCGCAGTCCAAAGTTTGATTAAGTGGTCGTAGCTCAAGTCTACTTGGCTTGGGCCAAGCAAGCAGCAGCAGCGCGATTTGCTCCGCCAAGAAGAAGGGGATAAAGCAGCCCAATATTGACTAAAACGGGCCTTCGTACGGCGGACGACCTACAGGAGGGAGGGAACGATTCGGCCTCTGAAAACGAGGATTAGTTACCGACGTCGGCGATATCGTTCAACTAGCAGCAGGGCTCCCCCCACCAAAAGCGCGACTCCGCTTGACGCGGTGCCCGGGTCAAGCTCAGGTACGGTGGCGTGGGCAATTCCGCTGAGCGCTAGTGTGAGCATCGCGCACGCGCCAATCAATGGAACAAACGTGGAGTAGACGTTCTTTCACGTAACTGCCTCCTACGGAGTCGAGATTTTCCCATCGAGATTTCTACTTCGAAAACTAGTCTTAAGTCAACAACTACAATCCAGGTTCGATTGGAGCTATCTAAATCAAATCTACTAACTGTAGGATAACGTGGTATTAAAGTAGCGCGGGGCGCATTCGGAGGCTCTTTTCGCCATTCGAGGTGAACGTTATTGTTCGGGTCGCCCAGCCGCGACGATTCAAGTCTGAATTCTGACTGGGCCGGATTTTCAAGTGACGTGCCTGACCTGCAACGCGAAGACTCCTGAGACGTCAGTTCTGTGCGCGACGTGTGGCGTTCGATTACCGCTGAGGAGACCGATAGTTGAGTTGGTGCCCCCTTCCGTCCGAGACCGAGTCCTCGATGATCTTGATAATTCTGTACACGAGTTACCGGTTCTTTGGGATTTACCGGAGTTCGCGCAGAGGTACGCTCCGAGGGCAGCAATAGCAAAACCGATAGATGCGCAGTGGAGCAAGATCGAAAACACCTCAAGCGAAACTCTTCTTTCGCGCATATCTCAATTGTGGACCAAGTTGCTGCCGGAAAGACTCGGCCGAGGAATTCGCGCGGGACGGAGAGCCGTTGGAGCAAGCGGATATACACGCGGTAGAGGTATTGCCAAAAGAGGGTCGATTCCTGGCGGTAAACTGGGCGCAGATAGTGAAGAGCGCCTGTGCCTGTTGCGGGGAGAGGTTGGCATCCATCGCGGCCGGAGAAAGAATTCTCAGAGCGAATCTAGCACGATACGACGGCCTATCTTTTCTGCTCCGCCTGCGGCGACAATATCGCATCCCATTTTCAGTCTGAAAGAGCCGCGAAACAATACCACTGGGATTGGGCGATACCCTGCGAAATCAATAGATCGATCCCCCCGTATTTTAGAGATAGGAATCCGGCAGCACGGGTCAAGTCGAGTTGAGGGCGTTCGGATAGTCGAAAAAGATCGTCAGTCATCTCAGCAGCTCGGAGAAACGACGACGGCAGGAAGCCGCACTGCGACGGAAAACACCGACTACTACGCAGTCTAGCCAATCGAGATTCATTCCTTCCGCACCGGAGATAAGGCGGAGGGTGCTGAGGTGACTGACGATCTTTTCGGGCGCGCGGTTGACGCGGTGGTCACCGACACCATCCGTTTGCCGAGACGATCGACCCGACTCGATTGGAGGTCGATCCCGGCGGCGCGCAGGTTACTGGCCATCCGCCTGAGCGCACTAGCGAGGGCGTTGGGTGCTTTGGGCCAGCGCACCGAGCGTCGAGTTTGTTCACTGACGATGTCGTTGAGCCGAACCAGGAGTTCGGCGGTGCTGCCTCTAAAGCCCTCTCGAGCCAGCTCCCGCAGCGGCTCGTAGAGCGGCGAGGATTCCAGCGCAAGGTCGCGAGCCTCAAGTCGATTAGCCTCGTAGGCCTTGAGGAACTGCCCGCGATCAAGTCCTAACCCGACTTCGCAGGCAGTTGCCCAGGTTGCGAAGTCCGCCATTCGTGGTAGCTGGTCGAAGCGCGAGGGCAGGGAGCCTCTTCAGCCCAAGTGCGACTGCATCGAGCAGTGCGCCGAGGATTCGCGGTCGCGCGGCCTCAAACTCGCGCCAGAACTGCCGCTCGTCGCGCCGGGCCGCGGGCTTGATGTCGTGGAATTCGATGATGAGGGAGCGATCGAGGAAGTCCGGTCGCGTCGCGCCGAGATCCGGGATGGCGTTGAACACCAGCGGGCGAGTGGCATCGAAGACCGCCTCGTCGTAGTCACTGTAGAGTTCCCGACCGCCGAAGCCGCCGCCGGTGGCCAACCGACAGGCCGCATCCGCCAGATCCTGGGGCAGATGGCTGAGATTGTCGAAGCAGACCAGCCAGGAGTTTCGAGCTGCCGCGACCAGATCGCGAACCTCGCGTGGCGCACCGCGAAGAGCCGACGTGCGGGGATCGATGAGCGAACTGATCACCCGGCAGGCGGTGGATTTGCCGGCTCCTTGTTCTCCCTTGGCGACCAGGATAGGGCAGGGCAGTCCGGGCCGCATCGCCGACACCAGAAAGGCTTTGATTAGAACCCAACCGTCGTCATCAATGTTGAGAAAACTGCGGAGTTCATCGAGGCTGCCGCCGCGCTGCGGTTCTGGCAGTGGCTGGCTGCCTCTTGAGCGGCGGAACCTGGGTGCCGGACGATCGACGATGCGCCAACCCTCGGCATCGATCTCGACCGCGCGCCACGCCGCGTCGCACAGGTCCAGGTATAGCTTGCCATCCTGCTGGGCTACCCGGAGATGGACCTGAGCATTCCGGACCATCAAACAGCGCGCGTGCCTCGAAGATCTCCAGCACCGCACGCATTGCCCGTCCGCCAGGACTCTCGCCGGTGTCGCGATAAAAGATCCTGAGCAGGAAGAGATAGAACGCGCGGGAACGTAGCGGATAGTTTTCCCAGTGCTTATCAACTTGAACCGACGCCCAGCCATGCTGCTCGGGATCGTGAAAGAACTCGATCCCGGACCGCAGAGCGAGCGCTATGAGCCTGGCTGCGTTCGATTCCCAGTCGCCGCCATCAATCTGCGGCGGCTCACACAGCATGTACTCGATCACTTCTGCCTTCTGATACTTGGTGAGAATCGAACGCCAGCGTTCCCACTCCGATGGATCTGAGCGTCGGATGGTTGCGAAGGAGAGGACTGCTTCATTGGAGACCAGCAGCTCGGGGTTGTCCGGAACCTGGGACTCCAGATCGTTGAGGAACAATAGAGCCATCTCGGTGGCGATACTGCGGGCTTCATGATCGGGGGCCAAAGCTGAAAGCTCCTTTGGTCAGAATCGTGGGACCAGCTTCTTCCACTTGCGGCGATTGCACCTGCGGCAGAGGGTCTGCAGATTGGACTCTTCCGAAGAACCGCCCTTGCTCAGCGGAACGATGTGATCGATCTGCAGGTTGACTGCGCTGTGGCAGTCGCGGCAGCGACCTCCATCCCGAACGATCACCGCGGCCTTAACGGTGTCGGGTATCCGCCTGCTGGCCCAGCGATCTTCGTAGCTGGGGCGCTCCAGCGCCGCGACCTCGATGAACTCGGCGAGTTCGGAGAGATCGAGGATCTCGGTGGCGCCGATGAGGCGTTCCAGTTTGAGCCGGTGGTTGGGAAGGAAGTTATCCATCCGCGCCGCCAGCAGAAGCAGGCACAGGAGGTGAGCTTTCCTGCGCATCTGAGAGCTGCCGGAAGCGGACGTCGTTGAGCAGATCGTAGGGTAGTCGGATCTCTCTGCGGGTACGCTCGAACTGGCGGAAGTTGCGAAATGACAGGTACTCATCCATGGCGGTTATCAAAACGGCACCGGTGCCGATTTCGAGACTTCCCGGCTTGATTCGATGACATTGATTTTGGTCACCGCGACCCTGAGGTTTGCGGAACTTCTCGAGGTCGACCCCGGATAGCTGTGGGATTACCGCGTAGTCGACGGTTCCCCTGCGAAAGCTCTTGAGTACCTCCACGCCACACCCAAAGGTGCGCCGCGCGGTCGCCATGCGGTCCAGAATGACCCTCAGCTTGCGCTCCTGCGCGGTCGCCGCATCCAGCCGAGCCCTCGCCTGGCGGTATTGCAGCGCGAGCGAGCGCCAGCGCGGGTCGGAACTCATATCGACTTCCTTGTCGTCGAGTTCCGGCCAACGATTCTCTTTGACCCGCCTCCAGAACTCCCCCTCCTCATCGACCAGCCGTTTCAGGTAGTCGCGGTCCGGTCGGATCCGGACCAGACGTCCCACTCTCCCGTCAAATGACCAGTAGTGCGCCTCCGCGGCGCCGGTTACTTCGAGCTGGTGTTGCAGCTGCCCGTAGTAGTGGGAAGGCACGCGGCCCTGCTGCGCAGCATTCAGGTCGCGGACGCTCAGCGGGCACTTGATTTCGAGCACGGTGGAACCATCGAAGCTGAGCCCATCCAGCGAGGCGCGCATCCACTCGAACCGGTCGTGGACCAGGCATAACGGTTCCATCTGGACTCCCAACTCAAGCTCGTAAGCCGCTGCGCGCGGCGTGCTCCAGCGCGTGACCCCGACGCGAAGCCGGGTTGCCCGCAAAGTCTCGCGCCCGTCCGGTCTTGATCGCCCATAGCAGGCGCCGCGTTTTGAACGCTCCCTCGCCCATGATCACCGGTGCATCGCTGGAGCCGATGCCCTCCATCCGCCAGCGCCGCCACTCGGGGGTGTTCTGCTCCAGGCGCTCAATCCTGGGCATAGCCGTTACCCTCGTGGGTTTGTTTCGCGCGTTTACGATTGAGCAGTTCGACCGCGCGCCGGTAGCTGCTTTCGCGCATCTCGTCCAGCGAGTTGATCTTGTAATAGGAGAGCACCCGATCGAGTTCGGTCTCGGTCTCGTCGACCAGAACGCGAAGCTGGCGAACTTCCTCGGGAGTAATCATCCGCTCGGAACCGTTGCCTGATGAGTGATTGATTCGCTCGTCTTCCGGATCGTCGCCGGTGGCGAGCAGGAAGGACTGGAGCAGGGCATACTTCAACGCTCCGGTCATCGCCTTGTAGGGAGCCTTGTCGCCGGCGTCGAGTCCCTGGCCGGCTACTTTGGTGGTGATGGCTTCGCCGGTATCGACGTCGGTGAAGGTGTAGGCCATCACCACCTGTGCGGAGCGGGCCATCTCCGCGCCGTTTCCTCGCCCTGACTCGTAGGTGATGGATTCCAGCGAGGGAATGATCACCACTCCCAGTTCGGCGAGGATGTCGCCCACCGCCCCGGCCAGATCGGCGGCGGTTACGTATGAGTAGTTGTTGCGCTCGTTGAAGCCGCGCTTCTGGATGTAGCCGATCCTGCGCCGGACCTCGGCGAGCTTCTGGCGCAGGTTCAATTGGACGAGGTCGTGGTGGTTGCTCTGAACCGGAGAGTTAATGAGCAACGCCGGCTCGTTGACTGCACCGCCGCACGGTTGCTCGCTGCCGGCCTTCGTAGCTCCGTTCGTCTCGTTGGAACCTTTCCTCTTTCGCCGACCCGGTCGGTCGCCGCAGGGCATGCGTTCGCACTCCTCCTGAGGAGTTTCCGTTCTTGAGGGAGGCGGTCAGCAACTCCGCAAGCTCTCCCGCCTCGCCTGGGATCTTCCTCCACCGCCATCGGTTCGGTCTCGCCCTTCTCCGCAAGCTGATAGACCGTCCCTTCCTCGTCGATGTAAATCCCTTCCTTAGCGTCTACTTCGGTGACCGGACGTCCGAGCAACGTCTGTACCTCGGCTTCTTCGGCCTCCCTGATCGGATACCAGAGTTTAGCCGTGGTCGATTCCGGCGACTGGGTGGAACCCCGTTCGCCGAGCACGCAGAGGAACCCTTCCCGGTACGCCAGCCGGGTGGTTATCTGTCCTTTGGTTATTTCGCGTTGAGCGTCCATTAAAGCCTCCTTGGGATGTCGCTTGTCGTGGACACACATCGCTCTGGTGCGCGTTACAGTCAAGTCAGATGGACGTCAAATCGTAGTGACGATTGCTCCCGTTATGGCCTGCAAGCCTCTCATTCGAGTTGCTTTGCGGACGGGTTCGAGCTATGGGCGATATCCAATCTAAGCAACGAATCGATCTAAGCCATGAAGCCTCGCGTGCGAGAGCCAACGCTATGACCAGAAGAAAGAGTTCCGGACGTCCCAAGCGCGTCAGAGGCGTCAAGACCAACATGGTGGCCGCCGCGGTCGAGCTCGCCGGCGGCGTGACTGCGGTTGCCAAGCTCTGCGGTGTGGCCCGCCAGTCAGTCTATACCTGGATTGAGGAGTGGCGCGTCGAGCGGCTAATCGATGCGCTCAAACTGGCGCGCGCTTCCGGTATCCCGATCGAGCGGCTGGCGGGAGATGCCTTCAAGCCGGAGAAAATTCCAGCCTCGATATCATCGGCATCGGTCTACAAGCCCGATGAGGAGCCCGAATGAAATCGATCCGGGGTTGGTGTGTTCCCGCCTTTTTGAGGTAACCGTCGAGCGCCCTATTCAGTATCGATGCAGCGCGGCGAGGTTCGGGTTACCGGGGCGCCTCCTCGCCGATTGCGGGGATCCTGCAACTTTTACGAAAGCGGAGTGAGAATTCACACCATATTAGGACCGAACTTCTCGCGAGTGCAACCGGGGCTTTTGTGGCGGAAGATGAGTACCCGAAGATGAGTATCTTGGGTAGGAACCCTATCTCATTTTCAGTGATGAGCTAGATCATGACGGCCAGCTGATTGATGCTTGACTGCGACCGATTCGGCCATCACCGAGCGAACCCCCTCCGGGACCGGCAAACCGTGCGAGGGTCACTAGCAAGTGGCCGAGCAATGGGAACAGCGGTCTCATTCGGAGCGGGACTCTGCAATTCAGCGACTGAAAGCTGAGAATCTATCGTAGGAAACGAACTTTCAAGTAGATCGCGCTGACAATCAGTTGCACGACCATCACCGGAATTCCATATCGCGCGAACTCGACGTAGCGCAGAGGGCGTCCTTCACGCGCGCATATCCCCGCCGCTACGATGTTGGAGGAAGCACCGAACATCGTCCCGTTCCCGCCCAGCGTTGCCCCGTACATCATCGCGTAGAATAGGGGGAGCGCGTGCGCCGGAATGTGCCCGTACCCAGCCGCGAGTTGCGCCGCCGTCGCCCAACCCTGGCTCTCCGCGTATTGCCGAACGACTGGCACCATAGCCACCACCAGCGGTATGTTCGGAACCGTGCTTGAGAGTACGCCTACGGTTGACACTATGATCAACGAGGCGGAGGCAATTTCGCTGCCGAATACCTCGCGCAGGCGTGAGCCCGCCGCGGCGATCACGCCCGTGGTATCAAGCGCGCCGACCATCACAAAAATACAAATGAAAAAGAGCAATGTCTGCCAGTCGATGTCCGCCAGGATGCCCGCCACCGTATCGATACCGCTGAGGTAGATCGTCAGAAGCATGAGGGACGCCCCGACGATCGCCACTCCAGGCGGATCGAGGTGGACCGGAAGGCCTTCACCGACGATGAACAACGTCACCATCAGCGCGAGAATCAATACCCCGATGATGAGGACGCGGAGGTGCTCTATCTTTGGTATCTCTACGTCATCCACAGGTGCCCTCGTCCGCCAGATCGAACGAAACGAGATGGGAAGCATGAAGGCGAGCGCGATCAGAGATAGCAGCCCTCCGAAGCTCAGGAAATACAGATAAGTGGCGAAGTTCATCCTTATCGAATTGCCAACAATGAAAGTGGCCGGATCCCCGACCAAGGTGAGCAGCCCGGAGGCATTGGCGACGAAAACCAAGAGCATGATCGGGGGCGCGAAATCGATTCCCATCTCGCGGCACACTCGGATCAGCAAAGGCGCAAATAAGATAACAACGGTCGCGTTAGGCAGGATCGCGCAAATCGGAGCGGTCAGGGCAACAATCGAAAGTAACAACAGACGACCATCGCCGCGGACCAGTCGCAGCACCCGCGCGCCGAGATAGTCGAAAATCCCGGTCGGAATCAGTGCGCGCGCCACAACCATACCTCCGAAGAAGAGTCCGATCGTGTCGAAGCCGACATTGATGCTCGATACGGCCATCTCCGCCGAAACGATACCAAGCAGTCGCAGCAGCACCACCGCCAACAGACCCGCGACCGCGAGGTCAAGCCAGTTGAGCGCAATCGCAATTATTACTGCGGCGAAAGTCAGAGCGGCGATGATCGCCGGGATATTTGATGCGCCTATCATAAAAGAAGCACTGGACTATCACCCTCCGCAGCCATATGCAGGAGGCAGACTTCCAGCTTAGAACGATCACCTGTTTGCCACAGGACCAGGTTTTCAGCCTCGAGTCTCGCCCGTGATTTAAGGCGGCATCGCACGACGAGCAAGAGTTTGATCAGAAACCCGACCATCGGCGTTTAGTATCATTCCCCGACACGCACGTCATCCTGGATTAGGTTTTCGGTAGTGACAGCAGATCGAAAGCGGCTATCCTGTGCGGCACATCGGACAACGCTATTCACAATTGGCCCCGGAAGATGTCCATGTCTATTCCTGGGTGGCCGAACCGGGCAGAACGAAACAACTGCTCGACCGGCCCGCGTCTACCAAACATCATCCCATTTATTGCCATCTCTAATGGTATCCGGTATTTTTAATGGCATGGAAGTTAGGATCGACAAAGCGGGGCGGATCGTCGTCCCCAAACCTCTCCGGGAGCGGCTGGGCTTCAAGCCGGACACTGAGCTCGAAGCTATTGAGCAGCCGGACGGCGTGCTTCTCAAGCGGGTCAAACAACGGCCTTCCATGGTCAAGGTCGATGGTCTGTGGGTCCATCAGGGCAGCGCGGAACCGGGGGCAAACTGGGAGCGTATCCTTGAGGAAGTGCGCGAGGAGCGGATTGAGTCCGTTCTGAAAGCGTAGCCAGGTGGATATTTTCTTCGATACGACAGTTCTGGTTGCCGCCTCCGAGCAAAGCCATCCGCACTACGCGCAAGCCAGGCCTGCGCTGCTGCGCGTCGCCGCAGGGCAGGACAAGGGATTTATGGGCCTGCACTCGATCGCGGAAGTGTTTGCCACACTCACGCGCCTGCCGGTCCAGCCCCGCATACATCCGGTTGAAGCGGCGCGCATCGTCACCGATAACATCCTGCCGCATTTTGAGGTCGTATCCCTCGGCAAAGAGGACTATCTGGAGGCACTGAACACGATGGCGAGCGGCGGATGGAGCGGCGCGAAAATTTACGACGCTCTGCTGCTGGGCTGCGCGGCAATATGCGCGGTAGAACGTATTTACACCTTCAATCTCGGGGACTTCAGGCAGCTGGCGCCGGCCGGTCTGCAGGAGAAAATATGCGCGCCATGAGCACGGGGAGAATCTTGCTGAATCCACCCCCGTTCGAGTCCGGAGCGCTACTCGGTAACGTGCCCGCTCAGTTTTTTCGCCACCCGCCGCGTTGCGCACCATCGCGCTCGCTTGCCTTCGTTGGATCATGCAATAGCAAAAATTCGAGGGCTCCGCGCGCGGTGCGTACCAGCGAGACTCCGGCTTTCGGAAGTTGACTGCACCGGACCACCAATCGCAAGCACGATTCTGAAGCAAACCCCGCGACGGCGGCGAGGCGAGGAATTCGATATAGCGGTAGTTGCCGTCGGTGTCACTCGCAAGCACGAGCCGTCGCGATGTATCCATCATCGAGGGGGTTCGTTTCATTCAAAACCAAATCGACCTTCTGTGAAACAAAACCCAATTTGAGCCCTCGGCGGGTACCGAAGATTGAACGACCATGACGCAAAGGGTTTACATCGCTGCCCGACTCCCGGTATCTATCGAACAAGTTCTCGCCTGCAAACCCAAGTTCCCAGATCCGCCAGATCGATTCCCTGTTATCCCGGATTCATTCCCTGCTCGGCAGGATAAAATTCCCTGTTCCACATTTTAGGGAATTCGCGGCAAAACCTCAGCGTCAGAAACGGGCTTTTTCGGCGGCGAAAACCTCGCGGCGGGCCCGAAATTCGCGAAGTTCCCTGTATTTTCCCTGTTTAACAGGGAACTCGCGGGTTCAACACCCTAGAAAGAAGAATTCCGGACGTCCCAAGCGCGTCCGAGGCGTCAAGACCAACATGGTGGCCGCCGCGGTGGAGCTCGCCGGCAGGCGTGACCGCGGTTGCCAAGCTCTGCGGAGTGGCCCGCCAGTCCGTCTACACCTGGATTGAGGAATGGAGAGTCGAGCGCCTTATTGACGCCCTCAAACTGGCGCGCGCATCAGGAATCCCGATCGAGCGGCTCGCAGGCGATGCCTTCAAGCCGGAGAAGATTCCAGCCGCAAAATGGGCGGCTCCATCGAACGAACACGATGAGGATCATGAATAAGATCGCAAGGTATGAGCTATCCAAGGGACTGGCATCGGTAAGTGTGCGCATATCTCGGCTGAAATTATAATTCAACTGAAACACGCAGTTTGTCGCGCCTAGCTTTACAAATAGGAGCGTGAGATGTTACATTTCCGACGGCTAATGTTTTCCGGCAGACGCGGAGCCATAGGTAATGATAGAGAGCTTCCGGCACAAGGGGCTCAAGGAGCTTTTCGAAACTGGCCGCAGTGCCAAGATACCTCAGCATTTGTTACAGAGAGCAAGCGACCGGCTCGAAATTCTGGATGCGGCCAGCCGCCTCGAGGAGATAAACCTGCCCGGTTACCAGCTACATCCGCTGCACATCAAACCGGTTCGTTATAGCATCCATATCAATGGTCCCTGGTGCATCACCTTCGAGTGGAATGCTCCGCGGGCGCTAAAGGTGGACTTAGAGCAATACCATTGAGACAAGGGCTGTACGACTCGGCGCTGATGAGCCCACAGCCGCTCCGTCTGCGCCTTCATTTAAAGTCGAGGACACGACAAATGACGTCCGAATATCCTGTTGACCGCAAGAAGATCACTCGCCCGCCGACCCATCCCGGCGTCTTGTTTGAGCGCGACATCCTGCCCGAGCTCAAACGCCAGCGCTGCACCGTCGGCGAGATCGCCGCGCTGCTTGGAGTCAGCCGCCAGACCCTCCACCGCGTGATGAGCGGCGCCGCCGCTATAAGCCCCGACATGGCGGCGCGGCTGGGCAAGCTGTGCGGCAACGGCGCCGACCTGTGGCTTACCCTGCAGGCGCGCTACGATGGCTGGGAAGCTACCCAGCGTTTGGCCGAGCAGCTCAAGGCGATCCCGACGCTGCGGGAAGCGTAGGGAAAACAAGGAGAAGGAGTGAACGTGTCGGGGGAGGTTCCCGGCCGAACATTTCGGGGCTGCGCCGCCGCGCGCGTCAACCGCGCCCATGTGTCGGCGCGTCCCAAAAATCGCTGCGAGGGGGCATTTTTCCCTGCTCGATCCCGGATCAGGGAAACCTAATTCCCTGCTGGGCGACCAAAATTCCCTGCTCCGACGCGCTAGGGAATTTCGGATAAAAACCTAGCGTTGGCGCGGAGTTTTCGGGGTAAGAAACGCTCCGATCGGCCCGAAATTGAAGAAATTCCCTGCATTTACCCTGTTTAGCAGGGAAACTCCACCAAGTTTTGATCCTGGATCGAGGAGTGGCGCGTCGAGCGCCTTATTGATGCGCTCAAACTGGCGCGAGTATCTGGCATTCCGATCGAGCGGCTGGCGGGGGACGCGTTTAAACCGGAGAAGATTCCGGCCGCAACATCATCCGGATTGGTCCATGAGCCTGATGAGGATCCCTGAATAACGTAAATCCTAGTGGGCGCATTTGGGATTAGTCAGAAACGTTGCGACCCTAGATCCGGCGACTTACGACGGTGTGATCAGCGTCTCACGCAGCGTGCGGAGCAGTCGATTTTGCGCATTGGACCGCCAACTTCGTCGATGACACTAAGAGGAGCAGAAGCGAGGAGGGCGATAAGGCTGCCTCCGCACCGGTAATTCCTCGAAATAAGATAGCGGGTGTGTCATCGGTCGAACTGTTGGCCTCCGAAACCGTCCAAATAAACCGTTTGTGGCGAATTGGAAGCGCTGTCCTGGATGACCAGCTTCCCTTGACGCGGCCCGCCCGCCGATGGAGTGAACTGGATTGCGATCGCGCAGAGCCTGCCTACCCCGAGAGTCGAACCGCACGTCGTATCCCGAGAGTCGATCGAAAAATCGCTGCTGCCCTGAATCGCGATGCTGCTGATCCTTGCGGCGCCATTGTTCCACCATGGATTGAATAGGAACGCCACGCGGGTTTGCCCATGCTGCCGAATTTCGCAATTGCCGAAGTCGAGCTCTGGAGGGGTGAGGTAGATCGGCCCCACCTTGCCGATGGGCATAGGCGTGGCGGTCGGTGTAGGCGTAGGAGTCGGCGTGGGTGTTACCTGGATCGGGGTCGGCGTAGGCGTAACAGTCGGAGTTGGCGCCGTCGCGTTGAAACCGATCGAAGCATTCGACGCGACATACTCAGCGGCACCTGCGAAGCTCGCTGTCAGCGTCGTGGTCCCGGCGCTTGCCGGCGTGACGCTGCAAGAGGCGATGCCGCTCGCGTTGGTAGTTGCCTGGCAAGT
This sequence comes from uncultured delta proteobacterium, assembly GCA_963783145.1. Lineage (GTDB taxonomy): Bacteria > Desulfobacterota > Binatia > Binatales > Binataceae > DATGKG01. The sequence continues at coordinate 51,177 of CAWAMM010000002.1, forward strand.
ACTGCTTCCGAGTGTGAAGCTGATAGTCTGACCTGAGAGAGGCGTCTGCGGATGTTGCGACACGTCGCTCAACGATGCGATCACAGTGACCATTTGCCCCTGCGTTGCACCGCGTGGGCTCAGGTTGAGGGTTAGGAAGGTTACATCCTGTCCAGGCCCCCAAGTGATGACCGCCTGATTGGAAAACACTGGTGAACCGTTCACCGTGGCCGAAGCTATGATGGTGTCCACACCCTGATTGACCCCGGTGTAGGTGAATGTGGCTTGTCCATTCGAATCGGAGTTTATCGATTTGAAGTCGGTATTCGCTCCCGAGACGTTGAACACGATCGCAGTACTCGCCGGCACAGCCACAAAATGGAAGTTCGCGACGAAAGTTTGCGAAGTTCCCTGCGCAGGATTGGACGCGAGCGCCACTGGGGTCAGCGCGAGCGAAGGCGCCGGAATGGATGCGGTGTATTTACAGGCGCCGGTCGAGTCCGTGAGCCTCCAGATAGTGTTTCCTCCTGCCGTGTACACGCATCCATCCGGACCGAGCGCCATGCTCTGGGTTCCGCCATTTTGGATAAGCGTGGCGCCAATCGTCGGAGGCGAGGTCGTGAGGTCGAAGATGCTCGTCGTCGGCGGCACATTCGGAGTAACGCTGTTGTTGGGTGGGAAGTTAGTGATCAGGTACTGCGCGCCCCCACCGCTTTGAGTTCCGAAGGCGAGCATTCCAGTAGCAGCATCGCCGATGGTCGGAATCGTGGTCACCACCGGAGGATTGGGACCGTTGGTCCCGGTGACCTTCGCACCTTGACCAGCGTCCCATATATACATCGTGCCGTCCGACGCGAATGCGATACTCGCATTGGGTGATTGGGGCAAAGTGGCATAGACACTTACCGTCGGGCTGGCCGCCGGACTAGAGACCCGCCACAACGCGGTGCTGCTCGCGCCGGAACATGCGTCGTCGGTGAACAGATCGCCGCTTAACGGATCGATCGAGAGGGGCTCCGAGCAGGTGAGATTGGACGCGATGGTCTGCTCGACTGCGCCTGTCGATGGATTGATCTTCACCACAGCGCCGGTGTTGGGCGCCGCGCCTGTCGCTTCGAGGCTACCGTACAGATTTCCGCTGCGGTCGAAAACCAGGCCGCTGAGAGACTGCCCGATGTTGCCGACTAGCGTGCCGGCGGCGCCTGCAACTCCGCCGCCGGGCGGGAATTTATAGAGGTTCCCATTGGCCTGATCGCTCGCGTACAAGTTTCCCATCGAGTCCCAGGCCATTCCGTAGGCACCTCCGCAGATCGTTTGTATCTCTCCAACTTCGAAGCTCTGCGCGAGAAAACCGGTGGCATAGGGCTGCAGCAGGAATCCCGGTGCCGCGGTTTGGGTGAACGCGCATCCGGCGGCGGGTGAGTTGTTGAACGAAACCGTGCGGGTCTGCGGAAACGGCAGGTTGTTGTCGGTCACGTCGACCGCTGAAAAGGTGACGGTCTCGTCATTGGTGTTGGTCGCGGTGAATTGGATCTGTCCGTTGCTGTTGGTGACCGGAGGATTGGGTCCGCTGATGACCGAATTGCCGGTTTGCGAGAGCTGGACCAGTTTGCCCGGCGACGGACGTCCGAGAGAGTCTTGAAGTGTCACTGTAATATCTGTGGGCGTTACGCCGTCGGCGGTGACCGTGGTCGGAAAAGCACTCAGCCCCGCCGTTGCCGCTAGTGGCGGGAGCACCGTCAGGGTGGGATTTCCGGGTAGCGTGATGCTGTCGGTAGTGTCGGTGATCGTGAATGTAAGGGTCTCTGGAGTAAGATCGACCACCTGGAATATCGCGGCGCTCGTGTCTGGCGTGGAGACCGATGTTATCGTCGCGTTGCTGCCTGCGTTGGCGACCGCACTGACGGTCTTGCCGGTTACGCGAAGGCCGTTCGCGTCAAGCAGATGAACGACGACGAAGCCCGCGGTAGCTCCATCGGCGGGAATGACCGTTGCGAAGAGTGGCCAGACTGTAATGGTCGACGCCGCCGCGCTTACCGATCCAGGAGTCAACCCGCTAAGGCCCGCATGAAGCAGATCGAGGTTCGGCGATCCCAGACCTACATGAGTGAAATCGCTGCTCATCGAAGCTGCGTTACGAAAGGTGTTGGCGAAGGGATATATAGCCTGATTGAACATTCCGATGTTGGAGCCCTGTGCCTGGTTCAGCATCGCAGCAAAGGACGCCCAGATCGGCGCCGAGCTGCTGGTACCGCCGTAACTCGACCCGGTGGGGCAACCGCCCGCAGAAGCCTCGCAGATAGCCACTCCGTAAGCGGGGTCGGCATTCGTCACTACGTCAGGGATCGATCGCATCAGCGAGCTGTTGAGCCCGTTCTGATAAGCTGGGCGAGGGAAAAACTTGCTTATTCCGAATCCGCCCTGACCAGTGGGCGGGGTTGAGCTGCTTCCGTCCCACCACGTTTCACCTGCGTAGGTTTCTGTTAGGCTTGGTGGCGCGGAGGAACCGCCGACCGCGGTCGCGTTAGGTGAATCGGCAGGAACCGAGATGGTGTTGGGGCTGCCATCGAGACAGGTACTTCCCGAGTCTCCGGCTCCGTTGAATACGCTGATGCCCCTCATCTCGGCACTCTTAAAAATTGAATCGATACTCAGAGCGTCCGACGAGGTGGTTTGGTCTTCGCAGTACGCCCAACTGTTGCTGATGATGCTGACCTTATCGTCGGTCAGCATCTGGTTGAATATCGTCTGGAAGCTGGTGCCCGGACCGGTAAAAGGTGCGTCATAGACGAGGATTTTCGCGCCCGGAGCGGCTGACATCACATCGTCGATGTCCAGCAATACCTCATCCTGATTGGGGCCCGGGGTGGCGCCGACACCGACGTGAACTGGAGTGACATTGCTCGGGTTCCCACCCAATCCAATGATTCCGAAGAATTGCGCGAAGTCGCTGACATCACTCGGCTGGTAGGTGTCGAATTCAACCAGACCGATGGTCTGGCCAGTTCCGTCGATTCCGCGCCAGGACGGCGGGGGAGGATCGAAATTCTGGTCGAAGTTCCCCGAGATTGCCGCCCACCAAGCCGCATTAGTACATTTCTTGTAAAACGCGGCCTGGGTGTACTCCGCCTGATCACCAGAAACATTGTAACCATAGCCGCTTGCGATAAGGAATTGGTAAAAGGTTGCTTGGGCGCCAGGGACGCAAATGTAAGTGTCGAGGATGTAATAAACCCTTGGTTGTGGAGTCGCGAGGTTTGATAGTCCGGCCACCGACTCGACCGCAGAAGCCACGTTCACCGGCATCGCAGGATTCGTGTCATTGGCGTAAAAGACTCGATCTCCGAGCTTGTATTCGCCGATCGATACTTGAAACGTTTGTTCAGCCTCAGCGCGGGTTCCGCGCACGGTTAGCGTCAGCCGATTGGCGGAACCCTCGCTAAGTTTGAAGCCATTCGCGCGCAAGTATGCGAGCGTCGCCTCGTAGGTTCGCTGCGACGGGCCGAACCGACGCGCAATTTCGCGCTGCTTCAGGTAGTGATGAAAGTTCTTCGAATGCGGATCGTAGATCTCTTTCAGGTATCGATCGAATCCTGCCTGATCGTCACGCTTGAGCACGACAGTAATCGTGATCGGATCAGAGTCATGGAGCAGATGCCCTTGCGCATCCAGCGGCTGATTAACTTCGGCAGCGTGCGCGAGCGCCGATATCACATGGCCCGGGATACGGACCATCGCCGGCCTGCCGATAGATTTGATTTGCGCGCCGGTGCTTGCAGCGGCTGTAGCTGCCACTGACAGAAGGCTCAGCAACGCCAACGACAAAACCCGAACGCGCGTATACATTCTTTCCCCCGGAATGCCGCCGAGATTAACTGCGCGAGGTCCCCCTACTCGCGGCACCAATTGAGCGCGTTGGCAGACTGGTCGCAACGGAAAAATGTGCCAATCGTTGGCACAAATGCAATTCCGGCGGTAATAGGGCTGATTTTCCTATTGTGATCCGCAAAAATTAAAGGTCGGGGAGGCGGGCTCGTTCCAAGAGGCTGTGCTCGTGATGAAGTGTCGCCGCGAGCTATCCGAAAATACGCCAGGGTCGCCACGCGCGAGCCGGCAACTGCCGTCGCGATCAGTATGCTCGGGAATCAAGCCTTGCCGTGGCCGGCGGGATAGCGGATTGTCGGGTTGCCGAGACAATTGCCTGAGGAAGCAGCAAGCGAGAGACCACTGCGTGAAAAACCCGCTTCCAAAAGGCCCCCGTCCCACCTTCGCGCCGCGAGCGTCGCTCCGGATCTAATTCGCATGTGATCGCAGCTGATTCGCCTAAACCCAGGTTTCCAGATCCACCAGATAAATTCCCTGTTATCCCGGATTTGTTCCCTGCTCGGCGGGGTAAAATTCTCTCTTCTACCATTAGCGGCAAGAAACGTACCTCACGATGGCGCACCCTACAGTTGGCGCATCTTGCTCCTCAGTGCGGGAGGTGGAGGATCGCCTTACCACTAAAGCCGCGATCGACCAACTGACGCGCGACCCAGGCGACTTCGGTCCATGGCGCTTCGATGCCGATGCTCGGTTTCAGGACGCCCTGTTTGACGAGACGAAGAAGCAGCGCCAGTCCGTCCGCCGCCGGTTCCGTCGCTGCGATATCGTCAGACACGATCATTCCCAGTAGGGACGTGGCCGACGCGCGAAAGAAGGCGCCGCTGTCAAAGCTCACTTGCTCACCTTCGGTTGCGCCCACAGTGACGCAAACGCCGTTGCGCCTGAGCATCGTCAGTGCGGCGGACAGGGCCGAGCCGCCGACCGAGTCGACGATCAGGTCGAACGGTCCATACGGTCGAGCCACCTCGAGAGTTTCTCCCACCACGATGCCGCCGGTGCTTGATGCGTCAATGAGAGGGCGCTGCTCTGGTCGGCGGATATGGGAATAGACTTGGGCGCCGGAGGCGGCGGCGAGCTGAATCGCGAAATTCCCCACGCCTCCCGAGACGCCATCCACCAAGACCTTGCGTCCGAGCAGAAGACCACCCTTGCGAAGGGCATGTAGCGCCGTCAGGCCAGCAACCGGCAGGCTTGCCGCCTGTGCGTCCGTCACGCCCTCCGGAATTACGGCGATCGAATTCAGCGGCGCGTGCACGCGTTCAGCCCATGCTCCGATCGGCAACACGCCGACCACGCGAGTTCCCGCCTCTGGAGCGCCCAACACGCCACCGGTTTCCTCCACGACACCGGCAAAGTCCCAGCCGGGGCAGGTTCCGGTTTCGCTAATCGTGAGCGCGCGCTTGGTCTCACCGCGGTTGAGCGAGATCGCTGTGACACAGATGGTGATTTCGCCTGGCGCCGCATGCCGGAGATTCACGCTTCGGACCGCGAGTCGCCCGACATCGGATTGGTCGACGGTGATAGCTTTGATCGGATTGGAAGGCATGATCATTTCATCTCCTTACCGGCTGAAGCACGATTAGCTTGAACGGACCACTCTCAGCAGCGGCGTGTGCGATGGCCTTGTTCACGTCGCCAAGTCAAAGTTCATGACGTCCCAGTTTTTCAGGTCCACTGACCTGACCGCATCAAGTTGATTAGGCGGGTGTTCGCCTCACGCGAGTTTATCCACTGGCCGATTGGCTTTGTCCAAGGAATCATCGCGTCGCGCTACGAGCGTTGCTCCGGATCTACTTCGCAACATAGTCGCCGCAGATTCGGCTAAAACCAACTTCCCAGATCCGCCAGATCGATTCCCTGTTATCCCGGATTCGTTCCCTGCTCGCAGGATAAAATACCCTGTTCCACATTTTAGGGAATTCGCGGCAAAACCCCAGCCCTTCAAAGGACTTTTCGGCGGCGAAAAGGTCGCGATAGGCCCGAAATTCGCGAAGTTCCCGGTATTTTCGCTGTTTAACACGGAACTCGCTGGGTTCAACACCCTAGAAAGAAGAATTCCGAACGTCCCAAGCGCCTCAGAGGCGTCAAGACCAACATGGTGGCCGCCGCGGTGGAGCTCGCCGGCAGGGTGACCGCGGTTGCCAAACTCTGCGGGGTCGCCCGCCAGTCGGTCTATACCTGGATTGACGAATGGAGAGTCGAACGCCTTGTTGACGCGCTCAAACTGGCGCGCGCATCTGGCATTCCGGTCGAAAGGCTGGCCGGAGAGGCGTTCAAGCCGGAGAAAATTCCAGCCGCAACATCGGTTCATGAGTCTGAGGAGGACCCTGAATGAAATCGATGCTAGTCCGGTTCGTTTTGGTATTGGTCAGCGGTGTCGCGACCGTAGATCTCCGGACTTGCGACGGTGGGAACAGCGCCATGGCATCCGTGGAGTTTGGGGGTAGTCGAAGCCCCCGCTGAACCAGTTGGAGCTCTCGCGAGTGTCGTGCAGCTTTCCCGTCCAAGCAAGAGTCGGATCGGCGCCGAGCTGCGTTCTCTTTATTCACCACCCCCGCAGGCTGGAGTCTCGCCGTGATTTGAGGCGCCGTTGCAGGACGACCAGGAGTTCGATCCGAAACTCGACCATCGGCGTTCGAGTATCACAAGACTGACCGGCTTGTCACCCCGGATTGGGTTTTCGGTAGCGACACCCTCTCAAGGAAACAAAGCGGGATTTTCCTTGATGCGTATCGACACAGTTTCACAGCTTCGGTGTCTCCTTTCGGCAGCGGAGATTTGGCTGAATAGGTTCAAAGTATTCATCTTTTTACTCGGCACAAATAATGCGGGCGCCTCAGTGCTCGATTAGGTCAGAGGCGTAAGCGATATCACTTGGTACTAGCCCACCATGCGCAATCACAAACTTACAATAACGTCCCGCCGGCAGATGGGAGCCAGGAGCTATGATGGAAAACAACAACGTTCAGATAGATGAACCTAACCGGTGGCGACTCGAGACCCCCGGCCACCAAGGCTGGAAACGTACAGCGCGCCCGGAAGATCCGAATCGCTATCTGATGATTTCCGTCGATTGTCACGCTAACGAGCCCGGCGGACTGTGGCTGGAACGCATGGACAAGAAAGATCACAGCCGCCTGCCCCGTATCGAAGTGGATACGAACGGGGTCAAGTGGTCCGTGTCCGAAGGCAACCAGCGCTCGCGACTCCTTGATTCGAAGCTGCAAGGTGAAGATGCCGAGCGCAACCGTGCTGGCGCCACGCCTGCTGAGCGCATCCGGGATCACCGTCGTGACGGAGTCGATGCGGAAATCCTCTTTCCCAACAAGGGTCTCTCAATGTGGGCGACGACCGATGCCGATTTCGGCGCCGCGCAGTGCCGCGTGTGGAACGACTGGGCCTGGGAGATGTTCCATTCTTACAATGATTTCATGTCGCCGGCCGCAGCTATCATGACCGCCGACGTGAACCTTGGGATCGAGGAAATCAAGCGCGTGGCCAAACTAGGGTTTCGAGCGATCAACCTGCCCTGCAAGCCAATTTATGGTCCCCATGACGCTCGGCATCCTAACTACAACATGTCTCAGTACGATCCGATGTGGTCGGTAATCCAGGATTGCGATCTTCCGATCACGTTCCACATCGCGACTGGGCGCGATCCACGCGCCGCACGCAAGGACGGCGGGGCAATCATTAACTATTCCGCACATGCGCTCGCTCCGACGGTTGAGCCTATTGCGAGTCTCTGCGCCTCCGGCGTACTTGAACGGTTTCCCGGGTTGCGATTTATCGCGATCGAATGTGGCATCGGCTGGATACCATGGCTGCTCGAAACGATGGACGAAGCCTCGCGTAAGCATCACATGTGGGCCTACCCCAAACTCAAGAAGCTCCCGAGCGAGTACTTTCGCGCGCATGGCGCAGCGTCATTTCAGGACGATCCGGTCGGATGCGCCCTCGCCGAACAGCTTAATCTGGTCGATAACTTTCAGTGGGACAACGACTACCCGCATCATGAGGGGTCGTGGCCACATTCGGCCGAATCGATCGAGCGCCAGATGGGAGCGCTTAAGGACGAGAGCCGAGCGAAGATCCTGGGGCTGAACGCTGCGAAGATGTTCAAGTTTGACGTCGCTGGGCTGCTGCGCCGCCGCACATCCCCAGTGCTTAACTAACTTTGCAAATTCGCCCAATGCTAGGGATGACCGGGAAGAAGTCATGAACACGCACATCAAAGACCGGAAGTCCGTTAAACCTGCACCGAGGCTTGGGAAGCGCGGAGTCGGCAACACCGAGCATTTCGACGTCGTTATCGTCGGGGCCGGAATCTCTGGGATTGGAGGTGCCTATCACCTCACCAAGCAGTGCCCAGGGACGAGCTTCGTGATCCTCGAAACTCAGGAAAGCTTTGGCGGCACGTGGCTAACCCACCGTTATCCGGGTATCCGGTCGGATAGCGACCTCTATACCTTCGGCTATCGTTTCAAGCCGTGGATCGGAGCGCCGATCGCGACCGCGGCCGAGATCCTCGCCTATCTGGGCGAAGTCATCGAGGAGAACGACCTTGGCCGACACATCCGCTATCGACATAAGATCAAGTCAGCGCAATGGTCGAGTAGCGACAATCTCTGGACGGTCGAGGCCGTTCAGACCGACACCGGAAAGGCGGTCCGCTTCACCACGAATTTCCTCTGGATGTGCCAGGGATATTATCGACACTCGCAGGGTTACACGCCCGAGTGGCAAGGGATGGACGAGTTCAAGGGTCGAATCGTTCACCCGCAGACCTGGTCGGAAGACCTTGACTACAAGGACAAGAACGTCATCGTGATCGGATCGGGCGCCACCGCGGCGACGATCGTTCCGGCGATGGCCACCGCCACCCGCCATATCACAGTGCTGCAGCGTTCGCCGACCTACTTCATTCCAGCGCGCAACGAAAACGAGCTCGCTAACACACTTCGGGAACTCCAGATCGACGAATCGTGGATCCATGAAATCGTACGTCGCAAGATTCTGCATGATCAAGCCGTCTTTACCCGCCGTGCATTCACCGAACCGGAGTTGGTTAAGCAGGAACTGCTCGCGGGGGTTCGTGCCTATCTCGGTCCCGACTACGATATCGACAAAGACTTCACGCCGAGCTACCGACCCTGGCGGCAGCGGATCGCCTTCGTGCCGGATGGCGACCTATTCAAGGGGATCGCCGCCGGCAAGGCATCCGTCGTAACGGACGAGATCGACCGCTTCACGGAGTCGGGAATTCTCTTGAAGTCGGGCAAGCTGCTCGAGGCTGACATCATAGTCACAGCGACCGGCTTTAACCTCAATGTCCTTGGGGATATCGACTTCGTGATCGATGGCAAGCCGCTCATCTTCTCGGACACGGTCACCTATCGCGGCATGATGTTCACGGGCGTACCTAATCTCGTTTGGGTATTTGGCTACTTCCGGGCGAGCTGGACGCTGAGGGTCGATCTGATTGCCGATTTCGTGTGTCGCCTGCTCAATCACATGAAGCTGATCGGCGCTAAGAAAGTCACACCGGCACTCAGGCCCGAGGACAAGGACATGCCGTTGTTGCCTTGGATCGACCCCGAGAACTTCAATCCGGGCTATCTCATGCGCGCCATGAACTTACTGCCGAAACGCGGCGACAAGCTGGAATGGCAACACACCCAGGACTATTGGCGCGAAAAGGACACTTTGCCGGCCATCGACCTCGACGACCCCGCCTTCGTCTACGACGGATTTGAGCGGCCTCAGCAGGCTCGCGTCTGGCCATCGTCGAGACCGATATGATCTGTAACAACCTGAACATAGGTCGCTCCAGATCCAACACCACGTTGCTTCTCGAGTCCGAGTTCGAACCAGATTTTCGTCTAAAACCAAGTTCCCAGATCCGCGAGATCGATTCCCTGTTATCCCGGATTCATTCCCTGCTCCGCAGGGTAAAATTCGCTGTTCCACATTTTAGGGAATTCGCGGCAAAACCCCAGCGTCGACGTGGCTTTTTTGGCGGCGAAAACCTCGCGGTGGGCCCGAAATTCGCGAAGTTCCCTGTATTTTCGCTGTTTAACAGGGAACTCGCGGGCTCAACACCCTAGAAAGAAGAATTCCGGACGTCCCAATCGCGTCAGACGCGTCAAGACCAATATGGTGGCCGCCGCGGTTGAGCTCGCCGGCTGGGTGACCGCGGTTGCCAAGCTCTGCGGGGTCGCCCGCGAGTCCGTCTATACCTGGATTGAGGAGTGGCGCGTCGAGCGGCTCATCGATCCCCCCAAGCTAGCCGCGCGTTTCAGGCATTCCAATCGAGCGGCTGGCCGGAGAGGCAGCGTTCCAGCAATAGAGTCGCCAGCCTTATCTCATTCCGACAGCGACCCTGAATAAGGTCGTTCAAATCAACACAATTCGGAATGCCCTCGCTTAATCGTGGTCGCCGGCGTCAAGTCGGAAATCGCTGTCAGCGCCGTCAGCGGTGTCAGCATAAACGCGGCGCGGACTCTTCACGGACAAAGCAACGAGATTTGTCTCGTGACAACTTCTTCGTTGAGTGAACTCGAACGTCTTTAACCGGCCAAAGACTTTAGTTCTGCGACTCCGGTCGGTTGTCTGGTGAAAGTGCTGACATTGCTGACGGCGCTGACGGCGCTTTCGGAATGTCAGCACGCCTCAGGGAAACCATGCGGCGGCCGCGGTGGTCTGTGCGACTGAATTCAATCTCGATCCCCTCTGCGCGCAGATTGCCGGCAATACGTCGCAGCGCAGTGCCGAGTGCGCTCGGCGTTTTCGGCCACCGCACCGAACGCTTCAAGTTCTCGCTTAGCATGTTGTTCAGACAAACGAGAAGCTCGGCGCCGCTGCCTGCGAAGCCTTGCTCGGCCAACGCTCGGATAGGTTCGTGGAGCGGCGAGGATTCGAGCGCTAGATTCCTTCCTTCAGTTCGGTTGTTCTCGTAGACTCCGAGAAACTCACCGTTTTTCAAGCCCATTGCCATTTCACAAGCTGTCGCCCAACTTGCAAAATCTGCCATTCGTGGCAAGCGTTCTAGCGAAATCGCTGGCAATCTTCTGAGACCAAGCACCACAGCATCGAGCAGCGCGCCCAGCAGGCGTGGCCGCGCCACTTCGAACTCGCACCAGAACAGCCGTTCATCGCGTCGCTGATTCGGTTTGATATCGTTGAACTCGACAATCAGCGCGCGATCGAGGAAGTCGGGCCGCGCCGCTCCCAGATCCGGAATCGCGTTGAAGACCAGCGGTCGGGTGGCGTCGAACACTGCCTCGTCGTGATCGCTGTAGAGCTCGCGTCCGCCGAAGCCACCGCCGGTCGCGAGTCGGCACGCTGCGTCGGCAAGGTCATTGGGCAGATGGCTGAGATTGTCGAAGCAGACCAGCCACGCATTGCGTGCTGCCGCGACCAGGTCGCGCACCTCCCGCGGTGCACCGCGGAGCGCCGAAGTCCGAGGATCGATTAGCGAGATGATTACCCTGCATCCGGTCGACTTTCCGGCCCCCTGTTCTCCCTTGGCCACGAGGATAGGGTAGGGCATCGCGGGCTTGAGCGCTGCGACCAGGAAGGCCCTGATCAAAACCCAGCCGTCGTGGTCGACATTGAGGAATGGCCTCAACTCCTCGATGCTTCCGCCCGCTTCTGGTAGAGGCAGAGGTTGTGACCCGCGCGCGCGGCGGAACTTAGCCGGCGCCCTTTCGACGATGCGCCAACCATCGGTGTCGATTTCAACCGCTCTCCAGTCCGGATCACACAGGTCAAGATAGAGCTTGCCGCCATACTCGGCGACGCGGAGATGAATCGCGTGCTCCGGGCCGTCGAACAGCGCACGCGCTTCAAAAATCTCCAATCCCGCCCGAAGTGCCTGACCGCCGGGACTATCACCTGTATCGAGGTAATAGGTCCTCAACATGAAAAGATGAAATGCGCGAGAGCGGAGCGGATAGTTCTCCCAATGCTGCTCAACCCGAACCGAGGCCCAGCCGTGCTGGTCCGGATCGTGGAATAACTCGATGCCCGCTCTTATACAGAGTCGAACCAGGACCAACGCTTTCGAGAATTCAGCGTCATTTGTACGCGTCGGCTCGCAGAGCATGTACTCGACGACCTCTGCTTTTTGGTAGGTGGTGAGAATCGTGCGCCAATGCTGCCACCTTTGGGGGTTACCACGCCTTATCGCGGCGAACGCAAGTATCGCCTCGCTCGATACCAGGAGTTCCGGATCGTCTGCGATCTTAGGTTCCAGTTCGTTCAGGAAGAGCAGGGCGACCTCGGCGGCGATGCTGCGAGGTTCGCTAGCGGTAGCGCTCTCGGTAGTTTGGTCTGCCCGTGGGTTTGGAGGGCGTACGAGGTGTAGCCTCTTCTTTTCGTCCATGTGATTAGATTCGCGGAAGCAGCTTCTTCCATTTGCGCCGATTACACTGGCGGCAAAGCGTTTGTAGGTTCGTCTCTTCCGAGCTCCCGCCTTTGCTGATCGGGACCACGTGATCGATTTCAAGGTTGGTGGCCCGTCGGCATCTCCGGCAGCGGCCCCCATCACGAACGATCACCATGGCGCGAGTCTCATCAGAGATACGTCGGCTCGCCATCCGATCCTGGTGGGTCTCGCGTTCAAGTGGTGAGAACTCGATGAACTCAGCCAGTTCCGCGAGATCCAAAATCTCGGTAGCGCCGATCAGTCGTTCTAACCTGAGCCGATGATTGGGAAGCACGTTGTTCATTCGCGCCGACAGCAGAAGCAGACAGATCAGGTGCGCCTTTCTGGCGTCCGGGAGCTGGCGGAAGCGGACATCGTTAAGCAGATCGTAAGGCAACCGGATCTCCCGGCGAGTTCGCTCGAACTGACGAAAATTACGAAAGCCGAAATACTGCTCCATTATCTTTGCCCTCAGACTGACTCCGGGCTGAGTTCGAAGAAGTTAATGTTCATGACGGGAACCGGAGCCTTCCGGTACCTTTCGAGATCGACCCCGCGCAGCTCGGGAACCTGTGCGTAATAGACCGCTCCTCTCCTGAAGCTCTTCAGCACCTCCACCCCGCACCCGAAGGTGCGCCGCGAGGTTGCGAGCTTGTCGAGCAGCGCCCGAAGTTGGCGCTCTTCCAAGCTCAGCTTTTCAAACTGGGTTCGGACCTTCCGATATTGCACCGCGAGCGAACGCCATTGCGGGTTGGCAGTTAAATCGCGATCGCCGTCCTCGAGCTCCGGCCAGCGGTTTTCCTTGACCCTCCGCCAAAACTCCCCCTCCGCATCGACCAGCCTTTGCATGTAGTCTCGGTCAGGCCGGATTTTGACCAGACATCCCGCCCTTCCATCAAATGACCAATAGTGTGCTTCCTCGGCACCGGAAACCTCGAGTTGGTGCTGCAACTGACCGTAGTAATGCGGCGGAACGCGACCCTGTGCGGCTGCGTTGCGGTCGCGAAGATTTAGCGGGCACTTTATTTCGAGCACGATGGAGCCGTCGAAGCTGAACCCGTCGAGTGAGGCCCGCATCCAATCGAGTCGCTCGTGAACGAGACATAGCGGTTCCATCTGCATCTCAAACTGCCGCTCGTATGCTCGCCTTGCTGCCCGCTCCAGTTCGCGACCACGTCGCGCAGCCCAACCGGCGATAGATTCGGTCGACCGCCTGGTTTTAATTGACCACAGCTGTTTTGGGGTTTTGAAAATTCCTTCGCCCATGATGACCGGTGCGTCGCTGGCGCCTATCCCCTCAAGGCGCCAGCGATGCCAATCGGGCGTGTTCTGGTATAGCCGTTCAATCCTGGGCATGGGCGCCGTTCTGATGATTCTGTTTGGTGCGTTTGCGATTCAGCAGCTCCACCGCGCGGCGATAGCTGCTTTCTCGCATCTCTTCGATGGAGTCCACTTTGTAATAGGAAAGCACGCGTTCGAGTTCCGTTTCCGTTTCGTCGATCAAGGCTCGCAGCTGGTGGGTTTCCTCCGCGGTGACCAAACGATCGGAACCATTGGCCGACGCCGCTCCATGATTGAGCCGCTCTTCTTCCGGGTCATCCCCGGTGGCCAATAAAAAGGACTGGAGTAGGGCATACTTCAGCGCTCCGGTCATCGCCTTGTAGGGAGCCTTGTCGCCGGCATCGAGCCCTTGCCCGGCCACCTTGGCGGTGAGATCCTCGCCGGTTTCGACGTCGATGAAGGTGTAGGCCATGACAACCTGCGCGGCGCGTGCCGCTTCAGGTCCGATATTACGAGCCGGCTCGTAAACGATGGATTCCAAATACGGAATGATCACTACCCCGAGTTCGGCGAGGACATCGCCGACTGAGCCGGCTAGATCGGCTGCGGTGACGTACGAGTAGTTGTTGCGCTCGTTGAAGCCGCGCTTCTGGACGTAGCCAATTCGGCGACGGACTTCGGCGAGCTTCTGGCGCAGGTTTAGCTGCACGGCCATCGCCGGTTTCGCAGCGTCCCCGTCCGGTCGAGCGTCGAGCTCTGACTGCCCAATTTCTGCGCTGCCGTCGGGCAGCGATTGGGTTCGACCGCTTCTGTTTTTTCCCGCCTTTTGCTTACCGCGCTTTCCCCCTTTCTTTTCGCGATACCTTCCCGGACCGCGCTTCAGTGCTTCGCCTCGAGGATTCGGAGCTTCCGGATCCTGCAGTGAAGCGACCAGGAGAGTTTCGAGCTCTCCTCGTCCGCACCGGATCTCCTCGGCCATCGATTTAGTGTCGATTTTCTCCGAGACTTGGTTAGCATTTCCGTTTTGGTTCACTGAATTACCTCCGCTGCATCGAGTTCGGTTGCCTAATAGTATATTAGTATTAAGTATACTACGAAGCAACGACCAAAAGGAATATCCTTGGGGAACTTGGCGGTGTAGGGGCGAACGTGGCGAAGGTTAGATTGTCGGGTTACCGTTGCGAGCGGTGCGGTCACGAATGGCTACCGCGAAAAGGCGGTCCTGAACCGAAGGTCTGCCCCCGTTGCAAGTCGCCATATTGGAATCGTCCCCGAAAGATCACGAGGCCTTTAAGTAGCTAGTCGATAGCTAGCCCGGTCTGACATCGGACATCTTAGACACGAATTCGGTGACGGACGAAGCGAACTAGTCGCGAGTCCTGAGAGTTATTGTCCAATGTTGTGGATCGGGCGGTCATGATCAGGCGGCTTCCCTAGGTTGATGGTCAGTTGATTGCGTAACCTGTTTCGCGGGGTCGAGCTGGACCCCATCGGCGAACTTCACTCCTTCACGAACCCGCGGCAAGAGCTGAGCGCCATCGAGGTGGCGCCAGCGAAGCTGTGCCATCTCGAGCAGCTTGAATGCCATCAGCAGCCCCTTGGTTCTTGAACCGGCGCCCCTGGTCGCGCGCTCGCGCAAGCGTACGGTAGCGAACGGCGACTCGATCACGTTGGTAGTCCTCAGATGCTTCCAATGCGCGGCAGGAAAGTCGAAGAAAGTAACCAGCCGTTCCCAATTGGCTGTGAGCGACTCGACTGCCTTGGAGTACTTGGACTGATACTCCGCCTCGAAACGCGCGCGTGCGGCCTCGCAATCGGCGCGGCACTCCGCGTACATCATCTCGTGCAACGCGCGCTTGGCGCGGGACTGCAGCCGTTGGGGCAGCTTGTCGAGCACATTGACCAGCTTATGGCACCAGCAGCCCTGCGCGCGGGTCTCGGGCCAGACCTCGCGGGCCGCGGCCCAGAATCCTAGCGCGCCGTCGCCCACCGCCACCACCGGCGCGGCCATCCCGCGCCGCTTGAGCTCGCGCAGCAACGCCTTCCAGCTCTCCGCGCTCTCCCGGTAGCCATCCTCGACCGCGAGCAACTCCTTCGCGCCGTCGGGCCGCGCACCGATCATAACCAGAGTGCAAAGTCGGTCGTCTTCGAGCCGGATATTGAAGTGCACCCCATCGACCCACACGTAAACGTACTCGCGCCCGGCCAGCTCGCGCTGACGAAAGGCGCCGTATTCTTGCTCCCAGCCGGCAGTAAGTCGGGCGATGTTGGTCGGCGACAGACCGGCCGCGTCTGCGCCGAGCAACCCTTCCAGCGCGGGGCGAAAATCGCCGGTCGAGAGCCCACGCAGATACAGGAGGGGCAGCACCTCGGCTACTTTGGGTGAACGCCGCATGTACGGCGGCAGGATCCGGCTGGTGAAGCGCCGGCGACCTCCTTGTTCATCACGGCGCCGGTCATCAATTCGGGGGGCCTTGAGCTCTACAGTTCCTGCTCCCAAGGTTAGCTTGCGCGCCTGGGCAAGGCCGTTGCGCACTACCAGCGCGCGTCCGTGCTCGTCACGCTCGTCGCGATGCCGTTCGACATAATCGTCGGCCTCCGCCTTAAGCGCTTCGATCAACATCCGCCGAGCGCCCTCGCGCGCGATCTGGTCCAGCGGCAAAAGCTCCTCAGTGGCTTCCCTTGCATCTTGCTTCTCGACTACCTTCAGCATCGGTGGCGTCTCCTTCCAACCCGGCTCCCACCGGGGTTCGCGTTGCTCACGCGGAAGGGTACGCCGCCTTTTTCATGACGTCATCGATCCACAACTTTCGGTAATAGCTCTTGCCATTCAGTTTGCCGTTGCTCGCCGCTGCGGCCAATTCTTCACGGGAACCGAGCGCCCCGCAGCCCAGTAGACTCTTGGCTAAATCAAAGCGGGTACCCAGCGCTCCGCTCTCGTAGAGGGCCGTGGCCAATACCTCGAGAGGACCGAGACCCCCCTACCTTCAAAAGAATTGTCATTACCTCGACCGCGTTGGCGAGCTTTTCCTCGGCGCTGGGCGGTCGCTTCAATGGCTCGGGCCGGGGTTGATTCCCAGACTGGCCCGCGGGCTCGAGTTTTACTGGCCCCTCAATGCCGAGGATTTCGGCCTCGTGAGAGAGAACTTTGATGCCGCTGTTCACAGCCGGAGGATCCCCTGCTTGAATCCCTCCTTGCAGCGCGAGGAACATATCTTCGCAACGCTGAACCTGGAGTTTCCGATAGTGCTCGGCTTCTTGGTTCGGCGATGCATTCAGCGCCTTGGTCACCGCCTCCTGAATCGAGCGGGCGCCGATTCTATAGTTTGGGCCGAAGACGATTCCCTCTGGCAGCGGGGCTATCGGTGTGGCTTGACAGCGGAATAAAAGTGGCAGTCCGGCGCCTATGTTAACCAGCCTGCCACGGGTCAAGCAGGGAAATACCTAAGCGCTGGAAGTCCTTGACATTGCGGGTGGCGAGAGTGAGACCGTGCGCCTCCGCCGTGGCGGCGACGAATGCGTCCATCGACCCGAGCGTCAGACCAATCTTCTGCCCCCGCGCCATCACAACGCCCCAGGTTTCGGCAACGTACGGATCAATGTCGAGGATGCGCTCTTCGAAGCGCGCAGGGAGATCCTCGGCAAGCCAGGTAGCTAACCGCTCGCGGCGGTGCCCGGCCGGCAACATCTCGACTCCCCGCCGGATCTCCGCGAACGAAATCACGCTGATGAACACGCGGTCTTCGTCCACTTCGGCCAGCCACGAAATGACGTTAGGGTCCGGTTGTGGCCTGACCCATTCCGACACCACATTGGTGTCGAGCAGAAAACTCACAACTCGATCTCGCGCGGCCCATCCTTGGACCGCTTAATCTTGAGGCTCGAGCCGCGCAGGGGCGAGGCGGCGAAGAACTCCGCAAGGTTGCCTTTGCGTTTGGTTTTGCGCTGCCACTCCTCGACCGAGACAACAACCACGGCTTTTAGACCTTTGCGGGTGATGGTCTGCGGACCATCTGCGCGCGCGCGGTCAATCACCTCGCTGAATCGGGCTTTCGCCTCGGCTACCGCCCAAGTTCCCCCATCGCGGTTCTGACGACGTATGATAGTCATTCTGGTCATAGTGGTCATCATATCGTAAACGGTACCGTCCAGCTACCGTAAAAGAGATCGAAACCGAGATTCGATGTTATGAGCGTTCAGCCTCACTTGAACAACCTTGAGCTTGACCCTTGAGGGTGAACTTTGATGAAGCGGGCCACGCGGTTTGTAAAGGCGAGGTCGAGCCGCAGCCGTTGCCGAGGGGAGGACCAACGGACCGGCCTGGATGCAGGCGATGCAGCTATGCGGGATCAGTCGCCAGTCGGTTTATTCGTGGATCCAGGAGTGGAGGGTAGAACGACTAGTCGACGGCATTAAACTTTCCCGTGCTTCGGGCATTCCGATCGAGAAGCTGGCCGGCGAGACTTTCGATCCAGAGGAGAAAAGCTCCTCACTCCCACCCGGAGATCAAGAAACCAAATAGAACTTAAAAGGAAGCCGACTCAAGTGCTTCAACGCGCGGAGGCGCGTAGCCCCTTCACCTTTCGCTGTAAGCGGATTTTGGTTCCCGGACCCTGCCGTTTTTTTCTGGTGCTAGCCGGCAGGATTGGGCAGATGCCAAAAACTCTCGAATTAAACCTTCTGACTAGGGACTTGCCTGCGCGGGCGGTAGTATGGCGGCAAGGCAATGAAGAAGCGCAAGAAAGATCCGACTCGGGAAGATCGGATCCAGAACCAAGCCATCGTCGACGCGTACGGATCCGAAGAACGCGCGATGGGATGGTACTACTACCTGGAAAACCAATCGCGGTTTCCATTTGAGGCCAGATGCACCGTTTCCAAGGTCGTTTCGCCGCTCAGCAAAGGTGAAACCGTCCAGGTCCTTCGCATGGCACCGGAGGAAGCATGCTCCGCCGACATTCTGGTGATGGTCCGCTGGCAAGGCCGAAGCATGGCGGTGCCCCTGTCCCAACTGGCCGCGGCCAATCTGGATGAATCCACCGCCAACGCTATCGGCGACTGGCATTATTGGGTCTCGCAGGGCTATCTTTTCTGACGCCTAGGTCCAACAAATCGTCGGCAAGCGACTAAAGCCGAGCACACTATGGCAAGGCGGCAGCCCAAATCAGAGCCTACATGGACAGATGTTAAGGCGAGACTCGCAGGCTTCGACCGACTGGGATTGTGGGGCCTGATTCAGGATCTCTACGCCGCCAACAAGGACAATCGGTCGTTTCTTCACGCCCGCTTCGGATTGGTCCAAGACGTTCTCGCTCCCTACAAGGAGGCGCTGGACCGCTGGCTCTGGCCGGATGTATTGCGGAACCAGGACACGTCCGTCGTTAAGGCCAAACACGCCATCTCCAGCTACCGAAAAGCTGTTGGCGAACCGGCGGGTCTCGCGGAGTTGATGGTCTTCTACTGCGAACGGGCTGCAGGATTCTGCAACTAATATCGGGTATCAGGATGAGGGTTATTTCGATGGATTTGTCGGCATGTTCGAGCAGGCTCTGAAGGCCATCGCCCAGTTGCCGACCAGCGATCGTAATGCCCTGATGGCACGGCTCGATAGAGTACGCGTGATCAGCCACAACTTCGGCTACGGTGTCGGCGACGATATGGATTCCCTGCTTGCGGAATACTGAGCGGCGATCAGCTGCTTGAGTAAAGGGCTAAGCCGCTGCTCGTCGTGACTACGGATGTCACAACCACTCCGAGAGCACTCAAAGCTACGTGCGCTGTCGGTCGCACAAATTGCTCAAGGGTTTCCGATCAGCGACGTAAATATCTCTTAAGGGCTCCGAGCAGCTTATCTCGACGATTCGGACGTTTCGACCGATGGGTTGGAGTGCGCTTGATGATAGTTCCAGTTTCGCAGGTACGTCTCGGCGATCGCGGGATTGTGTATGATGACAAGATTTTCCGCATTGTGCTCTTCAGCCGCCTTCGTGAAGTTGAAGCTCCCAGTGATGACGATCTCGTTATCGATAACGATGATTTTGTTATGCGCGATGTTGTGGGCCGCATCGATCATAACCGGCACGCCTTCCTGTTTGAGGAATTTCTCCTCTGAGTAGCCTTCGTGCTCCTTCGACCTATCGAGAATCGCACGCACGTCCACGCCGCGCTTGCGAGCATCGACCAGCGCTTGAGCGATCGGGGCCGATGTGAATTCATAGGCCTGCAGCAAGACTTGATGGTGCGCGGCGTTGAGGTCTTGAACGATTGTCGTGGTCGGATCGCAGCCGCCCGGAAGTGTAGGCGCGAAGCAAACCTTGAGCTCGGGCTCGGGGGGGGCTAACGCTCGCCGAGGTGGGCGAAGTCGCGCTCACCGCTGCTACCAGCAAGCCGGTCGCCATTAATAGGCTAATCGTGCCGCCGATTGCCGTGGGTATCGCGACGACCCATATTGCGAGACGTACGATGAAAGGCAGCGATTTCCATCCCGATCGTGTTCGAGGAGCTTGCTGAGTCCGGTCGTCGACGTCCATGCTTGCGCCACACTTCGTGCAGAAGCGCGAGTTGTCACTGTGGCCGTGGGCGCCGCAAATCGGGCAGCCACGACCCCTTTGGTTTCCGAGCACTGAGCCGCCCTTTTTCTCCCGGGCTGAATGCGCCGATCCGATTGTAGTATTTAGCTACAGCGAGGCAAGTAGTCGGCCAAAAAGGGTGTTTCTCCCGGCACCGCGGAATTCCGCCGGTCCCCTTTGGCGGACGAATTTCCATCGTCCTCATTCGTGATTGGCGAATAAAACGCTCAACGGCGAAATCGACGCCGATGCGCTGCGCGGCCTTCGCATAGGAATCTTTTTGACCCGCAAAATCCCTTGGCTGCTTCACCCGTACGCGGGTCGTATCGTATTCCCATTTCTGATCATCGATGCAATCTGGTAACCCATGAGGGCATTTCTCACAATTCTGGGGGCCGCAAAGCGATACTGCGGTCTGATGCGTTCCCAGTATTGGAGCGAGGAGGAGCTTCGGTCGTACGTGAGAGCGTCCCTCGACCAAACCTTGCGCGATGCGGTCAGGATTCCGTTTTATGCCGCGCGTTTCGGAGGCTCGCCTCGACCGGATGATCTCCCGCAGCTGCCGACAATTGGCCGGCGCGAGATCGGCGAACTGAATCGTTCGGTGCTCGGTCTCTATCCGGACGGCCTTCGCTTCTCCTCCGACTCTTCTTCGGGATCGACCGGGACGCCGGCGGAGTTCATCTTCGATGTTCCTCACCAGCGCGGCCGTTTCGCCGCACGGGCGCGGTATCTGAGAGAAAATGGATGGACACCGTTCGAGCGAACCGCGTGGCTGACGTATGGTGTCTTTCGAACAGCCCGCAACGATGACGAGCAACTCATGCGAAGCCGGCTTCGGATGTTAAACTATTTCATTCCGGCGTCGCCGGGCCTTGACGGCAACCTGGAGCAGCTTTGCCAGCTCGACCCGGTCTTTCTATACACCTTTCCCTCCTATCTCGAGATTTTGCTAAATCGGCTCCCAAAAATCGGACGCCGCCTACACTCGATCAAGAAGATTTTCACTGGAGCTGAAGTGCTCGAAGACTCTCTTCGGCAGCGAACGAAGGAAGCGCTCGGCATCGATATCGCGGAGAACTACGGATCCACCGAGGCGTTCCTGGCCTGGGAATGCCCTGCAGGAAATCATCACATCAACGCCGAGCACGTGCTGCTGGAGATCGTCGACGAGCATGGCAACGCGGTCGCGCCGGGACAGATCGGCAGAGTTCTGGTTACTACGCTGGAAAATCGTCTAGCACCGCTGGTGCGGTATGAGATTGGCGACTATGCCGTCGCGGCAGCGGGTAAGTGCGATTGCGGCCGAACGCTTCCACTGATCGGCAAGATCATCGGTCGGGCGATGAATCTGTTTCGGCTGCGCGATGGAAAACTTATTTCGCCATGGCATCTCGCGACCGCGGTGAGGAACTGCGCCGAGGTGAAACAATTCCAGATCCTCCAAAACTCGGTGGGGCATTTTACGGTCCGCTTCGTTTCGGATTGCGCATTGATCGCCGAGGCTGAGGGAATGATTCGGGGTGGCTTTGGCAAGATTCTTGGCAATGACGTGTCGGTGAACTTCCAAAGAGTGCCGGAGATCTCTCGCACCGCGGGCGGCAAGTACATGACCGCGCTTTCGGAATTGGCGGACTGAAAGCATTTCCCATTGGCGCATCCTTACTTCTCAATCCGGCAGCTTTACGCCAAACTTTGTGGTGGAATGTCCGCTCTGCGAATGGCACTGGATGCCGCCCCGCGATACGCCTTCCTGCTGCGATCGCAATACTGGAAGGCGGATCAAATTCGCGCATACACGGAGCGCCGTCTCGCACGCACGCTCGAGGCGGCGGCGAAGATTCCCTTTTATGCGGAACGTTTGGGAGGATCGCTGAGGCCGGATGACTTCGCGCAGCTCCCAATCCTCGAACGCACCGACATTGCCGCCCTCAACGCATCGGTGCGCTCGATGTATCCGCCGGATCGCCGTTTTTTATGGGGCGCTTCATCAGGTGTGACCGGGATAGAGGCCGAGTTTCTCTTCGACCGCGCGCGAGTGCGCGGCCGCTACGCGGCACGGATTCGCTATCTGCGAGCCCATGCATGGAATCCTTTGCGACGCACGATTTTCCATCAGGTGAACCATCCGCCGGACTCAGATTGGGTCAGGCATCGTATGCTGCCGGGCTTGATGGCCGTGAGCACCGACCTCGCCAGGCAGTTCGAGCGGATTGTCGAGATTGATCCATTTTACCTCTACATGTTTCCCTCCAACCTTGAGGGGATGCTCCAGTTCCTGGAGGACTCCAACCGAAAGCTCCCATCACTACGGCTGGTTTTCACGGTGGCCGAGACGGTCGACGATGCACTGCGTCAGCGAGCCAGACGGACCCTGGGAGTAGAGATCGCTGACAACTACGGCGCCACCGAGGGATTCATCGCGTGGCAATGCCCGCAGGGTAGCTATCACATCAACGCGGAGCATGTTCTGGTCGAGCTGGTGGACGATAGCGGCGATCAGGTCGCGCCCGGCGAGATGGGTCGAGTGCTGATTACGACACTGGAAAACTATCTGATGCCGCTGCTGCGCTATGATCTGAGCGACTATGCCATCGCGGCGGCGGGAACTTGCCGGTGCGGTCGTACACTGCCGCTGCTTGGCCGCATCGTTGGCCGCAAGCGCGTGATGTTTCGCGGAGCTGACGGCCGCATCTACTTCCCCTACGTCCTCATCGACACGCTGCGAATGACGCCGGCGATAAGACAATACCAACTGGTTCAGGTGGCGCCCGAAGCTTTCCGCGTTCGCTACGTTGCGGATAGCGTACTCGATAGCACCACGCAGTCGCGAATTCGCAAGGAGTTCCAGACCATCCGCGACACCTCAGTTACGATCGAGTTTGACCGCGTCGCCGAGTTCGCGCGTACCCGCTCGGGTAAGTTCCTGCAAGCGATCTCAGAATTCGCCGTTCAAAATGAGACGTGAGGTCGTGCGCAGCGGAACGAGCGGCCGTCATCATTCGCGCTCATCGCCCAACGAATTTCGGTTCGCGTTTTTCCAGAAATGCGCGCACCCCTTCCTGATGATCCGCGGTCTTGAATAACTCCGCCAAACTGGTGCTTACCCACGCGCCTAGTACCCTCCAATCGGGATCCAACGCGCGACGCAGTCCTTGCTTAATTCGGCGCGCCGCCAGCGGCGGATTCGCGGCTATCTTCCTGGCCAGTTCCATTGAGGTCGGCATCAACTGGGCGTGAGGAACAACGCGAGATACCAGCCCGACGCGCAGTGCCTCCGTGGCGTCTATGATGTCGCCGGTGAGCAGAAGCTCCGCCGCTCGCTCGCGTCCCACCAATTGCGCGAGGCGCCCGATGCCAGGCACATCGCAACAAAGGCCGCGCTTGATGAACAATTCGCCGAACCGCGCCTTTTCCGAGGCAACCCGCAAATCGGCCATCAGTGCCAGTTCCATCCCCCATCCGACGGCCGCGCCGTTTACTGCCGCGATGATCGGAACATCGCTGTTCAGAATTGCGTCGGCCGCAGGAGTCAGGCGCGGCTCCAGCTTGGCGGTTGCCGCCTTGCCGCTCGCCGATGCCATCACCAATTTGACGTCATCTCCGGAGCAGAACGCCGGGTCGGCGCCGGTTATGATCAAGCATCGTGCGGCGGTACTACGCACCCCATCCTCAAGTTCGCGGTAAGTAGTAAACGTGAGAGCGTTGCGCGCCTCCGGTCTCCGTAGCGTGATGACTCCTACGTCTCCCTCGGTCTCGTAACTGATTTCCTGATATGCCATTGGCGACTCCGTCCTTATGCCTGGTCCCCTTTAACTGCCACCCAATACTCTGCGATGCCGAAGCCAGTGCGGCCCTCGTGATGGAATTCCGCCACTCCTTCGTTGACCAGGGTGGCTCCTCCAGGCATCGCAATCTTGGTTGGGCATACGGTGAAAACGATACCATCGGTTTTGAATTTGGTCCCGTCCGCTGCCACCCCGCTCATCCGAAATGCCTGCTGTAGCACCGAATTCGGTTCATAGTCACTTTCGATTTCGGCATTAAGGAGCGGGATGTTTTTCTGCTCTCGTTGCAAGAAACCTTGGCCGCGAAGTGCGCCGTCGGAACCGCGAACGCAGGTGACCGCAAAGGCGAGGTCTGCACCGAAGGTCGCGGTGAGCCAGATGGTGAAGGTCGGGGGCTGATCGCTTTTGCGCGGCGCATCGGGAGCCGAAGTCTTCGAGGTGGATGATTGCCATGTTCGCGGGCCCCACGATTTGTCGCGCAAGCCCCATGCATTAATGGAATGCGTTTCGTCGCCAATCCGAAGGTCGCCTTGGATTTCGCAAACCTGCTCGAAATGGCCGTGATCACCACGCCAGAAGTAGAAAGGATCGCCGATTCCTGCATAGTTGACCCGCATCGACAAATTGGCGGGATTGAACCATCCCTCAGGACGACTTTTGCGGGGCGTCACCAGGATGCGTCCATCGGGAATATCTTGCGTGGCGCCTTCATACGCCACGGACCAGGAACGAAAGGGCTCTTTCAGCGATAACTCGAGACCACCTACGCTGAGACTCTGATCGCCTTTGGGCGAGTCGCGTCGCGCATAACAGAAGGCGACGCGACGGCCCTCGAGATATACCGCATTGAGGCCGTCAGCCCAGCCTTCGTTGCTCCGAAAGCCCATCCGGGTAAACGCACTCACCCGGGTTTTGGGATCGACGAAGTAGAAGTAATAGCTTTCGCTCCAGGCTGACTCTCCAAGTATCTGATGCGGATATTCATCGGCCGGATTCGGGGTCTGAACGACATCAAACTGAGCCATCTCGGGTGCACCATCCCCTGTGGAAATCGCGACCCTAGATTAAGCCTGTGCGGTGGAAACCATCAACCGCCGTTACGAGCTGCAATCTGAAGCTGCGGGTTGAAGGGTGGCTCACCTTCAACGGCGCGACCCAAGTCCTAAAGTGGCGATCGCCGGATGTGGTTGGCGTGGGTAGCCGAGCATTGGCGGCTGATATAGTTGACGATTCGAGCAACCGGCAATGTTGCCGTCTGTTGCTGTCGCGCAGGGTATCGCGACAAACCACTTTCGCGCGGAACGGTGCCGCGCGGTCTAAAGGTTCAACATGCCTGGCGGCGGGTTTCTTCGATGAGGATCTCGGCCGCGCGGCGCAGCCCGCCGAATTGCGAGGCGTATTCGAACCCCGCAAAAGCCTGGATCGATTTGCCGGTACGCGAGGAGAGGTGCCACACCTCGCCTGAGGAATTGACCTCGACGACAAACAGCCGGCCACTTGGCTCCTCCCGCAAAATGTCGACCCCAAGTACCGCGATATCCGGAAAGGCTTTATGCGTGTGCTCGGCGAGCGCGATTATCTCCCGATCGTTTTCCAGGGTGAACGAGCATCCGGGATGGGTCGCGCTTACAGATGATGTCGTGAAGCCGTCGAGCCCAAGGAAGGGTCGGCGTTCGTGCGAGCATTCGGCACGCTGGGAGTAGAGAGGCTTTCCAAAGAGAGTGCACACTCGATACGACACCGGCCACGCCCCAGTGTAGACGAACTTCTGGGCGATAACCGCACAGCGGCTGGCGAAACGGACCGGGGTCTTCGAGGGAGTCCAACGTGCGCGGCCCGCGCGCCGGATGCGAACGTCGGCCCCGCACCCACCGTAGTCAGGCTTGGTGACGACGTAGCGCCCGAGGTCGGTAACATCTGGCGAATGGCTCCGTGTGAGCAGACGCCACTGCGGGACCGGGATTCCGGCTGCCTCCATGCGGCGATACTCTTCGCTCTTCGGAAGCAGTCTTCCACTCCGAACAATTCCTCGAATAGGACGGTAAAAGAGGAGGCGCCGGGGCGCGAAGATCAAAGTTGGTCTGAGAAGCGCGAAGTAGCGCAGCAGGCTCGCAGCTGTATCGAAAAATGGAATAGGCCGGATCTCCGGAGCCATCTGCCGGCAGTATGCGGCTATCTCGCGAAAATCGTCGAAGGCAAATTGCTCGCCTCGGCGTGCAACCATGACGAGATTGCGGCGAATCCGCGGCAGCGCTTCGCCCGATTCGGGGTCAGGCAAGACCTCCGCTGGCGTTCCACTTGTCATTCTGGGTCAAATAGTTACTCAAAAATTGTGATACCCGCGAGAGCTTTCCAAAGCCGCGTCGGTGTGTGGGGCGAAATAACTACGCACTGCACGCACGTAGTAGTTGTTGGTCTTATTGTCGTTCCTCATGTAGCTATTGTTGAAGTTCACGTCCATTGACAGTCCCCAAGGCGCCACCGCCCAAAAAACAGCAAAGCCAACATTCGCGCGAGGAACACCTTGTTGATCGGCTGCTTCGGCTGCATCGACAGGAACGCGGCAAACAGCAACACCGCGGCAACCTTTTGTACGCCGCCGGTTTCAATAGCCAGTCGTCACATGGCCGCGAGCTGGTATGTACTATTCTTCTACGTGCTCAGCTGCTCGCAGAAAAAAGTTGAATTATTTGGCGCCCAGAACCATGTCCTTGAGCGCCTTGGCCGCGGTGAAGCGCAGCCGCGTGCGTGCGGAAATCTTGATCGCCTCTCCCGTCGCCGGATTGCGGCCCATGCGCGCCTTGGTCTTGCGCTTACGGAAAATTCCCAGACCCGCCAACCGTAGCGAGCCTTCCTTCTTCAGTTCGCGTACTACCAGCGCGGTGAGCTCTTCGAGCGCGCTCTTGGCCTGCTTCTTGGAGATCCCGACTTTGTCAGCGAGATGCGCCACTACTTGCGCCTGCGTCATCCTCCTCCTCCTCATTGCGCCCGCATTGCGCGGCTGCCAGTAAGACTGAGCGAGCACTTTCGCTATTGCAAGTGGGAAGGTCCCAAAAAGCGGTCCTTTTTTTTCGTAAGGATCGCGCAGATTTTCCCGCGCAGGGCACGGATCACCGGCGCTTTGCTCTTGCCGATCGCATCGACTGCCGGCGAAGCCAAGCCATCCGCGGTGAGCACTTGGCCTTCGCTCATCCGGACCGGTCTCAGATTATGCCTTGGTGCTTGAGTTCATCCAGATAAGCGTCGTCGAGCCCTAGCCGCTCGCCATAGACCTCGCGGTTGTGCTGGCCGAGCAGCGGGGAGCTCTTCACCTCGACCGGCGAGTCCTCGAGCTTCACCGGACACCCGGGCATCGTGAATTTTCCGCGCACCGGATGGTTTATCGTCACGATCATTTCGCGCTCGCGCAGATGGGGGTCGTTTAGCAGTTCGACACTATCGAGCACGGCGCCGCACGGCACCCCCGCCTCGCCCATGATTTTCATCACTTCGTGCTTAGTTCGGCGTGAGGTCCATTCCTCAACGATTTGCGTCAAGGTTTCGAGATTGGCGCGGCGCTGCTTGCGGTCTGTAAAGCGCGGGTCGACTGCCACCTCGGGCTTGCCAATCGTCGCGAACAGCGTTTCCCACATCTCCTGATTGGAGCAATAGAGGTAGACATAATCGTTGGGACCGCACGGAGAACATTTGAATATGTCGCCCAGCGGTCCGGCGCCAAGGCGATTGCCGACCCGCGGGGTTGGTTTGCCGGTCAGATAGGTCCCCATCATCGGCACGCGGACGAAATTGAGCACCGCATCTTGCATCGCGACTTCGACCTTCTGGCCCTTGCCGGTGCGTTCGCGCTGAAAAAGCGCCGCGATCACGCCACATGCTGCGTGCATCCCGGTGCCGGTGTCACCGATCGTCGGTCCGGGCTTGAGTGGCGGTGACCCAGGAAATCCAGTCAGCGCCATCGCGCCGCCCGCGGCTTGCGCGATCATGTCGAAGCTTTTGTATTGGCTGTACGGGCCATAAGTGCCGAAGCCCTTGACCGTCAGATAGATCAGGCGCGGATTGACCGAGCGTAGACGCTCGAAGCCCAGGCCGAAACTCTTCATGGTGCCGAGCGAATAGTTCTCGCTGACGATGTCGACCTTTTTTGCCAAGTCGAGAAAGATCTCGCGGCCGCGCTCCGATTTAAGATTGAGCGTGATGCTGCGCTTGTTCGCGTTGAGCAGCATGAAGTAGTAGGAATCGACGCCCGGCTTTTCGGTAACCCGCCAACGCCCCTGCTCACCCATCTTCGGCTCTTCGACCTTGATCACCTCGGCGCCGAGCCAGGCGAGCATCTCGGTGCAGGAAGGACCGGCTTCATATTGCGTGAGATCAAGAACTGTCACTCCGGCCAACGCCTTTTCCATCGCGTCCCTCCGTGGAAAGTAAGCCCGTTTGCTTTCTTATCTGCTCTCTATGGGCAACGGACAAGGGGACCAAGTCATGAAGGTGCCGCTATGTTCCGCACCGCAGGCATCACCTCATCGATGAACAGCCGCAATGAGCGCATTGCTTCCTCGTGCGTCATGTCGCCGAAGGGCAAGGCGGTCATCAAGTAATCGATATTTCCCTCGCCCACGTATTGTTTGAAGTATTCCCTCACCGTGTCGGGCGAGCCGACCACGAGGCCTCCGCCCTTCTCGGCTCGGGCCGGGGACTCAAAGGCCTTTTGCAGAAAGTCATAGTGCTCGATCGGCAACTCCTCGAGCAGCCCGGGCTCGTACCAGTGGACCGACCAGACATTGCGCTTGAGCGCGTTCCAGGCGCGCTGCCCGATGCGACGCGCCTCGTCATCGGTCTCGGCCACACAGAGCATGTGCGTACTGGCGATCTTCGGCCGGGTCACGTGTGGGTTGAGCCGACTCGGGTCATGGCGGTGCTGGGCCGCTATCTGTCGGTAGACTTCACTGATCTGCCTGGAGATCCGCACAGGGAGCAGAAAGTTCAGACCCCGCCGCGCGGCGTACTCCAGATTTCCCGGATACCACAACGGCGGGTAGGGCTCCTGGACAGGTTCCATATAGAGGTTGACCTCTGGGAAGTCGTGAAACTTGCGGTCGCGGCTATTGATCCTTCCAGTAGTCAGTCCTTCCAAGACGATGTCGAGGACCTCTTCAAAGCGCTCCTTGGCTTCGGTGTGGGCGTGGCCGAAGAAAGAGTGCTCCGCGAAGCCGACGCCTCTGCCGATGCCGACGTCGAGACGTCCGCCGCTAAGGTTGTCGAGCATGCAGATGTCCTCGACGAGCCGTAACGGCTGGTGCAGCGGCAAACAGAAGACAAGCGGCCCGAGGCGAAGCCGCTCGGTCGCCTGCGCAACTGCGGCGAGGAACACCGCTTGCTGCGGCGCCATACACAGATGCGAGCCGTGGTGCTCGGCGAGATGGTAACCGGTAAAGCCGCCGCGTTCGGCGATCTGTATGAACTCCAATCGATCACGATAGAGCTGCTGAAGCGATACCCCTGGGACTCGCTCGATGTGGTCGAATATCCCGAACTCGATTGGCATTGTGACCGCTCCTTCGAACCGCGAACGTCTGTAACCAACCGGCGGAATTCTCGCCCATTATTCGGCGCCGCGGAAGCCCAGCGCAGGGCGGCGCGTCAGACTGCTGAGATCGCTGCTATTCGCGGGATTATGTCCGGTTCCCCGGACGTCACCTTCACCGAGAAATCAGTGGAAGACGCGGTAGTTCCTGACCAGCATCCGATAACCATTGAACCTCTGCTAACTCAGGCGGAGAGCCGCGGTCAAAAGACGTTGCTCCAGGTCCAGCCGAGGCTCGCCACACTGGGTGGCACCACCGAATCGATGGCACCTCCACCGAATGTCCAATCCCTTCGAAAACCTTGAGTGCGGATTCGGTCGCCGCTTTCACTTCCGGATCGACCTTGCTCTCAGCGCTTTCGAGGATTGTCGCGAGGCGCAACTTCTTTGGCCGCCTGGCGACGGCAGCGCTGAATGGTTCGGTCGGCACCGGAGCCCAATACGGGTCGCCGACGACCGGATCTGCGATCACATCGAGGAACATCGCGGCGTCGTGCACCGATCGAGCTATGGGGCCGGAGGTCGCGAATCCCACCCACGCCTCACCGGATACCGGCGAGTAGGAGACACGCCCGCGCGACGGCTTCAGTCCGACCGTCCCACAGCAACTCGAGGGGATACGAATCGAGCCGCCGCCGTCCCTTCCGCCAGCGGCGAAAGCCCAGCGGCCGCGGCGCAGGCGGCGCCGCCGCTCGATCCTCCCGCAGTGTGCTCAAGGTTCGAGGCCGTGTTCGCGACGGTCCGACTACGCCAGCGGTAACAAAGGGCGCCGGCTCTCGCACTAAAGGCATCTTGATGGCCTAAGCTTTTGGACATGGCACAGGGCCGATGGCGTCGGCTCGACGGCGCGCGCTTCCTCCCACTCGTGCGAGCGGGCAGCGTCTTTGTCAACGGTGTCCAGCAGGCGGGAAAGGCCAGCACGACGGGGCAAGAGCGGCTTAGCGACGGGGCGGCGCACCGGGTGTTCCAGTTCTTGCCCGCGGTCCAGATCCATAGACAAGAACCTCCCCCTGTCCGACCTCGTCAAAGATCGAGACACGCGGACCGAATCTTTCTCGAGGGTTCGTCGGATTCGACTCGGCAGTCTGTCGCGATGCGGATGAAAACAATTGAAGCTTCGACTTCCGATATCCGAGCGCCGTCAGCCAACCAGGAACGAGGCAGCCCGTTCGGCAATCATCACCGCCGTGAGATGGGTGTTTGCGCGGGGAATTACCGGGATGATCGATGCATCGACGACGGAGAGGCCCGCGATACCGATGAACCGGCAGCGCGGATCGACGACCGCCGAAGGATCGTCGGGTGGGCCCATCCGGCACGTTCCCACAGCGTGCACATAATCGGTTACCGTTGCCTTGAGCCACGCATCCAGAGCCGCCTCATCTGTCAGGTCGCTGGGTGTCGTCCCGCGCTCATCGAGAGTAACCGTGCGGGTCAGGCTCCGAACCGCCTTGTTACCCAGTAGGGCGAAGAGCTCTTGGGCCGCCATCCGCATCCGCACCACGTCACGATGATTAGATAGCAGCCGGAATTCGACGCGCGGATCGACCGCCGGGTCGTCCGAGACCAGCGTTATCGCTCCTCTAGAGAACGGTTCCATAACGGCCGCCAGGACGAGGATGAGACCCGGAGTTCCCGGGTGGTTTATGGGTAGGATCTGTAAGTCGGCCTCCCCGCACCCAGCGAGGCCAGACGACCATCGCAGGATGAACCCAGTGCTCGGGGAATCGCCATCCCGATCGATCAGGCTCTGTTCAACCGTCAGATTGGCCGTCACCATGGGATGCTCAGCCAGGTTCCGCCCGATGGCGGGACGCACGCTGCCGAGGCCCGAGCGAAGGAGAATCGCGGGGCTGTGAATGGCCCCCGCCGAGATCACCACGTGTCGGGCCGTCAACTTGCCGTCCGACGTTCGCACTCCAGTAGCGCGACCATTTTGGACCAAGACCCGGTCGACTAGCACGTCTCCGCGGATCTCGAGGTTGGATCGTCCGCGCGCCGGCTCAAGGTAAGCGTCATTCGTGGAGACACGTCGGTTGTTCTTCCGGGTCAAGCCCGCCGGTGCCGCGCCGACGACGCCTTAGGTCTCGAGGCTGTTGCAACGTGGGTGGCCGCGCTCCACTGTCAAACATCACCCGAAAATCACCCCCATGTATCATTTGAAACTCCCCCCTCTGGGTGTTGACTAGGTGGGGGAGTGCGAGGGGGAGGAACTCCCCCTCGCCGCTCCGTATAATGGCTTCGCTGTTCATGCAGGCGGCTGAGGCTCGAGTTTGGTTTTAAGCAGACCGGCCTTGAGCTTCTCCTTAAGCCTGAAACTCTCTCCTTTTATGTTGATCGTGATGGAATGATGGAGCAGGCGATCGAGGATAGCACTGGCGATCACCGCATCGCCGAACACCTCGCCCCAGGCGCCAAGACTTTGATTGCTGGTGATGATGATCGAGCCGCGCTCGTAACGGCGCGAGACCAGCTGGAAGAACAGGTTGGCGCCCTGGCGATCGATCGGGAGATAGCCGATCTCATCAATTAGTAAAAGCTGTGGCAGGGTAAGGATCTTCAGACGCTCTTCCAGCCGCCCTTCGGCCAGTGCCTTGCCGAGCGTGGTGATGAGCGCGGTGGCGGTAACGAACAGGGTCCGCACGCCTTGCTCGCAAGCCTTCATCCCGAGTGCTACGGCCAAATGGCTCTTCCCCACTCCGGGCGGTCCGAGGAACAAGACGTTATCGCCGCTCTGCATGTAGCGGCCGGTCGCGAGTTCCCGGATCAGCTTGGGATCGATCGAGGGCTGGAACTTGAAGTCGAAGCTCTCCAGGGTTTTTTGGAACGGAAAGCGCGCCATCGCGATCCGCATCTGATGGTGCTTGTGGGTCTTCGATCCGACCTCCGCGGCAAGCAGTTCGTCGAGGAACTCGGCGTAGGAAACTTCCTTCTTCGCCGCCTGTTCCAGGCGCGCGGTGAGTTCATTCTCGGTCTGAAAGAGCCGCAGCCGATGACAATGCTCCTGTAGACGTTCGAGTTGCGGGGTGCTCATCGCGGCACACCTCCTTCACCCAGACTGGCGGCCTCGTAGAGCGCGAGATCGCGCACTATAACCTCACCGAGCCGTCCGAAGTTGGGATCGAAGCGCGGCGGCGCCGCAAGTACCTCTTGGCGGGCTACTCGCAACAATCCGGCGTAGTGCTCGGGCGCCATTACTACGGTGTGCCGGGCGGCTTTGGGATGGCGCGCGATCAACTGGTCCTGGTGGTAGAACTCGTAGTGCTCAGTGCTTTCATGCACGCTGACTATCAGCCCCACGTACTGGACCGGGACCGAATAACGTGCGGCGCCGACCGCGACCAGGGCATCGTTGGCCACCGTCCGCGACCGCACCAACTCGTAGCGATAAGGCGGTCGGCTGCCCAGTGGAGTGAGTTGCTCGTGGGCAAAGCGATCAATCGGCCGCTCGTGGGTAGTTCCGTGTACCCGGAGATCGGCGACTTCCGCGCTCCAGCGCTCGAGCCAGCCGTTGAGTTCTTCCCATGAATGGAAGCGCCGGCCCGCCAGCGCGTTGTGCTTTACATATCCAACTCCGCTCTCGACCTTGCCTTTGGTCCGCGCGCGATATGGTTGGCAGGCGCGCGGGGTGAAGCCGTAGTAGCGCGCGAAGTCCTCGAACAGCGGATGCCATAGCACCTTGTTCTCACTGCGGCCCAGCACCAGGGTGCGCGGGTTATCGTACAGGCAGCTCAGGGTGAGTCCGCCGAAAAAACGAAACGCGCGCTCGTGGCCGTCGAGCAATGCCGCCAGTCGCTCGTTGCGATATCCGCGGGTGAACAGCCGGCGCGAATAGCCCAGGGTGAACACGAACAAATGAACCGTTTCCGCCTCCTCGCCGATCCAGACTTTTAGTTGGCCGTAGTCGACCTGGGCCTGCTCGCCGGGTGCAGTCTCGAAGCGTACCGTCGCGAGTTCCGACCACTTCCGCTGCGCTCGAAAAGGTTGCAGAAAACGTTGCACTTGCAGATAGCCCCCGGTAAACCCCAGGCCCACCAGCTCGCGGTGCACAACCACCCCGTTCCACCCGACCTCCGGCGCGCGCCGCTGGATGAACTCGGCAAAATGATCGATCGGCCGGTTCCGAGATTGGCTTCGTCGCGGCTGCCAGCTGCCTAACTTCAACCAGCGCTTGACCGTCTTACGATCCACTCCGAGTTCGCGCGCAATCCGCTTGGCTCCCTCGCCGCGTTCCTTTCGCGCCACCATTTCGCGCACCAGATCAGCCCGTAACATCCGCTCCTCCGCCGCACCCACTTCGGTCGGCGGAGAAACTACCCGATTCAATCTCTCTTCCATTTGCTCCTTCTCCTCTGTTCTTCAGAGGGGGGAGTTTCAAATGATGTTTACGGGGGGAGATTCACATGATTGCTGACACTCCACACCAGCGGCAACGAGGCTTCGGTCTACGGTCGACCATTCGGCTTCGGGCCGTCGCTCTGCGGGGATTCGCTCGCTCACGCGCTCGAACGCGGAACGCACTCCGTCCCAGCCCCATCCGATAGAGCCTAGCTTAGCCCAGCGATCGTAGTCGCTCGGGAGCCCGCGGATGGCGACCTGGGCGTTCACCGCCGAGCTTCCGCCGACCCCTCTTCCGCGAAAATATAATTTAGGCGCCTGCCCTTCGACACACACGGCGTTGAGTGCTGGCCACATCCGCCCCGGCTCGCCGAGCGCAACGAATAAACTCTTGCCGCGGATCGAGTCGGGCGTTTGCGCTGACGTGTGATTCGGACCCGCCTCCAGAAGAAGAACGCGTCGGTTCGAATTTTCAGTCAGCCTGTAAGCGAGTGCAGCGCCGGCGGAACCGGCGCCAACCACAACAAAGTCCCACTCTACCATCCCGCGAACCTAGCGCCCAATGAGCTGCAGCGCCACTAAAACTTGACCCAGGCGATTCGGGTTGAACTTGGGGTCGTGCTTGAGCACCGCACCGTGTCCGAGTCTTTGTCTGATTCTCAGCCAAGCTGACCGAACGCGTCCCTCAGAGAGGGCGAGCCCGGCGCCGGAAAAGATGATCGACACCTTTTGACAATTACTCTGATCCGCTGGCACCGGCGCGGCTTTCGCGCTCGGTTGTCCAGGGTCGCTCCGTCGTTCGCGAAACGGCTCTCCGGACCCATCGGCAGATTCGCTCTTCGTTCGCCCGATTTTGTCATAAAATAAAACTTATGTGGTTGATCAAGGTTCAGTTCGGATCGCGGAAGATATTTAGTTACTAGATGCTAACCACAAGTCCAAAGCCTTTAGGTACTCGAGCATCAAACCGATTGCGCGTCGGGGCCCCGCACCCTTTGATCCCCAGCGCCAGACAGGGGTTTTTCGCGCCGACGCCGGCCGTATCGGTAGTGGCGGTAAGGCTGTTGCCAAACGTCGTTTTAAAAAGACGTGTTTTGTCGTCTGCGAGTGGCGGAAGGAAGAAAAGTCGTAAAGGTAGGGTAAGAACGATCACAAAAACTGCGCAACAATACATCGACACATGACTGGATCCGGAAGGGGCGCGTGAGTCTCCTGAAACATGCCTTCTCCTCCCGAAGGCATCCGGAATACCAATAGACGAATTCGTCGGTGATGAAGACGAGGCGAACTACTCGCGAGTCCGATTCGCACTAGCGGAACCTAAAAAGAGCGCTCCTTGAAGTCGGGATGGACGATGATCTACTGGTGCGGAGTTCGTTTCAGGCTGAATCCACTCGCCGCAAACACTCGCACGTCGAGACCGTAGAACTTACCAGCATGTGCTGATTTTATTCCGCACATACCGGCCAACGAGCCGTGGCCGCCTTTGGTTTTGACTCTCGACCCGAGGTTTCAGGCGCCGAAACGGCAATCTTCCTCAGCGCCGGAAACTTATGTCGCGTGATTTTTGAACTTTCGAAAAAACTTATGTCGTGGATGCCAAACCCGAAAGGGTGTTCGCAATTGGAAGACAGCCAGGCGCGGGTACATGGGCGATCGATTGCGGCGCACTCGATTCCGTCGCAAATGATTCATGGATCAGGGAAAGATTCCCAGGATCTTCGCGAGCACAGTACTTGCCACCAGCTTGTCGTAAATTCGGTGGCTTGGGCCGATGCGGGTCCTATTGCGCCGGTGGCAGCGGCATAACTCCCTGACCTCAAAGCTTGCGAGAGAACGTCGAGCTTCAATCGACATCTGATCGATCGGCAACGGGTTCCAATTATTGTCGTAAAACTCTATGGGGTCAAAAGAAACGATCATCTCGAGCTCTCTGATAATTCGTTGGGGTGACACCTCGCGCATCGTGCGCAATCTCGCGGTCGCTTCTTTGATCGCCTCGCGAACCGCAGCGGATTTCAACAGACGCTGACCTTGTGACGCTGCCGTCTTAGCGGAGTAACCGGCACGAATTGCGGCTTTGGTCGCATTCAAATCCTTGAGGTATTCGTTAGAGAAACGATCGCGCATGACGGAACCGCGCCCTTTCATTCCCGCGCGAGCCGGCGGTCGCGCGCCGAGCTTATATGGAACCGGCTTCAAAGGATCTCGGAGCCTGCTATTTGACAGCTCGGGGAGACCGCCTCCCGCTTCCAGAGGCACTTCTCGAGGCACCCTGCGTGGTGGCGGCTTCCCGCCCTTGCCCGTGCTCGGGAACATGCCCAGGTACTTCCCCAACATGGTGAGGGCGTTAATCTTATTGCTGAAACGGAGTGTGTAACGCCGACCGACGTGCTTTTTACCGTTCCGACGGCATCCGGTGCTACGGAACTTTCTGACCTTGTAGCTGGCGAGCGCACGGCGGGCGTTTTTCGGTATCTGGCTTATTGGCAGAAAGCGGCCTCGGTGATCGAAGCAGTCCCTGGGGTCCGCGAACGCGATAATAGCGAGCGCTTCGATAACGCGTTCGACCCTTAATTCGCGTTCTTTGGCCGTTCCCGCGGTTGCTTCATCCAGGGCCTCTCGGACCGCGGGTGATTTCAACAATCGGTGACCTTGTGAACCGGCCGTTTTAGGGGAGTAGCCGGCCCGAACCGCGGCTTTGGTCGCGTTGAAATCCTTGAGGTACTCCCGCGCAAATGAGTCGCGCATCGGAGAACCACCCCCCTTTCTGCGCGCCTGAGACGCGGCCCTCGTTGCCTTTTGCGGCTCGGTAACGGTATTCGCTGGATCAGGAATCGAGGAAATCATTCCATTGCCAAACGTCACATACAAAACATCGTTTTATTCCAGTTCGGATATCGGCCAATTTTGACCTAATTTTAGATCTCAACAGATTTCAACATCAAAAACCAACCGCATTTAAAAGAAAGTTGCATCGAACGGATCACTAACGAAGGGCCGCGAAACAATACGACTGGAATCGGGCAATAACCTACCCTTGAGAAGTCAATAGATCGATCACCCCCTTTATTTAGAGATAAGAATCCGGCAGCACGGGTCGAGTCGAGTTGAGGTCGTTCGGGATAGTCGAAAAAGATCGTCAGTCATCTCAGCAGCTCCGGAAAACGACGACGAAGGAAGCCGCACTGCGACGGAAACACCCACTACTAGGCAGTCTTGCCGATCGAGACTCATTCCCTCGGCATGGGAGTTAAAGCTGAGGATGCTGAGGTAACAGCGCTGACCGAGATTATCCGTTTCCCAAGGCGGTCGACCCGACCCGATTGGAGGTCGATTCCAGCGGTGCGCAGGTTACTGGCCATCCGCCGAAGCGCACTGGCGAGGGCGTTGGGTGCTTTGGGCCAGCGCACCGAGCGTCGAGTTTGTTCGCTGACGATGTCGTTGAGCCGAGACCAGGAGTTCGGCGGTACTACCTTTGAAGCCCTCTCGCGCCAGCTCTCGAAGCGGCTCGTAGAGCGGCGAGGATTCCAGCGCAAGGTCGCGAGCCTCAAGTCGATTAGCCTCATAGACCTTGAGGAACTGACCGCGGTTCAAGTCCTAACCCGACTTCGCAGGCAGTTGCCCAGGTTGCAAAGTCCGCCATGCGTGGTAGCTGGTCAAGTGCAAGGGCCGGGAGTCTGCTTCAACCCAAGTGCGACCGCATCGAGTAGGGCGCCGAGGATTCGCGGTCGCGCGGCTTCAAATTCCCGCCAGAACTGCCGTTCGTCACGCCGGGCCGCGGGCTTGATGTCGTGGAATTCGATGATGAGGGAGCGATCGAGGAAGTCCGGGCGTGTCGCGCCGAGATCCGGGATAGCGTTGAACACTAGCGGACGAGTGGCATCGAAGACGGCCTCGTCGTAGTCACTGTAGAGTTCCCGACCGCCGAAGCCACCGCCGGTGGCCAGCCGACAGGCTGTATCCGCCAGATCCTGGGGCAAATGGCTGAGGTTGTCGAAACAAACCAGCCAGGAGTTTCGAGCTGCCGCGACCAGATCGCGAACCTCGCGTGGTGCACCGCGAAGAGCCGACGTGCGCGGATCGATGAGCGAGCTGATCACTCGGCAGGCGGTGGATTTACCGGCTCCTTGTTCTCCCTTGGCGACCAGGATAGGGCAGGGCAGGCCGGGCCGCATCGCTGACACCAGGAACGCTTTGATCAGAACCCAACCGTCGTCATCAATGTTAAGAAAGCTGCGGAGTTCATCGAGACTGCCGCCGCGCTGTGGTTCCGGTAGCGGCTGGCTGCCTCTTGAGCGGCGAAACTTTGGCGCCAGACGATCGACGATGCGCCAACCCGCGGTATCGATTTCCACCGCGCGCCACGCCACAGCGCAAAGGTCGAGGTATAGCTTGGCATCCTGCTGGACTACCCGAAGATGGACCTGGCATTCCGGACCATCAAACAACGCCCGTGCCTCAAAGATCTCCAACACCGCGCGCATTGCTCGTCCGCCAGGGCTCTCGCCGGTATCGGGATAGAAGATCCTGAGCAGGAACAGGTAAAAAGCCCTAGCAGGCTGCGGAAAAATGAGGAGTTTTCGACTCAGTCGGATATAGTGGAGTAGGCAGCGGTGGTAGGAGGAGGTGGCGGTGGTAGGAGGAGGTGGCGGTGATGGGTGGGGTGGATCATCAGCAGAGCGGAATGTTCAGTTACATATCCGCGGAGCAGCGAGTACCCAGGGATCATCCGTTGCGAGCTATCCGGGTCATGGTGGACGCCGCGCTTAAGGAGTCGTCGTGGCGGTTCGACGCGGTCTACGCAAACCGCGGGCGGCCGTCGATCGCGCCGGAAAAGCTTCTGCGCGCGCTGCTTTTGCAAGTGCTCTACACGGTGCGCAGCGAGCGGCTTTTGATGGAGCAGCTCGATTACAACTTCCTGTTTCGCTGGTTGGTGGGACTCACCATCGACGACCCGGTATGGGACGTGACGGTCTTCACCAAGAACCGCGAGCGTTTGCTGGTGGGTGATGTAGCGCAGGGCTTTTTCAACGCGGTGCTGGATCAGGCGAGTGCCCGAGGCCTGCTCTCTAACGAACATTTTACCGTCGACGGCACGCTGATCGAGGCCTGGGCCGGGCACAAGAGTTTCAAGCGCAAAGGGGGCGACCAGCAAACCCCGCCCGATGATCCCGGTAACCCGAGCGTGGACTTTCATGGTTAGCGACGCAGCAACGCCACTCACCGATCGACCAGCGATCCGCAGGCGCGCTTGGCCCGCAAAGGACCGGGCAAAGAGGCCAAGCTCTGTTACGTCGGGCACGTGCAGATGGACAATCGCCAGGGCTTGGTGGTCAACACCCGGCTCACTCAGGCCAGCGGCACCGCAGAACCTGAGGCGGCCCTCGCGATGGCGGCAGAGATCGCGGGCCGGCAGCGGGTCACGCTAGGCGCCGATAAGGGTTACGATCAGAAGGAATTGGTGCGCGGATTGCGTGAGTATCGAGTCACACCGCACGTGGCGCAAAAGGCCCATCGCGCCATCGACCGCCGCACCACCCGCCAACCGGGCTACGCCATCAGTCAGGTCGAGCGCAAACGGGTGGAAGAGATCTTCGGCTGGTTCAAGACCGTCGCCGGACTGCGCAAGACCCGGCATCGGGGTGCCGATCGGGTCGGTTGGATGTTTACCTTCGCAGCGGCAGCCTACAACTTGGTAAGGATGCGCAATCTCTTGCCAATTGCCACCTGAAGCGAACACCAAAGCCTGCCGGCGCTCTACTCCGCGGTTTAGATACTCGCTCAGCAGCACCAACAACCACCGACAGTGGACAATTCACAACTCAACCGAACTTTTTCCGCAGCCTGCTAGTGCTGCTTGAGGGGACTGGCCTTGGCGCCGGGGCGGCGGAGATCAGTGAGGCCAAACCGGCGTTCCTCAGCCAGGCGGCCGTAGCTATCTATCCCGGAATTGGCTGCTCCTACTATCCGCAGATCATCACGCAACCGGGAGGTTACAATCTCAGCGGTAATATCACCCTTCCGGCTGGATGTGGCGCCGACGCCATCGATGTCAAAGCCGACAACGTCGTAATCGATCTTAACGGCTATGCGATCACGGGCACCGGCGCGGGCAACGGCGTCGGCATCAACGGGGTCAC
The DNA here is from genome assembly GCA_963783145.1 of uncultured delta proteobacterium. GTDB lineage: Bacteria > Desulfobacterota > Binatia > Binatales > Binataceae > DATGKG01. The sequence continues at coordinate 91,169 of CAWAMM010000002.1, forward strand.
GCATTCAAACGTCACAGTCAAAAACGGTTCGATCGTCAAGATGGGTGGAGGCGGCGTCTCGCTGGGTCAGGGCGCTACCGTGATGGATCTCACGGCCAGGTCGAACGGCACAAACATCAATGAAAACGGCATTTACATCGCAGATGGGAGTGTGCGTCACGTGCATGCCAATTCTAATAGCGGGTCGGGCATTCTGGCCAACGACGGAACGGAAGTGTCGGATAGTGTGGCCAACAACAACGTATATGGCATCCTTCTCAATAGTGGTGGAACGGTATTGCACAATGTTATCATAGCCAATGGTTACGTTGGCATCGCCGCACTCAGCTGTGATTCTGTGGTTTCCGGGAACACGATCGAAGCCAATGGCTTTGACAGCACACTAGGGAGAAAGCTCTGAAGCTCGGTCCAAGACTAAGCTGGGTGATGTCGGCTACGTTGGCGGCGGTCGCTCGCACCGTATGCACGATCCCGCGCTTATCCGCTCCGATGTGCAGCTTCATTCCGAAGTGCCAGTTGCGGCCCTTGTGGGCCTGCTTCATCTCGGGGTCACGGCTCGCGCTGGCGTTCTTGGTCGAACTCGGCGCCGCGATGATGGTCGCGTCCACGATGGTTCCCGAACGCAGCAACAGCCGGCGTTCTTCCAACAGCCCGGTGATCGAATCGAAGATCGCCTGGGTCAGCCCATGCTGCTCCAGCAGATGGCGAAAGCGCAGAATCGTAGTCTCGTCCGGCACCACCTCCTCGCCCAGCTCGACCCGTGCAAAGCGCCGCATCGACTCGCTGTCGTAGATCGCGTCTTCCGCTTGCGGGTCCGACAGGTTGAACCACTGCTGCAGGAAGTAAATCCGCAGCATCTTCTCCAGTCCCAGCGGCTGGCGACCCTGTCCGGCTTTGGGGTAGTGCGGTTCGATCAGCCTGATCAGCCGCGACCATGGAATCACCGCATCCATCTCGGCCAGAAACCGCTCACGCCGAGTGACTTTGCCCTTCCCATCCCACTCTATCGACGCGAACGTCCGCTGATTCCCCATCTCCACACCTCCACATCCGCCGATCCAACTAACTGTTTATACCAAAATCGAAACACTTGTGCAGAGATTCACTAGGTGTAGGCGCCGGCATCCAGGCCGCCGGCCAGATTTCCAACAACACGGTGGTAGAAAACGCGGAGGGTATTGCCGTCTTTTCCGATCCAATTTCGATTGTAGGCAATACTATCGGTAAAAACTCCTCCTTCGGCATCACGAGCGGCGGAGCGCCCGATCCATTTGTCAGCTATGGCAACAATCAGCTGTTCGGCAATAACGAAACCACGCCACCTCATCCCGGCAATCAGGTCCAAGGGGGGTACAAATGGGCCCGAACATTTGCGATGGCGTTCCGTGCCCATAGGAATTGTGATCCGGAGCGGACCGTTCGTTGAGGCTCTTCCGGCTTACCATTTCGCAAATACGATCTCGATCTATCTTCTCGAAGGTGTATTCACAGACTTGACAGTAATTCCAAGCTGCTGGCTTCCGAAGCCTTCCAAATTAACGGTCTGTGGCGAATTGGAAGCATTGTCCTGCACGATGAGCTTACCCTGGCGCGCCCCGCTTGCTGATAGATTAAACTGGATCGCGATCGCGTACAGCCTGCCCACCGGGAGTGTCGATCCGCAGGTGCTGTCGCGCGAATCGAGGGAATAGTCGCCGCCTTGAATCGAGATACTACTGATCTTCGCGACGCCCTTGTTCCACCATGGGTTGAATAAGAACGCGATACGGGTTTGGCCATGCGGGCGGATTTCACACTCCCAAAAAGTCCAGCTCTGGAGGTGTCAGGTAAATCGGACCTATCTTGCCGGCCGTTGCCGACAAGATTGCTGAGACTGTCACTTACATGGCCACCGATGTTAGCGATGTAGTTAAGGCTCAGGAACGTCGTATCCACTCCGGCACCCCAGGTTACCTTCTTCACGCTGCCGTCGAGACAGGTGCTGCCGGTGTCGCCCGCGGCATTGTTGTCAGTGCCCTGCGCTATTCCACTGTAAGTGAAGACGGCCTGGCCGTTCGCATTGCTGCGCACTTGCTTGAAGGCCGAATTCGCGTCTCCCATCGAGAAGATAGTCGGAAATCTGCACCCTGAAAGTTCGCTCCACATGCGCGCGGCGGCCGCGCACGGTGACGGTCATGCGGTTGGGATATCGTTCAACGATGGCAAGTCGATTCCGTTTAAGATAGCTGACTACCGAGCCGTATTCGCGGCGCGACGGTCCGAAGCGATCGGAGATTTGTCGCGGGGTCAGGAAGTGCCGATAGCTCTTCGAGTGCTGGTCATATACGTCCTGCAGATAACGCTGGAAACCGGCCTCGTCCGATCGATTCAAGGCCACCGTCAGCGTCATCGGAGCACTGGCATCGGTTCCGCGATAGTGGCCCAGCAGCTTCGCCCGGCTGAGCGCGGGCAGCACGTGTCCCGGTAACCAATCATCGAGCTCGGCAGTGATTTGCCGTTCGCGGAGGACAGCGGTGGCGATAGCAGCGCCGCCGGGTCCGGGGTTGCCGCAAGCGAGCTTATCCATAAGAACGAAACCGTGAGGACGAAAATGAAACACCGCGTTAGCTTCGACACCGCCGGTTCCCCTGGCGCGGAAGATTTGCAAATCAAATCGCCACCGGTGAGGCCCAGTGGCAAAGGAAGAATGTGCCAATCGATGGCACAAATGCCGCCAGGCATATGTTGAAGCTTGATTGGTTGGATATCCGACAGTCTCATGATTAGCCAACGCGAAGGCTAGCCGCCGCGTCGTGTCGAGTGCGTCGACCTCCCGATCTGAACGCGATCGTCTTGGCAGCTCGCAATCGGATGGCGCGGCGCGGACCACGCACGATGTCGGGGCGCGGTCCTTCAGCAGCCTGGTGCGAGTTTCAGGATCCTGTGGCGCCGAAGACCCTCGTATAAAGCAGCACCTTCAGAGCCCTTCGACTACGACAATGAGGATCAGCTCGCCGCGAACCATCGCGGTGCGGCCGAACGCGCGCGCGCATTCCGTCGGGAAGCGGTACCCACGCCCCATCCACATCCCCCAACAGCGCCCAATCGCGTTCGCGACCATTGCAATCGCTAACTGAGGAGTTTCGCTTGTGGAGTTGGCGCCAGTTTCGCTATATGCGGACGTGCAATAACATATTAGAGATTCTGATCGGACTACCGTGACCAATCTAATCTCATAAGCAGATCTAGTTCTTCCTCACGCAGTGCGGTCGCAGCACATTAGGAGTAACCAAATGGCGGAATTCGATGTGGTCATCCTAGGTGGCATGGTGATCGATGGCACCCGCTTGCCTCGATACCAAGCGGACGTCGGGATCAAGGACGGTAAGATTGCCGAGATTGACACGGCGGTTGAGCTTTCGCAAATTCTTTCGTCGTAAAGTCAACGGGAGAGGAAGATAGTTGTTTCCTCTCCCATTAATTTCTATGAAAGGCTGGGCGAGGTTGGTTCCGTCCCCGACTAGGATAGTGAACTATCCGGGAGAGGCCTGGTGAAAATTCGCACGCTCAAAAGCGCTTATGGGAAAGGCGGAAATGTTTCAAGGTAATTCCTTGCTGAGTCCGTACCGGGTCCTGGATATGACCACTGAACGGGGTCTGCTATGCGGACAAATTCTCGGTGATCTAGGCGCCGACGTAATCAAGATCGAACCGCCGGGGGGTTCTTCGGCACGGCGGTTGGCACCTTTTTTTGAAGATAAGCCGGATCCTGAACGCTCGCTCTACTGGTGGGCCTACAATCGTAACAAGCGAAGCATAACCCTCAATCTCGAGAGCGAAGAAGGTAGGGAACTGTTCTACCGACTCGCGTCGGGAGCACGGTTTCTGATCGAGTCCGACAATCCTGGCCATCTCCTGCGGCGCGGCCTCGGGTACGAGGACCTGGCCGCACGTAACCGCGAGATGATCTATGTCTCGATAACCGCGTTCGGGCAGCATGGCCCCAAATCCTCTTATGCTGACAGCGACCTGGTGATCCTTGCCACCGGTGGTCCCCTAATGCTCTACGGCGATGAGGACCGGCCTCCGGTTCGGCTCAGTGTACCTCAGGCTTATCTTCACGCCTGCGGCGATGCTGCCGCCGGCGCCTTGGTGGCAAACCATGAATGCAATCGTTCGGGTAGTGGACAGCACGTCGACGTCGCCGCGCAGCAGTCAGTGACGTTAGTGACTCAGGCGAATAATCTCGCCTACCGCCTGGAAGCGGACGAAGCACGCCGAATGGCTGGGGGCGTTAGAGTCGGAACGCTTCGGGTTCCGTTGGTTTGGCGCGCGAAAGACGGGTACGTGACTCTCGGCTTCCTGTTCGGACGCCAGCTCGGAGTGTTCAGCCAGAGGCTCATGAACTATCTGCATGAGCTAGGGCTGTGTGATACCGCGACCCGCGACAAGGACTGGATCGGTTACGGCGGCCTGCTCGCGAGCGGCGAAGAGCCGATTCAAGAGTACGAACGGGTGCTTGGTCTGATTTCGGATTTCCTCGCTGGCAGAACTAAGACAGATCTTTTCAAGACCTCGCTCGAACGGGGATTCCTGATCGCGCCGATCGCGACGGTCGGTGAAGTTCTCGCGAGTCCGCAACTCCAGTCACGTGAATACTGGCAGGCACTCGAACATCCGGAACTAGGACGCTCATTTCCGTACCCTGGCCCGTTCGCCAGGTTCAGTGAAACCCCGATCGTTTACCGTCGACGCCCGCCCCTACTCGGAGAGCATAATCAAGAGGTCTATTCCGGAGAACTGGGGTTGCCGGCAGACAAAATCCAAGACCTTAAGCGAAGAGGAATCATTTGATGTTACCCCTTGACGATGTCAAAGTCGTAGACTTCATGTGGGCGCTGGCGGGTCCGGGAACGACCAGGACACTGGCTGACTATGGTGCCACCGTGGTCCGAATCGAATCAGCCAGCAAGTTAGATGGAGCTCGCACAGTAGGCCCCTTCCACAAAAAAAAACCATCTAACGACGGGTCCGGCCTTTATGGGACCTACAATGCGGGGAAACTCGGTCTCTCACTCGATCTCTCAAAACCTCAGGCGCGAGAAGTGGTGCTCGATCTTGTGCAGTGGGCTGATGTCGTCTGTGAGTCCTTTTCGCCGAAAGCGATGCGCGCCTGGAAGCTTGACTACGAGTCTTTACGGGCGATCAAACCGGACCTCATCATGCTCAGTTCGTGCTTGATGGGTCAGACCGGGCCGCTGTCGAGTTTTGCCGGGTTCGGCAATATGGCCGCAGCGGTCTCGGGGTTCTACAACCTTTGCGGTTGGCCGGATCGAGCGCCAACAGGACCGTTCGGCGCCTATACTGACTACGTGGCGCCGCGGTTTGGCGCGGTGTCGGTTCTTGCAGCGCTCGACTATCGCAAGCGCACAGGAAAGGGCCAATATATCGATCAATCTCAGGCCGAATCCGCCCTTCACTTTCTCGCGCCTGCGCTACTCGATTGCGCCGCCAACGGACGAGTGGCTCAGGGACTCGGAAATGACGACCCTAATTATGCTCCCCATGGCGTTTATCCCACCTTAGGCGAAAACGGCTGGGTCGCGATTACCTGTCTCACGGAGGAACACTGGCTTGCACTATCCGCGATCATGGGACGGGACGATTTGGTGAAGAACCAGAGCTTTGCGACGTTGTCTCATCGTCTGCTAAACCGCCGAGCGCTGGATCAGATCATCGCGTCCTGGACGACGAGCTTGCGTGCTGATGATGTGGAGATTCTCCTCCAGGGTAGAGGGATTCCCGCCGCCGCCGTGAAGGACAGCAAAGGAGTCTGCCTCGACGAGCAATTGGCCGGCCGCGGATACCTCATCGATATCGATCATCCTGTCGTCGGTCGCACGGTAGTCGAAGGATCGAGGTTTATCCTTTCCCGCACCCCAGCTATGACACCAAGACCGGCCCCAACCATCGGCGGCGACAATCAGCAGATACTCGAGGAAATTTTGGGCTACGATGAAGGACGCATCTCCGAACTTGCGGAAACAGGTGCCCTTCACTAGAGGCGATACGCGCTTTCACAGGCTCGGGGCCGGCTGAAACCGCAATCTCAACCGCCCCGGCTGTGCCTCGAGAAGAGCTTCCGTGCGATGAGGCCCAGGCTCACCAGCAGCATGCACCTGGAGACTCACTACCACACTAAGGCAGACTTTAATTCTATTGGAGTATCACCGGCAATAAGGCACCTATTGATCTTCGGGCGCGCGATACTTTGGAGCAAAATGCGGTCCAAAATCTTGATAAGGAAGACCCATTGGTGTAAACGGTGAGTTGAAATCGCAGAGGCAAAATGAAGATTGCGGCTAAATCGGGGCTTACTCTAAAACTACGACCGCATTCATTTCAATTGATATCCACAGGCTTGCGACAGCCCGCGATGCTGATTCATAGCAGCAGATGCGCCGAAAAAAGGGATTTAGTGTGAGTAGTCCAACCTGCAGCCGTCGCGATTTCATAAGGGGAACTCTCAGCGTCGCGACTCTACTTGCCGCCGGATGCGGTGCATCAAACGGTGATTCTTCATCGTCCGTAAAAGGTTCCCAACCGGCAGCTCTTATGGGAGGCCAGGGAAACGCGCCTTACGCGGCTTTTCTAGAAAGGAATCGTTCGGTAATGACATTGCCCGGACTCCCTCCCACTGGACTTACTTATCGCGTTGCCATGAATAGTCATGGACGGGGATTAGTCGGTGGAACCAATGGAATCAATGCCTATGCCGCCGTCGTCGCGCCCGATGGAACATTGACCTCCATTCCTGGATTGATCGCTCCCGGCGAGATCTATTTCGTCAGCATCAATAAGTTGGGGAATGGCATGGTGGGGGGCGGATATCAGAATTCCAACATCCCTTTTGTTGCGCTGGTTTCTCAAGATGGTATCGCAACTCCGATTGCCGGCCTGCCCGCAAGCGGGCTCATCTACGGGGTGGTCATTGAAAAAACCGGAGCCGGTATCATTGGAGGGGTCGGCCCTTCCGGTTCCGCGTATGCGGCTCTCACAGCGCTCGATGGAACCCTGACGCCGCTTGCAGGACTGCCGTCTTCGGGAGCTATTTTCTGGGTCTCCGCCAACGATTCGGGGGAGAAGCTCATCGCGGGCCAGAATGGCTCCTCCGCCTATGCTGCGTTTGTTTCTCCGGACGGACAGCTAACGCCGGTCGCTGACCTTCCTGCGGGCACAGTCTATAGCGCTAGTATCAATCATCGTGGAAATGGGATCATCGGGGGAACAGCTTCGACCTTTCCCTATGCGGCTCTTATCGCTCCCAATGGAACGGCAACAACGATCCCCGGTCTGCCAACGGCGCCAGGAATTATCTATAACGTTGCCCTTAACCAAGCAGGCACCGGATTTATCGCCGGCTATTCGGCGGGAGAACCCTATGGAGCCTTCGTTAGCCTAGACGGAAATTTGAAGTCACTGAAGGGCTTGCCCGGAGGTCCTGGATTTCTTGATGGTGCAGCGCTCTACAATTCAGGGGACGCCATCGTTGGCGGCACCTCGGCAAACGTTCCATTCGCAGCACTGGTCGCCCCAAATGGAACCCTGACTTTTCTGAACGGTCTTCCTTCCCAAGGACAAATCAACAGTATATCAATCGCCGCTTAGACGCCTTCGCTGTTCTGCTCCACATTGGTTCCGCATTACCACTGTCAGCTTTGCATCCCGGCAGCCTTCCATCAACGTGCTGGCCATTCCACCGCTCAAACGGAACCTCGCGGTCCTGCTTTGCGGCCGGCTGCTTTTGACTATGGGGCGTGGCCCACTTATTCAGATTTGGCCCACCAATCAGCCCTTCTCGGAATCACCCGGGTGACCCCTAACACCCGGCTGTGCAAGGCGCTGCTCAATCGGATCACCGATCGAGCGCGCATCATCGAGACCGGTAGTGAGTCTTATCGCTTCCGCGGGACCGCGGAGCGACGCAAGAACCTAGCCTCTGTGATCAATGGGCCAGGTTAGACGCAGCGCAGCGGGAAAATGCTTCCTCTCGCACACTCCTAACCAGCAATTGGTGGCATCGAACTGCAAGTGGTCCAGTGGACACAATCCCGCCGAACCCGCCACGACGATTGCGAATTCCGCGTTGCTGTAAAGAAAGCCGACCTCCTTGCAGCCAAATGTCGCGCCCTAATTCGTTGGTTGAGTCAAAGTGGTGGGCGGAAGTACCAGCCGGCCGGTCGCAAGGTCATGTTCGACTTGGCGCGCCCGTTCAAGCGCGGCGGGAGGGATCCGCGATTCGAGCTTGGGATTGTACACCAGGCTCACCATCCCATCCTGCATCCCAAACACCAGCATCCCGGCGTGAAAGCGCTTTTCTTTGACCTCGGTCGCGATTTTCAGAAACGCCAGCGCGTTCGATGTCACTGCGCTGGCCAGGATCACGTCCGGGGCGACATCGTTCTGATTATTGAACACCCCGAAGGCATAGGCGTGGGCTTGCTGGGCGGCGAGAAACACGCCGAGTCCGGCCGCGTCGGCATTGTGAATCAGTACATCGGCGCCCTGGCTGATTTGCGCAAGCGCCGCCTCCTTCGCAGCTCCGACATCATCGAAGTTGCCGGTATAGCTGATCAGGACGCGGCCCTTCGGATTTACCGAGAGAAAGCCGCGTTTGAAGCCCTCGAAGAATAATTTGACCGATGGCAATTCGATACCGCCGACCGCGCCCACCACGCCGGTTTTCGAAACTCCTGCTGCGAGCACGCCTTCGACGTAGGTTGCCTGATCGACATCAAAGGTTATCGACGCAACATTTTTCGCGGATGCGCTGCCTGAGCTGACCACGAAATAGGTGTTAGGAAAGCTGCGAGCTACTTCCATCGCGGAATCGGTGTATTCGAAACCATGCGCAAAGATCAGATCGAAGCCGCGCGAGGCGAAATCGCGAAAAGCGTCCTCGAAGTCAGTGGGCGATTTGGTCTGCACCAACGCGGTGTCCGCGCCGAGCTTGCTCTTGATGAGTTCCAGTCCTTGATACGCCGCGGCATTCCACCCCGCATCGCTAACCGATCCGGGGGTAAGTAGTGCGACGCGAAACACGGTAGATGCCGGCTTGGTGTCTGCGGCGGGATGGGAAGTGCAGGCATCGAGGACACTCGCCAGCAGCATCGCCAGAATCCAGACCCAAATTTTTCGCGCGCGATAGGTATGCAGAGCGGTAGTTTCCATCCGTAGGGAACTTTCAACCGAGATAGACGGTGCGATCGATGACCGCGGCCTGCCTGAAAGCCTGCTGCCGCTCATAACATTTGTTGCACTGGCCGCAGTGTTGAGAGTTCCTGGGAGCCATGCAGGTTAACGTCACCTCGATGGGCAGGTGCTGGAATCGCCTGATAATATCTTCCTTGTGAAGCCCTCGCATGGGTGCCTCGATGAGCACTTTTCGTCCTAGCCCGGTACTTAAGACTTGACCGAAAGTTTCGAAGAACTGCGGGCTGGCGTCGGGAAACGGATTTCCTCCGAGCGATCCGATAGCCACGCGCGAGACCTCATGCGTGCTTCCCCAAACTGCAGCCAGTGAAATCAATAAAATGTTGCGGCCAGGCAGATAAGTATTCTCGTCGGGCTCGTCGGCGGCCGGAACCCGCGCTCCGGTTATGCTCCAATGGGTTCCGTAAAGCGCCGCAGCGGGCGTGGACAGCATGGTTATCGATTGTACATTCGGGTTGTTGAGCGCATCGAGGAAAGATTGAAGGGCGTGAAGCTCGGCTTCTTCCCAAGCGAAACCGCATCGCACGTAAATCGGGGACACCGCGGCGTCCGATGCCATTTGCGCGATCAGAACCGAGCTATCGAGGCCGCCGCTCGCGAGTACTGCGATCTTCTCCACGCTGACTCCTCACCGTTGGCGCGCACCCTATCATGATCGAAAGTATTGGGGCCACGGGGTTGTTTAACTCGACGCGGCCGCCGGCTTGTGCGATCTTCATGCGCTCGACGTGCGCGAGTCGAAAACAGTTTCCAATCCGCCGCGCATCTGGAGAGAAGACGCGATGGCATCGCAAGGCTCCGCCTGGTACGTGGATTTTTTCCGCGCCGACTATCTGAACGTGTACGGGCACATGTTCACTGACGAGCGCGCCGAGAAGGAAAGCTCCTTCCTCACGAGCGCACTCGATCTGGAACCCGGCGCGCAGGTGTTGGATTTGTGTTGCGGCCAGGGACGCCATTCGGTGCAACTGGCGAAACGCGGATTCAAAGTCACCGGTCTCGATCTGAATCCTGAGTATGTGCAACTCGCTCAGCAAGCGGCCCTCGCGAGCGGGGTCTCGATTGAGACGGTGACCGCCGATATGCGCGAGGTTCCTTTTCAGAACAAGTTCGACGCGATCGTCAACATGTATTCCTCGTTCGGCTACCTCGAGTCCGAGACCGAGGATTTGAAGGTGCTGCAATCGGTGGCGAAGGCTCTGAAGTCCGGCGGTTCGCTCCTGCTCGATATGCTCAACCGCGAGTGGGCGATCGACAATTACATCCCGAACGACTGGCACACCGCGACCGACGGAACCCTCTACGTCGAACGGCGCGATTTGGATCTAGCCACCAGCCGCATGCACGTTCATTTCATCGTGGTCGATCCCAACGGTGGTCGCCGCGAATCGATCGGCCACAACATCCGGCTCTACACGCTCACCGAGATGAGGCGACTGTTGGAAAGAGTTGGCTTCCGGGTGACGGCGGTATTCGGAGGATTCGAGCGCGAGGTTTATTCCATCGGAACCCGGCGCATGATCGTCATCGCTCGCAAGGGCTGAGCGCGCATTCCGGCCAAATCAAGGTACGGACGTATCAGGTACGGATGTATGGGATCCCGAGCGCGCTCGGATCGCGCGCCTGGCCGCCGAAGAACGCAAGCACGATCAACGTCAGCGCATACGGAAGCGCGAGGAAAAGCTGATACGGCACCGCGGTGCCAAGCGCCTGCAATCCGAATTGGAGCGCCATCGCGGCGCCGAACAGTATCGAGGCCGACGCCACTCCCCATGAATTGCGCTGGCCGAGGATCACCACCGCGAGCGCGACGAATCCCCTTCCGGCTGAGATGTTCTCGACGAACGTGTTGGCGTAGGCGAGGGTGAGGAACGCGCCCGCGAGTCCGGTAAGAACTCCCGATACGATCAGCGCCTGCCATCTGAGTGCATATACGCCGAGCCCCAGCGCATCCGCGGCCTCGGGCCGCTCTCCGGCCGCACGCACCCGCAATCCGTAGCGCGTGCGCCGAAGCAGCCAGGCGAAAACCGGTACCAGGAGAAAGGCGAGGTAGACCAGCGGACTCTGATCGAAGAGCATCGGGCCGAAAAACGGAATCCGCACCAGCGGCCCAAGCGCGAGGGCATGCAGCGGGCTCACGATGAAGGCCTTGCCGGTGATACCGAAAAACTTGCGATAGAAAACCCCGGTAATTCCCGCCGCGAAAATATTCAGCGCGGTGCCCGCCACCACCTGGTTGACCGCGAGGTTGATCAGCAACACGCCGAGCATGGCATTGATCGCGATCGCCGCCGCGATGCCGCAGGTCAAGCCAACCGCGATACTGCCGGTGAAATACACGCCCGACAGCGCGAAGAACGCACCCGCCAGCATTGCGCCTTCGATCCCGACATTGATGATGCCGCTTTCCTCGACCAGCAATTCACCCAACGCCGCGAGCAGAATGGGCGTCGCCATCGCAATCGTCGAGATCAGAAATGCCTCAAGCATCGGCACCCTCAACCGAGGTGGCCGGGACCGGGGCGCGCGAAAACGCCTCGCGGATATTGCCCCATGCGCTGGTATCGAACGCGAGCAGAATCAGGATCACCACTGCTTGAATAACCTGCACCAGCACGGGCGAAACGCCTTCGGCACGCTGCATCGCCTGCGAGCCGTTGTCGAGCGCGCCGAAGAAAATCGCCGCGACCACGATGCCGAGCGGGTTGAGCCGCGCGACCAGCGCCACGGCGATGGCCTCGAAACCCCAGCCAGGCGAGATTTTCTCATACAAGCGGTGATTGATGGCGGAAATCTGGACTGCGCCGCCGATGCCGGCGAGTGCACCGCTCAGCGCCATCGTCCAGATTGTGAGCGACGCGATCGGGATGCGAAAGAAGTTCGCCGCGCGGCGATTGAGTCCCATCGCGCGGAGCTGAAAGCCAACGTCGCTGCGAAACAGAAAAAGGTACACCGCGACCGCGAGGACGAGCGCGAGAATCATTCCAAGGTTGAGCCGGGTCGGCGGCATGAACATGTACATCTCGGTGCTCGGTGCGATGGGCATGCTGCGCGGATACGCGTGCGAGGCTTCCATCAGCGGGCCGTGAACCGTCCAGCTCAGAATTTGCGCCGCGACGAAGTTCAGCATGATGGTGCTGATCACCTCGTTGGTGTCGCGGCGTGCGCGCAGCCATCCGCAGATGGCGCTCCACCAGGCGCCGCCGATCGCGCCTGCGACTAAAACAATCGTGAGCGCGAGCGGCCGTGGCCATCCGCCGAGAAACGGGCCGACCGCGCCGGCCGCGATGGCGCCGATCACCAATTGCCCATCGGCACCGATATTCCAAAGTGCGGCGGAGAACGCGACCGAGATCGCGAGCCCGGTGAAAACCAGCGGGGTGGCTTTTACCAGCGAATCGGTGAAAGCGATCCAGTTTCCGAAGGCGCCCTGCCATAGCGCGATGAAGACTCCCGCCGGAGAGGCTCCCAGAGCCAACAACACGAGGGAGATCAGCGCGATCGCGAGCGCGATTGCTCCGGCGGGCTTTCCCAAAGTGGATAGCACGTCACTCAGGTATCATCGGCTGACGGTGGATGATGCCGCTGCGCTCCATCCATTCACCAGATTGGTTATGTTGACGGTTCCCAGCCCGGTCGCGAAATCCCAACCGCTGGAGGTCAGATACGCAACATCAGCAGTGGTATTGGAGGTGGAGAGCACCCCTACCGTGTCGCCGGGAGCGATGAAGCAGTTGTTGATCTTATGCTTGCTTAGCGGCTGGCAAACCACATCGATGTCTCCTACCGTCACGTCATAAAAGACGCACGAGCTGTCTATCGTGCTGCCATTGTTCGAATTGCACGCGGTGAGGTTCAACTGATTCGGATCCGCGGTGCTGCCATACTCGGCAGCACCGAGCGCGTACAGGACGGGGTTCGGATTGCCCCATTTTTTACCAGTCTGCTGATTTACCAGCGCCTGAATTCCGGCAAAGGAAGGCGCCGGGAAAGAGGTTCCGCCGGCGCTGCTGAAAGATACGTCGATCGGATTGCTGTAGGTACAGGGAACTCCCTCCTGCGTGACATCGGACATGCAGTACAAAAGTGCATGGGTGTAAAATCCATTACCGGCAAACAATGAAACGTCCGGCGTGTCGCGATGCCCATCGGCGGGAATGCCGTCGACGCCCGCCTGCCATGAAGGCTTGGCATACATTGCGCTCGGACCTCCACCGCCGGCAATGTCGTTAGTGAAAGAGGCCTGGGCCGGAAAACTGTTGCAGAAGTCCGCGCCATCGGTGAAGCCAGCGTAGGTGAAGAGGAGGCTGCTGGCGCAGGAATCATTCCACGGGGTCTCAGGAAGATACGAACGCACGGTTTGAGTGCCTACGCCGGCGCCGCTCCAATAGTTGCCGATGGTTCCGTCGACGGCATCCTGAAAGTCGGTTCCGCCTACCGCAACATTGTACGGCGTGGAGGCGAAGCCGCTCACCGCGATACCGTGGGTGGCGATGGTGGAAGAGGAAAAATCGTCGCAACCCGCCGCGCCGGCATCTCCCGCCGCTACATAGACCGACGTACCTTCCGCCGCGGCCTGCTGCCAGATCGCATTGTAGGCCGCATTGCCGGCCTTCCCGAGCTGGGCTTCACATTCGCCATAGCTCACGCTGATGATGGGAGGCGGCGAAGCGCTGTTGAGCAGGTTCTGGGCCGCGATTAGCCCGCCGAAGGTGACCTTGGTACTGGGGCACGATGCCAACTCGATCGCCGCGTCCGGCGCCACCGCGGCGGACCATTCCGTATCGAGCGCAGCTTCAGACTCGTCGATGTTGATCCCGGGATCTTTGCACTTCTTCAGGCGCTTCACGCCCGCCGGTGGTCCGGGATGGATCTGCTCGAGGGTGCCTGTGAAAGATGACAGGCCGAACGCGGTGCGAAAGGTATTCCAATCGGCGGCGTTCATGTCGGTATCTTCAAGCACCACAATGGTTTGCCCTGCGCCGGTAATCGGCGTACTCAGCGCGCGCAGCGGGTTGAGGTTATAGATGACGGCGAAATCCGCCGGCGAGACGTCGTTCAGCTGGTTGCCGAGGTACGGGGAGGCGAACCATGGTCGCCATCCCACCGGCATCCAGTGGCCGCTCTTGGGGTCCTTCTGCACGGTACCGGCCTTTTGCATTAACGGATGCGGCATGAAGTCGTGCAGCGACGCGAAGCCGGCAATCACCGGCTCGAGCGCCGCGGGAATCTGTGGATCGCTGGCGTTGGCGATGTGGTTCGCGCCATCGATTGCGTAGTTGTGGATCTCGATGTGAAAGGCGTCGCGAACCTTACCCGCAGTGCCGGACACGTCGATTACCATCCCGCTCGGATACACCGAGTTTACGGTGAAGCCATGAGACTGAAGCCATCCGGTAACGGCGCTGAGGTCCTTTTTGGAGGGCCCGAAGGAGTCGCCAAATTCCTGCGCGGTGAGCCACTTGTGATAGCTGGGCGAATGCGGATCGGAGAGCGCATCGATCTGCTGTTCGAGCGCTCGCTGCTGGTTGGGACTGCGTTTCAGTTGAAGCAGCAGATGCTCGAGCGGCAAGTTGTCCGCCACTGCTCCACGATCGAATTCCGCTCGCGCGAGCGGATGGACATTGCCTGTCAGCGCGACCAGCGCATGCTCATCGATGGCTTGCACCACCTGCGGCGCCGGCGCTACCTGCGCTAACGAGGTTAGACTGGTAGTGGCGAGGCAGATCACCATCGCGAAGGTTACGATTACTCCATTCAATAAATGTTTCACTGTTGAGATCCTCTCGATTCCGGTTAAAAAAGATGCAAATGAGCTGCTCGTACCCCCGCTCGGCATAACTGTGCCACCGCTTGACAATTCGTCAGCTTTTAACAGAGCACTTGATGCGGGTGCAAACGAACACGAGTCGATGCGCGGACTCCTCGCAGCAGGAAAAGCCTCTGCGATTCATTGCGCGCTTCGTTGTGAGGAAGGTGAAACGCGAGTGCGTACTAGGCGTCAGGCTTTGTGTAGCACCTCTCCAGATGGACCGGTTCGAAGGGAATGACCTGCTGCCGCGTCCGGGTAGCCGGCGCCGGCGCGACACTGCGGCCCATAGCCCACGCATAGCTCGCGTCGGGAGAAAGCAAGAACTCCAATATCAGCGCTTCCGCCGCAAACGGCAGCAGTCGCATCACCGGGCCGTCGACGGCTGCTACCTCTGGGGTCTAACCGACCTCCCGAAACTACGGAACGCTCAAGTTGCTTTGCGCTGCCTGTACCGCGCAGCCACCGTCGCTTAGCGTTCCCGAGGTAGCGCAGGTGCCCGACGTACCCAAGCTTGAGAAATAGACATTCGAAGCTTCCGCCCGTGCTGGAGGTTTTATCGACAATGCTCCCGCTGGTACCGCCAGTCACCTCCAAACCAGCGGTGAGTGCAGCACCGGCCCCTAACGCCGAAGTGGTGGTCCACGAATAAATGCAGGCATTACCGTTGGGGCATCGACTGGGGGCTCCCTAGTGCCTTCGTTTCACCAGGAATTCCGACATGCTATGCAATCTTGTGGTCTGGTATGCGGAGCGTTCAGGTGCCTCGACTGTATTCACTTTGTTGCTCGGCGAAGAGAGCTTGTGACCAGCAGTGTGGTTAATATCGAGGGCGAACTGGCGCAGCTCGCCTCCGGCACCATTCATGCCGACGAAGCGCTGGAAGTTTCGCGGCGGGTGATGGCCCTCACTAAGGGCGCGCAATGGAGCCGCGCGACCGCTTATCATGGGCGGGCGCTTTACGC
Source organism: uncultured delta proteobacterium (assembly GCA_963783145.1). GTDB lineage: Bacteria > Desulfobacterota > Binatia > Binatales > Binataceae > DATGKG01. The sequence goes on from CAWAMM010000002.1 coordinate 107,195, forward strand.
CCAAGGACGCATCGCCGATGCGCTCACGACGTTCGAAGACGCGTGGGAATGCGCCGACCAGCTCGACGATCCGGTCGCGGGCGCCCTCGTGACCGGGATGGGCGGAAGCTGCTGCGCCACCCTTTATGATTATGCGAAGGCCGAGCAATGGTGCGTACGCGAACTGAATCGGTCGCGCTCGCGGGTGGTCGCGAACTATCGCTTCGGGCTGGTTCATCTGCTCGCATCGGCGCGGATGTGCCAGGGAGATATCGCGGGCGCGCGCGAGCTGCTGGGCGAATTCGAAGGGGGCGCATCCAACCACTTCCTGCTCGCATTCCACGAGGGCGAATGGGAACGCGGGGTGGTGCTGCGGCGGATCGAGCTCGATGCGGAGCGTGCGGCGGGCCGGCTGGAGGGGGTGGCCAATTGCGCATCGTTGCTGGGACGTTTTGCGCGCATGGCCAATCTGCGCGACGAGGCGGAGGCGTATCTGAATGAGGCGCTGGCGGCCTCGTGCGCATGGCCGGATCGGAATCGCGAGCTCTTCACCCGTATCGAGCTGGTCCTTTACCATGCCGACCTCGGACAGCTGGACCGGGCGATGGAGCATCTGCCGCGATGCCGCGAGATGGTCGAGGACGGGGAAGACTGGCGCGGCCATGGTGGCGCGGTGGCGTATGCGTCGGCGCTGGTCGAGGCGGCGGAAGGCATCGCCAGGGTTAGAGGGACGGAGCGGTTGTGGGCGATCCCGGCAGGGCGCAGTCGGCCCCTCAAGTTACCCGACCAGGTCGAGGATAGCTTCGGCGCGGCGATCGAGATTTTCCGCCGTTATCATGCGCCATGGGAAGAAGCGTCGGCGTTGACGTTCTGGTCGCGGGTGCTACTCGCCGCCGGTCATCATCGACAATCAGTCGAAAAGTTCAATCTGGCATTTGCGATTTTTGACAGCCTCGAGGCGCCGGCCCAATTGACCGATCGGGTGCACGCCGAGATGTTCCGCTTCATGGGGCTAACCAGCCAGCCGGCTGCGACCACACCGAGCCTGATCCTCGGATCGAATCTTTTCCGCAAGGAAGGCGAGTACTGGACGATATCCTTCGAGGGCTCGGTCTTTCGACTTCGCGACACGATGGGGATGCATTACATTTGCCGGCTGGTCGCCAATCCGGGGATGGAACTTTCGGCGCAGGATCTCGCGGCGCGCGCGCACAAAGCTCCGCTTAAGCGCGGTCGCGGAAAAAAAATCTCCTCCTCGCTCCGCAACGGAAGCTCGAACCGAGATGAGCATGACGACGCGGCCCGCGAGCGCGCGCGGCTGATGGTCACCAAGCGCATCAAAGACGTCATCGCAAAGATTCGGCTGACCCATCCTGAGCTGGCGCGTCATTTCGCCTCCCACATCCGCACCGGCTACGCATGCAGCTACGTCGCCGACGACGAGCATCGCCATAGTTGGACGACCTAGACGGTCGGATACCGCACCAATCAACCTCAATCTGCGCGGCGGCGTTTGTGCCATCGAATGGCACATTTTCCCATTGCTGCTGACATCGCAACTCGATGAATTGGTTCGCGGTTGACGAAGTGTCGATCCGAACCTCAGTAGCATTCGGGGGAAGATATGCGTAGACGCGTGCCGGTTCTGTCAGTGGCGTTGATGATGCTTCTATCGACCGCGGCGTCGGCCATCGCATCTGGCGGTCCGAAACAACCTACCAAGACACCCGCGATGGTGCGTATCCCAGGGCACATGCTGGCGGCAGTGAAGGAAGGGAGGGTCATCGAATCTCCGCCGAACTCCGGCAGCCAGGCGATCACGCTAACGCTTACTTTAAAGCGCGATCATCAGAAGGCCTTCGAGCGGTTTCTGCATGAACTGTACGATTCTCACTCGCCAAAGTACCATCACTTCCTGAGCCAGCACGAAATCGCGCGTCGCTTCGGCCCCTCGCGGAAATCCTACGACGCGGTGCTCTCATACCTCGAGCGCCACGGCTTCAAACTGGTGCAGGGCTCGAAGAATCGGATGACGATGACGGTCCGCGGCACCCGCGCCGAGGCCGAGCATGCCTTCGACATGAAGATCCGCGACTACCGGATAGGCGAGCAGAGCTTCTATGCGAATGATACCGAGCCGTCCCTGCCGAAAAGCCTCGCGCCACGCGTTCAAGCCGTGGTGGGTCTGGAGAATCTGAGCAGGCCCGAGGGAGCGAGTATTTTCATCCTCGACCCAGCAGTGTTGCGAGCGGTGTTTACTCTGGACGAACTCCTGGAATCCTACTTCGCGTTCATGGCCAGCGGGGCTTCCGGTGGAACAGTAGCGCTTCCGGCCGCCGCGGAAATAGAGGCATCTCTCGAGACCGGTCTCTCCATTCTCATGTATACCATCGACACGGTCCTTTACGGCGGCTTAGCCATTAAGGAAGCATTGGATCCCCCTCCCGATGGCGCGGGGCAAAAAATCGGCGTGGTTGCGTTCAGCACCTTCCAAATGAGCGATGTGGCTGACTGGCTGGCGCTGGATGGTCTTCCCGCAACTCTCCTGAATCAAGTCAGTGAGGTCAACGTGGGCGGCGGCGCCTCGCTTCAGCCTGGCACCACGGGCGAGAGCGACGTACTGCTCGGCATCGATGCGGCCCTGGTTGAAGCGCCTGGAGCACAGGTTGTGGTGTATGAGGGGTCTTCCCCGGGAACGGGCGCCGGCTTCGAAGCTATCTTCAACCAGATGATAGAGGATGGCGTTAACGTCATCAGCAACAGCTTCATATACTGTGAGGACCAGACTATCGCGGCAGATGCGCAAGCCGTCGATGACGTGCTCGCGAATGCCGCAGCTTCCGGAATCTCCGCTTTTAGCGCGACGGGCGACTACGGTAGCGGATGCAGCGACGGTAGCCCGAATACAATTGCTATTCCGACCGATTCTCCACACGTCACCGCGGTGGGTGCTTCCTCTGTGAGCTTCGGACCGGGATACACCTACGACGGGGAGACATGGCTGGATGAATCGAGTGAGATTCCACCCGGCGCCCAATCGGGCTTTGGGACGAGTAGCTTCTTCCCAACGCGCTCCGTGCCGGACGTCGTGGCGCCTGGCAATCGTGGGGTCGGATTCCCAATCTGCGAGGCAGACGCGGGAGGGTGCCCCAGTGGCGTTGCTTTCGAAGGCACAAGCCTTACGACTCCAATATGGGCAGGGATCGCTGCGGTCACTAACCAGGCTGCCGGACACCCTCTCGGCTTCCTCAACCCGCTCCTCTATCCACTAGCCGGCACCAGCAACTTCCATTCGGCCGCGAGCATGGATACAGACGCAGCGCACGTTGGCTTGGGATCTCCGAATGCGAACCACCTGGTGTTGGCCCTGACGGATCAGACCGCAGGACCGCCGGATGCTTCGGCCTCGTCGGTGAGCGTGACGTTGAGCAGTCCTTACTTGCCATATAACGCCGCTATCCCGGCCGACGGCTCGACCGCTGGGGTGGTGACCGTAATGTTGACTGACGTTAACGGCAACACTATTTCAGGTCGGACCGTTTCGCTCTCCGCAGCCGGCAGCCATGCTTCGATAAGCCCAGCCAGTGCCGTAACGTCTGTCATCAACGGAACCGTAACCTTCACTGTGACCGACTTCACGGTGGAGGATGTGACTCTCACCGCTACAGATACAACTGACGGCGTCACGCTTACCCAAACTCCCGCGGTGAATTTCATCGGCCCGCCGGCAACGGTCAGCACCATAAGCTCCAATCCTGCCAGCGTCGCCGCCGGTGGAGGAATTGCCTCGACCATTATGGTCACGCTCACGGACGCATCGAACAATCCGTCGCCGAATAAGCAGGTCACCCTATCGCAGCGCACCGGGCATTCAAATGTCAGTGGACCTGCCTCGGGGATGACCAACAGCAGCGGTCAGATTCAGTTTAGTGTCACCGATAACATTCCTGAGACGGTGACCTATACCGCTACCGATGTAACCGACGCAAACGAGCCGGTGCCGGGATCGGCGATGGTTCAATTTACCGGCGCCGGTAACCCTCCCAATTGCAGCCTCGGGGTCGCGAGCGTCGACTCCGGCGCCAACTTCGCCATCCAGCAGTTTGCAACCGGCTTTCAGAGCCCGGATGCGAATACGGTCCTTGGCAATTTGTGTTACGGCCCCACCGGGATGGCCTTCGACCCCTCGGGCAACATGTACGTGGCAACTTACTTCGAGGGGAACATCTATAAGTTCGGACCGTCAGGTGGGACCGCGAATCCCGCTCAACTGGTTACCACCACGCCCTATTCGAGCACCAATTGCCTGTCGGGCCTGGCCTTCAGCAAGGACGGTCAGCATTTGTATATGGCGCGGCAGTTCTGCGGCGAGGCCGGCAGCGATGTAGTCGAGATAAGCCCGACCGATGGCTCGATCATCCGCGAGTTGGTCACCGGAATGGGCTGTGCGACTGCCTTGGCAACCGATCCCCTCAGCGGAGATCTCTTTCTCTCCCAGCCGTGTGATTTGCCGATGGGATCGAACAATATTGTGCGTATCAGCAATCCGGAGTCCGCCTCACCAACTACATCGGTCTATGCATCGCCGGGACAATCTTCGAATCTGGCATTTGCGCCGGACGGCACTTTGTACACAGCTTCCACGCTTGCGGATATCGACTCGAACTTTATCGTCAGCATCAGCGGAACCAACAGTGCCGTTCCCGGAACGGTTACCTACATCACCAACGATTTCAACGAACCTTCGGCAGTCGTCCCTGCGCTTAATCCGCTGAATATCAGCATGCCGCCCTTTCTTCTTATCGATGACATCAACAACATAATGACCGAGTTAGGGCTGCCCATTCCCCCACCTCCTGCGCAACAACAACCCACCCAGGTTATCGGTGGCGGTTCACAGGGACTTTATGGAATCACGGGTCCGGACGGATGCGCCTATATGACGCAAAGCGATCGCATCCTGAAGATCACCGCGGCCGACGGCACTTGCAGTTTCGCATCGAGCAGTCCATTTCCGTCACTAAGCCTGACTCCATCCAACGTGACGCCGAATCCTGTGCAAGGAACCCAGGAGAGCTTTACCGCCACCTTCAGCAATGTGTCAGTGCCCGCGGGCACGCTCGTACAGTTCTCCGTCATCGGCACCAATCTACAAACGGCTTTGGTTCACGCCAATGTCGGAAACCAGGCTACCTTCAGCTATACCGGGGCTTTCACCGGCACTGACAAAATTTTCGCCTCGGCGACGGTGGGGTCCCAGACGCTCACGTCCAACCTGGCGAACGCGACGTGGACGGCGGGGCCGCACACCAGCTTCTGCAGTCTAAATTCAAGCGTGCAAGGCGGCGTTGTCGGCGCCCCGAGCAGCCTGACCGCCTCGCTTTATGATGTTTCGGTCACTCCGGCGGTCGCGGTTTCCGGCGCTTCGCTCACGATAAAGTTGGGGAGCAATTCCTGCACCGAAATGACCGATGCCGACGGAAACGCTTCCTGCAGCATTACTCCGACTGCGCCCGGCATCGCCACGCTAACCACAAGCTTCGCGGGCAATTCGAGCTTGCTGAGTTGCAGTGCCAACGTCAGCTTTAACGCCACAGCTCCGACGCCGACAGCTACTGGCACCCCGATGGGAATCTCGACCCCGACGCCGACCGCCACAGCCACAGCTACGTCGAGCCCAACATCCACTTCGACGCCAACCTCTACCCCAACCTCAACCCAAACTTCGACGCCTACCCCGACCAAGACACCTACGCTCAACATCAACACCAACTTCAACTTCGACGCCGACCAGGACACCAACACCGACTCCGACCGCGACCACAACAACTACCTCGACACCTAGCGCCACCGTCACCAACACGGCGACTCCTACCGCAACCGCCACTGGGACTCCTACTTCGACGAGAACCGCGACTCCTACCCCAACCCCGAGCAGAACCTCGACGCCGACCGCAACTCGCACGGCGACAGCCACTGCGACTCGGACCTCGACCACACCCGGAACTCCAGGACGGCCACTCCTAGCGCTACCACGACCCAACCGCGACACCTACCGCGACCAGCACCACTTCCGACCGCCACTCCACCCGGCCCCGACTCCCATCATGGGTAAGATAGGTCCGATTTACTGACCCCTCCGGAGCTGGACTTCGGCAACTGCGAAATCAGGCAGCCGGGCCAAACTCAGACGGCATTCCTGCTCAACCCATGGTGGAATAATGGAACCGCGACTATCAGCAGCATCTCGATTCAGGGGAGCGGTGATTTCTCAATCGATTCGCGCGATACGACTTGCGGAACCACACTCGGAGTTGGCAGGCTCTGCGCGATAGCAATCCAGTTCACACCCTCAGCGGGTGGGCCGCGCCAGGGAAAACTGGTAGTCCAGGATAATGCTTCCAATTCGCCGCAGGTGGTTATTCTCGATGGGCGCGGGAACAACGATTACCATTGAGGCGATGGTTTATCGCTAACACTAATAGTCACCACCCTCGACGAGTCCCCGCGCTAACCCCTTGACCTTCGTCTCTGGTTGCATCGCGTTGCGGTATCACCCGCGAACTGCTCCTTGTCAGCTTCCAGAAAGTCTTAAAATTAAGGCGGCCCGAGCAGTGATGAATCCGCGATTTACAGGGAATCGATCCAGCGGATTTGAGAAATTTGTCTCAGGCGAAAACCCGGTTCGAACTGGGTCAGGAAGCAACTCGGGGTGAGATATCGAGCGACCTCGACTATGTTCTGGTTGCTGCCCGGATGTCGGTCTTGTCGAAATCGTTTATCCTTGAACAAGAGCGCCCTGCGTTGGTTTTGTCGGCAGCGTACGCAAAGCAACGACCGAGATTGAGTTGTGCAGGATGACAGCGCTTTTTTCCATAGCGAGAAAACGCCGAGAGCGCCGTCTCGGCTTCCTTTGCCGTCATTACGATCAATTCGATTCTGGCCACTTCCGAAGGATTCGCGAACGTCCTCCTCGGCCTCCGTGACGCTCGGGTTCCGTTTGCGACAGATTCCCAGCGCCGCTTCGAAGAAAGCGATCGGCGAAGTTATGCGTAGGCGCGCCGCGTCCAGCACATCGGCCAGCGCCTCGGCTTCCGGCTCACGCGTAAGGATCGCAACAATTGCGGAGGCGTCAACAAACATCAGACGGGACCGCTCAGCGAGTCATATCCTGCAGCGGGCGAAGCCGCTCCCGAAGAGGCTGCGCAACCTCGATGCGCCGGAGTTCGTTCGCCAGTGCCAGCTTTACCGCCTCGGTCTTGTTGAGATGCTTGCGCGTGGCCAGTTTCTTGGCCAGTTGATTGACCGTTTCGTTACGAATGTTTAGAAGCATGACGAACAAGCTCCTGTGTAGACGCATAGATAGTATCGTCTACACGAGTAACCGCCAAGCTGTTGCGTATGATTTGTAAGAATTCTCAAGGACCCGGGGATCTGGCGCCAGCCCGTCCAAGACGTCGTTGTCGAGGATAGCACTCTCGCCAATCACTATCCGGAGGCTCTCCCGACTTACTCCAACCATGTCGAACTCCCGACGGTGCGGTTGCCGAGGTTATCTAGCTCCGGGAGAAAGGCGTTTCGGCAGCTGATACAGCAGGAGACCGAGGCCGGGAATATCCTCGAAGTCACGGCGATTTCGGGTCAGAAAACGGTAGGAATGCTGGATCGCCTGACTGGCAAGCCATAAATCTTGGACCCGGTAGCGGTGCTGCCCGGCTGCGCTGATTTGGGCCGCCAGACTGCCGAATATGTCCCCAGTGACCGCATCGACGACCACCAGCGGTTTTCGTCGAATTCGATGTAACACGGCAAGACGCCGTTGGCGGATTCCCGGTTCTTTTGCCACCTCAGCTCCGAATCGAAGTTCAGCGATAGTTATCGGAGACAGATAGACAGACTCATTGCCAGTCAAAGGGGCGACGTCAGCCGGGGTCAAAAGGCCGCGTTCCACGTCGATCCACACGCCGGTGTCGATTAGGAAGCCCACCGATCGCGAACGCCCCTGGCGAGATCGTTCCCCTTCCAGCGGCTTCCTCTGGCATCACTCTCCCAAGTTGCCGTGACATCGTCCAGGAGGGTACGGTAGAGGTCGGCCACGCCTCACATGCATTCTGTCGACCCGGCCCGGCGACCAGCCGGGCGATTTGTTGCTGGTTCCGCTCAATTACGACCTCTTCGCTATCCGCGACAATGCGGTCGAGCACGCGACGAAGATTGCGCGCCAATTCGGTCGCACTTATCGTTTTTATTTTTTCTAGTACTATAATTTGATTGTATCAGATTATACATACTTTCTGGGACATGCCATTTCAAAGCTTATTTGACCGTTATGATGAGCCCAGCGGCGTCAAGCTGCAACGGAGACTAGCTGTCATTTCAAATAACTAACGGTCCCTAGGCGGATTCATCGGTTCACAGCTATCGAAACCGTTCCGACCGCAAGCCACTCAAGATCCAGCCCTATTCCACAAACAGTCAATCGCACGATTAGTTTCGACCCCGACTCCAGCTCCGCGGATCAGTTTAGGGATAGAATGACCTTTATGACTAGAATGGCTACTTAAGCCGTCGGAGCCACGATGATGGGACGCGGGCGGTCGCCGAGGCCAAACACGATTCAGCTAGATGATTGACCGCGCGCTCGCGGATGGTCCGCAGACCATTACCCGCAGGGGCAAAAATGCGGTGGTCGTGGTTTCGGCCAAAGAATTGCAGCGCAAGACCAAACGAAAACGTAACCTGGCGGAATTTTTTGCGGGCTCGCCGCTGCGCGGCTCTGGTCTCAAGATTAGGCGGTCCAAGGATGGCCCGCGCGAATTCGAGTTGTGAGTTTTTTGCTGGACACCAACGTGCTTTCGGAATGGGTCAAGCCGCAACCGGACCGCAACGTCATTTCGTGGTTAGCCGAGGTGGATGAAGACCGCGTGTTCATCAGCGTGATTTCGTTCGCAGAGATCCGCCGGGGGATCGAGATGTTGCCGGCGGGGCGCCGGCGCGAGCGGCTGGCGACATGGCTGGCCGAGGATCTTCCTGTCCGGTTCGAAGGGCGCATCATCAACATTGATCCGCAGATTGCCGAAACCTGGGGCGTGGTCATGGCGCGGGGCCAGAAGCTGGGGCAGACGCTCGGTTCGATGGACACATTCGTCGCGGCCACCGTGGAGGCGCATGGCCTCACCCTCGCCACCCGTAACGTCAAGGACTTCCAGCGTTTAGGTATTTCCCTGCTTGATCCGTGGCACCGGGGCATTTAGGGCATCGAAGGTATACTACCCACCCCGGGCAGTTTCGAGGTCAGGCCACTGGTGGCATTGCTTACTGCGCACGAAGCCAGGATGTCGGTGGCGTGCTGCGCCACATATCCTTGCAGCATGCTATTGATTTCGAAGAATGGACTACCGCTCTCGCGCGGGCACAAATTGGCAGAGACGCGAATTTATGGCCTAAATCATAGAGACTAGGCCCTTGCGACCTGGTCCAATTTGGGACGATGAGCTCTCCAGCCTCAGGGTGCATTCAAAAATAGACCAGTCCGCATTGTCACAAGCAATTCCTCTACGGATGAACTGCCCGCCCACCAGCTCCGCCGCCCGTGACAACACCAGCCGATAAAATCCAGCTCTGTGGACAAAGGTTCAAGAATATTTGCGCAGGTGGTCGACGAGAAGTACCTCAAGAGTCTATTCTGTTGTGGGCCCAATCATGGCCCTCTATTCCTGCGCCTAAAGAGACTGCCAAGCATTTGAGAATCGCAACAGTGACCTCAATGCGGCGGATGACATTCGTCACCGCCTCATTTCTATCAATTTGGGTAAAGAGTTTTTTTCCGGCCCTGGTAGCTGATCGGAGCGGACGATTGAAGGCTCTGAATACCTGGGGTAGACATTCCATGAGCGGCTTGGACATCTTCGTCCGTGTTAGAGGAAAGATACCAGACACAACAAGAGGAATCCTAATCGTCGCGAATCATGTTTCGTGGTTGGATATACCAGCTCTCGCCAGCGTTCAAGGTGCGTTATTCGTTGCGCAGACCGAGGTAATATCAACATTCATGTTTGGCGGGATGTGTCAGCGACTCGGATTTATTTTCATCAAGCGGGGAAACTTTCGGGATGCCGCAAGAACGAGCGAACTGGTAAAATCGGCGCTCTCTGAAGGGTGGCCAGTGATTTTGTTTCCCGAAGGAATTACGACTGACGGTTCCAGATTGGAGAAGTTTCATTCGGCCGTAATCCAGGCAGCAATAGACGCTTCCAAACCGGTCCAGCCTGTGGCTATTCGCTACTTAAGCAAGGACGGCGCACTGAATCCCGCCGCTCCGTTTTTGGAAGCCGATCTATTTGGTCGTTCTCTGAAGAAGATCCTTAGACAAGATAAGATAATTGCTCAGTTGTCTTACGGCGAACCCATTTTCACAGCAGACGCCACACGGTCGACCGTAACTCTATCCGCCTATCGATCGATCGCGGCAAGCTTAAAACTTCGAAACCCCTGATTGGTCGAGCAACACCAACCTCCCGCGCTGGCCGAGTTCCTATATCCACCGAGCTGGATCATCAGATCGATTTACCGCAGTAACTATTCGAAGGTAAAGCTCAACTCTGTCGCGGGCCAAATTTTCCCGTACGCTCTTCGATCATTTCCCTTCGCACTCGCTCGATCGTTTCCCGGTCAACCACCCAAACCGGGCAGGTAGCTAGAGGTCTATCGTCCGGAGAAGAATAGAGAACAAAGCGCGCACCATCGAAGCCAGATTTAAACAGGCTCGCTGGGACGGCAGCCTCGAATTCGCTATCGGTTCCCCTCAAAGGGGTCATTTCCAAAATTCTGAACTCACCAGATCGTTCGCAACGCAATCTTGGAGGCTCGCAGTTTTTTTTCTTATCGCTCAAGTAGATTTTAGCTCGCAGCTTAAAGACGCCCTCCTGGTCAGAAAGCTTTGGCTCGCACTCGAGAATACCAGTTGTTCCTGCGAAGTCAGCCAGCAGCCGTCGATCCAATTCTTGTTTGATCTGAGCTATGGTCTTCGTCTTCATTGGAGGCATCTCATCTACTCCTATATCACGTTGGCGGTGCTAACCAAGTAAGTTCTACCGTTTGGATTATCAAGGAGTTCGCGATGTTGGCTGTTGACAAGGAATTGCTGCCCCGGATCGCAATAGGCCAATGCACTATCGATCGGAACTGTGTTGTCACCCATTTGCATCACCGGGGAGATGATTTTACCGTTCGCGTCGAGGAGATACCCGGCCTCGGTCGGAAAAGACTGCGACGCAATAACAATACGAGGAACGCTCGCGGGCCAAGCCGCGATGGCGAGGCTATCTAGATTGTTTCTTATTTGAGTCATTAGAGCGCTAGTCTGCGTCGGCCAATGATTCCAAAGGAACGGCGAATAAGGCGCAGTTATATTGGCGATGTTTGTCAGAATGCCGTAATCCGGTAAACAGTACAGCTGTGCGTCCACCGCCATGAGGGTTCGATTGATCGGGACCTGAATCTGATCGACGAACTCAGGAAACAAGAAGACTGCCAGGTTGTACAGAAAGGTAAAGGCGTCTGAAATCTGCGGCATACTTTGAAAATTGGAAAAAGCTTGCGGAATGCCGAGCATATGAGGTCCGGCAGCCACCACACTATTTACCAGAGCGGGATCGATCGGGCTTATCGGGGAGGGCATCGTGAGCGCCCAGCGAGCAACCATGCAGCCATAGCTATGACAAATGAAAACAATCTTCCTTCCTCCAAGCTGAGGCACGATCGTTGAGTTGACCAAATTCGCTAACGAAATGCCGGCCGAAGGAAATCCTTGTCTCCAGTCGTATGGAAACAAGAACAAATCGCTGTTGATCGAATATCCCAGGCTCCCGACCAGAAAGGCTTCGATGAAATTATCATAGACGTTAACGAGGTTGCCTACGTCGCTTGGCGACCATGGGAGTGCTAACGCAGGATCAAGAATAAGGCGTAAACCGCTAAAATCGGGTGGAGGAACATTCCAGAAACTCATTGTATCGAGAGCTAGTGCGGTGCCCGCACCGCCAGGAACGAAGACAATTACTATGTTTGCCTTGGCCATTGTGAAGCACCTATCGATCGATTCCGTACCGTTTTCAATAGTTCAACTGTTGTCGTACGAGGTGTTAGCACCAATTGCCTACTCAAGGTCTACCCGATTGTCAAAGGCAGTGAGCTGAGTCTTCGGGAGAGAATGGAGTCATCATAGGTCGGGGGCGTCTCTGAAGAGCGGAGTTGAACATACCGAAAACGTTTCACAATTGCTTCAAGAACAATTCGCGACAGTAGGCGCGCGATCGGAGCGCCAAGACATTTGTGAATTCCGTCTCCAAAAGCCAGGTGGTGGTTTGGATTGCGACGAGCGTCGAAGCGGTCCGGGGACCGGAATTGCGCAGGATCTCGGTTCGCTGACGTCAACATTACGATAATCACAGAACCGGGCCGAATTCTGGTCTCCCCCAGAAGTGCTTCGTTGAGGCAAAAGCGCAAGACCATCTGAACCGGGCTATAAAATCGAAGTATTTCCTCTGTCGCCGAAGCTATTGAATCAACTTCAGAAGCAACCCCTCGCATTTGATTTGGGTGTTCGGTAAGTGCCAGGAGCAGATTGCTGATCATCGCAGCGGCTGTATCGTTTCCCGCGAACAGAACGAGTAAGGCCATGCCAATGATGTCTTCCGGCCTCCATGGTCTCTCCGTCGCGTGCTCACTGTGTGTTAGTAGCGCACTAATTAAGTCCTCACCGCGATATGCTTTGCGAAGCTGTAATTCGCGAGCAAAATACTCGCGCACCTCGGCGATCGCATCTGCGTTACTCTTTGGGAATAGAGAAGTAGGCGAGCAGACCCCCTCATTACCTAAGAATCGCGTCGCCGCGATCGCCGAACTTCGAATCCCCGCAAATATGGCTTCGGTTAAATACTGGAGTCGCGATTGAGCTTCGGGTCTGAGCCCAAGAATCTCTGAAACCAGCGCAAACGCAAGCGGCCGAGCCAAATCGGCAACCCCATCGAATTCGCCCCGCGTCTGGATTCGGTCCAAGAGGCTGTTAAGGTCATGAGAGAGTCGACAGCCGAGAAATTCCCATACTCCCGGTTTAAAATACGCCGCAGCCGCCGTCCTTAAATGTTGGTGGAGTGGTGGATCGGAGTGTAACAAGGTTGGCACGCCGAAGGGATCAATAGTTGAAATGATTGGTAGATCCGGTAGCCGGCTCGAGAATTGTTTAGCATCGCGAAGCACCTTGACAGCGTCTTGGTAACGCCCCACAAGCAAGCTCGGGACCAGGGCTGACTTAACTTCCACGGGTCCTGTCAAGACCAGATGATTGTACGTAGATGGCTCAGTCCAAAATAAAGAGTCAAGCTGAATAGCCCTGTTGTGTGCTTCCATGGCGATGTGCCCGGTCCTCCCATTTGCGGGCAGCTCAACTGAAGCGCCGGCGACTTCCCTTCCCGAGCATGAGGCTACTCTGCTGAGTAGGCCCCTGTTCTCTGTAACTCATTGCTACTGCTATTGCAATCCTTTCAGCGGCTGTCATATTGAATTGGGACAACGCGCGACAGGGCGGTCACGTTCAAATTTTCAGTTCGTAACGCGCGCGTCACAATCGGTCAATGACAGCATCGTCAAGAAGATTGTCTATCTTCTTTGCACTATTAATCTCTGTAGGTGCGATGATGTATGCGTTTTTCGATCACGCGGTCCTGCTCGCAATGAGCGTTTTTGTCCGCCAGGTACCGCATGCCACTATCGAGCTAATCGCTTACGATAATCATACGCGATTGTCAGCCCCGGAAATCTTCCGCATCTGGCGGCCGGGCCTAATCGTTCGAGACAAAGAAGGCTCGCCGGTCTACGGGATCCAGTATGGCATCAATGAGCCCAAGCTCGCGGTACCACCCGAGATACCAGTTAGTTTTGAGATGCTATGGCCAATCCCGGGGTTTGGAAAGATCTTGCTTGCGGTAGACAATCAGGGCCGTGGGTACTCAACACCCGAAAATGGGGTCGTCGTAGTCGAACTACTCCCGGAATTTGCCCGTTCGCGATTGGCCCAGGTACGTGACTGGGTCAATGTTCATAATTCCGGTCGCTACACCAGTGACAAAGCACAAACAATTCTGACTCAAGCTTCCTCCATCGTCGAGAGGCTAGATGAGTTTCATGACCAGGCGGAGCGGGCTGCCCACGCAATGATGGCTTTGCAGCTGGAACTCAGAGCCGGTGAATTAGAAGTCCTCGCTGAAGCCAGACAAACAATATCGCAGCGACGACGTGGGATCGTCCGAATTCAAGTAGAGGACAGCCACGGTCAACCAGTGAAATCCGCCCACATCACCGCGACCCAGCGGCAGTTCGATTTTCTCTTTGGTGTCTTTAGCGATGGTTATGATCAGAACACCATTGAGCGATTGCAGGCGATTGGCACCAACTACGCGATGTTGTTTATGACATGGAATCGAATGGAGCCGGTCGAAGACAACTTTTCTTTTGATACCTTCGATTTTCAGTTCAATCCTTCCTTACTTCAAAAGAATGGATTCACCACATGCGGTCACGCCATGGTCTGGTTAGCTAAGGACGAAGTGCCCGAGTATATCTCCAAGATGCGTGGCAACCCCGGTCAGTTAGAGACAGCAGTCCGGCGGCATGTCTCGACAATTGTTAGCAAGTATAAAGATCAGATCCAGATCTGGGAGGCGATGAACGAAGGACACCCAACCTGGTCGCGATGGGGTCTGAATGACTCGGGTTTGATCCGGCTGGTTCGTGCCTCACTAGAAGAAATCCGAAAAGCAGCACCTCAGGCGAAAACCATGGTGGAAGTTACCATGCCCCTGGGAGAGGATGTAGCACTGAAGTACTACCCGTTCGTCTCTACTCTAAGTAAGGGCCGCATCGGCGCAGATTCTTCGGAAGCGTTTCAATATTTGAAACATCTTAACGAAGCCGGAATTGACTACGACATATTGGCACTTCAGGTTTACAACGGTGCGATAGTGAATGTCGGTAATCAGACCGTTCAGGTGCCGGCGATAGATATTTTCCGCTTCGCCCGTGAACTCGAACGCTATTCAACTCTAGGAAAGCCGATTCAGATAGCTGAGATCGCTGTGGGATCGTCAGCAGGGGGCCATGGTCTCTCCAGTTGGTGGCACTCCGCACCAAGCGAGGAGACCCAAGCCGATTATCTTGAGGATATCTTCACCTTGGCTTATGGCAATCTCAATGTGCAGGCCGTCAACTGGTGGGGTTTCAATGACAAATACCGTTTCGTTGAAAACGGAGGTATCGAAGACAGCTCTGGTCGCGCCAAGGTTGCAGCCAAACGTCTGGCTCAACTGCTACGTACATGGAGAACCGACGGTGAACTCATAACCGACGCCGCGGGACGCGCTATATTCTCCGGTGCTTCAGGCGACTACTCGATAGCTGTTCGAAATGGAAACCGGTCGGTTCGTACTCAAGCGCACATCTCCCAGGGAATGACTGACGAATTGGTGGTGCGCCTCCCCTAAACAAGGTTATAGACTTGTCATCCTAACTCATTCAGAAGCGATTTAGCCTCTATAAGATCCGGCGTTTCGAAACCTTCACTAAATGAGTCGTAAATCGCCGCGAGCATTGCTTGTCCTTTGGCGCCCCTTCCCTGTCGGCCGAGCAATCGAGCCAAACAGGTTGTCGCGCGAAGCTCCAACGATTTCGCACCTTGTTTGCGGGAAATATCGATCGCCGTTTCAAAACACCCCGCGGCTGAAGTTGGATCGGAAGGCAGTCTCTGCAACATCAGAACTCCCTTCATCCGGTAGATCTCGGCTTCGAATAGGTGTTGGCCTGTCTTTTCGATGATCGGAAATGCGTCATCGATTGTACGAAGACCATCATCGATTTGCCCGATCCACCCGCACGCGGTGGCTATCATTCCACGGAAATAGTCTACAAAAGCCCCCGCCCCGGTCTCTGTGAACTTCGCGAGGTGAAGGCGCATGTGCGCGATTCCGTTTTCCGGATCGCCCAGCAGACACTCCGCCCACGCCCGATAGATTTCATACTCTTGTCGGCGAGAAACTGTACCCGCATGAGTAGCTAACAAGAGAGTCGCTTCGGCCCTTTCCTTCATCAACGCAACTTCTCGCCGAAGATCATGAACCTGTGCAGCCCAACCATGAATCACCTCCATCACGTACTTGAATCCCGACTCCTGAGCTATATCGGTGGCGAGTTGGACCCGTTCCAGAGCACGATCCGGATAGCCGAGGAACCATAGATTCAAACCGGAGATCGCGCGATTGCTGGCCATTAGGTGGGCGCGCTCGCGCGTGAGATTTGCCTTATAGTTGGGGATTACCTCGGGCGGGACCCAAACCCGGTCAAAGCCTTCCGCGGCTGCCGCGAAGTTGCCGGCCAGCATTTGTGCCGCAGATAACCAGGTGGTAGCGGCGGCAATATACTCAATCCGCCCGCGTTTCAAAGCGAGCGTCAACAGTTCGGATGCAGTATTGCAAGCTTTAGGTACGTCGGGTCGGGTAGCGTGAACAAAAAAAATCCCCACCAGAGCATTCCACGCCTTGTCCGAATCGAAGCCGAGTCGTTCACAAAGCTCTCGCGCTCGCTCATTGGACTCATCCACTTCTCGTGAAGCCCAGCCGTGAATTGTCATCAGGGCGCTGAACGTCTGGTTCCTGAGGTCGAGTTCGATATTTGTTCGCAGATTGTCGTCTGGTAAATGCCGCAGAAGGTCCAACCCCGACTCGAAATATGCAACCGCTTCAGCGTTGGAGCCACGCTCGATGCATTGCGCTATAACCTGCTGGCAGTAAAGCAAAGCCTTCGGCGAATTGTTGCTGCGCGAATAGTGGTGCACCAGTTCGGGAAGATGGCGCTGGATGTCCTGCGGGTAGGTTGCTTCCAGGGCGTCGCCTACCTGCTCATGTAACATCCGGCGCCTATCATTTAGAAGCGACCCATAGGCGACGTCATGAGTAAGCGCGTGCTTAAAAACATATTCAGTATCGCCAATCGAAGGACGTTCGTAGATGAATTCGCTCGCCTGCAACTGTGCAAGCATCCGTTCCAATGAGATGTTGGCGCCTACTTCGGTTCTGCTGACTACCGCCTGCTTAAATTCCATCCCGATCACCGCCAGGATCTGAAGCAGGTTTTTGAGCTCGGGCGGCAGGCGATCGATGCGGGCCGCAAGAATATCCTGCACGGTAGGCGGTATTCGAAAATCTCTCAGTGGTTTGAACGGTCTGAAATTGAAACCTACACGCTGCAGCGATCCTCCGTCAACCAGGCTTTGGACACTCTCCTCCATAAAGAAAGGGTTTCCTTCGGTTCGATCGATGATACGCTGGCGCAGTTCTGCTAATTGAGGGTCGTCTCCCAGCAGCGCCGAGAGCATTTCCTCAGCACCTTGTTTCCTCAGGGGGTCCAGACGAATTTGTGAATAGTAGGTCTTTTTTCCCCAATCATGCGAGTATTCGGGCCTATAGCTAACCAGCATCAAAATGCACGCCGTTGCCACACTTTCGGCGAGCAGATTCAGGAAACGTTGAGACTCTCCGTCTACCCAATGTAGGTCCTCGAATATCAAAACCAGCGGATGATGGATGCTCTCTAATAGTAGGATGTTTTTGGCCGCATCGAGTGAGCGGCGTCTTCGAGTCTCTGCTTCTATGTCGCCGATACCGTCCTGCTTGATGGCTAGCCCCAGAAGGTCATACAGATAGGGGAGACTGTCTTTCAGTAATGGATCGACCAAATGGATTCTGTCACTCACGCGCTCGCGTCGCCGGGCAACATCGAGGTCCGGCGTGATTCCGAAATACTGCGAGAGCAGGTCTATTATAGGCTGGAAAGGAGCATTTTTCCCGTATGAGAACGAGAAGGCCTCCAGGATGACCCACTCGGATTTCGAAGCGGTTTTGAATTCCAACAAGATCCGCGACTTGCCTACTCCGGGCTCTCCGAGCAGAGCTAAAATTTGGCCGTGACCCGATCTCGCCAGTGCCGCTGCCTGCCGGATTGAGCTCATCTCGGACTGTCGGCCGACGAACTTGCTCAATCCTTGCCCTACGCCCTTCTGCAGTCTGGTTCGAATTGGACCAAGGCCGGTGACTTCGAAGGTTTCAACTAAATCGCTCATGCCTCGGATCGGTACCCGTCCTAAGGGCTTAGTGGCAAAGAAACCATCAATCAGTTTCTGGACGTCTGAACCGATCACGATCGAGCCCGGCGACGCGATCGTTTGCAAGCGCGAAGCTAAATTTATGACATGACCAATAGGTGTATATTCTGCGCTGTCTTCTCCAGTTTTGATGTTTCGAAGAACCACTTCTCCCCAATTCACACCTATGCGAATTGCAATCGAATGCTCTCCGCGCGCTGTGAGTCCTTGGGAGAAGTCTTTGATGCCGTTCTGCATGCGGAGGGCTGCGAAGAGCGCGCGCTGGGGATGATCTTCATAGGCAATCGGCGCACCAAAGAGTGCAAAGACTCCATCGCCTGTCGATTGAGCTACGTATCCACCGTAGTGGTGTACAGCGTCAATCATTATCCCGATAGCAGGATCTACAACTGACTGAGCTTCCTCCGGGTCGCGTTTCTCGAGCAATTCGGTAGAGTCAGTAATATCGGCAAAGAGCGCGGTAACGACCTTTCGCTCACCATCGAACCAGGAAGCATTTGTCGGCGCAGGCACGCGAAGCGGTTGGCGCCGATAATTTTCTGTCCGTTGCTCAAGCGCCGAACCGCAACGATTGCAGAACTTGGCGGGAGGGTCATTTGCGGCGCCACAACGCGGACATACTCGATCGATAGCTTCGCCGCATGCGCTGCAGAAGAGTGCCTGATGAGGGTTAGTCGACCCGCATGTTACACAAATCGAGGTCATCGCTATCATGGTTGGACATTGTCTGGGCTGGAGAATCAGCCCGATATCACTTTTTGTTCGGTTGATCGATTAGGTAATGTCGAATCGCGTTGCTTTGGCCCCGAAACGATCTATCGATTTATTGGACCGGTGAAAAGTCCATGCGCAAGCAGCCCTCTCGGTTTTTGGCAGGTCGACCCGCCTCTATCCGGCCATAAAATCACCCAGCGAAACTTCTATTCTCTCTGATATCGAATTGCCAGCAAATAGAATTGGCGACTGATTTCACTCAAACGAACACCGACGTCCGTTCTGCCTCCGGAGGGAAGGCCGTGCGTTCGGATGAGCGCCCATTCCTCATCGAGCGCTCGGGCCCTCTGAAATGTGCCGATGTCAGGGTGCTGTTGGACGAAGCTGAGCGTATGAGCTCACCCACATACCTGTCTGTGGCGAATTGGTGAATTTGCCAGAACGGGATGACGAAATGCCGACTTGCTAACGGCCAAAAGACGGTTAGAGTTCCCCTTCGAAACGGTGAGACTGCTGCTCCCATTGCTCGGCCACCTGCTGATGACCCTCGCGCGGCTTGCCTGTCTCCATGGTGTTCGAGCGGTGGTGGCGGAATCCTTCGCGGTCAAGCATCAACTGCTGATCATGAAGCGGTCACAGCTAGGCGCCCCCAATCTAACCTCGTGGGATTGGCTGATGCTGGGATTCTGGACGTTTTTGGTATCCCCGAAGCGTCTGCGTTAAATTCGCCTTGATAACTAAGCCCTCGACGCTGCTGCGCCTTCATCAGATTCTGGTGAATCGCAAATATCATCTTTGATATGTCTCTAATCGACTCCGTCGCACGGGACCCAAAGGTCCCTCCTGCGAACTGATTGCTGCGGTCGTCAAGATGAAACGGCGCAACCCACGTTTGGGCTGCCGAAAAATTGCCGAGCAGATCTCGATCGCATTCGGCCTCGAGATCAACAAAGATGTCATTCGGCGCGTCCTCATTCAGTACTACCGACCGGCGCTAGACGGCGATGGCCCCTCGTGGCTCTCCGTCATCGGGCAGGCTCGAGACAGCCTGTGGAGTGTCGATCTTTTTAGCTGTGAGTCGATTCTCTCAAAAGCTATTGGGTCAAGGTAATGATTGACATCTTCACGCGCCGGATCGTCGGCTTTGGCGTCGCCGCCGCCAATCTCGACGGACCCGGCGTGTGTCGAATGTTCAACCGCGCGATCACGTGACAGCGCATGCCCCAACATCTTTCCGGAATCACGATCCACCGTTTCGTTTTCAGAGCTGGCTAGCGAACCTTCGAATACTTGAGATTGATGAGATCAAATCGAACCCAGCACACGCCGGTCGCATGCTTTTCATCGAGCGATTGATCGGAACCATCCGGCGCGAATACGTCGAAGACCACGACGCTACGCAGCAAACCGACTCGCGATCGCTTATTCAGGCTCCTGGTCGGACTTGTGGGCCGACGCAGCTGATTTTGGAGACGGAATTTTCTCCGGCTTGAAGGCGTCCCCTGCCCAGCCGGTCGATTGGGATTCCCGATACCCGCGCCAGTTTTGAGCGCATCAATAAGGCGTTCGATGCGCCACTCCTCGATCCAGGTATAGACCGACTGACGGGCGACGCCGCAGAGCTTGGCAACCGCGGTCACGCCGCCCGCGAGCTCCACCGCGGCGGCCACCATGTTGGTCTTGACACCTCTGACGCGCTTGGGACGTCCGGAACTCTTCCTTCTGCTCATAGCGTTGGCTCTTGCGCACGAGGTTTCATGGCTACGTCGATTCGTTGCTTAGATTGGATACGGCCCATAGCTCGAACCCAACTCCGAAAGCAACTCGATTGAGAGGCTAGCAGGCCGCAACGCGAGCAACCGTCGCTAACATTTTGACGTCCAACTCAGTTGACTCCAACGCGCACCAGAGCGAGGTGTGTCCACGACAAGCGACATCTCAAGGAGGCTTTAATGGACGCTCAACGCGAGACAACCAAAGGACAGATAACCTTCCGGCTGGCTTACCGGGAAGGGTTCCTCTGCGTCCTCGGCGAACGCGGTTCCACCCAGTCGTCGGAATCAACAACGGCTAAACTCTGGTATCCGATTCGCGAGGCTGAAGAAACCGAGGTACTGACGCTGCTCGGACGTCCGGTCACCGAACTAGACCCTAGGGAAGGAATCTACGTCGACAAGGAGGGAGCGGTTTATCAGTTGGCGCAAAAGGGCGAGACCGAACCGATGGCGGTGGAGGAGGTCCCAGGCGAGGCGGGAAAGCTGGCGGAGTTGCTGACTGCCTCACTCAAGAACGGAAACTCCTCAGCAGGAGTGCGCACTCATGCCCTGCAGCGGCCGACCGGTCGGCGACGGAAGAAAGTGGCCCTAGAGACCAACGGAGCTACGAAGCCCCGCACCGAGCAACCGTGTGGCGGTGCAGTCGACGACCCGCCGGCGTTGCTCATTCACTCTCCGGTTCTGAGCAACCACCACGACCTGGTGCAACTGAACCTGCAGCCAGAAGCTGGCCGAAGTGCGGCGCAGGATCGGCTACATCCAGAAGCGCGGCTTTAACGAGCGGAACAACTACTCATACGTGACCGCGGCGGATCTGGCCGGCGCTGTCGGCGACATCCTCGCCGAATTAGGAGTGGTGATCATTCCCTCGCTGGAATCGATCGCCTACGAATCAGGGCGAGGAAACGGCGCGGAGCTGGCTCGCTCCGCGCAGGTCGTGATGGCCTACACCTTCACCGATGTCGATACCGGAGAAGCCATCACCACCAAAGTAGCCGGCCAGGGACTCGATGCCGGCGACAAGGCTCGTTACAAGGCGATGACCGGAGCCTTAAAGTATGCCCTGCTCCAGTCCTTCCTGCTCGCTACCGGCGACGATCCCGAAGACGAGCGAATCAATCACTCATCAGGCAACGGTCCCGAGCGGCTGATAACTCCCGAGGAGGCCCGCCAGGTTCGCGTTCTGGTCGATCAGACCGAGACCGAACTCGATCGGGTGCTCTCCTATTACAAGATCTACTCGCTGAGGAGATGCGCGAGAGCAGCTACCGGCGCGCGGTCGAACTGCTCAATCGTAAACGCACCAAGCAAACCCACGAGGAAACAGCTATGCCCAAGATTGAGCGTCTGGAGCAGAACACCCCCGAGTGGCGGAGCCGGCGGATGGAGGGTATAGGCTCCAGCGATGCCCCGGTGATCATGAGCGAGGGAGCTGCTTTTGACAATGCAGCTTGGCCCAAAGTGGGCCGTTTCACAGTATCGAAATCACTTGCCCCTCACAACCCGATACTGCGATCTGGCGGTAGGCCTGTTATAGGTGTCGAAGAGGCGCGTCGCCGCAAATAGGCGCTGGCGATGGAACGACTTGCCTAAGATAGACCAATAGCTAGCAAATGCGCTTTGTCACCGGCTGAAGCGCCGCCTTCGGCGAAACACTCACAAACAGGAGATCACTGACCAACGCCTGTTGCTGTGCAGTCAACCGATCTTGGGGTCCTGAACGCATCACCCATACGCTACCAATCAGTCTCCGAGATGTACTAACGTCCGAGCAGGCCCGGCGAAGGGCGTCGTAATCGTCCATGGTCAAATCGATTTGAGTCCTCGACGGTCCAGCGTCTTTCTCTTCTAGGATGGTCGCTTCGACGATTGCTCTGTAAACCGCGGACGTGGGAGCTGTGATCGGTGACATTTCTTCGCGGCGAGCATTGCATTCCATAGATCGTCATACAGTCCGCCAACGCCCTGCTTTCCTTTCATTCCAACGCCCCAAGGTCCTTTTGTGAATCCGGACGTTCGCGCCGCGCGGGCGTGCGATTCTCCGAGCTAGGACCGCACCATCCGAGACGGAGAACAGCGGCAACAGCCTCGATCATTTCTGGGTTTACCTTAAGGAGTTTATCTCGTTTCCTTTCAGCCATGATTCTTGGCCTAGCAGTTTGAGCGCGGGACATAGGCCCCCTTAGTTCAATGGCCGAAATTCTCTGAACCGCGTCTAGATGGAGGAAGTAGTTCTTGATGACCTCGCCCTTGTGCCCCAGACATAAAATGAAATCGTGATGACCGAAGTAAGCATAGTACTTCATCAGGTGCCACAGTATTGGTCGCGCGCCGATCGGGACCATCGGTTTGGGAACGTCGTCGCCGACGCCCCGGAGCCTCAAGCCCGCCCCTCCGCAAAAGAGAACCACCTTCATGACGAAGCTTCCTTCGTGCCTTCGCACACCTCCACCCTCGGAATCGGCACTACGAAGCGACCCCCCCAAGTGCGTACCGAACGACAACTGCCTCATGATCTCATCCTTCAGATTCCATGGAAGGATCAGCACGTAGTCGGGGCGTGGTCTCCCGGATGTGATCAGGGTGATGAATGGGGATATGACTGCCGGGCAGGAAGCGGCCCTGCTTATGAGGGTTGCGATCCACTGTGTACGCGATTCAGATCGCGTCCGGTGCCGGCGTAATGCAGCAAGGTGGCGCTTTTGCTCGGTGCTCCATACCCGGCTACCGACTTACCGGCCCGCACCGGGGACATCAGGAAGTCCACCAACGCGAACTTGGCCTGTTTCGCCCGCTCCGCGAAGCCTTGGTAACCATCCAACTTTGCCAGGCCGGCTCTCTCCTCCAACGCCATCAGCGCGCGTACCTCCGGCTGAACCGGATGCACCAGATTAGGGGCCAAGCAGGCGTAAGTCCGTAAGGATCCGCCGTGGGTCGCTAACTGTTCAACGTCGAAGATGGTGAGACCGGGGGCGGCCAGTATCCTCATCATCGTTCCGAACGAAAAGAAAGATGGAGACATTCCCAGATCGACAAAGGTGTGCCGCAGGCGGACGCCGCAGAAGCGACATGCAGGAATACCTGCTACTTGCCCTTCGATCTCGCGAGCAGCTAATGCGGACATGCAGCCTAGACGAGGGAGGCGAGCGCGTCGCGTCCCATCCAGCGCAACGACGCATCCAACCGTCCTCTGTCAATGAGCCCCCTTAGATGATTGACGCGAAAATAGCGCGCGCAATCGAAGCCACCAGGCGCTTGTGCGGCCGCCCGGTACGCCTGGTACAGCTCCAGGGCGCCTTTTGCGGCCGTCCATTGCGGCGAGTAAGTAGGCAGGAGGCGCCGGATCTTCTCGCAGCTGACCCGATAGCATCGCAGGTCGGGTCCCCCTCCGGGTGCGTAATCGATGCGGCCGCGGGGCACGCTTTCCGCAACGACCTCGGCCAATTGGCTCACGCGACAGTTCTCCCCCGTTTGACCGACATTGAAGGTTTCGTTGTGGATGACATCGATCGGTGCTTCGAGCACGCTCACAATCGCGGCGGCGATATCCCGTATGTGCACGATCGGTCGCCATGGTGTGCCGTCGCTCTTGACGTAGGCTCGCCCGGTGATGACGGCTGATGCGACGAGATCCTTCAGCACGACATCCAGTCGCAGCCGCGGCGACGCTCCATATGCAGTCGCGTTTCTCAGATGCACCGGACTGAACTGACGGTCTTCCAGTTGCGCAAGGTCATGCTCCGCTCCGACCTTGGACACCGCATAGGCGGTCACCGGGCTGAGTCCCGCCGATTCATCCAGAAAGGCATCGCCGGCAGCCCCGTAAATGCTGCACGAGGAAGATAAGACGAAACGCCGAACGCCTGCCGCCTTCGCCAGTTCCGCCAGCCGCACGGTGGCACGATGATTGATTTCGAAAGTGACGTCGGGATTCAGGTTGCCGAGGGGATCGTTGGAAAGCGCGGCCAGATGCACCACCGCATCGAATCCCTCGAGGTCGGCCGTCAAAATGTCGCGGATGTCCCTCGGAGTTCTCCAATCTCCGCCGGCCGGGTCCCAAAATCGCAGCCCGCAAACAGATCGGAATCCAAACCGATAACAGTATGTCCTGCAGCTTGAAGGATCGGCGCCGCGACCGCGCCGATGTACCCTTTATGTCCGCCAACAGGACCTTCATCGCTCTTCCTTCGAACTATCAACAACCTCCGACAAGAGGCCATTTTGGCAGAGCACTTGCGCGGCACTGTGAATTTCCGGAAACGGAATTCCTGACCGCTCCGCGATCTCCAACAAAGTGTGCCGCCGATCGGAGAAATTCAGCACCCAGAGTCGCGCCGAAAGCTCGCTTGCGAACGTTCCGTCACCAATCGCGGGCCACAGGTTTCGCCGTCCAAGTTGGGGCTCGCCATACGGATAGCGGTTGACAAGCGCTGATTGTTCTCGATCACATCGAGGATGCTCGCGCACACGCGCAAGGATCCGGCCAGTTGCCGGCCGGATGAAGTTAAGATTGTCGGCCGAGGTGTGATACTCGGGAAAACTCCCGGGCACGCTTCGCATCAGACAGCCCACCGGCAGGTTGAATCCCGGCGAACAGTATTGACGCTCATCGTATCCGTAGGGGTAGAAGTCCAGTACCTCGGAACCTATGGCGTGATGGCGAAGCACATGCGCGGCGGCGCGGTCGATGTCGGCCTCGCCCCGACGGCTTTTCTTGTAATGGAACTCCCCAGCGTCTCCCAGGCATGTCAGCACTAGCCCATGACGGATGCGGGCCGTAGCTTCGGGGTTGCGCGCCAGCCATGTGATCGCCCCGATAGTTCCGGGAATGAACAGGAGGCGGTACGAGTATGCGCGCTCCTGTCGGGAAAGCATCCGCGCGAGAAACGTCGCCACGACCAGTCCGGAAAGATTGTCGTTTGCAAGAGAAGGAGGATGGCAGGCGTGGCAGGAGATGAATATCTCGTCCATCGACCGCCCAGGAAGGTAACATTCGCCGTAACTCAAGTTTCCGTCTTGCAGGGCGGAATCGATCACGACTTCGTAATCTCCTTCCTTTAGTGTGACCAACTGGTTATGTGACAGGCAGAACCCCCAGTTAGCATCGTAGTAGGAAGTGCGGTACGGAATCCAATCCGGCGGATCAGGTAAAGTGAAGAGGTGCGGCCGCGGCTCGGCGAGCGGCATTGTTGCCTGTACGGGTGCACTGTAGCCTACCACATGAAGGTTGCAGTGCTGAAAGTCGACCGCGCGCCTTCGGTCCGGGGCTGTGATGTGGGCATCCCGAATGTTCCACTCTTTAGGGGATAGTCCAGTCGAAAACTCACGTGCCGGTGGCCACCTGACTAATTTCGAGCGGGATTTTTTCTTGGATCGCTGCCAGGGTGCGCCGAATGCCTGCGCCGGTGAGGCTCCGGCAGATCGGGTACAGTTCCGCGGCGACTATGCAACTCCTTGCCGATGGCGATGGGATCGATACGGTCGTGCTCTCGTAGCAGGTCCATCGCTTTCACCGGAAGTTGGCGTACGAACGATCTCTTTCCGAGATCACTTTGGGTGGGGCCGGCCAGGCGATCCGGAAGCGTGAATCGTTCCAGTGCACACCTCGCGCCGATCCGGCATGGTAGAATTCGGAGATCTGATAGAAGGCCTCGGTGTTGTCTTCCAACGACAGAAAGCCATGCCCGCAGCCCTCCGGCACATAAACCTCCGGTGGTTGGCGCCGGTCAGCGTTACCGCGATCCATTTTGCGAAGGTTGGAGACTCTGGACGGAGGTCTACCACGACGTCGTAAATCGCGCCTCGCGTGCATCGTACCAACTTCGTCTCGCCATGCGGCGCGGTTTGATAGTGCATGCCGCGCAGGGTTCCCTTGCTTGGGCCAAAGGAAAATACTGCACTGGGCGAGGGCCGGATTCAGCCCCCTGGATTCGAACTCGTTGCGGCACCAGGTGCGCGCGAAGAAGCCCCGCTCGTTCCGGCGTGATATCAATTTCCCAAACTCCTCAGATAGTCGGTCTCATCGCCAGTCCGGCAGGAGCGTCCGATTCGGATGATTCTTTCCAAGCCATGAGGTTTGGGCTGTGGCCGTGCCGGGCGGGTAGTGCTTGACCTGCGTTGGTCGACAACGGATAGGCAGGAGGAGGCCGCTGCCAAAGAACTCTCGCGATGGTATGCTGACTTGCCGGGCGGTGAGCATCTCGTAGTTGTCGTGGTGCCGAGTAAGGACCTTAGACTCCGTTCGAGAATCGTTACTGCGTATATTGCGAGAAGGCTAAGCAAGGGACGGGTCGAATGGAACAGAAACTGACTTTTCAATACGACCGAAAGGGGGACATTTTGCACATCAGCAAATGTTCGCTCCATCCGGAGCAAGCCAGCGAAAGAACTCGGCGACGACGTAGTGGCTCGACTCAATCCAAAAACGAATGATATCGAGAGCCTCGAAATTCTTTTCTTCTCGACCCGGCTGCTACGTGGCGACCTTTTCGAATGCCCCTCACAGCCAATCTGCGCCTCGCGATAACCTGATCGGTGCCGACCCCGGCACTATTTCTCGGAGGCGCGGGGGCGGGTATCCTTCAAGGCTCAAAATCTGATGGCTGAAAAAACTTATACGCCGCTGCCGCCATGGCAGCGCACTGACTACTGCGGCGCACTGCGAAGTTCCGATGCGGGCCGCGAGGTCGCTTTGTTCGGATGGGTCAACTCGCGCCGCGATCATGGCGGACTCATCTTTGTCGATCTGCGCGATCGCGAGGGAATCGTTCAACTCGTCTTCAATCCGGCGCATGACCCCGCGGCACATGAGGTCGCGGGCTCGGTCCGGTCGGAGTTTTTCCTCGCGGCGAAGGGCAAGGTGGTGCGCCGTGCCGAAGGTACCGTGAATGCCGAATTGCCCACCGGCGAAATCGAGGTCGTGGTTTCCGAGTGCGAGGTGCTCAACTCCTCGCCTCCGCCGCCGATTTCGATCGGTGAGGGCGAGGCCGCCGCTGAGGATCTACGCCTGAAGTATCGCTACCTCGATCTCCGTCGCCCCGAGATGCAGCGCAACATCCGTCAGCGCCATCGCGCGGTCAAGGCGGTGCGCGACTACCTCGACGAGCAGGGCTTCATCGAGGTCGAGACGCCGATCCTTTTCAAATCGACGCCCGAGGGCGCCCGCGACTACCTGGTGCCGAGCCGCGTCAATCCCGGCAAGTTCTATGCGCTGCCGCAATCGCCGCAGCTGCTGAAGCAGTTGCTGATGGTGGGCGGTTTCGATCGCTATTTCCAAATCGCGCGATGCTTTCGCGATGAGGATTTGCGCGCGAATCGGCAGCCAGAGTTCACCCAAATCGATATCGAGATGACCTGCCCGCGCCCCGAGGACATCATGGGCGTGGCCGAGGGCATGATGGCTTCGGTGTTCGAGAAAGTCCTCGGCATCGACGTGAAACCGCCATTTGTGCGGATGTCTTACGCCGAGGCGATGGAACGCTTCGGCGTCGACAAGCCCGACCTGCGGTTCGGGATGGAGCTCAAAAATCTTGGCGCAGCCTTCAGTGGCACCTCGTTTAAGGTTTTTGCGGACGTGCTCGCGCGCAGCGAAAGCATCTATGGGATCGTGGTGCCGGGAGCACATCAGCTGAGCCGCAAGGACCTCGATACGATGGTCGATGGCCTTAAGGCGCGGCATGGAATGGGCTTGGCGTGGATCAAAGCCAATCCCGACGGATGGCAGGGGCCGATTTCCAAGTACCTCGGTGACGCGGAGAAGAACCTTGCCGCGAAGATTGCTGACCTGAAAACCGGCGACACGATGCTGATGGTCGCGGGCGACGCCGATAAAGTCCGCCCTATCATCGGGGACCTTCGTTTGCAGTTGGGCGGGCGTTTCAACCTGCGCGAGACTGGCGAGCGCAAGTTTCTGTGGGTCGTCGATTTTCCAATGTTTGAATTCAACGCCGAGGAGAAGCGGCTGTTCGCGGTCAATCACCCGTTTACCGCGCCCAATCCCGAGGACCTCAAACTTCTCGATTCCGAGCCGCTCAAGGCTCGCGCGCTCGCCTACGATATGGTGCTTAACGGCGAGGAGATGGGGGGCGGCTCGATCCGTATTCACAGCCGCGAGCTTCAGCTTAGAGCGCTGGAGCTGCTCGGTCTCACCCGCGAGGAGGCGCTCGACAGATTCGGCTTTCTGATCGAGGCGCTGACCTATGGCGCTCCGCCGCACGGCGGGATCGCTTTTGGAGTGGACCGCTTGATAATGATGCTGTGTGGGACAGAATCGATTCGCGACGTTATCGCTTTTCCGAAAACGCAGAAGGCGGTCGATTTGATGAGCGGCGCGCCATCCGAAGTAAGTCCGCGCCAGCTCAAGGAACTTTCGATCAAGGTGACGGTATGAACCTGCGTCGTCCGGCAATCCCTTCAATTCATCCGGTTGAAATACTTGGATGCGCGGCCACCATCGCCTTGATGGTCGGTGCGGTTGGGTGTGCGACGCTGCTCTATGCACCTGCGAACAGCGTCTACGAGACTGCCAAGGGTTTCGTCCCGTCCGGTGACATTCAGGCTCACGCGGTTCCATCAATCAAGCAACTCCTGATCGGATCAATCGCGGTGATGCCGGTGGTCGCCAGTCCGGGCGACAATGGTGATGTAGTGGCGGACGGAGGCCCTGACGCCGTAACTGCGGAACTCTATACCCAGGCGGCGCTGGCCGGAGGGTGGGATGTGCTTCCGCAGGATGACGTCGTTCGCGCGATGACGAATCTTCCGCCCACCACCGCCCAGAATATCGACGAGAACGCCCTCAAGCTCGGGCATGCGCTTTCGGTTGACGGCGTGCTCTACGGCGTTCTCGGGCGTTACCGGGAACGCGAGGGTCTCGACTACGCCGCCGCATCGCCGGCTTCGGTGGCGTTCGTGCTGAAGTTTGTGGATATGAAAACCGGGCAGGTAGTGTGGAACGCCAAGTTTGCCAAGGCGCAAAAATCGCTTTCGCAAAATGTCTTCGAGCTCGCGAATTTCGTGCAACATCAGGGGCGCTGGGTGCGCGCGCACGAGATTGCCCAAGGCGGCGTCGCGGAAGCGGTCGCCAATCTACATGGCGACCTCACGCTCACGTCTTCCAACGTCAAGCGCTTTGAGACCGGCACCTATAGCCAGCAGAAGTCGGGACAGCAGCGCTACAATATCGGCAACGGTCCTAACGGCATCTACTGAGCCGGTTGCCACGGGGAGTGGAATTTCATCCGCAGTGCTTCGGCAACCGCCGGATGCGTGATCTGTCCGTCGAACGTGTTGAGTCCGTGGCGGATCGCCTTGTTACGCTGGCCCGCTTCAAGCACCCCGTGGTCGGCGATCTCGAGCGCATAGATCAGCGTCGCGTTGGTGAGTGCATAGGTCGAGGTATGTGGCACCATCGCGGGCATGTTGGTCACGCAGTAATGCACCACGCCGCTGCGAACGTATATCGGATTTTCGTGGGTGGTCGGTTTTGAAGTCTCCGACACTCCACCCTGGTCGATCGATAGATCAACCAGCACCGCCCCGGGTTTCATCCGCGAAACCATCTGGCTGGTGATTAGGCGCGGGGTGCGCGCGCCCGCAACCAGCACCGATCCAATCACCAGGTCGGCGGCGGCGATCTCCTCTTCCAGCGTCGCCCGGGTCGACATTACCGTCATCGCGGACCCGCCGAGGATGTCGTTCAGATAGCGCAGCCGAATCGGATTATTGTCGAGGATGCTAACCTCGGCGCCTACTCCAGCCGCGACACGGCATGCGTTGAGTCCCGCGATCCCGCCGCCGATTACCGCGACCTTGCCGGACCGCACCCCGGGCGCGCCGCTCAGCAGCACGCCGCGCCCGCCGTTGCGCGCCTGCAAACACCAGGCGCCGACCTGGATCGCGATTCGTCCCGCGACCTCGCTCATCGGCGCGAGCAGCGGAAGACTGCGATCCTCCAACTCGATGGTTTCATAGCCGAGGCCCGCGACTTGCCGCTTGAGCATCTCGCGTGCGAGCCGCGGATCGGCGGCGAGATGAAGGTAGGTGAATACGATCAGACCGGGGTGAAAGAACCGATACTCCACCGGCTGCGGCTCCTTGACCTTGAGGATCAGGTCGGCGCGTTTCCAAACCGCCGCCGCGCTCTCCGCGATCGATGCGCCGGCCTCGCGATATTCCTGGTCGGAAAATCCGCTGCCGACGCCAGCGCCGCGTTGGACGAGCACGCGATGGCCGTGGCCATGAAAGGCGGCGACCCCGGCGGGCGTGAGCGAAACCCGCCGCTCATCGGCTTTAATTTCAGTGGGGATACCGACGATCATATTTTTACCTCGCGAATCACGGCGATTGATGAAACCGTGGCGCCCGCTAGCTTTTGTAAATCCAAGGTAGCGATCCGATCGCCGATAATCATCAGCGGCCTGCGCACTTTGGATTCATGTCGCGTTCCTCAGTCAAGAGGCTTGGTGATTTCAGTGCGAGATCAGATCCCAATGGGAACTTGACAACCGAAATTGCGCCGCGCTTCATGATTCATAGTGGTGGTCGAGCCGGTGGATGCTGGTTGCCGACCAAGTTAGACGGCGGGGGCCGCAATTGCTCGGAGGAGTCATGGAGATCCCGAAGGGGCTCAAATACTCGAAAGAACATGAATGGGTCGCTACCGAGGACACCGTGGCGACGGTCGGGATCACCGATCACGCACAGGAACAACTCGGCGAGATCGTCTACATTGAGTTGCCCTCGGTCGGCGACAAGATCAGCAAGGACGATCCGTTCGGCGTCGTCGAATCGGTCAAGGCGGTTTCAGACATCTACGCGCCGGTCAGCGGCACCGTGATCGAAGTCAACGAAGATTTACCCGAAAGTCCCGAGGTCGTGAACGAAGATCCCTACGGCGACGGATGGCTGGTCAAAGTCCAGATGAATGATCCCACCGACCTCGAAGATCTGATGGACAACAACGAATACGAAGAAATGATCGCGCGCGAGAAAGAATGATCGTTACGGGCGCGCGCCCGCCTGCTGCGCGGAGGACGGCGCCCCCGGGGGCAGAGCTTTTGTCACCGTCAGCGCGCAGTGAGACAGATTGCCTGGCGGATCGATCAACACCATCAGGAACGGCGCCGAATGTCCCGGCTCCAGGATAAAGGCTTTCGGCGGCTCTAGTTGCTGAAGAAATTCCAGTTCATGCGGCGTCATCTCGCCGAT
Organism: uncultured delta proteobacterium; assembly: GCA_963783145.1. Lineage (GTDB taxonomy): Bacteria > Desulfobacterota > Binatia > Binatales > Binataceae > DATGKG01. The sequence continues at coordinate 139,082 of CAWAMM010000002.1, forward strand.
CATTCGGGGGACAGGCTGCTTCCGCAGTAAACCGCTGAACTCGCCAGATCATGCTGAGCGGCGTCGAGCAAGCGCGCCGCGATCTGAACGGTATGGAATGAGGCGGCAGAATTGTTCTTCACGACACCGCCGACCACCAGCGCCTGATGTCCGCCCTTTACGGTCTGATAGCTCGATTGGACATCGGCAATGCTGAGCAGACTTTCCAATGCGACCGGCTGCACGAATTCCTCGCCGATCACCGGCATCCGGCGCATCAGGTCCGCGCTGGCCGATGGGATTCCATGTATTACCCCCGTGGCGATCAGGAACAGCACCGCCGTCACTAGAAAAAGTCCAAGGAACGACCGCGCGGAATGGAGCCCCGCTCGCTCGACGAACGCACGCTCATCTGGCAGTGGCTCGGAGGGCTGGATGGGAGCGATTGCGGCGTACTGCGGAATGGTTCCGCGGCCAATGGGCGCGGGCTCGCCGCGGCTGAACTCCGGATCGAGTCCCTCGCTGCCGAAGCCGGATTGTCGCTTGGCTGGCGGCGCGAAGTCGTTGTCGCCGACGCTCCAACGCTGGGGAGAAGCCAGTGCATCGTCATCAGAGGATTCGGGACCCAGTTCAGGCGCTCTCTCGTCGCTAAAGTCGAACTCCAGGTTTTCGCCCTCGTCGTCCAGTTGGTTATTCTTGGCTCCGCGCGACGGCTCCGGGAGGGTTCGCGCCGGTTCCTTTTTAGGCTGCTCAGGTTCACCCGTGGCGGTGAGCCTGGGCGCCTGCACCGCGGCCTGCATTCGCGCCACCGCCTCAGAGTCGACGACTGAGGCTGCGGGCTCCGGCGCAGGCTTGGAGGGCGGCGGTTGGGGAGTACGATCAAAGACCGTGGGGCGGGGATTCCTGATATATGGCTTTAGCGGCGCCGGTTTCGAACCCGCGGCCGACGCTGAACTGGCGGTGGCGCTTTGCAGCTCCGAGGAGTCAGCGCTAAGCGCTTCGTCAGGAGATATGGGCGAAGGGACCGCGGCCGGTGCAGGAGTTGCCCGAGGTTTCGCCTCGCTGCGCGGAACAGAGACTCGCGATGCGGATGGCTTCGATGATGACTCGGGGGATATTTTTTTCGCGGTTAGAGGATCGGTGGTGAAGACATGGCCACAGCGCGAACATTTAAAGGTTGGACTCTCAGCGGGAAGGACTCGCTCATCGATTCGGTACCGAGTATGACAGCTGGAACACTGGATCTCGATCATCGCCACGCCTCTACACCCCCGCCCCAAGATACCATACCAGTCGGGGGCGCGCAGCTTCTTGCGCCGACCATTTGATGCGCATCGCGCTGCTGACGCGACGATTTGATCCCCGCGGTGGGGGCACCGAACGGGATCTGATCATCACCGCCGACTGCCTCCTCCGGGCCGGTCACCAGCTCACTGTTTTTGCGCGCGAGATTCGGGGCAAATCTGAGGATTTCGAGGTCAGGCGCGTTGGCGGCTTCGCGCTGGGCCGGACCGCGGGACTGCTGTCATTCGCGTATGGCGCCCCGTTGGCCGCGCGCCGCGCAGGCGCGGATCTTCTATTGAGCTTCGGGCGCACGGTCGGTGCCGATGTGATGCGTTCGGGAGGCAGTGCGCACATTAGTTATTTACGTGCGGCGCGGCAGTGGTGCGGCGCAGTCGAATGGCGCCGGATGCGGGCCTCCTCCTATCATCGCGCGCAAATTTTCATCGAGCGCCACGGGTTCCTATCGCCGGAGCTCAAGCTGGCGATCGCGGTTTCGAATCTGGTCCGCGACGATCTGATGCGCGAGTTTGATCTTCCCGCAAACAAAGTTGTCACCCTCTACAATGGCGTCGATCTCGAACGATTCATGCCGGCGCCGGAGGACTCGGCGCGGCGGGAGATTCGTTCCTCGCTGGATATCACGGATGGCGCGCCGCTGGTCGCGTTCGTTGGCAATGGTTTCGGTCGCAAAGGCTTGCAATTTCTTATCGAGGCGTGGCCGACGGTCGAACGCGGGGCCCATTTGTTGGTCGTCGGTGCGGACCAGAAAAGCCGCTGGTATCGGCGCCATGCGGCGCAGAAAGGCGTGGGAGCCCGGGTTCATTTTGCCGGTGTGAGGCCGGACACCACGCAAATTTTTCACGCAACCGATGCAGCAGCGCTGCCCTCGCTGTTCGAACCATTCGGCAATGTCGTGATGGAGGCGATGGCGAGCGGATTGCCGGTGCTGTCGAGTGCGCAGTCCGGCGCAGCGGAATTGTTGCCCGAAGCGATGCAACGATTCGTGGTCCGCAATCCAAGCGATCCGTCCGAAATCGCCGAGAAGATGAATGCTCTCCTGGACGCAGTTGGCGAGTTGCGCGGCCTCGCGCGGACCACCGCCGAGCACTACACCTGGCAACGTTATGCGGAAAACCTGTGGGCAATTCTCTCCGCGGCGACAAGCGGGCGCGGGGGAGAGCCTAAGCCTTGATGCGATTGTCTGCCAGGTTCTGCTCCGCGTTGAGCGCGTCGAGCATCCCGCGCGCGACCGCGAGCCGGCGCTCCTCGCGTGCCCGCCGCTCCGCGCCGGCCCGCACGATGGAGGCGAATGCCAGCCGAGTCGATGCCACGAGGTTCTTCAAGGTGACGTCCAACCGCGAATGAGTTTCGTGAATCATGCGGCATCGCCCCCGCTCCCGAGCGATGCGAACGAATCGTGCGCGATTGGCGCGGGCGGGATCGACCTCGTGATAGACCACCGCATTGGGCGAGTACCCGATATGATAGCTGCCGCGCCGCAAGCGGGCGGACATCTCAGTTTCCTCCTCATGTCCGGCCGCGCCCGGGCCCAGCCGCTCATCGAAAGGGCCGACCGTACGGATCGCATCGGCGAGAAAGGCCATATTGGCGCCCATCACCCCGCGCACTTCGACAATCTCGTTGCCGTGGTCGACCAGTGGCAGATCGAGGTAGACCCAGTTAATGCCGGCAATCTTGTGTGGATCCTCGGCCGGAAGGATCCGGCCCTTCATCGCAGCGAATTCCGGATGATAGGTGAAAAAGCGCTCGACCTGATCGACATAGTCTTTGGCGACGATCAGGTCATCGTCGAGGAAAATCAGAATCTCGCCGGTCGCGCGTTTGATCGCCAGATTTTGCACCCGGCATTTGCCCGGGCGAGGATCATGGAGGTGCAAGGTGACGACATCCGCGTCGGCCAGCCGGGTCGGCGCCGGAGTCCCGTTCTCGGCGACGATTAGCTCCGACCGCGAGCTGCGCAGTTGCGGCTTGAGCGATGCGATCAGACGCCCGAGCGAATCAGGCCGCGCGTGAGTCGCGATGATGATCGATAACTTCACCCACACCCACCTTGCGAAACCGCATGACGATATTCTCGTTGATCAAGCAATCCGCACTGGTCATCAAGCGGAAAAGGTCGCGATTGATTTTCTTTTGGCCGGCGTCGTCCGGGCCGCGGCCATATAGGAAATACGAGAACGCGGCGATCGGGAGATACATCAGCGCCGCGAGGATCCGCGTCTTCAGCTTGCGTTTACTGCGGCCGAGCGCGTCGAGATGGAGCCCGAATCCGTGCGCCATCCAATGGAAATCGTTCAATCCCATCACGTGCCAGTTGCGGCCGTCCTCGACCCGATAATGATAGGGGAGGGGAGCGCGGCGTCCCTTGTAAAATCCGCTCAGCAAATAATGCAGCCGCGAAGTCACATTGAGGCGATTGGGAGTGGAGAGAATCGCGACGCCGTTGGGCCGCATGACCCGGGCAATCTCGCGCAGGATATGAGGGATATCCGCCAGATGCTCGACCACCTCGAGCATCATTACCAGCTCGAACGCATTCGAGCGAAAGGGCAGATCATCGTTGAGGTTGACCGCGGTCCATCCCTTGCGCCGCGGATGATACTCGGTGGGAAACACGCGCCATCGACGCTCTTCGAGCATTCGGGTCGAGAGGCCATCGCCTGCGCTGATATCCAGCGCGAGACCGGGCTCGACCTCGCTCGGGATTAGCTCCACGGCTCCACGAACACGCTCGCTCATACGATGCGAGACAGTCTAGCAGGTGGGAGTGGGATCGCGACGGGGTAGCGGCTTGAATTAGTCGCTGGGGCCGGATAATCCTGTCATCTCGCGCGAGAGTGGCGGAATGGCAGACGCGCAAGGCTCAGGACCTTGTGAGCGCAAGCTCGTGGGGGTTCAAGTCCCCCCTCTCGCATCGATATTCCTGCGATTTGCTTCCGTAACTTTCAGACCGGGATGGATTAACGCGCCCCGCCCATGGCGCCCGCCGGTACGGTTACGGGTATCGCCGGCAGTTGCGGCTGATCCTGATAATTGTTGGCGGTTTCGCGCCCGCCAGAGGAGCCGGTCTGCGAGCACGATTGTACATCCGCGAGGGTGTAGCCGGTGGCCTTCGCGATATCGGCGTCACTGGCGCCGCCGCGCTGTTGTTGCGATACCTGGTCGCAATCGGCGTGAGTACTGACCATCCCGCATCCGGCGCTCCCGAGCGTCAGTAGCAAAACCACGGCCCTTAAGCTCGATTGATGAAAATTCATGGCAGCCTCCGAGGTTCCTATTTAGCCTCAGAGGCCCTATGAAGCGAGAGGGAATTTTGCGCGGTAGCTCCGCGGCTACCGCACATCAATTGTGGAAGAATTCAACTCGAGCTATGGGGCAGGGGAAGGCGCGGGGGACGCCTCGCCGGTATCGAGGCCGGCCGGGATTCCATAATCAGATGCGTTGGGCGGTCCACCTGCACCTTCAGCGCCTTCAGCTCCGGTCACCGCACCGGCGGGTGGGCATTTGGCCACGTCGGACTCGCTAACGCCCAGTGCGGAGGCGATTTCAGAGTTCGAGCGTCCCGACTGACTCTGCAATTTCACGATATTGCAATCGAGGTGTGAGCCCCCAAGGCCGGAGCATCCCCCAAACGCGGCCGCTAGTAACAAAGCGCCTGCCCCAACCAATATCCCCGTTCGTCCCCTTCGCTCGATCATCAGTATGCTCTCCGTGAAAGTCAGGTTTTAGACAACTTTTATAAGGCGATCGGCAAGATATTATTAACCGTCATTAAAACACAAGTGTGCGGCGTTTTTCGGGTCTAATGATGCCGTAACAAACCGCGATGTTGCTTCTCTTCAGATCCCGCCACCCTCGTTGAAAGCTTCGGTACGTGCTTGCGCCTGTGCGATGTGACTTCCGGGTGGAATGTTGCGCGTGATCCACACGTTGCCGCCGATGGTCGAGCCACGCCCGATGCTAATGCGGCCCAGAATTGTCGCCCCCGCGTAAATCACGACGTCGTCCTCTACGATGGGATGGCGCGGGATGTCTTTCACTAACGCGCCGTCCTCGCGCACCGGAAAACTCTTCGCACCCAGCGTCACCGCCTGATAGAGGCGCACGCGTTGGCCGATGATCGCGGTCTCGCCGATGACCACGCCGGTGCCGTGATCGATGAAAAAGCTCGCCCCGATTTTGGCTCCCGGATGAATATCGATCCCGGTGGCCGAATGCGCGAGCTCCGCGATGATCCGTGCCAGCAGCGGAACTCCCAGCGAATAGAGTTCGTGTGCGATGCGATGGTGGGTGATTGCGGTCACGCCCGGATAGCAGAACCGTACCTCATCGATGCTCTTGGCGGCCGGGTCGCCCTGGTATCCGGCGCGCACATCACTTTCCAGCAGTGCCGCGATCTGTGGCAATCGCGCGGCGAAATCGCGGGTGATGCTCAGCGCCTTGCTGGCGTGCTTCGCGGTGTGGTCCTCGGTTGCGTCACATCGGAATTGCAGCTCGCGTTGAATCTGGACGGAGAGCGCGCGCAGCGTCTCATCGAGGCGATGGCCGACGAAGTAATCGATGCCTTCTTCGGTCAGATCGGGAAGCCCAAAATGATCCGGGAAGAGCACACCAAAGAGGCCATCTATGATGCCGCGCAGCTCTTCGCGCGAGGGCATCTCGCGCTCCCCACTTTCCATGCAGTCCTGACGCGCTCGGATGCGCGCCGCGCGCAACTCCGCCACAATCCGATCGAGGTCCCAATGCGCGTGGGTCACGTCGCCGTTGACGTTTTGTATTCCGTTGGAACTCATAGCGACCTCATCGGGCGTCGATGCCGTCGAACAGGCTAGTACTAAGATACCGCTCGCCGGAGTCGGGTAGGATGGCAACAATGATCTTGCCGGCGTTTTGCGGACGCTTCGCGATCCGTGCCGCCACTGCTGCTGCCGCTCCGCATGAGATTCCCGCCAGGATACCTTCTTCGTGAGTGAGGCGTCGCGCATATTCGATCGCCTCCTCATTGGTGACCTGCTCGATTTCATCCACTAGCGACATATCGAGAATTTTAGGCACAAACCCGGCTCCGATTCCTTGAATCTTGTGGCCCGACGGCTTGAGCGGTTGTCCCGCACGCTGCTGCGTGAGAACCGGGCTGGCGGTAGGCTCGACCGCAACGGAAATAATCGCTTTGCCTTTGGTCTTCTTGATGTAGCGGCTGACGCCGGTAATGGTGCCGCCGGTCCCCACCCCCGATACCAGGATGTCGATGGCGCCGTCGGTATCGTTCCAGATCTCGGGGCCCGTCGTGGTCTCATGAATGGCCGGATTCGCGGGATTGTTGAACTGCTGCAGCAGGACGTATTTATTCGGCGCCGATGCGACGATTTCCTCGGCCTTCGCAATCGCGCCGCTCATCCCGCGAGCACCATCGGTCAGTTCCAGCTTCGCGCCATACGCGACCAACAGCTTGCGCCGTTCCATGCTCATGGTGTCGGGCATGGTGAGCGTCAACGGAATTTTGCGCGCCGCGGCGACGAACGCCAGCGCGATGCCAGTGTTGCCGCTGGTCGGCTCGACGAGTTCTTTGCCCGGTCCGAGCAAGCCACGTTTTTCCGCATCCCATACCATCGCGGCCCCGATGCGACATTTGACGGAGTAGGCGGGATTACGCCCCTCGATTTTGCCAAGCACGGTCGCCGGCGCGCCATCGATCACGCGATTGAGCCGCACCAGCGGTGTATGGCCGATCGATTGCGAGTTGTCTTCATACCAGTGTGCCATGGGGACCTCCCGTCTGCGCGCCGCCGGCTCATGTTCAAGCGGGCTAACCTCTCGACTGTATAGCCCATTTTCCTTGTCGGGAAGAGCGAGGCTAGCTGGATGTCCTCGCTAGGCAGCGCGGCGGCGACCGGCCTTAATCGGGCGAATCAGCACCTCTGCCGGAATTCCGAAACGCTCGTGCAGGCGGCGGATCATTTCGAGCGAGAGCGCGCGCTTGCGATTCATCACCTCATGAACGCGACTGCGGCCACCGATCACGCCGATTAGTGCGCGCGGATCGAGTCCCTGCTGTTCCAGTCGGAATCGAATCGCTTCGATCGGATCAGGCGGATCCATCGGGAAGTGTTTCTCTTCGTAGGCCTCGACCAAGGTTACGAGGACATCCAGTTTGTCGTCCTCCGGAGTTCCGGTCTTCGCGTCCCATAGCCGTTCGATTTCACGCAGCGCCCGTTCGTAATCAGCGTTGGTCTTGACCGGCCTAATCTCCATGTTGAACTGTCCTTGCGTCGATTTTGTCGTAGTTGCGGTGGGTCCCAATCCATTTAACGAAAACAACCTGGCGACGATAGTTGATCGCAGTCACCAGCCGGTAGTTGTTTCCCCTGATATTGAACACCACGCGTTCGCTGCTGATTATACTGGCGCCGCCATAGCTTCTTTTCACATCGGCTGAGCTCTGCCAGCGTGCGCGCCGCACCTCCTGAAACCAGCTGTCGAGAGCGGCTTTCACGACCCTCTGATCGACCTGTCCGCGTAGCGCCTCCACGAAATCTATCAAGGTCCGTCGTGATACGACCCTCACAGGAAAATAGTATATGATGTTCCCATCATGGGAACAATAACGACGGATCGGTCCGCCTAGCCACCTTGCGAATGAGCCACTTGCATGGGTTCCCGACGCCTCAATATGATCTTCACCTCGCACCCTTGCGCTCAACCATTGTAGGACAGACATTTTGGAGCTCAGTAAGACATTCGATTCGAAGGCGGCCGAAGAGCGATGGTTTCAGCTCTGGATCGATCGCGGATACTTCACCGCCGATCCCGAGAAACCCGGCGAGGCGTTTTCTATCGTCATCCCGCCGCCCAACGTCACCGGACAATTGCACCTTGGGCATGCGCTCAACGTCACGCTGCAGGACATCATCGTGCGCATGCGCAGGATGCAGGGTTACAACACGTTATGGGTCCCCGGCACCGATCACGCCGGCATCGCGACCCAGAACGCGGTCGAAAAGGATCTCGCGAAGGAAGGCAAGAATCGCCATCAGCTCGGGCGCGACAAATTCGAGAAGCGCGTCTGGGAGTGGCGCGAGACCTACGGCAATCGGATTCTCAATCAGTTGCGACGCCTCGGCGCCTCATGCGATTGGAGCCGCGAGCGCTTCACCCTCGATGAAGGGTTGTCGCGCGCGGTCAACGAAGTTTTCATCCGGCTCTACAAAGAAGGCCTCATATACAAGGACCGGCGGCTCATCAATTGGTGCCCGCGATGCGAGACCGCGCTGTCGGACCTCGAGGTCGACCACAAAGACCGCACCGGCACGCTCTGGTACATCAAGTATCCGCTCGTCGATGGCTCCGGCTATATCGAGGTGGCGACGACACGTCCGGAAACGATGCTCGGTGATACCGCGGTCGCGGTGAATCCCGAGGACAATCGCTATCGCTCCGAGGTCGGCAAGAAGGCGCGCATCCCGTTGATTGGGCGGGAGATTCCGATCATCGCGGATTCGGAAGTCGATAGCGCATTCGGCACCGGCGCGGTGAAGATTACTCCGGCGCACGATTTCAATGACTTCGAGATGGGGCGGCGGCACAAGCTGCCGCAAATCTCGGTGATGGATACCCGCGCGCACATGAACGACAACGCCGGCCCTTATCAGGGACTCGATCGCGAGTCCGCGCGCAAACGTATCCTCGCAGATCTCAAGAGCGCGGGCCTCTACGAACGGGAGGAAAAGCATACCAACGCGGTCGGCACCTGCTCGCGATGCGACACCATCGTCGAGCCGATGCTCTCGGAGCAGTGGTTCCTGGATGTGAAGTCGATGGCGAAAAAAGCCATCGATGCGGTGAAGGATGGGCGCACCAAGTTCTTCCCGAAGTTCTGGGAAAGCACCTTTTTCAACTGGATGGAAAACATCCACGACTGGTGCATCTCGCGCCAGCTATGGTGGGGCCATCGCATCCCTGCGTATCGATGCCAGCGCTGCGATCATCTAATGGTGGTGCCGGTCCGCCCGCCCAAGTGCGAGGAATGCGAGGGCACCGACCTGAAGCAGGAAGATGACGTCCTCGACACCTGGTTCAGCTCCGGACTGTGGCCGTTCTCGACGCTGGGATGGCCGACGGAAACCAAGGACCTCGCGCGCTACTATCCGACCAGCCTGCTCGTGACCGGCTTCGACATCATTTTTTTCTGGGTCGCGCGCATGATGATGTTCGGCCTCGAATTCACCGGCGAGGTTCCCTTCGAGCACGTCTACGTCACGCCGCTGGTGCGCGACGCCGAAGGCAAGAAGATGAGCAAGTCGAAGGGCAACGTGGTCGACCCGCTCGAGCTCATGGACACCTATGGCACCGATGCGTTGCGCTTCACCCTCGCGCAGTTGGCGATTCAGGGCCGCGACGTGATCCTCTCACCCGAGCGGCTGTCGGCCGCGCGCGCCTTTGCCAACAAGATTTGGAATGCCGCCCGGTTCACGATGATGAACCTCGCCGATGCACCGCAGCCGCTGCCGAAGGTTGAGCCGTCGCAGATGAGCCTCGCGGATCGATGGATCCTCGATCGCCTCAACGATGCGATTCGCGAAGTGACGCGCGCCATCGACGCCTACGAATTCAACGTCGCCGCGATGAAGGTGTACGACTTCATCTGGCACGAGTTCTGTGATTGGTACATCGAGCTGTCCAAGGATGCGCTGAAGGCTGGCGGCGAGCGTCAGGCGGCGGCGCGATATGTCATCATCCACGGCTTCGATCAGATGCTGCGCCTGCTGCATCCGTTCATGCCGTTCGTATCCGAGGAAATCTGGCAGGTGATTCGTCCCTACATGGACAATGCCGACCTCGCACCGAACCTACCAATCGCGAAATTCCCAACTCCTCGCGCGGAGCACGCGCTAAGCGATGCCGAAGCGCACGCGATGCGCCATTGCATCGAGGCTACCGAAGCAGTGAATTCGCTGCGCGCGCTAGTCGGACATCATCCGGGGCAACGGATTCGCGGGTTCATCAAGCGGATGACCATGGCCGATCGCGAACAATTCGAGACGTGGAGCGAGTACGCAAAGGTGCTCGGCAAACTCGAAAGTTTCGAGAGCACCTCCGAGTTCGACCAAGGCATGGTGGCCATTCCATTGCCGTGGTGTGACCTCGCGATCGAACCTCCTGCGGAATTCGATTTTGCGAAGGCGACGCAGAAGCTCCAAAAGGAACTCGATGAGGTAGGCAAGCATGCGGCGCAGCATGAAAAACGGTTGAACGATCAAAATTTCTTGACCAAAGCCGACCCAGAAACGCGCGTTGAAGTTGAGCAGCGCTTCGTCGAGCTGAAGTCTCGAAAGCAAAGACTGGAACAGCAGATCGAACAGCTCGGCGCGGGCGCGCAATAGAATGGAAATCTTCCGACAGCTCGATCTCGATGCGCTCGTGAAACGCGCCTTGGAAGAGGACCTGGGCCAAGGCGACGTCACCACTGCCGCCACCGTCAAGCCCGGGCAGCTGGGACGCGCAAGGATTACCGTCAAAGAACCATCGATGGTTTTTTGCGGCGGCATCCTGCTCGAACGCGTGTTCAGGCTCGCTGGCGCCAAGCCGATCATCTCGTCCGCCGCCGATGGCGCGCAACTCGCGAAAGGCGATCTCATCGCGCAGATTGACGGCAATCTTGCCGGGCTGCTGATCGGCGAGCGCACTGCGCTCAACTTCATCCAGCTGATGTCGGGAATCGCGACGGCAACACATCAGTATGTCGAGGCTATCAAGGGGACGCGCGCGAAAATCGTCGATACGCGCAAGACGCATCCTGGCCTGCGCGCGGTCGAGAAGTATGCGGTCCGATGCGGCGGAGGCACCAACCATCGCTTCGGCCTCGATGGCGGCGTGCTGATCAAGGACAACCACATCGCCGCGGCCGGCTCGGTACGCGCTGCGATTGAGGGCGCGAAGAAAATCACGCCGCACACGCTGCGCATCGAGATCGAATGCGAGACGCTCGCGCAGGTCGAGGAAGCGCGCGACGCCGGCGCCGACATCATCATGCTCGACAACATGAGCATCGACATGATGAAGCGCGCGCGTCAGTTGGTCGGCGACAAGATCATCCTCGAAGCGTCGGGCAATGTGAATCTTGATACCGTGCGGGCGATCGCCGAGACCGGCGTCGATCTGATTTCTGTCGGTGCGATCACGCATTCGGCGCGCGCAATGGATATCAGCATGCGCATCGTCAGCTAATTTCGCGCGCGACCCTCGCTTATTTTCGATTCGGTGCTATAGAAAACCCTGACGGCGATTGCGCCGTGCCTGGAGGCATCGATATGGCCACTCCTCGACACATCCTCGACGGCTACAAGGTTCTCGACTTCACTCAAATCGTTGCGGGGCCCACCTGCACCTTGATGATGGCGGAAATGGGCGCCGACGTGGTCAAGGTCGAGATGACGCCCAACGGCGATCCCGCGCGCGGCGGCCCCTACCTCAGCAAGGAAGGGCGCAGCGGCTACTTCGTCCAGCATAATCGCGGCAAGAAGGGCATTTGCGTCAACATCAAGACGCCCGAGGGACATGACATTGTCGCCGATCTGATTCGCAAGGCCGATGTGCTGGTGGAAAATTATGCGCCCGGTGTTATTGGGCGAATGGGTTTCGACTACGAGCACGTCAAGGCGCTCAACCCCAAAATCGTGATGTGCTCGATTTCCGCATTCGGGCAGACCGGGCCGCTCGCGCATGAGCCGGGCTTCGATTTCCTCGGCGCGGCCTACGCCGGAATCAGCTCGATGGGCGGCGAGCCCGATGGGTCTCCCTATTTCGCGATGACCGCGATGGGCGACGTGAGCACCGGTGCGCATGCGTGCGGTGCGGTCTGCGCGGCGCTTTTGTACCGCGAGCGAACCGGAGAAGGGCAGCATCTCGATCTCTCGTTGCTCGACACCTACTTCCACTACCACGAGGCCGCGGTCGAGGCGCATAGCCTGACCAAAGGCGAGTTCAAGCCGACCCGCTCGGGGACGCAATCGTGGTATGCGCTCCCGTGCGGCGTGTTCAAGGCCAAGAATCGCTACATGATCATCATCGCGACGCTCGATCACCATTTTAAGGGACTGTGCTGCGCGATGGGCAAGCCGGAGCTATTCGACGATCCGCGCTTCCGCCTCAATTCCAACCGCCTCATTCACGTTGATGCGCTGGTGGCCGAGATCGAAGGATGGTTCGCGTCGATGCCGAGTGATGAAGCCTCGCTGGCAGCATTGAGAGAATATCGCGTGCCGCATGCGCCGATATTGTCGGTGGAAGAGGCGGTCAAGCATCCGCATCTGCGCCAGCGCGGCACTGTTCGCACCGTTCATGATCCTATCCTCGGCGACTTCGATGTACCCGGATTCTCGTTCCGCTTTTCGAAGTTTCCCAAGCCCTTGGAGCTGCAAGCACCGAAACTCGGCGAGCATAACGAAGAAGTTCTCACCAAGCGGCTCGGATACTCAACCGACCGCGTGCGCGAGCTGGAAGGGAAGGGTGTGTTGCGAAGCGGCCCGGCATAGCCACTCACTGTCGAACACGATAGAAAGCGGAAATCATGATGGATCCCAAAACACTAAGCTTCCTGTCGCTGAGTGAACTTGCAGCGGCGCTGCGCAAGCGCGAGATCACTTCGGTCGAGACGACCCGCGCGGTTCTCGATCGCATTCATCAGCTAAATTCCAAGCTGCATGCATATTTGACCGTGCTCGATGATTCCGCGCTGCGCCAGGCCGAAGCCGCCGATAAGGAAATCGCAGCCGGCAAATATCGCGGACCTCTGCATGGCGTCCCGGTCGCGGTCAAGGATCTCTGCTGGACTAAGGGCGTGCCGACCACCTGCGCGAGCAAGGTCTTGCGCGATTTCCGTCCCGACTCGAATGCCACCGTGGTCGATCGCTTCGAGGCCGCGGGCGCGGTGCTGCTGGGCAAGCTGCATCTGACCGAATTTGCGATGGCCTGGTACCATCCGGAGATTCCCGGCCCGCTCAATCCTTGGAATCCCGCGCTGTGGCCGGGCGCCTCGTCGAGCGGTTCCGGCGCGGCGACCGCCGCCGGTATGTGTTTCGCGTCGATCGGCACCGATACGGGAGGCTCGATTCGATTCCCTTCCGCTGCGAACGGTATCGTCGGATTGAAGCCTACCTGGGGGCGAGTAAGCCGCCATGGAGTTTTCCCGCTGTGCGAGTCGTTCGATCATATCGGGCCGATGACACGAACCGTGGCCGACGCGGCGCTGGTGCTCTCGGTGATCGCCGGGCAGGACCCCCGCGATGACACTTCGCTGGCCGCACCGTTGGACGACTACGCCGCCGCCGCGAGAAGTGGCGCATTCAGCGTGCGCGTTGGCTTCGATGAGAGCTACGTCGGACGAGCGTCCGATGATGTCGCCACGGCGATCGGAAACGCGGTGCGCGATCTCGAACGGGTCGGCGCCCATATCGTCAAAGTAAAAGTCCCCGATGTCGACCCGTGCATCGAGGCATGGACGACGATGGCGGCGACCGAGGCTCTGGCTGCCCATGCCGCGAACTATCCTTCGAAAGCATCGGAGTATGGTCCCGGATTTCGTTCCTTCGTCGAATTAGGCGGAAAAATTAGCGGCGTGGAGTATGCCAACGCGCACATGGTGCGCGAGCGCTTTAACAATCGGTTCCAGCAGCTTTTCAATCAGATCGACGTCCTCGCATGCCCCTCGATGGTGGCGGCAACGCTGCCGAAAGATTCGATGCCGCCGAACGCAGATGCCTTCAAAGGGCCCAATCCGCTGATGTCGTTTACCGCGCCCTTCAACATGAGCCGCAATCCGACGCTTTCGCTACCCGGTGGCGACGGCAAGGGCGGCCCGCCGCCGAGCCTACAACTGGTAGGCCGGTTGCTGGGCGAGGCCACGCTGTTTCGCGCCGGCGGGGCCTTCGAGCACGCCACCGAATGGCACCACCAGCGCCCGGCGATTTAAGAATCCGCGTTACGGTGTCACAACGCGAAGCGTTCCGATGATGCGATTGATCTCGTCTTGAGTGATGTAGTTGGACTGCCGGCTGCTAAATGTAAGATCGACCTTTGCCGAATTGGCAAATAAATGATCGATGATCGAATGCGGTCGGGCGCGCGGATCGCCACACTGGTAGCCGCGAAGGCTGGGAGTACTAATCGCGAAGAGGCCAGTTTCGCCGTCGCGGACAAAGACTGATTTTGCGAGGATCAATAATGTGATCGCGCGAACCGCTTCGCGGCGTGGGGTCCGTAATGTGATCGTCGCGGGAGTGATTTCGAGCGCTGCCGAGAAGAGCGAGTAGTCATTCTCCATCGTGCCAGCCCCCATCAGCTGATCGAGCCGGCTTTCGTCTTTCTTGTCGAGGCTGACGAAATTGCGGACGAATTCGTCGGGCCGGCCCTTCGCCAGCACGATCGCTTTGCCGGAATGAAACGCAATGAATTGCCACGCGCCAATGGGCCGGGTGATTTTTTCGTCGAGGTCGGTCCACGGGACCTCGAACTCGAGGCCAAGAAAGGAAAGTTTCATGCCCGGCGATGATGAGGTAGCCTGAGTCGGCAGTGCGGTCGGTGTCTTCCATAAAAGCGGCTCGGACCGTCCGAAGTCGCGGGCTTCCACAGCGAACATCGTCGCGATGCCGAAGAAGTAGGCGTAGACGCCGCCGATGGCGATGCCGATGCCGAACTACATCAGAATCCGGTGCCATCGCCTTCGGATGAAATCCGGCAGCAGTCTCACGACTCGACCCCCTTAGGGAAGCTCGGACGTGTCATGATGCGGAAAGCCTTGGACATGGCAGCGCTCGCGATTAGAGAAAAGTCTGACGGTGAGACTCGGCGGTTTAGGCACCGAGCTTCGCCGGCGCAGGCGATTATCCGGCCGCGCTTCACCACCTGCACCTCCCTTCCGTCGCAAGCAGGCGGCGGATTGCGATCCTCGCAGGAGCGGTTCGCGAACCGTCTGCAACGACGGTTCGATTGGAAAGGTCTTCGCGATGGCGCCATCGCTGCGAGTCGTCCGCGAACGCCCCCTACGGCTCGACGGTTGTCGCAGGTTCCCGATCCAGATGGCGAGCAACACGTGTCTGGCGGGTTCGAGATTGTGCGGATGCTTTTCAGAATGGATTTTTATAGACCGTGCGGCAGCGCGAACCCGCCTCGGCCAGCCGTGATTGCCAAAAATGGTAGGGGGCGTTCGCGAACGCCCCGTTGGAATCTTCAGATGGCTTTGGTCCTAATCGCAACCGCTGAATTGCTGGAATCCTTTGCTCCAGCCGGTCCTGGATCTTGATTTGACGGTTCTTCCTCCTCGCGACGTGACCTTAGCAGCTAGCTCGCTGACGGATAAGAATACTATCTGGAGGCTTCGAACCACGCGACCGCCAGTTAGTCTGAGGCATCAACCGCGAGGGCTTCGAGTCGAAGTCTGCTATAGTGAAGACGCGGTGCCCGGCCGGTAAGGTCCGCCCGCCTGAGAATTCAGGAAAGTGGAAAACAAACCCACTTCGCACGCTGGCATTGAGGCTGAAATTACCAAACGAAGCCAAATGATCGAGGAAAATCGGGCATTTCTAAAATTCGTTCATTGGCAACCGCCGATTTGAAGTGCGAAAACGAACCCACTTCGCCGCTCTGCGTGATTGCAAAAACAAACCCATTCAATAGCGAATAAAAAGCGAAACTAGGCACCCGATTTTCGACACCGCCTCATGGCATGCTACTGATCGCGGCAGAGCTCGCGTCATCATGCCGAAGCATCCGTATTCCAGCATTGAGCATCACCAGCCCGGCGTCATCGGATGCGCCATCCACTACTTCGAGGAAGTAGAGTCGACCCAGAATATCGCGCGTAACCTCGCTGCCGAGGGCGCGCCGCATGGGACCGCCGTCATCGCAGAGACTCAAAGTGCCGGGCGCGGCAGGATGGGGCGCGGATGGCATTCGCCGCCGAGCGTGAATCTCTACACCACCATCATCCTGCGCCCAAAGCTTTCGATGGCTGAAGTGCCGAGGCTGAGCCTCGTTGCCGGAGTCGCCGCCGCCGAGGCGCTCGAGGATGTCGCTCCTGGTATCGTGCAGCTCAAATGGCCTAATGACGTATGGCTCAACGGGCGCAAGGCCGGCGGCATCATCGCCGAGGCGGTCACCGATCGGATGCAGCGGCTCGATTCGGTGCTGCTCGGCATCGGGCTCAACCTGAACCTCGCGATCGATGACGTCCCGATCGAGCTTCGCGAGCGCGCTATATCGGTCTTTATCGCGACCGGCCGGCCATGCGATCGCATTGCGGTTGCCAACACACTCTTTACGAGACTAAACATTCGATATGACGAAATTGTTACGAATGGGTTTGCGGCGGTCCGCCCGGTATGGGAGCGCTATTCGGGATTGACCGGGAAACGCGTGACAGTCGTCGATGCGGGAACTCGCGAGGAAGGAATCGTGAAGGGAATCGATACCGACGGTGCGCTGCTGCTCGAAACTTCGAGTGGCGTGCGCCGGATCATCGCGGGTGATGTCACACTCGAAGGAGCCTATTCATGAGGCTGGAATTGAGGCGTGAAGCGGGCGGAGCCGCGCCGCAGGCGCCCCGACAACCCCTACTGGGGTCGAGGGAAATTAATAGTGTGACGCTGGAGGGAGCCTATTCGAATTAGACGCGAAGCGGGCGGAGCCGCGCCGCAGGCGCCCCGAGGCGTAGCGGAGCGGAGCCCGAGGGCAAATTAAGGAGGTATCCTATGTCTGTGGAGGAAATTGGGCGGTTGAGAAACATCGCGCTGGTTGGCCAAGGCAGTTCAGGGAAGACCCAACTGGCTGAAGCGATGCTTTTCACCGCCGGCGCGACAACCCGGCTCGGACGTCCGGACGACGGAACCTCGGTCCTGGACTTCGAGCCTGAAGAACTCAATCACAAGGCCTCGATCAATTCCGCGTTTCATCATCTCAACTGGAAAAAGACCGAAATCCTGCTCGGCGATACACCCGGCTACGGCGCCTTCATCGTCGATTCCTTCAACACCCTGCAAGCGGTCGACGCGATCGTCTTCGTTGCCACTCCCGGTGGCGATCTCAAAGTCGAATCGGAAAAAATCTGGCAGCAGGCTGACGCGCTCGGCTTGCCGCGCCTCGCGTTCGTCTCGCGGCTGGATCGCGAGCGCACCAAGTTTGAGAACGCGCTGGCCGATCTGGAAAAGACCCTCGAGGCCAAGCTGGTCCTGCTGACGTTGCCGATTGGCGAGGAGCTCGCCTTCAACGGCATCATCGACGTGCTGCGGATGAAGGCGCTGACCTACGTCGACAACACCACCGGCAAGCCCAGGGAAGAGGAGCTGTCCGGTGACCTCAAGACCCGCGCCGAGGAAGCGCGAACCAAACTCTGCGAGGCGGTCGCGGAAACCGATGACGCGCTGCTGGAGAAATATCTCGATAGCGGCGAACTGTCCGAGGATGAATTGCGCACCGCGCTGCGCGCCGCGGTGGTCGCGGGGAAACTCACGCCGGTGCTATGCGGCTCGGGTGCGAAAAATATCGGCGCCGCACCGCTCCTCGATGCGATCATCAATCTGCTTCCCGCGCCCAATGAACGTCCCGCTAAGAAGGGAACGCATGCCTCCAACGGCCAGGAGGAGACGCGCGCCGCAGATCCCAACGCGCCGTTTTCCGCATTCGTGTTCAAGACGGTGATGGATCCCTTCGCCGGCAAGCTGACGTTTTTCCGCGTGGTGTCGGGCACCGCGCATAGCGATGCCGCGGTCTACAATTCGGCCCGCGAATCGAAAGAACGCTTCGGGCAACTTTTGCGCCTCGAAGGGAAGAAGCAGGCGCCACTCGCGGTCGCGCTGCCGGGCGAGATCGCCGCGGTGGCGAAGCTCAAGGACACCTCGACCGGCGACACGCTATGCGACGAGAAGGCGCCGATCATGTTCGAGCCGATCCGGCGTCCGCACGCGGTCATTTCGTTCGCCATTCGCCCCAAATCCAAGGCGGATGAAGAGAAAGCGTCGGCGGCGTTGCAAAAACTGGTCGATGAGGACCTCGCGCTGGAGATGCATCGCGATCCGCAGAGCGGGGAAATCATCCTCGGCGGCACCGGCCAGCTTCACGTCGAGGTAACGGTCGAAAAATTAAAGCGAAAATTTGGCGTAGAAGTCGAGCTGACGGCGCCTCGGGTGCCCTATCAGGAAGCCATCAAAGGTCGCGCCGAAGCACAGGGTAAACTTAAGAAGCAGTCGGGCGGCCGCGGCCAATATGGTGACTGCTGGCTGCGCATCGAGCCGTTGCCGCGCGGCACCGGCTTCGAATTCGTCAATGAGATTGTCGGTGGCGTCATCCCGCGCAACTATATTCCATCAGTGGAAAAGGGCGTGCGCAACATGCTGCACGAGGGCTTCCTCGCGGGCTTCCCGATCATCGATGTGAAGGTTTCAGTCTTCGACGGCAGTTATCACGAAGTCGATTCGTCGGATATGGCATTTCAGATCGCAGCGTCAATGGGTATGAAGACCGCGATGGAGAAGGCCAAGCCGATCATTCTCGAGCCAATCATGTCGGTCGAAGTCACCTCGCCCGACGAGAACATGGGTGATGTCATCGGCGACCTTAATTCGCGCCGCGGCAAGGTGCAGGGGATGGAGACCAAGGGGCATAGCCAGGTCATCAAGGCGTCGGTGCCGATGGCGGAAATCCTCAAGTACGCACCGGACCTGCGCTCGATGACTTCAGGACGCGGTTCTTTTGAGGCGCAGTTCTCCCACTACGAAGAAGCGCCGCCGCACATCGCCGAGAAAGTCATCAAGGAGCAGGCGGCGAAGCGCGAAGCGCAAAAGGCAGCTCACGCTCACGCCTAGTCTGACGGTTAGCGATCGGGCACCCGCGGAAATTCTCGAGGGTGCCCGATTTTCTTTACGCGCCTTGGCGGGGGACGCGCGCACCTCGGCGCGTTTCTACCTCCCCGAGCTCGACGTGCTCAGGTTCCTGGCGTGGACGACGATCTTCCTGCAGCACTCCTTTCAAAATACTCACGCGCACAGCTTTCCGGATCTGCACCTCGACTGGACCGGACGGGCGGTATCCATCCTGGCCTGGAGCGGGGGGTATTCGGTGGATTTGTTCTTGGCCTTGAGCGCTTTCCTCATCACCCAACTCCTGATGCGGGAGCGCGAAGCAACTGGCACTATCGACCTGCGCCGGTTCTACATACGGCGTATCCTTCGCATCTGGCCATTGTACTACTCTTACCTCGTGTTCCTGGCGGTCGCGGGAATCTGGATCTCGCAGTTCCATACTCCCACGCAATGGTTGGTGATGTCCGCGCTACTGGTACCCAACATCGCCAACTCGCTGTGGGGATGGACGCCGACCATCGTTGCGTCCCATCTATGGACGATCGGGGTGGAAGAGCAGTTCTATCTGCTGTGGCCGCTGATCGCGCTGAGAAGCCGGCCTCGAGGCCTCGTGCGCGCCGCTCTGATCATGCTTGCGATCAGCTTTATCGCGCGAACGATATGCTGGCTCACCAATGCCCCGGGCTCGGTGGTTTGGACCAACACCCTGACGCGCCTCGACCCGCTCGCGGTCGGGATCATGCTGGCAGTCTGGATGCGGCACCGGGAGTATCATCCAAGTGCGCTGGCGCGGGTTCCGCTTTTGATATTCGGGGTGACAACGATGCTGGTCGTATCCGCATACTGCGATCCATATTGGAGTCCAAATTCGCCGATGACCCTGTTCTTCGGGTATCCTGCCGTTGCCCTGGGGTGCCTCACGATCCTGCTCGCGTTTCTCGGACTGCCATTGAATAAGGACCGACCGATTATTCGCACGGCGATTTATCTGGGTAAGATCTCGTACGGATTGTACATTTGGCATCTGGTGGCGCTGCGGCTGACCATTGCGGGGCTAAACCGCCCGATTCCATTTGTCGGCGAATGGGTGGATAGCAGCACATTTGCAGCCCTCTGCGCATTTGGAGTTACGATCATAATTTCGGCGATTTCTTACCGCTTCCTGGAAACGCCGTTCTTAAGGATGAAGTCCCGATTTGCATTGATCCCGTCGCGTCCGGCGTGAGCCACGTCGTGATTTCACGGAGGCATTGCGTAGGTTAGACTGACAAGCGGTGCGCGATGGCGCCTTTAGCTAAATCCTTGATTTTGATGGGACTCGGCATCGCCGTGCTCGGCGCCTTGCTGTGGCTCTTTTCCGGGGTGCCGTTCGTCGGGCGTCTGCCCGGTGACATCCTGCTCCGGCGCGGCAACTTCACCTTCTATTTCCCCGTCGTGACGTGCATTCTGATAAGCATCGCGGTGAGCCTGATCCTTGCGCTGCTGAGGCGCTGAACGATGGCTGAAGACGTCCGGGAAATCGCACAACGGCGGGTCGAAATGAAGCGCCGCCGTCGCGAGCTGATCGCGGTCGGTATCGCGGCGCTCACCTTGATCGCGTTCGTGTTCGCGCAGACCGCGCTCCCTCCGCTCACCAAGCATACCTCGCTGGGCTCCAACCTCGCGGTAATCAGCCTTTTCAATATCAGCTTCCTGCTGCTCGGCCTGTTGCTCTACTTGGTAGGAAGAAATCTCGCCAAGGTGATGTTCGAGCGTCGGCGCGGTTTGATTGGGTCGAAATTCCAGATGCGGCTGGTATTCGGCTTTATCGCGGTCGCGATGGTGCCGAGCGCTTTTCTGCTCTATGTCGCGGGCGCGTTTCTGCACGCCGATGTCGATAGCTGGTTCAATCCCGAATACGAGCGGGTGATGAGCGATTCGCTGGAGATCGCGAAGACCTACTACCTGAACTCCGCCAACAATGCCGCGCATTTTGCGCGTGCGATCGCCGAGCAGGCGGCCAGCTATGGATTGCTCGCGTCGGACCGGCGTACCGACCTGAAGCAGTTCATCGAAAAGCGCCAGCAGGAATACAACCTCGGCACCATCGAGATATTTTCCAAAGATCGCAAGCTCCTGCTCCTCGCGCTCAGTCCCAAAACTCCGACCGGGATCGGCGTGTCGCCGGATTCGCAAATCCTCGCTCAGACCCTCAAGGGGCAGGCGATGACGCGCACCGATCCGTACGGCAGCGCCGATATCATTCGCGGGAGCGCGCCGATTTTTTCCGGCCCCGATTCCGATAACGTGGTGGGAGCGGTGGTGGTGGATTATTACCTTCCGAAAAGCCTTGCCAAACCCGCCGCCAATATTTCACGGACCGCCGAGGACTACTTTCAGCTGCGAATTCTTAAGCAGCCGATTCTCAACAGCTACATGCTGGCCTTGGTCCTGATCGGATTGGTGGTGGTACTGCTGGCGAGCTGGTTCGGGATGTATTTAGCGCGCGGCATTACCGGTCCTATCAGCGAGCTGGCCGAGGGTACTCACGCGATCGCCGGCGGCAATCTCGACTACACCATCGATCCGGTCGGCGACGATGAGATTGGCCAATTGGTCGATTCGTTCAATCAGATGACGACCGACCTGCGCGTCTCGCAGACCGAACTGGAGCGCCGCCGCCGTTACACCGAAACGCTGCTCAAGAATGTCTCGGCGGGCGTGGTCGGGCTCAACCCCGAAGGACGCCTGACTGCGATTAATCCTCATGCGGAGCGTTTGCTCGAGGTGCGAATCGAAGAGGTGATCGGGCGCAACTATCATGAAGTGCTGCGCCCGGCGCTGGTGCATGCGCTGGATGAAGTCTTGTCGGCATTTCCAGCGCGACGGGAGCATCCTTCTTCGATCAAAGTGGAAATTGATGGTGCTGAGGTTGAGTTGATGATCACCGCCTCGCCGCTGAGTGATGAGGGCGGCGCTAATCTCGGCTCGGTCCTGTTTTTTGAAGATGTCAGCCAAATTGCAAAAGTCGAGCGGATGGAAGCCTGGCGCGAGGTTGCCCGTCGCATCGCGCATGAAATCAAGAATCCTCTCACGCCGATCCAACTGTCAGCCGAGCGTTTGCGTCGGCAACTCGCTCCTCGGCTGGCGCGGCTGAGCGGAGATCTCGCATCCAACGATCACGCGCTGCTCGAAGAATGCACTCGCACCATCATCGGCGAGGTTGAAGACCTCAAGCGCCTGGTGAACGAATTTTCCGCCTTCGCTCGCATGCCTCATTTGAATCCGGTGCCCGGCGACCTTAACGCATTGGCTACCGAAGCGGTCGCCAGTTTTCAGACTGCGCACGCGGGCGTGGAATTCGTGGTCGAGCTGGAGCCCTCGCTGCCGCGAATCCTGATCGATCGCGAATCGCTCAAGCGCGCGCTCATCAACCTGCTGGACAATGCGGTAGCGGCGACGGCCGGCATCGCGCGCAATGGCCACGGCCCGCGCATCGAGCTGCGGACCTCGGTGGATTCGACCAGCGGGGTCGTCGTGCTGGAGGTTCGTGACAATGGTCCCGGAATCAGTCCGGCGTTGCGGACGCGGATCTTCGAGCCCTATTTCTCGACCAAGCACGGTGGCACCGGGCTGGGTCTGGCGATAGTTTCTGCTATCGTTACCGATCATCATGGCTTTGTGCGGGTGGCCGACAATGCGCCTGCCGGTAGCAGATTTATACTGGAGTTCCCGATGAAGGAGCGCCATTTCACCAGGGCCGCGAGCTGAACCTGCTTCAGCTTTGGAGCTAGGCCTCTCGGTTAACCCCGCGCGTTACGCGCCTTTTCGAGAGAGTAGCGAACAGTGAATGAGACCGTATTGGTGGTGGATGATGAGGAACGCATCCGGTCGTCACTGCGTGGAATTCTTAGCGACGAGGGCTTTCGAGTTCTCGATTCCGGGCGCGCCCCCGAGGTGATGGATCTGATCGAACGCGAGCATCCGGCAGTGGTGCTGCTCGACGTCTGGATGCCCGACATCGACGGAATAGAGCTCCTGCGCCGCATCAAGTCCGAGCGCCCGGAGGTTCCGGTTATCATGATCTCCGGACACGCGAACATTCAGAGCGCGGTGGCTGCGACCAAGTTGGGCGCGGCGGATTTTATCCAGAAGCCGTTCTCGGTGACCGGATTGCTGGCATCAATCGCACGGGTTCTAGATGGTGGCGAAGCTGGCCGGGTACCGGGGAGTGTCACGGAACCTGGTGCTACCAACGGTGTCTCGTCGGTAGCACCGATGGCGCAGGGCGCGCGACACCAGCGCACCCTCGCGCGCTCGATCGTATTCGGTGGTCAGGGACTGCACACCGGGATGCGCACCGGCGTGATCTTACATCCGGCTCCGATCGATTTCGGAATCGTGTTCGCATCGTTGTCGGATGAAACCCAGATTCCGGTCCAACCCGAAAACGTTACCGATACAGGCTACAACACCACCCTCGCATCCGGAGCGCGTTCGGTGCGTACGGTCGAGCATCTGCTGTCGGCGCTGCACGGGTTCGGCATCACCAATCTGCTGATAAAAACCGACGACGAGATTCCCGCGCTGGACGGATCGGCCGCCGAATTTTGCCGCCAGATAGCCGAGGCCGGAGTAAAAGATCAGGATGCGACGGTAGAGCCGATTCGGATCGCGACTCCGATTACCATTCGCAGCAAAGGTGACGAGTTCATAACCATCGAACCCGCCGATCATCTGATTATCGACTATACGCTGGACTATCCGGCGCCGATTGGCGTGCAGAAGGTCCACTTCGAGCTCACCTCCACCGAGGCCTATGTGAAGGAGGTCGCCCCAGCGCGAACCTTCGGTTTGGTGCGCGAGTTCTCGCAAATGAACCAGGTCGGCCTCGCGATGGGTGGACGCCTCGACAACGCCATCCTTGTCGATGATCAGAAAATCGTGAACACCAAGCTGCGATTTCCGAAGGAGTTCGCGCTGCACAAGGTGCTCGATCTGATAGGCGATCTATACCTGCTTGGGCGACCGCTCGAAGGCCATATTACGGCGTCCAAAACCGGGCATTCCGACAACCTTGCGATGGTCAAGGCGATTCGCGCCGCGATTGCGAACTGAGGCGCGCCGCGGGTCTTTATATTTCCCTCGACTCCGCTTTGCTCCGCCTCGGGTACGGCTGCGCCGTGGCGCTGGCGCGCCCCCTTCGGGCCTCTTCCTGAAGATCCTGTGAAACACTTCGCCATCAAACCGGTTCGCGCGCGCGTTGCGGTGCTTGCCAGCGGCGGCCTCGACAGCTCGGTGCTGCTGGCCGAGCTCGCCCGCAAGGGCCGCCACGTCTTTCCGATTTATGTTCGCGCGGGCTTGCGATGGGAACGCGTCGAGGTTGCGACCTTGCGCAAATTTATCGCCGCGCTGAACCGCGACAACATCGAGCCGGTCGCCGTATTGGATTTTCCGACCGGCGATATCGCACGCGATCATTGGAGTGTGACCGGCAAGGTGCCGGGCTATCGCGCCGCGCTCGAATCCAACTACATCCCGGGCCGCAATTTGAGCTTGCTGGCCAAGGCCGCGATGTTCTGCGCGCGCAATCGCATCGGTGAAATCGCGATGGCGCTGCTGGAGAGCAATCCATTCCCGGATACGCGGCCGGAGTTCTTCCGCGCCGTCGAGCGCGCTGTGAAACTCGGCATGGAACTTCCTTTGAAGGTGCTGACCCCATTTGAGGGTCTGGAAAAGTCCGAGGTCATCAAGAAGGGCAGGGCGCTGCCGTTGGAGCTGACGCTCTCATGCGCGAATCCACGCGGATCGCTTCATTGCGGGGCGTGCACTAAATGCGCTGAGCGTGTGGAAGGGTTTCGCACCGCCGGCATCGCCGACCCGACGCGCTATGCGCGACCCCCCGCGGACGATCAGGATTGCGTGTCCTGAGGTTCGTCCGACTCCCCGGGCATCTTGCTGAACTTGATCTTCGCGTCCTTGGCGAGGCCCTTGAGCACGTTCTTCACGATGTACTCCTCGTTGTAATCGAGCAGCACCATCGCGATCTTCGCCTTCACCGCGCTCAGCGGCGCGTAGGTGGCGCCGCGTCGATCGGTGACCTTCAGGAAGCTGAATCCGAGGTTCGATTGCAGGATGCTCGAGACTTGCCCGACCGGCGTCCCGAACGCGAGCTGGTCCACCACCGGTGGAAGCTGACCCTTGGTAAAGTAGCCGAGGTCGCCGCCCTTCGACGCGGTCGTGGCGTCTTGCGAATTCGCTTTCGCCAGTGCCGCGAAGTCCTTGGTCGTGCGCGCTTCATCCCGCAGCTTGGTGATGTGCTTCATCCCGTCCGCCTTCTGCGCGTCAGTCGCATTGGGCGGCAGCTTGATCGCGATATGTGACAGGCGCACCTCGCCGGGATCCTGGACGAACAGGTCCTTATGTTCATCGTAGTAGCGCTGGATTTCCTGCTCGCTCGGCTGAACCTTATGTTTTTCAAATTCCTCGTCGAACATCTTTTCGATTTCCATCGAGCCCCGCACCTGGTCGAGCAGGATCTGGTCCGGCGCGCTCCCGGTCGAGGGCGCGGTCTCGCCGCCGAGGCCCTGGACCTGGAACTCGCGCGCACGCTGGGCCACTTCGCCCTCGGGAATCTTGATGCCCCGGCGCTCAGCCTCCTGAATGAGCAATTGGCGGCTGACCAGGTTCTCCATCGCATCTTTGAAGACCGCGCGCGTCTCCTCGGTGGTGTTGGCATTAATGAGGCGCTGCTCAGTCTTCGCGTAATCGCGCACCTGTGCGAGGGTGATCGGCGCGCCATTAACAGTAACTACGACCGGGTCTTTGGGATCGGGTTTGACCAGCGGCAGGATGCCGAGGAATCGCTGTTGCCAGGACAGGCCCGAAGATTGAGGCTGTTGCGCCGAGGTAATTGGGGCGCTTGCAAGCGCGACGGCGATCGCCACAATCAGGCCAGCAAGGAAAGGAATGCGTTTATACATTTGTTTGGTCACGTGCGAATGACATCATCGGGTACACGCATAGAACTATATCGGTCAAGGGCATATTTGCGATGAGACAACTGCGGCGCGTCTCGATCGTGGTTGCGATCATCGCCAGCGTGTTCGCGTTGGTGTCCGGAACGATCCTGTTTTTCGTGATCGAGCCGCCGTTTCTCGCCTCGATTTTTCTCACCTCCGCGGCGAGCGCGATCGGATGCTTCATCGTGTCCGCGGTTGCGGGCTATTTCAGCAACGACGAACCCTCCGATTGAGCCGGCACGTCCGCCGCCTCGTATGCGGTTTTGCACGGCGGCCCCGGCGCGAAGTAGTGCTCGATATCGTCGTCGTCCCGCCCGACGAAAATCTGGCTCGACGAGCGCGTCCCATAAGCGTCAAGGTGCATGCAAATCGAATTGGGCCGTCCCGAACGCGGATCGAGCTGCGTGTTGTGATCGGCGAGCAGATGCCGAAGCTGGACGCGCCTGAGCAGCGGATCGCGGCGGAAGCCGACATCCTTACCGAGCGCGGCGAACTTCTCATACGACGCACTGATGCGCGGACATTCGAAATCGTTGACATCGAGATTGGTCAGCAGATGGAAACCCGGTTGGAGCTGCACCACCTCGATGCGCTCGATGCGGTTATACGCGACGAAGGTGGCGTCGCGCGACGCAATCAGCAGGTTAAACGGATTGTAATCCTGGGCGCGCTGATGGGCGGCAAAGTCCGCGGCCTCGCGCGCGGTGCGGCATCGCAAGGCGTCGAGGGCGAGCAGGCCGCGCGACCGCGCATCGGGATTGGGCGGCGCCTCGGTGCGACGATTGAGCAGCCCCGCGACGAGGCCATACTCATTGACGCCGAGCCAGGTGCCTCCGGCGCGCAGGTCCTTGCCTCCGACGACATGCGGCCGCTCGCACAGCGTGGTCGGCTTGGCGGCGGGCCGGTCGAGGTACTCGTCGCGATTGGCGGCGATTACCACCGGATAGTCGTCGGTCATCTGGAAATAGATTGCGAGTGTGCACATATGATTGGTGCGGCTCTCCGAATGCGGTGATGCCGCCGATTCCCAAATTGGCAGGCATCATAGCGCCCGCACAAGAGGCCGCGTAGGGGTGAACATCAGGCAATGTTGTGCCACCATCAGTTAGCGGGGGAATGATGTTGAACACGATTCGCGCAGTCGCCGTGGTGGCGATTATAGCAGTTGCGGGATCCGCGATGGCCGCCTCCTCCAGCGCGACGATTTACTCCTTTGGAACTGCGGTCGGCGACGGCGCGCAGCCCAAGGGAACTCTGACTGACGTCAATGGGGTTCTGTTCGGCCGGACCACGGAGACGTTCAAAGTCGTCGAGAAGAAGATAGAGCCCGGTGTGCAAATCCTTTCAAATAAAGGGGTGAAGCTCGGTGGCGTGATTTTCTCCCTCGATCCGAGCAACAGCACCTATAATATTCTCCACACCTTTCCGGCCTCCAAGCATGACGGCGAAAATCCGCGCCATGATGCGATGACGCTTTTGAATGGCGTGTTGTATGGGTCGACGCTGCAGGGCGGAAAGGATGGCGGCACGATTTTCAGCATCAACGACGACGGCTCCGGGTACGTAAAGCTGAATGACCTCGCATCGAAGACCGGGGACCAGCAGCATAGCTGCTTCGTCGTCATCGACAACGTTCTCTATGCGATGACGGCATCGGGCGGTTCGCACGAAGGCGGCGTCATCTACTCGGTGAATCCCGACGGCTCCAACTTTACCGTCCTGCACAACTTCAAACCGATCGAAGGCGACGAACCCCACGGGCGGCTCAGCTATGACGGCGCTCAGCTCTATGGCATGACCAGGAAAGGCATCATAATTCCCGGCGGTGGGCCCGCCGGAAGAATTATAGATCCAAAACCAAGAAGGACTTTTGGAACGATTTTCCAAATCGATCCCGATGGCTCGAACTACAACGTCCTCCACTATTTTTTCGGCGGCGCGCATGATGGCGCGACCACCGACCACGGATACGTCGTCCTCGATGTCAACAACGTTCTCTATGGCCTGACCACTTTCGGTGGTTCGGCCAACAAGGGAGTGATTTTCAGCATCGACAACGACGGCAGCGAGTTCGCTTTGCTGCATACTTTCGTAGGCGGCGCGAGCGATGGCGCGAATCCCTACGGCTCGCTGCTCATCAATGGCACCGACCTCTATGGGACCACTGCCAGTGGCGGCGCCTCGAACAAGGGCACCGTGTTTCACATCAGCACCGATGGAAGCGGCTTCTCGATCCTCCACAGCTTCGCCGGCAATCCCGACGGCGAAAAGCCGATCGACAATGTCATCATGCTGAACGCCACGCTCTACGGAATGACTGTTTTCGGCGGCACCGACAACGAGGGCACTATCTTCGCGATTCCACTACAATGATTATGTGAGCGCGGCCTCTCGATACGATGTGATCGTGATTGGCGCCGGCATCGTCGGCAGCTCGATCACGATGGCGCTCGCGGAGCGTGGCAAGCGCACCCTAACGATCGATATCGATTTGTCGGGGCGGCTCAGCTCGAGCGAGAACAATGCCGGCGGTGTGCGTGCGACGTGGTGGGAGGCCGTCAACATCAGCTTATGTCGCGCGTCGATCAAGTATTACGAGAGCATCGCGAGCGAGGTCGGCTTCCGGCAGAAGGGTTACCTCTGGCTCTACGATGCCGAAACCTGGCCCAAGGCGCTGGCGCATGTCGACCTGCAGCGCAGCCTCGGCCATCCGATTGAAACGCTGAGGGCCAATGAGGTGCATCAGCGCGTGCCGGAGATCGATCGTCTCGAAGGCATCGAGGGCGCGACGTTCTCGCCCCGCGACGGCCTCATCAACCCGAACCTGCTGAAGAATCACTATCGCGATCGCGCCAAGGAGTTGGGCGCGCAGTTTCGCGACGGCGTTTACATTTATGCGATCGACAACCGCGGGGATGGCGTCCGCATCGACACCTGGCACGCCGACGAGCCGATGTCTGACGCGGCTCTGATGCGCATGATGACACAGGATGGCCCCGGCGAAGCCGAGGTTGGGCATCTGGAAACGCTGGAGGCCGACGCCATCGTGATCGCGGGCGGCGCATGGTCGCGCAACGTGCTGCGCCTGCTCGGCCTCAAGGATTATAGCGAGCCGATTCGCCGCCAGATCAGCGTCGTCGACAACCGCGAGTTTAACCTCGCAGCGTATGGCATGATCGTCGATACCACCGGGCTCTATTTTCACAACGAAGGGCAGCACATCCTCGCGGGATATTCTCCGCCCGAAGCTCCCGGTTACCATTTCAACTACGACGGCGAGGAATTCTTCCTCAAGGAAATCTGGCCGCGCATGTACGCGCGGATGTCTCGATGCGAGCGGCTGCGCCACGTCACCGGATGGGCCGGCCTCTATGAAGTCTCACCCGATCGCAGCGCCATCGTCGGGTTGGCCGCGCCGTCGGTCTACGAGGCGCATTCGTTCAGCGGACGCGGCGTGATGCAGTCCTATGGCGTGGGCCAGGCGCTCGCGGGGTTTATCGCCGATGGCAAATATCCGCCGATGCTTGATGCCTCGGCATTCGCACGCACCCGCTTCGAGCGCAATCGCCTGGTATTTGAGGAACTCCACATCTAGGTTTCACGCGCGCGCGATCTTCTATACATAGATCGGATGCGGAAATTTCCATTCGTCACGGTCGATGTGTTCACCACGCGCGCGTTGGAGGGAAATCCGGTCGCGGTTTTCACCGACGCGCGCGGGTTGAGCGACGTCGAGATGCAGGACATCGCGCGCGAGACGCGGCTGTCGGAAACGACTTTCATTGTTCCGCGTGACGAAGCAGCCGAGCACGCCGATGGCGTCAAGGTGCGTATCTTTACGATTGCGGAGGAGCTTCCGTTCGCGGGTCATCCGACGCTCGGCACCGCATCGGTAATCGCCAACGCTCGCAACGTCGATGATGTCGTGCTCGATCTCAAGGTGGGAAAAATTCCGGTCGTTTTCAAATCCACTCCCGGTGGCCGCTTCGGTGAGATGACGCAGCGCGATCCTGAGTTCGGTAAAATTCATGAGGCCGAAGCGATCTCGACGGTGACCGGCATTCCCGTAGCGGAGATCGACACCTCGATTCCGATTCAAACGGTGTCGACCGGATTCGCATTCGCGATCGTACCGCTTCGTTCGCTTGCGACGTTGGAAAAACTCCGCGTCGATTTGGCGAAGATATACGGCTACCTCGCAACCACCGATGCATCGCATTTCTTCTTCGTGACGCGCGATACGCGAGGCGAAGCGGGATTGCGCGCCCGAATGATGTTTTACGGCGGTGAGGATCCTGCGACCGGCTCCGCCTCCGGATGCGCCGCGGCATGGATGGTTCGTCACTGCGTCGCGAAGCCCGACGAGCAGGTGCTCATTCTGCAGGGCGTCGAGATGAAGCGCCCGAGCCGAATCCACGTTCGCGCTAGTTCGGATGGCGCCCGCGTTCACAATGTTCGCGTCGGAGGCTACTGCGCCGAGGTGATGCGCGGCGAGCTGAGCTTGCCCTGAAGATGGAGCTTACGCCGCGCCGTCGCATCGCCGCCGAGATCATCTCGCTGGTGTACATCGCCATCATCGCGTTGGTGGCGAATGCGACCGGCGCATTCTACGTACTGTTTCCCGAACTCGGCGCGCTCTCGCATGACGTTTTCACGCGCCCGCACGGAACCTGGGCCAACACTCCGATCCTCCTCGCGATCACTCCGGTTATCACCGGCGCGATCGGAATCGTGATCACGAATGCGCTGCCGTATGGATTTTTCTCGGTGCTGCTCAACGTGATTGGAGCGATCATCGTGGTACTCGGATTGCGCTCGCCGGTCGCGCCCGCAATCTCCGCCGGACTCCTGCCGTTGGTGCTCGGCGTCACCAGTTGGTGGTATCCGCCCGGGATTATGTTCGGGACGGTGTTGCTCGCGGCGCTGTCGATTCCATGGAAGCGCTATGCCGCGGGCGAGGAGTTGCCGATCGTCGAAAGCGCCGAGGAAGTCGCGGAAGACCTCACACATGAGGTCGCGGCGCCGGTGCGCGCGCGATGGGAGAAAATCGCGGCGCTGCTCGCATTCGTCGCGGTCGCAGTGCTGGCGGTGAAACTCACCGGCTGGCGCTTCATCCTGTTTCCACCGCTGGTGGTGATCGGATTCGAGATGTTCGTGCATCCTGACATTTGTCCCTGGGCGAAGCGTCCGTTGATGTTGCCAGTCGCATGCTTTTTGACCGCACTCGGCGGCTTCATTTTCTGGAAGTTCCTCGGCGTCACGCCGCTCACCGCCGCACTGTGTATGGGATGGGGCATCATTGTATTGCGGACGCTGGATTTGCATGTGCCGCCGGCGCTCGCGGTCGCGCTGCTGCCGCTGGTGATGACGCATCCGACACTGATTTATCCCTTCGCCGTCGGCCTCGGCACGCTGCTGCTCACCGGATGGTTTTTTCTCTGCGAGTGGATGCTGGCGGATTTCGCACCATCAACGGCCGTCGGAGCGCACGCGCGCTAGCAGGGGCGTACTTACGATCTCCAGGTTGATTGCAGAGGACGCATGGCGTGGTAGTTTGCGTTCCATCGGAGGATGCCATGGCGGAACTTTTTCATGTCGGACTCACGGTGAAAGATCTCGACCGGTCGCTCGCCTTCTATCGCGACGTTGCGGGAATGACGGCAGGCAAAATCCAACTGGGTCAAAGCGCCGAATTCGATACGCTAACCAATAATCCGGGTGCGCGGCTTCGCGCCGTTCATCTGCGCGCCGGATCGTTCATGCTACAGCTCCTGGAATATCAGGCTGGTGGAGGAACCACTCTCGACCTCCATCATAACAATGTCGGCAGTCCGCATTTTTGCTTCGGTGTGCCCGATGTGGAGGCGAAGCTTGCTGAAGTGCAGGCGCGCGGCGATGTGAAAATCACTTCGGGAATCGTGCCGATCGCGCGCAATGCGCGGAGCTTCTACACCGAAGATCCCGACGGCGTCCCGGTCGAGTTCGTTCAAATCGCGAAATGATCCGTCATGCTTGCGCGGCGGTGGCAATCGCGTCTTCGCGGGCCGCGCGCTCCCGCACGATCTGACCATATCTGCGCGTCCAGAGAATCAGACCGATGGTGGTGCCGATTCCCATGATCGGCGACAGAATCACGACGGTGCCGGGCGTCAGCGTCAGCGCGCACACCACCCGAATGGCCGCTTCGAGGACGTAGCCGACGCCCCATACGGTGGTCATGACGCGCATCGTGCGGCGGAAGCGCGCGTGCTCCCATAAGCCGTTCCACCACGCGAGGCGTTCGGCGCCTCCCGCCTCCATCACCTGGCGCGCCAGATAGAAAATGATCGGCCGCTTCCACAGCAACGACGAAAGGAAGAGCAAGCCGACCAAACCGGTGATGAAAGATTCCTTGATGAGGACGAAAAATACATTGCCCGAGAGAAGCGAGGTGACTACCCCGATCGCGAGGAACAGCAGCACGATCGCGCCGATGAGATCGAGACTGCGAGTGGCGATAAACTTCCGCACGATGTTGGCGATCGGGAAAATTGCGCCAGCAGTCAGCGCCGGCACCACGGCTACTCCATAGCGGGTGAGGACCTGGTACGCGATCGCGGGCAAGGCGCCATCGATGACCAAATCGGGCACCATCGCGCGCAAACTCGGGGTGCCGTCCGGCGGATTGGCAATGGATGGGGCATTCTCGGCCATGAGGATCGATTTACCTCACTGCGCGATTTTGGGGAATGCTCAGACAAAGCTGCGCCGTTGTGCGCTTCTGCACACGAAGCGGATCGGGCGACTGTGAGGTCGCCCGATCCTGGCGAGAGCTACTTCATCAGGCCTTCGGACTTCAGCGTCTCCTGCACCTTGGGGCGTGCGCCGACGCGACCCATGAATGCGGCCACGTTCGGGTAGGGCTTCAGATCCATCTTAATGAAGTTGGTCCAGTTCACGATCGTGAAGGCGTAGGCATCGGCGACGGTGAACTTGTCGCCCATCAGGTACTGCTTGTTCGCAAGCTGGTCATTGAGATACGCGAGCCGCTTGGCGATGTTGGCCTTCGACATCTCCTTCACCGCGTCGGGCGTCGCGGGATTGAACAGCGGACCGAAGTTCTTATGCAGCTCGGTGCCGATAAAGTTCAGCCACTCCTGGACTTTGTAACGCTCGAGGGTACCGTTTGCCGGCGCGAGGCCGCTCGACGGGTTCTTATCCGCGAGGTACTGAACGATCGCCGGGCCCTCGGTGAGCACGCTGCCGTCATCGAGGCGCAGGGTCGGGACATAGCCCTTGGGGTTGATGGCGTTGAAGTCCTCGCCAGATTCGGTTTTGTGTTTGCCGAGGTCGACCTTGACCATTTCGACCGGAACGCCGGCCTCGGTCGCCACGATGTGAGGTGAAAGGGAGCAGGCACCGGGTGAGTAATAGAGTTTCATGGAATCCTCCTTGTCGATGGGACCGCCTGGACGGTCGCGTAAGTCTTGGGGTAGAGGCGAAGTCTACCACAAGCGCGGCGAAAACGGCTGCCCGATCAAGCGCGCGAAAGAAAATGAATCCGTCACGCCCTGTTCACTTCAGATAAAATGACTGCTAAGTAAGGTCCAGTCCGATGGTCGGGGCATCGCTGGATATCGGCACAGCTGAAATTCGTAGTTAAGATTGCCTGATTAACAAATTTTCGATTATAAGCTAGGCTTTAGTCTGCGCGGACGGCCGCGCGTATCGGAGTAGCAACCGTGGCGAGGAAAAAAATCGCATTCATCGGGGCGGGAAATGTCGGCGCGACCTGCGCGCATCTATGCTTCCTGCGTTCCCTCGGCGACATCATCCTGTACGACATCATCGACGGGTTGCCGCAGGGCAAGGCTCTCGACATGCTCGAATCGGCGCCGGTCCTCAATGTCGATGTCAATGTCACTGGCGCCACCGACATCCGCGCCATCGAAGGCGCGGACTGTATCGTCGTGACCTCGGGCTCGCCGCGCAAACCCGGGATGAGCCGCGACGATCTCCTGAAAATCAACGCGGGCGTAATGAATACCGTCGGCAAGGCGATCAAGGAGCAGGCGCCTCATGCGTTCGTGATCGCGGTGACCAACCCGCTCGATGCGATGGTGACGCAGCTCAAGCGCGTGACCGGCCTGGCGAAGAATATGATCGTCGGGCAGGCGGGCGTGCTCGATTCCGCGCGCTATCGGACCTTCCTCGCGATGGAGTTGAAGGTGTCGGTCCAGAGCATCGAAGCGATGGTGCTTGGCGGCCACGGTGACGACATGGTGCCGGTGCGAAGTTATACACGCTCCGGTGGCGTGCCGGTCGAAAAGTACATCAATGCCGAGCGGCTGGAGGAGATCGAAAAACGGACTCGCAACGGTGGCGCTGAGATCGTCAACCTGATGAAGACCTCGTCCTACTATGCGGCCGGAACCGCGGTCTACCAGATGGTCGAGGCGTTCATCCTCGATCGCAAGCAGGTGCTGCCCGCCGCCGCATACCTCGATGGTGAATACGGCGTGAAGGGACTGTTCGCGGGCGTGCCGGTGGTGATTGGCGCGGGCGGGGTCGAGCGCGTCATCGAGATCGCGCTGACTGATGCGGAAAAGAAATCCTTTGACGGCTCGGTCGCGCATGTGCGCGAGCTGGTCGAGGCGATGGACAAAGTTCTGGCGGCGTAGGGAAAAATCATGGCTGAAGAAGCGGTAGCAAGCGTCGGAGCCTCGCGCCTTAGCGCGGAGGACCAGCGCCATTGGATTCTGCGGCGACTCCATTCGCTGACCGGATTGGTGCCGATCGGCGCGTTCCTTTTTTTCCACATCTTCGAGAATTCGTATGTGACTCACGGTGGCGACGCATGGTGGAAGGAGAGTGAGTTCACCCGCAATCTGCCCTTCCAAATGATCGTCGAAGCCATCCTGCTATGGATCCCGATCAGCTATCACGCGGTCTACGGCGTCGTGATTACGATGACCGCGGATCCCAACGTTTCCAACTACGGCTACGAACGCAACCTGCAGTACACCTTGCAGCGCATCACCGGGATCCTGGCGCTGGCGTTCATCCTGTTTCATTTTTTCACCACGCGCGGATGGTTCTATCTGAGCGGCGTCGAGACCAACTACGCGCGCATGCACGACTTCATGATGAATCCGGTCTACTTGATCATCTACATCGTGGGGACGCTGTCGTGCCTCTATCATCTGACGAACGGAATTTTCACCTTCTGCATCACCTGGGGAGTCACGATCGGGCCGCGCGCGCAGACGATGGTCAATCGCGCATGCGTCGCGCTGTTCCTCGCCTTCTCGGTGATGGCGGTGGTGACGCTGATCTCGTTTAGGGCTCCGGCCTAGGAGATTTGGAAGATGCCTGGAAATCACATCATCGTTGGTGGCGGCCTCGCGGGTTTGATGACCGCGATGAAGCTGGCCGAGCAGGGCGAGAAGGTCGATCTGTTTTCGATCGTGCCGGTCAAGCGCTCGCATTCGGTGTGCGCGCAGGGCGGCATCAACGGCGCCGTCAACACCAAGGGCGAGGGCGACTCGCCGATGATTCATTTCGACGACACCATCTATGGCGGCGACTTCCTCGCCAATCAGCCGCCCGTCAGGGGAATGTGCGAGGCCGCGCCGGGCATCATCTACCTCTTCGATCGCATGGGCGTGATGTTCAATCGCACGCCCGAGGGGCTGCTCGATTTTCGCCGGTTCGGTGGCACCAAGCATCATCGCACCGCGTTCGCGGGCGCCACTACCGGTCAGCAGCTTCTATACGCCCTGGATGAGCAAGTGCGCCGCTACGAGGTTGCGGGCCTCATCCGTAAGTTCGAAGGATGGGAGATGACCAGCCTCGTGCTCGATGAGTCGGGCGATTGCAAAGGCATCTGCGCGATCGACAACCGCTCGCTCGAGTTGCGCTCCTTTCCCGGTGACACCACCATGATCGCGACCGGCGGTCCCGGCCTGATCTTCGGGCGCTCGACGCAGTCGCTCGTCAACACCGGTTCTGCTGCGGGCGCCGCGTATCAGCAGGGCGCGACCTATGCCAATGGCGAGTTCATCCAGGTGCATCCGACCGCGGTGCCAGGCGAGGACAAGAACCGTCTCATCTCGGAATCAATTCGCGGCGAAGGCGGACGGGTCTGGACCTATCGCGACGGCAAGCCGTGGTACTTCCTGGAAGAGATGTATCCGGCCTATGGCAACCTGGTGCCGCGCGACATCGCCACTCGCGCGATTTTCAGGGTCATCTACGACATGGGCCTCGGCATCGATGGCCAGCCGCTGGTGTATCTTGATGTCAGCCACATCGATCCCGCGATCCTCAATGCCAAGGTCTCGGGCGTGCTCGAAATCTACGAAAAGTTCGTTGGCCAGGATCCGCGCAAGGTGCCGATGAAGATTTTCCCCGCGATGCACTACTCGATGGGCGGTCTGTGGTGCGACTACAACCAGCAGACCAACATCAAGGGTTTGTTCGCGGGCGGCGAGGCCGACTACCAATATCACGGCGCCAACCGCCTCGGTGCTAACTCGCTGCTATCGTGCATCTACGCCGGCATGGTGGCTGCGCCGGTCATGGCCGACTATGCCAAGGCGCATCC
Organism: uncultured delta proteobacterium; assembly: GCA_963783145.1. GTDB lineage: Bacteria > Desulfobacterota > Binatia > Binatales > Binataceae > DATGKG01. The sequence continues at coordinate 175,801 of CAWAMM010000002.1, forward strand.
GGCGCCGAGCGACTCGCGCATCTACGATCAGGAGACCACGCGTCAGCGTGAGGACTTCGATCAAATCTTCAAGTTAAACGGCAATGAAAACGCCTTCGCGCTATGGCGTGAGCTCGGCGACATCATGACCGAAAACGTCACCGTGGTGCGCAAGAATGACAAACTCAAGGAGACCGACGACAAGATCCTCGAGCTAAAGGATCGCTTCGGACGCCTCGGGCTGAGCGACACCGGCAAGTGGGCGAATCAGGAAGTATTGTTCGTCCGTCAACTATGGAACATGTTGGAGCTCGCGCGGACCATCACCATCGGCGCACTCAACCGCAATGAATCGCGCGGTGCTCACTATAAGCCTGAGTTTCCCGAGCGCGACGATGCCAACTTCCTCAAGACCACGATGGCAAACTGGTCCTCTGATGGCCCGCGTTTTTCGTGGGAGGCCGTCGACACCAGTCTCATTCCACTGCGCGCGCGCCGTTATGACGTCGATACCACGCACGCGAAAGCCAAGGCCGCGTAGCTAGAAAGTATCCAGGAGAAAAGTTGTGGCGGAACGGACCATCGTCCTAAACATCAAGCGGCAGGATTCTCCCGAGTCTGCGAGCTACTGGCAGGAATTCGAGATCCCTTTCAAGGTCGATCATAACGTCATCTCGATGCTGATGGAGATCCGGCGCAATCCCATCACGCGCCAGGGCAAACACGTATCGGCGCCGGTGTTTCATGCCAACTGCCTCGAAGAGGTGTGCGGTGCCTGCACGATGATCGTCAACGGGCGCGTGCGCCAGGCCTGCACCGCGCTCGCAATCAATCTGCCGAGTCCGACCACCCTCGAGCCGATGACCAAGTTCCCGGTCATCCGCGATCTGTGGGTCGACCGCTCCAAGATGTTCGAGAGCCTCAAGCGTGCTCACTCCTGGATTCCCATCGACGGCAGCTACGACCTCGGCTCCGGCCCGCGCGTCAGTCCCGAGGTGCAGCAATTCGGCTATCTCTTCTCGCGATGCATGACCTGCGGATGTTGCCTCGAGGCGTGCCCGCAAGTGAACTCGCATTCGAAGTTCATGGGACCCGCAGTGATGGGCCAGGTCTACCTGATGAGCCAGCATCCGACCGGCGCGATGCACGAAGATGAGCGCCTCGAGGGCGTGATGGGCGAGGGCGGTATCGAGGATTGTGGCAACGCGCAGAACTGCGTCGAGGTCTGCCCGAAGGACATCCCGCTCACGACGGCGATTGGATGGGTCGGCCGCAAGGCCACGGTGAAATGGCTGCGCGACTTGTTCATGCGCTGATCGGTTCACTCCCAGTTATCATTGGCTGCTGCTCTTGTCATTCTGAGTTGAGCGCGTACGCGCGTAGCCGAAGAATCTCGATCGCTACAATCGCGCCTTCGTTCCGCATCAGTCTCCTCCGAGGTGGCACAGGCTTGAGCCTGTGCCCGCGATGCCTCGCCTGGCCGCGGCGATGGAGGGAATTCGCGATGGCATTACCGACATCATGTCGATAAGGGGGCCTTCCCTCGAATGGGTTTGTTTTTGCGATTCTGCCTCTAGCCTGCCGCGCTTCTTATCGAGAGGAGGTAAGAATTGCGGCGCCTGCCTCTATTTCATGCCATTTTCCTCAACTTCGATTTCGATAATCCTTTAATTTCCTGGACTATTTGGCTTCGTTTCGTAATTTCGGTTGATCATCCTGGTCGCGCGGTGGGTTTGTTTCTGCACTTTCAATAGTTATTCGGACCCGGCCTGACGCCCGCGCATCTTCTTCCTCGTGGCTCTCGAAAAATGAAAATCCTTTGAAATCAAGTACTTGGTGGCTTCGTTTATGTAAATTCGCATGTATGCAGTTTCATCTTTCCCATAAAACGCGATTGGCGCCCCTCGATGGGCGCCACGACGTGATGGTAGCACAATTTGGCCTCGGGTGAGATCGCGCGCGCTCGATTCGGCGCCCAGGCTGCGGTATTTCTCAGTGACGGCCCGCTACCGCCCGCAGACCGACAGCTTGAAGTGAATGAACCGCGATGCTGCGAACGCAACGCAAAAGCAAACTGCCCCAAGGATTGTCTTATCCGGTCGGCGCTGAAATTTTGAGCCGTGAGCTCGAAAAACACTCCGATTTGCCCAATCTTGATTTGACTTCTTAGCTAGCTCGATAAGCAGCGTTTCAGGTTTTCAGAAATTGATCTCAAAAGGACAGCCGCACGTGATTTTGCGCGTGGACTTTGTGCGTTGGGATAAGAGCGTCAGCATTGGCAACGATCCGATGTGGCAGGAGTTTCTCCGGGGCCTCTGGTCCCTTCGAGTATACCCCGTCCGTCGGACTTTGAAGTCGACGGCGCGCGATGCGCTGATTGCGCGAGGCCTGCCGCTGGTCGTGGATTGGATCACTGAGCGCCGCGATCCTTCCTGGTACTACGGCCGCAAAGAGTGCGAGCTTCAATTCAATCCGGCGAATGGTCTGGTCAAATTTCACCAAGAGGTACTCAAAGTTTAGTTTTCGCCGGAACCGCGGATCAGTGCCGCCAGAATGTCTGGAAGGGTTTGGCTACTTGCTCATTCGCCGCAGAATTCCAGATTTGAGGTCCCGCTCCGGCCCGTCACAGTTCATGCTCGCAGACATCGCATTAACTGCGCCGGTCCACCTCGCCCAATCATGTCGGCGAGGGACAAGGCCAGCGGCCTTCGAGTCCGTGACTAAACCGATTGAAGCTCTCCCTCAGGCACGCGAAAAACACCTCTAATACATTCGGGATTACACACCGCGATCTGAATGTGGGTTTTTTCGTGAAACCCCGAACCCTCGTAGATGGGATCCCCTTCGATGAAAATTCCCTTGACCGTGTCGATCGCAACTTCCCTGCGATCACGCCGAACCTTGTGCAGCAATTGAATTACCGCTCGATCCAATGGGCGCAGTAGCGGCGTCGAGGGATTCCTGGGGATTTGAAATTGCTGCGAGTCCACGAGTTCGATCAGGGTCTTATGAATCGAACGCAACTGCTCGATTCCCGCCGTGGTGGTCAGGTCAAGGCACCACCCCATTGAAATCACAGCGCCGACGACAAAGGGTCGTCGGACTTTCGAACCACGCCGATGCATGGCCTCGCGGGCGAAGGCCAATCCTCGCAGCGGATTGGATTCCCAAAAATAGATTCCCGGGCCCAACCAGTCGTATTCGTTGTCGCTCGGTCTAAAGGCCTCTCCCCTGAGAATGCGTTCTCCGACGTTCTGGTCACATCCGTGGTAGCCGAGGACGAAAGTCGTGGCCAATTGATGCACGTGACGTGCTAGGAGCGGTAGGTTTTGGTCAGTTTGCCCGATTCATCCCAGATGCCGGAGTCGATCATGGCTTTTCGAGCTGATGCTTTTGAACGCATCGCTTCCTTCGCCCATTCGGCCACCACCTTGCGAAAGTGTTCGACTGCTTTTGGCGTGTTCAGGTTGGTGATGGGCGCCGCTGAACGTTTTGTTCTTCCACCCACACTCTTAGTATGATTGCCGCTTCGCAATGTTTCAAGCCGTGTCACGACTCGCCCCGAACTGACGCGAGGAAGTTGTGCCGCTCCGGCTTCAGAGCCTCCCTTTCCGCTGCTCTCGGAATTCTCCGCCGTTCTACATATAATCGCCAAGTTCGATTCCTTGAAATTCCGAAACCGGAACAGGGACATCACAACAAAGGCATACGAATGAACATTCATGAGTTCCAGGCGAAACAGGTTTTAGACGGCTTCGACGTGCCGGTTCCGAAAGGCGAGGGCGTCGCCACCGCCGACGATGCGGCGAAGGCATTCAACGACCTCGGGCAACCGAAGGCCGTCGTCAAAGTGCAGATCCATGCCGGCGGGCGCGGCAAGGCGGGCGGCGTCAAAGTCGTCTCGAGCGCCGAGGAGGCGCGTGCGTTCGCGGCCAAATGGCTCGGCAACAAAATCGTGACCCATCAGACGGGGCCCGAGGGTCGCGTCGTCCGGCGCATGTATGTCGAGCAGGCCAGCGACGTGGCGCGGGAGCTCTACCTGGGCCTGGTCGTCGATCGCAAGGCACAGTCGGTCGCCGTCATCGCGAGCACCGAGGGTGGAATGGAAATCGAGGAGGTCGCGGCCAAGACCCCCGATCGCATCATGACCGAGCCAATCGATCCGTTGCTCGGGGTGTCGGCGTTCCTCGGGCGCAAGATCGCGTTCGGGCTGGGGCTTAAGGACAAACAGGTCGGCCAGTTCGTCGCCCTGCTGTCGGGGCTGTACAAGGCGTTCATCGGCACCGACGCGTCGCTGATCGAGATCAATCCGCTGGTCGTTACCAAGGACGGCACGGTCATTTGCCTCGACGCGAAAATGTCCTTCGATGACAACGGGTTGTTTCGCCATCCCGAGATCCGCGAGCTGCGCGACCCGAACGAAGAAGATCCCGCGGAGACCGAGGCGGCGAAGTTCGACCTCAGCTATGTGCACCTCGACGGCAACATCGGATGCATGGTGAATGGCGCCGGACTGGCGATGGCGACCATGGACATCGTTAAGCATTACGGCGCGGAGCCGGCCAACTTCCTCGATGTCGGCGGCGGCGCGAGCACTGAGAAAGTCGCGGCGGCGTTTCGCATTATCCTGTCGGATCAGCGCGTCAAAGGCGTCCTGATCAACATTTTCGGCGGCATAATGAGATGCGACGTGCTCGCGCAGGGCGTCGTTGAGGCGGCGAAGCAAGTCAACCTCAGCGTGCCACTGGTGGTCAGGATGGAAGGCACCAACGTGGTGGAAGGCAAAAAAATTCTCGCCGAGTCGGGGATCAAAGTTATCGGAGCCACGGACCTCGCCGATGCGGCGCGCAAGGTGACCGAGGCGATCGGAGTCAAGGCAGCACAATGAGTATTCTCGTCGATAAGAACACCAGGGTCGTCACGCAGGGCATTACCGGCGCGACCGGCCAGATTCATACGCGCGCGTGCAAGGAATATGGCACCCAGATGGTTGCGGGCGTGGTGCCCGGCAAGGGTGGCACCACCTTCGAGGGCATTCCGATTTTCGACACGGTCGAGCAGGCGCGAAAAGCGACAGGATGTAATGCGAGCGTGAGCTACGTGCCGCCGGCTTTCGCGGCCGACGGCATTCTCGAAGCGGTCGCGGCCGGCATCGAGCTGGTGATCTGCATCACCGAGGGCGTGCCGGTCGTCGATATGGTCAAGGTGCGTCGCTACATGCAGGGGACCAAGAGCCGGCTCATCGGGCCGAACTGCCCCGGCATCATCACGCCCGGCGAGTGCAAGATCGGCATCATGCCCGGATATATCCACAAGCCCGGCGATGTCGGCGTCGTGTCGCGCTCGGGCACACTGACCTACGAGGCAGTCTTTCAGCTGACCAATCTAGGTATCGGCCAGTCGAGCTGCATCGGAATCGGGGGCGACCCGATCGTCGGTACACCGCACATCGACGCGTTGCGCCTGTTCAATGAGGATCCGAAGACCAAGGCCATCGTCATGATTGGCGAGATCGGCGGCACCGCGGAGGAAGAAGCGGCCGAGTACGTGAAGCAGCACGTCAAGAAACCGGTAGTAGCATTTATCGCCGGCCAGACGGCGCCGAAGGGACGCCGCATGGGCCATGCGGGCGCCATCATTTCAGGTGGTCGAGGGACCGCGGCGGACAAAATCGCAGCGCTGAAGGCGGCCGGCATCACGGTTGCGATGAGCCCGGCTGAGATGGGCATCACAATGAAGAATTTGTTGGACGGAAAGCGTTAGCCAAGACTCCGTCGAACGAGGCCCGAAGGGGGCACAGCCGCGCCGCAGGCGTTTCCGACCTCACCCGGCGCAGTAGCGCCACCCTCTCCCTGAGGGGCGAGGGAAAAGGATGCAGCGACTCTCATAAGAGCGAAGCGGAGCGTAGTCCGAGGAAATTAAAAATGGAACGCACTTTTGCGATCATCAAACCCGACGCAGTGGGGCGCGGGCTTGCCGGCGACATCATAAAGAGGATCGAGGCATCCGGACTCAAGATTCGTGGGATGCGCCTGATGCATCTTTCGCGGGGCGAGGCCGAGCGCTTCTATGAGGTCCATAAGGCACGGCCTTTCTACAATGACCTCTGCACCTACATGACCTCGGGGCCGGTGGTCGTGATGTGCCTCGAAGGTGACAAGGCGATCACCCGTTGGCGCGAGGAAATGGGCGCCACCGATCCGAAGAAAGCGGCTGCGGGAACGATCAGGAGCGACTTCGGCGAGAATATCGAGCGTAACGCGGTCCACGGTTCCGATGCGCCGGAGACCGCGGCGCAAGAAATTCCGTTTTTCTTCAGCAGCCTCGATTTGGTGTAACCCCGAGCATAGTCAATCCGTCATAGTGTGCGCGCGTGTGTCGTGGCAACTCAAAATTCGGTCGAGTAGCGTAATTCCATGCCGGAACACAGCTCATCGGAACCAGAACGCCAGGCTTCGCAGCAACCAAGGCCGTCGATATCCACCGATCCGGGAACGGAAGCACCTGCGGAAAAAGCGGCTACCAAAAGGCCGCGGTGGATGTATGTGGTCGGCGCGTTAGTGATCGTCGCAGTCTTATGGGTCGGCACTCCCAGAGTCATTACCGCCTTCAAGACGGTGTCCACCGACGATGCCTATGTGAATGGACACGTCACCTTTGTGGCGCCGCGCGTCCCCGGTCACGTCATGCGCGTATTCGTCGATGACAATAATCGGGTGCACAAGGGCGATATACTGGTGCAGCTCGACAAGGAGCCGTACCAGGTCAAGGTCGATATCGCGCAGGCCGAAGTAGGAGTCGCGCAATCCGATTTGCTCGCGGCGCGGGCCAAGGATGAGAGCCTCGCGGGATTGGCCCACAGCCAGCGATTCGATCTGGCGCATGCGATCGAGGACCTCAAGGATCAGGTCGCCGAGCTGCACGCTTCGGTCGCCGCGCTGCAGGCCGCGAATGCCACCGTGATCAAGACTCAGGCGGACTTCGAGCGCGCGCGGGCGCTGTTCGAAACCCAAGTCATCTCGCGCAACGAGTTCGATGCGTTCCAGGAGTCGTATTCGGTCGCCGAAGCGCAGCAGGCCAAGGCGCAGCAGGATGTCTATCGGATTCGCGCTGAACTTGGGCTTCCGCCACCGGCCAAGGGCGAGGACCTTGCCAAGGTTCCCCCGAACCTCGACCAGACCTTCTCCGAGGTTAAGGCCGCACAGGCGCGGCTTCAGCAGACCGCCGCGCAAATCGGTATTGCGCCCACGTTTACACAATCGCCGGATCAGATGCTTGCCGATTTCTACAAGCGCGATCCTACTGGCAACATCGATACTATCATCGCGCAAGTCCTCAAGGCTGCTCCCGATGTGGTCCAAGCCGGCGCGAAACTGACCGCGGCGCGCGCGAATTTGAGTCAGGCCCAGCTGAACCTCAGCTACTGCGATGTAATCGCCGACATCGACGGCGTGATCACAGGGCGCAATGTGAATCCCGGCGATGAAGTGCTCGCGGGACAGCAGCTGATGGCGTTGCGGTCGCTCACCGACATTTGGATCGATGCCAATTTCAAAGAGACCCAGCTCGCCAGGCTGCGCATCGGCCAGCGCGCCGACCTCGACGTCGATATGTATGGTCGCCATCAGCACTTCGCGGGACGCATTTCCGGATTCACGATGGGAACCGGCTCGACGCTCGCGCTGTTGCCGGCCGAAAATGCTACCGGCAACTACGTCAAGGTCGTGCAACGCCTGCCGGTGCGAATCGATCTAGTCAACTACAATCCCGACGCGAAACCGCTCTTCCTCGGTCTGTCGGTAACTCCCTACGTTTATATCGACGAGCCCACTTCGGGTCCCAACGCGGGCAAGTTCCTTCAATCGCTGCTTCCGGGGCTCCCGACTGAATCTGAACCGGCACCGGCGAAGCAATGAGTGCCGCGGCGCTTCCATTAACTCTGCCCCGGCGGAGAGTTGTCAGCCCATGGCTGATCGCGGCGGCGGTCGTAATCCCGACCTTCATGGAGGTGCTCGACACCACTATCGCCAATGTGGCCCTGCGTTACATCGCGGGAGGATTGTCGGCGGCGGAAATCGACAGCGAATGGGTCATCACCAGCTATCTTGCCGCCAACGCGATTATCCTGCCGATGTCCGGATGGCTCGCCACGCGGCTCGGCAGGCGAAACTACTTCCTCGCCTCAATCGCCATCTTCACCTTCGCATCGGCGATGTGCGGGATGGCGGGCAGCCTCGGCTTCATCATCGCGTCGCGCGCGCTCCAGGGCTTTGCGGGCGGCGGATTGCAGCCTTCGAGTCAGGCGGTGCTGCTCGATGCGTTCCCGCCGGAGAAGCAGGGCCAGGCAATGACCATCTTTGGCCTCGCCGCGCTGCTCGCGCCGGTAATCGGACCGACGCTGGGCGGTTATATCACGGACAATTACGGCTGGCGTTGGATCTTCTATCTGAACGTACCAGTCGGCATCCTCGCCTTTTCGCTGTGCCGTGTGCTGGTAGTCGATCCGGACTATTTGAAGGCGGAGCAGGCCAAGAGCCGCAAGCAGCCGTTCGATGTCATCGGGCTATGTCTCCTCGCTCTCACGATGGTCTGCTGGGAGGTGATGCTGAGCAAGGGACAGCAGTGGGACTGGCTCGGCGATCCGTTTTGGCGCGTGCAGACGCTGGTTGCGGGATTCGTTCTGGGCCTCAGCGGACTGATCTATCGCGAACTACATGTGCGTAGTCCACTGGTTGCGCTGCGTGCGCTTAAGGATCGGAACTTTCGCGCCTGTTGCATCATCATCTTCTTCGCCTATGCGATCCTTTACGCCAACACCATTTCGCTTCCGGAGCTTCTGCAAACGCTCTTTGGTTACAACGCGACCGTCTCGGGATTGGTGCTTTCCCCGGCCGGGCTGTTCGCCATCCTGACCCTGATTTTGATCAGCAGGGCGTTGGCTCGCGGCGTCGACGCCCGATATTTGATGGGGTTGGGCCTGGTGGTGATGGCGATCGGAAATTTCTGGATGGCGCATCTCAATCTAGAGGTCGGCCCGTGGCAGGTGGTATGGCCGCGAGTGGTGCTCATCGTGGGACTGTCGATGCTGTTTGCCCCGCTGAACGTGGCGGCCTTCATCTATCTTCCAAAGGAGATTCGTGGCGGCGCGGTTGGACTGCTGGCGCTGCTGCGCAACGAGGGCGGCAGCGTGGGAACCTCGGTCGCGCAGATCATCCAGGAACGGCGCCTGCAGTTTCATAGCCTGCGACTCAATGAAGGCCTCGATCCATTAAACCAGCACGTGAACAATTTTTTGACCAATGGCCAGGCATTTTTCCTCCAGCACAACGGCGATGCGGTCCTCTCGCATCAAATGGCGTTGGGAGTTCTCGGCCAAACGGTGACCAACCAGGCGTTGTCGCTCGCCTACTTCGACGTCTTCTCGGTTTCGGCCGCGGTCGGCGTGTTACTGGTGTGGTTTGTCCTGCTGATGCGTCGCTCGGTGGCGGAAAAGGGCGCCCACATCGGCGCCGAATAGCCGACAAACAGCCCCATAACCGGAATCTCTGCACAGAGTGACCGGTGGTGGATTCTATCGGTAGCTCTACAAAAGACGCCGGATTAGAGTTCGACCGCATGGACACGCAGCTATCTCCGTGGTGGCGACGCACGCTGGTCTTGTTGATGTTGGGTGGGTTCTCGACGTTGGGTTACCTGGCGGCCCGCACTTACCGTGACGCCCCACCGATCCCGGCGCGCGTGGTGGACTCCAGCGGCGCGACGCTATTCACCGGTCGAGACGTCATCACAGGTCAGCAAATCTTCCTGAGCCATGGCCTGATGGAGAACGGCTCGATTTGGGGGCACGGCGCGTATTTGGGGCCGGACTTTTCCGCACAATATCTCCATGCGTTGGCGCTCGAGGTGCTGGCAGCAGCATCGAAGAGATTGGCGCTCGATTCCAGCGCGGCTTCTGCGCGTAGTCCTGAACTCGATGCCGAAGTCGCGCATATTCTGAAGGAAAATCGCTACGACCCGGCATCCGATACGCTGACGTTCACCGACCCCGAAGCCGATTCATTCCACCAGCAGCAGGAGGCATGGCGCGAATACTTTTCCGCGCCTGAGCACAGCAGTGGCCTCTCTGCCGGAGTTATCCGGAATCCCGACGAGCTGCACGACCTGACTGCTTTTTTTGCGTGGACGGCGTGGGCGAGCGCCGCGCGGCGGCCCGGGAAATCCTACTCCTATACCAATAATTTTCCCTATGACCCGTTGGCGGGAAACGTGCCGACCAGCGACGCGGTTTTGTGGAGTGCGATGAGTTTGCTGGTGCTGCTGGGAGGCATCGCCGGAGTCCTGTTTGCCTTCGGGCGGTTCGATTTTCTCGGCTGGCATCGCGATGCGCAACGGCGGCCCGCCATGCTGCCGCATCGGCCGACCGCGAGTCAGCGCGCCATACCACTGTACTTTATTATCGTAAGCCTGCTGTTCCTCGCGCAGGTGCTGGTCGGGGGCGGAGTCGCGCATTACCGCGCCAATGCCGCCAGCTTCTACGGCATCGACATTTCGCACATCTTTCCAAGCCAACTGCTGCGGACCTGGCATCTGCAACTCGCCATCTTCTGGATTGCGACCGCGTTTCTGGCCGGCGGTTTGTTTATCGCGCCTTCACTCGGCGGACGCGACCCCGCGCACCAGACTTTCGGGGTAAATCTGCTGCTCGCGGCGCTTATCATAGTGGTGGGGGGCAGCTTGCTCGGCGAATGGCTTGGCATCCGGCAGATGCTGGGTCGACTTTGGGAGTGGTTCGGCGATCAGGGATGGGAATATCTCGATCTCGGGAAGGCATGGCAGATCGCGATGGCGGTCGGGTTGGTGCTTTGGGTGACCTTGCTGTTTCGCGCCGTTCGACCGGCGTTCAAAGACCCGGAACGAGGCGAGCTTTCGATTCTTTTTTTCCTGTCGGGTTTGGCGATCCCGGTCTTCTACCTGCCCGCGTTTTTCTACGATAGCGGAACCAATTTCGCCATCGTCGATCAGTGGCGCTTCTGGATCATCCATCTTTGGGTCGAGGATTTCTTCGAGCTGTTCGTGACCGTGTTGGTCGCGGTGCTCTTTTATCGGCTCGGTGCGATCACGGTGAGCACCGCCAAGCGAGTCATTTATCTTGACGCGATTCTCTACATGCTGGGCGGAATCCTTGGAACCGGACACCATTGGTATTTCACCGGACAATCGAGCACCACGATGGCAATCAGCGCGAGCTTCTCCGCGCTGGAAGTCGTACCGCTGGTGCTGCTCACGCTCGATGCGTGGGACTTCATCCAGGTCAGCGAAGGCGACCTCGATCCGGGCGGGAAGCGGGTCACCATCCCGCATCGATGGACCTTTCACTTCCTGATGGCGGTCGGGTTCTGGAACTTCCTCGGCGCGGGGGTGTTCGGCTTTCTGATCAACATGCCGATCGTGAGCTACTTCGAAGTCGGCACCATCCTCACCCCCAACCATAGCCACGCTTCATTCATGGGCGTGTTTGGGTTTCTCGGCGTGGCGCTGCTGGTGTTCACCAGTCGAGAAGTCGTCGATCAGGCAACCTGGGCACGGCTCGAAAAGTACGTCCGCATGTCGTTTTGGGGACTTAATATCGGGCTCGCCTCGATGATCATTTTCAATCTATTCCCGGGGGGTGTGCTGCAGATGTACGACGTGCTGCAAAACGGCTATTGGCATGCGCGCAGCCAGGCGTACCTCGGCACCACGATGGCGCGCCTTATCGAATGGGCACGGCTTCCCGGCGATATGGTATTCATCTTCCTGGGTGTGACGCCGCTAGTCTGGATCACCGTCAATACGTATCTGTCGCTATGGAGCGCGCCAGCGGCGTCGATCGCGGAAACCTCGGAGCGACCGCCGTTGGGCCAAATGGACGCCGCCGATTAGTCCCGCATATCTCCCGAGTCGTTCTTGTTGTAGAAAGAATCGCGGCATCGGGGTTGAAGATTCGCGGGATGCATGATTCGCAAGGACTCGGGCGAGAACATCGTGGCTCGACTCGATGCATGGCTCCGATGCGCCGAAGACCGCCGCCCAGGAAATCCAGTTTTTCTTCAGTAACTCCGATTTGGTTAGAATCGCGTTCTTCAGCATTGACCATCTTTCGATAGGGGTAGCAGTTTTTTCGAATCATATCGACTGTGCGCACGTTTTAAAGTATTATTAAACGCGCTATTGTGCTTGGGGCATCGGTGCTTTGTCGAACCTTTCCGGATTGGCGAAAGCACGATGGGGGCAAATAACGCAGCTCAAAAGAGGGGGACTTCTGTGAACAGAAATCGATTTCAGCTTTCTTCTCTAAACCGAAAACGCAGAGGATTTGTGGCGCAGTTTCGAGATTTAGCACTCATTTTGGCGATGGTGCTCTCGGTACCTGCGGTTTCCTGGGCGCAGGCGCAGACTCCTCCACCTCGATTCGATCTGCCGGTGGCTGGAGTTCATTTTTTCAGCGAAACCAGTAACGGCGTGGGCGTAGTCGGCGCCTTCACGCTCGACGGATTTGAGAACCAAGGTGGTGTTGTCATGGCGTCCGGCATTTTGCAGGTCGACCTGACGACACCCGGAGCAAATACGTCGACCCTTTCCGCGACATTGCAGCAGGCACTGGCTCCGGATGGTGCGGCTCTCTTTCTCCCAGTGACGATTGATAAAGCAACCTGCAGCGATTTGACTATCGAACTCGGTCCAATCACCGGGTTAACCTCTCCGATTATCATTTCGGTCGGCAACGGCAAGAATTTCCGCGATGCATGCAAAATCGCCAACGCGAAGAAGCACAAGCAGATTGACAAACTGGTGGCGCTGCTAAATGAGACCGACGCGGCAGGAACTGGGCTAAAAAGTTGTGGTGTCTTCGAGGCGATCAGATGTGCCTTCGCGGCCGCAACATGCGGAGGTGCGTGCATTGCGGGACCGGTGGTTTGTCTCGCGTGCCTGGCCTCGATCGGGTACGTCAACTGTAGTGATTGCTTGGGCATCTAGCCGCGCGAACGCGGAGCGATTGCCGGAAACGTGCGGCGTCGCTCCGCACTCAAACGATAAATCGGCGGCAGCGATATCGGCACATGCCTCGCGCGATCTGTTGGGTGCGACCCGCAGATCACGCCCTGACCGAGCTTCAAGCACGAAGTTTCGATTCCTTTACCACCTGAGATTTGCGCGCAGTTTTCTAGTACAGTTACCGGACTGTGAATGAAACGATTGAATCGATAAGCGAGGCCGAAACGGGCGTCGCTTCGCTGCCCGATATCCGCCAACTCGATCTCGAAGACCTGGAACGCGTTGCCGCCGATGCCGGGGAGCGATCGTTTCGCGCGAAACAGCTGGCGGGGTGGATATATTCTCGCGGGGTCGAGTCCTTCGATGCGATGCTCGACCTGCCAACGCCATTTCGCGAACATCTAAAGCATCACTTTAAGATTGGTTCGGGCGCGATGGCAACGGTCGCCCGCTCCTCGGATGGCACTCGCAAGCTGCTGGTGCGGCTTGCCGATGCCGACGCGATCGAAAGCGTCATCATTCCCTCGAAGGAAATGGAGATGACGCCAGTTAGGGAGAAACTCAATCAGCGCATCACCCTATGCATGTCGAGCCAGGCCGGATGCGCGATGGCGTGCGAATTTTGCGCGACGGCGCGGATGGGGCTGCATCGGAACCTCACCGTCGGTGAAATCCTCAGCCAGGTTTTCCTCGCGCGCAAAGAGCTCGCCTCCGATGAGCATCTGACCAACTACGTCTTCATGGGGATGGGCGAGCCGCTCGCCAACTATCCGCGGTTGATCAAAGCACTCACCATCATGACGTCCGAATGGGGGATGGGCATCTCGCCCCGACGGATCACGGTGTCGACCGTCGGCATCGTGCCGATGATGGAACGGCTCGGCGCCGACATTCCGGTACGCATCGCGGTTTCGCTGCACGCGACGACCAATGAACTTCGCGATCGCCTCGCGCCCATCAACAAACGCTATCCACTCGAAGTGCTTCTCGAAACCTGCGGACGGCTGCCGATAAAGCAGCGCGAGCGCATCACTTTCGAATATGTGATGTTGCGTGGCGTCAATGATTCCCTCGACGACGCCAAACGCCTCCTCAAGCTGCTCGCGCCGCTGCGCGGCAAGGTCAATCTGATTTTCTTCAATGCCTTCGAGGGGTCAGGTTTCGCGACCAGTTCGCGGCAGGCGGTGGAGGACTTTCAAGCGATCCTGCGCAAGGGTAACCTGACCGCGACAATTCGCGAGAGTCGGGGGCTCGATATCGCGGCCGCGTGCGGACAGCTATACGCGGAGCAAGCGGCGTTGGCATAGCAAACAGATGTCCAAGAAAGTCTTAGGCGTAATCGGCGGCAGCGGCTTCTATCAGATGCCCGGCCTCGAGAATGTTAAACAAGTCGAGCTGACAACTCCGTTTGGCGCGCCCTCCGATCCCTACATCACAGGGCGCATCGGCGAGCTCGACGTGGTGTTCCTCGCGCGTCATGGCAAGGGGCATCGGATTCTACCCAGCGAGCTGAACTATCGCGCCAACATCTATGGGATGAAGGTGCTCGGCGTCGATCACCTGCTGTCGGTCAGCACCGCCGGTAGCATGAAGGAAGCGATCAAGCCCGGCGACCTGGTGGTGCCGAATCAGTTCCTCGATCGAACCCATAAGCGTCCCGCGACATTTTTTGGCGAAGGCATCGTCGCGCACGTATCGCTGGCCGACCCGGTCTGCGCCGATCTAGCTCGCGATTTGACCGCCGCGAGTCGCGCGGCCGATGCGACCACTCACGCCGGCGGCACTTATCTCTGTATCGAGGGTCCGCAATTTTCCAGCCGCGCCGAGTCGAACCTGTATCGAAGTTGGGGGGTCGATGTCATCAGCATGACCGCGATGCAGGAGGCGCGCCTCGCCAAGGAAGCGGAGCTTTGTTACGCGACGCTGGTGCTGGTGACCGACTATGACTGCTGGCATCAATCGGTGAAGGCGGTCGATATCGCGGAGATTCTCGCGGTGATGCGCGCCAACGTCGAACTCGCGCAGCGCGCGGTGAAAAATCTGGCGGATGCAGTCGCGAAGCGCGAGCGGACCTGCGCTTGTGCCAGCGCGCTCAAGGACGCAATCATCACCGATCGCGCGGTGATTCCGCCCAAACGCATCGCGGATCTGCGCCCTATAATCGGCAAGTACATTTAGGGAAAGTATCTCCCGTTCGGAGCATAAAAAAATCGCATGAGCATCGTGGTGGTTGGGTCGGTCGCGTATGACACGGTTGAAACGTCGAGCGGCCGTAGAGACGACGCGCTGGGTGGCGCTGCTACCTTCTTTTCGGTGGCCGCGCGCTTCTTCGCGCCGGTCAGCATGGTCGGCGTCGTCGGCGAGGATTTCAAGCCGGAGCATCAGCGGATGCTCACTGACCGTGGCATCGACGTGCGCGGATTGGAACGGCGCGACGGCAAGACGTTTCATTGGCACGGCCGCTACCACGCGGACATGAACAAGCGCGACACCGTCAGCCTCGCGCTCAACGTCTTTGAGGGTTTCAATCCGACGTTGCTGCCCGATCAGCAGCGCTGCGACTATCTGTTCCTGGCGAACATTTCGCCCGAGCTGCAGTATCGGGTGCTCTCGCAGGTTCAAAGTCCGAAGTTGGTCGCCGCTGACACGATGGATTTCTGGATCCAGAATGCGCGGCCGCATCTGACGCGCCTGCTGGAGCGCCTCGATCTTCTCACCGTCAACGATGATGAAGCGCGGATGCTGACCGGCGAACATAATCTCGTCAAAGCCGGGCGCGCGATCTTGCAGATGGGACCCAAGAGTGTGCTGGTGAAGCGCGGCGAATATGGTGTCCTGCAATTCAGTAACGAAGGGATGTTCGCGGTGCCTGCGTATCCCCTGGAGGACGTGGTCGATCCTACCGGCGCAGGCGATACCTTCGCCGGCGGCATGATGGGCTTTCTCGCGCGTCAGGGGCGGCTGACGGAATCGATCCTGCGCACCGCGGTGGTCTACGGGACGGTGATGGCGTCGTACAACGTGGAAAATTTTTCGATGGATCGCCTGCTCGAACTGACCTGGGAAGAAATCGACCATCGCTATCGCGCGTTCATTGAGCTCACGGACTCGCATTCGAATCGATGGAACTCTCCATCGTGATTCCGCTCTTCAACGAGCGGGGCAATCTCGGCCCGCTCCACGAAGAGCTGAAAAAAGTTCTCGCCAACATGAACGTCTCGCATGAGATCGTTTTCGTCGACGACGGCAGTATCGATGGCAGCGCCGAAGAGCTCCATCACATCAAAGACTCAGATCCGAACGTCCGCGTGATACGCCTCGCGAAGAATACCGGCCAGACCGCCGCGCTCCAATGCGGCTTTTCCAATTCGCACGGTGACATCGTGGTCGCGCTCGATGGTGATGGCGAGAATGATCCCGCAGATATTCCGTGCCTTGTTGCGAAGCTCAAGGAGGGCTACGACCTCGTCAGCGGATGGCGCACCGAACGCTGGCAAAACGAAACCTTCACTCGACGGTTGCCGTCAGTCGCGGCCAACGGCTTGATCTCGAGCATTACCGGAACCCGGCTGCACGACTACGGATGCACGCTGAAGGCGTATCGTGGTGATCTCGCACGCAGCCTCGCGCTGTATGGCGAGATGCATCGCTTCGTGCCTGCGATCGCGGCCGAGCAGGGCGCGCATATCACGGAACTGCAGGTGAACTTTCGTCCGCGGCGCAGCGGTGCATCGAAGTACGGGCCGGGCCGGATCATCAGGACTTTCCTCGATCTGATGACGGTGAAATTTTTATCGGGCTACTCGACCCGTCCGATCCAGATCTTTGGCGCGATCGGATTGCTGGTTGGAACGCTCGGCGCGATTTGGATGGCAATCCTTGTGTTCGAGAAGGTTTTTCTCGGGTACCATTTAGCGGACCGACCGGCGTTGTTACTCGCGGTGCTGCTGGTCGTCGTGGGGGTGCAGTTCGTGAGCCTCGGGCTAATCGGCGAGATGGTCGCGCGCACCTATCACGAATCGCAGCGCAAGCCGATTTATTTGATCAAGGAAGAATTTTAAGGAATGAATATCGCAGTAATTGGAACCGGCTATGTCGGCCTGGTCAGCGGCACCTGCTACGCCGAAAGTGGTAACGAGGTGGTCTGCGTCGACATCGACAGGGCCCGCATCGCCGCGCTCAACGAGGGTAAGGTTCCCATCTATGAACCCGGCCTCCAGGAGTTGGTGCGGCGCAACACCGCCGAGGGCCGCTTGAGTTTCACCCTCGACGCCGGCGACGCCATCGCCAATTCGATGATTTCTTTCATCGCGGTCGGCACGCCGATGAGCAAGGACGGCGCGGCCGACTTGAGCGGCGTGATGAAAGCCGCTGAAACTATCGCGAAAGCAGTGACCGGCTACCACATCATTTGCGTGAAGAGCACCGTCCCGGTCGGCACCAATGACAAGGTGCGCGAGATCGTCGCGCGTTTCGCGAAGCATAAGGTCGATGTTTGTTCGGTCCCCGAGTTTCTGAAGGAAGGCTCGGCGATCGAGGACTTCATGCGGCCGGACCGCGTCGTGCTCGGCAGTATGAGCGAACAGGCGACCGCGATCCTGCGGGAACTGCATTCCCCCTTCACGCGTACCGACAATCCGATCCTCGTGATGGATCCGAAATCCGCCGAGATGACCAAGTATGCGTGCAATGCGATGCTCGCGCTGAGGATTTCTTTCATCAATGACATCGCAAGCCTGTGCGAGGCGGTCGGTGCGGAAATCAACCATGTGCGGCGCGGGCTCGGTACCGATCGTCGCATCGGATCATCGTTCCTCTTTCCGGGCGTAGGCTACGGCGGCTCATGCTTCCCCAAGGATGTGCAGGCGTTGATTCATACTGCCGGTGAGAACGGCCTGAAGTTCAACCTGCTGCAGGCGGCGGAAGACGTGAACACACTTCAGAAGCGTCATCTGGTCGAGCGTGTGAAGGAGCACTTCGGCAGTGACCTCAAGGGGCGAACCTTCGCGATATGGGGGCTGGCGTTCAAGCCGCGCACCGATGACATGCGCGAGGCGCCATCGCTGGTTGTTGTCGAGGAGTTGCTGAAGGCCGGCGCGACGGTTCGCGCGCACGATCCCGAAGCGCTCGAGAGCGCGCGGCGTATCTTCGGCGACCGGATCAGCTATCATAAGACCAACTACGAAGCGCTGACGGGCGCGGATGCCCTGATAATTTTGACCGAGTGGAACGAGTTTCGGCATCCGAATTTTCAGCGCATTCGCTCGATGTTGAAGCAACCGGTGATTTTCGACGGACGCAATCTCTATGAGCCCGATCTCATCAAGGCGCTCGAGTTCAAGTACTACTCGATCGGCCGCCGTCCGGTTTAGGAGCGCACCCTCTAAATGAAAATTCTGGTCACCGGAGGCGCCGGCTTCATCGGCTCGCATACGGTCGATGCGTTGGTGGCGACCGGGCAGCATCAGGTGTCGATTATCGACAACCTCAGCGCCGGCAAGGGTCATCAGGTAAATCCCGTCGCTAGGTTTCATGAGATCGATCTGCGCGACGCCGATGCGGTGAAGCGTGTCATCGTAACTGAAACGCCTGAGGTCATCGTGCATCTCGCGGCGCAGATGGATGTTCGCCGGTCGGTCGCCGATCCCGCCTTCGACGCGCAGGTGAACCTCGTTGGCTTCCTCAACCTGATGGAATCGGCGCGCCAGCACGGTCTCCGTCGGGTGATTTTTTCCTCGACCGGTGGCGCGATTTACGGCGAGCAGGAAACCTTTCCCGCACCGGAAGACCATCCGCTGCATCCTGTCAGTCCGTACGGCGTCGCGAAGATGGCGACGGAGGCATACCTGTTCTTCTACAAGGTTCAGTACGGAATCGATTACACGGCTCTGCGTTATGGAAATGTTTACGGTCCGCGTCAGGACCCTCATGGCGAGGCGGGGGTGGTCGCGATTTTTTGCGGCCGCATCCTGGAGCGGAAACCCTGCACTATTTACGGTGACGGCAAGCAGACCCGCGACTATGTTTTCGTGGGCGATGTGGCGCGCGCGAACATCGCCGCGGCAAATTCCAATGTTTCCGGCGCCATCAACATCGGCACCGGCGTCGAGACCAACGTCAACGACCTCTATCATACGCTGGGGACCGTGGCGGACGTGACTCGCGCGCCCGAATATGGACCGGCGAGACCGGGCGAGCAGAGCCGCTCGGTTATTTCGCCCGCGCGCGCCCGCGAGCTGCTCAATTGGCGTCCGGAGGTCGACCTTGCCAATGGCCTCGATCAGACTTTCACTTTTTTTAAGGACCGCGCAGGCAAATCAGTTTGATGGATTTCAGGGCGCTTCCTAGCGCCGCGCGCAGCGCTGCTGAGGCGGAGCGAAGCGGAGTCGAAGCAAAATTGAATGACTGACCCTGCACTAATCCGAAATTTTTCGATTATCGCGCATATTGATCATGGCAAGTCGACGCTTGCCGATCGGTTGCTGGAGCGCACCGGCGCGCTTTCGAAGCGCGAGCTCAAGGAACAGTTCCTCGATTCGATGGATTTGGAACGCGAGCGCGGCATCACCATCAAGGCCCGCTCAGTGCGGCTCAATTACACGGCTAAGGACGGCAAGACCTACATCCTGAATCTTATTGATACTCCGGGTCATGTCGATTTCGCATACGAAGTGTCGCGCAGTCTCGCCGCTTGCGAGGGCGCCCTGCTGGTGGTCGATGCGAGCCAGGGAGTCGAGGCGCAAACCCTCGCCAACGTCTACATGGCGCTCGACCACGGCCTCGAAATCATTCCGGTCATCAACAAAATTGATTTGCCCGGCTCTGATGTCGCGCGCACCAAACATCAGATCGAGGAAACCATCGGGCTCCCCGCCGAGGACGCGATCCTCACCAGCGCGAAGGAGGGTGTCGGCATCGACGATGTGCTCGAAGCCATCGTGAAGCGCATCCCAGCGCCGAAAGTTCCCGCCGAAACGGCGCCGCGCGCGCTGATTTTCGACAGCTGGTACGACGTTTACGAGGGCGTCATCGGCCTGATGCGCGTATTCGGGGGCGAACTCCGCAAGGGTATGAAAGTGCGCCTGATGGGCACCGGTAAGGACGGCGAGATTATGCGCCTGGGGCATTTCACGCCGCATGAAGTCGCTGCCGAGTCGCTCGGCCCCGGCGAGGTCGGCTTCGTCGTGGCCAACATTAGAAGTGTGCAGGATCTGCGGGTGGGCGACACCCTGACCGATGCCGACAATCCGGCGCAAAAGCCGCTCGAAGGTTTCAAGGAATTGAAGCCGATGGTTTTTGCCGGGCTCTATCCGACCGAGTCCAACCAGTATCCCGCGCTGCGCGATGCGATCGAGAAGCTGCGCCTGAACGACGCCAGCTTCGTCTGCGAGCCGGAGAATTCGCAAGCGCTCGGATTCGGCTTTCGCGCAGGCTTCCTCGGGCTGCTGCACATGGAGATCACCCAGGAGCGGCTCGAGCGCGAGCACGGCATCAACCTGATCATTACGGCGCCTACGGTCGCCTATCAGGTGCGCACGACCGACGGCGAGGTGACGATGGTAGATAATCCGTCGCGCCTGCCCGATGAGGGTCGCATCGAGGCGATCGAGGAGCCGTTCATCGTTGCCTCGATTCACATGCCCGACGAATACCTCGGCGCCGTGATGGCGCTATGCGAGGATCGCCGCGGCCAGCAGCGCGATTTGAAGTATCTCGACGAACACCGCGTCATCCTGCATTACGAGCTGCCGCTGGCCGAGATCGTGTTTGATTTCTATGACCGCCTGAAGTCCGTCAGCCGCGGTTACGCCTCGTTGGATTATGAGTTTCTGGACTTTCGCGCGGGGCCTCTGGTTAAATTAGATATCCGCATCAACGGAGAGGTTATCGACGCGCTCTCAATAATCGTGCATCGTGATAAGGCGTACGATCGTGGGCGCGCACTATGCGAAAAGATGCGGCAGTTCATTCCGCGCCAGATGTTCGAGATCGCCATTCAGGCCAGTATCGGGGCCAAAATCATCTCGCGCGAGAGCGTCAAGGCGCTGCGCAAGAACGTCACCGCGAAATGTTACGGCGGTGACATCACGCGCAAACGCAAGCTCCTCGAGAAGCAGAAAGAGGGTAAGAAACGGATGAAGCAGGTTGGACGCGTCGAGATTCCGCAGGAGGCGTTCCTCGCCCTGCTCAAGGTCGGGGAGTGAGCGAAGCCGTGGCGGAAGCAGCTCGCAACTACCCAAAGCCCAGCGGCGACACGCACCACAGCGAAGCGCAGGCGCCGCAGAAGTCCGCGGTTCGTGAATATGGCGAGGCCTTCGGCATCGCGCTCATCCTCGCGCTCATCATCCGGACTTTTTTCATCCAGGCCTACAAAATTCCCTCCGGCTCGATGGAGCCGACGCTGCTCATCGGCGATCACATCCTGGTGAATAAGCTGATCTACGGTCTGCGGGTGCCCGATTCGCTGTTCGGCATCACCTTTCCCGGCGTTCCATGGGGTCAGTACCTTTTTCCCATCGAGTCAGTTCATCGCGGCGACGTGGTGGTCTTCGTGTTCCCGCCCGATCCGACCAAGGATTTCATCAAGCGCGTCATCGGTCTCGCCGGCGACACGGTGCAGGTCAAGGACGGCAAGGTCTGGCTCAATGGCAGCCCAATGGATGATCCCCATGCCCATTTCGAAGTGAGCGAGCAGGAGCGCTCGCCGATCTCGCCGCGCGACAATTTCGGACCGGTGACGGTTCCGGCCGGCAAGCTTCTGATGATGGGTGACAATCGCGACCGCAGCTACGATGGGCGCTTCTGGGGATTCGTCGACAACAACCAGGTTGAGGGCCGCGCGATTCTCATCTATTGGTCTTGGGACAGCGAAGGTTCCGGCCTCCTGCCCATTCGATGGAGCAGGTTTGGCAAACTCGTCTACTAGCGCCGTCCGCGCGAGGGAGAGCAGGGGTGGCTGACGAAGGACTGACTAGAATAGGCACGATGCTCGAGGAATTAGGTGCCCGCTTCGAGCTGGTAGTTGAGGCCGTTTCCGGCTTTGACGGAAAAGTTGACAAATTGAAGGAAGAGATCTTCGGCCAGTTCGCCGAAGTCGGCAGCCAGATCCGTTTTCTCTCCGATCAAATCGGCGAGAATCGCAGCGGCGTCGATTCACTGCACGCGGACTTCGGCGCCGAGATGGTCCGCCTCAACGAGACCATCGGCAGGACCCGGGTCGAATTTCGCGAGCAGCTGGCCACCTCGGAGGCAAATCTGCGCGGTGCGATATCGTCACAATCCGCACCGCCGGCCGCCGTTGCGAGGCCCGAAGTTTCCCCGCTCGAAGGCGAGATCGGGCGCGACGTGGCCGAAAGCCTCAAGAAACTCAGCGCGGAGATCAAGCAGGCCAACAAGGCGGTGGCGACCCTCAGCCGCAAGTTCGAACGATTCGACGATCGGATGACCGTGCAGGTGAAGGATCAGGATCAGCGGCTCAAGAAAGTCGAGGGCGCCGGCCGCCGGCGATAACTCGCGCGAAATCCTCAGTCCTCGCCATCGTAGTAGTCGACCTCCGAGGCCTCCCGGAAGCATTTACGCATCGCGCTCAACCGTCCTGATCCGGCGGGCGCGCGGCCTGCCAGCAGGGCGAATTTTTGTGAGTCCGGATAGCCACAAACCTCCGGACCGATCATCGTTGAGAAACAGATGTATCGAAGCGGTACCGAGCCGGTGTTGATGAGCTGATGCGCGGTGTTCGTGCCGGCGGGAAACGCTATAAAATGTCCCAGGTGGACCGGGAACTCCTCGGCGCCGAGGCGCAAGGTTCCACTACCCTCCAAAATGTACACCGCCTCCTCGTTGGCGAGGTGGTAATGGAACGGCCACGCGCGCTTGCCCGGCGCGACCTCGAACAGACCGCATCCGAGCTTCTGCGCGCCGGCCGCCTGGGCCAGCAGCTTGCGCCGAAACGCGATGCGCTCGCCGTGTGAGCGTTCTTCCCAGTCGACCGCGCTCTCATGCACGATGGCCTTGTGCGAACTCATGTAGAAACCTCGCCGGTTGATTTAAGCCATCAACATATAGCTGTACTAATGTTGATTGCAACTGCATTCATGTTGACTCAGAATTTCGCAGACGAGCCGGCTCATCAATGAGAAATGAACTGTGGGGAAATCGGGCTGATGCTTAGTCGGTCGAGTTCGCTGGAGCGCCGGTGCCCGGCGCCGGATGCGAGGAGCGCGAGATCGTCGATGGCGGGTTGAACGGCTCCTGCTTCTGCGGGACCGCGATTATCTCAGGCTCCAACGGCTGCGCTGCTGCGTCACGGCGGTACGCGATGCAGGGGCGTTCATCGCAATTACGGTGGCTCTCGGGGGGCTCGTAGTAGTACGGCGTCGCCGGCGCGAAGTTCTGATAGTAGGCGCCAACCGAGTCATGCGGCGCGGTCGCGTACGGCTCGTATCCATGGTTGGGCCCGAACTCGAAATCCGAAGGATAGGTCCCGTAGTACGCGGGCTGCGTGTTAGTGCAGGCCTCCAAAGCAAGTCCGAAAAGGACCGCCACGGCGGCAATGATGATGCGCATTGTCATTCGACTGGATCTTCAAACTAAGCCGAACGATCCCGCCTCGCAAGCCGGATTTTCCGCTCTCCATCGTTGTTTATAAAACAATACAAAATGTAATATCACCCGCCTAGACATCGACAAGCGTCTTTTAGCGTCCAGTTTCATTACAATGCAAATAGCGCTATAAGCGGCTTGGGTGAACACATTCGGCAGTTTCGATCGTTCTTCGCTTGGTTATTTTATGCCTGATGAGAAAGACATCGACCTCATCGATCTGATTGCGCCGCCGCCGAAGCCGCGCAGGACGCGCCCGGCCAAGGAACTGGATGTCAGGGAGAGGGTCGCCGCGTTCGTCGGGTCCGTCGAGGCGATGCCGCTGGACCAACTCTCGCCGCGCGAAATGGTCGAGGCCGACTCGCACGGCCGTCTTGAGGTACGCCCCATCGGCACGCCGCTCGGGCTTAAGGAGCTGGCGAACCTTCATAAGAAAACCTGGAGTAATTTGAACGTCGCGGAGAAGCGCGTGCACGTGCTGCTATGGCCGCTGGCGCTGCACTTCGGCCTCTATCAAATCAAACCGGGACAGGGGAATCGGCGTCCGCCGCTGATCGGCGCCTTCTGGGCGCGATGTCTGGCCGACGCGCCGCTCACTTTAGGTCATCTCTATCCGGCGGCGCTGTTCAAGGACATGCTCGCGAGCGACGTATGGGAATTCGGCGGGATGGTGATTGACACCACCTACCAGGGCAAGGGGCTGGTCAAACTGCTCTCGGACACCGCGCGGATTTTCCTCTTCTCGCGCCGCCCCAAACTCCTCATCACCAATCCGATCGAGCCGCTCTACGAAATGTACAAGCAGCTAGGGCTGAAGACCGTCGGCGACAAACCGGTCGAGCATCCGCACGCGTATAACGTCAAGGTATGGCTCATGTACGGACGCTTCGATGAAATGTCCAAACCATTCTACATGTAGTAGGGAAAAAGAAGCACCCATGGAGCCCTTCTTGCGCTTGCAAATTTCCACCAGTCTTGATTGAACCGTAGCCTCGATCAAAGAAAGGAGATACGCCGACCCGAGGGCGGCGATAATTCCTCAACGCTAAAAATGACCTCACGCACAGTCTATCGCGAACTCGCCACCGCCGGTCTTTTGCTCGCCTCCTACCCCATCGATGTGCTCACCCGGCCGGGGGAGCGATTTATTCCGCGCCTCGGCCTAATCCGCGATCCGGTGATCCTGGTGCATGGACTGGGAGGCAACCGCGCGAACTTCTTCGCCTTTGCCGCCTATCTTCGGATGACCGGGTTTTTGAACATCCACTTTTTCGAGTACACCCGCGCGCAATCGCAATCGATCGCCGAATCCGCCAAGCGGCTCGGCATCATGATCGACGACATGGCGCCCGCCGGCGGGGTTCATCTGATCGGGCACAGCCTCGGTGGAACGATTTCACGCCGATTCACCGCGATGGCTCCCAAAGGGACCGTGCGTTCGCTGATCACAATCGGCTCGCCGTACTCGTTTTCGCAGCTCAGTCCGGATGAGATCGCGGTCTTCGGCGACGAGGATCCGATCGTGCCGCCGCCGCCGACCGAGATGATGCCTGAACAGATGTTCAAACAGATGATCGTGCTTGAAGATACCGGCCACCTCGCGATCCTCTATCATCCTGAAACGTTGTTGGCCGCCGCGTCGGAATTGCGCCTCAATCGCGAGTAGTTTTTGCCACCATGGCGGACGATCGGGAAATTCAGTTCCGCCCGCTCGCGCTCGGCGACCTCGAGTTGATGCATCGATGGCTCAACAACGATTTCGTCGCGCGATGGTGGCCGGGCTGGCCGAGCCTCGAACAGGTGCGGGCGAAGTACAGGCCGCGCATCGAGGGGAACGATCCTACAAAATGTTTCATCGTGGAAATTGAAGCCACTCCGACCGGCTTCATCCAGTGCTATTACATCCGCGATTACCCCGATTACCCGATTGGACCCGAGGCGGCCAACGCCGCGGGAATCGATCTGTTCATCGGTGAGCGCGAACGCGCCTATCGCGGACTGGGTCCGCGCCTGATTCGCGAATTTCTCGGTCGCGTGGTTTTCGTCGAGCTTGCGGTCGATAGCTGCATCATCGGCCCCGCACAGAATAATCGCGCCGCGATTCGCGCATATGAAAAGGCCGGTTTCAAATACTTGAAGACCGTCTCGATTCCGGGCGAATTGGAGCCCGAGTATCTTATGCGCATCGGTCGCGATGAGTTCGCGGCCGAAACTCGATGAGCGACAGACCCGAATATTCGGCGATCATTCTCGCCGGCGGGCGTAGCTCGCGGATGGGGCGGCCCAAGGCCGAGCTGTCCTTCGACGGTGGCACGATGCTCGATTACATCGTCGCCGAAATGATGCGGGTGTTTGAGGACCTCGTCGTCGCGGTCGCCGAACCCAAATTGTTTGCCTGGGAAGGCTATGGCGCGAGATCTGTCGAAGACCGCGTCTCGTATCGCGGCCCCGTTTCCGCTCTTGAGCACGCGCTGTGCAAAATCGAGTTCGATCGCGCGTTCGTATGCTCGTGCGACGTGCCATTCGTCAATGGCGACCTTGCGCGCCGGCTATGCGACATGCTCGGTGACGATGATGTGCTGATCCCCCACGTCGACGGGAAGCTGCAGATGCTCCATGCGGTGTATCGGAAAGATTGCGCGAAGATCCTCGCAAGCATGCGCAAGAACGGCGAGAGTCGCCTTCACCAGATCGTGAATGTTGCGAAAGCGCACATCATTCCCGAAGACGAAATCCGCGCGTTCGATCCTGAGCTGATGAGCTTCTTCAATGTCAACACGCCCGAAGACTATCAGCGCGCTCTCAAGCTGATGGAGGATCGCTAGCCGCGTAGCGGTCGTTCCCTCTTCGTTCGGGAGGGGTCGCTCGCGAACGACCCCTACGGGGAAGATTCCTTCTTCGGTGTCCAGCGCAGGATCGGGCGGCGCGCGGCTTCCGCTTCATCGACCCGGCGCAGCGGCAACGTATGGGGTGCGCGCTTCACCAAATCGGGATCGGTCAGCGCTTCGTCGTAAATTGCCTCCATCGCGGCGATGAAGCCGTCGAGGGTTTCTTTGCTTTCGGTCTCCGTGGGTTCGATCATCAGTGCGCCCGGAACCACCAGCGGAAAATAGATCGTCGGCGGATGCATCCCGTAGTCGAGCAGACGCTTGGCGATTTCGAGCGTGCTCACATGCGCCTTCTTTTCCAGATCGTGAGTCAGGACGCATTCGTGCATCGAGGGCTCGCTAGACGCGCACGGGAACTTGTCCTCCAGCTGCTTGCGAACGTAGTTGGCATTCAGGATCGCAAGCTTGCTTGCCTCCGCGAGCCCATCGCCGCCGAGCGCGAGGATGTAAGTATAGGCGCGCACCAGCATGCCGAAATTTCCATGAAACGATCGCAGCCGGCCGATCGACGCTGGGCGATTGCTGTCGAGCTCCCATCCACTCGCAGTCATCTTCAGTCGCGGAATCGGCAGAAACGGTTCCAGATGCTGCTTCACCGCGACCGGACCCGCGCCGGGTCCGCCGCCGCCATGTGGAGTCGAGAAGGTTTTGTGCAGGTTTAGCTGCACGAGGTCGGCGCCCATGTTGCCCGGCTTGGCGACACCCATCAGCGCGTTCATGTTGGCGCCGTCGAGGTAGAGCAGGGCGCCGCGCGCATGCAGCGCGGCGGCGATTTCCTGGATCTGCGGCTCGAAGATTCCGAGCGTGTTGGGATTCGTGACCATCAGCGCGGCGACGTCGTCGTCGAGCAGCCGCGCGATTTCCGAGGCTTCCAGAAATCCGCGCGAATTGGAACGCGCGACCTTGACCTCGAAGCCGGCCAGCGTGCAGCTGGCGGGATTGGTGCCATGCGCCGTGTCGGGAATTATTACTTTATGGCGCAAGTTGCCGCGCGAATCATGATACGCCCGAATCATCATCAGGCCGGTCAACTCACCTTGCGCACCCGCCGCCGGATGAAGCGTGACCGCATCCATGCCGGTGATTTCGGCGAGCGCCGCTTCGAGACGCGCCATCAGCTGCAACGCTCCCTGCGCCAGATGCGCAGGAGTCCGCGGATGCAGCGCGGTGAACCCGCGCAGCGCCGCCATCTCGTCGTTGAGGAGCGGGTTGTACTTCATGGTGCAGGAGCCGAGCGGATAGAATTGAAGAGCCTGCGCGAAGTTCAGATGCGAGAGGCGTAGGAAATGGCGCAGCACCTGCGGCTCATGCAGTTCGGGAAATCCGGGCAGGTCGGCGCGGCAGAGCTCGGGGCCGAGAATCTCGGTGCCGCGCTTGGCGCCGTCCTCGCGCGGAGGTAGATCGACGCCACGCCGATCCGGAGTGGAGAGCTCGAAAATCAGAGGAACCTCACGCTTGGATTCCTCTTGCGCTTTGGGGTCGTGGGAGTTGGTCATTTTGATTTGTGAATGATTTTGATTTGGCTCGCCGTCGCCATCAGGGTTGCTCCGCACCCTCCACCAGCATCTCACTGAGGCGAGCGAAGTCGCTCGCGCGATTCATCTCCGTCACCGCCAGCAGCACGCCGTCATTGAGCTCGGGATAGTCCGGCGCCATCGGCAGCCCGGCCAGGATGCCGCGATCCTCGGCGTATTTCAGCGCGCTCGCGACGTGAGGAATCCTCATCACGAATTCGTTGAAGAACGGTCCAGAGAAGCGCGGCTGAAGGTTCGCCGCCGCGAGCGCATCATGCGCCCCGTGCGCGAGTTCGACATTGCGCTCGGCCAGCTCGCGCAGCCCGCGGCGTCCCAGCAGCGAGAGATAGACGGTCGCGGCCAATGCGCACAGCGAATGATTGGTGCAAATGTTGGAAGTCGCGCGCTCGCGGCGAATGTGCTGCTCGCGTGTCGCCAGGGTTAGGGTGAAAGCGCGATTGCCGTCAGCGTCGCGAGTCTGGCCGACCAGGCGTCCCGGCATCTGACGCAGATGCGCGTTGCGCGCGGCCATGAAGCCGAGGCCGGGTCCGCCAAACTGGAGCGGCAAGCCAAAACTTTGGCCCTCGCCGACCGCGATATCGATTGCGAGATCGCCTGGCGCCTTCAGCAGACCGAGCGCGAGGCCTTCCGCCGTCAGTGAAATCGCGAGGCCGCCGGCCTGATGCACGAGCCTCGCGATCTCACCCAGCGGCTCGACAATTCCAAATCCGTTCGGATACCCGGCGACGACGCAGAGCAGATTTTCATTGGCGAGAGTTTTCAGTTCCGCCAGATCGATTTGACCGCTGGTGGCCTCGTAGGGAATCTCGACCACCTTGATGCCGGTGACCGCGCTGAGATAGGCGCGGATCGTCGCGCGATAGTCGGGCCACAGCGCGCGCGAAAGCGCGACGACGGAACGCTGGGGCGCGATGCGCCGCGCCATCAGCACCGCCTCGGCGGCGGCAGACGCGCCGTCGTACATGCTGGCGTTGGCGACCTCGAGCCCGGTGAGCTGCGTGATGAGCGTCTGAAATTCGAAAATCGCCTGGGTGGTGCCCTGACTCGCCTCGGCTTGATAGGGGGTATAACTGGTCGCGAACTCGGCGCGCGAAATCACAGACCGAACGACGGCGGGAACGTAGTGATGATAATAGCCGCCGCCGAGAAAGCTGACGAAATCCACCGCGCGATTCTGCTTCGCGAGCGCGGTCACCGCGGCGGTGACCTCCTGCTCGCTGAGGCCGTCGGCGAGCGAAATCCGGGCGGTCGCGCGGAGACCTGCGGGGACGTGTGCGATGAGATCGTCGAGGCAGGAGACGCCGATCGCGTCGAGCATCGCGCGCGTGTCGGCCTCGGTATGCGGCATGAATCTCATAGTAGGAAAATCCTCCACATCATTTGGCGGCGCGCTTGTAGAAGGGCCTCGCAACCACGCTGGCGGGGACGGCACGATTGCGGACCTCGACGTGCAGCTTGGTTCCGATGGCCGGTCGGTCGGCGCCGGTGACATACCCCGTTGCGATTGGCCGATCGAGCGTCGGAGCATAGGTGCCGCTGGTAACGGTGCCCGCCCGGACGTTGTTGATGATGATCGGGTAGCCCTGGCGCGCGACGGTGCGCGCGTCGTCGGTCACAAGGCCGATCAGATGCTTCTTCAGACCGTCTGCTTGCTGCGCCGCGAGGGCCCCCTCGCCCACGAAGTTACGACCGAGCTTTACGTAGGTAGCGAGGCCCGCTTCGAACGGCGAGCTTGCCCGATCAAGTTCATGACCATAGAGCGGTAGGCCGGCTTCGAGTCGCAACGTATCGCGCGCGCCGAGGCCGCAGGGTTTCAAATCGGATGACGCGGCCAGGACTTCGCCGAAGAGATGCGCGGCATCGTTTGCGCCAACAAAAAGTTCAAAGCCGTCTTCGCCGGTGTACCCGGTTCGCGCCGCGATGCATCGCGTGCCGGCGACCTTACCCTCGGCAACCGCAAAGCGGGGAACCTCGTCGATTGGAAAAGCGGCGAGCGGCTTCAGGATCGCGATCGCTTTGGGACCTTGAACCGCGACCAGCGCTGTCTCTTCGCTAAGGTCGCGAAAATCGGCGCGGTGATGGTTAAGGTTCAGCAGCCACTCCCGATCGGCATCGATGTTCGAGGCGTTGACGCATAGCATGTACCGCTCCGCGCCGAGGCGATACACGATGAGGTCGTCGATCGTGCCGCCGTCGGGCGCGCAGAGCAGGGTGTACTGCGCGTGGCCGTCGCGCAGGCGCGCGGCGGAGTTGGTCAGCGCGCGCTCCAGCAGCTCCAGCGCGCGCGGCCCCGCGACCTCGAATTCGCCCATGTGACTCAAGTCGAAAACACCTGCGCTGGTGCGGACAGCCCTATGCTCCTCGATGATGCTGCGGTACTGAACCGGCATTTCGAAGCCCGCGAAGTTGGTCATTCGCGCGCCGAGCTTCAGATGTTCAGCGAACAAGACAGTGCGCTTCGGGAGACTCATCGTCATCGCTATTTTACAAGCGCCGGAAGCCTCAAACGAGATGACCCCGAAGATTCGCGAACAGCATGGCGCGATTGCGCACAGGTGGCCTCGAGGCTGTGGATCAGTTCGTCACGCACTCGCGCATGCTATTATCAAGCGATTCATTATGTCGGCGATCATCATGGATGGACGCGCGGTCAGCGCGCATTTGATTCCCGAAGTAAAGCTTCAACTGAAAGAGCTGCGCGAGCGGCACGGCGTTGTCCCTTCGCTGACGGCGGTGCTGGTTGGGCGCGACCCAGCGTCACGTCAATACGTCAAGAACAAGCGCCGCCTCGCGGAAGAGCTCGGATGTAAAAGTCATATTCTTGAGATTGCCGAGCCCGACGCCACCAGCGACTCGATGTTCGCGATTCTGGATCAGCTCAATCGCGATTCGGGAACGACCGGGATTCTGCTGCAGATGCCGCTCCCGGAGCGCGTCGATCGCTTTCGCCTGTTCGATGCGATAGCGCCCGAGAAGGACGTCGATGCGGTCGGCGCGGCTGCGGTAATCGGATTTTATCGCGGGCAGTGGGGCCGCTTCATTCCGTGCACCACGCGCGGCGTGTTGGCGTTGCTCGACCATTACAAGGTTCCGGTGGATGGCATGCGCGCCGCGGTCATTGGCCGCAGCGATATCGCGGGGAAGCCGACCGCGTTGGTCCTCGGCGGTCGGCTGCGCAACGCCACGGTCACGTGGTGCCATCGCCACACGCGCAATGTCGCCGAGATTTGCCGGGGCTCCGATTTGGTGGTCTCGTGTGTTGGAGCTGAGGTGGGCCGGACGTTTTTCATTACCGCCGATATGATTAAGCCCGGCGCGTGCGTTGTCGACGTAGGATTTCGACGCATGGGTCCGGGTAAGTTCGCCGGCGACGTCGATTTCGAAGCGGTGAAAGAAGTTGCCGGATGGCTTACGCCTAACCCGGGCGGCACCGGTCCGATGACGGTACTCGGGCTGATGCAGAACCTGATCGATGCCGCACGGTATCAACAGGGCCTCGAGCGCGCGAGTTATTCTATCTGAGGTAAAATCCGTAAAACTGGCGCTCTCCATTTTCCTGAGCGCGCGTCAAACCTGGACTACCGAAGGCGCTGAGAAGAATGGATTCCGATAAGAATCGCGACACTACACAGGAGCAGCTTCCGGTCGAGAAGACGATCAGCAATCTGATCGTCGGAAAGCCGAAAAACATTCGCGACCCAAGGCTCTTTCACAGCCTCTCGTTGATCGCGTTTCTGGCGTGGGTTGGACTGGGTTCGGACGGTCTGAGCTCGTCATGCTATGGGCCGGAGGAAGCGTTCCTCGCGCTCGGGCCACATCAGTACCTCGCGGTCTTCCTCGCGTTGATGACGGCGATCACGGTGTTTGTGATCGCGGCTTCGTATTCACAAACCATCGATTTGTTTCCGAGCGGCGGCGGCGGATACCTCGTCGCGACGAGCTTGCTCGGTCCCTATCCGGGCCTCGTTTCGGGCTCAGCCTTGGTGGTTGATTATGTTTTGACGATTTCGATTTCGATCGCGAGCGGCGCCGATGCGATCCTCAGTTTCCTTCCTACCCCATTGCTGCACTGGAAGTTGCTTCTATGCCTGTTCGTGGTGCTCATGATGATCGCGATGAACCTGCGCGGGGTGAAGGAATCGGTGATGACTCTGTTGCCGATCTTTCTCGCCTTCGTATTGATGCACACGTGGCTGATCGGGTACGCGCTGCTCAACCGTGGCACACAACTCCCTCAGCTAATGCATCAGGCCGTCGGGCAGGTGCACAGCAGCGTGCAGGCATTCGGGTGGATCGCGCTGCTGGCGATTTTCTTTCGCGCCTACTCGATGGGTGGCGGCACCTATACCGGGATCGAGGCGGTCAGCAACGGCCTGCCGATTTTGCGCGACCCTAAACCGGTGACCGGCAAGCGCACCATGATGTACATGGCGTTTTCGCTGGCCTTCATCGCCGGCGGGATCCTGATTTGCTACCTGCTGGAAAACGTCCAATTTGTTCCGGGTAAGACCCTCAACGCGGTGTTGTTCGAACGCATCGCGTCCAAGTGGCCATTTGGCCGGGGCGTCATTACGTTCGCGCTGGTGACCGAAGGCGCGCTCCTATTCGTCGCGGCGCAGACCGGGTTCATCGATGGTCCGCGGGTGCTTGCCACGATGGCGCATGACAAATGGCTGCCACGCCGGCTCGCGCATTTGAGCCTGCAGCTGGTTACCGCGGATGGGGTCCTGGCGATGGGCATTGGCGCGGCCCTGATTCTGATCGGCACCCGCGCAAGCGTCGGCACGCTGGTAGTCCTTTATGCGATCAACGTGTTCGTGACCTTCACGCTGTCGCAACTTGGAATGACCGTGCACTGGTGGAAGGAGCGCAAGTCCGAGCGCAACTGGATTCGAAAGATCGCGGTCAATGGTGTCGGCACCTTCATGACCGCATCGATTCTGATCCTGACCCTGACACTTAAGTTCGACGAAGGCGGATGGGTGACCGTCCTGATCACCGGGGCGCTGCTCGGCCTGTGCCTGTTGGTGAAACGACACTATGATCGAGTCGAGACCGCGATCGACGAGCTCGAACGGGAAATCGGACCGCGGACTCATCCGGTGCAGCCGGTGTCCGCGCCATCGCGCGATAGCAATGCGCCGACCGCGGTGTTGCTGGTAAAAGGTTTCGATGGTCTCGGACTGGCGACGTTGATCGCGATCCAACAGCTCTTTCCGAATGAATTCCGCAACGTGATTTTTGCCTGTATCGGTGAAATCGATTCTTCGATGCTCAAGAGTCACGAGGAGATCGAAGCATTCGAGAAGAACGTCGCCGACGATGTGCGGATGTACTACGACTACGCCGCGCAGCTCGGGATGCATCCGGAGACTCGCACCGGCATCGGCGCCGACCCATGTCACGAGTTGCAAGGAATTTGCCTGGAAATCGCGGAGACCTTTCCGCGGGTGGTGTTTTTCGCGGGCAAGCTGATATGGGATACCGCGGTCGAGGGATTTCTCTCGCGCTTTTTACACAACCACACCGCGCTTGAAATGCAGAGCTGGTTGCAACTGTACGGCTATAGCCTCGTCATCCTGCCGATTCGCGTCGGCCCGCCGCTGCGGCCGCCTCCACACGATGAGAGCGACGCGAACACGACCGTCGATTGGGGCTGAAAACCCGCCATGATGGTTGGCGCGAACTCGTCGAAGTCCACGCGCATGAATCAATGCGTCGCCGATGGACGCGGCTCAATTCGATAGACCGCGATAAGGTGATCGTCGACAAGCTGCTTGACCCCGAAATTGTCGGGCAGCTCGGCGCGCGCGTCGTATGCGTTCTTCCAACTTATGAGCCATCCGCCGGCCGCGTGAGAAACGTTATCGGCGATCAGTGTTTTGGCCGCGATCGGATCCCATCCAGGAACAGCCACGCGCGGGTTTACGTTATGGAAATAATAGTCGAAAGGCCTCCGGTAGTAGCCCGCCGGGAAGCCGCCGTTGGGGATACTCCGCGGCTGGTCAAAGAACAGAAATCCTGACTCGAAAAAGACCGGCTGATTGGGTTGCGACTGCGCCGCGATCATGGTGGCGATGTCGCGCCACGGCTCGTAGCTGATTTCCTTGATCGGCGCCAGTATGAGGAGCACGACGGTGATTCCAGCCACCATGAGATTGCGCCGTTTGCGGCCCAATCCGTCCAGTGCGCGGGCCACGATCAATGCAACTATCGCGACGCACGGAATCAGGTATCGGATCTGAAACATGGGTCGAACGATGATCGAACCGGCGAGGAGGGCGACTAACGGCAACAATCCCCAGGCTAAACACCATCGTAGTGGTTCATCCGGATCACGTTCATTACCGGGTCCGAAGATAATCGCGAGCGCGACCGCGACCGCGGCGATCGCAGTCAAGGCCTTCTCCGCGAAGGTGAAATGGTAGCTGGTTCCCATCCAGTCGAGCCAGTGTCCATAAACCAGCGCCTGACTCTGAGTGAAAAAAACCGGGAGGTATGGAATAAACAATAGCAGCGCGATCGCGAGCGCGATCCACGTCATCTTTTCGCGTCGCCGATGGAAAAAGTCGCGCAGCAGCATCGCGGCCTCGGCCCCCAGCAGCAACAGCGCCGCCAGGTGCGTATAGATTGCGAGTGCGCCGAGCACTCCGCAAACCAAAGTGGGGAGCCAGGACGGTTTGCGCCGTACCTGCCAGAGCAACATGAAATGCGCCAGCGCGATCGCGGCGAACATGGGATACATCCGCGCACGACGCGCGAGAATGATAATGATCGGGTTGAAGGCCCACAAAACGCCCGCCGAGGCTGCGACCGCATCGTTGAACATTGAGCGTGCGAGGATGAATACGATTGCCAGGGTGATCAGCGCGCAGAGCGCCGAGAACATCCGGAGGCCGGTCTCACTGAGCCCAAAAAATCTCGTGAAGTAATGTAACAGAATGTAGTAGAAAACCTGCTTGCCGGGATCGAGCGGAACCGGGATGCGAAATATCGCCGTCGGCGACGGCATGGCCGCCGCCCATGCGCTGTAGGCTTCGCTGGCGCCCAGTGAGGCGGCGCCGAGGCGATAAAAGTAGACCGCCGCGGCCGCGACCATCGTCAACGCAAAGACGGTAGTCGGTTCGAGCTCGATGGCGCTGCGCGAAGATGCCGCGACTTTCGCGTTGGATTTCGTGAACTTCGCGCTAGTTGCCGCCGCCTTTGCCTGCCCGCCCATCGAGGTTGGTTTGTCCCGTCGCATTTATACCGGAAACGCGCGGACCAATCTCCATAGCCGCCGGCTTTTCTCCATTGAGCTTGACTGTTCGCGTACGGACTGGCGAAGTGCTGTGAGACCATGTCGGAATTCCTGGAAGCGGTTCCCGAGTTGCAGGGGCAAGCGGGCGCCGAGATCAACTTGCCCGCGGTCGAGGGCATGCGCGCCGAAGTGTGGGCGCTGGCGTGGCCGGTAATCCTATCGTTTGCGCTCGATTCGATCCTCGGGCTGGCCGCGATGCTGATGGTTGGTCGTCTGGGCGCCGAAGCGGTCGGCGCGGTCGGCCTGGCAACTCAGATCCTCGGCGCGGTGCGGGCGGGAATCGCCGCGGTCGGTACCGGAACCATCGCGCTGGTCGCGCGCTACATTGGGGCGAACGATCGCGACAACGCGGAGGAGGTGCTCAAGCAGTCGGTGGTATGGGGCGTGATCGTGTCGACCGCGATCGCGATTCCGGTGATCGTGTTCGCGCATCCGTTAATGTCGCTGTTCCAGGTCCGCGGCCCGATGGAGGATATGGCGTCGCGCTACCTACAAATTGTCATGATCTCGGAGCCCTTCACCGGGGTGTTTCTTCAATGCGCCTCGGGACTGCGCGGTGCCGGCGATACGCGCACACCGCTTTGGATCGGCGGCATCGTGGATGTGATCGCGATCGCGCTGAACTATGTTCTGATCTTCGGCAAATTCGGCTTCCCTGATCTGGGCGTCGATGGCTCCGCTATCGCGACGCTCGTCGCATACGTGCTCGGCGGCGTGATTTTCTTCTGGGTACTGTCCTTTGACGGGATGGTGCTGAACTTTCGCTGGAGCCGACTCTGGCCGGACACGGCACTCGGCAGGCGCATCCTCAATGTCGGATACCCTGCGGCAATCGAGCAGCTTGTGATCCAGTTCGGATTCGTGGCGTATGTCGCATTCATTGCCAGCTATGGCGATAAGGAAGTCGCCGCGTATTTCATCGGAGTGCGCATCCTCGCGCTTTCGTTCTTGCCCGGATTCGGGTTTTCCAACGCGGCCGCGACGCTGGTGGGGCAGGGGCTAGGAGCGCGCGATCCAGCTTACGCGCGCAAGGCCGGATGGGTATCGACGGGGATGGCGATGGTCCTGATGAGCGCGATGGGCGCGCTGATCTTTGTCTTTGCGAGACAGATCGCGGGACTGTTCATCAATGATCCAGAAGTCATCAAGTACACCGTCGGGTTCATGGAGGCGCTCGGCGCGTCGCAACCTCTGATGGCGGTCGACTGGACCTTCACCGGAGGTTTGCGCGGCGCGGGCGATTCGCGATTCCCGCTGTTCGCGTCGCTCGCGGGTTTCTATGGATTGCGACTCTTCCTCACCATCCTGGTGTGGTACTACCACGGACCGATCTCGTGGATTTGGTGGTCGATTCTCGCCGATTACATCGTCCGCTCGATACTTAAGACCTGGCGTTTCTACCAGGGCCATTGGCAGCACATCGAGGTCTGAGATCGTAGTAATCGAATGCCTGTGGACTGATCGCGAGGTGCCTCGCTTTACCAACTCGCCGCCGCGCGCAATCCTCTAGGGCTGGCGAAATGAATGCGCAAGAAAATGTTGAGGAACTGATCGAGGGCACCCTCGACCACATCCTCTACGTCAACGAATCGAGCGGTTACTCGGTCGCCGTCATCGAATGTGACGTTCCGGGCGGGACGCGCAAACGCATCACCGTGGTCGGCGAGCTGGGCGCGGTCGAGATCGGCGCCGGCATTCGCGCGCGTGGCCGTACCGAGAAACACCCGCGTTACGGCGAGCAGTTCCGGGTGCTCGATTACGAAACCATTCGGCCTGCCGGCGTCGCCGCGATCGAGCGCTACCTCGCCTCGGAGATAAAGGGCGTTGGTCCCGCGCTCGCGCGCAGAATCGTCGAACATTTTGGCGACGACCTTCCCGAGATTCTCAACGATGCGCCCGAGCGGATGCGCGAGGTACGCGGCCTCGGGACCGTCGTGGCGATTCGTATCGCTACGGCGTGGCGCGATTCGTCGGGGCTGCGCGAGGTGACGGTTTTCCTGCGTGGGCATGGAATCGGCGCCGCGCATGCGAGACGAATTCACAAATTTTATGGCAAGGACGCGCTCGAAGTGGTCAAGGAGGATCCCTACGTCCTTGCGCGAACCATCTACGGAATCGGATTTCGGACTGCCGATGCGATCGCGGAGAAGCTCGCTATCCCGAAAAACTCGATTCAACGGGCTCGGGCGGCGATTGTTTATCTGCTCGAACGGATGGCGGACGATGGCCACGTCTATGCGCCGTTCGAGTACCTCGAGCAACAGTTCGAGAGCGGCTTGGAGATGGACGTCGACCTCGCGTCGCGCGCACTCGAGGAGCTACAGAAAAGTGGCGAGGTGGTTGCGGAGCCGACCGGCGAGCATACCGCGGTTTACCTAAAGCGCCTGTACGACGCTGAAGTTACGGTCGCTCAGAAGATTCATCAGCTTACCCAAGGCCGGCCGATCGGAAAGACGGTAATCGATCGCGCGGTGGCGGCGGCAGAGAGCGCGGTTCAGATAACATTGTCGGAAGAGCAGCGTAGCGCGCTTCGATGCGCGCTCCAGAGCAAGGTCACCGTCATTACCGGTGGCCCCGGCACCGGCAAGACCACGCTGCTCAAGTCCGTGATCGCGGCCCTCGCCGATGCGGGGTTAAAGCCGATGCTCGGGGCACCCACTGGTCGTGCGGCCCGACGGCTCCAGGAGGCCACCGGGCGCGACGCGAAGACCATACACCGTCTGCTCGAGTATGCGCCCGAGACGCAGGGCTTCCTGCGTAACGCGGAATTTCCGATTCGCACCAACTACCTCATCATCGACGAGGCCTCGATGATGGATGTCGAACTCGCCTCGGCGCTGGTTACGGCTCTGATGCCCGACTGCGCGCTGCTGCTGGTGGGAGATCGCGATCAGCTGCCGTCGGTGGGACCCGGCAGCGTATTAAAAGACGTGATCGCATCGGGATTGGTGCCGGTGGTCGAACTGCACGAAGTCTATCGGCAGGCGCGCGAGAGCATGATCGTTTCGAACGCGCATCGCCTCAACCGGGGCGAGTTTCCCGACGTGAGCAATCGTCCCGAGGGCGATTTCTTTTTCTTCGAACGCAACTCGCCCGACGACGTGGTGCAGACTGTTAAGCAGTTGGTGCAGCAACGGCTGGTCGGGAAATTCGGCATCAGCGATCCGCGCGAGGTTCAGGTGCTGACGCCGATGAACCGCGGTCCGCTCGGGACCCAGTTGTTAAATCAGGAACTACAGGCGTTGCTGAATCCGTCGGGGCGCGAGCTGCGCGCCGGTGATCGAATCTTCCGCGAAGGCGATCGCGTCATTCAGCTCCGCAACGACTACGACAAGCTGGTGTTCAACGGATCGATCGGGCGGGTGGGCACGATCGATTCCGTGAAAGGAAAAGTCAGCGTCGCATTCGAGGAAACCGACGCCGAGTACGATCTATCGGACATCGATGAGATCGCGCTTGCCTACGCCATCTCGGTGCACAAGAGTCAGGGCAGCCAATATCCCGCCATCGTGATGCCGATTCATCCGACCCACTATCTCATGCTGCGACGCAATCTGCTCTACACCGCGATGACGCGTGCGGAGCGGGTGTGTGTGCTGGTGGGAACGCGCAGTGCGTTGCAGCAGGCGGTGCGCAACGCCGAGGAGCGCAAAAGATTCAGCCGCCTCGCCGAGCGCCTGCACATCGATTAGACCGACAGTGTCGGATGCAGCAACCTGCCCATGCCGCCGAGGATGAGCAGCGTCACGACCGCAATCAGCACAAGGACCACCGCGATCAGCAATATCGATCCCAAGGCGCGCCACGCCGAGAAGCGATGCACCTCGCCGATGCACTTGAGCATCACCACGAAGCCCCACGTCACCAGCGCGCCGTGAAGGAGCAGCAGGCTTGCGCCTGAGCCGGACGATTCGACGCCCAGCATCGGGCCGTCGGTGCCGAGCAGAATCGCGAGTACCCCGATCGAAACCGCGACGATTACCGGGACCCTCGACCATGCCAGTGCGGCACGAACTTCCGCATAACTGCCGACGCCGCCGAGCGCCGCTCCGGCCCATTTGAGCAAAGCGCCGTTAACATAAAGTTCGATGATTCCGAGCACCGCGCC
Source organism: uncultured delta proteobacterium (assembly GCA_963783145.1). GTDB lineage: Bacteria > Desulfobacterota > Binatia > Binatales > Binataceae > DATGKG01. The sequence goes on from CAWAMM010000002.1 coordinate 215,248, forward strand.
GACGATGACCGCGATCACCACCAGCATTGGGAAGGCAGCGGCAGTGGATGGATTGGACCATCGCCGTTCGAGCCAAATCAGCGCGCCGGAAAGAATCGCAAGAAAGGTCACCTGGTAGCCGACGTCGGACTCGACGATCCGGCGAATGGTTGCGCGCGGCCTGGTCCAGATGGTGGCCCATGGATTTCCGATCACTTCCGCTCCCGGCGTCATTCGAGATTCCTCCGCTACGCGATCGCCTGAATGTAGGAAGCGCGGCGCGCGGCTGATAAATTATGCCCGATCAGAGGCAGCGGCTCACTCTAGCCGTTATTCATCACCCTAACCCCAGGAGAAGTAGTATGAGACCAGTGTTCCGATTCCTCGCCCTCTCCGTGCTTGCGCCGTGCCTGGCGCTCAGCGGATGTATCATGGTTTCCTCGGCATCGATTTCAGACTCGACGCGCACGCAGGCGGGCAACACCGCGACTGCGACCGCGACCGATTGGGGAATTCTGCGGTTGACCGCACCGCAGGGCCTGACCGGCGTTGCCAATCAGCAGCTCGCGAGCGCCTGCCCGAGCGGCAAATTTACCGATGTGCAGACCGAACTGAGCATGCGCGATTTTATCCTCGCGCAGATGTATACGGTGAGCGCAGTGGCAATCTGCCAGTAAGCGTCGCAACAGGAATGGCTTCGCAGAGAGGCCGGAAGCTCCGCGGGGTTTCCGGCCTTTTTTTTCCGTTTGTTTCGCCGCATCAGGTCAGGGTTTCCTGGATGCTTTTTGGATACTTGACCGCTTCGATTCCGAAGGTGGACGCCGCCGCTTGCCCCGCGTCGGCGCGAGCTTGCGCAAGGTCTCGATGATGGCTTCGACTTCGCTCGCGATCGCATCCGGGTCGTGGCCGCTCGCTTCCACCGTCTGATTCACCTCAGCCAGGGTCTTTTCGTAATCGTTCTTGAAGCGGCGATTGATCTCTTTCCACGGAATGCCGGCCAGCGCATCGATCACGTTGGCGGGCGGACGGTAAATGCCGCGTATTATGAGCACCGCGATTGCCGGATAGCCGAGATAGCCCTGCCAGTACGAGCCGCTGTCGTTCGAGGATACCTCGCGTCCATCGTCGGAAATTTCGACCTGGTAAGTCTTGTCGCCATCGGATGATTCCACCTGCGCGTGATGTTCGTTTTCCAAACGGACGCGTCCATCGCCGATCGCGCCGAGCGCTTCGTAGACCTTGATCGGGGGTGGCATTTTCCACGCTTCAGCCATGGAGTCGTCTATCGCGCATTTGAGCGCGAGGGGCAAGATTGCCTTGACGCTTTGGCGCGGGCGTCATTAACATCCGCCATCACGCGGAGCAGGATTTCTCACATGGAAAAACCGCCGATCGGCAAACTCGACCATATCGGAATCGCGGTCAAAAGCGTCGCCGAGGCACGCAAATTCTGGGAAGGCGTGATGGGCGCCAAGTTCATGTATGACCACGATAATCCCGGCGCCGGATACAGACTGGTCGAGCTCGATTTGAATGGGCTCACGGTCGAGCTGCTGGAACCGCTCGGCGCTGATTCATTTCTGCACCAATATCTGGAGAAGAAAGGCGAAGGGATGCATCATCTTACCTTTGCGCTACCCGATGTAAAAAAAGCCGCCTTCGAGCTCAAGGAGAGCGGGGTGCGCGTAGTAGATGAGATCGAGTTCTCGCCCACCTCCTACGAATGCTTCATCTCGCCGCGCTCCAGCCACGGAGTGCTGATCCAGTTGGGGTCGGGATACCCCACGTTGTCGAACGATCCGGCGTGGGTGAGCAAAAAATAGAAACCGGTCAAAAGGCGTGAGAGTCAGTCGTCCGCTCGGGCCTGGCGAATCGCGTTGAGAACGAAGAGCAGGTTTCGCGGTGCGTCAACGTTACCCAAGAGCGAAACCTGGCGAAGGATCTTGAGTTCCGGGCCCGTGATCGCGTGCCGCGCGAGCATTGCGCGATCGCGGGCGAATTGTCGCCACGCGGCGTCAGGCGCCATGGGAACGCGCATTGGCGGCGGCGCAATCAGGTGGCGCGCTTCAGGATAGGTCATCAGCAAAAGCTTCTGCTTGTTAAGACCCAGAGTTTCCGCCAGGCGCTGAACCACCGCGAGCGACGGTCTCCGCATCCCGCCCTCGATATACGCGACGTGGCTGGCCTTGACTCCCAACTTTCCGGCCAGCTCGCGTTGAGTGAGGCGCAGGGCCTCACGCTGACGTCTGATGAGTAAACCAGATTCGTTCTTTTTCTTCATACCCCGTACTCTGCGAGCAGTGTCGAGCGAAGTTTGGCGAGGTGGATCGCGCCGGCGAGGTAGTTGAGTTTGCGACGCGCGGAAAGGTCCGCCGCGAACAGGCTCACGGGGAAGCGTGCGCGAAAAAGCTTGCGGACCTCACGAAATGCCTTGTCCGAGCCGATGTCATCCGACAGCCTGCACCAGCTCGGAACATGTTTATTCCGCGCGAGGTGATGAATGTCGCGTCCCCGATACCACCACGAATCCAGTTCCCTGTTCCCCGAGGCGCTCACATTGGCGAGAATTCCTTCAACTAGATTTACGACTTCTGACTCACCGCCATTGTACGAATAAACCATGAGCGGGCAATCCGTCTGGGTCAATCTAGGTTGATGCCATAGCGACTTCAAGCCGACGAGATGTCAATTAATCACGCGTTCCTCAGCTCGTCGGAGCATCGTGGGACGATGCGGGTCGCCCCCGCGAGGGGTCAGGTAAGAATGTTTACCAGCGGGATCTTGCCCAGACCCGATGCGAACGAGATCAAGGCTTGCTCCTGCAACAACGCTTGCTGTTGATCGAGGGCGGCCGTCGCCACGTCAGTGTCGGTGAGGCTGGAAATCGAGCCCTGCAGCGTGGTGCTTTCGGTGTTCGCATTCGAGAGGAAATCCGAGAGCGAGCTCTCGTTGACGCCGATATTTCCGCGCGCCGTGGCAACGCTCTGGACCGCAGTCTGCAGCCCCGCGAGCGTCGCCGCGGTGGCGGTTTGGTTTCCGGTTTGGAGGGCGTTCTGCAATGACGTCAGCGTACCAATCAGGCCGGTGGTGGCGTCGCCGAAGATCGCGCTTCCATCGAAGGTGGTTTGAATCTGGGTGCCATCGCTGAAGGTCGCGAAGTTGGTGCCGGAGTCGCCCGCGTAGTTACCGCTCGGATCGTAGGGCGCGGTGTTCGTTTGATTGCCGGAGAACAAGTATGCGCCCGCATACTCGGTGTTAGCCGCCCCGGTGACCTGTTGCAGGATGGACTGGACCTGCCCTGCCAGGGTCGCCATCTGGGCCGTGCTCATGGTGCCGTCGGCACCCTGGGTGGCAATGGAAGTCGCGGAGTTCACCCAGTTGCCGACATTCGCGAGAGCGGTATCGGCGGTGCTGAGCAGTCCCTGAACCTGGGTTCCGGTATTGATGTCATTCGTGACGGCCGAGTTGCGCGCGCTAAGCAACTGAGCCTGACCATAGTTGACTGGGTTATCCGAAGGCTCATTGACCTGCTTTCCCGAGGCGAGCGATTGCTGGATGGTTTGGATATTGGCGGTCGTGTTGTCGAGGGCGGCCGCCATCGAATTGAACATTGAGAGATCTGATATCGGCATGCCTCAGTCCCCGATTCCCTTAGGTAACGTTTTGAAGAAGAAAAGTGAGGTCGTCATTGGCGGCCTGCACCGCGCGCCCGGAAGCTTGCAGGAGGTTTTGATAGTTCAGTAGCTGAGTGAGTTGGTCGTTGAGCGAAACCCCGGTTATCGTGCTCTTCATCTGGGTCAGCGATTGCAGGTTGCTCGCGGACTGGGTTTGCCCGTTGGTAGCGTTCTGGACCAGCGTGCCGAAGTCGGTCTGAATCTGCGTGAAGGTCTGCTGCGGCGTGCTGTTCGGACTGGACGGGAACAGATTCTGATTGTTGGCCAGCGCCGCCATTGCGACCGCGTTGGAGCCGTCGCCTGGGACTCCCGCCGCAGTCGATGCGGCCGGCAGGTTTTGGGCGGTCAGCGCCGGGTTAATCGCAATGGGTCCGCCTGCGGCGGGAATCGTGAACAGCGCATTGCCGGTAGATCCATCGGCACCGAAACCGGCGGTGCTCAAATTGTTGAGTGCGGTTGCGATGGTGTCCGCAAAGTCGTCCACCTGGGTTTGCAGATTCAGCGTACTCTGCGCGCCCGCCATCAGGCCGCCCAACTGACCGCCGATTTGACTGATGCTCAGGGGCAGGGTGCCCTTCGCCAGCGAAACCGAAAGTCCAATCGTCGATCCGGACCCGGTGGCCGACAATGTTAATGCCGAGCTCCCCGATACCAAGGGCACTCCGCCCACGGACACATTGCCGTTTCCATCCGAGGTCGCGCCGATCAGACTCGCCAGTTGATTGACCGCCGCATCGCGCTGATCGAGAAGTGGGGCGGCGCTCTGGCCACCGGCTTGTGCGGCGGTGATCTCACCATTGAGTTGCGCGATTTGAGTACTGGCGGCGTTTATCTGCGAGACAATCGGAGAGACCCCGCTCAGCTGAGTGAGCGCGGTCGAGTACAGGCTGGAGGAGACGTTCTGATCGGTCTGTGCGAATTGGTCAAGCGCGTTTAGCGTGGTGGTGCGCGCAGTCGCATCCTGCGGCTCGGCGGAAAGCGCGCTGAAGGTGTTGAAGACGTTTTGCAACGCCGAGCCGAGATCCCCCGAGGAGGGCGCGACCGTCTGCTGCGCCACGCCGGTAATCTGCGAGAACGACTGGTCGTAGCTCTGGGTATTCTGCGTCGCGTTGATCTGCTGCGAGAGCATGGGCGCTTCGGCGCGCTCGGTCGGCAGGACCGCGACCCCATCGCCGCCGCCATTGGCGCCGACGGTGGTCTGTAAGCCGACCGACTCGGACGAATAGTTGGGGTTGGAGGCGTTGGTGATATTCGATTCCACCGCCGCCATCGCAGCTTCGGCAGCCGCGATTCCGCTCAGCCCGATCGCCGCAAGATTAACCGACACAGTCCACCGCTCCTGAGCCCGCCTGGCCGAGCAAGTCGCGCGTCACGCGACCCATCGACAGGATCGCGGCGCTTAAAGTATCCAGCGCGCATAACATTCGCGCCAGTTGATTGCGTGAAAGTGTTTCGCTCGAAGCCGCGAGGTGTAGCCGCAGCGATTCCATTTCGGTGCTGACCCGGATTAGGCCCTCCAGGGTGCCCAGCGAGCCCGCCAGTTCCGCGATTTTCTCAGCCGACAACATCTAGTGTGCTAAGCCAGCGAGAGCGCGCGCACGATTGCTTCGGCGACGCTCGAGAGGTCTGGACCATACATGCCGGCCGCGATTTGTGCCTTGATCGCCGAAACGATCGGCGGGCGGATGGGGCTCTGCGCGCTGGCGGTGGCAACCGCGTTCGCCAAAATCGCGCTTAGGGAAGATAAGTCGGTGGCGTCATTCGCCGCTGGTGACGCTGCAGGGGTGGGCGCGGCCTGAGCCGCGCTGGTGGGAGCTTCGGTGCCAGAGATCTTGCTCACGCTCACGAGATCGATCTGCTGATCAGGGAGCGCTCCATTCAGGCCCTGAATTGAGGTTGCCATCGAACTATCCCTCCAAAGGAGAAGGGGGTTGCAACACGGGTGCCATCGAGCTCGGTGCCGGAGGCAGTAAAACCGGGCCTCGCGCGTCGCCTCCGAGCGAGCCCGCCGTCCCGAAGTGCGACGAGCGTTCCATCACCGTCGCGATTCCGCTCGCGAGGCGTCCCGTTGCGGGACGTGACGGTTCGGTCGCGGCGACCTTGATTAGCGAGTCCTTGAATGCGGATGCGACCGGATGGCGCGGGCCCGAGAGCTGGCGGTTGATCATTTTGGTCAGTCCCGCCATCGACTTGGATTTCGCTAAAGTCTTGCCCAGCGCCTGATCGAGCATCGAACCGTAGATGTCGCCGCTGGCGCCGCCGCTGATTCCCATCGGTCCGCTATCCTCGCCCACCATCGATTGATGCATCTGCTTGGCGAGCATGGTGGTGAAGATCTGCGCAAAGCCCGCGGCTGCGGCTTTCTGACTGGTTTGTCGGGTTGCGGCTCCGCTGAAAACCGAATGCGCGAACACTCCGGGTACTGATGCTGGCATTTGAATCGACTCCTTGCGCCTATCTGATGATCAACTCGCCGTGCAGCGCGCCCGCGGCGCGCAGGCCTTCGAAAATCGCGATGGTATCCCCGGGCTTGGTTCCGATCGCATTGAGCGTCTCGGCGATCTGCTCGATGCTCGCGCCTTTGGGCAGCATGAAAAATTCGCCCTTATCTTCATCAACGGTGATCTTCGCAGTCTTCAGTGAGGTAGTGGTTCCACCCTTACTGAATGCTCCAGGCTGGGACACCGTCAACGTTGGTGCGATCGTCACGATGAGATTGCCGTGGCTGACTGCCGCGCGTCCCACAGTCACCGCGCCTCCGACCACGATGGTGCCGGTGCGCTCATCCATTACAACGCGGGCCGATTCGCCGGCTTCGACCCTCACGTCATTGAGTGAGGCAGCGAAGCTGACCGCCGATAACGCCGGCGGCAGAGTTATATGCAGGGTTCCCGGATCGGTGACCGCCACGGCAATATCTTTGTAGCGGCGCGTGATCGCGTCCGCCGCGTGCACTGCCACCGCTGCATCGGGATCGTTCAAGTCGATTTCGAGTTCATGGTTATGGCCGAAGTCGTCCGCTACTTCGCGTTCGACGGTCGCGCCGCCCGGAATCTGTCCGGCGGTTTGAAAGTTTTTGCGCTCCGAAGCGCCACCGGAGGCCGACGCGAAATATCCTTCGACGGTCAGGGGACCTTGTGCGAGCGCGTACACGCGTCCGTCGGCGCCTCGCAACGGCGTCATTATCAAGGTGCCGCCCTGCAACGAGCGCGCATCGCCGAGCGCCGATACCAGCGCGTCGATGCGGGCCCCGGTTCGTGCAAATGGCGGCAGATCGATGGTGACGATCGCGGCAGCGAGGTTGCGGGTCTGCATATTATTCGGATTGAGGCTGCTAGGAATCGTAATGTCCTCGTGACGCAAGGTGTTGAGCAGGAACTGAATCGAGAACAGCGTCTGCTGGGAATCACCGGTGTTCTGCAAACCGACCACCAGGCCGTGACCCACCAGGTGGTTCACGCGAACGCCCCGAATGTGCGCAATCGTCGCGAGTACTACCTCGCTGCCGGCCGCGCCCTGAGGATAGCCGAGCAGGCCGCCCGCAGGAGAAAGCTGGGCCGGATTGCCATCCTTCGAGGGAGGTATCGACGGCATGATCGGCGCCTGGTCGGAAGCGACCTCGGATGGTGGTGGTGGCGTTTGCGCGCGCGCCACCCCTGCCAACATCGCGAATAGGATCGTGATCACAATCAACTTAAAGTGTTGTTTTAGAATGGCCATATCCAATCGAAGAGCCGGGTCCCGACTCCGTTCCCTTGTTTGTCGCGAATCTGTCCTTCGCCGACCATGCTGACTTGCAGGTTGGCGACCAGCATTGAAGAGACCTGGTTGTTGGAATCGAGATCTTCGGGACGGACCACCCCGCTGAGACGAATGGTGTCGTCCTCGCCATTGACGCGGACCTGGCGGTCACCTCGAATCGACAGGGTTCCACTCGGATTCACCGCCACCACGATCGAGCTGACTGTCGCAGTGAAGGTGTCATTGGCTGACATATCTCCCCCGCCGGTGGTCGCGCTGGCCGAGGAGCCATTAACGAGGCTGCTGGTATTTAGCAGCGGATAGTGTTTGCTCAGCCATTCGGTCCCGCTTAGTAGGTTCGGCAATCCGGCGCTAATCGAGCCCGTATGGGAAAGGCTGGTCGCGGCTTTCGCTTCCGAGCTCATCGACTCGACTACGTTGACGGTCACGATGTCGCCGACCGAGCGCGCCTTCTCGTCCGATACGATATCGACCGCGCCGACCCGCATCGGGATGCTGCCCTCCGCCGCCGGCTGGAACGTAACCCGATCCTGCTGCGGAATATCGACTCCGCGGTCGCCCGTCGTATGCGGCGCAACGATGGCCTGCTGGATCTCGGCATCGTTGGTCATCGGTTTGTTTTCGACGGGTTTCGATTTCGACGACATCGGCGACATCAGCATGCCGGGGACCGAGGCGATCATCGGTAGAAATGGGATCGCGGCGCATCCCTGGAGCAAAGTTCCGATCGCTATCACCACAAGTATTTCAGCCAGGGCGGTTTTCATTGCATTACCAGTTCGGCGGTCTTGGGTCCGGTTACCGTAACGGCGACGGGCATCCCGCTGCCGGGATTAATCATCGTTGCGTCGTCGCCTACCGCAGCCTGAGTTTGCGCCTGCAACTGCGCGCGCACCGTGATCGGGCCGTTCTTCACCAGCACCGTAACGAGGTCGCCCGGATGGACTGCGATCGGACGCTTGAGCGAGTTCGCATAAAGGGGCTGGCCGGCGCGGATGCTCGTCGCGCTGACATAAGGTCCCTGACTCGGAAAGCTCGCCAGCGCGCCCGGTGCGGTGCTGAAAGCGTCGACCCAGTTGGAGGCGAAATCCGCCTCGCTGACCGGCGCCTCTGGGTCTAGATCGCGCGTTGCGGTCATCAACTGACGGCTGGCATTCAATGCCGCCGAGCAAAACATCGAACGGTCACCCGATTGCAACTCGACCATGAAGCTGCGCGAGGTCAGGCTGGTGATGCCCGGCGCGACCGTCTTGAGCGTCGTGCCCGTCGGCGGTTTGCATCCCAGTGTCACACTCTCGATCCGTATGTCGATCGGCACGATGCGCGCCAGCCCAACCTGGATCTCCTTGAGGAGTTCGTCGTTCTCCGACGCTTGGCTCGAATCGGGTTTGGCCGATGCGGTTGCTTGCGGCGAAGCGGCAGAAGGCGCGGGCTCGGCGTGCGCCGATGACCAGATGATCATGAGCGCGCTCAGCAGAATGAGAATGCTGAATCCCTGCACGCAGCGTTTGCTTGATTTACTGAATGAGTCCATTGGCGGTGTTCTGCATCTGGTCGGCGACTTGCACGGCCTTGGAACTCGCCTCGTACGCGCGCTGCGCCGAGATCAGTCCAACCAATTCCTGCACCGTGCTTTCATTGGGCATCTCGAGAAATCCCTGCGCGACCGAACCAAAGCCATTCTGCCCGGCGATGCCGGTCTGGGGTGCTCCTGATGCCTGCGTCTGTTTGTAGAGATTCTGTCCCATCGCCTCCAGGCCGGAGGGATTCAGGAAGTTGATGATTTGAAGCTGGCCGACCTGGCTGGGCAGGGTCTGATTTCCGACTTGCACTGAAACGGTGCCGTCGGGGCCGATGGTCAGGTTTTGCGAGTTCTGCGGCACGTTAATGCCCGGCATCACGGCGTAACCATCGAGCGTCACCAGCCGGCCGTTCTGATCAGTACGGAAGCTGCCGTCGCGGGTGTAGGCGATTGATCCATCCGGCATTGAGATCTGGAAGAATCCGTTGCCCTGAATCGCGACATCGAGCGGATTGCCGGTGTTATCCAGCTCGCCCTCGGTGAAGACCTGATCGACCGAGGCGGTCTTGGCGCCGAGTCCGATCGAGGATCCGGTCGGCACGAAGCTGGTCTGCGAGGATTGGGTACCGGCCTGGCGCTCATTGACATAAAGGAGGTCCTGGAAGTGCGCGACCGAGACTTTGAATCCCGGCGTGGAGGCGTTGGCGAGGTTGTTTGAGATCACCTGAATCTGGGTTTCCTGCGCCTGCATTCCGGTTGCAGCGGTAGACATTGCCTGAAGCATTGTTTCCTTGTCCCCCTATGCCGTGAGTGTAAAAGCCTGGATCGCTTGATTTTGATTAGTGTCGATTGAATGAACCGCCTTCATCGAGGCGTCGTAGTTGCGCATCATGTTCAGCATCGAGACCATGGTGCCCATTTCCGAGCCTGCACTGCCTTCCAGGAAGCCCTGATGGACCTGGCTGTTGGTCGCGAGCGGCAGCACTTCGCCATTGGCGGTGCGATACAGGCTCGCGCCGGCCGGAACCATCTGGGTGCCCGCGGGATCGGCAAGCGCGATCTGCCCGCTAGGGGTGCCGTTGACGCTGATGCTGCCGTCGCCGCCGATAGTAACGTTGCCGCCCTGGCCGACATTAATCGGCGCGCCGGTCGAGTTGAGTATCGGATATCCGGCCGCCGTCAGCGTGCCATCTGACTCGATGTGGAGCGTGCCGTTGCGTGTATAGGCGTTGCCGTTGGGCGTCTGCACGGTCATGAAGCCGGGGCCGCTGACGGCGACGTCCAGCGGATTGCCGGTCGCCTGCATCGGTCCCTGCGCCAGGTTGATCGTGGCCGGCGCGCTGGCGGCATACTGATAGGGCGTGCCGTTGCCGCTCACCGATTCGATGACATTCTGGAAGTTACGAAAGCCGGGCGTGTTGAGATTCGCCAGATTGTCGGCGGCGGTGCCGAGTCCATTGAGCTGGCTCGCCGCGCCGGAGGCGGCCATGAAAAGTCCGTTCATTACGAATCCCCTTGGTGTTCTTGCATAACGGCGCGCAGGCGATCGATCGCACCCTTGAGCGCGCGTGAAACCGTGCTCTCGGATTCGCCGACCACCTCGGCGATTTCAGCCAGTGTCAGTTCTTCGTAAAAATAAAGTGTCACAATGAGACGTTCCCGCTCGCTGAGCTGGTACTCCAGCAACTCGCGTACCTGCGCGGTCTCAGCGCTGTCTGCGGCTTGCGTATCGCGCGCGTCGGGCAGCGAATCGGGTTCGATGTCGCTGCCGACGATCAAAACATCATCGGTACCGACGCCGGAACCTTTCATCGCGGTCTGAATCTCGCGCATCAACGCGCCATGCACATGCGAGCGCGCGAACACGCCAAAGCCGACTCCGCGCGAGGGATCGAAGCGTCGTGCCGCCAGCAGCAGCCCGTAGCATCCGGCGGAGACCAGATCCTCGCGCCCGAGCCCGATGCGGGGCGAGAGCCATGCGCGATCGACCTGATGCAGCACCAGCGGCAGATAATCTTCGACCAGGCGCGCGATCTCGCCCTCGGGCAGTATTGGCGCGGCCACGGTCTCGGCTGGTTCGGCGTATGCTCTCATAGACATTTCACTATGCGATTCTTCCCACGATGCTCGGTTCGATGCCGGGTGGAATATCGCTGGAGCCCAGCACCACTACATGACGCGAGGCGCGGCGCGCGACGCGTTCGAAGATTCTGCGAATTTGCGGCGAGACCACGATCGCGGGCGTCTCCATCATTTTGGCCGCGGCATCGCTGGTAGCTTTGCGAATCGACTCGCCCACCTGCCGCGTCACTGCGGGATCGCTCAGTACCTTCTGCTCCTGGCTGACCGCGGTGAAGAAGGGTTCCTCGATCGCCGGGTCAACCACCAGCACCGGCAGTACTCCATCGGCACGCCGCAAGGGCTCGCATATCGCGCGTCCCAGTTGTGGACGGATGCGCTCGGCTAGTTCCGTCGGATCTTTGGTCGATGAACCTTCGGCAGCGAGCGCCTCGAGGATCACCGGCAGGTCGCGCACCGAAATGCGTTGGGCCAAAATCAGTTGCAGCACGCGGAACACCGAGCCCAGGTGGATGCCCATCCCCGAGAGCTCCTCGACGATGCGCGGGACCACTTTCTGTGCGAGGTCGAGCATCCCCTCGACGTCCTTGCGGGTGAGGATTTCGGCGGCATTGGCGCGCACCACTTCGGCGAAGTGGGTGACCAGCACCGTGAGCGCATCGACTACCGTGTAGCCGGCAAGCCGCGCGTTGGTGACCTGCTCGCCGCCCACCCATAGCGCGGGCAGACCAAATGCGGGTTCGGTAGTTTCGATTCCCTTGACTGTCGCGGAAGGTCCCTTGGTTCCCGGAATCGCCAGGCTCATAGTGCCGCGCACGGCTCCGCGTGCGACTTCGGTGCCGCGCAGCAGCACCCGATAGCCGTTTTGCTCAAGCGCGAGGTTGTCGACGATGCGAATCGCGGGCAACGTGATGCCGAGTTCGTCGCGCAACTTGGGGCGCAACGCCTGGACCTTATCGGCGAGCTTCCACGGGTCGTTGACGAACGGTATCAGCGCGGCCCCGAGCTCGAGGCGCAGGATGTCCGGCCACGGTGTCGCGCCGCCATCGGCGGCTTTCGGCTTCGCGAGGGCGGGCTCCTTGGCGGCCTCGGCCTGTTGCTTACGCGCGCGCATTCCGAGCGCAAAAAGTCCCGCCGTCATGCTGAGGAACGCCAGATGCGGCAAGCCGGGAAAGATTCCGATCAGGCCAAGCAAACCGCCCGCGCCGAACAGCACCCCGGGCTTGCGCATCAGCTCCTTGCCGATAGTCTCGGGCAGGTCGTAGTCGCTGGCGGTGCGCGAGACGATCAGGCCCGCCGCGGTTGAAGTCAGCAGCGCGGGGATCTGCGCGGCGAGGCCATCGCCAACGGTCAGGATGGTATAGGTGCGAAGCGCATCGACGACTGAGAGCCCATGCTGGATGACGCCGACGAAGAGGCCCGCGATCAGGTTGATCACCATGATCATCATCGCGGCGACCGCGTCGCCGCGCACAAACTTGCCGATACCGTCCATCGAGGCGTAGAAGTCGGCCTCGCGTGCGAGGTCGCGCCGGCGCCGGCGCGCCTCCTCCTCACCGATACCGCCGGAGTTGAGGTCGGCGTCGATCGCCATTTGCTTGCCGGGCATCGCGTCGAGGGTGAAGCGCGCGGCGACTTCGGCGACGCGACTCGCGCCCTTGGTCACCACTGCGAAATTGATGATCGCGATGACGATGAAGACCACGATCCCGATCGCGTAGTTGTCGCCGACGATGACGCGGCCGAACGCCTCGATCACGCTGCCGGCCGCTGCCGGCCCCAGATCGCCATGGAGCAGGATGAGCCGCGTCGACGCGACATTGAGCGAGAGGCGCAGCAGCGTCGCGACCAGCAGCACCGTAGGGAACGCGGAGAAATCCAGCGCGCTGCGATTGGAGGCCGAAACTACCAGCACCGTGATCGAGAGCGCGATCGACAGCGAGAGCATTATGTCGAGCAGCGTGGGGCCGACCGGCGCGACCATGCCCGCCAGCACCAGCATCGCGGTCGCGGGCAGCGCGAGCTCGGACATCGAGATGTACTGTGAGCGAGGGACCGCGGCAGCCATTACGCGACTCCTTGTTCTTTTTCACGCCGCGCTTCCGCACGCATGATGGTGGCGAGGACTTCCGCGATCGCGCGGTAGAATTGGCGAGGCAGTTGCTCGCCGACTTCGACCGCCTTGAATAGAGCGCGCGCGAGCGGCTTGTTTTCCATGATCGGCACCGCGGCCAGACGCGCGATTTCCTTGATGCGTTGGGCGTTTTCGCCCGCGCCCTTGGCGACCACCAGCGGCGCCGGGTCGAAACCGCGGCGATAGCGGAGCGCGACCGCGTAATGCGTGGGGTTGGTCAAAACTACGGTCGCAGTGGCCGCCTGATGGATTCCGGCGACCCGTTTCGCGCGGCGCTGGCGCTGCGCTTTGCGAATCGCGCGCTTGACCAGCGGATTGCCCTCATCTTGTTTGAGCTGATCGAGGAACTCCTGCCGCGTCATCCGCAGCTCGGTCTCGTGTTCGTAGCGCTTGTGCGCGTAGTCACCGGCGGCAGCGACCAGTGCGATGGTCGCGGAAATATAGACGATGCGGCGACTCGCGGCGCCGAGCGCAACCAGACCTTGCGCGATGTCATGCGCGCCGGAGGCCAGGTCGAGTCCCCATCGCGCAGTTTTCCATGCAATCAACGCGATTAGGACGATTTTGACTGTGGACTTGGCGAGTTCGACCAGCCCTGCCGATGAGAAGATACGTCCGAAATAACTGATGGGGTTAAGCCGGGTGATGTCGGGCGCGAGCTTCGCAAAGGTAAATACCAGCCCGCCCTGGACTGCCGCACCCGCAAGTGCCGCGCCGACCAGTACCGTCGAAAGCACGACTGCGATCAGGAGTGGCCACACCAGCGCCCGACCCATCGCGATGGAGAGGTCGGGAGATCCGGTAACCGCAAGCGCCTGGCGAAACATGCCCAATAGGTAACTGGACGCGAGCGAGGTGGCGCCGGCGAGAAACAGGATCGCCGCCACGAACGAAATCGCGGATGTGAGATCACGCGAACGCGCGATGTGTCCTTCCTCGCGGGCGCGTTGACGCTTCTGCGGGAGCGCCGGGAAAATCTTTTCGTCGCGATCAGCCATTGAGCCATCCCATCGATTGCGTCATCACACTGGTCCAGATCCGCATCATGCCGGTGCCGAAGCCGCTCGCGTCGAGCGCGAGCAAAACCAGTCCCGCAGTGACGATCGCGGCGGGCGCGGCGGTCAGAATGTTCACTTGCGGCGCGAGCCGCGCGATCACGCCCTGCGCAAGCGAGAGCACGAAGAGCGGAACCATCACCGGGAACGCGAGCCCCAGGGCGAGGGCGAACATGCGCCCGCCCAGCTTGATCATCGTGTGCGGTTCAGGAAGCGGGAGCGCTCCCAGTGGAAATACGCTGAGGCTATGAGCCAGCGCGGCGATCAACATGCGATGAAATCCGCCGACGAAGAAGAGCAACGCCGCGAGCGCACCGAATCCATCGGACAGGATGTTGGGAGACTCGACATCGGCGCGCAGAATCGCGCCGCTGTTGAGCTCCATGCTGCCGCCAATTACGCTGCCCGCGGTCATTACCGCGCCGACGACGATCGCCGCCGCGAACGAGAGCATCAGGCCGATGGCGAGCTCGCGTATCAGCATCATGGTGATAGGCAGCGGTCCTGAAGCAGTGGGCATCGCGACTGAGGCCAGCGGCATCAGCGCAGCCGCGATCACCGCGGCTAGCACCACGCGGATGCGGACCGGGAGCGCGACGCCGAGCAGCGTCGGTAACGCGGCGAGCACTCCGGCGCTACGCGCGAAGAGCAGGCCGAACGCGAGCGCGACGTCATTGCTAACGGTCAGATTCATCGCTGCACCACCCACGGAATCGCGACCAGAGCTTTATGCATGAAGCCGCCGAGCGTCGCGGTCATCCAGGTCGAGCCGAGCCAGATCACGGTGAGCGCGGCCGCCAGTTTGGGGGTGAACGAGACGCTGGCGTCCTGCACCTGAGTGGCGGCCTGCAACACCCCGAAGATGATCGCGACGATCGTCATCGCGCCCAGCAGCGGCGCGCCGACTTCGACCGCCGTTACCAGCGCGGTGCGAAACAAATCAGCTGCGATGGCTGAATTCATGATGACCGAATCCTTATGAGAAACTCCCCGCCAGATTTCCCAGCAGCAGTGGCCATCCCGAGGCCAGCACGAAGACCAGAAGTTTGAGTGGAATGGTGATCACGGTCGGCGGCAGCATGAACATTCCCAGCGCCATCAGCACCGCGGCCACGATTAGATCGATCACCAGGAACGGCAGGTAGATGAGGAATCCCACCCGAAAGGCCGAGGTCAGCTCGCTCGACACGAAGGCCGGCACCAGCGCGTAAAACGGAAGCGCTTGCACATTGGCGTCAGTCGCCGCGAGGTTGCCCTTGGCGAGCAGCCCGCGCGCCATTTCGATATCTTCGGTACGGGTCTGGCGCAGCATGAATTCGCGCAGCGGCGCCTCCGCCTTCTCGGCCGCGTCGGCGACCGGAAGTTTGCCGGCCATGTACGGATCGAGCGCGACGGTGCGAATTTTCGTCCACGTCGGCGCCATCACGATCATGCTGAGGAACATCGCGAGCCCGGTTATCACTATGTTGGGAGGCGTCTGCTGCAGCCCGAGCGCCTGGCGCAGTAATGACAGCACGATCACAATGCGGGTGAACGAGGTCAGCATGATGAGCAGCGCGGGCGCCAATGAGAGCAGTGTCAGGAGCGCGGCGATTTCGAGCGGGCCCGCGCCGCGGTTGCCGATCGAGATCGCGAAGTCGGCCGCGCCGGCCGCGGGTGATGCGGTTTGCGCGACGATCTGATGGGACGCTGCGAGGGCGAGCCGGGTGGGCGCGCCCAGCACCATGGCGATCGTCGCGCCGCCGCTTATTATGTGTTTGAGGTTCATTCGACCAGGTAATCCGAGAAATAGATGTCGACGATGTCGTCGTGAAACTCGCGATGCAGCACGTTCATCAGGTCGGCCTTGAGCTTGTCCTTGCCGGCCGGCGTCGCGAGGTCGTTCGAGGAACACGCAGTCACCACCGTGACGATACGGTCGCGCACCACCGGGAGTTTCTCTCCTATTTCATCGGACTTGGCGACCGGCACGCCGAGGACCGGCGAGAGCTTGATGTAATGTTCCGTGCCCGCATCGGCGAGGCGCATGGTCATCTCTTTCACATCGACATACGCGAGCTTGGGCGGCGGTGGGGGCGGCACCGGTTGGGCAACGGCGTGTTTTTTTGGCCTCGCAAAGTGGTAGTATCCGCCCGCGCTTCCTCCGAGCAGCAGGACCGCTGCTACTATAATGATGACTGGCTTTGGCATGAGCTTACTGGGTCTGAATCTGTAAAATGGTGCCGAGAATGCTGTCCTGGGTTTGGAGCGCCTTGGCATTCGCCTGGTAGGTGTTCTGCAGGGTCACGAGGCTGACCAGCTGATCGGTGGTATCGACGTTGGAGCCCTCCAGCGCACTGGACTGGATGCTGCCTGCGGCGCCAGAGCCGGCGGTCGATGTAGTTGCGGCGCCCGAACTAGCGGTCGCCGTATAGGTGCCGCTGTTGTTGAGCTGCAAGCCTTGCTCGGCGGGAAAGGTCGCGACTGCGACCTGGCCTACGTTTACGGTTTGCCCGTTGGAGTAGGCGACGGAAACCAAACCATTGCTGCCAATCTGGGTACCTTGTGGATTTCCCACCGCGTTACCGTCGGAAGTGCCCGAAATCGCGGTGCCGCCGGCATATTGCGTCAATCCGGCGAAGTTGAGCCCGAGCGACAGGTTGTTGGCGCCGGCGATGGTGGCAGTCATCGGCAGTGCCGGCGTCGCGCCACTCACAATCGCGCCGGTGTTATCGAAGCCGACGGTTCCGCTGTTGTTGGCGAGTCCCACCGCGCTGCCATCGAGCGTCGCAGTCCAGTTCCAGTTTTCAGCCGCAGGAGCAACGCCCGGTCCGGCATTTTGATAGTAGTAGGTCAGCACGTGGGAGTTGCCGAGGCTGTCATAGACCTGCACGCTGACCGAGGAGCTGTAGGTCGCGGGGTTGGCAGGATTTATCGGTCCCGCGATAACCGGACTCGCGGCATCGAGATTTCCGCTAACGCTGTTCGTGGTCGAAGCGGTAGGGGCCAGCACGCCCTGCGGGATGGTGATGGGTCCCAGCACTCCGGTGGAAATTCCCGCGGCATTGACCGCATATCCCATCACCGTGTCGCCGTTGAATCCGACCAATTGGCCGGTCGCGTTCACCTGAGTCTGCCCGTCGCGGGTGTAGCTCTGCGCGCCGGAAGCGTCGCTCAGCACGAAGTAGCCGTCGCCCTGGATCGCCATGTCGGTCGGCGAATTGGTCTGGGTGATGGCGCCTTGCGAAAGGTCGCGGGTGATGCCGGTGGCAGTCACTCCGCCCCCGAGCGCGTTGCCGGCGACGAATTCGCCCAGCAGCGTCGCGAAATCCACCGACTCCGACTGATAACCATTGGTCTGCGCGTTAGCGAGATTATTGCTGACCGCCTGCATCGCGGTCTCGACGCCCTGCAGTCCGGTTTCGATTACGGTTAGTACATTTCCTGCCATTGGATGGTCCCTCTTTTTTGCTGGTTCGCCTTACGTGGTCGGCTGCGCCACGGTGCCGACGTTGCTGGCCGGAATGACGAGGTTGCCGAGGTTCAAGGAAGTGCCGCCGCTGCTGTTCAGATCGACGCTTTGCACAATGCCCTGTTCCAGCAGACCGCCCAGCGAGACATTTTTGCTGTTGACGATATTCACCTGATACTGGCCGTCGGCGGTCGATGACGGCGGGTTCCAGGTGAAGCTCTGGAGGCTGCCGCTGGTGAGGCTGCCCAGTGATACTGAATCGACCTGCACGCCGCTGGAGTTGAAGACCTGCGCGGTATAGGTGTCGTTAGAGGTCGGCGCGTACGAGATCGTGGTGGCCTTGTCGTTCTGCACTCCCACCACATTGCCCGGCGCCACCACTTCTTTCCCGATGAATGCCGAGGCCGCCTGCATCAGCGAGCTTTGCGGAGTCTGATTGCCCTGCAGGTCCGTGTTGATCGATTGCAACTGTCCGAGATCGGAGAAATCCACCATCTGGGTGGCGTACTGAGTGGGATCGGTGGGCGAGGTAGGATCCTGGTTTTGAAACTCCGCGACCAGAATTTGCAAAAAGTCCGCGGAGGTCATCGCCGGCGCTGCGGGGACTGCCGCATCGGTATTGGTCGGCGCTGCTGCCGCAGTTGTTGAATCCAGAATCGAGCTCATTGGATCACCTCATTCATGATGAAAAGTTCTTTTCCGCTAGCCGATTGTTTCTGCTGCGCCGGGGGCCGATATCCTTCGCGGCCCTGACCGCCGCCGTCGCCGCGCTGATACGAAATCTCTGAGTGCCCCAACTTGATGCCCGCGGCATCGAGGTTCTGGCGCAAGCCGTCCATTTCGGAAGAGACGCGCTGCGCGGAGGCCGGGGTGGGGGTAAGAATTTTGACGTCGACCGTTCCCGCGCGTTCGCTCACACTTGCCTGCGCGGTCTGACCGCTAGCCAGCTGAACCGTGATACTCACGGTGCGCGATGCGTCAGGCGCGGCGGTGACTTCCGTAGTGAGATGAATCGCCGCGGCCTCGGGAGCTGCTGCGGCCGGCTGCACTTCGGTGATGCCGGTTGAATCGCTGGTGAGAGCCGACAGCTCGGTTGACTGAGTCGAGGCTTCCTTGCTGTTCGCGATGCGGTCACGCTGCGGTTGCGGCGCCACTTGCGCGAGCGCGTCCAGCTGCTTTTGCGCAGCCTGCGCAAAGCTCGAGGTAGCCGCGTTAGCGGTGACATTCACGAATGACGATTGCGTGGTTTTCGGGTTGGCTGAACTCATACTCTCGGTCTCCGCGCTTTGGGTTGAGAGAGCAGGGGACGTGCCATCGTTCGCGCTGTCGGAGTGTGAGGGCGTCGAATCAGTCGCAGGATTGGTCGAGGTAGTTGGTACGTTGGCGTCGGCCTCGATATGCGCGGGATTGACCATCTTGGCGAAATTG
Organism: uncultured delta proteobacterium; assembly: GCA_963783145.1. GTDB lineage: Bacteria > Desulfobacterota > Binatia > Binatales > Binataceae > DATGKG01. Next base: position 234,332 of record CAWAMM010000002.1, read on the forward strand.
TTCGCAGACGTGATTTGCGCTGCGGGCGCGCTCGCAGCACCATCGGAGGCGTTCGATGAGAAGAGTTCTTTCCTAAAATCGAACGTGATGTCCGCATCTGAGACAGGCGAATCGATCGTCGCAGCGACGCCGGAGTGTGCGACCAGCGCTGCAACTGCGGATTGAGCCGCGGGATCGCCGCTCGTGAGACCATCGGAGGTGCCGGTCGCGTTCGCGTCACCCGCGGAAGTCTTCCCGGTACCGGCGACGCCATTTGAAGCGCTGATTTGGGTAAGACTCGACGCGTCCGCGCCGGGGTTAGTCGCCAAGGTTCGAGCAGCGAGGAGCGCGGCCAGGGAGTCGCCGCGCGCGCTCGCAGTCGGGGCGGCGACTTCCGAGGTCTGCGCAGACGCGGAGGTTGTGGCGCCGGTCTTGGGCGTCGATGCGGATTTCGAGACCGCCTGCTCCACCGCAGTTACCGTCAAATCGAAGGCCGTGGGCGCGGCCGCAGTAGTCGGGCTCGAAGTCGTCGCTGAATCCGCGGGCGCCGAGTTGAGCGCCGTCGGCGCAGCCACATTCCCTTTGCCGCGGACGGACGGCGCGGCAGCAGTGGCCGGATTGCGAGCGCTCGCGCCTTTGCCGGCTGCGGTTTGATCGATCAGGCTGGTGAGAGTCGCGCCGAAATCGACCGTGTTGGTCTTGTCGCGATCATCCGGCCCGCTTTTTCCTGCCGAGGGGCTGTCATCCAGTAACATTTCCGCGAGCGAGGCTTTGCCGTGTACCGCCGTATTCATCGTCGCTGATCCTTTTTCCAACTGAAGAAATGTTCCGCCTCGGTTTCCATCGAGCGTTCGCTTTGGTTGACGCGGGCGCGGCGCAACTCGTCGCGCGCATCGCGGGCCGAGTCGGTGAGCTTGCGCGCATGTCCGACTTTTTCGCTGAGCGCGCGCACTTCGATCTCAACCTGCTGGGCGAGTCTGGCGTTGAAGATCCGCAGATGCCCGAAGTGGGCGAGATCGGCCAGCGTCATGGTGTCTTCCAATGATCCCGCCGCGCCGGCGCGTGCCTGCGCATGGCGTTCTCGGATTTCATGAAGATGTTGTGCGCGCGTCTTCAATTGCGCGGACTGACTTTTTAAATGAAGTTCACGCAGCCGAATCAGATGCGTGAGAAGCTGTTCCCGTTTCATCAGGAAATCGCCTCGGCGAGTTGCTGCGCGGTGCTTTCCAGCGAGACCGTTTCGTTCACGTCCTGCTTGAGGAAGGCTTCGAGTTTTTCATGCAACGCGACCGCCTCGTCGGTGCGGCGGTCGGCCCCCGGATGATAAGTTCCCAGCGCGATCAGTTCCTCTGCGTCGCGCCATCGTGCGTAGAGCTCGACGAAGCGGCGGCGCGCGGCGTTATGCTCGCGGGTGCAGATGCGCTGCGCGACGCGCGAAATCGAATTGAGCGCGTCGATCGCGGGATAGTGACCGCGCCCCGCCAGATCGCGTGACAAGGTGATGTGGCCGTCGAGGACCGACTTCGCGAGTTCACCGATCGGGTCGTTCTCTTCATGCAGCAGGACGGTGAAAATGCCGGTCACGCTGCCGCTCGGGCCGACTCCGGCCTGCTCGACGAGTTTCGGGATCACCGCGAAGACTGACGGTGGATAGCCGCGCGCCGTCGGCGGCTCGCCCGAGGCGAGTCCGACTTCGCGTTGCGCCATCGCCACCCGGGTCAGGCTGTCCATCAGGAAGAGCACGCTGCGGCCTTGTTGGCGGAGCCATGAAGCAATCGCAGTGGCGAGGAACGCGCCCTTGATGCGCATCGGCGCCGACATGTCGCTGGTGACGACGATCACCACCGAGCGGGCGAGGCCCTCGGGTCCGAGCGTATCGTGGACGAACTCGCGCGCCTCACGGCCGCGCTCGCCGATCAGGGCGATCACGTTGACGTCGGCGGCGGTGCCGCGCGCCATCATGCCGAGGAGAACACTCTTGCCGACCCCGGGCATCGCGAAGACGCCGATTTTCTGGCCGATACCGAGCGTCATCAGTCCATTGACGGCGCGCACTCCAACGTCGAGCTGGGTTTCGGTGAGTCCACGCGCCATCGGATCGAGTGGTGGCGGTTCGAGTTCGATATGGTCGCCGAAGTTGGGGACCGGCTTGCCGTCGAGCGGACGCCCGAGGCCATCGAGCACGCGGCCCAAAATCCACGGCCCGACTTTGAATGTGAGATGAAGCGGGGAAACCAGGCTCGCTGGTGCGAGCTGGCGGGTTTCCTCGATGGCGAGCATCTGCAAGCGCTCGTCCCGGAATCCCACCACCTGACACACGAGGTCGGCGCCGCGATCGCGTACCTTGACCAGTGCGCCGACCGGAAGATCAGGTCCGGTGGATTCGAGCAGCAGGCCGACCGAGCGGGTGAGCCTTCCACAGACAGGGAAGTTCACTTCGGGCAGCGCCGCGATATAGTCCGCGTTAGTCAGCATCGCGCTTCTCCGCCGGTGAGCTATTGGATTTGGTGGTCCGTTTGGTTTTGACTTCGATGACGGCCGCGCGAATTTGCGTGAAGGCTTCGTCCATCGAGCTCTCGACCAGCAGGCGGCCGGCCTCGACGCGCGAGGTTCCCGACGCGAGCGTCGCGTCTTCCTGAAGTGGCAGACTACTCATCGCCTTGCCGGCGAGCTTGAGATCCTCGGGACTGAGGAACACCGCAGTAGGCGCCGCGGGTGCGAGCGCTTTCAGCGCAGCCTGAGTGGCGCGGCGTGCGAACTCGGCGCGCGCCTTGTCGCTTTCGATGATTCGTCCGACGATCGCGAGTACGAGGTCGACGCAAAAAGCTTCGGCCTCGGTTAGCACTTTGGTGCGATCGACTTCGGAGGCCTCGAGCGCGGCGCGCAGTGCGTCCGCCGCGGAATTCATTTCGGCAAGCCCCGCCTCATGTCCATCCTCACGGCCTTCGCGGCCTGAGGTTTCGAGCAGATCCTTCGCCTCGGCTTTGGCCTCCTGGCGTCCGCGTGCCAGGCCTTCGGCGTATCCGCGAGCGATAGCGTCGGCGAGCGCGGCCTCGAGTTGTGCGTTGCGGGCCTGACTTGCCTGCTGCTCGAAGGCATCGAGCTTGTTCCTCGCCGGAAAGGCGAAGCTTTTTGCGGTGCCCGAATTCATCAATGACTCGGTTCCGCAGCCGGAGCGGCCGCGCCGTTTCCGGTGGTGGTGCCTTCGGCGAGCCAGCGGCGCAGGATCTCGGCCGCGGCTTCGGGATTGCGCTCGACTTCTTCGTTGACGCGCTTGCGAATGTCTTCGAAGTCGGACTCGCGCTCTTTGGGCGCGGGAGCCGGCACTTCGGCCGGAGCTGGGGTCTCGACCGGGTTTTCCACCGCGGCCTTCACCTCAGCGATGGCGCGCTTGCGAGCGGAGCGGCGCGAGAGCGAGCGCTTCAGCATCCACACCATCGCGATGAAGAGCAGCAGAACGACGCCGGCCGTCTGATATAAATGAATCGGGTCGGCGATGAACACGCGCAGCGTATCGATCGGATTGGGAAGCGGTGCGACGTAGGGCTGCGAGAGCGCCGAGCTCTGGATATCGACCGAATCGCCGCGCTCGAGATCGGCGCCGACCGCGGCCGCAACCAGTCCTTTGATCGCGTTCAGGCGCGCCTCATCGAGCGGTTTGAAAACTCCATGATCGTAGGTGCCATCGAGGACGGCAGCCACGGTTATGCGCTTGATCCGGACCGGCGCATCGACGCTGTTTACTTCGCGGATCGAGGGTTTGTAGTTGACGATGTCTTTGCGCGACAGGTCGGCGTTCCGGCTTTGCGCTTCAATGCTTACCGGTGTAGCAGCGGTAGTCGCTTCGGCTCCGGGAGTCGCATCGGCACTTGGCTTCGCAGCTACGGCCCCGGCCGGTTTGGGGTTCGGATTCGCGATCGGCAGATTGGAGGTCAGTCCGGGCACCCCGCCTGCGCCCGCGCCGCCGGGCGTCTGCGAATGTTCTTCGCTCAGGATGGTGGTATCGCCTTTGCCATATTGGGTTTCGTTGCTGCTGACGTGGGAAGCATCGACATCGACCGCGATCTGAACCGCGTAACGATTCTCGCCCATGATCCGGCTGAGCAGGGTCGAGACCTTGCCCTCGAGCCGATGCTCGAAGTCGTTGCGCAGACGCATCGCCTCGCCCAGCTCGCCGTCATTTTTCTGCGGCGGATAGAGCACCGCGCCGTCATTGCCGGTAACGGTGATGCCGTCGAGTTCCAGCCCGCGCACCGAGGTCGCAACCAGATGCGCGATCGCCGCGGCCATCGCGGCGTCGACGGTGGCCCCGGGCGCGGTGGTCAGCATCACCGAGGCGCGCTCCGCTTCAGAGGGACCCAGCGCAAACGGCGACGGGCGGCCCATCGCGAGCATCACCCGGGCACTGTCGATGCCGTGGATGTCCATGATGGTGCGCTCGAGCTCGCCCTGGAGCGAGCGCTGATAGTTGACCTGCTCATCGAAGTCGCTCTGCCCCATGGTTGAGCGATCGAACAGGGTGAAATCTTCCGAGCCGCCGGAAAAGCCGGGGCTCGATTGCAGCAGCGTGCGCGCCTGATTTGCGTCACGCGAGCCGACCGTGATCGAATCGGGACCGAGGGTGAACTTGATGTTGTGGCGGCGCAGGCGCAGCGCCAGCGCGGTGCGATCGGCAGGATTCAGATTGGCTACCAGCACCACCGGTGCGCCGGGATTGATGACGTAGAGCAACGCGCCGAGCAGGGCCGCGATCCCGACGGTTCCCGCAATCAGGTTGAAGAGCTGACGGTTGCCGGTGCGAAAATCATTAATCAGCTTGAGCGCCTGATTGAAATATTTCTGCAACTGCTTCATCGATCAGCGCCTCAGACGGACAGGTTCATGATTTCCTGGTAGGCGGCGAGCGCTTTGTTGCGAATCGCCATTGTGAGCGAAAAAGTGGTGTCGGCTTGTTGGGAGGCGAGTACCGCGTCGGTCAGTCCGACTTTGCCCTGCGCATAGCCGGCGGCCATCTGGTCGGCGTTTTCGAGTACGTTGCTGACCTGCTCCAGAACCTGGGAGAAGCCACCCTGCTGCGGTGCCGTCGGATCCTGCGGCGTGATGGGAGCGAGGTCGGGAATTCCCTGGCTGGGCACGATGGTGTTCATGGTCTTACTTCAGCAAATCGAGGGTTTTCATCGCGCTGGTGTTGGCGCTCTGGATGACCGAGAGATTGGCCTGGTAGGAGCGCGAGGCCTGCATCATGTCGACCATCTCGAACACCGGATTAACATTCGGCGTTTTGACCACGCCGTTCTCATCGGCGAAGGGATTCGAAGGATCGAAGACTTCATGCGGCGGCGCGGTGTCCTTGATCACCGCGGCGACTTTTACCCCGGTTCCCGCGCTGGCGCCTTCGCCGACCTGCTCCGGCTCGAATACCGCGATGCGGCGCTGATAGGGACCGCCCTCGGGCGAGTTGATCGAGTCGGCGTTGGCGAGGTTTTGCGCGATCAAGGTGATGCGCTGCGACTGTGCCGTCAGCGCGCTATTGGCGATTCCGATGATTCCTTCGACTGACATGATGTCCCCTAACTGCTGCTGGTAGCGGTGGTGATGCGGTTCATCGAATCGCCGTAGAGCTTGAGGGTGGCGACGTAGCTGAGCGAGTTCTCATAGGACTTCGCCAACTGTTGGTTAACGTCGACGTCGTTGCTGTCGAAGCGGAGATTTTCGGGTTTGACGATTGCGTCGCTGGAGGAGAGCGGAGCGTCCTGGCTGCTGCCCGCCTCCATCACCTGGTCCATGGCGGCGTCGAACTTCAGATCGCGCGCGACGTATCCGGGTGTGTCAGCATTGGCGACGTTACCCGCGAGCAGTTCCGCGCGCGCCGAGCGCACCTGGAGCGCGGCCTGCATAACCTGTTGTTCGGGACGCAGGATTTCCATGCAGAAGGAAGGGAGCAACAGTCGAGCCAGAACGCGGATAAACTTACCATCCACAGATTCCGCCCTTCATTGAACGGACTTCGAGGAAGCGGCTTTTCCTTTCGTCCCGCGACGGAGCATCTCATCGATGTCGCTGATAGCGACGTAACGTACGAAAACGCGAGCGCGCCATCCGAGCCGCAGCGAGCGGTCGCATGAGCTTTGACAGTTGCGCACGCCGATGTCAGTGATTGGGCACGACGGCATTAAATAGTCATGTGTCATCTGTGCGAAGTGAAATGGTGAGACACTTGATGACAGCAAATGCCGACCCTGCGTGGTCGGGGTCACGAATCGGGCCAGGGAGGCGATCGCGATGAAGCTGTTTACTTTTGCAACCAGTCCCTACGCGCGCAAGGTTCAGATGATGCTCGACTACAAGGGCATTGCGTATGAACCGATCGAGCGCTGCTATTCGCTGGATCGCAACGAGGACCTCCGCTGCGTGAATGAGCGCGCCGAGGTGCCGACGCTGGTGCTCGACGACGGAAGCGTCATCGCCGATTCCACCATCATCGGCGAGTATCTCGAAGATGCGTTTCCGAATCCGCCCCTGTTCCCGCGCCATCCGTACGAACGGGCGCGGATGCGCAGACTCGATGACCTGTGCGATCGCAGCTTCGATGCGGTGACCTTCGGCTATTTCTTCGGTGAGCTGCGCGGCAACCTCGCGATGAAAGATGCGGCGGTCGCCGAGTTTTGCGCGCTGTTCGAAATTCTGGAACGCGAGCTCGGAGAACGGAACTTTTTCTGTGGCGATATCAGCATGGCCGACTTCGCGGCAGTCTGTCATGTGCCATTGGCACGGGTCACCGGGATCGGATTCGCCGACTACCCGCGCCTCGAGGCCTGGATGCTGCGGATGCGGGAAATTCCCGCGGTCAAGAACGATCGGCGGCGCCTCACCAAAGCGGTTGCCGGGACCAAGGGCATCGCCGACGAATTCGAAGGCCCCGATGGACGCATCCATTGGCGCGACAGCAGGCTCGAATGGCCGATTCGTCATGGCTTCGTCGATATGGTCGCGAAGGAGTATCACGCCGGCAAGATGATGTTCCCGCCCGACGCTTCTTAATGGACTTCGCCGCGCAGGTAGCGCGTATAAGCTTCATAGACTTGCTGGTTGTACCGCTCGCGCTCGTGGTTGCCGCCTGAATGATAATTGCTGATGCGCCGCCATACCGAGCCATTGCGGTTGAGGCCGTCGCGCAGGATGCGCGCCCCCATCAACAGATTGATGCGTGGATCCAGGAGGTCATTCTTCGCAACCCCGAGGCGCGGTCCCCAGAAGCGCCAGTTGATTTGCATCACGCCGATGTCGACGTTGGTGGTCGCCGTGTTGGACAGCACCGTCTCCGCTTCGGCGCGCGACTTACAAAAAACCTGGCGGCCTTCGATATCGAGTGCCCACGGATGGTATCCGCTTTCTGCGCCGGCCACCGCCACGAGGACCGCCAACGGAACGCCGGCATCATTGGCCGCCGCGACATAAGGATCGATCTCGCTCGCGATCGCGCTCGAGGCGACGCCGAGCAGGATTGCGAGTGCGGCCAGCCATCCGGCAGGCCGCGCCCACTTGCGATGCGAATGTGAGCGCATCAGTCGAGTGACTCTTCCTCGCCATGAATATGGATTTTGCCCTGGCGATCGAGGTTGATGGCGATTTCGGTGAGCTCGCGCCGCGCGGCTTTCACTTCGCGCGCAGGCACGCGGCCGCTCTCGGACATTTCGGAATCGACCACCACTCTGACCTGCTCGGGGAGCGCGGCGAAGACCAGGGTCTTTTGGTCGTCGGTGATGCCCTTGAGCGCGAGCGCGATGCGTTCGGGACGGGCCTCGGCCAGCACCGCCTGCAAGGCGCGATTTTCGAGTTCGAGCAAATCGGTGAAGTGGAACATTTCCTCTTCGATGGCGGAAGCGCGCTTGGCGTCACGGTTGCGGATGTGTGAGACGATCGCGGTCGCGCTGTCGGAATCAAGCTGATTGAGCATCGCGGCCGCGCGCTTCGCCCCCGCCTTCTGATTGCCTTCTTCGGAGCCGGCCTTGCCGCTGAAGCTTTCCTCGACCGCGCGCAGGATGGCGTCGAGGGCGCTGCGTGGCGCCGATTCCGCATAGGCCAGATTGTCGACCGCCTCCGCGCGTAGCTCCTCGGGCAGGCGCGCGAGCACGTCGGCGGCAAAGCGCGGCGGCAGCTGCGAGAGCGCCATCGCGACCGCCTCCGGCCGCTCGTCGCGCAGCACCGAAGCGAAGGTCTCGGGCTTCACCCGTTCGGAGATCGTGCGCCACTGGTCATGGCGGAGAATCTGGTCGGCGTTGTCCTCGCCATAGGCCATCACCAGCGCGTCTTTGAAAGTCGAAGCCGAGGCGGTGGGCTCGGAGGACAGAAAAATCTTGCCGACCGAGGCCATTTGCGGCCCCTGCGGCTTGCCCGCGGTGATCACCGCTTCGTAGCCGGACATCAGGCGCGTCAGCTCCTTGGGCGATAGATGCTTGAGGACCCGGGCGAGCACCGGCTTGTCGAGCGTCATCGCAAGCAGCGAGGCGCGATTCAATCCCTCGGCTGATTTGGTTTCCTGACCTTCCATGTGTCGTCCTTTCGTCCGAACAGCTCCGGACGGTTGTTGATGATCGTGGCAATCAGGCGGCCCTCGACCTTGGCGATCGAGGCGAGCGCGACGGTGGTCGCGCCGATAGTGAGGCGGACGATCGGCTGGTTGCCGATTTCGGGTTCGGTTTCGAGCCGGTCACCGGGCTGCAGCGCGGCAATCTCGAGCGCAGGTATTGCGACCCGCGAAATTACCGCCGCCACCGTAACCTCGGCATCCAGAGTAGGATTGATTGAAGTCATTGCCGCCGCGCGCTCCGCTTGATCTCGATGCTGGTCTTAGGCCCGGCGAATTCGATCCGGCCGCTGCGCAGGCGAACGTTGTCCGCCGCGAGCCAGCCGTCTTCGCCATCGGGGAGCACGATTTGATCGCCGGGGCGCAGCTGCTGCAGTTCGCGGATCGAAGTCTTCCACGCGCCCAGCACCACATCGATCTTCACCGGCAACTGCCCCGCGATACGATCGAGATCGCTCGCCTGGCGCGCCACCGCGAGGTGATGGCCCTCGTGAACGGCGTTGATCGCGTTGCTGCTGAGCGCCACGGTCACGCGCAATCCATCGGCCGCGGCGCCGATGCGAAAACGCAGCACCACGAGGTAGTCCTCGGGCGCGAACATAAGGGTATCGCCGAGCCGCTCGCACTCGCGCACTCCACCGATACGTCCCAGCCCGACCTCGAGATAGGTGTCGCTGAGGCGCGCGAGCATGGAGCGGATCGCCTCGCGCACCACGGCCATTTCGATACGGGTAAAACCGGGCTTGGGCTCCGCGTTGGGCGACGGCTTGATTCCGAGCCGGGTGTCGACGAGGGTGCGCGCGACGGTTGCGCTCAGCAGCAGGAAGCCGATCACCTGGGCTTGCTCGATGGAGAACACCACTACCTGGGAGCCTTCGAGCTGATGCGCGTTGAAGTCCTGAAACACCTCGAAGCCGAGTGCTTCGAATTCAAAACGATTTTCGCCCGGCAGATAGCCGCGCATGGTATGCGACCATGACTCCGCGATCCGGTTGTGGATGCGCTCGAATACCATCCGCCGCTGCGGCTGAATAATCGGACGCCACAACTGATACTTGCGCGGCGCTTCCGCGCTGGGCGCGACAATCTTGGACGTCATGGCGCGGTCTGCTCCTGTGGTTTGACGATCACCTCGACCCGTCGGTTGAGCGCGCGGCCTTCGTCGGTCGAGTTGTCGCCGACCGCGTGATAGGGACCATATCCTGCGATCGCTAGATGGTCGGCGCTGATGGAGGTGTGCGCGAGCGTGTAGCGCAGAACGCTGGAAGCGCGCGCCGCACTCAGATCCCAGTTATCCTGAAAGCGCGCGGTGACGATGGGTACCGAGTCGGTGAAGCCATCGATCTGAAATGTGTTGGGGAGCGCCGCCATCGTCTTGACCAGCGCGTCGAGGACCGGCAGTTGCGCTGGAGTGATCTGATCTTCGCCACTGGGAAAGAATTTTGCGGCCGAGAGCGAGATTACCAGCCCGCGCGAATCGATGGTCATCGTCACACCGGAATTGGTGTATTGCTTAACCGCGGCTTCGACCGCCGCCTTCGCGGCCGCGAGTTGCGGCGAGCCCATCAACTTTCCTGGTGACTCGCCCATGCCGGGTCGGGTTCCTCCGCCCATTCCGTAGGTGGGACGCATACCGACCGCCTTGGCGACGGAATTCATTCCGGCCGCCTCCTTCGCCTTGCTGGAATTGGAAAGCGCATAGAGCAGCACGAAGAGCGCGAACAACAACGTGATGAAATCGGCATAGGAGACCAGCCATCGCTCATCCGGATGCGCTGGATGATCATCTTCTTCAATCATGACGCCACAATCCCTGTCGCGAGTGCATCGGGCCGGAACTCCAGGGTCGTCGGTTCATCCTGCATCGGGGTCGCGCGGTGGAAAACTGTAGCTCCCGGTCGCGACATCGCCGGTTTGGCCCGCACTGAGGGGCGCGAAAGCCCTGCCTTGGTGATGTGGTACTGCAGCGCGCGAGTGGTGATGCCGAGCCGGCGAGCGGCTTCCGCGCGGTTACCGCCCGCGGCGGCGATGGTCTTGAGGATCATCGCGCGGCGAGCCTCCTCGCGGCTGCTCTTCCATCCGCTGGTCGGCGGCTCACCCTCGGCCGGAACCACCATCAGATGGCGGCGTACATCAGGCACGTCAATCAGACTATTACCGGTTCCGAGCGGAGCGATCGCGAGCCGGGTAACAAGGTTCTCCAGTTCCATCACGTTGCCCGGAAATGCGTAAGCGCCCATCACGCGTAGCGCCATCGGGGTGAACATACGGCGCGGATTAGCGCGGCGCAAAAATAACTTCGCGAGGATTGCGATGTCGCCGGCTCGCTGGCGCAGCGGTGGAATCGCCAGGCTGAACACATTGAGCCGCCAGAACAGCTCGCGCCGAAACTCCCCGCGCTCGACCATGGTGGCAAGCTCGCGGTTGGTGGCGGCGACAAAGCGAAACGAGGCGCCGCATTCGCGCTCCTGAAGAAGAGGGGTGCGCTCCAGCGCCTGCAGAATCTGTAACAGCTTAAGCTGCGCGCCGTCGGTCAGCTCCGCGATCTCGTCGAGGAACAAGACCGAGCCGGCGTGACCCTCGGAAGAGGGCAGGGTGCCGACCAGGTTTTCCACCTCGACGTCCTGCAGACTGGCGCAGCTGAGGCTGTGCAAGGGCCCGCCGCAGCGGCTCGCGCTGTGGATGATTCGGGCAAAGTTATACTTACCCGCTCCGATTTCGCCGCTCACAATTACCGGTACCTGGCTCGCCGCGACACTCATCGCGCTGCGCAGTGCGCTGAGCATCGAGGGGTCCGCGGTGAGGAGCAGGGGCTTGAGACGCAGGGCCTGGGAAATCACCATGCAGGCCGCGATCTGCCATTGGTCAGTCGCCAGGTCCGCGCTATTGCGCGCCGCGCGCGATCCCTTACCGGCGAGATCGAGGCTCAAAACTTCGACGCCGGACGGGCGCGCGCCGACGAAATCGACATACATCGTCGCGCGATGCTTACTGGCGTACGGCAAAACTTCGAGACCGGCGCGCGCGATGAAATCGGCCATTTCGGCTGGCGCATTGGGACCGAGGCAGACCCGCGGCGCTTGCCGCGTCGCGCGCGCTAACTCATTGGTGTCGGAACTGATCGGTTCCATGAATCAATGCAGACCCGAGGGACGGGAGTTTTGCGCGGGATCGACCAGCTCGATGATGCGCGCTCCAATCTGATCTTGCAGCACTACCACTTCGGCGCGCGCGAACAGCGCGCCGTTGATGTAGACCTCGACCGGATCGCCGGCGTGGCGATCGAGCCGGATGCTCGACCCGACCTCGAGTTCGTCGAGGACTTCGCCGAGCGTCATGCTGGTACGGCCGACCTCGACCTGTACCGTCATCGGGACCTGGCGCAGAACGCCGAACTCGACGCTCGCGCCATCCTTGCCATCGTGCGAATGGGTCGCGGCCAGCTTGCTGCTGGTCTGGAAGATCTGGTGCTCGCTTTTGGCCGGACTAATCGGCACGGGGGATTTCGGGGCGGCGCTTTCTTCAGCCATCGGCGCCATCTGGGTTTGCTCGCTCATCGGTTCCTCCAGTCTTGTCAATTAAGAATCGGTACCATCCGTCCTGCTCGACAATCATGCCGGTGAACAGAGGATGGTCGCCGGATCGAAGCTCAATGCTGGGAAGGCCGCGCGGCGCCGCTTGCAGGATCAGGATCGAGCCGGGGGCGAGGCTGCGGATGCCGCTCAGGGGCAGGGTCAAGCGGCCTAACACGGCGGCCAGTTCCATCGATGCGTCGGCGAGGAAGGTGCGGGCCTTATGCTCGCCTCCGGTCGCCGCGGCGGGACGCGGCCGCGCCGGCACCAGGGTCGCGCGAATCTTGTAGATCAGCGAGAAGGGAAGCCCGAGCTCGATCCATCCGCCTTTGGCGCCCGCGTCGCAGCGGACTCGGGCGGTCACCAACTGCTCCGACGGTGCGAAGGTATCGGCGACTAAACCGGACCGATGCTCAATCCGCAGCAGTCGCAGGTTGATGCTGTCGTGGAGCATCGGACCCAGCACTCGCTGCGCGGTGCGTACGATTGCCGCGCCGACGGTATTGGCGATGACGCGCTCCTCGACCGCCGTCATCTTGCGCCTAGGTGCGTCGGGCTTGAGGTTGGCGCCGCCGAACATGCAGTCGATCAGCGCGCCAGCGAGATCGTCATCCAACCGCATCACGGCGATGTTCTGATCGGTGAATCCCAGAAATATCAGGTGACGAGCCGAAACCGCATCGGTGGCAAACTCGCTGAAGCTTAAGGTGCTCTGCGCCAGGTCGACCATGCGGAGCGACCGGCCGGCATAGCCGAGGAGATCCTCGCGGAGTTTGTCGAAAAAGTTCTCCGCCAGAATCTTCAGTTGATGAAGTTCGTCGCGTTCCAGTCCATAGCTGTCGGCGAGCGCGGTGAGACCTTCTTTCGGCATACGAAGGCGAGGAGCAGCAAGAGAAATGCCATCCGGGTAGGAAAGGTATTTTCGCTGTGGCCCCGATGAATGAGAGAGCCTGTGCCATTCACGCTCAGATAAGCGGACAGCATAGGGTGTCCCAGGATCAGACGAAATCGCTTCAGCTTGCGACCTGCGCCACGCGCAGGAGCCTGGTTCTCGGGCGGGTAGGGAAGGACATTTCCTAAATCCCCTGCGCTGCGCCGCTCCGATCCCGATCGCGGGCAGTTTGCCATACGAGTAGCCGATGACGGGAAATTATCGGCGGCTCAATACACAGCATCAAAAGATGCGCGCTCGAAAAAGGGAACCGCCATGTCGCTCAGTCTAGTCACCAATATCGGCTCGCTCATCGCGTCCGACGCCTTGACGAACAACCAAAACAGTTTGCAACAATCGATCGCCCAGCTGTCCAGCGGCAAACGCATCGTGACAGCCGAAGACGATCCAGCCGGACTTTCCATTTCCATGGAAACCGAGGGTTTGCTGGGCTCGCTTGGGCAAGCTAGCTCCAACACGAGCAATGCCGGTTCTTTTCTGAGCACTGCCGACGGCGCACTCGCCAACATCGGCAATCTCCTCGAAAATGCGCAGCAGCTGGCGACCGAGGGCGCTGACGGTAGTTATAACGTCGCGCAGCTGACCGCGGTCGACGCGCAATATCAGGGTATCCTGAGTTCGATTAATCAGATCGCCAACGGCAGTCAATTCAACGGCATCTCACTGTTCACCGGTGCGGCTACCACGTTCCAGGTTGGCGCCACCAATACCGCCAACGATCAATTGAGCATTACCATTAATAAGGCCGACACGACGACGCTCGCCATCAACGGCACTTCGCTAACCAACCAGGCCAATGCGCAAGCGGCGCTGACCCAGGTCACCGCCGCGCTGGCAACGATCGCAAGCGATCGCGGCGGGGTCGGCGCCTCGGAGCAGCAACTGACCGCGATTGGACAAAATCTGCAATCAACCACGGCCAATCTGACTCAGGCGCTCTCGACCATTCAGGACGCTAACATCGCGTCTACCTATGCCACCTTTACCAAGGAGACGGTTCTGCAACAGGCTGGAGTGCAAGTCCTCAAGCAGGCCGACCAAACCCCGACGCAACTTCTCGCACTGTTCCAATAGCCCGGGCAGCGCGGTTCCCGAGCCGGCGCGGAAGTGAAAGCTTTCGCGCCGGTTCCGCGCATTCGCAAAGCCGGAGAGAACCCGCCGCAGCTTGCCAGCTCCGGAGAAAGGTCTCGCAACGTGTTCAAAATGAGATCAGCACCAGACATGGGCGTGTCACTACCGCACTTATCGACGCAACTCGATACAGTCGCGCATTGCTACCACAGCGTTGGTGGCGAGATGGGAAAGAACGCTTCTCAAACCCCTCTCCCGACGAGAGGGCAAACCACAGATAGCGCAGTTTGTTAGATAGAAGCCGGTTACGAACGACGGCTAACCAAACACAGCATCGATAGATGCTCACTCCCAACGAGGAGAAAAGGGGAAAGGAAAATGTCACTCAGTCTTGTCACCAACATCGGAGCTCTCACGGCGTCCAACGCGCTGACCAACAACCAGGCCGACCTGCAGCAGTCGATCTCGCAGCTCTCCAGCGGCAAACGCATCGTCAACGCGTCGGACGATCCCGCGGGTCTGTCGATTGCAATGGAGACCCAGGGTCTGCTCGGCTCGCTGGGTCAGGCCTCGTCCAACGTAAACAATGCTTCCTCGTATCTGCAGACCGCTGACGGCGCGCTGTCCAACATCGGTAACCTGCTTCAGACTGCGCAGCAGCTCGCTACCGAAGCGGCTGACGGATCGTACAACGGCGCGCAGTTGACCGCCATCGACGGCCAGTATCAGGGCGTGTTGAGCTCGATCGACCAGATCGCCAACGGCAGCCAGTTCAACGGTATCTCGTTGTTCTCTGGCGCGGCAACAACCTTCCAGGTCGGCGCGACCAATACCGCCAACGATCAGCTCAGCGTCACCATCAACAAGGCCGATACCACGACCCTCGCGATCAATGGTACCGCGCTAACCACGCAGGCCGGCGCGCAGGCGGCCTTGACCAGTGTTACTGCCGCTCTCGCGACGATAGCCGGTGACCGTGGTGGTCTCGGTGCGTCAGAGCAGCAACTTACGGCAATCGGGCAGAACCTGCAGTCGACTTCCGCCAACCTGACCTCGGCGTTGTCGAACATTCAGGATGCCAACATCGCGGAGACCTACGCGACCTTCAGCAAGCAGACCGTTCTGCAGCAGGCGGGCGTGCAGGTTCTGAAGCAGGCCGACCAGACTCCTCAGCAGCTCCTCGCGCTGTTCCAGTAGGCCATCTGGCCCTAGCTTAAGCCGGCGCGGAGGTTAAGTCCTCTGCGTCGGCTGGCGCGTTGTGGGACAGTTATTCATGGCACGCGCAATGCGTATTCAGATGAGGCATTTTGTATGTCGTCGACCAGCAGCACCAGCGGTAGCACCGGAATCACCTTCTCAAATTTCACTGGAATAGATTTCAACTCGATACTGACCGCCGAGACTGCGGCCGCGCAGGTCCCGATCACCGCGGAACAGAATCAACTGGTCGGGGTGAATACGGCCATCAGCACGCTGGGAACCATCAGCGGCGACTTCACCACGTTGCAGAATGCGCTTTCTGCGCTCAACACCAGCATCGCTATTCCTCCGGTCGGCGCGACGGTATCCTCCGGGGCGCCTTTCACCGCGGACATCACGGGAGCGCCGATCAATGGAACCTATGCGGTGAATGTTTCGTCGCTCGCGCAAGCCCAAAGCGTTGCCTCGCAGGGCTATGTCAGTGACACCTCGAGCATTGGGGACGGCACGCTGACGATTACGGTTGCCAATGGAACTCCGGTTCCAGTTACCATCAACTCTACTAACGATACTCTCGATGGACTGGCCAGCGCCATCAACGCCACTCCCAACATTGGAGTCACCGCGCAGGTGGTCGATACCGGTGCGCCGGGCGCGCCGTATCGCCTTCAACTAACCGCCAATACGACCGGCACCAATGCGGCCTTTACGGTCTCCAGTAGCCTCAGTGGCGGGACTGCTCCCGACTTTGCCGATGCCGCGATCGGGCCGACGGATACCAGTTCGGTTACCGGCACCGCCGCACCCACAATCGGCGGAACCTATACCGGCAGTCTATCTCAAGGGTACCAGTTCACGGTGGTGTCAGGCGGAACGGTCGGGACTAATCCGATCGCACTTAAATGGACGTCTGACTCAGGCGAAAGTGGGACCCTTGACATTCCGGCCAACGCGAGCGGACCGACCGCGGTCGCCGATGGGCTTACCGTCTCGCTGGGGAGCGGCACGCTCAACACCGGCGACAGCTTCGCGGTGGCTGCATTCGTGCCTAACGTGAGCAGCGCGCAGAACGCAACGGTTCAGGTGGGCAATCAGATCGTGGTGTCGCAGACCAACACGGTTACCAACGCGATCTCGGGACTGTCACTTCAGCTGAACAACACCGGGAGTGGTTCCAGCGTTACGGTCGCGCCAGACCTCACCACCGAAGGCAACAATATCAACGCTTTCGTCAGCGCTTACAACACAGCGATTGGTGATATCGTGCAGACCACCCAGGCGATTCCGCAGGAAGCGGCACCCGCGCTGTCGGGCGATGGCGGCCTGCGCTCGATCATGTTCAACCTGCAGTCTCAAATCGGCTCGCTCAACCTGTCGAAGCTCGGGATCACCGTCAACCAGAACACCGGTGACCTGGTATTTAATCAGTCGACCTTCGTACAGCAGGCGACCAGCAATCCTACTGCAGTCAATCAATCGATCAGCAGTTTGAACTCAGCTCTAAGCTCGATGGTGTCTCAGGTCGTAGCGCCCAACACCGGACTTATCGCGAGCGAAACGAGTGCCTATAACTCTGAGGCGAGCCAGATCAACACCAAGCTCACCGAAATGAACAATGACCTTACCAACTACACCGCGCAGCTGCAGGCTCAATACGCGAGCATTCAAGCGACAGTGGCAGGCTACCAAAGTATCTCGCAGTTGTTCACCGCGATTAGCTCCAATAGCTCCGGCACGAGCTCCAGCTCCAGCAGCACCGGAACCAACCTTACGATGTCGAGCTAGCAGCTACTGAATGAGTTCAGGAGATCATAAGATGACAAACGCATACGCGCGATGTCAGACCCTCAGTCTGGATGGCGAATCGGCTTACGAGGAACTCTACTCGCGGCTCGCACGATGGACCGACGAAGCCGTCCAGTTTTACAAAGTCAGCAGCGAGGCTGAGGCGGAATGCCGCCTCGAGCGATGCATCGAGTTGTTGGGTTATATGGACCGTGGTCTTGACCTGTCGGGCACTCCCGAGGTGATCAACGCGATCCTGAGTCTCCATCGTTTCGCCATTGGTGCCCTGGTGAAGTCCAAGGCCGAGCGCGAGCCCAAGCAGCTGGCGCAACTGGTCCCGGTGTTTCTCTCGATGGGTGAGATCTTCGCGGCGATTCGCGACAAACGCAGGGGCAACTGACCGACTATTGCGATGCGCCGGGGAGCGTTCGCCGGCGCATCGTCTGGTGTAGAGAAAAGCGCGCACACTTCCGCGACGCCTTCGCAGAAGGCCTACCAATTGTTGCTAAAATGTACCGACTGATGCGCCGAAGAGGCGCGGATCAGGTCGAAGATGGCTGGTCGGGGTCGTCTTTCTCGTCCAAGGCCCCTTCTTCGGAGCCCTTGGGAGGCTCGCCGACGCCGAAAACCTCGTAGATTGAAGCCTTGATTCGGCGTTTTTTCTCCTCGGGCGTTAGGGTTTTTGGCTTCGTTTGGTATTTTTCCGCGAAGTCGCCTTCGATGAGCTCCCGCAGTTCATGATCCCCCGCCGCGATCGCCGAGTCCTGCTCTTGCAGAAATTGACTCCACACCCGGATGGTGAACCAGGGCGACAGTAGCTTCGCCCGCACCGCGCCCGCATTGCGCCGCGCCGCCTCTCGATCCACCGCCGGCGCGATTTCGGCGCTCGGATGAGGCGCCATGGTGCGCCGCGCCTTTTTCATTTCGCGCAAACTCGCCACCGCGCGCTCACGGGTGCGATCGATCGCCGCCTCATAGCGGATGACGCGCAGGGTATCCTTCTCGTTGGGCAGCGTGACCGCATCGAGCCCGGAGTGCTTATAAATCTGTTCCGCGGTAGTCATCTGGCCGCCCTCGGTATACAGCGGCTCCTTCCATGGAATGAGTTGCTGCGTGCCGCGTTGGACGATATCAACAGCCGGTAACTCGATGGCGTCGAAGGCAGCGCGATTTTCGAACATCAGCAACCGGCGCTTGCGCCAGAAGCATGCGGCGATTTGCTGCACCAGCAGCAGCTCGTAGGTGCCGACCGGCTGGAAATCCTGCGCGAGTCCGGCGAGGGTGGCTTCGAACATCTGGCGCTCTTCGCGGCCTTCGATATTCGCGATGACGGTTTGCGAGGCGAGGATGCCGTGCTTGAGCGCGTTGAGGCGCGAGCGCGATTTACCCAAAACAGTGCGTGGGCCGGTGGACTTGGCGGCGTTGCGCCGATTGGCGTCGGCCTTGCGAGGTGGGTTTACGATGGGGATGAGAAGGGGTGTGGTTCATACGCGTAGCAACTCCATGAGCCAAACATGTTGACAGAGTGTCGGACACGCGGATGCGCATCCGGGACGGATCTCACAGGATTTTCTTATTTCGCGCGCGAGTAAAGGGGGGGCGTGCTCTTTCTCGCTAGCAAGAGAGATTTCCTGGAGGGGGCGGTTCGCGAAGCGCCCGCAACGACGTTGCGATTGCTAAGGATCCTTTCGATTGCGCCATCGCTGCGGGTCGTTCGCGAACGACCCCTCCGAGCAAAGGCCTACCAGGAGAGGTCATGCCGACTTGCGCGGAAGTGGCGGCGAACAAACGGGGAGGCTAGGCCGCCGCACCTTTGCGGGCGAGGCGTACGGCCGGATTCGAATGAGTGGTCGAGCCACCCGTGAGCGCCTGGCGCAGCGACATTCCGCGCTGGCCGGACTGAATGCCTTTGATCGCCATGATCACAATCTTGTCGAGTTCTTTTTCGGCGTGGGCGCGAGCGCGAATCTTCTTGCTGATCGGATAGGCAAGCAGGTTGGCCACCCCGACCCCATAGAGGGTGGCGACGAAGGCACTGGCGATACCTTCTCCGAGCTTAGCCGGTTCGTTGAGCATCGACATGGTATGAATCAGTCCGAGCACGGCGCCCATGATGCCGAAGGTCGGCAAATAACCGCCGGCCGCTTCGAAGACCTCGGCGCCGGCATTGTTGAGGCGAGTGTTCTCGGCGAACTTGCGCTCGAGGATCGCCATCATGGTCTGTGGGTTGATGTTGCTGACCAGCAGATTCAGCGCCATCGAGAGCATCGGATAGGGCTCTTTTTGGACTGAGCCCTGAAGAGCTACTGGGCCGTCGCGATTCAGGACATTGCTATAGTCTACGATGCGATCGATCACATCGAAGGAGTCAGGGGTAGTTTCACCCACCACCTTGCGCACATCGGTCGCCGCGGCTTTGAGAAACACCGGGGAGAAAGACAGCATGCAGGCGGCGACACTGGCGCCGATCACAATCAGCGCGGCGCTGCCCTGGATCAGCGTGCCCAGGTGGCCACCCTCGATCAGCTGGCCAACGATGATGCAGGCCGGACCCGCAACCAGTCCCGCCACGCTTGCGATATCGATCTTCATAGCCATCTTGGTCAGCTAACCGTTGGTGGAATCCCACCACCTCGCTCACGCGCCGGCGCCCTGTTCGATCGCCTTACCGAGGTAGGCCATCAGCTTCTGGGTGACACTGCGCGCGGTTTTAAAGTCGCGCCCCTCGATCGCCTGAGCCAGGGTGCCGCCGAAGTCACTGATCTTGCTGAAGCCGTAATTGGCGCCTTCACCTTTAAGGCGAAATGCCAGTTGGATCACAGTATCGACGTCGCCACCATCGATCGCAGCCAGCGCGACCCCGATTTCACGCTGCTTTTCAGCGAGGAAAATCGCACGCATGCCCTTGAGGCCTTCCTGCTCGACGTTCTCCTCTTCCTTCTTCGCGGCGCCGCCTCCCCATAGCTTGGAAAACATACCGCCGGATTCCTTGGGTGCGGACGCGGGCGCGGTAGCGGCCGCCGGCGCAATCACGCGTCCCAGGACCTTATTGATCGCCTCGGCGAGCACCGCGGGTTTGAGCGGTTTGCTGACAAAAGTGGTGCATCCGGCGGCCTTGGTCTTGGTGGCCGCCTGACCGGGATCCATTGCGGTGACGGCAATGATGGGCATCTGCGGGCGGCCTTTGGTGCGCTCCCATGCGCGGATCAGTTTGGTGGCCTCGTAGCCGTCCATCCCGGGCATGTGGATATCCATCAGGACCAGGTCATGAAGGCCGGGTTTGCATTTTTCGTAGGCGACGTTGCCGGAGTCGCCTTCCTCGATCTCAAATTCGAAACCCGCGACTCCTTTCAGACAGTTCTTCACCATCATGCGACTGGAACGCGAGTCATCGATGATTAGAATCTTTATCAGACTGTTACCAGTGCTTTCCGTAGCCATAGCTACCACGCCTCCCGAGCGTTGACAGGATGCGGTCTCCTATTGTCTAAAGTTACCTTGCGATGGTTAAAGGCGAGCGCGCTGGCAGCCACAAGGAAGGTTTGTTTCCGTCGGAGAGGTCAGCTTTGTGCCTTGAGGAAACACGCGTCGCGTGAGGGGACGACATCGAAAGGTGCGGAGAGCATACCGGGAACGCGAAAAGCCTCGCTTCCCCATGACACCACACATATCTCCTTGAGCGGTCGCGGATGGGCAGGTTTGCAATCAGAGCATCATCACAACGTCGAGGTCAGGGCTGCGGCTGGGCCGAATAGTCGTACGGTCCATCCGGGGTCGCTTCAAAGACGACTATGTTGAAAGGCTCTTCGCGGAATCGGAAATAAGCCTGGTTCATGATCGAGCAACGCGGCAGGATAAGCTTGTAGTCCTTGCCTTCGACCACCGACGGAGGCGATAACTCTGAAGGGGAGGGCATCAGCGCCTGCACCGCGCCGGCGGTCAGGTTGGCTAACTCTCCCACGGTGTCGGAGACTTCGTCATCCGCGAGCTCCTCCACTCCAAACATGGTGGAGGCGAGGTACGAGGCGAGCTTGTGGGAGCATCTAACCACCGCGGCGCCTTCCCAGGCGCCGGTCAGTTGTACACAGCCGGTCAGGAAGCGCAGGTCCGCGGTCGGTGCTTCGGCGTCGATCAGCTCCAGGCCGGCTCCGAACATACTGTCCCAGATTCGATCGGCGAGCTGATGGATGTCGTCTTGTTCGAGCCTTGGTCTCATGGCAAACCTCTTTTCACTTCTTGACCCGATGCCAACCGCCCTTGTCGTCCGGCAGTCGTTCGAAGCCGTCATGGATTCCGAGCGTAGTCTCGCAGTTACCGAGCAACAGGTATCCGTCCTGCCTCAGTTGCCGATGCATCCCTTCAAAAATCTGCCGCTTGATCGTAACGTCGAAGTAGATCAGGACGTTGCGCAGGAGGACGATGTCGACCCGCGGCAGCGGCGGCCATCCACGGGTGAGATTCATTTCGACGAACTCCACCATCGCGCGAAGCTCTTTCTTGATCTCCCAGTCGAGCTTGTCGCGAACGAAATAGCGGCTCAGATACTGCACCGGCATCCCACGATTCACTTCGAGCTGGGTGTAGCGTCCGGATTGTGCGCGCGCCAGCACTTCGCGAGAGAGGTCGGTGGCGATGATTCGGCACGACCAGTTTGCAAGTTCTGGAAAATGCTCACGAATGATCATCGCGACGGTATAAGGTTCCTGGCCGGTGGAGCAGGCGGCGCTCCAGATGTTGAGGCGACGTTCTTCACGCCGGCTGGCGATGACGCGCGGCAGAATCACCTTGCGCAGCGAGTCAAACGGATGCATGTCGCGAAAGAAGGAAGTTTCATTGGTGGTCATCGCCTCGATGACGCGCCGCCGCATTCCGGAGCCGGTCGGCATCCGTAGGTGCTGGATGAACGCCTGCACCGAGGTTAATCCGGCTTCTTGCGCCAGCGGGCGCAGCCGTGCTTCGACCAGGTATTCCTTGCCGGTTTCCAGCACCAGGCCGGCATCGTTGCGCACCAGCGTACTCACGTATTCGAATCCGTCGCGATCGATAGTCACAAGTTTGCCCTCACCGTAGTCGGCATCCCGACGCGCGCGGACGCTTCGGTCTTGCGAGTACGTCGCACAATTTCGGCCCCCATCTCGGATAAGGGCACCACCTTTTCGGCCAGACCCGCTCGTACTACAAAACCCGGCATGCCCCAGACCACCGAGCTGGCCTCATCCTGAGCGAGCACCTGGCCGCCGCGCGCTCGAATCGCTTCACAGCCGCGAAGCCCATCCTGTCCCATGCCGGTGAGGATTACGCCCAACGCGCGTGGCCCGTAAGTGTCCGCGATCGAACGAAACAGCGGGTCAACCGACGGCCGGCAGCTATTCTCGGGAGTGTCGTGATTGGTGTGGATGACCACCTTGGTGCCGAGCCGTTTCACCACCATATGAAAGTCGCCGGGCGCCACCCACGCTTTGCCGGGAACTACGACATCTCCGGGACAGGCCTCGTCGACACGTATCAGAGCTTTGCTCGAAAGGCGCTCAGCCAACAGCTTGGTAAAAAGGCGCGGCATATGCTGCACGATAAACACCGGCACCGACAGGTCAGCCGGGAAGGTTGGCAGCAACGCGGCCAGGGCATTGGGGCCGCCGGTGGAGACACCTATAGCTATAGCCTCGATAGGTCCGGAGGTGGGCGTCGTCAGCGAGAACTGGACTGCGGGTGGCGGAGTAACGATTCGAGATGCACCATTGAGCGGTAGAGGAACCCTCGCTGGAGCGTCGCCTTCGGCATTCGCTTCGTAGTGGCAATGCGCCTTTATCTTGTCGAGCAGGTCCTGGTAGACCAGCCCGAGCTGACCGACGGTACCGCTGCGAGTGCTGGGTTTGGTGACATAGTCGTTGGCGCCCAGTGCAATCGCGTCGAGGGTGGCGGAGGCGCCACGCGCGGTCACCGTGCTGAACATGATTACCGGCAAGGTCTTGTTGAATTGGCGGATGGCGGCTACCGTCTGCAGACCATCCAATTCAGGCATCTCGACATCGAGAATGATCGCGTCGGGATTGAGCTGAGGTATCCGCGCCAGCGCGATCTTGCCGTTGGAGGCGGTGCTGACTGATTCGATCGCCGGGTGGGCGGAGAGCATTTCGCTCAGCATTCGGCGAACCACGACCGAATCATCCACCACCAGGATTCGGAGTTTGGCTGACACTGCGCTACTCCAGGATTCCGAGCATTTGCAGCTTGGAAACCATCGCTTCCTTGGTGAACGGCTTCATCAGATACTCATTGGCGCCGGCTTCGATCGCGGTGTTGATATGCGCCAGATCGCTGGCCGTCGTCACCATCAGCATCTTGAAGGCGGAAGAACCTGGCTGTGCGCGAACGGCCTGCAGGAATTCGATGCCGTTCATCTCCGGCATATTCCAATCGATCAGGATCAGCTCGACATCGCCGTGGGCCTTGAGTTGTTCGAGACCTTCGCGGCCGTTAGCCGCTTCAATGGTTTCGAATCCGATTTGCTTGACGATACGCCCGACGATGGAGCGCATGGCCTTGGAATCATCGACAATCAGTGCACGCACGTTGATATCTCCCTTAAGGGGCTCCTCTAGCGAGCCGCTCCGTCGAGTGGGCGCGCGTGGTCGGAAAGCTTGAACTGGCTGACTACCCCACCGAGCCGGACCGCGAGCTTCGAGAGCTCCTGGGCGGCCTGCCGCGAGACACCCGCCGAATGCTGGGTTTCCTTGGCGGCAGTGGCCACACCGGTAATGTTGCTGGCGATGTCAGAGCTGCCCCTGGCGGTCTCAGATCGGTACAGATAGAAGTTGGCCGGAAGCAGGGACGCCGGAGGGAAGGTGTAGTCACTTATGAGATCTTTGATGCTGGAGACCTGGTGCTGCAGTTGGCTGCCGACCGTGACCGCGTTGATATCCACATACGCGAGGGTGCCGAAGGCCAGAGTGCCGGCTACAAAGGTGGCGATCAGCGTCATCAGCTTCGCCTTTACGGAGATGGTCTTGAAACTAAGCATCGTGTGAGTTCCTGTGAGCGTCACCGTCCAACGGTCCAGTTACCGGCCGATCCCACCGAGCTGACTTCCATTGTTGGAAAGCTTGAACTGACTGACTACGCCGCCGAGCTTGACCGCGAGTTTCGACAGCTCCTGCGCAGCCTGCTGTGAGACGCCCGCGGAATGTTCGGTCTCCTTGGCCGCGGTCGCGACTCCAGTGATGTTGCTCGCGATATCGGAACTACCCCGGGCGGTCTCCGAGATGTTGCGCGAGATTTCATTGGTGGTGCCGGTCTGCTCTTCGACCGCACTGGCGATGGTGTTCTGGATATCGTTGATGCGTCCGATGACGGTAGTTATCTCATCGATCGCCAGCACCGCGCCCTTGGCATCGTTCTGAATCGCCTCAACCTTCGCGCCGATGTCTTCGGTGGCTTTGGCGGTCTCCTTGGCGAGTTCCTTGACCTCGTTGGCCACCACCGCGAAGCCTTTGCCGGCCTCGCCCGCGCGTGCCGCTTCGATGGTAGCATTGAGCGCAAGCAGGTTGGTCTGCTCGGCAATCGAAGTGATGACCTTGATGACGTTGCCGATTTCCGCGCTGCTCTCACTGAGCTTGGTCATGGTGGCGTTAGTAGTACCCGCGAGGCGTGCGGCGGAACTTGCGACCTCGGCCGCTTCGCTGGCGTTCTTGGAGATCTCTTTGATTGAGGCGGACATCTCTTCGGTAGCGGTCGAGACGGTCTGCACGTTCTGACTGACTTGTTCGGCCGCGGCCGATACCGCGGCGGCTTGGGTAGTCGTCTGTTGGGAATTGCTGCCCAGCTGCTGGCTGGTGTTGGAGAGCTCTTCCGATGCGCTGGAAAGAGTCTTGGCATCGGCGCCGATTTCCGACATCACGCGCGACAGATTGTCGACGGTCTCATTGAGTGCGAGGCCCATCTGCGCGATTTCATCGGTCCCGGATACTTCGAGGTGACGCGTCAGGTTGCCCTGCGAGACTTCGTGCAGCACTTCCATGGTTGCCTTCAGCGGCGTGAGGATTCCCTTTGCGATGACGATGCAGAGGGCGAGGACTAACCCGACTGCCACCAGGGCGACGACCATCAGCACCAGAGTGCGGGAAGCAACCATTGCCTGCGCGCTTTTTTCAGTCGCGGTCGCCTGGTCGTTCATCATTTGCACGAAGTGGTTCACTTCGGCCTCATGCTGTTCATACCCAGGATTCATTTCGCCGGTTCTGAGTTTGTCCGCGGCGTCGAGGTTGCCTTGTTGAAGAAGCGGAACGTACTTGTTCCAGGTAGTCTCGAGGTAGCTATGGCCGGTTTCGTAGATCTTCTGGATCGAAGCCGCCTGCTGGGGATCGGTGATCTTGGTGTGCCACTGGGAGTGGCCGTCCTCAAAACCTTTCATCAGGTCTTTGAATTCCTCGGTTTCCTTCGCCAGCTTGGCCTTGTCCGCGAAATCGGTTCGCATCCGGTAGACCAGCAGCCGTTCCTGGACCGCGAACTGGCTGGGCACCGCGAAGTCGCCCAAAACGTCAGAAGTGATAGAGATGGTCTGATAGGTCGCGCCACCGATCTTGACCTCGCTGATGGTGTTGTAGGCGAGCAGCCCGAACACTAACATCCCTACCACGAATAGACTGGATAACACCGTCAGTTTTGCTTTGATCGACAGATTCTTAAGTCCCATGGGTTTTTCCTCGTGTAAAATTCGCTTGGTTTAAGCTCAATCCGAAATGCAGAAGCTTGATCGCCTGCGGTTACTAATGGTGATTGGAAGTGGCCGAGTTGCTATTACCTTCCAGCACCGATGAAAGGGTGGTGACTACCTCGGTGCTGACGCGCGCGGAATCGGTCATGCTGCGCGCGATCTCATTGGTAACCGCGGTTTGCTCCTCGACCGCGCCCGCGATGGTGTTGGAGATATCGTGGATCTGATCGATGACCGCGCCGATCTTGCCGATCGCATCCACGGCGTTGTTGGCGTCGCTCTGAATCGCCTCAATCCGGCGTCCGATGTCCTCGGTCGCCTTGGCGGTTTCCTTGGCCAGCTCTTTAACTTCATTGGCGACTACGGCGAAGCCCTTGCCGGCCTCCCCAGCGCGCGCGGCCTCGATAGTGGCGTTGAGGGCGAGCAGATTGGTCTGTTGCGCGATGGTAGTAATGACCTTCAGGACCTGGCCGATTTTCGCGCTCGACTCGCCGAGCGAACTCACTACCTGGTTGGTGGTGGAAGCGAGCTGTACCGCGGAACTTGCCACCCGCGCTGATTCGGTGGCATTGCGCGCGATCTCGCCGATGCTTGCGGTCATCTGCTCGGTGGAAGTCTGGACGTTTTGTGAGGAGTTCGAGAGCCGCCCGACCATCGAGGTGGTGGTCTCCAGGAGTTTTGAAAGCCGGGTTCGGACCCGCTCAAACGCGTCGCCCGCGACGTTTTTGCCCGCGGCATCGAAGACCGGATCGGTCAGGCGCATATCGGCCAGGGCCTCGGCCTGCTGCAGCATTATGGAGGTCGCCCGCTTGACCTGCACGAAGTATTCCGTGCGATCGGTGCCGGGCTGCTTTTCGATCGATTCAACTTGCAAGCCGACCGAGGCCAGCACGCTGAGCAGGAAGGAGTCGCCGACCGCCTGCATGTCGAGGTTGAAGACCTTGAAGATAGCGCTCTCGGCCGCGGCGACCTTTTTGAGCGAAAAGGACTTCACGAGATAGATGTGCGTCAGGCGCTGCCATTCCGCGTACGCGCCGAGATACCACTTGAAGGGAAGATTGATCTGATCATGGAGCCATCCAACATGGAGGCGCCCTTCGAAATAGTCGCCGTCCCAATGGTTGCGCGCGCCCGCGAAAACGCCTTTGTAGTAACCGATCTGAGCGCCTTCGAGATGGCGGCGCAGCGTATCGAGGGGCAGCTTGCGCGAGGCGGCATATTGCTCGAAGAAGATCCGGGTCGGCCCGAAGGTAAACTGCCAGTCGTAGAAATCCCTGGCCATCGTTGCCGCCACCTTTTCCGACCATGGGATAAGGTCAATCAGAAGCTCACGTTCGGCGTCGCCGAGCCGGATGAACTCCCGGCGCCGCTGCAGGCTGGCATCGTCGATGCCGAGCTTGTCGCCCAGGCGCGCATGGCTCGCGACGTCAAGCCGCAGATTGCCGTTGGCAGTGGCCGAGCTTGAATAGTTTGTGCCGGCTGAAATTGGTTTCTCTTCAGTATGAAGATTACTCATATAGGTTCTCATGCCCGCGGTCGCGGCTCATGATTGGTAAGCGATTCATCGCGCATTCCACCTCGACTCAATTGGGGGTGACCGCCACGGTTTTGTTGGTGTCGAGCACCAGCAGCAGGCGATCATCGAGCTTGTAGACTCCTACGATGAGGTCGCGCACGGCCGGATCGATGTTGTGCAGCTTCCGTTCGAAGCGCGACGCCTCGACTTGGAGCACATCGCCGATTTCATCGACCAGCAGGTTCACCGCCTCCTCGCCGGAGCGCACCACGATGTTCATCGGAATCGCCTCGGGCGCGCGCAGTGGCAGCTTGAGCCGGCGGCGCATGTCGATCGAGGTCACGATTTGCCCGCGCAGGTTGATCAGTCCGCTGACCACTTCGGGGGCCAGGGGCACCCGGGTGTTGGCCTGTGAGCGCAGCACTTCCTGGACCTTCATCACTTCCACGCCGAACAACATTCCGTCGACATAGAAGGTGGTAAATCGCCCACCCTTGTCAGTGTCTGATTCCGTATCGGCCAGCGTGTTTGATTGTGTGTTCAAGTACTCCCCCTGACAGTCAGTTGAGGTGCGTCTCCGCGGACATCACGTGGTTCTCGCCGTAGTTCGCGGCCTCGATCGCGTGATCGCCGCCATCGGGCTCGCCGCGGATAAGTTTGGAGACCGCGTCGAGGATCGCCTGGCGCTCCGACTTGAAGTGATAGGAGTCGTACTTGCGAGCCGTATCGGAAGAGGTGTCGCCGCGATCGTCCGCCAGACCCATCACCGGAATGTGAGTTTCGTTGGTCTTCTTGCGAATCCGCTCCAGCACCGCGCCGTTACCGGGCAGGTTGGCCGACACGATCGCGAGGTCGATGTGAGCGCATTCGAGCTTCTCCGATGCGTCGTCGGCGCCGTTGGCCTCGACTACATTGTGCCCGGCCATTTCGAGGTAACTGCGCACCAGACCGCGCGAGAAGCCGGACTGGTCGATGAGCAGAATCGTTCCGCGGCGGGTCTCTTCGGTCGATTCGCCGTCGTACCAGCTCTGCCTGGCGGCTTCGAACACCGCGCGCAAATCGAGGAAGTCGGTCGCTTTCTGGTTGACCACCGCGGAGCCGAGCAGGCCGGCCCGGCTGCTGAGCTGGGTGGCGTAGGTCTCTTCTTCGACGATGTCGATGATCTGATCGACTACCACGCCGACGCGATGATGACGGCCATCGTCAAATACGACGACCGGAACCGGGTCGCGCTCGCGATCGCTGCAGCCGCTGCCGAGCAGCTCCGCCAGATCGACCAGGGGTAGAATCTGGTCGCGATAGCGGACCACCTGGCATCCGGCGGCGTGCTCGATTTGTGCCTGAGTGAATTCTTCGAGGCGCGAAACCAGCGCCAGCGGTACCGCGATTCGCTCCGAGGTTCCCGCGCGACAGAGTAACAGGCGCTGATGCTTGCTGCGCGCGCTCCTGGCGGCATCCTGCTTCTCGGCGTGTGCGCCGTCGCGGAAGCTCAACACTCCTGACAGTTGCGCGGCGCCCGGCACGTCGAGGATCAAGGCCACCCGCCCATCGCCCATGATGGTAGCGCCCGCGAATGCCGACAGTCCTTTGAACTGCTTGCCCAGCGGTTTGACGACGATTTCCTCGGTGTCGCTGACCTGATCTACGACCAGGCCGAATTGCTGGTCAGCGACCTGCAGCACCACGATGTGGGAGGCGCGATGCGCGGCGGCCTCGTCGCTTTCCGACGGCAGTGGCACGTGCAGCACCTCATGCAGGTAGACCAGCGGCAACAGGTTGCCGCGCAGGCGATAGACCGGCGCGCCGTGGATCAGCTCGATCTTGCTCGCCTTCTCCTCGGCCTCCAGCCGCACCAGCTCGATGAGGCTGATCTGCGGAATAGCGTAGCGATCGCCGGCGCAGGTCACGATCAGCGCGGGAATGATGGCCAGGGTCAGGGGAATTTTGATGCGCAGGCGCGCGCCTTGTCCGCGCGCGCTCTGGATATCGACGGTACCGCCGATTTTTTCGATGTTGGTTTTGACCACATCCATGCCGACCCCGCGGCCGGAGATGTTGGTGACCTTTTGCGCGGTGGAAAAACCCGGCAGAAAAACCAGCTTGAGTGTTTCGCTCTCGCCCATGTGAGCCGCCTGGTCGGGCGTGATCAACCCGCGCTCCAGCGCTTTGGCGCGCACCCGTTCGGTATCGATGCCTGCGCCGTCGTCGGCCACCTCGATGATGACCTGGCCGCTCTCATGGAGCGCGCGCAGGAACAGGCGCCCCTCGGCAGGCTTGCCGGCGGCAACGCGCTGCGGCGGAAGCTCGATTCCATGATCGATCGAGTTGCGCACAATGTGGGTCAGCGGATCGCGAATGGCCTCGATCAGGGTCTTGTCGAGCTCGGTCTCTTCGCCCTCCATCTCGATGCGCACCTGCTTGCCGCAGGCCAGCGCGAGGTCGCGCGCGATGCGGGGGAACTTGTTCCAGATGTTCCCGATCGGCTGCATCCGCGTCTTCATGATCCCTTCCTGCAATTCGGAAGTGATCAGGTTGAGGCGCTGCGAAGTGCTGAGGAAACCGGATTCCTGCTGACGCAGCGAAAATTGCAGAATCTGATTGCGCACCAAGACCAGCTCGCCGACCAGGTTCATCACCTTGTCGAGCAAATTCACGTTCACCCGGATGCTGCTATCCGCCGCCGCTGATGCCGCGGCTTCATGCGTGTCTTCACGCGGGGCCGCTTCGGGCTTGGGTGCATTAGCGGAGGCGGCCACCGGAGGCGTTGATGGTTCCTCGGCGACCGGCGCGGGAGGCGCTTCGACCGGAGTTGCGATGTGAGGTGTTTTGGCCTTGCGCGGCGCTTTAGGTTTTTTTACCGGTGCGGCGGCCGATTCAGCGGCCACCTGCCGTGGTTCGGGTGCGATGTCAGCTGGTGCGGTGACCGATGCCTCGGCTGGCGGCGCCGAGGTGGTCTGTTCCGACTCGGTCGCGGCGGCGTGCGGGTCCTGAATGCACAGCTCGGCCAGCCGCGCAACCAGTTCGGCATAGTCCTGGTCGCCGTCGTTGCCGTCGGCCTCGATCTTCGCCAGCATCTGGCGGACCGCGTCGACGGTGGCGAGCAGCACCGAAGTGATCGCCTGATTGAGCACCAGCTCACCGTCGCGAAGTTTACTCAGGAGCTCCTCGGCGGCATGCGC
This sequence comes from uncultured delta proteobacterium, assembly GCA_963783145.1. Lineage (GTDB taxonomy): Bacteria > Desulfobacterota > Binatia > Binatales > Binataceae > DATGKG01. Next base: position 264,886 of record CAWAMM010000002.1, read on the forward strand.
GAGCGCTTCCAGTTTCGGAAAATCGAGAAAGCCGGAGACCCCTTTGATCGAGTGGATGGTGCGAAAGACACTGCCGAGCAGGTCCTTAGAATGGGGATCCTTTTCCAGCTCGATCAGGTCGTGGTCGAGCTGATTCAGGTTTTCGTGGCTTTCAATGAGAAATTCTTTTACGACTTCATCCATCGACGGCTTCCCATACGCACCCGGTGGCGCGGCGATATTGTTGTGACCGCGCTCGCGCGGAGCCCGGCCTGGTCGGTGACCTAAGTTTGTTCGCGGCCAGACCGGGTTCGGCCACACTTGTGGCTGGAAACCCCGTCGCAAGGTCGCAGTCAGTGGTTGTCGTTGCAGGGACTGTGCCGTCGATCTTCAACCATGAAGGCGACAACTGATAGATTAGACCGAGTGACTGGCAATCAATGCTAAGCCAAGATAAGCAGGAGAAAGGGAATTGATCCGGGCGTTTCAGCCTTCTGAAACAGGTGTCCTAAAGTGCTTCATCGGATCGCACCGACGCGTGCATACAAGATGATGAGCTACGCTTTGCTCGCATCAAGCGGTGGGAGGAGCAAAGCTGAGACCACGCGCTATGCGGGGAAATCTTTGCTATATCGACCTGTTAAGCCGTCGTGCGCCGCAATCTGGACAGCGCGACGCCATTCTATCGACACGCCTAAAGCGCAATCGTTACCTGAACGGCGAGAACCAGCGTGTCGCTGATCAGCCCGGTTCCATTGGGCCGGAACACGCCCTGGATGTCCGGTTGCACGGTCAGCGATGGGGTCAGATTGTACATGTAGTTAGCCTCGATGATCGCTTCGTGCGTCTGCGTCGGCATGTGACTGGCCCGCTGAGAGTCGCGGAGATCGCTGGAAAACTGGCTCCAGATTCCGAACAGGCCCAGCTCATCGTCGGGGCGATACGGAATCAGCCCGAAGTAGAGCAGCCCCGCATCGCAGAAATACTCATCCGTGTTCATCTTGGGAGGCGCATAGGTGAAGGCGAGGAATCCCCATAGACCTTGATGCGGATTGGTTGCATCTTGGGGCCGACGCAGCAGTCGCTGCTGGCCGGTTACATACATCTGCCAGGTTCCGCCGCGCATCTCGCCGGTGTTGAATTGCAGCCGCGGTTCGGAGTCATAGAGGCCGCCGAGCTTGAAGGTTCCCGGATAGCCGACGTCTCGCGTCTGGATCGGGGAATACGCGAACTCCTGCATGATGGCGACGCCGGAATCTTGCCGGAGGCTGAAATCCACGCCGTGAAATTTATCGCTACGGAAGTCCCGGTAGGTATTGTAGGCGCCGGTCATCGAATAAAACTGGGATGAGACCTCATAGCGTGCCCGAAGTCCCCAGGCCGCGCCCGGGTAGCTCGGTATGTTGGCGTTAACCGGAATACTCAGCGGATTGCCGCAGAAGCCGAGGTTCTGTGCAAAGCAGTAAAATGGTGAGGTCGCGAAGTCGTCGAGCGCGTTGATTCGGCCGGCAACGACATCGAGCTTCTGCTCGAAAAATAGATGTTCCACTGCCAGGTTCACCAAGCGTATCGTCTGATGGCCGAAAATTTGCTGAACCTGAAGCGTGTTAGGGATATCGTACGACAGACTGTTGCCGGTGCGTTCCGATGCCGACACCAGGAAGTAAGTATCGGTGAGACCTAGCAGCTGGCGCAAATCCATCGCGATCCCGGCCGCGATGTTATGGGTATAGCGGAACTTGTGGACTTCGCCGCCGACCGGGTTACCGGCGGATTCGCTCTGGTAGGTGCCGAAGACTGACACCCCCGCATTCGAGAGATCGGTACGCATGCCGTCCCAATTCCCGGTCGCCGCGGTTAGCTGCGCCCACGACCCGGGCAGGAACAAGACCCGCGGATCGATAACGCCCCATTGCGTGGGCCAATCTCCGTTGGTCGCGTGCATCCACGGAGTTGAGAACGACTGTGCGCGTGCGGACGGCGCGGAAAGAACGCCCGCGAGTACTACGCCCACTGCCAGTGATCTAAAGTGTGACCAGCCCATAAGGCGATCCCCCAAGAGTTAGGCTATGAAGGCTATGAATGATCGACCAAAGCCGCGGGCCCGGTCCGCCACTGGCGCGAGATCTCCTCGAGCGATTTTCCCTTGGTCTCGGGAACGTATCGGGCTACGAAGATGAACGCCCCCACACCCATCGCGGCATAGAGGAACCAGAGCGAAGGTCCCATCATCACTTGCAGGAGGGGAAAGGAAAGGCTGACCAGAAAGTTCGCCATCCAGTTGGCTGAGGTCGATATCGCCGAGGCCCGGGCCCGTGCCCGGTTGGGAAAGATTTCCGAAATCATCAACCATACGACCGGCCCCAGCGAGAAGGCGAAGCAGACGATGTAGAGTCCGATGAACCCTACCGTGATGGGGGCGAGCGAATGCGGGTTAACCCCGAGGGTTGAACCGAAGCGTTGAGCGACGCCGAGCGCGGCCAGACTTACAGTCATTCCTATCAGCCCGGCAAGGAGCAGCGGCCTTCTTCCCACTCGATCGACCAGCCAGATCGCGATTAGCGTGGACAATACGTTGATCACACCGATCCCGATGGTGGCGGCCAAGGCTGTCGTCGCGTTGTCGAGGCCGGCGGTCTGAAAGATCTGCGGCGCATAATAGATGATGGTGTTGATTCCCGTCACCTGTTGGAAAACCGCGAGTCCGACACCTACCAGCAGCGCGGGGCGAAGTCCGGGCAGCAGAAGCTCGGTCCATCCCGTAGGCTGATTGTGCTCGAGGTCCTCGCGGATTTCCTCGACATCCGCATCGATTTCCTCCAGCGGCCGCAACATCGAAAGCACTTGCCGAGCGGCTTTTTCGCCGCCTCTTTTGAGGAGCCATCGCGGTGACTCGGGCAGCGGGAGCATCCCCAATACCAGCAATGCGCCCGGAATGAAGGCCAGCCCAAGCATCCAGCGCCAGGCATGCTCGGGCGCCAAAGCTCGATCGACGATGTAGGAAACCAGAATCCCGGTGGTGACCGCCAGTTGAAAGAGCGACACCAGTCGCCCACGCTGGCGTGGTGGCGCCAGCTCGGCGATATACATCGGCGCCGCTACCGAGGTCAGCCCAATCGCCAGTCCGATGATGACGCGGCTCGCGACGAGAACCTCGACATTGGGGGCAATCGCCGACAATAGCGAGCCTCCAATAAAACTGATTCCGGCAATGATGTTGGTCGGGCGGCGGCCGATCGAATCAGAGAAACTTCCGCCCACCAGCGCTCCGAACAAGGCGCCGAATGTCACGGCGCTGACCACCAGCCCCTGCTCGGCAGGACCGAGATGAAAGTCGGGCACGATGAACAACATCGCGCCGGCGATAATGCCCGTGTCAAAACCAAACAGAAGGCCGCCGAGCGCCGCCACCGCGGCGATTATCGTAATGTACAAAGTCGCGTTAGGATGCCCCTCTTTGACTGTCGAAGAAGGAGCTATGAACGAAGAACTCTTTTCGTCAGCGCGACCTGCTTCGGATGTTCCCTTGAGCGTGCTCACGTTTTGGCCCCCCTCGGGACACCCTCCCGTTGTTGGCCGCACTCGCTCTCGGTTGGCGCGGTCGCGACCATCGACGACGCCAGTCATTGCAACCAGTTGTTTGTCGCGTTGCGCGGCAACGAAGTCAAGCCGCGACCAATGAGCTGCTCACCGGCGGTGTCGAAGCCCTACCGTCAGATTACTTGAAGGCCGGGATGATGTGGCTGCCGCAGGCCGCGATGAACGCATGCCCCGGCAGGTTCGGTTGCAGCACCACGTGATTGGCCCACGGCGCCGTCGCCAGCAGTCGTTCGAGCTGGCCGCGCACTTCGATGGCATTACCCATCAGGCAAAAACGCCGCGCGACCTCCTCGGGAATTTCCGCGACCATGCGCGCCGCGAGGTCCATGTCCACCGCATGATGAAAATCCGGCCGCACCGTTTTGAGGATTTCAGACGCCGGAGCACATGGCCATTTCACTCCCGCAATCTCCCACAGGCGCGGGTTGACTTCGTAGTAGCCCGCCGCCATCACGCGTCCGCGAGCGCGCGCGAGATCGGGATCGTCGGTAATCACGGTATGGAAGTGCAGCGCCACGAACAGCGTCGAAGGATCGCGGCCGGCTTCCGCCGCTCCGGCGCGAAATTCATCGTAAGCCCATCGCACCAGCGCCGGGTCCGCGCCGACCCGGATCACGACGCCATCGGCTGAGCGCCCGGCCATACGCAAACTCTTCGGTCCGCCGCACGCGACGACGACCGGCAGTGAGCGCGGGTGATCGAGTCGCGAGGGCGCCGTCCAGCCCAGATCGATGCCTTCGCCGTTGAGTAGCGCGCGAATCGTGCGCACCGCATGCTCCAGCTCCGCCAACCGCGCGGGCCGCAAGCCCACCTGCCAGACCGAGGTATCGCCATTGGCGATCCCAAGCTTCACGCGACCCGGCGCTTCGCGGTCAATCGCCGCGATACTCGACGCGGTAACACTCGGATGGCGCGTGACCGGATTCACCACCAACGTTCCGGCATGCACGCGTTGGGTGCTGCGCACCGCGGTCAGCAGGTTGATGAAGACGTCGCCGGCGTGAAGCTGGCTGTCGGGGAACCAAAGGTGATCGAAGCCGGCTTGCTCGGCCTCGACGCATGACTTCGCCAGCCGCTCCAGATCGATGAAGCTGAAGCGATTGGTGCCGAAGGTAACCGCCATGGCCGCGGGTCAGTTCGGCATCCAGGCCATCGCGCGAATCTCGCCGAACTCCCGCCGCACCTTGCTCCACGTGTCGCCCGCATCGGTCGAGACATAGACATAGCCATGCAGGCTGTTGGCCACGATGATGTTGGGGTTCGAAGGATGCGTGCCGAACCAGTACATCGTCGAGTTGGGCTCGACCGGGAGTGAGCACTTCTCCCAGGTCTTGCCGCCGTCGCGGGTGCGCTGAATCGCGCCGCGCTTGCCCGGAATGAAATCGCCATTGGCGACGAAGATGGTATTGGAGTCGTCGGGCTTCACCGCGACGCCGCGGCAGTAGGAGATCGCATCGCGCTCGGCGAAGGTCGGGAAGCCATGCAACTCGAAGGTCTCGCCGTCGTTGGTGCTGCTCCAGATGCCGTCGGGCGTGGTCACCAGCAGCTTCGGATGCGCGCCGTTGGTGAGCGCGACGCCATGCACATCGCCGTTGAGCTCCTTGTCGCCCATCTTGCGATGGGTCCAGGTCTTGCCGTCGTCGCGCGAGCAATAAACTCCATCGATCTCGACGCCGACCCAGATGGTCTTCTTGTCGCGCGGATCGACGATGACGTTGGTGACCTTCGGCGCGCCGGCGAGGCATCGCTCCGCCATCGGAACGTGAAGCTGCTCCCAGGTCTTGCCCCGATCGCGCGAACGATAGACAGCCGGTGGCTTGGTGCCGAAGAAAATCGTGTCGGGTTCGCCGGGATGAAACGCGACCGACCAAATCTGCCGATTGCCGGCGGGCGATTGGATCAGGTCCCACTTCGCGCCGTTGTCCTCGCTGAGGTAGAGGCCGACTTCGGAACCGGCGAGCACATGATGCGAATTGTGCGGCGAGACGGCGAGTGAGCGAATCTGGATTTCGCCGGGCTCGGCCTCGAAGGGCAGGTTCATCCGGCTTCTGCGCCAATGCTCCCCGCCATCGGGACTGAACCATACGCCGGCGCCAACCGTACCGACACAAATCGTGAAATCTGTATTCATGGGACGTCACCTCCCGCTGCGACCATAGGTCAATCGGAGCAATAGCGACGCGGGCATGAGGTTGTCAAACCTCCCGCTGGGTTGATTGGTGTTTCATCTTACCGACAAAGCGTCGATTACGGGAAAATCCAGTGTTTGATTATCTTTAATGGGTTCGTTTTTTCGCCTTCCGCTTCCGCACAATGGAACCCGGTGGGTTCGTTTATGTAATCATGCGGTCGGGTGCGGCTCGCTGGTTGGATTTCACATCGAGCGCGTCTCGCATCTGAAATCGACCGGTTGACGTGATGCCAAAAACGGAAAACTGTTTATTTCCATTACATTTAATGGGTTTGTTTTTGCATTTTCAGGATATCTCATGCGGCTCCAAAACGACTGTGGCGCCCTCGCGGGCGCCACGTCATCATCATAGCAGGATGTTAGCGACGATTCATCCTGCAATTCGGGCAATCATGCTGCTGGCGGTGTGCGGAGTCCTGATGTCCGCGGCGGTCCGCGCCGAAGAGAGTATCCCGCCATCGCGGACTGAGCTGGGCAAAGCTGACTGGTCTGTGAACGCCTCGCGGAATCTGGCTACGTATCCGACGAGCTATGAGAAGGTTGCCGAGTTTCTTCGCGCGATCGAAATTTCGGTGAATGGGGAATCCTGCCTACCCGAGTATTGCCAAATATCCTCGTTCGCCTTCGCGGACCTGCGGCGCGATGGCACATTGTCCCTTGTTTACGGACTTGGTGTAGGCGATAGATCGCGCTTCGATGTCGATATCGTCGATAAGACTGCTGCGGGGTTCGAAATACATGGAAGTAGTGGCGCGCGGGGGGCAGGGAACAACATACCTGCGAGCATCAGAGATATTGGACATGATGGCAGGCTGGAGTTCGTTCTCGACAGCGGCCTCGGGACGATTGAGCAGCGATGCACCGCCAACTGGATGGCGATCTTTGCGTGGACGGGCGCGAACTATACCAACGTGAGCCACCAGTACAAGGATTTTTATCGACAACAGCTCGAGGCCACTAACAAAATCATCGCGGGGCTTCCGCAGGCGCAACCCGGGGACGACCATACGATGCGCGAGAAGGAATGCTTGTTGGCAGAGGCCGCCGCGCTGCGGCAGTTCCTCGGCGGCTCGCCAAAGACCGGAATGGATCAGGCGATTCGCCTCGCGAAAAGCCCGGATCATTTCGAGAGGGAATTCGCGGTAGAACTCCTTAATCGGACAGGCGGGCCAACGGCACGAAAATATCTGGAGATACTAGCGAAGGATCCGGACCATGGCGTCGCTTTGTACGCGAAAAGCAGCCTCAAAGGATCTTTGACCCAGCGCGTTTACGACGGTCCTTCCGAGTTTCAGCTCGACGGTCGGGCGCCCTGATGCGGGTTAGATGGATCGGGCGCGCCGCCGCAGCAGCCATGCTCGCCACGCTGTTCTGCGGCCTCATGACCAACGCGCCAGCGGCCCGCCGCAAATCGCCTCGCGCCGGGGACCTCGCAACGTATGAGTGGTTGGTGAAAGCCTCGCCGAATCTGGCGAAACATCCGCCGTCCGCGAAAGCCGTCGAGTCGTTTCTTCGTGCCGTCGAAATTTTCCATCAGCGGGGAGTCGCACCTGGGAGAATTAGAAGAGGTGTGCTCGTTCGCTTTCGCGGATCCGAAAACCGAGGTTGTCTTCCAGGCGAAGACCTTTCGGAGCTTTCGAAGGGCTCAAAGTGGGGACCCTCCTCCGAATTCGGCCTGCTGCGGGCGAACAGTTATTAGTTTTCTTGGAGCGGCTTTTATGGAAGATCAAGTCCGTGGGTGGAACTAGCGCCTTGTTGATTCGATGTTTACTCCCGCCGCCGCGTACCACGGTGAGGCCGAGTTCGAACATCCTATTCGCGATTGGCACTCCCAAGGCGCGCAAGTATATTGCCATACTGGCCAAGGATCCTGACTACCGTGTGGCTTTCGAGGCAAAACCGTACCTTGCATTCGCTGCGCCGGCCGCATCCACTTCGGCGGAGCAGCGCAATTTGTTTGAAGCCGAATCGAATCCATCAACTTGCTACTTGAATTACAGGGTGACTCAGAGTTATAAGTATCTGACGGTTATCAGCATCTGACATAATGTGCAGGGGCAAAGGCACGGAAAAAAACGATTCGAAGGGAGAAATGCGATGAAACACCTCGTCAAATGTCCGAACTGTGGCGTGCGGCTGGTTCCGCGTCCGGATGAGTTCCGGGAGCTGCGGAGGTTCGCGCAACTGACCCAGCGCCAGATGGCGGATTACCTGGGAGTGAAGTCCTCACACGTCGCGTACCTGGAGAATGGGCGTCGCTCGCCCAGCGGCGACCTGATCCTGCGCTATCGCAAGGTCGAGCGAAAGTTGCTCGCGAAGAAGCCCCACAAAATGGCGTCTTAGGGACTCCCGGTGGCACAGGTTTCAGCCTGTGCCTCTAGCGACGACCTCACTCCACCGCGAGTGGGATGCGATAGACCTCCGCCGCGGTGCGATGGAATAGCCATGCGTTCTCCTCGGCGGTGTAGTCGGCCGCGAGCCGCTTGAACGCGTTCCATAGCACCCGGTACGAGCACGAGACGCGGTCGACCGGGAAGTTGCTCTCGAACATGCAGCGCTTGGGACCAAACTTCTCGATGGTATGCACGTAGTAGTCGCGCGTCGCGGCGGCGAGTTCCTGCGAGGTCGGAGGCACCGGGTTGCGATGCCATCCGTAGCCACTGACGGCCATGTTGATACCGCCCAGCTTGACCACCACGTTGGGGCACTTCGACAGCTCGGTCATGTCGGCCTTCCACTTCGGGAAAATCTCGGCGCGTTTGCCCTCATAGGGTCCGATGCCCAGCGGTCCGCCAAAATGATCGAGGATGATGGTGGTGTCGGGGAACGCACGCGCGAGGTCGGTCAGCTCGGGAATCTGCGGATGATACTGCCACGCATCGAAGGTGAGATTGAGTTTCTTGAGCTTCGCAAAACCCTCGCGGAAGTTTTTCGTCGCGTACAGCCCCTTGGGCGGCTTGGTATGCGAATTGGCGATCTTCGGATCGTCATCGTAACCAGCCGCGTGACGGATGCCGCGAAAACGCGCCGGCGCGGCCGCGATGTGCGCCTGCAAGACTTCCTCGACCGCGGCGCCCAGAGCCAAATCGGCGAAGCCGACGATTCCTTCGCACGCCCGCGTGTCGCCATAGCCGCCGCTCGCGCTCATCGCCGCGATGCCGTTGACGAACTCAGTCTCGCCCACCGGACGCATCGCCTCGGGGCCGTCCTTGCGATACATCGAGGCGCATTCCACGAACACGGTGGCGCGGACATTGTGACCCGAGCCGGTGTCGCGCAGGATCTCGTCGAGCAGGTAGCGGCTGGCCGGGTGATCCCACAGATGATGATGCGGATCGATAATCGGCAGGCCAGGTTCGAGCACCGGTTCGTCGATCTGATTCAGCCAGGCCTCGCGCGCACTCGCATCGCGTCGGGATTCGGTGGTCGCCATCGATGATTCTCCTGTACCGCGTCCCGCTCAGATACTGAGCGAGGGTCGATTAACTCGCGTCGGTGGATTCAGGTTCGGATTCGGTCGGCTTCAGTTTCTGAGTTGCCTCATCGTAGCCGGGACGTTGTCCTTCGGACAACTTGGCGAATTGATATCGGTCATAAATAAAAGCCCCGCCAAAAGCCACCACCACGGCTCCCAGCACCGACAATCCGGTAATGCTCTTATCGTGGGCAAGCAGATAGATTGCGCCAGCGACGGCGATCATTGCCAGCGTAGCGCTGATTAATTGGCCCCGTCTGGCGAGCGTGTATTCCGCCTTGATTTGTTGAGCTTCATGGTCGTGCCGATGTTGCTGCTCTTTCTGAGCCATTTCAACGATCGCCTTCCCGCAATCCGGGAAAACCCGGTTGTACTCCGCGAGTACGTCGGGAGGCGGAAGCGGCCCGGAGAAAAAACGCAGTTCTTCTCGGACTGCCTGGTGAATCTCTCGAACGATGGGAGCGCTTTCAGGCTTTGATAGGCCAGTTCTGGTGCCGCCGGATTCTTCTGGTGAAACTGAACCTTCTTGCGCCGATCCCGGAGCCTCGGGGTCTTCCGGAGGTTCTGCGGGGTTCATTTTTTTTTCAGGTTCGGGTGGATTCCCAGCCTGCCAAGACCTTTTTCAGATCGCCGCCGACGTTTTCCCAGTCACTTCGAATTTCGTGATGGGTCGTTGTCAGGTGCTGCTTTGCCCGAACTTTCCGCGCGGCCGGCCAAATGGCGATGCAGCTAGCCAACGCGGACCACAGCCTTTTAGTCTGTATTGCCATCTCCTAAGAACCTAAGGGTTTGTCGAGGTTCTATCAATGCGGTCAATCTAGTTGTCGCGCGGGTCGCCGGGGATGGGGCGCTCGGTGAAGCCGATCACCATCCCAAAGGCCTGCTCGCGTCCGAGCACGATTTTCCCGGCGCCATCGGGCTCGGGCTGGAGCATTTTCGATTTCAAGAAGTCCGCCGCGCGCGCCACGTTGCGGGTTCTGAACGTCAGCGCATGCACGCCCTCGCCATTTTTTTCGAGGTCGCGCGCCTCCGCGGTGTCCGATGAGATCGGCTGCGCGAGCTCGACGATAGTGTCCTCGCCGATCGCGACATATGCGCTGCGCTTGCGCCCGGACGTCTCATACTCATGAATGAGCTTGCCGCCCAGAATATCGCAATAAAACCTGGTCGCGGCGCGGAGGTCCTTCACCACGGTGGTGATGTGCGAAGCCTGCTCGATGCCGAGCGGATGACGCTCGCGCCAGAATTCATTCGACCATGCGGGTTGCAGGCGCGGGTCGATGGTGTTGCGCTCGATGATCGCGAATTCGAGCTGACCGGGAGTTTCCTTCGGATGCGTCCAGACCGCGAATTTCTCGTTCGGGGGCGTGACCGGACGCCCGGTGACATCCCACATGTGCAAGCCCTGGTTGGCCAGATGAGTCGAAATCGCGGGGACGTCGTCGACGTAAAACGCGATCGAATGGAAGTGCTCGCCGAAGCGATCGTAAAAGCGTTTCACCGATTGATTCTTGAGTCCCTCGACCTTCGAGGGGCTCATCGGCTCCATGATGACGTCGCCGATCGCGATGAGCGAGGCGTCGCGCCCCGCGGCCTTCGCGAATCCATGGTAATAGCGCGTGACCGCGAAGACCTCGTCGTACCATTTGTCGACCGCATCGAGGTCGCTTACGACATGCGTCAGATGAAACAGCTTGCCTATCTTGAACATGATCTCGGTGGCCCCTTTTTTGTGAGGAAAAGCGCGCCCCCGTGAGGAGGCGCGCTTCGGTTCGGGATTCAGGTTCGTTTATGCCGCGGCGTGCGCGCTGGTCGCCATGCCCAACTCTTTGCCGCCGCCAATCTCCTCGGCCTCCCACTTCTTGAGTTCCGGCAGGACGTGCCTGGCGAAGCATTTCAGATTGCGCTCGGCTTCGTCATAGGGCATGCCGGCGTAACTGAAATTGAGCATGAAGCCCTGGTTGTCGATGGTCTTTTTGATGAAGGCCAGCTTCTCGAGCACCATGTCCGGGGTTCCCCACGGCATTAGCTGCGCGAAGTCCGCGGCGGCGCCATCGATACCGTGCTTGGCGATGAACTTGCTAACCGCGCGATACGATTCGTAGCTCTTGTTGGTGCCGAACTTGTCGGATGTCATTTCGTAGTGTTTGATGACCGTTTTGTAGTTGCCCGACAGCCACTTCATCGCCTGCTCTTCGGCGCGATCCTTGTTCTCATCGACGAAAACAAACCCGCCGCTGAGCGGCTTGGGTGGAGGCGTCGCGCCGTTCACCTCTTTCCACACCCGATGGTAAACCTCGAAGTCCGCCTTGACCGCATCCCACGGCTTCTGCGGGATGACCAGCAGCCCGACTCCCAGTTTCGCCATGATCGGCATCGACTCGGGCGATACCGCGGCGGCGTAGGTGCGATTCTTAAATGACTTGAAGGGAAAGGGGCGAATCTCCCGGCGCGGCTGCTTGGTGAAGCTGCCGCCTTCCATGATGCCGGTTTCCAGCCCGTTGATGATGAGTTGCGCGTACTCGACGAAGAGGTTGCGGCCTTCATCCTGCGGGATGCGGAAGCCGTCGTACTCGATGCGCGCCAGGCCGCGACCCATGCCGAAAATCATGCGGCCGCCGGAGACGTGATCGAGCACCGAGATCTGCTCCGCGACTCGAATCGGATCGTGCCACGGCAACACCACCACCATCGAGCCGAGCTTCGCGGTTTTGGTGCGTCCCGCCATGTAGGTCAGGAACTGCAGCACATCCGGGCACATCGTGTAGTCGTCGAAATGATGCTCTACGCCCCACACCGAATCGAAGCCGAGCGGCTCCGCCATCTCGGCGAGCCGAATCTCGTTTTTCCACACCTCGCGATCGGACATCTTGCCGTCGGTATTCTGAAAAACTGCGCCGTATCCTACGTGCATATGCTCCTCCTGCGCGCGAGCGAGGTCGCGCGGATGTTCACTCGTTGATCTATCGTCCCGCCACCGAGGCCGAGAGCATGTCGGCATGCGCGACGCGCTCCGCCGTGCGTCCCGCGGCGAGTGGAACAGAGCCGGGCCTGCGCTGGAACGGATCCACGAGGCCAAGCTGTTTGCCGGTCTCACGCAACGCGGGCATGACGTCGCGGGCGAGCAGCTCGAGGCATCGCATGCGATCCTTCGCGCCGACGGGGCCATCGAGCCAGAACGAGAAGATGCCCGGGCGCAGCACTTCCAGCACCTTGCGCAGGCGCGGGATGACATAGTCCGGCGTGCCGGCGATCATCTGAAGCTGATCGCGGGTTTTGTCATAGGTCGAATAGACGTTCTGTCGAAGCTTCTCGATCTCTTCGTCGCTCTCCTCGCCGATAACATCGGTGATGGGCTTGCCGGGCAGGTTCGCGCCGGCGGCGAGCCGCGCGAGGCGTTTGGTCGCTTCTTTCGAATTATAGCCGGGAGGGAACATCCACTCGGGACGCGCGAAATGCGCGAACGCGCCGCCATAAAGGAAGCGCTTGCCGAGTTCCTCGGCGCGCTGCTGGTTGTCGGAAACGAAGACCGGCTGCAGATAGCCGAAGTTCTCGGAACCCGCCTGATAGCCCTCGCGCGCGGCCTGATCGGTGTACATGTTCCACAACTCGACGGTCGGCTCGAGCTGCGTGGCGAGTGCGATGTACGGGAAGCGCTTTTTCGCGCACCATAAAACCGTATCGGGGCTGACGAGGCCGGGAATCCAAATCGGCGGATGCGGCTTCTGTAGCGGCAGCACCCACGGATTCACGAAGCGGAAGTGGAAATGCTTGCCCTCATAGCGGAAGGGGCCGGGCGTCGTCCATGCCTTGATGATGAAGTCGACGCCTTCTTCGAAGTATTCGCGATTGAGCGCAGGATTCGCGTTATTGGCGAGCTGCTCGCTGCCGGCGCCGCGCACCCATCCGGGGACCAGGCGGCCCTTCGAGAGCAAATCGATCATCGCCAGCTCTTCGGCGAGGCGCAGCGCGTTGGCGACCGTCGGCACCGGATTGCCGAGCAGCACGATCTTCGCCCGCTTGGTGGCGCGCGCGAGCACCGCAGCCTCGACATCCATCACCGAACCGAGACAGAACGGCGTGCCATGATGCTCGTTCAGCATCAGGCCGTCGAAGCCGAGGTCCTCGGAATAGACCTTCTCATCGATGTACTGGTTGAGCAGCATCGAGCCCATTTCGGCATCGAAGTTCTGGTTGGGCAGTCCGAAGAAGCTGCGGTTGCGCAGGATCTGGGTTTCCAGCAGATGACTCTTGGCCGCTTCGGTTTCCGGATCGTAGTGATACTGCCGTTCGGTGAACCACATCATGTGCATAGGCGTCTCTCCCCTTATCCCAGGAAGCTTTGAACTTCTTTGATGAACTGTTCGGACTTTTCGATTTCCGGCCGATGACCAGCCCCATCGATGGTCACCAGCTTCGAGCCTTTGATCGATTTCTGATAGACGCCCGCGGCCGAGATCGGCACGACCTTGTCGTCGCGGCCCCATACGATCAGCGTGGGCGACTTCACGGTGCCTTCGAGCAGATGCGGCAGGCTCGGATTGAACATGTAGGGTTGCCATGCGATGAGCGCGGTTTGCGCGCGCGCATCCTCGAAGGCCTCGTACTGCGCCTCGGACACGCCACCATCGTATAGGGCGGCATACTCCGGGGTGTTATGCGCATCGCGCACCGATTCGCGCAGATAGACCAGCGCCGGCACGGTGAACAAATCCTTGATTTCGCCCTCGGGCGGACGGATGCCGACCGGCGCGACCAGCACGATCTTCGAGAACAGGTTGGGATCGTTGGCGGCCATCTCCGCGGCGAGCCATCCGCCGAGCGAGAAGCCGATGACGTCGATAGGGGCGAGGCCCTGCTCGCGGATGAATCGCGCGAGGAAATTCGTCAGGTCGTGCACGTTCACGATCCATTCGGCGCGCGGCGTCTTGCCGAATCCCGGCAGCAGCGGCGTCACGATGGTGCGGCGTTCGCTGAGCGCAGCATTCCACTTCATCCAGCCCGGCCAGCCCAACTCCTCGTGCAGGACCAGCAGGGGCTTGCCCGAGCCGCCCTTCGTGACGATGAGCTGTTCAGCGCCGACGCTATGGTTTTCCTCACGAACCGAATCTTTCGCAGCCATTACCACCTCATGCCCCCGCTCGGAATACATACCGATCGGAATCTTTATGACCCTATAGACCATTCCATCCCGCGCGGTCTACCAGCGCGAGGAGGAGCGGGATCGTGGATGGTTCCGGGTAGGGGCGCTTCGCGAAGCGCCCGCAGCGCAGACACGCAGTTGACGCTCGGGCGATCGGACGGTTGCGAAATCGTATTGATCGTGATGACTCTTTGACTCATAGTTATGGGAATGACATCGATCCTCAATCGCGTGACCATCACGCGATGAAAATTTCACATGGTTTGGTTGCCGCTGCGATCGTAATCGCTATCGCGGCATTCGGGGGCGCGGTCGCGCCCGCGGCGGCCGGGCCGGCGATCTTCGCCGACAACTACAACTATGTGACGGCGTATCCGCTCGGCGCGAGCGGGGATGTGGCGCCGATCGCGATCACGCCGGATATGATTTATCCGGCCGGAATTGCGCGCGAGCGATTTCGGAGATATCTACGTCACCAACCCTTCCACCAACACAATTTCTGTCTATTCCGCAGATGCCACCGGCAACGTGTCGCCGGTCGAAATAATCGGCGGTTCCAAGACCCGACTGGCCAATCCGACCGGGATCGCATTGGATCAGCTCGGAAAGATCTATGTACTCAACAGCGCGACCGCGACGATCACGGTTTACTCGACCTTTAACTTCGGGGTGATTGGAAAGACTACGCTGCAAAACCAGGCTCCCATCGCGATCATCGCCGGGCCTAAAACCAAGCTCAAACAGCCGGTCGCGATCGCCGTGGATGCAAGCGGCGACATTTATGTCGCGAATCAGGCGGGCGGTCCGGTCGTGCCCGGCGGGGGGCTTCGGCAGGGCACGATTACCGTGTATCCGGCGGGAAGCCACGGGGATGTCGCCCCTGCTACGACGATAAAGGGCAGCGCGACTGGATTGCTCTATCCGGTGAGCATTGCATTGGACTCAAACCATGATATCTACGTCGGCAACACTTATACCTACGTTAGCAATACCTTCGTTCAGGAGCCCAGTATCACCATCTTTCAGGCAGGTAGCCAGGGTGACGCGAATCCGACAGCGGTTATCGGTGGTACGAGCACCGGCCTCGATTATCTTTCGGGCCTCGCGCTCGATTCAAGCGGGAATATCTACGCGACCGGATTCACCGGCAAGGGAATTCCCACCATCAACGTCTACCCCGCGGGAAGCAACGGAAACGTTGCGCCGATAAGCACCATCAGCGGCCCCGATACCGGGCTGGGTTCGGAATTCGCGATGACCGTGGATTCCGCCGGAAATCTTTACGTGCTGAACGGCGAAGAGGTAAGCATTTATTCGGCGGGCAGCAGCGGCGATGCGGCGCCGAGCAACACCTTCACCAGCAGTTTCACGGGAATTGATGACTCTTCCGGGATCGCCTTAGATGGCGCGGGAAATATATATGTGGCGAACAGCTATGCGGGGGCCGACTTTTTCACCGGCAGTCTTAGTATCTACCCCGCCGGCAGCTATGCCACCACTGCTCCTACCACGGTGATCGAGGGCGACAACACAGGCCTTAACTATCCGCAGAAAGTTGCGGTCGATGCACGAGGGGAAATTTCAGTGCTCAACCTCAACAACACTGTAACTGTCTATTCAGCGGGCAGTGCGGGAAGTGTGCCGCCTTCGGCGACGATAAACCTCAATGGCAACATCAATCCTACCGACATCGCTCGGGGGATTGACGGCCAACTGTACGTGGCCAATCGAGGGACCGTCGAATGCAACAACAACGGCCACTGCTATCAGACCAGTCCTGGTGCGATTGATATCTATTCAGCTCAGGCCAATGGAAACGCGAAGCCTGAGGCTGCGATCAGCGGCTACCTCACCGGTCTGGCCTCGCCGTCGGCGATTGCCGTGAGTCAGCGGGGCAATATTTTTGTCGCGAATCAGGGTCCGATGGATTGCTCGTGTGGATGTTCTCCAACCGGCGACGGGAGCATCACCGTTTATGCCCCCGGCAGCGCGGCCAACGCCGTGCCGATTGCCACCATCCAAGGCCCACTAACTCGCCTTGGTCTCCCCGATGAAATCGCGGTCGATTCCAATGAAAACCTCTATGTCGTGGACGGTGGAGCTATTGGCGAAGCCTATAGCGGGCCCGTAGGGCGCAGCGTCGGCAATTGTTTAGGCGATGGATTAGCCGCGACCGGATCCCGCAACCGCAACCTCGCGGGAGGCAGTCCTGCCATCGACCTTGTTCCCGGCGTGAATAATCTTGCCCCCACATCTTTAGACAGTCTCCCGGATTCCATTCTGGTCTTAAAAGCCGGGAGCAACGGCGATACTCCACCGATGGCTATCATTCGCGGTCCTTTCACCGCGCTGGGCGGTTCGGCTATCGCGATCGGTCCTTCCGGACCCTAGCGATGGTCGCTGGCATGAGGCCGCATCGCCTCTTTCAAGGGAGCGAGATGTTTTTCATAACGACGCCAGCGGCCGATAGACTGACTGTGGATGGGTTGGCGGACCTGCCAATTACTGGCCGAATCCACCGCATGTGGATTGGTGTGCGGAGCGAGACAACGCTCATCCCACTCCAGCCCGAGAGCATCCAGCGTCGCGCGCGCCGTCTGCTCCGTCTTTAGGATCATATCTTCATAGCTGACCTCGATCAGGGGCGAGGATAAGACTCTCCGCCAGTGCTCCATGATTCTGAGGTACTCTCCATAGAAGTGACTGATATTCCACAAAGCGAAAGAGTAGTCATAAGCAAGGGTGAAGCGCTGGAAATAGTTGGAAAGGCCGGTGTCCAGCGGATCACGCATACAATGGATGATCCGCGCGCGCGGGAACAGCATCGCGATGAATCCCAAATGCCTGAAGTTGAGCGGATGCTTGTCGATAACGCGCGCAACTTCCGTACCGCTGTCGCGCCGCAGACGCTTCTCGTAATCATCGGTTAGGCGCGCAGCTACATTGGGGGTGATATCCTTTGCGGCGAGCGGGTAGGGGACGCCGGTTCTGACTAACTCCGGCAGCCGCGAGATGGAATCCAGCATGGTTGGCAGTTCCCCCGCTGAGCCGATGGCGCGATGGTTGGATAGCATCTGCGCCATGAGCGTGGTGCCCGATCGAGGCATCCCGACAATGAACAATGGTGACTGGCTGTCTGACGCGAACGCAAAGGGGCGCGCCACAAAACTTTCGCTGAACACGTCGATGATGTGGTTCGTGAATTCGGCCACCTTAGCGAAATTGTAAGAGATGGCGGAATTGCGCAGCTGGTTTGCTTCCCGGTAGCATTCAAAAGCTTCATCGTAGAGACCGCAATCGTCGTAGATCTTACCCAGCGAAAAATACAGACAATCCCTGGCGTGTAGGGAAATGCCCGGACTGTCGAGCAGGTTCCGAATGCGTTTAGCGTCAGCATCATCCTTATCGCGATACCTGCGAATCTGGGTCAGGCTAAAGATGGGATCGGTAAAATCCGGCTTCAGCTCAAGCGCCCGGAGGAACATCCTTTCCGCTTCAGGCATGTTGCCCTTGCTCACCAGACAAAGACCTTTGATCTGGTAGGCTTCGACGTAGCCAGGCTTGAGCGCGATGGCGCGGTCGCAACTCACGAGCGCGTCATCGAACCGCGCGAGCTGTTGCAAAGTGGCGCCGCGGTTTCTGAGGACTTCCGCGGCGTCCGGTTTAAGCGCTAACGCTTGGTCATAGCTCGCGAGGGCGTCCTCATAGCGCCCGAGTTCATGAAGCGCCACCCCGCGGTTGTTGTAGGGCTCGATTGCGTCGGGTCGTAGTCTTATAGCTATGTCGCAGCTCGCCACCGCGGCCTCATAGCGTCGCAGATGAGACAAAATGGCGCCTCGATTGTTGTGCGCCGCGACGTAATCAGGATTGAGCTCGAGGGCTTTGTCGTAGTCCGCCAGCGCATCATCAAAGCGTTGCATTTGTTGTAGAACAATCCCGCGACGATTGTAGAGCTCGGCACGATCAGGCGCCAATGCTATCGCTTCGTTGCAACTCGCCAGAACTTCTCGATGTCGATCCATTCGGTCGTTGTAGTCGAATCAGGTTGTTAACGGAAATGTCTCATCGTTGATGAGAGCCGAGGCAACAACCACCTAACTCGAATGCGAAAGGCCCTTGCAACCAGCGCTGATTTCGGGCCAGTAACTCATTATCATGACGAGTTCGATCAGGATTCCGGAACCCGGCCTCGCGCCCGAGGCGATAATCACGCGCGCTCGCGAGATGCGCGGGGTGCTGCGCGAGCGCCAGGCCGAATGCGAAAGAGCAGGGCGCATTCTGCCCTCGACCCACCAGCAATTCGTCGAGGCGGGATTTTATCGCATGGTCCAGCCGCGACGCTTCGGCGGCTATGAATGCGATGTGCCGACATTTCATCGCGCGATGATCGAGATCGCACGCGGATGCCCTTCGAGCGGATGGGTTTTGGCGCTCACCGCCGGCCATCCGATTATCTTGGCCCGCTTCTGCGAGCGAGCACAGATCGACGCTTACGGCGCCGACGGCGACTTCCGCGCGCCCGCGACCGGCGCCCCCGTAGTCGTCGAGCGCGCGGATGACGGCTACAAGGTCCAGGGCTTCTGGGACTACGCTTCCGGATGTGATGTCGGGACCCATTTTATCGGACCGGGAGTGGTGCCAGGCGAACCTGCGAAGCAAATCCTGCTGCTGCTCAAGCCCAGCGAATACACCATCGTCGATAACTGGCAGATGTTCGGAATGCAGGGTACCGGCTCCAAGCGCATCCTCATCGAGAAGGAAGTCATCATTCCCGAGTATCGCACGACGCCGGGCGGATTGACCGATGAAGTCCCGCCGCATGGGGGCATCGCCGGCCTGGAGAATCCGCTCTATCATGGACGCCTGGCGGCGTTTCTGGTGGGCGAGGCCACCGCGGTAATCGTCGGGACCGCGCGCGGCGCCATCGACATTTACGAGGAGCTCGGCGCGAAGAAATCGACCTATTTTCCGCCCTTCACACTGCGCAGCCACAACCACGAGCATCAGGAGCATCTCGGGCGTGCGCATGCGCTGGTCGATACCGCGGAAGCCGCGTTGCTGAAATTCGGCGAGGATTACACGAACCTGTGCGCGGCATGGATGCGCGAGCGGGCGAAGTTCGGTGGCACCGAGGAGCGCGCCCTGATCGCGCGGCTTCAGCAATGCGTCCAGATGTGCTGGGATGCGGTCGAGATGCTGTTCACCTCCAGCGGCACCAGTAGCGGGCATCATGGTTCGATGCTGGGGCGCTATTTTCGCGACCTCGCCGTGATGCGCACGCATGTGGTGTTGCAACATGCGCGCACCGCCGCCAACCTCGGCGCGCTGCGCTTCGGGCAGCCGCCCAAAACACCTCTTTAGGAAGATACCGCTGTAGGAGGCCGCGCCGATGCCATCGCAAAAGCTCCTTCCCACGATGGTGGTGGGAAGTTATCCACAACCGGACTGGCTCATCGATCGCGAGAAGCTTAGCCATTTTGTTCCGCGCACTCGCGTTCCCGAGTTATGGCGCATCTCCGAGCAATGGCTGGAGCAGGCGCAGGATGATGCAACGATCATCGCGATCCGCGATATGGAGCGCGCCGGCGTCGACATCATCAGTGATGGCGAAATTCGCCGCGAAAGCTATTCCAACAAATTTTCCAACGCTCTGGCCGGTCTCGATCCGAAGGAAGGAACACTGACGATTTCGAATGCGGGCCGTTCGGTGAGTATGCCGGTGCCGCTTTTCTCCGGCCCGGTGCGGCGTCTCGCGCCGGTCGAGGTGCGCGACGTGACGTTCCTGCGCGCGAATACCGATCGCACCATCAAGATTACGCTGCCCGGTCCGTTCACCATGTCCGAGCAGGCCGAGACCAACCATCATCGCGATCGCGAGGCGTTGGCGATGGAGCTTGCGATGGCGGTGAACGAAGAGGTGCGCGATCTCTTCGCCGCCGGCGCCGATATCGTGCAGCTCGACGAGCCATGGATGCAGCGCTTCCCCGAGCGCGCCAAACAGTACGGCGTGAAAGCAGTCAATCGGGCGCTCGAGGGCATCACCGGCACGACCGCGATTCACATCTGCTTCGGCTATGCCGCGGTGGTTCCGAATAAGCCTTCGGCGTATTCATTCCTGACGGAGCTGGAAGGATGCGTCGTCAACCAGGTCTCGATCGAGGCCGCGCAGCCCAGGCTCGACCTTGCCGTGCTGCGCGAGCTGCCGAGCAAGGTGATGATCATCGGAGTGATCGACCTCGGCGATAAGAATGTCGAAACGCCTGAGGTGGTCGCATCGCGGATCGATGCGGCTCTTAAGCACGTTCCGGCCGAGCGTCTCATCCTCGCGCCCGACTGCGGGATGAAATACCTCCCGCGCGAAACCGCCTTCGGAAAACTTACCGCGATGGTTGAAGGTGCGAAGTTGGTTCGCGCTCAACCGGTGCTCGCGAGGTGACACCATGACGGGCCCACAGCTGGGCGCGAATCGCGCCAACGACATCATTGAAGTTTGTAAGGCACAGTGGCCCGCTCATAAGAAACGACTGCAGCGGGTTCGTCAGGGCAGTGGCGGACGTGCTCAAGGTACCGCTGTCCGGAAATGCCGACGCCATAGTTGCGAGAATCAAGCTCGGCCCGTGGGAAGCGCTGACTGACGGTCGGGCCGCTAAAAATGCGGCAGATAGTCGACGGTTTGTCGTTGCCGGGTTAGCCGCGGCCTTGCATCAGCCACCAGGAGATCACGGTCACGTCGTGGTCGTGGTCAGCGGCCCCCTCGATTCGAGGCATCGCAAGTATCCGATGGCGTATTGGGAAGACTTGGCGGGATTGGCAAGGAAGACCAAACCCTCAACTGGGCGTGGGACGAAGCCAACCGCGATCATGTCATCTACGCCTGCCGGACGGTTTAAGCGCCAGGGCTCCAATCTTTTCGAGCTCGATTGAATCGCTCGATTTGCGCTATGACCCCGCCTCGCAGTGTTCGCAGCGACCGCGGCGGTCCGACCTTAGTCGAGGGCCGTCGCAGGCGTGCCGAATTGATCCCTGGTCAGTGGACGTAGTGAGGTATCGTCACATTATGCGAGGTAAGGCTTCGCCGTGAAGTGCTCCGCGTCGAGAACCTCCGAGTATGCGGATTCAAGCGGCCCTTCGAGGTGGCCCATGGCGGCGGCGCCAGCTCAAGAATCTCGGGACATTCCAGCGCCGCATCAAGGATTTCAGCTTCGCGCTCGATCGCCTGTTCAACTATAAAATGCATGATGTTTTCACCTCCAGCAGATGGTCTCCTAGAGCAGGTCGCGGGCCAGCGCGGAGGAGCCGAAGTGTCTCAGGCTGGAACAGATTTGGCCTTGGATACGGACAATGGAGCGAACCGGGTGATTCGAAACAGAACGGTTGGTTTGGACAGGTGGCTAACCGAAGTCGCGATGGCGTCGCTTCACCATTCCTCGTGCAGTCCTTCGAGGAGCGGACGAGAGACCCCATAAGCCGTGACCGCCGCAAGCATGAGGAGCGGTGCGATCATCCCGCGCAGAGCCCATCGGTCGGTCGCGAAATCGCCCATCACTCCGCCCGTCAGGTAGACGATCCATAGGGTGATGGTAAGCGCCGCATGTTGCGCGGATGGCTGGCGGGGCGAGACTCGCAGGACCCTCCAGATGCGGCGGCGAAAGCGCAGGTGGGTTCGATCGCGCACCCAGAAGAGATACTCCGACATCGACTCGGCGAACTTGACCAGCGATCCGGTCACGAAGGTGGTGTAGACATTCAACCCGCCGACTTTGCGGATGGAGACATTCTGCAACCCCATCGAAATCGTCAGCAGCGCAACCATGACGAAGAACTTGAGCGCGGGTTGCGGGGGAATGTTCGCGGTAAAGCCGTTGCCCGCGCCGGCGGCGACAAAAATCGCAATCAATAAAGTTTCCAATCCGATGGTAGCGGGAAAGGGCACCTCAATGTTGCGGCGCTTTTCCGCATCGTAAATGAACGCTCCCAGCATCAAGCCGAAAATGAACGTCGCGATTGGCCAGCCATGCCGCACGATCCCGATCCAATCGATTTGCGCGATGTGATGGGCCATCGCCACCGTATTCCCACTCATATGCGACACGTATAACCCGTAGAGCGAGACATAGCCTACGATGTCGACGAAGCCCGCCGTCCAGGTCATCAGTAGCGCGATGGTCACCCTTTCGAGTGAAGTCAGCGGGCCGGCAGTGGTGGGAGATTCCTGGCGCACGTTCTGGTAATCCGGGCGACATCTTAGCCCGCTCGATTGCGGCATCAATACTGACTGATTAGGCTCGATGCGGGTCGCTGATGCGCGCGCGCAACCTCAAACCTGGAGATTCGATTTCATCATGAGCGGTTTCGTTGCTTTCGGCGGTGCGCGCACCATCCCACGTCATCACGACGGCGCAAGTCCACAGGTCTCGGGATGGGCGCCGCTGCGACGGCGGGTGTTTTTCGCGCTCTGGATCGCCGCGCTCGCCTCCAACCTGGGCACCTGGATGCAAAATGTCGGCGCGGCGTGGCTGATGACCTCGCTCTCGAAATCGGCGCTGATGGTCTCGTTGATCCAGACCGCCTCCAGCCTGCCGATATTCTTCCTCGCACTGCCGGCGGGCGCGCTGGCCGATATCGTCGATCGGCGCAGGCTGCTGATTTTCTCGCAACTATGGATGATGGTGGCGGCGGGCATACTCGGCATCCTGACCTGGCTCGGGATGACCACCGAATGGACCGTGCTCGGGCTGAGCTTCATGCTCGGCATCGGCTCCGCGCTGAACGCGCCCGCGTGGCAGGCGATCATCCCCGAGCTGGTTCCCCGCGAAGAACTGACCAGCGCCATCACCCTTAACGGCATCAACTTCAATCTCGCGCGCGCGGCAGGCCCGGCGCTGGGTGGATTCGTGGTCGCATGGTTCGGGGCCGATGCGAATTTCCTGCTCAATGCGGCCTCGTTCCTGGGCGTGATGGTGGTGCTCTACGAATGGCGGCGCCAGACGCGTCCCGGCGTGTTGCCGGCTGAGCGCGTGCTGGGCGCGATTCGCGTCGGCGTCCGCTATGTGCGCTATGCGCCGCCGCTGCGCGCGGTCCTGGTGCGCACGGTGGCCTTCGTGTTCGGCGCCAGCGCGATGTGGGCAGTGCTGCCGCTCATCGCGCGGGTGCAACTCGGCCTCGGTGCGGCAGGCTTCGGCCTGTTGCTGGCATGGTTCGGCCTCGGCGCGGTGATCGGCGGCGCGATGCTGACTCGGCTCCAGCAGCTCGTGTCACACGACAACATCGTGCATGGCGCGGCGGTGCTCTTCATCCTGATGACCGTCGGCCTCACGCTGACGCACGACACCGTGCTCGCGAGCGCGTTGCTGGCGTTAGGTGGTGCGGCGTGGGTCTGTGCCTTCTCGATATTGAATGTGGCGGCGCAGCTCGCGGTGCCCAAATGGGTGCAGGGCCGCGCGCTGGCGGTCTATCAGATCGCGGTGCAAGGCGGACTGGCCGGTGCAAGCGCGCTCTGGGGTGTGATCGCGGTGAAATGGGGCCTGCAGATGGCGCTCTGGTGCGGCGCGGCCTCGATGCTCTCGGGGTTTGTGGTCTATCGATGGCGCCTCGCTGCCGTGGACGAGGTGAAAACCGACCCGGTCGACCTGTGGGCGGAACCGGAGCTCTCGACCGCTATCGATCCGGAAAGTGGGCCGGCGCTAGTCACGATTGAGTATCTAATCGATCACGCCAAGACCGGCGAGTTCATCGCCGTCATGCGCGATCAACGGACCATGCGCTTGCGCGACGGTGCGATATTCTGGGGACTCTTCGTCGACATCACTCAGCCCGACCGCTTCGTCGAGATTTTCGTCAATGAGACCTGGCTCGAGCATCTGCGCGAGCATCACCGCATGATCGCGTCGGACGTGGCGTTGGTGAATCTGGCGAGATCATTCAGCCGCGCAGACAAGCTGCGGATAACCCATTTAATCTCCGCCGACGCGCTCGCGGGCAGCAATGTCGGCACTTTCGATCGCAACGCAGCAAGGACGACCACAGTCATTGCGCCGGAGCCGGTTCTAAAGAAGGTTTTGCCATGACAGACACACGCGATTTCCAGACCATCAAGGTTGAGGTCGACGGCCGCGGCCTCGGACGCCTGACGCTGAATCGGCCCGACCGCCTCAACGCGATCGGAGCGACCATGTTGCAGGAACTGGCCGATGCCGCGCGATGGTTCGACAGCCATCGCGAGTTGCGCGTAGTCATCATGAGTGGCGCGGGTCGCGCATTCTGCGCTGGCGCCGATTTGCAGGACTCGCCCGCCGCGGCGGCCGATTCAAAATCCAATAGCTGGCTCTATCGGCGCGAGGTTGGCCAGTACGGCCTGCGCGCCTCCGATGCGATCGAGCAGATGCGCGCGGTGACTATCGCGCAAGTGCACGGCTACGCGGTCGGCGGCGGCGTGGTGCTGATGGCGGTATGCGATCTGCGCGTCGCGGCCGAGGACGCATGGTTCTTCATCCCGGAAATCGATCTTGGAATTCCGCTCGCATGGGGTGGCATTCCCAAGCTGGTGCGCGAGATCGGGCCCGCGATGACCAAGGAGCTGGTGATGACGTGTCGCCGCTTCAGTCCTATGGAAGCCAAGCAGATGGGCTTTGTGAATCGGGTGGTGCCGCTCGCGAAGCTGCAGAGCGAGACCGAGGAACTCGCCCGCGAACTGATCGAGAAGCCGTCGGTACCGGTCGCGATCACCAAAGAACACGTCAACGCGGTGACGCGCGCGATGGGCGCCGGAATTACCGCATTCGGCGATGGCGACAGTCTGCTCGGAGCCTCGGCTACTGAGGAATCGCGGGCGGCCGCGCGGGCCTATCGCGAGAAGACTTTCCGCAAGAAAAGCTGACGAACTTGGTGTGGCGAAAGGAGTCATTATTTCGCAGCGAAAAAATGACTTTTGGACTTGCCAACCGCGAACCAATAATGCGAGTTTCACGCGCATGAAATGCCCGGTATGTGAACTGTTCGGCCGTGAGTTGCATTTTCAGAGCCGTCGCCTGCTCGACCAGCATTCGTCGAGGTTTCACGGACTGTCTGCAACTCAACTCGAAGACCGCGATCAGGGCGATCAACCGGAAGCGAACCGACCGATGGAAAAGAGCGAGGGCCTGCGGGCGCGACGCTTTCTCCATTAAGCCTGGATCGTACGGTAGCTGAGGGGCCGGCTATCGACATCTGAAATTTTCCGTGGCGCAAGATCGCTTTGGCGCGGCGCACACCATTGATCTATCGTGGCGCTGCGAAATCTCTTCCATAGCGAGGACGCCCCATCATGTTTCGTCTCGACAATAAAGTCGCGGTAGTCACCGGCGCGGGTTCCGGCATCGGCAACGCCATCGCCAACACTTTCGCGAGCGTCGGCGCGCGCGTGTTCGTGCTCGAGGCCAACCTCGAGGCGGGGCAGGCCGCGGTCGAGCGAATCCGCACCGCGGGCGGCAAGGCCGATGCGATCGCATGCGACGTAGCGAAGCTCGCCTCGGTCACGGAGGCCTTTGCGCGAGTCGATCACGAGGCGCATCGAGTCGACGTGCTAGTCAACAACGCCGGCATCGCGCACGTCGGCACGGTCGAGACCACCTCGGAGGCCGACTTCGATCGCATCTACAGCGTCAATGTGAAAGGCGTGTATCTATGCTCGCAGGCCGGCATCAAGCTGATGCTGCGCGACGGCGGCGGCGTGATCCTCAACCTCGCGTCGATCGCGTCGCTGATTGGGCTGACTGATCGCTTCGCGTACTCGATGAGCAAGGGCGCGGTGCTGACGATGACCAAATCGATCGCGGTCGACTACGTGAAGCGCAACATCCGCTGCAACTGCGTGTGCCCGGCGCGGGTTCATACGCCGTTCGTGGACGGATATCTGCGCAACAACTATCCGGGCCGCGAACAGGAGATGTTCAAGGAGCTTTCGGAATATCAACCCATCGGCAGAATGGGCACGCCCGAGGAAGTGGCGACGCTGGCGCTGTATTTGTGTTCGGATGAGGCATCCTTCATCACCGGCCAGGCATATCCCATCGACGGTGGGGTATTGGCGTTTTGAGGCGTATGAGGTTCTCAGCCCGATGGTTGCCTTAACATTTTTCAAACGCGAACTCTTCCTCCTGTCATTCAACACAGTCGCTGAGGCAAGCTTGCCTCAGAATGACAAAAAGGAAAGAAGCTTGCTGCTATTTCCTTCGCCCCGCTGATTGCGCGCGAAGCAGTTTGAAAAAGTCGTCGACCAACATTCCCGGGTCGGCGCTGCCTTTGCCGCTGACCGATAGATGCCCAGCCAACGCGAGGTCAACCGCGCCATGCGCCAGGGCGAGCATCAGCGAGGCGATCCGATCGGGATTCCCCCGCGGTAACTGACGGGCGGCCTGGGCAGCCGCGACAATCGAAATCAGGGAGCCACGTGAGCTTCCTGCCGCCTGGCCGAGTTCCTCGGAGCCGTGGGTCCAGGCGCCGAAGGTCAGCCTGAAACGCTGCGGATGCTCTTGCGCCCATCGCACGTACCCATGCATCAGGCTGCGGAGTGATTCGAGCGGGCTGCGGTTGCCGCGCTGGGCCATGCTCATCGCCCTGGCCTGGTAGTTGAGTTCCCGGCTCGCGATGGCCGCCAACAAATCCTCCTTGCTGGCGAAATGCTTGTAGGGGGCGTTGTGCGAAACCCCGGCGCGTTTGCCGACCTCGCGCAGGGTGACGGCGGCGGGGCCGCCGCTATCGAGGAGCTCGGCGGCAATTGCGACCAGCCGGTCGCGAGTTTCCTGCGTCATGGATGAATAACAGCGCACGAGGTTGACACGGTCAACCAAGGGCGTTAGGTTGACAACGTCAACCCACGTGACCCGTTAATGACGAATCGGGGCCGAACCGGGCTCGCGCCTGTCCCCGATTCTTCAGGGCCAGGAGGTATCCATCATGTCCAAAACGCCGGTTATCGTTCTCGCCGTGATGCTTTTGAATATTGTCGCTCGCGGAGCAGAGGCCGGGCCTTGCGCTCCACCGCCGGGATTCATCGATACGCCGCATCCCGCGGTCGTGCCCGTCGATCAGCTGGTTTCCCACGTCGAGGAAATCACCATCGATCGCCCGCTGTCCGTGACCTTGGACATCGTCAACAAGCCGCTGAAAGATGTGGTCCATCAAACCAGCGGATTGCCCGGCGTCGCGGGAGATTACGTTTTGACCGGTGGTGAATTCGGTGCTCCGGGCTCGCGGCGCGTGGTCTGCCTCACCGACGGTTCTACCCTCGAGGAACAATCATTGGAGCGCGAGCACAGCGATAAATCGTACCGATTTCGCTATGTCGTTTGGAATTACACGACCGAAAAAGCCCGCCCCATCGTCTACGGTCTCGGCCGCTTTGTTTATTCGGAAACCAGCCCGGGCAGTACGCACATAACCTGGACCTACTCGTTCCAGCTCAATCGGGAGCGATTTCCCGGCTTTCTCGGGAGCCTCGGCGACTATCTGTTTCGCGTAAGCTTCCTCGATCGTCAATACGCCGAGTTGATGCGCGGGACGTTGGAGGGCTACAAGACCGCCGCCGCGGCCACGGCAAACAAAATGGAGGTCGGGAAAAAATAACCAATCACTCTAGCTGGTGCGATAGAGCGGGACTTGATCTTCGATCCATTCTTCGGCGTCGACCTCACGGGTGAAATTGGACGCCACCTTCTTTTCCTTCCAGAAGATTTCCCATTTTCCGGTTTCGGAATCTTGCTTGATTAGGTAGCCGTGAAGGTCAGCCATGTGAGATTCCTCCGTTCATCCAAGCAGTACAGATGTAGATAGCGCGCGAGGTTTTTCCGTGGGCACGCGCACCGTCATCACCGGCATCGAGGCCTCGCGCACCACGCGTTCCGCAACGCTGCCGAGAAAGAAATGCTTGAGCCCGGTGCGGCCGTGGGTCGCCATCACGATCAGATCGGCGGCATGCTCCTCGGCGGCCTGAACAACGGATGGGGCGGGCTCGCCGGTAACCACCACGATTTCATAGCCATGGGTCAGACTCTCGGCGGCGAGCCGATTGAGGCGCTTGCGCGCGTCCTCCTCGGCGCCGGAGAGCGGTTCGATCATCAGCGGCTGTCCGATGGCTTCAACCGGCATCGGCACGACGTGCAAAAGGATTACGGTTCCATTGTTCGCCTCGGCGATTTGCCGCGCCGTCTCGATGGTCACGGTGGTGCTGGGACTGAAGTCCACGGCACAGAGCACTTTTCGAAAAGGATGCGCCATTGGCGGTCTCCTTGGTTGCGATTGCCAAACATCCGGCAGCAATGGCGAGACGCACATAATGTGCCATTCGAAGGGGGCCGCGGTGCCTCGCACGTCGCACGAATTGCGCGTGTAACTGCATCCGATCGCGACAGCGGGTGGCCATTGGTTGGCGCGATTGGAGCCTCGCATCGGCAAATCCATAGCTACCTTGAGCGGTTGGATTCGCGCAGGACTCCCGCAACATGCTTTCGCCGTCAGCGATTTACTGCTTCGAGGACAGCGCGATTTTGGCGCGCACGCGCAAATCAGCCGGCGCAGAAGCCTCGCGGTCGCGGCGCAAGGAAAGACGCTGATCCATCCATCGCTCGGCGACGTCACGATGATTGTCGGGAAATCGCGCGGGCGGCGAAACGCGCCGGCGCCTCGGCGAACATCTCTGCAGGCGTGCGTCTCCTGCGCGGGTCAGGCGAAGTGGTAGGGAAGGGCGATCCGCGGTTCGAGATTCACGCGGGGAGCGACGAGCAACTTCGGCTCGCGCGCGCGTATGCCGAGAGCCATCCACAGATCATCAAATACGGATTTGATTAGTTCGCGGGACGCGTCGGATGTTTTACGGCTGAGACATTGACCAGAACGTCGCAAGTCGCTTCGCAGAGGTCCCCTAACTTGGTCCCTCGACGCGGCGGCCTCGCTCGGGATGACAGAATACAAATCCTCGCCGGAGAGAACGAAAACGAAGACCACGGAGAACTACTTCTCCTGAATCCCCTCGATGTAGGCGACCAGGCCCGCGATGCGGGCCTTCACCTTTTCCTCAGCTTCTTTGCTGAACTCGCGGCCCTCGGGCTGGAACGTCAGACCCCATAGCGGCATGTCGGTATCCGGATCGAAGTGACCTGACATCCGCTTGCGACC
Source organism: uncultured delta proteobacterium (assembly GCA_963783145.1). Taxonomy (GTDB): domain Bacteria; phylum Desulfobacterota; class Binatia; order Binatales; family Binataceae; genus DATGKG01. The sequence continues at coordinate 294,424 of CAWAMM010000002.1, forward strand.
GTCGATCACGTCGTACACTTCCTGGCGCGGAAACTGGCCACCATTATTTTTGGTGAGGAGCGTCAGATTGGCGGGCTGAAAACCAGGAATGACCTCCGTGGCGGGTCCTTTGCCCTTGCCGTCGATGCCGTGGCAGTCGGCGCAATGCAACACGAAATCCTTTTTGGCGGTTGATGGCTGGGAGACCTGCGCCGATGCGGTGCCGACCGCCAGGCAGATGCCGGATGCTATCAGTATCGTGCACGCGCCGCGCCGGATCGGGCGGCGCAGGCATATAAATCGCGTAATCGTCATGGCGACATTGAAATCACGTCGCACACTCGGATAGCAAGCAGCGGCGATGGGCCCGTCATAACGATGCGGTCAGGCGGGTGCGGAAGCGGTCGTCTCCGCGGTCAAACGGCCGTGAACCGTCAGAACAGGACAATGCGCTTCTCGCACCACGCGCTCCGCCACGCTGCCCATGAACAAACGCGACAGGCCACGGCGTCCGTGGGTGCTCATCACGATGACATCGGCGTCGAGGTTTTTCTCCGCATGGAGAATTGCCGTAGACGGCAGAGCAACGGCGGTCTTCAATTCGTACTTCACACCGGCCAGATGAGCTTTGGCGAGCCTCGCGAGTTTCGCCTTCGAGGATTCTTCCTCCGCCGCGTAGACATCGACCTGAACTTGCGAGGCGCCAGGTTGAACTACGATCGGCACCACGTGGAGGACCTCGACGGTGGCGTCGAGTTGGCGCGCCATCTCAGCGGCGGTCTCGAGCGCCGCGATGGAGTTGTCATCGAAATCGATCGGACAAAGGATTTTCTTGAATGGGTACGCCATGAGATTTCTCCTGCACCGTTTGCGAAGATCTCTTTAGCGATTGCCATGCCACCAGCTTTGGCGCGATTTCTCCAACCGCAGTCAGTCTCCTCGGCGCTCCGATGGTGTAGCGATCGGATTCAGTAACGCCGAATCGATGGCACGATTCGCCATCGAAGGGCGAATTTATTAGCCGTCCAATGCTAGGTTCCGCCCACGTTGCGCCTCTTCAGAATGTGGCAAGAGGCTTGCAACTGAAGTTGGCCCGAGGTGAATGAAGATGCTCATTGGCAAATTGATGACGTACGGTGCGATCACGGTTTCCTCCCATGACACCCTTCGCAGAGCTGCCACTTTGATGGAGGACGGAGGGTTTCGACGGGTCCCGGTCGTCGACAACGACAAACTGGTCGGCATCATTTCGGATCGCGACGTTCGCGCGCATGCCGGATATCTCGATTCGACCAGGGTCACCGCGGCGATGACCGGTGACCCGAAAACGGTGACGCCCAGGATGAGCGTTGAGGACGCGGCGCGGCTGATGATCGAACATAAGATCGGCGGCCTGCCGGTAGTCGAAGACGGCAAATTGGTCGGCATCATTACTACCACTGACGTGTTGAAGGCATTTTTGAAGGTGGAAGCAGCCACGCAGTCATTCGCGGACGAGTGACTCGATGGGATGGTGGTGAAAATGAAGACGGGACTAAATCGAAACGCAGGTGGTAAAGGGCTCGTCCGAAGCAAGGATCGTCGTGGTTCTCGCTCCGATATGAGTCCGCCGGTGACCCGGCGCGCCGAGTTTCGCGATCCTTCGATCTGTGACCGATGCGGCGCGGTGTATTCCGCCAAAACCTGGCGGCGCGGGCGTCGTTTGTCGGAGGAGCTCGTGAAGCGGGCTACCTGGGTGCACTGCCCCGGATGCGCGCAAGCCGAGGCCGGCGAGTATCACGGCCGGATCCTGATTGAGCTTCCGCAAGGCGCGGCAGCAACGGCCGAGGCAATTTCCCATCGCATCAAGAATGTGGAAGCTCGCGCCGGCTTCACTCAGCCCGAGCGCAAGGTTCTTTCGAGCGCATGGAAGGGGAACGAACTCGAAGTGCTGACGACCTCGCAAAAGCTCGCGCATCGGATCGCGCGCGAGGTCGCGAAGGCATTCGGCGGCAAGCCGCGCTTCTCATGGGATGACGATGATGGAAGCTTGCTGGCGCGGCTCAAAGTCAGCGCGCTCAAGGTTAAGGCCGCTGGACGCGCCAGATAGTATCGCGGAGATAGGCAAATGAACGACAAAGAATTCATTACCCGGGTCGCGCACCGAGCGGGAACCGATTTGGAAGGCGCGGGGGCCGTCACATACGCGGTTTTTCAGGAGCTGCGCGAACGAATCACTCCCCAAGAAGCATTCCATGTAGCCAGCCAGCTTCCGATCGAGTTGCAGGTGCTATGGCTGGAAAACGAACGCATCGATCGCGACGTGCGCAAGACTCATGAGACGGAGTTCGTTGCGCGCGTGCGGTACTATGCCAGCCTCGCAGATTTCGCTTCCGCTGGGCGCGGGGTGCGGGCCGTCTTCGCGACCCTGCAGGAAGCGCTCGGCAGCCCCACCGGCACCGAAGGTGAGGCATGGGACGTCTTCAGCCAGTTGCCGAAGGATTTGAAGAAGCTGTGGCTCTCCGCGCATGAGGCCCCCACCCAGGCCTAGCCCTCTGTAACCACACCGCGTCGACGGTTCGGGCCGGAAGCCTAGGTCTTCTCGCTTGATCGATGCTCACCATCGGTGGCGACTCGTGGCTTTCGGTTACGCCGGCGGCCGAACGGAACTTTTCCCGCACGAATCCACTCCTCCAGTTCGTCTGCATCGAAACGCAACATCCTACCGACGCGGAAGACCGGCAGCCTTCCTTCCTTGGCCAGGCGATAAACGGTGACGGGATGCATCCCCAGCCGCTTCGCCACCTCGGGAATAGTCAGTATCTTCTCGGTCGCCACATCGACATATGCAGTTGGCGTGCCTCTTGCGTTGAGAATCAACCGATCGGTCGGTGATTGAATCTGATAGGAGGACAGCATCATGCCAGTCAACGTGGTTCATACGCTTGAAGATGAAGAAGCGTGGGAACGAGCCAAGGAGATTGCCGCGAATGAATATCCGGATGCGACCGGATCCAACTACTGGAGAATCGTAATGGGCATATACAAGAACATGACCGATTACGTCGCGAAATCCGAGCGAGGCGATCACGATCCGGTCTGGCGAATGACGCGATCGGCATGACGCGATTCGCCGCAAGCTGTCGCGAATCGGGCCAGTGTCGACCTCGAGGCAATCGAATTAATCTACCAACTGGTCGGTTGGTGGAATTCCAGGAATAGTACATCCACCGAATCCGCTTTATTTCACAGGCATTTTCGTGGCGCGCTTCGCCACAGGCTTGGCGCGATCGGATTCACGTTCACGGTGCGAGGCGGCGAAAAACATCGTCCATTGGGATGTTTGATTTTGGCACGCCGACTGCTTTCGACTGCGGCCACCAAACAACGACTCTCGCGAACCCCTATCGGGGCAGAGGTAACGATGCTGTCAGGCTGGATGCCGCCAAACGTTTCGACCTTTGGCGGACAGATCGATCACGTTATCTATTTGATTCTTTATATCGTCGGATTTTTTTTCATCCTTAGCGAAAGTTTGCTGATTTATTTCGCGATCTCGTCGCGGCGCAAAGGCCCTCGGCAGGCTCATTACAATCGTGGCGACACGCCGCGCGAAATGGCTTGGATATTGGTGCCGGCGTTAGCTCGATCCTCGGCCTCGACCTCGGGATCGATTCCGCCGGCGGGCGCGCTTGGGACCTCGAAAAGAACTATCGTCCACCAGGCGCGCTGGAAGTCAAAGTCACCGCCAAGCAGTTCAACTGGGAATTCACCTATGCCGGTCCGGACGGCAAGCTCGGCACCGCCGATGACGTGATGATCGAGAATGAGTTGCACGTGCCGGTCGGGAAGGTGATTCGGCTATCGCTGAATTCCGAAGACGTCATCCACAGCTTGTGGGTGCCCAATCTCAGGTTGAAGCAGGATGTCGTACCCGGCCGCGCGATACCCGCCTGGTTCGAGGCCACCAAGCCCGGCACCTACGAGATTATGTGCTCCGAGTTGTGCGGCTTCGGGCACTACTCGATGCATGGGACGATCGTGGTCCAGAGCGAACCAGACTACTCGAAGTGGCTGACCGAAAATGTTCTTCATGCGACTACCAGCGCGAGCGCGGGCCAGTAAGGAAAAGGGAAAGAGAATGAACGTCGCAATCAAGGCTTCCCAGCAACACCAACAACAACTTGGGTTCGTGCGGCGCTATATCTTTTCGACCGACCACAAGGTCATCGGCAAGCAATACATGACACTGTCCGCGCTGATGGCGATTATCGGCGGCTTTTCGGCGTACATCATTCGATGGCAGCTCGCGTGGCCGGAGACCTCGATCCCCGGATGGGGCCCCATCGGCCCCGATCAGTACAACGCAACCGTCACCATGCACGGCACCGTGATGGTGTTCTTCGTAGCCATGCCGTTCCTGCTTGGCGGCTTCGGCAACTACCTGATTCCGATCATGGTCGGCGCCGATGACATGGCATTTCCGCGTCTCAATGCGATGTCGTTCTGGACCCAGTTCGTCGCGTCGCTGGTGCTCATCGCCTCGATGTTCGCTCCGGAGGGGCCGGCTGCCTCGGGATGGACGGCATACACGCCACTCTCCGACAATCCGATCTATACGGGCGTCTACCTGGGACAGGACCTGTGGATTCTCGCCTCGGCGCTTGAGTTTGCATCCTTCTTGATGGGCGGGGTGAACTTCCTCACCACGGTTTTCAACCTGCGTGCGCCCGGCATGACGCTGATGCGCCTTCCGATGTTTGTGTGGATGGAAGTCACCGCGGCGCTGGTGTTTCTGCTTTCGGTCGGTCCGCTGATCGCGGCAGCGATCATGTTGCTGCTGGATCGCCGCCTGGGCACCGGATTCTTCCGGCCCGATAAGGGCGGCGACCCGCTGATGTGGGAGCATTTGTTCTGGTTCTTCGGGCATCCGGAGGTCTACGTAGTCGCGCTGCCGGGCTTCGGCATCATGCTCGAAGTCATGCCGGTTTTCGCACGCAAGCCGCTCTTCGGTTACAAGATGATGGTCTACTCCACCATCGCGGCCGGACTGCTGAGCTTCGTGGTGTGGGCCCATCATATGTTCGTCTCCGGGATGGATCCGCGGCTGGCGACACCGTTCAGTATCACCACCATCATGATCTCAGTGCCGTTCGCGATCATCGTGTTCGCGATGATTGCGACATTGTGGCGCAGCTCGATTCGGTTTACCGCGGCGATGCTGTTCGCGTTGGGCGGGTTGGTAACTTTCCTGGTCGGCGGGGTCACTGGAATCTTCCTCGGCTCCTCGGCTTCAGACATTTACATGCACGGCACCTACTTTGTGGTCGCGCATTTTCACTACACGATGTTCCCGGTGACCTTCTTCGGTGGTATCGCAGGGCTGTATTTCTGGTTCCCCAAGATGTTCGGGCGCATGATGAATGAGTTCTGGGGCAAGGTTCATTTCTGGCTGTCGTTCTTCGCGTTCAACGGAATCTTCATTCCGTTGTTCCTGGCCGGCCTCGGCGGCCAGCCGCGGCGCATTTACGAGTTATCGGCTTACGAAATGCTGAAGCCGCTGCAACCGCTGCATGTGCTCGCGACAATTTGCGCAATCGCCCTCTTCACCGCGCAACTCCCCTTCGTCATCAACCTGTTCTACTCGATGGTCCGGGGCAAGGTAGCGGAGAGAAATCCGTGGCATGCGAACACGCTGGAATGGACGCTGGCCTCTCCGCCGCCGCATCCGAACTTCCCGAGGCCGCCGCGCGTTTACCGCGACCCGTACGAATACAGCGACCCCGCGATGAGCGAGGATTGGCTGCCGCAGAATCAACCGGTGCCGGTCGCCGCCGTCACCGCGGCCCGCTAAAGCAACGCGAGCAGCGAGAGAGGATAGAAACCGATGAGCGCAGCGGTTGAAAGCATTCCACTGGTGGTCGAGACCGACCATCTTCGCGAGATCCCCATCGGCAGGATGGCGATCTGGTGGTTTCTCGCATCGGAAATTCTGGTCTTCGGCGGCCTGATTACAGCTTTCGTGCTGTTCCAGTTCGCGCACGGCGGATTTGCCGCCGACGCGGAGCACGTCAAGTGGCGTTTCGGAGCCTTCAACACCCTGGTGCTGGTGACTTCGAGTATGACGATGATCATGGCGCTGGCGTCGGCGCGCGCAAACGATCGCCCGCGCACCCGGATGTTCCTTCTGTTCACGATCCTACTCGGCTGCACTTTTCTGTGCGTGAAAGGACTCGAATATCGCGGCGAATTCAGCGAGGGATTCTATCCCTCCTCGGGGATGTTCTGGTCCTTCTATTTCGGCATGACGGGGCTGCACGCGCTGCACATGCTGGCGGGGATCGTCATCAACCTGATGCTCTTTATCGCGGTCGGCCGCGACAATACCTGGGAGTTCCTGCAGCGGCGCATCGAGTACGGGGGGCTCTATTGGCACTTCGTCGATGTGGTGTGGATTTTCCTGTTCCCGTTGCTGTACCTGACCTGATCGATTTGGGGAGAAAGTAAAATGAGTGAGACAACTGTTGGAGCAATCGACACCCGAGCCGAAAGCAATCTCTACCTGATGATCTGGGCGTGGCTGGTCTTTCTGCTCATCGCCGGGCTGGTGATATTTGTTCTGCCGATTCCGCGCACGGCAGCGGTGATCACTATCTTCTCGATCGCCGCGATCAAAGCCGGCCTCGTGTTGCGCAACTATATGCATTTGAAGCACGAGCACCTGATCCTCTATCTGACAGTGCTGGTGCCGGCGTTGCTGTTCCTCGGAATGGCGCTGACACTGATTCCGGACATCGTCTATCGTCACGCGCTGGGGCTGGGCCGATGAAGACCGTCGCCTCGATCGTCCTCACATTCGCGGCTGCGATGCTGCCCTCGATCGCGGCGGCCTGTCCGGCATGCTTCGGGGCCTCGGATGCGCGAACGATTTCGGCCTATTACGCCAGCACGATGTTGCTGAGCCTGATGCCGTTCGCGCTAATCGGTGGGGTGATCCTCGGCGTCATTCTGATGCGCAACCGCCCGCCGGGCGACGAGGATCCCTCGTCCTAGCTGCCGCGCTTTATCAAATCGGGCCGGTCGTACTCGGCCCGCGACATATTTTCGTAGTCGTTCTTTGCGCGTGCCACGAGTTGGGCGCGATCTTTTTCCGGCAGGCTGCCGAGCATCGATAGGTTGCGGTAATTGTTCGGAACGTAACTGAGATGGCTGACGAGCCCGTAGCCCGGATCGAACACGTAAAGCTGAATTGCGCGCGGCTCCATCACGAATTCGTAGCCATCGCCACCCGCGAGATCCAATGTTACCTGATGACAGGTGCTCGGTGCCGTCGATGCGATGGTGCCCGCCCATGCAACATGGATCGGTCGATGGATGTGGCCGGCCGCGACCCGAATCACATTAGGGTGTCGCGCGACGATTTCCTCCATTGCGCGCCCGCCGTGCAGACCGGAGCCATCCATCCAATGCACGCCGGTGCGAAACGGCGGATGGTGCATGAAAATCAGCGTCGGGTGGTCCGGTCGCGCGCTCAGCGTAGCGTCGAGCCATCGCAATCGTTCCTCGCACATCAGGCCGTGATGATGCTCGGGCACGGAAGTGTCGAGGCCGACCAGCCGAATCGGGTAGTCGTCGATCGCGTAGTGGATGAACGGAGCGCCGGCCCGCGGCATGTAGGGCTGATCGGCAAACGCCTTCGCCAGCGCCTCGCGACGATCGTGATTGCCCGGAATCACGAAAACCGGCGCGGTGAGCGGCGCAAGGATCTCGCGCAGGACCTCGTATTCATCGTCGCGGCCATGGTCGGTGAGATCTCCCGAGGCGATCACGACATCGGGTCGGGGCATCAGGCTATTGAGGTGAGCGACCGCCTCCGCCAGTTGTGCATTAGTGGGAATCTGGCGATAGCAGAGGCGGTCCCTCGCGACGACGTGCAGGTCGGTGATCTGCGCGATGATCATGCTTCAGCCTTCAGGCGGCGACGAAGACCTCGCGCGCGTGGTTGGTATCGCAGTATTCGAGCACTTGCGCGATCTTGTCGCCCGCAAAGCTGACATAGAAATGATAGAGATTCGAATACTTGCGGCCATTGGCCGCCGTGGTGTTCGATTCGCATTGCACCGAGACGTTGTTCCCTTCGCTGAAGACGGTGCCCCATTTCATATTGAGGCCATTAGGCATCATGGTCTTCAGTCCCTTCGCGAAACCCTTCAGCGCTTCCTTGCCCTTAACCGGTGCGAAGCCCGGCATCCGCGTCATCACGCGCCACTCGAAGTTGTCGGCGACAAGCGCTTCCAGTTTCGCTGGATCCGGATTTTCGAGCATCGCGAGAAATTCGACCGCACGTTCTTTCTGTTGTGCTGGTGTCATGGCGTAACCTCCTGATTCCTCGATAGCTACTCAAACCGTGTCAATTGCGCAAACTCGCGAGAATCAACTGCGAGGCAGGAATTCATTGCGCAGACCCGCGGTCAGTTGCGTCGGCGCGCTGCGATCGAGCGAATCCAAATCCCATCCGTCCTCGTGAATCATCGTGCGGATCGGCTCCGGCTCGGGATAGATTCCAATCATCTCGCCGCCGACGACAAATGTCCGTCCGTTCACATTCGCCGCGGCGTCGGTGCAGAGCCATACCACCAGCGCGGCGACCTGCTCGGGCTTGTTGTCGAGCGGATTTGGCATCGCGGCGGGAGTTCCGCGATCGCCGAGCATCGCGCGGGTCCGCTCCATTGCCTTGAGCGCCTCCTCGTCGAAAAGGCGCGTGGCCGCGCGCGGGCGAATCGCATTGCATCGTACGTTGAAGCGTCCGAGGTCGCGCGCAATCGTGCGGGTGAAGCCGACGATGCCCTCCTTCGCCGCTGAGTAGCTCGATTGCCCCAGATGGCCGAGCCCCGACTCCGACGCGGTATTCACGATGACGCCGCTTTTCTGTTCGCGAAAAATCATCGCGGCCGCGCGCGTGGTCGAGAACGTACCCTTCATATGCACTGCGATGACGTCATCCCAGTCGCTCTCACTCATGTTGTAAATGATGCGGGGGCGCACGATGCCGGCGTTGTTGATGAGAAGATCGAGGCGCCCGAAGCTGTCGATCGCGGTTTGGATGATGCGCGCGCCACCTTCCATCGTCGCCACATTGTCGTAATTTGCTACCGCCTCGCCGCCGGCGGCCCCTATCTCCTCGACGACTTGTGCGGCGACGCGATCGTCAGCGCCTCCACCGATTGGCCCGCCCCCTAAATCGTTGACGACGACCCTGGCGCCCTCGTGTGCGAGGAGCATCGCCTCGGCGCGCCCGATGCCCCGCCCCGCGCCGGTCACCACCGCAACTTTTCCTGCGAGTCGTTGTTTGTTCGATGCTATCGCCATTTCGCCCACTCCTTTATTTGACACTCTGCCAAGCGGTCCGCTAAACGATCGGTCAGGACCAAATGGAGACTTGCACGATGCCATCCAAAGATATCGTTGTCGACGCCGACGGACACATCCTCGAGCCGCCGGATCTCTGGGAAAAATATCTCGAAGCCAAGTATCAGCCACACGCGATCAAGGTGGTGAAAAACGAGAAGGGCCTCGAATGCCTGCAGTACGATGGCAAGCTGTCGGCGATGGCGCAGCCGGGCTTCCTCGCGGCGCTCGGCGGGATGGGTAAGGAGCAGGATCAACTGCGTCCCGACGCCGAGCGAACCTACGTCGGAAGCGCGCCATTCGGCTCGATGGATGCCAAGGAGCGCGTCGAGCTGCTCGACCAGGAAAACCTCGCCAAGGCGGTGCTCTATCCGACCCTGGGAATTTTGTGGGAGGCCGAAGTCGAGGACGTCGAGCTCTCGCAGGCATATTGCCGCGCCTACAATCGCTGGATTGCGGATTTCTGCCGTCCATACAGCGACCGCCTGATTCCGATCGCGCATCTCTCGCTGGGAGATCCGCAGGCGGCGGCCGCTCGAACTCGAACGCGCGGTCAAAGATGGATGCCGTGGCGCGTTCGTCGCGCCATTTACTATCACCCACAAACCCCATGGACATCCCGATCACGATCCGGTTTTCGCGATGGCTGAGAAGCTCGACGTGCCGTTCGCGATTCATCCGACCTTCGAACCCAAGGGGCTCAATCGCGCGCGCTTCCACGGCATGGAGCGGATGCCGCTATTGGGCGTGATCGCGTCGCAGATTCTGCAGCAGCCGCTCTCGACCTTTTTCCAGTTCGGGGTGTTCGACAAGTTTCCCAAACTCCGGGTGGTGATCCTCGAGTCCGGTTCGTCATGGCTGGGGTTCTGGATGGATCGGATGGACGAAGGTTATGAGACCTGGATCGGGGGCACGCTGCCGCTTAAGAAGAAGCCGAGCGAGTACGTGCGCAAGCAGGTGTGGATTTCCGGCGATCCCGACGAGCAGGCGACCGCTTACGTGATCGATTATGTCGGGCGCGACCGCTTCTTCTGGGCCAGCGACTTCCCGCATCCGGACCACGGCGGCAAATACCTCGATGCGCTGGAGCGAATGGTCGCGCCGATGTCACCCGAGGCGCGCCGCGGCGTGGTGGGGCAAAACGTCCTCGATTGTTACAAACTGTAGGGTTTAGAAGATGCCGGGAAATCAGCTCATCATCGATGCCGACGGCCACATCCTCGAGCCGGTCGAGCTATGGGACAAATATCTCGAGGACAAATATCGCGGCCGCGGCATCAAGATTAAGCAAGATGCCAACGGAATGGAGTTCCTCGAATACGACGGGAAGCCGGCGCAGATGATTCGCCCCGGCGTGCTGCACACGATGGGCGCGATGGGGCGCACCGCGCAAGAAATGAAGCCCTCCGCTGAGCGCACTTATCGGAACTCCGCGCCGTTCGGTTCGATGGATGCCAAAGAACGCCTCCAACTCCTCGATCAGGACGGCATCGACAAGGCAATCCTCTATCCGACGATCGGACTGCTGTGGGAAGCGGAAGTCGAAGACCCTGAACTCAGCAATGCTTACTGCCGTGCCTACAATCGATGGATCGCGGATTTCTGCCGCGACTCGGGCGGGCGCCTCATTCCGATCGCGCATATCTCGATGTTGGATGTTCCGGCCGCGTGCGCTGAACTGGAGCGCGCGGTCAAAGATGGATGCAAAGGCGCCTTCGTCGCGCCGTTCAATCATCAGCGCAAGGCCCATGGGCATCCGGATTTCGATCCGCTATTTGCGAAATTTCAGGAACTCGACATCCCATACGGAATCCATCCGACCTTCGAGCCGACCTCGCTCGCCTCGCGCAGGTTCAGCGGGCTGGGCACCTCGATTTGGTACCATCAGGTGACCGCGTGCTATGGGGCCCAGGTCGCATTCACCACGCTGTTCTCATTCGGCGTGTTCGATAAATTCCCGAAGCTCAAAACAGTCGTGCTGGAAGCGGGCGCGGGATGGATCGGCTACTGGGTCGACAGGATGGACGCGCTATATGAGGTGCCGATCAACCGCGCGCCGCTGAAAAACATGCCGAGCCATTACATCCGCACGCAGTGCTGGATTTCGGCGGACCCCGATGAGCGCGCGCTGGCCGGGCTCAGCAAGTTCGTCGGTGAGGATCGCTTTTTCTGGGCGAGCGATTTCCCGCATCAGGATCACGGTCGTGAGTACATGAAGGAGCTCAAGGGATTGCTGGCCGAGATGCCGGCCTCAGCCGCCGCAAAACTGGCGGGCGAGACGGTAGCCAAATTGTACCAAATCTGAACCATCGGGCGGTCGAGGAAGCCATCGTCGGCCGCCGAAGCGTCAGGGATTTTGTTTAATCGACCGGAAGCGCCGCTCGGCGGTGATTCGGTTCAACACGGTCGTCGTACATTGTCACCCCCCAGCCATCCGTATTTGACCAGAGCAGTTTCCCGCCGTGTGGCTGACTGGGCCCGAAGACCTCGATGAGCGGGACGCCGCGCAACTCCGCCGGCATCAGGCCCACCAACCATTCCACCCTGGCCGTCGCACTGATGCGTGGTGGCACGCGTGGTTCGGAGATGGGCATCGGGGTGCGCAAAGTCCGGCGCCAGGTGGCATAGCAGGCCCACGAATCAACGGTTAACACGATGCTGCTGGGCGGCGCGTGGCCCTCGATCCAGTGGTAGGCCGCGAACCTGCCGCGGTCGGCGTCAGGTGTCAACAGTACCTTCCATTGCGGAATGTTGGTGAGCGCGAGCAGCAACGCGAGGGCGATCGTAAGTGGCCCGCTTAAGCCCCAATACTTCTGGAAACGATACAGCGCGTAGCCGGCGAAGATGCTGAAAAAATAAGTCAAGTTGCTGAGAAAGCGCGACGGCGTGAAAGCCACAAAGCCTTCCCCGGTGCTGTACAGTTGATAGAGGTAGAACATCGGCCCCAACAGAACATACAGCACGAGCAGCGTGGCGCAGACCGAGTGGAGGACGTGCACGCTGGCGCGCTTGCGATAGTAGTCGAGTGCTGCTCCCGCAAGCGCGAACGGAACCAGCACCAGCCCCACGGTGGTGAAATCGAGCTGATCCTGGAGGTGAAAGACGCGGGTGTCGGATACCGAAGCGGCCTTCAGCGCGTAGGGAACCAGGTAAAATGCCGCGGCCGCGGCAGCCACGCATAGTCCGAAGAAAATGGTCTGGTAACGCCGCTGGGGATCACGGATTGCCAGGAAGATCAGCATCTGCACGATCAGGATAATTCCCATCGTCACCATCACGTGGTGATGAGTGAGACAGATGGATGCGAACAACAGCCCGATCAGAGCTATGGTTTTCTTCTGCTCGCCGGTGCGGATCAGCAAACTTAGAATCGCGAGCCCCATCAGCATGCCGAGCTGGTTGGGAAGGCCTCCCCAACGAAGATAGTCCGCGCTTCCCCAAAACGCCCAGCCGCCGTAGGCGATTGCCGCATACAGGCCGATTGTGCTCGAGGAAAAATATTCCTCCGCAAGCGCATATACGGCGAGCGTGCCAAGCAGGCAGAAGGTTACCATCAACAACTGGAAGACCAGTGTTAATGGTAAGTCCGAAAACCAGGCGAACAGCACGATCAGGAAGTGGCTACCGATTGGATAGTTAAGCGCCGCGTTATCGAACGGCAGCCAGTCGCGAATAATGTGATCACTCAATGCGATCTTTTTCGCGAGCAGCAAGTGAAAACTCGGATCCCATCCAAGCGGAACAGACTGCCTCGACACCACGATAATCTGTAAGACGCCGATCGCTAACAGCAACAACACGAGGGCGCGGTTCAGGTTCGCCGCAAGCCAGGCTCGGTCTGCGCTATCGTTCGGACTGGTAGAGTTGCGGCCGTGCGGGCGCCACCACAGGAAGCTTCCGATGCTGAGGATTAGCACGGCGGTCCACGCGCCATAAAACCAGCTCAGATGGAAATATGAGCAGATCTGAGCGAGGTACACCGCCGTCGCGATCCCCAGCACGCTGCCCCAGGCGATGCGTCGCTCGGCGGGGTCGTCTGGAAACAGCAGCGTCCAGCAAATGACACCCGGTGAAGCGATGAGTAGAACTCCGAGTATGAAGCGCAAAGACGAAATCATCAGCATCGGCAATCGGAGGCGCTAAGTCGATGCCGCATAGCTGATGAACTCGAGCAAGTTACCGTCGGGATCGCGGAAGTAGACGCTGATGCCCTTGCCGCGGCCGCCGAGGCGCGGCACCGGCCCAACCTCGAGTGCGATGTTGTTGCGCTTCAGATGCTCGATGGCGGAGTCGGGGGTGCCGGGCCACACGAAACAGTAGTCGCCGCCGCCGATCATCGGATGAACCGCCTTGAGCGTGATCTGGTTATCCGGCGGATGCAGGTTGAAGCGGTTGCGTCCGAAGCTGATGCTGACAATCGGCCACTTTCCCGCGCGCCATTTCTCCAGCCCATCGGCCGTCGCGCCGAACACGCGAACATAGAACTCCACCGAGCGCTCGATGTCGCCGACCGGCATCGCCACGTGGTCGATATCGATTTCCATGGCAACTCTCCTCATCCTGCGTGCTGGAGATAAGTCAATTCGATCGCGACCGCGGGTGCGGCCGAAGTTGAATCCCCCGCATTGAAAAACGCGCCCGCCAGCGCGAGCGGCGCCTCGCTCCGAAACCATACCGCGCGCCGGTAGGCCTCGCCACGAAATGACGGCTTGCGGTACACGATGCGCGCGCGTGCCGCGAACAGGCGCCTCAGGTCGTGTGCCGAGGCGTGCAGCAGATCGGCGACGTGTTCCTCCATCGCGCGGAGATATGCCATTCCATTGATGTGGCGATTCGGATCGGTTTGCCCGTAATGCCACACGTGGGTTGGCGCTTCGAGAAAGTCGGGCCTGCGCGCGAGGTCAACAATCGCCTCGATGCCCGGGACCTCGATGACGCGGGTCGGTTGCTCTCCCAACCCAAGCTCCGGAGGCAATATCGTTACCCGCCGCCGCGCGGGATCGGGATCGTAGCGCGTGAATACGTTCAGCATGCGCGCACTGGCGAGCTCGGTGCCGCCCACATCGAGGACCGTATGACGTCCCTCGCGCACCAGATGACGCACCGCGCCGGAATCATCCAGCGCCTTGCCGAGAAATGACTCGCCTCGAATGACGACGCGCGTGGTCGGATCGCATGCGACGTCGCGAGTCTCCAGTTCGACATAGACCAGCGGCGTGAAAATGCCGGCCATCTTTTCGAAGTCATGCATGCCCGCGAGAATGCGCTGCCATGGCGCGAAATGTGAGCGTCCGGCGTAGTCGGAAACCGAGGAAAGGTTGATGCTTCGATTTTCGGTCAAGCCCTGGAAGCTGACCGGCTCACGCATCCTGGTGCGCACGATTCGATCGGCGCGGTTAGCGAGGCGTTTGGCCATGGTTCCGGCAAGATACCGTTGATGATGCGCGCGAGGAAGAAGCGGCGCTAACGGTGGCGGTTCATCATACGATAGTCGACGTAGGCGACCACCTCGCCCTTCTGATTGCTGAGCGTCGAGCGGATTACGGTGAACGTCATGGTGCCGGTGCGGCCGGTTTTCTCGTAAGTTTCTTTCACCTCGGTCTTAACCGAAATCGAATCGCCGGGACGAATCGGCGTTTTCAGTTCCATGTCGATGCCGGCCATCAAACCGCCGCGCGGAAACAGCGCCTGCTCCGCGGAACCCTCACCGCGTCGAATCGATGCGGCGAACCAGGGCGGCGCGATGATTCCCCGATAGGGTCCGGCCGCGGCCGCAACCGGATCCAGGTACAGCGGATTGAGATCGCCGACCGCGGTACAGAAGTTCGCGATTTTTTCGGTCGTCACCTCAACCGGAGCATCCGGCTGAAATCTGCGCGCAAGGTTGGATTGGTCTTCTTTCATTTTAAATTGATCGTCTCGAAGCTATCACGCCTCCAAGAGCAGTCAAAGTTGAAGCGGACGCTAGCTCTTCCGTTTGGCGCATCGCTATGCTTCTGAACGGATTCTTCGTATGCGCGCATACTGCATAACGCATGGCGCAGTGCTGGCGATGGTCGGCATTGCAGGTTTTATCTTGTTGATGGTTTCGGGTGTGGCGTGGGGGATCATAATGTTCAACGTGTATGCCCTCCTGTGGTCGCCCTACGTTCACGCGTATGTGGCGGCAGCGGGCGCGGGAGATCCGATGCTCCTCGGCGGCCGCGTCAGTCTGGGTGCATTGACGCTTCATTGCGAGGTGATTGTGCTCATGATGGCGCCGTGGGCTTTCATCGCGGCGCGCTGCTTCCTCCGGTTTATCGGGCTGGCCGACGATTTCTTCGCGCATGCTCTCAACGCAGGATCCGTTTCGCGTTGACCGAGGCGCGCGGGAACTGGCGTTTTCCGCAGGATTGATCGGCTCGATTTCCTACACGAAGCATTTTTGGGTTGCGAAAACCCGTGCTATAGACGGATTTAGAGGCGTCTAAGGAATCGGGGGTTAGGGACCATGGCTGAAAAGACGATGATGCGGAAGGGATTTGCGATTCTGGCGGCGGCGCTTTTGGTAGGGGCGCTTTTGGTGCCGACCAGAGCTGGTGCAATCGAAGTCAAGAAACTTCTGCCCGGAGGCCAGAGCTCGGGTGGCGGCGGTGGCGGAGGGGGCGGCGGTTCCTCCGCGCCAAATCCGATGAGCAAAGCGCAACAGCAGGCGCTTCAGGATGCGGTCGCCAATGACTCGGAGCAGTACCTTGGAGCGGAGAGCGAAAAGAAAGCCTCCGGCGACCCCTATGTCGACTTGGAGCATGCCAAGCCGCATATCTTCCCTAGCGGCACTAACGTCACCGTCAAGCTCCAAGCCGAGTCGTACAAGGCCAAGGGCAAGAAGTCGGGAGAGCAGAAGGCTTTGGTGATGAAGTACAAAGCCAAAGGGAACACCTACGTCCTCGATGGCGATCCGACCTGGGAAGACGTCACCGCGACCGCCAAGGCCAAATAGAAGCATTGTGAGGCAAATCCGCGCGGCGATAGCGACCCCGTAGCCTCCCTTAATACCGGTACCAAAGTACTACTTGGCATAGGGGTGGCACGGGTGCAGTGTAAGGCACCGATCCACTTCGTGTGGTCGAGGGGCGGAAATTCTCCGCCTCGCGCGAAGATGGATCGCCAGGGAGGCCTCGCCCATGAAGCGCTACTTCGCGGAATTCTTCGGAACCTTCGTGTTGGTGTTCGGCGGATGCGGCGCCGCGGTGCTCGCCGGGGACAAAATTGGATTTGCCGGGGTCGCCTTCGCATTCGGGCTCTCGCTGCTCGCGATGGTTTACACCATCGGGCCGATCTCCGGATGCCACATCAATCCTGCCGTAACCGTGGGTCTTCTACTGAGCGGCAAATTCGAAGCGAAGCACGTGCCCGGATACATCATCGCGCAGATCGTCGGCGCGATCGTCGCAGCCGCGGTGCTGCTGCTGATCGCGGAGGGGCGCAATGGCGGCTACGATCCCGCGCTGTCGGGTTTTGCGGCCAACGGCTACGGTGCGCATTCGCCGGAAAACTTCGACCTCATCGCCGCGTTCATTACCGAGGTGGTGCTGACGTTTTTCCTGGTGTTCACCGTGCTCGGTGCCACCGATACCAAGGCGCCGGTGGGATTTGCCGGCCTCGCCATCGGATTGGTGCTCACCTTGATTCATCTGGTCGGGATCCCGGTCACCAACACCTCGGTGAATCCTGCCCGTAGCATTGGTCCCGCGGTCTTCGTCGGCGGATGGGCGCTCGGCCAGCTTTGGCTGTTCATCGTCGCGCCTTTGATCGGCGCGGCGGTCGCAGCAGTCGCATACCAGATGATTCGCATCAGCGAGCCAATCATTCCGGCACGTCGGGCCGAGTCGGCGCTGCCGAGCGAGCAGCTCGAACGTTCAATCTGATCGTCAGATCGATCATCTTCTGCCAGTCGAAAGATGACGGCGCTCAGAAGGGCGCCGTCATCGTTTTTTAGAGCATCGAAAAAGATTGTCAGGTTTGAAAAAGCATAGCGTAGCTGAATAAACTATATCTGCGCGTGAATTATACGAAAGAAGTAGCACTGCATCTTTTTTGCGCGCGAATGGGGGGATTATGTCGCTGAAGTCGGCTTCGCGGCCCTTTCTTGTTTGCCTGCTTTTGTTGCCCGAGCTGGCAGGGATCACCTTAGTCTCGCAAGCGCGTGCCGCATCCTCACCCCCACCCAATATCCTTCTGGTTGTGGTGGACGACCTCGGCATCGATCAGTGGAAATTGTTTGGTTACGGCGGTACCAATCCGGTCGCTACCCCGAACATCGATACGATCGCCAACGCCGGGGTCAAGTTCCATAATATGTGGTCGATGCCGGCCTGCTCGAATGGCCGCGCCGCGCTGTTCACCGGCCGCTACCCTTTTCGCACCCGCGTCTACACCGCCATCGGCAATGAGGACCTCGCCAATTACATGGTCAATCCCAATGAGGTGACGGTGGCAAAGTTGCTTAAACAGCGCGGCTACAAGAGCGCGATGTTCGGTAAGTTCCACCTCGGGACTCAGGACAACAACCCTTACGGATTGAGCATGGTCACGGCACTCGGTTGGGATTATTACGACGGATGGCTGGACGATACCGGCGATCCGGCGTCGATCGATACCACTGCCGGCGGAGTGTCGCAGCCGGGTACCTGGACCTGCGGTTTCGTTCGCGATGAAGCTCATGGCGGCGCTGATACCGGCGCGTGCTATGCCGCCGACAATACCTGCCAGGTGATCACCAAAACCGGAGCGGAAGCACCCGGGCGCATCTGCCGCGACGGCGGAGGCATCTTCGATCCGAACAATAGCTGCGTCAGTCCCGTCCCCGGCTATATCAACTTCAACACGCTCAGCGGGCACTATGTCTCGCCCTTGGTGATTGACAATGGAACCGGTAGCCCGGACGCGGTGCCACCGACCGATATTCGAGCGCGTACCTGGCGCGGAACCGAGCAGGTCGATGCTGCCGTCAACTGGATCAATCAACAACCCAAGGGCCAGCCATGGATGGCGAGCGTGACTTTCGCGATTGCACATACTCCTTTGATGCAACCGCCCACGCAGCAGCTGCCCGCGACCGAGCTCGACAGCAGCGACCTCGACTGCTCCAATCTGTCCGATCAAAACCAGATCAATAGTGAGATGCAGGAGTCGCTCGATTTTGAGATGGCACAATTGCTGGTCGGAGCCGGACTTGCCACTCGCGCCAGCAATGGCCAACTCGTCTACAACCCGCGAAGCAACAACACCTACGTCGTGTTTGTTACCGACAACGGAAGTACCGGCACTGTGGTTGAGAGTCCGTTCGACCCCAGGCGGGCGAAGTCGACCGCATATCAGACCGGAGTATGGGTTCCCGCATTTGTCTCCGGTCCCCACGCAAAAAAGGGCAGCCAGGTGAACGCGATGGTCAACGTCACCGACCTCTACCAGCTGTTCGGCGAATTGGCGGGCATCGATGTGCACGCGAATGTCACTGCGACCGTAGATGCCGAATCGATGCTGCCATATTTAACGAGACCGGGTCGCGCGAGCATTCGCAAAACCAACTACACCGAGCTGGGGACCAATCAACATGCCAATGGCGAGATTAACGGCCCTTGCCAATACGGCGGAGGCATCTGCACCCAGATCGCTCCGACCCAGGGCGTGTGCGAGGACAACAATGGAACATGGTGGGGAGCCGGCGCCACCGACCCTTCCACCAAAGGCATTCCGGCGAATGGATTCAAGCTGTGCTGCGAAGTCGCCCAATGGCAGGCGGATAACCCCTCGCAGAACCCGATGGTGACCCAGATCTATCCGCTGGTGGCGAGGGCGATCCGCAACAAGGACTTCAAACTCGTCGTCAACAGCTATGAGGCCTACGACGCGGTTTCCAACTCATGCGTGCCAACCTCGATTACCGAGTTCTACCAAATCAACGAAAAGGTTCCGACTCCGTTGCTCGACGAAGCGGGCGACGATTTGCTGACCAATCAACCCAAGCTCACTCCGCGTCAAAAGAATAACTACAACATCTTGACCCAACAGCTGGCCTCGCTGTTGGCCTCGCAGCCCATCTGCCCCGGCGACATCAACCTCGATGGCGTGGTGAATTATCTGGATATTGCGGAATGGGCGAACTTTCAGGCGCTTACAGGATTGTCGAGCTGGGCCGACGTGAACCAGGATGGCGTAACTGACGACGCCGACCTGGCGATCATCCTGCAAAACCAGGGCATCTGCCCGAGTTCCTAGGCGTGCCGCGCGATCTAGTAGGCGGTATAGGGTCCGGTACCGAGGGGTGATGAGCTCCCATCGATGCCGAGATAGACCGTGCGCCCGAAAAAGAACGGCAGTCCCCAATCGAAGCCATCGAACTTGGATTTGCCGTCATTGGTGGCGCCGAGGTTATCGAAGGCGGCATTGTTCGAGTTGAGCAGGGTCTCGGCATTCGATATCGAGAAGGTGACGGCACGGGACACGGAACCGCTCACGCTTTTGTTGGTCGCGCTTTTCGACAACGTATCCGCGGGACAATACAAGCCTCCTAAACCTGAGGCGTTGGAGCACTCCTTGATGGAGCTGTCGTTGAAAAAGTACAGCGCCGAGCCGGTATCGAAGAAGCCGCCAGCGGTGATGCCGTTGTAGACGGTGTTGATGTCCAGGTAATCCTCGCTGTCCACGTTGGAATTCTCGCGATAGATATCGACCGGGCCCGGCTGGTTGTCGCTCTGCGTGCCGATGCCGAAATAGAGCGTGCCATTGACGGTTTCCTGACCATCCGCGGCGACCGAAGGCAGGCTCACCACGACGCCGTTGTTGTCGTTTGGAAGTGCCGATACCGGATTCGGCACCGCGTCCGCGTTTGGCGGTCCATTGTTAAGCAGCGAACAGTTTTCTCCTGAACAATTGAAATACTCGGTGAAGATGGCATCGCTGGAGCTTCCGCCGACCCCGAGCAGTCCATTAAATCCGGTTTCTTCAGGCGACGATTCCAGTTGGCTTCCCATCGTGCAATCATTCGGCGCCGGCGCGAACGCGTTGATATCGTCCATCACCTGGATCGGGATCGTGATGGTAGGTTCACCGGCGATTTGCACGTCCACCGTGGAGATGCCGCCCCAGGTCGAACCTGATCCGAAGAAGGCGCATTCGCCGATTTCGCTTCCGCCGTTGGTATTCGGCGCGATCCCCAGGCCGGTGAGCTGCGAGCCGAAGACCCGCAGCCCGAACGACCCGGTATCGATCAGCACGTCATTGACGGTCGCGCAGTGAGAGGTTCCAGTCGCGCAAACCGTGATGGTGGCCAACGGCATGTTGGTGTCTTCGAGCGGACCCGCGGTCACCGAGAACGGCAATGCGTTCGCGCCCGCCGCAGGCGATGGGGTAGCCGTCGGAGTCGGAGTAGTCGTGGTGGTAGGAGTTGGACCGGTCGCCGTCGGGGTCGGAACCGGACCCTTCGCACTGCCGCTGACTTTGATGATGAGATGTTCGTTGGACGCGGGACTGCACTCCGGGCATGCAACCGTTACTTCCTGCTGGATCGACTCCTTCGCCGTCGGTGCGAACTGCACCGATATGATCTGCTCCTGTCCGGGTGTCAGAGAATATGAACCCGCGCCGGTGGTGACGGTGAATGGCGATGGTTGTGATGGCCCCGTTACCGTGACATTCGCATCGGCAGTGCCGGTGTTTTTCAGCTCAACGGATTTGGTCTTGATCGCTTTCACGGTCCCAAATCCGATCGAGGTCGCAACCGTCAGATGCGCGGTCGGAGTCTTAACCTTGGCGGCGCCGGAATCGGACTCGAGCTGCGCGAGCGCAGCGCTAGCAATCGTCAGCGTGCCAATGAGCAGGGTGAAAGCCGACCGAGTGAACAACCGCTTCATTTGACCACCGCTTTAGGATCCACGCCGGACGGCGCAAGACTGGGAGCATAGGCGCGACCGACCAGGTGGCCCATATGGCCACCCATCACCACAATCGTATGGGGACTCTGAATCATCGTATGATGCAGATCCGGATGATGTTTCAGGCTCATCGCCGAGACGTATTCAGGGTAGTACGACCCCATTAAGACGCTCAGATCGGGCGGGCGACGGCCGTTCCATCCGACTCCGAATATCGCACCTGAAGGAGCGGCATATTCGCGCACCGTCGTCCCACTTTCCGTGACGAAGGTCTTAACTTTGTACGATCCGGATTGCTCGAGCTCTTCCTTTGAGGGTTGCGACATAGCGCCGCGCATCGCGGAGGCGTCGGATTCGATCGTGGAAGCATCGGCGCCCAACCCGGCTCGTGCGCGAGGAGTTGTGGACATGAGGAAGCATCCGGTCAGCGACGCCACCAGCGCCAATTTTCGCAGGCGAATCGAGGCAATTTTCATCGTAAACCTTTCGCGGAGGCTTGTTCGAAAACGGAGTGCGCAATTTGCATCATCGATTAGACGTTGCGATCCGGGATTTCGTTGCAGCCACCATCTGAGATCGCGGAATTTTCTCGAAGGAAAAAGGCTACCACAACGCAGCGACCGGAGTTTCTGGTCCGAAGCGCCAACTAACTGCCAGTCGTTTGCAGGTTACTATAATGTTACGGCGCCCGAATGGGCGCCGCAATCGTTTAGGGGAAGGCTCGGATTCAATCTTACTCGGGCACGGCTTCTCCCGAGCCGCCGAACTCTTTCGGAAAATCTTTCAGCTTGGGTAGTCCATCGCGCATCGGAAGAACCGTCTCGGAGTAGTTCACGTGCACCGCGGGGCTGAACTTTAAGGTCGGCAGCGTCGCGGCAAATACATCGATCATTCCCAGCGGAGGGTGATTGGTCATCAGATGTCCGCCGCACTTTTTGCAGTATTGCCGATGGCTCATGTCGGTTTTCTTGAAGGTGGCGATATTGTCAGCGCCCGCGGTGACCTTCACCGCCTCGGGTTTCCACAGCGAGAACGCGTTGACCGGCCCGCCCGACCACGATCGGCATGAGCGGCAATGGCAATACCCCATCGCTTCGGGGTCGCCGGAAACCTCGATTTTGACCGCCCCGCAGAAACATTCGCCTTTATGTGATGTCGCCATTGTCGCCCTCGATAAAAATTGTTGTTTTGCGCAAGATTACCTTACCTAACCGGGCAATCCTCGACCAGACCAGGATTTTCGGCTGACTGCGAGGGCGAGCCATGCTATCCTCAGGTCGTGGCGCCCGGATGGGCGCCGCAGTCGCTTTTGGAGCATCGTGTTGGATGGCGAATTACATAAACGAAGCCAAAAAGAGCTTGAAAACAAAGGACTTTCGATTTTGGCTTTGCTCAAATGAAGCCACTTCTCTGCATCGCCGACCAGAGTCCTGAGCCGCTGCGGCGAAGGACCTCGAACAACACCATGCAAAATGGAAAGGGCAGAAACAAACCCACTTCGACCAACACAATGCTTCGCGAAATTACCAAACGAAGCCAAATAATCGAGAAGAAACAAAGAACTTTTGTATGGAATGGCATGCAGACAGTTCGCACGGCGCCGATCTCTGCCACGACTCCGGTTTTCCCCTCGGCGGCTGCCGGAAGCGGAAGAGGCATCGGAATTCTGGTTTGCGTTCACCGCATGAGCAGGGGGACGGTCAAAATTGAGCGCCATCGCCACTGATTCATGGTTTCGGCTAGCTCTTGACCGGAGAGACCAAAACGCAACGGCAAAATTGCATCATGATCATTTATGAACCTCTTCCAGAGGCTCCCGCGGCCAAGTTTGTCACGGTCAACATCGGACAAATTGAACACTACCCGGCCGGAAGAAATTCCCGCGCGCCCGATGACGAAGGCTTTAACTTCGCTCCATCGATAGTGTCGACTCCGAAAGCGCGCACGCACGGTGAAACCCTCCTGGTCGAGATCGAGAGAGGCCTGCAACGTGAGAAATCCGCGGATGGACAGCGCAGCCAGGAAAATCGAAAGGAAATATATGTGAGCAGTGCCAGTCTGCTTATCCGGTCCGAACACACCCAAGCTGATGAACCACGCAGTTGCGAAAATTATCCACCCGAGGTTGAAGATACGGCTGCTTCTAATAGTGAGGTTCATGTTGGCTATCGGTGGAGAATATACCTAAAGTTGGAGTTTCCGCCGAGAGGAAGGGCGGATGCGAAAGGGCAAAAACAAACCCACTTCTTCAAGGGTGCGATGCTCGCGCCCAGAATTACCAAACGAAGCCAAATACATCAGGCAAATGCTAGAGTTCGGTAAAATCGATGATGCTCCACCGCCGACGGCGAAGCGCCGCCGGCCCTCACCCGCAACCGAACATGCGAAGCACGTCTGATTGCGACCTCACCAGCGTGCGGCTGGAGGCCTTGCCGCAGCCGCGGGAGAGGGCAGGAATGACAGGAGAACAAACGTCGTAACTATTGGAAATCATTGATGATTTGTGATAGTTTCCGACATGGCGTTAGGGCAAAAAACTCTCTCCGGTTCCCCTCTCCTGAAGGGAGAGGGGTTAGGGGTGAGGTCTACTTCTCCCGCGCTCCATAGCTGACCCCCAGCCCCGCCCGCGCGTCGGATTGGATGCCATACTGCGGGATGGGATACCGAAGTCCATTGGATGCCAGCCGCTTCATCCCCTCGATGGTCTTAGGCAGGAAGTGCGGCGGAATCGCCATCAGCATCTCCTCGTCGAGGACACCGCCGTAGCGCCGTTCCGCATAGCATGGGATCGAGAGGCTCGGCTCGCCCGTCTTGAGCGCGCGACCCCATGAATCGGCGCAGGCCGACTCGCCGACCACGCCCCATTGGAACTTCTTGTAGCCCGCCCACTGCAAGCCATTGATGAAGATGATCATCTGACCCGGGGTGCCATAGATGAGGCATATGTCGGGAGGATTGAGGCGCCCCGACGCGAGCGGCGACACCGCCATCGCCAGATAGCGCCCCTCGGGCGCGGTGTCCATCGCATGCTGATGCGCCGAGGAATCCGCCAACGTCGAGTACCATACGCCGGCCATCGCTTTGCCGGAAAGCCAGTCCTCGTCGCGCGGATGGAGCCCGATGACCGCGCCGCATTGCGCCCCCGCGAGGTCCTTCATCGTGATCCCGACCGTCCATCCAAGCCGCGCGGCCTGCGCGACGATCTGGTCGGTGGTGTGAATCGCCTTGGGGCGGCGAATCTTCGGAATCGCCTCCATCTCCTCGACCGTCGGGAACATCTTCATGCCGATGGGCGTGGTGCGCAGCCGCAGCAGCGCGTTTAGATCATCGATGATGGCCTTCCAGTCATAGGCGCTTGATTCAACCGGTACGTCTTGTGGCATGAGCATCGGTCTAGCGAGCGGCGGGTGCACTTGGCAAGTGCGAGGCGGCGTCACCTGTGCCATCCGAATGGCGGCGGGTGTCTCAATTCGAGCGCGCGCATTGGAGATGGGCGGTATCGTCGAAAGGCGATCGCGAGCGAGGCGTGCACATCATAACGAAGCCGCGACGAGGACTGCCCGGCAATGGCGACCGTAGCTAAGCATCGGCCACCGCGATCGCGCATCGTCATCCCAACCTGCATAAGACGGCACACTCCTTGGGTATCGATTGGAGACCTCGCGCGCGGGGTCGAGTTGTGTCGCTCATGTCTCAGACTGAAACCGATCATCGTATCCCTGATACACCCACGGTTTTGCAGGGTCACCGAATTGGCGATCCCTCGCGAGTATTCAGCAAAGCCGGCACAGCGATTGCCTCGATCGCGGAAAATCACCACGCTTCCTGCGAGACGGCGGCGCTGTGTACGCGATTTCTGGTCAACCTGAGTCACCAGATGCGGACCCAGCTCAATTCCATCATCAGCGCCACCGAAATGATGGTCGCGAGTCAGCTAACCCTTGACTCCGAGATGATCGACTCGCAACAGGAGTTCGTCGCGACGATCGCCGAAAGCGCTAACGCCCTCTCCCTGATGACCGATGGAATCGCTGACTTTTCTCGATGTCTCGCGATGGGCGCCGGCGCGCTGGCGTATCAAACCCATCCGGAGGCCCGCCGGTTAGGGGAATTCGACGGTGAACCCAACAGCAACCGCGCGAACGCCATTGCACCAGCTGCTGAAGCCGCCTCGAGTCGGGGAGTGGAAGACATGCCTTCAAAACCCTCTGCGGGCGCGAATCGTTTATTTGGTACCACAGCGAACTTCCGCACGCGAGTGCCGCCCGATACCGCCAGGCAAATTCGCATCCTGCTCGCGGAAGACCACATGATGAATCAGCATGTTATGCTGCGAATGTTGGCACGCCTCGGCTACACCGCAGACGCAGTATCCAATGGCGTCGAGGCGGTCGAGGCGCTCACCCGCAGTCCCTACGACATTGTGCTGATGGACTGCCAGATGCCGGAGCTCGATGGCTACGAAGCGACCCGGCGAATACGCCGCAGCGGCGGACGCTTCATGAGCACCCCGATCATCGCGGTGACGGCCAACGCGATGGAAGGCGATCGCGAAAAATGTCTCGCTTCGGGCATGAGCGACTACATGAGCAAGCCGGTCCTGGCCCAGACCCTCGCCACGACTCTGGAGAAATGGATTCTGCCCGATTCCGAGGGCAGGATGATGGCTTCCGTCCCGGCGCCGCCCGCCGCATCCTTTGAGGCGGCTGCACCTTCGGAAGATCAGTCTCAACCCTCAGCTCAACCGGCGGAAGAAGCGGCGTTCAAGCCCGCTGTGGCGGAAATAGGCGATGCCCTGGATCCGGGCGCGCTCGAAACCTTGCGCTCGATGGACGCCACCGACACGGGCTTCATGGCGAAAATCATCGAGCTGTTCCTCACTGACTTAACCGAACGCATGATTGCCCTGAAACAGGCTGCTGATGCGCGCGACGGCCCCGCCTTGAAAAGCATCGCGCATGCGCTCAAGGGAAGCTGCGGACACTTCGGCGCCGCCCGGTTCGCCGCGCTGTGCCGCGCGATGGAGCAAGTGGGTCTGCAACGACCGGTCGGCGATCCGAACGATGCGCTACGGGCGCTGGAGGCTGAGGCTAGCCGCGTCCGCAGCGCTCTCGAAACCGCCCGTACCGCAGCACTCAGCAATCCCATGACGATGGAGGAACCTCACTAATGGCGGTCGCCGCGAAAACCCTCCGTGACGAGTCGAAAACCCTCAGCCCGTTTCTGATGGCGCGGGACAATCTCGTCGAGACGCTCAAAGGAAAACGCTTCGCGCTCATTGGTTTCGATCCTGATGAAAGCCAGGAGTTGCGCAGTGCCATCGATTTCGCCAGCGCTCGAATGCATTCGATTGCCGAGGATTCGCGCCATCCGAGCCTCACCACCCTCGCGCCGTTCGACGCCTGCGTATTGAATCTGTCATCCGAAGTTTCCAAGCTCGCCGGCTCGGCGGTCGATCTGCTCGCGATCAGCCGCAAGCCGACCGTGATCATCGGCGAGCAGGACGAAGTACTGGGCCATGCGTTCTCGCTGGCGAGCGCCGCGCACGAATTTATCATCAGGCCCTGGACCCGCGAGGATTTCTACCTGCGCGCGTTCATGGTGTTGCGCAACGCATCATCGATTATCGTCGAGCAACCCGCTCGAAACGCCGCCCCGCGCACCGAGCCGACCATTATTGTGGCCGACGACGACCGCACCACCATCATGATGGTGCAATCGATCCTCCGCACCTGGAAAATCAATTGCCGGGTCGCGCACAACGGCAAGGACGCGCTCGAGCTGACCAGGGAGATTAAACCTGACGCGCTGCTGCTCGACGTCGGGATGCCGGACATGGATGGCTTCCAGGTCCTCGCCGCGTTGCGTGCCGACCCGGCCACGCGCACCACGCCGATCGTGATGCTCACCGCGGCGCAGAGTGAGAATGAGATCGTGCGGGGCTTCGACCTCGGCGCCGACGACTACATCACCAAGCCGTTTCGCGCACATGAGATGCTGGCGCGGCTCAAGCGGCTGGTGCGCAAACGCGAAGCCGGCTGAGGGCGCACGTCCATTGATTGATCGGCGATGTTAATTGCTTGGGCCGGAAGCGCCGTGATACCTTGTTCCGTCCAGCTACCTGCTCGAGGCGGCGTACCCAAGTGGTAAGGGAGAGGTCTGCAAAACCTCGATGCATCGGTTCGAATCCGATCGCCGCCTCCATTTTCCATCAACGTTTACCTGGCTAGCGCGACATCACCTCGCGATAGTGGCGCCAGATGCCGCGCTGCGTGGTTTCGTCGGTCTCATGCCCCGCGACGCCGCCGTTCTCGCGCACCTCGCGATGGAGTCCGCGCCGCAGTACCAGCCATTCGTTGACTCGGGCCTCGAAGCCGGCCTGATTGCGCTCGTAAGCCTCGATGTCATCGGGCGCGACCCGGCCCGCCGGCCCGTGAATTATGTAGGTCTCGCTCAGGCGGCGGCGATTGATTTCCTCGGGCGCGCCTTTGAGCAGGGACGGGAAATATGAAATGACCGTCTCGTCCACACTCAGTGGCTGAATCACCCGGAACTGATTCAGGATGAAAATGAGGTTCGGGAAAATGCAGAAGTGCGGCGGGCCTTCGGCGAGGATCTTTTCCGCGCGCGGCGCGCCATACTGCCGCTCCATCGAGGTGCGATACTGCGCGTCAGTCTCCTTGCTCCATGCCGGCGCGACGACGCGGCCGCCATTGCGCGTATGCACCGGGTTGAGATCGAGCTGCGCAGCGCCGTTGCCGAGGTCGCGCGCGAGGGCGTCACTGCGTTCGCCGAACACCGCTTCCATGTCGGTGCGACCGCGAGTCATCATCACCATCGCGGCATGATGCAGGATGTTGGGATGGTACCCGTCGACGGAATTCTCCAGCGCCATCTTCCAGTTGCCCTTGTACGAATGCTTGAGTACGCCGGATCGCACGACCACCTCGCCCTCGGGTGAGAGGTCGACGAATTGATCGATGAGGCGCTTGGCGGGCCCCAGGTGCTCATCGAGCGAAGGGCCGTTCGCGCTGAGGCTGGCGAAGATGAGTCCGCGATGACTCGCGACCCGCGGCACCTTCGCGAGGCTGAATTCATTTTTGCGAAACGACTCGTCGTAGCCGCCGGCGTAAGGCACGCCGACCAGGTCGCCGCGATTGTCGTAGGTCCAGCCGTGATAGGCGCATCGGAACGCGTGCGAATTGCCGCGATCGCTCTGGCATACGGTGTTGCCGCGATGCATGCATCGATTGAGCATCAGATGAATCTTGCCGTCCTCGTCGCGCGAGACGATAACCGGTTGCAATCCGATTTGGCGCGTCACATAGTCACCGGGTTGCGGCACCTCGCTCTCATGCGCGACGTAGACCCATTCGCGATACCAGATTTTTTCGAGTTCCTCGCGAAAGATGGCGGCATCGTAGTAGACGCGCCCGCTGATGCGATCGCTCTGGATGAGTTCGCTGTAGTTCGTCGATGAGGTCAGCATCGTTGCCATGAACTCGCACCTCCGCCGTCGTGCCTAGTCGTTAAGTAGCACCTTTTCGATCATTTGTTGCGCCAACGATGCGCTCTGCAGATCGAGTCCTAGTTCCGCGGCGCATTCGAGCGCGAGCGTCAGGTCTTTGCGCCACAGCTTCCCCGCGCTCGCAGATGGCTTGTGATTCGCCCAGTGGTCGGCGACGCGGCTTGAGGCGCCGCCCGCGCGCACTACTTCCTGCATCGTCGGGAGATCGAGTCCAGCCTTCCTCGCGAGCATCATTCCTTCGCCGGCCGCGACGACATTGAGGCAGATGATCACCTGATGCGCGAGCTTCGCAATCATTCCCGCGCCGAGCGGGCCAAGGTGGTAGATGCTGGTGCCCGAAAGCTCGAAGATTGGGCGGCATCGTTCCACCAACCCCTTGTCGCCGCCGACCATGTAACACATCGTGCGAGTCTGCGCGCCGCGCGCGCCGCCACTCACCGGCGCGTCGATGACTCCGATGTTTCGCGATACGCACGCAGCAGCAACTTTGCGGACTGTCGCGGGCCTTATCGTGCTGTGGATCGCGACGATGCTGCCGGGTCGCGCACCTGCGATGATACCGTCGTCGCCCAGTGTGACAGCTTCGACTTGTTCATCATCGACGACGATCACTTCGATAATGTCGCTGTTGGCCGCGACCTCGCGTGGTGAGCTGGCTCTTCGAGCTCCTAGCGCGACCAATTCATCGATTGGTTCTTCGCGAACGTCATAGACCATGACGTCGAAGCCTGCGGCCTTTGCGAGGTTGATAGCCAGCGGCTTGCCTTGCTCGCCGAGACCTATGAAACCAACCTTGGTCATCGGGTGCGTGGGTCGAGCCGGGCAGGATCGAGAAAAGGCAGTAACTCCTCGTGGCGCGTCCACGCGAGCGAGGCCAATTCGAGGGGATCGAGAAAGATGGTCTTGCCGCTGCGCGCATCGCGGATCAGCAGGCGCGGGCCGTTGCCACTGTCGTCACGATCGATCTCGACCGAGGCGAATTCGCTGTTGAGTGTCATTGCCAGGCCTCCGTCCCCCTAAATGAGAAACAGCAAGTTCGGTAGGGGCTCGTTGTTATTGAGCAGCACCACCTTCTTGGATTTGATTTTGAACCCGCTTCCGTTCGGAAGCAGCTTATGCGTCGTGGTGCCGGCCCATAGGTACTGATTGTGATGGTGTAGCTCGGCGAGGATGAAGGCCGCGTTCACGATCATTTCACTGTCAGTGGCCGATTCGATTTCGATGTTCGATACCAACCGCTTCAAACGCGGCGCCTGCTCGCGCAACCACGAGGTCTCTTTGAGCCGCTGGATTCGCGCGCGCAATTGCCCGCGTCGATCGTAAATCACCGAGACGTTTTGCGTCGGATCGATGTCATCTGCGTTGCACGGCACCCAGTAGGTCGCGTCCTCATCCCACAACAAGAGCCATTCATCGTAGGCGTGCGCATCCATGAGGCGCGCCTCGCGATAGAGGAACTGCTCCACACTGTGTCTATCTATCGGCATGAGCCGGGAGCCTCGCTTAACCCCAAACTTCTCGCGCGACTTCGGCCACGCGGCGCAACTTCGCCCATTGCTGATCGGG
Source organism: uncultured delta proteobacterium (assembly GCA_963783145.1). Classification (GTDB taxonomy): domain Bacteria; phylum Desulfobacterota; class Binatia; order Binatales; family Binataceae; genus DATGKG01. Next base: position 324,799 of record CAWAMM010000002.1, read on the forward strand.
CGTAAGCTTGTTGCCGGGCGCCGTGCTCGCGAAGCCGCATTGCGGACTGATACCCAGCTGGTCGAGGTCGATATATTTGGCGGCCTCCTCGATGCGCCGCTTGAGCTCATCCTTGGATTCCAGTTGCGGAAGCTTGCTCGACACAATGCCAAGCACGACCGATTTGTTCTTGGGCACGAAACGCAGCGGCTCGAAGCTGCCGGCGCGCGCGGTGTCGTATTCCAGCATGTAGGAATCGACGTTGATCTTGTTGAACAGCATTTCGGCCACGGGATCGTAGCCGCCCTCGGTCAGCCACCCACTCTGGTTGTTGCCGCGGCACAGATGCATCGCCACATGGATGGACTTGGGATGGTTGGCCAGCGCGTCGTTGATGAGATTGGGAAAGACGTTGAAGAGAATATCGTCGACGTCGTGGCCACTTGCGGTCATCTGCTCGCGCCGCTTAGGATCGCAATACATCGCGATCGGCACTTCGTCGAGTTGCACATAGCGGCATCCGACCGCGGCCAGCGCCGGCAATTCTTTTTGATAAGCATCAACTAAATCGGCCCGAAGCACATTCAGATCGGTATATGCCTCGGTGCTCACATTGCGCCCGTCGACCGAATAGATGGCAGTGGGCGAGGGCAAGGTCATCTTGACGGTGCCCTTGGTAAGCGACTGCGTGAACTTAAACTCATCCGCGTGAATCGGCTCAGTCCATCGCAGCGGGCCATCAATCTTCAAAAGCGGGACGGCGATTTTGTTGTCCTGGTCGTCGACGAAAAACATCCGCTCCGATTCGTAGTACACCGACGCGCCCTTGAGTCCGCGCGAAGCGAAGTCGGTATAGAAAACGCTGCGCCGATATTCCCCATCGGTGATCGATTGCAGCCCGACCTCTTCCTGGAGCGCCACTACCTTGCGGATGTGCTCATCCTCGATTTTGCGCAGTTCGGCGTCCGCGAGACGTTCATCCTCATTGTCGGTGCGTGCCTTCAGAAGCTCCGGCGGACGGAGCAGGCTGCCGATGTGCTCAGCGCGAAAGGGTGGATTGTGCGGTGCGGTGTTTGCCATGGGAATCTCCTGGGTCAATCGCACGTGCCTCGAACCTCTTGCATAGTTCAAATCGCCGCCGAGTTCCAAATGCATACGCGATCGCAACGATGCTGAGGTGCTGGGAGTGGGTAATTTACCGCGGTGGCGAGGTGCTCGGCGCGGCGTCGGGAGTTACGACCAACTGCACGCTGCAGCCTTCTTGATTCGTCGCGAAACAGAGATCGCTGATGGTGCCATGCGCGGGGTCTTCTTCGTTCACGACGGGCGGACAGATCCAGTTCCCGCCGGAATTTCGCAGCGCGACCGCGAAGTAGCGTCCCGCGGCGAGCTGCCCGGTCGCGCCGTGGCTGATGGTCTGCGCGATATCGAAGCCATCGTTGCCCCCGCCCGGCGAGAACTGCATGAAGAAAAGCTGCCAGCGCGATCGCGAGGTCATGGTGATCTGGTAACGCATCGATTGCGCGGACGAGAACACCGGCTTGTCGCGACAGAGCCATGGGCGCGGTTCCCCAGCCAGCGCGGATGACGCCGTCGCGATTGCAAGCATTGGTGCGAGGAGAAACTTGAGCCTCACGCGCGCGCCTCGCTCATCGCGATCAGGTCGCCGACGATTTTTCCGAGGTTGGAATCTTTCGGCGTGAAGACCGCCGTCACTCCGAGATCGAGCAGCGGCTGGCGATCCTCCTCGGGAATGATGCCGCCCATGACCAGGCGAACCTCGCTCGCGCCACGATGCTTCAACAAGGCTAGCGTTTGGCGAGCGATCGACATGTGGGCCCCCGCGAGGCTCGACACGGCGAGCAGGTCGACATCCTCCTGCAACGCGGTTTCAACCAGCTGCTCCGGCGTTTGCTTGAACCCGGCCAGCACGACCTCCATCCCAGCCTGCATGCACGCCTGCGCGAGTAATTTGACCGCGTTGATGTGGCCGTCGAGGCCCGCCTTGCCGATCGCGATGCGAATCCGGCGCGCTTTCGCACCGATGGTTGGAACTTTCAGCTGGGAGCCAGTCGTTGAGCGATCGAGAATCATCGGGGTGTAGCGACCTTGAGTCACCCGCTCGAGCGAGGACGTCCATTCACCGACGGTGCCGCCTGCGCGCGCCAGGTCAAGGGTCGCCGCCATGGTTTCCGCGCCGTCTTTCGCGGCGCGCTCGAGTTTTTCGCGCGCGGCAGCGACCGCTCGATTATCGCGCGACTCACGCCATCGGGTAATCGATGCAATGCGTTCGCGCGAAATCGCGTCGTAGTCGACTGAGTCGTCACGATGCGCGGCGCGCGGCGCGAGGCCAATCTCTCCCGCGAATGCATTCACACCGATCTGCGTGATCTCTCCCGATTCCAGTTTGCGCTGGCGCTCAGAGAGTTGCCGCGTCAGCTCGGAGCTGACCATGCCGATTGATTTGGTGTATCCAGCTTCGCGCATGCGAATTGCGATGTCGCGCGCACGCTCCATCGTCTCGCCGGTGAGCTTCTCGATGATCTTGCTGCCTTCGAAAATGTCGACATAGTCGGTGACGCCGGTCTCATGCATCAGCACTTGTTGCGTGCGCAGCCCAATAAGCTGCTCGGCCTGATCGGGAAGCGACATCGCCTCGCGAAAACCGGGAAGCTGCAGCGCATTGACACGGGCATCAGCGGAAAGCACGACCGGCAAGGCCTCATACGCGATGCGCAGGATGTTCACCTCAGGCTGCTGCTCGGTGAGGGTGAGCGAGCGCACCTGGCATCCGGCGCGGAACAGCACACCGTCGATGCCGTACTCCGATTTGCATAGCGCCGGCCACAGCTTGAAGTACGCGCGGATTTTGCAAATCTCCGGGACCAGCTCGATCCCGCTGTTGATGAAAAACGAAATGCGCTTGACGGTCTTCTCGAAGTCTTCAGCCTTAACTTCCTCGCGCAGCGCATCGAGGAGCAACAGCGCGTTGCCGAAGGCGTAACCGATTTCCTCGGCCGGCCCGCATCCGCTCTCCATGTAGTGATATCCGCACACATTGATCGGGTTCCAATTCGGCACCTGCGTGACGGCGAACTTGATCAGCTCGGTGGAGAGCCGAAACGAAACCTCCGGATGGAAAATCGAAGTGCCGCGCGCGACGAACTCCTTCATCAGATCGTTCTGGGTGGTGCCGCGAAGCTGATCCCAGCTCACGCCATGCTTCTCCGCGACTACGAGGTAGAGCGCGAGCAAGAAAGGCGCGGTGGCGTTGATCGTCATCGAGGTGTTGATGGAGCCGAGCGGGATGCCCTCGAGCAACTCCTCCATGTCGCGCCAATGGCTGATCGAAACGCCGGCCTTGCCGACCTCGCCACTCGCGACGGGAGCATCGGGGTCGTAGCCGTTTTGGGTGGGGAGGTCGAATGCGATCGAAAGGCCTTTCTGACCCGCTTTCAAATTCTGATGGAAGCGTTGATTGGCCTGACGCGCATCGCCGAAACCCGCGTAGGTCCTGATGATCCAGGGCTCGCGTTTGGGCGCGGGCTTTTCGGTTTTGCGCTCGGCTTCGGGCATCGTTGTACTCCGGACTTGACGCGCTTCGACAGCAGCTAGCCTACCCAGCGCCGAATGGGTATTCCAGCGGGAATGAACGAAGGCTTTTCAGACACTTGCGGTGTGTCGCGAGGATTTCTCGACCGGATTTGGCGCGAGCTCGCGCGCGATCGCGCGGACCAGTTCGCCGCCGGAGAGCCCGTGCATCAAAGGAAGCTCCATCACCGGAGCGGAGGTTTCGGCCCGCAGTTGTGCGAGTGCCTTCTTCGCATAACTCGCGCGCTCGAGTTCGCTCTTCGCGATTTTCCCGAAATACTCGGCCTCCGAGGCGTTACCGGCCGCGGTGAGGTTCTCCTTCAGCTTCATAACATCGCGAGCGGAAAAGTTCGGCGTGCGGCTGCGATTGAAAATGATCGCCGCGGGTTTGATGCCGATCTCACTTAGTGTTTGCGCAGTCTCCATCGTTTCGGAAATCGGCAGCGGCTCCGGCGTGGTGACCAGGACCACTGCGGTCTCGGCCTCATCGCGCAGCGCGCGGCTGATATTGGCCGCCTCGCGCCCGACCACGCTGTCACCGAAAGTCTGCCGCGCGGCAGTCGGCATCTTGAGCAAGCTGAGCGCCTGACCGCTGGCTGGACCATCAACGACGATCAGATCCCAATGTTCGCGGCCGCCGAGTTTGCGCTCGGCTTCGTAATAAACCTTGCCGAGCATCATCAACTCCTTGAGTCCCGGCGCCGCGTTGACGAAGAACTGATAGAGACGGCTGGCGAACACGGCGCGCATCACGGCCCGCGCCGGGATGACGAGCTTCAAGTATTCCTCCAGCGCATGCCGCCCTTCGAGGACCATCCCGAAGAGCTGGTCGGATACCATCACCGGCTCAAAGGCGGGCTTGATGCCGAACGCGTTCGCCATCGGAGCGCGCGATATCGGTCTCCATCGCGAGGACGGAATTTCGGCAGTCGGATGCGGCGAGCGCGAGTGCCGCGCTGACGGTGGTGGTGCCGACGCCGCCCTTGCCGAGCAGAAAGATCACCCGCCGCCGCAGGAGCTCTTGAAGTATCGATGCCGCGCCGGGATTTGTACTGCGAGGAATGGGGCTGCTGCCTCGTCTTACCAGCGCAGGATGTTCGCGCCCCAGGTCAGTCCGCCTCCGCACGCGCACAACATGATCAGATCATTGTCGCGAATCCGTTTTTGTTCGAGTGCTTCGTCGAGCGCAATCGGAACCGAAGCGGCCGAGGTGTTTCCATAACGGTCGACATTAGTGAAGACCTTTTCGGACGGAAGCTTGAGCCGTTCCGCTACTGAGTTGATGATGCGCAGATTTGCCTGATGCGGGACGATGAGGCTCACGTCCTGGAGCCGGATGCCCGCGCGCTCAGCGACATCGCGCGAGACTTCCTCCATGCTTTTGACCGCGATCTTGAACAGCTCGGGCCCTTTCATCTTGATCGCGTCGTCTGGATTGCGGTGAATCTCGGAATCGAGCGTCGCACGCGTTCCGGTCGCGCGCACCGACAACAGGTCCCAATATTTGCCCGAGGAGCGCAGCAGGCTGCCTAGCACTCCGCGCTGGCCGGGTTCCGATACCAGCATCGCGGCACCTGCGCCATCGCCAAACAGCACGCAGGTCCGCCGGTCGTTCCAGTCGACCATGGTCGAGAGCGCATCGGTCCCGACCACCAGCACGCGCCGGTAATCTCCCGCCCGGATCGAGGAATCCGCAACCGAAAGCGCGTATACGAATCCCGAGCAGGCCGCGGCGACATCAAAGGCGGGAATCTGGTCTGCGCCGAGTGCGGTCTGGAGCGAGCATGCGAACGAAGGAAACCCGTATTCGGAGGAAACGGTGCCGACCACGATCGCGTCGAGGTCACTCGGCTTGAGTCCCGCGCGTTCCAGCGCGATCCGGCTGGCATCGGCGGCCACCTCGACCAGCGACTCGCCGCTGCGCATCAGGTAGCGCGCTCCGATTCCGGTTCGAGTGCGAATCCATTCATCGGAAGTATCGATCAGGCGGCTCAGGTCATCGTTGGAAACGGCCGTGCGAGGTGTCGCACGCCCGGTGGAAACTATTCGCGAACCCATCCCCGTCTCCCGATCAGGACCCAGGCCGAAAGGCGAGGGTGGTGTTAGTGCCGCCGAAGCCGAAGGAGTTGTTCAGCGCGATACGGATTTTTTTCCCGCGCGGCTGGTTGGGCACGTAGTCGAGGTCGCATTCCGGATCAGGATGCTCCTGATTGATGGTGGGCGGCACGATCCCGCGTTCGATCGCGAGGATGCTGAAAACGGACTCGATCGCGCCCGCCGCACCGAGCGTATGCCCGGTCATCGACTTGGTCGAGCTGACCGCGATCTGTGCGGCACGCTCGCCGAAAATTTTCTTGATCGCCTGGGTCTCGGCGATGTCGCCCTGCGGGGTCGAGGTTCCGTGGGCGTTGATGTAGTCGACTTCGTTGGGATCGAGATCGCTATCTTTCAGGCAGATCTGCATGCACTTCGCCGCGCCGATTCCTTCCGGCGAGGGCGAGGTGATGTGATAGGCGTCGGAATTGGTGCCGTAGCCGCAAACCTCGGCGAGGATTTTCGCACCGCGCTTGATGGCTGCCTCGCGCTCTTCAAGGATTAACGCGGCGGCGCCGTCGGACATCACGAATCCGTCGCGCTCTTTATCGAAGGGGCGGCTGGCTCTTTCGGGCTCGTCGTTGCGGGTCGAAAGCGCGCGCATCACCGCGAATCCGCCGAGACCCAAGGAGGTTAGCGCTGCTTCCGCACCGCCGGCGATTGCGGCGTCGAGGTAACCCATCTTCACCATGCGATAGGCTTCGCCAATCGCGTGACTGCCCGACGAGCATGCGCTGGTCGTCGCGTAGTTGGGGCCGCGCGCGCCGTAACGAATCGAGATCTGGCCCGGAGCGAGATTCCCAATCAGTTTGGGAATAAAAAATGGCGTGATGCGCTTGAGCCCGGTCTTGATGAACTCCTTATGATATTCCTCGATGGTGCGCAGGCCGCCGATTCCGACCCCGACCAGCACCCCGACGTTATCCGCGTTTTCCTCGGTGACCTGGAATCCCGACTGGCGCATCGCCTGTTCGGCGGCGCCAACCGCGTATTGGATAAAGAGGTCCATCTTTTTGACGTCGCGCTTGTCGATCCAGTCTTCAGGATTGAAGTCTTTGACCTCGCCCGCGATTTTCACCGGAAAGTCGGATGCATCGAAACAGGCGATGGTCGCGATGCCGGAACGCCCCGCCATCAGGGCCTCCCAGTTCTTCTCGACGCCGGTTCCGAGCGGTGTCACGAGGCCGAGACCGGTCACGACTACGCGGCGGTCCAGGATTTGTCTCATCGAAGCCACATCCTCCTCAAAGGCCCGCGCCTGGGGGCGGGCACGCGCTGGCAGCTAGAAAGCATCTTGCAACAAATCAGCGCTGGAATCGATACGCCTGAGAGGTCCATGGGAGCGAACGAATCACTTCTGTTTCTTGCGCCATTCAGTCCAATTGACTTCCCACGATTCGATGACTTCCAGCTCAGCGGGCGCGATCTGGTCGGTGAACAGGATTAGATTGTTGCACGACCAACGAGCATTCGGCGCGATGATACTATCGAAACCCAGAAAGTACGCCGCGTCGCCGATTGCCTGAGTCGGCTCATAGAGGATCGCGCGGTAGCGGGCGGCATCGACACCAAGCGGAACCATCGCATTCAAGTCCGGAAGTCTCAGCGTCTTCGCAGTCGCGACCCTGATGCGATGCAGTCCATACTTGATCTTCGAAGGAAAAACCGGCTGACGCGACAGATGAAAGTGAACTTCCGCGATCGCTCCATCCGGATTCAGAGAGGTATAGAGCACGTCGAACAGCGTGGGATCCCAGCCTCCGCCGGAAGCACTCCCCTGGAGAGGATCCCGACCCTCGCGCACCACCCGCCAAGTCTCGCCGGTGTGACGAACCCCGTTGAAGGCCTCGAGCGCGTCGAGTAGGACGGGATCGCGGGGTTTTCGCGCTCCGGGCATCGCTTTCAACGAGCCCGAATAATCACACGTAAGCGCCGGCGTCGAGGCGCTCGATGACGGCGAGAACCTCTTGTGTGCGATCCGCGATGATCAAGTCGATTGCCCGTTCGTTGTTAAGTAGCGGATGTTTCGCATGAAGCCAGAGGCGCGTCTCAACTGGCGTGTAGAAGTCTGACAACCGATCGACGACATAGCGAAGATCAGCGATGACGGTCTGGGTCGCGAGCGGAGGCGAGGCCTTACCGCTTTTCCATCGCGACACGGTCGGGCGGGACGTGTTCACGATGTTGGCGATGTCGGAGCCTTTGAGGCCCCCACGCTGCTCAAGGTCGACCAGAATTCTGGCTACCGCGCTCTTCATCAGCCGCCTAGCCTTTTCCTTGGCCGGTTTGGCCGCGATTTGATCGATGCTGGAGCGGGAGAGACCGTGAATGTTCGCGGCCCGACCTTCGGAGTTAGATAGTGAATTTTGCCGCTCATGTTTGGATACATATGCATCTTACATAACTATTTCACAAGGCCTTGGACATGAAACCAAATTGCATCAGGTGATGAAACTCAGAATCCGCCGCAGTCCAAGTGAAAAGTGGGATGCAGTGACACCCTCGCGCAAACTGCTCCGGTCCGCGAAAGACCTCCCGAGGTGATGCACCGCCATGAGCGGGTGGGTGGGCATTCGTTCTAGATCCATATAGATCTGCCGCTGACGATGTTACCCGAAGGGCAAGTTCTCCCGGATAATCAGACGGATAATGTTGTAGGGATCGCGCGGCAAAACGGGCCGGTTCCTTCCGGCGGCCGTACTTCGATCCTCGGCTATTTTCTGGTTCTTTGCCTTGCCGGAGGATTGGGTGCTCCGACTGGCATCGCCGCAATACCGATCGGCTATTTCTTGAAGGACAATCTTCACCTCTCGCCGGTGGAGCTAGCGTTGTTCGTGTTAATTAGCGGCGTTCCAGCGTACTTGGGCTTCCTTCCGGGATTCGTCCGCGATCGATTTCGGCCCCGCACGATGGGTGATCGCGCTTACCTCTTGATCGGCGCCGTCATCGCGATTGCGGCGTACCTGTTTCTGGCGGCATCCCCAATCCACTATGCGAGATTGCTTGGCGCCACTCTGATCGCAGGTATTGCGTACCTCATTATCCTCGCCGGCGCGCAAGCATTGATGACCGGAATCGGGCAGACCTATCTGATGACCGGTCGGCTGAGTGTGGTGGCGGGGGTCGGAACCTATTTTCCTGCGGTGATCTCGGCCTTGCTCGGCGGATGGCTGGTCGCTTACGTGCCCGCGCGCATCACATTCGTCATCGCCGCCGCAGTGACCATGGTAATCGCGGCGCAATCGTTTTGGCGGCAACGCGCCGTGATCGCCTTCGAACGGGAGAAACCTCGCACGGAGAGCGGGATTGCTTCGCTCCTGCGACTGGCGCGATACAAACCGATTTGGCCTGCCGCCTCGATCTTCTTCCTGTGGAATTTTGGACCGGGATGGGGAACGCCAATGTTTTACCATCTGACCAATACGGTGAAGGTCTCCAGCGAACTTTTCGGCACCTTCACTGCGATGCAGTGGCTCTTCTTCATCCCCAGCGCGATAGTCTATGCGCCACTGTGCCGGCGTTTCACGCTCGCCTCGCTGCTATGGTGGGGAACCGTGGTCGCGATTCTGCAAGGCCCGATCATGTTTTTCGCGCAGAGCCCTTCAAGCGCGATTGCGGTTGCGGTCCTGTATGGAATTTTCGGAGGTTTTCCCACCGCCGCCTATGTGGATCTAATCATGCGGTCCTGCCCCAAGGGCCTCGAGGGCACGGCGATGATGTTGGCGGTGACCACCGCTGCAGCAGTGGCCGGCAATTTCGGCAATTTGCTCGGAAGCTGGATCTACGCACGAGGTGGTTTCGTCTCGGCCGTGATCATTACGACCTTGTCGAGTGCGGCGATCGTTCCGATGCTTTGGTGGGTTCCCTCGGGCGTCACTTCAAGTCGCGAAGGGGAGACGCTCGAGCTGGAAAGATGAATCCGCCGATGTCTTGCTTGCGAGTCGATCCTGTGTCGCGGTGACTTGCCTTGACACCATCGCGCGCAAGGTGCGACGGTCCGCCAAAGACTCGCTGAGGTGATGCATCGCCATGAGTATCTGCGCCAATCTGAATGTCGGACTGCTGTTTCCGTTTCGAAATCCACCCGCATGGCGCAAGCCATTTGCCCAGTTCTATGCTGAGCAACTCGAGCAAACGCGAGTCGCGGAGCAACTCGGCTACGATGAGATCTGGCTGACCGAGCATCACTTTGCCGAGGACGGTTACTCGCCCGCGATTCTGCCGATTGCGTCCGCGATTGCCGCGATTACCAACCGCATTCGGATCGGGACCTATCTGGTGCTGCTCCCGCTGCACAATGCGGTGCGCGTTGCCGAAGATGCGGCAACCATCGATGTCATCTCGAATGGGCGCTTCGATTTGGGCGTCGGTCAGGGCTATGCCCCCGGTGAATTCGCGGCTTACGGCGTCAATCGAAAGACCCGCGCCGGTCGGCTCGAAGAAGGTATCGAGGTGATGCGCGGTGCATGGACGAAAGACGATTTCTCATACGCCGGCAAGCATTACAATGTGAAGAACATCCGCCTGATGCCGCGTCCAGTACAGTCGCCACATCCTCCGCTATGGATTGGCGCGGGCGCACCAAAGGCGATCGAGCGCGCAGGCCGGATGGGCGTCAATTTCATGGGTCTTGCGAATCCCGCCGCGCAAAAGACCTACGATGACTCGCTGCGCAGCGCCGGCCGCGATCCGAAGGATTTTTCCGCCGCGCAACTTCATTTCACGTACGTCGGGCGCACCACTGATGAGGCGTGGGAGCATTGCCAGGATCATCTTCATTACATGATCACGTGGTATACGCGCTGGCTGGCCGAGGCGGGTGAGAACTTCGGCCCGGGGCAAATTCCTCAGGTGCCGGAAGCTACGAAGCTGCGCCATTCTCTGAGTATGTTTCCACTGCTGGTCGGCACTCCCGATGAGGTTGCGGCGAAGCTCAACCACTCCTTTGGGCAAGTGCGGACGACCCATCTGGTGCTGGGAATGCACCTGCCTGGGATCGCGCCGGAGCGCAGCCGCCGCTCGATGGAACTGTTCGCGCGCGAGGTGGCGCCGCAGCTCAAACCGATTGCTACCGCATAAGGTTACGGCAACAAATCCGGCTTGCGAATTCGCATACTCCATCAGAGGTGGATTTAACCACACGCATTGCATAATCGCTGTTGAAGTCCGCGAGTTGAAGGTGGAACATTCGATCAATGCCGCCGCTCCACGACCCCACTAACGATTCGTTCCTGAAGCTCGCCGACGGATTGCGCGAGCTCGAAGTTGTGATTGGGGAAAAGGCGCGTCCGGTGGTTGCGCAAGTGCGCGAGGAGCTGCGGGAAGCGGTCGCGAGCCGCGAGCGGGGCGACATGACCGGCACGCTGGAGAAAATCCAGCGCGCGATGGAGCGGCTGGCGAATCTGGGCTCGGAAGTTGACCCTGCAGAAGGCGCCATGATGCGCGAGATCGCACGAATCTTCATGCAATCCTTGAACTTTGGTGAGAAGGGCGCCGCCAAGGAGGTCGTCAATGTGATGCGACACAAGGCCGGCGATCCCAAGGACGACGACCGCACCGACTGGTAAGCGGCAAAACCTACAACGTGGCGGCGTAGTTGCTCATGACGCCGTCCCTAGCACAATTGGTGATTAACGTGGCGGCAGCCGATTCCAAACTTGATCAGTCGCAACTGGATCAACTCTGCATCAATACGATTCGGACCCTTTCCATCGACATGGTGCAGAAGGCCAATTCGGGCCATCCCGGATTGCCGATGGGCATGGCGCCGACGGCGTACACGCTGTTTTCGCATTTCCTGCGCTTTAATCCGAAGAATCCGAAGTGGGTCGGGCGCGATCGCTTCGTGCTCTCGGCGGGACACGGATCGGCCCTGATCTACTCGCTGCTCTATCTCTATGGCTACGACCTGCCGATGGAGCAGATCAAGCGCTTTCGCCAACTGGAAAGCATGACGCCCGGACATCCGGAGAACTTCCGCACCCCCGGCGTTGAGACCACCACCGGCCCGCTCGGACAAGGCTTCGCCACCGGAGTCGGGATGGCGATCGCAGCGAAGCACCTGGAGGCGCGCTTCGAACGCGATGGCAGCGGCCTCTTCGATTCCCGCATCTTCGCGATTGTCAGCGATGGCGACATGATGGAAGGAATCTCGCATGAGGCGGCGTCGATCGCGGGCCACCTCGGGCTCGGCAACATCATCTATTTATATGACGACAATCACGTGACCCTCGATGGGCCCGCGCCGCTGTCGTTTTCGGAGGACGTGAATCGCCGCTTCGAGGCTTACCACTGGCATACGCAGGCGGTGGAGGACGGCAACGATATCGCGGCGATCGCCAAGGCGATTCAGGCGGCTATCGAGGTGAAGGACCGGCCCTCGCTGGTGCGCATTCGCACTATCATCGGATACGGCGCGCCTGATCAAGGGACCTCGGAAGTCCATGGCAAGGCGCTCGGCGTTGAGGGGGTTAAGGCCGCGAAAAAGTTTTACGGATGGCCGCTGGAGCCGGATTTCTTTATCCCCGACGCGGCGCTGAAGGAGTTTCGACAGGCCGTCGACAAGGGCAAGGAGTCAGAGGACGACTGGAATCGGCGCTTCGACACCTACTCGAAAAAGCATTCCGACGAGTCCAACGCATTCCATCAACTACACTCAGGCGAACTTCCCGCGGGCTGGGACGCCGATCTGCCGACCTTCACGCCCAAGGATATTCTCGCGACGCGCAAGTCAGCCTCGATGGTCGAGCAGGCCATCCTCAAGAAATATTGGGGACTGTTCGGAGGGTCGGCGGACCTGAACGAATCGACCTACACCGATATGGTAGGCGATAAGGAATTCGAGAAGGGCAACTACGCGGGCCGCAACCTTAAGTTCGGCGTGCGCGAACACGGTATGTGCGGCGCGCTCAACGGCATCGCGCATAGCGGCGCGTTCATTCCATATGGGTCGAGCTTTTTCTGCTTCACCGACTATGCGCGCGGGTCGATTCGCCTCGCTTGCTTGATGAAGCTGCACGTAATCTGGGTCTTCACGCATGACTCCATCGGTCTCGGCGAGGATGGCCCGACCCATCAACCGATCGAGCATCTCACCGGGATTCGCGCGCTACCCAACATCACGCTGATTCGTCCCGGCGACGCGAATGAAGCGCGCGAAGCATGGCGCGCCGCGCTGCTGCATAAGGATGGGCCGACGATGATGGTGCTGAGCCGGCAGACGGTGCCCACGTTCGATCGCACCGACATGGCGCCCGCCAGCGAATTGCATAAGGGCGCCTACGTTCTGACCGAGACCAAAGGCAAGACGCCGGACGTTATTTTGATCGCGACCGGCAGCGAACTCATGTTCGCGGTCGGGGCGAAGCCGGAGCTGGAGAAGAAGGGGCATGCGGTCCGCGTCGTGAGCATGCCCAGTTTTGAAATCTTCGAGCGGCAGACGCAGGCCTATCGCGATTCAGTTTTACCGCCCGACAATCGCAAGCGGTTAGCGATCGAAGCTGGTTCACCGTTGTGCTGGCACAAATGGATCGGACTCGAGGGCGATATGATAGGAATGACGACCTTTGGCGACTCTGCCCCATACAAGGACCTGGCGCCGTACTTCGGATTCACCATCGAGAACGTCGTCGCACGCGCGGAGAAACTGATCGCGCGCTAACGGGAGAAATATCATGGCAGAAAATCCATTGAAGCAACTCGACCGTTTAGGCCAGGCGCCGTGGTTGGATTACATCCGACGGACACTGCTCCCCTCTGCCGAGTTCAAACGCATGCTCGCCGAAGATGGGCTCAAGGGGATGACCTCGAATCCCACCATTTTCGAGAAAGCCATCGACGGCTCCTCGGATTACGACGAGCAGTTCGTGCAGTTGGTGCGCGAGGGCAAAGAGGTCATGGAAATTTACGAAGCCCTGACGATCCAGGACATCCAGACTGCCTGTGACGCGTTGCGACCGCTATACGATTCGACCTCCAGCAAGCATGGCTACGTCAGTTACGAGGTCTCGCCGCTGCTCGCCAATGACACCGATGGCACCATCAAGGCGGCGCGCCGCTATTGGGGCCGAATCGCGCGGCCCAATGTCATGATCAAAGTGCCGTCGACACCTGCGGGACTACCCGCGATCGAAACGCTGATTTCAGAGGGCATCAACGTCAACGTCACCCTGATGTTCTCGATGAACCACTACAACAACGTCGCCGAGGCCTACATCAAGGGCATCGAGAAACGCGCGCAAAATGGCGGTGCCATTGGCAAGGTATTCTCGGTGGCCAGTTTCTTCGTGAGCCGGGTCGAGACCCTGGTCGACAAGAAACTCGACGCGAAACTCAAACAGAAGAATGATGCCGCCGTCGCGGCACTCAAGGGCAAGGCCGCGGTCGCCAATACCAAGCTGGTCTATCAGCGTTACAAGGAAATTTTCCTCGGCCAGCGCTTCGCCGCGATGAAGCAGAAGGGCGCGCGCACGCAGTGGCCGCTATGGGCCTCGACCGGCACCAAGGACAAAGCTTACAGCGACGTCAAGTACATCGACGAGCTCATCGGACCCGACACCGTTAACACGATGCCCCCGGCGACGATGGACGCGTTCCGCGATCACGGCAAAGCGGCGGCGACCCTCGAAGCCAACCTCGATGAGTCGCGCGACGCGGTCAACAGACTCAAGGCGGCCGGAATCGATTTGAATGATGTAGGCCAAGAGCTGCAGCTGGAAGGCGTCGATCTGTTCAAGAAATCATTTGAGGATCTGCTCGCCGCGACGAGCAACCATCGCAATCGAGTATTGAGCGGGGAACAACGCGCCGCGAAGTAACGCATCGAAATCCAGATATTCACCCGCGCGCTGCGCCACGACCTCGTGTCTGGCGCGGCGCGTCATTTTCTCGGTAAATTTAATTCGGCAATAACATGAGCGAACGTCAAATCATCATCCTGGATACGGCCGAAGACCTTTTCGTGCGCGCCGCCGAAGAAATCGCACATGTCGCTGGCGAAGCGATCTGCATGCATGGCGAGTTCAACCTATGCCTCACCGGCGGCACCACTCCCGAGCGCACTTACGACCTTCTGGCGACTCGTTTCGAGTTGAGCGTGGATTGGAAGGAAGTGCAGTTTTACTGGGGTGACGAGCGATGCGTGCCGCCCGACGATCCCGCGAGCAATTATGCGATGGCTAATCGCACCATCCTCAGCAAGCTCAAACTCAAACCCGACCAGATTCATCGAATCCGCGGCGAGGACAAGCGTGAGGATGCGGCACGCGAGTATGAGGAAGAGTTGCGCAGCCGCTTGAACCTTGCGGACGGCGAATTTCCGCGCATGGACCTGATGATGCTCGGGCTGGGCACCAACTGCCACATGCTTTCGCTGTTTCCCGGGGTCCCTGCGCTCCATGAGCAGCATCGGCTGGTGGTTCCGGTCGAGGTCGAAGATAAGGTTCGCCATCGCATCACGTTAACCGCGCCGGTCATGAACAACAGCGCACGCATCATGTTCCTGGTGTCGGGCGAGGGCAAAGCCGCGGCAGTCAAGACCGTCCTCGAAGGCAAAGACGATCCCGATCGCGTACCGGCGCATCTGGTTGCACCGAAAGACGGGGTCGTTATCTGGATGATGGACAAAGCCGCCGCCAGCCGTCTTTCCAGTCACTAACTCGACATCGCCCCAAGGTCGGCGGACAATTCGCTTGATGATGCGCTTCGCAATCCGGCATTGGACCGGCATCCTCGTTACGGTTGTCCTTGGGTGGTGGGCGCTGATTTACCTGCCTGCGAGTCCCTCGTTCGCGGTCTTCCAATTGAAGCGCGCCATCGACGCGCGCGATGGCGACGCGGCGGCCCGCTACGTCAATTTTGAAAGCGTCGTAAAGCATGCGGGTTACGAGATGGTGCAGCAAAAAGCCAACGACCCGCTGAGCCAGATGGTGGGGCAGGGCGCCATCGATCTTTTTTCGAAGCCGCTGGCGCAGGCCGCGCGTGCGTACGCAGTCAAAGACGTCAACGACGGTTCCGACGACGTGCAGATGCCGCCAATTGCAGTCGTTGGTGCGATGGTAACGATGCATCGGGACGACGGCACCGCTTACACCCGCTTCGTTGACAAGAAGAAACAGGAGTGGGAAGTGCGGATGGCGCGCAACGAGGATGGGGTGTGGCAAGTCACCGAAGTGAAAAACATTCAGCAGCTCCTCGACAAGCTACAGCGCGACGCCGAAAAACGATACAACCAGCAGGCACCGCTGCCATCGTCGCCTCCGTCATCGCCGTAAAGATGACGCGATTGTTCGCGAAATGTTAACCCAGCCCAGCGGGGCCTGCGTTTACTCCGCCCCGTTCGGCGAGTACACTTAATCGTCGCGGCGGGCTCTTGCGGCTTCGCCGCACTTTAGTATCCGCCTCTTCAAAAAATGCGCCGACAAAATATTCGCAATCTGGCTATCGTCGCTCACGTCGATCACGGCAAAACCACCCTGGTCGATGCGATGCTGCGTCAATCCGGCGTATTTCGCGCCAATGAAAATCTCGTCGATCGCGTGATGGATTCCAACGCGCTGGAACGCGAGCGCGGCATCACCATCATGGCAAAGAATACCTCGATCCTGTGGGGCACTACCCGGATCAATATCGTCGATACACCAGGACATTCCGACTTCGGTGGCGAGGTTGAACGCACGCTTTCGATGGTTGATGGCATCCTGCTTTTAGTTGATGCGTGTGAAGGACCGCTGCCGCAGACGCGCTTCGTGCTGAAGAAGGCGCTCGAGGCGGGGCTGTCCGCGATCCTGTGCATCAACAAAATCGACCGCGCCGATGCGCGCACCGCCGATGTCCTCGACGAGGTTTACGATCTCTTCATCGATCTCGGCGCCGAAGAAGATCAGCTCGATTTTCCGATCCTTTATACCAACGCGCGAATCGGGACTGCGGTCACGAAATTCGGCGAGCACGGCGAAAATCTTCAGCCGCTGTTCGAGACCATCATCAGTCACTTGCCCGGGCCCGAGGTAGATCCCGAGGCGACGCTGCAGTTCCAGGCCAACAACCTCGACTACGATGACTATGTCGGACGTCTCGCGATCGGCCGCGTGGTTGCCGGCTCGATGGAAGACGGTCGCCAGTACTCGCTATGCCACTTGGACGGTACGAAGAGCGTTTGCAAGGTCGCGCATCTCTATGCATGGCAGGGTTTGAAGCGCATCGAGGTCGACCGCGCCGAGGCGGGAGATATCGTGATGGTGGCGGGTCTGGAGGATATCGAAATCGGCGAGACGATTGCCGACCTTGAAAATCCACGGCCCCTGGCCGGCATCCGCATCGATGAGCCGACCGTCGCGATGACTTTTTCCGTCAACAATTCTCCTTGGGCGGGACGCGAGGGGCAGTTCGTGACCTCGCGCAAGCTCGGCGAGCGCATCATCCACGAGTCGCGCCGAAACGTCAGCATCAAAGTTGAACCGATCAGCGCCGACCAATGGCGCGTGATGGGTCGCGGCGAGCTGCAACTGGCGGTGATCGTCGAAACAATGCGGCGCGAGGGTTACGAGCTTCAGGTCTCGAAGCCGACCGTTGTCACCAAGCAGAAGGATGGCGGGATCCTCGAGCCGATGGAGTTTCTCGTCATCGATATACCGGAAGAATGCATCGGCATCGTCACGCAGCTGCTGTCGGCGCGCAAAGGCAAGATGCGCACGATGGTGACGCATGCGAGCGGCCGCGTGCGGCTCGAATACGACGTTCCGTCGCGCGGATTGATCGGATTTCGCGGACGCTTCCTGCAGGAGACGCGCGGCGCCGGCGTGATGCATTCAATCTTCAACGGCTATATTCCATGGGCGGGGAACATCCGCTCGCGTCAGAACGGCGCGATGATTTCCGACCGCGAGGGCAACGCGACCGGCTACGCGATTTTCCATCTGCAGGAACGCGGCAAGTTCTTCGTTTCGGCCGGTGATCCGGTGTATGAAGGCATGATCGTCGGCGAGTATGCGCGTGAGACCAATCTGCCGGTCAATGTGTGCCGGGAAAAGAAGCTCACTAACATCCGCGCCGCCGGCCATGACGAGGCGATTCGCCTGACGACGCCGATTATTCCCACGCTTGACACGGCGCTCGAGTGGGTCGACGAAGAGGAACTGGTCGAGGTGACGCCCAAGTCGGTGCGAATCCGCAACCGGATTCTGAAAACGGCGCTCCGCGACAAGCATCGTGCTGGATGGTCCGATAGTGCTGCCGCCCCCAAGGTCGAAGCCTCCGAACGCGAATAGCCGCGCGATCTCCCACGCCTCCGACAATTTAGTTGAGCGTTGCCAACGATGAAGCTCATCGTGCGCATCGCCAGCATCGCCGCAGGTCTGCTCATTTCCCTCGCGGTGTCAGTGGTAGTCCTAATCTACTTCAATCAACGGCGCATCATTTTGGGCGTGCTGGCCGCGGTCAAGCAGCAAACCGGCATCGCCATCGTCCCAGCCTCTGGCCATCTCGAGGTCAGAGACCATCTAATCGTCGAGCTTGATCATCCGCGTGTGTTGTCCGGCGATCACGAACTCGTTTCGCTCGATAGAATTCGCGCGGTGGTCAACTTCCGTTCGATGTTCACCCATGGTCTGCCACTGCGCGAACTCGACCTTGAGGGACCTGCGCTCACCGCTCCCTTCAACGCGAATTCCGTCGGCAACGCTGGGATACCGCACCCCGATGGTAAGGATGTCAGGGAGATTGTTGGGCGACTGGGCGATCTCGCGCAAATCACTCAACGCCTCGAGATTACCCATCTGGAGTTGCGCGATCAGTCGGGAACGTTGCTTCTGCGTGGTGCGAGTCTGGTCGCATACCATCGGCACGCGACCCCGAATCTGTGGGCGATTAGTTTCAAGGCCGACTGCGAGTTTCCCAAAATGCAAGGTGCTCATGCGGCGGGCCATTTCACCCTCGGCGAAGGTGGCGTTCTGCTCCCCTCGCAGGCGGCGGAAGGAAAGTTGCAGTTCGCGAAGTTGCCGCTTCGGCACCTTACCATCGGAAACCTCGAGGTGGACGGCCAATCGCATGGCGAGGTCAAGTTTTCGGTCGCGCACGACGCCACCATCGAGGGTGAGGCGGAGCTCGGGGTGAAGGAGTTGAGCATTCGCAGCCCGGACCTCTCGACGCCGCTCGAGCTTGGCGCCTACGCGCTGGAAGCTCGCTTCAGCACTTCTTCTCAGCAAGTGACGATCTCAAACGCAAAACTGACTCACGAGGGCAAGTCGATTGTGGCGGCCCAGGCGTCCATCCAAAGGCCCTACGAATCGAATCCCGAGATCGCGGTCGGAATTGCGGAATTGAATCTCGCATGGAAGGACATTCTGGCCTCAATCCGCCGGCTGAAACGGCGGCCACGGCAGCTCGACGTGCTTACGCGCCAAATGAAGTCGGGACAAATCGAGGTCGAGAAGGCGTCGTTCGATTCGCCACTCTCCGCGCTGGAAAACCTCTCGCTCGAGGCGGTGCTGGCGAAGCTTTCGGCGACTGCGACCCTCACCGAATTGAGCTTCGCCGCACCGGCGGAAACCCGCTTACCGGAAGTGACCGGCGCAAGCATCCGGATCCTCTTCGCGAAGCGGATCCTGTCGCTGCTGCAAGGGAGCGCGAAAATCGGCAGCTCTGAGTTGCATGATATCGCAGCACGAATTGATCTGAGTAAGACGCTGGACAACGTTCCTTATCAAGTTTCCATGCAGGGCGATCTCGATTTGGCGGAACTGCGGCCCGCAGCTGTAAAGCTGCTCGATCAATTCAACGTTCACGAGCGCGATAGACTGGGCGCGATCCAGGGCGGTGCAGATATCGATGTCGATGCCTCGGGGTCATTGCGCAAAAATCAGCCGACGCGCCCGGAAAAGTATCGAGTCGAAATCGAGCCGCGCAGCGTGACGGTCGGGTTTCGTGGCGCCCCGGGTCCGATCGGGCTCGCCTCAGGAACCGTGACGCTGCAACCGGACAGTATCGTACTCAAAAAAGTCAGCGCGCGGGCGACCGGCGGGACCGCGGATTTCGATGGCGCACTGCAGATCGGAAAGGTCGGGCTGCGAACCAGCGGCTTGCGCATCGAGATGCATCAGATGCCGATCGATCGATGGCTTGAGGGGGTGGTCGATCCCGATGATTTCAGCGCGACCGGAAATGTCGGCGGAGCGCTGGTCATTACCGGGGATCCGCACGACGGGTTTCTCGCCAACGGCAAGCTTACGCTGCAGAACGGGAGAGTGCAGTTCGGCTTCCTCCGTTCGCCGATTTTTGTGCATCCCGCGATCATGACGATTCGCGACCACACCTTGGCGGTCTCGATGCCGGCGGCGGAACTCGAGAAGTCGCCGATTGAATTCAACCTCAGCGTGCCCGATCTCCGCCACCCTTCGCTCCGCGTCGACTCCAACGTGCAACGGCTCGATATCGCAGTCCTTAAGTTTGTCAGGCTGCCATGGATGCCGCCGACTCCCACTCACCCCCCAGAATTCCCGATCAGCGGCCATGTCGAGGCGCGCGAGGCTATCCTGCAATCGCTGGTTATGAAGAACGCGAAGACCGACTTCAAATATCGCCATGGCGATTGGAGCGTCGACAATCTGACCGCTTCGAGTATGGAGGGCCACTTGAGCTTTACCATCATCGGTCGGAAGAAAGATGACTGGATGCACATCCTCAGCAGGGCTCAGAACCTGAATGTGGCGGCGTTGTTTCTGATGAGCAGGAAAATGACCCGCTCGCCGGTCTCTGGAAGGCTCGACGCGACCGCGGATTTATGGGCCGATACCGACGGCGACTTTTTTTCGACGATGGGCGGGACCACCATTCTGAAGCTGCGCGATGGTAACGTTGACCGCTTCACTTTACTGTCGCGCCTGCTCGAATTGATCGATCTGAGGAGTTGGCTGACCGCCAAGGTTCCCGATCCTCGCGTCTCCGGACTGCAGTTCCGTACCGTGAGCGCCGACTTCAAAGGCAGCCGGGGAGTTCTCTACACCGACGATCTGGTGCTCGACGGCCCGGTCATCGACATCGTCGC
Organism: uncultured delta proteobacterium; assembly: GCA_963783145.1. GTDB lineage: Bacteria > Desulfobacterota > Binatia > Binatales > Binataceae > DATGKG01. Next base: position 345,503 of record CAWAMM010000002.1, read on the forward strand.
CAGCGGCAATGTCAACCTGGACCAATCGACCCTCGACATGAAAGTCGGGATGATTCCGTTCAATACCGTGACCTGGTTGCTCGGGGGCATACCACTGGTAGGAAAAAATGTTGCGGGAGGTACCAAGAGCATCATCTCCGCGTACTTCAACGTTTACGGACCGATCAGCGATCCTCACGTGACTCCCGCCCCGATAAGTACGGTGGCCGAGTTGCTCAAGAAAACCTTCGGCCTTCCAATCAACCTGATCCGGCCTGATACCATAAAGTAGCCATGGAACTGGTGCTCTATACCCGGCGCGATTGCGAGCTGTGCCACGAGATGGAAATCGTGATCGGCGAAGTCCTTAGGCGTTTCGCGGCCGCCTTGAAGCGCGTCGAGATTGATGGCGATGCCGCGCTCGAGGCGCAGTTCGGAATCGAAGTGCCGGTGCTATTCGTCAATGGCCGCAAGGCATTCAAGTATCGATGTACGGCGCGCGAACTGCGCAAACGCCTGGAACGCGAAAAATGAAGCGCGCTCCTACATCGACGGATGCGGTGGTGGTGCTCGTGACCGCGGCGAGCGAGCAGCAGGCGGATGCGATCGCGACCGCGCTGGTGGCCGAGCGGCTGGCAGCGTGCGTCAATATCGTGAGCCCCATCCGTTCGATCTATCGCTGGAAAGATAAAGTTCAGAGCGACACCGAGCACCTCATGATCTTCAAGACGAGAACGAAACTGGTTGCACAGGTTGAGGCGCGCGTGAAGCAACTCCATAGCTACGAGGTCCCTGAAGTCGTCGCGTTGCCGATCGTAGCCGGTGCGCGGTCGTATCTGGACTGGGTGCTCGCGTCGACAACCGCGCCGCCTCGCATCCGCGTCGAATCGGGACGGGCCACTGGCGGAGCGCGACGCAAGAAATGACCGGATTCGTCAGCGTGGCTCTACTGGGCGGAACTTTTCGCCTAATATCTGGTGCGGCATGTTTCGCGAAGCAATAAAGAAGATGGGGGCCTACCAGCCGGGCGAGCAGCCGCGCCCCGGCGAGCGGCTCATCAAACTCAACACCAACGAAAATCCTTATCCGCCCTCGCCGCGCGTGCGTCGCGCTGTGGTGCGAGTCGCGTCCGATAGCCTGCGGCTCTATCCCGCGCCGCGTGCCGATGATTTCATCGAGAGCGCCTCGAAGCTGTATGGCGTCCGCAAGGACATGATACTCGCTGGAAACGGCTCCGATGAGCTGCTCGCGATGATTTTCCGAGCGACGCTGGGTCCCGGCGATACGGTTGCGTATCCGGTACCGACCTACTCGCTCTACGACACCCTGGCTTCGATTCAGGAAGCACACGTGCTCCGATTCCCGGTTGAAAAAGACTTTTCCATTCCACTCGACCAGCTCGCCGAGGCACGGGCCGCAGTGACGATCATCTGTAGCCCGAATTCACCGTCGGGCATCCTCACGCCGACTAGCAAGCTCGCCAAACTCGCCCGCGCCCTGCACGAACATCTGCTGGTGGTCGACGAAGCGTATGTTGATTTTGCCGATGAGAATGCCATCGGATTGTTGCGGCGCTTTCCCAATGTCGTGATCCTGCGCACGCTGTCGAAGTCCTTCTCGCTCGCCGGAATGCGCTTGGGGCTCTGTTTTGCGCGGCCCGCCGTGATTGCGGAGCTGATGAAGGTGAAGGATTCCTACAATTTGAGCCGCATTGCGCTGGCCGCCGGCGCGGAGGCCCTCAATGATGCGGCCTGGATGCGTCGCAACGTCGAGCGAGTGAAGCATACGCGAGAGGCGAGCGTGGCGCGGCTACGCAAGTTGGGCTTCGAGGTGCCCGATTCGTCGGCTAATTTTGTCCTCGCGCGGATGGCCGGGCACGACTTGGAACCGCTGGCGCGGGCGATCCGAAGGAGCGGCATCCTGGTGCGCCATTTTCCGACGCCGATGCTGCGTGACGCGATCCGGATTTCGATTGGCACCCCTGCCGAAATGAACGCGCTGTTCAAAGCGATTGCCAGCAATCTTTCGGCATTCAATCTCAATGGCGCCGCCTCTCATCGCAAACGCTGATGGGTATCAAGAATCTGTTCGGCGGCTTCCGCCGCGCCCCGCGGGAAAAGCGCGAGGAGACGCCGGTGCCGGAAGCGCAACCTGAGACGCGATGGGTCGTCGCCGGACTGGGCAACCCGGGTGAGGAATATTCGCGTTCGCGTCATAACGCGGGTTTTCGCGTTGTAGAACGCATCGCGAAATCGAAGCACGCGCAGTTCGATCGCAAAAAGTTCAAGGGCGTAATCGCCGAGGTTGAACTCGCCGGTGTGCGCGCGTTGCTGGTCAAGCCGCAGACCTACTACAACGGGAGCGGCGAATGCCTCGCCGCAGTGCTCGGCTATTACAAGGTGCCGTCAGCGCGGCTAATCGTCGTTCATGATGAGCTGGACCTGGAAGCCGGCCGGCTACGTCTCAAGCAAGGCGGCAGCGACGCGGGCAATCGCGGTGTGCGATCGGTCGCGCAAACGCTCGGCACGCCGGATTTTATTCGGGTGCGGGTCGGCGTCAGCCGGCCGCCCGGCGAGAGCGAGAGCAAGGATTACCTCCTCGAAAGCATGAGCGCGGAGGCGCGAGCGAACCTCGACAACTCGATACAGCGCGCGGCGGAAGCGGTCGAGGCGATAATCGCGGACGGGTTGGAACGCGCGATGGGTCGCTTCAATCAACGTGCGTGATCTACTTATCGATCGATAGAGAGCAAATCCGTCTGCGTACTTTTTGTTATATTTTAATAACATCTAGTTGACACATTTGGATTGCTCGGGTAAATCAGGACTATCCGGCCGCCGGGCTGGGCGCGGAATGGGCGGCTGGCCCTTGGGCAGCCGCCACGGATGCGCACGAATCTGCCTGACGGTATAAAGCCTTCGCCCGTCTACATTGGGCGGGGGCTTAAGGGGGTAGTCATGGCCGGATTAATCGCGCCGCGATTCAAGTCTCTCGAAGCTGCTTTGCGCTTTTATTTCAGAGCCAGCGAGCTTCTGAAACCGAACGCAAAGCCGGGGATCTTTTCCTCGAGTGGTCCTCCCAGGATCCACGACGGCCCCCATATGATCCGCGATCTTTGCGTGCTGGATTCGTGTTTCGACGGGATGAACGAGGTGCACTTGTGGCTGTTGCGCGAGCTCTATCGCCCGGGTGGCTTTAATCCACGCCCGCGCCCGCTAGCGGAGATATTCGAAGCGGTGCGGAGCCAGTTTCCCAAACTCGAATGGACTCCGCAGCGGATCGCGCAATTCAAACGCGAGGCGCTGAAAATTTTCGAAGCCCATCTCCAGCGCGAGCGGCTGATGTAGCGGCGGCGGCGCCGGAAATATCTGGCTCGACATGCCTTCGCCGCCTGCGCGGTTTCGGGTACGCTTGATTTCCGCCTTCGGGCGAGAACTCAGTGACGGTTTCCCAAGCGGTGGAACAGACTAACGAACAGGAGCGCGCGGCGGCGCTAACTCACGGCGCGGTCGAGGTAATCTCGCAACCGGAACTAGCTGAAAAGCTCAAGCAGGGCCGCCCGTTGCGCATCAAGCTTGGGATGGATCCGACGGCGCCTGACCTGCATCTCGGCCACAGCATCACGCTCAAGAAGCTGCGCGATTTTCAGCGCGACGGCCATACGGTAATTTTTCTGGTCGGTGATTTCACCGCCATGATTGGCGACCCGACCGGACGCTCCGAGACGCGCAAGCCGCTCTCGCGCGAGGCCATCGCCATCAATGCCGAGACTTACCGGGGCCAGGCCTTCAAGATCCTCGACCCCGAGCGCACCGAGGTCCGCTTCAATAGCGAATGGATGGACGGCCTCGGGGTGCGGCGATTGATTGAGCTGGCCGCGCATATCAGCGTCGCGCGGCTGCTGGAACGCGACGACTTCGAGAAGCGTCTCGAAAAAGAAGAGCCGCTGTTTCTCCACGAGCTGCTCTATCCATTGATCCAGGGATACGACTCGGTCGCGCTCGAAGCGGACATTGAGATCGGTGGCACGGATCAGAAATTCAACATGCTGGTCGGCCGCGAGTTACAGCGCGCCTTCAAGCAGGCGCCGCAGGTTGTGATGACGATGCCGCTGATGGAAGGCCTCGACGGCGAGCGCAAAATGTCCAAGTCGCTCGGCAACTACGTCGGTATTACCGAGAAGCCTGATGAGATGTTCGGCAAGCTGATGCGGGTGTCGGATCCGCTGATGGCGCGCTATTACCAATTGCTGACCGAGGTCACGCCCGAGGAACTCGCGAGCATCAAGTCCGGAAAGGTCCATCCGATGGAGGCCAAGAAGCGCCTCGCCTCGATGCTGGTCGAGGAGTATCACGGCGCCGAGGCCGCGAAGAAAGCGCAAAGCTACTTCGAGAGCAAGTTCCAGCGCCGCGAGGTTCCCACCAACGTCCCCGTCTATCGCATCGCCGAGGACATCTGGATTTGCGAGCTGATGAAGCAGCTCAACTTCGCGCCCTCCAATAGCGAGGCGCGCCGGTTAGTGAGCCAAGGCGCGGTGCGCGTCGATGGAAAGACCGTCAAGGATGCAAACTTTCGCTTCCTGCCGGGCGAGCACAAGGTGCTGGAAGTGGGCAAGCGCCGAGTCGCGCGCATCGAGCCCTAGAAAGAAAAAGTGCGAGCGCGCGAACGCGCTACGGTTCCTTCTTACCAGACTCTGCCGCCACCGCGTCACGTAGCTTCTTCATCGTGCGATCGAGCGCTTTCAGATAGCGCTGCTTGGTCCATTCTTCCTTGGTCCGCATCTTGAGCCATCCGAGCTTAACCGCGTCGGGCTTGTTGCCCATCTCGCCGGTCGAAACCTCGATGATGGCGTGCTCCTCGGGCGAAAGCTGCGCCAGCACCTCGCGCTTCAGGTTCTGAAGAAAGCCGGCCTTAAGGTCGATATCTATTTTCATTCCGGGATCCCCACCCCTCAGCCTGAGCGTAGATCAAGATCTATAACTGCTCAAGCTACTTGACAGCGCGGCCTGGTGGAAGTTACCTCGCCACACGCGGGATGCTTACAGGAGATAGCGATGAACTTCTTCAAAGTCGAAATCGAAGGACACGTTCAAACCTGGACGATGTCCAATCCGCCGATGAACTACATGACCGCCGCGATGAGCCAGGAGTTGACCGAGCTGATCGGGCGCGCCGAGGCCGATGAAAACCTCCGCGCAATAATTCTGACCGGCGGCATCGAGGGCAAATTCATCACGCACTACAGCGTTGATGAGCTCGCTGAGGGCGCCGCCGATCCGGCCGAGTGCGCGCGGACCTTTCCGGCGCTGGAAGCGGGATTTCACCGCATGCTCGATCGCATCATGCTGATGCCGAAAGTTGTCATCGCGGCGATCAACGGCGACTGCATGGGTGGTGGATACGAGCTCGCGCTGGCGTGCGATTTTCGCCTGGCCGCCGACGGCGCTTATCAAATCGGGCTGCCGGAAGCGGTGCTCGGAATACTCCCCGGCGGTGGCGGCACGCAGCGCCTTCCGAGGCTCATCGGGAGGGGCAGGGCGCTTGAGGTGATGCTGTTCGGCAACGTCTATCATCCGCGCGAGGCGGAACGGCTGGGCATGGTCAATCGCGTAATCGCGCCTGAGACGCTGATGTCATTTGCCATGGGCTGGGCACGCACGCTCGCCAAGCGGCCGCCGCGCTCGATTGCAGCGATCAAACGCGCGGTAAACCTGGGCGCCGATCGCGACCTCGAGGCGGGCCTCTATATCGAGCGCACCGAGATGCGCGACGTGATGTGCACTGAGGACGCGCGCACCATCATGAACGCCTACAACGCCGCGGTCCGCAAGGATCCGATGGCGGCGCGCAGTGATTTTCTCAAGGGAATCGGAGTGCCCGAGGCCAAGGGAAGATAGGCCCCGGGCGGTCCCGACCGATTCTGATGCTGCTCAAGGCACCGGGCGAACTATTCTTCCTCGACCGCCTGACGGATCGAATTGAGGATGAACAGGAACTGACGCGGCGAGGTAACCCGACCCAGCAGAGAGACCTGTTTCAGCACCCGCAGCTCATTTGGCTTGATCTCATGACGCGCGATGAGCGAGCGATCCTTGAGAAAGTTGCGCCACGCGTTTTCCGGGCGCTTGGCCGCGATTCCGCCGTCGCGTGGCGTGATGAGATCCTTCGCCTCCGGGTGGGCGAGTAGAAAGATGGTCTCGCTATCGAGGCCCATCACTTCGGAGAGGCGGCGAAGCAGCGAGAGCGAAGGCCGCCGTCGTCCATTTTCGAGGTAAGCGACATGGCTCGCCTTGACGCCCAATTTGGCGGCGAGTTCGCGCTGCGTGAGCCGCAGGAATTCGCGCCGGTCCTTGAGTACCGATCCGAGAGTTTTCTTCTTCATCCTGTTTTGAGTCCCGCCTTATAGGTTGTGGTTGTCGAATGAGTCAGACAGTGCGCTGAAAAATATAGGATCCTTATTCGATCGCGATACTTGTCCGTTTAAGGATCTTGCCCTGCTGACTCTGTTCAGTCGAAACTACCTTAAGGTTAGCGTAAGCAGCCAATCAGTTGCAAATCGATTTGCGACAAAATGATGTCTAATTATATCCAGCTATCATCTCCTCAATATGGGACTTTAGATCCATGACTTCACGTCGATAGACGTTTAAACGCGCAGGTTTGAACGAGTGTACCCGGCCGAACCATCCAGATGGTCGGGGATACAACGATGATGCGATAGTTCGGGGTAAGCTTAGCCGCGGTCGACCGGTGGGAGTTTCGGCGTATGGCATCCGCCACCACCGACGCAATTCAATCCTGCCCCGATGTACACGAACGCGGCCTTGACTGGGTAGAAAAAATAGTCGAGCGGAGTCTGGATCGGGTCGAATGGCGGCTTCGGTTGTTGTTGCTCCTGGGCCTCGGCCAAGGTCGCGGGACTCGGTCCGACGTTGACAATATTCGCGACGCGCATGTCGGGCCCGAAGATTGCCGCTTCGCCCGCATTGAGCCAGGTGTAACGGAGCAGGGCGGGGCCGTTGTTGTTGGCAGAAGGGACGTTGTCTTTCAAATCGGGCTGCCCCATCGCTTCTACGGTTTGATCGGTGGTCATGCCGGCCTTGAGCGTGCCGGTGCCACTACCGCTTTGCGCGGCACATCCGACTATCAGCAATGCCAAGGCGCCCAACCACCAGCGCCGTACGATGATTCTCATATGAATGGTTTCTCCGCTTGAATCGTTCGGTGCTAACACAGGTGGTCGGATGCGGCAACGCCTCGATTTCGGCGCAGGACTCATGGCGAGGCTGAGGCTTGCGGCGCCGGAAGGTCGGCCGCGTTCAGCGGCGACGCCACGGTCGGCGCGGCGCTCGAGGCCCGGCTGAACGGATGCGTCAGGCTGTAGAGCCCATTGATCATTTTCACGCCCCATCCGATGCTGCCATTGCCGCCGAGAAAGTTTTTCGCATCGTAGTAGAGACTTGGGTCGTTGACCGCGAGGCCGACGCTGCCTCGGCCATCGTCGATCTTGCGCAGGATGTCCTTCATATCCGCCAGCGAGGTCTGCATGTTTCCGAGCAACTGGTTGGCGTATTGCTGATCACTCAACAACCGCTGCACCGTACCATTACCATTGCTGAAGCGATCCATTAGGCGATTGATTTTAACCGCGGTGTCCTTCATCAGTACCGCGGTAGTCTCGACCTCATCGAGCAGCTTCTTGCCGTCGGTTTTATCCGAGAGCATCGCGTTCGCCAGCCCGCGACCGTGATTCACTTTGTCGAGCGTCAGGTTCATCTGAACCGCGAGCTGATTGAGGTTGTCGAAAGTGGTGCGCAGGTTGGCCAGCGTCAGCGGCGGCTCCTTCCCGTCGGGTGAGCCTTTGATCAACTCCGCCAGGATGCCATGGCCCTTGTCGATCGATTCGAGGATCGAGTTCAGCGATTGTGAAATTTGGATGACGTTGTTGAGCATGTCGCTGCTGCCGGCCTTCTGCACCAGCGCCTGGAGGTCGATCGGGTCCTGCGCCGCGAGGACCTCATTGGGTCCGAGCGATCCGGACTGCGGGTTACCGCCGGTGATTTCCACGTACTTGTCGCCGAGCAGTCCCATCGTACTGATCTGGGCAACCGAATCGGAACGGACCCTCGGCAAATACTTATCGATGATCCACAACTTAACCCGGACATAATCGGCGTGCGGATCTTGCGGGAAGCTAATCGAGCCGACCGCGCCGATCGTCACCCCCGACAGCGAAACCGGGGCGCCGGTCTGCAACCCATTGATGCGATGGAAGTGGGTCTCGATCGCGTCGCTTCGATGCAATATCCGCGAGCCGTGGCCGATCGAGAAAATCCCGAAACAGACGATCGCGAGCCCGCCCGCGATGAGCGCGCCTACCCGAGTTGTCACAACGCTCGAACTAGCCACGAACCTGCCACTGCCTCGACGTCATTCTATAGCGCCGCCTCGATGAATTCCCGCATCAGCTCGTCGTCGGTGGAGCGGACCTCCGCGGCGGTGCCGCTGAAACGAATCCGTCCCTGATCGAGCAACGCGAACCGATCGCCTACCACAAATGCACTTTTGAGATCATGGGTCACCACTACCGAGGTGAATCCGAGCCGGGTCTGCAGGCTGCGAATCAAAAGGTTGATCTTATGGGTGACGAGTGGATCGAGTCCCGTAGTCGGTTCGTCATAGAGCACGGCCTTGGGCTCCAGCGCGAGCGCGCGGGCGAGAGCGACGCGTTTCTGCATGCCGCCCGACAGCTCCGCCGGATGAAGTTTTGCCACCTCTTCCTTCAGCTCCACCATCTCGAGGACTTCGTAGACGCGTTTGCGAATTCGCGCCTCATCGCGCTCGCCGTGCTCGCGAATCGGATAGCTGACGTTGCCGAATACGCTGAGCGAATCGAACAGCGCGCCAAGCTGAAACACCATCGCGATGTCGCGTCGGATCGGGAATAGCTCGTCCTCAGACAGCGTGTTGAGCCGCTTGCCGTCGGCGAACACCTCGCCGGCGTCGGGACGTTCGAGCCCATTGATGTGGCGTAGCAGCACACTTTTGCCCTCGCCACTTCCTCCGAGAACCACCAGGGTCTCGCCTTCCATCACGTCGAGATTGATTCCGCGCAAGACCTGCTTGCCGCCAAAAGTCTTTTCGACCCCGCGCAGCGAGATGAAGGGCGGGCGCCGATGATTGTTATCGTGTTCCATCAGATCGCGAGAAAAAACTTGGTCAAGAAGAAATCCGAAATCAACACGCTGATCGATGCGGCCACCACCGCCGAGGTGGTCGCGCGCCCGACTCCGTCGGCGCCGCCGGTCGCGGTGAGTCCCTTGAAGCATGCGATGATTCCGATCAGGTAGCCGAAGAAGACCGCCTTGCCCAGTCCGCTGGTGAAGTCGCCGAGCTCAACGTGCTGGATTAACGAATTGTAGAAATAGTCGCCGCTCACGCCGAGCTCGGTTATGGAGATGACCCATCCGCCCAGCAGTCCGATCGCGTCCGCGAGCGCGGCCAGGATCGGCATCATGATGATGGTGGCCAGCACGCGCGGCACCACCAGCTTTTTAATCGGACTGGTCCCGAGTGCGCGCATCGCATCGATTTGCTCGGTCACCTTCATGGTGCCGAGCTCCGCGCTGAAGCCCGCGCCGACCCGCGCCGCGATCATCAGCGCGGCCAGCACGGGACCCATCTCGCGCAGAAGCGAGAGACCCATGATGCGGCTGACGTAAATCTTGGCGCCGAACTTTTCCAGGAACTGGCCCATCTGCAGCGCGAGCACCATCCCCGAAAAGATCGCGGTCAGGTTCACCACGTTCAGCGATCGATAGCCGACGTTGTCGAGTTGCTCGATGAGCGCGCGCGACTCGAATGGCCGGCGAAAAAGGTAGCGGAAGAAATCGCGCGTGAGGATGCCGATTTGGCCAAGCTGGTCCAGGAACAGGTATAGTCGCTCCAGCATCTGTGTTGCAGGGCAAACTAGCACAGGCTTCAGTCTGTGGGCATGGGATGAAATGAAGCACACCGACGATGCGCTGTTCGTATACGGCTCGCTGCTCAAGGAGGCGAAGCGGGTGGAGATCCTCGGCCATCGTGTCGAGGTCATAGACGCGCGGCTTGATGGCTTCGAGCGCGGCCGTGCGCGGTACTTCTACATCGTGCGCACTGAGGGTGCGGTGACGGTCGGCATGGTGATGCTGGGGCTGAGCAAGGAGGATTGGCGTCGCCTCGATGCCTACGAAGAGGTCCCGACCCTTTACACTCGCGAGGAGATCGAGGTCGTTACCTCCGAAGGTCCACTACGGTGCTGGGTTTACCTTCCGACGCCCGAATGCATCAAACAGGGGGGATTATGCTAGTGTTGACTCCAATATGAAAAATCGCTATTATTCAAGGCATGAAGACGTTAGCTGAATTCGACGCCCTGCTCCCCGACGAGGAATCCTGCAAGAAGGCCATCGTAGCGTCCCGCTGGCCTGATGGGGTCATAAAGTGCCCTCGCTGCGGCAATGAAAAGGTCTGGGCGATGCCCTCGCGTCCGTACCACTGGATTTGCAAGAGCGGAGCACAGACGCTTGACGAGGAAACGGGCGAAGTCCTGACCTGCGCTAAGAATGGCGGATACCGCTTCTCCGTGATCACGCATACGATTTTCGAGAATACGAAAATCCCCCTGCGCCTATGGTTCAAAATCGCCTATTTGATCCTGACCGCGAAGAAGGGAATCAGCGCTCTACAGCTTCACCGCATCATCTTCGGCGAGGATTCGACGCACGCATACCGGACCACTTGGTACGTTGCGATGCGCTTACGCGCCGCGATGCGCGGAGACGTTATCCCGCCTCTTGGAAGCGATGGCGGAGCGGTCGAAGTAGACGAAACCTTCGTCGGCGGCCTCGAAAAGAACAAACACGCCAACAAGCGCACGCATGTTCGCGGCGGATGGGGCGGAAAGACGATGGTCATCGGCGCTATCGCTCGCAAGGGGAACGTCATCTGTCAGGCCATCGAACAGTTGGGATTCGAGACGCAGGAAGCATTCGTCCGTCAGGTTGTCTCTACGGAAGCGAAGCTAGTCGCCACCGACGAGCATTCCGGCTATCGCCGTCTCCGAAAGATGGGATTCCGTCACGAAGCAGTGTCGCACAACAAGCATCAGTACGTTGTCGGTTCGGTTCATACCAACACGATTGAATCGTATTGGAGCCTGATCAAGCGCGGGGTCATGGGCCAGTACCATCACGTCTCGGATGCGTATCTCCCGCTCTATTTGAATGAATTCGCTTTCCGCTTCAACAATCGCAAAAACCCTGCGATGTTTGAGAAAATGCTTCAAACTGTCGAGCGCTAGCAGGCACAGAATCGCCGCGCTAAAATGGCGACGTGATAAGCCAAAAAACGCGGGACGCGGACGAAAAGCTGCGCGAGGAACTGAAGCACGTCGATCCGGAGAAACTGAAAAAGGTGATCAACGCAGTCGTCGCCATCAAGTCCAAGCTGAAGCGCAAGCGCTAAAAATCTCCGAAAAGTTACGATGCGCACGCCCTCGCCGTGCAGATAATTGCTGTTCGGCGAGGTGTTTCCTATGCTCTGGCTCAAAACGAGGCGGCACTACCGCCTCACGCAATATGGCGATTGTTGGCGGATGCGGGCGCTGGATTTGGTCGCACGGGTGCTCGGAGTGCATTTTCATGTAGACGGGTTTCCATTTGGACGCAGGACGAAAAATTGGACGGCAGATCCCGATACTCAAGCCTGATTCAATTTATCGATAGCCACAGCGTGCTTTGTTTTGAGATTATTGTGCGCGAATTTCCCTAGTGTCCCAACGAACAACCTATCTGCCTTGCGCAGTAGCGGTTTCAGCTTCGCGCAGACTGTTTGCGGCGTTTGATCCGTCTTCACAACCCAGACTGACAACTGGATATGTATTGCCTCGCCTAATCCCCTAATTCCTGCCCAAAGTTTGTCATAGTCGGGCTCTTTTTCGTCGCGCAGATCATAGGCCACTATCAGATTCGCCATCTTCCGAGCACCTCGCCTTTTCCGCTTAAGCGTACTCCGGCCAGAGCCGACTTCAAGTCAATTCTTGCCTTGGGGTCTCTCGAATGACTAGCATCGCGCCATGCACAAAAACTCAATCGGTATTGCAGCGACCTGTTTGTTGTTCGCGATGCTGGCTGGATGCATGACGGTACACACGGACGATCCAGCGACAGGAATACACTGCGACAATACTATGCGCGGCTTCTTGTTCTGGTATCACTATGAGAGCAACTGCGTAGACCGGAATGGAAATCCTATCGCGTCACCGTCGATGCAGACGTCGGTGCCGTAGTCATTTTCTCGCGTCTCGGAAAGAGTATCGGCGTGCCGCGCGTCCGTAGCGCTGGCTCCAGAATCTTATAATACCGCTCAACTATGCGATCCCATCCATATTCCTTTTCGAGTAGATAGCGCGTCACAGTAGAGCAGCACACATCGGCCATCTGCAACGCAACGGACTCGGCAGAGACGCCGAAATAAATCGTGTCGGCAATGCGGCTCTTGCCCGCGATCTTCGGTCCAGATGTATGGCCAAGAATCAATCCGCCTTCGCCTAGGCTTGCTTCCCGTAAACGATGGAATAGGAGTGTGAGTTTTGTTGTCGCTTCTCGGCTCCTATCGCTTCGATCCGCGATCCATAGAATCTGCTCTTTAGTGAAAGAACGAATCGTGCGATCAACTTCCCCGAAACATGCCTCGAAAGCCTTATCGAAGCTGCTCATCTTCTTCTCGTGCAGGTCCGCTCTAGCAATCGCCCTGAAATCGTCGAATTCGCGGCGATCTACCGCGCCGTGGAAGACGAGCACCTTTTCCTGATTGATGACCGTCAGCACGTCTCTTAGGATCGCGTCCGCTGCCTCAATGCCGCGCCGAACGCCGCTATAGAGCAGGCTTCCCTTGAGCGTCTGGCCCTTGTCGAGCAGGCCCTTGTGCTTCTTCCGCGCCTCATCGATAACTGGCGCTATCCGGCTAGTGATCGGCTCCCAATGATCGTCGAAATTGATGGCGATAGCGGTAACGACCGTGATCGGCTCGTCTTTTTTTGAGCCGACGCCTGATTCATCTGAGAAGACGACTCGCAAGGTCATATTCTCCCAAGTAGCCGTCAGGATGCCGCGATAAGAATCACGGACCTGACAAATCGCCAAACCCATCGCCATTCTCCTTTGCGATGGGGAATTACGCTAGTTAATTCAAACCCTTTTCAGGGTTGGAGTCAACACTAGCATAATCCCCCAAACAGGAAGGCGAATATTTAGCGAAGATGTAGCATTGACGCGGTCTTTTTGGCTTCGTTTGGTAGAATCATATTACGACTGTGCGCGTTCGGTCCCCGCGCATCGTTAGCTTCATAATGGGTTTGTTTTTGCGCTTTCGTGATTGACCTTTGAATCGAATGCGCGGCCGTGAATGCGAGTCTTATTTCGAGATCCTTGATTTTGCTCGATTATTTGGCTTCGTTTGGTATTTTTCGCCCGTGTTTGGCTGAGCGGTTAAAGTGAACTTGCGGAAGCTCGCTGCCAGGTCACGGTGTTCGGCGATACACGCAGTTGCTTCAACACAGCACTTACAACCTTGGTGATTTCGTTCACGTCGCGTACTTCAAAAGGAAGATATAGACCGACTTCGTTCAGGGGCTCACCGCGATAGTGACGCAGGACGTAAGGCTGTCCGTTCACATGAAGCAGGTCGGTTCCGAGGTAAATATCCAAGTCGTCCCAGCCCTCGGAAAAGTGCAGGCCGTAGTCCTTTTCGAGAACCTCAACGGGAACTTTGATGGTTGCCTGCGGGACCCAGGTGATCGTCGAAGCATCGGTTTTTCGACTGCGCCCTTTCATCAGCTCGCTCCTATACTATTTTAATCACGGTTGCGGGGATCCACGCAAAATCATCATTGCCAAGTCGCACTAGCCCGACTCCGGGAGTGTGAGGAAAGTACCAATGCGCCTGGCTCGGCGTGCTGTATCGCAGGTCGTGCGGGATAGTAGTAGTGAATTCAACACCTCGTGAGCCAGCGGGCAGGGGGCCGAACTAGGCCTTGACGCACGGTATGACACCGAAATTGGGAGCTCTTCCGAGGATTCGTCCTGACGATTTCTGTTCCTGCGCAAGATCTTTCGTCTGTGTGTAGGGGTTTTCTAAGCGATGGTAGACTTGTGGGTCTGGGCTCGGTGGCATTGGTAGTAGCTGTCATGAAACGAACATCGCTCCCCCAGTATTTTCCGATCGCCGACTCGAAGAAAGCCGTTTATCCAGATCCCGGACTTAATCCCGCGGTGGAACCGAGACATAGCGGTTGCCCTTTTCATAGAAGCGCCAGGGGAGGGCGGCCCATTGGCCTGCATAGTCCACATTGATGCGTGGGGAGCGGCCAATCTTGCCGCGCGGAATTTCGGCGTCGCTCTCTTCGAGGAATAGTTCATCGCCGCAGAGATCGCGCCCATAGTCGGCGCCAGTGATCGCGAGTGCATTGGTCAGTTTGCCCGGGCCGTTGGTCAGCTCGCGCGAGGATGCGGGCTTGTTGCGACGTCGCGCCATCAGCTCGAGGCCGCGCAACGGTTCGAGCGCGCGAATCAGTACCGCATGCGGCTTGCCCTCCGAGGCGACGACGATGTTCATCGCCCAGCTGATGCCATACAGAAGATAGACGTAGGCGTGGCCGGGTGGCCCGAACATCGCGGTGGTGCGCTTGGTGTGCAGTCCGCGCCGGCTGTGCGCGGCGAGGTCGAGCGGGCCGCGATATGCCTCGGCCTCGACGATGCGGCCGGCCGCCTCGCCCTCGGAGCTGCGATGCACGAGGATTTTCCCGATGCACTGGCGCGCGACAGTCAGCACCGGTTGCGCATAAAACTCGCGCGGCAATTTGCGTGCGATCATGGCGTTTGAGACTTAACCCCCTTACCCCCTTCCCCTGAAGTGGAAGGGGGGAATCAGAAAGGATATAAGGGTTTTCGATTTCTTTGTCTGGTTCCCCTTCCACTTTAGGGGAAGGGGCTAGGGGTTAGGTCTGCCGTTCCCCCTCTACACCACCTTACGCAGCGCCAGTGCCGGCGCCACTCGCAGTGCGCCCGCAATCGGGAAGGTGCCGCTCATCACGCTGACCGCAATTGCGACGATGATTGATTCGACAAGGACCGCGGGAGTCATCGCGATTAGTCCCAGACCGCTGGTTATAGTGCCGAGATTCATCCCGCCTGCGAAAATCGCGATTGCACCCGCCGCGCCGATCAGTCCGCCCACGACGCCCAACGCGATCGCTTCGCCGAACAGAAGAAACGCGATGCGGCCACTGCCGAAGCCGAGCGTGCGCAGCAGCGCGACCTCGGGAATGCGATCGCGCACCGTCATCGCCATCGAGTTGCCCGCGATCAGCAGCACCGTGATGATCACGACGGCGACCAGGCTGAAGATGATCGCGCGAATGTTGCCAATATTTGCGAGGCCCTGGGCGATCGCATCACTCTCAGTCTGAGTGCGGGTTTCATAGTCGGAGTTGTGAAATTTCTCATCGATCGCGCGCGCGACTGGCCCCACGTTGTCCGCGGTATCGACCTGCACCACCAGCCGGGTCGCCTGGGGACCGACGGTACCGCCATGGGCCTTGGCAAACTCCTTGAGGTAATCACTACGCATCAGGAACAGATTCGGATATCGCGCGGAGGGAATCTCGCCTGCGATCAGAAAATCCATCCCGATACCGCTGGGAAAGTGCAGCATGATTTTCTGGCCGATGTGCCAGTCGTATTTTTTGAGCAACAGCGTGCCGACCGCGACCGAGCGGCGATCGCGCAGAAAATTCGTGACCAGTGAAGGCTGGTTGTCGAAATCGGTGGTCATATCGAAAATCTCCTTGTCCGACGCCACAATTCCAACCCAGTCGCTGTCGGTGCGATAGAGTTCGTAGAAATCCCAGTTCGCGACGCAGCCCCCGACGTGCGCCATTTTCTTGATGTCCTCGCAGTCCTGCGCCGGCACTCCATATGGTCCGTTGCGATTGGTGACGAACAGCCGCTGCCCGCGCGCCGCCATGGCGATGATGTGATCCATCGAGGCCGGCACCGCCATCAGCATCGCGAACACCAGCGTCGCGATCGCGATCATAACGATGGTGAGAATCGTGCGGCGGGTGCGGCGCATCATGTTGCGAAGAATGAGTTCCAGGTACTTCATCAGTCGCGCAGCGCTTCCATCACCGGAATTCGCGAGGCTTGCCACGCCGGGAGCAATCCGCCGATGATGCCGATCGCAAGCGAAGCCACGATTCCAGCGATGATCGCGGTGCTATCGAGCTGGAATGAAAACAAGATCGTGCCGACGTTCATCAGGCGGCTTTGTAAGCCGGTCCCGTAGGCGACGATGATCGCGAGCAGTTCCCCGAGCATCCCGCCCGCCAGTCCGAGCACCGCGCTCTCGACCATGAACGCAAGGAGCACCGTGCCGCGTCCGAATCCCAGCACGCGCAGCGTGCCGACCTCGCGCCGGCGCCGCGCGACCGCCGAGTACATCGTGTTCATCGCGCCGAACACTGCGCCGATCGCCAGCACCATCGCCACTGCAAGACCGAGACTTCGAATCTGATTGCTGAAGCTGGCTGCTTGCAAATAGAACGCCTGTTCCGACATCAAATCGACCCGAAGCCGATTGTCGCGATGCAGCTTCGCGGCGAATGACTCGGACTCACCGGGCTTCAGGACGACGTGAAAAATGTTGTAGTTGACGGTGCCGGCGATGTGAAACTCGGCGGCGAGATCGTCGAGGTCGGCCCACACTTCAGATTCGCGCGCGCTGCCGTTGTCGCTGAAAATCCCCACGATGTGCCAGTTGTTGCGGCCCCAATGAAACGTATCGCCAATCTTGAGATTGGGATGGCGCGCGGCGAAGCGCTGTCCCAGCATCCATTGGAACTGGCCGCGCTCAGGGCGATGCCCCTGGATCACGCGCACACCCGGATGCACCTCATATGCAATCGGCAACACCGATCTGATCGTTCCGCTCGATGCGAGCGGTGCGTCCGGCGTGGGATCGAACCCGTTAACGTCTTCGGGCGAAAGCAGCGGATTGCCTGCCCCATCGGTCGCGATCTCGGGCATCGTTTTGAGGATGTCGTAGCTCTCATGACTGATGTAGCCGCTTTCGACCAGCACCCCGCGTTCAAGGATGACCCAGTGGTCGCGCTCGGCCGCGAGCGTCACGGTGCGGCGCATCCCGTCGACGAAGCCGAGCAGAATCGTCAGCACGCTGACCACCATCGCGACACTGACCGCGGTCATCGCGGAAGAGGTCATCCGCTGGCCGACGCTGCGAACGCTGTAACGAAGCGGAACCATGAGGTGTTGCTTGGAAGAGTCTATATGAACGCGACTGGGAGTGGTCAACGCATGGGAAAAACTGCGCAGGCGAGGAACAGTTTCAGGCTTGACCGACGTGGAACCGATCGGTTACAGATAAATCGCAATGGAGGCCGGCATGGAGAAGCATCGAGTCGTTTCGCACGATGAATGGATCAAAGCGCGCAAGGATTTCCTCGCGAAAGAAAAAGAGTTCACTCACTTGCGCGATCAGCTCAGCCAACAACGTCGCGAGCTGCCGTGGGAGCGTGTCGAGAAGGACTACGTCTTCGAGGGGCCCGAAGGCAGAGTCACCCTTTCCGATTTGTTCGCGGGCAAGAGCCAGTTGGTCGTTTATCACTTCATGTTCGACCCGAGCTGGGAAGCGGGATGTAAAAGCTGCTCGTTCTGGGCGGACAACTACAACCCGATCATCGTGCACCTGAACCATCGCGATGCGAACCTGGTCGCGGTTTCGCGCGCGCCGCTGGCGAAGCTACAGGCGTATCGCAAGCGGATGGGATGGAGCTTCACCTGGGTTTCATCATCGAGCAACGATTTCAACTTTGACTATCAGGTCTCTTCGACGCCGGCCGAAGTCGCGAATGGCGAGAGCCACTACAATTATAGAGCCAGCAAGATGACCGGCGAGCGCCCCGGCATCAGCGTGTTTCACAAGGACGCCGAGGGAAACATTTTCCACACCTACTCCACGTACGAGCGTGGGCTGGACATGCTCAACGGCGCGTATCACATCCTCGATTTGCTGCCGAAGGGTCGCGACGAAAAAGGCCTGAAGTTCACCCAGGAATGGGTGCGTCGCCACGATGAGTATTAGACCTAACCCCTAACCCCTTCCCGTACGGGAAGGGGCCGGGGGGTAGGTTAAAGAGTCGGGCCGCCCCTTCCTTCCGGCTTCTTGAGGTTGAACTTGTCGAGCCGATACTGCAGCGTCCGATAGCTCATGCCTAACATCTTGGAGGCTTTCGCGATCACCCAGTCGGATTTTTCCATCGCCTGAAGAATCAGATCACGCTCGAAGGTCTCGAAGTTGATGCCCTCGTTGGGAATCTCGAAACGATCACCGCGCGAGGCGCCGCGATCGCCCGGCTTGATGGGAATCTTGCGCGAGAGAACTTCGCTGGGAAGATCGGTCGGCGTGATCTTGTCGCCGTCGCACAAAAGGATCGCGCGCTCGATCGCCGATTCGAGCTGGCGCACGTTGCCCGGCCATGGATAGTCGACCAGGATTTCCATCGCTTCGCGGCTGATCTCCTTGGCGTGTCCGTCAGCCAGATGCGCGAACTTCTTGAGCGCATGCGCCGCGAGCAGCGGAATGTCGCCGCGCCGATCGCGCAACGGTGGCAGCGTGATGGTGACCACGTTGACGCGATAATAGAGATCCTCGCGAAAATTTCCTTCGGCAACCTCGTCGGCAAGATTTTTGTTGGTCGCGGCGATCAGGCGCACGTCGACGTGAAATGACTCGTTGCCGCCGACCCGCCGCACCTCGCGCTCCTGCAAGACGCGCAGCATTTTGGCTTGCAGCGGAGGTGGCAAATCCGCGATCTCATCGAGGAACAAGGTCGACTTGTCCGCCGCTTCGACCAGCCCGATTTTGCGCTCGTTGGCGCCGGTGAACGCGCCCTTCTCATGCCCGAAGAGCTCGTTCTCCATCAAGGTCTCGGGAATCGCGGAGCAGTTGATCGCGACGAATGGGCGCGCCGCGCGAGGCGACAGGCGATGAATCCCGCGCGCGATCACCTCCTTGCCGGTGCCGCTCTCGCCCTGGATCAAGACGGTGGAATTCGAGGGCGAGATTTTTCTGACGATGCGAATGATGTCCTCGATCGCGGGGTCGACGCCGACAATTCCTTCGACGGTCAGCCCGCCTTCGAGTTTGCTCTTCAGCAGCGCATTTTCCTGCTTGAGATTCGCGACTTCGGCCGCCTTCGAGATCGTCATCACCAGCGTCTCGCGGTCGGTCGGCTTGGTGAGGTAGTAGAACGCGCCGTTCTTCATCGCATGCACCGCGTTCTCGATGGTGCCGTGCGCGGTGAGCAGCACGACCTGGGTGCCTGGATAGACAGGGCGCACCTTGGCGAGCAGCTCGTCGCCCGACATCCCCGGCATCATGAGATCGGTGAGGACGACGTCGAACTCGCCCAGCCCGAGGCATTCGAGCGCGCGCTTGCCGGTGGCGGCTTCCTCGACGTTGAAGCCTTCTTCGCGCAGCGTGTCCGCGGTTATCTGGCGTTCGAGGTCGTTATCTTCGACGACAAGTACGGATGATCGGCTCATTGGTGGTTATCTCTGTATGGTTCCCAGTGGACCCGCGCCGAGCGGGAAGGTGAAGGTTACGATGGTGCCGTGCTCGTCCTCGAGCGGCGCAATGCTGATGGTGCCGCCGTGGCGCTCGACGATCGAGCGGGACAAAAACAGGCCGAGCCCGATGCCCTCGCGCTTGGTGGTGAAGAACGGTTCGAATACGCGTCTGGCAACGTCGGGATCGATGCCGGCGCCGTTGTCGCGGAAGGTTATCACGAGGCGGTCGCCTTCCTGAAAAAACGCGATGCGCAACTGGCCGCCGTCGGGCATCGCCTGAATCGCGTTGGCGATCACGTTGACGAAGCACATGCGGATTTTTTCCGCATCGACGTTGAGCGTGGTGGGCACGCCGTTGGCTTGCTCGATCAGCTCGACGCCCTGCGCGCGCATCTTTGATTCCGAGATTTGTACAACGCTATCAACGATTTCGCGCAGATCCGCGGGCGACGGATGGATTTCGATCGGCTTGCCGTAGTTGAGAAAGCTCTGCACCAGCTCGGACAGGCGGCGAATCTCATCCTTCATCAGCGCGATCTGATGCACGTAGGTCTCGGTGTCAGGCTCGACCCGGCGCGCATATTTGGTGCGCATCTGATCGAGCGCGAGGCTGATGAAGTTGAGCGGATTTTTTATTTCGTGCGCCAGTCCACCGGCTAACTGACCGAGCGCAGTGAAGCGTTCGAGGCGGTTGAGCTCGGCTTCGCGCTCCCGCGCACGGCGCAGCTGACCGACCATCTCATTGAAGCTATGAGTCAAAAGCCCGATTTCGTCGCGCCGTTTGCCCTCAGGCACCGGCTCCAGCCCGCGCGCCATGATGTTTTGCGCCGCCGAGGCGACCGCATGAATCGGCTCGACGTAACGCTCGGCGAGGAAGTAGGCGATTATCAATCCGATCGCGAAGATTACGACCGCGAGGGTCAGCTCATGCAAGCGGCTCTGCGCCAGCGGTTTTGCGAAGTCGCCAAAATTCGCGACCACCCGCACATAGCCGAGCAGATGGTCCTCGACCTGGACCGGGATTAGGTACACGGTCTGGTCGGAGCCGCGCAGCTTGACCGGCGGGACGTCGCCGATATTGCGCGACTCGACGATGTTGGCGTTTTCGAGCGAGGTCTTTTGCAGCGCGTCGCCGACGATCTTCGGATTGGAGCTGTTGATGATCAGATTTTGGGTCGAAGCGATCGAGACCTCGAGTCCCTTGCTGCGCAGGCCAGCGACATAGTTGCGCAGCCGATCGGGATCGGTCGGTCGCACCGAGGTGAGCTCCTGCACGCTGATTTGGATCGCGCGGGTCAGATCGCTGACTTTTTCCTGGGTGCTCTCGACGATCGCCTCCTGGGTGCCGAGACTGACGATAACTTCGGCGCCGAGCGTCAGCGCAAGCAGACCCACCATCAGAAAGATCAGCTTGGCCTTGAGATTCAATGCTGGAAATCTATAAGCCATCGCGAGTGCGCGTCCCGAAGCCTATTTGATTGCAATTCCGGGCTACTGCAAAGAGGCGGGGTAGGTGCCGAAAGGCCGGTTCAGGTTTTGGCTCCGCTGGCCGATAGCCGCATCACCGCCAGCCGGGTCAGGTAGACCACCGCGCACAAGGCGATCACGATCCAGAGCAATTTCTGGAAACCGCCAAGGTAATGGATCACCCTTTCGATCTGCTCGCCGAAGACGTAACCGAGGGTGACGACGATCGGCACCGAAATCGCCGCGCCCGCGAGGTCGTACAGAAAGAAGCGGCTGGGCGGCACTCCCAGCGATCCGGCCGAGAGATAGACCAGGGCGCGAAAGCCGGCGAAAAATCGTGCGTAGAAGATCGCCAGATGGCCGTGGCGCTGCATAAAAACCTGCAAGCGATCAACATTGTTCGAGGAATCGTCACCCGGGTGTTTCGACTTTTTGAGGCCGAAAAACGCCATCACGTTGGCGCCGACCCCGCGCCCGATGAAGTAGAGTGAATTGTCTCCCGCGATCACTCCCGCCAACGAGACCACCAGCGTGATCGGATAGCGCGTGACGCCTTTATGTGCGAGAAATCCGCCTGCCAGTAGCGCGATGTCTTCCGGCATCGGCAGGCCCAGACCGCACAACATCAATGCCACGAACAATCCCACGTAGGTGAAATGTTCGATGTAAGCGGAGATCAGACCGACCAACGATCACTCTCCGTTGGCGAAGCGATCGCGCAGCGCGTCGCGGATTTTTTCCACCGGCATCCCTTGCGCGGCGAGCTTCTCGGCCTCGATCGCCTCGCCGGTGCAGATCGCGCAATGCGCACCATGAGTATCTCGATAGCAGTCGAGCAGGTTCTTATGCCCGTCGGTGCGGTCACATCCGCAATAGCAATGCAGCTGAGCGAGCAGAGCAGGGTCGGTCTCGGCGATGAGGTAAGCCTGCTTGACCTCGCCCACGAACTGGTTGGGATCGAGCGTCAGGCGTAAATGTTGTGCGGCATCGGCTTCCTGCTCCACCGCAGCGGTCGCGGCGGCATGCGAGCGATAGATGCTCAGGCCGGCGTAGGTGGCGGATGCGGCTACGACCACGATGACCACGGCTACCCACGGATCGAGCTTGCCCTTTTTTGCTGCGCTCATAGATACGTGTCCACTATAGCATCTCGATGGTTTGCAGGCTCTGCTGCGCGAAACTGTAAAGCGAGGCCGGCCGATGCGCCCCGCGCCGCGTTCCCCGGCCCTTCTTTAAAATAGCCATCGCCATGATTCGGCGCCGGAAGTTTCGCCGATCGATCGGGCGATTCAGAATCACCGCGTAAAGTTCCTCCAGCTCGGCGAAAGTAAACTCCTCGGGCAGCAGGCTGTGCGCGATATTGGTGTATTCGAGCTTCGCCTTCAGCCGCTTCAGCGCGTACTCCGCCATCAGGGAATGATCGTATGCGAGCGGAGGCAGCGCGGAAACCTCGAACCATTGTCCCGCGGGTTCGTCGCCCTGTGGCGAGCGGACCGCACCCGCATCAGGGATGAGTGCCATATATGCGACCGAAACCACATGCGAGTTGGGGTCGCGCGAAGGATCGCCAAAGGTAAAAAGCTGCTCCAGGTAGGCCTCGTGCAGTCCGGTGGACGTTTGCAGTTGGCGGCGCGCGGCATCATCGAGGAGCTCGCCGACGCGCACCAGGCCGCCCGGAAAGGCCCATCGTCCTTTCAGCGGCCCGCCTTTGAGGGGGATGAGGTAGCTGCGCACACCGCCGTCGCTGCGCGCGAAGAGGACGGTATCGACGGCGACTTTGGGGCGCGCGTGGCGATTCTGATTCGTAGACCTAACCCCCCGGCCCCCTTCCCCTGAAGTGGAAGGGGGAGTGAGATGAAGAAAACATCTTGTAGTGCTCTGATCCGTTCTGGTTCCCCTTCCACTTTAGGGGAAGGGGTTAGGGGTTAGGTCTCCTACGCGCTCAATTCCAGCATCTTCTCCAGCGCGCGCTTCGCGCCTTCGCGCACCTCATCATCGAGGCTGATTTCGTAGCGCAGGTTCTCCAGCGAATCGAGGACCCCATCGAGCGTGATCATCTTCATGAAGCGGCAGAGCTTGCACGCTTTGTAGAAATGCTTCTCGGGAATTTCCATCAGCAGCCGATCAGACAGGCCACATTCAGTCACGATAAGAAACTTGTCGGCCGGGCTCTCCTTCGCATACTTCATCATCGCGGAAGTCGAGAGCGTCGCGTCGGCGAGCGCGATGACGTCCTTGCGGCATTCCGGATGCGCAATCACCACGATGCCGGGAATCGAGCGCTTCACCCGCAGCACTTCTTCGGGCGTGATCTGATGATGCACGTAGCAGTTGCCGTCCCATGAGATGATGTTCTTGCGCGTGTGCGCCTGCACGTAGTTCGCGAGGTTCTCATCGGGGACGAACAGGATGTTGTTCGAGTCGATCGCCTCGACGATTTGGGTCGCGTTGGCCGAGGTGCAGCATGCGTCGGATTCCGCCTTCACGTCGGCGGTGCAGTTCACATACGAGACGACCTTGAGGTCGGGATAAATCTTGCGCAGTTCGGCCTTGCGCTCGGCCAGCGCCTCGGCCGTGATACTCTCGGCCAGCGAGCATCCGGCCTTCAAATCGGGAATCAGCACCTTGCGCTCGGGATTGAAGACCTTGGCGGTCTCGGCCATGAAATGCACGCCGCAAAATACGATGACCTCGGCGTCGGTGACCTCGAGGGCCTTGCGCGCGAGTTCGAGCGAATCGCCGATAAAATCCGCGACCTCGAAAATCTCGGGACGCTGGTAATTGTGCGCGAGGATCACGGCGCGCCGCTCGCGTTTGAGCTTCAGGATACGCGCGATGGTATCGGCATAGCGCTCGCAGGCCGGCAAGTCGTAGGTGTCTTCCTGATTGAGGGCGGCCAGCTTGGCATGCAGGTTCTTTGCGCTGATGGCGGGCGCGAAAGATGTGTCGATGGAGGTACCCATAAGAACGTCTCTTACTTTGCGTTGATTTGACGCTTACTCTAGCACTTAATGTATCTGCAACACAACTGCAAAATCGCGCGCGAGTGTCTTCGTAGGGGCGCTTCGCGAAGCGCCCCTACCGATGTTGCGATTGCGAAAGCAGTTGTCGCCCCCGCATTCCGTGGTGTTGCTGACGCACGACCACCGTGAACTCAGCAGTATCGCGGTTTCGGGCCACTTCAGGTTTTAGCGGGCAGCACAGGGTGCTATGAAGGGCGTCATAGCGCGCTGAAATCGGGTGTCGCGATTGTCACGAAAATTGATTCTGGTCGGAGCCGCCGTCGCGGCGCTGGTCGCGTCCGCATGGTGGATGATTCATCTGCCCGCGGTGCAGGACGCGGTGTTCCGCCGCGTGATCGCGCGCACGCTGGCCGAGCCGCGCAGCGACCTGCTCGATCCCGATGCGATGCGTGTCGTGCTGTGTGGGACCGGCAATCCATTGCCAGATCGCAATCGCGCCGATGCATGCACGGCGATCTTCGCGAGCGGCAATATCTACCTCGTCGACGTCGGCAACGGCGCATGGAAAAATCTCGCGCTTTGGCATATTCCCGCCGCGCGAGTCGCTGCGGTGATGCTCACTCATTTTCATTCCGATCACATTGGCGACCTCGGCGAGGTCAACATGCAGACCTGGGCGCAGGGCCGCTCCCGTCCGCTGCGCGTTTATGGGCCGCCGGGAGTCGACCAGGTCGTGGGTGGATTTGCGCAGGCTTACGCGTTGGATGAGGGCTATCGCATCGCGCATCACGGCACCGCGCTGATGCCGCCAGCTAACTGGCAGATGGTCCCGATGACGGTGAAAATCGACAGTCCGGCCGGCGCGTCGCCATGCGCGAGTGGTTCCTCGCCGGTGCTGGAGGAGAACGGACTCAAGGTGACCGCCTTCACCGTCGATCACGCGCCGGTCGCGCCCGCGTACGGCTATCGATTCGACTACCGCGGACGCTCGGTCGTGATCAGTGGCGATACCGTGAAGTGCGCGAATCTCGTCGCGGCGGCCGGCGGCGCCGATGTCCTGATTCACGAGGCACAGTCGGCGCATCTGGTGCAGCTCATCGCCGAGGCGGCGGCGCGCCTCGGCAACGCGCGCATCGCGCGAATCATGTCGGACATCCAGCGCTACCACACGACGCCGGTCGAGGCCGCATTCGAAGCGAATCAGGCCGGAGCTCAGTTGCTGGTGCTGAGCCACATCGGTCCGCCGACGACCAACGTGCTGGCCCGAATCGCATTCATGAGCGGTGTCGCGGAAGTCCGGCCGCATGGCGTGGCGATCGGCTACGACGGAATGCTGCTGACTCTGCCGGCGGGTTCGAAAGAAATCGAAACCTCAACGGTACATTAGCGGGATTCCCTGCCGTAATGGATCCGATCCGGAAGGTCCTGGTAGGGGCGCTTCGCGAAGCGCCCGCAGCGATGGTGGCGCACGAAAACGGTCGTCGCTGATGCGCCATCGTTGCGGGTCGTTCGCGAACGACCCCTACGAAGATCGATTGCACGTTCAGCGGTTGCCGGCCTTGAGAGCATCGTAGGTTTTGGCGTAGCAGGAGAATGCGCACATCAAAATGAGGGAACCAATCAGATGGAAGAATCAGCAGATAAAGACATAGTCGCCGCGGTTCGACGCTTCGTGGAACGCGACGTGATCCCGACCGCATCGGAGCTCGAACATGCCGATGAGTATCCGCATGCACTGGTCGCCACCATGAAGGAGCTCGGGCTGTTCGGCGCGACCATTCCCGTTGAGCATGGAGGGCTGGGGCTCAGCTTCCTCAGCTATGCGCGCGTGATGGAGGAACTCTCGCGCGGCTGGATGAGCCTCGCAGGCGTAATTAATAGCCATCTGATCATGGCGTTCATCATCACCCATCAGGGGACCGTGGAGCAGAAGAAATATTTCCTCCCTGCAATGGCGCGGGGCGAGAAGCGCGGCGGCCTCGCGCTGACCGAGCCGCATGCGGGCTCCGACGTGCAATCGATCAAGACGGTCGCTCGCCGGCGAGGAGACGACTACGTCGTCACGGGCAGCAAGATGTTCATCACCAATGCGCGTCACGGCACGATGCTCGCGGTCGCGGCCAAGACCAATCCCGCCGCGAAGCCCGCCTATGCCGGTATCAGCATGTTCGCGGTCGAGAAGAGCGAGGCGGGTCCGACGGTGAGTCGCAATCTGAAGAAGCTCGGCTATAAGGGCATCGATACCTGCGAGGTGCTGTTCGAGGACGTGCCGGTGCCGGCAGCGCATCTGATTGGGGGCGCCGAGGGGCTCGGCTTCAAGCAGGTGATGAGCGCGCTCGAGGTCGGGCGCATCAACGTGGCGGCGCGCGCGGTCGGGGTAGGGCAGGCGGCCTTCGAAAATGCGATTCGCTATTCGCAGCAGCGCACCGCGTTCGGCAAGCCGATTTGCCAGCATCAGGCGGTGCAGCTTCTGCTCGCCGACATGGCCACCAATGTCGAGGCGGCGCGGCTGATGGTGCATAACGCGGCGCGCAAGAAGGACGCCGGCGAGCGATGCGACGTCGAGGCGGGAATGGCGAAGCTGTTCGCCTCGGAGGCGTGCGCGAAGGCCTCGCTCGACGCGATGCGAGTGCTGGGCGGCTACGGCTTCATGGCCGAATTTCCGGTCGAGCGGTTTTATCGCGATGCGCCGCTGATGATGATTGGCGAGGGGACCAACGAGATCCAGAAGACCGTCATCGCGAGGGGACTATTATCGCGATACCCGGTGTGAAGCAGAATCAGAGCGGCAAAGTTTGCTTGGTGGCCGAGCTGCTTGTCTTGGTTGACGCGGGGAAGAAATACTCGACGTTTTCCAGGAGGTACTCCACTACGAAATCCAGAGACAGGAGGCCGATAACCAGGATGATCGCGATGTCCGCGTATTCCTGCGGAGTGGTCGAATGAAAATATTGGTGGAACAACCTTGCCAGAAAAAGGAGCAGGATTACTCCCAGCAGACTCCGCAACATTCTCGATCCAAGTCTAGATGCTCGTGCGCGCGAAAGCTCGGATACCTCCAAATTGAGGCGTTCGGCCTCCTTTGGATCAATGTCCGCTAAAGTCTCAAGGAGGACCTGTTGGACCGGGCGCAACGCCATGTTCAACCCCTCGACCGGAGATGCTTTAATAGCCGGGCAATTTCTTGCGCCTCCTTTTCTGGAGGAAGCCTGGAAACTATCGAAGGAAACGTCTGCAAAATCAGATTCTCCCGGCGCAACCTGAGTATGGCATCGATCGGACGCCAAAGTAACAATTGCGAAACCGCTCCGCCGGCCAAAACGTACGGGTTTCTAAACCAGTAGCCGGCAAATAAAACTCCGGCGCCAATTAGAAAGATTCCCACCGCCATGCCGATGACGATCGTTTCGTCCCGAGAATTAGCTGCGAGCGCGGCGTCCACGCGTTTTTCTATAGCCGCTGGATCCAACAAGTTGCGTGCAAGAATAGCCACGCAGACGTGCAAGTCAAGCAAACCTTAGCTCAGAGACAGCCCGTATAAGTCAGCCAGTCACGCACGCTTGCAGCGGTCACTCGCGCGCGAACT
This sequence comes from uncultured delta proteobacterium, assembly GCA_963783145.1. GTDB lineage: Bacteria > Desulfobacterota > Binatia > Binatales > Binataceae > DATGKG01. Next base: position 373,186 of record CAWAMM010000002.1, read on the forward strand.
CATACAACGCGTCGGCGCAGGCCTTCGGATGCGTGAACATCACCTCATGACTGCTTTTCACTGTGCGGATGCTCGGATTCTTGAGGCGTCCGGAATAGGTCGGATGCCATAGCGGATGGCCATCGGGCGCGAGGTCGTCCTCGCACACCAGAAAACTTTGCGGCACGCCCGTCGCGTGAAACGATTTCATGTCCACCGGATCGAGGAACGGCTGAATCGGCTGAGGACATAAGGTCGCGAGCACCCAGTCCTGCATTTCCTTTTTGGCATCCTGCATGAAGAAGGTGCGGAACGCCTCGGTCATCGGCTCGATGGCGAGCGATTTATCGTAGCGCGAGTTCGCGAGTTTAATCATCGTCGCGATGGATGGACTGGGGGTATCGAAAATCGCCTTGCCGTCTTCGGGAACCATCGCAGTCACGAACACCACGCGCTTGATGCGATCGGGGATCCTTGTCACCACGCCCGGCATCACCAGGCCGCCCATGCTGTGTCCGGCGAGCACGATGTTGCGCAGATTTCGCTCCTCGATGAACTTCACGACGCTGTCGACATAGACTTGCAGTGTTACCTTGGCGCGTTCGAAGGGGTTGCCGTTGTTGCCCGGCAGGTCGACCGCGTAGGTGTGGTCGCCATGCTTGCCCAACTCATTGATGACGGCCGCCCAGCAGAACGCGCCGTGCCATGCGCCATGAACAAGGACAAAATTCTCAGCCATTTCCAGTCTCCATCAGCCAGCCATCGGGGTTCTTTACCCCGGGGTGGATGCATAGAAGCATGCGGCTGGCCGCAATGGCAATTGGGGGGGCTTGCGCAGGCCTGTCAAACGGCATAGCTCTTGCTCACCTGGTAGCTGCGCCGAGGCGGGGGGATTATGTACAATGCAGATGGCTCCGTTTTACATGGACACGATTGGGCGGTGGCTGCTTGGTCGATTCTCCTGATGGCGATAGTGCTGGGGATTATCAGCAACCAAGCTTCGCAATTGTTCAATCCTGACGCGCAGTTTCGCGAACACCGGATGACCTCGGCCGGGCGGGAAGTGGCGACTGTCGCAAGGCTCGCCATCCCCCATCATGAGACGTTCCCTGGTGTTCTGACGATTCCTTTCGCGATAACAAGGACGCAACGGATGATGGTTGCGCGCGTGAAACATCGTACAGACACTGCCTCGCGCGATGATCAAGCTCGAAACGAGCCGAAAGCCGGCTCCCGGCTTCTCACCGGACTCGCGATCCTGGGCGCCTCGCAATCTTCCAGTCACTGAAATCGGTATCGATGATTGCACTAAAAGGGACCAGATGCCCCGTTTGGGATAGATCCTGCTAACGCTAAGTTGCTGTGGCGCTGACCTCCTGGCCGTCCTTGAGAGAGGTCGGTGGCACCACGATCACCATCTCGCCGCCCTCAAGGCCCTGCTTAACCTCGAAGCCATCCTGGAACTCGCGCCCCAGCACCACCGGCACCTTGGTCACACGATCATCTTTGACCGTCCAGACCGTGGTGTCTTTGCCGTCACCGACGACCGCCTTCTTCGGCACCACTACGAGTGGACTGGTCTGCTGCCTGGGCGGACCCGCAAGGAAAGTCACCTTGACGCTCAGCTCGGGCTTGATGATGGTCAAATCGGGCTTGAGCAGATGCACCTCGATCTTCACCGTCCCTTTTTGGCGATCGGCAGCCGGATAGATCTTCACCACCCGCGCGTCATAGGACTGATCGGGATATGAGTCGGGAATGACGCTGGCGGGCGTGCCCATCGCGATGCGCGAAATGTCGCTCTCGTTGATGTCAACCTCGGCGCGCATGTCCTCGGTGTCGGCGAGTTGCGCGATATCGAATACGCCGGCGCCGGACTCGGTGTTGCCACCATAGTTAATGTTGTCGCCGATCTCATGATACTTCTTCAGCACCACGCCGTTGATCGGCGAGGTGATGATGCATTGGTCGATGAAGTAGGTCGCCGACGCGATGCTGGCATTGGCCCGTTCCAGGCTGGCCACCGCCACCGCCAGTTTATTCTCGGTCTGATCGAGTTCGTCCTGTGAAACTACCCCCTCACGCCGCAAGGTACGCTGGCGTTTGGCCTCGGCCTCGTCGAGTTTGACGTTCGCGGCCGCCAGATCGCGATCGGCGATCGCCTGATTAAGAACGTCACGGTAGTTGCGATCGTCAATTTTGGCGAGCAGGTCGCCCTTCTTGACCAGCTGGCCTTCCTCGATGGGCTCCGAAACGATAGTGCCGTTAACATTCGCGCCGACCGAAATATACTTATGCTGCGTTACCACGTAGCCCGAGCCGGTAAGCATCACGCCGGGTTGACCCGCGCTGCGCACCGTCACCATCGCGGTCTGAACGTCGATTGGACGTCCGATCGTGCGCAAGTAGACCTCGTAGCCGACGCCCGCCAGCACCACGAGGACGATCAACGTAATCGCGAGGGGCAGCAAGCGGCTGCGCCGCTTGGGTTCCGCGCGCGCGATACGAAGTGACTCGAGCTCGCGAACCGCACTGGTTTTTTGGCCATCAGGTGGCATCTGACGATCCTCCACTATCCCTCGTACTAAATCCTGCGCAGCGCGTTGACCACGCTAAGGCGCATCGCCTGGCGCGCCGGCAGCCATCCGCCGAAGGTTCCCATCAGCGCGGCAAATATCATCGCCTCGAGTATGATCATCCAGGTCACGCGAAAATTGAAACTCAGCGTGGAAAAGGTCATGAAGTTGCCGAATGAGGTCGAAAACCCATTGATGGGAAGGGCCAGGATGACTCCCGCGATGCCTGCCAGGCTCGCCAGCATCAGCGATTCGAGCAGGAACGATCCCAGCACCGCGCCGGGCGTGAAGCCGAGCGCGCGCAGGGTCCCGATTTCCGAGGTGCGTGCCGATACGGAGGCATACATGGTGTTCATCGCGGCGAAGATCGCACCGACGCCCATGATGACCGCGACGATCATTCCCAGCACCCGCAACTGATTCGCCACCACCGACTGTTCCTTATAGTACTGCTCCTCCGGCTCGGCTTGCAGGTTGATGCGCGGGTCGTCGGCGATGCGATTGATCAGCGCCTTGTCATCGGCGCCGGGCGCGAGCTTCAGCCGAGCGATGGCGTAGTACGCGCCGCGCTGACTGTCAGCTTGTACATCATGGACGTCCGCCCACACCTCGGACTCGAAGGAGCTCCCGCCCGCCTCAAACATGCCGACCACTTTCCAATCGCCGCGCCCGAAATGAAGCGTGGAGCCCACACTGCAATTCTTATAGCGTCCGACCAGTCCCTTGCCGACCATCACTTCGCGCACGCTCGGATTAAACCAGCGCCCCTCGAGGAGATGCAGCTTGTCGTGCACCTTCTGCGCGATCGGCAGCACGCCGCGGATTACGATATTGTCGCGCCCGCCCTTTTCGCTCTCCATCAACACCTGCACCGGAAGTTCCGGCGAGGCGTAGGGTTGACCGTCCGCGTCATGCTTGATGCCGGGCAGGAACTTCAGCGTGTCGAATTGATCCAGCGTGATGTTCGAGTAGGTCTCGGTCGTCGCGCCCTTGCGCAGCACGATGAGATTGTCGGGCGAGCCGGCCTCGGTGATCGAGGAGGCGAGTCCCGCCACCATCGCCATTACTACGACGAACACCGCGACTACCAGTGCGATTCCACCGCCGGTCATCAGGGTGGATACACGGCGTACCAGCAAGCTGCGAAAGTTGTATTTCAATGGAATAGCCATAGGACTAAGCCACCATCCGCAATGCTTCCACGATATTCATCCTGGAGGCGGACCGCGCGGGAATCCATGCGCTCACGAATCCGATGATGGCGGCCGCTATAAGCGTTTCGACCAGCACCACCGGAGGCATCCGAATCGAGAGCATGCCCATCTTGGGGCCCGCGAAAATCTTGAGCGCGAGGAATGCCGCACCGCATCCCAACAGCCCGCCGATCAAGCCGATGACGAGGGACTCCGCGAGCAGCGTCGAGAGGATCACGCGCGAGGGAAATCCCATCGAGCGCATCACCGCGATCTCGCCGCGCCGCTCGCGAATCGACATCGCTGAGGTATTCGCCGCGACCAGTCCGACCGTTACTACGACGATGAAGCCGAGCACTTCAAACAGCGTGAACATCATCTTGTACTGGCGCATAAAGCTGCCGATAAACGCGGCCTCCGATTCGCTCTGCGTCTCCGCTGAGGAATTGGCGAACTGCTCGTCGATCGCGGCAATCAGCTGCGGGACGTTCTCGCTTTTGTCGGCGCGCACCCAGATGTTGGAGACGAAGCCCGGGCGCCCCGCGGCTTCCTCCAGGTAGTCGCGGCGAAAATACAAAATGCTCGGCGGTGCCTTACCGCTCATCACGCCCACGATGTTGAGCGTCACATTGAATGGATAGACCGTGCCTTTGAGGATGATCTGCTGCCCGACGTGCAGATTGAAGCGCTTCATCGTATCGACGCCAACCACGCACGCGGTGCGCAGCTTCTTGAAGTTGTCCCACTCCTCGGGCGTCAATCCCCAATCGGGAAACATGATGTCGGCCTGGTCGTGGTCCATCGCCATGTTGGGAAACTGATCGTTCACGTCGTGCAGGATGCCGCCGAACCAGCTCTGGGAGGAGGTCGCGACCACATGCGGCATGATTGCGATCTTCTGCCGGTACGCGATCGGAATCGAATAGGTCAGTCCCGATTTGTTGTGGGTAACGATACGGTCCGATGCCGCGGTATCGGAGAGAATCTGATTGGCGACCGTCGGCAGGCTGACCAGCGCCGAAAAAATAAACAGCGAGACCGCGATCGAAAAGACCGTCAGAAGGGTGCGCTTTTTGTTGCGGGTCAGATTTTTGAGGATGAGGCTGAGATATTTCACGAGATTATTTTCTCTTCAAATGTTCCGCTCCCCTTCCCTCGAGGGAGGGAGGGAGTTGGGGGTTAGGTCTGCTTCGCGAAAATCTTTCCCATCTGCCCCATCGTGGCGGGCTAATTCCCTCCGCTCGCCGCCTGCTGACCGCTGGTCGCCGGCGCACGGCCGCCTGGCTCAATGCCCGCCAGAATGCCCTTATCGAGATGGAATACCTGCTCGACGAAACGCACCGCGCGCTGATCGTGCGTCACCATGATGATGGTCTTGTTGAACATCTTATTGAGCTCGACCAGCAGGTTGAGAATTTCCTCCGCCGATTTCGCATCGAGGTCGCCGGTCGGCTCGTCCGCGACCACGATGGTCGGGTCGGTGACGATCGCGCGTGCAATCGCGACGCGCTGCTCCTGTCCACCCGAGAGCTGGCGCGGATAATGGCTCATGCGATCCGCGAGGCTGACCACCTTGAGCGCCGTCTCGACGTGCTGCTTGCGCTCGGCCTTGCTCAGATCGGTGAGCAGCAGCGGTAGTTCGACATTCTCGAAGGCGGTCAGGACCGGGATCAGGTTGTAGAATTGGAAGACCAGCCCGATGTGGCGCGCGCGCCAGTGCGCGAGGTCGCGCTCCTTCATCGAGGTGATTTCCTCGCCGCCGACCTTCACATGACCCGAAGTGGCGTGATCGATTCCCGCGATCAGGTTGAGCAGCGTGGTCTTGCCCGAGCCCGAGGGACCCATGATCGCGACAAAGCGCCCGTTGGGAAGCTTGATCGATATGTCATCGAGCGCGCGCACCTCGAATTCATCGCGCGTGTAGATGCGGCTGACATGATCGAGTTCGATTGCGTATTCCTGTTCAGGCATTTTGGTCTTCCCCAGTGGCACAGGCTTCCGCCTGTGTCTTTCTTCTCTTAGAACCGCATTCGGCCTTGCACGAAGGATCAGGACACAACTTTCTGCTCCCTTCCCTCAAGCGAAGGGGTTGTGGGTTAGGTCTACGATATCGGCGAAGATCTCCTGCAATCGCACGATCGTTGCAGGCGGTTCGCGAACCGCCCCTACAAGAGAACTCCCGGACCCTCGAAAAGGTTACGCACTCCTTCTGATGAATTTCGCCGATCGCGTCATTCCCGTCAGCAAGCCGCATGCCGCGATGGGGCCCGCGCGCGGCGCGGCTTTCCTCGGCTTTCCTCATGTCAAATCGGAGTCCGCAGTATAGCGGCTGCGCACCCCGGACTGCATCACCTGGTTATCGCTTTGCTGCAACCGATCGCATCGGCTTGTGAACATTTGAGGTTCCGCCGTTGGAGGTTGTGGCCAGCTCGCGCGCCATCTCCACTTCAAGTTTCGCCATCATCTGGGCCTTGAACGCGGTCAGCTGGTGTCCGATTTTCATCAGCACCTTGCGAAACGGGTTCTCGCCGCTAGCTTTCATTTCACCCACCAGCTTTGCGCAACTCTCCGACCACATCTGGTCGAACTCGCGCATCCGCCGCATGTGTTCGAGGGCGGCGGCCGGGTTGTGATGCCCGAAGTAAATCTTCACCTGCGCCTCGTCATGCACGAAGACCGGAGGCGAGGGCTCTGCCAGCATCTTCAGGAAATGCTCGCGGCCCAGCGGGGTAATCGCGTAAACCTTGCGGGCGCGCTTGCCGGTGCGTTCGGTGCGCATGGTAACCAGCTTGTGGCGCGCGAGTTTCTTCAGCGCCGGATATAGTGAGCCGTCGCTGACCCGATAGAAAAATCCCACCGATTCCTGGAAGCGGCGCTTCAAATCGTAGCCGGTCAGCTCCGCGTCCATCAGGAAGCCGAGCACCGGAAACTTGATATCGATGCGCAGCGGGGTGTCGTCGCGCGCGCCGGCCCTTTCGAACGGCGCAGGCGCCCATTCACCATTCCCATTGCGATACGAATACAGCGGTGGCCGCTCCGGAATCATGATATATCAACCCAATAGCTCGACTTGATGTATCGGTCAACCACCTAAAATTTAGAGCACGCCGCCCAAGGCGATGGGGACGTAGGTCTCAATGATGGCGGTTGGCATTTCCTCGTAGGGGTCGTGCGCGTGCGCGAACGCCCCGCAACGATGAAGGGTCGCGAGAAACCTTTGCAATCACAACATCGCTGCGGGCGCTTCGCGAAGCGCCTCTACGAGGAAAGAGATTCTTATGCAATCCGGTCGGCCCCAGCGCACCTGCGATGCGGATAAATCCAGTTCAGGAGCGGAAAGGCGCGCTCCTAACGCCGGCGACTCCATTTGCGAGGCTAGGCTACCGCTGCGGTGCGAGGGTTTTTCTGACCGGCGGCGCCACGAGCCGTTCGGTGTGCGCGCTCGCGCCGAACGCTGAAAACGCCGACAGTGAAGGCGATGGCGACGACCATTAGTGAGGCAATCGCGGCGAGAACGGCTTGGTTCATCGTGATAACTCCTCTGGTCCCGACGTCACTTATTGCGGCGCTTATTCCGCCTCACTAGCTCGCCACAGTTCCAGCGCAATGCGCGATGCCAAAGAAACCAGACTGACACTCAATGTAATCCATAGCCAATCGATAGTAAATTCGTCGTTCACGATCTTAATCCAGAGGCAGAAAAACCAGCACCAAAACTCCGATTTCCCGGCAAATCTCTCCGAGCATTTCCGTGAGGGTTTTGGGATGGTCCACCAATCAGTCGAATTAGCAGAGCGCCATTGTATCGACAAGGGCGGTATGTTGAATCCACTGGTTGTTTCTTTGAAAATCCCTTCGAGGATCGCGGAAACTTCGACGTCATGCGTCCGCCATGCCATCCCGCATGGCGAGCGGCAACCATCAGTCAGTTCAGTGGCGGCGGTCCGGTACGCGGTAGCGTCACACTGTGGCGCGCAAGGCGGTTGCGATGTCGCGTCGGGTTGCATTGAGAGCAGGAATAACCGCGCTTATCAGGCCGATGCCCGCCGCCAGCGCGACGCTGCCGACCGCCACCGTCGAGGTCAGATGAATGATCAAGCGCCCGCCGAAAAGCAGATCCGATCCGAGGATCCACAACACCAGCCATGCGATCGCCGAGCCTAATGCTCCCGCGGCGAGGCCGGTCAGCAACCCTTCGCTCGCGATGGAACCCACCAGCATCCGGCGCGTGAAGCCAATCGAGCGCATCACACCCAGCTCGTGACGCCGCTCGCGCACCGACATCGCCGCGGTGTTGGCCGCCACCAGTCCGATCACCACCGCGATAATGACCGCGATGAACTGCACACCGACCAACAGAAGGCGGAATTGTTGGAGGCGGACTTGCGCCATCCCCAGCTCGGTCTGGGTCGAAGTTTCATAGGCGGAGTTCGCGAAGCGGTCGTCGATCTCATGGATCACCGCGTTGGCGGATTCGGAACGATCGATGCGAATGAAAAACAGCACCGCGTTGCCGCGATCGCCCATCGCCTGGTTGAGCCGTTCGAAGGGAACCATGACCATGTTGGGCGGCGCGTTGGGCGCATCGAGACCGCCCGCGATGGTCACCTCGATATCGGTCGGCAGGTTGGTGGCGCTGAAAGTGACCATGTCGCCGAGGTTCCACTTGTAGCGCTTCATCATCGCCGCAGTGACCAATGCTGCCGATCGCGAATGCTCCAGCAGCGCAGCATCGCCAGGTGTGATGCCCCAATCGGGATAGATGACGGCCATTTGCTCAGGGTCGACGCCGAGGATGGGAATTATGAGGCCCGGGTCACGATAATTTCCGATGGCATAGAGGGCGCCGCTGACCGCGTCGACGTGCGGCATTGCGCGGATGGTCTGGCCGTACGAGAGGGGTAGGGTGTAATCGAAGCCGCCAAAGCCGGCTTTGTTGGCGCAATCAAGGCGGAGGTTGCTGACTCGATCGCGCAGGAGCTGGCGGACGACCGAGGGCAGGCTCATCAGCGCGGAAAAGATGAACATTGAGATGCCGATGGAGAGGACGCTGAGGATGGTGCGGCGTCGATTGCGGAGGAGGTTACGGAAAATGAGGGGTAGGTATTTCATCGGTGAAATTGCGCTAATCGAGGTTGCGAGGGAGCCATCATTACGGGTATCCTGAGACGTGACCGACGGTCGGTCGGTGATGTCTAGAATAATAGACCGACGGTCGGTCGCACGCAAGCCTCACTCATGGTAGCCCAACGAAACAAAGCCATTCGGATCGTCAAACCGCCCGACATCCGTAGGGGCGAACTCCTCGATTGCGCGCAGGCGCTGTTCCTTGCCCGAGGCTACGAGAACACCACCGTCAATGATGTCATCGAGCGGGCGGGGGTCTCCAAAGGCGCCTTCTACCACTACTTCACCTCCAAGGAGGCGCTGCTGGAGGCCTTGGCCGAGCGCTTCGCCCGCCAGAGCATCGCGCTACTCGGCGATATCCTCGAGGCCCCCTCGCTCGATGCATTGAGCCGCATGAATGCCTTTCTGGAGCGCTCGCGCCAGCTCCGCCGCGCGTCGGCGCCGATGGTGCGGCCGATGTTCGGCGCGATCTATCGTCCCGAGAACATCGTCCTCTTCCACCGCATCAACACCGCCGTTAGCGGGCTGATGACGCCGGTTCTGGCGCAGATCATCGCGCAGGGGGTGAAGGAAGGCATCTTCCACACCCCGGACCCGATGGGTACGGCCGGGATGATTCTCCAACTCGGCGCGGGTGCGTACGGAGTGATCGCGCGGGCTCTGGATGCGACCACCGAACACGAAATCGAGGAAGCGGCCGACACGCTGGAAAACCTCCTCAAGCTGCACGGCGTCGCCATCGAGCGCATCCTCGGAGTGCCGGAGGGCAGTCTCCAGGTAGTCGAGCCAGGCTTCGCGCGTGCGATTCTGATGGCGCGCCCCTGACCTCCTACCGCCGTTTTACCAAGGGCGACAAGGCGGCCGCCGCGCGTTTGCTCGAGGTGGATGTGAAGACGTTGTACGCGAAGCTTCGCCTCTACGATCTGGCATCCTAAAAGGTTCCGCTCCCCGCGAGGACGCGGGAGCGGAACGAAGATTCCGGAGAGGGCGGGCAGGGCTGGCACTCCGGTCGCAGAGAGAAAGCCGAGCGACCGTCGCGCCATCCCGGCCCGCCGCCCCTCCACCCAGACCGGATGTCACGCTGATCGCAGGAAGAAGAGCGACCCGCGCGCCATCCGCCCCCATACCCAAGAAGTCCGACGCGCCACCGTCTTAGGAATCAGGTACTGTCGGTTTTTAGCGAGGAGCAGCCCCTTGATGCGTCACAGCTTCGGCTTAGCGTTCGCGATATTTGCCTCGTTGCTCGTCTTTGCGGCCGCCTCCGCGCAGGAGCCACCCAAAAAATCCTGCCCACCAGGGTTGCTACGGGTCTACGGGCCCGGCCCAGACGGGAAAGTCGCGAGCGTCTGTGCGTCCGGGGTAAATCGTGGACTAGCTGGTGACGCTCCAAGAAAGGGATCGGTTATCTACTGCAGGCAGGACTCGGAATGCCCCGGAGTGTCCCGATGTCAGTATGGAATTTGCGGAAGAACCAACCTGGGATGCCTCCAGAACGCGGAGTGCAAATACTCCGAGGTTTGCGACACCGCGCGAAAAAGATGCGTCGACAAGGGCGGTAAGTATTAGCCGATGGCAGCGGCCATTTCCTCCCCGCCACAACATCTCCCGCCTCCCGGTTTTTCCCCCTCCCTAGGCTGGGAGGACACGGCCAACCTCCACCCTTTCGCGCTCCTCGATGCGACCGGGCGCGACACCGCCACCTTCGGCTTTTCGATGGCCTCCGGCCGCCTCACCGGCTCCCTCCTGCGCGCGATGGCGGCCTCCAAGCGGGGCGGCGCAATGCTCCAACTCGGGACCGGGACCGGCCTTTCCACCGCATGGTTCCTCGATGGGGTGGATTCGCGCGCGACGCTCCTGACCGTCGGGGATCCCGGTTTCGCGCGCGCGATTCTGATGGCGCGGCCCTAGGCGCTCGCACCTTTGACTTTCTTCGCGCCCTTTTCGACAAGTACGATCGAGGCACTGGTATGCGGGCGATCAACATCCGCTGAGTGCAGCGATCCATGACCTCCAGACCGACGGCACCATCTGCGTCGTGAAAGAGGGCAAGACCGGCATCTTCCGCGTCAATGGGACCCATGTCTCGGGCGAAATCTTTTTCGCCGACCCGCATCTATGCGTATGGGTTGGTGGACGCGAACTGCCTTCGCGCCATCGTCAGGCCGCGGAAGCCTCCAAGCCGCGCTAGAGGAGTCGTCGATGAACCTTAGCGACAGCTTGCTCGATCGATGGATGGCGCGGCCATGAGGCCCGCCGACTTCAATCCGCTGGCGCCGGAGACGGTCGAAGATCCGTATCCGTTTTATCGCGCGATGCGCGAGCATGCGCCGGTCTATCAGGTGCCGGGCGCCGGTTTCTTCATCATCAGCCGCTATGGCGACATCATGAGCGCGCTCAACAACGAGGAGCTGTTCTCCTCGCGCCAGCCACCGGGCGTCAACACCAAGATGTTGCCAGAGGTGGCGGAAATTTACGCGCAGGGCTATCCGCCGGTCGACACGCTGCTCACCAACGATCCGCCCGCGCACACCCGCTGTCGAGTGCTGGTGACGAAGGCGTTTTCCGCGCGCCGCGTCGCCACGCTGGAGCCCAAGATGCGCGATATCGCGAGCGAGCTGGTGGACAGGTTTGGGCGTGATGGCAAGGTCGAGTTGATGCATCAATTCGCAGTCGGCCTGCCGCTGACCGTGATCGCCGGCGCGCTCGGCGTGCCGCGCGAGGACATGGACAAGTTCAAGCGATGGTCCGACGACTCGGTCGCGCCGCTGGGTGGGATGATTTCGGCTGCGCGCCAAATCGAATGCACCCGCAGCATCGTCGAATTTCAACATTACTTCGCGGCCAAGCTCGAAGAGCGCCGCCTCGCGCGGCGTGACGATTTGCTGACGGATCTGCTCAATGCGCGGCTCGAAGGAACCAAGCCACTCGACACCGGCGAGATGCTCAGCATTCTTCAGCAGCTGCTGGTGGCGGGCAATGAGACCACCACCAATCTGATTGGCAGCGCGATGATGCTGCTCTTCCAGCATCCCGATCAAATGGGTGCGCTGCGCGACGATCCATCGCTGCTCGGCAACTTCGTCGAGGAGGCGCTGCGGATGGAATCGCCGGTGCAGGGCCTGTTTCGCGTCACCAGGGCGGAGGCGGAACTCGGCGGCACGATCATCCCCAAATCGTCGCGCGTGGTGGTAATGTACGCCTCGGGCAATCGCGATGAGGCGCAATTTCCCGACCCCGATCGCTTCGACATCCGGCGCGCGAATGCCAAAACGCATCTCGCGTTCGGGCAAGGAATTCATTTTTGCATCGACGCGGCGCTGGCGCGGCTGGAGGCGCGCGTCGCATTCGAGATTCTGCTGGCGAGGACGAAGAACATTCGCATCGCGCCGGGGAACGATTTTGCGCATACGCCGAGCTTCATCCTGCGCGGCCTCAAAGCGCTGCATCTGGAATTCGATCCAGCATGAAGAAAAGAAAGAGGCAGAAGTAACCACGGAGGCACAGAGACACAGAGGGTAGGAAAAGATCGGAAACAATTTTCGATGCGAGGACGGCTGGGTCCTTGCGCTTTCTTTTCCGAACTGTGTCTCTGTGCCTCTGTGGTAATTTCTTCTCTTCCGTAACTTGACTGTTACGTAACAATTATGTTACGAACACCGTATGCAGGTCTTTTCCGCACTCGCGGATCCCACCCGCGCCAAAATCGTCGAAAGTCTCGCCCGACGCGACATGACCGCGGGGGACATTGCGGCGCGCTTTCCGGTCTCGCGTCCCGCCATCTCGCGTCACCTGCGCGTGCTGCGCAAGGCGCGCCTGGTCCGTAGCCGAGGCGAGGCGCAGCGCCGCATTTACAGCCTCAACCCGGCGGCGCTCGACGACATCGACCACTGGCTCGCGCGATGCCGGCAGATGTGGAACGCGCGCCTCGATCGCCTCGACGAATACCTGAAGCAAATGGTCGCACACGAAGCCACGCACGGAGGCAAATCGAAATGAGTCCCAGACATAAGGTCGATTCAACTCTGATCTTGAAGCGCGTGTTCGATGCTCCCTTGGAACGTGTGTGGCATGCCTGGACGACGCAGAGCGAGCTGGCGAAGTGGTATGTCGCCGGATGGGATCATGTCGTTCATTTTGCCGAGGCTGACGTGCGCGACGGCGGAACCTATCGCATCGGATTCGCGCCGCCGGGCCAGACTCCGTGGATCGAAACCGGACGCTATACCGAAGTAGCTCCGATGAAGCGGCTGGCCTTCGAGGAAAAAGTGACGCATCAAGAGGAGCACGTTCATACCAACCGCAACGTGGTCGAGTTCCGCGATCTCGGCGGGCGCACTGAGGTGACGATTACCGCAACGGGCTTCGAGAGCTGGCGCAGCGGCGAAGGATGGGAGCCGTGCCTGGAGCGCCTCGCGACGCATCTGGCGGCATGATGGAGGTGACGATGGACGCGGTGAAAACTATTTCTCCTCACAGCGGCGACCTCATCCTGATGGTCGGGACAGTCAAAGGCGCGTTCATACTTCGCGCCGATCGAAAGCGCCGCGAGTTTCATATCGCCGGCCCCTACTTCAAAGGCATGGAAGTTTTTTCTACCGCGTTCCTGCCCGACCGGAAGGCGCCTCGCTTGCTGATGGGAGTTAAGAGTCAGCATTGGGGCTCGACTGTGAACTGGTCCGACGACTTCGGCGCGAGCTGGAACGAGCCGGCCGAGGGCAACGTCAAGTTTCCGGTCGAGAGCGGGCTTTCGCTCAATGCAATCTGGGCGCTGGAGCCCGCCCCGCTGCTCGGTCCCGAAGTGGTTTTCGCCGGCGCCGATCCGGCTGCGCTCTATCGCTCTGACGATCGCGGCGAAACGTTCCATCCCAACGAAGCGCTGCTCAATCATCCCGAGCGACCATTCTGGATGCCCGGATTCGGCGGGCTCTGTTTGCATACCGTGCTGCCGGATCTGCGCGATCCGAAGCGCATGATCGTTGGCATCTCGTCGGCCGGAATTTATCGCACCGAGGATGGCGGCGAATCGTGGGCGCGGCGCAACAATGGCGTACGGATGGACAATGATGGCCCTCCGAATGCGCCGCATTTCCGCCCGCAGTGCGCGCACAAGATGCGCTACGATGCGAAAAGTCCCCGCGCGCATCTACCTGCAGAATCATCCCGGTATGTATCGCAGCGATGACGGCGGGGATACCTGGGTCGACATCCGCAACAATTTGCCCTCGGAATTCGGCTTTCCGCTGGTCGCGCATCCGCATCGCGCCGACACTGCATATCTCATCCCGTTGATCGCGGATAATTTTCGCGTACCGATCGAAGGCGCCGCCAAAGTGTGGCGCACTCGTGATGCCGGTGCCTCATGGGAGCCGCTCGGCAACGGCCTGCCGCAACATGACGCGTATTTCTCGGTGCTGCGCGATGCGTTCGCATCCGACAGCCTTGATCCGGCGGGACTCTACTTCGGCACGCGAGGAGGGCAACTGTTCGCGTCTTCCGATGAAGGCGAAAACTGGCGCTCGATCGCGGATTGGTTGCCGGCGGTGCTATGCGTGAGGGCGCAGGTGGTAGCGTGAGTGTCTTTTCTTGCGGCGCAGACCTAACCCCCCGGCCCCCTTCCCCTGAAGTGGAAGGAGGAGTCAGATGAAAGAAACATTTTGTGGTGCTCTGATCCGTTCCGGTTCCCCTTCCCCTTCAGGGGAAGGGGTTAGGGGTTAGGTCTCCGATGCGATTTCATCTGCCATCAGCGCTCCGCAAGTGGGCGGGCGGCAACGAGATTATCGAGATCAGCCTACCGCTCGATCTGCGCATGACCATCGTCGAGGCGGTCGAACTGATTGGTCGCGATTATCCCGGCATCCGGCAGCGCGTGCTCGACGATCAGGGCAACCTCCGTCGCCACGTGAATGTCTTCGTCGATGGCGAGAATGTCCGCTTCGCGCAAGGCAACACGACGCAGGTCACACATGCATCCGAGGTGCGGATCTATCCCGCGATGTCGGGCGGGTGAGCCATCGACAAACCGAAATGGAGAAAGTCATGAAGTTATACGAATTCGCTCCCACCCGATCGATCCGCGCGCGCTGGACGCTCCAGGAGTTGGGCGTTCCGTTTGAAGCGGTCACGGTTAACCTGGCAGCCGGCGAACATCACAGTCCGGAGTTCCTCAAGATCAACCCCGCCGGCAAGATTCCGGTGCTCGTCGACGGCGATTTGACGCTCACCGAATCGATCGCGATCGTCCAGTACCTCGGTGAGAAATACGCCGACAAGGGTTTCATGCCGCGCGACCTGGTGCATCGCGCGCAATTCAACCAATGGCTCCTGTTCGCGGCGACGGAACTGGAGCAGCCACTGTGGCGCATCTCGAAAAACATCTCGCTGTATCCGGAGGACAAACGGCAGCCCACTGACGTCGAGCGCGCGCGCGAAGACTTCCTGCCGATGGCGGCAGTGCTCGAGGAACACATGAAGGGGCGTCAGTATCTCGTGGGAAACAGCGCTACCATCGCAGACTTTGTGATGGCCTACACGCTCGATTGGGCGAACGAGTTTAAGCTGCTCGAAGAATCCCCGCAGTTGAAGGCTTACATGACCAAGATGTATGAGCGGCCGCATGCGGCTCCGCGTATCGCCACCGCGTTCGCCAGCCTCGGCATCAATCCTCGTCAATCTTAAATTGGGGGGTTCCCCCTCCCGCGCAGAAAATGCGGGAGGGAGAACCGGGGGGAGCCGTAATCCGTCAGGTACCGCTCCGAACTTTAGAGCGCCGCGGCAACCTTGGTCCCGTTGGGACTGCCCATGCCGGTGCAGGCGTCCCAATTTGGCGCGGCTGCGAAATCGCCATTGTTGCCCTGCGTGATGTCGCGGAAGGCCGCTTGATTCTGATAAAGAATCGGATTGACGTAGCCGACCGAATGCCCGCCTTTGTTGGAGTTAATGCGCGCGATCAGAGCGGCCCATAGCGGCGCCACCGCGCTGGTCCCGCCGTAGACCGTGTTGCTGCCATCGACTCGAACCTCGTAACCGGTATTCTCATCGGCATCACCGGCCACATCGGGCACGCCTCGTTTGGTCAGCCGTGTGCTTCCGCCCTTGGTCAAGGCCGCACTGAGTCCTTCCTGGCAAGGCGGCGCCGCAAACACTTTGCTGATACCACCGCCGGTCGCGCCACCTGCGGCGCCATCGTTCCACACCTTCTCGGAGGTAATCGAATTGCCCGAAGCCTGCAGGCTGGTGCCGCCGCACGCAAGCGCGTAGGTCGCCGAGGCTGGGAAATCGACGTTGTCGCCGCTGGCGCCGTCGCTCGAGCCGTTGTCGCCGGCTGCGACACATATCGTGATTCCCATGGTGGCGGCGGCCTGGAATGCCTGCTCAAAGGCGTTCAATGACTGCTGCGTCCACGAAGACTCCGGACCGCCCCAGCTGATCGAGATGACCGAGGGTTTATGTGTGGTGTCGTGAATCGCGGTGGTAACCGCATCGAGGAAACCCTGATCCGTATTGGGCGTGAAATACACGGCAATCTGCGCAGCCGGAGCGATCGCGCCGGCGACCTCGATATCCAGCATCACCTCGCCATCATTTCCGCTCGGATCGCCGGTCGGATGGTTCTTCCCGTGGTCGACCGAGACCGCGGAAACCTTTGGCAATGGCACTCCGAGCCCGGCAAAATAGGTCTTCAGGTCGGCCGGCCGATAACCGCCTCCGAGCTCGATGATCCCGATGCATTCGCCTTTCCCGTCTCCGGGAGGGAAGTTATACAGCGTGGCTACCTGGGTCGGCGTAAAAGAAGTCGAAGCGGCCTTGTGGGCGATGCCTTGCCCGCGGGTGCGAAAATGAGGCCGCGCCTGGGGACGATCATCGAGTCCGAAGACGCCTTCGACCTTGCCATGCAGCTCGTCGGGCAGCATCACCGGGCCGGTGCGGCCGCGATAGGAACCCCCCTCATGCTCGAAACGTTGGAGATCGACTCCGAAGGCGCCGTTAAAGTGAGCGACAGTCCCGGAGAGAACGACCGTACGTCGGGCCGAATCTTCCTGGACGACTGCGAGGCTATGGGAGCCGGCAAATTTCTTCACCGCCTCGATATCGCCGGGCTCGGCGCCGTATTTTAGCGCGAACTCCTCGCGTCGCAGATGCTCGGGTCGCCCCTTGATGGGCAGAAGCTTCTTGGCGTGCTCGCGCAGAGCATCAGCCGCGCGACGCCGGACCAGGACGGTTACTTCCAGCCGTTCAGCCGGGTCGGCCTTGCCAAGCGACTTGGCGTCGTTGAGCGGGGTACGCTCGCTTCCCGTCAAAACGTGGTTTGACATCGCTTTATCCTCCTCTCCTTGGTCTCTGCAAATGGAGGCGTTCAATTCGATTGAACATTCCGTTCAGTGCCGCGCCGCAGCGCGCCTCGGATGTATAGGGGTGAGGGTGCAGGGCGAGAATTCGCCGCCGGCTCAATCGCCAGGCGCATCGAGCGCGATTGTGCGGCCGTCGGGCTCGCGCAACTGTGCCGAGGAGATTTTCCAGGTGCCGAGGTGTTTGCGCATCGTCACGGTGACCACGCCGCGGCCGCTGGTGCCGGTCACGCGCAGGGCGAAATCGGACTGCTCTTCGGCGCCGATGGAAGTGGAGTGATAGCCATGGCGGCTTTGCGGCTCGACGGCGGTGATGGTTCCGATTTCGCTCCGAAGCTGCGCGTCGGCTTTGAGGTACTCGCGTGCGATGCGGAATTGGTCGGTGCGCGCGAAGAGAACCGGGTAGATCATCGCCCCGACAAAGATGATGGCCATCGCGATGCCGAAGGTCCGCAGCGAGCGCTTAAAGCGCGGCATTCTCCGCGCGGCCGTCTCGCTGAGCGCCTCGCGCACCCGCGCACTCGGACTTAGCTGCAGCGCTTCGCTCAGCAACTCTCTGGTCTTGCGAACTTCCAGATTGAAGCCGGCCGCAACCATGGCATAGCCGCCGCCGAGCAGCAGGAGCATGAACATCGCGAAGCTTGCGCTGCCGTGGATGTTCGGATTGAGCAGCGGACCGAGCACGCACAGGAGCACCAGCAGGCTCCCGATCGCGAACCAGATGAAAACGCCGATCTGGTCACGCCGTTTTAGCCGCATCGTGAGGAGCACGCGGGTTCCCGAGGCGGCCGGTTCGAACCCGCCCTCGATTATCGCGCGCGAGCCGCTTCTTTCGTTCACCGGAGGTATCCGTTCCACCTTGAAGTGATGGTCCGAAAACTCTCCCGCGAACAATTTATCGGAAGGGAAGAAGTCGGCCAGCATGAGGTTGCGCTGCTCGATGATGCCGCGCATCCGCGCAACCGCATCCGGCAGCGGGAGGAGCGAATCTATCGCGAGGCGTCGAAATGGAAATCGGAGCAGGTCAGGCAGGCCGTCACTCCATGACTCGAAGTTGCCGCGCGGTTCCTGCCCCATTCCTCGATGCTATGGACGGTTGCGAAACGAGGCAACGCGAGGCTCCGGGCCCGCGACGTGTCGCGAATTGACAAGCCTCCACTTTCGCGCATTACTCGCGGGATGGCGACGGGAGCGAATCCTAACGACTGGACGGTGCAGGATGCGCAGCGCGACGCGAGTTCCGAACTCGCCAGTGTGGCGATGCGCATTCGGCCCGACAGCCTCAAGCAGCTGTACGAAATAAATTCGGCACGCGCGCTCGCGTCGGTCGCCGGAACCTGGGCGATGATCATCGCGACCATCGCCATCGCGCTATGGAGTCACAATGCGATCGTATGGTTTCTCGCGATTTTCATCATCGCGCGATGCCAGCATGCGCTGATGGTCCTCGCGCATGATGCAGCGCATTTCCGGCTGCTGGAGAATCGCTTCTGGAACGACTTCGTCGGCAATTGGATTTGTTTCTGGCCGGTCGGAAGCAGCCTCGAAGGCTACCGCAACGTTCATTTGCGCCATCATCGGTACTTACATACCGACAAGGATCCCGATTTGTCGCTGTCGCGGCCCTATCCGGCGACCGCGGCGAGTTGGCGGCGCAAGCTGATTCGCGACATCAGCGGAATTTCCGAGCTGCAGATTCGCGGCTATATAAATGTCGAGCACGGCCGCTCGCATCTCGCGCGCGGCCGCCTGCTACGCGATCTCACGCCGGCCGCGATCGGGCGACGCATCGCCTTCCTCGCCTTTCTCGCGACGCTTTTCTACTTCGGATACTTTTTCGCATTCATCGTGCTGTGGGTGATTCCCGAAATGACGGTGCAGCGCGTCATCGCGCGGGTTCGCGCGGTGCTCGAACATGGCGGCGTGCCGGATCCGAAGGATGGGCTATGCAACTCGCGCACGGTTATTTCGCAAAGCCGGATTATGCGCTTCATGATGAATCCGCATCACGTCGCGTATCATCTGGAGCATCATCTATTTCCCGCGGTGCCGCATTACAATTTGCCGAAATTGCATTTGGCGCTCGCCGCCGATCCTCGCTATGAGAGGGCGTTGGTCGAATATTCCTATGGCCAGGCGCTCAACGACGTAGTGAAGCATTCGTTCGACGAAGCCCAAGCGGCCTGAAGAAACCGCGCTCTGCAAACTCGATCTATGTTATGGTTGCGTTGTGGAACGCGCGCGCGCCATCGCTAAGCTGAAAGAGCACGAGGCTGAGTTTAGACGGCTCGGGGTACAGCATCTTTATTTGTTTGGCTCGACTTCGCGAGGCGAAGCACGTCAGGATTCGGACGTTGACCTGTTCTTCGATCACCCGATCGCTTCGCTGGGGCTTTTCGAATTGATGGAACTCAAGGATGCCGCCACTCGAATCCTTGGCCAAAAGACCGATATCATGACCCGTCGCAGCCTGCATCCAATCCTTCGCCGGCGAATTGAGGAATCAGCTCTGCAAGTCTTCTGATGTCCCGGTCGAAGTCTTCGCAGGTCCCGCGCCTGAATGACATCGTGGAGGCTATCGAACTCATCCGCGCCGAAATGGCCCGGGTTTCGTTAGAAGCATTCGAGGCTGATACCGGTAAGCGTTGGCTGGCGGAGCGTGGCCTAGAGATTATTTCGGAAGCCAGCCGCCACTTGTCCTCCGCGCTAAAAACCCGCCACCCGAACATTCCGTGGCGTAAAGTGGCCGGAATTGGCAATGTGCTGCGGCACGAATACGAGCGAATTGCACATGACGTGCTGTGGCACGTCATACGTGATGACCTCGCGGAGTTGGAGCGGGTCTGTCGAGAGGAACTAACGATGGAACGCGCCCGCGAGCGGCAGAAATCCAAAAAATAGCGGCCGGATCTCTCCCGCGGTCATGTTAATGGCCACGTTCATGGCGGGGTGTATCCTCCAAACGGATGACTTGCTCTCCGAACCGTCGGCGCGAATTGACAATACTGCTCGTTCGCGCATTACTCGGCTGATGAAAACGCCGCGAAAATTTCTGACGGTGCGCGCAGGAGGAGATCGATGAAGTTTGGATTGCTCTACGAAATGGAAACCCCGCGGCCGTGGCACGCGCTCAGTGAATACAATGTCTACTGGGAGGCGCTCGCGCAGATCGAGCTCGCCGATCGCATCGGCATCGATTACGTGTGGGAAGTTGAGCACCATTTCCTCGAGGAATATTCGCATAGCCCCGCGCCTGAGGTTTTCTACGGCGCGGTGACGCAGCGCACCAAGAACATCCGCATCGCGCATGGCGTCCGGCTGCTGCCGTTCAAGTTCAACAATCCGATCAAGGTCGCGGAGCAGGCCGCGGTGCTCGATATCATGAGCAATGGGCGTGTCGATCTCGGCACCGGCCGCTCTACCACCGCGCAGGAGCTCGACGGCTTCAGCGTGGATTACGATCGCACCCGCGCCGAGGTGCGTGAGGCGCTCGACATCATCGTCAAGGCGTGGACCGACGACATCCTCGAATACAACGGCAAGCTCATCCAGGTTCCGCCGCGGCGCGTGGTGCCGAAGCCGATTCAGAAGCCGCATCCGCCGATGTGGATGGCGTGCACCGCGCCCGACAGCTATCAGATGGCGGGCGATCGTGGACTCGGGGTCCTCAGCTTCAGCCTCAATTACGAGGGAGTGCTGAAGTCAGTCGGGGATTATCGCAAGTCGTTCGCCAATCGCACCGATCAGGTCGGCAAATTTCCCAATGAGGCGTTCGCCAGCCTGGTCATCTGCCACGTGGCCGAGAACAAGGAAGACGAGGCGATCGGCATCGAGGGCGCGCGATGGTTCATGCACAACGTCGGCGAGCTGTTCAAACCGCTGATGGCGAAGAATCAGCTCTACTCCTACGAGTACCTGCGCACGCTGATGGCGCTCGACGTCGATCCCAACGACATTCCCGACGCGCAACTGAAACAGCATCCGATGATCGTGGTGGGCAATCCTGACGAGGTGATTCGCAAGCTGGAGTCGTTCCAGAAGGCCGGCCTCGATCAGATCATTTGCTTCAAGCAGGCAGGCCGTATACCGCATCAGAAGATCATGAATTCGTTGAAGCTGATGGCGAAGCATGTGCTGCCGCACTTCAACCCGCATCGGCGGGTGGCGCTGGAGGAATTGAGCGCCGCGGCATCTTAAGGATCCTAAAACTGGCTGCCTACCTTCACCTTCCCTCTCTACTGGGAGGGATAAGAGGGAGGGCTGGAGAGAGAAAACCCGGCTGCCTTCCTTCATCTTCTCTCCCTGGCGGAAGAGGGAAGAGAGAGGGCTGGGCTGCCACCACAGGAAGGCAGAGCATGGCTGGACTTTATTACGATGAATTCGAACTGGGGCAGACCTTTTCCCATTCGATCACGCGCACCATCACCGAGACCGACAACCTGTTGTTCTGCGCGATGACACATAATCCGCAGCCGCTCCATCTCGATGCGGAATTCGCCAAGGGCACCGAGTTCGGCCGCCAGATCGTCAACAGCATCTTCACGATGGGCCTGATGATCGGCGTGTCGGTGGGTGATACCACCCTCGGTACCACGGTCGCCAACCTGGGCATGAATGATGTCCGCTTCGCGCATCCGGTGTTTATCGGCGACACCCTGCGCTCCGAAAGCAAGGTGATCGAGAAGCGCGAGAGCAAGTCGCGTCCCGACGCCGGCATCGTGGTGTTCGAGCATCGATCGTTCAACCAGCGCGGCCTCGAAGTGGCATACTGCAAGCGCTCGGCGCTGATGAAGAAGCGCACCCACTAGAGATGATGAAGATGAACAAGCGAGGCCCGAAATGAACTCCGGCGAAATGAAATCCGGAATGATCTTGCGCTCGATGCTGTTTGTTCCGGGTGACAGCGAACGCAAGCTGGTCAAGGGCGCGGGCTCCGGCGCCGATGCGCTGGTACTCGACCTCGAAGATGCGGTCGCTGCCGATCGCCTCCCTCTGGCGCGCACGATGGTGCGCGAGTATCTCGCGGGTCATCGCGATCGCAGCAAGCAGGAGCTATGGGTGCGATGCAATCCGCTTTCGACTGAGAAGGCGCTGCCGGATTTAGCGGCGATCGCCGGCGGCCCTCCCGATGGCATCCTGCTGCCCAAGACGACCTCGGCCGCCGATGTGGTTACGCTCGATCATTTCCTCTCGGCACTCGAAGCTCGCGAAGGCGTGGCGCTCGGCTCGATTCGCATCATGGCGGTCGCGACCGAAACTCCCATCGCGATGTTCACCCTCGGCACTTTCGCGGGATGCAGTCCGCGGCTGGCCGGGATGACCTGGGGCGCCGAGGATCTCTCTTCCGCGCTCGGCGCGGCGACCAATCGCGATAGTGAAGGCAATCTAGAATTCACCTATCGCCTCGCGCGGTCGCTATGTCTCGCGGCGGCAGTGGCCGCGGAGGTCCAGCCGATAGACACGGTCTTCACCGACTTTCGCGATTCCGAGGGACTACGAAAGGAATCGCGCGCCGCATTGCGCGCGGGCTTCACCGGCAAGATTGCGATTCATCCCGACCAGGTGCCTGTAATCAATGACGCCTTCACCCCGACGGCCGAGGATATCGCGTATGCGAAGCGGGTGGTCGAGGCGTTCGCGTCGGGCGCTGGGACGGTAGGTCTCGACGGCAAGATGTTGGACATGCCGCATCTGAAGCAGGCGCAAAAGGTCCTCGCGGCGGCGAACCGCCCGCGCTCCTGATCCTTTCCCCGTCTTTCTGCTCTTCCCCCGTTGATCGGGGGAAGTGGCCCAGCGCGATTTTCGCTATGGCTGCGAGCGAAAATCGTGATGGGTCGAAGAGGGACCTTAGCTCTGGATTCTGCCTCTGCATTCTTCGTCGCAATCTGGTATCATGATGTCGCGGCGCCCGGATGGGCGCCGCAGTCGTTTGAGGCGTGTTGCATTGAATGCGTTTTTACATAAACGAAGCCACCAAGTACCTGAAAATAAAGGATTTTCGATTTGGCTTCTGGGAGAATGAAACATCACGGGTGGGCCTCCGAACGTGGCACAGGCTTCAGCCTGTGTCTTCAGCGGCGTAGCGGGATCCACGAAACGGGCGAAACAAAGCCACTCCACGGTTGGACGAACTCAGTGGAAATGCGAAAACAAAGCCACTTTATGGCGGGATTTGCTGCACTTTTCCGGAGGCAGGTGGTACTCCACCACCGCGCGCAAGGCGCGACCGGCGCTCATCCGTCCGTCACGGTTCTCGCATCGAAGCCATCGCGAGAACCTCGCCCGGCACCTTTTTCGACTCCGCTGGCGCTCCGCCTCAGCGGCTCCGCGCTCTCGCAGAAAAGAGCGAGAGAAGGGATATTCCGAAGAGCGAAAATTACCAAACGAAGCCAAATAGTCGAGGAAATGCAAGGGGTTTATAAATTCGAGATGCGTAGAACGCCAAAATCGTGGCTTTCGATGCCGCCCATGCTAGCGCGTCAGATAGGTCCAGGGCCGCAACACGCGATGGAAGTTGGTTCGCCCCGTCAGCGGTCGCGTCGTCGCCACCGAGGCTTGCATCTCGGCGAGTCGTGCGTCATCGGGCTCGCTCCCGAAGATGCGATCCCAAATGCGATTCGTCACCCCGAAGATTTGCTCCGGCGCCCTCATGTGATGGGCGAGGTGACGCGTGCGCATGTGCTCCTCGAACGCGCAAAGCGGGCGCGCGAAGTGGATCCGGTAATGAAAAACTTCGTAGCAGAAAAATCCCGCCACGATCCCCAGCCATACCGCGCTGCCGGGGGTCAGGCCGAACATGGCGAACACGATCGCCGATACGAGGAAGACGGGGCCCCACATTCCCGCGGTGAACACCGCATGCGGATCGCGATGATGCGCGTCATGCAGCGACGTGACGGGGGTCGCAAAGACGTGGCTCAGGAATCCATGAATCGTGTACTCGACCAAGGTCCATGCGAACCAACCGAGAGTAAACATCAGCAGCAGAAGCAGCATCAATACGACCTTAGCAGGACCATAACGAATAGGTCACGGAGTTCGGCCGAGGGCCGAACCTTGACTTCATAGTTCAATATTGAAATAGTGCACTCCTGATCATGATCGAGGAGGTTTCCGCATGATGTACGACTCCAGCAATCAGTTCCTCAACGGCAACTATGCGCCCTGGCGCGAGGAGGGCGACGAGTTCGACCTGCTGGTCGACGGCGAGATTCCGCGTGACCTCGAGGGCACGCTCTATCGCATCGGGCCCAATCCGCACTATCCGCCGATGGGCCGTTATCACTGGTTCGATGGTGACGGGATGGTTCATGGCTTTACGATTCGCGATGGCAAGGCTTCCTATCGCAATCGCTATGTGAAAACGGCCGGGCTCGCGGCCGAGATGCGCGCCGGCAAGTCGCTGTTCGGCGGCCTCGCGGAGATGCCCAAAGAAATCGGCCCCGAGGGTCCATTCAAGAACGCCGCGAATACCAACATCATCGGATACGCGAATCGCCTGCTCGCGCTATGGGAAGGTGGCCTGCCGCACGAACTCAAGCCGGCGACGCTCGAAACCGTTGGGCCGTACAGCTTTTGCGATCGCCTCAATGGGCCGATGACGGCGCATCCGAAGTTCGATCCCAAAACCGGCGAGCTGTTGTTTTTCGGCTATCAACCATTTCCACCGTTTGTCACCTGGCATCGCGCCGATGCGAACGGCAACCTCATCGAGAGTCATCCGATCGACACCGGGCTGCCGGTCATGATGCATGACTTCGTGACTACCGAAAATTACGCGATCTTCTTTGTCTGCCCGTCCGTGTTCCGGCTGGAGAACGTCGCGCAGGGCAAGGCGCCGCTACAATGGGAGCCGCAACATGGCACCCGCATCGGGGTGATGAATCGCAAGAGCCTGGAAGTGAAATGGTTCGCGACCGACGCGTTTTACGTTTTCCATTTCCTCAACGCGTTCGAGGAAGGCAATTCAGTCGTCGTCGATTTCTGCCGGATGGCGAGCCTCGACATGACCGGTAACGGCCCGAGCGGCCAGCCGCAAGCGTATCGCTTCGCGCTCGACATGAAAGAGGGCGGGGTGAAGCAGACGCAGATCGATGACCAGACTAACGAGTTCCCGCGCATCGATGATCGCTTGGCCGGTTTCAAGCATCGCTACGGATACTTCGCGGCCTCGCGCCCGACCACCGGATTTGGTTTCACCAGCTTGACCAAGCGCGACTATCAGAAGAACAGCGCCGAGACATTTTCGCTCGGCCCCAACACCAACCCGGGCGAGCCGGTATTCGTTCCGCGCGCGCACAAGTCGGGCGAGCTGGACGGATGGATCCTGTCGGTCTGGTACGATGGCAATAGCGATCGGAGCGAGTTGGTGATCCAGGATGCGGGCGACTTTACCTCGAAGCCGGTGGCGCGGGTGAAGGTGTCGCATCGGGTGCCGTTCGGGTTCCACGGTAATTGGGTGCCAGAGACCTAACCCCTAGCCCCTTCCCCTACTGGGAAGGGGAACCAGAATGAAGAGAAAGACGAAAAAAAAAGACCTGACGATTCCGGCGGGGCGGCGCAAGGCTGCTCCGCCGCGCATCAAGGCCTCGCTCGAGCTCGCACTGCTGGGGCTCATCGCCGAGCAGAATCCACGCTCGGGCTACGACCTGGTGCAGACGTTTCGGATCTCGATGTCCCATTACTGGCACGCGCATCCCGGGCAGATTTATCCGACCCTCGATCGGATGGAGCACGACGGATGGATCGCCGGCCGTGAGGTCATCCAGCGCGGCCGTCCCAACAAGCGTGTCTATTCCATCACCGCCGAAGGACGCCGCATCCTGCTCGAATGGCTGCGCAGTCCGTATGAGCCACTAAAGATGAAGAACCCGCCGCTGCTCCGGAGCCGCTTCCTCGGTCATCTGGGCGCCGACGGTGCGCTGGCGAAGTTTGGCGAGGTGCGTAGCGCGATGACCTTCTACCTCGAAGAGCTGCGCGGCTATGATCGCTTGTTCGTGGAGAAAGGCGGGCCATACCAGGACGTCAACCAGATGTTCGTCTATTTCACCCTGCGGCGCGGAATCGAGTTCGCGCGCAGCGAGATTGAATTCTGCGAGTGGGCGATCGGTGCGATCGAGCAGCATCGCGATTTGTTTGACGATAGCTCTGGGAGCCAACGCGAGCGCCTTACCGCGCTCCGCGATGAGGCTCGTCGAGGAACTCGCCGCTCTTGAAATATAAAGCGATACATTAATTTCTATCAGGATCGCTCGCTGCGTCGATGCGTCGAAACGGTCCCCTAGAGAGCGCTTCCCGCGGCCTCTATTTTGTATTCGCCACTTGATAGATCGCCGCTGCTTGCTACGATCGGATGGGTCCATCGTCGCCGATGAGTTACTGTTCGATCGTCTAACTTTATTGAAGCAGCCGCTGAATTTCGGACGGTCGTTATCGTCACAATATGGAAGAGAGTGTGGTCTAGGCCGTAGCCGGGTTAGTGTGTGACCCGTCTTCCAGGCCAGGAGGGATACATGATCAAGAAAATTGGCGCCGTGTCGATCGGCGTCATCCTCGGATTGGTGATTGCGTTCGCGCGCGCCGGAGCATTTCAGTTGTGGGGTTCCGATAGCGCGCAAAACCCGCCGGCCAGTCCCCCCGCGCAATCCGCGCAGGCAGAACAGCCCAAAGCGCCGCTCAATGTAGTACCGGCCCCGGCCAATCAGCCCGAGCCCAACGAGAAGGTGGGCGTCATCACCTCGTTTGCGCCATTGGTCAAGCGCGTGATGCCGACCGTCGTCAACGTCGCGGTGGTGCAGGATGTCAAGGTCGGCGCGATGCAGGGTGAGCCGGAGGAAGGTGGCGGCGGCCCCGAAGAGGGCGGGCCCGAAGCCGGTCCTGAGAACGGACCTCCGGGAATGCCTCCCGGCGGCGGCGGCGATCCCTTCGAGCAATTCCGGCGCTTCTTCGGGCAGCAGCCGCATGATTACAAACAGCACGGCTTAGGATCGGGCGTGATCGTCTCGCCCGACGGTTCCATCCTCACCAATTATCACGTGGTCGGCGGTGCGGAAGATATCCGCGTGACACTGATGGACAAGCGTGAGTTCACTGCCAAGGTGGTCGGCAAAGATGCCAAGACCGACCTCGCGTTGATTAAGATCGACACCAAGGATCCATTGCCGGTAGCGGAACTAGGCGATTCCAACGCGGCTGAGATTGGTGACTGGGTGGTCGCGATCGGAAATCCGTTCGGCTTCACCCTTACCACCACCGCCGGCATCATCAGCGCCAAGGGCCGTATGATCGGCGAGAGCAACTACGACGACTTCATCCAGACTGATGCCTCGATTAACCCCGGCAACTCCGGTGGTCCGCTCTTCAACACTGCGGGCCAGGTAATCGGCATCAATTCCGCGATTTATAGCCGCACCGGTACCAATGCGGGAATCGGGTTTGCCATCCCGGTCAATCTCGCCAAGCACGTGATGGATCAGCTGCGTGCGCATGGCCGTGTGGTGCGCGGATGGCTCGGCGTCGAGATCCAGGAAGTTACTCCTGATCTCGCGCAATCCTTCGGCCTCCCCAAGCCTGAGGGTGCGCTGATCGCCAGCGTCGAGAAAGATGGTCCTGCGGCCAAGTCGGGCCTCGAGCGCGGCGACGTCGTGCTCAAGTTCGACGGTAAGGACGTGCAGGATGAACACGAGTTGCCGGTGCTGGTGGCGGATACCCCGATCAACAAGAAGGTCCCGGTCGAAGTGATTCGCAACGGTAAGCATCAGGACCTCGAGGTCACGGTCGGCGAGTTGAAAGAAG
This sequence comes from uncultured delta proteobacterium, assembly GCA_963783145.1. Lineage (GTDB taxonomy): Bacteria > Desulfobacterota > Binatia > Binatales > Binataceae > DATGKG01. The sequence continues at coordinate 401,200 of CAWAMM010000002.1, forward strand.
CGCCGGTGCAAACCGCCAAGGCGGAAGAGCCCGGCACCAACTGGGGCATGCAGGTTGGTGATATCACCCCTGAGATCGCGAGCCAGTTTCATCTTGACGTGCAGAAGGGCGTAGTGGTGCGGCATGTTGCACCCGACTCAGCGGCGGCTGATGCGGGCATTCAGCCCGGCGATCTGATCCTGGAAGTCGATCACGATAAGGTCGCATCGGTGAATGATTTCCTCGCCAAGGCCAAGGCGGCCAAGGGCAACGGCAAGTCCGCGTTGCTGCTGGTCGAGCGCGGCGGCACCACCATCTACATGGTGATCAAGTCGGGCAAGGGCTAGGCTCGACAGGTTTGGAGGCGCGGCGTTCTTCGGAGCGCCGCGCTTTTTTTTGCAAGCTTAACCGGGTCGCTCTTTTCGCGCGAAGTCAGAGCAGGCACTATTAAGGTTCCGCCGATAGCCATGACTTCTTCGATAAAATGCGACGTGCTCATCGCGGGCACCGGTCCCGCAGGATTGGCGACCGCGCTGTACCTGTTGCGTGCGCATCCCGAGCTCAAGGGCCGCGTGGTCGCAATCGAAAAAGCGCGCCATCCGCGTCCCAAAACTTGCGCGGGTGGCTTGATCCCCAAAACGATGCTCGCGCTCAAGGAACTCGGCCTCGAGCTCGAGGTTCCCGCGATCGAAGTGATGCGCGGCACTGCGCGCACCGAGATTGGCGAGGTCGAGATGTTTCGCGGCGACCCGCTGTGCACCGTAATTCGGCGCGATGAATTCGATGCGCGGCTGGCACGAGCTGCGAAAGACGCGGGCCTCGAGATCATCGATCAGTGCCGGGTGTCGGAAATCGATCAATCCAACGGCTCGGTGCGGGTGCGGACCGAGCGCGCCACCTTCGAGACGCCGGTGCTAGTCGGCGCCGATGGCTCCGGGAGCCGCGTGCGCGCTTCGTTGTTGGGCGGCGAGAAGCAGAATATCGGACGCGCGCTGATGGTCGACCTTCCGGTCGATCCCGAACGCACCCGTGAATTCGCCGAGCGGCGCTACCTGTTCGATTTCAAATGCGTCACCGCCGGCATCAGTGGATATGCGTGGTCATTTCCATGCCTGATTGAGAACCGCCCGCATCTAAACGTCGGCATCTACGATCAGCATCCTCCCCACACCGGATCGTCAGCGAAGTCGCCGCTGCCGGATCGCCTGCGCGAGGCATTTCCCGAGTTGGACCTCGACGGCTTCGAGACCCGCGCGATGAACTTCAAGGCGTTTCCGATCCGGTGGTTCAATCCGCGCAACCGCTTCGCGATCGATCGGGTGCTGCTGGCCGGCGATGCGGCCGGCGTCGATCCGTTGATGGGCGAGGGCATTTCATGCGCGTTCGAGCACGGCAAGCTCGCCGCGCGCAGTATCGGCGAGTTGCTCGCGGGTGATCGTACCGCGCCCGCGCGCTATGACGCCGCGCTGCATCGCGGGGCGGTCGGCAAGAAGCTGGGCAAGCTCGCCTTTGCGGCACGCCACTTCTATGGCCCTCGGCATCGGCTGTACTTCAAACTTGCGAGCATCAGTAAGAAGGCGCAAGCGATCGGCGTCGATTGGTACAATGGCGCGGAGAACTTCGACGAGCTGCCAGTCCGCGCCCTGCTCGGCAAGTGGATGCGCGCGATGCTGTTCGATTCTCCGGTGAGATAAGCGATGGCGAAACGGCGCAGACGCAAGCGCAGCAAGGGCGTCTCATGGCTGATGATCGTCGCGATCGCCTTACTGATCGCGGGCTTCATGGCGCGCCGCCTGATGATGCCGCCCGCGGCGCGCTACCTGGCTCATCGCGCGGAGGATGAGGCTCCCGCGCCGCCGCAGTCCGGCGCGTCTGGAGCTGACAACGCTCCTGTCGCGCAATCCAATGACAACGGTTCAGGTGAGCATCTCAATGACAGCGATCGGCGCGCGCTCGACGAGGTCATCCGGCGCAAGACACAGGGTCACTAGTTGAGGCATAATGCCTCCATCCGATGGCGGCGCAAATCAATAACGCTCCAGTCAACATCACCGACGACCTGGGCTTCCGCCTCGAACTAAAATCGCCTCCCCGCCGCATCATCTCGCTGGTGCCGAGCTGGACCGAAACGCTCTTCGCGATGGGGCTCGGCAATGAAGTCGTCGGCGTCACTAAATTTTGCGTCGAGCCCGCCGATGGGGTCGCATCGATCGAGAAAATTGGCGGCACCAAGAACCCCGACCTGCGCGCGATCGCCAAGCTGGAACCGGATTTCGTCATCGCCAATGCCGAGGAGAACCGGCGTGAGGACGTCGAGAAGATTCGCGCGCTGGGCGTTGCGGTTTTCACAACCTATCCGAAGACTATCCCCGGTGCGGTCGAATCGATCCTTAAGCTCGGCACTGCGCTCGGCAAGGAGAGCGAGGCCAACGCGATGGCGCGCGAGATCGTGCGCGACGTCAGTAGCATCGAGGCCAGCGTCGGCGTGTGGTCGAAGCTGCCGTTCCGCGTGTTCTGTCCGATCTGGAAAAATCCCTGGATGGCGTTCAACGCCGACACCTATGCGCACGATGTGCTGCGAATGCTCGGCTTCAATAACATCTTCGCGTCCGCGGGCGAGCGCTATCCAACCACCACTCTGGCTGAGGCGATCGCACGCAAGCCCGACATCGTGTTGCTGCCCGATGAGCCCTACGAGTTCAAGGATCGCGACATCGAGGAGTTAAAGAAGGTTTTGCCGCCGGGCCTCGCGCGCCGCGTGATGATTGTCAGCGGGCGCGATCTGCATTGGTACGGTGTGCATATGGTGAAGGGGTTGTCGACGCTCGCCTCCAAGCTGGCGCGCCTGCGCGCCGCGCTGCAGATTCCGCTGACCTAAAGTTTTTTCTTGTTATTCTTCGTACGGCCAAGAGACCTTCGCTCAGAATGACAAGAGGAAGAACGGCCCGGTCGGTGATGTTGGCGTTTGCGCCTGACCCTCAAACGATTTAACTATTCTCGACAACGATGCGTTCGCTGAGTTCGCGCTGATGCTTCGGGAGTGAGCCGCAAGGAGAAATTCAATGCCATCCGCACCGCCGCTTAGCGGAATCAAAATCCTCGACCTGACCAAACTCGCCCCGGGACCGTTCTGCACGATGATCCTCGGCGACCTGGGCGCCGAAATTATCAAGATCGAGGAGCCGGGACCTCCGACCGGACGGCGCGCGGCGCAAGCCGCTAACGCGAAGGTCGCTGCGAGCGGCGCTGGGTGGTCACCCGGCAACGCCCTGATGCGAAACAAGAAATCGATCGGGCTCAACCTCAAGAGCGGCGCGGGCAAGGAAGTCTATATTCGCCTCGCGCAACGCGCCGATGTGATTGTCGAGGAGTATCGGCCGGGGGTCGCGAAACGATTGGGCATCGATTACGAGACGCTCAGCCGGCGCAACGCGAAACTGATCTACTGCGCGATCACCGGCTATGGACAGGACGGTCCGTATCGCGATTTCGTCGGTCACGATCTCAACTATATCGCGACCGCAGGCGCGCTCTCGATGCTAGGGCGACCCGGCCAGCCGCCGACGATCCCGCACAACCTGCTTGCGGACTATGCGGGGGGCGGGATGCATGGCGCGATCGGAGTCCTCGCCGCGTTGATGGCGCGCACCCAGACCGGGCGTGGTCAGTACGTTGACATCTCGATGATGGATGGAACGCTGGCGCTGCTGGCGCCGGCATTCTCGACTTTTTTCGCGACCAATCACCTTCCACGGCGGGGAGAGAATGCAACCGACGGTGGCATCCCGAACTACAACGTCTATCTAACCAAGGACGGCAAATACATCACGATCGGATCGATGGAGCCGTGGTTCTTCGCGAACCTGTGCCGCACCCTCGAATGCGAGCAGTACATTCCCCATGAATACGATTCCTCCAAACGCGAGGAGATCCGCAGCTACTTCACCGAGAAGTTCAAAACCAAAACGCGCGACGAATGGTTCGAGATTCTGACCAAGCTCGATATTTGTGTCGGCAAGATGTTGACGCTCGACGAAGTGCCCAACGACCCGCAGGTGCTCGCGCGCAAGATGATCGTCGAGGTCGACACGCCCGATGGCGGCAAGGTCAAACAGGTCGGCATCTCGGTAAAGCTCTCGGACACCCCCGGCTCGATTCGCTCGGTAGCGCCGAAGCTCGGCCAGCATACCGATGAGGTCCTCGGCGAGCTGGGCTACGAGCAGGCCCAAATCGAACGCTGGCGCGAAGAGGGATCGATTAAGTAGCAACCGTTTTTTGTTCGGCGTGTCGTTTTTGTCATCCTGACGCAAGCGAAGCGTAGCGGAAGGATCTCGAAAGGTTAGAGTGCTTCGGAGATTTGCCCCCGGCCACGAGGTGCCGTCGCAAATCGGCTTAGTGGCCGGCGACAAGAGAACCGAAGCAGCCTCGCATTCGAGATCCTTCCGCTACGCTTCGCGTTCACCTCAGCGACTGTGTTGAAAAGCAAGTTGCGGGTTCCATCGGGTATGGTCTCTGAACATCGCGTTGAGCATGACCAGCAGTTTGCGCGCGCAGGCGATGTAGGCCAGCTTTTTACTCTTCCCGCGATCCAAAAGACGGCGATAAAAGGGTGCCAGGACCGGATTGCAGCGGCTGGCGCTGAGCATCGCCATGTACAGGGTGGAGCGCACCGGTGCACGGCCGCCCCAGATCATCCTACGGCCCTTGAACTTGCCGCTCTCGTGCGCGTGCGGCGCGACTCCGATCAACGAGGCAATCTGGCGCCGTCCGAGCTGCCCCAGTTCCGGGACCTCAGCCACCAGGCTGCGCGCCAGCTGCGGGCCCACGCCGGGCACCTGCTGCAGCAGCGCGAGTTGGTGCTGCTGCGCGGGAGCATCCTTGAGCGTCTCGGTCACTTGCTGCTCGAGCTCGGCCAGGGCCCGCTTGAGACCACGGATACTGGCCACGATGCTGCGCTTCACCACCTTGCGCGCACCCCGGCGCCGATTGGTCTCTTGCACCAGCATCTCGATCAGTTGCCGGCGCCGACGCACCAAAGCTTTGAGCTCGACCTCGGCCTCGGGACGCAGCTGGGTCAGGTTAAGCCGCCCGTGGCTGTGCGCCGAGTGCCCAAACTGCGCCAACACCAATGCATCGAGGCGATCGGTCTTGGCCAGCTTCCCCAGGCTGCGCGCAAACTCGCGCACCTGACGCGGATTAAACACCGCGACCGCAACCTGCGCCGCGCACAACTCCGCGACCAGCAGATCTTCCGGCCCCCCGCGGGCCTCGACCACGACTGCCTGCGGATGCCACTGCGCGCACCGGGCCAGCAACTCTGCCACTCCGGCCGCGTCGTTGCCGACGCTGAAACTCTCCCCACTGGGCCACTGCGCGACGTCCAGCTGCGCCAGGGAGACATCCACCCCTACCACCACCTCACCGTTTGCCATCGCTCCTCCTGGGTGGGCGCTTTCCCTTCCTTGCGCACGCTGCGGGCTCATCCGGCCCAGGCGACTGTTCGGGTTGTGGCGCCCTGCTGCGGCGGGTGGGGATCCGCGCTGAAGTGCGGGTTAACTTGGCCCGCGAATGACATCGGTCTCCCACCCGCGATTGCTGTCCTCTATTCAAATCTGCTTCCTCACAGACATACAAGGATGACAAAGAAAAAAACGCCGCCTCGGTCACGCGACAATCTTCGAGCGTTTTTGAACCTCAGTCCCTTGGTGGGTCTAATCCGATTTGAATTATCCGCGCGGTCAAACCGTCTTATATCCGACAAAAACGCGCCGTCGGCGGCGCCATAACTCATGCAATACCTGGATGAAACGAATTTTGGACACCACAATACCTCGCCCCATTATTCGCCCGAGTGGTCGCGTTCCGTCTCCCGAGGGCTATGCGCCCGGTTCAAGGCAGCATCTGCTTGACCGCCTGAGGCGCCTCGCGTGGCTCTCGCAGGATCAGATCCGCGAGGTCGCTGATGCCTCCCGAATGAATGAAGTCAAACGCGGTGGCAGCATCTACGCTCAGGCCGAGAACGCAGAACTGGTTTATGTGATTCTTTCAGGCATGGCGGCCTTGACGATGAATGATGGCGGCCGTCGGGTGTTGGTCGGCGTCGTCGGGCCCGGCGACATCATCGGAATCTCGGCGCTACTGGGCAACCGTTTACGGCCGTTTCGATGCGAGGCGCTAAGCGAATGCAAAGTCGCGGCGCTCGCCGGCACGACCTTTCGTTCGATGATGCTGCGTGACCTGCCGACTTTCGAAAAAGCGATGCAGGCGACCTTCGGACGCTGGGAACACATGCTCAAGCGCTACGCGCAGTTCATGATGCTGGGTGCGCGCGGACGCATCGCGCTGGCGCTGCTGGAACTCGCGGATCGCTTCGGAGTGAGCAATGATCGCGGGCGGCTGCTTCCCTTCATGGTCAGTCATGCGATGCTGGGAGCGATGGTCGGCGCCTCGCGTCAGCACGTCACCATGCAGTTGGTGGAGTTCGAGCGCGAAAAGGCCGTCACTCGCGAGAATCGGCGGCTGGTGGTTATCCCCGAGAAGCTCAAGCTCGCGATGCAGTAGCTAGTGACCGCGCCGGTTCTTGTCGATCTGCGCCATCATGCCGAACAGGTCGGCGATGTTGGCCGTCATCTTGCCGCCCGAGAATTCCCGATACAGGCTCGCAACGTTGATGACGATGCGCTCCGCATCGCCCCATGAGGAATAATCCGCCAGCGAGATATCGTTCGCCGCTTCCATGATCGAGAGGCCCGCGTCGAAGCGCCTGCGCGCCTGGGCCTCGATGTATTCGAAATAGCCCTTCATTGCGGCGACGCCCTTCTTGTCGGTGATCGGTCCGTGGCCGGGCACGACGGTCTCGACGTCGAGGTCGAGCATCAGTTGGCAGGCCTTGATCCAATTGCCGATGGGGCCGGCCCAAATGATCGGATGCCCGTTGATGAAGAGAATGTCGCCGGTAAAGATGACGCGATCGGCGGGCACATAGGCGAGGATGTCGCCGCGGGTGTGCGCGGGACCGACCTCGATCAGACGCACCGCCTTGTTTCCGACACGCCGCTCGAGCTGACCGGTGAAGGTGGTAGTCGGCATCGGCATGTTGATGCCCTCGAAATCAAAGGGTCCGAAGATACGCGCGAAGTAGGCGCCGGTCTCACCCATCGCGCCCGCATTGCGCTTCATCTCGGCGAGACGACCGGCACCGCCGTCGTGACGCATCTCCTCGTCGCATCCCTTGGACGCGATGATCTCCGCACCCTCGACCAGTTCGTTGCCGAAGCAATGGTCGCCGTTGGAGTGGGTGTTGACCAGCGTGGCTATCTTCGCGGTCGCGGCCGGCTCGGCGCGTCGCATCGTCGCAAGCATCTCGCCCGTCAACTTGAGGTCGAACAAGGTATCGACCAGCAGCGACTGCCCGCTATCGACGACGAGGCCGGCGTTGCTCCATCCCCATGAGCCGTCGGGCTGCAGGTACGCGTAGCATCCGTTGCCGAGATCCTGGAGACCTTTTTTGAATGGCCATTTGCTGACGATGGGGTTCATGAATCCAATCTGTCGCGCGTCCATTCAAAATGCAAAAGGAAACGCACCGACGCCCGCGCCGCTCGGGAAAAGCAACGCAATCCGGCCCCGGCCAGAAAATCGCGGATCTCAGGATGTGGTAGCTAGGATGCCAGCTCGGCGTCGCGCGCCGGATCGGCCGGTTGCTCCTGGTTGAGCTCGATCTGATCGGCCAGACATCGCAGGATGCCGGCGAACTCTACGCTCTGAGTGGTTTCGGCGTCGCCGAAAGTGACCAGCGAGCCCTCTTCTTCGTGCAGCGCGACGATGCCGAGCAGCGTAAAACCCCGCGCGCGCATCGCCGCAGAGAGTGCCTTAAGAAGAGTATCCTCGTTACGGTCGGCCGCGATCTCGAAATTGGAAAGCATTGCCGCGAACATATTCCCCGCCTCCTCGAAACAAACCCCCCACCCACGGTCGGTTCCCTCGGAAGGCCCGTCCTGCCGCGGAACTGTTTCTGTATGTAACAGATTGTAGGATATGACACCAGACGGAAAGGAGAGTTTCGCTACCTTGCCGTCTAAAAATGTGCCGCAAGGGGCCGGGACCGATTTACGCCTGCGCGCCGCGGTGCCGGTCAACCCACTGCCGGAGGTCGGCGCATGCGGACTAATTCTCCGCCATGCAGCGTTAGCGGCGGTTCTTCCTGGTTATCTCCTTCGGCCAACCGCGCCCGGAAACCAGCCAGCGCGAGCAAGGGAAAATAATGCGGATACAGGTAGTAACGCATGTAGAAATGATTCGGAAATCCGTTTCCGGTGAACGCATTTTCGTCCCATGAGCCCGCGCAGTTCTGACGCTCCAGCAGCCATCGCACGCCGCGCAGCAGGCTATCGTCGAGGTCGTGTTCGCCCGCCAGGATGCCAATCAGCGCCCATGCGGTCTGCGATGCGGTGCTCGTTCCGCGCCCGCGCCACCCGGGATCTTTATCGCTCAGACAGCTCTCGCCCCATCCTCCATCGGCGTTCTGTCTTGATTTGAGCCATTCCACCGCGCGTCGAATCCACGGTTGAGCGAGGTCGACACCGATCGCGCGCAACCCGGCCAGCGCGGAAAAAGTTCCATAGATATGATTGACGCCCCATCGCCCCCACCATGAACCCTCGGGCGACTGGTTGCGCCGCAGCCATTCGATCGCGCGGCGCGCCACCGGATGCTCCTCGGTATGGCCCAGCGCGCCGAGCATCTCTAGCACTCGTCCTGTCAGATCGGGGCAGGATGGATCGGTGACTGCTTCAACATCGGCGAGCGGCAACTGATTGAGCCACTTCGCATCGGTGTCGGTGTCGAAGGCCGCGAAGCCACCATCTTTGGATTGCATTCCGTTGATCCAGTTGGCGCCGGCCGCAATCGCCCGCGCCTGCGCGGCGTCCCTGCGATCTCCCATCCCGGTCAGCACGGCCACAATGACCGCGGAATCGTCGACGTCCGGATAGGCGTTGTTGAAGAATTCGAACGACCATCCGCCAGGTTCCAGGGTGGGACGTTTGATCGACCAGTCGCCGCGGGTGAAAACCTGATGATCGATGAACCACTTATTCGCCGCTTCTAAGGCCGGATGATCAGTGCCCATCCCCGAAGCGAGTAGCGCCTTGCAAGCAAGTGCGGTGTTCCAGTTAGGCGATACGCACGGCATACACAGCGCCTTATCATCCTTTTCCCAAACCAACTCGCGCGAGGCCTCGAGCGATTTAACGATCACCGGATGCTCGTTGCGATATCCAAATCCCTTCAACGCCATCGGGCTGAGCAGGTAGCAGGGCTCGATTCCGCCGAATGAGCCGTTGGCTTCCTGGTGTTCGAGGAGCCAATTCTCGGCGGCCTTGATCGCTTTCGCGCGCAGCGATCTGACCGGATGACGATCGTACAAGCGCGCCAACCTATCGGCCTGATTGAGAATGTTGCGCAGCGAGAATGTGGTTGCGCCGCGCGGTTGTTTAAAGCTGGTGCGCTCAGGCGCACCGTCGTAAAGCTCCGCGATGAGATTTTCTTCCGCGACTAGGCGCACCGGTTTCGCCGCCTGCAGCAATGCCAACGCAACGAACGTTCCGCGTGCCCAGGATCCCAGCTCATAGATGTTGAAGGGGAACCAGTTCGGTAGCAGCATCAGCTCGACCGGACACGCCGCGGTCGCGGTCCACGGCACCAAACCGATCGAGGCGAGGTAGAATCGTGCGAGAGTCCCGGCGCGGGTGATGCCGCCGTTGGCCTTGATCCATCGGCGCGCGCACACCATCGGCTCGTCGTCAGCATCCAGGCCCGCCAGTTTCAGCGCGGCGTAAGCCTCGATGGTGTAGGATGCGTAACCTTCGCCGCCGGGGAAGAGGTTCCAACTCCCATCGGGCTGCTGGGTATCAAGCAGGTATCGGGCGATCCGCGCCTCGAGGCCGCGATCCACGCTATCCATGAAGTGATTAAAGATGATGAACTCGGCGTTCATCTGGGCTGGCCCCTCGAGCGGCGCGTTCCAGTAGCCCTCAGAATGTTGCAGGGCCAACAGCGAACGGCGTGCGCGTTCGATGGTCCAATCCAATCCTGCGAGAAACTCGTAGCGACCGGAATGCGTCGCTTGTTCCCGACCCGACCCGATCTGGAAAACGGCACTCATAATCCCCCCACCCGGAGTTGCCCAGCCGCATCAGGTTCCCCAGAACCCATACGGCCCCCACCCAACTCCCTAGCTCAGGTGTGCTCCGGGTCACTTTAACCACACCTGCCGAACGCGGTCTTTGAATATACTAATATCAGTAAGTTAGGCCAAGCGTGACAAACATAGGCTAGAGGAGACTGCGACAAATTGTGTTTGCATACCATCGATAGAAATTTTCAGCCATCTGAGACCATAAGTGGTGTGTGATTGAATTTTGTAAATTGGATTAGCCGTGGCCTCACGTATAACGAGAGACCCGGGACTGAGTCCTGCAAGCCACCAGCCTAGTCGACGATAGGGACTGTTAGGGCGAGATGTTTCAGGTGTGCGCGTATGATCCATCGGGGCCGCGCGTCCCTCGCTGCTACGATGCCCGATAGGCGGAGGCGGCAAAGACAGCTCTTCGTGCCTCAGACGCTGACGAACTTCAACATCTCCGCCGCGTCACGGAGCATCGCGTTCCCGAGGTCGCCTCCCTACCTACCGCTTGCCCGGTCTTTTCCGCGAGTGCATTCTGGCAGCGATTTGCGCGTCGGAGGCGCCATTGAAAGTTAGTAGCTCAAGTCTCAGCAAGCCGGAACATAGTTCCCTCACTCGATACCTGTTCTTCATCCTTGGCGCGCTCCTTCTTGTCTCCGGCGTCGCGAATGCTCAGTCCCAGCAGCCTCGCGTGGTATGGGTTTCTCCGCGCGGGACGGTCAAGAATGTTCGCCAGGTCACCGCGCAGTTCTCCGAGCCGATGGTGCCACTGGGGCGCGCCTTTGGCGGTGCGATGCCGTTCGATATCGAATGCCCCGAGAAGGGCTCCGCGCGGTGGATCGACACCACCCGATGGGCCTACGACTTCGCCCACGATCTGCCGGCCGGTGTGCGATGTACTTTTCGTCTGCGCGCTGACTTGCACACGCTGGCCGGGAACGCATTCACCTCGCGCCCGGAATTTCACTTCGACACCGGCGGTCCTGCGGTGCTCGACTCGATGCCGTGGCAGGGGAGCGAGGATATCGATGAGCAGCAGGCGTTCGTGCTGGCGCTCGACGCCGAGCCCGATGCTGCATCGGTCCTCGCCAACGCGACATTTTCGGTCGAAGGCATGCCCGAGCGTATCGGGGTCAAAATTCTCAGTGGCGCGGATCGCGAAGTATTGCTGAAACATTTCAAATACTTCATCGCGAATCGCCCGGTGCTGATTCTCCAGGCGAAGCAGAGTTTTCCCAACGCCGCGGCGGTCAGGCTGATTTGGGGCAAAGGCATCCAGACCACCTCCGGGGTCGCGACTACGCAGGATCAAACGCTCGGTTACAAAACCCGCAAGCCATTCGAGGCGTCGTTCAGATGCGAGCGCGAGAACGCACATGCCGCATGTATTCCGCTCACGCCAATGTCGATCTGGTTCAGCGAACCGATCGGGATCGCGCTCGCAAAACAGATAGCTCTGGTCGCGCCTGACGGTTCACGAAGCGCACCAGCTATTTCATCCGATGATCAAGGCAATCCGCTGATTTCCGAAGTGACTTTTCGCGCGCCATTTAAGGAATCGGCGCAATATAAAATCGAGCTGCCGCCCAATATCCTCGATGACTCCGGGCACCCGCTGTCGAATGCATCGCGCTTTCCGATGACGGTCGCGACTGGCGAATTTCCACCGCTTGCCAAGTTCTCTTCCCGCTTCGGCATCATCGAGGCGGTCGATCCGGTCTTGCCCGTGACGGTGCGCAACCTCGAGCCGGAGATCCATGGCCATCAGCTCAAGGTGGAGACATCGGCGAATGAAGATCTGATGACCCGGATCAAGGCCACCCTGTGGCGGATGCCCGACCCCGACGCCGCCTCGGCGCTCGACTGGATGCGCAAGGTGGCGGGTGCGCATCGCACCGACTCGGTTTTCGCGGCCGATTCCCAAGTCGGCGCGCGCGAGTTCACTATGCCCAAGCCCAATGGCGCGAAGGCTTTCGAGGTGATGGGCGTTCCGCTCAAGAGCCCCGGATTTTACGTCATTGAGCTCGAGAGCAAACGCCTGGGGCAGGATCTCTTCGATAAAGATGCGCCGATGTACGTACCCACCATTGCCCTCGTCACCGACCTCGCGGTGCATTTCAAAAAAGGCAATCAGAATTCGCTGATCTGGGTGACCGAGCTGGAAAGCGCCAAGCCCGTTCCCGATGCGACGGTTGCGATCGCCGATTGCAACGGCAAGGAGCTTTGGTACGGCAGCACCGACGCGCGCGGTCTCGCGATGGTCTCGGGTATCGCGGCGCTGAATACACTCCCGCGCTGCGACCGGCCCAACGACGAACATCCCGACCCCGATGCATTTTCCGACCAGACCACCCCCATCAGCGATCTTGCTTCGGGGGTGATCGTGACCGCGCGCAAAGGCTCCGATTTCAGCTTCGTGCATTCGAGTTGGCAGCAAGGCATCGAGGCATGGCGGTTTCATCTTCCAAGCGACGATTCGTCGCCGAACATCGCCGCGCATACGGTCCTGGATCGTCCGCTCTTTCGCGCCGGCGAGACCGTGCACATGAAGCATTTCATCCGCGCGAAGACGCTCAACGGATTTTCCATTCCGTCCACCGACAGTCTGCCCAATTCACTTTCGATTCGGCATCTGGGCAGCGATGAGCACTACGATCTCGATCTCACATGGAATCCCAACGGCAGCGCCGATTTGAACTGGGAGATTCCCAAAAGCGCGAGGCTCGGCGAGTACCAAATTGTGATGAAGCGGACCACCGCCGCGACCACCTCGGCGGCTGAGGCGACGGACAATTCCGGAGACAATGGCGCCTCGACGGAATTTGTCAGTGGCAGTTTTCGCGTCGAGGAGTTTCGCGTTCCCCTGATGCGCGGCGCCATCCGCATGCCGGCCGCGCCGCCGGTTGCCGTGACCAGCGTCCCCATCGATGTCAGTGCCGAATATCTTTCAGGTGGTGCCGCCAAGGGGCTGCCCGTCACGATTCGTAGTCAACTCAATCCTGATGCGTTTCCCCAGTTTGCCGACTTCGACAATTTCACCTTCGCCAATGGAAGCGTGACCGAGGGTGTGGTGCGCGAGGGCGAGGACACCGAAGAGACTCCCGCTCAGCAGCATGAGGGGGTGCATCAGCGGATTGACTTGACCCTCGACGCGGCGGGCGGTGCGCGCACCGAGATCACCGGCATCAAAACCGCGGCCACGCCGATTGGGCTGAACGTGGAAATGGAATTTCGTGATCCCAACGGCGAGAGCCAGACCGTCTCCAACCAGACCACGATTTGGCCGTCGAAACGGCTGGTGGGAATTTCGGTTCCCGATTGGATCGCCGCGACCGACCAGCCCAAGGTGCATCTCGCGGTGGTGGATGACAGCGGCAAACCGCTCGCAGGCGCGCCGGTCAACGTCACGCTCTTCACCCGCAAGCGCTACGGCTATCGCAAGCGCCTGATTGGTGGATTTTACGCCTACGAGAACATAACCGATACGAAACGCATCGGCGAACTGTGCTCCGGGAGCACAGACAGCCATGGGCTGCTGGTATGCGAAGCGAAAACCGGCGCCACCGGTGAGGTCGTCGCGCAGGCCACCGTGACCGATGATGCCGGCCATTCGTCATCGGCGTTTCTCGAATTCTATATCCCCGGTGACGACCGCTTCGTATTTCGTGGTCACGATGACGACCGGATGGACGTGCTGCCCGAGCAGCCGCAATATCAGCCGGGCGATACCGCGCGTTTCCAGGTGCGGATGCCCTTCAGCGCAGCGACCGCCCTGGTCACCGTCGAGCGCGAGGGGGTCTTCGCAGCCTCGGTGCTGACGCTTAGTGGCAAGGATCCGAGCATCACCCTGCCGGTGCGCGACTACGCGCCCAACGTGTTCGTCTCGGTGCTGGCAGTGCGCGGGAGGGTCGGTTCGATTCAGCCGACTGCGATGGTCGACCTCGGCAAACCCGCGTTCAAACTCGGCATCGCGGAAATCCGGGTGGGATGGCGCGATCATGAGTTGAAGGTTGAGGTCACGCCCGATCGCGCGGTCTACCATGTTCGCGAGAAAGCGCGCGTCAAAGTTTCGGTGCGAACTGAATCGGGGAATGCGCCGCCGGCCGGAAGCGAAATCGCACTCGCGGCGGTCGACGAGGGTCTCCTCGAGCTGATGCACAACGACAGCTGGAAGCTTCTCGACGCGATGATGGGGCGGCGCTCATACCAAATCGAAACTTCAACCGCGCAGATGCAGGTGGTCGGCAAGCGACATTACGGATTGAAGGCAATTCCGCCTGGCGGTGGAGGCGGGCGGCAAATCACGCGCAAGCTCTTCGACACGCTGCTGTTGTGGAAGGCGAAGGTCGACCTCGATGCGAACGGGGATGCTTCGGTCGAGGTGCCGCTGAACGATTCGCTCACCAGCTTTCGCATCGTGGCGATTGCGAGCGCCGAGGCGGGACTCTTCGGCACCGGCGCCACGACCATCAAATCGACGCAGGACCTCATGATCCTGCCGGGAATCTCGCCAATCATTCGCCTCGGCGACACATTCACGGCTGAGTTCACGGTCCGTAACGCCTCCGAGCATCCACTCGAAGTGGCCGTGGCTGGGAAAATCGATGGCCTGAATCAGCCACTGACGGACAAGCTCAGTCTCGAACCCGGGTACGGGAAAATCCTGAGTTGGAATGTTGCGGTTCCGCAGTCGTTGTCCGGCGACCTGATTTACCACGTCGATGCGGTAGCGAAGGACGCCTCCGATCATCTCCAGGTGAGCCAGCGCGTATTGCCCGCGGTGCCGGTGGAGACCTACCAGGCTACGCTGATGCGCCTCGACAAGCCGCTTACGGTTCCGGTTGCGGCACCGACGGGCGCGCTTCCTAATTTCGGCGGCATCGTGGTCGGGATGCGTCCTTCGCTGGTCGCGGGGTTGGAGGCGGTCAAGCAGTGGATGCGCGACTATCCCTACATATGCCTGGAGCAACGGGTGTCGCGCGCGGTCGCGCTGCATGATGCGAAGCTCTGGAATGATGTGCTCGCGCAGCTTCCATCGTTCGTCGATTCGGATGGGCTGCTGAAATTTTTCCCGATGATGCAGCAGGGCAGCGACGTTCTTACTTCCTACGTGCTCGCGGTTACCAACGAAGCCGGACTCAAACTTCCCGCCCCTATCGAAGAGCAGATGCGCGCCGGCCTGCAAGGTTTCGTCGAAGGCAAAATCATTCGCGACGAATCGATCCAGGCCGTCGATCTCCCGATGCGCAAACTCGCCGCGATCGAAGCGCTCACACGCTATGAAAAAATTGCACCGTCGCTTTTAGGCAGCATCACTATCGCGCCGAATCTATGGCCGGACTCCGCGGTGCTCGATTGGTGGAGCATCCTGTTGCACACCGAGTCGATGCCCGATCGCCAAAAGCGCATCGAAGAGGTTGAACAGATCATTCGCGCGCGGCTGAACTCGCAAGGTACCGCGCTGCATTTTTCCAGCGACCCTGGCAGGAGTTTCTGGTGGCTGATGGTATCGCCTGCCGAAAACATGGCGCGCCTGACGCTGCTGCTGCTCGACAACAAACTGTGGAAGGATGACGTCTCGCGGGTCACTTCAGGCATGCTCGCGATGCAGGTTCGCGGGAATTGGGGTACTACCGTCGCGAATGCCTGGGGCACCCTGGCGACGGAGAAATTCGCCGCGGCTTATGAATCGCAGCCGGTGACAGGCGAAACAATAGCGAAGTTGAATACCGCGAAGCAGGTCCTCGATTGGGCGAGGAATCCGGACGGTGGGAAGTTAGACCTCCAGTGGCCGCCGGCGCAGAGTGACTTGCACCTCGAGCAATCCGGAACCGGCAATCCGTGGGCGATCATCCAGGCCAACGCCGCGGTGCCGATCACGCAGCCGATTTCGAGCGGTTACACGATGACGAAAACCTTCGCGCCGGTGGATGCCTCGCATAGCGGAGGATGGCGGCAGGGCGATCTCGTCCGGGTCCATCTCAAGATCGACGCGCAAAGCGATATGACCTGGGTGGTCGTCAACGATCCGATTCCCGCCGGCGCGTCGCATCTCGGCGGCGGCCTGCGCCGCGATTCTCAGATCGCGGTTTCCGGCGAGCAACGATCCGATGCGTTTCTAATGGAAAGCCGCGGCGGCCTTGCCGCGGTATTCAATAGCGACCTCTTGTGGCCCGATTTCGTGGAGCGGCCCTTCGACGCCTACCGAGTCTATTACAGCTACATTCCGAAAGGCGTCTTCGAGCTCGAGTACACGATCCGGCTCAATCAGGCCGGTCAGTTTCAGATGCCGCCCACCCGAGTCGAGGCGCTCTATCAGCCTGAAATGTTCGGCGAGATTCCCAACGCTCGTTTCGATGTGGCGCAATGAAGATTCCTCGAAGACGCCTCATCACAACTCTCGGAGCCATCGTCATCAGCACGATATCCGTAGCGACGGTGCTGTCTTGGCCCGTGCTACCGGAATTTTCCGAGGTCCGCGCGCGATGGAATCCCTCGGATGCGCAACTGCTCGATCGCAATGGCGAGCCGATCCATGAAATCCGCGTCGATCGCCATGGACGCCGTCTCGCATGGACGCCGCTGCGGGACATTTCGCCCACCGTGCCTGAAGCGGTTATCGCGTCGGAGGATCATCGGTTCCTCACACATCATGGTGTTGACGTGTTTGCGGTTGCGGGAGCGCTGGCGAAGAGCGTCGTTGGAAAACGTCCGCGCGGCGCCAGCACGATCACGATGCAGTTGGTGGCGATGCTCGACCCTGAGTTGCGCCGCAACGCGCATCATCGCGGGGTGATGCAGAAACTCGCGCAGATGCGTGCGGCGCTCGCGCTCGACCGGCGATGGTCGAAGAACGAAATCCTCGAGAGCTATCTGAACATGGTCACCTGGCGCGGCGAGCTAGAGGGAATCGGTGCCGCGTCGCGCGTGATGTTCCGCAAGGCGCCGCACGGAATCAATCGCGCCGAGGCGGTCGTGCTGGCGGCATTGTTGCGCGCGCCCAATGCCAATCGCGTCGCGGTTGAGCAGCGCGCGCTGAAACTGCGGGTGGAAATTCCCGACGTACCGACCCCCGATGTCGAGAACGCGATCGACGTGGCCTTCGCGCACCACGCCGCCGGCTTCGCGCGGCTCGCCCTGGCCCCTCATCTAGCGCAGCGCCTGATGCCCGAGGGCACAACGCAAGCGCGATGCACGTTGGATCGTGACCTCCAGAGGCTCGCTGCTAACGTGCTTGAGCATCAAGTCGCCGCGGTTCGCGATCGCAATGTCGATGACGGCGCGGTCATGGTGGTCGAAAATTCTAGCGGTGAGGTGTGGGCGTATGTCGGCGGCGCGGGTGAGTTTTCCGCCGCACCATACGTCGATGCGGTTCGCTCGCTACGTCAGCCGGGCTCCGCGCTCAAGCCATTCCTCTACGCGCTGGCCGTCGAGCGGCGGCTGCTCACGCCCGCCTCGATTCTCGAGGATTCGCCGCTGGAACTGCCGGAGCAGCGCGGAGTCTATCGTCCGCTCGACTACGACCGCCGTTTCCGCGGGCTCGTCTCGATGCGTACCGCGCTCGCGTCGTCGCTCAATGTGCCCGCGGTGCGAACTGCCGACATGGTCGGCGTCGATCAGTTCGTCGAACATCTTCGCGCGCTGGGATTCGAGGATGTAACGCAGGAGGGCGACTACTACGGCGGTGCTGTTGCGCTGGGTTCCGCGGATGTGACGCTATGGCAGATGGTCGACGCGTATCGCACGCTCGCCAATGGCGGTGAATGGTCACCCCTGCGCGTGCAGCCGAGCGCTCATGAGGTCGCGCCGCGCCACATCTATAGTCCGGAAACCGCCTACCTGATTTCCGATGTTCTCTCCGATCGCGCCAGCCGCAGCTCGACTTTTGGTCTCGAGAACAGCCTCGCGACGCCTTTTTGGAGCGCGGTGAAAACCGGTACCAGCAAGGACATGCGCGACAATTGGTGCATCGGCTACACGCGTCGTTTCACGGTCGGGGTTTGGGTGGGAAATTCCTCGGGCGCGCCGATGCGCGATATCACCGGCATGACCGGCGCAGCTCCGGTCTGGCTCGAAGTCGTCAGCTATCTGCATCAGCATTATACCGAACCCGACCAGGTTCCGAGGCCTGGCCGGTTGGTTAGCCGCCGAGTCGAATTTCCCGATTCGATTGAGCCGCCACGCGACGAGCTCTTCATCGCCGGTACCCAGCCGAATGCCGCCGCGATGCGGCTCGATTCAAGCCGCGCGCGTATTACTTCGCCGGTGGATGGCAGCATCGTCGCCTTCGATCCCGACATTCCGTTCGGGTTCCAGAAGATCTCATTGGAGGGGTCGCAGTGCACCGGATCGATGCGCTGGAAACTTGACGGCGCGGATCTTGGTCCCGCGAACGCGGCACGATTGTGGACGCCAAGATCCGGATCGCATCGCCTTGCTTTGGTTGATCGTTCCGACCGCGCGATCGATTCGGTGACATTTCAGGTTCGCGGCGCGCTCAGGACAGACAATGACCCGGCGGTTGATTTTGGCCGTCCGATCAGCAACTAACGCAAGATGGATTCGAATCAGAAACTCTCAGCCAGGCTGGCCGCGGCGGTGCCGCGCGGGATTTCGATCGCGACTCCGATGTTCGCCGAGCGCGCCGAGGGCGCCGAAATATGGGACGTCGAGGGCCGGCGCTACATCGATTTCACCGGCGGCATCGCGGTGCAAAACATCGGGCATCGCCATCCGCGCGTGCTCGCCGCGGTGCGCGCTCAGCTCGAGGCGTTCACTCATACCTGCTTTCAGGTCACGCCCTATGAAGTTTATGTGCGGCTCGCGGAGCGGCTGAATCAGCTGGCGCCGGGACCTTCACCGAAAAAGACCATCATCCTGTCGACCGGCGCCGAGGCGATCGAGAACGCGGTAAAAATCGCGCGCGCGGCGACCGGACGCCCCGCGATCATCTCGTTCAGCGGCGGTTTTCATGGCCGCACCATGATGGCGCTGGCGCTGACCGGCAAGGTCAATCCATACAAGACGGGATTCGGCCCGTTTGCGGGCGACGTTTTTCACGCGACGTTTCCCGATGCTTATCGTGGCGTGTCGATCGAGCAGAGTCTCGCGAGTATCGAGCAGATTTTCCGCGCCGATGTCGAAGCCGCGCGCGTCGCTGCGATCATCCTCGAACCGGTGCAGGGCGAGGGCGGTTTCAACGTCGCGCCGTTCGAGTTCATGCGCGCACTGCGAAGTTTGTGTGACCGCCACGGAATCCTGCTTATCGCCGACGAGATCCAGACCGGCTTCGGGCGCACCGGCAAAATGTTCGCCGTCGAGCATTCCGGAGTCGCACCGGATCTAATCGCCATCGCGAAAGCAATCGGCGGTGGCTTCCCAATTTCCGCCGTTATCGGGCGCGCCGAGGTGATGGACGCGCCGAATCCCGGAGGCCTCGGCAGCACGTTCGCCGGAAATGCGGTGTCATGCGCAGCGGGCCTGGCGGTGCTCGACGTAATGGAAGAAGAGGGCATTCTCGCGCGTGCACACAAGCTCGGTGAGCATGTGGCGCAACGGCTTCACGCGATGAAGGAGGATGATCGGTTTGGATGCATTGGCGATGTACGCGGGCTCGGGCCGATGCTTGCAATGGAATTCGTCAAGGATCGTGGAAGCAAGGAGCCGGCGCCGGAACTCGCCAGGAGCGTTACCTCCAGGGCGGCAGAACGGGGACTCATCGTGATAAGCTGCGGCATCTACGCGAACGTGGTCAGAGTTCTGATGCCGCTGACGATGTCGCTCGAACTGGCTGACGAGGGCCTGGCTATCCTCGAAGCCTCCATGCTGGACGCGATCGCGAAAACCTGATTGGGGAGGATCTCATATGCATACACGCGAACTCGGACGCAGCGGACTGAAAGTATCGGCGATGGGGCTCGGGTGCATGGGCATGTCTGCATTCTATGGCACTCGTGACGACGCCGAGTCGCTCGCGACGCTCGATCGCGCGCTGGAACTCGGCAAGACTTTTCTTGACACCTCGGATACCTACGGGCCGCACACCAATGAGCTTCTGGTCGGCAAAGCGATCGCAGGGCGCCGGGAGAAGTTTGTCATTGCGACCAAGTTTGGGATCGTTCGCGGCCCCGGTCCAAATGATCGTTCGATAAATGGCCGACCTGAATATGTGCACCAGGCCTGCGATGCGAGTCTCAAGCGGCTCGGCATCGATACCATCGATCTTTACTATCAGCATCGGGTCGACCCCAAGACGCCGATTGAGGATACCGTCGGCGCGATGGCGGAGTTGGTCAAGCAGGGTAAGGTCCGACACCTCGGGCTGTCCGAAGCAGGTCCCGAAACCATCCGCCGCGCGAGCAAGGTTCATCCGATTGCGGCGCTGCAGACCGAGTATTCTCTATGGAGCCGCGAGCCCGAGGACGGGTTGCTCGCACTCTGCCGCGAGCTGGGCATCGGCTTTGTCGCTTACAGCCCGTTGGGGCGCGGCTTTCTCACCGGCCAGATAAAGAAACCCGAAGATTTCGAGCCGGATGATACGCGGCGGATGTGGCCGCGGTTCCAGGGCGAGAATTTCCAGAAGAATCTCGACCTCGTAAAACGCATCGAATCCCTCGCAGCCGAGAAGGGATGCACGCCCTCGCAGCTCGCACTCGCATGGGTGCTCGCCCAGGGCGACGACATCGTAGCGATTCCCGGAACCAAGCGGCGCAAGTATCTCGAAGAGAATTTCGCGGCGATGGAGGTGCGGCTGACGGCCGAGGACCTCCGGCGCATCGATGAGGTCGCACCAAAAGGGGCCGCGGTCGGCTCGCGCTATCCCGAAGCATTGATGGGCTCGATCAATGGTTGAGAAACGTCCCATCGAACGCGCGTGCCGCGAATATCGGTAATAACGCCGGTCTACAACGGCGCCCGCACCATCGCGCGCGCGATCGATAGCGTGCTGACGCAGAGCTTGCGCGACTTCGAGATTGTCGTGGTCGATGACGGCTCGACTGACGGCACTCTCGCGATCCTCGAAGGCTATGGCGATCGCATTACGCTGTTGAAGCAGGCGCATCAGCAGCAGGCGATCGCGCGCAACGTCGCGGCGAAGCAGGCCCATGGAGAGTTCCTCGCATTCCTCGATGCTGACGATTCATGGCTGCCGGACAAGCTCGTGCGCTGCGTCGAACTGCTCGATCGCGAGCCTCGATGCGTCCTGGTCTATTCGAATATGAGCGCGATCGGCGCGGACGGCACGGAGCTCGCCATTGAGATGATTCCACCCCCGGTCGCGTATGCGCCTTCAATGGAGGAATTGCTGACGCGTCTGTGGCCGATCGTTCCCAGCACGGTGGTAATGCGGCGCGCGATTTTCTATCGCATCGGCGGCTTCTCGCCCGCGCTCGCCGGATGCGAGGACATCTTCTTTTGGCTTCTTGCGCGCGAGCAGGGGGAGTTTCGCTATCTTCCCCAAAAGTTGGTGCGCTTCGCGTACGATTCTTATCCGGAACTGCTGAGAGTGCTGCGGCGCGACCTCGAAGGCGGCACACAAAACTTTATCCCGATGCTTCATCAACGCTATGGGCGACGCGCGGATGCCTTATCGACATACTATCGGCGTCATAAGGTCAGCCTGCTGAGTCGCGCCGGTCTGCTCGCCCTCGCACATGGAGACGCGCGCGAGGCACGACAATGTTTCCTGCGCGCGCTGCGATGGGATCCCACCGCGAGCAAAACCTATTACCGCCTGATGCGAACCTTCCTGCCGGCGCGGCTCGCGATCCATCTAAGCGGCAAGGCCGCGCGTCGCGAAGCTCAGGATATTGGAGCGCCGCGTTGAGGCTGATACCTTCCTCGCATGACTGATGCATCGCGGCTGCCCGACTTTCTCGCGGTTGGGCCGCAGCGCACCGGAACTACCTGGCTGCATGAGGTGATGAAGCCGCATCTCGGCCTCCCGCGCGGAATCAAGGAGACGGATTTCTTCCTCAAGAATTACTCGCGTGGAATGGATTGGTATCTGGAGTTTTTTCGCGGCTATCCTCCCACGTTACCGCTCGGCGAGATCGATCCGAACTATTTCGGCGAGGAGGTTGCTTGCGAGCGCATCCAGAAAGATATCCCCGACGCGAAAATCGTCGTGACTTTGCGTGACCCCGTCGAGCGCGCATATTCCTCGTATCGCGTAATGCGCCGCGACGCCTGGACGCGGGTCAGCCTCGAAGAGACGGTCGCGAAGAATCGCATTATCCGCGAGTCGAGCCGCTACGCGCATCATCTTGCGAATTGGCGGCAGAGTTTCGGCGCGGATCGCGTGCTGGTCTGTTTCTACGACGATCTCGAACAATCACCGCAGAAGTTCCTCGATCAGATCTGCGATTTCATCGGCAGCAAGCGAATCAGCGTCGCGGGTTCCGCGATCGCGTCGGAGCGCGTCAACACCGTCACGCATGCGCCGCGCAGCCGCAAGCTCGCGCAGAATGCGCGCAACGCGCGCGACTGGATGCGGCTGCACCGGTGGCATCGCGCGGTCGACTTGCTTGAAAGCGCGGGGGTGTGGCGATTTTGCTTCGGCGGCGGCGAGGAATTCGGCACGCTCGACTCGGAAATCGAGTCGCGTCTCCGCGAGCAGTTTCGGCCCGAGGTCGAAGCGCTCGAGCGCCTGGTCGACCGCGACCTGTCGGCGTGGAAGACCCAGCGCATCAACGCGATCTCCTCGGCTCCGTTGCTGAAATCGCGAGTCACCGCATAAGTTGTTGGCAACCTGATGCCTCGCGTTTCGGTCATTATTCCGGTCTTCAACGCCGCGCGTACCGTTGAACAAGCGATCGCGAGCGTGCGCGCGCAGACCTTCACTGATTTCGAAATCGTCGCGGTCGACGACGGCTCGACCGATGGCAGCATCGAAACCCTGCGGCGCTACGGTCCGGCCATCAAGATCCTGCAGCAGAGCAACAGGGGCCCCTCGGCGGCGCGAAATTTAGGGATCGCGAATTCGACCGGTGAGTATTTCGCCTTTCTCGATGCTGACGATTGGTGGAAGCCGGAGTTTCTGGCCCGACTGATCGCGGCGCTCGAGCGCGATCCTCGGTGCGTTATGAGCTACTGCGATCTGCAACTGGTCGACAGCCTCGGCACGCCGTTTCAAACCTCGCTGATGGCGGTGCGGGAGAATCGCCCGCCGACGGTGCGCGACATGCTCGAATCGCTATGGCCCATAATGCCCAGCGGCACCATTGTCAGACGCGGCGCACTTCAAGCGGTGGGCGGGTTTCCCGAACCTCTGCGCGCCTTCGAAGACGTTTACCTATGGCTGCTGCTTCGCGAGGAGGGCCCATTCGCATGTGTACCGGAGAAGCTCGCGGTGTGGCGGTTCGCGCACTTTCCCGCCCCCTTGAAGCCCTCCGGCGGACAGGAAGCTGCGGGTCGCATTTTCCGCCAGATGGTTAAGGCTCGATACGGCGTCGATCCCGCCGGGCACGTGCGCTCGCGCGAGCGCGCCCCCCGCAGCATCCTTGGCTACATCGGGCTGGATGCTCTCGCGCGTGGCGACCGCACCACCGCGCGTCGCGCCTTCGCCCGCGCGATCCGCCTCGATCCCTATCGCCTGCGAAACTACCTGCGGCTGGTGCGGACGATTCTTCCGGCCGGGATGGCGCGCGCGCTCAGCGGCAAATCGGGGCGGGTAGCGTGAGCGAGAGCAGTAGGAATCGCGCCCCGAGACTGCCCGATTTTATTGCGGTCGGACCGCCGCGCACCGCGACCACCTGGCTGCATGAGGTGCTGCAGGGGCATGTCTGTCTTCCTGCCGATCGCAAGGAGACCGATTTTTTCACCCGCTTCTATGACCGTGGCCTCGATTGGTATGCCGATTACTTCCGCCACTGCGAAGGCGGGATTCCGGTCGGCGAGTTGAGCCCGATGTACTTT
Source organism: uncultured delta proteobacterium (assembly GCA_963783145.1). Taxonomy (GTDB): domain Bacteria; phylum Desulfobacterota; class Binatia; order Binatales; family Binataceae; genus DATGKG01. The sequence continues at coordinate 425,282 of CAWAMM010000002.1, forward strand.
GCGTCACCGCCTGCCCGCGAGCGCATCGCGCGCCACCTTCCCGAATGCAAAATAATTGTTTCGTTGCGCGACCCGGTCGAGCGAGCCTACTCCAACTACCGGATGTTGCGACGCATCGTCGCGACCAAGGTGGATTTTGAACACGCCGCTACCACGCGCGGCGATTTGATCGAATCGAGTCGTTACGGAACTCATCTGGCGGATTGGTTCGAGCGGTTCGGGCGCGAGCGCGTGCAGGTTCTAATTTACGATGATTTAGAGTCAGACCCGCAGGCGTTCCTGGACTCCGTATGCGATTTCATCGGCATCGCGCGGTTTCCGATTTCGTCTTCGAAGGTCGGCGCGGAGCGCGTGCTGGCGGTCAAAACGCAACCGGTGAGTCCGCGGCTGGCGAAGGTCGCGCGTGACGTGGTCGGATGGTTCGTCGATCGCCGCTATCATCGGGCGGCGAATCGGGTGCGCGGAAGCAGGATCATCAAGTACATGCTCGAGGGCGGTGATCCGTTTCCTGCGCTCGATCCGGAGGTGGCGAATCGCCTCCGCGAGTATTATCGGCCCGAGGTCGAAAAGCTGGAGCGTTTGATTGGCCGCGATCTTTCGCCGTGGAAGCTTCCCCGCGCGATGCCCCTGGCCGGCGCCGCACCCTAAGCTGCGGCAGATAGAAGAAGTGCGGCCTTGTCTTACCGAACCTGATTAAACAGTGCTCTTGCGCCAGCTTCGATAGCCGCGGGATTCGGTCAGGCCGTACCGAGCGAGCATCCGGTAAACGGTATAGCGCGAAACCCCGAGCAGATCGGCCGCGCGATGGCAATTACCGTGGGTAGCGTTCAGCGCGCGAACCAGTGCGTCCTTGGAGGCCTCGCGTATCGCCGCGTCGAGCGAAAATTTCGACTCGACGGTTGCTTCGGGATTGACCGTTGAGGGGGCTGTCGCGCTCGCTTCCGAAAGCTCCACCGGGATTGCCGAGGTTGAGGCTTCCGCAATCGGCGCTGCCGACGCCTCCCGACCTTCGAGAACATTGGCAGGTAGCTCGTTTAGGGTGATGGAATCTCCGTCGGCCATCAGCACCGCGCTCTCGACCGCATGCGCGAGCTCGCGCACGTTGCCGGGCCATGGGTATGCGCACAGGGCCTCGATCGCCTGGCGAGAGATGCGCCGGATGTCTTTGGCGAACAGGCGGCAATATTGTTCGATGAAATGACCGACAAAGGCCGGAATCGCGTCGCGCCGATCGCGCAGCGGAGAAATTATCAGCGCCGCCGCGTTGAGGCGGTAATACAAATCGTCGCGAAACTCGCCCGCCTTCACCATCGCGCGCAGGTCGCGATTGGTCGCCGCCACCAGGCGAATATCGACCTTGTAGCTATGGGAGGAGCCAACCGGCTGGACCTCGTGCATCTCGACTGCGCGGAGAAGTTTCGGTTGCAGCTTCAGCGGGAGCTCGCCGATCTCGTCGAGAAACAACGTGCCGCCATTCGCGGAGCGGAAATAACCCAACGAATCTTCGCGGGCATCAGTGAAGGCGCCCTTCACATGCCCGAAGAGCTGCGATTCGGCCAGTGAGTCGACCAGGTTCGAGCAATTGAAGGTAACGAACGGGCCATTGGGAACCGCTCCGAGGCTGTGCAGCGATCGAGCGACCAGCTCCTTGCCCGTACCCGATTCGCCCTGGATCAGAACCGTGGCTTTGTGCGGAGCGAAGCGGATGATGCTGGCGAAAAGCCGCTTGAACTGCGCCGATCGAATCAGCATTCCGCCGACCCGTTCGGAGCCGTCCACTAATCGCTCGATGCCTATCCATTCGTGCGCGCTGCCGAGTGATCCGGGATGGCGCAAGTGCGCGATCTGCGCCGCAGACGACTGCCCAACGGTGTCCTCGCTCAGGCTCATGGTTCCCCCCTCCCCAGGTGGTTTCCCTATCTACACGTAGTACGGAAAGTTTGCCTACAAGTTGTAGAGTTTTGTTTTGTATGGTTTTTCGGATGATCTGTCAAGTAGCTCGTTTCGGCTTTGATACACTCATTTGGGCAGGTTGTGGCAACCAATCGCAACTCGGCTCTTTCGGCTGCACGCTAATGTCATAGTGTGCGATAGAGTTGCACCGCCTGATACTCCACCGGGCTCGCGATGACACTCGACCGCGGCGCGCGCAACAATCGCGCAGTTGCGAATGCGTGCAACTGCGATAGCTATCGAGGTGAACGGACCCACGGAGACATTTTGCGATTTCCACCGATTGGCCGAAAGGTACGCGGCGATGGAGAGAGAGCAAAGCGGTGCCGCGTCACCCGACCAGGGCCCCAAGATTCCCGCGCTAACGGCTACCCCCTAATCGCCATCCTCGCGCGCCGCGATAAAGGGCGCATGCCTCCATTCGAAGCGCGCGTATTCTGAACGGAGGGCGAAAAGCGGGTTGGCGACCGGCTGCCCGGTTCCGATCTCCAACTTCATTTAAAGAATGAAACATCTGCACGGGCGCTAGGTGTTCCAGACCTTCGCGGAAAAACACCTTTCGCAGGAGTTGCTTTGCATTAGCACACGTCGTTTAAAGTCTTGGAAAACTCCACGAGAGCAGTCAGCCAGGTACGAGCGTTGGAGTAACGAAAAAGCCATCGAGAACCGGGCCGAGGCGGTGAAGCGATCGCGCGGCTTACTCCTTGCCGGTTCCCGATTCGCCCTGGAGCAGCACCGTGGCCTGCTGCGGAGTGAAGCGAATAATGCGCTGAAAAGCCCCAGATTTGCTCGGTTTCCCCTGCACGGCGAACTCCGTCAATGATTAAACGAGCGCTACAGCCGAGTAAACTCCTGCTCGATTTCCTCGATACACTCTCTGATGCCTTGAACTGAGGAAATTTGGCGATGTCTTAGATTCCAGTGGACCACGGTGCAGAACGCTCCCACCGCTAAAGATAGCGCAGCAATTGCTGTCAGTATTTCGCTTGAGCCTTGTAAACTCAACGCTGCGACCAGCGCGGACGGCAGATTTCCGATTGCGTAGAACACGTTGGCCGCGTATGGCCATCCACTTTCATCACTGGATGCGATCCGGTTGACTTTGCGCGCCAGTTTCTCCCATGGGTGCTTTCGTACGAAGTGACCTTCAAACACCTCCGGGTTCGGAGGCGCGATGCGCAATTTCGGATAGCTCGGCGGAAACTGATCCAAGGGTGACGATGACGGTGAAACCGCGGACCTCGAAGCCAGGCGTGCCGAATTCTTACTCAGACTCATAGGTTTCGCCTCCCCAGGTGGCACCGTAAGCTACAATCAGTACGGAAAGTGTGCCTACAAGTTGTAGGCTTTGAACTTTTACGGTTCTTGTGACAATCTGTCAAGTAGCAGGTTTCGGCTGTGACACACTTTTTTGCGCAGCCTGTGGCAATCAATTGCAACTCGGCTGTTTTGGTTGCGCACTAATGGCATAGTGGGCGATAGAGATACACGACGTGATACCGCGCCGGTGTGCAATGACACTCGCGAGCGATCAATGCAGCAAACGCGCCGTAGCAAATGAGTTCAATTGCAACAGCTATGGACGTGAACGGACCGACGGGGAACATTCTGCTGAACCAGGCCTCCTGCACTTCGGCTAGCTGCCGAAAGATGCTTGGGTCGATCGGCTCTCGCGTTCCGACGCCTTGGCTTCGCCCCTCGATGCTGGTTTACTGTCTGGTTCCCGCACTTCTGGATGAGCCGGTAGCTCAGGCGGTAGAGCAGCGCACTTTTAATGCGCGGGTCGAGAGTTCGAGTCTCTCCCGGCTCACTCATCCAATCACACGGCATTCCTTATTTACGGCGCCGCCGCGCGTGCCGTTGATGCGGCTTTCAGATTCTGCGACAAAGATTCGAAGCGTTGAGGAGCAATGGACAGGATCGAGTCGCATCTTAAAACCGGCAGCGAGGAATACCGCGCCAATCGCGCTTCGATGGAAGCCGCGGTGGCGAGGCTGCGCGCCACCATCGACTGTATTCGCGAAGGCGGTCCGGAGTCGGCGCGCAAACGCCATACCGAGCGCGGGAAGCTGCTGGTGCGCGATCGGGTCAAGGGGCTCATCGATCCCGACACGCCCTTCCTCGAGCTGTCGACGCTGGCGGCCTATGGCCTTTATGATGATGAGGCGCCGGGAGCGTCGATCGTCACCGGCATCAGTAGGATTTCCGGCCGCGAGGCGGTCATCGTCGCCAATGATGCGACCGTGAAGGGCGGTACTTACTACCCGCTGACGGTCAAAAAACACCTGCGCGCCCAGGAAGTCGCGATCCAGAATCATTTACCGTGCGTGTACCTGGTCGATTCGGGTGGCGCTTTCCTACCACTTCAATCCGAAGTCTTTCCCGATCGCGAACATTTTGGGCGGATCTTCTACAATCAGGCGCGCATGTCCGCGATGGGCATCGCGCAGATCGCGCTGGTGATGGGCTCCTGCACCGCCGGCGGCGCGTACGTTCCCGCCATGTGCGACGAAAACGTCATCGTGAAAGGGCAGGGCACCATCTTTTTAGGCGGTCCGCCGCTGGTGCGTGCCGCGACCGGCGAGGAAGTCAGCGCTGAGGATCTGGGCGGGGGCGATGTGCACACGCGGCTCTCAGGCGTGAGCGATCACCTTGCGGATGACGACAACCACGCGCTTCAAATCGCACGCTCGATATTCGAAAACCTGGGCCGTCGTGAGTTGGCATCGATCGATCAGGACACTCCCGAGGATCCTCACTATGACCCCTCGGAATTGTACGGGATCATCCCGACTGATACGCGCAAGCCGTACGACGTCCGCGAAGTGATTGCGCGTATTGTCGATGGAAGCCGTTTGCACGAATTCAAGCATCGCTATGGGGCCACACTGGTGACCGGATTCGCGCGTATCCATGGCTACCCGGTCGGGATTCTCGCCAACAATGGAGTGCTGTTCAGCGAATCCGCGCTGAAGGCCACGCACTTCATCGAACTATGCTGCGCGCGTGGAATTCCGCTGCTGTTCCTGCAAAACATCACCGGCTTCATAGTAGGAAAACGCTATGAACAAGGCGGCATCGCGAAGGACGGTGCTAAAATGGTGAATGCGGTCGCCAACGCGCAAGTGCCGAAGTTCACGGTCGTCATCGGCGCTTCCAATGGCGCCGGCAACTATGGGATGTGCGGGCGCGCGTTCTCGCCGCGGTTGCTCTTCATGTGGCCCAATTCGCGAATCTCGGTGATGGGCGGCGAACAGGCCGCCAACGTGCTCCTGACCGTCAAGCTCGACCAGATGCAGCGGGGTGGCGGCTCGATGAGCGATGCAGAAAAGGCCGAGTTCATGCGCCCGACGCTGGAAAAATACGAGATTGAATCGAGCCCTTATTATTCCAGCGCGCGGTTATGGGACGATGGCGTGCTCGACCCAGTGGAGACGCGCCAGGCCCTCGCGCTCGGAATCGCGGCCGCATTGAATGCGCCGATTCCGGCGGGCGGCAACTTCGGAGTTTTCAGGATGTAGATGAAGCGTCCGCTCAAAAAACTTCTGATCGCGAATCGAGGCGAGATCGCATTGCGCGTGATTCGCAGCGCGCGACTGCTCGGCCTGAAAACGGTCGCGGTATTTTCCGAGGCGGATAAAGCCTCGATCCACGTCGCTGCCGCCGATGAGTCACGGCTGATCGGTCCCGCGTCGCCAACCGAGAGCTACCTTAATATAGATGCTGTGATGCGCGGCGCGATCGAGACTGGCGCAGACGCGATTCATCCCGGCTATGGATTCCTGTCTGAGCGCCCCGCGTTTGCCCGCGCAGTCGAAAAGGCCGGGCTCATCTTCGTTGGGCCGCCCTCCTCGGCCATGGAAGCGGTGGGCGACAAGGTCGCCGCTCGCCGTCTTGCGACTCGGGTGAAGGTTCCTATCGTTCCAGGAATCGAGACCGCCGATCCATCATCAGTGCGCGAATTCGCAAAAAAAGTTGGATATCCGATTGTGGTGAAGGCGGCTGCAGGCGGCGGTGGCCGCGGGATGCGCGTTGTTCAAACAGAGGGTGCGCTCGAGGCCGGGGTCGAGTCCGCGGCTCGGGAGGCGCAGGCGGCCTTCGGCGACGGCCGCGTTTTTGTCGAGAAGTATCTCGCTCATCCGCGCCACATCGAAGTCCAGATTCTCGGCGACAGTCACGGGAAAATCGTCGCGCTCGGCGAACGCGAATGCTCGATTCAGCGCCGTCATCAGAAATTGATCGAAGAGTCGCCCTCGGTAGCCGTCGATGAGAGTTTGCGCGCGCGGCTGTGCGAGGCTGCCGTTCGCCTCGCGAGCGCCGTCGGCTATCAGAATGCCGGGACCTTTGAATTCCTGCTGGAAGATGGCGAATTCTACCTGCTGGAGGCCAACGCGCGCCTGCAGGTGGAGCATCCGGTGACGGAGATTCGCTTCGGATGCGACCTGGTCGCCGAGCAGCTTCGAATCGCGGCGGGCGAGCATGTCTCCGATCCGGTTGCGCCGCGCGGGGCGACGATCGAATGTCGCATCACCGCCGAGGATGCGGAGCACGACTTCCGTCCCGCGGTGGGCCGCGTGTCGTATCTGCATCTGGCCAATGCGCCGGGTGTGCGGGTCGATACGTTTCTGACCGAGGGTACGGAGATCGGCGCCGATTACGACAGCCTGCTCGCGAAGGTCATCAGCTATGGCGCAAATCGCGAGGAGGCGCGCCGCCGCATGATTCTGGCGCTCGACGACGTGACGATCGCCGGGCTCCATCACACGACCGCGTTTCTGCGCGAGGTGATCGCCGGCGAGCAATTCGCCCATGGCGAACTTTCGACGCATTTCGTCGACAATCATTTTGGCAAATGGCGTCCTGACCCCGGCGATGAGAAAGCGGCGCTCATCGCTGCGGCGTTGGTCGCTGCGCGCCTGATCGGGAGGGGCGAGTCGGCGGCATCATCGAGCGTCAACGGAAAAATTGAGCGCCGCGACCAATCGCCCTGGACTACGCTTGGTGGATTTCAATTATGGGATCGCCATTGAGGCTCAAGCGCAGCGGCGGAATCGAGCGCGAGGTCGAACTCGCGTCGATTTCCGATTCGGCGGTACTCGCGCGCATCGACGGCGAAGAAATCCCGGCTCGAATCGAGAGGCTTGCCGATGGCAGCGCAATGCTCGCGATCGGCGATCGGCGTTATCATATTGCCGGCCTGAAAGGAGCGAATTCGATCCACGTCGCCGCCGGTGGGATGAGCGCCGAATATCAAATCGTCGAGGCGCGGCGCGGCGCGCATCAGACCGGTCTCACCTCACCAACCATCGATGCGCCGATGCCGGGAACGGTGCTAAAAATCCTGGTCATGGTCGGCGCGCGGGTGGAGGCCAACGATCCACTGATCGTACTGGAAGCGATGAAGACCGAGACGACCTTGAGCGCCGAGAGTCCCGCGATCGTCAAAGCCGTATGCGTGCAGGTCGGGCAAAAAGTCGATCACGGCGCGACGTTAATCGAACTGTCGCCGGTTCCTGAATGACATGACAAGCAGTGATATAAAGGTCGAATCGAGCGCTGGCGTTCTGCGCGTCACTATCAATCGGCAGGAGAAGCGCAATGCGCTCAGCGCCGACGTTTTGCATGCGCTGGCCGACGCGTTCACCTCGAATGCCGGCGAATCGCTACTGAAAGTCGCCGTGCTGCGCGGCGCCGGCGAGCAATGTTTCGCCGCGGGCGGCGATCTGCGCGAGCTCGCATCGATCACGACGCTTGAAGGAGCGGCGGAAATGGCGCGCGACGCCAAGGCCGCGCTCGAAACGATTCGTCAATTTTCGGTACCCGTCGTCGCCGCGCTGAACGGCGATGCGATGGGTGGCGGCGCGGAACTGGCGGTCGCATGCGATTTTCGCATCGCCGCGGTGCATGCGCGAATTGGTTTCGTGCAGGGCCGGCTCAACATCTCGACCGCGTGGGGCGGCGGCATCGATCTGATGCGGCTCGTCGGACCTTCGCGAGCGCTCGGGCTGATGTGCCGTGGCGATATGCTTACAGGTCCAGAGGCAATCGCGCTCGGGCTGGTCGACGCGGTTGCGCGCGAGAATCAATCGATCGATGATCTGCTCGCCGCCTTCATCGCGCCGATTCTGCGCCAATCGCCGCAGGTGCTGCGCGCATTCAAGGCGGTGGCGAAAGGCGTGCGGATGGGTTTATCGCGCAGCGAGCTCAATGAGATAGAGACGCGAATGTTCGCGCAGGCCTGGGTGCATGAAGACCACTGGACCGCCGCCGAAAAAATCACCTCGAAGTGGAGATCATAATGAAAACCGCGGCTCCACCAAACGAAAAGCGCAAACTCACGACGCCATCCGGCATCGAGATCCCCGCGGTGGCAACCGAGGAGATGCATCGTCCGGCGCGCGAAATGCCGGGCGAGTATCCCTACACGCGAGGAATTTTTCCCGACGGTTACCTCGGGCGTCTATGGACGATGCGGCAGTACTCGGGATTCGGCACGCCCGAGGAATCCAATCAGCGCTACAAATTCCTCCTCGAGCAGGGGCAGACCGGACTGTCGGTGGCGCTCGACCTGCCAACTCAATGTGGCTATGACCCGATCGATTCGATGGCGCGGCCCGAGGTGGGCAAAGTGGGCGTGTCATTGTCGAATTTGCGCGAGATGGAGATTCTGTTCGACGGAATCGACCTCGCGAAGATTTCCACCTCGTTTACCATCAATGGCACCGCCGCGATCATCTATGCGATGTACCTTGCGACGGCCGACAAGGCGGGCGTGCCGCGCGCGAAGCTGACGGGAACCATCCAAAACGACATCCTGAAGGAGTTCGTCGCGCGCGGGACGTGGATTTTTCCGGTCCGTCCCTCGATGCGGCTGGTCGCCGATTCGATTCTCTATGCGAACACGCAAACGCCGCGCTTCAACCCCATCAGCATCGCGGGGGCGCACGTGCGTGACGCGGGATGCAACGCGGTCGAGGAGATGGCGTTCACGCTCGCCAACGGGCTTGCCTATGTGGATGAGTTGCTCGGGCGTGGCGCCGATCTGAACGGCTTTGCGGGCCGGCTGAGTTTCTTCTTTTATGTGCACACCGACTTCTTCGAGGAAGTCTGCAAGTTTCGCGCGGGCCGGCGGATCTGGGCGCGTCTGATGAAGGAGCGCTACGGTGCGACCGATCCGAAGAGCTGCCTGTTCCGCTTCGGCGTGGTATGCGGCGGCGCGTCGCTGACCGCCTCGCAGCCCTACAACAACATCACGCGAGTCGCGATCGAAACGATGGCGGCAGTGCTGGGTGGTGCGCAATCGATCTTCACCGCGGCGTTCGACGAGGCCTTTCAGATTCCCACCGAGGAGAGCGCGGAAATCGCGCTGCGTACGCAGCAGGTCATCGCGGATGAGAGCGGAATCGCGCAGACCGTCGATGCGCTCGGCGGCAGCCATTACGTCGAATACCTCACCGACAAAATGGAGGAAGAAATCCTTCGCGTGATGGGCGAGGTCGACAACTACGGCGGCGTGATCAAGGCAATCGAGCAAGGGTACATCCAGCGGCGGATCGCCGAGCGGGCACGCCAACGCAAGGAGCTGCTCGACGCGGGTGAACGCATCGTCGTAGGTGTCAATCGGTATCAGCATCAGAACGGCAGCGGCGAAGGCGCGGTGCGCGAGCTGTTCAAGATGGATCCGAAAACCGCGCACAACATCGTCGCGAAGTTCAACGCGATTCGCGACAGCCGCGACAACGGCGCCGTCGAGCAAAACCTCGCCCGGCTGAGCGATGCGGCATCGAAGGATCGCGAGAACCTGATGCCCTACATCGTCGATTGCTGTCATTCGTACGCGACGGTCGGTGAGATGGTCGCGACGATGAAGAAGCATTGGGGCGAATTCCGTGAGCCAACGGGGCTCTGAGCGATGAGCCTCCAACATAAGCGAATCCTGGTGGCGAAACCGGGGCTGGATGGCCACGACGCGGGCGCGAAGATTATCGTGCTGGCGCTGCGCGACGCCGGCGCCGAGGTTATCTACACCGGGCTGCGCAAGACGCCGGAGTACATCGCGCGCGTCGCCATCGATGAGGATGTCGACGCGATCGGCCTCAGCCTCCTTTCGGGTGCGCACATGGAACTGGCTGCCGAAACCATCGATTGGTTGAAGAAACTCGACGGCGACCAGATCAAGATTTTCATCGGGGGGACGATTCCGAAAGAGGACCAGCAGGCGCTCCTTGAGATGGGCGTTATCGGGGTCTTTACCGCGGAAATGAAACTCAAGGACGTCCTCGCCGCGATCGACCAGGCGTTGTCCACCAACACCTGATCTACTTGTCAATCTCGCGATACGGCTTTCCGGCTTCGTAGAGTTCGAGGCGCTCGCGTCCCGCTTTGATGGACGCCTCGACATTTCTCCATCGCGTCGACCATATCTCGATGGCTTTGCTTTCCCATTTCTTCGCGTCGTCGAACCTGCCGTCCTCGGCATACGCGGCCGCGAGTGTGTCGATAAGGGAGGGCAATCTCCAGGAGCTGAGTTCGCCCGCTTTGGTGGCCAATTCGACCGCCCTGGGGCCGTCGCGAAATTTCGCATCTGGACAGGTCGCCATCAACCACGCAGCGCTGTTGTGAGCTTGCGGATCTTGGGGATTCGAGACGATGGCCTTCGCGAAATCCGCGCTCGCCTGCGCATATTGATGCTCGCGGTCATAGGTGAGGCCGCGAAGTGAATAGGCTCTGCCGTTTCCGGGATCAAGCCGAATGATCGCGTCGAAGTCAGCGCGCGCGAGGTCGTATCTCTTCGGTTTAACCCTCAGATAGCAGGTGCCACGTGCTTCATATGCAGCCTTGTCCGAAGGGTCTTGCGCGATAGCTTGCGTCAGGTACGCGATCGCGTGATCGTAGTCCTGCCGTCGCTCCGCGGCCCGGCCCTGTGCGAGGAGGGTACTCCGCGCCGACCCCGAGCCCGCTGCGAGCATCATGAAGACTATGGCTGCGAGGAGAATCGCGGCCGGCTTCTGAATCAGAGAGTGTTTGTTTTCAAGCGCGTCGCGGCCAGACTCATGCATCGATTCTTGATAGCAGGTCTTCAAGTAGCTCGGCGACATCGCCAGGGCTATCGACGCGATATTGCGCGAAGCTCTGGCGTTCGACTCCCACGAGCACTCCGATTCCATTATGCGAAACGAGGGCGCGGAACGCGTCTTCATCGGTGAGGTCGTCGCCGAAGTAGATCGTGCGAGAACCCTCGATGCCGGTGTCGCGAAGGAAGAACTCGATCGCCGCACCCTTGCCACCGATGCCGCGCGGAATCGCCTCATGAACCATCTTGCCGTGGAGCAATTGCAACGTCGGCAGCTGATTCACGAATTGATCGAACGCGGCGACCGCCTCGCGCGCATCGTCAGCTTGCGCGTTGCGATAGTTGATCGTCAGCGCGACGCGTTTGTCCTCGACAATGAAGCCGCGATCTTTCGGAATCGAGTGCGCGAGGAATTCCCGGACGCGCTCGACGTCCTGTGCACATCGATCGATGCCGGGTGCGAACCGTCGTGCGCCATCGCGTCCGATGAATTCGAGTCCATGCGTCCCCGCGAACAACAGTCCGTCGCGCAAACCAAGCAGAGGCAGCAGGGTGTCGAGGTCACGTCCGCTGATGATCGCGAGGGTGAGCTTTTCCGGATGGCGCGCCAGTTCGGCGATCGCAGTTTTTGCGCTTGGAACCGGCACCGCCTTCCATAGATCATTGGTGAGTTCGGAGATCGTGCCGTCAAAGTCGAGGCACAGCAGAAGCTGACCTCGCGCGAGCTGGTCGGTTAACAATCCGCGCGGCAACGGAGCAGGCAACTGGTCGGGTTCAGGCGTGCGCGATGCTTCGCGGCTCAATGCTCGTCTCCGCGGTCAGCGCGGTGAGAAAATTCGCGGACCATCGCTCGAGGTTGTTGCCGCGGATTTTTGCGCGCAACGCGCGCATTCGCTCCCCGCGCGCCTCGGCCCGCATCTCGAGCGCTTCCCGAATACGATCAGCGATCGCATCGGTATTGTAAGGATTCACCAGCAGTGCATCGGTCAGCTCCTCGGCGGCGCCGGCGAACTCGCTAAGGATCAGGACCGCGTCGTCGGCGGGATGCGATGCGATGAACTCCTTGGCGACCAGGTTCATGCCGTCGCGCAGCGGCGTCAGCAGCGCGATATCCGCGGCCTGGTAGTAGGCGATCAGATCCTCCGCGCCGAACTGCGTGTAGAGATAGCGGATAGGTACCCATCCGTCGGAGGAAAATCGCCCGACCACGCGCCCGACCGCCTCATCAAGTTGACGCTTGAGCGCCGCGTATTCGGTAACCTTGGTCCGCGAGGGAACCGCGATCAGCACCAGCGTCACGCGGTGATGATAATCGGGGTTGCGTTCGAGGAAACGCTCGAAGCCGAGCAGGCGTTCGAGAATGCCCTTGGTATAGTCGAGGCGATCGACACCGAGCACCACGACCTCGCTGCGCAGTCCGCGGCGAATGCGCGCGGTCTTTTGCAGGGTGCGCGAGCTGCCCGCGATCGCTTCGAAATAGTCAACCGGAATTCCGAGCGGAAAAGTGGCGACCCGCGAGGTTCGTCCTTCGAAGTGAACCTCGCCAGTATCCTCATCGATTTGCGCGCCGAGCACTTTCCGGCACGAGTTGAGAAAATGCGTGACATACGAATCGCAATGGAAGCCGATTAGATCGCTGCCGAGCATTCCCATCAGCAGTTCGCCTCGCCATGGGAAAACTCGATAAAGCTCGACCGGCGGAAAGGGTACATGCCAGAAAATTCCGATCGCGAGATCCTTGCGGCGCGCGCGGATGATTCGGGGAGTTAGCGCTAAATGGAAATCCTGGATCCACAGCGCATCGCCATGGCCGGCCTGCTCAATCGCGGAGGCCGCAAACAGGTCGTTGACAGCACGATATTGTCGCCAGTGGGCCCCATTGAAGTGGCAGTTGGAGATCATGAAATGCATCAACGGCCACAGGGCCCGATTGCACATTCCATAGTAGTACTGCGAGACGTCGCGCTCGCTCAGTTCCACGAACGAGAGCTCGAAACGCGGATTGTCGGTCGGTAGCGCCAAGCGCGGCGGAGTCTTCTGGCCGCCATTCCATGCGATCCAAAGCCCACCGTGACGTTCCAGCAGACGCAGGAACGTGGTGCCGACGCCGCCCACGGTCGGTTCGATGCGCTCTTCGCCTTCTTCGCACACCACTTTGATCGGTGCGCGATTAGACATCACGACCAGTTGGCGGCCGCCGAGTACATCACCGATGTGCTTGCGATTGAAGGTTGGGGAAATTGCTATGCGCTCGGAAGTAGCCATCAGGTTTCACAGGATGCGCGGAGAAAATCGCGCCGCTACACGAGATTGATCTATTCTAACCCTGCGACCGCGGCCCCGGCAACCAAGCGCATAGCATCCGATTCAAGAAGTGTGGTTCAGCACGAATTTCCCGATTTTATCGATGGCTTGCTGCCCCTCCGGGAGTATCTTCGCGAATGCATGCCAGACGTGAATCATGTCGTCCCACACTTCGAGCTCGACGCTGACTCCATGCTCCTTGGCGCGCTTGGCCACCCGGGTCGAATCGTCGAGCAGCGTTTCCGCATCGCCAACCTGGATCAACAATGGGGCGACGCCCTTATAATCGGCGTGGATCGGCGAAGCTAGCGGATGCTTCGGGTCGGCGTTTCCAATGTAATGCTTCGCCATTCCACCGAGTCCGTTGCCACCCACCATCGGATCGCGATGAGCGCGGGTTTTGTGTGAATCGCCGGTAGCTTCGAGGTCAGCCCATGGAGAGATTGCGACGCCCGCGGCCGCCATCGGCAGCTTCTGATCGCGAATCGACAGCAGTGCCGCCAGCGTGAGGCCGCCGCCCGCGGAGTCTCCCGCGATAACGATCTTGTTGGGTTTGTAACCCTGCGCGATGAGCCACTTGTATGCAGCGACCGAGTCTTCGACCGCGGCGGGAAATGGATGCTCCGGTGCGAGGCGATATTCGAGCGCCAACGCGCGAGCCTTGGAGGCGCGCGCGATTCGCGCAACCGTCGCGCGATGAGTCGCAATCGAGCCCATCACATAGCCGCCGCCGTGAAGATAAAGGATGACCCGGTCGGAGGCCGCCTCAGGTGGAACGATCCATTCCGCCTCGAGGTCGCCGATGCGAAATCCCTCGCAGGTCACATCCTTGGCGACGCGTTCGCTGACGCGTTCCATCCCGGCGCGCATCTTCTCTACCGATGCATCGGGATTTCGTGGTTGAGACTTTAACAGCTCGAGAACCTTGTTGAGTTCGGCACTTGCCATGGTGTCCTTCCCGCATAGTGCGTCGCGTGGCGACGCGGGTTATTGGCGATGCGGGAGGATAAGCACTTCCGATCGCTGGGTTTCGGGGTCCAGCCTTACCAGATAGAGCGGAAAATTGGTTTCTGCAACACCGATGTTGGTGCGTCCGTCGCAGCCGCAGCGCGCGATGGTCGCGTCGTTGATGGCCGAGAGGCGGTCGAGTTTCAATGAAGCGAGACGGACCTCCTCCCTTCGTATCGCGAGGTCGAGTTCCTGGTTTCGCAGCGCGACCGAGGAGAACATCGCGGTGCCCTCCACGCTGCCCTGTTGCGCGACCCATAGAACGAACGCGTCTTTGCTCATTTTGCGGACCGCGGGATTCTGCCTGCGCAGGCTCGCTATCGCCGCGGCAAGTTCCTTCTTTCGATGCGGACCGGGGCGATTGTCGTGCTGATTCACCAGCTGCCACATCTGCCGCGACCATCTCGCCACCACCGCAGGGTCGGCGCCCGGTGTGTTGAGGTACAGCTGAGCAGCCTGTTCCGCGCCGCCAAGGTCGCCGGTTGCAAGCGCCGCATCGACCCTCGTGGAAGATGCCTGGCGGACCTGATCATCGATTTTCGCGACGAACTGCTCGCTCTGGCTACCCGGTTCCGCAGCCGCATCGGAGCATACACGGCGCTGCTCGGTGCTTGAGTAGGTGGGTTCACCGAGCATGAAAACGGACACGCACAGGTCGTCTTTGACTTCGCGGCGTTGTGCGTCATTCAGATCACCAAGCGGAATTGCGAGCAACTCGCTATGCGCGGACGCGTACTGACCGGCAGCTATTTTCTGCCGTGCCGAAGACAGGGCAGTGGGTGCGCATCCAGATGCGACTGCGATCACCGCCGCCAGAGCGGATATCGCGAGCGCCTGAAAGAGTTTGTTCCCCCGAAAACGAACCGATGGGATGGCCATGGGCGCGACCTCAATTGATGTCACCCCCAAGAAAAGTGTGGCGCTCCCGGGGTGGGTTAGCAAGCTTCAAGAGTGAGGGGATGTCGCAATTCGCGATGACCCGCCACGGTACGATCAGCGCGCTTCGCGACACGTCTCAAGATGAGATCCCGAATCCACGCCTGAACCGGGGGCATCTCGCCGGCGGAGGGCTGACTGCTTTGTGCAATTTAACCGCAGCAGCGCTCACTATACGGCTGTCTCATTTTGAAACCGGTTTAGACGACGCGATCCTTGCATCATGTCAGGGGCGGCAACCATCTGGCACGCCTTCTGCACTCCCTCTCCTCGACGGAGACAGTTAGTCACCCCGATTAAACCAATTGGTGATCGGATCGGAAGAAACCGCCAAGGAGCCACTATGAACTTTCTAACCCGAATCGTTGCACGCATCGTCGAAGTGAAACGCAACCAGCGCGGCCAGACCATGGTTGAGTATGTGCTCATCATCGCCGCCATCGCGGTCGCGGGTTACGTCGCTTACGAGGGCCTCGAAACCGGCATCAACGGCATCATCACGAAGGTTACCGCTTCGTTGAACGCTGCCTAAATTCCACTCCCAAGTTCGTTACCGCAGGCCGAGCCTCGCTCCTCGCATCGATGATCGCGTGAGCGAGGTTCGCGCGTCTAGCCCGGAGCAGATGACCTGCGCGAGGGGGTTTTTCAGAGGGGAAAATGAGAAGACCGACAATTTTCCTGATGTTGGCGATGGTCGCGGCGGTACTCGCCGCCATCGTGGTGTTTTCCGCGCTGAAAAACCGCGAAGCACAAGTTCAAGTTGCCCTCGCCCAAACCCAGGACATCGTGGTTGCCGCGCGCGATGTGCATCTCGGAGAGAAGCTTACCGGCGATGATGTGAAACTGGTGCGATGGTCGCGCCAGAGCGTTCCGGAAGGCGCTTTTACCGATCCATCGATGGTCGGCAACAGCTACGCCCGCGATGAACTAGTCGTCGGTCAGCCTGTCGTCCAACACAACCTCATAACCGCCGACAAGATTCCTGGGGTAATGCCGATGATCATCACGCCTGGAATGCGTGCGATGTCAGTCGCGGTCGACGAGGTCGGCGATATTTCCGGATTCGTGAAACCACATACCCACGTCGATGTGCTGGTGGCGATTTCAGGGACCGGCGCCGACAACAACAAGCCTTATTCCAAGATTGTTCTCCAGAACATCGAAGTGATCGCGGTCGAGCAGCAGATCGACAAGGGCAAGGACGATGCTGAAGTTGCCAAGGTCGTCACGCTGCTGGTCACGCCCCATGATGCGGAAAAACTCGGGCTCGCCGGTCGCGAAGGCACCTTGCGGCTCGCGATGCGCAACTACAACGACGACAAGCTGGTGCCGACTTCCGGCAGCGACTTCGCGGATCTGCTCGGAGCGGGTGGCACCGGGATGACAATCAACACTCAGCCTTCGCCGGTGCTCCTGCCGCCCGGGTTGGTGGGCGCGTCGGGACGCCATCCGTTCGCAGTGGAAATCATGCGCGACGGTAAGAACTCCGAGACCGTGTCGTTCATTTCCGCCAGCGCCAATGGAATCTCGAACTCGATTCATCAAGATGCGTCGATGGCGACGCCCGCTGCACCTCAAACTTCGGCCGTGCCCGCGGCGTCCGATGCTTCCAGCGCTGCTGTGACCGGCACTGCGGGAAACTCCATCCACTCAGACAGCGCGCCATCGGCATCTTTCCTGCCCGTGCCAAAAACTTTGGAGATCCCGTAAGCGACTTCCTCGCTGGCGGAAAACATGCAGAGCACAATGAAATCCAGAAGCTTAGCTAAAATGCCCGGTGTAGCAGGTTTTCTCTTCGCCGCCGCGCTCTCGCTCGTAACCGCGCAGCCACTGCGAGCGGACAATGCGATTCAATCGCAGACCATCAATTTGAATGCGGGACAAACCCACGTCATCGACCATCTGAAGATAGGTTCCAAACCGTCGATTCACGTCATCGAGAATCCTCATGCATTGGTGATTCATGGCGAAACGCCCGGCCAGTTGGTGCTGCTCGGCGCAGACCGAGGGCAATGGGATGTTACGGTGACTCGCGATGACGGAGCGCTGGTCGCTTACCGCATCTATGTCGCCGCGATCGCCGACAGTGCGACACCGCTCGATGCGGGAACCGGTCCGGTTGCGTATTCAGACGCAGGCCTTCCAAAACCTGTCGCACCTGAAAGCGCTTTCCAAAGCAGCTCCGAAACCGTACCGCCTTCGCACGCGGTCGATGCGTTCAACGCCGATGTCCCACCGCCGGCTGCCGCGCTGCCGATTAACCGGCAGACTGCCTCCGGCCCGGCGTCGTCAGAGTCGGGCAAATACCGAGAAGACCCTCCCGCGCTCGAGGATGACCATGTGACACCGAGCGGGCGCAACTACCTGCCCCCCGACGTGATCTCGGTGATGAGCGGCGCCTCGGAGATCATCGATTTTCCGCGCCGCTTGAAACGCATCTCGATCGCGGATAGTACCGTCGCCGACATCCAAGTCACCAATCCATATCAATTGAATCTGATCGGGCATCGCCCCGGTTTCACCACCCTGGCGGTATGGGACGACCAAGGCCATTACCTCGAGCGCCAGGTCCGTATCGATCCCGGCGGCAAGCAGCAGGTGATGCTCAATGCGATTGTGGCTGAACTCGATCGGACCAAGATTGAGACCCAGGGAATCGATATTTCCGCCGCGCTGGTCAAAGCAGGGATTTCGCTCACCAGCTTGCCGGGCATGGTCGCGACTCCTTACGGCCCAACCTCGCAGTTGATGGGTGGAACCGGCGCGGTTCCCGGTGTGCCTCCTGCCGGCGGCCAACTTCTGCCGCTGCTGCTGTCCAGCACGATGACCTATGGGCTGTCGACCTCGAACTCGAACTTCGCGACCCAGTCGCTCTTTCAGTTCCTCGAATCCCACAGCCTGGGGCGCATCCTCGCGCAGCCTCATCTGCTCGCAAACTCGGGACAGACCGCGTCGTTTCTATCGGGTGGTGAAATTCCGATCGTGCTCGCACAGGCGCTCAACACTTCGATTGTTTTCAAGCAGTTCGGCACCCAGCTCGATTGCCGTCCGACCGTGATCGGCCGCGACGATATCGAGCTGCTGGTCAAGAGCGAAGTATCGGAACCGGATTATGCGCACGGGGTCCAACTGTTTGGCTTCACCGTACCCGCATTTGTCACCCGCAAGGCCGACACTCTGGTCCGTTTGAAGAATGGCCAGACCCTGATCATCGCCGGCTTGATTCTGCGCAACCGCAACGCGGTGGTGAGCAAAGTTCCCTATCTCGGCGACATCCCATACGCGGGCGCGATGTTTCGCAACACCAGCTGGCAGGATCAGGAAACCGACCTGGTGATGTCAGTGCGGCCGGAAATCGTGGGCCCCTTGCCACCCAATGCTCAAGTGTTCGAACCGTCCGAGCGCGGACCTCTCACCGAGGACGAAATCCGCACCCAGCGGCTGGATACCCCCGACGCAGCGCGCCCGCGCTTCTAGGAGGGGAGGGAATTTTCGGTGTCAGTAATCGACTTGAACAACGCGAAAAAAGCTGCGCTGCGGATCGAGCTTATTGGGCATGCGTCTGAGTTTCGCGATGCGGTCAAGCAGGCGCTCGCGCGAGTCAGCGAACCCCGTCTGATGGTGATCGATTCCGAGCAATCGGCCAATTCCAGCTCAGCGACGAGCACTCCAATCGATGTCTCGATGGTGTTGTTCGACGGCGACGAAGATAAATCGCTCGCCTACCTGCAGCATCATTCATCGCAGATGCCGCGACCGGCGCTGTTCGGACTTTTGAAGGAGCGCTCTCCCGGATTGATGAAGCGCGTCATTCGCGCGGGTGCTGACGAGCTCCTTTTTTTACCGCTCGACCAGGGCGATCTTACCCGCGCGCTGCTGAAAGTGAGCGAGAACCGCATCCGCACCGGACGGCACGACGGCGGCAGCGTGATTTCGCTGGTCAGTATCGTTGGCGGAGTCGGCGTCAGCTCGATTGCCGCCAACCTGGCGCTGGCGCTGCGTTACAAACTCGACAAACGCGTTGCACTGCTCGACCTCGACTTGCAAACCGGCGCGCTCGCGGTGCTGCTCAACCTCGAGCCCGAGTTCACCATCATGCCGCTCTGCCGGCTGGAGAAAAAACTCGACTCGATTCAGCTGGAAGCGGCCCTGACCAAGCATTCTTCAGGCGCGTATCTGCTCGCGGCGCCGAGGCGGATCGAAGAGGGCGAGCTGGTTTCAGATAGTACGGTGGCCACGGTGATCGATTTCATGCGCGACATGTTCGATTTCGTGATCGTCGATTGCGGCCATCACTTCGATGAAAAATCGGTCGCGGTCTGCGAGCGCTCCAACAGCCTGATCTACGTGCTCAATCAGACCGTCACTTCAGTGCGCTCAGCATGGCGATTCATCGATCTATTCGAACGCCTGAACCTGGCGGTCGAGCCGCACTTCGCCCTCAATCGCTTTCAACTGACGCATAGCATCACGCAAAAGCAGCTCGAGAACACGCTCGGCCGCCCGATGTACCTGAGCCTTCCGCGCGATGACAAATCGCTGGAGCTGGCGGAACTCTCCGGCAAGGACCTGTGGCAGGTCGCTCCCGCATCGGCGCTGGTGAAAAGTTTCGATGCGCTCGCGTGCCGGCTCGCCAACGTCGAAAGCGCGGAAGAACGCGAGAGGCCGCTCATCTCGCGGCTGTTCTCGGCCTTCTCACACTCTTAGTACGGTGCAATTTATGGGACTTGCTGATCGGCTGGGACATAAACGACCCGACGACGCACGGCATGATACCGCCGCCGACGCGCCCAGTTCATTCATCGTCAGCGGCGGCAAACGCAAAGCGGATTTGCTCTCGGAAGGCGCGCGCCGCCTCAAAATCAAGGTTCACAACCGGCTGTTCGAGACCATCGACATCTCCAAGCTGGAGGCGCTCGACCCCGCGCTGGTTTCCAGCAAAGTCATCGCGGCCATCACCGATATTCTCAGCGAGGACGGCCGCCTGCTCACCGACGTGGATCGCGATCGCCTGGTGGAGGAAATCAAGAACGAGCTACTCGGCCTCGGACCGCTGGAGCCGTTGCTGCGCGACGATGCCGTGACCGACATCATGGTCAACGGCGCACGCCAGGTTTACGTCGAGAAGGGCGGCAAGCTCCATCTTACAGATGTGCAGTTTTATGACGATGCGCACGTGATGCTAATCATCGATCGCATCGTGTCGCGCGTCGGCCGCCGCGTCGATGAGTCCTCGCCCAAGGTCGATGCACGTCTGCCCGACGGCTCGCGTATCAACGCGATCATACCGCCGCTGGCGATCGATGGTCCTTCGCTATCGATCCGGCGTTTCGGAAAAAAGCGCTACGACATTGGCGGCCTGGTCGAAAAAGGCACCGTGACCTGGGAAATGGTGGAGTTTCTGATGGCGGTAGTGCGCGCGCGACTCAACATTCTGGTCTGCGGCGGCACCGGCTCCGGAAAGACCACCATGCTCAATTGTCTCTCGGCGTTCGTTCCCGAGAATGAGCGCATCGTGACCATCGAAGACTCCGCGGAATTGTCACTGCAACAACCGCATGTGGTGCGCCTCGAGACTCGGCCCGCGAACATGGAAGGCAAGGGCGAGGTCACCCAGCGTGACCTGGTGAAGAATTGCCTGCGGATGCGGCCCGATCGCATCGTGGTGGGCGAGGTTCGCGGCGCCGAGGTGTTCGACATGCTGCAGGCGATGAGCACCGGCCACGACGGGTCCATCGCGACCATCCACGCCAACAGCGCGCGCGAATGCCTGGGTCGCCTCGAAATGATGATGCTGCTGTCGGGATTTCCGATTCCGCAGCGCGCCATGCGCCAGCAGATCGCCGCCGCGGTTAACATGATCGTTCACGTCGCGCGCCTCTCCGATGGCTCCCGCAAGGTGATGAAGATTTCCGAGATCTCCGGGATGGAGGGCGAGATGATCATGATGCAGGACCTGTACGAGTTTAATCGCACCGACCTCGGGTCCGATGGCGCCATCGTCGGCGACTATCGTCCGACCGGAATTCGTTCGTGTTACGCGCGGCGACTCGAAATCGCCGGCTACAAGCCCGACACGCGTCTCATTCGCACGGCCGAGGCCTGATCGCCATGGAACTGATCGGGCTGCTGCTATTTATGATGGTGTGCGTGGTGGTCGGCTATTTCGCGATGCGCCATACGCGCCCGGCGCGCGAGGTGCGTCAACTCGAGAGCCGCCTCAGCCGGCCGCAAACCGCTGGCGAAGAAATCCTGCGCGACAGGCTCAAGAAAGAGCGTGGCCTCGGCTCCGGATTGGGGTGGTTTTACGATCTGGGAGTGATGCATCGGCTGGAGCAGAGTCTCTGGCAGGCCGGCATCTATCGCCGCGTCAGCGACATTTTACTCCTGATGCTGCTCATGTTCGGGGCAGGCGCGATGATCGGCGCCGCCTTCTGGGAGGATCCGGTTTTCGCGATCGTGCTCGGTGGCGGTCTCGCCATCATCCCGATTTTCTACATCCAGATTAAACGCAAGCGGCGTATCAAGCGGTTCGTTCAACAGCTTCCCTTCGCGCTCGATCTGATCAAGTCCTCGCTCGAAGCCGGACACTCGCTGCTGCGTGGACTGCAGGTGGTGGTGGGCGAATTTGAAGATCCGATCGCCACCGAATTTCGCTCCGTGATCGAACAAACGCGACTGGGATTTCCTTTGCCGCGTGCAATGGAAGAAATGCTCAAACGTGTGCCCGACGATGACCTGCGCCTTTTGATTGTGGCAGTGCGGGTTCAGTCTGAGGTCGGCAGCAGCCTCGCAGTGATCATCGAGCGGCTGGCCGAAATCGTGCGCATCCGCCACCGCCTCGGCGCGCAGGTCCGCGCCCTGACGGCGCAGGCACGCATGAGCGGATGGGTGGTGGCGGCGCTGCCGGTGATTCTGCTGGCGGCGTTCAGCGTCATTCAGCCGTCGTATACGCATACGCTGTTTTATGAACCCGGTGGCCAGCGCCTGCTGAAGATCGCGGCAACGCTGGACATCCTCGCGTTCCTGTCGATCCGCAAATTGCTCAAGGTCAAATACTGATATGTCGCCGTTGATGTTAGGCATGGTGATTTTCGTGTTGCTCGCGATCGTCGCGGTATGTTTGTCCGCGGCGATATCCGACCGTTCCAGCGCGCTCGAGGAGCGCCTTTCCGAGATGGGCGCCCGGATGCGGGTTTCCTACGGCGGATTGGACGCCGGAGAGATCGAAAGCGTTACCGTCGCGCATGCGCTGTTCAAGTGGGCGCTGCGAAAGATTCCCAAGCCGAAGCTCGACGCTCCCGAGGTGGCAAAAGTCGCGAAGGTAATGGTGCAGGCCGGTTATCCGGGTGCTCGCGCGATGCATATCTTCCAACTGGTGCGAATTTCCTCGGCGGTCGGCGTGACCTGCGCCGCGCTCGCGCTAAGCGTCCTTTCGCAATCGTCGGGCCCGCGCACCATCATGGTGACGATCATGGGGGCCGCGCTGGGCGCATGGTTGCCACTGCAATTCGTGTCTCATCAGGCGAAGAAACGTCGCGCCGAAATCGCCAGTCAGCTTTCCAACGTGCTGGACCTGTTGGTGGTGTGCGTCGAGGCCGGCCTCGGCATCACCGAAGCGATCAAGATGGTCGGCTCCGAGTCGGACCGCCAGGGGCAGCTCATCGGGCGCGAGCTCGCGATGGTTTCGGCGGAACTGAGTGCCGGCAGCGGACTTGGTTATGCTTTGCGTGGGCTCGCCACGCGGACCAACATCGACGATATCAAGCCGCTCGCCGCCACCATGATTCAAAGCGAGCAGCTCGGCTCGCGGATGGGCCCGGCCTTGCGCGCGCTGTCGGATAGTTTGCGTAGCTCGCGTCGGTTGCGCGCTGAAGAGGCTGCGCAGAAAACCACCGTCAAGATTTTATTTCCCCTGATTTTTTTTATATTGCCCGCGATGATGATCGTGATCGTCGGTCCCGCGATGATGGAAATCATTCGCGCGATGACGCAGGGTGCGGGGTGAGGTCTGGGAGAGAAAAGAGTGAGCGGATGGGGTTGGACGATGCTCGCCTTAGTACTTGACGTAACACGTTCACGGACATAACTGGATTGATGGTGGACGCGACGATTCAAAAAATTCGAGCGGTCGAGTTGTGGCGCGAAGGTTATCAGCATCACACGCGCGCGTTCGCGCTCGCGGGTGGCCAATGCGATCGCGAAGCGGTGGAGGAACTTAACACCGCGGTGAGCCTCTATTCGCAATCCATCGAGACGTTTCCCACTGCCGAGGCTTATACCTTTCGCGGCTGGGCGTACCAGTCGTTTGGGCGCACCGACGACGCGATCGAGGAATGCAAGCGCGCGATCCAGGTCGATCCCGAGTTCGGCAACCCTTACAACGATATCGGCGCCTATCTGATCGGCAAGGGCAAGCTGGACGAGGCTATCGAGTGGCTCGAAAAAGCCAAGCGCGCGCCCAAGTATGACCCACGCCATTTTCCCTTTATGAATCTCGGACGGCTTTACGCGCAGAAGGGCATGGTGATGAAGGCCATCGAGGAATTCGAAGGGGCGCTGAAGTTTGCCCAGCGCGAAGGTGGCGACGCCGACACCGCCGCATCGATCAGCGAGCAGTTGCGCAACCTGCGCGCGATGCTCAATTAGCCGCGCCCTGAGCATCATGCTTAAGGTCGGTGACACGGCTCCCGATTTCACCGCACCGTCGCACGACGGCAAAACTCTTGTGCTCTCCAGTCTACGCGGCAAAAAAGTTCTGCTGTGGTTTTATCCTGAGGCCGATACGCCCGGATGCTCGCTCGAAGGCCGCGGCTTTCGCGACCATCAGGAATACTACGACGACAACGGTATCCAGATCGTGGGCATCAGCTTCGATCCCATCGAGCGCAATGCCGCCTTCGCGCAAAAGTTCGATTTCAAGTTCCCGCTGTTATCCGACTGCGACCGTAAAATCGCGCTCGCTTATGGCGCCTGCTCCGAGGCCAAGGCGCAACACGCCGAGCGGATCAGCTTCCTCATCGATGAGCAAGGTAAAATCGCGCGTATCTATGACAGCGTCGATCCGCGCGACCATCCCGCCAAGGTTCTCGCAGAAATTCTGGACGTCTAGCGCACCATGAGAGTAGAAACGGTTCTCCTCGACCTCGACGAGACCCTCATCGTAGAGGAAGCCTCCAACGACGCGTCCGCGATGGTAGCGTGCGATATGGCGCGGCGACGTCACGGGATTGATGTCCGCGCAATGCTGACCGCGCTGCGCGCGCGTTCTCGCGATCTGTGGCGCTCCGGTCCAGCCCTGCAGTATTGCCTCGATATCGGTGTCAGCCCGCGCGAGGGGTTGTGGGGCGCTTTCACCGGCGACGAACCAGGTCTCAGGATTTTGCAGGAATGGATCCCCCGCTATCGCGTTGAAGCGTGGGCTCTCGCGCTCGCCGATGTTGGCGTTGATGATCCCGCGATGGCGCGTGAGCTGGCCGACGTTTTTCTCGCCGATCGCAAGCAGCGCCACGTGGTATTTCCCGAATCACGCACGGTCCTGGAGCAACTGCGCTCGCGCTTCAGATTGGGGATGATCACCAACGGTGCTTCCGACATCCAGCGCGCCAAGATCGAAGGCTCCGGACTCGCCGAATTCTTCGATACAATCCTGGTCTCGGGCGAGGAAGGATTCGGCAAGCCGAAACCGGAAATCTTTCGCCTCGCCATCGATCGTCTCAACGTAGACGAGGCCGGCGCCGTGATGATCGGAGATAGCCTCGCGCGAGATGTCACGGGCGCGGCCGGCGTCGGCATCAAGAGCGTCTGGGTCAACAGGATGGGCGTCAAAGGCAGCGATCGCTTTCCGACTCCCGATGTGGAGATGCGCGACCTGATTGAACTTCCGGAGTTACTGGAAAGAATCCTTTAAATCCTACGCCGAAATGGTGCTGCTCGATTGTGCGACACTTCATCCGACCTCGCATGACCACCAGATGAGGTATGCTTCACAAGAGGTCACTCCTCTCCCGAACCCTCGACGCCCATCTCAATACGTAGCTGAAAATGAAGGCTTTAGTGTCCCGCTGCTGACGCCCTGAACGGCCCGACCTTTGCTGTGTGTATCATCGGGGGGAATCCGTGATGCGCGCAACGCGATCCGACGACTGTGTCTCCCCATCAAGGGGAGATCCACAGTGGACAACCTGGCACATAGCGAAGTGACGACCGCGGTGGCGCCGCAACCGGCGGGTGAATGGATTCCGATCGAGAAGCTGTCCGAAGGTGCTGAGCATATCGGCGGAATGCTGGTGCGCTCGGAAGAGATGAGAACCATCGTGAAGACGCTTAAGCGTCTCGGGCCTCATCAGCAGACCGTTTTGATCGAAGGAGAATCGGGCACCGGCAAGGAATTAATCGCATGGGCGCTGCACAGCTTCGGAACCGCGCCCGATCGGCCGTTCGTTACCTTCAACTGTTCCAACCTGGTCGACAGCCTGGCCGAGGCGCAGCTGTTCGGCCATGTGAAGGGCGCCTTCACCGATGCGCGCGAAGACGCAATCGGTTATTTTCGCTCCGCCAATGGTGGCACGCTGTTCCTCGATGAGATCGGCGAGCTCCCATTGAATCTGCAACCGAAGCTTTTGCGCGCGGTCGAGAATCAGGAAATCCAGCCGGTCGGTACCACCAAAGTGCACAAGGTGAACATCCGCCTGGTGGCAGCGACCAATCGCGACCTGCGCGCGATGATCAAGGCCGGGCAGTTTCGCGAGGATCTCTTCTATCGGCTCAGCTCCGCGGCGCTGCGGATTCCGCCGTTGCGCGAGCGCGCGGTCGCGATCCCATGTTTCGTCGCGCATTTCATCGAGCGGTACGACCAATTGTTCGGCAAGAAGGTGCGGATGGTCTCGCGCGACGCGCTCGCGATCCTGTGCGGCTACGCATGGCCGGGTAACATCCGCGAACTTGCGCATGTGATCGAGACCGCGGTGCTGATGACCGATTCGGATCGGCTCTCGATAAACGATCTGCCCCCGCAGATTATAAACGCACGTCAGCCGCGTGAGGCTGAGCTTCTACGGGCCCATCCTTTCGGCGACCCCGAGTTGGACCAGGTCGTGCCGGTAGGCGCGACGCGAATGCCATTCGACAGCAGCGGATCAGAGGACTCCCAGTTCCTGCTCGACAATGTGATCAAGCGCACGCTCATCAGATCGCTGGAACAAACCCAGGGCAATCGCCGTCGCGCGGCGGATCTGCTGGGAGTGTCACGCTCGACGCTCTACCGGATGCTCGCGCGTTATGAATTATGCGACAAGCCGGGCGGTTGCGGCGAAGTCGAGGAAGCGTCGATCGCGACGGGTCAGTCCGACCTACCATCACAGGTGAGACACGGACAACAAAGTGCCGCACGATGACAAAGCCGTCGCGCTGACCGTTCATGCTCCGAGCGCATTTGTGAGACGAGTGCTTTTGCTGTCCCACATTAGGCGCGTCATTCTGGCGCAGTGATTGCTTTTTCTTCTCTCGCGCGGAACAAAATCTCGCGATCGGTACTGTTCTGCGACATGTTAGAAGCGAAGGGATGAGAAAGTGGAACAGCCTTTTCAAAATTCTGAGACACTTCCTGACAATCACTCCGAGGAATGGGTCGCGGTGCAAAAACTCTCCGAACGCACCGAGAACGTCGGCGATATGGTCGTGGTGTCCGAAGAATTGCGCAAAGTTCTCAAGACCATCACCAAGCTGAGCCCCTATCGGCAGACCGTGCTGATTGAGGGCGAATCCGGTACCGGCAAAGATCTCATCGCGCGCGCGTTGCATAATTTTAGTGGCGCCCCCAATGGTCCCTTCGTAACCTTCAACTGTTCCAACCTGGTCGCCTCACTGGCCGAGGCCCAGTTGTTCGGCCACGTCAAGGGCGCCTATACCGACGCGCGCGAAGATGCGCTCGGCTATTTCCGTTCCGCTAATGGCGGGACTTTGTTCCTCGACGAGATCGGCGAGCTGCCCTTGAACCTGCAGCCCAAGCTGCTGCGCGCGGTCGAGAATCGTGAAATCCAGCCGGTCGGCTCCACGCACGTATTCAAAGTGGATCTGAGGCTGATCGCGGCGACCAATCGTGACCTGCGCGCGATGATGAAGAAGGGCGAGTTTCGCGAAGACCTCTATTACCGGATGAGCTCGGCGGCGATCGTCGTCCCGCCGTTGCGTCAACGCACCGAGGCAATTCCCAACTTCGTCGCCCATTTCATCGAGCGGTACAACAAGCTGTTCGGAAAAGATGTCAGATACGTCGCTACCGAAGCGGTCCATGCGATGTGTAAATATCCCTGGCCCGGCAACATCCGCGAACTCGCTCACGTGATCGAAACTGCGGTGCTGATGACCGATCTCGATCGCCTCACAGTGTCCGATCTGCCGTCGCAGATTCTCAATACCTCGACCGATCCCGACGCTCCAATGCCGGCGCCCGCTCCGTTTGGCGATCCCGAAGTCGCAAAATTGCTGCGGCCCTCCTCGGAGCCCATCTCGACCTCGCAGGATTGGGGATTACCGGAGAAATCACCGTTGCTGCTCGATGACGTCATCAAGAAGACGCTGGTGCGGTCGCTGCAGCAGAGCGGGGGCAATCGACGTCGTGCCGCCGACCTGCTGGGCGTCTCGCGCTCGACGCTCTACCGGATGCTTGCGCGTTACGAGCTGGACGACGCGAACCGTGCCAATGGCCTCAGCAACGGTATGGCGATTCAGGACCCGCTCGCGTCGCGCCGACACTCGAAGCCCTCTAGAAAATCCGTCCGGGCTGGATCACAATTCGCCTATGATGACGCGCGCGATCATTATCGCGATACTTTGGCTGGCGCTGCCGGCCCTGGCGCAGGCGGGCGCCAACCCGCCTCCCGAGTTGCTCCAGCTCGAGCGAGAGGTGTCCCTTAAGATGGCGCACGCGCGCGACGAGGGGTTCACCGATCCGGCGAAACTCAAAACGCTGGCCGAGGCGCAAGCCCTCGATGCTGAGGCCGAGAAGGCGCTCAAAGATGGCGAGTACGAGCGGTCTGAGAATGACTTCCTCAAAACCAAGACGTTGTTGCACAATTTGGGCATCTGACGGAAACTACTGCTCGACAACGTCGAGCAGTATCCTGAGCGCTGCGCGAAGGATCTCGGTAGGTACGGACTCGAATGGCAAAAGTGCAAAAACAAACCCATTACTCGGCATCGCCGAGTAATGGGCCTGAGGCTGCCGAAGGACCTTTCGAAGGTACGATTCACGACGTTGAAAGTGCAGAAACAAACCCACCGGGAGCATCGCGAGCGGTGGTCCTGAGTCCGCGAAGAACCTCGAATACCACGATTCCGAAAGTGCAAAAACAAACCCAAAAAATGCCCGAACTTGTTATATTTTAAATTGTGGAAAACGTGCTGACTCTTCGTCGATAAATGACTAACCCCGATCAGATATGGGCAGAGGCGGTCCGCGTTCTCGAACGCGGCAAGCCCTTCGTCTTGGCCACCGTCGTCAACGTCCGAGGTTCCACCCCGCGCGAAGTCGGCGCCAAGATGATCGTGCGCGACGACGGCCAGTTTGGGACCATCGGCGGTGGATGCGGCGAGGCCGAGGTCTTCCGCAAAGCTCGTGTGTTACTCGAAGATCGCTCCGAGGCCCGTCTCGCCGAGGTCGATCTGACGGGCGATTTCGACCAACAGGAAATCGGCACCTGCGGCGGCATCATGGATGTCTTCATCGATCGATGGGCGCCCGAGTCCGACTTGCCACTAGCGAAGAAGCTTGCTGACGCGGCGGAACACAGCCGTCCGGCAGCGCTATTGACGGTAGTTGATACAGGTTCACCGACGTCCAAAATGAGCCGCGTTGGTTCGCGTACCGTCGTCGATCCCGCGCAGCATGATACCGGCGCGCTCGCCGCAGTCGGCCTCGAGGCGTTCGCGCTCGACCAGGTCGCCGAGCGTGCCGCCGATTCGCATGCCGGGTTGGTTGAGGTCGGTGAGGCCGGGTTGCGCCATACCACCCGTATCGAGTCCAATGGCGCGCCGCGTATCTTTATCGACCCTATCGCGGGTGCTCAGCGGCTGATTATCGTCGGCGCGGGCCATATCGCGCAGCCGCTGGCCTCGATGGGTTCGATGCTCGGGTTTCACGTCACCGTGATCGACGACCGCCATCAGTTCGCCAATCGCGAGCGCTTCCCGACCGCCAATGAAATCGTCGTCAAGCCGTTTCAGGAGGCGATCGATGCGCTCCGCCTCGATAAGCACTGCTTCCTGGTCTCGGTCACCCGCGGCCATGCCTATGATGAGGTAGCGGTTGCCGCGGCGCTGCGCCAGCCATGCGGATTCGTCGGCATGATCGGCTCCCGACGGCGTGTCAAAACGACCCTCGACCGTCTCATGGAGGCCGGCATTCCCCGCGCGCGCACCGAGGACGTTCACGCGCCGCTCGGGCTGGATATCGGCGCCGAGACGCCCGAGGAGATCGCGGTCGCTATCATCGCCGAGATCGTCCGCGAGCGCCGCACCGGGGTGCGCGACGCCCTCACGATGGGCGTGAAGTCGGGCCGTCTGAAGCCTAACCCGTAGCACTGCCATGGCTGATGTCGTCGGGATCCTGCTGGCTGCCGGTGAGTCGCGCCGGATGGGTTTTCCTAAACCATTACTTCAAGTTGATGATGAGACCTTCGTAGCGCACCTCGCCGCCGCGATGCTCAAGGTGGTCGCGCGCCTCATCGTCGTCATGGGTGCGCATGCTGACCGCGTCCGCCCCGCGATCCCCACCGATCCTCGCATCGCCATGGTCAACAATCCCGATTGGGTGCGGGGTCAGCTATCGTCGATAAAGGCGGGAATTCGCGCGCTGCCTGCCGACGCACCCGCGGCGCTGGTTCATCTGACCGATCACCCGACCGTGAGGGCCGAGACATTCGCCGCGGTCGTCGATGCATATCGGCGAAGCGGAAAGCCGATCGTCATCGCGCGTTACGATGGCCATCGGGGCCATCCGGTGCTGTTCGACCGGTCTATCTTTGCAGAGCTCCTTGACGCGCCTGAGGATCGGGGCGCTCGGGTGGTAGTAAACGCGGATGCGTCCCGCATCGTCTATAGTAATGTGGAAGACCCGGGAATCCTGTTGGATCTTGATACGCCGGAAGACCTGGCGCGGGCGGGGTTGGCGTTTCCGGTAAAAAATCCATAGCGATCGCTCTTGAAAGGGCAATACTTTGCTACATTTTTCCTGTAACCACATGGCCAGCCGCCGCGTATTACTAGATGCGTATGCGACTAGCTTTGGCCAGACGAATCGGATGGAGCCCAGCCGTCAGAGCTGACGAGGAACTGGTCGCAGATGCCTTGGGTGGGCAGACCGAGGCGTTTTCGGAGCTGTCGACGCGCCATCGACAACGCGTCGAGCGGCTGTGCCAGCGTTTTTTCTCGGACCAGGAAATCGCGCGCGACCTCGCCCAGGAGGCCTTCCTGAAAGCCTTCGCGGCGCTGGCGACCTATCGGGCCGAGATGCCCTTTGGGGCATGGTTGCGAGCCATCGTGGTTAATGTTTGTTATGACGAATTGCGCCGCCGCAAGCGCCGCCCGGAAGATTTGGTCGGCGACTTCAGCGAGCCCGAACTCGGATGGATGCAGTTGGTCAGTACCGCGACGCCGGAAGAGTTGGTGGGCGAGGCGGAAGAGCGGCGCGAGTCGCACGACCTGGCGCATCGGCTGCTCGACTCGCTCAAGCCGGAGGATAGGATGGTGCTGGTGTTGAAAGACAGCGAGGAGTTAGGTGTCGCCGAGATCGCGGCTATGATGGGATGGAGCGAGGCGAAAGTGAAAATTCGCGCGTTTCGCGCGCGTCAGGTGCTGCGCAAGAATGCGGAGCGTATGACGAACGCGGGACGCCTTCGAGTAGTGAAATGAACTGTTTTGAAGCACGACAGGATTTTCGATCGTTCTGGCGCAAAGAGCTTGCGCCGGAGAGCCGCGCCGCGTTCCTGGCGCATCTCGCGGAATGCGCGAAGTGCGATGGATCGTTCCGCATTTTCGCGCTGACCGCGCCGGTCTTTCATTCCGACGCCGAGCCCACCCGATTGGCTGGAACTGCGCGTCGCATACCGGCTGCGGCGCGGCGCGAGGGCCGGGCCTATCGCGAGAGCGGGCGCTCCTCGGCCTGGGTTTCGATGGCGGCGGTGCTGGCGCTTTTCATCAGTGGCGCTTCGGCCGCCTACTTTTCGGTCAAGGCGCCGAGCGAGACGCTGAGTGATGCGATTCATCAGCCCTCGCAGTTCGTGGAAATGGTCAGCGCGGACTATCCGGAGACCACCAGCGACTTTGGGCAATAGCCTGAAATGGAGCGGAATCGCGCTGGCAGCGATTGCCGGCGTACTGATTGGCTTCGCCGCTTCGACCTACGCTTATCGCCATCGCATGCTCCAGGTGCCGGGCCCGCACAGCTTTATCGAGCGGCTCGATCACGAGCTCAACCTTTCGCCCGATCAGCTCCATCAAGTGGAAAGCCTGATGCGGGACACGCACAACAAGATGGAGCAGCTGCACGAGGATTTTCGCCGCCAGCATCAGCAACTGATCTCCCAGACCCACGATCAGATTCGCGCGCTGCTGACGCCTGAGCAGCAGCAGAAGTTTGATCGCGACTTCACCCCTCCGTCAGGACACGGCCCCGATCATCACGGCCACGACGATTAGCATATCGCCGACGATGACCCCTGCGGGGCAGCTAGCTTTCGACTATTGCGCGGTTATAATGAACCGTTTCCTCGCTCATCCAGCATAAATTCTTTTCCGATGGGCTAGCGTCATAGACACACGGTTGACGGCGACTTCGTCCTCCCACCAAATTGTTCACAATCAGGTAACACTGTAAAGACTTTACTTGCTTGAATTGCGCTCTTACGGTCGGGCTCCTCGATGATTGTCTAATTGATTAGAGGAGGTCTCATGTCGAGCTCAAGATTCGTTACTGGCCGAGTTCCGCTTATCATTTTCGGAATGGCGATTGCTTTTCTATCACCATGCCTCACCGCATCGGCGCAACAGCCGCCAACCCCCGTACTAGCAAATCCAAATTGGTGCTCGGATGTGCCGGCGTCGCCTCCGCCGCCATCGAAATTCACTGCGGCACAATGGACGAGCATCAGGCAGCGCTGCACCGCCTCTACGGCGCGCGACGATATCTGCAGGGATGTGTGTGAAGCGGCGAGAGAGCTGTGGCAGCGAGCGAAGGCAGGCCAGCACCACGCCGAATGCGAATCCGAACTGGTGTTCAGATGTGCCAGCCTCTCCGCCTCCACCGCACATGGAGCGTCACTGGGCCGCGATGAGGAAAGCGTGTATCAACACCGTTCCTGGAAATAGGACTTGTAGAGAGGACTGTTGGACAGCAAAACAGATGTGGCAGCTTCAGAAAGCAGGACAGGTTGGCGCACAGCAGCAGACGTATCCGGATGCGCCGCCTTTTTGACGTCATCCATCCACAACTTTCGGTAATAGCTCCTGCCTATGCGCAAACCGTGAGTTAGTGGTATTTGGGACTTTCGCCGCTTAGCCTTAGGGTTAGAATATTGGTACGGTCCTCGCGCACGTCCGCCCCGCTGCGCGCGCAAGGTGAGGAGCAACCAATATGGCGATTGGATCACCAAAGGACATCGCAACCCAAGGCGAAAAAATTTATCAGGACAAATATCGGGCGACCTACGAGAAACAATAACCGGGTAAATTTGTAACGATTGAGATCGAGACGGGCGAAGCGTTCATTGCTGACTCCCCAGAAGAGGCGATCCAAGCGGCTCAAAAGGCGAGAGATGGCGGACTGTTTCATCTCATTAAGGTCGGTTCCGCGGGGGCGTTTTACCTCAGTTCACTATTGAGCTAAGCGCATGGCGAAGGCGACGGGCAAGCTAAACGAAGGTGGCTGCCCGAGTATCGAGATCGAAGCAAGAACATGCACTTGGCGAAGGGTGGCTGCTGAAGTGGCAGTGACGTGACAGGTCGGAAGCTTGCTCTATAGTTGGTCGTCTGCGATCTCGGCGTACCGACGAGGCGTAATGTCTTGGTCGGTCAATACTTGGTCAAACGTCCAAGGATTAATTTCTGGAATGCGTCGCAATGGAAGTTTGGTTTCGTCGCTCGCGTCTTCGCGGGCACGCTTAAAAGCTTCCGCAAATGCTTCGTCGCGCTTCCCTTGGAAAATTCCAGGCGATTCTTTCAGGAGGTCTTGGATTTCGTTGCGAGCATCACGGATCGTCCGACGCCAACTTTCGTGATGTTCTACGGCGTTCGGTTGAACGAGGTATTTGAGTAGGTGTGCAAGTAATCGCTGCAACTGCCTCCGCATTGTTCGCCGATCCTGCGCCGCCATCGCTTCCAACTCCTCGGCTAAATTGTCCCAATCTAGCGAGTAGGTACGCCGCGCGCGCAGCGCTGACGCTTGGTCAACGAGCCAACCGCAAAAATCCTCGTCTATCTGACGCATCTGCATCGCCTGCATAGCCGCGACTGTATACGCTTGCGCGGCTTTCGCCTCAACTAACTTGGCGAACGCTCCCCACGCAGCATCAATATGGACCAATGATGGCGATTGCGAATTGGTCGTCGTCACGCCTACCTGTTGCGCAAGATTGTCGGTCAATTCTTCTTGAAACTGTCGAAGCTGTGGTGCTGCTGCCATTGGCTTATTTGTTGGGTCCGCGAACGACCGTTACCGCCGTGCCGAGTTTCACAACATACGATGGATTGCCCTCGAGGTCGGAGGAACCGACTACTTTATAGATTACCGTAGCCGGATTCGAAACGCGGATAATAGCGCCGTCATCGAGCGTATATTCGTTGTATTGTTCGTTCTTATCCACGGCGGTCATTTCGTCCACGTCGAACGACATTCCGCCGGAAGCTATATGTTTTCGTTCACCCACGCGGAAGGCTCCTGCTCTCGATTTTACTGGTCTGTTGCTGACGAGACTACCCGTTTAGCACAACACCGACAGGACTCAAGCACTGCCGATTGAACATCTTCGCGCGTCAAATCCTTGAATTTGAGCGACGGGGTATTCACCAGAGCGCGGAGCGTGTCGAGAAACAGTCCGTCGCTATTTTCATGCCGCTTATTGAACCTGAACGGGAAATTCCGTGTTGGTTTACTCGCAGATCCGGACACCGGAACGGTGTCCCGCTTCCCGTCAGACCTCCTGAAGAAGGCGATGGCCAATGCATCGGGGAGTGGTAGCGGCAATCCTTAAAGTGAAGTGAACCAATTTGGAAACTTCGGTGGCCTAATTCGGCCGGTACCGGAAAGTTGGTCGAGCCGGTCGCCGACGCGATCCTCGACCAGAAGCAGGCGCTCCGCAGACCAGGTCCGGTCGCCCTCACGGGCCGGGCGCTGCTCACGCCTGAGCAGCAGGAGAAGTTTGATCGCGAGTTCACTCCTCCTGCGGGACACGGCCCCGACCATCACGGCCACGGCGACCAAGTAGCGTTCTAGTCGTTATCGGGCCACCAGGTCGATGATGTCTCAATTCGAGGCGTCCAAGAGGAAATATCCCTTTGAAATGGATTTGTTTGCCATGGTTGCGGTCTTGGGCCTAGTATGCGGATATAACGCTCTATAGGCGAAATAAAGCACAATGTGCGATCTATCGGCTGTTAAGCTGTTATACCACCGAGAAAGACGCAAAACGGAAGAATGACCGTCAAACAGCCAATAAGACTAACGCCGGTGCCTCCGGCGGTGCCGACGTAGATAGGGGGGTGCAGAGTGGCCGTGAACAGTCCCGCAGGGCAGAAGTTTATCGTCGAAATTCTCAAGCCCTCTCATTATGACGATCACGGATACGTGGTTCAGTGGTTGCGCAGCTCGATGCCCTCGAACTCACTTTCCGCGCTTTACGGGATCACGCTGGATGCCCGTCAGCGGCGCATACTTGGCGACGATGTCGAGATCGAGATCCACGCCCGCGACGAAACCAACCTGAGGTTGCCGATCAAACGCATCATCAGGAACTTCAAGCGCAACGGCAATCGCGGAATCGTTTTTCTGGTCGGGGTGCAGAGCAATCAGTTTCCGCGCGCGATGGATATCATGCGGCAATTTCGCGCCGCCGGGATCCAGGTCGCGACCGGCGGCTTTCATGTCACCGGATGCCTGGCGATGCTTCCGGAGATCCCGCCGGACATCCAGGAAGCGATCGATCTCGGCATCACGCTGTTCGTGGGCGAGGCGGAAGGCCGCATCGACGACTTGCTGCGCGCGGCCTGGAAGCACGAAGTCAAACCCATTTACAACTATCTGGCCGAGTTGCCGGGGATGGAGCGCTCCGCGCTGCCCTTTCTGACCAAGGATCACGTCAAGCGCTATCTCAACAAGGTCGGGACCTTCGACGCGGGCCGCGGATGCCCGTTCAGCTGCAGCTTCTGCACCATCATCAATGTGCAGGGACGCAAATCACGCTACCGGACCGCGGACGACGTCGAAGCGCTGGTGCGCCAGCATGCTGCGCAGGGCACCCATAGCTTCTTCATCACCGACGACAATTTCGCGCGCAACAAGAATTGGGAAGCGATCCTCGACCGGCTCACAATCCTGCGGCACCAGGAAAAGATACGCTTCAACATCATGATGCAGGTGGATACCCTCTGCCATAAGATTCCGAATTTCATCGAGAAGGCGGCGCGCGCCGGGGTCCGGGGAATCTTCCTCGGGCTGGAAAACATCAACCCCGAAAATCTGCGCCTCGCTTCCAAGGGTCAGAACCGCATCACCGAGTATCGCAAGATGTTGCAGGCGTGGCGCGCGGTCAAAGTCATGACCCTCGCCGGCTATATCCTGGGCTTTCCCTCGGATACTCCGCAAAGCATCGAGCGCGACATCGAGATCATCAAACGCGAGTTGCCGATCGATATTCTGGAGTTCTTCATCCTGACCCCGCTGCCTGGCTCGCAGGATCACAAGGAAATGTATCTCAAGGGCGTCCCGCTCGACCCGGATATGAATCGCTACGACCTGGAGCACGTGACCACCGAGCCCGGCAACATGAGTTCGAAGGAGTTGGCGGAGATCTACGACCGCGCGTGGCATCTGTATTATACCCCCGAGCACGTCGAGACGCTGTTCAAGCGCAGTATCGCGAGCAGGATGCGCCCGAGCCGCATGTCAAAGTTCATCTTCCTATACTACGGATGCCATCGGTTCGAGCGCGTGCATCCGCTGCAGGGCGGTGCCTTTCGGCGCAAGATTCGCACCCAGCGGCGTAGCGGCATGCCAATTGAAAATCCGTTCGTGTTCTATCCCAGGCGCCTCGCGCAGATCATCATGACCTACGGCCGCGTCGGCTTGTATGCGCTGTGGCTGGAGCGCTTACGGCGGCGATGCCAGGCCGATCCGAACAAGATGCAGTACACGGATCTCGCTATCACGCGGGTCACCGATGAAACCTCGGAGTCGCTCGAGTTGTATGAGTTGAACGACTCGGCTCGCGCGGCGGTGGAGCAGGCCCGCGCGCGTCAGCGTCGCGCGAGTCGCGCTGCGGCCGCGGCAGCCACCGC
This sequence comes from uncultured delta proteobacterium, assembly GCA_963783145.1. Taxonomy (GTDB): domain Bacteria; phylum Desulfobacterota; class Binatia; order Binatales; family Binataceae; genus DATGKG01. The sequence continues at coordinate 462,105 of CAWAMM010000002.1, forward strand.
ACCGTGAGGTGTAAGCGGCCGAGTTACTGCACGTGCGCGTCGAAGTACGCGGTCTCGATACGGCCGGCGCGCTTGAATTGCAGGAAGATGCGATAGAGCCCCGGCTTCGGAAAGCCATACGGCATCGATAGCTCCGGCGCGATCTTCTCGGTCGGCATCTTCATGTCGGCCATCGACGACGAGCCCGGGTTGTCGGCACTCGCCATCATCATCGAGGCCATCGAGGCCGAACCCGAGGGATGGATGTGCGCGAAGACGCTGAGGTCGTCGCGGATGATCTCGGCATGCGCGGCCATCCCCATGTAGGGTTCCAAATCGTTGGCCGGGGCGCCGCTTTTGTCTTCCACCTCGAACTCGAGGATCATCGGCACGTTGGCCTTGAGCGGCCCCGCGGCGCGCTTCCAGATCACTTGCGTGCCGTCGGGGAGGAGCGAAGTCGTGGTGTCGCTGGTTGGCGTCAGCGTGGGCGCGATTCCCTCGGAGTCGTCGCCGGTCATCGCGGGGCCCGCCACGTTCGGCAGGTCGATGGCGCCGACCAGCGTCCATGGGAATCCATACTTGTCGACGATGTCAGCGAAGACCTGGTAGTGGCCCGCATCGATCGAGGGGAGATCTTTTTCGAAGGTGCCGGTGTCGGTGCGGTCCGGGTGCAGATGCCAGATCCGATCGAAGCCCGGCGTCCGCAACAGGAAGAGATGCATGATGTGGCCGTGGTCGGGCACCAGATCCTCTACGCTTTCGTGTTTTAACCAGATTTCGTCGGTTGGCCGAATCGACAACCGGTCGCCGGTGAGAGTTGCCGCGCACTTGGGCGATTTGAAAAATTTCGCGAGGGTCGCATAGGCGTTTGCATCGGCACTCCACCATGCGAAGGCGCCCCAGAATGCCAGGCCGACCAGCACCGTCATGATCGCCATCGCGCGCCAGCCACGGCGGCGATAGTCGGGAGAAACCTCCGCGCCTGGAGCAATGCGTGATTCGCGCGCGGCCGCTCCCACGATCGAGATCGCACCGAGCGCAAGCCCGATGGCGAGAAGCAGCAGCAGCGCGCCGAGCGCCTTGGGCATCGGCAGCACCGCCTGCCCGAACGATGCGACCGGTACCGACAGCTCGGCCGCTCCGAGCGTTCCCTTCACGTTCAGCACCACGCGCAGCGATCCGTATTCCATCAGCCACAAGCTGGAAGAGAAAAATCGCGGGTCGGTCTTCGACCGCTTCGCGAGGTCAGGAACCGGAACATACTTCGAGCCGGCGCCGGACAGCCGCGCGACTGCGGTCGTAATCTCGCTTACGTCATCGGAGTTGGTGCGAACCTCGACCTCGGCGACGCCCGGAATCACTTGCGGCACGCGCACCGTGACAAAGAGATGATACGGGCCGGCGTCGCCTTCGTAGAACACGTTCGGACTGCCGACGTGCGCGGAGGCCGGAAGCGCGAGCGCAACCAACATCGCAAACGTGGTTACAAATGCGAGCGCGGATTTCATGATCGCGTCAGCGCTGGACCTTGCGCATCCAGTTTCCGAGCGCCATTCCGATCGAGCAGAAGATGATCGCGGTCACCAGGGCCACCACCATGCCGCCGTAGAAAGCCGCCTGCGTCTTGTCCATCGGCGCGAAGTGATACGGGTTGTAGAGGAGATTCGCCGGATCGGAGTATCCGAAGTAGGTGGTTCCGAAGATGCGATTGCGCGCGAGCGGCGACATAAGGAAGTCCGCGAAAGGCCACTGCACGGCGATGAACACCGCGAGGTAGACGCTTCCGGCCGCGACGGCGGATTTCCAACTGCCCCAACGCTCGCCGAGACGCTGGCGCAACAGATCGAGCGCGAAGGCGGGCACGATGAGCAGCGTCGGGAACCATAGCGGAACCATGTGCGTGATGTGCTGGTAGACTGGACCCAGCTTCGGCTCCGCCGGGAACAACGGAAAGATCCACAGAAAGATTAGGAAGCCAATGGTGTAAATCGATGCCATCACAGTCGCCGGCCATTTCGATTTGGAGACGCATGAGAGCGCGATCAGCACCAGCGGAAACGTGCTCCCCATCGTGCGATAGAAAGCGCTGCTGTGCATGAGGCCCACCCAGGTTGATTCGAGCGCGAACAGCGCCGCGCCGAAGACCTCGACCCCGCCGACATAGAGCAACAGGCGGTCGAGTTTCCGCTGATAGGCACCCGAGGCGCGGTTGAGCTGCGCGCAGATCAGCAGCATCGCGCCGAGGTTGATCATCCCCTCGCCAATCGCGAGCATCGAATGCGGCAGGCTGATGATTTTCACATCGAGCCCGTAGGCGTTGTGCCACCAGTTGTCGAACGGCGCCGAGGTCAGCATCGCGAACGCGCCCCAAGTCGCGATGAAACATCCGAGCGGCCCGCGAAAGCCCCAGATCGAGACCGATTGATCTTTCATTTCGCGCGAGGAGCCGAAGGTAGTGGTCAGGATCGCATAGCCGCATGAGATCCCGGCCAGCACACCCGCCAGGTAGACCATCATGTGCGCGGGGGTCCAGAACGTGTCGCGTCCGATCGAGATATGCCACGAGATATCCCAATATCCGCCGAAGGTGTCGGAGGTTACCGCCGCAGCGAGGCACCACACGTACCAGGGGATCGCGGCGACCTGGTCGCGCGTCGAGGCGCGTTCCGCGGCACGGGTTTCACTTCCGATTGTGATTGGAAAGGCGGCGTTTTCCATAAACACCTCGAATGCTCAGCGCTCCGATTTCCACTCCATTATGACATCGGAGTTCAGCGCATCAACGACAATTTGTGGCGCCGGCGCGAGACTGCAGGTCTGCCCGCTGACGCATTTTCCGGTGACGACGTCGAATCGATATCCATGCCATGGGCATTCGATGACGCCGTCGGTCACGGTTGCGGTACCGAGCGGCCCCAGCGTATGTGGGCATACGGTTGCGTGTGCGACGAGGTTGCCATCGAGCTCGATGATGCGAAAGCGCAGCCCGCGTTCCTCGATCGACATCGGCAACCGCGAGCGCACCTGTTCGAGCGGACCCAGCACGCGCCGCGAGGGTGACCATTCGGGAGCGCGGTTCTTGATCGCATCGAGTTGCGCCTGACGCCCCGTCATCATCTCGACGTCTTCATCATAGAGCCGGGTGTAGAGACTTTTGTAAGCCTCGAAGCGGGTGCGAGCGCGGTCAGGCTCGAGGCCGGGAACGAAATAATCCACCACGATATGAGTCTCGCGCTCGGCCACCGGAAACGCATGCGTCCAGACCTCGCTGCCATAGCCGGGGCCCTCGAGTGTCGAGGTGATCCAGCGGCGACAATCGCGATCGAGCTTCAACTCGATGACGAACATCCGTTGCGCATCGTAGGGCTGGGACCATACGCGCGCGCGAAAACCCCATGCGCCGGCCTCGAGGCATTCGACCCGCGCGAAGCTGCTGCGATGCAGATACGCCAGATGCTCCCAGTCGATCGCGTTCTCATAGAGACGCTCGACGCTGACTGGCAGCACGCGCCGATAGGTTCCGAGGTGCGGCACTTTGAGATTGGCGGTGGTGGAGGAATCGGTAGACATGTCGATTCGTATCAGCATAGACGATTGCCGCGCTGGAGTAGAGAAACCCCAACGGGTAGAAATGATGGCACCATGATTAAACGGCTCGACCGCCTCGAGGTGGCAACCAGCGATCTCAACGACGCCGCCTCCATTTACGAGAAAAATTTCGGCTTCAAGGTGACGCGTTCGGGTGAGCACGCCTCGGTAACGATCGGGGGCGCGGAGATTCGGCTCGCGTCTGGTGCGACCGCCGCCGATGCGCTCAAGGCGAATGGCGAAGGGATGTTTGCGTTGTGGCTCGAGGCGGATGACGTCGATCAGGTGGCCGCGTCGCTGAAGCAGGCCGGCATCGCGACCGGAGCCATCCGAAGGGAAGCGGGGCAGCGAATCCTCGCGGTAGATCCGAAAGTTGCTAATCAGGTGCCGCTGTTCATCTTCGATCGCAAGGGCTAGCGGCCCTCAAGCCAGCTCGGTGCGACGCCGGGTTAACGTGATCGCGGTGCCAACCGTGATCACAATCGCGAGCACCATGTAGACGATGCCGAAGACCAGCTCGCCGGAGTTTTTCGCCGGCGGATTGAGCCGCGTGTAGAGCACCAGGTTCACGATCACATACGCCGCGTATAGCCATCCGAGCGCCATCGCGTAGCGGCGCAGGCGCCAGATTCCCGCCGCGTAGAACAGCAGGATGAGTCCCATCAGTGGACCGAGGATCAGATTCGCGATTCCCGACTGGCGGATGCCGAAAAACACCAGCCCTGTCGTCGGCCCCTCCAGCTTGAGCGGCTTGAGGAGGTCGGTGAGGGCTAAAATCGCGAACAGGATTGCGATCGTCGTCAGCAGCGGGCCGCGCCTCGAATCTCCCATCGTGCTTCCCTCCCCAGGGAATTTCGTCAGTCCTCACAGCTCCGGCAGGAATGCCGAACGAACCGCTTCCTCCAGCTTATGCGTCAAGGCTTCGCGATCGCCGCTCTTGGCGCGCTCGCCCGGCGCGGCGGGCATGATGGGCGGGAGCAGCGTCATCCGCATTCGTCCGCCGGCTTTCGCGACTATGGCATTGCGCGGAAAGAATTCGCCCGAGCCGCTGATGGCCATCGGGATGCACGGCAGTTTCGCCATCGTCGCGATCCAGGCCGCGCCCTCATTGAACTCGTGCACCAGTCCGTCATTGAAACGATGGCCTTCGGCGAAAATGCAGATCGGATATAGGCCATTGCGTGCCCCATCCAACGCACGCCGAATCGAATGGCCGCCGCCCTGGCGATCGACGATGATGTGCCCATTGTGGACCATCGCGTAGCCGACTACCGGGATTTTGAGCAATTCCTTTTTGGCGACGAAGCGCGTATCGCCGGGCAGATAGGCGAGCACCGCGAAGATATCGAAGAAGCTCTGATGATTCGCCACCAATATGTAGGATTTCAGCCCGCGCAGGTGTTCGAGGCCTTCGATCTCAACCTTGATGCCGCCGGTGCGAATTATCATTCGCGCCCAGATCCGCGAGATGCTCGAAGCCAATTTGTGAAACCCGAGCCGCCCGGCGAGCGCGGTACAGGGCGCGAGCACCACGGTATAGAGCACGGCCAAAAGCGTACCGAGGGCGCCCCAGATTATTCTCACCAACGGCATTGGAGGCGGGAGCCGGTCAGCTTCGACGTGATTGCTCATCGATGGCTATTTGAGCGGTCAGGTGGGGCATTATCAAGCCCGCGAATCGCGCTAAGGGCAGCCTCTCGTTGACACTGCGACATGGCGTTGATTGAATGGAGATACAGAACTTCATTGCACTGGACTGTATCTGGCGCCTGAAAGCGCGCGGACCTGTGAGGGGCGAATGGAACCAATCAGCGGACTGCAACAGTTTCTCGGCATCGTCACCCAGCCGGATAACATTCCGATCATGGCGATGATGCTGCTGGTGCTGTTTTTCACCTACCTGGGTTTGAAGCAGGCGCGGCGCAACGATCAGCTTATCGAGCGCGGCCAGCGCGACAAGATCATCGAAGAGATGCGCAAATAGGGCCGTCCATTCTGCTCCATACTTGAACGAAAGGTTTGACCGATGTCATTTACCATCATCGCCGAAAGTTGCACCGGATGTAGCGCATGCGAAAAACGCTGCCCCACCGGCGCCATTTCGGGCGAATCCAAAAAGGTTTACTTCATCGAGCCCGGGTTGTGCATCGATTGCGGCGCGTGCGGCGTGATTTGCCCCGACGAAGCGATCATGACCAACGGCGGCGTGATCACCCATGTGCTCAAGCGCGCCGAGCGCCCGGTCGCCGTCGTGCATCCTGACAATTGCAACGGATGCGGCGTGTGCGTCGACGTATGCCCGTTCGACTGCATCTCGCCGTCGCCGGAGAATAACGCGGTCTATCTCGGCAAAGTGCAGGTCAATGAAAAGACCTGCGTCGGATGCCTGCTCTGCGAAGAGGTTTGCGGATGGGACGGTATCTACATAATGCCCACCGCCCAGAAAGTGGAATTCCTCGAGTCGCTCGGCTATCCGAGTGGCGAGGAAGCGGCCTGAGGCGAGCTCGATTTCCCAGGATTGAGGTACCAGAGCCGGCCTTGGGGCCGGCTCTTTGCTTTCGCTACGCCGCGATCGCGATGCTCTTCGCGATCGCGATGGTTCTCAGTCCAGTCGCCGCTATCGGCGCTGATGCTCCCGCGATTCCTCCCGACCTTGCCTGCCCGCAAATTCGCGATGCGGTCCATGCCATGGCGAACGCGGAGCGCAACGAGGCGCTCGCGCTCCATCTAATGGCCGATGGCAAACCGACCCCGGTGGTGCAGACTCGGCTCACCGAATTGCAGACCGAGATCGGCAACCTTCGCGAGGTGCTGCGCCGCGTGCGCAAGGGTTCACCGCACCGTAATCCGGACGTTCAGGAATGCATCTCGATGGGATTTCGATCGCTGACGGACGCGGAAAACATCAGCCGTCAGATCGAGGATATCGTGATGGGTGAGGGCGGTCCGCTGGGGCTGCCCCCGCAAATCAAGTCGGGCGAATCGGATGCGGAGAAACTTCCGGAGCCGCCTTTGCCGTCCGCGCCGAGCCACGCGGAATAACCATCGACGCTGCGGCGAACGCGATTAGCGCCGCCTGCGCCGCGATACTCTGCACGGTCGGATACAGCCCGAGCATCGGGATGGTCGGCATATGCTCGATGAAGGTCGCGCCGATCCATTCCGATTCCTGGAAGCTCGCGATGCCCTGGCCGATGAAAACCACCGCCAGTCCATAGAGCAGGATCGTAGTGGCAAAGAAGAACTTGCCGAATGGGATTCGATGTGCTGCGCGGTTGAGCACGATAAACGTGATCGTGAGACCGACGGTTGCCGCCGCGATCCCCGCCATCACCGCGTGCTTCTCGACGGTTTCGGTCGCACCGACGGTGAGCGCCTGAAAGAACACGATCGTCTCGGCGCCCTCGCGGATCACTGCCAGGAAAGCGGTCAGCGCGAGCGCCAGGCCGGGTACGGCACTCTCTTGTGCGCCTTTGACCTGGCTCTTGATGAAGTTGTTCCAGGAATCCGCCTGGCTCTTCGAGGTCAGCCATGAACTCACATAGAAGAGCGTCGCGGCGGCGAGCACCTGGAAGATCCCTTCGAGGGTGTCGCTGGCATCGTCGCTGATTAGATGATTGACACCCCATGCGAGCGCGATACTGGCGACGATCGCGACCAGCGCGCCGGTATAGATGTCCTTGGCGCGATTTTCGTGGCCCGCCTCGCGCGTGCCGGCGACCAGCGCGATAACGACCAGCAGGGCTTCGAGTCCCTCGCGGAACAGGATGCCTGTGGCATAGAGGAAATACGGTACTGCGGTATGACTCACGTGCAAGCTTTTATTAATTAAATTTTGATGACGCGCAATTGAGAATCATTCTCAATTGGAGATTAGTGGCTTCGATGAAATTTGTCAAATCTTCATCATCCAACCCCAAGTCCAGGCCCAGTTACCATCGGGACCATGCGCGGCTTGCGGGTTATCCGGTACCGGTGTAACGTTCGGGGTGAAGCCGGGCCCTCGCGTCATACGCGTGCGCCCGCTTCGTTTGTTTTAAGGGATCGTGAGTTACTGTGATGTGCCAATACGGGACATAAGCCGTATGCGATGCGCCTATTGCCGAACACGCGCGGGACTAATCCGCCGTACCTGTCCGACTTGTGCCAGGGTCATAGCGATCGTCGATAAAGCCGCAGGCAAAGTCGGATTCCAGACCTTGGTCGACATCTTCAAAGCCGAGGGACTCACCAAGGAGCAGGTCGACAGCGTCCTCGATGCTCATGTCGGACGCGGTCCCTCGATGCGCGACCGCCTCACCTCCGAAATGACCAACGCCCTGATGCGCGGGCTGGGGATGCCTGGCCGCCAGTCACCCGAGGATGTCAAGCGCGTGCGCGAGTCGATGAACAGCGGAGCAGGGCAGGGCACCTATACGCAAGGTGAGGAGCCGCCCAACGGCGCGCATTAGCAGGGGCCATCAATGGAAAAGGATCGCAGCGATTTCGCAGTCATGAACCGGATGATCGATCACATCCGGTTGCTCATCGCGGTCGACGACGAGGCCATTCCGGTCAAGAAAAAGCTCGAAACGCAAGCGCTGCTCAAGGATTTCCAGAGCCTGCTCGCGGTTCCCGAGGAACAGCAGGAGCGCGGCCGGATCAAGGGCTACTATGAAATCCTCTGCCGCGAGCTCGGCGATGAGGCCGATGTCGCGGCGCTGCTGAGTTCGCTCAAGCACTACATTTCGTACATCTGAGCTGAGGAGGTGCTGATGGAAGTTCATACCGTGGGCGTGATTGGAGCCGGTCAGATGGGCGCCGGGATCGCGCAAGTGACCGCGCAGGCCGGGATTCCGGTGCTGATGCATGACGTGTCGGCGGAGTTCTGCAAGCGCGGGTTCGAGGGGATTCGCAAAAACCTCGATCGTATGATTCAGCGCGGCCGCTTCAAACCCGAAGAGCGGGACCGGGTGCTGGAAAGCATCAAGACCGGGACCGAAATCGAGATGATGAAGAAGGCCGACTTCGTCATCGAGGCGGTCACCGAAAATGAGGACGCCAAGATCGCGATCTTCCAGAAGCTCGACAAGATTTGCGATGCCGATGTGATTTTCGCCTCCAACACTTCGTCGATCTCGATCACCCGCATGGGCGCGCGCACCACCCGCGCCGATAAGGTGATCGGCATGCACTTCATGAATCCGGTTCCGGCGATGAAGCTGGTCGAGATCATCCGCGGGCTGGCGACGTCCGACGAAACCTATCACGCGACACAGACCCTGGCCGAGCGCGTCGGCAAGAGCACGATGACGGCGCAAGATTTCCCAGGGTTTATCGTCAATCGCGTCCTGCTGCCGATGATTAATGAGGCCATCTACACGCTATACGAAGGCGTCGGCGGCGTTACCGACATCGACACCGCGATGAAGCTCGGCACCAATCAGCCGATGGGCCCGCTGGAGCTGGCAGATCTGATCGGCCTCGATACCTGCCTCGCGATCATGGAAGTGATGCATCGTGTGCTGGGTGACGACAAGTATCGTCCGTGCCCGCTGCTCAAGAAGTACGTTGACGCGGGATATCTCGGGCGCAAGACCAACCGGGGATTTTACATTTACAACGAACAGGGGAATCCGGTCCCTCCGCCTCCGCTTAGGTAAGACGCTCGTGTCTTAAATCGCAATAATTGGGAGGGAAACGCACATGGTGGTTAAAGCATTCATCCTGATCGATACGTCACCTGGGAAGGCGCGCGACGTCGCGGCGAAGATTCGCCAGGTGAGGGGGGTGTCGATGGCGCATGCGGTGACCGGACCGCATGACATTATTGCGATTGCGGAAGCGCCCGACGTCACGACATTAGGTGAGTTGGTGGTGCAGGGGATCCAAAGCGTACCCGGCGTGAATCGAAGTTTGACCTCGATCGTAGCGGACTGAGCTGCGTCTGATAGCTAGCATCGATATCTCAAAGTGAGACCAATCAAGTATGGCTGAACTTCCCGTAGTAAAACGGCTGCGCGAGAGCATGGAAGTGCTCAAGCGGGAGCTGACGATAGATCTGCCTAAGGAACTCGAGCGCGCCCGCGCGCACGGGGATCTGTCGGAAAATGCCGAATGGGCGATGGCGAAGCAGCGTCAGGAGTTTCTGCGCGCACGCCTCAACAACCTCGAGGCGCGAGTCGCCGAGCTCGCCACCATCGATCTCAACTCGATACCGCGCGATACGGTAGGCCTAGGCAGCAAGGTCGAGCTCGAGGACCTCGACGAGGGTGGTAGCCACGAATACGAAATCGTGGTGCCCGAAGAAGTCGACGGCGCGCTGTTCAAGATTTCGCTGTCATCGCCGCTGGGGAAGTCGCTGATCGGAAAAGGCGTCGACGATGACGTCGAGGTACAGACCCCGAAAGGCAAGCGCGCATACGCGATCAAGAGGCTGATCACGATTCACACCCTGCTCGCACAGGAGAACGGAGCCTCGAAAGGATAGCGCGAGCAACAAAATTTTCGATCCTCGAAGCGGGCGGGCACCAGCGCATGATGTCCGCCCGTTCGTTGACGGGAGTTCATTTTGGATGAGGTTTGATCGCACGCAGAATGTAAGCATCTCCCTCGATACGAAAATAGAAACGCCATGATCCTGTCACCCGAGCTTGCCAGAGGTTCTCACTCTCGTCGTACTTCTTGGCGCGCAAGGAAGGATGCCGGATATCGTGCAGGAGGTAGCGAAGCTGTTTTTCGAAGGCTTTTTGAATTTCTGACGGAGCGGCCCGGATGCCGTCCTGAAACCTAGGAGTGAATACCGCTCGCATGCGGTGCCGATTTTGCCGCGCGGCGGGCAGCGGTTTTCTTAACCTTCTTGATTGGGTTGCGCCAACGATCGTCAGACGACAGGAGCGCCTCCATCGTCTCGTCGGCCGTATCAAAGGGCCCGAGGAAGAGACCCGCGTCGTACTCGGCCTTCGATGCGCGCAGGTCTTCTTCGAGCGACTGTTGAAAATCGACCAGGCGCTTGCGTTCCAGAATGATGCTCTGGTTCTTGCCCACCCGCGCTTGCACGAGGTCCCCCACCTTCAAACCCAATCGGGTTCGTACCGCTTTAGGAATCGTGACCTGGAACTTCGGACCGATTTTCTGGACTTCTGAGGGCATGACTTTCTTATCGTAAGATGATTGGAACGTAAGTCAAATGCCGACCCGCTGGACTTCAATCGCGGAACATCGAATCGATGGTGTCCTTGTAATGCTGCTGGACGACGCGGCGTCGCACTTTCATCGTAGGAGTCATCTCGCCGTTCTCCTGCGAGAATGGTTGCGCGATCAGCGTGAAGGCCGCGATCGCTTCGACATCGGAGAGCGGCTTGTTAAATTCGCGCAGCCGCGCCTGATAGAACGATCGCACTTCGGGCGATTTAACGATTTCCTCCGGCGGCTTGTCCGCGAGGCCCTTCGCCTTCAGCACGTCGTGCAGATGCTCCATCGCCGGGACGAGGAGTGCGGCGAGATGTTTACGCCGATCGCCAAACACGCAGGCCTGCGAGATATACTGATCGGCTACCAACTTCGATTCGAGGTTTGCGGGCGAAATATTCTTGCCGCCGGAGAGCACGATGATTTCTTTTTTGCGATCGGTGATTTTGATAAAGCCGTCGCTATCGATTTGCGCGATGTCGCCGGTGTGCAGCCATCCGTCGCCGTCGATAGTCTCGGCGGTTTCCTTGTCGAGCTTGTAATAACCCTTCATCACGTTGGGGCCGCGCACCAGCAGTTCGCCATCGTCGGCGGTTTTAGCCTCGACGTGCGGGAGACGCTGCCCGACGGTCCCAATCCTGGTGCGACCCGGAAGCAAATTCACCGATACGATCGGCGCCGCCTCGGTAAGGCCGTAGCCCTCGATGAGCGGAATCTCGGCGGCGGCGAGGAAGTGGTAGATCTCAGTTGAAAGGGGAGCGCTGCCGGAAATCAGGTAGCGCAGGCGGCCGCCGAAGACGCTGTGAATGCGATGGAACACGAGCTTGCGATAAATCGCCATCTGCGTCGCCAGCAAGGGCGGCATCGGCTTACCGCTGTGGCGATACTCGGTTGCGCGCTTGCCGGTTTCGATCGCGAGGTGGAAGAGCTTTTGCCGCAGCGGCGGGCTGCTGCTCACCGTCCTCTGCACGCGATCGTAGATGGCCTCGAGCAGGCGTGGCACCACCAACAGCAAGCGCGGTTTGATTTCCTGTAAATTGGCGGGAATCTGCGTCAAGCCCTCGGCATACGCGATTTCGCCGCCACCGAGCATCACTGTGTAATAGCCGGCGGTGCGCTCGAACGAATGCGCGATCGGGAGGAACGAAAGAATGTTGTCGCCTTCGTTTACATCGAGAACGCTGATGGCGTCTTCGGCATTTGAAAGGAGGTTGCCGTGCGTGAGCATCACGCCTTTCGAAGGGCCGGTGGTTCCCGAAGTATAGATGAGTGTCGCGAGGTCTTCGCGCTTGCCCTCGCCGACCCGAGCGGGCGAATCGCCGCTGGCGGAGTTTAGCGTCATTACCGGAGGAGTACCGTTGGAGGCAGGCTGATCCTTTGCGTCAGGATGCAGCGCGATGATGCCCTCGATGCTCGGGATCGAGCCGCCCAGCTCGATGACTTTCCTGACCATGTCGTCGCCGTTGGCCGCGATGATGCGCGCACCCGAATCAATGATCACATGGCGATGCTCCTCGGCGCCGCTGGTGGTAAATAGAGGGGTTGTCACCGCGCCAAGGCCGAGCGTCGCCTGGTCGACCATCACCCACTGGGGTGAATTGTCTGACAGAATCGCGACCCGGTCGCCCGGCTTGATCCCCATCCTGATGAGACCGGCGCGCAGCTTGCCGGCGGCCTCGGAAATCTCTTGCCAGGAGAAATCGCGCCAGACCTTATCGCGTTTCTGCTTGAGTAGAGTGCGCGTGCCGTATTTGTGCGCCTGACGATCAAACGCTTGCGCGAGGGTTGCGAAATGCTCGGGCATGAATTGACGGCCTCCAACCAAAGGTGTTCTAGCGGAAAGTGGCGACGCCGCAAACAGCCTTGACGGTGTTTAAATCGAGATACTTAAGCGCAACTGGACGACGTAAAGCGCGAGGGCAAAATGCGCAGCATTGGCGGGATCGATTTAATCCCCGCACGATCCGGTTGGGTATCTTGCAAAAGGGCGCAGACACTGGAAAATGGTTCGGCGACGTTGCTACTGTCCGTTAGCCGGAATGCACGGGGCACACTGAATTTTTCATTTTGCGGATGCTCACGCACAGGCGACAATCGCTGGAAATTTCAATTCATAAATGATTGGTTGCATAGCGCGGCGCGGGTACGACGCAGAGTCCCGGCGTGCCAATTGGATACGACGATGGCCGCATCGCGGCCGCGATAGGGGTGAGACTTAACGATGCTCGAAAAGATGTATTTTCCGCACGACATCTCGACCTTCGGTCCCACGATCGATTCGATTTTCCTCCTCATTTTCTGGATCACGATGGTCACTTGGGTGCTGGTGACAATTACGATGGTGGTTTTCCTGTTCAAGTACCGTACCCGACCCGGACGCAAGGCCGAGTACATCGAAGGCAACAGCAAGCTCGAGATAACCTGGACCACGGCAACGACAGTGATCCTGATCGCGCTGGCTTTGCTTAGCCGTTCGACCTGGGCGGATATCAAGGAGAATGGGCCGGCGGGCGATTTCTTCTACAAAGTCACCGCGAAACAATTCAACTGGGAGATCACTTATCCCGGTCCCGACGGCAAGCTCGACACCAAGGACGATGTCACGGTAGAAAACGAGTTCCACGTTGTCGTCAATAAGGTGATTCGCATCCACCTCGAATCGAAGGACGTGATCCACAGCTTCTTCGTCCCTAATATGCGTCTCAAGCAGGACGCGGTCCCCGGCCGCACCATCGAGGTATGGTTTCAGGCCACTGAGCCCGGCACTTACGAGATCCCATGCGCCGAGCTGTGCGGCTTCGGGCACTCGGGCATGTTGGGACACCTTACCGTCCAAAGCGAGGACGATTACAACAAATGGCTCAAGGACACTTACGCGAATCAATAGCCTTGGGGAATTTCTGGCAAAATTTCTGGTCGGATTTTGGCCCGCCTTGCGCGGGGGAGATGGTTGAACGATGAGCAGTACGGCCGCGGTAGAAATACATGGCGCGCACGCCGGGCATCATGAACTCGGGTTCGTCCGCACCTACCTTTTTTCCACCGATCACAAGATGATCGCCAAACAGTTCCTGTTCGTGGCGCTCTTCATGATGGCGATTGGCGGCTTGATGGCGATGCTGATGCGCCTCGAGCTGGGATGGCCCGAGAGCCAGTGGAGCTTCCTGAGCATCTTCCCGCAGACGCTGGCGCAGGACAACGCCATCACCCCCAACACCTACAACTCGATGTTCACCATGCACGCCACCATCATGATCTTCTTCGTGGTGATGCCGATTCTGGTTGGCACCTTCGGCAACTTACTGGTGCCCCTGATGATTGGCGCGCGTGACATGGCTTTCCCGGTCCTCAATATGCTTTCGTTCTGGGTCAGCGCGGTCGCCGGCGTGATCATGGTGTCCTCGTTCTTCGTCCCCGGTGGCGCGGCCGCGGCCGGATGGACCTCCTACGCACCGCTGAGCGCCGTGCCGAATTACACTGGTGTCGATTGGGGCCAGAACCTCTGGTGCATCAGCATCATCGTGCTCGGGGTCGGCTCGCTCATGGGCTCTATCAACTACATCACGACGATCATCAATATGCGCACCAAGGGGATGACGTTCTTTCGGCTCCCGCTGGTGATCTGGTCGCTCTTCATTACCGCGATCCTGTTGCTGCTGGCGTTGCCGGTTCTCACCACCGCGCTCGCGCTGCTGCTTTTTGATCGCATGGGCGGAACGCACTTCTTCCTTCCGTCCGGCGGCGGCGAGCCGCTCCTGTGGCAGCATCTGTTTTGGTTCTTCGGGCATCCCGAGGTCTACATCATGATTCTGCCCGCGATGGGCATCACCTCGGACGTTATCGCGACCTTCTCGCGCAAGCCGATCTTCGGCTATCGCGCGATGGCCTACGCGATGATCGCGATCGCATTTCTGTCGTGGATCGTATGGGGCCATCACATGTTCCAGTCCGGCATGAATCCGGCACTGGGAACCAGCTTCATGCTCACCACGATGGTGATCGGGGTCCCGTCAGCGATCAAAACCTTCAACTGGCTCGGCACACTCTATAAAGGAAACATCCACTTCACCGCGGCGATGCTGAATGCGCTGTCGTTCGTCGCGATGTTCGTCATCGGCGGGTTGTCGGGAATCTTCATGGCCTGCACGCCGGTGGATATGTATATCCACGATACTTACTTCATCGTCGCGCACATCCACTACGTGCTCTTCGGCGGAAGTCTATTCGGCATCTTTGCGGGGATTACCTACTGGTATCCCAAGATGTTCGGCAAGATGATGAGCGAGAAGATCGGCAAGGTGCATTTCTGGATTACCTTTGTCGCGTTCAACTGCACCTTCTTCCCGATGCACATCCTCGGGATGGGCGGGCACATGCGCCGCATCTACAATCCGCAGCAGTATGACTTTCTGAAGCCTCTGATAGGCATCAACGAATTTATTTCGGTCAGTGCACTCATCCTCGGCGCCGCACAGTTCATCCTCCTGTTCAATCTGATTTACAGCTACTTCTGGGGTGCCGAGGCGACCGAGAATCCGTGGCATGCGAACACGCTTGAGTGGACCACACCGGTTCATCCGGGCCACGGCAACTGGCCGGGCAAACTACCGACCGTGTATCGCGGACCCTACGAGTACAGCTCGCCCGAAACCAAAGAGGACTATTGGCCGCAGAGCGCGCCGCCGGAACATCTGACCGCCGCGGCCGACTAAGTAGTTTCGTTTGAACCAAACCCAAAATAGCGGCCTGCATCGATTCGCGATGCTGCTGGCTGGCGCCACCTTCGTGCTGATTTTTGTCGGCGGGCTGGTGAAGTCGACCGGCTCCGAACTATCGGTGCCGGACTGGCCGCTCGCTTACGGCAAGCTAATCCCATCGCTGCAGGGCGGCGTGCTGTTCGAGTACAGCCATCGTGTGGTAGCGGGTGTCGTTTCGATCCTGACGCTCGCGCTGATGGTGTGGGCGATTTTGCGGGAGCCACGCTATTGGGTGCGCGTCCTCGCGACCGCGGCTTTCGCGCTGGTCATCGCGCAGGCGGTCCTCGGCGGCATCACGGTGCTTTTCCTGATCCCGCTCCCGATCGCGATGGCACATACCGCAACCGCGAATGCTTTCTTCTGTATCGTGGTGGCGCTCGCGATTTTCACCAGCTCGTGGTTCCTCGAAGTGACGCCTCGCGAGGAGAGCCTGGCGCGAATTCCGCTCGCAACACTCGCCGCGGTTACGACGGGCGTTGTCTATCTGCAAATCCTGATCGGCGCGCTCATGCGTCATCTTGGCGCGGGACTGGCGATCCCTGATTTTCCTACTTCATTCGGACAGGCGATTCCCCCGGTTTGGAACGAGTTCATCGCGATAAACTTCATCCACCGATGTGGCGCGGTGATCGTCACCTGCGTTGTCGTGTGGACGGTCGCGCGTGTGTTGTCGAGCCATCGCAAGGAAGCGCGGCTGCGCCGTCCGGCACTCGCGCTGATACTTCTACTCACGCTTCAAATCTGTCTTGGTGCGATTACGATCTGGACTCGGCGCGCGGTCTTTCCGACCACCGCGCATGTTGCGATCGGCTCCGCGGTTCTCGTGACCAGTCTCACCATCACAATTCGCGCGTGGAAGCTGTATGGCATCCGCGGCGGGCAGGCTGTGATGCACAGCGCCTCGCAATCGGAGATCGTGGCGCAGCGCCACGTCACCGCATGAATGCCCGGCCGGCCATAATCGAAACGCGTCTCGACGCGGCACGTACTCGCGCGGCGGAGTACCTCGAACTTACCAAGCCGCGCGTCACCGCGATGGTGCTCATCACCACTCTCGCCGGATACTACCTGGGCGCGGCGAGCGCATTCGAATCGATCGTTGCGCTGAATCTGTTAATTGGCACGGCGCTCGCCTCGGGAGGCACGCTGGCGCTCAATCAATACATAGAGCGCGACACCGACGCGGTGATGGATCGCACGCGTCATCGCCCGATCCCGGAGCGACGGATTGTGGCCAGCGATGCCTTCTGGTTTGGAACGATCGCGACCGTCGCGGGTCTGGGATATCTGCTGGTGACCGTGAACTGGTTATCCGCGGCCATGACCGCGGCCATCGCGATCACTTACTTACTCGCATACACGCCGCTGAAGCGGGTGTCCTGGAGTTGCAACATCGTGGGCGCGATTCCGGGCGCGTTGCCGCCGGTCGCGGGATGGGCCGCCGCGCGAGGCAACCTCAGCCTCGAACCGTGGCTGATGTTCGGTATCATGTTCCTGTGGCAATTGCCGCATTCGCTTTCGATCGCGAAGATTTATCGCGCCGACTACAAGCGCGCAAAGTTATGGTTGATCCCGCTCGATCGCGAGAATAGCTATCCGGAGAATCCGGTCATCGTCGCCTCGAGCATCATCCTGCTCATAGTCGGCGCGCTGCCGACGCTGATGGGATACGCCGGAGTGGTTTACCTGATTACCTCGCTTGCCCTCGGCTTCGCGATGCTGGCCGCGGCAGTGATGCTGGTGAGTCGTCCGGAGACCGCGGCCGCGGCCCGCCGCGTGATGTTCGTATCCTTATTGTATCTCCCGGTGGTCCTGCTCGTGATGGTGTTGGACAAGGCTTGAGCTGAGAACGACGATGCCCACCGACCTGGTAACTCGCGAAGACAAGAGTGGAGAGAATCGCAAGGTTCTGATGATCATCTTCGCGATCATCGGATTCCTGGTGGCAGTCTCACTGGTTACGATTTTGGTGAAGAATTGAGATGTTGGAGTCGCACGCAATGGCCGCGAAAGTAAGGCCACTGATCGCACCGGCCAAGCGCCCGCGCCGCGAGTCATTCGAGGGCGACGGCGCCACCGAGCCGACGTTCATTTCGAGTGGCAAGATCGCGATCCTGATGGTGATCGCGAGCGAGGCGATGTTGTTCAGCGGCCTCATCGGGCCGTTCCTCGTGTATAAGGGCGAGGCGGCGTTCTGGCCACCACCGGCTTTGCCGCGTCTTCCGATCTTCGTCACCTGGATCAACACCTTCGTGCTGCTCAGCAGTGCGGTGACGATGTTCCTTGGGGTGCGCGCGGTTCATCAGAACCGCCAACGTCTGTTGCGCCGGTGGCTTGGGATCACGCTAATCCTCGGCGCCACTTTCCTCACCATCCAGGGCAGCGAATGGGTGCGCTTAATCGCGCATGGATTGAAGCTCTCGAGCGGAACCTACGGCGCGACGTTCTATACGCTGATCGGATTGCACGGTGCCCATGTAACTGCGGCGGTGATCTGGCTGGCGTGCGTGGTTATCTATGCGATGCGCGGCCGCTACGGTGCGAAGAATGCCCAGCCGGTGGAACTTTGCGCGATGTACTGGTATTTCGTCTGCGCCATTTGGCCGGTTTTGTTTGTATTGGTGTATCTGACCTAATATCGCGGCACAGGAGTATTTGAGATGAGTTCCAAAAAATTAATTGCTATCGCGACCGCGCTGACTCCGATGTCGATTGCCCTAGCGCCACGACTTGCCAATGCCTGCGCGGTCTGCGGCCTCGATAGCGATGGGCAAGCCAGTCGCGCATTCAAACACAGCGTGCTGTTCATGATTTCGGTTCCATACCTCACGTTCATAATCGTGGGCGGAGTTATGTATATGGCATGGCGCAAGGCTCATCGCCGCAGTGATTCAACTATTTTAGGTTCAAACAAAACCTTGGGATGATTTCCATTAGAGTTCGCTATCGGTTTCCTTGAGGGTAGGGGAGAGACGCTATGAGCGAGGCCGCAGCAGCATTAGATACTCATGCCGAAGGATTCCACGATGAGTTGGAACCTTCGCTGACCCCGGGCAATTCCGGCAAGCTCGGAATGTGGGTCTTCCTGGCCGGCGACGCGATGACCTTTGGCGCCGGGATCGCGGCGTATGGCGCGCTGCGCTGGTACAACGTCAACTGGCCCGACCCCGCGGACTGGCTTGGCATAACGCTTACCGCGATCATGACCTTCATCCTGATCTGCTCCAGCTTGACGATGGTGGAAGCATTATCGGCGGTTCAGCACGGCAACATGCAACGGATGCGGCTTTTCCTTGGATTGACCGTCGTCGGAGGGATAATCTTCCTCGGATGTCAGGCCTCGGAGTGGCATCACTTGATTTGGGGCGAAGGGCTATCGATTAAGACCAGCCTCTTCAGCGCGACCTTCTTCATCCTGACGGGATTCCACGGATGTCACGTGTTCGGCGGCGTGTGCTATCTGAGCGGTCGGCTGTTTGGCTCTATCGGCAAACAAGCAACCGCGCATGAGGCTAATCTGGTCGAGGTCGCGGGACTCTACTGGCACTTCGTCGATCTTGGTGTGGATTTTGATCTTTACATTCGTATATCTCATTTGAACTGCGAAAAACGGGTGGGAGAGTTATAGCGATGGCAGAAACCGCAGCAGCACACGCACCGCATGGAGCAGTCGAGCATGAAGGGCCCAGCTACTTCGCGGTCTTCATATATTTGACCCTGCTTACGGCGGCTGAACTCGGGGTCTATAGACTAGGTCTGCCGAAGCCGATAATGGTCGGTGCCCTAGTGGCTCTCGCGCTTGCCAAGGCCGCGCTGGTTGCGATGTTTTTCATGCATCTGGCGATGGAGCGCAAGGGGCTGTGGGTGGTAGCGGTGGTGCCCCTGATCATCATCGGCTTCTGCTACTTCATGTTGCGACCTGATCTCAGCCGGCGAATCTGGGCGCACACCGACGAGCACGTCATTGTCGGAGTACGCGAGCAACCGGAGAAGTATTTGCCGCAAGTTCCGCAGGGCAACGCGCTCTCGGGCGCCGATCAACCGGCCGATTCGCAGGTGGGACAACCGAAACCCGCCGCACCCCCTCCTCCAGTGCCGCAGCAATAGTCAGTCGAGCTGACATAGCAGGAAACGATACGCCCGTCGCATCACGACGGGCGTATCGATATTAGGGACATAGTGTTTTCGATTTATTCACTCGCGCCGCTCAATGCAATCCTGAACTCGATCGCGACCATCCTGCTGCTCGCGGGTTTCTACTTCATCAAGCAGCGCAACATCACCGCACATCGGCGCTGCATGATCTCGGCGGTCTGCGTCTCGGCGGCCTTCCTGACCTCATACTTGATTTTCCACTACGAGGTCGGTGATGTGCTGTTCACCGGCCAGGGTTGGATCCGCCCAGTGTACTTCGCGATTCTCATTCCGCATGTGATCCTCGCAGTCACCATCCTGCCGCTGGCGCTGACGACGCTGTACTTCGGACTCAAAAGCAACTTCACGAGACACCGGCGGATTGCGAAGTGGACCTGGCCGCTATGGATTTATGTCTCTGTCACCGGCGTCATCGTGTACCTGATGCTCTACCAGCTGTACACGCCCAATCTGCCGATTCGCTGATTAGGCCTTTGCACTTGGCCGACTGGAAACCGACGCGTGCCAGCGCGCGAGATTCTTTTGCTGTTCGGGCTGGATTCGAATGTTGGTCGGCCGCCCGAAGTCGATCCCGACCATCGCGGTGATGTCCGCAATCGTGAAGCGATCGCCCGCGATGTAAGGGCGATTTGCTAACTCTGTGTCGAGCCATTCGAGGCGCTTCAACGCGGCGTTCTTGCAAATCTCGCCATACTCAGGTACCTGCGGGATGCGGCCCTTGAAGAACGCGTTGGTGTTGCGGAACGCTCCTGCCGTCATGCTCAGAATCTCGAACTCCATCCGCCGATTCCACATCTCGACGAGGGCGATATCTTTCGCGTCGATGCCCATCAGGCGCGGCTCCGGCTGGATTCCTTCAAAGTAGCGACAGATGGCGACCGATTCGGCGAGCTCGGTTCCGTCGTCGAGCTCCAGTACCGGCAGCCCACCCATCGGGTTGAGCTTGAGGAATTCGGGCGAGCGATTTTGTCCTTTTCCGATATCGATCTGCTCGTATGGAACCTTGATCCCCTTCTCTGCGAGGAAGATCCGCACGCGGCGCGGATTCGGCGCCCCAGTAAATTCGTAAAGCTTCATGTCAGTCCTCCATCATAGTTGCAAAATGCAACTGCTGACTTTTAGCGCGGTGCGGTTACGAAGGCAAACTCGAAAAACTCACAGCACCTCGCGGCGGTCGATCACGCGTCGCGCCTTGAACTCGGTCTTCGGCAAGGTGCCGGGAGTGACGAGGCGGACGCGCGGGCGCAGCTCGCATTGGCGGATGACCTCGGCCGCGATCAACTCGATGAGCCGCTCGCCCTGGCTCACCGGCATATGTTCGCGGGTCTCGGCCACGATGGTAAAGGTATCCATCACGCCGTCCTTCTCGAGCACGATCTGAAACTCATCAGCGAGCAGGTCGAAGCCGCGCACGACTTCCTCGATCACGCTCGGAAACAGCTTCTGGCCGCGAATGTTGAGCATATCGTCAGCACGCCCGACGAAACCGCCGCGAGCACGTGCGAGAGTCCGGCCGCATACGCATCGATCGTAGTCCAGCGTCGTGAAGTCGCCGACCACGAAGCGCAACTGCGGTGAACCTTCTGAGTTGAGATTGGTGACCACGGTGAGCCCGGCCTGCCCGAGGGGAACCGGCTCCATCGTTAACGGATCGACGGTCTCCCAGATTTGCAGATCCTCCTGCACGTGGGTGGAAACCGGATCGAGCTTGAGGCCCTCATGGCAAGTGACGGCCCATCCGCCGGGAACTGCCTCGGTGCATCCGAAGACGTCGTGAAACTCGGCATCCCAGGTCTGTTCGATGCGTCTCCGGGTCGAGGGAATTCCCGAGGCCGGCTCGCCACCGCAAATCACCTTCGCAATCGAACTCGAGGACGGATGCAGTCCGGCATTGCGCATCGCACCCGCCAAATGCAGCGAATACGATGGCGTCGCCACCAGCAGGTTCGGCCGGTAGAGCTGGATCATCTGCACGCGGCGCTCGGTCTGCACGCCGCCGGGTATTACCGTGATATGCATCAAGTTGAGCGCGTAATGGGTCGACCAGAAAAACACGTGTGGATTGTAGTTGGTGCAGGTCAGCGCGGTGTCGCCGGCGCGGATGCCCATCGCATAGAGCGCGCGGGCGCTGGTGCGCGCCCAGATTTCGCGATCGAGGGCCGTGTAGCGAAACGATCGCGGCGTGGTGGTGGTTCCCGAGGTCGAGAAAACCATCCAGCCCTGCTTCGCCCAGGTGCGGTCGTCGATAGGCGTGTAGGAACCCCAAGGCGGATTTTTCGCCACATCGTCGGCCATCTGATTTTTGGTGGTGACAGGAAACTTGGCGAGGTCGGTGACCGATCGGATGTCATCGGGCTGCAGCTTCGCGGCGCGGAATTTCTCACGATAGAAGGGACTGTAGTCGTAGAGATAGGGGAGCATCGCGCGTAGTTTTTCAGTCTGGATGTCGCGCAACCTCGTGCGCGAGGCCTTCTCAAACTGCGGAGCCCAATACTTCTTCGAGGCGGGTTCTTCCTGACCGCCGATGTACTCCACCAGCATCGCGAGCCATCGCTCGCGAGAGTCGAGGCGTCGCGTTCTGACGCGCTGTCGGTTAGCCTTTTTCATCGCGCGAGATTCTCATACGAGCGGGCGAAGGATCGCTGTCGATGGGTCTGCTTTTTTCGCGATTTCGCATCGATATTCGACGTATGCGGATCTAAGAATCCTTGATTTTGCTCGATTATTTGGCTTCGTTTGGTAATTCTCGCACTGCGATATGTTCGCCCGTCAAGTGGGTTTGTTTTTGCACATTCTCGATCTAGCCGGTGGCGGAGCCTCTTGATGGTCTGCCATCGCATGACCATAAACCATCAGTATTTTCTCATGGCGCTCGCGAGGCTATGGCGTAAAAAGACAGGGGTCAAGTTTGAATTACGAAGCCTTCAGCATCGACGCTTCGCCCCTGCGCCGGACCGGTTTGGCGGGAGAGTACCGTACGCCGCTATCCATGGGCAGATCGCTTCGGGGAAGACTCCAGTCTCACTGAGCGGGCTGGGCAGTCTTCATCGCTTTGCCACTGACGGCGTCGAGGTTCTGACGCGCGACCTCCAACTTGGGATCGTAGCGCACCGCTTCACGAAACGCCTCCGCGGCCTCTTTGGGACGGTGAAGGACATTGAGCGCGAGTCCCTTGGCATTGAGCAGCCGCGCATCGTGAGGGGCCTTTTGAAGACCGGTGTTCGCCGCCATCAGCGCCGCCTCACCATTTCCAGCACGCAGAAAAAGATCAGCGAGTTCTTTGAAGTTGTCGGGTGACGGATTGATCATCGTCGCGGTGCGATACATGTCCGCCGCGCGCTTGGGATCGCCGAGCATCCCGTAGCAGAAACCCAGATCAACGTAAGCGGTATCGTTTTGCGGGTCGATCTTGAGCGCTTGATGAAGGTCGTCGATGGCGTGGTTGACCATGGCGGAATCGAGCGTGTCTTTTTTGCCCGCCTCGATAATGATGGCCTCTGCTTCGTTGACCACCTCGTCCGAGCGAGCGCGCTTTTCGTTAGCCGCGGTGGCGGCGTAACCCAGCGTTGCGACCAGCATAAATATGACCACGGCGATGGTCCCGATGGTTTGGGCGAGATTGACGCCGTCGCCCCCGATGCGACGCAACGTCTCCTTCGCGAGGGATTCGGTCTTTGCGCGAGCCTCGAGGCCGGTCCCGATCAGCCTCATCAAAGCGGGCAGCACCAGCACAGTTGCAATCAAAATTTGCGTTCCCCCCAGGGCGAGCACCAGGTCGAGCGTCGAGATTCCATGGTGACTTGCAGGTATCAGCGCGACGAATCCGGCGATCGTGGTCAGGCAGCATACGATCACCGATTTGCCCACCGACCTGGTCAGAATCAGCCGCGACTTGTCACGCCCTTCGCGCCATCGATACAGCATGTTAACCCCATTGTCCACGCCGGTTCCTATGTTGGTCGCGATTGAGTACGTCTGAATCGGCGATCCGGTTACATCGGGGCTCGACCCCGCGCAGCGACGACACGAGGTTGGGTTATCAAACTTCGATGTGGAGCGAAGCTAGTGTGCTGGGCAAAGCGCCATTTTAGGGCCGCGTTGAATGCCTGTGTCAGCCGCGACTAAGATGGACCTGTGCCGAAAGATTCCTTCAATCGCGAAATCGACTATCTGAGACTGTCGGTCACGGATCGCTGCAATCTGCGATGCGTCTACTGTATGCCGCTCGAGGGACTGCGCTTCCTGCCTAATGCCGAACTGATTCAGGCGGCCGAATACGAAATGGTGGCGCGCGCCGCGGTCAGCGTCGGCTTTCGCAAGTTTCGCCTGACCGGAGGCGAGCCGCTGCTGCGCCTCGACATCGTTGAAATCGTCGAGCGGCTCGCGCGCGTGCCCGGAGTGCAGGGCCTCGCGCTCACCACCAATGCGCTCCTGCTGCCGGAACTGGCCGCACCGCTGAAGAAGGCGGGGCTGGGCCGGATCAACGTGCACCTCGACAGCCTGAATCCCGAGACCGTCGAACGACAGATGCGATGGGGCAGCTTTGACAAAATCTGGAGCGGTATCATGGCGGCGGAAGCGGCGGGTCTGACGCCGATCAAGCTCAACGCCGTCGTTACCGCGGGATACAACGAAGCCGATGTGATGGACCTCGCGCGGCTCACCATCGAGCGCGAGTGGCACGTGCGGTTCATCGAGCTGATGCCGCTGGGCGGGGGCGAATGCGCACGGCTCTCGGTCGCGAGATACGTATCGAACATCGAGACGCGCCGGCGCATCGAGACCGCGCTGGGAAAACTCAGTGAACTTCCTTCCGACAACGCCGCGGATGAGGCGCGCAACTATCACCTGACGGGTGCGAAGGGAGTGATCGGCTTCATCAGCCCGGTCAGCGAGCCCTACTGCGGCACCTGCAATCGGATGCGGCTCACGGCCGACGGCAAGTTCCATCTATGCTTACTGAACGACGACGAACTCGACGTAAGGAAGGCGATTCGCTCGGGCGATGGTGCCATCGAGAAGGTCGCCGACATCTTGGTTAAAGCAGTGCGGATGAAGCCTACCGGGCATCATCTGTTGGAGGGTCGCTCGACCCACGACCGCTCGATGTACCAAATCGGTGGGTAGCCGGCAGGCAAACTCCCGACCTGCCGCCCCGAAAATCGCGCGCGACCATGCCGTCCTCATTTGAGGCAACGGTCACGACGTGGATCGCTCGAAAAATGTTCACGGGAAATGTCTTGATCTTCGCAAAAAGGGTGGTCTACGGTTTGTAACTATTCACAACAACAGCTTCGCCTCTCAACCTCAAAGGAGAGAAGAATGTCAAACCACTTCACCGGACTGAGCCTCGGCCCGCCGCTGGGAGATCAACGACTCGACCTCTGCGATTTGTACGCGTTCCTATCGCCGACCGATCCGGCAAGGACGGCGATCATCCTCAATGCAAATCCCAATGCCGACGCGCTTCATCCCGATGCCATCTACCGGCTCAATCTCGACAATGATGGCGATTTGTTGACCGATATCGCGTTCAGCTACGTCTTTTCGAAGCCGCAGAACGGCAAGCAAACCTTCAGCGTCTTTCTTGCCAAAGGCACCGAATCTCGCTCCGTCGAGGCAGTCGGAAAAAAGATCGTTGCCGATGCCGAGGTCTCCTTCGGCCCCACCCCGAACATCGTCAAGGCAGGCGAATACAAATTCTTCGCCGGCAGTCGCAGCGACGCGTTTTTTTTCGATTTCGATGGAATCAAGAATCTGTTCGATATCCGGGGTAAACGGAACTTTACCGAACCTCACCTCGGCGGCAAGTCGCCGTGGACCGGGGTCGATTCCAATACGCAAGCCAACGTCTTCTCGACGGTGGTGGAACTACCGACCAGCGAACTAGCTCCCCACGGCGAAGTCCACATCTGGGGAAGATGCAGCGTGCGGCAGAACGGCCAGCTTCTTCATGTCGATCGCGCGGGCCATCCCAGCGTCAGCAGTTTCTTCAACACCGATGACACCAAATTGGAATACAACGCGAGCGAGCCGGTTAACGATCGCAAGCGCTGGCTCGATCAGTTCGTGCATCTGATGGGACATACGGGAAATTACTCGCGCGATGAAGCGATTGCCGCCATCGACAAGGAGCGCACCCTGCCCGATGTGCTCAGTTTCGATCCGTCCAGGCCGGCGAAATATCCCAACGGCCGCGTCTTCACAGACGACGTGATCGACTACCGCATCGCGTTTCTCACCAAGGGCCAATGTCCGCCCACCGGCCTTAAGCCGCACACCGACATTCTCGCGGAGTTCCCGTATATCGGCACGCCGCACCAGAAAAAGAGTTAGGCGCGCGCGCATTCGCGCGAGATTGATTTATCCGGCGTGAGCGAATCGACCGTCGGAGGAGCCGCTTCGGCTCCTCCCGGTTCTTTGTGCGATACTCCTCTTTCTTCACTCCTTGTCGCGGGTCCTGAATTCGCATCAAGCGGCCTTCGCTAAATCTTCTCGAACGACGGCCCTGCGAAGTTGCCCGGAATCGGCGGCGCCCCCCGTCTTAGGTGCCCCAGAGAACATCTCAGGCGATTCAATCGAACGGTCGCCAATTTCGTCTGATAGACTAGTGTCACGACCTGTCGAACTGGAGAGCTTCATCATGACGATCCTGCAACGCCTGATACCTGTTTTCGCTCTATGCGCCTCAATAACCGTGTCGGCCTGCGCGACTGCGGCCAACAAAACCGATGAAGTCGGCAACGATACCGGGAGTGCCGTTGGATCGGTGGGCAGTGGGGTGGTGTCGGTCGTCGAATGGCCGTTTCACGTGATTGCCGACATTCTTTAGAAAAGCTGAAGCTATTTCCGCATCGGCTGTCGGCTGCGCCCAATTTGACCGGCCGCTATTTCAGCGTCGAAAATAGATCGAGGGTTTCGCCCTTATGGTCGGGGACCAGCAACTCGGGCCCCTCGTTCCTGACGCTGTTCACTAAGCTTGAGGCGGGCCGCATCAGCAGAAGATCATCAGGCGCAGGAATCAGCAGACGCTTTAGCGATAGCGGATTCGATTCGCGCGGATTCATCCAGTCTTCCTGAACTTTCATGTCCGGTAGTATCACCGGCATGCGATTATGAATCGGTCGCGTCACCGCGTTGGGTTCGCAGGTCAGAATCGTGAAGGTCGTTTCCGATGGTCCATTGCGAGGATGCCATTCCTCGTAGAGTCCGGCGAAGAACAACAAGCCGTCGTCTTGCGCATGAAACCAAACCGGGGAGCGCGCCTGTTTTGGGCCGCGCCATTCATAGAAACCGTCCGCGGGCACGATGCATCGACGCTGCTGGAAGGCCGCTCGAAATGACGGCTTGGTGTCCGCCGTCTCCGCCATCGCGTTGATGCATTGGGCGGCGCGCGCGTTGTCCTTCGCGCCGCGGTTTATCAATCCCCATCGTGCGGGCAGGATTTTCCGCCGCTCGTACTGCGAAATCAGTACGAAGTGCTCTTGAGTAGGCGCGATGTTGTAGCGCGGCCGATGGAAGCTTAAATCGGCTGCCTCGACGCCCAACAAATCGGCGAGCTCGCGCGAGGGCGGTCGGGTTAAACCGAAGCGTCCGCACATCCATCCCTCATTTGCCGGTACCCTCGATCGTCACCGTCGTGCCGACCCCACCTACCGAGGTGACGTTTATCACCAACTGAGCGGTGGTCGAGGCCGGACCGTTTGCCGCCGCGGTGAACGTAACTGGGATGGTGAGGGTCTTTCCCGCCGCGACCGTGAACGGAGGGGCGGCGGCAATGCTATAAAGCGGAGTGGACACTGGCGTCCAGGAGCCGGTCAACGGCGCCTTGCCGGTGTTCTTGATGGTCAGATGGCTGGTGGTTGCGACCCCAACTTTGCCGGTAATCGCGAAAGTGGCCGGAGCCGATAGGATCCCAGGCAAGCCGGCGCCGCTCATTTGGACCGTCGCATTGCCCACGTTGGTCGTAATCGTCACCGTCGTCGTGTTGCTGATTTGGGTCGGTGCGAAAACAACTTTTTCGGCCAGCGACTTTCCTGCCGCAAGGCTAAACGAAGCTATCGGAATGCCGAAAACGTTCTGCGCATTGCTCTTCACGCTCCCGGTGAGGATGCCGGCGCCCTTGGCGCCTGCATTCTTGATGGTGAAGGAGCTCTTGTTCGACGAGAGTCCGATTCCCGTTGCGGTCGCGGTGAAGGACGGTGGCGCGGATAGCACCGCAACCAAACCGGCGCCACTCAATTGAACGGTAGCGTTTCCCACGTTAGTGACTATCGTCGCTGTCGCAGGATTGCTGACGGCGTTGGGCGTGAAGATCACACTCTCAGTCTGCGATTTCCCGACCGCCAAAGTGAAAGGACCAGTGGGAGTGATGGCATAGACGGGTGGGTTGCTACTTGTGACATTCATCACAACCAGATTGCCGGCTCCCTTTGCCCCAGCATTTTTAATCGTAAAAGAGACTTTTTTGGACGGGACTCCGATTCCGGTTGCCGGTGCAGTAAAAGATGTTGGCGCGCTCAGCACCGCTCCATCTGGAATCGGGGTTGCGGTCGGCGTCGTGGTAGGCGTCGGGGTCGCCGTCTTGGTTGGAGTCGCCGTAAAGGTTGGCGTTGGCGTGGTTGTCTGAGTGGGGGTGCCGGTCGGGGTTGGGGTCGCGGTCGGCGTTACCGGAACCACGCCGAGTCCATACACACCACGGCCATGGGTTCCGGCGAAGATAGTGCCGCTTGAATTCTGCGCCAGATCGTAAATCGGAACACCGCCAGGCAATCCCGTATTGAACGGCGCCCAGGTCACGCCGCCGTCCGAGCTATGGAAGATCCCGATATCGGTGCCGGCATAGACGCTGTTGCTGCATGGATTTCCCGCGCAAATTCCACTGTGGTCGGTCGAATCAACCAGAATCTTGAGCACCGGCACATCAGGCAATCCGGTGGTTGGATTGGGGACGATGACCCCGTTTTTTGGGCTACTGATACTGTTCCCATCTTTCAGGGTCCAGGAGCCGCCGAAGTTGACGGTTTTGTATATGTGTCCAACTTGGGTGTCGGCGGTGAACCCCGACAGCCCAAGGTACGCCACGCTGGAGTTAATCGGATCGAGCCCGATGCTGGTGGCTTGAGTGGCGAGCGCGCCCAGCGAACTGGTTTCGCCCATTATAGCATCGATATTGCCCGTCACATCCGACCAGAATGCTCCATCCTTGTGATTTGCATCGAGCTCCTCGTTGGCCTGTGTGGTGGTTTGGACTTCAAATTCTACCGTGCCGAGCAGATCGCTCATCGCGAGCGACCAGGCGGGAAAACCGTGCTGCATATCGACCGGACCAAACTCGAGATCTTCGATGGAACAACTCTGATCCTCGCAAGCGGCGCCTTCGGGTGACTCCCCTTGCGTGCCGGAAGAAGTCAGATCCTGGTCGGTCTCCTGGGCCCAATGGGCCATTCCATCGGTCGATACATAAACCGAATGCGCGCCGAAGAAGACCCGATGCGAGTTGGAGGGGTCGACCGCAATCGGCGGATAGAAGGTGGGACCCGGATCGTCAGCGAAGGCCAGCATCTCCTGCAGGGCGGGGGTCCATTCCTGATCCATCACGTTACAGGCCGGAATCGAAGCGTTGGGCGCGCTGCACCAGGTCGTACCACCATCGCTGGAGGAAGAAATTTCCGCGCCGCTAAGTTCGTCAAGCGAAAAGTCATGGTAAAGGAAAGTCGGATCTTTGAGGTCGTAGAAGGCGAAGCCGCCATCTCCGGTTTCGCTGTCCGGGGCGGACCAGTTTTGCAAAAAGCCGCTATACAGCTGGGTGCCGTTGGATTGAAAGCCTGCAATCAACTTGGTGGGATCGCTCGGATGCGCCCCGATGCCCTGGATCTGGGCCGCGTTGATAGTTTGATTGAGAGAAGTAAACGACGGGTTGGCCTGGGTCGGATCGAAGCTGAACAAACCGCCGTCGGTGGCGACCAGCAACTGGTTGTTTGATGGATTCAATACCAACGCATGGATATCAGGATGAATGCCGCCGTTAGGGGCAAGAAAAGTCCACGAATTGCCATAGTTCGGGCCCGATTTGTACAGCCCAACGCCACCGAAATACACCGTCGAAGGATCGTTCGGGGAAACTAGCATCGCCTGATCGTAAAACGACTGAGAGAAGTTGCCGGCCGCGGAACTGGTGCCATCGATGGTGAGGACGCCGACGGTGTAGGATGGAACAGTTGGGGGCGCAATGCTGGTTGGATTCCAGGTCTTTCCAGCATCGAAGGATACGTATAGGCCGACGTACTCAGCTCCATCGACTCCCCCGATCATCGCGTAGACCGCTCCGCCGGCTGGAGTGGATGGACCGTTGGGTGGCCCCACCGGAGGACCGATCGCCAGGCTTTCGCGACCCTCCAGTCCCACCAGCGCCGCGGGAAGGGCGGCGGGATTAAATGTTTTACCGCCGTCGTTCGAAACGTATACGGTGTCACCTTGCAGTCCCAAGCCGTCGCTATCGATGGCAACGTAGATATTCTGGTGATTGGTTGGATCGATCTTGACCTCGTCGGCCGGGCAGGGCGCGCTGCCATCGCCAAACAGGTCGCAAACCTCGAAGGTCTCTTCCGGATATTGCTTCCAGGTAGTGCCGCCATTGGCGGAAAACCACAGTCCCGCTTTACTCGAATCAGTCTCAAAGATTCCCGCGTCGGCGCGGCTTCCGCTGAAGCCGCTGGTGGTGCCCGCAAAAATGCGCACGCTACCCGGGGTACTGGTGGCATCGATCGCGAGCGAGGTGAACGCGGCCCGATCAAAGTTTCCGCTTGGGTTATCCAGCGAGGTCCAGCTCTGCCCCAGATTGGCCGACTTGAAGATGCCGGCTCCATACAACGAATCTACCGAACCGTTGCCCTCGCCCGTGCCGACATAAATCGTGCTCGGGGTGGTGGTGGTGTCGAGCGCCACCGCTCCGATCGCCTGGGTCGCTTCTCCATCGAAGACCGAGGTAAAGGTGACGCCCGTGTCGGTACTAACCCACAGTCCGCCGGACGCGGCGCCCGCGACGACTAATCCATGCGCGTCGGCGGCGACCGAGGTGATTCGGCCCGTCATCGCGACCTTGTTGCCGATTGCGGTACCGGTGAAATTGGCCTTTTCCGACATCGGAAACGGGCCGATTAGATTCCAGGTCGGTGTTACTGCCGGCATCGACAAGCCCGCCGCCGCGCTGGCCGCTGCGCTTCGATGGGTCGACGCCGCCTGCTCCATCGCATGCATTTTGGCCATCGCGCCCGAAAGCGCGCGCTTGGGGATCCCGTACTGAAGTCCCTGGCGGGAGGCGAGATAGAGGTCGCGCATTCGGCTCCGGCTGCGGCTTAGCAACGAGCGAGACGATTTGTTCTTGACCTCAGCTGCGCTCGCTCCGGCCGGGGAAATCAGTGAGCCTCGCGTGTCGATGGAGAACAGCGCGAAAATCGACACGATGGCCAAAAAGCCAAGCAGAACAATGCTTCGGGAACGACGGGTCTTAGGGCGATTGATGAGCGCCAAATTAACTCTACACCTCGCGTCTGAATCGCAGACGGTTCGGGTCCCCCATTGATGATATCGATGCAGGAGCTGTCGCGGCCTTCAGCGTAAGCATGGGTATGAACGCAGTCGGCCAAAAAACAGGATATCTATTCATTTAACAGCAGAAATCGCCCTTCCGCAAGCTAAAGACCGTTGCGTGATGCGTGAAGCTTCCGTAGCACGCCTCTTGCCCTCGATGATCAGCGTCCCGCGCCGGAGAGGCCGATGGAGCCGGGGTTGGTCATATTGCCGGTGATTTGAAGTGCAGCGGCCCACTCACCTTTCGCGGCCGGCGAGAAAAGGATTGCAACCTTGCAACTTTTGCCCGCCGCGATTGATCCCCCCGCCACGCAGGTTGATTTGAGAGCATCGATGCCGAATCCGCATGGCGGTCCTCCGACTCGGCCGCCGCAGACGGAAATGGGAGAGTTCAGTATCTGCACTTCAATGTCACTGATCGATATTGCCGCTTTGTTCTTTTTGGGATTCGACACGGTGACGAACTTCAGCGCGCTCTCCGTATCGACTCGGCGGGTTGGGAACTTGATTTCCTCACTCTTCGGCGCATAGGTGACCGGTCCGACCGGCGTCGCAGTTGGAGTCGGCGTGGGTGTTACGGTTGCCGTCGCAGTCGCGGTTGCCGTCATCGTTGCGGTAGGTGTCCCACCTCCGAATGCGGTTGGTCCCGGACTCCCGGTCGGCTGCGGCACTCGCGTGGGGAGCAGGGTCCGCACCGGAGTGGGCGTCGGCGTTGCAGTCGCAGCGGCCACTGTGGCGGTAGGGGTTGGCACCAACGGTGTGGGCGTCGAAGTAACGGTTATCGTAGCTGTCGGCAATACGATGCGAGCCACAAACGCATCCTGGGGCTGGGACCCGGGTCCATTGGCCCCTCCGGCAAAAGAAGGTTGGAAGACACCCAACGTGACAGGAAAATCGTTCGAGCTGGTGCTTCCCGTCACATACACGTTGTTCAAGGAATCAACCGCTACCGCTTCGCCGTCATCCGACGAGCTGCCGCCAAGGAGAGTGAGATAGTTTACGGTGGAACCGGTCGAATCCAGCACCATCAGCAGAGCATCGGAACCGCCACCGAAGCTGGACTGGAACGCGCCGGGGGT
This sequence comes from uncultured delta proteobacterium, assembly GCA_963783145.1. Taxonomy (GTDB): domain Bacteria; phylum Desulfobacterota; class Binatia; order Binatales; family Binataceae; genus DATGKG01. The sequence goes on from CAWAMM010000002.1 coordinate 494,425, forward strand.
CGTAGCTAACGGTCCCGCGGAGGACCCCGCGATAAAGATGTCGCCCTGGGGACCTAACGCGATGCCCAGTAGCCCTGTGATCAATTGAGACGCGTTAGTTACCCAAATGGATCCGCCTAAGCCTTGTCCTGCGGGGTCTAGTCTTTGGAGGAATTGGCCATGCGTGGCACTTCCGCCGTTAGGTTGCGCCTCCCAGCTACCAATCGCGTTAGAATCGCCGCTGCTATCTACCGCTATCGCTGCGACGGAAGCAGAGACAAGGCCGGAAATCCCGCCGCCGTCCAGCTGCGTCGAAAAGTTGAGACCCGTTCCGTTGCTGTTCAGCGCAATAATGGAATCGCAATTTTCCTGACAGAAGGGAGAAGAAGTGTGGTAGGCGGAGATGGCAATATAGGCATTTCGGGAACCATCGAGCCCGATCGCGTTGGCAGATTGCTGGTACATGTCGTTTTGCTCACTTAGTGGGAACAGAAATGTCGAATACGCCAATGCAGTGCCGGACGGGTTGAATTTCGTTGCAAACCCTACACTATCGTTGTCGGAGTCCGGATAGCCTGTCTGGTAAGTATTGGCGGTCAACGGAAAATCCGGTGAAGTCGTCGCCCCGGTCACATAAGCGTCGCCAGTGGAATCGACCGCGATCGCAGTGCCGGTTGAAGATTTGCTTCCGTTCAGGAAGGTCGAGTAAATCAAACCGCCGTTTGGGTCGAGCGCCAGGACAAACGCGTCGACCGTGCCATTGGGCCCTGAAAACGTAGTCTGAAACGCACCTACCGACGCTGGGAAGTCCGGCGAATATGTGATTCCGGTGACGTAGATGTTTCCCTGCGGGTCGAGTGCGATGCCATTGGCACCGTCGGAGTTGCTCCCTCCGACATAAGTCGAATAAAGAAGGGCGCTTCCATCCGAATTGATCTTGGTCACAAACGCGTCGTAAACACCGTAGAACGTCGATTGCAGAGGATTTTTGGTCAACGGAAAATCGACCGACGCAGTCGCTCCGGCTACCCATGCTTCGCCGGCCGAATCAACCGCGATTGCGCTCCCGAAGTCCTGACCGCTCCCACCTAGGTAGCTCACATAGGTCAGCAGCGGATCGATGATGAGTGGCGCGCGGCGATCATATGCGCCGAGTTTGAACGTCACCGAATGCTTGCCCCTCAGCGCGTAGCCGCCCGCTACCGGATGCCTCGTGCCATGTGACTCCTGATAGATGAGCGGCGCTTTCTGGATCACTTCGCCACCGGCAGTCTTGATGACGAGGTTGCCGTCGCGATCGAGGGAAAGAGCATCGGCGCCCTCGATGTCCATCCTGATGCGCGAGGGGTCGGCATTCGGCGCGATCACGAAGTCATATTCGAGGTGGCCCTGAGTGCCTCGATAGACGAGGTTGATGCCGGGATAGATGCTCTCGAAGCGCACGCCACCATAGGTCGCGATCCCGGTGCGCCACTTCGCACGATCCTTGTCGATAAAGTAGTTGCTATGCCCCGGCAGCGCGTCGACGCCACTTGCGGTGGAGTTCGGATTGGCGCCTTCGAGGCGAATGCGCACCACCGAGAACTTCGGCTTCTCGATGCTCTCGGGATGAAACGCGATCGGCATCGCGCCTGGCTTGGTCTGCTTCTTCGCCGATGACGGCGCGCGCAGCTTCAACACGGCCTCGGTCGGGGTGAGGAACAATGAATACCCGCCGCCGCGCGCGAGGAACTTCACCTGCGGGTCAGTCTGGCCGCGATTCTCCTCGAAGCTCAGCGGCAGATGCCCATACGCATCGCGCACCTGTGGCGGATGCGTCGCCCTCGCCATCGATGGTTTTGCGGATGGCGCTGTTCCGTATGACGCCGCGACCGCAAGCGTCGCGCATACCACGATGGTGATCGATATCCACAAATTGGAACGGCCTCGGAGCACTTGATGCTGCATGTTCCCCCGCTCGCGCCGTATCAGGTCGGGCCGGCTGGATGTCAAAACGTGACCGCGAGTTCGCGTAAAATTTACTATAACCAGCGAACGAGCACATCAGCTTATCGATTGCGACGGCCCCGTTCGTGACTTACCCCTTACCACGAACCGAGCGGCCGACCGTTTAAGGTAGCGGAGCAAATCCGCATATGCTCATTCAACGATGTCGCACGAACCTGCCGCAAAGCCGCCGCTATCCATCATCATAGCCTGCCGGGAGCCTTGGCCTGCGATCCGCGTGGCGCTCGATGCGCTCCATCCGCAGGCCGTCGCGATGGGCGCGGAGATCATCGTCGCGCTGAATGATCCCGCTACCATCGCTCCCGATGGGAAAGAGCGATATTCCGCGGTGCGATGGCTGCAGGGAGCGCATGATGACTCGGTGTTTCGGTTGCGCGCCCTGGCAATCCCGCAATGCCGGGCCGACCTCATTGCGCTGACCGAGGATCACGCGTGGGTGGATGCGAATTGGTGCCGAGCGATTCTCGATACGCATGCGCAATATCCCGAAGCGGCAGCGATCGGCGGGGTGGTCGAAAATGGCGCCACCGAATCGATCGCGGATTGGGCGGCATTTCTGGTCGTTAACGGCAGATTCATGCGGCCGATCCGAAATGGGCCCACCACGGAGATATCGCTTCAGTCCAATGTCTCGTACAAACGTAGCGCGCTGCGTGGACCTTTTCCGGAGTTCGGGCTGGTGACCTCGATCCTGCATCATGAGCTGCGCGAGGGTGGATCGATGCTGGTCGCGAGCGATCGGATGGTGGTGCACCACACACAGAAGCTCACCCTCGGTGGCCACTCCGCGCTGCATTTTCACAATGCTCGATCGACCGCGGGCTTGCTTCGCATCGCCGCGCCCGCGTCGCCGTGGCTGGCCGGCTATGCGGTCCTCCTTCCGAAACTGGTATGGCGCACGCTAGCGACGGGGTTTCGCAAACGGCGTCATCGAAGCGAACTAATCCTGGGCTTCCCGGTCATCGCATGGTTGGTTGGTTGCCATGCGGCAGGCGAGCTGATCGGGCACTTCATGGGACCCGGAGACAGCGCCCGGCGCGTCAATTGAGCATCGACCGGGTTTTATTCTGAACTAAAGGGCGCTTGGCCCGAACCTCTCAAACTGTTACAAAGTTAGATCCTTGGCGGGGCGGGTGTAGCTCAGTTGGTAGAGCGCGACCTTGCCAAGGTCGAAGTCGTCGGTTCGAGACCGATCACCCGCTCCATTTTCGGCCTTCCATCGAAGTTGACCTTTCCCGGCTCCGGAACGATGCTTCTGGAGGCTTGCGAACGCGGTCTCATCCACCTCGCTCAGTCGTCTCGTTCATTTTCGGGAGGAACCCGGCTCATGGCGCAATCCAACGGATCAAACGAATCGCCTGCGCGCGGATACTTTCGCAACAAGACGGTCATCATCACCGGGGCGTCGAGCGGTATCGGTGAAGATGTTGCACTTGGCTTCGCGCGGCAGGGCGCGCGCGTCGCGCTGCTGGCACGGCGCAAGAACATGCTCGAGGATCTCGCCGGCCGCATCGAGGCGGGAGGCGGTCGCGCCTTGGCTATCGCATGTGACGTGACCAAGCGCGCCGACGTCGACGCCGCGATCGGGCAGGTGACGGACTCCTTCAAGCGCCTCGACATTTTGGTGAACTCGGCCGGCATCATGATTCCGGCTGAAGTCGAGAAGCTCAAACTCGCCGACCTCGAGCGGATGATGAGCGTCAACGTTTACGGCGCGCTCAACGCGATTCAGGCCGCGATCCCGATCATGCGCAAGCAGGGCGCCGGCAGCATCGTCAATATCGCGTCGCTCGCGGGCCGGCGCGGCGTGAGTCCGCTCGGCGGCTACAGCGCGACCAAGTTCGCGATGGTGGGTCTCACCGAGGCGCTGCGGATGGAGCTCTTCGGCACCGGCATCCGCGTCTCGCTGGTGATGCCCGGGGTCATCGACACGCCGATGACCACCGACGCCGTCATCGAGGAGATGGAGTTCGGTGGGATGCCTTCGCTCTTCAAGATGCCGGTCAGGTGGGTGACGTGGGCAGTCCTCGCCGCGGCGGCATTTGGGCTGGCCGAGGTCGATGTGCCTCCGGGCGCGGCAGTCGGTGAGAAGATCGCATCTTTGTTCCCAAGCGCGACCGATGCCGTCCTGAGCGTAGGCTCGCAGATGCTGAAAGCGGCCGCGCGTTTCACGGCCGGCGGCCCTAAAACGTCGCGTTGATGCGGAATTGATGCGGAATTGATGCGGGTTAGGCCGCGTGGCCTCTTTTCGCGACCAGCTTGAGGTACGACGGTCGTGTCTGATGAGGCGTGCGTGGCGCCACGGCGCGGGAGCGTTCAGTCGCCGCGACGGTGGGTATCGGATGTGCTTCCGCGACGGGGCCGGCCAGCCGCGAGCTGATTTCCTGCCAGGTCTTGAGATTCAACGGAATGCCGCAATGACTCGAGTCGACCTCGACGCATTCGACATTGGGACCCTCGTCGATGCAGCTATGCCATTCGACGATGCCGTCGGTCTTCGTGTAGATGCAGGTTTCCGGAACGTCGGGAGCGCGGTCAGGTAGATCGAGGCCGCAGGTTTTACATGGCGCGCTAGCGTCTTCCATGCATCGTCCATGCATGAAACGCATTACAGCGACCAGCGGACGAAGATAGGGCGTCGTGTTCCCAAGCGCGTGTTTGACCGGTGATCCCAACAGGAACACCCGTTCAATTAAATCAGGTTCCAGGCGGGCTAATTCGCGCGCATAAATGCCCCCGAGGCTGTGGCCGATAACCGCGACCTTGCGCCCGGTTTGGAGACTGATTTCGTGAATGCGTTTTCGCAGCCGTTCGAGCGTCTTCGCCGGGCAATCAGCATTCATCCAAATGCCGGCATAAAACACGCGGTGACCTTGAGAGCGTAGGCGCGCGCCGAGCGGATAGAGGCTCGCATCGCCGGCCATGAACCCTGGAATGAGGAGCACCGGCCGCCAATTCTCGGCAGGACTTCGGGCGCCATCGGAGACCGCATCACCCTGGAAGCGGAGATACTCGCCGAAAAAACGTACCTCGCCGAGAATTTCAGAAAAGCCAAGTTTGGGGAATTGCAGCATCCGTTCACCTCCCCTCCTTCTGATTAGACGCTCGCGGAAGGGCGCGTGTTCATTAGATAGGAAGCATGGATCGTGCCCGAATTTGGTGAGGAAATACGCAGCTTCCAATCAAGGTAAATCACGCAAAGGGCGAAATAGACCAACCTTTGCAAGGAAATTTCGCTCTTTTCGACACTCAAGCCCTCGGCTCGATGACACTTTCATGACCTTGGTGACCCCACCAACTCGGTTTTCGGTGGTTGCTCACGATGGCATTTTTTGTCTACAGGATAGAACCACTTCCAATGCCGCCCGCTGAGGTGCGAATGTTTCTCAAGCTCGACCATCAAGGCCCGCTTTTTTCGCAGGTCTATCGCGCGATTCGCGCTGAAATCCTCAACGGCAGGATGCATCCGGGCGCCAAGGTTCCCTCGACGCGCGCCATCGCGTCGGATCTCGCGGTGTCTCGCAACATCGTGGTGATTGCGTATGAGCAGCTACTCGCAGAGGGCTACCTGGTCGCGCGCACTGGCGCGGGGACCTTTGTGGCGGCCGAGCTGCCCGAGAAGCTGACGTTGGTCGGCGGTGAGCGGCGGCCGCGCAGAAACGCTGCCCAGGAGCCGGCGCGGCTTTCGGCCTATGCCTCGCGCATCGCGGCGCAGGCGCAGGATGCGGGATTCACCTGGGAGCCTCGACGCGAGCCCCTTTCATATGACTTCCGCTACGGACGTCCTTCGTTCGCCGATTTTCCGCACGCGACCTGGTGCCGCATCCTCGCTCGCCGCGCGCGTCATGCGACGATTCGCGACCTGGATTACGGCGCCGCGGAGGGGGCGCTGCCCCTGCGGGGGGCGCTCGCCGACTACCTGCATCGGGCGCGCGCGGTCAACTGCAGCCCCGAGCAGATTCTGATCGTGAACGGATCGCAGCAGGCGCTCGATCTTACTGCGCGCGTGCTCATCGATGCGGGAGATCGGGTCGCGCTCGAGGAGCCCAACTATCGGGCCGCCGATGCAGTATTTCGCGCGGCCGGCGGCGTCATCGACAGCATCGAGGTGGACGAGAACGGGATGCGCGTCGACGATCTCGTCGCGCGTCGCCGCAAATACCGAGTGGTGGTCGTTACTCCCTCGCATCAGTTTCCGACCGGTGCGTTGATGCCGCTTGGCCGGCGGCTCGAATTGCTCGCGTGGGCCGACCGCACCGAAGCGCTCATTTTCGAAGACGACTACGACAGCGAGTATCGCTATAGCGGCCGGCCCATCGAGTCGCTGCAATCGCTCGATGAGCATGGGCGGGTGATCTACGCAGGAACTTTTTCAAAGCTGATGTTTCCGGCCCTGCGGCTCGGCTACCTGGTCGCGCCCGCGAGCTTGACCCGCAGCTTCCGTTTCGTGAAGGCGCTGCTCGACACCGGATGTGCCACGCTGCCGCAGCTCGCGCTGGTGGACTTCATGCGCGAGGGTCACTTCGAACGTCATTTACGCCTGTCGCGCGCACGCAATGCCGCTCGGCGGGAGGCGATTTTATCCGCCATCGCGAAACATCTTGGCGATCGCGCGGAAGTCGCGGGCGCCAATGCGGGCCTGCACGTCCTGATGCGATTGCCGGGAGTACCGTTCGCGCGGACCACCGAGATTCGCAAGCGCGCCGCGCAAGTCGGCGTCGGCGCATACTCTGCCGGCCCATTCTTCCGCGAGCCGCCCGCCGAGGCCGTGCTTCTGCTTGGCTACGCTTCGCTGACGGAGCGGGAAATCGGCGAGGGCATTCGTCGACTCGCCGCGGTAGTTGATGAGACCGGTTGAACGTCCGGGTCCGTCCAAAATGCCAATAGCCGCGGACAATAGTTTGTCATTTTGGGGCACCTAAGAGTGTTTATCGGAACAGCTGTACCGGAAAACCAAGGAAGATCGGCCCTTTTGCGCTGCATCAGGTGGCATTGTGCTTGCGACTGGTACCACGGACCAGAATCAAGTTTGTAGGTGCCAATCCTATGTATGACCTTACCCGATTCACCCTTGCCGACATGGCACAATGTGGCGCCGAGCTGCGTCGCGCGGGCGCGGATGCGGCGAATCTGGAGGCCGCCGCCAACGCGATCGTTCAGCATCTGTATGAAAATCTTTGCGATGCCAAGGGCCGCGCTTGTGTGATGGTGCGACTGTATAAGACTCATCCATTTGGCGAGTTACCGCGAGAACTGCGCGACTTCAGCCACGACCTCATGCCTTCCGAGTTGCTCATGCCCGACACCAAGTGTCTCACCTTGCTGGGGACCGCGGGCGATCTGCCCGAATGGAACAACCGGCACGCCTCGCGGCAGCATCGGTCGATCCCGCTGCCGACCCGGCGCGCGATCGAGCAAGTTCCAATGATTGCGCAAATGGTGCGGCAGTTCGGACTCGATATCAGCGCGGTGCTGGAACCAAGACCCGAAGTTATCGAGGAGCTGGAGCATAAAACCTGCAACGTATTCTTCGTGCCGGAAGCGCGGATCAGCCCCTTTATACCGGCACAAGCCGAATTCGTAATTCCGCACGGGGTCAAGTCCGCATTGGGTTTTGGCGGAATCCTGCCGCCAGGCAATCTGTTCGCGGTCATGATGTTCACCCGGGTGGTGATTCCGATGGAGACCGCCCAGATGTTTCGCACCATCGCGCTCAACGTGAAGATGAATATCCTGCGTTTTGCGAGTGGAAAGGTTTTCGCGGACGCAGCCGCGTAGAAGTGGGGATGCAAACCGATGAGTAAGATTCACACCCTAGGACATGAGCGCAAACTGGAATCGAGCGTTGCCACGCTCACCGAATTGCTGCAAGCGATGGAACGCACCGTCATCGAGCAGTCGAGCCGGCTCGAAGAAGCGCTCGCGATGGCGCAGCATGCATCGCATACCAAGTCCGAGTTCCTTTCCGCGATCTCTTACGAGATTCGCACTCCAATGAACGCGGTGATGGGGATGGCCGATCTGCTGGCCGAAACGGAGCTCGCCCCCGAACAGCGCCAGTACCTCGACATCATGGTTGCCAACGGCGCCACAATGGTGGACCTGGTAAATTCGATTCTTGATCTGGCGCGGATCGAGAGTGGCCGCCTGCAACTCGAGCATGCCCAATTTGATCTTACCGATCTTATCGATCGAACCATGTCGACCTTCGCGGTGCGCGCGCATCGCAAGGGCCTGGACCTGGTCGCGCGGATTGCCCCGGGAGTTCCAGAATATCTGGTGGGTGATCCGCTCCGCTTGCGGCAAATCGTCGTCAACCTGGTCGCCAACGCGATCAAATTCACCGAAAAGGGCGGAGTTGTTCTTGAAGTCGAAGCGAACGCGCGCTCCTCCGCGCTCATCGAAGTTTCATTCAGTGTGACGGATACCGGAATCGGGATTGCCGAAGACCAGCTCGATTCCATTTACACCAGCTTCGCTCACGGCAACACCCCGGTCAGCCGCAAATTCGGTGGCTCCGGGATCGGTCTGTCGATCGCCAAGCGGCTGGTCGACCTGATGCACGGTCAAATCTCCGCCGAGAGTGAACTCCGCAAGGGCAGCAGGTTCTGCTTTAAGGCGCCCTTCGGACTCCCGTGCTCGGCTCTGGCGCCGGTTCCGCCCGCGATGCTGGATCTCTTCGGGCATCGCGTCCTGGTCGTCGATCATCATCCGGTCAATCGCCTGATGGTCCGGGAAACCATGGCGTACTGCCGCGCCGAAGTCAGCGAGGCGTCAACCGGAGCGGAGGCGCTGGTGGCCATTCGTAGTGCCGTGGTGATGGACAGGCCCTACAAAATCGTCCTGCTCGACATGCGGATGCCTGACATGGACGGCCTCGACCTGGTGAGGAGAATTCGGCGCGAGCAGCTTCCGACCACCGCGCTGATTCCGATGCTCTATGCCGACGATATCGGGCAGCGGATCGGGCAGCTGCGGGAACATCAGCTGGACGCCTACCTGGTTAAAGCGATAACCCGGCGCGGGCTGTTCCGGGCAATTGGGCGCAAACTGGCACTGGACAATCGCGTCAGCCCGCACGATCGGCTGGAAAAGCTAGCTGGGGAGTCGACGGTGGGGAAGCGCAAAATGCGCATCCTGGTCGCCGAAGATTCCACTGACAATCGATTCCTGATCGAAGCTTATTTGCGCACGGAGCCGTGCATCATTACGTTCGTTCTGGACGGCGAGCAGGCGGTCGCGAAGGCGACCTCGAACGAATACGACCTGATTCTGATGGACATCCAGATGCCCAAAAAGGACGGGCTCGCCGCGACCCGCGAGATCCGCAAATGGGAAACCGATAATTCCCGCAAGCAGGTTCCCATCATCGCGCTCACCGCGTCGGCGTTTGACGAGGACATCGAGCAGTCGCTCAAGGCTGGTTGCACCGCGCACATCAACAAGCCGGTCAAGAAGCGAGTGATCCTCAAGGCGATACGTGATATCGCGCAGCCGCAAGTGTCGGTGCCTGCGATACCGGTCAAACAGAAAGTCGTCGGATTCGTCTAGCGTCTGGGCCGGGACCACCTGCCCGGCAAGCGAGGACCGATCGCCCGCGCGGATTTGACTTTCGACGCGGGCCTGTATGATGACATCTGTGAGGAACAATACTTCAGATGCCATGTTGCGCATTCGCCGCGTTCATTATCAGCCAGATCGTTCTTGGATTCGGCGCGCTCAAGCGATTCGCGCTCCGATCGCATGACGATCTTGATGACGCACCGAGCAATCCCGCGACCGAGTGGCGATTGATCGATGCGCCCGCCCTCGCCGTACCCTTACGTCGCCGTTTCGGAATCCGCACCTTGGCATTGGCCGCATCGATCGAGATCCTACTGGCGGTAGGTGCCGCCTACGGCTATCACGTCCACAACCATCATGCCGAGAATCGGGTCGCGGGTCTCGGAAACCTGACGATTTGCACTCGTGCACGCTAAAACTTTCGAGGAGAACAGCCATGGCCGTCATACCCAGCGACATCGCGCAGCCATTCATCCGAAGAGAATCCATCGTCGGGCCGGTGACCTCGGCGAGGCATCGGCGCAACGCGATGATCTATGCCGCGATGTGCATCCTCGGATTGTTGCCGACCATCCTCGGCATGTCGCCCGAGATGCAGGCATTCGGACTGGGTCTATGGATTCCCGGCGGCGGATTCCTCTCCGTCGGCGGATGGGCAATCCTGCTTTTCCCGGTGACGATCGCGCTGTTCGCACTCGCCGTGTTCGCATGGTTCGGCGCCGGAATGGTAATCGCGCCGATCATCGTGTGGCTCGGTGCCGCACTGTTCGCCGGGCATATTTCCGAGCAGCCATGGTTTCTGGCGCCATACCTCGTGGCGGCGACCGTCGCAGGAATTGCCGCCTATGAGTATCGACGTCAGCAGGCGCGCAAAACCGAGGAACTGGCGAAGCTCGACGTACGCAAGCGCAGTATCGGGGCCGCCATCGCTGAGGCTATCGAAGTTGCCGCGCCGGTACCTGCAACTGGCGATCGGGAACTCACTCCCGAGGACCTTGCCGCGATGCGGTACGGCTTCGATCGCGCGTTGCAGCCGGTCGGCGGGCTCAACGGCTATGACAAGGTCGATCAGTTCCAAACCTCAGCCTTGCGCTATCAGATCAATCACCTCGGCTACGGCCTCGGCATGCTGCAATGCATGTACACGCCGAGCTTTCATGGCTACCTCTCGCAGGCGCAGCGCAACCTCATCGAGCTGTACCTCGACAAACGCATCTGGGGCTATTGGCTATGGGAGTCGGCGTGGGGACATCTGAATGTTACGGATCCCGACCCCGCGGCGAAGGACAACATCATGCTCACCGGATGGCTCGGTATACAGTTGTGCATGTACATGTCGAACACTGGTGATCGCCGCTACGCCGAGCCTGGAAGCCTGCCATTTCGCCGCAACCACCATCGGGTGTTCAATCACGATGCGCACACTATCGCGCAGTCGGTGATGAAGAATTTCCTCGATTCGGAATTCTGTCTGTATCCGTGCGAACCGAACTGGGTCTATCCGATTTGCAATCACTACGGGATGACGTCGCTGGCGATTTACGATCGCGTGTTCGGCGGCAACTTCGTTCCTAAAATCCTCGATCGATGGCTTCACAACCTCGATACCGAGTTCACCGATTACAGCGGCAGTGTGATTGGCTTGCGCTCCTCGCTCACCGGGATTCGGTTCCCGTTTCCGGCCGGCGATGCGGGTTTCGCGGGATTTGAAAATTGTTTCGCGCCCGATCGCGCCCAGCGGATGTGGGCGACCGCGCGCCAGGATTTGAAATACATCATCAAGCCAGACGCGAACGGCGCGCCCCGCATGATGCTGCCGGGCAAGGGCTTCGACTTCGGCAACTACAAGTCGGGCTTCACCGGCGCCTACGCGATGCTCATGGATACCGCGCGCGAATTCGGCGATTACGAAATCGCCGAGGCCGCGCAGCGCGCGCTCGATCAGGATTGCGGGCGTGCCGATGATGGCGGCGTGCTGCGCTACTCCAAGGGCTCCAACCTCTCCAATGCGATGGCGATGCGCGCGCGCATCCATCGCCGCGACGACTTCCGCCGCACCATCGCGGAAGGCCCTCCTGAAGCATCGTTGCGAGGACCGATCCTGACCGATGCGAAATATCCGGACGTGCTGGTTGCGAAGGCCTTCAGCAATGGAGACGACCTCGACCTGGTGCTTCATCCGGGAGCGAATCCAGGTACGCATCAGATCAAGGTGGAACGGCTGAAGCCGGGCGCGAATTACGCGATGCGTAATGGCTCGGAGCACGCCTTCACGGCGGACCACAACGGCGCGGCGTCATTATCGGTGGAGCTCCACGGCCGCACGCCAATCCGCATCGTGCCGGCGTAGGAATCAAATTGTGAAGGCGCTCGTCATTGGAGGAACCGGGCCGACCGGCCACTTCATCGTAAATGCACTGATTCGCCGCGGCTATGACGTCGCGATGCTGCACACTGGCCGGCACGAGGTCGCCGAGATTCCACCCAGCGTCGAGCACATCCACACCGATCCGTTTTCCGAAGTTGCGCTGCGCGACGCGCTCGGCAATCGCACCTTCGATCTGACGATTGCCGCGTACGGCCGCTTGCGTCGTATCGCGGAAATCATGAAGGGCCGCACCGGGCGGTTTCTCTCGGTCGGCGGCGCGCCTGCCTATCGCGGCTACATGAATCCTGGGGTGCTACATCCACAGGGCCTCCCGATTCCGACCCCCGAAGATGCGCCGCGGCTGACCATCGAGGAGGAAGACGCCAAGGGCTGGCGGGTAGTGAAGAGCGAGGAGACGGTCTTCGAGCATCATCCGGGCGCGACCCATTTTCGCTATCCGCATCTCTACGGTCCGTATCAAATTGCGCCACGCGAATGGTGCATCGTACGCCGCATCCTCGACGGCCGCCGCGCGATCATCGTGCCCGAGGACGGCCTCTCGATTAATCACTGCGGCTATGTCGAAAACGCCGCGCACGCGGTGCTTCTCGCGATCGACAAGCCGGAAGCCTCGGCCGGGCAAATCTACAATTGCGGCGATGAGCGCGTGCTCACTCTGCGTCAGGTCATCGAGGTGATTGCGCGGGCGCTCGATGCTGAATTGGAAATCGTCTCGATGCCGTGGCAGTTCGCGCTTCCCGCGCGACCCATGATCTCGCAAGCCTCGACCATGCATCGGGTGCTGGACCTGACCAAGCTCAAAACGCAGCTCGGATATCGCGACGTGATCGCGCCCGAAGCGGGATTGGAGATCACCGCGCGTTGGTTAAAGGCGCATCCACTCGACCCCAACGGCGATGAAGTGAAGATCCTTCAGGACCCATTCGATTATCACGCCGAGGACGAACTCATCGCGGCATGGAAAAATCTTGCCGCGCAAATGCCGAAAGTGAAATTCGAGCGCGAGCCCGGGTACACCTCGGCCTACAGCGGACCCGGCGGCAAGGCGCGTTCGCAACGATGGTCCTGACCCAAGCGCCGCTAAATGCCTGACTCCATGGGATTGGGCCCATCGGCGCGGAGGGTCCGGTGATTACCGCCAAGCCGCGGGTCAGTGCGATCATCCCCACTTACAACTACGGCCAGTACCTCAGCCGCGCCCTGGATTCGATTTTGGCGCAGGAAGGGCGTAGCGAGCAGTTCGAGATCGAGATCATCGTGGTGGACGACGCCTCCACCGATGCGACCTTGGAGGTGGTCAAGCGTTACCCGCAGGTGCGCTACTTGCGACTCCCTCATCGGCAGGGTGTCTCGGCCGCGAGGAATGCCGGCATCCGCGCGAGCACCGGAGCATACATCGCATTTCTCGATGCCGATGACACCTGGCTTCCGTGCAAGCTGCGGGTTCAGATTCCGCTGCTCGTGAAGCATCCCGAAGTCGGCGTGGTCTATAGTCAGAGTATCAGGCGCGAGGCGGAGGAAGAGCGGCTGTTCCCTGAGGCGTCGCGGGCGCCCTCGGGCCGCGTGTTTGAGGCGATGCTCGCATATAACTTTGCCGTCCGGTGTGCCGCCCTTTTGGTCCGCCGCGAAGCCTTCGATAAAGCAGGCTACTTCGACGAAAGCCTGATCACATCAGAAGACAACGACATGTCCTTGCGCCTTGCTTTCCACTTTCAGTTCTTGTTCGAGCCTATGGCCGTTACCATTTACAATATCTCTCCCAATGGTTCATGGGTCACTCGCGCCGCGAGTGGAGGCGCCACCGACGACTATCGTCGTGTCATCGAGAAGGCCCTGCAAATGCTTCCCGATTCCCGTCGATACAAGAAGATTCGGGAGGAGGCGCCAATCCGAGTCGCAATGCAGACCATCTCTCCGTGGGTCCTCGTCGGCGAGCTTGCGACGGCGCGGTCTAAATTGTTGGAAGCACTGCAGGAATACCCTTTTAGCGGACGCCATGCGTGGGTCCGGTTTCGAGTACGGTGGGTGGCTCATCAGCTTCTCGTGAACGCGGCCTCGCCACTCTCGGAAGCTCGCGACCTCTGCTCGCAGATCGAAGGTGTGACAGGTGGCGGTGGTGGCGTAAGAGAGCGACGGTACACGCGGTGGATCCTGGCCGAGATCTGGGCCGATGTGTTTATGTCCAACGATCTGCGGCGCCGAGTCGGTCGCCGCGGCGCGGCCTATGCGGCCGCCCGCGCCCTCACCTACGCGCCTACCAATGTGTTATTGGCGCTCCGGATGGGTCGCAGTCTCTTGAAAAGATGAGACTGCGATCGTACTAGTCGCACAGCGCATCAATTCGATCGCCAAACGGTACGGTATTGAGGATGACCAACATGGCTATCACAGTTGAAAAAATCGGTGACATCAAAAATCAGCTCGGCGAGGGACCGGTATGGGACGTCGCCGAGAAGGCGCTCTACTGGATCGATGGCAGTGCTCCCGCCATTTATCGCCTTGACCCGAAGACTAACCAGGTCAAGGAGTGGAAGACGCCGAAGCCGATCGGCTCATTCGCGATCCGTGAGAAAGGCGGCGCTATCTGCGCGATGACTGACGGCTTCTATTTCTTCGATTTTGCGACCGGCGCGGCGACCGCGGTCAAAGATGGCATCGTCGCTAAGCCGGGCACCACTTTCAATGACGGCAAGACCGATGCGCGCGGACGCTTCATCGCGGGGACGCTGGATTCCAAATTCAAGGAATCAGTCGGATCGATTTTCAGCATCGACGCATCGCTGAAGTGCAGCGTGCTGGAACCCGCCATCGGATGCACCAATGGTCCTTGCTTCAGCCCCGACAACCGCACCTTTTATTGCTCCGACAGCGTGAGTCGGACGATTGCTGCATACGACTACGATGTCGCGACCGGCAAGGTTTCCAATAAGCGCCAGTTCGCGGCGATCAAAGGCCTCGGCGGCGTGCCCGACGGCGCGACCATCGACGCGGAAGGCAACATGTGGTCATGCATCGCGGGCGGCGGCAAGATCGTTTGCTTCAAACCCGACGGCACCATCGCGCGCACCGTCGAAGTGCCGGTGCCCATAATCACCAGCGTAATGTTCGGCGGCGACAACCTCGACGTGATGTATGCGACCTCGATCGGGTCCAAGACTCTCGGCATGGAGCCGGGCCCCGAGGGCGGCCGCCTGTTCGCGATCAAAGGTTTGGGGGTGAAAGGCAAGCCGGAACCACGCTTCGCCGGCTGAGCGATCTCGTCGGTGTCTGAAACGCGCCGCGTGTGTTTGCAAGGATGTTCGAGCTTTCGTATTCCGTTCGGTCCTTAAACGTAAGGAAGCACTGGAGTACCGGCGTTGAGTAGCATCGCACCAATCATCTCCAGGGTTTTGCGCTGCGACACGATATGCTGGCAGAAAGTTTCCGCGTCACGCAGCGCCCGGTCGAGCGGGCTTCGTTCCGAATAGATCGCGGCCGAACCAACCGCGTCGTAGAGCATCCGGATGATGTCGCGCGCGGCCTGCGCCGCATTCACGCGTGAGAGCCAGGCGTCGGCGCGCTCGCGGACATTCGGCTGCGCGTTTTTCTCCAGACGCGACCATTCACGCTCCATCGCGGAGAAGACATAGGCGCGCGCCGCGCCCAGCGTCATCTCGGCGTCGGCAATTACGGTCTGGATGCGCGCGAGGTTCTTATATGGGCGCCCGGACGGCATCTCGACCTTGTTTTCCATCAGCTCGATGACATGGTCGATCGCGGCGCGAGCCGTTCCGAGCGGCACTCCGGAAACCTTGGGCAGGAAGTTGGTAAAACGTCGCCATAGAATTCCGTCACGGCGCGCCGGCGGACGCAGATTGAAGAGGAACCGCTCGGGTACGAACAGATCCTTCACCCGATAATCCGAGCTGCCGGTTCCGCGCATGCCGGTGGTATGCCAGTTGTCGATCACCTCGACATTCGAGCCCGGCGTCAGCATCCCGCATATCACCGGCGTACCTTTGGACTTCGTTGCCGGCTCGCCTTTCTCATAAAGCATGCAGCAGAGGCTCACGACGTCCGCGTGGCTGACCCCGGAGCCGAATGACCACTGGCCGGTGACTCGGAATCCGCCCTCCACTCGTTCGGCTTTTCCGTTCGGTTGGATGCTCCCGGCAGTAGCCATGTCGAGACGAGGATAGATTTCGCGCGCGACCGCATCGTCGAGGTACCCGGCGAAGAATCCGGAGTCGCATCCGATCATTACGCACCACGCGGCCGAGGCGTTGGCTCTTGCGAGTTCCTCGATCACTTCGACCTGTTGCGTAGGACTCATTTCCGGCCCGCCCCATTCCATCGGCATCATCAAGCGGAACATTCCGGCGTCGCGCAGTCGGGCGGCGACCTCGGGCGGCAGCCGTCGAGCCGCGTCGATCTCGGCCGATTTTTCGCGCAGGTAACCGGCGAGTGCGCGCGCGTTCGCGTAGATGTCGGAGACGCTCATCGGCGGTCCGGCCTGAAGACGTGTGGTGGTGGCTAATGACGATGCCATTTTGAGGTCCTCCGAGCTTTGCGAATGTGCCAGCTTTACTAGCCGATCCAGCAACCGTCCAGCATCACGGCGGGCCGGCTTTGATGAGCGCCTCGATCGCATCGGCGAGCGCCCGCGTCGCCAGCGCGAGGTTGCGAATCATCCACGGCAGCTTCAAAACCGCGCCGGGATTGCGTACGAGGTAGTTTGCCGCCGCCAGCGGCTTCACGCGGCCTTCTTCGTCAGCCATCTCGGCGCCGAAGATTTCGTCTTCGAGCGAATCGATCACGGTGCGCACGATCGCAAACGGAATGCCGCGCGCGGCCGCCTCGCCCGCGATCGCGGCGCTCTCCATATCGACAGCAATCGCGCCGCTAAGCTGTTTCGCGGCGCGTTTGCCCGCCGGATTCGGAATGACGCGCGGGGAGCTGAGAATCGCACCCGTGGAGGAGGCGAGTCCGGCGGCATGCAGCGTCCGCTCGCAATATTCGAGCGTCACCGCATCGACCGCAACAACATGCTCGGGATGCGGACTATCGGCGCGGGCGCGCATCGTGCGGTCGGCGATCACGATATCGCCGGGCCGAAGGCCTCCCGAGAGCGCGCCAACCACGCCGGTTCCGATCACCAATCGAGTTTCGGGCAGGGCGGCCAGCGCCTGGCGCGCGATCGCCTTGCCGCGCTTCATCCCGATTCCGGTGGCGACGAAAACCACCTCGCCGCGCGTGGTACGCATACGGAAACCGGTCAGGCCCTTGAGGCTCAGCGCGGCAGGATTGTTCAGGCGGCGCTTCAGGGCCGCGACTTCGCGCGAAAATGCATAAAAGATCAGAATCAAGATTGGTAGAAGCGCTTGAGCGATACGCGCGCTGCAAGCAAAATTGCGCGGACATGAGGCGGGGTCAAGCAGGTGGGCGATAGAATGGAATTTGTGGCGAAGTGAAGCGGCTGATCGTCAATGGCGACGACTTCGGATTCTCGCGCGAAGTCAACGCAGGAATCATCCGCGCGCATCGCGAGGGGATCCTCACCAGCACCAGCCTGATGGTTGCGGAAGCGGTGCGCGACGAAGCGGTGGCGCTTGCGAAAGAGAATCCCGCCCTCGATGTCGGTCTGCATCTGGTGGTGTGTATGGGGCGCAGCGTGCTGCCGCCTGAGGAGATCGCGCCGGTGGTGGATGCGCTGGGACGCTTCAGCAATCAGCCGGTGCTGAGCGGCCTGCGATATTTTTTTACTCCAGGCATTCGAAGCAAGCTGATCGCGGAATGTCGCGCGCAGATCGAACTGCATCTAAAGCTGATGGGATACCTTGACCACATCGATGGCCATCTCAATTTTCATGTGCATCCCGCAATCGCCGATATCGTGGTCGCGCTGGCGCAGGAATATAAGATTCCATGCATCCGGCTACCCGCCGAGCCCGTGTTTACGACGCTGGCAATCTCGCGCGATCGCGTGGTCGGGAAGCTGATCGAAGCGATGATCTTTCGCACGCTCTCGCGGCGGACGCGCCGGATGGCTGCCGAGCGGGGCCTCAGGACGACGGATCGGTTGTTCGGGCTCTATCAGACTCACCACATCACCGAGGACTATGTGGTTGGCGTGATGGAGCGTCTGCCCGACGGCCTCACGGAGATTTATTTTCATCCTGCACTGGATATCGGAGGAACGCCGCCCACGCCGTCATCGCAACGGGAAACTGAAGTTCTTACCAGCGTGCATGTGCGTGATGTGATCGCCTCGCAGGGGATCCAACTCACAACATTCGGCGAGGTAGCTCGATCGGAAAGAGGAGGGTGACGAGATGGCAGAAACGATTATTCGTCCAGCGGCTCGCGCCGATCTCCCGCGCCTGGTCGAGATTTACAACCACTACGTCATCAACACGCCAATCACCTTCGATCTCACACCCTTAACCGTCGAGGAGCGCACGCCATGGTTCGAGGAGCATTCGGATCGTGGAAGATATCGGCTGCTGGTGGCGGTCGAGGAGGATAACCTGATCGGCTATGCGACGACCGGACGCTTCCGCGCCAAACGCGCCTATGACACCACCGTCGATTCGAGTATCTACTGCGCGCCCGAAGCGACTGGCCGCGGCATCGGCTCAAAATTGTATAGAGCCCTGTTCGATGCGATCGGCGGCGAGGACATCAATCGTATCATCGCGGGTGTGACGCTTCCGAATGCCGCCTCTATGGCATTGCATCGGCGCTTCGGCTTTGAGGCAGTTGGAACGTTTAGCGAAGTCGGGCGCAAGTTCGGACGCTTCTGGGATGTCGCGCAACTGGAGCGGCCGCTGAAAATTCCGAGTTGCACAAATCGCTGAGGATTCGCGTGTTCGCTCGCGCCTCGAAAATATTTGCAATACTCTGTCTCCTATCGATCGGAATCTCAGTCGGCAGTCGCAGCGACGCCGCAAGAAAGGATGTTTCCATGTTTGATCAGGAAGGCGCGCCCCTCGCCGAAACCGGAAGTGATTTCCGGCTGCCGAAAACCGTAACTCCTCGCCGCTACGATCTCCGGCTCATCCCGGACCTTGTTCAATTCACCTTCGCGGGCGAGGAGACCGTCGATATCGTGGTCAATTCGCCGACCTCTGAGATTGTCCTCAATGCGCTGGAACTGGACATCGATCGGGTTAGCGTCGAGCGCGGGAAAACGTCGCTGGCTGGCAAGGCCGAACCTGAACCGAACAAGGAGCGCGCCATCCTGCGCTTCGATCGCACACTCGAACCCGGTGAATGGACGTTGCACATCTCTTTTCGCGGTATCCTTAACGATAAGCTGCATGGATTCTATCGGAGCCAGTATCAAGACGCTTCAGGCAAGACCCATACCGCGGCGACGACGCAATTCGAATCGACCGATGCGCGCCGCGCGTTCCCATGCTGGGATGAGCCGGAACTAAAGGCGAGCTACAAGGTGACGCTGGTCATCGATCAGGATCTCACGGCGATTTCCAATGCGCGTGCGGAGAGCGAGAAACCCAGCAGCATCAAAGGCAAGAAGGAGGTGGTTTTTGCCGAAACCATGGTGATGTCTACCTATCTGGTCGCGTTCATCGTGGGCGAATTTGATGCGACCGCGCCCGTCGACGCTGGGACGCCATTGCGAGTCGTTCACGTGCCCGGCAAGAGCAACCTCAGCAACTTCGCCAAAGAGATCGGTGCTTTCTCGCTGAAATATTTCGCCAACTACTACGGCCTGCCATATCCCGGCGACAAGGTTGATCTGATCGCGATTCCGGATTTCGCCTCGGGCGCGATGGAGAACCTCGGCGCCATCACCTTTCGCGAGACTGCGCTGCTGGTTGACGAAAAAACGGCCTCGCGCGCCGAACTCGAGCGCGTCGCCGACGTCGTATCGCATGAGAATGCACATATGTGGTTCGGCGATCTGGTCACGATGAAATGGTGGAACGGCATCTGGCTCAATGAGGCCTTCGCCACCTTCATGGAGATGCTCGCGGTCGACAAGTGGAAGCCGCATTGGCGGCGCTGGGACAGCTTCTCGGTCTCGCGCGCCGCCGCGATGGCAATCGATGGGCTCAAGAGCACGCGCCCGATCGAGTTTACCGTCAACAGTCCTGAAGACGCGCGCGCAATGTTCGACGTGCTCACGTACGAGAAGGGTGCGTCGGTGCTGCGGATGCTCGAGCAGTACATGGGCGAGGAGGAGTTTCGCAAAGGTATCGGCGCGTATCTAAAAAAGCATGAGTACGCCAACGCCGAGACCACCGACCTGTGGGACGCGCTCGAGGAAACCTCGAAACAGCCAGTCCGCAAGATGATGGACTCGTGGATCTTCCAGCCGGGCTTCCCGATCATCCGCGCCGAGGTCGGCGCCGACGGCAAAAGCCTCAAGGTCAGCCAGCGGCGGTTTTTCCTACTCCCGGACGGGACCGAAAACGATCAGCTATGGCACGTGCCTCTGATGATTCGCGCGAAGACCGATCGCGGCACCATTAACAAAAAGATCGTGCTGACCGGACGCGAGGCGACCATTCCCCTGGACGCCAAATGCGAATGGGCGCTGCTCAATGAAGGGGGTCACGGATTTTATCGGGTCAACTATAACCCTGAGCTCCTGCAATCGATCACCCACAATCTCGCCGCGCTGCAACCGATCGAACGCTTCGGATTGGTGAACGACACCTGGGCGGCGACGGTCGCTGGTCTTTCCCCGCTCTCCGAATTCCTCAAGATGGCGCGCCTGTTCACCAATGAAACCGACCTCAACGCATGGCGCGCGTTGCTCGGAGCGTTCAACTATCTCGATATGATCGTGGACGACGCGGATCGGCCTGCGCTCGCAGCGGAGGTTCGTAGGATCGTCGGGCCCGCCTTCGCGCGATTGGGATGGGAGCCAAAACCCGGCGAGGACGAGCTGACGCGCCAGCTCCGCGGCGTCCTGGCCGCCACCCTCGGCACCTTCGGTGAGGATGCTGTGGTGCGAGCAAAGGCCCAACAGCTTTATGCATTGTGGGAAGACGATCCCTCGAAGGCTGATCGCGATATCGCGCCGGCGTTGGTTTCGATTCTCGCGTATTCGGGCGATGCAGCGCGTTACGACGAATTCAAAAAGAAGTTCAAGGCCGCGCGCACACCGCAGGAAGAGCAGCGCTATCTCTTCGCGCTCGCGAACTTCCGCGACAAAACGTTACTTCGCAAAACTATGGAGATGTCGCTCGACGGCGAGGTGCGCACGCAAAACGCGCCCTACCTGATGAACTCGCTACTGCTCAACACCTCCGGTCGCTACGAGGCGTGGGATTTTATCCGTAGTCATTGGGATGAGATGACCCGCAAGTATCCCGACAACGCATTGCCGCGGATGTGCGAGGGTGTGGTCTCGCTGCTCGACCGCGAGGACGAGGTGAAGAAGTTCTTCCAGGAGCATCGCGTGCGGTTAGGCGGCAAGATCATCGACCAGCACCTGGAGCGCCTCGCGATCGCGGTCAACTTCCGCCGTCGTGAGGGGAAGAACCTCGCCTCGACGTTGAAGGGCAGCTGATCGTTCCGTCTTCCGTGTAGGGGGCGCTTCGCGAAGCGCCCCCTGCATGGATCTAATCCGTCATCCTCCGCGGGTCGGGCTGCGTGTGTCCGAGGATCGGATGCGCTCGATATGGCTTTTCGAGGGCTGTGGTCTCCTCGGCGGTCAATTTGATCTCGACCGCCTTGTACAGTTCCGTCAGCTGATTCAATTTAGTCGCACCGATGATCGGGGCGGTGACGCCGGGTGCCTGGAGAATCCACGCGCATGCGATCTGCACGGGAGTCACGCCGCGATTCTTCGCAACCTTTTCGACCGCGTCGAGTACCTCGAAGTCGTTGTCGCGAAAATACATGCTCTTCGCGAAGTCATCGGTCTTCGCGCGCGTGGTCGGCTCGGTGCTGGTTTTGGTGCGATTGCCCGCGAGGAAACCGCGCGCGAGCGGACTCCATGGAATCAGGCCGACCCCCTCGTCGATGCAGAGCGGATTCATCTCGCGCTCTTCCTCGCGATACACCAGGTTGTAGTGATTCTGCATGGTGGAAAATCGATGCCATCCGTTGGCGCGCTGGACATTGAGCATCTTGTGAAACTGCCACGCCGCCATGCTGCTCGCGCCGAGGTAGCGGACCTTACCCGCGCGCACCAGCGAATCGAGCGCGTCGAGGGTTTCCTCGATCGGCGTGGTGAAGTCGAAACGATGGATCTGGTAGAGGTCGATGAAATCGGTTTTGAGCCGCCGCAGTGACGCGTCACAGGCTTCGAGGATGTGCTTGCGCGAGAGCCCCGCGCGATTGTGCCCCGAGCCCATCGGTCCATGCACTTTGGTGGCGATTACAACCTCGTCGCGTGAAGCCATCTCGGCCAGCCATCGGCCGGTCACTTCTTCGCTGACGCCTTGCGAATAGACATCGGCGGTATCGAAGAAATTGATCCCCGCCTCAAGCGAGACCTGGAAGTGCTGACGCGCCTCATCGGAGGTGAGCACCCAGTCGCGCCACTTCTTGTCGCCATAACTCATGCATCCGAGGCAGATGCGCGAAACGGTCGTGCCGGTTTTTCCAAGCTTGGTGTATTCCATGATTGATGCTCCTGATTTATTCGCCGGTAAATTTAGGGCGGCGCTTTTCCACGAATGCGGCAATTCCTTCACGCGCATCCTTGGTCCATGCGGTTGCGCAAATGGTTTCGGTTTCGCGTCCCATCTGTTCTTCGAGGCCGGCCACCGCGCTATCGATCAGTAGCCGCTTCACCCCGCGATAGGCGAGCGTCGGTCCGGTCGCGAGTTCCTCGGCGAATGCAGTCGCGGTTGCGAGGAGCTCGGCATCGGGAACCATGCGCGTGACGATTCCCAGATCGAGCGCCTGCTTCGCGGAAAGAACCGGATTGAGAATCGCGAGTTCCATCGCGCGGCGCGGCCCGACAATGCGAGGAAGGTAAAACGTTGAGGAACCATCGGGCGTGAGGCCCGCCTTGGTGTAGGCCATCGTGAACTTCGCTGACTCGGTCGCGATCACGAAATCGACCGCGCAGACGAGGCTGAATCCGGCGCCGGCCGCGCTGCCATGAACCGCGGCGACTACTGGCGCGCGCATCCGCGCGAATCGCGATACCGCGCGATGCAGGTGCGAGGTCACTTCTTCGAGGTAACGCGGCAGATCGGTGTCCGATTTGGCCGCGAAACTTTTGAGGTCGCCCCCGGCGCAGAAAAATTTCCCCGCGCCGGTGATGAGAATCGCTCGCACCTCGGCATCGTCATCGCATTTGCGCGCCGCCTGATCGAGGTCCTCCGCCAGTTCCTTGTTGATACCGTTGGCGGCCTCGGGCCGATTCAGCGTTATATGCGCGACGCCATTTTTAACTTCCAGAATGAGGTTCGAATACATCGCGACTCCTTATAGTCCTCGATACCAATCGGCGATCGCTGCTCCGATCTCATGCGGCGAGTCTTCCTGGATGAAGTGCACGCCTTTCACCGTGACCTCGCGTTGGTTGGGCCACTTGCGGCAGAACTCGCGCTGCCCACCAACCAGGATCGCGCCCGGGTCGGCATTGATGAAAAGTTTCGGAATCGTGCTCTGCGCGAGCCACTTCGAGTAGTCATCGACAATCTTCGTGACATCCACAGGCTCCCCTTCGAAGGGAATCTGTCGCGGCCACGTCAGGGTCGGACGGCGCGACTCGCCAGGCTCGAGGTAGGGCTTGCGATACACCGCCATCTCCTCATCGGTGAGCTTGCGCAGCACGCTGCCGGGCAGAATGCGCTCGACGAAAATATTTTTCTGCAAAATCATCTCGTCGCCGGCGGGACTGCGCATGGCCTTGAATAATTTGGCGGTCTGCTCGGCCCAGTCGTCAAACTTCAATGGCTTCACGATTCCTTCCATATAAGCGATTCCCTTGATCGCATCGTGATGCCGATGCGCCCAATGAAATCCCAAGGCCGATCCCCAATCGTGAACGACCAGGGTGACCTTCTGCTTTAAGCCGACCGCATCGAACCACGCATCGAGATGCTTTGCGTGATCGACGAAACGATATTCGCCGGTTGAGGATTTTCCCGAATCGCCCATGCCGATGAGATCGGGTGCGAGGCATCGCGCGCGATCGCTCAGGTGCGGAATGACGTTGCGCCACAGGAATGACGACGTCGGATTGCCGTGCAGGAATACGATCGGATCGCCCGCGCCGACGTCGACGTAGGCCATCTCGGTGCCGAGCACTCCGACGCGTTTGCGCGGATTCGGATCCTTCGGTGAAATCGCTGCTTCGTTCATCGGGAACCTCAATCCATCAGAAATACGGCGGGTATCTCTCAGGCGCAAGCTGCATTTGTAATCCTGCACGGACGCGGGGCAGAATCGAGGCGCATCATCATAAGGAGTGCGTACGATGGCGGAGCGCAAACGGAAATTCTGGGGATGGGGCTATGAGGACCAGGGGCCCACGCCCGAGCAGCAAAAGCATATGGCGGAGCGGATGGCGAAGCGCTTCGACCTGCCGGAGTTGACCCTGACGCCGCCGCCAAAAGAGAGCGAGCTGAACTTGCGCGCGTCGCGTGTGCAACCGCCCGATGCGCTCAAGGAAATCTGCTCGACGAGCATCCACGATCGCGCCGGCCACAGCTATGGCAAAGGCTCGCGCGATATCATCCGCGCGTTTCGCCGCTATTATCCGAATCCCATCGATGTCGTTGCGTTCCCGCGCGATGAGAAGGACATCATCCGCATCCTCGAATGGTGCGATAGCGCGAAGATCGCCGCGGCTCCATACGGCGGAGGCTCCAGCGTCGTCGGCGGCGTCGAAGCTCCGAGTCATGGTGACTATCGGGGAGCAGTGTCTATTGACCTGATGCACCTGAACAAAGTCGTCGAGGTAGATAGATCGTCGCGCGCCGCAAATATTCAGGGTGGCGCGCTAGGCCCCGATCTCGAGGCGCAACTGAAGCCTCATGGCCTCACACTCCGGCATTATCCCCAATCATTCGAGTTCTCCACTCTCGGTGGATGGATCGCCACCCGTTCCGGCGGCCACTACGCGACTAACTACACGCACATTGATGACTTCGTCGAGTCGATGCGCGTCATCACTCCAACCGGCACCATCGAGTCCCGACGCCTTCCCGGTTCCGGCGCCGGTCCCAGCCCCGATCGCATGTTCATCGGCTCCGAGGGCATCCTCGGTATCATCACCTCGGCCTGGATGCGCCTGCAGGATCGCCCCAAGTTTCGCATCGGCGCGTCGGTCCCGTTCCCGAGTTTCTTCGCCGCCGCGCGCGCCGTGCGTCAAATCGGCCAGGCTGGCCTCTTCCCCGCCAACTGCCGCGTCCTCGATGAGGGCGAGGCGCTCAACTCCGGCGCCGCCAACGGTGACGAGGCGGTGATGGTGCTCGCGTTCGAATCCGGCGACCATCCTCTCGAGCCGTGGATGAAGCGCGCGCTCGAATGCTGCGCCGATCACGGCGGCCGCATCCCGAAGGAGGACATCAAATCCCGCACCGATCAGGAGGCGACGCATGAGGGCGCGGCCGGCGCATGGCGCAACGCCTTTCTCAACGCGCCCTACCTGATGGACACCGTCGCCGCGATGGGGATGGTGAGCGATACCTTCGAGACCTCGATCACGTGGGACCGTTTCGAGAATTTCCACAACCAGATTATGGAGACCGCGCGCGATGCGATGCGCCGCATCTGCGGCAAGGGCAGCGTGACCTGCCGTTTCACCCATGTTTATCCCGATGGTCCCGCGCCGTACTACACCTTCCTCGGCCCCGGTAAAAAGGACTCGCAGCTCGAGCAGCGCGACGAGGTGAAGCAGGCCGCCTCGGATCTTTTAATGAAGCTGGGCGGCACCATCACCCATCATCATGCGGTCGGGCGCGATCATCGCCCATGGTATGACCTCCAGCGTCCCGACGGCTTCGCGAATGCGTTACGCGCGGCGAAGAAGGCGCTCGACCCCCACGGCATTTTGAATCCGGGGGTTTTGATTGATCCCTAAGAGACCTAACCCCTTCCCCTGAAGTGGAAGGGGAAAAGTCCGAATTGAAATGCGTCGCAAACGAATGCCGATCCGAAGCTCTTCTCCATTCCGGTTCCCCTTCCACTTCAGGGGAAGGGGTTAGGGGTTAGGTCAAACACGGAGAAAACCCAACAAAGAGACTAAGATATGTCCTACGAAGCCGCGCTCGCAGACTACACCTCCTTCGACTTCAACGATGGCCGATGGACCCGCAAGGTCTATCGCCGCGGCACTGGCCCCGCCGTTATCATCATGCATGAGATGCCGGGTCTGCATCCGCTGGTGATCCGCTTCGCCGATCGGGTCGCCGCCGCCGGCATGACGGTGTTTATGCCGGTCCTGTTCGGCGAGCCCGGCCGTCCCGTTTCAACCTGGTATGGGCTGCGCGAAATGGTTACCGGCATCTGCATCCGGCGCGAGTTCAACGTATGGGCGACCGACAAATCCAGCCCCATCATCGATTGGCTGCGCGCGCTGGCGAAAAGGGTCCACGCCGAATGTGGCGGGCGCGGCGTCGGCGCAGTCGGGATGTGCTTCACCGGAGGCTTCGCGCTCGCGATGATGACCGAGCCCTCGGTAGTCGCGCCGGTGCTGTCGCAGCCATCGTTGCCGCTGACCTTCGGCTCCAAGGCGCGCGCCGCCGGGATGAACGTATCGCCCGAAGAAGTCTCATGCGCGAAGGATCGCTTCGAGAAAGAAGACCTCTCGATGATCGGTTTGCGCTTTTTCGGCGACAGCTTCGTGCCCGATGCGCGTTTCGACACCTACAAGCAGACCTTCGGCAATCGCTTCGAGGCGATCGAGCTCGATCCCAAGGATGCGGAGCCCGGCCCGATGCCGCCTCATTCGGTGCTGACGATTAACTTGCAGGATCGTCCCGGCACTCCGACCAAGCTGGCCGAGGAGCGGGTGATCGAATTCTTCCGCCAGCGCACCGCCATCGCGTAGGCTGTCATTCTGGGCGAAGCGAAGGTGAATGCGAAAGGGCGTTTCCCCATGTTGGTAAATGCCGAGTTCAACGCGCGCAGGTTGAAGGGAGGCTGAACGAGCGAACTCGAAGAAAAGCGTCGCCAGTACTGAAAGCCGAAGAAACTAATTGGAATCTGACAGGGCAAAGCCCAAATAGATATTTCGTAGCTCCCTCTCAAGATCTTGGAGCTCTGGATTTCGTGGATGATTCTTAAACCCGCTCCTGAAAATCTTGGATGCTTCCTCGATCACTGACTTGCGCTCCTCTCGATAGACAAGCGTCTTAGCAAACTCCAAGGCTTGCGATCCCATGATGTGGTAGGGATATGGGTCAGTTTTGCCACGTTTTTCGATCCGATCTCGAACCAATTCGCATCCAGCCGACCACAGATCGCGCGTTTCTCGATGTGAAGGAGCAACCACGGCCTTCTTAAGCAAAAGGTGAGCCTTTGCCATTCTGATGAAGTCATCATTTGGTGCGAGGGATTCGGCTTGGGCGATGTAATTGCTGGCTAAAATGAGGTCGCCTTGAGTAAGTTCCTAAGTTCCAATGAAGCGAACTGCAACCAAAAGTGCGCCTCTTCTTGAAACGGCCCTGCAAAGATTCGTAGATCGCGCGAGCGTCATCGACCTCAAATCGGCGGCAAAGCCTGTGGATAAATCGATGTGAAAATTAGAAGTCGAGGATGCGGTCGGCCTGCGCGCGCGACTGGTGTGCGTCAGAGATTCAGACCCCTCGCCCATCGGGCGAGGGGTTGGGAAGGTCACTTATCGAGGTCGAGTTTTTTGCGCGCCGCCTCGGACATCATGTGCGGCGTCCATGGCGGGTCCCACACGATCTCGACATTCGCGTGCTCGCAATCGGGCAGGCCCAGCAGCTTGTCCTCGATGTTCTCGCGAATCATCCCGCCCATCTGACATCCCGGCGCGGTCAGCGTCATGATGACGTTCACCGAATTGCCGTCGACCTCGACGCCATAAACGAGGCCGAGCTCGACGATGTCGACCGGGATCTCCGGATCGTAGCATTCGCGCAGCACTTCGTAGACGTCTTCTTGAGTAATCATTCGCTGGGTGAGCATTCGCCGTTGTCGAGTATTATATAAGGATGGCGGCGGGATTTGATGCACCCCGTTGCGTATCGATTTACGAGGAGGCAACGATGCCCGACAAAGAAGATTTGTGCGATGAGGCGGTCGATCTCTTCGCCGACGACAAATTTGACGAAGCGATTGAACTCTACAAACAGGCGCTCGAAGTAGACCCGAAGTTTGGCGATGCCGCGCAGGGCCTGGCGCTCTGCTACAAGGCCAAGGGCGATCTAGATACCGCGATCGCGGTCACCAACGAGTACGTCAAGCATGAGCCCGAGGACATCCTCGCGTTCACCAACCTGAGCATGTTCTATCAGCAGAAGGGCATGATAAAGGAAGCGGAAGCGGCGGGCGCGGAGGCGCGCAGACTCGATTGGAAGCGGCAACTCAAGGAAGCGAAACCGAAATCATGATTGCTAACGAACGAGGCGCGAAGCGGGCGCAGCTGCCGCGCAGCGGCCCCGAGGCGTAGCGCAGCAGAGTCGAGGGAGATTGAAAGAGAGCACGTTTTTGAATGAGGCGCGAAGCGGGCGCAGCTGCCACGCATCGGCCCCGAGGCGGCGCGAAGCCGCTGAGGCGGAGCGTAAGCGGAGTCGAAGCGAAATATAAGAGTCGCGGAGTCGACGGAGATCTAAAGATGAAACTAAAAGACAAAGTGGTGCTGATCACCGGCGGCGGCTCCGGACTGGGGCGCGAGACCGGACTGACTTTCGCGCGCGAGGGAGCCAAGGTGGGAATCAACGATGTGCGACCCGAGTCGGCGCACAACGTGGTGACCGAGATAGAGCGCGCTGGCGGCAAGGGCGCGAAGGCATTCGTCGCCGACGTCTCGAACAGCGCCGCAGTGAAAAAGATGTTCGCGGATTTCATCGCGGCCTACGGCACGATCGACATCCTCATTAACAATGCCGGCATCGGGAGGATTCGCGAGAACGACGACGTCGCGGCGGGCACGCCGGATCTGAGCGATGACGATTGGCACAAGATGCTCTCGACGCACCTCGATTCGACGTTCTTCTGCACGCGTGAGGCGCTCAAGACGATGATTCCCAAGAAGAGCGGGCGCATCATCAACCTCGCGTCGATCGCGGCGACCACCGGCCTCGCGTTCGCGCCGCATTACTGCGCGGCCAAGGGCGGCATCGCGTCGTTCACCAAATCCGTCGCGCGCGAGGTGGTAGGGCACGGCATCCTGGTCAATGCGATCGCGCCCGGCTTCATCGAGACGCCGATGACCGCGCCGATCGAGGCGCCGCTGAAGCAGCAGGTCATCGCGATGACGCCGATCGGGCGCTTCGGCGAACCGCGCGAGATTGCCGCGGCCGCATTGTTCCTCGCCTCGGATGATGGATCATTCATGGTGGGGCAAATCGTCAGCCCCAACGGCGGATACGTAATCTGATCTGCACTGGAGGTCGCGATGAATTTCACCTACGTGGCATTCAACTACCAGAGCGACGACCTCGAGGCCGAGGAGCGCAACTACCTGGGGCATCACGTCGGGCTCGCGAAGAGCCTGCCGGGCCTGCGCCAGTACTACACCGCCAAGACGATGGAGCATCGCGGCGAGAAGCCGTCGCATTTTCGCCAGGCGCTCCTCGCATTCGAGAGCGCCGAGGCCTCCGCCAGCGCACTTCAGAATCCCGCGGGTCTGGCGTTGATTGCTGACACGCAGGCGCATCTGAAGGACCTGCGCAATCTTCTGTTCGACGGCGAGATCATCGTGCCATTCGAGGGTCGCAAGTCCGGCCAGAAATGCTTTCTGATGGCGGCGGAGTTCAACCTCGATAAGCCGAACCTCGAGGCCGCGGAGAAGCGCTATCGCGAGCATCACACGAGCATCGCGCGACGGCTGCCGGGACTGCGCAATTACATGATCGGAAAAATCGGCGCGGGCGCCGATCGGTATCGAATCGCGATCCTGGCGTTCGATTCCTACGATGCCTTCAAAGATGCGTACCGCTCCCCGGTCGGCGCCGAACTCATCAAGGACGAGAACGAAACCATCCACGATGCACGAGTACTGCGCCTTGATGCGCGGGTGGAGGTGTAAAATCCGCGTCAATCGCTCCAGGACCTCGCTCGATGATAATGTTGAGTACTCATGTTGCAGCGATCTGCCGGTATCCTGATCCCTCTGTTCTCCCTGCGCACCGCCGACGATCTCGGGCGCGGCGAGATCATGCAGATGAAGCCGATGATCGATTTCGCGATCAGCCTCGGCCATCGCGTGATCCAGTTGCTGCCGCTCGATGAGACCGCGCCCAGCGAAGCCAGCCCCTATTCCGCGCTGACGCTGTTCGGGCTCGATCCGCTCTACATTTCGGCGACCGAAGTTGTGGGCGTCGGCAAGATGGCGATGCGGCGGGCGCGCAAGAGTGCCGGCGATCCAGCGCGGAAAATCTCACGCGAAAAATATGTGGCCCTCAAAAAGGAGCTGCTGGAGCGCGGTTTTGAAACATTCGCTTCGCGGGCGCGGGCCCGCGAGCGGCGCGCGCTCGACGAGTTCGTTCAGGAAAATTCCTACTGGATTCATGATTACGCGCTGTTCCGAGCGCTCAAGGATCACTTCGATTTCCGAAGCTGGGAACAATGGCCCGCCGAACTGGCGAAGCGGGACCCGAATGCGCTGGCCGCGGCGCGGCATGATTTGGCGCAGAGCATCCATAAGCATTCTTACTTCCAATTCCTCGCTCATCAGCAATGGAAATCGATACGCGACTATGCCAAGGAGCGCGGCGTGTTTATCGGAGGAGATCTCGCATTTTCGCCCGGACGCGATAGCGATGTAGTCTGGGCGCATCAGGAGAGCTTCGATCTAACGCGCAGCATCGGCACGCCGCCCGACGCTTTCAGCGAGACCGGGCAGCGCTGGGGCTTGCCGATGCCGAACTGGGCCACGATGCGCGCCGACGGCTTCCAAATCTGGCGCTCGCGAACCAGGCATGCGCGCACGCTCTATGACATGGTGCGAATCGATCACGTGGTCGGGCTCTATCGAACATTTTCGTTTGGCCCCGCGGACCCGCAAGACAAGGGGAGGTTCACGCCCGAAGACGAGCAGGAACAGCATGCGCAGGGCGAGGCGGTGATTCGCGCGCTTAAGGAGGAAGCCGGCGACATGCAACTCATCGCCGAGGACCTCGGCACGGTGCCGCCGTGGGTGCGCAAGTCGCTGACTGAACTAGGGATTCCCGGCTACAAAGTGATGCAGTGGGAGCGCGAATGGGATGCGCCCGGGCAGCCGTTCATCAATCCGGCGAACTATCCTGAATTATCGCTGGCAACGACCGGCACCCATGATACCGAGGCGCTCACGTTATGGTGGCGTGAGCAGCCGATCGAGGAGCGGGCGCGGCTGGCGCAGGCGTTCAACCTCGATGGACGGGTGAACGTTCGCGCGCCACTGGGAATGCCCGTGCTCAATGAAATTCTGCGCGTGCTGTACGCGGCACCCTCCATTGTCACGGTGCTGCCGATGCAGGACCTCTTCGGATGGTCGGCGCGCATCAACACGCCGGCCACGATCAGCGAATCGAACTGGAGCTATCGCTTGCCGATTCCGTTGGAGCGGATCGCGACCAGCCATGCGATGCAGTCACGCGCAAAGGATTTGCGGCAGATCGCCGCGGAGACACACCGCTTCTACGGTTCCCAGACAACAGAGGTGCGCTAAGGGCGCTATACGAACCTGATCGCCTACGACTGGAAAAAACTGGTGGATTTTTCCAAGTCGTTCGAAACGATCCAGACCTCGGTGGATATTAACTAACGAGTTTTCGTTGGAGGATCGCGCTGATCGGCTGATCACTTGTGCATCGACGAAAGGACTTTTTCCAAGGGCTCCTGACTGACTACGACGACGCCGCGCTCCGGCTGGTTCAAGTCAAGTGTGACGTAGATCGCCAAGCACACCAGCAAAATGAAACACAATGTTCCGGTGACTTCAATTGATGGCAAGAATCCCTGCTCGCGACCGATCAGAAGCGTGGTTACGATCGACGCGACCAGCAGCAGTACGATGATGCTGGTCGGAAGGCGATCGCGGATGGCGGCCAGTCGCGCTGCGTGGTTGCTGGTTACTTCGTTTAAGGCGTTGGTCAGCGAGACTGCGATCGGCGTGCCGTCGTTCAACGCCTGGCCAACCAAATCGGTCATTTGACCGTGCATCTGCTGAAACCGGACCAACGCCGTTTCAAGTTCGGAATCACTGACTTGTTCGCGAGCCAACTGGAGTCGAAGTTCGGTGTATTCCCTTATGACGCCCTGCAGCTTCGTTCGGGTTGGCTCTCTGAGGAACGTGGCGCAGGTATAAAAATCGCCGATCGCATTGCCGTCGGCGACCACCGCCAATCGGCGCTGGTCGTGCTTGCTGATCGACACTCCAAAGGTGAACGCCAGCAACAAACCGAGCAGCGCCATGCTGGCGTCGTCGAACTTCGATGGTTGCCTTCCGCCGCCATTGCGACGCAACCGCTCACCCATCCAAATTCCGACCCTCCATGCCACCAGCATGCCTAAAGCGAGAGCCAGAGAAACGTTCCAGGCCTTCATCTGCGCGACGATCATGTCCATCAGTTAAAACCCGCGGCGTCGGCGGTCAAAAAGGGGTTGTAGCATAACCTTTCCGGCGCCAGGGTATGCGGGTGCTCACGATTTAGGGGAAATCGCGCTGAAAACCGGCTGCGCCTGGAAACTCAAAACCACGAATTAGCCGGACTAGTAAAAAAGAGCGAGGAAACCCCTCGCCCGCGGTGTGCAAGGAGGGGTTTCAAAATCGCACACTCCGGTTGCTAGACGTGGCGGCGCAGGAACGCGAACATCGACTTGAGGCCGTCGCGGCACGCCGTCAGTTCGTTCATCTGCAGGAACGCATGCGGCATTTCTTCCATCAGATGCAGCTCGCTCTCGATGTTGGCGCGGCGCAGCGCTTCCGCCATCGCCTTGGACTCGGGAAGCAGTTCGTCCGCGGTGCCGCAAATCACGAAGCATGCCGGCAGCGCCCCCGCCTTCACTCCTCGCATCGGACTGACGCGCGGATCGGTCAGAGCGGCTGGATATTGGCTGCCGAGATATGCGCGCGCCATCCCATCGAGCATCGGATTGTTTTTGGAGCGCTCGATCAGCGCCGGGAAATCGAACACGCCATAGATCAGCGCACCGGCGCGGGCCTTGGGAGCGCTCGCATCCGATGACAATGCGACCAGCGTCGCGGCGGTGAGATTGCCGCCCGCGGAGTCTCCTCCGATGGCGAGCCGGCTCGCGTCGCCATTCCATTTCTTCGCGTTGGAGCTGATCCATTTCGCGGCGAAGACGCAATCGTCGAGGCCCGCGGGAAACGGGTTTTCGGGTGCGAGCCGATAGTCGAGGTTAATGGTCAAATAGCCTTCCGCCGCGCACTGCTTCGCCAGCTTATCATGGGTTTTGGGGCTGCCCATGATCCATCCGCCGCCGTGGATGTAGAGCATCACCGGATGTGGTCCTGCCCCCTTGGGAACGATGACATCGGCACGCAGTCCGGGACGCAGTTCGAGGCCGGGATGAAACGCGCCCACCGCGGGCGGGTCGACATTCATCTTGGCGGATTCAGCGTCGAGCGCCTTGCGCATCTCATGCAGCGAGGGCGGCATCTTGGCGGCAAATTCGTTCCATTCGCGGATGACGGTTTTTTCGCGGTCGGTCAGCATCGGAGGATCCTCCGTTAATCGGGAAATTTCCCCGACTATCGTCCAATCAAAAAAAATGTCAACGCACGAAATCGACGACGATCTATGCCGCCACCCGGGAGCGACCATGAGCGCGAGACCGCGGCTTGGGTCGCACTCGAATTTCGACATCCATGTCGAGTGCGTTGAGCAAACGAAACATTCGGGCCACGGAAAAGCCCTCAACCCGGCCGCGCATGAGTGCCGAAACCTTGGGTTGGTCGATGCCGAGAATTCCGGCCGCCTGGCGTTGGCTTAATCCGCGTGCGCGAAGACAATCCACGATCCGTCGAAGCAACTCGGTTTCGACCGCGAGCTCCTCGGCGTTTGGGAGCCGCAGGTCTGCGAAGACGTTGCCGCTACCTTTCACGAATTTTTCCGGCTTGCCGGTAATTGTTCGGCCCATTTCAGTCTCGTTCTGATTAAGTCTATTTCGGTCTGCGGCGTTGCGATGCCGCGCTTCGATTTTTTCTGAAACGCATGCAACACATAGACACAGTCTTCGAAACGCACCGTGTAGACCGCCCGATATGTGGCACGATCGTAGTCTTCGATGATTTCAATGACACTTGCCCCGGAGAATCCCTTCATGGCCTTTGCGGCTGGATGCTTGCTGCCTGCCTGGGCAAACTGAAGGGCGCGACCGATTCCGATTCGCACGGCCTTCGGAAAGCTGCGAACAACCCGCAGCGCACCAGGAGCCCATTCCAACGGCTTCAGTGATGCCAATTTTAGCATCATGTTTCTTTCGACCACAAGCGATTCATTTGTGCGATGCTCGACGCGCTCCAGTCCACGAGGATCAACGGATCAGTTGGAAAAGATTGCTGTAGTCGTCGGTCCAGAGCCGCACCGTTTTTTGATCGTCGAGCGATTTCAAATGCGCCGCAATCTCCGGCTGACTCAGCACCTTGTCGGTGCGACTGAGGAGGACCCAATCGCTATCGTCATAAATCGGCTCTTTGGGGCGATCGATCACTATCCCGCCATGCAAATTGAAGGCGCGCGCCAGTTGATGAGCGAGCGGGGCCAGATTTAGAAATCGATTCGAGATGTGCAGCGCGAGGACGCCGTCGGGCTTGAGCTCGCGCAGGTAGGTCGCGATTGCCTCGCGGGTCAGCAGATGCACCGGGACCGCGTCTCCGCTGAACGCATCGATCGCGAGCACGTCGAAGTTCTGCGGCTGACCGGCGGCCAATTCGCGCTCCATCGAAAGTCGCGCGTCACCGGTTATGATGTCGACCTTCGCGCTCGAATCGCGGATATAGCTGAAGTAACCTCCCGGGTCGGTCGCGATGCGGATGATCACGGGATTGATCTCGTAGTAGCGAAAGTAGTCCCCGAGTTCTCCCCAGGACGCCAGCGTGCCGGTGCCGAGGCCCAATACCCCTACCCGCAGCGGCCAGTCTTTGGGGTTCGGCGAAAGGCGGTTGGGATGATTCGCCATTACCAGTCCGATGCCGCTCTGGGGTCCATAGTACGAAGTCGGCTGGTAACGTTCATGCTGCCCGGCGAACTGCTCGCCATGCATTATACGGCCGCTCCAAAGCTGGTAGACCTTGTAGTCTGGATCCTTCGGCGCATTAGTCATCACGCGAAAAACCCCATAAAAGTTCCGCGTCACCATCGCGGCAGTTCGGTAGCCCACAATGCTCGAAGTGACCGACAAACCCGCCACGATCACGATCGCCGCCAGCAGCGCGAATTGGGCGAGCAATCCGGGACGCGTCCGCAGTCGGGATTTCCTTCCGAACAAGAGCAGCAGCAATCCGGCCCCGATAACGATCAATTGCGGCAGATCGTAGAGCAGGCCGAATGCGCCGATGCCGATCAGCTTGGGGAAGTGCCAACGCGCCGACCAGCAACGCGATCGCGAGTGCGGGACGGCGTTGATGGATCCACGATTTCTCATCGCGCAGCAGCACCACGAACATCAGCACCATTGCCATCGAAATTGCGAGCCGCGATTCCCAGTAGCCACGAAACAGCAATGGCGCGACGATCGCTCCGACGACACCGCCGAGCGCGCCGCCGAGGGCGACCATCAGATAGAAGCCCGTGAGGTCGCGCGCATGGGGCCGCATCCGCACCAGCTCGCCGTGACAGACCATGCACAGGGTGAAGAGCAGCGCGGCCGCGGTGCTGATTTGAATGGCGAGATTGACGCGATTTGGTGCGACCCCGAAGTGGCTGAGATAGAGGAGCGCCTGGTCGCTCTGCACCAACAGGATCAAGCTCAGGAAAATGGTGATCAACAGCGCGGGATGGAAGATGCGGCGCCGGTACCATCGTTCGTTGTCGAAACAAATGATGAAGGAAATCAGATACAGCGCGAGCGGCAGAATCCACAGAAACGGTATGGGTGCGATGTCCTGGGTCATCTGGTTGGTCGACGCGATGAGCATCAGCGAGGCGGAAGCGGCGAGCAGGATCCACATTGTGAAGGTGGTCGCGGAGGGCTTCTCGATCTCGCTGACGCTTTCCGCCCGAGGTTCGATGTCGTTCGGCGATTTCCACAAAATCAACGCACATAATGCGATTCCGACCGCGAAGAGCAGATAGATTGCCGCCCACACGAGGCCCTGGGTCCCGAGATGCAGCGCCGGTTCCACCACGAATGGGTAAGTGATCAGCGCGAGCAGCGAACCTACATTCGATAGCGAGTAGAGGCGATATGGCGAGGCCTGGTGCGTACGCGCGAACCAGGCTTGCAGCAGCGGTCCGGTACTCGAAAGGACCAAGTAGGGGAGCCCGACACTGACAGTGAGCAGCACGAGGATTCGGAGGATCGGAAAATCCGGCGCGCTCGGCCTCCAGCTAGGGCCAGGCATGATGGGCGATTTCCAAATCGTCGCGAGCGCGCCCATCAATGCGACGCATCCAATTACCAGCGCCAAATGAACGATCACCTGGGTGCACGCGGTCAGTCGCGTACCGATCAGGTGCGCATAGAGGTATCCAACTACCAGCAGCAGCTGGAAAAACAGCAGGCAGGTATTCCATACCGATGCGGCGCCGCCGAACCACGGCAGGATGTACTTCGCGAGCATCGGCTCGACCTGGAACAACAGAAAGGCGCTGAGGAAAATGGTGGCCGCGTAAATCCGCATCGCAAGTCCTCGCCCTTATATATGTCCCAGTGCGCAAATGGCAGGGCCTGCACTAATCCTTCGGCGTTGTCGGCCCGGTGGCGCATGAACTATAAGAATTGCCTATGGGACCATTACGTGGAGTACGCGTTCTCGATTTGAGCATGGTTGTCGCCGGCCCGTTCTGCACCATGATGCTCGGCGACCTCGGGGCCGACGTCATCAAGATTGAGCCACCCGAGGGCGACATCGTGAGGATGGGTTCGGAACAGGCGCCGCGCGGCGTTACGGTTGGCGTGCTGAACTGGAATCGCAGCAAGCGCGACATGGTGCTCGACCTCAAGCAGCCCGGCGCGAGCGAAGTGTTTTTGCGCATGGCGGAAAAGGCCGACATCGTGGTGCAAAACGTTCGCCCCGGTGTTGTCGATCGGCTCGGCGTCGGTTATGCGGCGACTTCGGCGCGCAATCCCAAAATCGTCTATTGCTCGATGGCTGGATACGGCTTCAGCGGTCCCTACAAGCATAAGCCGGCTTACGATCCGATCATCCAGGGACTCGCGGGCGTGATGGAGACGCAGCGCACTGGTGGCCAGCCGCGCGTGGTGAAAAATATTCTCGCCGATAAGGTCACCGCGATGACGGGGGTCATTTCGATCCTCGCGGCATTGCACGCGGCGCGCGAGGAAGGCCGCGGCCAGCACATCGAGATCGCGATGATCGATGCGGTTGCTTACTACCTCATGGGCGACACGCTCGGGAACAACACGTATCTGCCGCACAAAGCCGGCGTGCGCCCAATCAAAGGCAGTCCCGATCCGCTGAAGACTGCGGACGGCTACATCGTGATCGCGCCGCTTACGGACAAGCATTGGACGGCGCTGCTCGAGGGCATCGGCCATCCGGAATGGTTCGAAGGTGAGGATTCACGTGCCGAGAAAGTGCGCAAGGCGATGTGGAAGATCATCGATCTGTTTCCGACCAAGCCATCGGCGCATTGGCTGGCGATCATCGAAAAGGCCGACGTGCCATGCGGCGTGGTCAACGACTACGACACCATCTGGAACGACCCGCAATTCGTTGCGAATGAAACCTTCCATGAATATGAGCATCCGAAGGCCGGGAAGATTCGCGGGGTGCGCTCGCCGGCAAAGTTTTCACGGACCAAGCCGGAACTGTGGCGGCATGCGCCGGAACTCGGTGAGCATACCGATGCGATCCTCGCGGATTTTGGCTTTTCGAGGAGAGAAATTTCCGAGCTGAGAGCCGCGCAGGTCGTGCGCTGATACCGCGTCTGTGGCGGCGTGACTGCCGGGCGCGCAATCGATCGATGAGTCCTGAGGCCCGCAATGCCCTCTGCTTGGTGCTCGCGATTTCGATCGCCGGATGCGCGGCAAGAACGAACGCGCCCGTGCCGAGTGCGCCTCAGCCTGGGGCCGGTCCGCTGATCGTCAACCCCCATTCGCCCTATGCGATCGCGATAGGTCCCGACCACAATGTCTGGTTCACCGAGTATCAGGGCGACAGCATCGGCATGATGACCCCGGCGGGCGAGGTGATGCGCTTTCCGATCGCGTCCGACGGCATCGCCGAGCGTCTCACCGGCGGGCCGGATGGCGCGGTGTGGTTCACCGATCCGAAAGGCAACCGGATCGGGCGCATCGCCGCGGACGGCAAAATCAAATACGTGGAGCTGCCCACCCCCGAATGCGGTCCGACTGGAATCACCATCGGCGCCGATGGGCTGATTTATTTCACCGAGCACGCCGCCAGCCGCATTGGCAGGATGACGACCGAAGGATCGCTCGCCGAGTTCACCTTGCGCCCGAAGTCGGGACCCGCGGAAATCGTAACCGGGCACGACGGCGCGGTTTACTTCCTTGAGGATGAAGCGGGCCGCATCGGCAGAATTAACCAGGACGGCAAGATTCGCGAGTTTCCGATTCCGAGCGAACAGAGCATTCCGTCCGCAATCACCAGCGGTCCCGATGCCAGCATGTACTTCGCTGAGCTGGGGGTAGGGAAAATCGGTAAAATGAAGCTCGACGGGAGTTTCGAGGAGTATGTGATTCCGAACGGCAAGCCGCTCGGCCTTGCCGCGGGCGCTGACGGCAATCTATGGGCGACCATCCCCAAGGAGCACCTCATCTATCGAATGACCTCCGCCGGCGACTTCATCGCGTATCACGGGACCGCGCAGACGGTGCCGGCGTTCATCGCCGCGGCGCCCGCCGACTATCTCTACTTCAGCGAACCGAATGGAAAAATCGGTCGCATCGATATCAATGGCGACATCGTGGAGTTTGACGTGGCCAAATAGGCCATCAGTCGGAGCGCTGTTCGACCGCACAAATTTTGCGCTATAGCAGGGATTCAGAAGCTTGCGCGGATCAGAGGGGCGCCGCTTAAGCGGGCCGCATCTGCAAGCTTACTACTAGGCAAGGGAGAACTTCAGCCATGGGCATGCTCGATGGAAAGGTCGCCGCAGTCACCGGCGGTGGACGCGGTATCGGTCGCGGAGTATCCAAACTGCTGGCGGCGCACGGCGCGGCCGTGGTCGTCAATGATCTCGGTGTTACCGTCGCGGGTCAGAAGGAAACCCAATCGCCTGCCGACGAGGTGGTCAAGGAGATCAAGGCCGCGGGCGGGAAAGCGTCCTCCAACCACATGGACATTTCGACCGTGGATGGCGGCGAGGGCCTCATCAATCAGGCCATCAAGGAATTCGGCCAGCTCGATATTCTGGTCAATGTCGCCGGGATTCTGCGCGACCGCATGATTTTCAACATGTCGGAGCAGGAGTGGGACGATGTCATCCGGGTGCATCTGAAGGGGCACTACTGCACGATGCGCCCCGGCTCGGCGCACATGCGCGAGCGCAAGTACGGCCGCATCATCAATTTTTCCTCCAACTCCGCGCTCGGCAGTCCGGGTCAGCCCAACTATGCCGCGGCGAAGGCCGGCATCCTCGGGCTCACCTACAGCGCGGCGAATTCGCTGGCCAAGTACAACATTACCGTGAATGCGATCATGCCCGGCGCCTCGACCCGCATGACCGATACCATTCCGGCCGGCAGGATGCCCGGCGCGACCGGCATTCCCCAGAGTGAAACCGCGGAAGGCACGCCGCGCGATCCCGCCAATGTCGCGCCACTGGTGGTCTACCTCGCCAGCGATGAGGCGGCCAAGGTGAGCGGGCAATGTTTCGGCGCCTCGGGCTATCGCATCACGCGCTACACGCACATCGTGCCCGACCGCCTCGTCGCGAAGGATGGACCCTGGACGGTGGAGAGGCTGGCCGAGGAGTTCAAGCGCAGCCTCGGCAC
This sequence comes from uncultured delta proteobacterium, assembly GCA_963783145.1. Taxonomy (GTDB): domain Bacteria; phylum Desulfobacterota; class Binatia; order Binatales; family Binataceae; genus DATGKG01. The sequence continues at coordinate 534,566 of CAWAMM010000002.1, forward strand.
CGATTTGATCCCGCCGCGCATGTAGCGGAGGCTCGAAACGCGTTCGCTGTCATACGGGCGGCGAACGCGTGATCATTTGCACGACTGTCAGTCGCAATCTGAACGGGAGGGATGGGGAATGCTTAAATCGCGATCATTGGTCGGAATCCTGGTAGGGGCGGTTTTGCTGGCGTCGGGTTTCGGCGCGCAGGCGTCTGCCGATTCACAGACCGAAATCACCGATCTCGAACATAAGTGCGCGGCCGCGACCTCGGCCGATGAGCTCATGAAATGTTACGACAAGACCAACGACCTGGTGGTCTACGATTTGATGACGCCCCGCGAATTCGATGGACGCGACGCGGTGCGCGCCGACTTCCAGAACGGCTTCAGCGCCTTCAAGAATGCCAAGGTCGAGTTCGTCAACCTTCATGTGGTCAGCGATGGGAAGCTGGGAGTGGCCGAGAGCGTGCAGCATATGACCGCCACCGACAACAGCGGCAAGCCCATCGACATGATTTTTCGGGTGACCGACGTGTGGCGCAAAGAGAAAGACGGCTGGAAGATCATTCACTCGCACATTTCACTGCCGGTGGATATGGCAAGCGGCAAGGCCGACCTGGAGTCTAAGTAGCGTCGTCAGTGAGGGACGATCGCTTCCGCACCGGGAAGATTGTGCGCGAGGAAATCCAGCACCGCCTTTTGGTAACCTTGCGGATCAACGTAAATCGCGTCGCCGTGACCCTCCGAGGTTGAGAGATAGATGGTGCTCGACGGATTGGCGCGCAGCGCGAGGATTTTTCCGCCGTCCGCTTCCGGCGTGAGCGGATCCTTCGCATTCTGAATGACCAGTAACGCGCAGTCTCCGAGCTTCGAGGCTGCCGCGGCCGGCGAGATTTGATCGACTGATTGACCCAGCGCGCGCCCAAGCTCCCACATCACGGTTTGCAGGAATGCAGGATTGAGTCCCGCGAGCGATGGATTGCGCCGCAGCATCGCGCCGAGCGTCGCGAAGGAGCCGTCGGCGATGATCGTTTTGAAGAGGGCGGGATTTTCCGCCTGCACCATCAGCGCGGTCGCCGCTCCCTCCGACACTCCCAGCGCGGCGATGTTCCGGTAGCCCTTCTGGCGGAGGATCTCCGCGGCGCTGCGGACGATGCCGCGCTCCGTCCAGCCCCATCCGGCGCGCCCGCGCGCAAAATCGGGGCTATCGATCATCAAAACCGGCAGGCCTACTGCATGTAGGAATTTCAGATAGGGCAGCATCGCGCGCTTCGAGGCTCCCGATGGCGGTATCAGCAAAACCGCCGAAGCAATGCTGCCCGGGACAAACCACGCATCGACTGAACCGCCCGCGCCATCGCTGATGCGGAGATCCTCGAATGCAGCATCGCAGCAGGATTTGGGATCGATGCCGAGTGGTGGCTTTTCGACCGCGATGATCACGTCGCCATAGCCGCCATCGAGAAAGGGCGGATGCAGGATGCGATGCGTTACGAACGAAGCCGCGCCGAGCCATAGCACGACGCTGATTCCGAACAGCAGGAGTGGAATGATCGCGGCGGGTCTGAGGAGTTTTTTCAAGGCTTCTTTCGGTGCCGACATCTTAAAGGCGAAGGAAGGCTCGCATGCGCTCAAGCTCCGCCGCAAGCTCAACTCGAAACTTCCGATCGCGCGGCGGCGATTCTATGTAGCCGAACTCGGTTGCCAACTCGCCATTGCGTATCGATAGGTTGCCCCACCCAATCACGCGATCGCGCCACAGCAGCGGCAGCGCGTAGTAGCCGCGGATGCGTTTGGCTACCGGCGTGTAGGCTTCCAGACGATAGGTCCATTCCCACAGCAGCTCGAAACGCCGGCGATCCCACACGATCGGATCGAACGGCGTCAGCAGGCGCACCGTCTCATTCGGTGCGTGAGCCGTTACCTCATCATTGGAGGGCCAATACCACTCGACGCCATCGACGTGACTATGCGCCATCCGTTGTTTCGCGCGCTGCAATGCCCCGGTCAATCTCTTCGCGCCACTGCGGGACTGCATAACGCAGCCGGCGCACAACTATCGACAGGCTCGAGGCGGGCAGCGGTGCATAGAGGTTGACCGCGACATCCACCAGCGCGTCGATGCGCGCGCGGCGCTCGCTCGGATCGAGAGGACCAGGTCCATGCTGATGCGCCGTGTAAATGCGGATGCCGCCGGCGCGTCGGGTCACCCGCAGCATGCCGCCGTAGTGCATTTCATCGAGCAGGCGTGTCGTAGCATTAGATGAACCGCCCCAGTAGTTCGTCACGCTGCCGTGCGCGAAATGCTCGTCGACCTCGCGCGGATGCACCGCGCCGCGTTCGCGGACGAACTCCAGCAGGAGCTGTGCGAGCTTCTTTCGTTTTGCGGGCCATCGCGCGCCTCGCCATGGATTGGTGATCTGCCCATTGCGTCTGGCGAGGGCGCGACGGCGCGGATGCATCAGCGCCTGGATCTGGTGGGTCACGAATCCGTAGTTGATGAAGAAATCCTCCGCGACACCGAGCTTCGCATAGTGCCGTTCGAGGTCGCCCGCGCGGTAGTCCTTGACCCGATGGCGCAGCGTGAGGTCCTGCGCCCGCGCGGGCGCGCGAATCGGATCGGCCTGCACGAAACCCATCTTGTGCAGCGCGCGTTTCAGGCTGAGGGGTTCAAAGAGGCTGCGAGCCACGGCAAAGCGGCGCATCGCTTCGAGCGTGATCATGTTGTCGTCACTGCTTGTTCCGGTTCGGGCGTCTATCTAACCTGTCCGCATGGCCGATTGGAATCCCGAACTTTACAATCGCTTTCGCCGCTATCGCGAGGAGCCGTTTCTCGCGATCCTGGAACGGCTCAAATTGCGCGGCGAGGAATCGATCATCGATCTCGGATGCGGCAGCGGCGAGAACACCGTCGAGCTGGCGCGTCGCGCGCACCGTGGGCGCGCGGTCGGCATCGATTCGTCGACGGCGATGATCGAGGCGGCGAACAAGGTCCTCGATGCGGTCGAGCCGGAAGTTCGGGCGCGCCTGAGTTTCGAACTTGGCGATATCGCCACCTTCAATGCGGCGAGGGAACATTCGAAAGAATATTCGGTGGTGTTCTCGAATGCCGCGCTGCAATGGGTCCCCGGTCATCGCGAAATCTTCCAGCATATTTATGACGCGCTGACTCCCGGTGGCCGCGTGGTGGTGCAGATGCCGAAGAACGATCAGGAGACCGCGCAGTTGACGATTCTCACGCTCGCTAGCGAAGCGCCCTGGAGTGATCTGCTGGCGAAAGTCACGGTGCCCTCGCGCGCGGTGCCGGGTCCCGAGCGCTACAACAAGCTGCTGCCGGAACTCGGATTTACCGAGGTCGATTGCTACGAGCATGTTTTCCAGCATCCGATGGAATCGCCACGCGACGTGGTCGATTGGTCACGCGCAACCACACTGCGGCCGTTTCTGAATGCGCTTCCGGCGAACCAACACGATGCCTTCATCAGCGCGGTCGAGCGGCGGCTTGCGCGCGGGTACGGCACCGAGGGTCCGCTGATCTTTCCGTTCCGCCGATTGTTCATCTGGGGCACGCGCCCCTCGAAATAGAATGGTGAAATCCGCGCCGATTGCGCTCATCGTTCATGGCGGTGCCGGGTCGCATGGTCCCACCGAGGAGCGCGCACCCCGCAAGCGCGCCATGATGGATGCGGTCAAGGCCGGCGCGGCGGTTTTACGTGGCGGTGGGAGCGCGCTCGACGCCGTTATCGCAAGCGTGGTGATTCTCGAAGACAATCCGCTCTTCAACGCTGGCTTTGGTTCGACCCTTAACGTCGATGGCGGCGTCGAGATGGACGCCTCGGTGATGGTGACGACGCCGTCGGGCGCCAATGGCAGGCGCGGTCGCCACCATCAGTCGCATCAAGAATCCGGTGCGGTTGGCGCGCGCGGTGATGGAGCATACGCCACACGTGATGCTGGCGGGCAACGGAGCCGAACGTTTCGCGCGTGACCATGGCTTCGAGCTTTGCGCACCCGACGATCTGATCGCGCCGCGCGCTCGCGAGCGATTTCTCGCGCGCATCCAGCATCAAAACGAGATCGGGTTCCCGCGCCAGAAGCATGGCACCGTCGGAGCAGCCGCGCTCGATAGTCATGGACAGCTCGCCGCGGCGACTTCGACCGGCGGCGTGCCGGGCAAGATGGTGGGGCGCATCGGCGACAGTGCGATCATCGGCGCGGGCACCTTCGCGAATCGGACCGCCGCGGCCTCGGCGACCGGTCACGGCGAGACAATCATGATGGCGTCGCTCTGCCGCGAGACAATCGAGGCATTGGGGAAATCGGATCCTACGCTCATCGCGCGGCGCAAGATCGCCGAGTTGATCGCCCCTCATAAAACCGAAGCGGGGATCATCATTGTCGATCGCCGGGGACGTATCGGCCACGCGCACAACGCGGACACGATGGAGGTCGCCATCTTCGATTCGACCGGCAGGCTGCGCCACGAATGGGCCGCACCGATACCGATCGCGCCAAGGCCTCGCAAGTGAACAATCATAGTTGCCTTTGCTCCAACGGGTCAGGTCAGAAAAATGGAAGTCCCTGAAAATCTGGATTTGCTCAAATTCCGGCGCGAAGCGATCTACAAGGAGATAACCTATCGGCGAGAGAGGCGATGGCAGATCCTCTCGTGGGCTAGCAGCCTATTTGTTGCCGCAATAGGCGGCACGGTCGCGATACAGCGCGGCGATAATCCGTTCGGGAAGCCTCTGCGAATCTTACTTAGTATGGCGATGGGCTTCCTATGCGTCATATCTATAGTTTGGACTTACCAGGAGACGACCGCGCTGTACGAGCGGCGCGATCGTCTTCGAAGTGCCGACGCCGAACTAGGGCTTCCAACGCTCAAATCTTCGACGACGCACCTCTATGGATATCAGGTGACCCTCGCACTGTTCGGCGCGGCCGCTGTTCTAGCGATTTGGTTGCCGTATTGAGCGATTATCCTCCACGAAAATCACGAACCCCGAAGCGATCACCATTTACTCCGCGTTGATGATTCCATAGAAGGGCATGGCTGGAGGTGGCGTTTGATTCGCCACAATGTCCTTCGATCGTGCCGTCACACTTGCCAAATCATATTTCGCCGCGCGCGGCGCTGGTCGCGTTCGCGATCGCGATGGTGATCCTCGCGCAGGGAATCAGCGCGCCATTCGTTAAAGATGCGGAACCGCAAGCCGCAAGCTGGATTCAGGACGTCGCGGCGGGCGAGGACATCCTGATTCCGCACGATTACTACGGCGAGCTCGCGCGCAAGCCGCCGCTCTTCTACTGGGCGGCCGGCGCGATCAGCGCGGCGACCGGAGGCCACGTCAACGAAGTCCGCGCGCGCGTCGTGTCGGTGCTCGCGGGTGCGGCGGTTGCGGTCGGAGCCCTGATATGGACGACCGAATTCCTCGACCTCACGACCGGATGGCTCGCGTTGCTGTTTTTGCTGGGCAGCTACGCGTTCACCTCACGCGGGACGCTGGCGCTGGAGGACATGATGCTGGTGGCATTCATGTTCGCCGCGTGGTGCCTCATCTACACTACGCTCGAGGAAGGACCGTCGCGCCGCAGGACTATCGAGATAGGTATCGTTCTGGGACTGGGTATCCTGACCAAGGGGCCAGTTGCGATCGTGCTGCCGGCGTTCGGCGGGTTGATTTATCTGCTGATGACGCGGCGATCGATCTTCGCGGAGCTCCGAAAAGGGTGGCCATGGATGGTGCTCGCGATCGCAGGTGCGATCGCGCTGCTATGGTATCTGCCGGCGTTTATCAGCAGTGGCGGCGAACTCGCGAAGATCATGTTCCAGGAAAATTTGGGGCATTTTCTGCCGAAGGGGGCGGGCGGAACCGGTGAGGCGGCACGGCCGATCTATTACATCGCGGGAAAAATGATCGGCGGGACGACGCCGCTGAATTTTCTGCTGCCCGCGTTGATCGTGGCTTTGATTCGCGGCGATTTCCGACTCGAGGCGCGCAAGCCGCTGATGTTTCAGCTCAGCTTCCTGCTCGCGATGTTGATTTTCTTCAGCGTCGCGAGCGCCAAACGCGATGACTACGTGCTGCCGGGAATTCCCAGCCTCGCGATTTTATTCGCCGCGCTGTTCACCTCGTTGAAAGAGGCGAAGGTTACCGAGCGGCTGCGGGATATCGGCGCGGTTGCGGTAACCGCGATCGCGATCCTGTGCGTCGCGACCGCATCGATGTGGGTTTACGTTCAACACATCAAGTTGATTGACGAGATCAATCCAATCGATCGCAGGCAAGCGGACCTGCTGGTCAAGTACTATATCGGCGCGCTGAGCCTGGCCGTGGTCGCGGTGGGCCTTGCGGTCATTGGATGCGCGATACTGGATGTGATCGGCATCCGGCGAAAACATCCCGCGGAGACCGCCGCCGGGCTGGGCTGTTTGAGCCTGTTGGGGGTGCTGATGTTCACCGCCTCAATCCGTCCGGAGATGTCGCGGGAGCGTACGCTGAAATACGCGGCGGCCGACATCGCGCGAATCGCACCGGATGCTCCCATATACGTCATCAACGAAAATGAGGAGTTGGCGTTTTACCTGGGGCGCGAGGCGCCGCTGATGGGTGGGCCGCATCCGCTGCGAAGGCCCGACCAGCCGGAATATTTGTTCGCGTATCGGAGCGATTTTCGCGGGCCGAACGCTTCGCTTTATGATCGCCTCAAGCTCATTCAGCAATGGGACCGCGTCGGGCGGATGGGTTCTCCAGCACTCTATCAACTACAGAGCGATAGTTTGAAACGGCCCCCATTGCGGGGTAAATAATCGGCATGGCCGATCCACAAGAGCGCGCGGAGCGCGCGGTTTCGATCCTGATGCGATTGGCGATCTCGATGGTTATGCCGCTGTGGGCGCTGGCGATGCTCATCCTCGGGATCCGCAACATGTCGGGATGGTGGATCGGATGCGGGCTCGCGGTCGGCGCAATTGCGCTGCTGTTTTTCGTCGGTAGTCCGTTGACGGACCCCATTTTCAAGGATCGCCGCCTCTAACGCCTTTGCAGCGTTACCCAGTCGGATATACTCTTTCATCAGATGCCCATTTTCGAGTACGAATGCGCCCGCTGCGGACGTATGAGTTCGCAGGTGGTGCTGGGTTCTGAGAAAGAAGCCCGGCCCGCATGCCCACATTGTGGATCCTCGCGCACACGTCGCGTGATGTCGTCGTTCGCAATGTCGGTCAGCGAGGACGCTCGGCTGGCGGATTTCGATACCACGAAGCCGCGTGATGAGGCTTTCTATCGCGACTCGCGCAATGTCGGGTTATGGGCGAAGAAGCGCGCGAAGCAGATGGGGGTTGACCTCGGCGGCAAGTTCGAAGAGACAGTCGAGAAGGCGCGCAGCGGAAAACTCATCAAGGATATGGAGTAGGGCGCGGAGGGCGCAAGAAATCATGGCTGACGAGAAAGATCGCTTCGGCGAGAAAATCCACCAGAGCGAGAAGGCGCGCGAGGATCAATGGGCGCGTCAGCAGGACGCCGAGCTGCTTGAAAAAATCCGCGAGAAGAAGGCCGCCGGCGGCGCCGCGATGCAATGTCCGAAGTGCGGGAAGGCGCTGATCCAGAAGCCTCACGGGATAGTCCACATACTGGCGTGTCCACAGAACGACGGCGCATGGATTGAGGCCTCGGAACTGGATAATTTGCTTAAGAAATAAGCCCTTGCGCCACGCGAGGGCGCTGAATTTCTAATCGGAGGGCATTGACAGTTTTAGCCCGTCTCATTACATGACATGAGGACTCAGAACTAAACTTATGTACTTTCAGTTTGGCGTACCCCTCGCGCTCACCATCATCGCGATCGTGTTTGTCAGCGCGATGTTCGGGCTGCAGAAATTACTCGCGCCTAGCAACCCGTATGCGCGTAAGTTGACACCATATGAATGTGGTGAACCTCCGACCGGGCGGGCCTGGATCAACTTCAATGTGCGATTCTATGTTATCGCTCTCATATTCGTCGTTTTTGAAGTTGAGGTTGCCTTCGTCTACCCCATCGCCGCGGTCTTCCTCGATTGGGTCAAGCAGGGCCATCGCCTCTATGCCCTCAGCGAGATCCTGATCTTTTTGCTAATATTGTTTGTCGGTCTCATCTACGTCTGGGTCAAGCACGATCTCGAATGGATTAAGAAGGTGCCGGAATAGCCGGTACTCAGGATAGCCATGTCGTTATTGAACACGCTCCCCGACTACGTCATCACGACGAAGACGGACGAGATTATCAACTGGATGCGCAAATCGAGCATCTGGTACATGCTGTTCGGCCTCGCCTGTTGCGCTATCGAGCTGATGCATACCGGCGGGCCGCGCGCGGATATCGATCGCTTCGGTGCCTCGCCACGAGCCTCGGCGCGTCAGTCCGATTTGATGATCGTCGCGGGTACGCTGACCTTGAAGATGGCGCTTCGGACGCGCCTGCTCTACGACCAGATGCCCGACCCCAAGTACGCGATCGCGATGGGAAGCTGCGCGAGCTGCGGCGGCCTGTTTCAGCTCGCCTACTCGGTTTGCGATGGCGTCGACAAGATTCTCCCCGTCGATGTTTACGTTCCCGGATGCCCTCCGCGTCCCGAAGCGCTGACCGAGGGTCTGCTGAAGCTCCAGGACAAGATCATGACCGAACGGTGGCTGAGCAAAGGACCGAGCAACGGCAGTTCGCCCACTCCGACCTTCCAAGCCTGATCGATGGAATCGCTGGCGATATACAACCGGGCCAAAGAAAAGTTCGGCGATAAGATTCTCGAAATCGTTGAGAAGCAACCCGACCCCTGGATGGTAGTGGCCCCCGCCGCGTTGGTCGAGGTTTGCCAATATCTCAAGAGCGACGCCGACACCGCATTCGATTGCCTGAGCAATCAGAGCGGCGTGGATTACAAGGATCGCATCGAGGTCGTCAATCACCTCTTCTCGTACAAGCATCGCCATCAGATCGTTATCAAGGTGAAGCTGCCGCGCGAGAATCCGAGTGTTCCGACGCTGGAGACCGTGTGGAAGTCGGCGAACTGGATGGAGCGCGAGATCTATGACCTCCTCGGCGTCAACTTCGAAGGCCATAGCGACCTGCGCCGCCTGCTGATGCCGGAGGATTGGATCGGTCATCCGCTGCGTAAGGATTTTGTCGAGCCGCAGGAATATCATGGGATTTCTACCGTTAGAGAAAGTCCGATCATTCGGTTGAAGCCATAGGCATACGATGACGACGCTACGCACCGAAGAAATGACCCTGAACATGGGGCCGCAGCATCCGTCGACCCACGGCGTGCTGCGCTTCATCGTGCGCGCCGACGGCGAGGTGATGCGCGAGGCGATTCCCGACGTCGGCTATCTCCATCGCTCGATCGAGAAAATCGCGGAGAAGGTCGGCTATCACGGCTTCATGCCCTACACCGATCGCGTCGATTACGTCTGCGCGATGTTCACCAATCAGGGCTGGGGGATGGCGTGCGAGAAGCTCGGCAAAATCGAAGTGCCCAGGCGCGGCGAGTACTGCCGCGTCATCGCCGCCGAGTTCAACCGCCTCGCGTCGCACCTGCTTTCGGTCGGCACCATGGCGATGGATATCGGCGCGATCACACCGTTCACTCATGCGCTGCGCGAGCGCGAGATGATCAATGATCTCATCGAGGAGCTGTGCGGCGCGCGCCTTACTTTCAACTACATGCGCATCGGCGGTGTGGCCTTCGATTTGCCGCCCGGATGGCGCGAGAAGGCGCTCGCGTACCTCGATCATCTCGAGCCGATTCTGGCCGAATACGACATGCTCATCTCGTTCAACAAAATTTATGTTGAGCGGCTGGCGAATGTCGGCGTGATCACGCCCGAGGAGGCGATCGACTACAACCTGGTGGGGCCGAATCTGCGCGCATGCGGCATCAAGTGGGATATCCGCAAGGACATTCCCTATTCGGTTTATCCCGATTTCGAATTTGATGTGCCTATCGGCAACGGACAGTGGGGCAAGCTCGGCGACTCGATGGATCGCTACATGGTGCGTATCCACGAGATGGTGCAGTCGGTGAAGATCCTGCGCCAGGCCCTCAAGCAGATTCCCGCCGGTCCCGTGCTCGCGAAGGTGCCGCGTAACTTCAAGCCGCCCGCGGGCGAGTGCCAGATCCGGGTGGAAAGCGCGCGCGGCGATATGGGTTGGTACGCGGTCAGCGACGGCACCGGATATCCATGGCGCGTGCATGTGCGCACCGGGTCGTTCGCCGCGATGGGGATTGTGCAGAAAATGAGCCGGGGCTTGATGATCGCGGACCTGGTAACGATAATCGCGAGCCTCGACGTCATCGCCCCGGAGATCGATCGATGAGGAGACCTCTCCCCGGCGCAGTAGCGCCGACCCTCTCCCTTCTAAGGGTTCAGAAAAAGAGCGACCGTCGCGGCGAGAGGCAATTCTTTTGTCCGGTTCCCCTTCCCTGTAGGGGAAGGGGTTAGGGGTTAGGTTCCGGAAGTGCAGCAACTGGTAGACAGAATCATCGCCGCCGGCGCATTCGGGAAAAATGCTCCCGTCGATTTGATATACGTCCTGTTCATCTTCATTTTCAGCGCCGTGGTATTCCTCGGCGTCGCGTTTCCGTTTGCCGGGATCGTGAGCTGGGCGGAGCGCCGCGTATGGGCGCGTATCCAGTCGCGCGTCGGTCCCAATCGCGTCGGCCCGCAGGGCTTCGTGCAATGGCTCGCCGATGGCGTGAAGAATTGCTGCAAAGAAGACATCATTCCCACCGATGCCGACGCGCCGCTGTTCAAGCTGGCGCCCTACCTGGTGATGCTCGCGTTCGTCGTGCCGTGGGCGGTGATGCCGTTTTCGCAGGACCTGATCCTCGCGGACCTTAACGTAGGAATCCTCTACTTCACCTCGGTTACCGCGCTGACCGTGGTCGGCGTGCTGATGGCGGGATGGGCCTCGAACGACAAATGGTCGCTCATCGGGGGAATCCGCTCGGCGGCGCAAATCGTCAGCTATGAAATCCCCGCGGGGCTGTCGATTTTCCCGGTCATCCTGATCACCGGCACGCTCTCGATGCAGGGGATCATCAAGGCGCAGGGCTGGGCGCCGAACCACTGGTTCATGTTCTCCAACCCGTTCTGCTTCGTCGCGGCAAATATCCTGTTCATCTCGGCGCTCGCGGAAGGCAACCGTACTCCGTTCGATTTGCCGGAGGCCGAATCGGAGCTCGTAGCTGGATTTGCGACCGAGTACAGCGGGATGCGCTACCTGTTTTTCTTCATGGCGGAGTGGGGGAATCTGTTCCTGATCGGTGCGCTGATCACGACGCTGTTCCTCGGCGGATGGCAGTTCCCGCATGTCAGCGAGAACCGCATCGTCATGAACGTACTGCAACTGATCACCTTCAATGCGAAGGTGCTGTTCATCGTGTTCTTCTCGATGTGGATTCGCGCGACGCTGCCGCGCGTGCGCATCGATCAGCTGATGTCGCTCTGCTGGAAGTACTTCGTGCCGATTTCGTTCGTCGATATGATCGGCACCGCGATCTGGGTGGCGATTTGGCCCGATGGAAATCCGGTCGCGGGGTACATTCTGTTCGCGCTTGGCGTGGTCGGGCTGATTTTGTTTGTGCGCCGCGTCATCTACTATTTCCGCGAATCGAAAATGGAACTTTATCTCAATCCGACCATATAAAGGCGCTATGGGAGCGGCTTCAGAATATTTTCAGAACATCAAGGACGCGGTCCTCTCGATCTTCGAGGGGATGGCGGTCACCGGTTCGCATTTCATGCGCAAGCCGTACACGGTCCAGTACCCGGATCGCACCGAGACCCGGGTGCAGGATACCCTGCCGTTCCGTTATCGCGGCATCCTCGAGGTGGACCTCGAAATCTGCACCGGATGCCTCGCGTGCGAGCGCGCGTGCCCGATCGATTGCATCGTCATCACCGCGGAGAAGGATCCCAAGACCAAGCTGATGACGCTGTCGCAGTTCGACATCGACATCATCAAGTGCATGTATTGCGGGCTGTGCAGTGAGCCGTGCCCGACCGGATCGATTCATCATACGACCGAATTCGAGGGCGCGGATTATTCTACCGAAAGTATGATTCGGCGTTTCGTGAAAGATCCAGTGCTCGCGTACAAACCGAGCAAGGGTCCGGAGACCAATCCGCAGATCGCGCCGATTCTTTTCCGTGGGCTGAACTATCTTTCCGAGTACCAGGTCTCCGGCGAGCCGAAGCCGGGCCCGAAGGCGGCTGAGGCGGCCGCGTCCGAGGAGACGACCGAGTCTTAAGATGGTCGCGCAAGTCGTCTTTTATCTGCTCGCCGCGCTGACGGTCGGCTCCTCGATGATGGTCGCGTTCTCGCGCAACATCGTGTACTCGACCTTCGCCCTGTTGGGCGCGTTCATGGGCGTGGTCGGCATCTATGTTTTGCTCGCCGCGGATTTCGTCGCGATGGTGCAGTTGCTGGTCTATGTCGGAGGCATCCTGGTGCTGACGATTTTCGCCGTGATGCTGACCTCGGGAATCGCCGATGTGACGGTGTCCAATCGCGAGGTCGGAGTCGTTCCGTCGCTGGTGACCGTTGTGATCCTCGGCGCCGTGATGGTGTACGCGGTTTTCCGGACGCCATGGCAGATGGCCGCGCCCGCGGCGATGTCATCGACGCCGACCACCTACGCAATCGGAAACGCGTTCCTCGGCGAGTATGTGTTGCCGTTCGAGGTGGCCTCGTTGGTGCTGTTGGCGGCGCTGGTCGGCGCGATCGTTATCTCGCGCCACGAGACGCGGGAATAGGGGAGCTTCGCGATGGGCGGGGGCATTACACTATATCACTTCCTGACGCTGAGCCTGATCATTTTCTCGCTCGGGATGTATTGCGTGCTGACGCGGCGCAACGCGATCGGCATCCTGATGGGCGTCGAGTTGATCCTCAATTCCGCGAACATCAATTACCTCGCATTCTCGTTCTACGGCGGCCATCGTTATGACGGCCAGATTTTCGCGATTTTTGTAATCATGCTCGCCGCGGCCGAGGCGGTCATCGGTTTGGCCGTGGTGCTGGCGATTTATCAGAATTTCAGAACCATTGATGTGAGCGCGACGGAGACGCTTAGCGGATAGCGATTGGTGCGCGGGGCGGCGTCCGTTCTTGTATTAAAAATCCTCGATGGCTTTGGTCCTTTGTAAAGTGGAACGTGGCGCAGGTGACTGACGCGAATCATTGGATACGCTTTGGGATGCGCTTCGCGCGATTAGGATTTTAACCTGTCGTTCGCGAACGACCCCTACCAGGAAAACCGCACGCTTTAAGAATGAATCGAATTCTGATTATATCTGCCGGATCGCTGGTCGATCGTTTGCGAGGATGTGGTGAGGCGGTTGCGCCCTGGGGCGAAGAGCTAGAGTCTGCCAATTAGATAAATGGATCATCCGATACCCGTAAGCTTCATACGCTGGATCATTCTGCTGCCCGCGATCGGCGCCGCGATCAATTTCTTCTTCGGCTATTGGATGCAGAAGAATCTCGGCAAGCGCGCGATCAGTTTCGTCGGATGCGGCGTAGTTATCGGCGCGTTTCTCATCGCAGTGATCGGTTTCGTGCGCATCCTCGCGCTGCCGCACCTGAGCCGCTTCATGATCGATCGGATGTGGCCGTGGTTCAGCGTCGGCGGCATCAACATCGACATCGCGTGGTGGCTCGACCCGCTCTCGATGATCATGGTGCTGATCATCACCGGCGTCGGCGGCCTCATCCACATTTATTCGACCGGCTACATGCACGACGACGAGGCGTACTGGCGCTTCTTCGGATGGCTCAACCTGTTCACCTTCGCGATGCTCATCCTGGTCCTCGGCGACAATCTGTTGCTGATGTTCGTCGGATGGGAGGGCGTGGGGCTGTGCTCCTTCGCGCTGATCGGCTTCTGGTACAAGGTCCTGCCCAACACCACTGCCGGCAACAAAGCCTTCATCGTCAATCGCGTCGGCGACTGGGCCTTCGTCATCGGGCTCTACACCTTGTTCTGGGCCCTCGATTCGGTCGGGCATCCGACGCTGGTGACGCGCGAAATCGCGCAGTACGCGCCGCTGCTCGAAGGCCATATGGCCTATTTCGGAATGTCGGTCGCGACCTTCGTCACGCTGTTTTTCTTCCTCGGCGCGACCGGCAAATCGGCGCAGATTCCGCTCTACGTATGGCTCCCGGATGCGATGGCGGGTCCGACTCCGGTCAGCGCGCTAATCCACGCGGCGACGATGGTCACCGCGGGCGTTTACATGGTCGCGCGCCTCAACTTCCTCTTCTCGATGGCGCCCGGCACGATGGAATTCGTCGCCACCATCGGATGCTGCACCGCGCTGTTCGCAGCGACTATCGGCGTGGCGCAAAACGACATCAAGAAAGTTCTCGCCTACTCGACCGTCAGCCAGCTCGGCTACATGTTCGCGGCGGTCGGCGTCGGCGCGTATGCGGCGGGCGTTTTCCATCTGATGACGCACGCGTTTTTCAAAGCCTGCCTCTTCCTCGGCTCGGGCTCGGTCATCCACGCGATGGGCGGCGAGCAGGACATGCGCAAGATGGGCGGGCTGCGGCACAAGATGCCGATCACGTTCATGACGTTCCTGGTCGCGACGTTTGCGATTGCGGGCATCCCGCCGTTCGCCGGTTTCATGTCGAAGGACGAGATCATCTGGCAGGCGTTCGCGAAAGGCCATGCGATTCTGTGGTTCATGCTGTGGGTCGCGGCGGGACTGACGGTGTTCTACATGTTCCGCCAGGTCTACATGACGTTCTTTGGCGAGTTCCGCGGCACCCATGAGCAGGAACATCACCTGCACGAGTCGCCGCCCTCGATGGCATACGTGCTGGTCGTGCTTGGCGCGCTGTCAGTGTTCGGCGGACTGCCGAAGATTCCGGAGTTCATCGCGACCTTCAAGCCGTTCGAGACGTTCCTCGATCCGGTGTTCAGCTCCGAAGTCACTCGCGCGGTGACGGAATCCGGTATTCACAACCACGGCATCGAGGCGGGATTCGCGGTGCTCGCATTCATCATGGTGGTGGTCGGATGGTACACGGCGGACCTGATGTACCGGCAGCATCGCCTCGATCCGGAGCGCTTCAGCAGCAGGTTCGGCGGCGTCGCCTACGACCTTGTCTACAACAAGTACTACATCGACGAGATCTACAATGCGCTGGTGATTCAGCCGTACCTGGCGCTGTGCTTCGCGTTCGCATGGTTCGATCTGCATATCATCGATGGGGTGGTGAACCTCGCGGCAACGATCGCGGTGATGCTCTCGATGCTGTCGGGGCTCTTCGATACTTACGTCGTCGACGGGCTGGTGAACCTCGCGTCGAATGAGACGCTCGCGATCGGCGGCCGCTTGCGCCGCCTCCAAACGGGTTCGATTAACGGATATCTCTACGGAATTCTTGCTGGAGTGATGGTCATTCTGCTGGTGCGCGCGATCTTCCGCGCGTAGGCGGCCGCTGCGAGAGGAAAGCTCTAACCAATGAATCACGCGCTTACATTGATCACGTTCATTCCGGTTGCCGGGATGGTGCTGATCCTCGTCATGCCCGACGCGATGAAGAGCATGTTCAAGTGGATCGCGGTGGCGGCGACCATTCCGCAACTGCTCATCGCATGGTGGCTATTCGAGAATTTCGATACCACCACCACGGCGATGCAGTTCACCGAGAAGTATCCGTGGATTCCGCATTACAACATCAGCTACTTCCTCGGTGTCGACGGCATCAGCATCTCGATGGTGCTGCTGACCGCGCTGATCTGCTTCATCTCGGTGTTTGCAAGCTTCAAGATCGACAAGGCGCCGAAGGCCTACTTCGCGCTGCTGCTCCTGCTCGATACCGGCATGATGGGTGTCTTCGCGTCGCTCGATTTTTTCCTGTTCTACATTTTCTGGGAAGTGATGCTGCTGCCGATGTATTTTCTGATCGGCATCTGGGGCGGCCCTCGGCGCGAGTATGCCGCGATCAAGTTCTTCCTCTACACCTTGTTCGGCTCGGTGTTGATCCTGCTGGCGATGTTGGGGCTCTATTACTATGGCGCGACGCCGACCTTCGACATGACGGTGCTGGCGGCCAACGCCGGCAACTACACGATGAGCTTCCAGCGCTGGGCGTGGATCGCGCTCTTCATCGGATTCGCGATCAAGATTCCCGCGTTCCCGTTCCACACCTGGTTGCCCGACGCGCACGTCGAAGCGCCCACCGCCATCAGCGTCATCCTGGCGGGCGTGCTGCTGAAGATGGGCACCTATGGCATCCTGCGAGTGAACTTCTCGATCCTGCCCGCCGCTAGTCATGACATGGCGTGGCTATTCCTCGGCGTGCTCGGCACGGTGAACATCGTGTATGGCGCGATGTGCGCGATGGCGCAGAAGGACTACAAGAAGCTCATCGCATATTCCTCGGTCAGCCACATGGGTTACGTGATGCTTGGGATGGCGTCGTTCACCGCCGCCGGCATCAACGGCGCGGTGCTGCAAATGTTCAATCATGGCACCATCACGGCGATGCTCTTCATCCTGGTTGGCGTGATTTACGATCGCGCGCATCATCGTGAGATCAACGGCTTCGGCGGCCTCGCGCAGCAGATGCCGGTGTACGCGGGCTTCACCGCATTCGCGTTTTTTGCCGGCCTCGGACTGCCGGCCCTGTCGGCTTTCATCTCGGAAGTGCTGGTGCTCCTCGGCGCATGGCAACTGCATCCGATTCTGACTGTCTTCGGCGCCGCGACCGCGATCCTCACTGCGGGCTACCTGCTGTGGACCTATCAGCGAATCTACCTCGGCCCGCTGAATGAGAAGTACAAGGACTTCTCCGACATGGATTTCCGCGAGATCGGGATGCTGGTGCCACTTGGAGTCATCGTCATCATCCTGGGATGGTATCCGCAGGCGATCCTCTCGCTGCTCAACACCTCGCTGGTGCATCTGAACCAGGTGGTGCTGAATACTCCGGCCGCCGCGGCTGCCGCCGTCGCGCTGGTTCACTAACCGATGGATTTAGGGAATTTTGCCAGCCTGACGTTCTTCGTGCCCGAGCTGCTGCTCGCGTTCGGCGTGCTGGCGTTGATCCTCCTCGACCTCGTGATGAGCGAGAAGCGAGTGCTCGGCTATCTCGCGTTGATCCTTGCAGCGGGCTCGCTCCTGATGGTGGCGATGGAACCGACGCAAGCTGCCTCGGGCGCCTGGATGTTCCATCGGATGCTGGTGAGCGATGCGTTTGCGATTTTCTTCCGCGCGCTGATCGCGCTCGCGGCCGTCATCGCGGTGTGGATGTCGATTGGCTCCAAGGAAGCGGCAAGCTGCGACCAGGGTGAGTATTACGCGATCCTGCTCGCGAGCACCTTTGCGATGTTCCTCATGGCTGAATCCGGCAACCTGCTGATGGCGTATCTGTCGCTCGAGTTCGTCAGCCTCACCTCCTACATTTTGACGGGATTTCTCCGCCATAATCGCCGCTCGCAAGAAGCCGCGCTGAAGTACCTCATTTACGGCGGGGTCGCCTCGGGCACGATGATCTACGGGATGAGCTGGATCTTCGGCATCGCGGGCTCGATGGACTTCGTCGCGATCAACAAGGCGCTGTTCGCGAGCGGTCATGCGCCCGCGCTCGCGGTCTACATCTCGCTGGTGCTGATTCTCGCCGGGATGGGATACAAGGTAGCGTCTGTCCCGTTCCATATGTGGGCGCCTGACGTTTACACCGGCGCGCCGATTCCGATCACGACCTTTCTCGCGATCGGCTCCAAGGCCGCAGGCTTCGCGCTGCTGGTGCGCTTCTTCTTCCCGGCGATTTCGCATCTGACCGAGGCCGGCAACTGGCAGGCGCTGAGCGGCGTCGATTGGCCGCAACTGCTGCTCGTCGTATGCATCATCACGATGTCGCTCGGCAACCTCGCCGCGCTGCAGCAGACCAACATGAAGCGGCTACTCGCGTATTCGAGTATTGCGCAGGCCGGCTACGCGCTGATGGGCTTCGTGGTGCTCTCCAACGACGGCATCCAGGCGATGCTGTTTTACCTGGTCGCCTACTACCTGATGGATGCGGGCGCTTTTCTGGTCGTCATGATCGTCGCGAATGAAACCGGCAGTGAAGATGTCGAAGCGTATCGCGGCCTCGCATGGCGCGGCGGCCTCGTGCCCGCCCTCGCGCTGACAATCTTCCTTTTCTCGTTGACCGGCATTCCGCTAACCATCGGTTTTATCGGCAAGTTCTATCTCTTCGCCGCAGTGATAAAGCGCAAGATGTACGTGCTCGCGCTGATCGGCGTACTGAACTCGGTGGTAGCACTTTTCTACTATTTGAAGCCGATTCGAAAAATGTTCCTCGAGCAGCCCACCGGGGAGGAGCCTCCCTTCCGCATCGAGGCGTGGAACTACGGCCTGATGGGAGTGTTGGCGACCGCGACGATCGCGCTGGGACTTTACTGGACCCCGGTTATCGCGTTCGCGAATCGCTCATTGCATTTCTTCGTCGGCGTTTAAAAACCCTTCTCTCCCAGTCAGATTTGCGACACCGCGGCCGGTGAGCCGTGCATCGCTGATTGCCCGACATCGTGAACGATTACCCCATATCGTCGCCGACCGATCGGACTATTTGAATTAATCGCTGCATCCTCTCGTCTACCCATGCATACCCAAACGGCATCCGGCTTGCTGCTTTGGCAAGTGGTCGCCGAACTTCCACAAGGAGAACCTACACTCATGAAATCGAATCGACTATTCGCAACCGCCGCTCTGCTCGGTGCCATCTCGTTCGCGATGCCTATCTATGCCCATGCGCAGGACAATTCCATGGAAGGCGGCGCGAAGGAGATGTATCACGGCGCGAAAACTGACGTGAAAGACACCGCCATTACCACCAAGATCAAAGGTGCGCTCGACACCGATCCGATCACCAAGAGCTACACCATCCACGTCGACACCAACGATGGCATCGTCAGCTTGACTGGTGATGTACCCAACGCGTCGGTGATGAAGGAAGCCGAGAAAATTGCGGTCAACACCGAACACGTCAAAAGCGTGCAGAACAATCTGAAGATCGACGCCTCCAACGCGTCTGCGATGTAAAGAACTTCCTCCTCCTGTTGTTGCCCCGCGCTGCCGCTCGAACTCCCCGGGCGGCAGCGCATTTTTTGGCCCCGCGAAACCACGGTCGAAATCGCCTAGGGGAATACGATGGTGCGATTGCCGTGGACGAGCACCCGCTTCTGCAGATGCGCACGGACCGCCTGTGCGAGAACGGTTACCTCGACATCCTTGCCGATGCGCGCCAGCTCGGCGACCGTATCGCCATGCGTGACCGGCGTGGTTGCCTGCGCGATGATGGGGCCGGCATCGAGCTCCTCGGTGATGTAATGCGCGGTGGCGCCGATTAACTTGACGCCTCGATCGTGCGCCTGTTTGTAGGGTCGCGCGCCGGCAAAGGCGGGCAGGAAGCTGTGGTGGATGTTGACGATCGGCCTGCCCCAGTGGGCGAGGAAATCGCCGGATAGCACCTGCATGTATCGCGCGAGCACCACCGTGTCGGCGCGGACTTCATTCAGATGCGCGAGCAGTTGCGCCTCGGCCATGGCCTTGGTGTCCCTGGTGATCGGTATCAGCGTGAAGGGGATCTTGAACGGCTGCACCAGCGGCTCGAGGTCGCGATGATTCGAAACCACCCCAACGATTTCCGCATCGAGCTCGCTCTCATGATGGCGGCTGAGTAAATCCATCATGCAATGCGGCAGCTTCGACACCATCAGCACCAGGCGATCGCGGCGGGCGGCATCATAGAGTTGCCAGTTGAGTTGGAGGCCGGGAAGGAGCGCGGGTAACGAGGTAGCGAGGTCGCCGCGAAGTTGCGCTATCGGTACCGACGCACTGTCGAAAAAGATTCGCCAGAAGAATTGGCCGTCCTCAAAATCGGTGTGCTGATCCGAGGTGATGATGTTGCAGCCATTGCGAAACAGATGGTTGGAGACGCGCGCGATGATGCCCGGCTGATCGAGGCACGAGATGAGGAGAACCGCTTTTTCGCCTGCCACGTTGAGACCCCGGTCGATTCTATTGGCATCGGTTGAGTTCAGACAAACCGACCTCTCTATTGCCGCTTAGCAGCGTCGCGCCGCGAGTGCTTTGGCACGTCTCCGTTCATGACGATTGCCGGTAAACATTGAACTTAATGGGTTTGTTTTTGCATTTTCATGGATCGATGCCGAAGCCTCGAAGTGGGTTTGTTTTTGCACTTTTGGACGCGACGGAGGCACGATTCGAGGCCCTTCGGGAGTCTCAGCGGCACTTCTGGGCGATGCTGAATAGTGGGTTTGTTTTTGCGTTTTCGATATCAACGAAAAGCCGCCGATCCGTTGACTTTTCAGCCCTTCGAGGTCGGAGGCGGCACGCCGAATGGCTCTATCGAGGCAGCCCGAATACCGGAGAATCGCTCCCGCCTCGCGGGGGCCCGGGATGGTCGGCCGCCACAACCCGGAGCGCCGCAATCGCTCGCGCTCGGCCCGCAGTCGCGCCGCGTGGATCGGATTCGCGACCGCGATGCGCTCATCCATCTCGCGGTCGCGCTGTTGATGATATTTGAGTGCCGCGAGGTTCTCGTAGCGCAGCATCGCGGCCATCCGAACATAGGACTTCGCCATCGTCGCAACGCAGCTTTCTTCCAACTGGCCCTGTGGTTTGAACTCATCACGGAGCCCGGCCAGCGTCTCCTCAAAGTCGCGATGCTGCCGCGGTGACCATCGCTGCGAGGCGACGAAGAATCCATGTTTGATGGCGTTTCGCGCGACCTTCGCCTTTCCGTTGGGACTTCGCGGGCCGGTCGAGCGCGCGGCGTTGCAGCGATTGGCCTCGATACGGCGTTGGGTAAGCGCAATCGGACGGCGGCGAGTAGTAATTGAGGTGGATACTGATGGGAAGGGCTGCCATAGCGCATGCCTCCTTGGGATACGGCCGCGAAGTAGTGCGGCCATAACCCCTTAGCATTTACCTATGACACCCGGTTGTCTAGCCCCTCTCCCTCCCGCGTCCGTTTTCGCTCCTCCCCCGTAGGAAATCGGGGGAGGTGGCCCAGCGCGATTCATGCGATGGCCGCGCGCATGAATCGTGATGGGTCGGAGAGGGACATCAGCTCTGGATTCTGCGCCCTCTCCGTTACGGTCACGAGTAAGGGCGATGTACTCTCGCTGACTCAAAGTGCCGGATGATATCGTTTTTATAGAGGTCCCTCTCGGATGGCTCAGCTCATCATCAGAAATTTAGAAGAAAGCCTAAGGTCGCGGCTTCGACTCCGCGCCAAACGTAACGGCCGCAGCATCGAAGAGGAGGTCCGCAAGATTCTATCCGATGCGCTACGAGCCGAAGACGTTTCCGATACGGCGCCGTTGGGGAGTCGATTGCGAAAGCGCTTCGCGCACACCGGTTTGGACGCGGACATTTCGGAACTGCGAGGCCACCATGCTCGCCCGGGAGATGTCTCCTAGAGCGATGGCGCGGGGCGAGGAATCAAAGCATCGCGGAGGGGAGGGCATCCTCTATGTGGTCGCGATGCCGATTGGGAATCCCGGCGATATCACCATTCGCGCGCTCGAAGTCCTGCGCGAGGTCGACCTCATCGCATGCGAGGACACGAGGCGCGCCGGTGCGATGCTCGCGGCGCATCAAATCAGGAAACCGCTCACCAGCCATTTCGAGCACAATGAAGAGCGGCGCGTGCCGGAACTTATCGAGCGGATGATGGCCGGCGAGCGCGTCGCACTCGTCACCGATGCAGGCACGCCGGCAATCTCCGATCCGGGCTATCGGCTGGTGCGTGCCGCGCATGAGGCGGGGATTCGCGTGAGCGCGGTGCCGGGCGCCTCGGCGGCGATCGCGGCGCTCTCGATTTCGGGCATCGCCACCAGTCGTTTCAGCTTCGAAGGATTTTTGCCCGCGCGCGACTCGGCGCGGCGCAAAGCGCTCGAGGCTCTGCGTACCGAATCGCGCACGATGATTTTCTATGAAGCCGCGCGCCGGCTCGGCGAGACACTCGCGGAGATGGCCCAGGTTTTCGGCCTCGAGCGCAATGCTGTGGTGGTACGCGAAATCACCAAGACCTATGAAGAGGTGATTCGCGGCTCGCTCGCGCAGCTTGCCGAACGGTTCGGAGGCGAGCAGGCGCTGGGTGAGATCGTCATCATCATCGAAGGTGCGCCGGAAAAAGATAACCGCGCGTCTTCATTAGCGGGTGCGCTCGCGGTTGAGGATCTCATCGATGCGGGACTGAGCCTGAAGCAGGCGAGCGCGCTCATCGCGAAGCTGACCGGCGCCAGCCGCCGCGACATTTACCAGGAAGCGTTGAAGCATCGCCGCGAAACCGACGCGAAATAAAAATTCGTGCTGGCCGATTGGTCAGTGATTCGGTGGGAAACTCGCTCACGCACGGTTGAAGTCGAAGCGGCGAAGCGATTGAATGCCTTCAGGGGTGGGATGGCGAAAAAATCGGATGATGGTGCGAAGCTCGAAGGCGACTCCTCGGGCATCGAAACGCTGCGGGTGCTCGTGGTGCACGGGCCCAATCTGAATCTCCTCGGTGAGCGCGAACCCGAAGTCTACGGCCGCACCCGGCTGGCGGACATCGATCGGGAGCTCAAGCAGCTCGGCGAAGAACTGGGCATCAAGGTCAAGACCTTTCAGTCCAACAGCGAAGGCGAAATCATCACGCGGATTCAGGAAGCGCGCGGCAAAATCGATGCGCTGCTGATCAATCCCGCGGGATATACGCATACCAGCGTGGCGATTCGCGATGCGATCCTCGCGCTGGAGGCGCCCGCGGTTGAGGTGCATCTCTCCAACGTCTACCGACGCGAGCCGATGCGCCATCACTCGACCATCGCGGACGTCGCGGTCGCGCGCATCATGGGTTTCGGCGCTCCCGGCTATGCGCTGGCGCTGCGCGCGGTGCGCAATCTGGTTGAAACAGCACGGCATCGGGGAGCGTAATACATTAAGGCGGCATTTTTGTCTCGGTGAAATGAATGGATGTTCGCGAGCTCAAAGCACTTCTCAACCTGATGGCCGAAAACGGCGTCGTCGAACTCGAAATCGAGGACAAGAAGGGCAAGGTGCGCCTGGTCCGGGGCGCCGCCGCGACGCTCGATCATCAGCCGAACAATTCCGCTCCAGCGGTCGCAGCGCCCAAGTCTTCCGATACCAAGGGACAGCGAAAAATCGGGGGCAAGGTTACCGCGCCCACCGTCGACAAGCCGCCCTCGGGTGCCATTCAGCTGCAAGCCAATCAGAAGCTGGTCGAAAGCCCGATGGTAGGGACCTTCTATCGCGCCGCCTCGCCCGACGCTGATCCTTTCGTGGAGGAAGGGACCAGCGTGCGCAAGGGCCAGCCGCTATGCCTCATCGAGGCGATGAAAATGATGAATGAGATCGAGGCCGACACGGCCGGCCGCGTGGTAAGCATACTGGTGGAGAATGGGAATCCGGTTGAGTATGGGCAACCTCTCATGATTCTCGAGGTTGGTTAGAGGTAGCTTCGATGTTTAAGAAGTTACTGGTCGCAAATCGCGGAACCATCGCAATCCGCATCATCCGCGCATGCCGCGAGCTCGGCATCGCCACGGTTGCGGTGTTCTCGACCGCGGACAAGGACGCGCTGCACGTGCGGATGGCCGACGAGTCAGTATGCATCGGGCCGCCGCAGGCCGAGGCGAGTTACCTCAACATTCCATCGATCATCAGCGCGGCGACGACCTATGGCGCCGATGCGGTCCATCCCGGCTACGGCTTCCTCAGTGAGAATGGCGACTTCGCTGAGGCGTGTCGCAAGTCGGGGCTGAACTTCGTCGGACCCAAGGCGCGCCACATCCGGTTGATGGGCGATAAGCCGCGCGCACGACGCATCATGATTCGCGCCGGCGTGCCGGTCCTGCCCGGTAGCGAAGGCAAAGGCGTGACGGAGGTCAAGGACGCGGTGACCGATGCCAGACGCCTCGGTTATCCGGTGCTGATCAAGGCCGCGGCGGGCGGCGGCGGGAAAGGCATGCGCGTGGTGCGCGACGAGAAGGAGCTGCTGCGAATGTTCCCGATCGCGCGCGGTGAGAGCGAGGCGGCATTCAGCTCGCGCACGATGTACCTGGAAAAATATCTCGAGCACGCGCGGCACGTGGAGTTTCAGATCCTCGCGGACGAGAGCCGTCATGCGATTCATCTCGGGGAGCGCGATTGCTCGATTCAACGCCGTCATCAGAAGGTGATCGAGGAGTCGCCGTGTCCGGTGCTCACTGCGCGTCTGCGCGAGAAGATGGGCAAGGCCGCGGTGCGTGCGGCCGATGTGGTGGGCTATTCGAATGTCGGCACGGTGGAATTCCTGTTATCCGGCGACGGTAGCTTCTACTTCATCGAGATGAACACCCGCATCCAGGTCGAGCACGGGGTCACCGAGATGGTCACCGGCACCGACCTGGTGAAGGAAAGCATTCGGGTCGCGATGGGTGAGCCGCTGCGCTGGAAGCAGAAGCAGATCACGATGAACGGCGCCTCGATGGAGTTTCGCATCTACGCCGAGGATCCCGATACGCACATTCCGTCTCCGGGCGTAGTGTCGAATCATCATCCGCCGGGTGGCCTCGGAGTGCGCGTCGAGACGGCGCTATATGACGGCTATCGCGTGCCGGTGCATTACGATCCGCTGATCGCGAAGCTGATCGTGCACGCGGAAAACCGCGTGGGTGCGATGGCGCGAGCCAGAGCGGCATTGCGCGAGTACATGATCGATGGCATCAAGACCAACATCCCGCTGCATCTGAAGATTCTCGACGACGCGGACTTCATCAAGGGCAACTTCGCGACCGATTTCCTGACCCGCTACGAGCACGTCGCCGAAGCCGCTCGTGCCGCGGGAAGGTGAGACTGCCGCCTCGCGAGTTGAAAGACGAACATCTTCGTTCGCTGAAGTATCCATCGAAGGCTCTCCCGCACGCCATTGCTGACAGACCGGCAGTGAGCACCGATGGTTAGCTTCCACGGCTACCATCATGGCTAAGGTATGGAGGTACCTCGGCGTCGCTCTCGGAACGGTTGGGAGCGTCCTCGCAATCAGATTCACCATGCTTTGCTGGGATCTGCCATGGCCCGATCCGATACTTACCATTGACGGCAAGAGCTATCTGAAAGGCGCGGAGGGAGCGACGTGGACAACCGTGCCGGCGGTCAACGACCTCTACCATTCGCCCGGCTATCAGATTTATCTAAGGGCAATCTTCGGGGCCCTCGGCACAAACAGGGCTTTAATCGAAGCGTCGAAGCTTCTTTCTCTTGCGATGTTTTTCGCGTCGGCGGTGATGCTTTATCGACTAGCTCGCCGCAGTTTCGCACCAGCCGTCGCGCAAATGACGGTCGGACTCTTCTTGTGCTCGCAGTCCTGGATCTACTACTGCAACATGATCCAGTACGAAGTGATGACAGGTTTTCTAATCCTGTTATTTCTTTCGGTACTAACCTCGGGTCTGTCTTCGGCATCGTCCAGGTTGTGGTGGCTGAATAGCATCGCGATAGGCTTCTTGCTGGCTTTTATTTCCTTGATTCAGATGCGGTACCTGGCGTTGCTCATCGTTCCTCTGACTTACACGGTGTTGTCTCGCGGACCGAGGTTCTCGCATCCGGATTTGCGGCGAAACGGGATAATCCTTCTAACCGCACTAGCGCTCCTTGCGGGATGGTCGATCGCGCAATCCGTAAGCCACGGTCGAACCATAGTGTTGATGGATGGCAGCCAATTCCGATTTCATGTGGCGAATAACCCAAACGCGATGGGATACAGCTTCCCCTATCCTCAGGTGGTAGAACCCAGCGGCTGGCAGTTTATACTTTCGATGCCTGGGCAGTGGTTATGGCTGATTGGACAGCGAGCATTGTATTTGTTCGGGATAAAACGCGACATTTGGGCGCTTCCTCCCGAGGGCTTCGAGAGCGGACCCATCGGGGCGTTTTCTCTTTTGAACACGATCAGCTCGATCGTGTTTGCGATGGGTTTCTTTCTCGCGGCATGGCGGATCTATCGCCGAGAGCTGAGCAATGAGCTGATCGTGACTATGCTTGTCGTTGCGTGCATGATCCTGCCGCCGCTCCTGATCTTCGGCAGCCAACGTTTCATGGTTCCGATAGTTCCGCTGATGGCACTGTTCCAGGGCTATGCGATTGTCGCCGTCACTTCAGCGGGGGGTGACAAATGGATCGCCTGAGCGCGACGTTGAAAGACGTTTGCGATCGATTTAAGGTCCTCCTGTGGCAAACGAACGGGTGCGTGACGCACAATGGGCGGCTTTCGTGCCAACACGCAGTCTATGAGCCCGACCAAGGTCCAGTCGCCGTTGGAACGCAGCCTTAGGGCGGTTGCGATCGGGCTTGCGCCGGCGCGCGTGCTCAACGCTCTTCGAAGTCTGGAGGCCCGTCTCAGGGTCGAACGATATCCAGTTCTATACAATGTAAACGGAGCCCGGGAGAGATCATCCTGCGGTCGCGCGCTGCTGGTCTACCATACGCAACCCTTCCTGACTGACCCGGAATCGCCGTGGTTTTTGGTTCACCAGAATCGCCGGCGATGCATCCAGATCGCGACGCTGCTGGGCGAATTGGGCTACATCGTCGATGTAGCAGACCTACAGGACAAGCGCTTCACCCCAATACGGAAGTACGCAGTCATTCTCAGCGCGCGCGTCGATCCGAAATACCTCGATGCGCCGGCGCTACGAGACGCGACCAAGCTGTTCCTGGCGACTACGATCGATCATATCGCCCACAATCGGAACGTTTTACGCCGTCATGAACGATTGCTTGAGCGTCGCGGCCGCGCGGTCCGGCCCGATCGGATCTACAAGGAGAACCTGCCGCTCGCTGCCAAAGCTGACGCAATCATCGGAGTTGGGAACGAGTCGAGGCTGGAGACCTGGCATCAAACCTCAGGTGCGAGGACGTTTCCGTTCAGTAACTACGGATCACCGGACACCCGCTTTATTTTCGAATCGAAGGACTTTGCCGCCGCACGAAAAAACTTCCTCTTCTTTGCCAGCAGGACCCAGGTCCAGAAGGGGCTGGATCTGTTGCTCGAGATCTTCCCGCGTCATCCCGACTTGCAACTGTACGTGTGCAGTAGTTATGAGCGGGAGCAAGAATTTTGTGAGTGCTATCACAAGGAGCTGTTCCAGACCCCCAACATCCATCCCGAAGGATGGGTACAACTCTACGGTCCCAGGTTCTATGAGTTAATCCGCGCCTGCGCGTACGTCATACACCCGACCTGCTCGGAGGGTCAGGCAGGGAGCGTAGTCCAGTGTATGTATGCCGGCCTGATTCCGGTCGTCACCCGCGAGGCGGGGATTGATACCGAGGAGTTTGGCGTAACCTTCGCCGATGACAGCATTGACGAGATCGAGAAGGTCATCCTGCATCTGGCGGGATTGCCTGAAGCCTGGCATCGCGAGCATAGCTTGAGGACCCGGGCGGCGGCCGAAGGGAAGTTCAGCGAAACGGCCTTTCTGCGGCGATGGCGCGAAATTCTGCGCGAGGTACTTCCCGATCGCGGTTCGCCTGGCGCATAGGCCTTGGAGTTGGAAGCTGATACCAGATCTATCCAGCGTTGGTTGAAGAACGCCTCCGAGTGGCTGCGTCCCTATTCGCTGACCGGCGATCTGCGGCTGACCATCTTCGCGCGCGTCTTTGCGCTCGGCACCATTTCCAGCGTGTTGGAATTCATGTTAGAGCAGGCGCGGATTGGACCGCTGACCGAATATATGGAGCGCTGGTCGCGCCTCATCCCTTCGACCGGATGGTCGTCGCGTACCGGCCTCACGCTGCAGTTCGCCAGCGCCGCGATCAGCATCTTGATTTTCATCTTGCCCTGCAGTCGTGAGCTGCTATGTTTGCTCGCCGGAACATTTTTGCTCGCGCAATTGGCGAGCCCGGAGCGCATCGCAAGTCATTGCAGCATGATGGCGGGTGCGCTGCTGGTCATCCTGATCCTGGCGATCGCAGAATGGATCGATCTCGCAGCCCGCGGGCGGAAGCGAGCCGCTCCATCCAAAGCATGGTACGAGTGGACACTTATCGGGCTCCGCTGCATATGCACGCTGACGTACTTTTTCGCGTTTTTCTACAAACTAAACCCAAACTGGTTTTCGCCCGCCGGAAAAGCCCCGAGCTTCCTTATCCGTCCCCTTAAGCCCTTACTGGATCTACTAGGGATGACGGCCGGCTTTTCCGGCGTGCTCGCGCCGATATCGATTTACGGGACGCTGGTAGTTGAGTTTTCACTGCCGATGCTTCTGTTCTTGCGCCGAACACGGCTGCTGGGATGCTTCATCGGCATCGTGTTCAGTCTCGGCATGGTCGGGCAGGGGGTCGCGGACTTCCCCATTCTGATCGTCGCTTTTTATGCAGCGTTCCTGTCGCGTGCAGAGGCGCGGGCGCTGGTGGAGCGATTCTGCGTTCGGCCGACCACTGGCAAAATCATCGCCACCGCGCTGCTGGCTTCGGTCTGGTTCATCCAGGGGGCAAAGGCCAACTGGATGTACGCACATCAGTACGATCCGCAAATCATGGCCGTATATTCGAGCGTAGGATTTGTCAACTTCGTCTTTTTGATCTACGTCGCGATCACTTTGGCGCAATGGCTTTGGCAAGGCGGATTGAGTCCGGTCGAGGAGGTCGAGGCCGAGGTCGTCGGAGGCGGTTCGCAGGTTGACAACCTGCGGCCGCGATCGACCTGGACCGTCGCGGTCTCCGCGGCAGTGGTTCTTCTCGTGAACGCCGGGTTCGTCTACGACAATCTTGCGGGCTTCTTTGCACTTCCCAGCGCCGGCGCGATGATCATGTTCAGCGGAATCAGCCCTGACCTGAGCAATCACTTCGTGCTGCCGCGGACCTCGATCGGCGGATGGTTTGACTATGTCTCGGTAACGAGGTTCAGTTCGTCGGATCGGAATAGCCCGCC
The DNA here is from genome assembly GCA_963783145.1 of uncultured delta proteobacterium. GTDB lineage: Bacteria > Desulfobacterota > Binatia > Binatales > Binataceae > DATGKG01. Next base: position 563,552 of record CAWAMM010000002.1, read on the forward strand.
GGCACGGGAGTTTGGCTCGCTTGTGGAATGGCTCAGGTTGCGGCCGCGTCCATATCAACTGAATATGAACGACGTGCGGTATCATATGAGCCGCATCTGCAAAGCTTCGAACAAACCCACCGTTGAACTAAGTCTGGTCACACGAGTGGGGGAGATGCTCGACTTCGACGACGTGTGCGCGGCGCCCGACATGCTTTGGTACGTGCCACTTCCGATCGCGAGCGCGTGCGTCCCGCGTTGCAATGGCGAGTTGGCGAAGCGGGCGCGACGGGAGGGGAGCCTATCGAGAGTTGAGGATGAGACAAAGCCTGGCCCAGAGCTGTGATACTGCGCGACCGCGGCGCGAACTTAATCGGACCGCAATGAAAACCTCTAACCGAAGCCCTCTTGACCCCGACCGCCTTCCACCTAAACGATATAAATAGAACCCGCGCATGGTCGGAAACGCGGATTCAATCGTATCCATGACAAAAAGAATTCTTTTCGCGGTAACGATAGTCGCATTCGCAATCACGATGGCTCCAGCGCTCGCTCGCGCTCAGGACAATCCCTTGATTCCGGGCGCCAATGCCGCGCCACCGGGACCTCAGCCGAAAGTCCAGGTCGAGAATCCGCTCTATGATTTCGGCACGGCGACCGAAGCCACGATGGTGAATCACACCTTCAAGCTGAAGAACGTCGGCAAAGGCCGCCTCGTAATCTCGCACGTCAAGACTTCATGCGGATGCACCGCGGCGAAGCCGACCGTGAACACCCTCGCGCCGGGTGAGGAGACCGAGATCAATGTCGGCTTCGACACCCATTTTCAGAAGGGTCATCAGGTCCGCATGATCACCGCCTTCACCAATGATCCCGACACCCCCGAGGCGATCATGACGATGCAAGGCACCGTCAAGCAGCAAGTCTCCGCGACCCCGGCGGATGTCGCCTTCGGCAATGTGAAGCAGGGGACTGAGGTCACCAAGGAGGTTGTCATCAGCGACCTTACCGGCAGAAAGGATCCCTTCACCGTCACCGACGTTAACAACTCCAATCCCGCAATCAAGGTCGAGAAGACCGCGCGGACTGATGGGAAGCCCGGCGTGACGCTCAAAATCACGGTGACCAAGACGATGCCGGCGGGTGCCTTCGATGACACGGTTAAAATGATCACCAGCCGCATCCCGCTGCAGGTCAATGTATTCGGCGAGGTGACGGGAGATCTGACCGTCGCGCCGGCGCAGGTATCATTCGGCATCGTTCCGCACGGCGCTGAAGCGACGCGGATGGTCAAACTGACGAACGAGGGGAGCAAGCCGATTAAGGTGCTCGGCATCACCAGCACGGCGATTCCAGTAACGGCTTCCGCGGAACCGATCGACGGGAGCAAGGACTACAGGATTACGGTCCAGCTCCATCGCGGAACGCCCGACGGCCAGGTGCGCGGGCAATTGCAGATCAAGACCGACGATCCGGAGCAGCAGGTGTTGAACGTCCCGTTCTATGGCATCGTCGGCCAGTTCTCGATGTAGACGAAGACTGTTCGATCTAATCCTCGTCCTCGCGAAAGCTGCCTGTAAGCTTCAAACCTTCGATCCAGGTCGCGCCCTCACGCTTGAGAACGGTACGCGGCTCGATGTGGCCGTACTTCGCGAGCGCGTTTGCGAAGGGCTCCGAATGTGTAACCAGCCATATTTGTGAGCGCTCGGACGCGTTCACGATCAGCCTCGCGAGCGGGTCGAGCAGATCAGGATGCAGACTTGTCTCGGGTTCATTCAACGCGATGAACGCAGGCAGCCGATAAGCCATCAGCGCGCCCGCGAGGGCGAGGTAGCGAAGCGTCCCGTCGGACAATTCAGCCGCGTTGAATAAGCGGTTGGGAAATTCGCGAAAAATCATTCCGAATGATGCGGCCTCCTCGGGTTGAGGCACCGTCAGGCGGGCGCCCGGAAAGGCATCGTCGATCATCTGTTGGAGCGCATTGGTGTCTTGCCGAATATGCACCAGGGTTGCGAACACCGCGGCGAGATTGGAGCCATCCGAAGACAGGGTCGGGCTGGTCACCGCGAGGCACGGACGGCGCAGAGGAGAATCCTGATCGGTGCGGAAGTCGTGATAGAAGCGCCAATCCAGCATCGCGCCGCACCATGTGCAAATCCGGAAAACGCTGCGGTTCCTCGATGGAGCTAAGCGCCGTCTCCGATGCCATCAGCGTGAGGCCGAGGTCGACTCGGCGACCGTCCTCGTCGCGCGCGAGGACACGGGGCCCGCGCCGTTCCAGCATCTTCACCGGACGGCCACCGTCGGAAGTGAAGGTTAGCGTTTCGTCTTTGACCTGCGGCTCTCGATTGAAGGCCGCGGTGTCGCCCGGCCCTAGCCCCAAAGCGACTTCATAGGAATAAAGCGCGTCCTCATCTTGCGACGGAGTCGTGGTCATCATGAAGCTCGCGCCAAGCGTGATACGGACCGGCTGCTTAGCTCCGCGAGTTCCGGCCCATGCGGCAGATCCCATCCCACCCTCAGCCGCCACTTCGCGCGATAAAGTTCCGACTGCGGAGGCCTGAAGCAGTTGCAACGCGCGATAGAGATTGGTTTTGCCGGCCGCGAACGACAAAAGCCATCGGCGAAGTATAGCTTGGCTGTGCGACACTGGCAGCTACTATTGGTGCGCGCCGCGCATCTGCGATGATTGCCTCCGCCGTGCGACCCAGTGCCAGCATGATAAACTTGTTTGTGAGACTGTCAGTTGCGTTCGCATCGTTAGCGCTGATAGCGGCGTCGGAGCCATCCAGCAAGTGGGAGGCGCCGGTCGATTGTACCGCCGCTCGGAAGGGCATCCCTCAGTATGCCGACCTCGTGAAGGCTCTGCGATACGATCCGAAGGCGCCGCTCAATGTTCATGTGCTGAGCGATGCCGATGATCACGGTGTGAAGCTGGAGTCGATCGAGTTCACCATCACCAACGGCGCGATATGTTCCGCCGCGATCATCGTTCCGCCGGGCGCGGGTTCTTTTCCCGCCGTGGTATGGCTCGGTTCAGGCGACGGCAAGGATTGGGAACCCTACGCGATGGAGTTTTCGAAGCTGGGCGCGATCTCGATGGTCCTCGATGGCTGCGGCAGCGCCTCCTTGTACGATGCCCGGGCGTTCCATGCCGATGAGGTTCAGAACATCATCAATATTCGCCGCGCGGTCGACATTCTGTTCTCGCGCAAGGATGTCGATCGTCACCGCATCGCATTCGTCGGTCATAGTGGAGGCGCGATGCTCGGCGTCGATGCGGTCGCTGTCGATGGGAGATTCAAGGCCGCGGTCTTCGAGAGTGGTTTGCAGGGGTTTACGTATCACATCTGCACGAGTCCGCATCCGTTTGCGATCGAAACGCGCGAGGAATTGAAGGATCGCTTGCCGGCGTATGTGGCGACGCTCGCACCGCTCGACGCGATTCATTACGTCGGCCATGAGGCGCCTACGGTTCTGTTGTTCCAATCGGCAAGATTGGATCAGGGGGTTCCGCAAGCGGATGCGAAGGCGCTCTTCGATGCGGCGAGCGAACCGAAGCAACTCATCTGGTACGACACCGGCCACAAAATGGAGCTTCCGCAGGTCTCGGCGGATCGCAGGGCTTTTCTGAAGCGGGAACTACGAATGCCTTAGCGCGAAAGAAATTTCTTCAGATGCTCCGACACCGCCTGACGTTGCTCGACTTGCGGCACATGACCGGCCTTCTCGATCATTTGAACTTTCGCCTTCGGGATGAGTTCGGCGAACTCCGCCGCATAGACCGGAGGCACCAGTGCATCGTTCGTACCCCATAGCACGAGGGTTTCCGCCTTGATGCGTGGCAGCCGGCGGCGCAGCCCGCGTTCCGGAATCGGATGGATGAAGTGCGAGGTGCTCGCCAACGCGCCGAAGCGCTGCACCAGCGCGGCGTTCATCGCCTCATGGTCGGTGGGCATCGCCAGCTTGGCGGCCACTTCCGGCTTCGACGGATCGTTGAACAGCAGCTTCACCAGCTGCTGCGGCGAGACCAGCAGATGGTCGCCGACCGGAGCATCGTCGCGCCACAGTCCCATCGCATCGATGAGCACCAGCTTGCCGACGCGATCGCGAAACGTCGCGGCATATTCGGCGGCAACCATCGCACCAAACGAATGGCCGATCAGATCGACGCGATCCAGTCCGAGGCGATCGAAGAGATCGTCGTAGTACAAAACCAGATCGGATAGGCCATCGAGATGCGCGAGGTCGTCGGTGTCGTCGGAGCCGGCGTGCGCGGGAGCGTAGACGCGTCGATACGCCGCGAGGTCGTCGAGAAATCCGTCCCATTCCTGGCCGAACGGACCATGAAGATACACGACCGGCGCGCCTTCGCCCTTGACCAACACCGGATTGGGCGCAAAGCCGCCCGGCAGTTCTACATTTTGCGAGGTCGCGGTGTTCATGCCTGCACCTTTGCCTCCGCGAGGCTAGCTGCCGGTGAGGTTTGCACAAGTCGCGGCTGATTACGCGTCGCGCCCTGCGGCCACCATTTGTCGACGTAGCCTTCCTTGTCCCAAATGCCTTTGATCTTCGGCAACACCTTCTCCGCAAACAGGCCGCTGCTGTAAGCGGTCAGCTCCGGATCCATCGACTGAATCTGCAGGATGATCATCAGATGACCGACCCGGATGTTGCGGACCGCTTCTTCGATTTGGGCCGCAACCGTGGCAGGGCTGCCACCGATGACCATGCGCGAGTCTTCCACCAATTGTTTCCAGGTCGCTTCGTGCGGTTTGAAATCGAAACTGAAGGCGCTGGCGCCCCGATGGCTGAGCTGGAACTCGAAGCTCTTCTTGGTCATGAATCCCGGCACGTTGCCGAAATGGGGCGCGACATGGAGCGACTTCGAATAGAAGTTACGCAGATGCTTAAGGTAGATGCGCTCCGCCTCCGCATCGGTATCAGCAACCACAACCAGTTGCGCGAATCCGGCGCGATAGGGATTGTCATCCATGCCGGCCTTCTCGACCGAGTTCCAGTAGCCATCCATCAGCACCTTCGCGTACTTGTGCCCCATGAAACTCAGGTAGCTGTAGGTGTAATCATGGTCGGTCGCGAACTTCCACGTCTCGACCGAGCCGCCGCCCGCCAGCCAGATCGGAGGGTGCGGTTTCTGCAGTGGTTTCGGCCACGGATTGACGTAGCGCAGCTTGGTGAAGCGGCCGTTGAATGGGAACGGACCCGGACGCGTCCACGCCTGTTTGATGAGATCGTGCGCCTCGTAGTAGCGCGGGCGAACTTCGGTGGGCGGGATGCCGTAGCATCCGGTGGTATCCATCGGCGAGCCGACCGGGAATCCCGCCACCAACCGGCCACCGCTCAGGCAGTCGAGCAGCGCGAACTCCTCGGCCACGCGAATCGGTGGGTTGTAAAGCGGCAGCGTGTTGCCGAGAATCACCAACGCCGCATCGGATTTGCGGCGCGCGAGGACGGTCGCGATCATGTTCGGCGAAATCGGAAAGCCGTAGCCGTTCTGATGATGCTCGTTTAGGCCGAGCCCGTCGAAGCCGAGATCATCGGCCATTTCCAGCTCGTCAAGATTCCAGTGAAGGTATTTCGCGACTTCGGCGGACTTGCACAACTCATCGTTGGGTGGCGTGACCCAGATGCTCTCGTAGCGATCGCGGAAATCGTCCGGCAGATCGCGATAGCCTTGCATGTGAAACCAGATTGTTTTCATAAGCTTGTTCCTTTCCCCGGCATTCCGAGTACGCGGCCATTGCGCTGAGGCGATGGACGCTCGCCCCGCGCCGCGGCGACTAAACCTTGCAGATATGAATCAAGTGCTTTTGCAATGAAACCCTCCGGCTCGAGGCCGGTGGTATGCGCCAGGAACTCGCGCTCCCGGGTCACCATGAATGCGCCGTTGAGCATCGACCAAATTGCGATGGTCACTCCGGTCGGCCCCAGCGCGTCCGCCAGCAGGCCGGCCTCGAATGAACGCCTCACGCTCCCTTCGAACAGATGAAAAACGTCGCGACTGATCCTGGAGCCGCGATCGAATGCGCGAATCTCAGATGATCGGCGCAGGCGCTTGCGGATTTCGAAGTAGGGCGTCGGCTCGCTGATCAGAATCGGATCGGCGGATTCGTTGAGGTACTCGATGTAGACCTGCGCGAGGGTCCGAATCTCTTCGAGCGGCGCTAGCGCTCGCGACTTTACCTCGCGATATCCCTTGCCGAGGCGCTCGCCGCGATCCGCGCGCAAGTTCAAGTAGACCTCGTCGCGCGAGGCGAAATGGAGATAGATAGTGCCGACGGCGACTTTGGCTTCGCGCGCGATCATCTCCATCGTGGCATTTTCGACTCCGCGCCGGGCAAACACGCGCGCGGCGGCAGCCATGATTCGAGACGCGCGCGCATCGTTCTCGACGCGGCGCCGTTGGCGTTTTTCCGGTGACGCTCTCACGCGAGAATATTCGATGAATTGGAATTCATGAATCTATATTCACGATATACAACTGTGCCGCGCGAATTGTCAAATGGAGAGATGGGAGCGAGGGCCCCGGATCGAATGCTGGGAAGCTTTCGCTAACAAGCGCTAGCGATAGCCAAGGTTAGTTCGGAGTCCCGCCGGGCTCTATTGTTCCGCGTTCCTGCGATTCTTATATTCAGACTGTGCCCGAGAGCGAAGAGACCGGCGACCTCGAACCTGGCAAACCGCGCCGGGTACGCACCTACAATCCGATAACCCTGTTGCGCCGCGGCGCGGTGAATTTCGTGATTCGGCTGCTCACCAAGCCGGCCCGCAGCTACAGTCTTCACATCCCCAATGATCTCGCCAATCTGAAGAAGTACGTTCGCAAGGGCGACGTGATCCTGGTCGAGGGCAACGAGCGCATCAGCGAATGCATCAAGTACCTGACCCAGAGTTCATGGTCGCATTCGGTGCTCTACGTCGGCGACGAGCCGCTGAGGCGCAATCCGAAGCGACGCGCCGAGTTCATCGAGCAATATGGCGAAGATGCCGATTTCCTGGTGGTCGAGGCGCTGGTCGAAAAAGGTGTGGTGCTGACCCCGCTCAGCAAATACCGCGACTTCAACATCCGCGTATGCCGTCCGTATAACCTCTCGGGGGCCGACTTGCGCGAGGTGATCGATGAGGCGTTGCGCCATGTCGGCGACATCTATGACATCAAGAACGTGATCGACCTCGCGCGCTATTTCTTTCCGGTGTCGTTGGTGCCGCGGCGTTTTCGGCGTCAGGCGTTGCAGTTTGGCAGCGGTGAGCCCACCCGGGTGATTTGCTCGAGCCTGCTGGCCGAATGCTTCGATCGAGTGGGGTTTCCGATCGTGCCAAAATTCGCGCAGCCGCCCGATCCGACGGCGCTCGGTCCCCGGCGCATCATATGGCGAGTGAAGCCGCGGCCGGATGCGCATCCCTACGGCATCATGCGGCGGGTGTCGCCGAGCCTGGTAACTCCTCGCGATTTTGATTTGTCGCCGTATTTCGAAATTATCAAGTTCAATGTAATAGAGAATCTAAGATTTGATTATCGTAAGATTCTTTGGGCCGAAGATGAGCAGGTGCTTCCGGCAAAGAAACCTGCCTAAGCTAGGGGACCAGCGAAAATTCGGCTCCCGGGGAGACTGACTTGAGCGACGAACGAGAAAACTCGAATGACCGGCGCGAGATGCTGGAGAAGTCGATTGCGAAGATCCTGCATCGCCATTGTAACTTCGGCTGGGCCAACTACTACATTCCCAGCGAGAAATTCCCCAGCCTCATCGAGGAGCTGGTCGAGGTCCTGAGCCCCGGCGGTCAGATCGGCCACGGCGAGCTGGTCAACTTCCTGCTCGGGACGCAACGGCTCTCGTCGATCCAGGAGCGCGCGGCGAAGCTGGAGGCGGAGTTCGCGATCTATCGAAGAACCAACGAATAGGCGCACGACGAACGAATAGGCCTCGCGCGCAGCCTTCGCAGTTTCAATAACTCACGAGCCAAAAAAGCAGGCGGCCACCGTAGGGGGGGATACAGTGACCGCCTTGTGCGACAGGGATCGATCGGCTGATCACTATCCCTATCGACTCTTTGCGCCGCCGGCTTTCGCGGGGAGGGCTCGCTACGGACGAGCGACGCCGAAGCACACACAGACGCGCTTCAATTAATAGACGCCGGATTTCCGCCGCGGATTCAAATCGGCGTCCGCCTCGACGCCACGACGAACTAATTGAAAGTTTGACTGGCTCTGCGGTCGGCGAGGAACAAGGTTGCATAGCGCTTGAGCAGATCCAGAATGCGCTCGTTCTCCTCGTCGTTGCCGACGATCTGGCGCATCGCCATGCCTTCCATCAAGGAGAAAATGAAGGCCGGGATCAGGTCGAAGTCGGTGGTCAGCGGCGAGGGTCCGAAAATCTCTTTGAAGTAGATCTTGAGGTCGCCCTGGAAGCGTTCATTCATCGCGCGCAACGCCTCGCGCAGCACCTTGTCGGTGCGGGAGGCGACGATCAGCTCCAGCCACGCGTGGAACACCGGTCCCTGGAACATCGACCACAGCAAATCAACGGCGATGGGCCGGCGGTCGGTATCGGCCGGGACCTTGGCGAAGGCCTTGCCGAAGTCCTCCACTCGCAGCCGAAAGACATGCTCGACCGATGCGATAACGAGGTCTTCCTTGCGCGGATAATGATGCAACTGGGCGCCGCGGGAGACGCGAGCCCGTTTTGCTATTTCGGTTGTGGTTGTGCCTGCGTAGCCTAATCGCGCGAGGCAATCGACGGTGGCATCCAGCAAGCGGGCGCGCATTCGGGTGCTGCGCTCTTCCTGAGTACGTCTGCGCGGGACGGCTACGGCGAGAGAAGTTGCCATAAGTGGGGTTAGGATACTTAGCTGGATACAAACAGTCAAGCTTGCTTGAAAATTCTTATCCACATGTTGAGATGATGTTCACATTTTACCGCAGCACCGCCTTCTCCTCGGTGAGTTGCCGCGCCTCCTGCGCCGCCTCATGTACCATTTTTCCCGGAAATTGATTATGCAGCGGGCTCAGCCGCGAGGCGAATGAGACCGTTGCATGCGCTATCCGCGCGATGGCGCCGAACGGCGAGGGGACCAGCTCGGCGGCGTCATGAAGTTCCGCCAGCGCCATGTCATCCCATCCCAGCAATCCCGAAATGAATAGATAGATCGGAAGCGAGGCAAACAGGCATACCAGCACGATCATCCACGAGTTCGCGGTATGCCCCGGGCCCATCCAGGCGTGGCGCGCGAACGCATCGAGGATGAGATAGTTGCCGAGCGCCGCCAGCGCTGGATTGACGAAGGTCTGCCAGATGCTGAATACGGGTTTCACCACATACTTTGCCATCGCGGGCCACGCGACGATCGACTTCGCCAATGACGACAGCGTAAAGGCGTAAAAGACTCCATAAAAACCAAAGTGAGAGATGAGCAGCAGCGACAGGATGATGCGACCGACGTGCTCGACCGCCACGGTAATCGTGAACAACCCGGTTTTGCCGACGCCCTGAAAAACCTGGTCCGGCAGCCGCGTCGAAAAATCGAACACCCGCCAGATATGCATCAGGCCGATCACCGCGGCCGCGCGCAAAAACTGTGGCGGCAGCAGCCCGGTGATGAAGATGTCCGAGAATGCGATGAACGCGCCACCCAGCATGGTCGCGATCATGATGCCCCAGCGCAGGCTCTGATCGAGGTAGCGCTGGGTCAGCCGCAGCATCCCGCTCGAGTAACTTTCCGACACCGACGACATCAGCGTTACGAACATGTACGCGCCGGTCTCGATGTATGGATAGGTCAGCGTGAAGGTCAGCAGCCAGATTTCATTGAGCTCGAAGAAGTTCGGGATCATTGCGAGCATGATGACCGGCAGCAAGGCCCAACTCGCCGCCGACAACATGTTGCCGGCGGTCAGCTTCGCGCCGAACACGAGCGACTTCTTGATCGTGTCGCGGTCGAAGTGCGCGAGGAAAATTGTCACCAGCCGAAAGCCCATTCCGTGGTAAAAGAACGAGCAAAGCACGCCCATCACGATGTTGCTCACCACCCCGCCCAGCGCGAAGCCGAATACCACGCCCATCCCTTCGCCGAACACCGGATGCATCAGCCCCCAATGCCGCATGTAGATCGCGGTCCCCATCTGGATGAGCGGCGTCAGCACGTAGGTCAGCACCACCAGCACCTGCGCATAGTCGAAGCGCTGCAGCGCGCGGAACAGATTGGTGTAAATCGCGATAAAGCCGGGGAACTGACTCAAGGTGTGCAGGATGACGAACCAGGTCAGGAAGGCGACCGTCGTTTCGGGCATGAAGATGGCCGCCATGATCCCGAGGATCGTCACCGCCAGCACCCCGCCCAGCGCGTGGAACCAGATGTAGAATTGCGCGTAGGTGATCGCGCGCTCGGGATCGCGCACCCGGTACTCGGCGAAATATTTCACCATCGCCTGCCCGGTGCCGAGATCGAGCAGCGCGAAGAAAAATCCCATGAACTGGGTCACCGCGCCCCATGCACCGCGCGCCTCCAGAAACGGATTCACGTAATTGCGCTCGATGTAAAACGTGAAGACAAAGTTGAACGGGATCATCACCAGCAACGAGAGCAGGTAGTTGTAAAAGAAGCCGCTGAGCGGGCGATGGAACCCGACCACCTCCCAGCGCGGATCGCCTCGATGCGCGAGGGTGTTGCCCGTCGATTCGTCATCAGCGAGCGGCAGCGCGGCGGCGCCCAGCGACCATGGCCGTGGTGCGCGCGCGAGCGGCCGGTAGAAATGGCTGAGCGCTTCCGGATGCCGGATGCTGTAGCGTCGCACGAAGATCAGCGCGATCGCGAAGAGCGCGAACAGCGACATGAAAATCGCCGCCAGGATCAGTATCTGCGAGCCATGCGGCACCGGCGCCGCGGTCCAGTTCCGGAACGGCACCGGCGCGATGTGCGCCGAGGTGCGCGTCAGGTCGTAGAGCATCCAGTTGAAATAGGGCCAGCGCTGAAAGTCGTAATTGCGCGCTTCCTCGACCCCCGCCAGCATCGCCGCATAACTGCGGATACGCTCGGCCTGGTTGCCCTCGGTCATCCACACATTGAGCACGTAGATGGTGCCGCGCCCGAGCTCGAGCTTGACCAGAATCGGAGTATGCGGATGGACGGTATCCCGGGCGTTGGTCGCGACGATCACCTCGCCGCGATTGACCTCGAGGATCCAGCGCTCGAAGATGCGCACCGCGGATTGCCAACTGACGTTGCTCTCGAGGGGATCGCGGCGCGGGCCGACATACTCCATCACCGCGCCGAGCTTTTCCGCTTCCGCCGCGTGATAGGGCCCCTCGGCGGCCTCGACCGGATTGCCTTCCTTGAGGGCGTCGTTGGTCAGCGCGGCGAGTGAGGCTGGTGGGGTGTCTTTTCCCAGGACCACTACCAGTCCGTTCCCGCTGATGATGAATCCTCTGAGCTGATCCATCGCGGGACCGGGCGGCGGCAGCGTGTCATCGAAGACCGCGATCTGCGCGTCGGCGAGTTTAGCGACCCGATGAGTCGATGAATCGAGGGCGAGGCGATCGAGGATGAGATTCTCGCGGCCGCTATAGAAAAGCCGCAGCGGCTGCTCGGTGTACGCGAGCGCCGCTCCGGTGGCGAGAGTCAGGAATATCGTCGCGAGAATCAGCCTCGCCGGATGCCGCCGGTAAATGCCTGTTGAAACCGCCACAACCGCAACCGATTGTCCTGTGGTGGCGCGGCTTAAGTCGCTCGCGAACAACCTTGCGAGCGCCGCGACCTCCTCCGGCTACATCCCTTTTATCGCGCCATCGGCAATCGCGCGAGCGTGGTAGTGATCCTTCGACATTCCGAAAAGGTCAGCTATCTTGCCGAGGCCGGTCCTGCTGATAGTCCATCCTGCCGGTATGGGCACTGCACATTTGACGTTATAGGCGATGCGGTATTCGCCGTATTTGCGCGCAGAAGCCTCCCGCGCAGACCTGATGCGCCATGTTTTGCCGATCCCCGCACCGTAGCTGGAATTCGTGTCGCATCGATATTACAACGATTCTGGTAGGGGCGGTTCGCGAACCGCCCGCAACGATGTTTCGATTGCGGAAGGCCTTTGCGAATGCGCCATCGCTGCGGGTCGTTCGCGAACGACCCCTACGAGGAAGAAGAATCGGAGAGGGAGAAAACGATGGATGCGATCGACGCAATCATGAATCGGAAGGTGCAGCGCGCGTTTGCGACCAAGCCCGTCGAGGCTGACCAGCTCGCCAAGATCGTCGAGGCCGGACGCCATGCCATGAGCGCGCGCAACCTCCAACCCTGGCAGTTCATCGTGGTGCGCGATCGCGAGCGCCTTAAAGCGATGGGCGCCGTGTGCACCACCGGCCGCTTCGTCACCGATGCGCCCGCGGCGGTCGTCATCCTGAAGGACCTCGGCAACACGCGATGGGCCGATGTTGATTGCGCGCAGGCGGTGCAAAACATGGCGACCGCGGGGTGGGCGCTCGGCCTCGGCACCTGCTGGGTCGGCAACTTCGATGCGGCGAAGCTGCGGGAGATCCTCGGCTATCCGGAGGGATGGGAGGTCTTCACCATTCTTCCGTTCGGCTATGCGAATGAGACGAATCCACCGCAATCCCGCCCGCTCAAGAAGCGCGCCGAGATGGTGCACTACGAGCGCTTCGGCCAGACCAAAGCGGAGTGACGTGCGAGGTCACAACGACCATTATCGACGTGATGTCGATAATGGTCTCGGCCGTCTAGGAGAAGGACCGTGCCTGGTCCGAAATAGTTGTGGAAATTCCTCGACTAAGTGGGTTTGTTTTTGCGAAATGAGGTGCGGACATCGCTTAAGACACAGGTTGAAGCCTGTGCTACCCGAAGAGAAGGATAGAAGCCCGCCCATCTGAGGTAGCACCGACTTCAGTCTCTGTTCCTCTACGATTGGCAAAGCGAAAAGCCCTTTATTCTCGGGCACAAAGTGGGTTTGTTTTTGCATTTGTCATAAATTGCCCGGTTCCCATAACGACATACGGCGCTCTGTTGAGCGCCGTACTGGCATCATAGCAGATTTCTTAGCTGCTCACACGTAGCGCATCGCGCAGGCGATGTTGCCCTCGGTGTCCGCGAAGCGAATCAGCGTCCCGACCCCGACGATCTCGAACTCCTGATGCACGATCTTGCCGCCATGCTTGAGGACCGCCGCTTTGATGGCCACCGGGTCCTCGATTGCGATGGTGCATTCCCATCCGATGCTGGTTCCGGTAGCGGATTGCTCGCCGCGCGCGGTGGCGAGGTCGGCGCGCTTAGCGATCGAGCCAGTCGGTTTGTCGCCATCGGTGTAGACCACATAGAAGTCGGGCGGTCCCCAGGCCTCGATGCGCCATCCGAAGACGCCTTCGTAGAAGCGGCGCGCCCGTTCGACATCGTCGGCGGGAATCGCGAAATGAGCCAGATGGTTGGGCATGATCGAAGCCTCCGCCAAAAGACATAGCGTTTAGCGGCATCGACAGTCTTGCGGTATTGTGTCATCAAATACCGAAATTGCGACAAGCGGAACCATTTCTCGTGCGCAGTCTTGCGGCTGGATACCTATCAGGCGCGGTCCTCGAACGGCATTCGCATGATTGGGTGCAGCTCGTCTACGCCTCCGAAGGTGTAATGAGCGTGCAGACCAATGATGGGACCTGGATCGTTCCGCCCAATCGCAGTGTATGGATTCCGGCGCGCGTCGGGCATTCGATCACGATGTCCGGCAAGGTCTCGATGCGCACCATCTACTTCCTGCCCCGGCTGGTGAAGACGCTGCCAAGGCGGTGCTGCGTGATCGAGGTCTCGCCCTTGCTGCGGGAGTTGATTCTACGCGCAGTTGCGATGGGTCCGCTGCGCCGGGACTTCGCGGAGCACAAGCGGCTGGTCGATTTCATGCTCGATCAGCTTCGCGTCCTGCCCACGCTTCCGCTCGAACTTCCGATGCCGCAGGATCCGCGCGCCCTACGCATCGCGATTCGCATCCGCGATAATCCCGGCGATCGCGCGACGCTGGCCGATTTCGCCAAAGCGGCCGGCGCGAGCCGTCGCACCCTGGAGCGCGTGTTCAGCGCGGACACCCGCATGACTTTGGGGCGATGGCGTCAGCAGGCGCGCCTGCTGCATGCGGTGCGGATGCTCGCGAGCGGCGAAAGCGTCACCGCGACCGCGCTGGAAGTTGGGTATGACAGCACCAGCGCCTTCATCGAGGCGTTTTCATCGGTGCTCGGCGCGACGCCCGGGCGCTACTACAAAGCCGATTAGACCCGCGATAGAAAGATCGTACCCGGTTGCGTCAGGAGAGCGGCCCGATGTTCATCAAAAGTAACCCGTATAAGTTTCCCTTCGACGGCGATTTGCGACCCGCCAACACCGCATTGGTGGTTATCGATATGCAGGTCGACTTCTGCGGTCGCGGCGGTTACGTCGACAAAATGGGTTACGACATCTCGCTGACCCGCGCCGCCATCGAGCCGATTCAAAAGGTCTTAGGCGCGGCGCGAAAATGGGGATGTCACGTCATCCATACTCGGGAAGGACACCGTCCCGACCTGGCCGACCTGCCCGCCAACAAGCAGTGGCGGAGCCGCCAGATCGGCGCGGGAATCGGAGATCCGGGGCCGTGCGGACGCATCCTGGTGCGAGGCGAAGCTGGATGGCAGATCATTCCGGAAGTGGCGCCGCTCAGTGCCGAGACCATCATCGATAAACCCGGCAAGGGAGCGTTTTTCGCGACTGATTTTGAATTGATTCTGCGTCGCGCGGAGATTCGTAATCTTATCCTCACCGGGATCACGACCGACGTATGCGTTCATACCACGATGCGTGAGGCGAATGACCGCGGCTTCGAATGCGTACTTTTGTCGGACTGCTGCGGAGCGACCGATCGCGACAATCATCTCGCGGCGATCAAGATGATCCAGATGCAGGGTGGGGTATTCGGCGCGGTCTCCGACTCGGCATCGTTTGCCGAGGCGGTGCGCTGAACTCGTTCGGCGAAACTATTCCAGCGCGTATTCGACGCTATCGAGCAATTGCTTTACCGGCTGGCGAGTTATCAGCAGGCATACGAATTTGCCAACCGGCGAGTAGCTATAGCAAATGCTGTAGCCGTGGTAGCTGTAGAAGAGATGATCGTCCATCTCATGCACGGCGCCCGGCGGCGGATTGAATTGCGAGACCTTGTAACGGGTGCATAGCAGTGAGGCGTTTGCGCCCTTATAAAAGGTGAACGTGACGGTGCGATTGTCCGGCAGCTTGTCGAGTCTGCCACCAACCAGCGTCAGACCAGAGCCGTTGAAATTCCAGATGTAGCCCGGCATATGCGCCTCGACATAGGCGCCCGCGATCGCGCCGTAAGTATCGGATGGCACATTGGGGTCGAAGTGATGATCGAACTTCTCGAAGTAGGCGACCGCGGTATCAAACTCGGGACTGCCGCCCGGATGGTAAACGATATTGACGCTGTTGCGCGCGAACGGTCCCCATCCCTGGATGGCCACCAACGCAATCGCAAAGCACGCCGCGATCGAGAGCGGGATCCAAAGCGCGGGGCGGCGCAACGCGCGCAACCCGCGCTGATGAGCGGGACCTCGATGCGCGTCGGCCGCGGTCGCCATCGCACCTTCGCCGCGCGCGGCTTCCTCGGCCAGCAGCGTGAGCAACTTCGCGCGCACCGCGGACGGCGTTTCCACCGGCCCGGCATGCCGATGGACCATCAACTTGAGCGCGCGTTCTTCGGCCAGGCGCGCCGCGCATTCCTTGCACGAGGCGACGTGAGCTTCGGCCGCGCGCAACTCCGCGCCGGTCAGCTCGCCATCAGCATGAGCTGAGAGCAAATGGTCGATGTATTCGCGACAGTTCACAAGCTTACAGCTGCGCCTACCATCCGGTCAGTTTACACGCAATTCGCTTAGTAAGATGCCCTCCCGTTCGGGAGTCAAGAACGTATTATCCCCTTGCCCTGTGCGAAGGTTAGCAGCGCCTCGCGCAGCAGGCTGCGTCCGCGCGAAACCCGCGACTTTACCGTGCCGACCGGCACCGCCAGCACGCCCGAGACCTCCTGATAGCTCAGTTCCTGCACATCGACTAAAAGCAGCGCGGCGCGGAACTCCTCGGGAAGCGAATCCAGCGCGGCGGTTACCTCGGGCGCCATCACGTTGGCGAATGCGAGCGCCTCCGGATCGGTTTCGGACTGGTCCGCGGCCATGCTCTCGGCCTCCAGCCGTTCAGTGAATTCGGCCTCTGATTGGCTTACCTGTTCGCGTCCGCTCTTGCGATAGCCATTGCGAAAGTTGTTGAACAGGATGGTCAACACCCACGCTCGTGAGTTGGTTCCCGGGGTGAATTGATGAAAGAAACGATAGGCGCGTAGTACGGTCTCCTGGAGCAGGTCGCTGGCGTCCTCGGGATTGCGGGCGAGACGCAACGCCATCGAGTAGATCGAATCGAGATGTGGAATCACTTCCCGCTCGAACGACTCGCGCGTGTTGAGGCCGAGATCGCGCTTGCCTGCCATATTGAGAGGGTAGGAACATAGCACCTCTGTTGTAAAATCGAGAGGCAGGTGGAAAAGTTCCCGAAACCCAAGCTAAAAGAGCGTAAGACGGTTTAATGGCCAAATCCGGCGGCCAACGTCGTGCGTAGTTTCAGCGTGGAACATTGAAGCGAAATCAACGGTTTAATGGAGAAGGAGGATCATATGCGCAAAGGAACCAGGATTACCGGTGCGGCTCTCGCGACCGCAGTTGCGTTGATGTTTGTCGGTAACGCGATGGCGGACAGCTCGAGCCCCGCCGCGCCGGCGGCGGCTAAAGTAAAGTGTACCGGCGGAAACGCCTGCAAGGGCCAGAGCGCGTGCAAGAGCGCGCAGAGCAGCTGCCAGGGTCAGAACGCCTGCAAGGGCAAGGGCTTCGTGATGACCTCGAGCGTCAAGGATTGCCAGACCGCCGGCGGCAAAATCGAGAAGTAGTCGAATCAGTCGGGCTTCGGGCACGCGCGTTGGCAGAGGCTGACGCGCGTGTCATTTTAGGAATCGTTCAGCTGATTGCCCGGAGTATGTTCGCGTGAGCGATGCGAGCGAATGCATCTTTTGCAAAATCGTACGCGGTGAAATTCCCGCGCGCATCATCGACCAGAATGCCGAGGTGGTGGCGCTGCTCTCACTCGAGGGTCATCCGATGGTGATTACCCGCGAACACCTCGTGGACGTCTTCTCGATGACCGATGCGCAGGGCGCCGCCGTGATGCGGGAAGCGATCAAAATCACCAAGGCGATGCGCGAGGCCATTCAACCCGACGGCATCCATCTGGCGCAGTCCAATGGCGAGGCCGCCGGCCAGGAAGTCTTCCACTATCATATGCATCTGTATCCGCGCTGGACCCATGGCCGGGTTCCTCCCACCGATGCAGCGGGGCAGGATCGCATGCTCGAAGTCCTTAAAGCGGCGCTGGCGAAAATCTGACCGGGCGTGCGATGAAACGCGAAGATTTCCCATTCCTCGGATTCGGCGTCGGGCTGCGACGCAATCACTATGTGCACATCCTCGAGAATCATCCGAAAGTGGACTGGTTCGAGATCCTGTCGGAAAATTTCATGGTCGCGGGAGGGCGTGCGCTCGAAGTGCTCGAAGGCGTCCGCGCACGCTATCCGGTCGTCATGCATGGCGTTTCGATGTCGATCGGGTCGACCGATCCGCTGGGCCGCGACTATCTGCGAGACCTGAAGGCGCTCGCCCGTCGGGTCGAGCCGGCGTGGATCTCGGATCATCTGTGCTGGACGGGAGTCGGCGGACGCAACCTGCACGATTTGCTCCCGCTACCGTACACGCCCGAGGTGGTGCGTCATGTCGCGGCGCGGATTCGCGAGGCGGTGGATTTCCTCGAACGACCGATACTCATCGAAAATGTTTCCAGCTACATGACCTTCAAGGATTCCGCGATGACCGAATGGGAGTTTCTCGCGGAAATTGCGGAGCGAGCCGACTGCGGGATTCTGCTCGACATCAACAACATCTTCGTGAGCGCGTTCAACCATCGGTTCGATGCGCGCGCCTACCTCGACGCGATCCCGGTCGAGCGCGTCGTCCAGTTTCACCTTGCCGGACATAGCGATCACGGCGCCTATCTGCTCGATACCCACGACCATCCCGTGCGCGACGAGGTGTGGGATCTCTATGCGCACGCTGTACGCCGCTTCGGCGCGGTCTCAGCGCTGATCGAATGGGACGATAACATTCCCGAATTCGAGGTGTTGATGGAGACTGCGAACAGGGCGCGCGCGATTCATCAGAATGTCGCAGCCGAGGTTTCGCGCGATGCCCTCCGATCTCAACTGGGTTGAGAGCCTGCTCTATCGCCTCATCACGGCGCCGTCGGGCGTTGCGGAAGGGCTCGCGCAAGAAAAGTTACTCGTGTCCGGCGGGCTCACGTCGGTCATCATTGGAGACGATCGCCTCAGCGCGGAGGAGCGCGTCGACATTTATGCGAACATGTATTTTTATCGCATCCTCGACGTGCTCAAGGAGGATTTTCCCGCGACCCTGGCGATACTGGACGCCGAGCGATTTCACAACCTGGTCACCGGCTATCTGATTGAGTATCCGCCCGCGCACTTCTCGATCTCTTATGCGGGAAATCACCTCGCCGATTTCCTCGCTGACCATCCGCTGCGCGAGGAGTTTCCGTTTCTTGCCGACCTGACCCGGATGGAACGCGCGCTGATCGAAGTTTTTCACGCCACCGATGCTACGGCGCTTGATGCAGAGCAGATGCGCGCGATCCCGCCGGAAGATTGGCCGTCGTTAAATCTAACGCTACATCCGTCGATCCAAACGCTCGAACTTCAGTGGGACGTCGCCACGATTCTGAGAGCGGTGGAGCAGGGCGAGGAACCATCACAACCGGCGCGCGAGGCCATCGCGATGATGGTGTGGCGCAATCGCAATCGGGTCTACTACCGAGCGATCGATGACCTTGAACGCGAGCAGTTGGCGGCGATTTCCGGGGGAACCAGCTTCGGAGAAATCTGCGAGATGATCGCCGATGCCGTCGAAGAGGGAAATCCCGCGGTCGCGATCAATCAACGCCTCGAAATCTGGCTCAGCGATGGCATCCTCGTGCGCGGGTGAGCGCGTCACGATTGATCGGGTTTCGCTTCCGACCATCCGCGCAGCTTCAGAAATCGTTCGAGGAAATAGTCGAGGCTGACGGCGCCCGGACCCCACATCATCAGCCAGAGAAATCCCAGCGCGTAGAGCGGCTCGTCGAGTTCCACAAAATCGTCGAGCCCGTGGACGTCCTTCCACTTCACGCTGATGATTGCGACCGCCATGTTGATGATCATCGGAATCGAAATGACCCGCGTGAAGAGGCCGGCAATTGTCAACGCGCCGCCGATAAATTCGGTATACGCGGAGAGTACGGCGTTGAACGCGGGATGCGGAATGCCCCATTCCATGAAGCGCTGCGTGAAGCTGTCGAGGTTGTGGATCTTGCCCCATCCGGTTTCGAGGAAGAAGTAGCCGAGGAAGAGCCGCATCAGCAGCGGGGCCAGCCATCGCAGCCGATAGGTGAGGCGCAGTCCGAACTCGACGAGGTTGCGGACGATCCCATCCATGATGTTCACGGCTCCCTGGCGCAGATTGAACGGTCCGCGCGCGGCTTCATGATCGAGGTCACGATCGAGGCATCGGGCGCCTGCGCATCGAAAGTCACCGAATCGCCGGCGACCTTGCCCCCGAGGTTCTGCCATAACTTGGGAAGATTCGGATCCCAGGGCGCGTCTTTCATTTGGTCGTAGAGCCCCATCAGGACCGGTACTCCGACCGCATCGTCACCGACTTTGAGTGCCTGTACTAAGGGCCAGTCATCGAGCATGCTGCCCGACCTGGCGATGGCGCGGAGCGCATCCTGAAGGCCGAATTTATTCTTCGTACGCCGATGAATCTCGACATCCGCGAGGAGGCAGAACAACGCGCCGCCCCAGTAGGTTCGTCCCCACGTATGCGTATGGTCGAGGCCGCGATCGCCCGCCTCGGGCAGGCCGTTCGGCATGCCTTCAACCATATCGCGCCATACTTTCGCCGCGGTAAGGTCGCCGATTTGCGCGCGTGCGATGGCCTCGACATACGTCGCAATTCCTTCCTCGATCCAGTGATGCTCCCGAGGCACCGACGGGAATGCCAGATGCACCATTTCGTGGGTCATGATCCAGTCTTCGCGCAAATCCGATACTGATGCGACGCGTCCGATCATCACGCGGATGACCGGCACCTTATCGGGGATAAAGGTGCGCCCGAAGACCACCCCCTTGCCATGATCGAGCGGCACGATAACGACGTGAAGCTGACGGACCGGGAAATGCCCATAGTACTCGGTGACCGCGCAGGCTGATTCGGAAATCCACTCGAGCGTCGCGGCCCGCGTAGGGCTGAGCTCGCCCGCTTCGAAGCTGACCTCGATCTCGGCGCCCCCGACGTGCAGCGTGGCATCCTGAATCTGCGCGGCATGCGCTTTCAGCGGCGCGGCAAGGATTATGAGGGCTATGCAAAGGATCAACATCTTCGGCTCGTATCCACGAGGTAAATAATCGGAAGAGGCATTTGGTTCCGCGCGTCTCGCTTTCGGCATTGTCCTCGCGGGAGTAGGTTTTTCTGAAACGATGGGTTCCGGAGGCATCAGGATAGAAAATCCGCGCAGCCGCGTCGCGATGGAGGAATTCGCGCGGTTGCCGTTCCTGGTTTATGCGGATCGCAAGGCCTGGTGGCCGCCCGACATTCAGAACGAAGTCGACTTGCTCTCGCGACGCAGTCCCCTCAGCCCGTTTCTGGAGATTGAACCCTTCATGGCGCGCGGCGATGGCCGAATCGTCGCGCGCGTCAGCGCGGTGGTCAACCATCGCTACAACGGGCACTGGAAGGAAAAGCTCGGGCAACTGATCCATTTCGAGGCGCTTCCGGATGAAGACGACGCGGTGGCGATGCTGCTGGAGGCGGCCTCTGAGTGGCTGCGCGAGCACGCGATGGATGCGGCGCGCAGCGGCTTCGCGGCGTTCCTCGACTATCCGTACACGATCGACAACTATGACGCCTTTCCGTCGTTCCTCCTGCGCGCGAACCCCAATTATTACCATCGCTACTTGAAGGACGCGGGCTTCGAAACCGAGCGGGGACAGATCGATTACACCGCGCCGCTGACGCCTGGGATACTCACGCGCTACCGCGGCATGCTCGATGCCGCGCGCCATGGAAGCATCCAGTTACGCAGTTGGCGCGAATTCGGGTACCTCGCCGCGGTCGACGCATGGACCGGCGTCACCAACGTCGCGTTCCGCGGGCATTGGGGATGGAACCCGATTACCCACGCCGAAGTACGTCCGATGCTGACCTCGTTGTGGGAAACCCCGGTGTCGGATCTTTCGATGATTGCGACCATCGATCGCAAGGTCGTGGGTGCGGTGTTCTGCGTGCCCGATTTGAGCGAGACGCTCGCATCGCTCAAACGAGGCGTCAAGTTACCGCCCGACCGCGGAGGTGGCAGGCGCGGCGCTCTCATCAACATCGGCGTCATCGATGAGGCCCGCGGGCGTGGGGTCGCGCGCGCGATGGCGGCGCGTTCGTTCCTCGAAATGGCGCGCCAGGGCATGCAGTACGCGGGCTATACGCTGGTGCTCGACGATAACTGGCCGTCGCGCCGATGCGCGGAAAGCCTCGGCGCGCGCGTCACCGGCAATTTCCTCACTTATCGACGCGACTTGCTCACGCGCTCCGCCACGCCCTCCGCTTGATGTCGGCGCAGGCGCTCGCGTTGCGCCATTACCTAATGATTGTTAGAACGTAGCCGTTCTCGGGAGGCTTCGTTTTCAATGATCAAATCGATGGCAGCGCGCGCGGTCGTGTGCGCGGCGGTGGTAGTGTCGTTCGCGACCATAGCGCGCGCGCAGGTGAAGCCCGGCGATCACATCTCGGCGCAGAATGCCGCGCTGGTGAAGGATCTCGTCAGCCCCGGCACCTACTTCGCGGTAACCAAGGGCATGGGGATGGAGATCGTCGCGGCGCAGCGGGTGGACTGGCCGCCGCCGTATAAAATCGCCACCGAGCAATATTCCTCGCAGGTGCGCCTGTCGGAGGACCATCGTAGCGTGCTCGGCTACGTCGCGGGTCAGCCGTTTCCGCTGCTCGATATGAACGATCCTTACGTCGCGACCAAGATAATGTGGGATTCGAGCTTCCGGCCCATTGCCACCGATGACGCCGACCTGCGCTTCTTCGAATGCCAGGTCACCCAGTTCAATCCCGGCGGCGAGCAGAAACTCGAGAATCAAGCCGAGTTGGGTCATGTCGGCGGGTACTATGAAATCGGACGGACGGAAGTTGAACCAATGCCGGTCGATCCGGACTTCAAGAAAACCGACATCTGGTGGCGCGCGGGTGCTTATCCGGTCATTTCGCCCGCCGAGGGTCGTGGCAGCGGCGGAATCCGCTACCGCTATTGGGATCCGGACCGCGGTGACGATGCGTGGGCTTTTTTGAACACCACGCGCCGCGTGCGAAGGGTAAACGAAACGATTCTAAGTTCGTCGCCTGGCTTGACGACCTGGGATCCCGATCACGCCGGCGGATTTTCCGCCAAGCCGCAGGAGTACAACTACAAATTCCTCGGCGAACGGAACATGCTCGGCGTGGTGCATGCGAAGAATTCGCCGGAGCATCCGTGTCCGACGGATGGCCAGAGCACCGCATGCAACGAGGACTGGGAGATGCGCCACAACTACGTCATCGAAGTGACGCCGCGGCCCGAGAAAACCTCGCAGATTCTGCAATCGAAGACCATCGTCTATATCGACGGTGAGCTGTGGTTCAATCCATACGTCGACAGCTACGATCGCCGCGGCGAACTGTGGAAGACGCAGATTTACCTTTCGACCTATCGCGATCGTCCGGTCCCGGATGCGAAAGTTGCGATCTATCCCTTCGAGCGCGAGTTCGTCCTCGCCTCTTCGAGTATCGATGTGCAGACCGGGCAGGTCACGACCTGCTATCTCCCGAGCCCCGACACTCCCGAGCGTGAATGCTGGTACATCAACATGGGCGCGGTCGATCGCGAGTTCTTTACTACCGATGCGATGGTCAAAGCCGGTCACTAACCGCGGGGGTCGGTGGATTTGCTTGAGCCGTAGCGCAGCGCCATGCTGATACCAAGAGAATACTATGCCCTCAAGCCGAGCCATAAAGGTCGCCGAGAAGCCCCGCCGGAAAGCCGCCGTCGCGGAAGCCTCCTATGAGGATGACTTCTACGCGTGGTCGTTCGCGCAGGCTCGTTCGCTGCGCGAGCGTCGCCCCGAGCAGCTGGATTGGGAAAACCTCGCCGAGGAGATCGAGAGCTTGGGCAGGAACGATCGAAACCAGGTGCGAAGCAGACTCGCCGTAATTGTGATCCATTTGCTGAAGTGGCGGTACCAGGCGAAGGAGCGGTCGCCTTCTTGGAGAGCGACCCTCAATACCCAGCGACGAGATCAGGATATCGTTCTTGCAGGGAACCCGAGTCTTCGCCGCCTGGTACCTAATCTATTGGCGGAGTGCTATCCCCGCGCGCGTCGCGACGCGGCCGATGAGATGGGCTTGATTCCGGCAGCGGCCCGCAAGCTTCCGGAAACCTCGCCATTCACCCTTGAACAGGTCCTCGACCCGGAATTTTTTCCCGATTAGTCGCATCGAAAAAGAAAGGGCCGTGTGAGGCGGCCCTTTCTACACCATATTTGGAAAATCTTACTTAATCGCGAGTGCGTTGGGAGGCGAGCCGACGCCGCCCGGAACATTCAGCGGCGCCGAGGTGATGAAAAACTCATACTGCTTGTCGTTCGCGCAATCGGCCGCCAACTCCTCGAGGTTCCACATCTCGCCAATCGGCATCCCGAAAAACGCCAGCATGTGGAAGTGCAGGAACTCAGTGTTGCCTTCCGGCTTCGGCAACGCTTCGAGCGCCGGCGAATCCGACGCGACCGCCGATAGATGATGATTCCATAGCCACTTGGCGACCCGGTCGCTCCCCTCGATGCCGGGGACGACGGTTTCGCGCGCCAATTCTTCTTTCGCCGTATCGCTCAAGCCGTAGTAGAACTGGGTCCATCCGGTGCGGATGAGCAAGATGTCGCCATTGCGCAGCGGGCTCTTCTGCCGCGCGAGGGTAGCTTCGAGATCTTCCAACGGAATGGAATCCGCTTTGCTGCAATCGAGTGTCTTCCCGACCGCCTCATAATATCGCGCAATGTCGGCCAGCACGCCGCGTCCCGCGATGCCGCGCCGGGCCAGATTGTCGATGCCGAGCCGCTTTCCTCCGCGTCCGGTGATCTCGTTCTTCGGAACGCCGTTGTAAGCGCCGAGCTCGGGATGCATTACGTGGCACAGCGCATCCCATTGCGATGACGCCTGCGGGTAAAAGTTGTCGAGGTAGTCGTCGAGGACGAATTCCATTGCACCGCCGAAATTCTTGATGGTATGGCGATGCGCTTGGCGCGTAAAAAGCGGGGGATTGGGTACATCGATCGGCAAATTGAGTGAGAAGACCTTGCCGCTCTTGATGGAGTCCTTCGCCGACCGCACCCGGGCCGGGGTCAGCAGGTTGATGGTGCCGACCTCATCCTGATCGCCGAACACGCCCCATGCGGACCCTGCAGGCGCACCTTCGCGGACCGGAAGCTGGTCGTAGCTGGGAAGATTCTCGCGCGGTGCGCTGGGCGCGCGTTTAGCGGGTGCGGGCTTGGCTGCGGCACGAGCTTTCGGTTTAACGGCGACGGCTTTCTTTACGACGGTTTTCTTGGCGACTTTAGGTGCGGGCTTCGAAGCGCGGTTTTTTGCCGAGGTTTTGGGTTTCGCTTTGGCCACAAGGTTCTCCTGTAATTTTCAAAGGGGCGCGTGTGGCTCTGTCTTTAGCAATTCAGCCGTCAATCGCAAGAGCTCCACAGGAGGGAGGATTGGTGGCTTGCCGAACCGGAGATTTTACCCGCCGGCGAAGCTTATTGCTTATAGATTTGTGCGAGGGCCCATTCGCGAACGTCGGCCACATCTTTGTCGGAATCGCCGAGCGTCAAGGACCGATTGGCAAACCCCAGCGCGTCGTTCGGTTTGTTCAGCAGATGCGAGATCAACGCGAGCATCTGGAGGTTTTCGGTGTTGTCCGGCATCAGATCGTTGGCGCACTGAAAGTCCGCCAGCGCGTCATCGTACTTCCTGAGTTCGTACAATGATTTGCCGCGTACGATGTAAAAGCTTGGGTAGTCGCCGCCCACTTCCAGCGCATGATTGAGCAGCGGAAGCGTCTCCTCCCATTTTTCCTGCAGCTGAAGATCCTTCGCCTGCTCCAGCGCGGGGAATCCGAGCAGATATTTCAGCATCGGATTCTGCGCGACACGGGCCTGCGACTCGTTGGCGAATTTGTCCATCGCGTCGTAAGAGCCGCCCCATCGCGGCGTCATCGCGATGATCAAGCTGCGGCGGACCTCGAAGCTCAGCGGAAATTTGCCCAGCGCGCGCTTGGAGGCGTCTTCCAGCGCGACCGGATCGGATTCCAATTTTGCCGCGTTAATCGCGGTCAGATACGCATTCATCAGCTCGGGGTCGAGTGATTTCGCACTGTCGGCCTCCATCGTGGCCTGACTCAGATCCTTCTCCATCTCGACGAAAGCGTCCGGCTGGATGCTTGAGCTCGGCCCGCCCTCATGTCCACGGGCACGGGCGGCGGCCTGCTCCAGTACTACCGCGCGCGCGCAATGGGCAATCGCGGAATCCGGCGCATGGGCGGTCCAGATTTTGACCTGGTCGCCAATTGCCGAATCCGGCAGGGTGAAGGCGTTGAACGCGTACACCAGGTTCATTTCGGCACGCGGATCTGCATTCGCTGCGGCCTGATAGGTCTTGATCTGCGTTTCGATAGCGGTGAAGTTGCCGGCCTTGAGCTTTTCGACGATGCCGACCGGATCGACGCTGACAGGCATAAAGAGGCGCTGCACCGGCCCGCGCGTGGCGCTCGCCGGGTGTGGATGATGGACGACAACGGCGATAGCGATCAGGATCGCGACGCCGACCGCCATCAGCGGTGCGTTGGACCGCTGCGGATATTTGTAGATTTTGCGCGGGACCGGCCTCGATGGCGCAGGCTTCGGTGATGCAGGCATCGGTGATCTCCCCAACCCCACCGTCTAAATGACGGCATTTGCTACAATTCGCTAAATCAATTGTGAAGGTTCGCCATACACGACGCAAACAGTAAGAGGCAGCTTACGCAGACGATACATAGGGGCACAAAAGCGGCATTAAGGAGGGCGGCTACGATTGTTCTGTCGTCGGGGCCCGATCCGGCGCACTGGCCGGCTGGCTTTTCGAGTTGCGCGAAGGGCGGCCTCGCCGGTCGTCTCTCTAGTGTTCAACCGCTTGAGACGCCCCTTGCTTGATGCTACTTTGCTGTGTTCGCTCCTTGCTCCGAGAGGGGCTTAAATCCACAAGGAGGATTGCGCGTGAGGCGCTACGAGACGATTTTCATTATTCGCCCCGACCTGGGCGAACCACAAATCAAGGACATCATCAAACGCTTCGAGGGACTTGCGTCTTCGGGCGGCGGCGAAATGATCGAGACCGAGGAATGGGGTTTCCGCGAGCTCGCCTACCACATCAAGGGCGAGCGGCGCGGCTACTACGTCCGGCTCGATTACGCCTCCGGTGCGGCGACGATGAACGAGGTCGAGCGCAACCTAAAGCTGCAGGACACCGTGCTGCGATATCTATCGGTGCTGGTCGAGCTCGAGACCGATGTCGCCAAGGCGCGCGAGGAAATCGAGAATCGCAAGCGCCGTATTGCCGAGGCGCGCGCTGCCGCGGAGGCTCGGATGGCAGCGGCTGCCGCGCAGCGTGCTGAGGCGGCCGCGGCTGCCGCTCATCCCGAAGGCGCGCCCGCCGAGGAAGAGATTCCCGATGCTCCCGACGAAATAGCCGAGCCCGAAGGTGGCAGGGAATAGGATTGAGCTTTGGGGTCGCGTGCTCGGTGAGCCGGAGCTTCGAACGACACCAGCGGGAACGTCGGTTTTGCGATTTGCCATCGACGGACCCGGCGAGTGCGGGTTATCGGTGGTGATGACCGGCGAGACTGCGCAGCGACTTCGGCCGAGTCTCAAGGTTCGCGCGGAAATCCGGGTAACGGGCAGTTTGAAGATGGTGCGGCGGCGACTCAAGTCGGGCCTCATCGAGGCGGGATACGAGGTGATTGCCGACTCTATTAAGGTTGAAGAGAGCGTGAATCGGCGAAATTGACTGCAACATCGACCATCAAAGTTCCAAGGAACGAGGGACTTGGCGAAGGTCGGAATGCTAAGATTAGGTACTTAAATGGCTGACGAAGAAAGAAGTGAACATGGCGGCGGCGATCGCGAGGGCGGCTATCGAGGCCCGCGCGGCGGCGGTGACCGAGGTGGCGATCGGGGTGGTGACGATCGCGGAGGCGAAAGCCGCGGCGGTATGCGCCGTGGACGTCCGGGGCCGCGGCGCAAGGTCTGCCGCTTCTGTGCCGACAAATCGCTAAAGGTCGATTACAAGGACGTTCGCACGCTACAGAGCTTTATCACCGAAGGGGGCAAGATCGTGCCGGCGCGCACCTCCGGTAATTGCGCGCTCCATCAGCGTCAACTCGCGATTGCGATCAAGCGCGCGCGCGTGGTCGCGCTGTTGCCGTTCTCGACCTTGGGCATCTGAGGGATTCAGAAGGACGCACACGACGGTGACACGCAAGGCGATAATCGGCTTGGTTCGGGCGGCGGCGCTCTCGGGAGCGCTGTTCCTCGCGGTCGCCGCGATCCCAATCGCGGGCGGCTTCGCGATGTTGTTCGCGCCGGCGCCGATTCTGATCTTCGCGGTCGGCCGATTGAGCCCCAATCTGCGTGCGATTGCGTCGGTGCTGCTCGCCGGTGCGTTGGTCGCGGTGGCGGCGGGAATCAGCGCCGGAATCACCTATGGAATCAGTTTTGGTCTCGCATCGGTATTGATGTGCTACATGCTCGAACGCCAGTGCTCGTTCGAGATTATCGTCCTGGTGACCGCCGGTACGATGCTGATCGCGGGAAGCGCGGCGGCGCTGGTTGCCGCGGGCTCGCCCGACGCGATGCTCACTGCGATCCACCAATCGCTGAAAGCCGGCATGGAGCGTGGGCAGGAGTTTTACAAGACCATCGGAATGGATGCGGGATTGCCGCCTGATACACAGGCGGCCGCGATCGACATTTTCATTCGGCTGAGCCCGGCGCTGGCGGCCATCGCGGCTGCGGCGACCGTAATGCTCAACCTGTCGATGTTCTGGCGCTGGGCGGGCAAGAAACGGCTGCCCTACGATTTGTTCGGCGAGCTGCCGAAGTGGTCGACGCCCGAATGGCTGGTGTGGGTGCTGCTCGCGGCGGGTTTCGCGTTTCAGGGCTTCAAATACCTGATCCCGATCAAGCCGATCGAGACTATCGCGCTCGACGCGTTCATCTGCGTGGCGACAGTGTATTTCTGCCAGGGCCTCGCCATCATGTCGTACTATTTCAGAATGTTGGGGATGCCGACGGTGGCGCGGGTCGCCATCTACGTAATTACGTGTGTTCAGCCGGTGCTGGCAGTTCTGGTCTGCCTTGCCGGGGTGCTGGATATGTGGATTGACTTCCGCAGACTCAAGCCGCCCAGCCAGGAGGCGGGCAATTTTAGCGATTTCCTTTGATTTCCTTAAACTTGGGACGGGATCAGAAATGAACGTACAGGTCATACTTAACGAGGACGTTGCCAACCTGGGACGGACCGGAGACGTGGTGAAGGTGCGCCCCGGGTTCGCGCGCAACTATCTTTTCCCACGCAAGCTCGCGGTCGAGGCGAGTCAGAAAAGTTTGCGCGCCTTCGAGCATCACAAGCGCATCGCGATGGGCAAGCGTGAGGCGCAGCAGACCGAGGCGGCCGAACTGAAACGCCGGATCGAAGCACTCAGCATCACCATCGGCGCGCATGCCGGCGAGGAGGGCAAACTGTTCGGCTCGGTGACCAATATCGACATCGAGCGTGCGTTGCGGGAGAAGGGCTTCGTCATCGAGCGGCGCAAGATCCATCTTGCGGAACCGATCAAACAACTCGGCGAGTTCACCGTTCCGGTCAGGCTGCAGCCGGAAGTGGAGGCAAGCCTCAAGGTCGAAGTGAAGGCGGAGTAAGGGGGACCATGATCAAACTTTACGACTTCCTTCCGTGTCCGTTCGGACAAAAGGTCCGAATCGCATTGGCGGAGAAGGGTCTCACCTACGATCTGGTTCAGGTGGACATCACTAAGGGCGAGCATCGGCATCCGGATTTTTTCCGGCTCAACCCGTTTGGGCGGGTGCCGGTTCTGGTCGACGAAGATACCACGATCTACGACTCCACTATCATCAACGAGTATCTGGAGGATGAATATCCGGAGCCGCCGATTTTGCCGCCGGTCGGTTCCAGCGCGATGCGTGCGCGCGCCCGCCGCCTCGAAGATTTCGCGGATACTTCATTTACCCCTCAAGTTGGTCAGTTAATGGCTGAGTTGGGCAAACCCGACGCGGAACGCAATGCCGAGCGGCTGCAACGCCTCAATCAGGCGGTCGAGCGAGTGCTGGATTATCTGAACCAGGAACTGGCCGGGGCGCAGTTTCTCGCGACCGATTTCTCGGTCGCCGAGATTGGCTTCATCCCGCGGCTGCTGGTGCTGCCGAATCTCGGGATCGAAGCGGGGACCAATCGGCCCAATATCGATGGATGGATCAAGCGGCTGCTGGAGCGGCCCAGCTTGAGGAACCTGCAAGGAGTGACTACCGACTTCCTCGCGGGAGTGTAGCGACGATCGAAAAGCTGTTGCCGCGCTGATGCGCAGCATTTGCCGAAAAACAGATGCGCCGTCCGAAGTCCGGGCGGCGCATCTTAGTCATTGCGGACGGTCGTGAATCTGGAAACGGCCGTCCAAGTGTAGACGATTCGTAGGTGTTGTTACAGCCTAGTTCACTCCGTATCCGTCCTCTTCGTCGGAAGTCACCGGCGAGGTACCCATGATCCGGAACATCAGCTTGGCGGCGAACAGCTTGTCGCCGATGCGGCCTTGGGGCTTCAAGGAGCCGCCGTGACGACGACAGCGTGGGCACGCAATCGGTCCGCTCAAAAGGCCCACCGTCTCAGGTGTGATGCGCAGGTCAAAGGTAAATCCGCATCCGGGATTGTGGCAGGTGGTGCGATAAACGACGCCCTTGGCGGTGGTGGTGCGAGCTTCTGGTTTGGTTGAGGTCGTAGTTTGCATGATTAGTACCTCCCCTCCTGGGGGGTTACGCCGAGGCTGCTCTTCGTGAGTAGCCGTTCTTACTCGATATAGACGTAAGAACTGGGACAAAGTTTCAAGCAAACCGTGTGCCTCAATCGTATTTTTTATTGAGGTTGCACAAAGTTGAGGAAAATCGAGAATAACTGTGTCGATGAGCCTAAACTCAGCGCATCAATCGAGGACCGCGGTCTGCGAATTCCTGCACTTTTTGCGACATTTTGTAAAAATGCGGTACGAATCGCAAAAATGACCGCCGAACTGCCTCCTTCGTGGGCAAAGGCTTTCCAGTAGATTCGTTTACCCTTATATTGGCCTTCAGGTGGCCGTTGCGGGCTGTTCTTCCGCAACAAAAGGGATGCATCTGCATGAGGACTCTTGCGCTTGTGATGGCGGGTGGCCAAGGGACCCGTCTCTATCCCCTGACTCGCGATCGTGCAAAGCCGGCCGTTCCATTCGGCGGCAAATACCGCATCATCGATTTTGTCCTCTCCAATTTGGTTAACTCCGGGATCTATTCGATTTACGTCCTGGTCCAATGGCGTTCACAGTCGTTGATCGAACATCTCAAGGACGGATGGCAATTCGCCGGGCTGCTCTCGGGACATTTCATCACGCCGGTCCCGGCCCAGATGCGTCTCGGTGAGAGTTGGTACCAGGGAACCGCCGACGCTATCTATCAGAACCTGAACTTGATCGAAGACAATAAGCCCGACCTGGTCGCAGTTTTCGGCGCCGATCACATCTATCGGATGGATATCTCGCAGATGATCGAGTTCCATCATGAGCGCAAGGCGGCGGTCACCGTCGCGACGCTGCCGGTGCGAGTCGACGAGGGTGATCAGTTCGGCATCGTCGACGTCGATTCGGGGCTGCGTATCAACCGCTTCGACGAGAAGCCCAAGAATCCACGCTCGATGCCGGGGGCGCCGGGAATGTGCCTGGCCTCGATGGGCAACTACGTCTTTGATCCCGAGGTGCTGACCAAGGCGCTCATCGAGGATTCCAAAAGGCCTGGCAGCAATCACGATTTCGGCAAGGACATCATCCCCGGGTTGATTCAGAAGATGCCGGTCTATGCCTACAACTTCATGACCAACCACATCCGGGGCGATTCCGAATTGAACCTTGCGTACTGGCGCGACGTAGGAACCCTCGAATCCTACTACGACGCCAACATGGATTTGCGCGACGCCCGGCCGCAGTTGAATCTGTACAACTCGTATTGGCCGCTACGCACCGCGTACTACGATCAGCCGCCCGCGAAGTTCGTCTTCAACGAGAACGGCCGCCGCGGCGAAGCGCTCCACTCCATCGTCTCCGAAGGATGCATCATCTCCGGCGGGGTGGTGCGCAATTCCGTGCTCGGACGCTCGGTGCGTGTGAATTCGTACAGCAGCGTCGATGATTCGGTGCTGATGGATTGGGCGGAAGTCGGGCGTCACGCGCGCATCCGCCGCGCGATCGTCGACAAAAACGTCAGCATTCCCGACGGCGAGGTGATCGGCTACGATCTCGAGCGCGATCGTAAACGCTTCTTTGTCACCGAGTCGGGACTGGTCGTGATCCCGAAGGCGCCCAAACGCGAACACGAGTTCCGCCCGCTTAACTGATGGGAACGCTGTCTTCGAAGCCAATTGAGAATTTCCAGCCGCGCCCGGAACCCCTGGTAGCTAACGGCGCTGCGGTGCTCAAGGATCCTCCCGAGCCTCCGCCCGCGTCCGCCAGCACGAACGCCCGAATCGAAGGCCGCACACTTCGCAAATCGAACCTTCAGCTCGATACCCGCAGCCGCATCGTTTTCTATCTGTTGAGCGGCATCCTACACCTGCTCAGCTTGCTGCCGGATTTCGTTTTGTATCCACTCGGCGTCATCGGAGGATTCCTCGGCTATTGCTTCGACCGGCGGCACGTGAAAATCGGGATGAAGAATCTTTCCATCGCGTTTCCCGAGCGTAGCGAAAGCGAACGGCGGCGCATCCTGCGCGATTCATACATAAACCTTGGTAAGGGCGGCGCCGAGTATGTGCGCCTGGCGGGATTTTTTCACACCCGCCTGCGCGATCGCGTGCGTTACGAACGCTTCCACTACTGGGACGAGGTCGCGAGCAAGTATCCCGGCAAAGGGATGGTCGTGCTGTCCGCGCATTTCGGCAATTTCGAGCTGCTGGCCTGCGCGCACGCGATGCATGGCTACCAGATCAACCTGGTTCACCACACCCAACGATTTCTCGCCGGCGACGCCCTGATGACGTTTGCACGCGAGCGCTGCGGCGTCGAGATCCTGCGCAAACATTCCGCCGCGCGCGCGGTGCTGAAAGCCTTGCGTACCGGCGATATGGTCGGGGTTCCTTTCGACCAGAATGCCAAACGCAGTGAGGCGGTGTGGGTGCCGTTTTTCGGCGAGCCGGCCGCCACTACCAGTGGCCTCGCGCGGATGGTGGCGTTGTCGGGCGCGCCGGTGATTCCGGCGTTCATCGTGCGCGAGAAAGACGGACGTCATCATCGCATCGAGATCCAGGATGAGATTCCGATTCAGCGCTCCGGCGATGCCGAGGCCGACGTCCTCGAGAATACCGCGCGCTTCGTAAAAGTGATCGAGGACATGGTGCGCCGCTATCCCGAGCAATTCCTATGGAACCATCGACGTTACCGCACCCGCCCCCGCGGCCTGCCACCGGTGTACGATGACCAGCGGCGGAAACATCCCACCGCTGACGCGCTTCGTCCGTCGAATGAACTAAACGACGACTAAGCTGCTCTTCCGCGAGATTGCCTTACCCGTGGCAATTTGCCATCTGGGGATGGTGACGATGCGCGCGCTGATGTTCATGGCGCTGGCCGCATGCGTACCACTCGGGGTTAGCGCGTTTGCGGAGCCGCCTCAGGCCGAATCCTCGTGTGAGGTTGCGGCTACGCCGGGCACCGTCATCGAGGCGGGTAATCTCGCATCCTACGAGGCCCTTCTACCGGCGGCGGCGCAACTCGCGATTGAGCGAGGATTCACCATCAAGGTGGTTCCCACCGAACGGCTGGACTGGCCGGCCGCGTTTACCGCTGCGACCGAAAAGTACTCGGGGCAGGTTCGCTTCGATAACGATGGCATCATCACCAACTATATCGCGGGGATGCCGTTCCCTGGGTTCAGCGCGGATGATCCTAAGGTGGCGGAGAAGATCGCCTACAACTGGCACATGGGTCCCTTCATGCCCGATGATTTCTCATTGGCGCCATGGGGCAGCTTCGCCTACGCCGGCACGAGCGCACGCAACACCTTCGTTGCCGAAGAGGCGAACAATTACGTATGCGCGAGCTTCCATTTCCTGCGCTTCGCTCATCGCACCGAAGTCGATCCGCGCCCAACGCTGGGAACCAATCCCGATGGCGTCGAATGGAAGGCGCGCTGCGATGACTGGACTAGCGACGCCGATGGTCACATGGGCGCGCGAGGCATCTGGGTGCGCTATCTCGATGCGCGCAAGGTCGACAGCTTTTATTACCTCACCCACGGGACCCTCTCGGGGGGCATGGAATCGTACGACGCCCTGAGTGAAACCTGCCGCGGGTGCCATCAACCCTATTGGGCCTATGCGCTGCCGAAGACCGAGCAATTTTCCTATCGCCTGCTGGGGACCGTTCCGATGCTGGCTTGCCTCGATGCCGAGCGCGAACCGGCCGGCCTCGTTCAACACGATGGGACCTTCGCCTTGGATGAAGAGCCTTTTCAGTTGCGTCACGCCTACGTGCTTGAAATGAGATCGCGGATTCCCGACTACGAGAGTCTCCGCATGATCGTCTACATCGATACGGAAGCCTACGTGTGGCTGGCCGCGGAATTTTTTGATGAGAGCGAACGAGCTGCGGCGGCGATTCCGCTGTGGCGCACGCATCCCGCGCCCTCTGGCGGCTATCATTTCGAGTTGGCGGGTGAGCTCTACTTTCCAACCGCGCAACTGCAGCCGCATCATATGAAGGTCGGCGGAGGCTTCCCCTTCATCAAGATCGATGACGCGCCGAAGCTTTACCTGCGCTCGCTAGCGCCCGCGCATGGCGGGTTCTCCCAGCGAATCAATACGGGAGAGGTACCGGCCGACATCTTCGATCCGGGCCGACTCAGGATTAAGCCCTGAACGTGGCGAGGGCTCCTTCTAGCTGGATGGCTCGCTCGATCACTCGGCGGGAATCGTTGAAGCGAATCGCATCGATTGCGGCCACGGCCGCACTCCCGATCTGCATTCCCCGACTGGCTTCGATAGCGCGCGCCTCCGAACCGCCGATTACACCCAGCCAAACGGAACAGGCAAATATGCCCGAAATCGCCGACCGGTTCATGGCCAGATACAAAGCGCCAGGACTATCGGTCGCAATCTCGCATCATGGACAGATCGTCTATCGGACGGGATTCGGATTCGCCGATCAGGCGGCCGGTGAAAAGGTAACTCCCAAGCATTTGTTTCGCATCGCCAGTATCAGCAAGCCGATCACCTCGGTTGCGATTTTCACCCTCATCGAGAAGGGACAGCTGAAGCTGAGCGACTTCATTTTCGGCTCCGGCGCAGTCCTCGGGTTCGATTTTGGAAGTAGCTATCCGGACCGCGTGCGCAAGATCACCCTCGAGCATCTACTCACCCACACCTGCGGTGGCTGGGAAAACGATCGCAACGATCCAATGTTCCTCAATCTTGCGATGAGCGCCAAGGCTCTCATCAGATGGACTTTGGAGAATCAACCCTTGAACTATGAGCCCGGTACTCGTTACGCCTACTCGAATTTCGGCTACTGCATCGTTGGCCGCGTGATCGAGAAACTGGGCGGCAAGTCATACGCCGAATTTGTCGAGCAGGAGGTCTTCGCGCGATGCGGCATCGACGATATGCGGATCGGCGGCAATACGCTCCTCGATACCGCGCCGGGCGAGGTCATCTACAATGGGCAGAATGGCGAATCGCCATATGACATGAATGTCCGGCGGATGGATTCCCACGGCGGATGGATTGGCACGCCGACCGATTTGGTTCAGTTCGCATTGCATGTGGACGGGTTTTCCTACTCGCCGGATATCCTTGAACAATCGACCATCGAAACCATGACCGCTCCGACCAGCGCGAATCCCAACTACGCCAAAGGATGGTTCGTTAACGGATTCGGCAACTGGTGGCATACCGGTTCGTTGCCCGGATTGAGAACCGTCATGGTGCGGACCTCCAGTGGCTTATGCTGGGCCGGTTTTACCAATACCCGCACCGAGGGGATCGCTGTTGCCCTCGATCAGATGATGTGGGACATGGCAGCATCCGTCCGATCATGGCGGGTGAACGAATCGCCGCGTCGCTGACGTTGAATCAATGCCGCGTTTAGGCGCGGCGCGCGCGCGTCATCGGACGAATCAACAGCAGGATTGCGATAGCCACCATCCATGCCGCGAGCCCGCTTATCAGCGGCTGCGATCCGTAGCCACGAAGCCAGCTCGGGAGCTCGGCGCCCGCCGACGTCATTCGCGGCCACAACTTCGCGCCCAGCACGAATCCCGCGTGCAATCCGATGGGAAGATAGACCGTGCCGGTTTCGAGGAAGGCCTCGCCAAGCACGATCCCGAGCAGGAACAGCCCGAGGAAGGTGGGCATCATCAGCGCAGGGTTCGCCAGATGCGCAAAGCTCAGCCCCAGCGTCTCGAATCCCGCTAGCGGATGAATTCCACTGACGTAGAATTTTGCGGGCGAGCGCACCAGATGGGCGATCGCGTAGATCGCGGAGCTTAGTAGCAACGCCGGGGTCCGGCCGAAATCACCTTCCATCCCGACCATCAGAAACGCGCGAAAGAATCCCTCCTCGATGATCGCGATGACGATGGCGGCGAGGAAGTACTTCGGCATCAAGGCCCAGATGCCGGCCGAGGTGTCCTCGGCATGCGCGCCCATCACCACCGCGATGTAGATGAGCATGGCGATCGCGGCGATCGCGATCAGAAATCCTCGCGTGGTGCGGCGCAGGTTCCGTATCGGGCGATCGAAGCCGCTGTGTAGAAGGGGCACCACGCGAAGCTCGCGCGCCTGCGAGATGACCGCGAGCGCGACCAATACCATTACGGTGCGATCGAAGATTCTCGGGAAAGGGAAGGGGAATCCCATCGCCGCCACGGCCGCTGCCACGAACGGCGAAACGATCGTCGCGAGCACGATGCTCGCCACGATCACGATGGTCAATCTGAGAGTGAACGACATCTTTTGAAAATAGCCGAAGAATCCGAACCCCAAGTTTGGCACCGTCCAATACCGATTGCACGACTACCCTGCAAGGCACGATTTATGCGGATTGAGGCCTCGACGCCGCTGGATCGGCGAGTTTATGTTCGAAAAGGGAAGCGAATCATGAGTTCGGCTGGTGCAGTCGCAGCATTTTCCATGCGCAGGGAGAATCCTTCATCGTCGATGCCGCCGCTCGATTGGCGTCTCGTCGCAGCGTTCTCCGGCGCGACGGTGTTGATCCACTTCCTGACCAACGACGCCTACGGATATTTCCGCGACGAACTCTACTTCATGGCGTGCGGCGAGCACCTCGCGTGGGGCTACGTCGACCTGCCGCCGATGGTCGCCGCGATCGCGCGGTTCAGCCGCGCCACGATGGGCGATTCGCTGTTCTCGATTCGATTCTTCCCGGCGCTTGCCGGCGGCGCGACGGTTGCGTTCGCGGGCGTCTTCGCATGGGAGCTCGGCGGTGGTCTCTTCGCGCAATTCCTCGCGATGCTCACTGCGATGGTCACGCCGCTGTTCCTCGGCCTCGACACCATCCTCACGATGAATTGTTTCGATCCGATTTTCTGGATGGGATGCGCATGGGCATTGATCCGCATCATCAAAAGCGGCGACGCACGCTGGTGGCTGATGTTCGGGGTCTCGGCGGGGCTCGGGCTGGAGAACAAAGAGTCGATCGTGTTCTTCGGCGCATGCGTGCTGATCGCGCTGACGCTCACTCCGCAGCGCGAGGTCATGTTCAATCGATGGTTCCTGCTCGGCGGACTGATTGCGGTAGTTATCGCGATGCCGACGACCATCTGGCAAGCGCTCCATCATTTCCCGATGCTCGAGGAACTCAGCAACGTGAAGGCGAGCGACAAGAACGCGCCGCTCACGATGGTGAGCTTTTTCCACGGGCAGATTCAACTGCTGAACCCTCTCGCTGCGCCGATCTGGCTGAGTGGTTTATATTTCCTCGTGTTCTCGAGGCGTGGGCGATCATTTCGCTTCTTCGGCTTTACCTACATTTTGTTATGGATCGCGTTCGTCGGACTGCGCGGCAAGGTTTACTACATCGGACCGATGTATCCGCTGCTGATCGGCGCGGGCGCGGTGTTCCTTGAGGGCGTGAGTCGGTCCGGCATTTGGCGCCCGCTGATTCGCTACGCACTGCCGGCGGTCGTTCTCCTCAGCGGTATACTCCTCGCCCCGTTTGCGATTCCGGCGTTGCCGGTCGAGACCTTCATTCGTTATCAGCATGCCCTCGGACTTAAGCCGCCGCGGACCGAGACCTTGGCGGTGGCGGTTTTGCCGCAGAACTTTTCCGATATGTTCGGTTGGGAAGAGATGACCGCGACGGTCGCCAAAGTCTATCAAGGCCTGACTCCGGAGCAACAGCATGACGCGGTGATCTTCGCGAGTAACTACGGCGAGGCCGCCGCGATCGACTTCTTCGGGCCACGCTACGGTTTGCCCAAGGCCGTCAGCGGTCACATGGCATACTACCTCTGGGGACCGCCCAAGCAGCCGTTCAAAATTCTGATTGCGATCCAGGGTGACGAAGCCGCTTACCGGCGCGGATTCGGCAGCGTGCAGCAGGCGGCAACCTTCGGCACGAAATACTCGTTGCCGAATGAACATGGCACGATCTATTTGTGCCGGGATCCCAAGGTTTCGCTGAGCGGCCTGTGGCCCCGCACCAAGGTGTATCGGTAGCCGCGGCTACTTCATGCGTTCCGGACGGCGTTGCGGATGCAGCACCAGCTCGACCGGGCACACGCGCGCCGGAGTCTTGATGATGTTGAGGACCGCATCGGCGACGTCCTCGGGCGCCAGCATCAATTCGCGATCGAGGCGTTTGTTATTCGGAATCAAGGTGGTGTCGACCAGTCCGGGAACGATGACCGATACCTTAACTCCGCTGTCGCCGAGTTCAGCGAAAGCCGCGTGCGTGAATGCGATAAGTCCCGCCTTCGCCGCGGCGTAAACCGCCTCGCCGGCCGCCAGATTGCGCGCCGCCACCGAGGCGATATTGATGATTGCGCCGTGGCCCCTCTCAGCCATTGAGATTGCCGCCATCCTGGTAAGCGCGATCGGCGCGCGTAGGTTGACGGCGAGAATTCGGTCGGCATCCCACGTGCGCATCTTCGCCAGCGCTACGCGTGGTGGCGCCCATCCGGCATTGTTTACCAGAACATCGAGGCGGCCGAAGAGATCGAGGGTGGTCTCGACTACGGCCTCCGCGCTTTCCTCATCGGCCAAATCGATCAACACGATCAGGGCGCGCTCGACTGGCAGCCCGCAAAGTCGCCGCGTCTCCTCCAGTTCCTCGCGCGTGCGAGCCACTAAACAGAGCGAGTAGCCCTCGCGCGCGAGCGCCAACGCGATCGCACGCCCGATGCCGCGGCCTGCGCCGGTAACAATTGCGACCGGATGCGGATGCATTTCTGCCATTCAGACCATCCCTTTGAGCGGCGCGCTGACATAAGCTGGAAGGCTCGTTGCAACTTGCACAGACTCGCATCATAACGTGAGCATTCGGGTTGCGGCCACCGAACGGAGAAGTGAATGAATCGCCAGGTTTTTCGCGAGTACGACATCCGGGGAATCGTCGAGGACGACTTCACCGATGATTTTATTGTCGACCTCGGGCGCGGCTACGCGACGATGTTGCATCGCGCGGGCAAGCACAAAATCACGCTCGGGCGCGATTGCCGGCTCTCCTCGCCGCGGCTGCACGACCTGCTGCTCGAAGGATTGCTTCCCGGCGGCATCGACGTGATCGATGTCGGTATCGTGCCGACCCCGCTGCTCTATTTTTCGGTGCTGCATTGGAAGATGGATGGCGGCGCGATGATCACCGGCAGCCATAACGCAGCGGAGTACAACGGGTTCAAGCTGGGCGTCGGGCCCACGACGATCTTCGGCGCCGAGATTCAGAAGCTTGCCGATATTGTCCAGAAGCGCGACTTTCACAAAGCGGCGACCAAGGGCGCGTTGAACGAGGTCGCGATCCTTCCCGAGTATGGCGATTTCATTCGCGCCAACATCAAGCTCAAACCCGGCCTT
The DNA here is from genome assembly GCA_963783145.1 of uncultured delta proteobacterium. Taxonomy (GTDB): domain Bacteria; phylum Desulfobacterota; class Binatia; order Binatales; family Binataceae; genus DATGKG01. The sequence goes on from CAWAMM010000002.1 coordinate 603,181, forward strand.
AAGGTCGCCATCGACGGCGGCAATGGATGCGGTGGCGTGGTCGCGGAACCGTTGATGCAGGATCTCGGCGCGCAGACATTCGGCATCCACATCGAGATGGATGGCCGCTTCCCCAATCATCATCCCGACCCGACGGTCGAGGACAATATGCGCGATTTGATCGCCGAAGTGGCGAAGCGCAAGGCCGACATCGGCATCGCCTATGATGGTGACGCCGACCGTGTCGGTGCGGTTGATGAGAGCGGGCGCATCGTATGGGGCGACGAGCTGATGGTGGTGTTTTCGCGCGCGATTCTTAAAGAGCAGCCCGGCGCGGCGATTATCGGTGATGTGAAATGCTCGCAACGGATGTACGACGACATCGCGAAAAACGGCGGCCGTCCCATCATGTGGAAGACCGGGCATTCGCTGATCAAGAGCAAGCTCAAGGAGGAGCATGCGGCGCTCGCCGGTGAGATGAGCGGGCACATGTTTTTCGCGGACAAGTATTTCGGCTTCGATGATGCGATCTACGCATCGTTCCGGCTACTTGAAATCGTCAGCCGAGAAGGCAAAGGCCTCGCGCAAATTCTCGCCGATCTGCCGAAAAGTTTCTTCACCCCCGAGATCCGCATCGACTGCGCTGACGATAAGAAATTCCCGGTGGTGAAAAAGGCCGCGGAATATTTCTCGAAGCACTACGACGTCATCGCCATCGATGGCGCGCGGGTGAAGTTCCCCAACGGATGGGGCCTGGTGCGCGCCTCCAACACGCAGCCGGCACTGGTAACCAGGTACGAGGCCAGCGACCAGAAAAGCCTCGATGAGATTCGCGCGATCTTCGAAGCCAAGCTGAAAGAATTGGGGGCGATGTGAGTAGAGACTTGGCCTCAATTGCAGCAGACCTAACCCCTAACCCCTTCCCTTTAGGGAAGGGGGACAGACAGAGGAACTAGTTGGTGGCGCAGTCGGGATTGCCGAAGGCGCCGGGCAAGGCGGCAGCGCTCATCATCGCGGGAGGGCGGGGGACGCGGTTTTGGCCCGCCAGCCGGGAACATCGGCCCAAGCCACTTTTTTCTATCGATGAAGGGACCACGCTGCTGAGCGAGACCATCGGGCGCCTGCAGCCGCTCATCGCGCGGGATCGGATTTTTGTCCTGGTCACCGCCGCGCAGAAGAAAGCCTTCGCCGCGGCGATCGAGGGCGTGATCCCCGGGAATAATCTCATCCTCGAGCCGGAGGGACGCGGGACGACCATCGCGATCGCATACGGCGCGGCGGTGATCCGTAAACGGTTCGGCGAGGGTCTCCTCGCGGTGATGCCCGCCGACCATTACATCCAGCCCGCGAGTGGTTTTCGGAACACGATTTCCAAGGCGCTGGGACTGGCGGTGAGCGAAAAAGCGATCGTCGTGATTGGCGTGACTCCCACTCGTCCCGAGAGCGGTTACGGCTACCAGGAAATCGGTGCGAACATCGATGGCGGCTATCGGGTCAAGCGTTCTGTCGAGAAGCCGGAACCGGCGGCGGCGAAGAAGATGGTCGCCTCGAAGCGCTTCTTGTGGAATGCCGGCATGTTCGTGATGACGACTGCGACGCTGGAGGCGGAACTGACCCGCCTTGCGCCGACGCTGGCCGCCGCAGGAGAAAAGCTCGCGACGCTCAAGGGCTCAGCGCTGGCAAAGCTGTACCATCAGCTCGATTTCGAATCTTTTGATCGCGTGGTCATCGAGCGCACTCCCGACGTTCTCGGCGTCAAGGCGGACTTCAGTTGGCATGATGTTGGGACGTGGGAGGGATTGTGGGAGGCGATGGGCGGCCGTGAGAAAAATGTTACCGTCGGCAACGTCCTCACGCTCGAATCCGACGGCGTACTGGCGCACAGCAATTCGCGCCTGATGGTGCTCCTCGGAGTGAAGGATATCGTGGTGATCGACACCCCCGATGCGCTGCTGGTGATCGATCGGGCGCGCTCGCAGGACACCCGCAAGGTGACCGAGGAGCTCAAGCGCCTGGGGCTACACAGATATCTCTAATCCAGCGCCTGCGGATCGAGCTTCGCGACGAGGCGGCGCAATTCGTACTCATTGTCCGAGGCCTCATCCGCAATCTTCCTGAGAGCCTCGCCGAGGGCAGGGTTTTCGCCGTCACCTTCCCATCGCACCGCATGTTGATGCATTTCGCGCGCCCATAGCAGCAGAATCTCGAGGTCGTTGCTGAGGCGCTCCCAACTGTTGGAACCCTGATGTGGCGGTTCTTCGGGAGGTCGCGGCCACAAATGGCGCTCCGAGAGCATCGCGCGCAGCGCCTTTTCGTGCGCCGCTTCTTTTTCAGCAATCTTCGCCACGCCTTCCGCGATCGCGGGATAGGTTACGCGCTCCGCATGACGGCGCAGCCGATTCACCAACGCCTCCGACTGACCCGCGAGGATCGCGAGTTCCTCTTTGAGCGGCGGTCCTGAAAAGGCGGTTCGTAGCCTGTCGATTAGTCCCATTTCCTGCACGATTCTCCCCAGTCCTGCCAAGCTCCGGCGCAACATTCCTACATTATTCGGGCGCAGCATTCCACGGATACCCGCTGCATCGCGCAACGGTGGCGCGCGTCTGTATACTGAGGGGCGCATCGAATAGAAGGACAACCTGTGGCACGTCGGCCCTCCGGAATTCGAAAAAGCGCGCTCGCAAAATGGTGGAGGAGGGGACCGCTTTCGCGCCGAATCCGAATTGCTTCGGGTGCCGGATTCCTCGCGCTGACGTTCGCGCTCGGGTTTTACCTTGCCGGTCTGTATGAGAACATCTCGACGCTGATCGAAGAGCGTCATGCGGCGCTGACCTCCGCGATTTATTCGGCGCCGACGACGATCCAAGTGGGCGACGACATCGATCATCTAAACCTCGTCGAGCGCCTGCAGCGCCTTTCCTATACCCAGACCCAATCACCGACTTCACCGGGCGAGTTCGCGATGTTCCCCGGCGCGATGTGGATCAATGTCCGCGAGTTTCGCATCGGCGCGAGCGATCGTCCTGCCGCGCTGATTCGCCTGGTGCTACGGGGCAAGAAGATCGCCGGCATCGGCGATGCCTACGGGCTCCCGCAAAAACGCGCCGCGCTCGAGCCCGAGGTGATCGGGCGCCTGCTGCCGGGCGCGCCCGCTGAGCGCGTCGAAGTGCGCCTTAGCGAGCTCCCGCCCTACCTGGTGAAGGGTTTGCTGGATACCGAAGATCGATGGTTCTATTACCATCCCGGATTCAATCCGATCCGTATCGTCGAGGCGGCGCTGAATGATCTCCGGCGTCATCACCTGAGCCAGGGCGCCAGCACGGTCACGCAGCAACTTGCACGAACTTTCATGGATCGCCACGAGCGCAGCTTCTCGCGCAAATTTCGCGAACTCGCGGTGGCGCTGGTGATCGAGTTTCGCCTGACCAAGAACGCGATCCTCGAGCGCTACATCAACGACGTGCCGATGGGCGAATACGACGGCACCCCAATCGAAGGCATGCCGCTGGCGGCGCGTTACTTCTTCAACAAGGATTTGCGCGAGGTGACTGCGGTCGAGGCCGCGACCCTGATCGGGATGATTCAGGCGCCGACCGCCTACGATCCGCGCCGCCATCCGGAGCAATGCCGCAAGCGACGCGACACCGTGCTGGTCATCATGCGCGTCGATGATCTCATCGATCAGCCGACCTACACCGCCGCTACAACCTCGCCGGTGCAAGTGGCGAAGATGCCGGGGCTCCGTCGCGCGCCGTACTTCACCGACTACGTCACTGCGTTCGTGAAGCGGATTCCCGGCCTCGATGGGCATTTGGACGGGTTGAAGGTCTACACGACGCTCGATACCGAATATCAGGCCGACGCGCAGGAGGCTCTCGAAAGCAACCTCGCGCGGCTGGAAAAGTCGCGGCCGCGGCTGCGGCGCAAGGACGACAAGGATCGCCTCGAGAGCGCGATGGTGGCGCTCGACGCGACCTCCGGCGCGATTGTCGCGATGGTGGGTGGCCGCGACTATGCCGCGAGCCAGTTCAATCGCGTCACCCAGGCCGAGCGCCAGCCCGGTTCGGCCTTCAAGCCAATTGTCTATCTGGCCGCGATGGATCCGGACCGCTCTCCCCTGCATCCGCCGCTGACGCTGGCCTCGGTGCTGCCCGATGAGCCGATCTCGTTCAACGGATGGATGCCGGCGAACTACGAGCGCACCTACCAGCCGCAAGTGACCGTCCTGCAGGCGTTGTCAGAATCGCTGAATGTCCCGACCGCATACGTAGGCAACGAGCTCGGTCCTCCATTGATGGTGAAGACCGCGCATGAGATGGGCATTCACTCGGATCTTCCGGCGGTGCTCCCGATGGCGATCGGCGCCGATGAGGTAACGCTGCTGGAACTCACCTCGGCGTATCAGACCTTCGCCAGCATGGGCGAGCAGGCGACACCATATGCGGTCGAGTCGGTGATCGATGCGAACGGCAAGCAGATCTATCAGCACACGCCGGAGACGAGTCAGGTGATCGATCCAAATGTTGCGTACCTGATGACGGGCGGCCTCAAAGCGGTGCTGCGATCAGGGACCGGTGCGTCGTCGGCACGGCTCGGGATCGATTTTCCGGCGGCAGGGAAAACCGGCACGACGCAGGATTACAAAGATGGATACTTCATCGGCTACACGCCCGAGGTGGTCTGCGGCGTGTGGGTGGGATTCGATCAACCCGCGCCCACGGGGATGACCGGCGCGCAATCGGCGCTGCCCGCGTGGGTGGATTTCATGGTGTCGACAGCGCCCGACGACGCGCAGGACTTTGCGATACCGTCCGGCGTCGAATTCGCAACCATTGATCCCGCCTCGGGTGGCCTCGCAACACCAGCGTGCCCTCGGATCGTGAGGTTGCCATTTCTGATCGGCTCGGCACCCACACAGCAATGCCCCCTACACGGAGGGCTGCTCGCCTCGATTCCGCCCGCAGTCCCGCCGGAAGCATCGGTGCCCGCCGCGATGCCCTCGCCGGAGCCGAATGCGGCGCCTAGCGCTACCAATTCGGACATGTTCGGCAAAGTCGGAAGCTTCTTCAGATCGTTATTCAGCCATTAGACCCGGTACGTTGATTCGTAGAGCATTATAACCTCTATTTGAGCGTCTTGTCTCGTTCGACGCGAAGGCTGATAATAAGATTCAGTCAAGCTTGTAGGTTATTGAATGCATCGTCCGTCCTGGCTAGCGCCTTTTCTCTGCGCGATATTTCTGTCGGTCCCTCCTTCCGCTTTTGCCGCCGGCAAGCCCAAGCCGTTGGCGAAGCCAAAGGTCGGGGACGTTCTAATCGCCGGTGGCATCGCTCCCGGCGGCAACGCGACCAGCTCGGCCGAATTTTACAGCGTCGCGAAGAAGAAATTTCTCGTGACGAGCGCGATGAGCACCGCGCGCGCGGGCCATCAGATGCAATGGTTCCCAGCCGCGTGGGAACGGACCGTGAACAAAGGCGTCGCGTTTGGTGGTTTTACTGGGACTGCGTCGATAACCGGGACCTCGTCAATCACTTTTACGATGAACATCCTGGATTCCGCCGATGTCTACACGCTTTCGAACGGTGCTTTCGCACTCGATCAGGCGACCCAAGGATGCACGATGGCGAACGGGAGGGCGCTGTTTGCATCCATCGCTTTTCCTGGCAACCTCCCGACGGATTTTCTGCAAGGCCACATATTGATGATCGGTGGCCTCTGCAACGCGAGCAACCTCGACAGTTGCCGGACTGCGAACATCCTTCACCCCGATCACAGCGAAATTAACAGTACCTCGAATCCGAAGATCCCAATCATGATGGAGACCCTCACGCTCCTCGCCGACGGGACCGCATTGATGGCCGGTGGCATCGATGATTTTTCCGGCACCATTACCAACACCGCGGAGATTTTCACCCCGCCCAACGAATTCTTCATCATGCTGACTGCGCCGATGATGGAAGCGCGCGCTGGACATACCGCGACGTTGCTCAACGACGGAACCGTTCTAATCGCCGGCGGGATCGTGAACATCGACGGCGTCATGACGGCGACGGACTCGGCCGAGATCTACAATCCCATCACGCAAACCTTCAGTCCGGTGCTTGCGACGATGAATTGGCCGCGAACCGGGCATACGGCGACGTTGCTGAAGGACGGGAGGGTATTGCTGGCGGGCGGCTTCAACGGGACCTCGGACTTCAGCCTTAGCGGAACGGCGAACGGCGCTACGCTCACCTGGTCGAACATGAGCGGATCGATTCTCAGCACTGCGGAGATCTACGACCCGAAGACCAAGACCTTCGAGCCGGTGGGTGGCATCAACAAGAAGACTGGCCTGTCTATCGCGGCGATGCGGTCCGCGCGCTTCGATCATACTGCGACGATGCTAGCCAACGGATGGGTCCTTCTCACCGGAGGATTCGGCCCCGACAAGACGGCGGCGATCGATGAGCTCAATACCGGTGAAATTTTCATCGCGAACAAAAACCGGACTACCCTCGGACACTTCGCCAACGCGGGCACGATGCTCTCCGGGCGCGCGCTGCACACTACCGTGCTCATACAGAAGTAGCCCACTAGACCGAAACCTCCAGTGTCATGCGAGCTTGCGAGCTGATGCCCTCGCCGAGCTGATGATCCTCGGGTAGTTGCGATGCGCCATTGCCGTCGGTCGCGCGCACGCGGATGACGACGGTCCCTGACTGCTTCGGTACGAAGCGATATTTCCAGATGGTCCAGATGTAAGGCGATCGATTGTCGATGATCTTTGCCTCGCGCCAGCTTGCGCCATCATCGACCGAGATATCGACGCGCTTGACTCCGGACGGTCCCGCCAGCGCCCATCCATAGAAGTCGGTCGGCCCATCGATAGCGACTGAGCCGCCGAGGTACGACATCAGGCCGTCGGGAGGGCGCGGCGAGAAGAATCCCGAGTTGACCTTGCGCCACGCGGTATGACTCCATCCGCGTTCCTCCCAATATCCCCGAAACGCCACCGGCAGGAATTCTATTTCGGTGATCCATTTGGGCTGCTTCATCCCGTACTTGCCGGGGATGAAGATGCGCACCGGGAAGCCATGCTCACGCGGCAGCGGCTGCCCGTTCATCAGGTACGGGAGGAAATTTTCCTCGCGCACGATCTCTTCGCGCGGCACGCCGGTGTAGTAGCGGTCGGCCGCGCGCATCGCGACGTAGCGGGCCTCGGGCCGCACCTTCGCGCGATCGAGAATCGGTTTCAGTTTCGTACCGGCCCAATCAGCATTCCCGATCGCGGTGCCGTCGGGAGCATTGGAAATGCATTCCAACGTCAAGGTCTGCTTGATCTGGGGGAGCTTGCGAATATCAGCGTAGGAAAGTTCGATTGGCTTTTCCACGAGGCCCGTGATCTTGAGGCTCCATGTCGCGGGATCGATAAGCGGCGTGCCTCCGTATGAGGTGACATAGAATTTGTCATTCGGCGTGATACCGCCAAATCGCTGAGGCGTCGAGGCTGCCGCGCTCGCGAGCTTCGCGGTGGTCGGCAAATTCGCCAGTGCGAGTGCCGCCCCCGCCAGCCGCACAAACTTCCTGCGCGTCATGATGGATCAACATTAGCATTGCGCAGCGGGTTCCGGGATGAGTGGTAAATCGGCGGAAGAGAGGAATCAGGCAAAACACCAAGACACCAAGGAGGATCAAGTTCGGACAAGTGACGCTTCATCGATAGGCGCATGATCAAGGCATCGCGGAAGAAGACCAGGCCATCAGATGCGGGCCCGCTCTTTTCTTCTCCGGCACGCACCCTTGATCCTGCGCCTACGGATGAATCGCCACTGGTCCGACCTTGGTGTCTTGGTGTTTTGTCTGGTTCTTCTCTTCTCTTCGACTAGGCGGCGTCGTCGGGGTCGTCGTTCACGATGCCATCCTCCTCGACGATCACCCGCTCGTCCTCGATGGGCGAGGGTGGCAGGGGCACGACCGTGTCCGAAAGCCGCCGCGACACGATGATGAACGCCGAATGCGCGATCATCCGATGCATCGGGCGCACGCTCATCCCCTTTACTTGCCAGAAGCGCAGCATCGTTTCGAACGATTCGATTTCGCCGAACGATGGCGACTGCTGGAGTTCCTCGCAGGTATCTTTGAGCTGCACCGTCGTGGGGACGTAGCAGATGAGCACGCCGCCCGCGCGGAGTGCCTTTGCGGCAACCGGCAGCGCGCGTCCCGGTTCGGGAAGATCGAGGAACAGGCGATCGACGCCGGTCTCCTCGAAGCCTTGGTAGAGGTCGTGCAGGCGCAGCGTCCAGTTGGGCGCGTCGCCAAAAAATGTCGCGACATTCTTCTTCGCCGCGGCTGCGAAGTCCTCGCGAATCTCATATGAGACGACGCGCCCGTTCGGGCCGACCGCGCGCAGCAGCGCGATCGTCAACGCGCCTGCGCCGGTCCCACCCTCGATCACGGTCGCACCCGGAAAGACGTCGCCCCAGATCAGCAGCGGGCCGGTGTCTTTGGGATAGATGACCTGCGCGGCGCGCGGCAGGTGCGGGATCAGGTCCGCGTAGGTCGGCCGCAATACGAGGTACATCTCGTTGCTGGAAAATTTGACCCGCGAGCCTTCCTCGACGCCGATGACATCATCAGCCATCAGCTCGCCGCGGATGAGGAGCTTGACGCTGGGCCGCAGGATTTTCAGGTAGCGGCGGCCTTTGCGATCGATAAAGAGGGCGGCATCGTTGGGTTTAAACTTCGAATCCAAGGTGGTTTACCGATATTCGCATAGGCGGCGCCGCGCAACAGGGGAGAGGAAAAAGCGAAGAGGAGGAGTCCAGACAAAACACCAAGACACCAAGAAGGATCAAGGTAGGACAAGTGACGATTTACCCGTGGGCGCATGATCAAGAGATCGTGCCGAGCAGAGAGGAGCAGGCCACCAGATGCGGGCCGCAGCGGCCCTCTTCGATTGGGAAGCTAAGATCAAGAAGAAAATTTGTTCCCGAACGCGTCGCCTGCCCTATCAGACCGTAACGCTTCCCCCGGCCTCGATGGCTTTCGGTCTTTCTTCTTGATCTTCCCTTGGTGTTCGGAAAGGGCCGCTGCGGCCCGCATCTGCTGCCGCTCTTCCTGGCACGACCTCTTGATCCTGCGCCTGCGGGAAAAGTTCCACTCGTCCGAACTTGATCCTCCTTGGTGTCTTGGTGTTTTGCCTGATTCTTCTCCCTCTTCCGCTCAGCTACTTGACCGATTGGGTGAGCGCAACTAGGTTTATCGGTGCTGCCCGGCCCCAAATTTCAGCTGGCCGGGTGGTCATTACATCAGCACTGATGATTTGCGACTGAGTAGCCGGCGGTTCATATGCAAGGCGCGTGTGAGCACCGGCTTGATGCTTTATAATAGACCTGAGGACCAAAATTTATGGCTGAGAAAAAAGCAAAAACCGCAGAAAAAAATCCCGGCGAAATTCAGCACAAGCACCTGTGCCCCGAATGTGGTGGCGACAGCAAGGTGACCAAGTTCGCGGGCTTCGGGCGCAAGGGCTTCTACATCGTGTGCGAGAAAAACGCGGGTCACGTTGGCCGGCTGCGCTAGCTCGCGATTCGGCATGGGAGGCATCTAGCAATGGCGCGGACCAAGAAGACGGCTAAGGCCTCCGCCAAGAAGGACAAATACGGCAGCTTCGATGATTTGACCGAAGAAGCCGACGAAGATGCCGATCTTCCCAAGGACGAGGCCGGCAGACGCAAGATCAAGCGCCAGTATACCGATCTGCTCGGCATCCGCATCGAGAAGCTGCGGGGGCGGATTCTCAATCGCGAGCGCATCAACAAAACCATCGAGGGCATCTACTACATCTGCGTCGATTGCCTGAAGGTGTGCCATTCGCTCGACGACGGCTTGACCGAAGACGCCAACAATCAGCAGAACCTGTGCGCGGCATGCAGCAAGCTCCGCGCGCAGGCGGCGGCCGCGGAGGCCAAAGCGGCGGCCAGCCCGCCGCATCCGCCGCGCTCGAGTTCGCGCAAGCGGGCATCAGCTTGAGCATCGCTCGACATCGCGCAGCCGACCACGTTAAAGCATAGAAGGTAGATCAGAAGATCGATGGCACTGCAGCTAATTCCTCCTGATATCAATCTCGATTTTGTCGGCAAGCGAAAATTCTTCGTCGGTCTGTCGCTGCTCATCAACCTTGCCTCGCTGATCATGCTCTTCACGGTCGGGCTCAATTACGGGGTCGATTTCTCGGGCGGCAGCGTGGTGCAGATCCGGCTGACGCAGAAAACCAGCCCCGACAGCATCCGCCATGCGCTGGTGCCATTGGATTTGGGCGAGGTGTCGGTGCAGGATTTTGGCAGCACCGGTCAGGAATTCCTGGCGCGCTTCGAAAAGCCCAAGAGCATCGGCAGCATCGGGCCGCGGATTGAAGACGCCCTGGCGAAGCAATTCGGCGCCGGCCAGGCGAAAGTGGTTCGGGTCGAAACCGTCGGCGCGAAGGTCAGCAAGGACCTCAAGTTCGATGCGATCGCCGCGCTCACCATCGCGACGCTTTTTATGGGCGTTTTTATCGCGATCCAGTTCCGTCACGTTAGCTGGAGCTTTGGTACAGGCGCCGTCATCGCGCTGGTGCATGACGTCCTGGTGGTGCTGCTGGCGCTGATGATCACCCGCTTGGAGTTCGACCTCACCACCCTGGCCGCATTGCTGACGGTTATCGGCTTCTCGGTGCACGATACCATCATCGTGTCGGATCGCATCCGCGAGGATGCGACCAAGCGCCGCCGTGAGACGCTCGCCACGGTGATGAATCGCGCGATCAACGAGACACTCTCACGCACCATCCTGACCTCGGGCACCGCGATTGCGGTGCTGATCGCGCTGCTCGCGCTGGGCGGGCCGATTCTGCGCCCGTCGGCATTCACGCTGCTGGTCGGCTTTATCACTGGAACCTATTCGTCGGTGTATATCGCGGGTCCGGTGGTGCTGTTCTGGGAGAGTCGGGTGAACATCAAAAATCCGCGCCCTGCCCGCGCCGCCTAGCGTCTGGCTACACATCTATCGAGTAGCGGATCTTGTCATATTGATGAATTGAGCAAAAAAGCTCCCTCTTTCTCCATCGCGCCGATCGGTGAAGAATAGAAATAGGGGGATCGTTTGAAAAAGTCAGAAGTCGCGAAGTCGGCCACCACTTCGGCCGATGTCAAAGCAACCGTGGGACGTCGGGGGCGATTGCTCATCGTCGAGGACTCGGAAAGCAGCCGCGCCATGATTTGCAGTCATCTGCGCGGGGAACATTTCGACTACGACGAGGCCGAAAACGGCGCGGTCGCCGTCGAAAAGATGAAACTGACGCGCTTCGACCTCATTTTGATGGACATCAAGATGCCGATGATGGATGGGTACGAGGCGATGCGGCGCATCCGGCAATGGGAGCAGGCTCGCGGCATGGCCCGGACGCCGATCATCGCGTTTACCGCCTCATCATTCGAAGATGACGTTCAGCAGGCCATCCAAAACGGAGCCGATTTGCACGTCAGCAAACCGGTCAAGAAAGATGCGCTGGTGGCCGCTATCAAAAGCCTCATCCGCATCGAGAACCACGATGGTGCGCGCCGGGAGCATACGGCCTGAGACGGGCATTTTACCAAACGAAGCCAAATAACCCTTGAAAATAAAGGATTTCTGCTTTTCCTTATCTGCGAATTGAGTGATACTTGAGCTGAAAACTGCGCGAGGCCCATACCTTCTGGCGCTCGCCAAAGAGCCTCAGACGCTGCCCGATGGCACCTTACTGACAATGAGTCTGGAGCGGCGCGACGGCATCGAGAAGGTCGCCCTCCAATGCCGCGTGGCCCGGGAGCTTGCGGGCTCCGATGGTACCGAAGAACTTCTCTCCAAGCTCGCCCATTGGATCGAGCGCGACTTCGAGATGACGCGCGAGTATGCGCTGAAGTCTATCCGCAGCGAACACAAGTTGATGGAGTTGCTCTTCGATGAAACAAATCGAGGCCCCTTCTGATGCAGATTCGACGCGCTGTCGATAACGATGTCCCGGAACTCGCTCGCCTGGTGCAGGGCATCGCCGCCTATCATGAGGCTGCCGATGATCGCGTTCGCTATGACTGGGACACGGTCCGCAAATCCGCCGAATGGCTGACCGTTATCCTCAAACGCGACCATCATGCGGTATGGGTCGCGGATTTCGGCGATGGCAAGCTGGTCGGCTATTTATGGGTGCATTTGCGGCGCTATCGCGATGCTCGCATTCCCCCGGTCTGGGGCTACATCGCGCAGGCCTTCCTCGAGGAGGCGTGGCGAGGGAAAGGCCTCATGCGCCCGATGCTCGAGGAGGCCTTTAAATGGTTCCGCGCGAAGGGCATGACTCATGTGACGTTGGGGGTCATCCATCGCAATTGGATCGGGTCGTCGGCGTGGTACAAATTCGGCTTCGAGGATTACAATCACGAGCGGTTGCTGATCCTCAAAAACAAACCCACCTGACGGCTCCAGTTGCGATGGGATGACCCCCTTCGCGAGTCAGTTGTTAATGGCGGTCCTGATAGATCTGCCGGCTTTCGGCATTCTCTTCCTGGTTGATCTGATGCCGCTCGGCTCCAGTCAGATGACCACCGTCAGCTGCGGCATCCTGGCGTTCCTGGTTATAGATGCTGCGATCCTCGGCGTGGAGCTGATTTGCCTCAGCCCCATTCAACTGATGATCCCTGACGCCCTGGTTGATGCGGCGATCCTGATTTTTGAGGCGGTGGTTGATGTGGACGCGGCCTTGATGATTGCGTTGCCATTGGTCTTCCGCATGCCCGGTCCCGGCCAATGCCAGGCCGCTTACGGTTAGTACGGCGAAAAGCGAAGCGATAGTCTTCATTTTTTTCATGATCAATTCTCCTTGGAGGTTGAGGGTTGGCTGTGGCTGGTAGATGAGACGCAGATTCTGTTCGTAGGACGAACCCGAGGGGCTTCGCGTTTACACGCTCTGGAAATAGACGATGACGGCCAACGGTAGGTTCAACGGTTCAACCATCCGATCGAGGCTGATTCTTCAAAAAGATTGCGCCGCTATCAGTTCAGCTTAATCCCGCTTGACATCGATCGCGGCTTGTCTTATTAGACCAAACCGGTCCGCTATTGGCTCCATCACCTCGATTTCCTTGTTTCCATTGATGATCATGCTCGGAATGGCTATATTCGACTTGTAAGGTCCACTATTATTTGCAAGTATTCGGTTAGGGAAACCTGAAGAGATGTCATCGATGCCTAAGCTGCCCATCTACATGGATAATCACGCGACGACCCCGGTCGATCCGCGCGTGATGGAAACGATGCTGCCTTACTTCACCGAGAAGTTCGGCAACGCCGCCAGCCGCAACCACAGCTTCGGCTGGGAAGCGGAAGAGGCTGTAGATCGTGCGCGCAATCAGATCGCGGCGCTCATCGGCGGCAAGTCCAAGGAAATCATTTTCACCAGCGGCGCCACCGAGTCCGACAACCTCGCGATCAAGGGCGTGCTGGAGTTTTACAAGGAAAAGGGCAACCACATCATCACCTGCGTCACCGAGCATAAAGCGGTGCTCGACAGTTGCCGCACGCTGGAGCGCAACGGCAAGGCGACGGTGACCTATCTTAAGGTCGACAAGTACGGAATGGTCGACCCCGACGAAGTCCGCAAGGCCATCACCGACAAGACTGTGCTTATATCGATCATGTATGCCAACAACGAGATCGGCACGATTCATCCGATTCGCGAGATCGGCAAGATCGCGAAAGAGAAGGGCGTCATCTTCCATTGCGACGGCGTCCAGGCGGCCGGCAAGATTCCCCTCGATGCGGAAAAAGACGGCATCGACCTGCTCGCGATGAGCGGGCACAAGATTTACGGACCCAAGGGCGTCGGCGCGCTATGGGTGCGCGCCAAGGGCCCTCGCGTGCGCCTGACCCCGATCATCGATGGCGGTGGGCATGAGCGCGGGATGCGCTCCGGCACCCTCAACGTTACCGGAATTGTCGGATTCGGTAAGGCCTGCGAAATCGCCCAGCACGACATGGCCGACGAGAACCTCAAGCTCCTCGAACTGCGCAGCAAGCTGCAGGCCGGGCTATTCGAGCGCCTCGACGAGATTTACCTCAATGGCCATCCGACCGAACGGCTACCCGGCAACCTCAACGTCAGTTTTGCGTATGTTGAGGGCGAGTCCTTGTTGATGGGTATCAACGATATCGCCGTCAGTTCCGGTTCGGCGTGTACCTCGGCGACGCTGGAGCCCTCGTACGTGATTCGCGCGCTGGGAGTGAATGAGGAACTGGCGCACAGCTCGATTCGCTTCGGGCTCGGGCGCTTCAACACCGAAGATGAAGTCGACTACGTGACCGATCGCGTATCGAAAGAAGTGAACCGGCTGCGCGAAATGTCGCCGCTGTACGAGATGGCGAAGGAAGGAATCGATCTCAAATCCGTCCAATGGAAGGCGGAATAGCAGGGTGTCGAATTAAACCATGGCTTACTCAGAAAAAGTTCTCGACCATTATACCAATCCGCGCAACGTCGGCAGCTTCGACAAGAACGCCCCTGATGTCGGCACCGGAATCGTCGGCGCGCCCGAGTGCGGCGACGTGATGAAGCTGCAATTGAAGATCGACGACCTCGGCGTCATTCAGGACGCCAAGTTCAAGACCTTCGGATGTGGCAGCGCCATCGCCAGTTCCAGCTACGTCACCGAGCTGGTCAAGGGTAAGCATATCGACGAAGCGATGACGATTAAGAACACCGTCATCGTCAAGGAATTGAATCTGCCGCCGGTCAAGATTCACTGCTCGGTCCTGGCCGAAGATGCGATCAAGGCTGCGATCACCGATTGGCGCAAGCGCAAGGGCGAACCGGCTGCGGCGGAAACTCAAAAGGCCGAAGCGAAGTAAAAATCGATGCTAACGCTGTCTGAAAACGCGGTCCGCAAAATCAAGACGCTGGTCGCCGAGAAGGGCGACGAAGCCGGACTGCGCGTGAAAGTCGTTGGTGGCGGATGCTCCGGGCTCTCGTACCGGATGGAAATCGATTCCGCGAAAGAACGCGACAAGATTTTCGAGCGCGACGGCGCCAAACTGATTGTGGACAAAAAGAGCTTTTTGTACCTGAACGGCTCGGAGCTGGATTATTCGGAAGAGTTGATGTCGGCCGGCTTCAAGCTGGTGAATCCGAACGTCAAGCGCAGTTGTGGATGCGGGGAATCGTTCGTCGTTTGAGCGCGGCATTCCATGCCGGCGGGGCACTGCGCTAACGAAAGAAACGTGGCGCTCCCGATGGTCGCGAACGAGGCAGGTTGAGGTGGCGGGGAAAGACCGCTCTATAGAAAAAAACACTCTCTGAAAAATGATCAAATGTCCTTCATGCGCGCGGCCGCAGGAGCCGCGCTTGATTTGCGATGCGTGCGGCAGTCCGCTCCCGGTCCCCCCCCATCTCGATTGCTTCGCCGCGCTCGGATTCCCGCGCAAGCTGACCATCGATACGTCCGCGCTGGAAACCGCTTATCATGAGCTTGGGCGCAAGATTCATCCGGACCGCTTCGCTTCGAGTGCGCCCAATATCCGCGCGCTGAGTCTCTCGGGTACCGCGCTTTTGACTCGCAGCTACCGCACTCTGCGCGATCCGATTTCGCGCGGGCTTTACTGGCTGGAACTTATCGGCGAGAAGCTGGCCGAGAATAACAAGAGCGTTCCCCCCGAGCTGGCCGAGACGGTTTTCGAAGTCCAGGAGCAGCTTTCCGATTTGCGCGATGCGAGTGGCGATGCAGCAATCGAACTGCGCAGCGAAATCGAGCAGCGCCGCGCCGACCTTTCCTCGACGATGGACGACCTTGTCACGCAGCTTAATCGCAACTTTTCCCGCTGGGATGCGTCTACTAACAGCAATGGCGGCAATGACAACCAGGTCCTGGTCGCGGACCTGAAAAGTATTCTTTCTAAAATCGCATACTTACGAACTTTGTTGCGCGATATCGAGCGCGGATTGGAAACCTTACGGGCGGCGTAACGTCTAATTAACGATGGCGCGAATTTTCGGAATAGACCTCGGCACCACTAACAGTCTCATCGCCGTCATGGAGGGTGAGGCTGCGCGCGTGCTTGCCGACCCCAAAACGGGCGCGACAATTCTACCCTCAGTCGTCGCGATCGCGCCCGGCGGCGAGGTCTATGTCGGCGACAAGGCTATCGAAGTCGAGCCACGGCTCGCGCTGAAAAACGACGGCGTCATCCATGCGACCGGATTTTCCGGCGGCGACATGGGCGCGGTGGTTCGTTCGGTCAAGCGCTACATGGGCCTCGGCAGCAGCGAGATCGCGCCCGAGGATCAGGCGCGTTATACCTTTGCCGATTTGACCGGACCAGTCGCGCGATTCCAGGTTGGCAAGCGCAGCTATACGCCTTCGCAAATTTCCGCCGAAATTTTGCGCGCTCTGAAAGATCGTGCCGAGGCCGCGATGCCCGGTGAGAAAGTCGAGCGCGTCGTGATTACCGTGCCCGCCTACTTCAACGATGGGCAGCGCCAGGCTACCAAGGATGCGGGCCGTCTCGCCGGCCTGGAAGTGGTGCGCCTCGTCAACGAGCCGACCGCCGCGTCGCTCGCGTATGGATTGCAGAAACTCGCCGAGGGTCGGGTCGCCGTCTATGACTTTGGCGGCGGCACCTTCGATATCTCCATCCTCAATGTGAAGGGCGGCGTGTTCGAGGTCCTCGCGACCAACGGCGACACCCATCTTGGTGGCGACGATATCGACGCCGCGCTCGTGAACTGGTTCCTCGCCGACTTGCCCGAGAGCATCCGGGTCGAGCGCCATATCTGGAATAGCGCGCGCCGGCTTGCCGAGGACGCCAAACAAAAACTTAGCTCCGCTGAAGAAACCGAACTTATACTCGAAATTCCTCCCGACTTGAGCCTGCGCGAGAAGCTGACTCGCACGCATCTGGAAGAGCTCGCCAGGCCGTTTATCGATCGCACCCTGGAGCGATGTCGCCTCGCCCTCAAAGACGCGAAGCTTGATGCCTCGCAAATCGATGCGGTGGTTCTCGTCGGCGGATCAACCCGCATGCCGATCGTGCGTCGCGAAGTCGCGAGGATGTTCGGCCGCGAACCGCTATGCTCGATCAATCCCGACGAGGTTGTGGCTCTAGGGGCTGCCGTGCAGGCCTCGGTCCTGATGGGCACCCAGCGGGATATGCTGCTGCTCGACGTGGTGCCGCTTTCGCTCGGAATCGAGACGGTTGGCGGCGTGATGGAAAGAATTATCCACAGGAACACTACCATCCCGACCAGCGTGACCGAGATGTTCACCACCGCCGTGGACAATCAAACCCACGTAGATGTCCATGTTTTACAGGGCGAACGGGAGATGGCGAAGGATTCCCGCAGCCTGGCGCGGTTCAAATTGGGCCCTTTGGAGGGCCAACCCGCTGGATATCCGAAGATCGCGGTCACTTTCCTCATCGATGCAAACGGGATACTTAATGTAACGGCGCGCGATGAGCGCACGGGCCGCGAGCATTCGGTCGATATCAAACCCAGTTATGGGCTGACCGACGATGAAATCGAAAAAATGCTCGAAGAGGCCATGGATTTGGGTGAGCAGGATCTCGAGGAGCGCCTGCTTATCGTAGCTCGCAACGACGCCCATCAGATACTGGCTGCTCTGCGCAAACAACTTGCGGAATGGGGCCAGTTGGTGGAGGCGGACGAGCGCGGTGCGATCGAGGAGATGGTGCGGCGGCTGGAGGTGGCGGAAAAGGGCACCGATCGCGAACAAATAGCGAAATTAGTCGAAGACCTCAACACGGCGACCACTCCGTTCGCGGAACGGATTATGGACGCCGCTATCAAGCAGGCTTTGGAAAAAAAGTCGGTTGAAGAACTGGCATAAAGACTTAGGTTTAAGGGCAAGCCAATGGGACTGAAATGGGATCAGGCGGAAGAGATTGCGGAGGTTCTGATGGAGAATCACCCGGGCCTCGATCCGCTCCAGGCCCGTTTCACCGACCTGCGCCAATGGACCATCGACCTCGACGAATTTGATGACGAACCGTCGGCCAGTACAGAAGGCAAATTGGAGGCCATCCAGATGGCCTGGAGTGAAATTTACAAGGAGCAATACGGAGACGACTCAGAGTAGCTCTTTCGAATAAAAAGAGCAGGTTCTGCGTCTCTTAGCTGACCTTTCAGGAGGTGGTGCGGATGGCGAGCAGTGAGAGCCTGAGAGCCGACCAAGAAGGAAAAATGGAAAAGGAAACACTAGACGAAAAGTTGCCGGGGCTGTTTGAGCCCGACACCCTGTTGCCGATTCAGTACTTCGAGGCGATGCGCCGCAAGCATCTGCTCGAGGGCGAGAAGCGTCTGATTTTGAGCGTCCTCGAAGACGCGGTCGAATGCTTCATGAAGTGCATCGATTCGTCCACCAACAAGGGTCAGCGGCTGTTCCGCGACGCCGATGAGTGGATTGCGCTCGAAGACAAGCGTTGGGTGTTCTCGTTCGACAACGTATGCGACATGCTCGACATCAACGCCGAGTACATGCGCGCCGGACTGCGCCGCTGGAAGGAAAAGAAGCTCATCGCCATTCAGCGCCGCAATGAAGAACGCGTCCAGCAGCAGGCCCTCGCAGAAGCGCAGGCATTGCTGCCCGAGGCCCAGCGTCAGCCGGTAGTGATTGCGCCGGCGCCGGTGCTGGAAATGAAGCATGTAGCCAAGCCCGCACCGCTGATGCATGGCCGGCGCAAGAGCGAGCCCGCCCGGACCGCGGCGCGCTCGCGTTCGAAACTGCGCAAAGCGCGCGCCTAAACGGCGCTCCTCAATACCCCAGTCATAGCTGATTGAGCGATGCGGCAGGATCTCCTGCCGCATCGTTATTGGTGAAATACCTACATTATGTAGGAGAAATCTACACTACGAGCGGATGTTGTTCGTCTGCAGCAGGTTGACCTTGCCCGCGAACTCTTCGAGGTCGACCTCGGTGGTCTCCAGCAGCCGCGCAACCATCCCCCAGAATCCAATCGACAGCACCAGCTCGACGATTTCCGCGGTGCCCATATGCTTCTTCAGCTCGGCGACCGTCGCCGGGCTGCCCTTGACGTTGCGCGCGACCTCGTCGGTGAACTTGATAACGAGGCTTTCAACTTCAGTGAAGCAAGTCGCCCGCTCCGGATGATCCATCGCCGCGACTTGCGCTTCGCTCACGCCGACGGCTTTCGCAATCGGCACATGCTGGGTCCATTCGTAGACCGAATGGCTGACCTTGGCGGTGCGCAGGATCGCAATCTCGCGTAGCTTCGGGTCGAGCTTGCCGCGCGTGAGCAGCGAACCGCCGAGCATCGAGAACGGATAGAACGCGGCATCCGAGTTGGCGATCATCCGCGCGACATTCATCTTGACCTTTCCGGCGTTGAGGATCTCGCGGGTCTTTTCCGGGGCCTTGGTTTCGTCAACGTAGGGTAGCAGCGCCATCGGCATGTCCTCCTGCGAAGTGGTGACTTGATCGCGACGCTAGTACCGGCGCGACCCAGTCTGCAAACGCTATGGGATGCGCGGCGGAAAAGCCGCCCTAAATTTCGGATCGACCAGCAGCGCGCCGATCGCGCGTGACAACGCCACTGAGAGTGATTCGGCCGGATCGGTCTCGAGCGGAAAAAAAACTTCACCACCGACCGGCTTGGGCGGCTCGTCCTCGACGCCGGTGACCTCATTGTCGAAGAGCACCGAACCGTCGCGCCGCAAAAGCCGGTACCTCAGCTTTATGCGCGAGGCCATCGTGAAGTATTGCCCGTGGATGGTCTGCTGCGCGGCGAAATTCTGTTCGAAGGAGATTTGCTCCATTTCGCAGGTGAGCATCACATCGATGCCGGATTTAAGGTCTCTTGGCTCGATGGCGGCTTCGAGCACGATCGGTTGGAGCCCCGCATCGATCAGGCTGGTCATCAGCGCATCGTTCACCAGGGGGCCCACATCTGATACTTGCACCAGTTTTTGCAGATGACCCGACGAATCGTAGACGCCGCCAACCTCGTGGGTTCCTGAAGCGAGGTCGCCGCTGACCGGCGCGACTGCGATATTTGCCTTCAGGAAGATCGCGCGCGTCTTGGGAACGAATCCCGGCAAGAAGTGGAGCTTGAGGCTCTCGCGCTGCTCACATCCTATCAGCGCGCACAAAGCGAGGAGCGCAAAAGTCCACGCGATACCGAAAAAGATTCTGATTCGCACCGCCTAGGGTTCAGACCGAGGTGTGACCGGCTCGCCCTTTTCCCGCCACCAGAAGAACCACAAACCGAAACAGAGCAGAATCGCGGCCAGCGCGATCCAGCGCTGCGCGTGATGCGCCATCTCGGTGACACGATAGAGCTCGTCGCCAACCAGGTAGCCGATCGTCACCACGGTCGTGCACCATACGATCGCGCCGAGCAGGTTCCATCCGAGGAAGCGCACGAACGGCATCCCCGCCGCGCCCGCCATCGGACCCGCCATGAAGCGCACGCCCGCGATGAAGCGCGCCATGAAGACCGCCTTGCTGCCATGGGTATGGAAGAAAATCTGCAGACGTTCGTAGCGGTGGCGCATCGAGGAGAAGCGCGCGATCAGGCGCGCGATGATCCGTTGCCCGCCGTGGCGCCCGACGAAGAATCCGCAGCTGTCGCCGGTGACCGCGCTCATCACGCATACGAGGTACACGAACCTGAGATCCAGGTCGCCGCGGCCCGCGAGAAAACCCGCCACCAGCATCACGGTTTCCTCGGGCACCGGAATCCCCAGATTGCCGACGAACACGCAGACGAAAATGCCGAGATAAGCCCACTCGCCCAAATTGCCGAGCTTGTCGACAATGTTTGCCGGGTTCAGCAGTTCGTGCATCAAGATCTCTCGCCGAAGCCGGTCATACCCCTTTATCGTCCCCCGAAGCTAGCTTGCCGCAATAAATCGATCGAAGCGATACAAAGATTTCATAAACCCCAGATGCGTACGTACACGACCCCGTAACTAATGAAAATGATCGAGGTGACGATTAGGATCCGGGTCAGTCCGTCGGCGTCGCGTATGCCCATCGCCATCAGCACCAGCAGAAACGGGAATACCTGGAGGTAATGGCGGGTGCCGAATTGTTCAAACCCGTTCGCATAGCAGAGCAGACTCGGAATCGAGACCAGGAACGCCGTCAGCAGCATCAGCAGCGGCTCTATTCGCGCAAGGTTGGCCTTGAACGCGAGCACCAGCGCCGGGCTGGTGAATGGCAAGGCCTGGCCGCTGTAACTTGGATGGAAATATGGAAACTTCCCGTCAATATTCGGCGCCATAAAAAAAATCGTCGCGAGATTTTCACTCAGGTAGCGCAGCCGGAACGCTCCGTCCCCGGGTCCGGTCAGCATCACACCCTGATCGAAGAAGCTTCCATAGCGCGCCTCGTTGAGCCCGACGAAGATTACCCCGACCGCAGCGAATCCTGGAATCATCAAGAGCAGATCGCGGATGCTTCGCCCGCGCCGCATCGCGAGGATCGCGTAGGTCGCTCCCGCAATCGCGAGTTCGTAGCGTGCCAGCGCCGCGAGGCCGGCATAGATGCCGAGGCACAGCGGCCGCGCCGGACCAAAGGCCTCGTCGAGTGCGGCTAGGGTGAAAATCAATGAGCAGGTCTCGGGCATCGACCAGGTGTTGCCGTAGATCGTTTCCGACCACAGGATGGTTCCCGCGCCAAAGAAGATCGTCAGCCACAACCGGCCTTTGACACTGAGACCAAACCTTCCGAGCAGCCGCCAGGCCAGCGCCGCATCGATGGCGCCGATGAACAGCGACCACATCGTTTGGTTGGCATCGATGCCCCAGGCCGCGGCAGCGGGCAGCATCACTATCGCCGCGAGTGGCGGATGGAGCGCGTACCGATAGGGGCCAACCTGCGCGGCTTCGAGGAACGTCTTCGGCGCATCGATGGATATGTGGCCGTGAAGAAACGCGACCGCCTGCCGCAGTTGTTCATTGTAGTAGGTGCCGGGGAAGCTGCTCACCGCATACAACGCGAGAAACCCGGCGAACACCGTCCAGGTGCACCATCGCTCCAATGCAGCCGAATCTTCGAGCAGGTGTTTGCGTCCTCGCGCCGACCATACCAGTAATCCTGAGGCGATCGCGCCAGCGGTGAGCGTCGGCCAGTTGGGGAAGTATCGGTACGGTGCAAGATAGAGTGCGTCAGCCAAAACGAGGGCGATCGCGAAGATACAAAACCTACGGCACGCCTGCTTCATCTCCAATGTGGATGGCGACGGCGCGGACGCCGCCGGTTCAACCAACGGCATCGCTAATGACTCGCGCTGGCGGACTCAGCCACGTAACCATGGCGAGGTAGCAGGAAAAGCAGCGCCAACGATACCAGCAGCACCGGCACCAGCACATAAAAGCAATCGTTGTAGGCCATGATGGTCGCGTGACGATTGATCATGTTGTTGATGAGGCTCAGATCGCGCCCGCCGATCGCGGCCGAGTTGTAACCATAGCTTTGCAGCATGTGGTTCAGCCCCTGATCCATCTGCACGAATCCCTGGTTGAGATTGCTCACGTTGTCGACCAGCATCGCGCGATGGAACTGGGTGCGCCGCGCCAGCACGGTCGCCAGCAGGGCGTACGCAATGTTGCCGGCTTCGCGCCGCGTCAGCGTGTTGAGCCCCGAGGCGCCGGTCATCTGCGGCCGCGGGATGGTGCTCAACGAGATCGTGCTCAGCGTCACCATCGCGGCCCCCATGCCGATTCCCGTGAGCACCAGGATCGGTGCGAAGCTCCAGAAGCCGACGTAGAGATTGAAATGCGCGAGCCGCCAGTAACCATACATCAGCAGGACGACTCCAGTGCCTACCAGGATTCGCGGACTGACGTGATTGTAGAGGCGTCCGACGATCGGCATCACCAGGAACATTGAGATCGCGCGCGGCATCAGCACCAGTCCGGCCTGATAGGCGGGATAGTTGAGGAGGTTCTCAGTGAACTGCGGAAGCAGGAAGCTGGAGCCGTAGAGCGCGAAGCCGGAGGCGGAGCCGATCGCGCATCCGACGGTGAGCAGCCGGTTCTTGAACAGCCGAAAATCGATGATCGGCTCGGCGCGCACCAGTTCCCAGATGATCAGCGCGACAATTCCGACGATCGCGACCACCGTCCCGATCACGATCCAGTTCGAGGCAAACCAATCCACTTCTTCGCCGCGCTCCAGCACGACCTGGGCGGCGGTAAGTCCTGCGGTCAGCAGGATGATGCCGGTCCAGTCGACCCGCTCCACGCCGCGTTTCAGATAGGGCGGATCGTGTACGAACGCGCTGACCATCAGCATCCCGAGAATGCAGAACGGCACGTTGATGTAGAACACCCACTGCCAGCCGTACTTGTCGACCAGCCATCCGCCGACCACCGGGCCGATCGCGGGCGCCAGCACAACGCCCATGCTGTAGATCGCCATCGCCATCCCTTGTTCGGAGGGCGGGAAGGTTTCGCGTGCGATCGCCTGCGAGCAGGGCATCAGGCTGCCGCCGCCGATCCCCTGGATCACCCGGTAAAGAATCATTTGATGAAGGGTGGTCGCGGTGCCGGCCAGGATCGAGCCGAAGATGAACAACCCCATCGATAACAGGAACAATTGCTTGCGCCCCAGCAGCGCGGTCCACCACGCTGCCATTGTCACCATGATGATTTCGGCGATGCTGTAAGCGGTCGAGACCCAGGTGATGGTCAGCAGATCCTCGCCGAAACTCCCCATCATGTGCGGCATCGCGACGTTGACCACCGTCGCGTCCATGACGGAGAG
Source organism: uncultured delta proteobacterium (assembly GCA_963783145.1). Classification (GTDB taxonomy): domain Bacteria; phylum Desulfobacterota; class Binatia; order Binatales; family Binataceae; genus DATGKG01. The sequence goes on from CAWAMM010000002.1 coordinate 626,952, forward strand.
AAAAGTGCCGAGCATTACCGAGAGCGCGATAAGCCATTTGCCGGCCCCGGTCGCCTCATAGTGTGGCTGCGGAGCAGCGAGTGCTTTTGGGAGGGTCGCCATTGAAGCTACTTAACCATGCCCCATTCAGTACTGAGTACGCCAGGTCAGATTCAGTTGACTGTCGTTACCCAGCGAGGTCCGGCCTTGCGAAGTATCCACCGAGATCTGCCGGGTGAGGTAATAGGTGACGGTCGCCTTCTGTGTCGCCTGGCCGGGAATTGAGGGCGTCTGCGGGGCAAAGTTTTGCGATGCCGATAGAAAAACGTCCTGCGTCAGATAGGTGCCGACCGACGCCATTCCGCTTTCGACGCTGAATTGCAGCGCCTTCAGCCCTAACGCATCCGCCACCGATTGCCCAATCTCATTGGCGGCGTAGCTGCCCGCCACCGTCGCGGCTTGACTTTGCAGCGATGCCTGCTGGCTGTTGTTCAACTGGCTGGTGGGCTGGCCGAACATCAGCACCGACAAAATATCGGCCTGCGACATTACGGGTTCGCTGGAAAACGTTAGCGTCGGCTTGTTTACGGTTCCGCCGATATTCGCCGATACGATGTACTGCGGGAGTTGGCGCTGTGCGACGATATCGAGGTTGGGATCGATCTCGGCGCCGCCGGTGAACGTCACAGTACCTTTTTGCAGATCCAGCGGCTGCCCGATCAGTGCGATCTGGCCGCGCACCGAGTGAATCGCGCCGACCAGCGTCAGTGGTCCGTCAGGTTTTTTCGCGACCCGCACTTTGCCCTCGAGTTCCGCCGCCGAGCTGCCAACCTTCAGCCACGTGTCGCGATGCACCTGCGCGATGAGATCGATGGCGAGATCGCGAAACAGATGCGCGAACGGTGACGGTGGCGCGGGCGGGGGAGGTGGCGGCGCGACGCCATCGTACACCACCTCGATGGTATGGTCCTCCTTCAGCGAGTCGGAGTTGAGAAACGCGAGGTCCGGCTTGAACACGCCCCAGAGCACCTCGAGCTTGCCGCCGAGTTTAGGTGCTTCGAGCGTGCCGTCGAGGCGCAGGTTCGCCGCAGTGTATGCGAGGTACTCGGTGGTGTTGATGGCCGGCCAATTTTGCATTTCGAGGACCACATCCATCGCGCCAGGCCGATAGTCATTGAGCGCGACGCGCCCCCACGCATTGATGCTGCCGTCTTTGGCGCGCGCATTCAGGTCCTGAACAAAGATCGCTTGGGGCGAGATCAGTAGCGTCAGGTTGACCGGATCGACCGTCACTCCGGCGGGAATGATTTTCGCCTTGCCACCCCATAGCCAGACGCCTCCACTGGCCTGCGGATGCCTGATCGGTCCCGTCAGCGCGACATCCATCGAGAGGTTGCCCGCGAGGTTGCGAATGGCGCGCGGGCTGAGCGAATTCAGAAACGCGAGGCTGAGCCCGTTCGAATGCACGCGGCCGTTGATGCCGCCGCTCGCGTAGGCAACGAAACGCCGCTCCCATCCGAGCTGCATCGGAAGCGTCGCGTTGGCGATGAGCTGATGCGTGGCGTCCTGGTAGACCTCGGCATCCGCGACCATCTGTGCGTCGGTGTAGGTCGCATTCGCATCGACCTCGCGCAGCGAATAGCCGCTGGCGCCCAGCGGTTTGATCTGCGCGTGCGCGGTGACAATCGGCGCCGCCGAGGTGCCGGTGATTCGAATCGAGGCTGACAACATTCCCGCGATCGCGGGATTGTTCGCGATGAAAGGATTGAGGTCGGCGAGGTTGAAGCGATTCACGATCAGAGAGACATCCTGCGCGCCACGGAACGCGGCGTGCCCCTGCATCGAGAGCTCGCCCTGCGCGTTCACCATCCGCAAATTCTCCACCGAGATTTGTTTTGCGTCCTTATGGAAACTGGCCGGCTGAGTGAGTTGCCAGGTGCCGTCGCTCAGTTGCAAAGCCAGTTGCGAGAGGCTGACGTCGAGCGTGTTGGGACTCAGGCGAATTTCGCCCACCAGTTTCTGATTGCGCGATTGCGCATCCCAGGTGTCGACCCGGATGCGCGCGTCGGTCGGATGAAGCCGGACCAAATCGATCCCGAAATACAGGGACTTCAGCTCGACGCTGGTGTGGACCTGGTCGAAGCCGGCATCGACGCGGCCGTGCATACGATCGTTACCGACCGCCGCGAGCGCATAGGTGACTTTGCCGGCGCCGACGGAGACGCCTTCGGTTTGAAGCGCGGTGATCGATGCGCTGCCATCCACTGTCAGCGCATCGAAGGGACCGCTCGCGCGACCGCTGAGCTCCATCTTGCCGCCGCCGCTGCGGCCAGCGAGAGTCATCCAGGGCGAGAGATCGTCGGACTTCAGATTGTAGGAAAGATCGCCTCGATGATTACCTGCGAGCGCCACCTGTCCTTTCGCGCTGAGGTTGGTAGCTCCCGCGCTCATCGATGCCCGCGCGATTCGGAGCAGTCCGTGCGAAATTGATGCGCGAACGGCGCCCGAATCGATTTTCGCCGGCCCGACCACGCTGGGTTTTACATCGACCCGCGCCGAAGCATCCGCGTCGGCGAGCATGATGCCGCTTCCCTTCACTTGTGCGGCGAGATTCAAATCGGTGCGCATCAGGCGACGATTCTGCAGCTTTTGGATATCGAGGTGATTGGTCGCCAGCGCGATTTCATATTTCGGGGTCGCACGGAAGTCGATGCGCCCGCGCGAGGTCGCGCCCGCGCGCTGCCCTTGGGTAATTTTCGCCTCATAGGTGGCGACCTGGTTGGCGACATCCGCGCTGGCGATCAGGTCGCCGACATTCCATTGCGCCGCACTCAGCCGCGCGACGCGCAGATCGGCATGCCCATTAAATCCTGCCAACGAGATTCCAACCCCTTGACCGCGTATCGAGGCGTTCAACGCGCCGCTCACCGGGCTGTTGATGAGAAGTTGCTGTGGATTGAGATCGGCGACGTTTAACTTGGCGCGGTAGCTTGGTTCAGCCTGGCTGATATCGGCATGCACGTCGCCGGTGACCTTCGCGTCGGCGGCTTTCATGGCGATGGTTGCGTGCAGGTCCGGACGCGAGCCCTCAATGTGAATCGAGCCGGCGACGTTCGCCTTCGGCGACCAAGGTTGCGCAAATCGGATGATGTCGGCGCTGCCGATGCGGTTGGCGTCCAGCTTCAAATCCATTTTGAGCGCATCGAGATCGCTGATAGCGCCGGTGAGGGTAAGATGGGAGTCGTGCGTGTCGATCTTCACCAGGTCGATGGTCACACCCCGCGAAGAAAGCGCGCTCCGGTAGGTCAGACTGGCGAAGATGTTTCCCGGCGGTAGCTGCGGTCCCGTGATGTGCCCCCACAGGCTGTCCAATCGGACGCGCACCCCGTCCTTCAAAATGTAGACTGACCCGCCCAGACCGGCATTGTCGAGGGCATAGCTCTGGCCATTCGCAAGCGTCAGATTGACGGAGCCGCGATCGATGTTCATCTCGCGGATCAGAACCCGAAATGGACTCGTGCCGCGGCCTTGGGCCTCTGTGGCGGGTGGCTCCGACAACGCCTCGATCGCGTTCCAATGGCCCGCCTCGTCCTGCTTCGCGCTGAGTTGCAGCCCGCTGACATCCACGTGCGTGAGATCGATGGTGTTGTGAAGAAGCGAAAGAATCCCATACCCGATCCAGACCCGTTCCAGGTGTGCGATGCGCTCGCCCTGGTAAGTCAGCGTGACATCATCGAGGGTCAGGTCGCGCCAAATCGATCCTTGGATGCTGCCGATGGCGATTTGTCCCTTGAAGGTCTGCGCCAGAATCGTGTTGGCCTTGTCGCGTACGAGGTCGCGGAACCACTCGGTGTCGGTCGCGATGACTCCCGCGACGATTGCAACCGCAATCAGCGCGCCCATGGCCATCAAAACGCGCCTGATGATTTTCCAGACGAATTCCATTGCCGCCGGTTAGAAGAAATTTCCGATGCTGAAGTAGACCTGCCACCATGGATCGCCGCGCGGCGCCTGCGACGGAATTCCCAGGTCGAGGCGCAGCGGACCAATCGGCGTTTGATACATCACCGCGGGGCCGAAGCCGAAACGGATCGGCGTCGGGAAGTGGTAGGGTTGCACCGAGGTTTGCCCGAAGTCGACGAATGCGGCGCCGGCCAGCTTCTCGTAAATCGGATGGCGTAATTCCACTGAACCCTCGAAGTCGGTTAATCCGCCGAGCGGATCATTGGACACGCTGAGCGGTCCGAGGCGCCATCGCCCATAGCCGCGCACGCTGCCCTCGCCGCCGGGGAAGAAGCGCAGGAAGAGAGGATAATCGTCAGGTTGCCCGAGCGATTCCGCGAGGCCGAACTTGAGCCGGGTCGCCAGCACGGTGTTCTTCGCGATGGTGGTGTAGTTTCGGTCCTCGATGGTCGCGCGATAGTACTTGTAGTCGCCGCCCCAAATCGTGCCGCCCTGTTCCGCCACCAGCGAGAGGATCGAGCCTTGCGTGGGATAGTACTGATCGTCGCTCGTGTTCCACGTCATGCTCACCATCGGGCCGCTGACGATACCCTTGCGGCGCAGGCCGTCCAGCGCATCGACCACCGTCGAGCTGACATTGTTCAGATTCGCATACATCAGACGATAACCGAGGGTGGTGCTGAGCTGCTCGGTAATACGCCAGGTGAGCTGCGGGATGATCGCTTCCGAGTTGAGGGTGAAAGTCTGCTCGTCTTCCTGTTGCAGTACCGCGGTAATCGAACCTTCGAGGTCGCGGCTGCCCAGGAAATAGGGTTGGCGCAGCGATGCGCTCGCGTAGCTGTTGATGCTCGCGTAACGGATTGTGACCGAGGCCTGACGGCCGTCGCCGAGCCAGTTGTAATCGTTCCAGGTCACCTGCGCGCCGAAGTCATCCTGGGTGCTGTAGCCGCCGCCGATGCTGATGTCACGGTCAGGGCGCTCCCTCACGTTGAGGTCGATGGGAATTTCACGCGCCGCGCTCTCGAGGTCGGGATTGAAGGTGACCGCGCTGAACAAACGAAGATTCAGCAACCGGGTGCGGGTGTCATCGATCGCCTTATTGGAATATTCCTCGCCTTCCTTGTAGGTGAGCTCGCGCATGATGATCCCGGCGGCGACTTTCTTGTTCCCTCGCAAACGGGTCTTGCCGAAGTAGGCCTTGGCGCCGACGTTGACCGTGTAGAAAATCTTCGCGGTATCTCTGATGACGTCGACCTGCGCACGCCGCCGCGCCTTGGTCCTCGCATAGCCGGCGTTGACGAAGAACAGCCGCAGGATTTGCTGACCGCTCTCATATGGCGACTGATTGAAAATCTCGCCTCGATGAAGCGGGAGCTTGGTCATCGGCGCGCTGCCCGGGGGCGGATGATATCCGTCGACGCTTATGTCGATATCGGCGATCCTGATCGGCTGCCCCTCGACCAGATGCAGTTGGACGTCGACCAGATGGTCTTTTCTTTCGACGGTGGTGGTGAGGTCGTAGGTCAGGCGCAGATGGTAGTAGCCATGCGCTTGATAAAAAATCCGCAGCCGCTTCAAATCATTGGTGAAAGTGGTCGGCTCGAACTCGGGCCGAGCCTTCCACGGAGTGTAGAAGGGCCGCGGCTTGGTCCGCATGACCGCCTGCAGGTCGGAATCGGCGAAGAGCTGATTGCCGGAAAACGAAATCGCGCTGACCTTCCAATGTTGCGACGGATCGAGGTCGTCGATCGTGAGCGCATAGACGGCGGGACCTAGAGATATTGCGAGCAGAAACAGCAGAGCGACGGAAATTCGTATGGCGCAATCGTTCAGGCTGGATGACATGAATTCCGGTCGCCGAAGTCGAGATCTGCGGAGCTGACTGAATCCGTTCGAGGCTGAGAGACAAGACAGCCGCACTCAACCAATAGTATCCGCGCGCCGTGAGCAGGGAAATGCAGCGAGCCTGATCCTGCGAGATCCGGTGGCCGCGCCGGTTTGCGATGCGATATGGTAAGGCAATTTTCCGTAGGGGCTTATGATGCAGCAACGACTTGGAATCACACTTCCTCTCGACCCGTTCATCAATCGCCGCATCGGCGAACTGGTAAAACTCGCCGATCAGTGCGGGTATACCGACGGCTGGTCGTTCGAAGCCAACAGCTGCGACGCCTTCTCGCCGATCGCCGCGATGGCGATGCTTTCGCCGAAGCTGCGCTTCGGGACCGCGATCGTACCGATTTACACGCGTTCGGCGGCGCTGATCGCGATGTCGGCGGCCACCGTCCAGAATCTTTCGGGCGGGCGTTTCGTGCTCGGGCTCGGCATCTCGTCGCCGACCATTGTGCAGCAATGGATGAGCGTGCCCTACGTGAAAACCCATACCCGCACCCGCGAGACCGTCGCGGCGGTCCGCGCCATCATGAAGGGCGAGAAATATACCCACGTCGGCAAAACCATGAACATCAATGGATTTCGCATGGACCTTTTGATGGACGTTGCGCCTCCGCCGATTTACCTCGGCGCGCAAGGAGCGGCGATGTGCCGGATGGCGGGCGAGATCGGCGATGGTCTCATCACTAACTTCGTAACCACCGACTCGCTTCCCGCGATGATCGAGCATACCCGTGAAGGAATGCGCTCGGTCGGCAAAGATCCCTCGCAGCTCGATGTCGTATGTCGCATCAATGTCGCGGTGGGCGAAGACGCCGCCACCGCGCGCTCCCTCTTCAAGCGCAATCTTGCCGCCTACATCACGGTTCCCGGCTACAACAAGTTCTTCAAGGAAATCGGCTACGAGAACGAGGCCGGCAAGGCGATGGAATTATGGAATCGTGGCGAGCGCAAGCAGGCGCTGGAATCGCTCCCGGACGAGATGGTGGAAAAGATCTACGTCTTCGGTGAGGCGAAAGCGTGCCGCATGCGTATCGATGAGTTCTTCAAAGCGGGCGTCACGACGACGGCGTTGCAGTTCATTTCCTTTGCGCAGAAACCTGAAGAACGCGGCGCTCGACTGCTGAAGGCGTTGAAGGATTTTGCCGACGCGTAGCCCGGGTTAGGCGGATTCGGCCGGGTTCATGCTGGATTCGGAATATTGGTGGCTCCTGCCCACAAACAATTTCCGTTGGCGTCGCGATACCAGAACGGGTTGCCCGCGACTCGCTCTCCCGCCGATGTATAGTCAGTGGCGTTGAACGCCGCGCCCTTGCTCATCACGGAAACGATCGGCGCGGCCGTACTGGGCGTTGCGCGGCGCAAGTTCGAGTCGCGAAGAACCACCAGCCCGTTCGGAACCGGTGGCTTGGCCGGGACCACGCCGCCGAGCAACTGCGCGCCGATGTCGATCTTGTCGCCCGGGCATGGTTTGGAGGCACGAATCTGATGGTGCTTGATTACATGATCGACGTCGCGTCGAATGCCCCATCGCGCCGCGACCTCGGCGATCAGAGCCGCGCTGGTGCTGATCTGAACCGGAGTCCACATGTCCGTCGCAAAGCCTTCATGCTCGATTCCAATGGTGTAATAGTTCGGGTTGATATTGGGTCCAGGGTTGGCTCCCGGCTCCATTAGAGCCCAGGTCGGACGATCGACCGTCCCGGCATGAAAGGCGGTATCGGTCTCCGCGACATACTGATGAACCTCGCCGTTTTTACCGACCCCATAGTGAGCGGAAACCTGGGATCTTGGATTATTAAACCAGGCATCGGTGCCTCGCAAATAGCCGTCCATTATGTGGATCACGATCGCCATGGGCGTCTGGCCCCGGCGGCCGCTGCGGAAATTGGCTGAAGCGCATCCTGTCCAAAGTTTTTCCATGGAGGTTCCCCCGCTAGCCCACCGCGCCGAGGTTGCCGCGCTCGCCCGGCAATGCCACTGCTGCGGTTGAAGGCACCGCCGGGGCGGGCGTTCCGTCGGGCGGAGGAGGTCCCGTGACCCCTTCGCTCTGGCGCGCGACGCGCTGCGCATCGTCCTTGTCGGCGATTGCCGATCGCATTCGCAGCAGAGTTTTAAGCGAGTTGTACCAGAATGGCGCGCCGAGGCTGAGCAGGAAAGCGGAGAGAAGGATCCCAGGGAGTTTAGCCGCATTAAATTGGCGGCTCCAGGCGCTGAAGGCCGCGCCGATCGGTGTGAGCAACTCGTCGATCAAGCTGATGTTGAGATGTGTCTCCTGCTGGGCTGCTCCAGCCGGCGGTGCAGGCGCGCCCCATGGGAGCACTATCAGGCCTTCAGTAGCGAGCTCTTGAATCTGTTTCAATTCTTCGTCTGGCGAGGCATTCGGGGTCGCGGCCTGCTGCTTTGCGATCGCATCCGCAGCCTCGCTCACGAGTTGTTGTCTTATCGCATCATTGGTCCACAATGTGTTCAAGAGATTGACGGTGTCGAGTTGCAACGCCAGCGCCAAAATCAATCCGCACGCGAAGGTAATAGCTCGCGCGCTGGTAGTGAAGCGCTCCGATACACGATCGATGGTTTGATCAAACCATCCGTTGATTTTTCCGACGAAGCTATTTTTCGCTACCTGCAGAATCGCCATATCGGCGCGAACGTTGCTGGCCAGTTCAGGATTAGACTCTTCGAGCGAGAGCGCGACGGTGCGGATGTTTTCCAATGTGTTGTCGACGTTTTCAATTCCACTTTTTTCGAGCGCTTTTTTCAGCGCGACATGAGCTTTTTCTTCGGCTTTGTCCCAGGGGTCGGCGGAGGCCAATTCCAGCAAGATCCTGGTCAATTCATCCCGATGGATGATCGTACCCAATCTAGTCTTGAAAAAAGGAATAATTGGCTTCCCGCCAATCAACGGATGTTTCAAGACCGCGTCGGCGACACTTCCCGCGACGGCTCCCTGGAGTCCCGGATCAAGGTGCGAAATAAGTTCCCGCAGCCCGATCTTCAGGTTGCGGCCATGCGAATTGACTGCCGTCGTGACGAACTGGGTCAGCAGGGTAACTACCATGCTGACAATCAGCATCACCAGGGAAATTCCGATAAGCACGTCAAGCGATTTGAGCATGGTACCCCCGCATGCACGGCCGATCCGACTTCAAGTGAGCGAGGGTTAGCAATGCGCCACGACTAATTCAAGACTCCGAGTGAGCATCGTGTCGAAGGATCCGGTAAAGAAACGGGCGCCCGGTGCTGACCGCCGGACGCCCGTTTTTATCGATGACTCCGAAGGCGAGGTTAGGGGATGAAGTTACGCATTAGCGGACCGGCAAGGGCGTTCAGATTGGAGTTCCCGTACCCGTTGCCATAGCTGCTCGCGTAGGGCTGGTCGAAAGAACCGGCCCGGCCGTATCCGCCGCGATTGCGGGTGGTGGCGATGTTTTTGTTCAGCGCGACGACGTCGTTGTTGAGGTGCTTCGCGCGAACACGGTTACCGGCGCGGAGTGCCTGCTGATATAAAACCTGCGCATTGTCACGTCGCTGGATCATATTCGCGAGACCGCCGGGCATTGCCGCACCATAGTTCGGGAGCGCGCCATTGTAGGCTTGCGGATAGTAGGAAGGCGCGGCGTTGTAGGGTTGCGGATAGTAGGACGGCGCGGCGTTGTAAGGCTGCGGATAGTAGCCCTGCGAATAGTTGTTGTTAGAATACGCGTTGTATGGCGCGGCGATCGGACAATTGGGAGCCGCCGCTGCCGGAGCATAGCCGCCACGATAGCCGTTCCTCCAGGCTTGGCCGTTGCGCCACCGCCAGTCATTCGCCGCCATCCGTGGCGCATAGTTCGCCTGTGGTACCAATGCGTGCCGGTAGGAATTATACGCCGGGGCCGCTCCGCGGTTACGCCAGTAGTCATGTGCTGACGCCGTGATCGGCATCGCCAGTAGCGTAACCCCGAGCATCGCCGATACCACGCCTCGATTGATTTTCATTGCCATCGCCTCCTGCTCCCTTAATACGCATAAGGAATGCCGCAGTTTCGCATAAGCAAATCTGGGCATTTTCAATGCGCTTGGAGCATTAGACGCGGCCGGCGATGAATTCGTTTACTGAAGGAGTGTTAGGCTAACCCAAAGCGTCGATTGGGTCATACGAAGGTGCGTCGCGCGAGCCAGTACATCGTGGCGCCGACGACCGCATACGCCGCGATGCCTTCCAGGAGGCTCGCGCCGCTGGTGACGAGGAAAACTGCTACCATAAGTACTGTGCCGATGATTGCCACGACCTGCTCGATGCGGCGTTCGCGGGCGCGCATTTTCGCGACGTGCTCGCTGATCGCGGCGCCGCAATTGGGGCATACGCCGCCGCGCTTGACCACCAGGTCGGCGGCGCATTCGGGGCATTCGATTTTGGTCCGCAGCGGCATCGACTAGCTGGCTGGCGTCATCGGACGCGTCTCGATCACGCAGTGCATCGGAAATTTCTCGAGTGCCCGGCCGCTATCCGACTGCGTGAGGAACTCGCTGGTCGGCTCGGGCTCCTCGAGCATCGTCACCGCCATCCCCGCATCGCGAATCGCGCGGAAGTACCAGGAGAGCGGCCGATGGTACGCGAGCATCTCGTATTCTTCGCGCATGCTCCATCGTAGCCATTCTGAAAACACCTCGCGATAGCGTTGGAGCCGAAGCGAAATTATCGGCCCGATGCCGAAGCCCCATTCGGTTTGGAACGACGATGCGTGCGGGATGTCGAAGCATGGATGCGAGAGCAGCATCACGCATCGCCCGGTGCGCTTCACCACCCGCCCCATTTCCTTAATCGCCCCGGCCGCGTCGGGCATGTCCATCAAAGCCATACAGGTGGTGACGAGGTCGAACGAGTTGGCCTTGAAGATGGAGAGATCGGCCGCGTCCGATGCGTGATAGGTCGCGCCCAGCGGATTTTTGGCCTCGCGCGCTTTCGCGAGCTCGATGATCGGCGCGGAGCCGTCGGTACCGGTCACGCGATTTTCCATCCGCGCGAGGATCCGCACGAGGCTGCCATTGCCGCATCCCACATCGAGGATTTCGCGTCCGGTAACTTGGCCGATCACTTTGAGGATGCCGGGGTAAATCAGCGTGCGATGCCACAGGTCGCCCTCATCGCCCTGACTCTCGTCGAACCAGGCCGCAAGCGTCGGCCATTCGCGTCGTTGCATGAAAATAACCTCATCGGGCCGTGTTGAGGAACCAGACAAAACACCAAGACACCAAGGTAGGACAAGTGGCACTCGCATCGTAGGCGCGAGATCAAGGGTCCGTGGCGGAAGAGCAGACATCAGATGCGGGCCGCAGCGGCCCTCCTCGAACACCAAGGTAAGATCAAGAAGACAATTCCAGAGTGAGTTTCAATGAATTCAGCCGGCCAAGCTTTCGTATCTGTCTGTTCTGGATGTCGGCCGGTAGTCGCGCTTCCGGAAGAATTCTTTTCTTCTTGATCTTCACTTGGTGTACGAAGAGGGCCGTTGCGGCCCGCATCTGATGTCTGCTCCTGGGCCGCGATTCCTTGATCCAACGCCTACCCTGCGAATGCCGCTTATCCTACCTTGGTGCCTTGGTGTTTTGTCTGGCTCTTCTTCTGCTCTTCCAGCTTGCGCAGCTCGACGCGGCGAATCTTGCCGCTTACGGTCTTCGGCAAATCCTCGACGAATTCGATCTCGCGCGGATATTTATATGGCGCGGTGATGCGCTTGCAGTGCTCCTGGAGTTCGCGCACCAGCGCATCATCACCGATGACGCCCGCCTTGATGCGCACGAACGCCTTCACGATATGGCCGCGATCGGCATCTGGACTCGCCACCACCGCCGACTCCATCACGGACGGATGCTCGAGCAGGGCGCTTTCGACTTCGAACGGCCCGATACGATAGCCCGCGGAAGTGATGACGTCGTCGGCGCGTCCGACGAACCGTAGATAGCCATCGGCATCTTTGTAGGCCTTGTCGCCGGTCAAGTAATAATCACCTCGAAAGACGAGCGCGTTCTCGTCGGGATTCTTCCAGTACTCACGCATGATCGAGGGCGGCTTTTCGGGCTTCACGCGCACCGCGATTTGCCCGACGTCGCCCACCGCGCACTCGTGCAGGTCCTCATCGAGGATGCGCACGTCGTGCCCGGGGAACGCGCGCCCCATCGAGCCCAGCTTGACCTCGGCGCCCGGCATGTTGCAGGCAATGATGATGGTCTCCGTCTGCCCGTAGCCGTCGCGAATGGTGAGGTTGAAGTTGCGCCGCCATACCTCGATAACCTCGGGATTGAGCGGCTCGCCCGCCGCCGTACAATGGCGCAGCTTCGGCACTTTGTACTTCGAGAGGTCCTCCTTGACCAGCATCCGATACTCGGTCGGAGGCGCGCAGAACGTGGTGATGCCGTAGCGCTCGAGGAGCTCCATTTCCTTCGCCGGCTCGAAGCGCCCGTTGTACATGAACACCGTGACGCCGTTCATCCACGGGCCGAAGAGAACACCATACGCGGCCTTCGCCCATCCGGTGTCACTGGTGGTCCAATGCACATCGGTGGGTTTCAGGTCGAGCCAGTTCAGCCCGGTGAACTTGTGACTATAGATATAGCCATGCGCATGCAGCACGGCCTTCGGTTCCTTGGTCGTGCCCGAGGTGTAATAACAAATCGCGGGATCATTGGCGCGAGTCTTCGCGACGGCGAACTTCGCCGAGGCTTTCTTCATCTCTTCGGGAAGACTTTTCCATCCGCTGCGCGGCGCGCCGACGATGAGGTAATGCACGAGGGTAGGGCACTGACTGCGCAGGTCGCCCACCATCGTCGCGCTGTCCACCGATGCGATGATCGCTTTGGCGCCGGAATGATTCGCGCGATAGACCAGGTCCTTCTCGCGCAGCATCGCGGTGCAAGGCACCACGATCGCGCCCACCTTGAGCGCGCCGATATACGCGGCCTGCCAGATCGGAATCCTCGGCAGGACCAGCAGGATCGGGTCGCCCGGTTGAATGCCCAGCTCCTTCAGGACATTGGCGATGCGGTTGGATTGCTCCTTGAAATCGCCGAAGGTCATCCGCGCGCGATTCCCTTCCTGATCCTCCCAGAGCAATGCGACGCGATTGTGGTCGGAGGAGAATTCATCGATGACGTTGCCGAAGTTGAAGTATTCGGGCGTGTTCCATCGAAATTCGCGGTATATTTTTTCGTAGTTGTCCATTTTCGAGACTCAACTAACCTCGCGCCCGGGATTTCTTTTCCGCCGGCGCCTGCGAGCGCTTGGCCGCAGCTTTAATATACTTCACGGTGACCGGAGACAGATCGTCGCGCTCGACGCGAACATCGATGATGGAGAATTTCTCGTCCTGATGCGCGAGCTCGAGCGCGGTTCGGAGCTCCTCGGGGGTATGCGCCTCGAAACCCGCACCACCCCAATCGCGGGCGAGGTTCGCGTAGGGCCAAGGCGGAATCTCGAGCAGATCCCGTTGCTCGACGATGGGCCGGAAGATGCCCCATCCGCCATTGTTGATGACCAGCACGATCGGATTGGCGCCGAACTTCGGCGCATGCGAAATCTCCGGCCCGGTCATTTGAAACGCCCCGTCGCCACATAGCACGATCGGTCGCAAGCGGGAGCCGATTTGGGCGCCCATCGCCGCGGGCACCGCGAATCCCATCGAGGCGTAAAACCCCTGCGCGAGATAGGTCCCGCCGGTCGGCACCCGAATGTCGAGGCCGCCAAAAAGCATGTCCCCCGACTCCGCCACCACCAGATGCCCTTTGTGCCCGGCGAGGAACTCATTTACGGTGCGCAGGATGTCGGCAACCTTGATCTGGCGCCCATCGCGCGCGGTCCGTCTGGGCAGGTTGTCGACGTACTCGACCTTCTCACGATGGGTTTTGAGGTCCTGCTTGAGCAGGGCGCGAGTGAAATCGCGCACCCCCACATCGGTATACGTGTGATGCTTCACATCGACTTTGCGATCGACTGCCCATACCGTCCGGTCCTGGATGATGTGCGGCGGCCGATTGCCGAAATTCATGTCGGTCTTGAGGCATCCGAGGTTGATGACCAGATCGGCCTCATCCATCCGCTTGAGCATCGGTGGCGGGCTGATCGGTCCGATGTGCACGCCCATGTATAGAGGATGGTCCATCGGGAACGCGCCCTTGCCGAGGACCGTGGTGCATACCGGGGCGCCGAGTTTTTCCGCCAGGGCGACCAGCTCGGCCGACGATTTGTAGCGATGAATCTCGATGCCCGCGATGAGCACCGGCTTGCGGCTTTCATTGAACATCAGCGCAGTCTCGCGCGCCGCTTCCGCAACCTTGCTCGAATTCGACGGCTGGAAATGCAGATAGCCGTCCCATTCGATGATCGCGTCGGGCACCTCGATTTCGCGATCGACCATGTCGCGATGAATCTCGATATAGCCGGGGCGCTGTTCGGCCCAAATCGCGCGCACCACATCGTGTAGCATTTGCGCGGCGGTTCGGGGCTCGGTCAGCACCGCCGAGGCGCAGGTGACCTCCTTGAAAATGCGATGCTGCGATTCGATGTCGCGCGCCTGATGATGAATCAGGGTGCCGAGCTTGCGCTCCTCCTCGCCCGGGCCGCCGGAGAAAATCAGGATCGGCACGCGCTCCGAAAACGATCCCGCGACCGGATTGATGGTGTTGAAGCCGCCGGCGCCATAAGTGATGCACATCACGCCGATTTTGCGCGATGCGCGTGCGTAACCATCGGCGGCGAAACCGACTCCGGGCTCATGCGAGAAGGTATGGACCTGGAATCCGTGCTTGCGCCCGAGCGAGAAAAACAGCTTGAGCGCGAGGTCGCCCGGGATTCCGAAAAGATGTTCAGTGCCGATTTTGCGGAGATAGGCGACCAGAAAATCGCCCAGCTTCATATGTCGCTTCAAGATGAGGTTCCTTTCCTTGCTTGAGCAGCCGATATCGTGTCCGGTTTGCGACTTCGTTACTGAACGACATCTTACCACATCGCGAAAATGTGCCTCATCAGGTCTTTTGGTCCGAAAATCACTGAGAAAAATCTCCCGCGTCGCCGGGCAATCCTAAAAGAGCCTCGGGAAGTTGCCCGCCAATCAACTGATTGAATATCGGTAGTGACACTATGTTCACGAATACGAAGCAGCTAGTATGCTCGGATGCCGCCGTCGACCAAGGAATTCGGGTATCGAATCATCATTGTGTCGTGGCCGATATTGTTTCTGCTGGTGCTCGCGGGATGCGGCGGCTCTTCCGGTCCCGATGCATCGTCAACTCCCGCCCCGCTGGGCGCGCGCAATCTCAACTTGATTTTCGTGGTGAGCGAGGATGTGGCTTACCATGCCGACGGCGACGTCAACCCAAATACGGCAAACCTCACCAATCAGGGTTTGCAGCGCTCGCTTCGCATGGCGACCTTCCTGCGACGGAACGTTTTGGGGAAAAAGAATGTAACCGCGGTCTATGCGCTGCAACCGATGAGCCATCCGCAGACCGCCGGCAATTATCCCGATATGGCGGCATATGCGACCATTCAGCAGTTTGCCCTGCTTAATAAGGTCACGCTGACCGGCGAGGGCGTGACCTATACCGCCAACAGCTATCCGATCAACGTATCCTATGGGGCATCGGTGCCCAGCGGAGTCGCTACGCCGGCGGTAGCCTGCCCGACTGCGAACTGTCAGGGACTCGATTTTGCCGACCAGGGGAACGACAACGAAACTCTGGTAGCCCGCATCATCAGGGCCAAGGTGCCGGGTTTTCATGTTTTCTCTGCGCCCTGGGAGACGGTCAGCGTGCTGCTGACCAAAATCATTGCGCAGGAAAATTACCATCTGACGGTTCCGACCACCTACGCGGGACCCAACTTTATCTATGCCTTGTCGATCCCGCCGTCGGGAAAGGCCCGCCTCGTTACCTTCGATACCCACGTGAATCCGGCGGCCACCTATCCTGTGCTGCCGCCTCCGGCGCTGGAGGGCGCGGAATGTGACGCGCAGGCGCATTTCAACCTCGCGGTGACTATCGGCAGCGGGGGCGCCATGAAGCCGAACGGAATCAATACCAACGAGACCGTCTACATGATTCGGCACGCCGAGGCGCATCCGGTCAGCACTTTTGAGGACGGCAACTATGTCTGCGCGGGGCAATGGCGCGCGCTGAATCTTCCCAATGCACTGCGCGGCATCATCGCTCCCACGATGGTCTATTCGATCGATCCGGCGCAGGCGATTCCGGGCGGCCAGAACGCCTCGGGAGATGCGACCTGGTCGTATGTCAGGCCCTCCCTGACGGTCGAGTCCTACGCAATCGCCAATGGCTTGCCGTATGGTCTGGCTGCGAGCTTCGAGCTCGGCGCGCAGAATCCTCCTCAGTTAGCCACGGTCGCGAGTGATTTTTTCTTTACCGGCGGCCAATTCAACAATCAGACGGTGCTGATGGCGTGGGAACATGACCACATCCCACCGACGGTCAATGCACTGCTTGCGAGCTACTTTCCCAGTGGCGGAGGTCCCATCCCGGCGCCCGGTTGGCCGGACGACGACTACGACACGATTTGGACGGTGACGCTCGACGCTAACGGGAATCTGGCGGTGAACAACGCGTTGTGTGAAGGCATCCAGTCCGTGACGCTGCCGGCGACCTGCCCCGAATTCTGAAGGTGCTGCCGAGATGGAATTCGCGCGTAGGTTCAAAATTGCCGCTTCATGCGTATTGATCCTTGCCGTGGCGCTGCTTGCGGGATGTGGCGGCTCTTCCAATTCCGAAGGGACGTCTGGACCGGCTCCACTCAACGCCGGCAATCTCAATCTGATCTTCGTGGTCAGCGAGGATTTGGCCTTCAGCGCTCCCGGCGATATCAATCCCACCACCGCCAACCTCACCAATCAGGGCCTCCAGCGGTCCCTCCGGATGGCCAGGTTTCTGAAACGGCGGGTGCTCGGCAATAAGAATGTCACCGGCGTCTATGCCCTCGAGCCGATGACTCACCTACAGACTGCTAGCCATTATCCGGATATGGCCGCGTTAGGGACCATCCAGCAGTTCGCCCTGCTCAACCAGATTGCCCTCTCCAGCAGCACCGGGCCGGAATACCTGCCGTATACCGGCAACAGTTACCCCATCAACGTTTCGTATGCGCCGTCGATGCCGCTACCCAGCGGAGTCGCGACGCCGATCGCATCCTGCCCGAATTGCCAGGGGCTCGATTTCGCTGACCAGGGTGGAGACAACGAAAGCCTCGTAACCGGCATCATCGCGGCCGACGTGCCGGGCTTCTATGTCTTCTCGGCGCCTTGGGAGACCACCACTAGTCTGCTCGCAAACGTCAACTCGCTTGAACATTACAACCTGACTCTTCCGGCGAGCTATGCGGGTCCGAACATTTTCTATGCGATCTCGATAACCCCCTCCGGAAGCGCGAGTATCTCCACCTTTAACAGCAACCTGAAGCCGCCATCGACATATCCGGTGCTGCCCAAGCGGGTGCCGATTAATACTGGATGCACAGCGCAACCGCCTTTCCCGCCGATCATGGTGACCATCGGTAGCAGCGGCGCGACGAAGCCCGAGGGAATCAACATCAACGAGACCCTGTACATCATTCGGCACGCGGACGCGCATCCACTGGAGTTTTGGACCGATGGTAACTATATCTGCGCGGGGCAGTGGCGCGCGCTCGATCTTCCGAATGCGCTGCGCGGAAAAATCAGCCCGCAGCAGGTTTATTCGAGCGATCCGGCCCAGATTTCCCCCGGGACGCAGAACTCCTGGTCTGGGGTTGCGCCTTCATTGACCGCCGAACCATACGCCATCGCGAACAACCTGCCTTATGGTCTGGCCGCGAGCTTTCCCACGACCTCGACCATGTCGACCAGTAATTTCTTCTTCACCGGCGACCAATTTTCGAATCAGGCGGTACTGGTGGCGTGGTCGTATCAGTTCATCCAACCGACGGTGAATGATCTGATTGCGAGCTATTTCTCGCCCGATGCCTCCCCGCCAACGGTGCCGACCTGGCCGGGCACCGATTACGACACCATCTGGACGGTGACGCTCGACGACGCAGGCAACCTGTCGGTGGACAACACGCTGTGCGAGGGCATCGATTCCGCGAAGCTTCCGGCCACCTGCCCTCAATTCTGATCGACGCAATGGGGATGGCTCGTTCGCGACTCTGCTTTGTTGGTTAGACACCATTGGACGACCACGTTACGCTGTCCGCAGGGTTGTCTCCGGAGCATGGTTTATTGATGGCAAGCGAGTTCACCGCAATCATCGAACCGGACGGCGATTGGTATATCGCGTACTGCGCGGAAATTCCCGGCGCAAATGGGCAGGGGCGGACTAAGGAAGAGGCGATCGAGAGCCTGGCTGACGCCATCAAGCTGGTGCTCGATGATCGTCGCGAGGACGCGATTCGGGGCCTGCCCTCTGATGCGATGCGGGAAACCGTAACGGTCAAGTGAAGCGTGGCGATTCGCTGCCTCACCTTCGACGTCACGGTTGCCATCTGAAACGCGAAGGCGGCACACATTCCTCAGGGTGCAATCCCGCGACCGGCGCGGTTGAGGCGGTGCCCCGACACAACGAAATAGCCAACCGACTCGCCGCCAAGATTTGCCGCACCTTATCGATACCCGAACCTGATCGAGCGTAAGCGTGATGTTTTCCGATTCGATCTACCGCAGCCTTCAACGTCAGATCCAAGCGCGAATCCCGGGCTTGCGGCGACAGTCCGAAGCCATCGCGCGTCGTGACTTCGAACGGATCTCGCGCAAGATAGCGAGAACCCTTCCCTACAAGACCTGGCAGGAGATGGATCGCGCGGCGAAGGGCGATCGGTTTGGTCTTTCTCGACAGTAATCTGTTTATCATCGACCGCTTCTTTCGACGGGACGCGGCGTATCCCGCGCCCCACGCATTTCTATGCCGAGAATTTCCGCAGTGGTTCCGTTGTTGACTCTCCTTGAGATTTGCGGCGCGGCTTCCTTCAGGCTGTCGACGGAGGAGGCCTAGCGATGGTCGCATCGTTTCGTTACCGTTTATCCGGTCCGAATTTTGAACCCTTTCGGCGCGGGCGACGGTCCCGCCAGTGCGTGGCTCGGTTCGTATGCGGACGACGTCAGCAGGTATGTCGCTCGACGCATGACCCTGGGAGATGCGACCCTCGCGCGAGAGGCGGATCGCTACGGAGCGAAGGCGATCGTCACCTGGAACGTCAAGGATTTCTTCGGCAGGACAGCTGTGCCGGTGCTGACGCCGGAGCAATTCATGAAGCGCGTTCCCCGAGGCGTCGGGGCCCTCGGTCGCGCCTGGAGCGAGGAGCGGCGGGGCCAGCGCAATTTGCAACGCGTCGACGACCTCGAGACGTGGTAATCGCCCTGCCATGCTGTGCTAGGATGAGCGCCAGAAAGACGCCTCATGTTTCAAAGACTGCTGCGCATGCAAATGCTCTCGCCCGCACGGATCGGCGGATTGATCGCCCATCTGCCGAAATTCGTGCGGGTGTTCTATCGCCTGATGAAGGACCCCCGCGTTTCCGTCTTCGCGAAGGCCGTGCCGTTCGTGATGCTGTTTTTGATGTTTACGCCCCCCGCCATCGAACTCGATTTTGTGCCGGTTCTCGGCGAATTGGATTGGATCCTCGCGGCGTACATTGCGCTCAAACTCTTCCTATGGGTATGCCCCGCCGAGGTGGTGCGTGAGCACGTCGGGCAGATTGCGCATGGTCAATAATTGAAGATGCGAGCGCGGATAGCTCTGGTCGCCCTCGCGGCGGTGATCATCGTCACGCTGATCGTACTGGGGGTGGCGGATACCTTCCTGGTCGACTTTCTGTGGTTCGGCTCGCTCGGCTATCGCGCGGTCTTCGACCGCATCGTCGGCGCACAAGTCACGATTTTCGCCGGCGTATGGCTGTTCGGCTTCGTTGCGATTGCCGCCAGCGGCTTTGCCGCGATCGGGCCGGCGCGCTCCAGCGAGCGGCTGCGGGTGGTGCGGCGTCCCGATCAGATGGTCGAAGTCAATCTGCCCGAGCTGATTCGGGCCTTCAGCGATCGGATTCCGTGGCGCCTGCTGGTGCTGGTCGGCGCCGCGGTACTCGCGATATTTCCCGCCAGCGGAGAGGCGGGGGGATGGGACATCTACCTGAAAGCCATTCATGGCGTGCCATTTCACGTCAGCGATCGTTCCTTCGGGTACGATGTGGGTTTTTACGTCTTCACGTTGCCACTGCTGGAAGATTTTCGCGACCTCTTCCTGGTGATTCTGTTCCTCGCCGCCGCGGTCGGAATCGGCATTCAATGGGTGCGAGGCGGGCTGGATTTTCGCGAGTCGCCGCCGCGCATCAGTCCCGGCGCCGCGGCGCATATTTCGGTTATCCTCGGCCTTTTTTTCGTGCAGCGCGCTTTCAGCTATTGGCTCTCGCGCTACGGTCTCCTCTATCACACCAACGGCGTGGTCTACGGGATGCGCTACGTCGATCATGTGCTGTGGGCGCCGGGTTTATGGGTGCTGGTCGCGCTCTCCCTCGGTGCCGCGGCGCTGTGCTTCACCAATGTCGGGCAGCATGGGGTGCGGCTGCCCGTGATCGCGTTCGTGATGGTGTTTGGGCCGTCGCTGCTCCTGAGCTTCATCGAACCCGTCATCGAGAGGCTGTGGGTCAAGCCCGACGAGCTGCGAATCGAGAAGCCGTATCTCGAGGCGAATATTGCGATGACGCGGGCGGCCTACAAGCTCGACAATGTCGACGTGAAACCGTTCGCGGGCAAGGGCATCCTCACGCGCGCCTCGATTAAAGACGACGAGGCCACGCTTAACAACATCCGGCTATGGGACCCACGTCCGCTCATCGATACCTACAAGCAGTTGCAGGAGATTCGCCTTTATTACGATTTCCTGGATGTCGATATCGATCGCTATGTCATCAATGGGCTCTACACGCAGGTGATGCTCTCGCCGCGCGAATTGAACGTCGGACTGCTGCCGGAAAACGCGCAGACCTGGGTCAATCAGCATCTGAAGTTCACCCATGGCAGCGGGCTGGTGATGAGCCCGGTCAACAAAAAGGATTCCGAGGGGCTGCCGTTCTTTTACATCAAGAACATTCCGGCCGAATCGAGCGTTGGCTTCAAGGTGGAAAATCCGGCCATATACTTCGGCGAGGAGCCGGACAACTACGTCGTGGTGGACTCGGCGACACCCGAATTTGACTATCCCAAGGGGGCGGACAACGTCTTTTCATTTTACAAGGGCGAAGGCGGCATCCCGGTCAGCGGGCTCTACCGACGGATGCTGTTCAGCTACTTCTTCAAGGACATCAATCTTCTCGTAACGGAGAATATCGTCAACCAGAGCCAGATCATGATCCGTCGCAATATTCTCACGCGGCTGTCCTACCTGGCGCCGTTTCTGCGGCTCGATAGCGATCCCTACACCGTCCTGCTCAATGGGAAACTGGTCTGGATCGTCGATGCCTACACCACCAGCGATCGCTATCCCTACTCGCAGGACATCGACGGTCTCAACTACGTGCGCAATTCGGTCAAGGCCGTCATCGATGCCTATGACGGTACCACCACGCTCTACGTGGCCGATCCCGAGGATCCGGTGATTCAGACCTGGCAGAACATTTTTCCGACCATGTTCAAGCCGCTGACCTCGATGCCGCAGGACCTGCGCGATCACATCCGTTACCCGGAGTACCTTTTCCAGGTCCAGGCCGGAATCTACCGCACCTATCACATGAAGGATCCGCAGGTTTTCTATAACCGCGAGGATCAATGGGATGTCGCCAAGGAAAACTACGCGGGGATGACCGGCGCGATGCAGCCCTACTACATCATTATGCGGCTGCCGGGCGAGGCCCACGAGGAATACATCCTGATGCTCCCGATGGTGCCGAAGGGGCGCGACAACATGATCGCGTGGATGGCGGCGCGCTGCGACGGCGCCGACTATGGGCATCTGTTCGAGTACGCGTTTTCCAAGGATAGCCTGTTTTACGGACCGTACCAGATTCAGGCGCGCATCAATCAAAGCCCCGAGATTTCCCGCCAGCTCTCGCTGTGGAACCAGATGGGCTCCAAGGTTATCCTGGGTAATCTGATTGTTATCCCGGTGCAGGATTCGCTGCTCTATGTCGAACCGCTCTACATCCGTGCGGAGAACGGACAACTCCCCGAATTGCAGCGCGTCATCGCATCTTATGGAGATCAGGTGGTGATGGGCGACACGCTCCCGGAAACCCTGGCCTCGTTGTTCACCGGACGTGAAGGCGCGGCCGCGCCGGTGATTGCCGAGGTGAAACCGCAAGCGCAAAATCCCCCGGGAGCTGTGGCGCCTCCCGTGCAAGGTTCGCCGTCATCGGCGGCGGATCACTACAATCGCGCGCTCAAGGCACTTAGCGCCGGGAACTGGACGGAGTTTGGAACCGAGATGCAGCAGTTGGGCACCGATCTCGGACAAAATCCCGGAGCCGCGCCGCACTAGGTTTCAGATGGCGGAAGGTTCGAGCGATAGGATCAGGGTTCTCATCGCGGATGACCATCGAATGTTTCGCGATCTGCTGAGACGCGAGCTCTCCAAGGAATGTGACATAGTAGGCGAGGCTACCGACGGCGAATCGACCCTCGCGATCGCATTACGAAGCAAGCCGCAAGTTGTTCTTCTTGACGTGGTTATGCGTGGGATCGACGGTCTGAGCGCTGCACACGAACTAGCGCGCAAAGTTCCTGACGCAAAGGTTTTAATTCTGAGCCAATACGAGAACCCCGAGTATGTATTGGAGGCGCTCAAAGAGGCTCTGGTGGCCGGATACTTTTCGAAATTGAAAGATAGCGCGGACAACATTCTTCCCGCGATTCGCGCGGTCCATGCGGGCGGCCGATATCTCAGCCCCTCCATCGCGCCTATCGTGCTCCACGAAATGAATCATCCATCGTTTACCAGCTCCGGCGATGGTCTGACCAAGCGCGAACGCGAAGTTCTGCGCCTGGTCGCCGAGGGCTGCACTACCAAGGAAATCGCCACGCGGCTGAACATCAGCCCCAAGACCGCGCAGGTCCATCGGGATAATCTAAAGCAAAAGTTGAATTTGCATAGCACGGCCGCGATCGTTCGTTACGCTATCGAGCGCAAGATGATCCGGGTCGATTAGGTCCTGTTGCCAACCTGAGGGTCCGTTTTCCAGGTTGCATTTCCACCAATAGCTAAATTGGAAATTGCGCAGCAGCGGATACCGTGATACTGATCGGTTAAACGCTGAACTCGTGTTCGAGAGGCTCTATGAAAACCGGTGTCCATCACCTCGGGCTTGCGACCCTTGACCTCGATCGCACGGTCGATTTCTGGACCAAAAAATTGGACTGCAAGGTCGCGTGGGCCGACGTCATCGAGCCTCCCGAAGGGGGCAAAATCGAGCACGTTTTCATGGATACCGGCGACGGCACCCTGATCGCGTTCATGTGCCCCAAGAACGTCCCCGGCATTCCAACCGAATGGGCGACCGACATTAACAGCGCGCAGAATCTTCCCGGCGCGTTCTACCATTTTGCATTTCATTGCGACGATGCGGCTCAACTCGAAGCCAAGCGCGCACTGCTGGTGGAGCGCGGCGTTGACGTGACTCCGGTGGTCGACCATGAGTGGTGCCGCTCGATTTACTTTCGCGATCCTAATGGACTCCTGCTCGAGTACTGCGCCACCTCGCGCGAATTCACCGAGGACGACAAGCAGATGAAGCATCACGACCAGCCCGGTGTAATGGTCAAGGATCCCGCTGATTCCAAGAAGGTTTTCAAAATGCTGATGGGCCCGGCGCCCAAAGCCAAGAACGTTCCGGTCTGATTGAGGCGAAGTTTCCTCCTCGCCTTGGGGCGGCGGGTCCTGCGATCCGCCGCCCTTTTATTTTCACGCCGCGGATCTGATATTCATTCGACTCCACAACTCACAGCGAGGTACCACCGATGGCGGAAATGAGTCTCTTCGATGCGATGTACTCGGCGCGTGCGCTGCGCCGCTACAAGACCGACCCGATTCCAGATGATGTGATGACCAAGATTCTCCAGGCGGCCACTCAGGCGCCGTCGGGTAGTAACCAGCAGAACTGGGTCTTCATGGTGGTCAAGGACGCCGCCAAGAAAAAGAAGATCAGCGACATCTATGCGCGTGGCGCGCAAATCCTCTCCGCAGTCTATGCCAACCGCCCGCGCCCGCCGCATATGGATGAGAAGCAGTTTCAGACCCTGATGAACTCGGCGATGTATCTGTTCGATCATATGCAGGAAGCGCCAGTGTTGCTCTTCGCATGCTTGCGCACCGAAGCGACCGGGCCGGTTCCCAACCTGCCTCCCGAAATCGCTGCCGCCGCCGGCAAGATGACCCGCATCGGCGGATCGAGCATCTATCCCGCGGTGCAGAATATCATTCTGGCGTGTCGCGCATTCGGCATCGGCACCGTGCTGACGACGCTTCACATTTTCTTCGAAGATGAGGTGAAAGAGATCCTCGGGTTGCCCAAAGAGATCCAGACCTACGCGCTGCTGCCGATGGGATATCCGATCAACAAGTTCGGCCCGCTGAAGCGCCGCCCGGTTAGCGAGGTCGCGTTCCTCGATTCTTACGGCAACAACTGGAAAGGCCAAGCCTAAATTCATTCAGCGACTAAACTCCTATCCCCCTTCCCCTATGAGGGTCGCTGCCTTCGTTACACCCCTCTCCATTTCATGGAGAGGGTACGGCGTCCCGCGCCGGGGTGAGGCAGGGGAAGGGGCCAGGGGTTAGGTTTCTTCCAGTGCGCGCCGCACTTCCTCCGCGCGCTGCCTCACCAGGTCGTGATCCTTCATCAGCTGGTCCAGTTGCTCATGCGTATGCGACTGGTTGAGGCGATACTGATCGGCATCGCGCACGAAGCTTTCGTAGGCATCGACCAACTGCGAGAAGGCCTGGCCCGAACGATCCGAGGCGTGACGCGTAGCCGTCATGCTCTCAAACGCGCGCGCCTTCTTGAGACCGTAGTAGAACTCGCCCATCTCCTCGGAGGAGAGCGGATGCCGCTCGACGATGAAATCCGCGCGGCAGTAGTCGGCGAGCTTGTCCGACAGTTCTGATACCAACGACACCGAGGCCCGCATCTCGCGCGGATAATTCGACGAATAACACGACGTGAGCAGCATCGCTGCGGTGAGTATTACAAAATAAACGGGCCGGCGATGCGCGCCGGCCCGCAGCACATTTCGCTTCAAAACCGTGATTGCTCAGCCCAGATGGGTCTTGAAGAACGCGATGGTCTTCGCCCACGCTTCTTTGGCATGCGTTGGATGATGCGAGGGACGGTCGTCGCACATGAAGCCATGGTCGGCGTCCCCGTAGAGTACCACCTCGGCCTGCTTCCCGGCGGCCTTCAGCGCGTCACGGAATTTATCCACCTCGGTGATCGGGATGAACGCATCTTTGCCACCGAAAAACGCGAGTACCGGCGCCTTCAGGCCCTCGACGTATGCAATTGGCGGCTTGGCGCTGGGATCGCGCGATGAAACCATCTGGCCGCCGTAGAATGGCGCGGTCGCTTTCACGCGCTGATCGCGGCATGCGGTCAGGAACGCAACCCGCCCACCCATGCAGAACCCGGTGGTGCCGAAGTTCGGCTTCACTTCCTTGAGGCCTTTCAGATGATCGATGGTCGCGCCCATGTCGGCCACCACCTGGTCATCTTTCAACGAGCCCATCAGGCGAAATGCGCCCGGCAGATCGTTGTAGCCAACGACGTTGTTGTCCGAGCGAAAATAAAGGTTGGGCGCGATCGCGACGAAACCTTCTTCCGCGAACCGATCGGTGATGCTCTTGATGTGCGTGTTGAGCCCGAACGCCTCCATCACGACCACCAGCGCCGGGTAGGGTCCACCGGTAGCGGGCCGCGCCAGATGAGCCGGCATGCTTTCGCTTCCGGTGCGAACGTTTACCTGTTGCGAGATTACTTCCATTCGGATCCACCTCCTGCGAGCGATGCTCGCGCCGAATGTTGCGATTCAGGCGAATTTCTCGCATGAAAACCGCGGGCGCTCAAGTGCGCAAACATCGGCTCGTCACTCGCACTCTCGCACGAAGTACCCGTGCGCCGCTAACATAGCGGACCATCTTCTTCGCGATGCGATCGTCGCGGCGAGCTTTACCTCACACCTGCGAAATCGGCCAAATTTGCGAAAATTTGAATGATTCCTTTCCGCGATAACCAGGCCAGCCGCCGCCTCACCCTTTTCAACGTGATGCTGATTGCGGCGAATATCGCGGTCTTTGTTTATGAGGCATCGCTCGGTCGCGACCTCGAGGGCTTCATCTACCAGTATGCGATGATTCCGGCGCATTTGACCGCCGCGGTCGAAGGCGGGCGGCAACTGGTGCGGCTCCCGCAGGACGCTTCCCTACCGCCTGCGCTGGAGACGATTGTGACCTCGATGTTTCTCCATGGCGGCATCCTGCACCTCGCGGGCAACATGCTCTATCTCTTCATCTTCGGCGCCGCGGTCGAAGAGGCGATGGGGCATCTTCGATACCTCGCCTTCTACCTCGTCTGCGGGATCGCATCGGCGCTCACGATGGTGGTCTTCACGCCCCATTCGACGGTCCCGGTGATCGGCGCGAGCGGCGCGATTGCGGGCGTCCTCGGCGCGTATTTCGTGCTCTATCCGCGCGCGAAAATCTCGACGATCCTGCCCATTTTCATCCTGATGTATTTTGTAGAGATTCCCGCCATCGTGTACCTCCTGGTCTGGTTCGTCGCGCAGCTCTACGCGGGTCTATCGCAAAATTCCGAGGTCGCCGGAGGGGTCGCGTGGTGGGCTCATGTGGGAGGTTTTCTGATCGGGATGCTGCTCGGTCCGATGCTCGCAAATAAGGCAGCGGGAAGGCGTCGGCGGTAGGGCAAAAAAGTTAGTAACAGGATCGCCTCATCGGTGTGGATAATTATATCTCCAACCCGAAAAGTGCTTATAAATGACTGATTATTCGAAATTATCGTTCGAGCCGAGGCTGTGGATAGATTGGGGAAAACTCTCCGAAATCCGCCTCTGCGTGTGCTTTCCGGCATGGGCACAACTGTCGGCGATTTCTCTGGTAGAATAGCCTCCGAAGTGGAATACTCCGCGCGCGTGAGTTGTGGAGTTGGAGGATGTGGTGGCTGCACAGACCGATGACGTCCTGAGACGAGTTCCCCCGCAGAATATCGAAGCCGAACAGTCGGTTCTCGGCGCAGTTTTGCTCGAGAACGAGGCGATCAACCAGGCGCTCGAGATCCTCACTGCGGAAGATTTTTATCGCGAGACTCATCGCGAGATTTTCCGCGCGATGATGGAGCTCTCCGATCACAATCAGCCGGTCGATGCCATCACCTTGACCGACGCGCTGCGCACCAAGAGCGTCCTCGAACAAATTGGCGGACCGGCGTATATCGCCGAACTGGCCGATGCGGTACCGACCGCCGCGAACGTCGCGCATTACGCGCGCATCGTGCGCGAGAAGGCGGTCTTGCGCAGCCTCGCGACCATCGCGACCGATATCGCCTCCAGCGCTTACGAGGCGAATGCGAACGTCGACGAGTTCCTCGATACTGCCGAACATCGCATCTTCGAAATTTCCGAGCGCCGCATCAAGCCATCATTCCACACGATGCCGGAGCTGACGCGCGAATCATTACGCATCCTGGAACGGCTCTATGAGAATCGCGAGCTCGTCACCGGCGTTCCTACCGGCTTCAAGGATCTCGATACGCTCACTGCGGGTCTTCAGCCATCGGATCTAGTCGTTATTGCCGCACGTCCCAGCATGGGAAAAACCGCGCTGGCCTTGAACATCGCCTCATATGCCGCGATGGACGCGGAACCCAGGCGCGGCGTCGCATTCTTTTCGCTCGAAATGTCCAAGGAGCAGCTCGTGCTGCGCATGCTCTGCTCCGAGGCGCGGGTCGATAGCGCGAAGGCGCGCGCTGGCTATCTGAGCGAACGCGATTTTCCGAAGCTGGCGCAGGCGGCGGCGCGGCTGTCCGAGGCGAACATCTTCATCGACGATTCTTCCGATACGACCGCCATTACGTTGAAGGCCAAATGCCGACGTCTCGCAAAAGATAAGAGCAACAACCTCGGCCTGGTGATGGTGGATTACCTGCAACTGATGCGCTCGGCGCGGCCGGGCGAATCGCGGGAAAAAGAAATCGCGGAAATCTCACGCTCGCTAAAGGCGCTCGCCAAGGAACTAAAGGTACCGGTGATCGCGCTCTCCCAGCTCAATCGCCAGGTCGAGACGCGACCGGATCGACGGCCACTGCTAGCGGATCTGCGCGAGTCGGGAGCCATCGAGCAGGATGCCGACGTGATCGCGTTCATCTATCGCGAGGAGATGTACAAGGGCAAAGACAGCAAGGAAGCGGGCGTTGCGGAGATTATCGTCGCCAAGCAGCGTAACGGCCCGACCGATACGGTAAAGCTCACGTACCTGAGCCAATACACGCGCTTCGAGAACTACGCGCCCGCCGATTCCGCCTACGGCGACATGGACGGCTGAGGCTCTAGGAGTTGCTCTCGCGGGTGCCGCCCTCGATGGGAGGTTCGGGCGGATCTTCGGCATCTAATAGCGGATCTGACGGCGGTGGCGGGTCTGATGGCTCGACCGCTTCCTCGGGCGCGGATTCGGCGCCCTCGGCCTCCAACGCCACGGCGAGGTCGCGCATCTCGGTGACGGTCTCGACGCCCTGCGATTCCGCTTCTTCCTGCGCGCGCTGGATTTCCTGGAATTCTTTCAGGTCAGGCAGGCTGTCGAGATCCTTCAGCCCGAACACTTCGAGGAACTCGGAGGTCGTCTCATAGAGCATCGGGCGGCCGGGTGCTTCCTTGCGACCGCCGATTTTTACCAGGCGCCGCTCCAGGAGAGTTTCCAGCACGCCGCCGCAATCGACGCCGCGCACCTGTTCGATCTCAGGGCGCGTCACCGGCTGACGATATGCGACGATTGCGAGCGTTTCGAGGAGCGAGCGGCTAAGCCGGGGAGGCTTGCCCGCGAGCAGCTTGCGAATCTGCGGCGCGAATTCCTTGCGCGTGCGAAGCTGATAGCCTCCCGCGACTTCCTCGACCGTCAGGCCGCGTCCGCCTTGCGCATACTGCGAGCCCAACCCGATGAGTGCGTTGCGGATCTCCTCCTTGGGCACGCCATCGAGCACTGCGGCGAGCCGATTGAGCGACACCGGTTCTCCCGCCGCAAACAGCAGGCTTTCGAGAATTGCCTTGAGTCGTTCTTCGTCCACCTAACCCCCAACCCCTTCCCCTGAAGGGGAAGGGGAGCCGGAATATCTATATGGGAAGTTCTCCCACTTCCTCGAGACCGCGCTCTAGAAAAATCGGGCCGTAGCGCACGTCCTGGAATGCGCGAACCGCGCGCCGCCGCACCAGCTCCAGCAGTGCGATGAAGGTCGCAACCACCATCGAGCGATCGTCCATGTCATCGAAGAGCGAGGTGAATTCGACCCGCGTCCTTGCGCTGATCGCTTCCATGATACGCGGGATGCAGTCCGCGACCGGAATGTCGCGGAGCTGGATGTCGCGCGGCGCCTTGTCCGCCAGCCGCTTGAGCACCGAGCCCATCGCTTCGATGAGATCGAAGAGCGTCACGGTGAAGTGTGGAGGAGCACTTTCATCATCGGGTGCGATTGGCTCGCCCGGCGCCACGAAGACATCGCGTCCGACGATGTTCCGCTCGCCGAGTTTGTCGGCCGCCTCGCGATAGCGTTGATATTCGAGCAGCCGCTCGACCAAATCGCGCCGCAGGTCTTCAACTTCCGCCTGATCGCCGCCATTCGCATGCGGCAGCAGTGCGAATGACTTGATGAGGAGCAGCGTCGCGGCCATCACCAGGTACTCGCCCGCGATGTCGAGGTTGAGCTGGCCGAGCAGCTCGACATAGCCGAGATACTGCTCGGTGATCTGGCTGGTCGTTACATCATGCGGATCGAGCTCAGCCTTTTTTATGAGATGGAGCAGGAGGTCGAGGGGGCCCTCATAGATCGGGAGCCGAAAGCGCGCGTTCCCGTCGCTTGGAATCTTCATCGCGCCTGGAATGATCGCGCCGTCGCTCACAGCATCCTCGCCAGCCCGTAATAGGCCACCGCAATCGTACTGATCAATGCTTGCCCCGCGCCGTTCATAATCTGCGACAGAATGAAGTTGAATCGGTGCGAATACAACAGCAGAAACAGTAACAGAAATCCCGCCGGTTCCAATCTCGCCATCACGCGCGCCGCCTGGTACGGAAGAAAACCGACCAGCACCCGGCCGCCATCGAGCGGCAGGATGGGGATCAGATTGAAGATTCCCAGCGCCACGTTTACCGCCAGCGAGGCGCGCAACATCTCGAAAATCGGCACCCAGAAGGTAGGACCCCACGGGCCGTCCAGATAAGGCTGAACTACCAGCATCAGAAAAATGCTGATCGCGGCCAGGGTAAGATTCGTGAGAGGTCCCGCCGCCGCCACCATCATCATCCCGGTGCGCGGGTTGTGGAGCTTGCGAAAATCCACCGGCACCGGCTTCGCATAGCCGAACACGGGCGCATGGAGGAAAATCAGAATCGCGGGCAACACGATGGTGCCGAATGGGTCCACGTGCGCAATCGGATTCAGCGTCAGGCGGCCCGCGCGCTGTGCGGTGTCGTCTCCCAGCGACCGCGCGACGACGCCATGCATCACCTCATGCAGGATGATCGCGAAGATCGTCGGTAACGCCCAGATGGAAATCTCGGCTATGTATCGACCGACGTTATCCAATCAGTTCGAATCTCCCATTCGATGTGCGCGCGGATGGAAGGTGCGATGGACCTTGCGCAGATGGCTCTTCGACAGATGCGTATATATCTGCGTGGTAGAGATGTCGCTGTGGCCGAGCATCTCCTGCACCGCGCGCAGATCGGCGCCGCCTTCGAGCAGATGCGTCGCGAAACAGTGGCGCAGCGTGTGCGGGCTTACCCATGACAATCGCGGATCGAGCGCGGCCCATCCTTTGAGGTTTTTGAAAAATCCTTGCCGCGTCATCGGCTTATGCAGCCGGGTCAGAAAAATATGCGGCGACGGCTTCGCGGGTGGCTTGATCTTGCGCTTACCGTTCTCGGATTCGTCGAGACGGTTGCGCTGGGCGAGATATTCCTTGAGCGCGCGAGCCGCCGCGCCGCCAACCGGCACCATCCGCTCTTTGCTCCCCTTGCCGAAGACGACCACTACGCCCGCCTTCAGGTTCACCTGATGAAGTTTTAGCGACACCAGCTCCGAGACGCGCAGGCCGCATCCATAGGCCATTTCGAGCATCGCGCGATCGCGCAGGCCGCGCACCGTCGAGGTGTCGATGGCGTCGATCAGCATCGCGAGGTTTTTCCGACCGAGCGTGCGGGGCAGGGCACGTGAATGGGCGCGCAGCTTCACCGCCGGCGCCGGATCCTGCTCGATGATGTGCTGATCGACCAGCTCACGAATCAGGCCGCGCAGGCTGGACAGCTTGCGGCGCTGGCTGGAGACCGCCATCGTGCCGAGGCTTTCGAGATAGGCGGTCATCGCGCGCGCGTCGAAATCGGCGGGCGCGATTTTCCGCTCCTCACAGAAATCGAGGAAGTCGCGCAGGTCCAGCGCGTACGCCTCAATGGTGTGGGCGCTCAGCCCGCGCTCGACCGCCTGACGGTCGAGGAATCGATTCACCAGCTCATGCCACACCGCCCCGCTCATCATCATCCGTGGTCAGGGCTGCGCCGCGACGACAGTCTCCGGCGGCCGGTCTTCCAGTCGTTCGAGCAGTTTTTCGCGAAGCTCGCGTTGCGCCGCAATGTCGATGATTTTGGTGCCCTGGCGATCACTGACATAGAACACATCGAGCGCCTGGTCGGCGTTGGTGCTGATGCGCGCCAGATGAATCCGCAAATCCAGCCGGAACAGCGTGTAGGTGATCGCGAAGAGCAATCCTACGCGGTCCTGAGTGAAAACATCGATAACCGTGTATTGCTCCGAGGTCCGATTATCAATGGTCACTTCGGTCGCGATGCGGCGCAAAAATTTCTTGTCCGCGTACTTGATGTGATGCGCCGAAGCTACCAGCTCGGCGATGTCCTGCTGGCCGGTGATTACGCGCTCCAGATCGCGTTCGACCAACCCCCAGCGATCTTCTTCCAGCGCAACCGCACCGGTCGGCCCCGAATGCGAGACGCGGAAGACATCCAGTGCGATGCGGGTGTTGCGGGTGGTGATGCGCGCGGAAAGGATGTTGAGATTGTTCGCGGTCAGCGCGCCCGCGATCATCGAAAACAGCCCGGGCTGATCGCGCGTCACCACGATGAGCTCGCTGAATTCGAGATCGGGAAAGTGCCGATGCCGGGTGACCAGCGGATGCTCGCCGAGCGCGCGCATCAGTTCGAAGTGAAGCTGCACATCGCCATCGGGCAGTGTGAAGAAGTAGCGGTCGGGCATCTCATCGAGGAATTTTTGAATCTCATCCTCGGGCGCCTTGGCCTTCGCAAGTAGCTCCCTGACTTCCTCTTTGACCGCGGCCAGCCGCCGTGCGGGATCGACTGCCTCGCGATGGCCGTGCTCGAGAATCCTGAGCGCGCGCATGTAAAGTTCCGAGAGCAGCATATCGCGCCAGTTGTTGTAGACGTTGGGTGAGACTGCGCGCATATCGGCGAAGGTCAGCAGGTACAGCGCCTTGAGGCGGTCGATCGAGCCGACTTCGCGCACGAATTCGCCGACCGTGGTGTCGTCGTCGATGTCGCCCTTCTGCGCCACCTGCGACATCGCGAGATGCTCGCGCACCAGGATTACTACGAGATCGATTTCCTCGTCGTTGAGCGCCAGCCGACGGCATACTTCGGCCGTCAGCAACGCGCCGCGCTCGTGATGGTCGTGGCCGTGGCCTTTGCCGATGTCATGGAGCAGCAGCGCGAGGAACACCAAGGGCAAAGAATCGAGCTCGCGCGCGACCTCAGTCAGCAGTGGATTGCTTTTCTTGAATTCGCCGGCCCGCAGCTTCTCGAGTTCGCGCACCGCGGCCAGCGAATGACGATCGACCGTGTAGATGTGGTAGAGGTCGTGCAGCACGCGCGCGTAGAGGTTGCCGAACTCCGGAATAATCGCGCCCAGCACGCCCGAGCGATGCATCGCCTCCAGCGTTTCGGCGACGCGGCTGCGATTGCCCGAAAGGATCGTCATCAGGGTGGCGCCGACGCGCGGGTCGTTGCGCATCGTATCGTTGTCGATCAAAGGAAGATTATCGCGCACCGCCTGATACGCCGCACCTGACAGCCCCACGCCATGCGCCTGGCAATCCGCATATATCGTCATCAGGTTGAGCGGATCGCGCTTGAACAAATCCGGGTCGGATATCGCGAGGAGATTCTGCTGGATGACCACGCCGGGACGGATCTGGCGGGTGAGCAACCTTCTACCGAAGCGGCCGTTGCCGCCTTCCACCACGCGCGCGATCAGCCCCTCGGAGAAGCGCAGGATGGTGCTGGCGTGCTGGTAGTAGGTGCGCATTAAGATCGCGCTGGCGGAGAGCGAGCCCTCCGGCTTGAATCCCAGCATGGGCGCGATGCGCTCCTGGTATTCGAAGGTGAGCTGATCGAAATGCCGCTTGCTTAGAAAATGCAGCGAGTTGCGCACGCGGAAGAGAAAATCACGCGCCTCCAGGACCTCGTTCAGTTCGGGCGCGGTGATGATCGCGCGCTGAACCAGTTCTTCGACCGAATGGATTTTGTATTTTACTTTCGCGAGCCACAGCGCGGTGTGCAGATCGCGCAGTCCGCCTTCGCCTTCCTTCAGTTGCGGCTCCAGCAGATAGATGGAGTCGCCATACTTGGCGTGGCGCTCGCGGGTTTCCTCGAGCTTGATCTGAAAAAACTTATGCTGATTGCGATTGAGGACATCCGCGACCAGCAGCGCCTGCAACTCTTCGAAGATCGCACCATCGCCCGCGAGGAATCGCGCGTCGAGGATCGCCGTCTTTTCCTTGAGGTCGGTCCCCGCCATGCGAACGCATTCGCGCGCGTTGCGGATGCCATGCCCGACGATTAAGCCCGCATCCCATAACGCGTGCAGCATGATCTCGGTCACGATTTCCGCATACGGGCCGCGCTTGTAATCGTGGATGAACAGCAAATCGATGTCGGAGTAGGGGTTCAGCTCCGCGCGACCATAGCCGCCGCGCGCCACTACGCAAAGCTTCTGATGCAGCTTGGCATAATGCCGGGTGTGCTCCGCGTCGGCATAGCGGAACAGCGCGCGCATCATGTCGTCGACGGCCGCGGTGTACTCGCGTACCACCTCGGTGCCCGAGGCGCCCGCGAAGTGATGCTCGGCGACCTCCTCGCGAATTACTTCCAGATAAGTGCGCGCGATTTTTCCCGGCGCGCGCGAGGCCTCGAACGCCAGATAGAGTTCTTCGTCCCCGCGCGGGATGGTGGCGCGAGCGGGGTGAACTTGCGGGGTCGGAACCGCTGCGCTCACAGATTTCCCGCTGCCGCGTCAGAGCTCAAATAGCGGACGACCGCAGTAGCGATTCCTTGCGCGAGGGTTTGCTGATATTGCGCCGACGAAAGGCGTTGCGCTTCGTTCGGGTTGGACAGGAATCCGCATTCGACCAGCACCGCCGGCATATGCGCGCCGACCAGCACGTAAAATGGTCCCATCTTCGCTCCCAGCGGATTAACTTCCAGTCCCAATTGCGAATCCAAGTCAGTTACAGTTTCGGTGTCGATCATCCGCGCCAGCGAGGCCGCTTCATTGGCCTTATAGTTCTGGCGCAGATCGGCAAGGATGTAGTTTAAGTCGCCATCCCGCGGCGCGCTAGCTCCCGTCACGCCTGCATTTTCCATCCGCGCGAGCCGAATCGTCGCGCGATCAGTGGTGTTGTTCAAATAGTAGACCTCGATACCGGTGGTTTCGGGGTTGGGGCTCGAATTGAGATGGATCGATACGAACAGGTCAGCATTCGCGATGTTGGCGCGGCGCGTCCGCTCCGGCAGCGAGATGAAGTCATCGCTATCGCGGGTGAGCTGCACGCGGACGCCGCGAGCGTTCAAGGCTGACGCGACCTGGCGTGAGATGCTGAGCGCTACATCTTTTTCGAGGATACCACCAGCCGATTGCGTACCGGGATCATAGCCGCCGTGGCCGGGATCGATCATGACGAGGGGATTTCCCATCACCGGAGCACTGAGGGCAGGACTGACGGGTGGACTGATGACCACGCTCGCAACCTCGGGCGGCGCAGGGCGAATCGCCACCGGCTCGACGGCGTAGGGCGCCGGCGCATTATGATGCTTCGTGATGAAGGGTCCGCGAAGATTCGCGACCTGCCCGGCGGGCGCCAACCGCAGCACGATCTCGCTCGCGCGCTGAACGATCGCATAGTCTGACTTGCCGGTAACCTCGACCACGATGCGCGCATGCAGACCGCCGGGACTGAATACTCTCACGAGACCGAGCGGCGGGGCCTCGCGACCGTAGAGGGGGCGCGGCGGAATTTGCAGCGCAGTGTGATCCAGGTCGATCCAGAGTTCGTCGCCATGTGCGCTGAGGTGCATTTTTGGCGCGGGACTATCGAGAGCGAAGGCGAGTTCGGTGACGAGGCCTTCGCGATTCAGCGTCGCCGAGGTTATCGCGGCATCGGCGTAAGAGGCGGCGAGCAGCAGTGCTGCGAAGATGACTGGCAACCGCTTCATCATTGTGAGTACGCGCGCGGGCGCTAATCGTTGCCGCCGCTCAGACGCGATTTCAGTTTCGCCAGCATGGTGAGCGCGTCGACCGGCGCGAGCCGATCGATATCGATGGTGCGCAATTCTTCCAGCGCGCGGCTCTCGGTGGAAGTGAAGAGTCCAAGTTGCGCGCCGCGATTGGTTTTGTCGGCATTGCGGGCGAGGCGCGCCTTGCCGGCGTCATCGAGCTCGCCCTGTTCGAGGTTGGAGAGAATTTGCCGTGCGCGGGAGATGATACCGGCGGGTAGACCAGCCAGCTTCGCGACCTCGATGCCATAGCTGCGCGAGGCGGGTTGCTCCACCACCCGCCGCAGGAAAAGCACCTCGCCACCCCATTCCCGCACCGCCATGGAAAGATTTTTGACCCTCAGCTTCTCGCGCGCAAGGTCGGTCAGCTCATGAAAATGAGTCGCGAACAGCACCTTGGCGCGGGTCGAGTCGTGCAGATGCTCGGCCACTGCCCACGCGATCGCGAGCCCGTCGAAGGTGCTGGTGCCGCGCCCGACCTCGTCGAGGAGCAGCAGACTGCGTTCGGTGAGGCCTTCGAGCAGCCGGGCAGTCTCGCGCATTTCCACCATGAAGGTGGATTCGCCGCGCCGCAGCTCATCGCGCGCGCCGATGCGGGTCAGCACGCGATCTGTCAGTCCCAGCTTCGCCTCGGTGGCGGGCACGAAGCTGCCCATCTGCGCCATGATCGCGATCAGCGCGACCTGGCGCAGGTAGGTCGATTTTCCGGCCATGTTGGGGCCGGTGATGAGCAGCAGTTGGCGCGCATCGGGATCCACGTCGAGGTCGTTGGGAACGAACTCGCCGGACCTCATCCCGGTTTCGAGCACCGGATGACGTCCGTCGCGAATCGCGAGGCGAAGCTCAGTGTTCATTTGCGGGCGAATGTAGCCACGGCGGCGCGCGGCCTTGGCGAGTGACATGACGGCGTCGAATTCGCCGACCGCGCGCGCGGTTTCCAGGATCGATGCGCTATGCGTCTGCAGGTCGGCCTGCAGCTTCGCGAAAATCTGCAGCTCGAGTTCCTTCAGTCCCGATTCTGCTGAGAGGATCTTGCGCTCGAGCTCCTTCAGACCCGGCGTGGTGAAGCGCTCGGCGCCGACCAGCGTCTGCTTGCGCTCGTAGTCAGCAGGGACGCGATCGAGATGCGCCTTGGTAATCTCGATGTAGTATCCGAAGACCTGATTGTAGCGAACCTTAAGCGACGGGATCTTGCTGCGTTCGCGCTCGGTGGCTTCCAGTTGCGCCATCACCCCGCGCGCGCCCGAGGCGAGCGACCTGAGCTCATCAACTTCGGCATTAAGCCCGGCCTTGATGAGGTTGCCGTCGCGAGGATTGACCGGAGCATCGTCGGAGAGCGTCTCCAGGATGCGCGTCGAGAGCTCCGGCTCCGGGCGCATGCGATCCGCGATCGCGTGGATGAGCGCGCTCTTGCGATCCGCGAGCGCCGCTTTCAATTCGCCTACCGCGATGATCGCGTCGGCGAGGCGCAGGCAATCGCGCGGTGACGCGCGCAGGCTCCCGACCCGTCCCGCCAGCCGCTCCAGGTCGCCGATGCGCTTGAGCTCGTCAGCGCCGCGTCCACCGAGATCGCCCTCGAAAAGCTCCTCGACCGTGTCGTGCCGATCGCGGATCAATTCGAGGCTGAGCAGCGGGTAGATGATCCAGTTGCATAGCGTGCGCGCGCCGACCGCAGTCAGCGTCTCATCGAGAACGGAAAGCAGCGAGCCGCGCCGTGCGCCATCCGAGGCGTAAATCAGTTCAAGGTGACGACGCGTGACCTCATCGACCATCATGTACTCGGTGGCGCGATACGCCCGCGGCGGCGTCACATGGGCGAGGTCGCGGCCGAAGGTTTCCTCCACATAAGCCAGCGCCGCTCCGGCTGCGATTCCTATCGGACCATCGATGGTATCCGTGAAACGGCGCGAGAGAGTTTCACGGGTGAGTGTCTGGTCGAAAGCGCCGGCATCCAGTTCAGTGAGCGGGCATTCGAGGTCCGCGACAATCGCGCGAAGCTTCTCGTCGTCGCGCGCGGCAATGATCTCGCGCGGAGCGAGGCGCGCGATCTCCTCGTGCAGGCTGGCGGCGCTGAGCGTCTCGGTGACGAGGAATTCGCCGGTGGAAACATCGATGGCGGCGAGCGCGAAGCTGTTCTCCGAGCGTGCGACCGCGACCAGGAAGCTTTTCTCCGCGGCGGTAAGGACCATCTCCTCGCCGACGGTGCCGGGCGTGATGATGCGCACGATCTGACGAGGGACCAGGCCTTTCGCGTTCGCTTCGACCTGCGCCTGCTCGCAGATCGCGACTTTGTATCCGGCCTTGACCAGCTTCGCGATGTACGGTTGGACCGAGTGATATGGCACCCCGCACAGCGGCACGCCATCCTTGGAGCGCGAGGTCAACTGGATGTCGAGCACGCGCGCGCCGATCTCGGCATCCTCGAAAAACATTTCGTAGAAATCGCCGAGCCGGAAAAACAGGATCGCGTCTGGGACCTTCTGCTTGACGCTCAGATACTGCGCGACGAGAGGTGTGTGTTTGACCGCCACTTGCGCCGCTCAGGATACTGACCATCAGGCGTCATCGCAAAACGCCCATGCGTGAGGCTTTGCACAGCTTGCCGAAGACTTGTACACGGGGGCCGTCAGTAGTCTAATCTGCGCGATCCAATTCGCTCCGAGGTGAGAACATCATGCCGGTGGTTGATAACAGTAAAGTTCAGGAATTCGCCCTGCCTGGGTTGCATCATCGGACCGTAGGCGGCAAAGACGGCGGCGTGAAGTCGATGGAAGTATGGCAGCAGACCATCGCGCCCGGAGCCGCGACCCCGGTCCATCGCCACGCCTGCGAGGAGGTCATCGTGATCCTCACCGGCTCGGGCACGCTGATGGTCGAGGGCGAGACGACCGCATTCGGTCCCAACAGCACGCTCATCCTGCCCTATGACGCGGTGCATCAAATCACCAACACCAGCGCCGAGGAGATGCACATCGTGGCGACGCTTTCGATGTCGCCGGTGCGGGTGCGCACCGCCGATGGCGCGCCGATGCCGCTGCCGTGGGACGCGCGCTAGCAGTGTCTGCTACTTGGCCGAATTGAGTAGCGCCTCGAGATTCGAGGTATCGCCGCGGGTGCCCGCGGTTTCGCCGGCGCGGTCGTAGATGACATCGCCTTTGCTATCGATAACGGCGATAGTCGGAATCGCACCGTGGTAGTATTTCGCGATCAAAAGCCGCTGCGATGGCGCTGGATGATCGAGGTCGACGATCACGAAATCGATCTTGTCGCGATATTTGGGATAAAGCGCGACCAGCCGTTCCGCCTCGCGATTGGTGTTCCAGCAGTGCGCGGTGCCGAAGAACATGATGGTCGCGCGATCGCTCGCGACCTTGGCATCGCCGATGGAATCTCCCGCGATCGGGAAGTTCGCGCTCGAGTCATCGGTGAATGAGAGGTCCGGCGCGAGGTGTAGATCGCTGGCGGCACGCGCCGGATGAGGCGCGAGGGAGGAGATCGCGAACGTGAAAACCAAAATGGCGATCTTATTTCGCACAGCCATACGAGCTTTCTTGCTCCTCATTTTACAGACTTTGGTCGGTGGGTTTTTGAGGACACAGGCTCAAGCCTGTGGTACCAATCAGAATACTATGTCTCAGACTGAATCCAGCAAAGCCAACATTTTTCACGATGTCGTGCGCAAGATGTTCGGCGGTGAGAAAGTCACGCCCGCCGAGTTCCAGGAATTCGTCAAGGCGCAGAATGATGGCGCCACCAGCGGCCTCAACGTAGGCGACAAGATTCCCGACTTCACGCTGCCCGACCAGAACGGCAATCCAAAAAACTTTCGCGATCTCGCGGGCGCCGACGGCCTCCTGCTGGTCTTCACCCGCAGCGCCGATTGGTGACCCTACTGCCGCAGCCAGCTCGTTGAGCTGGAACAATCGCGCCAGAGTTTCGAGGCTCACGGGGTAAAGGTCGCCTCGGTCAGTTACGATTCGCAGGAAATCCTCCGCCGCTTTACCGATGCGCAACATCTCGGCTATCCGTGCCTCTCCGACAAGGGCAGCGCCGTCATCAAGGCGTTCGGCATTCTGAATACCAACGTCCCCCCGAATCATCCGTTCTATGGGATTCCTTTTCCAACCAACTACCTGGTCGGCCCCGATGGCGTTATTCGCGCGAAATATTTTCTGCCTGACTATCAGACCCGCGTCGCATCGTCGGAAATTCTCCTGGATCAATTCGGCGCGACGGG
This sequence comes from uncultured delta proteobacterium, assembly GCA_963783145.1. Lineage (GTDB taxonomy): Bacteria > Desulfobacterota > Binatia > Binatales > Binataceae > DATGKG01. The sequence goes on from CAWAMM010000002.1 coordinate 666,811, forward strand.
AGCCAAGTCGGTTTCCATCGCCGAGGATGATCTGCGCGTGGTGATTTCGCCGACTGCAGATCACACGGTGCCGGGACGCGAGTTGGGCATCGCCGCGGATTTTTCCATCGCGCCCGGATGGCACATCTACGGCCAGCCGCTGCCCTCGAACTACACGCCCACCGCGGTCGAGTTCGACGGCGATGTGGTCGCGAGCCAGGCCTTCGAATTTCCGACGCCCGAAAAAGTCACCTTCGAGGCGCTCGGCGAGACGCTGCCGGTCTACCACGGGAACTTCCGCGCGAAGGGGAAAATCCTGGTGCGCTCGGGCCTCAAGCCGGGAGACTATCAGCTCAAGGGCAAGCTGAAGTTCCAGGAATGCAGCACCGATATCTGCAAGATTCCACAGTCGGTGGCATTCGAGATTCCCTTGCGCATCGAGGCGATGACGCCGCCCGCGCCCAAACCGAAGTGAGGTTGCGGGAAGGAACTGAACTGGCGTGTGGCAAGATTTCGCGGTTGTGGTGTCCGCTCCGGAGCGGCCGGAACAGAATCCGGAGCTGAGGTCCCTCTCCGTCCCATCACGATTTTCGCTTCGCAGCCATGGCGAAAATCGCGCCGGGCCACCTCCCCCGATCAACGGGGGAGGAACAGAAAAATCATCAAATTTTTTCGTCGTCGGGATGGAGCGCGCGGAACTGCATGAGCAGCAACAGATCGTAGATGATCTTAAGCGCGCCACAACAGATGAGCGGCCATCCGAACGAGGTGACCTCGAGCAGCATGCCGGCTGGGACCGGCGCGGCCGCGCTCGCGAGGCTGCGCGGCACGTTGGTCACACTCGCCGCCGCGGCACGCTCCTCGGGCGGCACCACCGCCATCACGTAGGATTGCCGCGCCGGAACATCCATCGATGACAGCGCCGAGCGCAGCAACAGGAAGAGAATCGCCAGGCTGACGTTCGGCATCAGCGCGGCGAGGATCAGGAATCCGCTGGCCGGGATGTGGGTGTAGACCATCGTGTTGATGCGCCCGAAGCGCGCCGCCAGCCGCGCCGACACGAATTGCGAGAACGAGCCAAGCAGGCCCGCGACGAAGAAGAAGGTTCCGGCCGCCTGCACCGACAGGTTGAAGCGACGAAACAGCCATAGCGCGAGCAGTGACTGAATCGCGAAGCCGCCCCCGAACGCATCGATGCTGAATAGCGCCGATAGTCGCATCACGGTGGCGCGCGATTTCGCCAGCGGCGCGACTTTTACCGGGGTCGGCGGGGCTTCGACATCGCGCGACAGCGACCAATAGATCGATGCGGCGATGAGTCCGAGGATCGAGTAGATGACGAAGCCGAAGCGCTGCGCCGCGAGCAGGTTCCATCCGAAGCGCGGCGCGAGCGTCGAGGGCAATCCGCTGGCGAGCGCGCCGAATGCGCCGCCCAACGCGCCCGCCACATTGTAAATTGCGAAGATGCCAGTCAGGTCGCGCGACCCGATGGTTTGCGCGATGGCGGTTTGTTCGAGCGGAAGAAACAGGCTCACATCGCCGGCCGACGGGTTCATCGTGCCGATGAATGCGACGATCGCGAGCGCCCAGAAGTTGCGCGCATAGGTGAAGCCGAGTCCGGTGGCGATCATGAGCACCGCCGCGCCGAGGAACATCCGCCGCGTGCCGATCCGTCGCGTGGCGAATCCCGCCCATAGCGTGACCAGCGCCGAGCCGAACAGGGTCGCGAAAACGATCACGCCGATTCTGGCCGGGCTCAATCCGATTGCCGTCAGATAGCTGGGCAGCAGCACGCTGACGATGCCATCGCCGATGCCACGCAGTGCGCGGGTGGTTATCAGCCGTTTGCTATCGGCGGTCGCGGTCGCGGGGAACAGGGACGGCATCGGAAAACTCGCAAAACGATTGAATGCGAGTTCTGCGAGGAGCGCCAGACCCGACTCGTCGACTGAGGGTCAGAAGAGGGCGTCAGACAGGCTTGCAATTTCGGGCCTTTCACCGTCCTGCGAGATTTCCGCGCGATCGCTGGCAGTGTCAATAATTTCATCCTCGCGCGCTCGCTTTTTCGGCACTCGATTTCTCGTTTCTGTTTCGCGAGCGCTTCGCCGTCCAGCGAGCTACCAGTTACGGCTGATTCGTCAGCCAGCAACTTTTGGACACTCGAACCCCCCTCTTTTTCAGGACTTCGGTCAGGCTTACAATCCACCGACATGTTGTTTCGTCGTCGCAGCGACCTGAAAACGATGAACGCACGCACCAGCGAGATCATGGAACGCATCCAGCGACTCGAAGCGGAACACTTTGCGCTGCGCGCGGAGATCGGAGGTGAGCGGCACCTAAGATTTCTGACTGCGCAGATCGTCGGAGCCGCTGCGGATGCGTCGATCATCGGCAGCCCGGTACAGAAATTCGCTCAGGCGATGCGTGCGCCGTTGCCGCGCGGTCGCGCTGGGGGCATGGCGCGCGCTTCGAGTGCGGGGCGCTATTTCGATGGGACTTTCATGCCGCCGTCGGAGAAAAGAGAGGCGTACCGTTTAGACTACGAGCGTTTCGCTAGAGGTGGACGAGTCCGCGCTACGCTAGGCCTGCGCGGACCGGACGGGAGGTTTGTCTCGAATGAGCAAACGCGCGCTCAGAACAACGACTAAGACACCTTTCATAGATAGGCCCAAACGAAAGTATCCCTGTCCGCGCTGCGAGAGCAGCGTGAAGGTGTTGCGTAGATTCCCAGCCAAGTCGGTGCGGGGCAGTCATGAAGAACATGTTGTTGGAGAGTGCGAGAAGTGTGCCGCGAGACTATGGCATCACGGCTCAAGTGATCGGGCATCTGTGAACTGGTTTGAGGACTCGGAGAAGGACCAACAGGGATGCCGATGCTAGCAGTAGGGACCATGTGAACCTCAACCCGACCTCGGTTTTGATCGTCGCACTCTTAGCAGGGTTGGTCCTCGCTTTGTTCGTGAACCGGATTGATCGATTCGATGACGCTCGTAAAAAAAAACGCCGCTGCCTCGGAACCAATAGACAAATCAGGAGAAGGGTGTTTGGAAGCCATCGGAGGCTGCCTTTTCGCGACGTTCTCTTTGGGATTGCCCGTACTCTTAATCTTAGCGCTCCTGAAATATGTTTTCAGTTGCTGAGAGGATCGTGTCGTTCTATGGGAGCGTCCTTTCAGCAGGATCGATAATCGCTGGTTTCTGCGGTTTATTTCTGCTGTTCCGAATCCAACGTGAGGCCGATTTTCTGCGTCAGCCGGGAAAGCTCCACTACCAGCAGCACTTTACCAGTTCGATGTTCCTAATCATTCTAGCGACCATTTGCGCCTTCGTTTTCGGCGTTTGGTTCCCGCTCCTCGGTCTGGCCGGTTCCCCTTGCCCACTACTGCACCCGCCGGTGATCGTCGGCGGTCTGATTGGTGCGAGTCTGCTGCTGGCCGCTTACGTCCTCGACGAACTTGTCCACTACGAGATATTGTTTCCGCCATCCCAGCGCCACAGGTTGTCCGATCCGGCACGTGCGCGGGGGCACCTTTCGGGAATCATCAAGCTTGATTCGCATGGCTTTTTCCGCAGCAAAGAACGTTACGTATGGGTCTTCGGGATTGTTGGAGCAGCGATTGGCGGATACGTTTCGTACTGCTATTTATCTGGGCTATTTGCAGACAAATGGTCTATAGACAGAAACGTATCCGTCAAGTTGAGCGTTACCTCACAGGAGACCCAAGCGCCTAGGCCGACGGCGATCGAGACCGCAACTGCGACATGGACTCCGACGGCGATTGCTCCAAAAAAAGCGCCACTCGGGCCCGGGTCCGCGGCCGCGTCGAGTCCGTAGTTTTTCCCAATCTCGCGAGAACCGGGGGTTAATTCTGAGACGTTCCCTCGTATCTCAGAAACAGTGAAGAGGGCGCGCGCGGACGCGCGCATTCATTGGTAGCGTCCAGCTCCGCGCAGCAAGCCGCGCCACCGCTGCGCGGCCCGCGCCGGCGCCGGGGCGCTTGGCACGGCTTCGCATGCTGCGCTGAACGCAGTTTGACCTTGCGCGGCGCTCGGAAGGTGTGAGAGCGCCGCGCTTAAAAAAGTCTCCTTGGAATCGATCGGGAAGCTAACCCGCCGGGATGATCGAGTGGAGCTGTAATTCCGACCGGAAAAGCTCCATCCGGCACTATCTGCGGGCGTAGCGACGAAGGATCGCGTCGCGCCGGCAACTCGGTGAACGCGACCAGCGCGACAATGACAATCACGACCCTGACTTGGCGGTAGAGTTTCGGCCTCACATTATGAAGCGGAGGTAGTTGCCACGCGCCGCACACTATGTTGGCGAGAGTAAGTCATTCCGGCGTCAAAATGTTATCATAAGCAAGCAGAGGGGATAGATGCCGTTGCCGGTTGCTATGGGCGGGCATAGTCAGACCGATTGTTGGCGGAATCAATCAGGGAGATGGGTTTGTCGATGAGGTCGAAAATACCAAACGAAGCCAAATAACCATTGAGAATGTTGGAGTTTCATTTTTTTGAGGCGTTGCAAATCGACGAGCTAATGGTCTGGAAATCATAAACGAACCCAACCTGAACCGATCGCCCCTGTATGTGGGGGTGTTGTCGCGTGAGCGTCGCGCGACGAATGCCGATTGCGCGTCTATTTGAACGATGATTATGCATTGTCGCGTTGTGGACAATAACGTTAGTTAATTTAGAGATTTATGGCATCAATAAGCATTATTAAATAATGACTGGCCAGTCTTGGTTTTTGTGCGCGACAGCACTGCGACAGTTGTCGCGACTTGCGGTATGCGCTGCAATTTTTCTAGGCTGTTTTGTACCCAAAATCGAGTCCTCCAATTTGAGGCTTTCTTGTCCGAACTCATCGTAATAGACAACGCGGTCGTCGCCCGGCTATGGGAGCGATACGTCGCCGGCGAGGAGGTCGACCTCAGCAAGCTGCGTCCGGAAATCGCGGCGTCGTGGCAACGATGCCGCGACGAGTTCCGGGTGCCGCTCGAAACTACCCGGATGCCGAGCCGAACCGCGGATATCTCGACTCTGGATGCGGACCTTAAAGAAGCGTCTGTTCCGGTGGTCGATCTTCTGCATGCGGCGATTACCGGCGTTGGCGCCTTGGTCGGTATCAGCAATCGCGAAGGGGAGCTGCTTCATGTTCTTCCCAGCGATGCCAAGGTCGGCGATGCGGCGCAGCAGTTTAATGCGGTGCCGGGTGCGATCGGAAGCGAGGCCAGTATCGGGACCAATTGCGTCGGGACCGGGATCATCATCGGCAAGCCGATCCAGATTCGCCTCGATGAGCATTACCTGTCGATTTTCAAAAATTGGAGCACCTGCTCGGCACCGATTCTTCATCCCATCAATGGTTCGCTCACCGGGGTGTTTGCGATTTCGGGATTAAGCGAAGTTGGTCATCCGCGAATGATCGAGTTTGCGGTGCGCGGCGCGGAGTTGGTGAGCAAGTTGCTCGGCTCGGTCCAGGCGATCGATCGACTCGCCCTGGTACGCAGTTTCGATGACTTCTCCCGGCGTTACCAGGATGCGGCCCTGCTTGCGGTCGACGCCTACGGCTTCATCATGCAGACCACTCCGCAAAGTTCCGAGGCGGTCGCGGCCCAAAGTGGCAGTGCGCCGGGCAGCCGGATCTCCGAGCTGGTCGGCGCTGAGGCGATCAAGCGGCTGCAGGGTCAGGATCGCGCGTGCGAGCTGGACCTGCCGTTGCCGAGCGGCGCCAAGGCGCTCGCCAACCCGGTGCATCGAGGCAATCGGCTGGTGGGTGCGATCGTGGTCTTCACCCCGAACAAACGCCCGCCGATCCAGCGCACCCCGAAGCCGGAAAAAACCTGGAGCAGTCATTTCACCTTCGCCGATATTGTCGGCGATAGTCCGGCGCTGGCCAATTCGGTCCGGCTCGCGACCCGCGCCGCGCGCACCGAGCATCCGGTGCTGGTGCTGGGCGAATCGGGCACCGGGAAGGAAATGTTCGCGCATGCAATCCATGACCTCAGCGTGCGCCGCGCCGGTCCCTTCGTCGCGTTCAACTTTGGCGCGATGTCGGAAGAACTCACCATCTCCGAGATGTGTGGACATGAACCGGGAGCATTTACCGGAGCGACGGCGAGCGGGACCAAGAGCGGCATCTTCGATAGCGCGCAAGGCGGCACCCTGTTCATCGACGAGTTACAGGATGCGGGCCCGAAAGCGCAGAGCCTGCTGCTGCGCTTCGTCGAAACGCATACGTTTGTGCGCGTCGGCGGAACCGCGCCGGTGCAGAGCGATGTGCGGGTTATTGCGGCATCCAACAATGCGGATGCGCGGCTGGCGGAACGGGTTCGGCCCGACCTCCTCTATCGCCTCAATTCGATTACGGTGCGAATCCCGCCGCTGCGGGAGCGCATGGAGGATATCCAGCCGATCGGGGAGCGCCATCTGCGCACCTTGGGGTTTCGCGGGTTGGTCGATCCGGAGGTTTGGGAGCGGCTGAAACGCTATCAATGGCCGGGCAACGTGCGCGAACTCCAGAATGCGCTCCTGCGCGCGACGCTGAACTCCTCGGGGATGCGGCTTACGGTCGAGGATTTCCCGTCCTTGACGAATAGCGAAAACAAACCCACTGAGGGCGGGCCACCAACGACGGTTAGGGAAATCAGCAAAGACCTGGTTCTGAGCGATATCGCCGAAACCTCCGACGAGGTGGTGCGGATCATTCGCGAATGTCGCGGGAATGTCGGAAAAGCGGCGAAAATGCTCGGGATTCATCGCTCGACGCTGTATCGACGCCTGGAAAAGCTCGGCATCCAAGTGCAGTAGCGCGGTCGTCGCGTCGCGTTTGTCGCGCGACAGTCGCGCGACAACATCAAGCCGCACCAACAAGTTAGCATCAATAAGCATCAATAAAGCTAGTTCGATGGCCATCGATAGAGTGGCACCGGAGTTGCTTGAACCTACCTCTTGTCGAAACAAGGCACTAACGCTCTGTCAGACAACACTAGGGTGAACCAGACACCAAGCTGAATGGGAGCGCGAGCAGATGAAAGTTAGTAAGAAATTTTGGATAGCAGGAGCAACGACAGCAATGGCCGTCGGACTAGCCGGCGGCGTTTTCGGAGCATTTCTTTCGGTAGCTCATCCGGCACTGAGTCCCTCGAACACCCCTGTCGCCTCAGCGCCGGTGACTATAGAGCCGGGCACACCGATCCTCCTCTTCAACAAGGGCGAAGCGCACGCCTCGGTCAAGGTCGACCGGAACGGAATAATCCTGTTGAACCTCACGACCAAGACCGGCCAGAACCAGATAGCGCTCGGTGTGCTCGGCGACTCCAAACTCGAAGTCGGCGTGTTCGATTCCGCCGGCAAGGCGCGGGCAGGCATGGAAGTGCCGATGAAGACCTCCGGCAAGGTTCATATGCTGTTGCTCGATAAGCACGAAATTCAGCCGGGCGCGAGTGTGCCGGCACGGAGCTAAAAGCTTCTACAACCCCCAGTCACCGGGCTCTTTCCACACACCCCCCCCACTCCTCCCAAAAGGGCCCGGTGACACTTCCTCTCCAAGCATCTTCAGCGATTCCGGCGTGGCGGCACAGCGTTGATGGACGCTATGGCGCCGACGGCGGATCCTAGAACTCTGCTTTCCTTCAACAACTCTCCCTACTGGGAGAGACAAGAGTGAGCGCAGGATTGTCGAAGCTGCTCCTACGCCGCGTGCGAGGCTCCGTTCGCGTTGGTATTGCAGATGGCCCCTAACGTTTCGATGAGTTCGCCATCTTTGATGGGACGCTTACGAGACTTCGAGGCGCGCAGCCGTTCGGTCTCGCACGCGATATCGCTGACCGACAGAATTCCGACTAGCCGTTGACTCTTGTCCACGACGGGCAAGCGACGAATCTGACGCTCGCGCATCCGCTCGGCGGCCGCCGAAATATTGTCACTTGGATTACAAACGCTCACATTGCGCGACATTACGCTGGCAACCGAGGCGTCCTTGAGGCCGATGCCCTTAGTGTACGCTGCCATACAAATGTCGCGGTCCGTGAGCATCCCGATCACTTTCGAGTCCGGATCGACTATCGGCACCGCTCCGCAATCATTTTCCCACATGAGCTGGGCCGCTCGATTAAGCGAATCATGCTGGGAGCAAGCTTTAACTTCCTTGGTCATGAGGTCACTAACTTTCATCACCACTACTCCTCTCTCCGAGCGCGACAATAGAAGCGCCGCGCCATGCCATTAGTAAGATCGCCAGCAATCCGATGAGACATCACCTTGCCGTTGCATGCAGCGCAAAACACAAACCCACCGTCAGGAATCGGACGAAGTGCCGACACGTAATCATCAGCACGACCGCTGCCCAACTGGCGACAACCACGCGGTTGAGAACGTTTCTATCTCAACGAAAAAGTTGAGTTAAGTATGGCGAGGAAAAATTGAATCATCTTTCCACACCGATGCGATGCGCCTGTTACTAGACGGTGACACATCATGGAACCATCCCTAGAGATCGCGTGGCGAGCGTAGCGCGACCTCGCGCGGTGGCACATTCGATGCTTGGTTCACTGCGTTTCAAAAATCTTTATCGGGGGCGATTGCGATGCATCGTGAAGCTGAGCGAGAAGGCGAGCGTGACGCTCAAATGGATACCTCCAAGAGCACGCGCCAGGGGGCCAATCCCAAAACTCAACGCGCCGAAGTGGATGGCGTGTTTCCGCTGATGCCGCAGCAGTATTATGACCTGATTTCTCGCCGCCGCATCATTGACGGCGAACGGCGCCTGATGTTCGCCGTCTTCGAAGACGCGGTCCGCTGTTACGTGATGTGCATGAGTTCGAAATCGCAGGCCCGGCGCAGAGAATTCGAAGAAGTACGGAGCTGGATGGACCTTCGCGGGCACCACAGCGTCTTCTCTTTCGATAGTCTGTGCGATTTGTTCGAAATCGATGCCGACCTGCTTCGTCGTCAGCTTGCCACGCTGCGTTCTTCGGATTTACCGCGCCGTCGAATCGGATCGATCGGCCGCCGTGTGCCGATGAGCGCGACCATGTGACGCGGACCGCAGAGTGAAGATGGTGCCGCGTCTGTATCCTACGGGACCAATTGCGTGGGTCCCGATGGATACATGGAGGCGGCTTGCTATGCGGTTGCGGCCGAATTGACTGGGACCCATTGGTATCGCACATCGGGAGTTCGCTCCTCGTTGCGCGATCCGTCAGTGAACTCGATCGCAACGAAACCGCGGCGCTCATAGAATGCACGCGCGCGATGGTTGCCCTCAAACGTCCAGAGCATTAGGCCTTCGGGACGCAGCTCCTTGGCTCTCCGTAAGAGCGCATCGCCGATCCCAGTCCCCTGATGGCCCGGTGCGACATACAGATGCTCGACCCATTCGCCTTCGACGGCGATGAAGCCGATCACGCCTTCCTCGAGTTCAGCGACCAGCACCACATGATTCGGAATCACAAAATCGCCGAAGAAACGGACCGTCGCCTCGAAGCTATGGACGACGGGAAGCCATGGCATCGCGACCCGGCGCGCATCGACATGCGCCTGCGCGATAGCGACGGCGTCATCTGGACGCGCCGGTCGAATCTCAAAGAGCGCCATCGCGATACAGCAGGGACAGGGCAGGTTAGATGATCTTGTTGAGCGGATACTCGACGATACCGACCGCGCCGGCTTCGAGCAGCTTGGGAAACAGTTCGCGAACCGTATGCTCAGCGATCATCGTTTCGACGGCGACCCATTCCTCGCCCTTTAAAACCGGCGAGGGATAAAGGTAGGAAATGGTCGGCGCGGTAATCGCGGGAAGCACGGCGATGATCTTCTCGAGGTTCTTTTTCGCCACGTTGAGCTTGAGGCCGACGCGCGCGTCAGCATCGAGAGCGGCGCGCATCAGCACGGCGATCTGCTTGATCTTCGCCTGCTTCCATTCGTCTTTCCATGAAGCCTGATTCGCCACCAGCACCGGCGTCGAGGTCAGCAGTTCCTCTACGATGCGCAGCTTGTTCGCGCGCAGCGAAGATCCGGTCTCGGTCACTTCAACGATCGCATCGACGAGACCATCAGCAGCCTTGGCCTCGGTGGCGCCCCATGAGAATTCAACGTCCACCTTGACCTTGCGCTCAGCGAAGACCCGCTTGGTGAAGCCGACCATCTCGGTCGCGACCAGCTTCCCTTCGAGGTCTTCCAGTCGCTTGATCGGCGAATCTTCGGGCACCACCAGGACCCATCGCGTCGGCTTCATCGAGACTTTCGCATAGATGAAGCTCTCGACCTGTACCAGATCGACGGCATTCTCCATCACCCAGTCGCTGCCGGTGATAGCCGCGTCGAGGTGGCCGTCGGCAATGTAGCGGGGCATCTCCTGCGGACGCATCACACGCAGGCTGAGCGCGGGATCATCGACGCTGGGGATATACGAGCGGCTGTCGACTGAGATGCGCCATCCGGATTTGCGCATCAGCTCGATGGTCTGCTGCTCGAGGCTGCCCTTGGGGATGCCGAAGCGGAGGATTTTTTCTGCCGATGCCATTTCAGCTCGCCGCTTTTTTGGGGTCCTTGGGAGGGTGGCCGTAATTGGGGCCGTACTTCGCCGGATCGACGAGGCGCGGGTCGACGACTTGCCATTCGCCGTCTTTCCACATTCGGAAAAAATCCGATTCGTAGCCGACGTGGCATGCGGCCCCATCGCCACGCTGCTCAACCGAGATGAGGACGGTGTCTTCATCGCAATCGAGCCGGATTTCGCACACCACTTGGAAATTCCCCGATTCCTCGCCCTTGCGCCACAGCTTTTTGCGCGAGCGCGAGTAGTAGCATGCGCGCCTAGTGGCGACGGTTTCCTCGAACGCCTCCCGATTCATATAGGCGAGCATCAGCACGCGGCCATTGGCATGATTGACCGTGACGACCGGAATCACGCCGCCGTTTTTTTCGAAATCGATTACCGAAGATGCTGAGGTGCTCACGATAGTTCCGTCGCGTTCACGTGAATCAAAAAGTATCAGGGAAACCTTCCTGCGATTCAACATACCTCATTATTACCGTTTGAATCCGGCCAAGTGCTTTACCGAAGTGGCCGGGTAACCTAGATTGACGCGCATGAAGCGCAATTTGTGGAGCGTGATTCTGATGAGCACCATTGCGCTTGCGATTGCGCTGTCCGGATGCCGCAAGAAGCCGAACCCTTCCGACGTGCCCAGTGTTCCTCGAACCGCGCAGGCGCCGCGGCCAAAGCCTCCGGTCGTTCAGCCCTTCAATTTCGAAATCGCGCTGGGCCCGAACCATTATCAAATCGAAGGATACGTGGTTAAAACTCCCGAGGCCGGCAAGCTGCCCGCCGTCCTGGTTCTCAACGGTGACGAGGGCGACGCGCTTCAATGCGTCAAGAAAAATGGCGACCTCGCGACGATTCTCGGAATCCAGGTCGCATGCGTGAGCATCCCAGGTTATGGAAAATCCTCGGGGCCGAGCCGTCTCGTGGGGCCGCAGGCGGTCGAGGCCGCGCGCCGCGCGCTCGATCTGCTCGCTGCACGCGATGACGTCGATCCGAATCGGATCGCGGTATGGGGAGTCGCTGATGGCGCGATCGCGGCCGGCCTGCTGATGGACTACGACAAGCGCCCGAAGAGCCTCATCCTGCAATCGGGCGCCTACGACATGGTGCGACTGTGGCCGGAGGCGCCGCTGCGTACCAAGCTGAAAATGCTACATGAAGTTTGGCCGAGCAAGCGGGTGTTGAAAGAGCGCAGCGTCATCGAGAACTTGCCGAACAAGCTCGATTGCAACGTGCTCATCATGCATGGCGAGAGTGATCAGCGCACGCCGCTTCGGCAGGCGGTCAAGCTCGCCGATGAGTTGCGGGCGCGCGGCGCTCACGTCGAGACCGCTTATTTTCCCAATGGCAGCCATGACATTGCCAGGCAGGCGAAGTTGCCGGCGCAAAATTTCCTGCGCGACACGATTGGGGATCATCAGCCAGCGCCGGCCTCCTGATTGATCAGCCCGCTTTTTCTGGTGACTCCAGGGCGAGCTTCTCTACTTTGTCATATATGGACCCCGCCCGGCTTAGTGCTTCGCACGCTTACGCATTCGGGGCTTCGAACCACACCACTGCCAGTGGAGGCAGCGTCGCCGAAATCGATTGCGGATAGCCGAACCATTCGATCGGCTGGGTGTGGATGCCACCGCCGTTGCCCAAATTGCTCCCGCTGTAAAATTCTGAATCGGTGTTCATGATCTCGCGATAAAATCCCGCGCGCGGCACCCCAATCCGATACGCGGTCCGCGGCACCGGCGAAAAGTTGCACGCGCAGATGATGGTGCGGCCACTCGACGGAGCGATGCGCATGAAAATGATGACGTTGTCGTCCGCGTTGTCCGGCGCGATCCAGCGAAAGCCCGACGGCTCGACGTCGGCCTCGTACAACGCGGGTTCGGCGCGATAGAGGCGGTTAAGATCGCGCACCAGGCGCTGCAAACCGCGATGCTCGTCGTACTGCGCGAGATGCCAGTCGATACTCTCGTCGTGGTTCCATTCGCGCCACTGCCCAAACTCGCTCCCCATGAAAATGAGCTTCTTGCCGCAGCGCGCCCACATGTATCCGTAAAACGAGCGCAGATTGGCGAACTGCTGCCATCGATCGCCGGGCATCTTCGAGAGCAGCGAGCGCTTCCCGTGTACGACCTCGTCATGCGAGATCGGCAGCACGAAATTCTCACTCCACGCGTACAGCATTCCGAAGGTGAGGTTGCGATGATGAAACTTGCGGTGGACGGGATCGAGCGTGAAATATTGCAGAATGTCGTGCATCCATCCCATGTCCCACTTGAGCCCGAAACCGAGGCCGCCGGAAAACGTCGGACGGCTGACCGCCGGCCACGAGGTCGATTCCTCTGCTACCATCACCGCGCCGGGGTTCTGCCCATAGGCCTGTTCGTTGAGCATGCGGATGAAATCGATCGCCTCGATGTTCTCTTTTCCGCCGTACTGATTGGGCACCCACTCGCCTTCGCGGCGCGCATAGTCGAGATAGATCATCGACGCGACCGCGTCGACCCGCAGGCCGTCGACGTGACATTCGCCGAGCCAATACAGCGCGCTGGCGATGAGGAAGCTGCGAACTTCGCTGCGGCCGTAGTTGAAAATGTAGGTGTTCCACTCCGGGTGGTAGCCCTTGCGCGGATCGAGATGCTCGAACAGCGCGGTCCCGTCGAAACGGCCGAGGCTGAACTCGTCGGTCGGAAAATGCGCCGGCACCCAATCGAGAATCACGCCGATGCCGCGCCGATGCATCTCGTCGACAAAATAGCGGAAGTCATCGGGCGTGCCGTAGCGCGCGGTCGGAGCAAAGTAGCCGCTGACCTGGTACCCCCACGAGCCGCCGAACGGATGCTCCATCACCGGCATCAGCTCAATGTGGGTGAAGCCCATGTCGGCGACGTAGTCGCCCAGCTCGGTCGCGAGTTCGCGATAGTTGAGCGAGCGATAATTGTCGTCGGGCTTGCGCCGCCAGGAGCCGAGATGGACCTCGTAAATGGAGACCGGAGTTGTGAGGATGTCGCGATGCGCGCGCGCCTCCATCCATTCGCGGTCGCGAAATTCGTAGCGCGGCCGGCATACCACCGAGGCGGTCGCGGGCGGCAGCTCCATCAGCGTGGCGAAGGGATCCGATTTGAGCAGCAGGTCGCCGTCGCGGGTGCGAATCTCGAATTTGTACTTGGTGCCTTCGCCCACCTCGGGAACGAAGATTTCCCACACCCCGGAGCTGCCGAGCGTGCGCATCATGTGGAGCCGCCCGTCCCAGCCGTTGAAATCGCCGATGACGCTGACACCCCGCGCATTCGGCGCCCATACCGCGAACGAGACGCCATGGGCGCCACGCACCTCGCGCAGATGCGCGCCCAGCTTGTCATACACGCGATCGTGCTTGCTCTCGGCCCATAGATGCAGGTCCAGATCGCCGATCGTCGGCAGGTACGAATAAGGATCGAGGATGGTGTAAGTGCGCCCCTCCGGATAGTGAATCTCCAAACGGTAGGAAAACACGTCCGGCTGATCCAGCGTGGTCTCGAAGATGCCCGCGTCGTTAAGACGTAGCATCGGAATCCGCGCACCCTGGTCGAGGATTAGCGTGATCCCCTGCGCATCGGGACGATATGCGCGGATTATGGTGCCGGTGCCCGCGCGATGTGCGCCGAGAAACGTATGCGGGTCGGTATGTTCCAGCGCGAGTATGCGATCGATATCGCTCGGGACAATGACGCCCCCATTACGGCGCGCGCCATCCGCCAGGGCGTCGTTGGAGTTGTGCGAGTTGTGGTTGGTGTTCTTATTCTCAGGGCTGGCGATCTCAGGGGCCATCGGGTCTTCCTTGCTTGTGATGCTATTGGTTTCGAATACCGCGCTCACCTCGATGGTAAGCGCGTCCGCGAGGTCCGCCACCCAATTGTAGAAGATCAGAGCGGCGGCGGCGACATGGCACATTATCGTCAGTATAGCGGCTGGTCTGTTAAAGTCGCGCCAGGAGAAATGGAGTTCGACCATGGGAGCAGCGCGCGGCGATTCATCTTCCGGCGGAGTCGATGAATTCGATCCAATGATGGGCCGGCTCGAAGTCATCGAGCCCGGCATCGCGATGTTCCACGGCTTCGCCAACGTCGCATTCGCATACGGCGGCGGCGAGATGCTCGCCATCGACACCAGCTCGGCACGGATGGGAGCGCTCGCGGTCAAGGCGATTCGCGAGGTCACCTTCGAGCCGTTCGCCTTCCTCATCTATACGCATGGTCACGGCGATCACGCCTTCGGTACCGAGGCGTTCATCAATGACAATCTCTCGCGTGGCTATCGGCGTCCGAAGATCTGGGCGCATGAGGATGTGACGGCGCGCTTCGAGCGCTACCGGCGAACGCGCGGATGGCAAACGCACATCAACCGCATTCAGTTCGGCGTGCGCACCGCGTCGATCGCAACATTCGAGGATAGCGCCTTCACCCTGCCCGACCTCACCTATCGCGACATGCAGATGCTGGAACTCGAACGCGAGCCGGTCGAGCTCCGCCATGCGATGGGCGAAACCGACGACGCGACCTGGGTCTGGATGCCGCGGCGACGCCTCGCGATGGTTGGCGATCTGATCGTGTCGTCGCTGCCCAACACCGGCAATCCCAATAAGGTGCAGCGCTACACGCTGGAATGGGCCGAGGCACTGGAGCAGATCGCCGCGCGCAAGCCGCGCATCGTGCTGCCCGGCCATGGTCCCGCCTATCAGGGCGAGGATGTTTGCCATGAGCTGCTGACCGAGACAGCGCGCGCGCTGCGCTTCATTCACGACGAGGTGGTAGCGCGCCTCAATCACGGCGAATGGCCCGTCGACCTCATCGAGGCTGAGATCAAGCTGCCGGATCACCTCGCATTGAAGCCGTTTCTGCGCCCAGTCTACGGATGCGTACCGTTCGTCGTCCGCGACGTCATTCGGCGCTATGCGGGATGGTGGTCGGGACAGCCATCGCAGATGTTTCCGGCCAGACGCAGCGAGGTTGCGGCGGAAGTTCTCGGACTATGCGGACGCGATCAGATTCTCGCACGCGCGCGAACCCTGAAGGATAGCGGCGAGTTGAAGCCGGCGCTGGCGCTCGCCGAGATGGCGTTGGATGCGAACGCCTCCGATGCGGCTGCGATCGCGCTGAATGCCGAAATCCTCGAGACGATGGCTGCGGCTGAGCGCTCCTTCATCGCACGCAATTTCTTCGTCGCGGCGGCGCGCGAGCTGCGCGCAAGGCTCAAAGCATCGTGAGGAAAGCCGCGGAGGCGGCCACTTATGACGAGCATCGGCAAGGCGAAACAGTTGACCATCTACCTGGGCGAAACCGATCAGCTGAATCATCGCGCGCTCTTCATGGCGATCATCGAATGGCTGCGCGCACAAAAGATTGCCGGCGCCACGGCGACCCGCGGCATCGCAGGATACGGCGCGACCAGCCATCTGCATACCGCCAACATTCTTCGGCTTTCGATGGACATGCCGATTACGGTTACCGTCATCGACACTCCGGAAACCATCGATGCGATAATCGCGCCGCTGGCTGCGATGGCGCCCAATGCGATGTTCACGGTGCATGAGGTCGAAGTGGTGCGCCCGGGCGTCGGCGTCACGCGAAAATAAGGCGAAAAGATATCGGGGGGGGGACTTGCAATGGCGATTTGGTGGGTTGGCTTGGGCGGTTTCCTCGGCGCGAACGCGCGCTATCTTTTGGGCGGCTTTATTTCACAACGATGGGGCACGGTGTTCCCGCTGGGAACCTTCGTCATCAATGTAACCGGCAGCTTCATTTTGGGGTTTTTCCTCGCCTACGCGCAGGATCGGCCCTGGTTGGAACCGAGTGCGCGGCTGACCTTCGCGGTCGGCTTTGTTGGCGCCTATACAACATTCTCAACTTTCGAGTACGAAACCATGCGCCTCATCCAGCAGCGTGAAATCATGCTCGCGATGTGGAATATCTTCGGAAGTCTGCTCACCGGAATGGTGGGGGTCTTCGGTGGATACGCGTTGGGCAGCTGGCTTTAAGATTTCCCGCTAGACCAGGGTACGTCCACCGTCCACGGTCAGCGTGATGCCCGTCGTGAAACCATTTTTCATTAGGAAGAGGATTGCCTCCGCAATGTCCGCGCCCGTCCCGACGCGCCGCACCGGCAGACGCTTCGCCTCACTTTCCATGATTGCGCCGGCAGCCGCTCCCAACACATCCGCGATTAATGGCGTATCGATCAGGCCCGGCGCGACCGCATTGACGCGAACGGGAGCGAGATCGACTGCCAGCGATCGCGCGAGTGCTTCAACCGCCCCGCATGAAGCCGCGCCGACGCCGCCGGAGCCTGGAATCGGACGCCACGCCGAGGTCCCGGAGCAAAAGGTGATCGAGCCGTCGCGCGGCATTTTCGGGGCGCCATATTTCGCAGCGTAGATAGACCCCCAAAACCGGGTGTCCATTCCTGGGCGAAGCTTTTCAGTATCGGGCGCCAGTCCGCCACCGAGAGTTACCGTCGCCGCGCTGACGAAGATATGATCGACCTTCGGCAGTCCTTCAAACATCGCGCGCATCCCGGCTTCATCGGCAACATCGAGCGCGATGGCTCGAACTTCGCCGCCCATTTCAGCCCGCGCCGCATCGAGTCGTTGCCGCGAGCGGCCAGTGATGACGATCTCCGCGCCTTCGGCCTTCGCAGCTTTGGCAGTCGCCAGACCGATGCCGGAGCTTCCACCCAAAATGACGACGGTCTTGTTCGCTAGCGTCATAAGATCCTCCCGTGAAATGGAATTGAGGATAGCGCGCAGCTACGGCTTCAGAAATTCGGCGAGGCGGGCGGTGAATTCGCTACGCGACAAGGTCTGATCGAAGCCGGCCTCGCGCGCCGCCCGAAGCGGCTTCAGATCGATGTGAGAGGCGAACCCAATGAGCTTCGCGTCGGGTGCGGCCGCTCGGATCTGCCCGGCAGTATCGGCGGGAGGGAACGCCGCATCCGAGAGATCCGCGAATACCACCGAGGGCTTCCTGTCCACCGCGCGAATCGCCGCGCCAGCGAGATCCGAGGCGTACACAATTTCCGCGTCGAGCGACGCCGCGACCGCATCCAGCTTGGAGCGGAAGAACAAATCGCGGATCAGACCGAGTGCTACAATCGCCATGCTTCGATCCTCAACTCATGCCATCGATTTGATTTTGATCGGCGCCTTGACCACGCCATTTTGAAAACGCGCCGGAGCGAACGGGACGAGATCGATCTTTGGCGCTCTGCCCTTCACCAGGTCCGCGATCACTTCGCCGGTGAGCGACGATAACAGGATACCGCTGCGGAAGTGGCCGCATGCATAGAAGACGTTCGGCGCCGAAGGCGACGCGCCAATCACTGGGAGCAAATCGTCCGCGGCGGGGCGTAAACCCGCCCACGCCTCGCGAAATGGCAGCTCGGAGAGACTCGGCACCAGTTCAGTCGCCGCGCGCAAGATATGCGTCATGCCACCGAGAGTGAGCGTTTTGTTGAAACCCGCTTCCTCGAAGATGGAGCCCGCGAGCAGGCGGCCATCGCGGCGCGGAACCAGGATGCCACGGGTCGAGAACAGCGACGGCTCGATTGTGCCGGAACGCGCCTCGAAGCAAAGGATTTGTCCACGGACTGGGAAGAAGCGGATTCGGTCGGCCTCCAACCCGCGTACCTCGCTCGCCCACGGCCCGGCGGCATTGATGACGACGTCGCCAGCGAGGGCTTGGCCATCATGAGTCACGAGACCGGTCGCGCGCCCATTTTTCATCGCAATTGAATCGATGCGCACCCCCTCCCGAAACTCGGCGCCCGCTTTCGATGCCGCGCCGACGTAGGCCTGCGTGAGTTTGCGATTGTCCGTGCGCCAGTTGGTCGGCAGATGCAGCGCGTAGATGGCCTTCGGCGACAGCGCGGGTGCAATCTTGCGCGCCTGCTCGGTGGTGAGCTCCTCGACCTCGGCGCCGGCATCGCGCTGCCATCGCGCCCGTGATGCCAGTTCCTCGCGCTCATGCGCTGAAAACGCGACGTACAGCATTCCGTGATGATCGTATTCGGGATCGATCCCGCTCTCTTTCGTAAGCCGCTCCACTGATCGATCGAACGATTCCTTACCCGCAAGGCACAGTTCGAAGAACGGTCCGGGCTCCTCGGCTTCGCCCTGCGGCCCGATAAGTCCCGCCGCGGCCCACGAGGCCTCTTGCCCTAGTCTTCCGCGCTCGAGCACGATGACTGCGACGCCTTCGGAGGCGAGCCGCCACGCGCACGACGCGCCGATTATTCCTCCACCGATGATGAGGGCCTTCATTGCAATCACTCAAACTTACATGACCCGCGCCGAGTCACGCCACGGCGTGATTCGCTTTCCAGTTGATCCAGCGATGGCGTGACCGCGCGCGAGGTTTCCTAGTACAGTGACGAGCGGAGACCCGCAATGGCGCGATTGATCAAAGGCATCGAAAGCAAGCTGATTCACGGCGGCGAACCGGAACCCCGCATCGAGGGAGCCGTGACAATGCCGATTTTCCAATCCTCGACTTTCGAGTCCGCCGGCGCCAAGAGCTATCACGATCTCAGATACATCCGGCTCAACAACACGCCCAATCACGTCGTGCTGCATCGCAAGCTCGCGGCGCTCGAGAATGCCGAGGCCGCGCTGGTCACGGGCAGTGGAATGGCGGCGATCTCCTCGACGCTGATGACCGTGCTCGGTGCCGGCGGGCATCTGTTAGCGCAAAATTGCCTGTACGGCGGCACCTATGATCTGCTGACCCAGGATTTTCCCGAGCTCGGATACGAAGTCGATTTGATGGATGCGGACGAGCCGGCCTCGTGGCGCGAGCTGATTCGCTCCGACACCCGAGCTCTGTACGTCGAGTCGATTTCAAATCCGTTGCTGGAAGTTCCGGATCTTGAGGCGGTGGTGGATTTCGCACGACGCAATGGGCTCGTATCGATAGTTGACAATACCTTCGCGAGTCCAATCAATTTCCGGCCCGCCGAGCTCGGCTTCGATTTGTCGATTCACAGCGCGACCAAGTACCTCAACGGGCACACCGATATCGTGGCCGGTGCGGTGATCGGCAAGCGCGAATTGGTGGAGCGCATCACGCGCAAGCTGAATCACCTCGGCGGGGCCCTCGACCCGCACGCATGCTTCCTGCTCAGTCGCGGAATGAAGACCCTCGCGGTGCGGGTCCGCTACCAAAACGAGAGTGCGCTCAAGATCGCGCGCTTTCTCGAGGAGCATCCACGGGTCGCGAAGGTCAACTACCCCGGACTCGAGGGACATACCAATCATCTCCGGGCGTGCGAGTTGTTCGACGGCTTCGGCGGCGTACTGAGCTTCGAATTGGCCGGCGGGGTCGAGGCAGCTGAGAGTTTTATCGCGAATGCGACGATCCCGATTTCGGCGCCGAGTCTGGGCGGCGTCGAAACGCTCATGACGCGGCCGGCAACCACCTCCCACGCTGGGATGTCAGCCGCGGACCGGGCGGCGGCAGGAATCGCCGATGGGCTGGTGCGATTGTCGATTGGCCTCGAAACGACCGACGACTTGATCGAGGATTTTGAGCGCGGCCTTCGAGCTTGAAGATCCACCTTCCTGGTCCCCTGAACCAACGAACCTGGAAGAACTCGCGCGATTGTGCGGAGCCATCACATCAATGCAATCGCAGGGCTAATCATAGATGGTGTAAGGTTCTTATTGCTCCTATCTGGTTGCACCAGGGTGACATTCAAGCGGCATCTCGATTGCTCTGTTCTGGACACACGATCGGGCAGCCGCCGCGGGGGAAAATTTGGCCGCAGCACCGAAATTAGCCGAAGAAGCGTCTATTGAATCTCCGGGCGGGATACCCGTCGCTGGAGTGGCCGGCTTGTCACCGGAGAGACACCCCGATGGGAGCCAAATCCTCGGGAGCCCCAAAGCAGACCCGCGGGTGAGGGTGCTGCTGCGCGGCGGCGCCGTCCTAATCGTCGTCTTTCAACTCGCCTATCTGGCTGACGATTTCGCGCCGTCATCGGCCACCTTCGCCGCGACGCGCGACCTTCATTTGCTCAATGTACTAATCGGGCTGCTCGCTTTCGCCGCGACCTTCACGCCTCTGATGCGACGCTTTTGGCGCAAGGTATGTGTCGCGACCTGCGTCGGATTGATCGTATCGACGACCCTGATTGGGATCGCATCCGGCGCTTTCGAACCGCTATTCATCTCGATTATCGCGCTGGTAATTGGGGTCGGAACTTTGGCGCCGTGGGAAGGAGTATGGCAGGCATCCGTTGGATGGGTCGGGATCATCTGCTTCTACGTTCTCGAAGCCCGTCTTTCCGAACACGATCCGAACGCCTTCATGCATTGGATCGGGCTCCTAATGGTGGTCCTGGTGGCGCAGGCCAATAGCTGGCTGCAGCGGGGCTATCGGCGGCAAATCGGGGAGAAAATCGCCGCGCTCCAGGCGCAACACCGGGAACTCCGCAATCAGATGACGATTAGCGACAGCCTTGCAGCCGAGCGCGAATCAGCCCTGGGTCGGTTGGCAGAGCGCGAGGCTACCCTGCGCCAGATCTTCGACGCCAGTCTCGACTGGATCAACGTAGTCGATCCGGCCGCGGATAAGTTTGTGACCGTCAACCAGGCGTGCGCCGATGCGTTCGGGGTTACCAAAGAGGAGATCCTCGCAATTCCTCCCTCGCAGACGGGCACTTGGGACGACCCCGCCACATTGGAGCAGCTCAGGGATCGGCTTGCGACCACAGGCTCAATTCGGAATTTGGAGAGCTCCCATACCGGCCCCGCCGGCCGCCGTCGCGATATACTGATCTCGTCCACGCTAATCGCGCTGAATTCCAAACCGCACCTGCTTTCATTCGTGCGCGACATCACCGAGATCAAAGATACCGAGCGCCGGCTGCGCGAGGGCGAGGCGACCCTGCGCAAGATTCTCGAATCCATTCCCGACGCGGTATGCATTCACGACCAGCGGGGCCGCTACGTTCACGTTAACCGGGAATTCGAGCGCCTGACGGGCTATGGCCGCGACCAATGTATCGGCAAGACCTTCTGGGAGTTGGGCATCTGGCCCGACCGGCAGCATGCGGACGACTTTGCGGCCACAGTGGTGAACATCGGCGAAGCGCGAAATATGCAGACCGAGTTTCGCACCGCCGATGGCCGGATGGTTCCCAGCCTCATTTCCGGGGTGATGATCGATCTGGACGGGCAGCGCTGCTGCATGACGATCACCCGCGACATCTCCGATTTGAGATCCGCCGAGCTCAAACTGCAGGAGAGCGAAATCAGCCTGCGCAGGGTCTTTGAATCGGCCCTGGATTCGATGGCGATCGTCGATATCGCTAACGGCACCTTGATCGACGTCAACCAGGAGTTCTGCCGTTTCCACGGATTCCGTAAAGAGGAAGTGCTGGGGCGTTCCGACCTCGAAAGTGGGGCGTGGGCAGACCTCGGGGAGCGCCGGGAATTCTTGCGCCGGCTGCGCGAAGGCGCGGTTCGCAACATGGCGGTGACGCTGCAAACCCGCAACGGGCGCAAAATTCCCTGTCTTATCTCGGCGGTAGTAATCGAACTGGCTGGGCGGAAGTGCGCGATTGCATCCACTCGCGACATTTCCGATCGCCTCAGGGCCGAAGGCGCACTGCGTGAAAGCCGGGCCGCGTTGCGCAAGTTGATCGACTCGGTCGCCGATCCGCTGACGGTAACCGACATGAGCGGCATCTATCTCGATGTCAACGACGCCTTCGTGCGGACCAGTGGCTACTCGCGCGAGGAAGTCATCGGCAAGCGAATTTGGGAGGTCCCGCTCACCGACTGGAGCAAAGCCGATCTCAAAGGGATAGTCGAGCTGCTCAAGGAGGGCGAGGTCCGCAATTCTGAATCGGTGATGCGAACCAAAAGCGGAAAGGAAATACCCGTCCTTACCTCGGTCGTGATGATGGAGCTCAACGGCCGGCAATGCGGTTTGACGGTGGTGCGCGACATCTCAGAGCGCAAGCAACAGGAGCTCAAGCTCAAACAGAGTGAACAGTATTTCCGTACCTTGATCGAATCGTCATCCGACGTGGTCCTGGTACTCGACTATTCGGGAAACATCCGATTCGTCGGCGGCGCCGGAACCGCCGAACTCGGCTATACCGGCGAGGAGGTTATCGGGACCAGCGGATTCCAGTTGGTCCATCCAGACAATCTGGTGGAACAGATGGAACTTACTCGATGGGCTTTTAATAATCCCGAAAAGGTAGCCAGGTCCGAGGCGCGAATCCAAGCCTCCGACGGCCGCTGGGTCGAATGCGAATTCATGGGGCGCGCGACCACCGATCCGAGCGGCGATCCGATCCTGATCACTACCATGCGCAACATCACCGAACGCAAACGCGCCGAACAGGAGCTGGCCAAAGCACGCGATCAGGCGCTCGCTGCTTCGAAGGCCAAATCGGAATTCCTTTCCAGCATGTCGCACGAGATCCGCACTCCGATGAATGCGATCCTGGGGATGTCCGATCTGCTGGCAGAGACCGAGCTCACGCCGGAACAGCGCCGATGTCTTGATACGGTCATCGGCAACGGCACTGCCCTGCTCGAACTAATCAACAGCATCCTCGATCTGGCTAAAGTCGAAAGCGGACGGTTGAGTCTGGAGAAAGTCGAATTCGATGTCATTGATCTGATGGAGAAAGTCGCCGACCTGCTAGCGGTCCGCGCGCACGAAAAGGGCCTCGAATTGGCGCTGCGTTTCGCGCCCGGCCTGCCTCGCGTTCTCATCGGAGATCCGCTGCGCATCCGCCAGGTCCTCGTCAACCTGATCGGCAACGCGATCAAATTTACTGAAGCCGGACAGGTGCTGATCGAGGTCGAACCCAATCCCGCCGTGCAGGCACCCGGCGGTCTCATGTTCTCGGTGCGCGATAGCGGTATCGGTATCGCGGCGGATCAGCTCGCCACCATCTTCTCTCCCTTCACCCAGGCTGATTCATCAACTACCCGCCGCTACGGCGGCAGCGGACTCGGCCTCGCGATCGTTCAGCGCCTGGTGACCTTGATGGGCGGTCAGGTGCGCGCGGAAAGCACTCCGCGCCAGGGCAGCGTCTTTTCGTTCACCGTTCAGCTCGAGGTCCCCACGCCCGCCCTGCTTACCACTACTTCGCTCCTTGATCCGACACTGCACGGACGACGTGTCCTGGTGGTTGACGATAACGCGACCACCCGCGCCGTCGCGCGCGAGATGCTTGAGGCCAGCGGTGCGCGAGTCTGTGAAGCCGCCTCGGCGGGTGACGGTCTGCGCGCATTCGAAAACGCCATTGATATGCGAAAACCGTTCGACCTCCTGGTGGTCGATTCCGTGATGCCGGAAATGGATGGGCTTGAAATGCTTGAGTGTCTCGGCAGGCTCGCCCCAACCAACATTCCGGTGGTTATGCTGGTGAATTCCACCGGGTTTATCAGCAAATCCACTACATTCGAAGGACTTGGAAATATGAACTACACCGTCAAACCGTTGAAGGAGCGCGATTTTCTCTCCAGCGTACAGGAGTCGCTCGCACCCGACCTGCCGCGAACGACGAACCGCCTTGCGCCGTTTCGGCATCATCCCGCCGCGGATGGAACCGATGGAATAATCTCACGCCCGTTGCACATCTTGCTTGCCGATGATTCACCTGATAACAGAATGTTAATCCGAGCATACCTGAAAAAGACTCCCTGCTCGCTCGACGAAGTGGACAACGGCAAAATGGCCCTCGATCGATTCATCGCGGGGAAATACGACATCGTGCTGATGGACATCCAGATGCCGGTGCTCGATGGCTACACCGCGGTGCGAATGATCCGCGATTGGGAGAAGGACCAACATTGCGGACGCACGCCGATTATCGCGCTGACTGCATCGGCGCTGGATGACGCGGTCCGGCGCGCCAAAGACGCCGGCTGCGATCTGCATGTAAGCAAACCGGTTAAAAAGGCGACTCTGCTCGCGGCGATCGCAAGTTCCATCGAGGCGGCAGAAGCGCAAGTGAGTTAGTTATGGATCCGGAATGGAAGAAGCTGGCGCGCGTCACGGTTGAAGTTGAACCGGACTTGATCGAGCTGATCCCCGCCTTCCTGACCCGCAAACGCGCGGACTTGGAGACGCTGAAAGACGCGCTCGAAAAGGGCGATTTGTCCGCGGTCGGCGCCTTGGGCCATCGCATCAAGGGTGAAGGTGGAAGCTTCGGCTTCGACGCGATGACCGAAATCGGCGCCGCTTTGGAGGCAGCCGGCAAAAAAGCCGATCGCGTATCGGCCCGTCAGCTAATTGCCGATCTTTCCCAGTACCTCGAAAAAATCGACGTCGTCGAAGGCCCCGAGAGCTGACTAATCGGCGGCGCCTTTGAGGCTGACGCCGTAGGGCATCAGCGCGTCGAAGTTGATCCCCTCGAACGCGGGTTCCGACGCGGCCAGCTGCGTAAAGATCGTATTCGCATCGGGCATGCGCTCTATCCCATCGATGGCGTGAGCGAGGCGCGCGATCGCCTCGATCCCCGTGAGCGCCTCACCCGGTGGCGGGAATGCCTGTGAGATTCGCTGCACGCGACCTTTGAAGTTGGTAAAGCTGCCATCCGTTTCCGGATAGGCGCCGATGGGCAGCACCTGATTCGCCATCTGCGCCGTCTCGCTGGCGTCGGTGTCGAGGACGACCAGGTAGTCGAGCGCGCCGAAATCCCTGAGGAACTCGGTTTCGCCCATCATGCCCAGCAAATCGGTGCGCATCACGATCAGCATCTTGAGTTCGCCCGCGGCGACAGCCTTCGCTAAGTCATCAAAATGAGCAGGCGGGATTCCCATCGCTTCGAGGCCGCGGGTGTTGGGATTCTTATTGGCGCGAATCAGGAAGTTGTCGTCGCCGCTCATCCCTGGCGGCGTATAGCTCACCATCGCAATACGATCCGAGCCGATGGAGTCGAGCATCAGCCGCTTGAGCGTGAAGGCTTCCTCGTTGGTGGCCTGCGCGCTGACCATCGCTCCGATCGAGCGCGGACCGAAGCTCTTTTTGAAGTTCTCGATCTGCGCAGCCATCCGCCGCACCGCGACACCCCACTGCTCCGGCACCAGCCGATCGCGGTCCTGCACCAGCGGCGCGGTCAACCGCGTTTCGTTCTGGAGGGTGGTGAAATGATGCCGCCCCTCATCGCACATCCAGTAGCTATTTACCTCTGGATTATAGCGAGGCTTATAGCGATAAATGCGCCCGCGCTGATGATGGATATCGATGGCGCATCCGCGCTCGCATCCGCCACAGACCGAGGTCACGCGATGCAGGTACCAGACGCGCATCCGGAAGCGAAAATCTTTTTCGGTCAGCGCGCCGACCGGACAGATGTCGATAACGTTGCCGGCATACTTGTTATTGACCGGGTGCCCCGGATAAATGTCGATTTCGTTATGGTCACCGCGCTCGAAGATCGCCAGCTCGCTGGTATGCGTGACCTCATCGAAAAAGCGCGTGCATCGCGCGCATAGCACGCAGCGCTCCTGATCGAGCATCACATCGGAGCCGATCGGAATAGCCTTGCCCTTGCGAACTTTCTTTTCGAGCGGGAAGCGCGATGGCTGCTCATCGTACTGCATGTAGTAATCTTGCAGTTTGCACTCGCCCGCCTGGTCGCAAACGGGGCAATCGATCGGATGGTTGATGAGCAGGAATTCCAGCACCGCCTTTTGTGCGGTCTTGGTCTTCGCGCTCTGCGTATGTACCACCATCCCCTCGGCGACCCTGGTGTTGCATGCGATCTGCAATTTAGGCGCTTTCTCGACCTCGACCAGGCACATCCGGCAATTGCCCGGAACGCTCAAACCCGGATGGAAGCAGTAGTGCGGAATCTCGATCCCGCTCTCCTCGGCGGCCTGGATCAGATTGACTCCGTCGGGGGCGTTGACTTCCTTGCCGTCGATGGTGAGCTTCGGCATCTACTTTTCCCCGGATTTGCTAAGCCGCAATGGCAAACTTGCCGCCGTTGCGATCGCGAAATGGACATCGTCCAAGCCGCACGTGATCTTCGAACTCGCTGCGATACTTTGGCACGAAACTCTTCACCGGCATTGAGAGGCTGTCGGCGAGCACGCAGATGGTGTTGCCTTCCATATTGCTCGCGACTTCGATGAGCACCTGCAAGTCTTCCATCTTGCCGCGGCCCTCTTCGAGGTCGATCAGCAGCTTTTCGATCCAGCCGCATCCTTCGCGGCACGGCGTGCACTGCCCGCACGACTCATGATGGTAGAAATGGGCGACGGTCTTCAGCACGTCGACCATACAGGTGTCTTCGTTCATTACCATCACGCCCGCGGTGCCCATCAGCGACCCGGCCGCGCGCACCGAATCGAAATCCATATTTACTTTCAATGCTTCTTCGGCCGTGAAAACCGGAAACGACGAGCCTCCGGGAATGACACCTTTGAGTTGCTTGTCGCCGAGGATGCCACCGCCGACGCCATAGATGAGGTCCTTTAGCGGAAAGCCCATCGGCAACTCATACAGGCCGGGCAGCTTGACGTGACCGGACAGGCAGAACAGTTTCGGGCCGGGGCTCTTCTCGGGACCGATGCTCTTATACCAATCGGCGCCACGATTGATGATGTGCGGGATGTTGGACAGCGTCTCAACGTTGTTCACCACCGTCGGCGACATGAACGCGCCCTGAATCGCTGGAAACGGCGGCCGGTTGCGAGGATACGCGCGCTTGCCCTCGAGCGATTCAAGCAGACCGGTTTCCTCACCGCAGATGTAGGCGCCGGCACCGCGATGGATCCAGATGTCCGCCTCGAAGCCCGAGCCCATGATGTTCTTGCCGACGATGCCTGCCGCACGCGCCTCATCGATGGCTTCCTGCAGACGCTCTTTCTGAAACGCGAACTCGCCGCGCATATAGACGTAACAAGTATGTGCACCGACCGCGCGACACGCGATGAGGATTCCCTCGATGATCCCATGCGGATCATTTTCCAGCTCATAGCGATTGGCGAAGGTGCCGGGTTCGGCCTCGTCGGCGTTGCAGCATACATATACCGGCTTCTTCGATTCCTTCGGAATGAAGCTCCATTTGACCCCGGTCGGAAATGCCGCGCCGCCGCGTCCGCGCAAGTTGGAGTTTTTGACTTCGTTGATGATCTGATCAGGCGTCATCTCGAACAGCACCTTGCGCAGCGCCTGATAACCGCCATGTGCCTGATAGACCTGCAGCTTGCGCAGGTCCGGGATGTCCATCCAGCGAGTAAGAATTCTTTCCATCTATATGTCGAAGGGTTTGCGGTCGTTCTAGCGCACGGGCTCGACGTGCTTGGTTTCCAGCGCCATCAACTTTTGCTTCTGCCCCTGGATCTTCCGCTGCAACGCCATCAGCGCGTCGAGCACCGATTCCGGACGCGGCGGGCATCCAGGAACATAAACGTCGACCGGCACGATGCGATCGATGCCGGGCAGCGTGGCATAGTTGTCGTAGAATCCGCCGGTCGAGGCGCATGCGCCGAACGCCATCACCCATTTCGGCTCGGCCATCTGATCGAAGACGCGCCGCAGGATCGGCCCCTGCCGCACCGTTACGGTTCCGATGACCATCAGCAGGTCGGCCTGGCGCGGGGTGAAGCGCGGCAGCAGCGCGCCGAAGCGATCGATGTCGTAGGGCGTCATCGAGAGCGACATGTATTCCATCGCGCAGCATGCGGTCGCGAACGGATAGGGGAAAATCGAGAACTTGCGTGCCCATCCGATCGCTTTGTCGAGCCGGGTCAGGACGGCGGTATCGCCGAGCAGTATTTCGTCGCCGCCCTGCGCGAGCCCCTCGGTCTGGTTGTTCTCAGCCATGGATGATGTGCCTCGTGCTTGCAGTGCCTAAGGTATCAACCGCCTCGATGCGGGGTCAACAATTCCTAATGAACGCGAGGTTGCGAATGAAGCGCAACTTCGGTTCAATTCTATTCTCGCTTCATTGGTTTAGAATCCTCCAATATGGCATTTATTTTCTCGGGTGTTTTTTCTCAAATTCATCCAAGGCTCGCATTAAATTTCGGAAAACCGAAGCCGGCATGTAGACACCGTTGATCTCCAGGTCGACCAGCATGGAAGGATCGCATTTACAAGTAGGAACCACGTTCGGTCCAGCGTCAGGCACTGGACAGTCGTAGATAAGGTTATCCGCAGGAAGTCGCCGGGCGCGTTTCTCCAATCGCAAACCAATCCTCGGCGCATCGCTCTTTCTGTCCCGATCCCAAGATGCGCTGTTTCCACACTGCGATATCACCAGAGTAGCCACCAGGATTGAGTTCATCGTGCTGGGACCCTTTCCAGCCCTCTTTTGCGAGTTTGTCGGAAATCCTCTCGATCAACTCAGCGGCGGGAAATTTCGTATTGACGTGGTAGGTCACATGGTCGGCGCCTCCGAACTCGCGAAACGAAATCCCGGTGGCACCTTGATACGGAGTCAACGCGGCCGAGTGTTCACGCGAGCATCCGATGAACAGCCCAACGCAGATCGCGATTCCCAAGAGCAATGACGCGCCGGTCTGTCGAAACACCATCGGAGAGTGCCCCCGCCAACCCATGACTGGCAGTCAGCATACATCTATCCTTCGGAAAACGCCAAGTTACGAAATCCGCAGCACCGCGGCGCCGCGGATGCGATCGTGTTTCAACTCGATCAGCGCTTCGGTCGCCTGCTCGAGGCCGAAAAATTGCGTGTGCGTGTGAATCGGGATCTCACCCGCAATCTGCATGAACTCCTCGCCATCGCGGCGCGTGTTGGCAGTGACACTGCGAATCTCGCGCTCTTCAAACAAATGCTTCTCGTAGTTGAGTGATGGGATATCGGTAAGATAGATACCCGCAATGGAAAGCACGCCGCCCCGATCCAGCGCCTCCATGCACGAAGGCACAATATTACCTGCCGGCGCGAACAGAATGGCGGCATCAAGTTTTTTCGGAGGACGATCCTCCGCGCGCCCGACCCAATCGGCGCCCATGCTCTCGGCCAGCGCGCGATGCGTGCCACCCCGCGTCATCACGTAGACCTTGCATCCCCAATGCTGGAGCACCTGCATCGACAGATGCGCCGAGCCACCGAAGCCATACAGGCCTACCGTCATGCCACGTTCGATCGCCGCGCGCTTGATGGCGCGGTAGCCGATGATGCCTGCGCACAGGAGCGGCGCCGCTTCCTCATCGCCGAGCGTGTCGGGGATTCGATAGGCGAAGTCCGCGCGCACTATCGCAAATTCGGCATAGCCGCCGTCGTGATCGTAGCCGGTGAACTTTGCGTTGGGGCAGAGATTCTCGCGCCCGCGCTTGCAGTAGATGCAGATGCCGCAAGTCTCGCGCAGCCATGCGATGCCGACCCGCTCGCCGACGCGATAGCGCTTGCATCCGGCGCCGAGGCGCTCGACCACGCCTACCACTTCGTGACCGGGGATGACGTGCTCGCGATGAATCGGCAGATCGCCCTCGGAGACGTGGAGATCTGTTCTACATACCCCGCAGGTCTTCACGCGGACGAGGAGCTCGCCCTCGGCAGGCTGCGGCGGTGCGATATCGGTGAGCGCGAGCGGATGCTCCTCGATGGGTCCGGGGATGTTTACCATCATCGCTTTCATGTTGCGAATTATAGATGATGCGTGGACCCAAACGGCATGAGGTCACACGTGCCGCAAGCAGAGCGCTACATTTTGTCATAGTCGAGTAGCTAGGCCATTAGGCTTTTGCCCTCACAGATCCGAGCGGACGGATTTCCGGTACTCGGCTCTTCTTGGTGTCAGCCCGCGAGTTTCTGTTTCAGGATTTCGTTGATGACCTTCGGGTTGGCCTTGCCGCCCATCGCCTTCATCACCTGGCCGACGAAAAATCCGAACAGCTTGTCGCGCCCACTGCGATACTCCGCCAGCTTGTCCGGCTCCGAGGCGAGCACCTTGTCGCATGCGTCCGCGATCGCTCCCTCATCGGAAACTTGCGCGAGACCGAGCTCGCCGATCGTCGCCTGCGCGCCTTTGCCCGAGGTGCACATCGCGGCGAACGCAGTCTTAGCGGCATTGAGGCTGACCTTGCTGTCTTCGACCATCTTCAAAAGCGCGCCGACTTCTTTCGCAGAGGGGACGGCCTCGGCGATCGACTTGCCGCTGTCATGCACAACGCGCAGGACCTCGGTCATGATCCAGTTCGCCGCGGCCTTGCGATTCTTCAGGCCCGGAAGCGTCGCCTCGAAGTAGTCCGCGACCTCGCGCTCGTCGATGATGACGCCGGCCTCGTACGCCGTGAGCCCATACTTGCCGATGTAGCGGGCGCGCTTCGCATCCGGGAGCTCCGGCATCTCGGTTTTGACCTTCTCGACAAGGTCAGGCGGGACGCGCAACGGCGGCAGGTCCGGTTCGGGGAAGTAGCGATAGTCGTTGGCGAACTCCTTGGAGCGCATTGGGCGGGTTTCCTCGCGCACCGGGTCCCATAGATGCGTCTCCTGCTGCACTTTGCCGCCCGACTCGATGACTTCGATCTGCCGCCCAATTTCGAAATCGACCGCCTTCTCGACGAAGCGGAATGAATTGAGATTTTTGATCTCGGTTTTGACGCCGAATTTTTCGGCACCCCGCTCGCGCACCGAAATGTTCACGTCGCATCGCATGCCGCCCTCGGCCATCCGCGCGTCGGAAACTTCCGCGTAACGCAGCATCGCGTGGAGCGCGCGCAGATACGCGCCCGCGTCCTCGGCGGTGCGCATATCGGGCTCGCTGACGATTTCCACCAGCGGCACGCCCGAGCGATTGAGGTCCACCAGCGAGCCATCCGCCTCGTGGATGTTCTTGCCCGCGTCCTCTTCGAGATGGATTCGGGTCAGGCGCACGCGCTTGGTTTCGCCGCTCTTGAGCGCGATCTCGATGTATCCGCCTTTACAGATCGGTGTGAGGTACTGGCTGATCTGATATCCCTTCGGGAGGTCGGGATAGAAGTAGCTCTTGCGATCGAAAATCGATTCGCGCGCTATCTCGCAGTGAGCGGCGATACCCGCGCGGACCGCGAGCTCGACCGCCTGGCGATTCAGTACCGGCAGCACGCCCGGCATCCCCATGCATCGCGGGCAAACGTTCTCGTTGGGCTGCGCGCCGAACGCCGTCGAGCATCCGCAAAACATTTTCGATTTGGTCGACAGATGCGCGTGGACCTCGAGGCCGATAACCGCTTCGTATTTTTCCAGATTCATATTTTCAGTTCCCGCGCTTGGAATGCGCCGAGCTTCTCGTATGCGTCGCCGACCCGAAACATGGTTTCCTCGCTAAACGGCGCGCCGATGATTTGCAATCCGATTGGCAGCCCCTTGTCGTCATAACCGCACGGCATCGACATGCCCGGCAGCCCCGCGAGGTTCACCGAGATGGTGAAGATGTCCGACAGATACATCGTGAGCGGGTCGTCGGTTTTCTCGCCGAGCTTGAATGCGGTGGTGGGCGCGACCGGCGCCATCACCACGTCGCAGCTCTCGAATGCCTTCTCGAAGTCGCGCCGAATCAGCGTGCGCACTTTCTGACCCTTCAAATAGTAGGCGTCGTAATAGCCGGCCGAAAGCGCGAAGGTACCCAGCATGATGCGGCGCTTGACCTCGGCGCCGAAGCCCTGCGCGCGCGACTTCTCATACAACTCGATGTTGTTCTCCGCGGGCACGCGCAGTCCATAGCGGATGCCATCGTAGCGCGAGAGATTCGCCGACGCCTCCGCGGTCGCGACGAGGTAGTACGCGGCGACCGCATAAGACGTATGCGGCAGCGAAATGTCGACGGTGCGTGCGCCGGCCTTTTGCAGATTCGCGAGCGCTTCGCGCACGGATTTCTCGACTTCCGGTTGCATGCCCTCGACGAAATATTCTTTCGGCACGCCGATGCGCAGTCCCTTCACGTCGCCGCTCAGCGCGCGCTCGTAATCGGGCACCGCACGCGCCGAGCAGGTCGAATCACTAGGATCGATCCCGGCCAGTGAGCGCAACATGATGGCAGCATCGCGCACAGTGCGGCTGAACGGCCCCACCTGGTCGAGCGATGAGGCATAGGCGACGACGCCGTAGCGGCTGACGCGGCTGTAAGTCGGCTTGATTCCGACCACGCCGCAAAACGACGCGGGCTCGCGAATCGAACCCCCGGTATCGGTACCCAGCGACGCCAGGCATTCGAAGGCGGCGACCGCGGCGGCCGATCCTCCGGAAGATCCACCGGCGACGCGCTCGAGGTCATAGGGATTGCGCGTCGGCCCGAAGGCGGAGTTCTCCGTCGATGACCCCATCGCGAACTCGTCCATGTTGGCCTTGCCGACGAACACCGCGCCCTCGGCGCGCAGCCTCGCGATCACGGTCGCGTCGAAGGGCGGGATGAAGTTAGCGAGAATCCTCGAGGCGCAGGTCGTCTTGACGCCACGGGTCGCGTAGATGTCCTTGATGCCGAGTGGAATCCCGCACAGCGGCGGCGCATCGCGACTTGCGAGGCGCTTATCGGCGGCAGCGGCCTGCTCGATAGCTTCGCGCTCAGTCACGGTGATGAAGGCATTCAGCTTCGGCTCGACCGCGGCGATGCGATCGAGGCATGCGCGAGTCAGCTCGCGCGAGGAAATCTCGCGCTTGCGCAGTTTCGCCTGCGCCTCGGCGATAGTCAGTCTGGTCAGGTCAGTCATTATGCGGATCGCTACTCGATGGTCTATTCGATGATTTTCGGAACTTTGAAGAAATTGCCGTGGCGCGCGGGCGCGTTAGCGAGCATGTCATCCGGCGCCGGCTGATTAGTGACCACATCATCGCGCATCGGGGTGCCGGGCTCGCCGACCTGCGCGGTGGGCGGCACATTGGTGGTGTCCAGTTCGTTCAGCTTTTCGACATACCCGAGCATGCTGGACATATCGATAACGAGGCGGGATTCCTCCTCGGGGCTGAGCCGCAGGCGCGCGAGTAGGGCGACATGGCGGACCTGCTCCAGGGTGATTTTAGATTCGGCCATAGGGGGAGCATCGTAACATTCCTCCGAACTCAAGTCAGGATGCTGGTTGCTCCCTCCCTTCCAAGGTCCCTTCTCTCGCCAGCGAGAGAAGGTGGATGGCGCGGTTCTCGCTATGGCTTCGTGGCGAGAACCGTGCCAGACGGATGAGAGCCGCGCTCGCCGCGAGCGCGGTCGTGGAGTGCAATAAACCTCTTCCCACAAGTCCGCACATCCGTAGACTCACGGTCATCATGAATGGACGTGCGGTCGCCGACCGGCGACTCATGACACAACGTGCTCGCACCTTGCGGCGCGATTCCACCGACGCTGAGCAACGGCTATGGAGCGCATTGCGCAATCGGCGCCTCGAGGACATCCGCTTTCGGCGGCAGGTGGTGCTGGGCCGCTACGTAGCGGATTTCTGCTCGGCGCATCCGAAGCTGGTAGTCGAACTCGATGGTTCACAGCACGAGGATCAGAAGACTTACGACGAAGCTCGAACGAGATATCTGCAAGGGCAGGGATACGAAGTCTTACGCTTCTGGAATGCGGACGTCTTCGTGCATTTGGGTGCGGTGTTGGACACGATC
The DNA here is from genome assembly GCA_963783145.1 of uncultured delta proteobacterium. Taxonomy (GTDB): domain Bacteria; phylum Desulfobacterota; class Binatia; order Binatales; family Binataceae; genus DATGKG01. Next base: position 700,894 of record CAWAMM010000002.1, read on the forward strand.
GCGGATAAGGTCCGCGAGATGACGCCGTCTTGACATGGCCGACCGGGATTCTGCGACTGATGACTGACGACACCAATCCTTATGGTAACAATCAGACGACGGTCGCGAAGAATTACCGCGGTCGCCAAACTAGCGGTTGACGGCCGACTCAGAAAACCGTTCGGCTGTGATACATTTTGCTCCACAATGGACGCCCAGACGTTGAAAGACATCGAGGATCGACTGATGCAAGGCCTTGAGCTGGACGCCTACGAGCGGTCCCTTTACTACCATTTGGTCCGGCACACACGAGCGGAAGGTAAGGAATCGGCGCTGTTTTCAGTGGCAAAATTAGCCACGCGGCTTGGCATGTCCGAGGCCTCAGTCCGTGACCGAATTCGCTCGATGGACAAAAAGGGTTGCGTAAAAATCGAAGATCGCTCCAAGGATGGCCACCACATTCGTGTGCTCCTTCCTGATGAGATACCGGCTCTGCCGAGCGCCGGGGTTTGCGAAGAGTGGGTTGACATCGAAGCGGTAGACTTTTACACGGAACGTCGCTTCGCAGATGTTCTCCTTAAACGTGAGGGCTCACGGTGCTTCTATTGTATGCGGGAATTGGTATCCAATTGGGTTTTGGACCATGTTATTCCCACGGTAGATGGCGGCGGTAATTCATATCGAAATGTCGTTGCCTGCTGTCACGAATGTAATGCCGCTAAGCAGGCGTCCCCTGCGTTAGATTTTCTAAGGGGATTGTATCGTCGAGGTCTTCTGGGGCCGTCCGAGTTCGAAGCGCGAAAACTAGCGCTTGAGCGACTGGGGTCTGGTGATCTCGCGCCAGAAATCTAGTTGGCGGAAGTGCCACTCCACCACCGGCGGGCAAGGACGCCCGCCGGCTCTCATCCGTCGGTCACGATTCTCGCATCGCAGCCATCGCGAGAACCGCGCCCGCCACCTTCTCTCGCAGATAAAAGCGAGAGAAGGGTCCCGGAGCAGAGAAAGAACAGAAGCAGAATTCCATAGATAGGCGCGCGGGTGCTTGCTCCTTCGCGCGGGGCCATCTAGGTTCATCCACCGAGGCGACTTCGATGGGTGTTCGCGTTCGCCCCAAACGCGGCTTGGCTCGCACCATGTTCGACCTCCGGCTCTGGATTCGCGATACGATTCCCGGGACCGGCAGGCGGCTCAGATACGGCGAACGCAGCGAACATCTGGCGGCGCGGCATCTGAAGTGGCGCGGCTATCGAATCATCGCGCGGAACTTTAAAGCCGCGGGCGCCGAGATCGATATCATCGTGAAGGATCGCGACACTATCGTGTTCGTCGAAGTGAAAGCGCGCATGAGCGACGGATTCGGTCCGCCGGAAATCGCGGTCGACGATCGCAAACAGTTTCGGATTCGGCGTGCGGCGGAGATCTTCGCGAATCGCTATCATCTAAATGGATTCGCAGATGAGCCATCGATGCGTTTCGATATCATCGCGATTAGCGGCGACGGTCGCGGGCGCAAGGTGGAGCATCTCAAAGATGCCTTTTGAAGGATTACTTTAAGATAGATGCTGGACATCAAACTGATTCGCGAACAGCCCGACCTGGTTCGGACCAAGCTCACGCAAACCGGCGTCGATGCCGCCGAAGTCGAGCGCGTCCTCGAAGCCGATGCGCGCCGGCGCAAGATGCAGCATGAGCTGGACGACAAACGCGCGCGTCGCGCTCGCGAATCGAAAGAGCTCGGCAAGGCCTCGCCCGCGGAGCGCGAGCTCAAGCGCGCCGAGATGCGGCAGCTCGGCGAGGAGATCTCCGCGGGTGAGCGCGAGCTGACGGCAACCGAGGAAGAGTGCGAGCGCCTGATGCTGATGCTGCCGAATCTGCCGCGTGATTGGGTGCCGGTCGGAAAGGATGAGAGCGAGAACAAAATCGTTCGCAGCGAAGGGACGCCGCTCGAGTTCACCTCGTTCAAGGCCAAGCCGCATTGGGAGCTGGGCGAGGCCCTCGGCATCATCGATTTCGAGCGCGGGGTGAAGATTTCCGGCACTCGATTTCATTTCCTCCTCGGCGCGGGTGCGCGGCTGGAACGGGCGCTGATCGCGTGGATGCTCGATGTGAAAACGCTGGAGCAGGGCTACCTCGAAGTGGCGCCGCCGATGATGGTGAACACCGCGGCGGCGATCGGCAGCGCGCATCTGCCCAAGTTCGAAGACACAATGTATCGCGACTACCAGGAAGATTTCTGGTTCATCCCCACCGCCGAGCTTCCGCTGACCAACATGTATTCGCGCGAGATTCTCGAGACCGGCCAGTTGCCGATTTATCTCGCCGCATATACGCCATGCTTCCGGCGCGAGAAGATGTCGGCCGGGCGCGATGTGCGCGGCATCAAGCGCGGCCATCAATTCGACAAGGTCGAGATGGTCAAGGTGGTACATCCGTCGACCTCCGATGAGGAGCTCGACAAGCTGGTCGAGAACGCATGCGAGATTTGCCGGCGCCTGGAGATTCCTTTCCGCGTCATCCAGATGTGCACGGGAGACCTGGGATTCTCGGCGGCGGGTAAGTACGACGTCGAGATGTGGGCGCCGGGGGTCGGGGAGTGGCTGGAGGTCTCATCGTGCTCCAACTGCACCGATTTCCAGGCGCGGCGCGCACAGATTCGCTTTCGCGAGAAAGGCGGCAAGCCGGAACTGGCGCATACGCTCAATGGATCGGGGCTCGGGCTGCCGCGAACGCTAATTGCGGTGATGGAGAACTATCAGAACGAAGACGGCAGCATCACCATCCCGAAGGTCCTGCGCCCTTACATGGGCGGGCTCGAGCGAATCGCTAATCGATAGAGGTCAGCGGTAAATCGCCGCGTCCAGGAGGCTCGATGAAAGGGGTACGCCAGTCAAACGACTTTTGAAATGAGCGTCGTCATCGCGGCCAAAATGCGCCAGCGCGATGGGTTGTCTACCGCGCGTCAAGGTCGCGACTTTATCGCGCCAATTCGTTTCGTTCTCATCCAGAGGGTCCCCTTGATGACGACGACGGTGTCAATCCGGTCATCAGTCAAACAAGCCGGCTCTAACCAACCGCGACGATAGAGCTCATACTCGGCCACACAGAGTTCCGGAAAAGCCGACAGCGAGTACGCAGTGCTGGCATCCATGGTCATCACTGCGGTTCTGCCCTGTTCATTTGTTTTCACGAAATCGACGACTTCGGCGAACGGGATGGCTGCGTTGCGTTTGAATGGGGTGCTGCTCGAGCGAAGATTGGCGACCACCGCAACCGCTACGACAACCAAGGCTGCGTATGAGGCGCTCGCGGCGCGAGTGCGGCGAAGTCGATTGCGCACACGAGCCCAATTGAGGTCAGTGCGGAAATCATCGGACTCAGAAAAAGATAGCCACGCGGCTCGGAAAATCCGCCCAAGGTGAAGAGCGCCGCGAGACCCGCGTTGATAACGATAATGATGTACAATCGTTCTAACTTTGGATTTATCGTGGCGAGGCTTAGCGCGCAGTACGATAGGTAAACGGTTCCGACGATTGCGAGAGCGACCAGCCAGCCCTGCGAGATCCCGAGGGTAACGCCTCCAAAAAAGCCCAAGCGACGTCTCCTGCACGCGCCGCAGCACGCCCGCCGTGTAGTGAAGACTCTCGACTGCGCGAGTAGCCGGCGCAAACCCTGAGGAATGAGATCAAACCCGGGACCGCGAATGCGGCCGTCAGCAGGACAGAAATTCCGCATCCTCCCGCCAGCGAAATCTCTCGTTGATACGAGGTAGCGATGAAAAAGAACTGCAAGAAGCGGGAAAATCGCGAGAAAACCCACATCGGCATGCGAGTCCAAAGCTGTTCCGCTCAGAAACCAATGCCGCGAACTCGAAGATAGACCAAAAATGCGACCGCCACAGGCAGCATCAATGGCGGGTACCAGCGAAGTGCGTCGCCCTGACTGATCGCCAGTGGAGTCAATCCGAACAGAAGCGCGATAAGCAGGCGCGTAGAGATTGACAGGCTGGATGGGCCGAGTGCATCCACTGCCAAATCGCGAGACCAGATTGCGAGCGTTCCGGCGGAAATGCAGCCTAAGGAACTGACCCGTAAGCGCAACGAGGGACGAGTAGGCGGAGTCGAGAATCGTGCGAAGACCGGCATAAGAAGATTAATGCGAGAGCATTGGATTCATTTCGTTGCGGTTTACCGAGAGTCGGAGGGTAAAACCCCATCGTGCGTAAGAAATCGTTGATCGGCCGAGGCAAGGAGGTGGTGATGCACATCGATCGACAGCGGGAAGCGGTCATCGACTCAGGCCCTGGCACTGTCGAGTACCACGCCGAGTGAAGATGGCGGCCGGCCCAATAAAACTGGTCGCAGTACGGTTTCAAACGATCCCGACATTCGGTAACTCAGCCGTTTTAGCGTATGACAATTTAACCGATGCATGAGATGATAAAAACGACGCGGTTTGCGAAAGCACGCCTTCACAACGCTTTGGCCACTTCGTAACACTCCCGTAACAATCGATTGTTACCATTCGGCATGGAGGATCTCCTTTGGGCGAATCCATGCCTATAGGATCAGCGAAGGAGTCCGGGCTTTCGCGCGGAGCGGCGGTGGTGGCTGAGCAGGCACAAACAGCATTCCATGAGACTACCTTGACGCGTCGGGAGGCGCGTCGCAGTGAGTTCGGTGGCCGGATTTTCGGCGATCGAATCTTCGGCCTCAGCACCTTGGGTCTGGCGCTGGTCGTACTTGGACTGCTCATCGCATTGGCGATAGTACTGCTCCAGGCATCGTCGCTGAGTCTGCACCAGTTCGGATTGCATTTCCTGGTCAGCACCGATTGGGATCCGGTCAACGATGTTTACGGTGCGCTCCCATTCATCTATGGGACCGCAGTCTCGTCGGCCCTCGCGCTTACGATTGCGGTACCGCTGAGCCTCGGCGTGGCGCTCTGCCTGAGTGAACTCGCGCCGGCATGGCTCAAGCGCCCGATTGCGTTCCTGGTCGAGTTGCTGGCGGCGATCCCCAGTGTTGTTTACGGCTTGTGGGCGATCTTCGTGCTGGGACCGTGGCTGCGCGATCATATCGAGCCGATCCTCAAGGCCTCGCTTGGCGTTCTTCCGTTTTTTCGCGGACCACGCACTTCAGTGAGTATGTTTTCGGCGGGCGTTATCCTTGCCGTGATGGTGATTCCTTATATTTCCTCGGTTTGCACCGATGTTTTTGCGGTGGTGCCGCAAAGTCAGCGCGAGGCCGCACTCGCGCTCGGCGCCACCAAATGGGAGATGGTGCGATTGTCGGTGCTTCCTCCCTCGATTTCAGGGGTGGTGGGCGCGATCATACTGGGACTCGGTCGCGCGCTGGGCGAAACTATCGCGGTGGCGATGGTCATCGGCAATTCGCCCAACATATCGTTCTCGCTCTTTGCACCCGGAGCCACCCTCGCGAGCGTCATCGCCAACGAGTTCGCGGAAGCCACCACCAGCATGTACCAGTCCGCGTTGATCGAATTGGGCCTGGTGCTGATGGCGCTCGCGATCGTGCTGAACGTGATGGCGCGACTGCTGGTGGTCGGCGTGCAACGTCGTGCGGGGGTGCGTTGAGATGGCGTCGATGACCTTAGCGCTGACCCGCCACTATCAGTATCGCAAGGCCAAGAATCTGGTGATGATGGGGTTGACGATTTTTGCCACCGTCGTCACGCTCACCCCGTTATTCCTGGTGCTCGGGTACCTGGTTTACAAGGGTGCCGCGAGCGTGAATCTCGCGTTCTTTACCCGTCTGCCCGCGCCGGTTGGCGAGGTCGGGGGCGGGATGGCGAATGCCATCGTCGGTACTTTCGAGCTGGTGCTCCTCGCCGCCTTGATCGGGGTGCCGATCGGCGTTGGCGCCGGGATCTATTCCGCCGAGCATCGCGGCACGCGACTGGCGAATGCGGTCCGGTTCGCCGCCGACGTGATGATGGGGGTGCCTTCGATCGTGGTCGGCATCTTTGCTTATGCGGTCGTGGTGCGTCCGATGGGCGGCTTCTCGGCGATCGCGGGAGCGGTCGCGCTCGCCACCATCATGATTCCGCTGGTGACCAGGACCACCGAGGAGATGGTGCTGCTGGTGCCGCATGAGCTGCGCGAGGCATCACTGGCGCTGGGCGTGCCGCGCTGGCGCACCACGATTTCGGTGGTCGCGCGCACCGCGATGGGCGGTATCGCCACCGGCGTCATCCTCGCCACCGCGCGGATTGCGGGTGAGACGGCGCCGCTGCTCTTCACCGCATTCGGGAATCACTTCTGGTCGACTTCGCTGCGCGGGCCGATCTCCTCGTTGCCGGTACAAATTTATACCTACGCTATTTCGCCGTTTGCCGATTGGCAGCGGCAGGCGTGGGCGGGAGCGCTGGTGCTGACTGCGATAGTGCTCGCGTTGGAGTTGGGAGTGCGAGCGGTGACGGGAGGCCAGGCCAAGGCGCCGCGCTGACATGGCAGACAAGATTATCGTTAATCATCTGACCGCGTGGTTTGGCGCGGTGCGGGGCGTGCACGATATCAGCATGAACATCCAGGACGGCAACATCACCGCGATAATCGGCCCATCGGGATGCGGCAAGTCGACCTTTGTGCGATGCCTCAACCGGATGCATGAGGTGATCGTCGGGGCGCGCGCCGAGGGTGAGGTGTTGCTCGACGATGAGAACATCTATGCGCCCGAGGTGGATCCGGTCCAGGTCCGGCGTCGTATCGGGATGGTATTCCAGAAGCCGACCCCGTTTCCCACCATGTCGATCGAAGACAACGTCGCCGCGGGCCTGAAGCTCAACGGCGTCAGCCTCAGCCGCTCGGAAAAAGATCAGGTCGTCGAGCGATGCCTCAAGCAGGCGGCGCTGTGGGAAGAGGTTAAGGATCGATTGCGCGCCGCAGGCGGGAGTCTCTCGGGCGGGCAACAGCAACGGCTCTGCGTCGCGAGAGCGCTCGCGGTTGAGCCGGAGGTGTTGCTGATGGACGAGCCGTGTTCGGCGCTCGATCCGATCTCGACCGCGCGCATCGAGGAACTATTGATTGAACTGAAAGCGAACTACACTATCGTGATAGTGACGCATAATATGCAGCAGGCGGCACGCACGGCGGACATGACCGCCTTTCTCTACGCCGGAGAACTGATCGAATACGGCGAAACCCGGCAAATTTTCACCAACCCCAACCGACGGGAGACGGAAGACTATATAACCGGGCGCTTCGGATGAGCGCCCTGTGAGGGATGTTATGGACCAGCCGCAGCCGCTGCATACCAATTTGCGCTACGAAGAGGAGCTTCGCGGCCTGCGCGCGACGCTGCTCAAAATGGGCGGGCTGGTCGAGCGGCAAATTGCCGAAGCGATCGATGCGCTGGTCAATCGCGACACCGCGCTCGCCAACGAAGTCATCGCGCGCGACAAGGAAGTGAACCGGATGGACGTCGAGACCGACGAGACCTGCATTCGCCTGCTCGCGCTCCATCAGCCGGCCGGCAGCGATCTCCGCTTCATCACCACCGGGCTCAAAATCACCACCGACCTCGAGCGGATCGGCGACAACGCGGTGAATATCGCGGAGCGGGTGCAAGAGCTCAACGAAGAGCCGCAAATCAAGCCCTACATCGATATCCCCCGGATGGCCTCGATCGCGCAGTCGATGGTCAAGGACAGCATCGATGCGTTCATGCGCCAGGACACCGAGCTCGCCGATCAGGTTCGGGAGCGCGACGACCAGGTCGACGGGCTCAATCGCCAGGTTTATCGCGAGCTGCTCAGCTACATGGCCGAGGATCCGCGTCTCATCGCACGCGCGACGCGAATTCTGTTCATCTCCAAATACCTCGAGCGCATCGCCGACCATGCGGAAAATATTGCCGAGATGGTGACCTTCATGGTGAAGGGCAAGATGATCAAACACATGGACAAAAAAGCTCCGACTGACGAGTAACAAAATGACTATGGCAGAAGCTGCTCAAGCACAAACTACCAGTCGAGGTCCCCGCCAGAAGGTTCTCATCATCGAGGATGACGCCGATATCCGCGAGCTCATCAAGTTCAACCTCGAGCAGGACGGCTATGCGGTCGAGGAAGCCGCAACCGGCGCCGAGGGCCTCGATCGCATCAAACGGCGGCAGCCCGATCTCATCCTGCTCGATCTGATGCTGCCGGGAATGCCGGGGCTGGAAATCTGCCGCGTTCTGCGCAGCACCAAGGAAACCGCGACCTTGCCGATTCTCATCGTCACCGCCAAAGGCACCGAGGTGGACAAGGTCCTCGGCCTGGAAATGGGCGCCGACGATTACGTGGTCAAGCCCTTCAGCCCGCGCGAGTTGATCGCGCGCGTCAAGGCGGTGCTGCGGCGCGCCAATCCCGATGTGGCGGCGCCCAAGTCGGGCATCTGGGAGCGCGGCCGCCTCAAAATGGATTTCGATACCTATCAGGTATTCGTCGACGGCAAGCGCCACGAGCTGGCGCTGCGCGAATTCGAGCTGTTGCGCTTCTTCGTCGAGCATCCACTGCGAGTTTACTCGCGCGAGCAGTTGCTCGATCTGGTATGGGGCCGCGACACCTTCGTCGAGCCGCGCACCGTCGACGTTCACGTGCGGCGGCTGCGCCAACATATCGAGAAGGACGACGCCAATCCCGAGTTGATCCTTACCGTCCGCAGCGTCGGGTATCGCTTCAACCCCGAGGCACTTGACTAGGTCGGTCCGCCTGCGAATGGCCGCCGCGGTGGCGGCCGGATTCCTGCCTCCCGTGCTGGCGCTGGTCATCATGCTGGCGACCGGGGTGTTCGCCCCGGTCTGGGCGGTGGTTTCGATCGTAATCGGCGCATCGGCCGGCGGTCTCGCGACGTGGGGAATTTCCAATTCGATCATCGGCCGCGCCGAGCGCATCGAAGCGCTGGCGGCCGCGCTGCGAGCTCATCGCCAGCCGATCCATGTCATTCCCGATGATGGCGACGCCATGGCGCATGCCGAACGCAGTCTGCTGCAGGCCACCGACGCGGTCATCACGGAAATCGGGCGGCTGACCGAACAGCGCGACGAGCTCGATGCGATCTTGCGCAGCATGACCGAGGCGGTGGTCGTCACCGGCGCACGCGGCGAGGTCATCCTGCTCAACGGCCAGGCGCGCAAGACTTTCGCGCTCGGCGCCGAGGTTGACTACCAGGGCCGTGATTTCGTCGAGCTATGCCGCGACCCGCGCCTGCAGGAATTTGTCGCGAGCTCCACCGGCTCGGCCGATGACGAAATAGCCGGCGCCGAGGTGCGTATCCAGAATCCTTCGCCGCGCTACCTCGCGGTTAGCGCCGCCCCGGTCCGGCGCGGGACCGGAATGGGGATGGCGCGCGTATACGTCTTCCATGACATCACCCAACTTAAGACTTACGAGACGATGCGCGCGGATTTTATCGCGAACCTGACCCATGAGATTCGCACCCCGCTCTCGGCGCTGTATGGATATGCGGAGACCCTCGAACACGGCGTCGAGGATCCCGAGACTCGCACCCGCTTCCTCGGAATCATCGAACGTCAGGCCAAGCGTCTCGCGCGGCTGGTCGATGACCTGCTGTCGCTATCAAACCTCGAGCGCGGCCTGACGCCTTTGAAGATGGAAGAAATCGCGCCGCGATCGGTGCTGGAAGACGCCGCGGAGCTGATGCGCGAGCGAGCTGAGCGCGGCGGCATCGGGCTCGAGTTCGACAGCCCCGACGACCTGCCGGCGATTCGTGCCGATCGCGACAAGCTGCATCAGGTGTTTCTGAACCTGATCGACAACGCGATTAAATATTCCCCGCGTGGCGCGAGGGTAACGCTGCGCGCGCGCCTCGCGAGCCATCCCAGCACCAATGGAGCAGGAGGTCGCGCGGTCGAGATGATCGTCGCCGACACCGGCGAGGGAATTCCCGCCGCCGACATTCCGCGCCTGACCGAGCGCTTCTATCGGGTCGATCGCGCGCGCTCGCGCGAGCTGGGCGGCACCGGTTTGGGGCTGGCGATCGTCAAGCACATCGTGCAACTGCATCAGGGCAACCTGACCATCGAGAGCCGGGTCGGCGAGGGCACCACGGTGACCGTAGCGCTTCCCCTGATCGCAAGCTGAGCACTTTCTTACTAGAGTTTAACCACCGCTGACGCAGTAATTCTGATGCGTGCAGTTGCGCGGCTTCCTCTGATTTGACCGGCGCTGCCGCTATGATCGTGGCTAACCCTACAACTTTGCCGCGTCACTCGATGGCATCGCTGTTGCTGGGAGAACAGAAACTTGCTGGAAGGGGAATAATGAACAGAAGAGCATTCTTGAAAGCCGTTGGAGCGGCGGCCCTGCTGCCGATGTTGCCCCTCCGCTTGCTGGCGAGCACGAATTTTCGCCGACGTCGTCCTTCCGATGCCGCCTGGCCCTCCCCATCGGCATGGAAGCAACTCAATGAAGCCGTCGGGGGCAATTTGATCCCGGTCGACTTTCCGCTTGCGGCATCCGATCCCTCAGCCGCCGCGGCCACGCTGGTCTCGGAGAACCTCAGAAACCCATATTACGTCGGCGATCAGCCAGGGCTAACCGAGACGCTCGGTTGGGTCGATGCGTGGGCGACCAAGCCGAGCGTCTACGCGGTTGCCGCAAGGAATGCTCAGGACATTGCTGCGGCGGTGAATTTCGCCCGCGAAAATGCCTTGCGACTGGTAGTCAAGGGCGGCGGCCACAGCTACCAGGGCACCTCCAATGCGCCCGATTCGCTTTTGATCTGGACCCGCCACATGAACGATATCGCGATGCATGACGCCTTCGTTCCGCAAGGATGTGAGCATACGCTGCAACCGCAACCGGCGGTCACCCTCGGCGCCGGTACTATCGGAATGCAAGCCTACACCGCGGTCACCACCAAGGGCGGCAAGTATGTTCAGGGCGGTGGATGCACGACCGTGTGCCTCGGAGGTCTGGTGCAAAGTGGCGGCTTCGGAAGTCATTCGAAGCACTACGGCACCGCCGCGGGAAATTTGCTCGAAGCGGAAGTAGTCACGGCCGACGGCCAGATTCGCATCGCGAATGCCTGCACGAACCCGGATCTGTTCTGGGCGCTCAAGGGGGGCGGAGGTGGCAGCTTTGGCGTGATAAGTAAGATGACGCTGCGGGTTCACGATCTTCCGGAGTTCTTCGGCGCCGTTAGCATCACGATCAAAGCTTCGTCAGACGATGCCTATCGGCGTCTGATCCGCGAGTTCGTCAGCTTCTACCATGAGCATCTCTTTAACGATCACTGGGGCGAGCAGGCCCATCTGAATCCGGAAAACACGCTTGTCATCAGTATGGTCTACCAGGGGTTGAATACTGCGCAGGCAAAGCAGGTCTGGCAGCCATTTCTGGATTGGGTCGCGCATACGCCGGAGGTCGGTTCGATCAAAGGCCGCGTCACCATCGGAAGCGTACCGGCGCGACACTGGTGGGACGTCCAATGGTGGAAGGAGCATTGGCCGGAGATCGGTTTTCCCCGAAATGGCAATCCACTGATCTCATTGCTTGACGATGCCCTGCTACATCTGATTCCGGAGCCCGTTTTGAACTTCGACAATCGTCCCGGTGCGGCGCCCACTAACGCGTGGTGGAAGGGAGACGGTGGCCAGGTCGCATGGTTCATTTGGGGGTTCGAGTCACTATGGTTGCCATCCGCACTGCTCGAGAATGACGCCCAACAGCAACGCCTCGCCGACGCGTTGTTCGCCAGCTCGCGATATTCGGGCCTCGAGCTGCACTTTAACAAAGGACTCGCCGGTGCGCCTCCGGATGCGATCGCCGCGGCCAAGGACACCGCGACGAATCCCGCGCTGCTCGACGCCTTCACCCTGGCAATCGTCGGCGACGCCCAGGGACCTGCGTATCCGGGGATTCCCGGCCATGAGCCGTCGCTTGATAAAGGCCGCCAGGCCAGGGAGCGCATCGATAAGTGTGTGAATGAACTCCGAGCCGTGACGGGAGATACGGGAGCGTACGTGAGTGAGAGCAACTACTTCGAGAAGGGCTGGCAGCAAGCCTACTGGGGAAGCAATCACTCTCGTCTGGCCGAAGTCAAGCGAAAATACGATCCCGATGGGCTGTTCTTTGTCCACAATGGGGTTGGCTCCGAAGAATGGAGCATCGACGGCTTCACCAAGCTCTAAGCCCGGCGACTCCATCGGGACGAACGGCTCTTCTGATTATCGCGCCTCAGCGCCGGAGCGATACGCGCTCCCGCAACTGCAGTGAAGACCACTTCTTTTTTGTGATTCCCACCAAGGTGCCACCGGAACGGTCGCGTGCGGTCAGGCGGAAATCTTTTTTCCTTGCGGCACGGCTTCGCATTACCGACGGGTAAATGACCTTGTTAGTTCGCACGAATCGGAGGCGGGCGAGGATCTGGAGGCTTACCTACTCTCGTGCCAGGTCTCGAGCGCCAAGCGTGCGTTCGTGTTTACTTTGAAGCAATCACATCCTAAATTTATAAATGTTGGGTTTATTGTGTTGAAGTCGGAGGTAGTTCGCTGAATCCGGCTTCGGTCCACGAATGGGGGAATGTACTTGAAGACCAGCAAGATCCGTAGGGCCACCAGCGGTGGAGTCCTTTTCCTCAGCATCATCCTGGCATCGACGCTCTCGGCCTTTGGCGCCGATAACCCGGGTCTAAGGACCAAAACTCCGGTTGCATGCGCCCAGCTGCGAACGTTGCGCGCGTTGAACACCGAGCTGACCTACTTCACCAATCCCCGCACCGGCGACAAGCTCGACTATCTCGTGCTAGGCGATGCCGCGAAGAGTGACGAGGTCATCGTCATGTTCAATGGCACCGGCGGAATCCTCCCGGACTGGCCCATCGAGATGATTACCAACAGCGCGAGCAGCCCAAAAATCGTCAAAACCCCAGCCTACAACCCGGCTGAAGACGGAGCGATCTCGCTGTGTCACGACTATCGAATGGTAATGTTCGACTATCCGGGAGTCGGGCGGAGTCAGCTTAAGGGTAACGTTACCTTCGACGATATCGCCAATGACGTCGACGCGATTCTCGATGACGTCGCCACCAGGTACAACATTTCGACCGACAAGGTCGACCCGCTCGGCTGGTCGCTGGGAAGCGTGGGGGCCTTGAAATACGCATTCCTAAGCCCGATGGCCAATCCTCTGCGGAAAATCGGGAATGTAATTCTGATCGCGACCAAGCCGGGCGGAAATACCGACGGTAACATCGATGGCAATCAGGCCGACTGCGTAAGCACCATCTTCGACGAGCTCAAGGACAATACCGATCTCAGCACATCGTTTAAGCGGATGCTCGCGTCGGATCAATACAAACTAACCTTCCCCTTCGTTGGCCAGACTCCCAACACCGGGCTCAATAGCGGCTGCGAAGCCACCATCGAAAAAAATAGGGTGAAGCTCAATGTCACCCTGGATTGCCCGCGTGGCAGCGAGTGCCAGAAGAATCTGACCGCGCAGGTTTTCAACCGAAAGCGTCCGCCCTGGAGCCGTACCGGGGGCGTCAACCACACCTTGTTTCTTCAGCAACGCGAATTGGACGTGGACTATAGCCTTTGCTCCTGTATCACTGCGGCGGCGAACTTTACTTCGACGGGCTGCGTCTGTTCCGGCATCGCACCGCAGATGTCTTCTTCCAACGGCGGCGTGTGCTCCACCACCGAGACCCCGCCGCCGCCAAACGCGGCGCTCAACGTGCCGATATCGACCGACTGCGTGCCGATCAACATCACCGGTAAGATCAATGTGATCAACGGACCCGAGGATCTACTCATCCAATACGTCTATGGTCAGGAACTGGTGAGCGCGTATCAGCAGATCTACGGCGCCAATGCGGCTACTATCGCAACTTATCCGGGCAGCGACGGCGCCGGGCACGCAGTGCTGCTGCAACACCCGATGTGGACGCAGGAACAGATTTTCACCGCCATGCAGCAGTAAGAGACACCTTGGTCAGGTTAATCGGGAGATCCGTCGGTGACGAAAAGGAGTAGGACTAACCTCGAAGCTTTGAGGCAAATTGATGTTAAGAATATCGCTTTCAGTTTTCGGTGTTTTAGCAATCTGCACAATTCTGAGTACCTTCCTGGATTCCTGCAGCACCGACTTAAATGAGGCAGCCAGGAACGTCAAATACTCCACCAAAAGTGAAGCTCCCAAGGATTGTAAAGAACTCGGCGAGGTTTCGGTCGGAGAAGTTTCTCTCAGTTCGCCTTTCAACGCACTTCCCAACATCGAATCTGTGAAGAACGCGATGCGCAACAAGACCAATGAAATGGGTGGCAATTTTCTGGTCGTCGACACGATTAACAGCGTAGCTGTCGCGTCCAATGCCGCGACCGGCGCCCCCGGCAGCACTCGCTTTGTCGGCAGCGGTCGCGCTTATCAATGTCCGTAAGGCGATAGTCCACCGACGGCGGAGTTGGGCGAGCGGGCGATTCGGGCGATCAGGGATAGGCTTTCTCGACTGCCCATGACGACGCGGAATCTACTTTTGAGAGCCGCGAAAAGATTAGAACGCTAATGCCTGGAGAATTTTCGTGATTGCAATTTTCGGACATGCATCGGCTTTACCGACAATGGTAGGCCGGTGCATCGAGCCTCAGCGCGGCGCCATTTGAAGTAGCACCTTAGTACCATAGAAGAATCTATTGGTTCGCACCTACGATGTCCTCGAAGGGTTAAAGAGCTAGTTTCAGGGAGAACCAGGATGAATCTTAGACGGCGTGTCCGAGGCTTCGTAGCGATGGTACCATCAATCTTTGCGATGCTCGCCGTCGTCGGTCTCGCATTAGCTGAGCCGGCTTTCGCCGATAGCGTCGAGGGTCAGGTGCTCGGAGCAGGCGCTCCGATCGCCAAATCGACGGTGACTCTATGGTCTGCGAGTGCGGACGACCCTAAGCAACTGGCACAGACTCAGAGTGGCGACGACGGTCGCTTTACTCTAAGCCCTGAACAATCACCCGGCGAAGACAGCATCTTGTACATAATCGCCAAGGGCGGCGAACCAACCGCGCATCAAGGCAGCGGCGACAATCCGGCAATCGCGCTGATCTCGGTGCTCGGCAACAAACCGCCGGCACACGTCGTCATCAACGAATTCACGACGATAGCGTCGGTATGGACCAACGCGCAGTTTCTCGATGGCACTGCTCTCAAAGGCAACCCGCTCGGTCTCCGGATCGCGGCCGGCAACGTGCCCAATTTCGTCGATCTCGCGACCGGCGGCTACGGCGAAATGATTCAGGACGGCTTCAACAGCACTGAGACGCCGACCATGGCCAACTTCGGTACCTTGTCGAACGTCCTCGCAGGCTGCATCGCGAACGTAAGGCAGGACGCATGCAAGATACTGTTGGTCGCCGCGGTGGGCCGCGACGGCAAGCAACCCACCGATACACTCGCCGCGGCGATCTCGATTGCGCACAATATGGCCTACAAACCCGAGCGCATCTTCGCGCTCCTCGACCAGTTCTATCCTCGGAAACCACGAGGCTTGCGCTCAACTCCGTTCATGCCCTATCTGAGCTATGCACCCAGCGCATGGGTACTGCCGCTCAAGTTCGCCGGTGGTGGTTACGCCGGTGGCGCCAAAGTGATGTTCGACAGCGAGGGCAACGCGTGGAGCGGGGCCAATTTCATTGTTGGGTCGCAGGGGCACGACGCTTTGTGGGATGGCAACATGGCGGAGTTCGCTCCCAACGGGCATCCGCTTTCGCCGATGACCACGGGTTTTACCGGCGGCGGGCTGCAGGGCCCGGGTTTCGGCACTGCGATCGATGCCAACGATCGGGTCTGGTTTGACAGCACCAGCGGCAAGACCATTTCGCTGTTCGACCACAACGGTAAGCCACTCTCGCCGCCTGAGGGTTACAACTTCGGCGGTACCCTCGGTTTCATGCAGGGCATCATCGTCACGCCGAGTGGCGATGTGTGGGCGTTGGACTTCACCAACGACAAGGTCGTGTACATGCCACAGGGGGACCCGACCAAGGCGAAGTTCTACTGTGAGTCCACCAACGGTAAGCCGAACAAGGATAGTCCCTGCAAGCTAACCGGCCCGTTTGGTCTTGCGATCGACCAGCAGGACCGGATTTGGATCACCAACGCGATTGGAGACACCGTCACCCGTTTTCCGGCGAGCGACCCAGGCAGCGTTCAGGTGTTCCATACTGGCGGCGGCAGTGGCAAGGGGATGGCAATCGACAGCAAGGGCAACGCATGGGTTGCCAACACCGTGGGGTCGGGATTGACCCTTGCCACCAAGCTGCATCTCCTCGAACTCAAGATGACCGGCGGCACTGCCACGGCGATTGATCAGGTCGCGCTCAAAGACCTGCTGTCCCATCCAGGGTTAGGTAGCGTGTCGATGCTGCGACCCGACGGCAGCCCGGCACCGGGCTCCCCGTTCAATCCCGGCGGGAGCATCTGGGGCGCGTGGGCAGTATCGATTGACGGGAACGATCATGTCTGGGTGTCAAACTTTATACCCGGCGGCGGCATCACGGAGTTGTGTGGGGCACGGACCGAGACCTGTCCCCCCGGTTTTAAGACTGGCGATCCGATTTCCCCGCCCGGTGGCTACAAGGGCGGTGGCATGCAGATGCTGGTCGATGCCTCTATCGACCCGGCCGGCAACGTCTGGGTTTCCAACAACTGGCAGGATCCCGCTTCTTGCTATGGCAAACCCGACGAGGGTCTTTCAACTCGCTGTGGCGGGCAGGGCATGATCGTGTTCTATGGCATGGCTAAGCCGGTACGCTCACCGCAGATCGGCCCCGCACGAGGGTTCTAGACCAGACGCATCAGACTTTTCCGGAGCGCCCTGACATCGACGTCATCCGGCAGGTGCACGACGCGGAAGGGACCGCGAAATCGTCCGCAAGCGCTACGTCTATAGTCGATGGGTCCGCTCCGTACACGGATTGTACGTCTCCGCACGAGTGCCGATCCAAAACTCCCAGCCATTCCGATTCCCCTTCCACTTTAGGGGAAGGGGCTAGGGGTTAGGTCTCTGCGGGCGTCGCTACGCGCTGGGGGCGCTCTATGCCTTCTATCGCGCCTTCTGGGAAGTTCTCATAGGAAGATATTGCGCTTCCCACCTGGTTCTGAATTCGTCGAGCCGGATGCGCACGCACCGACGCTCTCGACGAGCACTGAAAGAGCCGGGAACGGCACGACATCGTGAAGGCACCACCGACCGCTGCGCCGAGGTCGCAAGCTGCGCAACTTACCATTAAAGTCGAATTGCTTGGCGCATCTCGTCGACAGTCTGTTGCATGCGGCGCAGTGGCCGATCATCGCGGTAGCGATTATGGCCTGGGTGGCCGCGTTATTCCTGTTCATTCAGCTGCATCGGAACGCTTCCCCGGAGCTTAAAAGAAAGGAGTCTGTAGGCTCGCAGTTGGCGCGGATGCCTCGTGCGTTGATTGTTGCCGCGGCCATTTTCGTGGGCATTACCCTGGGTGAGGTAGTTCTGATCACGATGATCAAGGTGGCCGCCCTGAAGGAAATCGCCCCGATGCTATCGGGACCGATCGTATCGGTCAGTATCGATGGGACCCGAATGAGCGACGCCACCGCGCTGGTCGGCGCACTCCGAAAGATGCACGAACCTCTCATCGGTCACCATTCTCATCCGACCAAGAGATATCAGGTGGTCCTCGACACCCCGCGCGGATATCTGACCTTAAACCTGGGCCGGGATTCCGGTGACCCGCACGAATACTGGGTGTTCTATCCGGGCTTCCACGCGACGACGTCAAACGCTATCGGACACGCTATCACCGACGCAATCGACCAGTACTGAGGCAGCCGGAAACGGCACGACATCGTGAGGTCTCTAAGATGCGGAAAACGAGATCCTTCACGATTCGGATGAGGTGCAGCGGCGCCAGAAGGTACGCGGCTGGATTTGCTGAATGAGGTGCGTTCCGCGATTCTGGCAAGTTCCTTTTCCTTCTCCTCGATCTTCGCCCGCTCCTTTTCGATTTCCTACTCTAGCTACCAATTCTCGTTGTTCAAATTGCGGCGCTCAGCTTCGAGAAATAGCGCTTGATTTGTGGCGGCGAGTTTGCGTACCCCCGGAATCAGAACTTGCGCCACTTTTCCGAGGGTGATTCAGAGCGGCATCTCTCGCCCATCCACTAATTTTCAGAAAGATAGAGTCATCTGGACGCATCGCGATGGCACCAAAGTACCATTGTGCGAACCTGAGTTTACCCAATAGTCTCGTCAACGAAGCGCCCGATAAGGGGGCGTATGGTCGTCGCTGCTAGCGTCCCGATTTGGTATCAAGCTTGACAGTTTCCAATCTGGCATCCTGTCGTTCGGAGACGCCCCGAGGAGGCAAACAAATGAGCAATAAAAACATATCCAGAACGGTTCTCCCGATTCCGGATCGCACCCATGTTGGCCTGACGACCTATGATGCGAAAGACCCCGATACCAAATATCCTCCTATCGAGCAACTACGTCCGCCCGAGGGTGCCCCTAACATCCTGGTGATCCTGCTTGATGATGTCGGCTTCGGCACCACCTCGGCGTTTGGCGGCCCGTGCCCTACTCCCAACATCGAAAAACTGGCCAGCACAGGACTGAAATACACCCGATTTCATACCACTGCGCTGTGCTCGCCAACCCGCCAGGCCCTGCTGACCGGCCGCAACCACCACTCAGTCGGCATGGGCGGTATCACTGAGATTGCCACTTCCGCGCCTGGCTACAATTCGATCTTGCCCAACACAGCCGCGCCGATTGCCCGGACCCTCAAGCTCAATGGCTACTCGACGGCGCAGTTCGGCAAGTGCCATGAGATCCCGGTCTGGGAGACAAGTCCGGTGGGGCCGTTCGATGCCTGGCCCACAGGCGGCGGCGGGTTTGAATACTTCTATGGCTTCATCGGCGGCGA
The DNA here is from genome assembly GCA_963783145.1 of uncultured delta proteobacterium. Taxonomy (GTDB): domain Bacteria; phylum Desulfobacterota; class Binatia; order Binatales; family Binataceae; genus DATGKG01. The sequence goes on from CAWAMM010000002.1 coordinate 719,789, forward strand.
GACCAATCAGTACTTTCCGGCGATCTGGGAAGGAACGACGCCGGTCGAGCCCGACAAGAAGCCTGAGGAGGGCTACCATTTCACCGATGACATGACGGGCAAGGCGATCAAGTGGATTCGCCAACAGAAGGCGCTAGCTCCCGACAAGCCGTTCTTTGTCTACTACGCTCCGGGCGCGATGCACGCGCCTCATCACGTTCCTAAGGAGTGGTCCGACAAGTATAAAGGCAAGTTCGACCAGGGGTGGGACAAGCTGCGCGAGGAAACCTTCGCGCGGCAGAAGGAACTCGGCGTTATCCCAAAGGATTGCGAATTGACGAAACGTCATGTCGAGATTCCTGCCTGGGAGGCAGAGTCCGCGGAAATGAAGCCGATTCTCACACGGCAGATGGAGATCTTTGCAGGCTTCATGGAGCACACCGACCACTACATAGGTCTCCTCATCGATGCGCTGAAGGATCTCGACATTATCGACGACACCCTGATCTATCTCATCGTCGGCGACAACGGCGCATCCGGCGAGGGCACGCTGCAAGGCGCCTACAACGAGTTGGTGCCGCTGACCGGCTTTGCCGATCTCGAGTCACCCGAGTTCCTGAAGGCCCACATCGACAAATTCGGCGGGGTCGAGGCCTACAATCATTATGCGGTGGGCTGGGCGCATGCGATGGACACGCCCTACCAATGGACCAAGCAGGTGGCGTCGCATTGGGGCGGTACCCGCAACGGCTTGGTTGTGCATTGGCCGAGGGGAATCAAAGCAAAGAACGAGCTTCGCGCGCAATTTCATCATGTAATCGACGTCGCCCCCACCTTGCTGGAAGTTGCGGGTCTTCCTGAGCCGACGATCGTCAATGGGGTGGCGCAAAAGCCGATCGAGGGCGTTAGCATGGCCTACTCATTCAACGACGCCAAGGCCCCGGAGCGGCGCGAAACACAGTATTTCGAGATGGCTGGCAATCGCGGCATCTACCACAAGGGGTGGACCGCGGTTACGCGCCACCGAACTCCCTGGCTGACCGGCGCGGTGCAATTGCTCGCATTCGACGACGATGTGTGGGAGCTATACGACACCAACACGGACTGGAGCCAGGCGAAAGATCTGGCAAAAGAGAATCCGAAAAGGCTGCACGAGCTGCAGCGGCTATGGCTGATCGAGGCGGTCAAATACAACGTGCTGCCGTTGGATGACCGCTTCGCCGAGCGCGCCAATCCCGACATCGCTGGCCGCCCGCAGTTGATCATCGGCAACCGACAACTGTTGTTCGGTGGAATGGGGCGTCTGACCGAGGGCTCGGTCATCAACATCAAGAACAAGTCGCACGCCGTGACCGCCGAGGTGATCGTGCCCGAGACCGGCGCTGAAGGTGTCATCGTTGCCCAGGGCGGGCTGACTGGGGGTTGGGGCCTTTACGCGATAGGTGGCAAGCCAAAGTATTGCTACAACTTCTATGGAATTGAGCGTTACTACGTCGAAGGCGCGAATAAGATTCCCTCCGGCAAGCACGAGGTGCGCATGGAGTTCGCCTACGATGGCGGCGGCCTCGCGAAAGGGGGCACGGTCACTCTCTACGTCGATGGTCAAAAGTGTGGTGAGGGCCGGGTAGAAAAGACCGAGCCCTTGGTTTTCTCCGCCGACGAAACCTGCGATGTCGGCTTCGGCGCCGGCTCTCCGGTGACCTATGAATACGGAATCCATGACAATGAATTCAGCGGCGAGGTGAATTGGGTTGAGATCGATATCGGAAAGGATGCGATCAATCTCGATCACCTGATCACTGCCGCGGATCGCCTGCGGGTTGCGATGGCGCGACAGTAGAAGCTCCGTTTCGCGCGCCATCCGGTCATCGTGAGAGCATCCCCGAAGTTGCGAACGACTTTCACCGCGGATTCGGTGGGAGGGGGACCAATTTTTACTCGTTAACCCAATCCCGCGCACCGATTGACTAAATTTCCAGCCTAACATTGTTGGATATCGTCTTTGCGAGCTGAATCCACCGCATCGGATGCGCCCGTATCGACGCCATCGTTCAGTACTGAAAGAGTCGGGAAACGGCAGGACATCGCGAGGCCGTCCGCGTCATACAAATTTTGCTTAAAACGATCATTCCGCTTGACGCGACCCACAGGTTGATCCAGACTGCCGCGGACAACCAATAGTGAACGTGAGCCCGACTATGTGACACAACGTCCGCGATGGTAATTCCATCGAGGATTTTACGCTTGCTCGGTGCGAAGAGGGGACGTGCGTCCAGCCAGACCAAAGTCCATCGCGATGGTCGATCCGCAAGTCGGCCTATGGTGGGTTTTTCGTTCGCCAAATCCGGCGGCCGCGCGATGACTAGCGAGTCGCTGCTGATCTCATTGGGGTTCGCGCTGTCGTTCGCGCTGACGCCGATCTCGCGCCGCCTCGCGCTCCGAATCGGCGCTATCGATAACCCCGGCCTGCGCCGGATTCATTCGGTTGCGACGCCGCGGCTGGGCGGTCCCGCAATTTTGGCTGCGCTGGTCCTCGTGATGGTTCTGGCGGCGCATTGGGATCCATCGATAAATGCTTTTTTCTGGGCGCACGCGCGCCGGTTGGGTTTCCTGGCGACCGGCGCGCTGATGGTCACGCTGGTCGGCGCGATCGATGATGTGCATGCGCAGCGCCCCGCTACTAAACTCGCAGTGGAAGTCGTCGCGGCATCGATCGTGGTCTGCGGCGGTTACCGAATCGACCCGCCGATGGTTCCGCTCGGCCTGCTCACGGTTCCCCTCAGCATCATTTTCATCGTCGCGGTGGTGAACGCGGTCAACCTGGTCGACGGGCTCGACGGGCTGGCGGTCGGCCTCTGCGCGATCATCAGCATGACGTTGCTGCTGATGGGCCGGATCAATGGCGCGGGCGGCGCGTCGCTGATGGCGGCGGCGTTGTGCGGAGTGCTGCTCGGATTCCTTCCGTATAATGTTCATCCGGCGCGGATTTTCCTCGGCGATTCCGGCGCGCTCCTGCTCGGCTTCATGGTTGCGGTCGGCGCGCTTGCCACGTCGCATCCGACTGGCAGTCTTGGCGCGGCGGCGGCGCCCTTGCTCGCGCTGGGGCTGCCGCTCGGCGAACTGATGCTGAGCACGACGCGACGCGTGCTGCGCGAAATCGCCGTGCTGAAGCCGGGGGGCGGGACGCGCTATGGATGGTACCTGCTGCGGCGTCCGGTGCTGTTCGCCGGCGATCGCGACCATATTCATCACCGCTTGCTCACTCTTGGCTTCGGTCATCGCGAGGCGGTCCTGCTCCTCTATGCGGTCGGCGCGGGATTCTGTCTCGCGGCGTTGCTAGTCGCGCGAGGCGTGGCTGCACCACTACCGGTTATCGCCGCGGTCGGGCTCGCCGCGGGCGCGGGGGTGCGATGGCTCGGGTACCGCGAGCTGAGGCCGCTGCGCGCGGGCCTGCTGCTCCCGCTCGCCGAAACTTTCGCGCGAGGTGGTCCGGCGTTCGAGGTGGTGCTCGATGCGATCCTCATCAGCTCGAGCGGCGCGGTCGCGTTGCTCCTCGAAGGGGACGGAAGTCGCGCGCAGGCGCTCATTGCGCTGCCGATGCTGGCGATGGTGCAGATGCTCGGGTTTGCGATGAGCGGAATGTATCGGACGGCGCCTGCTCGGCGCGGGCGGGATTCGGGCATCGACGATGCGCTCCGCGCGACGAAAGCGCTCGCGTTCGCGGTCGGCATCACCGCGATGGCGGCGATGCTGGCGCCGGCACTTGGCCTCGGCGCGCGGATCGTGCTCGTCAATGCCAACATACTGTCGGTAATGGTGCTCGGAACGCGGCTATCGTATCGGATCCTGGAGCATCTGCATCGAGGGGAGGAGGTAGAGCAGGCATCATACGCGACCGACGCGATGTCGGAAAGGCCATCGGAACTGCCGGAGGGGGACCGCGCCCACCTCCTCGGCGAGTAGTCCGTAGCATACTGTAAACCATGGTGAGGCAATTTCACGCAAAAAAACCTCCCCATCAAAATTCGCCGTCGTCGCATCGGCACCTTGACAGCGCGGCGCGGCGGACGCGATAACCGCCGCATGGCTACCATCAAAGTTGAACGCGCGCTGAACCTGGGCGTCCCATATACCCCCGATATGCAGCAAGGCAAGAAAGCCGAGCCGACCTGGTCGACCCTGCGCGAGCAGGTCCGCGAGGCCGAGGCGCTCGGCTACGACACCGCGGTCGCGGTCGAAACGCAGGATGACCCATATCTGATTCTCGCGATTGCGGCGCAGGAGCCCTCGCGCATCGAGCTCGGCACCGGCATCGCGCTCGCATTCACCAAGAGCCCGGTCGCGACCGCATACACCGCGTGGGACTTGCAGCGCATGAGCGGCGGACGCCTCGTGCTCGGGCTGGGCTCGCAGGTGAAAGGCCATGTGATGCGGCGCTTCGGGATGCCATGGAGCAAGCCCGCGCAGCGCATGAAGGACTACGTCGGCGCGATGCGCGCGGTGTGGAAGAGCTGGCAGACCGGCGCGCCCCTGGACTTTCGCAGTGAGCATTACAATCTCTCGCTGATGACGCCGAACTTCGCGCCGCCGCCGGTGAGCGATCCTCATATCCCGGTGCTGATCGCCGCGGTGCAGGAGCGCATGCTGCAGGTGGCCGGTGAGGTCTGCGAGGGTGTGCGGTTGCATGGCATCGTGACCCGCAAATATCTCGATCAGATTGCGTTTCCGAATCTGAAGAAGGGCTTTGCGAAGAGCGGGCGGCCGCAATCCGAGTGGGACAATTTTCAGATCGGCGGCGGTGGGTTCTTATGCGCCGCGCCCAACAAGGATGCGCTCGCAAAGGCGGTCGAGGGCCTCAAATCGACCATCGCGTTCTATGGCTCGACGCGCTCGTATCGATCAAGTTTCGAGCTCGATGGATGGGGCGATACCGCGGATCATCTTCATAAGCTGTCGATCCAACAGAAATGGCGCGAGATGTCGCAGTTGGTGAACGAGGAGATGGTGCATGCGTTCGCGGCGGTCGGGACCTACGATGAGATCGCTTCGGTGATGAAGAAGCGCTTCGCCGGGGTCAATCGCCTGAGCTTCGATATGGCGCTACGAAACGACCACGATCGCGGGGTGCTGAAGGAAATCATCCAGGACCTCAAGCGCCCGTAGTTCGGCGTCGTGGCCGCTTAGGTAAAAATAGGCGCGGCGATCCTCAAATGAGGATCGCCGCGCTTTCATCAGCCGGATCTAGTGGCCGGCGTTCATCATTGAGTTGGGATTGAAGAAGCCGGGATCGACGACGCCCATATCGATATACCAGCATTCTCTCTCGGGCGAATGCCGTCCGGGCATGTAGACCACAGTGGAAGCGCGGTCCTGAACGTTGGCATCGACCAACCCCAGCTGGAAGATGCGTTTATACGGATAGATGGCGACCTGGGCATCCGGGACTGGACGGTCACGATAGGTATTGAAAAGCACCAGCGTCTTCCAGAGTTTGCCGTCGTCACCGTATTGATCGGATGCAGTAATCAGCCATCCTTCAGAATCGATGTAGAAGATGCGTTTGGGAATCGCGTAGTGATGGCCCGGCTTCATCGTGGCCTCGACGATATACATGTGGCGCATCTCCCAATCTTCCGGGCATATGGTAAGACCGCCATCAGCAGGGCAGGGCTGTTCGGGAGAAAACTTCGCATGCACGCAGGCGAGCATCTCTTTCTCGCCCAGATACTTATAGGTGAAGTCCTCGACCTTGGCCGAAAATCCAAAGTAGGAATCGGGGTCGATGGTGCTGGTGTTGGACGATCCGCCGCCGACTCCGACGCCGGCGCCGCCGTAACCACCGCCGCTGCCTCCACCCGAAAAACCGGGGAGTCCACCGATCGCATCGGCAAGGATCTCCGGCGATTGCCGATGTAGGCGCCGCGACTGCGGGTTAAACACCCAGGAGTTATCTTCGATTTTTGGATCCATGCTGCGGTCGCGGATCAAGCCGTAACCGCGCAATCCCGCCGGCTCCAGAAAAGGATAAAACGCGAACTTATAGCGGATTCCGCTGGCGGCGAAATCGGGGCTGGTCGGTACTGGAGGAACTTCGATGCGCCCGACGTTGTTGTAGAAGGCAAAATGGCCGACGGTGAAGTAGCTCAGCGGTTCAAGATCTTTGGATCCGCCGACATAACTGGCAATCTCCGGAAAGCGCAGGTCCGCATCGTCGGTGTACAACGGGCGGAAACTGTAATTCCACATCAGCTTGGTCGCCATTTGCGGGTCGTTGGGATCGAGTAGCGGAAACGGCTGGCCGGCAACATAGTTCTTGAGGGTACCGTCAGGATTGAGGACCACCTGCGACGAATACTTCTCGGTTGCGCTTTTGAACGGAGGGGGCCAATCCAGTTTGCTGGTGGGGACGATATTCAGTCGCATTCCCTGTTGCACGAGAACGTAATTTCCCGGGCTGAGGAGATCCTTCACCAAAGATGCGTTATCCTTGCCAATAACGTCGCCCGGTTTTACCCCCGCCGCCCGTGCGGAAGCGCCCAAGGGCAGCAGGCCGGCAGCGAAAAGCAGGAGCGCTACAACGCGCAGCTTAAGCATCAAATTCCTCCGAGAATGGTTAATCTCTGCCTATCGTACAGTAGGTAGGCGCAAATAGTAAATGCTCTTTTACCATTTCCGTTATCTACCTTTTACAATAGATGAAGACTTCCCCTTGGAGAACTAGAAATATGCTAAACCGATTGACCTCAATGTTATTTTCGATGGTGATTTTGACCTTCACCGTCCCGCACCTCGCCTCCGCGCAAAGCCTCCCCGCGATGGGACCGCCGATACCAACCACCATCATTGTCACCAAGCCCGCACCCGACGAAACTTTCGGTGGCAAGACGGTGGTGACGATGGGAGTCGGCGACAAGGCTTACAAATTCATTCTGAAGGACGGGCAAACCAACAGCCTTCGGACTCGATGGCCGGACATCTGGCAGTACGTGATGCAGTTCAATCCCAACTTCGTGGTGCAGGGGCAGGATGCGGAAAAATTTGCCAAGATTCAGCCCGGTCAGACCATGACCGTGCAGGGTATGTTTGCGCCGTTGGACCGGACCTTCGAAGTGTTGTCGGTCGAAGAAAGTGGCGGTGAGCAGCACTACTAGCTCGCGACATCATTCAGGGAAGATCCGGCGCAGCGCAGCCTCGCGGAAGTCAAATATCTGCTGAAGGCTTCCCGCCACCAGGATTCGATACGCGAGTTCACCCAGGGGTCCGAGCGGCATTGCGAACTCGACCTGATCGCGGATCTCTGTGTGACCGGGATCCAGTTCGCGAAAGCTATGAGTATGCCGCCACATCGCGTAGGGCCCTTGGTCCTGCACGTCGATGAAGCGCGTCGGCGCCTCGACACTTTCAATCTGCGTGCGCCATTTTACCGGTACCCCATATAGCCGCAGCCGATATTCGAGGATGGTGCCGGGCGCCACTTTCTCAGGCGGCGGTTTGAGGAACTGGAAGTGCACGAAATCGGGAGTGAGCCGCTCAAGGTTGCGCGGATTGGAGAAGAAATCGAATGCCTCTCGAATCGTAATCGGCACTACCTGACTGCGCTCTAGTTTATGGATCGTCACTCCAATGCTCTATCATGGAGTGACGACGTGCCGCGGAGGTTTTCTTTGAGATGATTCGCGTGATGTATCGATGGACCGTCAAGCCTGGCCATGAAGAGGAGTTCCTGCGCAATTGGGACGCCGGCACTCGCCGCATCAGAGAAGCCTTCGCCGGCTCCTACGGCAGCATGATGTTGCGCAGCGCGAAGAATCGGGAACATTTCTACGGTATCGGGCGATGGGAGAGCCGCGAGGCCTGGGATGCGGCGCAACCCGGGCTCATCGCGATGAAGCTGCCGGGACCGATGCCCGAGTCGGTGCGCTTTTTCGACGAGATGGATGAGCTGACGCTGGCCTCCAAGCCGGCCAAAACCCCAAGCTGATCGAAGCCAATTGTACCGCCGGGTAAGGGTGATATACCCTCTAGAAAACCCAAAACGACCGGCGCCGCGCGACGATCACCGAGGTCGGACGCATTCGCAAGCCGCCGGAATGGAAGGCCGTGAAGAAACTTACCGGAGCTCAAATCGCTATCGAAACCCTGATTGCTGAAGGCGTGGACGTAATTTTCGGCTATCCGGGAGGCGCGATCCTGCCTACCTACGACGCACTGCTCGATTCCAAAATCAAGCACATCCTCGTTCGTCATGAACAGGGCGCGACGCACATGGCGGAAGGCTATGCGCGCGTCAGCGGACGTCCGGGCGTGGTGCTGGTCACTTCGGGGCCCGGCGCGACCAATGCAGTAACCGGAATTGCCGATGCTTACATGGATTCAACCCCGATGGTGGTGCTGACGGGGCAGGTTCCGACCAGCATGATCGGCAACGACGCGTTTCAGGAAGTCGATATCGTCGGAATCACGCGACCATGCACTAAGCATAATTTCCTGGTTAAGGAAGTCGGCGACATTTCGCGCGTGATCCGCGAGGCATTTTATATCGCGGGTAGCGGTCGGCCTGGCCCGGTTCTGGTCGATTTGCCGAAGGATGTGCAACAGGCCGAGCACGCATTCAAGCTATGCGACAAGGCCGACCTGCGCGGCTACAAGCCGACCTTCAAGGGCAACCCGCGCCAAATCGAGCGCGCCGTCGAGGCGATCGAAAAAAGTGAGAAGCCGCTCTTTTACGTTGGCGGCGGCGTGCAGTGGTCCGGTGCCGCGGCCGAGCTTCAGCAATTGGTGAAGGGACTTGGCATTCCAGTGACCGAAACGCTGATGGCGCTTGGCTCGATTCCGGCGTCAGATTCCCTGCGCCTCGGGATGCTTGGGATGCACGGCTCTTACGGTACCAACACCGCCGTCTGCAATACCGATTGCCTGATAGCGGTGGGCGCGCGCTTCGACGATCGCGTGACCGGGCGTATCAAGGATTTTGCGCCGAAGGCCGAGACCATCATTCATATCGATATCGACCCGTCCTCGATTTCGAAAAATGTCAAAGTTGACGTGCCGATTGTTGGCGATATCAAAAGCGTGCTCACCGACATGCTCGAGGCGGTAAAGGGACACGAAAGTATCGGCAAGCGGCGCGCAGTCTGGGCCAAATGGCATCAGCAAATCCTCAAATGGCAGAAGGAAAAGCCGCTCTATGAGAATAACAAACGGGGCGAGAACGTCAGTCCTCAGCACGTGATTGAGGAGATGGCGAATCTGACTAAGGGCGACGCGATCATCGCGACCGACGTCGGACAGCATCAGATGTGGGTCGCGCAAATGTTTCCCTTCATGAAGCCGCGCTCGTGGCTGACTTCGGGTGGCTTGGGAACGATGGGCTATGGTCTGCCGGCCGGTATCGGTGCGACCTTCGCGGCGCCCGATCGCAAAGTTGTGGTGGTATCTGGTGACGGCTCGATCCAGATGAACATCCAGGAGCTCGGCACCGCGGTGCAGTACAACGTCGACATCAAGGTGATCATCCTCAACAACCATTTCCTCGGGATGGTGCGCCAGTGGCAGGAGCGCTTCTATCAGGAGCGCTATTCCTATTCGGCGATGTCGGTGCCGAATTTCGTCAAGCTCGCAGATGCATACGGCGCGCATGGCTTCCGCGTCGAGAAAACCAAGGACCTCGCTAAGACCATGAAGGAAGCGTTCGCGACCCCCGGTCCAGTGTTGATCGACGTGGTGATTCCCAAGGAAGAGGCGGTGATGCCGATGATTCCTCCAGGCGGCGGCATGTCCGAGATGTTGTTTGCGTAGGACTGGGTCTTAAGGAACTTCCTATGAAAAAAAATCGATTCTGGTTCACCTACGACTTTGGTGTACAGGGCGATTATGGACCACTCTATGCTTGGCTGGACGACGTAGACGCGAAGGATTGCGGTGACTCCGTAGCCACATTCAAGCTCGAAGGGACACGCGAGGAAGTCAGTAAAACCATTACCAAAGTGATTGGCATGAGCGGCCGGATGTACCTGATCGGCAAGAATCGAGATGGCATAGTAACAGGCGGCTTCATCTCCGGGCGCCGAAAGGCTCCTCCGTGGACGGGTTCATCGAATAAGATGGCGCAAGACCAAGAGGAGGAAGCTTGAAGGGTTTCCTCGTCGACTCGGGCTATCTGTATGCGCTTTATCGTGAAGAGGGTGACCGGACAAAGCTTGCCAGGGAGATATTAGAAAAGCTTATTTCAACGCGTAGGAACGTGCTTCTTATTCCGTGGCCCGTTCTATATGAACGTTTCAACAGCGAGTTTTCCGGAAGACCAGATTGGATCGAGCGCCTGAATTCGGACTTGAGTAGACTTCGGCGGTTGAAGATATCCGAGTACGTAGACGATGCTCCCTTTCGTGAAAGTTGCTTGGACGAGTGGTTAGGCCTATCTCCGGAGAGGCCAGGCAGATACCCCGGCGTAAGTCTTGTAGACAGGATTCTGATGGCCTTGGTTGAAGACCCGTCGAAAAGTATCGAAGCGCTCCTGACCTTCGATCTGCGTGATTTCAGCGCCTTCTGCGCGAAAAGAGGAATCGAGATCATACCTGGGAGGATGTAACAGATGGCGCGATTACCGTATCTCAGTCGCGAAGACCTTTCTGAAGCCGATCGCGAAATCTTCGATCGCCTGATCGAGGAGCGCAAAACTCCGGTCGGCAACATCTTTCGGATGCTCGCGCATACGCCCAACCTGCTCCGGCGCTTTCTCGCTCTCGGCGGCGAGCTGCGCAACGGCACCGAGCTGGACCCTAAGCTGCGCGAGCTCGCGCTGCTGACGGTGGGCCGGCTCACCGGCGCCGAGTACGAGTTCACCCATCATTGGAATCTCGCGAGGCGCGTCGGTGTGTCGCGTGAGCAACTCGAATATCTCGATGATTTCGAGAAGTCGCCGCTCTTCAACGAGCAGGAACGCCTCGTGCAACGATATGCGCTGGAAGCTACCCTCAGTGTGAAGGTGAGTGACGCGACCTTCGAAGCGGTGCGCAAATCGCTCGGCACCCGCCGCCTGATGGAGCTCGTACAGAATGTAGCATTCTACAACATGGTGGTGCGTATCCTGGTTCCACTCGGCGTCGAGATCGAGCCGGGCGTCACCAAGCTCTGATTAGAAAGGGTCCGCGCTCTTGTAAGCACGGCTTATCCTTGACAGCAGATTCCCTTTGGTGCGAAGCGTGAGGAAGCGTCGGGGCGACGCGCGGAGGAGGGACTCTTATGCCGGAATACGACCTCATCATCAGGGACGGGATGGTCATCGACGGAACGCGGATGCCGCAATTCCGTGCGGATATCGGAATCAAAAATGGACGCATCGCGAAGATCGGACGACTTCGCGCGAGCGACGGCGCCAAAAACGTCGACGCTTCCGGCCATATCGTCGCGCCGGGTTTTGTCGACCTCCACACCCACTACGACGCGCAACTTTTTTGGGATCCGTACTGCTCGATTTCGAGCTGGCATGGCGTCACCTCGATCGTGATCGGCAATTGCGGCTTCGGCTTTGCGCCGGTGCGCCCCGAAGCCCGCGAGCGCGCGATGCTTACCATGACGCGCGTCGAGGCGATTCCATACGCGTCCATGAAGGCCGGGATGCCGTGGGACTGGACGACCTTCCCTGAATTCCTCGACAGCATCGATCGCCGGCCTAAGGCGGTGAACATCCTGCCCTATGTTTCGGTCTCGCCACTCCTCACCTACGTGATGGGTATGGAGGAAGCGAAGACTCGCCCGCCGACCGAGCAAGAGGAGCGCGAGATTTGCCGTTTGCTCGACGAAGCAATGGATGCCGGCGCGTGTGGATGGTCTGCGCAGCGGCTCGATCCGAAGGGACCCGCATGCGTGCAGCGCGATTATGACGGCACGCCGATGGTCTCGGATCTGATGACCGACGACACCTGCTATGCGCTCGCGCGTGTGCTCGGACGGCGCAACGAGGGCTTCATGCAGATGACGCTAGTCTCTGCCGATCCGAGCAAAGATCCGGGACATTTCGAGAAACTCGCAGACATCAGCGGACGGCCTATCCTTTTCAATGTCGTCCAACCGCGCGACACGATGCCGTTCATCCATCGCGGAACCATCGCGTGGCTTGATTCGTGTCGTCAGCGCGGCTTGCGCGTGTACGGTCAGGCGGTCACCAGCGACACCAACATGACTTTTAGCTTCACTGATTGGAATCTCTTTGATGAATGCCAGGCGTGGTGCGATGCGACCACCGGCACGACCGAGGAGCGCAAGGCGAAGCTGGGCGACCCCGCCCGGCGCGAGGGACTGCGCGCGCACATCCCGCGCATCATCACCGAAGAGTTCGACAAGATCTTCATCACGCAGGTCGTGCGCGACGACATGAAAAACCTGGAGGGTCTCACCCTGCGCGAGGCATCCCAGAAAACCGGCAAGCATCCGGTGGATGTGATGCTCGACCTCGCGGTAGCGGACGATCTGCGCACGGAGTTTTATGCTCCCGGCCCCAATCAGAACATGGACTACATGAAGGAGATGCTCGACTATCCGTGGCTGATCCCCGGCGTCTCCGATGGCGGCGCGCATACCAAGTTTTTCACCGGCGGACGCTATCCGACCGAATTCCTGACCAAGCTGGTCCGCGAGCATCAGATGTTGTCGCTCGAGGAAGCGCATTGGCGGCTCTCGACGCTGCCGTCGCTGTGCGCCGGCTTCCGCGATCGCGGCACTCTGCGCGAAGGCGCTCCCGCCGACATCGTGGTCTACGATTACGACAAGCTTGCGATGGGTCCGATGGAGATCGCGCACGATTTTCCGGGTGGCGAATGGCGGCGGGTGCAGAAGGCCGACGGCTATCGCTACCTCTTCGTGAACGGTCAAATGACGATGGAAGATGGCCGAGAGACCGGCAACATGTCCGGCCGCTTGCTGCGCCACGGCGCCGCCTGATCGCGTTTAGATAGTCACAATGAAAGCCCGCCGGAATTTTCCGGCGGGCTTTTTCGTTCAGTTGCGTTGACGCCGGCGAGCGGAGTAATCAGCAGGCGAGGGTGGGAAATGATCAAGGCAATTTACTTCATCAAGCGAAGACCCGGGATGGTGCTCGCGGACTTCCGCGAATATTGGCTCAAGGATCACGCGGCGCTGGTGCTCAAGGTTCCGGGCCTCGTGAAGTACCTGCAATCACACACCATGGACGCCGGATATCGCAAGCACGAGCCGATCTACGACGGTATCGCATCGCTATGGTACGAAAACCTCGAGGATATGCGCGCGACTGCGAACACGCCGATCAGTCACGAGACGCTCGCCGACGATGAGAAGTTCCTCGATATGTCGAAGTTCGCTTTCATCCTGACGAAAGAGCGCGTGCAAAAAGAAAATCCCATCGAGGCGGGGATGCCGAAGATGGTGGCGTTTCTAAAGAAGCGCCCTGAACTGTCGGTCGAGCAATTCCAGGCGCGCTGGAATTCGCCGCATGGCAAACTCGGTTCAGCGGTGCCAGGCGCGCGCCGCTATGTGCAAAATCATCCGCTGCCGACCTCCTACAAAAACGGACGGACGCCGCGGTGGGATGGCGTCGCGGAAGTCTGGTTCGAAAACGAGGATGCCATGCGTTCGAATGCCGACACGCCGCAGTACAAGGCGGTGCTGGCCGACGAGCCGAACTTTCTCGCGGAGGACGCGAAGTTCATCATCACCACCGAGCGCGTCATTTTGTAGGAGGTCGCTCCTTTTCCGTCATCCTGAGCGGAGCGAAGGATCTACGCGCAACGATTCGATGTCGCAAAAGCCACTCGCGCATTTCTTCCAGCAAGGGATCGATCTCTTCAACGAGGGGAAATTCTTCGAATGCCACGAGGCCTGGGAAGGAGTCTGGAAGCGCAGCTCGGGTGACGAGAAACTTTTCTATCAGGGAATCATTCAGGCTGCGGTCGCGATCCTGCACGCGCAACGAGGCAATCTGACCGGCGCCGCATCCTTGTATGGAAAAGCGTCGGTGAAACTCGATCATCTTCCATCCGAGCACATGGGCATCGCACTCGGCGAGCTGCGCGATGCGCTGAAGGATTTCTTCGTGGTAGCGCTGAAGGGCGAGATAGTTCCGCCGCCCCCGAAACTCCGCAGAATCTAAAAGGGAATGTCCTCGTCATCAATCGGTGCGCTCGGCATATCCGCGCCGCCTGCGCTGCTTGCTCCCGCTCCCGCATAATCGCCGCCACCATCGCCGCGTGCGCCGATGAACTGCATCTCGCTCATTATGATCTCGGTACGCTGACGCTTACCGCTGCCGTCCTTTGCTTCCCATTGACGGGTCTGCAAGCGGCCTTCGAGGTAGATCTGTTTGCCCTTGCGCAGATACTTCTCGGCCAGGTCCGCGAGGCGGTCGAACGCCACAATGTTATGCCATTCGGTTTGCTCGCCGGTCTTGCGCTTCATGCTGGTCGCGAGCGAAAAATTGGCGACCTTCATCCCAGTCGGGAGGTGACGCACCTCGGGGTCGCGTCCCAGGTTTCCTACCAAAATCACCTTATTAACTGACATCTTCCGCCACCTCCGAAAGCGAACCTAACGCGCACCTAATTATGAGCGCAAGCATTACCTGTGGAAAACGCCCGCGCCGATGCCATATCTATCCCCAGCGTATCCTTGCCGGGGCGATTCGGAAATAATGATGGGTTGGCTGATGCCGGAAGTGGCATCGAGGAAGCAAGGATATCGACGATATGGATAAAATCGCAAAAACAAACCCACTTTATCCTTATGATCATTGACCTTTTTCAAATAAGAGGCGTGGACTCGACCCACCATTCGGCCACCAAACCCTGCTAATGGTCGAGCTTTCGCCTCTGGTTCCCACTTTGTATACTGAACCCGCGTCGCGGCGGTGAAGGTGTCGATGGGGGCAGGTAATTCCAAAACGACGACTCCCGTAAAGCTGTTTGCCCTTGGCGGTTTAGGGGAGATCGGCCTCAATCTGATGGTGCTCGAATGTGCGGGGCACGGTCTGGTGGTCGATTGCGGCGTGATGTTCCCGGAAGAGCGCCTGCTTGGCAATGGCGTTTACATTCCCGATTTCTCCGAGCTGACCGAGAAACACGTTCCCATCGATGCCGTCGTTCTGACCCATGCGCACGAAGATCACATCGGCGCACTATCGTACCTGCTGCGCAAATTTCCGGTTCCGGTTTATGGCACCGCGATCACCCTTGCGTTCGTGCGCCGTCGGCTCGAAGAGGCCGCTATGCACGGCGCCGAGAAAGATTTGCATACGATTGAGCCGCGCAAGAGCTTCGCGCTCGGTCCGTTTTCGATAGAACCACTGCGAGTCACCCATTCGACCCCCGATTCGATCGCGCTCGCGATTCGGACTCCGGCCGGCATCATCGTTCATAGCGGCGATTTCAAGATCGATAACGCTCCGGTTGACGGGCAGAAATTCGACACCGAAGCCTTCGCGGCCCTGGGCGAAGAAGGCGTCGAGCTGCTCCTGTCCGATTCGACCAACGTCGAGAGAGTAGGGCGCACCGGCTCGGAAAGCTCGCTCAAACCGATTTTGCGCGAATTGATTTCGCGCACCAAGAATCGTTTCTTCCTGTCAGCGTTCTCCTCGCACATCCACCGTATTCGGCAGGTCGCCGAAGTTTCGCGCGATGTCGGCCGCCGTGTTGCGCCGCTCGGCAGGCGGATGGCCGAGAGCGTGCGCCTCGGCATCGAGACCGGACAACTCTCGTTCGCGCCCGGAATGTTCGTCGAACCCGAGGAAGCCGATTTTATTGAACCGCGGAAACTCACCTACCTCGCCAGCGGCAGCCAGGGCGAGCCGCTGTCGGCGTTGGCGAGGCTCGCGATCGACAATCATCCGCGTGTGCAGGTCGAGACTGGTGACATGGTGGTGCTCTCGTCGCGCTTTATTCCCGGCAACGAGCGCTCCATCAACAACCTCGTCAACCAGCTTTACAAGCTTGGCGCGGAAGTCATTTACGATGCGATCGCGCCGGTCCATGTGTCCGGCCATGCGAGCCGCGACGAACTCGCCGATTTGATTGCGCTGGTGAAGCCGCGCCACTTCGTTCCGATTCACGGCGAATATCGCCATCTCAGCCGCCATTTGGCGCTCGCCGTCGCCGCGGGTATTCCTGAGCGTAGTTGCTTCCTTCTCGACGATGGCGATTCGCTGGTGCTCAACGGCGTCGAAGCGCATCGGAGCCGCAAGGCCCACACCGGACGCATCCTGATGGAGGCCGGCGAAGCCGAAGATATCGCGCTAATCGGGGAGCGGCGTTCGCTGGCGCGCGACGGCACGGTGATCGCGATGATCGCGGTTTCCGCGAGCAGCGGAACTATCGTGGGCGGGCCGGACCTCTTTTCGCGCGGGTTCGTGTCCGGTAACGGAACCTCGGCGCATCTAGAGCGTGGGCGCGATGAAGTTCGCCAGCGTCTCGACGCCATTGCGCGCCCGTTCCATCCTGACGACGCGCGCATCAAGGAAGAAGTCGTTCGTACACTTCGACATTATTTTATTCAAAAAGTAGGTAAGCGCCCCTTCATTATGGTTCATGTGATGGAGGTTCCGTAGCCATCGCGCGGCAACTGAAATCCTCGCCCGCCGAGCTGGCCGCGGTCGCGGCGAGCGAGCTCGAGCAGCCCGCCGGCGACAATCGCATCGCGCGCGAACTCGGCGCGCTCGCGCTGATGGCGGTGGCAGCTTTTGCGACAGTCAGTCTCGTCTCGCTGCATCTGGGGCGGCATCCGAATCTGGGCGGTCCGGTTGGCGGAGCAATTGCCCGCGGCCTCGCATGGCTGTTGGGCTACGATGCCTACCTGGCGATTGCCCTTTTGCTGATGCTCGGTGCGCGCATCTGGTCCGGCCTGAACTGGAAGGACCTCGCGCGCGAGATCGGCGCCGCGGCGATTGTCGTCATCGCCATTGCATCGGCGTTGGGTCTGTGGCGGCCCGGCCAGGTGGTGATCCCCGGAATCGTCGGCGCCGGCATCGCCGGGGTACTTATCGCATCGCTGAACATCGGCGGCGGATATCTGGCAGTGGGGTTCACCATGATTTGCGCCATCGCGCTGATGCTGAAACGCGCGCCCACCGATCTGGCGTCGGCGGCGGCACGGAAGCTAAAACCCTCGATTCCGCTCCGTCCTGAAGCCGCGATCGAGCTGGCTGATGAAGTCGATGGGAGCGAAACCGTCACGCTCGGCGCAGCGGACAGCAAAGCCCCGCGTCCGCTCGGTCCGATTCCACTCAAAGTGCGGCGTATCGAGCCGCGCGACACCTCGCGCGATAAGAGCAAGAATGATTCGAAGTCGCGCAATCGCGGCGGCTTCAAGCTGCCGCCGCTTTCACTGCTGGATATCCCGCCCGCCGAGCACGCGCAGATCGATGAGGTCGCGTTGGAACGTAGCGCCCGTCTGCTCGAGCAGAAGCTCGGTGACTTCGGCGTCGAGGGCCGCGTGGTCGAGGTTCAGCCCGGCCCGGTCGTCACGATGTATAAATTCGAGCCAGGCTCGGGCATCAAGGTCAGTCAGATCGTCAATCTGGCCGATGATCTCTCGATGGCTCTGAGAGCGGCTTCGGTGCGAATCCAGGCGCCGGTGCCGAACGAGGCAGTGGTCGGTATCGAGGTGCCGAATCGCAAGCGTGAGATGATCTACCTGCGCGAGATTCTTGAGTCCGATGAATTCGCCGGCGCACAAAGCCAGCTCACGATCGCGCTCGGCAAGGACATCGCGGGCCGCCCGATGGCGGCCGACCTCGCCAAGATGCCGCATCTGCTGATCGCCGGCGCGACCGGAACCGGCAAGTCGGTTTCGCTGCACACGATGATCGCCTCGGTGCTGTTCAACGCGACCGCCGACGACGTGCGCTTCATCATGATCGATCCGAAGATGCTGGAGCTTTCGACCTACGAGAACATTCCGCATCTGCTGGTGCCCGTGGTCGTCGATCCCGATAAAGCAGCCTCGGCGTTGTTGTGGGCGACCCAGGAGATGGAAACCCGTTACGCGATGATGCGCGACCTCGGGGTGCGCAACATCGATGGCTACAATCGCGCGCTCAGTTCCGGCGCTGCGGTGGTCGAGCTCAAGCCCGTTAATCAAATCAGCGACGGCGTTGAGCCGCCGATCGATGGGATCGAGGCGCCACCGAAGATCGAGCATCGCAAGTTGCCGAAAATCGTGATCATCATCGACGAGCTGGCGGATCTTTTGTTGAGCGAGGGCAAGACCGTCGAGCGCGATATCACGCGGCTGGCGCAGAAGGCGCGCGCCTCGGGCATTCATCTGATTCTTGCGACGCAGCGCCCATCGGTTGACGTCATCACGGGACTCATCAAGGCGAACCTTCCCGCGCGCATTTCGCTGCAGGTGACCTCGCGCGTTGACTCGCGCACGATTCTCGATTCGATCGGCGCAGAACGTCTGCTGGGCGCAGGCGACATGCTCTTCATGCCGCCCGGGAGCGCGAAGCTGGTGCGGCTGCACGGCCCCTTCGTTTCGGAAATCGAGACGCGCAAGCTGGCCGATTTTCTGCGCGCTCAGGGCACTCCCGACTATCGGATGGAGATCCTCGATACCAAGCCGCCGAGCGAGGACAGCGGCGAGGACTACGAGCGCGACGAAAATTACGACGAGGCGGTCAACATCGTGATGGAAACCGGGCAGGCTTCGATCTCGATGATTCAGCGGCGGCTGCGAATCGGCTACAACCGCGCGGCCCGGATGGTCGAGCAAATGGAACGCGAGGGCATCGTGAGTCCGCCCGATGGGGCGCGGCCTCGCGAGGTCAGATTGCGCAAAATCAAATGAGACCTAACCCCTAACCCCTTCCCTCCCTTTAGGGAAGGGGAACCAGAAAGCAGAGAGATTGATTGCGCGTTAAGAACTTCAGTGTGCGAAAATTTGTTGTGGTTCTTGCCGCGGCGTTAGCGGTTGGCATGCCGCTTCAAGCGGCCAGGGCGACGGAGTCGCCGCAACTAAAGTCACTGCTGGACCATTTGCAGAAACACTATCAGCAGACCAATTCCTTCAGCGCAAAGTTCAAGGAGCAGATAAATCCCGCCGGCGGGGCGAAGCGGGAGCGTGAGGGCATGGTCTACTATCGCAAGCCGGGCCTCATGCGATGGGAGTTCAGCGGGGAAGATCAGGAACTTATCGTCAGCGACGGAAAGCAGCTTTACAATTATCAACCAGACCTCAATCAGGTGGTCGAGACGCCATTGGAACAAGCTTTCCGGTCTTCGAGTTTCGCGGCGTTTCTGCTTGGCATCGGAAACGTGCAGCGCGACTTCGATGCTTCGGTTCCCGCCGCGGCGCCGCCCGATGGCCTGCGACATATTACGCTGAAACCCAAAAATGGCGGCGATGTCGTGGAGATGGGCCTCGATCCTTTGACCCTTGACCTGAAGACGCTGCGGTTGACCGATGCCCTCGGTGATGTGACCGATCTATCTTTCTCAGACTTCAAGACCGGCGCGTCCCTCGACGACAAGCTGTTCGCTTTCATCCCTCCCGCCGGTGCTGATATCGTAAAGGCTCCGCAGCAGCCGAATTCCCATTGAACGAAGTATTTTGGTCGAAAGCACAATTGCCTCGCGTCGAAGCCGCGAGTACAGATATTTAGCCTCAGAGATTCCCGCTAGATGGAAAAAGTTCACCTTCTAAGTTTGGGCTGTCCCAAGAACCTCGCCGACAGCGAGCTGATGCTCGGTGCCTTGGTCGGCGCGGGCTTCGAAGTGGCGCTCGATCCCGACGAGGCGCAGGTCCTGGTGGTGAATACCTGCGCGTTCATCGAGAGCGCGAAGAAGGAATCGCTGGACGCGATCATGGACGCCGTCGAGACCAAACGCCACGGCCTCGGCAAGCGGTTAGTCGTCGCGGGTTGCATGGCGCAGCGCTATGGCGGTGAACTTCGCGAGCAGCTGCCTGAAGTTGACGTATTTGTTGGAACCGGAAATTTCCTGGAGCTGCCGGAGCTGCTCCGCCGGACCGAGGCTCCCGAATCGAGGCCGATTCCCTATGCGGGCGCGGCCCATTTGCTCCCGTCGCATTCGGCGCCGAGGATCAAGACCGGCGATTATTTCACCTCTTACTTGAAGATTTCCGAGGGATGCAATCATAAGTGCGCCTTCTGCATCATCCCGAAGATTCGCGGCCGTCACGAGAGCCGTCCGGTCGCCGATTTGGTAGCCGAGGCGCGGATGCTTGCCGAGGGTGGCGTGCGCGAGCTTAACCTCATCGCGCAGGACCTTACCGCCTACGGCCGCGATCTCGACACTCCGTCGTCATTAGCCCGGCTGCTTTACGCCTTGAACGATGTCGACGGCATCCACTGGATTCGCCTGCTCTACTGCTATCCCAACTTCGTGACTGACGAGCTACTCGATGCGATCGCCGTGCTGCCCAAGGTCACGAAGTATATCGACATGCCGTTGCAGCACGCCGACGACGAGATCCTGCGCGCGATGCGCCGGGAGCGCTCGGGCGATGCGCTGCGCAAGATTCTCGATCGCATCCGCAAGCGCGTCCCCGGGATTGCGCTGCGTAGCTCGTTCATCGTTGGGTTTCCCGGCGAGACGGAGGCGGCCTTCGAGCGGCTGGCGGACTTCATTGGCGAGCAGGAATTTGATCGGGTTGGCGTGTTTACCTACTCGCTGGAGGAGAATACCGCGGCGTTCGATTTGCCCAACCAGGTCCCGGAGCGGGTCAAACGCGCGCGGCGGGTGCGATTGATGGAACTTCAAGGGGAGATTTCACTGAAGAAGAACCGCGCCTTGATTGGCCGGGACCTCGAAGTATTGGTGGAAGGCTCGATCCCGGGCCGCGCCACCCGGATGCGCGGTCGCGGTCAATCACAGGCGCCGGAAATCGATGGCTCGGTGTTTCTCAAAGGTGATGCGGCGCCGGGGGAGTTCGTGCGGGTGCGCATCGACAAAGCTTTGACCTATGATCTCAGCGGACGCGTGATGGGCGCTGATGCTGTGGAGGAAGTGGCGAGTCATGCCTAAAAAAGTTGCCGCGGCGAGCCGCAAGAAGTTTCTCGACAAGGTTCATGAGCATCTGCTCGAAACCAAAGCGCGACTGCTCGACGAAATGGAAACCGAGCTCAAATCGCAGCGCGAGAGCAACAAGGACGAGGGCATGGATGCGTATGATCTCGCGTCCGAGGAGCGCGATCGCGAGATCAATTTCATCCTCTCGGATCGCGAGCGCGCGAAGATCAAGGAGATCGATGACGCGCTCGCACGCTTCGCCGACAGCAGTTATGGAATTTGTGAATCATGCGGGCTGGAAATCGGCGAAGAGCGGCTGGATGCCTTGCCGTTCACCCGCCTATGCCGTGACTGTCAGCAGGATCGGGAGCGCGAAGCCAAGTCGCAGCGCAATTATGACAGCGAGGACCGCGGCTATCGCAAGGTCGGCTCGACCGACGGCGACGAAGAGAACATGTGAGTGCGCGCGACCTTTACCGTGCGGCTTAAACACGGCATCCTATCAAGGTGCCGGAGGGGATCCGGCACTTCTGTTTGCCTGGGGCGCCCGTTCGACGAGCAGCGTGACTAATTGATGAGGGTTTTTACCGAATTCGAGGATCCGGCCACCAACGGTGCCGGTGACAAACTGCTCCATGAGGCGGAGCTGATTCGGCGCAATCTTTCGCCGGTCAAAGCGACCCTGGTCCTCGCCAGCGCCAAAGGCGGGACCGGCAAAAGTTTGCTCGCGGTGAATATCGCGGGAGCGCTCGCGCACGCCGGCAAAAAAATCGGCATCGTGGACGCGGATTTGAATGCTCCCAGCATTCTGCACATGCTCGGGACCAAAGCGCCGCTGCGCTACCTCTCGAGTGAGGGGATCGAGCCTGCCGCCGCGCCACTGGGAATCCGCGTCGCCTCAATTGAATTGCTGACCGAGGCTCAGCGTCCCGCGATGAGTTTCCTCGACGAAGAGCCGACCCCTGCGCCGGTAACCATCGCTCCAGTGCGGCTTACGCATTCGGGCGCGCTGCTTCGGATGCTTAGCCAGACGCGGTTCGGGCCGCTTGATCTGCTGATCATCGACCTCGCGCCCGGTCTCGAAGAACTCTATCGAATGATGCGACTGCTCACGCCGACCGGCGTGATCCTGGTGACGCATACTTCGGGTAGCGCTGCGATCGCGATCCGGCATGCGCTCGATATGAACAAGGAAATCGCGGCGCCTATCATCGGTGCGATCGAGAACATGGTGGCGTTCGGATGCGACAACTGCCGCTCGGTGCGGCCCCTGTTTCCGCAGGGCGAGGCCGCGCGGGTCGCGCGTGAGGCCGATATTCCGATCATCGCGCGGCTGCCATTCGATCCGCGCGTCGCGGAGTCGTCGGATCGCGGCAAGATTTTTGTCAGCGACTCTTCCGATACGCCGATTGGAAAGCAACTGACCGAGATGGCGCGGCAGATTGACGCTCTCCTCACGGCCAAAATTCGCAGAGCTGCCGCCCCGACAATCACGGAATCGCCGGCAATTACGGTCCTGCGCTAAAGCTAGCGGATCAGTCTTCGGGGTCGTCGTCGGCCGAATCAGGAAGAACCTCGGCGCGGCGCGAGCACTCGAACATCCCCGCGCCTTCGGATTCGCCCAGTTTGAAATGCGCGAAGCCGAGCGCGGTAAAAATTCGCGAGCCATCGGGACCGGGACGTGAGAGCGGAATGAAATTCTCGACGCTGCCGACCAGCGCGTGATGCGGTTTATGCGCGTCAGCAAGCCGCGCTGACAATCGTGTCGGCGGTGCCGAGACCGAAGGGGCATCGACCTCGAGCTGCTCGACTGCGCACGGGATCCATCCGTCGGGGCGTAGAATGCGTCCGCTATGCTGATCGGCGTCATCGCCGGAAACTGCGCGCATCTCGATTGCGATTGGCGCCGAGCCATCACCAAAGCAGGCCCAGATCATCCGGCGCGAGTTGAAGCGCTGCGGACCGAGCCCGGTAAATGAAAGCCCGCTGCGGCCGACGCCGGCGATCTCGGATGCCGCACCATCGATGCGAACCGATCCGCTGAGTTCGCCGAAAGTCGCCATCGGGCCTTCACGATTGGAATCGTCGCGCGCTTCGAAGAGCTGTTCCAGGTCGAATCCCGGGTTGCCGACGCTCGGTCGCAGCCGGATCGCCACGTCCATCGACTCGTCGAGCCATCCCGATGCCAGCGCGCGTTCGATGCTGAGATAGTGGGTGGCGTC
This sequence comes from uncultured delta proteobacterium, assembly GCA_963783145.1. Classification (GTDB taxonomy): domain Bacteria; phylum Desulfobacterota; class Binatia; order Binatales; family Binataceae; genus DATGKG01. The sequence continues at coordinate 742,986 of CAWAMM010000002.1, forward strand.
GGGGACAATCACGGCGTGGCCGTGAAAGCTGAGCACCATTTCACCATTTTGCGATTCCAGTGCCAGCGGTCCGAGGCTCAGCCGATTGCCTTCGCGCTTCGGCCTGCCTTCGCCGGTGAACAGCGCGACCCGATTGCCGGAGAGCAGCATCATGATGCGCGCGCCGACCCCGCCCGCGCCGAGGTCGAAACTCGCCATCGCGCCGATTTTCGCCGAGGGATCGAATAACTCGATGCCGACGCGCGTCGGCATCGCGGGTGCCGATGCGGTTTTTGCGGCGGCGGAGGCTTTCGGCGTATGCGTTCTGACGACCTTCAGATTGCCGTCGCGTTCCAGGGTCTCATGCGGTTGCGTCGAAGCATTGAATACTTCACCGATGCTCGCGATGCATCGTTGGCGCAGCTCACCAGGCATCCGGACTGCGACCGAAAGCTCCAGTTGCACCGCGTCGATTTGATCGCACGCAGCCATCGCGGAGAGTTCCCGCAACGCCGTGATGGGGCTCTGCAAATGTCGATCGGTGAATGCCTGCAGCAGATTCTGCGCGCCGCCGCCGGGGTAGCGCAGTCCGAAGCTGGCGAGGATCCCTTGCGCACCCAAACGCGTGACGAGGTTGCCGAGTTGCCCATGGATGAACGCATCCGAGGCGGAGACGCGCGCGGCGCCGGGCGGCCGCAGCTGATCACCATGACGCCGTAGCCCCAGCCCAAGATCGACGCGCGCCTGGATGACATTCCATCCGTGGACGACCAGCACCGTCGCATGACCATGGCACGCGACGATGGCGCGCAGGCGCTCGAGGATCATTTCCAAAAACCACGGCGCGCTCGCGCTCACTTGCGAAAGCCGGTTGAGATCGAGATGGTTGCGATCCATCGCCGCGTTGACCAGCGCCGGCGCATCGAGAAGCTCCGAGAGCTCGCGGGTGATTGCCGCGGTGTAAAGATCGTTCACCTTCGGATTGAGCAGCGAGCGAGTGGCTTGCCCCGCGCGGCCACCATGCGGAGCGATCAGCAGAATCGAAGCGTTTCCTTCAATGATTTCCAGCCACGAAGCGGAAGCCGCGTTGGTTGATAAAAGGTTCTCGCTCATGAGGTTTGAGGCGCGACTAAACCGCGCGCGTGGAGTGCGAACGATGCGATCAAATAGTACGCGATGTAGGCGAGCGACAGGTAAAGGAGAACCGGGTTGATCGACGGGAGTGACAGGAGCATCGCGATCGTGATGACTCCCCATACGATTCCGAGCGTGACGGTGAGCGGGCGCAGCGGCTTGGTGCGGCTCGGATAGATATACTTGATCGGCACGAACACCATTACACTGAACAAGGTGAGTACCAGTTCATTTAGAATCGTTCCCCACCCGAGGCAGTACAGATAAAAAACCACCACGTTCCAGTACGACGGAAAGCCGAGAAAGAAATGGTCGGAGGTTTTGGCGTTGGCCTGGCAGAACTGGTAGGCGCTCGCGATCAGCACGAAGCCCGCGACCGCAAACCCGATAGTGCCCATTACCAGCCCGGCGCGAATCATCAGAAAGACCGGAACCACGACGTAAGTAAGGTAGTCGACGATATTGTCGAGCAGGGCGCCGTCGAAGCCCGGCACCCGGGTTTTCACATTGAAGTAGCGCGCGAGGGTGCCATCGCTGGAATCGATGCCGATAGTCACCGCCATCGCAATAAACGAGGCGCGATAGTCGCCGATTGCCGCATAGTGAATCGCGAGCAGACCGAATACCGCCCCCAGCGCGGTATACAGATGTACGCCCCATGCGCACACCAGCAGAAACAGGCGGCTGCCATTGGATTCGGCCATCGCCGATGCTGGCATGGCGCGCGCTTTCATTTCGGTTTGAGGTGCCTTGGACCGAAGTAGTCTTCGAGAATTGTCATGAACGGTCCGCATGCGCGATGCTTCTTGACATGCGCGACCGCTTCGTCGAGCGACATTTTGCCATAGGCGCGCAGGTAGCCAATCGCCAGTGTCGGTGCGCGGTTGAGCCCGGCATTGCAATGCAGGTAGACGCGGCGGCCGCCCGCGATCAGCGAATGGAGATCGTCGATCGCGATTCGAAGTCGCTCCGCCATCGCGTCCGCGCTGCCGTCCTGGATCGGGGTGCGAACGAAGGAGATCCCGTTCGCATGGCATGCCGCGCGCACCGCCTGGAGATCGAGGCCGTGCAACCTCAGGTCGTCATCATCCTGAAGGTTGTGGACCGCGGTGATGTGATGGGCATCCTTGAGCCATCCGATATCGTCCGGTCGCGGATACTCCCCGATTAGAAGGTGATGGGTGATTTCGGCCAGCGAGGGTCGGCTCGTGCGATGCGCGCGTGCGGTGTTCTGCGAGCGGTTCTGCCACCAATCTTCCACGCTGTCATCTAACCATGAATCCCGAGGTTACTGAACCATTACCCAATTAAAGGCACCTTCTCCAGGCGTTTCAGTCTATCCCTTGGCGTGGCTTCGCGCGTGCGAAGGCTTTTGGCTCGGCGCATTTTCCTGGATTCGGGTGCTCGCGAGCTCATCAGGTTTTCGGAGCGCTCTTCGCGTCGGCACCAAACCCTCGACCGCCTTGCGCAGGAAATCGGATGCCTTGCGATAGGCGCCGGCGCCTTCGGAACTTTCCGCGACGACCCGTAGCTCAGCATTCGAAACTACCCGCCCGATTCGCATCTCAACCGGGCCATGCTTGGGGATCAGCTTGCCCTTACCCAGTACCTCGTAGGTGCCGCGAATGTGAATCGGCAGCACGTCGCATCCGCTGCGCAGCGCGAGATACCCGGCCCCGCTTTTGAACTCCTGCATCGTGCCGTCGGGCGAGCGGGTGCCCTCCGGGAACATCAGAACGCTGCGTCCCGCGGCGAGTTCGCCTAATGCCTCATCAAGCGATTCGAGCTGTGCGCGCTCGCGATCGAACGGAATCAAGGTCGTCAGATTCGAGACCACCAAGCGGCGCAGCGCGGTGTTGAAAAAGTAATCCTTGGCCGCGAGCACCACCAGGCGCTTGCCCATCTCGCCCAGCGCATGCGTAATCAATGCGGAATCGACATGACTGGAATGATTGGACACCACCAGAGTGTTCGAGTTCGACGGAATGTTGCCGCGCCCGAGAATCTGCGGCTTGAGCCATGAATCGAAGACCGCGGTCTGCGTGCGACGAAACAACGCGCGGCCCAGGCTTTTCAGCGGACCCGGAAGAATCGGGGTGTAGGGCTCCGCGAACTTTGCATAGGAGGGCATCGGCGTGCGCGGCGATGCGTTGCCGTTGGCCGCGAGCTTCTGCAAATCGTCGACGGTGCGAAGATCGCCCAGCTCCTCGGTCGCGATGTCGCGTCCCAGATGTTCCCCGATATGCTCCGCCAGCTCCGCCAGCGCGAGCGAATCCAAACCGAGATCCTCGATCAGGCGGGTCGCCGGTGTAATGCGCGCGGCCTCATTGGAAACCTGCGCGATGGCGTGGGCGAGCCACTTTTCAACCTCGGCACTCGCCGCAACCTGCTCTTCAGTGCGCGCCTGCAGCATCTGGCGCAGGATGTCGACCACTTCGTTGCGCTTAACCTTGCGCGTACGGGTGCGTGGCAGCTCATGATCGGTGAAGCGAAGAATCCTGACCCGCTTGTGCGGACTCAACCCCGCGCTGATCTTGTCGAAGTGAGCGCGCAGCCGATCCTCGAGGGTGCGCCGGCTAGTCCCACGGCCATAGGCGGGAACCACCAGCGCGGCCGGCTGCTCGCCCCCGCCCAGCTTCATCCCGACCACCGCCATTTCCTTGATATCGGACTTGTGGCCGTAAATTTCCTCGACCTCGTCGATGTAAATGTTATTGCCGCCCGCATCGACGATCACATCCTTGGCGCGCCCGACGATGTAGAGCCGGCCCTCGGTGTCGAGGCGGCCGAGGTCGCCGGTGTGCAGCCATCCGTCCTTCAGCACTTCATCGGTTGCGGCCTGATTGCGATAGTAGCCCTCCATGACGTTGGGCCCGCGCACCAGCAACTCGCCGACGTTGCCATCGCCGGCGAGTTTTGCCTCGAGCTTGGAGAGCGGCTTGCCGACGGAACCGGCGATCCAGGTTTCACCCGGATGTGCGACGCTGACCACCGGCGCGGCCTCGGTGAGACCGTAGCCTTCGAGCAGCGGCATGCCGATGTCATTGAAAAAATCCGCGACGCGCCTGGGCAGCGCCGCGCCGCCGCTCACTGCAAGTTTCAGGCGCCCGCCCAGAGCGCTATGCGCCTGACGGAAAATGATCGAGCCGAGATTAATTCTTGAACCGCGAATCAGGCGCTGGTTGAGCTCGCGAAGCTGGTTGAACGCGGCATGGAAGAACGGACCGCGCGATTCGATCTCGTCGAGAGTGCGGCGGTGGATCGCTTCCCACAGCGCCGGAACACCGATTAGCGCGGTGGGCCGGAGATCGGCCAGCGTGCGGGAAAGATTTTTCGCATCGACGCCAAGCGGATGCGCAATCGTTGCGCCGCTCGCGAGCGGCAACAGCATCCCGCAGGTGAATTCGAAGGTGTGATGTAGCGGGAGCAGCGAGAGCACCAGGTCGTCGCCGGACAGCGAGAAGACGCGCCCGAGCATCTGGATCTCAGCGCTGAAATTCCCGTGCGTCAGCATCACGCCCTTGGGCGCGCCGGTGGTGCCCGAGGTGAACACAATCGACGCGAGGTCCTTGCGATCGGGCTCGGGTGGAGGCGTCACCGCTTTCTTCAAAATGAACGGACGCGAGAGCTCGGCGAATTCTATTTCGATGATTCCCGGCACCGTCGCGGCGATGCCATCCTCGATGCGCTCTGCGACCGCACTCGAACGAAGCGCCGCGGTCGGCTCTGCAATCGCGCAAATCGGCGCCAGCTCGTCGGTGGAAATCAGATGGTCGAGTGGCACCGCGATCGCGCCCGCGCACACTATCGCGAAGTACGCGAGGACCCAATCGGGAGAATTCTCGCCGATGAGCAGCACACGATCGCCCGGGTTCACCCCACGGCTCAGAAGGAGCAGTGCGGCGCGATGCGAGCTGTCGCGCAGCTCGCGATAGGTCATGCTGGTCTTCTGGCCCGAGGGCTGGCGCGCGATCAGCGCGACCCGCGAGCCATAACGATCGGCGGCGTTCTCCAGCATCGCGACCAGCGAGCGATGACGTTTGAGCAGATTCGGCCGGCCTTTGGTGTGCAAGTCCAGCTGCGGAAAAATGTGGCGTCGCAGTCCGGGCAGATGCACATTGATCCAGTAGTCCGCCCAATCGATCTTTTCGAGACGGTACGGATGGCGCGCCGCATCGGCCGGTTTCAGCGCCGTATAGAGCTCGCGGATGTTGACCCCGTGGAAGGTATAAAATAGCTCCTGAATGTAGGGCCGATAGACGTTGAGCAACCCGCGTGCGAGCTCCATGTCATCCGCGAATTCGTCGACCTTGCCCTCAAACTTGCGCGCCGGCGCCGATTCCTCGCCCGCCAGGTTGCGCGCCAACGAGGCCACATGCTTCAGGATCCGCGGCAGCGTGTCGCTGGTGAGGTCGTAGGTCCGCTGCGAGGCGAGTGTCGCCTCAATCCCGGGGCCGAAGCTGGCCATCACGCCGCCTTCCTTGCGTTGCTCGCGGCGATAGCTGAGGCCGGTGAGCTCGACCATCCGGCGCATCGGAATTGGATTTACGTCGGAAGTGCAGAGCTGGTAGATGGGGCGCTGCCGTTTCGTCAGCAGCGCGCCGAGAATCGGGATCATCGCATGCGCGGCGAGATCGACCGGAATGACGTCGAGTACCAGGTCCGGGCTGGCCGGGTAGAAGCCATAGCCGCGTCCGGTCAGGTAGAGGAGCGGCGCACTGGTGTTGACGCCCTGATTCCATCCGGGGAATGGATCGGCGAGCGCGCTTTCGATCACCGCCGGCCGCACTACCGTGAATTCGAGGTTGTCGCGCTCCGCGAACACCAGCTGCTCACCGAGGCTTTTGGTATAGCTGTAGGTGTTGGGCCATCCCCAACTGAGCGCGCGCTCCTTACCGACTTCCTTGAGGCGCTCCTCGACCCAGCGCTTGCGGCGTCCATCGGCGAGCGGCTCGATGTCGCCACTTTGCGATTCATCATTGTCCGCGGACTCAAGGTCCAAATCGTCCGAAAGTTCGGCCTGGCGAAGTTGATCCCGCGATTCTGCTTCGATGCGGGCGATGGTGGCTTGCACTTCGCGAATCTCGCGCTGGAGATTAAAATTGCGCTTGCCGATCGGACACCAGTTCCCGGAGAAGTCGTCTTCGTAGCGATGGCCGTCGGCGGCGCCGGCCACATAGCAGGTCGAGACATGCATCATCGCCGCGTCGTGCTTCTTGCAGTATTCGATCACGTTTGCGACGCCGAACGTGTTGACCGAAATCGCCTTTTCCAGCGAAGCCTCGAAGTTCACCATCCCGGCGCAGTGCACCACCGCATCGAGTGCGCCGCGCTTGACTGGATCGACGCCATCGCCAACGAGTCCTTCGATGGTGATGTCGCCGGGGATCACCACCACTTTCTCTTCGACGAATTTGTCGAAGCGCGTACCGAGCTGGTCGCGCAATGGCCCCATCACGGGGGAGTCGAGAATCTCGCGACGAAAGCGGTTCAGGCAGGATTTCTTGTCGCCACGAATCAGCAGGTAAACCCGCTCAATCTCCGGATGACACTGGAGCAGAAGCGACAGGAAAACCTTGCCGAGGAAGCCGGTCGCGCCGGTGAGCAGGAGGGTGCGCTTGCGCAGCACTTGCTCGAGGGGCGGCATCGGCGTCATCGCATGGGGTTTGACGGGGAGTTTTCCGTTTCCGTTGCTATTCGACATCGGCAATTACCAGTGGCGGCAGGTGCAAGTAGGTGATACTTGCAGAGCGCCCTTGCTCGGAGGTTGCCATCGCGATCGCTTCATCGAGGCTGTCCGCGGCTTCCCATCCAAGGCGTGCCGCGACCTCGGGCTCTTCGCATCCGGCCGCGATCACGCGACCGCAGTGCTGACGCGCGGGCTCGCCCCAATACCACATGTAGAAGGGATGCACGCCGTGATACGCGTTGCCGTAGCGATACATGTGAGTGTAGGTCGGGTTGTGCGCGAACTCATGCTCGAACTGATCGGCCAGCTCGATCGCGTCGGTCGTTTGCGCGAGGCATCGATGAAAAAACTCGATGTAGCTCGGATGATGCTCGGGATGAAACTCGTCGCGCAGCGGATGACAGACAATGACCGTACCGCCTTCACGCACCAGCGGCTTGCCCCGATACATGTTGAACAGATAGCCGAGCCCGGTGCATTGCACGAGGATCGGGTTCATGATCGAGTTGACGTTGTAGGGGCAAATGAACGGCACCCCGAGGATTAGGATGTCGGATTGCCCCTTCACCGGCACCGCGTACTGCTGGAAGACTTTGGCCAGTGCCTTGCGATGCACCGCTTCGGTCTCGCCCGCCCAGATTCCGGTCATGCCATAGGGCGCCGCATAGCTGCGCAGCATCTGACGGCGCAGGTCGTCGGACAGATTGCGCATGGTCCATTGAAAGCTCTTCAGCCGCAGGTGATCCCAGTCGGTGAAGCGGTCTTCATTCTTTTGCAGGAAGTCGAGCATGCCGCCGTACATGTTGTTGTTGACCGCAGTCTCGAGCGTGAACACGTTGAGTTGCGAATTGACCACCCGCCCCATCCGATCGGCCGAACGATGGAGCGCCGAATGGTTGGGGTCCATATAGGAACGCGAATCGCGCAGGGTGGTCGGATTGTGATGATGTCGGAGGCTCGCATAGGGCGAGAGACCGACCGCGACCGACTTATGCCCGCCATCCATCGGCACCAGGTTGATGTTGAGATAGATGACCAGGTCCGAATCGGCGGCGCGCTTGGAGAGCCAGACGTCTTCGCCATGGTCGGTCTTGCCCATCATGGTGAGCTCGGCGCGATTCTCGGCGTCGAAGTTGTAGAGCCGATCGGGCCAGAACTGTTTGAAGGCTTTTGCGCCCACCATGCGGCGAATTTCCGCTTCGGTCATGCGCCGATGCAGCGAGGTTGCGATGATGAGATGGACGTCGTCGACGCCGTAATCCGCCAATGTCTGCATGACTTGATTGAGCAGGCGTTCGCGAATGTCAGGGCGACGCATCGGCGGAAGCGGCAGGCTGATGTCGTCGATTGCGATCGTGACGCGCATGTTGGGATTGAGCTGCGCAAACAGCGGGTCCGCATTTTCCGGATGAAGCAGGGCGTAGCGAATTGCCTGATCGGGATCGGCGAGCGCTTCCAGCGGCGGCGGCGGATTAATCACCCGGGTTCCGACCGGCAGCCTTTCGAACAGGAAATCGTCGCCGTACGCGATCAGGCGGCGTTCGGAGCGCCGATTGGTGGTGATGATCAGATCCTTGCGCGAGCCGATCTCATGCTTCAATTCGGCGCTTTTTAGTTCTTTCAGCTTGGCTTCCGGACGAGACATCGTACCCCCTAGGCCTCAACCAGACGCCGCACGTTGTCGGCGATGATGTTGCTGTTGCGATTTTTTTCCAGATGGATGATCGGCCACTGCCGGCTCATCGCGGTCGCGTACAGGCGCTTGTCAGGATTGACCGCGACCGGATGTCCGAGTGCGTTTAGAAAGGGTAGGTCGTAATGCGAATCGGCATAGCCCCAGCAATCGGCCAGCTTGAGGTCGTGTTGCGCTGCATATTGCTCGCACCAGACCGCCTTCTCAGCTGTCGCCATGATTGGTTCAAGCAAGCGCCCGGTTGCGCGCACTCGGCTGAATCCCATCCGATTCGCCGAGAAATCCGCAATGTTGAGACGTTCCGCGAGCGGCGCCACCACCCAGTCCGGCGACCCGGTGACCAGCACCGGCTCCAGGCCGACGCGCCGATTGGCTTCAATCAGTTCGAGGCCCTTGGGATAGAGATGATCGATCAGCACGCGCTCGCAGTACTCGCGTCCAATCTCGGCCAGGCGGTCGCGCGATATGCCTTTGTAAGCCTCGAACATCAGGATGTTGAGCTTGCGGCGATCCTCTCGCTCGGCGAGGTAAAGACGCGGTGCGCGTGCGACAAAGCTCGCGAGGTAGCTGATGCGCCTGTTCCACTCGCTGAGGTTCGCCAGCACGAAGAGCGTGATGTGCACGAGGTTGAGATCGACCAGCGTGCCGTCAAGATCGTAGAACGCGGCGCGGCGGATTTGGGGGCGGCTGCTGCGGGACGATTTTGCTCGATGAACTGACATGTCATTCTAGTTGTGGGCAATAAAAAAAGCCTGCCCGCCGGGGTTATCATTTTTGGAATCGTTCGCACGTTGGGAATTCTCATCGATCGCCTGAAGCAGTTCGGGGCGCGCGACTCCGCGCAGTCCGAAATCCAGGATCTCCTGCACCAGCGTTTCGGTGTCTTTGGAACGGGTCCGCGAGAGCACTCCGACGACCTCCTTGATCCCTCCCAGGATGCAATACGAAACCGCGCGGGTATCGCATTTGCGCACCAGCTCCATTTGGATCCCCAAATCGAGCGAGCGCTGGATCATCTGCGCAATGCGCTCATAGAACTCCCGAATTTTCGCATCCAGTTCCCGATCGAAGCCGACCGAGTGATTGAGCAGGATGTCGGTCAGCTCGCGTTCGTGCAGGACGAAGGCCACCACGCGGCGCAGATTATCGCGCAACTGATCGACCGGATTGTTCTCCTCAGGGCCTACTTTAAGGCGCAAAATCCGCGTCGAGAGTTCCGAAACCACCTGTTCGAGCAGCTCCTCGAAGAGGTCCTTCTTGTTCTGAAAATAGAGATAGAAGGTGCCGCGAGCGATGCGCGCCCGCGCAATAATGTCCGCGACATTGGTGCGGTGATATCCCTTGCGCGCGAAAATTCGCTTCGCGTGCAGCAGGACTTGTGCGCGGCGTTCAGTACGTTCCATCTTTACGAATTCGTTACGAATCAGAGGCTAGTGATACGTCTTATGACTGTCAAACCCTTGGCCCTCGCTTAGAGTCACGATAGTGGATTCTGGTAGGCGGACTTCGCTAGTCTGACGCGCCGGTTCCAAATGGAGTTGTTGAAATGACAGACGCTGAGACCTTGCAGAAGTTTCATGAGGTGGCGAAGAAGGCCACCTGGGCCTACCTCGCGACCGCGGTCGGTGATCAGCCGAAGGTGCGAGTGGTCCATCCCGCGTTCGAGGGCGAGCGACTGTGGGTGGCGACCGGGAGGAATTCGGCCAAAGGCAAACAGATCGCCCAAAATCCCAAGGTCGAGCTCTTTTACCAGGTCGGCCCCGAATTCGTGCACCTGACCGTGACCGGCACCGCGCGTTTTATCGAAGATGCCGCCGAGAAGAAGCGCGTCTGGGAGGGAAACATTTTTGACTACGATTTGGGGCAATTCTGGCCCGGCGGCCATCAGGCGCCCGACTTCGGCTTGATGCTGGTGACGCCGGCGCGCATCGAGTTGACCGGCATGATGGAGATGATGCAGGGAAAGAAGCCGCTGGTGTGGCGCGCGAAGAAGTAAACGCTATTGCACTGAAAGCTATTCCGGGGAAGTTTGATTTGATGGGTCTTGCTCCAGCCATCGCACCCCAGGCCTCGTTCCAGGCCGAACTGAAACGCCACGGGCTCGCGCCGCTGATCCGTCTCGAGCCGCGCACATTGCAGGTCAACGTCGGGAAAGTCTGCAATCAGGCCTGCCATCATTGCCATGTCGATGCCGGCCCCGCGCGTACCGAAAAAATGGATCGTCGCGTGGCGGAGCGCGTGATCGATCTGCTCGCGCATAGCCCCTCGATCGAAGTTGTAGATATTACCGGCGGCGCTCCGGAGCTGAACCAGCATTTTCGATTCCTCGTCGAATCGGCTCGCCGGCTGAAGCGCGACGTCATCGTGCGATGCAATCTGACCGTCATCTTGCAGCCAGGGATGGACTGGCTGCCGAGTTTCTATCGCGAGCATCGCGTGCGCCTGGTCTGTTCGCTGCCGTGCTACACCGCCGAGAATGTCGATAAGCAGCGCGGCGGCGGCGTGTTCAACAAAAGCATCGAGGCGCTCCATCGTTTGAATGATCTCGGCTATGGGTTGCCCGACAGCGGGTTGATGCTCGACCTGGTGTACAACCCGGTGGGCGCGTTTTTGCCGCCGGCGCAGGCCGAATTGGAAGCGCGCTATCATCAGGAACTGCGCGACGGCTTCGGCATCGAGTTCAATCACCTGCTGACGATCACCAACATGCCAATCAAGCGGTTCGCGGATCAGCTACAACGCCTCGGCAGCGAGAGCGAGTACATGTCGCTGCTGGTGAATCACTTCAATCCGGCAACGGTGTCGACCGTGATGTGCCGCGACCTGGTGAGCGTTGGCTACGAGGGGACGCTCTACGATTGCGACTTCAACCAGATGCTTACGATGCCGATCGAGGACTCGCGCCGGCGTCCGCTGACGATTTTCGACATTGACGATCTCCGCGAAATGACCGGCGGGCGGATCGCCACCGGTTCGCATTGCTTCGGATGCACCGCGGGCGCCGGTTCGAGCTGCTCCGGCGCGCTCGCCTGAAATCACCGCACGTCGGAGTACATGCGTGCGAGGCGCAGCGGCGAGACTCCCATCAGATAGAGGGATCGAATCGTCCACATCCGCAGCACGGTGCGTATGATGCCGCCCTTGCGCCAGCGCCGCGCCGAGGTCGTGACCTTGCTACGCAGGCATGCGACGCGACCGGCGCGCTTGAGGCGTCGTGCGAAATCGAGATCTTCGCAAATCGGCATCGCGGGAAAGCCGCCGAGTGACTCGAAGATCTTCTTGCGCGCGAAGATCGCCTGATCTCCGGTGCCGGTGCAGCTGATGCGCGATCGAATGCTGATCAGCGCTCCAATCAGCACGCACAGTGGATGATTGTCATCGAGACGAACATCGAAGCGTCCGCCGACCACTTCAGGATCCGCGAGCGCACCTTCGAGGTCGCGTGCGAAGGTCGCGGGAACCATCGTGTCGGCATGAACGAACACCAGCGTGTCGCCCGCCGCGCGTGCGGCGCCCGCATTCATTTGAAGGGCACGCCCGCGGATTGTGTTGATGACGAGGTCGCACCGCGGCCGCGCCACTTCGATGCTGCCATCGGTGCTGCCGCCATCGACGACGATGATCTCCGCTTCCGGCGCGCCGGCGCGGATCGCGTCGAGGGTCCGCGCGATCGCAGGCGCCTCATTCAACATTGGAACGATGACTGAGAGCTTCAAGGAAATCGGTTCGGCGATTCTTTTTGGATCCGCTTGAGCACCGCGGCGGTGGCAGGGCATGGATGCGGCGAGCCGAGCGCCATCGCCTGGCCGCCGAATGCACTCAGCCGATTTTTCAGATGCGCCATCAGGAACTCCAAATCGATCGGGCGGTCGATATCGTACCACCACGGCCCGAGGCAATACGGTTCGCCCGCGTCGCGCAGTCGTTTCAGCGTGGTAGCAAGGACCTCGGCGCCGCCCCATCCCATCGGTTTGAAAATATCCGGCAGCTTGCCGCGCATCGCGACGAGGTAGTAACCGCCGTCGAGCGTGGGAGCGATCACCAGCGGGTTGCTCTCGAAGAGATCGGCGCTCTTGACCAGCAACTTGACCGGCAGCGAAGGCGTGTCAGTCCCCATCAGCATCGCGCCGCCCGCGTTGGTGAAGGGACGCATCGCGGCCGCCATCCGCGCGCCGAGATGGCCGGCGCCCTGCTCGATGATCCAGGCGCCGAATTCGTGTGCGAGAGTCTTGAAATAGCGGCTGCGTTTGGCGCCTCCCGACGCGCGCCCTGCGATTACGAGTTCCGCCGGCGCCAGCTTCTTCGCCTTCGCCAGCGTGTCGCGGTTGAAAGCATCGGCGAGCGCGGCGGCATTGTTGTTGCCGATCGCCGAGATGAGTCGCGTCTTGGTCTGCCCTGGAATCGGCTCGCGCGCAAACACGATGACGGTCATGCGGCGCATCAGCTGATCCTCACATCTCTGATGGATAGACGCGAGGGCGCTGATCTACCGTCATTCGCATCAAGCGGCCTTCGCTAAATCTTCTCGAACGACGGCCCTGCGAAGTTGCCCGGAATCGGCGGCGCCAAACTGGTCCCCTGCTGGCCGAAAACAGAAACTCCGGCGGTTAAACCACCATCGATGACCATCGCGGTGCCGGTCACCCACTCCGATTCGTCGCTGGCAAGGAACAGCGCCATGTTTGCGATATCGTCGGGATGACCTGGGCGCTTAATCGACTGAATTTGCGACAAGAGCATCTCGGTGGTCGCCTTCCCGCCGGGAATGAAATTGTGGAGCAGGGGAGTACTGATGCCGCCCGGACAGATGCAGTTGACGCGAATCTTATGCTCTCCGACCTCGAGCGCAACCGAGCGCGTCAGGTTGATGACGGCCGCCTTCGCTGCGCTGTAGGAATGCGGACCTGCGCCGCCGCGAAGTCCCGCGACCGAGGCGGTCGAGATGATCGATCCGCCACCGGACTTCTTCATTTCGGGCACTGCGTATTTCATCCCGATGAAAACCGCGCGCAGCAGAATCGCTTGGGTCTTGTCCCAGTTCTCGACGCTGGTCTCCTCGATGGTTCCGACCGCGCCGCCGAGTCCTGCGTTATTAAAGATGATGTCGAGTTTTCCGAATTCGTTGACCGCGCGATCGATGAGCGCCTTGATTTCGCTTTCGGTCTGCACGTCGCATTTCTGGAAAACCGCGCGGCCACCATTTTCCTTACATTGACGTACCGCGGCTTCGCCGCCTTCCAGGTTGAGGTCGCCGATCACGACCGCCGCGCCTTCGCCGGCGAAACGCGCCGCCGTCGCGAGACCGATGCCGCTCGCGGCGCCGGTGATAACGGCGACTTTCTTGTCCAGTCTGCCCATGAGAGCTCCTTAAGGTTGAATCGCGCGATTCTAACAACCCCTTGGGTGACATATGAAGCACCGGCGCGATAGTCTTGACCACGGATTTCTCTAAATGGCTGCCCAACCCGATCCCGCTGCCGAACTCATAGAACCCGAACTACCGCTCTATGATACCGAGGCAGCGCGAGCTCGCGCGCGGCCGGTCCTCATCCTGGCGATGGCGATGCTGTTCTACCAGGGCTACATCTCCGCGATCGCACCGATTGCCTCCCCTTGGATCGCGAAGAGCTTCGGGCTCGACCAGTCAGGGATCGCGGCGGTCTTCGCGTGGCTCGCCCTGGCGTATCTGGGCGCGCTGGCGCTCTCGCGGATGGCGGACAAGGCCGGGCGCCGCCGCGTGATGATCTGGTCGATGACCGCGATGCCGATTTGTGGGCTGGGCGCGGCGCTATCGACGCACCTCGTATCGTTTGTGCTGTTCATGATCCTGCTGAACGCGTTCGGCGGCGCGGCGGTCGCGTCGGCAATCGTGATCATCGCCGAGGTTCTTCCCATCGCGAGGCGCGCGCAAGGTCAGAGCTACGCGGGCCTGGCCGCGGCTTCAGGCAGCGGCATATGCGTAGTGCTCATGCCGATTCTCGACGGCTATGGGATCTCATGGCGCTGGTTTCTATGGATCGCGGCCGCGTTCATCGCGATCGGACCGTTCCTGGCCTTCGCATTGCCCGAGAGCCCTCGATGGGAGCATGCCTCCGAAGCGGGAGAGACCTCGCGGGCGAAGTTTTATGACATCTTTGTGCCGCTGTATCGCAAGCGCTCGATCTCGCTCACCATCTGCACCATTTTCGCGATGCTCTGCGGCGAAGGCATCGGGGCCTGGGGATACTTCCACGCAGTATCGGTGGTGGGGCTTTCCGCCACCGCGGCGAGCGTGATGATGACGCTCGGTGGTGGTCTCGGGATGATCGGATTTCCTGCCGGCGCGTGGTCAGCGGAAAGATTCGGACGCGTGCCGACTGTAGTCAGCAGCGGGATCGCGGTGGCGGGCGGCGGCCTGCTCTTCTTCTGGGGCCCGCCGATGGGGTTCGCGTGGCCTGTGCTTTGGCTCTGCGTCACCTACTGCATGCTCAACATCGTGAACAATGCGGTTGCGGTCGCGACCAACGCGTCCTTCACCGAGCTCTATCCAACCGCCCTGCGCGGCACCACCATGGGATGGTTCGCGCTCATCGGTGCGGGCTCCTCGCTCACGGCTGAGAGCACGATATCCGCACTCGCAAAACCGATGGGCGGGTTGTCGAGGGTGGTGGGTTGGCTCGGATTGCTCGCGATACCGGGCGCGATTCTCTTCGGCCTCACCATCGATGAGACGCGAGGCCTTTCGCTCGAGGATGCCGCGCGCGAGAGAGCATACGATGATCGCGCGTAGGCGGACTTGGACGGCGGCCATGGAGAAGGTTCAGGCCGCGACGCCGGGCGTCCTGAACCTTCCATTCTTCCCCAGATCTTTAGTCGACCCGCTTTTCAGCCACGGTCGGAGGAGCCACTACTTCCTTCACGATCAGGTTGTCATGCACAGCTTTGACCCCGTTCACTTGGCCTGCCACGAGCCTCGCCTCGGATATTTCTGACCGTGAATTGACGAAACCGCTCAGGTCTACGACACCTTTGTAGGTTTGAACGTTGACCGCGCTCGCGCTGACCTTGTTGTCCTCCGCCAGGCCGGTCTTGACTTTGGCGGTGATGGTAGAGTCATCGACATAACCTCCGGTACTTTCGCGAGTCGGAGTCGCCGCACACGCGGCGGCGGACGTGGCCAGCCCCGCGGCAAGAATCACGATCAATGAGTGTTGTTTCAGTGTCAGGTAGCCATTTTTCAATATGCTCATAAATTCTCCAGTAAGTGTTGCGTTAGGGTTGAGCGAAAATATTGTCAGCGTAGGAAGCCGCCGCCCAATACGAGGTAGACGATCAGCACGATAACCACGATGCTTGCCAGGCTCATTCCGCCGCGGCCATAGTAGCCGCCCCGATAGCCATAAAATCCGCCGCCGCCGAAAAGTAAAATCAACAAAATGATCACAAGTAACATTTGAGTCTCCTTACCTAGGGTTTAGTAGGCATGACTGTCAGTCTTTCTATCGGTCCGCTTAACCGCGAATTAGCCAGACGATTACCAGGATCAACACGAGTCCTCCGAGCGAAATGGGAATGTACATACGGAATCTCCGCAGGCCTTGGTGATGGGACTTGAAGTTGGTCTAGCGGAACGCGGTCAAAGGCGAGGAAGGACAGCGGTTCGGGCTGAATCAATTCGGGACGCGAGTCATTTGTCGATCCCGACGAATCCAGACTACGAGGTCTACGCGGCAAAAGCTAACCTGAGAACACTGACTTGGTTATGCGGAGAACCAAGTCAGCGTTTGCGTAGAATCGCAGGAACTCTGTACTGGGATGTTGCCGCCGCTTTCTGTCGTGGCCGTTCACCCGAGGTCGAACGCATCGCGGGTCGCGTAGCGATGCAGAAAGTTTTCTCGATCTTGGAAATGAAAACCTGGAGAGATTCGCCCGCCCGCCCGCGTTGATACGTCGGCGCGAAATGCCGTAGTCTTGAGGCGTTCGCCAATATCTCAGGCGATTTTCAGGAGTCTCCCGATGCCTGATGCTGATGCTCGCGAAGAAACTCAAACGCCGGCGCGCGCCAAAAAAGCCACCGCGCCGAGCGTCGAACATGAATTGCAACTCTACTACTGGATGAAACTTATCCGCGCGTTCGAAGATCGCGTCGCGCGGCTCTCGCGGCAGAACAAAATCTTCGGCGGGGTCTACTCCGGCGCCGGCCAGGAGGCCATTTGCGTGGGAATCTGCGCGCCACTGCAGCCGGGCGATTTCGTCGCGCCGCTGCATCGCGATCTCGGCGTCTTCCTGATGCGCGGGGCCGATCCAGGTCGCCTGATGGCGCAACTGATGGCCAAGGAAAACGGCCTCTCGCGCGGCAAAGACTCGGGGCTTCATGGCGGCGATCTCGAAAACGGTATCTTCGGCTCGACCTCGATGCTGGGGTCCTCGCTGCCGGTCGCGGTTGGCGCGGCGCTCAAGTTCAAGATGAAGAAGGACAAGAATATCGCGGTCGCGTTTTTCGGCGAGGGCGCGGCCTCGCGCGGTGACGTGCACGAGGCGATGAACTTCGCCGGCGTGCATCGGCTGCCGGTCCTCTTCGTGTGCGAGAACAATCGCTTCGCGTATTCGACGCCGCTGGAAAAGCAGATGGCGATCGAGAACGTCGCCGATCGCGCGCGGGCCTACGGCTTTCCGGGCCACGTCGTGTCGGGCAACGACTTGCTCGCGGTGGTCGCGTTGGCCGATCGTCTCGTCGACCGGATGCGCAAGGGCAGCGGCCCTGAGCTGATCGAATGCAAGACCTATCGATATCGCGGCCATAGCGAACACGATCCGGCGCTTTATCGGGACAAGAACGAGCTCATCGAATGGGAAGCGCGCGACCCGATTCCCCAGTACGAATTTTTCCTCGAGAAGAAAGGTCACGATTTGAAGCGCATCCGCGAGGAAGTCGACGAGCGCGCCAAACAGGTAGTGCAATCGGCGGTCGAGTTCGCCGAACAGGATCCGATGCCCGATGCCAAGGAAGCGCTCGAGGACCTCTACGCGCCGCCGCTGTCGGGAGCAACGGTCTCTACCAACGGGCGCAAATAGCGACTGCCGGCAATGGAAATCACCTACCTCCAGGCAATCAATCAGGCGCTCCATGAGGAGATGGGCCGCGACGAAAATGTCTTCGTGATGGGCGAGGACGTCGGCGAGCTCGGCGGCGCATTCAAGGTAACAGAAGGCCTGCTCGCGAAGTTTGGCGAGGAACGCGTCATCGACACGCCGATTTCCGAAGAGCTGATCGTCGGTGCGGGAATCGGTGCCGCAGTGCTGGGGATGCATCCGGTGGTCGAGATGCAGTTCGCTGATTTTATCTCATGCGGCTTCGATCAGATCGTGAACATGGCAGCCACGCTGCGCTATCGGCACGGCGGGCGCGCGTCGTGTCCGCTGGTGATTCGGGCGCCCTCCGGCGCCGGTGTACATGGCGCGCTGTTTCATTCGCAAAATCCAGAGGCCTGGTTCACCCGTGTGCCCGGCTTGAAGGTTGTCACGCCTGCGACCGTCTACGATGCCAAAGGGTTGCTGAAATCGGCGATTCGCGACGGCAACCCGGTCGTGTACTTCGAGCACAAGCGGCTATATCGCAGCCTCAAGCAGGATATACCCGAGGGCGATTTCACGGTGCCGCTCGGGGTCGCGGAAATTCGCCAGCAGGGCACGGACCTGTCGCTCATTACCTATGGTGGCACTCTCGGTCAGTCGATCGACGCCGCCCGAATCGTCGAAAAGGAAAGCGGGATTTCAATCGAGGTCCTCGATTTGCGCACGCTGTTGCCGCTCGATCGAGAGGCGATCCTCGAAACCGCGAAGAAGACCGGCAAGGTGCTGATCGTACATGAAGACCGGCTGACCGGCGGCATCGGCGGCGAGGTCGCGGCGATTATCGCGGAGAACGCGTTCGAGTACCTCGACGCGCCGATTCGCCGGGTTGCCGCACTCGATACCCATACTGCATTTGCGCCGCCGCTGGAGCAGGCGATTCTTCCCAACACCAACAAGATCGCTGACGCGATCCGCTTCCTCGCGGCGTACTAGCCCGAGATATCGCCCGAGACATTGCCAAGGAGAACTTCACCATCGAAGCTATACCGGCAGAGCACAGTGAGTCCGCGAACGCATGGCGCAATGCGGCGGCAGCTTCTAAAGACGACCTCGCGCGAAGCGCCATCGTATTCCTTCCTTGCGAAGGTGGATGGGTGGATTGCGCGGTCGAGGTGACTACCGGTCAGAGCGTGACGCTCCTGGCCGAGGGTCGAGTATGGTTGTCGCGCGAGGCAAACCTGGCCTTCGGTCCCAACGTCGGGCTCTGGTATCGCATCGGCGACGGGCCCATCGCGCGATGTCCATCGAACACTGGAAGCTTTATCGCAGACAGGTCCGGGGTGCTGCGTTTGATCACCAAACCTCCCGGCGAATGGGCCGACGCCGCGGGCAATTTCCTGCCGGACTATCCACATCGGGGAGCATCGGGGGGATTTCTGGTCGGAGTCCTCGTGTGGTCGGGAAACGTTGAGGCGGGTCTCCAGGCTTTCGAGAGAAACGATCGCAGCGGCATCGCCGAAGCAGAACGAGCGCGCCGCGCCGCGCACCAACCGCTTCCCACCGGATGGCAGCCGCTGTGGCGCATCGGCCTTAGCGATATGTTTCGCGAAGAAGTTCAAGGCGACGGCCGGCCGGCGATCGTCTGCCGATGCGACAATGACGTGGCCATCCTGAAGTACCCCCTTGATGCTCCGCTGAACGACGATACGCGGATGACATGGTCATGGCGCATCGACCAGTTGCCGTCGCCGGTGGCTGAAAATAGCGGTGCTACTCATGACTATCTGTCGGTGGCCGTCGAGTTCGAAAACGGCCAGGACCTGACCTACCTACGGAGCAGCAGCCTGCCGGCCGGAACCGCCTTCCGTTGCCCACTCTCGTGGTGGGACAAATATGAGACGCACGTGGTTCTGCGCTCGGGCGGAAAGGGTCTCGGCCAGTGGACTTTGGAAGAGCAACCCATGTTGCAGGACTACCTCAAAGCGATTGGTGGTGAGGTTCCCAGGCGCATCGTCGGAGTCTGGCTGATCGCGGTGAGCGCCTTCCAGCGGGGCAGCGGTGTGGCCGCCTATCGCGAACTGCAACTGAAGGGATTAAACGGCAACCTATGGATCGGACCATGAAAAATGAGTCCGCACAACTTTGAAGTAATCCAATGCCGATAGAAGTTCAGATGCCTCAGATGGGCGAGAGTGTGGTCGAAGGCACCATCGCCAAATGGCTGGTCAAGGAAGGCGATACGGTCGCCGAGGATCAGCCGCTGGTCGAAATTTCCACCGACAAAGTCGACACCGAAATACCGTCGCCCAGCGCCGGCAGAATCGCGAAGCTGGTGGCCGAGGAGGGCCAGACGCTGCCGGTCGGTGCTGTGATCGCCCTTATCGATAAGGGCGGGGCGGCGGCGCAGCAGGCGAAGCCTGCCGCACCGCCGCCTGCCGCTGCGTGGGGGCGACCGACGCCGCCGCAGGCGGCTGCGGGTGCGCCCGCGGCTGCCGAGCCGGAGCCGGCACCAGCGCCGAAGGCGCCGGTGCCGGCTCCGGCGTTGGAGGCGGGAGGTTCCCCGGCGGCGATGTCGCCGCCGGAGAACCTCCCGCACGAGGGCGACCATCGGCGAGTATCGCCGGTGGTCGCCAGGATGCTGGCCGAGCACGGCCTCGACGTCAGCCGCATTCCCGGCACGGGAATCGGCGGACGCGTCAGCAAGCGCGACGTGCAGAAGTACCTCGAGTCGTTGCGCCAGGGCGGCACCTCAGCGACGCTTCAAACACCCGCTCCGCAGCATGCTAATGGGGCTGCGGCGATATCGGCGCCGCTTCCCGCGCCAGGAGCGTCACGGCCTGCGCCAGCGCTCCCGCCCAGTGTTGCATCAACCGGCGGATACCATCCGCCGGTCTATCAGCCGCGCGAGGGCGATGCGGTTGAGGCATTCACCCGCCGGCGGAAGCTCATCGCCGAGCACATGATTTACTCGAAGACCCATTCACCTCACGTAGGGACCCTGGCCGAGGTGGATTTGACGAAATTGGTGCGCCTACGGGAGGCGCATAAGAAGGCGTTCCAGGAACGTGAGGGGTTCGCGCTCACGATGCTGCCTCTTGCGGCCGCCGCTACGGTGCGCGCGCTCAAGGAGTTCCCACGCATGAACGCCTCGGTGGTCGGCGAGGCGCTGGTGATTCGCCGCCAGATCAATCTCGGCATTGCGATGGATAGCGACGAGGGCTTGCTCGTGCCCGTCGTAAAAGCTGCGGAAGGAATGTCGGTGGTCGGACTGGCGCGCGAAATGGAGCGGCTGCGGCGCAAGGTGCAGGAGAAAAAGATCACCGTCGATGATCTCAGCGGCGGAAGCTTTACGCTCTCGAATCCCGGTCGCGAGGGCAACCTGTTCGGATTCGCGATCATCAACCAGCCGCAGGTTGGAATCCTGCGCATGGGTGAGGTCAAGAAGCGTCCCGTGGTAATCGAGGTCGACGGCGTCGATGCGCTCGCGATCCGCACCATGATGTACCTGGCGCTGTCGTATGATCATCGCGTGGTTGATGGGGTGCTGGGCAACAGTTTCCTGTACCGCACCGCGCGTATCATGGAAGAGGCCGATTTCGAACTTTGAGGTTCGCGTGCCGGATGTGGATTGCATGCCGCGCGGACGCTGCGCCGGGCTGCAACCTGGGCCGTGCATCTGTTGGGGATTTGCGCGGCACCTCATTTGCTCCAATGCGCATCGGGAGATTCCCGTCATGACCAATCTCGCAATCTCTGATAATGACCTTCGAGTGGATGCTGCTGACCATTCCGGATGGGCGGGCAGGGTAAGGCCGCGATTTTGCCCGAAATGCGGCCATGAGCTGCTTTCGGTCGGCGACTATTGCTCCCAATGCGGCCTGCCGATTCCGCCCGATGAGCGCCTCTACGACGAACCCGATGCCTCGCCGAGGTCGCGTCTCGTCGCGCTCCTGCTATGCATTTTCCTCGGCTACTTCGGGGTCCACCGCTTTTATGTCGGCAAGATCGTGACCGGCGTGATTTGGCTAACCACTGGCGGCCTGTTCGGGGTCGGTTACATCATCGACATCATCGTGATTTCGCTGGGGAATTTCACCGATAACGATGGTCACCGCCTCGTGTTCTGGGACTAGCCGAGCTCCTTTAATGCCGCGACGACCTCGGCGGTGTGCCCATTTACTTTTACCTTCGGGAACACCTTCCGAATGATGCCGCTTTTGTCGATTACCATAGTAGTTCGCTCGTAGCCCATATATTCGCGCCCGTACATCGATTTCATCTTATAAACGCCGTAGCGCTTGCCCACCTCGTTGCCGACATCGGCGAGGAGCGGGAAGTTGAGCGCATGCTTGTCGATGAACTTCTGATGTGACGCCGAGCTGTCGCCGCTAATGCCCACCAGGTGCGCGCCAAGCCTGCGAATTCCCTCGATATTATCGCGAAAGCTGCACGCCTCGGTGGTGCATCCGGGGGTCATGTCCTTGGGGTAAAAGTAAAGGACGAGGTTTTTCTTCCCGATCAGGTCCTTCAGTGCGACCTTCTTCCCCGATTCATCAGGAAGCTCGAAAGCGGGGGCCTTGGAGCCATCCAATGACGGCTCGGCTTCGGTCTTCGCGGCAAGCGGTTTGGTTTTGGCCGGTGATGCGGTTTTCTTTGCTGGCATGCGGATTCTCTTAATTCATCATAGAGTTTCTTACAATCGCCGTAGCAATGAATCGGACCTTTTTTGAACCCCCTAGTTGACGGGATTGTCAATGCGCTCTAGACTGCCGCCAGATAGTCCGAAAGTTCATCCCCGATTAAATGGCCGTTTATACCGAGCTCACGAAACCGTTCCTCAAGGAACTCGCCGATGATTACGGCTTGGGCCGTGTCGGGAGCTTCGCCGGTATTCCCGAGGGCTCGGTCAATAGCAACTACCTCCTCGAGACCGCCAAGGGCCGCTTCCTGCTTCGCATCGATGAGGTCAAGGGCGAGAACGAACTGAAGCGCGAGCTCGACCTGCTGAGCTTCCTGCGCAAGCATTCGTTCCCGTGCCCCCATCCGATGCAAGATCGGATGGGCCGCTTCTATCGCAACTTCAATAATAAATGCGTCTCGATGTTCCGCTTTCATGAGGGGCGGGTGCTGCATCCCGAACGCCTCAAGTCGAGCCACCTGGAGACCATCGGCCGTACGCTGGGCGAGCTGCACGTGCTGGGCAAGGCCTACAAGAAAGGCATCGACAACCGCTTCAGCTTCGAGCGCATCGCCGACCTCTATCTGTCGGTGCGCGCCAAGCTGCCGAACTATTTCCGCAAGATCTTGCGCACCCTCGACGATGAGGTCGACTACCTGACGCGCTACCTCGAAGGCAAACTGCCCAAGGGCGTCATCCATGGCGACCTCTTCTGCGACAACGTGCTGTTCCGTGGCGAGAAGCTGGTCGCGGTGCTCGACTTCGAGGCGGCGTGCCGCGGCAAGTTTATTTTCGATATCGCCACCGCGGTCAATGCAATGTGCTTCGTCGATGCGGAATACTCGCTCGACCGCTTCCGCGATTTGCTCCATGGCTACGAATCGGTCCGCACGCTCTCGCTCGCCGAATGGGATGCCTTCCCCAACGAGTTGCGCTACTCCTCGCTGCGCTTCACGGTGACGCGCCTGCATGATTTCTTCCTCTCGCCCAACGACGGTATCCGCCGCATCGACAAGGACTTCCGCGAGTTCTTCGATCGCTTGCGGGTTTTGCGCCGCGAGCGCGACGGCGGCATGGAACCACTGTTGATGGCGATGGCGACCGGCTACGACTACCGCAAGTATCAGAAAGTCAAAGCCAACGAACGCCGCCAGGCGTAACGCGATCGCAAATCCCTCAAAGCACTGACCCACGCCGCTCTGTGGCCTCCGGGGCCGAGTCCCGGTTCGACCAGAGTACGGAAATCCCGTATCTTAACCTATGTCTCCCGAGTTTGAATGGGATGAGGATAAGGCAGCCGAGAATTTGGCCATCCACGGTGTTGCATTTCGTAAGGCAACGCTGGTTTTTCTCGATCCTTTATCGCTCGAAGAAATTGACGATCGCGTTGACTATGGCGAGGATCGCTACATTCGTATCGGGATGAGCGAAGGGCAACTGTTGATGGTCGTTTATACGGAACGAGAAACGGGGAAGGTTCGGATCATCTCGGTGCGGAAAGCAAACCAGCATGAAAAAAAAGATTATCAGGGCCAGAGTCCGCGATGATGGAACGGTCGTGCGTGTCTTTGCTGATGGCAAGGAAGAGCCATTCCCCGTCGAGCCATTCGAGGTTTGGTCAGACGAACAAATCGAGGCTGCGGCGGCTGCGGATCCGGATAACCCGCCGCTGACTCCTGCGCAGCGTGCGCGTC
Organism: uncultured delta proteobacterium; assembly: GCA_963783145.1. Taxonomy (GTDB): domain Bacteria; phylum Desulfobacterota; class Binatia; order Binatales; family Binataceae; genus DATGKG01. The sequence continues at coordinate 766,907 of CAWAMM010000002.1, forward strand.
TCCACCGCGTCCCCCGCGTGAAGACCCTGCGCTGGAACCTGGGCCTCAGTCAGGAGGAGTTCGTATCGCGATTCCAGATACCTCTGGGCACCCTGCGCGATTGGGAGCAGGGCCGGACAGAACCCGATCAGGCCGCCCGCGCCTATCTGGATGTGATCGCTCATGATCCCGAAAACGTCCGGAAGGCGTTGCTGGCTGCGAAAAAGCCGCGGCGGTCGCGAAGCAAGGTTGCCTCCAGTTAGAATCGAGACATATCCGAGCCGAAGCTCTTCTCTTTTTCGGGTGAAACGATGTCCAGAGCAAACCCTTCCAGCTTCCCGCTCATTCTGACGCTCTTCCTGATCGCGATAGTGACCCCCTCGATGGCGCAGGAGACCGCGAGCGACTACATCGCGCCGTCGCAAGCCGTCCCGACCGGCAAAGCTCCCGGCATGAAGGTTCAGTTGCTGAGCAACGGCGAGCAGCTAAAGGAGTATGCCGTCATCTTTGCCGAGGGCGATGAAGCATTCGCAGGGATGCAGGCATTCGCCGAGCAGTACCACGTCGCCAGCGCGCACTTCACCGCCATCGGCGGACTGAAACGCGGCACCCTCGGATGGTTCGATACCCAGCGGGAGATGTTCAAGAAGATTCCCATCGACAGCCAGGTCGAAGTGCTTTCGATGATCGGCGACATCGCGATGTATAAGGACAAACCGGTCGTCCACGCGCACATGGTGGTGGGAACTTCGGATGGGAGCGCGCGCGGCGGTCATCTCCTCGAGGCGATAGTGTGGCCGACTCTGGAAGTGATGGTCACCGTCGATCCGATCGCGATGAAGAAGGCCTTCGACCCGCAAACCCGCCTGACCCTCATTGATCCGACGCTGAAATAGCAGCAGCCTGTTCTTTCGAGGTCGTAACCGGTTGCGGTTCCACATCAATGCGACAAATTTAACCGATAGTCCCTCGGCAACCGCCGCCTGGGCTGCTGCGGACCGAGCGATGAGGTTGACTCCTCGTTCCCGAGCGCTAACCTGAACACATGGGCACAACCTCCGTCCTGTTGAGCGACCGGGGAAACGCCGGCTGGCGCGAGTATTTCCTGAGCGAACTCGACAAACTCGAACTGCTACGCGAAGGCAGTGACAGCTTCTCACCTCGTCGTCCCAACTCCGAGGTTTTGAACTTCGCGCGACAAATCGCCGACTCTCTCAAGTACGATGATTTACTCTTGCCGCTGGTCGCCGCCGGTTCGGACGGCAGCGTTCAGATAAAATGGCAAAAGGATTCCCGCGAGCTTTCCTTTTTTATCTCATCTGATGGTGCTGAATTTGCGCGAGTCTCCTCCGACGGAGAAATCGAGGAAGGTCCGCTGAACCTTGCCCACGCTGCCGACTTGGTTGCCTGGATGCTCGCTGCTTAAGTGCGGTCGAATTTGTCCCTACTATCGCGATGACCATCGCGGCGAGCAGTTACGCCCTCGACGATGCACGGGTCGGAACCGGTGAGATCCTCTGGCGATTGATTCCCTCTCATTGGTATCGCGCCGACCCAAACGATACTAACCGTTCGAGGCTAGTGATGGAGGCCGCGTTCAGCGGTGAGGTCTCCGTTCTACGTCAGACGCTCGTTTCCGAAACCTTGGTCGACAGCGTATATAACGGCAGATTCTCGGGCGTAGGAATTCTTGAATTAAGCGCCGATGATTTGCGAAATCGTGGCTTCGTCTTTGAGCACGAACACGATCCAGAATGGGGAACTGAGGCCCACTTCCTTTTGCGCCGCGTTGGTGTCGATGGAGCAACCAAAGAACCCAAATTCCAGCGCCTCAATCAAACTCAGAAAGTGATCCTGGCGCGGCTTGCCAGTACCAAACCACTGCTTCGCGAGGCCAAGTAGGAATCTCATTTGGACCCGCGTTTACGAGCCTCCGTTCTTCCGCCATAGTGATCGGCTAAGTGTCTGCGACCAAAGGAAATAATCATGGCCGCGCTGGCCGATAAGCTCGCGCGGCATGCGCCCTCATTGTGGCTCGAAGTCGGGCCGCCGCGAGGAATAAATCCCGAGCCCTTGCTGCGGCGGCTCGCGGCGCTGGTCGGCCACGTCGATGCGATCAATCTCACCGATAACGCGCTCGGCAAGGTCAAGATGTCGAGCATCGCCTTCGGCACCCTCATCAAGCTGCGGTTAGGACTGCCGGTGGTGATCAATCTTTCGTGTCGCGATCGCAACCGCTTCGCGCTCAAGTCGGATTTGATCGGCGCGGCGGCACTCGGCATCGATGCGGTCGTTGCGCTGACCGGCGACAAGATTCCACCGGATGATCCCTCGGGCGCACGCGCCGTTCACGACCTCGATGCGTTCGCGCTGCTGCGGATGGTAGCCGAGCTCAATCGCGGCGACACTGGCGAGGGGAAAGCATTGCTCAAGAAGCTTCCGGACATTTTCGTGGGCGCGGTCGCGAATCCCAATCGCAAAAATATCGTCCATGAATTCGATATGCTGAAGCGCAAGGCCGAGGCGGGTGCGAAATTCGTCATTACGCAGCCGATTTTCGAGGCCGACACGGCGCGCCGCTTCCTCGAACGCGCCAATGAATTCGGGCTGAAGACCATCTTCGGAATCCTGCCGGTCAAGCGCGAGTCGATGGGCGCCTATATGAAAAAGAATATCGCTGACCTCGGCAACGTCGCGGGACATCTGGACAAATTCGCCGGGATGAGCGAAGAGCAGGTGCGGCGGCGTTCGATCAAGGAGAATCTCGCGCTGATGCAGTCGCTCGCGACCGAGGTCGCGGGTTTCAACATAATGAGTGGCGGCGGGCCGTCGCTCGCAATCGAACTGGCACTGGAGTTTACCCAATGGCGCAAGCAAAACGACAACTCGCACCGGCGATAAGAACCGGCGCAGCGCTGGTCGAAGTTCCCAGCCGCTCGGAAGCTGAAGAGGCGGTCCGCACCCTGCTTCGCTACATGGGCGAGGACCCGGAGCGCGAAGGACTCGAGCGCACGCCACATCGAGTGGCCAGCGCTTTGCAGTTCCTGACTCGCGGCTACACCAAGGATCCCAAGGAAGAGATCAACGGCGCGCTGTTCAGCGAGGCCGAGTATCAGGAAATGATCCTGTGCAAGGACCTCGATTTCTATTCGCTCTGCGAGCATCACATGCTGCCGTTTTTCGGCAAGGCGCATGTCGCGTATCTGCCGAGCAAGCGCATCGTCGGGCTCTCGAAGCTCGCGAGGATGGTAGAAATCTTCGCGCGCCGGCTCCAGGTGCAGGAGCGCCTCACCCGGCAAATCGCGCAGACCGTCATGGAAGAGATCGAGCCGCTCGGCGTCGCGGTGGTGCTGGAGGCCGAGCACATGTGCATGCGGATGCGCGGGGTCGAGAAGCAGAACTCGGTGGTCATGACTTCGACGATGCTGGGGGTGTTCCGCAAGAATCATGAGACCCGCCAGGAGTTCATGAACCTGATCCGCAAGGCGACGTGAAAAATTCGTACTTCCACTTTTCTTCTGCCTGTCCCCCTTCCACTTCAGGGGAAGGGGCTAGGGGTAAGGTCTGATGAGCCCTCCCGCTTCCGACGCCGCGCTCGAAGCACTCGGGCGCTACGCCGTCCGCTACGTCAAGCCGGGCCAGACCATCGGGCTCGGCACCGGCCACGCTGCGATCGCGTTCATCCGCGCGCTCGGCGAAAGCGGCATCAAGGTGCGCGGCGTGCCGACCTCGAGCGGTAGCGCGGAGTTAGCGCGCCAGTACGGCATCGAGATCGTTACGCTCGCCGATGTGAAACAACTCGATGCCGACTTCGATGGCGCCGATGAAGTTGATTCGCGCTTCAACCTGCTCAAGGGCTTCGGTGGCGCGTTGGTGCGCGAGAAGATCGTCGCGGCATCATCGAAGAAGTTCTTCGTGCTGGTCGGGCCGGAGAAGCTCTTTCAGTATCTGGGGGCGCGCAAGCGACTGCCAGTGGAGGTGATTCCATTCGGAGTGCCATTCGTGACGCGCGCGCTGGCGAAGCTCGGGATGAAGGCGGCGCCGCGCCAGAACGCCGACGGCAGCGAGTTCATCAGCGACAATGGCAACCCGATCCTCGATTGCGTGGTGCGCGAGATCCGCAATCCGGCGAAGCTGGAGCGGGAGCTGCTCGGCATCCCTGGCGTCCTCGGTACCGGGATCTTCGTGGGGATGGCGACGATAGTGCTGGTGGCCCCCGAGGATGGCAAGCCTCGCATCATCAAGGCGAAAAGCTAGTCACGTTGCTATCGACAGTGCGTCGATAGAGGCGCCTTCCGAATCTTGTAGCACAGGCTTCAGCCTGGTCTTCGCGATATCGAAAGTCCAAAAACCTCTTTGTTCTCGGCCACTAAGTGGGTTTGTTTTTGCGGAATTGCGGCTCGAGAGCATCGCTTAGGACACAGGCTAAAGCCGGTGCCACTTCAAACGATGGCCATGACCGAGGTCGGTGGCTTTTTACGATATCGAAATGAAAAACTCCTTGATTTTCCTGCATTTAATGGGTTTGTTTTTGCACTTTCGTTTTTGCGCGTATCATCCATAAACGACGAATGGCGCCCACGCAGGCGCCAGATTCGAATGATAGCACATTGTAACCATCCGATCTTCTCCTATTCCCCTTCCACTTCAGGGGAAGGGGTTAGGGGTTAGGTCTGCTCGATCCCGCACCAATTCGAGGCGACCTCGAGCGCATCTACCGCGCGGCCGTCGAGGCGGTCGATCCCGCGAGGCTGACCGCGCGCGCCCTCGATGCCGGCATTCCCGATGCCGGGCGCGTTTATGTCCTCGCAGTCGGGAAAGCCTCGGTCGCGATGGCTTCGGTCCTGGTTGGGCGGCTCGGCGATCGGCTCGCTGCCGCGACCGTCGTCGCTCTTCCGTACGCCAGCTCCTCGCCCGCATCCGACCCGCGCGTCACCTTGTGCGAGTCGTCGCATCCGTTGCCGACGGAGAAATCCGCCAATGCCGCGAGGACCGCGCTCGCGATGCTCTCGGCGGCGCATCCCGAAGACCTCATCATCGTGGCGCTCAGCGGTGGCGCATCCGCGATGTTCGCGCTCCCGCCCGATGGAGTCCCGCTCGCCGACAAAATCACGCTGACGCAATCGCTGCTGCGTAGTGGCGCCTCGATTCGCGAGCTGAACACGGTCCGAAAACATCTGTCGATGATCAAGGGCGGACAACTGCTGCGCGCGGCGAATGGCGCACGCGTCTTTAGCCTGATTCTTTCCGATGTCCCCGGCGACGATTTGGCGACCATCGGGTCCGGCCTTACTGCGCCGGATCCGACGACATTTGCCGACGCGATTTCGGTGTTGAAGCGCCGCCGGCTATGGGGCCGCGCGCCGGAAACCATTCGCGACTACCTGGAGCGCGGCAACGCGGGCCAGGTGCCCGAGACTCCAACGCGCGACGATCCAGTGTTTGCGCGAGTGACGAATACCATCATCGGCAGCAATCGGACCGCGCTCGATGCGGCCGAAGCTGCTGCGCGCGAGCTCGGCTACAGCGTCGATCGATCGCAGGAACTGCGTGGCGAGGCCAACGATCTCGGCCGCGCCCTCGCAAATCATTTGACGGCGCTGACGGGCGACCGCGTCTGTGTCATCGCGGGAGGCGAGCCGGCCGTGACAGTGCGCGGCTCCGGCCAAGGCGGCCGCGCACAGCAGGCCGCGCTCGCGATGGCGATCGAACTCGCGCGGGTGGGCGCCGATCGACGAATCGCGGCGCTCTTCGCAGGCACCGATGGCATCGATGGGCCCACCGATGCGGCCGGCGCATTCGCGTTTCCCGACAGCGTCGCGCGCGCGCAAGCCTCCGGCATCGACGCAGAAGCCGCTCTTTCACGCAACGATGCGTACCAGTTTTTCAAAAGTATCGATGATCTTTTTCTTCCCGGCAGGACCGGCACTAATGTGGCCGACATCTTCATCGGACTAAAATGGTCACGTGCGAGCGATTGACCGAGGGAGACCCGAAGGGGGCGCGAAGCGCCGCGCCGCAGGCGCTTCCGAGGCGGAGCGCAGCGTAGTCGAGGAAAGTAGAAAAGATCTTTTCTTTCCGGGGAGCACGGGAACCAACGCGAGCGACATCTTTATCGGGCTGGTAAACTCCTAACCCATGCCCCGACTCAAAAAGTATAAAGTTCCGCCCGACGGTACGAAGACCTCCGGCCATGCCCCGCGACCCGTCACGCTAATACCCGGCGACGGCGTGGGTCCCGAGGTGATCGGTGCGGCGGTTGCCGTGGTCGATGCGACCGGGGTGAAAATCGACTGGCAGCATCAGTTCGCGGGTGCCGCGGGCGTCAAGCGCTATGGCTCACCGGCGCCGGATCAGCTCCTCGAATCGCTGCGCCAAACCGGTATCGCGCTCAAGGGTCCGCTCGAAACCCAAGTCGGCGAGGGCTATCGCTCGATCAATGTTTACCTGCGCCGCGAGCTGAATCTGTATGCGAACATCCGACCCACGCAGAGCTTTCCTGGCGTCACCACGCGCTTCAAGAATGTCGACCTCGTCATCGTGCGCGAGAACACCGAGGATTTGTACTCGGGCATCGAGCATCAGGTGGCGCCCGGCGTGGTTGAGAGCGTCAAGGTGATCACGGCGCGCGCGTCGCGGCGTATCGCGCGCTTCGCGTTTGAATATGCGCGCAAGAACGGGCGCAAACTGGTCACCGCGATTCACAAGGCCAACATCATGAAGCTGTCCGATGGCCTGTTTCTGAAGTGCGCACGCGCGGTGGCGCGCGAATATTCCGATGTCAAATACACCGAACAGATCGTCGACGCGGCCTGCATGCGTCTGGTCACCGAGCCGACCTCATTCGACATGCTGCTGCTGGAAAACCTCTATGGCGATATCGTGTCCGACCTGTGCGCGGGTCTGGTTGGAGGACTGGGCGTGGTGCCGGGCGCGAACTATGGCGAGCGCGGCGCGATTTTCGAGGCCGTCCATGGCACCGCGCCGGACATCGCGGGAAAGAACCTCGCCAATCCGACTGCGGCGATTTTGTCTTCCGCGATGATGCTGGACTACATGGGGCATCCGCGCGAGGCGGAGCGGGTGCGCAAAGCCGTAGCGACGGTGCTGAAATCCGGCAAGGATGTGACGCGCGATCTCGGTGGCAAGGCCAACACCGGCGACATGACGCGCGCAATCATCCACGCGATGAAGTGAAGATGACCGCCTTTAACCCGATCGCGGCGTCCAGTAATAATTAGCGCCTGTATGAAGAAGATCATTGCGCCCGGCGAGATGAGCAGGCGCGTACCACCGGGGCAAACTCTGACCACCAATTTTCCGGTGCTCAGCTTCGGCGCGACCCCGCGTTTCAACCCTGATAAGTGGGATTTTCGCGTCGTCGGCCTCATCGAAAAGCCGCTGCTCTTCGACTATCCGCAATTTCGCGCGCTGCCGCAGACCCGGATGGTCGCGGATTTTCATTGCGTCACGACGTGGTCGCGCCTCGATAACGTATGGGAAGGACTCGCTGTCAAAGACCTGATGGCGATGCTCAAGCTCGCGCCGGACGTGAGCCACGTTGTGATTCATTGCGACGGCGGCTACACGACGAATCTGCCGCTGCACGAATTTCTCGACGATGACGTCATCCTCGCGCATCGCCACGATGGCCGCGACCTCGCGCCCGATCATGGATGGCCGCTGCGCCTGGTGGTTCCAAAACTCTACGCCTGGAAGAGCGCCAAATGGGTGCGCGCCATCGAGTTTACCGATCAGGATCGGCGCGGATTCTGGGAAGTGCGCGGCTATCACAACCACGCCGATCCCTGGAAAGAAGAGCGATACTCCTACCAAGAGGAATCGGACTGACCTCGCCGCAACCAGCCGGTCTCTCGCGTGACGATAGCCTCGCGCGGATGGCGCGCGAGCAATTCGATCTCTGCGTCATCGGGGGCGGGATCAATGGCGCCGCAATCGCGCGCGATGCGTCCCTGCGCGGACTGAGTGTTGCGCTGGTCGATGCAGGTGACTTCGCGGGCGCGACTTCCTCGCGTTCCTCGAAGCTGATTCACGGCGGCTTCCGATACCTGCCACAATGGCAATTTAGCCTCGTTTATCATGCACTGCGCGAGCGCGAACTCCTGCGCCACCTCACCGCGCCACATCTGGTCAAGCCGATTCGGTTTTTGTTTCCGATTTACCGGGGCAGGGGATTCGGCCGTCTCACGATGGACCTCGGGCTGTGGCTCTACGACATTTTCGCGCGCACGGCGTGGTCGGAACGTCATCGAGTGTTGAGCAGTGCGGCGACGCTGGAACGCGAGCCCGCGCTGGCGGCTGACAAGCTGAGCGGTGCGGCCCTTTATTACGATGCCTGGGCGGATGATGCACGCGTCACCTTCGAAAACGTCCTCGATGCGGGACTGCACGGCGCGGCGGTCGCGAACTATCTCGTGGTCGAAAGCCTCGCGAAGAATGCGGGACGCATCGTATCGGCGCACGTGCGCGACGTCATCAACGATAAGCGTTTCGAGGTTCGCGCGCGCCATTTCGTAAATGCCGCTGGTCCCTGGGTGGACGACATTCGCAAGCTCGATGATCCCGCCTCGAAGCCGAGTGTGCGGCTTACCAAGGGCGTGCATCTGGTCTTTCCGCTGCATGCGTTGCCAGTGAAGGAGCCGATTGTGCTCGGCGATGACGAGAATCGCATCGTGTTCGTGATGCCGCACGATCGCTATGTGCTGGTCGGCACGACGGATACGGATTTTTCCGGCGATCGGCGCGCGGTTGCCGCGGATCAGAGCGACATCAAGTATCTGCTGAAAGTGCTGACCGAGGGCCTGCCGAAAATCAAACTGAGCGAGAACGATATCGCATCGAGCTTCGCGGGCCTGCGCGCGCTGGTGATCAGTGGCGATGAAAAATCGCCATCGGCGGTGCCGCGCGAGGAGACCATCATCGAGAGCGCATCAGGAATGCTGTCGGTCGCGGGCGGCAAGCTCACGACCCATCGCGAGATCGCGGAGAAGGTGGTCATTCGATTGATGAAGGAGCTTGGGCGCAGCGCGGGTGCCAGTCCGACGCACACGACGCCGCTGCCCGGCGCGCGCCCCCTCGATGGTGATGACTCAGGCGCCGCGTTCAGCGGCGACGAGGTGAGATTCCTCGAGGCGCGCTATGGAACCCGGCTCCGGTTGATTGCACGCATCGCGGCCGAGCGTCCCGAGCTGGCCGGCCCGCTCGCGCCGGATTGCCCCGCGATCGGCGCCGAAGTTATCCACGCGATTCGCAACGAGATGGCGCATTGCGTGGCGGATTTCCTGGTGCGCCGCACCTCGCTCATCTGGCGCTACCCGATCGAGGCCGAAGCCGCGGCGCCTGCGGTCGCGCGCATCATGGCCGCGGAGCTAGGCTGGGATTCGGCGCGCGAGGAGGCGGAACTCGCAGGATTCGTCACCGACCTGAAGCGTCGTCGCGCGGCCTGACGAATCGACGATGGCAAAACGGGAATCCCGCGAGGAGTTGAAGGCGCGCGCCGCGCGCATCGCCAAATCGCTCGCAAAGTTGTACCCGCAAGCGCGCATCAGCCTCAATTTCAAGACTCCCTGGCAATGCCTCGCCGCCACCATCATGTCCGCGCAATGCACCGATGAGCGCGTCAACCAGGTGACGCCAGCTTTGTTCGCGAAATATCCCGATCCCACCGCGATGGCGGCCGCCGATCTGCGCGAGGTCGAGCGCATGATCGTTACCACCGGATTTTTTCGGCAGAAAACCAAGTCGCTGATGGCTGCCGCGCAGGACATCGTCGACCGCTTCGGCAATCGGTTGCCCGATACGATGGAGGAGCTCATCACCTTGCGCGGGGTCGGGCGCAAGACCGCCAACGTCGTGCTCGGCCATGTGCACGGGAAGCCCGGCCTGGTGGTCGATACCCACGTGCGGCGGCTATCGCTGCGGCTGGGGTTGACCAGGAGTGGCGAGCCCGAGGTTATCGAGCAGGACCTGTGCGCAATTCTGCCGCCGAGCGATTGGACCCCGTTTTCGATGCGCCTCATTCTGCACGGGCGCCAGGTCTGCGAGGCGCGCAAGCCCCGATGCGAGCAATGCGCGCTGCGGCCTGATTGTCCTCAGATCGGAGTAGCCGTCAAACCGCCCGCGGCTCGCAAACGCTTACCGGCTATCGCAAAATAACGCGCGATGGCCGACCTCATACTCGCAATCGATCAAGGTACCACCGGCACCACCGTTTTCGTCATCGACGCGCGCGGAAAAATTCGCGGCCGTGCGTATGGCGAGATTCGCCAGTTCTATCCCAAGCCAGGATGGGTCGAGCACGACCCCGAGGAGATCTATCGGTCGGCGGTCACGCTCGCGAGGAAGGCTCTGAAAGCGGCGCGCGCGCAAGTCAGCGACGTCGCGGCTATCGGTATCACCAATCAGCGCGAGACCTTCGTGGTGTGGGAACGCAAATCGGGTCGCCCCGTCTATCGCGCGATCGTGTGGCAATGCCGCCGCAGCGCCGACATTTGCCGGCGCCTCGCCGATCGCGAGGCTGAGGTTTCCGCGCGCACCGGTCTGCTGCTTGATCCGTATTTTTCCGGCACCAAGCTCAAATGGCTGCTCGACGCGAAGCCTGAACTGCGCAAACGCGCCGCGCGCGGGGAGCTATGCTTCGGGACTATCGATACCTGGCTGATTTTTAAACTTTCCGGCGGGGCGGCGTTCGTGACCGATTACACCAACGCCTCGCGCACGATGCTGTTCAACCTCGAGCATCACACCTGGGACGAGGAGATGCTGCGGATGCTCGACGTTCCCTTTGAGATGCTGCCGGGAGCGATCGGCTCGCGTGGCCCTTTCGCCGAAGCCGCGCCGGGCATCATCGGAAATCGCGGAAATCGCGCGATACCGATCGGCGCTGTCATCGGCGATCAGCAATCGGCCCTATTTGGGCAGCGTGCGGTCAAGGCTGGCCACTCGAAGTCAACCTACGGCACCGGGGCGTTCTTGTTGATGCATACCGGCAATCAGCGGGTGGCCTCGCGCAACCGGCTGCTGACGACGGCCGCGCTCGGACCGGAAGGCGAGTTTGCCTACGCTTTGGAGGGCTCGGTGTTTATCGCGGGGGCCGCGATTCAATGGCTGCGCGACGGGGTCGGCTTGATTAAAACTGCCGCCGACAGCCTCGCCCTCGCGCGCAAAAGTCGCACGCGCACCGAACCCTATCTGGTGCCGGCCTTCGTCGGGTTGGGCGCGCCATATTGGGATGCCGACGCGAAGGGCGCGCTGGTGGGGATCACCCGGGGAACGACTCGCAATGATATCGTGCGCGCCGCGCTCGATTCGATCGCCTACCAGGTTCGCGACGTGCTCATCGCGATGGAGAGCGACACCGGCCACCGCATCAGCGAGTTGCGCGCCGATGGCGGCGCGGTGGCGAATCCATACCTGATGCAGTTCCAGGCTGATTTGCTGGATCGTCCGGTGGTGCTGCCGAAGGTCGCGGAGACCACCGCGATGGGCGCAGCGATGCTGGCGGGCCTGGCGGTGGGAATGTGGAAGTCCGCCGCCGCGCTCGACAAATTACGTCAAGGCGGAAAAGTCTACCGCTCGAAAATGCGCGCGGAGCTGCGCGATCAGCTGTTGGCCGGATGGCGCGACGCGGTTTCGCGCGTCCTCACGCATCACTGATACAATCCTGGTATGGATTCAAAAGATCAGCGGCCGACCGCGTCCATCCTCTTCCCGGAACAATACCCCGAGGCGGCGCGCGCGCTCGGGCGCGCGTTCATCAATGACCCACCGGTCAGGGTAATCTTGCCGGAGCCCGCCGATCCGGTTGAGCGGGCGCGCCTGCTGACGTTCTTTTTCGAAGCGTTGCTGGGAATCCAGCGCAACACCGGGGAGCCCGTGCTCGGCGTGGTGTTGGACAATAAAGTGGTTGCCGCCGCGATCCTCGAGAGCGGCGGCGTTCCGGTTGCGACGCTGATTCTGCACGGACTGCTGCAAATGCCGCGCATGCTTCAGGGAATCGGATGGTCCGGGCTCAAGCGCGGCATCCAGTTGCAGGGCGAGCTGGTCAAGAATCATCCGCATGAGCCGCACATCTATCTGAACTTCCTCGGCGTCGATCCCGACTATCAGCGCCATCACTGCGGCAGCGTGATTATCGAGGAGCTGCGCAGGCTGGCGGCGGCGCGCGCATCGTTATGCGGCGTTTACCTGGAAACCGGCACCGAGTCCAATGTCCCTTACTATCAGTCGCGTGGCTACGAAATCCTCGGCGAGATATATCCGCTCGGATGCCGAATGTGGCGGATGCTGCAGCGCAGGCGATAGGGGCATAGCTTCGCGGCTTGATGGTCGTGACGCGCAGGCCGTGCGAGGTCCATCCGACGTCGAAGCCGATGCTGTCGCCCTCGCGCAGGAGCTCGATTCCCGGGGCGTTGCCGCCAATTTCGGCGCCGAGCACCGCGACGTGGGGAAATTCGAAGGGAATCTCTTTTCCGGTATGTGATCGCACCACGCCGCGCGCGCGGTTGCGGTCGAGCCGCATGATCATCCCCGGGTAGAAGTTGCCCGGGAAGCGTTCGCTGTCGAAATCATCACTCACACCTGATCGATAGCATCCGGCGGATTAGAGCGGAAGCGCGGTCCGAAACAGGATGAAGCGCCCGAGCATCTCACCGACCACCACCGACATCAGCGCGATGTAGAGCAGCCCGGTGGCCGCCATGGTCTGGGGGATTTTCAGGGTCTGCCAGCACATCCACGCCAACACGATCGAAGCGACCGGTCCGAGCACCATCCGCATCAGGAACAGAGTGAGATGGTTTTCGAACAGGTCCGCGATTGCGATGGTCGCGCCATGCCCGCCGAAAATCGCCAGCACCACCAACGCGATCGCCATTGCGACGAGATCGGCAACCAGCGCGATAGCGATCACGCGGATGAAGCTGCGCAGATATTCCACGTCCATGCCCAAATCGATCAGGTACCAATGGCCGAACATCATCGCGCCACTGACCAGCCCCAGCACCATCGCGGAGGTCACCGCGGTGATGACATATGCGACCGATGCGATCCAACCGAATGACTTCGGGCTTGAGCAGCAGGACCGACGCCGCGACCGCGATCAGTCCGGCCAGCAATCCGAGGCTGAACGCGCGCGCCCGCAAAAGCGCGAGGTCGGTCCAAAGCGTGACGACATAGACGGCGAAGAGGAGGCAGAAGACGACCCATATGGCGCATACGATCCAGAGGCTCTCCGGCCCGGGCACATGGTTGCCGGTTGCGCGCCAAGCCAGCATGCCGAGGCCGACGGTGGCCATCAGCGCCGAGGCGAGATAGACGCAGGCGGTGGATTTGTAGAATCCGCGCTCGATTTTGAAGAATGGTGGTATCGCGAGGGCGAACATGCCGCCCACGGCGAGCTCGCCGAAAACCAGCAGAAAACAGACCGCAAATTTCGTCACCCGGCGATTGTAGCGGGCGCGCGGAGGGTGTGCATCCGTGCGGCGGCGCGATCGCTGTATTCCTGGTTGCGTAAGATATTAGACAAGGTTCCCTGCAAAGGGATATATAGAAATTGTAATCCACTCGCGGGGTCAGATGGGGACGAATATGTCACTAAAATGGATAAGCAGGGCGCTGCTGGTTGGTGTTGCCGCCGTGGCGCTGTCATCGTGCGCGGCGGTGCAAGCCGAACGCCAGGCACAAGAACAAAAGCAGCAAACTTTCGTGCAGCACGTCGATATCGCGCACATCTACGTGACGCCTGACGATCCGCCGCCCAACAAGCCCTATACCGTGCTGGGTGACGTGACCTACAGCGAGCCGTTCACGCCGGACGCCATCAACGAGTCCAAGATCAAGGCCAAGCTGAAGGACATGGGCTACGCGAAGTGGCCCGACACCCTCGATGCGCTGGTGAAGGAGAAGAGTGACGTCTCCGATGACGGCAGCACGGTCAAAGTTTCGGCCGTTGCGATTCAGTATGAATCGTCAACCGACCGCGCCATGCTGCACAAGATGAACGAGGGCATGGTCGCCTCGCCGAGCGGCAACTAGTCGGCTTCCGGCGGCAACATCTACATCCAAAAAAGACGGGCGGGCCTGCATCACAGGTCTGCCCGTTTCTATTGGTATTTAGCCGGTTTGAAAATCGATCAGGCGGCGAGCAACGAATCCAGCTCGCCGCGGTCGTTCAGCGCCTTCAACTCGTCGAATCCGCCGATGATTTTGCCGTCGATGAAAATCTCCGGCACGGTGCGGCGCCCGCCCGAGAGCTCGACCATCTTCTGACGCAACTCTGCGTCATCGGTCACATCGATCTCGACGAAAGCAACCCCTTTGCTCTTGAGCAGCGACTTGGCGCGCACGCAATAGGGGCAGAAGGTTGTCGTATACAGTTCGACTTTAGCCACAGGATGCCTCCATCAGCATTCTTACCCGACCGGCTATCCAGGTCCAACGCAAACATAACCATTCGAGGGATCTATTTCAGGAGCACCGAACGCGGTCCGCGTTTCATTTCGCCGATGAGGTAGGCCGCGCATTTGCGTTTGCGCAGCAGCTTCATGATGCGATCCGCATCGTCGCGCGCGGCGATCGCCACCATCCCGAGCCCATTGTTGAAGGTGCGATCCATCTCCGCCTGCTCGATGCCGCCGAGGCGCTGGAGGAGCCCGAAGATCGGCGGGACCGGCCAGCTTCCGCGCTCGATGATGGCCTGGAGTTTCTCGGGCATCACGCGCGGAAGATTTTCCGACACACCGCCGCCGGTGATATTTGCGAGCCCCTTGATTTTGTACTTCGCGAACAGCTCGACCGCGATTTTGGCGTAGATGGTGGTGGGCCGCAGCAGCTCATCGGCCAGCGTGCAGCCGAGCTCCTCGATGCGATCGGCGAGGCGAAACTCGCGCTCGGCGATCACCTTGCGCGCCAGCGAGTAGCCATTGGAATGGAGCCCGCTCGCCGCAAGCCCGATCAGGACATCGCCGGGGCGGATTTTTTTCGGATTCGGAATATTCGCGCGATCGACCACGCCTACCGTGAAGCCCGCCAGATCATACTCGCCGGCCCGGTAGACCTCCGAGAGCTGTGCGGTTTCGCCGCCGACCAGGCTGATGCCGGCCAGCGCGCATCCTTGCGCGACGCCTTCGACGATTTTGACCGCGACCTCGACCTCGAGCTTGCCGGTGCCGATGTAATCGAGAAAGAACAGCGGCTTGGCGGCGTGGCAGATGATGTCGTTGACGCACATCGCGACGCAATCGATGCCGACGGTGTCATGGCGTCCGACCGCCTGCGCGACCTTGAGCTTGGTGCCGACGCCGTCGGTGCCCGAGACCAACACCGGCGAGGTCATTTTCTTCGCCGCGCCGAATGCGACCAGCGCGCCGAAGCCGCCCACGCCGCCGATCACGCGGGCGCCGCCCCTGCTTCCGGTCCCAACCGCAATCTTTCGGAAGAGCGGAATCAGCGATTCTTTCAGCTCGATGTCGACGCCGGCTTCCTTATAGGTCGAAGTGAACGCCATCAGCCTTTTCGCCTCGCCACCGCGCCGGCGCGCCACGCCTGCGAGCCATCGGTTTGCGCGACGAGCCCCTCGCGATAGCGCAGCAAATGGAGTCCCGCGATAAGTTCGCGCAGTTCGTAGTGCTTCAGCAGGAAGCGCGGGTTTTTCGGATGGCCGATCTCGGCCTGGTCGATTAGGAAAGTCTCGGCCAACAATATCCCTCCCGGTTTGAGCGCGCGCGCGAAAGCAGGAAACAACGCGCGGTCGAGAAAATTCACGTTGACGATGGCATCGAAGCTATGATCGCGAAGCGCAAACCTATCGAAGTCCGCGAGCATCGGCCATATCGAAAGCCGCTCGGTGCGCGTGAGGTTGGTGAGAAAGCGGATCGCGACCTCGGAGAAATCCGCCGCAACGACGCGCATCCCGGCGCGCGCAAGCGGGATAGAGTTGCGACCGCGCCCCGCGGCGATATCGAGCACGAGGCCTCCCGGCGGCAGCAGCGGCAGCATTTCGAGGACAAACGGCTCCGGATCACCGGCGGAGGTCTTCCCCCGATGAATCTCGTTCCACTTGGTGAGTTCCGTGGAGGTCACAGCACTCGCGCCAGCGTCAGCACGTCGACCCGCGCGGCGCCGGCCGCCATCAGCACCCGCGCACATTCGTCGACGGTCGCGCCGGTGGTCATGACATCGTCGATGAGGAGGATGCGCCTGCCCTTGATGCGCGCCGGCCGCGTCACCGCAAAAGCGCGCCGAACGTTGCGGCGTCGCGCATCATGATCCTGGCTGGTCTGCGGAGTGGTCATGCGCGAGCGGCGCAACGCTTCCACTTCGAGTGGCTTTTCGAGGCGGCGCGAAATCGTCATCGCCAGCAGCGCGGCCTGGTTGAAGCCGCGCCACCATAGCCGGCGCGGATGCAGCGGCACCGGAACCACGACGTCGCAATCGGCGGAAGAGTAGGGGAGTTCCTCGCCGAGGAATTCCGCGAGCGCTTTTGCCAGCGACTGATCGAGACCGTATTTGTGCCGTCGGATGAGCGACGGCAACGAGCGTCGATCGCTTTCAGCCGACGGACGATAGCGGGCGACGGCGCGGGCGCTGGCGAAGTTAGGCCGCCGATCCAAACATGATGCGCAACGATCCTCGATGGCGCCGGCGGATTGCATCGGCGCGCCGCATAGCGAGCAGATCGGCCGGGGAATTTTCTCGACTCGCGCCAGGCACGGATCGCACACGCGGCGTTGGGCTTCGAGGCCGAAGCGATCGCCGCACACCGCGCATCGCGGCGGATAGAGAAAATTGGCAAGCTGCCTGAGCGCCGCATCCACGCCCAATAGATTGTCCGATATGCGTCTAAACTCAAGCCGTCGATCGGCCCAGATAAAGCAACTTCGGCTCGCGAGTATTAGCCGAAGTTGTGGTATACATCGGATTTATGGAAGGCCCACTCACAGGAATCAGGGTTCTCGATTGGACAATTTGGCAGCAGGGCCCGGTGGCGACCACGATGCTCGCCGACCTGGGCGCCGAGGTGATCAAAATCGAGGAGCGCGACAAGGGCGACCCCGGACGTGCGATCATGGCGGTCGCGGGAGGCGATACCTCACGCTCCGGACGCAACTTCTACTTCGAGGCGAATAATCGTCACAAAAAGAGTATCGCGCTCGATCTGAAGCGGCCCGAGGCGCGCGAGATCGTGCATAAGCTCGCCGCCAAGAGCGACGTCTTCGTGCAGAATTTCCGTAAGGGCGTGGCGCAGCGGCTTGGTCTCGGTTACGAGGCACTGCGCGCAGCCAATCCGCGCATCATCTATGCGAACTCGAGCGGCTACGGTCCCGAGGGACCCGACAGCGCCGAGCCGTCGTTTGATTACCTCGGGCAGGCGCGATCGGGCGTGATGTATACGCATGGCGTAAAGTCCGCCGAGCCCATCTATACCACCGGCGGCATAGCAGATCAGATGGGCGCGATCATGCTGGCATACGGCGTCCTCGCGGCGCTGCTCGCGCGGGAGCGTTACGGCGTCGGCCAGCAGGTGGATGCGTCCCATCTCGGCTCGATGATGGCGCTGCAGGGGCTCAACGTCTCGATGCGCACCATCATGGGCAAGGAATTCGCGAAAAACACCCGCGACGAATCCTACAATCCGTTATGGAATCACTACCGCTGCGCCGATAATAAATGGCTCGCGCTCGCGATGCTGCAACCCGACCGCTACTGGAAAGACCTTTGCATCGCGATCGAGCTTCCGCAGATGGCGGAGGATCCGCGGTATGCCGACATGAAATCGCGCGGCAAGAACGCCGGCGAGATCATTCCCATTTTCGATCGCAAGTTCGCCGAAAAGCCTCGCGCCGAGTGGATGAAGATCCTTAAGGCCGGCGGCGACTTCATTTATTGCGTGGTGAACTCGGTCAACGATTTGCCCGATGATCCGCAGGTGCAGGCCAACGACTACATCGTCGAGCACGAAATTCCCGGGCTGGGCAAAACCAAGGTCATGGGAATGCCGGTGCGGCTCAGCGCGACGCCGGGGCAGCCGCGCGGTCACGCACCGGAGCTGGGCGAGCACACGGAATTGCTGTTGACCGAGCTGCTCGATTATAGCTGGGACGATGTCGCCCGCCTGCGGGACGCGAATGTAATCTGATTTTTCGCACGAGGTAGACTATGGGGACCCTCACCGGAACTATCGAAGATCGCGAGGAGATTCGCGAGCTCTACGCGCACTACGCGCACACCATCGACAACCGCCGCTACGATGAATGGCTCGACTGCTTCACCGATGAAGGCGTGTTCGAGAGCCCGCGCTTCGGCAAGCATAGTGGGCGCGAGGGCTTGCGGAGGTTCACCGCGATCTACAAGGACTCGCTGGGCGGCGCCAAGCCGTTCCATCAGATGACCAACGTCATTTTCAAAATCGATGGCGATAAAGCGACCGGCGGATGCTACCTGACCTACTATCATTGCAAGGATGGCAAGGCGGCCTTGTCAGCGGCGGGAACTTATACCGATACGCTTCGCAAGGTAGGTGGCGAGTGGCGCTTCGAGAGCCGCCGGGTCAACATTGACGGCGCCAAATAGCGCGTCCCTAAGTCTTTCCAGATGCAGAGAGCTGGTGCCGTCAGGTACCAGCTCTCTTACTGCTTGAAAAAGATCGCGTTACCGACCTGCGCCAGGTAAACTAGCCCAAGGCTATTGTTGTAGATGCCTACACAGGTTCCGTTTCGGCACGCGTTTGAGGGAAAGCTAATCTCGCCATTCGAATAGCTATAGGTGTAGGTATCACTGAGATTTTGAATGCCCTCGATGGTCAGTTTGTTGCTATCCGAAAAAGTTAACTTAGCGACATGCTTGCTGCCGGCACTTATCAGGCTCTGCAAAAATGTTCCGTGAGGAATAGCTGTAGTCTGGGTTAGAGCTTTGAGATTGAGTCCGCGATGGTCGATTGGAAAAATCGACGCGGCCCCCCCTTGATGGTACACCGCATAATTTCCTGACAGCCCGGAGAATTTGAAACCCAACGCGGTTAGCGGAACTATGGCTCCGGTTATGGGCGGGCTACCGTCAGTACAGCCGCCGCTTCCATTGAAGTTACCGCGCTGGCACCACGAGAACGTATCGTTCGAGGAAACAGTAAGCTGCCCGCTA
Organism: uncultured delta proteobacterium; assembly: GCA_963783145.1. GTDB lineage: Bacteria > Desulfobacterota > Binatia > Binatales > Binataceae > DATGKG01. Next base: position 786,044 of record CAWAMM010000002.1, read on the forward strand.
AAGTTGGCTCCGGTCAGTGTGTTAAAGGTGCCCGGGACCTTACGAGGATCATCAACCAGGGCATTCACCGCATAGCCCACGAAGCCGCCGCCCTGGAATAAATTGTGATCGGCGAGATAAGGCAGCGATTGGCCACCGATAGTGATGGTGTGCTGGGTCAGCGAAACCGCCAGCGAATTGACTCCCGATAACGTTACCGCCGTATAGTTACCCGTTTTCCCCTGGAGCTGCAGCGTGCGACTGCCACCCGAGACCGCGTAGGTCTGATTCATCCCGTTGAACGAGGTATTTGAATTGTCATTGGAACCTCCGCCACACCCGGCCATAGCGCCGAGAAACAACACAGTCACGATAAGTGACAGGGCTTTGGTCCATCGCAGTATCTGCAGGTGTGCCATTAGAAGACCGAGAAGATGACTATCAGTGAAGCCGCAAAGTTAACTCCGTCCTCGAACGCACTCAAAGACTTCGCCGATGGTTGCTGGATCGGCTGCGTTTCGGTGAAGAGCGGCTCACCATTACACACCGCCTGGCTGTTGGTGCCGAAGGTGGGCCAGCACGGCATAGGCATGGTAGCGACGCTGGGAAAACTGTCAGCGATCGGGATGTAGGAATCCTCGCTTCCCGCATTGCCATAATTGCTCAGGTGGGAGGGTACGTTGATCGCTCCCTGCCCCCAGGCGGTCACGCTGGGGTCAGAGTTCCACAAGATCAGCGGCGCACCCGAGGAAGGTGTATCGCTGCTATTGTATTGAAATCCCGGAAAGAAGGAGCCGGGACTACTTCCCGTGGTTCCATAGTAATAAATAGTTATCGGCCAGTTCTCGACGTTGTTTGGTATGTTACACATACTGCCGATGCACGGGCTAACGCCGGTTGGTGATAGTCCGGAAAAGGCTTGACTGGTTATGGGCGGCCCCGCATTCGGCGCATAGGAGCCCAACGCGATGTAATACTGGGCATTCGCGCCGAAAGCATTGTCAGGCACGTTCATAGTCGGGAACCATTCGGGCACCCAACTACCGGACGGCTCGTAGCACTTTGCCTGGCTGCTCGAAGGCGGATCGGTCTGGGTTATGCCGACATTATAGTTGACGCTGTTGTTGATTCCGGTGGCGGGATTTCCTTTGAGGCACACCTGCATGTTGTCAGCATTTACGTCATAGGAAAGTTGATCGGTTCCGTCCATCAAGCTGGAGTCCTGAGAGGTGCCGGTGTGGCAGAATGCCAGGTAATTGGAGAGCGCCCAGGTGTAGGCGTCATATTGACACGAAGTGGCGCTGATCGAAAATTCCAGGTTAACGCCGTTGGTGGCATCCTGAATGTTTACCAGGAACGACGAGTTCTCATCACTCGACTCGGTGGGAATAAGCGCCTGCCCCAAAAACAGCATTTGCGATCCGGTCACCGCCTGTTCGAAGGGATCGATTTCACTATTCGGATCGCTGGTGTTATAGGCCGGCCAGGTCACGGTGAGCTGGTCGCTGGTTACATTGTAGAGCGCGATTTGTAAGGTTTGATAAGCGTATCCCTCACTCCCACGCAGAAGTATCGCCGCCAACACGGTAAGCGCTACTAGTAGGATTGTAGCTTTTCGATTCGTCATCATGCGTTGGTCTGGAAATGCGCGAGCGTGGAACACATGACTCGAATCAGGAACGGCGCCCCGCCGCAGCATCCTCCGGAACCGTATGCCCATTTGTTGACCGTGAATCCGTTGTAGAATCCCTGGATATCGATGCCGACCGCCGGGATCTGGTTTGCGGATAGACCGCTCTCGCTAGGATTCTGAAGCGCGAAGATCGAGAGATTTTCCTGCACCGTTGCAATGCTCGGGGTTTGCGAATTGACCACCCCGTAGCTGGGGAAGAAACCGCACGAGGACGGTATCGAGCTGGGAGTGGTAATAATCTGCGCGGTGACCGGCATCTTGTTCGAACTGCTCGCCTGCTCGAATTCGATCGGAATTGCGAACGAGAAAAATGTCGTTTGTCCGCTGTTCTCTACCGAGCAGGTACCCAATAGCTCCGTATAGGCGGTGCCGCCGGTCCATTCGAAGTAGACGATTTGGGTCGGTACGTCATTGGGGTCGACCGCAGTTTCAGACGATACCGGGTCAAACGAAGTGTTGCTGGGGTTGCAGCTCTCTGCGACTAGCGGCGCGGCGTTGGAGACGATGCTGCTGGTTCCGGCCTGGGTGACCAGGAATTGCAAAAAGCTTTCGTTGGTGGTGCCGGTAACCGGATCGGTCGCGAAAGCGCGCGGCACAAATGCAATCCAAAAGACCAAAATTCCAACCAATCGCCAACCATGGCTGACCATAAACCTCTACCCTCGCTTGAGACAACAAGACGCTTTTTACGCCTATTTGAATCGAGCGCAGAAAAATATAGATTAAACAAAAATAAAAAAGCAAATGGCGTCGGACGGATTACCGTTCTCTTCACATTTGAGACCTACACCGCCGACCGGATTCCCTGGCCACTCCCTCGAATCGCGCGTCATCGCGCGCGTCGATTTCTGATTGGACGTAGCCGCAAGTTGTTACACGCGTTGGATAATCGATTGCGGGATTAAAGACGCGCCATCGTTTCCTCAGCCCGCGCGATCCATCCATTCATCGATAACGTCCGAAACTGTTGCGTCGCAGCGTGGAGTAACTCCCGGGCGCGCGCTTTCGCATCCTCTCGCCGGATGAACATCACAGCTTCGTCATAGTCGACGATAGCTCGCAGTGGCCGGGCGCCTGCCTCGTCCAGGATCTGGCGAGCGCGCTCAAACCATACAGCCGCCTCCTCGTACTGGTTGCGCAAGGCGCAAAGCCGGCCGAGTGCCAGCCGAGCATCGCGCATCGGCCATCGAAAGTCGCTGGCCAGAACCTTCTCCCGGATTGAACTTTCGATGACCTCGATAAAATCCGTGCGGCCCGTATACCAAAGAACCGCGGCGGCATCGCAGGACACCGGGCTGTACGAGGCTTCCCACGGCGCACCGCGTTCCAGTGCGCGCGGCAACATGCCGAGCAATTGGATTGCCGTGTCCGGGAGGTTGGTGCGCGCACCGAGATAGGCGCCGTTGCTGCAGGTCATCGCGAAAGCCCAGTTCTGCTCAGGCTTGGGTTCGAAGAACAATTCGCTGGTGCCATCCTCAAAAGCATTTTGCCAGCCCTCGTCGAGCGCGATTCGCAAATCGTGCCGCGCACCCATTAAATCCATGTTGATGAACCTGGATCCGAGCCCGACTGCACGAGCCGTAAGCGCGAGCGCCCGGTCGCAAGCGGCGCGCGCTTCGGTAAATTCCCCCAGCGCGACGTGACAAGTCATGACATTCGCCCACCGGCGCGCGGCACGCGCGGCGCGTCCTTGCTGCTCCGCCTTCGCCGCATCGGACCGCCAAAGCGGCAGGCTGCCCCGGCAATCAGCCGCAAGAAATAGCAGGGCTACCGGAGTAGCCGACCGGTCGTGCATGACCTCGTCGCGATTTTGGTACGAGGGTGGAAGATCCCGCGTCGCAATCTGCTCGGGAGGAATGGCGCGCAGGAGGGTGCGCAACTCGCGCTGGCCGGGCGTATCGGTGCGAATTCCCGGATTGGTGGCGTCCTCGGCCTCTTCGCGCATCAAGTCCAAATCCCTCAGGCTGGCCCAGACCACATCGCGGCGGTCGCCTATCATAGCGAGCGCCACTTTCGCGATTTCCCACGGCTCACGCCGGAGCCCCGCACTGAACATCGCGGATGTGGCCCCTTCCAGGTAGTCGACCGCCGCGACGTTACCCTCTGCCGTGGCGATCCGCTCACCAGCTTCGATGACGACCTTGGCTGCTTGATCACGTTCCGCGCTCCAGATGAGCGCCGTGCCGAGGCGGGCCGCGACCGGGGTTCTGCGCTGATCAGACTCCGGTAAGAGTTCCAGCGCGATGCGCAGAAACGCCACCACCTCGTCATAGGCGTAAGCAGCCTCGGCATTGTCGGCCGCGGCGATCGCGTACTCGACGCCGCGGGCAGTCCCGCCCGCGGTATCCGCGCGCCAGAAATGATAAGCGACATCGGCGGCGTGTTCGGCGGCACGCTCACCCCAGGTACCCTCCATCGCCTCGGCGATTTTCCGATGCAGCCGGACGCGCCGGCGAGGGTTGAGGCTCAAGTAAAGAGTGTGCCGGATAATTGCGTGAGTGAATTCAAAGTTCTCCGGATCCGCGGTCGGACGCAGCACCTGCGCGTTGATCGCTTCATCCAGGGCATTCAGTGCGGTGGCCTCGTCGAGGCCCGCTACTGTCGCCGCTACCGAGAATACGCAGGCTCCCTTGAACGCGCTGGCCGCTACCAGCATTTGGTTGGCTTCGTTCGAAAGCCGTCCCATCCTCTGCGCGACCAGCTCTTTGATGCCTTCCGGGATCTGGAGTTCCTCGACGCTGAACTTCGAGAGCCAGCTGCCGCCCTCGCTCAGGATCTTGCCGTTCTCCCTCAAGTACAGGAGCACCTCGCGAATGAAGAACGGATTTCCGCTGGTCTCACTTCCGACTGCTTGTACCAACGGCTCGGGGGCCACTTCCGCACCGATGGTATCGAGCATTTCCTGGATGTTGCCGGTGCTCAGACCTTGCAGCCCAATACTCGCGAAATCTGGGAGTCGCCTGAGCGAGGCCAATACCGGCTCGAGGGGATGCCTGCGATCGATCTCGGAGTCGCGGTAAGCGCCCAGCAGGAGAATCTGATGGGAAGCCGTCAGCCGCGCGAGGTGGCCGATCATCGCCGCGGTCCCGGTGTCCGCCCAGTGCAGATCATCCAGCACCAGCACCAGCGGTGCCCGCGCGGAAGCCGCTACCAGGAACCGGCCAACGGCATCCAGCATGCGGTGGCGCTCCTCATCCACATCGAGCCCGCGCGCTTCCGCGGTGGTTTCCAGCAGACCCCCAAGCCCCGGTGCGATCCGAAGAAGCGAAGCTGCCGTGCCGGCGCCGACCATTGCGCGGAGTTGTTCAGCGCCCTCGCGACTGGCAAAAGCCATCAGGATTTCCGCGAAAGGGCAGTAGGGCGCATGCCATTCGCCGGCGTAGCAATTACCGCGCAATACTTGCGCACCGCGGTGGTGCGCCTGGTCCACGAACTCCTCGATGGTGCGGGTCTTGCCGATTCCCGCTTCGCCCACCAGCATCGCCACTGAGCCGCGTCCCTTGATGGCATCCTCAAGTTTGGTCGTGAGCCGGTCGAGTTGATCAGTTCGTCCGACGAAGGGCATGCGTTTTAGCAGCGCGGCGGGATCGTGGCGCAGATATGCGACTTCGCAAACTGCCACCGGGGTCGAAATACCCTTCAGGTCGAAATCGCCAAGTTCGCGAAAGCTGAACGTCTGCCGAGAGGTAAGCAGCGCCGTAATCAGGCTGCTGCACAGGATTTGTCCGGCGTCGCCCCTGTCGCACAGGCGTCGCGCAATCACCAACGCCGTTCCGAAATATCCGCCCTCACGGCGAAGTACCTCACCGGCGTGAATTCCGATGCGAATTTCCATCCGCACGCCGGCGAGTGGTCTGCTGGTTGCCTGCTGCATCGCGATCGCACATCTGACCGCATCCGCGGCCGATCCAAACGCGGCCAGCAGTCCGTCCCCGAGCCACTGCAATTCTTCTCCGCCTGAAACCTTGATCGCATCGCTCATCAGTTTGTGATGAGCGCGGAACACGTGCTCACCTGCCTCATCTCCGGCGCTGGTGAGATGCACCGTCGAATTGACGATATCAGTGAAAAGCAACGTAACCGTGTTGGACTGCGCCATACCGCTGACTTTAATGGCAGAATCGCTGCTGCGAAGCGTGCACCCGGATCTGCTAGATTCTGCTCAATTCTACTGTTAGTAGATAAAAATTCTCAACTGGAAGACAAGGACAGAGAGACAACCGCTCGAGGAATTGGAAGCGATCGTCGGGGGATAACTTATGCAAAGGCGAGAAATTGGGCCCTCGCCGGGGTGTTTTACTCTTGGGGTACCCCACGGACTGAAGTGATGGTCGATTGGAGACCATCTCTAGGAAGACGACTACTTTAGCCGAGCAAGGGGGACTTCGCGGGAGTTTACGCTGCTTCATGCCTCATTGTTTCGAACCGGCTGAGGCTGCGCTGCAGTTGTCGTGGGGTCATTTGATCCTTCCCGAAAGGAGGGCGCCGTAGGTGCCCATATTTGCCCCATAGGAGTACGGAAGCGATAGCCGGCCGGACAGGTTTCCCGTAGCGCCGTCGGGAGGCGCGAACTCCAGCGAGATCTCACACTTACCCTTCGGCGCGATCTCCTTACCCGAGCAGCTATCCGCGGTCTTCATAAACGGTCCGGTGATCGATACTGCCCCGATAACTACACTCACCGTGGCGGGATTATTGATGGATAAATTCTTCGGCTTACCCTTCGATCCCGCGCCGGCGGTCCCGAGATTTTCGGAGCTCGCGCCTGCGAGGCTCACGCTCAGTCCTCTGCCCGCGAGCGAAATTTGCGGCGCGGGACTGCCGTTGAACGGAATCGAAAGGGTAACGGTTGAGGGATTTGCATCCACGGGATGAAAGCTCAACTCGAAGCTGCAGTGCTTCTTTGGCGTAAGGCTTTGTCCAGTGCAACCATCGGAGCCGAAAACGATCGCGAAGGGTGGGGCCGGTACGATGGCGCCGATGATCGCCGATGCGCTCTTTGACTCATTGGTGACGGTGACTTCCCGCGGTTTGCTGAGGCCGGTCGCGTCAACCTCGCCGAAATTAATCGCGCCCGGCGCCGCTTTGAGGGATGCAGTCCCGACCGGCGTCGGCGTGATGGTTGCGGTGGCAGTTGACGTTGGCCTGGGTGTCGCGGTGCGCGAGGGCGTCGGAGTGGTGGTTGGGGTCCGCGTCGCGCTGGGAGTCGCCTTGCCCGAGGGCGTCGGCGTCGGAGTGATGGTTGGTTTCGGGGTCGCTGTCGCCGTAGATGTCGCGCTGACGGTGGGAGTCGGCGTCGGAGTCGGCGATGCTGCCAGCGGTTGCGGATTGGTCACCAAAACGTCAATCGCGAGCGGATTTCCCCCGCCCGAGCTGGCCTGGAAAAGCTCCGGCAGCCCGTCGCCATTCACATCCATCAATTTCAGATACGCGGAAGACGGCCCGAGGGGCAGGTACCCGGAATTCGTGGCATTGAAGCTGCCGTCACCGTTTCCTGGTAACACGAAGGTATAGTTAAACCCGCAACAGGCGCCCAGCACGACGTCAGGCTTGCCATCTCCGGTCACGTCAGCCACCGCGATCGAGGAAGGGTAGAAAATCGGATGCGCGGTGGAGACCGGGCTCTGGAAGGTTCCATTGCCGTGGCCCAGCAGGACCTCCACATTGCCGCCGGTGAGGCGCTGGTTTTCTCCGACCAGAATTAGATCGGGCTTCTGGTCGCCATTCACGTCCGCGATCGCGACCGGGCCCGGGTAGTCCGATCCGAAAGCCAGCGTCGCGGGAGGTTGAAATGTTCCTCCACCCTTGGATAGGTACAAATAGGCCGTCGCGGCAACTTGATTGTTCATGTCGCCGGCCGCCGCCAAAATATCCGCCTTCCCGTCGCCATTGACGTCCTGCACCGCGAGATATTTCAGGTACGGCTTGGTATCGATCAGCTGAGGATTCTGGAACGTTCCGTTGCCGTTATTCACCATGGCGTAAAGTTCGCTGGTTGAACTGCGGGTCGCGCCGGAACTCGCGATGAAGACGATGGCGGGCTGTTGGTCGTCGTTGATGTCGGCTAACGCCAGGCCATTCGCAGCGTCATTTCCGAACACCAGTGCTCCGTTCAACACGCCCATCCCAGCGCCTGGAACCGAGTAGTCCTTTTGGGCTTGAAATGTCCCGTTGCCATTTCCGAGTGCGACGGAAACGTGACCGTTGCCGCCGTTGTCGCTCCACGCGAAAACCACATCCATCTTGCCGTCATTGTTGAGGTCAGCCGCAGCCAGCGCCGCCGCTTGCATCGGCGAGGTTAATCCTGCGATTGGAGTTTCGACTCCCGGTTGCTGAAAAGTGCCGTCCCCATTGCCCTTGAGCACGGAAAGGGACGCCCCACCGGAATTGAAATCGAGGGTGACGATGTCTGGCTTACTATCGCCGGTGAAATCCGCGACATCGTATACGGCATTGGCCCCGAGATTTGTGTAGTTCTGGAGCACGTAGTTCGACGGCAGATATGCGCGGGATTTGCCGAAGGTGCCGTCGCCATAGTTCAGCAGTGATTGGAAGAAATTTCCGGTGCCGCTGTCCAGGGTGTAGACACCGCCGTGCGCCGTGCCCACAAACAGATCCGGAAACCCGTCGCCGTCGAGGTCGCTGGCGTCGATATTCTGCAAACCGTCGATTGCAGGGTACGACGCGGAAAAGGTGAAGGTGCCATCACCCTGACCATAGTAAACGTCTACCGTGCCCGAGTTCTGATTGGTGAAGGCCAGGTCTATTTTTCCGTCTTTGTTGAAGTCCGCCGCGGCCAGCCCGACAAACTCGCCCGAACCAACGGTCTGGGAGAGCAGGGTATAGGTTCCGTTGCCGTTGCCGAGCAGAATCTGGCCGGTGTTAGTGGCGAGGTCTTTCTTTCCATCGCCATTGAAGTCGGCGCTGACGATAATATTTGCGTTAACGACCGAGGGACCATTCATGCCCGTAGCGGCAAACGTCCCGTTCCCGTTGCCGAGGAAAACCTCGATAGCGGGGCCGGAGGAAACCTCGGCGACGGCAACCAGATCAAGCTTGCCGTCGCGGTTGACATCATCGATGGTAAATCCCAGTGATGCGGACGACGCCAGCGGCACCGTAACAACTTGACCGGCGGTGAAGGTGCCATCGCCATTCCCGAGGAAGACACTGAGCGTCCCGGCGCTCTCACCGAATATTTCGCTCGCCACTACAAGGTCGGGAATGCCGTCGCCGTTAAGGTCCGCGGCCGCGATCCCGAAAACGACGGAGTCGGGGTTGCTGGCTGGAACCGTTGGATAGTCCTGCTGCGAGACGAGCTTACTCGCGTTGCTGATCACGTAGCTCGAAACACCGTCCGCACTTACGGCTGCAACTGCCGTGTTACCATTCGAAAACTTGCCCGCCACCGCGCCCTGCTCCATGGCGATGCCGGTCGTCGGATCATTGCATCCAACTGGAAATTGATCGGCGATGGTAGGGATATGGAGCGCCTGCTGGAGAGAATCCTGGTAATTCGGATCCTCCTCGACGACGTTGTGGTTCGAATCGAGGACTACGCGCGTAAGCGAGCAATCGGCGGTTCGCATTAGAAACGAGGAATAGGGTGGCGTTGCGCTTAAGTCAGGCGAGGCGAGGATCACCCCTGCCGGCGGCGAAGGCGGCGGCGCCGGATGGTCAACTCCGAAAGCGGCAATATAGTAAATGGACGTCCCAAGACCAATCGCATGCCCAAAGGTGAACTCGCCGGTGCAACCACTCACACCGAATGTGAGAGCTGAAAGAACGCTGGCGAGGACGCAAACCAACCGCCATCGCAAACGCCACCTTCTAAATCCACGGTCGGTTCTCTTTGCCCGGGTCGGAGCCATCGTGCGTTGTCCCCCAACTTGCGAACGTGTCCAGGATGATGTCCGCCGCGTCCAGCTGAACTCCATCCCGCCGACGTTATAATGGTCGCGAATGAGGCTCATTGTGGAGGCTTGAAGGTAGAAGAAATCGTAGGTGGTGAGGGGGATGTGGCTGTCGATGTTTCTTCGCGATCATCCATTTTGATTCGGGATCGAATCGGTCAGCAATGGACGGAAAACATAGGCTTAGTAGCACAAAACCACGCTGAATTGTAAGAAATCCACGGGGAAAAATGCTTGGCGAAATTTTGAACCAGACGAGCTCTGAGCTAGTGGGGTACGTGGCATCCGTGGAAGGTTGAGCCGAACCGCTCTATCCCTTGGCCCGTAGCAATCCTGCGAACTTATCCAGCTCTTGCGGATTTAAATCCGAGACCACCCAGCAATTCATCCCGGCGACCACAAGTTGATCGACGTGGTATCCATGATCGGTTTCGATTCTTTCTGCGCGCGTTTCGTCACCGGCTGTCGGCCACATGAAAACGTTGATTACGTGTTTGCCATGCTGATAGACCAACGCCGCAACCGGCCGGTGCTCGATATAGTCGAGACGCCCACCTACCAAGGGAAATCCGTCTTTGGCGAAATCAGTCACCGGTGGCGAGAAATCCAGCTTGCCATTGAACCACGGCTTGACCGTATGCTGATCGGTCGAGGCCACGTCCATGAGATGCCCCGCCATTAGTGATCGTACGTGACTGGCGACCACCTCGTCTGCCAGGCGTTGGTCGGCATTCGGGCCAAACGCGCGCGGCATGATCAGCAGCGCGAGCATCGCGCCAACCGCCATCGGCACCGCGAACCTGACTGCGCGTGGAGCCCAGGCGCCGCGCCGCGCCGGATAACCCTTGGCGCGTGACGGCTGCGACGCCGGGATTGCGCGGCGAATCCTCTCCTGCAATTCCGCCGGCGCGTCGAACCTGAACGCTTCATCTTTTAGCCGCGTGCGCATCGCACGGAGGGCCGCGTATTGGCGCGCGCAGCGCGGACATTGCTCGAGGTGTTGCTCGACTTCGAGGTCCCGAACCAGGTCGAGCTCGCCGTCGAGATGTCCGTGAATCAGCAATCGCGCGTCTTCACAGTTCACGTCAGCGTTCCTCCGCGATTCGATCTTTGAGGGATGCCGCAAGCTTGCCGCGGGCCCGCGCCAGGCGCGACATTACGGTCCCAATCGGCAGGTCGGCCGCGTCGGCGATTTCCTTGTACGACAGTCCCTCGATGTCACGCATCACGATCACCTCGCGAAACTCTTCCGGAAGCGCATCGAGCGCAGTGCGTATCATCGCGTCGTCGACTTTCCGGATGGCCTCCGCGTCCAGACCGCGGTCTTCGGTGGACCCGCCGTGCAGCTTCTCGTCGAATTCAGTTGACGACTCGGATCCCCGGTTGCGCCTAAGCCAGGTGTACGCGGTATTGCGCACGATGGAGAGAATCCAGGCGCACGGATCGCCGCCGCGAAATCCACCCGCAAACCTGACCGCGCGCAGGTAGGCCTCCTGCACCACGTCCTGGGCGTCGTGATCGTCACGAACCAGCCATCGCGCGAGGTTGTACGCAGCATCCATATGGGGGAGGAAAGTGCGGTCGAAGTCGACAACTTTGGTTTCGTCCGGCAATCGAGTCTCTTTCGCTCGCCTTCCCTGTTCAGTTCCAGACTACGAGCGGAGCAATTTTATTCCCGACCGCCTTTACGGCTCAAACACGGGAATTTTCCCTCGCCTGCGCAGTCTTGTTCGGTGAAAGCGCTCATCAGCGCGAGGTGATTATAGATGGAAACCAAATTGGATCGTCGTTCGTTCCTGCGCGTCACCGGTACCGCCCTCGGCATCGGTGCGCTCTACAGTGTCTTCCCGGCGCTCACGCGCAGCGCCGGCGCCGAAGGGATCACACGCACCCTCGCCGAGCTCAACGGCGAGGCGCCCGCGCCATTCTCCTTCATGCAGCTGAGCGACACGCACGTCGGCTTCAACGGGCCGCCCGATCCGCTGGGCACCAAAGCCTTCGAGAGCGCGGTCGCTACCATCAATGGGCTGAAGACTCGCCCCGACCTGGTCATCGTCACCGGCGACCTGACCCACGACGTCGAGTCGACCGACGAGCATGCCAAACGGTTCAAGCTGTTCAAGCAGATTGCGGGCAATATCAAGGGCGCGCAGGTCAAGGTCGTGCCGGGTGAGAACGACGCCGGACTCGATGGCGGCGACATGTTCCGCGAGTTCATGGGCCCCACCCATTACTCGTTCGACTATCGCGGCGTTCATTTCATCGCGCTCGATAACGTTTCCGCTGGACGCCCCATTATAGGCGCCGAGCAGATCGCCTGGATGAAGTCGGATCTCGCGCGCTTCTCGACAACCGCGCCCATCATCGTGTTTACCCATCGTCCGCTGTTCGACCTTAAGCCCGAATGGGATTGGGCGACCAGCGACGGCGACGATGTGATGAACGCGCTGGCGCCGTATGAAAACGTCACCGTGCTCTACGGCCACATCCATCGCGAGAATTTTCACCAGACCGGCACCACGAAGCTGTACGCGGCGCGCTCGCTGATCTTCGGCTTCAACGATCCCGCGGCCGCGCCCGCGAAAAAACCGATGCCCTTCGACAAGGCGCGACCGTTCAAGGATTTGGGAATCCGGCGGATTAACGGCAATGCTCGCGGCAACGATTTGCAGCTCGAGGAAGTCGAGCTGGTGACGGCCGAGTACGCGGGCACCGTCGGAATGGATCAGATGCTGAAACACGGAACCACAGACGCACAGGACGAGTAAGAAAATGAAAACGACCATGATCAAGAACAAGATCGTCGCCGCGACCTTGCTCGCGGCCGGATTCGGAATCGCGCTCGCCGCGGTGGCGCCGAAGCGCAACCTCGCACGCGCCGACGTGAATCCCAGGGTGATCGAGATCACCGCAAAAAAATTCGAATTCACGCCGAATCAGATCACGCTCAAAAAAGGTCAGCCGGTGATCCTCAGCGTGACCAGTCTCGATCGCGTGCACGGCTTCATGTCGAAGCCGCTCAAGTTCGATACCGATATCGTCGCCGGCAAGACTACCGAGGTCGCCGTCACGCCCGATACCGCGGGCAACTTCACGGTCATCTGCGACCACTACTGCGGCACCGGCCATGGCGGAATGAAGATGACAATCGCGGTCGTCCAGTAAGTCTGCCGACCCACCAATCGATGTCCTGGGAGGCGGGACTTCATGTTTGCGCAACTGGTCGAAACCTATCATCTGCATCCGATCGTCGATCACTTTACGATCGCGCTGCTGACCGTCGGGATCGTTGCGGAAATCCTCGCCGCCGCGGCGATCCTGCTCGCGCGCGGGACCGAGGACTTTCTATCTGTCTGCGGGCGCAAGGTTCGGAGCACCTCGCTGATGCTGATGGTCACCGGTGCGGCCGCCAGCGTCCTCTCATACTTTAGCGGGGATGCGGAAGCCGACCGGCTCTGGGACACGATGTCGCCGGCGGCGCAGCAGATACTTTCATCCTCAAACGGCGCGCAGGCTTACCTATCTCATGCGGTTCTCGGGCAGTACCTCATGTATGCGTTTCTGATGCTGGCCGCCTGGCGCGTGATCCTCGAATTGTCGAGCCGCCTCGAACGCACGCGAGTCGCTTTCCTGATTGCGGGACTCGTCGCCACGGGCGCGCTTCTCTACCAGGGCAAGACGGGCGGAGAACTCGTCTACGAGCATGGCGTCGGGATGGCAAGTGTGAGGGGCGCTGCGCAGCAATCCGAGCAGCCTCCGAACGAAGAACGGACGGTCGGCAGTATCACGAAGCGTTGATCTGATTCTCAAACGACGCCAACTCGTCGGACCGCATCATCCGGCGACATCATCCGAAAGGATTCGAGGAGAATGCACTATGGACCTTTTTGCGCCTACTCACCTACTTGTTATGTTGCTAGTCATTCTGGTCATTTTTGGTCCCAGCAGGCTCGGCGACGTCGGTGGCGCGTTGGGCAAGGGCATCCGCGACTTCAAGCGGGCAGTCAACGAACCGGAAAACCTCCCCGCGACCGCGGCGAAGGCTTCCGATGAAGTTAGAGTGAATGCGGTCGAGCTTGACCGACCTGATGAACATGGATCGAAAACTCCGTCAAAAGATCTCTTCTGAAATTTATCGCGTCGGGTCTGTGCCTCGCCCATCGGGCGAGGGTCTAGGAGTCGGCGACCCTTCACTTGCCCTTGCCTAAAGTTGAGGTTGAGGTGTTGGGATTCCGACGAAATAACTTGTACGCCTGCCTGGCAAGCATTTGGATATTTGCAGGCTAAGCGTTGAAGTCGGTTCGGAAGGTGGCGGTGGTATGAGAATTCAGAGCTTGTCCGGATCGAGGGGTTCGGTACGACCAGCCAGGATCTCTTCGAGCGCCTCTCCTTCCAGGCGATCAAGCAGAGGGCCGGACTGCGCAAATGCCGTGTCCCACTGTTTGTCATCCTTGGCCAAAAGATCCAGGAGGTATTGGCCAATTTGGTCCTGCTCAGATTCGGGAAGCAATTCTAAGGCTTCTTTAATTTTTCCCGCATGCGCCAGCATTGCCCGACGTAGCGCAGCCAGTCAAACGGCGGCGCCGTTGTCGTTTCTGGCTGGACCTAAAGCTTGGGAAGAGGCGAAGATCGGAGATCGCTAGAGAGACCGCGCGAACACGCTGAGCGACACAGAAGCCAGCGAATTAGCGCTTGGAAGTTTCACCAGCACCGCTTTCAGTCAATAATTTATCCACCGCCCTTACTGCCAAGCTCGCTCGATCTCGGCGAAGCGCGATTGATAATTTGGTCAGGCGGTGTTTATGTCGATCCCAGTGATAATAAAGCCGATATCCCCCACGTTTTCCGTCTTAGATTTGCCAATCCAGTACCGGGGCGCAATGGTCTGACTTGCGATGTCCGCCATCCTTGGACCCTCTCCAGAATGGAGAGGGTGGCGCCCCGCGCCGGGTGAGACCCCTCTTCCCTCGCCCGGTGGGCGAGGTTGGTCGCGAGTCCGCGAAGCAGCTGAGGCGGAGCAAAGCGGAGCCCGAAGCGAATTAAAAAGAGCAACCTGGAGTGGGACCTTATCCAGCGCGCTGCGCGCGATTATGGAAATCTGCCTCCGTGCCCGATTTTCGCGGTGGCTACCGCCGAAAAACATGAGACATTCGGCACTCTGCGCCGCGAAAAGTCACTTCAGCGCGGCGATTGGCGCGACGCTACACTCGCAGTCGCCGATGGACCTTTGAGAAGTCGCCTCAATTGGCGCCGCAATTCCTCACGGTTGATGTGCTGTGCGGAATATTCCGCCACAATCAACTGAACATCTCCAGCCAATTGGATCGTTTTCTGCCTCTTCCGTATCAGAATTCCAGATGTTACGTGTAAGCCACTCCACCAGCGATTTTAGTGACTGCTCGCTAGCAAGGAATGCGCTTATTTGTTCTCGAATTTGAAGGGCAGAAGGCATGGCCGTCGACCCCTCCATTCCGATTTTGGTAGATCCCGAACGGGCCACTAGAGACATCTTTAACCAAAAACAACTACTGGAGTCGAGCAAGAGGGACTTCGCGCGAATCTACGCAGAAATTACTACGCGCGTACCCGCACCGACTTCGGCGCACCAACCGGTGAGGGATCCCAACGCTATACCTGATTCTGTGAGCAGCGGAGTCTAGAGGAATCCGCTATCAAGGAAACGCAGCAGACAACTGAAATCACTCCGTGCGGGTCGTAAACCGTAGAGTTCTCGCAGCTCTGACGAGACTGGCGGGTGCGACGATGACATTGTCCGCGGACGGAAACACACCGTGCGCTTCCGCTGACTCCTGCAGATCCGGGTTGAGGGACCATTCGTCCACATGCGTTGTTCTCAAAGCCTGTTTAATAGCGGGAGCTCGAATGCCGAAGAAAACGAACTGGTCTCGCATCTCCAAGGGGAGCCGTCCTACGGCGCGCAATGCGCTCGCAGTGGGCAATTCGACCACGCCGTTAAGCCCGTAAAGTCGGCCGAGAAATCGTTCGTTTTGAAGGCCGCTCTGAAGAACGCGACAGGCAGCCTGTGGCTTCTCTGCATCTGTTCGTTGTTCGGCCGAAAGTGTGCCGGAAACCTCGGGTTCGAATCGAAGTAATACCCTTTCTTGCTGGTGGAGTAATCGTTCAAAGGAGCGACCCACTGTCTCTTTGCGTCGCGACAGGATAGAGCGAGCGAGAGGGATGATGCTTAACGCTTCTTGCGCGTGCCAAGTCTTTTCGGGTGGCTGCGCAAGCACTGCAAGTTCATGGTACCCCATGCCTTGCAAAAGGTCGGAGATAAACAGCCGTCCGAGCTGATCGATCAATAGGCGCTCTTCATCCGAATCCAGCGGGTCGCCTTCAGTTGTAGGATCTACCGCACGCAGGATAGCTCTAGAAGATGGTTTATCCTGATTGGTCCAATGGTTCAAAATTGCAATACCTTTGACTCCACGCCGCTGGTATTGGTTTCCTCCGGTTTGTTTGAACCAAACGAGGGTGTTTGCGATTTGAGACAGGGCGTTTCTTAAGGTCCGTGGGAGTTGACCCAATTTCAGCGTGCCTTCGCGATGGCGGCCTTTGGCTTCAGCAACAACGACATTACCCTGCGATGCTGTCTGCCGACTGCGGGCGCACACCCAGTCAGCAATTTCCCCGGCCGCCAGGCGCTGCACGATTAAATTTCTCGATACAACAGTTGGGTTTCGGGGAATCGGATAGAACCATCTGTACCCTTCCCGTTCAAGAAATGCTCTAGCGAAAAACCTCCCGAATAAACCCGACCATGCATTTCTCATCTCCGCACCGACCCCGGGCCCGCTTTCCAGCCAGACGAGAGGGCGGCCATTACCTGGAGCTAAGAGAGCTTCCATTAAGGCGAGCATCGGTCCGCCGGTCTTGCACGTTTGCAGCAGCTCTTTCATTCCGCAGTACGCGACCTTTCTGAGATCGAATGGAAGTGTGCCGCCTTTTAGCCGACGAGGACCACCCGGTGCATTCGGGTCAGTTTGTATTAAGTACTGAACTGTACGAGTCGCCATGAAGAGTATGTCTAATCAGTATCTATAGACTTGACCCAGAGCGAAATCCGAGAATCGACGGGCGGCAGAGTTTATTGCTGGCCGCTACCGCATGAACTGCGCGGCCCGCCCCGCCCCATCACACGGTCGACGCGTAGAAAGGGCATCGGAAGCAGAATTTCCTGAATCGCGCGCGGGACGCGCGCTGAATAGGGTCCCACGCCAGGTCGCTCGGGTACTCGCGACCGACCTCGCCCATCGGGCGAGGGGTACGCACATTTGCTTTGAAATGGAACGCTAATTGCACAGGCTCGCCCGCAGTTTACCGCTTGACCGCGTTACCGTGAAGCGGGCTCCTCATGGAAGCGCTGGCCTAACTAGGAGATGAGCTTCGTGTAGACGGCGTGCGAACCGATCCAATACCAGCAAATGTCGTTACGCCCGTGCATCATACCGAGAGCTCTATAATTCAAACCGATTTCTAACGGAATAGGTGGATTGCCTGCCTTGTACTTGCTTAAAGTTCAGGCTGGGATGGTTGGGATTCCGACGAAATAATTTACACGCCTGCCTCGCAAGCATTTGGATATTTGCAGGCTAAGCGTTGAAGTCGGTTCGGAAGGTGGCGGTGGTATGAGAATTCAGAGCTTGTCCGGATCGAGGGGTTCGGTACGACCAGCCAGGATCTCTTCGAGCGCCTCTCCTTCCAGGCGATCAAGCAGAGGGCCGGACTGCGCAAATGCCGTGTCCCACTGTTTGTCATCCTTGGCCAAAAGATCCAGGAGGTATTGGCCAATTTGGTCCTGCTCAGATTCGGGAAGCAATTCTAAGGCTTCTTTAATTTTTCCCGCATGCGCCAGCATTGCCCGACGTAGCGCAGCCAGTCAAACGGCGGCGCTGTCGTCTGCTAGTGTTCGTGTCTCAGCACCCTGATATTGCCTTCCCCAAAAACCGTTGTCGCATCCACTGCCGCCCGTCGACGCTTCACGCGACGGAAGAGGCCCAGAAAGGGCGCCGGAGGCAGAATTCCTAATCGCGCGCGAGGACGCGCGCTGAATAAGGTCCCGCTCCAGGTCGCTCGAAGACTCACGACCGACCTCGCCCATCGGGCGAGGGTTTCAAAATCAAGGCGCTTCACGCGGCGAGTGAGATCGAGGTAACTTGGCGGCATGAAAATCGGAATCCATCTACCTCAAATGGGCGGCGGCACTGCCGAAGAAATCGCGCGCGTCGCCATCCGCGCCGAACAGACCGGCTATCACACCATCTGGGTCAGCGACCATCTGCTGGTGCCCGATGCCGGCGGCACTATCCCACCCATCGAAATCATGGATCCGATTCCCACCCTCGCGTATGCCGCCGCGCTGACCAAGACGATTAAGTTAGCCACCAGCGTGCTGGTGGTGCCCTATCGCAACGCGATTCATCTGGGCAAGGAACTCGCGACGCTCGATCGGCTTTCCAACGGACGCCTCATCGTGGGCGCGGCCAGTGGATGGCTGGAGGCTGAGTTCGCGGCCTTGGGCGCGCCGTATCAGAAGCGGGGCGCGTATACAGATGAGGCGATCCGGCTGTGGCGGGAGCTATGGCGCAATCCCACGCCGAACTTCAGCGGCGAGTTCACGCAGCTGTCAGGGATGCGCTTCGGACCGCGTCCTGCGGCGGGCAACATTCCGGTCTGGATCGGCGGCATCAGCAAGCGCGCGTGCAGGCGCGCGGTCGAGCTCGGCGACGGATGGCATGGCACGCGGATGAAGCCGGAAGAGGTCGCGATCCGGCTCGGATGGATCAAGGAAATCGCGGCGCGCACCGGAAAGTCGCTCGATGGATTCGCAATCAGCCATCGCGTGTATATCGGCTTCGCCGATAAATGGACCGAAACCGGCGGCTACGTGCAGGGAATCATGGCGCCGCCGCGCGAGCTGGCGGATTACCTGTCCCGTTTTGAGACACTCGGCGTCGGCGAAATCATGGTGACGCCGATTGGCGCGGATCGCGGGCTGGATAAATTCCTCGATCGCTTCGATGCCGAAGTGAAACCCCATGTGAACATCCGGTAGCATCAAGTCGTGTTATAGTGTAGGGTTGTTCTACAATCGACACTAGAGCCCACCAGAGATTAGCGAATCCGGGGGAGGGCTCACGGTGCGTCAAGGGGTGCGATGCACGATCTACGCCGCGAGGGCATGCGAGGCCGTCGGCTGCCGTTTCTCGTCGTTACCATAATTGTCGCGTTGGCGGGGTGGATTTATGCGGTGGGCGATCCTGCGACCGGCTTGCCGCTGACGGCGCGACCTCAATCCACGCCTCATTCATATGGCACGCTGCCGCTGAGCTTCGAGGAGAATCGGGGGCAAACCGATGCCAGGGTGAAATTCCTCGCACGAGGGAGCGGCTACGGGCTGTTTCTTACGGCTACCGACGCGGTGTTGGAGCTTCAAGGTACATCGAAGCAGACTATAAACCATGGTGAGGCAAAATCCTCGGTCATCCGCCTCGCCCTAAAAAACGCGAATCCGACCCCCGAGGTCGCCGGCATCGATCCGCTCGCGGGCAGGAGCAGCTACTTCATCGGGCGCGACCCGAAAAAGTGGCGCACGAATATTCCATCCTTCGGCGGCGTGCGCCTGCGCAATGTCTATCCGGGCGTGAACCTCGTTTATCGCGGCGAACAGGGCCGATTGGAATATGATCTCGAGGTTAGCCCGAAGGCCGATCCCTCGCACATCAAGCTGGACATTGAGGGTGCGCGCAAAATCGCACTCGATGATTCCCGCGACCTCGTCATCAGCACAGCCAGCGGCAGCGTCATTCAACATGCACCGCGCATCTACCAAACCATCGAGGGTCGCCAGCATGCCGTGGCCGGCGGGTACGTCCTTGAGGATTCGCATACAGTGGCATTCGAGCTCGGCGCCTACGACACGAGCCATGCGCTCATCATCGATCCGCTCCTGACCTATGCTTCATATCTGGGAGGCACCGGCGGCGACCTCGGAGTATCGATTGCGGTCGACCAAAGCGACGGCTCCGCCTGGGTGACAGGCACGACCACCTCGACGGACTTCCCGATCACGTCATCGGGATTTCAGCAGACCAATTTTGGGGAGTCAGACATCTTCATGACCAAGGTCAGCCCCGATGGCAGCAGCCTGCTCTATTCGACCTACGCTGGAGGTACCAGCTTCGAGCAGGCGACCGGTATCGCCGTCGACTCGATGGGAAACGCATACGCGACCGGGCTCACGCAGTCATCCGATTTTCCAGTGACGTTGGGCGCTTTTCAGGAGGCGCTTCAGGGTACCCAGGATGCTTTCGTGGTCGCACTCGACAGCGACGGAGGCCTCATCTACTCGACCCATCTCGGCACTAACTCGGCCGGCGCACAGATCGCGGTCGACTCCGCCAGCCAAGCGGTCGTGGTCGGCACCACACGCTCCGCGTCATTCCCAACGACGCCAGGTGCGTTTCAGAGTAGCTATCCGGGGAGCAACGGCGCGCCGATGGTAGGTTTCGTCACGAAGTTCAACGGGCAAGGCACCGGGCTGGTATTTTCCTCCTTTATGGGGCTGTCGGATGGCGGCTGGCCCAACGCGGTAGCGCTGGATTCTTCGAGCAACGTATTCATCAGCGGCGGCACCTCGACCGGGGTTAACTTCAACACGCAGAGCTGCGCACCATTTCTATGCGGCTTTGTGGTCGAGCTGGATAGCAGCGGTTCCAGTCTGGATTTTTCGGCGAACTTCCCCTTCGCGACGCTTTACGGGATTGCTATCGATGGCGCCGGCAACGCGCACGTGGTCGGCTTGCGAGGTGGACCGCTGCTCATCAACCTCGATTCGGGGGGCAATCCGACTTTTGTGATGCTCACTTTCAATGGCAATCCGACCCGCATCGCGATTGGCCAATCGGGCAACATTTTCCTCAGCGGCGTTACCACCAGCACTGCGCTGACAGTAACGCCCGGCGCCTATCAATCTACCTATGGGGGCGCTGGAGACGCATTTGTATCCGTGCTGGACCCGAGCGGAGTGTTCAACCTCTACACCACTTACCTCGGCGGTAGCGGGCTGGATTCGGCGCAAGGACTGGCGCTCGATTCGACCGAGAACGCGTATGTGACGGGCACCACGCAATCAATGGATTTTCCGGTCACCAGCGGCGTCTTTGAGGGGCAGTATCCGGGCGGGACCAACGGACTCGCATTCGTCGCGCGGATGGTTCCGGTTCTGCAGTCCCCGACCCCGACCATGACGATTACTCCGACCCTGATTCCCACACCGATCCAAACCTCGTTGGTACCGCCGACCCCGAGCGCGACTCGCACACCCTTGCCGACTCGTTCAACCAATGCGACCCCGATTCAAACCTCCGTCGAGGTCGGCACGCCGACGCCCTCGATGACCGCGACCGCGATTGGAACGCTGACTGCGACTCCAACGGCAACCTCGACTGCCACTCGAACGGTCACCCCAACACCAACGCCCACTCCGCTGGAGACGGTGAAGATCGCACCGCCGGGAATTACCTTCGCGAAGATCAAGCTGGGGAAATCGAGCGGCAATCGCACGGTCACCCTCACCAATCCCCGTACCAAGACCAATAAAGGCACGGTGATGATTACCGGCGTAACGTTTCAATCGGAGATAAGCCGACTACCCGCCGTCGGCTTCGCGATTCAAACCAAAAAGACTACCTGCGTGAGTGGAGTGTCGGTTGCGGCCGGAAAGAGCTGCAAAGTTGTCGTGAGGTTTACGCCCTTGAAGACCGGGCAAGCGATTGATGCGCTCGTGATTACCGGTACTTTCCTTGAGAGCGGACAACCGGTGGCATTGGTCGGTACCGGCAAATAGGGATGTTCCTTACTGTGCGAAATCCGCGCTGACGTAATAGTCGCCGTCAGGCGCCTGCGCGACCGCGATGCCAGTTTTGGTGAAAGTGGGCGATAAGACATTTTTGCGATTCGCTGGCGCCGCCATCCAAATCGACAAAGTATCGTCGGCCACCCGATCGGGCCGAGTTTTGAGCCTGCCGACATCTTCGCCGAGTTTAAGCGTCTTGGTGCCTTGCGAGGTTATCCGCGTGACCGGGTCGGCTTCGTCAGAACCGCGAGTGCTCAAGAACGTCCCCGCAACCATCTTGTCAGTATGCGCCTGGGCACTCCTGGTTAGTTCGGGTGAGCTCGCGAATGGCTCCAATCCATTGACGGACCGTTGTTTGTTGAGCCCGTCAAAAAGCTGCCTTGCGATCTCGTCACCGCTTAACTGAGGTCCCTGGTCGGGAGTTTGCGCCGTCGGAGGAACCGTCGCTCCTTCGACCTTTGACGGTGGGTTCTTGCTGGCGCAGGCGCACAACGTGATGGCGGTAAGAACTACAATTGCGCTGGAAATTTTCATCGGAATATGACGCGCGCCTGCGGGGTCGCCCGCCGGCGCGCGTTCCCTGTCAGATATCTTAGAGTCCGGGGACGCTGAAGGTCTTGTAAATGGTCAGCTCGCCGTATACTCCCGGACTTCCATAGCCGAATTGCAGGTCGGCGCCGAGCTGGTAGATGCGATTGTAGATTCCCACGATAGGTCCGCCCTGGCCATCGAGGCCGCTGATGAAGCCGCCCCCATAAACCGACCCACCGGCGCCGAGCAGCAGGATCCAGTCCGGGGTTTGCATCGCTACAACGCGCAAATCGATCTCACTGGAAGTCACATCATTCTGGAAGTTGTGGATCGGCGCGATGAACACGTTGAACGGATGCGGGCTGTTGAGCATGAACCACATCGAGATGTCGGATTCGACCGTCCAGGCATCGCTGTCGCCGACATCATGCCCGCCGAGGAAAACAAAGCTGAAGCCTTCGAGCGGGCTGAGATCGAACCCAGCCTGGAAGCGGCCGAAGTTCAATCGATTCGCGGTTTGATTCGATGGCGCCAGCGGGCTGGTCGAGTTTTTTTCGATCCATAGTTGATATCCTGTCGCCCTGCCAACGATGCCGAGGCCCTCGGTGATGCTCTGCTCGAGCTGAATGCCCTCATCGGTCAGGTAATAGTCCTGCGAAGCCAGGCCGCCGCCAAACAGCGTTACATCCAGATGCGGCTGCGCGGGGGTGGTGAGACGTGAAAGTTGATAGAGCGAAGCGAGGCTCTTGAGCTCGAGGTCAGTCGTGCTCATGAAGCCCAACGACTTTACCGACGACATGCCGGAAAGCGCCGCGAAGCCTTCAGAGGTGCCGGTTCCCGATGCATTCGCCAATTGTTCGTTGTCGGCGGGCTTTTGCGTTGAACCATTGTACGCTGCAAAAGCCGAATTAATGGTAGTCAATCCGATGAAAAGCGAAGTGCAGAGGGCGGCCATAGCCAAGGTCGCCTTCGCGCCTCGCAGGTGCTGGTTTAACATGTATTCGCTTTCCCTTAACTGGTTGGGTCCGGACCAAGACCTTCGCGAACTGAAGTCACCTCTTACGGGTCTTGGTAGTTGATGATTTACTTGTTCACGGATTTCTCGAAATTATTCAGCGCCTTGTTCACCGCCTTGTTGGCACGATTGACGGCGTTCTCGGCGCCCACCGCTGCATCCATCGCATCGGTGGCCGCATGCTGGGCCTGGTTGGCCGCAGTCTCAGCCTGAATCGCCGCGGTCTCCGCCACGACGGCCGAATGTTCTGCTCTGACTGCGATGGGCGTTATCGGTGCGGGCGGCGGTGGTACCACATTGGGCGGAGGTCCATTGAAGGGCGGCGGCGGCAACACCGGCGGAGGGGGTGGGGGGGTGACACCATGGACGCATGCGCCGGCGATGCCAACATAAAAGGCCGTTGCGGCGAAGGTGACGCCACAAATCGAAAGGACGCGACCGCATAGTTTTACTGCACTAATTTTCACGACGATTGCCTCCTTGGTGTTCTGCCTCGATTGCTCACTTGCCCGGCTGGATATTTACAAAACTCACGATTCCCGGGGTCAGGACTACCGAGCTGTTGAGCGTGTGCGAAGTTCCCTGTTGTCGCGGCGCTGCCAGCAACGCCGCGATATCGATCACCGCGGCGTAGGTGCGGGCGCGATTGATGATAACGCCCATCCCTTTGCCGGTGTTGGGGCTGGTGTATGCGGTCAGACCGTTGGGTTCATAGGACATTGCCCAGGGTTTTCCCGATGGATCGCTGGGCATCTCAGCTTGCACCCAATCCTGGATCGCCGGAACGCCGCTGCCCGAAGTCGTCGGAAGGCTCAAGGCACCGAATCCGCCGCCGCCACCCGAGAGCTCGAAGCGATCCGCCGCCAACGCCAGCTGCTGACCTGGCACTATCGCGATACCGGTTATCCCATTTTCGAGATTGGTCATCTCGCTGAGGGTTTGAATCTGCTTGCCGGGAGTAGTCCAGGTGTTCGAAGTGGTATCGAACGTCGCCTGGCTGAGATCGAAGAGCGCGATGTCCTCGACCACATCGGGCACGCAGTCCGACGGGCTCCTAAATGTGCCGTACGCAATTTGAGTCGTGGGGTCATAGGCGCCGGAATCCGGCAGTGCATCGCGTTGGGTGGTGCCGCCGGTATTGGTGGTGCAAGTCCCGGTGGAACTGAAAAAATCGGAGCCGTCCTCCAGCTCGAATGCCGCTCCATCACTTAGTCTGAGGATCTGGTAATCCGGCTTGGTGCTCTGAAAAGTCTTGAGGTTTACGATCTGATAGTTGGGCGACAGGATCAGGTGATCGACGGGATCGTAACCGAAGTTCCCTGAAATTACGTCGCCACCGGTAGGGATGATCGGCTGCAATTTGAGCGGCGAAAGCTGCACCGGCAGGTAACCCTTGGAGGTTGCCACAATTGCCTGGCCCAGGCCGTCATCGATCGCGACGCCGCAGGTGGCGCATGATCCTCCGGTGAAATGGATGAGCTTGCTCGCGCCGGTCTTGAACCCGGCTACCTTATTTTTCGGTGGCCTGATGATGTTTGGATTCCCAAATGCCGTGGAGCATACCGCGATTTCGGTCGCAGGACTGGCGGCGCAGGAATTCGCGTATCCGGTGCCAAGCCGAACCGCCTTGGGCAGCGTACCCGTGGCGGATTCAATGACTTTCAGCGCGGTGCCCATCTTCAGAGAATTATCGGTCGAGTAAGGCACGTAGAGACTGACGTTGGTGCCATCGACCAGCACCCCGGGAGCATTCGAGGTAGTCGAAGTTATGGGTGAGCCGTTAGCTGCGAACCCAGCTCCGCCAAAAAGGAAAAATAAGCCAACCGCACCGCAAACAACGCTTAACCCCCGTTTCACAATCCCCTCATTTTCCGAAGGCTCCAAGCGTCTAGCAACATGATATGTGATTGCGAGTGAGGCTTTCAAACCTGCGTGAACTCGGTCCAGCACATCAAAATAAGCCTTGAATTTGTTCGACTTTAGAAACGCTATCAAAACGTCACCCTCGACACAACATACAAGCGAGTATGCATGTTATTGCCCCTCGGCGCTCATTAGAACACACTTAATCCTAAATTAATTCACGACAGTAGCTTGGGCGATATCTCCATCTGCGTAATGACGGATAGATGCCGCTTTCAATTCAATATTTCCAATCTCGCACTCCGTTTAAAGAGGCAATGCGGATGTGGCTGGTCGGAACATCTCGTTGCCTAATATCGCACCAAAATTGCGACCTCGCAGTTTCAAGCTTGATACAGGCACCGAGTCGAATTCCATAAAATGCGGCACTTTTCGTTGAAGCAACGAGGAACGCTTCTTGCTGAACTCCCGGGCAGGAACGAAGTAACCGAAGACTGTGCCCATAGCTAACTGATTGATAGTCCAAAACCGCCATGTTCCCCCACATGGCGTAGGTCGCCGTGTTCCCCCACGCGGCGAGGGTCGGGATGAAGGTGTTTATGAGCGCACCTTCATCCCGGCCACCCTCCAAAGCCAGAACGAACCGAGCTTCTCTCCTAATCAGTTCCGGACAGTGATCCTCGCTCGATAGCTCAATAGGTCCGCGACCGGACCGCAGGCGCGGGTCTAAGGAAACCTTGACCAACTGCCTGTGCTTGCAACGCTGCAATTCGTGCGCGGCAGGGTCTTGTTGCCGCATAACGCCAAATTCCATCGCGAATCATCTGATCGTGTGTGCATGCTGTTAACTCCATGTGTCGTCGGCGATTTGAACAATTTGTTCAACCGAAAAGAACGCCTTCGGATTAGTAGTGCCGCTCGCGTCTTATCCGCCACTCCTCCGAGAAGTCGGCATCGCGGATAAGGCAATCAATCTAAACTCCGCGACATATCTGAAGGGAGTGGAACCATGAGACGATCAGGACGATTCGCCTCGGCGGACGTAAATGCAAATTTGGGGGCTCTCGCAGCCCTTATCGGCACCTGGAAAGGGCACGGTTTCAATCTGATTGCGAGGCCGGACTTCCACGACAAGACCGACCTCTATCTTCAACTGAATCACACCCGTGAGTCGCTCACCTTCGAGGCTATCGGTTCGCCGATTCCGAATCGCGGCTTCGGACAAGATGACATCGATCTGTTCGGCCTGACCTATTTGCAGAAGATCAGCGACGCGGGACATGATGGGGCGCTGCACATCGAACCGGGTATCTGGGTCACTCAACCCAACACCACGTTTCCTGCCGAAAGCGTGCCCAAACCCGAGCAGATTGTAGCTAGGATGGGAACCATTCCGCATGGGAACTCCCTGCTCGCGCAGGGCCTTCTAACCCCGTTCAGCGGCCCTCCGGTGTTGAAATCGGGAGCAGCGCAATACGCATTTTCGTTATTTCCGTCTTTCAACAGCACGCCCTTCGGGGTTCCGCCGACCGCGCCTGGCATCGTCCTGAATGCGGCTGGGTCATCGGAAAAACTGACTGCGCCCACGGTCCCGGCGGCGCCGTTTCCACAGTACGATCTGAGTATCGCTCCCGCTCCGACACCGCTTCCTCCGGCGCTGCAGGAGGTCTTCAATCTGAACACGCGAACGCCGTTCGAAACCGCCCCGCCGGAACCGCCGATCGCCAACACGCCGGCCAATCAGGCGCTGGTCAACGATCCGATCACGTTGCTGCAAAACGACATTCAGAAGCTCGTCGACGAGGGCTATACGTTTGAAGGGACCGCGCTCAACATCGCGACTCAAACCCCGATCAGCTTCTTGACTACGCCGAACAGCGGCGCAACCGGCCCCACCGCCGCGGTGAATGTGCCGGAGTTCGGCGGTGGAATCGAGAACATCCAATTTTTGCAGGGTGCAACGGTTACGATCCAGAGTAAGCCGGAACCGGAGGAAAATGCACAAACCGCGCTGGTTTATGCCACCTTCTGGATCGAAAACGTATCCAACAAGAAGACCGGTGAGTACTTCACTCAGCTGCAATATGCGCAGATGGTGATCCTCGACTTCCCGATCTTCCATCTACTCAATCCGCCGGTAGGCACGCCGCAGGCGCCCCCGACCTTCGTGAACCTCGGATGGCCGCATATTTCGGTAGCGACTCTGCGCAAGACCTTTGCCTGATGAAAGATGGATTCGCGAACGCCGCACGGAGACAACCACCAAAGGCTGTCTCCGTGCCGGCCCGCCCGAGTTGAGAACGTTTCAGTCGCGCTCAGTTAAGGATGCGGGCCGATTCTTCTCGGGGCGAGAGCGGAGGTCGGCCACCTGGGAAGAGCCTGGTCAAACCGCGCGGTGACAAGGTGGCATAGAGATCCTCGAAGCTCTCGCGCACGCCGACAAATTGCGCCAACGCCACGCTGAGAATTAGCGCGTTGAGAACTCCGAGGATGGCAATCGAAATACCGCCGGAGATCATGTCCATGATGGCGATGGTTAAAGTCGCGGGCGGAATAAGCCACAAAACCAGGACATAGATCGGTGGGACCGCGGTCCGCTCGCGGATCTTCGGGGTTCGCTGAAAGGCGGGTTTGCGCCCCGTCCACCATTGCCGAATCGAATTGATCACGCCGTTGACGCTGACCGGGATAAGCAGCAGGTTGAGCGCGTAGACGCGGGGCAAATCGATCCAGGAATAGCCGCATGACAACAGATCTCGCGCATAGAATGAGTAGTAAACCAGCGCGCTCACCAGGAACCATCCGCTGAAACGGTTGTCGTTGGTTACCACGAGGGGCAACAACAGCATTCCGAGGTTCACTGTGGTTGACGCAAGGTAATGAAACCGGAGGCCCGCCTCGGGGATTTTCTTCCATCGCTGGCTGGCATTGCGCAGATAGTTCCCAAGGCTCGGGATGTTCAACAATCCGCCGCTCGACCATCGCCGCCGCTGCACAATCAAGGCGCCGAAGTCCGCAGGGGTCGCCGAATAGGTCAGCGGGTCGAGGTAGTTGTAAATGCTCCATCCTTTAGCGAGGAAGCTCAGCGATGACTCGGTATCTTCAACCAGGGTCCGGTCCTGGATGTACTTCTTGATCGGGTATCCGCGTTCGACGGCCGGTTCGCACACGTCTTCCAACGCCTCGCGACGCATTACCGCGCTACCGCCGACCCAGAATGCTGCTCCATAGTGCGCCGATCCCTGGCACAGCATCCGCTGAAGGTCGGTTTGAGCCGCCGCCGCGCGCTCGAGGAGGATGGGGCTGTCGGGCATCGCGCGATGAGGTGACTGCGCGATAGCAACCCGTTGATTTTCCTCCTGCTCCATCAAATGGATCAGTCGCAAAGCGTAGTCGTGGAGCATCACCGTGTCCGCATCCACCGCAATGATGTAGCTGGCGTCCGGAATGCGAAGCTCGGCATTACTGGCGTCGCTTTCCTCGAGGTGTAGCCCATCGGGCCTGATGACGGTTCGAAAATTCCGCCCGATGAGCCCCATATAGCTGTTGAGGTTCATCGCTTTGCTGACCGCGTGCGAAAGGTTGGCGAAGCGCTTGCGTTCGAAGCATGAAATCCTGACCGCAAACATCGCAGCCAGCCGCTTATACTCATGGCTGAATTCGCGCCGCGATAGTTCGGCTCGATTGTCACTGCGTTGCGCCCCGAGCTCATTCGCACGCGACCGCATCTCCATCGCGGGCTTCAGCAGAATGTCGTTGAGAAACAATCGGTCAGCGTGTTCGGTGTCTTCGAAAGCTGGGGCGAGGCCTTCCAGCCATCCTGCGGCTTCAACGTAGAGGATTTTCAGCCGCGCACGCTCGCGGATTTGATCGAGCGGTCCGTGTTCTGCGCGCATCTGGAATTCGGACCATTGCGCGAAAAACTTCCGCTGCTGGGACCGAAATAGCATTTCGAGGTCCGCGACCATTTGACGAGTTGCCGCTACCTCGAGTGCGTCCTGCGAGCCGGCCGCCGCGGGAGGGTCATCGATCAACAGCACCACCCGGCGCTCGGGATATTCGAGGAGCGCCGCCGACAGCATCGTTTTCCGCACTACTTCAACGCGCTCACGGTAAGACGGAATCAGGATGGTAAGTGGCGGTGGGTGCTCGTCGTCGTAAACTGCCTCAATCTCTGCGCGCGAGGCCGGGCGATGCGATCGGGTTCTCTTGACGAAGCCGAGCCGGCAGAACAAGTAGACCAGTTGCCCGAAAAAAAAGAACGTCAGGGCCAGGACGAGGATTGCGTCCTCCAGCGCGACTCCGAGATGGCCTGCCCGAGCCCATCCCAGAGCAATCAGTGCAACCTTCGCGAGCCACCACCCGGCCACCACCGCGGTGAATGCGATTCCAATTTGGGTGTAGGCTATTTCGCGCGCGAACGCGTCCGGCCGCAGTGCCGCAGGATTACTTGCGGCCTGTCCGGATTCGCCCCGACGCACGTTGGCGGGTGCAAAAGCCATAGCTGGAAAGACCCCCAAGGAAGCAAACTAGATAGCATTGCTGCACCTGCTGTCGCTATCCGCTTGGTGCAGAAAACAAACTCCAGACATCAATCTTTAGGATGATGCGGGAGCAAGGCTCGCGAGCTGTCGAGCGCTTCTAATGTGCACTTGCGGGCGGTGCTTTGCACATCGCGTCGAGGCGCGCGGCTGGGTATAGCTCGTCATTGAAGTTGCCGAGGCCGACCCCGAGCGACGCCGCGATTTGTTGCAGAAACGTCGGTCCCTGGTAGGAGCCGAACTTCGGATCGAATCCGTAGATCGATTGCCCCATGGTTTCATCGAGCGAGACGAACTGGACGCCTTCCTTTTTCCAGCGCTTCAATATGTCCGCAAGCGTAATCGCGGTGAAAGCATTGAGATGGATGAGCACGATCTGGGGGATCCGATAACGGAGTAAGCGTTGTGAAGCGGTATTGACCTGGCGCAGACGGCGATCCGCACTATCGATGACGTGGTCCTTCAGCCATTGAATTGACTCCTCGTCATGTTGCGAGAAGCATCGGTTAAAGGTGTCGTTCCACCTCCAATCCGAATAGTCGGTGCTTACTTCCGCGATCCGGTAGCCATTTTGGGCAAGGTACTTCCGAACCGCCTCGCGTTCTTCCAGGGTGCTGCCTTCGCTCAGGAATGGATACCTGAAAACCCGCCGCACCCTGGGGGAAGTTTCCAAAGTGGCGAGCAACTGGTCCTGCCTGGCGATATCATCGAGGAAGGTCTTCACCCCCACTTTGGCTAGATCGAAATGATGGTAGGTGTGGTTTCCCAGCGGATATTTCGCCGCCCGCCACATCTTCAGGATGTGGGTTAGTTTCGGATCCCATTCCATGAACTCGCCGTTGGAGAATCCGTACACCCCGCTCAGGCCATTCGCCTTCAACGTCGCGATTATTCGCCTGGTCACTTCCTCGCGAGTAATGTATGAAGAGAACTCCCCGGACCCCGTCGGTAGATCGTCGATGGTCAGCGCAACTTTGGTGGGACCGAGTGATTGCTCGGAAGCGGGCGGAGCGGAGCCGGCGCTCGCGGTTCGACAAAGTGCGAGGACTAGAAGTAAGATCGGGAGAAGCGACTGGAACGGATTCAGATCCGAAAGCATCAGCGGTTTCAAGCGAAACCGATTGAATACGTTTCGCGCTGATTTGACAATGCGTTTGCGTACGACATGAACGCCGCCGTGCAGAGCACGACTAACTCGGAGGAAGCTATGACCAAAAATTTCGAATTCAAACAACTGCTGCGCGCCTTTCGCACCGGCATCATCGATGAGCCGACTTTCGAACAGGAAATGAAGGCGCTTGAGAACGGCGCGCATACCAATGGCAACGGCGCAGGCAAGTTCATGTCTTTTGGCAAAGCCTATGATTCCGAGCGCGCCGCGGTGATGGCGTTCCTCGAGGCGGTCAGCGCGGCCGAGACCAATGGTGGCGATACGGTCCGGGCGTGGCTGGGGGTTTGCACCACCGATTGCATTCGCGGCGGCCTCAAGATGGTGGCCGAACGCGAGTCCTATCATGGTCGCGCGTTCACCCAGCGTCTCAATGAACTCGGCGGGACGATGCCGGATCGCATGACCGAGGAATTCAAGAAGCAGCTCGCGCACCAGGGCGACGCGAAGATCTCCGACCTCGCCAAGCTGAAACGCGGAGCGGAGCGCTTCCCGAATCCCGAGGAAACCATCCGCCCCATCTTCGAGTTCGCGGCCGCGTTGAAAGAAGACCTGCAGACCAAGGAGATGGTGCAGCTCTTCGCCGAAGACGAGCTATCAACCCTCAAATGGCAAAAGGCCGCCTGGGCCGCGCTCGGCCCCAAGACCATGGATGCCCAGGCGTCAGCCTCGGCATAACGATTCCATAGTATGGGAGAGCAGGGCGGGACCTCGGTCCCGCCCTTTTTCTTTTGAATTCTAATCTGACCCCTCGCCCGACGGGCGAGGTGGCCTGCGAGGCTTTGCGAGCAGGCTGGAGTGGGACCTTATACAGCGCGCGCTGCGCGCGCGATTCAGGATTCTGCCTCTGCTCTTTGACGATGTGATTTTGAACCATCGACGCAGACCAGAATTCCATAGTGGCGCGAAGCCGCGCTGGATAAGGTCCTGCTCCACGTCACTCCCAAGGCCTCGTGACCGACCTCTTTGACTTCGCTTCGGTCTCCCCTTCGCTCGGCCGCAGCGGCTTGGGGGCCCATCGGGCGAGGGCTTCAGGCGATGGTTCCGCTCAGAATTCGTTTGAGCCGCTCAAGCACGTCTTCAATCCCGGTCAGCACCTCGTGGTTCCAAAAACGGACCACGCGATATCCTTGCCGACTAAGGAACGCGGTGCGTTGAGAGTCGTACTCGGTGCTTTCCAAATGTTGGGAACTGTCCAGCTCGACAATCAGCTTCCTATCGATGCAGCAGAAATCCACGATGTACGGACCGATGGGATGTTGGCGGCGGAACTTCAGACCTGGAAACTTGTGGGCACGCAATTCAGTCCACAATGCGTGTTCCGGATCGGTTTGCGACCGCCGAAGCCGCCGCGCTTCGTCGTGTTCCAGGCCGTAACGATGTTGTGCGTCATCGTAGATGTGAACAGGCACTGACTCAGTGTTATACGAGCGTCGCATTTGTAGCAAAGGTCTGGGCCCGATTTAGGAATTCTGCTTCTGTTCAGTGACGATGTGACTTTGAAACCATCGAAGCAGATCAGAATTCCATAATCGCGCGAGGACGCGCTGGATAGGGTCCCACTCCGGGTCACTCCCAAGGCTCCGTGACCAACCTCGCCCATCGGGCGAGGGTTAAGGAGAAAAGTCAGGAGCGCGTAATCACCGTTGGATGCCAGTGCCTGTCGGTCGCGGTCGCGATGATCAAGCCGCGCGACGCGATCTTTCGTTCCGAGTCTTCAAGGAACGGGGAAGTGGGACCATATTCAGCGCGCGCCGCGCGCGATTAAGGAATTCTGCCTCGGTCTTTGACGATGTGCCTTGAACCATTCGGACGCAGATCAGAATTCATAGTCGCGCGAGGACGCGCTGGATAAGGTCCCGCTCCAGCCTGCTCGCAAAGCCTCGCAGGCCACCTCGCCCATCGGGCGAAAGGTTAGGAAGAGGAGTCAGGAACGGGTGATCACCGTTGGATTGAGCCAGTGGGCGTCGTCGCGGTCGGGATGATCGAGGTTGTAGTTCAGCCCGCGCGATTCCTTGCGCATCGAGGCCGAACTTACGATCAGCTCGGCGACGTTCACCAGGTTGCGCAATTCGATCAGGTCCGAATCAAGGAGGTAGTCCCAGTAGTAGCTGTGGATTTCCTCGTTGAGAAGCGCGAGGCGGCTCTTGGCGCGCGCCAGCCGGCGATCGCTGCGCACGATGCCGACGTAATTCCACATCAGGCGCCGGATCTCATCCCAGCTCTGCGTCACCATCACGCGTTCTTCGCTCTTGATGGCGCGCCCGGTTTCCCATTCGGCGAAATCCGGCACCGTGCCGTCGGGCGAGTCTTCAATCTCCCGATGTGCTGAAACCGCACCGCGATGGCCCATCACTGCGGCCTCGAGCAGCGAGTTGGAGGCGAGGCGATTGGCGCCATGCAACCCCGTCATCGCGACTTCCCCCGCCGCATAGAGGCGTTCGATGGGAGTGCGCGCGTTGAGATCCGTCATCACGCCGCCGCACAAATAATGCGCCGCCGGCACCACCGGAATCGGCTGCTGCGTCATATCGATGCCATAGCTGAGGCATCGCGCGTAAATGTTCGGGAATCGATTGCGAATGAAATCGGCGGGCTTATGACTCAGGTCGAGGTAAACGTTATCGAGGCCGAGCCGCTTCATCTCGGCATCGATGGCGCGTGCGACGATATCACGCGGCGCCAGCTCCGCGGCCGTATCGTACTTTTTCATGAAGGGGGTGCCGTCGGGCAGCCGAAGAATCGCGCCCTCACCGCGTAGTGCCTCGGAAATCAGAAACGACTTCGCCGCGGGATGATAGAGGCAAGTCGGATGGAACTGGATGAACTCCATGTTGCCGATGGGCGCGCCGGCCCGATACGCCATCGCCACCCCGTCGCCCGACGCGATATCCGGGTTGGTAGTGTAAAGGTAAACTTTGCCGGCGCCACCGGTCGCCAGCATCGTGGCGCGCGTGACGATTTTGTTAACCCGATTGGAGTTGCGGTCGAGCGCGTAGACCCCCCAGCATGACTTCGGCTTCCCGGTGGTCCGATCCTTCTTGATCAGCAGGTTCACCGCGACATGATTCTCGAGCACCCGAATGTTTTCGCGCGACGCTGCGGCCTCTCCCAGCGCGCGCATGATTTCCCGGCCGGTAAGATCCTGCGCATGCAGTACCCGGCGATGGCTATGGCCACCCTCACGCCCGAGGTCGTATTCGTCCTCACCGCCGGCCTCGATCCGGCTGAACTGAGTGCCGAGCCGAATCAGTTCGCGCACTGCGGCGGGGCCTTCGCGGACGATGGTTTCGACTGCGTTGCGATCGCATAGGCCGGCCCCGGCGTTCAGCGTGTCCTCGACATGCGATTCGAACGAATCGTGAACGCTCCAGACGCTGGCGATGCCGCCCTGCGCGTATGCAGTATTGGCCTCGGAGCTGGCGGCCTTGGTCAATACGGTGACGGTGCCGACTTCGGAGGCCTTGAGGGCGAACATCAGGCCCGCGATGCCGCCGCCGATCACTAAAAAGTCTGAATCAAATCGCGAGGATTGTTTCATCTTTATGATCATCAGGTTATCTGATGTTGCCCCAGGAATGCATCACGTGGTGCGGTTATCGGTGGACGGTTTGCCCCCCATGCACGATTGCCATAATCTGAAAACGGGCGGGGAAACGCATCTGGCGGCGACGGAGAGCGGATTTTCGCGTGGCTTGGACAACTCCCAACATCCTCACGTTATGCAGAATCGCAACCGCGCCGGTGCTGGTGTATCTGCTGTTGCTTCCCGGCCCGACGGCGGCGGGGGTTGCGGCCACGATTTTCTTCCTGGCGAGTATCACCGATTTCCTCGACGGCTATATCGCGCGCAACTATGGCTCGGGCACGACGCTGGGCAAATTTCTCGATCCACTCGCTGATAAAGTGGTGGTAATCTCCGCGCTGATCATGCTGGCGGGAACTCCGCAATTGCCGCGTGTCCCTGCCTGGATGGTCGCGGTACTGGTGATCCGTGAAATCATGGTCACGGGTCTGCGCGCGATCGCTGCGGCCGAAGGTGTGGTGATGGCGGCCGAGGAGTTGGGAAAATACAAGATGGTCTTGCAGTCCATCGCCATTCAGGGACTGCTGATGCGCTATACGTATTTTTACATCGACTTTTTCGCCGCCGGAATGTTCATCCTGTGGATCGCGATGGGCCTCAGCGTATGGTCGGGCATCGACTACTATATCGGTGCGCTGCGTTTGCTGGCGCCGACACCGCAGGCGGTCTCGCACAAACGCGCCGCGATCTGACGCTCCGCACACGCTCAACCTCGACAGAAAAAAGTTAGAAATCCGGCGCGGCCGGTGATAGTCATGCATCCTTACCCATGATTGACTCGCCGATTTTTGCCCTGCTCGATGCGGTGCCGCGATACCTCCAGCTTCGGCGCTCGCAGTATTGGGATCCTGGACGTCTGGAGGCTTATCGGCGCGATCGTCTGAACCAGACGTTCCGGGCCGCGATGAAGATCCCCTTTTATGCGAGCCGTTTCGGCGCGACGCCGTCGTCTGGAGACTTGGGAGTGCTGCCGATTCTCAAGCGCCCCGACATCGCAGACCTAAGCCGCTCGGTGCGCAGCCTCTATCCGCCGGACGCCCAATTTATCCACGCGCGCTCGTCGGGCACCATCGGGCATGCGGTTGATGTTCTCTTCGATCGGACTCATCAGAGTGGCCGCAATGCAGCGCGGGCACGGTACCTGGTTGAGAACGGATGGCGGCCGACCTGTCGCACCGCTTGGGCACTGGGTCTGGTCACCGAGCCGCGATCGCCCGACGGGGACCTCAGCCGCAGCCGATACCTATTGAGATCGCAATTCCTCTCGCATACCGAGGATTTCGCAGTGCAGATCGCGTGGCTGCGAAAAATGGACCCGCACTTCATCTACACGTTGCCTTCGAACCTCGATGCGTTGTTGATGTTTCTCGATGGCGCCGACCCGAAGCTTCCCTCCCTGCGCAAAGTTTTTACCGGCGGTGAGGTACTGGAAGATTCGCTGCGCAATCGAACTCGAAAGGCGCTCGGGGTAGGAATTGTCGACAGCTATGGGATGACCGAATTGTTTCCCGCATGGCAATGTCCAGCGGGCAGCTATCACGTCAACGCCGAGCACCTGATGATCGAACTGCTCGACGATGACGGCCATCCGGTCAAGGCGGGTGAGCTGGGGCGCGTGGTTGCAACGACGCTCGAAAACCATCTGGCGCCGCTGATTCGCTACGACCTGAATGACTATGCTCTCGCGGTCGAAGGCGCCTGTTCGTGCGGCCGCACTTTGCCGACCATCGGAAGGGTCGTTGGGCGTTCCATTAATCTGTTCCGCCTCAAGACTGGAGAGCTGTTTCTTCCGTGGCGGCTGTACGATCATCTCCACGGATTGGACAAAGTGCGGCAGCTACAACTCGTGCAGCGCGCGCTCGATCATTTCATCGTGCGCTTCGTGCGCGACGAACCGTTGGCGCCGGACGTGGAAGCGTCGATCAGACAGAAAATCGCAGAGAGTCTGGGCGGCGGAGTTACCGTTAGCCTCGAAAGGGTCGATGAGATTGCGCGCACCAGGCGCGGTAAGTTCATGGCTGCGCTGTGCGAAATCGCACCGCCGGAAACGTCGAATGAAGGAGGACAGGCAGTCTAAGTCGCGAGGCTTGCGCCGATGATCGAATCGAGATCGTCGCACTGGTGATGCAGGTCGTACTGTGCTGCATGTTTGAGAAGCGCACCTCGAACTGTAAGCGGCCGATCGCTGCCTTTCTCGAGTCGAACGGACCATGACCCATCATCATTCCATCGGATCGAAGGCAGATCGGCGGGCAGTTCGAGGGCGCGGGTCAGGTCCTGAATCCGCGCGGATTCGTCAGCCATCTCCTCAAATAGTTGCGCTCCCAGAGGCGAAAATCGCGCGGAGTGCCGGAGTTGCGAAACCGCAATCGCGAGTTGGACTGAAATGGTGGCGATTTGGTCGCTGACTGCGGTGCGACGCAGTTCCAAGGTTTCGCCGCTGCGATAAACCGCGTACCAGAATCGCCACACCGCCAGGTAGACGTAGAGTCCGTGAAAAATTCCGTGCAACGGCCGCAAGTCGTCGCGGAAGGGCGAATAGTATTCGCTGCTGGTCATCTGGTTGTCGCGCTCTTCGGCAAAAAACGCGCCCAACTCCTCCACGAAAAAGAACCGATTGTGATGAAACTCGTGAATGAAGAAATCCGCCATCAAGTAAGGATCGTTCACCACACTAACGACAAAGCTGCCCGGCAAATCGGAATGGCTGATGTTGCTGTAGTCACCGAGCCCCGACGGCTTGAGTGCGATCAACCGAATGACTTCGCGGAAATGCTCGAAAGTCGCCGGGCAGTGACGATGCATGAGTTCCAGCGCCTCCGAGGTCAGGCGAACTCGCTCGGCTTGATATGAGGGTGCCATCAACCGCAGCGGCTCGCCTACCTCCAGTCCGGTGAGATGGAACGCTTCGGGCTGGAGCCGCAATGAGAATCCGTCCGCGGAGGCTAGCGGGGATTCGCGAATCGTCAGGCCATCGATCGACGCCGCTTCCAGCGGGAGGCGCAGCGCGTGCTCCTCGCTGGTCACCTCCAAATGACCCCGCGACAGAGCGTTAATCAGTAATGTCCCTTCACCGGAAATCACCAGGCGGCTGGAAGGGATCGCAAACGGCAGCACTACTTCGAGGGGAGTTCGAAAGATCTGATCGTTATCGGTGACGATGCCGAGCGCGAGGACGAATCGTTTGAAATCCCCGAGATGAGCTTTCAGCGCGGATTCGGCATCGACGGTTCCGCGGGCTCGCGACACAGACTCCGCCAGAAGCGACAGCGGAGCAGGGGATAGACAGTTGCCAACGAATTCATAGGCTAGCCGCACCCAGAAGTATGCGGTCGGGTCGCGCCATACCGCAGTGAAGGCCACGGGATCGGCCGCGGCCATCCGCTGATATAGTTCGAGAAACTCGGCTTCACCGCCATCGAGCGGACGATTGCGCTCCAGCGCTCGAGAAATCGCGATTAGGGCAGAGGCGGATTTCTCGTAGCGTGTCTGGTAGAGCGAGTGATCGCTCCAGAGAATATCGGCCGCAGTCACAGCAGATTACTCGCGGTCGAATTGCAGATCCCGAGCGGTTCGCGAGGATATTCAGGGTCGAGAAGGCGCGCTCTTGGGGCCTGCCGCGAGAAACCGCGTTCCCCATCGACGCGGGGCACCCTTTTCGCCTGCCGAAATGAACCGAGTCGGCCATCGCAAGTCCGCAGTGGCGTCCCTCTTGGGCGGCCCTTCGAGTTCCTGCGCCATCGATTGAACAAGATCTTTGGATTCGCTGGCGAGTTTGGCGAGGTTAATCGTTTGTGATGCTCGCTTCATTGGCGTTCCCCTTTTGGTTGGCAGAAGTGATGCGGTCTGAAGCCTCTTTTCGGAGCCGTCTTTGATGTGATGAACCGTTTCGATGGCGGCTTTGGGTTCTGCGACCGCGAAATTTCTACTTTCGATCCGGTGCGCCCTTTCCTCCTGCGGAAATGAAACGCCTTGGCCAGCGGCGTGGAGCTTCCTTCAACCCAGCGGCGATGAATCGAGTGGGCCACGGCCGGTTGGTCGCGAGCTCTTCGTGTTCCGCACCTTCCAACTCGCGGACCATCAAAGGAACCTCATTCACCGCATCATTGGCGAGGCGCGCCAATTCGATCCTGGGAGAGTTCTTATCCATCGGAGCCCTCGTCGCGCGCGATAATTCGGTCGCACGTCAGTTACAGGTTCGGCCCGATTATGTCAATCGATGAGGTTTGAGCGTCGCTTTTCCGGATCACGATATGGTAGTTGGGCGACCGCGGTTCGCGATAGCATCGGCGGTTCCCTTGTGCTACCGCATCGCGGAGGAGTGAACGGAAACATCACTATGACGACCGAGCAGACCATCAACGAAGCCGCAAAGAAAACTCGGCAGGACAAAAAGCCGGCGGCTGGCGAGCAGCCGGCGAAGTCGGAACGAAAACCCTATACCTTGGCGATCGATGTCGGGGGCACCGGAATCAAGGCCGAGAAGCTCGACGCCACCGGACGTCCCGTGACCGAACGCACCAAGGTCGCGACCCCGAAGAACGCTACCCCGAAAAAGGTCACCAGGGTCATCGAAGAGCTCGCGGGACAACATGGCACTTTCGATCGTGTATCGGTCGGGTTTCCTGGAGTCGTAAAGGAGGGTGTCGTCTACACCGCGGCCAACCTCGGTAAGGGATGGAACGACTATCCGCTCCAGACGGAACTTGCGAAGAAGCTCCGCAAGCCGGTCCGAATGACCAACGATGCTGACATCCAGGGCCTTGGATGTATCAGCGGGCGCGGCGTTGAACTGGTGATCACGTTGGGGACCGGTGTTGGATCGGTCATCTTCGTCGATGGTAGGCGGATACACATGGAGTTGGGCCATCATCCATTTCACAAGGGCAAGACCTACGAGGAGGAGCTAGGCAATCGCGCGCTGGTAAAGAAGGGCCGGAAGAAATGGTCCAAGCTGGCGATGGAGGCGATCGGCGATCTGCAGCGGACCTTTAACTACGATCGGCTATACATCGGAGGCGGTAACGCGCGGTTGCTCGATGGTAAGCTTCCACCGAATGTGAAGCTGGTCAGCAACATGGAAGGGTTGCTGGGAGGCATAAAGTTGTGGGGGGCGACCGCAAGATGATTTGGTGCATGTGGGTTGAGCCTCACAGTCTGCTTCCTCGATGCTATTCTCTGAATGCTTGACTGTTAACTCGCGCGTCTTAAAAGTTGTTCACGATCTGTTACGCGCAGTCTGACGCGTCTGTTTAGATACAGCCCCGATTTAGCGATAGTCGATCATCCTTGGATTAATACTTCCCTCGCAGAAATGAATAAGGCGGTCTATGCCTTATTGGGGCGAGCGTGGCTATGCTAAGCGTTACCTGCAGCCCGCGACCGTTCGCGGTTCTATTCCTGCTGTTTACCTCTATCGCTATCGCTGGATGTGGAGGCGGCGGGTCCTCCGGCTCTGCCCCAGTCAGCGGTGGTTCCGCCACCGACACCACCGCGACCAGCGTAATCGGCGTCGATTGCACCCGTCAGCGCGGCTATGTTCCCTTGCCCAATCTCAACTCCAGCCTGCATGGAGAGGTCGCCGTCCTCGATCTCAGCGTGGATCCGGATGTCCAGAATCGGCTGCTTAAAATCATCGATATCGGCGTGGTCGCGTTGCCGCGGTCCGCAGCGGTGGATTTCAAGACCGGCACGGTTCTGGTCGCCGCCGATAACGGCGCCACCACTGGAACGGTGGTGCTGATTGACGAGTCTGACGATTCGTTAACCACCGTGCCGTTTCCAACCGGCAGTCGCCCGGCGGAAACCTCCGGCGTGGTGGTCAACACCAAGGGCACTGCGCTGGTGTCGATGGAGGATGCTACCGACTGTACTAGCGCGGCCGGCGGCTGCACCGGGCAAGCCGTGTTCAACCTCGGCAGCCGCAGTTTCGATCCGTTAATCCTGACCCTGTTCGGGGCGGATAGTTTCGCCGAAAATGCCTCGACGGGAACCTCGGTTGGGTCCGCGGACGTGATTACCCCGCAATTTCTCGCGATTGACGTTGCGGGCGAGCAAGCCTGTGTGTTGGAAGACATCAACGCCGACCAGTTGGGCGCCGATCCGGACGGAGTCGCGGTCGATCCAACCACCAACATCTGGGTGGTGGGCAACTTTCAGTCGCCACTGGCAACGGTGATCAATCTTAAGGGCGCGACCTTCGATGATGGCGGAAGTTTTAGCTGCTTCCTCAACGAGGGTGGCAGCCTGCCCAATTCGGTGAACCAGGATACCGGCACCGGCGCGATCGGCATGTCCGGGGTGGCGATCAATTCGATCACCCATCAGGCCTTCCTGACCGCGCAAGGAGGCAGTCAGATAGCGCTGCTGTCGCTGCCGACCCGCGCTGCGGCCCAGCTTGCGAGCTCGGGAGTCAGCGGGGTCAACGGCGCCATTCCCAACGATCCGAACGGCAATGCCTTTACCCCGGCCAACTTTCCGTACGCGACGACCGTCGATAGCTGCCACAACCTGGGTTACGTGGCCAACGCCAACTACAGCTTCCTGGCGCAGATCAATCTGAAGACGTTCAAGACCAGTCCTTCCCCGATCAATACCGCGCTCCCGGCGGGAAGCTGCGCGGGAGTCACCACCACCTTCAAGTGCGACAACGGCAACGGGGTGAAGTTTTTTCCAGTTTCTTCGACTTCCAGCGACGCGGCGCAGCCTGCCTCCGCGCAGTTCAGTAGCGCAGCGTTCCGCGCGCATCTGGCGGCCAAGCAGGCCGGGATAACTCGCGGTCATCATTGAAGCTGAATGAACCCGGGAGAGCGGCTCGGCGCGAGATTTTCATTTCACAAATTTGTTCCTGCGAAGGGCGGGGTAGTCATGAGTAAAATCCAATCAATTAAAACCGCGAGCGCCGGTCTTCTCAACCTGGAAAAACCGGCTCCGGCAACTCTCCTCCGGCCGCATCTGGTTGGGCCTCGTCATCGCTATGTCGCTGATCGCGATCGTACTTTCCTTCTCCGGGGTGGTTAGCTTTGCGGCGCGTTCGGCAAATTTGCGGCTGCTAAGTCAACTGCAAAACCTCGCCGGCGCGGCGACCGCAAGCGGAGCGGTTCCGCCCACCTGCGAGATTCCTACCAATCCGGCCCCGATCAATGCCCGCCCGGTTCCATCGCTGACACTGGTGGACGTGCGCTGTGTTTCTATCCGACCACCCCGATGACTTCGGTCGCTTCGCTGGGCGCGCTCACCGCCAATGGGCAGCCGGTGCTGGACAAGTATTTCTACGACCCCGCGACCGGCTGGATGTTCCTCAATGTCGCCCAGACGCGGCCCAATGCGACCGGCCCGTCACCGCTCGGCGCATGTACCGGAGTTACCACCGGCCCGAACGCAGATCCCTATTTCTGTCCTTCGCAAAACGGTGGTGAGAGTTACTATGTGTGTCCGCCGGAGGGGTGCTGGGATTGCGGAATTGTACTCAACGATTCCACCTGGAAACCCGCGGCCTCCGCCTGTCCGAATCCATATACGACCTACGGCACGCCCGCGACGCCGCCGCTTGACGCCAAACTGGTGGTGGCCGGAAACCCCGTGACCCGCGCCGTCGAGGGTGGACTGAGTAGCATGTTTCCGCACTATCTGTCCCTCAACCAACCGGCTAGTTGCGCGACACCGATGGCTACCCCGACGCCTGCCCCTTGATCCGCAATGCGAGGCGGCCTTCGCTATCACGAAGGCCGCCTCCGCTATTGCAGTCCTCGCGCAAGCCACTATCGGCCAAATCCTCCGACGGTTGTACTCCAACGTGCGTCATTAAAGATGCTCACGACGTGTTAAGCCCGACACGAGGTGCCTGTTTACATTCGCGGCCGAGATAGCGATAATCATCAGTCGTCCGATTAAAACTCCTTTCGCGTAAACGAATAAGGTGGTTTTTGCCTTAATGGGGTGGGCATAGCTATGCTAAACGTCAGATGCCGCGTACGTTTCATCTTTGGCGTTTTATTCCTGCTGTCAATCGGTATGACTCTCGGTTTGACCGCATGTGGTGGCGGCTCCGGTGGGGGTTCCACTTCAACCACGTCGTCCGGGTTATGGGTGCCGAACTTCCTCGGCTTCACCATGACCGCGTTCAATTCCACGCTGGTTAAAACCAGCGGCGAACCCGCCCCGACCATCAGCAACGAAAATGAGGTGCTGGCTCTACCGGAGCAAGTGCTGTTCGACAAAAAAGGTAATCTCTGGATCACCAACTGTACCGACAATACGGTGGGAGCGGGCAGCGTCGCCGAATACACCGCCCATCAGGTCAGCCAATTCTCCACCAATCCCAGCGCGGACCCGCAAGTGACGTTGTCGGATGATGGGTCGCTGAATACCTTCAATTGCGCCTACGGCGAAGCATTCGATTCCAAGGGCAACCTGTGGGTGTCGAACTTGTTCGGCTCCAACCTGGTCCAATTCACCCCCAGCCAGTTGGAGGCGGGCGGGAATCCAATCCCGAACACCAAGATTTTTTCCAGCTTCGCCAGGCCCGAAGGCATTCAATTCGACGCTACCGGAACCCTTTGGGTCGCCGATGTACAAAGCTCGCAAATTTTCGGCTTCAAAGCCGCGACGCTGGCGTCCGTGGAAGGAACTTCCATACAAACCCCGCCCGATATCGTCATTTCATCCGCCAGTCTGGTGAACCCGACCGATCTCGTCATTACCAAGTCGGGCGACCAATGGGTCGCGAACTTTGGCGCCAATAACCTGCTGGAGTTTGCCGCGGCCGATCTGGCCGAGACCGGCAGTCCCACCCCGATTGTCACCCTGAGCGCCACCACCGTGACCACCCCGAGTGGCTCGTCGTTGAGTATCAATGGCCCCCAAGGGGTGATCTTCGACCGTAGTGGGAATCTGTGGGTGAGCAACGCAGAGAGCGACAATACCGGCAGTATCGCGGAATTCAGCAAAGCTCAAATCGCCGCCACCGGGAGTCCTAACCCCCAGGTTTTCCTGGATTCCGACCCGGACGGGATCAACATGGACGATCCGGTGCTAATCAGCTTCGGCCCCAAC
Source organism: uncultured delta proteobacterium (assembly GCA_963783145.1). GTDB lineage: Bacteria > Desulfobacterota > Binatia > Binatales > Binataceae > DATGKG01. The sequence goes on from CAWAMM010000002.1 coordinate 829,265, forward strand.
GTCAAGTGACAAGTGCGAAGGCATTCTAATTAGCTGTCGAAGTTCTTTGCGCTCTGGTTAAGCGCGCATTTTTGAAAGTGAGGGGAGAACGATGAGTCGGTATTTCAGTTCCAGTCTATGGGTTGCGCGAAGCCTCCAGCGGGCCTTCCCGATTTTCCTCGTAATCGCACTCGCCGGCGTTGGGTTAGTTTCCTATCCCGGCATTTCAGCAGCGAAGGTTGAAGGTATCGTGACCTGTCCGAACGGGATGTTGCCGATCGGAAGTAAGAGCAATCCGGCCGACATCGAAATAAGCACCAGCTGCACGGTTACCGGCGGCGCCTACTACTATGGCAACATCAATATCACCAGCGGGGGCAAGTTGATCTTCGCCGACCCGATGCTCAACGTCGACTTCTGGACCAAGGCGATCATCATCGAAAATGGCGGGTCGATGCTCGCCGGAGTGATCAACGCCGGGATGCCGAACGAGCAGATCGTCCCCATCGGCACGATGGTGGCAGGCGCCAAAGTTACTATCCATCTATATGGCGCGCAGCAGACCAACTTGCTGCATGCGGTCGGGGTCAAATGCGCGACCACCCCGTCCTCGACCTCGCATCAATGCGGGATCCCCGACAACCTCTTCATGTCCAACATGATGACTACCGCGCCGGTGGGTACCCCGATTATTCCTCCGAGCTCGTGTAACCCGGCTTCGAAGTACGGTGTTACGCTTCCCGGCGACGATTGCTTCTACATGTATGACTCGATGCCCTATGATGACGGCGGCAACGTAAAGACCTACTTCGGCTACAAGACTATCGGTCTTTCTTATGGCGGTACCTTGCGCCTCTATGGCCTCCGCGGCGCCGATTATTCGGATACCGCGCCAGGAGCCGGCCCCACCCCGGCGGTCATCCCCTCGAATACCGGCAAGAGCTGGGTGCGCTTGAATAGCTGCGCCGGCGGAACCAGTGGCGCGGTCCCCGGTGGAACCTGCGTCTCCGGGGTATTGCAGCCCGGCGCCACGCAACTGCTCGTCTCCGGTCCGGTGCCAACCTGGCGCGGTGGCGCGCCCGGCCTGGGCGACCAAATCGTGCTCACCAGCACCGATTTTCTCCCGGCCCATTCCGAGCAACTCGAAGTGGGGAGCGTCAGCATGGACGGGATGACGATCACGCTCAACACCCCGACCAAGTTTCCTCATCATGCCAGCGCAATCGACTTGACCAGCCGGATCCCGCAAAACCAGGGGCTGACTAACCTCACTTCGGTTGATACTCGCGCCGCGGTCGGGCTGCTGACCCGCAGCATCCAGATTGTCTCCGATGGCGAGTCTCCGGTAGACCCCCTTCCTGCCAACAACTTCTTTGGCGGGCACGTGGTCTTCCGGCAGGGTTTCGCCGCGCTTCAGATTCAGGGAGTTGAGTTCTATCAACTGGGCGAGGGCGGAAGAATCGGGCACTACCCGGTGCATTTCCACATGGCGCGGCAGGTCCCCGCAAACACCTTCATCAAGGACTCCACGGTCTGGGATTCGATGACGCGCTGGTTTGTGCTCCATGCGACTCAGGGTGTGCTGCTGGCGCGCAACATCGGTTACCTCTCAATCGGCCACGGTTACTATCTCGAAGATGGCACTGAGACCAACAACAAGCTCTACGCGAATCTGGGAGTTACTGCCCGCGCCGCGGTGGGGATCCGCAGCGGTCAGGACACCATCAAGCCTGACGCCTCGAATCCGCGCATGGTACCCGGAATTCTCGCATCGTTGCAGGATGACGCGGGAAATCCCTACGGCCCGGACTCGGAACACACTCCCTACGACTCGGACTACGAGCATCCTACCCTGTTCTGGTTCATGAACGGCTGGAACGATTTCCAGAGCAATATGGCAGTCGGCGCCGAGACTTGCGGCATGTGCTACTGGATGCCGCCGGGCGGCAACAGCGGCGGCTCCCAAGGGATGTTCTGGACCGGCTATGCCTCCGAGCAGGCGAATTACATCGCCAATCAGGGAACTAGTCCATTTCTCAACTTTACCAATAACACTTGCTCGACCGCGATGACCGCGTTTACCGACATCGGCAACACCACCTACTGCACGGGCGTGAACTCCAGCCAACCGTTCGCTAACTTGCAGTATAAATCGATTCCTAATCCAGTCCTTAAAAACGAAAGACCACAATTTCCTAATGTTGTGAACGATCGCTTCTTTCCTCGGGTTAACAACGGTGGCAACCACAAGACTACCATATGCCCGGGAGGAGACAGCGCGGATTGCAGCAAAGTCAATATTTGCAGCGATGCGGTACCGAACCCCAACGGCTTTTACGCCAGCCAGAACTGCGCGCCTCTGGTCCTGAACCGCTTCACTACCTCTTTCAACTTTGCCGCGACCAACTTTTCCGCCATCTGGTTTCGCCCGCAATGGAGCCTGCTCCTCAACAGCGCGATGACCGACGATCTAAATGGCGGCATCGGCTTCGTGTCCGGCGGTGGGTATACGCGTTCCGATGCCCTGCGCGGACTTTTTCACCTGGCCCGCAAGAGCGTCTTTATCGGCAGCACCCAGACTTATGCGTCAAATCCCTACGGGTCCAATGGTGGTCCGGTTAATCCTGGCTTGCCCAGCCCGCAGCCCACGCCCAATCTGCTCCCGGCGCTCAAGTGCGGTAACCCGGATACCGCGATTAACTATTGCATCCCAGTTGACAACACCGGGAAAGATCTCGGGATTAACCTGCTGCGCGAAAACTTCGCGATGAATCAACGTTTCTTCAACATCTACGACGGTCCCAGCTTGCAGGACTCCAACTCCTATCTCGACATCACACCCACCCAGCTCAGCGATTGCAGTGACAGCAACATTTATAACAAGTGCGGTAATAGCGCGTGGATGCAAAAGCGGGTTCAGGGCGTCCCCGGGGTTTTTAATCCAGCAATAGGGGCGCAGCAGCCGTTGAGTTGTTACTTGCCCAACGCTGCGATCGCATGGAAGCAAAGCAACGGTTTTTACTATCCGCCGGCGTTCCATTCCAGAAATCTGTTCTTCAACAACGTCGCCATTCGCCACTACGTAATCGAGCCTCTGTTCAACCCAGGCACCTTTATCACCAACGATCCCGCGGTCCGGCCCCGCTATTGCGTTGCCGATCCCGGCGTGTTCAATAATTTCAGCGATATAGATCGCCAGACTGAGCTCAACGATGATGATGGTTCGTTGACCGGCTTGATTCAGACTATCTCGGTCAATGAGGATCAATTTTTCAATGCACCGACCGAAGATATCGAATGTAAATCGGACATTGCGGCCAACGTCGCAGGCACCGCGAAGACCAGTCCCTATGACTACGTCACCGCGGTGGTTTATCCGGATTGCGGGACCTTCGACCGGACTATCCCTAATCCTGATGGCCCGAACCTTCCTCCGATACCTAATCCCAAGGGTTGCGCCGCCAACGGCAGCGTGTGGAACTACACTGCTTCCAACAACCAGTCTTATGGCCCCTTGTTGTACCGCCAACTCCTCAACACCGGGGAAACCACTGCGCCGTTTATCAAAATGATGTCACAAGACACCGGGCAGCGAAGCACCCTGGCTCCCAACAACGGCGTCTACTACCTCGACACCACCGTCGACACGGCGACCCAGCGAGCGGCGGGGGCAGTCTATTTGAGTGTCTTCGAGCCGGGCAAGAAGTACCACGTGTTTACCATTTTCGCTAAACCGACCAGCAGTGTGTCCTTCCAGGTTTTTATCGGTAAGGGACTCAGCCAGTCTTACATCATGCAAAATGTCACCGCAGAGTATGGCAACGCGGCGGCCGGGCAAATGAGTTTCACCCCGCTAGGCTCGTGGCCCACCGGATGGAGTGCCGTTACGCCGGGCGTGCCGGACTACAATCCGACCACCGGAATCCTGAGCGTGATTCTGAATTATAGCGCCGCGGCTGGGAGCGGCTTCGCCAGCGCTTACACCAATTCGATTCCGGGACGCTGCCAGCCAACCAGTTTCTGTTCCTGGAATGGTTCGGCCTGCGTATGTAACAGCAGCGCCCTCAGCATGCCTAACAATCCATTGAACTACCTGCTGGCCGATTGTATGGCGGATAACAGTAACATTTGCAGCTATGCCACCAAGGACATCGACTACCCGGATGATCCCAACGATGCCGGTAAGACCAAGGGCGCGGCATACGGCTTTCAGTTCATCCTGCCGGCGGCCTGCAGTGGGACCGATCAAAATTGTTTTTCAACTCAACCCACCCAGGCCGCTCGTAACGCTCTGCGACCTCCGCCGAGTTGCTTCCCCTCCAACATGGCTGCCGGTTGGAACGTCACGTTTGTCCCGACCACCGGCACCCTGGCGGGTGACTGCACTTACAACAACACTCCACCGTCGCCGATGTTTTGTACCAATCCGCCGCCAACGCCGGTCCCGATGGGCCTGAATGATTATTTTCGGGACGCGCGGCCACAACCAGTGGCCTTGGCCAAGGCGACCAGGAAGTAGGATGTCGGTGATCCTGGGATATTGAAGAAGTCGTCTATCACTCGCCGCGAGTTCCTGCGCCGAGCCGGTCAGCTAGGTCTGGCCGTCGGCGTGGGAGCTCCCTTGGCGGGCTTGGCCGGCTGTGGCAGCAGCGCCCAAAGCGTCAGTCAGGCCTCGGGCGACTACGATGCCATCATCGTAGGTGGTGGTACCTCGGGAGCTATCGTAGCTGCCAAGCTGCAACTCGCCAGCGGCGGGAAGAAGCGCATCCTCATCATCGAAGCCGGCGGACCCACCAGTGCGGCGATCGGCGGCGATGCCTTTCCGTCGTGGATTCCCAGCGGCCGCCGAGACCTCACTATCTTCGATGTGCCCGGTGAATACTCCTTACTGGCGTTCCAGCCGCTCGGTGCGCCATACCAGCTCACCGAAACGCCATTCACCTATCAAGGTATAGGTCTGGGTGGCAACGCCATGTTCAATGGCATGCTGTTCCAGACCAACCCCAATCAGGTATTCGACACCAGCTGGCCGGCCGGATGGCGTTCAGCGGACATGGCCCCGTACTTCCAAACCGTGCGCGGGAACGTCCCCATCACCAGTACTCCTTCTACCGATGGAATCGCCTATAACACCGGGCCGGCGAACATCATCCACCCTTTGTACGCTAACAATGGCTGGGTGCAAGGCGATACCAGTCAGCCTTTCGATGGGCCCGGGATCTACGGCACACCCTATGTCGCGGTCAGCGGCGGGCGTCGCGCGGGACCTATCAGCGGATACTTCCGTGCGGTTGATCCCGGCGGCGTGCCTGCTAAAGGCCTCGAGATACTGACCTTCGCCAAGGTGTTGAAGATAGACCTCAGCCAGAGCGGGAAGGCCCGCGCAGTACATTACTCCAGGCGCGAGAGCCTGAATCAGATGCAGCCAGGCAAGGAGGGCGCTGCTCGCTTGCGACCGGGCGGCATCGTGATCATGGCGGCAGGAGCGCTGATTACGCCGCGGCTGCTGTTCCTCAGCGGGGTCGGGCCGCGCGGCCTCGAAGCGCAAATCTTTCCAATGCGAACGGTTGAGCCGTTTAGCATTGACAACCAGTTAGTAGGCGTCGGTTTGTATGACCATGTGATGACGATGGTCACCTACGAGTATAGTGGAACGGTGCCGTATCAGGCCTATAGCTACGGCAACTTCGCGGAGAATCTCGCCGATCTGCGCAACTATCTGGCCAACGGCAGTGGGCCCTATGCGCAATATCAGCCGGTCTCGATTCTCAATTATGAATTGGACAGCAACATCCCGAACATCGAGATTTTCCTCAATCCCAATGGCGCGGGGCCATTCGGAGGGCAGTATTTCGGGCCGCGGACCTTCTCGGCATACCTGATGCTGCTTAATCCGCAGGCGCGGGGTCTCGTCTCACTCGACGCCAACGACAATGTGATCTTCCCTCAAATCTACTTGCCCAACACCGCGGAGGGCGATGCGGACACTACGCTGATGACTCAGGCGGTCTTCGACATGATCCAGTTGTTCGCCCAGGATCCGGGATTGAAGATCGTTTTCGGACCTGGCGGCCTAAGTCATCCGAACCTTGATCCTAACAACCTCACCGATGTTCGCACCTATGTGACCGGACCCGAGCCGATAGACGGAGTCTTTTTCAACAAGCTCATCATCAATCACTATGGCGGTACCGCTCCTTTGAGTGACACTACTGCGGGAGTCGATCCAGCCACGCTGATGCTGCGCGGTACCGCCAATGTAGCGGTCGTCGATGCCTCGCTAATCCCGACCATTGTTCCGGCGCATCCGGTCGGAACAATCATGGCGGTGGCCGACCGCGCGGGCGACATCCTTGCCGCGCGCTGGACCTGACTGGGCGTCTAGCTACCGTAAATCGCGATTGGTATAGCCCAGAATTGCGCGCGCGATGATCAGGCGCTGGATCTCGCCGGCGCCCTCGTAGATGTCGAAGATGCGCCCGTCGCGGAAGCATCGATCGAGCACATATTCTTCCGACAGCGCCTCGGGCCCCAGCAACTCGATGCAACCCTGGGTGATCTTGCGCGCAGCCTTGCCGCCTGCGGCCTTGGCGATCGAGGCTTCCACCTTGGGTGGAACATTCTGCTGTTCCAGCCACTTGGAGCGCATCACCGTCAGCAGCGCCCCTTCGTGAGCCGCTTCGAGGCGGAGGAACTTGTCCGCGATCGCCGAGCGGTTTCGCGCGCCGCAGCGATAGTCGACCTCGATGCCACGCTCGGTCAGCTTCTCGCGGGTGAAATCCAGCGCCGCGCGAGCGACACCCAGCGCCGTCGCGGCTACCATCGGGCGCGAGTCGTTGAACACCGACATCGTAGACTTGAAGTCACCCTTGATGTGGTTGAATTCCGGGATGCGGCAATTCTCGAAGAGCAGGTTGCAGGTATCGTGCGAGCGGATACCCAGCTTCTTGAGCTGCGGACCGATGGTGAAACCCGGAGTGCCTTTCTCGACCAGGAAGGTCGTCATTCCGCGGGTGCCATCGGGTGCGATGAAACGGGAAAACACCATCGCCGCATCCGCCGACTGCGCCTGTGAGATGAAGATCTTCTCGCCGTTGAGGACCCATTCGTCAGTCTCGCGGTCGAAAGTTGCGGTAGTCCGGATGTTAGCAGGGTCCGATCCTGCGCCCGGTTCAGTGATAGCAATCGAAATCGTGTAGTCCTTCCACTTCGCGATCTGCTCCGGCGAAGCGACTGTCTCAAGGACCGTGTTCCCGAGGCCCCATTTGCTGCGATGGAGCCCGAGCCCGCCCCAGTTAATCTCCAACATTACCAGCGAATGGAGGATCCTCGCGCCGCTGCTTCCGGGGATCCCTTCTTCGGCCAGGCGCACCATGCTCGGATGCCTCGCCGACTCGGGAAACGTCGCGGGTGGAAGTTCGTCCTCGTGCTGGTCGTAGTATTGCGCGTACTTCCTTCCAATCAGTGCCTGCGCGTGCGCTTCGGCAAGGATCTCTTCGTCCGCCGGGGTAAGCTCAAAGTCTATCATGGTGATTTCCTTGTCTCCTTAAACGCCGACCGCGCCTTCCAACACTGAGATAGACCGCGTGTTGCGATACCACATCTCGACCGGGTTATCGCGCAGGTAGCCATGACCACCGAGCATCTGCACTCCTTCATCGGCGATCCACATCGCCTGCTCAGCGGCATAGGTGTATGCGAGCTGCGCCTGCCTGGTAGCATCGCCTCCCTTCTCAAGGATCGAGGCCGCCTTCCACGTCATCCATCGCATCGCGTCGGTCTCGATCCGCATGTCCGCGAGACGAAAAGCGATGACCTGCTTTTGCGCGAGCGGCGCGCCATGCACTACGCGCTCCTTGAGGTAGGGAATGACGAATTCCATCACGCCGCGGCTCACTCCGGTCATGATCGCCGAAAGCGCGGTACGGGCGGAGTCGATAATGCGCTGTACTTCGCATCCGGCGGACTCACCAAGTCTCGCGGTGGCGTCCAAATCGAGATCTTTGAAACTCACAGTGGCGGTCTCCAACGCGCGCAGACCCAGGTTGGCCTTGTTCTCGCCGACGCTGACTCCCTTGGCATTTCGCTCGACGAGGAACGCTTCCAGCCTGCCGTCGCATCGTGCAATGACCATGAAGTGACTGCACCGCGCCGCCAGCGGAACTAGCCCTTTGACACCGGTAAGGCGATAACCGTCGCGCGTTTTGGTCGCGATGGTACGAATCGCGGAGACATCAAAAGCAAAATCGGGCTCCATAATCGCGATCGCGGCGCATCTATATTTGTCACCTGCGAGAAGTGGCAAGAGGGTTTTCTTCTGTGCCGGCGATCCTTGCGCGGCGATGGCGCTGAGAAATCCGATAGGCGCGGCGGCCGCGATCGCGAATGAGGCGTCGGCGACCGCGAGTTCTTCCAGGAGAATCGCATCGAGTGTTGCCGAGGAACTCGCGCTATCAGCATCGGCCTGCGCTTGCACGATTCCGGTCGCCCAGATCTCCTCGAGAATTGAGTCGGGAATCGACTCCCGGTCGTCGGCTTCGCGCGCGGCCGGGCGCAGACTGGCGCTCGCCAGTTCCCGCACCATCGACTGCGCCAGCTTCTGTTCTTCGGACATTTCAAAAGAGATCAAACCTGAGATCCTCCTTGACAATTCGGCGGCATGGGTTCAAGATTCAATGGTTGAACCAATGAAGCATGTGCGAGAGACCAATGTCAAGCGCCAGGACGCCGCGCGGGTTGCCGCGGCGCATCGCGGTAAAGTTCGCGCCGAAGCGCGCGCGGGTGACCGGATCGAATTCCGCCCGATCCGGACTCCGCGCGCATTCGAAGAAATCGCCGAGCAGATTCGGGTCGAGCTGTCCAACCGGCGCTTGCGGCCCGGCGATCGATTGCCCGCCGAGCGCTTGCTGGCCGAGCAGTTCGGAGTATCGCGCAACACCCTGCGCGAGGCGCTGCGGGCGCTGGAAAACGCCGGCCTGCTGCGCCTGCAAAAGGGCGCCAGCGGCGGCGCCTTCGTGCGCGAGAGCACCGGCGACGCCATCATCACCGGCCTGCGCGACATGTTCCATCTCGGCGCGATTGCGCCCGAGCATCTGACCGAGGCGCGTGTGTTGATTGAATCGATCGCGGTGCGCGTCGCATGCGAGCGCGCGACTGCCGAGGATATCGAGGCGCTCAATGCGAATATCGCGGCGGCCGAACGCGCAAGGCGCGACAAAATCAATTTTTATGATCAGGCGGCGATCCATCTCGATTTCCATCGCATTCTCGCGCGAGCGACCAAGAATCCGGTGATGCTCATCGTGATGGAGGCGCTCCTCGACGTGATGCAGCACTTCATTCGCGCCATCGGTCAGCAACGCAATCCGTGGGTGCTGCCGTCGCGCCGCCGCTTCATGAAGCATTTCGAGGCGCGCGACAGCGACGCGGCGGGCGCCGAGATGGAGCAACACCTCGAGCGCCTCAATCGCTACTACCTGTCGCTGTTGAAAGAAAAAGATCGCGCCGAGGCTGCCAATGGATAACGACATCCTCGCCGGCGTGCGCGTGCTCGATTTCACCACCATCGTGTCGGGCCCGTATTGCACGCGATTGCTCGCGGACCTCGGCGCCGAGGTGTTCAAGATCGAGCCTCCCGAGGGCGATTTCATTCGCGTGCAACCGCCGCTGCGCGCAGGCAAGAGCGCCTACTTCGCTTCGCTGAATTGCGGCAAGAAAAGTCTCGCCGTCGATCTAAGAAAGCGTGGCGCGACAGAACTGATGCGCGAGCTCGCCGCGAAATGCGACGTGATCGTCGAGAACTTCCGTCCCGGGGTGATGGGGCGGCTCGGCCTCGATTACGCGGCGCTCGAAAAGCTCAATCCTCGCATCGTGTACTGCGCGATTTCCGGGTTCGGCCAGACCGGTCCATGGTCGAAGCGCAGCGCCTATGCGCCGATGCTCCACGCGGCCAGTGGGTTTGACCTGGTCAACCTTTCATATCAGAAGGGGCTGGAGCGCCCGCTCACTTCCGGCATCATGGTGGGCGATGTGCTCGGTGGCACCTATGCTTTCGGTGCGATTCAAACCGCGCTGCTGGCGCGCGAGCGCACGGGGCGTGGCGATTACATCGACCTCGCGATGCTGGATGGCGTGCTCGGGATGCTGACCTACGAATTTCAGGAAGCGCAATTTCCACAGCCAGTCAGGCCGAACGGCTTTCCACCGACCCGTGCGAAAGATGGCTTCATCATGATCGCAGCGGTCAAGCCCAACAACTTCGACGCCTTGTGGCGCGCGATCGGCCATCCCGAGTATGCGACCGATCCGCGCTTCGGCACCGGCAAGGGCCGTGCTGAAAATGGCGCCGCAATGATGGCGCTGCTCGATGAATGGGCGTCGGACAAGACCGCGGCCGAGTGCGAGGCCATTCTGACCGAGGGCGATGTTCCCGGCGCACGCTACGTGACGGTGCGCGAGACGCTGGCGCACCCACATCTGGCGGAGCACGGCAGCTTCGAGGTGATCGATGACGGTGCGGGATCGCTCAAGGTGCCGAATCCCGCTTTCAAGTTCAGGCGCGGCACGGCGCGAGCGCGCAACTACGTGCCCGCGCTCGGCGCCGATAATGCGAGTGTACTTTCCGGCGTTTTGGGCTATTCAAAGGATCGCATCGCAGCGCTATACGAACAGCGAATTCTTCGCGGCGACGGAGGACACGCACATGGGTGAAATTCTCGCGGTTGGCATTACGCACTACCCGCCGCTCGCCGGGCGCGACCAGAGCATGGCCTTTATCCTCAAGCGGATGCTGGAGAACCCGCATCTGCCGGAGAAATGGCGTCATCCGGAAAACTGGCCCGAGCCGATGCGTAAGGAATGGAGCACCGACGAGGGCGCGGCGGCGGCCGGGCTTCATCGCGAGCGACTGCTGCAGGCGTTGCGCAAAACCCGCGCTCAGATCGACGAATTCCGCCCTGACTTCATGGTGGTATGGGGCGACGATCAGTATGAGAATTTTCGGGAGGACGTCGTTCCTCCATATTGCATCTATGCGCACGATTCCTTCGAGTTCGGTCCTGGCCCGATCCCGAACAACATCTGGAATGAACCGCCAGACCGCAAGTTTCATGCGCGCGGCAATGTCGGCGCGGCAAAATATCTTGCCACGGGCTTGATCGAAGCGGGCTTCGATGTCGCATATTCCTACAAGCCGTTACATCATCCGCTCGGTCACGCCTTCGCCAACGCGGTGCTGTACCTCGATTATGATCGCAAGGGATTTCCGCATCCGATCATTCCATTCGCGATAAACTGCTACGGGCGCAAGGTGATCGCACAACGCGGCGGGTTTCCGATCTTCGACCATCCGCCCACCGAGGCGCAACTCGATCCACCCGCGCCGACGCCTCGGCGGTTGTTTGATCTCGGCGCTGCCACCGCGCGCATCTTTGCTGCGAGTCCGTGGCGCGTCGCCCTGCTGGCATCATCTGGATGGTCGCACGCGTTTCTCACCGAGAAGAACTTCTACCTCTACCCGGACACGCCCGCCGACCGCGAGTTGTATGAGGCATTGCGCGCGGGCAACTACGAGGCCTGGCGCAACTATCCGGCGTCCTCGGTCGAGGCGAGCGGCCAGCAGGAAATCCTCAACTGGATGTGCCTCACGGGGGCATTGGCGGAACTGAAGCGTAAGCCGGTGGAAACCGAATTCATCGACACCTGGATTTTTAATTCCTCGAAATGTTTTCTGACCGCGCCGCCGCCGCGTTGAACCGACTTTGCGGAGAGCCGAGATGAGACTAAGCGGAAAAGTTGCGCTCGTAACCGGTACCAGTCCCAACATAGGTGGTGGAATTGCCGAGGGACTCGCGGCCGAGGGCGCCGCGCTGGTATGCGTCGATGCGCGCGCGGAAAACGCGGACGATTGCGCGCGCTATTTGAAGAGCATCAACGGTCGCGCGATTGGCGTGACCTGCGACGTTACCGCTGAGCACCAGGTGCTCGCCGCGGTGGCGGCGGCCAAAGAGGCGTTCGGCGGCGTCGACATCCTGGTGAACTGCGCCGCCATCTTCAACAAGAAGGGCGTGCTCGATATGCCGCTCAGCGAATGGGATCTCCAACTCGCGGTTATCCTCGGCGGCACCTTCCTCTTTACCAAGCAGGTCGCCAAGTTGATGATCGAGCAGCGCCGCAAAGGCAGCATCATCAATATCATCTCCACTGCGGGTCATCAGGGCGAACCCAACAATATCGCATACTGCACCGCTAAGAGTGGGCTGCTGAACTTCACCCGCTCGGCGGCGATGGAACTCATCGGACACGGTATTCGCGTGAATAGCCTTACACCTACCGCTACCGATCCATCGGAATCGATCGAGCGGGGCGCGCGATGGGGCCGCAAAGTGCTCCGCGCCGAACAATCCGGACGGCTGACCCAGGCCTTCGCGCCGTTTCGCAATCGGGTGGCGATGCAAAAGCTGCCGGGCCCGAGCGACTATGGCAAAGCCGCGGCATTTCTCGCCTCCGACGACGCGGCGATGATCACCGGGATCGATCTGCGCGTCGATGCGGGCGCGATTGCACAATACTGGGCGTGGGATCCAAAACAAAGCTAACTGCCGGCTAGCGTATGGGGATGACTATGAAGAGGGCCACCGAAGACTACATCATGGATGACGAGAAAGCGGGACTATTCAAGGTGAACCGCCGCGTGTTCGTCGATCCCGAATGCCTTGCGGATGAACGGCGGCGCATCTTCGACAAATGCTGGATTTATGTGGGCCATGAATCCGAGGTGCCGCACGCCGGCGACTATCGGTCACGCAACGTAGCGGGCCGTCCGATGATCCTGGTGCGCGGGGACGATAACAAGGTTCGGGTGCTGCTCAACACCTGTACCCATCGCGGGGCGATGGTCTGCCGGCAGAAGTCCGGCAATGCGAAAACCTTCCAATGTCCCTATCACGCCTGGACCTTCAACGCGCGCGGGCAACTGGTCGGCGTTCCCGGCGAAGACGCCTACAGCGAGGCCTTTAAACGCGAAGACATGGCGCTGGTTGCGCCACCCCAGGTGGACAACTATCGGGGTTTCGTGTTTGCCTGTTTCGATCGCGATGCGCAAAGCCTCTACGACTACCTTTCCGGTGCGCGGGAGTACCTGGACCTGGTTGCCGACCAATCTGAGGTGGGGATGAAGATCGTCGCCGGCCAGCAGGCCTATAGTGCCCGTGCTAACTGGAAGTTACTGGTGGAGAATAGCTACGACGGCTATCACGGACTGCCTACCCATCAGCGTTATTTCACCTTCCTTACCGACGTCGGGATCGACATGAAGGGGCGCGACCTTTCGGCCCCACCGATCCAGAAGGTGGTCGCTCTCGGCAATGGTCACGCGGTCATCGAATATCAGGCGAATTGGGGCCGGCCGATCGCGGACTGGATCGAACCATTTGGCAAGGAGCGCAAGCCGCATTTCGAGGAAGTTAGGCGCCGCTTCGACCAGCGCTTCGGTCCCGAGCGCGCGCGACGCATCTGTGAGACTAGCCGCAACCTGGGAATTTTTCCCAACCTCGTGATCAACGACATCATGGCGATCACGGTGCGGACCTTCTACCCGGTGTCGCCCGACTATATGGAAGTGAACGCGTGGGCGCTCGCGCCGATCGATGAGAGCGCGGAGGACTCTGCCCTGCGCCTCGACAACTTCCTGACCTTTTTGGGTCCCGGCGGATTCGCCACTCCCGACGATGTCGAGATGCTGGAGACCTGTCAGCGCGGCTTTGCGAATCGTGAGGTGGCGTGGTCGGACATTTCGCGCGGCATGAAGCGTGAGAGGCCCGCGCTCACTGATGAGCTACAGATGCGCGCGTTTTGGCGGCGATGGAATCATTTGATGACTGCGCCACGCCTGCGCAGCGCGAGGAAAGTGGCATGAGCGAACTCGAACTGCCAAGCCGTAGTGAGGTGGAAGACCTTTTCTATCAGGAAGCCGCGCTGCTCGACGAGTGGCGCCTCGAAGACTGGCTGGAGTTGCTCACCGACGATGCTATCTACCAGATTCCGCCTACCGATGTTCCCGAAGGAGATTCGCGCAACACGCTATTCATCGTCGCCGATGATGCCGTTCGGATCAGATCGCGGGTCAAGCAGCTCCTCGGCAGGTTCGCGTGGGCCGAGAATCCTCATTCGCGAACTCGCCGCTTGATCAGTAACGTCCGAATCCTGGGCGTCGAGGGCGACAACATTCTGGTGTCCGCTAATTTTGCGGTATATCGGATGCGCTACGAGTCGGTCGATAGCTATATCGGTCACTACGACTTAAAGTTAGTTCGGGATGGTAAGCGACTGAAGATTAAGGAACGAAGAGCTATTCTCGATAACGAGGCGCTGCGCCCGCATGGTAAGATCAGCTTCATCCTTTAACCACGCAACAACCACGGAGCGCGCATGGACGCCATCGACCTGCACAACCACTTCATCGCGCCCGAGGTGATCGATTATCTGGCGCGTGAAGGGAGTCACTACGCTACTCGTATCGTCGAGCGCGAGGGCCGCAGGTTCTTCCTGATTCAGGAAAAAGCCATGCGCCCAATCGACGGTCCCATCTCGAATGCTGACTTGCGGCTGCCCGACATGGACCGCGAAGGGATTGCGAAACAGGCAGTCTCATGCGTCCCATTCCTGATGTATCCTGATGTGGAAGCCACTCTCGGTCTGGCAATCGCACAAGTGAACAACGATGCGATGGCGGCGCTCGGGTTGAAGGACCCGGCGCATTTTGTACCGCTCGCGTCGGTACCCATGCAGAATCCCGCAGTGGCCGCCAAGGAATTGGAGCGCGCGTCCAGACTGGGACTTCGAGGGGTCGAGATTCCTCCCAAGGTGATTGAGCGCCAGCTCGACGAGCCGGATTTCGAAGTCTTCTGGGAAGCGGCCGAGTCCCTGGGCGTGGTAGTGTGCATTCATCCATTTGAGGCGGCACCGAGCGGCGCGCTCGCTCGTTATTTCCTCGGCAATCTGGTCGGTAACCTATACGACACCGGCTTGGCCGCGGCGCTGATGATCTTCGGCGGCGTGCTCGAGCGCCATCCTAAGCTGCGCGTCGTGCTCTATCACGCCGGCGGCGCCTTGCCGGCGCTGCTAGGGCGCCTGGACATGGGATATCGCCTGGTGCCGGAGTGTCGCAGCGCTATCCCGCGACCACCGTCCACCTATGTCTCGCAATTCCACTTCGACATCATCGCGCACAACCGCGAGATGCTAGGTCACCTGGTCAAGACTTATGGCGCCGATCGCTTTGTTGTCGGCACCGACTATCCATTGCCGGCCGGCCTCGCCCATCCGGTCGATGAGGTCAAAGCTCTGAAACTCAATGCGGCGGACCAGGAAAAAATTCTGAGCCTCAACGCAGAAGCCCTCTTGCAGCGATAAGCTGCGACTGAGAGCGGGACGTGGCGCCGCAGCCGACAATCCTATAAATCTTGAAAATGGACGCACGGAGGGGTGGCCGAGTGGTTGAAGGCACCGGTCTTGAAAACCGGCAGGGATGAGAGTCCCTCGTGGGTTCAAATCCCACCCCCTCCGCCAAATGAGTGCCATACCTCATACGCGACCGGCAGCCCAAATGACCCGCCCGATGATGTGAATACTGTCGCCGGCGACAACTGCCGGCTGGTAGGCGGGATTGTCGCTGATCAGGTTCAGGGTACCGTCAGGTCGACGTTGTAGACGTTTGACCTCCAGCTCATTGTCGCGGCGCAGAACATAGATCCCGTCGTGGCGAAAACGCGGCTCACTGAGATCCACCAATAGCAAGTCAGCGTCTTCTAAAGTAGGAGCCATCGCGTCTCCAACTGCCTCGATCAATAGCAGGTTGCGCGGGTCGGCATTGAGCCGCGATTGGACCCAGGCTTTCTTGAACGCGAGATAATCCACGACCTGTTCACTTCGCGGTAGCTCCTTTCGAGGATTCCCCCCAGCGGCCTCATAGCGAGCCACGAATGTGAACTCGTTAAAGTCGGTCCCGCGATTGCTGGATCGCTTCGCCACTGACGCTTCGCGGCCTGTGGCGAGCCATTCCAGCGAAACCTTGGCGGCATCGGCGAGGGCGACTAGATTTGCCACGCTCGGCTGTCCTCGGCCTGAAAGCCACTTGTAGATAGCATTGTCGGACACGCCGATAACGCGGGCCAAATCAGCCACGGATTCGAAGCCGCGTAAAACCTGGTCGAGACGGGATTGCAGGGACAGGACGGTTTTGACTTCTCCCACTGTAGTTGACTCTCTCCCCTAGTTGTGAAATATCTCCATTAAGCATGGGGACCCGAGTAAATGCAAGGCGATGCCGAAATCGGTCCTCCGCGGCGGCAGTTGGCGCGCTGCGCCGGTTCAGAAAAGCAGGGAGTTAAGCGATGAAACCCGTAACCCGAAAGACCACCAGTACCGGCGAACGGGTGGTGAAGTGCGTGTTCTGCCGCGATCCGATCGCACTCGCCGATGCGATGCGAATGGCGGGCGTGTGCAGACTATGTGCCTCAGAAATCGAGGAATTCGGCTGGCGCACGGTCTACGATCGTGAACAAAACCTCGGCGCGATCCCGGCCAACCTTCGCACCGCCTACAAGTTATGAATATCGCCCGCATGCCTTCAGGTGGGAGCCCGGGCTCAGACGCGATGATGCTTGCGGCGCTGAATGGGCGGCCGCGTACCCGTCTCGACCCGAATGCTCCCGCGGTCGACAACATCGCGCGGGTGATCGGTGCCGGCGCCACCGCCCGGCTCATTTCTACTTTTGGTGGGGGCCGGGTCTACATCGCCAAAACTCCCGGTCCTGCTGACGCGATTGCGCGGGTGATCGGGGACGACGCAGCGGGAAGGCTGGGGGCGATTTTTGGCGGCGAGCGAATCTGGCTTCCCAACGACGCCGGGCATCTTACGCGACGCCGGATCACACAGATGCGCAAACGTGGATCGACGGTTTCGCGGATCGCACGCGAACTGCGACTCAGTGAGCGCTACGTCTACAAAGTTTTGGCCGAGCTTCGTGATGAATGAGTGAAGAAGTTCGCTTTTGATTTCACAATGGTAGGAGAAACGGCGCTACGCGCCTCACAACTGTTGGAGGAGTGATAGATGGACAGTTTGGTTACGCTTAACTTTATCGGATACGCGGCGGTTCTGGCGGGCGGCCTGGTGTTGGGCACCCTTTTCGGTCGCAACCTGCTTTCGGATCTGGGCGCGATGGTGCATTCGCTCGAAACCCGAGTGAGCGCGCTGGAAAACACCGCGACTGTTACGGCCGCCGGTGCAAAGACGACCTCGGATTCGACCAGCGCGGCCATCAAATCGCACGCCGAAGCGACTGAGAAACTCGCGGCCGCGATCGAAACTCACGCGGCGGCGAAGGCCACCGGAAGCAACTGAAACGACTGCAATCGAGCCGGAGCCTTCATGCCTTTGATTTTGCTTTCCCACTATTGGAAACCGCTGCTGGTGGTGGCGCTGGTGGCGGCGGCCGTCGGCTATCGCGCGGTTTTGCTTCATCAGCGCGATGCGGCCCGCAGCCGGGTCACGCAACTGACAGTGGAGGCGGCCGCGCTGCGCAGCAGCAACCAGGCGCTGGGCGCGATGATCGATCGCCAGAACGCGGCGGTCGCGCAACTCAAGGCCCAGGCTGATGCGGCGATGAGCGCGATGAGTGCCAGCGAGAACGCGGCCGCGGTTGCGGCGGGCGCGGCTGACAGCAAGGCGGAGCAGCAGGGGAGGGCGCTGATCGCGGCGCCGATCGACGTCAACGCCGGATGCGCGGGCGCTATCCAATGGGGCAACGCGCAGGCGGCGGAGCTTTCCTCATGGTGAAAATGATAGCCACGACATTCGCAGCGATTGCACTGCTGGGGTGCGGCGCGCAATCGCCGCAACCGATTTTGACTCCCTTGGAAGTCAAAGTGCCGGTCGCGACGCCGGTCTACTGCGAGGTAGGAAAACTTGCCAAGCCGGAGCTTCCGATCGCGGCGCTGAAACCGGATTCCGCCGCCGCCGACACGGTTCGTGCGTATGCGGCGACAGTGGCGATTCTGAAGGGAGCGGTGCGCCAGCGCGATCTGCTGCTGCAAGGCTGCGGCGCACCTGCGAGCGCGCCGGTTCCTGCGGCGGCATCGGCAGGCGCGGCGGCGAGCGAAGCATCGGGGGAAGTGAGATGAGCGGGATCACCTCCGGAGGGATGCGCGACTCAGGGCGGGCCGCCGCATCTGGGCCGGCGGCGGGCCAACCGCCGCCGGCCGCTTTCGAAGGTACCCCCGGCCGGTGCGAAGCGCCACCCTTTCGCTGCGAGAGAGGGAAAAAGGCAACCGGCCGGCGTGAGCTTTGGGAAATGGCGGGCGGAGGCAAAATCGCCGATCGGACCCTCACCCCGGCGGCGCGATTGTCGCAAATCCGAGGCGCGAAAATCGCGCCGCCGACCCTCTCCCAGATCAGTAGGGAGAGGGTGCGGAGGCAGCAGCGCGCTCCTCGAGGGGTCCGGGCGTCACCCCCGGCGCGGCACGCCCGTTGCTCGCAGCCATGGCAACGGCCGCGCCGCGCGATCCTCGAACCGCGAAAGATGCCGAACGTTTCGGGTTGTCCAGAGGGTCCGCAGGAACTGGGATCGAGGGAAGTATCCCGCCTGTGGAGTTGTGGACGCCGCGCTGACGCGGATCTTTCTTCCTGCGGGCCTGGGACCTTGCAGACTCCAATGAGTGTTGTGCTTAACCATCGCATTGAGCATGACGCTGAGTTTGCGAATGCAGGCGGTCAGCGCCTCAGGTTGCTTAACCTCAGGTCGGTCCGGCCTGCCGCGCCCCAGCGCATCCTGGGCCAAGTTCTCAGTGCGCTCGGCGAAACAGGAGTCCGACCTGCCGCAATAGAATAATCACTCGACTCGACTGATTAATCCAATGAGGTAGCGATGCTTGAAAATAATTAACGACATGTTGACCGGGAAGGACAACCTCACCTACGACGCCGCGCGGGTGGTGGGCGTTTTGGGAGCATTTACCTACATCGTGTTTTGGTGCGTCCAGGTCGCGATCACGCGGCAGTTCCTGGCCGGCGACGCCGACGCTTACGGGCGCGGGCTGGCGGTGGTGCTGCTCGCGATGGCGGGGGCATGCACTATCAAACGCAGTACGGAGCCGGAGCCGGGCGCGGCCTGGGGCAGGGAGCGAAATGAGCTGGGAAGCGGTAGCGACATTCGCATCGGTAATGGTGACGTTCGTCGGAATTAACCTCGCGGCATTGCGCGCGATGTTCGAGCGCAACCAACGCCTGATGAGCCACGACGACGATCGCTGGACACAACTGGAGCGCGCGATTTACGAACTGCGCGTGCTGCTGCCGATCGAATATGTGCGGCGCGAGGATTGGATCCGATTCTCCGCGACCCTCGACGCCAAGATGGACGGACTGCGCGAGGAGATGCGCGAGGAAATCGGACCGATAAAGGAAAAGCTTTATGTCTGACGGATTGGATCTGGAACAGCGCCAGCGCGAGGAAGCGCGCTGGCGGATTTTGCGGGTGGTCGATGCGGGACGGCCGATCGCGGTCTCCGAGCAGATCGTGTGGCGGGTCCTGACCGATATCAAGATCTCGCTTTCGCTCAACCAGTTGCGGCGCGAGCTCGCGTATTTGCGCGACCTCGGGCTGGTCGAACTGGAGGGCGAGGATTGCGACATCTGGTTTGCCAAGCTGACCGCGCACGGGGTCGACGTGGTGGAGTATACCGCGAAGGCGCCGGCCGGGATCGCGCGACCGCGCAAGTATTGGTGAGTTATGGCGATTGAACCCGAAGTAGTGGAATCCGCCAAAGAGGAGAAGCCGCGCAAGCAGCGTCGCGCTCAGGTGCGATACAAAATTCGACGCCTGCCGCCGCCCGTTCATCGCGAGCTGGATGACCGATTGACTTCCGGGAGCCACAGCCTGGAAGGTCTTTCCGAATGGCTGGAGAAGGAACACGGAGTCTCCATCTCGCCTTCCTCGTTGGCCTACTACAACAGACATGAACTCGATCCCACCCTGCAGGCGGTAAAGATCGCAACCGCGCAGGCGGCCGAAATCGTGCGCGTAAGCGGTGGCGACGACGATGAGATGAGTCTCGCACTATTCCGTCTGGTTCAGACCACGATCTTTGACTTGCTGGTGAACTTGAACCGCAGTCGTCATTTGATTGCGATGCTTCCCGCCGCGGAACATCGTGCGGCGGCAATTTCCGCAACCCGCAACCACAATCGCGACGAAGCCGGCTCGCAGGAACAAGACGAAACGGCCGGCGATGAAGAGTCGTCCGCGAAGCGTCCGACCAGGCTCGAATTCGCCGCGATCGCCGCGCTCGGGAAGACGGTCGCCACCGTTAGTAAGGCCAACATTGAGCTGAAGCGATGGCGCGAGCACATGCGGGAGAAGATCGAGCTGAAGGTCGCCGCCACCAACGCTCGCCTTTCTCAGGCTGCGCGAGAAGGTGGATTGTCGCGCGCGGCGGAAGAGACCATTCGCCAAGCCTTGCTGGAAATCAAATTGTGAGCGCCGCGCGATGAAGAGCAGCGTCACCTTCCTGCCCTATCAGCGCGAGTGGATGGCAGACCCCGCGCAAGTCAAGGTCTGCGAAAAATCCCGCCGCGTCGGTCTCACCTGGTGCGAGGCCGCCGATCGCGCGCTCGCCGCCGCCAGCAAAACCGGGATGGACACCTGGTACATCGGTTACAACAAGGACATGGCGCTGGAGTTCGTCGAGACCGCGGCGTGGTGGGTCCGCGAATTCGATCGGGTCGCGCGCGAAATCGAGCAGATCGCCGTGAACGATAGCGAGCGCGACATCCTCGGCTACCGCATCCGCTTCGCCTCGGGCCATAAAATCGTCGCGCTCTCCTCGCGGCCCTCCAACCTGCGCGGCAAACAGGGCTGCGCCGTGATCGACGAGGCGGCGTTTCACGACGACCTCGCGGGACTGCTGAAAGCCGCGCTCGCGTTCACGATGTGGGGTGGATGTGTGCGCATCATCTCCACTCACAACGGCGCGGACAGCGCGTTCAACGAACTGGTGAATGACATCCGCGCGGGGCGGCGGCCGTATTCGCTGCACCGCATCACGCTCGAAGATGCGGTCACGCAGGGGCTCTATAAGAAGATCGCGCAACGCGTCGGGAGGGAATGGTCGCCGGAGCACGAGGCCGCCTGGGTGCGGGAGCTGGAGGATTTTTACGGCGACCACGCGGACGAGGAACTGCATTGCATCCCGCGCGCCTCGACCGGCACCTTCCTCTCCTCGGTGTTGATCGAGGCGCGGATGGAGGCCGAGGTGCCGGTCATCAGATGGGAGATGGCGGCGGAGTTCGCGGAGCGCCCCGAAGAAGTGCGCCGCGCCGAGACCGCGGCGTTCATCGAGGATCATCTGCAACCGCTGGTGGACGCGCTCGATCCGAACCTAGCGACCTGCTTCGGGGAGGACTTCGGGCGGCTCGGCGATTTGACCGTGATCTGGCCGCTGCAAATCGCGCGCGACCTCAAGCGTCGCACGCCGTTCGTGGTCGAGCTGCGCAACATCCCGTTTCGCCAGCAGGAGCAGATCCTCTTCTATATCGCGGACCGGCTGCCGCGTTTTCTCGGCGCCGCGATGGACGCGCGCGGCAACGGCCAGTATCTCGCAGAAACGGCGCGCCAGCGCTACGGCGCGCGGATCGCGCAGGTGATGCTTTCGCTCGAGTGGTATCGGGAGCAGATGCCGCGCTTCAAGGCGGCGTTCGAGGACGGCACCCTCGCGATTCCGCGCGACGCCGACATCCTGCTCGACCATCGCGCGATCGTGGTCGAGCGCGGCATCGCGCAGGTGGGCGATCGAAGGATGCGCGGAAGCGATCGCAAATCGCGCCACGGGGACAGCGCCATCGCGGCGGCGCTGGCCTACTTCGCCTCGCGCCAGGATGTAGCAGAAATCGACTATCGGCCCATCTCGATGATTGAGGCGCGGCGGCGCGATCCATGGGGAGCGCCGCCGGACGAGGATTCAATTGTCGGCAACCATGGACGGGCGCGCTTCGGGGCGGGGGCGTGGTGAGGAGACCTCTCCCCAACCCCTCTCCCTTCAGGAGAGGGGCTCAGAAAGGAAATGATGGTCGCCTTCCATAACAAATGTTTCTGGATTTTCTGGTTCCCCTTCCACTTCAGGGGAAGGGGTTAGGGGTTAGGTCTCTGCAAGTGACTAGGAGTGGTATGAGCAAATTCTGGAAATGGAAATGCGAGCAGTGCGGACATGAATTCACCCTGAGCCTGGCGGAGATGCCCAGGCCGTGCCATCGATGCGCCGGCGAGTGGTTTCTGAAAGTAGGCGAATCCGACAGCAAGGACGCAAATCCTACCAGCACGTGGTGGTAGGGAGCGGGTCGCGCGCAAATCGAAGGCGGCGGCGCAAAGGAGATGACGATGAAACTTTACGATGCGTTCGGGCGCGAGGTCGACACCGAGCGGCTGCGCGACGAGCAGGCCGCGCCCACCATGACCGGCATCCGCAACATCTATTCCTCGATGCATCCGTCGGTCGGGCTCACCCCGGAGCGGCTCAGCGCGATTCTGCGCGAGGCCGAATTCGGCGATCCATTTTTATACCTCGAGCTGGCCGAGGAGATGGAAGAAAAGGATCTGCACTATCTCGCGGTGTTGAACACCCGCAAGCAGGCGGTCAGTCAACTCGACCTCGAGGTCCAGCCCGCCTCCAATGACAAGGCGGACCTGCGCGCCGCGGCGCTGGTGCGCGCGATGCTGGCGAACGACGCGCTCGATCTCGCCAGCGCGATCATCGACATGCTCGACGCGATCGGAAAAGGCTTCTCCGCCACGGAGATCGTGTGGGACAGCTCGAATCGCGAATGGTTTCCGCGCCGTTTGCGCTGGCGCGATCCGCGCTGGTTCATGTTCGACTGGGTGTCGGGCGAGGAGCTGCTGGTGCGCAGCTTGAACAACGAGGGTCCGTCGATCGCGGTGGACGGCGAAGCCGCCGCGCGCGGCTCGCATTTCAAGGGCGCCGGACTTTACGGCGCGCTGCGCGGCGATATCGGAATCCAGCCGATGACCGCACCGCTGCTGCCCTACAAATTCATCGTGCATATCGCCAAGGCCAAAGCCGGACTGCCGATTCGCGGCGGCCTCGCGCGCGCCGCCGGATGGTCGTATCTGTTCAAAAACTATGTGCTCAAGGATTGGGTCACTTTTGCCGAGGTCTACGGGCAGCCACTGCGAGTGGGCAAATACGGCGCGGGCGCGACCGAGCAGGATAAAGAAACATTGCTACAAGCGGTAGCAAATATTGGCACCGATGCCGCCGCGATCGTCCCCGATTCGATGCTCATCGAATTTACCGAGGCGCGCCAGAGCGGCAGCGTCGAGCTTTACCAGAGCTTCTGCCAGTACCTCGATGCGCAGGTCAGCAAGGTGGTGCTCGGGCAGACGCTCACCACCGAGGTCGCGGCGGGCGCCGGCTCGCGCGCGGCCGCCGAGGTGCACGATACGGTGCGCCGCGACATTTTGAGCGCCGACGCGCGGCGCCTGGCGGCGACCCTCAATCGCGATCTCATCCGGCCCATCGTGGATCTCAACCTGGGACCGCGCGCGAACTATCCGCGGCTGCAACTGGGAGTGGCCGACGATGGCGATGTGTCGGAGTTTGTGGATCTGGTGACTAAGCTCGCCGATCATGGGGCGCGGATCGGGCAACAGGCGGTCCTCGATAGGTTGGGAATCGCGCAACCGGAGGCGGGCGAGCCGGTGCTGCATCCGAGCCGCACTCCGATCGCTAGCGCTTGAAGCGAAGCATCTCCTTGACCCGGCGATTGAACGCGCGCCGGCGATGCTTGAAGTTGAGTGCGATGGTGTCGTAAATCAGCCGCCGTATGCGAAACGGCGCGCCGGGATCATCCACTGCGAGTGGCGTCGAAGCGAGACGGCGAAAGCGAAACACCTGGACGCCGTTCCACCAGGTCGGATGATGATTGCGCGGCGTGCGCAAATCGAGCACCAGCTCGAAGCCGGGCACCATCCGTGCGAACAGCGCATCGGCGGCGCGCGCCTCGCGCTTGTTGGTGTCATCGATGATGACGAGCGCGTCGTCGGCGAAGGAGGGCAGGGCATACTGCAAGCCCTCGAACTGATCGGTGAAGCTATGGCCGCCGTCGAAGAAATACGCGCCGATGCGAGCGGGACGCCATGGCGCGGCGCGCAGGAAATCGCGCGAGGTCAGGTTGTGAAACTCGACCTGGCCCGGCGCGTGACGCTCGAGGTTGGCCTGTAGAATTTCCTCGGTGCCATCGAACTTGGAAAAATTGTCGCAGGCGAAAATCTTCGCGCGAGGATTTCCGCGCGCCGCGCCGACGATGCTCGCGCCCTTGTAACATCCTACCTCGACGTAAACTTCGCCAGGCGCGAGATGCGCCACTGCCAGGTTGAGCAGCAGCAGCTTATTCTCGGTGGCCATGCCGGGCACTTCGGCGAGGACCTCGGCGACGCGGCGATCGTGCGGCTGACGCGAGGCCTCGAGCTGCTTCGGTTGATCGAAGTCGGGCCAGTTGCGGCGGCAATCCGCGATGAAAGCGTCGAAGTCCACGTTAGTGGGGCGCGCGGCCGGCGATCAGTAGACCCACATCGGACCGGCGAAGACCGGATCCATAAATTCCATTTGCTCTTCCTGCGCGGCCTCGGCCCGCATTTGCGCCGCCTCACTTTCCTGGGCGGCGAGCTGCGCCTGGAATTGCTCCTGCTTGAATTTCTGAAACGCGTCCTCGGTGCCGATGTAGACGCACTGACAGTACTGCGCATCGGCCATCCAGTAGCGCAGGGTGCCGTCTTTATCGGTGAAGTACTTCAATTTGAGCTGCGGCAACGATTGCGCATGCGCGAGTTTGTCGGGCGTGTCGGCCGGGAGCATCTTGAAACCGGCCGCTGACAGCAGCGATTCTTTTTGATCAGCAGCGACTCGCGGATCGGGTTGGAACGCGGAGCATCCCGCGAGGGCGAGCAGAAGCGCGACGAGGAGGCCATAAAAAATACGCGAAATTGAAATCTTCAACGCGAATACCCGCAGCTATTCTGTGTGCGAACGACGGGCATCGCAAGCGGGTGCGGCGAACGAGGAATTCGGCTCTGCTAAGGCTCGACGGCGAACCACCAGGAGTAGGTCTGTCCCGAGGCGATCACATTCACCGCGTAGGTCGCGCCGGGCACCAGCGGCTCTTTCGGGACCATGACGATCGCGCCGAAATGCGCGAGCTGCTTCTTCACCCGATCGCGCGCGACCGGATCGGCGCTGTTGTAGGTCCCCGCATCGAAGGCGCAGCTCGCGACCGCCACCCCATTGCGCGCGAGTGACCATCCGCCGAGCCGCGCCGGTCCCTTGCCGCCAAGTTGTAGGGTTATCGGCATCCCGGTCGGCGTATGATAACCGCAAGTGGCGAGGGGATCGGGCCATTCGGCTTCATCGGCGCTGAACCTGCCGTTGCTGATGGTGGCGCGATCGGGCGGATACATCACCGGCGCTGAACTCGCGGCGCCATCGACACCGGTGCGGATGTTGAGGGCGGCGGCGCAGATGCCGTTCTCGCAATATTGTCCGTAACCGACGCTATGCAGCGCGGGATCGAGCAGCCACATGCGGTGGAAGGGACCGGTGATCCAGTTTTCGATCGCCCACGGCGAGTCGGAAGTTTCCGGCGGATCGGTGTAGACCGCATCGATGTCGCTCGCCGCGCCGGCGGCCTTTCCCTCCGGCGTGTAGAAGGGCCGGGAGGAATCCTCATCATGAATCGAGGCGTCGATCTTGCCGCTGCGAATCATCGCGGCCTCGTTCGCGACCAGGTAGCGCGCGTGATTGGCGTCGCCGGTCGAGAGCGCCGCGTTTTCAATCAACGGGGGCAGCCCCGCACTGTCGCGGTACTGATTGAGCCGCCCCAGCCAGGTATTGCTGACGTCGACGGCGCGCTGCGGTGCGCGACGAGGAATGAGACTCTGCCAGAATGACGGCGGGATGATGTAGGAGAGAATGATCGAGATCAGCAGCAGCACGGTGACCATCCCCTCGACGCGCATCTGGCGCTTGAGCGAGCGGCGCAGCGCGTCCGGCGCGTTCTCCGGCATCATGAAGGTGAAGTGCAAGGTGCCGAAGCGAAGGTCATTGGCGCCGGAAAGCGTGTACTCGACATTCGAGGTGAGTCTTTTGCCATTGATGAAGGTGCCGTTCTCGGTGCCGAGGTCCGAAAGCAGGAAGCTCCCGTGATGCTTTCGGATCGCGGCGTGACGGCGCGCGACGGTGGGATCGAGGAGCACAAAATCAGCCTCGCCGCCGCTGCCGATCAGCACCCGCTTGTGCAGGATACGGTACTGGCGCACCGGCTCCCCGGGCAGGGAAACCAGGCGCGGGACCTGCGCCATCAGCTCAGCTGTAGGATATCGCTCGGCGGCCGCTGCCCCCATCATGTCCTCCGCATTCCTACAAAATGTATGTAATTGCATCCAACGAGCAAAGGGGGCGGCAATACGGCCGAGCGGCGGCCTGCTCGCCCCGGCGCCGGTTTGCCACTATGCTGCGGCAGGCCGCAAGGAGCGCGCGTTCAGCATAGAAAATGGCCAGTATTCCCATTACCGCTGCCAAAGAGCCGCAGGCCGCGACTACCGGCAATCGAGCTGACGCCGCTTGGTGGCGAGGACGCCCGTTCGTCTTTCTCGTGGCGCTGATGCTGGCCGCGATCGTCCTGCGGATCTCCTTCATCGATTCGAAGAGCTTGTGGCTTGACGAGGCGTACACCGCGCATCGAGTCACCATGCCGCTCGGAGAGCTGCTGAAGGTTATCGTCAACGATCGTATGAATATGTCGCTCTACTACCTGATGTTGTGGGGGTGGGTGTCGGTGGTGGGAGCGAGCGAGTTCATGCTGCGGCTGCCCTCGGTGGTCTTCGATACGATCACGATCCCGCTGCTGTATGTGCTGGGCGCGGAGCTATGGGATCGTCGCACAGGCCTGATGGCCGCAATGCTGGTGACGGTCAACGCGACCATGATTCAGTACGCGCAAACCGCGCGCAGCTATACGATGTTCGTCGCGCTGGCGACCTTAGCCTCGATATTCTTCATTCGCAGCATCAAACGCGACGCCGCCTCGCGCAGCCTTGCCGGATACGTCGTCAGCGGGACTGTGACGGTCTATTCGCATCTGTTCGGAATCTTCGCGCTGCCCGCGCAGTGGCTGTCACTGTTTATCTTTCGCCCGGACCGGAAAGTGGCGATTCGACTGACGGTCTGCATCGTCATCATCGGGATCCTTAGCGTGCCCGCGTTCTTCCTTTCGATTTCAAGCCATCATTGGAGCCTGGACTGGATCCAGCGCACCTCAATTTACTCGCTGAGGGAGCTGCTGCTCAGCTATGCGGGAGCATTCGACGGGCTTCCGACCAGTCTGACGATGATACTTACGGGATCGTACCTGGTCGGCGTGATTCTCGCGGTCGCCTCGGCGCAGACAAACGATTGGCCGGCGCTGGGCTATCTACTGCTCTCGATCCTCGTTCCGGTTGCCCTGACCATCGTGGTCTCGATATTCAAGCCGATGTTCGTCTATCGCTACCTGCTCCCGGGATTGCCTCTTTTCGCGTTGCTCGCGGCGGCGGGTTTCCAGCGCCTCAAGCCGGCGTTCGCGATCGTGATGGCAATCTGCGCGCTGAGTCTGGCGCAGGACTATGCTTACTACCGGGCGCCCTCGATTCAGGATTGGCGCGGGGTAGTGGAATTTGTCACCGCGCATTCGCAACCCGGCGATATATTGGTGGTCTATGATGACCCCGCGCCGATCGAATATTACGTGGCGCGCTACAATCGCGGCAAAGAATCCCCGCTGCAATTTTACGCGGGCGGAGTCACTCGAACCCAGCATGCGGTCAAAGTTCCCCAGGCCTATCTCGCCGGCGCTGGGGATGGCGCGAATCACCGCGTCTGGTTCACCTTTCTGGTCGGGGAAGCATGGGAGCACCTGCTATCGATGAGCCATCGCCATTCGCGGGTCACTGAGCAGCCGGATTTCGATGGGGTGCGGCTGTATCTCCTCGAAAAGGAGCCCTGACAAACCCATCGCGTATCGGATGCGCTGCGCGCGACGAGGATTCGACGGGTCGTTCCCGAACGACCCCTACCACACGATCTTTCGCGGGATTCGACGGGCACCGTCGCTATTGGGGGCGGATCGGTCAGCCGGCACGGCTCGCAGAACGGCACCCAGTTTTCGATTGGTAGGGGGCGTTCGGGAACGCCCCGTTGAATCTTCGTTGGCTTTGGTCCTTTCGGGCGATGATCGAATCTCACGGTCAATGATTTCTCAATGCGACGTTCGCGAGGGCCCCGCCACGCGATGACGCCGTCGCATTATCGGAGGCGTTGCGCGCGACGAGGATTATAACGGGTCGTTCCCGAACGACCCCTACCACACGATCTTTCGCGGCATTCGACGGGTACCGTCGCTATTGGGGGCGGATCGGTCAGCAGGCACGGCTCGCAGAACGGCACCCAGTTTTCGATTGGTAGGGGGCGTTCGGGAACGCCCCGTTGAATCTTTGTCGGCTTGGGTCCTTTCGGGCGATGATCGAATCTCACGGTCAATGATTTCTCAATGCGACGTTCGCGAGGGCCCCGCCACGCGATGACGCCGTCGCATTATCGGGGGCGCTGCGGGCGACGAGGATTCGACGGGTCGTTCGCGAATGACCCTACCACACGATCTTTCGCGGCATTCGACGGGTACCGTCGCTATTGGGGGCGGATCGGTCAGCCGGCACGGCTCGCAGAACGGCACCCAGTTTTCGATTGGTAGGGGGCGTTCGGGAACGCCCCGTTGAATCTTCGTTGGCTTGGGTCCTTATCAAGACGACGATCGAATCTGGTGGTCAATGATTTCTCAATGCGACGTTCGCGAGGGCCCCGCCACGCGATGACGCCGTCGCATTATCGGGGGCGCTGCGCGCGACGAGGATTCGACGGGTCGTTCGCGAATGACCCTACCACACGATCTTTCGCGGCATTCGACGGTTACCGTCGCTATTGGGGGCGCCTCGGTCAGCAGGCACGACTCGCAGACAGGCACTCACTTCTCGATTCGTAGGGGGCGTTCGGGAACGCCCCGTTGGAATCTTTGTCGGCTTTGGTCCTTTCGGGCGATGATCGAATCTCACGGTCAATGATTTCTCAATGCGACGTTCGCGAGGGCCCCGCCACGCGATGACGCCGTCGCATTATCGGGGGCGCTGCGCGCGACGAGGATTCAACGGGTCGTTCCCGAACGACCCCTACCACACGATCTTTCGCGGCATTCGACGGTTACCGCCGCTATTGGGGGCGCCTCGGTCAGCAGGCACGACTCGCAGACAGGCACTCACTTCTCGATTCGTAGGGGGCGTTCGGGAACGCCCCGTTGGAATCTTTGTCGGCTTTGGTCCTTTCGGGCGATGATCGAATCTCACGGTCAATGATTTCTCAATGCGACGTTCGCGAGGGCCCCGCCACGCGATGACGCCGTCGCATTATCGGGGGCGCTGCGCGCAACGAGGATTATAACGGGTCGTTCCCGAACGACCCCTACCACACGATCTTTCGCGGCATTCGACGGGTACCGTCGCTATTGGGGGCGGATCGGTCAGCAGGCACGGCTCGCAGAACGGCACCCAGTTTTCGATTGGTAGGGGGCGTTCGGGAACGCCCCGTTGAATCTTCGTTGGCTTGGGTCCTTTGAAGACGATGATGGAGATCAACTGGAACAGCTATCTAGCATGACATAACATATTGGTCCTATGACATTCAGCATCTACCTGGACGATAAGCTGACCAAGCGCCTGAACCGGATCGCGGCCGAATCGGGCAAGGCGCGCAACGCCTTGATCCGCGAAGCCCTGGAAGAGTGGCTGGCCAGAAGCCACGCGAAGAAATGGCCCGAGGCAGTACTGGTCTTCAAGGGCGTTCGCGGCGCCCCGCGTTTTGAGGAGACCCGCAAGAAGCTTAAGCCGCCACGCGACCCGTTCAGCAAGATTGCTTCCGAGCAGCGATTGCTGGTGAAAATTTCGTAATGCGCTTTCTTCTCGATACCTGCGTCTTGAGCGATTTCGCGCGTGGGGATGCCTCGACGTTGGCGCACATCAAAGAGATTTCGCCCGAGGACCTGGCAATCAGCACCGTTACCGCGATGGAGATCACCTACGGTTTGCGGCTCAATCGACGCCTCGCGCGGAGGCTCAAGCCGGTGATGGATGCGTTCATGGAGTCTGTCAGTTCGCTGCCCTACGATCGCGCGGCGGCGCAGGCGACTGCCGAGTTCCGAGCTGTCCTCAAGCAGCAGGGCAGGCCGATTGGCGCTTACGACGCCTTGATCGCCGGCACCGCGCTCGCGGAAGGATTGATCCTTGTGACCTCGAATGTGCGCGAATTCTCGCGAGTCGCGGCACTTCGGATCGAGGATTGGCATCAGTAGTCGGGCGCAGCGCAGGCAGATCTATTTCGTGGGCGGCTTAAGAACGACGCGGGTGCTTGCCACAATATGTTCGCTCGGTCAAATTCTGGAAGACTGTATCCGGAACGGGATCAGCGCCCTCACAATTCATCGGACCGCGGAGAGAATCATGGCAAACACCTGCGAAGGGGAAAAATCCTGGCCCACCGAAGAGGAAATCCGCAACCATGCCTACGAAATCTACCTGGCGCGCCGCGGCGATGAGCCCGGCAATGACCTCGACGATTGGCTGACCGCGGAAGCGCAGCTCAAAGCAGCCGGGGAGCGGGCCATGCAGCGGGGCAAAGCGCAGTAGCGAGACTCCAGTCGCCTCGCGCGAAGTTTTTGCCGCGCGCAAAGAAACGGCGACAGTATCCGAATGGGTCGGACACTGTCGCCGAACTGATTCCAGCCGAGGTCGCCTACTGCGGGACGCTCGCCTCCAGCTTCCCGTCGGGGCCATAGATGAACAGCGCCGCGCGGTTCTTGTCATCGAGCGAAAGCGCCGCCCGCGTCAGTCCGCCGCCGAGCACCGCGATTCCCGCCGTCCCGTTCGGAGTGACGCTGAGTCCAATGCGCGGCATCGAGGCATCGGAGAGGCGCAGGGTGGAATCGCCCGTGTCGGTGGTCTCCATCGAGGCGCGCTGGGCGCCCTTGTCATCGACCAGCTCGACGTTGCCGGCGCCGGTGTCATTCACCGCGATGCCCGCTCGAGCGCCGCCCTTGTTGTCGAACAACCGCACGCGCGAGACTCCGCGCGAGAGGCTGACCTCGGCGCGGGTTTTGCCCTCGGAATCATAGAGGCCGAGCGCGGGTGCACCGTCATGCGCGACGCCCAATCCCGCGCGCAACTTGCCGGCATCATCGAACAGGCGCAGCTCGGCGACGCCCTTGGGCGTGATGTCGATCATTCCGCGCGTGGCGCCGGAACTATCGATCAAGGTGAATTGATGAGCGCTGATATTCTTGGCGATCGAGGCCGCGCCGACCTGCGGGACCGCGCCGGGCCAGAAATGTTCCGCGGCCGCGCCGCCGACAAGGGAGAAAACCGCGGTCACGATGATGAGCGAGAATCTTTCGGTCCAGGACATGTTCAAATCTCCTCTCCTTTGCCCCCGTTGCCGAGGTTGTGGAGGAAAATCTAGCAGCCGCGATGGGCGCGGCAAAACCGGCTTTTCGATGAAATCCGCACACCGGAGCGACGCGCTCCCGCACGGATGGGGCGATCCGGAGGCGAATCGCCGGCTTCAATAACCGGATGGCCAGGGTTTCTGGCCGAACCAGGCGAAATCCATCGCACAAAATGCTGTTCGGCGCTGACTGGATGTTCAGCAGAGGCCGACTTTCAGGTACTTTCTCCTTCTCGCCGTAGTAAATCTTATGGCTGAACTAGTTCATCCTTATTGAATTGGGCAAATCGCGGCACAATGCGCGCCATGGATGCCTCCTCCTTGACCACACGCGCTGGCGGTGACTCGGGCGCCAATCCACGCAAGTTCACAGGATTCCCCCGGGTCGAGACCGCCAGCGCGCCAGCCTTCGGCGTCGAGACCGATGAGGTTGCGGCGCCCGAATGGATCCAGCTCATCCCAGCCGGAAGCTTCCACGGGCGCGACGGGCGCGGACCCTACCTCCTCTCGAATCCCACGGCAGTCATCAGTGCGACGATGGCGCTCCGAATGCGCGCGGGAATTCCCATCGACTATGACCATGCGACCGACTTCGCGGCGCCGCAGGGAAATCCCGCGCCGGCGGCCGGATGGATCACCGAGTTTGCTATTCGCGATGGCGCGATCTGGGGCCGGGTCGAATGGACCGAGCGCGCGGCCCAGGCGATCGGCGCGCACGAGTATCGATACATCTCGCCGGTCTTTCAGTATGCGCCGGACGACGGCACCATTACGCGCCTTTTGCGCGCCGGTCTCACCAACAACCCGAATCTTTACCTGACCGCGATCGCGGCGGCCGGAGACGAGGAAAGCAACATGGATGAATTTCTCACACAGCTTCGCGAGCTGCTGGGGCTGGATGCGGACGCATCCACCGACGACATCCTCCAGCGGCTCAGCGCCGTGACCGACACCGATGCCGCCGCATCGCATCGCGCCGGGAGCTTCGATCCCGCGCGCTACGTGGCGGTCGCGGAGTTTCAGCAGGCGCTCACGGAACTCAACGCACTCAAAATGCAGCGGGCGCGCGAGAAGGCCGAGCACGCGGTCGACGAGGCGATTCGCTCGGGCAAGCTGGTGCCGGCGCATCGCGAATGGGCGATCGCTTACTGCGCGGCCGATCCCAGAGGCTTCGATACTTTTGCGGCGCGTCAGCCGGTGGTGCTTCCGGGCGAGCTGAACCTGGGCGGCGATCCTCGCACCATACGGTCGCGATCGCATGCGGGCTCGATGCTGAGCGCGACCGAAGTGGCGATCTGCGGACTGCTCGGGGTGACCGCCAACGACTTCATCAAGCGCAAAAGCAGCGGGGCGGATTTTCTGCGCCTCAACAAGGAACAGGCGGATCCGAATCTCTAACTCTAATCGAAGCGGCAAGGTGACAAGATGGCGGCACTGACAAATTCCCGAAACACGCCCGAGATGGCCGACGGCGGGCGCATCCGCGTGATCAACGTCGAGACGAACACCACAGTCTTCCTCGGCAGCATGGTCGCGATTAACAGCAACGGCAATGCGGTACCCGCATCGGCGACCACCACCACTGCCAACGCGCTGAAGGTGATCGGACGCGCGGAATACGTCGTCAACGGGATTCCGGCCCAGAACGCGGTCAACAATCCCGGTGCGGCGGGCGCGATTCAGATCGCGGTGCGCAAGGGCGTCTTCATGTACTCGCAGGACAGCTCGATCACGACGGCCTCGGTGGCCAGTCCGTGTTTCGCGCTTGACGACAACAATGTGACCGCGACCGACCGCGCCTCGGGGGCCTCGGTGCAGCAGTATGCGGCAGCGGGGCAGGTGGTCGCGATCGATGCCTCGGGCGAGGTGTGGGTCGATTTTTGGCATCAGGATTCGCCGGCCGCATAGGCGATCTCGCAACTAGCAAGGAGTTAGAACCAAGATGGAAGTATCTGCCCAAAATCTATCGGCGCTCTTCACCGGCTTCGATGTGGTCTTTCAGCGCGGATTCGAAAAGCCGCCGTCATATTACGAATCGATCTGCTCGATCGTGCGGTCCTCGAGCCGGGTCAGCACCTATCCATGGCTGGGACGCACCACCAGGTTTCGCGAATGGCTCGGCGACAGGGTCATCCAGGCGCTCGAGGCGCATTCCTATACCATCGCCAACCGCAACTTCGAAGACACTGTGTCGATCGATCGCAACGACATCGAAGACGACACCTATGGCGTCTACGAACCGATCATCGAGCAGCTCGGATGGGATACCAAGGTTCATCCCGACATGCTGCTCTTCCAGATGATCAAGAACTCGGTGACGACTCCTTCGAGCGTGGTCGGCTACGATGGTCAGCCGTTTTTCTCCTCGACGCATCCGGTCGGTCCGCTCGGGCGCGCCGACGCCGACGCCACCTCCTCTAACATCAACAGCTCCGGAACCGGCGCTTATTGGTTCCTGATCGATGCGTCGCGCGCGATTCGGCCCTTCATCTTCCAGCTCCGGCGCGAATACGCGGTGACCAGGATGAGCTCGATCAACGACGAGGCGGTCTTCAATCGGCGCGAGTTCCGTTACGGCGTCGATGGCCGTGCTAACACTGGGGTAGGGCTCTGGCAACTCGCTTATGCGAGCAACCAGGACCTGTCGAATCCCACCAACTACGGCGCGGCGCGCACCGCGATGCGTTCGCTGAAGACCGACGGAGCGATGCCGTTCGGCACGCTCTCGAGCGGCAAAGGAGTCTACCTCCTGGTACCTCCCTCGCTCGAAGAAGTAGCCCGTCAGCTTCTAAACTCAGAGTTTATGGCCGGCGCCGGCGCCAGTTCGGGGGTCTCGACCACCAACATCTGGAGAAACAGCGCGGATCTGATCGTCAGCGAGTATCTGGCCTAGGTAAGGACGAGTCTCATGAGTTACGCGACCCCACAGGACCTCATCAATCGCTATCCGAATCGCGACCTGGTCCAGCTCAGCAACGAGGACCCTACGATCACCACCATCAACACCACTGTCCTGCAGCAGGCGCTGGATGACGCTTCGGCGGAGATCGATGGTTACCTCGGAGGCCGCTTCACGCTGCCGTTGACTGACGTGCCTGAAGTGCTCGACCGCCTCACCTGCGACGTCGCCATCTATCGCCTGCAATCGCTGCGGCCGATCCACGACCTGGCGGACGCGCGTCGCCGCTATGATGACGCACTAGCGATGCTGACGAAGGTCGCGACCGGCGAGATGACTCTCGGTATAGGTGCGGATGGTCATGAGACCGCGATTGCACCCGGCGCCGAAGAGGTCGAAGGACCCCGGCGCATTTTCAGCCGCAAGAGGATGAGAGGATTCTAACGACCATGGGAGTTGTCCTGGACAGGCCCTGGAGCGGGCAGCAGTTCTCGCCTCCAACACCGATCGACATCGCCACGATCGAGACTGCCATCGTGACGCGGCTGCAGGCGATGGTGACCTCGATCGAGATCGTGCATTTTCCTGACAATCCCGAGAACTATCGCTTGACGCATAGAATCGGCGCGGCGCTGATCGTATATCGCGGATCCGAATACGGGCCACTGGAAGACACTGCGGCGATCATTCAGGAACGAAGAATGATGTTCGACGTAACCGTACTCGTCCGCGATCTGGGATGGAGTGTTGGCGGACCTCCGGGAGCGACCTCTCCGGGAGCGTACGCAATCCTGGAAGCGATCCGCGCCGCGCTGACCGGCTACCGGGTGCCTGGCGCGCGCAAGACCTACATGGTGCGCGAAAAGTTTGTGAAGCGCGACGCCGAAGGAGGTGTCTGGATCTACCTGCTAACCGTCGGGTTGGTGACGATGGCAGTGGAGCCTTCGACCAGCGAAGACTTCCCGCTCTTCATCAAGGGGGTCGCTATCGATACTGCCGGTGAGAGCACCATCACAGCCGGTGCGATGGAGTTCACTTTTAATTCGTCGGATCAGATCCAGCTTCCAAACGATAACATCATCACAACAGCTGTCAGCACACTGGGCGGCTCAGCCCTAGTTCTGGGCACCGATTTCTCGCTGGATCCAATCAACGGGATCATCACCCGCCTCGCCTCGGGCGGCATCGCCAGCGGAGCTTCAGTCAACATTGCATGGAGCTACGCCGATGCGGCGGTAGCTACCGCGGGAGAATCAGCGCCGACGACCTAGAGGTGCCGGTGCGAGTCGAGACTCAATCCAAATCACACGGTGAAACAATGCCAGCAAGCTTTTTACATGGAATCGAAGTGATCGAAGTCAGCCGCGGTCCGGTCCCGGTGACGGTGGTAAAGTCCGCTATCATCGGGTTGGTCGGAACCGCACCTTTGTGGGCAGTCCAGGCGCCCGCTACTGCGCCGGCTGTCAGCGCGCCGACGCTGGTTTCCTCGGCGCTCGATGCGGCGAACTTCGGGCCGGTGGTGCGGGGCTACACGATCCCTTACGCGCTCGCGGCGATCCAGGAGCAGGGGGCCGGCCAGGCGATCGTCGTCAATGTCTTCAATCCGACGGTGCATTTCACCTCGGTAGCTGCGACCGCGTTCCCCTTCAACGCGCAAGGCGCAATCAACCTCGGGCACATGGGAGTATCGAACGTGGTAGTCACCAGCGATCCGGCGGGCACCACCTATGTTGCCGGAACGGACTACACTCTGGATCCCGTAAATGGAGTGGTCACTATCATCCCCACCACTGCGGGTGGACATATAGCTTTGGGAGCTACGGTGCTGGTGGCCTTCAACTATGCCGATCCGACCAAGGTCCAGGATTCCGACATCATCGGCGCGGTAACCAGCGGCGTCTATACCGGAATTCAGGCCCTTCAGACCACCTACGGAACTATGGGTTTCTTTGCCAAGATTCTGATCGCGCCGGGCTACTCGCAAAACGCCGATGTCGCTACTGCCGAAATCGCGCTCGCGAACAAGATTCGCGCGGTCGCGCTGGTGGATTCACCTCCATCGACGCCGGTGGCAAGCGCAATCAGCAATCGTGGCGCGACCGGAAACGCTTTCAACACCTCGAGCAACCGCGCAATCCTTTGCTATCCCCAGGAGACCTTTTATGACACAGGGATTATTCCTACGGGAGTAACCCTTAGCACTACCGGCGCGCCGGTGACGTCACTGTTTAATGCGCTGGCGGTCGGACCCTACTCGTCGTGGGTAGCCGGCTCGATAGCGGCCCAGGACCTCGCGAATGGTTACTGGTGGTCGCCCTCCAATGTGGAAGTGGAAGGAATTCTGGGACCGGATGTCCAGCTCTATTCGTCCGCCGTGGATGCCAACTCCGATGTGAACAACCTGAACGCAAATGGCATCCTGACCGTGTTCAACGCATTCGGCACTGGTCTCCGGGTATGGGGAAACCGTTCCTCAGCGTACCCTAACTCCACGGCACCGGACAATTTCATCAGTGTCAGGCGCACTATGGACATAATCGAGGAATCGGTAGAGCTTGCGATGCTGCAGTTCATCGATCAGCCGATCTCAAATGCGCTCATCACCGCTATCGTCGCTTCCGTAAATTCCTTTCTTCGGACCTTGATTCAGCGGGGCGCGTTGGTGGCCGGCAGCGCCAGCTACGATCCGTCCGAAAATCCGCCTGCGCAGATTTCCGCCGGCCAGCTGGTATTCGACATCGACGTGATGCCACCTCCGCCCGCAGAACGGCTTACATTCCAGACCTTTATCGATGTGTCGCTGCTGCAGCAACTGGGACAGACCAATGCGCTAACCACGTCGGCCCTGGCAACTGCCTAACCCACGTCGAAGAGCTATCGAGGTAATCGAATGAATATCCAGATCAACTCTCTCGCCAACGCCAACGTGTACATCGACGGCACTGGCCTGCTTGGGCGCGCCGAGGAAGTCGAGATTCCTCAGCCGCGCCACAAGATGATCGACTACAAAGGACTTGGGATGGTCGGCACCGCGGAACTGTGGAGCGGAGTGGACAAGCTCGAGGCCAAGTTAAAGTGGTCGTCGTTCGATGCTGAGACTCTTACGATGGCGGCGAGTCCCTTTCAAACCCATGCGTTCCAGGTTCGTGGAAGCCTCGAACAGTACACCAGCCAGGGTCGCTCGGCCGAGCTGCCGGTGGTCTATTTGATGACCGGTATTTTCAAGGACGCAGGCACCGCCAGTTTTAAGCAACAGACCATGGTTGAGACGAGTTCGACTGTGAGTGTCTATCATTGCGAGCTATACGTAGCGGGCACACAGATCTACCTCTACGACGTCTTCGCCAACGTTTACGTGGTGGGCGGAGTCGATCAGCTTTCCACGTTTCGGGTCAATTTGGGCGGATGATCCGCACCTGCGCTAACTCGCCGGTATCGCAAAACGATTGAGGAGTGTCTTCGATGAGAACTGATGACCTGACGGTAAATGGAGTCAAGCTTCGGGAAACGCTCGAAGCCGATTCGAAGGATCGTAGCTTGCTGGTCCTCCCCTCGGGCAAGACTGCGGTCATCCGGAAAGGCTTCGGGCGTGACCTGATGCGCGCGCAACGGGTGGTGGGAGTCTCGACCGACCCCACCGCGGTGGTGTTCGCGCTGATTGCGGAATTGGTCGAGATCGATGGCGAGAAGATCGTCTATGAGGATCTTCTCGCGATGGATCTCAACGACGTGCTGGCGTTGCAGTCGGAGGTGGCCGGCGCAAATTTTCAGGGCCCTCCGCCGGCGCCTTCGCAGCCCTCGTTCACTTCGGATTCGGAGTAGGAGAGCTGGCGGCGATGGACTTCGGCGAGTTGAGCTACTGGCTGCAGGCGGTCAATGAGTACCACCGCAAGGCTGCAGAAATCGCGGACGGAGGGGACTAATCAGATGTCGCTGGTAGGCGGAATGTCGCCGGAAGTTCACTCCGGATTGGAATCTACGGAACCGGCTTGGTGTTTTTCCCGCTTCTCGGCGCGAACCTGCTTCCAGGCTTGCGGGATCTGCCAAACAATCCCGACCGCGATCACGATTATTCCCACGACTGAAAGCGCAACGACGCCGGTCGACACCAGGCCATTTAATACTTCCGCAGTTCCGGCGGAGCAATCAAGCTTGAGCAACTGATCCCACAGGTAGTTCATTGGACTGCTTTCATTGCTGCCCACAGTCGTTCATATGGTTGAAATGCCCGCTAACGCACAGCTTCAAATGTCGCTAGTCGGCGGAATATCGTTGGTAGGCGGCGGTGGATGGGAATCGTCAGGCCGGCCTCCTTGCTTAGCAAGACGCCTTGCGCGAGCGTTTGCGAGACCTCGATTCCAACCGCGACCGAACCTCCGCTGTATCTCTGCGAAGCCGTTCTCCGCGACGACCTGGTTCCAGGATTCTTTGATCGCTCCGGGCAGTATCCAAACGAGCTTGATTGCGAGCAACAAAATTCCTGTGACCACTCCACCCACGGCGCCCAGTCCAATTATGAAAATGGCACCTTCAGGAGTTCCACCGCACCACAAAAACAGTCCCAATTGATGCCAACAATCGTTCATATGGTTTCTGATTATTCGGGAGCGTGAATCGAGCATACCAGACATGAGTGAAAAAGTTAGTTCCGCCGACATAGCTGACTTTGCAGCGTTTTCAAGCGCGCTCTCTTTCGGGACCGCGCAGATGAACAAGCTCAGCACTGGATTCGCGATAGCCTCCACCCTTTCGGATACCTTGGCGTCACAACTTCGAAGACTCTCTACTTATGCAACAAGCATGATGTCGCTGTGTCAAGCTATCACGACATGTTGTCAGTGCCAAGAGCGGGCGCCAACCGAGAGAGGGAGCACATCATGGCAGAATCTGGAGACTGCCGACCGAATATTCGTCCTGAGCACGGCCGTTATTGCAGGCCTAAAACTGTGGACCGAAGCGGCAAAATGGCTTTGGAGGGCCGTTGTCAAACCGATTGGCACAACTGCGATCGGTTGGGTGCTTGTCCCTATGTGGCGAGCGGTGGCTGCGTCGGAGGCATTGGCTGTCGTCACGGAGACTGCGGGAGAATTGGCTGCCGCA
Organism: uncultured delta proteobacterium; assembly: GCA_963783145.1. Lineage (GTDB taxonomy): Bacteria > Desulfobacterota > Binatia > Binatales > Binataceae > DATGKG01. The sequence goes on from CAWAMM010000002.1 coordinate 868,890, forward strand.
TTGGCCGTTTTAGCAGGTAGTCCTGCCATCGTTCTGACCGCGACCGCAGCACTGATTGCTGCAGTCGCGTACGTGGTCTGGCGCAACTGGAACGCGATCGTGAAGGTCATCGGACGATTAACTGCCGCCGTCTCCCGCGAGGTGCTGAGTGCAATCGGCAAGCTGGCGTCGGTCGTGGTCGGGCCGGAGAATGGCGCCCCGCAAGACTTCGAATCGGCCGAAAAGGCGACGTCGCGCGTTCGACCGAGCAGTGGCTTGCGAGCTTTCGCACCTGCAACGGTCGCTTCCTTTGCTGCCAAAGCCTTACCGATAACGCCTCCATCATTCCGAACCATCGAGCCATCGCAGATTTGGGGTGGATTGGTAGCAGGACGTCTGAGCGCGCGGCGAGCTGTGGCTACCGCAATGCTCGCTGCTCCACTCCTGGTGGCGCCTGCGATGGCCAAAATGGCGCCCGATCGGTCGACAACGCAGGAATCGAGTGTATCGATGGTATTCAACTCGACCCCCACGATAGTCATCAACGGATGTCAATCGGACGGCATTGAGCACCGGATTGAAGAAGCGCTCAGACGGCATCGCGAGGCCATCTATGTCGAGTGGTCGCGTGAATTGCAGCGGCGCCAAAGGACGGAATTCTAGTGTTCGCATTACTAGGAGAAATTCCGTTTCAGGTGGTCGGCTCGCCCGAGTCCTTTAGCGATTCGAGGAGCTATGACTATGCGGAGCATCGCGTGGTCCAGGCGCGGCCTCGACTGCAGTGGCTGGCGGACGACCTGGTGACCATCAAGCTCGAGATGCTGTTGCATGGCTCGTTCACCGATCCGGCGGCGAGCCTGTTGACCTTGCAATTAGCTGCCTCGACGCACGCGGCGCTACCTCTGGTGTTCGGCAACGGAGACTTTCGCGGCTATTTCGTCATCACCGCGATAGACACTGTGTCGCGTCAACTGAGCGGTATCGGAGATCTTTTCGCGATAGTGGTGCGGCTCAGCTTGAAAGAATCTCCGCTCGAGTTCGACGCCGGCGCGCCTGCAATTCCCGCGTTCCTCCCGATCGCGCTGGCCGCCACCGGCCCATCGAGTACCTCCAGCACCGCGACCGCCTTGTCCGGTGGAGTTTCGGCGCTTGCAGCGTTGGTTGCGCCGGCGGCGCCTGCCAGCGCGATCTTGCTTCCGGACGACGTTCCCACCTCGGTCATAGTAAGGAGCGCCCAATGAGCAGTCCGCAGTTCATTAACCACATCAGCTCGGATGGAGATCGCTGGGATCTGCTGGCCTGGAAGTTTTACGGCGATCCGACTCTTTTCGGCCCCATTGTCATGGCAAACCCGCTCATACCGATCGAACCGGTGCTCTCGGCGGGACTGACCGTAGTCGTTCCGGTGCTGCAGAAGGCGAGCGTCGTAACTGCGGACCTTCCGCCGTGGAAGCAAAGTAATTCTTAAGTCAATCGAAAGATAATGGCGACAGCTATCTCATATCCGGTTCGGTCTCCACAGTGGGTCTTGACCTACCAGGGGATTAATATCACCGCCGATATTTCCACGATGATTGTGAGCATCAACTACCTGGACTACCTCTCCGAACTATCAGGTGAGGTCGAAGTCGTGATCGAGGACCACGACCGAAGATGGCAAACCTCCTGGTATCCCACACTGGGTGACGAGCTGAATCTCGCGATAGGCTATAAGGGCGAAGGCCTGCTTCCATGTGGAGACTTCCAGATTGATCAGTTGGAACTGGGAGGACCGCCGGATACCTTCACGATGCGATGTCTGGCGGCCTATATCACGCCTGCGATACGCACGCGCAACAGTATCGGATATGAAAATCAGACTCTTCTCGGAATAGCCCAGACCATAGCGGGTAAGTACGGCCTGGCCGTGGTCAGTGCGCCGGATGTGATCGACATCGCGTTCCAGAGAGTCACGCAGAAGCACGAAACCGATCTAGCCTTCCTCAAACGTCTGGCGCTTGAGCACGATTACGACTTCACCGTGCGAGGATTGCTGCTGGTCTTCTATTCAAGGGCGACTCTTGCGGCAATCCCGCCCGCCCTTGCGGTTACAAGAAAAGACGTTGAAAGCTTTGAGTTTCGCAACCGAAGCCACCATACCTACCGCGGCGCCCAGGTCGCCTATCAAAACCCGTCGAGCAAATCACTGATCGCTCAAAGCGCCGCCGCGATCGCGCCGGTTTCCACCAGTGACATCCTCAAGGTAGTCGCGCGATGCGAAAACGGGCAACAAGCATTGCTTATGGCTCAGGCGGCGCTTAATGCCGAAAATCTGCTGTTCACCGACGCCAGCCTGGTGATGCCGGGCTCCATTCTGATGGCTTCGGGCAATACTATTCAAATTTCCGGCTTCGGTGAGTTTGATGGCCCATACATCATCCTGGTGGCTCGCCATCGACTCGATCGCGCGCATGGGTACACCACCCGTCTGGAGGTTAGCCGTGTCTTTTAGCGCTTACCCGGAACGAAACCAGGTCTGCCGTAGCTCTCACAACGCCGCGCTGCGGCTGGGAATCGTTAACGATCAAGATCCATCTTTAGGGCGGTTGCGAGTGACCTTCAGTGAGTTCGATCAGATGTTGAGCTATTGGCTACCCATCGTGGTCCCGAAGACCCAGAACGACAAAGCCTATTGGCTGCCTGACATCGGCGAACAGGTAGTATGCCTGATGGACGAGCGAGACGAGGCAGGAGTCGTCCTCGGTGCTATTTACTCGCAAGCCGACGCCACGCCGGTGCAGAGCACCGACAAGTTCCATCTCGGATTCAAAGACGGGACCGCGGTCGAATACGACCGTGCCGCGCATGTTCTGGGGCTGACCTTCGAAGACACCACCGTGATCAAATACGACAGCGGAAATCATTTAATGGCGCTGAACTTCGAAGACCAAACTGCAATGAGCTACGACTCAGCCGGGCACGCACTGACGGTTCAGTTCAGCGACGGGACCGCGATCAAGTATGACGGGGCCGCCCACAGCCTGTCGATGCTGGGCAGTGCGGCGACCTCAGTCATCATCAACGCACCAGCCGGAATAACCTTGCAGTGCGATCCTTCATACGTGTCCGTTCTTCCGGGCGGCGTCACCGTGCATCCATTGTTACCGTGAGAGACAGAAATATGAACGGGATGAAATTACAACAACACCTTATTAGTGCAGGGCGCAACGATGAGTGCTGAGGCTATTACTCTCGCCGATATAACATCGGCGGACTGGTCGCTGGAACTGGGAACCATCGGCGGCGTGGTTCAGGGGATTGCAGATATCGATCAGTGCATAGGAATAATTCTTACCACGCCTCAAGGATCGGACCCATTGCGGCCGACTTTTGGAGCGAATGTGTGGCAATACCTGGACAATCCAATCAGCGTCGCTATCCCGTCAATCGTGCGGGAAATCAGTTCCTCGATCGCGATGTGGGAACCTCGAGTCGTTCTCCAGTCTGTGAGTGTATCTCCGGTGCTCGATAGCACCTCGCAATCGGGGGCTCACCTGAATGTGTCTTTAACCTGGCAACTCAAACTGTCCGGCTCTTCCTCGCAAACGCAGGTCACCGTGGTGGGCCTTCCTGGAGGTGCGTGATGGGGCAGGGGATTCCTTCACTTCCAGCACCGGTCTTTGTTACAGATGCCGACGGCACGGATCCCAACTTGATCCTTGCCGACATGATCGCGGCTTTTGAGGCTTCGGCGGGGCGCATACTGCAGCCTGCGCAGGTCGAACGCCTGCTCATCGATCTCTATGCTTACCGCGAATCGCTGGTGCGTAACGCCGTCCAATATGCTGGGCAGCAGAATTTGCTGGCCTTCGCAACCTTTCCAATGATCGATTACCTGGGTGGCCTGGTAGGAGTTACTCGACTACAATCGCAACCCGCCGGCACCACCATACAGTTCACGCTCGCGAATGCACTCACAGTCGGTTATACGATCGTTGCTGGCACGCAAGTTAGCAGTGGTGATGGACAGGTCGTTTTCGCCACCAATGCCGAGGTGACTATCAACGCCGGAGCCACGAGTGCCAGCGTGAACGCGACCGCGACTGTTTCGGGTTCAGCAGGTAACGGCTTCCTTCCGGGCCAGATCAATGTGTTGTTGAATCCAAGCGCCCTGCTGTCAGGAGCGAGCAACACCAGTACTACTTCTGGTGGTTCCTCGCCCGAAACCGATGATCACCTTCGTACCAGGATTCAGGCGGCGCCGAATCAGTTCAGTTCGGCAGGGCCGGTGGGCGCGTACCGATTTTTCGCTCTAAGCGTCGATCCGTCGATCATTGATGTGCAAGTGATTAGCCCTTCTCCTGGTACAGTAAGTGTCTATGTCCTCACCGGGCCGGTAGCCGTCCAACCGGCTAGCGCGCCGAATGCGATCGGCATCGCGGGTCCGTCGCTCCTGAGTAATGTTCAAGCCGCGCTCACCTCGGATACCGTACGGCCACTGACCGATACGGTGGTCTCGTCAGCCGTTACCGAAGTTGATTATCAAATAAGCGCGACTTTGACTTTATTTTCCGACGCCGATCCTAACCAGACGCTCGGAGCCGCGACCACGGCGATTCAGCAGTATGCGATCGCGCTTGCCTCAAAGATTCAGCGGGATATTGTCCCAAGTCAGATCAGTGCGGCACTTTCGGTACCTGGAGTTTACGAAGTGACACTCAATTCGCCCGCCTATACCCAGTTGACGCCGGGTCAATGGGCGAACTGCACGAACATTACGCTGGCTCAGGCGCTGAGCAGCGAGCATAGCTAGATCAAAGGACCTGACGATTCCGGTTGGATGGATTATGCCCGAGCTTCAGCTTCCACCTTCGATAAATGACGCGAGGAGTCAAGCCCTGTTGGTTTTGATCGAGCGGCTCGGAGCTTTGGATCTGACGCCACTGCTGGTCTATCGACTTGACTCGGTGCCTGCTGGGGCGCTGCCGTTTCTGGCCTGGCAGTTCGATATTCTTTCCCCCTTATGGCAGTCGGTGGCCCCGGTGATCCTGAGCGTTGACACGATCACCAACGTTGATTTGCTGATCGATATCGACACGCTCACCGAAGCGGCCTCGGTCCAGGAGGAGCAGCAGAGTGAAGTGATCGCTGCGCAACGAGCGTTAGTAAAGATGGCGATCCAATTGCATCGGTTTCGCGGCACCCCATGGTCGATAAAAAATGGGCTGGCGGCCCTCGGATGGACGGGCGTTTCGATGCTGGAAGGGCAGGCCAGCTGGGGTGGAACTCAATACCCAACGAATGAGGGATGGGCGGTCTTTCGCGTTTTGATCCAGCTGCAAACCGGGCAGTCGCTGGATCCAAGTGATCCGACCCGGGCTGTTGCTACGATAAATTTCTTCAAACCGGCGAGGTCGCTCTTAGACGCATTGTTTTTCGTGTTACCGCCATTCGACGACGGAGCGCCCACGCCAAGCGATAGTCTGACGCTAGGCGGGATCGCTAATTTCGAACTCGATACCGCTGCATCACCTTCGGATAGCAATCTCTCGATCGCGATAGCGTTACCGCCGAGTAGCGATCCGTACGGACCCGCGGCGCCACTTTACTCTGCGCATTACTATCATAGCGGGATCACATATGGCGCCAATGAACCGGCGGTTGCCGATTCGGCCTTGATCATTAACGGGAACGCGGTACTTCAGGGTGGTTAAGGCTGCATTGCGTTCCTTTGGTTTCGCTGTACCGCCAAAGCCCGATTGACGTTGGAGGAGCAGATGAAGTTCTCGACCGAATTAACTAAATCGACGGGATTGTCCATCATCCGGAGACCTAGCTTGAGCGGAATCGTGAACCAGTTGTGGGTGCGTCCGCGTGGGATGGTACGCTTTGAAGTCTTTGACCACCACCGCCTCGTCGCCACTATCGAGGATCACAATTTGTTCGTGAACGCCGGCCTTCCGGCTTTGGCTGCGCTGATGGGCGGCGACACCGCCGGGGAGTTCGCAGCGGTGGTCGGCTTCGGCTCGGGTTCGGGCACGCCGGCTCTTACCGATACCGGCCTCACCACACCGTCATACTACAAATCCCTCGACTCGCATGCGGAAGATGGCGCCGGCAGCGTGACCTTTAACTGGAGCTTGAGCACGGCGGACACGGGAGCGGTAGGAATCAATATCCAGGAGTTAGGATTGTTCGCGAACAAAACGACGGTGGTTTTGCCGGGCACGACTCAACCCACCCCCATATTGGCGCGCAAGACTATCAGTCCCATTCTATTTACCTCGAGCATGAGTCTGAGCGGTGTCTGGACGCTGACCTTCTAAAGCCCCTCTTTCTCGAAGTCCCACCGAAGGAGAGCCACGATGGCGCTATTGATTGACAGTCCAAGTTTTACTGCCAACGAAGTATACGAGATCCAGGCAACCGATCCGGTGGAAGGAGCGGCTAGTGGTGCGAGTTTCGGTGGACTGGGCCTCTCGAATCAGCCGCACCAGCAGCTCGCAAATCGCAGCGCCTTCCTGAAACAGCGGCAAGATACCAACATTGGCAATATCGCAGCGCTGCAGGCCTTCACTGCGCTATTTAAAGGATTGATGGCGGGTAATGGTTACGCGCAGGTGCCCTTTCTAGATGTCAATCGCGGTCAGATCACCGCCACGATCCAATGGGGCGCTTTGTTTCCGACCGGTGGCCTAGGAAAGGATCAGACCTACGCAGTGAACTGGCCCATTCAATTCCCTAATGCCTGCGTGTGGGCGATGGCGTCATTATCCAACAGCATTGCTGACATAAATGATGGCAAGCTGATTATGGAAACCGTCGGTTTTACCAGCGCGACCGGAATCTTCATGTCAGACTTTATTTCCGGCGCCATGGACGCGAGCCACCCCAACGACGGCTTTTATTGGCTATCGATCGGTTTTTGACAAGGCCCTTGGCTACAAGCCTAACGATGCTCCAAGCTTCTGACGCTCATCGATAGGATCGCCAAACATCATCGAGCTGGCGCGCGCGCGCTTAAAATATAGGTGCGCGGAAGCCTCCCAGGTGAAACCCATTCCACCGTGAATCTGGATGTTGTCGGCGGCCGCACGGAAGAAGGCCTCCGAGCAGTAAGACCTCGCGATGTGAGCCGCTGACTGCAACTGAGCGTCATCCTTGTCGGCCGCGGCAAACACTGCGTTGTAGGCAGCCGAGCGCGCGAACTCCGTCTCCACCAGCATGTCTGCGCACTTATGCTTGATAGCCTGAAACGATCCTATGGGGCGTCCGAATTGAAGGCGGGTCTTCGCGTACTCGGTCGAAAGCTCGAGGCATCGTTGCGCTCCGCCTACCTGCTCGGCGGCCAGCATCGTGGCTCCTAGGGCGAGCACATGCCGGACCGCAGCGGTTGCGTCACCATTTCCAGAGATGAGCGTTGCAGGAGTGTCCTGGAAGGCCAGCCGCGCGAGCTTGCGCGTGAGATCGAGGGTCGGCAACGCGGCGCGCTCGAATTTCGATCCGCCGTCCACTTGAAACAGTCCCAATCCGCTATCGGTACGCGCCGCGACCAGGACGATGTCGGCGATCGCACCATCGAGGACGTAATCCTTCACGCCGGATAGCTTCCACTTCGATCCATCGCGCGTTGCGCGCATCGCGATCGATTCCATATCCCAGCGCCCATGTTCTTCGACGAATGCCAGCGTCGCGATGGCTTTGCCCGATGCGATCGCCGGGAGCAGCTTTGCTGTGGTCGCATCATCAGCAGCTTGTAGGATGGTGCCCGCACCGAGGACCGCGGTTGATAGGTAGGGCCCGCAAAACAGCAGACGACCCATTTCCTCCATCACGATTCCCAGCTCGATCGGCCCCAGCCCCGCGCCACCATGCTGTTCCGGAACGATGAGGCCTAGCAGCGATAGCTCGGATGCCATCCGCTCCCAGGTGCGCGCATCATAGCCGCGCTCGGTCTCCATCAGCTTGCGGACGGTCTGCTCGTTGGATTCGTTCTCGAGAAATCGCCGAACCGTCTGGCGAAGCTGTTCGTGCTCATTGGTGAATGAAATATCCATCTAGTCAGTCCTTAGGTTTCTGAATCGAACGCCGTGCGCTTAGACGCTGCGTGGAATGTTCTTCCATGGGATGTCTTTGTCACTGCGAGGCTCGCCGGGAAGGCCCAGGACCCGCTCACCGAGGATGTTTTTCATGACTTCCGAGGTTCCACCCTCGATAGAGTTCGCCCGCGCCCGCAAGAATTGATACTTGGCCATCGCGAGGCGGGTTTCCTTGGCCCGCGAGGTCGGGCGCCGCCGCTGATAGCCGGGCTCATAGACGAGCGAATCGCCGCCGATGACGTCCATCGCGCATTCCCAGATGCGCTTGTTGAGTTCCGCCTGCGCGAGCTTCGCCACTGATCCCTCGGGGCCGGGATTGCCGGCCTTGCGTGCCGCTTTGCCGCGCTGCACCGTGATCCGAAGCAGTTCCGCCTCGATGTAGAGTTTTGCTATCCGATCGCGCATCACGGTTTCGCTTGCGGGGGTGAAGTGCTTGCTGTCGCGCGACTTCCACAAATCCATCAGCACACCGATGGAGCCGCCGCCGGGCCGCGTCGGCGCGCCGCCGATCGCGGTACGCTCGTTCATCAGGGTGGTGATAGCGACCTTCCAGCCTTCGCCCTCTTTTCCCATGATGCGGTCGGCGGGAATTTTCACGTCCGTGAAGAAGACCTCGTTGAACTCCGCCTCCCCGGTGATCTGATGCAGCGGACGCACCTCGACGCCGGGACTTTGCATGTCGAGGAGGAAGTACGACATCCCCAGATGCTTGGGCGCGTCGGGATTGCTGCGCGCGAGCAGCATGCCCCATTTAGAAAGATGCGCGAGGCTGGTCCACACCTTCTGTCCGTTGACGGTCCACGAATCGCCCTCGCGCACCGCGCGCGTGGCGAGACCCGCGACGTCCGAGCCGGCGCTCGGTTCGCTGAACATCTGGCACCAGATGTCTTCGCCGGTGAAGATGCGGCGCAGCAGCGTCTTACGCATCCAGTCGGTGCCGTGCGTGAGCACGGTCGGCGCGCCCATCCCGATGCCGATGGCGTTGATCATCATATCGTCGTAGTGGGTCTTCGCATGCTTCGTGAGCTCATCGGCGACGATCGCCTGCATGCCGGGGCTGATGCCGAGACCGCCGAAGCCTTCGGGAAAATGCACCCACGCCAGTCCGTGGTCGTATTGTTTTCCGCGAAAGGTGAACTGGTCGACCTTATCGGGATGCGCTTCTTCGAGCAGTTTGCGGGTGCGCGCGCGCAGGTCGGCTTCGGTGATTTCTTGCTGGGCCATCGTTTTGGACTCCTTGCGAACCCCAAGGATTAGCATTTCCGGAAGCGCCGCGAAAAGCGGATCGCGAGAGAGCCGACGGTAGCAGACGCGGTGCAGCCCGTTCAGGACCGCCCTCGCTGCGCGAAATGCTGGGCGGTCCGAACAATAGGAACCAGGAAGACTCGATCCAAGCCGAGGGCGTCCTCTGCTACAGTCGCTTGGGAGCCTGGTGATGCTTGATGCGATCGGGGTCGAGGCCCATTCGCTTCACCTCGGCTAGAGCGCGACGATAGTCGCCGGCGCCAACGGCATTGTTGAGCAGGAATGCGGCTCGACGTTCGGGCGTGTAGATCTCGATCGGGACCACCTTTGCCGGTCGAATGAGGATCCCATCTTCACGTTCTTCGGCGACGATGAACGAGCCCTCTTCGATGCCCAAGCGTCGGCGCAACTTCGCCGGCAACACTACCGTACCTCTCTTGCCCACCTTGCCCGGCAAAGCATCCATCACGACAGAATACCGGAATGTCAGAATATCAGACAATCGGTGGCGCGCCACTCGCCTTCGGTTTAAACGGCCCACAAAAATGCCGGGCGGCCATCGAGGGCCGTCCGGCATCGCAGTCAACCGAGTCTCCGGCTATTTGTTGTGCGGATTCTGCTGCTGATTGCGCTGGCGCTCGTCATCCTGACGATTGCCGCCTGGCTGATTTCCACCTTGCTGATTCTGCCGATCGCGCTGCGAGTCACCCTGTTGGTGCTGCTGCCGGTCGTGTTGATGCTGATCGTCCCGACGCTGACCCGGATTCTGCTGCTGCGGGTTCTGCTGATTGGGGTTGTTCTGACGTTGTTCGTTACTCATCACATGACTCCTTGCAGGCTGACTACCCGAGGTCCCGGAAGTGTTGCCGGTGGGTAGCAAGGGCTCCATGCCCTATACAAAAAGCCTATGTCGAGAAACTCCCGGTAGGCAAATTTGTCGATCGATGGCAGGAGCGAACGCCGCGTCGAGGTGCAGGGATTGTGCTCCGATCGTCAAATGAGTGCGCGGATGCATCCGCGATTCGGGTCAGAAATCTGGCGGCAGAAAAAAATGTGCAGGATGCTTCTGCTCTCGTCGGCGATGCAGATATCGTTCGTCTTTGTAATTGATGAGAATTTGCTGTCGCGGTCTCTGTTTGGTCTTCAGGTTTTATCGTGCTCCAGCGCCTACAATTTTAACCGTTACCTGCAATGAGAAATTCTTTCGGGTAATGACCGATCTAATTGTACTTTAGTGGGCACAAATATACATCGGATTGGAAATTAATCCATTCTACTGAAGACTTTGAGAGCGCCGACGACGCGCCCATGCACCTTGATTTGGCTGCCGACCTCGTTCGCCGGAACCCGCCAGGGTGGTGTTGCAGGATTCGGCGCCGTCAGGAGCACCGAGCCATCAAACTCGTGAATCACGCGACGAAATCCTGTAATTCCGCCAAAGCTTAGATGGCAGATCTGATCCTGCATCGGCAGCGATGCGGTCCGCTCCAGGACGAACAAATCGTTGGGCCCGTATTCGGGCAGGAAGGCATCGCCCTCGGGCCGCACGATATCAATGCGATTAGGATCAAGAGCGCCAAAACCGATTGAAGATTGCAGCCATTGCGTTAGACGCGTCAGAACGTCGGCGAACGACGGCATCGGCTCGCGCAAGCCTTCGCCCGTCAGCAACCAATCGATTGAAACGTTAAACGCGTGTTTTAGCGCGATGAGGTTTTCCGCGCTCGGATTGGGCGCCTTGTCGGATTGATTAATCCATTTGTTGAGCGTCGCGAGCGGAATACCGGCGCGCTCGGCGGCATGTGTCTGATTGAGGCCAAGTTTTTCGAGGATGGCGCGCAGGCGATGCGCCAGAGTTTCATTTTTTAGGAAAGATTCCTCACCATCGATGCTTGACACAGATTTCTCGCTTACGATATTTATCTCGCACCGTGGAAGTGCGGCTGTCAAGTAACGATTAGTTTTGGTAGTCGCATTTGGGCCGGGGAACACTGGGGGGGATTTTCTCTTTAGTCAAGGGAGGGAGCCCAGTGGGTCAGGATCAAGTAGCGGTCGGCAAAGTTGCCGATCAGTCTCGCTTCCAATCGCGCGCACTCTTCGCTGGCCTCGAACAAAGCGAAGGGGCGCCCAAACTATGGTTCGCCGTGCTTGCGCAAGCCTTTCGCGACTACTACGGCGACATCCCCTCGGAAGGTCCGAGCCGTTATCGCAAGGTACAGGTCCACTATTGCCAGCGTACCGCGCGGGCTTGGTTCCTGAGCGACTCGAATTCGATGGGGAGCTTTCGGTGGATCGCCGAGCTGTTCGAGCTCGATGTGCAGGCGGTTCGCAAGCGCCTCTTCAACGGTGCCCGCATCGCGCTCGACGTGTCGTTCGAAGATTCAGCTCCTGAAGTTTCGCCTTCAATCGACGACGAACCGCCTTCGGTCATCGAGCCGGCGCTGGAGGAATCCAGGCTGCTCGAGGTGATGGGTGCCGCGGCATAGCGCTTCTACTACAACGACGCGTCGCCGCGAGTTTGGGGGCAGGTCGTCCTCGCCGCCGGTAGTTGCAGATCGCAACTGCAAATGTTGAACGATCAACATACCGGTCGTTCAATTTTGCTTGCCTACAGCATAAGCAATGCTGTACAAGCAAAGCATCACGGGCGAGACGCTAAGCTGAATGCGCCGAGTCCCAACCTTGTTTCCCAAGGAGGGAACCTTAATGGCCGAATTCGATATTCAAATCAAAGGTGGAACGATCGTCGACGGAACCCGAGTCCCGCGTTTTCACGGTGACCTGTGGATCAAGGACGGCAAGATCGCGCAAGTCGGTGGCCGCGGAGAGGGCTTCGCGAAGAAAGTCATCGATGCCGACGGGCTGATTGTCGCGCCCGGCTTCGTCGATCTGCACACTCATTATGATGCACAGATCCGATGGGATCCGTACTGCACGATCTCCGGATGGCACGGCGTGACCTCGGTCGTGCTGGGCAACTGCGGTTTCGGTTTCTTCCCGGTCAAGCCGGAAGGGCGCGAGCGTTCGATGCTGATGATGACGCGCACCGAGGCGATTCCTTACGAGTCGATGAAGCAGGGTATGAACTGGGATTGGGAAACCATTCCGCAGTACATGGACTCGCTCGATCGCCAACCCAAGGGCGTCAATGCGATTCAGTATCTGCCGACCTCATCCCTGATGGTTTATGTGATGGGCATCGATGACGCGAAGTCGCGGCCGGCCACCGAGGCCGAGCGCAACGAGATGCGCCGTCTGCTCGCCGAAGGTATGGACGCGGGACTGAGCGGATTTTCCATCCAGCGCCTTGGCCAGGATTCCACCCAGGCTGATTACGACGGCTCGCCGATGGTCACCGATTTGATGTGCGACGAAGACATCCTTAACCTCGCGCGGGTGCTGCGCGAGCGCGATGAGGGCTTCATCCAAATCACGCAGGCGACCGGCAAGATCAAAGATGACCTCGCATTCGTTGAGAAGCTCGCGGCGGCGGCGAATCGTCCCATCCTCTACAATGCGATCGCGCCCGCGCGCAAAGATCCGCTGCCCCATCAGCGCAGCCTCGCGTGGCTGAAACGCTGCCGCGAAAAGGGCCTGCCGATTTTCGGCCAGACCGCCACGCTGCGCACCGGCTTCGCCTTCACGCTGGAAAACTGGAACCTCTACGATGCGAGCCCGGCATGGCGCGCCGTCACCACCGGCACCACCGAAGAGAAAATCCGCAAGATGCAGGATCCCGAGTTGCGCGCGGCGATCAAACGCGAGCACGAAGAGGCCAACAAGAAGCTCGAAGTGATCCAGAAGGGCGTCGGCGGAGAGATTCGCTACCTCATCGTGCAATGGGCGGATGACAAGCCGGAGCTCGAGAAGTATGTCGGCAAGAGCCTCGGACAGATTGCGCAGGAAGAGAATAAGGACGAGATCGATGTGATGCTCGACCTGTCGATCGCGGGCGGATTGAAGGTCGAATTCCTCGGCCCCAACCGCGGCTTCAACCTCGATTTCTATTCCGAGATGATCAACGACTCGCCGTACACGATTCCGGGCGTATCGGACGGCGGCGCGCATACCAAGTTCTTCACCGGTGGCGCGTACACCACCGATTTCCTCGGATGGCTGGTGCGCGACGAGAAGCGCATCACGCTGGAAGAGGCGCACTATCGGCTCTCCGCGCTCCCCGCGCATGCGGCAGGTTTCCGCAATCGTGGCACCCTGCGCGAAGGGATGGCGGCGGACGTCGTCGTGTACGACCTGAAGAGCCTGGCCGTCCAGCCTGACTGGGTCGGCGAGATCGTCAATGATTTCCCGGGTGGCGAATGGCGGCGCGTGCAGCATGCGCGCGGCTACAAGTCGATCATCTGCAATGGCGTCGAGACCTGGGACGAGGGCAAGTGCACCGGGGCGACTCCGGGCCAGTTGATCCGCAACGGCCACGCGGCCTGATCGATTCGAAACGGTAACGACAAGGGCCGGAGCGCCTCGATGCGCTCCGGCCCTTTCATTTTATGGGTATCTAGCGTCTACGGCTTTTGGCGCGCGCGTTCGCTCGCGGGGCGCGAGGTGCATTTCGTCAGCCATGCGGTGGTTTTGGGCGCGGAGGAAAAATCCAGTCCGACCATCGTCCCGATGACCCATACCGAGGCGACATCGAGGTCGCCTATGGTGAAATCCTTGTTCACCAGGTATTCGCGATTGCTCAAATGCTGCTCGATGACCGCGAGTGGCGCCTTGAGCTTCGCGGCCGCTTCGGCGGCCACCGCCGGGTTCTTTTTGTCGGCCGGCGCAAACACGTTTTGCAGCATGACCACCAGCGAGGGCTCGACTTCCAGCATCGCCCAGTAGCTCCATTGATTCGCTAGCGCGCGGTCCTGGATCGCCTCCGGCCACAGCGGCGCCTTGCCGTATTTCCCGGCGAGGTAGAAGTTGATCGCCATCGATTCGTAAAGGATGAAGCCGTCGTCATCGATGACAGGAATGTGGCCGTTGGGATTGAGCTTCAGGTTCGCGGCCGATTTCGCCTCTGGCACCGGCGTCGGCACCTGTTCGTACTTTACTCCCACTTCTTCCGCGGCCCATAAGCAGCGACTCGCTCTCGACTGCGAGCTTCCGTGAATCTTGAGCATTACAAATTCCTCCATTCAAACTTGTAGCAAAAGGCTTAACCTGTGGCGGTCGTTACGGGAAGAGGAATCATGAATGGAAGTTTGCGCCGGGAGCTTTCGGTTCGATAAGCACGACTTCCAGCCGCTCAGCTTTCGAGTTTTCGGTCAGCAGGGTTTCGCCCTCGAGCCATGCCGCGACGCCGCGAGGAGCCCCACGCTCATCGGTATGGCCATCCGCGAAGAGCAGCTTTACCGCGACCTCGGTGAGCGTCGCCAGCACGCGAGGCGGATGCTCCACCATTATGCCCTTCTCATGAGGCCCGAAGCCGAGTCGCACGATCCTCACGCGATCGTTTTCGAAATCGATCTGGTAGCGCGCCGGATCGACGCGGACCGCATCGAGTTTCATCGGAGCGGCTGCGGGAGCGGATTTCAGCTCGACGCGAATCTCGCGCATCGAATGACCGCGATCGTCGGGGACCGTTTCGCAGTAATGAGTACTCCCGCGCGGCAGCCGAGGATCATCCGAATCGAGGATGATGCGCATCATCGGCAGCGCCGCGGGAATGTATTTCGGCGGCGGCTGATCCGCATCCAGCGTGACATGCACGATGCGCACGAACTCGTTCTCGGATATGACCTGATAAACGTCGGCATTTGACATGCTTCGATCCTAAACCCTCGACCCTACTCCAGAGTCAATCGCGTCGAATCGATGGGGTTTGATCGGTCGTGCGAACTTGCTAATCACCCTCCATGTCCCAAGTCAAAATTCTTCTCGACGAATCCGAGATACCGGCCAGTTGGTACAACGTGGTGGCCGATATGCGGAAGCCGCCGGCGCCGCTGCTCGGCGGCGATGGCAAGCCGGTGAATCCTGAGTCGCTCGCCGCGATTTTTCCGCCCGCGATCATCGAACAGGAAATTTCGCGCGAGCGATGGATCCCGATTCCCGAGCCGGTGCGCGAGATCTATCGGCAATGGCGTCCGACCCCGATGTTCCGCGCACATCGCCTCGAAGCGGCGCTCGGGACGCCCGCGAAAATCTATTACAAGTACGAAGGCGTCAGCCCGGCCGGCTCGCATAAGCCGAACACTTCGGTCCCGCAGGCCTATTACAATCGGCAGGCCGGCGTGCGGCGCATCGCAACCGAAACCGGCGCTGGGCAATGGGGTTCGGCGCTCGCGATGGCGGGGCAGATGTTCGGCATCGAGATTCGCGTGTACATGGTGCGGGTCAGCTACGAGCAGAAGCCGTTTCGCCGCTCGATGATGGAGGCGTGGGGCGCCGAGGTTATCGCGAGTCCGAGCTCGCGCACCACCTCGGGCCGGCATATCCTCGAACAGCATCCCGATTCGACCGGCTCGCTCGGCATCGCGATCTCGGAAGCGGTCGAGGAAGCGGCAACCCGAGCCGACACCAACTACGCGCTGGGGTCGGTGCTCAATCATGTGTTGCTGCATCAGACGGTGATCGGCCTCGAAGCGAAGAAGCAGTTCGAAAAGGTCGGTGACTATCCCGATGTCATCATCGCGTGCTGCGGGGGAGGTTCGAATTTCGGCGGCGTCGCGTTCCCGTTTCTGGCAGACAAGGCCGCGGGCAAGAATGTACGTCTCGTCGCCGTCGAGCCCGAGTCCTGTCCGACGCTGACTCGCGGTCACTATGCCTATGATTCGGGTGACACGGCGGGACTGACACCCTTGATGCTGATGTACACGCTGGGGCGCAACTTCGTACCGCCGTCGATTCATGCGGGAGGTTTGCGTTATCACGGTGATTCGCCGCTGGTCTCGCAGTTTCACCATGAGGGCATTGTCGAGGCGGTCGCGGTACCGCAGCGCGCGACCTTCGAGGCGGGACTGACGTTCGCGCGCACCGAGGGAATCATTCCGGCGCCTGAGAGCAACCACGCAATTCGCGTCGCCATCGACGAGGCGCTTGAGAGCAAGCGGACCGGCGAGCCCAAGACGATTTTCTTCAACCTTTCGGGTCACGGCAATTTCGACATGGCGGCGTATGACAGTTATCTGAGCGGCAAGCTGGAAGATTCCGCATACCCGGCGCATGCGATCGAGGAAGCGCTCGCGGAATTACCAAAGGTCGATGTTACAAATGCTTGAACCGGCCTTCCTGGTAGGGGCGGTTCACGAACCGTCCGCAACGATGCCGCGATTGCGGAAAACCTTTGCGATTTCGACACCGCTGCGGGTCGTTCCCGAACGACCCCTACGAGGAAAGGCCAGCGCCCGCGTGGGGGATATGCTTAGATGATCAAGCCTTATACCGCGGTCGGACTGATTCCCACCGTGCGTGGAATTCGCAAGCGCGAGGATATTTCTGTCAACCTCGAAAACCTGCGCCATCTGGTCAAGGCTGCGGCGTGGCTGTCGAGCCTCGAATTGCCGGTACGTCTGATCGCGTTTCCCGAGGGCGCGTTGCAAGGCTTCAATGACGAGGTGCTCGACCTCGATCACGTTCAGTTCGCGCGAGAATGCGCGATCGATATCCCCGGACCCGAGACCGACGCGCTCGGCGCCATCGCGCGCGATTACAATTCCTACATTATGGCGCAGGCCAAGGCACATCATCCCGATTGGCCCGATCGATTCTTTAACGTCGGTTTCATCCTCGACCCCAAGGGCGAGGTCATCCTCAAGCATTACAAAGTTTCACCGCTGTTTCCGGTCGAGCATTCGATGTGTCCGCATGACATTTTCGATTGGTGGGTTGAGAAGTACGGCCTCACGCTCGATGCGTTCTGGCCGGTCGCCGATACCGAGATCGGCCGCCTCGGCATCATGATGGCGAATGAGGGCTCGTATCCCGAAAATGCGCGCGCGCTCGCGATGAATGGGGCGGAGGTGGTGTATCGCGGTTCATATCCGCATCCCGCGACCGGCAACGGCTTCTTCGAGATCCAGAGCCGCGCTCGCGCGCTGGATAACAACATGTATGTTATTGCGCCCAACCTCGGGGCTTATGCGCTCGACGCTACCAGCGAGCCGGTCGATACTTTCGGCGGGCAATCATTCATCATCGACTACCGCGGACAAATTGTCGGGCGCCAGGATTACGGCGGGATCGCGACCTATGTGGGCGGCGTCGTCGATATCGAGGCGCTGCGCCATCATCGTGAGAGCGCACAGTGGGACAACTGGATGAAGGATCTGCGCACCGAGCTCTACCAGATGCTGTACCAGGATCCGATCTATCCGAAGAACCTGTATCTCGATCGCGAGCCGATGAAGCATCGCGAATACCGCGAGCAGGTGATCGAGAAGCAGATAGCGCTAATGCAAATGCGCGGCATCTGGAAGAAATCGTCGTATGAATGACTCTAGACTGAATTCAGAAGTGATTTGAGGTCGCCGCACTGGCGGCCCGTATCAAACTGCTCCGCATGCGCAAGGATGCTTTCCAGGATCGAAAGCTGGTGGCCGTCTTTGGCGATGCCGAAGGGAATGATTTCCCCATTCCCGCGCGCGATCGTAGCTGACGCGGCAGATGAAAGCTTCAGTGCGTGCATCGTCGCGCAGAGATCGGCGACCTCGCGCTCCAATTCCGGAAACAATCCTACGCCCGCTTCGGTGAAGGTCGCATGTCGGCGCAACTGCGCGATCCCGATCTTAAGAGTCAGCACCGCGCGCACCGCCTGATCTTCGGCATAGTCGCGGCGCACGCCGGTGTCGCCGCTCGCGCAGACCGAGAACCAGAACTTGCAAACTCCGACGTAGACGTAAACCGCGTGGAGCAGGCCGCCCGGAGGACGCAAATCGTCGCGCCATGGAGAATAGAATTCGCCACCTTCGGTGGTGTCGTCGCCGGCGCCTTCCAGAAGCTCGCCGCGGTCGAGCACGAAGAACAGGCGGTTGTGTAGAAGTTCATGAATCAACGCGTCGGCCATCCAGTATGGTTGGTGGACCGCGCTCAAAATGAACGCACCCGGCAAATCGGAGAAACTCACATTTGAATAGTTGCCCGCGCCCGGCGGCTTGAAAGCGATCACCTGCACCAGGTCGCGAATGTGCTCGAGGGCGGCAGGCTGATGCCGCTCGATCAACGCGAGCCCCTCCTGCAGCAGCCGGATCTGCTGTGCCTGATAGTCGTCCGCGAGATCGAGAAAGGCTTGCGCAGCCTCAACTCCCGGAACGCAGAATGTTTCCGGCTTCAGCATGATCTCGAAATCGCCATGACGTGCGACCGGACGCTCGACGAGACGTGGCATCGCGGGATCGGCGACGGCGCCACCCATCGCCAGCCGCATCGGCGTTCCGTCATTCACGACCGCAAGCGTGCCGTCACTAATACCCGTCACAATGATCGCACCACCCCCGAGCACCGAGAATCTGGTTCCCGGAATCGAAAACGGCAGCATCGTGCGCAATGGACGATCGAAGCGCCGAGGCGCGCCCGATTTCATATCGAGGGCAATGATGAACTTCTTGAATTCCTCGAGATGAAGGGCGAGCGCGCGCGGAGGTTCATCGGTGCCGAGCTTGGCGCAATATTTCGCGAGGCCGGTGGGCTGCGAACCTGGGTTAAGGCACCATCCTACCAGTTCATAGGCAAACCGTGTCCAGAAGTAGGCGAGGGGATCTTCCCAAATCTCGGTGAAGGTCTCAGGATCGGCGGCCGCGAGCGCCTTATAGAGCAAGAGGAACTCATCCTCGCCGCCTTCGAGTGGACGGCGTGCCCGCAGCGCCCGCTCAACCGCCATCAATGCGGTCGCGGTCTTCTCGTAGCGGAGCTGATAGACGTCCGTGTCGGTCCAGAGAATGGTTTTAGCGTCCACCGACGGATGCGTACCCAGATTGATGCGTCGCGTCTCTTGAAGCGCTGCTCAGGATTTCTCGAAAGGCCGAATTAGTTGGTGCTTACCCGAGGCCGCGAAGCGCCGATTCCAATGTGACGGCGTTGCTCGATCGTTCGCGTCTTGATGTCTATGAGCCATCAACTCATCGAGCATCGATTCAAGCTCGAGGGCGGATCTGCGCGCCAACTGGTGCAAAACAATTGCGGTCTTTTTTCTCGCCATCAAATAATCCACCAGTGAGCTTTCGGAGTGGACGCTTCAGTTCATGTTGAACTTGCCCGAGGCCACGAAACGAGGCGGCTTCCGCGCAGGTTTGCCGGCAGTTCTTTTAGGACCGGAATTCCCGTCCGATAGTTCCAATACCATCTCATTCAGTTCCGCTCGCGAATCTTCGGCGAGCCTGGTTAAAACCACCGCTTTTCTTTTTTTTGTCACAACTGTCACCTCATCCGCCAATCAGCGATTTGAACTTCCGATATTCAGCGCTTTGGCGCGCTGGTCAGGGACGAATTCCGTAGGCCGCGGTTTTGCCCGAGGCCACGAAGCGACGGCCCCAATGATGGGGCGTGAGGCCGCTCGCACAAGGTTTCGCATCGCCAGCCAATTCGGTCACCATCGACTCCAGCTTCGATGCAGACTCACGCGCTAATTTGACCAGGATAATAGCGGTCCTTTTCCTCGTCACGAAATTCCCCCTATACATCGATATCGGTCGGTTAAGGTTCGGTTAAGAACGAACCTTCGGCGCCTCGTTTTTTCCCGAGGCCACGAAGCGACGGCTCCAATACGTGGGCGTGTTGCCCCTGGCACAAGGTTTTGCATTCCCAGCCAACTCTGCCACCATCGACTCAAGCTTCGATGTAGACTCGCGCGCCAATTTGCCCAGGATGATAGTGGTTCTTTTCCTAGCCAAGAAATTCCCCCCGTGCGTCGATATCGATCGGTTAAGAACGGATTTGGGGCGCGGGCACGCTCTTGCCCGAGGCCGCGAAGCGACGGCTCCAAGAGGTGGGTTTCACGACTATGTGGTTTTCAAGCACGGTCTCACCGGTCAACTCCGCAACCATCGCTTTGAGCATGGGGGCCGCTTGCCGATTCAGCCTGTTCAAGAGGCGCGCAGTTTTTTTTCTTGCCATCAGGGTTCCTTCCGTCCGGTCGCTTTGAATCGCTACTCGGTAATGAATGTTTTACCGGATGCGGCGAAGCGGCGGCTCCAGCGTGATTGCCTGACGGTAGCTACTTCGGGTTCCCGGGCTGCGTTGCAGAGCTCGGCGAACATTTCTTTCAGTTCGCCGCGCGAATCTGTGGCCAGCTGTTTGAGTTCCACTGACTTCTTTTCCCTGCGCATCGATACCGCTCATTACCAAATGAAAGTACGCCGCGACTATTCCAAACGGATCCGAGGAGCGATCGCGCAGCGATTTTTGCCCGATGCCGCAAAGCGTTCGCTCCATCGCGACTTAACACCATCGAGGCGAAAGTCGGGCTTGCCGGATAGCTCGGCGAGCATAGCCGGCAGTTGGTCCGAGTCTTTTGCCAACTGCGCCAACGTCAACAGCTTCTTTTTCTTTGGCATGGGATCTCTTCGCCTCAATGCTTGATCGATGCTTTCTCTAGACCCGAACTTTGCGACCGTTAGCCTTACCAGAGGCAACGAACCGCTTGCTCCAGCGAGGAGCGTCAGCCCGCTTCGGCGCGGCGACATCGCAGAGTTCGGCAAACATCGTCTGGAGTTGCGTATCCGACTTCCGCGCCACCTTCTCCAGGACCAAGGGCTCCCGCTTTTTCCTCACCCGTTGAATCTCCCCGCGATCAATTTAGGTCTCATCGCTTGTACGTCGCTGACGATGCTTATGTCAAGTTAAGTTATAAAGTCCCGTCTGACTCCAATTAGCGGCGAGTGGCGATACTTGACCCCCGCTTGATTTCGCTTGCTTGATCATGAAGCAATTCGAGCGCCATGGCGAAAATCCGCAGCCTCCTACCGATCGGCCCCAAGTACCTTCGCCTCCTTCGCTCGCAATATGCGAGGCAGGGGTCCGTCGAGGCCGAATCGCGCCGCCAGGTCGAGGAAATCCTGCGGGTCGCGCAGGAGATTCCCTTCTATCGCGAGCACTTCGGTGCGGCGGTCAAGTCATCGGACTTGCGCAACTATCCCGTCTTGAAGAGGTCGGATATCCCTGCGCTCAATCGCTCGGTACGTGATCGAATCGGAAGCGACCTTAAACCCTCCCACGATAATTCCTCGGGCTCGACCGGGATGCCGGTGGAGTTTCTCTTCGATACGAGCCATCAAGCCGGCCGCTATGCCGCGAGGATTCGCTATCTGCGCGCCAGTGGATGGGGTCCACTACGGCGAACTGCGTGGGTCGTCGCATTTACCTCGCGCGCCGATGACAGCGCTGACTCGCCGCTGGTCCATAGCCGCTTGCGGATGAGGTCGACCTTCATGCCGATGATCTTCCGGCCCTTTGACGAGCAGGTCGACGCGTTGCTCGTAGCGAGGCCGGAGTTTCTCTACACGATGCCCTCGAACCTGGACGGGCTGCTTCGGGTCTTCGAGCAGCGCGCGATCCGGCTTGATTCGCTCCGATGCATCTTTTCGGGAGGCGAGGTGCTCGAAGACTCGATTCGCGAACGAACGCGCCATTTACTTGGGGTAGAGATTCGCGACAACTACGGCTCGACCGAGGGCTTCATCGCATGGCAATGCCCTGCCGGCAGCTATCACATCAATGTGGAACACGTCACGGTCGAGCTTGTCGATGAGAGCGGCATTCCGGTCGCGCTCGGGCAGATGGGGAGAATCCTGATCACGACCCTCGAAAATCGCCTGATGCCTCTCATTCGATACGAGATTGGCGACTACGCGATCGCCTCGAACGACCTATGCACCTGCGGGCGGACGCTACCGGTGCTGGGGAAAGTCATCGGGCGCGGCATCAACCTTTTTCGCCTGCCCGGCGGACGGCTCAAATCACCATGGCCGTTGGTGGGTCCGGTCAAAGCGCGGCCCGAGATTCGTCAATTCCAGATCGTGCAGGAGACCCACGATCACTTCATCGTCAGATACGTTGCCGATCGCGAGTTGGAACCCGCGGTACAAGAAGAGATTCGCGGCGCCTTCGGCCAAATTCTGGAAATCGAGGCGAGCGTTTCATTCGATCGGATGGATGCGATCGCGCGCACCACCGGCGGGAAATTCATGACCGCGCTGTCGCTCGTGAGCGGCTAAAATCGCGTCGGCCCTTTTATTCAGCAACGCTACCGACTATGAATCGGTACTTCTGAAAAAAGGTGTTCGAATGATCTCTCTTAGCGATTACAGCTCGTATGACGGACTCGGCCTCGCCGCACTGGTTGCGCGCAAGGAAGTTACCCCAAAGGAACTCCTCGATACCGCGCTGGCGGCGGTCGCGAAAGTAAATCCGAAGCTCAACGCCGTCCTGCAGACGCTGCCGGAGATGGCAGCCGCGGAGATCGCGGCGCAACCTCCGACGGGTCCGTTCGCGGGCGTGCCCTTCGTCATCAAGGAGCTCATCCTTCATGCGAAAGGCGTACGCATGGATTCCGGATGCCGCCTCGCTCAGCGCTTCATTCCCGCCGCCGATACCGAGCTGATGGCGCGCTTTCGTCACGCCGGCCTGGTGCTGATGGGAACCACGCAGACCCCCGAACTCGGTTACAGTCCGACCACCGAGACGGTACTGTTCGGTCCCGTCCACAATCCTTGGGACCTTAACCGCAGCGCCGGCGGATCGAGTGGAGGTTCAGGTGCGGCGGTCGCGGCGGGCATCCTACCGATAGCGCATGCCAACGATGGTGGCGGTTCGATTCGCATCCCGGCCGCATGCAACGGGCTGGTCGGCCTCAAACCCACGCGCGATCGGACCCCGACTGGTCCCGATTATGCCGACCCGCTCTGCGGGCTCGCGATCGAATTCGCGGTGACGCGCACGGTTCGCGATGCTGCCGCGCTCCTCGATGCGGTCGCCGGCCCGGACGTTGGCGCTCCTGCGATGATCGCACCATTTGCGCGCCCGCTCGCGCAGGAAGTCGGCGCGCCGACTGGCAAGCTGCGCATGGCATGGACCACGACGCCGGCGTCGGGCGAGAAAATCGATCCGGAATGCGTCAAGGCGGTGCATGAGACAGTCCGCACCCTGGAGGGCCTCGGTCATACGCTGATCGAAGGTGGACCCAAATATAACTGGGATGCGTTTCTCGCCAATGTCCACCTGATCTGGGCGGCCTTCACGGCGCTCTCGGTTGATGTCGCGGCGAAGAGCCTCAATCGGAAGCCCGGTCCCGACAACCTCGAGGCGGTCACGCTCGCATGCTACGAGGACGGTAAGCGCATCACCGCGTTGGAGCTTCTGTATGCCGAGGGGTATGGCAACATGCTTTCGCGATCGGTCGGCGCATTCTTCGAAACTGTTGATGCGCTGGTGACACCGACGATTGCGCGTCCCCCGTTGCCGCTCGGTGAAATCAATCAAAACAAAGCCGGTATGAGCGCGATGGAATGGACGCGCCAGGTCTTTGCCTACTGCCCATTCACCCCGCTGTTCAACAGTACGGGCCAGCCCGCGATTTCGCTTCCGCTTTATGCGACTGCCGCGGGACTTCCGATTGGGGTGCAGATTGCTGGGCGTTTTGGCGACGAGGCGACGCTGATCCGGCTCGCCTCGCAGCTCGAGCAAGCGCGCCCGTGGGCTAAGCGCAAGCCTCCGGTTCATGTGAGTGCATAGAAAAGCTGGCCGTTTCTTTTTTTCCCTCTCCGGAAGGGAGAGGGTGGCGCTACCGCGCCGGGTGAGGTCCAAAGAATGCGCATCGTAAATAGCGTTACCAAAATGCTCGGGGTCGAGTATCCGATCGTGCAAGCGCCGATGGGATGGATCGCACGCGCGCAACTCGCCTCGGCGGTATCGAATGCGGGCGGCCTGGGCATCATCGAAACGTCCTCGGGCGCGCTCAGCGAGATCAAGGAAGAGATCCGCAAGATGCGCTCGCTCACCGACAAAACGTTCGGGGTCAACATCGCGCTCGCCTTTGTGCGAGATCCCGGCATCGTGAAGTTCGTCGTCGATCAAGGGGTGCGATTCGTCACCACGTCGGCGGGCGATCCCGGGAAATATTGCGCCGAGCTAAAGGCCGCCGGGCTGACGGTCTTCCACGTCGTACCCACGCTCAAGGGTGCTCTGAAGGCGGTCGAGGCCGGCGTCGATGGGCTCATCGTCGAAGGAGGGGAGGGCGGTGGCTTCAAAAATCCGCAGCCGGTCTCTTCGATGGTGTTGCTGCCGCTGGTGCGCGAAAAAGTTGCCGTGCCGATTATCGCGGCGGGCGGCATTACCGACGGGCGAACCATGGCGGCCGCCTTTGCGCTCGGCGCCGAGGGTGTGCAAATGGGCACGCGCATGGTTTCCTCTGCGGAGTCGCCCGTCCATGCGAATTGGAAAAATGCGATCCTCGCCGCCGCCGAAACCGACACGGTGTTCCTTAATCAGTTCTCCAAACCGGCGCTGCGCGCCTTGCGCACGCAGAAGACCTCCCGCCTCGAACGCGAGTCCGGTCCCAACATCATGGGCGAGTTCGGCAACGCCAAGGAGCTCTATTTCGGCGGCGACATGGAGGCGAGCATCGCACTGTCCGGGCAGGTCTGCGGACGCATCGACGCCATCAAGCCGGTCGCGCAAATCATTCGCGAGACCGTCGACGACTTCTTCAAGTCAGTGCAGAGCCTCTCAACCGCTTATCTGAGTTAATACCCGGCTGATGCCCGGCTGATATCCGCCCGCGCCGCGATCCTCGGCAATTTCGCGCGATATCGACGTCGCGTCTACATGTTGCTGGTTGAACGCGAATCCGCGCTCAGCCTCCATCGATCGATGGTCTCCACGTTAAACCGCCAGTCGCTCCCGACCCGGAATGCCGGTAGTTGCGAGCGCTTCAGCATGCGATAGATGGTGCTTTGATGGACGTGCAAATAGTCCGCCACTTCTTTTACCGTCAGAACGCGTTTCGCCATTGTGTTGGCCTCCCTCCGATTCGCGTTTGCAGAGTCTCTGTTACAACCCGATGACTATGTGTTAACGCGAATGCACAGTAGAAGCAAACGAAATGCCTATCAGTTTTCAAAAATATTTCACCCCGATAATTAGTTAACGTCGATTCGAAACAGCATTAAATGGTCTTTTTCACCGCGTTTCCGCCAAAAAATGGCGGTCCTGCCGATATTTGGCGGTTATGAATAACGTCAGTTCGTCATTATCCTGACTTTCCCTGTTCCGTTTGACCTTGAGCCGCTCTGAATTGCCCCGCCAGTCCGCTACGATTGACCAGTGACGTTTGCCGCATGAGCGATATTTACCGACATCCGGAGGAATACGATCTCGAGCACCTCGGCGATAAGGAAGACATCGGATTCTATGTCTCTCTTGCGCGCGACCTGCGTCCCCGGCGCATCCTGGAGCTCGGGTGCGGCACCGGGAGAATCACGTTGCCAGTTGCGAAGGAGGGCTCACGATGGGGTTGCGAAGTTATCGGCCTCGACAGTCAGCCGGAGATGTTGCAGCAGGCCGAACAGAATCGCGCCAAGCTTGCGACGGCAATCTCCGCGCGCGTAAGTTTCGTCACTGGCGACATGCGAACCTTTCGCGCCGAACCGAAGGTCGACCTCACCATCATTCCATGTTCGTCGCTGAGCCATCTACTCGAGCTCGAAGATCAAATTGCGCTCTTCAAGCGATGCTTCGAAAATCTGAATCCGGGCGGCCGCTTCATTGTTGAGGTCACCATGCCCAATCTGGCGGCCTACGCCGATTCCTTCAGCGTGCCGCCGCGCGCGCCGCTCGAAATCGATCTCGACCGCACCGATGAGAGCGACGGGACGCGCCTGATTCGGCGCAAGACCACGCGCTACCGAAGCGACCAGCAACTCGCACAGATTCGCTTCCTCTATGAGAAGTATCAACGCGGCCGCGGCGTTGAGAGCCACATCGACGATTTCGCCAGCCACGTGTTTTTTCCACGCGAACTGGCGCTGCTGTTCATCCACGCCGGGTTCGCGATCGAGCGCACCATAGGCGATTATCGAGGCCGTCCACTTGCGGCAAATTCGCCGCTCATCATCATGATAGGGAAACGTGGTGAATCATGAGGCGCGATTCTGAAATCGATTCGGTGGAAGCATCACTCTTTTACCTGGCCGATCGCCCCGACTCGTCGAGCAAGGACGCCTCCGGATGGCCGGGACGTTCCGCACGCCGCGTCGTCACGATCGGCAATGCCCGCCTGCTCGGCGAATTATCGCTCGATCGCGAAGGATTCCAAATCGTGCCGCACAATTCTGCGGTGGTGAACTTCTACGATGCTGACGAAGTGCGCCGCGTCTACTATCCCGAACTTGTGAGCATGCTGATGCAAGTCACCGGCGCCGTGAAGGTTGTGATCTTCGCTCACGATGTGCGTTCCTCGGATAAATCGAAGCAGGACGGCGACCGGGTGCGCGAGCCGGTCTCCTCGGTGCATAACGACTACACGCCGAAGTCCGCGCCGCAGATGGTGCGCGAGAATCTCCCCTCGGATGAGGCGGAGCGCCGGCTGGTGAAGCGATATATGGAGATCAACATCTGGCGACCGATTCGCGGGCCGGTGCTCAATCGCCCGCTCGCGGTATGCGACGCGCGCGGCATCGTGCCCGATGATCTGGTACCGGCCGATCGGTACTTGAAGCACGAGGTCTTCATGATGACCTACAACCCGGCCCATCGATGGTTTTATTTTCCGCGGATGCTGACCGGCGAGACGCTGTTGATCAAGGGATTCGACTCGATGCTGGACGGCCGCGCACGCTTCACCGCGCACGCGTCATTCATCGATCCAACCACGCCGCTCGATGCACCGCCGCGCGAAAGCATCGAAGCCCGCGCGCTGCTGTTTTTCGATTGACATCCATTGGAGGCGGTTCTGTTTCTGGTAGGGGCGATTCGCGAATCGCCCGCAACGATGTTTAGAATGCTTCGACTTGAGTTTCCGTTACGATTTCCTGGATACGCAAGGATCGCAGCCAGACACGGATGCTAACGGGCGGTTCGCGAACCTCCGCTGCCCGGATTAAGATGAACCCGCTGTGAAGACCGCTGCCATCGATATTCATGCGCACGCGCTCATCGGCGCGGCCGAAGAAATCGCGCGTCAGGAAGAACGCTGGCGGCGCGAGGCGCAGGAGGCCGCGCGGCTCGCAGGCAAGGAATCATCGGAGCATAACCAACGTCTGATGCAGACCGCGTATCTCGCCGGGCTGACGCGGGTCGAGGCGCGCATCGCCTCGATGGACGAAATGGGAATCGACCTTCAGGCGGTCAGCCCGGTGCCGATGCAATATCACTACTGGGCTGAGCGCGAAGTCGCGGAGAAAATCGTCACCGCGGTTAATGATGGAATTGCCGCGATTTGCCAATCCCGCCCCGAGCGTTTCGTCGGCCTTGGCAGCGTCGCGATGCAATTTCCCGAGTTGGCCACCGATCAACTCGAGCATGCGATGCGCGCGCTGCATCTGAAGGGCGTCATCATCTCGACCGCCGTCAATGGCGCCGAACTGGCCGATCCTCGCTTCGAGGTTTTTTGGGCTAGGGCCGAAGCGCTCGGTGCGGTAGTCTTCATCCATCCGATGGGATGCTCGCTGGGCGCGCGGCTGACGCCATATTACCTGTCGAATGTGATCGGTAATCCAGCAGAGACGACCGTCGCGCTCGCGCATCTGATTTTCAGCGGCACGTTCGATCGGCATCCGAAGTTGAAAGTGGTCGCGGCGCATGGCGGCGGATATTTTCCCTCCTACACGGCGCGCTTCGACCACGGATGGCGCGTGCGTCCCGAGGCGCATACCTGCGCGAACGCGCCTAGCACCTATCTCAAGAAAATCTGGTTCGACTCACTGGTGTATGAACCCGCGCAGCTGGAGTTCCTGATTCGTCGCACCGGCGCCGGCAACGTTGTGTTGGGGACCGATTTTCCTTTTGACATGGGGATGGACGATCCGCTCGGCCTCTTGAATTCGGTCGCCGGCCTATCGGACGAGGATCGCGCCCTGATTCGCGGCCTCAACGCCTCGCGGTTGTTGGGACTATCGTAGTGTGCTCCTGAACCCGCTTGCATAACCGCCAACTGGTTGTTTACCGCAAGGGGAATGCATTCTGCCCCAAACAAGCCCGAGCTTGATGGGACCTCTCTTGCACTCCTGAGGCTCCAGTTGGCTGCCGGAGAGCAGTTGCTGTGGGCCGGGAGGCCACGATGGTGGCGTGATCGTTTGCCTTTGATGGCGCTCAGCCTCGCAATACTCGCAGATCTAGCGACCATTCTCCTCTTTCGAGTTCTGCTGCCGGGACATCGTCTGCACCCCTTTGCTCACGGGATTCCGGTTATCTCAGGATATCTTTCGTTGGCGGCGGCAGGGGTGT
The DNA here is from genome assembly GCA_963783145.1 of uncultured delta proteobacterium. GTDB lineage: Bacteria > Desulfobacterota > Binatia > Binatales > Binataceae > DATGKG01. Next base: position 897,569 of record CAWAMM010000002.1, read on the forward strand.
TCACGTCGTACAACCACGACCGAGATTCACTGTTTGCGTTGACCGATCGCCGCGCAATCCGGATGTGGCCGATCTACTTCGTTCCCTATATCAACGAACGCGGCGAACCTGTGAACATACGGCGACGAATGTTTGGACGGCTTACTATCGGAGACACCCAGACCCGAAGCTGTAATGGAAGTCAGCGCTGGATAAAACCCGGGGTTGCTTCGTTCCTCGATTTCTTCGCGATTCTGCACCCCAAGGAGGTTTTGCAAATCGCGCTGGAGGCGCAGCAACGCGAGTTGCGAAACCGGAGCAGTCGCGCAGCAGCTTAGCTCGCGGCTAAATCACTTGCGGAGAGTGGATCGCTGGGCCTATACAGGGGTTCATCCGAGGGTCTAAACGGAAAATCCGCTCGCGAGCCGCAAATGGCGCGTCCCACCTCAAAGAGTCTTCGCCGCCCGGAGCAGGTCCGGACTTTTCCTAATGGGCGGGTTGAAACGGTTTCGCACAACGAAACGACCATCGGCCGGTTCTCAATGGAGCCGGGCTGGCGATGGTCGCGCGATGTCGGGCCAATCGCGCAGACCCGCTGGTGCCAAATCCATCACCAGGGCGTGGTGCTCAAGGGCCGCCTGCGCATCGAGTCCGACACCGGCGAGGTATGCGAATTCGAAGTTGATGACGTTTACGATATTCCTCCCGGTCACGATGCTACGGTGGTCGGCGACGAGACCTTCGAGGCGATCGAGTTCGCCTCGGCCCGGATTTACGCGATGCCGTCCGACGGGGATCGCGTACTTGCGGCGGTACTTTGCACCGATATCGTCGATTCCACCTCGCATCTGCGGAGACTTGGCGATTCGGCATGGCGCGAACTGCTCACGAGGCATAACCAGCAAACGCGAAGCGAGCTCAATACGTTTCGCGGGCGCGAGGTCGCGACGACCGGCGACGGCTTCGTTGCCGTATTCGACGGGCCTGCGCGGGCGGTGCGATGCGCGCAGGCGATCGGTTCCTCGGTGAGCAGCCTCGGCATCGCGATCCGGGCCGGAATTCACACTGGCGAGGTCGAATTAGTCGGCACCGATGTTCGAGGCCTCGCGGTCCACGAGGCGGCGCGCGTCGCGGGTGCCGCATCGGCAGGTGAAGTCCTGGTCTCATCGACCACAAAGCTGCTGCTGACCGGCTCGGGGCTTTCATTCGAATCGGCCGGGATCCATCAGCTCAAGGGCCTGGCTGAGGCCAGCGAGTTATTCAGGCTTGCCCGATTGGAGTGACCATCGCCTCGGTGTCAGGGCAAACTTGCCCTTCGCCCAGGCCCGATCGAAGCGCCACCACGCGACGAGGTCACTCGCCATCTGCGGGCACCATCCGCCGATGGACCAGGTATGCCAACCGGTGCGCGCCGGAGGCCACCGCCGGTACTGTTCCGCCCAGGCATAGCCGAGACGGAAGAACCTCCGCCCGCGATACAGTCCTCGATGCTTCCAGTAGACTCCCGCGAGGCAGCGGCGCGCCGCATCGAGGTCGAGGCCAGTATACTCGCGCGACTCACCTGAAACAGCCGGGAGGTGGACCAGCTTTCCCGCCTTCGCCGCGCGGATGTTGAACTCCCAATCCTCGTAGACCTCGAAGCGTTCGTCATAGCCGCCGATCCGCTCCCATAGCTCCTTACGATAGAGCGCGCCGGTCGCACCGATGTAGTTGCGGAGGGTCAGCTCCTCGAATGAGTACGGCACCGGGACCTCACGGCAGATAATCCGATGCCCATCGGAAGTGTAGGTGGCATGCCGCACTCCGCAATAGACATAGTCAGCACTCGAACTTTCGAGGCCCGCTATCATCAACTCCAGGTGTGCGGGATCATACACATCGTCCTCATCGAGGACCGCGATCATTGGCGCCGATGCCTCGACGACCCCGATGTTGAGCGCCACGGGGCGGGTCAAAGCTCGACCCACTTTGAGATGACGAAGATTGTGCAATCGCGAAGAGAACTGCGTGAGCAGCGGCTCGACGGAACCGGTACTCATGTCGACGACGACCACCTCGAAATCCGTGCGAGACTGCTGCGCGAGGCTCTCGAGCGCATCGCTTATGCGATCGGAATTGCCGAGCGTTCGGACGATCACCGAAACCGATGGAACCCGCTCTTCAGCCATGGCGCCCGAGGTTTACCATTAATCGCGCCGAAAATGTTTCTCCCTGTGACAAATTCTTCGCTCTTCGATGGCCCATCGCTTGATCTGACTTCGCGCCATCGGTTTAATAATCGGTAGCCTTTAACTTCACTCCTGCGAGGGTGAGAAGGGACAATGATGAACACGTGTAACATGCAGCCCGACCGCGCACGCGGCCGGGTATTTTTTCGCGCGCGAAACGGTGGCCTCTGAGATGGCGACCACCCCGGCAACAACCGTTGCACTCGATGCCGCCACCGTGACGCGATCCGTCAAGCGCCTGGCTCATGAGATCGCGGAGCGCAACGCCGGCGCGAATAACCTGGTGCTGATTGGCGTCGTCCGCCGCGGTGCGGTGCTCGCCGAGCGGTTGCTCAAGGCGCTGGGCGAGGTCGGTCTGACGAAAGTTCCGGTCGGCACGCTCGATATCTCCTCGTATCGCGACGACAAGAAGGGCGCGCCCGGCGATCCGCGACTCATCGGACGAAATATTTCGTTCTCGCTCGATGGCAAACGGGTGGTCCTCATCGATGACGTGCTCTATACCGGGCGCACCGTCCGTGCGGCGCTCGGCGCGATTTCCGATCTCGGCCGTCCCGAATCGATTCAACTCGCGGTGTTGGTCGATCGCGGCGAGCGCGAGGTGCCGATTCGCGCGGATTACGTCGGCAAGAATCTTCCGACCCCCAAGGGTCAGCGCGTTTACGTCAAGCTGAGCGAAGTCGATGGCTTCGACGGAGTTCTCATTGGTGAAGCGAAATGACGCTCTTTGGATCTCCCTCTCCTGAAGGGAGAGGGCAGGGGTGAGGTCTACGAATCTTTAGATGGCGCGGCTGCCGAAATATGACGTCGTATCGATCGAGGATCTCGGACTTACCGAAATCGAGCGCATCTTCACGCTCGCCGATGGCTTCTCGACCGCGCTTGAAAACGCCGAGCGCTTGACGGTCGCCGACGGCCTCATCATGGCGACGCTTTTCTATGAGCCCTCGACCCGCACGCGACTCAGCTTCGAATCCGCGATGCTTCGCCTCGGCGGCGCCGTCATCAGCTCGGCGGACATGCATGCGAGTTCCGCCTCCAAGGGCGAAAGCCTGGCAGATACGGTACGCGTGGTCAGCGGCTATGCGGACCTGATCGTCATGCGCCATCCCCATGATGGCGCGGCGCGGGTGGCCGCGGAGTATGCGCCATGCCCCATCATCAACGCCGGCGACGGCAGCCGCGAGCATCCGACCCAGACCCTCTGCGACCTGTATATCCTGCGCAAGAAGAAGGGTGATCTGCGCGGGCTGACCGTCGCGCTATGCGGCGATTTGAAATATGGGCGCACCGTCCACTCCTTGATTTATGCGCTGGCCCGCTTCGGGGCCAATATCCTCGCGGTACCCACCGCCGGTATGGACGTTCCCGAATATGTGCTCGAGCGGTTGCGCGCCGAGAGTCAATATCGGTTCGCGACCGTCTCGATGGATGAGTTGAAGTCGTTGGCGGGCGGCCTCGATGCGCTCTATCTGACGCCGCGCGGGCCGCATCAGATGGCGCTGTTCACCTCGGAGATGCCGCTGGAAAAACTTCCCGCCGGCCAGGGGCCCAAAGCGCTCGACGCGTTTTATGTGACCCGTCTGCAAAAAGAGCGGCTCCAGAACAAGAGCGCCGATGCCGCCGAGTATGTGCGCTTCGATGCGCGCGCGCTCCGGGGCAGCCGCACTCACGAAGCCGTCGTGATGCATCCGCTGCCGCGCACCACTGAGCTCGCCTACGAACTCGACGCCGACCCGCGCGCGGTTTATTTCGAGCAGGCCGCGGCCGGCGTGCCGGTGCGCATGGCGCTGATCGCGTGGATGCTGGAGAACGCGGAGACCGGCGCTCGCGCCACGCCCAAGGCTGTCCCGCCGCTACGCTTCAAGTCGGAGAGCGCGCCGCGTTGCAGCAACGCCAACTGTATCACCCGGTTCGAGGGCGCCCATTTGAAGCCGCGCTTTCGCCTGGCGCGCGCCAGCACCGATTCGTCGCTCCTGCTGCGCTGTGATTTTTGCGAGCGCGAACTCCCGGTTGAATTCGTCGGCCACGCCACCAAGCATCGCTACTATCGCTACGATGAAGGCCTCGCCGACTACGTCAGGAATTGGATCGCCGAGGGCTCGCTCGCCGTCTTCGACAGCGTCAAACAGGCCGAGGAGGCCGGCTACGAGCCTTATAAGCGCGGGCCGCAGCGCGAAATCATGAATGCCGACGAGATTGAGCATGCGGTCCAAGCCCTCGCGGATCAGATTGTAACTGACCTCGGCGATGTCACTTCGATCACCATCGTCGGCGTGGTGAGCCGCGGCGCGCTGTTGGGTATGCGCATCAGTCATCTGATCGAAGAACGCACCCACGTGAAAATCCCCACCGCGCTCATCGACGTTTATGGCGCGGGCGATCCGATTCGCGCGATCGAAGGCCCCGACGATCAATTCACCACCGAAGGACGCGTCATCGTGCTGGTCGACGACGTTTTCAACAGCGGATGGACGGTGCAGCGCGCGATGGAGATGCTGTGGCACAGCGGCCGGCCTGCGGCGGTAAAGCTCGCGGTACTCATCGATCGCGGCCATCGCGCCGTACCGATTCGGCCCAACTATGTGGGCAAGAACATTCCGACCTCGCGCTCGGAACGGGTGCAGGTTAGGCTCGGGCTCGTCGACGGTAAGAGGAATCATAAATCGCACGACCGGGTAACGATCTACTCGATGGTGGATTCGATGAAAGACGCGGAGGCGCCGCATTGAAGTCGTTTTTGCTTTACGGCGGACGCGTCATCGATCCGGTCAATGACCTCGATGGTCTCGCCGATGTGTTGGTGGTCGATGGCGCCATCGAGGCCGTCGACGTGCCCGGTCGGCTTCGCGCGCCCGAAAGCGTGCCGACCATCGACGTAAATGGCTGGTGGGTGATGCCGGGTTTGATCGATCCGCACGTTCATCTGCGTGATCCCGGCTTCCCGCAGAAGGAAACTATCGCCAGCGGACTTCGCGCCGCGGCCGCGGGGGGCTTCACCGCGGTTGCCGCGATGGCGAATACCTCACCGGTCAACGACACGCCCGAGATCACGCGCTACATGCTCGATCGCGCGCGCGAGGTTCATGCGACCCGCCTCATCCCGGTCTCCGCAGTGACGAAAGGGTTGCGCGGCGCCGAGCTGGTTGATTTCGCCGCGATGGCCGAGGCCGGTGCGCGGCTTTATTCAGATGACGGCATTCCGATCGATGATCAGGTCATTCTGGCACGCGCGCTCGACGAACTTGCACGGCTCAACTTCGCGATCTCGCTGCACGAGGAGGACCGCCATCTTTCCGAAGAGGGTGCGGCCAACGCCGGCGAGGTGTCGAAGCGCCTGGGTGTGAAGGGCTATCCCGCATCTGCCGAGACTGTGCGCATTCGCCGCGATCTCGCGCTGGCGATCGGTACCGAGGCCCCCGTGCATATCGCGCATCTGTCGTGCGCCGAATCGGTCGAGCTGGTCCGTCATGCGCGACGCAACGGCGCGCACATCACTTGCGAGGTCACGCCGCATCATTTTTGGCTCGAGGAGCATGCGGTTCTCGAATGGGGACCCAATGCGAAGATGAATCCTCCGTTGCGGAGTGAGCGGGATCTGGAAACGCTTCATGCGGCGATGGCCGACGGCACCATCGATATGATCGCGACCGATCATGCGCCGCATGATCCCGCCTCGAAAAATCTCGAGCATCTGGCGGGATGCTTTCCGATGGGTGCAACTGTGGCGCATCTAACTGATGATGCGGCGAGCGCATTCACGCGCGCGGCCAACGGCATCATCGGCCTCGAGACCTCGCTAGGCCTGGCGATGGGACTCGTTCACAAAAAAATAATCTCGTCGCGGAGGCTGGTCGAATTGATGTCTGTCAATCCTGCGCGTTTAATCCGGATGGAGGCGGGCGCGCTCTCGCAGCGCATGGCGGCGGATATCACCGTCATCGATCCGGAAATCGAATGGACGGTCGCGCCTGCGAAATTTTTATCGAAGAGTCGCAACACTCCCTTCGCGGGAATGCAGCTTAAGGGCAAACCCGTTTTGACCATTGTCGGAGGGGAAATCGTGTACGACGGACGCGGGGCGCAGGACATCTGATGGCGAAGCATGAAGCGATACTGGCGCTTGCCGATGGACGGACCTTTCGTGGGCACGCATTCGGCGCGATTGGCGAGGCGGTCGGCGAGGTCGTCTTCAACACCGCGATGACCGGGTACCAGGAGGTGCTCACCGACCCGTCCTACAAGGGGCAGATCGTATGCATGACGTACCCGGAAATCGGTAACGTCGGGATCAATCGCGAGGACGCGGAGTCGTCGCGCGTCTACGTCGAGGGCTTCATCGTCAAGGAATACTTGCCGCGCCCTTCGAATTGGCGTTCGGAAGAATCGCTCGGTGATTATCTGAAGGCCGCCGGCGTGGTCGGTATCGAGGGCATCGATACCCGCGCGCTGGTGCGTCACATTCGCCTGCATGGCGCCCAGGAAGCGGTGATCTCGAGCATCGATTTCAATCCGGAATCGGTGGTCCGCAAAGCGAAGGCCTCGCCAGGGCTCATCGGACGTGATTTGGTAACCGAGGTTTCATGCGGCCAGCCCTATGACTGGGACCTCGGCGATTGGGCGCTCGGCACCGGCTCTCGCAACCTGCGCGAGGAGCTTCGCGACGCGCCACTGATTGTGGCGCTCGACTACGGCATCAAACTGAACATCCTGCGGCGGCTGACCTCGACGGGTTTTCGGGTCAAGGTACTTCCGGCTACGTCGACCGCCGAGGAAATCCTCGCGTACAACCCCGACGGGATTTTTCTTTCCAATGGCCCCGGCGATCCCGCGGCGCTGCCATATGCCCGCCAGACCGTGAAGGGCGTCCTCGGCAAGAAGCCGGTGTTCGGCATCTGCCTCGGGCATCAGATCCTCGGCCTCGCGCTGGGAGGAAAAACCTACAAATTGAATTTCGGCCATCACGGCGCGAATCACCCGGTCAAAGACCTTCGCACCAGCAAGGTGGAAATCACCTCGCAAAATCACGGCTTCGCGGTCGATGCCGATTCGGTGCGCAGCCGCGCCGAGCTCTCGCACGTAAACCTCAACGACAACACCGTCGAAGGACTGCGCGGGGTCGGAGTGCCGTTTTTCTCGGTCCAGTATCATCCGGAAGCGTCACCGGGTCCGCATGATGCGGGATATTTGTTCGCGCGATTTCGCAAATTGGTCGAGGCGTTTCCACGTTACGGTGCCGAATCGCTCGATCATGTCATCGCCGACGAGGCCGCCACCACTGCATCGCGCAACACTCAAAGTGATCGGACCTAGAAAGTGCCGCTTAGAAAAGATCTCAAATCGGTTTTGCTGATTGGCTCCGGTCCGATCGTGATCGGGCAGGCGTGCGAGTTCGATTACTCGGGAACCCAGGCGCTCAAGGCCCTGCGCGAGGATGGGATCCGCCTCATCCTGATCAATTCGAATCCCGCCACCATCATGACTGATCCGGAACTGGCCGATCGTACCTACATCGAACCGATGACGGTTGCCTCGATCACCAAAATTATCGAGAAGGAGCGACCCGACGCGATTCTTCCCACTGTCGGTGGTCAGACCGCGCTCAACCTCGCGATCGCCCTTGCGGAAGCGGGCGTGCTTGAGAAGTACAACGTCGAACTGATTGGCGCGAAGCTGCCGGCCATCAAAAAAGCCGAGGATCGGGATCTCTTCAAAGCCGCGATGATCAAAATCGGCCTCGAAGTGCCGGACTCCGACGTCGCGCACTCACTCGACGACGCCGAGGCGATTCGCGCGCGGCTCCCGTTGCCGCTGATCATTCGGCCCTCGCGCACGCTCGGCGGCACTGGCGGATCGATTGCGCGCGCGCCCGAGGACTTCCGCACCAAGGTGGCGTTCGGCCTCGACATGTCGCCCAACCATGAGGTGCTGATCGAGGAATCGGTCGAAGGCTGGAAGGAATTCGAGCTAGAGGTGATGCGCGACACCGCCGACAACGTCGTCATCATCTGCTCGATCGAGAATCTCGATCCGATGGGCGTGCATACCGGCGATTCGATCACGGTCGCGCCCGCGCAGACATTGACCGACAAGGAATATCAGCTGATGCGCGATGCGTCGTTGCGCATCATCCGCGAAATCGGCGTCGACACGGGAGGCTCCAACATTCAGTTCGCGATCGATCCGCGCACCGGCCGGATGGTCGTTATCGAGATGAATCCGCGGGTGTCGCGCAGCTCCGCGCTCGCGTCGAAGGCGACCGGCTTCCCGATTGCGAAAATCGCGGCCCGCCTCGCGGTCGGCTACACCCTCGATGAGATTCCCAACGACATCACCAAGATGACGCCGTCGTGCTTCGAGCCGACCATCGACTACGTGGTGACGAAGATTCCGCGCTTCACCTTCGAGAAATTTCGCGGCGCGGTCGACGAGCTCGGTCCTCAGATGAAATCCGTGGGCGAGGCGATGGCCATCGGGCGCACCTTCAAGGAGTCGCTGCAGAAGGCGCTGCGCTCGCTGGAGATTTCCTCGTGGGGTCTCGAAAGCAAAGTCGCCGGCATGAGCACCGAGGCCGCGATAGCCGAGGTTCGCGCGCGACTCCTGACGCCCAACAGCTTTCGCATCTACTTTCTGGCTGATGCACTGCGGCTGGGCCTCTCGCATGAGGAAATTTACCAGCTCAGCCGGATCGATCCCTGGTTCATCGATGCGATCGCGGAGATCATCGTGACCGAGGAGCGCGCGCGGGTTGACGACCTCACGCCCGAGTTCATGCGCGAGCTCAAGGCGATGGGCTTCTCCGATCGACGCATCGCGGATTTGCGCGGCGCTGAGGAGCTCACCATCCTCAACCGCCGCCGCGAGCTGGGCATCACGCCGGTGTACAAGCTCGTCGATACCTGCGGCGCCGAGTTTCCTGCCTTCACGCCGTACTACTATTCGACCTATGAGGGCGAGGACGAGGCCAAGCCCGATGCTACCAGCCGTAAGATAATGATACTCGGGGGCGGCCCGAATCGGATCGGGCAGGGCATCGAGTTCGACTACTGCTGCGTGCATGCGAGCCTCGCGCTGAAGGCGGCCGGTTTCGAGACCATCATGGTCAATTGCAATCCCGAAACCGTCTCCACCGATTACGACATTTCCGATCGCCTCTACTTCGAGCCGCTCACCTTCGAGGACGTGATGGCGATTGTCGAGCGCGAGAAGCCGGCCGGCGTCATCGTGCAGTTCGGCGGCCAGACCCCGCTCAAGCTCGCGGTGCCTCTGAGCGAGGCGGGCGTGCCGATTCTCGGCACCTCGCCCGATGCGATAGATCGCGCCGAGGATCGCGAGCGCTTCAACCAGCTGGTCGATAAGCTCGGGCTCAAGCAGCCCAAGGGTGTGCTGGCGCGCGGCCTCGACGATGCAATCGCCGGCGCCAACACCGTCGGCTATCCCGTGTTGATTCGCCCCTCCTATGTTCTCGGCGGGCGCGCGATGGAGGTTATCCCCGATGAGGCCAACCTGCGCCGCTACGTTGCGAACGCGCTGCTCGCCAGCGAGCGCCATCCGCTGCTCATCGACCGTTACCTGCAGGGCGCGACCGAGGTCGACGTCGATGCGATCTCCGACGGCGAGACGGTCGTCATCGGCGGTATCATGGAGCATGTCGAGCACGCCGGCATCCATTCGGGCGACAGTGCCTGCGCGCTTCCGCCGCGCTCGCTCACCAAGCCGATTCAGGATGCGCTCGCGAAGCAGACCAAGATGCTGGCGCGCGAGCTCGGCGTCATCGGCCTCATCAACGTGCAGTATGCGATTTTCGAGGGCGAGGTCTACATTTTGGAGGTAAATCCGCGCGCCTCGCGCACCATTCCGTTCGTCAGCAAGGCGATCGGCGTGCCGCTGGCGAAGCTGGCCGCGCTCGCGATGGCCGGCCACAAGCTCGAAGAGATGGGCTTCACTACCGAGAAAGTTCCCACTCACGTTTCGGTGAAGGAGTCGGTTTTCCCGTTCGGGCGCTTCCTCGGCGTCGATACCATCCTCGGCCCCGAGATGAAATCGACCGGCGAGGTGATGGGCATCGACAGCAACTTCGCGATGGCGTTTGCGAAGGCGGAACTGGCGGCCTCGACCGATCTGCCGCTTAAGGGCCAGGTCTTCGTCAGTGTGCGCGATGAGGACAAACGCGCGCTGGAGCCGATCGTGCGCGGCCTGCATGAGATGAGCTTCGTGCTGATCGCGACGCATGGCACCGCGCGCCACATCAAGGGCCTCGGCCTTCCCTGTCTCGAAGTCAACAAGGTCAAGGAGGGCAGTCCGCACATTGTCGATTGCATGAAGGCCGGCGAGATCTCGATGGTCATCAACACGCCTGACCTGGAAGGTACCGCGGACTCATTTTCGATTCGGCGCACGGCGCTGGATATGCGCCTGCCGTTCTGCACCACGATGGTCGGCGCGCAGGCGGCGGTCGAGGGCATCCGCGCGCTGAAGACGCAGCCCTTCGAGGTCAAGGCGCTGCAGGACTACCACCCGCGCTAGTAGCTAATCTTGTGGCCGGACTGCCGGGCCATTCCATGATCACCGAACGCGAACTTTTCCGCGATGAAATCCCGCTCATCTGGACTATCGACCGCGGCGAGACGATCGAGAACATCTATCGCCTCGAAGACCACCGGCTCGTGCTACGGCCGCATTATGTCGAGGTTCCCGGATGGCCTCCCGGCGAAGCGGAAAAGTACACTCCGATTCTCCTCGAATGCTTCGATCGCGGCGGATGGTTCTACGGCGCATTCGAGGGCGCGCAACTGATCGCAATCGTCATCCTGGACAACCAGCGTCTCGGCGCGCAGAAGGATCAACTCCAGCTCAAGTTCCTGTATGTGAACCGTTCGCATCGAAATCGCGGGATGGCGACGCGCCTGTTTGGCCTCGCGAGGGCGAGCGCACGCGCGAGGGGCGCGCGGCGCCTGTATATCTCGGCGACGCCGACCGAGAACACGGTGAAATTTTATCTGCGCCTGGGATGCACCGTCGGTCGCGAGCCGGATGCGGAGTTATTCGCGCTGGAGCCGGACGACATCCACCTCGAATGCACGGTCTGAATTCGCGGAGGTCCCTAATAGATGCTCGCTGCGCTCGCTTGGCGATTCGGAAAGGCACGCTCGGGATGACTTGGAGGGATTTTGCTTTCGGTGGGAGTTTCGGACTGAATAGTTGGCGATGGTTGCCGGCTCATCCGTCGCGGAATCCGTAAAACCGCTCACCCTGAAAACCCCCATCGCGGCGATGGCGGGGATTGGGCCCAAACGCGCCGAGGCCCTCAATAACAAGGGCCTCCGCACCGTCGAGGACCTCCTGTTTCATCTGCCCGCGCGCTACCAGGACTGGCGCGAGCGCAGGACTATCGCGCAACTTGAACCCGGCATCGTCGCCGTCGTCGAGGGCACGCTGTCCGGCGTCCGCGAGCGCCCGATGCCCGGCGCCAGGTGGCGTCGCCTCGTCACCGCTGCGCTCACGGATAGGGCCGGGGCGCAGCTGCGGCTGGTGTGGTTCAATCTGCCTTCATACATGCGCGGCAAGATGCCCGATGGCCTCCGCGTCGCCGCGTACGGACGCGTTACGAAAGCGGCCGATGGGCATGTGGAGATGGCCCAGCCTGAGTTGCGCTCCGAAGCTAACGACAAGGGGAGTCCGGTTCGTCCGGTCTATCGGATTCCGGAAGGTATTCCGCAACGTTTATATGCATCGCTGGTGGGGATGGCGCTCGATCAGGCCGCGCCGAAAATCAGCGGCGCGATTCCGGAGCCGCAGCGCACCGCGGGCGAGTTGCCGACGATTGCGCAGGCGCTGGAATATCTGCATCGCCCTCCTGCCGAGGCGGATTTGAAGGAGCTGAAGGCCGGGCGCTCGATGGGCCATCGCACGCTCGCCTTCGATGAGCTGTTCGGGTTCGAGCTCGCGATGTGTGTCGAGAGGGAGAGATCGAGGAAGAGACCGGGGATGGAGCTCAGAGGGGGAGAAGAACACAGGCTGAAGCCTGTGCTACCTCAGAGAGAAGACAAGGGACACAGACTGAAGTCTGTGCCACCCACTGAAAAATTCATCGAGACGATCCCGTTTCAGATGACCGGTGCACAGCGCCGCACCTTCCGGGAGATCGGCGCGGACCTCGCCGCGCCGCGCCAGATGAATCGCATCCTCATCGGCGACGTCGGCAGCGGCAAAACCGCGGTCGCGTTCTGGGCGATGCTGCGCGCGGTCGAGTCGGGCGCGCAAGCGATCATGATGGCGCCCACCGAGCTGCTCGCCGAACAGCACCATCGAAGCTTTCGGCAACTATGCGGCGGGCTCGGTATCAGGAGCGAGCTGCTCACCGGACGCATCGCGGGCGCCGCGCGAACCGCGACGATGCGCGATCTGGCGCGCGGCGATTTGCCGATCGCATTCGGGACCCAGGCGCTCATCCAGCAGAATGTGCGCGTGGCGAAGCTGGGGCTGGGTATCGTCGACGAGCAGCATCGCTTTGGCGTGTTCGACCGCGCGAAGCTGAAAGCCCTGGGGCCCAAGGCGAACGTGCTGATGATGACGGCGACGCCGATTCCGCGCTCGCTCGCGATGTCGCTGTTCGCCAACCTCGATGTGTCGGTGCTCGACGAGCTGCCGCCGGGACGCACACCGATTAGCACGGAGATTTTTCCGGAAGATCGGCTCGATGAGGTCGATGGGTTCGTGCAGGACGAAATCGCGCGGGGCCATCGCGCATACTACGTGCTGCCGCTCATCGAAAATGATGACGATGAAGACGCTGAGGTAAAGACCGTCACCGCGATGGCGGCGCGGATGAAGAAGGGCCGGCTGCGCGACGCCGGCATCGGCATCCTGCACGGCCGGATGAAGGGAATCGAGAAGGACCGCGTGATGCGCGAGTTCCGCGACGGTATCATCAAGGTGCTGATTGCGACCACGGTGGTGGAGGTGGGAATCGACGTGCCGGAGGCGACGGTGATCGCGATTATCGCGGCGGAGAGATACGGGCTGGCGCAGTTGCATCAGCTGCGCGGCAGGGTAGGGCGCGGACCGGACGCCTCGCGATGCTGCCTCGTCCTATCGCGCGAGGCGGACGACGCGGCGGCGGCAAGACTTAAAGTAATGGTTGAACATTCGACGGGAAACGCCATTGCGCAGGCCGACCTCGATTTGCGCGGGCCGGGAGACCTCCTCGGGGCGCGGCAGACCGGCGCCTTGCCGCTGCGGTTTCTTCGTTACGTGAATGATCCGATGATGATAGGGCGGGCGCGCGCGATGGCGGAAGAATGGCTGAAGACGGATGCGAAGCTGGCGACCGCGGCCTCGCGCGGGGCCAAGGCGGCCTTCAGGAAGATGCTGGCGATGGGATTCAGCCTCGCGGATGTGGGGTAGGAGGTGAACGAAATGGCGACCAAACGCAAGAAGAGTACTCCGCAGGAAGACATCGAACGACGCCATGAGACGTCGGCGGGCGGCGTGGTGTGGCGTCGCGATAATGGCCATCTGGAAATCGTCATGGCGCGCCCGGCGCGCAAAGATGCGTGGGTGCTGCCCAAGGGGCAGCCGAATCCGGGCGAGAGCCTAATCGAGACGGCGGCGCGGGAGACGCGCGAGGAGACCGGCCTCGAAGTCACCCCGGGTCCCGAGGTAGGAAAAATCTCCTACGTGTTCTCGTGGCGCGACGGCCCGGGCAAATCGCTGGTGCGTATCTTCAAGAATGTCCACTATTTCCTGATGGAGCCGCGCGGTGGCAGCCTTGACGCGCATGATCACGAGATGGACGAGGTGCGGTGGATGGATATCGAGGAGGCGGAGCATCACGCGACCTATAAGAGTGATCGCGAGATCATCGTGAAGGCGCGCACGATGCTGGTGGAGCGCTAGTCAATCAGTGCGCGTCGCCGGGTTGCTATCGATCGTCCTCGCGTTCCTCTTGATGGGCGGGACGTCATCGGCGGAGGAAGTCTTCTTTGGTGCGCCGGTGGAACCGCCGGCCGGCCGCGTTATCAGCGGATGGGGACAGTTCTCGAGTGAATGGAACCTCGGCACACCGGCCGGGAAGGGCGACACGGAAGACCTCGCGGGATATGAGAAAGTAGGGGCGCCACATCCGCCGGCGATGATCGCGTTCGACGTCGGTCCGGATTTCACCATCGTATCGGGCTTCATGACGCATTATCGTGAGTTCGCAACGACGCACGGTTTTTTCGTCGGGCAGGTCATCATCAACTTCCGCGGCCTCGAGCATGACGTTTCAATCGGAATGCGCGACCCCGATCTGATGGTGCTCGCGGACGCACTGCACAATATCGGGCGGCCAACACTGGTGGTTATCGGCGCCAAATTTAATGCGCCGGGCACTCTCTACGATCCATCCGCGTATCTCGGATCGTTTCGGCATGCCACCGATATCATGCGTAAGGCCCACATGAATTGCGCGATGGTCTGGGAGGCGACGGCGCGGAGTCTTTCCAGTACCCAATACTTGAAGTGGTATCCCGGCGATGACGTGGTTGATTGGTGGGGCCTCGAATTCGCCGATGCGGAGGACTTCCGCAACGCCGGGAGCAAGGCTTTTTTAGGGACGGCCATGCGCCATCGCAAGCCGGTAGTTATCAGTGCGGCAGCGCCCAACCTGAAATCCGAGGCCGAGGCTCTAAAATGGTATGCTGCGATTTTCGATCTCTCGCGCGTGAATCCGGCGATCAAAGGAGTAAGTATCTCCTGGCCGGCCAAACGCCTGAACCGATGGCCGAAGGTGGCAGCATACGTGAAGCAGCAGCTCGCCGATCCACGCTACATCGATGCGACTGAAGCGCCGGCGATCTTCCGCCCGCCTCGCGACGAGCAATGAGATGAGCAACGCCGTCAGCTACCGCCTCGCGTGCGAGGATGATCTGTCCGCGATGCGCCTTATCCAGAGCAAGGCACTCTACGATCTGATCGTGACTCGCGGTGGTGGGAAACCTTCCGCCATAGAAATTACCGACGAGCCAAGCTCCGAGATGGCGCACCTGCTGCGGACTGACCCGAAGCTCGCGTGGCTGGCGATCGAGGACGGCCGCCCGATCGGGCTCAGCGTCGGTTTCGTGCGTCACGAGCTGTGGTTTCTCGCGGATTTGTTCGTGCTACCGCAGGGGTACGGCAAAGGCATCGGCGGCGAGTTACTCAAGCGATGCCTCGCGGCGGGCGACAAACGCGGTGCGCGCATCCGGGCGGTCGCATCAAGCCATGACCTCGGGGCGCAACGGCTTTACATCGGCGCTGGGATGGTTCCGCGCTTTCCGCTTTACGGGATCATGGGCGCGGCGCGAGGACTCATCGAGTTACCGGCCCCAAAGCTATCGCCCAGGGAACGCATCGAGCGCGTCGAGCCCTCGAAGGCGTGGATGCGTAAGCTGGGAGACCTGGATGAGGTGATTTGGGGGCGGCGCCGCGAGGGCGACCATCGCTTGTGGACCGAATTGGGGCTGCACTGTCTGGTGCTCACGAATGGACGAGATCCACTCGTCGCGTATGCCTACTTTTCAAGCCTGGCGAGCCCGGCGCCGTGGGATGGCGTGCCGTTTCGGATCGGGCCTGTTGCCGCGCAAAGCGCCCGCCAACAAATCTCGCTGCTACGCGCGATTGGCCACGCGTTGAGCACTCCCGCCGACGCGACGGTCGAGTTCCGGGTTCCTGGCCTCAATATGACGGTGTTGAGCGCCTTGCTGGGAGTGGGATTCAGGATCGATCACATTGGACACTTCATGGCCTCGCGAAGTTTCGGGCGCTTCGATCGCTATCTGCCGTCTGGCGGTACGCTTTTGTAAAGTGATAGGAAGGCGCTTATGAAACGCAGTCTTTCAGTCATCGTCGGCGTCGCCTCGATATTCGCAACGTTGTTCATCGTCAATGGCGCGAGAGCCGATGATATGGGTTCGATGGACATGGGCGGCATGACGCATCAGATGATGCCCGAGCCGGGCGAGAACGCCGCCTCGATGGATCAGATGATGTCGTCGGAGCACATGGAACACGATCCGATGATGGCGGCGCATATGGACTACACCAAGCCGCGTGCAAAGACGGACGCGGATCAAAAGCGCGCCGATGAGCTGGTCGAGTCGCTGCAGAAGGCGCTGGCGAAATATAAGGACTACCATGTCGCTGAAGCTGCGGGTTACAAGCCGTGGCACCCCGAGATGAAACAGCCGGTCATCCACTTCACCAAGCTGTGGTACGGGTTCAAAGCCGCCTTCACATTCAATCCGGCCGAGCCTACCTCTCTTCTTTATAAGCGGACGCCGGATGGCGGCTACGAACTGGTCGGCGCGATGTACACCGCGCCCAAGCGCGCGACCGAGGACCAACTAAATAAGCGCGTGCCGTTGAGCATGGCCAGATGGCATCGCCACATCAATCTGTGCTTCCCCAAAAAAGGCACCGACCCGAGCAAGGTCGATTGGATGAAGTTCGGGATGGGCAGTATCGCGACCAAACCGGCCTGCGACCAGGCGGGCGGGGTATTCTATCCGCAACTGTTTGGCTGGATGGTGCATGTCTACCCGTGGGAGAAAGATCCGCAGATGGTCTGGGCGCATTGATCCGCAGGGTTTTTACTCCCAAATCGGCCCTCGTCTCGTTTGGCGAGTTTCTGTACCCTCGATGCGATGGTGACGGTTGAGCTGGAGCGGGTCCGCAAGTCCTACGACGATTTTGTAGCCGTCGACGACCTTTCGTTTTCGATTTCTCCCCGTCAAATTTTCGGTCTGCTGGGGCCCAATGGCGCCGGCAAAACCAGCTCGATTCGCATGATGATCGGGATTATCCGGCCCGACTCCGGCGTGGTGCGGCTGTTCGGCGAGCCCTTCGAGCGCCGCCATCTACATAAAGTAGGATACTTGCCGGAGGAACGCGGGCTCTATCGGAAAATTACGGTCCGCGAAAACCTCGCCTTGCTGGGACAACTGAGCGGGTTGACGAAACGTGACGCGATCGCGCGAGGACGCAAATGGGCGGAGCGGCTCGACATCGCGGAATGGGTCGACAAGCGGGTCGAGGAAATGTCGAAGGGCATGCAACAGAAGGTGCAGTTCATCGCCGCGCTGTTGCACGAGCCCGAAATGATCATCATGGATGAGCCGTTTTCCGGGCTCGATCCCATCAACGCCAACATACTCAAGGACGTCATCCTGGAGCTGAAAGAGGAGGGCCGGACCATCCTGTTTTCGACTCATCGGATGGATCAGGTGGAAAAGCTGTGCGATGCGATCTGCCTGGTGAATCATGGCCGTGCGGTACTGCAGGGGTCGCTGCGCGAGGTCAAGGCCAGCTATGGCTCGCGTTTCGTCCAGATAGCATATGAGGGCGACGGCCGGTTCCTCTCGCGCTGCGCGCTCATTGAATCGTTCAACAACTATGTCAACTATGCGGAAGTTAAGCTTCGTGTGGGAGCGAACTCCCAGGATTTGCTTCGCGCCGCGATGTGTCTGGCAAAGATCTCGCGCTTCGAGGTGATGGAGCCCTCACT
Source organism: uncultured delta proteobacterium (assembly GCA_963783145.1). Lineage (GTDB taxonomy): Bacteria > Desulfobacterota > Binatia > Binatales > Binataceae > DATGKG01. Next base: position 915,302 of record CAWAMM010000002.1, read on the forward strand.
GGAGGAAATCTTCATCGACCGGGTGGAGAAGGCCAATGCTTAGCCACAGCTTGCGCAACACCTGGATCATCTGCAAGCACGAATGCTTCAAGCGAATCCGCACCCGCTCATTTCTGATCACAACCTTTCTGATGCCGCTTTTCCTGGCGGCCGTCATCGGTATTCCGGCGGTGCTGGGCGCGCGCGCCAATCACGAAAACCAAAGGCTCGTGCTGGTGTGTCCGCAGCAGAACTTGGCCGATAGCATCCGCGAACGGCTGGACGCCAATACCAAGGGCGCTTATCACGTCACCATCGACACCGATGCCTCGGACGCCGAACATCAACGGTTGCTGAGCGAGGTAAGCGCGGGCCGACTCGATGGCATCATCTGGATCGATGCCGATGGAATTAAGCAGGGCCGCGCGATTTATCAGCGGCGCACCGCGCGCGACTTCATCTGGCAGCAGTTGGTGGGCAATTCCATTTCCGGCGGTTTCAACCGGATGCGGATGGCGGAGTACGGCATCCAACCGGAGCAGATCAAAACCATGCTCCAAGGCGCCGAAGTGGAAATGAGCTACGTCGGTGCGACTCGTGGCGACGCCGGCCGCGATGCCGCCGCGATCATCATCGTTTTGCTTTTGGCCACGATGCTGTTCGTCACGCTGCTCTCATACGGGGTGATGATCATGCGCTCGGTGCTGGACGAAAAAGCCTCGCGCGTCATCGAGGTTTTGCTCTGCTCAGCCACCCCGGACGAATTGATGAGCGGCAAGATCCTCGGCGTGGGCGCGGTCGGCCTGCTGCAGGTCGTCGTTTGGGGTGTGATGGGCATCGCGATGGCCAAGCCGCAGAGCAACGCTCCGGGCCTGCACGTGGTGCCGCTTCCCCTGATGATCTACTTCGGAATTTTCTACCTGCTCGGATACCTGCTTTACAGTGCGATGTTCGCGGCGGTGGGTGCCGCGTTCAACTCCAGCGACGAAGCACAGCATTGGACCTTCGTCATAATTTCCCCGCTGATTTTCGCCTGCACGTTGATCACGCCGGTCGCCGCATCCCCAAATTCCACCTTGGCAATTATCACCTCGATGATCCCGTTTTGTGCGCCGGTTCTGATGTACATGCGGCTCGCGGTTGAGAGCCCACCCGGATGGCAACTCAGCTTGTGTTTCGCGCTATTGATCGGCGCAATTTACGTCGTCCAGCGCATCGCCACGCAGATCTATCGCGTCGGCATCCTCATGTACGGCAAGCGCCCGACTATGCGCGAGGTGGTGCGCTGGTTGAGCTACGCCTGATCGGCGATGAAGTCTCCCGCAACTGTCGCGCTGAACTCACGCGGATGTCATCGCGTGGCGCGTGCGCCAACCTACAAAAGGGTTGATTTGTTAATTGACATCTCGTCGGTTTGAAGTGATATTTCAAACAAGTTCTGAAGGTTTCAAGCTTTAATCAGCGGGGAATCCAAGTCAGTCATGTTAACCGCTCCATAGCCGGTCAACATCCCCGAAATTTTGAGGGGACGGTCTACGCTGCGGGAGTGCGGGATGGCGCAGTCGGGGACCGTAGCTTTTCTCTTTACCGATCTCGTCGGTTCGACCCAACATCTCCAAGAGGTGGGCGACGAAGAAGGTTCGCTCGCCTTTCGGGCCCATCACAAACTGATAACCACCGCCGTAACCGCATGTGGTGGACAGGAGTTGCAATGGCTCGGTGATGGGATGCTGGCGGTTTTTTCCTCAGCCGCCGATGCGGCTCGTTGCGCGATTAGTGTTCAGCAAACGGCGCGACGCCCGGTCGAAGGAATTCGCTTTGAGATTCGGATAGGAATCCATTGCGGCGAAGCGATGCGCCGCGAGGGTGGATACTTCGGCACCTCGGTAGTCATAGCGCGGCGCGTCTGCGACAAAGCATCAAGCGGTCAGATCCTCTGCACCGACGTCGTGGCAGATCTGCTGTCGTCGCGCCATTCCTTCAATTTCCATCCGCTGGGCCCCTACGAGCTAAAGGGCATTGCGGCGCTGGTTGCCGTCAGCGAAATACTTTACGAGCACACCAATCCGGTCGCTTTGCTGAACCGAACTCCGTTCGTAGGGCGTCAGGTCCAACTGCAACGCCTGTCCGGCATGCTCGAAGAGATGTGCAACGGACGCGGTTCCGTGGTCATGCTGCTGGGCGAGCCGGGAATCGGAAAAACCCGCGTCATCGAGGAATTCGCGGACCTCGCCATTCAACGCCACGCGCTGGTCCTGCGCGGTGCGTGCTATGACGGCGAGTGGCAGCGCCCTTACGGCCCCTTCGCCGAGGCGATCAACGACTACGTCGGCCGAACGAACGGAGGGCAGCTGGCCGAGCAGCTCGGTAACCGCGCTGCCATCATTGCTCGGGTTGCGCCGGGGTTGCGGGAGCGGTTGGGTCAAATCGAGGAGCCACCCGCCCTCGATAAGGAGGAAGAACGCTTTCGACTGCTGGATGCGGTCGCGCAATTCTTCATCGTCACCTCGCAGCGCGCGCCCATTTTGTTAGTGCTCGACGATTTGCACTGGGCGGACCGGGGAACCGTCAGCATGCTCGCGCATTTAAGTCACTTCGTTGGTGCAAGTCCGATCCTCGTGCTGGGCGCTTATCGTGACGCCGAGGTCGATGCTAAACACCCACTTGCGGCCGCGATCGCACAGATTAGACGTTCGGGCAACTTCGAAAGCCTGGCCCTCAAGGGCCTCACCAGCGTCGAGCTGACCGAAATGTTCAGCATGATCGGCGATCACGATGCGCCGTCGGCGCTCGTCAGAGCGATCGAGTCTGAAACCGGAGGCAATCCGTTCTTCGTGCGCGAAGTACTGCTGCATCTTATGGAAGAGGGCAAGCTCTTCCACGAAGGACGATGGAGAGCCGATCTCAAAGTCGAGGAGCTGGAGATCACAGAGGGGGTTCGCGAGGTAATCGAACGCCGTCTACTGAGACTTTCCGATACGGCTTGCAACTTGCTCAGGATCGCAGCCACGTTCAACGGGGCTTTTGACTTCGATATTGCGGCCGCCGTCGCCGAACTGGACGAAGAGACCGCGCTGAGCGCAATCGACGAGGCCCTGAGCGCTCAGCTCTTGCGACCTGCGGGTGGCTCCGAGAGCTTCGACTTCACACACGCGCTGATTCGTAACACTCTCTACTCTGAACTAAGCCCGCCTCGCCGGGTTCGCCTCCATCGCAGGGTCGCCGAGGCGATGGAGCGTCGATGGGGCGAACGCGCAGCCGAGCATGCTGGGGAAGTTGCCTATCATTTCTCCCGGGCGGCGGCGCTGCCCGGCGCCGAGCGCGGCGTCGAATATGCGATCGCGGCCGCCGACAACGCCGAGATCGCTAGCGCTCATGACGAAGTAGTCGGATTCCTGCGCATGGCGAATGATCTGATGCCTCGAAACGACCCACGTCGCGCTCGACTGCTCGCTCGTCTCGCGCTGGTCCTGCCCTGGACGCTCAACCATGGAGACGGACTTGAAGTCGCAAGGGAAGCCGGCGCACTGATCAAAGCTACTGAGGGCATAGACGCCGCGGCCGACTTTCTCGAACAAGCCGCGCGCGCGATGCATTTGGCGGGACGCGTGCGCGCCTCGTGGGAACTTGCCAGGGACGGCTTGCGGGATGTAGGTGGTCGGCGCGATTTGACGTGGGCGAGCCTGAGCGAACTCGACCTTGTTCGTGAAGATGCTGAAGATCCGGATAACCCCGGCATCCTCACCGATTCGCCACGGCGGGGCGAGGTGCGAACGATTCTTCGGACTGCGAGCAGAGCGCAACTCCTGGCGCGCCGAATCGATCCTCCGTTTCAATCGCGACAGGAAATTCTTAACGACCCGGAAGCCAGTGCTTTCGCGATGGTCATGATGGCGGGGGAGCTTCGCCGTGGGCGCGAGCTATGGCAAAGCGAAGCCGCCGGGGCCGAGCGACGCGGCCAAATCGCCGCGGCAATGACGGCATGGGCGGGAGTCGCCGGATGCCACATCTCGTTGGGCGAATTTGGCCTGGTGCAGGCGGCTTTCGATCGTGCGGTTGCGCTTCATGCGCGTTCGACGGGCCGGAGCTTTCTAGCTCCGAGTATGTTTCTGAATGGCGTCAAGTATTTGATGATTGTAGCCACTGATGAGGGATGGGAGGGCCTCGCCAAGGAGGCCGATTCAAAGCTTCTCCTTAACAAACCAGCCCCGGAAAACAATTGGTCCTTTGCGCTGGTTAGGGCAGTCTCGGCGATCGTTCTGGCGCACCTCGGGAGAGGCGAGACATCGATGCAACGATTAGCCACGCTTCCGCACGCGCTGGAGGTCGGCGCCGCCGCGGAATCCAGAGTCGGTCCGATGGCCTGCGATGCGGCGGGAGCGCTGTGGTTGCTCAATCGCACCGATAACAGCGCGGTCGTCGAACGCGCTCTCCACGAGAAGGTCATCGCACCTGATTTCCGCTTTCCTATGCGCGATGGCCGTCTCTCACTGGCCCGCCTGTGCGGGTTGGTCGGCAGGTACGACGAAGCCGCACACTGGTTCGATGCGGCGCGGACCGTCCTGGACGAGCAAGGCGCGCGACCGCTCCGAGCGATCACTGATTTTGATCAAGGCTTGATGTATGCGCGACGCGGACTTGCAGGAGACCCTGAACTTGCGCGCCCGTTCCTCGATGCAGCCGATGAACAATTTCACGCCCTGCGCATGACGGGCTGGACAAATCGGGTCACCCAAACCCGCGCACTTACCTCCTCGAATTGAAGATGTGCGAACGTAGGCAGACGCGAAGTCGTCCTATGGACATGTGGCACAGACAAAAACAGTTCCCACTGGAGCGAGAAGAGTTTGGAAGGTAACCTGATGAAGTGCGAAGCTCCAAAAACATAGCGCAGGCCGCTCAATCTCTTTACGAGGCCGATTACTACGCGTGGGTCAGCGAGCAGGTTCACGCGTTGCGTGCGGGTCGAATTGCGGACCTCGATGGCGAGAACGTTGCCGAGGAGCTCGAAGACTTGGGCAAGACCATAAGACGCGAATTACAAAGCCGTCTGGAATTGGTTCTTTCGCATCTTCTTAAGTGGACATACCAGGCAGAGCGAAGAGGGCCGAGCTGGGAAAATACATTGGTGGAACAGCGCGAGCGCGTGGCCGACCTGCTCTTGAGAAACCCAAGCTTGAAAAGTGTCCTCGATGAAGTCGCAGCCGACGCTTACCGCTATGCGCGTGGCGCGGCCGGCAGTGATATGAATCTGACGCCGCGAGAATGGCGGCGCCTTTTCCCACTAAAGTGTCCGTGGTCGATGAGCGAGATCCTCAACATCTCATTTCTGCCCAAATCGCGCGCGCGCTGACGCCTCCTGAAAGTAGCAAGGTCATTTTGTCATCCTGCTCAGCCATGATATTGAAGTACGATTAAAGCGGTATGTGCCCCGCGACCGCATCCGGCGAGGAGGCCGAATGTTTTCTTCCATCGACGACGTAATCACCCAATTCAAAACGAATAACTACATCGCGAGCCGTCGAATCGCGACCGTTGTTTATCTGGCCAAAGAGCTCGGGAAACCCATCCTGGTCGAGGGTCCCGCCGGAGTCGGCAAAACCGACCTCGCCAAGGTGGCAGCCGCCGCGCTCGGATGGGATCTGATTCGACTCCAGTGCTACGAGGGGCTGGACGAGGGCAAAGCGCTCTACGAGTGGGAGTACGCCAAGCAGCTCCTCTACACCCAGATCCTCAAGGACAAGATCGGAGAGGTGCTACACGGCGCGAAGGGATTGACCGAGGCGGTCGATCGGATCGCGGCGCAGGATGAGGTGTTCTTTTCCGAACGCTTCGTGCTGCCGCGCCCGTTGCTTAAGGCGATTTCCAGCGACAAGCCGACCGTGCTCCTCATCGACGAAATCGACAAAGCCGATGCCGAGTTCGAGGCGTTCCTGCTCGAGTTGCTGTCGGACTTCCAGGTCACCATTCCGGAAATCGGCACCATCAAGGCCAAGCAGATGCCGCTGGTGGTGCTGACCTCCAACAATGCGCGCGAAATGTCGGATGCGCTCAAGCGCCGCTGCCTGCACCTCTACATCGACTTCCCGGTCAAGGATCAGGAACTCGCCATCGTGCAGCTCAAAGTGCCTGAAGCGAGCAAGAAGCTGGCGGAAGAGGTGGTCGGCGTGGTGCAGTCGCTGCGCAAGCTTGACCTCAAGAAAACCCCCGGCATCAGCGAGACGCTGGACTGGATCAAGGCGCTCACGCTGCTCAACGTCCAGAGCCTCGATCAGGAGCTGGTCAATGAGACCCTCGACACCATCGTCAAGTACGAAGGCGATGTGCGCAAGGCGCAGGAAGAGCTGAAGGACTATGTGCGGCGGGCGCGCGCGCGTCGCGGCACGACACCCGATGCGAGCGGCAGCAGCGATAAGGATCTCCTCAACTGAGCCGAAAGAGACCTAACCCCCGACCCCTTCCCTTTAGGGAAGGGGAGCGGAGGGAAGAAATCAGATGCAAGAAAAGCTAGTCGAGTTTGCAAACCTGCTGCGGGAGAATGGCGTGCGCGTATCGCTCGCCGAAACCCTCGATGCGTTCGGCGCCGCCGATGTGACCGGCCTTTCCGAGAAAGAGGCCTTCCGTTCTGCGCTGCGCGCCACCATGGTCAAGCGCCACACCGAGCTTCCGGTCTTCGAGGAATTGTTCGAGCTGTATTTCTCCGGGCTCGGCGAGATCATCAAGCAGGCGAGCCAGGCGGTACAGCAGGCGCTCTCGATGTCCGATCAGGAATTCCAGAAGTTCCTTGAGGAAGTCGAACAGATGCTCAAGAAGGAGGGCAAGAAGCTCTCCGAACTCGCGAAGCAATTGCTCCAAAATCAGTCGGGGCAGATGGAGAAGAAAATTCGCGAGGCTGCCCGCGCCGTCAAGCTTAACAACATCGAGCGCACTATCGAAGAAAACTACTTCGCGCGGGCGCTCGCGCGTGAATTGGGCCTCGACAAGATCGAGCAGGAAATCAAGCAGCTGCGCGAGGAACTCGAAAAGATGGACATCAGCGCCAAGATGAAGGCGCAGATGGAAGAGTACCTCGATCGGAGGCTGAAGCAGCTCGACGACATCATCCGCAGGTTCGTGCGGATGGAGCGTGAGAAGCGCGACGTCAAGGCACGCGAAGAGCAGCATCTCAACAAGCTCGGCGAGAAGAGCTTTTACTACCTTTCCGAGGAAGAACTGAAGCAGATGAACGAGGCGGTGCAGAAGCTGGCGCAACGCCTCAAGAACGTCATCTCGATTCGGCGCAAGCGCGACAAGAAGGGCCGCTTCGATATCAAGCGCACTTTGCGCAAGAACCTCGATTGCGGCGGCGTGCCATTCAAGCTGAAATTCGAGCAGCGCAAGAAAGAACGCCCGCAGGTGGTGATTCTGTGCGACGTTTCGGACTCGGTCCGCAACGCGTCGCGCTTCATGCTGCAGTTCGTGTACTCGCTGCAGGATCTGTATTCGCGGGTCCGTAGCTATATCTTCGTCGCGGACATCGGCGAAGTGACCGAGCACTTCCGTACCAATGATGCCAAAGAGGCGCTCGATATCGCGCTCAAGGGTGATATCATCAATGTCTACGCCCATTCTAACTTCGGGCATGCGTTCCGAAATTTCTATAGCGATCACATCGGGTCCGTGAACAAGCGGACTACCGTGATAGTGCTGGGGGACGCGCGCAACAACTACAACCTGCCGCACGATTGGTGCCTCAGAGAAATCAAAACGCGCGCGAAGAGAGTGATTTGGCTTAACCCGGAGAGTCGCAACACCTGGGGTTTTGGTGATAGCGAGATGGATCGCTATTCCCCGCACTGCGACCTGGTCGAAGAGTGCCGCAATCTAAACCAGTTGTACCGCGTGGTGGACCAGTTGGTTCCGCGCTGAAGACGTGGGCTGCGCGCGTCTTTCAACGAGTTCAGTTGACCCTAGCCGCTCTTTGTTCCAAGATTGTTACGAGGAACACGGCGCGCAGGGGCGAGCTTTCAGCCGCGCCGTCAGCGGCGGTCGGGAGGGTGTTGGTTTTAGAGAGACGCTTTATGGCAGGTGATAGAAAAGACTTTTTGCTGATGGTGGTTGCTGGGATCACGCTGGACCCTACCACTAAATTGCCAATTGTGATGCTGAAGGACCCCGACAACAAATTGAACCTGCCAATTTGGGTCGGTCCGCTCGAAGCCACCTCGATGGCGACCGAGCTGGAAGGCGTCAAGCCCCAGCGGCCCATGACCCACGACCTTTTGCGCAACGTGCTTTCCGAGTTCGGCACTACGGTTGAATGCGTCGAGGTGACTGACCTGCGGGAAAACACGTATTTCGCGCAGATCCTGCTGAAGACCCGCGACGGCAGGGCGGTTACGATCGATTCACGCCCCAGTGACGCGCTCGCGCTCGCGCTTCGAACCAAGTCTCCGATCTATGTCGCCAAGAAGGTGCTCGAAGCTTCCAGCGAGTTGGAATCGACCGAGCAGCAGCAGCCCGCGCAGAACGAGCAGAACCTCGCCGGAGTTTCGCGCGACAAGTGGTCAGAAATCCTCGAGCGGATGTCGCCCGAGGACTTCAAATACAAAATGTAGAGCGGCCGCAGCCGACCTCTGAAAGTTTTAATTGGAGGGCGCCGGAGCGCCGGTCTAATGGCAACTACCCGTACTCATCACCGAATCAGCCGCAAAGAGCTCAAGCAGCCCGACGAGTTCCAGACCTTCGTCGCGAGCGCTCAGGAGTTTCTCTGGGCCAACCTCCAGCAGGTGATCGTCTCATCTTCGATCGTGCTGGCCGCGGGCGCCCTGGCGGTCGGAATTTATTACTACGAGATCCATCGCGACAATATCGCCGGCGATCGCTTTTATAGCGCGATCAGCGAACTCAACGCGAAGAACTATACCCAGGCTGAGGCCGACTTCCAGAAACTCGTTCAGGACGAACCGGGGCGCGAGGTCGGCAAACTTGCGCGCTTCTATCTCGGCAGCGCGTATTTCCAGGAAGGCCAGCTCGAGAAGTCCCGCGATACGCTCGTCGCATATGTGCCCGACGCGAAGGACGATTTGTTCGCCAGCATGGCCTACGAAGACCTCGGCGTCATCTACGAGAAGATGGGCGATCTCAAGAAGGCGCAAGGCGCATATTCGCAAGCAGCGGCGATCTCAGGACCCGAGCAGCCGCGCGCCCAGCTTCAGGTGGCAAGGTTGATGGCCGCGCAGGGCGACAAACTCGGCGCGATCCATACCTACGAACAGTTCCTGATGGCTAATCCTTTCTCGCGCGATCGCCAGACCGTCATCGAGGCGTTGGCAAACCTCGGCGCGTCGGCGCCTCCCGGCAGCGAAGCGATATCGCGTCTGATACCGCCCAAGTTTTAGCGGCCAAAAGTCTTTCCCGCGAAATTGGCTGTCTCAACCCGTCGCGGCCAGCCGTCCTACATCCGAGAGAACCACATCCCGCTCGTCCTGTGAGCCGCGGCCCTCAACGTAATATGCCGCCACGATGATCGGCGCGCGCCCCGGCGGCCAGATCATGCCAATGTCGTTGGTCGCGTTGTGGGGCCCTGAGCCAGTCTTGTCTCCCACCCGCCAGCCCTTCGGCACGCCGGCTCGCAATCGCGTATCGCCGGTTCGGTTGGCCACTAGCCACGCAGTTAGCTGCTCTCGTGACGAGGGTGATAGCGCAGTCCCGAGGACGATTTTGCGCATGAGCTCGGCCATTGCGGTTGGGGAAGTGGTGTCGCGCGGATCGCGGGGCTTGACCTCGTTCAGCTCCGTTTCTCGCCGATCGAGCCGCGTCACGTTGTCCCCAAGCGAACGCAGATACGCGGTCAGTGCTGCCGGCCCACCAAAGCTATCGAGCATCAGGTTCGCCGCGGTATTGTCGCTAAGGGTCATTGCAGCCTCGCAGATTTCACCCATAGTGAGGCCGCCGTTGCCCGTATGCTTCTCGGTAATCGGAGAATGGGGAACCAGGTAATCGCTTGCGTAAACGACTCGCCGCCCGAGGCTCTCCTCACCGGCATCGACCCGCGCCAGAACGAAGGCCGCGGCAAGAAACTTGAATGTGCTGCAGAGGGGAAAGCGCTCGTCCCCGCGATATGCGATCGGCGTGTGCCGCGCGGTATCGAGGATCGCCACCCCAAGGCGGCCGCGGTGTCGCCGTTCGAGATCGGCAACCTTCAGCACCACCTCTCCGTCTCCCTGCTCCGCGCCCATACTCAGCAGCGCTGATCCGATGAGGAGTGCGCCAGTCAGCAGCTCTCGGCGTGACAGCCAGATCAAATGAGTGGCTTTAGTTGCGTAGCATTTCCTTGTTTTTGCCGTTGTCGTTGAGCTGCTCGGTCACTACCCATTCGAAAGCTTTTTCTTCCGGCAACCCGACCACGCGAACTCCATTTACGAACAACGTTGGGGTGGAGGAAACGCCAACCAGGGTGCCGTCCTTCTGATCCTGTTCGACGTGCTCCTTGGCCGCTTTTCCGTTCATACACGCGTCCAGGGTTGGCACATCGAGATTCAGGCGCTTGGCCGTGGCGTGGATGTGGTCGTCGATATTCTGCACCGTGATCGATCCCTGGCTGGTGTAGTAATCGCGCGCGAAATCCCAAAATGCTTCTGGATTTTGAAGCCGCGCGCATTCGGCGCCCAGCGCCGCGCGAATCGCCCATGGATGACTGTTCAGCGGGTAGCTTTTGTAGAGAACCCGAATCTTGTCTTTATAAGTCGTATGCACCATGGTCTCGAGGGTGCCGAAGGCGCGTGCGCAGAAAGGGCATTCGAAATCCGCGAATTCGACGATTGTCACCGGCGCGTTGGCGGCGCCCATCACCGGGCGGTCTTCGAGATGAATCGACTTCATATCGATTTTCTCCCACGGGTCCTTTTTCAGGTCGTAAATCTGAATCGGGACCTGGCTCAGGATCATCTGGTTGCCGTCGGTGGTGACATAGATGGTCGCCGAGACTGACTGCCCGCGATCATTGCTGACCTTCAGGCTGCGCGCATTCAGGCCCTTGATGGGCGAAGCCACCGCGGGTCCGAGTTGGATGTGCGCCGGATCCGAAATCATGAAACGCTTCTGGATGTAGTTGGTCAGGTGCGCGTCGAGCGCCGGATTGGGTGGCAATGGGACCGGAGTGCTGGTCGCTTGCGCCGCCCCGGGCGTATTCGCCGCCAAACTGTCGCGTGCGAATGTCGCGACCGCAAGCATCGTGAAAAAAGCAGGGACCATCACCGCGGCGACCCCAAAGGCAAGCGGGCGTGCCGATCCAACACATCGTCTATTCGTCATGACCCTCAATAATACGGGCCAAAGCGCAGGTCCGCTAGACAGATCGAACGATCATTTATGGGCGGGCAGCTAAGCCCCGGCGCTCAATTGCCGAGCTCGCGCTGATTGAAGATCGACTCATCGGAAGATCCGGCATCGATCTTCTGATCGTATGGCCCATGGTTGGGGACGACCGAACGAAAGAACCATCGCTTAGGATTTTGAGGCGACGACTCATCCGGCGCCGGAAGTGCGGGCTGATACGGGAGCGGCACATAAAAGGAGCCTGCCAGGTCGAATAAGTTGCCGCTTTGAGGCGCGGGGCGTGTACGCCATAGGGGGGCTGCACTCTCCTGTAGCTCAGGGATTTCGATTTTCGCTAAAATGGACCTGGAACCGACCCCCGAGTGCACATACAGGAGCGCTACCGATACTGAGCAAATAGTGTTCGCTTATTCATCGATGAACCCTCCGATTGGGATCGCTTGTCCAACGTACTACCGGTCAGCGGGTCAAAACTTGGCTACACCAGCTCCCGCATCCGCGGTAAAGAAGCTTTTTCCGCCTTGCCTTGCCGCAAAAAAAGATGGAGCCGACCGGTCTCGCGCCCGGCCCCATCTGAGTCGAGAAATGTCTTGTCAACCAACTATTCCCCTTGCTTAGATGTCGGGTGCTCTTAGGGTGTGATTGTGCCAGTATCCCTATAGGTGTCTCGCCCGAAATATCCCGTTTGTCCTGCTGCCGCAGCACTATACAGAAAAGAGGAGCTAAAGCTCGAGACGAAACCACCTGTGGCGTTTTTGAAGCGTCCAGTTCCGCCACTGACGGTAAATGTGGTCTTTCCTCCGCCGACGCCAGTGGTCAAACTGGTGCAAAGGGTTCCAGTCTGCGAGTAGCTAAAGATCTGATCGTTGAAAAGCGTGTATGTGGATGCTGCGGTAGCAAACTCAAGCGTGTACGTTTCACCCGCGGTCCCGTCCGGCGCTATGCAAGAAGAACCACTGTCGTAGTATGCGCCGAGTACTTGGCCCGCAGCCAATCCGAAGGTGTCGCCTTCCGTACAGGTGCTTATGGACGCGTAGTTTATTCCGTCAAAAGTGATGGTTGAATTAGTAAATGTGCATCCTCCGGCGGCCGAAAATGTGACTGGCCTTGCATCTCCCGCGTAAAGCGAGTTGGTAGGTAAGAAGCAGCAGCGCAATCGCGCTGAAAACTAACAAAGCTCTACTTTTCATCGAATCCTCCCGTTTGATGTGCTGGTTGAGGACCAACTAGCAGTTGTGGATAGACAACTCAGTCTGAAAGAATGCCCATTAAGTCAACCCAAATATCGTCCTCCTTGGTAGGATTGATCTGGCGATCGCATATGAAACCCAATCCAGGCCACATGAGACGCACATGAGCGCGAGCGCGAAAAAACTGCCAGGTTAGGTAGCTATGTGGTTGCCGACGTCTCATCGGCGAGGGATGGCAGGTTCCCGGGAAAATCGAAAGAACTTCCCGCTCTGCGGTTACAGATGGCCGGCGAACGGCGCAAATTAACCGCCAGTCGGCGCGTCAAATTTGTGGAGTGTAAGCGAGGATCGGATCGTCGAAGCGTTACTAATGTCCGGCGTTTTGCAGCGCTTGCGGCGAGAAAAACGAATTGTCGACGGTGCCCATGTCGATGTACCAGCACTCGCGCTCCTCGGTCTCGCGCCCCGGCATATAGATCACCGATGAGTAGCCGAGTTGCACATCATAGTCGACCAGGCCGAGCTGGAACATCCGCTTGTAAGGGTAGATGGCGACCTTGGCATCGGGCACCGGGCGATCGCGATAGGTGTTGAATGCTACCAGCGTCTTCCACAGCTTCCCGTCGCGGTCGAACTGATCGGATGCGGTAATGAACCATCCCTCGGAATCGATGTAAAGGATGCGTTTTGGGATCGTGAGGTCATGACCCGGTTTGCCGGTCGCCTCGATCACATATAGGTGGCGCATCTCCCAGTCCTCGGGGCAAATCGTCTTGCCACCGTCGGTCGGACATACCACCTCGGGCGAGTTCTTCGCATGCACCGACGCGAGCATGTTTTTCTCGCCGAGGTATTTGTAACTGTAATCCTCGATTTTCGCGGAGAAGCCGAAGTATGAGTCGGGATCGATCGTCGTCACCACCGCGGGAGCGCTGCCGCTGGCGCCGCCATATGTCCCTCCTGAGAATCCTGGCAGAGCGCCGAGTGCATCGGAGAGGATCTCCGGCGACTGCCGGCGCATGCGGCGCGTCTGTGGATTGAAGATCCAGGTGTTGTCCTCGACCTTGGGATCGATGTGCCGAAAACGAATCATCCCATAACCACGTATGGAAGATGGTTCCAGCATCGGATAGTAGGCGAACCGATACCGCACGCCGCTCTCCTTGGCATCCGGATCGGTCGGCACCGGAGGGACTTCGATGCGTCCGATGTTGTTGTAAAACGCGAAGTGACCGACGGTGAAGTAGCTGACCGGCGTGCCAGTGCTCTTCGGCTCATAGCTGGCGACTTCGGCGAAACGCAGGTCGGCATCATCGGTGTAGAGCGGGCGGAAGCTGAAGTTCCACATCGCCTTGAGCGCGACCTGTGAATCATTCGGATCCAGCAGTGGGAACGGAATCCCCGCGACATAGCCATTGAGCTCGCCATCGGCGCCGAGTGTGACCTGCGAGGCATACTTCTCGCTCGCGGTCTTGTAGGGAGGCGGCCACTCGAGTTTGTCGGTTGGGATCACATGAATCTGCATCCCGCGTTGCACCAGGATCAGATTGCCGGGGCTGAGCAGATCCTGCACCTGCGCAGCGTTGTCCTTGGTGATGTTATCTCCCGGCTTGACGCCCGCGGCGTACGCTCCATTCGTGCCGCACGTGAGCGCCAGCAAGGCACCGACTAGGCTCGCCAATCCAACAAGCTGTCTATTCATCATCATCTCCAAAAAACGCGTCGAGGTACGTCCGAATATATCGAATGACCCACGATGCGGACACATGCGCTGATCGGTTACAAGTTGGTTTCAAAGTCTTCGCTATTCTGGAGGTCCAATCAGGAAGATGCAGACCATCCCCGCTAGCTGACCAACAGATGGCAAGGTCGCGGCTATGTCGAAAGGACTTTTCGCCGACTGGCATTAGACGGACGGTGGACGGCGCAAATCGACCTCCATCCGGTCGAGGGGAGACCGGAGGTCAGGCTCGGCTGGATTGTCGCGGGCGGCGGTCACAGTCGGCTAGGCGGGCGTGGTTGCCTCCTTAGTGTCTACGTTCGAGCGCCTGCGCGCGGCGGCGTTCGTGACGATTGCCCGTAAACATTGAAGAAAGTGGGTTTGTTTTTGCACTTTCCTCTTCCGTCGCTTCTCTTGCTTCTTTCTGCGAGCGAAAGCTGCTCGGCGCACCGAGTACCGCGAACTTAGATGCCCCGCCGGCATGGAATGCCGCGTGACGGACTGTGAGAGCCGGTCGCGCCTCGCGACCGGTGGTGGGAGGGCCATCTGGCTCCCCAAAAACGCCGCAATTTCGGGGATAAAGTGGGTTTGTTTTTGCACTTTTCACGCTCGACGTAGCGTCATTCGGGGTCGGTCGCCGAGCCTCGGGGCCACTTCTCGGCGTCGCCGAGAAGTGGGTTTGTTTTTGCAATATGAGTTGCGATGAGGCGGCCTGGATCGTCCGGTCGATGCGACCGAGGTACCTTAGGATCGCTTTTCCTTCGCGCTCGCCGGGGAGGGTCGGCCTCCACAGGCCAACCCGGCGCAGCCGAGTTCGCTCATCCCGGAGCCGCGCGGCTTCCTGTGGATTGGCCGCAGCGATACGTTCCTCCAGCTCGCGATCCCGCCTCCGATGCTCCTTGAGCGCCGCGCGGTTCTCATAGCCGAGCGCGGCCGCCATCCGCACGTAAGATTCCGCCATCACCCGCACGCAGGTTTCTTCAAGTAGACCTTGAGGTTCGAAGTCATCGCGCAGACCCTCCAGCGTTGCCTCGAAATCACGCTGCTGCTCGGGCGTCCATCGCTCCTGCGCGGCGAAAAATCCGTGCTTGATGGCGTTGCGGGCGACCCGCGCCTTTCCATCGGCAGTGCGCGGCCCGGTCGAGCGGGCTGCATTGCGGCGGTTGGCTGCGAGCCGGCGTTGGGTGAGCGCGAGGGGACGGCGCCGGGAGTAGGAGAGGGGAGTAACATCGACAGGACACGCTGCCATAGGTTGGCATGCCTCCTTGGTAGAGGGCCGCGACGGCGCGGCCATAACCCATTAGCATTTACCTATGACACGGGGTTGTCTAGCCCCTTGTTTAATGGCGCGCCGATGTTCACTACGATGGGTTGCTAGTAGCCCGGCCAAATGCCTCATCGGGTGACCGGTCGAAGCTCAAAGGTGGCAGGCTGCTGATGCTCTTCCCAGTGTTTGATTTCCCATTTGGCCGGATCCGCAAACTCGTAGTAGTGGCCGTCTATGGCGGGATGCGACGAGAATTCCTTCATATCAAAGTTAAAAGTTAAGTTGGGATTAGGTTGCTATTAACACCATAATGAAATTGGCTTATATTCCCCATCATGCAGACCATAACTGAATTCGATAGAGCGTTTGGGACTGACGACCAGTGCCGCAAGTTCATTGTGGCGATGCGCTGGCCCGATGGCGTCGTGAAATGCGCTCGTTGCGGCAGTGACCGGGTGTTCGCGCTAAAGACTCGCCCCTATCACTGGGTCTGCAAATCAGGCGCGCAAGTTCGGGATCGCAAGACTGGCGAGGTCACTACCTGCGACAAGCGCAACGGCTATCGATTCAGCGTGACCGCAGGGACAATCTTTGAAGATACCAAAGTCGCCTTAAACATTTGGTTCAAGATTGGATTCCTGATGCTGACCAGCAAGAAAGGCATCAGCGCGCTACAAATCCATCGCGTGATGTTCGGCGAGAACTCGACTCACGACTACCACACTAGCTGGTACATCTGCATGAGATGGCGCGCTGCGATGGCTGGCGACATGTATCAGCCACTTAAAGGCATCGTTGAGGTTGATGAAACCTACGTCGGCGGGAAGGATCGCAATCGCCATTGGGACAAGAAATCAGCGCAGCAACGTAAAGCCAAGGGCTAATTCGACCTCGACAAATACGGATTCGGCAAGGTCGGCGTCATCGGGGCGATTGAGCGCAAGGGCAACGTCGTGGCGCGTGTCATCGGCTCGCAGGATGCGCCTACCCTAGCGAGCTTCGTCCGGCGCGTAACTGACAAACAGGTCAAGCTGGTCGCGACCGATGAGAACAAGGCGTACAAGCTACTAGGCCGCCCGCATCAGGCCGTCAATCCCTCGGAGAACGAATGGGTTCGCGGCGAGGTCCATACCAATACCATCGAGTCGTTCTGGTCGCTCATCAAGCGCGGCGTCGTAGGCCAATACCACAACGTCGGCAAGAAGTATCTGCCCTTCTACCTGAACGAGTTTTCGTACCGCTTTAACAATCGGAAGAACGAAAACATGTTCGCCGATTTGATTGCGACGTGCAGCCAATAGTGGAAGGCACGACCTAAAGGCGCTATGCTTCCGGCGTGCCTCGCAAGAAATCGAGTCCGAAAAAGCCCGTCAGCGCGAAGCAGCGCGAAAGCGACGATCAGCTAAGGCGGGAACTGGAAAACGCAGACCCCGAAAAGTTCAAGCGGATGGTCAGGCCACTTTTCCGTTCGTCAAAGACTGAACATTCGAATGGGTGAGATCGCTGCAATCAGTATCGCCGTACATCTCCATTCGGAGAGGCTTGCCCACGACACAGGACAGCCACCGAGTCAGCCTGTCTATTTCCATGCGATATTCTTATGCTTTCTGGTATTGGTGTCAACATTCACCTAATCCCGAGTTAAGTGGCGAGTATAACGGACTTGACACCGTTTCCAAAAAGGCCCTATTCTGGCTAGGACAGGCCTGTGTTATCGCTCTATTTGTTCTCTATGTTTGGAACTACGAAGGGCTTCGATTGCATTGTGGTTCCGGGCGCAACGGGCGGCATGGCGACCGTAACCAAGCCGAAGGACTTGTTGCCGCACATAGACTCGCGCGCCGCGCCCAACTCGAATCCCTCAGGTTGTCGAACATATCTTACGTCGAAGGGCTCGCAGTAGGATCCGAAGCCATCTCGGTACGTAATCCGCCCGACTACTTCCAAGGTAGCTTTCTCATCGCGCAGGTCTTTCAAGGATTTCAGACTATAAGAGACGGATTCCTTGAAAGGGAATCCCGGTGGAACCGAGTTGGTAAATTCCGATTTTTCGACGGTTCCCTTAAAAGCTGGGATTCGCGTAATCTGCGCCGTTCCGTCGATCGGATCGGTAATTGGAAACAACTCGACCTGAACATTTTCTGCCGTAGTTTGTCCATAGTTAGTAACGTAGGCGACTATCCGAACGTCCCCTTCAGTTGGCTTTTCGATTTTCATGAGCGTGCCGTCTCGGAGTCCAAGATAGACGGCAGCACGTTGCGTATAAGCAAACTGCTTCCGACTTTGGGAATTCGAGCAGTAGGTCAATATAAGCGCGCCTATACCGACACCCGCCAATACGACAGTGCTCAACGCGGTCGCGGTATTCGCGCGTTCGGACATTTTGTGATTGTTCTCTCTTTCGTCTTGGCCGGTCTTGGACAAGTGCTTTGGTATAGGTGCGACGATTGGAAGGCTTGGTGTGGCCTGACGCTCGCTTTTATCACGCCCTGCATGGCCTTGGTCGGCGCGGCCCTCGCTTTTGGCTAGGCACCACCACAATGAATCACTTTGCATTCTTTGGTTTAGATTTAGCGCGTTTCTTCCGTTTCGCGGGACTCACTGGCGGTGTGCTTACCATGCGTTTAAGTGCTTCTTCAAAGGTCATCGGATGAAGCACCACGGGCTTATCTTCATGCTTTTTTGGCATCGAAACGTAACTCCAATTGTTTCGGTCGCTTTCTGGTCACGCGATGCAGAAGCATCCGCCAGTTCGGACGCCTCAGCATCCTGCTATAGCCGACTTGAAAATGTCGGGATTCTTCCGGTTGTTGAAGCGCCACTGAAACTCGTTCAAGTAGAGCGGCAGATATTTCTTCGAGACATTGTGGTAGGTGCCGATGACGCCTCGCTTCAAGAGCGACCAGAACGATTCGATATTGTTGGTGTGAACGTCGCCGCGTACCCATTCGTCCTGAGAATGGTTAACGCTCTGATGCGGGCGACCGAGCAGCTTGTAGGCTTGATTCTCATCCGTAGCAACCAGCGAAACTCTATCGCTCGTAACCTTGCGAACGAAGCCGGACATGGTAGGCGCGTCCAGACTGCCGATGACTTTGCAAACCACGTTGCCTTTGCGCTCAATCGCTCCGATGACTCCTACCTTTGCGTAACCGACTGGATCGAGAGAATCGGGGTCGGCGTGCGCCCGCAGATAGGAGCTTTTCTTATTCCAATGCCGGTTGCGGTCCTTCCCGCCGAGATAGGTTTCGTCGGCTTCGACTACGCCAGTAAACTTTGGCATCTCATCATTTCCGAGCATCGCACGGATGCGATGGCACATATAGAAGGCGGTCTTGTAAGCAGTCGGGCGTCCGTTCTCTTTGAGCATCCGCTGAACCTGCAAGGCGCTCATGCCCTTCTTGCTCTGGCAAATCAGATAGGTGACCTCGAACCAGAGCGGGAGCGGATAGTTAGTGTTCTCGAATACCGTTCCGACGAGAGGGGAGAAGCGGTAGCCGGTCTTCTTCGGGCATTCGATGATCTGTCCGGTCGCGCGGTCGAGCGATTGAGCGCCGCTCTTACAAACCCAATTCCAAGCCCGATGCTTGATGCGGATGACACGCTTGCTTCCGCAGCGCGGGCATTCAACGCCGGAGCGCCAGCGCAAACTAACCAGCAACGCCAAGCATTTATCTTGGGTGTCGTACTCTTGGTGAATCTGTCGAAGGCTGATCATGAACGTACTTTACACCCAATTTGGATTTGGTGTCAAGTCCGTTATACTCGCCAGTTAAGTTCGCATAAGAAATATTATGTAAACTAGCCGATCGCGCCGGCGTTTCGCGTGAATTTCAGACCACCTCACTTTTGGTCTCGACCGGACGAAAAGTCTTTGCTTGTTGAGGTGGATCGCTGCAATGAGGCGGTAGTTGTTCCCTCCGATACATCAGTCGGCAGAGCCTCCTCGCCTAAACCGTCCTTTTTCCGCCGCTTGCAAGAGCGCGATAGATCACGACGGCAATGAACGATCCAGCGACGACTCCCAAAAGCAGTTGACTCATTGCCTCAAAAAAATACGACCATCGTTTTTCGGAAATAAGAATGAAAGCCGCACCGATCACAAAGGATACTCTGGCCCCCCAGGCAGCTGCGCTACCAACGTTCCCGAACCATGAAACAGCCCATCGGAAACCTCGGCTCAGAAAGGCTTCCGCGACCCGCTTAAGTCCAATCGCGGGCTTTTCAATGACGTTGCAGGAAATGAACGCCAGCAAACATGCGAATGGCAGAGCAATGATCATGAGCCGCCATGGATTAGTGGTTCCGGTCAATTGCTTGACAATCTGTTCCACGGGCCAACCGAACAAATACAAACCGTAGGAACAATCGCCGATCCTGTTCGTGAGTCGAGAAAAGGGATTTCGGCACTCTCCCAGGTAGACGATGAGATATGCGCCGAATGGGGCGAAAGCGAGAAGCTGCCATCCAAAAAAACAACTGACGAGAAGCACCGTTGCAACGATCAATACTCCCAACCTGTGGGTTCCGAATCTCGCGTGGATCCAGTTCATCAGAACGCCGGTCGCGAAATACGGTAGAGTGTATGCGATACCTGCGATCGCGCTATTTACCGAAGGAGATAGACGCGTTAGCGCGGCGATTACGATAATCACTCCCGCAACCAAACCGCTCGCCCGAAACAGGGTCCACAAGAGCAGCAAGAGAACATAACTCAGGGCTTCGTAACGAAGTGACCATAGCGAACCGTTCACGACATTCGCGAGGTGAGCGTCATAGCCGAACAAGCCGGGAAGCTTCATATCGGTAAGGTTGTCGATGGACGATTTCAAGTAGTCCACAACAGCCGAATCGGAAAAGTACGCTCTAGTC
Source organism: uncultured delta proteobacterium (assembly GCA_963783145.1). Lineage (GTDB taxonomy): Bacteria > Desulfobacterota > Binatia > Binatales > Binataceae > DATGKG01. The sequence continues at coordinate 935,649 of CAWAMM010000002.1, forward strand.
CCAGCCGAGGAGAATATCGGTCCGATCAACAGCGCGCATATGAGAATGCAAAATAGGAAAGCAGGTAAAATTCGTAATACGCGATTCACTACATATCTGATCGCGTTCGGATTAGTGCTGAGCGATCTCGCCAGCAGGAATCCGCTAATGCTAAAGAAGATAAATACACCATAGAGCCCAATACTATTGTGTGCCCCAAGGACTCTGACGAAAGGTTCTTCGTTCTCGGATCCGGTCGCGATTAAAAAGGAATGCGAAAATATCACAGCGAGTGCGCAGATAAGGCGTAGGCCATCGAATCCCGCGAAATGTCCGGACGCTTTGATGGCTTGTCCATGCGGCGGTGGAAGCGAAGATCCTATTCCCTCAGAAATAAGTGGCAACAATGCCATAATTCTTAAAAACCTCTGAGCATAACGATCTGCGCGAGCGATTCGTAGATTCTTGCCGGCCAAGGACTAGCGACGTTTCGGGATCTCCTGCAAACCAGTCAGACCTCACATCAAATCCGGTAGGACCTCCTCGGTCACCCGCTTGAACTGCTTCTTCTGATCGTAACCCGTCAGCCTCAGCGTGATGGTCGTCGCGCCGGCATCGATGAAGCTCTTCAGGTTCGCGATGCATTGCGCGGGCGAGCCCAGCGCGCACCATCGCTCGAGGTACTCGCGCGTATAGTTGACAGTGTAGTAATCGTCGAGAAAACGCTTCGATTCCGCCAGCGCTGCCTCCCGATCCTCATTCACATTGATGTTGTAGTAGACGCAGACCTCGAAGCCGGTCGGCAGCTCGCGGCCCATCTCATGCGCAAAGCCGCGGATCATCGCGAGCGAGTCGCGCAACTCGCCGGGCGTCTTTCCGGTCGTCATCCATCCGTCGCCGAGCCGCGCCACGCGCCGATAGCCGGTGGTGACGTTGGCCACCTGCGTGGTGTTCGGATTGGACACCACCCAAATCGGAATCGGCTGCTGGATGGGACGGGGCAGCACCGTGATGTCGCGGAACTTGTTGTACTTGCCGTCGTAGTCGACGTGCTCGCGCGAGGACGTCAGGCGCATGATTTCGATGGCCTCTTCCATGCGCCGCATCCGGCTGCTCGGCTCGACCCGTAGCGCCGCGAACTCCTTGTCGAAGGCCCCGCCTCCTGGCTCCGGTTGCCCCTGGCATGCGACGAAGACCGTGCGCCCGTTGGACATGAAATCGAGGCTGGCCCATTGATATGCGAGGATGAGCGCATCGCGCAGTGGCGTGCTAGCGAAGCATGCGGGACCCAGCCGCACCCGCTTGGTGCGCGCGGCGAGCGCGCCCAACAGCACCATCGCATCGAGGCGTGGCTTGGCGAAGATGGAATCTCCCACCCACACCGAATCCCATCCGGAGGTGTCAGCCCATTCGGCCATCTCGAGCATCTCGGCGACGGTGGTTGCGCCGATGATGACGCCGCGATTGGGAAGCGTCAGTCCGAAGCGAGCACGTCCAGTGGCCATGATGATGCACCTCCTTGCAGGGCAAGCGACATCATACCGCGATGTCATCGAGGTGGGTTAGTGCGCCGCGCCCTGCCCTATCAATTTTCACCGCAACATTCGGTCTAGGCGCAGCGCTTCGCCGACTGACCAGGCCTGGAAGGGGCAGCCGCGCGGCGTATGCGGCGGGTCGCCGTCCGCGATTTCAGGCAGTTGACCATCTCCCAGCGGATCGAGGCGGTGGAGCATCGGAGTCAGGAAGCGCAAGCGGGCCTGTTCTTTCATGTCGCGGGTGTCGCCATGAACTCGCAGCCATGCTTCGATGAAGGATCCCATCAGCCATGGCCATACGGTGCCCTGATGATATGCGCCATCGCGCTCGCTCACTCCGCCCTGGTAATGGCCCTGGTAGGCGGGATCGTCGGGCGCGAGCGTGCGCAGCCCGACGGGAGTCAGCAGATAAGTTTCTACTGCCGCGACAACCGCTCGTGCGCGCTCGCCCTGGATAATCGGATAGGGCAGTCCACCGACGGCGAAGATCTGATTGGGGCGCATCGCGCGATCGACCGCGCCGGGCTGTCGATCACTGTCTATTACGTCGTACAAGCAATGTCGCTCAGTGTCATAGAATCGCTGTTCGAATGTCGTCGAGGCTTTAGTAAGCGCGCCAGACCATCGGTCACTAAAGGCCGATGCTATGCGTAGGGCGTTGATCCATAGCGCCTGCACCTCGACTGGCTTGCCGATGCGCGGGGTAACCACCCTACCCTCCACCCTGGCATCCATCCAGGTAAGCTGGACTCCCGGCTGACCGCACATTAGTAAGCCGTCGGAGTCCATCTGGATGCCGAAGCGGGTGCCGTGCGAATAGCCCTCAAGGATGGTCTCGATCGCGGCCTGCAGTATCCGGCGGTCATCATCATTCGCTTGAGCGACACGAAAAAAGTCATGAACTGCGACGATGAACCATAGAGACGCATCCACCGAGTTATATTCCGGTTGTTCGCCCGCATCGGGAAATCGATTGGGAAGCATGCCCTCGGATACCGTGGTGGCCCATTGGAGGAGAATCGAGCGGGCATCGTCGAGGCGGCCGGTGGCGAGACAAAGCCCGCGCATCGAAATGAAGGTGTCGCGGCCCCAGTCGGTGAACCATGGATAGCCGGCGATGATGGTTTTGCCGGCGTCGCGACGAACGATGAATTGATCGGCCGCGGCGAGCATCGGAGCTGCCAGGGATGTTCGTCGGCGCCGTTCTTCACCGCGGATATCGATGGCAGGCTGGTCGGGCTGGTGACCCTCCGCCGACAACGTCAGCAGCGCTTCGTTCGATGCGAGGTCGAAGCGAAAGACGCCGGGGCTAGCGAGATCCTCGAGAAAGTCCAGGCCACGTTCTCTCTCCTGCTCGTAGAGGAAGTTGCGATACCAATCGGGTTCGGATTTGAACTCACCAGCAGTGTGAAACACCGTCGCCGGCACACCCGAATAAGGCCTGATTACGACCTGACCGGCCGCTATCTCCGGGTGGAAATTGAACGCTGCGTTTTCGTGATGAAGAGAATGATAGTCGCGCCCCGACATCAACGGTCGAACCGTCAGGATGGCCGAGCTGCCCTGAATCAGGCGCCAGTACACCAGCGTCGACGAACGCCCCGTCGCGCTCACGATTCCGTGTTCGACTCGGGTGCCATCGGGCAATGCAAATTCCCATTGCGGCCACGGACGGGCGTGAAAGGTGGTGATATATTTCGCGCCATCAGGATAGGTCACATCGGGCGCATAGCGATGAGTGCTGAGGGCAAATCTGCCGCCGGAAGTTTCCAGCCACGCTTCCACGCCATTAACCAGCACCATTCGGCCGCCGGGGGGCCGGGTTGGTACGAGTAAGAGCGCGTGATAGCGCCGGGTCCGAACCAGGGCAGTTGTTCCCGAGGCGAAGCCACCTAGTCCATCGGTCTCGATCCATTCAGCGTGTGCCAGCGGTTCCAAGCTTTCGATTCCTTCGGTGGAGATTGGTACTTCCGGCGAATCCGCCGAAGCGCCGGTCATCCATCAATGCTGATTCGGTTAAATGGATTGGCCGAGCCGGCGCCGGGTCGCAGCGGTGACGTCCAATTAGAATCATTCGTTTTCACGGCCCCTGGATTTTGTCGCTCTTCGACGGAGCTTTACCGGTCGGTTCCAGTTGGTGTTGTATTCGGGTCAGGGTCTGCTGCAGTTGTGGATTACCCGGCTCGAGCTCATTGAGGCGTCGAGCGTAGTTATATGCCTCGGGGTATTGGCCCGCCTGATCGCAGAAGCCAATCAATGCGGCGAGCGAATCGCGATCGTAGGGATGTGACTTGATGCTGCGCTCGAGTGTTTCGATGGCGGATCGGGGATCGCCTGCGTCAGCCAACGCTACCGCATACACATACGCGTACCGGGCATTGGATGGATCAATTTGCGCCGCCTGCGCAAATAGAGCCAAAGCTTTTTGATCCTGCTTCTCGCGCACCATCAGTAGACCTAGCGCATGAAGCACCGAGGCGTCATCAGGCGAATGCTCCAGGAGGCTGCGAAGCACGCCCTCACCTTCATTATCGCGTCCAATCTGGCGATACAGATCCGCAAGGTTAACTGCCGCGGGTCCAAAAGTCGGATCCAAAGACAATGCAGTCTTGAGTTCGGTCTCGGCCCGATCAACTTTTCCTTCTCGTAGGAACAACAACCCGAGATTCAGGTGCGCCTCGGGTCGATCGGCGTTTAGATCCTCGGCGGCGAGGTATTCGTTTGTCGCGCGGTCGAGGGCGGCGCTGACATTGGAAGGCAAAGCAGCCGGCCGCGGATTCGCAAGCACCTCCGCAGTTTCGATACGCACCGCCCGCACCTGATCAGTCAATAGGGGCGCCAGGACCACAGAACTCGAATTCGGATCTGAGTTGGACAGGGAATGCGCTGCGGCGCGCCTTACCAGCGCCGAGGGGTCGGTAATTCCCTCGCCGATCGCGGCTTCGGTTGGAGCCGGAAGATAAGCAGCCAGCAAAGATAGCGCGGTGGCGCGAGCTATCGGGGGCTGCGTGCGGTCCTTGGCCACGGCTGAAAGTGATTGCTTCGCGCCGGGTGCACCCTCGGTCCCCGCCTGAAGCACTTCTGCAAACTGCTGAAAACCCGCCCGTGCGTGTCCATACCACCTGCTAACCGCGTCCGAGGCCCATTGAACAGACTTATTAGTGTGACACTCGTTGCATGCGTTCGGTGTGCCTAGCGTCAGCGACAGATCGGGCCGTGGAATACGAATGCTATGGTCTCGTCTCTTATCAATGACCATGTAAGTGCGCGTCGACATATGACATTCGACGCACTGGGCGCCGGCAGACCCAAGCTGGTGAAAATGGTGCTTCGGCGTATCGTACTTCTGAGCTAAGTGACATTGCAGACAAACGTCATTGCCTTCGGCTCTAAGTCTCGAAGTGTGAGGATCGTGGCAGTCGCTGCAAGTCACACCATCATGGAACATTCGGCTCTGGATGAATGACCCATACTCGTAGACTTCATCCTTAATTTGACCATCCGGGAAGTACAGGTTGTCCTCCAGCAATGCGACTCGATAGTCATCGCCGATCGGTTGTCCATGCACGTAGTCTTCGCGAATTTGTCCGCGACGCGCATGGCATCGCGCACACATCTGAATTTCGCGCTCCGAACTGCGAGGCTTGCTGCGTTGCGGGTTACCAGTCGCAGGGTCGGTAATCCATTGTGCATCCCGCCGCTCGTCGAGGGCAATCGTTAGTCCTTCATTGGCGGCCAGCTTTTCCCAATCGCCCTGCTTCTTGGCCCATCTGACATGCTTAGAACCGGGTCCATGACAGGCTTCGCAGGCGACATCGATCTCGCTGTAGGAGGTTGCATAGCTCGGACTGCGAAGGTCGTAGTTCTTGTGGACGTTCGTCGAGTGACAATCCGCGCACATATAGTTCCAGGTCTGATCGATGCTAGTCCAATGCAGTCGATTCCCGCCCAATAACTTCTGCCCGGGATATAAAAAGAACCACCGTTGTCCGCCGTGCTCGCGCGGTCGGCTGTCCCATGCGATTCCCAATGCCTGCAAACGCCCACCTGGCATCGCAATTAGATATTGCTGGAGCGGCGAAACACCAAAGGTGAATTTGATTTCGTAGTCGCGAAGAGCGCCTTCAGGACCGTCAGTGCGAACCATGAACTTCCCTTTGTCGCGGAAGAAGGTCGACGTAACGCCGGCGTTAATAAACCTTACGCTCTTGAAGTCGCCCAGTACGTTGGCATCCGTTGCCGGTTGCATGGCCAGCTGATGATGGGAGCCCGTCCAGGCTACCAGCTCTTGATGGTGGCAGCCGCCGCAGGCCTGCGCGCCCACAAAGGCCGGCGATGGCGGTATCGAGGAGCGATCGGCTGCTTGGGAAGAGGAAGGTGGCCGACGAACGGTTTTGATTGCCACGATAATGCCGGCGACCAGCGCCGCGACGCCGATGGCAACCAGCAGATTCCGGCCACTGAGAGACAACCTTGAGCGAGGCGAAGGTGGTGATGACTGCTCGCTGGGCGACGCGATCGATCGTTCGCGTTTTCCTCTCTTGCGTTTCGCCAATGGATGACCGCTGCGGGCTGGTGCGTTAGTTCATTCGGCAACAGATTTTGCCAAAACATCCGCGCCGCGCGTGGTATCTTCGGTATGCTGGCTGGAGGAGCGACTCATTTGCAATCCCACCAGAAGCGCCACCAGGATCGCCAGATAGATTTGTCCAGTGATAGGTTCAGCGACGGTGGCGTATCGAGCTCCCAGAGTGATCGAAACGATGTCGCCGGCGCACGATAATCGACAAGGTGCCCATGCTATAGTAGCCGCTGGCAGGAAAAATCGGCTGAATGTCAGTAGCGTGACCTGAGCTTAGCGCCAAGTGGAGGGCCGCGCGCCCGGACGCGCGCTCTTTGGTGGCGTCCAGCCTCCGCGCGGCGCTGCTAGCGCTGAGCAGGGGCTGGAGACCTATGAGTCAGAATACACGAATTCAGCCCTACAGACCGCAGACGGGAGCCCCACACCCACCCGCTGACGCTGACACGCAGGTGCCGCTACTACAAGTGGCAAATGGCACGCTCTCCGTGGCGTGCTCACCAGCAGGACTGTTGGCGTTACATATCGCTGCTGGGGCTACCGCGCAGCTATTCGGCGAAGCGGAACCGGCGGTGCAGGTTTCGCCTATGCTGACGCCTTGGCAGCAGACCGGGCTGCCGCCGCATACACCATCCGTGCACTTGCCCCAAGTGAGAGTCCCCTGCGCTCATAGGCACTGCCGCGCCTGCTCACCTTCAGTTGGTCCCGGAGTTATGTCAGAGCATGACGGTGCGGTCCCCGTCGTCCCTTCGTGAACATATGGCGTCCCGGTTTGACAGCATGAATTTCCGACCGGAAAAGCGAATGGAAACTGTTGCGCCAAAACGGGCGACGACCAAGTCAATAATGCGGCAAACGACAGGATTGCTATTCTTCGCATCAGCTTTCTCCCACTTAGTTTTCGATAGTGTTACAGACTACACAGACGGTTTGCAACACGGGACTTTAAGCGCAAGCACCGCGCGACTTGACCGATTTTCAACAATTTTCGCCGGTCAAAATCAAGTGCCCTAAGTGCATCGGTGCTGGCCTGAAATTCGGACAGCGCCTCTAGCCTAGCGCCCGTATGATCCTAAATATCTAAATTCATTGGGCTCCCATCCCGCGCCAGATCGCGGTTCGACACTTCCGCTTCAAGCTACGCAAGGCCGAGGAATCTGTGCAAAACGTCAAACGACCGATCGACTAGTCCGGCGCCCAACAGATCGTGCTTGCGTCTGTACTGCCGACAATCTCGCCGTCGAGCGATCGAATGCTCGCCCGATGCGGCTCTATTTCCGCCGCGTTTAGGTGATGGATAGGTGATAGAGTGCGATCGCGGGCGGGCGAATTTTCGGACGAACGCGCTAAGTCACTGGATTTGCAAGGGAAAGAGTGGAGCGGGCGACCGGGGTCGAACCGGCGACGTCCAGCTTGGGAACGAATCGGAGCAGGGAAATCCAAGGGACGACGGAGATAAACGGGGCTAACTTCCTAGATTTTTTCGGTCGGCACGAACCCTGCCGTAACCCCGATTTCCGCCAATTTCCCGCCGGGTAGCCTGAAAATAGCCTGAAAACGATCCCGTGCCGAGGCCGCCTGACGTCCAGCTTCGGGGGTCTACAGTCACCCACATTTTCGAGGTCTTTTGCCTGAACATGGCCTGAAGCGATCGTCCATTTCGACTCGGTGTACCAGTGGTTTCCTCGATCGCTCCCGCGCAATCTCCGCAGAGTTCGTTGACTAGACCGACTGACTTATGAAATCGATAAGGGCATCAAACGCTTGCCGCGCTTGATCCTCAGACACGCGTTCGCTTTTGTACACCGCTCTATCTCTCGTTAGCAGAATCTGTTTCGCGCCTCTGATCGCCTCCGCGGAGGGACGTTTATTCACGGGCAACCCCATGCTGAGCCCATCAATCCGTTGAGCCCACGAAGTTCGCGCTTGGGATTTGGATCTACTGCCTTGTTCCAGAGCGAGAACCGTCCGCACGAGCGCTGTCCGCGCTAGTTCGATCGAAACAAAAGGGCTGGACTTGATGAATGTACCTGCTCCCCGCGCGCTCTGTTCGACTGACCAGAATTCAAGGCCTCGCCGTCCTAGGGCCCGTGAAACTCGCTCCCCGACCTTTCGCGAAGTGGTCCTCTCGTCGAGGTGCTCGGCACGTGCCCGCGCCAAGTCTTGCCACAATTTCTTGCTAAACAGCCGCTGCGCTTCCTTGTAATCGGAGGAGGCCTTCTGGATCTCGTCCAGCGCTTCTCGAGCCTCAGCGCGCTTGAAATACACCATGCCATCGTCGGAGTGCTCGCTCGCTAGCTGGTCAAATAAACGCAGCCCTTCGTTTCGGCTCTTCTTGTCCGCGACAAGTCCACGAGCCTTTTCCGCTTGTTCGAGAACCAGCGGCCAGCTGGATTCACTCACGACAGTTTCCCCTGGATGGCTTTGTCTTAGCGCACAAAAGACCGAAGCTCGTTGACAAGCTGATCCCACCGAATGAGTCGGTCGCTCAAGGCTGAAATTCGGAAGTTGTTTTGTTTGCCTCGCGCCACGGTTCCCATCGCCGCCGCCTTTGCCTCGTTGCAACTCAGGATCGCGTATCTTGCTGCCCCACGCGGAAGCGGCCTGAGCTTGTTGTCACACTTCAATGCGAACACCCAGCGAACGCAGGAATCTAGGAGGGCGATCTGTCGCTCGTCGTTGAGGAGCAGATCAACCTGCGGTCCTTCTCCTCGCCCATTGCCAAACCCAACTCCGCCCATTCGTTGTCCGCCGAAAGACTTGATCTCTAGAAACCGCACACACGTGCCGCTCGCTGTTCCTAGAAACAGCGCGATGTCCAGGCCGAAACTTTGAGTCATCACACAGGGGGAAGCTCCAACGATTTGTTCGAGCGCTCTGGCCAGTGCGCTCTGAAAGATGGATTCGGGGCAGATTTCTTCCGGTTCCACAAAAGCCGAATCCATGATGTTCGCGGCCCCTCCCTGCTCGCTGAGCACCAGAAGGTACACCGGCTCTCTGCTACTGCCAAACGCCGCACGCTCGTCATTTCTGTCGGGAAGCGCAGGGAAGTGGACCGACTTTTGCTGATGCTCTGGGCCATCACCGCCACGAATTCGGCGACCGGAGCACAGGATGGAAAGCGAGTTCTACCTCCAGGCGAGACGAGAATGGGACGAACGCTACGGCGATCTCGTTCTGGGAAAACGCAACTGGCAGATCACCTCAGCCGGCCTGATGCTCCTCAGCCTCATTCTCGCTCTGGGCATCGTATGGATGAGCGCGCGAACCAAAGTGATCCCGTTCGTGGTCGAAGTCGACAAGCTCGGCTACGCCATCACGATCCCGACCGCGCTCACCGCCTCGAACACGCCGGCGACCGTCGAGCGCATGAAGCGCTACGAGATCGCCGCGTTCATCCGGAACGCGCGATCCGTCAGCAGCGACTGGATTTGCAAGGGAAAGAGTGGAGCGGGCGACCGGGGTCGAACCGGCGACGTCCAGCTTGGGAAGCTGGCATTCTACCACTGAATTACACCCGCTCTCGATGCATCATTACCAAAGCCGGGCGCGTGCGCCAAGCGGCCGACAGATCGGGCCGCGTCGCGCATCAAACACATTCCATCGAATAATCTCCGCTGTGCTCCTGCGTCACGGCGGTTTTTCTGCTATCTGTTTCCGGTAGTCAATTCTGCTCGGGGACGAACTTGATGCGGGAAAGCCGTGTGCCCATAATCCGCATCGATATACTGGTCTATTGACTTGGATTGACATGACTGGCACAAGAGTTAACTTAGATGCAGCTCTGCACGTTTCTTGCCGGGCCGCGATGTCGAGGGGGAGATCTCTACTATAATGAAGCTGGATGGCACCTATAGGAGGAGCCTTTGAAAGACGGCAGCAAAACCATCTCCGAGAGGGCGACGCGTTTTCTTCCCGTCGATATGAAGGATCGTCTCAAGTCCGCGTTTAATCGCAACTCCGCCAATGCTGGCGCGTCGACTCCACGCGCGGAGGATGCTCCCGACTATACCGCCATTTTCAATCCTAACCGTTCCGAACCGGTTCAGAACAATCCTCGCGTCGCTGGACCTCTGGTGAGTGGTCCGCTATCTTCCGACGCGCTCAATCCCCTCTCATTGAAAAATGCCTCGCGGCAGGTCGTCCAGGACATCGAGGAAGCCGAGATCGTCCTGGTGGAACCGGGCGAGGGCTCCAAGGTTGGCGAAGGCAGCGAGCTTATCGCCGACTTCGGCGTGGTACTCAAATTGGATCATTCGAAGGCGGTGACGGGCGAGCGCAAGCGGCCCCAGATCGAGGCCTCGCATGACACGCAAGCGGTCCTGACGAAAGACTTCAAACTTCAACCCGAGATTGAGGCGTCTTCCGATAATTCGAAACAAGGGGAAGCAGTGTCGCAGAAATCCAGGTCTCGCTTTTTCGGTGATTTCTCATCCACCGAGTCGGTCCGTCTGAAAGTTGAGAAGCGTACCGAGAAACGCCCGGAGGAAATGCCGGGGGCGTCCGGGGTTGTTCAGCACGCGAAGCTCGCGCCCGCGGAGGTGACCGTGCTCGGCGCGGAACGCGGTGCGGTCCCCGTTTTCGCGTTGGACAACGATTCACCTAAACCGCCGACCAACGGCCACCATGCCATAGTGGAAGGAGTCGCCGCGGAATCGGCGGGCTCGGAGCAGGCGCACATCAATCTTTTAGAGGAGTATGGTTCGATGGAGGCCAAAGAGCACGAATCCGAGAATGGTGCCGCAGTTCAATCCGATCCGGGCACGAGCGCGGCGGCAATCGTTATCGAGCGAAACTCGAAGTTCTCGGGTCAGCTCAAGTTTGGCGGCACTATCACCATCGATGGCCAGGTCGATGGGGGGCTAATCGCCGACCGAATTGTGGTTAATGAAGGCGGCTTGGTGGTCGCCTCGATCGACGGCAATACGGTTGTTATTGGGGGCACCGTCACTGGCGACATCAGCGCGCACAGTGACTTGGAAATCCTCGCCAGCGGTGTGGTCGACGGCTCCGTTACCGCCCCCGCCATCACGGTGCGCCGTGGCGCGCGGGTCCAGGGACGCTGCACGATTGGAGTCGCGCGCGAATAGCAAGTCACCCATACGCCCATCGGCTCACGCCTGGGCTGGGATTGAATCACCTTCTGCTAAACTGGCCGGCCGCGCTTCGTCCGATCGAATCCCTGCAAGTTCATGAAACCCCGACCGCTCGATCCGCGCCGAGCACGGACGCGCAAGCTCGCCACACTATCGCGATTAGTTCGGCGCGATAACTTCGCCTCCGAGATCGTCGCAGGCGCAAGCTTCCGCGATTTCCTCGAATCGATGCCCGAGGTGCTGGGCGCGGCACAGTTGCGCGAACTCGCGCGTGCTATCGCGACCGCCAGTCGCAGCAAGCGTCCTACCCTGCTGATGAGCGGCGCACATCCAATCAAGGTCGGACTGAGCCCAATCATCTGCGGTTTGTTACGTGACGGGATCATCAGCGCGATCGCAACCAATGGCGCGGCGATCATCCATGATTTCGAGCTCGCCTATGCAGGCCGCACCTCCGAGGATGTGGGCGCGGGGCTCGCCGAAGGAATCTTCGGGATGGCCGAGGAAACTGGCGCGTTCCTCAACCGGGCGGCAAAGATCGCCGCGTCAGAGAACCGGGGTCTCGGCGAAATCGTCGGGCGCGAGATCCTCGATGCGAAACTGAAGTTCCGGGAACAGAGCGTGTTCGCGACCGCGTATAAATTCGGAGCTCCGGCGACGGTGCACGTCACGCTCGGCGCCGACATCATTCATATGCATCCTGATGCGGACGGTGCGGCGATCGGCGCGGCCACGATGGCGGATTTTCATCGTCTCGCGGCGGTGGTCGGTGAACTTTCGCGCGGCGTGGTAATCAACCTCGGCTCCGCGGTGGTGATGCCGGAGGTCTTTTTGAAGGCGCTCAACCTGGCTCGCAACCTCGGTCGCAAGGTAACGAACTTTACCGCGGCCGACATGGATTTCATCCGCCACTACCGACCGCGCAACAACGTGGTCGAGCGCCCGACCGAAAATGGCGGCCGCCGCATTATGCTCACCGGGCATCATGAGGTGATGTTTCCGCTGCTGGCGGCCGCAGTGCGCGAGGAACTGGCACTCGCGACTTCGAAGTCACGTGCCAGGAAAACTTGATGCCTTCGCGATTGCCCCGTCGCAAAAACTCCTCTCGCGCGGCCTCAGCGCCCATCGCGTTGCTCACCGACTTCGGTTATCGCGATCACTATGTCGGTGCGATGAAAGGTGTGATCGCTGCCCTCGCGCCGAGTGCGAGCCTCATCGACATTACCCATGGCACCCCGCCGCAATCGGTGACGGCGGGCGCGATCGCGCTCGCGCAGTGCTGGCGATTTTTTCCGAAGCGCACGGTGTTCCTCGCGGTGGTCGATCCGGGTGTGGGCACCTCGCGATTGCCCATCGCAATCGAAACGCGAGCCGGCGCGCGCTTCGTCGGACCCGACAATGGTGTTTTGTATCTGGCTGCGAGGGAGGCCGGCATTCGTCGCATCGTTGAGCTTCGCGCTTCGAAGTATCGGCTCACAAATGTGAGCTCGACCTTCCACGGGCGCGATATCTTCGCGCCGGCGGCGGCGTGGCTCTGGTCTGGAGTACCCCTCACATCGTTCGGGCCGACCATCGGCGAAATGAAATCGCTCGCTATCGAGACCGCAATTCGACGCGGCAGGACGCTCCAGGGCAAGATCATCTATGTCGATGGGTTCGGCAACCTGGTGACCAACATCGATCGCGCGACGCTCAATGCCTTTACCGCTTCCTTTCGTGCCGCTCGGGTTTTGGTTAGGATCGATAAAGGCACGTCGATGGAAATCTTCCAAGCTTATGGCGACGTGCCCTCGGGTGCTCCGCTCGCTATTCTCGGCAGCTACGAATTTCTGGAGATCGCGGTTCGTAATGGAAGCGCGGCCTCCCGCTTTGAGTCAGGCGAGGGCGCACTCGTGACGGTCATCGTGTCGAAGTGAGTATAGAGAGTCCAGAAAAAAAAGAGCCGCTTCACGAATACGTCGCGCGCGCCGGCGGATCGCCGGTGCTGAGCGATATTCCGCGCTACTCGCAACCGGGCGCCGCGACCCCGCGGGTGGCGGCCATGAAAATTCCTGCGCTCAACGCCGCGTTGTTCCTGCTGACCTTCCTGACCACGACGATGGCGGGCGCCTACATGGCCGGCGCCGATCTGTCGATCCTGCGTCCGTTCAGCAGCGGGCTCCAGCTTTATGCAGGCCTGACATTTTCGATTCCCCTGATGGCGATTCTGCTCGCGCATGAGATGGGGCATTACCTAACCTCGCGGCGCAACCGGGTCGACGTCAGCGCGCCCTACTTCATCCCGGCACCGTTCCCGTCGATCTTCATCATCGGAACTTTCGGGGCATTCATTCGGATGCGATCGATGCCGCGTTCACGGCGCGTCCTGTTCGATATCGGCGCGGCTGGCCCGTGGGCCGGGCTCATCGTTACCATTCCGATCCTGGTGATTGGCTTGTTCCTTTCGAAGGTCGGGCCACTCAACAAATCAGTCGGTGGCCTCGAACTCGGAAATTCGTTGCTGTTCCATCAGCTCGCGAAATGGATTCTGCACGTCGATCCGGATGCGGTCAGCGTGGACCTTCATGCGATGGCGTTCGCGGGATGGCTGGGCATTTTCGTCACCGCGCTCAATCTTTTGCCTGCCAGCCAACTCGATGGTGGCCACGTGATCTACGCACTGTTCGGACGCCGCCATCGGACCATCTCTCGATTTGTTGTGTTGGGCTGCATCTTGATGGTCGTGATTCCATATTTCCTCGGCAAGTCGTTCTGGTACGGATGGTTGTTCTGGGCTGTGTTGTTGTTCGCATTCGGCCTCGGGCATCCGGTAACCGCCGACATCGATACTCCCCTTGATCCGCTGCGGCGCTTCGCGGCATGGGCCACCATCGCACTGTTTGTAGTGACCTTCAGTCCGGTGCCGTTTGCGATTACCGCGCCGACCCCGCCCGATCAACAGCAGGAAGAAAAACTCTACAACGTGATGCATCCGGTCCCGAATCACGCGGCGGCGCTGAAGCATCTCGCCCACATCTCCCTCTGAACGAAATGGCCGACCACGAGCAGCGCGACCAACGTCCGAGCTGGGACCAGTACTTCATGACTATCACGCAGCAGGTGGCGGAGCGCTCGACTTGTCTGCGCGCGAAGGTGGGTGCGGTGATCGTGCGCGATCGCAGCATCCTGGCGACCGGCTACAATGGTGCGCCCGCCGGACTCCCGCATTGCCTCGACGTCGGATGCCTCATCTACGAATCGAAAAATCCCGACGGCGAGATCGAGCTGAACTGCTATCGCACCATTCACGCGGAGATAAACGCGATCACGCAGGCGGCGCGCAATGGCGCGCCGATCCGCGACGCCGACATTTACGTCACGCATACTCCGTGCATCCAATGCATGAAGGTGCTAATCAACACCGGCATCAAAACCGTTTTCTATGGAAAACCATACAAGCTGAACACCATCGCCGAACTGCTCTCGCATGCGCGTGTGAAGCTGATCGAAGTTCCACCGGTACCAAATGTCCCAAGCTGAATCGCAATGCGGAATCTGCGCGGGCATCGAGGCGATCCGCGCCGGCAAGAGCCCCGACTTCATCGCCGAATTGGATCATTCCTACGTGATTCTCGGTGACGCGCAGTTCTATCGCGGCTACTGCATCCTGTTTGCGAAACGTCATGCGCGCGAGCTGTTCGAGCTCCCGCGCGATGAAGCCCTCGGTCTGTTCGACGAACTGCGCTCAGTGGCGGAAGCGATCCATTCCATCGTGAAGCCGCTGAAGCTGAACTACGAATGCCTGGGGAACATCGAAGCGCACATCCATTGGCATGTCTTCCCGCGCTACGCGAGCGAAGAAGAAAGTCTGCGCCTCACGCCGGTATGGCTGCGTCCTGCCCATGAACGAAGGCAGCCGCTCCCGGAACCCGATCGGCACGCGCTGATGGCATCGCTGCGCGCGGAGATCGTTAGATTGATTCCGACCGCGCGCGTCCCGCTCGACTGAACCGGAATGCGCCTCGCCTTGATCCGAACCGGCCTTGCACTAGCGAGCGTCGTTTTTACCTCCCTCGCCGGATGTAAACAGGCGCCGCTCCCAGAGCAGGACAGCTACGCCGGCCAGCTTTATGTCCGGCAATGCGGACAGTGTCATTCGCCCTACAACCCGCACTCGATGACCGCGGCGATGTGGGAAATCGAGGTGCCGAAGATGGAAGAGAAGATCCGTCAGAGCGGCCTCCCGCCGCTTGAGACGGCGCAGAGGCAAACCATCCTCGAATACCTCGAGCGCAACGCGGGACAGCAGTAACGCTCGCAAGCCTTTCTCGCATCGACGAATTACGCTAACCCTCTAGCGTAAAGTCATGCCGCAGAATTCCGAAATCAAAGCCGACCCCGGCACCCCGTTCATCATCAAGTTTTACTACGATTTCAAAAGCCCGTTCTCGTTTCTCGCCTTTCAGCCCGCGCTCGATCTCGAACAGACGCATCGCGTGCAGTTGCGGTTCATTCCACACTTGTTCGACTTCGAAGCTTACGGTGGCGCGCTCGAAGTTCGTGACGAGCGCTCATGGCGCAAGGTCCGCTACCTCTATATGGATGCGCGACGCTTCGCGATGGAACGTGGCATCATCATTCGCGGACCGCAGCGCCTGTTCGATTCGCGCCTCGCGCTGATGAGTGGCTTGCTCGCGGACCATCACGGCAAATTCCGCGACTATGCGCAGCTCGTATGGGAGCGGTTCTTCAAGCGCGAGCTCGATATCGAAAAGTTCGAGGAGTTGGCGCCGGTCCTCGAAAGCGTCGGGCTCTCCTCCGCGGACTTCAAGCGCTACCGCGAGACCGATGGTCCCGGTGATCTGACCGCGGCGCTCGCCGAGGGTGAGCACGATGAGGTGTTCGGGGTACCGACTATGATGGTCGATGGCGAGCAGTTTTGGGGAAATGACCGAATAACCTGGGTCGTCAGGAAACTCGACGCGATGGGACTGCGGCGCAACTAGCTGACCGCCTGTCTAACTGACTGGGGAGGGAAGACCGCGATGATGAGGCTCTATGCTTTGATGGCGATCATTCTGTCGCTGAAAATGTCGGCGATCGGAATCGTGCAGGGACGCGCGCGCACCGGCGCGAAGAAGTTTGCCAATCCCGAGGACGCCAAAATGTTCGGCGCCGAACTGGTATCGCAGGAGGTTCCCGCGGTCCAGCGGGCCAACAATGCGTGGCGCAACGACCTTGAGAACATCCCGATGTTCCTCATCCTCGCGCTGGTGTATGCGATCGCGGGCCTCTCCCCTACCCTGTTCATCGTCTACTGCACGGTCTTCACCGTCGCGCGCATTCTGCATACGATCTTCTACCTCAACGCGATGCAGCCGTGGCGCACGATCGCCTTCACCGTCGGCGCGATCGCGATGGTCGCATTGATCATCCAACTGTTTGTAGGATTTGTAATCGTCGGAGGGGACTGATGCGTCCGGTTCCAGTTGGCACTAAGGGAACTCATTCGATCACCGTCGGCGACGACGACCTCGCCAGCAAGCTCGATTCCTCGCTCGCCCGTGTTATGTCGACGCCGACCATGATCGGCATGATGGAGCTGGCGGCGATCGATGCGATTCGCTCCTACTACGATGCGGGCGAAACTTCCGTCGGCGCGGGCATCGACGTGCAGCATACCGCGGCGACGCCGCCGGGACATAAGGTGCGCGCCGAGGCCGAGGTAACCAAGTGCGAAGGCCGCCGGCTGGAGTTCACGGTCACCGCCTTCGATGAGGTCGAGCAAGTCGGTTCGGGAATCCACAAGCGCGCCGTGATCGACGGCGCGAAATTCAACGAGCGCCTCAAAGCGAAGATCAAAACGCCATGAAAAATCCCTTCACCAATGACGATCGCTATGTCGGCCGCGACTACGGCACCTTCGAATACCAAATCACGCCCGAGCTGATCGCGACCTATGTCGCGGGCACCGGCGACGATAACCCGTGGTATCGCGGTGACTCGCCACTCGGAGGTCCAGTCGCGCCTGCGCTCATCCTGCACTCCGCGGTCTACAAACCTGCGACCGAATGGTACCTGCCGAAGATCTTCGGCAACCTTCACGCGCGCCAGGAATGGGAGAACTTCGCACCGGTGATGGTCGGCGATACGCTGCGCGCGCGGCGCCTGATCGTCGAGCGCTACCTGAAGCGCGATCGCGAGAACGTGGTATGCGAGGTCATCGTCACCAACTCCGCCGGCCTGATAGTGTCGCGCAGCCGCACCCATCAGAGCTTCGTTCCCGAGTCCACACAAACGGAAGGATTTGCTGTCGATAAGTCGCGTGAGAAAGATCCGCGCCGCAGCTTCAAAATCGGCGCGAGTGGCGGCGAGACGTTCGAGGCGCCCGCGCGCACCATTAGCGAGGCGATGTGCTACGCCTTCTCCGGACCCGCGCGCAATTACCACAACGATCGCGCCAAGGCGATCGAGCTCGGCTTCCCGGAAATCGTCGTGCAGGGGATGCTGTCGGTCTGCCTCGTCTCGGAGATGATGACGCGCCGCTTCGGCCTCGGATGGTTCTACGGCGGCAAGATGGACCTTCGGTTGGTTAACGTGGTGTGGGGCAACGATGTGACTGGACCGCGAGGCTCGATCATCGGGCGGCACGCCGAAGGTCGCCATCCGCGGGCCGAGACAGAGGTCTGGTGCGATAAGGCTGATGGGACGAAGACCATCGTCGGCAACGCTAGCGCATTAGAGCTTTGAGATGCTTATGTTCTCTTTGAGAGGTAACTAGCAACTATTTGCTTCACCGATCCGAAAAGCCCCGGATTTGCTCGACTTAATGGGTTTGTTTTTGCGATTTCACGATCGCTGATCGCATCGGTTTCTGCGAGCCGAGTGGGTTTGTTTTTGCATTTTCGGTATTCGCGCCCTCTCTCTTAAGGTCCTTCGCGAAGCGCTCAGGACACCGCTCGACGATGTCTCGCGGTGGCTTCGTTTGGTAATTTTCACTATCCCGTCGTCAGCGCTTCCAAGTCGGCCACCTTCTTCGGCGTCGCGTGCGTAATGACCTCATGCCCCTGTGGCGTCACCAGCACATCGTCCTCGATGCGGATGCCGATGCCGCGGAAACTCTCCGGCGCGTCATCATCATCGGGCGCGATGTAAATCCCGGGCTCGACCGTCAGCACCATCCCCGGTTCGAGCGCGCGCGACACCGCTCCGTGGCGATAGATGCCGACGTCGTGCACGTCCATGCCGAGCCAGTGGCTGGTGCGATGCATGTAATATTTCCGGTAGGAACCGCTGGAAATAATCTCCTCCGCCGAACCTTTGAGCAGGCCCAGATCACGCATCCCGTCGACGAGGATTCGCAGCGCGGCGTCATGCGGGTCGTCGAAGCGCACGCCCGGTTTGATGACCTCGATCGCCTTCATCTGCGCGGCGAGCACGATTTCATAGAGCGACTTTTGCCGCGCCGAGAATTTCGCGCCGACCGGAAAGGTTCGCGTGACGTCCGAGGCGTAAAACTGGTATTCGCATCCCGCATCGATGAGCAGCAAGTCTCCAGTCCTCATCTCGCGATCGTTGCTGATGTAATGCAGCACCGCGGCGTTGCCGGCTGATGCGACAATCGAGGGATAGCTGGGGCCGGCCGCGCCGTTTTTGCGGAAAGTGAAATCGATCAGCGCCTCGACCTCCCATTCCATCATGCCGCCGCGCGCCTCGCGCATCGCGCGTTGATGGGCCTGCGCGGAAATCGCCGCCGCGCGCCGCATCAATTCGAGTTCCTCGGGCTCCTTGCGCAGCCGGCATTCGTGGATCACCTCGCGAGGATCCAGAATCGCCGACGCGCCCGAACCGGTGCGCGGACGCATCGCCTGCGTATGCCGCACCAGGCGCAGCACCTTCTCATTCACCTTCTCGTTGAGGCCGAGCGGGTAGTACAGCCTGTCCGCCTTATCCAGGTAGCGCGGGATGACGCTCTCGAACTCCTCGATGGTGTAGGCCTTGTCGGCGCCGTAGTCGATCATCGCGCCTTCGATGCCGGCGCGCCGCCCGGTCCAGGTCTCGCGCTCCTTGTCGCGCGGTTGGACGAACATCACGAATTCGCCCTCCGGATGGCCGGGCGCGAAGACCGCAATCGAGTCAGCCTCGACGAAACCCGTCAGGTAGTAGAAATCGCTGTCCTGGCGGTAGACGAATTCGACATCGTTGGAGCGAACCGAAACCGGGGCACTCGGAAGGATCGCGACCGCGCCCTCGCCAATCGCGCCCAGCAGATGGCTGCGCCGCTTGCGGAAGATTTCAGCGTTGCCGTTGAGGCTCATCAACCTAACCCCCAACCCCTTCCCTTGAGAGAACGGGTGCAGAATCAAGTTTACCGATCAAGCCGCCGTCTCGCACTAGGGCGATCCGCCGGTACCGACTTCGACCGACGTCATCTCGATCTTCGAGCCCGGGTTGGCGCGGCACTTCTCGGGATCCGTCGTCGGCGCGGTCAGAATGAACAACGTCTTGCCGTCGGCGCCACCGAGCACGCATGCGATGGACATCTGATCGGTCTTGATGCGCTCGGCGACGCGGCCGCCCTCGAACACCCGGATGGTTTCGTTGGTGAATGGCGAGGCGGACCAGATCGCGCCCTCCGCATCGAGGCAGATGCCGTCGGGCAGCGCAGGCCCGATTTCCGCCCATATCCGTCGATTGCTCAGCGAACCATCCGCCGCGATGTCGAAGGCGCTGAGACGCCGTCCCATCGACTCGCCGACGATTAGGGTTTTGCCGTCGCGCGTGATGACGGTGCCATTGGGAAATTGCAAACCTTTCGCGACCACGCTCGCTTTACCGTCGGGCGTTACCATGATGAGGTCAGCGTCCTTCTGCTCGGAATTTTTGTGCAGGTCGTAACCGAAATTGCCAACGTAGGCGCGCCCTTTCGAGTCGACGACCATGTCGTTGCAATCCCATCCCGCGAGCTTGCTCAGGTCGGCATGCAGCTTCAATTGCCCGCCTTCCAGCCGCATCAGCTTGCGATCGGTCATCGACACCACAAGCATCGTGCCGTCGGGCAACCATCCGAGGCCGGACGGCCGATTTGGAACCTCGCAGATGGTTTCGGTCTTGCCGTTCATATCGGCCGCGATAACTTTGTGCGCATGCATGTCCGAGAAGTAGAGTTTTCCGTCATGCCAGCGCGGTCCTTCAGGAAACGCCAGCTTGTCGAGTAGAGTCTTGAGGGTGCGCATGTACCGTCCTCCTATTCAGGAAGAAACCTAGCCCAGATGGGCGCAAAAAGCCCAGCCCTGCCGATCCTGATAGTCGCGTGATAGCAATCAGTGGACACCGGGTCGAGGTTTAGGTAAGCCTTCTACCGCACTTCGCGTGAAAAGGGGGGCCTCGTGAGATCGTTAGCGTTCGCATGCTTGCTCTTGTGCATCACCAGCTTGGCCGGGTGCTTCGAATGGACCCAGGATTCGCAAGGCAACCTGCAATCGGTCGGGCTGCCGGGGGTACCGGTTTGGGAATCGAAGGCGCCGCCACCGCCGGTCACGCCGAGCACCTTGGGTTACACCCAGGAGGAGGCCGCGCAAATGAGTGGACCGGTGCTGGTGACCCCCTCGGCGTCGGGCTCCTATCACTATCGCTTCTATCAGACCGGGCAGAATCACTGCGCCGAGGACGTGCCGAAGATCATGGCCTCGCGCGCCGCCTATCCCACCAACGATCCCGCGCCCTACTGTACTAATCAGCCTACGATGCCGCCTGCTCAGAAGAATGGGAGTCTTTTTGCGTTCTGAAATCCGGGGGACAATCCGAACGTCATTGCTGCCACCCCGTTGTCGAGACAAAAAATTCTTTCGGTACGAGAGAAACCATGCGACGCAAATCAGCGAATGCTCGGGATTCGTTCCAATTCCCTGGCGAGACGTTTCTTGGCCCTGAAGGTGTCGTAGTCGGTTTGCAAATCGAGCCACAACTCGGGCTCGCCGCCGCACAGTTTCGCGATCCTGACTGCCATGTCGACGCTGATCGCTACAGCTCCGGCGATTACCCGATGCAGCGTCGCGCGACTCACTCCCAACAGGGCGGCAATTTCCGCGATGGTCCGGTCCTTGCGCAACTCGGGCATCACGGTATCACCAAATATGATGCCCGGATGAATGGGTGGCTGCCTGGCCAAGCGTACTCGATCGACCGGATATTCCATGACGTTCCTCACTCTAGCGATACTGCTCCAAATCAACTCGATAAACGTCTCGATCGCTGAACTCGAAGGTAATCCGCCATGGTCCGTTGACAGACATGCTGTAGCGGATTGGATCGCTACCGTGAAGAGGATGAGTGTCGAGCCCTGAGACATTCAGCGCGGTCAAGTTCCTCGCTCGATTCAGCAATGCGAGTCGTTGCAGGCACCGCTTTCGAAGCTCAGGCGCAATCGCGGCGCTTCTCCCGGTTTCGAAAAGATCTTTGAATCCCTTGTGTCGGAAGCTCAAGATCATCCTCCATATGTAACATCATGTGCGACCATTTGTCCGTTAGCGTGCGACAAGACCTTTCATGGCATTCTGAACCGATCGCGCGGTAAGTTGAACCTCATGATGGAAGCTTCACTGCCGCTGTCCAATATCAAGGTGCTCGACCTCACGCTCGCGCGCGCCGGACCGACCGCGGTGCGCCATCTGGCGGACTGGGGCGCCGATGTCATCCGCATCGAGCCGCCCAGCAAGGGCGGCAGCGGTGACGAACTCCTCGGGTATCGCAATGGGCCCGACTACCAGAACCTTCATCGCAACAAGCGGATGGTCCAGCTCGATTTAAAATCGCCGGAAGGTCACGCCGCCTTCATGCGATTGGTAAAGGGCGCCGACGTCATCGTCGAAAACATGCGAGTCGAGGTCAAGCATCGGCTGAAAGTCGCATGGGAAGATGTCCATCCGATCAATCCACGCCTCGTATACGGCAGCATCAGCGGATTCGGGCAGACCGGACCCTACAGCGGCCGCGGCGGCGTCGATCAGATCGCGCAGGGGATGGGCGGCCTGATGTCGATCACCGGCCATCCGGGTCAGGGACCGGTTCGGGTCGGTGTGGCGATTTCCGATGTGAGCGCGGGCAACCTGCTCGCCTTCGGCATCACGGTCGCGCTGTTCGAGCGCGAGCGCACCGGCGTCGGGCGCTGGGTGCATACGTCGCTGCTCGAAGCGCAGGTGCATATGCTCGATTTTCAGGCCGCGCGCTGGTTGATGGATCATGAAGTCGCAGGCCAGGCTGGCAACGATCATCCGACCGGAATTCCGATGGGCACCTTTCCCACCAGCGACGGCCACGTTAACATCGCGGCGAGCTCCAACAAGCTCTGGAAGACCTTCTGCGATGCCATCGGCAAACCAGAATGGAAGACCAAGGCCGAATGGAAAAGCGGTGACGCGCGCAGCAAGAATCGTGTCGCCATCAACGCCGCCATCGGTGAAGTCACCAGGACGAAGCAATCCGCCTACTGGGTAGAGACCCTTGAGGCGGCAGGAATTCCGTGCGGCCCGATTTACAGCATCGATCAGATGTTCGCGGATCCGCAGGTGAAGCATCTGGGGCTTGCCGCGCCGGTGACGCATCCGCAACGCGGCGCGACCGAGTTAATCAACTCGCCGTTGAACCTTTCTGATGTGCCCAAGGGCGTGCGCTACGCTGCGCCTCCCGCCGGTGAGCATACCGAGGAGGTCCTACATTCAGTCGGGTATAGCGACGACGAGATCGCCTCGATGCGCGCGAAGGGCGTGATCTAATCGAGGGCGCCGAGTTTGCGCAGGGCCTCCACATCCGCATCGCTATATCCCAGAAGGCCCGTCAGCACCTCGTCGGTATGCTGGCCGAGCGCCGGCGCAGCCGAACGAACCTCCGTCGGTGTGCCGCTCATCTTCCATGGAATTCCGGCGTGCTGCATCTTGCCGACTTCCGGATGCTCCTTGTAGACCCAGAAATCGCGCGCGGTCAGATTCGCATCGGTTGAGAGGTAGCGGCTGTCGGCCACGGCGCCTGCCGCGACGTTGGCTTTTTGCAACGTGGCGACCACATCCTCGACGGTGCGTGTCGAGGTCCACTTCTGAACGATCGCTTCGAGCTCGTCCTCGTTCTGCTTGCGCGCGGCCAAGGTCTTGAAGCGCGCATCATTCGCGAGGTCCGCCTGACCCATCGCAGTGGCGAGGCGCTCCCACTCCGCGTCATCGGCGCAGACGATCGACACAAATCGATCGATGGTCACGTCCATGATTTTCTCAGGCCAGTCGAGGCATTTGAAATTGCCGTGCGGCGCCATGAACGCATCGCGATTTCCATTCCGGATCGGCTCACGCCCGTTCATCGTGTATTCGAGGATGCCCTCGGCGAGCAGATCCATCGCGCATTCCCACTGGCTCATGTCGATGTACTGCCCCTCGCCGGTTTTCGCGCGATGGTACAGCGCGGTGAGCAGAGCAAACGCGCCGTGCACCCCGGCGTTAGGATCGGCGTAGCTAAATCCAGCATGCATCGGCGGAAAATCCTTGTAGCCGGTCAGCGACGAAAGCCCCGAGAGCGGAACCTGCGCGGGCCCGTACGCGACGAAGTCTTTCCACGGACCGGTATCGCCGTAGCCGGAGAGCGTGATCATGATGATGTCGGATTTGAGTTTCTTGGCTTCTGCGTAACCGAAGCCCATCTTCTCGATAATGCCGGCAGCGAAATTGTTGATGAGGATGTCGCTCTTGCTGATGAGCTTGCGCGCGATCTCTTTGGCCTCGGGATGCTTGAAATTCAGCGACAGCGACTTCTTACCCTGGTTGTATTGATTGAAATATCCCGAGCGATCGAGGCCCTTGAATTCGCCATTGGGCCACGGTGGAAGTTGACGCGTGACGCACGGACGCGTCCTGGTCTCGATGCGAATGACCTCGGCGCCGAGATGCGCAAGCTGTAGCGTGCAATAGGGCCCGGCCCACACCCAGGTGAAATCGCAAACCCTGATTCCCGAAAGCGGTGGCGGCTTGGCCATCAGATCACACCCTTGCGTTTGAGTTCGGCGAGCCGCGCCGGAGCCATGCCCAGGCGGCCGCAGTAGACCTGCTCATTATGTTGTCCAAGCGTCGGCGCCGGCATGCGAATCTCCCACGGGGTTTTCTCGTACTTGAGCGGCGCACCCGGATATTTATGCGTCCCGGCGACCGGCTGCGCGATCTCGACGAAGAAGCCGCGCGCCTTCAGATGCTCATTGGCGAGCAGCGTGCCCATGGTTGAGACCGGCGCGAACGGCACCCGCCTCGCCTGTACGTCTTTGTAGAGATCCAGCACATTGCGCTGGCTGATGTATTCGTCGAGCAGCGGCCGCAGCGCGTCCCAATTGAGTCCCCGCAGGAGCCGATTGCCGAAGATCTCCATGCTTGCCCACTCCGGGTCACCCATCACATGGACGAAGTTCTGCCACTGATGCTCCTCGATGCAGCAAGCATAGATGTAGCCATCCTTCGCCTGGAAAATTTCGACCGGCTGCAACGGCTTCTGCCCGAGCCGGGTGGCGATCATTGTCATATAGGGCCAGTACTCGAAGGTCATTTCGAGCTGCGCCGCGATCGCTTCCTGCATCGGCGCGTCGATGTGCTGGCCTTCGCCGTCGCGCAGCCGCGCGAACAGCGCCCCCATGGTCGCGACCGCGCTATGAATGCCGCCCTGAAAACCTGACTGCGAGCCGAAGGTGCGCAGCGGCGGCAGATCGGCGTGATCGGGCCCGCCTCCGTTGAGCACGCACACGCCGCCGGCGGCCCAGATCGTGAGATCCTCGGCGCGCCAGTTGCGATACGGACCCTCGAGGCCCCATGGCGTGATCGAGGTCATGATCAGTTTCGGATTAATTTTTTTGAGACGATCGTAAGTGAGCCCGACGCGATCCATCTCGGGCGGAATGACGTTGTGGACGAGAATGTCGGCGCCGGCAATCAGCTTCTCGAAAATCTCGAAGCCCTCGGCGGTCGCGACATCGAGGGTGACGCCAAGCTTGTTGGTATTGAGGTAAAGGAACAGCCCGGATTTGTCCGGATGCGCATCGTCCTTGGGAAACGGGCCGCGAGTGCGCGCGCGATCGCCTACGCCGGGGCGCTCGATCTTGATCACCTCGGCGCCCATGTCGGCCATCAGCTTGGAGGCATATGGGGCTGCGACCAACTCGCCGAGCTCGACAATTTTTACGTCCGACAGCGCTCCTGGCATTTTTACTCCGGAAAAACCTTGCGGAAGGGCTTCACTTCAACGCGCTCGAACACGCCCTGGACGGTGTAGGGATCGTTCTGTGCGAATGTCCGCGCGGCGTCTTCGTTCTCAAAATCCGCGACGATCAAGCTGCCGCTGCCGTCGGTGAACGGACCCGCGACCACTACTTTCCCCGCGTCTACCAGCGGGCGCAGATTTTCCAGATGCGCCGGGCGCACGGTCGGCCGCAAGCGCGCGCCGTTGGGACCGTCATGACCGATGATTACGAAGAGCATTCGATTCGGCTTCGGAGAAGCGAGTTTTTGAAATTAGCATGCGCCGCCGCGCCCGTGAAAGCCCGCCCTCAGCTGCGAATCGAGGCGCCCGGGATAGCGCCATAGCCGGTCCAGTACAGCATGAACGCCACCGTGCCGACCGCTATCAGTACGATGAAGGCCTCGGCGTCGCGAGCGTGCATCCGATACTCGATGAAGCTGGTTGGATCGTTACTGCGCCCGAAGCCGCGCGCTTCCAGCGCCATCGCCATGTTGTTGGCCTTGCGCAGCGCTCCCATGAAAACCGGGATGATTACCGGCACGTAGCGGCGGACGCGTTCGAATGGTCCTCCCGCATCGAAGTCGTAACCGCGCAGGCGTTGCGCATCGACCACGGTCAGCGCCGAATCGATGAACAGCGGCACCAAGCGAAACGCGAGTGTGATGGTGAAACCGAATCGATACGGAAATCCGAGGCGCGAGAGCCCGACCGATAGCTCCTCAACTTTGGTGCTCGACAGGAAGAGCACTGACGCTAGCACCAGCGCCGCGACCTTCATGCCCTTGCCGAGGCCGAAGAGGATCGATTCTTTACTCGCGTGAATAATCGGTAGGTTGATGATTGGCGTGCCCTTCCGATACGAAATCATCCAGGTGATCATCGTCGGCAGCACGATCAGCAGGAAGAACCAGCGGAAGCGATACACGTTTGGTCCGGCGCCGATCGCGGCGGCCACTACGAACTCGGCGACGATGAACGGCACCAGCGTCAGCGGATTGTCGATCCAGTAAATCGACCAGAAGGCGGCGAAGAGGCCGAAAATCTTGAGCGTCGGATGGAGCCGATGCACGACCGAGCCGTTATCGATGTACAGCGAGGTCTTCATACGGCGCGTCCCTGTAGGAATTCGACTAGCTCGGTGGCGCTCAACGCGATGGTCCCGAAGCGGCGCCCCAGCGTGGTGACCTCCGGTGGCTTGAAGGAGGACGTTCTCAACAACTCGTCCTGAACGAAGAATTCACGCACCGGGCCATCGAAGAGCTTGCGGCCAGCGCGCATGAGGATGACGCGGCGCGCATATTCGGCCACCAGCCACGGCGTATGCGTGATCATCACGATCGCGACGCCCGAGGCGTTCAGCTCGCTGACCAGCTTCATCATCTTGCGCTGCTCACGATAGTCGAGCCCCGTCGTCGGCTCATCGAGGATCAGCAGGCGTGGACGCAGTGCCAGCACGCTCGCGACGGCGAGCCGTTGGCGCTGGCCTTTGCCGAGGAGGAATGGATCGGTCGCGCGCTCATTTTCTAGGCCCACCGCAGCAAGCACTTCGGCACAGCGCGATTCGATCTCGCGATCGTCGAGGCCGAAATTACGCGGGCCAAATTTCACTTCAGCCTCGACCGTGTCGGCGAAAATCTGATGGTCCGGATTCTGGAAGACATAGCCGATTTCCCGCGCCGTTTCCGCCGGACGCAGGGTCGTGCGGTCGCGCCCTTCGAGGAGGATGGTGCCCGAATCGGGCGCCAGCAGCCCCACCGACATCTTCGCCAGCGTGGTCTTGCCGGAGCCATTTTGGCCGACAATCGCGATGAACTCGCCCGCCCGGATGGTAAGCGACATCTGGTCCAGCACCCGAGGTCCTTCCGGATACGAAAAGCTCGCCGAATCAACCTGGAGTATGGGCTTGGACTCGACGATTGCGGTTTGCGTACCATCCGAAGTGACCTGGGTCGAATGCGGCGCCGACGGCAGCAGCTTCCTGATGCGCTCCTCCGCCTCGGCAATATTCGCCGGATGATGCTCAATCCCGAGCATCTGCACGACGCGATCGAGGCCGGGCGCGTTGATGCCGCATTCCTCCAGCAGCGCTATCCTCGGCATGACCACCGCGGGCGCACCCTGCGCGATAATTGCTCCGTCGCGCAAAATGACGATGCGGTCGCATTGGCGAAGTTCGTCGGCCTCGTGCTCGATGACGATGAGGCTGGTGTCCTCCTCTCGCATTTTCCGAATCAGCGCGAAGACTTCAGTGCGGCCTTCGGGATCGAGGTCGGTGGTCGGCTCGTCGAGGACCACCACGCGCGGCCGCAGCGCCAGCACCGAAGCAATCGCAAGGCGCTGCTTCTGCCCGCCCGACAGGGTAGTGGGATCGCGATCCTCGAAACCGCGCAAACCGACTGCTTCCAGCGCCGGCGTGAGCCGTGCGAGGATCTCTCCGCGCGGCATCCCGACCCGCTCCATCGCGAATGCGACCTCATGTGCAACAGTGGTGGAAAAGAGTTGCGATTCGAAATCCTGGAAGACCATCCCGATTTCGCCGGCGAGATCCCGCACGCGTGATTCGGCAATGGAACGACCACCAAGGATCACGCCACCGCGAAGATCGCCGCCCTCCAGTTCCGGAATGATTCGATTGAGCACTTTCGCGAGGGTCGATTTCCCGGCTCCCGACGCACCCATAATGCCGATCATCTCGCCGACGCGCTGCGCCAAGTTCACTTCGCGCAGCGCAGGTTGCCGACCGTCCGCGTAGGTAAACGTCAGATCATCAATCCTCACTGCCCCATCAGCGGTCTGGCTCGGCATCGGAACCGCGTTTCCTGACGCTTCGGGTTTCACAGCAGCGCGAGCCCCACGATCGCGAGCAGAAGAAAAGGACCGGTGATCAGCATGATCGATTTGTCATAGGGCGGCGCGGCAATCCACGGGGGAAGAAAAGGCGGCACCCAGCGGCCGGTTGACAATAGATTGCCCGAGGCCCAAGCGCCGAGTTCTCCCGCCATTAGCAATGTGAGGCCAATGAAACTTTGCGACTTGGGGGCGCTTGTGAGTTCCGGCATTACGTCTCTGTAAAGCATCTTGCCCCGCGCGACCCGCGGGTAAACCGCGGCGAGGATGAACGGCGAGAGGACTACCGCCGATGCCATGTTGTTCAGGACGACCACATTTCCGAGCAAGTAGTAAGGCCGGATTGCGAGGGCATTGTCGCCGAAGCCAATGAAATCCGCGCACAGCACGCTCGCCAGGAGGCAGACGAAGAGGTACGACGCGATCGCATACCACGATCTCTCGACCGGGCTGTGGCGCGCGGCGACCACGCTCCACACTTTATAAGGGATGTAACCGTACGCGAGATTGCCGATGAATCCGAAGCTATCACCCGGCGATACGCCGCCGAAGAAATCGCCGATCATATTACCGATCGCGGAACCCCATGCGGCGGCCGGGCCAAATAGAAATGAGCATACGACGGGAATCGCATTAGCCGGGCGCAACTCGGTCACGCCGGGAATCAGCGGCACCACTTTGAACGGCACCAGGATGGCGGCATAGAGCGCGGCGGAAATCGCGCAGAGCACGATCATCCGGGTGTTGCGCCACATCGCGCGCAGCTCGTGCATCAGATACGGACCACGCGCGCATGTGTTATACGGACAGTCACGAACATCGGGAATTGATTATCCGCGAATTGATTATGCTCGATAGCCACATCCATCTCGACGCTGACCAGTATGCTGACGTAACGGCGCTAATCAAGCGGGCGCGGCACGTCGGGGTTAACGGCGTGGTTGCGACCGGAATTACGCCGGCGTCGAATCAACGGATTCTGCAAATCGCGGAGAACTACCCTGATTTTGTCTATCCCGCGATCGGATTTCATCCGGAGCGCTTCGACCTCACCGACGATGACCTGGCGGCGACGATCGCGATGGTTAAAACCCATCGCGAGCGCATTTGCGCGATCGGCGAAGTCGGCTTGCCGTGGTATGGCGAGATGGCGCGCCGGGAAGACGTGCTCGAGCGGGCACGCAAAATCCTCGCACACTTTGCTCAGCTCGCGACCGAACTCGATCTGCCGTTAATCCTTCACAGCCCACATCAGGTCGCCGGCGAGGCCCTTAAGATCATCGAGCGCGCAAAGGTGCGCCGCGCGGTTTTCCATTGGCACAAGTCGGATGAGGATACGACCCGCGCAATTATCAACGCCGGCTATTTCATCTCGATTACGCCCGAGGTGGTGTATCGCGATCGCGATCAGGATCTTGCCCGGATGGTTCCGCTGGGCCAGATGATGGTCGAGACCGATGGCCCGTGGCCTTACGGCGGCCCCTTCGAGGGCAAAGCGACGGAGCCGTATTTCATCGCCGACGCGACATCTGCAATCGCGACGTTAAGGGGCGATTCGACCAATACGATCGTGCAAGCACTGACGGCGAACGCGAAGATTCTGTTTGAAATCGCCGCCTGAGGAGGACGCCTGATGGAAGTTGCATTCGGAATTTTCGATCATTTGGAACGACAGGAGATTTCGCTCCAGCAGCTTTACGAAGAACGGCTGCAACTTCTGGAGGCCGCCGATCGCGCGGGCATTTTCTGCTATCA
Source organism: uncultured delta proteobacterium (assembly GCA_963783145.1). Lineage (GTDB taxonomy): Bacteria > Desulfobacterota > Binatia > Binatales > Binataceae > DATGKG01. Next base: position 965,681 of record CAWAMM010000002.1, read on the forward strand.
CCTTGCCGAGCATCATTCGACGCCGCTTGGAATGGCGCCCTCGCCCAACGTGTTTCTAACCGCGCTGGCGATGCGCACGCGTCGGATTCACTTCGGCCCGTTGGTTTATCTGCTGCCGCTCTATCATCCGATGCGGCTGGTCGAGGAGATTTGCATGCTCGATCAACTGAGCGGCGGCCGTCTGGAAGTCGGGGTCGGGCGCGGCATCTCGCCTTACGAGCTCGCGCATTTCAATGTCAACTTCCTCGAGTCGCGCCACATTTTCGAGGAGTCGCTCAAGGTGATCGTCGAAGGTTTGCGGGGGCAGAGACTTTCGCATCGCGGCGAGCGCTACAAATTCGCCGGCGCGCCGATCGAGGTGACGCCGAAGCAGCAGCCGAATCCGCCGTTCTGGTACGGTGCTTCAACGCCCGAAGGGCTCACCTTCGCCGCGCGTCATCGGATGCAAATCGTGACCGGCGGTCCCAACCGCGTCGTCCAGGGCACTGCGACCGTCTATCGGGAACTGCTCGAGAAATTCCGCGAGAGCCCCGAAAATCTCAATCCGCAAATCAAGGAGCCGAAGATTGGCGCGGTGCGACATTTCTTCGTGGCCGATTCTGACCAGGAGGCGGAAGACATCGCGACCCCGGCGTATCGCGTGTACTACCAAAACATCACCAAGCTCTGGCGCGATTTCGGTTCGGTGCCAACGCTGTTTACCGACGACCTCAAGCGAGCGACCGGGGGCGAGGCCGCGATCGTCGGGTCTCCGCGGTCAGTACGCGACCGGATTGCGGCCTACTTCGAGGAAAGTAAGACTAACTACCTGGTACTATCGTTCGCGTGGGGCGGCCTGACTTACGCGCAGTCGCGCCATTCGCTCGATTTATTCGCGTCCGAGGTTATGCCACATTTTGTCAAGCGCTAGTGGCAAATATCGACCAGGAGCTTCATAGCACGATGCCGATTTACGAATATGAATGCGGAAAGTGTCATCGCCGAAGCAGCGTTCTCACGATGCGCATCAGCGAGAAGGTCGATACGGTCTGCAAACATTGCGGAAGCAGCAAACTCTCGCGCCTGATGTCGCGCTTCGCCATGCCGAAGTCGGAAGAAGCGCGGATGGAAGCGCTGAGTGATCCTTCCACCTTCGGCGATCTCGATGAAAATGATCCCAAGAGCGTCGCCAGGGTGATGCGTAAGCTGGGCAAGGAGATGGGCGATGAGATCGGTGGTCCCGAGATGGACCAGGCCATCGAGGAGTTGGAGAGCGGAGGCGACCTCGATGGCGGTGAGGATTCATCGGGCGGCGACGACTTGTGACGCGCCTTCCGATAAGAATTGATCGTCAGTGATTCTCCTCGAGGTAGCGCTTGAAGGCGCTCAGCGCTTGATCCCAGAACGCGCCGACTTCCTCCAATTTCTTCATTAGCGCTTCAACCTGGGCGCGGCCATTGGGTGCGAGCTCGTAGATGCGCTCGCGGCCGATTTTTTTCGCCCGGATGAGGCCTGCCCTGCCCAACATCCGTGTATGTTTGACTACGGCGGGACGGCTAATCGCAAAGCCGTGAGCCAGTTCGCCGGCACGACAGGGTTTCTGCGCCAAGCGGCGGAGCAGTTCCCTGCGGGTAGAGTCGCCGAGGGCGACCATGGTCCGATCTATCGACATCGACAAAATACGTAACCCGTGGGTTCCATATTGTCAAGCACACTCGAGAACTGTGGACCGGGCCTTCTAGGATTCGAGGACGACGATCGCGGCCGCGGCCATACCGTCGCCGCGGCCCAGCGCGCCGAGGCCTTCGGGGCTGGACGCTTTCACGTTGAGTAGGTTCGCGTCCACACCCAGCGCACGAGAGAGATTGAGACGCATTTGGTCGAGATGTGGTGCAAGCCTGGGTTTCTGCGCGAAGATCGTGACATCGGCGTTGCCGAGCTTAAACCCGCGCTCGCTCGCCAGCTTCCATACCTCGGTAAGGAGCTTGAGGCTGTTGGCACCTTTGTAGCGCGGATCGCTATCGGGAAAATGCCGCCCCAGGTCGCCTTCCCCCAGTGCCCCGAGGATCGCATTGGCGAGTGCGTGCGCGGCAACATCAGCATCCGAATGGCCACCGAGGCCGCGTTCGAAAGGAATCTCGACGCCGCCGAGAATCAACTTGCGGCCCTCGAGCAGTGGATGGAAATCGAAACCTTGCCCGACTCGAATGGTCATTTGATTGAGCGAGCTTCGGTGAAGGCTGGGCGCTGCGTTGACACTCTCGACCTCCGTCGCCAAGCTTGGGGCATTCGCAGGATGGAGGGAAGAGGGAGATGCCTGCTTTTGTCAAAACTCCGCGGTTCATCATCAGCACGATCTTTTTGATCTGGCTGGGTTCCGTGATTTGGAGCAATCACGCCGAACCTTCCGTGAATTTGTGGTACGGCCCTTTTCTTCACGCTCAGGTACGACTGCTTTGGATCCTCGTCGGCGCTGCGATTTTCGGTGCGATTGTGGCCCTGGTCATTCAATACATGTGGACTCATCGCGCTTCGAAGAATGCGTCTTCATCGGTGGCCGCGTGAGAATCGAGCAGCAGCGCGGTCGCCGGACTTCCCGCCTTGAAAACAGTTTCCTCCGCGGTCCCGATTAACAGCGCGTCGGCGCGAGAAAGCGAACTGAGGATTCCCGAGCCCTGATTGCCGGTCGGTTTAGCATAGAATTCGCCATTCTTTCGCTCGATCTGGACCCGCACGAACTCGGTCAGGTTGGGGGCAACCTTAATATCGCTCGCGCAAATGACCTTTAAACGAGGCAGCCCCAACTTTCCAAATCCACCCATCTTCTTCAGCGCAGGCCTCGCATATAGATAGAAGCACACCATCGTAGAGACTGGATTTCCCGGCAATCCAAACACCGGTCGCTCGGCCATGATGCCAAACTTGAGCGGACGTCCGGGCCGCTGCGCGACTCCATGAAAGAGCACGCGCATCCCGAGCTCGTCCATCACGCCTTTGACATGATCGAAATCGCCCGCCGAGACGCCTCCGGTTGAGAACACGACATCGAAGCGCGTCGCCTCGGAGAGCCGCGCTCGCGTATCCTCGATCGTGTCGCGTGCGATTTTCAGGATAGTAGGTTCGCCTCCGGCCTCGGTGATCGCTGCGGCGAGGGCGTACGCGCTGGAGTTGACGATTTGCGCGCCGGTCGGGACTTGGTCGACATCGACCAACTCGTCGCCAGTCGCGACGATCGCCACTGCCGGCTTACGGTAGACGTCGAGCATCGAGCGATTGAGCGACGCGAGCATGCCCAGGTCCGAGGGCGTCAGCACCTTGCCCGCAGACATCAACAACTCACCCTCGCGGAGATCTTCGCCACGGGGGCGGATGAAACTTCGCGGCTCGGCCGACGCGAGTATTTCGACGTTAGATTCAGAGCCGCGGGTGCGCTCGACCTGGATGATGGCGTCGGCGCCCACGGCAATCGGTGCCCCGGTCATCGTGCGGATCGCCGTCCCCGGCTCCACGCGCAGAGTCGGCATTTTTCCCGCGCCCACCGTCTCGATAACCTTGAGTGTTACCGGGTTGGACTCGCCGGCCGATGCGACGTCAGCGGCGCGGACCGCATAGCCGTCCATCGCGGAATTATCGAATCCAGGGATATCGCGCGGAGAACGGATTTCCTCGGCGAGAACGCGACCGAGGCCGGCCAGAATCGATACCCGCTCGACCCCGAGCGGCACGACATTGTCCAGAACGATTCGGAGAGCTTCGTCTGTGCTGATCATGGCCGTCGTCGAAGCATACGCAGACCGCATGAAAGAAAAAAGGCGCGGCATTCCTCGCCGGCGCCTTTGATCGAATCTGTCCGCGGCTCAGGGCGTAACCAGCTTGGCCGATCGCGCGGTGATGACCTCGTCGATGAGGCCGTACTCGACCGCCTGCGCCGCGCTCATAAAATTGTCGCGATCGGTATCTTTCTCGATCTGCTTCACGGTCTTGCCGGTATGACGCGCCAGCACCTCGTTGAGAATCTCTTTCTGCCGCAGCGCTTCGCGCGCCTGGATCTCGATATCGGTCGCCTGGCCCTCGAATCCGCCCGACAGTTGATGGATCAGAATCCGCGCATGTGGCAGGGCATAGCGGCGTCCCTTGGCTCCCGCTGCGAGCAGGAACGAGCCCATGCTGGCGGCTTGGCCGCAACACAGCGTGGAGACCGGAGGCTTCACGAATTGCATCGTGTCGTAAATCGCGAGGCCGGCCGTGACGCTGCCTCCCGGCGAATTTATGTACATATTGATCTCTTTTTCCGGGTCTTCGGATTCCAGAAAAAGGAGCTGCGCGGTGATCACGTTGGCGAGGTCGTCAGTCACCTGGCCGCCGAGGAAAACGATCCGGTCCTTCAGCAAGCGCGAGTAAATGTCATAGGATCGCTCACCACGGCCGGTTTGTTCCACCACATACGGAATAAGGATGCTGCTCATGTCTCCAAATTACTCCGCGCGAAGGCTTGGGTCGAGATTCTTGGGCGTGTTGTTCATCGCGGTCTGTTTACTTCCACAGATTGCCCGCCCAGGCGCATTGGCCGCGACGCCGGCTGAGCGCGAAAAGAACAACTACTATCTGCCCGGTAAAGACCACGCGTCGATGCTAAGCGTGTCGACCGCGGGCGAAGCCCAAGCGGAGGTCATCGTGTTGACCGAAGCCATCGCCGTCAAGGAGACCGGCCCGAAGGACACCATCGCGAAATTCGGCGAGGTCTATGGCTTCGCGCCGTCGTTCATCGCGGTGCACAAGGATGAACCGACGCGGCTGACGTTCTGGAACCTACAGCCGGACGACGAGCACGATTTCATGCTCGCGGACCCGAACCTCAACGTGCTGATGCATGTGAAACTGATACCACTTTCGAAGAACTCGTGGATTTTCAACTTCCACAAGGAAGGCATCTTTCCGTTTTTTTGCGCGGTGCATCAGCCCGAGATGAATGGGCAAATCCTGGTGCTGCCGGCGCGCAAGTAGTTAGCTGATTTGTGCGATGGTTTTGCGCAGGCGCGCGACGGTGCGTTCGCGGCCCAACACTGCGATGACTTCGTAAATTCCGGGGCTAACGGTGCCACCGGTCAGCGCGACGCGCACCGGTTGGGCAAGCTGGCCGAGCTTCATGCTGAAGTGAGCAAGTATTTCTTCGAAAACGCGCTGGATCGAGGATTCGGAAAAATCCGCTGTAAGCTTATCGATCGCATCGGCCAGCGCGGCGAGTTGCTCTTTCACCTCGGGCTTAAGGAACTTTGCGGCGGCTTTCGGATCGATGTCGATATCGTCGCGCAGATAAAACTTCGCGAAGTCGACCAGCTCGACCAGCGTCTTGGCGCGCTCCTTCAGCGTCGCAATCATCTTCTCCAGCCACGCATCGTCCCCGGGAGTCGGGTATCCGGCCTTCGCGATGAATGGTTTGATTTCCTGCGCGAGCTGCGGGTTCGGGCGCCCCTTCATGTAATGAAAGTTCAGCCACAGCAGCTTTTCGGCATTGAAGATGCCCGCCGAAATTCCACACGCATCGAAGCCGAAATAGTCGATGAGCTCCTGTTTGGAAAAGATTTCCTGGTCGCCATGCGACCATCCCAGCCGCGCAAGGTAGTTCACCACCGCTTCCGGAAAATATCCCATCTCGCGATATGCGCTTACCGAGGTCGCGCCGTGGCGCTTGGAAAGCTTGCCACCGTCGGGGCCCATGACCTGGGGCAAATGAGCGAAGGCGGGCGGCTCGTAGCCGAGTGCGCGAAACATCTGTATTTGACGCGGCGTGTTCGGCACATGATCGTCACCCCGTACGACATGGGTGATGTTGAAGTCCACCTCATCGAGCACGGTGCAAAAGTTGTAGGTCGGACTGCCATCGGAGCGTAGGATCACGAGGTCGTCGAGCTCCGAATTCTCGAACGCCGTGCGCCCACGAATGAGATCCTCAAAGACGGTCTGACCTTCGTTAGGGGAGCGAAACCGGATCACATAGTTGCGCCCAGCCTTGCGGTCCGGCAGCTCGATGTTCGGGTCAAATGGCTTACCGCGACAGGTACCGTCGTATCCCGGCTTGCGATGCTCGCGCTCGGCCGCCTTGCGTTTCGCATCGAGCTCTTCGGGCGTGCAGTAACAAGGATACGCTTTGCCCTCGCGCAAGAGCTGGCGCGCCGCATCGAAATAGCGATCCATCCGATTGGATTCGAAGTAGCGCGGATCGGGCGGGCCCTCATCCCACTCCATGCCGAGCCATCGGAGGTCTTCGAGAATTCCTTCCAGCGATTCCTTGGTTGACCGCTCCTGATCGGTGTCATCGATGCGGAGGATAAAAACGCCACGGTTGTGGCGGGCGTACAGATAGGCGAACAGCCCGGAGCGGACGTTACCGATGTGCAGCGAGCCGGTCGGGCTCGGCGCGAAGCGGGTGCGAACGGTCACAAATTACTCCCATTCAATCGTGGCAGGCGGCTTCGAAGTGATGTCATACACGACGCGATTGACGCCGCGAATTTCGTTGGTGATACGGCTCGACACGCGCGAGAGAAAACCCGGATCCAGGCGCGCCCAATCCGCGGTCATGCCATCCTGCGACTCGACCGCGCGGATCGCGATAACGCTTTCATAGCTGCGCCCATCGCCCATCACGCCCACTGTCTTGAGCGGCAGCAGCACCGCGAAGGCCTGCCATAAATTCCTGCCGATACCCGATGACGCAAATTCCTCCATCACGATCAGGTCGGCGCGGCGCAGCAATTCGACCCGCTCGCGGGTGACTTCACCGACAATTCGCACCGCAAGACCGGGGCCTGGGAACGGCTCGCGGTCGACGATCTCGCTCGGTAGCCCAAGCTTTCGGCCCAGCTCGCGAACTTCATCTTTGAAGAGCTCGCGCAATGGTTCGATGAGTTCCAGCTTCATCCTGTCGGGTAATCCGCCGACATTATGATGGCTCTTGATGACAGCCGACGGTCCCTTAAACGAAACCGACTCGATCACATCGGGATAGAGGGTGCCCTGGCCGAGGAACCGCGCGCCGCGCACCACATCCTCGGACTCGAACACGTCGATGAAGGTGTGCCCGATGATGCGACGCTTCTGCTCAGGATCGAGTACACCTTTGAGCCGCGTGAGAAACAGTTCCGACGCGTCACTGACGGTCAGTGCGATGCCGAGTTGGCCGGCGAAAACATTTTCCATCCGTTCGCGCTCGCCGGCGCGCAGCAATCCGGTATCGACGAACACGCACTTGAGGCGCTCGCCGATCGCGCGATGAATCAGCGCCGCGGCGACCGAAGAATCGACCCCGCCGGAGAGCCCCAGCAGTACCTTGTCGTGCGGACCGACTTTCTCGCGAATCTCGGCGACCTTGGTGTCGATGAAATTTGCCATCGTCCAGTCGCCCGGCTCGCCGCAGATCCTGAGCACAAAGTTACGCAACACCTGGGTGCCGCACGGGGTATGCACGACCTCGGGATGAAACTGGATGCCGCGAATCTTGCCGTCCTCGGTGCGTACTGCCGCGCACGGCGCGTTGTCGGTATGCGCGATGGATCGCAGTGTCGAAGGAATCGCCTCGACCCGATCGCCATGACTCATCCACACGCGATGTTCCTGACCTTCGAGGCCTTCGAACAGCGGATCCTGGACATCGATTTGTAGCGTCGCTGGACCGTATTCCTTCGCGGTCGCGGGCGGCGTCTTTGCACCCAGATGGGTCGCGACGACGTACATGCCGTAGCAGATGCCGAGAATCGGCGCGTCGGTCTTAAGGACCTCGGGATCTATGTCGGGAGCATTCTCGTCGTAGAGGCTCGCCGGCCCGCCCGAAAGGATGATGCCGCGCGGCTTCAGCGCGCGAATCTTCGCGAGTGGATAATTGAACGGGTGGATTTCGCAGTACACGTTGGCTTCGCGCACCCGTCGCGCGATTAATTGGGTGTACTGGCTTCCGAAATCTAAAATGAGAATCACGGTGAAGCCGTAACTATATCGGACCCGCGCGGGCGTAAAAACACCGCCGCCAGACACATTTCAACAATGCGCTACGCGCGCCGCCCCCTGACGTTGCGACCCTCAACCTTGCTGCGAGGACGGCGCTCGGGCGTGCGGCCGGTCTTGCGAAACTGCATTCGCAGCGGGCTCCCCACGACGTTGAGGGCCTTGCGAAATCGCGTCTCAAGGAAGCGGACGTAGTGCGCGGGGATGTCGCGATCGAAATTCGAAAAGAATGCGAGCCGCGGCGGCGAGCTGCCTACTTGCGTCACATACATCAGATTCAGGCGCTTGCGATCGACCATCGGAGGATCCATCGCGGCGCTCGCGCTCGCAAGGATCTGGTTGAGCATCGAGGTCTGATAGGTCGCGCGCCATGATTCGCCAGCCGCCAGCGCGGCGGGAATGATGTCATTCACCCCATCGCCGGTGAGCGCCGAAGTGAACACGATCGTCGCGTACTCAAGGAACGGAAAACGATGGTGCGCGTCGCGAATGAAGGCGGCGATCTTCGCGCCCTCCTTCGCCGCGGCGTCCCACTTGTTGCAGACCAGGACCATCGCGCGATCGTTGGTATCGACCAGGTGCGCCAGTCGCGCGTCCTGGTCCGTAATGCCCTCGGTCGCATCGATGACCAGCAGCAATACATCGGCGCGCCGAATCACCTCGATCGCGCGCCCTACCGAGGCCTGCTCGAGCTCGCCCTCGACGCGTGGCCTGCGACGGATTCCGGCGGTATCGATCAGGAGAAGGCGCTTGCCTTTGTAATCGAGCGGCGCATCGATCGCATCGCGTGTGGTGCCGGGCGTCGAATCGACAATCGAGCGCTCGATGCCCGAGAGCCGATTGAGCAGCGACGACTTCCCGACGTTAGGACGTCCGATCAGCGCGATTTTCAAATCGGGGCGCTCGGCGATTTTGGCTTCCTTCGGCGGAAGGCGCGAGGCGATTTCTTCGAGCAACTCGCCGACGCCGTTGCCATGCGCTGAGGACAGAAAGAAAATCTTCTCCGCGCCGGAGGCATAGAATTCCGAGGCCGAGGCCTCCTTCCCGCGCTGATCGATCTTGTTGACCGCGACGATAAGCGGACATCCAGTGTCGCGAATCAGTGCGAGCGCTTCCTGGTCGGCATCGGTGAAGCCGGCGCGGCCGTCGAACAGCATCACGACAAGGTCCGCCATGCCGATAGCCGCGAGAGCCTCGCGTACGATCCGCTCCGACATCCGTTCCCGGCCGCCGAGTTCGAGCCCGCCGCTGTCGATGAGGATGAAGTCGCGATCATCGTAGGAGGTGCGCGCGAAGTTCAAGTCGCGCGTCGTACCCGGAATCGAGCTGGTGATGGCGCGCGCGCCTGCCGCGATGCGATTGAACAGCGTCGACTTGCCCGCGTTGACGCGGCCGGCCAGCACGACGGTCGGCAATCCTTGCGCGAGAGCGGCCGAGATCGCACCCGGGCGTGACTCTGATTTGGCGGCGCGCGGCATCAGAGCCCCATTTCCTGGAGCTTCCGAGGATTGCGCGTCCAGTCGCGATCGACCTTCACCAGCAGCTCCAGAAAGACCTTCCAGCCGAGGATCTCCTCGAGCTCGAGGCGCGCGGCGGTGCCGATTTCCTTGAGCATCCGGCCGCCGGCGCCGATCACGATTCCCTTATGCGATTCGCGATCGACGATGATAGTTGCGGCAATCTTAATGAGCTTTTTTTCCTCGTCTTCGCTGAAGGCCTCGACCACCACCGCGGTGGAAAAGGGAATCTCGCGCTCCAGCTTGAGGAACAATTTTTCGCGCACGATTTCTTCCGCCAGCGTGCGCTCGGTCTGGTCGGTATATTCTTCTTCTGACATCAACGCCGGGCCTTCCGGCAGCATCGACTTGAGCATCCGCAAAAGCTCCTCGATATTCTCGCCGGACTTCGCGCTAACCGGCACGATCTCGATGCCCGGGAGCTCGCGTGCACATTCTTCCAGCAACGGCAGCAACCGCACTCGCGGCAGTAGGTCGATCTTGTTGATCACGAGGAGCTTGGGGCGATTGAGCGCGCGTAATTCCTGAAGGAAGGCATGATCGGCAGGGCTGGCGCGATCGGCAGCCTCAATTACGCCCATGATGACCTCGGCCTCGGCGAGGCTTTGCCGCGCAGTCTGAACCATGCGGCGGTTCAGCATTTTGGGTGAGTCATGAATCCCCGGCGTATCGATGAAGATGATCTGCGCGTCGGGATCGCTGCGAATTCCCATCACCTTGCGCCGGGTAGTTTGTGGCTTGGGGGTAACGATCGCGACCTTGTGCCCGACGATGCGGTTGACGAGGGTGGACTTTCCGACATTCGAGCGCCCACCAAGGACGACGAAGCCCGAACGGTGATTAGGTTCTGCGTTCACGAATTTCCTGTTCTATTTGCACCATCGCGGCGCGTGCCGCGGCCTGCTCGCTCTGTTTTTTGCTGCCACCCTCGCCGGTACCCAACTCCTTGCCCGCGATCCTGATTCGGGTCGTGAATCGTTTCGCGTGATCGGGACCACTCGCGGCCACCAATTCGTAAACTGGTTGCGCGCGATAGCGCCGATACGCGATCTCCTGGAGCTCGGTTTTATAATCGCGCTCGGCGGACGGGCCTCCGATGTCATCGACGAACAGCGATTCTACCACACGCTGCGCAGGCGCGAGCCCACCATCGGTATAAATCGCTCCCACCACGGCCTCGAAAGCAGCCGCGAGGATCGAAATCTTGTCGCGCCCGCCGCTTTTCTCCTCGCCTTTGCCCAGCTTCAGGCGGTTGCCAAGATCGATCGACTGCGCCTTGAGCGCCAGCGTGCGTCCATTCACGATCGAGGCGCGCTGCTTGGACAGCGGTCCTTCCTTGGCCTCCGGAAACCGACGCATCAGCATGTCGGCGATCGCGAGGTCCAGAACGGCATCGCCCAGAAATTCGAGTCGCTCGTAGTGAACATCAGAGCCGATCGCGGCGCTCGGATGAGTAAGCGCGATCGTCAACAGCTCCGCCCGTGCGAAGGAATATCCGAGTTTGCGTTCCAGGTCCGCAGTGGCGCTTTCAGGAGACTCCGGCTGCGGCGCGAGGGCCGTCCGCCTCCCGAACCGCAACAATCTCCCCAACCAGTTGGGCGCCTTTGGCAAACGAAGCCTCCACCTCAAGTTCTCGATTAAGTTGGCTGGCAGCGCCCCGCGTCAATACCCGCACGTAGTTGCGGCTATAGCCGCCGAGCTCCCCATCCTCGGTTGATTCCTCAAGTAACACTTTAAGTCTTTCGCCGACGAGTCTCCGCGCGAATGCTTCCCGCTTGCGTTCGCCGAGTTCCCGCAACCTCGCGCTGCGGCGTTTAATCTCGGCCGCGGCAACCTTGCCGGGCAACTTTGCCGCGGTGGTCCCCGCGCGCACCGAGTATGGAAACACGTGATAATACGAGAGCGGCAGCTCCTCGATGAACCTGAATGAGCGTTCAAAATCGAGCTCCGTTTCACCTGGAAATCCGGCGATGATATCGGTGCCAATACCCGCATCGGGCATTGCCTCGAGCACGCGCTCGACACGATCGCGAAAGAACACCGTATTGTATCGTCGCCGCATCCGCGACAAGGTGCCATCCTCGCCGGCCTGCAACGGCAAATGAAGATGTGCACAGATTTTTTCGCTTTGCGCGACTATGTCGATGATCCGGTCGCTCAGTTCCTCGGGATCTAGCGAGCTGATACGGATACGCTCGATCGGCGACCGCTCGGCCAGCATCTCCAGCAAATCGGCCAGCTCGACCGGAGGATCGAGATCCTTGCCATAGCCACCGAGATGAACGCCGGAAAGAATCACTTCCCTGAAACCACCGGCATGCAACTCATCGATAGCTTCGACGATGCGGCGCGGTTCCACGCTGCGCGACATTCCACGCGAGAACGGAACAATACAAAAGGTGCAGAATTGATCGCATCCTTCCTGCAGCTTTAGAAACGCGCGTGAGTGTCCAGCCAGCGTGACCCCGCGCAGCTCGATGGCCGCGCGCTCCTTGCGCAGATTCGAAACCATGACCCGCTCGGACGCCGCGCCTGTCACCGCACGCTCTAAATCGTCGAGCCGGCCGAGCCCGACGATCGCATCCACCTCGGGATGACGCGCGAGGACTTCGGGACTCGCCTGCGCGAAGCATCCGGTCATGACGATGCGTGCGTTGGGATTTAGCCGCCGTGCGCGGCGCGCGATCCGCAGGCCTTCGCTATCGGCGCGATCGGTTACGGTGCAGGTGTTAACGATATAAACATCGGCGGGTTGGTTGAACTCGCCGCGCACAAGCCCGAGCGCGCCCAAGCGCGATTCGATAATCGCCGAATCGTATTGATTGACCTTGCAGCCGAGTGTCGCGATCGCAAACCGCATCGTCAGACCCTATTCCCTGATCGCTCGCTCAATAAAGCCGCCGCCCACTACCTCGTCGCCGCGATAGAACACGCACGCCTGGCCGGGAGTAACCGCGGGACCCTTGGAAACGAAGCGAACTTCGGCGCTGCGCGCTGAGGCTATAGTCAGCCGGGCGGGAAGCGCAGGATGACGATAGCGGATCTTGACCTCAATATCCGCGGCGCCCCGATCGAAGGAGGACGGATCGACCAGTTCCACATCGCGCGCGATAAGACCGCTCGCGTTCAGCCCGGAACGACTCCCGACGACGACATCGCCGCTGTCGTGCCGTATCTCACGGACATACAGAGGTTCGCCTGCGGCGATTCCCAAGCCTCGCCGCTGGCCGACGGTAAAGCGATGAATTCCCGCATGTTCGGCGAGAACATTTCTCTCGCTATCGGTGATATGTCCCGCCCGAATCGAATTCTCCGGGGCAAGGCGCTCAACGAACCGCGCATAGTCGCCGTCGGGAACGAAACAAATTTCCTGGCTCTCGGGCTTGTCTGCATTGGCGAGGCCTAGCGCTCGCGCACGCGCTCGAACTTCGGCCTTGGTCATCGCGCCAAGCGGAAACAGGGTGCGCGACAGTTCGGCTTGGCCGAGGGTAAACAGAAAGTAGGACTGGTCCTTTGAGGAATCCGCGGCGCGCAGCAAATGATAGCGGCCACCGTCGTCACGTGAGATTCGTGCATAGTGGCCGGTCGCAATGAAGTCGGCCTCGAGCGCGCGGGCGCGGCTCCAGAGCCGATCGAACTTGATCTCGCGGTTGCACATCACGCACGGATTGGGCGTGCGGCCCGCAAGATACTCCGAAACAAAGTTGCCAATTACCCGTGCGCCGAAATCGGCGCGCAGATCGACAACATAGAACGGAAAACCCATCCGCTCGGAAACACGCCGCGCGTCTTCAAAATCGTCGTGCGAGCAGCAAGTTCCGCGACGCTTCCCCGTCTGCGCAGGCGCATCGGGCGCGAGGCGCATCGCGACGCCGACGACCTCGTAGCCCTGCTCGCATAGAAGCGCAGCGGCGACTGAACTGTCGACACCGCCCGACATTGCGACGAGAACGCGGCGACTCATCGCAGGTTCTCCCAGTGGCTTCGCAAAGCATTCGCCGGTTCAGCTTCGGAAATGCGGCGCCAAATGCGCGGAATGATGTTCGCCGCGCGCGCGATATCATTGCGGGTGGTGTTCCAGCCCAGACTTAGGCGAAGAGAGCTGCGCGCCTCGTCATGAGAGAGCCCCATCGCCAGGAGCACATGCGACGGCTCGACCGAGCCAGCGGCGCACGCGGATCCCATTGAGACGTTGATGCCTTCAAGATCGAGTGCGATCAGCATGCTTTCACCGAGCACTCCAGGAAAGGTAAGGTTCAGCGTATTCGGCAATCGGTCGCGAATCGGCGCATTTAGGCGCAGACGTGGAATTGCATCGAAAAGATCTGCGAGGAGTTCGTTGGAAAGCGTCGATATGCGGAAAGCCTCGTCATGAAAATGCTCAGCAATTGTAGCCGCAGCGGCGCCAAAGGCGATCGCACCGAGAAGGTTCGGCGTGCCTGCGCGAAGGCCACTCTCCTGTGGACCTCCCAGCAGTATCGGCGCGAGCACCGACGGTTCGCGGAGGTAGAGCGCACCGATTCCGGCCGGAGCGCCCAGCTTATGCCCACTGAGAGTCATCACGTCGCAGCGCAGCTGGGTGATATTGACAGGAATCCGCCCGAGCGCCTGGGCCGCATCGAGATGAAAAATCGCCCCCGCACGCGCGGTCGCCTCGGCCACTGCGGCCCCGTCCTGAATCGTCCCCACCTCGGAATTAGCGAGCGCGATAGAAACCAGGGCGGTATCGGCATCGATCGAGGCAACGATCTCCTCGGGTGATAACCGTCCCTCACGATCGGGAACCACCTTGATAACGTCCGAACCGCGCGCCTCCAACTCCGCGAGCGCCGCGAGAATGGAGGAGTGCTCGATCGCTGAGCTGACCAGCTTGCGGCGCGAAGAGCGCGCCTTCAAGGAACCGTAGATTGCGAGGTGGTTGGACTCGGTGCCGCCGCTGGTGAAAATCACCTGCCGCGGGTCGGCGCCGATTAGTGCCGCGACGTGCGCCCGGGCCGCCTCGAGCTCGCGCCGCGCGGCCTGTCCAGCGCGATGGACCGACGAGGGGTTGCCCCCGCCGTCATCGATATGATGCACGATCGCCGCCTTCACTTCGGGGCGAAGCGGCGAACCGGCGTTATGATCGAGGTAGGTGCTCATCGATACTATACAAATTGGCGCGCAAAATTCTAAAGATGATAAGTTACCTTACGCGCTTGCGGTGAAAAAGATATGGCATCCTCGGGCAGCAATATCAGAGTTTTGGTGGTTGGCGCCGGAGTGGTCGGATGCAGCCTGGCGATGCACCTGGCCAGACTCGGAGCATCCGTCGATGTGATCGAGAAAGGAGACGTCTGCGCCGGGATGTCGTCGCGCTCCGGCGCCCTCGTGCGGATGCATTATACCTTCCCTCCCGAAGCTTACCTTGCCCTACAGAGCCTTCGATATTTCCAGAACTGGCCCGAGGCCGTCGGTGGCGAATGCGGCTTTAGCGAGACTGGATTCGCTACGATTGTCGATGACACCAATGTTGATGCTCTGCGCGCCAACGTGGCGATGCTCCGCCGACTCGGCGTCGATACCGATATCATCTCGCCCGAGGAGCTCCATCGCCTCGATCCTAATGTATCACTTGAAAATGTCGCCCTCGCCGCCTACGAACCCCATAGCGGCTATGCCGACCCGATTGCCACTACGCATAGCCTGGCTGATGCCGCCCGCCGCGCCGGCACCCGCTTCCATCTCAATACCCCCGTCACCTCCATCCGCACCCGCGCCGCCCGCGCCATCGGCGTGATGGACGCCGCCGGCCGCTTCCACGAGGCCGACGCGGTATGCCTCGTGACGGGGCCCTGGACCGCCCCCCTGCTCGCCCCGCTCGGCATGCGCATCCCCATCACCCCCGAGCGCGCGCAAATCGCTTTTTTTAGGCGGGCCTCCAGCCTGCAACATCTCACCTATATCGATACCATCGCGGGCAGCTACTTCCGTCCCCAGGGTGTCGATTTGACCCTTGCCGGTCTTGGCGGGGCGAAGCTCGACGATGCCGATCCCGACCGTTTCCGCGAGACCAACGATGCCGCCTTTATCGACGATGTCCGCCGCCGCCTCGGCACGCGGATTCCAGCGCTGGCCGAGGCTCCCTACGCGCGCGGCCATGCCGGCATTTACGATGTCACGCCCGATCAGCGTCCCATCCTCGATGAGATCCCCGGCATCGAGGGTCTTTATGTTGCGGCAGGATTCAGCGGGACGGGCTTCAAGACCGCGCCCGCAGTCGGCGCCGCGATGGCGGCCCTCATTTTGAACGGTCCTCCCACCACTGCTGTCATCCCGAGCGAGGCTGCCGAGCCGAGGGACCTCCGCGAAGCGATTCGCCCCTTTTCCTACACGCGGTTCATGACGGGGAAGCTGATATCGGGTGAGCATGAGTATGTGATGGGCTCCGACTTCGGCCACACCCTCTGATGATCTCCAGTGGCACAGGCTTTAGCCTTGTCTTTCACAACGGCAGCCAGATACAGAGGCTGAAGCCTGTGCCACAAAAGAGGTTCGCGCAGCGCATCATTCCGGATACGCGCGGCATGCTTCTCGCCAATCCGAAGAGCGAGAATCACGCCGCGCCCCCACCACCTGGATACGCGTTTCGACCTCGCGTATCTTATATGATACATAGGACTGACGATGACCCCGTCCCGGCCGCCGGAAACTCCAGTTGTCTTTTATCGCACTGCCGGTGGAAGCGAGCCGGTCCGAGATTGGCTGCGATCGCTGCCCATCGAAGATCGACATCGTCTTGGTCGCGATCTGGCCATCGTTCAGTTCGGCTGGCCAGTGGGGCTTCCGATATGCCGGCCGATGGGCGCCGGTTTGTGGGAGCTGCGCAGCTCGCTCTCTGGCGGCCGAATTGCGCGCGTACTGTTCTTTTTCCATGAGGGCAGGATTGGCGTGGTTCACGGCTTCATCAAGAAGACACAGAAGACGCCTCCTGGCGACCTTGAGCTGGCTCGCAATCGTATGCGTGAAATGACTAAGGCGAAATGACTAACGGATGATGACCAGATGAGCAAAGCCAAAAATCCGCACTGGGGATCCACCTTGGACGATTTCCTCAAAGAGGAAGGAATTCACCAGCAGGCCACCACCGCGGCGATCAAGAGCGTGATTGCGATACAGCTCGATCGCGAGATGAAAAAGAAGCGCATGACCAAAAAGCGACTCGCCGAACTGATGCACACCAGCCGCGCCCAGGTCGACCGCATACTGGATCCCGACAAGGGCAATGTGACGATCGAGACGCTGCAGCGTGCGGCGGCGCTGGTCGGTCGTCAGTTTCGCTTTGAACTGGTCTAGGGCCACCGATTTTGTCGCCCCTTTTCCTACACGCGCTTCCTGACGGGTAAGCTAATATCGGGTGAGCATGAGTACGCGATGGGCTCCGACTTCGGCCACACCCTCTGATGATCTCCAGTGGCACAGGCTTTAGCCTTGTCTTTCACAACGGCAGCCAGATACAGAGGCTGAAGCCTGTGCCACAAAAGAGGTTCGCGCAGCGCATCATTCCGGATATACGCAGCATGCTTCTCGCCAATCCGAAAAGCGAGAATCACGCCGCGCCCACTCCGCCCCCCGCGTGGCCTAAACCTCTCGCATGTGCTAAATAGGAATTAGGTCACGCTCAAAATGGCAAGCGCACCTGTCAAGTTGTTATCAAGTGAGGACGCGGATCTCCGCCACGAAGCGCAAACCCTTCTACCGAATGCCGAAGCGTGGCTGAATACGCAGAATTTCCTCTTCGAAGGACGCAAGCCCGCCGACCTGATCGGCACGCCCGAAGAGTTCCGCGTTCGTGACCTTCTGCGCGCGCTGAAGCACGGCTTCATTTCATGAATCTAGGCGCCTGCTCGGCGCTGACGACCTCGCCCCTGACCGGAGTATGGTATCGCGCTCTCCCGCTCCAGCATCGAAGTGATTTCCTCGGAGCATGAGTATCAGGTAGGCCCAGACTTCCAATCCCTCGCCCGATGGGCGAGCGACCGTATTGGGAGTCAAGCAAGACGCATCATCCGCACGACCCTCCAAAGGTGTTTGAGAGGGTCGCGCGGATGATGCTCTCAGGGAGCGACGCGGCATGGCGGCCTCCATGGGGTATTAGTTTTGAGCATCGCGTTGAGGATCAGCAGGAGTTTGTGGGCCGCGGCAATGAGCGCGACTTTGAACGGTTTGCCGGCCGCACGCAGGCGTAGATAAAAGGGCTTGATGGTTGGATTGCAGCGCACCGCGGCAATGGTCGCCATAAACAGCACCCGGCGCAGACGTTTGCGGCCACCCTCGATCTTTCGTTGTCCGCGCAAAGTGCCGCTGTCCTGGTTAAAGGGCGCCACTCCAGCCAGCGCCGCGGCCTCTGCACGATTGAGCCGTCCGAGCTGCGGCAGATCGGAGAGCAACGCCACGCTCAGCACCCGGCCTACCCCAGGCACGCTGCGCAAAATCTCGTACTTGTCCCAGAGCGCGGAGTCGCGCACCTCGCGATCGAGGTCATCGTCGGCGCGCTTGATCTGTTTGCGCAGGTAATCGATGTGCGCGTTCAGATCATGATGGAGTGCCCTGGGCGCGTGCTCGAGGCGGTTTTGTTCCATCACCAGCATCTCGATCAACTGCTCGCGCCGGACCCATAGCGCACGCAGCTGCTGGGTCTGCGGGTCGGGCAACTCACGCAATGGCGGCTGATTGCGCTCGCCATACAACGCCAGCATCCGCGCGTCGAGGCGGTCGGTCTTGGCCAGTTGTCCGATGCCGCGCGCCCATTCCCGCAGCCGGCGCGGGTTGACAATCACCACCGGCAACTCCGCCGCGCGCAGCGCCGCCACCAATAGATTCTGATACGAACCGCCCTCCAGCAGCACCCGCGCACAATTGAGTCCGCGCAGCCGTTTGCTCAGCCGTGCGATCGCGCGCGGCTCATTCTCCAGCGCGCACATCTCGCCTGCTGAACCAAAGGCCACTTCCAGCTGATGCTTGCCGACGTCGATCGCTACATTCACCGCATCCATCTTCCTTCTCCTCCTCGCTGGCGGAGCGCTCACCCCTCCTTGCAGTTTAATCCGAGCTCGCCGTGCGGCGGCGGCTCCGTCGACCGTTCGGGCTGTGCTCCGCGGTTTAAGGCGCGCCGCCTCCTGCTCGCCCACGACCTCTTGGGGTCCGGGTTGCTCCGAGCTGACGCGCCCTGGCTCTTTCTCTTTTGCGGCGTTCGAACCGGATATACAAGGTTGGTCGCGAGGCTTTGCGAGTGACCTGGAGTGGGACCTTACCCAGCGCGCCGCGCGCGACTATGGAATTCCTTCTGGAGGCCGAGAAGCAGAAACGGAACTCTTAATCGCGCGAGGACGCGCTGCATAAGGTCCCTCGCCAGCGCCATCAGATGGCGCAACCTCTCCCATCGGGAGAGGGATATCAGGAGGCGCGACGCATCATCCATACCCGCTCCGCGGTCGCGCCAATGCGCGGCGTGCTTCGCGCCATCCGAGGAGCGAGATTCACAGTCGGCGTGGGTGCGATGAAATTGACGTTGACGGCCCGGCTCAGGACAAAGGCAAGTCGTCGAAGCCCACGCCACGACCGCGTTCGGCTTACGACCGTTTTAGCTTCAGGTTCTTTCCTATCGCATTGACGCGAGTTTTGCTCACGCGGACAATCGTCGCAACGCTGTCTTGGGTTACGCCATTCAAGAGCAGGATGGTTATGAACATATCCCTGAGAAGCTCCGAGAGCGAATCTTCTTCGTTTCCGACCGACGCATCTTTTTTCACTAGCGCACCCCAGAAGCATTGTTTCGTTTCTCGGTAGCAGATGTCTCTGCGCGCCGCGACTACCTATGCCTAACCTTGTGCGGCGCCGCCGGATTGATATTGATCACCAAGACTCGAACGGTGCCATCCGCCGTGTCAATTTTAGCAGGGAGTGGCCCTTGTTTGTCCTGAGTTCTTGCATCGAACACAACTAGCCACCCCTGTCGCCTCTGCTCGGTTCGCATGTACTGTGTAAGCTGAGATACACCGGAGAAGCTTCCACCCCGCAACACCTTCAGCTCCACGAGATGCAGAACATTGCCTAGAATCAACCCTACATCGACGAAACCAACTCCCGAAGGGAGTTCGCGCAGGAGGTGCCCCTTACCGTCTGAAAGAGTTCCCATTGCGAACGCTGCGAGTAGCCCCTGTCCCACTTTCTCGGCCTTCGGGCGCAGGCGGCCTTTGACACGTGACGCCCAAAATGTATCGATTGCGCGAGCCTCTATACCGTGCCTAAATCCTTGCAGAACTTCGCCGACGGAGCGGCGATGAAGCTTCTTAAGTCGCGCACGCTCCGGGCCCACCCCACCGGGGAACTTACAGTCATCCGCCTCCAAGGCTTTTTTTTTAAACTTCCTGTCTAAACGCTTGAGGATGTCACGCTCCACGGACCGACGATCAATTTGAAGGTTATTTCGATAGAATACGGTCTGCATACGCCGCATCGATTCTAGGAGTTCTTCGTCCTTGGAAGACTGGCGTTTTCGAGCGTACAGATTCGCTAATTTGACGGCGTACTGATCAACATCCAGACAATTTCTCTGGGCGAAGTAGTCTTCAAGAAAATGCTGGACCGAAAAGATCATCGTCGTTTTGTTTTTGCCTTTACCGCTCTACCGTTGGAGCCCAGCGAATATTCCTTCTGTAGTAGTCTGCTTATGCGCAAAGTATGATCGATCGGGTTCTTCGCCCAGATATCGCGGCCGCCCGACGTATCGACAATTTTGATCAAGCCTTCCTCAGCAAGCAACTTGAGTTCGGGGCTAACGTTTGGCGGCTTCATTCCCAAGTGCTTCGCGATTTCCAAGACGCTCATGACCTCCATCGGCTGCCAGATAAACTTGGGCGCGCCGCTTGCTCTTCTTGAAGATTTCCCAAACCGAAGCAGAGTGTTTCTCCGCATCAGCGCGAAGCGCGAAGGCTGTCGTTTGCTCTAGCGAATCCACCTTGTGCTCGATCTTGCTCAGACGATTTAGTATCTGCTGGTCACGGTCGAGATTTGCTTCAGCGATTTTTGACGGCACTGGTCTCACCCTTCTCTGAGGAACGTGAAGACCGCTTCTTACGTGTCTTGCTTCGCGCTTTCGACAGAGTGGGGTGCACAGTCGTCGGGCTTGCCCCGAGTAGGGAGGCAATCTCGCCTCCGCTAATTCCTATCTCGCCGAGCAGTAGAATCATTTCCTTCTGACTGCGATTCTGGCTCATCTCCCGAAGTTTCAGTCGGACCTGGAGATCGATCAAGCGGACGAGGCGCTCAATGGGGTCCGTTTTTGTCGATTGTTTTCGCATAAGGTTTCAATCTTACTTTTTCGCGCTTTTCTTGCTTGGAGTGCCGGTTTTGTTTCGGCGGAAGACACGAACGGAAACAGCATTAGGTGTAAGTCCTACGATAGGACCGATCAATGCAGGAGCGTAACCAAGCGAGGTTAGAACATCTATCTGAGCATCAATATCTTTTCCTGCTGTCGCCGCGAAGCCGACGAGAAGGTCTAGCTTCTTTACGATTTCTCATAGTAATTCGCTCTCTTCGGAACTCAACCCTCGCCTCCTTGTGATACTGGTGTGGCGGTCTCATTCTTCGTCGGGCACACTTACGAGTTTCTTGACCTTGCGCATCTGAATCATTTTCCGAACTCCGCTCGAATCAATTCCGAGCGCCATTGCGATCTCGTCGGAATTTGAGCCGAGCTTTGCAAGCAGGAGAACAAACAATCGCTTCAGGTCTTCAATCTCTTTAGCCAGCTCCTCTTTTTCCACGTCTATCCTCCTCAGCAAAAGCTTATTATTGCATTCTCCAGCGACGCAAGGCAGCCATTGGCGAGCATTCTGTCAACAGTTGTTGAAAGACTGTCTGGCTTCGAGTTGGTGCGCGAATGGCTGAATTTGCGATTGCTCAGCGGAAGCCATTGCCTGCGCTCAGGGCGACCGCTCGGCGCGACTCGCGGTCGACTCGGCAGCCTCGCTCGGAATAACAGAAAAAGAAATCGCAGAAACGAAAAGCGGTTAGCGTGCGACGCGCGCTAACCGCGGTCTACGCGAAGCCGGAATCCCATTCCGGCTTCGTCATCTACGACGGCTTCTTCATTTGGCCGCGGCCTTATGAAGGCCGCTTCATCTGGAACGACGGGCCGGACCATTCGTCCTCGAGGATGCCGGCGGCCTGGCCACCGCCCGGAATCTGGCCGCCGAAGCCTGAGGTCGCAGCACCATCGACGACCATCGCCTGCCCGCTGACGAATTCGGAATCGTCGCTGGCGAGGAACAGCGCCATCGCGGCGATATCTTCGGGGCGGCCGCTGCGCGGGTACGGCTGGAACGCCTTGAAGAGTTGCGTCGCGGTCTGCTCGCCGCCGGGGATGCGATTGTAGGTCAGCGGAGTCGCGATCAGCCCCGGGCAGATGCAGTTGACGCGAATCTTGTCTTTGGCCAATTCGATGGCGGCCGATTTGGTCAGGCTGATGACGCCCGCTTTCGCCGCGCCATAGGCGGGAATGCCGGGCGTGCCGCGCAGTCCCGCAATCGAGGCGGTCGAGATGATGGAGCCGCCGCCAGCTTTGCGCAGCTCGGGAGCGGCGTACTTGATGCCGAGGAAAACCGCGCGCAGCAGGATCGAGAAGGTGCGATCCCAATTATCCGCGGCGGTCTTTTCGAGCGGGCCGGTCGCGCCGCCCAGGCCGGCATTGTTGTAGATGACATTGAGGTGGCCGAATTCCTTGACCGCGCGCTCGACGGCGCCCTTGATGTTCTCCTCGCTGGTCACGTCGGTGAGCTGGAAGACCGCGTTGCCGCCGTTCTCCCTGCAATCGCGCACCGCGGCCTCGCCGCCCTCGCGATTGAGATCGGCGATGACGACCGCGGCGCCCTCGCCCGCGAACCTGATGGCGGTGGCGCGACCGATGCCGCTCGCCGCGCCGGTGATGACCGCAACTTTTTTATCGAGTTTCCCCATGATGATGCTCCTTTAGAGACCTAACCCCTAACCCCTTCCCCTGAAGTGGAAGGGGAACCAGAGAGAAGTCGAAGAAAGATTAGAGAACAATGTTAATGACACCTCAAGCCGAACGAGGCCAAGATCAATTCTGTGTCCGATCCCCTTCCACTTTTCCGATCCCCCTTCCACTTTCAGGGGAAGGGGCTAGGGGTTAGGTTGCATCCCGCGCTTGCCCGAGGCTTTGCCCTTCGCATCACCATTGGCAGACGCGGGCTTGATGCGCGGCTTGAGATTGTCCTTGTGCAATTTGTACTCGACCGAATCGACGAGAGCCTGCCAGCTGGCCTCGACCACGTTGGCCGACACGCCGACCGTGCTCCATCGCTTCTTGCCGTCGGTCGACTCGATGAGGACGCGCACACGCGCGCCAGTCCCGCGCCCATTGTCGAGCACGCGCACCTTGTAGTCGGCGAGGTGCATGTTTTCCAGCGCCGGATAATAGGGCACCAGCGCGCTGCGCAGCGCGGAATCGAGCGCGTTGACGGGGCCATTGCCGATCGCGGAAGTGCGCGAGCGCAGGCCGTCGGGCCCCTCGATGATCACCACCGCCTCGCTGAACGGCGCCTGGTCCTCATGCCACTTGTCGTCGAAGACGCGGAAGCTGACGAAGTTGAAATGCTCATGGGTCATGCCGAGGGTGCGGCGCATCAGCAGCTCGAAGGAGGCATCGGCGCCCTCGAAGGTGTAGCCCTCGCTCTCGAGGCGCTTCACTTCCTCGAGCAGGTCGCCGATTTTTTCGTTATTGGGATCGATGTCGAGGCCGAGCTCCTTGCTCTTGTACATGATGTTGGACTTGCCGGAGAGCTCCGACAAAACCACATGGCGATCGTTGCCGACCAGCGCCGGATCGATGTGCTCATAGGTGGTGGTGTTGCGCAGGATCGCGGAGACGTGCAGCCCGCCCTTATGCGCGAAGGCATACCTGCCCACGAAGGCTTGCCGACTCGCGGGCGTAATATTCGCCAGCTCGTAGACCAGCATCGAAACTTCGCGGAGCTCTTTCAGCTTCGCGGGCGGAACGCATTGATAGCCGAGCTTGAGCTGAAGGTCGGGGATGATCGAGATGAGGTTGGCGTTGCCGCAGCGCTCGCCGACCCCATTGATGGTGCCCTGCACCTGGGTGGCGCCGACGCGCACCGCAGCGATGGTATTGGCGACTGCGACCTCGGAATCATTGTGGCAATGGATCGCGATTCGGCATTTGACCGCGCCGAGCGCGGCGCGCACCGCCTCTTCGATATCAGCCGGCAGCCGGCCGCCATTGGTATCGCATAAGCAGATGGTATCGGCGCCGGCCTCGCCGACGGTGCGGATGCAGTTCATCGCGTATTCGCGATTGTTGTAGTAGCCGTCGAAAAAATGCTCCGCATCGAAGATGACTTCATCGACGTGCTTCTTCAGGAACGAAATCGTGTCGCTCAGGATGTCGAAGTTCTCTTCGAGGGGAATCCGCAGCGCCTCGCGCACGTGGAGGTCCCAGGTCTTGCCAACGACGGTGGCGACGGGAGTGTCGGCCTTCAGCAAGAGCTGGAGGTTGCGATCCTGCGCAGCCCTGACGCCCGCGCGCCGGGTCGAACCGAAGGCCGCGATCTTCGAATGCTTGAGGTGCGCTTTCTTGACCTCGATGAAAAAAGCGGCGTCGCGATCGTTGGAGCCGGGCCATCCACCCTCGACGTAATCGATCCCGAGGTCATCGAGACGGCGCGCGATCTCAACTTTATCTTCGGTGGTGAGCGAAACGTCTTCGGACTGACATCCATCGCGCAGCGTGGTGTCGTAAACTTCGATTTTTTTAGTCGCGGCCATCGTCAAAGAGTCTCCGCAGCGCCATTGGCGCCGCCCAGGAACGTGTCGTGAAGAGCGCGCATGGCGAGTTCGCCATACTTCGAGTTGACTACCACTGAGACTTTAATCTCCGAGGTTGCAATCATCTCGATATTAATTCGCTCCTCGGCGAGCACGCGGAACATGGTGGCCGCGACGCCCGCATGACTGCGCATCCCGAGCCCGACGATGGAAACCTTCGCGACCGGATCCTCATGCCGGACGCCCGCGATTCTGATTTCGGTGCCGATGCTTTTTGACGATATCGAGCGCGCGCTTCAGATCGTCGCGCGTGACGGTGAAGGTCATATCGGTCCGGCCATCAGCGCTCGCATTCTGAATAATCATGTCGACGATAATTCCCGCATCGGCGATGGGGCCGAAAATTTTCGCCGCCAGTCCGGGACGATCCGCGACGCCTCCGATCGTAACCTTGGCCTGGTTCTGATCGAGCGTGACACCAGAAACGAGCACATCCTCCATGGTCGCATCCTCTTGTCCGACCCAGGTCCCGACTCCGTCGCCGAAGCTGGAGCGGACCACGAGCGGCACATTGAATCTTCGCGCGAGCTCGACCGACCGCAGCTGCAGCACCTTGGCGCCGAGCCCGGCCATTTCGAGCATCTCATCATATGATATGCGGTCGAGCTTCCTCGCAGTCGGAACGATATTCGGATCGGCGGTATAAACGCCATCGACATCGGTGTAAATCTCGCACAGGTCGGCCTTGAGCGCCGCCGCGAGCGCGACCGCGGTGAGGTCCGAGGCGCCGCGCCCGAGGGTGGTGATATCGCCCCGCTCATCGATGCCCTGATATCCGGCGACGACCGCGATCTTGCCTTCCTTCAGCACGCTGCTGAGGCGATTGGCCTCCACTGATTTGATTTTCGCGCGACCGTGATTCGAATCGGTGGCGAGCTTCAGCTGATGCGCCAGAAACGATGCGCACTGGAATCCCAGCGAATTCAGACGAATCGCCAGCAGCGCCGCGGAAACCTGCTCGCCGGTGGCTACGAGAACGTCGGTCTCGCGCGCATTGGGAGCCTCGCTTAGCTCGCTCGCGAGCTTGAACAGGCGATTGGTCTCGCCCGCCATCGCGGAAACTACGACGACGATGCGATCGCCCTTGGCATGCGCGGCACAGACGCGCTGTGCGACTGCCTTGATACGATCGACGGTACCGACGGAGGTACCGCCGTATTTCTGGACCACCAAACCCATTCGATGATGCCCTAAAAGCGAGAAATTACAGGTGATCCGACATTATGATTGGAAATGTGGATGCAAACCAGAGGGCCGTTTGAGCAGTCGAAGTAAGAGGGTAACTTAGACTCATGAAGACGCGCGTTTCCTCCAACGGCCAAATCGCACTTCCCGCCGAATTGCGCCGAAAAGATCGCATCAAACCCGGACAACAGTTCGAGGTAGAGCGCATCCGCACCGGCGAGTATCGATTGTTCCGCGTAACGGAACCGGACGGTAACGGTGTGGTTGACTGGCTCCTGGCTTGTCCGGAGAAAGGCTACTTCATTCCTATCAAAACTGCATGGACTGACAGTCGCGACTCGCAACCGCGCGGACTTTGAAAAAGCGAGTATAGCGCCAACCGATGTATAGCCTCGCGGACTCAGCAACGTTCGAATGGCACTCTTCGTGAAAAATGCGACGCCCTTTCCCATGCAGATATCGCTGCTCCCGCGGTCGATCGGCCTCGGGCCCAAATCCAAGCAACACAGCTACCAGAGCGCCAACTCGCCAACGCAGGACGTCACTCTTGCCCACGTACAAAATGCCTGCGTCGGCTGTCGGCCGGCCACTCCATCCTCGCTTAGAAACGATATAAACCCCGGGGCTCTCCGATGGGCGCTGAGAATCGGTGGCGACTTTTTTTACTTGAATCGGACCTTGCCAGCTTGCGCTGGATGGTGGGGCAATCCGATTAGTCTTCATTCGACGTTCTACGCGAACCGATCCTTGAGTTTAGCGACGATGGATGCGTGGCGACTGCCGGTGGCGCGAAATTCGAGACGCCGCGTGTTGGTATCCGCATACTCGATCCGCACCGACAAAAACTCCAGGTCAGCGCCTTCGCGCAGGCGCTCGAACCATTCGACCGCGGCGATCCCGGCAGAGAACAGATATTCGCGCAGGCCCATGTCGTCGAGGCCAACTTCCTCGAGGCGATAGAGATCGATGTGATAGAGCGGCAGGCGGCCGTGATGCTCCTGGATCATCGTGAAGGTGGGACTCAGGATGTCTTCCTCGCGCAGATTCAGCCCTCGCGCGAGGCCCTTGATAAAGCAGGTCTTGCCGGCGCCCAACTCGCCGGTAAAGCCGAGCAGCTCGCCGCCTTCGAGCATCGAGCCTAGCCGACGCCCCCACGCCTTGGTCTCGCGCGCCGAGCTGGTCTCGACGATGAGGATGATTTCCTCCACACCCGAATCTGTTTGCGTCTCGTTCATGACGGTAGCGGCACCCGCCGCATCCGCATTATAGCGCAATCGCCACACCATGTCGTCAAACTGCCACGCGAGAGAAATTCGTAGGGGTCGTTCGCGAACGACCCGCAGCGATGATTCATTCGCGAATGTTGGTGTTGCCGCCACATCGTTGCGGGCGCTTCGCGAAGCGCCCCTACGAGGAATCGGAATCGGCCTGTCTAGACGCGCGCTTTAATCCATCAGCGCGTCGATTGCGCGCGGCAGCTCGTCGAGGAGGTCGCTGACGATGTACCCTACCCTGCCATAGCGCATCGCGACGCGGTCGGCGGCGTGGCCATGAAGGAAAACGCCGAGCGACAACGCCTTCAAGGCGTCCATCCGTTGCGCGAGGAACACGCCGGTCATGCCCGAAAGCGCATCGCCCATACCTGGCGTGCCCATCCCGGGATTGCCGGTCGAGTTGATGTAGACCTCGCCACTAGGAGCCGCAATCACCGAATGCGCGCCCTTGAGCAGCGCGACCGCGCCGGTCAGCTCGGCAAGTTTTTTCGCCGCACCGATGCGATCGGCATTCACTTCCTTGGTGCCGATGCCTAGCAGGCGCGACATCTCGCCCGGATGCGGCGTAAGCACCACCGGTCCTTTCGCGCTGCGCAACTTATCGGGGCCGATCTGCGCGAGGACGTTGAGGCCGTCGGCATCGATGAGCATCGGGCGGTCAGGCTGCACCGCCTCGTTGATAAGCCATGCGATGAGGTCCTCGGTGCCGTCGCTCACGCCGATTCCGGGGCCAACGACAATTGAGTTCATCGGTTTGATGAGTGAAGCGAGCGCCTCGGTCGCCGCGCGCCCGTCGAAGTGGCCGTCGCGATCCGCGATCGCTTCGGTCATTAGCTCGGCTTGGCCCGACGAAACGACATCGGCGACACAATTCGGAATCGCCGCGGTGACGAGGCCTGCGCCCGCACGCAATGCACCTCGCGAGGAGAGCAGCGCCGCGCCCGCCTTGCCGCGCGAGCCGGCAATCACCATCACATGGCCGAACATTCCCTTGTGCGAGTTGTCGGTACGCGGCGTCATCCAGCCGCGGACGTCCCTGGCTTCGAGGAACAAGCCTCGCGGTGCGATTTCATCCATAGCTTGCGGCGCGAAACCGATCTGTTCGACCTTCAGCTCGCCGCAATGCCCGGCGCCCGGATATGAGACGTGTCCGTACTTCGCGAAGCCGAAGGTCACGGTGAGCGATGCATCGATCGCCGCGCCCATCACCGCGCCGGTATCCGAATTGATGCCCGAGGCGATATCGATGGCGACCACGGGGACCTTCAGCGCGTTGATTTTTTCGATGGCCGCGCGAGGGAGTCCATTCACCTCGGCATTGAGGCCGGTGCCGAAGATTCCATCGACGACGATTCCCGGCCGTTCGCGCATCGCCTCATCGAGGGCCGCTTCGGTTTCAACTTCGGTGACGATGCCGCCCGCTGAAATAAAATCCGCCTGCGCTCGCGCCGCGTCGCCTTTCAGCGCCGAGGCCTTCGCGAGGAGAATCGCGCGAACTTTTACGCCGTCCTGATGCAGCTTGCGCGCGGTCACGAAGCCGTCGCCTCCGTTGTTGCCCTTGCCGGCGATGACCAGCGCGCCATCGGAAATCCGTGCACGATATTTCTCAACTGCCGCCCGCGCCACGGCTTCGCCCGCAGTGGTCATCAGCGAGTACGAGGCAATGCGGTATTTTTCCTGGCTCAGGCGGTCCAGCTCGCGGCTCTGCGCGGAGGTAAGAAGTTTCATACTTTCTCGATGCTACCAGACTGTCGCGGCCATCGCATTTCGATAGAATCATCCGGCAATGGTTAGACTCAGCGTCAACGTCAACAAAATCGCGCTGTTGCGCAATTCGCGCGGCGGCGACCTGCCCAGTCTATTGCAGGCCGCGCGTGCGAGCCTCGACGCCGGATGCCACGGCATCACCGTTCATCCGCGCCCCGATGCCCGCCACATCACGTACAAGGACGTGCGCGAACTGGATGCGATGCTGCGCGCCGAGTATCGGACCGAGTTCAACATCGAGGGTTACCCGAC
The DNA here is from genome assembly GCA_963783145.1 of uncultured delta proteobacterium. Classification (GTDB taxonomy): domain Bacteria; phylum Desulfobacterota; class Binatia; order Binatales; family Binataceae; genus DATGKG01. Next base: position 994,563 of record CAWAMM010000002.1, read on the forward strand.
GGCGGATTTCCTCGATCTCGTATGCGAAGTGAAACCCGCGCAAGCCACGCTGGTGCCCGATCCTCCTGACGCGCTCACATCCGACCAGGGCTGGGATTTCCTCGCACATCACAAATTTCTGCACGAGGTCGCGCATCGACTGCATGACAACGGCATTCGCGTGAGTCTTTTCGCGGATGCCGACCCATCTACGATTCCTGGCGCGGCGGATTGCCACGCCGATCGCGTGGAGCTGTATACCGGTCCATATGCGCATGCGTTTGGCGGTCTGGATGGCGCGCGCGTTCTCACGCAGCATCGGGAAAGTGCTCGCACCGCGAAGAGCCTGGGGCTCGGGATTAACGCGGGGCACGACCTCAACACGAAGAATCTTCCCGCTTATGTTGAAGGCGTGCGAAGCTTACAAGAAGTATCCATTGGGCACGCGCTGTTTTGCGATGCGATTTATCTAGGGTTGAAAAGGACGGTGGGGCTTTATTTGAAGGCGATCGGTTCGCCGCCGACAGGGAAAAGGAATGCTGCCGCGGTTCCGCGCCGATAGCGAACCATATTGGATGCGCTTCGCACGATCAGGATTCGACGGGGCGTTCGCGAACGCCCCCTACCAGATAAAAGGCCAACACTACTCGCCGACGCGACGCTGGATCGCGTCGCCGATTTCTTTCGCCAGCGCGCCGATCTGTGCCTGGTCGGCGCCTTCGACCATTACCCGTGCGAGCATCTCGGTCCCTGAGTATCGCACCAGCAGACGGCCGCTGCCGCCGAGGCGCCGCTCAACATCGGCAATCAGGCGCGCAATATCGGGCATCTCGCTGAGCGGAATGCGCTCCTTGACGCGCACGTTCTGCAGCACCTGCGGCATCCGCTTCATCGCACGCAACTCACTGAGCGGCCGATTCGATTCCGCCATGTGCGAGAGCATCAACAGCGCGGTGATGAGACCGTCGCCGGTGGTCGAATGATCCATAAAGATAACGTGGCCGGATTGCTCACCGCCGAGGTTGTAGGAGTTGGTGCGCATCTCACGCACCACCGCGGGATCGCCGACCTCGGTGCGAATCAGTTTGAGGCCCGCATCGCGCAACGAGACCTCGAGCCCGAAGTTGCTCATCACGGTGGCGACTACGGTGTTGTCATGCAGCACGCCAGCCTTGGCCAGGCTGCGGCCCATGACGGCCATCACGTCGTCGCCGTCGAAGACCTCGCCCTTCTCGTCGATGAGCATCGCGCGATCGGCGTCACCATCGAGCGCGATCCCGACGTGACATTTTTCCCGCAACACAGTCTCGCGAATCTTTTGGAGATGAACCGCACCACATCCGTCGTTGATATTGACGCCATTGGGATCAACGCCGATAGGCACGACCTCGGCGCCTAGCTCTTCGAGCACTTCGGGACCAACCTTGTAACCCGCGCCGTTGGCGCAATCGATCGCGATACGCATCGACTCGAAATTGACGCTGCGTGGCACACAGGTTTTCAGGAACACCAGATAGCGGCCGAGCGCGTCGTCAGAGGCGCCACCGACGCGCGCCGCCTTGCCGATATCGCCATTGCGTGCGCGCCCGTGCGCGAGCGCGCTGTCATCGAAGACCAGTTCCTCGATAGTTGCTTCGAGTTCGTCGTCGAGTTTGAAACCCTCGCGCGAGAAAAACTTGATGCCGTTGTCCTGATAGGGGTTGTGCGACGCGGAAATGACGACGCCCGCATCGGCGCGCATGCTGCGGGTTAGAAACGCGATGCCGGGGGTCGGCAGCGGTCCGGTCAGCCATACATCGACGCCCATCGAGCAGATTCCCGAGGCGATCGCGGTCTCCAGCATATAGCCGGAGAGCCGGGTGTCCTTGCCGATGAGAATCTTGCGATGGCGTCCGCTGGATCCGCGGAATACGTAGGCGAGTGCGCGTCCGAGTTTGAGCGCGGTCTCCGAGGTGATCGGCTCTTCGTTCGCGATCCCTCTGACTCCGTCGGTTCCGAACAGCTTACGACGTATGCTCATCGACCGTGGCGCTCCGTTTCTCGTGATAGAGACGCAGCCTGACTTTCTCGGGCGATTGCCGCACGACCTGCATGCCGTCGGGCAATTCGAGTTGCACCGGCACTTCGTGCGAGCCTGGAGCCAATTCTTTCGCATCGACGTAAGCGAGGCTATTGGGATCGAGCCCTTGCAGCTTCAGCATGGGGCCGCGAATCGTGAAGCTGGCGTGATTGGGCGCGACGTTGAACTTGTAATCGCTGTCACGAACCTGCACGCTGACCGCGCGAAACTCGCGGTCGGAAATCTTCTCGGTGACGTGAGCCCTGGCATCCACATGCATCGCGGTGAGCGCCACCGAGGCGGTGGGATTTTCGAGCTCGACCTGGCGCTCGACATCGGCATTGGCGCCATTGACATCCAGCGGCTCGGTAGTGATTTGCGCCACAGTGTTAACATCGCGGCTGGGGCCGATCGCCATCACGGTCGCGGGCTTCGCTTCGACGCCGGCCAGCACATACCCGTTGGCCGGTATGCCATCCACTTCGACATGAACCGGAATGTCGCGCTGCACCACGTGGTCCACGTCGAGGATTACTTCCGCCGGCGACACGTTGGTGACCGTGGTGCCGCGCGGAACGTTGAACATAGTCGGATTGATTTTGTAGGAAGCTTGCCCGGAACCCAGTCCCGACAGATCCAGTCTGACGGTGAGGCGTTCGGGATTAAGCAACGAGAGGAGCGTCCGTGGACCGTTGACCTGGATTTTCACGAAGTCGGCGGGATGATTCACGATCACGAGTCCGGCGGGCAGACGCCGATAGTTGATCGGGATGTTGAGTTCGTCGAAGGCATTGCGCTGACCAGCGTTGACGAAAAACCACAGCCCGGTCGCGATCGCCAGCGAAAGCAATCGCAACGGAAGATTCTTGATGGCGCGCCGCCCGAGTCGCGTCGCGAGCGCCGGCTGTTTGTCATCCACGATTGCCATTGCGATGCGAAGCCTACCTCATCGAATCGGGTCTTACGCCGGGAGCTTGCGCAACGTCGCCAGAACTTCCGAAGGCTCGAGCGCGCGCTTCAATTCACCATCATGCGCGATTGAAATGGTGCCGTCTTCCTCGGAAACCACTAACACCACCGCATCGGTGTCCTCCGTCATGCCAATCGCCGCACGATGCCGCGTGCCCAGTGACAGGCTCACGTTGGGATTCGCGGACAAAGGGAGCACGCACGCGGCCGACAAAATCTGATCGCCCTTAATGATCACGGCGCCATCGTGGAGCGGCGACCCGCGCATAAAAATGTTTTCGATCAGCTCGGGTGAAACTCTCCCGTAAATAAGCCGTCCGCTTTCGACGAATTCGTTAAGTCCGTCCTCCTGTTCGATCACCAGCAACGCGCCAATGCGCCGCGCGGACAGCCATGCGGCCGCGATTGCCAGTTCCTCGGCAACTCCCGCGGTGCTAGTCCGCGAACCAAAAAACGGATTCGTCCCGACGCGGCTCAGTGCGCGGCGAATATCGGCCTGAAAAATTACTACCAGTATGATGATGATCGAACCCAGGAAGTTGTTCAGCAACCAGTTGAGGGTAAACAAGCCGAAGATCTGCGACGCGATGAACGCGAAGCCGATCACCACCATTCCAACCACCATCTGAACCGTGCGGGTGCCGCGAATCAGCAGTGCGATGCGATACACCACATACGCAACGATCAGTATATCCGCGATATCCTGCCATCGTGTCGCCGGCAATAGAGGCAGATAATTGTGCATCTGGTTCATCAGATCCTGGCGGTAAAATTGCCCCGCGAAATTGCCGCCGCGATCGCCACCGCGACGCGCGCCGGGCCGGGTTCATGCACCCGCACAATCGAGGCGCCGTTAGCGATCGCAATCGCATCGATGGCCGCGGTGCCGAGCAACAATTCCTCGGCACTCGCACCCGCGATCTTGCGCACGAAAGTTTTACGCGAAGAGCCGATCAATACCGGATAGCCCAGCGCGCAAAGGCGAGGCAAGTTCCTGATCAGCTCCAGGTTATGCAACGAATTCTTGGCAAAACCAATTCCGGGATCGACGATGATGCGCGACCGCGCGATTCCACTCACGATTGCGTATCGCGCCCGTTCGGCAAGAAACTTCACCACCTCCACCACGATATTATTGTAGCGCGCAAACCTGATGTGATCTGCCGGTCCGCCACGCATATGCATCAGAACGACGGTGCATTTTGACTTCGCCACCAGCGACGCCATCGCCGGGTCCGCCAAGGCGCAGATGTCGTTGATTATCGCGACGCCCTCATCCACGGCGACCCGAGCGACCTCTACGTGCCGAGTATCGATCGAGATCGGGACGCGAAGCTTGCCGCTGAGCCGCCGCAGAACCGGTTTCACCCGCGCGAGTTCCTCATCAGCGGAAACCTCATGAGCGCCTCGGGGGCGGGTCGATTCGCCTCCGATATCGATGATGTCGGCGCCGGCGGCCTCCATCTCGAGGGCATGCGCAACCGCCCTGCCGGGGTCGAGGTAGCGGCCGCCATCGGAGAACGAATCGGGAGTAACATTGAGGACGCCCATCACGGCCGGCAGCTTGATCGCGACACCGCCCTTCAGCCGGAGAGCTGAAGGGCGGTTGAGGTGTGAAATCTTTTGCTTAGTTTCGCGCGTGACTATGCGAGGACGGGTTTCGGGGGAAATCCCGGCACCGGGGTTTCCTCCGGCTCCTTGGATTTCTCTTTGCCGATCTCGGGTTCGATTCGCGGCGGCTCGACTCGCGCCGGCGCGCCATCGAACGGCTCGCGCCCTTCACGATAGGCTTTCAGAATCTCGGCAACCTGTGCGCCGTCGAGAACTTCCTTCTCCAGCAGTTGCTCCGCGACTGCGTGTAGCACCTTGATATGCTCCGCCAGGAGGCTGCGGGCCTGCTGATACGCTTCCTCGATGATACGACGCACCTCGCGATCGATCTCGACGGCAGTATGTTCCGAATAATCCTTCTGATGGCCGAGGTCGCGACCGAGGAAAACCTGCTCCTCGCGTTTGCCGAAGGTCATCGGGCCAAGCTCTTTGCTCATGCCCCACTCGCAAACCATCTTGCGCGATAACTCAGTCGCCTTCTCGATGTCGTCGCCGGCGCCGGTCGTCATATGGCCGAAGATGAGCTCCTCGGCAGCGCGCCCACCGAACATCATCGAAAGTCGCGTCATCAGATATTCGCGGGAATAGGTATAGCGGTCGTCGACCGGAAGCTGCTGGGTTACGCCCAGCGCCATTCCACGCGGAATGATAGTGACCTTATGAACCGGATCCGCGCCTGGAAGCAGCATGCCTACCAAGGCGTGACCGGCTTCGTGGTAGGCGGTGTTGCGGCGCTCCTCCATCGACATGACCATCGAGCGCCGTTCCGCGCCCATCATGACCTTGTCTTTGGCGAGCTCGAAATCGCCCTGCTCGACCTTTTCCTTGTTACGACGTGCGGCCAGCAGCGCTGCCTCGTTGACGAGGTTTTCAAGGTCGGCACCCGAGAAGCCGGGCGTGGCGCGCGAGAGGCGATCGAGCTGGACATCATCCGAAAGGGGAACCTTGCGAGTATGAACACGAAGAATGCCCTCGCGGCCTTTAACATCGGGGCGAGGAACCACGACGCGCCGATCGAAGCGTCCGGGACGCAGCAGCGCGGGATCGAGGACATCGGGACGGTTGGTCGCCGCGACGAGGATGACACCCTCATTGGCCTCGAAGCCGTCCATCTCTACCAGTAGTTGATTCAGTGTTTGTTCGCGCTCATCATGCCCACCGCCGAGGCCTGCGCCTCGATGGCGTCCTACAGCGTCAATTTCGTCGATAAAGATGATGCAAGGCGCATGTTTCTTGCCTTGGACAAATAAATCGCGAACCCGCGAGGCACCCACTCCAACGAACATTTCGACGAAATCGGACCCCGAAATGGAGAAGAACGGGACGCCAGCCTCACCCGCAATGGCCCTCGCGAGGAGGGTTTTGCCGGTTCCCGGCGATCCCACCAGCAGGACACCCTTGGGAATTCGCCCGCCGAGGCGCGTGAAGCGCTTCGGATCCTTCAAGAACTGGATGATCTCCTCCAGCTCTTCCTTGGCCTCATCGATGCCGGCTACATCGGCAAATGTAACTTTATGCGTGTTTTCGGTAAGCAGCTTGGCGCGGCTCTTCCCGAAGGACATCGCTTTGCCGCCGCCGATCTGCATCTGGCGCATGAAGAAAATCCACACCGCCACCAGCAGCAGCATCGGGAACCATTGCACCAGGGCGACCATCCACCATGGATCGCCCTCGGCGGGCTTGGCGGCGATCTTCACGCCCTTGGTGCGCAGGGTCTTGACGATATCGGGATCGGTCGGCGAGTAAGTCTTGTAATGCTCGCTGCCGGTAGTGACGTAGTGAATCGAGTTGCCCTGGATCGTGACCTCGGCAACTTCACCCTTGTCAACTTGATTGAGGAAGTCTGAAAAAATCTCTTCGGGCTCACGAGTTTGCTGTCTGCTGAAAATATTGAACAGCAGAAGAAACATGAGGCCCAAGACGAGCCACAGCGCAATACTGCGGGAAAATTGATTCATCCCAATTCTCAGGCTACACGCGGGTTAATTCGTTGGCAACGACGATTGATCATCTTAGTGCGGCTTCACCATAGCGCTGCCGGCGCGAAGATGCAGCACATTTTCGCTTCCTTCGGTCACCAACCCCACTCGTGCGCGCACGATTCCTGGCAGCCACGCAATTTTTTCCCCCATCAATACGATGGGAAACATGGTGCGCGCGGCGGCCGCCAGTTTGTGGTCGATGAAGATATCCTTCACCTTGCGATGACCGCTCATCCCGAGCGGCGCGATGCGGTCACCTTCACGGAAATTGCGCACTGTCAACTTCCCTGCCGCCTGCTCCCCATCGAAGAGCGCCTCGAACTTGCTCGATGGCTCAGGGGCGGTTTTTCGCGCAACGGTCGTCATCTCAAACATGAATCCGGCCTCGGGAATCTCGATGGAGCCTTCTTTCAACTTAACCATGAACCCGGCTGATGAGGGCTGACCGGCGGCCGCAACCTTGAGCCTCGCGTATTCGCGCACAATACGCAGACCCGGGATATCGAGGGACCCGTTGGGTGGACCCTCGAGACACAGGTTTCTAACCGCGTCGATATGCGCGCGTTCGATTCGCCGTAGGCTCCCCGAAGCATTTTTGATGTATTGCCGAATCAGCTCGGCCTGGAGCGCCGGATGAAGAGCCGCGAAGCGCGCGAGGTCGAGGCCGTCTCCCGAAGCGCTCACTTCGAGTTCCCGTCGCGCCGCGGTGCCGATGAAGTCGTCCAGCGCGCGCATCTCCGCCGCGAGTTGGACCAGCCTGCCGCGCAACCCGGGCGCATAGTTGCGCTCCAGCATCGGCATCAACTCGGCGCGAACACGATTGCGCAGGATGGCCGAGGACTGATTGGAGCTATCGTTCACGAACTTCTCGCCGATGCTCTCTAGATACGCCATCACCTCATCACGGGTTACATCGAGCATGGGCCTAATGATGCGCCCGGGCCCTCGCTGCGCCATCGCGGCGAGCCCAGCCGCGCCGGTGCCACGCAGCAGCCGCATCATGACGGTCTCGGCCTGATCGTCAGCCTGATGCGCGAGGGCGATGTAGTCGGCACCGATGCGCTCCGCCACCGCATTCAGAAAAGCATGTCGCGCGTCGCGCGCGCGTTCCTCGAGGTTGGGAGTATCGGCTGACAGGCCCGTCGTTCGCTCAACAATGAGGTCGATCCCGGATCGGGCGCACAGATCGCGTACGAAAGCCTCATCGCGATCGGATTCGGCGCCACGGATTCCATGATTGAGGTGAGCCGCCGCGATTCGATAGTCGAAGCGCTCGCGCAGCGAAAGCATCGCATGCAAGAGGGCAACCGAATCGGGCCCTCCGGAAAGCGCGACGAGAACCACGCCATCGGGTTGGATACCGATTCGCGTCAGGCTGTCAGCGACCGTCCGCAGGAATCGTTTTTCCCGCCTGTCTCCCACTTCTCCATTCTGGTTCCCCTTCCACTTCAGGGGAAGGGGTTAGGGGTTAGGTCTCCGGCACGCCGCCGCAATCTTGCTCACCACGGCTTCGAAGTCCTCGGCGACCTCCTCATTCCTGATTCTGAGGGTTTCGATGCCAATTTGCGCCAGCGCCTGATCTCGTGCGTGATCGAGCTCGATTTGTCCATCGTGAATCGGCCCATCTAGCTCGATTGCCAGATTGGCGGCGGCGCAATAGAAATCCACGATGAATCCGCCGATCACCTGTTGTCGGTGAAAATGAATTCCCTGGACTGCGCTGCGCCTCAATCTGCTCCACAGCAGCCGTTCCTCGGGCGTCATGTTGCGGCGCAACGTTTTCGCAAAGATTACCTTCTCGGCGGCGATTGGCTGCCTGCGTGTGATGGGAATTTTGATTCTGGCGGGCATCGGAGACCTAACCCCTGGCCCCTTCCCCTGAAGTGGAAGGGGAAAGGATCTGAAAAGCCTGCCAACCGCTAATCCCGATACAGGCAAGGGCAGCGAGGAGCCGTGGAATTATTGGGATGCGATTGCGCCTTCCACTTGGGGCAATTGGGCTTTGGCGATTTTCGCCGCTCTCGCCGCTCGTATCGCTCTGCGTACTCTCGGCGAAATACATCTTCAATCCACCATCTCCGAGACGGCGGCGAATGCCGCGAAAGATAGCGCCGAAAGTTACAAGAAGGCGCTCGCGTTGCAGGGAAGGCCCCTCCTTCGGGTCAGAAGAGTTTGGCTCGCTAGGAGACCGCCAGCCGCTGAGGTCGAGTATGAAGTAACCAATATCGGAGCAACTCGAGCCGAATCACGGGCGTGCTCCGCAAATCATTAATTCGCGAAATCGCCCTTTTTCGCCGCGCGCTCTCGTTGAAGAAGCAATTGTCGCTCGAGCTCGGGCCTGAGGCGCTTTGCCTCCTGCTGGGCTCTGAGCAAATCGGAGGGAGGCTGAACTCCAGGCGGACAAGGCCGATTAATATCGATACCGCCGCGTCTTATCATTTGAGGATGTCGTTTGGCGAAATCTTGGGGCATGATGTGCTCGCCGGTTTTCGCATCCGTCGGAAAGTGGTCGTAGGCCGGTCTGTCTGGATCGACGCGAGAATCATTTTCCGGCACGCAGACGGCGCCTCGCCAAAGGGTCGGATTGTTGTGCAATTGCCCTTCACAGCCAGCCTTATCCGGAAACGGGCCAGCCGACGCTAGTGAATTTGTCCAGACTTTCTTTGCCCCAGGATTCGGAACCGACCAGATCATGCCCTCGCACATATACTGACGGCCAGAGCTCGCGGGGACATATCCTCCGGACCCGATCAAGTACCAGAATATGATCGCAAAAGTCGCGCGGTGACCAATCACATTTGGGACTACCATCGCAAATACTCCATCGTGATCTGATCTCGTTGCATCTCGCAGGTTCAGGTTTGGGGCACCGGCGCCGGCAGAACCGGTGATCCTACTCCAGTACCAAGCGGTGCATCGAAGCCACATGTGACTATTACTGTCATGCTGCCCCCGCCTTGGGTCGCGACGTTAACCGATGCCATAAAGTCATTTTGATTGACGCCGGCTACTGAAAGGTCGCCCTGAAAGCAAACCGCGCGTTCGGCCAGGCCGCCGCTAGCAGGCACAAAAGGAAAATACTGCCCCGATCCCAAGTCGACTTCCGGTTGACTATTCCCGCTGCCCGCGCCGCCAACCGGTGTAACCGCACTTCCGCCACCGGTCGGTGCGCTCGCGGCTGGCGCGGCTTGAGAACTCTGCGAACCCGTACCGGCGTTTCCAATCGCAACAGTAGCTGAGCTCGGACCACCTCCCCCTGCGGTTCCGGAAGTTGCACCAACGGTAAAATCTGCACCGCCAGGAGCAATTCCTCCAAAAGTCACCGAGCCTCCAAAGCCGATGGTCACCGTATACTTTCCGGTGGGATCCATTCCGGCTAAAGGGTTGTTGTTAGCGTATGAATACATCGCCAGGAAGTTGCTGCCCAGCAGACCCTGCGGATCGCGGGTAATGAAACGGCCCATCCCGGTATCCAGATACCGCGAGCGCATATAGTACAAGGCGCCGCCGGTCATCGGATCCAGCTCGCGTCCGATGAATTGATAGGGATTGTCGTTGGCCGCGCCGCTCGCGTGCAAAATACGCCGACCGTATCACTGAGGCAATTCCACGCGACAACAAGTTACCGACAGTGTGCGGTGAGGAGTCGAAGCGCTTCGCCCGTCCGGGCGCACCGTTGTCCAGTTCCCCTTCCACTTCAGGGGAAGGGGTTAGGGGTTAGGTTAGCGCGAGGACAACTGGTCGAGCAGATGCAATTTGGAAACATGATTGACTGATATCGATACTTTACGGAAAACTTTTTTTGTTGAGCGGTCCGAGGGGGGACACGGTATGGATTTGGGCTTCGAGACGATCGGCAATGCCGCGCTGATCTGCCATGACAAAGGGCCGGTCCTGGTGACCGATCCCTGGATCGAGGGCGGCGCTTATTTCGGCTCATGGGGCCTGTCGCATGAAATTCCTGCCGAGGTGATGGAGAACATCAAGCGGGCTTCATTTGTCTGGATCTCGCACGGCCACCCCGATCATCTGAGCTCGAAGTCCCTGGACCTGCTGGCGGGCAAGAAGATTCTGCTGGCCGACCACGTAGGCGGCCTCATCGGTAAAGGTCTGCGCGAGCGCGGCTTCGAGGTAACCGTCCTCAAAGACCGCCAGTGGACGCAACTGTCGGACCGAATTCGCGTGCTGGCGATTGCCGACTATATCCAGGATTCGGTGTTGTTGGTGGATATCGGCGGCAAGTTAGTCGTCGATATGAACGATGCGGACGACCATGGATGGGGCCGCTTCGTCAAGAAAATCATTTCCGGCTACCCGGTCTCTTTCCTGTTGCATCTGTCGGGCTATGGCGACACCGACATGATCAACTTTTTCGATGAGGATGGTAATCGCATCACGCCACGCGCGGCCAAGAAGCGGCCGGTCGGCCGCAGCATCGCCAATCTGACTCGCAGGTGGGGCACGCGCTATTTCGTGCCGTTCAGCTCGATGCATAGCTATCGGCGCGCCGACAGCATCTGGGCCAGCCGCTACGCCACCGAGCTTGCGGATTATCCCAGGGGATTCGAATCGAAGACCAGCGAGCTGCTCCCGGCGTTCATTCGGTATGATCTCGCCAAAGACCGCCACGAGGAGATCCATCCTCGACAAAATCCCTCGGAGGCGCTCGATCCCAAGAGCCTTGGCGATGATTGGTCAGAACCTCTGCGTCAAGGCGACGAACTCAGAATCAACAATTATTTCAAGGCCATCGCACACCTGCGGACGTTCCTGGATTTCATCAACGTGCGGGTCGGCGGGAAGGACCATGTCGTCGAGTTGGCGGGGAAGCGGTTCAATCGAGGCTTGACCTTCGAAGCGCCGCGTAACTCGCTCATGACGTGCGTCGACTACGAAATCTTTGACGATTTGCTGATTGGCAACTTCATGAAGACCACGCTTCATGGAAAATTCCCCGCGGCGCCGCTCTATCCGGACTTTAACCTGTTTGTGACGAAATACGCGGACAACGGCCGCGCCAAGTCCAAAGACGAGCTGGAACTATACTTTCGCGAATATCGGAAGCGTGCGCCGTTGGACTATTTCCGGTTCCAGCTCCGCATCGGGGCGGTGGACCGGCTGCGTTCGTGGGTCGAGGCCGACTCGCCGGCATATAACTTCCTCGCGCGCAGCTATCACTGGCTCAATGCAGCCAGGTAGGCGACAACTCAACGCGAAGAGATCTGATCGAGCAGATGCAGAATCACCCCGATGCCGGGAAGGTTGATGCCGAGGTCTTCGCCCAGCGAGCGGATGGTCCTGATGCGCCGCAGGGTGGCCTGGGTATAGACCGGCTCGGAACGGCCCTCGACTTTCAGAACGGTCGTGTGAGTTATGAGTTCCTCGAACTCCCAGACTCTGAGTTGTTCGTCGGTAATCCCACCCAGCGCGCGCAGCGCTTCGCGACTCAGGTAAGGAGTTTGCGCGCGCGGTCGTGAGCGTGTCACCCGGCTGCTCTTGAAAACCTTGCCCCGCGAAGCCATTTGCATCAGGTCCGCGTTAACTCGGCACGAGGATCCGGCACGCCGCGCGCCTGCCGTTTCTCGGCGAGCTGTTCCATCAACGCGCGCTCTTCTGAGGTAAGCCCGGTGGGCGCCAGCACCTTGAGCTCATACAAAAGATCGCCGGCCGCCTCGGCTCCTCGTCCGGGAATGCCGCGACCTTTGAGGCGCAGGGTCTTCCCGGTCTGGCTGTCAGCGGGAATCTTGAGCGACACCTTACCGCCGCCAAGCAACGGCGCAGTCACCTGCGCACCGAGCGACGCCTCATAATCCCAAACCGGCAGCGCGGCACGCAGGTCGCGTCCCGAAACCGCGAACACCGGATGCGGCTCGAGGCGCACAGTCAGAAACAGGTCGCCATTGAGGTCCGGGCGCGGTCCCTTGCCGCCCTGCCCTTTGAGGCGAATCCGAGTGCCCTCGGCCACCCCCGGTGGAATCGAGATCTCCAACGTGCGATGCCCGGGAATAACACCGCTGCCGCCGCAATTTGGGCAGACCTGCGCGGAACGGATCAGTTTCACCTTGCCCTGCTTCTCTTCCGAGGCAACCATCCCGGTGCCGCCACATACGGTGCATTCGTCCTCGGCGGTGAGCTCCAGGCGACGCTTGGCGCCCTTCATCGCGTCTTCGAGCGCGACGCGCACATCGGCACTGAGGTCTGGCGCTTTCTGCGGCCTGGGCTTCGCGCCGAAACTGAACGATTGGAAGTTGCCGGGACCGGTGCGGCGCGCATTGAAGGGCGAATCGCCGAAGCCGAAGAACTGCGAAAAGAAATCGCTCATGTCACCGGCATCGAAGCCCGCGCCATGGGCACCCTGTCGGCCCTGGCTCGCGGCATAGCGGCGCAGGATCTCTTCCTGATCCAGCCCATGCTCCCAGTCGGCGCCGAGCTGGTCGTACTTGCGCCGTTTCTCGGCATCGCTGAGGACCTGGTAGGCCTCGTTGATGTCTTTGAACTGCGCCTCCGCCTTCTTGTCGTTGGGATTTACGTCGGGATGATATTTGCGTGCGAGCTTGCGATAGGCCGACTTGATATCGGCCTCCGATGCGCTGCGCTCGACGCCGAGGACCTTGTAATAGTCTTTAAATTCCATGCGGTGGAGTCTGCTTAATGAAGATGTGCACGAAAGCGGCGCGGCGCAACCACTGAAGCCGCATCAATTTCCGGTAGCGCTTTTCCCGCTCGATGCGGGTGGCGCGGCCTTGAGGTTCTTCAGCCGCGCTTCCATCGAGCGAAGCTCGATTTCCAACCGCGCCTGTCGCCGCCAGATGAACACCACATACGCGAAGATCACCACGAAGATGATGCTGTAGGCGGCGAACAGGTAATCGAAATGTTCCATCAATAGTCCCCAGCCGCGGCCTCGATCAGAGCAACGTCGCGCCTGATGATGGTGAGTCTGCTGCGCATGCGCAATTGCTGAAAGCGCAGCAGCAGCAGCCATCCGAAAAGCACCGTGAACGCGGCGAGCGCGGTCAGCAGAGTGATCACCATCCGCGGATCCTCGAGGCCATGCTCGCCAGTCCGCGTGATCAGCACCGCCGGATGAATCGTGCGCCACAGCCGCACCGAGAGAACCACCACTGGCACATCGAGCGCCGCAACAATTCCGATCACGGCGCCGAAGCGCGCGACCTCGGGGGTGTCGTCGGCCATCGCGCGCAGCATAAGGTATCCGCCATAGAGCAGCCACAGGATGAAGGTCGTCGTCAGGCGCGAATCCCAGGTCCACCAGGTGCCCCAAATAGGCTTCGCCCACAGCGATCCGGTGATGAGCACCAGGGTGCAAAAGACCATGCCGATTTCCGCCGCCGCATAGCCAAGGTCATCCCAGATTTGATCCTTGAGCCATAGATAGAACACGCCGGCGATGGCGACGATGCCGAACGCCGCGAATGCAACCCATGCGCACGGGACGTGAAAATAAAAAATCCGCTGCACGATGCCCTGGTCTTCCTCGGTCGGGACCCATTCGAAGACCATGAATAGCGAAACGAGCATCAGGCCGAGCGTCGTCAGCCCCAATACGCCGCTTATTTTATTTCTCATCATTCCATCTTCTCCCCTTCCCTAAAGGGAAGGGGTCGGGGGTTAGGTCTAATCCTCACGGATCACGTGCTCAAAGAGCAACGCGCCCAGCGTCACGAACAAAACATCGAAGGCGATCAGGATCCCAAGCCATTGCGTTGAGGCGGCCATCGGGAAGCCCGAAAGCGCGGCCTCGCTCGCTTTGACCCCGGCGATGATCGCGGGAATGAACAGTGGAATCGCGAGAATGGGCAGCAGCAAATCGCCCGCGCGGGTGCGGCTGGAAATCGCGGCCAGCAACGTCGCGAGCGCCGCGAAGCCGAGCGCACCGAGCATCAATGATGGCGCTAGACGGGCCAAATCGGCGCCGAAATCCAGGTTGAAGAAAAGTGTGATGAGCACGACTGCGGCGACCTCGACGATTGCCATGAAGGCGAAGGCAGCGGCGAGCTTCGCGGCGAACAGTGCGGCAGGATCGATGGGACTGAGCGTCAGCGCGCGCATGCATCCATTTTCGTTCTCGGCGATCATCGAGCGCGTCGCACCCAGCATCCCGGCAAACACCAGCGCGACCCACAGCGCTGCGGCCGCGTCGCGCGCGCGATCGATGGGCTGCGGATTCAGCGCGAACACCAGCACCACCATGATCAACAACGAGAGGGCGAACAATGCGATGGTGCTCTGGCCGCTGCGAATTTCAACCCGCAGGTCCTTGCGCAATATCGCCGCAAACGCACCCATCGGTCACGCACCCATCCGGTTGCGATGCGGCGCGCGAGCCTCATCGCGAATCGGCAGCACGCGTCCGTTCACGATTTGATAGCGATCGATCTCGACGCCGAAATCGAGCTGCGAATGCGCGGTGACCAGCGCCGCGCATCCTCGCGCGAGCGCCGCACGAATCAGATCGCCGACGAGCGCCACGCCATCGGGGTCGAGCGCGGTAAATGGCTCATCGAGGAGCAACAGATCGGGCGTCATCATCATCGCGCGGGCAATCGAGAGCCGCTGCTCCATGCCGCGCGAGAAGTCGCACACGCGTTCATTCGCGGCCGCGCCGAGCCCCACCGCGTCGATCCACTTCACGGCCAGGGCTGTGCGATCCGCCACGCCATACAACTCGGCGTAAAACTCGAGGTTCTCGCGCGCGGTCAGGTTGGGATAGAGCCAACTCTGATGGGTAAGCATTCCGATACGCCGCCGTGCGAGGCCGAGGCCGCGGCTATTCTCGCCGAACACCATCGCGTCGCCGGAAGTCGGCTGCGACAATCCGGCGAGGATCCGCAGCAGGGTAGATTTCCCCGAGCCGTTGCCACCGACGAGGAGCACACCGCAGCCGTGATGAATCTGAAAAGTGACATCGCGCAGGACCGGCGTGACACCGAAAGTCTTGACTAATCCGCGAGTCTCGACGACCGCGCCGGCCATCACGAGGCTCGCGTGGCGACCCGCTCACCGCGCAGCGGCGTGCCGCATTCGCCGCAAAAGTTTCCCGCCATCGGCGTCCGCATGCCGCATTGGGGACAAAACCTGATGCGACGTCCCCCTCCGATTTCGGTGATGGCGGCGCGGGGCGAGGTGACCGGCGGTGGCAAGTTGCCGATACCGGAAACGATCGGAATCGCCGGCGGAGGCTTCGACATCGCCGCGATTTCGTCCGCTATCGCGGCGGCTTCGCGCAGCTTGGGCCGAACCGTGACGACGGCCAGATCGGCGGCGCGGTCCTGCTCCTTGAATCTTTGGAGGGCGGCCATCGCTTGCAACGCGCGCCCTTCGAGGGATGCCTTCAATGACGCGTAGTCGGGGTCGGAAAGCTTGCCCATCTCGCGATCGAACTCCAACTCGCGAAGTCCCTGCACCGCCAGGCCATGCTCATGCTCCCAATGGTCGACCTCCAGTTCCTCGCGACTGCGTTTCGCGCGGGCGCGCAAGCCACCCGTAAGCGGCGCGGCGACGAACAGCGCGACACCCCAGACTATCAGGAAGGCAGCAATGTAGAACGCCACTAAAGCTGCCCCTTGACTTCCGCGGCCAGCTTCTCGCGCAGTTTCGGATCGATGCCCGGAATGCGTTCTGCCAACGTTTCGGAACCGGCCGGGAGCGACGGCGTTTCATGCCGCCATCTCCCGAGCATCAGCGCGATGAATCCGCCGCCTACGACCAGCGCGAAGAACGGCATCACCCACGCCAGCAGATTGAAGCCTTCGGTGGTGGGCGCGGAGAGGATTTTTTCGCCGTACTTCGCGCGATAGAAGGAAATTATTGCCGGACGATCCATTCCTTTATCGATCATCGAGGCAATTTCGGCCCGCAGCGGCACGGAAAATCCGCAGGTCGGCATGTTGCAATTGGCCACCGTCAGGCCGCATCCGCATTGGCACGTGAGGCCTTGCGCGACGTCGTCGACGGTCGTCGACGAGAATCCCGGCGCAGGAAAGAACAACGCGAGCCCGAACAATGCCACGAGCACCCGAATGCCGGCCGAGAGGCTCATCGAAATTTCACTCGCTCCCAGGTGCGGGCTGGACCGCGATCGCTTCTTTGCCACGGCTGAGCGCCTCGGCGATCGCGGCACGCTCGCGCACGTTGGGCCACATTGCGATGACGGTGCCGAAAACCATGACCAGACCGCCAGCCCATAGCCAGAACACCAACGGGGTGAGGAAAACCTGGAAGGTCACCATCCCGCTCTGCTCGTCGATTCCCGCGAGGACGACATAGAGGTCGTAAAGCGGCGTCGAGCGGATCGCGACGTGCGTCGCGGGTTGCTGCGTCTTTTTGAAGAAGAGCTTAGCCGGGAACATCGCGGTGACGGGGCGACCCATGCGCGTCACCTCGACCTCGGCGGTCGCGCTTTCCATATGCGCGGTGCTCAGCGGCGTCAGCGTTTCGAAGTGCAACAGATACGGCCCCACCGCAAAGCTCTCTCCGGGCTTGACGCTCTTCTTCACTTCCACGCGAAAAAATGACGACCCGACAATCCCAACGAATGCCATGATCACGCCGACATGAATGATGTACCCGCCATAGCGCCGGTTATTTTTCGAAACGAGATTCACTAACGCGCGCGGCGTGGTCTCATGCACCAGATGGCGTCGCGCGGTGATGCCGCGGCGAAACTCAACCGCGATGGTGCCCGCCGCGAATGCCACCAGCGACACGGCGGTCAGCACGTACCATTGCGTAATCTCGACCCCGAACATGATCAGGCCGGTGATGATTCCGATGATCGCGGGCGCCGCGAAGTGATTCGCGAGATTCTTCAGCGTCATCCGCCGCCATGCGATGAGCGGCCCGACACCCATCAAGAAGATCAGTCCCAGCGCGAGTGGTCCATTGACGCGATTGAAGAACGGCGGACCGACGGTAATTTTCACGCCGCGGACCGCTTCCGAGAGCACCGGAAAGATGGTGCCCCAGAAAACCGCAAATGCGATCCCAACCAGCAGCAAGTTGTTGAAGAGGAATGCGGCCTCGCGCGAGAGGTACGATTCGAATTCCGCGGGACTTCGCAGATCGGGCACCCGATAGAGCAAGGCCCCGGTGTAAACCAGTGCCACCAAAATAAGAAACGTCAAAAAGTATGGCCCCAGCCCTGATTGCGTGAACGAATGCACCGAGGAGATCACGCCACTGCGCGTGATGAAGGTACCGAACAGGGTCAGGAAAAATGCCAGCCCGATCAGCGCGAGGTTCCACACCTTCAGCATGTCCTTGCGTTCCTGGATCATTACCGAATGTAGATACGCGGTCATCACCAGCCATGGCATGAAGGCCGCGTTCTCGACCGGATCCCACGCCCAGTAGCCGCCCCATCCCAGGACTTCATAAGCCCATCGCGCGCCGAACATGTTGCCGAGGGTGAGGAAGAACCATGAGAAGATCGCCCAGCGCCTCGTGGTGCGAATCCAGGTTTCGTCGAGCTTGCCGGTGATCAGCGCGGCCGCCGCGAATGCGAACGGCACCGTGGTGCTGACATAGCCGGTATACAAAGACGGCGGATGTATCGCCATCCAGTAATTCTGCAGCAGCGGATTTAAGTCGGAGCCCTCAGCCGGACGCACCGCGAGCAGATCGAACGGGCGCGTCACGAAGTTGAGCATCCCGAGGAAAAACACCGCAACGATCGCCATCACCGCGAGCGCATAGGGCGCGATCTCGGGATTTCGACGGCGATTTTGAAACGCGACGATCGACGCGAAGGTCGAAAGCAGCAGCGTCCACAGCAGCAGCGATCCCTGCTGCCCGCCCCATAACGAGGTGATTTTGTAAATCGTCGGCAGCGTCGTGCTGGAATACGACGCGACATATTCGAGTGAGAAGTCGCTGGTGAGCAGGCCGACCCACAGTGAGATCGCCGCGATCGCAACCATCGCCGTCATCGCCCAGATGGCGTGGCGCGCGCTGACGATGACGTCGGTGGCGTTGCGCCGCGCGCCGTAAATATTCGCCGCGATCGAGTACAGCGCGAGGATCAGCGCGATCGCGAGGGCGAGTTGTCCCAGATTCGGCATCGAGCTACTAGTTCACCTGCTTGGGTTTGTATTTCGAAGGACAGCTAGTCATCACCTGTGTTGCGCTGATGCTGTCGGCACCCGACAGGCGGCCTTCCACGATTACATCTTTGTTGGCAGCGAACATGTCGGGCTTCGGTTGCCCGACGCATATCACGCTGAAGGCTGGTGATGCGGCCACCGCCACCTTCTTCACCGCGCCATCTTCGTCAGCATCGGGAATCTGATAGATGCCGAATTTGAGGGTCAGCGTGACCGGATCCCAACTGATGGTGCCCGGACTGACACGGCCGGCGACGCGCAGCCCCTGCCCTTCGAGACTGGCCTGGCGGGCCGCGACTTCGTTGACGGTCAGATAATATTCGGAGGTGTTCTGAATCGCCGCGTAAATGAGATAGCCGACGGCCACGGCTATCAAGCCTGCCCCGACGAAAAAGCGGGACCTAATTCGCATATCCGGTTCGAATCTCCCGCCGCGACCGAGTCACGGCACACTTCCGATTTGGCCCAATTGTGTCAGGAGATTTTGGCCATAACAACTGATTTCCCGGCACCGCCGGGAAATCATCCTGAGCGCTGCGCGAAGGATCTCGTGGTGCAGATCGCGGTGAAATTGTCCTCCGCGCTACGCCAAGAAATCCGAACTATTCCTCAGAATCCTCGATTCTGCCCTCGCGAAGCCCAAAGGCAACGCCGCGTTTCGACGCGCGGATGAAATCCACCATTTCCTGCGCCTCGGGGATGAGCTTCTCGGATGCGATGCGTTCGAGCGCCATCTTCAGGTTCTGGCGCTTGCTGAACAATGCCAGAAAGACCTCCCGAATCGCCCGAATTTCCGCCGCCTTGAAGCCGACCCGACGCAGTCCGATCGTATTGATCCCACGCAACGTATGGGTTCCGTCCATGATGCAAAAAGGCGGGACGTCGCGGCTGGTGCGCGAGAGCCCGCGCATCATCGCGAGCCGCCCGATGCGTGTGTACTGATGCACAACGCAGTTGCCCGAAACCAGCGCGCGATCCCCTACCTCAACCCATCCAGCGAGCAGTGCGCCACCCGCGATAATGGCGGAATTGCCGATGCGGCAATCGTGCGCAGCGTGCGAATTCTGCATGAAGAAGTTGTCGTCGCCGATGATCGTCACCTCGCCATGCTCACTCCCCCGATGAATCGTGGTGCCTTCGCGAAACACATTGCGATGGCCGATGCGCACCTTGCGGATGCCGCCGGTGTAAGCGATGTCCTGCGGCTCATCACCGATCACTACATTAGGATGAAGGACGTTGGCCTCGCCGATTTCGGTATCGCCAAAAATCGCGACGTGGCTTATGAGACGAGTGCCGGCGCCGATGCGAATCTTGCCCTGAAGCAAACAGAACGGACCAATCTCGACCTCACCCGCTAGCTGAACTTCATTACCAATGATGGAACTGGGATGGACCAGCGCGGAAGACGAAGCTCCGCCGCTCAATTGAGGTGCCTCTTATTCTTGAGTGCCTCGGCGCTGAGGTCGTCGTCAGGATGCTCGGTCTCATCGACGGTCTTGCCTGCGACGCGATATTTCTCGCTGGCCCAGGTTCCAAGATCGATCATCTGGCATCGCTCGGAGCAGAACGGCCGAAAACGATTGGCGGGCGTCATGTCGACGGGCTTCCTGCAGATCGCGCATCGCATCTTAGAGAAAAGGTGCCAAATCTTATCTCGTCCCGCAACTTGGCTCAGAAGACATCGGTATTGGTGCAGACCGAGCTGCCGCCGGCCGGGCGAAAGGTCCCGGTGTGAGAATCGTAAAACAGGTTCTTCATGTAGCAGAAGCGGCGGTCGAGCGCGGGACCTTTATACTCCATTCTGACTCGCACCATCAGGTGTGCAGCCCCACTGATAGCCTCTTTGTATTGGTCTGAAAGCAAAAAGAAATAGAAGTAATGCGGAACGCCGGGCGACACGGTTCCCTGGTCGCTGGCGGTTCCTTCACCGTCTCGAGGCGGGAGCGGCTTGCCGCCGAGCAGCGCGCTGACGGCGATGATCGCACCATCGGCGGGAATCGGGCCGAAGTTTCGGAAATCGACCACGATTGCCGGCTCCGCGGTGTCGGTCCGCTCGAAAGT
Organism: uncultured delta proteobacterium; assembly: GCA_963783145.1. Classification (GTDB taxonomy): domain Bacteria; phylum Desulfobacterota; class Binatia; order Binatales; family Binataceae; genus DATGKG01. Next base: position 1,015,352 of record CAWAMM010000002.1, read on the forward strand.
CACCCGCTGCACCCCGAGGAAGGGGCGATCCTGGATTGCGAATATCAGCTCGGAAACTTTGTAGGTGCGCCAAGTCGCCAGCGCGGTGAAGGCGGTCGCGGCCACCATCATCAGCGCCATGAAATCTGCAACGGTGAGGATGCGTCGCTCGGTTCGCAGGATTTCGCGAGCCTGCGCATCAATCCGCCGTTCGTGTTTCTCTTCCTCCGCTCGCTCCGCCATACCAGCGCGAGTTATACCGATGCGCGGCGAGTTAGGCTATACGGTCATCGCCAACCTCTAGTTCAAATTGAAGGCGCGGACCGCGTTGTCGTACAGGATCTTGCGCTTGCTGTCCGCCGCGATCGGCTGCTTCAACATCGACTCGATGCCCCATGGGAAGGTCCCATCGGGATGCGGATAGTCGGTGTCCCAGAGGAAGTTGTTATCGCCGACCAGCTCGACAGCGGCCTTCATCGTAGGCTCATCACCTCGGAACGCGACGAAGATGTTCGATTTGAAATATTCGGTCGGACGCCGCGTGAGATACTCATGCTCCGAGTTGCCGCTGAAGTTCCAATGCTGCTCCATCCGCTGCAACCAGTAAGGAACCCAACCGCCGTCGGCCTCGACATGGACCACGCGCAGCTTGGGGAATTTCTCGAAGATGCCGTACCAGATGAGACCCGCCATCGCTGCCATCGCCTCGAACGGATGCGACAGGATGTGGCCGCTGACATGGGTATCCATCCGATCGCCGAATGACGGCACCGACGCCGATGCGGATTCATGGGTCGAGATCGGTTTGCCGAGTTTTTCGATTTCCGCGAACAGCGGCAGGTAAGCCTCACTGAAAAGCGTGCGGCCTGCGACCGGGTTCGGCCTGATGTAGAAACTCACCGCGCCGTTTTTCGCCGCGCGATTCGCCTCTTTGATGGCTTCCTCTACATCCTGCATCGGTAAGATCGCTGACGCGCGCAGGCGTTTGGTATCTTTCGAGCAATAATCGATCGCCCAGTCGTTGTAAGCGCGGCAGCATGCGGCAAGCAGCTTGGTGTCCCGGAACTCGCGCCCCAGCATCTGCCCTGCGGCAGTAGGATATACCACCTGCACGTCGACACCCTGCTCGTCCATGTCCTGCAAACGGCTGTCGGGACTGAAGCCTAGCTTGCTGGCGCGCTCGAAACGCTCCATCGCTTTGCGCACGGCCTTGAAGAACGCGGGCGCGGCCATCGGATACTTGCCCTTCTCGCGCGTGAATGGTTCGCCTTCTACCAGAAAAGTACGCCGGCCTGATTCCGCGGCGACGCCCATTTTCGGGGCCTGCGACTTGTATTTCTCATCGATGAACTTCTCGAACACCCAATCGGGTTCCATCAGATGCGCATCAACGTCGACGATTTTGAATCCGTCTTTCATCTTGGTGTCCTCTCAATAGGCGGTTTGATTTGGAATGATGAGGGCCTTGGTGCCCTTGCGCGCGCGCAGCAACTCGAAAGCCTCGATCCCGTGCGCGATATCGTATCGATGCGTCACCATCGGACGTAGCTCGACTGCTCCCGATGCTACCAGCGCAATGGCGCGACGCCAGGTCTCCGGCGTGCGCACCCTTGAGTTGATAGTCTTTATGCCGTGGAAAAAAAACGCGCGCAGCTCGGTGGACGTCAGATCGCGCGCCGGCCATCCAATCAGGACCAGCTCCCCGCCTCGCCGCATCAGCTCGCGAGGCGAATCGATCATGCCGCACGCGTCGAAGACCACATCGGCCCCGTCGGGCGGCAGCAGCGCACGCACCTGTGCTATCCAGTCGCCTTTGTCGGCAACCACGGTTTTAAATCCCATCTCCCGCGCGAGAGCGAGGCGTTCGGTATCAACCTCGAGTCCGGTGATCACGATCGATGATACGCCCTGCGCGCGCGCCGACATCGCGACGCTGAGTCCGATCGGCCCGGGACCTTCGACTACGCAACTGTCGCCGGCCTTGAGGCTCGATTGCTCGACCGCATGAAGTCCGGTGCCGAACGGTTCCAGTAGCGCGGCGGTTTCGAAATCCATCGTGGGCGGCACGAGATACGAATTGCCGACCGGCGCGATCACGTATTCTGCGAATGCGCCGCCGAGATGGGTCGGAGAGCTGCACAGATTGAAGCGTCCCGAGCGGCAGGTGCTGCAGCGTCCGCAATGCCCGAACGGATCGAGTGCCACATGATCGCCGGCCTTGAAGGTGGTCACGTCCGCGCCGACCTCGACGACCTCGCCTGCGGGTTCGTGGCCGATAACGGCTGGGAGTCGCGCGACCATCCGATCGGCACCGAGCTCCCATTCATAGATGTGGAGGTCGGAACCGCAGATTCCGCATGCGGCGACCTTGACCAGCAATTCGCCGGCGCCGGGCTTCTTGACCGGGACCTCGACGATTTCAGCGCCGAATGCCGGTTTCGTTTTGGCGATCGCCTTCATCTTCTTCGGGCCTCCATAAAGCCGCAGAATAGCGCGTTGGAAAAAAAAGCGTTAACGCCGCATCGAGGCACGAAGCTCTGTTCTCATTCCTCAAGTGGGGATATTTTCTGGACTGATGGACACTTCAGTGAACGCAACGCTCGCGCCTTTGATCCTTGATTTCCTCGAATGGATCGCCGTCAAGCCGCGGCCCTATTCCGAAGTCATGGAAACCTGGCGCACGTCGTGCCCGCGGTTCACCATTTGGGAAGACGTGGTCGAGCTCGGATTCGTGATTCGAAGACCGAGTGCCGGCGGTGAACTGGTCATCGATCTGACTCCGCTCGGACGAAGCTTCCTGGAAGGAAGTGAGCGCTATTCCCAATGCCGGAGTGGGACACCGCGATAGCGCATTCGAGGACGAATCAGACGATTGTTCTCGTACTGCTCGAGGGCGTGCGCGATCCATCCGGCGCCGCGCCCAATTGCGAAAATCGCCGCGGGCGATCCGAGTGGAAATCCCAGCATCCGGGCGCAGACGGTGAGATAAAAATCCAAATTGGGACGCAGCCGCTCGCGTTTGAAGACCGCCTGCTCGACCTTGAGCGCGGTCTCATACAGCTTGCGGCCTTTGCGCCGCGCGATGGTTAACGCGGTCTGCTTGAGCAGCACCGCGCGGGGGTCGCCTTCCGGATAAATCGCATGGCCAAAACCGGGTGGCAGGCGATGCTCACGGCCAAACAGCGCAAGGCACTCCTCGAGGCGCACGCCGCGGTCGAGTTCGGCGAACATCTCTTCGATACGATCGCATGCGCCGCCGTGAATCGGACCCGAAAGGGAACACAACGCCGCAAGTATCGAGGCATAAAGATCGGCCCCGGTGCTGGCGACCACGCGAGCCGCGAAGGTTGAGGCGTTGAGCTCGTGTTCCGCACAGGCGACCAGGACACGATTCATCGCATCGATTTCGAAATCGGCGCCGCCAGCGCCCGCTACGTTTCGGAGTAGGCGCTCGGCCATCCCACCTTCGCCGTCGGCTTGCGCGCGGCCTTTTCGTGTGAGCGGGAGCGGGAGCATTGAGATGATGAGTTTCGCTCGCGCCGGTCGGTCGAGTTTCTCGCCGCGGCGTTCCCACGCCGCAAGGCTCGGCATCATAGCTGAGAGACGCAACAGCGGCGGAGCATCTTCCCCCATCGCGGCAATTGCGGTGGCCACCGGAGCCGGCATCTTTGCCGAAGCGATTTCGTCGCGAAGCTCGGCGGCGGCCTCGGTGCTCGGCCGTTCGCCATTCCACAGCAACAGGCAGACCTCTTCGAACGTCGCGTGCTCGATAACCTCTTCAATCGGATAACCGCGATAGGCAAGGCGGCCATCGACGATCGAGCTGACCGCGGATTCGGTAACGATGACCCCAGGTGCCGGTCCTTCGGCCGCGCCGCGTACCGGTTGGGCGACCGTCACCCACGATGATGCATCGGGCAAGCTGCGCGCGCGCCGCCCGCGCTCGGGCGCGACCAGTCCGCGCAACGCCTCGATATCGGCGCGCCGATAGAGCGCCTGGCGCCCGACCCGGCGCCGATAGCTCTTAATCCAGCCTCGGCTCACGTATGCGTAGAGTGTTCCGAGTTTTACTCCCAGATGATGGGCGGCCTCCGCCGCGGTCAACATCCGACTATGATCCGCTTCCTGCGTCCCCACATGGCAATCAGGCCATTCGGAACCGATCCCGTCAAGCGATAGGTCCATTAATGAGAAATTCACAAGTCACTCTTGAATCAACATCCATAAAGCTTTATACAGTCAAGTCATGGAATCAAAACCCACCGCTACGGCATTTTCGGGCAAGCTCGAATCGGTCCGGGAATTCGGCACCAAGATCGATTTCGGCAAGACCGCAGGCGACTACGCGAAGCATCGGGCGGGCTTTCCCGATGCTTTCTTCGAACGTCTCGCCACGATGGGCATCGTTCGCGCGGGAATGAAGGCGCTCGACCTCGGGACCGGCACCGGAACCGTGGCGCGAGGGCTGGCGCGAAGCGGTCTCGAGGTTACCGGCCTCGACAAATCCACGGCGCTGATGGAACAGGCCAAGTTGCTCGATGCCGATGCCGGTGTCGCAGTGCGATACGTTGAGCGCATGTCAGAGGCGACCGGATTCTCCGACCACAGTCTTGACGTGGTCACCGCTGGGCAATGCTGGCATTGGTTCAAGCGCGACGACGCCGCGAAGGAAGCACGGCGCATTCTAAGGCCCGGGGGACGTCTCGTCATATGCCACTTCGATTGGGTGGTGCTTCCCGGCAACGTCTCCGAGGTCACCGAGAATCTCCTCCGTTTATATAACCCAGAGTGGAAGCTCGGTGGTCCATGGCGATATTACCCGTGGATCGCCGATCTGAGTGCGGCGGGATTCACGCAAATCGAAAGCTTTAGTTTCGATCAGGAAACGCCCTACTCGCACGAGGCATGGCGAGGACGGGTTCGCGCCAGCGCAGCAATCGGCGCTTCCACGCTGTCGCCCGAACGCATCGCGCAGTTCGATGCTGATTTGGCCGCCATCCTCGCGGAGAAGTTCCCCGAACCGATGACGGTGCTGCATCGCATCTACGCGGCCATCGGTGCCGCGCCGTGAGTCAGCGTAGGAGCGGGATTCGAACGACCTCGGGACGATAGAGCGACATATCGGCGACCAGCTTCGCGAAGTCTGAGGAAGCGCATACGTAGGTGATAACGAGGTCACCGGAGTCGTTAGCAGGTTCGATGTGCTCCTTGGCCGCGTAGCAGAATGTTTTGTTGTCAGCAGTCTGTGACGCGTCCGGCATCGAAAACCGACTCTGAAAGGAGGACCACGGCCCTTTGAGATAGTCGGCAGTGCGTACCCCGATGCCTGTTCCGATTCCAGGCCGTTGCTGGACCGCGATCCACTTCCGGATATCGGGATGGTACCGGATGCTCATCTCGGTGTGAGCGTGATCAATAACCACTCGCGCGTCACGCCAGTTAAGACCGCGCTTCCAACTTCCGTCGGCCGCGAGGTACTCGATCTCTGATGCGGGAGCATCGAGACGATCGAGCGCGAGTCTGGTCAGGATGAGCGGGTGATTTGGTTGAGCATCATCCGCAAGCACGGCAAAGAGATAGACCCAGGGCGGCGAGACGACGGCGGCGACGCCGGGAAAGACCACACCATCGGAAGCAAGGTCGACATACGCAACTGACCAACGTCGGGGATCATCACCAGGGTTTGCGATCCGCGCGAGGGTCACGCCACGCAATTCGAAACCAAATGGCCCGCCCCCCGGTTTGGTCGCGACTTGGTAAAGAGCGACGTAGAGAATGTGGTCGTATACAAATCCATCCATCGGCCAGTAACGGTAAGCGCTTGCGGCAGAATCGAAGAATGGCTGCGGCCCGCCGGATTTCTTAGTTCCGGCGTAGTAATGGATCTCGAAGATGCCGTCGCGGCAGGTGGAAATGGCGATGCTGTTTGCAACCATGCGCGAACCCGCCCGCGTGATCTGAGTTGGACCACCTTCAAAGGTATCGCCGAACAGCCAGATCGAATCTTGCAAGTCCAGCGGGATGGAATAGGCAACGTCGCCGCCAAGCCAGCCGTCCTTGTAGGGAAACGATGGCGTGCATTCGAGACACCAACTCGCACTCGAATACGCGACCGCAAGAAACGCGAGCAACGCAGACAAACGCGGCCGAAAGATCTGGCGCCCCGCGCTAGCCAACCAACGGGTTAGCCTCCGCCATTGAAACGTCCTGACCGGTAAAGAGCAGGTCCGCCGCTTTCGATTCCCACCGATTGTCGCGCATCGCCATCGGATCCTCCGCGCTGAGGCGATGTTCGAGGATCATCCGCGACAGCAACAGCCGCGCGCCGTTGCCTGATTGCGAGGCCTCCCATGCCATCAGCACTGCGCTCGTCATGTTGTAGAGCGCACCGGCCGCGAGGCGCGCCCAATCCTCATTTTCGGCGCGCGAGGCGACCTCACTAGCAAAAGCCGTCGCTTTGTCGATGGTCGCATCGAGTCGCATGCGATAGCCTTCCGGCACCTCCGACGACCCACGCAACAGCGACTTCAGCGATCCCGCAAGCGCTTCATGCGAATGCGTCTTGCCGACCGCACGCGAGATCGCGTCGAGCGCAGCGATGTTGCTGGTGCCTTCCCAGAGCACCCCGACGTGCGCATCGCGGACCAGGCGCGCGTTGACGAAATCCTCGATGTAACCCATGCCGCCCCGCATCTCCATCGCACCGGTCGCGACGCGGATGTTGTCGCGGCAGGCGCGGAATTTATACAGCGGCGTCAGGATTCGCAGGATCTGGTTGGCGCCCTCCTCGCCCTGATTCGCGCGGCCCATCACGTCGGCGGTGTAGGCGTACATCGAGAGCGCCTGCTCGGCCGGCAGCATGATCTTCATTAGCTGCTTCTTCACCAGCGCCATCTCGATGAGGCGTTTGCCGAATGCCTTCCGAGTGCGCGCAACCTGGAGCGATTCGTTGAGGCATCGACGCATCATCGCGGCGGCGCGGACCCCATGCGAAAGGCGCGATAGATTCACCTGCTCCATCATCTGCTTGAAGCCGTTGCGCGCGTCGCCAACCAGGTACGCGATCGCGCCTTCCAATGCGATCTCGCCGCTCGCCATCGATTTGGTGCCGAGCTTATCCTTCAGGCGCACGATTCGGTAACTGTTGCGCGCGCCATTTTCGAGCCGCCGCGGCAGCGCGAATAGCGCCAGGCCGCGAGTGCCCGCCGACGCGCCTTCGGGACGCGCGAGCAACAGCGCGACGTCGGCATCGGCATGCGAGCAGAACCATTTATCGCCATAGAGGCGCCAGGTTCCATTCTCGTTGCGCCCAATGGTTTCCAGCGCACCGACATCGGAACCGCCGGCCTTCTCGGTCATGAACTGAGTGCCCTTCCACATGGTGTCGAGGTCTTGCGACAGCATTCGTGGCAGGAGCCGACTTTTCAGTTCCTCGCTACCGTAGCGCTTAATGACGAAAATCGAAGTGTCGCTCACGCTGATGGGGCACATCAGGCCGAATTCCGCCTGTACGAACAGATACGTGAAAGCATACTTGGCGATGGGCGGGAGCGCCTCGGGCCATCCGAGGACACCGCCGCGATGACTCATCGCATGAAGGCCGAGCTCGCCGAAGGCGATCTTTTCCATCTCGCGATACGCGGGATGATACTCGATCCAATCCTCGTCGCGACCGAAGCGATCGCGCGGATGCAGCACCGGCGGATGCTTGTCGGCAACTTCCGCCAATTCGTCGAGTTTTCCGCCTGCGAGTTCACCGAGCCGATCGTAATGCGGCTCCATATGCGCGCGCAGCTTCGGGATCCATGTAGAGCCCCAGCAGGTCCTGAAGTCCGCGATCGATGCGATAGAAGTTCATCCCGCGGCAATCGAGCGCGAGATGATCGGAGCCGCGCGGCGCGTCGGCGATTTTCGGTGCAGCTTCCATATTCGGCCTCGCCGCAGGATTCTAGCGCATCGACTCCGATTTGTTATGCACCGGGATTTGCGCTGGCGAGCGTCATTCGGGTTATATTCGCGATGCTTTGGAGGCTGACCCATGGAATACGGAACCCTGATATTCACCAAACCGCAGCGCGCCATCACCGATCCCAAGCTGGCCGAAGATTTCGGCTATTCGCACGCATGGATTCCCGATTCGCATATGATTTGGGGCGATGTGTGGGCCTGCATGGCGCTGGCCGCCGTGAATACGAGCAATATCAAACTCGCGACCGGCGTCGCGATCGCGACCAATCGAATTCCTCCCGTCACCGTCGAGGCGATCGGCACCATCAATGAGATCGCTCCGGGGCGCGTGATCCTGGGTTTCGGCACTGGCCACACTGGACGGCGCGTGATGGGACTTCCGCCGGTGAAACATGCGGTCTTTCGCGAGGAGGTCCGCGTCATCCACGACCTTCTCCGCGATGGTGAGGCGACTTACAACACCGAAGGGATGAGCAAAAAGATTCGCTACATTCATCGCGATCGCCGCTTCATCAGCCTGGATGGTCCGATTCCTTTTTATGTCGCTGCGAATGGGCCGAAGACCATCGCGCTGGCCGGTGAGTTCGGCGATGGATGCGTCACCACCGGTGTCATCAATCCTGAACGCGTTGAGGCCGTGAAGAAGCACTTGCAAGCTGGCGCCCTGCAGGGGAAACGCCGGCTGCCGGATAAATTTCCCATCGTCACCCTGACGCACGTATGTGTATTGCAACCGGGCGAGGATCTCGATTCGCCGCGCGTGAAGACCATGTGCGGACCGTGGGTGATGGCGAATCTGCATGCCTTCGCGGCCGGTTATGCGCGCGCCGAATCGCTGCCCGCGCCGGTGCGTCCGGTCTTCCAGGCCTACATGGATTACGTCTCGAAGATGAAGACCCCGCGCGACGAGCGTTATCTCGAACTCCATCGCGGGCATTGCTGCTATGTGGAACCGGCGGAGTGGAAGTTCGTCACGCCGGAGTCGATCGAATGCTGCACCATCGTGGGACCGCGCGAAAAAGTCGTCGAGCAGATTCGCGGATTGGAGAAGGCCGGGCTATCGCAGATTTTCCTCAATCCACCGATGGACGGATTCGGAGATTGCATCGGAGAGATCGCGCGCGAGGTCTTCGAGCGAGTGTGACCTAACCCTAACCCCTTCCCTTGAAGGAAGGGGAATCAGAAGGGGTAGTTGATGCCGGAGAATACCGCCGCGCCTTCGCCGCCGAAGCCGACATCGACGAAGCCGACCACAAACGGCTGCGCAATCCCGCGAAATCCGATCCCTCCTACCGAGTGCAAATCGGACAGCGGGTTGAAACCGATGGTATGCGCGACGCGACCGAAATCGAGAAACGGTGCGATTTCCAAAATTCCATGGGTCCCGAAGATGTCGTGATCCCATACCCTGGTTCTGACCTCGGCGTTGGCAACCGCCAGACAGTTATCGACATAGCGGCCTGCGCCATACCCGCGAAGCGTCTCTTGATCAGTCAGTAGACTTTCCTGCCCGCCAAGGCGAGCCATCGACCAGAACGGAGTTTCACCGCCGGAGGGGTTGTATTCGACGAAGACATGCCCCGCGAGTGTGACCTTATCATTGATTGCATAGTACCGGCGCAGCTCGCCGCCGAAGCGCGTATAAGAAACCGAGCTCAGAAAGGCCCGATCCGCGATACCGAAATAGAGCTGCGCGAGACCGCCCTTGCGCGGAATCTCGAGCGAGTCGCGAGTGTCGTAGGCGAGTACCAACTGTCCCGGAACCTCGCTGCCGCCGTTGATACCCTTCTGATGCGGAAATATCTGGAAAATGGTCGGTAGATTGTCGAAGCCGCCCTTGTCGATTCGGACTCGGCGCGGACGCACATTCAGCGCGAGCTGGAGATCTTCGGTAAAGTTGAGGCCGAAAACTCCAAGGCCATAAATCTGATTGGTCGTATAGTTCGTTTCGTTTCCGAGGCGGGTATCGTTTCCAACACCATAGAACCTTTCCGTCGGATCTTTCTCCCAATAGAAGCGCGCCTCGAAAGACCACCATTGCTTGTGCGTGCGTCCGGTCTGATAGTCGAAATCCACTCGGCGCTGGATTCGTTCCTGCCCGCCCGCGGTCAGGTACCAGTTCGTGTCTTCGGAGGGATAGGAGAGAAAGCGGAAAGTCCCGCCAGGGCCAAGGGTCGTATTGCTTTCGATGTCGGGCGCGAAGATATCGGTAATCTGGTTGTTGGAGTCGGTATAGAGCACCGCGGCGAGGATTCCACCGGTAGTGCCACCATTCGGATCGGTCGCGATTTCCGGTACCGGAATGAACGGCCAGGTGTCGGGATTCGAAATCGAGAACTTGTGCGGCCATTGCCATTGATCGGGTTGAAAAATGGCCCCGATTCGTGAGCCCTGGAACGGAGCACCGCTTGAAGCGGCAGGCGACGCGGCTGCGGCCGGAGTACCGGCCCCCGACGGAGACGCCTCGGTTTTAGGCACCGCCCCGCCACTGGCGTTGCTAGGAACCGGCGCGACACTGCCCGGGTCGGCGATCTTCTCAATCGGGCTCGCCGCAGGGTCTGCTTCGGTCACGAAAGCAGAGTCATTTGCAGCGGTCGTGTCGGCAGTACAAGTCGACACCCAAGCGGGCGAAAATCCCAGCAGGATGAAGCTTATAAAGGTAAGGAGCGAATACCGCGTCATCATGATCACGTTCTGATAAACCGCGCCGAGTGGCGCCCCCACAGGCTCCGCTGAACGCTGATGCAATTTTTCTGACCAGGGCCAGTAACCGAGGCCCGTCAAGGCGCAACAGTGTCGCATATGAAACCGGATTCTTGAACAGCTTAAGGGTCGATTTTCACCGGCTCAAATTCCTCCTCCAGTGCGGATGCGCTTTTCGATGGCGCAACAAATGTGTAAGGATTCGGAAACGAAGGCGCCAGCGGGCTTCCAGGCGGCGGTGCTCTTCACGCAGAAATCTCCACGGAGGGTTTTACATGGCGAAGGCAAATGGCGGCGAGTTAATCGCGCGCGTGATGAAGGAGAACAAGGTCAAGTATTGCTTCGCAATCAATGGCGGCCACCTGTTCCCCATTCTGGCTGAGTTGCGTAGCCACGATATCAAGCTGATCCATATGCGCCATGAGCAGGCGACCGCCTACGCCGCCGACGCCTATGCCCGCGTTTCCGGCGAAACCGGCGTTTGCATGGTGACCGCGGGATGCGGCTTGACCAACGCCGTTACCGGACTCTGCACCGGCGCCCTTACCGGCAGCTCGATCGTGTGTATCTCCGGCCAGCATCCGAACACCGAGGATCATGTCGGCTCGTTCCAGGAGGCCTACGGCTCCGAGGTGGTAGACAGCTTCGCGAAGTTCACCAAGCGCGTCACCGATTGGACCTCGATCCAGTTTGACCTCCGGTCTGCCTTCCGCGAGGCGATCTCTCCGCCGCAGGGCGTCGCGCTGTTCGAGATTCCGCAGAACATCCTCTATCACGGCGAGGAGGACTCGAAGCAGCGCAAAGGTGCCCGCCGTTTCACGATCGAAGACGTCCGCAGCCAGGGCGAGCCGTCCCATGTCGACAAGGCACTCGAGATCCTCCATGCCGCGCAGCGTCCGATCATCGCCGGCGGCGATGGGCTTTTCTGGTCTCAGGCTGGGCCCGAAATCAACGAGTTCGTCGAACTGACCGGTATTCCGGTTTATACCCGGCGCGCAGGCCAGGGTGCGGTATCAGAGGAGCATCCCCTCGCCATCCGTGGTTCGTGGAAGAAACCCTTCACCGGCCGCGCCGACGTTGTAATGGCGATCGGCTTTCGCTTCTGGAGCGGTGAAAAATTCGGCCAGCCGCCGACCTGGACCGATAAGGCGAAATACATCCAGATCGACCAGGTGCCCACGCGCATCGGATGGCAGGTCGACGCGGACGTGCCGATCGTCGGCGATCCGAAGAGCGTACTGCGCCAGATGATCAACCGCATTAAGGAGCACAAGCTCGATTTCAGCAAGAATCGCAGCTCCGACTGGTACAAGGAAATCCAGTCCACACGGGCCCGCTTCGATGCGCAGATCGCCGAGGAGAACAAGAAGACCCTCAACAGCTCGCCGATTCATCCGGCGCGCCTGTGCGACGATCTCATCAAGGTGCTCGATAAGAATGCGACCACCATCATCGACAGCTTCACGCTTTCCGGATGGATGAGCCGCGCGTTCACCTGCCGCTTCATGGGCCAGGTGGTGGACGCAGGTCCGCTCGCGCCAGTCGGTCACGGCGTTGGCATGGGTATCGGCGCCCAGCTCGCGCGGCCGGGACAGCAAGTCGTCGTGATTAGCGGCGACGGCGGACTCGGCATCGGCGGATGGGATATGGAGACTGCGGCTCGCTACAAGCTGCCGGTTATTACGGTGCTCTGGAACAACAGCTCATGGGGTCCCAACTTCGATCAGATGCCGGGGCTTAAGGGCAAGACCGATCCATTCAACATGTTGCCGAACATCCGCTATGACAAGATTTTTGCCGAGATGGGATGTCATACGGAGCATGTCGAGACCAATGAACAAATTACGCCGGCGCTGGAGCGCGCCTTCAAATCCGGGAAGACCGCGTTAATCAACGTCGTCGGCGACGTGCGGGTTGGAAACGCGACCCTGGGCGGCAACCTGCTCGGCTCGACCGGTTCCGCGACCTAATAACCGAGCATTCAGAACGCGAAGGGGACGCGCATCGAGCGCGTCCCCTTTTTTGTTGAGGTGGGGTAGATTCGTAAGTGAATGAAAAGCGACTCCGCCACCATCATTCTCGGCGCCATCGTTATTGCGCTCGTCTCCGTTACCTCAGGATGCAAGAGCAGCGACGAAACTCCCAAGCCGGTCAATCTCGTATGCCCCTCCGGATCGAAATTGGTCGGCGATCTTCCACCCGACGGCGAAGAACAGGCGTGTTGGAAAACCGTCAATGGTGAGCAGGTCAAAGAGGGGCCGATGGTCATCTATCGTCCGAGCGGCCTCAAGATGATGGAGGGCAATTACAAGGACGGCAAGCAGGATGGAGAATGGCGGATGTACTACGAGAGCGGCGCCAAGAAATCCATCGATCACTACCAGGACGGCGTCCAGACCGGCGATCACATCTCGTGGTATGAGGACGGACAGATCGACGCCATGGGAAAGTATAAAGACGGGCAGCAGGACGGGGTGTGGAAGCGATGGGCTCCGGACGGCGTCAAAAACTGGGAAGAGACCTACAAGGACGGCAAAAAGATTTCCTGACCTTATATTTTCTCCTCGACTCCGCTCACGCTCCGCCTCAGCGGCTGCGCGCCGCCTCGGGAGCGGCTGCGCCGCGGCGCTGCGCGCCCACTTCGTGTCTCACCCCAGAGAGCCCGACCCGCAACATGTAGGCTCTCATTCGCCGACCTTGCCCACCGACGCGACCGCGATGCCCGCGCATGCGACCGCGGGCACGTGAAACGACTCCGATGACCCCCATACGATCGCGGAATGCGATCGCTTTCCCGCGGCAATCATTCCTCGAAACACATTTGCGATATTCGAATTGATCCGCAGCGCATTCGGCGCTATCGGCTCGGCGAGGCGCCCGTTGCGAATCACATAAGAATCGCCACTAACTGTGCAGGTGAAATCGCCGGCGCGCTGACCGTTGATCGGATAGGTGTACCAAACCCGGCCGATGTATAGACCGTCGCGAACTTTGCGAATCACCGCGTCATCGTCGAGACCGTCGCGCGCTTTCATTACGATATTGGTTCCCGACGATCCCGGACTCTGATCGAAGCGGCGGCCGCCGCCTTCGCCCAATCGATAGCCGTTCCGCGCGGGAAAGTTGGGCACCTTCTCAGCCGGTATGCCGAGCTTCTCGACACGTTCCTCATCAGTAGCGAGACGATGGCTGTCGTAGAAATTCGACATCAGCCCCACAAGCTTGCCGTCGCGAATGAGATCGATTCGCTTGGCAGGAAGGCCCTCGCACGTAAGCGCGCGAATCACCGCGCCCGCACGCATGACCGGATCATCGAGAAGGCTGAGCCGCTTATCCATCACCTCGGCACCGAATTTGCCGTGATAAGCGGAACTAGCGGCGTGAAATGATCCGGTCGTAAGCGAGCCTAGGATCATGTAATTGATGATCTCTGCGACCGGCTGTGGCCCGAGCACTACGCGATAGGCTTTCGCCTCCGGTCGAATCCCGTGGTGCATCCCGAGCGCGCGCCCAGCGGCCTCGCGCCCAAGCCGTGCCGCAACCCGCTTCATGTCCGCTACCGAACGACCGACCGCCGATGCGGTCCCCTTCGCATCGAGGGATTCGATCAGTGCGGTCACCGACGAGCTGAAGTGCGCACTCTCATCGGTGCGAATATCGGCGAAGTTTGAATTGGTTAGTGCGATACGATCGCGAAACACGCTCACATCGCCACCGAGCACCAGTGCAGGATGTGGCCGGGTCGCGACCTCGCTTCGCGCGAACGCGCCAATCGCTCCGCTCAGTATCGACCACGCAGCATCGACAAGGCATGCATCGGAGGCGCGTGCAAGGTCGCTCCTCTCCAGCTTGTTCGCGGCGAGCTTTCGCGGCTCCGCCGGAAAACCGGAGAAGTGCGGATCGACAATCGTGGTCTGAAGCGCGCGCGCGAGCACCGCCCGGATCGCATCGGCGCCGAAGTCACCCGCGTCGTACGCGGTGCCAACTTCATGCTCATCGCGCTTCATGACGATGCGGATCTGAAACCCGTCGGCGGAATGCGACTTGAGCTCCTCGACGCCGCGACACGGGATATCGGAAGTGTAGTTAAGCCGCGCGATGCGATTGTCACCACTCGCGCAATAGATCTCGAACGCAGCAACATTCTTGTCGCGCGCGACAATTGCGGCGGCCTCGCGCGCGAAACTCTTCAGCTCCGAAGCCTTAATCATTTGTTATCCCGCGCCGCCCAAGTACGCGCGCGAACGCAGCGTCGGCCCGCCGTTGGACATCCGCTTGACCTGCATCGGTTGGCCTTTGCCACAGTTGGGGATCGCGATAAGCGCAAGGTCGTTACCGACCGCATCGACGTTGATGAAGAAGCTTTTCGAATCCGCCATCACGCTACCCGAGCGATAGAGTTTTCCGATGCGCCCGTGATCGATTTCGTAAATGCGGCGCGCCGAGATGCGGAAATTCTCGCGCGATTCCGCGATCGAAGGGATCGCATTCCCGCAGACATAGTATCCGTGCTCGACGTCGCCAATTATTTTCTCAGGCGGCGTTTCGCCGGGCAGGAAAAAGGTGTTCGACATCCGAATCAGCGGCACCTGGTAGACCTCGGCGGAACGCGCCGAACCGTTAGCCTCAACACCGAGCGCCGCCGCGGTCCCGCGCGAATTGATGAAGCCGCGGAAGGTGCCGTGATCGATATGTGCGACGCGTTTTCCCGGCGTGCCCTCGTGATCGTAACGATAGTGGCCGTACCCATACAGAGTCGGGTCCGAAACGGCGGACAGCAGCGGCGAGCCGATCACTTTTCCGATTTCGTTGTCATCGACCGTCCGCAGCAGCCAGCTCCGGCCCGCATAAGCGGCTTCCATTTTCAGCGCGCGATCGGCCTCGCATGGATGGCCAACGATTTCGTGCGCGACCAGCGCATTGAAATGTGGATCGGTGACGACGGTGACCTCGCGCTCCGGTGGCTTCAGGACCGGCGCGGCCGCCAGTTCCTGCGCCTCCTTGGCGAGGCCGACCGCAAACTCCGAGAGACTGGGATTCGCCAGCAACTCCTCGCGCCATCCCTCGGCGATGGATTCAAAGCCGCGCTGCTGCCCGATGGTGTCGTAACTCTCCTGATGCCCGTCGCCCGATTGCGCAACGACGTAAACATCGCCCTGCGAAAAAGCGAACGCCTGTGAGATCAGCGAACCCTCGGAACTGGTGAACAGCTCATGCCGAAGCTCGCTGGTCGCGGCCACCGCGCTGAAGGCGATGTCGTGCCCGAGGCCTTTCACTTCACGCGCGGCCTCCAGCGTGACCCGCTTGAGCTCCGCGGGATCGAGCGAGCGTGGATCCTGCTTGTAGACTGCGGCGATCTCATCGCGAATCGGAGCGCGAGGTTCGAAGGCTCCTACGATGAGCGAACCGGCGCCAGCACCAAATCGCTTCAGAAAAGCGGCTTTCTCGCGCGCACTGATTCGCGCCCGATGGTAGGCATCCTCGAGGCCGCGCCTTATCTCCGCAACAATTTTCTTCTCGTTGAGCGCGAGCCGGCCGATCTCCGCGCCGGCCTGGCCATGGCCGGTCGCATTTGCCTCGCTGACGTGAACGGTGACGCAAAAGCCGGCGGTCTCAGTCTCGTTGCTGTCGCGGGGCTCTCCGTTGGTCGCCGCGCCCGAGCGATGGAACATCACCTCGAAGCGCAAGTCGGCGTATGCGACTCCGCGATGGGTGCGCGCGAAGCGGGAAACGATGTCGTTCCCGCTCCGCTTCACCATCTCGATGGCGTTGAACAGCTCGATAGCGGTCTTAGACGATGCCTTCGGCCTTGAGCGATTCGAGTTCCGTCGCGCCCAGTCCGAGAAAGTCCTTGTAGACCTCGGCGTTGTGCTCACCGTGCAGCGGCGCCGATTTCACTTCCACCGGCGAAAGTTCCAGCCGCACCGGACACCCGGGCATGGTGAATTCGCCGCGTACAGGATGCTGGACGGTCACGACCATCCCGCGTTCCTTCATATGGGGGTCGTTCAGCAGTTCGACGCTATCGAGTACCGGTCCGCATGGCACGCCTGCCTCACCCAGAATCTTGAACACCTCCATCTTGGTATGCTGGGTGGTCCATGCGGTGACGATCTCAGTCAGAGCTTCGATATTTTTTGCGCGCGCGCGAGGCTCCTGAAACCGCTCGTCGGTGGCAAGATTCGGCTGGCCCATCGCGCCGCACAACCCCTGCCACATCTCAGCGTTGGTGCACAGGATATAGCAGTAGTCGTTGTCGCCGCCGGGCGCGCATTTGAAAAGATCACCCGGACCCGCGCCGGCACGGTTGCCGACGCGCGGTGACGGCTTGTGCGTGATGTAGGTGCCCATCATCGGAACCCGCACAAAATTGAAGATCGCCTCCTGCATCGCGACTTCAACCTTTTGGCCGATGCCGGTGCGCTCGCGCTGGATGTAGGCCGCGAGCACGCCCACCGCGGCATGCATCCCGGTGC
Source organism: uncultured delta proteobacterium (assembly GCA_963783145.1). GTDB lineage: Bacteria > Desulfobacterota > Binatia > Binatales > Binataceae > DATGKG01. The sequence continues at coordinate 1,032,478 of CAWAMM010000002.1, forward strand.
CGGTATCGCCGATGGTCGGTCCCGGCTTGAGCGGCGGCGAGCCGGGAAAGCCGGTCAGTGACATCGCACCGCCCGAGGCCTGCGCGATCATATCGAAGCTCTTGTATTTGCTGTAGGGACCGAAGGTGCCGAATCCCTTGACGGTCAGATAAATGACTCGAGGATTGGTCTGCTTGAGTACCTCGTAGCCGAGGCCGAGGCCTTCGAGCGTGCCGAGGGAAAAATTCTCGGAGACGATATCGACCTTCTTCACCAGGTCGAGGAAGATTTTTTTTCCCTTCTCGCTCTTGAGGTTCAGCGTGATGGACCGTTTGTTCGCGTTCAGCAGCATGAAGTAGTACGAATCGACCCCCGGCTTCTCGGTCAGAATCCAGCGGCCCTGCTCACCCATCTTCGGCGCCTCGACCTTGATCACGTCGGCGCCCAGCCAGGCGAGCATTTCGGTGCACGAGGTACCCGCTTCGAATTGGGTGAGGTCGAGAACTTTTACGCCAGCCAGCGCTTTTTCCATCGCCGCCTCCTTAGCAAGGGTCGCGGAAAACGATCCTGCCTGATTATGTAGCGCCCGACTGTCCCCGTGGGCAAGGCTTTAAGTGATGCGGTTAAGGTCGCGCCCGCGATTTGATAGGTTGAGTGCACATCCGATGGCTGAACATCTCGCGAAAATCGCACGTATCCGCGACGAACTGAATCGCGGCTTCCTGGAACGCTCCGATCTGATCGATGGCGCGCTGACTGCGCTGCTGTCATCGAACCATGTACTCGTGATCGGGCCACCGGGGACCGCGAAGTCGATGCTGGCTGACGAACTGTGCCGCCGCATTGAGGGCGCGAATTACTTTCAATGGCTGCTGACCAAGTTCAGCACGCCGGAGGAAATCTTCGGCGCGGTCAGCCTCAAAGGCCTCGAAGAGGACGACTATCGTCGCGTCACGCTACACAAACTGCCCGAGGCGCATATCGCCTTCCTCGACGAAATCTTCAAGGCGAACTCCTCGATCCTCAACGCGCTGCTGACGGTCATCAATGAGCGCGTTTTTCACAACGGTCGCGAGCGCGTGCAGGTGCCGCTCGTCACGATGTTCGGCGCGAGCAACGAGCTGCCTGATGAGGACGAGCTGACCGCTCTGTACGACCGCTTCATGTTGCGCTTCATGGTGGACTACATCAGCGAGGAATTTCGCTTCCTCAAGATGCTGGAAGGCTCCAAACCCGAGGCGCGCACCGTAATGACATTCGCCGAACTCGACGCGGCGCGCGCAGATACCGCGAATGTCTCTGTGCCCTCCGGCATCATCAGATCCATCGCGGAGCTTCGCCGCGAACTCGCAACCCAACAAATTGTAGTATCGGATCGGCGCTGGAAGAACTCGCTCGACGTGCTGCGGGCCCATGCGATCGTGCTCGGAAGAAATGCGGTCACCGAAGACGATCTGATTTTCCTCGAGCATGTGTTGTGGAAAGATCCCGAGGAGCAGCCGAAGGTTCGCGAGGCGATTCGACGGCTGGTCAAGGGCTACGAGGAGGAAGCGCGCGAACTCCTTATCCAGAGCCAGGAATTGAAGGAGTACGCCCTCGATCGCCAATGGGAGAGCGAGGAACTGAGGAATCGCGCGCTCATCGAGGCGCACACCAAGATCGCGAACATCCTGGTCAAGTTCGACAACCTACTGCGCGAGGCGACTGACAGTGGCAAGTCGGTGCAGAGCGCGACCGCGATGCGCGCGCAAGTGAAGGACCTCCAGCAGAACATGCTGCGGCGGATGTAGCGTGCCCATCGAAGAATCAAGCGCCGCCATCGTTTTGCGCGCGCGCGACTATTCGGAATCCGATCGCATCGTCACGTTACTGACGCGCGACTTCGGCAAGCTCAGCGGAATGGCCAAGGGCGCGAAAGCCTCGCGCAAACGCTTCGAGCGCAAACTCGAACCATTCTCGCATGTGATGTTGTATTTTCGCCGTCGCCCCAATGGTCAGTTGGTGTTCGTCACCCGCGCCGAGGCGTCGCCCGACCTTACGCCATTCACGATCGAGGACGACCTCACGAAAATCGCGCTCGGCAGCTATATGTTGGAACTCGCCGACGCCTTTACTTCCGAAGAGGCCGAGGCGACCGGCGCGTATCGAGTGCTGAGCGAAGCGCTGGAGGCGGTCAGCGTCGGTCGCCCGACCCTCGCGCTGCGGCAAGCATACGAGCTGCGGATGCTGCATTGGGCAGGCTATGGGTTGGATTTTGCGCGATGTCGTCAATGCACCGACGGGATATCGGAATCGGCGTACTTTATCATCGCGCGCGGCGGCGTGGTCTGCGCGCGATGCCGCCCGATGATACCCGACGGCGCTTTAAAGGTTGACGCGGCCAGCGCTTCGGCATTGGTCAACCTCGGCGAGGCGCATTTCACGGACGCTCTCGAATCCAGAGCGGCCGCGGCTGATGGAGCGCTGGCGATCTCGCGCTTCGTGGCATCGGTGCTGGATCGGAAACTACGATCGATCGCGTTTCTCGATACAGTGCTTTCCGCAAACGGCGGGCGTTAGACCGCCGATCATCCGCCGGTAAATTTGTCGCCCGCCTGGTCGCCGATCACTTGCGGCGCCATGTAACCCTTCGAATGATGTTCGATGAGAACTATTCCGCAATTGGGCGGCACGTGCGCGTTGTCCCACACGCCAGTGACATGCGCCCACAGCGCCATCATCACACCACCGTGGCTGACGACGACAACATCGCGGGCGGAATGCGCCGCCGCGAGACGGTCGAGAATCGGGCCGACGCGCCGCTTCACATCTTCGTAGCTCTCGCCGTCGGGCGGCTCCCATAGCCATGGCCGCTGCGGATCGAATCCGGGCGCGGTGTAAATTGATTCATAGGACTGGCCCTTGAGCGAGCCGACGTCCCGCTCATGCAGATAAGGCTCGATCTCCAGAGGCAGCTTTAAAATTTCCGAGATGATTCGCGCCGTCTCGCGCGCCCTGATGTACGGGCTCGTCACCACCACCTCGGTGCGAAATGTCTTCGCGATAAAATGCCCAGCCTGCTCGGCCTGTTGATGGCCGAGCTCGGTGAGCGCCAACTCATGCGGGGTGGTGGTGAAAATCCGCTCGCGATTGCCGACACTCTCGCCGTGTCGGACCAGAATCAATTTGCCCATTGCTTGTATTTCACTTCGATTCGAGATTCTTGCGCATCTGGATAAATGGCTCTATCAGATCGAGGGGCAACGGAAACACCGTGGTGGAATTATGATCGGTCGCGATCTCCGCGAGCGTCTGCAGATAGCGCAGCTGTAACGTGATGGGGCTTTTACTCATGATCTCGGCGGCTTCGGCGAGTTTCTGCGCGGCCTGGAACTCGCCTTCGGCCGCGATCACCTTTGCGCGGCGCTCGCGTTCGGCCTCGGCCTGCGCCGCAATCGCGCGCTGCATTTCCTGCGGTAGGTCGATGTTCTTGAGCTCGACCAGGGTAACCTTGATTCCCCACGGTTCAGTCTGCGCATCGATGATGGTCTGGATCTGCGCGTTAAGTTTGTCGCGCTGGCTCAGCAGGTCGTCCAGCTCGGTCTGCCCACCGACCGAGCGCAGCGTGGTCTGCGCAATCTGCATCGTCGCGAAAAGATAGTCGGCAACCTCGGTCACCGCTTTCGATGGATCGAGCACCCGGAAATACAAGACTGCGCTAACCTTAACCGTCACATTGTCGCGGGTTATGACGTCCTGCGGCGGAATGTCGAGAGTGACGGTGCGCAAGTCGATGCGCGCCATCTTTTCGAGGACGGGGATGATGAAGGTGACGCCGGGACCTCGATATGGCGTGAGACGTCCAAGCCGAAACACCACCGCGCGTTCATATTCATTGAGCACCCGGATTCCACCGAGCACAAAAATCACAAAGAAGAAAATTACTACAACCAGCGCCGCTCCTGCTCCCGCCATGATGCTTCCCTCCCGATAGTTTCAGACTCTTCGAACCCGCACTTCCAGACCGCTTACCGAGGTGATCCGCGCGTGGGCCCCCGGTGGAAGCACCTCATCGCTGCGCGCGCGCCAGATTTCGCCGTGCACGAAAACCTTGCCCGGAGTATCAGGCGCGACGACTTCGCGCACCTCAGCCATTTCGCCGACGAGTCCTTCCAGACCGGTTGTAGCGACCCGTCCGTGCTCCCGCGCGACGAAGTATCCGATCAAAAGGATGATGGCGGAAAGCGAGCCCGCCGCGCCGTAAACAATGCTGTGCTGGACCGTGAGGTCCGTCTTCGAGGTGTCGATTAGCAGCAGCGATCCGAACAGCAAGGCGATCACGCCACCGATTCCCATCACACCGTAACTGGTGACGAACGCTTCCGAGATCAGCATCCCTACGCCGAGCAGCATCAGCAAAAGCCCCGAAAGCGTCACCGGCAAAATCTGAAATGAGGCGAGCGCGAGAAGCAGGCAAATCGCACCGGCCACCCCCGGAAAATAAACTCCGGGATGCGCGAACTCGAAATACAAGCCGAGCAGCCCCGCCATCAGGAGGAGATATACGATGTTCGGATCCGCGAGGGTGTCGAGCACATTCTGACCGAAGGTCATCGAACGCTGGCGCACCACGGCGTCCTTGAGTTGTAGCGTTACTTTGTGACCTCCGACGTCAACAGTGCGTCCGTCGGCCTGCTTGAGGAGGTCGGGAATGTTGGTCGCAACGATCTCGACCACCTTCGATTCAAGCGCCTCACGATCACCGATCATCACGCTTTGGCGCACCGCTTTTTCCGCCCAGTCCTCGTTGCGGCCGCGCTGACGCGCCGTGTTGCGCGCGAGCATCGCGGCGAAGTTCTCGACCTTGGTGCCGAGGTCGCCCTTCACATCGCCGCCACTCTCAGTCACCGGGTGCGCCGCGCCAATGTTGGTGCCGGGCGCCATCGCGGCGAGGCTGGCCGCCTGGGTAATGAAGGTTCCGGCTGAGGCCGCACTCGCGCCGGTGGGGGCGACATAAACGATCACGGGAACCGGTGCCGCGAAAAGATCCTTGATGATGCGCTCGGCCGATGACATCAGACCACCGGGGGTGTCGAGCTCGACTATGAGAGCGCGCGCGCCACCGATTTGCGCCGACGCGATCGAATCCTCCAGGAAGTGCGCCACTGCGGGATTTATCGAGCCGTCGATTTTGATCAACTCGACCCACGGACGGCCATCAATAGCTTCGTCCGCATTTGAAGCGGGGCTGTCCGCTGCTGAAGCGGATGAGAGAAGGCCGGCAATCGCGATCGTTAGCATCGCGACCACTATCGGCCTAGCGATCGATCGCGGCGATGTGATCACTTCCGTCCCGGGAGCGGGCGTCCGAGCGTTCTCATAACCTCTTGTATATCACTCCAGACCAGCCGTTTGTCGCTCGGATTTCGCAAGAGATATGCGGGATGAAACGTGGGCATCATCTTGATGCCGCGCACCTCGTGCCAGTTGCCGCGCAACTTGCTGATGGGAGTCTTGACCTTGAGCACCGACTGCACCGCGAAAGTGCCCAGGCCGACGATGACCCGCGGCTTCACGACTTCGATTTGTCGAAACAGGAACGGCTCGCAGGCCTCGACCTCATCGGGTTCGGGATTGCGATTTCCGGGCGGGCGGCATTTGACCACGTTGCAGATGTAGACTTCGGAGCGCTGCATGCCCATCCCGCGCTCGATGATGTCGGTGAGCAACTGCCCTGCCCTGCCCACGAATGGCTCGCCTTTCGCATCTTCATCGGCACCGGGTCCCTCGCCGATGAACATCAGCTGGGCTTTCGGGTCACCGACGCCGAAGACCAGATTGGTGCGGCCGCCATGCAGCTTGCATCGCGTGCAGTTGCCGATGAACTCGCGCAGCACCTCAAGGTCGCCGGTCTTCTCGAGGCCGGGGTATTTCGAGAATAGCTCAACGCTCGCGACGGCCGGCGCAGGAGGTGCTACAGCCGGAGGCGTCGGCTGGTTTTCGATTATGCTGCGGCGGACCTCGCCGCGAGCTGGAGCAATCGGACGATCGCTCATCGGCAAACCATCCATCCCCTCCTCGCGGATCTGATCGAGGTAGTCGCGAACGGAATCGAGTAGCAGTTTGTCGGTCATGGCGCGGGAATTATAGGCCGCCCACGTCCTCTTTGCTGAATGCCGCGACGAGATTATCTAACAGCGCGCAGGGTGCGGGATTTCGCTTTCCGCCCGCGCAAAGCGACGACCCTATCAAGGATAAGATCAGCGACCTCGTCCTTGGTTAGCTTCGGATGATTCTCTGTTGAGCCATCGATGGCGTAAATCGTCACGATGTTGGTGTCGACGGCGAAACCGGCGCCTTCCTGGGTCACATCATTCGCGACGATCAGGTCAAGATGCTTACGCTTCAGCTTGTCAAGCGCGTTGGTTTCAAGGTTTTGCGTCTCCGCCGCGAATCCGATCAGAATGCGACTGCCCTTCTTGGCCGCGATGCGCGGCATCTCATCGGCGATTGATTCCATTTCGAGTACTAGGCCCTTGGGATTCTTCTTGACCTTGTGCTCGGCTGGATGCGCGGGGCGGAAATCCGCGATCGCCGCTGCCATCACCAGCGCAGTGGACCAGGGAAAGTTCCGCGAGGTCTCCGCCAGCAGCTCGCGTGCACTCACCGTATCGATGCGCTCGACGCCGTAGGGCGTGGCCATCGAGGACGGACCGGCGACGATGCGCGCCTGCGCGCCCCGACGCCATGCCGCGCGCGCGATCGCGAAGCCCATCTTCCCCGAGGATCGATTCGACACAAAGCGGACGGGATCGATTGCCTCCTGCGTCGGACCGGCCGTGACAAGGATTCGTTCGGATGCGAGGTCGTGCGGCGACAACATCCGCTCGAGTTCCTCAACGATGAAGGCGGGATCCGGCAGGCGTCCCTTTCCTTCGTAGCCGCAAGCGAGCTCTCCTTCGGCTGGCTCGATGATCGTGACGCCGCGCGCTTTCAGCTTCGCGAGATTTTCGGCAACCGTCGGATGGGCATACATGTGGACATTCATCGCGGGCGCAAATGCAACCGGCGCCTGAGTCGCGAGCAGCACCGTCGTAACGATGTCATCGGCAATTCCGGTCGCGGCTTTCGCAATGATGTCCGCAGTCGCAGGCGCAATCACCACCGCATCGGCGCTATCGGCGAGGCGGATGTGGCCGATCTCGGATTCCTGCGTGAGGTTGAACGTGTCGGTCGCAACTGGACTTTGCGCGAGGGTCTGAAGCGTCAGCGGGGTTATGAACTCGGGAGCGTTGCGCGTCATCATGACGCGAACGTTGGCGCCTCGTGTGACGAGCTGGCGGACAATCTCGGCGGCCTTGTAGGCGGCAATTCCGCCACTCACTCCGAGGACGATGGTCTTATCTTTGAGTCGCGACATCGGTTCGCTCGACGACCTCCGCTATCCGTTTCCGAGCGGCGGGCGAGAGCTCGACTTTTACGAAATAGTCTTTGGGATAGAGGTAGTCCTCGCCGCTCTCGTCGATAACGCGGATCCATTTGTCTTGCTGCGCCTCAGCGTCGGGAAGTGTGCGATAGACCTTTAATATTTCGAGCGACTCGGGGTTAGATTCGTTCTCGACACACAGAACGAATTGTTCGCCCGCCCTCTTACGACTGCCTGGCGCCATCGTCAATCATAGTACTCCAACCCGAGGTGCGTGATGAGGTCCTCGCCGCGCATCCAGCGCAGAGTGTTTTTGAGCTTCATCAGCTGAATGAAGACATCGTGCTCGGGATACAGCCCGGGCGCGTGCAGCGGCGCCTTGAAGTAAAACGATAGCCACTCCTGGATGCCGCGCATGCCCGCGCGTTGTGCCAGATCGAGGAACAGCACCAGGTCGAGCACCAGCGGCGCGGCGAGAATCGAATCGCGACACAGGAAGTCGATCTTGATCTGCATCGGATAGCCGAGCCATCCGAAGATATCGATGTTGTCCCATCCCTCTTTCGCGTCGCCGCGAGGCGGGTAGTAGTTGATCTTTACCGAATGAAAAACATTGCCGTAGAGCTGAGGGTAAAGTTCCGGCTGCAGGATTTGATCGAGCACCGAGAGCTTGGTCTCTTCCTTGGACTTGAATGACCCGGGATCGTCGAGGACTTCGCCATCGCGATTGCCCAGGATGTTGGTCGAGAACCATCCCGACATGCCGAGCATGCGCGCCTTGAGGCCGGGCGCGATCAGAGTCTTCATGAAGGTCTGGCCGGTTTTGAAATCCTTGCCGCAGATGGGGACGTTATTCTCGCGCGCGAGTTCGAGCAGCGCCGGCGTATCGGTCGTCAGATTCGGCGCGCCGTTGGCGTAAGGGATTCCCATCTTGAGCGCCGCGTACGCGTAGATCTGACTCGGCGCGATTTCCGGATCATTTTCGCGCAGTCCGTACTCGAAGCGCTTGAGGCTCTGATGCACGTCGGACGCGACATGGAAAACTTCGGTCGAGCCGCACCAGATCATCACCGTGCGCGCGACGCCGGTGCGATCTTGAAAATTCCGGATGTCCTCCATCAGCATCTCGGCCTTTTCCATTTTCGAGCGCGCTTCCTTCAGGTTGGGGCCGTGGATGTTTCGCACGTACTCCTGATCGAAGACGGCCGGCATCGGATGGAGCGCCTCAAGCGGCTCGCGCAGCTTGTCGAGCAACGAGGGGTCGAGGACGCCCGCGTGCTTCGCGGCCTCGAAGGCGTTGTCCTCGTAGATGTCCCAGCCGCCGAAGACAAGATCGTCGAGATTCGCGAGCGGAACGAAATCCTTGATGAGCGGAGTGCGGCCCTCGGTACGCTTACCGAGGCGAACGGTCGCGAGTTGCGTGAGCGATCCGATCGGCGCGCCCAATCCGCGCTTCACCGCCTCGACACCCGCGACGAATGTGGTACAGACAGCGCCCATGCCGGGCATCAGCACGCCGAGCTTGCCGGTCGCGGGCGCGATGCGGACGTTTTCTTTCTTAGCTGAGCCGCTGGTTGCCAAAATCGGGCTTCATGCCTTCTTGAAGCGTGACGGAAAATCGGGGCCGAAGCTCTGTTCAGGATGTAATTTCTTCGCGCGCTCCAGGAGCACCTCTTCGGTCTCGGGAATTTTCGGATCGGGAATGCAGCAATCGACCGGGCATACCGCCGCGCACTGCTCCTGGTCGAAAAAGCCGACGCACTCAGTGCACTTGTCCGGCACGATGTAATAGATGTCCTGCATGAGGGCGTCGCCGGTTTTGCCGTCCAGTTCCCACGGCGCGCCACCTTCGTAGATCGCAGTGTTGGGGCACTCGGGCTCGCATGCACCGCAGTTGATGCACTCTTCGGTTATGACAGTTGCCATTTAGTCGGTCCTGATTTTATCGGGGTAACGATGAATGATACGGACGCGGAGTATCTCCGGCAACAGCCGTCATCCGTCGTCCGGCATCGAGGCGACCACTTTCTTCGCGAGATCGAGGTACGCCTGACTGGCGGGATGCTTTGGGTTGGCGACCGTAATCGGAACGCCGCGGTCGCCGCCCTCGCGAATCTCGGTATAGATAGGGACACGCGCGAGCACCGGAATCGATTCCTCGGCGGCCATCTTGTCGGCGCCGCCATGCCCGAAGATCTCGTCGCGCTGACCGCAATCGGGACATACGAAGACGCCCATATTCTCGACGATGCCAAGGATCGGGCAATGCACCTGGCGAAACATTTTCACCGCGCGTCGCGCATCGAGTAGCGCAACATCCTGCGGAGTCGTGACGATGACGGCGCCATCGATCGCAACCTGCTGCGCGAGTGTGAGTTGGGCATCGCCGGTGCCGGGCGGCAAATCGACGATGAGAAAATCCTGGGTGCCCCACAAAGTGTCCTTAAGGAACTGGCGTACCGCGCCCATCACCATCGGTCCGCGCCAAATTACCGGCGCCTTCTCGCCGAGGAAGAATCCGATCGAGATGAGACTCACGCCATGCCTCTTGACCGGATAGAAATGCTGATTGTCGACCGCGCGCGGACGTTCGTCGCCGGTGCCGAACATCATCGGAACTGAGGGGCCGTAGATGTCCGCGTCCATCAAGCCGACGCTGAGGCCTAACTGTGCCAGCGCGACCGCGAGGTTCGCGGCGACAGTCGACTTGCCTACTCCACCTTTGCCGCTGCCAACCGCGACGACGTATTTGGTTCCGGGCAGCCGCACGCGTCCGGTTTTCTCGCCGAGCTCGGGTTCGATTCGGCGCACACGCAGTTCGACATCATCGAGGCCGAGGCCGTGCCCGAGCGCCTGATGAATCCCGGCCGCGAGCTTCTGCACGATAGCGTCGTTTTCGGTGACCTGGCGGATGGTGATGGCGAAACCGTTCCCGCCGGGCTTCGGCGTCACATCCTCGACGATGCCCAACGACAGGATGTCCGTCGGGAAGCCGGGGTATTTGACGCTGCCCAGCGCTTCGATGACAGCTTCAGGGGGAACTACTTTCGCCACTAATGCAATTGAATCAGATGTATAAGATTTGTGAAAGTCATGCTCGGCGACGCCGAGCATGACCCCGAGGCTCCCGAGGGGCCTCGGTGGCCATTATCTTGGCTTTCGCGATGGCGAAATAAAAGCGAAGACGCTGAACTGGCGCGGGTTATTTGGCTTCGTTTGGTAATTCGCGATCATTACACAAATTATCTCTGCTCTCGGAGATCACGGCGACGGATTTTCCTCGAATACCTACCGTGATCGTCGCCTTCAAGGATTCTGGATTCGGCTGGCCGAAGCAAGTACCCTCATTTGGTCATCGATGCGAGGCGTCCCGCGATGGTCTCATGCGCCTCAGTAGCGATACGACGAACGATTTCGCCGGCTGGCAGTTTTTCGCGCACCAGGCTCACGGACATCCCGGCATAGAGAGCCAACTCCTCGATGTCGCCTTCGAAGGAGCTGGTCGGCGCCATCACCGAGTATTTCACCGTCGGCACTTCGATATCCATGCCGGACCGCGTCATCTTGCCGATGCTCTTCCCCTCGCCGGGACGCTTGCCGGTTTCGGGCCGACCGGCACGCTCCCACTCATCGATTACTTTGGTGCGCAGCACGCGATGCGGCGCGTTGGGCCATCCGATGTCATATAACTCCGTATGCACGGTTTCTTCCGCTTCCGCCGCGATGATGCGCTGCTGGTAGCGCGGGTCCGCCGCGGCCTCATTAGATGCCAGGAAGCGCGTGCCGAATACCGCGGCATCGGCGCCGAGCGCGAGCGCTGCGGCGAGTCCGCGGCCATCCGCAAAACCTCCCGCCGCGATGATAGGAATTTCGTCGCCAACCGCATCGCGCACCGACGGGATCAGCGCAAGGCTGGTCACCGTGCCGCGCACGTGACCACCCGCCTCGAAGCCCTGCACCATAATGGCATCGGCGCCCGCCTCGCGGGCGGCGCGTGCTTCTTTAACCGAGCCACATTGCCAAATAACCTTTAAGGCGGATTTTTTAACGATAGGTATGTATTCGGCGGGATCGCCCCAGAAAAACGTGATGCCCTGAATCGGCTCCTTGAGCACGGTCTCGACGATGCCGGGGCGCAGAAACGGCACCAGCAGATTCACCAGCAGTGGCCGGTCGGTGAGCTTGCGCGCCGCGGCGATCTCATTCTGAATCGCCTCGGGAGTGAACCCGGCGAGCGCGATGGTTCCAAGGCCGCCCGCATTGGAGACCGCGGCGGCGAGTTCCGCGAGCGCGACCCCGCCCATTCCGGCCGACAGGATTGGAAATTCGATTCCGAACAACTCGGTGATTCGCGTCTTCGGCATTGAAACATTTCCCTCATCTGCGATGACGACACTGCGCGTGGCTTCCTATATGTTGCCGGTTGTCCCGATGAATTCCACCTCGAGCGACCGCCGTTCCAATCTTTTGCGCGGAATCCTGCAGGCCCGCGGTGTCCGCGCGATTCGTCTCGCCGTGGTACTTTTAAGCGTCAGCATTCTGTTCGCGTCGCCGTGCCCGGGTGCGGAATCGAACCTGCTGCTCAACGGGGACCTTAGCGCAGGGTCCGGAGAAATGCCGGAGCACTGGAGCCCGACTCCGTTGGCGCCGCCAGGGTCGTTCGCATGGTTACACCCGCCCGGCGAGCCATCGACGCTCGAAGTCTATACAGAGAAGGGCCAATTCCGCACCTACTATTGGACCCAGACCGTGACCCTCGCACAAACCGGCTGGTATCACTTGCGTACCGAAGTGAAAACCGACAACCCCGGGGTGCGTGCAACGCTCAAGGTTGAAGGTGCGAATGCGGTGGGCGGCGCGACCGCAAGCAATTCGAACTGGACGCCACTTGAAGTTTACTTCAAGGCCGTGGGGTCCGAGGCGGTGCAGATCGGATGCGGGGTGCGCGGAATTTCGGCCGGCCGCGCGTTCTTTCGCAACCTCATCCTTAACGGCGTTGCTGGTGCGCCGCCCAGTGGTACCAGCCAAATCGATCTGACGCCGGTGGCCGACCTGCCTCGATCGGAAATAAAAGCCCTGCTGGATGTAGAACTCGCGAAGCCATCGCCGACTGAATCGCTATTGGGTGACGTGGTGAAGCTTCGGATATTCCTGGCGGTGCTTTTCGTCCTCGCGGCAATCACCTATCTCGATCGGCGCTATGCTCCTTATGCCTCCAGCGAAAATCCTCCGGCGAAATTCTTTCAGGACCGCGAACTGAGGAAGAGCGCGAGCGTCGCGGCGTTGATGTGCCTTCTGTTGTTGGCGACCTGGCTGGTGACACGCGTCGAGTACCTTCCAGGACATGGGGTTTATATTGTTGAGCGACACGCGGTCGGGGGCGATGAGCCGCACTATCTGGTGATGATCAACAGTCTCCTCATGCACCACGACCTCCAGCTGAACACTCGCTATGACGATGTTGAACGCGGTGGTCTGGAGGCTGGAATGATCGCGCGCAGGACGCAACTCGATCGGCATACCATTATCGTCAACCGGCGCACCGGTCATCGCGCGATCGACATGCCGTGGTACGAAGCGGGGGCGGAATTCGCACCTTCGCCGGACGTTTACGAAATCCCGGCGCATCCCGCGGGATTTCCCCTGGCAATGGCGATAGCGGTCGCGCCGATGCATCCCGGCGCGCGCGAAGTCGAGCCCGACGTCGGTCTCATCCTGATGCTCATCGCGTGGCTGGTCATCGTGGCAACCTACTTCGTCGGACGCCAGGTCGGGATGGGACGCGGGTGGGCGATGCTCGCTGCAGCGATCCTTTTCGCGGCAAGCCCATGGCTGGCGTACTCGCGCGCCTACTTCGCCGAGACCACCATCGGGTTGGCGCTGATTCTGGGACTCTGGGCACTGATGTCGGATCTTCCAATCGTCGCGGCCATCGCTGCGGCGGCTGGAGCAGTAATGAAACCTCCTTTCGCCCTCGTAGGCGCGGGTTTCCTCGTCGAGGAGGTTCGTGAGAAGCGCTGGCGGGACGCGATCAAGATCGCAGTGGTCTTGGGTCTTCCGGCCTTGGAAATTCTCGCCTACAACTTCTGGGTCCATCGAAGTGCTTTCGAGTTGAGCCTGAATTGGTCGTTTCAGTTCTCTCAACTGGTGAATACATTTCTCGGTTATCGCGAGGGGCTGCTGCTGTATGCACCATGGACCATCTTCGGATTCCTCGCGTGCGCGGTCTCGTTGTGCTCGATGTCGAATAGCTCCCGGCTGGCTCGCACGATGGCGCTTCCGATCTTTCTCTACAGCATAGTTTTGAGTTCGGTCGGGTTCGGGGCTGGATACTGCTATGGACCTCGATATTGGGTCGCCTTTATGCCTTGGCTGGCACTTGGCACCATCGAGGCAATGCGCCGCGCTGGGCGTTACCAGCGAGCGGTCTGCGCACTTCTGGTATTGTTCGCTATCGGGCTCGCGATCCCGGGTGCTCTGCGATATCCACAGCTCTTCCGGCGACCGGTACTGGATGCCTGGCAGGGTTTTTACTAGCTTTCTTTGACCATCAAGATGATTGTGGTGCGGTGTTGTCGAGGTTCTCATGAGCTCATTCATAGTCAACCGACTTTCGATTGCGGCCAGCCCCGACGCATCCGAATGTGAATTATCCATCGTCCTGCCCTGCCTGAATGAAGCCGAAACCGTGGGAGTATGCGTTGCCCAGGCTCTCGAGACCCTGGGCCGCTTGAGGATTTTCGGCGAGGTTCTCGTGGTCGACAACGCTTCAGATGACGGCTCGGGAGAGATTGCGCGGCGCGCCGGCGCCCGCGTAGTCAAGGAAACCGAGCGCGGCTACGGGACCGCGCTGCGCCGTGGCATCGAGGAGGCGCGCGGCCGCTTCATCATCATGGCCGATGCCGACGCGTCGTATGATTTGTCCGATCTCGAGCGCTTCGTCGATAAACTCCGCGCCGGCGACGACCTGGTGATGGGTTCGCGCCTGCAAGGGCGGATCGAACCAGGCGCGATGCCGTGGCTCCATCGCATCGGCAACCCCGTGCTATCGCGGGTTCTGAAGTTGTTTTTTCGCGGCCGTGTCTCCGACCCGCATTGCGGGATGCGCGGCTTCACCAAGGATGCCTTCTACCGGATGCGTCTATCGTCGACCGGGATGGAGTTCGCCTCCGAAATGGTGATCAAGGCGGTGCTCGCGGGGATGCGAATCTCCAACCTTCCGATCACGCTGCGCCCTGACGGGCGAGTCAGCCATGGGCCGCATCTGCGCTCGTTTCGCGACGGATGGCGCCATCTGCGCTACATGCTGTTACTTTCTCCCACCTATCTGTTTGTGCTGCCGGGCGCGATTTGTATGCTGCTCGGTTTGCTCCCGCTGATTTTCCTCGGGCGCGGTCCCGCGGCGCTGGCGGACGTGACCTTCGACTATCACTACATGATCCTCGGCAGCCTGATGACGATTCTCGGCTTTCAGGCGGTGATGACCGGGCTGTTTGCCAAGGCCTATTGTCACGCAGCGCGCCTGTATGCGCCCGATCGCATCCTGGAAACCTTTCGCCGACACTTCAGCCTCGAACGCGGCCTGATTCTCGGGACTGCGTTGTTGCTGGCCGGATTCATCATCGACGCGAGAATCCTGATCGGATGGCTGCGCAGCGGGATGGGCGGGCTCAACGCGATCCGGCCGGCCACTCGCGCCTCGACCCTGATGATCATCGGCGCGCAGATCAATTTTTCCTCGTTCTTCATGAGCCTGCTCGGCATGTTCCCCTCCGAGGTCGACAATCCGCCCCCGCTTGCATCCATACCCCTCGATGAATCTGGCGCCTCCGGCACGCCTCGCGAAACCGACTGACTCCGTTGCGCATCCTGTTCGTTTACGACTGCCTCTACCCGCATACCATCGGCGGCTTCGAACGCTTCTATCGCGATGTGGCCGAGCGCCTCGCGCGCCATCATGAAGTCACTTACCTGACGCGGGTCCAGTGGGACGCTGATAAATCTCCCGACACGCCGGGGGGAGTGAAGATCGTCGCGCTCGATTGCGGACGCGATTTGTACACCGAGTCGGGCCGCCGGCGCATTCTGCCACCGGTTCGTTTCGGGTTCGGCGTGCTCACCTACTTGATGCGCCACCGCCGGTGTTACGACATCGTACAAACCTGCAGCTTTCCCTACTTTCCGATGATCTCATGCGCGGCGGTGCGCGCCCTCGGCGGGCCGCCGATCGTAACCGACTGGATCGAAGTGTGGTCGGACAACTACTGGGCGCGCTATTTGGGACCGCTCGGCGGCCGCATCGGCGCGGCGGTGCAGAACCTGTGCATCCGCTTGACCCGCAATGCGTTCACGCTGTCGGAGCTGGCCGCCAACGCGCTGCGCGCGCATGGCTATCGAAAGCAGGTGGTCGTCTTGAAGGGACTTTCGACCACCGCGATAACCGGCGCCATCGACACGGAGCGGGAACCGATTTTCATCTTTGCCGGTCGCCATATTCCCGAAAAACATGCGGACAAGATTCCGGCCGCGATCGCGCTCGCGCGCGAAAAGATCCCGCCGCTGCGCGGGCAAATTTTCGGCAATGGTCCCGAACGTGGAAAAATTCTCGCCGAAATCGCACGCCTGCAGCTCGAGGACGTTATCGAATGCCCCGGGTTCGTGCCGTGGGCGCAACTCGAAACATCGATACGCCGCGCGACCGGGCTGATCCTGCCCTCCGAGCGCGAGGGTTACGGCTCGGTGGTGATCGAAGCCATCGCGCGCGGCACCCCGGCGATCGTGGTCCGCGGTTCCGACAATGCAGCGACCGACCTGATCGTCGAAAACGTCAACGGGTTCGTCGCGCCGAGCATCGAGCCCGCCACACTTGCCGAGTATATGGTGAAGCTGTACCTGACAGGCCCCGAGCTACGCGCGCGGACTCATCAATGGTACGTCGAGCACGCCGCGCAATTGAGCCTCGATGCCTCGATCGAACAGATCGACGCGGCGTATCGAAACATCGGGAATCCATCGAAACCCTAACGCTGGATTCTGTTCTCAATGCCGGGTCCGGATAGGTTGGGCGTAGCGCGGTCTGGTGTGGTTGGACGGCAGACCTCCTCGTACAATGCCAGCGTCGCTTCGGCCGTGGAGCGCCAACTGAACCTCCGTGCACGATGGATCCCTGCATCGACCATCTTCTGCCGGAGAGACGCGTCGCATAACAATCGCAACGCTTGAGCCGCGAATGCTCCCGCATCTCTGGGGTCGGCAAATAGCGCGGCATCGCCGGCGACTTCCGGCATCGAGGACACCGATGACGAAATCGCCGGCGCTCCACATGCCATCGCCTCGAGAAGCGGGAGGCCGAAGCCTTCGTACCACGACGGATAGATGAAGAGCTCGGCGCGACTGTAAAATTCGATGAGGTCCGAATCGGGAATGTCCGCGAGAATCCGGACCCAGGGCCATAGGTCGCGGTACTTGTCGTTCGCGCGCGGATCGATCCATCGCCAGCCTGGCCGCCCGATGATGATCAGTTCGAGATCGTGACCTTCTTTCCTCAATCGACGCAGCACTTCCAGCAGGATCGTATGATTCTTGCGCGGCTCCAAAACCCCGACCGTGAGGATGAAGGGCCGATTGATCTGATAGCGCTCGCCAAACGCGGGCGTCGGGGAAATGCGCCTCATGAGCGGGTTGACCCCCTCGGGAATGCACACGATGCGCTCGGGCGGGGCCAGGCGACGCTCGATCAAATCGCGGGCGGTGGCTTCGGATGGCACAATCACGCGATCGGCCCGGCGCACCGCGCGCCCGATTGCCATTCGAGTTGCAATGACCCTGTTTCTCGGATGAGTAGAAGGAAGGGTTAGCGGTGTCAGATCGTGTACGGTGGCAATCTGTTTCGCGGGCGCGCGCAGCAAACCACTTCCAAACATATTGGGGAAGTGCACTAAATCCAGCCTGAGGTCGCGGACCGGGCGCGAATATGCGCCGCCCAACACCGCCGCAGCGCGGTTGCGGAAGGTCCGGGGAAGAAAGATGCTGCGCACCCGAGGATGCTGATAAATGTCGAGCCGGCCCTCGCCCAGGCGGATCAGGAAATATTCGTTGACGTGATCAATCGTGAGGAGATGTCTGACCAGCTGGTGTACGTATACCCCCACCCCGCCATTGGCAATGCGCACTTCGCCATCGACGATTTGCTCATAGAGCGCATCGGTGGCGATACCTATTCTGAGGGGACGGCCGGCAGGTTCGGGGGTCATCGACACGCGCCCACGCGGAAGCCATTTTTATCACTTCCGAGTAGAGCCGCGACGTACTTGTAAGTAGAATTGCACGGGCGGTTTTTAAAAGAGTCGGCGATGCAGCACGGGGACATTCTTTTCCTTCTGCAAAATCTGGTGCTCAAGGATTTCCGGATTCGCTACCGCGCGATGTCGCTGGGGGTTACGTGGTCGGTGGCCAATCCGCTTTTGATGATGGGCATCCTGACCTTTGTCTTCACTCGCATCTACCCCAACCCCACCATCCATCATTTCGCTTTGTTCGCGCTGTGCGCGCTGGTGCCCTTCAACTTTTACAGTCTGGCGGCGATTCCGGGAACCACTTCGCTGCTGGAAAACCAATCTCTGATCAAACGCGTGCGCTGTCCGCGCGCGATCTTCCCGATTGCGGCGGTGCTTTCGAGCTCACTGCACTTCCTGATTCAGATCGCACTGTTGATATTTCTGCTGCTCCTGTTCGGGCACTCGATCAACCGCCATTGGATCTGGTTGTTTCCGATCTGGACCATGGAAGTGATCTTCCTGTGCGGGCTGAGTCTCATAACTTCGGCGTTGAACGTCTACTACCGGGACATTCGCTACCTGGTCGAATGCTCGGGCCTGGTAATGTTCTGGATGGTGCCGGTTTTTTATAATCTCGAAATGATCCCGATCCGTTATCGAGCGCTTTATACTATGAATCCCATCGCGGCGGTCGCGATCGTGGATCGCCAGATCATGTTCGCGGCGACCGCACCCTCGATGAGTATCGTGTTTCAATTGTGCATAGTGTCGTTGTTGGTTCTGGCGCTGGGATTTGCGCTGTTCGGGCGGTTGCAACGGGACCTGGCTGATTATCTGTGACAACCGCAATCCAGAGCAACGGCAGCGAGGCGATCCTGCAGCCCGAGCGCGACGGTTTCGATTCGCTATCGACGCGACCGTCACACACGGTGCTCAAATTCGAAAGCGTCAGCAAGAGCTATCTGCGCAATGCGGGCCGGGCGCTGCTCAGGCATCACCTGATATCATTGCTCAAGCGCGCGCCATTGGAGAAGTTTTGCGCGCTCGATGACGTCTCTTTCGAGCTCCGCTCAGGCCAGAGCCTCGCGGTGGTGGGTTTCAACGGCGCGGGCAAAAGCAGTTTGTTGCGGCTCGCGACCGGCATCTCGATGCCTGACAACGGCAAAGTCGAGATCCACGGAAGTATCGCGGCGCTAATGGAGCTCGGCGCCGGTTTCCATCCTGATCTTACCGGCGCGGAAAACCTGGTGCTTAACGCCTCGCTGCTCGGACTATCGCGCAAGAAGACTTACGAGGAATTCGACTCCATCGTGGATTTTGCGGGCATCGGCGAATTCATCGAAGAACCGCTGCGAACCTATTCGAGCGGGATGATGCTGCGGCTGGCGTTTGCAATCGCGGTGCGGGTGAATCCCGATGTGTTGTTCATCGACGAGGTGCTCTCGGTCGGCGATTCACAGTTCCAGAGCAAATGCATCGAAGAGATCAAGCGCCTCAAGCATGCGGGCAAGACCTTGGTTTGCGTCTCGCACGATATCAAGGTCGTTCGCGAACTATGCGAGGTGGCGTTGTGGCTGGAGCATGGCAAGATGAAAATGTTCGGGCCTGCCGCAACTGTCCTCGACGCCTACGAAGACGTCGCCCGCCCGGGCAAGAAACCAGCGCACAAGTAGTCGCGCGCGGCTCGGATTCGCTTCCGTCGATTAGCGCAACCGCTCGATCGCCGGCTTCAGCGGCCGCTCGGAATCGCAATAATCCTTCCACGCGATGCTCTTCGCTATGAGGGCCGGCGCGGTTCGAACGGTGAAGCGCTTCGGATCGAGGCCGGTTCGCACCTGCGTCCATAGCAGTGGCATCGATACCGGCGCACCCTCGCGCGCTCGCGGGGACAATGGCGCCACCGCCGAGGAGACGAAATCGTTGCGCAGGTAGTCGAGGTAGATTCGTCCGCCGCGATCCTTCTTGGTCATCTTGATGAGATAACGATCCGGATGATCGGCGGCCATTCGGGTACACAAATCGCGCGCGAAAGCCTTCGCTTCGGGCCAGCTCACCGCTTCCTTCTTCGGCGCCAAGGGCGTCACAACATGTAGGCCTTTGCCACCGGTGGTTTTACAGAAGCCGATCAGCCCCAGCGCGTCGAGGCGATCGCGAACCTCAATCGCGGCGGCAACGACCGCGGCAAAATCGAGCTCGGGGGCGGGATCGAGATCGAAGACCAGGCGCCCGGGAACCTCCGGCTGATCCGGCTGACAATTCCACGGATGGAGCTCGACGCCTCCGATCTGCGCCACTTCGGCCAGCGCTTCGAGGTTATCGATTTGAAGATACGGCTTGTGTTCGCGGGTAGCCTTGATGAAGTTGAACGCCTTCGCGGCTCCCGGCATCGCGTGGCGCTGGAAGAATTGCTCGCCGCCGATCCCATCGGGCGCGCGCAAAATTGAACACGGACGCCCCTTCAGATGATTCATCAACCATGGGCCGACCGCCTCATAGTAGCGCGCGAGATCGAGTTTGGTGACCGGCGCGCCATCACCGTCATCGGGCCACAACGCCTTGTCGGGCCGGGAGATGGTGACGCCCATTACGATGGGGTCCTGCTGCGGCGCGTTGCGCTTCATCTACGATGGGACGCCGGCGGTGATCGACGAATTCATCACAAACGTTTGCGAGCTATCCAGGCTTGCGCGCCTTCCAGACTTCCTCGCACGGCCACCGCCGCGACCATTCCAGCGTCGTGAATTGATATTTGGTGGAAGCATCGGCGGATGGCCCCACATCGATTAAATCTTCAACCGCGAATCCCGATCGGGTCAAAAGCCGAATCCAGTCGCCGTGCGACAGGTGGAATTCGACTCCCGGATCGCCGGGCCATTCGACGCGATACATTCCGAACGCCGGCCGCAACAAACGATCGGTCGAGGCCACTCCGTCTTCGGCAGGCACGCACAGCATGTGCAGGAACGAATTAGTCAGAAACGCGAGCTGACCGCCGGGACGGAGCAAACGTGCGGCCTCCGGAATCCATCGATAGGGGTCGGCCCACAGGCACGCGCCATACTCGGAGATGGCGAAGTCGAAGCTCGCGTCCGGCCAGGGAACTTCTTCGGCATTGCCGTGGATGAGCGGGAACTCGACGCCATGCTCAAGTTGAAGCCGCCGCGCAGTATCAAGTTGCGCCTGCGAGTTATCGATGCCGACAACCCGTGCGCCGCGCCGCGCCAGCCATGAGGAGACGTAGGCGGTCCCACAGCCTAATTCGATAACGTCCTTTCCCGCGAGGTCATTCGCCAACATTCGCAGTTCCGTTTCGGGAACCTGCCAGATGCCCCATCGCGGCGCATTTTCCGCCCACGCGCGTTCTCCAGCGGCGGCATATTTCTTCGCCCAATCATCCCACATCGCGCGGTTGCGTCGAACATGTTCCGGCAAGTCGGCCATGCCCGACGATAGTCAGCGCGTCGAATGTGAGACAAGCTCGCCAGGTTCGGCTTCCTGACTTCGAGCGCGCACGGTCAGCACCGGGCAGGGAGATTCGCGCACCACGCGCTCGGCGACGCTGCCAAGCACCAGATGACTCAAGCCCTTGCGGCCGTGGGTCGCCATCACAATCACGTTCGCTTTCAATTCGTTCGCGACGCGCACTACCTCGGCCCCGGGATCGCGGGCAACCGTGACGATGATTTCGTTGGCGATTCGTTTGTGGAGTTTTTCTTCGGCCAGCCGGCGCAGCCGCACAGTCGCTGATTGCTTCAATTCGGCAAGCACCTCGGAGGCGTCGATGGGCACCGAGGCGACGGTCCATGGAACTACATGAAGGAGGTAAATCCTTCCCCCCGTTTCCTGAGCGATCCGGGCCGCGAACTCGAGGGCCGCGGGCGAATTCGGGTCAAAATCGATGGGGCACAAGATGTTGCGAAAAAGTTTGGTGAGCGCTTCCATTTCCCGCGGACCTCCCGGTTACTTTTTTCCCCGTGCGGCGGTTTTCGCCGGACGGCTCCTGGATACCTTCGGACCCGCCTTCGCACTCGGACTCGGAGCAGCAACGACCTTGCGGGTTTTCGCGGCGTTCTGAGTTTTCTTGATCTTCGCGGCGCGTTTTTTCGCGCCCTTGCTCAAGGTCGCGAGGCTCACGCCACGCTTTTTCGATTCCTTCTGCGCCTTGTGAATCTTCTCGATTGCCTTCGGCTCAAGCACCTCGATCATCACTGCCAGGCCGTCCCGATCGCTGACGTGCGGCAACAATTGACGCACCAGCTCCGCGCCATATTCCAGCGTTTCCTCGTCGAGGTGTTCCTGCTCCGCAATTTCGGCAAGCTGCTGGGCGGCCGCGATCGCCTGCGCGTGTTCATCGAGAAGCTTTTCGACGTAGTCCTCGCCATGGACCTCCGCCAGCGCGGGATACAACGCTTCCCCCTCGTATTCGAAGTGAGGCGCCGCATGCGCCGCCATTTCCTCAACCCCCTCGCGTACGCGTTCGGCGTCATTGCTTTCAAATGCATCGATCAACCCGAGCAGCATGTCTCGGAGTTGACGATGTTCATCGCGGAAAGTTTGGTTGAATTGCTCCAGCGACATGGTTTTTCTCCTGCGGTCTCAATGCTTGAGGAACGCGATATCGCATTCAGCGTGCCATCTGACCGGGCACGATTCTTCGCGTGGGAGCGGTAGCTGGAAGGTATTTTCACCACTCGCTGTCGCGAATGGCGGCAGAAGTGGCTGTTTCGATCGGATTCAGTTGGAGATTCTAGGGGGAAGGTCGGATCAGATCGATCGTCAGGACCGCTTCTCGCACGATCTCTTTTAGTTCACCGTCACCCATCCGAGCATACTCAATCAGCTCCGAACGCATCCGCGGGTCCCAGAAATTCCGCAAATGCGCGGCAATCGAGGCGACCGCTTCGTGATGATGCTCGGCGCCCTCGAAGAAGGCGCCAATCTCGTTGGCCATCTTGATCAGGCGGTGGATTTCCATTCGCTATGGTTTCGTGGCCATCGCGTCGTGGACGATGCGCGCGGGCGGAATCCGCTCCGGACGGCGCGTGGTCGGCTTCACCTGCACCGCGGTGACTTTGTACTCGGGGCAGTTGGTCGCCCAATCGGAGTTCTCGGTGGTGACGACGTTGGCGCCCGTGTCGGGATGATGGAAGGTGGTGTAGACGACGCCCGGCTGCACCCGCTCGGTGAGAATCGCGCGCACGAAAATCGATCCTTCGCGGCTGGTGACCTCGACCCAGTCCCCCTCGCGAAGTCCGCGCTGTTCAGCATCGTGCGGATGAATTTCCAGCACATCCTCCGCATGCCAAATGACATTCTTGGTCCGCCGCGTCTGCGTGCCGACATTGTACTGGGTGAGAATTCTTCCGGTGGTGAGAATCAGCGGATAGCGTTGGGTGGTGCGCTCCTCGGTCGGGATGTACTCGGTCGGAAGCATGCGGCCCTTGCCGCGCACGAACTCGCCGACGTGCATCACTGGAGTACCTTCCGGCGCCTCATCGTTGCACGGCCACTGCGCGCTGCCGATGCGATCGAGCTTTTCGTAGCTGATACCCGCAAACGTGGGAGTCAGCCGCGCGATCTCATCCATAATTTCCGACGGATGCTGATACTCCATCGGAAAACCCAGCGCATTCGAGAGCATGCAGGTCACTTCCCAATCCTCTTTGCCCGCGAGCGGATGGAGAACTTTGCGAACCCGCGAAATTCGCCGCTCCGCATTGGTGAAGGTGCCGTTCTTCTCGAGGAACGATGAGCCCGGGAGGAACACATGCGCGAAATTCGCGGTTTGGTTCATGAAGATGTCGTGCACGATAACAATCTCCATCGCTTGCAGTGCCGCGGCGACGTGATTGGTATTCGGATCCGACTGCGCGATGTCTTCGCCCTCGATGTAGATGCCCTTGAAACTGCCGTCCAGCGCCGCATCGAACATGTTGGGGATGCGCAGGCCGGGCTCGGGGTCGAGCGTCACCTTCCATGCGTGCTCGAACTCGCCCCGCACCTTGGGATCGGAAACGTGCCGATAGCCGGTCAGCTCATGCGGAAATGAACCGACGTCATTGGAGCCTTGAACATTGTTCTGCCCCCGCAGCGGATTGATCCCGACTCCCGCACGCCCGACGTGGCCGGTCACCATCGCGAGGTTCGTCATCGCCAGGACCGCGGTACTGCCCTGGCTGTGTTCGGTCACTCCCAGGCCGTAATAAATCGCAGAATTCGGTCCCTTCGCATAAAGGCGCGCGGCGCCGCGGATTTTCTCCGCCGGCACGCCGGTGATTTTCTCGGCCGCTTCGGGAGAGTTGCGCTCCTGGTTGATGAAGTCGTGCCAGTGGCGATACTCGGGGTGCCGGGTCCGCTCGTGAATGAAGATTTCGTTCGCGAGGCCCTCGGTCACGATCACATGCGCCATCGCATTGAACAACGCGACGTTGGTCCCCGGCGTAAGCTGGAGAAAATAGTCGGCCTCGACGTGGGGCATTCGCGCGAGTTCGATTTGGCGGGGATCCGCGACGATCAGCCGCGCGCCTTCGCGGATGCGGCGCTTCAGGATCGACGAGAACACCGGATGGCCCTCGGTCGGATTCGCGCCGATTACAAAAATTACGTCGGACTGGAGCACCGAATCGAAATCGTTGGTGCCGGCGGGCGTGCCGAACGCGGTCTTGAGTCCATAGCCGGTCGGCGAATGGCAAACCCGCGCGCAGGTATCGACGTTATTGTTGCCGAACGCCGCGCGCACCAGCTTCTGCACCAGGTAGGCCTCTTCGTTGGTGCATCGTGACGAGGTGATTCCGCCGAGCGACCCGCGCCCGTACTTCGCCTGCACCCGCTTGAGTTCGCGCGCCGCGAATCCGATCGCTTCGTCCCACGAAACCTCGCGCCACGGATCCTGGATGCGTTCGCGAATCATCGGCGTGCGGACGCGATCGGGATGCGTGGCGTAACCCCATGCGAAGCGGCCCTTCACGCACGAGTGGCCGTGATTGGGCATGCCATCCTTGTTGGGCACCATGCGCACGATTTCGTCGCCGCGCACCTCGGCCTTGAAGGAACACCCGACCCCGCAGTAGCCGCAGGTGGTGACGACGGTGCGATCGCCGACACCCTTTTCCAGCACGGTTTTTTCCATCAGCGCATCGGTCGGGCAAGCCTGCACGCACGCGCCGCATGAAACGCATTCGGAGTCGACGTAATGCTGATGCTGGCCCGGCGACATCAATGAATTGAAGCCGCGCCCGTCGATGGTGAGCGCGAAAGTTCCCTGGATATCGTCGCACGCGCGCACGCATCGCGAGCACAGGATGCATCGGGTCGGGTCGAATGCGAAATAGGGATTGGAATCATCGATCGGCAGATCGAGATGCGTGCGGGCGCCGTGATTGTAGCGAACGCGCTCGAGGCCGACCTCACGCGCCATCCGATGTAGCTCGCAGTTGCCATCCGCCTTGCACTCGGAAGCATCGAGCGGATGGTCGGACATGTACAGTTCCATAACGCCGCGCCGCAGCTTCGCGAGCTTCTCGCTATGCGTGCGCACCTTGAGGCCGGCTTCTACCGGCGTGGTGCATGAGGCGGGACATCCGTTGCGCCCCTCGACCTCTATTAGGCACACGCGGCAGGACCCAAACGCCGCCATCGAATCAGTCGCGCACAATTTGGGAATCGCAACGCCCGCCATCGCAGCCGCGCGCAAAACCGAAGTCCCCTCGGGCACGGTAACATGATGGCCGTCGATCTCGAGGGTGACGTGCTTGTTCGATAAGGATGCTGGGGTTCCGAGGTCTTTGTCATCGATGGCTAACACGGCTACCTGCTCTTATACCTCAATTTGATCAGGTTTTCGCGTCGCGGTCCAACCCGAAATCTTCGGGAAAGTGGCGCAGCGCGCTGGTTACCGGGAGTGGCGTAAGACCGCCCAGTGCGCACAGGGAGCCCGCGGTCATCGTGTCGCAAAGGTCCCGCAGCAGCTCGATGCTCGCCGATTTCTCTGCGCCCTTTGTCGCGATGATGCGATCGATCACCTCGATGCCGCGGGTCGAGCCGATCCGGCACGGGGTGCATTTGCCGCATGATTCGATCGCGCAGAACTCCATCGCATAGCGCGCCTGTTGTGCCAGGTCGACGGTGTCGTCGAATACCACAATTCCGCCGTGCCCAAGGATACCGCCCTTCGCCGCGATGGCTTCGTAATCAACCGCGACATCGAGCATCGATTCGGGGAAGTACGCGCCGAGCGGGCCGCCAACCTGTACCGCGCGCACCAGGCGACCGCTGGCAGTACCGCCGCCGTATTCATAGATAATGTCGCGCAGCGTCACCCCGAATGCTTTCTCGATCAGCCCAGGGTGCTTAACGTTGCCGGCGAGTTGGATCGGAATCGTGCCGCGCGACCGGCCCATCCCATAATTTTTGTAGAATTCGCTGCCGCGGTCGATGATGATCGGCACCGACGCAAGCGTTATGACATTGTTGATGATGGTGGGCTGGCCGAACAGCCCCGCGATCGCCGGCAGCGGCGGCTTGAAACGCACCATCCCGCGCTTGCCCTCGAGGCTTTCCAGCATCGCGGTTTCCTCGCCACAGATGTAGGCGCCCGCGCCGACAATAACCTCGATATCGAAAGCTTTGCCGCTCCCGCGGACGTTGTCGCCGAGGCAGCCGCCGCGTCGCGCCGCTTCCAGCGCCTCGTTCAGCGTGATGAGCGCGTCGGGGTATTCCGAGCGGAGGTAAATGTAACCTCGAGTAGCGCCGACCGCGACCGCCGCGATGGTCATACCCTCGATAAGGAGCAGCGGGTCGCCTTCCATGATCATGCGATCGGAGAAGGTGCCCGAATCGCCTTCGTCGGCATTGCACACGACGTATTTCTGCTTCGCCTCGACGCCCAGCACGGTCTTCCATTTGATGCCGGCAGGAAAGCCCGCCCCGCCGCGTCCGCGCAGGCCGGAGGTAGTCACTTCCTCGACGATCTGCGCCCCGCTCAGCGAGAGCGCGTGCTCGAGTCCGGCATAGCCGCCATGCGCAATATAGTCGTCGAGCGAAGTCGGATCGGTGATGCCGACGCGCGCGAAAGTCAGCCGCTCCTGGTTTTTCAGGTAAGCGATTTCATTGGTCGGGCCGAGCCGCAATGGATGTTCGCCTCGGAGCAGGAATTGCGGTTCGAAAAATGATGCGGCGTCCTCGGGCCGCACCGGTCCATAAGCGATGCGACCTCCGGGAGTCTCGATCTCGATCATCGGTTCCAGCCAATACAAACCGCGCGAACCGTTGCGCACGATGCGCATCTCCAGACCGCGTTGCCGTGCCTCCCGCTGGAGCGCGTCGGCGACCTCGTTGGCGCCCATCGAGACGGCGCTCGAATCGCGCGGGATGTAGACCGTGGTACTCATCGAACCGGGCCCGACTTCGCGAGCGCCTCATCGAAACGGCTCGGCGTCACGCGCCCGAGGAGCTTTCCATTCACCATCACCGCCGGTGAGCATGCGCAATTGCCGAAGCAGTAAACCGCGTCGAGGGTGAAGGCGCCGTCGGGACTGGTGTGACCGAAGTCGCAATTTAGGCGCTGCTTGACGTGCTCGGCGAGCGCGACCGCACCCATCGCCTGGCAGGACTCGGCGCGGCATACCTTGATGATGTTTTTTGCCGGCGGCTCATGCCGGAAATCGTGATAGAAGCTCACGACGCCGTGGACCTCGGCGCGCGAGAGATTCAGGATCTCCGCGATCAGCGGAACCGAATCGGGCGGAACCCATCCTATAGTGTCCTGCACTCGACGCAGGATCAGCATCAACGCAGCGGGCCTGCCGTTGAGCGACCGTGCAATTGATTGGACGGTGTCGCGATCCCAACTATGCGTAGTATCCATCTCTCACGACGGATCCTAGCATCGGCAGGGCGCTCCGTAGAACCGTAATTTCGGCTGACGGGAGTTTTCAGGCGCGGCGTTTTCCCGAAGGCTGCGAACCCCTCGAATTGGAGCGCCGCCCCCGTGACCCTCCGAATAGAAATGCGATCGCTTTTCCGATGGTTCTCCAAATCGAGGTAGCAGGGGTTGGCCGGCTGGGGCGCGGAGCAGGACCCGAAAGCCGGGCTCGCTTCGTCCGTCGAGCGGGGTCAAAGGCCAGAATCCTGGTCTCCTCGCTGCCGCCGTGAGGGGTGGTGGAACGCGACCGCTGACCGCCGAACCTTCGGGTGCTGCCCATTTTCCGAAATTCTCCCGCTTGCTGCGAACTCAATCCTCGAAGCACGCACAATGCCAACCGTTGCGACGCCGACTGCCAACAATTATCGCCAGCGTAGCTTTATGGCCAGCGGTGCTCTCTCTCCAAATATACCCAGATGTAGATATCGCATCATCGCAGGAGAAGACTCTGTCACCATTTGGACGAAGCGGCGGTGTTCAAATGCTGGGATGAAGATGCTTACTCGCCGGGCGCGTTCGCATACTTCAAACCCGGACAGATCCTGCCAAGCCTGCCGCCATTGCGGCGGAGCGAAGGCCGGATCCATTTCGCCGGTGAACATCTCGGTCCCTTGCTCTTGCGCGGCCTCGCCCAGGCAGCGATGGAATCGGGCCGCAGTGCCGCTAACGAAATCATCAAGGGTGGTATCTAATATTCGGGTCAGCGGGTTGACCGGCGGCTAGCGAAACATGAGAGGATGAAGCGCGACGGCGATGGCCCATTCGATCGAATTCACCGCCGATCGTCAATAAAGGAAATTCTCTGAAAGCTATGTATAAATGGATGATCTCTCTCCTCGGGCTGGTTCTCCTCGGCGCAGGTTCGATTTGCAGTGCCGATCAAATAAGCGAAGGACGGGCGTTGTACCTCCGCAATTGCGCTGCGTGTCATGGTGTCAACGCGGACGGCAACGGCCCCGCGGCGCCCGCGCTTTCAACCAAGGCTTCCGACCTGCGGTCGCTTTCCGCTCGATATGGCAACCCGCTACCGCAGGATCAAATCGCTCGCTTCATCGATGGCCGCGCCGACGTAGTCGCGCATGGGCCGCGCGATATGCCGATATGGGGCGAGAAGGTCTGGGAATATCCCGAGGGCCGCGGCAATCCGGGGCAGGTGACACCACGCGTGGCCGCGCTGATCGCCTATCTGCAGTCAATCCAGAAGGTCACTAAGAACGCTTCCTACGAAACGCCTTGAGATTGATGCGGACGGCAGCAATACACACCGACCCTGTCCCTGCCCGGCCGGTCAGCGTCCACAAAAATTCGCCGCTCCCCTTCCTGAGGACTCAATAAAACTGTATTGCCGCAGGTGATCCAGTGTGAAATCGTGACGGACCAGTTTGTTTATCCATGCTGGCCAGAACGTACCTATTGTTAGCTATTTTCCTCTGTGTCGGAGCATCTATCGCCTCCGGGCAGAGCCTCGGCAGTCAACCTCCGGCGATTCCGCCCGGCACGAAAATAACCGCCTCGAACTGGCAGAAATACCAACCGTTCATGTCCGAAGGGATGATGGCGCTGTTCAAAGGGAGTCATTTCTGGCACGTTCCTCAGGAACTAGAGATCGATGTCGGCTCGCCGATTCCGATCCCCTTGCCTGCCAAATATCTGGATGACACCGAGAAATTTTCGGAGCGCGTCCGCCTGATCAAACTCCCCAGCGGTGGATTCGTTCCCGAAGGCTACGTCGCGGGCATCCCCTTCCCGCATCCGCTCGAGGGCGATCCTGAACTTATTGGACAAAAGATCTTCTGGAATTCCTATTATCGATATCAGCCACGAGTTCAAGGCGCACCCAATTTTTCGTATACGCTGGACCGCGCTGGCAACATGACGCAGAGTTCCGAAGTGACCGAAGTGAATTCGCAGCTCGCCTTTCTCAGCGACATCGGCCTGCCCAATACCGTTTCTGCTTCAAATCCCTACTACGTGGTGAGATTCCAGGAGCAAATCGCGCCGGAACAATCGAAATACAGCACCCTGCTTGATCTGATTCCCAGCGATCCCACGCGCCTGGATGAGTTGTACGAGTACGTCCCATCGCTGCGACGCTCGTTGCGCTTGTCGCAGGCGGCCCGATGCGCGCCGGTATTCGGCAGCGACTATCTCATCGACGACGAAAGCGACGGGCCGCCAGGCCTGCCGCAGCTGTTCAGAATCGATTACCTCGGCGAGAAACAAATCCTCGCGCTGGAACACGCGACGGCGGCCGCTTTCGAATCCCCCGGCACACCTACCCAGCTAGACCCACAGTATTACTATCGCGGTGCGAGCAGAGTCGTTCCGTTGCCCAAACCGGCGTCCGGCAAGTGGGAAATTCGTGATTGCTACGTCATCTCAATGGAGCGCCTGCCACAATTCGCCGATGGCTACTGCTATGGCAAACGGGTCATCTACATCGACAAGGAAAACTACTTCGCGGGCGCCCAGCTCGATTTATACGACCCGGCGGGCAGTTTGTATAAATCACAACTCGTCTTTTCATACCCCGCGCCGGTCCCGGGGACGCATGGTGATGTCGTGGAACTTACCGCGGGACCCAACATCTCCTATCTGATCAATTTCAAGGACGAACATGTCAGCATCTCGCCGAGCTTGCCCGCGTGCGTGAATTCGGATTGCGAGAAACACGGCTATCTCGATGTGAGTCGTTATGCGAGCCCCGAGGGCCTCATGAAAATCGTCCAGTAAATGTGGCATGCGCCGACCGGTATACTCGTGTGGCATCCTCGCGATGCTCATTACACTCGCGTGGATTTGTGCGCCTTGCTGGTGGTCGTTTGCTTTAGCGGCGGAGAATGCGCATCCGAGCTGGTATACGCAATTCGGCGATAGCTTGCTGACTGGTAGTAACGCAGGGATTCTCGATTTAAGCGAATCGCCCGGCCCTATCGGCGGGTTATCGATCTCCGGCTTCCTCAACAACAGCAGCGGGATGTGGGCCGACTCGTCGGCGTTGCGCGGCTTCGGACGATCATCGGGAGAGCATCATGGGTCCAACTCGCTATCGGTTGAACGCAACTGGATTCAAATCGATACCAACTACGTTCTCGATGGCAACAATAAATTTTTCCTCCGCGTTTGGGGTGTCTATGAACCATCCTATCCGTGGGAGGAGAATACGCTACTCGGCCCCGGATCGCGGTATGATCGTAGCCAGCCGGATTTTTACAATCGCTACGATGTTCGCGACGCCTTCTGGAAGAACACGACCGGGCCTCTCACCACATTCTTCGGGCACCAGATAGTCACCTGGGGGGAATCACTTTCCTTTCGCGTGGGCGATGTCATCAACCCGCAAGATCTCAGCTGGAACTTTGGGTTTGCCAATCTCGAGCAGTCTCGCCTTCCGCTGTGGATGATCCATCCGATCCTCAACCTGCCGGAGTTCAAACCCTTTGAAAGCAGTTTTATTGAGGGCGTATGGGCGCCTGCATGGCAACCGGCTTATACTAGCGTCGACTATCCCGACGGCCGCTATGCCGGGCAGCACGAGGTAGCAGGCGCGGTTAACCTTCAGCCTCCGGGCGGAGGCAGATTCGACACCTACCCGTATCCTTTTACGATTCCCGCGATGACGCCCGCAGGCCGACAAGCGGCATTCCCCCAAGTAACCGGAACGGTCACGCCGCCGGATATCTATCGACTGCCCTCGGACACCTGGGCCAATTCAATGGGCGGCATTCGCCTGCATAGCATCGTCGAGGATGCGGAAATAACCATGCTGTACTGGCACGGCCATCAACTCAACAATACGACCTTTGTGGCCGGCTCCAAGACGACGGGACAGATCTTCGAGCAACGCTACCCGCAACTGAATGATTTGGGCGTCACCTTGAACCGTCCCATCTATCTACCGGGCAGACTGGTTTCGGATATTCCGTTGGTGGCCAGAACCGAGGCAGTGTGGCAGGACCGAACGCCCTTCAACACCATTAATGTCGCCAATTCCAGCGCCGTCGTCTATTCGAGTACCATAAACACTCTCGTTGCTCTCGATATCGATAGCCTGGCAACACCGTGGTTAAGCCGGACCGGTAGTCTTACCATCAACCTGGAGTGGAACAACTACACCATCTTGAGCCCAAGCAAAAACCTCGTATACGGTGGCTATCCCGAACGATGGCGCCATAACGAAGAGAACTTACTCGTCAGCGCTAACACCAGCTGGTGGTGGGGCGCTGTTGTGTTGACTCCCTCGGCCATCTACAACCCAGACGGTGATACCTGGGAGTTTTTTCCGAGTGTGGTTCTCACTCCCCCCTGGACCAACAAATATCTGCTGACGCTGCAGTATGTTGGTGTCGTCAGTAACGATAAATATAGCGCATTCGCGGGAGGAACTTTCAGAGGTAAGAACATCCTCCTGATGCAATTTCAATACAATTTCGATCTGGTTCGGGGGCGTCAATGAATGGCCTGTGCCGAGATCGAGAGAAATCCTTAACCTCGTGGAACTTTTACGCGCGTGGCGAGTTTATTGTCCATGAGACGGTAGGGAATGGCGCCGACCAGGCCCGAAAAACGACGCGTTTTCGAACAGGAGGCGATGCCACATTTGGATGCCCTCTTTACGGCAGCGCTTTATCTAACGCGAAATCAGGAAGAGGCCAACGATCTCTGTCAGGAGACCATGTTGCGGGCCTATCGATCGTTTCACCAGTTCACCATCGGCACCAATTGCCGCGCATGGCTTCTGACCATCCTGCACAACCTCTTTCGCACCAGCCGTTCACGAGCCAAGCCGGAATATCTTTCGGGTACTAGCGAAGAGTTCGAACGGGCAATTGAGTCCGAGAGTCTCAGCACCTCCGGTCCCCAGGCAAACCCCGAATCGATCGTTGTCGGACGAAGCTTCGATCAAACGGTGCAGAAGGCTCTTCGAGACCTGCCCAACGATTTCAAGGCCGCGCTGATCCTGGTGGACCTGGAAGATATGACCTACAAGGATGCGGCCGGCGTTCTTGATATACCTATAGGAACAGTTAGGTCGCGCGTCTCACGTGGGCGCGCGTTAATGCGAGCAGCGCTGCGGTTTTTCGCCGGTGAGCGTGGGTTTGCCGGCGCGCGAAGCTAGGCTGGGCAACGTCTCAAGCATGGACCATCGGGAATATATCGAACGCTACCTCGGATCTCACGATGACGAGTCCGACGCTGAAGAGCGGCTGGCGATATCCAGTCACGTCTCCGGCTGCAGAGAGTGTGAAGCTCTGCTCGCGGTGGAACACGCTACTCGCACCATGTTGAAGGAAAACGTTCCGGTCATAGCAGCTCCCGAAGCGCTTCGGCAACGAATAGCCGCTTCGCTGGATGCCGTAGATCGCGCGCAAGCCAGGATAGCGCGACTTCGGAGTTTCAACCGACCGTCGCTGTGGGTGGTTGCTGCATCTTTAGCGGCCTGCCTGGCTATCATGTTGTTTAATCTCAGGTCCCGCTCGAACGGAAACCCCGCCTTCGACGCCGCCATCGCATCTTATCTAAGATCCCAAAAAGAATTCGTACCAACGGTTGGTTCGCGCTCTCCTGACGAGTTAGCGGTCGCTCTGATCAATCAATTCGGCGTGCCATTAGTCTGGGACTTCTCTTCGATTGGGCTTGGGTCGCAAGGCGGTCGCATCGACAAGGCACCAAGCGGCCGGGTCGTAGCCTATTCTCTGTACAAGGGGAGAAAGGGTTCTCTTTTATGCATCATCACTCGAAGCGAGCCTTTCCACTTTCCACCGGGTCACCAGGTCGTAAAAGGAATTCATCTTTATCGATACAAGGGCTACTCTATCGCTGCGACCGATCGATATTCTGTCTTCTGCGTCATGGTTAGTGATCTCTCACTCGATGAGTTGAGACATGCGTTCGAACGACTACCCGCATAGATAGATTCGCAAAAGACCTACAACCCGGCGCGAGAGCTCGCGCTGAGGATTTTCGAACCTACAAAGGAAAGCGCTCGCCGACCATCTCTTCGCTCTTGCGCCACAAGTCGTTCGCATGCGCGAGGTTGAGGGCATAGGAGCGTACGCCGACTCGCGAGGACACATCGTCATTCACCTCGCATACGTGACAATCCTCGCAATAGTGCCCACCTACTGCTTCGGCTGGAGCTACAAAGCCGCCCCATACTGTAGTTGCCGAGCCTTGCGGTATCGACTTGAAGCGAAATGAAGTCCCATGTTTAGCTGCGGCCGCGTTGACGCGCTCCATCATCTGCGCAACGAGCTCCGGCGTCATGTGGCGGCCGAGTTCGGTCTGAATTCCACCCGGATGCAATGAGGTCGCGCGGATGCCGCGTCCCTTCAGCCGGTCGTCGAGTGCCAGGGCGTACAGGATGTTGGCCGTCTTCGAGCGCCCGTAGCCAGTGAACGGCTGATACTCGGTTCGCTCAAAATTGGGGTCGTCGACGTTTACATCGCAGATTTGATGCCCCGCCGAGGAAAGCGTAACAATGCGCGAGCCGGATTTCAGCAGCGGCACCAGCCGATTGACGAATACGAAATGCCCGAGATGATTGGTCCCGAACTGGGTTTCGAAGCCGTCCGCGGTTTTGCCTTGCGGACAGGCCATCACCCCTGCGTTCGCGATGATCACATCGAAGGGTTTGGCGCGCGCCAATAGGTCGCTCGCGGCCTTGCGCACACTGGCCAGCGACGCGAGGTCCATCTCAACCAGTTCAACCGGTGGATTCCCGGCCTGCGGTGGAAATGCTTCCGCCAGCGCGCGCCGCGCTTTGGTCAGGTCGCGTGCCGTGCCCACCACGGTCGCGCCATGGGCTACCAGCGAGCGCGCCGTCTCAACTCCCAAGCCTGCCGAGACGCCGGTGATAAGCACTCGCTTGCCCGACAGGTCGATGCCCTCAAGGACCTCATCAGCCGTCGATTCCGCGCCAAAGGATTTCGCCATTTGTAATTCTCCCAACGATCGCCCGTTTTTCGCGAGTTGTTACTTCTTCGGCTCCAGCTTCAGCGAGGCTGAATTAATGCAATATCGCAGGCCGGTAGGCGCTGGACCGTCGTCAAAGACATGGCCCAGATGCGCGTCGCATTTCGCGCACATCACCTCGGTGCGGACCATACCATGACTGGTATCCCTTTCCTCGTCGATCTTGCCTCCCTCGGCAGGTTTCGAAAAGCTGGGCCAACCACATCCGGCGTCGAACTTGGTATCGGACTCGAACAAAGTTTCACCGCAGCAGATACATTTGTAGGTGCCGGGCGTCGTGATCTTTTCATACTCACCTGTGAATGGTGCTTCAGTGGCTTTCTGTCGCGTCACGGCGAATTGGATCGGAGTAAGCTGCTTGCGCCATTCGTCGTTGGTCTTGTTGATTTTGTCGGCCACCACTCTCTCCTTGATCTCGTGTCAGATCGCGCAACGATCAGCTATGCCTGACTTCCGGAAGGGATCTTTGCGAGGAGCGGTTCGGCTCTCACCGGACCGCTCCCTGCACATGCTAAAGTTAAAGCTTCATCTATGACTTAGAGCTTCACATACACAGACTTAACCTGAGAGTAGAGCTCCAACGAATGCTTGCCCAACTCACGCCCGAAGCCGGACTGCTTATAGCCCCCGAAGGACGAAATTGGATCGAGCTGATTGTAACAATTGACCCATATCGTTCCGGCTTTGAGCGCGCGGGCAACCTTATGCGCACGGCCGACGTCTCGTGTCCAGACCGCGGCCGCCAGGCCATACTCGGTGTCGTTACCCTGAAAGACCGCGTCGTTCTCGTCTTTGAACGGGATCGCGGTGGCGACCGGTCCAAAGATTTCTTCGCGCGCGATGCGCATCTCATTGTGGACACCGGTGAACACGGTCGGCTGCACGAAGTAGCCTTTGCCATTTCCCGTCTCACCGCCCACCGTGACCTTGGCGCCTTCCTTCTTGCCTATTTCGAGGTAGCTCTTAACGCGATCGTGCTGCTCCTTCGATACCACCGGCCCCATCACGGTCTTCGGATCGAGCGGATCGCCGTACGAGACGCCTTTGCTGAAGGTCGTGAGCTGGTCGACGAATTGATCGTACATATCGCGCTGCACGAAGATGCGGGTGCCGGCGCAGCAAACCTGACCTGAATTGAAGAACACTCCCATCATCGAGGTCGGCACCGCCTGCTTCAGGTCCGCATCCGGAAAGATGATATTGGGAGACTTACCGCCGAGCTCGAGCGAAACCCGCTTGAGATTGCCGGCCGACGCTTTGAGGATGATCTTGCCAACTTCGGTCGAGCCGGTGAAGGCGACCTTGTCGATGCCCGGATGCTCCGCGATCGAGCTACCCGCGCCAGGACCGAAGCCGGTGATGATATTAACTACCCCTTCCGGCAGCCCAGCCTGAAGGATCAACTCTCCCAGGCGCAACGCGGTGAGCGGCGTCTGCTCCGCGGGCTTAAGGATAACCGTGTTGCCGCATGCCAGTGCCGGCCCGAGCTTCCACGCCGCCATCAGCAGCGGAAAATTCCACGGGATGATTTGCCCGCATACGCCGACCGGTTCGCGCAGAGTGTAGTTGAACATCGAGGGGTCGGAAGGATTGGTTTCGCCATAAATCTTGGTGCACCATCCGGCGTAGTAGCGAAAGGTCTCCGCGGAGCTGGGAACATCGAAGCCCTTTGAGAACGAAATGCCTTTCCCATTGTCGAGCGACTCGAGTTCAGCCAGTTCCTCGGTATTTTGATCGATGAGCTCAGCAATCTTGAACAAAAATCGGGCGCGCTCATGTGGGCCGATCTGTCCCCATTTTCCATCGAGCGCGGTGCGCGCGGCCTTGACCGCCTCGTCGACATCGGCCTTGTCGCCTTCCGCCAATAACGCGTGCACTTCTTCGGTAGCGGGATTGACGGACTCAAACGTCTTGCCCGACTTGGCCGGGACCCATTTGCCATTGATGAGGAGCTGCTTGGGAGATCCTTTGAGAAAGCTGGCGGCCGCGCGGTTTGGCTTGGCGCCGGCGGTGCTTTGTTCCTGTACTGTTGCTGCCATGTTGCCTCCTAATGTGCGAACGGTTCTGGCCGAGCGGCGCGAAAATCAACGATCCGGCCATTCTTTTCGCTATTAGAGTGACACTGCCGCGCTGCTGTCAATCGCGGACGACTAAAGCGGTCGCTCCCCATCTCAGGATCGACCAGGAACACCGAAGTCAGCGCGCCCAGGTGTGGTAAGTCTTTGCGGAGGGCCGATACTCGTCGATGCGCTGGTTGCCGGTATCGACCAGCAGTACCCGGTCTGGAGTGTCTACGACGATTCCGGCCGGCTCCCGTGTAGGGACACAAACCGGATCGACGCAGGTGAAGCGGCCGCCATCGAAATCAACGACCTCGTGCTTGGCGAGTTCCAGCTCCCGAATCGCGCTGTTGTAGGTATCGGCTACCAGGAGCCGATCGCCGTCGATCGCGACCCCGAGTGGATGCTGCAAACGCGCCTTCCGGAAGTCGCCGT
Organism: uncultured delta proteobacterium; assembly: GCA_963783145.1. GTDB lineage: Bacteria > Desulfobacterota > Binatia > Binatales > Binataceae > DATGKG01. The sequence continues at coordinate 1,069,531 of CAWAMM010000002.1, forward strand.
TGACCCATCCGAAGTCGAACAGCCCCGCGCCCACCAAGGTGACGATCTGAGGATCATCCGAGAGCGTGATTGCGCGCACCGCCGAGCTTTCGCTGTCCGCCAGGTAGAGCGTCTTGCCATCAGCGCCGAGCGCGAGCCCGCTCGGTTGCGCAAGTGAGGCCGCGGAGGCGCGACCGTCGCGAATCCCCTCTTCTCCGGTACCCGCGAGCGCCGCGACCGTGCCGTGTTTCAGGTCGAGCACACCGATCTGATGAGTCCCGGCATTTGCGAAGAAAAGCTGATCCCCCTTCTTCTCCAGATCCCAGGGCGATGCGAGCGCGGTCTGCCGAGCCGGCGCTGGAGCGCCTAGTTGCATCCCGCGCTTACCAATTCCGGCGAGCGTCGTCACCTCGCCACTCGCGAGATCGATTCGCCGAATCGCGTGATTTTCGGTATCAGCCACGAAAATTGCATCGTTCGAGGCGATCAGGCCCTGCGGATGATCGAAACGCGCGGTCTCCTTCGCACCATCAAGCAAGCCGACCTCGCCGCTGCCATATCGCGCGAGTTCCTTACCATTGTCATCGAGCAGCACGATCTGATTGTGCCCGCCGTCCGCGAGCGCCCAGCGCTTGTCGTGACCGGGGACAGGCTTCAGTTTCCCGGGATACAGGAATCGACCCTTCGGTTCCGGCAATGGAGTGAGATCGAGCGCCGCCGGCTTAAGCGTCCCGGCTTTAGTCGAAGTAGCGACGAGGTTACCGATTGCAGCAACGAACCGGTCGGGATCGGGTTCACCCGGAAGCACGCCTGCGACGCTCCCGTCGGCGCCGATCACGACCAGTGTCGGCCAGGCCTGGACCCCATATGCCCTCCAGATGGTCATCTGTGGATCGTGAATGATCGGATGGCGGATATCGTAACGGCGGATGGCATCCTTGACGCTGGCCGCGTTCTTCTCGTTAGCAAACTTGGGTGAATGCACGCCGATGACGACCACTTGCTCGGGAAACTTTTCTTCGATGCGGCGCAGGGTGGGGATTATCTGAATACAGTTGATACAGCCCTCCGTCCAGAAATCCAGAATCACGATGCGTCCGCGCAGACTCGCGATCGGCAGTGGCGCGCTTACGTTAAACCATTCCAGCCCAGGGCGTGCGATTTCGGGTGCGTTCATCTCCGCGAAGCTCCCTTTTGGCGCAATTGTGATGAGGATGGCCAAACCGAGCAAAAGGCGAGCCATTTAGCGGAACGCCGGAGCGACCTCTTTGGCAAATAGCTCAAGGTTTTGCTCGATATCTTCGTGGCGGCAGGCCCAGCTAATCATGACCGTCCGCGCGCCCGCCTCGACGTATTCCGTGAGGCGCTTGCGGCAATCGTCGGGGTTGCCCCATAGCGCGTAGCGCCCGGCGATCTTCGAGAAATCCTGCGCGTAATTGCGCCCGAGGGCCTTGGCGGCCTGCTCGCGCGCCTGCTCGCGGTCGGGATAAATCGAGGCGAAGATGAACAGCCCGTTGCGAAAATTGGTCATATCGCGTCCAGCCTCGGCGCCGAACTGTTTAATCTTGCCGATGCTCTCGGCGAGCATCTCCGGGGTATACATGTATGGCAGCCATCCGTCGGCGTAGGTCGCGGCGCGGCGCATCGCCGGTTCTTTACGCCCTGCGACCCAAATCGGAGGATGCGGCTTCTGCGTCGGATGCGGCGCGAGGGTGACGTCCGAGAACTTCGTATAGCGCCCCTCGAAGGTCACGTTCTGCTCGGTCCACAGCCTGGTGATCACCTCCAGCGCTTCATTCGAGCGCGAGCCGCGCTGCTTCACCGGCACTCCGCAGGCCTCGAACTCCTTGGGGAACTCGCCCCCGATTCCGACGCCCATGTGATATCGGCCGCCCGACGCCACATCGAGCACCGAAGTAAGCTTCGCAAGCACGGTCGGGTTGTAGAGCGGGAGCAGCACGACGGTGCTCATCAGCTTGATCTTGGTGGTGGCTCCCGCAGCCACCGAGAGGCTGATGAGTGAGTTGGCAATCGGACCGTGGAACATCATGTGCTCCCCGGCGCCCAGATAATCGTAGCCGAGATTTTCCGCCTTGCGCGCGAATTCCGGAATTCCCTTGGCGGCGGGCAGCGTCGCGCCGAATTCAATCTTCTCCATAGCAGAACCTCGCATCGAAAGTTCGCACACCCCATCTCTGCTTGACAACCATAGAAGGCTGTTCCGCCGAATCGCGACATGGCTCGCGGGTTTGCGGGGGCGTTGGTTTACAGACTATGAGTAAAAAATCCTTAGTGACCGGCGAAGCGAGGTTCTGAGCGTGAGACTCCAAAGCAAGGTAGCGGTGATTACTGGCGGTGCCAGCGGGATGGGTCGCGCGACGACGATGCGGTTCCTGCAGGAAGGAGCTTCGGTGGTCATCGCGGACTACAACGAGGACACCGGCAAGCAAACTCTCGCGATTGCAGCCGAACGCGGGTTTCGCGAACAGGTGCGCTTCATTCGAACCGATGTCGCCAAGGAACCCGAGGTCGCCGCGATGATCGATTTGGCAATCACTGATTTTGGCCGAGTCGATATTGTCTTTAACAACGCCGGAGTTGGGGGCGCACTCGGTCCAATTTGGGACGTGGAAGTTGATGAGTGGGACTACACCTTCGATGTGCTCGCGAAGGGCGTCTTCCTCGGAATCAAGCATGCGGCCCGCGCGATGAAGCGGCTGGGTCACGGCGGCTCCATCATCAATACCGCGTCGATCGCCGGTCTCAGCGGAGGCGGCGGCCCGCTGGTTTATTCGGCCGCGAAGGCAGCGGTTATCAATCTCACGCGTGGGGCGTCGCTGCAGCTCGCGGCAGACCGGATCCGCGTCAACGCGATCTGTCCCGGCGGAGTTCTTACGCCGCTCACTGATCGTGGCGATCCTGCCGCCGCGGCCAAGCGGATGGAACAATTCCAGCCATGGCCGGAGCATGGGAAACCTGAGCACATCGCCGGCGCCGCGCTGTTTCTGGCCAGCGACGATTCCGAGTTTGTCACCGGGGAGGCCTTGGTGGTTGACGGAGGGTTGACCGCCGCCGGACCAGACATCTGGCGCAGGTTTGGAACGGCGCGCGAGGCTGAGCTGTCGCAGGTCGCGGTAAATCGGGGCAGTACCGGAGCATCGAGCACCCGTCGTCCGCTGCACAAGATTTAGGGAAATTGCGATGGCGAAAATTCTCGAGGGCATTCGCGTTTTCGACCTGACGATTGCCGCGGTCGGGCCTTGGGCGACCAAGCTGCTCGGCGCGCTTGGTGCGGACGTGATTAAAGTGGAAGCGCCGGGTGGCGATCGCCTCTCACACGCAGTCCCGCCCATGATCAAGGGCAACTCGGTCCTATACATATCTGCGAATCACAATAAGCGGATGATCGAGCTGGACCTCAAGAAGGAAGCCGACCGCGCCATCGCGCTCAAGATCATCGAGAAGAGCGACGTGTTCGTGCAGAATATGCGACCGGGCACGGTAGAGCGACTAGGACTTGGCTACGAAGTCGTCGCCAAAGTTAATCCCCGGATGATCTATGTCGCGGCTTCCGCTTATGGCCGGACTGGTCCGATGGCTGGTGAGGCGGGAATCGACCCCACGGTGCAGTCATTCTGCGGATGGTGCGGCATCACCGGGCCGGAGCACGGTCGGGGCGAGATGTTCCGTCATCTGGCGCACCTCGATATTACGACGGCGACCACCATCACCCAGGCGGTGCTGCAAGCGCTGATCGCGCGCGAGCGGACCGGCCGCGGACAGTTCATCGAAATCGAGATGCTGACCGCGGCGATGGCGCTCCAGACGACGCGCCTCGCGGAATACTTCACAACTGGAGAACAGCCTCAACCATTGGGCAGTGCGGCGGCCACGACCGTGCCGCATCAGGCGTTTAAGTGCGAAGATCAGCGATACCTCGCGATCGGAGTAGAGCGCGACGAGCAATGGCGCGGCTTCTGCCGGGCACTCAAGCTCGATGAGTTGATAACCGATCCGCGCTTCGCCACGAATCCACAGAGAGTCAAGCATCGCGCCGAGTTGATACCGATTCTGACGGAACGCTTCAAGACCAAACCCGCGGCATGGTGGATGATTCGCCTCAACAAAGAAAACGTGCCGAACGGACCGTTCCTCGGGTTCGAGGAACTACGGCACCATCCACAAGTCCTCGCCAATGGTCACATCGTCGAAATCGCTACGCCTCATTGGAGCCGAATGTACGTCGACGGGCTGCCATGGAAGCTCGAGGGCACGCCGGCGGGTCCGATTCGTGCGGGCGGCAAACCTGGTGAGCATACCGCGGAGGTGCTTGCCGAACTTGGGATCCTCGACGGCCGTGGCGGAGACGTAGCGAAATGACCAGCGCCGGGAGTCTCGACGGCTTTCGCGTGATCGACTTCACGCAGGGACTCTGTGGCCCCTTCTGCACGATGCAACTCGGTGATGCCGGCGCTGACGTGATCAAAATTGAGCCTCCTGCGGGCGATTTCGCGCGCCGCATGGGTCCGCCCTTTGTCGGTGGCGAGAGCGCGGTTTTCCTCAGCCTCAATCGCAACAAGAAGAGCGTTGTGCTCGACCTTGAAACCCGCAACGGACGCGACGCTGCCGCAGAACTCGCACGCCATGCGGACGTTCTCGTCGAGGATTTCGGACCCGGTGCTGCGGAAAGACTCCGCCTCGGTTGCGCGCAACTCCGCGACGCCAACCCAAAACTCATCTACTGCTCGATAAGTCCCTTCGGCGAAGATGGCCCTCTCCGCAATGCTCCCGGTTCCGAGCTGGTGGTGCAGGCGATGGCGGAATACACCGCGTCGCTGGGACGAATCGGCGATCCGCCGGTGCGCGTCGGCGCCGACGTCGCGAGTCTCAACACGGGAATTTTCGCCACGCAAGCAATTCTCGCGGCGCTGTTTCATCGGATACGAACCGGCGAAGGCCAGCGCGTCGCGGTAAGCGAGTTCGGTTCGCTCCTGCACATGCGAGGGATCATGTGGCACTCGATGAGCGATCCTGACGACTGGTACGGTTTCCATCTCGACCACTACACCACACCGCCCGACTATGGCTATCAGACCAAAAATGGTGCGCTTTATTTCATTTTGCGGCGCGGCAGCAGCGAAGAATGGGATCGGCTGGTGATGGAACTTGGAATGGAAGAAGCGCTCGCAGATCCGCGGTTCGATGACTATGGGCGCGCGGCGACCAGTATCGGGCGCTACGCAACCGAAGTGAAACCAATTTGGGAAAAGGCCTTCGCCAATCGTACCCGCGAGGAAATTATCGATCTCGTGAAAAGCATCGGTGGCGACGCTGTACCGATGATGGACTACCCTTCCCTGCTGGCTCATCCGCAGGTCGCGGCGCTGGGAGCCATCGCGGAAATCGATCACCCGACCGCCGGTAGCTTCAAAACAGTGCGTCCGGTCGCGCGCTTTTCAGAGACCCGGGACTCGATAAGAACGCCGCCTCCAACGCTAGGACAGCATACTGAGGAAGTCTTGCAGGCTGCCGGCATAGCCGTACCTAACCATAACACTTAGGCCGCCATCGATTGATCCAGGAGGCAGAGATGATTGTTCCGGCGCGCAAGACTTACAAAGTCGCAACCGAAAAAAGCATTCCGATGAAGACGCGAGACGGAGTCACGCTTTTCACTGACGTGGTTCGTCCCGATGCGCCAGGGCGCTTCCCGGTTCTTCTAAGTCGCACACCATACAATAAGAAGGGAAGCGATGATCCCAACGGCGCCGGCTATCTCTTCGCCCGCTATGGCTATATCTCGGTCATGCAGGACTGTCGGGGCCGCTTCGAATCGGAAGGTGAATACGACACCATCTTCCAGGAGGTCGCCGACGGCTACGATGCGGTTGAATGGGCGGCCCGGCTACCATGGTCCAATGGCAGAGTAGGAACCACCGGCCAGTCCTACCTGGGCCTGACGCAGTACATGATCGCCTGCAATGATCCTATGCCGCCGTCGTTACAGGTAATGGCACCGGTCTCCGCGTCTTCGGACTACCATGCAAGCTGGATTTACCATACCGGCGGCGTGTCCTTATGGGGATGGATCATTCCTTATGCCATCTTTAAAGGACTCAACACCCTTAAGAGGGCTAAGCGGAATGATCTGTTCGAAAAGATGAAGGAGTATGTCGAAGGGCGAGAATTCCCAATCATCCGACAAACGCGTTTCGGCATGAATGCCTTTACCCCGCTCACTGACGAATGGTATCGCCATCTTCCCATCAAGGATTGGGTCGGGCTACTAAAGGAGACCGCGCCATATCTTGCCGACCATATTGCGCATGCCGATGACGGTGAGTATTGGTATCGCGCCAATGTAAACCATCACGCCTCGAGTGTCACGGTGCCGATGCTGCACGTGAGTTCCTGGTATGACATTTTCGGGGAAGGCGCTCCCACCGCCTATCGCAGCATCAAGGCTAACAGTAAGTTCGAGAAGGCGCGCAATGGGCAGCGGCTTATCATCGGACCTTGGGGCCACTTGCTGCCTTACAATGTACCGAGCTCGCGAGGCACCGGTGATATCGATTTCGGGCCCAACGCTCTGATCGACCTTAATGAGACTCTGCTTCGATGGTTTGACTACTGGCTCAAGGACGTCGATAACGGAATCTTCGATGAGCCGCCGGTCAGCATCTTCACCATGGGCGAGAACCGATGGCAGAGGCTGTCGGATTGGCCCCCGCCCAACATGCGACAGGTGCGTTATTTCCTTCACAGTCAGAAGGGGGCCAACGCGCTGAGTGGCGATGGTGTGCTTTCCACTGTTCCACCGCATGTGGAAGATCCCGATACCTATACATATGATCCTAACGATCCGGTCCCATCACTCGGCGGCAACAACCTTGCGATCGATATCGGCGTGCAGGATCAACGACCGGTCGAGGATCGGCCCGACGTACTCGTGTTTACCTCCGATCCACTTGATCAACCACTCGAGGTTACCGGACCCGTCACGGTTGCCTTATGGGCTTCGTCTTCCGCGATCGATACGGACTTCACTGCGAAGCTGGTGGACGTGCATCCGGATGGTTACGCTCGGAATCTCATCGACGGCATTATCCGCGCGCGCTATCGAGAGTCTGAGAGCGCTCCAAAGCTGATGGAGGCTGGAAAGCCGTATCTCTTTACCATTGATTTGTGGGCGACCAGCAATGTCTTCCTGCCTGGTCATCGGATCCGCCTGGAGATCAGCTCCAGCAACTTTCCTCGCTTTGACCGCAACCTCAACACCGGCGAAAGATTCGGCGAAGGAACCAAAGGGATAGCGGCACGTCAGACGGTTTTTCATCAAACCGATATGGCCTCGTTTGTTCTGCTCCCGGTGATCCCGAGATAGCACAAGAAGCTGGATAGGATTAATCCGCTGGCGAAAGGAGTGGTAATGATGGCATCTGGCGCTGATTTTTCCGGACGAGTCGATGAAGCGTGGCTGACGCAACATCGCGAGGAGATCATTGAACCTGAATTGCCGATCGTCGATGCACATCACCACTTGTGGCATCATCCGGGCAATGTCTACCTCTTTCCTGAGTTACTTACGGATTTGTCCAGTGGCCATAATATCCGGGCAACCGTGTTCGAGGAGTGTCACTCCATGTACCGCGCTGACGGACCGGAAGAACTTCGCTCGTTGGGTGAGACCGAGTTCGTGACCGGCATGGCTGCGATGAGTGCAAGTGGTGGCTTCGGACCGACGCGCGCGTGCGCCGCGATAGTTGGAAATGTGAACCTGACGCTTGGATCGCGGGTCGAGCCCATTCTTGAGAAACATATCGCCGCCAGCGGCGGCCGTTTCCACGCCATTCGATTTTCGACCGCGTGGGACGCAGACGAACGGGTGCACAAAACAGTTCCTCGTCCCCGGATACTCGCGGAATTGCAGTTCCGCGAAGGATACAAATGTCTGGCGCGTTTCGGTCTCACTTTCGATGCGTGGGTTTATCACCCGCAGTTGAGTGAGGTCGCCGACCTTGCTGCGAGCTTCCCCGATACGCCCATCGTGCTGAATCATTTTGGCAGTCCGATTCTCGGCGGCCCCAATGCGGATCGTACCGCGGAGGCTTTTGCTGAATGGCGCGCGGGCATGACGGCGCTGGCGACTCATGAAAATGTCCATGTGAAGCTGGGGGCGCTGCCGGTCCGGCGCTCCAAATCTAAGCTGCAAGATGTCGCCCCGCCGCTTTCTTCGGAGGAGATCGCGGCGGCATGGCGCCCGTTCTTCGAAGTCTGCGTCGAACAGTTTGGCGCGCGTCGATGCCTGTTCGAGAGCAATTTTCCGGTGCAAAAGCGTTGGTGCAGCTATGCCGTTCTATGGAACGCGTGTAAGCGTCTGGCCGCTGGCGCCTCCGCCACCGAGAAAACCGCGCTCTTCAGTGGTACCGCCGCGCGAGTCTATCGTCTTCCCAAAGAGCTGGTTTGATGACGCTCAGCCAAGCTGTCATCACTTGACCTTGTCAAGCGCAACTCGCATGCTAACGACGCGATTAACAATCAACCCGGAGTGGTGGTGAATGGAAGCGACACCCATACGTGTTGCGATCATCGGCGGCGGATGTGCGGGAATTTCCACAGCTTTCGAGCTGAGCCGACCCGAGCATCGAGGGAAATACGAAGTCACTGTCTATCAGGCCGGTTGGCGGCTTGGCGGTAAGGGAGCATCGGGCCGCGGTCCTGCAGCCAGGATCGAGGAGCACGGTTTACATCTGTGGATGGGATTCTATGAGAACGCCTTCCGGCTGTTACGAGAATGTTACGGGGAACTCGATCGCGATCCCAAGAAATGCAGAATTGCGGACTGGCGAGACGCTTTTGTTCCGGAGCCCTTTATCGGCGTAGTCGACACAAGAGATGGAAAGACTGCTTCCCCATGGACGGCTTTCTTCCCTCCCGGTGACGGTCTTCCCGGCGACCCTCTTTCGGATCAGAATCCGTTCACCATCACGGGATACCTCATTCGATCGGCGACCCTCCTTCAGGCTTTATTTCAGGCTTTGCGGGGTTCCTCGAATGACGCCGGCCAACCCGACCATACCGGACGCGGAGGCAGCACGTCTACCGGTGGACAGCGCTCGCGGATGCCACTCGACAACCTCATTAATTATGGTCTGTTTGCAACCACAGTCGGTCTGATTCAAGGAGCGAGCCTGCTGGAAATTCTACTGCGCGGCACTCTGCCGAACATGAGCAGCGCGCTGCTACCATTGATCGAAGCGCTTTCGTTTTACGCTCGGCGTCAATTCGAAGCCGTTATATCGGAGGCTGGCGCTGAGATGCGTCGCCTCTGGGAAATCACCGACTTACTGCTTGCGTTTCAGACTGGAGTAATCAGATCCGGCCTGCTCACCGATCCGCGCGGATTTGATGCGATCAACGACTACGATACACGCGAGTGGCTCCTTCTCCATGGCGCCTCGGAGCGATCGGTCAACTGTCCATTGATGCGAGGACTTTACGATCTAGCCCTCGCCTATGAAGATGGTGATTTTCGGCGTCCTCGGATGGCAGCAGGGCTGGGCTTGCGCGGATGCCTTCGGATGTTCTTCACCTATCGCGGCGCGATGTTGTGGAAGATGCAATCCGGGATGGGTGATGTAGTGTTCGCTCCATTCTACGAAGTGCTCAAAAGGCGTGGGGTAGCATTTCGTTTCTTTCATCGCCTGCGGAAGGTTGGCCTTTCGAAGGTCTCACCGCATGAAGCGGGAGAACGGCGGTTCGTTGAAACCTTGCAGTTCGATTTGCAAGCTGCTGTTCGTGGCGGCGTGGAATATCAACCCCTTATTGACGTCGACGGGTTACCATGCTGGCTGTCAAAGCCTGACTACTCTCAGTTGATAGACGGAGCTCGCCTTGAAAAAGAGGGCCGCGCCTTCGAATCGTTCTGGGACAATCGCAAAGTAGAAACTCGGATATTGAAGGTGGAAGAGCATTTTGACTGCGTAGTTTTGGCAGTCGGTCTCGGCGCTATCCCGTCCGTATGCGGAGAGATAATTGCTAGTAATGATCGATGGCGCAGCATGCTTGCGCGGGTAAAAACGGTGGCGACGCAGGCCTTTCAAATCTGGATGCGAGAAGACATGGAGTCGCTGGGCTGGAACAATCCGCCAACCACACTGTCGGGCTTCACTCAGCCGTTCGATACCTGGGCTGACATGAGGCAGCTGATCGCCGACGAAAGGTGGCCCGAAGAAAACACGCCGCGCGCGATCGCTTACTTCTGCAGCGTTTTACCGGATTCGCCGAACGAACCGGGGCACGCATCCGATTTTAGTTACCCCGAGAGTCGCCGCAAAGAAGTACGGGACAACGCCGTTCGGTTTCTTAACGAAGAAATAGTCAAACTATGGCCCGCTGCGAGCGCTAATGCGCATTGTTTTCGCTGGGACTTGCTGGTCGATCCATCTGAAAAGCGTTTCAGCCGAAAATCTGCTGATGACGCGCGCTTCGATTCACAGTTCTGGACGGCAAATGTCAATCCATCGGATCGCTACACGCTTTCACTGCCCGGGAGTGCTAAGTATCGCATTTCTCCGCTAGACAATACCTATGACAACTTGACCGTCGCGGGCGATTGGACCAGTTGTGGACTAAATCAAGGTTGCGTCGAAGCCGCGGTGATTTCCGGAAGGCTAGCGGCTAATGCGATCTCCTCGTTGCCGGCGCTTGAGGATATCGTTGGGTATGATCACCCGTGAAGAAAGATAAGCATCGAACCGATCACGGATTGAAGGATAAGAAAAGGTTCGCCAGGAAGGATCCTCCTCGAACCGAGCCGATTCGAAATTGGGCTGGGCTGCTCAAACCCGGCGCAACATCGCGGCAGCCAAATGAATCGCCGAAGCAGAGCGCCCCGGACTCTACGGCGCAAGCGATAAATCTTGCCTATCGAGTGATCGAAGAGAACATCGCCCAAGGTCAGCGGGTCACAGAAACATTGGCCAAAGCTCCCGATCAGCTAGCTAATTCGGGCGCTGAGATTCAGGAATTTTTCCAGCGTACGCTACGCTATACCGCGGACGTTCTGCCGATGTGGCTGGACCTGATGAACTCGATCGCTTCATCGGATGCTATTCGCAGGTTTCTTACCCCTGCGGCGCCTCCTGCACAAGCTCCCCTCAATGGTACCTATGCGATTGCGATCGAAGTACGCTCCGTTCGCCCAGCCACAATAAGCCTCGAAGTAAAACCTCATGCGGATCCCGCTCTTCTCATGGTAAATGGTTTGCGTTCGTCGGCGCCTAAAGTGACTCCGATCGAAGATGTCACTTTCGTCACCGCTAACGGCAATGGCCGACCTTGCCTTCGCGTGGCCATCCCGCCAAAACAACCATCGGGACTCTATAGTGGAGTGGTAGTCCGACGCGATTCCGGGGAACCCGTGGGTATACTAACTGTTCGTCTGGACGAGTGACTTGATGTCTGATTCGTCATTGAACGGTGGCGCCACTAGCCTTGTCAATGAGATGCTGCGTGAGTACGGAACCATTACGCGCGCGGCGCTGCGCGACTATCTCCCCTCGCACGAGCCGCGTCGCTATCTCTACGACATCCTGGCCGACTATCCCGCTCGCGGCGGGAAAATGATGCGGCCATCTCTATGCATAGCGATGGCTCGTGCGTTCGGCGCTCCACTCGAGGATGCGATTAAGACCGCGGTTGCGATTGAACTGCTGCACAATGCGTTGCTCATTCATGACGATATCGAGGATGAGAGCGAAGAACGCCGCGGGCGCCCGACACTCCACCTGCTGCATGGCGTCCCCCTGGCACTGAACGCGGGCGACTCACTGAGCGCAATGAGTCTGCGGCCACTGTTGGACAACTGCGACCGCGTCGGAACGAGGGTCTCTCTGCGGATTCTCCAGGAAACCGAACGGATGTTTCGCGAGTCCGCGGAAGGGCAAGCGATGGAACTTGGCTGGCGACGCGAGAACGTGCTCGATCTCGACGACTCTGACTATCTGCGAATGGTACTTAAGAAGACTTGTTGGTTGGGCACCATCTATCCCTCTCGCGTCGGAGCTATTCTTGGAAGCCGTTTGGAAGTCGATCTCCAACCGATGACGCGCTTTGGGTTTTTTCTGGGTGCCGCATTTCAAATACAAGATGACTTGCTTAACCTCGTAGCAGACGAGGCCTACGGCAAGGAACGCGATGGAGATTTGTGGGAAGGCAAGCGAACACTGATGCTGATTCAGTTGCTACGCGAATCGAAACCGAAAGAGCGAACGCGCCTGGCGGAAATTCTTGCCGCCGATCGGCAGCACCGTACTCTCGAAGAGGTAAGCTGGATGCGAAAGTTGATGGACGTGTATGGTTCATTACAATACACCCGTCAGATTGCACTGGCATTGTCCGGCGCGGCTCTTTATGAGCTCAAGCAGTTTGCCGCGCGACTTCGTGACTCGCGGGACAAGAGGTTCCTGGAACAAATGGCGGTTTGGGTTATCGATCGAAGTTAGTTAGCACTTCCTTCTCTGGCATAGGAGAGATTGCCCATGAGCAACGGCAAGCTGCAACCGTATCGGACCACAGTGATGGGGCTCCTGAAATTGCCCAAGGCCGAGCGTCAAATCTACAAAGATGTCATTACGCAGGTCTATCCCCTGCGCGCCCAGCTCAGCGTGCTCCAGTCTTTCTGCGACAACTATCTGAATTTCCGCGACGACGATGATCTCTGCCCCGCTCTGTTCAAGGCCGCGGCTCCGTGGGTGTTGATGCAGATCTGTGACTACGGCTCGATGGCGATGGACTTTCCGGGAAGCGGAATCTTTTCGCAACACGAACTCGCATTCGGATTTCCGGTTGAATGGTACGACCTCAAGGATGGCGTCTATTCGTTTCGCGAGTATGTCATGTTTTACCCTTTTATCTACGTGGACAACCCGCTTTCTATGGGCGGCGGTCGCGAGATCTATGGTTGGGGGAAATCCGCGGTAAAAGTGAACTATCTCGAACCGAAGTTCGATCCACATAAACCAAGGGTTTTAGCCAGTATCAGCCGGCTTGAATATCCGGGGGCAGCTGACTTTCATGCAATGGATTCTTTTCAGCGCCGCCTCTTCGCTCGCCCATTGATCCAGGAGGCCTTTTCCAAAAGTGCTACCACCGGACGGAATTTGTCGGACAAACCTCAGACCGGCAGGTCAAGCTTGCAGCCAGAGCCGGACATTCTTCACATTCAAACCGGACCCGACATCGCAGCTCGCTCCGTAGAGTTTCTCAAAGTTACTCAATCACCTCCCTTGCTCGCTGGAAGAACTGGGGTCGTGGAGGCCTTCGATACCATTCCGCGCGCGATCGGTTCCTATCTCAATTCGCTTGCCGGCATGTTTGAAACAATGGTGAGTTTCATGCCTCCCTCTCCGGGTAATGCCCCCGGCTCTAAGGCCCGGGCACGGAGCCTCTCTCTCCCGGACCTAATCTCTCGCTGGTATGGATACCTGAGCCGGGTAACACCGGCGGCCATCGATGCCGCTTTCGGAAGTCAGTCAAAGGTGGCTTCTTCCTCAAGCAACCAACCGGCAATGCCTATAGTCACCTTAAAACAGGTGCGCGACGCGGATGACAATGCCCATGCCTGTTATCAAGCTATCGTGGGTTCCTCGATTCAAATCGACCGATCGAAGGACGGTGGCCTACTCTTCGATCCAGTTTCCGCGGATATCAGCGGAGGAGTCGAAATTCAGCTTCTCCACGCAGACGATGACCAGGACGTGGTGCATCAACTCGGCATTGACATTGACTCCAGCTGCTTGATCTCCGATGCGCCGGGTCATTCGCTGCGTCCAGTTACACCGTTCTGGGTTAATTCGGACCTTTCTTACGGTCCTGCCGATCTTCAGTACTGGCGCGCCACACAGACCTATTGGTCAACTACAGACCATCCACGCTATACGATGGTGCAAGGCAACGAAAAGGAGGCCGGGAGAACCTCTCGACCACAGAGGCCTAAACGTCCACCACTGAGGTATTCGGGTTTGGGAAGCGGCGCGGGCGAAGAACTCAGAGGACCCTTTAAATATAGCAATTTGACCGCTCGATATTTGCTGTTCAAACCGCCGAGCCGGCATCTCAAACACCTAATCGACCAATATCTCCAGAACGAGTTTTATGAATTCGACCTTCCGTCCGATGGAAACGCCAGGTTGTGGTTCGTTATCAGCGATTTCGACTTACAGACGCAAGGCCGAAGGGGCAAGATCGGAACCTACGAAGATCGCCAACTTTCCATTATTGCCCCGATGCAGTGGCGATTCGCCAAGCAGCCATGGCGACCTGTCATGGTACCCATCTGCAGCTTCGTAGGAGCCGACTGGGATTTTATCACGGAATTGGAAGTCTATGGGCGAGTTGCGATCAAAGCCACGCTCACAAGTCCGTCTAACACCTGGATAGAAACACCTGATCCGGTAAATACTCCAACCGATTTGCTCGAAGTCGCGACTTTCCTCTTTCCTGACAAATTACGCGCCAAGGCTTCTGACTTACCCCTCTTTCAGATTAAAGCGGTGCAGAAGATTGGTGGCCCGGCATCCAAAACCGCTCTCGATCAACTAGGCCTGACACCTTTTCTGACGCGTCCGTATCATGTCGTCAGTTTGAAGCAGATCATCGACCCGAAAGAAATGGACTGCGCATCTTACCAGGCTCTGGTATCGGTGGAACGCGATTTCAAGATGGATCCGGCCCCGCAAAAAATCGATGACCTCGAACTACTAGTGACCTCTTATCAATGCCTGCCGATCCTGGAGATACTCGGTCTCAGCGGTCGCGGGACCAATCCAGTTGTCCTGCATCCATCACTTGCGGTGTGTGTCAGCGGCTCGATAGCAGATCGCGGTACTGCAAAGAATCTATGCTGGCGCGCTGGTACTGGTACCTGGCTGCCAGGCTCAAATCCGTTTTTAAAGGCCGCGGCTGGCAGATGATTAGCAATATCCGAGTTGTCGATGCCACCTGACGGAATCGCGCAAGGTCTCTGAAAGCGGCCTCAAGGTGACCCCGAGGTCGCGTAGGGCGGTACTGGGCGGTAGCCAGTCGTGCGCCGAGATCAATGCCGAAGCGAGTGCTGGGCTGGCCGGCATTTGGATCCCAAAACCCTCGAAGACCGCTTCCGCAAACCACGATGCGAGGGCACTCGCAGCAGCCGGAGCGTAAAAACGAGGCCGCCGTGCTCCCGCGAGATCACAAATCCATGAGAACAAAGATTCGATTGAAGTGTTACGCCCGCTGAAAAGCATCGGTTTGCCGTAGCATTTCTTTTCCAACGCGCTTACCGCCGCTTCTGCCACATCGCGCACATCAATGATGTTCAGGATATGACGCAACCCGATGGGAATCTCACCGCATGCGACCAGGGGAACGAAACATGTTTGACGATCTCGACATTCCCATGGACCCAGACACATGGTGGGATTCACGATAACCGCCGGCAAACCCGCTTTGGCAGCTGCCACGACACGCTGTTCCATTGATTCCTTCGCAGCGAAATACGGATGAAGCCCGCGCTCCAGTTCAGCCCCACCCAAAGAAGGAGCGGTGCTCCGCCGCCGTACGATCGTGGTAAACGAACTGACGAATACCATACGCGAGCCGCTGCGGTGAACCGCATCAAGCACCGCTTCGGTTCTTTCTGCCGCATAAGTAAGCGTCGTACGTCCCCGTTCATCCTGAAATGCCGAAATGGAGTATGGCGCCGCCGCATCGACGACTACGTCATGACCGGAAACCCATTGATGAAGCTTCCCAGGTGTGTCCAGGTCCCCGACCGAATATGCTACGGGCAGATCTTTAAGATTCGAGGCTGGATTCAGCGCGCGGCTTATTGCAGTAACTTCGTAGCCGCGATGGAGCAACTCGCGCGCAATCGCGTTTCCAAGGTGGCCGCTAGCGCCGAGAACCAATGCCTTCACGGCGGACCACTATGCCGAGTAGCCAAGAATCTTCTGAGCTTCTTCCAGCTCCGGCGAGCTCCAACCCTCACCTGCTCGACTGCAGGTTTCTTCCAGAGTGCGGCGCGCATCGCCATGCCGGCCCTCAGCAATCCAGAGTCTCGCGAGCGGTATTGCGGCGCGCAGCTCATACGCAACCGCGCCTTGCCCGCTCGCTATTTTGAGCGCCTCCTCAAGGGACTCCTGCGCCTTTCGCACAAATGGAACGCGCGCCGCGAGAACTGCTTCGCCTGCGCTCTGGAGCAGGTAGGTCTCGGCGCGTACCCTGTGGGTCTCGGCTTCGTAGTGACGCTCCTGAGTTCGGTTCATGACCGCAAACGCTTCATCGAGTGTAGCGTGCGCCTCGTGGAGCCTGCCCGCGCGGTTGAGCGCTTCGGCTATAATGGTGTGATTCCACGGCACCAGCATCTCCGAACCCATCCTCCGGTATTCGGTTATCGTGCGGCGCATGTGTTCGATTCCTTCAATCGGCCGTTCCTGACTTAGCACGACCCCTCTGAAGAAATCGCAAGATACCGCGATCAAATCGAATCCGTGACGATCGGCAACCTCCATGCCCTCATCGGCGATTTTGGAGAGTTGCGTCCACTCCCGGCGAATTGTACAAGCTACTGCGCGGTTGGCGAGTTCCCATGCGATTGTGAACGGATGAGTTAGCCTGGTAGCCATTTCTATAGCTTCCTGCTGCCTTGATGCCCAGTTGGGTTGGCCAAGGCACCAGGCCACGGCTCCCGCGTAAACCAGGCAAGCAGTAGCGCTATCCTGACCGAAAGCGAATCTCTCGGGTCCTGCCTGATGGCCACTGTTCAATGAGATACCGCTTTCCAACTGCTCTCGAGCCTTGAAAAAATCTCCGAGGAAAAAAAGACTGCACGCCTGCAACCAGTGGGCGCCGATCCTGGAAGTGTCATCGTCAAGAAGCTCCGCCATCTGAGCAGCTCGCTGAGCAAGCGAAAGCGCCGAATTGAACTCGCCCCGTACGAAGTGGAAAGCACACAACCCGGCAATGACGGGGAACAGCTGCGGAGTGTCTCCCATCTTCGCGCACAACTTTTGTGCGTGCTCGAAAGCTTTTCCGGCCTCCGGCGCGGCCCAACCCTTGGCGGCGCTGCTGGCATTTCCATAGAGAAGCTGCAGCCACAACTCCTGCTGCACCATCCTTTGCCCCTCTGGCAGTGCGGAAAACATCTTGAGTGCCAGCGAAATATGTCTAAGCGCGTTGGTGCTCGCGCTCTGCACCATCTCGCGCCGCGTCGCGGTAACCAGGTGCCCGATGGTTCGTTGTGCGTCCGCGAGGCTACCGGCGGCAGATAAATGATAGGCGAGCTCGACCGCGCGGTCGTCCAGCGTGCCGCGGTGGAATTTCTCAATCGCATCGGCGACTGCCAGGTGAATCCTTTGTTGGCGCGGCGCCAAGACGTCGCCAAGAATCGCCTGCCGCACCAGTTCGTGAGAAAAATGAAAGCGCGCTACGCCACCGTCGAGCGTGGAGTGCAGAAGTCCGACCTGCTCGCCCTTCTCCAAATGATCGAGTAAAACCTCCGGATCTGCTTCGACGGACGCCTCGAGAAGATCGAAGGCAAATGACTTTCCGATGATCGCGGCATAAGCGAGAGTCTTGCGGGTTGCAGCGTCCAGCTTGGAGAGCCGTCGTGTGAGCAGAAGCTTGATTCCGCGCGGCACCTCCGTTTCGTCGATCTTCAGGCCGCGTAGGAAGTTTCCATCCTGGCCGAACAGCTTTCCGCCTTCCGCGAGGTGTTCATACAGTTCCCGGACGAACAACGGGTTCCCCTCGGTGGCGGCATAGATGTCGCTCACCAATGCCGGGGGCGGCGTCTTTCCGCTCAATGCTCGAAGCATTGCGGCGACTTCACTGGTCGGGAGACCGGGAAGCTTGAGGTCATTGGCGTTCGGCAGTCGCGATATTTCGTAAAGGCCCTGGGTCAAAAAACCCTTCGCATCGCCTTCACTGTTCCGATAGTTAGCCACAATCATAACCGGAAGATTCGCAACTGCGTTTGCGAGGTGGGCAAGGAGGGCCAGGCTGCCTTCGTCAGCCCACTGTAAGTCTTCAACTAACAGGAGCAAAGGAGTGCTCGCTGAGACTCGGGAAACGAGCTCAACGACCGAGCTGAACAGCAGCCGTCGGGATTGCTGTGCGTTAGTCTCCTGCGGCAAACCGATTTCCGGAAAAATGGTTCGCAGCTGCGGCATCAGCCGGACCAGCTCCGCCGCATTTGGACCAAGGGCGTTGCGGAACGCTTCCTGGCTGGACGATTGCGCATGGGCACTTTCCAAAATCTCTACGAACGGAACGAATGGAACCGCATCATCGGCGTCGTAGCACGCACCCGCCATAGCGAGGAAACCCGCAGCGGAGGCGACCTCACAGAACTCGCGCGAGAGCCGCGTTTTCCCTACCCCGGCTTCCCCACCGATGGTGACAATCCGGCCGGTCCCGGCGCGCGCCCGCTCGAGATTGCGCAGCAAGAGCGCTCGCTCAGAGGCTCTTCCAACGAACGGAGTCCCATCCAGCACCCATCTGAAGCCTTGATAAAAACTCACCGCTTCGCGGGGGGGTGGAAGCTGGGTGTGAGCTTCGGGTTCACCCGCGGAAAATCGCCATCGAATCGCGGGATCGTGATCGGCATTATAACGGCAGAACGTCCCGGTGCGGATGCTGGTAGTCAAAACTCCCGCCAACTGCGGGTCGCTCTCAGCGATTTTTTCGAGGGCCGACTTAATCGCACGCGTTACGTTCAGTCGGGCGCGTTCAGCGGCCGAGCCGGAACGGCGATCCCGATTCCCAAGTCCCACCGCGCGCTTAATTTCGCGCATCAGGAAATCCAGTTCCGATTCAACCTCGGCCGCGCCTACTTCGTCGCCTACCCTGCGTAATTTCTCGAGCTCTTCGCGCAGTTCTGCAAGTTTGCTCCGATATTCGCGCTTAGCTTGCGCGTCGAGCATTTCGCCGGAATCGCCAAGTCTGCCGACGCTGAGGGCAATATTGTGTGAGGCTTCATCTTTGTGGGCATCTTCAACCTCAGTGGCAATTTCTGGTCCGCTGGTCAGATCCAGCGCGTGAAATTCCTTACCCGGGTGTTGAAGTAAACGATGAAGGTAAGTGAGGCCCTTGGATGCTCTGACCGAGAATGTCGCGCCGGGATGGCCAACAGTCCAGTATTCGCCGGAAAGGGCGAAGACCACCTCCGAGGGTGGCCGACTGCCGCCGGACGGGAAACCGACCGCACGGCCGTGGTATTCCAACTGCGACACCGAATCCCCTATTTGCGCCGAAGAGATGCCGAAGATTTCTACGGCGCTATACGAGCAGATTTATCGTCAGCGAACCTATCATCACGCCAAATTAGTGTAAACCTGCCGTCCTACGGTGCGCCCTCTCGCCCTAATCTGGCCCTCCAGATAGTGGAAAATTGCTCCTCTTAGCCATGAATATGATGATGTAACCCACCATCAGTAGCCTAATCACGTCCCCCTGGATCCCGATTGAATGAAGTAAGGCTGACGCTACTGGCTCCTTCGCGCAGAGTCAGGTGGCTTCGATGGTTGAACAACTAGTTCAGTCCCAGAGGGCGCGGGTTAAGCATTAAGTGACTGTTGGCAAATCGCTTAGTCAGGCCGCAACCCATCGACAGGCTACTCGAACCTCGAAACGATAACAAAACAGGCGCCGCGATCGGAAATCGCGGTCACTAATAGCCACATCTACACGTCATCGCGGTGGCCCATGCGCAGGTATTCTCTCTCATGCTGAGAAGAGACCGGACGCGTTCGCCTTTTATCGACTACACAGTTAAATAGGAAACTGCGGTAGCAGGGCGGGTATCTTAGTCGTCGCGGACGGACTCGTTCGCGATGGCTAAAATTGAGGACAAGGCCCAGCGCGGAGTTATGACCAGAAAATTGCCCTCGAGAGCTGTCCTGACTTTAGCCGCTTTGGTCTCCATTAGCGCCTCAACGGCGAGGGGTGCCGGCGACCCAAAGGACTGGCGCCCGCTGAACCGCGCTTTGATTTTGGGCGGTGGTGGACCCGTCGGTGAAGCCTGGGAATCGGGAGTCATGGTAGGACTCAAAGAAAACGGCATCGATTTGGCGCGTGCCGACCTTATCCTTGGCACTTCAGCCGGAGCGATTGTTGGAGCCCGGCTCGCGAGCGGAATGGCGACCGCGCACTTCATCGATGCGGCGCTCGCGCCCGCGGATGCTCCGCAACCAGGTCGGCCAGTCCCGGCACCGTCCGGCCCGCCGCCAGACTTATCCTTCCTGGCCGCCAAGCTGGTGGAAATGGGCATGCCCAAGGCTTCGCAACAATCGATTAGCGCCGAGATTGGTGCCTGGGCGCTGAAGGTACATCCGATCGTTACCGAGGCGGAATTCGTCGCGAGCTATCAGCAGCGATTTCCACACCAGCAGTGGCCGAGTCCCGCCTACGAATGCGCCACCGTCGATGCCAACGACGGCTCTTTGCGCGTATGCGATGCATCTTCGAATGTTCCGCTGGCACTCGCGGTGGCATCGAGTTGCGCGCTTCCGGGTGTCTTCGCCCCGGTCACAATCAACGGTCATCGCTACATGGACGGAGGGGTTCGCTCCGTGACCAATGCCGACCTCGCTCGCGGCTGCAAAACGGCCGTGATCCTCGCACCCACCATGGGTCTGGCTGACCCGATGGCGAAGAGCTTCACCCGCCCCCTCGACGGTGAACTGCGGCTGCTTCGTAGCAGCGGATGCAGGGTCGAGCTGATCGCGCCGGATGCCGCCAGTCTCAAGGCATTCGGGGCATCAATCGGAGACGAGCACCATCGCACCCCGCCGCTCGATGCGGGCCGCATTCAAGGCCGCCATCTCGCCGCCTCGATTGCCAAGCTCTGGAACGATTGAATCGTACAGTTCGCGTCATCGCGCGGAGGTGGACTTAGGTTTGTCAGACCCGCTGTCCAGTGCTAAACGATCGTTTAATAAACTCGGACGTCGGACCAATGACATCGGCCGATAGTTCCCCACCGCGAGGAGAGTCAGCATGAGTGATATCTCAATCAACCCCAAAGACGCCGCGCTCGGTATCGATTTCGATCCCGAGGCTCTGCGCGCCAAATATCTCGCGGAGCGCGACAAACGCATCCGCGACGATGGCAACCAGCAGTACGTCGAGGTCAAAGGCGACTTCACCCGCTACGTCGATGACCCATATGTAAAGCCGTTTACGCGTGAGCCGCTCGACGAGGCCGTCGAGGTGGTGATCATCGGTGGCGGCTTCGGTGGATTGCTGGCCGGTGCGCGCCTGCGCGAGGCCGGCTTCGACGACATTCGGATGATCGAGAAGGGCGGCGATTTCGGCGGAACCTGGTACTGGAACCGCTATCCCGGCGCGCAGTGCGATATCGAGGCATACATCTACCTGCCGCTGCTCGAGGAGACCGGCTACATCCCGAAAGAGAAGTACTCTTTCGCGCCCGAGATCATGGAGCACTCGCAGCGCATCGCCAGAAAGTTCGACCTTTACCGCGGCGCGCTGTTCCAGACCCAAATCAAGGAGCTTCGATGGAACGAGGCTGAATGCCGCTGGATCGTCACTACCAATCGCGACGACCGGCTCTGTGCGCGCTACGTGATCATGTCCAATGGTCCGCTGAACCGGCCCAAGCTGCCCGGCATCCCCGGCATCGACACCTTCAAGGGCCACACCTTCCACACCAGCCGCTGGGACTACAACTACACCGGCGGCGACACCACCGGTAACCTGCACAAGCTCGCGGACAAGCGCGTTGCGATCATCGGCACTGGCGCCACCGCGATCCAGTGCGTACCGCATTTGGGCAAGGCCGCGAAGCATCTCTATGTCTTTCAGCGCACGCCATCGTCCGTGGATGAACGCCGCAATCGTCCGACCGATCCGGAATGGGCCAAGTCGCTGAACGCCGGATGGCAGCGCGCCCGGATGGAAAATTTCAACACGCTGGTGACTGGCGGTCAGGCCGAGGTGGACCTGGTGAGCGACGGATGGACCGACATCATTCGCAATCTCGGCCAGATGGTGCCGCGCAAAGGCACCGCCTCCGACGAGGCGCGCCACGACATGGCGCGGCTGATGGAGCTGGCCGATTTCAAGAAGATGAACCAGGTCCGCGCCCGGGTGGATGCCATCGTGAAGGATCCCAAGACCGCCGAGGCGCTGAAGCCATGGTATCGGCAGTTTTGCAAACGCCCGACCTTCAACGACGAATATCTGCCCACTTTCAACCGCCCCAACGTCACGCTGGTCGACACGCAGGGAAAAGGCGTCGACCGCATCACCGAGAAGGGGCTGGTGTTCGACGGTGTGGAGTACGAAGTCGATTGCATCATCTTCGCGACCGGATTCGAAGTTGGGACCGCATATACGCGGCGCGCCGGCTTCGAGGTTTACGGACGCGGCGGGCAGTCGCTGACTGACTACTGGTCCGGCGGGATGAAAACCCTGCACGGATTTTTCAGCCACGGCTTCCCGAACTGCTTCCATATGGGGCCGCTGCAAAACGCGATCAGCGCGAACTTCCCGCATGCGCTTGATGAGCAGGCGCATCACATCGCCGATATCATCCAGCATGCAAAACAAAATGAGGCTCGATCGGTCGAGCCGACCGAAGAGGCTCAAGCGGCATGGGTCGCAGAGATCCGACGCCGAGCGGTTTTTCATGCGCGATTTCAGCGGGAGTGTACCCCGGGCTACTACAACAATGAGGGTCAGCCGGAAGCGGGCTCCGGTTTCGCAGGTGAGCAATACGCCGCGGTTCCGCAAAAATACTTCGCGCTGATACGCAGATGGCGCGCCGAAGGAATGAAGGGTCTCGATCTCGCTTGAGGACAAAGGGAAAACGATGCACGACATACTGATTAGAGACGGCAACATCGTCGATGGAACCGGGCGCAAGCCATTTCGCGGCGACCTCGCGATAAAAGACGGGCGTGTCGCCGCGGTCGGCAAGCTCGACGGCGAGGCGGCTCGCGAAACCATCGATGCCGCGGGCCGGATGGTCGCGCCAGGCTTTGTCGACATCCACACCCATTACGATGGGCAGGTGACCTGGGATTCGGACCTCAAGCCGTCGTCGCAACATGGAGTCACTACGGTTGTCATGGGCAACTGCGGGGTTGGCTTCGCTCCCGTGCGGCCGGGCACCGAGAAGTGGCTCATCGAGTTGATGGAAGGTGTCGAGGACATTCCAGGCGCCGCGCTCAGCGAGGGCATGAAGTGGGGATGGGAGAGCTTCTCTGAGTATCTCGAGGTGCTCTCGCGGCGCGAGCTTGCCATCGATGTCGCCGCGATGATTCCGCATGGCGCGATTCGCTACTACGTGATGGGCGAGCGTGGCGCGAACAACGAAGCCTCCACCCCTGATGAAGCGGCGACGATGGCGAAGCTGGTGCGGGAGGCGCTCGGAGCGGGAGCAGCCGGTTTCTCGACCTCGCGCATCAACGGGCATCAAGCGGTCGACGGGCGCCCAGTTCCCGGCACCACTGCCGCTCCAGAGGAGCTGCTCGCCATCGCACGCGAGATGCGCAAGGCGGGCCGCGGCGTGTTCGAAGTGATTCCGTCCGGAACCATCGGACAAATCACCGGCATCAAGCCCGACACCTACAGCCTGGCAGAAGAATGGAACTGGATGCGACGCTTCGCACGTGAATCCGAGCGTCCGATCACCTTCACTCTCATCGAGGTGCATAGCGAGCCCGAAATGTTCCGCAAGCTCCTCAAATGGCAGGATGAGGCAATCGCCGACGGCCTGCCGCTATTCGCGCAGTATAACGGGCGGCCCGGCGGCATACTGACCTCGCTGCAGAGCTATCATGCCTTCCAGTTGCGGCCGACATACCGCAAGCTCGCTCATCTGCCGCTGGCCGAGCGTGCGCGCGAGATGCGTAAGCCCGAAGTGCGCAGCGCAATCCTTGGCGAGGCGGATATTGCTACGTCGTCATCCGGCGCCGATGTTTTCCCGGCGCTGATTCCGAGCATGATGGGAACCATTTTCCCGCTCGACGCGGTGCCGGATTACGAGCCCGAAGCCTCGCGGTCGATCACCGGAGCCGCGGCTGCGGCCGGCATGGAGCCGCTCGCCTATATGTATGACCGGCTGGTCGAGCACGACGGCAAGACGGTGCTGATTGCGCTCGCGGCGGGGTACTCGAACAAGGATCATCGCGGCATTGAACTGATGTTGCGCAATCCCAACGCCGTGCCGGGTCTCGCCGATGGTGGCGCGCACGCGCGGCTCATTTGCGACGCTTCGATCTGCACCTACCTGCTCACGCATTGGGCGCGCGATCGACATCGCGGTCCGAAGTTTCCGGTCGAGACGCTGATCAAGAAACAATCGAACGACACCGCGCGACTTTTTGGATTTACCGATCGCGGCGTCCTCGAGCCGGGGAAGCGCGCGGATTTAAACATCATCGATTTCGATCGCTTGCGGCTGCTGCGCCCGTACATGGTAACTGACTTGCCGGCCGGCGGCGCACGTTATCTGCAGGATGCCGAGGGCTACGACTTCACTCTCGTGAATGGCGTGGTGACGCGGCGTGACGGCAAGGATAGCGGCGCACGACCGGGCAGACTGAAGCGCAGCGAGAAGATGGAGCATCGAGCCAGTCAGGCCGCCTGAACGTATACTTACGACTATCGGCAACTGAACCTCGCGACTGTAGGGTCGCGAGGTTTCTTTTTTGGAGACTACGAGTCGACCACGTAGAGGCGCCACTTCTGCGGCACTCCTCTAAGACTGTGAATGCCGCGATCCTTGAACCTGATTCCCGCCGTAGGCAGCAAGTCCTTGACGGCGCTGGACACCAGCACTTCGTTCGCGCCCGCTTTGTCTGCGACGCGTGCTCCGATATGAATCGCGATGCCGACCACTTCGCCACCGATCAGCTGGTACTCGCCGGCATGCAGACCAGCGCGGACCTCGAGTCCGAGGGTCCTCACCGCCTCGCGGATCCCTGCCGCACATCGAATCGCCTTCGCCGCCGCCTTGAACATCGCGAGCATTCCGTCGCCGGTGGTGGTGACCTCCTTCCCGGAGGCTGCGCGCAACTCTCTGCGGACCGCGGCATAATAATGATGCATCACCTCCGACCAGCGGCGATCGCCCATGCGCGCCGCTATTTCGGTCGAGCGCACGATGTCCACGAACATCATCGTGGCGAGCGCGCGATCGACGCTGACTTTCTCGGGTGCCTGGCGCTTGCGGATGTTCTGGATGAGCACGCTCTCGAGCAACCGCTCATAGCGATGGCCCACCCGGCGTCCGATGGCGTGTTTGACGTAGGCTTTAGCGCGCGTGTCCGTACCGCATCGCACTTCCTTCTGCCGGGGCGGGACCGACCAGTAAATCCGTCGGTCGCGCCCGATTCCCGTCACTGTGACCGCGCCCCACTTCAACATCACGGTCGAACCGACCCTGCGAATAGCCCAGGCTTTGGATGTGTACCCCGACACATTCGACTGATGGACTCCGATGCGGAGGAACTTCGCCATTGGATCCGTTTGCTCGTCTAGATGTTTGATCAGCCCGATATGTTTTGACAACGATTTCGGCTCATCGCTATTGCCAGATTGACCTGATTCTCGCGATACTCGGTTTGAAACGGTAGAGAGTTGAGTGGGCTGCTCGATGCGAGCATGAAGCAGACCATGCAGCAAGAAGATTCGAAGGGAGACCCCAACATGATTCCTCGTGGCATCATTTCGGCAGATGGTCATGTATGTGAACCGCCCAATTGTTATGTGGACTATATCGACCCGAAGTTTCGCGACCGCGCGCCGCAGGTACTTCCGCAACCCGACGGCACCGAGGCTTTTGTCGTCCCCGGGATGAAGCGGCCCATCGCGCTCGGTTTCATCGATGGTGCGGGGTTTACCATTAAGGATCGAAACGACCGCGCCAAGAGGCTCAAGTTTGCCGATGTCCGCGAGGGTGCCTATAGTGGTCGCGCGCGCCTCGCCTACATGGATAAGGACGGCATCGCCGCCGAGGTCGTATACGCCTCGGTCGGGATGGGCCTGTGTAATCATCGCGATGCTGAGTACAAGGACGCGTGCATGAAGGCCTACAATCGCTGGCTGCAATCGATGTGTAGTGAAGCGCCGGATCGGGTCCTCGGGCTGGCTCAAACCGCGGTCCTAAGTGTCGACAGCGCCATCGAGGATTTTCGCCGCGCCAAGGAGATGGGCATGGTCGGCATGATGATGTCGGGCCGCCCCATCTATGAAGACTACGATCATCCTGACTACGACGCTTTGTGGGAGTGCGCGAGCGACTTAGGCCTTCCGATTTGCTTCCACATCCTGACCTCACGCGATGGCAGCCTCGGCATGCCACATCGTGGCCACGAGATGAACAACTTCCTCGGCATCATCCGCGCGGTGCAGGATGTCGTCGGTCTGATGGTGTTAGGCGGGGTCTTCGAGCGCCATCCAACATTGAAGCTGGTGTGTGCCGAAGGTGATGCGGGTTGGATGCCGCACTACATGTATCGCATGGACCATGCGGCCAAATTCAACGCTGAGAATGGTTTGATCAAGGGCTTGTCCAAGCTGCCGAGTGAGTACATCAAGAAAAATGTCTGGATGACTTTCCAGGACGACCTGACTGCGTTCAACTCTTTGCATCAGATGCCCTACACGCAACTTTTGTGGGCGAGTGATTTCCCACACACCGATTCGACCTGGCCGCGTTCGCAGCAATTGCTCAAGGAACACACCGCGCATCTTCAGGAGTCTCAACGGCAAGCAATCATGCGTGACAACGCCGCTAAGCTGTTCAACCTCCCCGCCGGGAATGAATCCTGGCGAATGTACGACCAGGCGGCATAACCGATAGATTGAGCCGAGATGCGCGTAGCGTGCCTCGGCTCTACCTGACTTGGATTGAATTCACTCAGCGGCGACGGCGCTGAGACTCATTGTCCGCCGCAAACCTGCTACATCTGGTGCTTCTCCTTGAGTTTGAAGTGTCCAGCCATGATACTTCGGTGGGGAACCTGACCAAGCATCTGACCGCGCGCTTACGTCAGGCTTAACGAATAGCCTATGACTTCCAATCGGTGGAACGACACCATGCTGGACGCGATGCGTCTTACCGGCGACGCTCCGGCCGATGCTGCCATCACCGCCATTTTCGAAGGCCGCGAGGTGAAGGCCGCGCAGTCCTTCATGACGCATCTCATGACTAATGCGGAGGTCCTGTCCTCTTCGCTGCCGCCGGCGTTACGGGAATTTGTCGAACAGGCCTCTGAAGAGTTACTTCCCGATTCCGCGGATATCGAGGCCGCGCAGAGTCTCTTCGTTGACCATGGACCCGAAATTCTGATCACGCTCGGATGCTACGCGCTGCCCGACACCTATGCCGCGCGTAGAGGAGTCAAAGTCCTCCATCAAACCGCCTACCTCGCCAAGCGCCCTAATCGGCGTTTATTCAGAACCATGCAGATGGTCGTCGACGTGATGGCGCCGGGAGGCCTCGGTCCCAAGGGGCGGGGAATCCGCACCATACAGAAAGTCCGACTGATGCACGCGGCGATTCGCCACCAGCTCCGTCACGACGCGCACGCGCGCTGGGACGAAGGTTCTTTGGGCGTTCCGATCAACCAGGAAGATCTCGCCGGCACCCTGCTGACGTTTTCATTCCTGGCTATCGACGGACTCCGCAGGCTTGGGGCGAACATCTC
This sequence comes from uncultured delta proteobacterium, assembly GCA_963783145.1. Lineage (GTDB taxonomy): Bacteria > Desulfobacterota > Binatia > Binatales > Binataceae > DATGKG01. The sequence continues at coordinate 1,097,232 of CAWAMM010000002.1, forward strand.
GCTCGAAGCCGCCGAGGCATATTTCAGAGCATGGCGCGGTGTGGGCAAGGTGCTCGGGGTGTTGCCGGAAATGATCCCGAACAACCTGGACGAGGCTGCCGAGTTGAAGGCGCTCATCAGCCGCCGCCAGTTCGCTCCTTCTGATGAAGGGCGGGAAATGACCCAGGCACTAATCGAAATGCTGAAAAAGAATTCTCCGCCGCTGATGGAGGGCATACCCACCGGCCTGATGCGCCTGTTCATCGAACAAGAGATCGCCGATTACCTCGGCATCCCCGATAGTGAGCTGGAAAAGCATCTGGCTGGCATCGTGGTGAAATTCGCCAAGTTCGTCGATCGCGACCTCGAGGATTCCCATTGGCGGGCGATGATCTTTCGTCATCACATCCTCAGCCTCATCGAGGCCATGATCAGGGTGGAAGCGGGGCCTGAGCGTGAGTTCTTCCGGCTCCCTACCAACCTGCACCAGAAGTGGCGGGGCGCGAGTCCCGAAACCGAGCAAGGTCTATGGGGCCACCTCGCGCACTGGGTCGTGAAGCGGATATAGCCGATATCCACTACCGATGTTCGGCGGTCTTACCTCGCGACCAAGACCATGCGGAGAGTGCTAGCAACCTAAAATGCAGTGTCAGTCGTGTGGGATAGAAAATCCCCAATCTAATAAGCATTGCGCGCAATGCGGGCGGTCGCTGATACGCACTTGTTCCAAGTGCCACTTCCAAAACCCTGCCCAAGCAAAGTTCTGCTCCGAATGCGGCAACAGCCTCGCCTGGGAAAGCGCGTCGCCCCGGCCGTCCATGCCCGCGGCTTCGGCGCATGATCCAGCAGTCGGAGAGGGCGAACGCAAAACCATTACCGCGCTGTTCGCCGATATCCAGGATTCCATGGCGCTGATGGAGTCGTTGGATCCCGAAGATGCCCGCAGATTGGTAGATCCTGCCCTCGCTCTTATGGTCGAGGTGGTCCGCCGTTTCGACGGACATGTGGTGCAATCAACCGGCGACGGAATCTTTGCGGTTTTCGGGGCTCCGACCGCGCACGAGGACCATCCACAACGTGCCATCTACGCGGCACTCGAACTGCAGGAGAGGATCCAGCGCTACTCCGACACTCTGCGCGAGTCCGGTCGACTCCCCATTTTCGTGAGAGTGGGCGTCAATACCGGTGAGGTTGTGGTCCGTGAGGTCCGGACCGACCATGCACGCGTTGAATACACGCCGATCGGGCATTCGACCAGCCTCGCTTCGCGGCTGCAGTCGCTGGCGACGCCGGGCGCGATTGTGGCCGGCGACCAGACCCGTAAACTCTGTGAAGGATTCTTCGTCTTCAGGGCCCTCAGCCCGCGCAGCGTAAAGGGCGCAAGCCAGCCGGTCATCGCTTTTGAAGTTATGGGCCTCGGCCCACTCCGCACCAGGCTGGAGGCGGCGGCGCGGCGCGGACTGGTTAAATTCGTCGGTCGCGAGGCGGAGCTGAACGAACTAAAGCGCGCTCTTGATAGCGCCAGATCCGGAAATGGCCAAATTGTCGCCGCGGTCGGCGATGCGGGGGTCGGCAAGTCGCGTTTGTTCCATCAGTTGAAAGCTACATCGCGCGAAGGCTCCGTGGTGCTGGAAACTTCAGGAGTGGCCCACGCCAAAGGATGGGCCTTTCTGCCGCTGGTTGAGCTGCTGCAGAAGTACTTCGACTTCGAACCCGATGACGATGAGGAGAAACGTCGTCGAAAAATTGACGGTCGGCTTAGCAATCTGGACCCTGTCCTGCTCGACACCCCCGCCTACCTGCACGCACTGCTGGGAATTTCCGAAGCTGAAGACCCTATCGCGGGAATGGATTCGCAGCTTCGCAAGCAGCGGACTCTCGAGGCGATCAAACGCGTGCTGGTTCGCGAGAGTCTCGTCCAACCATTAATAGTGATCTTCGAGGATTTACATTGGTTCGATACTGAGAGCCTGGAATTTCTGACCTTGCTGGCGGATTCCCTCGCCACCCTCAAGATTCTGATGCTGGTAAACCATCGGCCCGAGTTTGCTCATCTTTGGGGAGGAAAGTCCTACTACCAGCAATTGCGGCTTGACCCGCTGGAAGCCGATATGGCTGAGGAACTTCTCTCCGCATTGCTCACCGACGCGGACGAGTTACGCCCTTTCAAAGAGCTGATCATCGAGAAGTCCGAGGGCAATCCGCTCTTCATAGAAGAAATCGTACGCGCGCTATTTGAAAATGGCACCATCGTGCGGGCGGGCGACGGGATTCACGTCACCCGCGCGCGCGCCGAGATTTCCATCCCGGCCACCGTCGAAGGTATCGTCGCGTCGCGTATCGACCGGCTTCCGCCCGCCGAGAAAAGCGTGCTGCAGGCCTTGGCGGTCATCGGGGAGGAGTTTTCGCTCCCGATCGCCCAGCATGCGTTGGGAAAACCGGCCGACGAACTCAACCGAAATCTCGCGTACCTGCAGCGCGCCGAGTTCATCTACGAGCATCCCACCGTCGCGCAGACCGAATACACTTTCAAACACGCACTCATCCACGATGTAGCCTACAACTCCGTCCTCAAGGAGCGGCGCACCGCTATTCACGCCCGAACCGCCGTGGCAATCGAAACGATATACGCCAACCGGCTCGATGATCATCTGAACCGGCTGGTTCATCACTATCGTCTCGGAGGCGACGGTCGGAAGACCGCTTCCTATCTCCATCAGGCGGGTCAACAAGCTTATGAGCGATCCGCGGTGACCGAAGCGATGGTGCACTTCAACGCGGCGTTGGAAACGGTGCGGCGCTTGCCTGCGGACCCCGCGTCCGCGGAACTGGAGCTCGCACTGCAAATCAGCCTCGGTGATGCGCTGATGTCGACCGGAGGTTTCGCTGCGCAGGGTGTCGTGAAAGCATTTGGGCGTGCGCGTGAGTTATGCGGCCTCGTCGGCGACAGCTCGCAACTGGTTCCAGCGCTATTTGGACTCTGGGCGTTTCACAACTTCGGCGGCAACCTCGGGACCGCACAGGAACTTGGCGAGGAACTGCTTTCGATCGCCGAACGGAGGCAAGACCCGGCCGCCCGGCTGATGGCCCATACCGCGTTAGCCATCACACTCGCATACTCCGGCGAAACGCGCCGTTCGCTCGAACATTGCACCCAGGGAGTTTCGGTCTATAGCCCCGCGCAGTCCCTTCCGGCCTTCCTGGCGCAGATCCGCTCCTCCTGCCGCACCTGGCTCGGATTGGTCCTCGCATTAACCGGGCATCCCGACCGCGCGCTTCGCGTGACATTGGAGGCGGTCGAGTCGGCTCGACAATCTCAGCAAACAGTCTCGATCTCAAACGCGCTGATCGGCGCCAGCGTTCTGGCCGCGATGCTTGCGGACTCCGCGGCGACCAAAGCATGGTCCGAAGAACTGATCGCGCTGGCAACAGAACAAGGGTTCGTGCTCGCTCAGTCATGGGCGCACATACAGCACGGCTACTCTCTGGCGCTCGAGGGCGACGCCAGTGCTGGCATCAAGCAGATTCTCGAGGGTCTCGCCACTGTAAAAGGAGCACGTCATCTCACTGCGCTGGTGGAAAGCGGTTGCTGGCTCGCGGAGAGCTACCTGCGGGCCGGACGCTCCGACGACGCCTCCAGAGCGCTGGCCGAGGCGTTTGCAGCGATGGAGACCACCGGCGAGCGCTGGTACGAGTCCGAGCTTCATCGGCTTCGCGGCGAGGTCGCACTCATGTCCACTCCGGGTGTCTATGACGAAGCGGAACGATGCTTCCGCAGCGCCATCGAAACGGCGCGCCATCGAGGAATGAAGTTGTGGGAGCTTCGCGCCGCCACCAGCCTCGCTGCCTTGTTATCGAAACAAACCCGACGCGAAGAAGCTTTCGAGGTGTTGAACCCCATCTTTAGTTCGATCCCGGAAACTGATTGCGCCGATTTGCGCAAGGCGAAATCGATCCTCGCGCAACTCGGCGCGCAACCCTCCTCGTGATCCAGAACACCATCACGATCGTCACGCGCATCAACCGCAAGGATCTCGATGCGCTCGACCAGTTGCTGACGGATATCGGCCACGAGGTTGATACGAATTCCTACCTTCGATTCCCGGAGATGACCTCGCTGCATATGGCGGGAATCGTGATCGCCGCTAAAGATCCACGGTTTGAGCCGATCCTCATTTTCGAATCGAACTTCGATGGAACTGTGGACGCGTATGTCCGCGAGCTGGTCGCCCATGGCCGCTCCGGACTCGATGCGATTTACAGCAAGTGCGAGGGCTATCCCTCCGGAGTTGCTCTCACCGACGCAAGCGCCGTGGCTTATCTTCGCGAGCATAGCACTCCCGCCGCGGCCTTCTTCGTTGGCTTGCCCGGCCAGTCGGTGGGAAGCATTCGAAACGCGATCGCAGTGCGCGAGGAGATCAATCGATTTCTCGATGCGGAACTCGCCACGAATTCGCTGCGCGGATTCTCCGCCCTCGCGATCCGCGACCGAATTGTTGCGCATCTGGAGCACGACTCGCCGGTTAAACCCGAGATTCCGCCCGATACCTTCGCGAGCTATGGCCCCATCGCAACCCGCAATACGATCCTTATCGCGGCGCTCTTCGTGCTCATCCTGATCGGAACCTGGAAGGTGCTGATACCATTCCTCGCGATTTGGATCCTCGCGATACGCTATCTGGAGATTCGCGAGAAAGATGACCCGGTCCGACCGGATCCGCCGGTCGACGATCGCACCTACGCAGTGGAAGATCTCTTCATCCAGAATCATCTCGCCACCATCGGTGTCATCAAAAACAATCCGCTCCGCCGCTTAACCATAAGGGTGGTCGTCGCGCTGGTAGGCGTTATGTACAAACGGATTCTGCTGCGCGGCGGCTTTGGCGGTATCTTCACCCTGCACTTCGCACACGTGGTCTTGCTCGACAAAGGACAACGGGTGCTGTTGCTTACCGGCTATGACGGCAGCGCATTGGAGTATCTAGGCAACTTCACCGATGTCGCGGGCATGTACATCAATGCCGCGTATGGGAGCGTGGAAAATTATCCCGCCTGCAAATGGATGCTCGGCAGGGGTGCCTCAAGCCTGGAAGGCTTCGCGGGATTTTCCCGGCAGCATATGCAATACACCCCGGTGTTCTATAGCGCTTATCCTCAGGAGACCGTGCTGAACCTGATGAAGGACCTGGACCTCCGTGACCATCTGTCATCCGCCACCAGCGAGGCGGAGGTCGAGCGGCTGCTGAAATTGCTATGAGTACGGCGCCATTAAACCAGCTCGATTTCCACGACATTCAGGGCCTCGTGCTCAATGCCTATGGACATCTCAATTATTCGCGATTTTTGTTCCTCAAAATCGCCGACGCACCGGCCGCGAAGCTTTGGCTTTCGCATGTCGCGAGCCAGATCAGCTCGGCTAAGCGCCGTCGCGGTGAACAGGAACCTCCCGGCTCGCAGACCAACCTCGCGTTTACTCTGAGCGGCATGGAAAAGCTTGGCCTGCCGCGCGAGGCGCTGTCGGCCTTTCCCCGGGAGTTTCAAATGGGAATGGCGGCCCCGGAACGATCGCGCAGACTAGGCGACGAAGGTGCCAATGCTCCGGAGCATTGGCAATTCGGTGGGCCGAACACGGCGCAAATCGATCTGCTGCTGATGCTTTATGCGCGAGACGAAGCGACCCTCGATCAATCAACCCAGCAGGCTTTAGGCGCGCCATCGGCGCCCAGCGGCATTGAGGAAGTCTCTCGCCAGAATTCGATCCGCCACGGCACGAACGAGCCCTTCGGCTTTCGCGACGGAATTTCCCAACCTACGATCGAAGGTGCGACGGATAGGGTGTTGCCGGGTCAATCCGTGTTGAAGGCCGGCGAGTTTTTGTACGGCTATGTTGACGAGTACGGAGACCTGGTTCCGGTTCCCGCCGTTTCGCACGAGCTTGATCCGAATCGCATCCTGGCGGCGGATCCCTCGCAAGCGATGCGGCCCAGCTTCGGGCACAACGGCAGCTTTCTGGTGATCAGAAAGCTCGCCCAGGATGTAAAGGGATTTCGCGATTTTCTCGATTCGGCGACCCGCAATCCTGACGGCTCAAGCAATCCGGATCGCGCGAAACTCCTTTCCGCGAAAATGATCGGCCGATGGCCGAGCGGCGCGCCGTTGACCCTCGCTCCTGAAAAGGACGATCCCGAGCTCGGTAAAAACAAAAATCGCAACAATGATTTCGGCTTCGCGGCGTCTGACCTCGACGGCTTCGCGTGTCCGGTGGGCTCGCACATCCGCAGAGCCAACCCGCGCGATGCCCTCGCCTTCCCCGCAGACCCGAGGCGTTCAATCAAGATCGCGAATCGCCACCGAATAATCCGGCGCGGGAGGCCCTACCTCGAAATCTCGCCGCAGACCGGAGAGGTCATCGAGCAGGGGCTGTTGTTCGTGGCCATCAATGCCGCCTTGGTTCGGCAATTCGAGTTCATCCAGCAATCGTGGCTTAATAACCCGAAGTTTAACGGCCTTTACGACGAAAAGGACCCTCTCAGTAGCGCCAATGCGGGCGACGGGATGATGACGATTCAGGCCAAGCCAGTGCGCGAGCATGTGCACGGACTACCTCGCTTTGTCACCGTACGGGGCGGCGCCTACTTCTTCGTGCCATCCGTACGAGCGATCAAATTTCTGGCTCAAATTCACTGACTATGGTTACTGGAGCAATCCGACAACGACTGAGGCGTCGAGGCCAACCACTTATTGCGCCAGAGCATCGCATCACAGATTTGGAAAATCTGCGGCGCCATCTTCAAACCGCAATCGAGGTAGAGCATTCCACTATCCCGCCGTATCTTCGCGTCGGAATTGCTCAATGAGTTGCACGCCACGCTCAGATCGCGCCTCAACGGGAGAGCCGTTCGCGAAACTTCGCGCCGCCCCCAGACGGGGCGGCGCCTTCTGGAAGACTTGGCAGAACGTGTCTGAGGCCGATTCGCTCAGCCCAATTCGAGCCCCTCGAGGTCGCCCTTTTCGCGCCACTTTTTCATCAGATCGTTGAACGCGTTGATGCCGGGCGCGTACGAATTCGCGCCAAAGCCTCCGTCCACTCCTTCTCCGAAGTGGCCCTCATTGTTGTAGTAGCCGGGCGTGCAGTTTTGCAGGAAGCGCGCCGCGACAACAGCGAGCCGCTTGATCTCGGCGACCCACTCGGTCTCGGCTTCCTTGGTCGGTTGCATGTAACGAAGACCCCGGTCCATCACCTTCTTGATGATGTAACCGATGTGCTGCGCCTGGTCATCGAGTACCGAAGTCAGGTTCACCGAAGCGCCGTTCTGAGACATCCCCAGCAGGAAGCAGTTTGGAAAACCATGGCTGGAGAAGCCGTGGTAGGTCTTCATCCCGTCGGCCCAGTAATCGGTCAAGGTTGCGCCGTCCACACCGATTACTTCGTATCCCGCGCGGCGAGTCCACGCTGTGCCGACTTCGAAGCCGGTCGCGAAGATGATGCAATCGACTGGATACTCGACGCCGTTCGCGACGATGCCGGTCTTGGTGATGCGCTCGACGCCGTGGTTTTCGCTGGTGTCGATCAGCTTAACATTGGGACGATTGAAGGTCGGTAGGTAGTCATCGTTGAAGGTCGGTCGCTTGCAGAACTGGCGGTACCAGGGCTTGAGCGCCTCGGCAGTGGACGGATCGGCGACGGTTTGGTCTACCCTTGCGCGGACGCCGTTCATCTTCTGATAGTCGGCGATCTCCATCAGCATCGCCCCCTGACGCCTCGTAAGCTCCGCCGCCCGGTTCTTTTTGGCCGCGATGCCGAGGTTGCGGAAGATGTCGGTCCAGCCGTCGGCGACGAGATCTTCTTCGACCGGAACGCCGATAACGAGATTATTGAAGTTCTCGCGCCGTTCCCGCTGCCATCCGGGCTTCAGGGTCTTGGCCCACTCAGGATCGGTGGGTTTATTCCCCCGCACATCGACCGAAGAGGGTGTGCGCTGAAAAACATAAAGCTGCTTGGCGTGCGCGCCAACGAAGGGGACGCATTGGATAGCGGTAGCGCCGGTGCCGATAACCGCCACGCGCTTGTCCGCGAGCTTGGTCAGGCCGCCCGAGTGATCGCCGCCGGTGTAGTCGTAATCCCAGCGGCTGGTGTGGAAGGTATGGCCTTCGAACTCATCGATGCCCGGGATGGCGGGCAATTTCGGCCGGTTCAGAGGACCGGTGGCCATCACCACGAAGCGAGCCCGGATCACGTCGCCACGATCGGTTGAGACGATCCAGCGCGCCGCTTCCTCATCCCATCGCAGCTCGCTTACCCGAGTCTGAAAAAGCGCATTATCGTAGAGGTGGTAATGCTCTGCGATGCGCCGGGAGTGCTCGTAGATCTCCGGTGCGAAGGAGTATTTTTCCTTCGGCATGTAGCCCAGCTCCTCGACCAGCGGCAGATAGCAGTAGCTTTCGATATCGCACTGCGCGCCAGGGTAGCGATTCCAGTACCAGGTACCTCCGAAATCGCCGCCCGACTCGATGATGTGCACGTCTTCGATGCCGGCCTCATGAAAGCGTGCGCCAGCCAACAACCCTCCGAAACCTCCGCCGATGACGACTGCGTTGACATCAGCTTTGAGCGGTTCGCGGGTCTCCGGCTTGACGTAGGGGTCGTCGAGATAATGCGCAAACTTGCCGGTGACTTCGACATATTGCGCGTTGCCATCGGTGCGGATGCGCTTGTCGCGCTCTTTTGTGTATTTTTCGCGCAGCGCGTCAGGATCGAAATCCAGTTTCAACTCAGCGACAAAACTCTTATCGTCCATATTTTCCTGACCCATGTCTCGTTCGGATTGCCCATTGTTATCGTAGGCTGTTAAGAAAACACAAGACTCGCGGAGTCCCTATGGCGTCAGGCGATAGAGGTCCACGCCTCCATTGTAGTTGGGAACGTATATTTGTCCTCCGTCGATCACTGGAGGATCAAATTTGTTGAACAGAAATGGGACGTTCCATTGCTGCGAATCCCACAGAACCGCAAGCGAGCCGTCCGGAGCGAGGTGCACCGGATCGTAGACCAGCAACCTGCCGTTCACCACCTGCGCGTTGGCGTCACCATAGGGGATGGTGCAGGCGAGGATCGCTGAGTTTGGATCTGCTCCGTTGCTCGAGCCGGAACAGAAACCTCCCGGCATTCCGCCCGGCGGGTTTTCGCGCACGTTCGCGCTCGCATACTCGTGGCTTTGCGCCACATAGGACAACTTTCCCGTCGAACTGACCGACCATTTGTGCAATTGCGAATTTTCGCCCCACGCGAAAATCGTCCATGAATTCCGTACCGGATCGAAGAACTGTACCGGTGTCATATGCAGATGTGCCGTGTCTCCCCATGGAAAGAAGTTCAGCGTCTTCGGATTGGTGGGACACGGATCGACGGGCCCCGGGCTCATCGTCAGCCAAACCGGCAGAGCCGCGAGTTTGGCGCAGTTGGTCTTGGGATTGGCGAGGTCGGCGAGGGTCGTCGCGCCCAGACCCGAGGTTTTGACCGGATAGCCGATACCGTCTTTCCCGGCCGCGATGCAAACCCCGATCGGGAAAATGCACGCGGGACCGGCCGATCCCCAGTCTTCGTCGGACCAGGCGCCCGTGGCCATCTTCGGAAAAACCAGCACGATGGGGGTGCCTTGGTCGTTGATTTCGGGCACCAGCTTCGCGTTCTTCAATCGCGTCTTCATCCCCATCCCGCCGTTCACCGGCCGCAGAGCCTCCGAGGGAGCACTAACTCCGGCCAGCCTGGTGCTCGCGGGTTGCGCTTGCCCGGTTCTGGCGAGGTCCGTCCACGGCGTCCAGTGATCGATGACCTTCAAACTGGCGGGCGTTTGTCCCGAGGCCGGCGTGTATTTCAGTTTCAGGAACGATTCGCCCCATTGCTGCACACCGTCGAAGTCCCCATTCCCGGTGGTGAGATAGAGATTGCCTTCCGGATCCGCCGCCGCGCCTTGTCCGCCCATCCATACTCCGGCACCCTCGCCGGCGGTCAACGCGAGCATCGCACTCACCTTGTTGCTCGCGACATCGAAGGCAAAACAATAGCCCGAAGCGCCCGCACCAGTTTCGAAGATAGTGCCGGAACAACCGAATACCGTCTTAACCCCGTCGACGTTGGTTTCCACCAATGAGGATCGCTGTTTGCGCATTTCCGCGTTGAAGTCCTGGGTTCCGCTTTTGCCCTCGATCAGCACTTTCGGAACCACCTGAGTTCCATCGGTGACATTGAGCACAAACATGTAGTAACGACCGGTTTGTGGATTTCCGGTGTTATCGGGCGAAACCCAGCAGACCTGGTAAAGGCGCTGAGTATCTGGATCGATCACTCCGGTTGAAAGACAACCCCAGTGATCATTGATGTTATGCGCATCGATAGTCTGGGAACCGTTGATCGGCACTCCCAGGGTGACCTGCCAGATGCCCGACCCGTCATGTGCGTCAACTCCGCGCACTACGTCGGCCATCGAGGGAAGCACCATCACGTCGCGGGTCCCAAGCGAAGTTTTGACACCGGGCAAAATGAGCGGCTGCGCTTCCATACCACGCGCATCGCCAAACACCGGAATGATAGTCGCGCGAACGATTCCTTTCTTGCCAACTGATGCTTGGGTCAGTTGGGTCTCATGTGGATTCCAGCCGCTCCGTGCGCTATCTGCCGACCGGGTGAGCCACGGCTCCATGTTTTGAGACATGCAGTCTGGTGCACCGCAGAAAAGAAGAATGCTGACCAGCAGGCATACGTGGTGGACCTTCGTGTATTGTTTCATGAAACCTCCCCTGCGGATTCGGGTTGGTAAGGGGACCGGTCGCGGTAGCTTCGAACGATCAGTCTGGTTCGGAGCTCAATCGCCGGAACCCAAGGTGATCACAATGGTTGGCGACGCAGCGCGGTTTCCAAGGGAACGCACGTCGCAATCCTGTTATCTGAAAGTGGTCACTCGATCCGTAATGAACACTTCTAGTTAGGATAGTGGACGAAAATCCGCCTTAAGGCCAACGCGCCAGCGCGATTTTTCCAGCGCTTGTTTAATCCTGAAAAGAGCGGAGCAATCCGGCTAGTTGGAGCGTGATTCGCGAGCAGAGACGGCATTTTTACTGATATCTTTTACCTTCCTTTCGTTTCCGCCACTCGCATTCGTTTCGGCCGGTCACTGCTTGGCGAGCCGCGCCATGTTTAATCGGTTCTCGTCCGGATGGCTTTCAAGCGGGTCGCTTGACGTACCAGACCGACGCCGGGGCGAGGCTTCTGTCTTATGCAAAAAGCTCGTGAAGCCATCGCCCGGCGGCGTGATTGAGTTTTGCATCAACATCAAACTGATTTGGCCTCGGTGGTATTCGCCATGAACTGTCAGGTGCATCAGCATTTCTTCGCGTGACATACGGCCTGGCAATCCATCAGTAAACGTAAAGTCGATGCTCTCGGCCAACTGTGGTTTGTCCAGGTGCGATACATACTCGATGTACCACCGATCGCTGGTCTTGATCGCCTCAGAAAGCTCCTCCAGCGACGGTGCGAGGCTTGGGTTGGGGGAGCTGTATCCGTGCTCAGCTCCCGTCATGTTGGCAGCAAAAATCCGGTCAACTGCGTAAGTGTGGCTGAGGATTCTGATGGCGATCTCCTTTGCAGGAGCTGCATCGTCAAATTGTCGCATTGCGGCGAGAATCTCGTGGTTGGCCTTTGCCTTGTAGCTGAACACCCGTTCCAGCGTGCTGACTTGATCCATTGTTCTTTCTCCTGGTCTAGTTAATAGCGAACTCGCCCTCTCGGAAGGGTCATTTCTCTCCGACCGATTGCGACGCCTTCCTTGCAGTAACGGTGCGGGCAGGAGGAAAGGTCCAGAAGCTGAGTCCGGAAATGTCGACCTCGGTCATATGCGCCTTGCGCAACTCGTCGGCATACAGATCGATGCTGAATATGTCGGAAATCGCCACCTGGCCGCCGTGCTTAAGGGTGCGCACGATTTCACGGATGGCTTCGCGGCGCCCCTCGCGGCGGGGGACGTTGTGGATGGCGAAGTGGGCAACGGTAGCGTCGAAGCTGCGGTCGGCGAAGGGCATTTTGCACATGTCTCCGTCATGAACGCTGACTCGCTGCGAGACTCCCTCCAGTGCCGCGTTTCTTAGCGTCGCTTCACGCGAATTGTCGGACTGCTGCCATTGCGACCACAGATCGATCCCTACCGCGTGACCTCGTGGCAGTAGCTTGGCCGCGGCCATGAGCAAGAGCCCGTGGCCACAACCGACATCGAGCACGGCTTCGTCTCCGCGGAGCTTCAAACGCGCCAGGAGGCGGTCGCGTGCGCGGAGTTTACCGAAGCGACTGCTGGCGAACATAAGAGCCGCGAGGGTCAAACAGAAAAAGCCAAGAATTTGAAGCGTATAAGCCAAGCCTAGGTGCGGGTTCAGAGTCCATCGCAGGAGCAGGAAACCCCCGATGGCTGCAAGGCCGACGACGAGCATCGCGTGAACGGCTGCACCCCCATCGAGACCATAGTCCGGCGTTTGTCTACTCATGGCTCCGCCACCTGCTTGGGTGGAAATTGTCGTGACTTGCGTTTTCATGCTGGATAAAATACAAGCGATCGCTCATAATTGTAAACTCGCATTCCGAGGCCAGTGCATATGGCGCAAAAACTCCAAATAAATCCAAGAAAATTGGCCTCCCAGGAACGGTCGCGTGCAACCGTCGATGCGCTCCTGGAAGCGACTACTCGCGTTTTGCTCAAGGAAGGCTATGACCGGGCGAGCACCAACAGGATTGCCGAGGTGGCTGGCGTCAGTATCGGTTCGCTCTACCAGTACTTCCCCAGCAAGGAGGCGCTGGTAGCGGCGGTCATTGACCGCCATCAGCAGGAAATTTCCGCGGTGACCCTCAAAGCCCTGGTCAAGGCGGCTACGCTCCCGATCGAGGCCGCGGCGCGTGAATTCGTTTCCGTCGCAATCGACGCTCACCGCATCAATCCCAAGCTGCATGGCGTCCTTTCGGAACAGATCCCGCGTGTTGGGCGGCAGGAAAATATCGAGGCTAATCTCCGGGAGGGCTATGCACTGGTTCGAAGCTATTTGGAGGCGCATCGCGATGAGATCGATGTCGCCGACCTCGATCTGGCGGGCTTCGTCCTGGTGACTATAGTAGAAGCCCTCACCCATGCGGCAGTCCTGCGTCGCCCGGACCTCCTCAGCGACGGGAAGGCACGACAGTTTGTGGACGACGTAACGCGTCTGGTGGTCGGGTATCTGCGAACCTCGTGATCTGACGACGAAGAGGCGAAGCTCTCTCAAACAAATCAGCGAGACGGATGCCTCTCAAATTTTCAGGGATTCCGATCCTGACCGGCTCACTATTTCGAGAAGTCTAAAATCGAAAGCAATGGTCAAATCTGGCACAATTGGACACCGGAAGATCTTCAAGAACCCTGGATACAAAGAGTGGCGTCCCCAACGGGATTTGAACCCGTGTTACCGACGTGAAAGGCCGGTGTCCTAGGCCGAGCTAGACGATGGGGACCTTGGCAAAAGGTTGGACCGCGCTGGCCTCGCGAGGCTAGCATCGCCCCACAAGCATCGGCAAGTATGCCTGCCGGAGTGCGCCGACGCAAAGATTCGCGCGGGCCGCTCAGCCGGCGAAATTCAGCTTGCCGATGATCTCCGCAACCGACGCGTGGCCGTTCTCAGCCAGCAGCGCGTCGAGTTCGCGATCGATGCGGCCCAGCGCGCCCGCCCCTTCCTTGATCAGCGCCGAGCCGATCTGCACCGCCTTCGCGCCGGTGAGATGCGCGATGTAGGCGTCGCGCCCGCTGTTCACGCCGCCGACCGCGACGATATCGAGCAGCGATTCGGCCTCGCGAAAGAATACATTCACTTGCGAAAGCGCGCGCTGCGGACCTTTCACCGCTCCGCTCTTCATGTCGAGGTCGAGGTCCTTGGGCAAATCGTTCGCGCACACCAGGATCGATACGCGCAACGACTTCATCAGGTCCGCAATCGCGCGCGGCGTGAAGGTCAGTCCCTTCGGTGGAAGCTTCACCGCCAGCACCGCCGCGGTCTCACCGCGCACGCGACCAATGACTGACTTGAGGCGCTCGAACGAGGAGAACGGCGCGACCGAGTTCATCACGTAGTCATCAGCGAGGTTAAGCTCCAGGATGTTCGCACCGGCCCGATCGAGGGTCTTCGCAACGGAGACGATCTCATCTTCAGTGTTGCCGACTACGCTCGCGACGATGATCTTGTTGCGCGCGTGCAGCTCGCGTGCGATGGCAGCGAAATACTCGACCCCGCTGTTCTTGAGATTTTCGGGCTGCTCGAGGCCGGCAATGTTGCACGATTTGAAAACCACCGCGCCGCGATGCACCGCGCTGAGTTCGTAGATTTCGCCCCGCTCCGCCGAGCGCGGGCCCGACGCGTTCATCACCGATGAGTTGATCTCGATCCCGCCCAGCCGAATAGTCGTGCGTTCCATGCGCTAGTTCCTACTTCGCCCCGATGATGCCCGCAAGCGCGCGAGGCATTCCATACGGCCCATGCGGAAGTTATTGTTCCTGCGATGAGTTCGCGACCAATTCTGATTGCCGGTGCGGGTGCGATCGGCTCGATTATGGGCGCGATGCTGAGCCGCGCGGGCCACGAGGTCGCGCTGCTCGGCCGCGATAATCATGTCGATGCGATCGCGCGCGACGGCCTGCGCATCAGCGGCATCCTCGGCGATTCTCATGTCCGCGGCTTGGTCCTCGCGAGCGATCCCGCACGACTTCAGGGTCCATTCGATTTGATCGTACTGACGGTGAAAGCCTACGACACCGCGGCCATAGCGGATCGGCTCAAGCATCTGCTCGCGCCCGATGGGCTGGTCGTATCGATGCAAAACGGCGTCGGCAATGTAGACGTCCTGGTTGAGCGCTTCGGTCCCGCGCGCGTCATCGGTGGACGCGTTATGCTGGGCGCTGAGATTCGGGCCGCGGGAACTGCGCATGCCACGGTCTTCGGCGAGCCGATCGCGCTCGGACCCTCGAGGCTGGCAAATCATGAGCATTGCACTGCGCTCTTCCAACGCGCGCGCGAGGTTGCCGCGATGATGACCGCCGCGGGAATTCCGACCGAGGCGCATGAGGACATCGCGCCGCTGCTGTGGATGAAGCTCTTCTATAATGCGGCGCTGAATCCGCTCGGCGCCCTGCTCCGCCTCCATTATGGCGCGCTAACTGCGGATCCCGATTTACGCAGCATCATGAATGAGGTGATCGAGGAAGCCTTCGCAGTGGCCGCCGCGCTTGATGTTCCGGTTCCCTACGAAAGCGCCGAGGCCTATCGCTCGGTGTTTTATTCGAAGCTGGTGCCCGCGACTTTCAACCATCGCCCCACGATGCTCTATGACCTCGAACAACGCGGCCGCACCGACATCATGGAGATGAACGGCAAGGTGGTCGAACTCGCTGGGCGCGTGGGACTTCGCGCCGATACCAATCGCCTGCTGACCCATCTCATCCGCGCCCGCGAACGGATGTGGCGCAAGGAGCCAACGTGACTTCGCCGACAATCAGCCGCTCGAACCTGGATCGAATCGTCGCACAAGCCGAGCGCGAGTTTCCTTATGAATGCTGTGGCTTCGTCATCGGAGACAACTCGTCAGACGAAGTGCGGCCGATCACCAACATCCAGAACGCGCAGCATGCGAAGGATCCTGCCGCCTTCCCCCGCGATGCGCGCACCGCATTCCTGATGGATCCCAAAGAGCATCTGGCGGTGATGCGCGAGGTCGACGATCGCAAGCTCGCGCTCAAGGTCGTTTACCATTCGCATCCCGATCACGATGCCTACTTCTCACCCACCGATCGGCGCCAGGCCTGCTCGTTCGATCCCGACTATCCTGACTATCCTGAGACGGCCTATGTCGTGATCTCGATCATGAAGGGCAAGTTCAATCGCGCCGCGGCGTTTGTATGGGATGTGGAAAAGAAAGAGTTCGCCGAAACTACATTGACTATTAGTTAGATAATGTGACTAGTAGTTAACTCTCAAATGCCATCCTTGCTTAGTTCGAACACCGGCATCGTCTTCGCACATTCCTCGAACGCGCTGACCGGCGACCCTTTCTTGACCGGATAGAACCGCTGCACGCTGGTCGCAAAGCGATCGAGGAATTCCTTGAGCGGCTCGGGACGCTCGACGATCGGCAGCTCGCGGACCGTATATTCTTCGCGAGTCGAAGCTCTCACCAGGGTCACCCGTCCGGCAGCCCTCGCGTTGCGGACCCATTGGGTCTCGCCGCGGACGGCGCACAGATAGGCCTTGCCGTGAAGGTACAAAAGATTGACCGGAGTGGCGAATACCTTGCCGCTCTTACGCCCGCGAACTTCAAGTATAAAGTTATGTTTGAAGCCGATCCCGAGCCTGACCATCGCACCGAAGATCTGGCCAAAGAGACGATCGATCGCGGAAGGCTTAAGGAAATAAGCTGGCTGCTGGTTTTCCATCGAGTTTAGAGGCCCTCAGCGACCATCTGAAGATGAAAACATAGCAAATTCCTGATCTTTTTGGCTTTGTTTCTGCAATTCAATGGTGCAGATGTCCGAGGATTTGGGTTCGTTTATGTAATCCATCCCTGCCAAAGGTTCGCGAAGTCGCTATGGAGTGGGTTTGTTCATGAAATCGATGCTTGCAAAATCAAAACTGCCGGATTTTCCTCGATCATTTGGCTTCGTTTGGTAATTTTCAGCGTGCATTACACGCAGATAAACCTCAGATTGATGCTCGTCGAAACCAATCATCAGTAAATCGAAGAAATCGCGGCCAAGAATATTTCTCTGGAGCGGACTGGTGCTGAACCGTGCTCGCAAATTAAATCGTCCGAGCTCATCATGCCCAACGACCACCGGCAAGATCCGCGCCTCGAGCGAGGCACCATTAACCAGACCGAATTCGAACGGTTCGCCGTCAAAGAGGTCCAATCCGATGAGTCGCGCGAGACGTCCCTCAAACAGCGAATACTCGGCACCGGAATCGAGCTCAGCGCTGATTTCGATGAAACTCGTAACATCTGACGGATTCGCCAACTCCAACACCAGACCCGGGAATGATGAACCATTGACGCGGAGCAAATAAGGAACTCTCAACGATAGACAACAGTGTCCAAGGATTTTAAAGACCCAATCTGCCCTGGTTTGCCTTGAGTTTTGGTTCAACCAGAAAGACATAGGGAACCTTGATGCCGGCGGTTCGCGCGTGGTCGACTGCGACCCCGGGATCCGGATCGTGCGCCACGATCGATTCGCCTTCCAGCACGACCCACTCGCCGATGTACGGATCGAAAGCTTCAGGATGTTCGGCAATGAAACGATGCTCTGCTGCGCGATGATCAAATAGCGGAATCGCCCCCGCGCCCTTTTTTTTCACGTTGCGCCGGGCGCGAGGCTTCTTGGTTCCCGCCGGGAGCGGTTTGCGGGATTTGGTTTTCTTTTGTGACTTCATAGCAGCAGCGACCCGACCTCGCGAGCATAGCATCCAGCTTCAGTACGCGCACCCTTGACTAATGAATGAACGTTCATTAGATGTGGTCTGACGCGATGGTGCCGAACGATACACCTCGCCTTCACCCGCGATGCCCGAAGCCGTACGAACACAACCACAGGACGAAGCGCTGGTAAAAGCTCGCCGCCGGCAGATTTTCCTCGCCGCATGCCGCGTGCTTTCGCGCAAATCCTTTCACGAGGCCAGCGTCAAGGAACTCGCGCTCGAGGCGGGCCTCGCCGCCGGGTCCATATATGTCTACCTGCAGGGCAAGGAAGACATCCTTATATTGATCGCCGAATCGATGGTCGCCGAGCTGGTCGAAAGTCTTCCCGCAATCCACGCTCGAACCGGCGGCGAGCCGCGCCGCGAACTGCTCGAAATCATGCGCACGATCCTCGATGTGATCGATCGCTATCGCGAGGCGTTCGCGGTCATGAATCATGAGGTGCGCTATCTGGCGCGCCGCCCCGAGCATCGCCGCGCGCTGGGCAAGATCACCGACGAATATCACGGCGCCGTTGCGCAGGTGCTGGAGCGCGGGCGCGATGCCGGCGTGATTCATTTCGATGATCTGCAAAGCGTCGTGCATGCGATCCACATGCTATGCGCGGGCTGGGCGACCGGCGCGAATTCTCTGAAGCATATCGACAAGGACGCCTATTGGCGTGAGATCGCGGCAATCATCGAGGGCCGTTTTCTGGCTCCAAATCCGGCGGTACAGGAGAACTGAGAATGGCATTTTACGATCGGCGCACGATGGATGGCGTCTATAGCGTTCGCCAGGGCGCGATTTACATCAGCAATTATCGCTATGCTGAAGAGCGCATGATGCGGATGATGGCGGGATGGATCGCGCTCACGCCGCAAATCGAGGTCAAGCTGGAGATGGCGCGCCAGGTCTACGAGGACGCGCTGCATGCCGACGCGCTCGGAAAGCGCCTGCCGGAGTTACGCGCGCAGATCGCCTCCAAGCCGCCGAATGCGGAATTCGTTACCTTCATGAACGCCATCGAGGACAAGGAAGAGTGGGAGGACACCATCGAGCGGCTGGTCGGGATTTATCGCGTGCTCAAGCCGCATCTGATTTCCCATTACAGCGCGCACGTCGCGACCACCAATCCTGTCTATGAGCCGCCGACCACGCGCATCCTGCAGCGGCTGGTCGAGGAAGAAAAGCTGCACGTCGAGCGCGGGCTGGTGCTGCTCAATGATTTGCTTGATTCGCGTGAGAAGCATCATCGCGCGAGTGAATGGGAAGCGCATTTGGAGGAGTTGCTCGCGGCGGCGGGTGGCGTGACCGGCTTCGCGGAGGGGGACGAGGACGGCCTGCGTCGCAAGGTGGGGCGGAGTTAACATCGCAATGAAAGGACATGCCGAGTTTCCACAGTTAGAGAACGCGATCGACTTACATGCTCGCGCGATCCAGAACAGCGATCTTGCGGCTGCGAAAGCTTTTTTGTCGAGAGCAAACGACGTTCACGATCGATTCGTCGCGAAAATAAAAAAAGGATCGATCAAAGAAATCATCAAACTCGCCCGCGCGCGAATCGGCGAACAGCACATGTCGAAGATCCGCTTCCTCACCGATGGCGAGCCGCTGGTGATGGTAAATCGATGGCGCGAGGAAAACGGCGCCTGGCGCATCGCCGACACCGAGGATCTCAGCGGCAAGCGCTCGCCGTGGAGTGATATCGAAGTTCCAAAGGCATTGCGCTCGGCGAATAGCTCGGGACGCGAAGTGAGATAGCCATGCCCGACATGGGATATCGCGATAACGTGATGGGCCCGCAGCCGATCGGGAAACGTAAACCGATTCCTGAGAGTCTCATGAAGGCCGTCACACAGATTCTCGATCTGCTCGCCGAAGGAAAAGGGAGCGAGCTAACCGCGATGAGTGTCGAACCCGCCAAAGACGAGATTGCCAAACTGGCATCAGCGGTGAACCCCGGCATTTATAGTGATAAGAGCGTCATCGCGATGGCGCGCACCAATGAACATTACTGGATTAAGGCGAAGCTCAGCGGCCCCGATGCCAAACCGTTTACCTTTCAATTGCGCCTCGGCCCGAGCGCCGATCGATGGCTCATCTGGCAAGCTATCAATCTCTCCGATTCGCGTTCGGCGTGGACTCGATAGGTAACTGATATGGAAAAATGCATTTCAGTCGATAAACTCGCGCGACCGGAAAATCACATCCTCATTTCGCTCGATACGATGCGACAGGCGCGCACCGATCAAGGCCTCGCACCGTTCAACGCGATGCCCCATGAAGAGGATTTTCTCGGCGCCCGGTTGCATGGAATCTGCGTCGGTGAATTGCAGGCGATGGAGGCCGCGGGCCGCACGCTGTTCGACTTCCCCGAGGCGCCATGGGAATTCCAACTCGACATGGCGCGTCAAGTCTGGGATGAATCGCGCCATGCGGAAATCTATATGAAGCTGCTGGAGTACGTCGGCTCGTATCTCGGCGAGTTTCCCGAGACTGAGGTACTGTGGTCATGCACCCAGGTCGATGATCCCGCGTGCCGCGTCGCGGGAATTAATCGCGGCCTCGAGGGGCTCGCCTGCGACGTCTTCGAACAGCTCATCCGGCTCGCGCAGAAGATGGGCGATCCGATCATCGAGCGCTCGGTCGATTACGTCCTCGCCGATGAGATTACGCATGTGCGGATGGGTTCGAAGTGGATGCGCAAACTGACCGAGGGCGATCCCGAGCGCCTCGCCAAAGCGCAGATGTTCCAGGAGAACATCGACAATCTGTTCAACTTCAATGGCGGCCGCACCACGCAGGAAGATGCGCGCCAGATTGATTTGAAAGTGGGTGACAAGGAAGTCGCATTCGACGCGTCCCTCACCATCGCGAAGGACGCGCGTCTGCTCGCGGGGTTTACTGAAGAAGAAATCGCGCGGTTGGTCAAGGGAATGGCCAAAAGCGCGGCTTACTAACGGAGACACAATCCAATGCAGAAATTCATTCCAGTCGACAAACTCGCGAGACCGGACAACTTCGTCGTGATGCGCGGTAGGCAGGTCCGCGAGATTCGCGAGGAGCAGGGCCTCGAAGGACGTCCCCTGCCCTTCGATGAGGAAACGCTGCGCTCGCGCTTGCACGGCATCATGACGGGCGAGTTTCAGGCGATGGAGGCCGCGGGCCGCACGCTGTTCGACTTTCCAGATGCGCCGTGGGAATTCCAACTCGACATGGCGCGCCAGGTTTGGGACGAATCGCGCCACGTCGAGATTTTCAAGCGCCTGCTCGAATACATGGGCGGCGAGGCCGGCGATTATGTCGAGACCGAGATCCTATGGCGCTGCACCCAGGCCGAGGATCCGGCCGCGCGCGTCGCCGGCATCAACCGCGGCCTCGAGGGCCTCGCATGCGACGTCTTCGATCAGCTCATCCGCATCGCCCAGCGCAACGGCGACAAGGTCATCGAGCAGGCAGTGGACTATGTCCTCGCCGATGAGATCACGCATGTGCGTATGGGCTCGAAGTGGATGCGCAAGCTGACCGAGGGCGACCCCGAGCGTCTCAATCGCGCGCTCGCATTTCAGGAGATGGTCGACGAGGTGTTCAACTTCCGCGGTGGACGGCGCGCGGCCGAGGACCTTAAGGTCGATGACGGCATGCTGCTGACCATCGCGAAGGAAGCGCGGATGCTGGCCGGTTTCACCGAAGAAGAGATACAACGCTTGGTCGATTCGGCGCGGAAGAGCGCGGCCTACTAACGGAGACCTTGATGACTCGGTGGAGACCCGAAGGGGGCGCGCAGCGCCGCGACGAAGTCGCTCGCGAGGCGGAGCGCAGCGGAGTCGAGCGACATCTGAATGACATACAACGCTTGGTCGAGTCGGCGCGGAAGAGCGCGGCGTACTGATCACATCGAAGCTAAGATGCGGCCGGTCCGGAAAAAAATGGGGCCGGCCGTTTTATGTCGATTTTGCCCTATTTTAGTTGACAGAGCCTTACCGGATGCTTCCCCGATAGAAGCCAGCCTTATAGTTCGTTTTTCCCGGTTGCAGGATTATTAATCTTAATGCTACACTAACTTCCGCTGATGCGGTAAGTTTTCTGCCATGCCGATGGGGCCGGCGCGCGGGGCTTATTGCTTTTTGCACTGCTTTTCTATGATTCTTCGTCCCCAAGGATGCTGACAGATGTCGCAGGATTTGAACGGTACCGCTCACACTAAAAGCCGGGCGCTCGAAAAGTGGGTCGCCGATTGCGCGGCGCTTATGCAGCCCGACCGCATCGTGTGGTGCGACGGTTCCGAGGCTGAGCGCGATCGCTTCCTGGCCCAGGCCGTCAAAGAAGGCGTCCTCGTCCCGCTCAACCACGAAAAACGCCCCAATTGCTATCTCCATCGCTCCAATCCCAACGATGTCGCGCGCACCGAGCAGCTCACCTTCGTATGCACGCCGACCAAGGATGAAGCCGGCCCGACCAACAACTGGAGCGATCCCGCCGAGACCTACGCGAAGCTTACGAAATGGTTCGCGGGCTCGATGCGCGGCCGCACCATGTACGTCATCCCCTACGTGATGGGACCGCTCGGCTCGCCGCTGTCGAAGGCCGGCGTCGAAATCACCGATAGCATCTACGTCGCGCTGAGCATGCGCATCATGACCCGGATGGGCGCCGCCGCCCTCGAGCAGCTCGGCGCGTCCGAGGATTTCAACAAGGGACTCCATTGCACGCTCGATCTCAATCCCGAGCGGCGCCTGATTTGTCATTTTCCGCAGGACAACACCATTTGGTCGTGCGGCAGCGGATACGGCGGCAACGCGCTGCTGAGCAAGAAATGTTTCGCGCTGCGCATCGCGAGCTGGACCGGCAAGACCGAAGGATGGCTCGCCGAGCACATGCTCATCGTGGGCATCCAGAATCCCGCCGGCGAAACCACCTACATCGCGGCGGCGTTCCCCAGCGCATGCGGCAAGACCAACCTGGCGATGCTGCAGCCGCCGCCCGCGTTCGCGAAGCAGGGTTGGAAAATCTTCACCATCGGGGATGACATCGCGTGGCTCCGGGTCGGTCCCGACGGCCGCCTATGGGCCATCAATCCCGAGAACGGGTACTTCGGCGTCGCGCCCGGCACCAGCGAGAAATCCAATCATAACGCGATGAAGTCGCTGGGCCGCGATTCCATCTTCACCAACGTCGCGATGACGCCCGACGGCGACGTGTGGTGGGAAGGGATGGACGTGCCCGCGCCCGCCGGTCTCCTCGATTGGCAGGGCAAGCCCTTCGATCCCAAATCGGGCGCGAAGGCGGCGCATCCGAACAGCCGCTTCACCACCCCGATGACCAACAATCCGGTGCTCTCGCCCAATGCCAACGATCCGCGGGGCGTGCCGATTTCGGCGATCATCTTCGGCGGCCGGCGCGCGACCACGACGCCGCTGGTGCTCGAATCCTCGGATTGGTCGCACGGCGTTTTCATGGGCGCGACGATGGGCTCGGAAACCACCGCGGCGGCTGCGGGCGAGTCGGCATCGTGCGCCGCGATCCGATGGCGATGCTGCCATTCTGTGGCTACAACATGGGTGACTACTGGTCGCATTGGCTGGCGATGCGCGACCTGATCAAGAATCCGCCCAAAATTTTCATGGTGAATTGGTTCCGCAAGGGCGCGGCGGGCAACTTCCTGTGGCCCGGCTATGGCGAAAACATGCGCGTCCTAAAATGGATGCTCGATCGCATCCATGATCGCATTCCGGCGCGCATGACTGCGGTGGGCTCGGTGCCCGATGTCACCGACCTCGACTTGACGGGCCTCGAAATCGCGCCCGACGACCTGCGCGAGGCGCTGGCGGTCAAGCCCGAGGAATGGAAAATCGAGACGCAGTCGGCCTCCGAGTTCTTCGACAAGATCGGCGCAACGGTTCCCTCGGAACTCCGCCGCCGCCTGTCCGAGATGAACGACGCGCTGAGCGACGTCGGCTCCCACGCTGACGTGACATCGAGCTAACCGCCCCGAAGAGTTTTCACCACAGAGGCACAAAGACACCGAGTTAAGGAATAAGCCTCTCCGTGGCTGCTAACTTCGTGTCTCCGTGCCTCTGCGGTTTATTCTTCTGCCTGGCCTCATCGGCTGGCGAATTCGACGATCTACCAAGAACTGGCAGGAAGATGCATCCCGTAGGGGGCGTTCGCGAACGCCCCGTTCAAATCCTGATCGCGCGAAGCGCACCCATTTTCGCGTCGTCGCGATGGTCAGCTTGGGATCAACAGCGCTATCTTTCGGATATTAGGCGATGCCGATGCGCTCGCTGTTGAAATTTGGGTGCCAAACTTGCAATCGCCGCGACTATAGTCGCGATATTTCTCCTGACGGCGTCGGGTTGGAAGCACCGCTGGGAGAATTGGAATCGACAGCGGAAGCAGTTACGCATTTGGCGGAAGCAGCACGGAATGCGGCAAGAGCGCAGATCTCATGACGATCGCCCCGCACCGCTCCATGTTCGAACCAAACTAGGCGACCCCGGCGATCCTCGCACCGGAATCTCGACCAGCGACATCGATAACCTATTCGGTCGAAAAAACCCAAAATAGGTCTCCACGCCTCCGTGGATTTCCACTCTCTTCTGCCTGGCCTCCTCGGCGGCTGGCGAATTCGACGATCTACCAAAAACTGGCAAGAAGATGCTTCCCGTAGGGGGCGTTCGCGAACGCCCCGTCGGAATCCTAATCGCGCGCAGCGCACCCAATTTGCCTCGTCGATACTACA
This sequence comes from uncultured delta proteobacterium, assembly GCA_963783145.1. Classification (GTDB taxonomy): domain Bacteria; phylum Desulfobacterota; class Binatia; order Binatales; family Binataceae; genus DATGKG01. Next base: position 1,121,471 of record CAWAMM010000002.1, read on the forward strand.
GAACGGTGTTCCTGAAATTGGACAATATGGCCATACGATAACCACTTAGGGCTTGCCGAAGCGCTTCAGGTCTCGATCGAAGATCTCCTGGAAACCTGCGATTTGAATATTGGCTCCCGGAAACGGCCTTCCCGTGCGGGTTTCATGCGCCGTTGTAACCAGCTCGCTGATTTTGACGATCGCTGGTTCTATCTCCGAGAGCCAATGTAGCTCGGCATCCCTATAAGGCTTTTGAGGGTCGTGCAATGCCTCTTTGTCGATGTGCGCGAAGACCTTATTACGGATAGGCTCCAAACGGTCGGCAATGTCGGACAGGGACTTGATCGTCAGACGGTCCGCGCGGATCACCCCGCGGCGATGTAGAAACCAAAACGATCCGACGCGTCCATCGTGCTCAAGAACACGCGCCAATCGCATCAATAGGTCCGATTGAAGCCCACTAGACGCGACCAGCATAAATGGACAATTGACCCTGTCGCGCGCCTGCCCAAGCGCTTTGAGTGCAGCCATGTCCTCACGCAGGTGATACGCTTCGAACGCTATGCGTTCGATCGCTTCGAGGATCGTTGCCTTGTCTGGGCCGTCCGAATCGTTGCACGTCAATTGGTCGTACCCCCATATCGGACCTCCGGGCGATCTAAGATCGAATCTACCTAATACATATTGTAGTTGTTGGTTTGATTTTGATAGGTGACAGGCGGTCTTGTCGCCGCCGCTGCGCCCACGGTGCTGGCGAATAGAACGGTTCCTGCGAAGACCACTGCGGCTGCGGTCAGCGCGTTGTTGACGTTAGCCTTGTGATCAATTTCATCCTGCTGTTCTTGCGCGCTCGCCGCTGCCATCGAGCTACTCGACTGCTGGCACTGCACCGGGATGTTCATCAAGCGATGCCCGAATGTCGAAAAATAAGCCGCCGCTTGTTGGCGCTGCTGTTCGGTCATCTGCGTTGACGGATTCGAGGTTAGGCTACCCGCCATGCCAAGCATGACCCGTCCGAGCCGCGGAGCGGCTTGGACGCGCACTGAGTCACACATCGCGAACACAGCATTAGTGAACTGAGGGTCTGTCTGGCTGTCCGCGATAGCCCTCAATCCACTGCTGATTTCTAACGAGTCGATTACGAATTGTTGTGCGACTGGTTGTTGCGGTCCTTGTGGCATGTGACTCTGGACTGTTGCACTCAACTTGTCCAAAAGGCTGCTGGCGTCCGCTGCCTGCCTGCGCACTTCCTGCGGATTCCCGATTCCGCCTGTCGCGACGGACGCTTGTTGCCTGGCGGCCTGCTGCATCCGTTCGGATCGATTCGGTGCACAGGAAGGAAACACAATCAACGCACCAATCAGGTAGGCCACGAGGAGCGTTTTCGTAGAATTCCGGCAGACCTCCATACACGATCCCCTCCAACGGTAATGGCATCTCCCGTACAGACCATGTTTTAATTCCGCGAGCTCGGTCGAGCAAGTCACGGGACGCATCTATTCGCTCGCGAAGGACGCGATTGCGCTAACCGTCAGACAGGTTCGAAGCTTTTCGCGGCCCGCTGCGGCGGACGCGCTGAGACCGAGGAGGATGGTGGCATCCTGACCGATCGAGCTCATCATTTTTCGGAACTGTCGGGTTCGAATTCTCAAGCCGCGCGAGATTTCCAGTTCGGTCGCGATAGGAGTCATGGCGATTTCACTGAGGCGACGGGAGCCAGCCCAGGAGATTCCAGTGTGCCTCCCACTACCGCAATTTCAATTTCTTGCGCCTCGCCGGTTTGATCTTTTACGCTGATTTTCAGCGTCTTATAGGTCGCAGCTTGCAAGAAGACATAACCCTTCAGCGGAGTGCCGCCGCTTCCCGGCAAAGATACGCTTTCCACCATATCCGCCTTGCGTGCGTGCTCGCTGACTGCGAGATAACCTCCAACACCGACCGCGCCGACCAGTCCCGCGGCTGCTCCTAAGGCGCCACCGGCGGCGCAGGGGATAAGGCCAATCGCTCCGGGGACATAAGTAATCGCCTGACATCCAAGAGCCAACCCGCCAACCGTGAAGGCCCCGAGTGTCAGTCCAGACTTTTTGACGACATGCTCGATTTGACCTTCGTCCGAGAGCCTCGCCAGCAACGAATCGTAACCTCCGGCGCTGTTTGCCGCTTCGTCAACCGAGAATGCCGAGAAACGCTCGCCGCTGGGAGTGATGCCGAAGATCTCTTCGTGATCAACCGAGACGTAGAAAACATTAGCACCCGCCGGTGGCGAACTGGTCTGGGGGCTCGCCGCCGAGGCAGAAAGATAGACATAAACTGGGGTGGTATTTCCCACCGCGGGTAAGGCGAGCGCTGAACCGGTAACTACCGGCGGCGGAAGCTGTCTGGCGGCGCAGGATGCGAGCGATGCAGCCAGGAGCATCGGCAGAACAGTGCGCATTCGGCGCGCGCTGGAGCGGAGCATCCGCGAGATTTCTTTCGCATCAAATTCACCGAGTGGCGCTCAACCGCGGCAGCCGCCTAAGCGCAGTCGCATCCGGCGCGGTTCGCCGTGCCAGAAGCTGAAGTTTGAGGGCGTCCGCTTGAACGTCGAAACCAAGCAGTGCAAGCAATACTATGATTGCGCCGATGCTTGCGATGATCCCCCCGGATTTCATGCTTGGGTAAATATCGCATCAAACGGTCATCTGCCTCAACACTCAACGTCTGCTTCAGAGATGCTCAACACCATCGAAACGAGCCGGCCGTCCGATTTTGTCATCCTGACGTAAGCGGAGCGCAGCGGAAGGATCTCGAAAGTTGCGTATGCCACGACGCTCCTGTCCGAACCGCTTCCGGAGCGGACGCGCTGGAGCCGAGGAGATCGTGGCTCCCGCACCGATCGAGATCCTTCCGCCGCGCTCCGCTCACGCGAGGATGACAGGGAGACCTCGTGTTGACAACTTGCCGACGATTGGAGTCTTTGGTATTAGGACGCGTTACTCCGTGGCACAGTTCGTCTCCAGCCCTGGCTTTCGAATCGTGGGAGTACCGATTCTCCTGATGATGGTTGGGCTGTTTGCTCAACGATTGGGTCGCCGAGACAATGACCCAAGTCCGAGGCGCAACGATTGGGCAGTCGCTACCACGGTTCTCCTCATGGCGTTGGGGGTAGTGTTGGACGATTTATGGGGCTCAGTTGGTAGCAAGGTTACCACAACATTGGCTTGGCTGATCGGGCTGCTGGTCGCAATCTTTTTCTCGATAGATCATGATCGCTACGGATCATGGCTCAGAACTCCGGACGGTAAGCCTACAGACAGAAAAAGCGTATTTCTGGGGATCTTCCTGCCGAACCTCTTGAGCCTTATAATTTTCTGGATATACCAGAAAAGCTCGGATGGCCATGACGATAGAGCAGCGCCACGAAATTAAACATCAGCTGGTGTTACTGAGGGTAGTTCAGGCGATCAAATCCTGGGCGTTTCCGATTGTCGCGTTGGCGGCGGTACTTGCGCCACTGGCATCCAAAATTTCACCAAGATTCGGCACTTATTCTTTCACCGGCATTTCGGTTGTGCTGGTGATCCTTTATGAGGCGAGCGAATTGATTTTGCGGCGCCGGCAGGCCCGTTTGGGTTACATCATCGATTCACTGGAGGCCCAAGACGACACGATGGCTCAGCAAAGCGCTTTTGATTTGAGAGCACGACTCAATCGACTCACAATCGACGGCCCGGTTCCTCCCGCAGCGAACCCGGCACGGCCGACTTCACGAGCAATCAAGGGCGCAGGTGCCATCTGAGACGCCTCGATGGGTCGTGGCATCTTGAGCGATCGTTCTTTCCGCGCTTCGCTTACTTCGGGATGACCAGCGTGGGGTTCATGAAGCGCTGCCGCGGACTTCTAGGCCGCCGCCAATCTCGGCGAAGGTTCCCTACGTCACGTGGTCGAGTCGCGGTTGTCTACGGATCATCCTGCGGAAGCCAGCATGCGCGGGGCGCGCCGTGGCGGGGCTGGAACATCCGCCAGATAGCGATTCAGCTCGGAGAATAGATCCTCAAGTCGTCGCATCGACTGCAGTTCCGCCATCATCGTGCGGCGCGGCTCGAGTGGCCACGCTGCCAACCGGGCGAACCCGCCCTCCTCCAATTGTGCACTGAGCTGGTTAAGCGGTTCCGCCAATTCATCGGCTGAATGTTTATCCGCGATCGCGCGAGCCGCGGAAAGGCTTAAGCGTTCAGCGCCGCCGAAGAATTCCAGCCACGCGCCAAGTTGTCCACCAATGGTGTTGAAGACCCGCGCGCGCGCAAGTTCCGTGACCGAGTCCAGTTGCGGCATTGGCGTAAGAACCCGCGCCATCGCGATCGAGGACAGCAGGTTGGAAATCCGGCGCAGCGTCCCGCCGGCGTCGACGATCCCTTCGTGATAGACGGTGCAGGTGCGTCCTTCCATCCGCGCGTCATCGGCGATCGCGAGGAACTCGGTCAGCACCTGCATCGTTTCCGAGTTGGTCTTGAGGATTTGATCCTCGCTGGTCGAGGCTGAGCCGCGGGGCAGCAGTGCGAGGAGATTGGCAAGGACTCTCTGCAGTCTGGGCAACAGGGAATCACCGGCGTATTCCGGCCACAAGGTAAAGAAGACCGTCGCCACGACTAAAGTCCCCAGCAGGACGCCCCAAAGGCGCCAAAGCGGCTCGTAGATATCGACCGAGGGGCTCAATCCAATGAACACCAGTGAAAAGATGAAGCCCATTTGCTTGCCCACGAACGACATCCGCGCATTGCCGAGCGAACAGTATGCAAACGGATAGAAGACCGCGAAGGCCGCTAGCATATAGGCCGGCAGGGTCTCGAAGTTAGTCGAAACTATAATGATGGCGAGCAGAGAAATCCCTCCTCCGATAACAAATCCAGCGATTCGGAGGTACATCTTGTGCAGGGTTGCTCCATAGGTCGGAGTCGCGATGATTATTACGGTCACCAGCATGGTGAATAGGTCCGGACGCCGACTAATCAGGCCGATTATGTAGCAGAGCACCATGCATAACCCGACTTTCAGGCTATAACGCACCGCGGCAGGATCTGCACCGGTAGTCAATCGAGGCGCGGGACGGTTTGGCAGATCCGCGGTCGTCGTTGGCCGCGGAGGTTCATCCAGTGGACGCTCGAGGTGCCTCGTCAGCAGGGCCAATGAATCGATGAAGGCCGCGAAATTCTGGACTTCTTGCGCACTCGCTATGCCGATGTAGGCTGGTCTGATCGCAATGACGCGCGCGGCCAACTCGTCGTTCGCCCGGCGCGCATGCATGCCCGTAGCGGAAGCTTGCGCGTCGGCTCCCACCACCATCCGCGTCTGTAACTCGTGAGAGAACTCATCAAGCGCGGCGGCGATCGCATTTATCGCGTTTTGAATTTCGCCCCGGACCATCGCGCGAATTTCTCGAGGCAGGTTCTCGCGTACCGTCGCAATCAGGCGATCCACTTCGAGCCTGATGCGAGCCACGCGCGTGATCGCAGCAAGCAGGATCGCCCGGCGATGCTCGGACGCGCCTTCGGCCACCACTTTATCAAGCAGCGCCATATGTGCGGGGAGGTCGGAAGTCGGTGCCGGCATCGGCGGTCGAGGTAGGCTTTCGCCGGCGAGAAAAAAGCTCGCAGCCTCAACAAACTGCGAACGCGCACGCGCGACGCTCGCTCCGAGCGACTCCAGCAAGATCGGCTCGCCCGGATCCGGCCACAACCAGTTGTCGAACAGAACGATCACGCCGAAGGCAATCGCGCTCCCGTCGAACGAGGCGGCGGCGTTCCAACCGATTTCCCGTGGCAAAAATGCCACGTCGTAAAATATGATGAGGCAGACGATCTGGATAATGATCAGGCCCGCGCCGAGCTTGCGGGTCGCTTGCAGGTAGGTGGAAAGCGAAATCCAGGCGAACACAAACGGCAGCATCAACCACGGCGTCTCCGCCAATGCCCGCGCCATCACCAGCGAGGTGATTAGCGCGAGCATCACCGCGAGCTGCCAGGTCAGGGCCCTGCGGAGGGACATCATCGGCCCCGCGCCCACAAGGATCCAGATAATCACCGCACCCAGGACCGTGTTGACGTGACAAATCGCGTCCAGTCCAATTGCGATTGTCACAATCGTGGCGATGCGCAACGCGGTGCGGAGCTTTCGGGCGCTGGGGGCAAGCTCGCGTGCGACCAGCGCTTCGAGTCGATCCAACCACGCGAAGGGCCGTTGGATGTCGAACGGTTGCTCTATGAATCCTGCCACGCGCTTCGCTCAGCGATCGTCCTCGATGTTACACCCGCGGTCGCCCGCAGCTTACAAGCAAACAAGAATTCTGCGACCGGCGAACAAGGAAAATTGATCGCGAGTCAGGTGGCGCGCCTGTGTCAAGTACTACTTGACTTCTCGCAATCTGCCCGTATCTACATCGAAGATGACGCCGCGCACAGCGACCTCTTTGGCAATCCAGGGATGCGACCTGACTTTCTTGATCTGCTCCCGGGTATTTTGCTCGGGGTCTTTATAGGAGAAGAAGCGCATTGGAGCTGGCGAAGCGTCTCCGGTCGAAGCGCTCAGCTTCGCGTTCAGCTCCGCATCGGTGAAGGTCGTGAACCCACAGCCGGTGTGATTGAGCAGCAATATCTCGGTGGTCCCGAGGATGCGGTTGGAAACAACCAGCTCCCCGAGCACATCTTCGGTCACCGCCGGTCCGCCGGTGCGGATAACGTCGATATCGGCCTGCGGCAGACCCAGGATTCCAGGGAGGTCTGAGAGCCGTGGATCCATGCAGGTTACTACTGCGATTTTCGGGGCTGGACGCCCGCCCAGCTTTGGATCGTAACTTTTTGCATACTCGCGGTTTGCTTCGAGCGCCTTATCGATAATGCTCATCGGTTTCCTCCTGACGGGTGAACGGTGGGGGCCAAGCCCGTTTTCACAAGTATCGCTCGTCCGACCGAATCGGCTGCGATGCAGCGATTACACTCCAGGGTGCTCGCGAGAGTCAATTGTTCTCCCTTTGCCGGCTAATGAATTCCGCGCACTCGATTGTTGTGGAGCGCGCTGAGCTCGTTGGCCGGCAACGATTGGTCATTCCTCGGAGAGCTTTGTTACAATCGGCTCAGAATGCGATTTCCACAGAGGCCATGGTTTCATGAGTGACGCCGACCGCCTTCGCTACATAAAGATCCCGCTCAATAACGGCTCTGATCAGATTCCGGCGCTCGGGTTTGGGACGCTGATTCCCGATCCGATCAAAACCGCGGAGGCAGTCAGGATCTCTCTCGAGGTGGGCTTTCGTCAATTCGATTGCGCTGAGCGCTACCGCAATGAGGAACAGGTGGGCGAGACAATGCGGGCGGTGTTCGCGGAGGGCAAGGTCAAACGCACCGACGTTTTTGTAGGTACCAAGCTCTGGAACAACAATCATCGCCCCGAACGGGTTAGACCCGCCTTCGAGGCAAGTCTGAAAAGACTGCAACTCGACTATGTCGACCTATACAGCACACACACTCCCTTCGCCTTTAAACCCGGCGACGAACAGGACCCGCGAGACAACAGCGGCAAGGTGATTTATGACGATGCGGTGACGCTGACCAACACCTGGAAGGCGTTGGAGAGCCTGGTCGATGAAGGTCGCTGCAAGGCGATCGGCCTATCGAACGTCAATTTGGGACAGCTGAAAGAGGTGTTCGAAACCGCACGCATAAAACCGGCGGTGGTTCAGGTCGAATCTCATCCCTATCTTCCGGAATGGGATCTGCTCGACTATTGCAAGAAGAATGGCATCGTGATGCAGGCCTTCGCTGCTTTGGGTCATGGTATTGACCCCAAGTTGATCGACGATCCTGTGATCACTGTCATATCGAAGCGCGTCAGCCAAACCCGCGCGCAAGTCCTGCTGGCCTGGGCGCTGCAGCGCGGCACGGCGCCTCTCACGACAGCTACCAGCATCGGCCACATCGAGGAAAATTTTAATGTCTCGGCGCTTCCCGATGACGCCATCGAGGAGATCACTCGCGGGATCAGTACGCGCGTCAGGCTCAATTCGGTGGTCGACACCGGCGTCCCGGGGTTCATTCCCAGGGGAAGATGAACGCTTCGCCGCGCATCGGGCATTCGGGTAAGAAACGAAAGCTAGTTCGCTTGGGGGCTGGCAGGCTTTTCCGCCGGCTTCGGCGGATATAAGCGCTCCCCGATCCACCAATCGAGGACGTAGAAGATCAGCGCAGCGCCCGTCGCTGAGAAAAGAGAGAACCCAGTATTACGAGTAAGGGATGCTGCACGATTCAAATATACAGAAACACGATGGTCGTGTTAATCGCCAGGATCAGAACGCCAAGAAAAATACTCATGGTCGCGCGAAACCTTTCGCTCCAGATTGGCGGCTCCGACCGTAGATGAAGCGCGGCGTCCTCGATGGGTCGTGGCATCTTAGCGATCGAGATCCTTCCGTCGCGCTCCCTTAAATCAGGATGACAAGAATAGGACTCAGAGTGCTGGCTCCCTTGACTACGCGCGTTGAACCCTAGCATCGTCAGGGCATGGAAAATTCGCGTGTTGAGATATCGAAGGTGCCGGTTGATTTCGCCCTGGATGGAGTGCCCTATGCCGCCATTTTACCGCCGGGGTATGAACAGAGCGGCCCGCTCCCGCTGTGCCTCGTGCTGCATGGCGGCGGCGGGACACATCAGAACCTCGTTGATTCCAAATCGATCTACGACCAGCTGTGGGCAAGCGGTGCCCTCCCTCCGATGGTGCTCGCTTCGGCCAGCGTCAGCCCGCTCGGCTTTTACCTGGATCATCCGGACGGCAAGGTCCGTTGGGAAAGATTCATCGCGCAGGATTTCATCGCGCATCTGCGCCGCACCTACAAGCTTCGCGGCGATCGCGATTCGACGATCATTTCGGGCACCTCGATGGGTGGACATGGCAGCTTGAGGATTGCCTTCAGGAACCCGGACCGCTTTGCCGCGGTCGCCGCGCTGGAGCCGGCGCTCGATCCCGCGCTGAAGGTGGACGGCGTTACCGCGCGCAACCGCTTTTTTTACCGGCCGGTCCTCGATGCGGGCGGCGATTTCAGCGCCGAGCGGCTGGTCGGCTCGGATCGCGATGCGGCGCTCTTCGAGGCTAACAATCCCGCCAATGTCGCGATTGCCAATGCCGACGCGATCCGCGCCAGCGGGCTGGCGATTTATATCGAAGCCGGCGACGAAGATGTCTTCAATCTGCACGACGGCGCGGAATTTCTCCATCGGGTGCTATGGGACCTCGACATCTCGCATGAGTATCATCTGGTGCGCGGCGCCGACCACGTCGGACCGAGTCTGCGGCCGCGAATGCGCGAAGCCTATGCCTGGGTCGGTGCGATTTTGGCGCCGCGCGATCCCAAGGCCGACGAAGTCACCGCGGCCGAGCGCGCGTGGGTCGAATGGATGGAGGGCAGCTCCAAAGGCAATCCGCCGCTGATGGATCCGTTGAGCCCGGCGATGGTGCGGGCCTACCGCCGATGGTTGGCCTCGGCGCGGGAGAAGACGGCCGCAATCGATCCGACCACCAATCGGCGCTACGGAGTTTTCCCGCCCATCAAACCATAGCCGACGTCGGCTGGTTCGGGTTTTAGCCCCAAAGAATTTTTCACCACCGCGGCACATAGCCACGGCGGTTCAGTGATTGAGCCGCCGCGACTTGTTGCTACGTACTCAGGGTCTCCGTGCCTCCGTGGTTTATTCTGCGGCCTGGCCCCCTCATGAGGATGCACGACGTTGCGAACGCGTGGCACATCTTCTAGACTGTTGGTTCCACGACGCATCGAACTGCGCGCCTTTAGCTCAGCGGATTAGAGCATCAGACTACGGATCTGAGGGTCGGGGGTTCAAATCCCTCAAGGCGCGCCATAAGATCAACGCTTTGTGCAAGTCGAGTGGCTGACTACGGAGGAATAGGTACCCAAAAGGTACCGCCGAGCCTGCGGCGCTAGATCACCCATGGGGCGGGGGCATGCATTTTTTTCAACGCTCTGCTTTCCGAATAGGAGAGTACCATGCCGAACGGTCCCCTGGACGATCTGTTTCAGGCAGTGCGGGCGCTTCCGCCGACGGTAGCCACGAACGCGATTTATGAGTTGATGCGCGCGGGTGACGTCAGTTACCTGGAGGCGATGGAGGCCAAGCGTGCACTGACATCGCTGCGCGAGTTCGTTGAAAAGTGGGATAACGCCTCGCATCCTCCGAACTAAGGACTCCCGCGAGCGCCCGATCCAGATGCCGAAGCTGCGAAAGATCCTGACCTTGATCGATGAGCCCGAAGCGACCGACACCTCGCTGGCATTTGATTCGCTCCCGCCGATCATCAAAAGCGGCGAGCAGGATTTGGTATGCGGCTTCTGTGGCGAGGTAATCGCGGAGTCGGTCGCGCCCAGGGATCTCTATGTCGCCGCGGCCGCGCTGCTGCGAAATCGCATGCCGGTACGCCTGATCCTCACCTGCGCCGAATGCGGCAGGCACAACGTCGTTCCGCCCCCGATCGGTGATTAGTCACCTCTCCGCAAGGGCGGCTATCATTTAAGGGCTACGCCGTGGATTCAGTCTGAGGAAGCGGCGACTTAGATGCGCGTCTGACAATCGCCAGCAATGCGATGGTGAGAACCATCGGAGTTAGCGGCAACCCCGTTGTTGGTAAGAGCAGCCTAATCATGGGGAAGAGCCAGATCAGCAAAAGGATGGATTTCTCCCACGATAGAAATCCTCGCTGGAGACCCTCGGTGCTTAGCCATGCGATTGGCGCCGCCATCAGCACGTAGTCATAGCTCTCAGCGTATGGAGTCACCATCAAGGTCGCCGTTACCAGGGCGGCCGCCTTCAAGGCCAGACCGACCGGCCGGAGCCAAATCCAGACGACTACTGCGGCTACTGCAAAACTAAAGAGCCCCTGCAACACCATCGAAGTGGCTAGCGAGGCGTTCCACAGGCGCGCGAAGCCGAATAAGCTTTGGATTTTTGCAAAACCGACTTCTCCCGCCACAAGGAGTCGATAACTTACCGAGGGAGTGTGATGGAAGAAGGCCAGCCAGCTCGACACGCCAAACATCATCGCCGTGAGGAGTACTAATGCGATTGCCGTGATGGTAGCGGACAAAAACGGGCGCCAGTTCCTGGTCGCGATTAGCACGATTGGTATCAAGATGCCGAACTGGGGTTTGTAGGTCAGCAGACCGAACATGATGCCTGCCAGGATCGGTCGCGCCTCGAGCAGGAGCAGTCCCCCCGCAAGCAACGCCATCGTAAGCAAACCATTCTGCCCGGCGAGTAGAGTAACTATCGCGCCGGGAAACGCGACCGCCAGCCATAGCATTTCGCTGCGATTCACAATGGCACGCATCACTGCGAGGTAGGCAGCCAAAGTCAGGAGACTCCAAATCAGCAATGCTGCGTCGTAGTGAAAAAGCGCAAAGGGCAGCATAATGAGAAGAAAGGTTGGTGAATAGTCCCAATTTTCGAATCCTATGTTGGGGTTGTTCGTCACGACCCTCTTCGCGGACCACTCTTTGGCATCGTCATAGACGTCTTGAGGATGCCCGCTCAGCGCAAGCGATGATCCCGTCGCGAAGGTCGCGAAATCTCCGCCTAGCGGGCTGACACGGTTGGAATGCAGGCCGCGGGCGATGCACGCAGCTATGACCATCAGGTTGAGGACGACGATCAGCTTGCTATAAAAGCTGACGCGATTTCGATTGATCCAGTCGCCGTCCCGGAAAGCTCGCGCGATCGACCGCGCCGCGGATATCCATCGAGAAGGAGCGCCTGAAAAAGGTTCGCTGGAATCGACCTCCGCTACGAGACCGAAAGCGGCGGTGCCGGATGGTCCCTTCGAACCCGGCTCAGGCTGGAATCTCATTAGCTCCCTCATCTGGCACGATGCGACGCGCGGGACTGCGTAAACGCGCGATGCCCCCGGGCAGGCAGCATGTCGCATGCCAAACAAGGGTGGCACCCGTGCAACAGAGGCTCCCCTACAAATTGTTTTTGACTGAGGCGCGAGTATTTGCTAGCGCGGATTTAATGATCGGTACCCGGAGGTCATTCGTAAGTTTCACGCGCTAGGTTTCACCCCAAGTTACCTACTAAGTTACCTGCGGTCATTCCGCGGCAGTTCGCGAGGAGATTCTCTTATGACTACGAGAATCACGGGGCGACAGTCGATTGGGTTGGCTAAAGTTCTGGGCTGGTTCGCGTTGGTTACGTTCCTGGCAGCCGCCCTCCCCACGGTAGCGAGGGCTCAATGCAGCACGCCGGGAAATCCGCCCTGCTCGGGCACCTTCCTCAACGGCTATTACGATACCGGCGAGCCGCTCTCCGAAAACGGAACCGGCGCCGGCGATAACTTTTTACGCCTCAACAATCCGACTCGAGCCAATGGAAATCTGTGCGCTTTGATCTATGTCTTCGATGACGACGAAGACCTGGGCGAGTGCTGCGGCTGCCCGCTTAGCCCGGACAAGCTCCTGTCACTCTCGGTCCAACGAAACTTGACTGCGAATTGGGCTTTGACCCCGCGCGAAAATCAGTCCGGCGTGATCGATATTATCTCGACGACTCCGAGCCCCGCGAGTGGAAATGCCCAACCATGCTCCTCTGCCGCCGGGTGCAACGACGGCTGCAATCCGACCGGACCGCAGCTGGTCCCCACTCGCGAATTGAAGGGCTATATCCTGCATAACCAGTTGGTGCCGGCCGAAGAAGCAGCGCGGGCCGAAGTGCTGCGGATAGGACCCACTGAAGTCCCGCTCGCGGATGCGGGTGACGCCGATCCTGCCGAACTGACCTTTCTGCCCACTCAATGCGCGGCATTGATTGGAAACGGATCCGGTACCGGCGTTTGTGATTGTGGGCTGGTCGAGACTCCACCGCCAGCGACGCCCACGGCTACTCCCCGCCGGATCTTCCCGACTCCGACCGCGATGGCGACCTGTATACCCGTCGGAGCGCCATGCAGTCTGGGTTCCTCGAATTGCTGCGGGCCCCAACCGGCTTGCCTCGCGAACGGTAGCCCGCTTCCAATGTGCGGGGTCTTCCGCTGAACGGGCGGAATCTCCCGCAGTTGGGCAGGCTGTTGAAATGACTCTTCAACCGCCTGCTAGGCGCCGGGCTCTTCTTTCTCGTGCGCGTGGCCGATGGCGTGCCGAAGGCGCCTATCGAGTTTCGCGCAATTCACCACCACCTTTTCGAAATGCACCTCCTCAACCGCGCTCATCGGGACCGTGAAATCGCCCGCGTTCTCGACGTAGATGGTCAATTCATGCGGCGAGACCGCGCGCACCGCGCCGAATTCCTCGCCGCCATCGGACGTGAAGGCCTGGAATCCTATTTGGATTTTTTCCTGCATGGGGTACTTCTCCGAAGCATCTGGAACGTGAAGGCGAACGCCCTACTACCTTGATCAGTATCCGCCGAACTCGGATCGTCGTCGAGTTGCCGATCGCCCCGCCGGGACCGCGTTTACGACGAACCGCGCGCGGAAAACTTCAACCTTTCAATGATGAACGCAATGTCTCAACAATTTTGCGATGCCTTATTGTTGAAATTTTCGAAAAGCGTATCCTTTTTAGGCGCTCGTGGTTAGATTGTCCCCTACAACTTCAAAAACACGAGCGACCGGCCGAGGCGCTGCGTGAAAGTGGCGCGCGATTTTCGTCACTTTCCCTCGGCTCTCGGCGAATTAGAGGTGGAGATGGCGGCCCAAAAACCCAAACGCGGGCCTGTTATGCGTACTGAGCCTAAGATGTCTGAAGAACGCCGGCAGAAAATGCTGCGCGAGATGCTTACCCGTTTGCGCGACGAAACCTATGAGCGCGTCAGTGATTTCCGCCGCGACCAGCGCGACGCGGTCACTCAGCAAGGCGACGAAATGGATGTCGCACGCCTGAGCACCGATGCCGAGACCAAGGCCAATCTCATCGAGCGCGCCGAGGAACGCCTGCGCTATATCGATCAGGCGCTCGGCCGCCTCGAGCGCGGCAACTATGGAACCTGCGCCGAATGCGGCGAGGGCATTCCCATCGAGCGCTTGATGGCGGTACCGTTCGCCATTTATTGCGTCGATTGCCAGCAGAAGCGCCATCAGCCGCGCTTCCGTGGCGAGGGCCGCATGATGCCGGTCGATGAGCAGCCGTGGGGCGCTACCGATGAGGCGGCGGCCGAGCCAGTGCGGCGTCCCAAAGCCGCCGACGATGACGAGAGCCCGCTTTCGGACCTGAGCCCGTTTGGTCCCGAGGAAGGCGAAGCGGTCGAGCCTCCGTCGGCGCCGCGTCGCCGTCGCGGCCGCCCCCGCAAGGCCTAATCGATGCGCGCGATCGGCATCCCGCCGCGCGCGTTCGATTCGTAGCACGCCTCGACCAGCGCCATCGTGCGGCATGCATCATCCAGCGGCGAAATCAGCGCGGCATCCTCGCTTGCGATAAAACGCTGAAGATTCGCCATCGGCCCTTCGAAGGCTTCGAGGAACCAGCCACCGCGCAGTGGGATCGATTGCCATCCCGAAGGGTCGCGCGCGACTTCCAGCGTGTCGGGCTCGCCCTTGGGGTAGTTCAGGTTGACGCCCATCTTCGCGATCGCCGCGCCTCGGGTGCCTTCGACCTTCAATTCCGAGACCGCGACGCGCGGTCCAAATCGATGCGCATGGTTCATCGTGAGGCTGGCCCGAATCGTATCGCCGTAGTCCAGGATGATGCTGGTGCGGGTGTCGGCATAGTCGGGCATCTGCGGATGGCGCGTGCCTCGACAATAGACGCCTCGTGGCTCACCAAATAGCGATCGAATCAGGTCCAGGTAATGAATCGAATGCATCAGGATTTCGAGGCGCGGCACTCCCTTGAGGAATGCCCAATACTCCCATGGCGTATGCAGGTTGATGCGCACCTCGATATCGAGAATGTCGCCCAGCAGGCGGCGCGCGAGCATATCGCGCAGCGCCAGCATGTTGGGGGCGAAGCGCAACTGGAAATTCATCGCCGCGACGAGCCGGCGCTGGCGCGCAATCGCGAGAATCCGGCGCGCCTCGGCCAGGTCGCGGCCCATCGGCTTCTGGATTAGCACCGCGGCGCCGATAGGAAGACGCTCCAACACCGACGCGATCGCATCCGGAGGAATCGCCACATCGAAGACCGCGCCAGGAACCTGCGCGGCCTCATCGAGGGAGGCGAACACGCGCGGGATTCCACAGGCCTCGGCACGCTCGCGCGCGGCTACCGGATTCACATCGAAAATTCCCGCGACCGGAAAATTGAGCCGTCGATAGACCGGCAGATGCGCATCGCGCACGATGCTGCCCGCGCCGATCACCACGATCGGCCGCGGCGCGGACGGCAGCGGCCAGCGCTGGCGCAAATCCTCAGGCCATTTAACGGTATCCGTCATCGACGCTCGCGAACGCGCGATGCTAGCATGCGCCGCGAGACCTCTACGACGGACTCATAGCGAATGCCTATGGGGTTGAGGTCGTGGTAGTTGTGGTCGTGCTCGAGCTTGAGCTGGTGCCAGGCGGCGGCACCGCCGGCGGAGGAACGGGAACTATTACCGCGGGCGGTGGTGGAGATTGCGGCTGCACCACCACCTGGGCGGGAGGCGTATGCACCTCGGTGCAGGAAAAACATCCAGTCGATGCTAAACAGCTCATTGAGCTCAACAGGATAACGGTAAAACGATGATTGAAGTGGCTCATACATACAGAATGACTAAATCGGAGAACCACGGCAAATCGCACGCCTAAAGTCGCACCTGCTATCTTCGTCAAAACGCCACGCACTGACACCCACGAGAACCATGCCCCACACCATTACCTCCGTTACCGTTCGCGATATCCGCACCCCGACTTCGCGCACCCTGGCGGGCTCCGACGCGATGCATACCGACCCGGATTACTCGGCCGCTTACGTCATCCTCGGAACCGACAACAGCGACGGCCTCAAGGGCCACGGGCTGACGTTCACCCTCGGGCGCGGCACCGAGATCTGCGTGACCGCCGCGAACTCCCTCGCGCCGCTGGTCAAGGGGCTCACGATTGAGAATATCGCCGCCGACATGCGCGGCTTCTGGCGTCGCCTCACCGGCGAATCGCAACTGCGCTGGATCGGTCCCGAGAAAGGCGCGATTCATCTCGCGACCGCAGCCATCGTCAACGCCGCGTGGGATTTATGGGCCAAGGTCCAGCGCAAGCCGGTTTGGAAGCTGGTCGCCGATATGACCCCCGAGGAGATCCTCGCGTGCATCGACTTCCGCTACATCACCGACGCGCTAACCGAAGATGAGGCGCTCGCGATTCTGCGCCGCAACGCGCCCACCCGTGCGAAGCGCGAGGCCGAGATGATCGCGAACGGCTTCCCGGCCTACATCACCTCGGCGGGATGGATGGGCTACTCGGATGATCGCGTGCGCGAGCTGTGTCGCGAAGGGATCGCCGCTGGATGGACTCGCTTCAAGATTAAAGTGGGCCGCAACAGCGAGGAGAACGTGCATCGATGCGCCGTGATGCGCGAGGAAATCGGCGACGACTCGATCCTGATGCTCGATGCGAATCAGACCTGGGACGTCGGCGAAGCGATCGCTTACATGCAGCCGCTCAAGCAGTTCAACCCGCTGTGGATCGAGGAGCCGACCAGTCCCGATGACATCCTCGGGCATGCGACGATTCGCAGTGCGGTCGATCCGATTGGTGTCGCGACGGGCGAGCATTGCCAGAATCGCGTCATCTTCAAACAGTTGATGCAGGCCGAGGCGATCGACTTCTGCCAGGTCGACGCATGCCGTCTCGGTGGCCTCAACGAAGTGCTCGCGGTGCTGCTGATGGCGGCGAAATTCGGCATTCCGGTTTGTCCTCATGCGGGCGGCATCGGGCTATGCGAATACGTCCAGCACATTTCGCTGATCGATTACATCTGCATCGGTGCGAGCCTGGAAAATCGCGCGATCGAATTCGCCGATCATCTGCACGAGCATTTCGTGAATCCGGTGGTGATGCGCGATGGCCGCTATGTGCCGCCAACCGCGCCGGGCTACAGCGTCGAGATGCTGCCCGCGTCGCTGGACCGCTTCGAATTCCCTAATGGCTCGGAGTGGCGCGCCGGCGCACAGACATAGGGCCGAACAATGGACCAAAGCCGGCGAAGATTTTTTACGGGTCGTTCGCGAACGACCCCTACCAATTTGCACGTTTGGCGTGAAGGGTCTTGTGGTCAGGAACGATTCCGCGCGGGTTTGCGTTGTCCAGGTAGGGGGCGTTCGCGAACGCCCCGTTGAATCCTGATTCGCGAAGCGCACCTAAGCTTCGAGGCGATAGGCCAGCGTCATCTCGGCCCATAGCTCGCCGGGAGCGGCTTCGGGAACCGGCTCCTGCATCGAGGCCATCAGGTCCTGCCACTGTTTGATGCGCGGATGACCTGCCTCATAGCGCGGGAAGTCGCGCGCCGGATCGAAGCTGTCGTTGGTCTCCATGAACATGAAGAGGCGGCGCCCGAGGATCCAAATCAGCATCCGATGGATACCGATGCCGCGCAGGCCGGCCTCGACTTCCGGCCACACCGCACGATGATACTCGAGATAGTATTCTGTAACCTTCGGGTCATCCTTCAGATTTAGCGTGCGCCCGTATTGTTTCATCGGTACCTCGCGCTGTTCTTTCTGCCGTCATCCTGACATAAGGAAACGCCGCCGGGTTCGAAATGACAAGCAAAGACCTCGGCTAACGGAACATCCTGCTATCGACGGGATGTCGGAAGTTCCAACCGGCAGTTAAGCGAAATGCCGAGCCGGCGCGAGCGCCGGCTCGGGCATCCTAATCCAATGGTGGCTCTGCGGCTCAGGCTTCGCGGTCGCCGGCCTGGCGAATCGCATTCAAAATGAACAGGAAGTGCCGCGGATGCGACACGTGCTCCAGCAAGGATACC
This sequence comes from uncultured delta proteobacterium, assembly GCA_963783145.1. Lineage (GTDB taxonomy): Bacteria > Desulfobacterota > Binatia > Binatales > Binataceae > DATGKG01. The sequence goes on from CAWAMM010000002.1 coordinate 1,139,376, forward strand.
TGCTTGAGCACCTTCAGTTCGGCCTTCGTCACATTGTGCCGGCGCAGCGCCGCGCGATTGGAAGTGAAAGTCTGGAACGCGTTATCGCGTTTTTTCGCCGAGCCGTCGTCCTCGTCCATCAGATACTTGGCGTCCGGATGGGAGAGGATTAACAACTCCTTGCGGTTGAGTCCCAAACCGTCGGCGAGCCGCCGCAATAATGCGAGCGACGGGTTGCGATGTCCGTTTTCGATGTACGCGATGTGGCTCGCTTTTACGCCGACAATTTCGGCCAGCCCCCGCTGCGTCAGCCGCAGCGCATCGCGTCCTTCCTTGATTACCGCCCCTAACGTCTTTTTGTTCATATGCCGTATTCAGAAAGTAGTGTGGTGCGTAACTTGGCCGTATGAATCATTCCAGCGAGATAGTAAAGATTCTCCTTCGGCGAGCGCCGACGCTGAAAGTTAAATCCCATCACTGCCCGCACATACGAGATCGCCTTTGAGACTAGCAGATCGGCGTCCCCGACCAGCGCCTCGCGTTCCGATCCGCCGAACAATGGCCGCGCGATTGACTTGGGATAGCCACCCAGGACCCGCACCATGTCCGCCGCGATTTCCTTGGGGTCCGCCAGATGCTCGCGATAGTTCGCTCCATACGACAGGCTGACGGGCTGATGGCGCTGGCCCAAAATCTGCCCGGTCAAGTGATGGCCCATCTCGTGCCAGAACGCGGCCGCGACGGTCGCCGGGTGGGCTGCGGTGTTGACCCAGATTAACGGGCGCTTGAGGATTTCGGCCTCATTAACGTAGAAACCACGGAATCCGGCGCCGTGGGAGCCCTTGAAGGCCTGGGTCTGCAAGACCACACCCTGTTGGGCCGCGATCTGTTTGAGGCGGTCGAGCTCGGTGATGCGATAGACTTCGCGATTGAGGGTCGGCAGGGTCTTGCGCACCTCTTTTAGCAGATTGCGCAGCTGCCGACGATCGAAATGGCGACGGACCGCGGCATCGTAGTCGAGCTGCGAGATGGCGCGCAGATCCGCTTCCGCGGTGCGCAAGCTGGTCGCGCGACGTTGGATCGGCGCAACCTTCAAAATATCGCCTATCGCCACCTTTAGAGCACCATCGCTCTGGCTACCGGCCATGCCTACTTCCCCCAGCGCCGCGATAATATCTTTACGACAAGATGCTAGCAAGCGCTCGCGTAATTGCCTTTTGGTGGTTTGTACCCTCTCGCCGCGCTCTTTGAATAGCGGCGGTCCGTCTTCGCACCGTCTGCCGCTCATTGGGCGGCATCGACACATTCTGAAATTCCAAGACTCCTGAACTGCGCTTTTGGGCGCAGTACGGGCGGTGCAATTCTCATCCGCTCTCGCGGCCTTCCTGCTTGTGAACGATCAATCCACAGACAGACTGCCTTTTCGTTGGCGTTTAAGGGCTCGACTCGCGCACAATCCTAAGCTCACCCGAGTGGCTTATTTTTGTAAGCCACCGGTGGATGTGACGCGAGACGACGTGGCGTGCCTGCCTGGGGAGGCGGCCCCCGCGGGTGCTCAAAGTGTTGTTCCCGTTTCGATCAGCCTGGTCCGGAGCTATCGGCGCATTGGCCGCTGGCCGAGGCTATTGCAACCCGATCCGAGGCCCACCGTTTTTCTATCGCAGCGCGACATTTCCGGGAACGGACTTCCGCGTAAACGGAGGCCGCGACCCAGACCAACTCAAACCAAAGATTTACTGCAATGGGTGCCGGGGGAAACGCTCGGGCACCAGGGGAAATTGTGTTATGGAACTGCGTCAATTAGTCACCGACCATGAACGGCAGATCTTCGCCGAATGTCTCGCGCAGGCGCGCGCCACGCGCGGGGTCGGCTTTCGCGAAACCTCGCGCTCGGTGCTGGGCCGGGCGCATCTCCAATTCGGAAATCTGTACGCGCTTTACGAAGATGAAGGCGCGGCAACCGACCAGATGGTGGGAGGCTTCGTCGCACATGATCTGGGAAGCTTTCCGCAGAGCTATCCGACCCCGGACGTGAGGCATCTCCCGCCGCGGTATGTGATCGAGGGCGGAGAACTATGGTCGTTGTCGCGCGGCGCCGGCCGCATCGCGCATCATGTGGCGGCGGCGGTGGTAGGTCTCCTGCAGGCCAGGGCGGTCATCGTCTACCCAATCATTGATCCGGTTGATCTCACCACCCGCCATCTTCAGCTCGGCTTCGTCCCGGCTTCCGACCGGGTTCGATGGCCGTGGGCGGAAACCAATGACGGCCGCGAAATCTGGGTCCAGCCGCTGCTGTTGGAAGGTGCGGCGCTCGAACGCTACATCGGCGCCGGATTCGACTTCCTGTTCCACGCCAACGCCGGCCTGCGTCCGCTGCTGCGCTTTGATCGCGCAGTGGCGACCGAGGGGCCGAAACGCGAGCCCGCGTCCCCAGTAGTAACGCCGGCCGGGTTCCAATCGAGCGGCGAGGAGCACAACGGTGCGAACGCGCATTAGTTGGGAATCGCCACAACTCGGCACCAATGATAAGCAGGGAGCGGATGGTTCCGCTCATCGAATCCCACTCATGGTGGGACGGGAGAAGTGAGCAATGAACATTGAGAGAAACGAAGCGCGCCGCGACGACCGATCTGATTGCGCAATCCGCTCGCGGCGCGAGGCACTGTATCGAAGCATTCCGTGGTGGCGCGAGCTCCTCGCCGCGGTGCGCGCGGGGGAAGCGGAATTTGTCGCGACACTGGCCGCGACCGGTCTCCTGCAGGAGTACGGCAAGATCACCAGCGAGGTCCACGACTACGGCGATATCGAGGGGCACGCCTTCATCCTCGGAATCGTGTCGGAGAATCGATGTGATGAAGTGCAGACCAAGTCGTATCTGACGTACGCATCGCATTGGATCGACGACTTTTTCGATTGTCCCGACCGGGTGGACGATCCCGCGCAATTGATGCGCGACCGCCGCGACATCACCGCCGCGTTGACCAATATGGGCCGGGCAGGACAGGTCGGGTTCGCGATGGCGAATCGAGTGGCGCATCCGGAGGGCGTCTATAAGGCATTGCAGCGGATGCTCTATGGCGGATTGGTGCAGCGCTCGAAGAGCTTCGCCGAGCGACATGCGCTGGTGATGGAGTATGGAGCAGTCGCGAGCCGCTTCGTCGATCCCGCCCTGGTGAAAGAAATCGGCTTAGTGCAGCCCGAGGCATTCTGGGCCACCAACAAGACCGTAATCGAACTGCTGCATGCGGCAGAGAAGGAGCTCGATTTCAGCGCCTCGGAGCTCTGGAACCTCATCTACGCGCCGGCGCTCTATTACCAGGATGCCGACGAAGAGAGCATCCGCGGTGAGCTGAACTTTGACACACAAGAAGCGCCGCGGCGGTCCGAGATGGTCAGGATGATTCGGATTGGAGCGAGGTATGTATCGGGACTCTATGGGCCGGACAGTCCCCAGATGCGTCAGCTCAAGTTCCTGGCGCTATCGTTCCAGAATCTTCCGCCCGAGATCGCGAACGAATACCGGGCGCTGTGGGAAGGCCGTGAAGAAGCGCGGTTGAGCGTGGGCGGGCGCTAAAGAGTGAGCCTCGGAGGGCGCGGCGCATCGGTCGAAGGGCTGGTGGAAGGGACCGATGTGTCCGCGCCCGGAGGCATGAGCATCGTAGAGCAAATAGAAAATGCGAAAAGAGATGAAGTTGGGAATTGCGGCGCCAGAGCCTAGCTGGATGGGCGAGCGCAGCTTAAAAATATCGAGGGAATATTGAGCCTTTGTCGCAATTACCGACATTGTGTATCCTCGGCTCGGCGAGTTGTTTCCATCGGGAACAGAAATGGGTCTCCAGACTGTCTCAGCGATGCCACAAAAATGCTTGATCGAGGGAAAAAAGCATTGATTTGTAAAAGTTACTTGTCATGGCATGGCGCGTGCTCTACGGTTCGGCATCAGCAGCAGCGCACAAGGGGGAACCGCGCCATGGCAAGCATTGAGTCAACTTCAGTAAGGGTATCGGAGCGCCCGGCCTCGGACTTCGTCGATGGTCGGATCTATCGCGACGCGGAAGAGATGAGGCAGATCAACGCGGCAGCCGCCGCCAAGGGGTATCTGCTGGTTTGCGATCGATGCAAAAATCTCTCGGAGCCGATCGTGGCAGTGGTCGCAGTCGCCAATAGCGGCGATGCCTTCGGATTCTGTGGCGACTGCTACCGCAAGATCTCGGAGGACTTCCTCGGCCACGTGGTCTGATTCGCTACCGCTAGCATCCACCGCTCCGCACGCCTTACGGCATTTTCAACGGCCGCCTTTCCTGCGAGAGGCGGCCTTTCTTTCATTCTGCGAGCCAACGCACAATGCGATGCCGCATTAATCGGCATCGGCTAATACGGTACGCATCTCCAAACCACATGAAAGCTCAGTTTTCTTAGACTTTTCTCCTCTTGCCCAACCTTTGGCGTTGGCACATTGAGTGCTCTGACCTCTTTCGCAGTCTTTTTCGACTTAACAAAGGAAGGACCGGATGAGGAGCATGAGGCTGGCTGCGAGAAGTATCGAAGATACGCGGCGACGAAACCCTCCCGCAGTGCGCGAGGAAGCGTCAGACCCGATGACGCCGCAGCAATATTACGACATGATTTCGCGCCGCGGGCATCACGATGGTGAGACTCGGCTGCTGTTTGCCGTCCTCGAGGACGCGATTCGATGTTATGCGATTGCCAAGAATTCACCGGCGCGATCTCATCGGCGCGAGTTCGAAGAGGTTCAGGAGTGGGTCAATACCCGCGGCGATCATGATGTCTTTTCGTTCGATTCTATTTGCTCGGTCTTCGCGATCGAACCCGACACGCTGCGCAATCAGCTCAACGCGATGCGGATTGGAAATTTCCCGACCCGCCGGTTGCGCTCGGTAGGACGACGCACTGCATTGACGATTCCGGATTAAGGGCGACTGCGAGCGCCGATCCGGAAATCGACTCCGAGGTGAAATCTCGATCGCGCGGGCCCTTCCTGTCATTCTTCGGTGATGTTCCGAAGGTCGTCCCTGCGACGGTTCGTCAGCTCTATCATCATCGCGGTTCTGTTGGTCTGCGGTGCTTCGGCGTTCGCCCGCGCCGCCTCGCGCAACGATAATTTCCGGCAACTCGCGCAGAAGTTTATCGAGGACGACCTGCGCACCTATCCCGAGATGGCGACCGATGAAGGCGATCATCGTTATGACGAACGCCTCACCGACATGTCGCGCAATTCCATCGAGAGCCGGATTCGCGCGACCAAAGAGTGGAAGCATCAGTTCGAGGAGTTCGGCTCCGATCATCTCAATGCCCCCAACGAAGCCGATCGCGAGTGGCTGATCGCTCAACTCGATGGACGCCTGCTCGACGACGAAGAGCTGCGTGGTTACGAGCGCGCGCCCGACGACTATCTGCCGGTGGATGCGCTTCATTCGCTCATCAAACGCAACTTCGCACCGCTCGAAGTTCGGATGCGCTCGGCGACCGCGCGGGAAGCAGCCGCGCTGCATAATCTTGCGGTTGCTCGCGTCAACCTGAAACCTGCGCGCACCGCGAAGGTGACCCTCGATATCGCGCTTTCGCAAATGCCGGGGGTGATCGATTTCCTGCAAAAAGATCTCGTCGAAGCCTTCGCGTCGGTCCCGCAAGGACCAAAAAAAACCGCCTTCCTCAAGGCTAACACGAAGCTGGTCGCCGCGGTCGAGGAATACGCAAAATGGCTCAAGACTGATTTTTTGCCGCGCGCTACCGGCAACTATGCCATCGGTCCCGACGCCTACCGGCGCATGCTCGCCGACCAGGAGATGGTCGATATACCGCTCGCCGATCTGCTGAACGTCGGCCGGGACGAATTGGAACGGCTCCAGGCAGAGTTCCAAAAAACCGCGCACACCGTTGATCCAAATCACAGCCCTGCCGAGGTCGCCGCCGCCCTCAACCGCGACCATCCTACCGCCGAGCAGCTGATTCCAACTGTCACCGCAGGTCTCGCCGCGCTGCGCGATTATGTAGTCTCGCATCATCTCGCGACGATTCCTTCTGATGCGCCCCCACCGCGGGTGCGCGAGACTCCTCCGGCGATGCGCGCGACCACCTTCGCCTCGATGGATACGCCGGGGCCATTCGAGAAGTCCACCGAGGCGTACTTCTACGTGACGCTGCCGGATCCATCATGGCCCGCAGGCCGCCGCGAAGAGCTGCTGGAGTTCTTCTCGGCGCCGCTCATTTCGGATACTTCGACGCATGAAGTCTATCCCGGCCATTACGTGCAGTTCCTCAACAACCGCCTCAATCCGGACAAGGTGCGCGCCATCTATGCCTCGGGGGCAAATGCCGAAGGATGGGCGCTTATATTGCGAGCAGATGATGCTCGATGAGGGCCTGCATAATGGCGACCCGAAGTATCGCCTCGCGCAACTGCAGATGGCGCTGATGCGCGCCTGCCGCTATCTGGTCGGGTTGCGGATGCATACCGCGGGGATGAGCGTCGAGTCCGCGGAAACCTTCTTCGAGACCAACGCCTACATGACGCCGCACAACGCTGAGGTCGAAGCGTTTCGCGGTACCGAGGATCCCGGCTATCTCCGCTATCAGCTCGGCAAGCTGATGATCCTCAAGCTGCGCGAAGACGTGCGCAAGAAGCATGGCGCGCAATTCGACCTCGGCAAATTCCACGATGCCTTTTTGCATGAGGGCGCGCTGCCGATTCGATTGATTCGCCGTGACATGCTCGGTAATGACGGCCCGCTGCTGTGAGGCTCGGCTTACCGACGCTTTGTCGAAATGGCTTGGTTGGCACGTTTCGAGTGGGTTTGTTTTTGCAATTTCAGCATTCAACGGCCTACCGCCGAGGTCCTTCTCGCAGCGCTCAGGACCACCGCTCGCGATGCTCGCGGTGGGTTTGTTTTTGCGTTTCGATAGTCCATGGAGCGCGCTAAATCCTCATTTCTGACACCTTCGGAAATTTGAAAACCTAACATCGGCGGGCACTATTTGGCTTCGTTTGGTATTTTCCGGGGGACAGCGCGGATCCTCGGCCACCTTCGTTCACAAGACGCAGTATAGCACGAAGCCACACTGGCCGGCCGTCTATTTGTCGCGATTCGGCGACATGGTGTCGATGAAAGTTTCAGCCGAGCGTCGCCAGGAAGCCCTCTAGCAAGCGGTTAAACTCCGCTGGATGCTCGAGGCTCGGCAGATGCGCCGCGTTCTCGATGGTCGTCATCGTCGCGCCGGCGATCTCGCTTGCCAACTGTTGCGCCACCTTGCGAAGGTCCTGCGCGTCGGAGTCGCCAATCACCACCATCGTGGGAGTTTTGATCTCTTTTAATCGGTTGATTGCCGGCGGATTGAGGACGTCCTCGATGCGCTTAAAGAACTCCAGCGAGAAGTTCTCCTTGTAGTGCTGCCAGGCCCGTTCTCGATACCTGGGGTCAACTCGCGCAGCCTCGCGCGCGGGTCCATCGATCCAGTAATGCGCGCTGATCTCGAAAGCCCGGTCCGCATCTCCCTTCTGTACCAGGCCCATCATTTCGGTGAATAGGTTGATGGACTCGGGAGACCAATCGTTCCATCCGCTCACCCCCGCGCCGACGGGCACAAGCGCGGTCACCATTCCCGGATGTTCAAGCGTGAAGTCGATCGCGGTCGCGCCGCCCATCGAGCATCCAATCAATGCGGCTTGGCCGATGCCGAGATATCGCAGCACCGCGAGGAGGTCATCGCGCAGCGCAAAGGCCTCCTCCGGAAACGTCGATTTTCCGAAGCCGCGGTGGTCGTAGCGGATGACTTTGAAGCGCGATGCGAACGCCTCGAACTGCGGATCCCACATCCGATGATCCGAGACGCCGGCGTGGATGAATACGAGCGCGGGACCATCGCCGCGCATCTCGAAATAGAGTTTCGCGCCATTTGAAGGTGCGTGACCGGTAACTACTTTCGATGTCTCCACGGAGAAGCTCCTTTTATCCGCGAGCGCGCGCCACGATATCATTAGCGAGAAAAACGAGCTCTTTGAACGCACGCGCCTCGAACAAAGGCGCACCTCGAAGTTCCTTCTTTAGTTTCGCTGCAGCCCCACGAAGCTCTCGATAGACCCGATTGAGTTCCGGCAAGGTTGGAGGATTTCGATGGCGCACGAGAGCATTCATGAGAGCTCTTAGCACACCTTGCGGTTTGTTACCGTGAATATATGGATCCGTTCCGTCAAGATCGCTAAGAGACTTGTTAAGTCGGTGAGAAATGGATTCAAACAGAAACCATTGATGGTTACTTCGTGAGCCCGCACCTTTCGCTACGGCCAGACCGAGCTCAAACGGCATATTGAAACGAGGCGTGCGCGGAACGGTTGGGTCGAGAGTCACGCGCGAAAGATCATGAAAGGAATATGAACATTCACTTATCAACGCGATGATCCGGTTCAGTCGCCGTTGGCTGCCGGGTATCTCTATGGTCGCCCGCGGTTAGGCCGAAGCTGCATAGTCCCGCAATAAACGCCACAAACAAGCGTTCGTATTGTTGGTCATAAGGAACATTAAGAAAAACGTTCATAGGTAGTGCAGCACTTGTTGATGAAGTAGCGCGGGAGATTGCGCGCGACTGAAGATTCGCCAAATCTCGCTTGATGCCCAAGTACCTGAGTTCCGCTTCTGCGGAAGGGTGCGGTCTAGCCTTGTGAGCTGCGTTTCTTGGCGGTCGGCTTGGTCTTTTCTTGCCGCGGTTCGAAACCGATCAGTTTGCGTAATTCGCGCATCCGCTTTTGGCTGATACCAAATTCCGCGGCGACAGCTTCGCTCGAGGGGTACGGAGACCTAATGACTACCCGCTTACGCATATAACCCACAGTACAACTCGCATCCCCTTACTGTCAAAAGAGCCTCGCAAATCTTTGAACCTCAGACGGTGCGAACTTCGTGCATCGGCTCGCTGCAATGCGCGGGAACGTCCAGGACGCCGCATCCAGGGCCCATCCAGCACACCAGCTTCTGAACGCCATTCACCGTTTCGACGTGCATCGGCCGATCGCAATGCATCGGCGTGGCGATCTCCTCGCCGCATTTTTCGCACTTTAGTTTGGAATCCATTGGGATAGAAGCCATCTGGCCATTCCTTGAGCTTTCGGTTTTCGGATGGTGATTCGAGGAGGCTGTCAGCGGCGGTGGTTCCTTCCGAGGCTCGATTTGCTCCGCATCTAACGCACCAATCCGCGCGAGAGTGTTTCTGGCGCGACCGAGCAGCAATGCATTGGTCACTACGCTGACACTCGAGAGTGCCATCGCGAGGCCCGCCAGCGCAGGGTCGAGCGTGATACCGAACCACGGATAGAGCACGCCGGCCGCAATCGGAATGCCCGCCACATTGTAGAAAAATGCCCAAAAGAGATTTTGCTTGACCTTGCGCAGCGTCAGGCGCCCCAGCACCAGCGCGCGCACGATGTCGTAGAGGTCGTCGCGTGTGAGGATGATGTCGCCGGTTTCCTTCGCCGCGTCAGTCCCCGAGCCAATGGCGATTCCGATATCGGCAGCCGCGAGCGCGGGCGCGTCGTTGATCCCATCGCCGACCATCGCGGTGAAGATATCCTGCGCGCGCGATTTTTTGACCAGCTCGATTTTGTCCGCCGGCGACAGCTCCGCATGATGCTCGTCGAGGCCGAGGTCATCCGCAACTTTCTTCGCGACTGCTTCCGTATCGCCCGACAACATGATGGTGCGGATGCCCATCGCGCGAATTTCCCGAATCGCACCCTGCGCTTCTTTGCGAATGCGATCGCGAAAACCGAGGACCGCGGCAACCTCGCCATCGATGGCGAGGTATAGCGGCGTCGCGGCAGATGCTGCGATCGTATCCGCGGCGCTGTGCGCATCATCTAGGTTCACACCGCGGCTTTGCATCAAGCGTGCGTTGCCGAGCGCGATTTCCTTCCCATCGAGCTTGGCCGTCATGCCCATCGCGGCATGCTCCTCGATCGCATCCGCCGGGTGCGGCTTGATGCCGTGACCTTCCGCATACGCCACCACCGCGGTCGACAGTGGATGCGTCGAGCGCGACGCGACGGTCGCGGCAGCAGTTAGCACACTAACTTCATCGCCCGCGAGGATTCTCAGCGCGTCGAGTTGCGGATGGCCTTCGGTCAGCGTGCCGGTCTTGTCGAAGAACATCACGCGCACCCGAGTGACGATTTCCAGCGCCGAGGCGCGCTTGAAGAGAATCCCCGAGCGCAACCCCACCGCGCTCCCGACCATCAGCGCGGTCGGCGTCGCGAGGCCCATCGCACACGGACATGCGATGACCAGCACCGCGACCATCGAGGTCAGCGCCATCACCAGGCCCGGCCCGAGCCACATCCACATGACGAAGGTAAGCACCGCGATCAGAATGACCGCCGGCACGAAGCGCGCGGCAACATAATCCGCAATGCGCTGGATCGGAGCGCGATCGGCTTGTGCTTCCTCCACCATCTTGACGATCTGCGCGAGGGCCGTGTCTGCGCCCACGCGGGTCGCACGAATCGTCAGCGCGCCCGAGGTGTTGAGCGTGCCGCCCGCGACGCCGGCGCCCTGCCCTTTCTCGACCGGCATCGATTCTCCAGTGAGCATCGACTCGTCGACCGCGCTCGCGCCACTGACGACGATACCATCGACCGGAATTCGCGTGCCCGGCCGCACGATCACAGTATCGTCGACTCGAACTTCGCTCGCGGCGATAGCGGCTTCCTTGCCCTCGCGCACGACGATCGCAGTATCTGGCACCAGGTTGAGCAGCGAGCGCAGCGCGGCCATCGCACGGCCTCGCGCGCGCGCCTCGAGATATTTTCCGAAGCGAATGAACAGAATCAGTTCCGCCGCGGTATCGAAAAATCGCGGCCCGGCAAAAAACCAGTCGGGGAAAGTTGTCAGGACCGAGTATCCGTATGCGGCGCTGATGCCGAGCGCGACCAGTGTGTCCATATTGGCGGTGCGATTGCGCAGCGCGATCCAGGCCCCGCGATAAAACGTCAGCCCGGCGGTGAACATCAGCGCGGTGGTAATGCCGAATGCGATGAGATCCGCAGTATGGCCGCCGAGCATGTCGAGGTACATCACGAGCGCAGCGACGACGGCGCTCGCTATCACCCACATCAGGTTATGACGCACCTCGGTCTTGTCGAGCGCCGACTCACCCGCGCGGACGCCGGTTTCTTCTTCAGCAAGCTGATAGCCGGTCTTCGCGACGATCGCCTCGATGGCGCTTTTTGCGACCGATTCGCTCGCCCGAACCGTCAACGTCTCGGCGGCGAAGTTGACGTTGGCCTCGCGAACTCCCTCGAGGCCACGCACCGCGCCCTCGATGGTGAGCGCGCAGTTCGCGCAGTGCATCCCGCGAACTTTGAAGCGCTCGGTTTTGAGGCTGATGGGTTCTTTAACTTGAGCTTCCACGAGAAGTCAGCCGATACGGGCTGGACATCGGACTCATCGCGAGATCGATCTTGTCAGATCGATAGATCGGCAACCAGCGCGACGGTCGCACGCCACAAATATAAGTCGGAATTTGGAGAAAAGGAGAAGATCCGGCTAGTTCGCCTCGTCGTCTTCAATCGGGAGCCGGATGGCATAGGCGCGCTCGTTGGGCGGGACCCGGTCGGCACGCAGTGCCGGATTGAGCTCGTGGAGCTTCGCCACGGTGGTCTCGAACTCCCGCGCGATGCTCTTTAGCAACGTCCCGCCCTTGAAGGTGCGGGTCGTCCACGCGGGAGCATCGGAATAGCTGACATCGTCGAGGCCATAGGCCGAGGCATTATGTGCGATGAAGGCCACCGCCATGAAGCGATTGAGGAGCTGTCGCGTCCGCCGCGGCAAAAGATCGGCAAACTTTTCGTAGTTGGCCCCGTGGAGCGACCAATAACGCTCCAAATTGCCCGCACCGGTGTTCCATGCGACCAAGGCCACTCGCCAGTCGTTATCGGCCTGATCGTGAAGTTCGGCGAGGTATTCGGCCGCCGCTTTGGTCGACAGAATGGGGTCGCGGCGCTCATCGAGCCACTTATTGACGTGCAATCCATACCGGGCCGCAGTACCGACCGTGAACTGCCAAGGCCCTTTGCCACGCTTCGAAAAGTCACTTTCAGCGAAGGTCAGGTAAACCAGGTCGTCCGGAATGCCCTGTTGTTTCATCATCCGGAGCATTTCGGGCAGGAAGGGCCGGCTGCGCGTGAAGGCCAACCTGAGGCCCTCCGGCTGATCCACGAAATTCTGGACGTAGTTCTGAACCGCATCATTAAGAAGCAACGGGAACGGCGCCACCTGGCGCGGCTCCGAACGAACGAACGGAGACTTCGATATGGTGCTCGTTCGAGGTGCTTCGCCCGGGATCGGCGCGCCAGCCGACGGATAACTCGAAGCAACCGTCCCAACTGGGGCGTTATCGACGGAAGGAGGCGGTACTACGGCTGCTGCTGGCTGCGAAGTGACCGTAGGACTAACCGCATCGGCCTGTCGGTCAGTATCGGTGGAGGGCGTTGCAGGTGCGACAGCTTCGGGTGAGGTGACAGTCCAGGAAGGAAGCGGAGCGTGCGACTCAGTGGTGGCTGCGAATGATTGAGAACTGGCCGAGAAGGCTAGTAGGGCTGCGATGGTACCGATGGTTGTCGCAGCTTTCAGGTTCCGGTTCAGATTCATCTTCCCCCATCATGTCCCCACCCCAAAAAGGCTAGGTACTTCCGACCGACGCTCACGGTATTTGAGTAAGGGATCGAAGATCAACGCATCCGTGGGGGTTACTTTGATTAAAAAATCTAATGGACGAAATCGCCTGGATTAACATTTAATCGCGTCCGCGCGCATTACCGGACCAATTCCTATGAGAAATCCTTTTGGAATGATACTTTTTCGCCTGTGTCTCCTGCTTTCCGCGCCCTCAGGAAAACCGCCCGCAATATGTGGAGGGAGGTCTTCGACGGCCTCGCCGACGCGGTCATCGTCGTCGATAGCGACCTGAAACCAATCGCGGTAAATCCCGCCGCCGAAACGATGCTGGGGGTTTCGCAGCTCGGACGCTCGCTCTTCGGCAGTATCGTGCGACACAACGATTGGCTCGCCAGGATGCTCCATACCTGTCTCGACACCGGGCAGAACCTCGGGGATCCCGACGCGATGTTCAACATCGGCCCCCGAGCGGTCGCGGTCCGGGCCGAAATCTCCCCGCTGGCGGGCTCGGACGGCCAGATTGGCGGTGCTATCGTCCTGCTCCACGACTTGTCACATCAAAAGAGCGCGGAGCATGCGGTCGAAGGTCCTCATAACCTGAGACTTTCGCCGGCTGGCCTGGCACATGAGGTCAAAAATCCCCTGACCGGCATTAAGGGCGCTGCCGAGTTGCTGGCCGCCGGACATCCTGGCGACCAGCGCATCCAGCAGTACTGTGAAGTTATCCTGGATGGGGCGAGTAGGATTGAAACACTGGTTGAGCAGGTCTTGGCGGTTAGCGCGCCTCGCAGCCTCAAGCAGGACGAGGTCAACATTCATAGGGTGATCCACCAGGCGCTCAAGCTGGCGGGGCTCTTTCCCAAGCCGCCGCCAGAAATCGACCTTGAGCAAGAGTTCGACCCCAGCCTGCCCGACGTCCTCGGGGATGAGGCCGCGCTGGAACGGGCCATCCTCAACCTGATTCGCAACGCCATCGAGGCGATGGATAATCACGGGCGGCTGCGAATCCGCACCCGGATGGAAACCGAGTTTCGCCTCGCCGCCGAAGGGAAGCGGCGTCAATTCCTGCGCATTGAGGTCGTCGACAGCGGTCGCGGCATGACCCAGAGCGAGCTGGACCAGCTTTTCACCCCATTTTTCACCACCAAGCCCTCGGGAACCGGGCTCGGCCTGGTGCTCAGCCAGCGTGTCGTCTCACTTCACAGCGGTAAACTATGGGCCGAGCGCGGCGGCATCGAAGGCCCTGAAACATCAACTAATCCGGAGGCACGCTCGCGCGGCATGAGCTTTAAGATCACCCTGCCGGTGAAAAGCCAGCCATGAGTACCCCGATTGAGGCGGCGACCGCAGTGCGCATCGTCGTCATCGGCGCGGGCGAGATGGGCGCGGCAGTCGCGCGACGCCTGCGCGAATGCGGCGCGACGGTCATGACGTCGCCGAAGGGCCGTAGTGCTGCGAGCATCGAAAGGATAATGCACGCCGGCATCGAGGGCGTCGACGATGACCACCTCCTCGTACGCGAGGCTGACTTCGTAATGTCCATCGTTCCACCGGGAGTGGCAGTCGAGGTCGCCCAGCGCTTTCGCGAACCGCTACTCGAAGCAAAGGCGAAACCGATCTTCGTTGAATGCAACGCCATTGCGCCTGCCACCACCCGGCGCATCGAGGAGATTCTTCGCGGAGCGCGTTTCATCGACGCCGGCATCATCGGAGGACCTCCCGCAGCCGGCACTCAGGATCCCGCGAAGGGTCCGCGCTTCTATGCCTCGGGTGCCGAGGCAAGCGAATTGGAGCGCCTGGCGAAGTATGGCCTCGACATCGCGGTGCTCGATGCCCCGATCGGCGCGGCTTCGGCGCTGAAGCTGGCTTATGCCGGGATGACCAAAGGCTTCACGGCGCTCGCCACCGCGATGGTGAATGCGGCCTCGCGCGAGGGCCTCGCCGATGCGCTTCGCGCCGAGCTGTCGCGCACACAACCTGGCTTCCTCACGCGGCTGGAGCGCTCGATTCCCGATATGTTCCCGAAGGCCTACCGATGGGTGGCCGAGATGGAGCAGATCTCCGATTTCATCGGCGCCGAGCGCGAAGGCGCGAACATCTACATAGGCATGGCGCGGCTCTATGAATGGGTCGCCTCGGAACTGAACGGCCGTGACAGCCAAAACATCGAGGCGCTCGCGGAGTTCTGCCGGGCCGTAGGGGTCGTTCGCGAACGACCCGTCAAATCCTGATCGCGCGAAGCGCATCCATACTGACCCAAGCCGGCGAGGATTGAATAGGCGTTTCGGTGACCTGGCGAAATCGCAATTGCAAAGAATCTTTGCGCCCGGCGCCATTGTTGCGGGTCGTTCCCGGGAACGACCCCTACGAGGATCGAAACCAAGGAAGACCGGTCAGCGGGGCGCGCTGATGGCCCCGATGCACTCCTCGGGAATCTTCCAGACTCTCTTCTCAGTTGCGATGCGGCGTTTCGCGCGCCACCCAGTCGCGATGCATCGAGACTTTGCAGTCGCCGATCTGCGCGGGCATGATGGTCTCCTCAATGAAGGAAGCGCGCGATCGATTCGGCCGGATTCACCGCATCGCGCGTCACATCGATTCGCACATCATTGTGAGTAATATAACAGTGCGCCTCGGGCACCGATGCCAGCCCATGTTTGCGCAGCATCGCGCCAATGTTGGGCGTGACCTAGAGCATCGGATTGGCCTCGGGTTGACCGAGCTTGAACTGTCCTAAAGCGCGGTACGAAGACTGACTCACCACAAAGTGCTGCCCGGCAGCATAGACGTCGCGGAAACAGCGCTGCAGCGGGTTACTATCGAACAGTCCCCCACCTCCGGCAGCCTGGAAAGCGACCCCGGTCACGCGCTGCGCCACCTCCGTGACATAGGTCGGAGCCGCGCGTGCTTCGGCGTGTCGAGCCGGCGGCGGCACCCGTCCAGCTTGCACCTCTGCGTAAAGGCTGGAAAGGAGCTGAATGGCGAGCGCGCGGGCGGATCCGAGTTCGACCTCCGCCTTGCCCAGCGCAAACTGAAAGTGCGGATGGGTCGGGAGCGGAGAAGGCGGAAGCCCACGGCCTTTCGCAACCGCCTGTGAAGTGATCTCGTCCAGAGCGTGACGCGCGATACCCAGAGCAATCCCCACATGGAATATTGAGAGGTTGGCCGGCGCGCCGAGCTTCAACACAGGGGCAGGGGTAGCGACGTTCCCAAGTATGAAATCCATCAAAGAGAAAGTCATTTCTTCGGGAACGAACACATCTTCGAGGCTATAGTCGCAACTGCCCGAGCCCCGCAGTCCAGCCACCTGCCAGTTGTCGTGGATCACCACCTGGTTTCGCGGCACCACGACCACGCGCATCCCCGCCGGCGGCGGTTGGCCCGGGACAATTACTGTGGCGAAGACCCACTGGGCATGATGAATCCCGCTGCCGAACGACGAGCGCGACTTGACTTTATAGCCGCCGGCGACCGGTTCTGCCGTCCCTGCGGGCGCGACCGCACCGGCCATCGGAGGGATGCCATGGGCGCAGATCCCCCGCGCGGAAGCTGCCGGCAGCAGGGAGGCTACGATCGCACTGGAGCCTGCGAGGATCCCGAGTACCCAGCCCGCGGAACCATCGATGCGCGCGACCCCTTCATAAATTTCCATGCCGGTAACCGGGCCGGCCTCCAGCCCAACAAGCTCGCGAGGGCAAACGCATCGTAGCAACCGCGTGCTGCGTATGGCCTCGAAGGTCGCGTCATCGAGGCGGCCGAGTTTCTCAGAAAGCGGCGCGTGCTCGGCTAGTATGGGGGCAATCGACTCGACCTCCGCCAGCAATTCATTTCGAAGAAGCTCTTCCTGCTGCACGCGGTCCTCCTGGTAGCGGGAATTTGCGATCTTCCTCGCGGTTTCCCGAAGGGTTAGGTCAAATGCCCTGTCGATTCAAGCGATGCGGGAGCCCGAGGTGCAGTTTGGTTCGATCTCCGGCAAGGCGGACCTTGACGCTAAACCGTAACTTGACCGGTTTCGCTGACGCGCTGCTCAGCCGCGTTTCTCCAGCGGCTCGGCCCGAATCTCCACCCATGGATAGCGTCGGCTCTCATGATAAACCGAGACGGTCGGTGGCGGGAAAGAAAGGTCTCCGAACGCGCCCACCGATGCCGCGATCACGCCGGGAAGAGTATCGATTCGCCAGAACACCGTGACGCCACAATTCGGGCAGAAGCCGTTGGCGATGTGGCCGCCATCGTCGCCGATGCGAACGAATTCATTCGCACGGCCGGTGGTCACAACGTCGCTCTCGCGATACCACGCGCCGAGGCCGAAAGCGCTTCCGGTTTTGCGCTTGCAGGCGAGGCAGTGGCAGACCGCGATCCGATACGGCTCTCCGGAGCAGGTTGCCGAGAGCTGACCGCAGGAACATTCCGCTCTACGTATCGTCATCGTTAGCCTTCGGTCGTCCTTCCGTGAGCGGCTACGCCTCGACGCCTACCCTTAGTACCTTCCGCCCAACTTGCCGTGATCCCAACTGGCGATTTTCTGCGGGGTGATCTTGAGGACCACCCGCTTGGGAACGCTCGATGCCGCACCGGATGGGACCCCCGCGTTGGTGGCGGACTCGCCTACCCCACGCATCGTCTCGCGCACCACTTGAGGATCATCGATTACTTCGCAGATGCCGCGGATCATCACGCCGCGATATTCGGAGTAGCGATCGCCGACCTCGACCATCACGCCGACCTTCGGATTGCGGCGCGCGTTGAGCACCTTCTGCGCCTTGCGGTATGAGGTCATGTAGATGATGCCATCCTTGTAGCGATAGCCCATCGCGACGACGTGCGGAAAACCATTCTTGTCGATGGTCGCGAGCACGGCCTTATGCGGTCGCGCGAGGAACTCGGCTAGCTCTTGCGTGGTGAACTCGATCTCGTCTCGACGGCTCATGATGTTAGCCTCCGGAATTTATCTTCGCGTGAGCGTCACGTTGCGGATGAAACGCGCCTCTATCTTCTCTCGCTCAATGCGGCGAGGAAAAGAGGTCGCACCCTGCCCCACCCTACCAGTGAGGCGAACAATTAGATTATCCCCGCTTTCTTCAGGCGCTTACGCGTCGCGACGTCGATGCCGATCTCGGCAAGGATTTCGTCATTGTGACTGCCCACTGCGGGAGCGCCGGTCCGGACCCGAGTCGGCGTGCGCGAGAACTTCGCCACCGGCCCATTCAACGTCGCCATCGAGCCATCTTCGATCTGCGTAGGTTGAATGATATCGCGCTCGAGCAGGTGTGGATCTTTGGCCGCTTCAGGATAGGTGTTCACCGGACCGACGGCTAGCGCTGCCTGGTTCAGAATCTCGACCACTTCTGCCCGCGTGCGCTCCGCCGTCCACGCTGCGACTATCGCGTTGCATGCGTCGCGATTGGCGGAACGCCCGGGAAAAGTGGCGAAAGCAGGATCTTCGGCAAGCTCCGGAAATCCGATCACGCGCGCCAGCACCTTCCAATGCGAATCGAGGAGCACGGCGATATAAACCCATCCGTCTTTACATTGGAAAGTATTGGACGGCACGGCAAACCCGAACTCGTTGCCGAGCCGCTGCGGGACAACTCCCATCGCCGAAATCGCTGCAAAAGTATTGGAGCTCAGGCCATCCAGCAGCGCCACGTCGACGTGCTGACCTTCCCCCGTCCGATCGCGGTGGCGCAGCGCGGCCATCGCCCCGATAGCACCATGCAATCCGCCGAACTCGTCGCCGATAGCAGTTGCCGCTTTGACCGGCGCCCCGTCGGCGGGACCATTCATCGACATCCAGCCAGACACCGCCTGTGCGATCGGATCGTAACCAGCGCGGTTCGAGTAAGGGCCGAACTGGCCCCATCCGGTGATCGAAACATAGACGATATCCGGTTTGACCTTGCGCACCGCTTCGTAACCGACTCCCCACTTCTCCATGGTGCCGGCCTTGAAGTTTTCGACCACGATATCGGACCGGGCGGCGAGCTTGAGGAAGATGTCGCGCGCCTCGGCAAATTTGAGATCGAGACTTAGACTGCGCTTGTTACGATTGATCGTTCCGTTGATCGCGCCGATGTTGGTTCCGGGGAACGACGGAGGCATGCGTCGGGTTACCTCGCCCTGGGGTACTTCGACTTTGATCACGTCCGCGCCCAAATCGGCCAGCATCCCGGAGCACAACGGCCCGGCCGCAGTCGTAGTGGCTTCGAGTACGCGCACCCCGGCCATCGGTCCGGGCAAATCGGTGCGCGCGTCACGATAGAATTCCGCCTTTTTCATCGTGCTCCTTTTTCAGGCTAAGGATGTTGCTTAAACGAGCTCGGATCGTCGAATGTCCGTCGTGGCGATTCCCGGCGGCTGATGTGCCGCGCGCCGCGATCTGAACAATCGATCGCGCTCAAGCCCTAGCCGCGCTTGAGCATCAAGCTGCGGATGAAGCGTGGATCGATGCGATCGTTGGGGTCGAGCTCGGCGAATTCTTCCTCAATGATGTTCAGACACGAGTTGATGAAGTCGGCGCTGCGCGCACGCACGTCATCCTCCAGCCGCATTTCCAGTACCGCGGCGACATCGGCATGGAAGCCGTCGCTGAGCTTCGCCGGACGCCCACCGCCGGTCATGATCTTGCGATGCAGCTCCGAGAGCCTGCTGGCCTCGATGGGATCGGGCTCGAAGCGCTGATCCAGCGCCTCGCGCGCGAGCGCGGTCAGCACAATCTGGCTGAGGCGAATTTCATGACCGGCCACGCTGGAGCGGAACGACGCCGCCGCGATATCGGCATTGAACATCGCCTGGAACAGCTCGCGCATCGCCTCGATCTGAGCGACCAGCGCATAGCCGAGGTGAAGATCGCGCATCGAGCGGAAATCGCGCATCGCGACCGAGCCACCGCCATCCAGCGCCTCGTAGAAGCGCGGCTGGCGCAGCATGAAGCCGGCAATCGCCTCGCGATACGGCGTGTCGAGGTAGCCGATCTCGCGGGTCTTCTTGGGATCGAGGCCGAGCTTCGCGACCACATTTTGCGCGCGCGTCCTGAGATCGATGGTGAGGCTGACACCGAGGCGAAACAGCAGCTGCAAGTGGGTGTCGCGCAGGTTTTCCACCGCGACATTCAAATCACCGCTCGCCAGATGCTCCAATGCCAGGTTCAGGTAGTTGTGCGTCATTTCGACGGCGACGTGCACCGCTTCGAGGTCGCCGTAGTCGACCGAGCGCGCGACCAGAACCTGGTTGGTCACCATCGCCATTTCGGAGCGCAGCTGCCGTTGTCCATCAGCCGCGAAACCCGCCGCCAACGCGGTGTTGAAGAGCGAATTGTCGCGCTCGGCCGCGAGCGCCATGTCGGGCGGAATGATTTCCTCGTCGTTGAGCAGACCCTCGCGGCTCGGCTTGACGTGTCCGGTGCGCAGCTCGTTGAAGCGGGTCGGATCGAGATACGCAAAAATATTTTGCGCCTCGTAATATTCCGGGAAGCCGCGATCTTCGAGGCGCGCGCGCCGATAACGGTACGCTTCCTCTTCGAGCTCGGCCTGCACGCCCCAGTAGGATTCCTCCATCAGGCCGGCGTAGTACTTGTAGTCGCGCTCGAAAACTTCCTCGAGGAATTCGGTCAGCGGTTGCGTGATCTGATCGTAGCGGATGAACTCGATCAGATAATGCTCGTCGAACTGGAGCAGGCGGTTAGCCGGCGCGTCACCCGCGATATTCGGATCATCGACGCGATGCACTTTGATGTAGCTGCGCATCAACAGCGAGACGAGTTCCAGGTCGAGTTCCATCAGCGCGTCGGCGAGGCGGCGGCGGCCGGCTTCGGTCAGCGCCTCGATCCATTCGCGCATCTTTTCGAGGTTGGGTCGATCCTTGTCCCAGCAATCGAGGTCGAACAGCGACCTGACCTGCTCGGGCAGCGCGAGGCTTAAAAGATCGCCCGCGTCGGCGGAGCCGATTTCCTTCAAAGTGTAGAAAAGCGTCTCCGGCGAGAACGACTGCACCAGCCGCTCGGCCTCGGGCGCGGAGAGAATCAGGTCGCGTTTCTGGCGCGCCGGGAGTCCATACAGGAATTCCAGCTTTTCCTTGAACGGAAGATTGAGAAACTCGCTCTGTCGATTCGTCTCCATCGGTTGGGCAAGGATACCCTCGCGGTCTCCTCGCGGGCAATTGGGGTCGCGGATGGCATTTAGAAAATCACGTTGATAGAATATTTAGAGTCAGGTACGCAGTTCGGATTTCCCTGCTCGCATTCCCTTCAGTTCGCGACTCCGCACGCAGTTCATTAGAGTCGAGACGCGATGCGTCCGAGTCAGCCAAATCGTCCGAGCGCGTTGACAATCGCGGGAAGTGACCCGAGCGGCGGCGCCGGAATTCAGGCCGACCTGAAAACCTTCGCTGCGCTTGAGGTCTACGGTTTCTCGACGATCACCGCGGTCATCGCGCAGAACAGTTCTCGGGTGTTCCGCGTCGCGGCGCTCAATCCGTCGATGGTCGGCGCGCAGATCGAAGCGGTCGCGCTCGAGCGCAAACCGAATGCGCTGAAAATCGGGGCGATGGGCACCGCCGCGATCGTCAAGGCGGTCGCCGCCTCCACCATCGAGTACAAACTCGCGGCGCCGGTAGTCGATCCGGTCCTGATCTCATCTTCGGGCACGCGTCTGCTGAGCAAGGCGGGCGAGGCGGCGCTGCTCGCGCACATCGTTCCAATCGCGCGGGTGGTCACGCCCAACATTCCTGAAGCGCGAGCGCTGACAGGCATCGAGATAAAGGCGACCTCCGATTTGCATGAGGCGGCGCGTCGATTCGTGAAGCTGGGCGCGCGCGCCGTGGTGATCAAGGGCGGTCATCTTTCCCCAGATCAGGATGCAACCGATCTACTTTACGACGGCCGTAGTTTCCTCGCGTTGAAAGCTGAACGCATCGCCGGTGAGGCGCACGGCGCCGGATGCGCATTCTCGGCGGCCATCGCGGCTTATCTCGCGCACGGGCGTAACCTCGAGGGTGCGGTGCGCGGCGCCAAGGAATTCGTCACCGCAGCGCTCACTGCGAGCTTCCGATTCGGCAAGGGCCGCCCGCTCCTGGATCATTTCGCGGCGCGCGGCAAGGATCGTTCTTCCTCGTAGGGGCGGTTCGCGAAGCGCCCTACCAGGATCCGGGAGGTCAGGTTTTTCGCGTGAAGTCCAAGGGAGTTGACGTGCCCTGGCCCCAGATCCCTTCTATGGTTTTGGCGTCCGCGCCGACTGTCCCTCGATAGCTTCCATGCACTAACGGAATCTCGAAACTGAACTCGTTGCCGCTGAGCACCACGTTGCTCCCGGCCAACCCCAGCGCCCTGATCGAGGCTGTCCATCGCAACGCTAAACCCACCCTGCGAGAGCGAGCTGACATGCAACGCCAGATGCAGAGTGACGGCGGGTACCTTAAGCGGCCCACTCCAGTCGCCCGCGATGGCCGGGTCGCCGGCCGGCGCATTCGTCTGACGCGTGAAAACGAGCGGCAAAGGAACGCCCTGGCTCCAGGTGCCGCTGATGGTTTTGTCATCAGCGCTGAGGGTTCCCTGGTAGGTCCCATGCGCGGCCCGGAATCGCGAAGCTGAAGTCGTTGTCCTTGAGAACCACGTCGCTGGCTGGAATGCCCACCGCTTTCTGATCGATGCTGTCGAAGGTCGCGCTCAACCCGCCGGCGGGGTTGCTGGTTATGTGCAGGGCCGAGCGCAGGGTTTGCGGCGGCGCTTCGATCACGCCATTCCAGTCCCCGGCGAGGTCGATGGGTTTGGCATTGCACGCCACGCCCAAGAAGAGCATGGAGGCGACCAGATAACGCAGCGGACTCACGACAGCCATGGCGATTTTCCTCCCATGTTCGCAGCCTCACCATAAACCGCCGGTCATTCCGCGTCGATGCGCGAAGCGATCGCAACCTCGCCGCGGCCGCTTCGCGAAGCGCCTCTACCAGCATCCGTTCGTTACCTGCTAGCAATGTTCCTTGGGATGCTCACACCGCCGTCAAAATCGAGGCCGACTGAAATCGCCCATCATGCGGCGGCGAAATGGCGCAGCGGGAACTTCGCCTCTATTGATGATGCGCTCGCGATCGAAGAGCCGTTGGAGATTCGCCTCGCAGGACGCCGTTTCACCTTGACCATGCGCACTCCCGGTCACGACGAGGAACTTGCCGCGGGCTTTCTGCTCGCCGAAGGCTTCATCGCCAATGCCGATGAGCTCGGCGAAATTCGCCGCGTGCGCGGCGCGAAAGGCGCCGACGAACCCAATGCGATCGACGTCATCCTCAATGTTAAGGCGGAGGGGTTGCGTGAGCGGCTAAGACGCAACTTCACGATTTCCTCGAGCTGCGGCGTATGCGGCAAGACCAGCATCGATTCGATCACCCAGCGCATTACCCCCATCGCCTCGCGCGCGAAAATCGCCGCCGCGACGATTCTGGCCCTCGGCGCCAAGTTGCGCGCGACGCAGGAAGTGTTCGCCGCGACGGGCGGTCTTCATGCGTGCGGGTTGTTCGATCTCGAAGGCAATCTGCTCGCTACGCGCGAGGACATCGGGCGGCATAACGCGGTCGACAAAATCGCCGGATGGGCGCTCGCCAACAAGATGCTGCCACTGGCGAAATCGGTGATGATGGTGAGTGGGCGCTTGAGTTTCGAGATAGTCCAGAAAGCCGCCGCCGCGGGCGTGCCGATACTGGTCGCGGTTTCGGCGCCGTCGTCGCTGGCGGTCGAGCTCGCCGATGAGTCCGGGATCACCCTGGTCGGCTTTCTGCGCGATGCGTCATTCAATGTATATACGCATCGCGAAAGGATAACGTCCTAGGTCGTCACATCGTGCCGAGGTCCTGTTTGGCGCGATCGAAATGCTCCGTAGCTTCAGCTTTATATCCGCCGCGCAACGCGGCCTTGCCCTGCTTCTCTTCCAGCTCGGCCTGAGTGACGTCTTTACCCTGCTTGCGCGCGGCCTCGATGCGCGCGGCGATGTTGCTGGCCTCGCTCTCGGCATTGCCCACGCTTTGCGATCCCGGGGCCGCCGGAGCATCCCTGGCAGGCGCAGGAGGGACGGTGCCTCCGGTGGCAGAGCCCATGGTTTCCGGTGGATTTTGCGCAAATGTTATCGGCGCAAACGCAATGAGCGAAAGCACGAGGCTGGATGCGAATGCGATAGGAAGTTTCATGCAGCATTCTCCTGCGTAGGATCACCCAGTTGGTTAGACGAATCCGCAAATGATGGATTCATCGATTGAGCGAGGCATCAATCAAGGTCGGCGGCGGAAAATCCGCAACGATCGCGTGGATTCCGCGCAGTCACAAGAGTTGCGACAGTGGTGTGGCCACACGCGGCGCCCTAGCCTCATCTGGTTATGGCCAAGCTTAAGGTCCGTTTGGATGCTCATACCTTCTCGGCGTTAGATCCTCGTGCTTCGGCGTGCTGCGGAAATTACGCGGGACGACGCTTTTTTCGAGAATGCTCTCATGTATGTGACACCAAGCGCTGAGTGAACACTTCAATCTCCCAAACTAGTCGCGCCGAAGCACTCAATCAGCGCGATTTCCGGCAATATGTCGCGGCCACCTTCCTGGCAACGATCGCGACGATGATTCAGTCGGTAGTGGTCGCTTGGCAAATCTACGATCTGGTTCACGATCCACTCGCGCTCGGTTACGTAGGCCTCTTCCAGTTTCTACCGCTGGCTATTTTTGCCCTGCCCGCAGGCGAGCTTGCCGATCGCCTCGATCGGCGAACAGTGCTGGCATTGAGCTACGTCGTACAAACCGCATGCGCCGGGCTGTTCATCGCGATGACGCTCGAACGGCCGCATGGAATCTGGCCGTTCTATGCCGTCCTGGCGCTATTTGGCTCGGCACGGGCGTTCGCGGCACCCGCATCACAAGCGCTGCTGCCCCGCCTGGTGCCCGAGGGAAGTTTTCCGCGCGCGGTAGCGTTGACCTCTTCGACCCGTCAAACCGCGGTGATAGTGGGGCCGGCGCTCGGCGGCGCCATCTATCTTTTTGGTCCAGCGGTCGCTTACGGCGCATGCATGATTCTGTTCATTGCAGTCAGCAGTTTGATCGCGACATTGCGAACCCAGGACGTTCCGGTAGCGCATCATTCCGATTCGCGGCCACTGCAACGACTCACGGCAGGAATTTCGTACATCCGCCGCAAGCCGATAATCCTCGGCGCGATCTCGCTCGATTTGTTTGCCGTGCTTCTCGGAGGCGCAACGGCGTTGTTGCCGATCTACGCGCGCGACATCCTGCGGGTCGGGCCGATAGGGTTGGGCCTGTTGCGCAGCGCACCTGCGCTCGGTGCGGCGACGCTGGGGCTCAATCTGGCCCGACGGCCGCTCGGCCGCAACGTCGGGATGAGGATGTTCGCATGCGTGGCCGGCTTTGGCATCGCCACCATCGTCTTCGGACTTTCCCGCAATTTCGTCCTGTCATTGGCCGCGCTAGTCGTGCTGGGAGCCTCCGACATGGTCAGCGTGTATGTGCGCTTGTCACTGGTTCAACTCGCCACGCCGGACGCGATGCGCGGCCGCGTGAGCGCCGTGAACTATCTTTTCATCGGCACCTCAAACGAACTTGGCGAATTTGAATCCGGTGTTACCGCCGCTTGGTTCGGCACGGTGCCCTCGGTGGTGATCGGGGGTCTTGGTACGCTGTTCATTGTCGGCCTCTGGATGCTGCTCTTCCCTGACCTACGTAGGGTAGATCGCCTTTCCGATGTCATCTCGACGTAGAGGGTCCTCGATGGTCGGATTCCGTCGAACATGCGCAAAAGACTTATTACCGAGGACAATTTGTTGCAGTTTGTGGTGCGGATCGCCCGCTTCCGCTAAATAGGCATATTTTTCCTGGGACGTATCGAGCTTCAATTAGAAGAGGAGGATCTGACGATGATCCAGGCAATTAACCCCGCCACTAACGAGGTGCTGAAAAATTATGAAGAAATGGCACCTACAACAGTCACGGATATCGTCAGCAAGACGCACCAGGCCTTTCGCGGTTGGCGGCACACCACCTTTAGGGATCGTGCCTATCTAATGCGAAAAGCCGCGGAAGTCCTGCGCGCCAACGCTCGCGAATACGCACTTCTAATGGCACAAGAGATGGGCAAGCCGGTTCGCGATGGTGTCGCCGAGGCGCAGAAATGCGCAACCGGATGTGACTTCTATGCGGAGCACGCCGAGCGCTTTCTCGCGCGTGAGGAGGTGACCACTGAGGCCCGCAAGAGCTTCGTCACCTTTAACCCGTTGGGAGTCATACTGGCCGTAATGCCATGGAACTTTCCCTTCTGGCAGGTCTTCCGTTTCGCGGCACCCGGCCTGATGGCGGGGAACGCGGGATTGCTCAAGCATGCGTCCAACGTACCGGGCTGCGCGCTCGCGATCGAAGACATCTTTCGCCGCGCCGGCTTCCCCGAGAATTTGTTCCGCACCTTGATGATCGGCAGCCGGCAGGTCGATGCGGTAATTGAGCATCCGCTCGTTCGGGCCGTGACCCTCACCGGGAGTGGACCGGCGGGCCGGGCGGTGGCGCGCAAGGCTGGTGAGATGCTGAAGAAGACCGTGCTCGAATTGGGCGGTAGCGATCCCTACCTGGTGCTTGAGGATGCCGACCTCGAGCTTGCCGCCGCAATATGCACCAAGGGTCGCCTGGTGAATTCTGGCCAGAGCTGTATTGCGGCCAAACGCTTCATCGTTATCGAGAGCATTCGCCGGGAATTCGAGGACCTTTTCGTAAAGCGGATGAGCGCCGCGAAGATGGGAGATCCGCTTAGCGCGGAGACCGAAGTAGGACCGCTAGCTCGCCACGATCTGCGCGATGAACTGCATCACCAGGTCGAAGCAAGCCTCGCGAAGGGTGCGCGTTGCCTGCTGGGGGGAAAGATACCCGAAAATCCCGGTGCATATTATCCACCAACGGTTCTGACTGATGTGAGAAAAGGCACCCCGGCCTACGACGACGAATTGTTCGGTCCCGTCGCCGCTATCATTCCGGTTAAAGACGAGGCGGAGGCAATCGCCACCGCCAACGACTCGGTGTTCGGGCTCGGTGGTGGCGTAGTCACACGCGACCTCGCTCGGGGTGAGCGTATCGCGGCCGAGATGATCGACAGCGGCTGCGTTTTCGTTAACGATGCTGTGCGGTCAGATCCTCGACTGCCATTCGGCGGAGTGAAGGAAAGCGGCTACGGCCGGGAGCTCTCGACCTATGGCATCAAGGAGTTCGTCAACATAAAGGCGGTTGTAGTTGCGTGATGCAGGCGTGGATTAAGGGTTTTCGTACTTCCGCGGATGCGCGATCACGTTGTCCGACGACCCAGGCGGGCAAGCTCCTGCTCGAGCGGAATACATGCGTATATCGCAAGCGCCGCCCCGAGCCACATCGCCGCAAACACGCCAAGAGCGATCGCGTAGCTGCCGGTCACGTCGAAAATGCGTCCCGCCGCCACGGGGCCGATCGCTGCGCCGATGGTCGCGAAGATTCCTGCTGCTCCTTGCACCGAGCCCAGACGTTTCAGCCCCAGCGACTGGATAAACACCAGCGGCAGCAACACCAACGGTGTGCCAGCCGCGACCCCGACCAGCACGATGAACCCCGCCAGCATCAGGCCGCTCTTCGCTGCGAACAGGAGAATGGTACCCACTGCGGCTCCGCCGAAGACGAGCGAAAGCACGGTCCGAGGACTTAGCCGATCCGCGGAGGGACCCATCGAGAGTTTTCCCAACGTCGACATCAGATAGATCATGCTGAGACTGCTGGCAGAGAGGCTCGCCGTATACCCGGCTCCGATCAGGTAGACCACCAGGTGGACCAGGATCCCGCCAATCGCGCAGGCGTAAAAGAATTCGGCAATCGCTATCAACCAAAATGAACGGGTGCTGAATGCCTCGATTAATTCAACTCCCGGCATCACGATGGGCTCGACATCAGTGTGAGCCAGCTCAGGAGAGGCGTTGCGTGCAGAGGGGCGACTGCGCACTACGAAAAACACCAACGGAGCCACGATCATCAGCATCGGTAGCGCCATCGCGACATAGCCGGCACGCCATCCTCCGAAGGCGATCGCTTTGTTTGCGACCACGATCATCACTGCGCCACCCAGCGAAGTGCCCGCGAACGTCAAACCCATCGCGAGTCCGCGTCGTTCGCTGAACCAGCCTGCGATCACCAAAGATGCGGGGATCAACGTGGCCGCGGTGACGCCCATCGCAATCATCAGATTGGCCGCAAGCAGAGGGTAGTATGAGTGAACGCGGCTGGCAGCGAGGAGCCCGGCTCCGGTTACGATCGCGCCAAGCAGCATCACCCGGCGCGCTTCAATCCGGTCCACCAGCCAGCCAATGAAGGGGCCGCAGGCGCCCGCCATCAGCGCGCCGGCAGACCCAAGCGTCGAAACTCGGGCGCGGGTCCAGCCGAAGTATTTGAGTAGCGGCGGAAGAAATACGGGCCCAGTGTTCACTCCGCCACCCCAAACCAGGAACAGCGTGATGAATACACTCGCCGCGACAATCCAGGCTTGACGCTCCCGGTTCGGATTTACGGTCGATGTCCGGGACATTCAGGGTGTCCACTCCGTTCCCACGAAGCTATCACGGTGGGGAAAGAAGTCATGCCACCCAGACCGCCGGTTTTGCACGTCCGCCAGGGTCGATCCCGACAGGACCCACCCCCCTGGCGCATAAACGCGCATGGGTGGAACCAGGTGTGGCACCGACAACGCATCAAACGCGAGGTTCTGCAATCAGGCGGCGACGGCGCTGGCTCGAGCGCGTTATCTCATCTTAGCTTTTGGAAATTGGCTTCATATGATTTCTGTATACTGGGCGAGCCTCGCCCGACTGGAAAACGAGCGCCCATGTTACCGCACTGCGGCGTTCGTGAGCGGGCGTCGCTTGACACAATCTGAGGCGTGCGGCAGGAACCCCGCGGTGTTCTATGTAGCTGGCTACGATCTGGGTCTGGTCGCGTGACAGTCCGCACGCACTGTTCGGATCGTCTTCACGATTTTGGACCACCGTAACAATTAGCTCTGGGTTCTCTTTGAGGAGTTCGACCGCATAGTCGAGCAGTGCCTTCGAGCGATCGTCGAGTTGACCAGTTGTGAGATCGAACCGCACGCCATGGAGGATGAGGTGGTCCGGTAACTTGCGATATGGACTTGACGAAGCGGTGTCAGCTGACAGCGACCCTTGGTTAGCCCCACAGGCGGTAGCCCCTGCCAGGAACGTACTGAGTACCACACAGGCTCCAGCGAAGACCGGCATTAGAAGCCTGCCTTTTAGCAACGCGTGCGTCTTCATCGCAGACCTCCTTTTCCTGGATATCCTTTGGACGGCATTTGCGAGAAAGGTTGGCGCAAGGCTCGTGCCGCAACTATCTGCCGAAAAGTCCTAATTTCGCCTACCAAGCTACGCCGCAAATGGGTTAACGGTGTAAGTTTTACAACCCAGCGGTTACAGAGGTCGCTCTCAGGGCACGAACCTATGGTCTGTAGAAAGCGTAAAGATCGAATTGAATGGTTTTGCTGAAACGTCACTGCCGTCGCATCGTCAAACCACGAGTCTGGGCCGGCTTCAGCAAAGAGCAAACGAGGCATCACATCCGGCCGGCTCAGCTCCCCGAAGCGATCTTTTCCTGGTAGACGAGAATCTCGACCCGGCGGTTGCTTCGCCGCCCGCGCGAAGTGTTGTTATCGGCAATCGGCTTGTTCGCTCCGTAGGAGACCACCTGAACTTGCGTCGGGTCGACCCCCTCCTTGCCGACCAGGTATCCGGCGACCCGTTCGGCTCGGCGCTGTCCGAGTTCGTAGTTATAGTCCTCGGCGCCGACGCTGTCGGTATACCCGGCAACAACGAAGAGCCGTCCTGAAGACGACCCGGAGGTAGGCGATCCTTCGACGTCCTGGAAAAACCCATCGATCTGGCGTTTAGCATTTTGAGATAAGGCAGCGGAGCCGAAGCCGAAAGTCGGCTCGCGCGAATCCAACACCAAGCGCCGCTCGAGGCGAAGATTCTGCAATCCTGCCAGCGCTCGGTTAGTCTTGGCGTCCACCTCGTTCAGCTGCGATCCCTGTTGCCCGAGCTGGCCCGTAATAGGGTTCAGCTGGTCTTGAACCCAACTCCGGGTGGCTATGCATCCATTGGCAGTGCTAAGCAGAACCGCTCCCGCGAAAATCCTCGCCATGATCCCCACGGTGCTCCCACGGCGGTCCTCCGCGCATGACTCCTCCCTTCGATCCAGCTTAAAACCACGCGGCAGATTAGTTTGGTTCGCTTTCGCGTCTCGGATGTTCTGGCTGGTTGGCATGGCTTAACCTTCGAATCACTTTCTCTTTTGGGCTTCCGCAGTCGCGCGAAAAGGGTGAGCGCAAACCGTGTGCCATAATCTTTGAGAGGTGAAATCAAGCAAGTTAAGTGCATCTTTTTGAAAAGTTGTGCTTTTATTACAAAAGACAAGGGAAAATTTTACAAAAGCGACCAGTTGTTTAAGGATCCTGCTAGGGTCGGCCCGGGCCCCCTGCTGCCCCGATTGTTGATCCAGCGCGCCGACGCCTATTTTCCCTGAAAGCGGGCTTCGCGGCGCTCGAGGAAGGAGCGGATTCCCTCCTTCGCATCCTCGCTGTTCATCACCCGTTCTCTGACCTGGGCAATGGCCGCGACGCCCGCGTGTTCAGCGGCCTCGATATATTTGAGGGCGGCTTCTTTCATCGCGCGAATTCCCAGCGGCGCATTCTTCGTGATCAACCTCGCGATTTCGATGGCGCGATCGATTTGCTGTCCTGCTGGAACCACCTCTTGCACCAGGCCGATTTGCAATGCGCGCTGGGCGCCAAACTCGTCACACAGCATCAGATGATACATCGCGTTGCCCCAACCGGTGCGGCTCAGGAAGCGGAAGTGGGCGCCGCCTAACGGTGCGATGCCGCGGCGTGATTCCATCTGGCAGAAACGCGCGGTATCGGCCGCCACTACGATATCGCCGGCCAGCATCATCTCGATGCCGATCGTATAGGTGATACCCTGCACCGCAGTGACTATCGGTTTCACGGTGCGATTGCGCAGGGCGAACGGGTCGAGGTTCGCTTCAGGAATGGGCCGCGGACTTGCCTCGGGGCCGAAAAATTTCGGCATATCGAGGCCGGCGGTAAAGTGATCCCCTTCGGCGCACAGGACCGCCACCCAGGAATCGTCGCGCCGATCGAACTCGGTTAGCGCGGAGGAAAGCTGGTACATCATGTCGGGGGTGAAGGAATTTCGTTTCGCGACATTATCGATAATGATTTTGAAGATGCGGCCGTCGACTTCCCGCCGCACTTCACCCGGCTGCCTGGTTTCGCTCATGACTGCTGACCTCAGTTTCATTTTGCAACTGACCCTACAAACTTCAGTTGCAAAACGCAACTTGAAGGCACGGCGGGAGCTGATGGTCTAGAGGTTGGTTTTGTGGTATCCGCGCGATGAGGTGGAAGTATGGGCTCGGCAGTGATCACCTCGCATGGGGGCTAACATGAAAGTCAGCATCGGGATCGGAGGCGCGGCTTCGGGACGTCAGCGCGACTTCGAGGAACAGGTCGACTACGTCGTCGAAGCGGAAAAACTCGGGGTGGATGCAGTCTGGACCGCGGAGGCGTGGGGTCACGACGCGATTTCGCCGCTGGCCTACATTGCCGCGCGCACCAGCCGGATCCGGCTCGGCACCGGCATCATGCAAATCAGCGCGCGGGTGCCGGCGATGACCGCGATGACCGCCTTGACGATGGCCGCGATCAGCAACGATCGTTTCATCCTCGGCCTCGGTGCGAGCGGTCCGCAAGTCGTCGAAGGACTGCAGGGCCAGCCGTTCAAGGCACCGCTCACGCGGCTGAAAGAGACCGTGGAGATCATCAAACTGGCCTTTGCCGGTGAAAAGATCGAATATCATGGCAAGTATCACGAACTGCCGCGGCCGGGTGGACAGGGCAAGGCGCTGCGCTTGTCACAACCTGGCAATGCTAACATTCCAATTTATCTCGCGACGCTCGGACCGCGTGCGTTGGAATACACGGGCGCCGTGGCCGATGGATGGCTCGGCACATCGTTTACCCCACAACATGCCGCGGCCCACCTTGACTATCTGCGCGGTGGCGCAGAATCAGCCGGCCGCAGCCTGGCCGATATCGACATTCAGGTCGGCGGCACGGTTGCCTTCGGCGACGATCTCAATGCGCTCGCTGAACCTTTGAAGCCTGCGATGGCCTTTACGCTCGGTGCGATGGGCTCGGCAACCACGAATTTCTACAACGATGCGTTTAAACGCGGGGGATGGGAGGCGGTCGCGCGCGAAGTGCAGCAACTTTGGATTGCCGGAAAACGTGCCGAAGCGATTGCCAAGGTGCCGCAAGCGATGGTGGTCCAGGCGAACCTGCTGGGCGACACCGAAATGGTGCGCAACCGCATCCGCGCGTACAAGGATGCCGGTGTCACCACGCTACGCGCCGCTCCCGAAGGGCGCGACCTCGCGGAGAAGCTCACGACGCTCGGGCGCGTAATGGACCTGGTGCGCCAGATTAATGCGGAGGTTAACGCTGGCGGTTGAGTCAACTCGTCAGGTCATGTTTTCGAGGCGCAGCGCAGGCGCGACATCGCAAGCATTCTTTGGTAGGGAAAGAGGTGTGCTCGCCCGGTTACCAATTCAATTTGAATCGAGGCAAAGCCAATGGCGCAGACCGAAGAGAACATTCATAAGCTGAAATATCCCGGTGCCGTCGATGCTGACGGACACATCCTAGAATCGGCCAAATGTTGGGAGCAATACTGCGAGGCAAAATACCGAGCCAAGGCGATCCGGATGAAGGATGACGAGGAAGGGCTCGAATACCTCGAAGTGAATGGCGTGCCCTCGCGGGTGAATCGCGGTGGCAACTTCGGCGGCGTCGCGCAGATGGGCCAGGTCACCCGCACCTCCGGGAACTTCGATCGGCGGATCAAATACGGCGATCGGGTTCCGCTGGGAGCGTGCGATGCCAAAGATCGCATCACCAGACTCGACAAGGAGGGACTCGACGCAGCGATCATCTATCCCAGCCTCGACCTGACCTGGGAAACCGATACTGACGATGCAGAGTATTCGCAGGCGATGTGCCGCGCGTACAACCGCTGGGTCTCGGATTGGTCGGCGGATAGCGGCGGGCGGCTGATTCCGGTAGCGCATCTTTCGTTGAGCGATCCGGTTGCCGCTGCGGCTGAGCTGGAACGCGCGGTCGAGGCCGGACACAA
The DNA here is from genome assembly GCA_963783145.1 of uncultured delta proteobacterium. Taxonomy (GTDB): domain Bacteria; phylum Desulfobacterota; class Binatia; order Binatales; family Binataceae; genus DATGKG01. The sequence continues at coordinate 1,172,300 of CAWAMM010000002.1, forward strand.
AGGCGGATGGGTGGTGCAGTTCACCACCACCCGCAAGCCCCACGGTCACAATGATCACGATGTACTCTTCGCCAAGGCGCAAGAGCTCGACGTGCCGCTAGGCATCCACGTTTCGCTCGAACCGCAATGGTGTTGGCCGGGCCGCTACGACAAGGAATACATCCGGAGGCAGACCTGGTTCCTCAACGTGACCGCCTCCGATGCGATTCGCCATGCGCTGGCGAGCTTCATGGCGTACGGCACCTTTGAAAAATTTCCCAAACTCAAAATTGTGATTCTCGAAGTCGGTGCCGGATGGGTGCAGTACTGGCTCGATCGGATGGATGCGGTTTACGACAGCGTGATGGGTCGCGGCGTGCCGCTCAAGGAGAAACCCAGTTTTTACTTTCGCCGCAACGTCTGGGTCTCCGCGGATCCCGATGAGAAATCATTGCCTGCGATGGTCGATCTGTGCGGCAGCGATCGCTTCTTTTGGGCCACCGACTTCCCGCATCCCGATCACACCGGAAGTTACATCGAGGCGGTCGAGGAATTCGGGAACAAGATCAGTAATCCGCAGCGCAGGCGCGACGTGCTCGGCGATAACGTCCGGCGCGTCTATCATCTTTCGATCTAATTTTTCGCTTGGGCACTTACCTCCGCAATGATCGCCGCGCGCGGCGTGCCGAAGCTCCCCCAAATCCCTCGTATACGAAAGCGGGGTTGTCGAGATCGATGGCGGGCAAAGTATGTTTTTCGCGCCAATAGTCCTGGGTGTGTTGCCATTCCGGCTAGTCGCCGCGTTTCGGCAGGAGATGCATTGCGAGCATCAGATAGTCGGGATCGAAGTTCTCGGGATCGTCGCGGGCACGAAAGCTATCCGCTACCGCAATGGGCGATAACTCGGTGTGAAGTCCTTGTAGATGCGGTAATTCGGGACCAAAGTAAGCGAACGCCAGTCAGCAGCTCCTGCTTCACGACGTCTACGGTTCACTACCGCCGTTTTTCGGACTACTTGCCGATGCTAACCGTCCGATTTCATCGGCGCGCCCACTTTATTGACGAACTGATTTGGCGCGAAGTCGATCGGTAGTGTCGCGAAGTTGGTAGAAAAGTGAAAAAGGCGTCAAGATCCGGCGAGTTGAGCCACAACTCGCGCCCGCTGGGAGGCGGGTGCCGGAGGATGACGCCATGGAAAGCGATAGCAGTAGTGAGTGGCAAGGGAAAGGCGCGCTCGAGGAGCTGCTGCGGGAGCGGATCCGCACCACCATCGAGGGCATCATCGAGGAGGAATTGGTGGCCGCGCTGGGAGCGGCACGATCGGAGCGATGCGGTCCGGTTCGAGGCGGGTATCGGCATGGTAAGCGCGAGCGAACGCTAACCACCAGTCTTGGACCCACCACCATCGCCATGCCGCGAGCACGTCTTGAGGGTGAAGCTGGTCGGCGCCGCGAGTGGCGCAGTGCCATCATCCCGCGCTATCAGCGGCGCACCGAGCGAGTCGATGAGGCGATCCTCGGAGTGTACCTCAGTGGCACCAACACGCGGCGCCTGCGCGGTGCATTGGCCCCGTTGTTACGCGGTGCGCCGTTGTCAAAGGATGCGGTATCGCGGCTGGTCGGGCGCTTGCGCGAGGACTTCGCGGCATGGGCACAACGCGATCTCGGCGAGCTGAAGATCCGTTATCTGTTTCTCGACGGCTGGTATCCACGGATGCGGATCGGGAAAAAGCGCGTGCGCGTGCCGGTGCTGGTCACGCTGGGGGTTTGCGCCGATGGCCGCCGGGTGGTGCTGGACTTGCGCCTGGCAGGGGTCGAGAGCGCGGCCGCCTGGCTCGATGCAGTGCGCTCGCTGAGCGCGCGCAATCTCGGTGCTCCGGTGCTGGCGGTAGTCGATGGCAATCCGGGACTGACCGCGGCGCTTAAAGTGCAATGGCCGCAGATCGCGATTCAACGTTGTACCAACCATAAGCTGTGGAACCTGCTCGCCAAGGCTCCGGCCCATCTGCGCGAGGAACTCGCCGAGGACTATCGGCGAATGATCTATGCCGAGAGCCGCGAGGCAATCGAGCACGCGCGGGTTGGATTCGCGCGCAAGTGGAAGCTGCGCTGCAAAACCGTCAGCGCCAGCTTCGAGGAAGCCGGCGACGAGCTCTTCAGCTTTACCGCTTTTCCGCCTGCGCAATGGAAGGCGCTGCGCACCACCAACGCGCTGGAGCGCATCAACGAGGAATTCCGGCGACGGACCAAAACCCAGGCTTCGCTCCCCAGCGAGGAGGCGGTACTGCTCCTGCTGTTCGGTCTCCTGCGCAGCGGCCAGGTTACTCTGCGTCGCCTCGTCGGCTGGCACGACTTAGCCATCATCAACGACCAACCGGAGGCGGCATAGTAACCACCTGATCAACTGCTCAACTCGCCGCGTTGATAATGCTTAATGCTTTTCCACCACTTGACCGACACCACAAGTCGATCATCCAGCTACCTCGGTTAGCTTGACTGCGACATTCGCCGTAGCGAACCCGATGGCGCACGCATGGACTTTCCTCACTCCGCGACGAGATCCTGCCTCAGATGATTAACTCCGATACGATGGGCGCGACGCTGTGCTGGACACCATATTTGCTGACTCCTCATTCGGATGCGAAAGCGGCGGTAGTAAAGGACCTAGCCGAAGTCCTTGGCAATCGAGAGCCGGCTTCAAACGAAATTGCGAAACTGACCTAGACCTGGCAGGTTCTGGATGAGTCCCTGCACCTCTATCCGCCCAATTGGATTCTGTTTCAAATGGCCTTGGGTGATGACACGCTTCCCAACGGGACCCTCTTCGTCGAGGCACCGAGCTGTACCTTTGTCTCAGAAGCATTATGCGAGAGAACTGATTTTTACTCGATTTGAAAACTTCGCAACCAGTGTGAGATAAGAAATTCAGCTGCTCTGCCGAAGGAGGCACTTGTGGCAAGGCTGAAAACCACGTTTGCCGCAGGGCAAGAATCAGTCAAGCGATAGTGTCGACCGCGCTTCGCTGGGGTGGTGTCGGTCAAGTGGTGGAAAAGCATTTAAGCATCATCAACGCAGCGAGTTGAGCAGTTGATCAAGTTGTTCCTATGCTGCCTCCGGTTGTTCGCTGATGGTGGCTAGATCGTGCCAGCCGACCAGGCGGCGCAGCGTAACTTGACCGCTGCGCAGGAGGCCGAAGAGCAAGAACAGCACGGCCTCTTCGCTGGGGAGCGAAGCCTGGGTTTTGGTCCGCCGGCGAAATTCCTCGTTGATTCGCTCCAGCGCGTTGGTGGTGCGCAGCGCCTTCCATTGCGAGATCGGGAAAGTGGTAAAGGTGAAGAGTTCGTCGCCGGCTTCCTCGAAGCTGGCGCTGACGGCCTTGCAGCGCAGCTTCCACTTGCGGGCAAACCCAACGCGCGCCTGCTCTACGGCCTCGCGGCTCTCGGCATAGATCATGCGCCGATAATCCTCTGCCAGTTCCTCGCGCAGATGGGCCGGGGCCTTGGCCAGCAGATTCCACAGCTTATGATTAGTACAACGTTGGATCGCGATCTGCGGCCATTGCATCTTAAGCGCCGCGGCCAGTCCCGGATTGCCATCGATTACCGCCAGCACCGGAGCACCGAGATTGCGCGCGCCCAGCGAGCGCACCGCGTCGAGCCAGGCTTGCTCGCTCTCGACCCCGGCCAGCCGCAGGTCGAGCACCACCCGTTGACCATTGGCGCACACGCCCAGCGTGACCAGCACCGGCACGCGCACGCGCTTTTTCCCGATCCGCACCCGCGGATACCAGCCGTCCAGAAACAGGTAACGGATCTTCAGCTCGCCGAGATCCCGCTGCGCCCAGGCCGCGAAGTCTTCGCGCAAGCGCCCGACCAGGCGCGACACCGCATCCTTCGACAACGGCGCACCGCGCAGCAGCGGGGCCAGTGCGCCGCGCAGTCGCCGCGTATTGGTGCCGCTGAGGTACACCCCCAGGATCGCTTCGTCGACCCGCTCGGTGCGGCGCTGATAGCGCGGAATCATCGGCACTGCGCCATTCGCGGCGCTGACCCTCGGCGTCCTCGATACGTGCCCGCGGCATCGCGATCGTGGTGCGTCCAAGACTGGTCGTTAACGTTCGCGCGCGCTTGCCATGCCGATACCCGACGCGAACCGGACCGCACGCGCTGCCGATCGTGCCGCACCCAGCGCGGCCTCCAGTTCTTCCTCGATGATGCCTTCGATGGTGGCCCGAATCCGCTCCCGCAGCAAATCCTCCAGCGCGCCTTTTCCTTGCCGCCCACTCCTGCTATCCGTCTCCATGGCGTCATCCTCCGGCACCCGCCGCCAAGCGGGTGTGAGTTGTGGCTCAACTCGCCGGATCTTGACGCCTTTTCACTTTTCTACCAACTTCGCGACACTACCTCGCTGGCCGGTATCAAAGTAGTTGACGTCGATACTCATCTAAGTGAGCCGTACACCTTGCGGACCGACCGTGCGCCGGCGAAGTGGAGAGATCGTGTGCCGCAGGTCAAGACGGTCGACGGCAAACGCCAGTGGATGATCGATGGCAACATCGTGCTCGGTCCGGTCGTCGCGATAAGCTGTATCAAGGCCGAGGGCGATTAGTCCCGTGGCATCGAGCGCTACGGCTCCTTGTCTCACCCTGGGGATTCCTATTCCTACGATATTTTCACCCAAGCCGGTCGCGCGGTGGGTCCGGACCGTGAACATCGCAGCGTCGATCCGATGGGCGGTTTCAAGGTGCGCAACTTGATCACGACTGGTGCCTCGCAATCGGGCGCGCGCATTCTGACATATATCAACGCGATCGCTCTCAAGGAGCAGGTGTTTGATGCTCTCATGCCGTTAATCATCGGAGGCACGGCCTCCGGGTTCGACGATACTGTGCTGGACCCGAACAAGATTTTCACGATGCCTCCCGGAGAGCTTGCGCGATTGATGCGGCCAGGTACGAAGATTCGCGACGATCTAAAGCTTCCCGTCATGTGGGTCAATTCGGAAAGTGAGACGATGGGCTTTCTACCGCGTCGTCAGCCGGACACGGACAGGTTTCGCTACTGGGAAGTCGCGGGCTCGTCTCACGGCCCGCAAGGAATGACCGAGCTGATGGGGCAGAAGACCAAGCGAGACGGTGTTTTCACAAATCCGTTCGAGGGAGCAAGACCGAGCATCGTGATGTGGAGTCCCGCGGCCGACGCGGCATTGATTCACGTCAAGCGCTGGATTGAGGGCGGCGCACCACCGCCAAAACAGCCCCTCATAACTCTCTCCGGCGACCCGCCGGTGATCGAACGCGACGCGCATGGTATCGCCAAGGGCGGAGTACGCCTACCCGATGTAGAGGTGCCAATCAGCTCCAACAGCGGCTACAACGCGGGAGCTGGCCTGGAAGCGCTGGTGGGATCGACGCAGGCATTCGCGCCCGAGAAAATCAAGCGGCTATACCCCACGCAGGAGACTTACGTTGCGAAAGTGACGGCGGCTGCTAAAGGGGCCCGGGAAGCCGGCGTTATACTGCGCAGGCCGAGAACGACTACATTCAGAAGTCGAAGGCGTCATCGATCTCGACGTGACGAACTATTGAACCGGAATTTCGCAATTTATGGAATTGGTTTGAAATCGTGAACGATACAGTGGTAACGGATCTTGAAGACTACGCGCGAGGAGGGTTGCTATGAGCGTCAAGGAAATAGAAGCCGCCGTTAACGAACTCGGCTCCGCATTCAACAAACTCGACATCAAAGCGGTAGCGATCTCCTATCCGAGAATCTCGAGGTCTTCGATCACGTACCGTATCGCTTCGACAACAAGAAACAGTTCGTCGACTTCCTGATTCCCGCATTTTCCGGACTGGGCAGTGCCAACTTCGGTTTTCGTCAACTCTCTTGCCGCATGATTAACGAAGGCGCTGCCGTCGCGAACGCATACGACACGTTCATGGGCGTAACCAAGGACGGGAAGCCGATGACACTCCCTGGTCGTACTACCCTGGTTTTCGCCAAGGAAGCGGGGCAATGGAAGATTGTGAGCGCTCACTTCTCGCCTTTGCCAAAGGGATAGATCATCGCCGGAGAGAAGATCACAACAAATGTGAACAGAACCGGACTGCTCCGAGGAACTTTCAATGAGCGACTTCACCACCGAATCACAAACGAACGGGATTCCGACTCGAGAAGAACTGGGTTTTGACCCCGTCGCACTGCGACACAAGTATGCCGAGGAACGCGCGAAGCGCCTTCGCCAGGACGGGAACGATCAGTACCGACGGATCTCCGGCGCATTGGAGCACTACAACACCGATCCCTATGTCGAGCGGGGTTTCACGCGCCCGGCGCTGCGGGAGCGGCTCGATGCGGTGATTGTAGGGGGCGGCTTCGGCGGCCTCCTGGCCGCAGCGCGACTGCAGAAGGTGGGCATCACCAACTTTCGCATCATTGAGAAGGCTGGTGACTTTGGCGGGACTTGGTATTGGAACCGCTACCCCGGCGCGCAGTGCGATATCGAATCATACCTATATCTGCCGTTGCTGGAAGAAACCGGTTACATACCCAAAGAAAAGTACTCCTTTGCTCCCGAAATCTTCGCGCATGCACAGCGGATTGGGCGGCACTTCAACTTGTACGATCGCGCATGCTTCCAGACCCAGGTCAAGGATGCGCGTTGGGATGAAGATAACAGGCGGTGGACGATACGTACCGATCGCGGCGACATCTTCGAAGCCCGCTTCGTCATTATGTCGAGCGGTCCCCTGAACCGGCCCAAGTTGCCTGCGATTCCGGGCATCGAGAAATTCAAGGGCCACACTTTTCATACCAGCCGCTGGGATTACGACTACACCGGCGGCGATACGACCGGCGGCCTGGACAAGCTGCGCGACAAGCGAGTGGGCATCATCGGAACCGGCGCGACCGCGATTCAAAGCGTGCCGTATCTCGGTCGGTATGCGAGGCAACTCTTTGTCTTTCAACGTACGCCATCGTCAGTTGACGAACGTGGAAATAAGCCGACCGATCCGGACTGAGTTAGAACACTAACTCCCGGATGGCAGGCTCATCGAAATCATAACTTTTGCTCGATCTTGTCGGGAATTCCTATCGAAGAAAATCTGGTTGGCGACAAGTGGACAAGCCTGTTCAAGAACCTGGCAAAGCTGATGTCCGGAAAAAACTCTGACCTGTCAGGCGAACAAATGGCGCTGCTGTCGGAGATCGCCGACTACCAGAAGATGAACGAGATAAGGAGTCGTGTTTCGTCAATTGTCGCCGACACCGAGACCGCCGAGGCGCTCAAGCCCTGGTATGGTCAATGGTGCAAGCGCCCCACGTTCAATGACGAATATCTGCCAACCTTCAATCGGCCCAATGTGGTGCTGGTCGACACCAAGGGTAAAGGCGCTGAGCGCGTTACCGAGAAGGCTGTGCTTGTAAATGGCGTAACCTACGAAGTCGACTGCCTGATTTTCGCGACCGGCTTTGAAGTCGGGACCGCTTATACGCGTCGCGCGGAGTTTGAGGTCTATGGCCGTCGCGGACAAAAACTGTCCGACTACTGGTCGAAGGGAATGAGAACGTATCATGGCTTACTAAGTCACGGGTTCCCGAACCTGTTTCAGATGGGGCTCACTCAGACCGGGTTGGCACCGAACTTCACATATATGCTGGATGGGCAGGCCACTCATATCGCTCACTTCGTCAGCGAAATAAGAACTCGCGAGGGGACGTCGGTGGAACCAAGCGGGGAAGTCGAGGCGGAATGGGTGAAGCTGGTCACAGCAGCGAGCATGATCACCGAGTACCAGAATATATGTACGCCGGGTTACTACAACGGCGAAGGGCAGAATGCGCAACAGGGCTTCCTCGATAGTCAATATCCGGAAGGCGCCGTGCGGTTCTATGAGATGCTTAGGCGATGGCGCGAAAAGGGCGACCTCGAAGGCCTCATGGTTGAATGACGTTTCGGACTGTAGGACACTTGGACTCAATGCGAGCAGGTGCCCCCTCACAAACAGGACTCCTTCGACAGGACGGACTCCAGGCTACTTGTCGAGCATCAGCCCTTCGAGGTCACCCCTGTCACGCCACTCGGTCAGCATCGCGTTGAACTGGTTGATGCCGGGGGTATAGACTTGGTCGAGCAGTCCGCCAGATGAGGTGTCGCCTTCGTTGTTGTAGTAGCCGGGGGTGCAGGCGTTTAGGAAATCCTTGCTACTGGCGGCGAAACTGCGAATCGTATCCACCCACGCCTGTTCGGCCTCCCGCGTCGCTTCCACGACCGTGGCGCCGCGACGCTGTACTTCTTTGATGATGTAGGAAAGATGGCGCGCTTGGTCATCAAACATCGATGTCATGTTCGCCGATAGTGCGTTCTGCCCAACCCCTATAAAGAACCAGTTTGGAAAGCCGCTGGTTGAATGGCCGTGCAAGGTACGAAGGCCTTTTGCAAAGTAATCGGAAAGCGACTTTCCCTCGCGCCCGAAGATTGGGAAGCGCCCGCTTCGAATGAATCCACCAATGTCGAAACCGGTGGAGTAGATGATGCAATCGACCTCGTACTCAACGCCGTTGGCCTCGACGCCTTTCCTGGTGATGCGGTCTATACCCTTGGACGCGCTCACATCGATCAGCGTCACGTTGGGGCGGTTGAAGGTAGGAAGGTATTCGTCGTTGAAAGTCGGCCGCTTGCAGAATACCCGGTACCATGGCTTGAGCGCGTCTGCGACTTCCTTGCTCTCAACCACTTCGTCTACACGCGCACGAATGGTGTTCATCTTCTGGAAGTCCGCCAACTCGGCCCGCAGCGCGAGGTCTTCGGGCGCCGCCTGTGCCCTCTCGGAACTGAGCACGAAGCCTGACGCGATGTTGTTGCGAAAAATGTCGGTCCAGCCGTCATCGACGAGGTCCTCTTTGACGGGACGCCCTGAGAGGATTTCCGCGAAGTTCTCCGCACGATGTCGCTGCCAGCCAGGCTTGAGTGTCGCGACCCATTTTGGGTCGGTAGGTTTGTTGCGGCGCAGATCTACCGACGAGGGAGTCCGCTGGAAGACATAGGTGTGCTTGGCGTACTTGCCGACGTAAGGGACGCATTGGATTGCGGTCGCACCGGTACCGATGATCGCGACGCGTTTGTCACCTAACTTATACAGATTGCCGGTGGTATCGCCGCCGGTATATTCGTAATCCCATCTTGTCGTGTGAAAGCTGTGGCCTTCGAACGTATCAATGCCCGGGACGCCAGGCAGCTTGGCCTTGCTGACACCGCCCACCGCATTGATCACGAAGCGCGCCTTCATCTCATCGTTGCGGTTGGTCCGAATGATCCATCGCTTGATCGATTCGTCCCATCGCAACTCGATTACAAGCGTCTGGAAACAAGTGTTCTCATAGAGGCCGTACGCTTTCCCGATGCGCTGAGAGTGCTCGAATATCTCCTTGGCATAGGCATACTTCTCCTTGGGCATGTAGCCCAGCTCTTCGAGCAGTGGGAGATATATGTAGGATTCGACGTCACACTGGCAGCCGGGGTATCGGTTCCAGTACCAGGTGCCTCCGAAATCCCCACCGGCTTCGATGATCCAAACATCTTTGATGCCCGCTTCATGCAGGCGCGCGCCCGCCAGCAGGCCGCAGAAGCCGCCACCAATGATTGCGACCTCGACTTCTTCGGTCAGTGGCACCCGACTGAATTCCGGTTTCGCATAGGGATCGCTTTCAGCGAAGCGCGCGAACTTTCCCGCGGTGTCGATGTACTGGCTGTTGGCGTCACTGCGGAGACGCTTATCGCGTTCTTGGCGGTACTTTCGGCGCAACGATTCAGGATCGTAATCTAATAAACACTTGGCGATCTGCTCAGCTTTCTCCATCTTTCATCTCCTGAACAGGGACACGTAAGGAACTCCCAAGAAGATCCCTTATCGCTCCGAGCGGCCAAAGTTGCAATGAGAATCTCGAACCGTGAGGAGGTTCGAATCCTCAGGTTTTCAGCGCCGCTCTCACATCCGCGGCACTCGCCGGCTCGCTGCCGGCTTTCCGGATTGCATTCACCGCGGCTTCAACCAACTCCAGATTCGATTTGTTGGAGTTATTTGGGGCGTCTTCGAGGCCTACCCGGACGTGTCCACCCATCGCAACCGCCGCTGGAATCAGCTGCAGCACATCGACGCCTAAACTCGCAACAATCCACAGCGCACCTGACGAGACGCTCTCCAGCAATTTCACATAAGCCTCCAGTGCCCATCGCTCGGGCGGAAAGCTGAAGGTAAAAGCGGACGTCAACATGAAACGATATATCGGAGCGCGCGTTCGCGGATGCTGCCGATGAAGCATCGCGCCGTGCCTCACGAACCCCGGCTCATAACAAGCATAGGCGGGGTGAAACTGATGCTCCTCGGCTTGCTGCATCTGATATTCAACGAAGCCGGGTGAATTCGCGTAGATTCCGCGATCGTTGTTGTAGTCGGGCGCCCCGGCGCCGGCTTGCCAGAGATTCACCGAGCCGGGATCGATGAAACCCCATTCCGCGACACCGCGCCGGCACACCTCCACCACCGTCGCGTAGCGTTCTTTCCAATCGGTCCGATTCGGCGGCGGCACTGCGGTGGGATATGTGATCGCATCGACTTGGGATCTGATGCCCGACAAAAACGCAACGCAATTTTCGACGTCGTTGTTCTGTCTTCCAGTGTCCGGGTCGAGGGTGTGAGCATGCACGATTGCAGCCCCAGCTTTCACACATGCGACGCCCTCGCGCACAATTTCTTCCGCCGTCACCGGAATGCGGGGCTGCAGCCGCCGCGTCCACGCGCCATTTAGGGCGACTTCGATCCAGGTCTTCTTGGCCATCATAGGGTCCTCATCGCCGGTATTTTTAACGCAGAAACGGCACCGGCGACTCCCGCGACAATGGTCTCGGGGGCGGTCTCCTGGCAGAGAAAATTCTGCGAAAAAGAATTGCGGTCTTGAGGCCGCATCGGTGGAAGATAAGGCGCCTGCTTCACATTGCCGGCGGCCCGTTCGGGATGGTCAGCTTCAGAGCCCGCTGAAACGCGGGGCGGTTCTGCATGTCTGTTAGAAATCTTTTGGTGTTGGGAAACTGGTCAAGATATGCGACGTCGGTGCGATACATATCCGGCATTTTCATCTCGGACTTGCTCGCTACCGCCGCCGCCCATCTTCAGCGGGAAGTGCATCATGATATCGGCCGCGGTGAAATTCTCGCCGCCGAAGTATCGTCTGTGCGCGAGCTCGTTCTCGACGAAATACATCACTCGCTCGGATTCCGTGCGGGCCCCGGCGACGCCGGGCATTTTGGGGAACGGTGAATCGAGACCGGCGCTTTTCAGAGGGCCGCGCAATAGCCAGTCCAACACTATACGGGCCATCGCAGTGCCTTGGGCATTGTGCATGAACTGGAGGTAACGAGGGAAATCCGGCGAGTCTTCCGATGGCCTGAGCGACAATCCTTTCGCATATTTCGCGAGCAGATACTCGAGGATGGCCCCGGACTCGATGATGACCAGTTCGCCGTCCTGAACGATTGGGGCCATCCGGGTCTCATGAATCTCTTCCAATTTCAACAAAGAGCCCGTGATGTCGCCCGGGACATAGTCCAGTTCGTACGGAATGCCACCAATCTCCTCCAGTAGCCAAGCAACCCGTTCAGACCGCCGCCCTTCGATGTGATATATCCTGATCACTCCTGTCTCTTCTTTTTCCCCATAGTTCCGACGAACTGCGCTCAGGAAAACTGATTCGACGCGGTATGAGGGATCTTGCTCGGGCGAGGTGCCTGACTCAACGGTTGAAACGAACCTGGAAACGGTTGTACGGAATGCGCGGCACCTGCATACGATCGCGCACGAGCAGATTCTCCGTCGATGGTGAGCCTAGCGGCCGAAAGCCGAGGTGACCAATTCGGTGTCGAGATATTCGGTGATTTCCTTGATCTTTCCGTCGATCACTTTGTAAACGAGGCAATACTGGTTGTTGTAAGGCTTGCCAGTCTTGGTTTGGCGGCCGGTTGCGTGCTGCTGCAGAACCACGAAATCGCCTTCCGCGATAATGTTGTCATCGATCGAAGTGCCCATGCTTTCGAGCTCGGCCGTGATCGGCTTGAGCAGCTTGTCGAGAATTTCCTGCTTTCCGCTCATGGTATGGGAATACTTGGTGGTTCCCATAATAGTCCAGCGGACATCGTCGGCCATCATCGCAAACATGGCGTCGACTCCTTTTGCCTCGCGCAACTTGCGTACGACTTCCTTGTTTTCTGCCGCGCCCATAAATGACCCTCCCGTAAGTCCGTGTTAGCTCTCCGGTACTTAACGGATAAGGTTCAGAGACGTCCAGCCCGTTCAAGTCGGCCCGGGTAGAGAATCAGCGCCTAGTTATCCTCTCGGGGAGAGCTTTAACGAGCCACAGGTCCGGAGGCGAAATCCTCGATAGTCGGGCTGGCGAGCACCCTGCCATCGTTGGCGACGACATCGAACACTTTTCCGTCAAGCGCCTCGCAGAGGAAGAGCACTGTTGAACCTTCTGTTCCACCGTATTCCATATGGATCTCGCCCGCAGGACTTTGTCCGCGAAAGCCGGGGCGGCGAATCTTGTGGATGGTCTGTGTCTCGGTGACTTCAACTATGTGGTGCTCGCCCTGAATGACCCAGGAGGCGGTTCGGCCGAGATGCCGATGGTAGTGGCATTAGGCATTGGGCGCCCACTTTGCAAGGAACTCGATCAGGCCGGAAGCCGGGTCAGCGCGGACGATCGCCACCGAATAGTCGATCGGATAATCGAATCGTGGACCGCCCATCAAATGCTGCCAGTCGAGGTGATTTGACTGAAGACGGGATATTACATCCGAGGAGAACTCTCCCAACGGCCACTCATTGGTGCGGCTCTGTTCGGTCAATTGCATTGCCCTAAATTGTGCTCCTTCGTTTAAATTTATATCGCGTTGGGCGGCATCGCGTGCTGAAGGTCACTTAAGGACTACCGAACTACCGCAGAGGCTCGCAAGACTTGCCATTCGTCATACCGCTTTGGCTGGCACCTAAAGAGGAAATGCGAGGAATAAACGGTCAAACAAAGCCTGTTTTTTCTTGGGCGGTGAGAGTAAGGAGCGCCTTTGCCGGTTGCCGGAGAGAGTTTGGCATCCATTCTGGACCCCCAGTCCGGCCCCACCGTTATTGCGCCTCATTCATATGATCTCGACGTCGCGGAAGCGGCCTCTCCTGAGGTCCTTCGATCGAGTAGAGTGGTCCAGTGCCGGCGGTGAATCCCTCGAGGAATAGTACCTGAAGGAGACCAACAGCGTGAAGCTCATCTGTTACCCAACCTCGGGCGAGCCCCCGAAAATTATTCCAGCGCCACTTGAACGCGATTGGATGGACGCTACCGAGGATGGGTTTGCTTATCGATGTCTCCCGCTGAACATCGCGAATGCCCACGGCTGGTTCATCCTCAATGCCATTGCCTTTGTCGCTCAATGGGATGGAGGGAACCTTCTCGACTCGATTTCCATCCAAGCGGCAGAGAAGGCCAGCAGCAGTCCCCTCGCGATAAGCCATTTTGGGTTCGGCGTACTGACCTTTCACATAAATGGCCTGTTCCGCACGGAACCCGGCTTCGACCTGTTTGTAACTGGGCCATTTAATATGCCCAAGGATGGCATCCAGCCGCTCACGGGCATAGTCGAGACTGACTGGTCTCCGTTTACCTTCACCATGAACTGGCGGTTCACCCGCAAACTCACGCCGGTCGCATTCGAGCGCGACGAGCCGATATGTATGATCTATCCGGTCGCGCGCGGGGTGATCGAATCGGTTGAGCCGGAGTTTCGATCGCTTGATGAGGACCCAAAAATTCGCCAGAGCTATCTCGATTGGTCCGCCCGCCGATCAGCCTTCAATGCCGCTCTCTCGGAAGAAAGCTCCGACGCTCGACGAGAGAAATGGCAAAAAGAATACTTCCGCGGATATTCGACGCAGTTGGGTACCGCGCCCGAGCATCGCACAAAAATCCGAGCTAAACCGTTTAAATAGAGTGCTCGACGGGCGGTGGCGATCGCAGACATTCGAGGCCTCATCGGAGCGGTTCCACAATACGCCCTGATGTCACGATCGCAGTATTGGGCGCCCGAAAGGCTCCATCGCTATGTCGCAACCAGCCTGACCCGCAGTCTCGCCGCTGCGTCGCGGATTCCCTTCTATCGCGAACGACTCGGTAGCGACGTGCCGGAGCCGGGGAAATTTCGGAGCCTTCCGATTCTCTCTCGCGCACAGGTCCCTCACCTTTTGAACTCAGTCCTCGCGATGGATTCGCGGAGCAACCTCACTCCTTACCGTTCCGCGGGGTCCACAGGGATGCCAGTCGGCTTCCTGTGGGATGCTCGGCATCAGTCCAGCCGCCTTGCAGCGCGCGTCCGTTATCTGCGAGCTAACGGATGGAGTCCCATCCGGCGCAGCGCGTGGCTGGTGTCGACGAGGCCTGAGAGTACCGACGCGTGGTTGGTCACCCGGGGCCGCTTCCTGGGGGCGAGATTCTCTTCTCACCTCGGCGATATGGAGCAACAGGCCGAATGGTTGCGAAAGCTCGACCCGCTCTACCTCTATGCGTTCCCGGTGAACCTCGACGGGCTCGCGCGGGTGTTTGAGACTCGGCGATGGCATCTGAGTTCGCTGCGCAAGATTTTCTCCGGCTCGGAGATTTTGGAGGATTCCCTTCGCGAACGGCTGCGCCGGGTCTTCGGTGCGGAGGTATCGGATAACTATGGATCAACCGAGGCCTTTCTGGCTTGGGAGTGCCCGCAGCAAAGTTATCACGTCAACGCCGAGCACGTGCTTCTAGAGATCGTCAATGAGAACGGACGTCCGACGGCGCCTGGAGCGATGGGCCGGGTACTGGTGACGACCCTGCACAACTACCTGATGCCGCTCATCCGATATGAGATCGGTGACTACGCTATCGCCGCGCAAGGAGGCTGTCGCTGCGGTAGAACTCTCCCGCGGATTGGACAAATCCTCGGTCGTGAGATCAACCTTTTCGTAGATAGCGACGGCAAACGGTTCGTCCCCTGGCCCTTGTTCAGGCCGCTCACGGCCCGGGAGTGGATCACGCAATATCAAGTGGTACAGCGCGAGGTTGGTCGCTTCGTCATCCGGTTCGTGTCGGATCGCGACCTGGCCCCGCAGGACGAGGCTGAAATCGGCAAACACTTCGAATCTACCACGCATGCGCCGGTGAGTATCGAATTCGAGCGGCTGAAACAGATACCAAGGGCACCATCGGGCAAGTTCATGATGGCTATGAGCGAAATCGTCGCGCGACCCGATGAAGCGATGCGGAGTTGATTCAAAAGATCGTGTCTTGCGATTCTCTATAAGCGCTGGGGCCGAGTAACCAAGCCTGGCCGCTTTACCACTCCGGCGTAGCTTGACACTCCGACCCGCCGGGACTTAGGGTAGGCTCGCATCAAGGTGATTGAGTCGAGGTGTCGAGATGAAAGCTACCAGACCAGCGCGCTCTCTGCCTTTAATGCCACCCCCTCCGGCTCCTCCGCCGCCTTCACCGCCTCCACCAGGACAGAAAGAAGGAAAGAATCCTTCTTAAGCGTTATTGCTGTTCAACAATGCTGGAATGTAAGTGGAGCCGCCGGGACCGAAAAATTTTCGCCCATCAATCGAATTTGAACACCTTCAGTACGTTATCTCTAAGATAACCCCGCTTGGCCGAGTCGGTCAGCGGAACTTCCCAACCTTCGCGTGCGCAACGCTCGAGTGAAAGGAGCGGATGGTCGCTGGCCCACATCAGCTTGTCGGGCCCGCGCTTATTGGCCAGTTGCCATAGTTCGGCCGGAATGTGTTTGGGCGCCCATGCCGAAGTGATCAGATAAAAGTTCCGATGCTTCTGCAGCAGCGCCACCACCTCGCCTTGCCATGGATGTCCAAGATGGCAGCCGACCACGGTCAGCTCGGGAAACGCAAGCAGCACTTCATCGAGCGCCATCGGTTGTTGCAGCATCGCAGGACGGAGCGGCCCCGGCACGCCGATATTGATCTTGATCGGAATCCCGAGTTCGACACATTTCGCATACACGGGAAAGTAACACGCATGGTTCGGCGGCAGGCCGACCAGCGACGGCATGATCCAGGCGGAGCGGAAGCCGAACTCCTTCACCGCGCGCTCCAGCCATCGAACCGTACGCATCATTCCCGTGGGATCAATGCCGAGGCAGCCATGGAAGCGGCCGGGGTGCCTCTTGCGAATCTCGGCTACGCGGGTGCAGAGCTTCTCATAGGTCTCATCCGAGATGTTTTGACCGACGGTGTAGGGACTCGGTGACATCTTCAACGCCGCGGCGGTCAAGACTCCCTTCTCGACCTCGGCGGCGTCCATGTCGCGGATCAAGTCTTCCAGGGTAAAGCCGAACTTCACCGCATCGCCGGGTTTGAACCACTTGGCGATGTTGGGATCCATCTTCTGCTCTTCGGTGCGACGCGAGAGCTGCGGCATTTGCAGGAAAGCATCAACCAGTTGATATGGCGCGATCATCTATTTACCTCCTGCTAACGTGGCAGCTTCAGCACTCGCTCACCTATAATGTTGCGCTGGATCTCGTTGCTGCCGCCTGCGATAGTGCCACCGCGGGCGGTGAGTGCGCGCTCCAGCCATTTGCCGCCATCTAGTGCCAATGGCTCCCCGCGGTCAAGCTGCGCGTAAGCCCCCAGCAATTCCATCGCGAACATCTGAAGCTTGAGGTTTAGTTCGGTGCCGCTCACCTTGATAGTGGAGCTTTCGGGCCCCGGCGACTGTCCTTTGACGCGCCGCGTGATCCCGCGAAACGCCGTGTACTTGATAGCTTCGGCCTCGCACGCAAACGCCGCGATCCTTTGTCGTACGCCGCAGTCCTCGGATGCCGGGCGGCCGTTGATTTGTACTTTCCTGGCCAGCTTCGCCAGGTCGCGCACAACGTTGGGATAGTGACGGCCTCCCACGTTGCGCTCGTAGGAGAGCGTGGTGGTGGCGACCCGCCAGCCCTGATTCTTTTTGCCGATCAGATTTCCCTTCGGCACCCGGACGCTATCGAAAAAGACCTGGTTGAAGCTGACCTCGCCGTTGATTTCGACCATCGGGCGGGTCGTGATACCCGGCGTCTTCATGTCGACCAGGATGTAGGACAAGCCGTGGCTTCCCGATACGGTGCGATCGGTGCGGCACAGCAGGAACATCCAATCCACCCGATGCGCCTGCGAAGTCCAGATCTTAGACCCGTTAACGACGAAGTAGTCACCATCTTCATCAGCGGTGGTCAGCAGCGAGGTCAAGTCCGATCCCGCGTTGGGCTCTGAGTATCCCTGACACCAGGTTTCTTCGCCCGACAGAATCTTGGGGATGAAAAGCTGCTTCTGCTCCTCGGTACCCCATTGGATCAAGGTCGGTCCGACCAGCGCAACTCCCGCACCGATGTAGGGAAGCGGGGCGTGAAAGCGGCCGAGCTCCTCATGAAAGACCATCGCGTGGAGCGCAGGCGCGTCTCGGCCGCCATAGGCTTTGGGCCAGCTGATTCCTACCCAGCCGCCGGAATGCAGCTTGCGGTACCAATCTTTGCGCGCTTGCCATTCGGCGTCGTTGGCGACCGTGATGGTATCGAACGGGCGATGTTCGCCCCTGGGAGCATTGACCTCCAGCCAGGCGCGTATTTCATGGCGAAACGCTTCAGCATCAGCCGGATATTTCAGATCCACGATTGCGAACCTCCCGCGGGTCACTTTACTTTCGGTAGAGCCCTCGCCGCTGCTGCGAAAAGTTTCAATGTAAGGGGGCGGCCCCGTTCGAAAACTCTGCTGCCATTCGACGCCCTTCGACCTGCTCGATGAGAGCTGGGGTACGTCGGTTCGCCAAAGAGAAAAACCTACTGGCGAAACCTTCGGCTCCCGAGATCGAGGAAATCAAGTTCCATTCCCTGCACCCCTCGGTCGCACGCTTTCGTCGAGCGATGATCGGATCATCCGGCACGAATATTTCGATTGGTCTCCTCTTGAATGAAATTTCGCCACACACAGGCATATCTCAATTCACGGGATTGGGTCATGAGGGAAGCGCGAAGGCCGATGCAGCAAAGGGTACGAAAGATATTGACCTCGTCAGGGGCTGTAACGCATGTTCCTGAGAGTTAAGAAACGGGCGACGTTCGCCTCTACGATCCTCCTGGTTTTTCCACAACATGGAGGGACGTCATGCGATTACTGATGGCGCCGATGATGACGTTCGCGGTCCCGCCGATGACTCGGACTCTTCGAGGGGGGCCGGTGAAAGCTCCGGCGGAAAACAGGCCCGCCAAACGACGACGTTCGGATAGGTCGGCATCGTCCGCGGCCAGGCAATCCGAGTGAGCGCCCTCAGAGAGCCGTACGAAGATTTGCGAGTCAAAGTTTGCACGGTGGATCTCAACTTTTCGACATCCATGGAATCCGGCAAGCTACCGTCACAGAGAACGTCCGGGAAGAGGGTTTTTCATCGAGCTGGCCTGGATCGACATTGTGCCGCCGCCGAGCTCTGCGCGGGCAGCATGTGAGGGTGACGCTCGGTGACAGTGAGCAATTCGCTCGTCGGTGAATTCCACTTCGGCCCCAAGATAGGAACAAGAACGCAGAATCATCGCGCGGAGCTGACTAAGGATGACACTTCTGCCTCGGGGATTTCGCGCTGCGTCGAGGCGGCGAGGTCGCGCAGGACTACCACGCCCTTGGCAATCTCATTCTCGCCGATGATGACCGCGAAGCGCGCGCCGATTTTGTTCGCCCGTGACAGCAGCGCCTTTAACTTGCGCTCTGGGGAAAACATTTCGACACTCAAACCGTGCTCGCGCATCCTGCGCGCGACGCCGATAGCTTTGAGTGCAGCGGCCTCACCCATCGCGATGATCGCCGCGTCAGTCTTCTCAATGAGAAGTTTGCCGGCAGCTTCGAGGGCGAGGGCGACGCGCTCCAGTCCGCACCCAAAGCCGATTCCCGGAACCGAGGCACCGCCGAGTGCCTCGATGAGGCCATCGTAGCGGCCCCCCGCGACGACGGTGCTCTGCGAACCCAATCCAGTCGCGAGGACCTCAAAGGTGGTGCGGGTATAATAGTCGAGGCCTCGCACCAGGCGCGGATTCTCGACGTATTTCACGCCACCTGCTGTGAGCAGCGCCTTGACCTGCGCGAAGTGCGTCTTGCACGGATCGCAAAGATAGTCGGCGCTTTTGGGCGCATGCTCAACCAGCGCCACATCGATTTTGCAATCGAGCAGGCGCAGCGGATTGCGCTCCAGCCGACTCTTGCAGTCGTTGCAAAGTTGGTCGTAATGGTCCTTGCCCCACTGATAGACCGCCTCGCGGAATTGCGGCCGGCATTGGCCATCGCCAATCGAGTTGATTTCAAAGCGGAACTCGACGCCCAGTTCGCGCTGCAAGTCATCGATCATCAAGATCACTTCGGCGTCGCAGGCCGCATCGGCGCGCCCGAATACCTCGACCCCGAACTGATAAAATTGCCGATAGCGCCCCTTCTGCGGACGTTCGCGGCGGAACATCGCACCCGAGTAGTACAGGCGCTGCTCAGGGTCGCTGCGATCGAGTCCTGCCTCGATATACGCGCGGACCACACCCGGAGTTCCTTCGGGCCGAAGCGCGATAGTCGTCGCGGCCTCATCGTGATCGCTGAAGGTATACATCTGCTTTTCAACGATGTCGGAAGTGTCGCCGCTCGAGCGCGCGTACAGTTCCACGCGCTCGACGGTGGGAATGCGGATCTCATGAAAGCCGTGGCGCTGCGCGATCGAGCTGAAGGTTTTTTCGACCAGGCTGAGCGCCTCGGCGCTGGGACCGATCCAATCCTGGAATCCGCGAAGTCGTGTGAGGTGTTGCTGTTGAGCCAATTTTTTAATCTACCTTCGGGCTACGCAGTAGCTCCGCCTCAGGTGGCGCTGCGCGCCGACCCCTAACCCCTTCCCTTGAGCGAAGGGGAATCAGAAAGAGTGCTCGACGCCTGCATCGCGTCACGAAGTTTGCGATATCCGATCAACTCGATGCCGTGCTCGTTCAGAAGCCGGCGCGTCTTCTCCGAAGTGAAGTATTCGAAGTCACGTTGGCGCTGCGCATAGTCGCGCGCGCAGGCCTTCAGCTCCTCGCGAGCTAGAGCAGGATGACAATAGATCTCCGATATGCCGGGCTTCAGATTCTTGATGAGGTCCGTCCAATACGCCTCGGTCTGGTCGAGGTTCTTCGGGCCCGACCGCACGAAGTTATCGGGATAGAAAATCGAGTTGGAATCGAGCGCGTCCAGAATATCGCTCATCCCCATTTGATGCATCACGCTCCGCGAGGTCAGCCGGATCGGCAAGCGAAAATCGATCGCCAATTTCAGATAGATGCGATGATAGTCCGCGCGGAGATGGAGCGGCCCCATATGACAATCCAGATGCGTCACGTCGATACCCGCCGCAATTGCCTTTTCGATTTGCGCTTCTAACTCGACTTCCACTTCCTCGAGTCGATCGTGGGCGAACACGCTAGGAACATCCGCCCATAGATAGCCGTGTTCGTCAGTCAGCGATGGAACCTGCATGCTTCCGAGCACCGGCCCCCATTTATATCGCTCCCATTCGCTATTCAGCGTCAGATGGACTCCTAAGTCAGCCGTCGGTGTGTTGCGCGCAAACTCGGCCGCCTCCTCAAACCATGGACAGGGCGTCAGAATCGTCGACGAGGTGAACAATCCCTGCGTCAGCCCGATGATAGTGGCTTCGTTCTCGTCATGGCACATTCCGAAGTCGTCGGCGTTGACGATGAGCAGGCGCTTACCCGCAGGATATCCAATCCTCTCGGCAGTAGTGATGTCGTGGACTTTTTCGTCGCCGTCGTTCATCGGGAATATAAAGCGATACTTTAATTATTTTACGGCCCCACAAATGAGAAGGGCCGCCCGAAAGCGGCCCTTCTTCAGATACCGTTCAGAGCAATTTGCGATCTTACACGGTCAGGATATTGATCGTGCAGGCCGAGCCCAAGCCGATGACGTGGGCCTGACCGACCTTCGCACCCTTCACCTGGCGATCTTTGCAGCGCTCGTCCTCGGTCAGATGCCACACGATCTCGCAGATGTTGGCCACGCCGGTCGCACCCAGCGGATGACCCTTGCTGAGCAGTCCGCCCGAAACGTTGACCGGGCTGAAACCGCCCAGGTCAGGATGCACGCCGCCCTTCTTGTCGATGAACTCGCCGGCGGTGCCCTTCTCGGTCAGGAACAGGTTCTCATAGTGAACCAGCTCCGCGGTAGCGAAGCAGTCATGGAGCTCGGTCAGCGCGATGTCCTTGGGACCGATACCGGCCACTTCGTACGCCTTCTTGGAGGCGCGCTGGGTCAGTGTGCTGACATCAGGGAACGTCAGGTCGCGATCGGTATAGGGATCGGAGGTCAGTACCGAAGCCGCAACGCGGGGACGCTTACGTCCGCCGGCCCACTGCTTCAGCTTGTCCTCGGACACGAGGATCGCCGCAGCCGCGCCATCTCCGGTCGGGCAACACATATACAAAGTGTTGGGATATGCGACCATGCGGGCATTCATCACGTCTTCGAGGGTGACCTCGTTGCGATACTGCGAGAACGGATTCTTGGTCGCATGCTTATGGGACTTCACCGAAATCTTGGCGAAGTGCTCCATTTTGGTTCCATAGTTGCGCATGTGCTCGATACCGGCCTGACCGAACACCGCGGGCATCAAGCCCGAGCCGATCTTGCCTTCGGTCGAGTACGCTGGATCGGTCCCGCCGCCTCCGCCGCCGAGCAATCCCTGCTTGCCCATCTGCTCGACGCCGACCGCCATCGCGCAGTCGTACATTCCGGCGGCAATCGACATATAAGCCTCACGGAAGGCAGTCGATCCGGTCGCACAGGCATTGGAGACGTTGATGACGGGGATGCCGGTCTGGCCGACCTGCTGCAGGATGCGCTGCCCGACCATCGCGTTGGACTGGTAGAGGTTCCCGCAGGCGAACATCTCGACATCCTGAATCTTGATGCCGGCGTCCTTCAACGCAAGCTCGACCGCATCGCCGCCAAGTTCGGGCACGGTTTTTTCGGGGTAGCGTCCGAACTTTACCATGCCCGTTCCGAGGACATAAACGTTTCTCATCTTAGACCCTCCTGGCGGCCTGGCGTGCAGCCAAGTCCGTCGTTGGAATTTTAACGGCTCGCAGCCGCTTCAGTTACTTGCTCGGCTTGTATCCGAATCCGATTACGTCGCGACCTTTGCGATCCTTCGCGGCGGTAAAGGTGACCATGTCGACCGGCATATCGAAAATCTTCTTGGGCTCTTTCTGCGCCTGCTCTGGATCAACGTCGAGCAGGTTCGCCTTCACGCTCACGCCTTCCGGCAGATCGACGATCGCCGTGATGTAGGGCGTCTTGATGCCGGGGAAGGACTGATGCACGACCGAGAAAACATAAACCTTGCCCTTGTTGGAAAGCTTGACGGGGGAGAACTTGTTTTGCTCGCCGCACTTCGAACAGGCGACCCGTTTAACGTCGAGGTAGGTCGCGCCGCAAACGCACTTGAACCCTCGCAGATGTGGTTGAGCACCGAGTTCGAGAAAGGAAAGAATCGGTTGTGGTGAAGTATCAACAGTTTCCTGAGCTTGCTCAGCCATACGCTGCCTCCGAGGCTAATTAAATGTCGAGATAAAATGAGACGAACTGCGATTCGCAGCCGTCTATGGAATCGAAGTTTCCCACAGCCGGCGTCGGGTCGTCAACCGACCCGATGCCAGTTCCCGGCGCAGCGAGGAATCCAGCGCCCCCCGTGATCAAGCCTCCGATTCTTTCGATTTATTTGTAAACGATTTTTCAAATCGTACGTCTTATGAGTGTGTCGCCAGATGCGAGGTCAGCGATAAGCAAGTTTCCCGGTTTTCGTTTTGCGCTAATCGCCGCGATTCTCGGCATCAGCCTGGTGACGA
Source organism: uncultured delta proteobacterium (assembly GCA_963783145.1). Lineage (GTDB taxonomy): Bacteria > Desulfobacterota > Binatia > Binatales > Binataceae > DATGKG01. The sequence continues at coordinate 1,195,267 of CAWAMM010000002.1, forward strand.
TTCCTGCGGATTTCGCGATCGCATTTGATGATGGGTCCGCGCCTGCCAATGTTGGGTCGCTGGATGACTACGTGCGCCAGGGACAGCCTCGCGACCGGGAATACGCCCCTCGGGGTTCGCATATGGGTGGGGGCGGCCCGAGCTATTATGGCGCCCCAACGGGATCTCGCTCGCAAATCAATCCCGCAATCACGGGCGCGATGATGCTGACGCTATGGGCTCTACAACAGCGTGAGGAGCGGCATCAGCATCGTGGCCAGCGCCGCGCGATGCGGAATCATCGTAATTCGAGGCGTTTAGGCAGCCTCAATGCGAGCAATCCGATGGCCTCGCCGTTCGGCTATGGTTCTTGAGCGCGAAGCGTTGGGGCATCGTTATGCCGCCAGCTCTGAAATGGTGGTCATGAATTTTCCGCCCTGAGTGCGCGGGATCTCGGCGACATGCTCTATCACCACCGTCACCTCGGATCCGATGAGCTTCGAAAAGTCCGCCCGCAGCAATTCCTCCTGAGCCGGCAAGACCGCCTTGTCGGCGACCACCTTGACCAGAAATCGGTCGATAGCCTGTTGCACAACTTGAAACTGTTTCAGTTCGATACGATCCCTGACCGCTTCCATCAGTATCCATGGTGATAGAAGCTGACCACCTCGGAGCCGAAACAGATTGACGCTCCTGCCCACAACCCGATCAAGCGTTGGGAGGGGTGCGGCCACATCGGCATTGCTCGACGCCTGCGACGGCGTAATCACCGATCTCGTACCGCACCAACGGCATCAGATTATTCTGCAAGGTGGTCACCAACACCCGCCCCATTTCACCCGCGGGTGTGGGGGCGCCTTGCTCGTCGACGATTTCCATAAAAACGTGCTCCGAGTTGATGTGATATTTCGCCGACGGACACTGCCATGCGATGAATGCCTCGGTCGAACCGTAGTTGTCCGAGATATCCACCCCTAAAAGGCTCCTGGCGCGGATGCGAACGTGATCGTCCAGTACTTCTGACCCGGTGAAGATGCGCTGTAGCGACCGCAGCCTGACTCCGGTTTGCTGCAAGGCGTCCATCAAGGCCATTGGACCTGGATGTATGACGACAATCTTTTCAATCGCGAGGCGGAACAGGCGCGAAGGGCGTATCGGGAGCCATTGCTTGCCTTCCTGCGCGCCACCTATTCCGCCGACAGATTGGCACGGTTTGCGGAAAAATGGAGATCCGGCGATGACCAACAACCGCACGAAGACGAACCGTACCTGGCGCTCTTGAAGAATCCTCGCGACGAGGTGGTCGCGATGCTCGGCGCGCTCCCACAAAAATTTCTCATCAATGGCCAGGAGCAAAGGGTCGTGGTCGAATGCAACTGGACCGTGCATCCCAAATATCGCAACCAGCGGCTCGCGCAGATTGTCAACAATCAATTGCGGACCGAGCATCCGCTGATTTTTGGATGGCAAAACGCCGCTTCGCACCGCATCAGCTCGGGGTGGCGCAAAGCGCGGGAGCGCCGAAGCGGGTTACCCACGTCGGTCTATGTCAGTATGCCGATCGTGCCATTGATCAAGCCGCTTGACTGGCGAGCTTTGACGGTTTTAGCGACCGGTAATCATTTGCTGGCTGCCGGCGCCTCGATGGTCGGCGCCGGAGCGCGCGCCTTACACAGAGCTATCGATTGGTCAGCGTCCGCACCCGATGCCAAAGTTGAACGAATCGATTCCTTTGACCAACGCTTCGATCAACTTTGGTTTCGCGCCAATGGAAAATATCCCGTGATTGCGGTCCGCGACCGACGCTATTTGAACTGGCGATTTAGTTCCGGACCCGATTCTCACTACATCATACTCGCGGCGTCCCGCGATTCGAGCGCGCTCGAATATCTCGTCGTGCGCACCAGCGATCATCTCGGCGTTCACTGCGGTTTCATCGTGGACTATCTGGCCGAGGATCGGGAAACCTTTTCTCTGCTGCTCCGGCACGCCGAGGAGCTCCTGCGCGGAGAGCAGGCCAAAGCGATCGTCTGTTCGGTAACGAGCGCACCGTATCGACGGAGGCTGTTTCGCCATGGCTTTTTTCCGATACCTTTTCGCAATCGCAGCTCTGCCGCGGTTTGACTTCACTCGAAAGACCCTCAGTTGCAAGCCTTCATCGATCTGCCCCGATGGTTTCTGACCATGGGCGACGGCAATCTCGATATGCATTTCTAGTTTTCCGGGCAGGATGGCAGTTGTCGTCGGAAACGGTTCGGCCCGAAAAACCTGAGGGATGACGCGTTGGGCGCGCCACCCCTCGGGTCGCGAATTGAAGCGAAGTTTTACATCTCCGACTTCGCGGCTCCGCCACCGCCGGTGAGTCTGGCGCGATGCACGACGCAGGTGCCCAGATTGTCCAGCGGATCGGGCCAATCGTTGGCGACGCAGTCAGGGATAACGTCGAGCTGCGAGGTGGTTACCCCACGCGCGCGCAATTCCTTGCGGATGCAATCGCTGTGGGTCTTGTCCGAGCCGGCCAGCGCGGCGGCGTCATCGGCACCCTCAACTATTATTGCGTAGCGCAAGGCCCGCATCAGACCCGGATCCTTGGTGGTGGCGAGCAGCGAGCTGACCTTGCTCGACCCGCCGCAGCTACCCACCGCATCGACGAAGGCTTCCTCGACCGAGTTGGAAGTGTCGGCCGCGGCCGCCAAGCCTGTCCCAAGCGCGAGAACCACCGCGCAGCAAACGAGCATCGAGAGACGTTTCATCAGAGTTCTTTCTCCTTCCCCACAGGTTGGTTTATCCATCTGCCGGTATTCATGAGCCCTCTTAAGGAAAAAATCCAGTGGCGAGGGGTTGTCTCGCAACAGCTGTGGACTGCGACGCCGGTCGAGCCGATATCGGCCTCGATAGCGCCGTTCTCGTCGGTTCGCATGATGAGGGCGCCTACCGAACGATAACGATCGAGCACTTCGGGCGCCGGAAAGCGGAAGCGGTTGCGATATCCCAACGAAATCACGGCCAGTTTCGGACGCGACGCCTCGACGAACGCTGACGAAGACGAGCTGTGACTTCCGTGATGGGGGACCTTGAGAATCGTAGATTGAAGATTTTTTGATGAACCCAGCAGCGCCGATTCGCCCGCCACCTCGAGGTCTCCGGTGAACAAAAGCGATGTCTCACTATAGTTGATGCGAAGCACCATTGAAGCGTTGTTGCGACTCGTTGAGGAGGTCGCGCGAGGATTCAATGCCACCACGCGGACGCCCTCGATATCCATCGCTGCCGACGTCGCGTCGACCTGCCGGATGGGCACCTTCAGCTCGTCCAACGTCGCCAGGAGTTGCTCGTACGAGGCATCATGATTCTCGACCGCAATCTCCCAGAACTCCGCGGGAGAGAAATTCCGCGCGATGAAATCCAGCCCGCCGAAATGGTCCAGGTCGGGATGGCTAAGCGCGAGCCAATCGACGTGCATGATTTTCCGTCCCCACAAATATCGTGCGACGATGCGCTCGCCGAGGTCGAAGTCGCGCCACGCCGGACCGCCGTCAATCACCATCACGCGTGCGCCCGGGAATTGCACCACCGCGGCATCGCCCTCGCCCACCGAAAGAAACGTCACCCGCAAATCGCCGTTGTGGTAGCGCTCGTCGAACCACCATTTCGCATCGACGATGACTGCGAGCGCCAACCCCGCGAGGATCGCATGGCGCCATCCCAGCCGGCGCCACCAGTTCGGATTGGTGGCGTGACGCCGCGGCCACGTCAGCCATGTCAACAGCACGGCATACGCGAGCGCGAGCTCGATCGGCGTCGGCGTGAAGGTCCGCACCCACGCCATCGGCCATTGCGCGAACCACGCTGCGAGAAGGTTACCGGCGATGATGAATCGCCCCGCGACCCACAACATCGCGACCGCTCCCGGCATCCATACGAAGCTCATCGCCGCCGCGGCCAGGCCGAGCACGGTTCCGCCCAGTCCCATGATCGGCACTACCACCGCATTGGCGACCAGCCCGACGATCGAAAATTGATTGAAGTAGAGCGCCGTCAGCGGCGCGACACCGAGCATCGCCCAGAACGAAACCCCAACATAGCCAAGTGCCCACTCCCACGCCTGCTCGACTTGCGAGGTCGCAATTCCCACCCGATCGGCGCGCCTCCCTTCCAGCCACGCGGCGTAGCGCCGCATGCCGAGGATGATCGTCAGCACCGACGCGAATGACAGCTCGAAACCGACATCGGCACTCGAACCTGGAATCGCCACACATATGATGATGCACGCCAGCGCGAGGCTCGCCACGCCCTCGCGCGCGCGATCGATCACCACCGCGAACATGTACGCGAGCACCATGATGAGTGCGCGCGAAGTCGACACATGATGTCCGGCAATCGAGGCATAAGTGATCACAACCATCGCGGCGGCAATCGCCGCGAACTTGTTAGCCCACCCACGCAGCGCGACTGCCGGAAACATCAACATGATGAGGCGTACCAGGCCGAACACCGCCGCGCCGACCATGCTCAGATGCAACCCCGAAATCACCAACAGATGCGCCAGGCCAGTCCGCCCGAAGGTTTCGTGCATCTTCTCGTCGATGCCGCCGCGTTCGCCGATGATCAGTGCGCGCATTTCCGCGGCCGCCGGATCGTTCAAATTCCGATCGATGAAGATGGCAATGTGGGTTCGAATTTCCTCGATCTCACTGCCTGGAAACACCGGATGATGGGCGAGGACTTCTATTTCGGTGCGCCGGTTTCCTTTCACGGCCAGCATCGTCGCATCGATGCCCTCGCGCCTCATGAAGCCTTCATAATCGAACTCGCCCGGATCGCCGAAGTTGCGCGGGAACCGAATCCGTCCCTGGAAGCTGACCCGGTCGCCGAGGCGAAACGCGTCCGGATGCAGCATTGTGAGGCGAATGACACCGCGCGCCGAACCCTCGCGGGCACCCTCCTCCCACGCCCGCTCGACGGCGACGTACAGACGCATCTTGTCCGGAAAGCGCTCGGCTTCGCGAACCAGATGACCCTCGACGCTCAGCATCGAGCCCTCGGAAAATTTGCGAATGTTGAGCGCGTCGAAGGCCGGTTGCATCAGCTGGTGTACCGGCTCGGTCATCACAACTGCGATTGCAATTGCCGCCATCGCGACCGCGACACCGGGAACGCGGACCAGAAAGAGACCCAACGCTCCGACACTCAGACCGATCGCGATCCAGAGGGGAGCATCGAATCCGAGATTGCCGAGCGCGTCACCGACTGCGACGGCGATAGCGACGACATAGATCGGAGGACATCGGACGAACCACGGCGCCCGCGCGCGCCTGACCGGTTCTGCGGCTTGAGGGATGACGAGGCCGGAGACAGGCGCCGCAACCGCAGCCATTGCCACATACGTCCTTGGTTCCGAATGCGATTGGATTCGTATATCGGAGGAATGGACTTGATGACAGCAGCGGCGGGACTTGCGGTCAGCGGCGATTCGGCCTAGCTCGTCCTCAGAGTTAGGCGAATCGGACACGGGAGCGTCGATCGAATCAGTCTGCGCCGCTCGCCTGCAAGATCACTGACACAGAGGGATGCTTGACCGTGTGTCGAGAAATTTTGCGCCCGAGACTTTGCGCGCCTTTTCTTTTGCCGGAGCTTGGGCGAGAATACGGCCCTCATTTGAAACATGGAGGAAGAAATTCCCAATTCGCCAGTGATGCTCTTCTGGACTAACCAACGTGGACGCCTGTGAACGCACGAATCCCAGCCCCCATCAATGCACTTTTATTCTTGGCTTTCGTTTGTACCGGATGCGCTGATGAAAACGACTGGGTGAGAAGCTGGCTTCCACCACCACCGCCGCCACGAACGGATTTGGTGCCGGCCAACCACAACCTCGAAGGCGTTCATCTGAAGTTGTCGAAAAAGACACCTCAGGGAAAGATCTTGCCGATCTTGGTCCAGATGACGAATAACTCCGACACAATCTGGACCCTTGACGCGAACCAAGTAGCCGTAGTCGGAGGGTCGAGTGCTCCAATTTTGTTAGCAACCCCTGCCGAACAGGCGGCTCGTATGGCCGGTCTGCACCATTGGACTACCCAAGTCTCTCCCTTCGCGCAGCAAATGGGGACCTTTGCGGCATATTCCGGTGCCCTTGGCGCCGTTACTGGGGCAATCGGCGCCCATGCAAAGGGGACTAGTATAGTGGATGCGGTCCAGATCAACGCCGCGATCGGAGGCGCCATCGGAGCCGTCCTGGGCGCCGCTGTCGAGTTTGCACGACTCAATGTCGTTGAGGAAAGCGAGGAAGTTGGCCAGCTCAATGAGAAAATGAAATTCTTGGCCTTGGCCGCTCGCAGCACGCTGTATCGTAGTTATTCGGTCAGTGGATATGTGTATTTCGATCAGACAGATACTTCCAATCCCTTGAGAAATCCCAATGCCATGCTGCGGCTGCTATTGGTTATGGGCGATCCGTCGAAAGACTGGGGAGGCGCTGCAACCGGATCCACTTACCAGTCGCCCTTAGTTTGCCAATGTGATCTTTCACTCGACGGTACCACCGGGCCGCCTGGCTCGAGACTTTGCCACGCACTTAGATTCACTGGGCAGGCAGCCGGTGTCTGTCCAATGGCAGCAGACTGCGAAAAGATTGATGCGAGTCTGTCAGTCATCCAACCTCCACCCGATTGAATGACAGCGGTGGCTGAAACCAGTCAGGTTGCCAGGTTCGGAGCTTTTCATCCGGAAATCGATCCAGAGGGAGCATCGAATCCGAGATTGCCGAGCGCGTCACCGACTGCGACGGCGATAGCGACGACATAGATCGGAGGACATCGGACGAACCGCGGCGCCCGCGCGCGCCTCACCGGTTCTGCGGCTTGAGGGATGACGAGGCCGGAGACAGGCGTCGCAACCGCAGCCATTGCCACTTACGTCCTTGGTTCCGAATGCGATTGGATTCGTATATCGGAGGAATGGACTTGATGACAGCAGCGGCGGACTGCTTGTCACCGGCGATGCCGCCTCCGTTGTATGCTCCTCTCTGCTGTATGCTCCTCCCCCGTGGTTCGGGGGAGGTGGACCGGCGCGATTTTCGCGATGGCTTCGATGCGAAAATCGTGATGGGCCGGAGAGGGACCTCAGCTCTGGATTCTGCCTCTCTCTCCGCCTCGGATGCGGCACCCAGCCCGCCAATTCCGGAATGATGAGGCGTTGCGAGAAGCCAACGGATTTAGAGTCCTCAGATAGAAGAGACGGAACAGAACAGAAGCAGAATCCGGAGCTGAGGTCCCTCTCCTACCCGTCACAATTCACGCTTCGCAGCCATCGCATGAACTTGCGCCGGGCCACCTCCCCCGATCAACGGGGGAGGTGCATACAAATACGCAAAGCCGCACCATCCCCGCGAGACGCCCGGCGCGGATTTAGATCGACGCACTCAACACCGACACTGAAATGTCGCGGAAGCGCGCGACATTCGGATCCATCAGGGCGCGCAGCGCCAGTCCATCAAAGTAGGCGACGCCTTCCGTGATCTGGAAATCGGCCAGCGTGTATCGATCCACTAATCGCAGCTTCATCGGATGTCCGTTGAAGTCGCCGGTGGCGAGCCATTCGCAGAACAGCAGTCCCGGCGACGCCGCCCACTGCTCAAGTTGCAAGCGCAGATTCGGCGCCTGCGCCAACAGCCCGGTGTAGTATTCCGCCAATTCGCCCCGGATGAGCGGCCGTTCGAAGCCGGGATTGATCATTCGAGCATCATGCCGATAGAACTCCTCGAAGCTCTTCGGATCCGGATGCCGCCAATTCTCGGCATAAGGTTTGATGACTCGTTCGTAGGTCTCCTCCTCCACGTCAGGGGCACAACTCGAGGCGCCACCGGGCCGCACGCCCTCCAGCAGCCGCGCGTGTGCATCGTTTGTATCGCGAGTGAGCACGGGCTCGAAGTGCGAAAGTACTTCGGCGCGATCGTAGTAGGCGCGCCCGCGCAGCACGCGATCGCCGCGCAAGGTAATGCAGTAAACGCTCGGCCATTCGATGGGTTTACCCGCGGCTACGGCGGTGTTCCGCGCCTCCACGAAAATCGTGTCATGGCCGAAGCTCCAGCGAATCGGGGTAAAACGAAATTCCGGCATTCGGGTCAGCGTGCGCGCAATAAAATCGGGAATTTGATCGATGCGGATTAGTTCCGCCATTCCCGGATGAAGCAGCGTGGCACCCTGCTCAAACAGTGCGACATAGCTCTCGACCGTCGGCGCCGCGCCGAACGCGCGATAGTGTTCGAGAAAAAGTTCCCAGGGTTTCATGATGATGAACCTCCATCCTCCGACCTCATAGCCCGGTGAAATAGTCCCAGCCGAGAGCCACATCGGGTCGAAATGATGGAGCCACTATGATCGCCGCAATAGCATCACCTGGTCATCGAAATCGTGTTCGAATATTGTGGGCTGAAAGCACAATGAATCTTCTCGCAATTTCAGGAAGTCTCCGGGCTGCATCATCAAACACCGCCTTCCTGCACACCATCCAGCGAGCAGTCTGCGCGCCGGTGGAAATGCATCTTTTCAACGCGCTTGGCAGCCTGCCGCCCTTCAACCCCGACCTCGATGAGGCCGCGCCGGACAGCGTCACTTCATTTCGCGCGATGGTTGCCGACGCCGATGCAGTGGTGATCTCCACTCCCGAATATGCGCATGGCATACCGGGAGTGCTGAAAAACGCGCTCGATTGGCTGGTGGGAAGTGGTGAGCTCTATCGCAAGCCGGTCGTCCTGCTGCATCTCTCGGCTCGCGGCGAGTACGGACGAGCTTCGCTACGCGAGATTCTTCTCATCATGGGAGCCGCGATCGTCCTCGATGCGGTCGTGCAAACCCAACCTTCCAATACGGTGACAGCTTCAGGCGAAGCCGCGCCGGGCCTCGACATCGACGCTGCGGTGAGGATTATGGTCCGCCTTATCGAGGAACTGCCGAGCCAGCCCTAGTTCACGCCGCTGAACGACGCGCGGAAAACAGCGGAGCGAACGCCTCGCGATACATCCACGCCAGGATGACTTCGAGCACTACCACCACCAGCGCGACCGGCAGGCCCGCCGGCGCGAGGAAAGTGTGAAACATAAAAATGTTAACGATGACCGGCGCCAGCAAGACCAGCGCGAACGGAACTGCTATGCCCGCCAGTAAGAGCGCTCCCGAGACAGCCTGGGTGACGCCCAGGAGTGGAAACAGATAACCGGACTTAAACAGCGCGCCAAGAAAGTCCGCCGCGGCCGGCGGCTCCGCTGGATTAGGCATGAAGTGCAGAAAAATGTTCAGCCCAAACACCAAGAAAATTAGCCCAAAAAGACTGCGAAGGATAACTTTGGTTATCGCCATTTCACGCTTCCCTCCCGCCCGTCGTTATAGCGAGGCGACCGGCCATTTGCACGATCGCAACAGGCTCGAAGCGTCACTCCAAAAGCGGTTTCTTCGCCGTTTCTTTAAGTGTCAGCGTGAAGATCATCGAGACGAGAGCCGCCGCCATCAGGTACATCGGCGGGATCATCTCGTTATCGGTCCGGTCGATGAGATAAGTGGCTACCAGCGGCGCGGTGCCACCGAGCAGCGCCATCGTCAGGTTATGCGCAATACCAACACAGGTGCATCGCACGCTGGAGGGAAAGGCTTCCGCCGCGGCCGCCGGCGAAGCCCCGAAAAAGGGGCCCATAAGCAGCGCAATCGAGATTTGCCCGATCATCGGCGCGCTCCGCATCGGATGCCACAGCAGATTGAACAGCGGCATCGCAAAAATGATGATCGCGCCCGCCGACAGCAACAATAGCGGTTTGCGGCCCACGCGATCGGATAGCGCACCCGACAGCGGAAGCATCACCATCGCGGCCGCCATCCCGAGGGTATTTATCGCGAGGGCGCGGCTCTTCGCGATGCCGACGATCTCGGTCAGGTAGGTCGCGGTGTAAACGAACATCAGGTAGAAGCCGACCGCATCGAGGACTTTGAATCCCGACACCTGAAGGATACGTCGCCAATAGGCACGAAGTAGATTCAGCATCGGGGGTGGCTCGGCACGCGGAACCTCGCTGCCATGCTGAAGCTCACGTCGCAAAAAATAACCTGCGATTCCGATAGTGACGCCGGCGAGAAACGGAATCCGCCATCCCCACGCATGCAACGCCGCGCTCGGCATCATCCAAGCCACCAACGCGCCGACTGCCGATCCCAGCATCACTCCGGCGAACGCGCCCGAGGTTCCGAACGCGCCCATCAGGCCGCGGCGTGAACTCGGGCATCCTTCGACCATGAAGATGACGGACGTTGTATATTCACCGCCGACCGAGAGTCCCTGGATGAGCCGCAGCGCAACCATCAGCACCGAGGCGGTGACGCCGATTTGTTTGAAGGTGGGCAGCAATCCGATGAGAAACGTCGGAACCGCCATCGCTACCACTGAGAGTGTGAGTGCGTTGCCACGTCCATAGCGATCGCCGATGTGGCCGAACAGCACCGCACCGACCGGCCGCATCAGGAAGCCGGCGGCGAACACCCCGAACGCATCGATGAGTTCGGACGACGCGTGGGCGGAGGGAAAGAAATTCTCGCCGATGGCGTAGGCAAAAAACCCGTAAATCGAGAAGTCGTACCACTCGAGAATGTTCCCGGCCATCCCCGCGATCGCGAGACCGCGCTGCGACGCACCGGGCAAATCGCGCGCCGCTGCCGGCACGAGTTCAGCTTCCATCGCCGAGCGAGGTTAGCATCGCCGCGCGAGCCTGACGAGATTACCCACCCTCGTCAGGTCACCTCATTTATGGGCGCTGCAGGCGCAGGCGGTTGCGTGAAATCGTCCGTTGCCCTCGACCATGCCACCCTTACCGTACTGGTTCTTCGGACGCGCCCAGTCGGTCAGCGAATGATAGGGACCGTTCTCGTTGCGTCCCTTCGGCATCACATCAAAGATCCGATAAATTCCGAGAAAGGCCTCACCACCGCGGCCAAAGACCGAATAGGTATGAAAAATCTGCCCCGCGTCGTCCTTAAAGAAGACACTGTCACCTGAAAGGTCTTCCACTCCGGGATTGCTTTGCTGAAAATCGTAGTAGGCGTTCCCCGCGGCGAGCTGCGCCGGAGTGAAGGACACGTTGAAATCGTAGTTAAAATCGCTGTGGTAAGACGAAACCCACGGGAAATGCCAACCCATTCGCGTGCGCACCACCTCGATTTCCTCAATCGGCGCGCGCGCCACGGCCACGTAGGAAACGTCATGGTTTTCCAGATGCTCCAGGATGCCCTCGACGTGATCCACCTCCAGTGAGCATCCGACGCATTGATGGGTCGCGCCCGGTCCCATCATGAAATGCTTGATGAAGAGCTGGCTGCGGCCGTTGAAGAGCTCGGAGAGCGTCACCCTTCCCGAGGGCGCATCGAAGACGTAGTCCTTCTCGATTCTCACCCACGGCAGGGCGCGTCGTTCCTCGTTCAATTGATCGCCTTGGCGAGTGAACTCCTTCTCTTTGGCGAGGAGGTTAGTTCGGGCCGCGAGCCATGCGTCACGCGATACGATTCGATGAGGTTCCACGATTTTTATCTCCTATTAAACCGACTGGTTATTTAACTTATACGTTAAATACAGCGGGCACCGTCGTCCGTCAAGCGGCGCGGACGCTACTACTCCGGGTCGGCTTGGTTATTCGGCCGGTTGGGTATTGCTTTGGCGATCGGCAGCTGAGGCTCGGGCGGATTGGCCGGAACCTCGGTCGCCTCGGTGGCTTCCTCGCGATCGAGGAGGGCCGCCATCTCATCGAGGTGGGCGCGAATCTTCGCAGCGAGGTCGCGATTCATCCCCTTCACTTGCGCGATGTCCTCGACGGTGGCCTCCCGAATACGTCGCAGACTTCCGAAGTGGCGCAGGAGCGCGCGCCGCTTCACCGGGCCAATGCCCTCGATATCGTCGATGGCCGAGCGCAGCCGCGCGCGTTTGCGCAGCTCGCGGTTGTAAGTGATCGCGAAACGATGGGCCTCGTCGCGGATGCGCACCAGCAGAAACAGCGCGGTGGAGTTTTTCGGCAGCACGATGGGGTCCTTGCGATTCGGAATGAATACGCGCTCTTCGGACTTCACCACCACCTGCTCGAGGCCGTCGTTGAGGACGTGCTGCTTGGCGAGCGAGACCACATCGATCTGATCGAGCAGATTGGATTCCTTGAGCACCTCGACCGCGACATTGAGCTGACCCTTACCACCATCGATAACCCATAGGTCGGGGAACTCATTCTCGGCGACGGCGCGCGTGAGCCGCCGATTGAGGACTTCATACATGCTCGCGAAGTCGTCCTGGCCCTCGAAGCTGCGGATGCGGTAGCGCCGATAAAGATCCTTGCGCGGCTCACCCTCATCGAAAGTGACCTGCGAGCCGACCACCATGGTGCCCTGCAGATTCGAAATGTCGTAGCACTCCATCCGCTTGGGGGTGTTCTTGAGATGAAGCTTGGTGCGGAGGTCGTCGAGCATTTTCTCGCGCGTGACCTCATTGTCGCGACGCGAGGCAAAACTCTGGCGCGCGTTCTCCATCGCCATTTCGAGCAGGCGCAGCTTGTCACCGCGCTGCGGCACCAGGAACTCAACTTTCTTGTCGCGCTTTTCGGTTAGCAACTCAGCACGCACGTCCGCGTCTTCGAGCGCGACCGGCAGGATGACCTCATCGGGGATGTTGCGCGCACCCGAGTAATACTGGGTGAGAAGGTCGGCGAAGACATCCTGGTCGGCGAATTCGAGGTCCTGGAAATCCCAGCTATGCGTGTTGGTCAGCTTGCCCCCACGCACCATCAGCACGATCGCCTCGATAAACCCGCCCTCGCGATAAAGCCCGAAGACGTCCTGATCGATTCCCCAATGATGCAGCACGGTCTGGCGTTCGACGGTCTTCTCGATCGCGCGAACGCGATCGCGCATCCGCGCGGCATCTTCAAATTCGAGGCGGTCGGCGTGCGCCTTCATCTGCTCGCGCATCTCACGCAGCAGCTCGAGGTTTTTTCCTTCCAGAAGCATCGTCGCGGCATGCAGATGCGCCCCATACTCATCGCGATCGACCGGGAGGCAGCACGGCCCGAGGCATCGCTTGATCTGATACTCGAGGCATGGCCGCGCACGATTCTTGAACACCGCATCGGAGCAGGTGCGCAGCGGGAAAACCTTGCGGATGACGTCGATAGTCTCGCGCAGGCCGTCCGCGGAACCGAAGGGGCCGAAGTATTTGCCGCCATCCTTAATAATCTTGCGGGTCACCATGATGCGCGGCCACAGATGATTGGTGACCTTGGCACTTAAGTAGGATTTATCGTCCTTTAGGCGGATGTTGTAGCGCGGCTTGTACTGCTTGATGAGGTTGTTTTCGAGGATTAACGCTTCCTTCTCACTGCGCGTCACCAGGGTGTCGAAATCGCGCACCCGGCGCATCAGGAAGCGGACCTGAAAGCGCTCGTCGCCGCCATCGCGAAAATACGCCCGCACACGGGAGCGCAGCGACTTCGCTTTGCCGACGTAGAGAACCTTGCCGCCCTTGTCCTTCAGAAGATAAACGCCGGGCTCGGGCGGAATCATATCGAGCTTGCGATCGATCTCGTCGGACGAGACCTCCGGTTGAGTTTCCCCGGCGAGGGTCTCGTCGGGATAGTTCACCAGCGAATTGAAGCGCGGTCCTTCCGGCGTCGAGGGTCCCGGTGCAGTAGGATTTTGCGCCTCGCCGGACTGCGCTGAGGTTTCATCCTCGGCGGTCAAGAAGCCTTTGCCGGCGGCGCGGGTCATCATCTGCGCGCTGCGGCTGTTATTTGGCGTAAGCTTCGGCATCTGGGCCGTCGATTATAGCATCGGAATTGCCGTTACCCACATCGCGCGATTCCCTGCTATGCAAAGCCTCAGACCCTCTTAACGAAGGAGACCTCTGATGGGTAAGCTCGATGGAAAAGTTGCAGTTATAACCGGCGCGGCCAGCGGAATGGGACGCGCGACCGCGATTCGGTTTGCGCAAGAAGGCGCCGCGGTGGTGATCGCCGACCTCAACTCGCAGGGCGGCGAACTAGTGGTATCGGAAATCGCGGCGGCCAAAGGGCGCGCGGTTTTCCAGCGCACCGATGTCATCAGCGAGGACGACATCAAGGCCCTGATCAATCGCGCGGTGACGGAATACGGCCGGCTCGATATCACCTACAACAACGCCGGCCTGGGCGGCGCCACCGGCAGAATCGAAGACCTCAAGAGCGAGGATTGGGACAAAACTTTCCACATCCTCACGCGCGCGGTCTTCCTCGGGATCAAGTATTCGGTCGCGCCGATGCGCAAAGTCGGTGGAGGATCGATCATCTCGACCTCCTCGGTCGCCGGATTGCGCGGGGTCGCCGGCTTATGTGCATACAGCGCGGCCAAAGCGGCGGTCATCAGCATCACAGAGTCGGCCGCGATCGATCTCGGACACGATCGCATTCGCGTGAACTGCATCTGCCCCGGCGGCATCGTAACGCCGTTAACCTATCGCGGCATGCCGGGCGGCGAAGAAGCCGCGCTGAAGAACATGGCACGTATGCAACCGATTCCGCGCGCCGGCAAGCCCGAAGACATCGCCGCGATGGCGACCTTCCTCGCCAGTGACGACTCCGAGTGGATTACGGGTACCGCGATGATCGTCGACGGCGGCATGGCGACCGGTAATGCTCGCATGACCCAGTTCGGGAGCGGTTTCTCCGGACCTTCGTTCGAAAGGCGCCAACGATAGCGGTTAAAAAGCGAACAGGAGCCGGTCTCGAATGACCGGCTCCTGTTTTTCCTAGTGCTGAAGCTGCTTGATGTCGTCGAGCAGGACCTTTTCGTGGCCCTGCGGATTTACCTTCTCATAGACTTTGCGCAGCGTGCCCTTGGGATCGATGACGAAGCTGGTCCGGTCCCAATATTTGTTGCCCTTGAACTCGCTCTGCCCGACTCCGGCCGCGCCGAGCAGCTCCGCCTTCGGGTCGGCGAGCAAATCGATGGTGAAGCTGAACTTGTTGCAGAAGTTCTTGTGCGAATCGACATCATCCGCGCTGACGCCCAGCACCTTGATCCCGGCCGCATCGAAATCCGATTTGGTCGCGGTGAATGACTTCCCCTGAATGGTGCATCCGGGCGTGTCATCCTTGGGATAGACGTAGACCACCAGCCATTTGCCGGCGAAGTCGCCGAGCTTCATTTCTTTGCCGTCCTGATTCTTCAGCGCGAAACCTGGAAACGGTTTTCCTACTTCGAGCATTGAGGCACTTGATCCTTTCCTCGTGTGAGGTTGTTGTTGAGGTGAGGCGAACGACCTCGATAGTAGTCCACTCGCGCCGCCTTCAGCCAGTGTAGGTCGCTAGTCAACCGCTTCGGCAGCCTGAGCTGACGGAACTACTTCCTCGGAACGGCCGGAGGCAGTCGCGCGCCACGCGATGATCGTCGAGGCCATCACGATCAGCGCCGCCAACAGATACGGCGCACCCGGGAGATGCCAGTCGCGACGCGGGCCGATGAAACTCGCAAACGTGGTAGTGAAGATTAGCGGGCCGATCATGAATGCAATCCCCCGGATGCTACTTAGCGCGCCCTGCAACTGCCCCTGTTCGGTTTCCTTCACTCGCCGCGTCATCAGACTTTGCATCGGAGGATTCGACAATCCGCCCAGGCCGCCGACCGGAATGCCGCTCCAGAACAGCAACCCGGTCGGTGCAAGCCCATAAATCAGGAACGCCGCGAGGTTGAACCACATGCCGCCGAGCATCACCCGACGATCGCCGAACCTCGCCACCAGCGGCTGCACCATGCCACCACCGACCAGCGCCGAGCACACTCCGACCGTGGCGATCGCGAGACCCACCATGCGCGCGTTCCAGCCATAGCGATACATCGCGTACAGCACGAACGTGGTCGGCAGCGCCTCATGCGCGATGCTGGTGAGAAAATTCACCGCCGAGAGCCCGAACAGCTCGGCATGCGAACGCAGCAGCTTGATCGATCCGAGCGGATTAGCGCGCCGCCAACTGAAAGCCTCGCGCCGATCGCGCGCAAGCGACTCCGGCAGTACGAACAACCCGTACATCGCATTGAGCAGGCTGAGCCCCGCCGCGACCCAGAACGGCAATCTTGGATCGATGTTGCCCAGCACGCCGCCTAACGCGGGGCCGAGCACGAAGCCGAGT
Organism: uncultured delta proteobacterium; assembly: GCA_963783145.1. Lineage (GTDB taxonomy): Bacteria > Desulfobacterota > Binatia > Binatales > Binataceae > DATGKG01. Next base: position 1,211,426 of record CAWAMM010000002.1, read on the forward strand.
CCGAAGGCCGCGCTGATCATCCCGTAGCCGCCGGCGCGTTTTTCGGGCGGTGCGACATCGGCGATATAGGCGCTTGCGGTCGAGAAGCTGGCCGCGGTGATCCCGGAGATGATCCGGCCCACGAATAGCCACCATACGGTCGGCGCGAGTGCCATGACGATGTAATCGAGGCCGAGTCCGAAATTCGACAGAAGGATTACCGGGCGGCGTCCGAAACGATCGGAAAGCGCTCCCAGCACCGGCGAAAACAGAAACTGCATCGCCGCCCACACCGCCGCGAAGAGGCCGACATATTCGGCCGCGCGCGCGGTGTTGCCATGCACGAATTCCTCGACCAGCTGCGGCAGCACCGGCACGATCATGCCGAGCGCGAGCATATCGAGCACCACGGTGATGAAGATGAATGTCAGCGCGGCGACGCGCGGCTTCGATGCGGTGGCGTCGGTCGGCTTAGCGAGATTCATTGCGCCCCACGCCTGACTTCCTCTTTGATCGAGCCGCTTTCGCTGTCACGGTCGGCGTCATTTTAGAAGTCATGGCTGTACGACTGGCAAGCCGCTTCGGCGCGGACATCAGGTATCCGTCTTTCAAGATTGCCGCGACCTCATCCCAATCAACTTTGTAGTCGAGACGCACCCCGACCCATCCCTTGGGGCCCATGTAGGGCGGAATGAAAAAACGCCTGGCGTCCGAGTTGACGAGGATCTCCTGCACCATCGCCGGCGCTTTCACCCATACACCAAAATGACCGCTGCCATGATGATTGCTGTCGCTCATCGCGAACATGCTGCCGCCGGTGACGCGAAAGGTGCATTCGCCCCACGCCTCTTTCTCGAACGCTTCGGGCAGCGCGAGGCAGATCTCGCGCAGGCGCTTCATCGCGGGATTCGAATCGTCGTACATACGTGGATGCGCCATGGGAAATCCTTAAATCCGCTCGCCTTCGATCAAGCTCAGTCGCGCGGGAGTCGAGACTGTTCGCGTCAGCTTGAACCCGGACGCCGAGTAAAGCGATCGGAACTCTGATTCGGAGCGCTGTCTCCCGCCGGTACATACCAACATGTTGACATCATTGGCAGCCGCGCCGCGTCCGCTGTCTGACTGATCGATGCGCGAAGGATAAACGCCCTCAGCAAGAAGCAGTTTGCCATGCGGTGGGATCGCGCGATGAACGTTGCGCAAAATCGCCGCTGCGCGATCGTCGTTCCAGTCGTGGATGACATGCTTGATGATGTATGCGTCTGCACCGGATGGAACTTCCTTGAAGAAGTCGCCGCCAATGGCCTCGCATCGGGACTGCAGTCCCGATGCGGCGATTTTGGCCCCGGCTTTTTCGGCCGCATGCGGCAGGTCGAAAATGATCCCCTTCAGATGCGGATTCGCCTTCAGGATGCCAATCAGCAACGCGCCGTTGCCTCCGCCGATGTCGACCAGCTTACCGAATGGCGAGAAATCGTACGAAGCGGCGATCGCGGCGGCCGTCATCGGCGCAAAGGTTGCCATCGCCTCATCGAAGACTTTCGCCATCTCGGGATTCCGCGCGATCTGAGAGAACGCATCACCATCGGGCGAATTCCGCCGAAAAGCGGGCTCTCCCGTCTGCACGCAATAATCGAGTTCCTTCCAGGCATCTTGAATGCCGACCCCGGCGAACAGCAGCACCGAGGATCGCATCGAGCCGGGCACGCCGGTGCGCAGCAATTCGCCCAACGGCGTAAGGGCGAACTTGCCGGCTTCGCGCTCCTCGAACACGCCGACGCTCGCCAGCAATCGCAGCACCCGATTGAGCGACGGTCCGTGGGTATGCGTCTCTTTCGCGAGATCCTCATAGTGCCGCGGTCCATCCTTCATAAAATCCGCGACGCCCAACTTTGCTGCGAGCGCAAGCGCGCGCGAGAGGTAATGGCCGATACCAATCCGGTAGAGCGCGAGCCCCGGAGGCTCGGCCGCCATTTGCACATTTTGTGTTTCCATGCCGGCCTCACTTCGTTCCCTTATGCGTCGCAATCCACCAGGTATTGCCCGAGGTGTCTTTGACTCCGCCGACCCGATCGCCCCACGATTCATTTCTGGGTTCGCGGACCGCCTTGGCGCCGAGGCCAAGTGCCCGTTGGTAGGTCGCATCGACATCGGGCACGTAAAGAAAGATGGCAGCCGCCATCGAGGGATCGCTGAAATATCCGCTGCCCAGGAGAACGTGCGCATCGCCGATTTTGACCTCGCCATGGAAGTTACCCGCGTCGTCCACTCCCGGCGCATGCATGATCTCGGCGCCGAACGCGTCCTTCAAGAAGTCAACCAGATCGATCTTCGCGTAGAGATACGGTGTGATGGCCGTGTAGCCTTCCTGGATATATTTCGCGCTGCTCATAAGTTGATCCTCAGCTCGGGTTCGCCATCGCATTGGAACGTTTCTGCATTTCCTCGGGCGAGACTTCTTCGATGCGCGTCGAAATACTCCAGCTATGCCCCGAGGCATCCTGAATCTGCGCGATGCGGTCGCCGTAGAATTGATCAGCCGGCTCGCGCAAGGAGACTGCTCCGGCGCCAATCGCCGTTTTGTACACCTCGTCGACATTCTCGACATAAAGATGGATCGTCACCGGAGAACGCTTCACGCCGAGCGATTTGGGCGACCGCAGTTCCATCTCGGGGAACTCGTCGGCCAGCATGACGGTGGCGTCGTTGATTTTGAGCTCCGCGTGGCCGATGCGGCCGTCGGGCTGCTTGAAGCGCATCGTTTCGGTCGCCCCGAACACCTTCTTGTAGAACTCGATCATTGCCACCGCGTTGCCCACAATCAGATATGGTGTCACCGCGGATACCCCATCGGGAATGAATCTAACTTTTGCAGGCATAATCAGCTCCTTCTGAATGGTTATCGCGGCGGCATCGCCGCGGCGCGTTTACGAATTTCTTCCAGCGAAAGCTCTTCTTTTTTGGTGGCGATCTGCCAGACGTTGCCGAATGGATCTCTGACGGTCGCGCGACGGTCGCCATAGAACATATCGGACGGCTCCTCGATCATGGTCGCACCCGCCTCGAGCGCGCGCCGGTATGCGCCATCGGTGTCCTCGAGATATAGATAGAGGAAGGTCGGCATCGCCTCGCGCACGCCCGCCTCGCTGACCATCACAATCGAATCACCGAGGTGGATTTCCGACGGCCCATCGTCTCGAAAACTGCCGTTCGCGCCGAACGCGTGCTTTAGAAAGTCCACCAGCTTGGCCGCGTTGGGGGCGAACAAGCGCGGCGTTACAGTGTGCCATCCTTCGGGAACCGCTTTGAGGGCCATGGTCGTCCTCCGCGTCGTCAGTGCGACGCGCCCTTGAGCGGCGTTGCGATGTACCAGATGTGGCCGAACGGATCCTGCACTCCTCCGCATCGATCGCCCCAATGCTTGTCGTCCATCGGATCGATCACCTTCGCACCTGAATCGATGGCGCGTTTGAACGCGGCGTCCGCATCGGCAACGTAAATGTAGAGATGCAGCGGCGTGCCGCCGAAATCGCGCGGCGTACCGGCGAAACCCTTCGCCCGATACTCCGCCGCATGCGGTGCGGTCGCGTCGTCCAGCATCACATGGGTGTCGCCGATGGCCATCTGAATGTGGCTGGGCTTTCCGTTCGGCTGCGTCACGCGATGGACCTCTCGTGCGCCGAAAATCTTCCGGTACAACTCGAAGGCCGCCTGCGGATCGTCGTTAAACATGAACGGCATGATCGAGCCCGGACGCTGGCGTGGTTCGATTTCAGGTACGGGCGGAATCGTGAAATCGCGCAGATGAGTGGCGAGGTACCATACGTTGCCGAACGGATCCTGCACGCCCGCATAGCGATCGCCATAACCAGCATCGACCGGCTCATCGATTGAGATCGCGCCCGCCTCGAGCGCGCGTTTATAAGCCGCGTCGGTGTCGGAAGTATATAGATGAAGCGCGGGCGGCATCGGCTGATAGGGCCCGTGCGCCTCACCCATCGCGATGATCGAATCACCGATTCGAATCTTCGCGTGATGAACCGTGCCCTCGGGATCCTGATGACGTTCGATCTCTTCGGCACCGAATGCGCGCTTGAGGAAATCGATCACATTCGGCGCACCCTTGGGATGCAGGTACGGCGTGATGCTGTGCAGGCCCTCGGGCAACGGCTCGGCATCGGCGCGATGCGTGCCGATGTACCAATAATTACCGAAGGGATCCTTCACGCTCGCCTCTCGATCGCCATAGTCCTGGTCGGTCGGCTCGTGAATCGAGATTGCGCCGGCCTTGAGCGCACGCGCATAGGTGGCATCCGAGTCTTTGACGTGCAACCAGATCGCGGTGGGATTCGGCTCGTACTTATCGATCGCGTCGGCCACTTCGATCATCGAATCTTCGATTTTCAGTTGCGCGTGCGCGATCTCATCGCCACGAGGCACCCGGAAAATCTCCGCGGCGCCGAACGCGTTGGTGAGAAACTCAATCAGCCTCGATGCGCCATTCACCACCAGATAGGGCGTGATGCTGTGGTAACCCTCGGGCGCGCCCGCAACTTCCACGACGGGCTTCTCCTCAGGAGCACTCGGTATCGCTTTCATCCACTCCTCGGCGCGGCGGGTCGTTTCGGCGGCGGTGACATCCTCCTTGTGCGTGGAAACGATCCACATATGCCCGAAGGGATCCTCCAGCCTGCCGCTGCGGTCGCCGTAGAACCAGTCGTCAATGGGGAAGATAACTTTCGCGCCGGCCGCGATCGCCCGCTCCGCGAACGCATCGACATCTTCGACATACAGCCCAATCGGAACGGTCGAGCCGCCCAGCGACTGCGGACTGCGATTGTATTTGCCCTGCTCGGGCGCGATATCGATGGGCGAATCGCCAATCTTGATCTGCGCGTGAATGATGTTTCCGCTGGGGTCATCGAGGCGCATCAGCTCAGTGGCGCCGAAAGCCTCCTTGTAGAATTCGATCGCGCGTGGCGCGTCGCGCACTACCAGGCACGCATTCGCAGTATGGAAACCGCTGGGAATGTAGCTGACCCGCTTCGGCACTGACCCCAGCGGCGTCGCGCGCGAGACCAGGTCCTTCTTGAGCTGCGTCCTGAAATCCTCGTTGGGCAGATCGCGCAAATCGGAAGCAATGCGCAGGATCGCGGCGATGCGAGAATTGACCCGCGGCGGCTGGCTATCGCGATCGGTCATGATCTTGTCGACCGCCTTGTCGAGCTGCTGCGCGAGCGGAAGGGTTTTGGCGATTGGTTTTTTGCTCGCGCGTTTCATCGCTCACCCACCATCGTGCGCAGATTTTGCAGACCGCGAAACTGAAGCTGCTTGATAGCGCCCTCGCTACGCCCGAGGTCCTCGGCAATCTCGGCGATGGTTTTCTGATGTGCGAAGCGCATCGTGATCACCCGGCGCTGATCGCCGGGAAGTTTTTCCACCAGCTTGAACAGCCGCGCGCGATGCTCAACTTCGGCAAGATCTTCCGCGAGATCCGAGTCGCTCTTGGGGTCCGGATCATTTACTTCGCGCAGCTTGATCGCCTCCAGCTGAGCGGCCCGCTTGCCTCGGTCGGCAATCGCGTTGGCCGCGATTCGAAACAGCCAGGCCGCAAAGGGCGCCCCTCGCCATTCGAAGCGTGAGAGATTCTTGAGTGCGCTATGGAAAACATCGGCGGTGAGGTCCTGCGCCTGGTCGCGATCGCGAACCCGTCGCGCGATGAAAGCATAGACGCGTTCGAAATTGTCTTCGTAAAGCTGGGCGAAGCACGCGGGGTCACGCTGTGCGGCCTCGATCAAGCTGCGCTCGGGAGCGACTTTAGGACGCGCCTTCAATGCGGGTTTCCCAGCCACCTTCGCCTCTAACTATATAAACCGCCGGGACCAGAAAAGGTTACGCGCCGGTTTGCGACCCGATGCGCCGCCGCAACAGGGCCGTTAGGCGCCTGAGGGATCGAATCACTGGATTGACCCGCGATGAGGTCTGGCCAATATCTTCCGGCTTGATCCAGTCGGCGGCTTGCTTCATCGCTCGGTAGTGCTTGCAGGTCGTACACGGAATGTCCGCGCGCTCTCGCGCCTCTCCCAGCAGCATCAAGCGGGTGTATCGCATGCGTTCGCCATTTAGGATTTTGTCCAGGCCCTCGCTGAATGCGTTACCGTAGTCGTCCCAATAGTTGACGCAACATCCGATGACGCGGCCGTCGAAATTGATTTGCGGCGAATCCCACATCTGGGCGCAGGTCGCCTTCTGCAGGTAGGTTTGGCCGAATTTCCGCCTGTACTCTGCGCGATTGGACACCCCCAAACCCGACTCCGCGGCAACCAGCTCACTATCTCTCACTGGTGAGAACGGCTGATCATAGAGATCGTCCCAGTTGAGCTTCAAAGCGAAGGTCATATTGAGCCGCGCGGCCAGCGCTTTGGCTCGCGGAATCTCCTGCGGATTATGTCCGAACGCAATGAATTGGTACGTGAGCTCCGGGTATGGCGAATTGTACGTCTGTTTCAATTCGTTGATGCGCTCGATGTTGCCGATGACACGATCGAAGTCGCCGCGCACCCGATACACAGCGTAAGTGGCGGATGATGCGCCATCGATCGAACAGGTGATGCGGCGAAGCTGATACTTTACCAGGCTCTCCAAAACCTCAGGCTTAACCGTGTTCAGGTTGGCGCCGTTGCCGAGACTCATGCGAACGCCCCTCTCATGAGCGTACTGCAACATCCGAGGCAGCTGTGAATTGAGCAGCGCCTCTCCCCAATTCGATAGCTCGATCTCTCTAATCTGCGAGTTGGCATCCACCAGCTTTTTGAAGTCGTTGAACTTCAGAAATCCGGACTTGAGATGTTTGGCTACTTCACCAGTTGTGGTTGGGCAACTTGGGCACCTGAGTTGGCAAATCGTCGAAGCTTCCAACCGGATGCGTGCCGGCGCAATTTTGGCCTTCATCGGGAGAGGCTCACCAGGAAACCTTAGCGTTGCGCCTTGGCAATCACTTCGCGCGCGAGCTGCCCGTCACCCGGGACGAATTGCGACCCGATCATTCGTAGCGCCAGCGTTGCCCAGTTGCGATCGCGCGCGAAAACCGGGCGCAGAATTGCGATCGCGTCATCAATGCGCCCGGCCCTCAGCAAGGAGAACCCATGCCAGAAGGAAAATTCGGGGTTGAGTGGTGATAGCGCTTGCGCGCGTTCATACTCGCGATTGCCAGTCGCGAGGTCGCCGCGCGCGAATGCGGCGTCGGCCACATCTTTCGCCGCGTATGCGCGCTGGACATCGACCAGCCGGCGCAACTCGGGAAGCGGCTCGGGATGATCATCGACGCGGACATCGAAGAGCTTATCGAACCACGGACGGCGCGAGGATTTGCCACGCACCATAAGCAACGCCGCCGATTGCCGCCCGCGAACGTCGCCGCCCTCGGCCTCCGCAGCATCGAGGGCCGCTAACATCCGATGCGCGAGGTCGCCGCTGGTCGCCTGAAAGGCGCGCGCCATCGTCTCGGGCACCGTCGCATTGAGCATCATGTTGGCTTCGACGGTGAATTGCGCGCCGATGATATGTCCGGCTTCCGCCAGCGTACGCGCGCCGGTATGCGCGGCCGCCCGGCCCTGTGCATCAACCATCGCGACCTGGCGAATCTCACGGAGTTCATCGGCGGCCAGCAGACCCGCGAGCGCCTCCGGCGCGGAATGGCCCGCACGCATCAGGTCGAGGCCGAGCGGCCCATAGCCGCGATCGACGAAGGCCTGGGTCGCGACCGCGCCAACCTCGGCCTCGGCATGGATGACCACCGCGCCGACCGCGAACCAATGCGACTGGACCGCGGCTCCCAGTTCGCCGGTATCGGGGTCGCGCGCGACAATCGAATAGGTATGTGCCAATTGAGCTTTCGTCATAAGACAAAACCACAGAGACACAGAGGCACGGAGTAAGGCAAACGGATGCGGCCCGTGGCGGGCCTGTCACTATATCTTCGAGAAGGGTCTTCTGAAGCTCGCATATCTTCTTCTCTGTTTATCCGTGCCCCTGGGGTTTTGTCTGGATGCAGTTTTCTTTTGCAACTGGCTTGCGCACCCATATATCCGTAGCCTATAACCCGATCAGAATGGGTAGCGGAACCACCATCGCATCCGCTTCCGTCGCGCGCTCGCCGATTCGCGATATTCTCGACCGTGCACTAGCGGGCGCACGACTGACGGAAGCGGACACTATCGCGCTCATCGAGTGCCCCGAGGGCGACCTCGGCGACCTCCTCGATGCGGCCGCGCAGTTGCGCGATTGCGGCAAGGGCCGCGACGTGACCTACTCGCGCAAGGTGTTCCTGCCCGTCACGAATCTCTGTCGCGATCGATGCACCTATTGCACGTTTCGCAAGGATCCCGGCGATCCCGGCGCATGGACCATGATGCCCGACGAAATCAGCGCATGGTCGAAGCGCGGCGCGGAGCTCGGATGCAAGGAAGCGCTGATGTGCCTCGGCGACAAGCCCGAGGTCGCGTTCAAGGAATATCGCGAGACGCTTAGTCAGCTCGGCGTCCGCAGCACCATCGAGTATGTCGGCCGCGCCTGCGAGCTCGCGATCGATGAAGGCCTCCTGCCGCATACCAACGCCGGCCTGATGACGCGCGACGAGATGGCGATGTTGCGCCCACTCAACGCCAGCATGGGTTTGATGCTCGAAAATATCTCGCCGCGGCTGCGCGCGAGCGGCGGCGTGCATCAATGGGCGCCCGACAAGGAGCCGCGCCTGCGCATCAAGATGACCGAGGAAGCGGGCGGGCTGAAGATTCCCTTCACCAGCGGGATTCTGATCGGAATCGGTGAGAACATCGTCGAGCGCGCGCAGAGCCTCCTCGCGATTCGCGATATTCATGAGCGCCACGGCCACATCCAGGAAGTCATCATCCAGAACTTCCGCGCCAAGCCGGAAATCCCGATGGCGAATGCGCCCGAGCCCGACGAAATCGACATGGCGCGGACGCTCGCGACCGCGCGTTTGCTTCTGGGCGCGAAGATGAACGTGCAGGCGCCGCCCAACCTGTCGCCGAATCAGATTGAACTTTTCCTGCATGCGGGAATAAATGATTGGGGCGGGATTTCACCGCTCAGCAAGGACTATGTGAACCCGGAGTCGCCATGGCCGCATCTCGAACGGCTGGCGGAACGCTGTGATAGATCGGGCTTTCGCCTGCGCGAGAGGCTCGCAATCTATCCGGAATATATTTCAGACGAATGGCTCGATCCGGCCATCGCGCCGCGTGTGCGTGCGATGCAGGCTCGGGTTTCCGGAGGCTAACCTGTGAACGTCGAAGTATGGCGAAACTGGGTTGATGACATCGAGGCGACGGCGCTTTCCGCGTTGCTCGACAAAACCTCGCCCGAGGTGCGCGCCGCGCTCAAGCGCAGCCTCGCGCGCGAGGAACTCACTCCCGAAGAAGGCCACACGCTTTTCACCGCGACCGGCGACGATCTTCGCGCGGTCGTGAAATGTGCAGATCTCGCGCGCGCCGAGGATGTCGGCGACGAAGTCACCTACGTCGTCAATCGCAACATCAACTTCACCAACATCTGCTTCGTCGGATGCCAGTTCTGCGGCTTCAAGCGCCAGCGCTGGGAATCCGATGCGTACGATCATCCCGATGAGGTCGTGCTCAACAAGGTCGGCGAGGCGATCGCGCGCGGCGCGACGGAAGTGTGCATGCAGGGCGGCATCAATCCCGAGATGCCCGATTTCAAATATCGCGACGTGCTGACCGCGATCAAAACCAAATATCCCGAGATTCACGTACACGCTTTCTCGCCGATGGAGATTCTGTTTGGCGCGAAGCGGGTGCGAATGGACTATCCCGAGTACATCGGCATGCTGCGCGACGCAGGCCTCGGCTCGATTCCCGGCACCGCGGCGGAAATTCTCGACGACAGCATTCGCGAGATCCTCAGCCACAAAAAGGTTGATGTCGCCGCGTGGGTGGAGATCATCACGACGGCGCATTCGCTCGGCGTGCCGACCACCTCGACCATCATGTACGGGCACCTCGAGAATTCGCGTCACGTCGTCAATCATCTCAACCTGCTCCGCAGCATTCAGAAGAACACCCACGGATTCACCGAGTTCGTGCCGCTGCGCTTCATCGCGGAAAACACCGTGCTCTACCGCAAGGGCCTGGTGAAGCCGCCGGAGCTGGGCGTGCTGGATTTCCAGATGTATGCGTTCGCGCGCCTGTTTCTGCGCGGACAGATCAACAACCTCCAGACTTCATGGGTGAAGCTGGGCGTCGAGGTCGCCGCGCTGACGCTGAAAGCCGGCTGCAACGACTTTTCCGGCACGCTGATGGAAGAAAGCATCACCCGCGAGGCCGGCGGCGATTCCGGTGAATTCGTCCCGGTCGATCTCATCGAAGAGAAGGCGCGCGCGATGGGCCGCGTCGCCGTCGAACGTTCCACGCTCTACAAAAAGTTATACGGAAGAAAGGCTCCCAATGGCGCGAGGCCAATCGTCCCCTCCCAGGTTGAAGCAAGTGTTGGTGCCGGCGGGGGGGGTGGGGGCCGCTAAGTTCATCCGCGGCCTGGTCAAAGTAATTCCGCCTGAGCGTCTCACCGTCGTCGTCAACACCGGCGACGATGAGACCTTTTTCGGCCTCCATGTCTCGCCCGATGTGGATACGATCATGTACACGCTCGCAGGCGAGGTGCATCCGGGTCAGGGCTGGGGACTGCGCGACGAAAGCTTCCGCGTACTCGAGGCGCTCACACGATTCTACGGCAAGCCGTGGTTCGGGCTCGGCGATCGCGACCTCGCGACGCATCTTTATCGCACCAATCAATTGCGCGCGGGCAAAAAGCTGAGCGACATCACCGCCAATATCGCGAAACGGTTCGGGGTCAAATCGCGCATTCTGCCGATGAGCGATGATCGCGTCCGCACCTTCGTGAAGCTGCGTGGAAAAGCGTCGATGCCATTCCAGGAATATTTCGTAAAAGGTCGCGCGCGCGGATTCGTCGAGAAAATCGAGCTGCGCGGCATCGAGGACGCGCGTCCCCTGCCGGCGGTCCTCGAGGCGATTCGCGACTCGGACGTGATTATCCTCGCGCCGTCGAATCCCTTCGTATCGCTGGGCCCGATTTTCGGATTGCGCGGCGTGCGCGAAGCTCTAGCTTCGGTGCGCGACCGCGTCATCGCGATCAGCCCCATCGTTGGCGGCAAGACCATCAAGGGTCCCGCGGACAAGATGCTGCGCGGCCTCGGGCTCGAAGTCTCGGCACTCGGAATCGCTCGCCTATATAGAGACATCGTCGGAACCTTCGTGCTCGACAAAGTCGATCACGACTATGTTGAACCAATTCGCGAGCTCGGAATGCGCGTCGTCGCCGCCGACACCATCATGAGCACCCCCGCCAAGTCCGCGCGCCTCGCCGGAATAATTATGCGAACAATTACGGAGGATAGTTCTCGACTCTCTTACCGTGTAACTTAGGCGTGGCATGGCTTCGATTACGCTCACAGCAATCGAGGGAGTTCCTATCGTTAAGTCCGGCGACGACCTCGCCGCGCTGATTGCGAAGGGACTCGATCAAACCGGACTGACGCTACAAACTGGCGACATTGTCATCGTTTGCCAAAAAGTAGTGTCGAAGGCCGAGGGGCGGATGGTCGAGCTTACCAGCATCGAACCGTCGGCTTTCGCGAAACAGTATGCCACGCGATGGGAAAAAGATCCGCGCGCGGTCGAACTGGTGTTGCGACAAACCAGCCGCATCGTGCGCAATGACCACGGCGTGCTGATCGTCGAAACCGGCCCCGGCTTCGTGTGCGCCAATGCCGGCGTCGATGAATCCAATACGCTCGGCGACGACCTCGCGCTGCTGCTGCCCGAAGACGCCGATGCTTCGGCGCGCAAGATTCGCGACGGCCTCAAGCGCTTATGCGGAGCCGATGCCGCAGTCGTCGTCACCGATACCTTCGGGCGTCCGTGGCGCGATGGATTGACCGACATTTGCATCGGGGTGGCCGGCATCAACCCCATACTGGATTTGCGCGGGACCAATGACCTCGGCGGGCGCGAGTTGCATCACACCGTCGTGGCGCTGGCCGATCAGCTTTCGGCTGCAGGCGGGCTGCTGATGGAAAAAGCCTCGGGCATTCCAGCCGTCCATCTGCGCGGATACAAGTTTCAACCCTACGAAGGCACCGCGAAAATTCTCATTCGCCCCCCGGAAGCAGACCTGTTCCGCTAAACGTGAAGAAAGCCAAAGCATATCAACTGGAGACCGAGGGCCTCGGCGAAAACATCAGCCCCGCGCGCATCGTCGAGGCCGATCTCATAGCCGCCGAAGCGAAACTTTCGCGGCTGCTCGACTCCAACGAATCGATCATCGCGGAGATTTGCCATTACCTCGTCGATGCGGGCGGGAAGCGGCTTCGCCCGACCTTCATCCTGCTGGTGTATCGCGCGTGTGGTGGTGACGATGCGCACGTCGAAGATGCTATCGATGCCGCAATCGCGCTCGAGCTGATTCATTCCGCAACGTTGCTGCACGACGACATCATCGATGCGGGGATGCTGCGGCGCGGCAAGCCCTCGGCCTTCGCGCGCTACGGCGCCGGCGGCACCCTCATTGCCGGTGACTATCTCTTCTGCCGCGCTTTCGAACTATGCGGTCGTTTTGAGGAGCATCTGGTCCGCACGGCTGCTCAGGCATGCATCCAGCTCACCGAGGGTGAAGTGATGGAGGGCCGCTTCCGTCACAGCGCCGCGGCGAATTTCAACGACTACCTCACCGTCATCACGCGCAAAACGGCGTCGCTTTTTTCGGCCGGTGGCCGCGTCGCCGCGGATCTCGCAGGCGCCTCGAAAAAGACCATCGAGTCGATGTGGAATCTCGGCACTGCGGTGGGACGCGCGTTTCAAATGGTCGATGACATCCTCGACATCCTCGGACCTGAGGAAAAAATCGGTAAGCCGGTCGGGTCCGATCTGCGCGCCGGAATTCCCTCGTTGCCGGTGGTGCTGGGGATGACGCGCAATCTCGAGCTTCGGCAACTGTTCGAGAACGACGGCCGGATGGACGGCGCAAAGTTCGACCGCTCACTCGATTTGCTGCGCGCACCCGACCTTATTGCCGAAGCGCGCGCGATGGCCGGCGATCAGGTGAAGATCGCGCGCGGCCTGCTTACTGAACTGCCATCCTCCGAATACCGCGACAGCCTGACGGTGCTGATCGAAGACCAGATCGACCGCGAAGTCTAAGCTCTCGATCTACCTTTACCTGACGGAAAGAAATCCTCGTCGAGGATCTGTTTCAGAGTCCACGGCGATTTTCGAGGGAAAGTCTTCTCCCATTCACGACGCGCGAATCCCAAATCGGTGCCGGCATATTTGCATCCGTCGGCATACGCCTTTTCAGCCAGATCTTCCAATTGGCCTTTCATGCCGGGAGATTCCTCGAGCAGACGTTCAATCGCGGTGCGCGATTTTACGATCGTGCTTCGGCGACCTCGCTCGCGCCGCTCCTCGGGCTGATATTCTATTTTGAGCATATGCTCGAAGATGGTCGCCAATCTCCGCAGCAGCTCACGTCTTTGCGCGCCCGCCATAGCTTCCAGTTCCTCGGCTATATTGCTCCAGTCAAGCAGCTGAAACTGCTTGTTTCGAAGCAACGCTGCTTGTTCGAGAAGCCATGCATGGAAATCATCCTCCACGCGAGTATGTTCGGCCGACGCGTTGGCGAGACTGCTCATAGGATTTGCTCCCTCTTACAGGGTCACTTGCAGCATACATCGCGGAGCTCCAAGGTGGCAGAGATCCACCAGATCAACCGCGAAGTTTAGTCGCGCTCCGTCACATCAGGCTCGATCGAACCAGGGCGGCGCTGGGTTCAAGTCCCTGGTTGTGTGACAATTTTGCCGCGCGCGAGTCTGGCCGCGGGGAGGAGTAAACAAGTGGCGGAAATTGTTCTGTACGAGGCACGCTATCCGGCGGCAATTGTGACCCTCAACAATCCGAGCACCCGCAATGCGCTGAGCATTCCGATGATCGACGCGATGACGGCTGCGTTCGAGCGCGCCGAGGCTGACCCGGGTGTTCGCGCGATCATCTTCACCGGCGCCGGCCCGGCGTTTTCCGCAGGCATGGATTTGAAAGAACTGCGCGAGGCAGTGGACTTTCTGGCGTTCGATAAGGGCAGCGCGGTCTGGGAGAGCGCATTGCGCGGCGAGCAGTTCATCGATCGCGTGTTCAAGTCCTCGAAGCCGACCATCGCGGCGGTCAACGGCGCCGCTGCCGCGGCAGGCGCGGGACTTCTCAGCGTATGCGACATGGTCGTCGCAGTGCCGGAAGCGCGCATCGGATATCCGGAAATGAAGGTCGGGGTGCAGGCCGGCATGGTGCTGGTACATCTGATGCGGCTGGTCGGGGAGCGTCAGGCGCGCTACCTGATCCTTACCGGAGAACTGATTGCGGCAGCGCAAGCCAAGGAGATCGGGCTCATCAACGAAGTGGTCGCGCCTGACCAGCTGATGGCGAAAGCGTTGGGATGGGCGAACTCGGTGGCAATGAACGGTCCCAAGGCGGAAGTCATCTCGAAATCGTTGTTGCGCGAGTTCTCCGGGCAGGCGATGGCGATGGCATCGGAGCAGTACGGCGCCGCTCCGCATCTGACCGACGAATGCCGCGCCGGCCTGCGCGCGTTTTTTGCGAAGCAACGCAGCCCCTGGGCGCCTAAGTCCTAGGAATTCGTCGACCGAGGCGCGCGCGTCTAAACCTCGGTCGCTTTGATTGCTTCGGGGCGCGTCGGCAGGATCGCGTTGCATGACTCGATCGCAACCAGGACGCGGTCCGCGATGCGCCCAGAATCCATCGAGGCAATAAAATCATCGACGATTTTTTTCCAGGTTCCGGCAGGCACGATTGCCTGCGTGGCGTGATCGGCAATGATTTCCACATAGCGCTCACCAATCGAGACGAACAGCAGAATTCGCATGCGATGGGTCCCGTCGGCCATCAGATGCGCGGCGAACTCGCGATGCGCCAGGTTGCGGGCACTCGCCTGCTTGACCCGTTCCGGCACCATCGCTAGCCGAACCGGCAGGACGTCCAGGATCAGGGCCAGTACCACCAAAACGCACAGCTCGATGAAAATGAGCGACCTGCCGCTTATTGCGGGACGGGCCGAAATCGCGAGGCCGCCGGCGAGAAATGCGCCCAGCGCCGCGCCCGCCAAAGTGTAGAGGGTGTAGCGATCGCTCGCGCGCGTGATCACGATGGCGATCTTGGCCTCGGTGCGCTCCTCGACCGCCGTGGTTGCTTCGCCGATGCGGCGACGATCTTCGGGCGATAGTTGAGATGCCATCGTCACCAGCTCCCTGACGCGCCGCCGCCACCGAAAGAGCCGCCGCCGCCGGAGAAACCACCTCCGCTGGAGGATCCGCCTCCGAACGATGATCCGCCGCCCGAGAAGCCGCCACCCGAACCGAGATAGGGACCGCCTCCATGGCGCATGAGGTCGGGAAAGCGGTTGCGCCGCATGATGAGGAAAATCACGATCAGAAAAAAGATCAACAGCACCACCGTTGAGGATAGCCCCGAATTGTCATCGCTCGGCTGCGCCAGCGGTTGGGCTTCAGCCGCGGAACCAAGGTTCGCCGCCGCGTCGTCGCCGAGCGCGCGCATAATCGCGGCAGTGCCGGCTAACACACCCGCGTCGAAGTCACCCTTGCGGAATTGCGGCGTGAGGTAATTTTCGATGATGACCCGGCTGGCGGCGTCGGTGAGTTGTCCTTCCAGCCCGTAGCCAACTTCGATCCTGACCTTGTGCTCATGCGGCGCGACGATCAGGATGGCGCCGTTGTTCTTGCCCTTCTGCCCGATGCCCCAGGCGCGGCCCAGCTGGTACCCATAATCCTCGATCGAATGACCCTGCAACGAGTCGAGCGTCGCGACCACCACTTGCTCGCCGCTGGTCTGTTCATGTTGCGCGAGCATCGCGTCGAGTTGGCTTATCGTCGAGGGGCTGAGGACGCCGGCACCATCGACCACCCGACCCGTGAGCGGAGGAAATTTCAGATCGGCCGCAAAGGCACGTCCTGCGACAATCAGAACCAGCAACGTCAACGCGCACGCACGTCGGAGGCGCATCAGAATTTGACCTGCGGTACTTGCTGCGCCTGTTCCGAAATGGAGAAGGTCTCGCGGACTTTCATGTCAGGATACATCCAGCCCGCGATCCATTTGCCGGGATAGGTGCGGAGATACGTATTGTATTGCTGGACCGCCAGAATGTAGTCACGGCGGGCGACCGCGATGCGATTTTCGGTGCCTTCGAGCTGCGACTGGAGCGCGAGAAAATTCTGATTCGATTTGAGGTCAGGATACTTCTCGCTCACCGCCAGCAGCCGTCCCAGCGCGCCACCGAGTGCGGCCTGGTTCTGCTCGAACTCCTTGAACTTGTCGGGATTTGAAAGGATGTCGGGCGGCAATTGCATCTGGGTCGCCTTCGCGCGCGCCTCGGTCACCTCGGTCAGCACCTGCTGCTCCTGATGCGCATAGCCCTTCACGGTTTCGACCAGGTTAGGAATCAAGTCGGCGCGACGCTGATATTGATTGAGGACCTCGCTCCACGCCGCCTTCACCTGCTCATCGAGGGTCGGAAGCGTGTTGATGCCGCCGCATCCGGGCGCGCCGCCGATCGCGAGCACGATCGCAATCATCATGAGCAGTGCATGCGGGCGTTTGGTTCTCATCGCAGGAAGTACACACTGTCGCGGTGCAATCGGCAAGCCGGGGTCGAGCGGTCGCGATTTCGCCACAAAATCTGTTAGGTCGATGATTGACGTGGTTGGCGACCGCAAAAAGAAATGGCTCGGCGCGATGGCCCTCAGCGCTGCGATCTTCCGGCTCACGATGCTCGGATTGCATTCACCCCCGGTCGCAGCCGCGGAGCAGGTCGTTTTCGACGCCGCCGCTCCCCAAACATTCCCCGCGGCACGCGGCGAATTAGAGGAATATCGCCCTCAGCTGACGAAAATTCCGGGCGTGTTACTGGTCTACGTATCCAACGATGGCGCCATCATCGTGCGGGTTCGAAAGATTGTCCCCGAAATCACGCACCAAATACCCGAAGAGCTGGACCATGTCCCGATCAAAGTGGTGGGCGTCGAAGATGTAACGCGGCGTCATCGCCACGAACTAGAGATGATTTCCGGCGCCGATAACGTGCTCAGTATCGGGGTCGAGAGCTTTCCCGATGGTCAGTTGGCGATCGTCGTCAGGGTCAGCCAGCCGCGTTTCGAACAGCCGCTGAAGGTGCCGACGAACATCGAGGGAATTCCGCTCCGGGTGCTGATCGCCCAGGATCCGCTCACGGATTGAGCCGTGAGGAAGCGCGTTTTGTGCTCATCGTTGGAGGCCGTCGAAGGCCAGCTTGAAAACCGCATCGGCGATCTCCGGCGCATGCAGCGCACCCTCGCGCCGATACCATTCGGTGATGGAATTCAGCATCCCGAACAGCAGCCGCGTCGCGAGTCGCGCGTCGATGTCGCCGCGGATGCTCTTTTCCTTCTGCGCCGCGGCGATCATCTCTGCCATCAGACGATCGAATTCGCGCCGTTTTTCCAGGATGCGCCGCTCGGCGCGCGTGTTGCCCCGCACCCGCAGCAGCAGCGCCACCTCCGGCGTCATCGCGATGGTGATTTCGATGGTGCGGCGAATCACATGCTTCAGGCGGTTGAGCGCGGGACCCGCGGTCGCTTCCGGTTCGTTCTCCAGCACCGCGAAGAGCGCATCGAAGGCGCGTCCTGCGCCACGCAGAAGCAGTTCCTCCTTGCCGCGCGCGTGGTAGTAGATGCTCGCCTTGGTGATGCCCGCCGCGCGCGCGACCTGGTCCAGCGAGCTGCCGTCATAACCGCGTTCGAGGAATACGCGCACCGCAACATCGAGCAGCGCGTCGAAGTTATAAGCCTTGCGAGATTTTGCCGATGGGCGTCCCACCCGATTTTTCGCCCCTCCCGTTGCGGCGTTTCCGCGACATATCCATTACACTGTCCGGCAGCCGCGCGGGAGAGCCACGGGAAGCTTCAGGTGAGGAAGTTTTATGAAGTACGGAATCGCGATCCGCAACATGGGTCCACAAGCTAGCCGCAAAACCATTCGCGAGTGCGCGCGCATCGCCGAGCAGGCCGGCTTCGATGCGCTATTCGTATCCGACCATTTGTGCATCCCACCCGATCAAACTGAAGGATCCGGGGGCCGCTACCTCGACGTGCTCGCGACCCTCGCATTCCTGGCTGGCGCGACCGAGCGTATCCGGCTCGGCGTGTCGGTGTTGGTGATTCCGTATCGTCCCGCGGTGCTCACTGCGAAGCAGATCGCCACGATTCAGGAGCTCTCCGGCGATCGTATGATCCTCGGCGTCGGCGTGGGATGGATGAAGCCCGAATTCGAAGCGCTGGGCGCCGATATCAAAAAGCGCGGCGCGATGACCAACGAGACGCTGGCGGTGCTGCATCATCTGTGGAACCAGGAAGAGGCGCGTCCTTACGATGGCAAGCTGGTGAAATTTCCTGCGTTCGTTTTTCTGCCGCGTCCCGCGCGTCCTCCGATCTGGATTGGCGGCAATAGCGCCGCGGCTCTCGATCGCGTGGTGAAGTTCGGCGACGGATGGCATCCGATGTTACGTAGCGCGGAACTGAAATCAGCCGTCGATGCGCTCAAGGCCAAAGTTGTCGCGGCCAGGAAGCCCACACCTGAAATCATCGTCCGACGCGGACTGAGGTTGGATGACGTTTCGGCCGCGCGTGAGAAGCTGAGTGCGGATAATGAAGCCGGAGCGACCTACTTCATCCTCGACCTCGGGCGCTACGAAAATGAATCCGCGTTCGGCGACGCAGTCGACACCTTTATGGGAAAAGTGACGACGCGCGCGTAATCGCCTTTCGTCAATTCGTCGAAGCCTGTTTTTCATGAGTGCAATCGCGAGACTTGCCGAGGCCGCGCCGCGCTATGCCGGACTGCTGCGATCGCAATACTGGCAGCCCCAAAAGCTCGCCTCGTATCGCGAGCAGCAGCTCGAAAAGACCCTGCGTGCCGCGCTGCGGATCCCCTTCTACGCTGAACGCCTCGGTACCGCGCCACGCCCGGCTGACCTGCCGAGGCTGCCGATTCTGAAACGCGCCGACGTCGAGTTGCTTGAGCGATCGGTTACCTCGCTCTATCCCGCGGGCACTCCCTTCGTGAGCGAACGTTCTTCGGGAACCAGCGGCGTCGCCGTCAAGTTTCTCTTCGACTCATCCCATCAGGCGACCCGCAACGCGGCGCGGATTCGTTACCTCCTCATGAACGGATGGACCCCGCTTCAGCGCAGCGCGTGGTTCGCCGGAGGCCGCCTGTTGAGGACGCCGGATCCCGATTACCAGGCTATCGGTGAATTGATCAGATGGTTCTCCTCGTTCGGAGTGAAGTTTTTTCCGACCGCGACACCCTTCCGCGAGCAAGTCGACATCCTGGAAAGATTGAACGCCGCGGCGGTCTACGGATTTCCCAGCGGCATCGACGGGATCCTGCACGTTCTGGAAGATACCGGGCGGCGGCTGCCGTTACTTCGCCGCGCCCTGTGCGGCGGTGAAGCGGTGGAGGATTCGATGCGTGAACGCGCGCGCAGACTATTCGGCTTCGATATGCGCGACAATTACGGATCGACCGAGGCATTCATCGCGTTTCAATGTCCGGTGGGCAGCTATCACATCAACGCCGAGCACGTGTGGATCGAGATCATCGATGAGACGGGACACGAGGTCGCGCCGGGACAGATGGGCAAGGTGCTGGTAACTACGCTCGAGAATTATCTGATGCCGTTGGTGCGCTATGAAATCGGCGACTATGCGATGGCGGCGCGCGGCCAATGTTCATGCGGGCGAACTCTGCCCTTGTTGGCGCGGGTGCTCGGGCGCCAGACGAACATGTTTCGTGCTCCGGACGGCATTTTGATGTCCGGCTGGCCAGCGGTCGGCACGCTGCGGGAGTTCCCGGAAATAAAATCCTTTCAGTTGGTGCAAAAATCGCGCTCGCAGTTCTGCGTGCGCTATATCGCCGATCGATCGCTGACTCCCGAATATGAAGCTCGCATCCAGGCGCGGCTGCGTGAAGACGGCCTGTGGATGGATGCGGAAATCGGTTTCGAGCAGGTCGAGGAGATCCCGCGCGCCTCGAGCGGCAAGTTCATGGTCACGCTGTGCGAGGTACTGCCCTAGCCGCCACAGATCTTTGGCGTGAGCGGTTTTATGGAATCCGCGCCGGACGAGCCGGCAACCATCGGCAACTATTCAGTTCGAAACTCGCCTTGAAAGCAAAATTCTTGAACCCCTCTCCCGCGGCTGAGCTTGCGAAGCCGCAAGTTGGGAGAGGTCGATTCTGCGGCACGCCTTGCGTGCTGCAAATCGGGTGAGGGTGCTGCGAACGCCACCAACCTCGCGCGGTCGCCACTCCTCTTCTGCCCTGCTTGCGCTCGTCGACAGCTCGAGTTTCAATTCGACTGTGGATTCTCCGCAACCTGGCTACTTGACATGGTTGGCGTAGATTCAAATACTTCTACAGAAGAAGGCAAGCATCCAGGGGAAGTTTGACCATGGCTCTAACGACGTCGTATCTCGTCACCTCCAAAAATCTAGAGGCCTTTTTCAATGCTATTCGGGGCGCTAAGGCTCCAGAGCACTTTACCTACAAATTCCTGACCCAGCTCGGGTTTTCGAGTAGCAATGATCGACTTTTTATTGGAGTGCTAAAGGGTTTGAAATTCGTCGACGACTCTGGCGCGCCGACTCAGCGCTATTATGCTTTTTTGGACCAAGGCGAGTCGGGCAAGATCCTTGCGGAGGCTATTCGCGAGGCTTATGACGAACTTTTTCAAATCAACACCAAAGCCAATCAGCTCACTGTCGAGGAAGTCAAAAATAAGCTCAAAACCCTTACCCTTGGGCAGAAATCAGACAACGTCGTAAGCCTAATGGCGTCCACCTTTAGAGCGCTTTGTGATCTCGCCGATTGGATTGAAATTTCAAAACAGAATCAGATCTCACCCAAAATCGAACAGTCCCAAGTCGTTGGAGACGGGCTGGCCTCTGAAAAAGCAGACTCCGTGGAAAGCACCAAAAGACGCGCCGAGTCTGCAGAACGGCTCAAGGCGACGCTGCACTACAACATTCAGATTATTCTGCCGGACTCCCGCGATCCGGCCGTGTTTGACGCCATTTTCAAGAGTCTCAGAGACCATCTGCTATAGACCATGAAAGACGACATCTACTCATTTGTTTTTAGAGGCCTCCTTACAGAAGAGGCGTTGGATAAAGCGGGACGTTTGGTTCGCCGGAATTCGAGTTCTGTAGATTTAGAAATCGAGCGGCGCCTCTCCTTACACCTGCTCGATGAAGATATGGTTGCTAACGCTAGAAGGATGGCGGCTGTATACACAGCCATTGCGGCTTTCGAAAATTCACTTCGGGAGCTGATCACCGACAAGCTTTTGGAAGAAATTGGCGAAAATTGGTGGGAACAAGGAGTTTCAGACAAAATCCGGCGAAATGCCCAGAGCCGATACGATGAAGAAGAAAAAATCCGGTGGCACACCCGCCGAGGGAGCGCCCTCATCAACTACACTGAGTTCGGCGATCTCACTTCGATCATCACCCAAAACTGGGACAGATTCAAAGATCATCTCCAGAACCTAGATTGGGTACGTCAAATCATCGACACACTCATTCGTTCTCGGAACTTGATAATGCACAGCGGTGAACTGGAGAGCGAGGATATTGAGCGCGTGGGCGTTGTAATAAGGGATTGGGTAAAGCAAGTGGGGGCCTAATAGTCTCAGGCTAGGTAGGTGTCTCTTCGAATGAAAATTAAAACACTCTTCTCGTGAATCGATGATCGATGATCCTTCCATCCCGGGCGAAATCATCCTGTACCGACGCATTCAATCGGGTTACTTTCAGTTCGACACGGGCGGTAACCCCGTTATTTCCGACGGTGCTTTCCGCACAAAGGAATTGTCTCTTTTTCGTTCCGATCGAGTTAGCGCTGAAGAGGTGCTGGATGGTCATCCGAACGACGGTCTGGCAGAGGTCACCGCCCAAGCGGTCAGAGACGCGGGCCTCATTCTGGCCTCTAGCGAACCGCCGGTTGGACATGTTCTGGGTTATAGGCGGGACTCTCCCGGCGATCGCATCCCCGCCAGCTCTTCCGCGCGGATGGTCAGGGCAGCGAAATTGATCAGACCGCCAAAGACGGCTTAGCGCCAACTCCTGGCGACACCATCCAGCTCAGCAGCGAGCGCACTCGGCGTTCAAAGTTGTCCGGAATCTCTCCCTCGGAGGTGACTTTGCCGCTGACCAGAGTAAGAAAGGAAAGATGGGTACCTTCCGGCAATACTTCGATGTCGAGTTCGCGTCCATCGCTCTTCCATTCAAACTGGATCCCGCCCACGTCGGTCGGGAAAACAAATGGAGTGGGTGAGCGATCGGCGTCGAGGATTAGTGCGATCTGGCGCGCCCGGTCGAGTGCGGCCCGCGCGGGCGCGTCAGGCGTGCGCTCAAGATTGCTCAAGACTTCAAATACGCCGGTCTTTGGAGTTCGCAATCGGTGAATTGCTTTCTCCTTCATGATTGCAAGATTACACAAGTGCGAATCTGTAATCTACCAGACCTTCTGCACGATGAAATTGGGTCGGGAATCTGAACGGGAGGCCCAAACCGATTCTCTACCCAGATCGAGAAGCTCAGCGAGGACGGTAGTCCTGCAGCGCCTTGACCTCGATGGCTGCATGGCGACTCGGAATGATAGAGCCGCCGCGATCCTGGCCGGGGACTTCGACGCGAACCATCTCGATGCGGGCGGTCGATTTGCCCCGCATCAGATCCTCGTGGGTGGTGTCCGCGCTGAGGCAAAAGAGCGTGCGGCCATCCTCGCCACCGAGGGCGCATGCGACCGCGCGGCGGCCCTTCACTGAAATCCGGTCGAGTATGTTTCCTTTCGAATCGACGCGCACGAACGCATCTTCCTGAAAGAGGCTGGTCCACACCGCGCCCTCGCGATCGAGGCAGATGCCGTCGGGCTCGGTGAAACTGCCGAAGCGCCGCGAAAGATCGAGGGAGCCATCCGAAGCGATGGCGAAGGCCGCGAGGCGGTTACCGTCGCTCTCCGCCACTACGAGTCGTAGCCCGTGCTGCGACACCGCGATGCCGTTCGGGAAATGCAGCGCCTTGGCCACTACTCGCGCATCGCCACTGGGCGTTACCAGGATGATTTGACCCCTGTCATGGCTGCCACCCTTCATCAGATCGAAGCCGAGGTCGCCCACATAGATGCGCCCGAACCCGTCGATGATCATGTCGTCGATGGTGCCGGCGGCGACGTTCGAGAGATCGCGCAAGGTCGAGACCTGGCCATGGGCGAAAGTCAGCAGCTTGCGATCGAACATCGACGTGATGACCGGGTCGCCGCCCGGCAGGAATCCGATTCCTCCTGCGATGCCGGGGATTTCGCACACCGTCTCGCATTGGCCGTCGAGGGAGACCCGCAGCAACTTCCTCGCGAGGCTGTCGACGAACCATAGCTTGCCGTCATGCCAACGCGGCCCCTCGAAATACCTGCCCTCGGCGACCAGCGGCTTCAGCTCAGTGTATTCCACGGCAGTTCTTCGATGCCTCGCTACGCGCCGTGCTTGGCGCGCTTCACTTTGCGCCGGACGGGTCTCGCTGATCCGGAACGCTGGCGCGACTCGAAAAATGCGCGCAGGACGTTGTTCATCCGGGTCTGATAGCCCTCGCCGGCGTGCTTGAACCAATGGAGCACGTCGCTATCGATGCGAATGTGAATGTCCTTCTTGCGCGGCGGCAGGCCCTTGATGGCTTTGCTCCAATCGAGCTCCTCGTGGATGTCGTCGGGATCGGCGGCGATGGAAGCCTCGAGCTCCTCCTCGGTCATGGCTTTTACCCGGTCCCAATCGGTGAGATCTTCCCCTCGCCGGCGCATCGCGTTTATCTCATCAAGTGTATAGCTCACGGTATCGTCTTTCTTCCGCATGTCTCGCTCTCCGCATCGTGATGATCCGAATCTTCTCGCCACGCCAACACCAGACCACGGCCACCATTTGTCCGTTGAGTTCAGCGATGTTCAACCAACGCTGTTCATCCGCGCGAGGCGAAGGCTCCGACAACGCTGGCCTTCCGTCGAAAATGGCCGTGGCCCTGATAAAGTCGAGCCCTCTATCTTTCAATACTTTAAGTCGCTTGCCCTCGGACCATTCGAACTGGTCGAAGTTCATAAACTATGTATCCATAGGCGTGTACATAGTCAATTTCGATATCAGATGATTTTGTCGCGGCGCAGGCCCTCGAGGTCATTTGCCGAGACGCCCAGCACGTCGCCATAGATACGCTGGTTGTCGGCGCCGACCCCGACCGAGCCGCGCCAGATTTTTCCCGGCGTCGCGGAGAACTTGGGCGCGATGCCGATGCCTTTCACGCGCCCGACCTGCTCATCCTCCCACTCGATATGCATGTCGCGCGCTTTGTAGTGCGGATTTTGCGCGATGTCCTTGCTCGACATGATGGGTGCGCATGGCACCTTGACCTGGTTCATCGCGTGCACGACTTCCGCGGCGGTGTGTTCGCTGATCCATCCACGCAGGAGCGCATCCCATTCGATGCCTTCGATGGTTTCGATCTGGATACGCGCATTTTTCCATTTCTCTTCGGAAGGATCGAGGCCGATCACGCGCGTTACCGCATCGAATTTCTCCTCACCCAATGCGCCAAGCACGATCCATCCGTCGCCGGCCTGGAAAGCGTCGAGGGGCTGGAACCCCTGCGCGCGATTCCCCGAGCGTTCGCGCACGATGTCTTTCTGGAAATATTCGAGCATCGTGCCGCCGAGGGTTTTGTGGATCGCCTCATTCTGGGCGACGTCGATCGACTGGCCCTTGCCGGTCGAGCGCGCGTAGGTCAGCCCCGCGAGCGAGGACCACAGCGTGAACATTGCGGTCATGTAGTCGCCGATCCACGGCGCCGCGCGCATCGGAGGCTCCGGGTCGGGAGCGCCGGTTTGAAACATGGTGCCGCTGACCGCCTGCCCCACGATGTCGTACGACGCGCGATGAACCCAGTCGGGATCGCCATTCTGGCCGAATCCCGACACGTGCGTGATGACGAGCTTCGGGTTGACCTTCCATACCGCAGCGTCATCGAGGCCCCATCGCGAGTAGGAGCCGGGCTTGGAACTTTCCATCCAGATGTCCGCGCGGGTGAGCATCTTGAGGAAGAGCTCCTTGCCGCGCGGCTTCGAAAAATCCAGCGTCACGCAAAAGACGTTGCGCCGTTCCTGGATGAAGTTGGTCGAGACCGGATCGCCGCCGTCCTTCGCATCGAAGCGGATACCGATGGTGCGCCATCCGGCGTCGCCGCTGCCGGGGCGTTCGATTTGGATGACCTCGGCGCCCATTTCGGCGGCCAATTCAGCCGCGAACGGCTGGGCGATAAGCGTCCCGGTCGAAACGATTTTCACGCCCTGCAACGGGCCAAAAGCCTCAGGCACCAGCGTCTTTTCAGGCATCCCATCCGCCTCATGCTTAGAATTAGTGAAGCAGAATCATGCCCCGTTTTCCGCGAGGCGGGCAACCGAGGCGCCTCGGCGCAGCGTCGGCATGGCGTTGGCCGCGTTTCGGGCGCGGGTTATTATGAAAACGGATTTCCCCACGATGAATGCATCGATTAATCATCGAGAGTTGACGTACAAAGCCGTTGCGGGCCTCGCCGGTGGCGCCATCGGATGGCTGCCGGTCGAAATCGCCAGCCATGGGCATAGTCTCACCGAAGCGGTAAGCACCCCGTATCTGATCGCCTCCTACGTCACGATGTCGATCCTCTCAGGAATGATCGGGGGCCTTATCCTCGCCTCCGATGAGCAGAAATTCGAACTCAGCCCGACGGTGCGCAACCGTTTCATCCTCGGGTTCGTGCTCTGCGCGATCCTGATGATTCCCGGCAATTACTACGCGAATATCGTCTTCTCGCAGATTCTGAACTTCGGCGGATTTCCCAACGTCTCGATGTTCTGGCTGGTGTTCGCCCGCGCCGTGTCGTGGATGATGATGGGTACGATGCTGGGCGCCGGGGTCGGCATTGCCGGCTTTCTCGGTTCCACGGTTCCTCAAGTTCGGGCGCGCGTCGGCTCGATAAATTTCCCCGCGGTTAACATCATCAAGGGCGCTGCCGGCGGCTGGATTGGTGGATTTGCGGGCGGTTTGTTTTTCGATCCAATTGGCATCGTCACCGCGGGCGGCGGACTCGCATCGCGATTGATCGGGCTAAGTCTCATCGGATTGGCGATTGGATTGCTGATCGGACTGGTTCAGGAGTTAACCAAGGCCGCGTGGCTGACCGTCGACGCAGGCCGCCTGAAAGGGAGGCAATATCGCCTCGAAGGCGGGATCTCGTCGATCGGCCGCGCTGAGGAAAATCCGGTCGGGCTGTTCGGCGACAGCGCGGTGCAGGCGCGTCACGCGGTAATCGAACATCGTGGCAATGACTACGTATTGCGCGGCCTGGCTGTCGCGGATGGGACCTTCGTCAATGGCGAGCGTATCGAGAGCGCCACGCTGCACGATGGGGATCGCATCCGCCTCGGCGCGTATGAGTTGAGTTTCCATCTGCGCGGAGTCAAGGCGACACCATCGATGCGGGTCGAGTCGCGACCGGCGCCGACCTACGCCGCGCCGCCGCTGGTAGCCTCCAACGGCGCGGTGCTGGTCGATGCCGGCGGCAACAGCTTTCCGATTCAGCCGGCCAAGGAAACCAGAATCGGACGCGCGACCGACAACGATATCGTGCTGGTGGACTCTTCGGTCTCGCGCCATCATGCGGCCATCGAATCGCGCAACGGCAGATTTCAGGTGCGGGATCTGGGAAGCCAGAACGGGACTTTTGTGCGTGGCGAACGGATCAGCGAAGCTCCCTTAAAGAATGGTGACCCGGTGCGGGTCGGCGACGCTTCGTTTACCTTCCGTGCCTGACGCGGATTTCTTCGATCGGCCGCGCTTTTGTTCCCGATGCGGACTTCCGGTAATTGTCGAAGGAGCGAGCTTCTGCAAAAGCTGCGGCGCGGCACTCGATGGCCGCGCACCGACTCGCGGCGAAATAAGAATGCGTCCGTTGATCGCATTCGGGTTGAGCATCATTCCCGGACTCGGGCACCTCTACCAGGGTCAGGCGATGCGTGGAGTGATCTGGTTTTTCGGCGTTGCTATCGCGTATGGGGCGGGACCGATCGGCTATCTGCTACATTTGATTTGCGCGATGAACGCGGCTTCGCTCGGATCGCATCGCCGCGAGGAACGCAGACGGAGGCGCCGCGGCCGAAGAATCGATCGCGTCTCCGCGCACCTTTTAATCTGAGCGACCCGGACTAGATGATCGAGGCCAACTCCATAATCGGCGGACGCTATCGCGTCACCAAACCGCTCGGCGGCGGCGGCATGAAGATGGTCTATCTCGCCGAGGATATGCGCCTGGCATCGCGGCTGTGCGCGCTCGCCGAGATGGTCGACAGCTTCACCGATCCGACCATGCAGCAGCAGGCGGTGGCCGCGTTTCAGCGCGAGGCCGATATGCTCGCGCAGCTGAGCAACGAGCATATCCCGCGCGTGTTCGATCGCTTCAGCGACCAGAACCACCATTACCTGGTGATGGAGTTCATCGACGGCATCACGCTCGAAGACGAACTCAAAGCCAGTGAAGGAAAACTCGAGGCGGCGCGGGTGATCGACATCGCGCTGCAGATTCTCGACACGCTGCAATATCTGCACAACCTCCAGCCGCCGGTGGTGTATCGCGATCTGAAGCCGTCGAACGTGATGCTTGGGCGCAACGGGCAGGTCAAGCTGATCGATTTTGGCATCGCACGATTTTTCCTGCCACAGAGCAACGCGACCATGATCGGCACACAAGGTTACGCGCCGCCGGAGCAGTATCGCGGCCGTGCCGAGGCGCGCTCGGATTTGTATGCGCTCGGCGCCACGATGCATCACGCGCTGTCGGGCCGCGATCCTGCCGCGGAGCCGCCGTTCAGTTTTCCGAAGCTCAGGACGCTCTGTCCCGATCTCAATCCGGCCCTCGCTGACCTCGTCGATCAGGCGCTCGAGTATGACGTTGTCCATCGGATGGCCGATGCGGCCGAATTCAAGGAACGGCTGCTCGCAATCAAGTCCGGCACCGCGACCGCAAGGATCAATGGCGCGACGACCGCGCCGCGGACCTCGAGCAAACCGCAAATGCGGTTGCCTTTGGGAGATGGTGCCGCTCCGACGAGATCCTCGCCCGACGACGCGACGGTCATTTTGCGGACCGACGATTTGCGCTGCCCGTCGTGTCGCAAGTCAATTCCATCGGACTCGCGCTTCTGTTCATTTTGCGGCGTCGGTGTGACGCCTACGATGATCGTAAACAGCGGCGGCGGTTCGGATTCCGCGACAACCGTGTTACCCGAACGAATCGGCTCGACCGCGCGGCCGGATTTCTCGCGCAGCGTCGATCAGCATCCGAACTGGAAGCCCGCGCGGCGCGACCCACGACCGCTGCGTTTCGTCATCGCGATGGTGGTGGTATCGGTGTTCGTCGCGGTCGCCGTCACCGGCGTCGTCAACTACCTCCAGCAGGTCGCGCATCAGCAAGCCGAGCCGCCGGCGTCGGAAGCCGCGATACCTCCGGACGGATCAATACCGCCCGCGTATGAGAATCCCAGCCCCGACACGCCCGAGCCGGAACATACCTCGCCGATG
The DNA here is from genome assembly GCA_963783145.1 of uncultured delta proteobacterium. Classification (GTDB taxonomy): domain Bacteria; phylum Desulfobacterota; class Binatia; order Binatales; family Binataceae; genus DATGKG01. Next base: position 1,240,229 of record CAWAMM010000002.1, read on the forward strand.
TCGATCACGCTGCGCGAATGGCTCAACATGCAGGGCTATCAAGCGGTGCACTTCAGCCTCAACGGCAACCTGGTTATCTTGTGGGGCACGGTGCCCAACGAGTTCGAGCGGCGCTGGGTGCGGACCCAGGCCACGATGCTGACCGGGGCAACCAGCATCGTCGATCATTTGGTGATTCGCCCGAATCCCGACGCCTTCAGTGAGCCTTGAGAGATGATCATCGATCTTCACGTCCACACGCATCTTTCAGACGATTCGAAAACCACGCCCGAGAAGTATGTCGAGGCGGCGATCAAAAGCGGGGCCGGTCTGGGAGCGGTCTGCTTCACCGAGCATCGCAAGTTCCCGCGTGATCAGGAAGTAGATCGCCTCTACTCCGAGTTATCCGATAACCACGGCATTTTGATCATCAAAGGCGTCGAGGCCGATACCGACCTCGGTCATTTGTTGCTCTTCGGCCTCAACGACGAAGTGATTCGGCGCTTCGATCCCGGCCAGCGAATGCTCAAGAGCGCGCACCTCATCGACGTGATCTACAAGGAAGGCGGCATCGCGATCCCCGCGCATCCGTTTCGCGATTCCGGCTATGGCGCGCGTCTCGATGATCTGGTCGCCAAACATGGGAGCGCGCTGTCGGTGGTCGAAGCCATCAACGGCCAGAACTCTGCGGCCGAGAACGAACGCGCAAGCGCCGCAGCGGAGAAGCTGGGGCTGACGGCGGTAGGCGGCAGCGACGCGCATTTTCCGACCCCGCATTGGTTCCTGACTTGCGCGACTGAACTGGAGCGGCCGATCAAGAATGTCGAAGAACTATGCGTCGAGCTCCGCGCCGGCCGCGCGCGCCCCTACCACTTCCCGCGCCCGACAACCTAAGCTGTTGCGGGTTTGCCATTGGCCGGCTTCGCAATCGATTCTTCCAGCGAACGGGCGAAGCGACGCAAATCGGAAGCGCGGCCCGCGATCACCAGCAGATCGCCGTTCTTGAGAGGACGATCCGGTAAAACCGGAACGAAGCCCGAGCCGGGATCGTCGAAGTCGCGCACCGCGAGCACCGTCACGCCGAACCGCGCGCGTGGATCGAGGGTGCGAACCGTCTCACCCACCGAGGCGGGCGGCACCGCGACCCGCGTCACGCGATAACCGGTCGCCCAGTAGATATTAGAATCGCCGCGCGCGATCGAGGTCAGCGACAGCGCGACGCGGTTGAGCGCCTGCGCCAGATGGCGGCGCGTCACCAGGCCGAGAAACTGCCCGTCGTGAGGATGCTCGACGACGGGGATTTCCTCCAGCCCGTCGATGCCCATCAATTCGCTGGCCGCATCGAGAGTCGCGTCGGGCGGCACGGACGGCGGATTTCGCTCGCATAGATCGTACGCATTCACCAAGGGCGAAAGGTCACTGTCGCGCACCAGCAATGACAGTAGGTCCCGCGTAACGATGAGGCCGGTGAAACCGCCGGTACTGCTCACTACCGGCAGGGTCGATTGCGAGGTCTCGCCGGCGATCCGCAACACCTCGTCGAATGAGGTATTGTCCGCGACCGTCACTACGTCCTTGTCCATCACCGCGCTGACGGGAATCTGTCCGAGCGCGAGCCGCTCCTGCGCGATGTGCAGCGTTTTGCCCTCGCGCGCAAGGCGATAAGTGTCAATCGATTCGGTTTCGATGAGACGGGCCACCACCAATGCCGCAATCGAAGCAATCATTGCGGGTAGGGCGACGGTGTAGTTCTGCGTCATCTCGAAGAGCAGAAACAACGCGGTCAGAGGCGCATGCGTGGTGCCCGCGAGGAAGGCGCCGAGTCCTACCAGCGCATACGAGCCGCGCGGGCCGGTCAGATGCGGAATCAGGTGCGCGAGCGCGCGTTGGAACGTGCCGCCTCCCATGGTGCCGATGAAAAAGATCGGGCCGAACACGCCGCCGGGAGCGCCCGAGCCGAGCGACACGCTGCTGGTGAAGAATTTCGCGAAAGTCAACGCCGCCAGCATCGCGAATTCGTACTTCCCGGCCATCGCATCGTTGATGGTGGGATAGCCGTCGGACAGATTCTGCGGAAGAAAAATCGCCACCGCGCCGACGATCACCGCGCCAATCGCGAGTTTCTGCCAGTCGGGAATTGCGAGGCGGCGAAACCTGTCGGCGGTCGCATGAAAGAAATGGATGTAGCTCGCGGCCAGCACTCCGAACAGCGCGCCCATCGCGCCGTACGTCAACATTTCCCAATAGCTCTTCAGGACGAATTGCGGGACTTGAAACACCGGGGCGTTTCCTGCCACCGCGCGCGAGGTCACCACCGCAGTCATCGTCGCTACGATGAGCAGGGTCAGGTTGGCGAGTTCGGTGTGGCCGAGCAGGACAATTTCCTGCGCGAACATCAGCCCACCCATCGGAGCGTTGAAGGTAGTCGCGATACCGGCGCCGGCGCCCGCGGCGACCAACACCTTTGCACGCTCGGGACCGAGCTTTCGGAACTGCGCGACCGCTGATCCGATGGCGCCGCCCACCTGCGCGATAGGCCCCTCGCGGCCCACCGACCATCCTGAGCCGAGCGAGATTGCCGCGCCCGCGGCCTTGATGAAAATCCATCCGCGCTTGATGCGCGCGTTGCCAAGGTTCACCTGCTCCAGAAAATTCGAGAACCCGTAGCCGAGCACATCGCCGCGAAAAAAACGGTCGAGGAGGAGCATGCCGACGGCGCCGCTGGCCAGGACTACCGGAATCAAGACCCGAAAGATTCCTCCGCGCGAAATTCGCAGCGCATTCCATTCGAGCTGCCGGAACAGCAGGCCGGATAGATGGATCAGCTCGCGAAAACCGAGGTTGCCCAATGCCGCGAGCATCCCGACGATCACGGCCAGCAGGATCATCTGGACGTAGTTGAACTGATCGCTGCGAAGCCCGAGGTTCGCCTTGACGGGATTAATCTTGGTTCCAGGCACCGGACACCTAACGGCGGGTCTCAGATTTCGAGGAAGTGCTTGATGACCTTCAGCGATTCATCGAGCTGATCATGGTGCACCCAATGCCCCGCTTTTTCGATGGTCACGATCTCGGCGTTCTTGAAGACCTTGGTACGGCCATCTTTTTCCCAGTCGCCGGTCCATGACTCGCCGCCGCGCATCAGCAGCGTCGGGCATTCGATGTGCGACCAGATTTCCTCGGCGTCTTTGAGGTTGAACTGATACGGCGTAGTGGCGCGGACGTAATTGTCGAACTTCCACGAATAGGTGCCGTTCTCGTTGCGCTCGATGCCGTGGATCGTCAGATGGCGCGCCTGCTCGACGCTTAGATGCGGGTTCTCCGAGCGCATCCTGGCCAGCGCTTCCTCGATGCTCGCGTATTCGCGAACTTTGCGCTGCGCGAGTGATTGCATTTCGCGCACCCAATTCTTCATGCGCTCGCTCGCAGGCGTGTCCTTGATCATCGCAGGCGGCGGCCCGAGGCCTTCGATCGAGACCACCTTCTTCACCATCCTGGGAAACACGCCGGTGTACTGCAAAACGATGCCACCGCCGAGCGAATGCCCGATCAACGTCAGCGGCTTGTTTCCCAGCGCATTGATCAACTGGGCAAGGTCCACCACGTAGTCGATCATCGCGTAAGGGCTGCCGACCGCATGCGAGGAATCACCATGGCCGCGCAGGTCGGGCGCGATGATGTGGAAATCGCGGCGCAGCTCCAGCGCGGTCCAGTCCCAGTTGCGGCAATGGTCGCGGCCGCCATGCACCAGGATCATCAGCGGCGCATCATGGTTACCCCAGTCGACGTAGTGGAGCTTGAGGCGCTGCGAAAAAAAATAGTGCGAGGTCGGTCCGATGATACTTTCGGGCATGCCGCTTGGTGCTCCGCGATCAGGTTGTGGGCAGGTTCGGTTTCACATCGTCGAGCGCGGCGCGCGCCGTGCTCACGATGAAATCGATGTCGTTATCGTTGACGATGAACGGCGGCGTGATCATGATCGCGTCGCCGCCCGCAGGTCCTGCCATTCCGGTCGAAGGATAGACGAACAGCCCGCGTTTGACCGCCGCGCCGAGAACCCTGTTGGCGGTCTTCAGCTCCGGTGCATAGGGGATGCGGCGCTCGCGATCGCGCACCAGCTCGACACCCCAGAAAAATCCGGTGCCGCGAATGTCGCCCACCATCGGATGCCCGGAAAGCTCTTCCTTGAGCTGCGCGCCCAGCCGCGCGCCGACTTTCTCCGCGCGCTCGACCAACTGCTCGCGTTCCATGATGGCCAGGACGGCGTCGCCGATCGCGCATGCGAGCGGATGGCAACTGTAGGTGAAGAACATGAAATCGCGGCTGGCTTCTTCGCATACCGCGACGACGTTTTCATCGACTGCGATCATGCCCATCGGCATATAGCCGCCGGTCAGCCCCTTGCCGCCGATGAGGATGTCGGGCTTCACGTTCCAATGATCGACCGCAAATCTGCGTCCGGTGCGGCCGAAGCCGGTCATCACTTCGTCAGCGATCAGCAGGATGTCATTGCGATCGCAAATCTCGCGCAGCTTCGGCCAGTACTCCTTGACCGGAGGAACCGCGCCGCCCGAGGCGCCCATCATCGGCTCGGCAATGAACGCGGCGATGTTGTCGGCGCCCTGCTTTTTGATTTCGTCCTCGAGCGCATTGGCGCAATCGAGATCGCACGATGGATAAGTCTTGCCCCATGGGCATCGATAGCAAAAAGAGGGGGGGATCTTCGGCCAATCGAACAGCACGTGCTCGTAGTCGGCACGACGCAGACTGCTTCCCGCGGAAAGCGCGCCCAGCGTATTGCCATGATACGAGAACTGGCGCGAGATAATTTTCTTCTTCGATGGCTTGCCCTTCACCTTCTGGTAGAGCATGGCAAACTTGATCGCCATTTCGACCGCCTCGGAGCCGCCGCTGGTGAAGAAGAAGCGATTCACTCCGGGCGGGGTCCATCGCGCGAGGCGATTGACCAGCTTCTCGCGCTCATCGGAGACCCACACCGGCACGATGTAGTTAAGCTTGCGGATGGTCTCGGCGGCGAGTTGCGCGAGTTCCTCGCGCCCCTGGCCGACATTGACCACCACCGCGCCGCTGCCCGCATCGAGGATCTTGCGGCCGTCCTTGGTGTAAAGGTAGGCGCCCTCGGCCCGCTCGATATGAAGCGGCGTCCAGGGGCTGCGCATAAACAGAACTTCTTGTTCCGGCATAAGCGCAATCTTAGGCGGGTAGGGGCGACGCGGCAATTAGCGCGATCGCGCAAATGTCGATGGGTTGAAGAGCCTGCAATGAATCGTTAGTCTGATCAGTACACGGGGTGCGCGCCCCACCAGGAGTTCAACATGTACGCGCTTCTCATTCTGCGGCATCGCAAGCCGCCCCAATTACTCACCATTTTCAAGGATCGCAACGAATTCGTCGCCGCCGTCGGACGCCGGAAATGCGCCGAGCCTTGGCAAGAGGCGACCAAGGCGTTTCGCGCCGTGTACGAGGTTCGCGACGAAGGCGAATTCGTCAGCTCGCTGGAGGCGATTCGCGTCGAGCATCCCGATGCCTACGACGCCTGCCACGTGTTGATGCGGAAGTTTCAGATTCCGAACAGCCTCGCGCCGTGAAATAGCATCTTAGTGCGGGATGATCGCAACGCCCTTGCGCACGCGCACCGACAGCTCGGGATGCTTCGGAATATCGACATGTAAGGTTCGATAGCCCAGATGCTCCGGATCTGGTGACAGGTACGCAACCGTATACTGCTGGGTCAGCTCGTTGCTGATGGCGTCGCAATCGCGGGCGAGTTCGCTGCCGTCGCCAATCCGGTGCAGGTTGAAAGCCCGGGCGCCGGTTTCTTCCGCCAACGCTCTCAGAGTTACCATGTCAACTTCATCGTAATCAGAACCCCAACTCCCGGCGTCGCCGGGACCGACCGCTTCATCGCCGATGCCGATGGTGTAGATGAGCACCTTCATCGCGCGGGCCGCCGCAATCACCTGTTCGCGAGCGGTCATGCTTTCGTTGTCCATCCCATCAGTGACGACCAGCAACACCCGCTTGTCGTGGCCGGCATGACGCATTTCAATCAGCCCCATGAAGACCGCGTCGAAGAGCGCGGTCTGGCCTTGCGCATGAAAAAAATCCAGATGCCTGATTATTTGCGCACGATCCACCGTAAAGGGTTGGAGGAGCCGGGCCTGATTCGCGAATGACTCGAGGAAAATATCGTCGCGCGGGTCGAGCTCATCGACCAGGCGTGCGACGGCCGTGCGCGCCTGCCACATCTTGCTGTCCATTGAGCCGGAACAATCCACGATGATGCCGATTGAAACCGGCGCGAGGCGATCGACCCGAAAGAATCCGATCGGGCGCTCCTGGCCATCTTCGAGGACGCGGAAGTCGTCTTCCTTCAAACCGGTGACATACCTTCCCGCGGAATCCGTAACGGTGACCGTTAGCTGTTCGTAGCCCGGCTGACTACGGAGTTTCAGCGACGGCACCTCGAGCGAGCTCTGCGGTTGTGACAGCGGAGCTGTCACCGATGGTAACGCACTCGGAGGCTGGTGCTGGGCTGGTATCGAGAGCGTGTTGGCCGGCGGCGAGCCCTGCTGGGTGAGGGCCCAGCAACGTAGAGTACCGACGCTCATCATCAGCGCCATGGTCCCGCATCCGATGAGGACGGACCGTCGAAGCGTAATCGTCATAGCCCTAGGCCAAGCCGAGCGCGAAGTTTTGCGCGCGTCAACGTTTTATACCCACGTTCAATGTAAATGCGGCATTAAATGTTGAATCGAGAACAGGAGCGCCAGCAATATCAGCATCGCGCCTGCGACCCGTTGCGCCTCATGCTCATAGCGCTCGCCGAGGCGCTGGCCGAACGCCAGTCCGACGAAAGTAAAAATGCTGGTCGTGATCGAAACCGTGATCAGCAAGGGCAGGAGTGGAATTCCGATCGCCGGCAGCGCGAAACCGACCCCCAGCGAATCGAGGCTGATGGACAACGAAGTAATCAACAATCCCACTCCCCGGGTCAGATCGAACGAAGGCTCAGAGGAGTGGTCGAAGGATTCATGAATCATGAATGCGCCCACCAGCGCGAGCAGTACAAAGCCGATCCATTCCGCGATCTCGCCGAAGAGCTTCCCGGCGCCGGTTCCCAGCTCGTAGCCAATGACCTGCATGGTAATCTCGGCGGTCGCAAACGCGGCCCCGAGCCGGATGCGCGTGGACCATTCCGCCTTGGTGATACCCACCCCAACCGAGATGGCGAAGACATCGAGACCGATGGCAATCGCAACCGCGAGAATTTTCACCAACGTGACTTGCTCGGAATGCATCAGTCGCGGCAGGTTATCAGACGCAAAGCTCTACGCAATGAATCATCGGACCCGCGGTGCGACTGCCACGCAACGAGGCCGGATGCCCATTTCGCGTGCTTGACGCGGAGGTTATGTTGAGGGCAATGAGAATGAAGCTTCCGTGAAGATTTCGACCGCTCGTAGACTACTCGCACTGACCGCTCTAATCGCGTGCGCGAATTGGAGCCGGATCGCTCCTGCCGCGGCGCAGGACAACTACGATCTATCCACCACCGAGATCACCATCTTCACGCCCGACGGCGAAGAGGTCATCGGACATGGACGCTACAAATTCACCCACGTCGAGGGATTCGAGGTGGTCGAAGGCGAGAACAAATACCTCGATGGCGAATACGATCGCGAGGAGGAGCGGCTGCGGCTGTCGGTCGCCGGCCTGCCACCGGTGCTGGTCCATTATGAGCATCACTACTTCAACCCGGACGGCTCCGTGCAATACGAAGACTCCCTCGACGCGCGCACCGGCGCCGCCTCCTGCCGGCGCTACGATTCCAAGGTCCCTGACATTCGGGAAACCACCCTCGAAGTTCCCGCCGATACCTACGCCGGCGCCACGCAGCTAATGCTGGTGGTGGGGCGGCTGCGTGAGGGTGCCGGCGCCATTTCGCTCCACATTTTCAACTGCATTCCTGAGCCGAGAATCATTCCGGTTAAGGGGACCCCCATCACCCCGCCGGTGACTTGGCCGATGTATCCGGGCAAGCTGGTGAAATTGGAGGTCGAACCTGACCTCGGATGGCTCAACGTAGTCATCGCGCCGTTCATTCCGAAGATCTATGTGTGGTTCGATCCGGCCGATTCCTTCAATTACGTGGGCGGGATATTCGATCGCTATTACAAGGGGCGTCACGTCCTGATGGTGCGCACGCACGACGCCAATCCGGTCGCGCAGAGCTCCTCCCCGCCACCATCAGCCCATTGATTCGGCGCATTGATTCGGCTTGGCGATTGATACTTTCTGTCGGGAAGGTTGCCTCGGTAAGAACGCGAGGTTAAATCCAGCGTTCCCCCGGTACGCGACGTTTTTTGCGATCCCGCACGCCGCTATGCTCGGCCATCGATGTGGAAATTCGCCGCCGCAACCATCCTCTTTGCCATCATCAGCATTCTTTGTACGAGGTTGGTTACTTTCGCCGCCGATGGCGCCGATGCCTTCGACCTGTCCAACACCGAGGTCAGGATTCTCAATGCCGACACCAAACAAGTCCTCGGCCATGGTCACTATAAGGTCACCCGGACTGATGGCGCGATGCTCTTCGAGGGCGAGAATCGCTTCCTCGATGGCGAGTACGATCAGGAGGTACAACGCGTCGAACTGACCGGCGATGGCGCGCCGCCGGTCCTCATCGACTATCAGCATTGGTTTTTCAATGCCGACGGTTCGCCGGCGTCGATCGACGCCCTCGATGCCAGGCGCGGCAGCCTGGTATGCACTCACTACGATGGTGCCGGAGCACCCGAGGTGCGGCAGGCGAAGGTCACCATCCCGCCCGACACCTATGTCGGATCATCGCAACTGATGCTGCTGGTCGGACGTCTGCGCGAGCGCGCGCAAACCATCTCGATGCATACCTTCATTTGCCTTCCCGGCCCCCACATCATCGCAATGACGGTCACCCCGCCGGCGCCGAGGGCCAGGTGGGCGATGTATCCCGGCAACCTGGTGGAGGTCGAGATGGTGCCGGATTTTGGCTGGCTCGACGCGCTCGCCGGGCCCTTCGTTCCCAAATCCTACGGATGGTTCGATCCGGCTAACAATTTTGCTTACGTCGGCGGATTGTTCGATCGCTTCTATACCCACCGTCATCTGATGATGGTGCGTATACCATCAGAAGGCGGGGTCGTGCAGCATTCCGGCGCTGGGCGATAGCCGAATGTCCCCCGACGCGTTACTTGCGCGCATCTGTTACATGGGGTTCAATTAACTATCCAAATTGCGGCTAATCGCTCCACGATGTCGGCAATCTAGGCAAACGCCGCTCCTATGTTATGATTTCTTCTTTGGAGGTTTTGTGATGGGGGCATTTCAGAATAGGTGCGTATCGATGGCCAAGACCATTTTTATCGCTCTGAGTCTGGCTCTCGCATTCGCCCTCCCCGCTCATGCTTCCTATCTCGAGGGCTTCGAGCAGGGTGGCTCTTTCTTTGACGATGGGGTCGGCGTGGTACACATCCGCCCCTCCCTCTCGAAGACTGAAACCGATTACGCGCCGGGGATTCCTGCCTCGCAAGGCAACAATTACGCCCGCCTGCTGGTGCAGGCATGGCTGCAGAACGGATGCTTCACCGATACCTCGGGCAACTCATTTTGCGGCATCAATGGCTCGCAAGCGCCGGGCGCATGCCGGCCAGGCGGCCTGTCCTCCGATAACGCGGTGAATTGCGACGGCCCCCTGACCGAATGGGGTCTGCCTTACGGCAACTTCGATAAGGGCGTTCCGATCACCGGCAATGGCGCCGCGACCTCGATCGATATTTACCTCGACACCACCTTCGCTTTGGCTTCTGCGAATAACCTGAAGGATTACCGTTTCGATTGGGATTCCGATCTGCTCGATGACCAGGGTAAGTTCCTTCAGGATTTCGACTTCAATGTCGCGGTCGGCGATGGTCGCGATTCATGCGCGCCCTCGACCGGCGGATATTTCGTCCTCGAGGCATCCACCAGTTCGCAGCGTTCCGGCGCCAATGCGCACGCTCCCGGCAATCCTCAGACCTGCGTCACGCAGTCCGGCTGGTACACCTTCACCCATAGCTTCACCAAGGATCATGACGGCAATCTCGAAGTCGACATGACAATCGCACCCGCGCAGACCAATCACGTAGTGGGCACCTGGACGCTCCATCCCTCGTGCCTGGCGCCGCAAATCGCCGATGGCGCATGTCCGGCGGATGCGAGCGCCTCCACGCCGCTCCCGTTCTCGGCGGTCGGCGCGAATTTCCTCGGATGGTTCCCCGACCAGGAAATCAACAACCTCGCGATTGACAACGCGCAGCGCAGCGATTTGCATTAGACCTACTTTGACCGGATCGGCCGCGAGCCAACCGATAATGAAGTCTTCGGTTAGCGTAGTCATAATCTCGGACTATGCCAGTGGTGATGAAACCAGCTGGAACGAGCTTCGCACCACGCTGAAAGCGCTGGCACAGCAGGATTTCGATGAGCCGGTGGACTTCATCCTGGTCGAGTCGGCCGAACTCGCATCGCGGATCCCGCCCGATTTCTCTGCCATCCTGCCTAATCTGCGAGTTATCACAGTCCCGAAGTCGGCGTCCTATGAGCTGAAGAACGCGGCGGTGGAAGCGGTCGCGACCGAGCTGGTCGCCATGCTCGACGGCGACTGCGCCGCTTCGCCTGAGTGGCTACGTCGATTGGTGGATGCGATCCGCACGCATCCAGATGCGATGGTGGTCAGCGGCAGGACCGTCCATGCCGGCAGTAGTCTGATCCACCGCGCGATGGGAGCCGTCGACCGATCCTATGTGGACGTGGGCCAGACCGGTCCGACCCATCACATCTCAAACAACAATGCGCTCTATCGCCGCTCTGCCTTCCTCGCTCATCCGCTGGCGACCGACGTCGGACCCTTCGGTGGATATCTGCAGGCCGCCGCCATCATGCGCGGCGGCGGAAGTCTGCTCTTCGAGCCGCGTGCGCGAGTTACTCATGCCTACGAAGGCTGGGCGACCGAGCGTAATTACCGCCGCGCCTTCGGGTATGGAATGATTCGCACTCGTCGCGTCGATTCGCGAGTACCCTACGCATGGGTGACCCGCCTGGGTTATCTTTCGATTCCGCTGTTTATCGCGGGGCATATGCTGATCGGTTGGCAGTCCTGCCTGCGTCATGGACGCGCCCACGGCGTCGCATGGTATGAACTACCGGTAGCCTTCGCGATTACTGCGGTCGCATGCAGCATGGAAGTACCGGGGATGGTCAGCGCGCTGCGCAACCAGTCCAGTATCGACACGCTCTTCCGTTAAGTTGCACAACCGCGCGGCATCATCGCGCTTTGGTGTGCGCTCGCTTCGCCGCCTCGGAACCCTCGATCGCCGGGCCGATCCGCTCCGCGAGATAGCCGGCCAGATTGGCGAACTCCCAAAGGATGAGAAGCGCGACAATCGCTCCGCGCCGCGCGGGATTGCGCCGGCGTAATTCCGGAATAACCAGCATCGGCAAGCGAAGGTGAAAGCGCAGGCTCTCACGCAAGCTGGGGCCGGTTCCCGAGCCATGAAATTTCGCCGCGCCGCGTCCGTAGGCGAAGAACTTGCCGATGAACCTTCTGAGATTGAGAGGGTCATCGTGTTCCACAATGGCGTCCGAAACCCGCCGCAAAGTGAAACCTGCCTGCATCCATCGCCGACAGAGTTCGCGATCCTCGGCGGTCCGGAACCCCTCATTGAATCCACCGAGCCCGATCAGCGCGCGGGCCGGAAAGGCGAAGTTGTTGGAGGGAAGCAGCCGCTCGATACCCGTCAGCGCCAGATCGTGATCGGCGAGCAGCGAGAGCACGAGCTGCGCGGTAGCGGCATAAGCATTCGTCGGCAGTCCATTGTGCGTCGCTCCCCCGACGGCCCGCGGCGGCGATAACTCCACTCCTGCCGCCAGCGCGGTGAGCCATCCCGGTCGAGGCCGGCAGTCATCGTCGGTGAAGGCGACGATTTCTCCGCGCGCGGCCGCCAGCCCACGATTCCGCGCGGCCGCCGGGCCGCCGTGCTCGGTATGGAGAAGCCGCAGGCGCAGAGAATCGACAAACGGCGCGACGACCGGGCCGAGATCCTCCGCGCCACCGTCGGACACCACCACGGTTTTAGCATCCGGTGGGAACGACGCCGCGAGCGCGCCGAGACAGGCAGCGAGCGGGCCCGGACGATTCCAGGTGGGAATCACGACCGAGATACGGATCATCGTTGCAAATTTTACCTGACGGAATACTTACGACCGATGAGAATCGCGCCGATTTTCTTTGCGCGTGGTATCAACGTCAATCGGCGAAGACTTCCCGCTCACTCTTTAGCAACCGATGGAATTTTGGAGGGCTTTCGCGAGCGTTTTACCGCGTACTCGATATTTATCCATCAAATACCCCGTGTAGAGTTACTTAACATTTCGTTACATAAATTTCAGCGTCGCATCATATCCCTGCAACAAGTTCCATTTACCCTCCGCTCGCAGTCTGAATTTTTCAACTTTTTGAGGAGGTTTATGATGGAAATTTGGGCACACCGGCGGCGCCTCGATGGCTTGGCAATCAAGCTCGGTGCCATCCTTCTGTTAGGTCTGGTCGGCGCTACGGCATCGGCAGGTGACGGCGGTTTCGGCGAGTTCTTTTTCTTTCCCGGCAACCTCGTCGTCACCCGCAGTGTTTACGACAACAACCCCAACAATCTCGTCGTGGGGGTGACCGCCCTCCCGCCAAATTGCTCGGCTGCTTCGGGCTCCTGCACCACCCCGCCCACGACAGCGATAACTGACGCCACTTATCCACAGGTTTTTAACAACGACTCGGTTGACGGCAGCTTCGGCATCACCTCGAAGATCTTCCTCGACCAGATAACTCCGTTCGGCTTTCCTATTGGAACTCTCGAGGTGCCGGACAGCCCACAATTCGGCTTTGGGTTCGGGGACAATCGCGACCACCTGGTGACCAGCTTCAGCTCCAAATCCGAGCTGGCGGTGAACCTCTCCACCGACCGCAAATATCTGACCTTCATGGGTTATGTCGCCTCGCCCAACACCATTGATGTTTCCAATGCCAACACTCCGGGGGTCGTGGATCCGACCAATCCGGTCGGCGAGAATTACTACCGCGCGGTGGCGAAGGTCGATCAGATCGGCCAATTCAACTTCACCGAGACCAATGCCTACAGTGGCGACAATGGTCGCGCAGCCATCCTCAATGACGGCGCGAACGTCATCTATGCATCAGGGAACGCCGGGAACGGGAACAATCCCCAACCCAACGGTGTCATTCTCGGCGCGGGCGCGCAGATCCTCTTTCCCTCGCTGAAGCCTGAATTCCTGCAGGATCCGGGAACTCCTACGCCGGTGGGAAGCTTCAATATCACTCAGCTCGGCGACAAAGCGGATAAGATCGGCAAAGATACCAACTTCCGCGGCCTCTCGATTTTCAACAACGTCGTCTACTACACCAAGGGCAGCGGCAGTAACGGGGTCAACACCGTTTACTTCATCGATACCACCGGAACGGCTTGTCCCAATGGCGTCGGCGTTCCCAGCAGTTCCGCAACCCTGCCGACGACCGGAATCAACTACAATGAAGCAGACCTCCAAACGGAGGGCGTAGTTCCCTACAACATGTGCATCCTGAACGGCTTCAATACCGCGCTCGCCAAAAAAACCACCAATGTCTTTCCTTTTGGCGTCTGGTTTGCCAATGCCACTACACTCTATGTTGCGGATGAAGGCGACGGCACCAATACCTATTCCACCACCAGTGGAACCTACACCGACGCCGCAAGCCAGACCCTCGCGGGGCTGCAGAAATGGACCTTCAATGGCACCACGTGGACTCTCGCCTATACCTTGCAGAAAGGACTGGGCCTGGGTACTCCGTACACCGTCCCGGGCTATCCGACCGGCAACAATACCGCGCCGGGAGGGACCGGACTGCCGTGGGCTCCCGCGACCGATGGCCTTCGCAACCTCACGGGCATCGTGAACCGCGACGGCTCGGCCACCATCTATGCGATAACCTCCACCGTCAGTGGAGGCGGCGATCAGGGCGCCGATCCCAACAAGATGGTCGCGATCACGGATAATCTGGCTGCGACCACGCTTCCGTCATCCGAAAGCTTCCACACGATCAAGAGCGCCGGCTTCGGCGAGGTTCTGCGCGGCGTGTCCTGGACCCCCGGCCAGTTCCCCGGCTTCTAACCTTTTATCTTTCGATCTAACCCAGGGGAGGCGGACCACGCGGTCCGCCTCCCCTGATCGTCCCGTTGATTATCTATCCGATCGAGACAAATCACCGCATCTCCAGGACAGGGGGCGTTCCCGCGACCAACCCCTACTCAGGCTGGACGCCCTGACCGTCCGCGAAGGACCTCGAACTGCGGGGCGGGCTTTAGCAGTGTATGAACATTCCCTTGCATCATCGGATTACAATGTGGCGTTGGGCGAGAATCGCGATTCTCGGAAATGGTCAAGCCTATAGGTCTTCCATTTTGACGATACCTGCGCAAGACTGGATGACTGGGCGTGGTGACATGATGTCGCCACGCTTCACGTTTTTGAGAAGGAGCGAACCGCGGGATCATGAAAATGCAAAAACAAACCCACTGCGAGCATCGCGAGCAGTGGTCCTGAGCGCTGCGCGAAGGACCTCGAATGGCACATCACCGAGTATCCGAAGTGCAAAAACAAACCCACTCGCGATGAAACCGGAATCTCGTGAAATTTACGAAACGAAGCCAAATTCATCAACAGATCCAAGGGATCTCGAGTTGGCTTCGATAGTAAACCCCTGCTCCAGAGAGGCGGACTCGGCGATTTTTGAGCATTTTCTAGGATATTAATCCGACCTGCATTTCGCGCTTGACGTAGAGGCGAACAAAGAACGAATATCGACGCATGGCCGCCCTACCCGCCCTCGCGATCGAACTCCCCGAGACCAACCCGCTCCTCAACGGCCAGACCGCATCGGTGGAGCAACTTCAACAATTACTTGAATTTCCTGGAGTCTTCAAAGGCCACGAGCTAACCCGCAAGGAAGGTCGTCTGAGCTGCGGCATCGCGCAGATTGATGCGCTCATGGGAGGGCTCGCGCGCGGCCGCATCAGCGAAATCACCGGCCCCATCAGCTCGGGTAAGACGACGATAGCCGCATCGTTCGTGAGCGCCGCCTCGCAACGGGGCGAGGTGGTGGGATGGGTCGATGTGCCGGGCGCCTTCGATCCGCGCAGCCTCGAAGCGGCGGGCGCCGACCTCGCGCGTATCATGTGGGTCAGTTTCCGCAAAAAAGCCGGCCTTCTCGCGCGGCGGCTTCGTTAATAAGGAGCGCGAGCGGCGAATCGAACTGAAGGCCGCGGAACTGATCCTCGAAGCGGGAGGTTTCGGCCTGGTCGTGATCGATTTCGGCGCGATGCACTTCCCGCTCTCGCAGAGTGCGGCCCTTCGCTTGGCGCGCGCGGCGGAACGCAGCGGCACTGCCGTGCTGGCGCTCGCGAACAATCGCGTATGCGGCACCTTCGCGGCGCTGACGCTCTCGATGAGCAAGCTGCGCGCGAGTTTCAGCCGGATGAGTAAGGACGCGCCGGTGTTATTCGATGGACTTCGCCTCGAGGCATTGGTGGAGCGCAACAAGCTGGGTAGGTTCGGCGATCGCGCGCAACTCTTCGCCGCGATCGATCCGCTATCTGTAGAACAAATATCTTCACCTCTCCGACTCCCCTTCCCTAAAGGGAAGGGGACGGGGGTTAGGTCTCTTCTTGCCTCGGCTTAACCCACAGTCATCATGTCCCGTATCGCATGCATCCTCGTCCCCAATTTCCCGATCGCGGCGATCGTGCGCGCCAATCCCGAGCTGGCGCTCGCGCCGTTCGCGATCAGCGCCACCTTGGCGCCGCATGCCGAACTGATCGCGGTCTCCACTCGCGCGCGCAAGTCGGGCGTCTATCCCGGGATGACGATTGCACAGGCGCGCTCGATAATCCCCGAGCTTGCGGTGGTCAATCATTCGGAGGCTGCGGAGACCTCCGCGATGGACGCGCTGGCCGATGCGGCCGAGTCGATTTCGCCGCTGGTCGAAAAGAGCGATGCGGGCCGCGTGTGGCTCGACCTCGCGGGCCTCGAGCGCCTGATGGGCACCGAGGAGGCAATCGCGGCGGAGCTGGAGAAGCGGGTCGGGCGGGTGGGGATGGTGGCGGCAGTGGGGATCGCCTCGAACAAAGAGATCGCGCATCTAGCCGCGCGATGCGGCGGGATGCGGATCATCGACGCGGGCTTGGAAAGCGACTTCCTCGATTGGCTGCCGCTGGACCTGCTCGGTTTGGATGAGAAAACGCCGGCTGATTCAAATGATATAAATGATATAGAGGACACGCTCGCGCGATGGGGCATCCGCCGCCTCGGCGAGCTGGCGCGTCTCGATCCCGATGCGATCGGCAGCCGGCTTGGGCGACGCGGCGTCGAGCTGATTCGGATCGCGCGGGGTGAGAATCCGTCGCGGCTAATCCCCCGCCGTCCCGCTGAAATCTTTACCGAAGCGATCGAACTCGATTATGGAATCGAGACGCTTGAGCCGCTCGGGTTCGTGATTCGCCCGATGCTGGAGCGTCTGTGCGAACGCCTCAAACTTCGCGGGCTGGTCGCGGGCGACATGATGCTTTCGTTCGGGCTCAGTGACCATCGCAAATTTAGCCGCCGCGTCGCGATCGGCGCGCCCTCCAATGACGCGCGCGCGATGCTTGCGATGATCACGCTCAGCCTCGAAAGTGTCGCGCCGCAATCCGCGATCGAGACCATCCGCATCGATGTCGAGCCGCGCTTACCCCGCGCCAGGCAAGCCGATATGTTTCTGCCTCCCGCACCCGCGCCGGATCGCCTCGAACTGACGATCGCGCGACTTACGGCGTTAAGTGGCCCGGAAAATATCGGCACGCTGCAGCCCGAGGACTCGCATCGCGTCGAGGCAGTGCGCCTCGAAGAGTTCAATCTCCCGCCGCCGCGCCCGCTCGAGCTGACCGGCCATAGCGATTCGAAGACCGTTGCGCAATTAACGATTCGCGCGGTGCGACCTCCACTCGAAGTCGAGGTGCTGACGAGTCGCGGCGCGCCGGAATTTGTGCGCGGGCCCAACCTCGGCGCCCGTGTCGTATCGATCGCGGGCCCCTGGCGGCGCGACGGCGAATGGTGGCACACCAGCGAGGATACGGCTCCTTCGCCACAGCTTGTGATGAAAACCAACGGCAACTTTCGCCGCGACTATTACGAGCTGGCGCTCGCCGATGGCGGCGTCTATCGAGTGTTTTGCGATCTCAACTCCGCGCAATGGTTCGTCGATGGAATCTACGACTGATGAATGCTTTCTCCCTCGTTGTTCGGGGGAGATGGGTCGGCGCAATTGATGCGCCGGCTGCGAGCATCAATTGTGACGAACTAGAGAGGGTCCTTAGCTCTGGATTCTGCGCCGCGCGCTTGCGTCGCGGCTTTCTTGGAGGATGATGCGATGGAAAATTGGAAGGGCGTGGTGATCGCCGAGAGCCTCGGCAATCCGACTATCATCAATCGGTACCCGGTCGAGCGCGCACTGATTTCAAAGCCGTTCGAATGGGTCCCATATAAAGGTGCGAAGCCATTCTCCGGCCGATGGCATCTCTATCGTGTGTGCTGCGCCGAAAACGATCTGGAGGTGTTCCAGCAACATATCCAGCCCGGCTGGTTCGCCCATTTCTGGAGCGGCGACACTCTCGTCGTGATTTTCAACGATAAGCGCTTCGAGGCGAAGCTGAATGATCGCGCGACCTGGGCGAATGCAATCGCGCACGGGCGCAAGCACAACATCCCTGAGTCGCAACTCGACTTTGAGGATATCTGATCCTCTCCCGCGACGACAACGAGGCCGCTCGTCGCACACTGGGAGAGATCGATTGACGATCATGCGCAACACGCCGTCAAGCGGGTGAGGGCAAGCTGGCGCTGCGCCGCCGGCGTTCAAACGCTACAAACGTCTTTGGAACGATGACTTCTTCTCTTTATATCGAACTCCGCACCCGTACCGCGTTCAGCTTCCTCGAGGGCGCGACCACACCCGAGGATCTTGCCGATCGCGCGGCGGAACTCGGCTATCCCACGATCGCGATGGGCGACCGCGACGGTGTCTATGGTCATCCGCGCTTCTACCAGGCCGCGAAGAACGCTGGTGTGAAGGCAATCGTCGGTGCCGATTTGACCCTCGAGGACGACAGCCGCCTTTACGTCCTCGTGCCCGATCGCGAGCGCTATAAAAATCTTTGCCGGATGCTGACGGCTTCGAAGTGTCGCGTCATCAGCAACGACGGCCCGCTGGGAGTAGATGGCAACCCCACTCCTGTGTATCCAGCCAAGGGCGAGAGCCGCATCAGCTTCGATGATCTCGAACGCTTCGGCGCTGGCCTTATATGCCTCGCGGGTGGCGCGCGCAGCCCCATCTCGCGCGCGCTGATTCGCGGCGAAGATCCTCGCGCGCTCGCCGATCGCCTGCGCGGAATCTTCGGTGCCGGTAATCTCCTCATCGATCTCCAGCGTCATCTCGATGCCGACGAAGAGCGGATGAATCGCAAGCTGCGCGCCTTTGCTGACGTTTCGAAAGTTCCACTGTTGGTCACTAACGACGTATGCCATGCCGAGGCCGATCGGAGGCTGATGGACGTCCTTTCATGCATCCGGCTTAAGAAGACGCTCGAAGAAGCAGGCCGCGCGCTATGGGTGAATGCCGAGCGCCGCCTCAAATCGCCGGCCGAAATGGTCGCGCTGTTCAAGGACCTACCCGATGCGCTTGTGATGACGCGTGAGATTGCCGATCGATGTGAGTTCACCCTCACCGACCTCGGCTATCGATTCCCCGACTATCCGCTCCCGCCCGGCGAGACCCCCGACAGCTACTTGCGCGTGCTGACCTATGCCGGCGCGCGTGACAGATGGAGCCGCGCGCTCAACGATCGCACGCGCCGCCAACTGGAACACGAACTCGCGATCATCGCGAAGCTTCAGCTCGCCGGCTACTTCCTCATCGTATGGGACATCGTGCAGTTCTGCCGCGAGAACCAGATTATGGCGCAGGGACGCGGCTCGGCCGCCAACAGCGCGGTCTGCTATGCGCTTGGAATCACTGCCATCGACGCGGTCAAGATGGAGCTGTTGTTCGAACGCTTCCTGTCCGAGGAGCGCGGCGAATGGCCCGATATCGATCTCGACCTGCCCAGCGGCGACCAGCGCGAGAAAGTCATCCAGTACGTCTATCGGCGCTATGGCGAACGCGGCGCGGCGATGACCGCGAACGTCATCACCTATCGCACCCGCAGCGCGGTGCGCGAGGTCGGCAAGGTGCTCGGCTTTCCGCCCGAGCAGGTCGACAAGCTGGCGCGCCTCAACCAGGCATATGAGTTCCGCGACGACCACGATGATATCGTCGCGCTGCTGCGCAAGGGCGGCGTCGATGTTGCCACGCCGCGCATCGCGATGATGATCGACCTGGTGCGGCGCATCCAGAGTGTGCCGCGCCATCTCGGGCAGCATAGCGGCGGCATGGTGATCGCGGCCGGTCCGCTCGACGAGGTCGTGCCGCTCGAACCTGCCTCGATGCCGGGGCGCGTCGTCGTGCAATGGGACAAGGAGGACTGCGCCGACCTCGGCATCATCAAGATCGACCTGCTCGGGCTCGGGATGCTGGCCGTTTTGGAGCAGGCGATTCCGATGATTCGCACGCATGAAGAGGTCGACATCGATCTCGCGCATCTGCCCGCCGACGATCCCGAGGTCTACAAAATGTTACGTGCCGCCGACACCATCGGCGTGTTCCAGGTCGAGAGCCGCGCGCAGATGGCGACGCTGCCGCGCATGAAGCCGACCAAGTTTTACGACCTGGTAGTCGAGGTCGCGATCATTCGGCCCGGCCCCATCGTCGGCAACATGGTCAATCCATACCTGGAGCGGCGCAACGGCCGGCAGGCGGTGACCTATCCGCATCCGATGCTGGAGCCAATTCTCAAGCGCACGCTTGGCGTGCCGCTGTTTCAGGAGCAGGTGATTCGCGTCGCGATGACGGCGGCCGGGTTAACCGGCGGCGAGGCCGAAGAGGTGCGGCGCGCGATGGGCTTCAAGCGCTCGCAAGCGAGGATGGAGAAAATCGAACGCCGCCTGCGCGAGGGCATGGCGGCGAAGGGCATCGTCGGCGCGCCCGCCGAGGAGATCGTGCGCAGCATCACGTCGTTCGCGCTGTATGGTTTTCCCGAATCGCATTCGGCGAGCTTCGCGCTGATCGCATACGCGTCGGCATATTTGAAGTGTCATCACGCGGCGGCATTTTTCGCCGCGATGCTGAATTGCTATCCGATGGGCTTCTATCATCCCGCAACGCTGGTGAAAGACGCGCAACGCCACGGCGTTATGATTTTGCCGATTGATGTGTCGCAATCGGAGTGGCGGTGCACGCTGTCGGAGACCTCACCCGGCGCTGCGCGCCACCCTCTCCCTTCAGGAGAGGGTCAGAAGGAAAATCCGGAACCCTCTGGTTCCCCTTCCCTGAAGGGGAAGGGGTTAGGGGTTAGGTCTCTGCGCCTCGGACTCAAATACGTGATGGGCCTGCGCGAGGAAGTGGGCCGCCGCATCGAGGCCGAACACCCGCGCGCGCCGTTCGTCTCGCTCGCGGATTTCACCACGCGCACCGCGCCCAATCGCCGCGAACTCGATGCTCTCGCATATGCCGGTGCCTTCGCATGCTTCGGGATGACCCGCCGCGAGGCGTTATGGCAGGTCGCCGCGGTCGAGCGCGATCCGAAGAGCCTGCTCGCCGGCGTCGAGCCGAAGCGCGGCACCACCTCACCACTGCCGGGCATGTCGCCCTTGGATGAGACGCGCGCCGACTACGCGACGATGGGTTTGACGGCAGGGCCTCATCTGATGGCGCATCTGCGCGAGCAACTCAATGCGCGCGGCGTACTGTCTGCCGCGGATGTTACGAACGTCGAGAATGGCGCATGGGCGAAAACCGCCGGCCTCGTGATCGTGCGCCAGCGTCCCGGCACCGCGAAAGGATTTTTCTTCCTGACGCTGGAGGATGAGACCGGCATCAGCAATGCGATCGTAATGCCGGATCTGTTTCAGAAGCATCGCGCGCTACTGCGCGGCGCGGCGATCCTACAAGTTGAAGGCATCATGCAAAAGCGCGACGGCGTGATGCTCATTAAGGCGCAGCGCTTCGAGGAGCTGAAGCTCTCTGGCGCCCTACCCCCCTCGCACGATTTCCACTGACCGCTTATGGACTATTGCTACTAGTTATCGCCTCAAGGAAAATGTGTGGAGGACGAGGCGTTGGAGGTTTGGGATGTTGCAGGCCTGCGTAGATGACAGCGGTAGAGGACAGGATCCCGTTTTTATACTTGCAGGATATGTAGGTCGCGATCGTAACTGGATCGAGCTGGATCGCAAATGGCGTGACCTACTTAGAAAGCACCGTCTGAAATACCTTAAAGGCACAGAGGCCGGGAATCTTGCTGGACAGTTCAATAGATGGACCGCTGAGAAACGGGACGATCTGGTTCTCCAGTTTGTTCGCTTAATCAAGCAATACGCCCTGATCGGTGTACGCGTCGTAATTCCACATCAGGATTTCCGCCGTTCACTACGATTTGATGCGATGGTCCGTAGAGGTCGCTGGTATTTCAAACAGCCCTACTTCGTGGCGTTCGACTGCGTGTTTGGAGCAGTGCTTAGCTACGCTCGAAAACGAAGTCAATTTGAGAAGGTAGATTTCATTTTCGACAATGGCTTAGTGGATCGACGCAATTTGAGCTTTGCTTACGATCCCTTGCTAAAATCGCTAGGCAGCGACGTTCTGCTCCTCGCAGGAGCGCCAATCTTTCGAGACGACAAAGACTTCGCGCCCTTGCAAGCAGCTGACTTGCTCGCGTGGCACATACGCCGTGATTTCTATGAGCGCTCCAACGGACGGTCTTTTGAATCTCAAGTTTGGTCGTCGCTCTCCGAGTTCAACGAAATCCAGGTAGACCTTAACCGCAAAGAGTTAGCAGACGTCCGCAGCTCAACCGTTGCTGCAATGATCGGGAAATATCCATAAAGGCAGAAGCATACGCCGTTGCGCGGCAAAATCTTTACAAAGCTTGATACACCGCGGTTTCGAAGCCTTCGAAGGCCTCGAACGCTTTCTCATCGTAAAAGGGCAGCACCTGCGCCGCATAGACGCCTGCCACCTTTTTGACCGGATCGATCCAGTAATACGAGTTGGCGAGGCCAGCCCATGCGAGGCTGCCCACGGAGCGTCCGGTAGGCATCTGCTTCGGGTTGATCAGGAAGGTCAGACCCCACTTCATGCCAGCGACGAAATCGACATCGTTGCTGGAGGCCGGGATCGCAGTCTTCATCGCATTGCAGACGAGGTCCCCAATCGCGTTGCGCGACATCGTCGCCACGGTCTCCGGGCGCAGCACCTGGTTGCCTTTGAAAGTGCCGCCATGGAGCATCATCTGAGCGAACTTGAGATAGTCGCCGACCGTCGAATACAGTCCGCCACCGCCCATGAAGAATTCGGGATTCTGCGGGGCCTCGATGTCGGTCGGGACCAGGCCGTCCGGCGTGCGCGCATGGATCGTGGCGAGGCGCTGCCGTTGCCCATCGCCAATCTTGAAGGCGGTGTCGGTCATGCCGAGCGGCTGCAGGAGGTTCTCTTCAAGGTACTTGTCGAGGGTCTGGCCCGAAACCGCTTCGACCGCCTTGCCGGCCCAATCGATCGAAATGCTGTATTCCCATTTTTCGCCAGGATCGGCGATCAGCGGCAAGTCCAGCGCGGCATTCTTGCCCGAAATGATGCCGGGGGTGCCGGTCACCTCCATGTAGCGGAGTATGTCCCTGTTCCACATGTCGTATGAGTAGCCCGCGGTATGCGTCAGCAAATGGCGCAACGTGATTGCGCGTTTCGGCGCCCGCAGCCGCGGCCTACCGTCGGTAGCAAAACCCTCCAGCACTTGAACGCGCGCGAGTTCCGGCACGATCGCGCCGAGGTCGCTGTCGAGCGAGAGCTTTCCCCGTTCCACCTGCTGCATCGCGGCAGCACCGGTGATGGCCTTGGTCATCGACGCGATCCAGACCACGGTGTCCGTGGTCATCGGAGCGCCGGTTGCCAGGTTTCGCTTCCCGTAAGCCCCTTCGAAGATGACGCCATCGCTAGTCGCCGCCGCCGCAGCCACCCCGGGCACATCGCCCAATTCCGCCGTCCGCCGCAACCCGTCCGCAATTCTGCTCGTGTCGATCATGGTTACCCCCTAGCGCGGCGGCATTCGCAGCGCGCCGTCGAGGCGGATGGTTTCGCCATTGAGCATCGCGTTCTCGACGATGTGCCGCGCGAGGGCCGCATACTCGGTCGGACGTCCGAGGCGCGAGGGAAACGGAATCTGCGCTTCCAGCGCCCTGCGTGCAGGGTCAGGCAATCCCGCGAGCATCGGAGTTTCGAAGGTTCCCGGCGCGATGGTGCATACGCGGATGCCGACGTTGGCGAGGTCGCGCGCAATCGGCAGCGTCATCCCAACCACACCACCCTTCGAAGCGGAGTACGCCGCCTGCCCGATTTGCCCGTCGAACGCTGCCACCGAGGCGGTATTGATGATGACGCCGCGTTCGCCGTCAGCATTCGGCTGATTCTTCGACATCTGCGCTGCCGCCAGTCGAATCGCATTAAAGGTCCCGACGAGGTTCACCTGGATGACCTTGTTGAACATATCGAGCGAATGCGGTCCGTCCTTGGTGACGGTGCGTTGCGCACGCCCGATGCCCGCGCAGTTCACCAGCACCTGCACGCCGCCGAACTTCGCGACGGTTTTCGCGATCGCGTCTTTCACCTGATCCTCGGCGACCACGTCGGCAGTGACGAAGATCGCTTTGTCGCCGAGCGATTCCGCGACCTTGGCGCCCGGTGATGCCGCTAAATCTAGAATCGCGACTTTGGCGCCTGCACCGGCAAACTCACGAATCGTCGCCTCGCCCAACCCCGAGCCTCCGCCGGTGACTATCGCGACGGTATCTTTAAGGTTCATCTGATTACCTCGATTGCAAATTGTTCGCGGCGATGACGATAGGTCCGCCTCGATGCATATGCAAGATACCGCATCTTGGGTTAGAGATGATGCGGTCATCTCATATGTCAACACCCAAGAACGAACCGATTCTAGAAAACGACCGGGAACGCGAAGACCTCAAAGAAGTCCACGACCGCCACGCACTCACGCTCGATGCGGCGCGGCCCGAGGCGGTTGCGCGACGACGCAAGACACGTCAACGCACCGCGCGCGAGAATATCGAGGACATCTGCGATCCCGGCACTTTCGTCGAGTACGGACCGCTGGTGATTGCCGCGCAGCGCCGCCGCCGCACCCTCGACGACCTCATCAAGAACACGCCCGCCGATGGGATGGTAGTCGGCCTCGGCAGCATCAATGGCGCTTTGTTTCCCGGGGAAAAATCGCGCGCCGCGCTGATGGCATATGACTTCACGGTGCTGGCCGGCACCCAGGGTCATCAGAACCATCGCAAGACCGATCGCATGATCCAGATCGCCAACGATTTTCGCCTGCCACTGGTGCTCTATGCGGAAGGCGGCGGCGGGCGGCCGGGCGACACCGATGGCGGCTTCAGCTCGCGGACATTTTACGATTTCCCGCGCCTCAGCGGCCTCGTGCCAATGATTGGGATCACGTCCGGCCGATGCTACGCGGGCAATGCTTCGCTGTTGGGAATCTGCGATGTGGTTATTGCGACCAAGGGCTCCAACATCGGGATGGGTGGTCCCGCGATGATCGAGGGCGGCGGACTCGGCATCTTTCGTCCCGAGGAAATTGGTCCGCTCGACGTGCAGACTCGCAGTGGCGTGGTCGATGTCGCGGTCGAGAATGAAGCGGAAGCGACGCGCATCGCAAAGAAGTATCTGTCCTACTTCCAGGGATCGCTGAGCACATGGAGTTGCCCTGACCAGCGGCAGTTGCGCGCGATCATCCCCGAGAATCGCCTGCGCGTGTATGACATCCGCTCCGTGGTTCATACGATGGCCGACACCGATTCGGTGCTGGAGCTGCGCCCGCAATTTGGCCATGGAATGATCACCGCGTTGATCCGCATCGAGGGGCATCCGTTTGGCCTGGTTGCGAACAATCCGCATCACCTCGCGGGAGCGATCGACAGCGACGGATCGGACAAGGCGGCGCGGTTCGTCAAGTTGTGCGATGGGTTCGACATCCCCCTCATTTTTCTTTGCGACACGCCCGGCATCATGGTCGGCCCCGAGATTGAGAAGACCGCGCTGGTGCGCCATTCGTCGCGATTGTTCGTCACTGCGGCCAATGCCACGGTGCCGTTCTTCACGATCGTTTTGCGCAAGGCTTACGGCCTCGGTGGAATTGCGATGGCGGCCGGTGCGTATGATGCCGCCGTCTTCACGGTCGCGTGGCCAACCGGCGAGTTCGGTCCGATGGGGCTTGAGGGCGCGGTGAAGCTCGGTTATCGCAACGAGCTTGCGGCGATCAACGATCCCAAGGAGCGCAAGACGCGCTTCGATGAGATGGTTGCGTCGATGTATCAGCGCGGCAAGGCGCTCAACAACGCCTCCCACTTCAGCATCGACGACGTGATTGATCCTGCCGACACGCGCAAGTATCTCACGGCCGGCTTGCGAACCTGTCCCAAGCCGCCGCCGCGCACCGGCAAGAAGCACGCTTACATCGATACCTGGTAAAGATCAGCCTGAACGATCGGTATGTTGAAGACGTGACTTTTCGTTTGATCATTCAGGGCACATCGTGGGAATAATCTCTTCCAGCGACTCTCAGGGGAGAATGATGTGATCAAATCCACCGAGGAAAAACTCCACGTCGCGGGCGCGGAACTGGTGATGGTGAAAGCGGGCTCCGGCAAGCCCCTGCTCATCCTGCACGACGAGCTCGGATACCCGGGTTGGATGACCTGGAACGAGACTCTCGCACATGAGCGAACACTGTTGATTCCGCTGCAGCCCGCCTACGGCAAAACTCCAAAAATCGACTGGATCCGAAACTATCGCGACCTCGGCGGGTTTTACTCGCAGGTTTTGCGCGAGATGAAGCTCGATCCAATTGATGTGATCGCCTTCTCGGCCGGCGGCTTCATCGCGGCCGAGATGCTTGCCGCCGATCAGCGCATCTTCTCGAAGGCGGTGCTGGTCGCGCCGATGGGCATCAGACCCGAGCAGGGCGAGATCTTCGACATCTTTCCGATCACCATCCGCACCCATCTGCGCGCGACGGTCGCGGATCCCTTCAAGACGCCCGAGTTCACCAAGCTATACGGCGGCGAGATGACGGCCGAGCAGTTCGAGGCATTTGAGGACGCACGCGCTGAGGCGGCTCGCATCGGATGGGAACCGTACATGAACAATCCCAGCCTCCCGCATCTGCTGCATGGCACCAAAACACCGACTCTATTGGTGTGGGGCACCTCGGATCATATCGTCCCGCGTGGATGCATCGATGCCTACAAAAAGGCGATTCCCGATGCGCAAATCGCGACCATCAATGACGTCGGTCATCGGCCCGAGATCGAAAACTCGGCCGAGTTCGAACGCATCGTAACCAAGTTTCTGGCTGCATAGCGACACGCAGGAGCGGTCTCATATGAAATTAGGATATTTCACTGAACGTCCGGTTCGCTGGGTCCCGGAAGAAGTCATTCTGAAAAATGGCGCGCACTTCGCGGTCTCCAATAGCTATTTCGATCGCGAGAAGGCGGCCGAGGACTACAACTACTACATCGACGAGAATCTCTACGCCGAGGAACTCGGCTTCGACATCGTCGCGCTCAACGAGCATCATGGCAATCCGTTCTGCATGGGTAGCGTGATGAACGTCGAGGCCGCGATCCTCGCGCGCCTGACCAAGAAGGCTCACATCCTCTTGATCGGCAACCCACTCCCAGTCTTGAAGCATCCCCTACGGATGGCGGAAGAGCTAGCCGAGATCGATCTGATCTCGCGCGGACGCCTCATCACCGGATGGGTGCGCGGCGCGGGCAGCGAGCAGTTCTTCAACAACGCCAATCCCGCCTACAA
Source organism: uncultured delta proteobacterium (assembly GCA_963783145.1). Classification (GTDB taxonomy): domain Bacteria; phylum Desulfobacterota; class Binatia; order Binatales; family Binataceae; genus DATGKG01. The sequence continues at coordinate 1,267,374 of CAWAMM010000002.1, forward strand.
TCGAGAGTACTTCGAAGAGGCCCACGACTTCATCATTCAAGCGTGGACCAGGCCCGGTCCCTGGCGTTACGAGGGCAAACATTTCAACTACCGCCACGTGAACCCGTGGGCGCTGCCCTATCAGAAACCGTATCCTCAGATGTGGATTCCGGGCACGCTCAGTCCCGAGACGATTCGATGGTGCGCCGAGAAGGGTCATCCTTATTTCGGCCTCGGGACCGCGCTTCCTGCCACTTGCGATATGTGGGACCTCTATGCCGACGAGGCGCTCAAACATGGTTACGAGGCCGGCTCGGAAAATTTCGGGTATCTACTGCCAACATTCGTTGCGGAGACCGATGAGAAGGCGCAGGAACTCGGCCAGGGATTCCTCTTCGGCGGCGGTCAAAACACCTTCTCGCGCGTCGAGCACACGCTGCCTCCCGGCTATAACTCGAAAGAGGCAATTCAGAAGCTCGCCAAACAGCCGCAGGGAAGCTGGCTCGGTATCAGCGGCGAAAAGATGCGCGGCCAGGTCGAGGAAGTCGAGATCGATCCCGTGAAGATTCGCCAGAAGCTGATCCCCGGCTATCAAAAGGCGCAGAAGAATCTTCAGTTCATGATCGGCAGCCCCAAGACTGTCATCCCAAAGATGAAGGCGATTCTGACCACTCTGCGTCCCGGCTCGCTGATCGTTTTCAACGTGCAGGGTCCGGTGAGCAACAAGGATCGGCAGACCAGCATGCGGCTCATTGCGCAGGAAGTTATGCCCGCGCTGAAGGAGCATGCGGATTCGATCGGCCTCGTCGATGCCATCACCAAGGTTCCTGGCCAGACCAAAGCTCGCGCAGGAGTGAAGCGCAATCCAGTGGCGGATCGCGGGCTGCTGAAGGAATATGGCCTCGTCTAGGACTGATTAGATGAGACTCAAAGACAAGGTCGCGCTCATCACGGGCGCGGGTTCCGGGATGGGCCGCGCGACCGCGGTGCTCTTCGCGCGCGAGGGCGCCAAGGTCGCGGTCGTCGACATCAATGCCGCCGGCGCCGAGGACACGGTGCGTCGCATCACCGGCGCGGGTGGTCAGGCGGTCGCGATTCGCGCTGACGTTTCCAATTCTGAAGATGCGAGTTCGATGGTGTCGGGCGCCGTCAAGAAATTTGGCGGGCTCGACATCATCTATAATAACGCCGGCATCGAGGGCGAAGGCCGCTTCACCGCCGAGGTGACCGAGGAGCAATTCGATCGCGTCATCGCGATCAACCTGCGCGGCGTATGGCTCGGCATGAAGTACGCGCTGCCGGAGTTGGTGAAACGCGGCGGCGGCGCGGTCATCAGCACGGCGTCGATCGCGGGCATCATCGGGCTGCGCGGCTCGGTCGCCTACAGCGCGGCGAAGGCCGCGGTGATCTCGATGACGCGGGTGGTGGCGCTCGAGTATGGTCGCTACAACATCCGCGCTAATTGCATCTGCCCAGGTTTCATCCACACCGAGATGGCGGATCGAGCCTCCGGCGGACAGGGATTGGCGCCGACCTTCGTGAAGCGTGCGTCGGTATTCGGGCGCATGGGCGAACCCGAGGAAATCGCGCAGACCGCGCTGTTCCTCGCGAGCGATGATTGCAAGTTCGCCACCGGGCAGCCCTTCGTCATCGACGGCGGTTGGAGCGCGAAGTAGCCCCGCATCATTTCGGCTGCCTTTCCTAGCGCATCATTTTCGGCGAAACTGCGGATCGGATGCGATGTCCGAAGTGCAGCACTGAGAACGCGGCGAACGCGAAATTCTGCGCCGAATGTGGCGCGCGGCTCGACCTGCGCTGCCCCTCCTGCGGGGCGGAAAATCCGCCTGAGGCGAAATTCTGCATCCAATGCGGCACCCGCCTCGGGAGTGTTGCGAATCAATCCTCGCCAGAGCCCCCTCTCTCCAGGTCGGAAGGTCGTCCAGCGCCAACCTTGATCGAACGTCCGGCGGCGGATGCGGCCACGCTTTCGGAGGGCGAGCGCAAAACCGTTACTTCCCTTTTCGCAGACATCAAAGGATCGATGGACCTGATGGAGGATATCGATCCCGAACAGGCCCGCGCGCTGATCGATCCAGCCTTGCGCATCATGATCGACGCGGTCCATCGCTATGACGGCTACATCGTGCAATCGACCGGCGACGGAATCTTCGCGTTGTTCGGCGCGCCGGTTGCGCACGAGGATCATCCGCATCGTGCCCTGCTCGCCGCGCTCAAGATGCAGGACGATCTCCGGCGCTATTCGGCGCGGCTGCGCGAGACCGGTGATTCTCCGATCGAGGTTCGCATCGGCGCCAACACTGGCGAGGCCGTCGTGCGCAGTATCCGGACCCGCGAGCTGCACACCGAGTACACCCCGATTGGGCATGCGACCAGCCTCGCGGCACGGATGCAGGCGCTAGCGCCGACGGGTGCAATCGCGATAACAGAAAACACCCGCCGCTTCGTCGAAGGATATTTCGAGCTGAAGCCGCTCGGCCCCACCCGGGTCAAAGGGCTCAGCGAGCTGATCAATGTTTATGAAGTGGTCGGCCTCGGACCGCTGCGGACGCGCCTCCAGGCATCGGCGCGGCGCGGGCTGTCGAAATTCGTCGGACGCGATACCGAGATGGCGCAACTCGATCGCGCGCTGGAACTCGCGCGCGCCGGTCACGGCCAGATCGTTGCTGCGGTTGGCGAAGCCGGAGTCGGCAAGTCGCGCCTGTTTCATGAATTCAAAATCGTTTCGCATGCAGAATGCGTGATCCTCGAAACCTTTTCGGTGTCGCATGGGAAGGCTTCGGCCTATCTGCCGCTCATCGATTTGCTCAAGAACTATTTCGAGATCACCTCCGATGACGAGGAACGCAGGCGCCGGGAAAAAATCGGCGGCAAGGTGCTCATGCTCGACCGGACCCTCGAAGACACCCTGCCCTATCTGTTCTCATTGCTCGGTGTGGCGGAAGGTGGTGATCCGCTCGCCGAAATGGACGCGGGTATCCGGCGCCGCCGCACGCTCGATGCGATCAAGCGTCTGCTGCTGCGCGAGAGCCTCAATCAGCCGCTCATCGCGGTCTTTGAGGACCTCCATTGGGTCGATACCGAGACCCAGGGGTTCCTGAATCTGTTCGCCGATTCGATCGGGACCGCCCGCGTTCTGATGATGGTGAACTATCGGCCCGAGTATCGTCACGACTGGAGCGCGAAAAGTTATTACGTTCAGCTCCGCCTCAATCCGCTTGGTCGCGAGAGCGCAGACAGCCTGCTCGCCGCGATGTTAGGGAGCGCCTCGGAGCTTGATCCGCTCAAGCATCTCATCGTGGAACGCACCGAAGGCAATCCGTTCTTCATGGAAGAAACAGTACAGGCGATGTTCGAAAGCGGCGCGCTGGTGCGCAACGGCAAGGTCAGCCTGGCGCACCCGCTCAGCTCGATTAAGATTCCACCGAGTGTCAAAGGCATCCTGGCCGCGCGTATCGATCGTCTATCGGTGCAGGAGAAGGACCTGCTGCAGACGCTTTCGATCATCGGCAAGGAATTTCCGCTCGGGCTGGTAAAACGCGTCGTCGAACGCGGCGAAGATGAACTCGCGCCGGCAATGTCGGCGCTCCAGCTCGGCGAGTTCATCTATGAGCAACCTGCGTTTCCGGATCTGGAGTACGTCTTCAAGCATGCGCTGACCCAGGAGGTCGCCTACGATTCGGTGCTGACCGAGCGGCGCCAGCTGATTCACGAGAAGACCGCGATTGCGCTCGAGTCGATGTATGCGCAGCAGCTCGACGACCATCTGCCCGAGCTCGCGTATCATTTCGGCCGCAGCGCCAACCTCGAAAAAGGCTTCGACTATGTCTTCCGCGCGGGTGAGCAGGCCCGCGTCAATTCCGCCTACCTCGAAGCGGTGCAGAATTTCACCCGCGCGATGGAGTTGCTCCGGCTGCTGCCCGAAGATGCCGCACGTGACGCGCGCGAGGTTCGGCTCATCGCGATCCTGGGCCAGACCCTGGCCTCCTTGCGTGGCGTGATGGATCCCGAGATCCATCGCCTGACCGAGCGGCTGGAGGAGCTTTCCGAGCGCATCACCGATCCCGATGCGCTCTATCTGGCGATTTTTGCACGCTGGAACGTTGAATTCTCACGCGGCAATCCACGCGGCGCCGAGAAAATGGCGCGCCGCCTGATCGCGATGGTGGAAAACCCGAACGACACGCGGATGGCCTCGGCGCTGCAGCTTCTGGGAGTCGCGCTGATCTGGCGCGGTCATCCGGTGGAGGCGCGAGTCAGCTTCGAGCGCGCGGTGGAACTGTTCAGCATCGATCTGGAGAAGTCGCTCTTCAGCATGGTCGATCCGGTGGTCCCCAATCGCGCGCAGCTCGCGTGGGCCCAGTGGATGTGTGGCTACCCCGATAAGGCGCGGCGCGCCGCGGACGAAGGACTTGCGCTGGCGCTCCGCCTCAACCGTCCCTTCAGTATTGCGTTCGCGCTGCAATACAAAGTTTCGGTGGATCATCTTTGCCGCACCTACACCAACACGATGGAGACCACCCAGAACCTGGTCTCGGTGGCACGTGAGAATGGCTTCCCGATTTGGCTCGCGTGCGGAACCATGTCGACAGGCCGGGTGATGGTTAACGACGGCGATCTCGATGCCGGACTACAGTTGATGCGTGAAGGTCTTCAGCAGATCCGCGAAGCCGGCGGCGAGCTACTCCATCAATTCATGCGCGTCCTGTTCGCCGAATCGTGTCTGGTAGCCAAGCTGGTGGAAGAAGGTGTGAAGATCCTTGACCAGGCGCTCGAATCCGTCGACCGCTTCGATACCCGGATCCTCGAATCGGAAATTCACCGGATCCGTGGCGAACTCCATCGCCTTGAACACGATGATCTCGCTGCCGAACCGCAGTTCCGCGATGCGTTGCGAATTGCGCGTGCCCAGGAAGCCAAAGGATGGGAGCTTCGGGCCGGTAACAGCCTCGCGCGGCTGATGATCGATCAGGGCAGGCATGATGAGGCGCGCACGATTCTCGAACCCCTCTACAACTGGTTCACTGAAGGCTTCGCTACAGGTGATCTGCTGGAAGCGAAGGCACTGCTCGACAATGCGCTAAGTCGGGGCGCCTGAGGCGACTGCCTCGCTGGTCTGCGCTGGCGCGAGCTGCTCAATTGCCGCGCGAATCGCATGATGTGTTCCCGCCAGGCCCAACACGTCGCCATCGCGTAGCACCTCGTGATGGCCGGGAACCACCAACCCATCCTCGCCGCGACCGATTGCGACCACCACCGCGCCGGTGGCCGAGGGCAGATGCAAATCCGCAATCGTCTTTCCGCTTGCGGGGCTGCCGGGTTCGAGCCGCACCGGAACGATGACTCCGAGGCCGGGAATCACCTCCTCCTGGAGCCTGCCGGGCATTTTCTGCGTGTGTTCGACTGCCAATGCGCGTCCGATCAGCCGTGCGGCCTCGCGCATTTGACGTAGCGTCCGCGATACTCCGCGCCAGGTCACCATCACCATCGCGACGATCGCGACCACCAGAACGACGACTCCCTCCAACGGCTGAACGAAGGGTTGCACAATCGCGAGCACCACCACCGTGACCACAATCATCATCGCGACTTGCATGATTTCGACCAGCGATTCCCATCCGGGCGGCCTAATCTGGTCGTCGACCGCGCCTTCGGGAACGGCGCGTGCGGCCAGCGCGATAGCGAGCCGGCCGGTAGCGCCGTATATCGCGAGCGCGGGGAGAGCGCAGGCGACCATCGTAAGTGCCCCGAGCAAAGCTTCGGCGGACTGGAAAGAAATCGAAAAGGAACTCTGCAGCCAATAAGTTAGCGGGTCGAGAAATACTTCCGCACCGATGACGACGCCGCCGATTACGATCGCAGAGCAGGCAACGGCGATGAGAGACCATCGAATCGTGACGACCTGGGTGCGCGAAGCAGCGCGGCGCCGGATATGTTCAACCGCCGCCTGATAGAGCGCCTCCAGCACGGCAAGCCCTCGGGGAATACGTCGTTCAAAGCTCTCCGCAATCGGCCCGGATGCCTTTATCAAGTACGGCGTGGTGAAGGTGGTGAGCACCGACACCGCGACCGCCAGCGAATAAAGGAAATCGCGCGCCGCATGAGTCTCCAGCGCGAGCGCCGCAATGATGAAGGAGAACTCCCCGATTTGCGCAAGGCTCATCCCGGCTTCGATGGAGAGCCGCGGCCCCGAACCGGCGAGCATCGCGCCGATTGTAACCCCGAGGATCTTGCCCACGATTACGGTGGCCATCAGTATCAGCATCGCGACCCAATGCTCCTCGACGAGCACCGGATTCAACATCATGCCGACCGATACGAAGAACACGGCCGCGAACATATCGCGCACCGGCAGAATCAGATGCTCAACCTTGTGACCCTGGCCTGATTCCGCGACCAGCGAACCCGCCAGGAATGCGCCCAGCGCGACCGAATATCCAAAATGGTCTGCCAGGATGGCGAACGCGAAACAGATCCCGATACTGGCGACGAGCAGGGTTTCCGCGCGTTCGAAGCTCGCGACGATCCGAATCAGTCGCGGCACCACCACGATGCCGACGCCAACCAACACCGCGAGGAATAACGCGAGCCGTCCCACGGTAATGCCAACCATTCGCGCCGACATGCCGTTTCCGGAAGCCAGCGCAGTCAGCACCGCCAGTTCGATCACCGCGATCAGATCCTCGGTCAGCAGTACGCCCAGCACCAACTCCCGCAAACGCTCCGGGACCCGGTTCTCCTCGTATACTTTCGCGACGATGGTGGTGCTCGAGATCGACAGCAGCGCGCCGGTAAAAATGCTTTCGAGGCTGGTCCATCCCATTGCCTGGCCAGCCATGTAGCCGAGCCAGACCATCAGACTCACCTGCAGCACGGAAATGAAGCCCGAGGTGGGACCGACTCGCACCAGGCGGCGTACGGAAAATTCCAGCCCCAGCGCGAACATCAGCAGGATCACGCCGAGCTCCGAAATAGTGTGGATGCGCTCCGGGTTGGCGTAGACGATGGGAGTATGCGGTCCGACTATCACCCCCGCGATCAAATAGCCGACCACCACAGGCTGACGGATCGCCTGAAAAACCACCGTGGTAAAGGCGGCGACGCACAGCACCATCCCGAGGTCTTCGAGAAAGTTATGCGAAATGAGCTCCGGCAGCAGACTTCTACCCTCGACACTCTGAACAGTTACCGGAGAGTAACATGTCCCGAAGGCTGAGTCCGAATCCCAGGCCGAGAGCCCAACGAGGATTCCCCTTCCGGCTCGAAGAGGGAACTGCCGACAAATTAATCCATATTCGCCACGCGCGGCAGAACCTTGGTCCAGAACAGCTCGATGGTCTTCATCAGCCGATCATGCGGCAACAGGCTGTTGTATATCCAGGCGAAGATCCATCGCACCGGCAGACGCTTCGCCATCGTCTCGAGCTGGCGCGTCACGGTATCGACGGTGCCCACGAACGCGAGCCCCTCGTTGAAGATGTCGGCTTCTTTGCCAGTCGCCGGATCGACCAGTCCTTGCGAGAATCCGAATGCTTCGAACCAATGATGGCCGCAGAAGTAGCCGCTGTCGCGCCAGAGCTGACGCGCCTCGTCGTCGCTGTCGGCGATCACGACGTCCCGCAGGACGCCCATCCCCTCGCCGCGCGGCTTGCCCGAAACTTCGGCATAGATGTCACACAGCTGGGATTCGAGTGTGGGATGCAGTGGGGGCAGGACGGCGGTGACATCTTCCGTCGCGCACCATCTAATACTTCGCTCCGAGGACGCGAATGGCTGAAACACCGGAGGATGGGGTTTCTGCACCGGCTTCGGCACCACCGATACGGCTTTGACAATCCCGTTCTCGATACCGCCGCCCCATCGCTGAGTAGCCTCCAGCGTCCACGGGGTGTCGCCGGGCGGAATGCGCCAGTACTTGCCCTGGTAGGCGCTGAAATCCTGGGTCCACGCTTGTTTGATGATGCGAAAGTTTTCCTCGAAGGCCGCGCGGTTGGCGGCATCGATCTCATCATGCTGATTAGGCAACGCGCCATGAATCCCGTGCGTCTGTTGCGCCATGATATCAACCCAGCGCCGCTGATAGCCGCGCGCGAAGCCGGCGTTGGCGCGGCCCCCAGTCATGTGATCGAGCATCGCGATATCTTCGGCCACACGAATCGGATTCTGGGTCGGCAACACGATTCCAAGTTGACCAACCCGCAGCCGTTTGGTTTGCATTGCAATGTACAAATCGAGCAGCACCGGATTGTTGGAAAGTTCGAATCCTTCGACGTGAAAATGATGCTCGGTAAAACTCATCGAGTCGTAGCCGAGATGATCGGCGAGCTTGGCCTGCTCCGAAATTTCGTGGAGCATCTGGTCGTATAGCTCTCCCTTCAGACCCACCCTGCCCTGTTCGATCTGAGCCTTGTTGCCGACCGACGGCAGATAAAATAGCGAAACTTTCATCGCGCCCTCGCAAAATAAATCGATAGTTTCCAAACTCTCGGAGATGCGACTCTAAACCGCATCCCATCAGAGCGGCAAGCGAAACTTACCGATCGGTAGGTGAAGGTGGAGGTAGGCGCGTCATTTCGATCGGCACCAGCCAAAACGTCGCAACTATCGCCGCGCTAAAGGCGAGATATATCAAGCCGAATACCCATGGCGGGAAATTGTAAAAAATCAGTTGGTCGAGCCAGTAGCCGATAAATTGGCCTGGATACGAACCCTGGCCGGCACCCAAGCGCAACTGATTTTCGAGGGTGGTCAGCGGACAATCGATCCCGAGCACCGTTTCGGCGAAGACGAACAACATCGCCGCCAAATGAAGGATGCGAAAGTAACGGTTGCGGACCCATCGCCAGCCGCGCGCATATCCGATGAGAATCGCAATGAGGCCGAACACTACGAAGCCGACATAGAGCGCATGAAACGCCACCACCAGGTCGGCGAGGAAACGATAGCGCATAGCCGCGAGGTTAGCACAGCGTGGATAGGGTGCGACGCGGAGGCCTCGGAGGCCTCCGCGTCGCGGCGGAAGGAGAAGGGTCTAAAAGGCGAACTCCAGGTTAAGTTCGAGCACGTGGGTATCACGCGGAACAGGATCAGTAACCGTCTTCGGCGGGTTGAAGGTCGCACCCTTGCCGGTCTTGGTGTTGGGGACCGGCAGGAAGACGTCGGCGAAACTGTTGGCATACGCGGTCGAGAACGGCGTCTGGTCGTGGTAGAACTGCAAGTTCTGGGTATCGACCGCCAGCCGCACGAATTCGTTGATCTGCCATTCGAGTCCCACCATGTAGCGATAGAAGTCGAGCGGGTCGTTGTTCACCTTCGAGTTAGGTTCAAACCACTGGAATAACCCGATGAGGCGGAACGGCGTCTCTGGGATGTGCAGATGCCCAAATACATCGAAGCCCTGCTGTACGGTCCTGCTATTGCCCAACAACGCGGCAGTCATCGCTGAGAAGTTGTAGTACGGCACACCGTACGGACTTGAGGTCCCACCGGCGGTGGAAGCCGAAGCAGGTGGGGTGAAAAATACCGACGGTCCATTGCCGGTGAACAGGTTGGCGCCGGGGAAGGAATTGTGACCTTGATCATACTCCCCGGCGATGCCCCACTCCTCAGCGGTGTAGTGGATCATCGCGGCCCAGCGATCGAGATGGGCGTTTGCCACGTGTCCGAACGCATTCGGATTCGGTCCGTAGCCGGTGTTCAGCGAACCGTTGTCCGGCGGCGTGTTGTTGTAGCCATAGTCATAGAAACCAGTGAATCCGAGTCCCTGAGTATCCCATGCGGACCCGAACGGATAGACGGATATGCGGCCCATCGCCTGCTTGGTGTTGCTCTGCTCGAACTGGCTGTATTTCGCGTTGGTAAAAGCGCCCACACCGTAGTCGATATATTCCAGTTCGTTGAATTTGACCGGACCGCCAAGCGACACCCCGAACTGCGCCGAGGATAGCCCCAGATAGTTCCATGGCGATGCGGTGACATAACGGAAGGTGCTCAGATGCTCCTCCCACGGAATCATCGGATTGGGGATCGCACCAATCTGGATAACATTCCCCTGGGTCGCATCGCTCAACCAATCCAGGGCCTTGTTGTATTGGATCGATGCGAACTTGAGCCGATAACCCAGGTCACCAGTCAGGTTACTGCTCACCGAGGAGTTGTGACTGTTGGAAGTCGGCGTCGCCGTGCCATAGGTCTTGTAAACGTCAGGAGTTAGTCTCAGCGTCCAGTCAGGTGTCGGGTAAAAATAAAAATTGAGGTACGCACGATCGACGTCGAAGCTGTTGTATAGATTGTTGCCAGGCCCAGGCCATTGGTTATTGTCATATTGCTGAGGCCCGAAGCCGGTATGCGTATACATTTTGTAACCGGTGTAGACCAGCGTGCCGACGCGGAATCGGTTGCGGAAATTTGCGAGATAGTCGCTCCACGCGGGCTCGATCTTATCGAGGCGCGTCTGCAGCGCGGCATTTTGACTGATAAGCTGTTGCTGATTTGCGTTGAATTCCGCACGTAGTTCGTCGTTGCTCTGTTTCAGTTCTTCGACCTGTTTCTGAACCGCAGGTGGTGGCGGCGCCGGCTCGTCCAAGCCCAAAGTAACCGGCACGCGGCCTTTGCCGGGTTTGCGATAGAGCGCGCCGGTTTTGATGTCCTCGTACAGTGTGATCCCGCGCGGTGATGGCGACTGCGCGAGAACCGGCGTAGTTAGACTGGCGGCTAGCATCACGATGGCCACCACCGTGACGACCGTTCGCCTCCATTTAGGACCGTTCATCAAACTCCTCCCTGTTTGCTGAATTGGAGCGCCCGGGTTCATTTGCCGGACGCGTATTTTTTGGCCGCATCCTCGCGAAACGTGGCCAGCTGAAATGAGGTGTAGACCTTGCCATTGCAGACAAACCGGCTTGGCGTTCCGGTCTGGAGAACTCCACAATCCTGGACCCTCGGGACGGGTTGAGCAGACGCCTGCGAGGTGGTGCCACCGGTTCGCCAATTCCCAGTGGACAGCGATGTGAAGCTCGCACAGCCCCCCAGGGTTACTAGCGCCCCACCAATGACGGCCGAAGCGAGTCGTTGCTTAATTCTTGCCATTAATTTTTTCCTCTCCTTCGTTTCCCTTGGGCTGTTTGGATTTCACTGGTCGCATATTCGTTAGACTGTTTAATCAATTTTATCGATTGACTAAACTGATTAACTGGGGAAATGGGTTGGTTCTACGTCGTCGCATGGCGCAAGTCAACAGGATCGGCGCGAAATCTTCCCCTCGATCAAAGCTTTTGCCCATTTGATCGATAGGGGGATATACTCGGCGAGCATCCAAAAAGCGCGAGGAGAATCCTTGATGCGGCTTGCAGATAGAGTCTCATTAATCACCGGCGCCGGGTCGGGAATCGGCGCTGCGACCGCCAAAACCTTCGCGCGCGAGGGTGCCGCGGTGACGGTCGTCGATTTGAACGATGAGGGTGGGAATGCGGTCGTGGCGGAGATCCGCAAGGCGGGCGGGACGGCGGAATTTTTCCGTGCCGATGTAGGCAATCCCAAGGAAGTCGAGCGGATGATCAAGTTCGCGACCTCCAAGTTCGGCCGCCTCGATATCCTGCACAACAACGCGGTCTTCACCACGGTGGGGAGGATCGCTGACATCACCTGGGAAGGATGGCAAAAGACCCTCGACGTCGGCCTGACCGCATATTGGTACGCGACCAAGGTGGCACTCGAACAGGCAATGCTGCCGCAGCGCCAGGGCGCCATCGTCAACACCGCGTCGGTGTCGGGTCTGGCCGGCGACTACACGTTGGGCGCCTACAACGCGGTGAAGGCGGGGGTCGTCAACATCACGCGCGTAACCGGCATCGAATACGCGCGCAAAGGCATTCGGTGCAATGCCGTTTGCCCCGGACCGATCGGCACGCCGCCGCTGCTCGCACTCAACAAATCGCGCCCGCAAACGCTCGAGCGCATCCGCGAGGCGATCCCGATGGGCCGTTTCGGCGAGCCGCAGGAGATCGCCAATGTGGTATTGTTCCTCGCCTCCGACGAGGCCTCGTTCGTGACCGGCGCGTTTTTCGTCGCCGACGGCGGCCTCTGGGCGCACTCCGGAATGCCGAGTCTCTCGGGTGAAGGGCCCGAGTGGAAGTAGATCTCTACAAATAATTTTTTAACCAGGAGGCAAGCTTCGATGTCACAACAGCAACTCGATAGTCTTCTCCAGATGATGAAGGCCCAACCCGTCATCCAGGGCGCCACGGTGCAGCAGCAGCGCGCCGGATTCGAGCAAATGGGTGCGATGTTCCCAGTCGACGCCGATATCAAGCGCGAACCGGTGACCGCCAACGGCGTCAAATCAGAATGGGTTTCCGCACCCGATGCCGACCCGGGCCGCGCGATTTTATACCTCCACGGCGGCGGGTATGTCATCGGATCGATCAACACCCATCGCGCCTTAGCGGCTCGCTTGTCGCGTGCGGCCAAGGCTCGCGTGCTGGTGATCGACTATCGCCTCGCACCCGAGCATCCATTTCCCGCCGCGGTCGATGATTCGGTCGCCGCGTATCGATGGATGCTGGCGCAGGGATTGAAGGCTTCACGCATCGCAGTTGCCGGCGACTCCGCGGGCGGCGGACTCACGGCGGCGACGCTGGTGGCAATCCGCGAGGCGAAGCTGCCAGTTCCGGCCGCGGGCGCCTTGCTGTCGCCGTGGGTGGATATGGAAGGGATCGGCGCATCGATGACGAGCAAGGACAGTGTTGATCCGATGGTCCATAAGGAACCCCTGCTCGGCATGGCGAAGGCATATCTCGGCGGCCAAAACCCGCGCACTCCGCTGGCAGCGCCGCTGTACGCGGATCTTACCGGCCTGCCGCCATTGCTAATTCAGGTGGGTACGTCCGAAACGCTCCTCGATGACGCCTCACGATTGGCAGAGCGCGCGAAAAAGGCCGGCGTCAATGTGACCTACGAGCCGTGGGAGAACATGATCCACGTTTTCCAGCTCTTCGCGCCGATGCTGGACGAGGGTCAGCAGGCAATCGAAAAGATTGGTGCATTCGTACGCAAGTACGCGGAGTAAGGATGCTCTATCGAGGTGCGATTGTGGAGTCCTCCATGGTCGCACCTCATGCGAGTGAATTGACCCGGCGAGTGACGACAGTTATCCTAGTTTGTCGATAGACTACATTCCCTCTGGTGACGCTTACCCTACTATGGCGATAGATTTCTCCCGCTCTCATCCCCATCCGGTCACCCTCGCCGAGGGCTCCGCGCACCAGATGTCCAAGGTCGAGCACCTCAAGCACGCCAGCGAGGGTCTCTTCTATGTTCAAGTCCCCAACAGCGGGCGCCATACCTTCGCTTCCGAGATCGAGGCGCTCAGCGCGCGCGAGGCCGACACCATCAGCGAGCAGGCCAAGGAAATCTCCAAGACCTTCGGCATCTACAAGCAGCGGGTCCGCAACGAGAGCGGCAAGAAGGACGGCGATTTCATTTTTATGGTGCGGCTCAAGAATCCCGCCGGCGGCGAGCTCACCCGCGCGCAATGGCTCACCCTCGATGACGCCTGCGATCGCTATGCTGATGGCAGCCTGCGCCTGACTTCGCGCCAGGGCATCCAGTTCCATTACGTCAACGGCGCCAACCTCCACGGCCTGATTCGCCTTCTCAATACCACGTACCAGACTCTCGGTTATCAAATGACGACGCTGGGCGCGTGTGGCGATGTCAACCGCAACACCACCGCCAGTCCCATCGATGATCTCGATCGCGAGCTTCCGCTCGATTCCCGCGCCCTCGCGCATCAGGTCGCCGCCGAGCTGGCCCCGCGCACCTCGGCCTACTACCAGATTTTCCTCTCCGATGAGGCCGGGCACCAAATCGCGCCGCTCAATTCCGAGGAACCGCTTTACGGCCCCAACTATCTGCCGCGCAAATTCAAGATTGCGTTCGCGCATCCCCACGACAACAGCGTCGATTTGCTCACCAATGACATCGGGCTGATGCCGGTGGTCGGCGACGGCGGCGGCTATGAGCTCTTCAGCGGCGGCGGGATGGGCATGACCCACAACAATCCCGCGACCGAGGCCTTGCTCGCGCTGCATCTCGGGCGCATCCCCCGCGCGCAGGTCGTCGATACGGTCCGCGCGATCGTGACGATGCAACGCGAGCAGGGCGAGCGCAAAAATCGCCGCGCCGCGCGCTGGAAATATACGCTGCGTCGGCTCGGCCTCGCGCACGTCAAACATGAGCTGCGCGAGCGCTTCGGCATCGCGCTGCAGGACAGTATCGCGGCCGCGCTCCCTCCCGTCCGCGATCATCTCGGATGGTATCCGGAAGCCGGCGCCGGCAATCATCTGTATGTGGGCATTCTGATTCCCTTCGGGCGCGTGCGCGACTCCGAGACCACCCGCTATCGCAGCGCGATTCGCACCATCGTCACCGCGGTCGAGGGCATCGGCGTGCGCGTCACCCCCAATCAGCATCTCCTCCTGACCCATATCCCCGCTTCACGGCGCGCTTTCATCGAGCGGACGCTGACCGAGTGTGGAATCCCCTTCGGACCCGAGGTCGCCCCAATTCGCCGGCTCGCGATCGCATGCCCGGCCAAGCCGACCTGCGGCCTCGCGATGACCCATGCCGAATATGCCCTGCCCCGCTACCTCGTGGAACTCGAGCGCGCGGGCCTCGGCGCGGTCGACGTGTTGATCCGGATGGCCGGATGCCCCAACGGATGCTCGCGTCCCTCGACCGCCGAAATCGGCATCGTGGGTTATGGCAAGAACGACTACGTGTTGATGGTGGGCGGCTCTCGCAATGGCAGCCGTCTCGCCCGCGTGCTCTATCCGCGCCTCGGCGAAGATGAACTGATCACGGCACTCCTCGCAATTGTGCGCGCTATCCGCGATGGCAATCCCCGAGGCCTCCCCGCCGGCGAATTCCTCCACCACGCCAGCGACGCGGAGTTGAAAACGCTCGCTTTGCTCGCGAACTGAATTGAGGTAGCGCTCCCGAAGGTGCCTATTGTTTGGCGCAAGTTCGGATCCCAGGTCAATTAGAGACGCGGTCTGGGTTAGAAGGGTTGATTTCTTGGAGCCTGAAAATTTCAGCAAACGGACCATTTTGACCGGCGCCGGGTGGACGCGGAATTGGGGCGGACGGCTCGCCACCGAGGTCTGGCAAGACCTGATCGGACACCGAGCACCTTAGCTGGTATTTTGATATCTTCAAGAAGGTACTGTCAGTCGGGGATGTGCGATTGCTGATCGCCGGTTACGGTTTTGGTGACAATCACGTAAATGAGATCATTTCTGATGCTATTGGGCGCCATGGTCTGCGCGTATTCATCTGGGATGTCGGTGCCGACCTAAAAGGTCGCGTGTTGGCTGCACCGCACGGCTCCTCTGTCTGGGGAGGATTGATAAGTACGATGTCCCGTCAGATGATCGAAGTATTTCCAAGCGACCAATCAGAAACTTATGAGTATCGGCGATTGTAGGAAACCTTGTTCAGCAGTTGACGACGATGAGCTGGCGTACTGAAGGTATGCGTGGCCCATATGACGAAATAACAATGAGGACGCGACGAAAATGGGCTTCCGCGCAAAACCTTCCTTAAGTGCTTCGGCAAACGCGGACATTTTGTTCTGAACGTATTTCGTTGCGCCGCCCACTTCATTGTTACCGCCCTTAATAAAATAGATAAGGCGCTGATGATATCAGGCTGCTGAAAAAACGTCTCAACCCCGATCCCTCGCTCTTGTCTCTCTCCACACGTCACCTGGCGCCGTACCGCCACCCTCTCCTTTGTCATTCTGAAGCGCGCCGCAGGCGAAACTGAAGAACCTCGGGAGCGCGGGTCGAACCAAATTTCACTTCAGCATTCACATGGTGCCGATGCCTCTGCATTCGTGGAGTTCCACCCTATGCGTTCGGGTGCTGAAGTGGCGCTCGGACCTCACCCGGCGCAGCAGCGCCACTTTCTCCCTGCTGGAGAGGGAATTATGAAGGAGGACAACTCCAGTAGGCGCATCCGAGATTCTTCAGCCGCGCGCTGCGCGCTTACTTCAGAATGACAACCGGTTAAAGTTGCTCCATCACCCCACCGACGCCGATTTGAAAGCACTCGCCGCGCTCGCCAACTGAATCTGAGGAGGCGCCTCTAAAGCGCACCCTTCAAAGTCCTGTCCATTGAAAAGGACCCGATGCGCGGAGTTGGACTGAGGTACAAATCGGTCACGGCATCGAGTATAAACGCCTCAGTCTGGTATCAGAGGAGGAGCGCTCGTTGAGGAAATCTCTACTGGCGATCACGCTGCTGGGCACCGTCCTCGCAGCTCCCGCCTATTCGCAAACCGCCAGTCCGTCTGCTCCTGCGGCTCCGGGCGAGCGCCAGGAACTTCGCGTGGTCGTGGCAGTTGTCCCACCGTTCGTGATGGAACAAAACGGCAATCTGACCGGATTCAGCATCGACCTTTGGAATGCGATCGCCGCGCGATTGAAGGTTACGACGAGCTATCACCTGATGCCTAACACAAGCGGCATCGAGGGGGTGATGCAATCGAAAAGCGCCGACCTGACCGTGGTGCCCGTTTTCATTACCTCGGCGCGCGATGAGATTTTCGATTTCTCGTATCCAATCATGGACACCGGCCTGCAAATCATGGTGCGGGATACCGGGCAGGGGACGCGGACTGCTAGCCCCCTGTGGGACGTGCTGCGCCTCCTGTTTTCGCGAACGACCATGGAATGGCTCGGCATCGCCCTGCTGCTGGTCCTGATCCCAGCTCATCTGGTCTGGTGGTTCGAACGGCAAAAAGGCGAAGGCGGAATGCTGTCGGATCGCAAGTATTTTCCCGGCATCTTCCAGGCATTCTACTGGGCGATCTCGACGCTGACCGGATCGCCGGAGGGGATGCCGCATCAATGGGTCGCGCGCACCTTCTCAATTTTCTGGATATTTGCCGGCGTGGTTTTCGTTGCATTCTATACCGCCCAGCTCACGACGACTTTAACCGTCGAGCAGATTCGCGGCGCGATCGAGGGCCCCGCCGATTTGCCCGGCAAGCAGGTGGCCACCATCGCGCGCAGCACCGGCGTGGATTACCTGAGCGATCAGAACGTCCAGATGCAGGAGTACTCCATCCCTGATGAAATGTTCAAAGCCCTGCTGGACAAGAAAGTGGATGCGGTAGTCTTCAGCGCTCCGGTGCTCCTCTACTATGCCGCGCATGCCGGAAAGTCGCGAGTAAAGGTGGTAGGTCCCGAGTTTAACAGCGCGCCCATCGCTATCACTTTTCAGCTGGATAGCCCATGGCGCAGAAAGGTTGACCGTGCGTTGCTCAGCCTGCGGGAGAACGGCACCTATCGGCAGATCTACGACAGGTGGTTCGGTACCCCTCAGTGAGAGGCGACATGAAGTGGCCGCGTTTGCGATTCCTGTCCTACGTCACCGTTATGGCATTGCTGATGAGCGTCCTCCTGGCGGTGTCGGCAAACGCGCAAGCGCCATCACCCAGCCCACCGCCGGCCGCCGTCACTAGCGAACAGGCGCTGGCCATAAGCGCCCACAACCCATTTGAAGAGTTCATCAAGGTCCCGATCCAATCCACCACCGGCTTTGATCTTGGCGCGCATCACAACGTCGGCGACACCATAAACGTCCAGCCGCTGTTTCCGTTCGCGCTGAATTCTCAATGGGATTTTATCGCACGGCCAAGCTTGAACGTCAGCTACCAGCCGAGTCCGCATGAACAATATGGTCTCGATGACTTACAGACGGCCTTTTATCTTACCCCGGCCAACGAAAGCACCTGGATCTGGGGCATCGGACCGATTCTCCAGTTCCCCACCGCCAGCAGTATGGGATTGGGAACGGGGCGATGGTCAGTCGGACCAACCGCGGCGCTGGTCTATACTGAGGGCCCCTGGTTCGGCGCCTTGCTTACATATCAACTGATGTCGTTTGCCGGAAATCGCAACCGCGGCAGCGTTAATCAGACTTACATAGAACCGGAGGTCAGCTACAACTTCGAAAGTGGATGGTACGTTCAATGCGACCCTCCGATGACCTACGACTGGACCGCGGATGCCGCCGACGCGTGGACCATTCCGATGGGAGCGGACCTCGGTAAGGCATTCAACCTTGGCTCGCAGAGTTTAAGTCTACAAGTGGGCGCCTACGACCTTCTAAAGCGTCCGGAGGGCAACCCACAATGGATAGCCAGGGTGAGTCTGACGATCCTCTTTCCTCAAGGCCACTAAGCCTCGCCTTCGCTGATGGCGAGGGATTCATCTAAGCGCTGTTTCCAGACGACTCGGACTTGCATCGCTCTTAAGTCGTCCGTTGTGGACCGCCTTGACGAGGACTTCGTAGTCGCGCTCGACCTGATCGGCGTAAGCGACGGCGTAGTCCCCAATGGCTTGGTCAAACTGATCGCCGCTGCCCATATAACCGGCGATCATGGCGGCGTCTCCTGCCTTGTCATGGGCCCGGGCCAATGCGACCCCACAAAACTTGGCATACGCCTTCATCACACGCGGCGTTTGGGTTTCGATGTCGACTGAAATCTTCATATCCCGGAGTTGGCGGACGTAATAGTCGCGGCCAAGAGGTCCTCGGGACCAACCCAAAAAGATGTCGCTCGCCGACTGCATCAAGCGCTGCCCTACGACCACACGTTGACCATTGTGCTCGACCGGCTTGGTTCCCGTGTATCGCTCGAGTACCGAGCGACCCGCTTCCTTGATCTGGAGGAACAAGGCATCGTCCGGTGCTGCCAGTAGAAGCGCCACCAGGCAGCGCGTTCCTACGCTCCCCACGCCGACGACCTTGAGCGCGAAGTCAACCAACGTAAACCGATCGAAGAGCACGCGGCGTTCCTCCGCCAAAGTTTCACGATATTGCTGGAAGAAGGCCGCAATCATGCTCGGACTGACTTTTGTCCCTTCAAGCTGATCCACGTGGTAGAGCAAAGGTGGTTGGTCGACGATGCGCGGTAGGCCACGGGAGGGGGAGGTGAGCTTATGAAACACGTGTTCGTGGGTTTGCTTGTGTGCTTCCGCGATCTTTTTCCTGGCGCGGCCGCTAAGATCCACATCGTCGCCGGCGATGGCCTGCATTTCCTCAACGCCAATCTTTGCATACCATGACTCAAGGACCCCGGTACTCTCCCGCTCCCTCATCGACTCGCGATATGAAGCTACGGTCTTGACCGCCATTTCTCGCGCCTGATTCTGGTTGAAACCACGCCAGCGGGCCGCGATCACGAAACTCGCCGCAAGCCGTTTCAGATCCCATTCGAAGGGCGCGGGCAGGGTTTCGTCGAAATCGTTGATATCGAAGACGAGGTTTCTCTCGGGCGTCGCAAATCCGCCGAAATTCATCAGATGGCAGTCGCCGCAAGCCTGAACGATAATGCCACTGGTTGGTGTACCCGCGAGATCAAACGCCTGCACCGCCGCCGTCCCGCGAAAGTACGCGAAAGCGGATTGAACCATCCGTCCATGGCGAATCGGCACGAGGTTCTGCAGGCGGTCTTTGTTCTGAGCATCGATCAACTCGACGACATCACGTTTGTCGCCTTGTCCAAGGACGATTTCGCCATGTGATGTACGCGGACATTTTACGCGCAGAGCCTTGCCCGCTTCGTGACGCTGCTCTTTAGTAAGGATTTCTATTTTCGCCATAGCGGGATGCCTTTGCTTGCGGTTTTTGCAAGCAGGACGTTGAGCAACAACTGCGCCATGGGGACAGACCTTTCAACGCACTAGTTATACTTGGCTACGAAGGGAATCTGGAGCGAATGGCTCCAGCAGCCAATGTATCGAAACGCGTCAGCGTTGATAGTAAGCGGAACGCGCAACGGCAGCCGCCTCGCACCAGTGCTCTTTCCGCGCGTCGGCGAAGATGAACTGATCAAGGCGCTGATAGCAGGCCGTTGAAAAGTCATTTCAACAACCTGCGCCCTCACGCTTGCCTCTCCCCGGACCTCACCCGGCGCAGTAGCGCCACCTCTCCTTTGTCATCCTTGTATGTCTGTGAGGAAGCAGATTTGAATAGAGGACAGCAATCGCGGGTGGGAGACCGATGTCATTCGCGGGCCAAGTTAACCCGCACTTCAGCGCGGATCCCCACCCGCCGCAGCAGGGCGCCACAACCCGAACAGTCGCCTGGGCCGGATGAGCCCGCAGCGTGCGCAAGGAAGGGAAAGCGCCCACCCAGGAGGAGCGATGGCAAACGGTGAGGTGGTGGTAGGGGTGGATGTCTCCCTGGTGTCAAACATCACCCGAAAATCACCCCCATGTATCATTTGAAACTCCCCCCTCTGGGTGTTGACTAGGTGGGGGAGTGCGAGGGGGAGGAACTCCCCCTCGCCGCTCCGTATAATGGCTTCGCTGTTCATGCAGGCGGCTGAGGCTCGAGTTTGGTTTTAAGCAGACCGGCCTTGAGCTTCTCCTTAAGCCTGAAACTCTCTCCTTTTATGTTGATCGTGATGGAATGATGCAGCAGGCGATCGAGGATAGCACTGGCGATCACCGCATCGCCGAACACCTCGCCCCAGGCGCCAAGACTTTGATTGCTGGTGATGATGATCGAGCCGCGCTCGTAACGGCGCGAGACCAGCTGGAAGAACAGGTTGGCGCCCTGGCGATCGATCGGGAGATAGCCGATCTCATCAATTAGTAAAAGCTGTGGCAGGGTAAGGATCTTCAGACGCTCTTCCAGCCGCCCTTCGGCCAGTGCCTTGCCGAGCGTGGTGATGAGCGCGGTGGCGGTAACGAACAGGGTCCGCACGCCTTGCTCGCAAGCCTTCATCCCGAGTGCTACGGCCAAATGGCTCTTCCCCACTCCGGGCGGTCCGAGGAACAAGACGTTATCGCCGCTCTGCATGTAGCGGCCGGTCGCGAGTTCCCGGATCAGCTTGGGATCGATCGAGGGCTGGAACTTGAAGTCGAAGCTCTCCAGGGTTTTTTGGAACGGAAAGCGCGCCATCGCGATCCGCATCTGATGGTGCTTGTGGGTCTTCGATCCGACCTCCGCGGCAAGCAGTTCGTCGAGGAACTCGGCGTAGGAAACTTCCTTCTTCGCCGCCTGTTCCAGGCGCGCGGTGAGTTCATTCTCGGTCTGAAAGAGCCGCAGCCGATGACAATGCTCCTGTAGACGTTCGAGTTGCGGGGTGCTCATCGCGGCACACCTCCTTCACCCAGACTGGCGGCCTCGTAGAGCGCGAGATCGCGCACTATAACCTCACCGAGCCGTCCGAAGTTGGGATCGAAGCGCGGCGGCGCCGCAAGTACCTCTTGGCGGGCTACTCGCAACAATCCGGCGTAGTGCTCGGGCGCCATTACTACGGTGTGCCGGGCGGCTTTGGGATGGCGCGCGATCAACTGGTCCTGGTGGTAGAACTCGTAGTGCTCAGTGCTTTCATGCACGCTGACTATCAGCCCCACGTACTGGACCGGGACCGAATAACGTGCGGCGCCGACCGCGACCAGGGCATCGTTGGCCACCGTCCGCGACCGCACCAACTCGTAGCGATAAGGCGGTCGGCTGCCCAGTGGAGTGAGTTGCTCGTGGGCAAAGCGATCAATCGGCCGCTCGTGGGTAGTTCCGTGTACCCGGAGATCGGCGACTTCCGCGCTCCAGCGCTCGAGCCAGCCGTTGAGTTCTTCCCATGAATGGAAGCGCCGGCCCGCCAGCGCGTTGTGCTTTACATATCCAACTCCGCTCTCGACCTTGCCTTTGGTCCGCGCGCGATATGGTTGGCAGGCGCGCGGGGTGAAGCCGTAGTAGCGCGCGAAGTCCTCGAACAGCGGATGCCATAGCACCTTGTTCTCACTGCGGCCCAGCACCAGGGTGCGCGGGTTATCGTACAGGCAGCTCAGGGTGAGTCCGCCGAAAAAACGAAACGCGCGCTCGTGGCCGTCGAGCAATGCCGCCAGTCGCTCGTTGCGATATCCGCGGGTGAACAGCCGGCGCGAATAGCCCAGGGTGAACACGAACAAATGAACCGTTTCCGCCTCCTTGCTTTTGACAATGCAGCGTGGCCCACTTTGATGTTCACATCTGGCCCATCCTCCGAGTTAGTTTTTCCCTTGCTTTCTCACTAGCCTACCCCAGTTACCTTGCCTGGTTAGGGGGTGTGCGAGGGGGAAGCATTCCCCCTCGCCAGCTACGTCTAACCTGATCCAGTGGTCACCGATGCACGGCTCTTCCGTCGCTCAGCGGTCCGGCGGAAGCGATAAGACTCATTACCGGTCTCGATGATGTGCGCCCGATCAGTGATGCGATCGAGCAGCGCCTTGCACAATCGCGCATTGGGAATCACCTGGGTCCACTCCGAGAAGGGTAGATTGGTGGTGACGAGGACTGCCGCCTTCTCCGCCCGCTCAGCAATCACCTGAAATAGGAACTCCGCGCCGACCTCGGCGAGCGGCACATATCCAACTTCATCGAGCGCAATCAGATCGTAGCGGGCCCAGCGCGCCAGCACGCGGCCGAGTTGCAGCTGATGCTTGGCCTCGACCAGTTCGTTGATCAGTGCCGCGGCGGTGGCGAATCGCACCCGTCGCTTCTGCCGGCAGGCCGCCACTACGAGCCCGGTGAGCAGATGGGTTTTGCCGGTGCCACTGTCGCCGATCAAGATGATCGGTTCGGCCTTGGCGATGTAGTCGCCCTTGGCCAGTTCATGGATCTGCTGAGCCGAGATCCCGGGGTTGCGCGCGAAGTCGAATTCCTCGAGGGTTTTCATCCGCGGCAGACGCGCTTCGCGGACACGTCGCTCGATCAGTCGCTGTTCGCGATCCTCGAGTTCCGTCTGCAGCAGCGCTTCGAGATAGCCGAGGTGGGTGCGCCGTTCACGCACCGCCTGCTCGGCGAGTTGCGCGCACTGCGCGGCGATACTCGGCAGCCGCAAGACCTTGCACTGCTGGCGGATGGTGGCGGCTTCCAGTGCGGCGCTCTCCGCATTCATGATGCCGTCTCCTGGCCCAGTAGCCCGTCATAATCGGTCAGCGAAGGCTGCGGACGTTCGTAGCGTGAGAGCGCGCCCAACTCCATGATGGTGCTGCGCGCGCGGACCAGATCGGCGGCTTCAGCCAGATGCCGGATCGCTGCCACATCCGAACATCCAAGCGCGAGCGCTTCTTCGATCGCTGCGCGCACCCGCCGATGCCCATGCTGCCTTATCAGACTCAGCACCTGGATCATCTGGCGGGTGCCGCTCTGCTTGCCATGCCGATCGATCAGCTCGGCCAGCAGGCGATCGTAACTCTCCGGCCACAGCCCGCGTTGTCGCCACGCCGCCAGCGGCTTCGATCCGATAAGCGCTCCCGGCTTGTGCTCCAGCACGTCGAGATAGTGTTCGAGATCGAGTACCTGCTGATGGCGTTCGTAACAGCGCTCGTGGCAGGCGAGGCAGCGGCCTTCGTTCCAGACCTCGACGCAACTCGGATGGAGTCGGACCTCGACCGTCCGGCCGACCTCGACCGGAGCCGAATACAAGTTGGTTCGCACTCTGACGCAGCCCAGCCCGTCGACCCGTGGGAAAGAGATATCGGCCAGGTCGAAGCCGTCCTCGGCGAGCGGCAGCAGATGCGCGCGTTCTTCGATCATCAGCGCGCCCACTTGGCGACTCTGCCCCGCGATCTGACGTCGTTCATCGGCGCGGCAGGAGGCCCGCAACTGTGCGTTGAGATCCTCGAGATCGCGCGCTTTCGGCACCGGCACCCAATGGTTGCGCCGAAAGTAGCCGGCCTCGCTCTCGATGCCGCCCTTTTCATGCGGCTCATACGGTGAGCAGAACTCACTGCTGAAGCGCCAGTGCGAGCGGAACGCGATGAAGCGCGCGGTCTCCTCGCGCCGATAGCCGCGCACAATCTTCTTCACTGCGGCCTTCAAGTTGTCGTACCGCAGAACCGCAAATACGCCCTGAAAATAGTTGAACGCGTGTTCGTGAGCGTCGAGGAATGCCTGCTGGGTCGCGCGATGATACGCGCGGTGGAAGGCCGCTCCGCTCGCCATACTGCGCATCGAGAACACTTGCAGCAGCACCTGCTCGCCGCTCAGTTCCGCCCACGCCTCGTACCAATCAACCTGGCCTTCCTGTCCCAGTTGATAGCTCTGCGGCACGCAGACCATGCGCGTTGCCCATCCCAACTCCGCTTTTCGCGCGCGCACGTATTGCCGGACCGTAACTTCGGCGACTTTGTGCTCCGGCCGCTCAGCCAGGATTCGCTGCCAGATGCGATGCGCGGTGTGGCGCTGCTTACGTGGCGCTCGGCGATCGGCTTCGAAAATGGCCTCGATGAACGCGACCAGCGGTCCTATCACCGGTCGCATTCGCTCAACCGGCTTGCGCTCAGGCGGTTCAGCGCTCGCGAGCGCCTGCCGCACCATCCGCCGATGCACTCCAAGCTTGGCCGCGACTCCCTTGATGCTTCCGACTCCGAACTCGTATTCCCTTCGAATCCGCTCGAACAACTCCACCTTCGTTCTCCTCTCCATCCCCGGCCTCCTGCTCAATCAGCAGGATGCACCGGCTTAAGGAGGGTGGGCCAATCTACAGCATCGAAGTGGGCCGTCTCACAGTATCGAAATCACTCCTCGCCGATCCAGACTTTTAGTTGGCCGTAGTCGACCTGGGCCTGCTCGCCGGGTGCAGTCTCGAAGCGTACCGTCGCGAGTTCCGACCACTTCCGCTGCGCTCGAAAAGGTTGCAGAAAACGTTGCACTTGCAGATAGCCCCCGGTAAACCCCAGGCCCACCAGCTCGCGGTGCACAACCACCCCGTTCCACCGACCTCCGGCGCGCGCCGCTGGATGAACTCGGCAAAATGATCGATCGGCCGGTTCCGAGATTGGCTTCGTCGCGGCTGCCAGCTGCCTAACTTCAACCAGCGCTTGACCGTCTTACGATCCACTCCGAGTTCGCGCGCAATCCGCTTGGCTCCCTCGCCGCGTTCCTTTCGCGCCACCATTTCGCGCACCAGATCAGCCCGTAACATCCGCTCCTCCGCCGCACCCACTTCGGTCGGCGGAGAAACTACCCGATTCAATCTCTCTTCCATTTGCTCCTTCTCCTCTGTTCTTCAAAGGGGGAGTTTCAAATGATGTTTACGGGGGGAGATTCACATGATTGCTGACACCTGGCGCAGCTGAACGTCGCGCAGTGGCCCAGTGGGGAGAGTTTCAGCGTCGGCAACGACGCGGCCGGAGTGGCAGAGTTGCTGGCCCGGTGCGCGCAGTGGCATCCGCAGGCAGTCGTGGTCGAGGCCCGCGGGGGGCCGGAAGATCTGCTGGTCGCGGAGTTGTGCGCGGCGCAGGTTGCGGTCGCGGTGGTTAATCCGCGTCAGGTGCGCGAGTTTGCGCGCAGCCTGGGGAAGCTGGCCAAGACCGATCGCCTCGATGCATTGGTGTTGGCGCAGTTTGGGCACTCGGCGCACAGCCACGGGCGGCTTAACCTGACCCAGCTGCGTCCCGAGGCCGAGGTCGAGCTCAAAGCTTTGGTGCGTCGGCGCCGGCAACTGATCGAGATGCTGGTGCAAGAGACCAATCGGCGCCGGGGTGCGCGCAAGGTGGTGAAGCGCAGCATCGTGGCCAGTATCCGTGGTCTCAAGCGGGCCCTGGCCGAGCTCGAGCAGCAAGTGACCGAGACGCTCAAGGATGCTCCCGCGCAGCAGCACCAACTCGCGCTGCTGCAGCAGGTGCCCGGCGTGGGCCCGCAGCTGGCGCGCAGCCTGGTGGCTGAGGTCCCGGAACTGGGGCAGCTCGGACGGCGCCAGATTGCCTCGTTGATCGGAGTCGCGCCGCACGCGCACGAGAGCGGCAAGTTCAAGGGCCGTAGGATGATCTGGGGCGGCCGTGCACCGGTGCGCTCCACCCTGTACATGGCGATGCTCAGCGCCAGCCGCTGCAATCCGGTCCTGGCACCCTTTTATCGCCGTCTTTTGGATCGCGGGAAGAGTAAAAAGCTGGCCTACATCGCCTGCGCGCGCAAACTGCTGGTCATGCTCAACGCGATGTTCAGAGACCATACCCGATGGAACCCGCAACTTGCTTTTCAACACAGTCGCTGAAGCGAGCCGCTGGCGAAGCTGAAGAACCTCGGGGGCGCAGGTCGAACCAACTCTCACATCAGCATTCGCACAGTGCCGATGCCTTTGCATTGGTGGCCTTCCACCCTATGCGTTCAGGCGCTGAAGTGACGCTCGGAATAGGCGCACCGCGCTCACGAACTGATAGTGAGCATAGGCCTCGCGCACCGCCTCGATATCCGAAGGTCTCGAACCATACACTAACGGCCGTCAGGCCAAAATCGGTACCTGCGTCCCGCAAATCTGCTAGAGCTTGGAGAGCGTATCGTCAGCGTTGTTGGCGACCCAAATATTGACCCCGTCAAACGCGATACCTGTCGGCTTGTTGCCGACCATGAAAGTCCCTAGTAAGCTGCCGTTGCTGGCCAGCAGTTTCGTGACAGTGCCGTCGTGGTAGTTCGAA
Source organism: uncultured delta proteobacterium (assembly GCA_963783145.1). GTDB lineage: Bacteria > Desulfobacterota > Binatia > Binatales > Binataceae > DATGKG01. The sequence goes on from CAWAMM010000002.1 coordinate 1,293,854, forward strand.
ACCCAGACGTTGACCCCATCGAAGGCAATACCGTCGGGTTCGTTGCCGGTGTTGAAAGTTCCGAGATTTGCGCCGTCGCGGGCCCGTAGTTCGGTCACGTTGTTGGACGAGAAATTTGCGACCTAGACATTGGCCCCGTCAAACGCGACGGCCACCGGGAAGCGGCCGACGGTAAAGTTGCCGAGGCGGGCCCCATCGCTAGCACGCAATTCCGTGACCGTGTCATCCTGGTAATTCGAAACCCAGAGGTTCGCCCCATCAAATGCGACCGCATCAGGACCCCCGCCCGCCGTGAAAGTCCCAAGGTTAGTGCCGTCGCTGGCCCGAAGCTCGGTGACGGTACCGCCGAGCCAATTTGTAACCCAGACATTAGTTCCGTCGAATGCCATCGCGGTTGGCTGATCTCCGACTGCGAAATTCCCGACCAAGCTAGCATCGCTCGCCCGTATTTTGGTGACAGTGTTATTTAGCGAATCCGCCATCCAGATGTTGGCCCCGTCGAACGTGCCACCTATAATCACTCCACTTTGTAGCGATGCGAGGTTGGTTGCCTCGAGATTCAGGTACCCGCCCAAAATAGCTCCGTTGCTGGTGCTCAGCTTTTGTACGTCATTACCTTCGGATGGGTTCATGCTAAAGACCCAGAGGCTTTGGCCATCAAATGCAATTCCACTTGGCCCACGAGAACCGTTGTAAGTCGCAGCTGGGTAGGTTTGTCCCGTCTGAATGGCGGAATACCAGCGCAGAAGAGCCACTTGCATCGGGTTTAGTGCCGCGGCTGCGGAGCCTGCCGGTCCTTGCGGGCCAGTCGGCCCGGCCGGTCCAGTCGCTCCTGCAGGTCCCACATTTCCTTGTAGTCCCTGCGCGCCAGTCGCTCCGGCCGGTCCAGTCGCTCCTGTAGCTCCCGCAGGGCCCACATTTCCTTGTGGCCCTTGCGCGCCAGTGAGTCCAATTAGCCCGATTGGCCCCTGTGGTCCGACATTGCCTTGCGGACCTTGCGCTCCGGTGGCTCCGGCGGGACCGGCAACGCCGGTATCGCCTTTTGAAGCGAGCAGCAGCCAGGTGGTATCGCCTTGGGAACCCGGCTCGTTGGTTGGGCTGCCGCCGCCAGCTAGCGTAATCCAAGCCGAGCCACCGTCGGTCACGATCTCATCAGGCGTGTAACTGTTTGCGGCGCTCCACGGACCGACGAAGGTAACTCCGACATCTCCCTTGGGACCTTGGGAACCGGCTGGGCCCTGCAATCCTTGCGGTCCGGTCGCGCCGGCCGGTCCAGCCGCGCCAGTCGCCCCCACCGGTCCGCTGGGTCCCGCGGGACCAGTCGCTCCCATCGCCCCGGTCGCTCCAGTCATCCCGATTGGGCCAATGGGACCGATTGGTCCCGTTAGCCCCACCGTGCCCTGAGGGCCTTTGGGCCCTGCCGGACCAATTGGTCCAGAGGCACCTTGAATTCCATCCTGGTTAAAGGTGAAGCCAACTTCAAAGCTATAACAGGCGTTAGCTCCGGTACCCGGCGGATGAGGCGCCAAGGGATTGACCAGGCGGGCGACTCCCTCGAGAACCTTGCTGTAGCATCCGTGATAGGTCCCGTCCGCATCGGGAATCGATGCTGGTGCGGTGCTCGCGCTGATCGCGATGAGAACCACGCTAAGCAACGGGGCGACCAAAACTGGAACTCTCGGACATAGCGGCCGGTGATGAAAAGACCTGTGCGAATCGCTTTGCATGTGACCCCCAACTTGCTCAAAGCGAAATCGCAGATGGCCAATTCTACTTCGAGCGTCGTACGTTATACGCCGCAAGCAGGCAAAGTTTCGTGCGTAAGTTTATTTTAGATTGTTTACAGATGCAAACAGCTTTTTAACCATGCCGAGTGGCTACTTGACCTCCCCTCATGCGATTTATGCGGGGATAAGCGCCCGCACTGGCAGCCGCATCGCCCGCGTGCTCAATCCACCTCGGCGAAGACGAACTGATCAAGGCGCGGATAGCAGGCTGTTGAAAAGGTCATTTCAACGCCTGCTCCATCACTCTTGTCTTTCCCCAGACCTCGCCCGGCACAGCAGCGTCGACCTCCCCTTTGTCATTCTTGTATATCGATGGAGGAAGCGGCATTTGAATAGAGGACAGCAATCGCGGGTGGGAGACCGATGTCATTCGCGGGCCAAGTTAACCCGCACTTCAGCGCGGATCCCTATCCGCAGCAGAAGGGCGCAACAACCCGAACAGTCGCCTGGGCCGGATGAGCCCGCATCGTGCGCAAGGAAGGGAAAGCGCCCACCCAGCAGGAGGAGCAATGGCAAACGGTGAGGTGGTGGTAGCGGTGGATGTCTCCATGGCGCAGCTGGACGTGGCGCAGTGGCCCAGTGGGGAGAGTTTCAGCGTCGACAACGAGGCGGCGGAGTGGCGGAGTTGCTGGCCCGGTGCGCGCAGTGGCAGCCGCAGGCAGTCGTGGTCGAGGCCAGCGGGGGGCCGGAAGATCTGCTGGTCGCGGAGTTGTGCGCGGCGCAGGTTGCGGTGGCGGTGGTTAATCCGCGTCAGGTGCGCGAGTTTGCGCAGCTTGGGGAAGTTGGCCAAGACCGATCGCCTCGACGCGTTGGTGTTAGCGCAGTTTGGGCACTCGGCGCACAGCCATGGGCGGCTTAACCTGACCCAGCTGCGTCCCGAGGCCGAGGTCGAGCTCAAAGCTTTGGTGCGTCGGCGCCGGCGTGCGAGCAAGGTGGTGAAGCGCAGCATCGTGGCCAGTATCCGTGGTCTCAAGCGGGCGCTGGCGGAGCTCGAGCAGCAAGTGTAAGCGACGCTCAAGGATGCTCCCGCGCAGCAGCACCAACTCGCGCTGCTGCAGCAGGTGCCGGGGGTGGGCCCGCAGCTGGGCGCAGCCTGGTGGCTGAGGTCCCGGAACTGGGGCAGCTCGGACGGCGCCAGATTGCCTCGTTGATCGGAGTCGCGCCGCACGCGCACGAGAGCGGCAAGTTCAAGGGCCGTAGGATGATCTGGGGCGGCCGTGCACCGGTGCGCTCCACCCTGTACATGGCGATGCTCAGCGCCAGCCGCTGCAATCCGGTCCTGGCACCCTTTTATCGCCGTCTTTTGGATCGCGGGAAGAGTAAAAAGCTGGCCTACATAGCCTGCGCGCGCAAACTGCTGGTCATGCTCAACGCGATGTTCAGAGACCATACCCGATGGAACCCGCAACTTGCTTTTCAACACAGTCGCTGACGTAAGCGCGCAGCGCGCAGCTGAAGAACCTCGCTCGAAAAGTGCGACCTCATGTCACTTCAGCATTCGCATGGTGCCGATGCCCCTGCATTGGTGGCGTTCCACTCTGCTGGCTGTTTAAATGACTTTTTCGAAGCCTGCAAAGGAGATCGATCCATGACCGAGTCGGCAACGAATACCGCTACGCAAGACATCGTGGTCGAGCAGATTCTTGCTCATGCTCCGGAGACGATCTGGAAAACTTTGACCGACGGTCAACACATCGGCCGCTGGTTAATGGAGTCTAAGGGGTTTGAACCCGTGGTGGGCACGCGCTTCACCTTGCATACGACACCGGCCGGCGCGTGGGATGGCGTGATCCAATGCGAGGTTCTCGAAGTGGTTCCCAACCACCGCCTGTCTTATTCATGGCGCGGCGGGCATGACGACAACACGCACTATGGCTCACGTCTCGACACGAGAGTCACCTTCACTCTCATCAAGGTCGATGGCGGTACCAGGGTGCGGGTCGTGCATTCCGGCTTCGTGCTGCCCAAGAACGCCACCGCCTTGCGGAATATGAGCGAAGGCTGGAAGAAAGTCGTCGGCCAGGTCGGCACTGTTTCCGGAGAGGGCGCTCACTGACGGTCTGAAATCAAAGGTAGTAGTTGCGTCGGTAACGGTAATTCCGACGTAGACCCGCTACCTCTTGAGAGTGTTCCGCGCCACCCGAAACAGGCACAATCATTGGCTATGTCTGACCTACCGGTCAAAGCGCGCATTGCTGATCTCGATTGGGCGCGGATCGCCCGCGACCTCGATGCGAACGGCTATGCCCTAACCGGCGCGCTCCTCACATCGGAGGAATGCGCGGAGCTGATTGCGCTGTATCCGGAGCGCGAGCGCTTTCGCAGTCGTATCGACATGACGCGGATGCGATACGGCGTCGGCGAGTACAAATATTTTTCGCGTCCGCTTCCGAAAATCGTGCAGGAGCTGCGCGCGGCGTTTTATCCACGCCTCGCGTCCGTCGCGAATCGATGGAGCAAGCTGCTCGACGATCGCGAACCCTACCCCGCCTCGCTCGCCGCGTTCATCAAAACCTGCGCCGCGCATGGCCAATTGCGACCAACACCATTGCTGTTGAAATACGAGGCCGGCGGCTACAACTGCCTGCATCAGGATCTCTACGGCGAGGTCGCATTCCCACTCCAGTTCGCATCCGTGCTGAGCGGGCGCGATCGCGACTTCGAGGGCGGAGAATTTCTCCTCTTCGAGCAGCGGCCGCGCGCGCAATCTCGCGGCGAGGCGATCTCGATGGACCAGGGCGAGGGCATCATCTTCACCAACCGCTATCGACCGGTCGCGGGAACGCGCGGCTACTATCGGGTCAACGTCCGCCACGGCGTCAGCACGCTGCGCGCGGGCCAGCGCTACACCCTCGGCATCATTTTTCACGACGCAACCTGAACTCCGCGACGGTTGCGCGATCGCACGCCGCTGTTGTTTATTTTCCTCGAGGAGAACCAATCATGCCGACTTTCACGCGTGGCGATGTTTCCCTGTACTTCGAGGAATTCGGTTCCGGATATCCGATCCTGCTGTTCGCGCCGGGCGGGATGCGCTCCAGCATCGAGTTCTGGCATCAGAGTCCCTTCGATCCCACCGTCGAACTCGCGAAAGACTTCCGCGTCATCGCGATGGATCAGCGCAACGCCGGCCAGTCGCGTGCGCCGGTCACCGCCTCCGATGGATGGGACACCTATGCGGCCGACCACGTCGCGCTGCTCGATCATCTCGGCGTCAAGAGCACCCATGCGATGGGCGGATGCATCGGCGGTTCGTACTCGCTCGGCCTCATCAAGGCGATTCCGGAGCGGGTCAGTGCCGCGGTGCTGCAGCAGCCGATCGGGCTGTCACCAAAGAATCGCGAAATGTTCCTTCAGATGTTCGACGGATGGGCCGATGCGATGCGCAAAAAACGTCCCGAACTCGACGCCGCGGCGTTCCCGTCTTTTCGCGATCGGATGTATGGCCAGACCGATTTCGTCTTCAACGTGTCGCGCGATTTCGTCCGCAAGGCGCAGACGCCGATGCTGGTGCTGCGGGGCAACGACGATTACCACCCCAGCGAAACCTCAGACGAAATTGCGACCATCGCGCCGCATGCGGAAATCATCCACGAATGGAAAACTCCCGCGACGGTCGGCAGGACGGTCGAACGCGTGATCGGGTTTTTGAAGCGGCACACGCCGAGGTAGCGGTTGCTATTGCCCGGCCTCTGCTTGTCGCGCGCGACGCACCTCGGCCATCTGCTCGAGGATGGCGCGATCGCCATCGAGTCGGCGCGTCGCCTTGATCTTCGTAAGGTGCGGGGTCGTCGGCTTCTCGGCGGCCTCGCGCGCGCGTTCCGATTCGGGCACATGCCCGATGAGATACAGCCACAGCACGCGGCGCACGTAGTCCTCGGTCTCGCGATAATGCGGAATTCCGTCCGCGCGCGTGACCGCGCCCTCGCCGGCATTATACGCGGCGAGGATCTCGGGCAGGGTCAGCCTGCCCTCCGGCCGATCGCGTTTGAGGTAGTCGATGAAACGCGCGGCGCCGAGCGCGTTCTGCACCGGATCGAAGCGATCCTCGACGCCGAAGGTGCTCGCAGTCGCGGGCATCAGTTGCATCAGACCCACCGCGCCCTTGGGCGAAATCGCGTCGACGCATTCACCGGATTCCACTCGCGCGATCGCGGTGAGCAGCGTCGGATCGAGCGAATGGACAAGGGCCACATCTTCGAGGATGGATTCGACTTCGAGGCGCTGCAGGACAGGCGAGTCATTGCCGCACGAACCCGCGCGCGCGAGCGCGGTCGCCATCAGCAAACCCGCGCAGACCGCCGCGGCTATTTCGAAAAACTTCATTGGAGGTTGACGGAGTTTATTTCTAACACCCGCGAGCGCTGGTGGAAATGAGGCGGGTCAAGCGCCGCGGACCTTTAAATCGTGACCACCAACCAGATCCCGTACGGTGGCGTCGCCCAGCGCGGTTCGCTCGATCTCCTCGATCGTGCCAATCATCCGCTCGACGCGCGGCTCCATCAGATAGTCGGTTTTGGTCGCGCACTCGAGCACCTCGGCGACTCGAAGAGATTCCGGACTGCGAGTGAGCAACAATTCCTGCGACGGCTTTGAAGCGACCTGCGTCTGCGCCACCGCGAGGATTCCTCCCTCTTCCAATCGCTTCAGGGTCGGCAGCACTCGTTCCTCGGAGACGCCCAACTCGTGAGCTATGGTGCCCGCGGTGACCGGCTCGCCGCCGCGGCCCATCATGCGCTCGCCGATTCGAACCAGAATGAGCAGCACCATGCGGCGGGTGAAGCCGGCCGGAATAGCTTCCTTCAGGGGACGATATGGTCCGCGCTGCAGGACCACCGCGAATTCCACTCCCAGTAGCACGATCGCCCAACTGAAATAGATCCACACCAGAAAAATCGGGATCGCGGCCAGCGCCCCATAGTATGCGTGATAGCTGGTGACTCCATACTGGAAGTGAACATAAGCCCATTGCGCCAGCGTCCACAACAATGCGGTTATGAACGCACCTATGAGGGCCGGGCGCCATCTGACCCTGGTGTTGGGAAAGAAGATGAACAAAACGAAGTACCCGGCCCAGATCAAAACGAACGATGCGATGAAGCTGAGGCTTTCGAGAAACGCTTCGGCTTGCGTCACCCCGGCAGTCAGCGTCAACGCCGTAACCAGCAACACCGGAACGGTGAAGGTGAGACTCAGGTAGTCGGTGAACTTGCGCAGATAGGTGCGGCCTTTCGACACACCCCAGCTATGATTAAGAGCATTTTCGATCGTACCCAACAAGCTGATGTCGGTTACGATGAGCGTCGCCGCGCCCACTGAGCCGAGCGCGCCTACCCTCATATTGCGCACGAATCCGAGCAGCTGATTGGAAATGTCGGGCGAGCCTATGTAACGGCTAATGACGGGCTCGAGCTGATCGGTGTAGCCGAGTCCCTTGAGCACCGCGAAGACCAGAACCAGCAGTGGAACGATGGAAAGCGCGGTCGTGTAAGTCAGCGCCGAAGCCCACAGCAAGTCGTTGTTATCGATGAAGCGCCCCACCGCCGCCTGCACTACCATCCGGGGATGATCGCTGAAATCTATCGTGGCGCGGAACCTGGAAGGCCGCGCATTCGCGATCGTGCTCGCGGACGACCCGCTCACTGAGTCTGGTTCCTCGCCATCTGTGCCTCGCGATCGAATCCCGGCAGGATAGCCTGAATGAACGCATTCTGCAGGACTTCAACCACCGCCTGCCAGGTGCTGGTATCCGGACTCTTTAACTTGCCGGTCAAATTAACCTCAGTCGCGACATTCTTTGTCTGCGAGTTCTTGAACACGTGCGCCGCGCCTCCAACGACAGCCTCATAGGCCTGATGAAGTATCGGCTTATGCTTGTCCTGGGTCCAGCCGTAGACGGTGAGGTCACTGAACATCGGCTTCACGTACCCGCTGATGTTTCCGTCTTTTACATCCAGCTGTGAGTAGACGGTGAACTCTCCATGTTTTACATCGAAACGTCCGAACGCCATTAGCAGATCGTTCATCGCGGTCATGTCGGTGTTCTTGATTGCCAGGTTCATGTCGAATTGCGGCCCCGCCTGCTGAGCCAGAAAGGTACCGTCGAGAGTAGTTTCACCGCTGCCCATGAACATGCCTTTGAGCGATACGTGCGCCGGACCTTGCTCCTGGTGATTTGAGTAGTTAGTCAGGATGAAGTTGAGTTTCGAAGCAGGTTGAGCTTGAAGTTAGGGTTCTTCTCCTTGTCTTCATACGCGAAGGCGCTGTCCCGCACCTCGAAACGCTTGATCATGATCACCACCGCGGGACGATTATTCTCCTTTTCAATAGCGTGACCGGCGGTCTGGACGTTCTCCTTCTCGCGAGTGTCAGTTTCGGGCGTATGCACATAGGTTAAATCGATCTTGTCCAGCTTGGCGTCGTCAACTTCAACCCGCGCAATGCTGGGCGAATATTCCAGTACTCCCTGGCTGGCAAGCACACCGCCCTCAACCGTCAGATTCACATTCACCGCGGCGGGAGTTAAGGCGCTTAGGGGAACATCGCTGACGTGATAGCTCACACGCACTCCGGGATAAGGCTCGGCAAGGAAGTTGGCTTTGCCGTCAGCTTCCAGGCTGCCGGTACCGAACACAATCGCCCTGATCTGAATCGGCGAAGGGTACTGATTCGCCTGGTAATGGAGATTGCGGATATTGTCCGCGGTGAAATCCAGACGTTCGAGGTGCAAAGGACGCCGCGAATCATTCGCGTCGACATAGATAACGTCGCCGTCACGGATCCGAAACCGGTTAACCTTAAACGGATACACATTTTCCAGCGCGTCCTGCCATCCCTTCTGCCGCAGCGGGACCTTATCCTGCTTTTCGGCTTGGAACTGGGCCGTATCGATTCGCACCTTAGGCCGCACCAGCAGCACATCCGCCACGATGTGACCGCTGAATAGTTCCCGCCACTGAATTGTAAACTGCATGCTCTCGACGATCGCGACCGGCGGCGTCGGATGATGCTCCTGCACCATCTTCAGTTCCCGCAAAGTCAAACGTCCGCCGATAATCTGCAGGTGAGCATGCGGCAAGGTGGTGTGATAACCGATCAGCTTTTCATTGATCGCGCGCTCGATTCGCGGCCGAATAATTCCGTCGAGGAAAAACGACAGGATGAAGAGACCGAATGTGATGACAAGGAAGAACGCGCCGATCCCGTAACCGATTCGGCGGCTGGATTGACTCAGAGTCATAATAAACCTGGTGACGACGAACGGGCTCGCGGGCTTCAGCAGCTATCTCTGAAGCCCGCGAGCCGTCGATCCGGTGAGCTGAATTTTCGAGACTACGCTACGGACGCGCCTCGGCAGTATAGGAAATATCCTTGGCCTGCGCGCTTTCGAAAATCTTCTTGGCCGCGTCGCGCTCCTTGGAATCCTCGGTATGCACCGAGATCAGAATGTTGCCGTTTTTGACTGCACCCTCGTAGCGCTTGGCCTCGTACTCAGGAATTCCGAGCCCGATCAGCGCGCCCGCGAGGCCGCCGACCGCGCCGCCGGCAGCAGCTCCGGTCAGCGCCGCAAGGATAGGACCTGCCGCGATCAGCGGGCCGACGCCAGGGATCGCGAGGCTGCCGATGCCCACCAGCCATCCGAGCGCGCCCGCTAACACTCCGCCTGCCACCGCGCCGGTAGCCGCGCCCTCGGGCGCCTTGGTGTGTTGCTCATGCGCGAAATCGCGAGTCCCACTCCGATCCGGGAACAGCACCGCGATGTCATTGTTCGAAAATCCCTGGGCCTTGAGCATGTTGGCGATTGCGATCGCCTGTTCTTCGGTACTTGCTATACAAAACACTGCTTTCTTAGCCACGATATTCTCCTGGTAGGTAGGTTACGAAGTTGAAGGGGTGATGCGTGGACGCTTATTGACTGAGGGCTTCGCTCGCGATTTCCAGTTGATCGTGCACCTTGGTGGGCCCGGCGATTTTATTCGCCGCGCGAGCGATCTCGGCTTTTTCCTCCGCGCTCTTCACCGGTCCGCGCAACCACACCACACCATCGACGCTGATGATCTTGACGTTTTTCGCATCGGTGGAAAGATTGCTGTCGGACTCCACTGCTTGTCGCACGCGCTGGGTGAGATCGAGGTCGTCCGGCTTGTTGGATTGATCCATCGGCGTCATGCTGTTGCTGTCGCGGTCACGAACATTTTGCGCGCTGTTGTCGGGCGCTGACTTATCGCTCGAAGGCAGGTAGTCAGACGGAGCGGCATTAACGCTGCACACGGCGCCACCAATGAGCGCCGCCGAGGCCAGGATAAGAATGGGTACTTTCATGATGAGGGTTCCTCGACCAGTTAGATTGTGGGTTAGACGCCCGCGTGCGGCTTTCTAATCAAACTAAAAGCTGGCTGGCTGGTAGCGAAACCGCTTCGACCAAACTACGAAGCGCCCTCTGGTGCTTTAGCGTCGATGACCGGGAAGGAATCGAGACTTAGTGTCAGATAGCGGACAGGACTCGGCGATCCAACAGGATCGCCGAGTCACGAGTCATAAGTGATGAGGAGCTAGCCTTGTACGATGGCGGCCGCTTTGCGCAGCCCATCTAACTCTGATGCGTTGAATCCCCAGTCGCGCAGCGCTTCCTCGGTATGCTCGCCGGGTCGCGCGGGTGGGCGCTGAATCTTGCTCGGCGTGCGGCTGAAGCGCGGCGCAGGTCCGGGCTGGATGACGCCATCATCCTCGATGAAGGTTCCGCGATGGCGATTGTGCGGATGCTTGGGCGCTTCAGTCATGCTGAGCACCGGCGCGAAGCATACGTCGCTACCTTCCATGATCTTACACCATTCGTCGCGGGTCTTGGTCTTGAAGCACGCGGCGACCTTTTGTTTCATCGCCGGCCACGCGTCGCGATCGTTCTGGCGCGCTAGTTCTTCTCTCTTCAGCCCCGACAGCTCGAGCAGCTCGTCGTAAAACTTGGTCTCGATCGATCCGATCGAAACATACTTTCCGTCTTTGGTTTCATACACATCGTAGTAATGCGCGCCGGAATCGAGGATGTTGTCGCCGCGATTGTCGGTCCATCGCCCCGATCCGTGGATGCCGTAGATCGCCGTCATCAGCGAGGCCGCGCCATCGACCATCGCCGCATCGACCACCTGGCCCTTGCCCGATTTCTGGGTCTCCAGAATTCCCGCGACCATGCCCAGCGCGAGGTAGAGCGCACCGCCGCCGAAATCGCCCACCAGGTTAAGCGGAGGCACCGGCGCCTCGCCGCGCCGCCCGATCGAATGGAGCGCGCCTGACAGCGCGATATAGTTGATGTCATGCCCGGCCGCGTGCGCCATCGGCCCTTCCTGACCCCATCCGGTCATGCGCCCGTAGACCAGGCGCGGATTACGCTTGAGGCACACGTCGGGGCCGAGCCCGAGACGCTCGGTGACGCCGGGGCGAAAGCCCTCGATCAGTCCGTCAGCTTTTTCAACCAGCTTGAGCAGGGCCGCGATGGCCTCGGGCTTTTTCAGATCGAGCGCCACCGAGCGGCGCCCCCGATTGAGCAGGGCGTATTTGTTTTCGGTGGCGATTCCCAATCCAGCATCGGCGGTGCGATCGATCCTGAGCACATCGGCGCCCATGTCCGAGAGCAGCATCGCGCACATCGGGCCCGGCCCGATCCCGGCGAGTTCAATGATTCGATAACCTGTCAGCGGTCCCATGCTTCGCACCTCCGTTGTGCAATGGACAACGATCGCCCCACCATACCAGAAGCGGCGCCGCGACGGTCAATCGGCGCCGCGGGAATATCGCTCGGCCTGGGTCAGCAGATCGCGCAAGAAAACCAGCGGATCCGGATAGGAACGCTCGGCGAGCTCGAGCCGGTTGCGCATCGTTTCGGCGACTTCATTCAACAGCGCAATGCTTCTCTCTGCGGAAAGTTCAGGAACCCTACGCAAAGTAGCGCGAAGGAGCTGGATCTCGCGCGGACCGATGCGCGCAATCTGCATTCGTGTGAGCGTAAGCGAACTTCCCTTTTGCGACGGCTCGATTTCCGGGGCCGCCGACGGGCGATCGAGGCGAATGACGATGGTGCCCGCGACATGATCGCCGAGCCGTTCGCCGCTCGATGAGAGCAGCATCGAAGTCAGCCCGACCACGTAATTCTCGGGCAGGATATCGACGATCCGCAAAACATTTCGCAGTACCGAGCTTCTAAGGTTGATGGGCATGCCGTCGCGTCGCACCACCCGCAGTCCGGCCAGCATCTTTCCCGGCGAGCGCCCATTCGTCACCATCTCCCAGAAGATGAAGTATCCGGTTTCGACGATGAACTGCGCGAGCACGAACAGCGCGATCACCACGCCGCCGAGCGCGCCGAACGATGCGGTGTGCCCCTTGTTGCGCTCGGTCACCTGGCGCGAGGCTTCGTGAAACACCGCATGCATCCATTTGTCGAGCGAGTCGCCGATCGGCAAAATCGCCATCAGCGCGAAGATCATGAAGATGAACAGCGCGATGATGATGCAGAGATCGATGCCATACGCGAACATGCGCGGCGCGGGACCCGCGATGGGGAGCTCCAGGCGCACTCCTTCGGGCGAGAAGAGGCCATGAATCGGGGTGTCGGTTTCGCGCGCGACGCTGCTCATCGGAGGCCTCGGTGAACGCGGCGGATCGCGAGACCCGCGCGCGTCTGGCGGCGGTGCTCGACGAGGCGGAGCGCTCCGGCGGGCGCCTGTCTTTCGAAGATGTTCGCGCGCTCGCGCACCTGTATCGGCTCGCCTCGGCGCAACTGGCGGTGTTGCGCTCGCGGGGGAACGATCCCGAGGCGCTGCGTTACCTCAATGCGCTGTGTGTGCGCGCTTATACGCATCTGCAGGTCGCGCCGCCTCGGCGCGAGGCGCAGGTCGGACGTTTTTACTTCGCGCGGTTTCCCGCGACCCTTGCCGCGACCGCATGGCTCCAGGGCCTGGTCGCGATAATCCTGCTCGCAGGCACGCTGATCGGCGCGACCATCGTCGCGCAGAATCCGGCCAATGTTTATGCGGCGATTCCTTCGGCGATGTACCCGGCCGATGATCTCGAGCGGCTGGTGACCTCCAGTGGTGAGCGCGAGAAATTCCTGACTCGCGCGCCGCTCGCGTTCGGGATCAAATCGGTCTTTTCTGCCAGCCTGTTCGTTCACAATACTGGAATCGGCTTCCTCGCGTTCGCGACCGGCATCCTCGCCGGCATCCCGACCATCATCCTCGTTTTGTACAATGGAATCACGCTCGGCGCGTTCGCATGGATTTTCTCGCGCGATGCAGCGTGGCCGATTTTCTGGGCCTGGCTGCTACCCCACGCGATCCCGGAGTTGCTCGCGATAACTCTCTGTTCGACTGCCGGATTGCTCATCGCAAAGGCGGTCCTGGCGCCCGGACGTCGCGGGACTGCCGCCGCGCTGCGTGATGCCGCAACTCCGGCGCTCGAATTGGTGACTGCCGCGGTTCCGCTGTTTATCATTGCCGCCGCGGTCGAAAGTTTCCTGCGGCAGTCCTCACTTTCGACTGCCGCGCGATTCGTCGCCGCTGCGATCGCGGTCGCATCGATCGTCACCTACGCATGGTACGTGCTTCGGCTGGCGGCGCGCTTGCCCGCGGTCGACCTCGGATGGCTGGTCACAGCAGCGCCGCCTGACGGATCGCCAGATATCGATTCAGCACCGGCGCGGTGATGCGCGCGGGATCGAGGTCGAGGGTCTGCGCACCGAACGCCGCGATGCGCGCCAGTGCGGCTTCGCGCTCACCGGCCAGATCCTGCAACGCGAGGCGTCGATAGAGACGCTCGCGCGTGATGGCGGGATCGCGGTCGTCGAGCTCGCCGAGCAGCGGATCGCGCATCGCGACCAACAGCACCACATGACGCCGGGCCAACACCGCGAGGTATTCCTCGAGCTCGCGCGACGCGCTTCCTTCGACAAAATCCGTCAGCACGACGATCAACGCGCGCCGTTTCTGATGCCGCGCCAACGCTTCGACCAACACGCGATAATTCGGCTCGAATGGAAACGGACTGAGACTCAGGGTGGCCCGAACAATTCCGCCGACACCATTGAAACCCGCTTTGGGCCGCGTGAAAACGCGCAACTCGCGATCGAATGCGATGAACCCGACGCGGTCGCCATACTCTTTGGAGGCGCGCGCCAGCGCAATCGCGCAATCAATCGCGTGATCGAGCTTGGAGGATGCGTCGATCTGCCCGGCCATCAGGCGTCCGGTGTCGACCGCGATCATGACCGTGTGATGCCGCTCGGTCTGATGCTGCCTGACGATGAGACGGCCGCGGCGCGCGCTCGCGTGCCAATCGACGTGACGCGGATCGTCGCCGGAGACATATTCGCGCAGCGATTCGAACTCGGTGCCTTCACCACGCGCGGGGCGCGGACGAATTCCCAACTCGTCGCGCAGCAGGCGATGCGTGAGGCCGCTCTGCCGCTGCGGCGCCGAGGAGGCGGGCAAAATCGCGACGCTGCCACCGCTCGCAACCTGCGCGCGAATCCGAAACAAACCCAGGCGTGAGCGCCAGGCAATAAACGTGGAACCGAGTTCGCGCGTGCCTCGACGAATCGGGATGCGGTCGCGCTGAATCTCGATCGATTGTTCGCCTTCGATGCGGACATCTTCTATGAAGAGGTCGCCGCCTAATTCGCTCGGCAACTCATCGAGGACGGAGAAGGTCGTCGCGCCGCCGCTGCGGCGCGAGACCTTATAGATGATGGTCGCAGGTCGCCCCTTCACCAGGCGATCCGGAATGATGCGCTCCAACGAAGGTGCGACCTCGCGCCGAGCCGCGATTAAATCGGCGCCGGCGAGCGCGCTCAGAATCGCGAGCATCGCAAGCACCGGCGCCATCAAGATGGGAATCGGGATTGCAGCAATCGCAACCAGCGCGATGACCGCCGCGCCGCGCACCAGCCGTTGTGACGGGAGGATGCTCATTTCACCCTCTTCCGATCGAGCGAGTCTGCCCGCGATTTTGGAGATAACACCAAAAGAAGTATATTCTGAACCCTCATGGGAACCTCGTCGAAGCTCACCGCGAGATCGGGCAATGGCCGCAGGCATCGCTACACTGTTTACCTGGAGCCGCAGCTGGATGGCAGTTACCGCGTGGTATTCCCTGGCATTGCGGAAATCGTGACATTTGGACGATCGCTCGAAGAGGCGCGAAAGATGGCGGCCGACGCACTTAAATGCCATCTCGAAGGCCTGGTTAAAGATGGAGCGGAGCTACCGGAAGAACGGTCTCCCCGCGGAAAGCTTCGCAAGGAGGAACTGGTAGTGACGCTTTAGTCGATGAGTCCCGCACTTCCAGTCCTTAAGCCGCGAAAAATCGTGCGTGCCCTTGAGCGACCTGGGTTCTACATTCATCACGCCACCGGCAGTCATGCACAAATGAAGCATCGCGACAAGCCTGAACTTCGCGTGACTATTCCGTATCACTCGATCGACGTTCCGCCCGGCACGCTCAATTCGATCATCCGGCAAACCGGCCTTTCGCGAGCGCAGTTCTTGAAGCTCCTCTAATTCCGAGCGGGACCTAATGCGGGACCGCAACGGCGCGTACCACTTCGTCAACCGCGTCGTCGGGACCCATCCCCTCGACCTCAGCGCCGGGTTCGAGCACCACGCGATGGCGCAGCGTAGGACGAATGACAGCCTGCACATCCTCGGGCAAGACGAAGTCACGCCCCTCGAGGGTGGCGATCGCTTTCGCGCCGCGCACCATCCACAAGGCGGCGCGCGGCGACGCGCCCACCGAGATCGCGGGATGCTCACGGGTCGCGCGCACCAGCGCCACCGCATAGCGAAGGATCTCCTCGCGCGCCAGCGTTGCCTCAACGATCGCGCGTGCCGCCGCAAGGTCATTCGGGTTCATGATTGCGGTGATAGCCGCGAGTGGCGCGCGATTCGCATGATGGGTCGCGAGAATGCGCACCTCCTCATCGGCGGTTGGGTAGCTCATTTGAATCTTAAACAGGAAGCGATCCAGCTCGGCCTCGGGGAGCGGATAGGTGCCCTCCTGCTCGATGGGATTTTGGGTCGCGAGGACGGTGAACCATTCGCCGAGCGGATAAGACACGCCGTCGACGGTGGCCGAGCGCTCCTGCATCGCTTCGAGCAGCGCCGCCTGAGTTTTCGCGGGCGCGCGATTAATCTCGTCGACCAGCAGCAAATCGGTGAACAGCGGACCCTCGCGAAAACGGAAATCCCCGGCGCGCGCGTCGAGGATCGGCGTGCCGATGATGTCGGTGGGCATCAGATCGGGCGTGCATTGGATGCGCCCGAAACGAATTCCCAAGGTCGCAGCCAGCGTCCGCACCAGCAGCGTCTTCGCCACACCGGGCACGCCCTCGTACAGGCTGTGGCCGGAGCACAGCAGCGTGACCACCGAAAGTCTAACTGCCTCATCCTGGCCGATGACGACGGCGCCGATTGCCGCGCGCATCGACGCGAATACTTCCGCGACCCACGCGGGAGTGCGGCTTCTGCTCGCGCTTATCGAATCTTCACGCTCAGTCTTCATCTGCCAGGCCTGGGATAGGATTCTATCGCACGCACGGCGATTACAAGATGGCGCTGATCGGCGGGCGCATCGCTGGAGAGGAGCCAATGACGCGTCGCCTCGCTGAGTGAACGATCGCGCGCGAGGCGTTCCATCAGGAGGTCTTCAGGATAGTCCGCGCGCAGGCCGAGCTGACGGCGCAGGCGGCGAAGAAATCCCGCACGATAGGCGCGAAAGACGGCACCTGGATCGGCGGCACGCGAATAGAGGATCGAAAGCGATTCGACAAACGATCTGATCGAGGGCGCCGGCATCGCCGAATCTCCTTCGAGCGCGCGAGGTGGCCAGGCGCGTTGCGAAAAGACCCATAGGATCGCGACCATCAGCCCCAGCAGGAGCGGCAGGAGCGCGCGCGAATCGAGGATCGCAAAGGTCAGCGACGCCGGCGGCGCCAGTCCGTGCGCATGCTCATCGAATACCGGCGCTCCGAACGCGCGCGCGAGGTCGACCAGCACCAGGCTCGCGTCGGCATCGGCGAGGTGCTCGTTGCGAAGGAAATCATCGTCGGCAATCGCTACGACGCGGCCGCCGTGCTTCCCAACCGTCATCTCGATCGCGAAGGGTTTGCCATTGGCGGTCAGGCGCACGCGCTGATGCGAATGCGCGGCGGCGTTTTTGTCCTTGGGCTCGGCGAAGTCATGCAGCTGCGGGGTCTCAAGCCATCGCGGCTGCGGCAACAGGTCACCCTTAATGAGGACGCGCGCCTCGTCCTTGTCATCTTTGTCCTGAATTTTTTCGACCTCGCGATCGAGGCCGATCGGCGTCCAGTCGCTGGACGAGTCGCCGAAGATCATGGCGGTTCCACCGCGCGTGGCCCATTCCATCACTTCATCGGCGGCCTCCTTGGCGCTCGGTTTGTCAGCCTCGAGGAACGACGGCGATACATACCAGACGGTCTGACTGGTCGGGGTCAGGTTAGGACGCCGATAGGATCGCGTCACCGGTAGATGCATCTCGGTCAGCAGATCGAAGGCGGCCTTGTATCCATAACGCATGATGCCGAAGCTGGTCGGCGAAAGCTGGAGCCCCTGATTCGGCCAGAGCCACAAATTGATTCCAAGCAGCAGCAGGAGCCCCACGCCGGATGAGATGAGAAGTCGCTTCGGGACCGAATTCATCGCGCCTGCGAAGTGAGCTGCTCGTATGCGGAACGCCAGCGCGCATAGATTTCCGGGTCGTTGGAAGGATTACGCGCGCGATCGCCAAACCATCGGCGCTCGGTACGCTCAACCAGCGCGTCGATCTCCACTGCGAGATTCTCCGCCAGCGTTGAGCCGCGCAGCGCCGCGCGAATCCATCGATTGGGGCGATCGGGACGCAGCTCGATCACGGAATGCTCGGCCAGGGTGCGAAAGCTCGCGAGCATCAGGCGATGCGCCGCATCGAGGTAACGTCCACCGGCAGCCAGCGCCTCAGCCTCGCGCGCGAGGTCCGGCACTCCGGCGCTCGATGCGTTCGCGGGTGATGCGGGCTCGGCCGCGGTCATCGCGATCCAAATCGTCCAAGTGACGTGCGCGATGAGACCGACGCAGGTGCCCGCGACTGCGATGACGATCAGCCAGTAGAGGAGCGGCGAATTGGTGCGCAGAACTTCCATTCCTGACAGCCAGTGGAAGATTCGATCGAGGAGTCCGGACAGCCAGCTCTCGAGCTTCGAATGCACCCCGCTTGCGTCGGCGTACTCCGGGCGCGCGAGAATTTTGCCCGCCAGTTCGCGAACCGCCTCGTCCGACATGTCAGGCAAGCGAGGAGGACCCGGGCGCCGGCGTCATCGTGGGCGCGCCTTGCGAACGAATCTGTTCGGCGAGGAGACGCAGATCGAAATCCTCGATGCGGCAGCGCCGATCGAAATAATAAATCACCAGCGCGACACCACTATAGCCGGTGCTGACCGCTTGTGTCGCCGCGGTGAGAATCAATCCGATCACCGGAATGAATCCCCATACGAATTTGAGGGCGGCCGCCGGCACCCCAGCGATAAGTCCGGCAGTGATGAGGATTCCGATGGTTCGCCACCACGAACCGAGCACCAATTGCCGGCTGCGACGCAGCGCCGCCATTCCAAAATGTCGCTCCGCGATCATCACCGGCCCAATCAGCGACCAGCATCCAACGAAGTAAAATATGACGAGCGCGAAGACGAACAACAGCAACCCAAACAGCGCCTGCGAAACCATAAGAGTCGCGCCCACCACCGCGCCGGGAACCAGAAACAGCACCGCCATCAGCAGATACGTTCCGAAAAATGGCACCAGAATTGGTCGCGCGGATTGATAGGCGCCGGCAATCGACATCGGCCGGTCGAGGTAAGCTTCCGCGATGCCGATAGTGAGCGCGGCCTGCATCACAGGCGCCGCCACCAGCATAAAAATAGCGTCGATGATGGTCGCGGCGTTGTTGCCGATGACGACCGCGGAGGCTTGCAGGATTCCGCTCGGAATCCATACTACCGCGGCGATTCCGAACAGCAGCACGAAGTTATCGAGGTAGACCCGAAACGCGCGGTCAAGAATTTCCCCGAACGAGAGCGGACGAATGTCGTAGGTCATCAGCAGCTTCCCCTTCGCAGCGGCCTATAGCAGTGAGTATAAGGATCGCCACTGCCTGTCCATCATTGGCATCAGGCGAGCATGGGCATCAGGCAAGCGCAGAGGAGTCCGGCGCGGGTGCCATCGACGGTTGAGTTTCGGCGCGAACCTGCTCGGCGAGGAGGCGGAGGTCGAAATCCTCGGTCCGGCAGCGTCGATCGAAGTAGTAGATCACTGACACTACCATCCCATAAGTCGTGCTCAATGCGTGGGTCGCTGATCCCAGAATCGAGCCGACTATCGGAATGTAGCGCCATACGAAACCCAGCGCGTAGGCGGGAGCATTGGCAATGATGGCCGCGACCACGATTATTCCGAGCGTTTGCCACCACGCACCCTTCACGAGTGAGCGACTGCGGCGTAGGGCCTGACGGCCAAAGCGGCGCTCAAGGATCATCACTGGCCCGATTAGCGCCCAGCGGGTGAGAAAATAGACCACCCCGGTACCGCCTACGATCGGAATGATTGCCGTCATCAGCACCGGTGGTGTTTTCACGCTCCGATTCAAGAGCTCAACGGCAAGCCCACCAACTATGCCGCCGCCCAACCCCATTCCGAAGAAGACGAAGAAGACAATGACTCCCACAAACAGATACGTACCGATCACTGCTGGAGCGAGGCGCAAAGTGGATCGAAAAGCCTCCCCTACCGAGACTGTTCGACCGAGGTACGCTTCCCCTACTCCGACGATCAATGCTGCATGTTGGACCGGCATCACGACGAAAAGAACAGTGAAGCCCAAAATCGAAATTGTCGCAGGCCGTACAAACTTAGTACCGATTTCAAGCAGCACGCCCGTCGGTATCCACACCAGCGCCGAAATTGCGAATAGCAGGAAGAAGTTGTCGAGCAGCACGCGGAACGCGCGGTCGAGGATTTCGCTGAATGATAACGGACGGATGTCGTAAGCCAACGGCGGTCCCCCGTGCGGCCTGAAACATTACCTATCGGGACCGCCACAACCTGTCTAGCTGACGACTACTTCTTCGGCGGCTTGACTGCGCCGCTCAGGCCGATCGATGCGCTTCCGCTGTTGGCGCCGTATGTGAAGCCTATCCCCAGCGTCGTGGTTAGCGTGCCGGTGGCATCGGCGGGCGGCGCAAACTCGACTCCGATGGCGCATTTACCCTTGGGCGCCAGCGAATGTCCCGAGCAGGTGTTGCTCGCGATCGTAAAGGAGCCCGGATCGGTTCCGCCATGCGATGCGGTTCCCAGATTCACTGGCACCGTCCCGGGATTCGACAGCGTCAGGCTCTTGGGCTTGCCGATAGTGCCGGGGGCTTGTGTCGGCAGCGAGGCCGACGAGGGCGCCGATAGCGCCACCGCGATGCCATCACCCATCAATGTGACGGCGGGCGAAGTCCCGTTGTAGGCGACGTGGATAGAGCCGTTGGTTACGTTCTCGACCATCACCGGGGTGAAATCGACCTCGAAGGAGCAGGTCTTCTTCAGCGCGATGCTATGCCCACTGCAGGTGTTGCCGGCCGCCACGATCATGAACGATGCGCTCGCGGTGATATTCGAGATATTGGCCGCCACTGCTCCTTTGTTGGTGAGCGTCACCTTGGTGGCCTTGCTGGTTCCGGTGGCGTCGACTTTGCCGAAGTTGATCGATGTCGGTCCGGCCGTCAGCGTAGTGGCAGTCACGATGACGGTTGCGGTCGCCGTCGGAGTCGGCCTCCTGGTCGAGGTAGCAGTAGGTGTCTTGCCCTTAGTCGCGGTGGAGGTCGGCGTCGCGGTAGGCGTTGGGGTTGCCACCTTGGTGGAGGTCGGCGTCGCGGTGGGAGTTGTGGCTCTGGTCGAGGTCGCGGTCGGAGTCGGGGTCGGAGTTACACCCTTGGTGGACGTAGGAGTGGCGGTTGGAGTCGGAGTAGACGTCGCGGCCGGGCTAGCCCCCGCCGAGATCGGTGTCGGAACACCTTCGCCCGAGATATTCACCATCGAAACGATATTGGTGCCGGCGCCGACCAGGAGGTCGAATTTGCCATCGCCGGTGAGGTCGACCAACGCGGGAAACCCCGACGACAGTGCGATCGGCAAATCGCTGGGCCCGTTGAAGGTCCCGTCGCCATTGCCGCTCCAAACCTCCGAGTTGGCGAAGCCGCAACAGCTCGCGATGGCGAGGTCCGGGAATCCGTCGCCATTCAGATCGGCGACCGCAAGGCCGACCGCATATTCGTCGAGGGTGGTGGGAATCGGGCCGCCGAAGTTACCATGGCCATCGCCCAGGAAAACATACACCGTGCTCACATAGAGCTGATTGCCGGTTGGGAAATTCGGCGCCGAGAGAGCTACGATGTCGAGGTTGCCATCCTTGTTGACGTCGGCGATCGCCACTGCCTGGAGAAAGACCGGCGCCGCGAGGGTGGCCGGCGTTGGAAAGCTTCCGTTGCCCTCGCCGAGATAGACCTTCAAGGAGCCGGCGATCGGCGTAGTCACGTACGGCGCGCCGCCGTCGGCAATCACCAGGTCGAGGTTTTTGTCGCCGTTGAAATCGGCCGCCGCCAAGGAGACCGGATTAATCGGACTCGCGATCGAAGCCGGCGACCCGAAGGAGCCGTTGCCCTCGCCCGCCAGAAAAAAGACCTTACCCGAAGAAGGGTTACCGAGATCGTCGGTGCTCGCTATGCCACCCGCGATGACATCGAGTTTATGGTCATTGTTGAAGTCGCCGGTAACCATCGCACCGATGCTCGAGCTGACGAAGGTGTCCTTCTCGGCGCCGAAGGTATCGTTGCCATTACCGAGGAAGACCGCCAGATCGCCCGCGCCCGCGTTTTGGGTGCTGATTCCGAAGATCGCGTCATTCTTGCTGTCGCCGGTAAGATCGCCGGCCAATACCAGGACCGGCATCGGAGGCACACTCCGGGCGCTGATGGGTTCGGTCGCGCCCGGCGTGAAGTTTCCGGTGCCATTGCCGAGCAGCGTGTAAAGCGAAAGTTGCGACGAGGCATTGCTGCTGGCTGTGATGATATCGGGCTTGTTGTCGCCGTTGACATCGGCCACTGCGAACGCGGGGCCGGTGTCGGAATCAAGGTTGCTGGCAACGGGATAGGTCGGCGCGCCACCGAAAGTTCCGTCGCCACGACCGAGCAGAAAGTATTCGTAGCTGGCGCCACCCGAACCGGGACCGAAGCCGTTCGGATCCGAAAAGCCAACGATAAGATCCGGGTTGCCGTCGCCATCGAGATCGCTGACTCCGATGTTGGTCGCGCCGAAAATCGACGCGTACTGCGGGCCGCTGGTGAAGGTTCCATTGCCCTTGCCCAGATAGATGGCGATTGTGAACTCATTGGCATTCACCGTGGCGAGATCGATCTTGCCGTCGCCATTGAAGTCTGCCGCGACCAGATTATCCGCGGGGGCGAATTGCAGGCCGGGCTGGAGGGTGAAATTGCCGGCCCCGTTTCCGAGCAGGATATAGCCACCATTGGTCGCGATATCGGCGTTGCCGCCGGTAAAGTTCGCGACCGCCGCGGTCTCCTCCAGGCCGGGGATGGCCGGCCCGTTGATCGCCAACCCGAACATGCCATGGCCATTGTTCAAGAACACTTGCAGCGCAGGATCTGCGGAATTGCCCGAAGCAGGCTGACCCACCACGATCAGATCCGGATGGCCGTCGTCGTTCACGTCGGCCACGGTGACGCCGGCGGTAATGAGCTGGGTCGGATAGTTGGTGGGCGGCTGTTGGTAAGATCCGTCGCCATTGCCGAAAAATATCGAGAGAGTCGCCACGCCGGTATCCTGGTCAGAGCTGACTACCACGAGATCCGGATTGCCGTCCCCGTTGAGGTCGACCGAAGTCAGGGAGCCCGGATAGGCAGGCACCGGGTACTGAGTGGGCATCGAGGTGAGCCCGAGTGCGCCGTTAGTTGCGAGTCCAACGGTGATCGAATTGGTCGAGCCGAAAGTTCCGTACCCGATCGCCAATGCCCCGTAAAAATCTCCCTGGGCATTCTTCTCCAGGATGCCGTTCCCGGAAGGAACTCCGAGACGTGAATTAATACAGCCTGACGGCCAACGATCTCCGGTCGTCGTCAGTCTCGCCTGTGCGTGCAGAACATCTTGATAGTCCGCCTGTAGCTTCGAAAGCATCTGGTCCAGTGGATCGAAGCCGTAAACACTCAAAGAACAGTCGCTTTCCCGCTTGAGAAAAGCCGACGGCAAGCTGGGGTCCCAATAGGGAGCGTCCACCCCGGAAAGAAAATTCTCCGTGCCGAGGAACTCGATGGGCGGCGGAAGGACTGCGGCCGGGGCGGCCAGCTCAGGGCGGACGCGGCCGACTACTCGGGTACCTTCGAAATCGTGCGAGCCTTGTGCAGGAATCCACATGCGGAGGGGAAGTGATCCACCGTGCATCGCCCTGATCATCATCGAGATCAGAGCGCGACTTTCGAGCCGGCCCACCGCCACCGCCAACACGAGGGAGGCGACGCATCCGAGTGCGATGATCCAGCGCTTCCTCATAATGGCTTTGCTTTCATCGTTAACGAGGGTCGATACGGTACGGGCTAGTCGCTTACTCTCGCTTCTCTTAACTCTTCCCTAGTTATCGCACGTAAATCTGAGCGGCAAGCGATCGCCAGCATTTTTGGTCGTGATAATGTCAGATTTGCGTCAGAACAACTTCAGGCGACATCCAGATTGGATGCGGGTGGCGCGCCCGGAGGGATTCGAACCCCCAACCCTCAGATCCGAAGTCTGATGCTCTGTCCAGTTGAGCTACGGGCGCCGACCTTTCGATCAATCATTTTCATCCACCAATGTCCATCGCGGGTACTGATGAAATCGGCTCGGTACCGCGGTTTGACTCCTTTTCGCGATGCCGCTTAAAATATGACTGACCAGTCAGTTTTATATGAGAAAAATCGATTCGTCCCAGCTTCGCCGCGGTTCCGGTCTCGATACCTATGTGCCGCGCACCATCAACTCCGAGCCGATCGCCAACGGCAATGGCAACAACAAACGCGAGCGCATCCTCGCCGCCGGCTTGCGCCTGTTCGCCAATCAAACCTACCAGGCCGTCACGATGGATCGCGTCGCCGAGGCGGCCGGCGTCGCCAAGGGCACGCTCTATCTCTATTTCCCGTCGAAGGAAGCTCTATATCTCGGCATCCTGAGCGATGGGCTGGAGACCGTGAGCAAGCGCTCGCAGGCGACCAACGATACGCGCCGCGACGTCGGCGACCGGTTGCGCCGCGCCATCGAGGTCACGATCCAGTTTTATGATGAACGCCGCGATCTGCTGCGCCTGATCGCGACCGAGGAGCCGCGCCTGGCCGAGGCACGCAATCGCCTGATCCAGAGCTGGCGCGAGCGTGGTTTCGTATTCTTCACCGCGCTGATCGAAGAGGGCATCCGCACCGGAGTTTTCGGGCACACCGATTCGCGCGCCGCCACGCTCGCGATCCTCGGGGGAATCCGCTCGGTGCTGCTTTTTTATGGCGCCGAACGCCCGGCCCAAAGCATCAGCCAGGAGCTGGGGGACTTCTACCTCAAAGGGCTTATCGCGCGCGGGCAGAACAATCATCGGGCTGAGCATCGGCAGTGAGGAGAATCATTCGCCGCATCATCACGCTGATGATCGTGATCGGCCTCGGCTACGGCTTTTACTGGTTCGGAAATATTTTCCTGTGGCCGCCGCCCGATCGGAGCATCATCCGTGCGGTCGGAATGGTCGAGGCGCCCGAGGTCAATATCACCAGCCGCATCGCCGGCCGGATCACCGATTTGAAGCTGCTCGAAGGCGATCGGGTGACGCGCGGGCAAGTCATTTGCCGTATCGAGGACATCGACATTCGCAACGAGCTGCGCAAGGCCGAGGCGGATTTGCTGCAGGCGCAGGCCAACATGATGAACGCGAAGCGCACCATCGATCGCGATGAGCGCCTGTTCGCGCAGCACGTTATCGCGGCCAAGGATCGCGATGATGCGCGCACCGCCTACGATCAGGCAGTCGCATCGGTCGCGAGCAATAAAGCTAACGTCGATTTTTTTAAGGATCAGCTGAAGGACACCGCCATCGTGTCGCCGGTGGATGGGGTCGTCGTCAACAAAGCCCTCGAAGTCGGCGAATGGGTGACGCCCGGAACACCGATCCTCACCGTCGACGACCTGACCACGATCTGGGCGCGCGTCGACGTGCAGGAAACCGACCTCGGATCGATTTACGTCGGCAAGGCGGCGCAAGTGGTGCTGCCGACCGACCCGCCGGTGACTTTCAGTGGGCGCGTGATGGCGATTGGGCAGGAGGGAAACTTCGCGACCGAGCGCGATGTGCGCCGGGGCCGGCAGGATATCCGGACATTTTATGTCAAGGTGCAGGTGCTGCAGGCCGACGGCGAATTGAAACCCGGCATGACCGCAGAAGTATCATTCGCGCGGCGTCAAGATGGAACCAAGCTCAGCCGCAATAACTACCAAAGACCTCTGTAAGCGCTTCGGCAGCTTCACGGCTGTCAAAGATGTCAACTTTGAGGTCGAACGGGGCGAGGTCTTCGGCCTCCTCGGCCCCAACGGCGCCGGCAAAACGACGCTGGTGCGGATGCTGACCACGCTGCTGCCACCGACCTCGGGCGAGGCGCGCGTCGCCGGCGAAGACATCGCGCGGTATCCGACCCGCGTGCGCAAGAAGATCGGCGTGATACCGCAGGCGATGACCTCCGACCTCGATCTGACCGGATGGGAAAATATCGACATCTATGGCGAGTTCTACGGGATGCCGCGCCGCCAGCGTCGCGAGCGTGCCGAGCGTCTGCTCGACATGGTAGGTATTCGCGATCGGGCGCAGGATCTCGTCGCGACCTATTCCGGCGGGATGCGCCGCCGGCTGGAAATCGCGCGCGGGCTGATTCATTCGCCGGAGGTGCTGTTCCTCGATGAGCCAACCATCGGCCTCGATCCGCAAAGCCGCCTCGCCGTGCACGATTTGCTGGTGAAGCTGCGCGAAGAAAGCGAACTCACCATCTCGCTCACCACGCATTACATGGATGAGGCCGAATCGCTCTGCGATCGAATTGCGATCGTCGACCACGGCACCATCGTCGCGCTCGACACCCCGCAGGGCCTCAAGGCGAGCGTCAAGGGTTCCGATCGAATCGAGCTGGAGGTGAAGGGGCCTATCGATCAGATTGTCGCGATGTTGTCGGAGCGTCCCGAGATCCACGACGTCAAGCGCGATGGCGCCGATGGCAAGCTGACGATTCGCGCCAGCGATGGTGCGCATGCGCTGCCGCATCTCATCAGCCAGATCGATGCCATCAATGGCGAGGTGACATCGATCAATTTGCATCGCATCTCGCTCGAAGACGTTTTCATCGAGCTCACCGGACGCTCCTTGCGCGATGAGCCGGCACAAAAGGTCAGTCTGCTGGTCGGCGCGGGGATGCCGCAGCGGCGCTAACATGCGAGGCGCGAGCACATCATGAACATGAAGATGTGGGCGATCATGCGGCGCGATCTGCTCAAGCTGTCGCGTAATCCGCTCACGCTGCTATCGACCATCCTGATGCCGATTGTGTACCTCGTCATCATCGGCAACTCCTTCAACGGCAACCTGAAACATCTTTCGATCGCGGTCATCAGCCAGGATCATGGCGACTACGGACGCCGCATGGTCGAAAAGCTGCAAGCGCTCGAGGCCGGCCCGAAGACCGTCACGCTTTCGTATTTCAGCGATCTCGGCGAGGCGATCGATCAAGTGCGCAACGGGACTTACAAGGCCGCCATCGTCATCCCGCCCGACTTCACCAAGAGTGTGCATGAGGGCCGGGTCGCGGAAATCGGCGTGTTCACCGACAATGTCGATACCGTCAGCTCGGCCACGCTGGAGGGCGTCCTCGATCAGGCGGCCGCGACGCTGGTCACCAACGAATATGTCACCGCACGCGAGCCCAAGCTGAATCAAATCGTGCTGCGCCCGGCCGAGCTATTTACCACCGTCGATTACGATCGCTCGCTGATTCCCGGCGTCATCGTGATGTCGCTGTTCATGGGCTCGCTGATGTCGGGCGTGTTCAACTGGGTGATGGACCGCTTCATGGGCGTCACCGAATGCTACCTGGTGACTCCGCTCTCGCGATGGGAGATCGCCGGCGGCATCCTCGCCAGCGGCGTGACGATCACCAGCATCGCGGCGATCATCGTGCTGTTCGTCGGCTTGCTGGTAACTGGCGCGACGATCCAGGGCGGGTTCCCTGCTCTGCTCACGATCATCGGCATCATCATCGTGGGCGCAACCGGTCTCCTTGCGATGACATTCTCGGTGCTCGGTCGCGCGACCCATCCGCGGCTGGTGGGAACCTTTGCCGGCTTCCTGAATGTGATCCTGTTTTTCCCGAGCGGCGCGATTTATCCCATCGAGAGTTTTCCGGGATGGCTCCGCACCTTCGCGCGCTTCAATCCCGAGATGCATGCGGTGAGCGCGCTGAAATCGATCCTGTTCAAAGGCGCGGTGTTCGGCGCGGTGCGCGCGGACCTGACCTTCCTGCTAGTGTTCACCGGCATCATGCTGGTGCTGGCGAGTATCTCGTTTAAGCGAACGCTGTAGGATAAGCCTACATCTCAAATCCAATTGCGGAGGAATCCAATGCTATACGAACTACGAATCTATCATTCCATGCCCGGCAAGCTTCCCGCACTGCTGAAGCGCTTCGAAATGGCCACCGTCGCGCTGTTCGAGAAGCATGGCTTCCGGCAAGTCGGTTACTGGACGACCGCCATCGGAGAATCCAATGCGGACCTGCATTATATCCTCGCATGGGAATCGATGGAGGAGCGCGACCGCAAGTTCGCCGCCTTCGCGAAGGATCCGGACTGGATCGCGGCGCGCAGCAAGAGCGAGGAGAACGGCCCGCTGATTTCGTCCTTCAGCAACAGCATCCTCGCACCGACGAAGTTCTCGGCGTTGAAGTAATCGCTATGCCAACCGGAAAAACGCCGTCGAAGGAACTAGCGCGCGAAAAGCGCGAGCCTCCCGATCTGACGAGGCTAGCCCGCGAAGCGGCAAAGCTCGATCCGAAAGCCGAGCAAGCGTTGGCAGATGAAGGATTGTCGGACAACTTTGCGGAGTGGCTATTAGGCGCTCGATCCTAGCACCATGATTCTGGCAGTCGGTTCTGCTATCCTTGGGTCGTTGGTTCTGCACAAGGAGCCGTATTGGGAGTTTCGGGAAAATTACCAAGCGAAGCCAAAGAATCGAGGAAATGCCTACTCTTTCAAAACGCGAAAGACGTGGGAATCACAAAAGCATACCCATTTGGACGACAGATCGACGCCTCCGATTGCGCCGCAAATGCTCGAACGGTGACGTTCTCCCCGATTGATCGTCCCGCCAGCACTCGCTGATGTCTCGCGTTATCTGTTTGCCAGTAAACGCCGGGCGGACTATCATCGAGGATCAAGAGCTTCGGCACTAAGGAAACACGGGCGATCTTCGATGGTGAACCGGTCCTCAAGTTTCAGAATATTGCCGGCGTGGCACGCCGCAAGCTCCGCTCGATCCATCAGGCACGGACGCTGCAAGATCTATCCTTGCCGGGCAATCGTCTTGAAGTGTTGAAAGGTGATCGAGTCGGGCAGCATAGCATCAGGATCAACGACCAATATCGGGTCTGTTTTGTTTGGGACAACGGAGACGCCCTCGAGGTTGAAATCGTCGATTACCATTGACGCGCAAGTGTCACCGACGCCGGGAGGATAAGAATGGCAAAGAAACAGAGGCTCCCGCCGGTCCATCCCGGCGAAGTCCTGCGCGAGGATTATTTGCTACCGACCGGCGTGACGGTGAACGCGCTCGCGCTGGCTCTACGGGTGCCCGTGAGCCGGATGTATGAGATTGTAAATTGCAAGCGTGCGATCACCCCGGAAACCGCCCTGCGTCTCGCCCGCTATCTCGGGACCAGCGCAGAATTCTGGCTGGGCTTGCAAAGCGACTACGATCTCGAAAGGGCTCAGCAAGAATTCGAGGAATGCATCGCGCGAGAAGTCCAGCCTCGCCACCGTGCGGCGTAGCAGTAGATGCCGAAGTGCAAAAACAAACCCACCGCGAGCATATCGAGCGGTGGTCCTGAGTCCTTCGAAGGACCTCGAAGGGCACGGAGTGGAATGCCGAAAGTGCAAAAACAAACCCACTGCTTAGAGCAATGATCATCGAGGCGATTTGACGAAACGAAGCCAAATAGTACAGGAGTTTATTGAGGTTTCACTTTCGGGTGGTGCAATATTTCGAAGTTTCGAGGCCCTTTCATCATCGAATCGCTGCGCGGAGGTCCCTCGACTCGGCAGCTTTGCTCGGGATGACAGAATAGAGACGAAGAAATGTAAATAAGCGTTGCATAGCTAATAATAACTATACAACGCTTAGCATATCGATAACTACGGCCGCGGGCCCGGGAACCGCGCCTGCATCGCGAATGGATATTCGGTGTTGATGGGTAACGCGCTCGCCTTGTCGAGCGCCTCCAACTCCAAGGCATCCAGCCTGAAGCCCACCGCGCCGAGGTTGTCATCGTTCTGCGCCTCTGTCCGGGCGCCATAAATGACCGAGCTCACGCCACGCTGCTGATTGCACCATGCGAGCGCGACCTGCGAGACCGACCTGCCCCGTTCCTTCGCGACATGCTCGACGGCCTCAAGCGTCCGGTAGTGGCGCTCGTTGGTCAGCCGATTCCAGATGTCCTGCTTGGTGAGGCGCGCATCCTCGGGAGGCTTCTCGCCCGAGCGATACTTGCCGGTCAGGAAGCCGCCGCCGAGCGGACTCCATGGGATGACGCCGATGCCCTCGGCGCGGCACATCGGGAGCAACTCGCGCTCGATCTCGCGCGAGATGAGACTGTACTGCGGCTGCAGCGAGTTGAAGCGCGCGACGCCCGCCTTGTCGCTAACCCACAGACTCTTCATCAGTTGCCATGCGGTGAAGTTGCTGGCGCCGAGGTAGCGCACCTTGCCCTGATGCACCAGGTCGTCGAGCGCGCGCATGGTTTCCTCGATGGGAGTTTCGTAATCCCACGCATGCACCTGGTAGAGATCGATGTAGTCGAGCTGGAGGCGGCGCAGGCTATTCTCGACCTCGGCCATGATATGCCCGCGCGACAGACCCCATTCGTTGGGACCGACTTTGCCGCCGGTGAAGAGCTTCGCGTTGAAGCGCACCTTGGTCGCGATCACCAGGTTGTCGCGGTGATGCTTCTTGAGCGCGCGGCCGAGGATCTCTTCGGAGGCGCCGGCGGCATAGACATTGGCGGTATCGAGGAAGTTGCCGCCGACCTCGATGAACTTGTCGATCATCTTGCGCGACTCTTCTTCGCTGCTCTCGCGCCCGAAGGTCATACATCCGAGCGACAGTTCCGAAACTTTCAGACCGGTTGCGCCGAGCTTGCGGTACTCCATCGAGAGCCTCCTGAAGACTGCGAATTGCGATGCGGCGAACCCTGCCACGCTAGCGAATCGAGCCTCCTGCCTGCAACTGCAACTATGCGCAGCGCAGCGATTGCGGCCTCGGGAAAAGCGCGCTGTCGCCGAGGTTTCGCGGAGGCATGCGTATTGCTCAATGAACCTCGGGGAGACGAATCATGATCAGAGTAATCATCGTCGGACTGATCGCCGGATGGCTGGCCGGCAAGCTGATGCGGGGATACGGCTACGGCGCGGTCGCAGACATTCTGCTCGGATTGGTGGGCGGCATCATCGGCAGCATCCTCTTCGGAATCGTGGGGCTGCATGCGTATCATGCGATCGGATCGATCCTGGTCTCGACCATCGGCGCGATGCTGCTGGTTGCGGCCTCGCGGGTGATGCGCGACGAGTTCTAAGTGGAGTCATCACGGGTCGGCTTGACACTCTGAGCCGTGCCCGTCATAGGTCTTCATTCAATGTCGTGGCGTTTGAGATGGATTGTTGTTGCACCGGTCGTGTTGTTCGTGGCGTTTACCGTGGCGATGAGCAGTTGCGGTGGCAGCAGCGGATGCACCGGCTCATTTGATCAGTTTGGGAATTTCCAGGCTGGAGTCTGTCCGAGTCCGGGTCCGGGACTCGGCTTCGCTCTCGAAACGATCGTCATCGGCGCGGGAACCCCGGTCCCCGCCACTCCAACGCCGGGTCCGACCGCGACCCGTCCCTTCCAGCCGACGCCGACTCCCACCGGGTCGGTCGAGCCGACGCCAGTGCCGACCGAGACTCCTACCTTCAAACAAAGAACCCCGACTCCGACGCCTAGCCTCGTGCCTCAAGCCCAACCTACCACCGTGCTAAAAGGACAACAGGTCGCATTCAATGCGGACGGGCTGTTCAAAAAAAATAAGAATCGGATAATTATCTCCGACATTACCAACTCGAGTTCGACAGTTTGGACCACGGACAATATGAACGTCCTGGTGCCACCGCAGCCCCCTCCGCTGGGAGGTATCTACGGTGCAATCGCCGGTGGATGCGCGTGCGTCGGGGTTACTTCCGGCGGCCTCTCGGCGCCTCCGGTCAGCGTCACCGTAGTGGACCCTAACGCCATTCCATCACCGTCGGCCACGGCGACACCGCCCTGTCCGGTGCTATGCCCCACTGCTATTCCCACTGCGACCTCGACCCCGAGAGGCGGTGGCGGCGCGGCCATTCCTTCCGAGGCGCGCCCGGCCCAGTCCACAACGGCGCGCATCCGCGGCGTCTTGCA
This sequence comes from uncultured delta proteobacterium, assembly GCA_963783145.1. Classification (GTDB taxonomy): domain Bacteria; phylum Desulfobacterota; class Binatia; order Binatales; family Binataceae; genus DATGKG01. The sequence continues at coordinate 1,325,479 of CAWAMM010000002.1, forward strand.
ATGGACCTACCAGGGCGCCAGCCCGATCATCAGCCCGTTGCGCGCGTCCTCTGACGGAAATCTCTACTTCCTGACACTCGATGGAAACCTCCATGCCCTCAACGCCAAAGGGCACGAGCGATGGAGCCGGCATGCTGCGGGCAAGAACCTTGCCGTCTCATCCGACGGAACCGTCTATGCGCTCGCAGCTGACGGCACGCTCGAGGAGCAATCGCCGAGTGGCAAGCCGCTCTGGAACATGAAGGTTGATTCGCCGGACGGCCCAGTCGCCGCATCCGCGAGTGCGGTGTATTACCAGGAAGACCGGCAGCTCATCGCCGCGGCGTCGCCCGGCGTCATTCAATGGCGCGCCGGCGCTCCCGATGAAATCACCTCGGCCGCGATCGCCGAGGACGGCAGTGTCATCGTCGCGACCGCGGGCGCTTCGGTTATCGCAATCGGATCCGACGGCGCACACCTATGGAGCTTCGCCCCCGAAGGCGGTTTCGCGGGCGAAATCGCGGTGCGTGGAAATCTGGTCTACCTGGGCTCGGGCCGCGGACGTCTTTACGCATTGGATGTTTCCGGGGGCGCGCAGCAATGGGTTTACGATACCGCGGCCACGATCGCCGGCGGGCCGGTTCTCAACGCCACCGGACCGATTTTCTTCGGCTCCGATACGATTTACGCGCTGAACTCCGACGGCTCGCTCGCCTGGAACAACAGCCCCGCCGAATCCGCATCGCGCCCGCTTGCGGCCGACGCCGAAGGCGGCGTGTTGACCCCGCTCGCTGACGATTTCAGCGCGATGCTGAATTCCGACGGCACCGTCAGATGGGCGACCGGAAGCTTCGGCCCGATCGAACGCGCGGTCATTTCGCCGTCCGGGGTGCTCTACGTTGCCAGCCACGGAACCATCTATGCGCTGAAATAAACCCCGCGCGCCTGTTCGCCGCTCTTGACTGGCTCCCGCCGGTTAGCGTTTCTATAGTGCTAACTTACGGTGGGCGAAATCGGGGGCGCTCGACACCAAGGAACTGGAAACGGGGGATGTTTGCACTCTTCTGCCTGGCCGGCATCAGCCTTGTCCGGCGTAATCGGCGACGCACCATACTCACGATGCTGGCGGTCGCATGCGCGACGCTGGTGTTCTGCATCGTGATGGTGCTGCCCTACATCACCGCGCGTATCGCGGCGGTCGCGGACGCCTCTCCGCGGCTGGTCGTGATGAACAAGTCGGCGATGCGCTACGGACTGCCTGAATCGTACGCGAAAAAAATCGCCGCGATGCCCGAGGTCGTCGCAGTGAATCGGATGACCTGGTTCGCCGGCGTCTACAACGATCCCAAGCATCAGTTTTCCAGTGTCGCGATCGATCCCGATACGCTGGCGGTGATGTGGCCCGAAAACGAGTTCCCTGCCGATAGCCTCGCCGCGTTGAAAGCCCATCGCAACGGCGCGGTGGTGGGTGACGCCACCAGGCATCGCTTCGGCTGGAAGGTCGGCCAGAATGTCATTCTGCGCAGTCAGATTTATCCGGTCGCGCTGACCTTCACGATTCTGGGCAGCTACCGCGGTGGCAGCGATCCGTCGGTCTTCATGTTCCGGCGCGACTACCTCGAAGAGGCGCTACACCACTCGCCCCCGGTCGACATGATGTGGGTGCGCTGCGCCGATTCGCGGGTCGCAAGCCGCATCGCAGGTCAGATCGATTCCACCTTCCGCAATTCTTCCGCCGAGACTGAGACCGACACCGAAAAGGCCTTCCTCACCACGTTTCTGATCCGCTTTCAGTCGCTGGGCCGTATCGTTCAGGCGGTTGGGCTGTGCGCGGTATTCGCCATCGCGCTGGCGGTGCTCAATGGATCCGCGATGACGCTGCGTGAGCGCCGCGGCGAAATTGCCGTGCTCCGAACCGTGGGATTCTCCAACTCGCAGATCCTCGCGTCCTTCATGAGCGAGGCTTTCGCGATGGCATTGGTTGGAGGGGTGACGGGAACGCTGGCTTCGGCGCTGATCCTGGGACTGATGCGCGGCCGCGTATCGGCGCTCGGCCCCGCGCTGAGCATCGGCATGCCCTATCCGATAATGCTTGGCGGAGTCGCGATGGCGCTCGGTATCGGCACGCTCTCCGCCTTGGTGCCAACCCTGGCCGCGCTGCGCACGCCGGTCCATCAATCGTTGCGCGAGGTGACTTGAGCGCCACGCGGTCTTGATCTTGTCGACTTCGCCAGTCTCAATGGATCTATGCCTGCGATCGACATCATCAAGCGACGGCTGAAAGAAGACCGAATTCCGGAAACTCCCGAAGACCTCGGAACCAAGAAGAAGCGTCCACGCGAAGTCGCCTTCATGGATGTCAACCTGTGCTTCCCATGCGGCAAATGCCCGGAGTTCTGCCCGGTGCAATGCATCGAGTACCTCCAACCGGGCTCGGTGCCGAATCGCGGTGTGCAGCCGGTTCAGGATCGCTTCCAGGAATGCATCGGATGCTACATCTGCGTCGAGGTCTGCGCCCTACTGACTGACTACGATGCCGTCAGGATGTACGACACGACCCAGGTGGAAGAATGGCTCGGGGTGAAGATCGGCGATACGCCGCCGCCGGAACCGGAGCCGGCGAAGCCCTATGAGGAATTCTTTTCCGAGGGCGGTCAATATCGCCATCTCGGCAAGGGCTCGCGTATCCGCGACAAGATGAACGCCGAAGAGCGTGCCATCTTCAATCGCGAACGCGTGCGCGGATAAGAACCTGACCCACCTAACCCTTAACCCCTTCCCGCGCGGGAAGGGGAACCAGATAAGAAGCAGTGCTCAAACTGCACTCTCAACTCCGACGCCCCTTCCCGTACGGGAAGGGGCTGGGGGTTAGGTCTGATGCTCACTGCGGGTCCACGGATTCGATGAGTTGCCGTCGATCACCAGCGTCGCGCCGGTCGTGAAACTCGAGGCTGACCCTGCGAAGTAGAGCGCCGCACCGACGCACTCCTCCGGCTCGCCGCCGCGCTCAAGCGAAAAATTCTCCTTCGCCCGGGCGCGGAAATCGTCATTGAACCATCCTTTGCTGATGTCGGTGCGAAACGGCCCGGGGATGATGCAGTTCACGCGCACCTTGGGTCCGTACTCCTGCGCCTGCGCGACGGTGAGCGCGTTGAGTCCCGCCTTCGCCGCCGAATACGGCGCGGTATGCGCGCCCGGCCGGATCGATCCGGTAGACGATACGTTGATGACCGATCCTCCGTCGCCCGCCGCCATCCGCGTAGCGAACAGCGCGGTCAATCGGAACGGTCCTTTCAAGTTGACGGAGATTACCTTATCGAAAAGATCCTCGGTGGTTTCGAGCAGCGAGGGTGCCAGCGGCGACAGTCCGGCGTTGTTGATCAGCACGTCGCAGCGGCCCCACTTCGCGTACACTTCCTGATAGAGGCGGTCGCAGTCCTCCCATTTGCCGACGTGGCACGCATGCGCGGAACCATCGCTGCCCTGCTTACGAATTTCCTGGACGGTTTCTTCGCAGGATTCAATCTTGCGACTGGCGACCGCGACCTTCGCGCCACATTCTGCGAAAGCGAGCGACATCGCATGACCGATGCCGCGGCTGCCGCCGGTAATCGTGACCACTTTGCCCGTGAAATCGTAAAATTTGGAAATCGTACTCAATGACGTTCACCTCACGTTCGATCTCATCGATGTAACGCAAGGTGGCCCCCGTGCGCTAGAGGTGTGTTGGTTCCGTTAGAGGCGCTTCGCGAAGCGCCCGCAGCGACATCTCGATTGCAGGAGGTAAACGCGATTGCGACATCGCTGCGGGTCGTTCGCGAACGACCCCTACCAGGATCAGGATCGGCGTTTACAAAATCGCTTCGATGAAGTTGGGGCCCGGTTCCTTCAATACGCGCTCCAACTGCTTCACCAGATCGTCGGCGGTCTCGACGCGCACACCCGGGACACCAAATCCTTTCGCTAACTCGGCCCACTTAATCTCCGGCGGTTGCAGCATCGTAAGGCTTTTCGCCTTGCGTCCAGGCTCGACATTGCCCGCACGCGCGGCCTCCATCTGGAGGATTCGATATGCGCGATTGGAGCACAGGATGGTCGTGACATTGAGCTGCTCGCGCGCCTGCGTCCACAGCGCCTGCACCGTGTACATACCGCTCCCGTCAGCCTGAAACCCGATGACGCGCCGATCAGGACACGCGATCGCGGCGCCGGTCGCGCACGGAAAACCCTGTCCGATCGCACCGCCAGTTAGCGCGAGGCTCGTATGAGGAAGCGCTCCCGCCGCCATCGCGGCGTAGGGACCGCCTGAAGTGGCGCTCTCGTCCATGATGATGGCGCCCTCCGGTTGCAACGCAGCGAGCGCGGCGCCGAGGCTGGCGATATCGAGCTTACCGGTCGGAGGCGCGGGACGTTTTGCCGCTGGAATCGAAACTGACTTCGGCGCTCCGAGACCATCAGCTAGCGCCTCGAGTGCGCCTGCCACATCATCCTCGACGCGCGCGAGGGTTTCCTCGGTACAGCCATCGGGAACGAGGCTGCTCGGCAATCCTTGATATCCGAAAAACGCGACCGGCGACTTCGCACCCGCGAGGATGAGATTTTGCGTGCCCTTGAGCGCCTCGAGCGCCTGCTCGGGAAAGTATGGCAATCGAGCAGGATTCGGGATTCCCGCGCCGCGCTCGATCCGCGCGGTGAAAGTTTCCGTCATCAGCTTGCATCCCGAAACCGCGGCGACGCGCGCCGCGGATTTGAGGCCTTCGAGGCTTAGCGCGTGGCCGCCGAGCAGAATTGTCGTCGGCTGCTTGGCGCGCAAAATCTTCGCGATGTTATCGATGGTGCTGCCCGCGACTTTCGTCCGAGCCGGTGCCACTCGCTGCTTCGCCGCATCACCCGCCTGATCCCATTGGCAGTCGCTCGGCACAATAAGCGTCGCGACTTTGCCCGGAGGCGTGAGCGATGCAGCGACAGCGTCAGCCATATCGCCGGCTAGCGCACTCGCAGACTTAACCTCGCGAACCCATCCTGACATCGGCGACGCGAGCGAAACGATATCGCTGGTCAGCGGCGCATCGGCCGCGCGATGCCACGTGGCTTGATCACCGATGACATTGACGATCGGAGAATTGGCGCGGCGCGCATTATGGAGATTCGCCAGCCCATTGGCGAGGCCGGGGCCTAGATGCAGCAGCGTCATCGCGGGCTTGCCGGTCATCCGCGCATAGCCGTCAGCCGCTCCGGTGCACACTCCTTCGAACAGCGCGAGCACCGCGCGCATTCCCTCAATGGAATCCAACGCGGCCACCAGCGGCATCTCGGTGGTGCCGGGATTGGCGAAACATACGTCGACGCCGGCGCCGACCGCGGTACGAATCAGGCTCTCGGCGCCGTTCATCGCGCCTCCGTACGAGTCCAGTCCGAGCCGAGCGCGACGCGACGGACCGAATCGGTATCGCTGCCCTGATGCCCGACCTTGTGTTTCGGCGCAGGCGCCTCGACGACACGATTCGACAAACGCCCGAGGCCCGTCACTTCAACCTCGACCAGATCGCCGATATTCATCGGGCGCGAATTCTTCGGCGTACCCGACAGGATGATGTCGCCAGGAAGTAGGGTTATGTACCTCGACAGATCGGCGATGATGTAGTCGATCGGGAAAATCATTTCCGAAATCGCGCCTTCCTGCACCATCTTGCCGTTGATATAGGTGCGCAGAGTCGCCTTGCGAATATCCACCCCGCTCACGATGCCGGGACCGATTGGGCAAAACCCGTCCTGCCCCTTCACCCGCAGCATCGAGCCCGCGTCGGTCTCGCGATAATCCTGGCATCCGACGTCGTTGGCCGGCGCGAAGCCGCCAACGTAGTCCCACGCCTCTTCGCGGCCGACATTGCGGCACGGCTTGCCGATGATGACGCCGACCTCGCCCTCATAGTTGAGGTACTTGGTCCCGGCCGGACGGCATAAACTTCCGCGATGCGAATTGAGCGCGGTGCACGGCTTCTGAAAGTAGGTCGGCGTGTCGAGCATCGGCGCCTTGAACTCGACGCGGCGCGAATCATAGTTGAGATGGATGCACAAAATCTTGCTGGGATCGCAAGGCGGCAGATAAGTCGCATCCGCATCCGCGATCGATCGGCCATCTCCAAACATCAGGCGATCGCCGTCGGGCCGCACCCACTTGGGCTGCCCTTCATGCAGCACGCGCCGCCATTCTTCTCTCGGTCCATCGAGGACGCTCATGATTTCCTCCGCTTGAGTAGCTGGGTCGAATAGTCAGTCGCACGAGGCGAATAGTCAAATCCACGACGGCGCACAGGAGCCTACAGCATGCGCGGCGGTTTCATGCCGCTGCCGAGCGTCGAATTGAAGACTTCGGCCAGCTTTTCCACCGTCCATGGTCCCTCGCCGATCAGTACGCGATCCGGGACCAGATGCGTATAACGCGAGACCCGATAGCCGCTCGCGCCGAAGGCCTGTCCTGTTATGTCCTTGGCGTCGTCGCTGGCGAGGAACGCCACCATCGGCGCGACGTTCGCGGGATCCATCGGCGTGCCGGCCGCATTGTCGCTCTGCCGAAAGTTCCCGCCCGGCATCCGCCCTTGCGGGATCGAATCGGTCATGCGGGTCGCCGCGCCGGGCATGATCGCATTGACCGTGATGCCATACTTCGCGAGCGCGTTCGCAGTGCTCCAGGTCAGGCCGAGAATCCCAGCTTTCGCCGCGCCATAGTTGGGCTGGCCTGGCGCGCCGAGCGCGGCGCCCGAAGAGAAGTTGATGATCCTCCCGGTTTTGCGCTCGCGCATATGGGCCGACGCCGGCCGCATCGTGCAGTAGTGCCCCTTGAGATGGACGCGGATGACTTCGTCCCATTCCTCTTCGCTCATGTTGAAGATCATCCGATCGCGCAGGATGCCGGCGACGTTGACCAGGATGTCGAGGTGGCCGAAATCCTTGATCGCGTGCTCGACGAGCGCCTCGCCGCCGGCCACCGTCGCGATGTCCTGGCCATCGGCAACCGCACGGCCACCTGCGGCTTTGATCTCATTCACCACTTCGTTGGCCGGCGTCGATGCTTCCTTTTTGCCGTCGACCGTAACGCCCAGGTCGTTGACCACAACCGCCGCGCCTTGCGCGGCCAGCAACTTTGCCACGCCACGACCGATGCCACGCCCGCTTCCGGTGACCGCTGCAACTTTGCCGTCGAGTTTGCCCATGATGATTCCCCTATGGCGCGTCGCCAGGACGAGATCGATGACGCACTGTTCGAGTCTTTAGCGCAGTTGATCGCGAATCGTCAAAATCCCTCTAAAACCTTCGCCCATCGGGCGAGGGATTTTCACAGCGCGAGGCCGAGCTTGCGGCGCTTCTCGTCCCTGGTTGCCTCCGCGCCCTCGTGTTCCTTGCCGAGGATGCCATCGACGAGGCGATTTGCACGATCCTTCAGCGACAGCGCGTGCGCGAGCTGATAGTTGCGCGCACCTGACGCGAGATAGAAGCGCTCATAAAGTTCGTTGCGGCTCGCGAGCGCGGTGCCGACGAAATCCCACGCGAGGCGAAATACGCGCGCCCGTTCCTCAGCAGACACATCCTTCGCGCCACGCAGAAATTGATCGATGAGAGGGCGCAGGCTGCGGTCATCGAGTTGCGCTCGCGTCGGCGCCGCAAGCAGATTGTGCGATCCGATCAGCGTAATGATCTCGCCGACGCGCGGGAACCAGGTCGGCAGGATCGCACGCAGCGACGCAAGCGGGCCGCCATGCGGAAACCACACGCCATTGCCCCATTCGAAGGCCTGATCCTCGGCGGCGACGATCGCGGCACGAGTCAGCTCCGCATAGACGGAAATCTCGCCCAGCATCTGCTTGGTCGCCGGCGAGACATCATTGATGATCTCGGCCATCCGCATCGCCAGGCCGTAGGCAAACTCGAGCTTGGTCTGCGCTCGAATCATCGTCTGCTGCATGACGTTCGGATACCACCCGGTGGTCATCACGGTGTTGTAGGCGTCACGGTTCGCATCGATGAAAACGCGCTCGCGCGGCACCTCGACATCGTCGAAGATCACGAAAGCGTCCTGCTCGTCGAAGCGGCTCGAGAGCGGATGGTCGAACAGGTTCGGCGTGGTCGCGCAGCTATCGCGGCAAATGAACTTCAGCCCCGGCGTTTCCATTGGAATGCAGAAGGATAGCCCATAGGCATCGGCGCCTTCGGGCAGTGGCATAGCCGGATAGACGGCTAACTCATCCGCGAATGGCGCCAAGGTCGCGAGGATGCGCGCGCCTCTCACGATGATGCCATGATCGGTATCGGCAACTTTGTGCAATGCGACATCGTTACCCGGAGCAGGCGCGTCACCCTGCGATTTATCGATAGTCGGTTGAACGATGGTGTGCGTCAGCGAAATGTCCTTGCGCGCGAGGAACTTCTGATATGCGACCAGATTCGCCGCGCCACGATCGTTATTGTTGGCAGCCCACTCATCGGCGCGTCCCGCGAAACCCGCGTAGGTGACATTCATGTAGTCGGGCGTGCGGCCCATCAGACCGACGGTGAATTCCGAGATCCGCTGCAAGCATCGATGGCGTTTTTCAAGGTCCTCGCGCGAGCGAGGAATCATATGACTGATGTTGATCGGCTCGCCGGTTTCGGGATCAGGCATCAGGCAGTCCTCGCGCGCATCATGCTGAAGATCGAAAACCTGCGCGAGGGTTTGGGCGGCGCCCGCGAAGGAAGGATGCGATGCCACATCACTCACCTTGTCATCGCCAACCCAGATCTCGCGAGGAGTTTTCAGCCCCGCCAGGAATTCCTTTCCGGTTCGTGCACCCATGGTTTTTCCTTGTGCCAAGCGCGAGCTTGAGCGGACCTCCCAATGGAAGTCGAGCTTAGTATGCCGCTGAGATGCCGGCGGTCAAACCGATCGATCGCGATTTCGAATCTGCTTGACATACTTCTCCTACTGCGTTTCCTCTGCGTAGGAGAAAAGGTCAAGCGAAGAATCTTCAAAAGGAGAAACCCAGGTGTCTGAGCTTGCGTATACCAGCGCGATCGCAATCGCGAGAAAAATTCGGCGCAAAGAGATCTCGAGCCGAGAAGCTTTGGACTATTTCCTGGCCCGCGTCGCGGCGCTGGATAAGCCCATCAACAGTGTCGTCACTATTGACGCCGAACGCGCGCGCACCGAGGCTGACGCCGCTGATGCCGCATTGGCTCGGGGCGAAGTCCGCGGTCCATTGCACGGCGTTCCAATCACGATCAAGGATTCCTTTCAGACCGCAGGAATGCGAACCACCTCGGGCGCACCCGAACTATCGGGCTTCATCCCACCAGAGGATGCGTGGCCGGTCGCGCGCCTGCGGGAAGCCGGCGCGATTATCTTCGGCAAGACCAATCTGCCCATCTACGCCGGCGACTTGCAAAGCTATAACGAAGTCTTCGGGACTACGAACAATCCCTACGACCTATCGCGCACCCCAGGTGGATCGTCGGGAGGTTCGGCCGCGGCTCTCGCGTGCGGCTTTACTCCACTGGAACTGGGCAGTGATATCGGCGGATCGATCCGACTGCCTTCTCATATGTCCGGGGTAGTCGGGCATAAGCCGAGCTATGGCATTGTGCCTGCTCACGGTCAGATACCAGGGCCTCCAGGAACGCTCACTCTGGCCGACCTTGCGGTCGCGGGACCGATGGCTCGTAGCGTAGACGATCTCAAGCTCGGCCTCGATATCATGGCTGGGCCCAATCGATGGGAGCATCCGGCGTGGCAATTGAAATTGCCGCCAGTGCGTTCGCGCACGCTCAAAGGATATCGCGTAGCCGCATGGCTCGACGATCCGCGTTGCCGCGTGGAACCGCAAGCACGCGAGCTGCTGGAAAAAGCTGCGCACCACCTGTCCGACGCCGGCGTTCAGGTTGACTACGAAGCACGTCCAGCGTTCACCCTGGAAAAGGTTGTCGATACGTTCTCCGCCCTTCTACAAGCCGCTCTGGCAGGCGGAGTGAGCAGGGAGAAGCTCGATGACTACGCTGCCACGCCCGGTAATACACCGGCGGCGCACACTCGGCGTTTATTGGCGATGCGACATCGAGACTGGCTGAGTTACAACGAGCGACGCCTTCAAATGCGGAAGCGATGGGAAGAATTTTTCTCACAATGGGACGCGATCCTGCTGCCGGTGATGCCTTGTCCGGCTATTCCGCACGATCATTCTGAACCTATGGCCAGCCGCACCGTTTCTGTCGGCGGAGAACCGCGACCCTATTGGGATCTCACCGCATGGATGGCGCCCGCGGGTGCCTGCTATTTGCCCGTAACCGTAGTTCCGGTGGGTTTGAGCAATGGACTCCCAGTCGGCATTCAGATTGTAGGCCCTTATCTCGGCGACCGCACCACGCTGGATATTGCGAAACATCTGCTTACTCTCGTAGGAGGATGTCCACGTCCAGGCGGTTTTTAAATCGATGGACGATTACTTCGGAAGGCGCTTTGTCAGTGAATTTTGAAGCCCCCAAGGACAAGTATGCCACCAGTTAAGCGACACCCATAAAATTTGGTCCGTGACTTTCACTGTCGGGTTTCGAAAGCTATAGTCGTTCACCATACGTGATGCTCGGAACGAGCTATCACCTAAGGAGACGATATTGGACCTCAATACAATCATCACGGAGTTGAAGACCGAGAGAGATCGCATCGGCCGAGCTATTTCCGCTCTTCTCGATGAGGCTAAGGTGGCGGTGGTCGGGGCTACAACTCGAAAGACCGCAGCCTCGACGACGCGGCGTGGCAAAGGCCTCACTGCCGCGGGACGAAAGCGCCTATCGGAAGCAATGAAGCGGCGCTGGGCTGAGCGACGCGGAAAGACTTCTTCCTCTGCCGCTAAAGCCACGGCACCCAAACGAGGTGGCGGGCTCACACCTGCGGGTAGAAAGAAGCTCTCCGAAGCGATGAAGCGCCGCTGGGCAGAGCGGAAAAAGAAAGCTTCCTAGGTTCCTGGCCCTAGGTCGGATGTGGCCCGGTCTGGCGATGCCCGGTCTGGGTGTTTTTCACGCTGCTGCGGAACAGAACTGCCGTAAGCTCACTATAAGTCCATGACGCCCATGCTGGCTGTTTGCCTCGCCAGCTGGGTCATCGTGGTCAGGGCGGGCCGCCTTCGTTTCAATTCCAAATGCTTCAGGCATGGAATGGTTGGTGGGAAATCCATCAAGAAACCATCCAAAGGATAAGCCCAGTCGATATTAGGCGCCTGCCCGATGAACCGATTCTGTCGATGCAATGATCGATGACTTCTCCAAGGTGGCACCCGAAACGGCGCGCCTGCCCAACCACGACCACAGTATCGGCGATAGAATGGCGCTCATCAGGAAACACACCAGCAGGACAACTCCCATCCCGAAGCCGACGTAGCCGATGTACAGCGGGACGGGCGCGAGGATCATGCAGCCCAAAATCAAGGCGCCATTGGAAACCACCAGCGCGCGACGAATGTTTACATACGCGCGGATCAAGGCCTCCTTGAAGTCTCCGAGCATTCGGTATTCCTCGCGAACGCGGAACAACAGATAGACCTCGGAATCGATGCCGACGCCGCTCGCGATCGCGAGTGCCGCCACGGTGTTAGAGTTCAGTTCGATTCCACAGAGAACCATTATTCCGAGGGCAATAACCGACCCCATCGCGAGCGGCACGAGTAGCAGCAGCGCAAGCGAAACAGAGCCAATCGCTGGAATCGCCAACAGCGCGGTTCCGATCAACCCCAACACCACACTCACAATCAGCCAATATCTGATGTTTCGATTGAAGGCCTGCGCGATACCTACCGCGCCGCCGGCGACGCTTACATTCACCGGCAGTCCGGCGAACAGGGCTTCCGCGCGACTGGTGGTGTCCGCCATCAGGTGGCTGACTACTCGAGGATTGGTGGTAGCGACATAGGCGATGACAACCGTCGCGCTATAGTCTTCGCTGAAGAGCCAGTCGAATACGCCCGGCTCTTCATTGGACATTCCCATGATCGCTTCGCCCAGTGATTGATGAGTGTCCTGCACCACGAAGAACTTCGGATCGTTTCCATTGACGAACTGATGCCGAAGCTTCAATGGGAAAGCGAGATCGCTCACAGTTCCGACGTTGGGCAGCGTGCGCAGGTATTCGGCCAGCGCATCAATCGCGCGCAGCACGGAAGGCGTCTCCAGAACCTTCTCATGTTCGTGGCTGGCTGCGACCAGCACGATCATCGGATAGACGCCGCCGAAGCGCATCGTGATCTCTTTCTCCATCTGGTAGAGGTTGCTGCGATTCCAGGAATGCGTCAGGTAGTTATGGATCGCGAAAGTGTTGTTCTGACCCACCGGCGCCTTCGCTACCACCCATCCCAGGCATCCCGTGATAAGGGCGAACGAAACTATCACCGACGCGCCCACGATGCGGTTACTGATCAGTTCGCGCACGCTGGTGGCCAAAAAGCGATCGAAAGGGCCGTGCTTCTCGATTTTGATCCTCGTGCCAGTGCTCTTTAACTCGGTCAGGGTTATTGAGCTGAGCGCGGGGATCATCATCAGAAATTCGTCGAGAGTCAGCGACAGGAGACCCAGCGCCGTCACAATCCCGAGCGCGCGCACATTCTCAAACGGAATGAACGCCATGACCGCGAACGGAATAACGTCGCAGAGCAGCGACACCAGCATCGGACGAAGCCGCGACACGAAGGTGCTGACGATCGCATCCTCGGCATTTTGCAGGCGCGGATACTCTTCGAAGAAAAAGCGGCTGAGAAACTGCACCGAGTGACACGCGCCCGCCGCCACTACGATGAACGGAGCCAGCAACGCCGCCGCGGAGAACAGCGTCGCGCCGAACAACAGTCGATACAGGCCGAAGCCCATCAGCGCGCCCATTATCGCGACCCTCAGTGGCAGCAACACCCCACTTAGAGTTCGGAACCCGTACCATAGAATGGCCGCGATGGTGATCATGAACGCGGCGAAGGCGAGCCCGACGTAGCGAAGTCCAACGCTGTTGACCCAACCAATCAGAATAGGTGTACCCGCGGCCCGGATGGTTATCCCCGGGCGCTCGTACTTCTGAATAATTTTCGAAACCGCGCGATAGATTGCGATCGGCTCGGTGATGTCAACCTGAACGCGAGCGCCTTTGGGTTGTTCCGCACGGAAACTCGCCATCACTAGCGAGGCCTTGCCGTCTTTAGAAACCAGGACTCCGTTCAGCAGCGGATTATCCCTCGCCGCCGCTTCGATCACCTTCGCATCGGCGGCAGACTTGGGATACTGCGGCATCAACGGTGTAATCAGCATCGTCGCATCCGCGTCGCTACCGCTCAGGAACGCATATTTCTCGGAATCGAGCGTGGCCAGCGATCTGACCGTGTAGGGAATGACTCCTTTGACGAGGTAGAGGTCGTGGGTGAGGTGCTTGATGGTGCTGAGGTTGTCGACGCTGTAGACGCTGCCCTGGTCCGCGACGACCTCGATACTTACCGAATCTCCACCGCCGAAGAGCTGGGTAATCTTGCCGTTGAGCTTCACGAACGGGTCCGCGGCGGGTGGCCATGCGTTGGGATCGTCATGCAGTTGCATACCGGCAATCGCCCAAAGGCAAAGCGCTGCAACCACGACCTGGAACGATAGCCCGGCGGCCTTATGGCGCATGAAGAAGCGGGCCAGCCGAGCCAGTCGAAGGTCGATGCCTCGATAGCCGAGCCGGTCGCTGCTACGTCGATCGCTTCTATCAACCATCTTCACCGATCTGTCCTGGTCCGATCTCGGTCGCGCCGATTCTTTGCCGAACGAGCGCCCGGGTGATTATCGCAACAGCTCGCGCAAAGTTTTGGGTTCGCGGTACAAGGTGTTGTCGCTGAAGATCGCGCGCGGCAGATCGGCATTGAAACCGCCGTCGGTCACGAACGCATCGGAGGTAAAACCGGTATCGAAATCCTGCACGCTCATGATGCCCCAGGATTGGTACCAGTCCGGCGCGGGCGGGCCATCGGGCGTGCCCAGGTGAAGTCTGGTTCCGGTCATCATGGATTTTTCGCTGCTCCTGATGAGCTTTCCGTTGTCATCAAAAGCATCGTCGTAGAAATAGTTCATTTCCTGGAGGCCGCATTTGTAGCGCCGCTTCGCATACCACCAGCTAACCCCGGGTTTGGGAGTGATTTCGATGATCACGGCGACATCGCCGGCTCCGTCTACCCGCTTCACGTCGGGCAAGTAGTCAGGACGATATTGCGGCTTACCCGGATCCGGGTTGAACAACTCGAACCCAACGACCTTATAATCGAGCTCCGGCAACGCCTGGGTGTGCGACACGTCTTCGTAGCGATTGATCAGCCCGGGGAAGTACTGGCTGGAAACCGCGCCGGCCAACCTGCGGACTTTGCGAACCGAAGGCAAATACAAAGTGTCCTGGGGTGCGAGCGTCGGATCAACGAACGTGGTGGTAACGCCGCCCTCGCCCTTGACCTCATCGGGCGAGACGTAGGTCCAGATATATTTTCGCAGCACCTTCTCTTGATCGGATGAGGAAATATACTCGTAGCCTTTTTTCATCGACATGTCGGAATACGCTTCCACCATCGCCGTCTCGCCGCGCACCGAGCCGTCGGGACGATAGATACGGATGACCAAACTGTCCCAATAGTTCTTCGCGTAGGGCGCGTATTCGTTTTCCGCGTAGCATCGATTGACCAGGTCGGCGCCGGTAAGACTCGAACGCTGATCGATTGGAACCTCCCATGGCGCTGGCAGGCCGGGTTGCGTCCACTGCGCATAATAGGCGGGCCCGGTAACGCGATACCGATCTTCCATCCACGGCTTGGGCGTCCAGGTCATCGATTGATCGCCCCATTTGACGAGGTAGGTGCCGGGCGCCTTGCCGGAGGTGATACTGTAAGGTTTCCCCGCAATCATCCTAGGAGGCGCGATATCGCCATTGGTCACTGGGGCGGGCACCTGGGCCTTCACTTGAGGGACCCCGGCGACCACCATAAGGGCGATCCCGAGGACTTTGAGATATTGCGTGGCTAGCATCTTGCCTGTTCCTTCCATCCAGTCCAAAGCTTCACGAGTTATCTAAAAAAGGACCCGCGAAATATTGAAGTAAACGTCCGACGCGTTCGTGTACTGGCCGTATGGCGTCTGCTTGCTGCCTGCGAAAATATTGAACCCGAGCGCCACCTTGGTCTGATCATTAATGGTGTAGGCCACCTGGGGTTGTATCCACCAGTCATGGAACTGGAGTTCGTACAAAGTAAAGAATGAGGTGTCGATGTAATCGCCGGCGCGCCAGGTTTTGTCCAGATACATCGTAAGCAAGCTATAGTAGGCGCCGCGCATTCCCGCCTCGCTGCCGAAAAAGCCCAGGCCCTCGAACTCATGCTGATCCGCTCCGCAGGTAGGGCAGTGGATCTTGTTGACCACCTCGTCGTGCCAATATTGAAAACTCGCGAAAATTGGACGCTCCAGTTGCTGCGTCAAGAGGTACTTGTCCACGCCCAGCAAGAGACCCCAGTGGTCGGTATTGACCGGATTGCCAACGATGCCTTCGTAGTACCGGTCCCCAACGGTCAAAGCGGTCTCACCACGGATGACGGTGCCGTCCAGCGGAGCGGGCACATCCTGCAACTCGTAATCGAAGGAAGCTCCCGCGATATGAACCCGTCTGGGTTGTTCATTGACCGAGGTCGCGGTGGCGAAGTCTCCGGTATTCGGAAACTGGATCATGTAGGCCGTCCACCCGTAGACATAGTTGAGCGTGTAATGAACATTGGCGAGTTCATCGCTCCAGCGCGTAGCATAGATGCCGTTGCTGGGCGCCGCCGACGGCTGATGGTAATCGACCGGAGTCTTGACCCCGAATTGGCCATTTTCGTTGTTATTGAAGAGGGCCACTACGTTAGGTGTGAAGTCCTGATAGCCGCCCTGGTAAGGGAGACCGCCTTTAATCGGCAACCCCGGATAGTAGTAGGGAAGATATTTGGGCTCGTAGACGAACTGGATAGTGCCCGTCGAACTTATCTGGTAGTTCGCGTTGAGGGCCCAGGTCGGAATCTTATTGTACTGCTCATCGAAATTGGTCGGATTGCTCAAGTTGAAGGGATTGAGGATGTCGAGCATGTAGACGCCATCGGATTTGCCCCATGAAATGATCTGCCGGCCCACTCGGATGAAGAAATTTTTCGGCAGAATATCGACATAGTACTCACGCAGCAGCGGATCATACTGGTCATCCATGCTGCCATTGAGATTTTGCTGCCAGTCCTCCGCCAAATAAGTTCGATACTGCCCCTGTCCCCATCCGGTCATATCGTAGGCGGTGTCATAGAAAGGCCTGACTCTAAGGTTGAACTCGAGCGGTACGCCCAGGGTGTATTTTTCCGGGTCGGGCGCGTAGTGCATATACAGTCGGAACTCGTTGCGCTGGCGCATCACACCGTCGGCGTGCTTGGTAAAGAACTTCCCGGTTTCCGTCCGAAAGAGAGTCCGATCGACCTGTGGAAGGCGCACGTAATCTTCGGTGTAATAACTGAGACAGGCCTGAAATCCATTGGTCTCTTCACACGCAAAAGAAGGTGAGTCGGCCAGCAAAAGGATAATCAACAAAGGCAACCATAGGACGAGTCCCGACCGGCCGGCCCGCGGATAGAATGGCACCGTCCCGGGGAACGGACCTGATGTTTGCCGCAAGGGTTCCCTCCTTAGCTTTTGACCGCTTTCCCCCAAAACCAATTTTCCGGCCCTGCTGAGGGCGACGGCTGTGGATGCTAGGAATTTTGCAACTACGTCGGTGGCGGCCACCAAGGCGTCGCTCCCCTTCGGACTGCAATAACTGGGCCGACTTAATGGTCCCATGCATCAGGCCGGGATGGTCCAATGGAACACTCTTGGACAACCGCGCCGATCGCAAGATATCCTTAAAATCTATCGATAATTCGTTGCTTATCTCGCGAAACGTCCAGCGTTCGGCGCCGTCCCTGGGTTCTGAACGCCACCGCATCGTATATGATCGCGCAACTGCCCGGCCACATAGTGACGCGCAGCTTTTTGTCGAAGCGCCGCACCTGCGTGAGGTATCAAATGGTCGGGATTTTATTCGACGACGCCGGCCCGCCTATCGAGATCTCAGTTTGGCATTGAGCGGCATCATTTAGCGCGCGATAGATCTCGGCTAGCCGACGGGCGTCGTTAGCCCGCTAGCCAATCGCAGCTCTGATGCCAGCCCGCCCCAGGATCTCTAGTGCTTCCGTCGCGTCGCCCTCAAACCGCAATACGATCACGCCGGTTACGACGCCGTCGCTCTCAATCGTTCCGCCCCCGTCGGTTTTAACGTAGGCCGCGCTCAATGCCTCAAGTGCTTTACGGACCTCATCGCTCGCGAGATGAACCTCAGCCGGCCCCCAAGCCGGCTGTAGCACAATCCTCATCGTACCCCTCACCGCCGTGGCGTTTCGAACTATAGATATTCTATAGCGCGCCACCAGCGGTGAGCGGGGAACTCAGCCGAAAGCTATTCGGTTGGTCAGAATTGCGACACTCAGGTGCGATGCTCGACGCTCGCCGACTCCGACGCTGTTCGATCGCGGAAGTGCGGGATGACATATTTCCCGAACAGGTCGATCGAGTGCATGGTCTTCTCATGCGGAATCGACCAGAACTGCATCATCGCGAGGAACTGATCGAGCTGCGCTTCCTTCTGAATGCGCTCGAGCTGCTTGATCGCAGTATCGGGACTGCCGCAGATGCACATCCCATGATCGATGAGGGTGTCGAGCGTAACCTTGCTCGGATCGAGTCCTTCGTATTGTTTCGGCAATTCGGAAACCGCGCCGGCTGGAGGATCAACCGGATCGACACCGGTCTGTTTCGCTTCCAGCACGGGCGCGTTTACCCGCAACGTCGTGCCGACGTATGACATAAATGCGCGCTCGGCTTCGGCTCGGGCCTGCTTGTCGGTATCAGCTATATGCGTCATCGAAAACGCGCCCGCCCGATTGTTCGCGAACGCGCCGTGAGGCTTTGCGGTCTTGATTGCGTTTCGATACGCGCGCACCCGAGCCCCGAGGCGCTCGGGCGACACCAGCAGCGTGAACGATAACAGCCCGAGGCCCAGCTTCCCCGCCAGCTCATGCGTATCCTCGCTGGTGCATGCGACCCATAGGGGAGGATGCGGCTTCTGAATCGGCATCGGCACCACGGTGCGTTGCGGAATGTCGAAGTACTTGCCCTTGTATGAGAACGTCCCGTCCTTGCTCTTCCAGATGGTGGTGATGATGTCGAGGGCTTCTTCCCATCGCGCACGGGTTTCCTTGTAGGGAATCCCGAAGCCGCCTAGCTCGACTTGCGTGATCGAGCGGCCGGTGCCCACCTCGGCACGTCCGTTGCTCAGGATGTCCAGCGTGGCGACGCGCTCGGCGATCCGTATCGGATGGTTGTATGGAAACGGCAACAGCACCACCGCATGGCCGATGCGAATCTTACTGGTGCGCTGCGAAATCGCGCCGTATAGAACTTCGGGCGCCGAGCTATGCGCGAAGCCGACCTGGAAATGATGCTCAACCGTCCAGAAGTTGGTAAATCCTACTTCCTCGGCCCGCACCACCTGCGCCATCACATCGTGAAAGGCCTGATACTCGCGCTCGCGATGTTTGAGCGGACTGTCGACTTGGATCTCATAAAAGATTCCGAAGTCCATCACATTTCCTCATCCTGGTGGCACGCGCTTTAGCCTGTGCGGCATCTACTTCGTCGATTTAATGTCGATGTTATCGTCGAGACCCATCCCCTTGATCGACGCCTCGAAGCGATCCTGCATCCGTGCGTCGTCATCGTTCAGTTCGCGCGTATAGCAGCAATACTCGAGCTGCATCCCGTTGGGATCCTTGAAGTAGATCGATTTCGCCCAGTCGTGGTCGACAACCTCGCTGACTTTGACGCCCTTGCCGAGGAGCTCTTTGCGCTTCTGTTCGAGGCCCGGAAGGCTGCCGGTCTCGAAGGCGAAATGATAGAACGCGCTCGGCACGCCCAATCCGCGATTGATGCCCGCATCGTATTCCTTCGGCACCCCGGGGACGCCCCGGGCTTCCATGAAGGCCAACAACTGATCACGTCCAGTGTCGAAGAAGATGTGGCGAATCTGTCCGCCTTCTTTCACCTTGATGGTGTCGCATCGGACCGGCTTGAAACCGAGCACGCCCTCATAGAACGCGCGGGTCTTGTCGAGGTCCAGAGTTGAGAGTCCGATATGAGAAAATCCTTTGTGCGACATTAGCCGATGGCCTCCTCGCCTGATTGAAATTCTTATATCACGGCAGGCGTCGAGGGGGTAAAGGTGGTGTCAAGGGGCGTATGACAGCCCGTGCGTGGGTCGGTACAATCCGCCAATGACGCAGCTTCTCAAAAGAGCGTTCGACAAAATCTCGGAAGAACTCCCCGAGTCCGAGCAGGATCGGATCGCTCAGGCTTTGATAGATCTGGTCGAACGTGATGACGCAGAGTGGGACGCCCTTCTCGCCAAAAACCCGGACAAGCTTCGTAAAATGGCCGACAGAGCGCTGGAAGATTACCTGGCCGGCCGAACCACCCTTCTCGATCTAAAGAAGCTCTGATCTCACGAACCTCACCTTCGTTCTGGGACGAGTATCGCAGACTGCCTCGGGACAAGAAAAAGGCCGCGCGCAAAGCGTACCGTCTTTTCCAACAAAACCCGAGTCATCCAAGCCTCCGGTTCAAATCCCTGTCCGCAGGTTCCAACATCTACTCGGTCCGAATCGGTATCGGATATCGGGCGGTGGGAATGATGCCGCGTTCCGATCAGATTGTCTGGTTTTGGATCGGCTCTCATGCCAAGTATGACAGCCTCATCTAGTCATGCGTGGCTCCATCGATGGGTTCTGCTTGTCTATCGCCGTCTGTGAACGGCACCTGACTTGAGCGATTTGACCTAACTTTGATGATGGCGGAGCCTCGACGATGGAAGGATCAGCAAATGGGACGTGTCATCGAAGTCACCGAATTAGCCCTGCGCGATGCGCATCAAAGCCTGCTCGCGACCCGGATGGCGATGGAGGATATGCTTCCCGCGTGCGAGGACCTCGACAACGCCGGATTCTGGTCGCTCGAATGCTGGGGCGGCGCGACCTTCGATGCGTGCATCCGTTTTCTCAATGAGGATCCGTGGGAGCGGTTGCGCACCTTCCGCAAGCTCCTGCCGAAATCGCGACTACAGATGTTGCTTCGTGGGCAGAACCTCCTCGGCTATCGGCATTATGAAGATAGCGTGGTCGAGCGCTTCGTCGACAAGGCCGCCGAGAACGGCATGGACGTCTTCCGGATCTTCGATGCGCTGAATGATCTGCGCAATCTCAAGACCAGCGTGGAGGCCGTGAAAAAGACCGGCAAACATGCACAGGGCACCATCTGCTATACGGTCAGCCCGCTTCACACCATCGGCGCATTCGTCGAGATGGCGCAGCGGCTCAAGGAGATGGGCTGCCACTCCATCTGCATCAAAGATATGGCCGGCCTCCTCAAGCCTCAGCCGGCGTATAACCTGGTTAAAGGCATCAAGGAAAAATGCGGCGCCGATACGCTGGTGCATCTGCATACTCATGCGACCACCGGCGTCACCTTGGTTTCGATCATGAAGGCGGTGGAGGCCGGATGCGACATCGTCGACACTGCGGTCAGCTCCATGTCGCTCGGCCCCGGCCACAACCCCACTGAAAGCTTCGTCGAGTTGCTCGAAGGGACCGGCTTCGAAACCCGGCTCGACATGGAGCGGATTCTGCGCGTCAAGCGCCACTTCGCCTCGGTGCGGCCGCGCTATCGCGAGTTCCTCAGCGAGTTCACCGGCGTCGATACGGAAATCTTCAAGAGTCAGATTCCGGGCGGCATGATTTCCAACATGGAGAGCCAGCTCAAGGGTCAGGGCGCGGCGGATCGCCTCGATGAGGTCCTCAACGAAGTGCCCTCGGTTCGCAAAGCGGCCGGCTATCCGCCGCTCGTCACGCCGTCGAGCCAGATCGTCGGCTCACAGGCAGTGTTCAACGTGCTGATGGGAAAATACAAAGTGATGACCGGCGAGTTCGCCGACCTGATGCTTGGCTACTATGGCAGCACCATCGGCGAGAAGGATCCCGAGGTCCTCAAGATGGCGCTGGAGCATGCCAGGAAGCCCGCTATCACCGGACGTCCTGCCGATCTGCTGAAGCCGGAATGGGAGCAATTGCGCACCGGCGCCCTCGCGCTCGAGGGATGTAATGGCAGTGACGAGGATGTCCTGACCTTTGCGATGTTCCCGCAGGTCGCGCCCAAATTCTTCAAGAGCCGCAGCGACGGCCCGAAGAACGTCAGCAGCGATCCGGCGAAGAAAGCCTCGCCTGTGCCGGCCGAGCAAAAGTCTCCAGCCAATGGGAAGTCGCAACCGACAAACGGGCGCGTCAGCTATGTCATCACGCTCAACGGCAAGGAGCACCGGGTTACGGTCGCCCCGTCGATGTAGACAGGCAGGAGTTCCGATGTCGAATCAGGTCGCCAACCCGAACCATAAAACGATCGATGAGATGGTCGCGGAGCTACGGACCAAGCGTTCCGAGATCGAACTTGGCGGCGGTAAAGAGCGGGCCGATAAACAGCATGCCGCGGGAAAGCTTACCGCTCGCGAGCGCATCGCGCGGTTGGTCGATCAAAACAGCTTCCAGGAATTGGAATTGTTCGCGCGTCATCGCTCGACCTACTTCGGCATGGCGGACAAGGAGTTCCCCGCCGATGGCGTCGTGACGGGATGCGCGACTATCGACGGACGCCTCATCCACCTCGCGAGCCAGGATTTTACCGTCGCGGGCGGCGCGGCGGGCGAGGTGCACTGCGACAAGATCGCCAACATGATGAAGCTTTCGCTCAAGACTGGCAGCCCGTTTGTCTTCGTCAATGATTCCGGCGGCGCGCGGGTTCAGGAAGGTATCGACAGTTTGGCCGGCTATGGGCGGGTGTTCTTCAACAATGTCGAACTGTCCGGCTCGGTGCCGCAGATCTCATTGATATGTGGTCCCTGCGCGGGTGGGGCCGCATACAGTCCCGCGCTGACCGACTTCATCATCCTCACCAAACAGGCGCACATGTTCATCACCGGACCGCAGGTCATCAAGCAGGTCACTGGCGAAACCGTCAGCACGGAGGATCTTGGCGGCGCGGTCGCGCAGATGAACAACTCGGGCGTGGTTCATCTGCTCGCCCAAAATGACGACGAGGCGATGTACCTTTGTCGCCGGCTGCTCAGTTTCCTGCCCTCCAACAACATGGAGGACCCGCCGCGCGCGCCGTGCGACCTGCCGATGGAGTCCGATCCGGAATTCAACGGCCTCCTCTCGACCGACATGAAAGTGGCCTATGACGTTCGGACCGTGATCGCGCGGATCGTCGACTATCAGGATTTTCTGGAGATTCAGGCCTACTTCGCACCCAACATCGTGATCGGCTTCGGTCGTTTGCAAGGTCGGCCGATTGGCATCATCGCCAACCAGCCCAACGCGCTGGCGGGCGCGCTCGATATCGATGCCTCCGACAAAGCCGCGCGCTTCGTCCGTTTCTGCAATGCCTTCAATATACCACTGCTGACGCTGGTCGATGTGCCGGGTTTCCTGCCCGGGATCGAGCAGGAGTATCGAGGCATCATTCGCCACGGCGCGAAGCTGCTCTTCGCGTACTCGTCGGCCACCGTGCCGAAGCTGACTCTGATCCTGCGCAAGGCCTATGGGGGCGCCTATGTTGCAATGTGCGCCAAAGACCTCGGCGCCGACCGCGTGGTCGCCTGGCCTACCGCCCAGATCGCCGTGATGGGAGCGGAGGGTGCCGCTGAGATTGTGTTCCGCCACGAGATTGATGCAGCCGAGAACAAGGCCGAACGCCGCAAGGAGCTAATCGAGCAGTATCGCGAGACTTTTGCGAATCCCTATGTCTCGGCAGCGCGTGGCTTCGTCGACGACATCATCGAGCCGGCGGAAACACGCAGGTACCTTGCGCACGCGCTCGAGGCTCTACATACCAAGCGGGAACTTCGACCGCCTAAGAAGCACGGATTGATTCCGTTATAAGTGAGCATTGTGACAGAACCGGATATCGCCAATGTCGTGACTATCGTGGCGCTGATCGTCGCGAGCCTCCTGATTTCGTATCTGACTGCGCAGCACGCGCTGAAACAGGCACGCGACCATGCGCGCGATCAACTCGAACTCCGTTTGGGCGGTCTTACCCATGCGATCGCGGAGCTGGAAGCGCGCGTCGCCGAACTGGCGCGGGCTCCGATAACCAGAGGCGCTCCCGAGCCAGCCGTCGCGAATGGTGCCGCGGCGCAAACTCAAGCGAAGTCGGACGACGAGGTCCCGGCCGAAGTCCTGATCCTCATCACTGCGGCAGTCACCTCCTTTCTCGGCAAGAAGGTCCGCGTCCGTTCCGCCAAGATGTTGCAGTCGCCGTACGAGATAGTGAATCCATGGGCGCAGCAGGGACGCGTGATCGTGCAGGCCTCGCATAATCTCCAAGTTCGGCATCGATGAACCAAGGAGTCCGCTCTTGAAGCTTCAGATCGGAATTGACGGGAAAACCTACGAAGTGGAGGTCGAGGTCCTGCAGGAGGATGTGCCCGCGCGCCCGCAAAGCTATACGCCCTATCCCGCGGTTCCTTCCACCGTTCAGTCAACTCCCACGCGCGGCGCCGGACCGCTGCCCGAGGCCACCAACGGAAACGTCAACGAGTCGAAGGTCTGCCGCAGTCCGGTCGCCGGCGTCGTCATCAGAGTGAACATTCAACCCGGTCAGCAGATTCAGGCGAATGATCTGATGATGGTGCTGGAAGCAATGAAGATGGAAACCAATGTGACCGCGCCCACCCCCGGAACGGTGAAGACCATCAAGGTCCAGCCGCAGGACGCGGTCAAGGTGAACCAGGTCCTGGTCGAGTTCGAATAGCCGCGCAACCACCCGATCTCATCGACAGTTTCGCTGTTCGGATGTTAGCTTCGCGGGCTAACATCCTGGCGCAGGAGCATGCCGATATGAAGGGACTTCGGGATAGGGTTGCGATCGTGACGGCAGCCGCCGGCGGTGGCATCGGCAAAGCCACCGCGACGCGACTGGCGGAAGAAGGCGCCATCGTGGTTGTCACCGATTCGCATGAGCGCCGGACGCGCGAAACCGCAGAGGAACTCGCGAGCCGTTTTCCGGGACGAATCGATAGCCATGCGCTCGACGTGTCGAATCAGCAAAGTGTCCAGCGCGTCGTCGATGCGGTAATCTCCGCGCGCGGCCAAGTCGACATCCTCGTCAACAACGCCGGTATTAACGTGCTCGGTGGCGTCGACAAGGTCAGCATCGAAGACTGGACGCGCGTTTTCGATGTGAACCTCACCGGTGCATTCCACCTGATTCGCGCGGTACTGCCCTCGATGCGCAAACATCGCTGGGGCACCATCGTCAATGTTTCCTCGATCGCTGCCTGGTCGACGCTCGGCGGTTCAGATGCACCCTACGCCGCGGCGAAGGCGGGTATGCTTGCACTCACCCGCGCAGTCGCGTCGGAGGTCGGGCCCGACGGTATCAGATGCAATGCGGTTGCGCCGGGAATCGTGCTGACGAAGTGGGTCGAGAAGAACATGCCTGGGGTTTCAAGCCAGGCCGAACACACGCCGTTGCGACGGCTCGGTAAGCCTGAGGACATCGCGGCAACGATCGCATTCCTCGCCTCTGACGACGCCTCGTTCATCACCGGCGAAGCGATCACCGTCAGTGGCGGACTTTACATGCATTCCTGAGGAATTAAATGGCTGACACGACCGGAGCATTGAGTGGAATTTCGATAGTCGAATGCGGCGAGGGTGTCGCAGCCTCATTCGCGACCAAGCTGATGGCCGATTTGGGCGCCGAGGTGATCAAGGTCGAGCCGCCCGAGGGCGACATCACGCGGCGCTATGGACCCTTCCCCGGCAACCAGCCTGATCCCGAAAAGAGCGGGCTGTTCATCTATCTGAATGCGAACAAGCGCGGCGTCACGCTCGACCTAACCAAGGAAAAAGATCGCGTCTCGATGCATTCGCTGCTGAGGAACGCGGATCTACTGGTGCATAACGTCGCGCCGGCGAAACGCGACAGCCTCGGTCTGGCCAGCGCGAAACTCGCAGTGGCGTTCCCTTCTCTAGTGGTGGCGGCGATTTCTCCCTTCGGCGACGACGGTCCGTACCGCGATTGGAACGCATACGAACTCAATGTCGTCAACGCCGGGGGATGGGCCTTCTTGAGCCCCGGCGCCTCGGAGTTTCCCGAGCTGCCGCCCCTGAAAGCATTCGGGCATCAGGGCGATTACCAGGGCGGCCTGCACGCGTGTTTCGCCGCGCTGGCGGCGTATTTTCATCGCCTCGAAACCGGCAAGGGGCAAAGCATCGAGGTCTCGCAGCAGGAATGCATCGCCGGAATGCTCGAGATGAATCTGATGCACTACAGCTACGCGGGCCGCGAGACTTCGCGCCTTGGCACGCGGGTGCTCGGTCCATGGAAAATCATGGACACGGCCGACGGCCATATCCTCGCGGTCTGCGTCGAAGAAGATCAGTGGCGGCGGCTGGTCGAGTTGATGGGCGACCCCGAATGGGCGCACGAGGAGGTCTTTCAGGATCGCCTCGCGCGCGGGCGCAATGCCGACGCGCTCTATGCGCTGATGCAGGAATGGATTAGCGCGCAGAAAACCCAAGAGCTGTATCACGAGGCGCAGCGCCATCGCATCCCGTTCGCGGCCGTGAACAACATGGAGGATCTGTATGCCAATGAGCATCTTGCGGAGCGTGGATTTTTCGTCGAGCTCGAGCAGCCGGGAATCGGCAAAATCAAGCTCCCCGGCGCACCATCGAAATACGCAAGCGGCTGGTCGATAGGCACTCCGGCGCCGCGCCTGGGCGAACACAACGCCGAACTACTCAATGAAAAGAAATCCGCCCACGTGGCGCCATCCTCGATAAATCGCGCCGCCGGGCGAATCAGACACGCGTTGCCACTCGCCGGCATTCGCGTGCTCGATTTCACCTGGGCGTGGGCGGGGCCATTTTGCACCCTGCAGTTGGCGCACCTGGGCGCCGAGGTCATCCGGGTCGAGAGCGAGAAGCGCGTCTGCGTGACGCGCGGGCTGCCTCCCTTCGCGGATGACATTCCGGGACTCGGACGCGCCGGATATTACAATCAGTACAATCAGGGCAAGCGCAGCATCACGCTGGATCTCTCGAAGCCCGAGGCGATTGAGATCGCGCTCGAAATGGCGCGCCACTGCGATGTAGTTACCGACAACTTCGCCGCGGGTGTGATGGAAAGGCTCGGTCTCGGCTACGAGAAGATTCGCGCGCGGCGGCCTGACATCGTGATGTTATCGATGTCGGGCTACGGGCAGACCGGTCCGCTCAAGAGCTACGTCAGCTATGGGCCTCCGGCGGCAGCCACTGCCGGTTTCTTCGCGCTCAGTGGATACGAGGGGCACGGGCCTAGCGAGATCGGAATTTCATATGCTGATCCTAATGCGGGAATCTTCGGCGCGGTCGCGGTGATGGTCGCGCTGCTTCATCGTAAGCTCACCGGGCAAGGTCAGTACATCGATCAGTCGCAACTCGAGACGGCGCTCGCGCTACTGCCTGAAGGACTGCTCGATTATGCGCTCAACCAAACGCAGCCCGCGCGCTCGGGCAACCGCCATCGCTGGATGGCGCCGCACAATTGTTACAAAGCGCTGGGCGACGACGACAAATGGGTGAGCATCGCGGTCGGCACCGAAAACGAATGGCGCGCGCTGTGCAGGGTCATTGGACAGCCGGCGCTCGCCGAGGATCCGCGTTTCATTGACGCTGCCGCTCGCAAGCAGAACGAAGACGCCCTCGACGAGATCATCACCACCTGGACGAGCACCAGCGATCGATGGGAAATCACCCGCGAACTGCAGCAATTCGGCGTCGCTGCGTTCCCCGCGATGAGCAACAAGGATCTCGCCACCAACGAACATCTGAAGGACCGCGGTTTCCTGGTGCAAATGGAGCATCCAATCGTCGGACGCCGCATCCATACCGGAATTCCGTGGACGATGTCGGGGACGCCATGCGGCATCCGGCACGCGGCGCCGTTGCGTGGCGCCGACACCGACGCGGTCCTTAAGCAACTTCTCAACTATTCGGCAGATGAGATCGGCAGGCTTCGTACCGCGGGCGTCCTGACCTGAATCTTCAGCGCTTCGCCCGAGGGGTTCGGCGCGTGGAGGTCGCTTCGTCGGGTTCGCGCTTCGGCGCCGCGACCGCCGGCTTTCGCCCCAACGCGAGCAGCGTGCGCCGCGCGGAAAAATGCCGCGGGTCAAGCATCAACGCGCGCTCGCAGTACATTATCGCCGAGGCTGTTCTTTCTACTTTCACGCAGCATCCGCCTAGTAGCGCGAGGAGCTGCGCGCTGTCGATCGGCGAGACTTCGCGGGCGCGGACCAATGCCCCGATTGCCTCGGAGAATTTTTCGGACTCCTGCAACACCTCGCCAAGCCTCATCAACGCGTGCGGATTTAGCGGGTCAAGTTTCAACGCTTCCAGCAGCGTGGACTGCGCGGACCGATGAAGATGATTCTTGCGTAGACCGCGAGCCGACTCGACCAGCCGATCCGATTCTTCGGGAAACGCGGTGCATTCAACTTCGACCTCGATCTGGTCGCGCGACACGATCGCTCTGGTAATCTCGACCTGCGCGCCGAGGTAGCCGCGTAGCTTCTCAATGACGCCCTCGTCGAGTTGCTCCGGTTCCAGCATGAAGATAACCCCGAGTGAATCGCCCAGATGATCCTCGGCGCGAATCAGGATGGAACTTCGTCGCCGCGTCATACGCGCTCGTCCGGGTCGAACAGTTTCTTGTATTCGTCGAGCGCGAAGCGGTCCGTCATGCCGGCGATATAGTCCGCCACCACGCGCGGAATCGGCTCACCGTCTTGCTCATGCAGCATCAGCACGTGGCTGGGCATCTGGCGCGGCTCGCTCATGTAGGCGTTGAAGAGTTGCTCGAGCACCCTGCCCGCCTTTTCCGTCATCCGGATCACGCGATAATGCCGATACAGCCGGTCGCGCATGATTTCTTTCAGCTCGTCGACCTGCGCCGCCATCGCCGGCGAGAAGAGCGCCAGCGCCCGGCCCGTGCGCCGCACCGCCTCAACGGTGTCGATGTGGGCGCGCTGGATTTCGGCATCGAGGTTGGTGACCAGATCGGTCGCCATCGCGTCGATGATTCGCCGCACCGTCTGATAGCGCTCGATACCTGCTTCCTTCATGGCCGCCTGGTGCGCGGGCGCGCTCCCATCGCGATAGAGTTGCGACTGCTCCAGCTCTTCGACCGTCAGCATGCCGGCTTTCAAGCCATCGTCAACGTCATGACCGAGATAGGCGATCTCATCGGCGAGGTCGACGATCTGCGCTTCGAGACACGGGTAGGTCGAAGGATCGAATTCCTGCGCGGCGGGTCGATCCTGAAAGTGCGAATGCTTGATAATGCCCTCGCGCACTTCGAACGTGAGGTTGAGACCGCGAAAATTCGGATACCGATTCTCGATCCAGTCGATGGTGCGCAGGCTTTGCGCGTTGTGATCGAAACCGCCGTGGGGCCGCATCAGATCGTTGAGCACCTTTTCGCCAGCGTGACCGAACGGAGTATGTCCCAGGTCATGCGCGAGCGCGACCGCCTCGGCAAGTTCCTCATTGAGGCCGAGAGCGCGTGCGATGGTGCGAGTGATCTGCGCGGCCTCCATCGTGTGCGTGAGGCGGGTGCGGTAGTAGTCGCCCTCGTGATTGACGAAGACCTGGGTCTTGTATTCGAGGCGACGGAACGCGGCGCTGTGGATGACGCGATCGCGGTCGCGCTGGAAGCAGGTGCGCATCGGATGAGCGGGCTCGGCGATGCGCCGTCCACGGCTGTCGCGAGACAGCATCGCGTAGGGAGCGAGGCTACGGGCCTCGAGGTCTTCCAGTTCGGTCCTTCGTCGCAACATGGGAGCGGTTCGCTTGAAGAGTAAGCGACGATGGTAGCATGACCGTCGGTGGCGCTCCTACGCGGTTCCGAGGGTTACTCACAATGGAGATCGAGAATGGCGGGCAGTTTCGCTATTTATTCGCCTCGCGGGATAATGGGTTTGTTTCCGCGATTTTACAGTCGTGGTCAGACACTCGGACCCGATAAAGCCAATCTCGTCCAGGAAAACCGTCGGATTTTCCTACATAGTTTGGCTTCGTTTATGTAATTTTGCATTTCCCCGCTCTCTGGTTGATCGGCATCGAGTGGGTTTGTTTCTGCACTTTCACACCATGTACCGTTGCCAGTTGAGTTACGTCGTGAAGCGCGCAGGATCATTCCTCGGCCATGCCGAGTAATGGGTTTGTTTTTGCGATTTTCGCCTCAATTGCAATCGATCGGTCCCAAGCGATCATCTCGTTCGATCGAGTATTTCGGAGATCGCTTCCCCAGGCAATTGGCTGGACTACCGGCCTGGACCCCGCTTCTACCGCCTGAATCCCTCGCTTATAATTCCGCATCGAGGAGGCGGTGTTGAGAGGCAGGGCATCCAGCGGCTTGGTCTTCGCGATAGCGGTATTCGCCGGTGTCGTTTTCGCCGCATGTTCGACTGCTCGACCGGTGCATAGTCCTCCTCCACCGATCGCCGAGCGACCACCGCCAGCTACCGAATCATCGCTGACCGGAGTTGCCTCATGGTATGGCCCCGGTTTCGATGGCCGCCGCACGGCGACCGGCGAGGTCTACAATCAGGAGGAAATGACTGCTGCGTCGACGGTCATTCCGCTCGGCAGCAATGTGATGGTCACCAATCTCGACAACGGCCGCGCCGTCCAGGTGCGCATCAACGATCACGGTCCCTATCTAAAAGGCCGCAAGATCGATCTCTCGCATGAGGCGGCGCGAACTTTGGGCATCGTGACGCCCGGCACCGCGCGGGTCCGCATCGATGTGTTGAGCCAGCCTCAAGGCACGCGCCCAATCGGCACGCCCATCCGCTACTACGTCCAGGTCGGATCGTACTCGCAGCAGACCAACGCGCGCCGAGTATCGAACAAACTGGCGCCCTATTATCGCGATGTCAGGATCGATCCAGTCACCACCGGAACACGATGCTTCTATCGAGTCAGGATGGGCTGGTTCGCGACCCGCGACGAGGCTCGCGAACGCGCCAATGATTGCGCGCGTTTCGGATATCCGATTGTGATCGTGAGCGAATGAAACCGCGAGTCACGCGCCGTCGAGGAGCGCTTGCGCCATTTCTGCTCGCATGCGCGGTGGCCTGCGCGGGATGCGCCTATTCGCTGATCAGCGGCGGCAAGGTCAACGCGCCCCAGGCCAGTAAGGTCGAGCAGGGCGTCCAGCGAATTCGCCAACTCAGCTTCAAGCAGCACGTGCCGGTAGTGCTCAAAACTCCCAACCAGGTCGAGCAGATGGTGCTCGCGGATCTCCATCGCGACTTTTCCGACGCGCAGCTCGACGCCGACGGGAAAGCCGGGGCGATGCTGGGGTTGTATCCTCCAGGGATCGATCTCAAGGCCGAGACGGTGAAGCTGCTCAAAAGCCAGATCGCGGGTTTCTACGAACCGCACGACAAGGAGATGGTATTGGTCGAGGGCGCCACGCCAGTCCCAATCAGCGATCGGATGCTCGAGTTCGTGGTGCAGCGCGACCTGGTCAATGACATGCTGCTGGCGCATGAGCTGACCCACGCATTGCAGGATCAGAACTTCGCATTGCAGGACAAGCTCGACGCGCTCCAGGACAATAGCGACCGGGAGATGGCGCTCAAGTCGGTGGCCGAGGGTGACGCGACCATCGCGGGATTCGCTTACATCGCGGGACGGATGGACGATTCGGTGGTGGACACGCTCGCCGCATCGATGAAAGACCTGCCGGAGACTTTCGCGGCGCAGTCGAAAGATACTCCCGAGGGGCTCGGTTACCCGTTGATATTCCAGTATTCCGAGGGCGTACGCTTTGTAGGCGAAGCTTACAAACGCGGCGGATGGAAGGCGGTCGATGCGCTATATGCGAAACCGCCGCAATCGACCCAACAGCTTATCGATCCGAGTCTCTACTTCGACAATCCGCTGCCACCGGTCGCGGTCGAGGTCGCGGGCTACCAACCCATCCTTAAAGATTGGACCAAAGCCGACGAGGACACCTTCGGCGAGCTGTCGATCCAGATCATTTTACAGCTCGGCTTTGGCAAGGATGCGCCTGAAGTCGCGCTCGCGAAAAAATGGGCGGGAGATCGAATGGCGATTCTCTCGCACAATTCCGACGTCGCCGTCATTTGGATCGTGGTATTTCGCGACGATCATTCCGCGGGTCAATTCGAGGACGCATACACCAAGCTGCTCGATCGCACCCGCGCTTCGACGCCGCATCGTATCGAGCGCCGCGGCGATGCTGTACTTGTGATCACGGGTGCCCTCGCCAGGGAGGCTGCATCTTTTGCGCCCCCGGTCTGGAAGGCGAGCAAGATCGGCGCAGTGAAACCGGCAGTCATACCTGCGCATCCCATCAAAGCCGATGCGGTCGGAGCGATGGTGTTGCCCTGGCGCACTAAAAGAAAAGGCTCCCCAGCGCATCGCGCTGAGGAGCCTTCGAACACTGCCGTTTGAATCGCGCGACTAGATGTTGTCGACGATCGCCTTGCCGAACTCCGAGCACTTGAGCAGCTTCGCGCCGGTCATCAGCCGCTCGAAATCGTAGGTGACTTCCTTCTTCGCGATGGTCTTGCTCATGCCGCGGACGATCGCGTCGGCCACTTCCTGCCATCCCATGTGCTCGAACATCAGGATGCCCGACAGGATGACGGAGCCGGGATTCACCTTGTCCTGATCGGCATACTTCGGCGCGGTGCCGTGGGTCGCCTCGAAGATTGCGTGACCGGTGATGTAGTTGATGTTGGCGCCGGGCGCGATGCCGATGCCGCCGACCTGGGCCGCGAGCGCATCGGAGAGATAGTCGCCGTTGAGGTTCATGGTCGCCATTACGTCGAACTCATCGGGCCGCGTCAGCACCTGCTGCAATGTGATATCGGCGATGCTGTCCTTGACGAGAATCTGTCCCGCGGGCGGTTTGCCGCCGCAATCGTCCCATCCGATCGCGCGGCCCTTGTACTCGCGCTTGACCAACTCATAGCCCCAGTCACGGAACGCGCCTTCCGTGTACTTCATGATGTTGCCCTTGTGGACCATGTTGACGCTCTTGCGCTTGTGCTTGATCGCGTAGTCGAGCGCGGCGCGGATGAGGCGCTCCGAGCCCTCGCGTGAAACCGGCTTGATGCCGATGCCCGCGGTATTGGGAAAACGAATCGTCGTAACCTTCATTTCCTCGAGGAGGAACTTGACGACCTTTTTCGCTTCGGGCGATTCGGCCTGCCATTCGATCCCCGCGTAGATGTCTTCCGTATTCTCGCGGAAGATCACCATGTCGACTTTCTCGGGGTTCTTGACCGGACTGGGCACGCCGTCGAAGTAGCGCACCGGACGCAGGCAGACATAGAGATCGAGCAACTGGCGCAAGGCGACGTTGAGCGAACGGATGCCGCCGCCGACCGGCGTCGTTAGCGGTCCCTTGATTCCGATCAGGTAATCGCGAAAGGCCTCGACCGTGTCATCCGGCAGCCAGGTGTTAAACTGGTTGTAGGCTTTCTCGCCGGCGTAGACTTCCATCCACACGATCTTGCGCTTGCCGCCGTAGACCTTCTTGACCGCGTTGTCGAACACATATTGCGAGGCCTTCCAGATGTCGCGGCCGGTGCCGTCGCCTTCGATAAACGGAATGATCGGCTGGTCGGAAACCTGCGGGACTCCGTCTTTGCCCTGGATAATCTTGTCGCCTTCGTTCGGGACCTTGATAGTCTTGTACGCCATCGTCGCTTGTCACCCTGTGCCTTGATTCTGATTTAGAGTCGCGCCCGAGGTCAGCCCTGAAGCCGGCGCGGATTCGGCCTCAATAATATAGCAACCGGAATTCTATGAAAGGGCTCCGCGAGGCCACCGCTAGCCGGTGATACCGACCTGCGCGAATGCGTGGCGCGAATCGTTCCAATAGTAATAGCGATCGAAGACATCGTGTTGAAAATAATCGATCGCATCATGTTTGACGCGGATATAGCGCGGCTCGTCCTCTGCGCAGTCGATGCCCCGCGCGCATGCGGTCGGATAGGTATCGGGTGCGACCCGCTTGATCCCCATCATCGGCAGCATTTTCATATCGGGAAACTCGTCGAGTTTGATCGCGCTGTTGCTCGCCGGCGAGCTTCACGAACAGCGCAAAGGCCTTGCCGTCGCCACGCACCAGCAGGCGCGCCTCGTCGGGTTTGCCGTCGCCATCGAAGTCCCCGATCAATGTCAGATAGCGCGTTGGATCGTCATCGCGCCATTTCTGTTCTTCCGGAGTACCAAGTTCCGCTGCCGTCGGAGGATGCCAGGGTTGCAGGCGCAGCGAGGCATTTTGGGCGCCGGCGGCCGAGCTCATCAGCACGGTCAGCAGCATAATCCGGATGACGCGATTCATGTTTCGACTCATGATGCGACTCTCCGTCGGCGTGCGCAAACCGCGCGATGCGCCTCGCGACGGTTTGCGGACCGCGCCGCATCGCGAGTAGATTCGCTATCGATCGAAACCTCAATTGGGAGTTGTAGATGGACTTCAGCTACACGCCTGAGCAAGAACAA
This sequence comes from uncultured delta proteobacterium, assembly GCA_963783145.1. Taxonomy (GTDB): domain Bacteria; phylum Desulfobacterota; class Binatia; order Binatales; family Binataceae; genus DATGKG01. Next base: position 1,359,222 of record CAWAMM010000002.1, read on the forward strand.
TTTCGCGGCAAGCTGCGCGATTTCCTGGAAAAAACCTCCGGCGATATTTTCGGCCGGGGCGCTGATGCGATGGGCGCTTCCACCGCCAGTCTGCTCGATGTGCGCGACGACGGGGCCTGGGACAACATGAAGAAATATCACCGCGCCCTGTATGACGCCGGTTACATCGCGCTCCATTGGCCCAAGGAATGGGGTGGCGGCGGCGCGGACCTGGTGCAGCAATCGATTTATCAGGACGAAGTGCTGCGGATGGGGCTGCCGATGTACGGCGCCAATCAGCTTGCCATCGATCGCATCGGCCCCACCATCATGCTGATGGGGACCGATGAGCAGAAGAAAAAATATTTGAAACCGATGCTCACCGGCGAGGAAATCTGGTGCCAGGGTTATTCGGAACCCAACGCCGGATCGGACCTCGCCGGATTGCAGACGCGCGCCGTCCTCGATGGCGATACATTCGTCGTCAACGGACAGAAGGTTTGGACCAGCCTCGCACAGCGCTCGCAATGGCAGGTGCTGCTGGTGCGCACCGATCCGCAAGCGCCCAAGCATAAGGGAATCTCGTACCTGCTATGCGACATGCGCTCGCCGGGCATCACGGTTCGGCCGCTGATGCAGATTACCGGCGAGTCGGGCTTCAACGAAGTTTTTTACGACAACGTCCGGGTGCCCAAGGAAAACCTGGTCGGTGAGCTCAATGGCGGATGGCAGGTATCGATCGCCACGCTGATGTTCGAGCGCGTCTCGGGCGGCACGCGCCATCCGATCGAGCGCACCATCGGCGAGTTGCTCGAACTTTCAAAGAAAGTGAACTTCGACGGGATGACGGCGAACAAACATCCATACGTGCGGCAGCGGCTCGCGCAATTCGCATGCGAGGCGCGCTGCCTGCGCCTCAGCCGTTATCGCTCGCTCACTGCGGCGCTCAAGGGCAAGGTGCCTGGCGCGGAAAGTTCGTTCGGCAAATTGTTCGCGACCGAATTGAATCTGCGCGTCGCAATGTTCGCCGATGAGATGCTCGGCGCCAACGGCATGATCGAGGGCGGCTCGAACGGCGCGATCGAAGGCGGCCGCTGGATGCATCGCACGCTGGCGGCGCGCGGTCTCACCATTGCGGCGGGCTCGAGCGAGGTCCAGCACAACATCATCGGCGAGCGTGTGCTGAAATTGCCGAAGGGCTGATGGCTTCACGAATGCGTCGGGGCGGGGTTGTAGGTCGTATGAACTACACGATCGTTCAATCCCCGCTCGGGCGGATGCTGATCGCAGCGACCGCCAAAGGTATCGGATGGCTCGGCTTCGGCGACTCGGATGAGCAGGCTATCGCCGAAATTCGCTCCGACTATCCCGACATCGAGCTGACGCGCGATGACACTGCATGCGCGCGCTATGCGACGCCGATTCTGAAATTCCTCGAGCGCAAGGCGCCCTTCCCCACTCTCGCGCTCGATGTTATCGGCACTCCATTTCAGCGCGCGGTGTGGGACGAGCTGTGCGCGACTCCAACCGGCGCGACGCGCTCGTACGGCGACATCGCGCGCAGGATCGGTCGTCCCGATGCGCCTCGCGCGACGGGCGCGGCGGTCGGTGCGAATCCCGTGTCGATTCTAATCCCGTGTCATCGCGCGCTCGCGGGCGATGGGTCGTTGCACAACTATCGCTACGGTCTCGCACGGAAGCGGATGCTGCTCGAAATCGAGGGCGCGACATTCAAGACGCCGAAGCTTCAGCAGTCGTTGCTCGCGCTACCGGGCTAGGTTCCCTGAATGGGTCGCGCCCAGCGTCCGAAAACAGCTTCAGCGATTTCGGTTAGCGGCTCAGCGTTTTCTTCGACGTGGTCGAGGATACTGGCGCGCAGGCTCGCGTGCTTCACCTCATCGGTGAACTCGCGCACCATCGCACGCACCGAGGCCTCGGTCACTTCGAGATGACAGAGGAAGCCGTAAGCCTTATCGCGATAGCGAAATGCCTGTATCGGGGTGATGTCCGATGATGCGAGCGTGACCGCATCTTTCGGCAAATCGAAAATATCGCCATGCCAATGGAACGCGGTGAACCGCTCGGGCACGCCGTTGAGCAAGCGATCGTCCCTGGCTTCGCTCGTCAGTCGCACCGAATACCATCCGATTTCGCGCCGCGCCCCTTTGTAGACTTTCGCGCCTAGCGCGGCGGCGAGCAGTTGCGATCCGAGACATACGCCGAGCACCGGCCGGTCATCCTTCAACGCGCTCTCGATGAGCCGCAGCTCATCTTTGCAGGATGGAAACTGCGCCGCATCGCCATAGACGCTCTGTGGACCGCCCATCAGGATGAGGCCGCCTGCTCCCTTCATGTCCTTGGGAACCGGCTGCCCCTCGAAGGTACGCACGTACTGCCACGCAAGCGCGGCGCCTTCGAGCGCCTCGGCGATGCTGCCGAGATTCTCGACCGGATGATGCTGGATGACCCAAATCTTCGCCATCTATTTTTCTTCGGCGTAGGCCTTGCCGGCCGAATTCGCGAGGTGCGCTTCGCTCAGTTGGTGAAACGGGTCCCATCCGGGCGGCGGCGGTTGCGCGCGGCTAAACCATCGCGCACCGGCCGAAATCCATCGCGCGCGCAATTCCTCGTGGCTCACCCCATGGTCGTGATAGTCGAATTCTGTCCCGCAACTGGGGCAAATCAAATTACGCTCGGGCGGCCGGGTTAGTTCCGAATACCCGCACACTGGACAGACATAGTTCATTTCTGGCACTGCGCTTTAAAATAAAATTATCCACCATTCTTATGTTCTCCCCTTCCCTCAAGGGAAGGGGCGGGGGTTAGGTCTGCGATGTTAGAACAGGCTTCCGGCCCGCGTGCGGCCTAGATGCGAATACGCGCGCGGGGTCGCGATGCGGCCGCGCTGGGTGCGCGCGATGAAACCCTCCTGCATCAGATAGGGCTCGTAGACTTCCTCGATAGTGTCGCGCTCCTCGCCCACCGTCGCCGCGAGGCTCTCGACGCCGACCGGGCCGCCGTCGAATTTGTCGATGATGGTGGCGAGAATCGCGCGGTCCATTTTGTCGAAACCCATCGCGTCGATTTCCAGCAGTTCCAGCGCGCCGAGTGCGACCTGCCGCGTGATGACGGGTTCTTCGTTCACCTGCGCGAAGTCACGCACCCGTCGCAGCAGTCGATTCGCGATCCGAGGAGTGCCACGCGAGCGCGCTGCGATCTCGTCACCACCGTCGTCATCGAGGCGCACCTTCAGCAGCCGCGCCGATCGCCGCACGATCTCCGCCAGATCCTCTTTGGTGTAGAACTCGAGATGAAAATGCTGTCCGAAGCGATCGCGCAAGGGATGACTCAACAGCCCGGACCTGGTGGTCGCGCCAACCAGCGTGAAGGGCTTGACCGCGAGTTTCATGGTGCGCGCGACCGGACCCTTACCCACCACGATGTTGAGCTCGAAGTCCTCCATCGCCGGGTAGAGGATTTCCTCAACCACGCGCGCGAGGCGATGGATCTCGTCGATGAAGAGTACATCGCCTTTTTCGAGGTCGGCGACAATCGCAGCCAGGTCGCCGGCGCGCTCGATCGCGGGTCCCGAGGTAGTGCGCACGTTGACGCGAAGCTCGCGCGCGATAATGTGCGCCAGCGAGGTTTTGCCGAGTCCCGGCGGCCCCGAGAACAGCACGTGGTCGAGGACCTCGCCACGTTTCCTCGCGGCCTCGATCGACATGCCGAGGATCTTCTTAAGGCGCTCCTGGCCGACGAATTCCGCGAGGCTGTGCGGGCGCAGCGACAAGTCAATCGCCATCTCCTCGAGGCCGACTTTCGCCGTAGTCAATGGCTTCGGAGGCGCTTCCTGCGCGACGACCTCACCCTCGCTATGCGCCTTACTTTTCGGCAAGCAGCACCGCCAACGATTTTCGAATTATGGTTTCCAAGTCTGCCGACGCGTTTTCAGCCATCACCGAATCAACTGCACGCTGCGCCTGGATTGGTTTGTACGCCAGATTCACCAGCGCGGAAACCGCGTCGTCCGCGATTGTCCCCACCCCATTCTGCGATGCCGCCTGAGCAGCCGTAGGACGCGCCTCACCACCAAACTTCAGGTTGGCGATCTTGTCGCGCAGCTCGCGCACGATGCGTTCCGCGAGTTTCGCCCCCACTCCCGGGACGGCGACGATGCGATGGATGTCCTCGCGCGAGATCGCCTTGACCAAATCTTCCGGAGACAGAACCGACAGAATCGAGAGCGCCGCCTTCGGGCCGACGTGCTGAACGCCGAGGAGCAGATCGAACGCGCGCTTCTCGGTGGAGTCGCTGAAGCCATAAAGCAGCAACGCATCCTCGCGAACGATTTGTCGAACTTCGAGATAAACAGGGCTCCCAATCGACGGGAGCCGATAATATGTCGTCAGCGGAATAAAGATTTCATATCCGACACCGCCAGTTTCGATGATGACGTGGCCCGCATCCCGCACGCGCAGCGTTCCCGAAATCGATGCGATCATCTTCGCGTACCCCATCCGGCAATTTTGCGGCGCGGCTTCGGCGCGAGGTGCTCGATGGTACTCATCCGCGTCGCGCCCAGATGGCACATCGCCAGCGCGAGCGCATCGGAAGCGTCGTCAGCCAGCGCGATATTCTCATCGAGGCCGAGGGCGCGTCGCACCATGTACTTCACCTGCGCCTTGTCGGCATGGCCGAAGGCGGCCACCGCGAGTTTCACCTGGTTGGGAGGGTATTCAAAGAATGCGAGGCCCCGGTCCGCCGCCGCCAGCATCACGATCGCGCGCGCCTCGCCGAGGCGAAACGCACTCTGCGCATTCTCACCGACAAAATTCCGTTCCAGGCTAATCGCGGCGGGATTGTAGTTGTCGATGACGATGAGGAGTTCGTCGCGAATCTTCTTGAGGCGATCGGGACCCGGCGCAAGCTTGCCGGCCTTGATAGTTCCGGACGCGATGTGCTGGAAGCTGCCCGCGCTTCCATCCACCACACCGTAGCCGGTGATCGCGCTACCCGGGTCGATGCCCAGCACCCGCATCTATCCTGCCTCCTCTACCACTGCTGGTCGGCACCATTCTGAACTGCGTGCCCGCTTCCGCCACCGTCGGGCGCATCGCCCTCCGTCCCTCACCCGAGGCGAAACATGCGAAGCATGTTCCGCTTCGACCTCTCCCAACATGCAGCCTCGCAAGTTCGGCTGCGGGAGAGGCACAAAATCAAGATGCCGCGGAAATCTGCGCCAACTCCTGATCGCTGATATCGAAATTCGCCGAAACGCTCTGGATGTCGTCATGATCCTCGAGCGCTTCGAGCAATTTGAGCACCTGCTCCGCTGTATGTCCCGAGACCGCGACGGTGTTTTCCGGAATCCGGGTTATCTCCGCAGTCCCGATCGCGATACCCGCCTTTTCGATAGTGTCGCGCACCGCATGCAATTTCTCCGGAGGCGTAGTCACCTGAAAGCTTTCGCCATCGCTTGAAACGTCGTCGGCGCCTGCATCGAGGGCGACTTCCATCAGCTTGTCTTCGTCGGCGGCCTTCTTCTCGATGGTGATGATGCCGTGCTTCTTGAACATCCAGCCGACCGACCCAGTCTCCCCAAGATTGCCGCCATGTCGCGAGAACATGAAGCGCAGTTCCGACACCAACCGATTGCGATTGTCTGTCAGCGCATCGACGATGATGGCGACGCCGCCCGGCCCGTAGCCCTCATAGGAAAGCTCTTCGAAGGTGACACCTTCAAGCTCGCCGGTACCCTTTTTGACGGCACGATCGATATTGTCCTTAGGCATCGATTGCTGACGAGCGGTGGTGACTGCCGTGCGTAGACGGGGGTTGGCATTGATATCGCCGCCACCCATCCGCGCGGCGACGGTAATTTCCTTGATCAGCTTGGTGAAGGCCTTACCGCGCTTGGCGTCGGTGGCAGCCTTCTTATGCTTGATCGAACTCCATTTTGAATGGCCTGACATTGATCGAATCCTCGCGCGGGCCGCCTCAGAGCAAATTCCCCGCACCGGGCGATTATCACACAGAAGCCACCGATGGGGAATGTCTGCCGCGCCGCGTTTTACCGAACGCAACCTTTGCTATGATGATGCGCCGTAGCATGACTGCCAGAAGTACCATCGGTCTGATGATCGTCAACGCCGCAATCCAAATCGGCGTTGCGGGCTGCTACTATCCGGCGAAAATTCAGCCTCCTGCAGCTGCTAAAACCCAGACCGTGGTGGAGGTTCCCTACGACCTGACCTGGGATGCCCTGCAAAAGGTCATCAACGATAACCGCTACAAAATCCTCGGCAATGATCCGAACGACGGTATCATCGAGGTCGAGTCGTACGCGTTTACGCTCGGAGACGCGGACTGCGGCCAGCTGAAGAGCATCGCGAACCGCTACAATGCGGAACCCGATCCGGGCGGCAGCGCGGTTTACAATTTCAAGGTCGAACCCGCAGGCCGGGAAGCGACCAGCCTGAGCGTCAACGCCACTTTCAGCACCCCGGTCCACGTTCCGCTGCATCCAGTTACCGATTTTCAATGCGTCTCGCGCGGGATCCAGGAAGCGCGCCTGCTCAAGGAAATCGAGGCCGCGGCACACGCCGAGCGCCGCCCGACCCCCTATGCCAACCAGCCGCGGGATCTCACCTCCGGGCGCAATACCCTGATGCGACCTGACCAGGACGCTCTACCACCGACTCACGTCGCACCCGGAGGTCCAAGTCTGATGGGTAACGATTTCCTCAGGAAGCCCGGCGTGCCGTCAGAGTAAGTCCTGTACAGGGCTACTCTTCTCGCGCTTGACATTTTTTCCTCGCCGGATGAAACGGAAACGATGAAAGGTAAAGTCGGATTCATTCCAGGCGCGCATAAGATCGAATTCCACGAATACGATGTTCCGGAACCTCCCGTCGGAGGACTCATCGCCGAGATCACCCAGACCAACGTATGCGGCTCCGAAGTGCATATGTGGAAGGGTGAGTTCGGACGGCGCGGCATCATGCCCGGCCACGAAATGAGCGGCGTAGTGCATTCGCTCGGCAAGGGGACGAAGACCGATTTCGCAGGTAAGCCGATTAAGGAAGGCGACCGTATCGCGCCGGTCTACTACACAGTGTGCAATCGATGCGCGAATTGTGTCGCGGGCCATCATTCTGCATGCACCGCCAAAACCGTCGGCGCGCGCCATCCCGATGAGGCCCCGCACTTTACCTGCACCTTCGCGACCCACTACTGGATCAAGCCGGAGCAGCATTTCTATAAGGTGCCCGACAACGTTCCCGATTCGATCGCCTCATCGGCCAACTGCGCCATGTCGCAGGTTTACTGGAGCCTCGATCGTGGGCGCGTCGCGTATGGCGACAACCTCGTGGTGCTTGGCGCCGGAGGACTCGGACTTCATGCGATGGCGATTGCGAAGGCGCGCGGCGCGCACGTTATCGCAATCGACGCGGTCGCCCATCGCCTCGAAGAAGCGAAGCGGTTCGGCGCGGACGAGACCATCGACATGCGCACCTTTCCGGAGTTCGACGATCGCCTCGCGCAGGTCCAGAAGCTATGCGGCGGATGGCCCGATGTGATCCTCGAAGTGGCGGGCGTGCCGGATGCGTTTCTGGAAGCGATGAAGATGGTGCGCATCGGCGGCCGCGTGATCGAGGTCGGCAACATCTCGGCGGGGCTCCAGGTGCAAATCCCGCCTTCGATGGTCACCTTCAAGTCACTCGACATCGTCGGCGTTGCGATGTATCCGCCACACTATCTCAAGAAGTCGCTGGACTTCCTTTCGCAGCACATGGATCGTTTCCCATACGGGCAGATGTGCGATGCGACTTTCCCGCTGACCAGGGCCGCGGAGGCGATGGACAAGAGCGAACGGCGCGAGGTCACGCGTGCGGGACTGCTGCCGCGCGAGGGCTAGCGGCGGCGGGGATCGAAGGGGTCGGGAATAAGCGCCTCGCTCGGAACCAATTCGGGCGAATCGCCACCGGGAATCTGCCAATAGAGGTGCGCCGAGGAATCGCCGGCGATGTTGCGCTCCCCGACGATGATTCGATGCGGACCGGCGCTCAGGCCGACATCGGCAGTCGCATCATACCGCGAAGTGTTAGGGCCTGGATCGACCATAATTGGTTTTCCGTCGATCGTGATCCATCCGTTGTCATCGACGCGCAGATCGAAGCGATAGCGGCCGGTCACCGGCGCGATTAGCTTGCCACTCCAGACCACCGATGACGAAAACGGCGTGGCGCCAAGCTCCGCGACATTGTCGAAGTCGATGAACTGGTCGACGCGAACAAGATGGGGCGGCGTCTCGCCGGGAGTGCCGCCCATATAGTATCGGGCCAGCAGGCCATGCTTCGAACTGATGGACAGATGTTGCTGCAGCGGCGCGGTGAGCGGGGGAACAAAAGGAATCGCGATCGCGAGCGAGATGGCTAGCGCGCCTAGCGTAAGTTGGGTGCGGCCGCGCGCGATTTGCAGATCCTCGTAGAGGTCGTTGGCCGCGATCGTCCATCCGAGCCATAGCGGAACCAACTGCAATGGACCCGGCAGTCCCATCAGCTTTCCCAGGTTGAAGGCGACCGAATCGCCGAACACCGCACTACCGCCGAAGTAAGTATCGCGGTTGAAGGAAAAATCGCCGCGGAAATAATGCGGCAGCGCGAATTGCCACACCGGGTTGAGATACTCATACGGAAAATGCGGATTGGTCGAGATCGCCGCGAGCATGTAAAGGGTCGAGAGGCCCGCCAGCCCCGCCATCAGGTAGTTGTAGGTCAGGGGAAGGAAGATCAATGCGAGCGCGAAGAACGGCATCGCCGGGGTCACCTGCCGAGGACCGGTCGCGGTGCCGCCGCCCCATGACACGATCGACTCGCCGAAGGAGGCGTTGAACAGCACGAACGCGAGGATCGCTTCCAGCACGACATAGAATTCCGCATGCTTGCCGCTACGCCAGAAAAACAACAGCCCGGGAATCACCAACAGCAGGATCGGATTGCAGAAAAACAATCCGCGCTGAGGATCGATCAGCACGTTCCATAAAATGCCGAGGCGCGGATAGGTGAGACCTACGAAGCCGACCGCCTGTTCGGGAAAATTCTGATTCTGGGGTAACTTGTAGCCCTGATAGCTCATGAAGAATGGGCCGCCGAACGCGCCCCAGTTGTAGAGCATCAGGATGCCCCCCACGATGGCGGCGCCCAGCGCGAAGGTGAACAGCTGTCGCCAGCTGGGAAGCTTACGCAACGAATAGATTCCGATCGCGGCGGCTACCAGCAAACTCGGGAAATCGCCGAGCACGGCCCATCCGGCGAGGAATCCGGCGAACCCCGCGCGCAGATTGTCGCGTAGCTTCGCGGTGAAAACGAGGTAGAAGCTCGTCATCAGGCATACCGCGGCGACCGGCTCGCCGGTCATTTCGGTGGCGTAGGGAAACAGGATCGTCGCGAATGCCATGATCAATGCGACCGCGACGCTGCGTCCCGGAGTGGCTCCCAGAGCCTTCCCGAAGCGATACATCACCACGACCAGCAACGCGACCGGGAGGCTGATCGAAATGACAATCGTGAGATAGGTCAGGATCACCCACATGAGCGGCTCGTGCGCTGCGGCCAGCGGCAGGCTGACGAACCAGCTTAGCAGGCTCCATGGCAGCAGCCCGGTGAGCGAAGTTCCCGGCGCTTTTACCGAATAGTAATGATTCGCGATGTTGATGATGTCGGCGGTGTTGTAGCCGCAGAAGCCGTCGATCCAGAGGCTGCGGCGCTCGAGCACCGAACGAATCAGATCAAATCGCGCCGCGGTGCTTTGATCCGAAGCTTGGTAGAAGTACGCGTAGCTGAACAGCGACACGTAAAAAAGGGAGTTTTCGATCCGCTTGTCGAGCTGCTCGCTTTCGTTCACCGCCGCGCCACCTTTTTCTTCGCTTCGCGGCGCGCCTCGGCGCGAGTCACCTTGGGCGGCTCCAGTCCGACCAGGTACCACCCGGCGTATGCGATCATGATCAACAAAAGATAAGTCACCACCAGCGACAAGGGTGAACCGATCGGCACCGGCTCGGCATCCTTGCGGATTTTTTCGAGGTCGAAGATCGGCTTGGCGTTGGCCGGCGGAGCATCGATCGAGACCACGCTGGCGTTGCGAAAAAATGCCTTCCCGGTGTTGAGGCTGCCGAAGCCGCCGACGCGCAAAGCCACTTCGACATCCGCGCCTTTTTTTCCAACCCGCATGTAGAGGCCTTCGCGGGTCCAATTGGTGGTGCCCTTGAGATCGGGAGACATGATCCCGTCTTCCATCACGGAGATGGTCGCTCCGTCGGCGCTCTGGCCGACATCCTCGGTGCGGATATCGACGGTCATGTAGTACCAACCGGGAGTCAGCGACAGCGATTGCATCCAGCGCGCGTCGTTGGCCTTCATGGCGTTGACCTCGAGTTCGCCGGAGCCGCCATTTGAAGGACGGGTCCAGCTAAACGCTACCGCGTCCGGATCATTGACCCATGCCTCGGTGCGCCACAGGTCGGGCTGGCCGCCGGAGCCCTTGGAGAGATCGCCGTTATGCAGAAGCTCGCCGGCGCGGGCGCGGAGCGGGCCTGCTATCGCCAAAATCAGGAAGATGACCGCGGCCGATATGACGCGAAAACGCCCGCCCCTCTGTAGTCCGCGCATCGTCAGATCCAATTCCTGATTCCCGGCCCTGACAGCCACATTCGCGCGTAGTAGCCGGAACGCTCAATCGGCATCGCAGTCCAGACCGGGAAGAAGTAGACAAAGAGTACCACGGTGCCGACGACGAAGGTTGCGGCAACGAATTTTCCGCTGTACTCCGGCCAGCGCACCATACATGCGCCCCATCCTCCGAGGAGGAGAACCAGTCCAAGCAGCCCCCATCCGGCGCCGAGGCCCAGGAGAAGCGCGGGCGCGATCGTCGCAAGTATCGCAAGATGCTCGAACCACAGTTCGTCACCACCGTACCAGCATTCGGCGAGCACCGCCGCGAGCGCGAGGAAACCGAGATAGACCGCGGGCATGTAGTGATAGAGGAACAGCGTGCGGCCAATCCAGACCCACATCAAAGTGTAGGCAAGATAGCCTGATAGCATGAAGACGCGGGTCACGGTCGGCTTCTCGATGGTGTAGATGGCGTTGAAAGTCATCCCGGTCAGCGCGCCCCACCAGATTAGTGGATTGCCGCCGCCCCATACTGTCGCGACCTTTCCATCCTTGGGAAAATGCTGCCAGTACGCGACCGGGCGCAGCATCATCGGCCAGCTCCACCACTTCGATGAGTAGGGATGCGTCGCGCTGGCCACCGAGTTTTCGTACCACACGATTTGTTTGTAATAGTCGAACAGGTCGGAAATGCCGCCCCACCATCCAAGCAGATAGTGAACTAAAAAAGTAGAAAGATAAAAGATCGCGGTCACCATCGCGAGGGTGGTCACCGCGCCGACCACACGCCACTCGTGGTATGGGTCAGTGTCGTTCCCCGAAGGACCGATGATCGCCGGGTCGGGGGGCATCTGCCATACGTTATAGGCCACGAAGCCCGCCGCCAGTACGCACGCAATCACGGGGATATAGAGCTTGCTGCCCAGACAGAGCCCGAGCGCGATTCCTAGGACGATCAGCAGCCTGCGCTTGGCCAGCAGCCCGTCGGTCTGCATGAAGCGGAACAGCAGCACGTAAGAGATCGCCGCAAAGGTCAGGTAGACGATATCGATGCACGCGATTCGCGAATCGACCAGAAAAAATCCGTCCAGCAGCACGAATGAAGCCGCGAGCGTGGCCGCAAGGCGATCCTTGAACATCCGGCGTCCGAGCAGGTAGGTCACCCCAACCAGGATTGTGCCGAGGGTGGCGTTGCCGATCCGCCAGCTCCACGAATGGTCACCAAACAGCCAAATCCCCAACGCGATCAAAAGCTTCGCCACCGGTGGATGCGGATCGAGAAAAGTCTCCGCGTGCAGATAGTGGCGCGCCTGGCCGACGAAATGAACCTCGTCGAAAACGATCTCGGGGGGATTGCCGATATTCCAAAAGCGGGTCGCGATCGCGGCGAGGACCAGCACCCCGACTATGATGGTGTCGACTTGAAGCCATGCTAGCAGCGGTCGTTCCTCGGGCGTCGGCGCCTCGGGGCGCACTTTCCTTTGGCCTTCGGGCGGTGCGAAGCGATTATACAACTGCAGCAGCGTGTTTTCGGAGGCTGGCCGCTCGCTGGTCAGCATGCTGAGGCCGAAGCGAACCGCGAGCGCGAATGCGGCGACGTTCAGGATCGAGATGAGCATCGCCAGGCCGTCGTGGGCATCGAGAAAAACTGCCGCACTTTCGAGGGTCTGCTTGATGTACGCGAGATTGAACAAACAGGTGACGGTCAGGACCGCGAACACTCCGAGCATCTCGTAGCTTTCCAGCGCCAGCGGAATCACGAAGACCAGCGACGGGTACAGATAGCGCTCGTGCATGCGCGGCGCGAACAGGAAAAATCCAAACAGCGCGATGAACGAGGCAAAGAACAACGACCGCGCGTTGCGCGCGCGCCACAGGACGTAGCCGACGAACGAGTACAACGGCACCAGCAACGCCATTCCGAGCGCGAAGAACGAAACCCCGGCAATGGTGCCGGAATCCTGCTGGCGCAACCCTCCGATCAGCGCGATGAAGTTGAACGCGTTGACCGAGGTCTCATGATAGTAGGCCGCGGTCGAGGTGTAGAGATCGATGATCCAGTTCCACTGATGTCCGATCTGAAACGGCGCGATGCCGATGATGAAGGTACCGAGTGAAACGACTGCGGAGCGCAGCCACGTCGCATAGTCGGCTTCGAGCAGCAGCCACCATCCCAAGACCGGGACGATCATCAGGCCCTGCGGTTTGATGAGCACGGACACCGCCGCCAGTGCCCATGAGATCTCGTATTCACCACCGAGAGTCGCAACCACCGCCAGCCACATCACCAGCGTCAGGACCGAATCGCTCTGTCCCCATATCACGGTGTCGAACAGGAGCGCCGGATTGAGCGCGACCATCAGCATCGCGACGATCGCGAGCTTGCTCTGCTCGGTGCGGCGCACATACGCGAAGACGACGAAACACAAAAAGAAGTCGGCGATCAGCGCTGGGCTCTCTACGATGATACGTAGCGTGTCGCCGCCCGCCCCAATCGCGCGCGAGACGATCCCGGCAATCCACAACGCGTAGAGGTAGCCCGGCGGATAGTCGAGGAAATATCCCTGCTGGTAGGTATGCGCCGGGCCCATGTCGGCGATCTGAAGCGCCCACGCCTGGTAACTTCCGACGTCGGTGCCGAAGCCCGAAAACTGCAACAGCGCCAGCGTCTTCACCAGGAACAGGCCGACGAGGATAAAAATCGTCCAGCCAAGGTATCGATCGCCGTCTTCGATGAGCGGGATGAGCAACTGGTAGATCTGGTAAAGCACCAGTCCGAACAAAACGAAGCCGCTCACGACCCCGATGAGTTTGCCGCTCGGACCGGCATTCGCGGGAGTGGCGCCCAGCGCGGCCAACGCAAGAAACAGCACTCCCCAAATGGCCCAGTTGGCCAGATTGGCCGAATTGGATGGAAGCGCCCGAGGCGCCCGATCCTGTCGCAACTTCATTAAAGACATTTTGAGAACTTTCTTTACGCCGACACGATAGCCGACCTGAGCCCTCGGATGAACAGGGGGGATGGGCGACCAGACCGATCCCCGGCAGACGACGCCAGCGCTCAAGTTCATCCACAGATTCCGATTTGGAAGCGAGATCAAAGTCTGAAGCTGGCTTGCCGATAGCGCATATGCTATCAGTCAGCAATGCAGCCATAGATCCTGGAGTTTCATGGCAGTCGGATTCAGAACTTCATAGGTACGCTCGGCAGCGACCGCGCACACGACGAGGCTAACGCACTCATCCGCCTGTTTGGAGTCCGGGGAAACCGCCTGGGTGAACCGCGTTCCAAATCGCTCGGTGATGGGCTCTTCGAGTTGCGCGGAAAAGAGGTAAGAATCTTTTACACCTTCCGTCCGGGGCGGCGGATCGTGCTGCTTGATGGAATAGTCAAGAAACGTCGAGATATTCCGACCGAGGTGCTTCGCCATCTGCGCAAACTCGTCGGCGAAGTTGGCTGACTTAGAGGATTTTCGTCTTGGCCCGGAGTGGATGGAGCAAATCAATGTCAAAAAACGAGGTTTTGGCTTGGCTTGATCGGGAGGCGCGGCGTCGCGGCCGTAGTAAGGAGGTCGACCAACTATTCAGAGAGATGATGGTCGAGGAGCAACTTGCCGGGTTGCGTCGCAAGAAGGGAATCTCGCAACGCACCCTCGCGAAGCTTGCGGGCGTTTCTCAGCCGGTGATTGCCCGGATCGAGTCCGGCGCGATAAAAAATCTTACGCTAGCGACGATCGCCCGAACCGCCGCCGCCCTCGGAGGAAGGGTCGAAATTAAAATCCGCGATGGGAAAAAAACCCGCACACGACAAAGCGCCTGATACATGCGAATGGCCACAAAATCGGTACGTAACTGACCTTGGTCCGGAGGCACGAGATGGATCTGATTCACACCCTATACGAACCGGCCGGCGATGGACCCCATCCCACCATAATCGCGCTGCACGGATGGGGCGCCAATGCGCTCGATCTGCAGGGGCTCGCGCCTTATATCGCGGGTGGCAAGTTTATGGTGATTTGCCCGCAAGGCCCGCTCGAAGTCCCAATCGGTGCAATCTCTGGCTACGGATGGTTTCCGATTCGTACGGGAACGCCGCCGCGTGAGGATCAGACCGATGAGGCGGTCGACCGCGCAGCGAAGTTCATCGATGCCGCGGTCACGAGGTATCCGGTCAATCCGCGCAAGCTGGTGATGGTCGGTTTCAGCCAGGGTGGCGTGATGGCGTTTCGGCTCGCCTTTCGGCAACCCAAAAGATTCGCGGCGCTGGTCGGTCTGTCGACCTGGTTTCCGCCCGAGCTGAAGGACAACCTCACCGACCGCGAGGCGATCGAGCAGCTGCCGACGCTCATTCAACATGGCCGCGCCGACGACATGATCCCGCTCTCGCGCGCCAAAGACTCACTCGAGCATCTGCGTGAACTGGAGGTTCCAGTTACGTTTCGCGAGTATGACTGCGGTCACGAGATCACCGCCTCGGGAGTCGAGGATCTCTCGGAGTTCCTCATCACCAAAGTGTTGTCGCCGATTGCGAGCGCTTAGTTTCGCGCAGAGAACGGGTTGCGGCGGCGTCCCGGTGGGGGTCGGGAGCGCCGCCACTACCGCTTCGGGAGGAGACTGTTGTTACTGCAGAGCAGAATCAGGGGTACTGTCGGAATCCTTTGCCGAGCTGAAAACCCCTTTCAGCAACGCACGTTTATCGGCGTTAAGTTTTTCCAGGTTGCTCTTAAGGTTGATCGCCGCAGTGTTGTTAAGCCCCGGCGTCGCAAATAGACCCTGCCAGATCGACAGCTTTTCCTGAGTTAGGGCATTCTGCGCGGTGATGTATTTGCCAATTTGGGTGCTACAGCCGCCGGCGGTGCCGGCTATGATGCACGCATCCACTGCCGCCTTGTCCGTCTTGAGCGTCTGGAAGTCTTCCTTTAGCGTCGGTCCGGCGGTCTCGAAAGCCTGATGGATTTGCGCTCCGGTAATACCCGCCGCGCGTGCGAGCAGGAAGTATTGCATGTCGCCCCCATGATGGCCGTGGCCGTGACCATGAGGGCCAAACGCCAGTGCCGGTCCGCAGGTCGCCGCCAGAGCCAGAGCTGACAGTCCAGATGCCATCGCCAGAATTGCCTTTTTGTTCATTTCGACTTTCCCATCCTTTGATTGAATAATTGGGTGCCCCGCATGGTCCGCATAAAACAAGACGCGCAACGCGGTGATTTGGTTACAGAGGGCTCGCGATACCGATAGGATTGCCGGATGTCCTGGAGAAATTTGCTTGCCCTGCTCGCGATAATTTCGGCTTTGATGCTGCTGCAATCGTCTTGCGGGTTGATCACACAGACGGTGGAAACCGGCGGCGAAAAACAGTTCAAACCGGAGCGCCCGATCCCACTTGCTACTGTCCACGTCCTGATATTTGCGATGGACGGCGCCACCCCTGCGCAATTCATGGATGCGGTTCATTCCGGCCACGCCCCGAACATCGCGAGCCTATTGGGCAGGGATCAGGGTAATGGCGTTTTCGAGCATGCCTACGCCGCGCCGCATGCGCTGAGCGTGCTGCCCTCCAGCACCATCGCCGATTGGGCGGCCATCTTCACCGGTTCGACCCCCGCCTACGACGGGGTTCCGGGCGATGAATGGTTCGAGCGCGAATCGATGCAGTTTTACGCCCCGGTTCCCGTCTCCGTGCCCGATGCCGCCGATAATGCGAAGGTCGTAACCGATGATCTGGTCGGCCGCCAGCTCAAGGTCCCGACACTTTTTGAGGACCTGGGGCATCGCAGCAGTAATGTTTCACTGTTGTCGATTCACCGCGGCGCAACGATTTATACCACCGTCGCGCCGGGCTCGTTTCCCAATCTTTTTGAGCACCTGATTAAGGGTCAGCTGCGAGGCGAAGATCCCGAGAAATCGCTCAGCGGATCGATCGATCGCGATTCGACCCAAAAAGTCCTCGATGCGCTCAAGGAGCACGGCATCCCGGATTTGCAGGTCGTCTATCTTCCCGGCATCGACATCTTCACCCATGCCGCACCGGATCGCCTCGTCGGGCAGGAGCGCTATCTCGAGCATGTCACCGACGGATGTGTGGGGCAGGTGCTGGACGCGTATCGCAACGCGGGCGTGATCGATCACACCTACGTCCTCTTCATCTCGGATCATGCCCACACTCCGACCCTGGATGACAAGCGTAACCAACTCGGCACTGGCCACGAGCACTCGCCCTTCACGGCGGTCCGCAAGGCGGGCTTCCGGGTGCGCGAGGCTCGATTGATCCTTCCCAACTCCGACACGGATTACCAGGCGGTGCTCGCCTATCAGGGATCGATGGCCTATGTGTACCTCGCCGATCGCTCGACCTGCCCGCATGAGGATGATCGATGCGACTGGAAGAAGCCCGCGCGTTTCGAGGAAGACGTCATCCCGGTGCTTAAGAGCTTCTATCGATCAAACAAGACCGGCCGGCCGGTCGCCAAGCTGAAGGGAACGCTCGACTTGATTTTCGCGCGCCCCGGCGTCCCTGGCGGGCAGAACGCGCTGCCATACATGGTCTTCGATGGCAAAGATCTGGTGCCAATCCATCAATACCTCGCAGCGCACCCACGACCGGATCTGCTCGACCTCGAACAGCGGATGAACTGGCTGAGCGCCGGGCCCTACGGAAATCGCGCCGGCGATATCCTCCTGCTCCCGCGCGCCTGCATGAACGTTCCGATCGAGGATCGCTTCTACTTCGCCGGGATCACGCACTACACCTGGCATGGCAGCGCATGCGAGCAGGATGGCCACATCCCGTTTATCCTCGCCAAGCCCAATGGGTCGGGAGAGGAGATGCGCTCCATCATGTCGGACTTCGGTGGCGATGCGCCCTCGGAGCGCGAGCTCACCCCGCTGGTGCGCGCGCTATATCCTGCGCGCCCCGCCACGGACACCGCCGCCGCGCAACCTACACGTGCGCGATGACTTCGTCCTTGAGCCGCCGGACCACGTTCTCGTCGACCACGCCCAGCGAGCTGAACATGAATTGCGTCACGCCCCACTTCTGCACCCGGCGCTTGAGTTCCTTGACGCAGTCATCCGGGGTTCCAATCAGCACCAGCGGTGAAGTAAGTACCGCGTCGGGACTCATCTGGAACATCGGCGCCATACCCTCGGCCATCTGACGCGCGGCCGCCTGGGAATCGGTCAGGTTGAAGGCGAACAGAAAGCTGCTGATGCGGATCGCATCGGGATTGCGACCGTGGCGTACGGCTTCCTCGCGCACGAAGCGAACCTTCTCCTGATATGCCACATCATTCATTTGCTTCAACTGGGCGATGGAAATGTGCCCCTGTTTGCCCGCGTCCGGAATGATGTTGACGATGTCGGCGTGCTTCGCCGCAATTCGCAACAGGCCCTTGCCTCCCCCGCCGACGATGATTGGCGGGCGCGGCTGCTGAAGCGGTTTGGGCCACGAGATCGCATCCTTCAGATGGTAGAACTCGCCGTCGAAAGTGGTCTGCTCGTTCGCCCACAGCGACTTGATGACGGTCAGCGCCTCGTCCAGCATCCGCAGCCGCTCGGTGATCGGAGGAAACGGGATCCCGGTCATCTCGAATTCAGTCTGGGTCCATCCGCTGCCGAGCCCGGCGAGCAGTCGCCCGTTGCTCAGATGATCGATCGTGGTCAGGCTCTGCGCGGTGATCGCCGGATGCCGAAACAGATTGCATAGCACCATATGACCGATACGAATTTTTTTGGTCGCCCCGGCTAACCAGGCCGCCACCGAAACCATATCCCAGGCCAGCGCGTGCGGATCCCGCTGGCGCTCCGGGCCTTCGAGGACGAGGTGGTCGGGAAAAACGATGAAGTCGTAGTCGAGCGCCTCGGCGGCTTGCGCCAGATCGCGCATGCGCGCCGGCTCCATGTTCGCGAGTTGAAAACCGAATTCCAGTTTCATTGCAAAATCCTACTTGGCTTTGACAGCTTCTACGTCGATCGAGATCGCCACGTCGTTGCCCACCACCAGACCGCCCGAATCGAGGGTCTTGTTAAACGCAACTCCGAAATCCTGCCGATTAATGCTCGTCGTGGCCGCGGCGCCGCGACGCGGGCTCCCCATGACCATCACCTCGGGAGACGGTCCAGTCACTTCGAGCACTACCGGCTTGGTCACGCCGTGCAGGGTCAGGTCGCCGGTGACCTTCCACTTGCCGTCGCCATCGGGCTCAATCTTGGTCGATTTGAAGGTGATGGTCGGGTACTTCGCGACGTCGAGGAAGTCGGGGCTCTTGAGATGGTTGTCGCGCTTCTCGGCATGGGTATCGACCGACGCCGCCTGAATGGTGGCTTCGATCTTCACCGAATTGGGATCGGTGCCGGTGGCCGAAATCGAACCGGAGAACTTGTCGAAACCGCCCTTCACATCCGACAGCATCATGTGGCGGACGCTGAAGCTGATATTGGAGTGCACCGGATCGATATTCCAGGTCTCCGCGCGCACGCCCGTCGCCAGCGCGAAGATCGCCGATAGGAAAACGACCGCGATAGCGGTCCTTCTGAACCAGGTTGAAGTAGTCCTCGATTCCACAATCACCCTCCCAAAGCCGTTTGCGGCAGATTTTTTCGCCTATGCCGCGATTCGCACCGCGGGCTCGCAAAAAGAAGCCTGAAGATGTTCACGGGCGCGGGACGGAAAAGCAAGAGATCAATTTCGCGATCAGGTGATGAACTCCGCCGACGGATGGCAGCGCGGGTAATCGCGCAGGTACTGGAAAAATCGCGCCAGCGTACGATCGCTGCGGGTCAGGGTGCCGGGCCGGAAGTGAATCGTATTGAGGACCGGAATGTCCTCACTCACCACATCAATTTCGAGTTGTGTGACGGCGCGCAAAAATGCCGCGGTTGAGGCCTCGTCGCCCTCGTCCTTTTTCGCCGCGATAATTGCAAAGACACGGGTCTGTCCGGGACGTGGCAGGCCGAATGGCGTTATCGCGCCGAACCAGCGCCCCTCGATGGTGCCGCTCTGATAGAAAATGTTGGTCCCGAAAATTCCAATCCGATATTCGATCGGTTGCCCCTTCGCGTGCCGGCCCTTGAAATCGTACAGCATCGAATGATCGGTCCATTCGACGCTATCGTGCGGGTCCTCCTGGTCGAAGGTGATGCCGTGAAGCGCCTTGATGTGTTGCATGTCGGGGGTATTGCAGCTGATCACCCACGGATCGGTCGGGGTGATTTGCGGGAACGACGATGCGGTCATCATCAGTTCGGAATCGGGGTAGGGAAAATCCGGCACCTCGAAGCGCGGACGCTCGCCGTTGTATGCGAACACAATGCCGTGCTTTTCGCAGGTGGGAAATTTGAACAGACACGCGGCGGGCGGCGGCGGATCGCCAACCTTGGTCGCGACGCATACGCCGTTGCCGTCGTAGCGCCAATGATGAAAGGCGCACCTTATCGTATCGCCCTCGATGTCACCGACCGAAAGATCCGCGCCGACATGCGCGCAGTAGGCGCTCATCACCCGCGCCTCGCCCTTGGCACCGCGATAGGCGACGACGCGGCCATCGAGGAAATCGACGCCGAGGATTTTTCCGGCGGGGATTTCGCGCGACAGACAAATCGGAAACCATGATTCGGAAAAGAGCCCATTTTCGCCCTCGCGCGGAAGCGGCGCGCCGAGCTGGCGTCTTCGTGGAGCGCTGGCCTGACTGATTCCATTTCCCATGGGGACCATTTATCACGCGGGTTGAACTATCGCCAAAACGTTCCCGCATGTGTGAGTCATGCTAGAATCGCGCCTTATGGATGCAACCACGCAAGCGCTTCGCGAGCAGTACAAGGACGGCTCGAATCTCAACGCGCGGCTGCGCCTGCACGGGCGCTTCAGCACCAACAAGTACGGCATCTTCCCATGGATCCTCGACCATATGACCTCGCCACCGGCGCTACCGCAAATATTACCGGTTGATGCGCGCGTGCTCGAAGTCGGGACCGGCACCGCGCAGATGTGGATAACCAATCGCGAGCGAATTCCGGCCGGATGGCACATCGTGGTGTCGGATTTTTCCGAGATCCTGCACGACGGCCTGAGGAACCTCGCGCGCGTCGAGCATCATTTCGAGGCCGCGCAGCTCGACGCGCAAGTGCTGCCCTTCGCCGACGCGACCTTCGATGCGATCGTCGCCAATCACATGCTCTATCACGTGCCCGATGTGCCGCGCGCGCTGGCGGAGTTTCGCCGCGTGCTCAAGCCGGGCGGGCGCTGCTTCGCGGCAACTTTCAGCCTCGCCAACATGCGCGAGTTCAATGAAGCGGGCGAGCGCCTGCTCGGCATCCCGTTCAGCCGCTCCGCGCAGCATTTCGGATTGGAAACCGGTCTCGCCCCGATGCGTGCCGCGTTTCCGCAGGTCGAAGTGCTGCGCTATCCGGACAGCCTCGTGGTGACCGAGGTCGAGCCGCTCATCGACTACATCAACTCGACCCGGATGCGCCGCGCGGTGAGCGACGAAAAGATCGCGGCTTTGCGATTGTTCTTCGAAAAGGAAATCGCCGAGCGCGGCGCCTTCCATATCAGCAAAGACGCGGGGATTTTCGTCGCGCAGGCGTGATGCGATGAGCACCAACTCCGAACGTCCGGAACTGCGCGAACTCGCGCGGTTGATCGAAGTGGTGCGCAGACTGCGCGCCGAATGCGCCTGGGATCGCGAGCAGACGGTCGCGAGCACCACGCGCCACGTCATCGAGGAGGCGTACGAAACCGCCGACGCCATCGCCTCAAATGACAATGCTGAGATCGCGGAAGAGCTGGGCGATCTGCTGGTGCAATCGCTGTTCATCGCGGTGATGGCCGAGGACGAATCACGCTTCAACCTCGAAAAGGTCGCACGCGACGCGGCGGAAAAGTTGATCCGGCGGCATCCGCATGTCTACGGCGACGTCCAAGCCGACACCGTCGATCAGGTCCTCTCGAATTGGGACAAGATCAAAGCGGGCGAGAAAAAGGACGCCGGGAAAGATCCTGGCCTCGGTCAGACTGGACGTGGATTGCCGGCCCTGATGCGCGCGGAGAAGCTCGGCGAAAAAGCGCGCCGCAAAGGGATGGACTGGCAGAACATCGGCGAGGTGCTGAAAAAAGTTCGCGAGGAACTCGACGAGGCCGAAGCGGCCCTCGCGGATGGCGACCATGATGCGCTCGCCTCCGAGCTGGGCGACATGATGCTGGCGCTTGCGAACGCGCCGCGCTTCATCGGCCACAACGCCGAGGAGACTTTGCGGCGCGCATCCGACAAATTCGTCGGCCGCTTCGAGGCGGTCGAGCGCCTGGCGGCCTCGCGCCAGCTCAACCTTAAAATGATGTCGCCGCGGGAACTCGAGGCTTTGTGGCAGGAAGCTAAACGATCTCTCAGGGAATGACGCCGTAAGCTTTCCAAAACGAGGTGCGGGTTCGAGAGGTCAGAGCTTCTCGATATCCAGCGGTTCGGTGCGACCCGCACGAAAGTCTTCGAGCACTTCGTCGGCAATGCTTTCGAGCTTTTTGGGGGAGTCTGCAAATGCCTTGTCCCAGCGCTTCTCGTCCTGCTCCAAAGCATCAAGCAGCCATCGCGCGAATACTTCTTGTTCCGCTTCGGACATGACTTCCGACGCCTTTTCGAAGGCCAATTTGAGAAGATCGCTCACCAGTTTGACGTTACCCGTGCGAGCTCAATCAGTCCACCCTTCCACCCAGAAGAGAGTTGCTCTGCCCTCCCATATTGACCCGATGCGACGGGGCTGTTAGCTAGGAAGGATCATGCCGCATATTCCCATTCATCCGTCAGCAGAGAAGCGCCACCGGCAGAACCTCAAGCGCCGCGAACATAACCGCACGGTGAGAACCCAGGTCCGCACCGCCGTCAAAGTCGCCTCCGAATCGATCGAAGCCGCCGATGCCGCCGCGGCGCAGGAAAAACTGCGCGCCGCCATCACCGCACTCGACAAGGCCGCGAGCAAAGGCAAGCTGCATCGCAACACCGCGAGCCGCAAAATCGGACGCCTCTCCGCGCAGTTCCATAAAACCCATGGCGCGAAAGTCCAGCAAGCGTAGCAACCGAATTTGATGATGGCGGCGTCCATGCGCGGGCGCCGCTTTCTTTTTCGTTTATTGCGCCATCAGGTCGAGGACCAGCGCCGATAATGCCTCGGCGCGATCCTTAATCTCGCCATTCTTGAAGTCCACGTCGAGTTGGCCGGCGCGACGATACGCGCGCCGCAGCCGCGCGAGGCCAAAGCGCTTCGCGCCGTCGATCGCGCGGGTCGCCAACGGACTGCTCGGCCCGAAGCCGAGCGCGCCCGCGATATCGAAGGTGCTCTGGCGCGCCGCCAGCATCGAGGCCGCCAGCATCATGCGCCGCATCACCGGGATAAACTCGACCGCGAGCAGCTCGAAAGGATCGCGTCCGCCGGCGAGCGCGCGCGTCAGTTGCGCCAGGGTCGCGGCGGTCTCTCCCGCGGACAGGCTTTCCGCGATTTCGAAGGGCTCCGGCAGCTTCGAGGGACCCTGCTCGGTGAGATCCGCGGCCTCGATCGAGGCGCCCTTCTCCAGATGAATCGCGAGCTTGCCGAGCGCATTCGCGATCGCAGCGAGATCGCCGCCATGGCGCGCGACCAGCAGCTCGGCGGCGCTCTGCGAGAGCTTCAATTCGAAGCCACGCGCAAAACTTGCCGCATACTGCGGAAGCTGGTTGTCGAAGGGACGCAGGCAGTTCACCAGGATGCCGGCGCTCTCGACGGTGCGGCGAATCTTCGCCGGAGCAGCATCCTTGTCGTATACGACCACCAGATGATTGGGTGGACGCGCATCGGTAACCGCGCCGATGAGACCCGCATCGCCACCGCGAGTCTCCTTCTCCGATGAGTCATCAGCCGGCGCGCTGTCGTCACCGCCACGATCGCGAAAGGAGCGCATCACGCGACACACCAGCATCCGCCTGGGCGCGAAGAGGTCGGGCGCGCGAAGCTCCTCGACCACCGACGCGAAGTCCGAGGCATTGGCAATCTGGAAGGTGCGATACTGAAGCCCCTCGCGAATGAGGCGGCGAGCGAGCGCATCGACGAGGTATTCGCGCAGGAAGGCCTGCGGCCCCGCAATCAGAATCGCCGCGGGCAGCGTCTTCGCAGTCTCGACGAGGCGAAGGAACCCGAGTGCGTTCTCGATCGGCATGGCTGCTCCTCGCTAGAAGCCGGTCGCCATCGAGTCGTAGATGTGCGCGGCGAGGGTCTGCATCATCTGGGTGCGGGAGCCGCGTTCCTGGGTCTCGGCGGTCTGGATGTCGCTCAACTTCTGGATGTCACCGGTGCGCAGGTTCTGCTGCAGGAATGACGGCGTGGTGTTGACGACATTTGAGGAAACGGTCCCATAGTTCTCGGTATCGCTAATCTGGTTGGCGCTCCAGAGCAACTTGCCGGTGCGTCGATCATGCAGCCATGCGCGCACCACCAGCGTCTCGCCATATTGCGTCGGCTCCAGCACCGAATTGAACGCATTGGGGACCGCGAGGGTTTGGGTAACCAGCCCCGTCAACTCGAGGTCGGCATTGGCGGGACTATCGACGATGCTCAAGCGCTTGTGACTCGCGATCTCATCCTTCATGTAAACCATGAACTCGTCATTGAGGCCGGTCTGACGGGTATGGTTGTCGAAGCGCTCGACGTAAATGGTCTGCGCGTTGGCTGGGAGGTTGGTCCCCGAGGCGCCGAAATGATAGCCGCAACCGGATGCCAGCAGCATCACGGCCAGTATCGCCAGCCGCCTAGTCATGCTTCGCCGGCGGGCGATCCTCACCTTTTCCTTTAAGTTTGTTGACCTCGGCGATGTGGTCGAGGACCCCGTTGACGAAGCGCCCGGAGCCCTCGTCGCCGTAGGTCTTGGCGAGCTCGATTGCCTCATCGATGGTGACCCGCGCGGGGATGTCGTCCAGGTGCATCAGTTCGAACACCGCGATGCGAAGGATGTTATGGTCGAC
This sequence comes from uncultured delta proteobacterium, assembly GCA_963783145.1. GTDB lineage: Bacteria > Desulfobacterota > Binatia > Binatales > Binataceae > DATGKG01. Next base: position 1,383,850 of record CAWAMM010000002.1, read on the forward strand.
CCGCGACAGGCGCTTCACCGACCAGTTCTCCAGCGCGTCGGCGATCTGCTTGTCGAGGTCGCGTTCGTCCTTGCGCACGCCCTCGATGAGCGCATTGGCGAAGACGCGGGTCTGGCTGTCGGTCGGCGCGGTTTCGAACAACGCCGCGAGGTCATCGCTCGAGGCGCCGCCGCATATATCGATTCGATAAAGAGCCTTGAGCGCGAGCTCGCGGCCGATGTGTCTGCTTCCCATAAAAACCGGCCGCCCACTGCGCGACCGCGCGCCTATGTTATCAGTTTGAGGTCCGAGAAGAGATGGCCCAGCTTTTCCTTCTTGGTGCGCAGGTATCCGATATTGCCCTTGTGCGGCTCGACTTCGAGTGGCACCCGCGTCACGTTCACGCCGTAACGCCGCAGGCTGTCGAGCTTATGCGGATTGTTGGTCAGCAGCCGCACCTCGCCGATGCCGAGGTCGCGCACGATTTGCGCGCCGATGCCATAATCGCGCAGGTCTTCCTCGAAGCCGAGCTGCAGGTTCGCCTCGACCGTGTCGAGGCCGCCATCCTGGAGCGCATACGCGCGAATCTTGTTCCCGAGCCCGATCCCGCGTCCCTCCTGATGCAGGTATATGATGACGCCCGCTTCCGACTCGAGGATTCGCTGGACGGACTCCTCGAGTTGCTCGCCGCAATCGCAGCGCGCCGATTCGAACACATCGCCGGTGAGGCATTCCGAATGCAGCCGCACGAGCGCCGGCCGTCCTCCGCCGACGTTGCCCTTCACCAATGCGAGATGTTCGCGCCCATCGACAATGTTTCTGAAAATGACGCCCTGAAAATCGCCATTCTCGATCGCGAATGGCACACTCGATACGCGCTGCACCAGCACCTCGTTGGTCAGGCGATGCGAGATGAGGTCGCGGGTGACAACCACCGGTATCGATTGCGTCTCGGCGAATTTGCGCAGCGCCGGCAGCGCGGCCATCGCGCCATCGTCATCGAGGATTGCACACAGCGCCGCCGCAGGCCGCAGCCCCGCGCACTTCATCAGGTCGACCGCGCCCTCGGCGCGCCCCAGCCGCATCATGACGCCGCCGGTCAGCGCCATCAGCGGCAGAATGTGCCCCGGCATGACGATATCGGCGGTGGTGGATTTAGGATTTGCGATAACCTGGATAGTGCGCGCGCGGTCCGCCGCCGAGATGCCGGTGGTGACGCCCTCGCGCGCCTCGACCAGCGCGCCCGCCTGTTCGCTGACGAGTCCGGTTTCGGTGGTCTGGGAAAGCGGGATGCCGAGCTCGCGCATCCGCTTTTCCGGGATGGCGATCGAGACGATGCCGCGCCCCTCACGCGCCATGAAATTGACGTGATCGGGAGTGACGAATTCGGCTGCCATCACGAGGTCGCCTTCGGCGGTCTCGGACTCCTCGGGCACCATCAGGACCATCTTGCCTTCGCGCAAGCGGGCGAAGACTTCGTCGAATGAGGAACCGGGCATGAGCGCATTCTCCAGTCGCGCGATGATATCACCGCATTTTCAATCTAACCAGTGTTCGGGAATCCGGCTGGGAGAGGTCAAATTATTCTGCGTGCCCGAGGTCCTTCGCCGAGCCTCACGACCACCGCTCGCGATGCTAGCGGTAGGTGGTCGCGACCGGATTCTAGAAACGCTAGATTTTCTCCTTCGCGTCAGCCGGAGGATGCGTGGACGATCATAGTGAATGGACCCGTGTTACGCGTGAGCTGCTTGCTGCCGCCGCAATGGTGTTGCTCGCGATAACAATCGGCGGATGCGGCGCTATTGAAGCGCCTCCCGCTGCCCCGGCATCGGTATCTGCAAAGGCTGCCGCGGATTCCGATACCGCTCCCATCGCGAAACCATCGCTTCACACCGGCGACGTATGGGTGGACAGAATCGCCGGGGACGATCGCGAATTCCGCATCGAATCGATCCACGACGGCAAAATGGAAGTGGATTTCTGGGGCTCCCAGATGACCACCGATTCCGTGCTCAACGTCATCGTCTATCGCTCGCTGACCGAGTCATCATCGGAGCCGAGTGTGTCGGACAAACCGGGGATGTGGTTCTCGTTCCCGCTTTATCCGGGCAAGACCTGGGATAACCATTACGATTGGGAGACCACCGGCGCTGCACCGGTCAAGGGCAAGGCGGATGACCATGGCAAGGTGATCGGCTGGGAGGATGTGCAGGTGCCCGCCGGGACTTTTCATGCGCTGAAAGTCGAGGTCGACAGCCGCTTCTATGGAAAAGGCGGGATGGCCGATGACGAGACGTTGATCTACTGGTACTCGGCGCAGGTCAATCGCTTTGTGAAATTCGACTACCGCTCGATCTACGAAGGTGAGTTGCTGGCCGAAATGGTGAGCTACAAACCGAACAAATCGGCGAATTGATTCCGCGCTGAACTCACCGCCGCATTTTCAATCTAACCGATGTTCGGGAATCCCGCTGTGAGAGGATGCGGCACGAAGCCGCGGAGGCGGAGCGAAGCGGCGCCCGAAGCGAAATCCAATTGATGGCGCAGGCGAGGGGTCCGCTAGGAAATCAGGTTTCGCTTCTTTTCCGGTCGGCTTTTTCCTGTCCCTTCTCTCGCTCTTATTTGCGAGGGAAGGTGGCGGGCGCGGTTCTCGCGACGGCTGCGATGCGAGCACCGTGACCGACGGATGAGAGCCGGCGGGCGTCCTCGCCCGCCGGTGGTGGAGCGTCACGTATTTGACGTTGAACACTACTATCGGATGCAAGGTTCATACTTCCGGCAATGACAAACCCTCACTTCGGGGGCAAAATGCAGACACTGCATTTTGGCAAAGAACAGATGCTGGGCGAGATTCAACGCACCGCAACGGAGAACGGCGATCGAAATCGGATCTGTTGGCGCAGGTTCTACAATATTGCCTAAGGCACCCCGGGTACCAGACGTGTTCGATTTCTGTGCCAAGGCCCTTCCCGACACGGCCGAAAGCGAGCGGCGTAAGCGATATCCTGAAAGTCCAGTTGCCGAATCAGACGGTTACGTTTATCTCGCCAAAAGCGGACGCCACTACAAAATCGGTCGCTCAAATTCCAATGTAGTGTGTGCGTGAGGGCGAAGAAACCCGTGGCGCTCCACCACCGGTGGGCGAGGACGCCCGCCGGCTCTCATCCGTCTGGCACGCTGGTCGCAAAGCCCAAGAGCGACCACCGCGCCAGCCACCTTCTCTCGCAAAAAAGAGCGAGAGAAGGGACTTAGGAAGAGAGCTCAATTCGCGGGGTAAGTGACGCGTCGAGGAGGACGAGGAATCGCCGCCTTACTAACGTCCTATATCATCAGAAGTTCCCGATCGGACCGAGCAGTCGATGCTTTCGCCCGCGACTACGTGCGCCTTCGACTTCCTCGACCATAATGAAACAGACGATCCCATCACCGCCCGATCGGGACTGGGGAGGCGCGGACGGCGCGCTGGAAGGCCCACTGGCGGATGTGGTTGATCTGCTCCTTCATCGCGCGCGCCAGCGGCACGCCGCCGGCCGCCGCGTCGATCAGGTCGTCCTCAGTCACGTCGCGCTCGGCGAGGCGCGCGTGGGTCAGCGCCGATATCACGCATTGCTCGATTTCGGCGCCGGTCCAGTCGCGAGTCGATTCGACAATTTGGGTGAAGCTGAACTTTGAGGTGTCAACGCCGCGCCGGTCGAGGTGGATTTTGAAAATCGACGCGCGCTCCTGCTCGTAGGGCAGATCGACGAAGAAGACTTCATCGAAGCGGCCCTTACGAATCATCTCGGCGGGCAGTAAGTCGATACGGTTGGCGGTCGCGGCGACGAAGAGCCCGGGGCCTTTGTCCTGCATCCAGGTGAGAAAGAACGCGAAGATGCGGCCCTGCTGCCCGGCGCTTTCCGCCGAGGTGATACCCATCTCGATTTCGTCGAACCAGACGATCGCGGGCGCCATGCTTTCCAGCGTGCGGCAGGCTTGCACGAACGCCTCTTCCGGCTCGCCATAGCGCCCCGAAAAGACATCGATCATGTTGATGCGATAAAGCGGCAGCTCGAAGCATGACGAGATCGCCTTGACCGTCAGCGTCTTGCCGCATCCGGGAATACCCATCACGAGCACGCCCTTGGGCACGATGTCGGCGCTCAAGCTGTCGCGCTGGCGAAACAGTTTGCGCCGCTCCATCAGCCATTTCTTGAGGCTCTCAAGACCGCCGACCTCGCCGATATCAGTGCTGTCGGACATGAACTCGATCGCGCCGCTGCGATTGATGAGGATTTTCTTTTCCTCGAACAGCGCGGGCAGCGATTCGGTGCCGAGATTGGGGCTGACCGCGAGGGCGCGGCGGACGGCGTGCCGGGCCTCATCGAGGCTGAGTCCCTGCAACGCGCGCGCGAGCAGGTTCAAGGTTTCGTCGCTGGTAAACTCATGCCCTTCGCGGGCCGAGATCTTTCGTGCCTCGGCGCGCAGGAACTCCACCAGCTCCGACATATCGGGCGGCGGCAGATCAATGACCACGAAGCTGCGCTCGACTTCCTCGGGAATCGATCGCAACGGCGAAGTGATGACGATGAACTTCTGCTTGTCGAGACAAATCCGATAAAGATCGCGCAGCCGTCTGCGCACTGCGGCGGATTCGTGCAGCGGCCCGTGAAAATCCTTCAGATGAAAGATCCCGGGATGTTCATGGGCGGCGACGAAGTCCAGTGCCTCGCGCGGATCGAGCGCGGGCGCTTCGGCCTCGGCCTCATCCTCGCGCGAGAGACCTTCGGTGAGGCTCCAGGTCCAGACCGGCAGCGGTTTGGCGGGATGCAGCAGGCGACCCGCCTCACGGAGTAAATCGCCGACCCGTCCTTCCTCGGCCGAGCGGATGTAGACCAGCGGCCGCCCGGATTGAAAGATCTCGAGCAGCGTGGTCGCCGCGCGCGAACTGGGACTGGAACCCACCTTGGAATTAGCATCCATCGCAGAACTTGACGCCATCTAACGCATATTAACCCAAAGACTGAACTTGGGCAGCCTTTCGCGACCACCGAGACCCGAAATGATTGAATAATGCCGTTTGCAGCCCGTCTATTGGGATAATATACCCTACGAACAACGCGCGGGCCGGACCCCCAACTTCGATGAGCCTTGACACCTCCTTCCGCGACCTCCAGCTAACCGGGCTTGACCCTGGGCACGATAGCTCATCTCACCTCGTTCAATTCTACGAAGACGATTCATATCTCGTCGACACGGTCAGCCGCGTTATCGGAAAAAGCCTTGAGGATGGGGATGGCGCCGTCGTTATCGCAACCCAACCTCATCGCGAGGCGATCGAGGAGCGGCTCGGTGCGCGCGGCCTCGATCTCGCGGTGTTGCGGAATCAAGGCCGCTTCATTGCCCTCGATGCCGGCGAAACACTGGCGAAGATTTCCCTCGACGAGTACCCGAATTCGGAGCGCTTCAAGGCAGTGATCGCGAGTACCATCGCGAAAATCAACGCTGCCAGTCCGCGCCATTTCACGCGCGCCTTCGGTGAAATGGTCGCCCTGTTGTGGACCGAGGGGAAACGCGATGCGGCGCTGCGGCTGGAGGCAATGTGGAGCGACCTCGCCACGCGGATGCGCTTCGCGCTGTGTTGCGCCTATCCACTGAACAGCTTCGCGACTGCGTTAGATAGCGACTATCTCGCTAGAGTTTGCGCCGAACATTCACACGTCATTCCAACCGAAAGCTACACCACCCTGACCGACCTCGACGAACGTCAGCGCAGCGTCACCTATCTCCAACAGAAGGCGAAGCTGCTCGAATCCGAAATGGCGGTCCGCAAGCGTATCGAAAATGACCTGCGTGCGAAGATTACCGAGCTGGCCGATGCCGATCGACGCAAGAACGAATTCCTCGCGATGCTGGGGCATGAGCTGCGTAATCCGCTCGCGGCGGTGCTCAATGCGATCACTTCAGCCGACCTCGACGAGTCGCGGCGCGATCGCGCGATCGACATTGCGCGCAGGCAGACCACTCAGTTGGCGCGGCTGGTCGACGATCTGCTCGATGTCGCACGCATCACGCAGGGACGGATCGCGCTGCGCAAGGAACGGGTCAACCTCGTAAGCGTGGTCGAAAGATCGATCGAGGAGACCCGGATGGCCGCCGAAACGCGTCAGCAGCGCCTGGTGATGCTGGCTCCGCCCGATACGCGTGCACTTCGCATCGACGCGGATCCGGCTCGCATCCAGCAGGTCATCAGCAATCTCATCCAGAATGCGAGCAAATTCACGCCCGCACGCGGCCGCATCGAGGTGGCGATACGTCGCCAGGGTGCAGACGTCGCGATTCGGGTGCGCGATACTGGTATCGGCATCGCTCCTGATATGCTGCCGCGCATGTTCGACCTCTTCGCGCAAGGTGACGTGGCGATGGATCGGGCGCAGGGCGGGCTCGGCATCGGGCTGACGCTGGTCAAGCAGCTTGTTACGATGCATGGGGGGAGAGTCGAGGCGCGCAGCGACGGCCTCGGCCATGGCAGCGAGTTTGAGATTTCCCTTCCGATGGTGGACGATCCGGCGGAAGACCAACCTATGGACGACCCTTCAATCGAGCGAGGAAGTTCGCGCATCCTCATCGTCGAGGACAATGCCGACGCGGCGGAAAGCATGCAGATGCTGCTGGAGCTGCTGGGGCATCAGGTGCGCGTCGCGTCGGATGGATTCATCGCGCTGGATATCCTCGCAGAGAACCGCTTCGACGTGATCCTGGTCGACATCGGGTTGCCCGCGATGGATGGCTATACCCTCGCGGGCCACATCCGTGCGTTGCCCAACGCAAAAGACCTGCGGCTGGTGGCGCTGACCGGCTACGGCCTCGATGAAGACCGCCAACGCGCGCTGGCGGCGGGCTTCGATCATCACTTGGTCAAGCCGGTGGATATCGATCGCCTGCAGGCGCTTATTGCGCAGGCATCAAGCATTGTCAACTAACGGCGACTCGGCGTGAACCGCACCGGTAACCTCGCAGGGCCGGAGATAAAGTTCGAAGCGAGGAATTCCGCCGGCCCGGACTGTCTGAGGTCCGGCATCCGCGTCAGGATTTCTTTCAACATCACCTGAATTTCCACCCGCGCGATGTGCGAGCCCAAACAGAAATGCTCGCCGCTTCCGAATGCGATGTGTTCGTTGGGCGTGCGCCCGACGTCGAATTTGTCGGGCTCCCGAAAGACACTCTCGTCGCGATTCGCCGAGCCGTAATACATCGCGACTTTGTCGCCCGCCTTGACTTGCTTGCCGCCCAGCTCGATGTCGCGCGTGGCAGTGCGGCGCATATAGATGACGGGGCTGACGTAACGCAGCATCTCCTCGACCGCGGTGGGCAATAATCCATCGAGGTTGTGCTGCAGGCGGCGGCGCTGAGCGGGATGATTGAACAGCGCGAGCATCCCCCCGCCGAGCAGGTTGCGCGTAGTGTCACCGCCCGCATTGACCAGCAGCAGAAAAAAGAAACTGTATTCTGCGGGCGTCAGGCGGTCGCCATCGATCTCGGAATTGAGCAGCTTGGTCGCGATGTCGTTGCCCGGATGCTTGCGTTTCTCCTCCGCGAGATTGAGCGCGTAACTGAGCATCTCCATCCCAGCCGCCGCGCGCTCCTGCTCGTTCACCGCCTCATGCGCGGAATGCATCTTCTCGGTCAGCGCGTACATGCGACGCCCATCTGCGAGCGGGATGCCCATCAGCTCGGCAATAACATAGGAGGGCAGCACGCCGGCGACGTCCGACATCAGTTCGCATTCACCGCGCTGGATAACATCATCGACGATTTTTTTCGCCAACTCCTGAATACGTGGCCGAAGCGTGGCGGCGCTGCGCGGAATGAACTCTCTGCTGACCAGGTTGCGGTAGCGCGTGTGATCCGGCGGGTCCATGTGCAGCATCATGCTGCGCGACTGCTGAAGCGAAAACTGGTCGGGATCATCGAGCATGATGCCGCCCGCAGAGGAGGAGTAGGTTTTTGGGTCACGCCCGATCGCCCATACATCCTGGTAGCGCGTGATGGCCCAGAATCCGCGCGCGTTGGTCTGCTCATGCCAATGCACCGGGTCATTGTCGCGCAACCAGCGGAATTGCTCGTGCGGTTGGCCCTTGGCGTATGACGCGGCGCTGACGAGATCGATCGTTGGGCTCATCGAGGTAGGCATTGGATGAGTATTCTCCTCGCGCAAATGTTGTCGCAACCGCGCGCTAGCGGGAGCGGATCGCTTGTTCGCTTCGCCGCACGGAGTTAGAAGAGAGCCATGACACCTCGCGCTCTGTACGACGCCGATAGCCACATCATGGAGCTGCCGGATTTTCTGACCGCGTACGCGGACCCGTCGATTCGCGATCGGTTGCCGCCGATTTTGCCGATCGGTCGTCTCGACCCCAGTCTGGTGGGACTTCCTACCGGCGCCAATCGCAGCCACTCGCCGGAAAAGGTTGCGGAGCTGAAGACGCTCGGCGATCGCATCCTGCGCGGGCCGAAGTGGTACGAGGCACTCGGCGCTTTCAACCTCAAGGAGCGCGGCGCCGTGCTGGATATGCTCGGGCTGCGGCGTCAGGTGATTTTCTCATCGTTCGCCTCGGGCGTGGTGTTCGGATGCAAGGACCTCGACGTCCGATACGGCGGCGTGCGCGCGTTCAATCGCGCGATGAAAGCGTTCGTCGCCGATGATCCGCGCCTGGTCGGCGTCGGTTTGATGATCTTCGAAGATCCGGAGCGCTCGGCGGCAGAACTGGATCGCGCACTGGCCGAAGGTCTGCGCCTGTTCATGATTCCGACCGATTCGTGTGGCCGCTCACCCGGTCATCCCGCGCACGATCCCGTTTGGGCGCGGCTGGCCGAGGCGCAAGGAACTTTCGTGATCCACGTCGGCAGCAGCAGCCTTTCCGTCGAAGCTCCCTGGATGAACGATGGGCATCCGGAGCGCAAGACCGCGCGCGGCGGCGCCGAGGTCGTTGGCTCGAAAGACATGACCTCGATTTTCCATTCGGCCGAGCGCTACCTGTCCGTGCTGATCCTCGATGGGGTGCTTGAGCGGTATCACGAGTTGCGCGGCGCATGCATCGAGCTCGGCGCCGGATGGGTTCCCTCGATGCGACGGCGGCTCGACCACATCGTCGAGGTGTGGGCTAAGCCCGAGCCGCATCTGCGCGAGATGACGCGGCGTCCGTCGCAGCAGATGGACGAGCAGTTGCGCTTCACGCCCTACCCCTTCGAAGATGTCGGGGAGCTGATTCGTTATTCAGATGATCGGCTGTACATGTTTTCAACCGACTATCCGCATGCCGAGGGTGGCCGCGATCCGATCGGCCGTTTCGAAGCGAGTCTCGCGCAGCATCCTGAAGCGACCAAGCAACGATTCTTCGGCGAGAATTTCCAGGACTACGTGCGCGATGAGGCCGCTTCTGATTCCCCTTCCCTCAAGGGAAGGGGTTGGGGGTTAGGTCTGCGGGAGAGCTAAGGCTCAACCACCGCGAGCACCGCGTTGCGCTGAATCTGATCGCCAGGTTTGACGCGAAACTCTTTCAAGCTCCCGCCACGTTCGACTTGATCGGGATCTCCACCTTCATCGATTCGATCACCATGAGCTCGGTGCCGCGCGCGACCTGCGCGCCCGCCTCGATCGACAACCTCAGCACCTTACCTACCGACGGACTTTTGATCTCCATCTCAATCCTCTCGCCCGATTTTGCGCCTTTCGCTTATTAGCAATGAGCGATGTGGGCGCGCTAGTCGGGTTAGAAATTTTGTCTTGTAACCGCGCGTGGATTGGTTATAGATGATGGAACGCGCGGGGCTTGGGGCATCCGCGCATTCCGGAGGTGCGATGACTTTTTCGGAGCGGCGGGTGCTGCACGAGTATCCTCGGGGGGCGCATCGATGGACGCTGCTGCTGCTTACCGTGCTCTCCACCATCCTCGCGTCGTACGAATTCCAACTCTCGCCGCTGCTTCCGCTCCTGCTTCCCTCCATCCATCTGAGCCAAATCGGCTACGGATATTTCATCACCTTCGCGGTCGCAATTTCCGCCTTTTCGGCATTCTTCGGCGGGCCGCTGGCTGACCGTTTCGGGCGCGTGCTGATCATCGATGCATGTCTCGCCGCAGTCACGGTGCTGGTGTTCTGCAACCTGCTTATCGTCAACGTCACGTCGTTCGTCATTGTCAGGACGTTGATGAGTATTGTCGGCGGACTGATGGCCGGTGCGGGTGCGGCGCTGGTGCGCGACATGTCGCCTCGGTTGTCGCGCGCCTTGGCATTTGGCCTGTTCACTATCGGTCCGGTAGGCGCGAACTTTCTCGCCAACTTCATCGCGGGGCTGACTCTGCCGATCTACCACACCTGGCAGTCGCAAATCTGGATCACCGGGTTCCTCGCGATCGCGATGTACCTGCCGATCCTGTTCTTCCTACGCGACCTGAGCCCGCAACTTCGAGTGCAAATTTTCAGGAGTGAGGTCGCGGCGTTGCAGGCCCAGGGGCATCGCGCGCCCGCAGCATCCGAGCTCCCCTCGAGCACGCGCGACGCCTTCTACAAACTGCTGCAACACACCGAAGTATGGCTGCTGGTGGTCGGCGTGGTCGCGAACCTGACGCTCTACTTCACCATCCAACCGTTCGGCGTGCTGATGTTCGTGCAATCGTTCCACTACAGCACCGCCGAGGCGGCCAGCCTCAATGCCTACTTCTGGGGCGGAAATATTCTGGTGCTGATCCTGACCGGAATCGTGTCCGACAGTTTGCAGATGCGGAAACCAATCGCGATTTTCGGTACCGTGCTCGCGATCGGATTGCTGATCTGGTGGATTCCCTATTTCGGTAGTTCGATACCACGCGGCGAGATGAAGATAATCGCCACGATGCTCGGGAGCTTCCTTGCGATCGGCTATGTGCCGTGGGCGGCGCAGTTCTCGGAAACTCTCGAAGATGTCTCACCCGCACTGCAGGCGACCGGCTGGGCGTTCTTCGGGTTCATCGCCCGCGCCTGGGTCGCGATCTCCGCCCCCATCACGCTCACCGTCGCGGCGCATTCGGGTTGGGCCGCGTGGGTGAAAGTTTCGATGGTGGGGATGGTCATCTATATAGTTGCGATGCTGCTCACCCGGCCGCATCGATCAGTCCACACAATTTCCGCCGCGCAACCGCAACGCAGGGCGACCGCATGAATGAATCGAATGGCAGCCGCTTGAACGCCTTCAAGCAGAAACGCACCCTTACGGTTTATCCGACCGGCGCGTATCGATGGACCTTGTTGCTGCTCACCGTGCTTGCCGTGGTTCTGATCTCCTACGAATTTCAGCTCGCGCCGGTACTCTCGCTGCTGCTGCCGTTTCTGCATATGACGAAGCTGGGCTACAGCGTTTTTGTTTCGGCGGCGTTGCTCATTTCGGCATTCTCCGCATTTGTCGGCGGCCCACTGGCCGATCGCTACGGGCGCGTCGTCATCATCAATTTCTGCCTCGCGGTCATCACGGTGATGGTGTTCTCCAACCTGCTTATCGTGGGAATCAAATCTTTCCTGGTGATTCGCATCACGATGTCGATCGTCGCGGGTCTGATGGCGGGCGCAGGCGCGGCGTTGGTGCGAGATATGTCGCCGCGGCTGTCGCGCGCTCTCGCTTTCGGATTGCTCACCATCGGTCCGGTCGGCTCGAATTTTCTTGCTAACTATATTGCCGGCGTTACGCTGCCGATTTATCAAACCTGGCAGTCGCAGATGTGGATCATGGGCTTCCTCGCGATCGCGATGTACATCCCCATCTTCGTGTTCCTGAAGGACCTGAGCCCTGAATTGCGGATGAAGATTTACCAGACTGAGCTTGCGGCCATCGAGTTGGAGGGCGGCAAGGTCGCGACTGCGGCGGAACTTCCCGCCAGCGCGCGTGAAGCTTTCGCATCGTTGCTGAAGCATTTCGAGCCATGGTTGCTGGTGTGGCCGTTCACCATCAGCCTGGCGCTGTATATCGCGATCCAGGTCTTCGGTCCGCTGATGTTCACCGAGTCATTCCACTACACGCCTGGCGAAGCGGCGGCGATGAATTCGTGGTTCTGGGGCGGCAACGTTGTCGCATTGATCTTCGTCGGCCTCATTTCCGATGGTCTTCAAATGCGCAAGCCGATCTCGATCCTCGGCGCCATCCTGACCTGCATTTTGCTCGCGTGGTGGATACCGACCTTCGGCGAGGCATTGCCACGCGGCGTGATGAGGATAGTCGCAACGACCCTCGGCTGCTGCCTCGCGATTTTGTCGGTGCCGTGGGCCGCGCAGTATTCGGAAGCGCTGGAAGAAATCTCGCCCGCGATTCAAGCTACCGGATGGGCATTCTACGGATTAGCGACGCGGGCCTGGCTGGCAATCTCGGTGCCACTGATGGTCATCGTCGCGGCGAAATATGGATGGGCGGCGTGGATCAAATTCGCGTTCGTGGCGTTCGTGTTTTATGGCATCGCGATGCTCTTCACCCATCCGACCACGGTTCCGACTCGCGCCACGACGCCGAAACCCAAACCGAAAACCCAACCCGCCACCGCGTAGAGGTTCGCGTTCTCCGTGTAGGGGCGCTTCGCGAAGCGCCCGCAACGATGATGGGGTTCAACAACCGTGATCGCGAATGCGCCATCGCTGCGGGTCGTTCGCGAACGACCCCCTACGGTCTCATCGCCCTATATCGAGGCCCCAACTGCGTCGGGATGATTTCGTACGCTTGATGCACCCATTCGCATAACAGCGGCCGCGTGTCGCGAGGATCGATGATCTCCTTGATGTCGAATGCCTCGGCGGTCCGAATCGGTGAACGCGCCGCGTTGAACTTCGCTTCGAGCTCGGCACGCAGCTTCTCTGGATTGGGGGAGGCGGCGAGGTCGCGCTTGTAGGCCGCCTCGATGCCGCCTTCGATCGGCAGCGAACCCCAATCGGCCGAGGGCCATGCGTAGCGCAGATTCACCTTCGAGGTGTTGCCGTGTCCCGCGCCCGCGACGCCGAAGGCTTTGCGCACCATGATCGCAACCCATGGCGTCTGCGCCTGAAAGACCGCATACAACGCACGCGCTCCATGGCGAATGGTGCCGCGCATCTCAGCTTCGCGCCCGATCAGAAAGCCCGGCTGATCGACGAAGTTCGCGACCGGCAAGTGGAAGGTATCGCAGAGGTCGACGAACTTGACCATCTTGTCGGAGGCGTCCGCGTCGAGCGAACCCGCGATGAAGTAGGGATCATTCGCCATGATGCCGACCGGAAACCCGTCGATGCGCGCAAAGCCGGTGATCAGTGACGGACCGAAATACGGCGCCATCTCGAAAAACGAATCGCGATCGAGAATCAGTTCCAGCATCCGGCGCGTATCGTAACCCTGACGCCGATTGCGCGGGATGATGCTCAGCAACTCCTCCTCGCGGCGGTCGGGCTTGTCATCCGGCTTAGCGTACGGCGGGACCTGCCATACATTTTGCGGAAAATACGCCAGATAGCGGCGTATCTGCGCGAAGGCCTCATCCTCGCTCTCGACCTCATTGTCGACCGAGCCGCTGACGTGCGCATGAATCTCGGAGCCGCCAAGCTCTTCCTTGGTGAGTTCCTCGCCTGTGCCCCACTTGACCACCGGCGGCCCCGCGACGAAGAGCTGGCTGGTGCCGCGAATCATCACCGAGAAGTGCGAGGCCGCCACGCGCGCCGCTCCGATGCCTGCCACCGAGCCCATGCATCCGGCAATGACCGGAACGGTGCCCATCACCTTTACGATGACGTCGAAGCTGGCCATCTCGGGCACATAGGTGCGCTTGAGGGTCTCGAAACTTCGCACGCTGCCGCCACCTCCGGTGCCATCGACAAGCCGGATGATCGGGATGCGCAGGTCATGCGCGAGCAACTCCCCGTAGCCGTGTTTATTGCCGACCGAGGCATCGGCAGCTCCGCCGCGAACGGTAAAATCATCGCCACCGACGACTACCATGCGGCCGTTGATCCTGCCGGTCCCAAGCACAAAGTTTGATGGGCGGAACTCGGCGAGGGTGTCGCCCTCATATTTGACCGAGCCGGCGAGTGCGCCGTATTCGTGAAAGGTCCCTGGATCGAGCAGCCGCGCCACGCGCTCGCGCACCGTCAGCTTGCCGCCGTCGTGCTGACGCTTGATGTTCTCGGCGCCGCCCATCTCTTCGGCCATTTTGATGCGGCGCTTGATTTCGTCGAGTTCCGGCTGCCAGGACATATTGGTTCCTCCGCGGTCGCGCCAATCCTACGGCATTGCAAGCCGCACCTGCAAAATCTTCTTCTGTCTGAATCTTCCCGATACTATTACTCCCGACGATGAGTGATCCCGTATCAATGCCTGCCGCGAAGCGAACCTCCCTCAGCGGATGGGGCCGCTTTCCGATCTGCGAGAGCGAAGTCTTTCGTCCGGAGAAATTCGCGGAACTGTCCGCGATCGTTTCAGCCAATTCGCACAAGCTGATCGCGCGCGGAGCGGGACGCGCATACGGCGACGCGGCGCTCAACGCCGACAACCGCGTGGTCGACCTGCAACGCCTCAACCGGATGCTCAGCTTCGACCCTGAAACCGGGATCCTCCATGCCGAGGCGGGGGTGACGCTCGATGAGGTCATCCGGGTATTTCTTCCGCGCGGATTTTTCCCGCCGGTCGTGCCGGGCACGCGATTCGTGACCCTCGGTGGTTCGATCGCGGCCGATATCCACGGCAAGAGCCACCATCGCGATTCCTCGCTCGCGACGCACGTTTTGTGGTTCGACCTGATGCTGGCGTCGGGCGAAGTGTGGCGCTGCTCGCGCGAGGAGAACCGTGATCTCTTCTGGGCCACCGTCGGCGGAATGGGTTTGACTGGAATCATCCTCGAGCTTGCGACGCGGCTGCGGCGAGTCGAGAGCGCATACATCAAGGGTGAGATCATCCGCGTCGCCAATATCGACGCAGCGATCGAGAATTTCGAGCGTACCGACGCTCAATACGGATGCTCGGCGGCGTGGATCGATTGCGTGAGCACCAAGGGCTCGCTCGGGCGCTCGGTCCTGCATGTCGGTGACTTCGCGAGTCGCGATGCATTACCGGCCAACCTCCGCCATGAACCGCTGACTCCAAAGCAAAAGGGGTCACCTGCGGTTCCATTCAATCTGCCGAACTTCGCACTCAACTCGCTGAGCGTACGGGCATTCAACTACGCGATCTACGCGACGAATCGCGACCAGAATCAAGCGATCAGAACGTATGAATCCTTCTTTTTTCCGCTCGACTCTATCCACAACTGGACCCGCATCTACGGCAAACGCGGCTTCGTGCAGTATCAATGCGTATGGCCGTTGGCCGAGAGCCGCGCGGGGCTTATCGAAACGCTCGAAGCGATCAGTGGCAGCGGTCGCGCATCATTCCTGGCGGTACTGAAAAAATTCGGCGCGCAGGAAGGTATGATGTCGTTCCCGATGCCGGGATACACGCTCGCGCTGGATTTTCCGGTCACCGAGGGACTGCTCGAGTTTCTCGATCGGCTCGACTCGATGGTGCTCAAGCGCGGAGGTCGGGTTTATCTCGCAAAGGATGCGCGGATGCGGCCCGACACGTTTCGCACGATGTATCCGAACTTTGAGGAGTGGCGCGCGGCGAAGGCGAAAGCCGACCCTAACAATCATTTTTCTTCCACACTATCGCGACGTTTGCAGATGGATCCCGCGTGAAAGTACTCATCCTCGGCGGCACTTCCCCTATCGCACGACTGCTCGCGATCAAATTCGCCTCCATCGGAGCGCAACTTTACATCGCGGCACGCGACGAGGCCGAAGCGGGTCGTATCGCCAACGATGTTCGGGTTCGGTCCGGAGTATCGGCGAGTGCGGGAAAGTTCAATGCGTCCGACTTCGCCTCGCATGCTGCCGTAATCGAGCGCGCTACCAAAGAACTCGGCGGTCTCGACGGAGTGGTATTGTGCTTCGGCACGCTCGGCGAAGAGGAAAAGGCGCAGATCGACGCGAACGAAGCGCTGGCGACGATACATCAGAATTTCACGGGGGCGGTATCGCTCCTCACGATCGCTGCGCAAAAGTTGGAGGCGCAGGGCACCGGATTCATCATCGTGATCGGATCGGTGGCCGGCGATCGCGGCCGCAAACGCAACTACGTTTATGGCTCGGCCAAGGGCGCGCTGCATCTATTCGTGCAAGGTCTGCGCGCCCGTCTCGCGAAGACCAAAGTTCACGTGATGACGGTGATCCTCGGCACGGTTGACACGCGGATGACCTGGGGCCGCGAAGGCACCTTGCTGACGGTACCGCCTGAGCGGGCTGCCGATCTCATCTTCGAGGCGTGGCGCAAGAAGCGTGACGTGGTTTATGTGCCCTCGTTCTGGCGCCCGATCATGGCCATTGTACGCGCGATCCCGGAGCGCTTTTTCAAGCACGCCAGTTTCTAGCACGCGTGGTCCTACTCTACACCCGGCGGCGGACCATTCGCGCCGTAGCCGGGACCCTCAGCTGGTGGACCATTGCCACCGGCGTCGGAGCGGCCACCTGGAGGCCCGCCGGCGTTTGGATTCCCCGTATAGCACACGAACGCATTGCTCTGAGGAATATCGGCGTCGTGCGCCGGATAGCAGGCGAACTGAGCCGTGATCGTAGTTTGCATCCCGTCGCTATCTTGTTTTCCAGTGAATTTGCCGGTCACAGGCGGTGCGCTTCTTTCGACGCTGATGCCCGATTCTGAGTTGGCTTGCTGGCGCCTCGATCCGCCCCCGCCTCCCCCTCCGAAAAGTTGAGACAACCCTCCCCCGCCATTGCCACCATTCCCGCCGCCTCCATTGCCTCCTCCGCTTCCGCCAAAAAGTTGGCCCAGGCCAAAACCCTGTGCGGATGCCTGCCCCGATGACGCCAAAAGGAACGCCGTCAACATCGCAAGCGCAATAGTAACCAGTCTTCCGCTCAACCGAAGTCGAAACCTCGCCCACATTGCATCGTCCTCAACATGAATACGGATTAGAGGATTTTGCGTTACATTCCGGCTCGCTTGACGATGGCAGCCTGCTGCGATTAGCTCACGCGCATGAGCGACGAAATCCGCGCGTTGAAGTTCGAGGGCGGCGTCGATGCTGACGGGCACATCCTCGAAGACCAAAATCTGTGGGAGAACTACCTCGAAGCCAAGTACTTACCCAAAGCGCTACGCCTGAAAAAAGATCGCGCGGGGCTCGAGTACATGGAGATCGAGGGCCGGCCCTCGAAGTTCCTCTCGGGCGGAATGTTCGCCGGGCTCTCCGCGATGGGCGAGATGCAGATGGGACGCAACGCGGCCGACTACGGCGGGATGGCGCCGCTCGGAGCGATGGACCCGGGCGAGCGCCTCGCACGGATCGAGAAGGAAAACCTCGAAGCCGCGTTTCTATACCCAACTTTGAGTCTGCTCTACGAAGTCGAAACCACCGATCCCGAGATGGCGCAGGCCTACACGCGCGCCTACAACCGCTACATCGTGGATTTCTGCAAAGGCAGCGGAGGCAAGCTGCTGCCGGTCGCGCATCTTTCGCTGGGCGATCCGCAAGCGGCAGCCATCGAGTTGGAACGCGCGGTGAAGGCCGGATGTAAAGGCGGATGGGTCTGCCAATTCGTGATGACCCGCAAGCCGCACGCGCATCCCGATCACGATGTCCTCTTCGCGAAGGCCCAGGAGCTCGGCGTGCCGCTCGGGATTCATCCGTCGCTGGAGCCGGTGTGGGCGATGTCGGGGCGCTACGACTGGAGCTATCTGCGCGGGCAATTCTTCTTCAACAACGTGGTCGCCTCGGATTCGATCCGGCATGCCTTCACAAGCTTTTTTCAATACGGCACCTTCGACAAATTCCCGAAGTTCAAGCTGGTGCTGCTGGAGGCGGGCGCGAGTTGGATCGCCTATTGGCTCGACCGCCTCGATGCAGTTTTCCAGAGCGGCATCGGGCGCACGCTATCGCTTAAGGAGAAGCCGAGTTTCTACTTCGATCGGCAAGTGTGGATCTCCGCCGATCCCGACGAGCGCGCACTGCCCGCAATGGTAGATTTGGTCGGGGCCGACAAATTTTTCTGGGCCAGCGATTTTCCACATCCGGACCACGCCGGAAACTACATCGAAGAGGTGGAGGAGATGGCCGAGAAGCTCACGCCCGAGGCGCGCGGGAAGGTGCTCGGCGCCAACGTCATGAAGGTGTATGGCTGCGGGTGAGCAGCGCGCGGCGCCAGCATGCGGTTCAGTTCGAGATCATTCCGATCGTGGAAGGTAAGGAAACCGCGGCGATTTTTGGGCAGGGGTCCTGGGCGGTGGAATTTCTACTATAGTAGTTGATGGTGTTTCACAGCTCGCCAATTAGGTGATGCGTCTGTTTGCTGTGCCGCACTATTTTACTCTTAGCTTGATGCCTTCGCAAGCGATGTATCCTACAGTAGTTGACTTACAACTCGATTTGGTTAATAACCATCCTATGTGCCGTTTCTCCATCTTGCTCACTTTCGCCTTGCTCCCGCTCTTCACCGCGACCGCTTACTCACAGCAGAATATGCCCCCTCCCGGCGGCTACCTGCCGATTCCCAATTTCACCGGAACCGAGGCCGGGATGGACTTTCGCAATGCGATCAACGACCGCTTTTCCGGCGTCCAGCCGATCGCGCCCAGGGTCGGCAGCGTGCCATTTGCCGGCCTCGGTCCCGAGCAGGATGGCGCTTTGCTTTATTGCAACAATTGCCAGGCCACCCTGCCCTGCACCGCGGGCGGCAGCGGCGCGTGGGCTTCCGGCACCATGGGACAATGGCAATGCAACGCGCCGCCCGCCGCGCTCCGCTTGGACGGTACTGATGTGCTTCCGCCCTACAACGGAACCCACACCAACGAAAAAAATATTCTCGATTTCGGCGCGATCGCCAGCACCGCGCGGATCAACTGCTCCACCACTACCGGCCAGACTAACGTCACTTGTTCGGGAATCGGCAGCTCGGATTTCGCCGTCAATCAGTATGTGGCGCTCTATGGCGCAGGCGCCGCCCCGTCGGTAGCGCAGCCGACCGGATTCGTCGCGCAACCGACCACCACTACCAACTCGCCCAGCTCAGCCACCCGCTTCACCCGCTTTACCCAGGGCTGCACGGTTCAAAACGCACTCGCCTGGTGCACGGCCGGATCTTCGGTCTGTGGAGTGAGCAACGTCAGCTTTTACGAGCAAGGGCAGACCGTAACGATCGCCGGCGCCGGGGTCGCGGGAGCGGCCCTGACCAGCACCATCTCGACGCTCGATGACGGCGTCAACGCCATCACGCTCGCTACCGCCGCGTCGACCACCGTCAGTGGCGCGTCCATGACCGGCGCGAATTGCACGACCACCCGCCGCTATCAGGCCTATCCGATAGACTCGCGGGGAGGATGGGGCCCGCCAACCGCGGTCACGACCGTTAACAACACCGCCAGCGCATTAAATTGGGGCAATTGGGTTGATGTACAGGTCAACGTGCCGCAGCCACCCAACGCGCCCAACCCTAACTATCCATTGCCGAGCAGCATCCCGATAGCGTGGGCGTTCTACTGCGCCGAGGGTACCGCTTCCTTGCAATTGTGCGGCGTCGAGGTCCCGACCTACAGCTATCTGTTCAACAGTTCGGATCCCGCCCCCTGGAACGATCAACTCCTGGGCGGCTTCAACAAGGGATTTCCCACGGTCGTCACTTTTCACGACGTTGGTCGACCCTATGGTCACGACGTCATTCAGGGCATCAGCCCGCCCACAAGTTTGGTCAATCAAATCCTCCTCGCCCGGATCGTCTCGAAAAGCGGAACCACCGTTCAACTAAATATCGCACCGTCGCAGACCGGCACTTTCACGATGGGCCACGACAATGGCCCGAACATCAACGCTGCGATCAACGCCTCATGCGTCAACTTCCTGTGCGGGACGGTCTACACGCCGATGGAACCAAACCTGTTCCCGGTCGCCAGTCCGATTCTGGCGCTGCGCGGGCAGGGATTATTTTTGCTCGGAGGCGCCAGCCCGATCGGTGCCGAACCCAATAGTCTCGCAGCGTCGGGTTGGCTATGGGTGGGCGCCCTGGGTGGGACACTGTTGCAACTCAATCAGGAAGAGAAGCCCGAGATCCAAAATCTCTCGTTGCAATCGACCGCCTATAACCTCGGTGGAAGTACCATGGGCGTCAGCATCGACATGGACGCCTTCGATCCGGGCGATGGGTTAGGAACCATCCTGACCTGCGGGCGAGAGACGTTTCGCGATATCTATACTGGGCAGGCTTCGGTCGGTATTCGGCTGGCGAATATCAATACCCAAAACTGCGAGTTCGGCGTGCTGGAGAGCAGCATCATCAACTGGGTCTATGGTGCAACTTTCGTCAGCGCCAGCAATATCGGGTTCCTGCTCAACTCGAGCAACGCCCTGGCTACACGGATTGATGGCTCAAGCCTGACTGGAAATATCGGCATCTGGAGCAACCAGGCAGGCTTCTACGCGGTCGAGTCGGAGATGGGTCAAGCTGACGAAATTTCCGTCTTCTTGGCCAGCGGCATCGGTCACCCGGTTACGATTGAAACCTCACGCATCGAGCACGCCGCGCGAGCGGTCTATACTCCGAATACTGCCGGAGCTATTGGCACCCAGCTTTCGCTGCGCGGAACTACCTGGACCGATATGCGGATTCCGCTCGACGGGGGCTTCATTACGGTGGCGGGCGGCAGCGCGACCATCCTTGACGGCAACGAGTTTCAAAATGCACAGCTTTCGACCAACGGCGACTTTACTACCGATCCGTTTCCCGGCGGCCTGATACTGGGCGATGGGCAGGGCCCGGTAGTCGCTCACGGCAACTTCTGGTCGACCATCTGCGGTGATCCGTACTCGTTCATCCCTGCCGTGACCACTTCCGGCGACATGTGCGTCGCGCCGAATGATACCGCACATCACATTGCCCCCTATTCACGCGGCGACGGTGGCTTCCGCATCGGGACCCCCAGCGGCGGTGCGATGGGCGAAGGAACCCTCAACCTGGGCGGTTTGCTCTTCAACAACGGCCAACCGCTAGTCAATTGGGGAGAAGCTTCGATCGCTTCGATTGCCGCTTCCGGGACCAGCTTCGCCACGGTCAACTGGAATACGCCCTTCGGTGACACGAACTATGATTTTTCCTGCCTGGTAGTCGATAGCGCCGGCTTTCTAAGTATCTGGGGAGCCAATTCCAAAAGCGCGACTGCGGTGGGATTCCAGGTGAAGAACAATGACGCAAGTGCCGCCCATTCAGGAACTGCCAACTGCACCGCAGTGCACCACTAGAATCGTCATTGGCAAGTTGGAGGGTTATTCCGGTAGTGCGTCATTCGATCCAAGGCGCCACTCGTACGGGCGAATGACGCCGCTCGGATAGCCATTTTTTTGCTATTCGCGCAACCATCGCCGGTAGAGACGGCCTTAATATTTTGTGAAATAATCTGGTGAGAGAGCTGGGTGCCCACCTAGTGTAAATTCGTTGCGTTAGCCGTTATAGATGCTAAAACGCGCAATTCGCGGACCAAACCACGATTCGTACCATGGAGATGCTTTGTGCTGATGCTTTTCGGCTTAAGCCGTGGCATTAAATCGAGGCGTGTCTCCTCAACCCGCTCAGCAGGTCTATCATCGACTTAAAAATCCTTATACGCAGACAGATGCTGACGCTCAGGTTCAAAAATCATCAGGAAAGATCATGGGCAAAGCGGCCAATTTTGCCACGCGACCGAGCGTCAAAGCGTACCTCGGTCCTCTTCCGGCAGGGGACTCTGGGATCGAGTTTACAACGGATGTGTCGCATGATGCGGCACATAGCACGCCGGATCGGGCAATATGGCTCTATCCGGATACACCCGGTGTTAGTCTCACGCAAATCCGTGGGGTCGATTATGCATGGATACCGGCATCCGTTATGAAGATCGTACCATAGGTGAGCAATATGAAAGATCTTCACCATTATCGCGATATTGAGAGTGTCAATTGGGTGCCGCAGGCAACCCTTGACGTGCCAATAGAGTACCTGGAAGAGAAGAACGGAATACATTTTGTCGAAGGGCGTGACGATTTAGATAGCTTTGTCAGGACTGGCGTGTTGGAGGTGAATGGGCAGGAGTTTCTTTTATTCCGTCATCGGGGACTTCCCTCGAATCGGCTGGAAATATGGCTGCCTAGTGAAATCTCCGACACGCGCGAGATTACCAGATTGGTGGGTGCTATCATGCAGAAATTGCAGGTGCCACCCAACGCGCTCTCTTGGCAACGCGGCTTGTCTTAAACCCAATTACCGAGCTTTCGCCTTCACAATTGCTAGGGTTGCAACCCGCCATTGTGCGATCTAAGGCCGCTGTGAGGTCAAAATGCTCTCGTATCTAATTTCTGGTCGGGCTCACGGGGTCAAGTCGCAGCCATTTATCTTTTGCGCGCAGCCAATCCGCACGTGTTGATCGATTCCCCAAATCGCGAATGAACAGTTGCCGGCGTGAGAGACCAGAGCCGGATCACTTGCGGTTCACCAAATTTGCCAGGATGGACAGTCCAGCCGGCAAAGTGCACCCTCGTTTCATAGATGAATACCGCATCCGGCCCCAAATGCTCATCGTCTCCACCTTCGAGGTAGGCTGCGCCTTGCTGTCTTGCCCAGTTCGCTCTTAGCGCGAGAGAATTCACGAAGGGTAACACCGCCGGGTTAACAATCCCTCCGGTATCGACGATCGAATGCTCAGACTCAAAGGCCAGTTGCCCGATTGTATAGGAGGCAACTGGCTGGTCCGGTGGCAGCCTGGTCTTGATGAACTCGGCAAGCTCGCGCATTTTGGTTACGGTTTCGGCTTTGTTTCTGATCAAAGGCCTGGCTACGGCCAGCGAGACCGCAACCGCGGCTAAGCCAGTTCCCAGGGCGACTGTGTATGACACCCATCTCTCTTCGAAGCTGAAAATCAAAAGCAAAATCGACAGCGTAAGAGGGGTCGCGAAAACAAGTACATACCTGGTTTGGACATAGGTCCGATTCTCAACGTAAAAGGCACAAGTGACCAATGCCCAGGCGAATGCGATCCAGAACGCCGACGGCAAGTTGCGGAGTTGGTCAGCCATCCGCCGGAAGATGGTGTGGCTAAACAGACCGATCACCACGATCACGGGAACGGAAATCGCAAAGACCGTGATCACAGGAAACCCAAAAGATAGAGCCGCAACTATGTGCCAGATCACGGAGCTATTAATTGAATCGCGCTTGGCCGCGCTGGTGTTGGCGATAATGGTTCCGAACACCGCATGCGCATAGAGCATCCAGGCTGCCAATGGCGCAGCCGCCAACAAACTCGCTATCGCAAACACCGCAAGCCGCGCGCCCAAGGAGTTCGTGTTGGTCAGGCGCCAGGCGCGCAGAAACAAACAAGGAGAGACTATCGCATCCAAAAATACAAATTCCGGCCTCAGCAAAGGCGCCAGGCCACACAAAACGCATCCGAACCAGAGGTTAATCCAGGTCGGTGGCGCAACCGAGGCGGCCCAGATGATCCATAGTGCGAAGGCAATCGCCAACATGGTTTCCATTCCGGATAAGAACCAAAAGACAAAGTACGGATTGATTGCCAGTAACAGAACCACGACCGCCGCAAAAAGCTGGGGAGCAATGCCCTTGGGCGCCAGCTTCAACGCCAGCACGTAGAGCGATACCAACGCCCCAATACCACTAGTCGCCGCTAATGCTTTCCCAGCCAGGATCCAGTTAGAAATCAGGCGGTGGGCTCCCACCAGCAAGAAGACCCACATCGGCGAAGTGTCGCCGTAGACTACCTTCCCGCCAAACGAGAATCCCTGTCCCCGAAAAAGGCTTCTGGCAAACTCCAAATGGATGAAGGCGTC
Organism: uncultured delta proteobacterium; assembly: GCA_963783145.1. Classification (GTDB taxonomy): domain Bacteria; phylum Desulfobacterota; class Binatia; order Binatales; family Binataceae; genus DATGKG01. The sequence goes on from CAWAMM010000002.1 coordinate 1,407,705, forward strand.
ATCTTCGAAATATCCATATCCATAGAAGAACCATGCTAACAACCAGAGGGTAATGAAGAGGAAGACCAGAACGATCGCTTTCCTTTCCTGGGCGTTGCTGCGCCCGTGACTATCCGGAATCGTCAAGAAGCCATCCCCTCCCGAAACACGCATTCGTTCGATTTTGATCGATCAGGCGCCGCGCGTCCATTGGCGCCTTGCCTCCTCATCGCTCGGCGGTGGTAACCACCTTCAACTCTTCCGCCACTGCGCGGCCCTGCTGATCAATCGCGCGGATGAGATAGGACCCGGGTCGAGCCTTCCACATCAGCGACTCGCCCGAGGCCGAGGTACCGACCAACTGATCATCGACGAACCAGTACACGACACGGCTGTCAGCATCGGTGACCGCGGCGAATGGAATCTCGGCGGCGCGTTTAGCGGTCGTCGTATAGATGATGCCGCGGCTCGGCGACGAGATCGTCGGCGCCATCCCGGCGGTGAATTTTCGACACGACGGATCGAACGGCGGCGGGATGCTGCGCGCCAGTCCGGCGCCGCGGAACAGCTTCAGCAGATCGGAGGGCCAGAACTCGTAGACCCGCGTCGTCACCGCATCGGCGCTGCCGGGGCACGCGCGAAAACCGGACGCAGTATCGATGCGCACCGCGCGATGAATCGAACAGGTCGCAATCGGCGACTTCCCCGGAATGAACAGCGTATCGGTAAAGTGATCGCAATAGGGTCCGGGAAGCTGACCGGAGAGCGCGCAGACCCGGATCTTCTTCAAATTAAGATGGCCGCGAACGATCGCCTCGCTCAGGCCCCCGCGCGCTCTAAGCGCATCGACGATCTGAAAAAACAGCGGGCCGGCTGCCTCGCGCCCGATGAAGTTGGCGTTCGGAGTGCCATCGAAATTCCCGATCCAGACTCCCAGCACATAAGGGCCAACGACGCCGACCGCCCACGCATCGCGAAGTCCGAATGAAGTGCCGGTTTTCCACGGAATCGCGACCGCCTGTGGAAGTTGCGAGGTCGTGAAGTCATCTGACGGTCGCGGATTCGAACGCAGCATATCGAGGACCGCGAAGCTCGCCTCCGGGCTCAGCATCCGCAAGTGGAGACGCGGTCGCGGGGTTGATGGTGAGCGTCAGCGGACGCAGCTCGCCTCCGTTGGCAAGCATCGCGTAGAGTCCGGTCAGCTCCTCCATACTCACTTCGGCGCCGCCGAGCGCGAGTGCGAGACCGTAGAAACTCTCCTCGTGAAGATTGCGGATGCCGGCCTTTTTGAGAAAGCCATACAAACCCGGAGGCCGCAGCATATTCGCGACCTCGATGGCGGGAACATTGCGGCTGCGGACCAGCGCGCTGGTCGCATCGATGGGACCGAGGAAATCGTGATCGTAGTTCTCCGGGTTGTACGCGGCGATACGGACCGCGGTGTCCTTGAGCATGGTGCGCGGATGGATGAGACCCTCATCGATCGCGAGCGCGTAGATGAACGGCTTGAGCGCCGAGCCCGGCGAGCGCCGGCCCAGCAATCCGTTCACCTGCCCGTCGATCTGATTGTCGAAGTAGTTGGCCGAACCGGCGTAGGCCTTGACCTGCATCGTTCGATAATCGATCAGCATCACCGCGCCGTTGTGGATGCCCAGGTTGCGGCTGCGCTCAGTAAAGGATCGAAGCTGCAGCTCGATAAGATTTTGCAGACCGGTATCGAGCGTCGTGTGGATGCGGCCCGCATCGCTGACCGCGAGCACCCGATTGACCAGATGTGGCGCGCGATTGGGCAGGTCGCTTCGATTCCAGGTGCGAACCGCGAAAGTGGCGTTCGCGCCGGTGAACGCCGCATCGTAGTTCTTCGCCCATAGCGCACCGAGCCGCTGTCGCGCGCGATCGAGCGGCTCATGCCCGCCACGACGCGACGGATTGCGCATGCGCGGGCTTTGCGGAATCACCGCGAGGGTCAACGCCTGCGTCACCGACAGCCGCGTCGGCGGTTCATGAAAATATACGTAGCTCGCGGCGCCGACGCCTTCGACATTACCGCCGTAGGGCGCGAGGTTAAGATAGGCCTCGAGGATTTGATCCTTGGTGTAGAAGCGCTCCAGCTCGAGCGCGCGAAAGATTTGCCGAAGCTTCCCGCCAATCGATCGCGAATCGATGCCGAAGCGATTGCGCGCCAGCTGCATCGTAATCGTCGAGCCGCCAACGCGCCGCGCCCCGCCGAAATAAGTGGTGCGCATCGCGCGCAGCAGCGACAGCGGATTCACCCCGCGATGCCATCGGAAGTAGGTGTCCTCCTGCAGCAGCGTCGCCTCGATCATCGCGGGAGGAATCTCCGACAGCGGCACCCAGAGCCGATACTTCTCGTCGCTCGAGAGCGTCAGGCGCAGCAGATGCCCGTCGCGATCGAAAACCGCTTGCGAGAAGTCGGTCTTGTTCACCAGCATCGGCCTGGGCTGGAGCCCCGCCGCGATCCATACCGCGGCCGCAAGCACGATCATTGATGCGGCGATAGCTGATGCTATGGCGATTAGCTTGCGCGTTTTCATGGTGAGGTTGGAGGTTCTCCGATGCGGAACCGGCTGCCCATCGAGCGCGCTTGTACGCTGCGGTCGTACATTCCCTCGGCATACAGCGGCGGCACCACGAAGCTTCCGCGATTGGTCGGCTTCAACCGATACACGAAGGTCTGCGCCTGGGTGCTGATGGTGCCGTAGAGGATGACGCGATCTTCGCGCACGTCGACGAAGTCCGGCTGCCAGGTGGTGTTGTCCGCGGGTCGCGACGCGCGATTGCCCAACCCTTCGGGCGAGATGTCGACCTCGAAGCCGCCAGGGATCAGATCGACGATCGCGACGTTGGGTACATCGCTGTTAATCGCGCGCAGGTTCAGCTTCACATCGACTTTGGATTCGATCGGAGTTGAGGTTTCGGCCTCGCCCTTCTCGTTGTCGAATTCGCGGAACACTTCGATCTTGTTTTTGATTTCGGTCGCAGGCGGACTCAGATCGAAGCCGGCCTGAGTCAACTGATAGAAGAGCGCGAAGTCGGTATCGCCCGCGATGTGGACGCTGGTCGCCTCAGCCGGCACGTTGGCGTGGGCGAATTGCTGATTGTCATAAAGAAGCCGCTGCGATTTGTTGTCCGGCATGCGGGCGTCAAAGGTGATCATCGAGCGCGCCTCGGTGCCGGCGGTCTTCGCATACGCATCGAGCGCGAGCAGCGCGTATGCCGATGAAATCGTGTTCTGACGGTTGTTCCGAATCGCATCGGCAATCGCGAGAATCTGGTCACCGCTGATTCGCTTCGCCCGATCCGGGAAATGCTTCGACAGTAGGTAGAGATAGGTGGCGCGATAAACCAGGTCATCGTAGTAGGTGTCGAATCCGGCGTCCGGCGACGGCGCGGCGGGTGCGCGTGCGATGATTTGGTCGGCGTCGCGATCCATCTTGAGCAACTGGTAGGTCGCGGCGAGATAGAGCGCGGTAAGATCGGATGGCCAGAGGTTGGCATAGTTCGTATCCAGCACCGCCCGCAGCGCATTAGCCTGATTGGTGACCACGACGCCGTTGCGCGCGAGCAGATACAGCGCATAGGCCTGCGCGCGGTAGGGCTCCAGTGCGGGTCCGCTCGCATCGGAGGTGGATAACTCCGCGTTGGCCATCTGATTCATCGAGGCCAGCGCGCGCGACAGCAGCAGCGGCGGCACCTCGAAGCCGTGCTCGCGCGCCTCGAGCAGGAAGTGTGTCGCATACGCATTGACGAAGGGTGAAACGTTCGCGCCCGAGGACCACAGCCCGAATGCGCCGTCGGCGTTCTGGCGCGCCTCCAGCGTGGCGAATGCGCGCGCGATAGTCTTCGCGGGCTTGTCGCCGGTAAGTCCGAATTCGGGACGCGAGCCGAGGATCACCGCCGGGAACGCCTGGCTCACCAGTTGTTCGGTGCATCCATAAGGATAAGTCGCAAGATAGTGGATGAGCCCGTAAGCGAGGCCGAGCGGGAACGATGACGCCGACACCTCGATGTCGCGCAGGTCCGGATACATCTTGCGGTCCAGCGCGACGTCGGCCTTGACGCTTCTGAGCAGCGACTTTTTGACGTAGCCCGAACTGATCGTCGTGACATATGGCGACGCGGGCCGGATGCTCATGTCCAGGGTGTACTTCGCCTGCTTGGTGCCCGCGGACGCCCCGATGACCATCGTCGCGTCGCCCAGAATCGGTTTCGCGCGCACCAGAAAATGTAGCGTCGCATCGGAGCCCGAGGAAATCGTGGTGTTGATCGTCTTGTCGCGGACTACTTCGAGCGCGGCGGACGTATCGATCGTCACCTTTACCTTCGAATTGTTGAGCGCGGACCCGGTGTTGTTCGCGACCAGCGAGGTGACTTCAAATTCATCGCCGGGGGTTGCCAAATAAGGCGCCTGTGGCTGTAAAACGAAGTAGCCCTGCGACACCACCTTCTTCTCGGCCACCCCGATCGCGCGGTCGGAGGCGGCGATCGCCATCACCCGAATCGTCCCGTTGAAATAGTCCGGCACGGCAAGCTCGACGTGGCCGGGACTTCCATCCGAATTTATGATGCCCGACCAGAAAGCGACCGGCTTTTGGCCCTTGCGCTTGAACGGATTGTGGCTGCGCGCGCGCAAACCTTCCTCGTCGCCGCCGGTGGCCGAGGCCTCATTGAGCAGATGCAGCTCCGGCAGAACCAGATCCAGAATCTGCTCGGTAGTGACCTCAAACGCGCGCTTGCGGAAAAAATAAGCTAGCGGATCGGGCGTGTGGTAACGCGCGACCTGGAGGATTCCTTCATCGACGGCGATCAGCACGAACCTGGTCGGAACCGCGGTCTGGTAGCCGATGGTCAGGGTATCGCCGGGACGCACCAGCTTCGGCGCATCGAGGGTGATCGCCTCGGTGTGGCGCGCGCGACTGACCGTGAATGGCACCGAGCCATAGGACAGCGGACTGGTATAGATCTCCGGCGAGTCGAGCGCGCGCAGGAAGGTCACCGTGATGTAGCCGTTGCCCTCCAGCTCTTCCGGAATTTTAATCTTCTGCACCGACTCGGTGGTCGTGGTCTTGAACCATTGCGTATTGTAAATGTGATCGCGCTCGACCGTGATTAAACCCGCGCCCACGTAGGGCGCCTGGATTTCGACTTCCGCATCTTCACCCGGCGCATAATCGGGCTTGCTCAGTTTGATCTTCAGTTCGGCCTCGCGTTCGAGGCTGCGCTCGACGTTGGCATGGCCGACCACCTCGAACGAGACGCGATTGAGCTCGTCGCCCGCGCGGTTGCGGATCACAATCGCGAACGATCCCGCCTGTGCGCTCGGAAGATTCATCGCGAGGCCGCCGGCGGGAATCGCGAGCGGGTTTTTCGCTTTGGAGATTTCCTTGCGGACCGATTGATACGCCAGCGTGCCGTTTTCCTGCTTCGTCAGCACCGACACGTAGCGAAATTCGATCAACTCGGTGCTCAATTGATCGATCGCGACCTTGTCGAGCTTCGGATCGATCGCGATTAAATTGATCGCACGGACGCTGTCCTTGTTGATGTAGCCCAGATCGCCATTGGCCTTGTATGCGACCAGGTAGCGCGCGGGCGACACGATCGCGGCCGCATCGGTCACCACCGAGCGCCCGCCTTCGGGCTCGAAGCCTTCCGCGATGAAGCGCAGTTGATAGAGCCCCTTCTCGAAGCGTTCGAGCCTGAGGTCGAACTTCGCGTGACCATCGGCGTCGGTAGTCAGGTCGCCCAAGTCTTCGTCGTAGCTTTTTTGCGTCCCATAAGGATCGACGAAATTGTAGTCGGGGTATTTGGCGAACTCTGCGCCCGACGGGGTCAGTTTGAATGATCCCTTGATGCGGCGGCCTGCCGCGGCGGTCCCAAACAGCGTGCGCAGCGTGACGGTGGCGCTAAGCGCATCGGGCGAGATCCAGCCCGGCGCCGCGGGCGCCGAAAGTTGCGCCTTGATATTCATTCGATCGGGTTGAAACTCTTCGACCCGCACCGCGGTCGACCCCAGCAGCGCGCTGCGCTGGTTGTCGCGCACGATGTAGAGCGAAAAGCTATACGAGCCGGTGGGAGAATCCTCCTGGGTCGAGGCCGAGTATTCTTCGAAGCCGGCGTCCGAGAATTTTTCCATCTGATGGCGGATTTCGATGCCGCGTGGATCCGTCATCACCAGTTCCAGCGGCAAACCTTCCGGCAGTGCCTGCCATTGGTTCTGCTTGACGATCATCCCGATGTGGATTTCGTCGCCGGGCCGATAGATCCCGCGATCGGAAAAGAGATACGCCTGCAACGATTCGGTTTCGCCTTCGGTATAGAGGCCGCCGGTATCGAACCGCGAGAGATTGAGGCGGCGATCGTAACGGTCGTAAGGCAGGAACGAAAAATCGCCGTCGCTCTGCGCGACGTAGACGGTCGGCGTCTTTTCCCGGCTGAAATCCTTCAAGCTCGGAAAGCCTGCGCGGCCGCTGGCGTCGGTGGTGCGGGAGAACACCGGCAAGCCATTCTTCCCCAGGATGTCGACCGTGACACCCGCGAGCGGCTCGCCGGTGCGTATCGATTGCACGAAGACATCGTGACTGCCGTCGGCGGAGTCCTTCACCACCAATCCCAGGTCGGTCAGCAGCACCAGGCGGGCATCGGAAATGCCGCTTTGGATGACCTGTTTGTTGAAGGGGTCCCATTCCTCGATCTTGAGCCAGAACAGCCCGTGCGGGAGCGCGCCGCTCGACAGCATCGGGGCGAAGTCGAACACGCTGTATTGATTGTTTCCCGACGGATCGGACGGCAACTGACGCGCCTCGCTGATGACTTCGGAGAGATCGTCGTAGCCGAAGCGCATCTGGCTGTAGCCGAAATCCGGGTTGGAGAAGGTCCCCTGGGTTTGCGATACCAGGTGACTCACGCTGCCCGGCAGCAGACGGCTCACCTCGATATGAATCGAACCGACGCTGCGGGTGAGGATCGAGATTTTCTTTTCGCCGGAGAGGCTCAGCACCGAGCCCTGGGACGCGATTTTGATGATGTGTGGAAACGCGGTCGCTTCGATGACCGCGGAAAAGTCCTTGACCAGCGGATAATCACCGAATGACTTCAATCCATGATGCACCGTCACCAGCAGAAAGCGGCCGGTCTCGGCCGTGAACTTGAAGCTTTGGGTGGCGTCGAAGTCGTGCTCGGTCGGAATCCAGGTTATCGAAACCGGCTCCGCCAGCTTCATCACCTCGGGAACCACTTCGAGCGGATCGCTCCATCGGTAGTCATAGCTTAGCGGCTGGTCACCGATGGCGGGCTTGTCCTTGGGAAGCAGGACAACCGAAATGTTGCTTGCGAGGTCCGCTTGGCGCATCGGTGCCGACGCGCTGATGGTGCCGATCCGTTCCATCTCATCGCGCTGGTTCGCGACTTCATTCGCGCCGATATTCTGGATGCGGAAATAGCTCGCCATCCCCGGAATGTTCACCGTCCGTTCCAGGGCTGCCGGGGTCCCGGGTCCGCCGCGCGAGGAACGCACGCCGGCCGCAATCGAAAGCAGCATCTCGCCCTCGTCGGGCGGTATCGCGAACGAGTCCGAATGGATAAAAGCCTTGCCGCCGGCCGCATCGTAGCTGACCTTGAAGCCGAAGGTCTTCGCTTCGCTGCTGTCGAAGCTCTTGACCGGCTCGACCCGCATCCGCATCGTGATGCGCTTCTCGAAATCGGTTTTGTCGATCGGATGAGTGAAGCTCACGGTGGCGACCACCTGCTTTATCTTGGGGTCGGTGGGGTCGTCATAGAACTGCGCGCTGTCGATGGCGGCCTCAAAGCTCGGCGAGTTCAGCGGATACGAATAGGTCCGCAGCCGAATGTGCCGGGGAAACAGCTTCCGATCGAACTTGATGGTGTAATGCTGCCCGATCGGCCAATCATTTTGGGGCGTGAACTGAAGGTCCGCGTCGCCCAGCCACTTCCAGCTTCCAGCCACCGGCGGTGTGATCGTGATGCCCGAGGTGACCGGCTTGCTGATCGCATCCAGGCGCGCCGCGGAGCCCGAAAAATGGACGATCACCGGATCAGGTAGCGCGGGCGCGGGCGAGGCCGCTGCCTCCAGGACGAATTGAGCGACCGGCGCCGGCACTCCACTGCGGGCAATTGCGCCGGTGGTGGGCATTTGTCCCTGCGGTTGCACTGAAGATGCACCCACGCGCGGATGATGGCGCCGATGGTGAAAGATCCTGCCCGCTAGACCCCAGACGCCGCCCTGCGACTGCGCGGCATTCGGCGGAGGCGGATTCTGCCCGTTCGACCCGCCCTCACCCCATCTACCACCATTGACTAAAGGATTCGGCGGATTTGTCTCGGCCTGGTCGCTCGGCTCGAAGCGCGTCGGGCCCGGCTGACTGACGGTTACCTCCAGATAGTGCGGCTCGGGAAGATGCTTGTACCATTGCCACCCGGCGTAACTGGCGACGATGACCGCCAGCAGTGACGCGGTTGCCATCCAGAAGCGAAGCGGACTCGCAATCCGGCGGGCGTCGAGCCAGCTAACCGCCCGTTGCGCGCTGGCGCGCAGGTATTCCCCCAGGCGCTCAAGCCACGCCGGAGGAGTCCATCGAATTTGACCGAAAATCGAGCGGAGCAATGGCAGGAAGAAACGCCGGAACGCATCCGCGATCGAAACCACGAGCCCCCGCAATATTTTCATCGAAGTGTAAGCGTCAACGGTAAGCGCGCGTCAGGAGCGAAGCAAGAGCGCACGCCTCGAAAGGCCACCGCGAGTTAACGCGGTCTGCAATCGAGTGGGTTAGTGAACGCAACAGCCGCATGATCGAAGAATACGCCGGCGGCGAAGTTGCGTTGCATCGTCATTCGATACGTATTGTGGCCCCGGAACGATGGCTTAGTACGTCCCTCGATTTCGCGTCTGATTGCCGAGCTTTTTCTGATTTGATAGACCTCGAACGTACGCAAGGCTGTTATCCCATTCGAAACAGACCAGGAGCGTTAAAGCATGCTGACCGCGGCCGAGCAGCTCGAGCATCTCGAGCTCACTGCCCATCACGCTGGGCTGAAAGTTCCGGAAATCGTTCTCCCCGAGTCGCATCACATTGTCATTCACAAGATGCGGTTCCATTACCTCGATTGGGGGACCGCCGGACGCCCGCCCATCCTGTTTCTCCATGGCGGCGGCCTCAACGCGCACACCTGGGACGTGGTATGCCTGATGCTGCGCCCCGATTATCACTGCCTCGCGCTCGATCAGCGTGGTCATGGCGACAGCGAATGGGAGCCGACCTCGGACTACAGCCATGAGAGCCAGGTCGGCGATGTGGAAGGCTTCATCGCCAAACTTCAGCTCGCGAAGCCACTGGTGGTGGCGCATTCGATGGGTGGATTCGCGGCGCTGGGCTACGCGCTCAAACACGCGTCGAGCCTGGGCGGACTGGTGCTGGTCGACGTGGGCCCGGAACTGAACTTCAGCGGCTCCAAGCGCATCCGCGATTTTATCAGTCAGGATCGGGTGCTGGACTCGGTCGACGATTTCGTCGAGCGCGCGATGGCGTTCAATCCCAAACGCAATCCAACCCTGCTGCGGCGCAGCCTGCTGCATAATCTGCGGCAACTGCCCAACGGCAAGTGGACCTGGAAACATGATCCCAATCGGATGTCGATGACGGGCGACTTCATGAAGGAGCGGCTCGCGCGGGCCCGGCAGATGCTCGACGACGCTCATCAGATAACCTGCCCGACCCTGATATTGCGTGGCGAACGGAGCGACGTCTTCACCGATGAGAACGCATCCAGGTTTGCCGCGGCAATCCCGCATGGCCGCTGGGTCAAAGTCCCCAACGCCGGGCATACGATTCAGGGCGACAATCCTTCGGGGCTGCTGGACGCGCTGACGCCCTTTTTCAGGGAAATCGGTCTTTAGCAGGATTTCAGCGCTTTCGCGCAGCACGCGCGCCCGCTAAATCATTCAGATCGGGAAAGCTGCCGCATGAGGCGCGGCATGGACACTGGGTTTTCAAAATTCGAGACCGGGCCGCGGCTCGGCATAATGGAGGAACGTCATGCGAGAGGTCGTGATTGTCGAGGCGGGCCGGTCGCCGATCGGTAAAAGGAAGGGCGCGCTGTCGAGCGCGCATCCCACCGAAATGCTGGCCCAGGTGATGGCCGAGGTGCTCAAGCGCGCGAAAGTCGCGCCGGCCACGGTTGGCCAGGTGGTCGGCGGATGCATCAACAAGGTCGGCGCGCAGGCGTTCAATGTAACCAGGACCGCGTGGCTGACTGCGGGCCTGTCACCCGACGTGGCCTGCTCGACCATCGATTCGCAATGCGGCTCCAGCCAGTTTGCAGTGAACCTCGCGGCGAACATGATCGCGTCGGGCGCCGAGGATATCGTGCTGGCGTGCGGGGTCGAGAACATGAGCCTGCTGCCGATCGGCTCGGATGCGGTCGCGGGCGCGCAGGCCGGCATGGGCAAGCCGATCACGCGCAAGTATCGGGAGCACTTCGAGTTCACCAGCCAGTTTGAAGGCGCCGAGCGTATCGCCACCAAGTACGGCATCACGCGCGATGATACCGACCACTTCGGCCTGGAATCGCAGCTTCGTGCCGCGCGCGCGATCTCCGAGGGACGTTTCGACTCGCAGATCGTGCCGGTCGAAGCCCCCATCATCCAGGAGGGCGGCGAACGCACCAGCCAGACGCGAGTGGTGACCCGCGACGAGGTCCCGCGCCAGACCAGCCTCGAGGCGCTCGCCACATTGAAGCCGGTGGCCAGGCCGGATGGTATCCATACCGCAGGCACCTCTTCGCAGGTTGCCGATGGCGCCGCGGCCGTCCTGCTTGATGACCGCCGAGAAGGCGCATGAGTTGGGCTTGCGCCCGCGCGCGCGAGTGCTCGAAACCTGCCTGGTCGGATGCGATCCGGTGCTGATGCTCGAAGGGCCGATTCCCGCCACCCGCAAGCTGCTCCAGCGGGCCGGCCTGAAGATCGGGGATATCGATGTCTTCGAAATCAACGAGGCGTTCGCATCAGTGGTGTTGAGCTGGGCGAAAACGTTGGGGCCGGACATGAAGCGGGTGAATCCGAATGGCGGCGCGATCGCCTTGGGGCATCCGCTCGGAGCGACCGGCTGCGGTTTGGTAACCAAGGCGGTCAACGAATTGGAGCGCTCGGGCGGCAAGCGCGCCATCATCACGATGTGCTGCGGCGGCGGCCTCGGCACCGGCACGCTGATCGAGCGCGTATAGAACGCGAGAGCAGAGAATGACAAGCGGGGCGGAGCCATTGGGCTTCGCCCCTTTTGCGTCTGATGGAGGTCGGGCGGCCTTGACCGCAGCCATCGCTCTGGCTTAGCAGGTAGTTGGCAATCGTCGCCGGGCGACGGCTTCGCCAAAAGGAACCTGCATGAGTCTGCCACTTGAGGGTTATCGCGTCATCGAGCTGTCGCAAATCTATGCGGGTCCCTACTGCGGACTCCAACTCGCCCATTTCGGCGCCGAGGTCATCAAGGTCGAACCGCCCGGAACGGGAGAACTTCTGCGCAAGCGCCCGCCCGCCAAACACGGCACCAACTACGGCTTTCTGATGCTCAACGCCGGCAAGAAGTCCGTGTCCCTGAACCTTAAGGATCCGCGCGGCCGCGACATCCTGTTCCGGATGCTCGCCGATGCCGATGTCATCCTCGAAAACTACGCGCCAGGCGCGCTCGATCGCCTGGGCCTCGGCTATCAGGAACTCGCGCCGCGCTTCCCGCGTCTGGTCTATGCGTCCAGCAAAGGCTATGGCCCCGACAGCCGCTTCGCTCAGCTCGGCGCGATGGATTTCACGATTCAGGCGGCCTCCGGCATCATCAGCATGACTGGCTATGCTGACCGACCGGGTGTGCGCGTCAGCGCCGCCCTCATCGACACCAGCACGGGGATGCATCTCGCGGCCGGCATCCTAGCGGCGCTGCTGGAACGCGAGCGCACCGGCCGCGGGCGCAAGGTCGAGGTCGCGATGCTGGACATCTGTATGCCCGCGATTAACGGCGCCCTCGGCGTCGCCCGTGACGGCTACAAGATCCGGCGCGTCGGCAACCGCCATCCGACTACCTGCCCTTGCAATACTTATCCGTGCGCCGACGGCGAAATCTGGATTTACTGCCTCACCGAGGCGAACTGGCAGCAGCTCGCGCGCCTGATGGGGCGCGAGGAACTTATCGCGCATCCTGACTACAAGGATCACCAGAGCCGCTACAAGTTAGTCGACCAGCTCGACGCGATGGTCGGCGAATGGACCTCGACCTACAAACGCAACGAACTCGTCGCGCTGCTCCTCGCGAACAGCATCCCATGCGCCCCGGTGCGTGAAGTCGATGAGGTCGCCGCCGATCCCGAACTCGCCGAGCGCCATGTGGTCCGCGACGGCACCATCGCCGAGCACAGCGACATCAAGGTCCTCGGCTCCGCCATCAAGATGTCCGGCTTGCGTGGCGACGAAATCCCGCCGCATGTGCCCGGCCTCGGCGAGCATACTGCCGAGGTTTTACAGAGCCTCGGCATCTTAGCTGACGAGCTGGAAGCATTGCGCGCCGACGGCGTGATCTGATTGGTGTCCACGATGAAGACCGGAATTCTCTTTACTGTTAACGAGCATACCGTCGATCCGGCGAGCCTCGCACGCAAGATGGAAGCGCTCGGGTTCGAGTCGCTATGGATTCCGGAACACGCAATCATCCCGGTGAACACCACGACTCCGTTGCCCGAGTCGCCGCCGGGTCAGGGCCGGATTCCCGAAGTCTATTCGCATATCTGCGATCCGTTCATCGCGATGGCGCTTGCCGCGGCGGTGACGACGCGGCTTAAGCTGGCGACCGGGGTGATGCTGGTGCCGGAGCGCAATCCGATCGTGGCCGCCAAGGAGATCGCGACGCTCGATTACTTTTCAGGCGGTCGCGTAATGCTCGGGATCGGTGCGGGTTGGCTTAAAGAGGAGTCGGAAATCCTCGGCGTCGATTTTCCCCATCGATGGAGCCAGACCAAAGAGTACGTGGCCTCGATGCGTGAGCTATGGACCAGGCCTGAAGCATCGTTCAGCGGCAAATACGTCAATTTCCCGCCGGTGCGGATGTACCCCAAACCGGCGCAGGCGGGTGGTCCGCCGATCCTGATCGGGAGCAAGGACAAGAACGCCTTGCGCTGGGTCGCGCGATGGGGCGATGGATGGTGTCCAATCTTTCTGCCGCCGCCGGTCTTGCGCGACGAGCTCAGCAAGCTGCGCGGCGAGTGTGAGAGTGCGAGTCGTGACTTCGCTCGCCTCGATATCACGATCATGAAGCGCGAATTGCGCGGTGATCGCGCGAGCGTGCAGCGCGGGTTGCGCGAGTACGAGGATGCCGGCGCGCATCGCTTCGTAATCATGCAGATCGGCTCGCGGATGACCGCCGCGACCTACGAAGCCGAACTCGAACGCCTCGCCACGCTTTACGTTTAGTCGCGGCCAGACATCGACAAGGCGATGGCGCCGGCCCAGGTCTGGTAACCAACGATCGCACACGGGGCGGCGGCGGTGCTTCCAGGCTAACGCTGCCGCTCCGCGTTTCTGCCCGCCAGACCGCTCGTCCAAACCATCCGGGAATCTGACGACCTGAATCCCGGCTCTACCGACCTTCCGCCCAGCTCACCTGCGATCTGCCTTCTTTTCTTGATAAGCCGCTCGGCAGCAAAAGATCTGGCCGGCCAAACCAGTCTTCACCACCAGATGAACATCGTAGACATCTATTGAAGCGATTATTCCAAGGCTTATTTGCAATATCATCTTTAATTCGCTAAGACCTATCTAGAACTAGCTAAGATAAGCACTAACCTCGCGGCGATACACTCGTAGTCAGAGTCGTTTTCCCGCGTCGAAGTGACTTCAGCTATGGCGCAGTCAGGAATTGTCACACTTCTCTACACCGACCTCGTCAATTCGACTGGTCATTTGCAGCGAATAGGCGATGAGAGCGGCGCGGACGTCTTTCAGACCCACCACAATCTAATCTCCGAAGCGCTTTCGCGGTGCGGAGGCGAGGAAATCCAGTGGCTCGGCGATGGGGTGCTGGCGGCATTTACTTCGACCGCGGACGCGGTGCGGTGCGCCATCAGCATCGAACAGAGCGCGCGTCGTCCGCACAGCGGCACTCGTTTCGAGATCCGAATCGGGATTCACGTGGGCGAGGTGCTGCGGCGCGAAGAAGGATACTTCGGCATCCCGGTAGTGACCGCGCGCGGTTTGTGCGATCGCGCATCCAGCGGCCAAATCCTGTGCAGCCGTTTAGTTGCGGAGGTTCTGTCGTCGCGCCAGGCTTTCAGCTTTCGCGACCTCGGCGCTTTGCAATTGAAGGGGATCGCCACGCCGGTCGGCGCGTGCGAGCTGGTTTATGAACGAAGCAACCCGGCCGCGATGCTCAATCGGACTCCCTTTGTCGGCCGCGAAGCGCAGTTGGAGCAGTTGTCGGCCGGGCTCAAGAACGCGTTGCACGGCAGTGGCTCGATCGCGATGCTGCGCGGCGAGCCAGGCATCGGCAAAACCCGCACCCTGGAGAAGTTTTCGGATTACGCGCGCCAGAACGGCGCGACCGTGTTGCTGGGCGCGTGTTACGACGGCGAATGGCAACCTCCCTATGGTCCCTTCGGCGAAGCGATCAGCGAATATGCACGCAAAGCGCCCCGTGAGTTCGAGGCCGCGATCGGGACGCGCGCGTCGATCCTTTCGCGCATCGCGCCGGCGCTGCGCGGTTTGAAAGGAGAACCGCCCGAAGCGACCAGTGCGGACAAGGAAGAGGAGCGCTTTCGCTTGTTCGACGCGGTATCGCAGTTCTTCATCGCGGTTTCCCAGCAGGCGCCGCTGGTGCTGGTACTGGACGACCTGCACTGGGCCGATCGTGGCACGGTGGCGATGCTGATTCACGTCGCGCATTTTGTCCCCAACCATGCGATCTTCCTCATTGGGGCGTACCGCGACGCCGAAGTTGGCCGCAAGCATCCACTCACAGATGCACTCGCGGGGATCCGGCGACTGAAGAACTTCGACAGCATCACTCTCAGTGGCCTGAAGAGCGGCGAGCTGGCCGACTTGCTGGAGCAGGTCGCGGATAAGAGCGCTCCGGAGCAACTGGTGAAAGTGCTGCGCGAGACGACCGAAGGCAATCCCCTGTTCATTCGGGAAGTTTTGCTTCATTTGCTGGAAGAAGGGAAAATTTTGCGCGAGGGCCAGGGCTGGACTTCGAGGCTGAGCGCGGAGGAACTCGATATTCCAGAGAGTGTCCGCCAGGTCATCGGCGGGCGGCTCTCGAGACTTTCCGAAGCAGCCAATCAGCTCCTGAAGATTGCATCGGCATTCAATGGTTCGTTCTCATTTGAGGTTGCCGCGTCGGTGGCGAATCTGGATGAAAACGCCGCATTGGATGCGATCGATGAAGCCTTGGAAGCCCAGATCCTGCGACCCGGAGTCAACTCTGAGTTGTTCGACTTCACCCACGCGACCATCAGGCACACGCTCTATGCGGAGCTGAATTCGTCGCGCCGGGTCCGGCTGCATCGGAAAATCGCCGAGGAGATGGAGCGCTTCTGGGGCGAGCGCGCGACCGAGCACGCCGCCGAAGTAGCCTACCAGTATTGGCGCGGCGCCGCGGCTTCCGGTGCGGTTCGGGGCGCGGATTACGCCATTGCGGCGGCCAACAATGCCCACGCAGCCTGCGCGCACGACGAGGCCGCCGCATTTCTTCGCATCGCGCTGGAATTGCTCGCGGTCGAAGATCAGCGCCGGCCGCGTTTGCTGGGCCGCTGGGCGGTGGCGCTGACCTGGACGCTGAATGCGGAGGAGGCGCTGAAGGCGGCACGTGAGGCCGGCGAATTGATCGCGGCTTCCGAGGGAACTCTCGCCGCGACCGAGTACTACGATCAAACCGCGCGAACGATGCTTCACGCGGGACTCACCCCTGGCGCGTGGGCGCTGGCACAAGAAGGATTACGTTTGATTGGAGATAGACGCGACATCACGTGGGCCAGCCTGACCGAAATCGACATCAATCGACAGGAGGCCGAAGACCCGGACAACCCCGGTATTCGCATCGATTCCGCGGAAAACCGGGAGTTATACGCGACGCTCAAAGGTCTTCCGCGCGAACAGCTGCGCACCCGAAATTTCGATCCGCCGTTTGAATCGCGCGCGGAAATCATCCGCGACGCTGCTCCCCCCGCGACCGCGTTGTTCATTCTGGCCGGTGACTACCGGCGCAGTCTGCCGCTTCTGCAAGGGGAGGCGGCGGAAAATGAAAAAAGTGGCGCGATCGCGCGCGCGGTGCGGGCCTGGGCCGACCTCGCGCGGTGCCACAACGCGCTGGGTGAATTTGCCGAGGGGCGCGCCGCGCTCGATCGTGCCGGCTCGTTGTCGGCGCGCATGATGAGTCCTCCCGCGCTCGGACTGCTCAGTTTGGTCGCAGCCAAAGGCGAGCTGCTGTACGCGATCGACGATGATTGGCAGCAGCTTTTCACCGATGCCGCCGCAGGTGCATTCATCCAGGCCCCGCGCCCGGAAAGCAAATGGGCCTCGGCCATGATCAATGCTTACGTGTCTTACCTGCTCGCTAAAATCAATCAGCCGGAGATGGCCATGCAGCGATTAAGTTTGCTGCCCGCGGCCCTCGAGCGGGGCGCCGCCTGGGCAAGGACTTACTGCGCAACGGCGTGTATCGCGGGCGCCACGCTGTGGGTGCTCAATCGAACCGATCACGCCGAGGTCGTTGAGCGGAGCATCCGCGAGAAAGTGGTGGGCCCTGACTTTCGTTCTCCAATGAGCGACAGCCGTTTGTCCCTGGCCCGTCTGTGCGCGCTCCAGGGCCGGTACGAGGAGGCCTCGGATTGGTTCGCCAAAGCGCGTGAGGTCCTCGACGCGCAAGGAGCGAAGCCGCTGCGTGCGATCGCTGACTATGATGAAGCGCTGATGTACCTGCGCCGGGGCGCATCGCGAGATGCCGCGCGAGCGGAGCCGTTCCTCGCGGCGGCACTAAAACAATTTCGCGCCTATGGCATGTCTGGATGGCTTCGCCAGGCCGAGGAGTACGGACAGTCGGCCTCGGCTTCGCATGCGTAGGACCACCGGCTATTGACGATCACTGCCAGGCACCGGCGCAAACTCGATCACCGGGATCTCCCTTCGGGTTCTCCTCTCATAGTTCGAATATCCCGGATATAGCTGCAGCATTTCCCTCCAGATGCGACTTCTTTCGGAATCTTCCAGGAAGCGCGCCCGATAGGGGCGTTTAGTTCCACCGATCTGAATCTGCGCGGTCGGATTCGCGCTGAGGTTCAAGCACCAAAACGGCGCTCTGTCGTTCCCCAGGAAGGAGCCGACTACATATACTCTCTCGCCATCTTGCCACTGGAGGAGCGCCGTACTCCTCGCCTGACCGGTGCGCCTGCCGATGGTGGTAAGGACCAGCATGTTTTTCCCAAGGCCGAAGACTTTGCCCCCGAAGCCGTCAAACATAACGTACAGTTGCGCGTGCATTCGTCCGAAGATTTTCAGGACAAATGTTTTGAATGCGAGGCTGTTCATTGCGGAGATTAGGCGATTAACTTCGTCGCCGATCAAACAGCATGCCACCATGCCTAAGCACTACGGAAAACGGGCGGGCCAGGTAGTACAGAGGATACAGCGCGACCGGAAGCGGCATTAACTCGCGGTCACTCAGCTTGGGCGCCGCGATTCGCTCGATGAGGTAGCGGAGGCGGCCGCCGAGCGGTTGGATGGTTCCCAACGCAATCCGCCATTCAGCGAATGCGCTATCACGCGCCGGATCGAATAGGTGCCTCCTCACCGTCCGGCTGAGCGCCGTGACATGTGAATCGTGCCGCGCGGCCTCGAGCAATTGCGCCGGGACCTCGCACAGCGATAGCGAAGCGGCGAGATCAACCCCCAGGAGAACCATCCTCAAGCTGCCGATGCGGCGTGCCTCATCCACTAAACCATCCAGATCTGCCGGCGCCGATGCGGCGAGCAGACGGGCGAAATCGGAGACGTGGCCAAGTGTGGTCCAGCCATGCTTGGAACCGTGGCAGGCTTGAAAGAGAATTGCGTCGCGACGCCCGAGGGCGCGCACGCGTCTGCCGGGCAGTTCGATCTCGACGGTCCGCTGCCAGACCGGCTCGCCTTCGGGCGCAAAGGGGAAGTAGGACGGCGCCAAGCGCCAGTGCAAGTCCACGATATTATCGTCGCGTGCGAAATTCAGCGCGACGTCGGGGAAAAATCCGCTGGCGATCGCTTTCTCATCGTAAGCTGAGGAGGTGTAGCCGATACGAGCAAGGGTCCTGGCAGCACGCGCCAGGTCTGATTGATGGACCATCACATCCAGGTCGGAAAAAACCCGCAGCGCCAGATCGCCGTATGCAGCCAGCGCCAGGGTCGGACCTTTAATCGCGATGGCAGCGACTCCGTCAGCATCGAGGGAAGCGAAAATGTTTTCCGCGCAGCTCGCCAACCGAAGGCATCGGCGCGCATTCGCCGCATAGCTTAGGCGAAGCTTTTGCGCGACTTCCGAGGGGAGATAATCGCGCTCGCCGTACAAGGAGGCACTCACCAATGGCGTCACGCAGTTGCGATCCGCAAGCGCAACGAATCGATCCCAGTTGATGCCGCTGTCAATCGGCGCCGGGCTAATTGTCGGCCCGGTCAAAGGAGCCGACGCTGCACAGCATCGGAGTAGAAGCTCGATCTCCCGGTCCAGCATCAGATAAACACCCGCGCCCTCCTGTTTATACGAATTTTGAACCGGCGCACACGCCGGCGACGGCTTGGGCTGGATCGCACCTTGGAATATCCTTTTTCGCGGATGATTCTCCCCGACGCATGACCATTCGCCCGCTGCGGGAATATCTCGCGATGCTGTTAGGGATCGCGCGCTGGCAGTTGCTATGGGTGCTGACCCTGATAGCTCTGTACTCGCTAACCGAGGGTATCGGCTTCGCGCTGCTGCTGCCGACTTTGCAGGTCGCGGGCCTCAACCTCGCGGGTCAGGGCGAGGCGGGACGTTACGCGGCGATGGTTTCGGGCGTCTTTACCGCCTGTGGACTGCGGCCGTCGTTGATCCTTTTATTAGGCGTGTTCGTGATTCTGGTTGGTGCGCGCGCCCAGCTCGGGCAGACCCAGATCGTCTCGAGGTATGCGCTCCAGCAAAATGTCGAGCATCACTTGCGCCGGCGGTTGTATCGCGCGATCACCGAGGCGAATTGGCTGTTCGTATGCCGCACGCGTTCATCCGACTTTGCCCACGCATTAACCTCCGAGATCGACCGGGTTGGCGACGCGACCAACATCATTTTGCAGTTGGCCGCCGATATCGTAATCGGAATTCTCTACCTCGCGATCGCCTTCGCGCTTTCCGCGGGAATGACGGTGCTGGTGCTGCTGTCGGGCGCGCTGCTGGCGTTCGCCTTTCGCGGACGCACTCACATCATCGAGGAGGCGGGCAAGGAAGTCTCCGCGTCAACTCAATCGCTTTATGCCGCGACCATCGAGCATCTGCAAAGCCTCAAAGCTGCCAAAGCCTATGGCGCCGAGCGGCGCAACTTCGCGATCTTCTCCGAGCTCAGTGCCGAGATGGCCGCGGCCAACCTCAAAGGCGCGCGCCAACTGGCGATGGCCTCGACCTGGTTCGAGCTGGGCACGGTGGTGATTCTGGCGGTGGTGCTGTTGCTATCGATTCGTGTGCTGGCGGTGCCGCCCGCGTCGATTTTGATCCTGCTGCTGCTGTTCGCACGCGTGATGCCACGAATCATGAATGCCCAGTATAGCTACCGCTCGGTCGTCAACTCCCTTCCCTCGTTTG
The DNA here is from genome assembly GCA_963783145.1 of uncultured delta proteobacterium. GTDB lineage: Bacteria > Desulfobacterota > Binatia > Binatales > Binataceae > DATGKG01. The sequence continues at coordinate 1,427,546 of CAWAMM010000002.1, forward strand.
CGAATCTGCTTGACATCGAAGCCCGCTGCGTCGCAGCCGCCGAACCGCCGCCGAATCCTGACCAGCGGCTATCGTTCACCCACGAACTTGCCGCCGACGACGTATCGTTCACCTACCGCGATGGACGCGCGCCCGCGGTGAGTCACTTGAGCCTGATCGTCCCGGCGGGAAAAATCGTGGCGATGGTGGGGCCCTCGGGAGCGGGCAAGAGCACCATCGCCGATATTCTGATGGGTCTGATGCGGCCCGACTCGGGCGCGCTCAAGCTCGACGGCCGGATACTCGACGCCCCCAGCATGCGCGGATGGCGCGAGCAAATCGGCTACGTGGGCGCCGACACCTTTCTTTTTCACGATACCATTCGCGCGAATCTAAAGTGGGCGCGCCCCGACGCGAGCGAAGACCAGATGCTCGAAGCGCTCCGGCAGGCGGCGGTCTACGACTTTGTGGCAGGACTCCGTGACGGACTCGATACCATCGTTGGTGATCGCGGAATTTTGGTCTCGCAGGGCGAGCGCCAACGGCTGGCGATGGCGCGGGCTTTTTTGCGCCAGCCTTCCATCCTGATTTTGGACGAGGCCACCAACAGTCTGGATTCCGAAAACGAGCGCCGCGTGCTCGATGCCCTCGAGCGGCGGCGCGGCGAGCTCACGGTCGTCCTGATCGCGCATCGTCTGTCGACCATCCGCGGGGCCGATCTGATTTATGTGGTCGAAGGTGGAACGGTGGTCGAGTCTGGCAATTGGTCATCGCTAAGCGGACGCCACGGCGGCCGTTTCCGCGCCTTCTGCGAGGCGCAAAGCCTGCCGGCATAGACCTCGACGCCGCAGACGGCAAGTATTCCCCCAGCCTGTTTCAGAGCTGAAACACTGTCCACTTCAAGGTTGTATCCGCCCGTATTTGTATGCTAAAGGAGACGGAACAGATGCGGGCATAATCCATGGAAACGTCTCTTAAAGCTTTCTGGATTGCTGACTCGTGTGCCGACACGAATTATCGTCGCGGATGCGGTAGATCCGCGCAATTGGGGGCAAATGGGAAAGCGGATGCGCCGAATTCAACCGCAGTCTCGCATCCATCCGCGGTTCGGCCCGCATAACAAGGAAGGCAACGACCATACAGAGGTGGTGGTTGCCACTCGAAACGCGCTCAGTTCATCGAGCAGTTGTTCGGTCTGGCGGCCTGATACTTGGCCGGGGGTGTCCTCCATCATTGTCATCAAAGCTGCAACACGTCCCGTTGTCATCGAAAACCTGCTCGAATCTACTTAGCTTGCGGCGTACTTGTCATTGGGATATTTGTTGGAGTTAATTGGAATTAAGACGAGGGGTGAATTCCATCATGAGAAGACTCATCAGGGTTCTGGTCGCGGTGCTGTTGCCGGTGATCGGGATAACCTCGTACGTCGCCTGGGGGCAGTCGCTGGCGCAAAATTTGCGCATGGGATTGGTGGATGACTGGAGCGCTCACCATCTGATCTTTTCCAACCCCGGCACGTTGGGTGAAGCGCAGGCGCAGGGCCGCTTCCCTGAGTGGTACCGGGCGGTTGGTGATCCCCGCTACATTATGCAGCAGGGGAAGCGGAGTTCCGGAGCGAAGCCGGTGGTCGACGCGAACGGACATACGGTGGCGGTCAGCGAGGACCGAATAGTGCGGAAGAGAGGCGTTAGCAAGGATTGGCAAGCAGCGCTGCAAACCGGCACAGTCCAACCGAACATGTACCCGGCCGAGTATGGGGCCAGCCTCACCACCGCCAGTTGCACCGGCGATTTTGTTATCTACCCGACGGGTGTGCTGGGCACGACAACTGCCGCAAATATCATTGCCTACTCTAACCTATACAGTGGATGCGGGGGCGCGGTTCCGTCGGTGTATTGGGCCTATAACACTAGCGGCGGCATGATTACCAATTCTCCAATCATGTATACCGACGGGGTGCAGTCAGCGTTCATCCAGGTCACCGGTACCACGGCAAGCCTGGTCGTTCTGAAGGGAAGTGCGACCGGCGGCGCTTTCACTGGCACTACCGTCAACACCAGCAAGACTGTCACATTCAGCACCGGATCGTGCAGCTTGGTGTTACCCGGCGAACCGATCTCTGGGCCGGGAATTCCGGCGGGCGATACCATTGCCAGCTGCTCAACCACCATTACGTTGACTACCGCCGCAAACGCGACAAATGCAACCGCTCAGCCCCTTGCTTATAACAACCAGTTCCAAGGCACCACCCATGGCACCACAAGTGTCACGGTGCCCAGCGGGACGTGCACCCCGGCGATTGTGGGCTCCGCCATTTACGGGACGGGAATTCCGAGCGGCGATAAAGTTGCCACCTGCACCACCACCACCCTCACCCTGACCACCGCCGCGACGAATAGCGCGACTGAAACCATCAGCTTCAATCCTGCGACCGTGAGCGGCCCCGTGACGCTGACCGCGAATACACCTGCCGCCTACCGAGCTTGCGTGGCGCCTTGCATGACCAGCTTCACACTCAATGGTTCACCCAATGACACCTATTCCGCGCCCTTTTATGATTTCGCGAGCGATGATGCACTTTACGTGGGTGACGACGGCGGCAAGCTCCACAAGTTCACGGGGATCTTTGCAGGGACGCCAGCGGAGACGACGACCGGGTGGCCCGTTACGCTGAACGCCAGTTTCAAGACCACCTCGCCGGTATACGACCCCGCCTCCGGGCACGTCTTTGTAGGCAACACGGGTGCGTTCCTTTACGAGGTGACAACCTCAGGGACTGCAACCGCCTCTGCCGACCTCGGGGATGTTATTATCGACGCTCCGCTGATCGATTCCAGTGCGGAGCGCGTTTACGTCTTTGTCACCACAAATAGCGGCGGGGATAACGCCGTGTTTCAATTCACTCCCGGTTTCGCTGCGGGAACCCATGGTAACGGCGCCACTGCCGGCACAACGGTGGCGACAGGCGGCACCGGCTTTTACCTTTACGACGGTACCTTCGACAACGTGTACTACTCATCGTCGGTCCATACAGGGACTCTTTGGGTGGCAGGGAACACAGGCGTGATCGGCGGTGCAACTCTGTATCGTATACCAATCACTGCCAATGCCCTGGGAGCGACCTCCACCCCAGTCGTTACAGGTCTCAACGACTCACATTATGCGTGGTATTCTCCCCTAACCGAGTTCTGCAATAACGGTACGAGCGCATGCACCGCCAGCACAACGCAGACCACCGCCGGCAAGGACTATCTTTTTTTCAGTGTCGACCATGCCGAAGATTCGATTGTTGTTAGTGGTACCACCACCGCTACCACGTGTTCGCCTCATAGTGGAAACGGCTGCGTTTTTTCCTTTAATATATCCAATCCGGCAACCCTCACACTCGGTGGCTCCGTGAACGTTCTAAATGTTGGTTACGAAGGGGATGGTTTGAATGGCTGTTTCCCGACGGGCGCGTTTGTAATCGACAACTCCGGTACGGCCACCGGCGCTTCCCAGATTTACTACATGGGATTAAATGGCAATACCGCGGGCGGCCCGACTGGTGGCCGCACCGTCGTCGGAAACCTGAAAACCACCGCCGAACATGTGACCCTTACGACAGGAACCTTCACCGCTGCGGACGTGGGGTCGCAAATATCGGACAACACTCAGACTTCCGGGACACCCATTATTGGCGGCGGGGTTACCATCGCTTCCGTCCAGAGCGGGATGACGGCTACTCTGTCGACGGCCCCGACTACGACCATAACAGCCCAGACTCTCAGCATTGTCGGCTTACCGACCAGCACGCTTTGCGAATGGGCTAATGCTGGAGCCACGACTCAGGCAACGCAGGCATCGCAGGCGGCTCCATAATGAGGCTGGAAGTCGTGCTGGGGCCAAGGCCGACGTGCACTCAACTTGCAGCCAGGAACGTGAGCAATTATGAATAACGCGAGTCACAAGGACGAACACCGCCAGCCAGAAACTGTGAGGAAACCCTACGCGAAGCCCTCGTTCCGGCAGGAAAAAATCTTCGAGACCATGGCGCTATCGTGCGGCAAAGTACAAACCACCCAGTCCTCGTGCGCCCACAACCGCAAGAACTCCTGACCCGCGGGAGCGCAGTTGCGAACCACGCGCCTTTGCGCGATCGGGCCGTATGCGAACTGATTGCTGCGTCCCTGCAGGCGGGTCATAACACGCGCATCCGGGTCACCGGGACCAGCATGCTTCCCGCCATCTGGCCGCGAGACGTCCTGATGGTCAGTCCCTCAGACCAAACATCACTCATCAAAGGCAAGATCGTACTTCTTCTCCGCGATGGCCGGCTGTGCGCGCATCGCGTAGTCAGCAAACTTGAGCACCAAACCGACCCGCGACTGCTCACTCGCGGCGATGCTCATACCAATTGCGATCCACCCTTCGCAGCCTCGGAAATTGTCGGTACGGTAGTATCGATTAGCCGAGGTGGCCGCGAAGTGCCGATTGCTTCCTCGCCAGCCCGCAGACTGCTCTCGTTTGGCATCCGTCACTCGGATTTGATGCGACGAGCAGCCCTGAAGATTCACGCCATCCGCCGACGGTCAGGGACCGCTTCGGCCACTCAATGCCGCGCATGATCGCGGCTGGCGACCATGTGACCTCGGTGGTCATCGGCGGCCTGCCGATCAACATTCAATCCGCCAATCGCGACTTCGTCAGGATGTTGGAGGCGCGCTACGCGGGATTTGTGACCGAGCCCACCGACAATGGTATCCGTCTCGATGTCGAGATTGTGCCATCGACCGGAGGCCGCGCCGACGAGGAGCTCGAAGTCCGCTACGCCGATGGTCATTGGAGGATCAATCGCGGCGATTTTCGCGCGCAATGGGATCCCGCCAGCATGCTGGGATGCGTGCGCCAGGCCGCCTATCCCTACGCGATCGACTCGGTTATGCGCATCGTGCACAGCCTGGTGCTGGCGCAGAACGGAGGATTCCTGGTGCATTCGGCGAGCGCCGTCCGCAACGGGAAAGCATTCTTGTTCTCGGGAGTATCGGGCGCGGGCAAGACCACGATTTCGCGTCTGGCGCCGCCCGACGTCACGCTGCTGACCGACGAGATCTCATACGTATGCCGCCACGGCGACGAGTATGTGGCCTTCGGTACACCCTTCGCAGGCGACCTCGGCCGAGCCGGGGAGAACATTTCCGCGCCCATCGCGGGGTTGTACTTGTTGGAGCAAGGGCGGCACAATCATGCGGACCGGATCGGCGCGGCAGACGCGGCGCGACGATTGCTCCGTAACGTGCTCTTTTTTGCCGACGACAGCGGACTCGTCGAGGGCCTGTTTCGTACGATCTGCGAATTCGTTTCGCGAGTGCCGGTCTATGAGCTGACCTTTCGCCCGGAGCCCGAGGTGTGGGACCTGATTCGATGAGCGAAAAGTACATCAAACCGAGCCGCGACATCGCGGCGCGCATGCTGGCCGACGAGATGGTGGTCATGTCGGTCAAGGATTCGCGCGTGTTCAGCCTCAACGCCACCGCGAGCGCGATTTGGAGCGCCGCCGATGGCGCCACTCCGCTGCGGGAAATCGTACTGCGCAAAGTCGTCGCGGAGTTCGAGGTCGACCCCGAGACCGCGTATCAGGACGCGCTGGCGCTGGTCGAGGAACTCGCGCTGGCAGGTATCCTGATGCTGGCGGACCATCCGATTGGGCCCATTGGACAGGGATAGCGCATGAGCACGATCCTCGAAGACCTCAATTCCAAGGCGATCCAGCTCGGAATCCCCCTCGGGGTTCATCTGGATGTCACCTGGCGCTGCAACGAACGCTGCGTCCATTGCTACCTCGATCACGACGACCTCGGCGAGCTGACCTACGCCGAGATCGAAGACCTGATGAACCAGATGGCGGCCGCGGGGGTTTTCTTCCTGACCATCAGCGGCGGCGAGCCGCTGCTGCGCAAGGACCTCTTCGATATCATCCGCCGCGCGCGCGAGTTGATGTTCAACGTCAAGCTCAAGACCAACGCCATCCTGATTGGGGAAAAAGAAGCCGCGTTGATTCGCGAACTGGGAGTGGAGTCGGTTCAGGTCAGCATCTACTCGCATCGACCCGAGGTTCACGACGCGATCACTAAGGTGAAGGGCTCGCTGGCTCGTTCGCTCGACGCGATCCGCTTTATGGTCTCGCGCGGGCTGAAGGTCATTATCGCCAACGTCGTCATGAAACAGACCCGCTTCGATTATCCGGGCGTGCAAAAGCTGGCCGCGGAGCTCGGCGCTACGTTTACCGTAGATCCGACCATCACCCCGCACATCAATGGTGACCGCTCGTTGCTGCGTCTCAATATCGACCGCGATGCGCTGCGCGAAATCATGAACGACAAAACCATCACCGGCGGCGAGGACCAATTCATCGCGGTCGCCCCCGGCGCCGACGAGGATGCGATGGACGGCATCCCGTGCAGCGCCGCGCATAGCGCGTTGTACGTGTCGCCTTATGGCGACGTCTATCCATGCGTGCAATTTCCGTTGCCCAGCGGCAACGTCCGGCAGCAGAAGTTCATCGACATCTGGAAACATTCGCCCCAGCTCGAAGAGGTTCGCTCGATCAGGTCCCGCGACCTTCCGGTTTGCTCGAGCTGCGCGCATGTCAGCGGATGCAGCCGCTGCCCCGGTCTGGCTTACATGGAAGGGAGCATGCGCGGTCCGTCAACTGCGGATTGCGAGAAATCCTTCGCCAAAACCAACATTCCCACCGCCAATATGCTGCGTAAGGCGGCAGCCCTGGCCGATCGATAATCCACCATCGCGCTGAGGCTGCACTAGAGCCTGGCACAATGCTCCCGATACCACTCGATGGTCTTGATGAGGCCGGTGCGAAAGTCGGTCTGCGCGCGGAAGCCAAATTCGCGCTCTGCCTTTGAGACATCCAGGCATCGGCGAGGCTGCCCGTCGGGTTTGCTCGGGTCCCATCGCAGATCGCCGCGAAAGCCGGTGAGTTCCCTAATCAACTCGGCCAGCGCCCGGATACTGATTTCGCGCCCCGCGCCGATATTGATGGGTTCGGGCTTGTTGTAATGCTGGGTTGCCATCACGATCGCGCGCGCGCAGTCTTCCACATATAGAAACTCGCGGCTGGGGGTGCCGGTGCCCCACAGGTTGATGTGATCGGCGCCGGTGTGGATGGCGTCGAAGCACTGCTTAATCAAGGCGGGAATGACATGCGATTTTTCCGGATCGAAAGAATCGCCTGGGCCATAAAGATTCACCAGCAGCAGGTTGATCGAGTTGAGGCCGTACTGCTGCCGGTAAGCCTGCGTCTGCACCAGCATCGCTTTCTTCGCGATTCCGTAGGGCGCGTTGGTCTCCTCCGGATAACCGTTCCAGAGATCCTCCTCGCGAAACGGGACCGGGGTGAATTTCGGATAGGCGCAGACGGTGCCGATCGCGACCACCTTTTCCACCTGATGGAGCCGCGCCTGCTCGATCACCTCGACGCTCATCATCAGGTTGTCGTAGAAAAATCTGCCCGGATTGGCGCGATTGGCACCGATGCCGCCGACCACCGCCGCTAGATGAATCACGACTTCAGGACGACTGTCACGGAACAAGCGCGCGGCCTCGGCGGGGTTGCGGAGGTCATATTCGCTGGAGCGAAAGACGAAAAGATTTCTGCAGCCGATCCGCTTGAGATCCGCCACGACATTGCTGCCGAGGAAACCGGCGCCGCCGGTAATCAGGATTCTCTTGGCGATGAGCGAATCCATCTGGCAATTACGTTCGATCCACAGGATTTAGAAAGTCTGGCCCTTAAAGGCTACCTAGAGAGCGCGCCGGCGTTCCGGCACAGGCTCATCGCAAGAATAATCGCCAAGGCTGAAATCCATCTCCATCCAACCCGGACACGCGAATTTGATTGCTCCATCTAACTGTTCCCCCTTCAAAAAATCCCTCTCGAAAAGTCTTCCCACTCGAAAAGTCTTCGATGGTGCGAGAGGGGGGACTTGAACCCCCACGCCTTGCGGCACCGGATCCTAAGTCCGGCGCGTCTGCCGTTCCGCCACTCTCGCGTTGCGCGACCATATTAGCGCGATCGCGCGAATACGAGGGTCATTTTTCGGGCTGCGGCTGTCAAGTAGCGGAGGGGAATTAGCGATCAGCGTTTCGGCTGGGGAGCCCTTCCCTGCTCCGATGCAGCGGAAGGTTTTCTCGCGACGGTCGAAGGCGATCTTTTTATGTGGCCGTCGGTCTTTGCGTCCCCGTGCCCATCGAGGTGGCCGTCGGTCTTTGCGTCCCCGTGGCCATCCAAGTGGCCGTCGCCGTCACCATCGGTGGCGGCGCGCATGGCTTGGGTGGATTTGCCGTCGGCCATCCAACGACCGATCTCATCAAGATCGAAGCGCCATACGCGCCCGATTTTGAATCCGGGCAGGCTGCCGCTTTTCAACAAACGATAAATTGTGATCCGGTGGACGTTAAGATGCTCGGCCAGTTCGGAGACAGTCAGAATTTTTTTTGCCATGGTTTCGTCCCGCTCGCAAAGATTTAGGTTCGCGAGCGGTCGTCAAGTGGGCTCGGGGAGGACCTAAAATGTCCATCTACAATTTGAAAATCTGTTTCGGGCAATCAGTGGAGCTATTGCGAATCTACGCTTTAATGAATCTACGTCAAGCTTAAAGTTGTCATAATTGCTTAAATGTTAACATGGGCATATATATGCACGTCATAGATATAATCATCGGAAAATTTGCGCCGTGCTATTCGGCTACCCTGAGAGCATCTGAGTGATTTTCGGCGCTGCCAGATTTTCCTGATGAGGAACGTATCAACGCCGGTTTTGCAAAATCGGACGCCGATTCGACGGCGCAAGAAGCGAGTATCTTCTGTATCGGACACTGTATAAAATAAGACGAATATGCATCATGTAGCGCGCACCGGGGTGCGCCGGAGCTTCCTTTCCGGCGCGTTTTTTTGTGCCTTCGCCCTCACTTTGATGGCGTCGGTTTCGATCGCGGCTGATTCCGGTCAGGTGGTGGCCACCGTCGGCAATCACAAGATTACCGAGAAGGAGCTCGACGCAAAGATCAAGCCTCAACTGGCCGCGATGGAAAGCCAGGTCTATGAGCTGAAGGTCCAGGCCATCAAATCGATGGCCGATGACTACGTTCTCGAACAGGCCGCGAAAAAGGAAAACCTGACGCCCGAGGCCTATCTCAAAAAGCATCTGGCGGGTAAGCCGGTGACCGAGACCGATGCGAAGCTGTTTTACGATCAGCACAAGGAAATCCAGCAGCGCTACCCCAAGTATGACGAGATTAAGGATCGCCTGACCCAGGCGCTCGAGGCGCAGCGGTACGAGCAGGAGCGCGCCGCCCTGATCGATCAACTGCGCAAGGATCATCCGGTCACCGTGATGTTGACCGCGCCGCGTATCCAGGTGAAGACCGCCGGTCATCCCGAGATCGGAAGCAAGGATGCGCCGGTGACTATCGTCGAGTTCTCGGATTTCCAATGTCCCTTCTGCGGTCGTGCGGAACCCACTCTCAAGCAGGTGCGCGAGAAATACGGCGACAAGGTCCGGCTGATCTACCTGGATTTTCCGCTCGGGATTCACGATCACGCGATCGATGCCGCATCGGCCGGGCGCTGCGCCGGCGAGCAGGGCAAATTCTGGCAGTTTCATGACGCGATGTTCGCCGATCAATCCAAGCTCACGCCTGCCGACTTGAAGGCGGATGCGAAAAAGCTGGGCCTCGATACGGCGAAGTTTGATGATTGCCTCGACAAGGGCAAGTACAAGGCCGCCATCGAAGCCGACCTGACCCAAGGGAAGGATCTCGGCATCGATGGCACCCCGGCATTCTTCATCAACGGGCGTCCGCTCACCGGCGCGCAGCCGTTCGACAAGTTTCAGACCACCATCGACGAGGAGTTGTCCTCGGGCCAGAAGCAGGCCAGCGCCAACTAGCCGCGCACCGCGGCGCTGACGCGAAGATTGGTGAACGCGAGGCGCAGGTCATGCAGCAGGGCATCGACGAGACCAACATTCCCCGGATTGAGGGCGCGAAGATCGCGATCCTCAAGTCGCGCTGGTATCCGGAGGTCGTCGAATCGCTTGCGGAGGCCTGCCGAACCGCGCCGGCGAAGGCAGGCTGCTCAGCGGTGTCCGAGCATACGCTGCCCGGCGCGTTCGAGCTGCCATTCGCCGTGCATCATCTCGTCTGTAAGCTCGGCCAACGCTTCGATGCAATCATCTGCCTGGGCGTGATCCTGAAAGGCGAGACCTTCCATTTTAAAATGATCACCCCGGAGGTGTTCGCCAGTCTCGCGCGGCTTGGCCGCGAAATCGACATTCCGATCATCGTCGAGATTCTGCCCGTGCTCGAGCTCCGTCACGCGGTCGAGCGTGCAGGCAAGGACGAGTTCAACGAGGGTCTGGCCGCGGCCTCGGCGGCCGCCGAGATTATCGCGTGGCGCCGATCGACCCGGTGATCGTGACCGCAGACGACTACTGGTTATCGCTGCAAGAGCCGTGGCGGACGGCAGTCACCCTCGCGTGGGAGGCCTACCTCGGCGGCAACGTAGGAATTGGCGCGGTTCTGACTGATCCTCGCGGACGTGTGGTGACGGTTGGACGAAATCGTGGATCAGACACGGAGGCGCCGCCGGGCAGGCTGCGCGCGACACCCATCGCCCACGCCGAGCTTGATGTCCTGGGGCACTTGGGGCCGGGCGACTATCGACGCCACACGCTGTGGACCACACTCGAACCCTGCCCGCTCTGTTCCATGGCCATCATCATGAGCAACGTGGGGAACGTGGCTTTTGCAGCAAGCGACCGGCTCTGGCACGACATCTCCAGGCTTACGGAACTCAATGAATTCATCGCCAGCCGGTGGCCGGTCCGGCGCGGACCACTGGGCGGCGCCGTTTCCGTCTTCTGTGAATTGCTTCCCCTGCTTTGGTTTCTGGAGCATAAGCCGAGTGGAAGTGTGGTCGCGATGTACCAAAGCCAGCATCCACGACTGCTGGTGCTCGCTGAGGCCCTTCGCAAAGATGCCCGATTGATCGCGCTCAGGCACGCTTCGGTCACTGTTGCTCTGAGTCAACTTTGGACCGATCTCACGGCGATCGGATGTTGAGGGAATCCTGCCCGTGGCGGCCTCGACGGTGCGAGAACGCCGGCTCCTGAAACGCTACTTCACGGGCGGTAGCGCATCCATTAAGGCCTTGGTCCGCGACTCAATCAGTCCCGCCACCAGGCGATCGGTATGGATATAAAGCCGATTCGCCTTGATCGCAGCCAGCACCATTTCACCGACGTCGTTTGGATCGGCGCCGGCGGCAAGAAATGCATTGGCTTGCGCGAGGACGGCTTCCAACCGTTTGGCTTCCTCGGCGCTGAGCGAGTCCGGCTGTGTCTCGCGGCTGTTGGAAATGATTTTCGTGTTGACCGGACCGGGGCACAACACGCTGACTCCGATTCCCAAGGGCGCCAGCTCCAGACGCAGCGATTCCGAGAGACCGACCACCGCAAATTTCGAGGTGGTATACAGAATGCCGGCGGTGGTCGCGGCCAGTCCCGCGCCTGACGCGGTGTTGACGATATGTCCGCCATCGCTGCGCTTCAGCATTCGCGGAAGGAAGGTTTGGATGCCGTTGATCACGCCATTCAAATTGATCCCAAGCACCCAGTCCCAATATTCGTAGGTCAGGCGCGTGACGTTCTGTGCTCCCGCGACGCCGGCATTGTTGCAGAGAATCGACACCGGGCCGAGTCGAGATTCGGTCTCGTCCGCCACCCGCGCATAGGCCACGCGATCGCGCACATCGAGGATGAAGGTCTCGACCGCGGTGGTTTTCGCGAGTTCGGCTTTCGCCGCGGCAAGTGCGGCTTGATCGATATCCACCAACGCCAGCTTGACGCCGGTCCGCGCGAACGCTCGCGCAATACCGAGCCCAATTCCGCGCGCGCCTCCGGTAATGAACGCGATTTTCCCATCAATCCGATCCATGTTTTTTCAGCTCCCCGTGGCGACCTTGCTGGAATAGGAATCAGCGAAGCAGCCAGAATATATATTGATGCGTTTTCCGAAACGAACCTACCGCTCCGGCTTGCAATGAACGTTCGTTCAATCCTAACATGTGTGAGGTTCGGGTGGGGGGAGCTTGCCCAACCGCTTTCACAAATCGCAGGATAGATATTAGACAATGGCTGTAAGTTTTCCTTCTACCGATTACTTCGAAGCCCTCAAGGGGCAGATGGTCGCGGCGCAGGAACATTTCTCGCGCCTCGGCTTCATCGATACCACCTTCGCCGTCAGCGTCGGCAACAATGGCAAGGCGCATAACTACGTTCTCGAGTTCGAGGTCTTCGAGCTCAAGAAGGTCAGCGAAGTCCCCGCCATCGATTTGAAGAAGGTTGATTTTTCAATCGAAGGAGACAGCCGGGTGTGGCGCGAGATGATCGAGAACATCAAGCGTAATGGCCAGGCCGACACGCATCACGATATCAACACCCTCGCGCATTTCGGCGAGCAACTCAAAATCAAGTACGACGACCCGGACGGGCACGACAAACTGTATCGTTTCATGGAATCCATCCAGGAATTTTTCGACCTGTCCAGCAAGCTCGAAGTCAGCTTCAACTAGCACGCGGAGGCGCGGCAAATGGCGTATCTGGCGACCCACGATTACCTCGAAGACAAAAGCTTTGTCGACAAATGGCTCTACACGATGCGGACCGGCGAGATGGACCTGTCGTGGATGAACGCCAATACCGAGAAGGTCGCGACACGTCCGCAAAACGCGCGGCGCGGGCTGACCTATCGCGACCTCGATGTTGGCACTTACGGCTTCACCGGCGTGCCGGAGAAAGTGCGCGAGAATCGCTCTTACGCGCCGCGTGGCGCCGAGATTCCCGAGGGCGTGCCCGACGCACAACCGTGGGTCTCGCGTAAGAGCGAGTTGTGGGCTTTCAATACCGAAAGTTATTACGAGGAAGCGGTCTCGCGGCAATGGAACGCGACCACCGATATCCCCTGGGACCGCCTCGAAGGCGTCGAGATGCCCGAGGCGACCGGCAAGGCGCTCTCGCAGCTGATGACCTTCCTCACCGAAGTCGAAATGATCGCCACCGACACGCCGGCGATGTGGCTGCCGCGACTCAATCCCGATTTTATCGAGGTCAAGGCTTTCATCGCGTCACAGGCGATGGACGAGGCCCGTCATGCGGAGGTTTTCCGCAAGCGCGCGCTCACCACCGGCTACGGCCTGATGGCGGCCAGCCCGATGAACGAGATGGCGCTTAAGCATCTGCGCGATGCCGATTCATTCAGCGAAATGTCGGTCGCGCTGCATCTCGTCGCCGAGGGCAATGTGCTCACGATGTTCCGCTTCAGCGAATATCTCTCCCCAACCGATGTCGACAAGAAAATCTTCCGTCTCGTGATGCAGGATGAAGCGCGGCACGTCGGCTACGGCATGCAGCACTTCAAATACGTGCTGGAAAACTTCCCCGAGAAACGCGAAGTGCTCCATGCGCATCTGGATGAGGCCGAAAACATTTCCTTCGCCGGCGCGGCGGCGACCGAGGTCACCGAGAGCTTCATCATTCTGGCCGGCGGTGGATTGAAGAAAGAGAATATCGACGAAGGCATCAAGGTCACCACGCAGTTCAACCTCAAGCAGATGCACGAACACTTCGAGCGGCTGGAAAAATGCGGCATGCCCGAGCGCAAGGATCCCAAGCGCTCCAAGCTCTACGCAATGTTCCTGGAGAGCAAAGCCGACGCCGAAGCGCACGGGATTACCATATAAATGGCTTTCTACGCCGATAAGGATTACACCGAGGACAAGCAAATCCTCGAAGCGATGAACGAGGTGATGGCCGGGAATCTCGGTTTGCATTGGTACAACGCCAATACCGAAAAATTCAAAGGTCACGCCAGCGATCCGCAGCGCGGGCTCACCTACGACGACCTCAACCACGGCACCTATGGGTATACCGACCTGCCCGAGCATCTGCGCACCAGCCAATCGATGGTCGCGCGCGGCAGCGACAAGTCGGGCAAGCTGCCCGACATGGGCTACGTGGTCAATCGTAAATCCGAGGTGTGGTCCGACAACGTCTCCGAGCTTTACGAAGAAGCCAAGGCGCGCCGATGGGCGCCCGCCACCGATATTCCGTGGATCGCGCTCGGCGAAAAGCCGCTGGGCGAGACCCTCGAAGTCGCGTGCGCGCAGCTCTACACCTTCCTCCAGGAGTGCGAGCTGGTCAGCCTCGATTTTCCTTCACGATGGGTCGCGCTGATCAATCAGGATTTCATCGAACAGAAAAGCTTCATGTGCGCGCAGATGCTCGATGCATCGCGGCTGCTGGAAGTCTTTCGCAAGCGCACCCTTTACGGCGGCGCCGGGATGAAACGTGCCAGCGTCAATGCCGAGCAGGGCCTCAAGGAATGGCTGTGGGCCGAGACCTATCCGCAAGGCTCGCTCTCGATCAATCTCGCCTTGCAGGGGATGCTGCTCGCGATCTTTCGTCATGTCGCGGCCTTCGCGCCCAGCGTCACCGATCGCGCGATCATGCGCAAGGCGATGCAGGACAGCGCGCGCTGGGCTTCCTACGGCACCGGATGCCTGCGCTACCACCTCGAGCATCAGCCGGGGCAGCGCGTGGCGTTGCACGAGTACCTCGACGAGAGCGAGCATGTGATGCTCGGGATCATCGGCAGCGCGGAATTCCTCGAGCCGCTGATCATCATCTCGGGCGGGGGCTTGGAGAAGGATCGGGTCAAGGCGGGACGGGTCGCGGTTTCGAAGCTGATCAAGCTGATGATGCGCGAATACTTCGAGCGCCTCGACTATGCGGGCCTGGGCGGCCGTCCGGAACGTTCGCGCCTGGCGCACGTCATTGAGCGAATCCAGGTAGCCTGAAAGCGGATTGGTCTGTCTCTCTATACCCACCGTGGCATGGTGTCCGGCGCGAGGCCGAACGCCAGCTTCCCCATTATGCCGAGAGTGTCATAGCCGGTGAGCGGGTGAATGATGCCCGCGCGGACGTCGCGATACATCTGTTCCAGCGGACCGGAGCGTGAGAGCGCTGCTCCTCCCATTATGCGCATCGCCTTGTCCACCACGCTGACTGCGGTTTCGGTCACAAAATGCTGGCATGCCAGCACGTCCATCAGGGGCGGATTCGCTCGCTGGGATGGTTCACTCAGCGCTGCCGCGGTCTGAAGCAACATCGCCCACGCCGCCCTCAGTGCGACTTCCATTTCAGCGGCGAGAAATTGGTTTCCCGGGTAGTGGCTCACGGGACGGTCAAATGGAAGCTGCGTGCGTTCACGCGCCCAGCTTATCGCATGATCATGGGCTGCCTGCGCGATTCCGAGATAGCAGGCGGACACCGAGGTCATAAACCATGAGCAGAACACGTTGTTGTAGGTCTCCCAGGTACGCGCCGGGCGCAGGGTCACGTTCTCGTCGGGCACGAAGACGTTCTCCCATACCGTGTCGTGGCTGGAGGAGGACCGAATGCTCATGGTGTCCCAGTTATTCTGAATCTTGATACCGGGGGTTTTCGCTGGAACAGTGAAAAACACGCATTGCGGCCCTTTCACGGGGTCATCGTAGTGCGCGGTCTGTTCGAAGAAATCGGCGCATACACAAAGAGTTCCGAAGCCGGCGCGGCCATTGACCAGGTATCCGCCATTAACCTTCTCGGCGCGACGCGTGGTGTCGTTGAGTCCCGCGAAGCCAACTACCGTATTCATCCTGGGGTCGCTCGTACCGGAACATAAAATGAGAGAATCTCGGGCGCTGGCTTCAAGGAACGGCCGTTGTCGCTCATCGCCTAAGCGCCAGAGGTCCGAACGCACCGCCACATTGAAGATGTGCATGTTGATCGCAACCGCGGTTGGTCCGTCGCCCTGCGCTAGCCGCTCTTGAGCCATCAGGAAATCCGTCAAGTTGGCGGCGCCGCCGCCGAACTCGGCCGGCAGTGTCATGTTGACATAGCCGGAAGCCTTTAGAGCCTGGATATTCTCAAACGCGAAGCTGTTTTCGCGATCATGCTGAGCGACGCGGGTCTTGAAGTCCTCCGCATGGGTTGCAGCGAGCCTGACGAAAGATGATTGACGATCGTTCGCGCTCGTCGTCATAAGCGTTTCTGAACTCCGAAGTAAGATATCCTCGGAGTGTCGCACATTGGATCATGTTCGCGCCAATAGGGGATGAGTCGGTCCGATGTATCGACATCGCCTCGCCGCCCACCGCGGACGGCGGTTAAATTAGTCGAATTCACGGGATGGCGCGGCGCTTTTGCGGGTGTGATACGTTCGCGTTCAATAATTGCGGGGCCGTAAATTGTCCGAGCCGCTCAACCCAAATCCGACTCGCGGAATTGGCCGCGATCATGTTCAGCGATATTGCGGGCTACACGCTGGTCATGGGTAAGGATGAGCAACGTGCGATACACGCGCTGGCCGAACATCGCGCGCTGTTGCGAAAGCTGGTTCCACAGTTCAACGGCCGGATACTGGGCGAAATTGGCGATGGGACCTTGTCGAGTTTTCATAGCGCGGTGGATGCGGTCAACTGCGCCCGCGACGTCCAGGCAGCGACCAAAGGATCATCGGAGCTGCGCTTGCGGATCGGGATCCACCTCGGCGACGTAATTTTCAGCAACGATAATGCGTGGGGCGATGGAATCAACATCGCATCGCGGATTCATGCGCTTGCGCCGCCGGGGAGCATCTGCGTTTCGGAACATGTTTACCACGCGATTCGCAATCAGCCAGGCATGGCAGCGAGGAATCTTGGACAGAAGCGGCTCAGGAACGTCAGCTATCCAGTCGGCGTGTACCTGCTGTCGAGCGGCGACGCGCTAGCCGATGAAATGGGCGCAGGGCCATTGGCCGCGGAATTCATCGCGTGGGTTCGCGTGCGGCCTTGGCTGTTGGCGGGAAGCCTCGGTCTCTTCCTGGCGCTTGGATATGCGGTGGCGCGATGGAAATCGTCCAATGCGCCCGTGACAGCACAGTCTGCAGTTCAGCCGCGCGTTATCCGCTCGATTGCAGTTTTGCCGCTGGACAACTTCTCCGGTGATCCGGCGCAGGAGTACTTCGCCGACGGTATGACCGATGAGCTGACCACTGACCTCGCGACGATCAGCGCGCTCCGCGTCATCTCCCGAACTTCGGTGATGCAGTTCAAAGGCGAGCATCGTAAACCACTGCCTGAAATCGCCAAAGAATTAAACGTCGATGCGGTGGTAGAAGGCTCGGTCATGCGTGTTGGCGATAGGGTGCGTATCACCGCGCAGTTGATCTACGCGCCGGACGACCAGCATCTGTGGGCGAAGACTTACGAGCGCGATTCGCGCGACGTATTTGCGATGCAGGATGAAGTCGCGCTCGCAATCGCGGACGAGATCAAGGTCGAATTGACACCCAATGAGCAGGCACGCTTTGCTAATTCCCGCCCGGTCAACCCCGAGGCGCACGAGGCGTATCTGAAGGGTCGCTACTTCCTCGATAACTACAGCGAGGAACGGGTGAAAAAGGCGATCGCGCAGTTCCAGCAGGCGATCAGCATTGATCCGAACTTCGTGTCGGCTTACACCGGGCTCGCCGACGCGTACGGGTACAGCGAAGACTGGTACTTTCCGGCCAATGAAGTAATGCCGAAGTCGAGGGCTGCGGCCGAGAAAGCGCTGCAACTGGACGATTCCTCGGCTGAGGCCCACACTTCACTTGGCTTTATAGTGTGGCAATACGACTACGATTGGGTGGCAGGTGAGCGGGAGTATCGGCGGGCGATCGAGCTGAATCCCAACTACTACGAGGCCCATCATCAGTACGGATACCTGCTCGCATTCGCAGGACGGTTCGAGGAGAGCGTGGCCGAGTTCAAACGCGCCAACGAAATGGATCCGCTGTCGGCGGGCATTCTGAATGACCTGGCGTGGCCGTTGATGTTTCAGGGCAAGTACGACGAAGCCAGAGAGAAGATTCGTAAGGCCCTGGAATTGGATCCGAGCTTCTATCTTGCTCAATTCACTTTGGGATGGATCGATATTGAGGAGGGCAAGCCTCAAAATGCGATCGCGGAGCTGGAAAAAGCGCGCTCGATGGATGCTCCACCATTTGTGACCGGCTTTCTTGGATATGCCTACGCGGTATCGGGTGACCGCGCACAGGCGCAGGCTATGCTCACGGACCTCGGCCAGATGTCATCACATCGATTCGTCTCACCCTTCGCGACCGCGGTGGTCTACATCGGCCTTGGCGATACGCCGCGGGCGCTCGCCGAGCTCGAGAAGGCATACGACGCGCGCTCGTGGATGATGACGTGGCTGAAGCTGGACAAGATTTTCGACCCACTCCGAAGCGATCCGCGCTTCGTTGCATTGCTTAAAAAGGTCGGTCCGGACAAGTAACACCTCGCCATTCGCACCTCAGCGGGCGCGCGCGTTCGTGTCTGCCGCGCATCGTCGACCGGACACAAGTGGCCAAACGCTCTATGCAGATAGGGTGCGGAGCTTGGCGCACGTCATTGAGCGAATCCAAGTGGCATAAAATGCTTCCATGAGTAACTGGGTTCGAAGCGCCGGTCTTTTCGAGGCCGGCGCTTTCGTTTTTCGCGCAGCTGATGGTCCGGAATCTTGCCGTCGCGTTGGTTTCCAATCGACAGATTGTACTGGTTTTGGTCGGATTGGCACGATTATAATCGTGTAGTTGTAACCGTCGCGCACCGTCCGCGAACCGTTTGATACTCTCCGATGAAGCACGGAATCGAACCCTCCAGACCGAATACCGATCCCTCGATGCTGCGCCGCGGGCAGCCGCGCTACTTCCATTTACTATGGGAGGAAGACCTCGAGGAGCTGCGCCCAGTGCTCGCGGCCATCAAGGAACGTCGCGTCGAGGTGGTCGATCGCTGGCATCACCTTTACCTGCTGCACTTCGGCGACTCGCGCACCCTCTCGGAGCCGGAATTCCGCGCCATCTTCGAAGAAGCGCTGGAGCGCAACAAAAGCGACCTGCTGCGCGGCGACATGGATGCTTACGCGGCGGACCTGCATCGCCTCGGCGAGATTCTCGCGGAGCATCACGTCACGTTGCAAGAGATCATCGCGTCGTTGCACCTGTTCGAGGAAGCGGCGCAGTCGGTGTTTCCGGAGGGGCTGAAAGATCCGACCTGGGTCTATACCACCTTCGATCGCCTCAGCCACATCCGCATCATGCTGATCGCGGATTCCTATGTGCGATCGCAATCTGCGATGGCGGGTGCGCGGCTGCATGCGATGGAGCGCGAGGCCTCCAAGGTGGCGCCGGAAAAGCGCGAACGCTTCCACGGCATCGTCGGCAGCTCGCCCTCGATGCGCGAGCTGTACCGGCGCATCCAGGCCGCGGGTCAAACGCGCGGCACCGTGCTGATCGTCGGCGAGAGCGGCACCGGCAAGGAGCTGGTCGCCCGCGCGATTCATGAATCCGGCCCCAATCCGAATGCGCCGTTCGTCGCACTCAACTGCGCCGCCCTGCCCCGCGACCTGATCGAGAGCGAGTTGTTCGGCTACAAACGGGGGGCCTTCAGCGGCGCCAATATGGAATACCTCGGGCTGTTTCGCGCGGCGGAGGGCGGCACGCTGTTCCTCGACGAAATCACCGAGATGTCGGCGGAGACGCAGAGCAAGCTGCTGCGCGCATTGCAGGAGCGCAAGGTGCGACCGGTCGGCGCCACCTCGGAGGTCCAGGTTGACACGCGTACAATTGCGTCAACTAACCGGAATCCCGAAGAAGCCGTCCAGCGCGGCCTCCTGCGCAACGATTTGTACTATCGGTTACAGGCCGCGGTGCTGAAGATGCCGCCACTGCGCGAGCGTCTCGAGGACATCAAACCGCTTGTCGAGCACTTCATCGATTTTTTCAATGAGAAATTTCCGCGCAAGGTCCCGGTGATCGGCCTCGATGACGCCGCCCTCGCGGCGATGTGCAGCTATACGTGGCCGGGCAACGTGCGCGAGCTTTCCAATGCGATCGAAGGCGCATTCACCTTCGGCAGTTCCGGCACTATCCGGTGCGAGGATCTTCCGGCGTGCATGACCGGACTCGTCGCGCCGAAGTTCGCTCCCACTTCGGAGAGCAACCTCGCGAGCTACAGCGATGCCGAGCGCGACCTGATCGAGCGCGCGCTGCAGATGGCCGAATGGAACAAGGCGAAAGCGGCCCGGATCTTAGGAATCTCGCGCAAAAAACTCTACGCGCGAATCACCAAGTACGGCCTCGAATAATCTCATAGTCATTGGACCCTTCAAGGCATCCCTTGAAGATAACGTGCCAACGGTGCATTAGTGGGAAAAGCGCGGCAAACTCCGAGGCAAATCGATGCGCCCACTTCGCCAGTGTCAGTTTAACGGATGTCAACGCTCGGGTAGGGAGCGCGCGATCTCTTACTACCAGCGCCCGGGAAGTCTGCTGACGCTTCATCCGAGTCTTTGCAACGAGCATTTCAAGGATCTGCCGAGAGCCGACGGCATAGCAACACGATGGCTCAATCATCTGCGCGTCCGCACCAACGGCCCGCTTTCAAGGTGACCCACCTGCGGATCGTTCCGGTAGGGGGCGTTCGCGAACGCCCCGTTGAATCTTAGTCGTGCGCAGCGCATCCAGTGTCGAGGTTCTTTGCGTGCGGCCAGGAGGCCTTCGCGCACAATGACAACAAATGATCCTGATGATATCGCGCAAGAAGTTGTACGCGCGCATCGTCAAGTACTGGCTCGAATAAGATGGTGGGCTATTTTTCGCCCTTGGCCTTGGCCAGGAGCTCGTCGAGTTCGCGATTAACGCCGTCCATCGTTTCGATGAGACGACCCAGAGCGTTGTCCAATGTAATCTTGTCCAGACCTTTACCATTAAACGATGCGGCCTGATTGAGCGCCTCCATCGTCTCGCGACTTTTCTGTACTCGTTCCATAAGTTTTGCGGCTTTAGCTTTTGAATCTGAGTCGAGCGCGAAGGCTCTGAGTTCCCGCGCCTTCCTCAACGCCTCAATCACAAGATGGACGAATTTCTCGAATCCGTCCATTGGTCAGTTCGCCGAAATTATCACTTCG
Organism: uncultured delta proteobacterium; assembly: GCA_963783145.1. Classification (GTDB taxonomy): domain Bacteria; phylum Desulfobacterota; class Binatia; order Binatales; family Binataceae; genus DATGKG01. The sequence goes on from CAWAMM010000002.1 coordinate 1,448,619, forward strand.
CGATTCTTGAAAGCATCCCAGCTGTATGACCCCAACTACCGGATGCCTCTTCATTCGTTTTTGCGAGGCTGTTAGAATCACCGCTTCCCGATAATTCCTCTCCTCGATCGCAGGAGGGGTTTTTTCTTTTGGTCGATGAATCGAACAACGGTCCGGCGACGTACTGAAGTTGGGGCGAAGGTAGGGCGATTTGGGATGACGACCGACAGCGATACCGATATCCCTCTGCAACGAGGCTTCTTCGAGCGGCTCTGGGACCGCTACATTCCGCATACTCCGGTTTTCAGATTCCTCACTTTTGTGCGCCCGTATGGATGGCTGGTCGCGGGCGGTTCGTTCGGCGGCATTCTGAAGTTCGTGCTGCCGCTCGCGTTCCCGCTGGCGTTTAAATACATCTTCGACGTCATCCTGGTGCCGCAACCGCGACTCGATCGGTACGACACCCATATCGACAAATGGTGCATCGGCCTCGCGAAGATGCTGGGGCTGCATACCGATGCATACGGCAAGCTCGGCGCGCTCGCGGTCGCGATGGTGGTGCTGTTCCTCTTCCAGGCGGTCGCGACCTACTACCGCAATTACTGGGCGAGCACCGCGGGACACAGCCTGATCTTCGATCTTCGGTATGCGCTCTATATACATATGCAGCGCCTGTCGCATTCGTTTTTCGATCGCAGCACCTCGGGCGGAATCGTGTCGCGCTTCACCAATGATATCGTGCTGGCGCAGAATTTCGTCGGCTCCGCGATGATCAACATCTGGATGGATGGTGCGTCGCTCGGCATCGCCGCGGTGATCCTGTTTTCACTCAGCGTCAAGCTGGCGCTGATTTCGCTCGGCGTGGTGCCGTTTTATGTCGCCGTGATCCGGATCCTCTCGCCGCGCATCAAAGACGCCAGCCATCAGCTGCAGGAGGTGGTCGAGGATTTCTCCGGCGAGCTCCAGGAGCGGATTGCCGGCGTCGCCACGATCAAGTCGTTCGCGCGCGAAAACGAGGAGGCGGCCAAATTCCACGACCGCACGATGCAGCTGTTCGACCTCACCATCCTGAACGTGAAGCTGTCCTCGTTGCATCAGATGTTCACCGAATTCATCTCGCGCGCCGCGCCACTTGGAGTGCTGTGTGCAAGCGCGGTGATGGTCTTGAACCATACGACCACGCTCGGGAACGTCGTCGCGTTCTATGCGTTTCTCGGCGTTCTCTACCTGCCGCTACAGCGTTTCTCGGAGCTGTCGGTCATCGTCGCAACCTCGGTGGCCGCTATCGAGCGGCTGTTCACCTTCTTCGATGAACAGCCGGAAGTGGCGGATCGGCCCGGCGCGACGCCACTCAAAGTCACCAAGGGCCGGGTGGTCTTCGAACACGTCAACTTTGGATATCCTCCCAAGGGCGACGATGAGATGCGCTTAATCCTGAAGGACGTGAACCTCGCCGTCGAGCCGGGCACGACGGTCGCGCTGATCGGGCGCTCGGGCGCGGGGAAAACCACTATCGCATCGCTGATCCCGCGCTTCTATGAGCCCGTATCGGGAAAAATCCTCATCGATGGCACCGATGTTTCGACGGTGACGCTCAAGTCGCTGCGCGACAGTATCGGGATCGTTCCGCAAGATGCGGTTCTCTTCACTGCGTCGATTCGCGAGAACGTGCAGTATGGGCGGCCCGGCGCGCCCGACGCGATGGTGTGGGACGCGCTGGCGCAGGCCAATATCCGCGACTTCGTCGAGTCGCTGCCGGATCAGTTAAACACGATGATCGGTGAAGAAGGCATTCGTCCGTCGACCGGGCAACGGCAGCGGCTCGCGCTCGCGCGCGTGTTCCTGAAAAATCCGCCGATCCTGATCCTCGATGAGGCGACCTCGGGCCTCGATTCCGAGGTGGAGAATCTCATCCACGATGCAGTCCGGCGCCTGATGCGAGGCCGCACCTCGTTTCTCATCGCGCATCGGCTGGCGAGCGCGGTGGAAGCCGACGTCATCCTCGCATGCGATAAGGGGCGCATCGTCGAGAGCGGATCACATATGCAGTTGCTCGCCAAAAACGGCGTCTATGCGCAACTGTACAACGAGCAGACCCGCAAGCTGATGCCGAATGAGCAGACGATTCGCCGGCCCGGCTCGTTGCGCGCCGCGCAGACCGACGCCGGCATCCCTGCGAAAACCGGCACTTGAACCTCTGAGAGCTTGGATCGAGATCATCATGCTCTGACATTGCGGCGCCGATGACGTCGGCGCTGGGAAAAACTGAACAAAGCAGATAAACAGACGTGATGAATTCCGGCGAGGGCTCCATTCGCGTCGCTCCTATCAAGCTGCAGGAACGCGACGCCAAGGAAAACCCGCGAGGGCTTCGCTACGTTGCGGCCTTCGACGGTTTAAGGGCAATGGCGGTCGGATCCGTTCTTGTTTCGCACATGCTGGCCAACACGCCGGCGGGATGGATCTCCGCGATCGCAAAACAAGGGTGGTACGGAGTTGACGTGTTTTTTGTCCTGAGTGGATTTTTGATCACGTCATTGTTAGCCACTGAACTGGATCGCACTCAAGGGATCAATATCCCACGTTTCTATGTCCGACGCGCGCTAAGGCTACAGCCGGCATATTTTTCTGCGATCATTCTAATGGTTGCTGGACATTGGCTGACTGGCGGATTTGTCACCGCCGTCAATCGGTTGCCTTACCTGCTCACTTACACCTTCAATATCGCGGTCGCGCTCGGATGGGTGGGAGCAGGTGGGTTGATGCCCGCATGGACACTATGCATCGAAGAGCAGTTCTATCTAATTTGGCCGAACGTCCTACTACGTCTTGGGCCGCGGAACGCACTTCGTGTCGCGGTCGGCGGAGCTATTCTGGTCGCGATCTATCGCACCGTGCTCTACACCCATGGAGCCTCACCGGCGCGGGTCTACTATTCTACCGATACTCGTTTCGACACCTTGCTCGTAGGTTGCGCAGCCGCGCTGCTGCTACGAAGAGGTACTTTTACCCGGTTGCTGCGCTGGCCGCATTTCCCGATGACAGCCAGTCTTTGTTGCGTGCTATGCCTGGGGGTTTTCCTGAGTTCGCCCTTCCTAACCAATACACTCGGATACACGGTTATGGCGATCTCCGTGGCGTTGGTGATTGTGGCGATCTACTCTTGCGAAGACTTTGTACTGACCCGCATCCTTTCCACGCAATGGCTGGTATTCGTGGGGCGATATCTCTTACGGAATCTATATCTTTCAAACCTCGATGATCTTTCTCGCTTCGAAGAGCCTGCCACGTCACGTCAACGGGACCGATAACTCTCGCGAACGGACTGTCACTGCTAATGCTGATGGCGGTACTCGATGTCAGTCTTTCCTGGGCTCACTATCACTTTGTGGAAACCCGGTTTCTCAAATTGCGGGATACTGGATTTCTGCGAAGCGCGGCTTCCAGATGATTTTGTCGCGAAGCTGTCGGAGCGCCCGCATCTGGGGGCTCGCGACCCTTTGCCTCTATGCGCTACTTGCGGCTTCATGCAGTACCAATCCTGCCACCGGGCGGTCGAGCTTTACCGGCTTGATGACGACTGCTGACGAGGTCAAGATCGGGCGCGAGCAGAATCTTCAGTTACTGGAAGCTTTCGGTGGCGTGTACGATGATCCCGCGCTCGCGGCTTATGTGACCAGAATCGGAAACACGCTCGCTTCCAAGGCCGAGCGCAGCGACATCACCTATACCTTCACCGTGCTCAATTCGCCCATCGTCAACGCGTTGGCGCTGCCGGGCGGCTATATCTACATCAGTCGCGGCTTGCTCGCGCTGGCCGGCAATGAGGCCGAACTGGCCGGGGTGCTGGGTCATGAAATCGGGCACGTAACCGCGCGGCATCACGCGCAACGTCAAAGCAGCCAGCGAGCGGCGGGAGCGGCGAGCCTGGGAGTGGCGATCCTCGGGGCCATCGCCGGAGTCCCGCTCGCAGGCCCAACCCAGATGCTCGCGGCGTCTTTTCTGGCCGGTTATACGCGCGACCAGGAGTACGAAGCCGACCTGCTCGGAATCCGCTATATGAATGCAGCCGGGTACGATCCCAGGGCGATGGCGACGTTTCTGGCGAAGCTCAACGGTTGGACCACACTTGAGGAAACCATTCTCGGGAGCGACTCAAAGGATCGGCTCGACTACCTCGCCACTCATCCCAACACCGAGGATCGTGTTCGGCAAGCCCTCAGCGCCGCCGGATTGACCCCAACCGCGACGGCGCCAATGATCGGAATTGATCCTTACCTCGATCGCATCAATGGGATGCTGTATGGCGAGCCGATCGCATCCGGCGTGATCCGCGGGCGCAAGTTCCTGCATCCCGATCTGCGCGTTCGCTTCGAGGTCCCGCCTGATTACGAGCTCTTCGATTCGTCACAAGCAGTTTACGCGGTAGGCCCTTCGAACTCGCAAATCGTCTTTAGCGGTGCGCAAGTACCGGCCGGTATCTCGATGCTCGAATATGTGAGACAGGGCGCAAAAAAGATGGGGCTTTCGGAGGCAACCGCAACCAAAGTCGGCAGCTTCGAAGCAGCGACCGCGTGGGGATGGGTCCCCACCAATCGCGGTCAAATGGATTTCAGAATCGTAGTTTTCAGAGTCGATCGTGAGCATGCTTACGGATTTCGTTTCGTTTTGCCCAGAGGGTCGATGGGGGCAATGTTGTCGGCAATCGAACAGACCACGCTCTCGAGCTTTGCCATTCTGACTCCCAAAGAGGCCGCGCAGATCAAGCCGCAAAAAATCCGGGTCATCTCTACCGTGAAAGGTGATACGGTTGAGAAACTCGCCAGCCGGATGGATTTCGAGACGCTTGTGTTGCAGCGCTTTCAAGTACTCAACGGATTGACCTTTAGTGGCAAGCTGAAGGCCGGCACGAGGGTGAAGATCGTTACAGAATAGCTGCAAAACGCAATTTGCGGCGATCGTGTGCTGCTGCCGGCGCTCAATCCAAATTTCCTCTTCTGGTTTCCGTCCGACGGGAGGTCAACGTTGAAGATCAAGCTGGTTGCGTTCCGACGTCGTACGCTGATGGCCGCGGTGTTCAGCCTGGCGCTTGCGGAACCTGTGTCATCCGTCGCGCTGGCCCAGGGAAACTCGGTCCCAAAATCAGAAGCGATGGTGCAAGACGGATCGCTTGCCGAGGCGTACCGGATTATCGCCTCCAAACAGTTTGTTGATCTCACGCACTCGTTCGGCCCGCTGACCCCGGTATGGAAGGGATTTGGTCAAGCCGCTTTCTCCGCGGCAGCCGATCCCGCGACCGGGCGTCCGTACACCATCGAGAAGGATGGGTTCCGCTCGTTTTTCTACTCGATGGTCGGGCAATACGGCACACACATTGACCCGCCCGCGCACTTCGACCCGAACGGCAAAACGATGGATCAACTCCCGCTGAAGCAAATGATCCTCCCGCTGGTGGTCTTCGACATAACACCGATGCTCAAGACGGACCCCAACCATGCGCTCAGCATCGATGACATCAAGGCATGGGAGAACAGTCACGGCCGGGTTCCGGCCGGGTCCTTCGCGGCTTTGCGCACCGACATGTACAAGGATTGGGACCGCAATCCGGAACACTTCAAGCGAGCTGCGTTCCCTGCATGGTCGTTCGAGGCGATCCGGTTTCTCTACGAAGAACGGAGCATCGTGGCGAACGGTCACGAATCGATGGATACGGACACTACTGACAACCTAAAGTCCGAGGCTTGGCTGCTCAGGCACGGCCACTGGCAACTCGAAGTAATGGCCAACCTGGACAAAGTCCCGGCGACTGGTGCCTTGATTGTCGTGAGTTGGCCGAAGCCGGCGCACGGCCTGGGCTTTCCGGCGCGCGCCTTCGCAATACTGCCATAGACGCTCCGGGTCGATATGCCAATAAGATGGACCTCATCAATTCGGGACGGCGCTGACGTTTCACCGACATAGGCACCGTCACCTACGCTCTCATTTGGCCGCCGCCGAAACAGTCGAATCTCTGCTTTCGAGCACATAAGGCTCCAGCGTCGACTGCGCCGCGATGCGATGCTTGTGCCATTTGCCGCCGCCGTAATAGGCGAGGCTCCCGGGTGTCGCGTTGCCTTCACCATTATAATATGAGATGCAATCGCGCAGCGGCGCCGTAGCGATGTCGACGTCACGGCAATGCTCAGCGTACGCCTCTTCGAACTCCTTCCGAACATCGACGATGCGCGCGCCACGCTCCCGCATCGTGTTAAGCATCCACACGAGATAGTCGCCGTGCGCGTCGATCGCGTCGGTGAAGTTGAAGCTGCCGCCGCCGCCCTGCGGACCGGTGACGATGAACAGGTTGGGGAAGCCGTTGCTATGCAGGCCGAGGAAGGTCCTGGTCCCCTCGGTCTCCCACTTCTCCTTCAGGGTCCGGCCGCCGCGGCCCGTAACCATGTTGAAGGTCGAGGTGCCCATCCATTGGAAGCCGGTCGCGTAGATCAGCACGTCGAGCGGATATTCGACTCCCTCATGAACAACGCCGCGCTCGTTGATCTCGGCCACACCGCGCGGTGCGGTGTCGACCAAATGGACGTGAGGCAAGTTAAAGGTCGGCAGATATTCGTCGTGGAAGGTCGGTCGCTTGCATCCATACGGATAGTAGGGCTTGAGCGCCGCGGCGGTCTTCGGGTCCTTGACGATCGCGTCCACGCGCGCGCGGATCTGCTCCATGATGCGGAAGTTGGCATCAAGCTGCTTCTGGATCAGCTCCTGCTCGCTTATCTGATGATCATGTTTCTTCGGCTGTTTGATTTCCGGAATCTTGCCCGCCAGATAGTCGTCGTTGGCCTGGATGGCGGAGCGGCCCGCCGAGATCTTCGAGAAGCGTTGACGCCTCGCCCGGGCCCATCCGGGCTCTTTGGCCCAAGTCACCCGTTCCTCGTCGGTCGTCGCGCGCTGGTCGCGTATATCGATTGACGACGGGGTGCGCTGGAAGACGTAGAGCTGCCCGACAGTCTTCGCGAGTTCCGGAATCGCCTGCACCGCGGTCGCGCCGGTGCCGATGATGCCAACCGTCTTGCCGCTTAAGTTGATATTGTAGTTCCAGCGTGAAGTATGGAACGACTCGCCCTTGAAGTTCTCCATCCCCGCGATACGTGCCAGCTTAGGCGTCGTTAAGATGCCGTTGGCTAAAATTACGAAGCGTGCGCGCATCTTGTCGCCGCGATCCGTCTCGACGATCCAACGGCCGGATTCCTCGTCCCAGGTCGTTGCCGAGACCGTGGTATGGAACAGGCAGTGGTCGTAGAAGCCGAACTTCTGAGCCATGTTTTGGCAGTATTCGAGGATCTCGAAGCCCGAGGCGAACTTCATCGACGGAACGTAACCGGTTTCCTCGAGCAACGGCAGGTAGCTGTAGGATTCGACATCGCAGGCGATACCGGGATAGCGGTTCCAGTACCAGGTGCCGCCGACGTCACCGCCCTTCTCGCAGAAACGTATGTCGGTGAAGCCGGCCTCGCTCAGCTTGTGCCAGAGCAACAGTCCGCCGAAGCCGGCGCCGACCACCAGGATCTCGCACTCGTCGGTAAGCGGCTCGCGTGGGATGGGCGGCTCCGAATAGACGTCGTCCAGATATTTCTTGAACTCGCCTTCCATGTTGATGTAGTCGGCGGCACCGCGGCGGGCTTCCTTGAACGCGAGGTACTTGGCCTGTTCTTCCGCATTGAAGGTCGCGCCCGGCGGCAGTTCGGGCAACTCCTTCAGCTTCTGATCGGTCACGACCGAATAGCCCTTGCCGGCAATCTTTTCGGATGCTTTGGCGGCTCGGGTGTTGAAGATTTTCAGGCCTGTCTCAGGGTCGGTACGGACTGCTGCGTTCATGTCGGTTCCTTTTCAATGGGAAAACGCATTTTATTGAATCAGCTAAACGATCGGTATGTTGAACAAAAATCTACGCTAGTTCGGATAGCGCCAGGCCGTCAAGTCGGGCCAGGCCCGGGCGAAAGTTTATATGCGCTTCGAATCGTGCGATAACTTTCGCGACGTCAGTGGAATTATTGCTGAGGGAGATCCGACTATGAACTTCATCGACCAGTTAGACCCCGAGCTTCGAGCGATGGTGGAAAAGATGCCGACCGATCGCCCGATTGATCTCAGCCAGCTTCCAAAGGCGCGGGCGGCGATGAAAAAAATGGTCGCCGCGATGCTGGGGGATTTGCCTCCGATTGACGGTGTCACCGGCCAGGATCGCGATGTCCCCGGCGCCAAAGGCGATCCAGCGGTGCGGGTCCGCGTTTATCGGCCCGAGGTTCAGTCGAGCCAGCTGCCCGCGCTGCTATGGATTCACGGCGGCGGATATGTGATGGGCGACATCGAACAAGATGACCGCCTCATGAAGCAACTGGTCAAGCGCATCGGGTGCGTGGCGGTCTCGGTCGATTATCGATTAGCGCCTGAACATCCGTTTCCCGCGCCGGTCGAGGATTGCTATGCGGGTTTGAAGTGGCTGTTTGGTCATGCTGACGAGCTTGGGGTTGACCCGGCGCGCATCGCGCTTGGCGGCGCCAGCGGCGGAGGCGGCTTGGCCGCAGGATTGGCCTTGATGGCCCGCGACCGCGGCGAAGTAAAGGTCGCGTTCCAACTTCTCATCTATCCGATGATCGACGATCGAAACGTCACGCCTGCCAGTTATGCGATTACGGACCCGCGCATGTGGAATCGCGAAAGCAACCGCCAGGGCTGGAAAGCCTACCTGGGCCGCGACGGCGGCGGAACGGATGTATCCCCTTACGCGGCAGCATCGCGGGCCACCGACTTAAGGAATCTGCCGCCAGCGTACATTCCGGTCGGCGCACTGGATCTTTTTGTGGACGAGAATATTGAATACGCGCAGCGCCTCATTCAGGCCGGGGTGCCTACCGAACTCCACGTTTACCCGGGAGCGTTTCATGGTTTCGATATGTTCGCTCCCTCGGCAGCAGTGTCAAAGCAATTCAAGGCCGATCGGGAGAGCGCGCTGAAACGAGCACTTCACCCCACCGGAAGCTGACGCGGTCACGCGCCCGACAGAGAACCGTCGATTAGGCGGGAACGTGCCAAGCGATATTAGGTGTCTACATCGCGGGCTTGGAACGTTCCCCCCTCAACTCACCTGCAGCGCCGTTGCGGACAGTACAATTTGCAACATTAAGCCTAATTCGCTAGGTTCCACCCAAAGATAGCTATACTTACTGCTGCCTTTGCGGTCGACGCTTTCTTAACGTCACTGTTGCTCGTCGCGTCAAGGTAAATCACCGGTGGTGCAATCAGGAACCATAACGCTCCTGCTTACGGATCTCGTGAACTCGACGGTCCATTTACAGGCGGTTGGCGACGAGACTGGCGCGAACCTTTTTCAGGCACATCACAAGCTCATTACCGACGCGATCTCCGCCGCCGGAGGCGAGGAACTCCAGTGGCTTGGCGATGGCGCTCTCGCAGCGTTCTCGTCAACCGCGGAGGCGGTGCGTTGCGCCATCAGCATCGAGCAGAGTGCGCGGCGTTCCTCCGGCGGTATCCAATTCGAAATACGAATTGGGATCCATCTGGGGGAAGTCGTTTCCCAGGACGGGGGCTATTTCGGCAAAGCTGTCGTAATCGCGCGTCGCCTCTGCGATCGCGCCGCTAGCGGGCAAATTCTTTGCAGCAAGTTGATTGCTGATATCTTGTCGTCCCGGCAGGCGTTCAGCTTCCGTGATCTGGGTACTTTACAGCTAAAGGATATCGCGGAACCGGTCGGCGTCTGTGAGGTGGTTTACGAGCGTAGTGATCCGGCCGAGATGCTCAACCGCGCGCCTTTTGTCGGCCGCACCGGGCAGCTTGAGCGGCTGCTGGCGAGACTCGAAAACGTGGCGAACGGGCGTGGTTCGGTGGTGATGCTCCGCGGGGAGCCCGGAGTCGGCAAAACTCGCACGCTGGAGGAGTTCGCCGAGCTCGCCAAACAGCGCGGCGCGGTAACGATTCGGGGCGCCTGTTACGATGGCGAGTCGCAGCGCCCGTACCGACCCTTCGCCGAGGCTATTCTCGACTACGCGCACATCGAGCCGACGAAATTCGCCAACGCAATCGGAAAACGCGCCGCGATCATCAAGCGGATTGCACCGGGTCTGCTCGACTCGATCGTGGATATTCCCGAGCTGGTTTCCCTGAACAAAGAAGAAGAGCGCTTCCGGCTGTTCGATGCGGTCTCGCGGTTCTTCATGGAAGTCTCTCGCAATGCGCCGCTGGTTGTGGTGCTTGACGATCTGCATTGGGCCGACCCTGGTACCGCCGCGATGCTCAGCCACGTAACGCGCCACATTTCTAACAATTCAATCTTGCTGATCGGCGCTTACCGGGATGAGGAAGTCGATCGAAGACATCCGATGGCGGGCACGCTCGCCAGCCTCAACCGTGCGCAGAATTTCGAAAGTATCTCGCTCAAAGGGCTCGATCGTGCCGAGCTGGCGCAGTTGTTGGAAATGATCGGCGATCAAAACGCCCCCGAATCGCTGGTCAAAGCGCTCGAAGATGTCACCGACGGCAATCCGCTCTTCATCCGCGAGGTTCTGCTGCACCTGCTCGAAGAGGGAAAGCTTTTTCGGGAAGCTCACGGGTGGGTATCCGAGCTCAGTGTCGACGAACTCAACATCCCGGAAGGCGTGCGCCAAGTCATAACCCGCCGGCTTCTGAGACTCTCCGAAGACACCAATGAATTGCTCAAGGTTGGCTCGGCGTTCAATGGAGCATTCTCAATCGACATCGCGGCGTCGGTTGCGGGTCTCGATGAAAATGCCGCTCTCAACGCAATCGACGCGGCGCTGGAAGCGCAACTGTTGCGGCCGGGAACTACCGCAGAGAGCTTCGATTTCGCGCACGCGGTCATCCGGAACACCCTCTATGCGGGGCTGAACTCAGCTCGACGGGTCAGACTCCATCGAAAGATCGCCGAGGAGATGGAGCGCGCGTGGGGCGAGCGGGCTACCCAACACGCCGCCGAAGTTGCTTACCAATTCTGGCGGGGCGCCGCGGCGCCGGGTACAGAACGCGGCGCGACCTACGCAATTGCAGCCGCCGACAACGCCGAAGCGGCGTACGACCATTATGAGGTTGCGGCATTCCTGCGGATCGCACTGGATCTTGTCTCCCAGAATGATCCGCAGCGGCCGCGTTTGCTGGCGCGCCTCAGCTTCGCGTTGACCTGGGCTTTGAGTGAGGAGGAGGCGCTGAAGGTGGCACTCGAGGCTGGCGAGCGCATCGCGGCCGCAGAGGGAGGCCCATCCGCCGCTGAATTCTACGAGCGCATTGCGCGCGCGATGTTCGGCGCGGGGTTAACCCGCGGTGCGTGGCAACTCGCCAAGCAGGGCTTGCGCCACGTGCATAGTCATCACGACATCACGTGGGCCAGTCTGACCGAGATCGACATCAATCGATCCGAGGGCGAAGACCCCTCCAATCCGGGAATCCTGCTCGATACTCCGGAAACTCGCGAGCTCCGCGACGTGCTAAGGGCGCTTCCTCGTGAACACCTGGCGGCGCGCGGTATCGATCCGATTCTTCTGTCGCGCAACGAAATCCTCGAGCAATCGTTGCCGCGGCCCCGAGGTTCGTGGCGGGCCGGGAACCTGCGCTTGACGCTTTCGCTGCATCGGCAGGACGCGGCTGAATTCGAGCAACGCGGGGCGATCGTACGGGCGATGGCCGCCTGGGCCAGCGTCGCGAAATGTCAGATCGCACTCGGAGATTTCGTCGAGGGTCAGGCCGCGCTCGACCGGGCCTCCGCAATGTCGACTGGAAGACCATCGTTCGGTTCGATGACCATTGCGGGTGCGCGAGCTGAGCTTCACCTCGCGATGAACGAAAATTGGGAACAACTGTTGCCCGACATTCGCCGCGATTTCGGCGTATCCAATGCCGCGATGGGGCTCAGCGAATTCCTTAGAGCGCAAGGGCCGGAGGCACTGGAACTAGCCGTGGCTCGCGCCTACTTCGCATGCATCTATGCTTTTCTTGGCGAACGCGAACGCGCCTTGCGAGAGTTGAATGAGCTCCCCGCGGCACTTGAGGATGGTGCGGGATGGGCGATTAGCTACGTCCCGATGTCGCTGTTCGCCGCACGGACTATCTGGGTGCTCAATGCTCCAGCGCACGCGGAAATAATCGAGCGCAACCTCCGCAAAAAAGTGCTGGCGCCTGATTTTCGCTGGCCTTCGGGAGATAGCCGCCTGGAACTGGCTCATCTATGTGCGCTTCAGGGTCGCGATGACGAAGCTTCAGCATGGTTCGCAAAGGCGCGCGAGGTGCTCGATAAGCAGGGAGCCCGGCCGCTGCGCGCGATGGCCGACTACGATGAAGCGCTGATGTACCTGCGGCGGGGCGCCTCGGGTGATCGCGATCGCGCAAAACCACTCCTCGCAACCGCGGCGCGGCAATTCCAGTCCCTCGGCATGACCGGGTGGCTTCGATGCGCCGAGCAAGCTGCTCCCGAAATACTTCCAAAAATCGGCTAGCAATCTCCTGTATGCGGGGAGCGCAGCTCACGACTTCATTGGAGACCCTGTTGCGACGCCTGTACGGCGCAGCCCACCGAACTGCTGGCGCCGCAGCTGCCGTTAAGCAAAGGGGAGAAATAAACCTGCGAGGCTCCGCTGAGGGTGCCCGACGGGACGGTGTTATCGATTATGAGTCCGCTGGTGCCTCCAGCCTCCGCCAGGTTGGCATTGCCCGGTCCCTCCATGGTCCAGGTGACATGATTATCGACGACCGTGCCGCCGATCGTCGTAGGCCAGGTGGGTTCCATAGCTCCCGAGTGATCATTACCCGTATTTGCGGTGACTTGCTCAAGGTTAAAATTGGAATCGAGAATCACCGTGTTCAGCGCATATGCAGTTTGCGCTGCCCAGGCAGATGTGGTGCCGAGAAACGGCCCTTCATAAGTCCAGGTTACGGAATGATCCGTCACGGTAGTGTTCACGGTGGTCGGCCAGGTCGGCTGCGTGGAGCCCGAGGTACCCGCGGTGGTAACTTTCTCAATTCCTCCGTTGCTGTCGAGAATCTCCGTTCCCGCCGCGTAGCTGGTGGCGGCGTCCCAGGCCGTGACCACAAAACTCATTACACAGCCGGTCCCGCTACATCCGCTCGGGACCGCGGCGTTGGCTACACTGGTAAAAATCCGGTCAGTGGTGCCGTTGAAAATTTCGGTTATCGATGAGCAGGCGGAGCTGGAGGCAGCCGATAACGCGGGTCCGGTAACCACCGTGCTGTTCAATTGCCCCGCCGAGTTGAAACTCAGCTGATATAAGGTTCGCGGGTTATCTCCGGTAAGGTTGCCGCACGCGTACAGATGGGCATTGGTGTAGTCGCCGGAATAATAGTTGTTGTCAAAATCGCCATCGTAGGTATTGCTCTCGCGGGAACTTGCCCCGAGGTCGTCGGTCACCACCGTACCGGTCCCGAGAGCCACCGGAGATTGCACCACTTCGGCAAAGCTGTTCAGGTCGCCACAATTGACTCCCGAGCCCTCGCAGCCGGTGAACGCATACACATGCTCCGAGCTGGAGTCCACGATCGGGGCATCCAGTGGCCGGGTACTGCCATCGCCGATAGCGAGGCTGTTCTGGCCCAGGCACGGTGGTGTCTCCAAGGCGACGCAAGCGCCCACCGTACTACCGGTCTCCTTTACGAACCACAGGTTGCCGACGCGATCGCCGACATAAATATTCCCCGACCCGTTCGAGCTACCGGTGTTCGAGTCATAGACCGGGCCGGTCAATGCCACCCCATTCGAAACCGTAATCGGCCAGGAGCCGGTCGCCTCGGCAGGCGTGCCGGTTCCGAAAATGTGGGTAAATTTGTGTAGCACGCCGGCGTCGTCGCCGACGTAGAGTGCGTCGGCATCGTAATCGTAAAATGGCGACGAATCGCTGTCGCTGGGGCTGTTGCTGAAAGTAAGGCGGGTCATGCAGGGCGCGGTGCATGCATGATAATTCGCCGCGGTCACGTTGTTACTGCTGGTGTCCATCTGCACCAGACTGGAGTTCGACGCCCATTTCAAAATAACCAGGCTGGCAACTCCGCTCGCAGTCTCCACGAATGCCACTTGCGAGCCATCGAGAGACAGCACTACCGACGTCGCGGCGATGCTGTGGTCCCAGGTGGTCGAGTTCTGCGCGTAGCCGGTGTTGTATTGCCAATAGACTTCGGGGACGGTCCCGGTACATCCGGAATATAGGTTGTCGTAGGCCACGATGGTGGCGAGGGTGTTAGCACCACCGGCGAGGGTCGACCCGGAGACGGTAATTCTGGTGCCAGCAGCGGTAGTTGACAGGCCCACGCTATTTCCGGAGGTCCCAGTGGATATCGCGCTCAGGATAACCTCGCCATCGCCGGTTCCTGGCCTGCTCGAGTTGGCCGTGACGGATGAATTAGCCCCTGACACGTTGCTGAAACAGGAAGTGCCTTCGGTGCCGGAACACAGATTCGACTGATCCATCACCGCCGCCTGCAGGTTTCCGGCGGCGCCACTGCCGGTGGGATCGGTTTCGACACAATTGGTCGGCGAGGAAGTGGTGCACGTCGTCTCGAAGGTATAGGTACTCGAACCGATGGTTACCGTGTCGTTCACGTTGGGCTTGGCCACCAAGGTCACCATACCGGTCGCCGCCCCGGCGGGACCGGTATTGTAAACCACGAAGTCCGGCGTCGCGGCATTGCCGCAATTGGCGGAGCTGGTACTGAAAGAATACTTCGCCGGAAACATCGCCTGACCGACGGTGGCGCTGGTCCCGATACTCTCGCCCCAGTCGCGTCCGAGCGCCCTGGGTGTAGTCTTTGACGGCTTTCCAGGCGGCGGCTTAACCGTTTGGGGCAAATGCAGCCTGAGGATGTCGGAATCGCCGGATTGGGCGAATGTCAATTGGCGCCGGCGCCACGCCTGCTGCATGGAATAACGCCGCGGCGCTTGACTCAGCTCTTCGGTGGTTAGTGGCCGAGAAAAAATCAGGTGGCGATGGCTCCAGTCGTGGGGGATGCCGCGCGGCGCCATCGCAGCTGACGGACCAGCATCCTGCGCCCAACCCGACGCTGCAAAAACGCAGGCGAGGAAGCTTCCGATAAGAAGCATTGCCAGCGTTCTAGGCATCGTACTCCTACCCCCTCAGACCGCTATGCGATTGCTACTTTTTGTAGTTCAGACGATCGCAAAAGTAAAATGAATCAGGTGAGATAATTGGAGTAAGTTTAACAATTTGAGGAGGAGCATTTGCGGATTCGGATTGATCCGCGGCTTTCCCGGCACTAAGTAAAGCCTCCGCGTGTGCCACCGCGATCTGAACTTCGTCGAGGACCTTCTTTGTTCTGCCCTTGACATACACTATTGGCTTGATGAAGAAGGTCAGGGCCTAAGGTCGAGGATTGGAAGTGACGGGGCGCGAAGCTGCGGCACCGTGATGGACGAACTCACCAACTTTGCGGCCTGCATCAATTGGAGAACAACAAGTGCCGATCACTAGAGGCGATGTGCAAATCTATTATGAAACCCGAGGGCCGAGTGACGGTATCCCTATACTGTTGGTCCAGGGTTTCACTTGGCAATTAATCGGCTGGCGCGAGGGCTTCTGTCAAACCTTTGTAGACCGCGGCGCCTTCGTCATCTTGTATGACAATCGTGACGTGGGCCTGTCGCAGAAATTCGGCGGCCCGAACGATTACGACGGCGGCTATGGCTTGGCGGAGATGGCAAGCGACGGGTTTGCGGTCCTCGATGACCTCGGGTTGGCGAGCGCGCACGTGGTCGGCGCATCGAT
The DNA here is from genome assembly GCA_963783145.1 of uncultured delta proteobacterium. GTDB lineage: Bacteria > Desulfobacterota > Binatia > Binatales > Binataceae > DATGKG01. The sequence continues at coordinate 1,464,404 of CAWAMM010000002.1, forward strand.
GGGTGGAATGATTGCGCAGATCATGGCGCTATCGCAGCCTTCCCGCGCGAGGTCGCTCAACCTAATCTACACCGCGCCAAGCGTTGATCCGCGCTATTTCGTCCAGCAAGACGCGCAGGTGGCAGCCGTGTCGGGAAAGCGACTCGAGCGCGAGGAGGCGCTTGCGGAATTCATTGAACGGGAGCGGCTTTCCGCCTCGACGGCTTATCGCTATGACGAAGAATGGGTGCGAGAACTTGGCGAGCGCATGTATGACCGCTGCTACGCGCCGGATGGCATACTTCGGCAGCTCAGCGCGATCTTGAGATGGACGCCAACACCCGAGGCGCTCGGCAGCCTCGAGATGCCCTCCTCAATTATCCACGGCAGGGCCGACGGTCGTATCAAGGCCGAAGCGTCTCTGGATATCGGACGGGTCCTTAAGAATTCCGAGCTGCACATCTATCCGGGCTTAGGGCATGAAATCCCGCAGCCGCTCTGGGACGAGTTCGCGACGATTATCATGCGGACCGCGGCGCGCGCCTGACGCCACATATATTTGAATGACGCAGATGGATCTCACGCGCGCCAACCTTGCCATTCTTCCTTCGACGATCGCGCGACCGCGCTTCGATCCGGCGAAAATCAGTGGAGGGATCGTCCACCTCGGCTTTGGCGGTTTCCATCGCGCACACATGGCACGCTATACGCACGATTTGATGGAACATCGCGCCGACGCCGCCGAATGGGGAATCGTCGGCGTCGGATTGCTCCCCGCGGATATCAGAGTCCGCGACGCGCTCGCGCCGCAGGACGCGCTTTATACGTTGGTCGAGCGGCAGGATGGAGATGAGACAGCGACAGTAGTTGGTTCGGTCCGCCAGGTGATTTTCGCCGGCGAGTCCTCGCAAGCGGCGCTGGACGCGATCGATGATCCGGCAATTCGGATCGTTAGCCTGACCGTCACCGAGAACGGCTATTGCCGCAACGCCGCCACCAGGACACTCGACCGCGATCATCCATTCATCGTTCATGATCTTGCGCATCCCAATCAGCCGCGCAGCGCGGTAGGAATATTGGTCGAAGCCTATAGACGGCGGATAGCGGCACGCGCTCCCGCTTTTACGGCGCTGACCTGTGACAATATCCAGCACAACGGCATCGTGCTGCGGGAGGCGGTGCTCGCACTTGCTACTTGGCGCGATCCAGCGCTGGCTGAGTGGATCGCGGCCAACGCCGCCTTTCCAAGCACGATGGTCGACCGGATCACGCCGGTCACCACGCCCGCGCAGATCGAAGATTTTGCCGCGCGCTATGACCTGGTCGATCGCTGGCCAATTTTCTGCGAGCGCTTCAGGCAATGGGTAATCGAAGACCATTTCGTAGCCGGGCGTCCGGGGTGGGAAGAGGTCGGCGCCCAGTTTGTGGCCGATGTCGCGCCGTACGAGTTCATGAAGCTGCGGCTGCTGAACGCCAGCCATCTCGCGATCGCCGGGCTGGGCAGGCTCATGGGCTACGTCTACATCGACGAGACGATCCGCGACCCCGCGCTGCGCAGCTACATGCGCGCGCTGATGGATCGCGAGACCGGGCCGACCTTGCCTCCAGTGCCGGGGGTCGACCTCGATAGGTACAAGACTCAACTAATCGAGCGCTTCGGCAACGTAGCGATCAAGGACACCGTCGATCGGGTCAACGCCGACGCGCCGATCAACCTGCTGCTCGAGCCGATTCGCGATCGCTTGACCGCGGGCGCAAACGTCGATCTGCTGGCACTCGCGCTGGCCGCCTGGATGCGGCGCGTAACGGGCGTGGACGAGACGGGGAATCCTATCAGCGTCGTCCACCCGCTGGCCGATCTTTTGCGCGAGCGCGCCAATGCCGGTGGCCCCGATCCGCTCCCGCTTTTGAGCATCCGCAAGCTCTTCGGCGACCTCATCGATCATGACGTGTTTGTAGCCATACTCAAAGCATGGCTCACGTCGCTCTATGCAGATGGCGCCAAGGCGACGCTTTCCAAGGCTCGGCGCACGCTCGTCTTCTGACCGAACTGCTGGGACAAGGTACTACGACTGCGGGAGTTCTTCTGGATTCCGAGGTTGGCGCAAACATGCGGCTTTTCACGGATTATCAGAACAAGACCAAGCGTCAGATCCCGCGATTAATCCTGACGCGGATCGAGGCAGGGAAATAAGCGGTCTCTACTTATGAAGGCCGGGAAGACAGCGGGGGCGAATAAACATCGCGATCCGCTGTCGATCAAGGTCATACACCTTGGACGATGAAGGCCCGGTAGTTAGCGCCTTTGAAACGATGCTCGCGCGCTTCGCGGTAGGCAGGGCTTTCGTACCATGCCTTGGCTGCCTCAAAGGTCGGAAACTCGAGCACGACCGCTCCTTCGATTGCCGGACCCTCCAGCACCTCGTGCTTTCCATAGGCAACTCGAAGTGTGACCGGATGTCCCGACAAGGTTGCGGGAGCGACCTTCGAATAGGTCTCGAGCTCCTTGGGATCACGAGTGCTATCGCGAATGAAAATTGCGTAGGCTGGCATATTTTCCTCTCTAGAATCTTATTGGGTGAGGCTCGAGCGCCATTCAAGGTAAGTAGCGTGGGCGATGGCGAAGGTCAACGCTTTGGGTGCCGCGCGGGCTCAACAAACTTTTTTAACCAGCGAGTCGAGCCTCCATCGTCGAATGCGCACGGCTGCTATACTCTGAGTCACTCATGACCGAGGAATCAAAGCACCTTGATCGCTCCGCTTTCCAGGCCGTCGTTGCGGCCGCGGCGGAGGAGTTCGGCGCAGATATCCTGCTGCTGGTGCGCGACGGCGGCAAGATGAGGCTCGGCGCATCTGAGGGCGGCGGCCTCGATGCGCAAGTTATCCTATCGCAATGCCTGAGCCGTCTGCACGAATTGGAAGAACAAACTCTCGATACCATCACGCGTGCATTCATCCGCGTGGCATCGGAAGACCTGGAAAATGATAAGCTGTTGTTGATTGTGCGTGAGCAAGCCGAGGTTCGACTGGCATCCGGTGCCGGTGCCCGTGGGAAAGTGCGCGAGATGCTGATGGATGCTCTGCAAACCGTGGGTGGTGAACGCCGTCGGCGATAGCGGCGGAGCAAAGGCGAGCCCCGCTACTTCAGAGCTCGCCGAAGATTTTCGCGTGCGCGCGATAGGTGCCGCGTTGTAGGCGGCCATCCAGTCGATATCGACCCGCGCGCCGCACTCACCAATCCAGCCGCAACCAATACCTTCATGGTGGACCCCATAAGGTAGAAGCGATCGAAGTACAAGATTGATTCCGGGCGACCTCACTCCTGCGCATCGATTCAATCATCGGCGTGAACGGCGACGTCCATCCCCATCCAACTACCTCCTCCAAGATGCTGCCGCAGCCAGGGCCGACTCCTCCTTGGAGCCCTCGCCCCGATATCTTAAACTGGCCCCGGTCGGTCCAGCGCCGCCGCGCGCATCGGCACATTTGGGGGGGGCAAAATTTCCGCGCGCAGGTCTCCCCGGGCCGCGCGCGGTGGGGATCAGGCCGCACGACGCGTAGCTGTTCACGAGCTTTCGAACTTTCAAAGCTCTGGATCAGATCGCGACCGGCAGCAAACCGGCAGCTCGGAGCTGTCGGCGCGGATCACGTCTCAAAAAGTCTTTATGTTGTGCGGTTTTGGTGGTGGGCAGGGGTGGAATCGAACCGCCGACACAAGGATTTTCAGTCCTTTGCTCTACCGACTGAGCTACCTGCCCACCGTTGCGCGTCGCGCAGAACCTTCATTGCTACCGATCCGCGCGGCGGCATGCAACCGCCTACCGCTGCAACGTTGCGACCCGTGACTCGACGAAATCGATCACCTTCGCTTCGAGGTTCACGCCATCGAGGCGATCGATCTCCTGTACTCCGGTCGGGCTCGTAACATTCACCTCGGTGAGGTAATCGCCGATGATGTCGAGGCCGACAAAGTAGAGCCCATCGTGTTCGAGACGCGGGCGCAGAATGCGGCAGATCTCGCGATCGCGCGGCGTGATCGGCGCCTGAATGGTGTTGCCGCCGACGTGGATGTTCCCGCGATGCTCATCATCGCGCGGAACCCGCAGCGTGCCTCCGATTGGTTCACCATTGAGCACGATGAGTCGCTTGTCGCCGTTGCGCACCTCAGGAATGTAGCGCTGCGCCATGATGGGTTGCGTCTCGAAGTGAGTGACGGTTTCGAGAATCGCGCCCAGGTTGCGATCGCCGACGCTCACCAGGAACACCCCTTCGCCACCATGACCCCCGAGCGGCTTGACGATCATCTGCCCGCCCTGCTCCATCAGAAATTTGCGCAGGCGCGTGGCTTCGTAGGTTACCAGCGTGGGCGGAATCGCCTCGGGAAAATTTAGTTGATAGAGCTTTTCGTTCGCGGTCAGCAGCGCGTTGGGCCGATTGATGACAAAGGTCCGGCGGGTGTCGGCCAGCGCGAGGAGCATCGCCGCGTAGGCGAACGGCGCATCGACGGGAGGATCCTTGCGCATGAAAATCGCGTGAAAATGCTCGAGCTGAAAATCGGTGCCCTCGTCGAGGAATTTGTAGTGCGGCGTCGCGCGCGCAACCTCGCATCGCCGCGCGAAGGCGTATGGCTGATGGCCACGCGCCACGAGGTCGCGCAGGCCCGCGAAGTAGACCTCGTGCCCGCGCGCGATCGCTTCGAGCATAAAGGCAAAGGTGGTGTCCTTGTCCACCAGCACTTGCGACAACGGATCCATTACGAACAGAAATCTATGGGGCACCGATCAATCTCCTGTGCGAAGTTCGTCGAGCAGCGCGGCGGCTACGCTCACCGCCGCGATCGCCGCGGTCTCGCTGCGCAGCCGATTGTTGCCGAGACCCACGCCGATAAATCCCGCACGCTTCGCGAGATCCAGCTCGTCATCAGTAAAATCGCCCTCGGGACCGCATGCCACGATGATCCCGCGCGGCTGGATGCGTCGTATCACCGATGCCATTGGCTCCGCTCCCATCGTGCAAATCATCTTAAGCGGCGCGGTCTCGGGCGCGCCTCCAGCGAGCGTGTCTTTTGCGAGGGTTTCAATCAAGTCCGCGAAGCGCATCGGTTCATGGAGTTCCAAGGTCTGAGGGGCGAGGCTTTGCTTCGCGGCCGCAGTCGCGAGGCGCCGCCATCTGGCGATACGTTCGGCGCCGGAAGCATGCACCACACTGCGCGCGCACAGCATCGGCCACAACTCGGTCACGCCCAGCTCGGCCGCTTTTTCAACAATGAAATCCATCCGCGGACCTTTGATGATGGCGGTCGCGAGGCTCAATGGCGGCATCTGACGAGCAGGCGCGGTTTTTTCGATTCGCACAATCGCTCGGTCGTCTCCGATTCTTTCGATACGCGCCAAATGTTCGGCATTATCCGGCGCGAGTAATGAGACAGCATCACCCTCGCGCAACCGCATCACATCGCGCAGATGGTGCAGTTCGGCGCCATCGAGGATCGCGACGCGTTCGACGATCGGATGGTGCAACGCGAAGCGAGGCGGCGCGACTCAACCTAACCCCCGACCCCTTCCCTTGAGGGAAGGGGAGTCATTTTGATTTTTCCCTCCCCTCAAGGGGAGGGCAGAGCGCCGCTTTGCGGCGCGAGGGAGAGGTCTGCGAAACATCATCGTGATCCATCCGCGCGATACGGTCGTGTTCGTGAGTTGCAACTCGGGCGCGTAATGCGAGGCAACCGATTTCGCCTCGCGCGCGAGAATTCCACCCAGCACCAGATGCCCGCCCCGCGCGATGACACGCGTCAGGTCGGGCGCCATCGCGATCAGTGTCTTGCTAAGGATGTTGGCGACGACCAAATCGAATTTTCCTCGCACCGTAGCGATCGGAGTCGTAGAGAATGCGATGCGCTTCGGCACCTCGTTGAGTTCCGCGTTCTCGCGCGCATTCTCCAAAGCGAGCGCATCATTGTCGATCGCGACAATCTTTGGGCACCCGAAGCATCGCCATCGCAATCCCGAGGATCCCTGAGCCCGTCCCGACGTCGATTGCTCGCGCAATCCTATGATGAGCGACGAGATCATCGATCGCGAGCAGCGCGCCATTGGTCGTCGGATGATGCCCCGTTCCAAATGCTTGTCCCGGCAACACGGTGATGCTGATTCGACCGGGCTCAGTCGCGCGATGCCAGGGCGGCACTATGAGAAAGCGCTCCCCAATCGGCAACGGCTTGAAGCGCGACTGCCACATCGTCGCCCATCCCGGATCGACGATCGATTCCGAGGCGCGATCGCGGTCGGAAGCAGCAAGCATTCCCGCCTCTCGCATCGCGTTGCGAATCGCGCGAAGTTTCACCGGCCGAAGTACGGTGAAATATGCGTCCAGCGTAACCGGACGGCGCGACTTCGGCCCCGCCCTGCCCCCGCGCTCGACCGCGCATCCGAGCGCGCCATGCGCGACGAGAATTCCCGCGGCCTCGTCGGCGAGTCCGGCGGGTGTTTCGAACGTCGCCTTGATATAGACCGGCTTCGATACCATCGAAGTCGATGATTACGCAGTCGCGCGCGGTATGGAATGCGCTCTTGGGAGGTTTGACAGCCTACCGGCCTCGGAGCTATGAGTTTAAGTTCAGTAACTGAAGCTCCATTCAGTTTCCGTTTCAAATGAGCGTACAGGATCGAAAAAGGCGCGAACGACGCGCCCGCCGACAAACGATTCTCGAGGCCGCCGCTGCGGTCTTCGCGCAGCACGGCCTCGATAGCGCCACCATCGAAATGGTCGCGCAGAAGGCCGAGGTCGCGGTCGGCACCATCTACCTCTATTTCCATTCCCGCGATGATCTCTTTCTGCAGCTCACGGCCGATCGCATCGAGGGACTCACCACTCGTTATGCGGCTATCCAGGCGTCGAAGCTCGACCCCCTAACCGAACTGCGCACGATGGCGCGAGCCTACATCGATTACCTCAACAACTCGCGCGAGCTGTTTCTGATTCATCAGTCGGTCGGTTATGCGCGGATTCGCAAACGCCTCAAGCGCAAGACGGAGTTCGAGCACTACAATCAGGTGCTCAGCCTGGGCCATAAGACCTTTGGGCAGTGGGAGGCCGCGGTCGGCAGGGTTTATGAGCTCGGCCTCATTCCCAATGTGATGGATCTCGCGACCACCGCATCGGTCATGTGGGCCAGCCTCAACGGCGCCTTTATGCTGACCGGCCAGGACAATACTTTCCGCGAGCTGACCGGACTCAACCCGGATAATTTTGTCGAGCGCGCGTTCGAGTTTCATCTGAGCGCCGCGCAGGCTCTCGCGGCCCGCAACGGAAGCGGGAATAGCAATGGACGAAAGACACGGGCGAAGACCAGTGTCGTTAAAAATAGAGAAGCGAACGGGAAAACATTTTCGCAAGATTCAGCCGCGACGGCGCACGCCTGAGCGGAACGCTGCCGGGCGCCGCCGACAGAACACGCAAAAGCATATGAAGGAGAGCATATGAAATTTACCTGGTTCCATCTGATGCCGTATCGGTATCTGCCCGAGGACTTCAAGGACAAGTACCGCAGCGTATGGGTTGATATTCCGCAAAACCTGTACGACCCCAAAGTCGGCCATAGGCTCTACAACGACTATCTCGATCAGCTGGAGTTTGCCGACCAGATGGGCTTCGACGGCCTCGGCATCAACGAGCATCATCAGAATGCCTACGGGATGATGCCGTCGCCGAACATCATGGCGGCCTCGCTCGCGCGCCGCACCCGCAACGCCAACATCGTCGTGCTCGGCAACTCGATCGCGCTGTACAATCCGCCGATCCGGGTGGCCGAGGAATTCGCGATGCTCGATGTCATTTCGGGCGGTCGGCTGGTTGCCGGTTTCCCGGTCGGCACCTCGATGGACACCAACTTTTGCTACGGCGAAATTCCCGCGACTCTGCGCGAGAAGTACTATGAGGCGCATGATCTGATCATCAAGGCGTGGAAGGAACCGGAGATGTTTTCCTTCAACGGCAAGTACACCAAGCTCCGCTATGTCAATCTGTGGCCGAAGCCAATCCAGAAGCCGCATCCCCCGATCTGGATTCCAGGCGGCGGCTCGGTCGAGACCTGGGACTTCTGCGCGCGCAATGACTACAACTACAGCTTCCTTTCCTACTTCGGGTACATCGCGGGCAAGAAGGTCGCCGACGGCTACTGGGACGTGATGGCGAAGATGGGCAAGCCGCTCAACCCCTACTCGATGGGATTCGCTCAGGTGGTCGCGGTTGCCGAGACCGACGAGCAGGCCGAGAAAGACTACTCGGCGCACATGGACTACTTCTACAATCGATGCCTGCACGTGTACGACGGCTTCGCCGATGCGCCCGGATATCGCACCGTCAAAACCATCAAGGCCGGAATCCTCGGCCAGGTCGGCGATCAGGCCGCGCTGCGCCGCGAGGGACTGAAGTGGAAGGATTTCATCGATCAGGGCTACGTCATCGCGGGCTCACCCAAGACCGTGCGTGAGCGCCTGCGCGAGGCGATGAAGTCGCTCAACTGCGGACATCTGATGATGCTGATGCAGCTCGGCTCAATGCCGCCGGAGCTGGTAACCAAGAGCACCGAGCTGTTCGCCCGCGAGTGCATGCCGTATCTGCGCGACCTCTGGACCGGATGGGAAGACAAGTGGTCGGCGAATCCGATGCCGGCTTCCGACCGCGCGATTCCCGCGCCGGTCGATTTCGAGATCAAGGTGCCGAAGCATACCAATGGCCATGCGCGGCCCAATCGGCGCGAACGCCGAGACACGGAGTGCGAAGTAATGAAAACCACTAAACAACTCCTCGGCGGTAAGTTCTCGATCGAGATGTGGGAATTCGGCAGCGGCGACCCGTTGTTGTTCGTCCATGGCGCCGGCGGCTTTTTCGGCGTCGATCCGTTCCTCGAAGAGCTGGGCAAGACGCATAAGGTCTATGCGCCCCATTTTCCGGGCTATGGCGAATCGACCGGCAGTGAGCACATCGATGATGTCATCGACGCGGCGCTCTTTTATCACGAGCTGATGGACGAGCTGAAAATCCCGACCGCTGACATTGTCGGCCATTCGATGGGCGGGATGCTGGCGGCGGAAATCGCGGCGCTCGATAACAGCCGTGCGAAAAAGCTGGTGCTGGTCGCGCCCGCAGGATTCTGGCTCGAAGAGCATCCGATTCCCGATCTGTTCGCGGCCAAGCTCGATGAGATCGCGCCCCTGATGTTCCATGATCCGAAAAGCCCGATGGCGCAGGCCTTTGGCGCGATCCCGACCGACTTCAAGGAGCTCGAAACGATGTACGTCGAGCGGGTGAAGCGGTTCTCGACCGCGAGCAAATTCCTGTGGCCGATTCCGGATCGCGGGCTGAAGAAGCGCGCCTATCGCATCAAGGCGCCGACCCTGGTGCTATGGGGCGCGTCCGACAAACTGATTCCGCCGGTTTATGCGAAGGAGTTCACCAAGCGCATTGCGGGAGCGAAGGAGCAGGTGATCGCGGAAGCCGGCCACATGCTGCCGTATGAGCAGAACGACGCGTTCTGCAAGGCAATCAACGCTTTTTTGAAAGGTTAATCGGCCTGGGGGGATAGTGGCGCACCGCTGCCCCCTCACACAGAAGAGTTTCACTCCGAGTGCGGCGTCAGGCTCGGCGCACAATGAAAAAAGGCCGGATCATCGAGATCCGGCCTTTCCATTGTTCGAGGCGTGCCGTCTACAGTCGAGGCTGTTGCGACCGCGGCACAGGCGCAGGAATTATCCCGCGCCCCTTGAAGTCGGTCACGCCGTAGCGATTGATCATTCGATACACCGTGTAGCGAGAAACGCCCATCAGTTCAGCCGCGCGAACGCAGTTGCCCGCGCTTGCCTGAAGCGCCTGAGTCAGCGCATTTTTCGACGCGCGCTCGATCGCGGAGTTGAGTGAATGCCGCGCCGTCTCCGGCTGCTCCGGTGCCGACTCATGCGCGAAGACCGTGCTCTCCGGGCCGGGCGTCGCCGCTTGGCGAGGCTCAATCAGGCTTTCATTGAGCGCGGTTGCGTCCGGGAGGTCGGCGCGCGAAATACAATCCGAATCGGTCATCATCAATGCGCTCTGAATCGCATGCGAAAGCTGGCGCACATTTCCGGGCCATTCGGCGGAGCACAAGGTTTCCAGCGCTGAACGCGATATGAACCGGACCTGCTTTCCAAAGGCGCGGCCGTGATGCTCGATAAAGTACGCGATCAGGGCCGGAATCCCTTCCCGGCGTTCGCGCAGCGGCGGCACGGCGATGACCGTGGAGTGGAGCCGATAGTACAAGTCAGCGCGAAAGCTGCCCTCTCTCATCATCGCTTTCAAATCGCGGTTGGTAGCGCAAACCAGACGAATATCAACTTTGTAGGTGTGCGCCGAGCCGACCGGCTGAACCTCATGCGACTCGACCGCGCGCAAAAGTTTCGGCTGCAGATTGAGCGGAAGTTCGCCGACTTCGTCGAGGAAAAGCGTACCGCCATTGGCCGAGCGAAAATATCCTAGCGATTCCTCGCGTGCATCGGTAAACGCGCCCTTCACGTGACCGAACAGTTGCGATTCGGCCAGCGTCGCAACCAGGTTCGAGCAGTTGAAGGTCACAAACGGGCCGTTCGGAACCGGGCCCTGCTGATGGATCGCGCGCGAGATCAGCTCTTTGCCGACCCCGGATTCACCCTGCACCAAGACCGCGGTCTTATACGGCGCGATGCGCGCGATCGAGGCCATCACTTTGCGCACCGGTTCGGACTCCACCAGCATCCCGGCAACCTGTTCGGAGCCGCCGGTCAGTTCGGCGATCGAGATCCAACCCTCCCGCTCTCCGCAGAGGCCACGATCAAAGGTTTTGAAAATGGATTGGTCAGTAAATCGAGCAGTCATTGGTCCCCCCATTGCCGCAGATTCAGCGAGCACTCCGCTGTTTTCGGGCGAAACCCAAGGCTCGAATCGTGCCAGCCTCGGGAAATCATCCCGTTTCGCACAAATATCTACTAACAGTACGTATAAATATCCTACATTGCGACGCCAAAGGTCAAGCGTGACTATCGCCTGGTCGGCCATCGCAGCAGTCGGCGAGTGCGAGGCAAAGCGAATGCCTTCCTAAGCCGCCGCCAATGATCCAATCACTGTGCCTACGCCGCCCCTCCCTGCTAAAATTCCTCCACCATGGCATTTGAACAAGCGGCTACCGTCGCGGCGGAGCCGACCAACTCCTTTTTCGATCACCAAGGTCTCAAACTTCACTATCTCGATTGGGGCGGCGATCCGACCCAGCGCACCTTCGTCCTGCTGCATGGCGGCGGAGCGCACGCGCATTGGTGGGATTACGTAGCGCCCGAACTGGTCCCCTATGGCCACGTCGTCGCACTCGATTTCCGGGGCCATGGCCGCAGCGGATGGTCGAGCGATGCCGACTACGGCCCCCCTTCATATATTCATGATGTCCGCGCCCTCATCGATCACCTCGGCACCAAGGTAGTACTGGTCGGGCACTCGATGGGCGGGGCGGTGGCGCAGTGGTGCGCGGTCACGTTTCCGGAAAAACTCGCGGCTTTGGTCGTGGTCGATTCTCCGGCCGGCCCACCTCCGCTGTGGCGGCGGCTGCAATGGCGATGGCGGCGGCGGGCGCAAGGCGGCAAACGTCCCGAGCTGAAATCGGCCGACGACATCATCCGTAAATTTCGCCTCTCGCCGCCGGGAACCTATCTGACCAAAGAGCAACTCGAACAGCTCGCGCTGAAGGGCGCGCTGCAACTCCCCAACGGGCACTGGGCGTTTCGCTTCGATCCGGAAACGCGCGCATGGCGCAAGCACAAGGGAAGTATGAAGCGTCCGAACCTTAAGCAGGTCAAACTGCCGACCCTGATTCTGCGCGGCGCGGAGAGCACGCTGGTCGGCGGCGGACACGCGCGGCGGATGAATCGTAACGTCAAAGGCTCGGTCTACAAGGAAATCCCGCGCGCCTTCCATCACGTGCCGCTGGACAATCCCGAGGCAACCGCGGCGGCGATCATCGAGTTCGTGGAAGAGAGAAAGATCGACCAGGCTAAGTCTTCTTCGCAGAAGCGCAGTATGCCGCAGGCGGATCTTGAAACGGACCCCGCCGCATAAACATTTGTCGGTGAGCATCGGTCTACACCCGCAACATGAAATCGCTGAGATCCAATGCGAAGGTACCATCGGTCAGCTGCATCGACTTGGGCGAACGCTTGAGTTGCAATCGCGTAAGGTCCTGATCGCGTGGCAACACGAAGATGATGTCGCCGGACGCGAGCGTGATGACGCGCACCCGCTCCTCGCCGCGCCGCTCGGCCCCACTGACCTCGTACGGGCTGACATGGTAGGAGAAGCCGCGCGCGCGGATCACGTTCATCGCGAATTCCTCGACCACGCCGACGAACAGGCGCGTGTTGTCGTCCTTGAACAGACGCTTGTCGATTACCAGGATGCGATCGCCCTCGGTGACTATCGCCATCGTGCCTACCCTCCAGTCCCGCTATGCGATGCGCTGATCCTTACGACAAACCTCGCGCGAGGCAATTGGCAACCCAGGCATCCGCTCCGTAAATGATTTGCGTTGGGAGGAACCCGCAGCCGACCGTCAAGCGCTCGCGGCCTGTTCCTGGCCTTCAGTCCTCACCGACGGGGTTTCGGGAATTCCCTCGGACTTGGACATCCAGCCGCGAATTGCGTCCGCCAGTTCGCGCGCGCCGATTACGTCGAGCCCAAACCGTATCGGCAAGGAGCGCGGCAGCGCCTCGATAGCCGCGCGACCGCCGCGCCGCTTGGCCAGCCGATCCAGCAGACGCGCGACAAGCGTGCTCCGGGTCACACGCAAGCGCGAATCGGCATAGATGTGGACAACCAATTCCGCGGCGAGGATTACCGCGTCGGGCATCGCGACGCTGTCGGTCGCAAACTGATCCAACGCCTGCCGGAGCGGAAACTGATCGGGATCCCACCCCGAGAGCGCGCCCGCGCGCATCAGCGTCTCCAGGCTTGGAGTGGTAAACGTGTAGCCCCATCCGGCGAGCCGCGTGCCCGCGGTCGCGAGTTGCGCCGGTTCCAGATTGCCCGCCTGCACCCGCGCCATCAGCGCCGCTTGGGTCCAGATGCGACGCACGCCGAATTCGTCGCGGGCGAGGTTTGCCAGGACCCGATCATCCGTCCACAGCGCGTGGCCCGGTAGCGATGCGAGCAGGATGCTCTCGGCGCCATGCAGACCGAAGTGGCCGGTAAGTTCCGCGCGCTGATTCGGGGTCAACCTCGAGGCCACCGCGCCGTCACCAACCGTGCAAATCGAGGCGATCAGATCCGCCAGGCCGCGCAGTTCCAGATCGGCGGGGATATCGGACCCGGTTCTATCGAGCAGCCCAGAATTGTTTTCGAACTGAAAGCGGCGCAGCTCATACAGCGTCGCCTGCGACACCACAAATCTGCGCGCCCACGTCTTCAGCAGGTCGAGACCGCCCAGTAAACACAGCGTCGCGATTGCGCTGAGCTCGAGCACGATGGAATTGGCGCGATTGTAAGCGGTCAGAGCCCCCTCAAGCTCCTCTTCGGAGCCCTGGCAGCACTTAATGATCGCATCGTGCCGCGCGGCGAGCGAGAACACCCCGTGCAGGTCGCTCATTCCGATGCGTTTGGTGTAGCCATGCAGCGACATCGGCGTCAGCGCGTAGAGCTTGTGCGCATTTTCGCGAATCTCGTCGATGCTCATTCCGTTGGAGACGGCCCCGAGGTCATATTGAACTTCAGGGGCGGCGCTGGCGTCGGCGCGGACCATTTCAATTTCCGGAAGGCCGGGAAATCGCCGCGCCCATCCATACAGGCAATCCTGATAGCGATACGCGTATTTCGAAATAAGTTGCTTGACCACCGCGTTCTTGCGGCCCGCGCGTCCTTCGGAGAGATGGAACTTGTCGCCGAGACGTCGCCCACGCAACTGCTTCATCAGCGCCGATGCCGACCCATATTCGCCGCGCGATTGATCCGCGTCCGGCGCATCTTCAAGAATCGCCCACGTCTCCGTGCCGCTCTCCTGCTCGACATAGCAGACCGCGCAGCCGAGCTGGGCAGTTTCGAAATCCGGCACCGTCGCGATTGGCCCGAAAGGCCCGAGCGCCGACAGAAACGCGCGATGCGCATCGGGATCGCGGGGGTTGCGACGAATCAAGTCGTAGGCATAAACGAGGGCCTCGTTGGGGTGGTCGGCTTCGCGCATCAGCTTTACTGCGACCCGTCCCAGCGCAGGAAGTATCTCGCGCGCCAACGGCATCGAGCCGGGCTCGACCGGCTGCTCGTGGTGTCCGAGCGCGCGCGCGGCCGCGGTCCGGCGCAGGCGCATGACCCGATCGCCGGGATGGACCGCGAGGTACTGATCGAGCAGTTCGATCGCGCCTTCGAGGTCGTGGCGTTCCAGCAGTTCCAGCTCGAATGCGAATGCACCCTCGACCACGGCGCCATCGAGGCGCAACTTACGACAAACCTCCAGCACCACATCGTTGCGGCCCAGCCGGGTCGCGCATTCGAGCAGGCGGCGCAGATCACTCGCGGTCGGGTCCGCATGTGGAGCACCGCCGTCCGTTGCAAAGCCGCGAACCTGGATAATCGATTCCCGTATTACCAGCGCCTCAGCGTACCGACCCAGATCGTGAAGGAGGACCGCGAGGTTGCGCCGCTCGTCGGTGGTGGTCTCCATCCGCAGGGCGCCCAGGGCCTCATCGGCCAACCGCGAGGCTTTGGCAATCTCGCCGCGCGAATGTTCCATCCGCGCGTGCAGGGTATGGCGCGCCGGAATGGAAATCTGGTCCGCGGGAAGCTCGCCGAGCAAAATCTCGGCGTGGTGCCACCTCTCCATACGGCAAAGCGCGTCGACCGCGCATCCCACCGCAAAGAGATAGTCGCCCTTCGGTATGCCAGTGGGATGGTGGATCGAGCGGACCAGAATTTCGGCGGCCTCCGACAAATCGCCGGGAAGATCGCGCTCGCGCAGAGTGACCCCAAGATGAAATTCCGCATCGTCACGGCCACCGACTTTCAATGCGCGGCGGAAGACGTCGATGGCGCCGGTCAGATTGCCGCGGGCACGCAGCAGGATCGCATACTCACAGAGTCCGTTGGCATCTTCGCGCTCCAGCGAATGCGCATTTTCGATGTCGCGGCCGGCACCCTGGATATCATGCAGCGCGATACGCGCCTGCGCTCGCGCCAGCAGCGCCTGCACTTCAATGGAGGTCGACAACTCCTCCTGCGCCTGAACGATGGCGCGCGTAAAGCATGCCTCGCCCTCGCGCACCCGCTCCTCGCGGACGGGCCCGGAATTGGATTCGATCTCGCTTAGCAGGATGGATTGACCGAGAAGCAGCCACGGATCAGATTTCTCACCCAGCGCCTCAGCGGCGGTGCGCGCGAAGCGTTCGGCGCGCGCGTAGTCATTTGCCGCGATCGACCGCCGCGCCATCACGATGGCGACCTCTGGATCGATCTTGAGCAGCGCCGGTGTCATGCGCTCGAGGTCCGCAATCGCCATCGACGCCGGCAGGTTGTTCAGCAACAGTGCGTGCGCGCGCCCGCTTTTGCGAAATTTCGCGCTGACGCTTTCCGCCATCGCGCACGCGCGCTCGCTCTCGCCCAGCAGCTCGTATGCGATGACTTCGTTGGTGCATGCGTCCTCATCGTCAGGCCGCATCGAGCGCGCCGCAATAAACAGCATCGCGGCCTTGCGGGTTTCGCCTTCCCTGAGCAACGCGCGCGCGAGGTTCGAGAGAACCGCCACTCGCCGATCGCCGTCGAGCTGCTCCCAGCCGCGCTCGCGTAGTTGCATCAGCTTGAGTCGGCCGAGCTGATACTGGCGCTGATCGATGAGCGTCGAGGCCTCCTGGAGGTCGCGGCCGGCTTCATCGTTCGCGGGCGCGGCAACCGGATACTTCCAGCGCGGTTCCAACCGGATTGCGGTGTTGGGCTTGCTCAGCGCCTGGCGCTTGGGGCTGGATTCGAATTCGCTCAGCAAATCGGGATATTCGTCCAGCAGATCCTCGATATCCTGCCAGCACAGCACCTCGACGGTGAGCAGATTCGCGGCGCGATTTTCCAGGTTAAGCTCGAAGACCGCGGTCTTAAGTGCCTTGGAACGCGACGCGGTAGTCGCGATCGTAAGATGCCCAATCGGCAGCGCGAGACTCGCGGCGCGATCGACCGCATTGCGCAAATCCGTCAAGCTCGGCGGCTCGCCCGATTCCCGCAGGTCACAGCGCGCGGCCGACAGACGCGATCGCCCACTAACCTCGAGCAAATCGATCCCAACGTCCCGGCCTGCTGCCTGCTGAAAGGGCTCCAAACCCGGCATCTGCCAATGACGCCGCAGCACCTTGAGGCAGAGGCGCCGAAATTCCTCGAAACTTCGCGGCAAGGCGTAGGGCGGCCCGAAATTCGTCATATAGTAGATAAATCTAACATGTGAGTAGACATCAGCGTAGAGAGGCTGGATCGTCCGCCACCAGAGACGATATTTGTTCTCCACGCCGCGGCTGCTACGATGGTGGTTTAATCGTGCTTAGTCTCGACAACATCTCCAAGTCGTTCGGCGCGCGCAAGATTCTTGCCGACGTTAGCTGGTCCATGCCGGATGACGGCCGGGTCGGTCTGGTCGGCCTCAACGGCGCGGGTAAGTCGACGCTGCTCAAGATCATCGGCGGAGTGACGCCGCCCGATTCCGGCCGCATCTCCCTCCCGCAGCGCGCGCGGGTCGGGTACCTGCACCAGGAATCGCCCGATATGAGCGGCCGTTCGGTCCTCAACGAGACGCTGTCGGCGCTCACCCGCCTGCAGGAACTCGATCTCCGCCGCCACGAGCTGGAGAAAATCCTCGCGCAGTCGCAGGAAGGCCCCGCGCACGACGCTGCGATGGACGAGTATGGCGATGTGCTGAGCGAGCTGGAGCATCGCGATTTCTATACCGCCGAAAGCCGCGCCGAGTCGGTCCTGTTTGGTCTGGGCTTCAGCGACAGCGATCTTCATCGCGATGTCGTGGAATTTTCCGGCGGGATCCGGATGCGCATCGCGCTCGCCAAGCTGCTGCTCGATCAGCCCGAGTTCATGATGCTCGACGAGCCGACCAACCATCTCGACATCGAGGCGCGCAACTGGCTGGAGGATTACCTCTCATCGTATGCGGGCGGCATCATCGTGGTCTCGCACGATCGCTACTTCCTCGATCGCATCACCAAAAAGACCGTCGAGGTTTCGCGCGGCAGGCTTACCGAGTACGTCGGCGGATACTCGCGCTACCTGGTGCAGCGCGAGGAGCGGTTTCAGCTCGAAATGCAGGCCTACGAGAACCAGCGCGAGGAAATCGAGCACGCGGAGGCGTTCATCAGCCGCTTCCGCTACCAGGCGAGCAAGGCCAAGCTGGTGCAGTCGCGCATCAAGCAGCTGGAAAAAGTGGTGCGCCTCGAACCGCCTGCCGGAAGCGAAAAATCTCCCTCGATTAATTTTCCCAAGTGCGAACGTAGTGCGCGGCGAGTCTTCGAGCTTAAAGGCGCGGTCAAGAAGTATGGCGACCTGACCGTCTATGACGGCGTCGATCTGGTGATCGAGCGCGGTTCGCGCATCGCGCTGGTCGGTCCCAACGGCGCAGGCAAATCCACCATGATGAAGATGCTGGCGGGCCTCGAGCCGATGACGGCGGGTGAGCGAAGCGTCGGCGGCAATGTCGCGATGGGATACTTCGCGCAGAATCTCGCGGACACCCTCGACTACACCAAAACGGTGTACGACGAACTCAGCAGCGCCACCGACGCGATGAGCAGCCGCGAGATTCGCAGCCTGCTCGGTGCGATGTTGTTCTCGGGCGACGATGTGGAGAAAAAAGTCGCGGTGCTGTCCGGCGGGGAGCGCGCGCGCCTGGCGCTGTCGAAGGTGCTCGCGCATCGCAACAACACCCTGCTCCTCGATGAGCCGACGAACAACCTCGACATCGTCGCCAAGGACACGCTGCTCGAAGCGCTCAAGGGCTTTGCCGGCACCGTGCTGCTGGTCAGCCACGATCGCTTCATTCTCAATGAGCTGGTGAACGAAGTCGTCGAGGTCGGCCGCGGTCACGCGATTCGTTACCTCGGCAACTATGACGACTACCTGCGCAAAAAGGCCGAGATGGACCTCGCGAGCGCGGGACAGGCGGCGGCGAAACTCAACGCGGCGAAGGCCTCGGCGAAAGCTCCGATGCTCGCATCCACCAACGGCATCGCGCAGGCGGAACGCAACGGTACGCATCCGAAGAATGACAAGCATGCCGACCAAGCGAAGCGCGTTGACGATCGCGAAGCGAAACGGCGTCACGATCAGATGCAGAAGCGCCGCCAACAGCTTGAGGCCAGTATCGAGGGCAAGGAAACCGAGCGCGCCACCCTCGCGACCGAAATGAACGATCCCAATTTTTACATCCGGCGCAAAGACGCCGACGAATTGATCGGGCGCTATCAGCAGCTCGGGCGCGAGGTCGAACGGCTCTACGCCGATCTGGAAAAGCTCGAAACCGAAACCGCGCCCTCGCCCACCTGAAGAATCCCGATTGTCTCCGGCGTCAAATCCGAATACCACTCCGCATCGTACCTAGGATGTGGCGTGGCCAAGGCAACCGAAAATAAAATCTCCGATCGCGAGCTGGTAGCTGCGATGGCGAACGGCGATGCTGATGCGCTGCGTGCGCTCAGCGCCCGCTATGCGCGCATGCTGGGGGCGCTCGCCTACCGCTTCGTCAAAGATGAGTCGGATGCCGAGGAGATCGCCGCCGATGCACTATGGCAGGCGTGGCGCGAGGCCGCGACATTTGATCCTTCGCGCAGCTCGGTCAGCGCGTGGCTGGTGATGCTCGGCAGGAGCCGCGCCATCGACAGATTCAGGGCCGCACGCGCGCGCCGTCCGCCGGAAAATCCGCAGCCCGAGCCCGCGCCGGTGGCCGATGCGCTATCGAACCTCGAAACCGCCGAGCGAGCGAAAATCGTCAAGCAGGCGGTCGGCGAACTCGACACCCGCGAGCGCGAACTACTCGAACTCGCGTATTTTTCCGATCTGACTCAAACCGAGATTGCCAATAAGGTCGGCCTTCCGCTCGGCACGGTGAAAACTCGAATGCGGACCGCACTCATCAAGTTGCGCGACTCGCTGAGGCGGTTGCGATAGCACCATGACGCACGACGAACTCAAAGCGCTGCTGCCGCTCGCCGCTCTCCATCGGCTCGATCCCGATGAGATGGCGGCGCTGCGTGAGCATCTCGCCGGATGCGCCGAGTGTCCGGCTGAGTTGCGCGAATTCGAGAATGCCGCGGCAATGATGGCGCTCGCGGTTAACGCGCCCACCAGCATCGAGGATCGCATCACGCGCAAACTCGAAGCACGCCTCGCCGAGCCCGCACCGGTTGCGCCGAGAGCAGTATCCGATCGCGCGCCAAGCCGGAGCGTCGAGTCATCGAGTCGTGCCGGTTCTCGAAGCATTGCGACGCGGATTTCAATCGCGGCCGCAGTGGTGCTCGCAATTTACGGCGCGGTCGTCACTTCGCGATTGTCGAATCTTCGGAGCGCTTATAATGCGCGCGAGAATCAGCTCGCCTATCTGCAAAACCGTTTCACTACGCTCGAGCATGACGCGCAGGTAGCGGAACAAAAAATCGATGCGCTTTCGAAAGTTCTCTCGGAGCGCGTGCGCCTCGAAAATGTCCTCGATGCTCCCGATTTGGAGGTCACTCGCCTCGGGCCGCTGCCGGCCGCTCCTGGAGCCCGTGCAGTGGTTATCGCGAGCAAGTCCTCCGGCACTGCGGTGCTGCGCGCGATGGGTTTGGAGACGCCTCCGTCAGGAAAGACCTACGAGCTGTGGTGGATCACCAAACAGAAAGGTCCCGTGCCCGCCGGCACCTTCACCGCGGAGTCGGGCAACGAAGTTATCGCTAAAGTCGATCCGCCGCCGACCGGCGAGCACGTCATGCTGACCGCCGTGACCCTCGAACCTACGGGCGGAGTGCCGAAGCCGACCGGCGCCATGTATTTGAAAGGCGCGCCCGAGCGCGAGTAGCGCGCAGAAATCCGATTCGCCGGTAGCTTCGTATCTAGGGCATGAACGAAACTGCTGCTCGCAATCAGTTCGATCTCGAAAAATATCTGCGCAACTCCGGCGCCACGCGCCCCGAGTCATTCGACTGGTCCGACCCCGGTCCGCGCCTCGACGACGAGGCGTTGTTCTGCCTCGGCTACATGATGGACATCGAGTCGCACACCGTCATCTATTTGAAGGAGCTGCTTTCGACCTCGGTCGCCGAGGACCCATCGATCACCGCGTTTCTATCGTGCTGGGTGTATGAGGAATTTTTTCATTCGCAAGTGCTGAAGCGATTCCTTGAAAGCCAGGGCCTCACCATCGAAGATGCGCGATTCACCGAACTGCGCAAGCGAAGAGCGGCGCGCCAAATCGCCGAGAAGATCGCAGGAATCGCCTCGCATCTGACGCGGCATTTTCCCGCGGTCCATATGACCTGGGGCGCGATCAATGAGCTATCCACACTGACGGGCTACCATGCGCTGATCGAGCGCACGCGCCATCCGATGCTGACCACCGTGCTGAGCCGCATCATCAAAGATGAGCGCCGGCACTTCTCGTTCTACTTCAATCAGGCCCACAGGATGCTGCAGGATCCGGCTGCGCGTCGCCTCACGTCGTTCCTCGTGCGCCATTTCTGGACCCCGGTGGGAAGTCCGGTGCGCGGCGACGCCGATGCGCATCGCATCTGCGCGTTTCTTTTCCCAAGTGATGCGGGCCGCGCGCGGCTGACTGCTATGGATGAAGTCATCGCGCGGCTACCGGGCCTCGAATGGTTCGACCTCGGCACGCGCTTCTGCTTTGTGCCGAGCGCGAAAGCCGCATCGCCAATTGGACGATTCCCGGCGCGCCAAACAGCGTAGTTCGCGAAGTTTTCGGCGACCCGGAGTTTCCTATCCGGGGAGGGGTCGTTCGTGAACGCCCCCTACTGAACGGTGCCGATTCGCTTCTAGGTCAGATCGCGAAACCAGGCGCGGATGTCATTTGCGAGGAGCTCCGGCTCCTCCATCGCGGCAAAATGCCCGCCCTTCGGCATCACCGTCCAGCGCTGGATGTTGTAAATGCGCTCCGCCCAGTGGCGCGGCGGCCGGACCAGCTCGCCCGGAAACATCGCCATCGCGGTGGGAGTCTCGATGCGCGTGCCGGGCTTAAGCCGCCACGGATGATGACGCGATTCGTAATATAGCCGCGTCGAGGAATTTATCGTCTGCGTGATCCAGTAGATCATCACGTTGGTGAGCAGCTGATCCTTGGTGAAACTGCTTTCGACCACGCCGCGGCAATCGCTCCAGGTGCGAAACTTCTCGACGATCCACGCGCACAGCCCAGCCGGCGAATCGTTGAGGCCGTAGGCGAGCGTCTGCGGCTTGGTTCCCTGGATCCATTGATAGCCAGTTTCCGCCTGACGAAATTTTTCGATATCGCCGAGGAAAACCTTTTCCTCCGCGGTAAGATCGGAGGCGTTGCGTCCCTCGGCGGGGCCGGCCGCGACCATGTTGAGATGGATTCCATATAAATGTGGCTGAAACGCCTCGCCGACACGCGACACGATCGCCGATCCCCAATCTCCCCCCTGCGCCGCATAGCGTTTGTAACCGAGAGTCTGTGTCATCAGCTTATGAAAGATGTCGGCGATCGCCGGAACGTTCATCGCACGCGCGGTCGGATGCCCCGAAAATCCATAGCCGGGAAGCGAGGGCGCGATCACGGTGAAAGAATCGCGCGGGTCGCCGCCATGCGCCACCGGATCGGTGAGCATCGGAATGATTTCCATGAACTCATAGACCGAGCCGGGCCATCCATGGACGAGCAGGAGCGGCTTGGGATTGGGGCCGCGGCCTTCCTCGCGAATGAAATGGATCTTGAGGCCGTCGATATCGGTGGTGAAATGCTTGAACCGATTCAGCTCGGCCTCGTGCTTGCGCCAGTCGTACTTGGTGCGCCAGTAGTCGAGCAGCTCGCGCATGTAGGCGAGGTTGGTGCCGTACTCCCATCCGGTATCGGGCACCTCGTCGGGCAAACGCGTGCGCGCGAGCCTATCCTGCAAGTCCTTCAGAACATCATCGGACACATCGATTCGAAAGGGTTCGATTCCGACCATTAGACCTAACCCCTAACCCCTTCCCCTAAAGGGGAAGGGGAATCAGACAAAGAAATCTAGAGTAGCTCGCTTCCACCCGTAGCCGCGCGCGTGCTGCCGTCGCGCTTATACCAATCGAGTAAATTGCGCGCGATCAGCGAAAGATGAACCTCGTCGGCCCCATCGACGAGACGCGCCGATCGCGCATGACGAAACATATCTTCCAGTGGCGTGTCGGAGGAAAATCCGAGCGCGCCGTGAACCTGGATCGCGCGATCGAGGATGCGCCACAGCATGTTAGCAACGTGATATTTCGTCATCGAGACTTCATGCCGAAACGGCAAGTTGTTCTCGATCAGGTACGCCGCATGCAGCACCATAAGTTTCGCCTGATACAGCTCCAGCGCCGACTGCGACATCATGAACTGGATGCCCTGCTTCTCGGACAGCTTGCCGCCCTGAACGGTGCGCTCGAGCGCGCGCTTGGCGGTCATCTCGAGCGCGATTTCCGCGTTGCCGATCCATCGCATGCAATGCGCGAGGCGCGCCGGACCCAGCCGCACCTGCCCGAGCTTGTGACCCTCGCCGCGCCCGCCCAGCATCGCATCGGAGGGCACCACGACGTTCTCGAGACTGATTTCGCAGTGATTCCCCTTGCCCGCCATCGTGTCGATGTCGCGCACGATCTTGAAGCCCTCATTGGGCAGCTCGACGATAAACGCGGAGTTGCGCGCCTGCGGAGGATCGGCATCGGGATCGGTCTTGGCGATCACGATGGCGAACTTCGCGCCATGCGCCCCCGAGATAAACCATTTGTGGCCGTTGATGACCCAGTCGTCGCCGACTTTTTCCGCATGGGTTTTGATTTGCGTCGGATCGGAGCCTGCCGCTTCCGGCTCGGTCATCGCAAAGCAGGAGCGGATTTTGCCGTCGCAGAGCGGACGCAGATATTTTCCCTTCTGCGAGGGCGTCGCGAAGTGCAGCATGGTGTGCATGTTGCCCTCGTCGGGCGCCTGCGCGTTGAGGATGAACGACGCGAGGCGGCTGCGGCCACATTCCGCCGACACCATCGCCATCGCCAGCGGGCCGAGCCCCATCCCACCGAACTCCGGCGGCATATGCGGACACCAGAGGCCCGCCGCTTTCGCCTTCCGCCGCAACTCGCGGATGCCCTCGCGCCAATTCAGGGTCTTGCGCAGCTCTTTCTCGGCCGGATCGATTTCATCCTTGATGAACGCGCGAATCTTGTCGCGAACCGCGAGCACGTTGGGCGGCATCATGAAGTCGATAGACATACAATTGATACTCCTCTAAGTTCCCTCGACCCCAGTAGGGGTTCTCGGGGCGCCTGCGGCGCGGCTGCGCCCGCTTCGCGCCTCGATTCCAACCTCACGACAAGCCCCTTCCATCCTCTCGTCTCGGTTCAAGTTCTGGGAAATCAGCCCAAAGTGATAGAGGGAAACGCGTCGATCCGTCAACCTTGCAAAACGCAGGCAGGCAAGTGAATCTCTGATCGTTTTCGGAGGGAGAAAAATGGCACAAGGAAGAATCGCGGATCGCGTGGCGATAGTTACCGGTGGGGCATCGGGTATCGGCAAGGCGACGGTCGAACTGTTCGCGCAGGAAGGGGCCAAGGTCATCATCGGGGATTTGCAGGACAGCGCAGGCGAAAAAATCGCCAAGGACATCGGCGGGACCTTCGTCGCTACCGATGTCGCCGACCCGAAGCAGGTCGAGAGGCTGGTGCGCACCGCGGTCGACAAATTCGGCAAGCTCGACATCATGTACAACAACGCCGGCATCGGCGTCACCTCGTCACTGCTCGATCACACCGATGAGCTCTACCGCAAGACCATCGCCATCGACCTCGACGGGGTTTTCTGGGGGCTGCGCTACGCGGGCAAGGTGATGGTCGCGCAGAAGCGCGGCGCCATCGTCAACACCGCATCGGTGGCGGGCATTCGCGGAAGCGTGGGGCTATCAGCCTATAACGCGGCGAAGTTCGGCGTCGTGGGACTGACCCGCAATGCAGCGCTGGAGTTCGCGCCGGCCGGCGTGCGGGTCAATTGCGTATGCCCCGGGATCATCGACACGCCGCTGGTGGCGCGCGCGTTCGGCCACACTGAGGAAATCCGCGAGACGATGCATCGCTTCCATCCGCTCGGCCGGATGGGCAAGCCCGAGGAAATCGCGAAAGCCGTGTTGTTCCTCGCCTCGGATGATGCGTCATTCGTGACCGGCCACGCGCTGGTGGTCGATGGCGGCGTGTGCGCGGGCACCGGCAACACCTCGGGCATCACGACCAACGAGTAGATATGTTGACGCTGTATTTCTGTCCCGGGACGAGTTCGATGGCGCCGCACATCGCGCTGCATGAGATCGGCGCGCCCTTCGAGGGGCAGCCGATCTCACTCGCGAAAAAGGAAAATCGCGAGCCCGCGTTCCTCGCGATTAATCCCGAGGGTAAGGTACCGACCCTACTCATCGATGGCCGCGCGATGACCGAAGTCGCCGCTGTTCTCTTCTACCTCGCCAAGCGCCATCCCGACGCGAACCTGCTTCCCCAAGGTGACCTCGAAGCCGAGGCGCAGGTTATCTCTTGGATGTCGTTCATCGCGTCGACGATTCATCCGGCGCGACGGCAAGGCCTCGAATACGCGCGCAGCGTGTGGGAGCTGGCCGAGGCTCGCTTGGGCAATCGCGAATGGGCCGTCGGTCGCTACTCGCTCGCGGACATCCACCTTTTCCGGCTGTTCTGGCGCTTTCGGGGATCGCTCAATCCGGCACCGGGCGAGTTCCCGAATCTGACGAAGCATCATGATCGGATGATGGCGCGACCGGCGGTCAAGAAAACGATCGAGGTCGAATCTGCGATCGGCTACGACCTGCCGGCATAGGCGATCTGGTTCCCCTTCCCTACAAGGAAGGGGTTAGGTCTCAGCACACCGCGAGCATCGCGGAGAGCTGCCGATCGGAGTTGAACAAATCGCCCGCCAGCTCGCGCGCCCAGCGGCTGTGCAGATGGTAATTGCCGTCGATCTCGGCGACTCCGGCGCGCGCCTCCTCGAGGTCGCGAAAATCGAGGACGCCGCGGCCGGTCGGGATGAACTGGCTGAAGCCGGTATCCTCGGCAAGGACCGGCCGGCCGAGCGCCAGGTAACATACGCTGCGATCGCTGAACCATCCGGTGTTCATCTCGCGGAAGATCGGCTTGGGGCATAGAATCTCGGCGCGCGACGCGCGCAGATAGTCGCGATATGCCTCGGGCGTGGGCACCAACTCATGCGGATTGACCACGCGCCATCCGCCGGCCGCGAGCGCCTCGCGATCGCGCATCGGATCGGTGTCGCCGATATTGGTGGCGAGCTCGAACGGTCTGCCCGCGTGCTTCGGCAAATCCACGAAGCGCATATATGCGGTGCGCTTGGATGCGCTCAGCGCGCGGCCCTGGAACGAAAGTTCTTCCCAGGTCCATTGTGTGATCGAGGTAAACGGCGCATCGCGGCCGGGGTCGGGCGCGGCCTCCCACATCGGCAGATATACAAAAGGTAGAAAGGTCCGCCAGGTGAGCCCGAGCGTCGGCACCTCACAATCCGGGTCGGGCAAATTCATCCCGACGCTGAGATGAACATCGTGATCCTTCAGCCCAAACTCGAACTCGGTCGCGAGGATTTGGAGAAGACCGGGATCGACGTCGATCAGGGCCTTGCGGCGGAATCTCGCCAGGAACGGCGGATGGATCGTGCTGGCGAGGTTCCACAGCAGATCGGCGCTGCGCACGACGTCGTAGACCCGCGGCGCCGGCCGTCCATAGATCGCGGCCCGCTCCAAGTCCTGAGTCTCGATATCGTCGAAAACCAGAACCGCGGCATGCCCCGAAAGTCCATAGGGACCGAGGCGCGCGAGAAAATCATTGGCAAGTTGGGCGTCGCGCGCGCGATCGCCCGAGGACTTCATCAACTCGAGCCAGAAGATGTTGTGGCCAAGCGCACGCAGGCCCAGCGGATATTGAAGCATCCACGCCCAGATCCCTCCGCCAAGCGGATAGCTGGCCAGCGTACGACTAGCGATGGCGATCAACATGTCGCTGACAACGATTCACTTTTCGAGGAACTCGCGCAACAGGCGCGCCAGCTCTGCGGGCTTTTCTTCGGGGATAAAATGTCCACAGTCGGCGATCGCCCCGCCCTCGGCCCTGAGCGCGACGCGCCGCAGCGACTGCACGATTAGATCGCCGCGGCCTCTACTGCCGCCTCCACCGATGCCGAGCGTCGGCATCGGAAGCTTGAAGCCGGTCGCGAGGAGCTCGCGATTGTCGGCCACATCCTGCGGCAGCGCGCGATAAAAGTTGAACCCGGCGCGCATCGCGCCCGGCTGCGAATAGGTGCGCACGTATTCCGCGATATCGGCATCGCTGAAAACGCCCGCCTGATCAGTGCCCGCCATGAAAAACCATTCGAGGTAAATTCGCTCGCGGCCATACACCAGCGCCTCGGGCAGATCGGGCACCTGATGGAACATATGATGCCATCGCGGCGCGCCTCCGAGTCCCGCGCCGGCGGGAACGTCGCCGGGCACCGGCGCATCGAGCATCGCAAGATGGGTGACCGCATCGGGATGATCGGCGGTGAGCCGGAACGCGGTCGGGGCACCCCAATCATGGCCGACGACATCGAAGCGCTCGAACCCGAGATGCTCGCGCATCAGGCTCCAGAGATCGCCGGCGACGGTTTTCTTGTCATAGCCCCTCGATGGCCGCGAGGAGTCGCCAAGCCCGCGTAGATCGGGCGCGACCAGAAAGAATTTGTCAGCGAGCAGCGGCATGACGCGACGCCATTCGTACCAAGTCTGCGGCCATCCGTGGATGAGAATCACGGGGCTGCCTTTGCCGAGGGTCACATAATGAAGCCGCACGCCTTTGAGGTTGGCATAGTGATGCTGGAAGTCGGGAGATGTCATCGCCAAACCATAACTTGCGCTGCGATTTTTTTCCAAGGGTCGGCGGGGAAAGACCTAACCCCTTCCCGTTTTAGCAATGTTGGATAACGCACTGTCGAGTGATATTCGAATGTCGCTCCCACTGATTTCTTCCGGTCTGGGCGACGACGACCAACGGGCTGTCCATGCCGTATTTTTGCCAACCCCCTTTCTCGCTGCTCGGCCTCATGGTAAAAGAACGTCGTTCTGATGATGAGCACCCCCGGAGATTTTCGTCGCAATATCAATCTCGATGCGCTGCGAGCCATTGCGATTTTTATGGTGCTTGGCCGGCACTCCGGCTACTCAGCCTACTGGACCAGGGTGGGACGGGCTGGTGTCAATCTTTTTTTGTGCTGTCTGGTTTTTTGGTCTCTGGATTGCTTTTCATCAGTTATCAGGAGCGCGGACGGATCGAATTGTCCCGGTTTTACATCAGGCGCGGTCTAAAGATCTGGCCAGCATTCTATACGCTAATAGCCGCGGGACTTTTGGTTGATCTAGTTCGCGGACGCCCCATTTCAGGTGCGGCTTTGCTCTCCGAACTAGCCTTTATGCAGAGCTACTTTAAAGGCATTTGGGAAATTACCTGGTCGCTCGCGGTGGAAGAACACTTTTATCTTAGTCTGCCGCTTTTGCTTCTACTGCTGATTTATTTTAATAGCGAGAGACCATTTGCTAATATTCTACACATTTTTATCGCGATCGCGATTCTAGCTCTCGCCTGCCGTTTTGCCGTTGGCTGGAAGGAGAACGCTAGTACCGACCCCCTCACTTACCTATATCCGACTCACCTAAGGATCGACGGCTTAATGTTCGGTGTTTTGCTCTCTTACTACAGTAGATTCAGACCAAATCTCTTTGAGCGGTTCGCTTCGTGGCAAGGTGGATGGGTTCTAATAGCTATAGCGATCGCCTTACTTTCAATTTTCCCCGTTGAAAACCGAAACATGCACCCGTGGGGCTTAACAGTGATCTATGTGGCCGCTGGATGCCTAGTCGCAAAAGCCGTCGCTTTTGAAGGGCCTAGACCGATACGAGTGATCAGTGGTTTCCTAGCTCCAATAGGCGTCTATTCTTATTCGATTTATCTTTGGCACATCTTCTACAAGCACATGCTTGGACATTTTTTTTCCCCGACACATCACGGGCGTGGTGGTTTTGGTGCTACCTCGCCGGCGCCATCTTGTTTGGGATCGCCGCTGCACAGGCGATCGAAATTCCGATGCTTCGGTTCCGGGACAGGGTGTTTTCTGGCCATTCGAATAATATTCTAACCCCGAACAGTCCCACCCTCGCGAAAGAACCGGTGCAGACGCGGCAGAGCGCCGTCGTTGTGCTCGATTGAAACGTTTGTTCGCAAGCTGTTCTGCACAATTAGGAGGCTGGCTAGTAGTCACCGTTCGAACAGCGGTGCCCGATTGCGACCGGAAAGCTGCGCTGTTTCGGTTTAGCGCCTTCTTCAACGACGAAAACCAAAACCGTACCTCGCTGAAGAAGCGCCTGTACTTGCCTAAAGTCACCCACGTAGTAGATGGCTTTGATGTCTTCAGAGACTGTGTCGGGCTCAAGGGGTTGCCCTACGTGTGAGCAGATACGAGCGCGGATCGCTTGATCGGAAACGCGGTGATTGCCTTGGATTTCTATCTTCGTAATGGGACTACCCACCTGCGCTTCCGCGATGGACAGACCCAGCCAAAAACTATGGGCGATCAGCGCGAGCACGGCGGCGTTGCGAAGCTTCATAATCTTGAAACCTCGAATCTCTCTTTCCGCGAACGTCAGACGACAATCGTTTTGCCTGATCCATTCCTTACCTTTATCTCCACATCTTTTCCGAGAGCGTTCAGGTACTTGGCCAAGCGATCGATGCTGAACCCATCGATTCGTCCACGAAAAAGATCCGAGACATTGGGCTGAGTTGCTCCTATAATCTGAGCTGCTCGAGCTTGTGTCAGTCCGCGTTTCTCGATCGCGCTGATAATGTAGTGTGCGAGTATCGCTTTAGCCTGGAGTTCATCAGCGTTTTCCAGTCCTAGATCGCGAAACACGTTGTCACTTCCGATAGTCACCCGTTTCATCTTTCCACACCATCTATATGTTGAGTGAATCTGGTCGTTTACGTTTGTCTCGTTTTGTAGTCCTGTTCTGCGAATCTCAATCGCATCCTTATCAAATCGATGTCACTTTTGGACGTTTCGATCCCTTTTCGCGATTTTTTCTGGAACGCATGAAGTACGTACAAAGTCCCCGCGAACCGGACACTGTAGACGGCGCGATATGTGTCGCCGTCAAAGTCATCCACAATCTCAAGTACGCCCGCGCCGCCAAAACCCTTGAAGGGTTTCGCGTTCGGATGCTTGCCACCCAGTTGAGCCGAAGTCAGTGCAGACCCCACTTCCTTGCGCACAGCGTCTGGAAAGGCGTGCAGATCCGCCTTCGCCGTTCCCACCCAGCGAATCGGCTTCAAGTTCATCGCAGGGTATTATCTCGTATTTGGTATAATCGCGCAAATACGTCGTCGAGGGACTCCGCGAATCGTTCCCAGCCTCGCTGGCGTACCCGATCCAGAACCCATGCGAGATAGCGTCGCAGTCCGGCATGGCAGATAGAGCTAGACCAGCTCGATGGTGATGCGACGACCTACGATGGCGGCCGCGCGTTGAAGGCTCGACAGCGTGATGTCGTCTTTCGCATTGAGCAGCCGGTCGACCTGGGAGCGGCTCGTCTTGAGCAGCGTGCCCATCTTGTTCTTGGAGATTTTCTTTGCCTTCATGACCGCGGCGAGCTGCCACGCAACGACCTCTTTGACCGCCTGCGCTTGCGCCTCTTCGAAGATGCCCTCCTCCTTGAGAAAGTCATCGATGCCGGAACCCATGTGCTTCTTACTCATTGCGCCAATTCCCTCCGGCAGCTTGCACTTTGTTTCGTACATTGCACGGTAAAAGGTTCGTGCTTGCCTAGTAAGTCCGGAGAAAACGACCCGTGCGGCGCACAGCATCAGAGACCTAACCCCTAGCCCCTTCCCCTGAAGTGGAAGGGGAACCGGATAGCGGAGCAAAGTTACGAGGGGATTTTCCCTCCAGCGGCAGCAGCGCGAGGTAGGATGCTAGTCCCGTAGTTAGCGAAAACGCGATCGCCCATCGATAGCCGCTGTGCCCGATGATGAAACCTGCCACCGGCGGTCCCATCAGCACTCCGATGCCTCCGCTGGTGTAGAGCGCGCCGAGCACGCTGCCGAGGCGCTGGGTGCCATAGAAATGCGCGAGCACCGCCGGCGACAATGCGACATAGCCGCCGTAGCCAACGCCAAGCACCAGCGCGAACAGCACCAGCACGGTGTAGGAGTTCGCGATGAGCCATAGTGCGAAGCTACATCCCACTACCAGATAGCAGAGTTGATAGAGGCGCACGACACCGACGCGATCGGCCATCGCGCCGAGGCCCAGGCGCCCTACTACGCTGGCGCCGCCGATGAGGCCGACCAGGGTCGCGGCCGCCACCTCGCTGGCGCCATGATCGCGCGCGAAGACGGGAAGGAAAACGAACGGCGTGAAGAGACCCATCGAGGAAAGCACCGACGAAAGATAGAGCAGCTTGAAGGCGCGGGTGCCGATCGCCTCGCGGATATTGAACGGCGCGAGCGCGACATGAACCGGCGGGCGCTTCACCACGAAGGCGCATCCCGTCAACACCGTCGAACTAACGATGGCGAGCACCACGAAGGTCTCGCGCCATCCGAGGCGCTGGATCAACGCAGCGTTGATCGGCGCGACGAACAGCGTGCCGCATCCGATGCCGGCGACCGCGATGCCGAGCGCGGTGTTGCGCCGATGCAGGAACCATCCGCCGACGACTGCGACCGTCGGCACGTATCCGCATGCGATGCCGACGCCGACGCCGACGCCGTAAGTGAGATAGGC
>CAWAMM010000003.1:0-554672 GCA_963783145.1 uncultured delta proteobacterium
ATCATGCCATCGTTCTGGGGCTTGCCCGAGCGCGAGATGATTGCGGACGCGGTGCCCGTGGACGATTTGGATCCGCTGCATAGGTTGAGCGCGGAAGGCCTCATGCTTCATGCCGGTATCCATGCCTCGGCGCATTTTTTCACCCATGGATTAAAAACTGCATGGGATCTCGTTTGGATCGCGCGGCGGTTCAGGGACCTGGATTGGAAGCGCTTAACGACCTGGATACAGACCTGCCGAGTTCAGCGCGCCTTCTGGGTGCCGGTGCGTGTCCTTACCCAGGATTTGTCGCTCCCAATTCCTGCGGCATTCTTACAGAACGCCCCAGCGGACGAGCGTGAAATGAAGCTAGAAAGGATCGCGCGCGACCGGTTGTTTTCCTGTATGGAAGGTCCTTTCGATCTGAACCCATTCAGCAAGACTTGGGTTTTTCTGCTCCTTCACGATTCATTTACGGAGCGGGTGGCCTATCTGGCGGCGCTACGAAAAGGAACCGCAGCCGAGGCGCGCCAAACGGCCCGCCACAATGACCCTTCATCGGGACCTCGCCAGGGGTGGCGTCAAATGCGCGAAGCTTTCACGCAGTGGCGGCACTACCAGAGTTGGTGAGCACAACCTTCGCGAACGAAGATTGGGATCGTCACAGGTGGCCAAAGGACTTTCGCGGTGCTGTATGCCGTAAATGTGGCGCTTTCGCGCACCGAAACAAGCATATTGATTTTGCGCCGACCTCTCTTGGACGATACCTCCGAAATCCTAAGCAGGAACGAGCCTACTCGTATTTTGCGATGCAGCTGAGGTTTTCTCAGCTTCAATTGACTCAAAAAGTGCGATTTTGGTATAGTCCCGCATCTTTTTGTAACTGAGCAATTTTGGATGAGCACGGACACTTTGGAGTTCACGAGCGTTCCCGTTTATGGCAGCTATGTCAATCTTAGAGGGATTGTTCGGCGCGCTGACGTCGAGAACCTGCGGGTCGCTATATACATTCAGGTAGACGGAGGCTGGTGGACCAAGCCGTCCTGGGATTCGCCATGCACGCCGATCTCCGCTGACGGCTCCTTCTCGGTGAACATCACGACCGGGGGCAATGACGAAGAGGCGAACGAGATCGCGGCGTTTCTCATACCGATAGAATACTACCCGCCTAGCCTCCGCGGGGAGCCCGAACTTCCTCCCGAGCTATACGAAAAATCTTTAGCCCACGTCAATGTCACTCGCACAATATAGTTACGACCTGGATGCAGGAAGGCTCAAATCCTTTGCGGTTATTATTGCTTCGTTCAATAATGCTCGTTGGTGCCAAAAGAACCTCGAATCAGTCCTGAATCAGGACTACCCCTGCTTCCGCGTTGTTTATATCGACGATGCTTCCACCGACGAAACTGCATGTCTCGTCAGCGAGTATCTGGCAGCCAGTCCACGGCGGCATTTAGTCGACTTCCGACCAAACGAGGTCCGGCTCCGGCAACTCGAGAACATTGACCGGGCCGTCCGATCGTGCGATCCGAACGAGGTCGTTGTCCTCGTCGACGGCGATGATTTTCTTCCGCATCGCAATGTATTGGCACGGCTGAACACGATCTATCAGGACCCTGACGTATGGGTCACCTGGGGGCAGTTCATCAGGTTTCCACAAGGCGGTGAGGGCTTTTGTGCGCCGATCCCATCCGAGGTCGTCAGCGCCAACGCCTTTCGAGACTATCGATTCGTCTCATCTCACCTTCGAACATTCCGAGCGGGTCTCTATCACCGGATTCACCTCACCGACCTCAAGGATAGCGGTGGGCAATTCTTCACGACCGCCGGCGATTGCGCCCAAATGTTTCCTTTACACGAGATGGCTGGCCCTCGCGGAAGATTCGTTCCCGAGATCCTATACGAGTACAACCGCGAGAATCCTCTTAACGACGACAAGCTCGATCGGGCGGGTCAAGTTCGCGCGGAATTAGAGATCCGAGGCAAAGCCCGTTACGGCCGGCTGACTCAGCTGGCTGGCCTCGAGCGCCCGAGCGAGTTCTGCGTGGCCACCGGGATCGGTCGGAGTCTGTTTGGGGCCAATGGCGCTCTTCCTGAGGGCGATCACCGGTCTTTACCGTTCCGGCAGTTGCGGTCGGTCCTCAACCGGATTGGGTATACGGTACGGGAGACCCAGAGACTGGATGAGATCGAAGACCCGCATACCATCGTGGTCTTCGATGTGCGCCCTGAGGAACAGAACCAACTCGCGCAATATCCAAGTGGGATTCTTAACCTCGTGCTATGGAAGGATCCGATTTCGGCTCCCCACAACTTCGAGGTTGAGCACCACCGGTTCTTTCGGAGGATCTATACCTGGTGCGATGACTTGGTCGACAACCAGCGTTATTTCAAGTTCCGATTTCCCTCCCTGCGCCCGATGATCGACAACACCGTGCCCTTCGAGAAGCGCAGGCTCTGTACTCTCATCGCCTCAAGCCGCTGCTCGGATCATCCGGACGAGCTGTACAGCGAAGAGCGGAAAGTTGCCGAGTTCTTCGCAGAGAAGGCCGCCGACTCGTTCGATCTCTTCGGCTGGGGATGGAGGCCGACGATCGACCGCAACTACCGGGGTGTAGTATCGCGAAGGGTGGATTATCTGCGCCGTTATCGCTTCAGCTTCTGTTACGAGACGGTGCGCGGTTGGACCGGGTTCGTCAGCCGGAAGATTTTCGACAGCTTCGAGGCGGGCTGCGTCCCGATTTATTGGGGCGCACCCAACATCGCGTTGTCGATTCCGGCGGATTGCTTCATCGCGCGGGAGAATTTCGGCTCCAACGCGGAGTTATACACCTTTCTCAGAGACATGTCCGCGAATGCTTATGAAGGCTACCTGGCGAGGATTCGGGCATTCCTGTCCTCGGAGACCGCGCTCCAGTATTCGGCGGGACACTTCGTAAGGACCTTCGTCAGCCTGGTCGGGCGTCGTGCGACAGCAGGGGAGGATGGTCAATTCGGACGAAACGTTGCACGTTGGGGGCTCTGAGAATGCCGGTATCGGCGAGAGAGGGGTGTAGCAGGTGACCACAACCGAGTCTCAGCTCCCCCGTAGTCTTGAGAGTGGAAGCGAGTCGGCTGCGTTCCTGGCGAGGATCCAATGGCCATTCACCGTATCTGTGCTTGCGTATGGGGTCCGCATCGGCATCCGGCTCGACGATGCGAGTGTCGTTGAAACCTTACCCGGTTATCTACCACCGGGCTCGAAGTATGAAGAATTCATGGATTCAGGGCGCCTGTATTCACTGCTGGTCAAAGCTGACGAAACATCCGCCACTCAACAATACTCGGTCTATCTCAACGAAGTACTACTGGTTCGGCGCTCGACTCTTGAAGCCGCCCTGCGGACCTTTGAGTCTGACCTCCAGCTGTACGTTGCGGATATGGCGCCGGACCGCGTGTTTGTTCATGCAGGCGTAGTCGCCTGGCAGGGACGTGGCATTCTTTTGCCGGGGCGCAGCTTCTGCGGCAAGAGTACTCTAGTCGTTGAACTAATTCGGGCGGGTGCCGAGTACTACTCGGACGAGTACGCGGTGCTCGACTCGACCGGCAGCGTGCATCCCTATCCCCGGCCGTTATCGATCCGGCAAAGGGGCGTCGGTTTAACGAAGCGCCCCATCCACACCTTGGGCGGCCATGCCGGGAGTAACCCCCTTCCGGTCGGGTTAGTGGTGATGAGTAATTATCGGTCGAACAGCGAGTGGCGGCCGCAACGCCTGTCGCCCGGGCTTGGCGCTCTCGCGCTGCTCGCCAACACGATACCGGCCCGCCGTGCCCCCAACCTAGTGCTCGCGACCTTGCACCAAATCGTCGCAGGAGCTCCCGTACTCGCCAGCGAGCGCGGCGAGGCATGCGAGGTCGTCGAATCTATTCTCGCTTTGGCGACACGGGATTGACGCCGGCAGGGAAAATCGGTAAGAGGCGACGGAAATGCTGGAAGAAATTCTCACAAACGCACGATAAATTGTCCTTGAACGTCAAGGAGGAGTGCTAGAAAGATGTACAAACCCAAGACTCGAAGCGTCCGTCTACTGCTGGAGGAGCTTGCTGACGAACTGCTGATTTACGACGTGGAACAGAACAAGGTGCACTGCCTCAACGGCATTGCGATGCGGGTCTGGGCGCTCTGCGATGGCGAGCGCACGGTTTCAGAAATAGCACGGGCCATCGGTACGGACCTCGAATCCGACGAGGTCGAGGCTCTGGTATGGTCGGCCCTGGATCAGTTCGCCGAGCAGCATCTGCTCGAGGAAGTTAAGGACGGCGAGCCCATTGAGGAGCAGCCATTGGAGGCTTATAAACCCGAGGGCATGTCGAGGCGCCAAATGTTGCTCAAGGTCAGCATGGCCGTCGCTCTGCTCCCTCTCGTGGACTCGATCGTGTCGCCCGAGGCCGCGTTGGCACAGTCGATGGGAAGCTCGGGAGCCTCGCCTGGCCCAATGGAAGGCATAACCGGACCTTCGGGGCTTTGAGGAAGGTCAGTCCTACATTGATTAGCCGACCGCAATTGGCGCCGACTATGGTCGGCTGTCGACTAACATACGTCCGTTAGGCAGTGCGGCGGTGTGTCCAACGTCTGCGGGCGCCCAGCTTCGATCGGCACCGCGGTTTTCGATTGTAATCCTTACTCGAAACGAAGAGCGGCGGCTGCCACGATTGCTCGACGACCTCCGCGAATTCTCCGATCGTGGCGGCGATGTAGTGGTTGTCGACAGCGGCAGCACTGACAACACCCTCGCGATCGCGAAGCGGGCCGGATGCCGTGTAGAGACGGTAAACGATCGCTTCGACTCGTTGCTTGATTCGGCGCAGGCAGCAGAGATAGAGAGGCGCTTCGCGAGGGCGGGTGAAGGACCACTGGTCATGGCGGGACAGCGGCTGTTTCACTTCGGTAAGGCGCGCGAGTACGCAGGAGGCTTAGCCGCCAACAGCTTCGTCCTCCAAATCGACGCCAGCGATGAAGTCCCTGCGCTCGACATCGACGAGTTCGACATGTGGATGGGTTCCCAGGGTGTCCACGCATTTGAATACAACCAAAGGTACGGAAACGTTGGACTTCGCATCGCGCGCTTCTATGACCGGAGTCAGTACCACTGGGAGGGCCGCGTCCACGAGATTCTGAGCACCACCGTCGAACCAGCCCCTGCGCCGGCGTCGACCATTCGGTGCAGCCCAAAGCACCTCATGGTCCGCCACCACAAGGACGAGGACAAGTCGCGAAACTATCTGGCGGGGCTCGCACTCCAGACGCTGGAGTACCCACAGAAACCTCGTTGGTGGCACTATTTGGGGCGCGAGCTTTTCTACCATCACCGATATGAGTCGGCGATCGTCGCACTGGAAGTACATGCCAGGATGGAAAACGCTTGGCTGACGGAACGTTCGCAGAGCCTGTGTTTTATAGGCGAGTGCCACGAGGCGCTGGGACGCGTCCACGAGGCAAAGGAATGCTATCAACGCGCTTTCGCGATGGATCCCACGCGCCGCGAGCCACTCCTCCGGCTGGCGGCGGCCTCTTCCGCCCAGTGCGAGTTCGACGCCGCCGAGCGCTGGGCTCGGCAGTCGCTCGAAATTCCTCCCACTAACGCGTACCCGGAGCTGGAAGGGAACTACACGTGGGTCCCGCACTGTCTGCTATATTGGAGTCTGTTTTGGTTGAGGCGCAGGGACGAAGCGCGGGTGCATTGGGATGCCTACCGGGCTTTGGTTCCTGATGGGAGTTTGATCCACGAGCACGCGCGGTTGTTTCCGTTTGCCAGAGTTTCGGCACGCGGGCCGTCATCCTCGCTAGGTAGCCTCTCCAGCTGCAGGCGGGTCCAAGCCCTGCTCGCGATGGATTGCAGCGACTATCAGGGCTCAGTGAGTCTGTCCCAGACAGCGCAGACAGTGAGCCGGCAATTCAAGCATCAACTACCTCATTCGCGAAAAATCGAAAAGCACGGGCCCGTGGACCTGAGGGCGAGGCTAGATAGCACTCAGCGCGCTCTTAAGGAGTTGTAGCTTTTCGGTTGTTGGTTGTTACGGCAGAACCACTGTCGTTAATGATGTACGCGATGCTCGATCCTTTACGGCCGTCGAGCCAAAAAGTAACTATATGCTGAAGGTCACTCACGACCACCTGTGGAACCTCAATTGCATGGTATGCCGTAACTGGCGCATCGCGAAAATAGCAATAGACACCAAGCCCCCAGGCATGGTGCTGCGTCACGGCGTCCCCCACCTTGTATGATGCGTAGCCCTCAGGATGGTTAGCGCCATGGTTTGTCCACGCATCCTGACTCGGCGGATCGTACGGCATCTCCGACTGGTAGAAATAAACGCGTCCGAGGTTTCCATTCCAGACCGTTTGGTACTTCTGAAAATGTTCGACCGCTAAACCGTACATGGTAACGCGATCGCCATACACAATGAGACCGTGGTCAGCCGGATTCTCCGTCCAACCCACGTTACTTCCGTGGTCTGCTCTCCATAGCCACAAATTGTCGCCGATGACGTCGTTACTATTGATAGTTACGCAACTTGTCGCTCTACCGATGTGACTAGAGCCGCCAACCCGGCAAAAGACATCATAGAGTACGGTCGGATTGGAGCTGTGATCTCTGCAGCTCCGAGTTTCCCAACTTCTAACAATGTATCGGAATTCAGGGGGCCTGCCTCAAAGATAAGACCAGCCAGGCTCACCCCATCGACGTCCGAAACGGACATAGCGCATTGACCCTTGTTTGCTACCAGGGTCGGTAACCCCAATCCCAGGATCACAGTGTTAGGCTGTACAACATGGATGGTTTCGCTCAGGTAATACACACCGGGCGTGAAAAGCAGATGCTTCCCTTCACGCAGCGCACTGTTTATCGGGGTCACATCAGTTGAGATTCCGACTCCTTGCGTTTCGGATTTGACAATATAGAAATCCTCGATCGGAATTTCACCCGGCGTCGCCGCGGCACCTTCCCAATCGACGCTGGCACTATCTACTTTGAGCTTCGGGAGCGTCACGTAGTACCGGCCGTCGTCGTGCACGGTCAAGAAGGGCTTTTCACGAATTATTGGAGTGCGGCCACCATCAGTAATTGCTCCCGGTTCTCCATTGATTCCCGGCCAGCCACCTGCGGGCAGAGGTGTCGAGCCGAGAAACACCATATTCCAAATATCGCCGTTCCACCGTTGCCAGATGCTATTTCTCGAAAACCACTGCTGCTGTGTCCCAGCCTCCACTAACCCATCGATTTTCGAATCAGCCATGAAACCCCCACTCGCCCACCCTAAATCGAACAATCGCAGCGTAGTTGGACAATTTCTCATCCAAGGATCGTTCGCTCGACGGCTATACGCGTTTGCATTTCGACATTCTATGGCTGAGAGAACAATGGGACTCCGCTTGATATGTAGCCGACGGATCGGACATCCTTGTGAAACTGCCCAGACATTCTGATTTAGCGGTATGCCGCTAGCACCATTGACCACCGCGGAAGGTTTATCGGTCGTTAGCGAACCCAGCGTAGGTATTACTGAGAGGTTCTCAACCGACCTCCAGAAAATGTTGGTAGCGCCGGGGCCCTCCCATTTCGGGTTAGTAGCAGGGTCGTCCTGGGTTCTTACAGCACCTGTTACGGTTACGTCGTCAGGAGTTCCACCCAAGCCGGAGATCTGCGTGTAATAGCCTACTCTTACGTCCAGATTGTAATGGCCTGGTTTAAGCAAAATCGCGTATCGAGCCTCGTTGAACTCACTGCTCTTCTTCCTCTGGGCCGCGTAGATGCGTGAGATGGTTTCCTGCATCTCTTCACTTTGCGGACCAAATATATAGACATTCGGGCCGAAGCGGTCAGAATGCAAACCAGAACTGGTTTCTCCGGCTTCAGACATGTTTCACCAGTAAACAATTGGAACTGACAGCACGAGAAGAATCAAGATTGCGGAAATCCCTAAATGCTCTGGTCTTGAAAAATGGCTCGGTATCCGGTTCGCCGGACCTCAGATGAATTGTTCCCGCCTGATGGAGCATCGCACGTTGGCCTTCGAAAAAAAACTCAGCGCTCCCGATTGAGGCACGTCTTCTCGACCGCAAGTTCGGTAATCGCTCGACAGAGTCCCCAGTAGTCGTGGACAATTTGTCCCACGGTGAAACCCATCCGGCGCATCTCGTCACCATGCGTGGTGGCGCTCTCGCCTATCGCCTTTGAGCCCAATTCGCCGTCGGACGATTGGTCGGAGCAAAATCGCTCGCGGCAAACTATCGATTCATTTCCAATCCTGAGTAAGCAAGCCTCGTTGATCGCTGCAGAATGCTTTTCTATGACCGTGACACATCGCCAAAGGGCAGGAGATCCGATTGATCTATCACGCCCGGTCTGAGAGGAATAGCTGTCGATGCGGAAATGGTTCAGAGCGTCGGAGGCGATCGCCAACGATGCCGCTAACAACCAGCAGTCCGATAGTAACGCGCACGGCGTTATCGATAAAGCGTCATGGCTCGTAGTCCTGATCCTCATCGCGATACCGATCACTTTCAATGCTGTTGGTCTGCTGCCGGAGATCCGATATTGCACACCTGCGGGTAACGACCAGGTTTTTCACTCGGTTTTCATTGAGCGTGCCGACCAAGCCATCTCCGATGGAGATGATCCGTTCGATCACTGGCTACCCGAGCTGGAGGTGGGCTTTCCTGAATTTTTCTACTATCAGAATCTGCCGCATCTGGTCGTGGTTGGCCTCTATCGATTGCTGCTTAAGCAGGTGACTCTACTGCGCATCTTTAATCTCGTCCGTTATTTGCTCATGGTCACGTTTCCGCTGGCGGTTTACTGGTCCATGCGAAAAATGGAGTTCTCCCCGGCCTCAGCCGTGGTAGCTGCGGCATTCTCATCGATGCTTTCTTCCGGAGTAAGCTACGGGTTCGATTTTCGCAGCTATGTTTGGAGCGGAATTGGAATGTTTCCGCAGCTTTGTGCGATGCATCTGATGTTCATCAGCTCTGCGTGTGTGCGCCGCGTCCTCATGCGAGGCGAGGGATTCGCCTCCGCGATCATCGCGAGCGCGGCGATGCTGCTTTCCGACCTGCTCTATGGTTATATGTTCGGAATAGTCGTAGCAGTCTTGTGGCTCCTCTACCTGGCCAAAGCGTTGGCAGAGGGAAAAACTCCGCGCGCATTCGTCTCTGCCTTAGGTCGTTCATCCGTATTACTCGCCATGGTTTTCGTACCGGTTGCGATGATCACTGCGTACCAGGTCGTACCTTTCTTGAGGCAGATCGCTTATCTTAATCAGGCTCTGCCCCTGAAGCTCACCAGTCTCAATGCACCGTTCGCATCGAACCAAAGCTTGCCGACGCTTGCTCAACTTGGGGGCTTTGACTTTGCGATACCCTTCACCTTCCGGCATCTCACGCTCTTCTTTGGGGGACATTTTTTTGACAATGACCGACTTCCGGTGCTCACCGCGATCATTGTGATGGGAATCATCTGGGGCTTGATCGCTCGTCATGATCGCGCGCGCCTGACGCTCGTTATGTTGGGTGTATGGATGGTTCTACTGACCGCGAATCCATTACGCGATTTGATCATTCCGATAATGCCTTTCCTGAACCTGGTCCCGCTCTTTCGCTTTGTGTCGGGAGTTGATTTCGGTGCGATCCTTGCTGTCGGACTTGGCGCTGAGCTGATTTGGAATTGGTTGCCATTTCGCGCGCCGGCTGCGCGGTCATTCGTCTTCGCTATTGTAGTCTTGCTACTCTACTGTCCGCTTGCACTTGAGAGGTGGCAGTTCTACCAGCGCAACAAGCATGGGATAGAGACAACCGATCAGGCTGTTCGTGATGATCAGAATCTCCGCGGGATTATTTCATGGCTGAAGAAAGCGCCACCCGGGCGGGTCTATGCCGGGACTCGCGGAAATTGGGGTAACTGGATGGCTGTCGGCGGCGTTCACGTCTACGACCTGTTGCCCGTCGAGCTACTCGCAACCGTAATGCCGTGGCAAACTCTATCGCTGAATGCTCCACTGCTGTGGCGATTGAACATACCAAGCGAGACGCTCTGTCGCCTTTTTAATATTCGCTATATAATCGCGCCGCCCGCGTTGCGGGTTCCAAACTTCTACGACAGAGTTCTATCTAACTCTGAGTATGATCTTTACCGGGTTGATAGCGGAGGGTACATGCAATTTGGCCGCGTGGCAGAAGTGATGCGGTTACCCTCCAGCGAAAGCCTTTTTCGGATCAATAGTGCGTGGCTGGCCAGCACCGCTCCGGCAAAGGGAATCTTCGCGGCGTTCGCACCGTCTGACCAGACCATTCGAAGTCTCAAGACATTTGTTGATCTCTCATCGGAAAGTAAAGAGTCCTTAACGATCGGCTCGATAACAGATGAGATCGTAACTCCGGACTCCCTTGAAGCGCGCGTGGCTACAGATAGTACGACGCTTCTTGTGATTAAGATGACCTATCATCCGAACTGGCATGTCTTTGTGGACGGGCGCGAGAATCCATTTTTTATGGTATCGCCTAGCTACCTGGGTACGATGATCAAGTCCGGCCGACATTTGGTGCGGGCCGAGTACAGGACGAGTCGGCTCAAGCAGGGTTTGCTTGTACTCAGCGGCCTGACACTGGCGTTGGTAGGTGCCATAGGGGTATTTTGTGGAGACGACTTTTTCCGTAGACCTTGGATTGTCTGCCGCCATTAAAACCAGAATTTGCTCGCCATGAGCCAACGCCAAATGATTGTTCGGGTCGCGCGCGACGTTGAATGTGTCAGCATTTGCAAATGCCTCTTCATCGCGATTTGCCGACGCGTTCCAGACTACCACCCAGTCACCCTCGTTGATCTTCCTACGGCGTATTTCGGTCTCCTTCAGCGCGGTCCTCATCGAATGCGTGACCGCAGTGGTCCAACGCAAAATCTCTTCCACCGCATGACGCATCAAGGAACGATCCTCGCGCAATCGCCGCATTTGATCAGGATTGCGAATCAACTCGAGTGGGCCGCCGGCGATCGAGTTGCGGGTGGTATCCAGACCACCAACAGGCCGAGCCCGGTCACCGCATAAACATTCACTGGCTCGCTGACGCCTTTGACCCTGGTTGCGCCTAGCGCCTTTAGAACGAAATAGCGCTCGCACAGCTTGCGAGTGGCTTCGGTGACCGCGACCGATCCCACCGGAGCGGGCGTCTGCATCCGCGATGCGAGATTAGTCATGTGTCCGATCGGCGTGTACTCGACATGACCAGCGCCGGTGTGGATCGAGCGCACCACCACTTCGCCGGTGTTGAAGCCGACGCGCCCCTCGATAGGAGTGCCCCCGCCGGCGACCACTTTCGCCGAATAGCGCCGCAACTCTTCCAGCATCCTGAGTGCCGCATAAAGCGCGCGCTGCGGATGGTCCTCATGCGCGACGGGCGCGCCAAAGAGCCCGAAGATGCCGTCGCCGGTTGACTGCACGACATAGCCGTCGTAGCGATGAACAGCGTCAATCATCATCTTTCGGGCAGGGTCGATGATTTTTCCATTGCTCGACCGCTAGCTTCGGGCTTTGCACGAGAACCCGGTCATAAATCCGGCGCACTGAGCGCGCGCGATCTTGAAGTTCGGCGGGAATTCTACCATCGGCTTAGGCACCGCCGAGGCGATCTCCCCGCGGG
This sequence comes from uncultured delta proteobacterium, assembly GCA_963783145.1. Taxonomy (GTDB): domain Bacteria; phylum Desulfobacterota; class Binatia; order Binatales; family Binataceae; genus DATGKG01. The sequence continues at coordinate 11,654 of CAWAMM010000003.1, forward strand.
CCGCGCGCACGATCGAATCCGCGATCAGATCTTCGGATACGAGAGCCCAAGCGCGACAAACTCCGCGCTTACAAACGAGACGAATGTTTCTTTGTCGGTATGCTTGCAACGCTTCATTCTTTTGATCACCGAACAACTAGCAGGCTGCGGAAAAATGAGGAGTTTTCGACTCAGTCGGATATAGTGGAGTAGGCAGCGGTGGTAGGAGGAGGTGGCGGTGGTAGGAGGAGGTGGCGGTGATGGGTGGGGTGGATCATCAGCAGAGCGGAATGTTCAGTTACATATCCGCAGAGCAGCGAGTACCCAGGGATCATCCGTTGCGAGCTATCCGGGTCATGGTGGACGCCGCGCTTAAGGAGTCGTCGTGGCGGTTCGACGCGGTCTACGCAAACCGCGGGCGGCCGTCGATCGCGCCGGAAAAGCTTCTGCGCGCGCTGCTTTTGCAAGTGCTCTACACGGTGCGCAGCGAGCGGCTTTTGATGGAGCAGCTCGATTACAACTTCCTGTTTCGCTGGTTGGTGGGACTCACCATCGACGACGGTATGGGACGTGACGGTCTTCACCAAGAACCGCGAGCGTTTGCTGGTGGGTGATGTAGCGCAGGGCTTTTTCAACGCGGTGCTGGATCAGGCGAGTGCCCGAGGCCTGCTCTCTAACGAACATTTTACCGTCGACGGCACGCTGATCGAGGCCTGGGCCGGGCACAAGAGTTTCAAGCGCAAAGGGGACGACCAGCAAACCCCGCCCAATGATCCCGGTAACCCGAGCGTGGACTTTCATGGTTAGCGACGCAGCAACGCCACTCACCGATCGACCAGCGATCCGCAGGCGCGCTTGGCCCGCAAAGGACCGGGCAAAGAGGCCAAGCTCTGTTACGTCGGGCACGTGCAGATGGACAATCGCCAGGGCTTGGTGGTCAACACCCGGCTCACTCAGGCCAGCGGCACCGCAGAACCTGAGGCGGCCCTCGCGATGGCGGCAGAGATCGCGGGCCGGCAGCGGGTCACGCTAGGCGCCGATAAGGGTTACGATCAGAAGGAATTGGTGCGCGGATTGCGTGAGTATCGAGTCACACCGCACGTGGCGCAAAAGGCCCATCGCGCCATCGACCGCCGCACCACCCGCCAACCGGGCTACGCCATCAGTCAGGTCGAGCGCAAACGGGTGGAAGAGATCTTCGGCTGGTTCAAGACCGTCGCCGGACTGCGCAAGACCCGGCATCGGGGTGCCGATCGGGTCGGTTGGATGTTTACCTTCGCAGCGGCAGCCTACAACTTGGTAAGGATGCGCAATCTCTTGCCAATTGCCACCTGAAGCGAACACCAAAGCCTGCCGGCGCTCTACTCCGCGGTTTAGATACTCGCTCAGCAGCACCAACAACCACCGACAGTGGACAATTCACAACTCAACCGAACTTTTTCCGCAGCCTGCTAGACAGCAAAAGATACGGAGTGCTATTTTCGATTCACGGTGTGAACCCCTTCCACGATATTAACAGCTCAATTCCTTGTTAACCACGGGACCGCCCGGATAAATGAAAGCTGACACGACACGGAGGTTCCAGAATCTGCAACGTTCAGCATCACAAAGGGTTTTTACTTATCTCACAATCCTGTGTGTGGCGAATTGCTGATTTTAGCAGAACAGAGTGACGGAGTGGAGACTTGCTAATGGTCGGGAGGGGGTTAGAGTTCCGCTCGGAATGAAATTGCTGTTCCCATTGCTCGGCCACTTGCTCCTGACCCTCGCGCGACTTGCCCGTCCCGGCGGTGTTCGTGCAGTGGTGGCTGAAACGCTCGCAGTCAAGCATCAACTGCTCATCATGAAGCGTTCGCAGCGACGGGCCCCCAATCTCACTTCGAGGGATCGGCTGATGCTTGGGTTCTACACGCTCTTGGTATCGTCGAAGCGTCTGCGTAAAATCGCCGTGATAACCAAGCCTTCGACGCTGCTGCGCCTGCACCGTGCCTTGGTGAAGCGCAAATATCATCTTCTTTATAGCTCCCAGCGAATCCGTCGCCCCGGGCCCAAAGGGCCCTCGGGCGAGCTCATCGCTGCGGTGGTAGAGATGAAACGGCGCAACCCACGTTTGGGCTGCCGTAAAATTGCCGAGCAAATATCGACCGCATTCGGCTTCGAGATCAACAAGGATGTGGTGCGGCGTATACTCATTCAGCACTACCGACCGGCGCCAGGCGGGGATGGCCCTTCTTGGCTCTCGGTTATCGGGCAGGCCCCGGACAGTCTGTGGAGTGTCGACCTCTTCCGCTGTGAGTCAATTCTGCTCCAGAGCTACTGGGTCATGGTGGTGATGGACATCTTCACGCGCCGGATCATTGGCTTTGGGGTCGCCGCTGCCAATCTCGACGGGCCCAGCGTGTGTCGGATGTTCAACCGCGCGATCGCGAGACAGAACATGCCGAAGCATCTCTCCTCAGATCACGATCCGCTCTTTCGCTTTCAACGCTGGCGGGCGAACCTTCGGATCCTTGAGATTGATGAGATCAAGTCGATTCCGTGCACCCCCCGGTCGCATGCTTTCATCGAGCGGTTGATCGGAACCATCCGGCGCGAATACCTCGATCAGACTTTGTTTTGGAACCAAGGCGATCTCGAACGGAAGCTCGATAGTTACAAGGTTTACTACAACAGATATCGCTGCCACACCGGACTGGCCGGAATTACGCCGGCGCAGCGCGGTGGCGCTCCGGCCCATCCAATCGCCAACCTCGCCTCATACCGCTGGCGAAAACATTGCGACGGCCTCTTTCAGACCCCCGCCGCCGCTTGAGTTGTATTTCACCACACACAGGATAAATTGTCCGAACTGCAGAGGACCGCTTTCCGCTTCGGAACACAGCTCGAAGTGCGAGAGATTATCTGGTTCCGCGAAACCATACGGGACAATCCGGTCCGGAGCTCGGTGCCAATGAAAGAGACTTTCTCGGCGTGCGGGGAGGCCCACGAATGGTCGAACCATCTGTTGTACCGGCACCGGCTGTACCGCTGTTCGCGCGTCCACACCATCGATCGCTACCTGACGGAAACAGCGGTCATTCACGATGCATTCACGGATTTAGATGGTCTGCCTGTGGACCACCGTCCGGGGCTGCGGGATGAGTTATTTTCTTATCTGACGTCGCAGGTGCCGCTTCGAGCTTGTCGATTTTGTCATGGCACGTCTGGCAGGGCCTTTCTCTCTACCCAGTTGACTTTAGAAGAGATCCGTTTGCTGCGGGCCGCGAGCCGGGTGAAAGAGATTGCGAATGACCAGTCACGAGGCTGACGTAGGGGCTACCTTGGCACTAGAAAAACGACACTCATTTGTGAGAATTCGCGCTATGGTGGCTAAGCTGGGCTTATTCGTTTTGGTGTCCCATTTATAAGTTGGTATTCGCCGCGCTTTAGGTACAGGCTATGTGTCGTCCGCAAAAATTACCGGCGTGGCCTGAAACGCGCCAGATTGCGACCAATTTGAAGAGCGGAGACCAAAGCAATAAGACATCGGTCGATGATAAAATCCTGCCTGCTTTGGCTGAACGTCGTGGCCGATTTGTTTCGCTTCCTGGTGCTCAGTTTACGATGCAAAAGCTCGCTCGCGGCGGAGAATCTGTTCCTGCGCAAACAGCTCGGGTTCTACCAGGAACGCAAAATCAAGCCCCACCGAACCTCGCATCCGGCACAGCTGACGCTGTTATTGCTCAGCCGTTGGTTCGATTGGCGCAACGCATTGACGGTGGTGACGCCCAGAACCTTCATCGGCTGGCAGCGCAAGCGCTTCCAACTCTTCTGGCGTAAGAAGTGCCAAGCTGGCCGCCCATGAATACGTCCCGCTGGCGGGTTTGTTTGGTCGACTCTTCGATAAGCCTGTTGAAAGCGTAGGTCCAATCATGCCTGGGAGTCACCAGACGATACTTCCCATCAAGGATGCGAGGCTTGGCGTGCTTATCTGCTATGAATCTATTTTCCCTGCACTATCTCGTCGCGCAGTTCAGGCCGGAGCTCAGATACTGGTGAACCTCAGCAATGATGCATGGTTCGGGAACACATCTTTTCCGTACCAGTTGCTGGCGATGGCGACGATGCGTGCGCTTGAAAACCGTACAGTGATGATACGTGTGGCGAATACCGGTATCAGTGCGATCGTGAGTCCTACGGGCCGGATCATCGATGCAATCCGGCTGTCAAGCCGTATCACCAAATCCGAGACTGTCTCATGGATTGCAACCCGGACCTTCTATACCAAGTATGGCGATCTCTTCGCTGGAGGCTGCTTGGCAGCAACTCTAGTAGGTATGGTGACTGCACTCGCTTTTACAAAGAACGCTCGAGGAGCACCACTCATGAAACGAAGTAGCAATTCAGAACACTAGATCTCCTTCTATTCTCATTGTGGATGGATAGTCCGCTTCGCTATCTACCATTGCCTTTAAGGTTCACTAGTTGCGGCTCATTTTGCGTATTGTCGAAGATCATCAAAGTGCCGCGCCAAGACGCTCTCGTGTCCGGGGCAAACGTGACTCCTATATAGCACTCCGCGCCGGCCAAGAGCGATGGGGCGCAATCATTCGTGACACTGAACGGAATGAACGCGCCGTTGAGTCGCTCCCCCTGCATTACAACAGAAAGACCTGGCTTTTTCCGGTTGTTTTGCGGGTTTCTGACGACGATATACCGTGGCCCCTTGGAGCGCCCAGCTCGCACGGTACCAAAATCCAGCGATCTTGGAGCGATTTCCAGCTTCACGGGAACCACCGGGGCGGAAACACCCACGGCGTAGAGATTATCGTCATCGGACCCAAAGTAAACAGTACCGTCCGCGCCAATCGCTGGGGAGGAGAAGACGAACCCGCCGGTTGCGAAGGCCCACTTCTGCGAGGCGCCGTTTCCATTGTCCACTATCGCATAGACGTTTCCGTTTGCCGAGGCGACGAAAATGGTGCCATCGTTACCAATTGCGGGTCCCGAGAGTTCAGCGCCCATTTTAAATGCCCACTTCTCTTTTGCTTGGGTACCATTATCGGTTAAGGCATATAGATTATCGTCGTTTGAGCCAAAGTAGATGGTACCATCGATGGCGATCGCGGGCGAGGAAAACACGCTCGCGGCCGTTGCGAACTTCCATTTAAGGGTGCCGTCGGAATTTACCGCATAGAGGTTGCCGTCAGAAGAACCGACGTAGATGGTGCCGTCGGCCCCGATCGTCGGAGAGGAGCACACATTGCCGCCGGTTGAAAACGCCCACTTCTCCATGACGGCGCCCTGTCCACCGTCGGTCAGCGCGTAGAGGTTGCCATCAGAGGAACCGATGTAAACTGTCCCATCGGCGCCAATGGCCGGTGAGCAGCCACTTTGAATCGAAGCGCCGGTCGTGAACTTCCATTTGAGAGTGCCGTCAGGATTTACCGCGTACAAGCTATCGTCACCGGATCCAATATAAATGGTTCCGTCGAGTCCGATCGTCGGGGATGAGTCGATAAAATCTCCGGTTTGGAATGCCCATTTCTCTGTCACGTTGCCTTGTCCGCCGTCGGTTATCGCGTAAAGGTTGCTGTCCAATGAGCCAATATAGACGGTTCCGTCAACGGCAATTGCTGGTGAGGAAGACCCGATTAAACTGCCGGTTGCGAACGTCCACTTTACAACACCGTCGGGGTTTACCGCGTAAAGGAGGTCGTCACCTCCGACGTAGATGGTGCCGTCGGCCCCGATCGTCGGCGATGAGTACACACCGATGGCGCCCGAGGGGTCGAGCTGATTCGCGGTATCCAATACCCATTTCAAAGTGCCCGGATTGCGGCTCGTATCGGATGTGCCCAGGCCGGTATGCCTGAGATCATGCTTGAACATCGGCCAGACTGAGGGGGCGGGCTGTCCGCGCGCGATCATCGGTGTGCCGACGCCGATGATCGCGAGCACCGCAGAACCCACGCTTACCAGACCCCTTCGCGCCAACCTCAATCGTTTCATCTGTTCTTTAAACCCGGGAACACGCATGGTGAACAATCGCATGAGTTTTGACATACATCAAACGGTTCGCCGAAACAAAAGATTTAGCAATTACTTTGGTGCGATTTCGCCAATCGCGCTATTCTTCGGCCTCAGCAGCGACCGCGCTCGGAAACGCTACCCACCGAGTCAGCTATAATGATTGCAATGAGTAATCGACAGAACAATCTGGGTATTAAAGATTGTCTTGAGGGACGAGTAGTGAGGCGGATTCGAAAGTTATAAGAGTATTTCGAAAGGCCACCTTTCGAGCTTCGGGATGTAGCTGATAAGTATATTGAGCACTGCTCTTGCGAGGAACACTCGTAAGCCAAGACTCAGGCGGCCAACCGGAATTCAGGACAATAGTACAGTGCCTTCGGCATCCTCACAATTTCTGCTATGATATTGCTCACTATTTACCGTTGCCCTTGAGGCTTACTGACTGCGGCCCATATTGTGCGTTGTCGAAGATCAGCAAAGAGCCGCGCCAGGACTCCCTCGCATCCGGAGCAAACGTGACTCCAATCTCGCACTTCGCACCCGGCTCGAGCGTTGGAGGGCAATTGTTCGTCACACTGAATTTAATAAAAGGACCGTTGCGTCGCTCTCCCTGCATCGTCACGGTAAAACCGGGCTTTTTCCTGTTACCCGCGGGATTGCGAATGGTAACGTACCGTGGCCCCTTCAGTCGTCCAGCTCTGACGATGCCAAAATCAAGCGATTTCGGTGTGATTTCCAATGTCACTGGAACGGTGGCGGCGGAAAGACCCACCGCGTAAAGATTGTCATCATCGGAGCCGAAGTAAATAGTACCGTCCGTTCCGATCGCTGGCGATGAGAAGACGAACGCACCTGTTGCGAATGCCCATCGTTGCGACGCGCTGTCTACATTATCAGTTAGCGCATAAACGTTTCCGTTTTCAGAGGAGACGAAAATCGTACCGTCGCCACTAATCGCAGGGCCCGAGAATTCGCCTCCAATTTTAAACTGCCATTTCTCTTTCGGTTGGGTGCCGTTGTCGGTCAGGGCGTACAGAATTTCGTCGTTTGAACCGAAGTAGATGGTGCCGTCACGGCCGATCGCGGGCGAGGAGAAGACGCTCGCGCCCGTTACGAACTTCCATTTTTGGGTGCCGTTGGGGGAGTTGCCGAATGAATCTTCGCTTTGACTCTACCATCTTGACTTGGTTTGCGGTTTTGTTGGCGTCCCTTAGTGGTGCGCTCTTCGTTGTGGTCTTGGCTCTCCGGCGGCGGCCGGTGACGTCACCTATGACTATGACTCCCAGGGGCGAATAGTTGCTGCGGTCGACAATACCATCATCACCGGAACCAACGGTGTTCAGTACGTCTATGACTCAGTCGGAAACATCGTCGCGATTAATGCTTTGGGGGCGACCGGCGGCACCGAAACCTTCAATGAATACCCCACGCTGGGACGGGTTGGCTCGTCCGTTCAAATCTACGGGGACGGTTTTAGCCAAACTCCTTCGCAAAATACGGTCACGTTTGGAGGCGGCGCCGCCGCGACCGTCGTTAGCGCGACAGTCAGCACGCTGACGGTCACCGTTCCTGCCGGCGCGCAGAATGGTCAGATATCGGTTGTAACGCCGAACAACCCAGGCTCCCCGGCCTTGACCCCAACCTTTACGGTTACGCAGTAAGCGAGGAGCTGGAAACAGTGAAAAAAGTAGGCGGATTTCTGGCTCTTGTTTGCATGGTTCTGGCGATTTCTCACGTTGCGCACGCGCAGATGATAGGGGGAACGCCCCCTGCGCTCGCTCCAGTCGAGGATCCAGGATGCGCCCGCGCTTCCATTTGGGAAGGGGTGGGCTGGACCGGTTGTGGACTCTCGAAGGGCATCTTCGCCTATTCACATACAGACTTGGTCGAGCCCGGCCCGATGCCGATCACGTTGCGACGCACCTATCGAAGCAATGCCGGTCCCTCGGTTGGATTCGGTCCTGGGTGGAATTTCGACTACGGCATATATTTGTATTCAGAGAGCGAGGCAGCGGGTCAAGGTTTTTTGAACGTTGACGTAGTTATGCCAGACGGGGCACGGGTCTTTTGCAATCTGATCAGCGGCACCGGCTACACCAATTCGACCTTTCAATGTACCGCTACTCCGGATTCGGTGTGGTTCGGAGCCACGATTACTTACGATTCGGCTCTCCCCGGATTCGACCTGGTGAGGAAGGATCGAACGGTCTACAAGTTCGGATACAATGCGCCGTTGCAGAGCGTCACCGATCGGAATGGCAACTCGATAACGCTGGTTCGGAGCGGGGGGCAAACCGGGAATATCACACAAATCCTCGGTTCTAACGGCAGATACATCAACTTTACCTATACCAACGGTCTGATTACGCAGGCTACCGACGCGCTAACCCTGCAATATGGGGTATCGCGAACGATATCCTACGGCTACGATGGGTCAGGGCGGCTGGTGACTATTACTGATCCAAACTATAAGACGACCACCATCGGCTACAGCACGGTTTCGGGCCAGATCGACAACATCACTTCGATCAAGGACGCGAACCTCAACGCGACGACGATTGGATACACGACGACCGGTGGCTCCGGCCAACCTCCGATCGGATCTCTCTCTTCGATTGGACTGCCTGACGGCACGCCGTGGGGATTTTCTTATACGGCGGATTCCAACAGCAACATCACCAGCGCCAACATCACCGACGGTCTTGGCACCCAGCGGACGTTGCTTTTCAATGGCGCAAGTTACGTCGTCGGCGACACCTTGGGCGCGAATCAGGGAACGCTGGCGCAGACAACAACCTACACCAGAAACTCCAGTAACAACTTTGTCACGGATCAATACGATCAGAATGTATTGATACCACCGGTAACTGGCACCTATCGCCACACGATCTTTGCCTACGATACCCTGGGAAATTTGCTCAGCGTTACGCGCGCAGCTGGCGCGCCTCCGCCCCTGCAGGCGATTACCAGCTACACTTATGATTCGGCGCACTGCTACTTCGTTCAGACGGTGACTGATCCAGACTCGAACGTGACAACGAAAACCTACGACGCGTCCTGCAATTTATCTTCCGTGACGGATGGGAACGGTAACGAAACCACTTTCCCCTCTTATAACGCCCAAGGTCAAGTCCTGACTAAGATCTCGCCGATGCAGGAGTCGACCACATACCAATACGACTCTTATGGCGATCAGAGCAGCGTCCGTGATCCTCTCGGCGACACCACCTCAAAAGCTTACGACGTCGTGGGTCGGGTTACGAGCTCGACCGACGGGTTGAATAACACAACGCAATTTACGTACGACAACGTCGGCCGGCTTACCGAGACTACTCCGCCTGGTGCCGGAAGCGGTGCTTCCGGACCTACCTTGATTGGCTACGATCCGGTCGGCAACACCGTTTCGATGACAGATCCTAACAATAACATCTGGACCTGGGTTTACGATTCACGCAACCGTCCTACCAAGCGATGCGACCCCGCTTCCCAATGCGACAACTATCAATACGACGCCAACAGCAACTTCATCAAAAGGGTTAAATACAACAGCTTCGCCGACAGTTTCACCTATGATGCCCTCAATCGGAAGACGTTCGAAGGCTGGGCCTGGGGCGCGAAGACTAATCCCACCGCATACGAGAGCACGGTCCACTATACGTGGGATTCCGGAAACCGTATCACCTCGGCGGTCGATTCAATCTCGGCACCAGACCGCAACGCGCTGGAGAGAGCGCCGAAGCCGGTCTTTGGCGGTCTTCTGCTTTACCACCCAATACCTCCTGCGAGATTTGGCCCAGTAATGGGTGAAGCCCAACAAGTCGAAGGTTCCAGGCCGCGAGCGCGCGCCACAACTATCTGAAAATGGCGCTTCTCTGCGGTCCGGTCGCCGAAAGTCCACCAGCCGGGTCTTCTCCGGATGAAGTGTTAGACCGTATTTGGCAAACCTCTTCGGCAATACCTTACACACGCGGCGTGCGTCTTGTTCATTGCTAAAGATGATGACCACATCATCTGCATAGCGGACCAGGACCGCACGACCGATGAGGCGGGGAACAACCTCTCGCGCAAACCACTCATCAAGCACTTCGTGCAAGTAGATGTTCGCAAGCAGCGGCGAAATCACTCCGCCCTGCGGCGTGCCGGCGTCCGGGTACGCAATCGCCCCATCTTCCATCACGCCCGCGTGCAGCCACTTGCCAATGAGCCGCAACAACACTCCGTCACGTACCCTCTTGCGCACGATGTCTCGCAGCTGACGATGGTCCAAGGTGTCGAAGAACTTTCGGATATCGATCTCAAGGACCCACCTGCCCGCCATCTTTACCGTTTGGCTCTGCACGAGTCGCAACGCCTGATGCGCTGAGCGTCTGGGCCGAAAGCCATACGAGCAGTCTAGAAAACTCTGCTCATAAACCGCCTCCAGCTCCATGGCCACCGCCCGTTGCAGCACCTTATCCTCGAAGGTCGGAATGCCGATGGGTCGGGTCTGCGAGCCATCGCTTTTCGGGATATGTACTCTCCGAACCGGTGGTGCTACGTAGTTGCCGGACTGGACACGTTCAAGCAGCGACTGGAGATTTTGCTCCAATCTGCTCGCGTACTCTTCTGCCGTTTGCCGGTCCACACCAGTAGCGCCATTCTTGCGCGTGCGTCGGTAAGCCTCACGCAGCCAGTCCATATCGATGTGATGTGCGAGCGTCGTCAATGCCACGTGGGGCATCTCGCGCGCCAGCTTCGCTATCCGCTCGAGTTTCGTTGATACGGTTGTGGAGCTCGATGTCTCCGCCATCTTTCCCTCAAGCGTTCCCGCGGTCCGGTGCTCCCTTCCCTCCACGGGGTCCCTCGGGTCGGTTCCCCCGCTTCTCCGGTAATATGGAGCACTCCGACTTCCTGCCACCCTTCGCGCGTCGCTTCGTTTCCTTCGCTTCGCACTACCGCCGCGCGCCTTGGGCTTCGCTCCCGCCGACGCAAGGCACCACGCCTGCGGGCCGGGGAATTGTTTTCCGGATTCCCAACACCGGTTCTTTGACGGAGGCGACAGGACCTCCCAGGTTCCTGGAGAACCCTATGGGCGTGCCATGCTCTACGACTCCGGTGAGACCTCTGCGCTCGACCACCACCGCGCTTTGGTGTTGTCTTCCGCCAATTGGAAAGCGTCGACTCCCACGACAAATACTAATTTCGGAGCTCAATCGCACGGCCCACACATTCGCTGTCTACGCTTCGCAGGATGGATTGCTCCATCGCCACGCAAGACTCGCTTCCGGATGGCTGGCCCGCCTTTCCGGACGGGTCTGGTTACCCGCGGGGTCCCTATGAAAGGTTTCAGCTCATCTCTTCCTCCTTTCCCAAGCTTCCCTGGCGCACCCAATCTACAGCATCGAAGTGGGCCGTCTCACAGTATCGAAATCACACGTCGCTTCGAACCGGCCCGGAGAATCTCTGCGATCGACAGACTCCATGGCGGAGAGGGAGGGATTCGAACCCTCGGTACCGGTTACCCAGTACGCCAGATTAGCAATCTGGTGCCTTCGACCACTCGGCCACCTCTCCGCGCTCGGTCGATGAAGCAGGAAGTGCAATAGTTACGCGCCCGACGCCTTCCGAGCAACCGCGACACCGGAGTGGTTTTAAGGCGACAAATATTCTAGCGGCGCGCCATCCGGGGCACCTCGACAGCGAATTCGGCCTTCCGCACAAAATATTCCGAGGGATCCTCAATACTAGAGCGCGGCGGATTCCCGAGATCATACTCACGCAGCTCGAATTTCCATCGGATGGTCCTGGCAGAGAGCCGCCTGCTACCTTCAACTGAAAAACACCTCTATTGAGGTCGCATCAGTATCGCGGTTCGAATCCCATTCGGAGGAGCCCGGAACTCTGCGCTGCTCGACTCCCAGTTACATCGGCATCCTGTTCGCGATGTTGATGATCGTCGCCGCGACGATTTACTTCTTCCAGCTCGGGCGCGCGGGCTTCGATGACGCCGAGGCCTACAGCGCCTATATCGCCAGCCGCCCTACCCTGGGTGAGGTATTCGATGCCGGTCTGCAACTCGACCCCGGCAAAGGCGGCGGCCTCTATTTCTTCGCGCTGCACTGGTATTGCGGCATCTTCGGCACCGGCGAGGTTGCGCTGCGCGCATTCTCGGCCGCATTCGCGCTCGCGAGTGTGATGCTGGTATTCGCGTTGGCCAGCGAGCTGTTCGACGCCGAGACGGCGCTGCTTGCCGCCACGCTATGGGCCTTCAATCCAATTGCGCTAATCGTCGCGCGATGGGCTCGGATGTACTCGATGTTCATCGCGTTGACGCTCGGCAGCCTCCTCGTGATGCGCAAACTACGCCGGCATCCTCGAGCCATTTGGACCGCGACGTTTGGGATATTGAACACGGCCATGCTCTATACGCATTTGGGCGGTGCGCTGATGCTCGGCGCCGAGGTGACACTGCTGCTGCGCGATCGATGGCGCGGACGTTCGATTCGTGCCGAATGCCTCGGGCTGGCCATCGCGTTGCTCCTGTTCGCGCCGATCGCGCCGGTCGCGCTCGGGCAGGTCCATTCTTCCACGCTCGGTCACCGCTTCGATTGGATCGGGAGCGCGCATCAGACACCGCCCGCGATCAAGATCGTCGGGACACTGGTCGCGGTCCTGATCGGACTATTCCTGGTGTTCGGTCCCAAGCTGCGTTTTGATCATGCCCACTCGGATCCCCTCGATGATTCCGAGCCCATCCGATGGTGTACGATTTGGGCGATTCTCCCGCTGCTCGCGCTAGCAACCGGCTCGCTGTTCCTCCATCCGATGCTGGAGATCCGATACATCGCGCCAGTGATAGCCGGATTCGCAATCCTCGCGGCGGCGGCGCTCAACTTCGCCGGCGCGAGGGTCCGTAACCTCGCCACGACGGCGATAGCTTCGGCGTTTCTGATCGTCGCGGTTCTGTTCCACATCTATCACCCGCCGTTCGAGCTATGGCGACGGATGGCGCGCGAGGTCGAAGCCGCCAACTCGCCGTCGCAGGCGGTCTTCTTCGAGGCCGGCTATGTAATGAGCCTTGGCCAGGCGGCGGGTCTTGATCCGGATTCACTCATCGAAGTGCTACCGAACGGCTACCTGCGCATTCCGTTTGATTACTACTTCACCGGTTCGAATTCGCGCCGCGCGATAAATCCGTTTCGCCCATCAATGGCGCGCGAGACGATCGCGGAATCTGCGCGCCGCGATGGAGGCGCATGGCTCGTGAGTCATCTCGGCAACCAGGACCTCGCCAGCGAGCTCCCCACGCAAGACGGCTTGAAGGCCGACCGTATGATCTCTGACGACTCGGTTTCAGTTTCGCTCTACCACATCATTCGGCAGAGGAGAGCTTCGTTTCAAAAGTTTCATCATTAGATAGATTAATGAATCTTCACAATATAACTAATTGAAAGTCTGAGATGTTACTATTAATCAGACTGATCGCTCTTCTCTTCAATCATTATAATCAGCGGCCGATCTGTGGAAGGCCGATGCACTTTCTCTCCTCATGAGCTGCCCACGGACCTCGGGCCGCTCGCGATAAAATTTGAGCAAACTCGACAGATCTTTCTTGGCTTCGCGCTAGATGGCGGACCACCAAAAAGGCGCAACAACTCGCGGAGCGGAAAACGCCTGAAGATTCGAGGCAGATTTTCGCTGCTTTGAGTCTTTAGGTGAATTAGTTTAACTATTGGGAAACAGTAGATTGTTTCATCGAAGGGATTGACAGATGCGACGCGCAAATGTTAATTGGGCCGCGTTAGCGTGCCGGTAATCAAAGAGGTGCGAGAAACAAAGGTGTTTCGGGTCGGGGCGAGCTGACCTCCGAAAAAACGTAGTCGGCTTTGGGGAGCATATGATGAAGAGAAAAACGGGAGTTGGTCGCGGGGTGTGCTGGCGAAATTTGTTAATCGCCGCATGCGCCGGGATCGCGACGCTGTGGACCTCCGCAGCAAACGCTACGATCACGCAAGGCGACTTCTCAGTGTTCGGGTTCTTCGAGACCAGAGAGGCAGGTCGATGGGGTGAGGGCGGCTCCAATGGCGCCAATGTCCCAACCACCTTTACCGGAGGAAGCCTCAAAAATACGGTAACCCACTATGGATGGGCGGCGAGTTCGACCGGCGGCAGTTTCGATTTCAACCATTGGGACCTGGTTGAGATGCGCCAGCTTGCCGATATCCGACCCGACTATCACATGGTGAAGAACTACAAGTTCATGGGTCGGCTCGACACCCTGGTGTTGAAGGATGCGGACTTCTTCGCCTTTTATCGGCCCTGGTATGATGCGTTCGGAAGTCTAAAAGACCGGGGAGTGGCGCAGGCAGACCGTGATTTTAACTTGGACGAATACAATCAGCACTCGATCCAGCAGGAATACGTCCGCAACGACCTGCGCGAATTCTATGGCCAGCTGAACTTTACCGACAACTTCTCGATGCGTGTCGGAAAGCAGCAGGTCATCTGGTCGGAAGCCGATGCGCTGTCCGGCACTGAGCTCACGAACTCGTCGGACCTCTCGTATCACTGGACCCATTTTGAATCGGCGGAAAATCTGCGCAAGAACGTCCGGATGGTCAAGCTCAACTACATCCTGCCGGACTTTCTCAAGACCGCGAATAACGAAGCGGAAGGCTTCTGGATTCCCGGCGACTACGAGGGTAACGGCGCGGTGGTCTCCACCGACATCCGCGACCCCTACTGCCTGCGCCTGCCGCTCACTTCCTGGGCGACTCCAGGCACATTTCCAAACGGTAACAGCCCTCCAAGCCCCCAATCCACTTTCAACCTCGAAGGGCAGCCGGTCGGGTACAAGACTCTGGCCGACCTTCAATACGTCGCGATGGAACCTCTCAATCTCGGGGCTGGAAACGGTTGGTTTCAAAAAAACGTGTTCGCCGCGAACGGACCTCCGACCAATTCGATCCTGAATAGCGAATTCGGCTTCCGCTATTCGTCGCTACTCCCGGTCGGCAACGGCCTGCAGATGAGCGCCATTTACCTCTACGAGGCGCGTGATTCGCGATTCTCGCTATGCTCCTCGTGTACCGCAGCCTTCACGCGGGCAGCGTCTAATGGCGGTCGCGGAGGACCGAAGGTTCCCTACGCCAGATTTTTTAACGGAATCTACCTTGCGGAAGGTGTCAACCAACTCGCTAAGACTCAACTCAACAGCTTTGGAACGCTGCAAGTACCCGACGTCACCGACTATCGCCGCAATCACTTCTTCGGCCTCACCGGCACCTATTACGACAAGGACCTGACCGACATCGTGTACCGTTACGACGTGCTGTATGCCCCGAAAGTCGGCATCTATCTCGCGAATCCAACCACCCGCGGGAGCTTTACCGGCACCCCGAGCAGCGCGTGGACCGAAATGACCCGCTGGATTGTCGCCGGCGACCGGCCGACCTACATCCCGTGGATTTCCAAGCAGCACACCTTCATCGTGGCCCAGTACGTTAACACCTGGTATCCCGATCGGCCTTTTGGCGCCTGTCAGGGCGTCTTCGGAACTGCGGGTAAATTGCGCGAGGACAGCAACTTCGCCTTCCTGGCGGCGACCAACTGGCTGGTCAATGGACAGCTGACCTCGACCAACGCCTTCGTATGGGACATCGACGACAACACCGGCGACCTCGGCAGCACCAATGTCTATCGCTACTCGCGCAACGTCCTGCTGGGCGTCAACGCGATCTGGTACATGGGACGCAGCGGCCGCTTCACTGATCCGTTCTTCCAGAGCGTCAACCAGCGCATGAGCGAGCTCGAGGCGACCTTCAGCTACGAAATTTGAGGTTTTAGTAATCGTTTAGCAAACGGCGGCGGCTACGGCGAAATACCGTGGCCGCCTTTCGTTTGAAGGGATCGGGATGGCAGTTCGACTCGGGATCGCAGGCTAACTTTCAGTGGTTGAAAGGAGCGCCTATGTCATCAAAAGTTTCCGGCCCGAAGCACCTGACTGGCACAAAGCCCGGCAAAGAGATTCTACCGACTCTCGCGGTTCTCATTAGAAAGCCGCGCACGTCCCATCCCGCCTCACAGAGTCGCCAACTCACTGCCGACAATCTTCGCCTGAGGCCATCGGAGATCCGGCAGGAGGCCAGGTCACTCAGAGAGCTGCTGCTATGGGATCTCAGAGAACAGGGGTATTGTCTGCGAGAGATCGCGGGGGTGCTAGGCATAACCAAACAGCGCGTCAGTCAACTTGAAACCGGAATGATCAGACGCGCGGTGATTGCCAAAGCGAAGGCATTTGATGCGACCTCGAATCCGCGAAAGATCGTTTGGAAAAGGAACACCTCGTATGTGGACCTGATGACCTATGACGATTTCGAAAAGCGGGTCGATGCGCTCAACGCGCGTTATGAAGCGCAGCTTAAGCGTATTTTAAGACGATCGCATCGATGGCAAACGGCTGGCCTGAGCGAGCCCTCTCGTTCGACGCTATTTCGCAAGGTCTGGCCGCTGATCGAACGCTACCGGGACCAACCGTTCAACTTCTCAAAGCTGGTCGAGGATTTTCCGGTCCTCGCTCGCCAACCGCACCTGCGCCAACTACTGTCCCGACTCCGGAGGCAAGGGCTTTTGCGGAAAGTCGGCGCGGTCCGAATTGAAAGTCATAACCTCCCTGAGGTTTTGATGGCCCGAACTGCTTTGGAGGAGTCGGTCGCGACGCAAATCGAAAAACTCACCTCGGTGTGGGGTAGAAAGCTGCGGGAACTTGAAGCGGGCTATCGATCTATTCGTCCCAATCAGACTCTTCGCGACCACATTCGCGAGATCCTTCGGCATCAAGGTCGATCGGGTTTCGAGTTCGAAAAAGCATTCAGACAACAAGATGTGGAGACACTCGCGGGAACTTCCACCCGCGAAGCTGATTCAGCCGCGGCTGAGTATTTTATCTGATGACGACACCTCGTAGTCGTTGAGACGCCTTCCGCTAGGGCGTATTTCTTTTAAAGCCGCCCCCGACTGCCCAAAGTTTCGCTCTGCTTGGCTCATGCCAGGATGAGACTCTCGCGTCACAGAATGCGACGGTCGATGGAACATCAACTGTAAGCTTACGGGACAGGCGGGCATCTCCTTCGCTAAACCACGCATATTTAGGCTATCAAGTGTACGGCACGCGTACTGCAACGTATCTCTTGCGAGCAACTCCCAACCGATCGCAAGAGGAAACACGGAATGAATTTTCTCCGCAAAATGATGGTTCGCCTGACCGAGAGCACCCGCAATCAGGCTGGCCAGACCATGACCGAGTATGTGCTAATCGTCGCCGCCATCGCGGTAGCGGGATACATCGCGTACCAGGGCCTGGAGACCGGCATCAACGGCGTCATCACGAAGGTCACCGCTTCGTTGAACGCGGCCTAGAGCCGGGGTGGGCGAAGCGACGGCGCCGCCGTCACGACTTTCTCGGGCATCAAACAATGTCAACTAAGGTGCAGCTATGGGCATAAGTGCGGTTGACACTCTTTTCCAGCCGAGACTGACGGCCCCGCCTCTCCTCTCGCCCATCGTCACGCCCAGCTTCTCACCACGGATTCGCCACGCGCTGGGGAACCTGCTGGTAGCGGCGTCATTCGTCGTCTCCGCGATTCCCAACGCGCGGCATTTCTTGCGCAGCCCGGCCGATGCGATCTGGACGATCGGCGCGATCCTGATGGCGGTGATGTCGCTGGTCCGTATCGCCCCGAAAGCCGCGAGACTCGACCTGCGCGCCTTTCTCTCAACCATCTTCCCGGTCTTCCTGCTGCCCTGTATGTTGCGCGCCGATGGCGCTTCGAGCGGGCTGCTGGCCTGGGCTGGCGTAGGCCTCGAGCTGTTCGGCGTCGCGCTCTCGCAAATCTCGCGCGTATATATGGGGCGCAGCTTCGGTATTCTTCCCGGCAATCGCGGAATCATATCGAAGGGGCCGTTCGCCTTGGTGCGACATCCGATTTATGCGGGATGGTTCGTGCTCACGGTCGGATACCTGGCATCGTATCCGTCGTGGATGAACTGCTTTATTACGATGGCAATGCTGCCCTTGATGATGTGGCGGATTCGGCTCGAAGAGGACCTTCTAAGCGCCGACGCCGACTATCGGAAGTATCGCCGTCTGGTTCCGTTCCGGCTCGTTCCGGGGCTGTACTAGAGAACTCAATGGCGAAGCTGCGTCAGGTGCCCGAAGCCTCGAAGGTGCCATCCGGCTTCATCTTGCCGACCACGGTTACCTGACGCCCGAGCATCTTCCATTCGCCATTTTCGCGGTTCCAGCAGTTCATGTAGCTGCAGAAGACGGTCTTTCCGGCATCCAGACCGATGAGCGGGACGACGGTATCGCTCCCGGTGGTGACGGCGCTATCGCCATTGACCACAACTCGGGTCACGCGCCGCTCGAAGGACTTCAGGCGCACCAGGCCGGCGCGAAAAAATGCCAGCAGTGGCGACTTACTGAAGAGAAGGTTTGACGCACCGCTTACGACCAGCTTGTCGGACCACAGCCGCTCGATAGTATCGAGGTCTTGGCGCAGCGTGGCCTCCGCGTCCTGCAGCTCCAACTGCTCGATCTCCAATTCTGCTTGTCGATCGGGGCTTTCCATTGCGGGCTCAGCAATAGTCGCGAATCACGTTGATGAGCCGATCCAGGTCCAGAGGCTTATGCATGATCAGATTGGCGTCGATCTGCCGGGTCACCGCAGAGCCGAACGCGGTTACCACTACCACCGGGATGTCCGCGATCGCGGCGTCATTTTTCTGGGCGGCGCGAAATTCCCATCCCGTCATCACCGGCATAAAGAGGTCCAGCAGAATTACTTTGGGCCGGTGCGCATGATGAAGGTAATCCAGCGCCTCCTTGCCGTTGCGCGCCGAGGCGACGCTTATACCTTCCATCTCGAGGCAGTCCGACAACGCTTCGCGCGCGCCGTCGTCGTCCTCGACAATCAGGACACAGGGTTCTTCAGGTTGGTTGGTAGCTGACATAACAAGCTCAAGTGGGACAGCTAGCCCTTATTGATATCCCTTCAGCTAAGTATCCGGTTTATTTGGCGGAAGTCGACTGGCTTGGCGCGGGAAATCGTACCCGCACCACCATCGAATCGAGGGAGATTACCGCTGCGATGAGTCCGGCGAGCAGCCAGGAACCGCTCGGATTTAGAGGCCTTCAGGTGAAGCATCTGGTACAGCCACTAGAGGGAGCAAGCAATGTTTTAGATAAAGCTGCGCGCCAACGCAAACGCGATCGATCGCGGAAAGCCGCGGATACGCGCCGAACGCGGTTAACGATGGGGCAATCAAAACGAATCGGCTTCTATTGGGAGCAAATGTTCGAGGCGCAGGTGGTATCGTCGCCAAGGTAAGTTCCCATGCATTGTGCGGGAGTGGTATGCGAGCAGAGGCCGCCACTTTCGCAACAGGCGCCCGATTTACCACTCTGAACCTCCCGCGCGCCGACACGATACCAGTGTTCGGTTGCAACATCGGGTGAATTGGTATTGCTGAGCAATATCAAATCACCGTCCCCGACTACCGCGAGGCTCTGCGTGTAGGAACCGTCCGGACATCCGGATCCGCCGTTGGTAAAGGCGATAGCATTTGATCCGGTTCCGTCGGCGCCAACTGTGTAGGTCCCTTTAATCTGGTACTGACAGGCGTGGCCATTGAGGTTGAATGTCTCATGCCCAGTCAGGTTGCCCTTGCCATCTGAGACAAAGAGCCCGGTTCCTGCAAACGGCTGAGGAGCCGGAGAGGTGACCAGGAATCCCGAAAAAACGGAGGAGTACCATCCACGAACCAGCCGATTCGGTCCCCCATCACCGGCCGCCGCAGCGCTGTACTGCAACAGTACCAAGGCCATCAGGATAGGGAACAGGACAAACATAATTCTGGACGACTTCACCTTTTCTCCTTTCAATCAACTGGTTTCTATCACAACCCATTTACCGAGGCAGCGAGGGCCGATGAAGCGCGCCTGGCGAATCGAACCGGCACTCCTTTCGAAGGTCCAATGAAGTTTGCGATCCACTTCGCTCGCGCAACATAACCGTCGTCGAGGCGCAGATCCGCGCGCAGCACGATTCGCGACAGCACCAGCTTCATCTCGTAAGTGGCCAGCGCCGCGCCGACGCAGTGGCGGGTGCCTCCACCGAACGGAAAGAAGTGATGCGATGGATGGCGCGCGTCCACAAACCGGCGCGGATTGAATCGCTCCGGTTGGTCCCACAGATCCTCGCGATGATGCACCAGGTAGATGCAGGGCGCCAGAATGGTGTTCGCAGCGAACTCCGTTTTGCCCAGCCGCATCGCGCGAGTTAGACGGCGCATCGCGAACAGAAAGATGGGTGCGATGCGCAGGACCTCCTTCACGGTCGCGTCGAGGTAGGGCAGCGCAACGATGCGCGCCTGATCGAAGACGTCGCCACCGGCGCCGTCGAGTTCATCGCGCAACTCGCCGAGCACCGCGGGATCTCGAAAGATATAGTAAACCGCCCACGCCAGCGCGGTCGCCGTAGTATCGTTGCCGGCGAGTACCATCGTCAGCACTTCGTCGAGGATCTCCTGCTCTGCGAGCCCCGCACCGATTTCGTCGCGCGCTTCCATCAGCGCCGCGAGGACGTCATTCCGCGCGCCGGCAGGCTCAGTGCGCCGATGCGCCATCTCATTCACAATGCCGCGATAAATCTCGGTGCGCAGATGCACGAAGGATCTCCACGGCGTGAGTGGTCCGAGATCCCGCTGCAAGGAGCGAATGAATACCATTGGACTCGGATCGCGCCCGAAGAATTCCCGGATCACCTCAGGCGAGATTACTGTCATCGCACGTTCCTCGCCGAAGACCAGATTCAGCATCACTTGCAGGGTGATTTCGCGCATCTTGGGGCGAACCGGAAAGCGCTCCGCATCCGGCCAGCTCGCAATTTCCCGCTCGGTCAACCTCAGGATGGTATCGCCGAATTTGCTGAACTGGCCGCGCATGAAGTACGGCATGATCAGCCCGCGATGACGCCGATGCTCCGCGCCATCGATCACCAGCATCGAATGCTCGCCGATCACCGGCGCCATGATCGGGTTGGCGAAGGCACCGGTTTCGAGCAGATCGGTGCCATCGGCGGCGAAGATTTCCTTGATCGCATCGGGATCGCTGACAAAGGTGATAGGGGCCGGAAAGGTAGGGATACGACAGGTGAAATTGTCACCGTAGCGGCGCCCACACTCCTCGAAGTACGCCAGCGGCCGGCGATAGAAATGGTAGGCCTGCACCAAGCTAGAAGACGTCGGACTCGGCGCTGAAGTTCCCATCGCGCTAACCTCGTGTCTGCCCTCTTTTACATCCCATCGATAGGCGGCACGCAAGGGCATGATTAGAGCCGTCGAGTGGTTATTTGACCCCGATTCGGCGCAATGCTAGCGGTGCATCAGCTCAACGCGTATCGAGGTGGCAATGAAAATCGGCGGTTTCTATGAGCATCAGCTCCCGCGTCCGTGGACCCATGACTCGGAACATCGACTCTTCAAGGACGCGCTCGATCAGGTCGAGCTCGCCGACCGCCTCGGCTACGACTATGTGTGGGCGACCGAGCATCATTTCCTCGAAGAGTATGCCCATTCGTCGGCGCCGGAAATCTTTCTCGCTGCTGCCAGCCAGCGCACCAAAAATATCCGCCTCGGCCACGGCATCGTGCAGCTTCCGCCGCTGATCAATCATCCCGCGCGCATCGCCGAGCGGATTGCGACGCTCGACCTCGTGAGCGATGGGCGATGCGACTTCGGCACCGGCGAAGGCGCAGCGGAAATCGAGCTGGCCGGCTTCAACATCGCGCAGGAAGAAAAGCGCGCGATGTGGCTGGAAGGCTTGCGCGTCGTCACCCGGATGCTGGTCGAGGAGCCCTTCGCGGGGCACGAAGGAAAGTATCTGAAGGCTCCCGTGCGTAACGTGGTGCCGAAGCCGCTGCAGCGCCCACATCCGCCGCTGTGGCTCGCATGCTCGCGACGCGAAACGATCCTGCTCGCGGCGAAGCTCGGCCTCGGCGCGCTGACGTTCTCATTTGTTTCGCCCGACGAAGCGCGACAGTGGGTCAACGATTACTACACGACGCTGGAAAATGAATGCGAACCGGTCGGCTATGCGGTGAATCCGAACATCGCGATCGCCTGCCCCTTCCTATGCGACCGCGACGAGGACAAGGTGCGCGCGCTGGCCGCGGAGCATCAAGGATTTTTCATATACGGCCTCGGGCACTACGGCTTCTTCGGCAGCCACGAGCCCGGGAAAACCAATTTGTGGGAGAATTTCAAAAACAAACCGAAGGATTTCGCGTTGCCGGAAGGCCGCACCGCCGATTGCGTCGGTACGCCCGCGCAGATCGGCGCGCGCTTGCGGGAATTCGAAGATTCCGGCATCGACCAGGTGATCCTCCTCTCGCAGGCCGGTCGCATCCCGCATGAGATGCTGATGTCCTCGATCGAGCTTTTCGGTAGGGAAACGCTACCGGAAGTTAAGGAGCGCGATATCCAGCGCACGCGAGAGAAGTCGGCGCTGAAGAATCGCATCATGGAAAAGGCGATGGCGCGCAAGTGCCCGCCCGAGGTCCCCAACTGGCCACCTACCGTCATCAAAGCCGCGGGGCACCACTAGAAAAGGAGAATACGCGATGCCGCACAAGACGAAATTCGGATCGCTGGAACATTTCGAGAAGGGTGGCATCGAGGTCATCAATGATGACGCGAAGAATTATGTCTTCTCGAACATCTTTGAAGTCGCATCCAAGGCCGAGCCCTACGAGAAAATCGCGGTCGGCAAAAATCTGAAGTATGTGCTCGAGGCCGTTCGCGCCGAGGGCACTTCGGCGTGGTATACCGCCTCGCACGATGAGTCCGCGATCATCATGGATGGCGAAGTCGAGATTCGTCTCGTCAAACTCAACCAGCAAATCGTCGCCGAGGATCACGAAGGCACCACCATGCTGGAAGGCAATCCCGACGGGAAGAAAATGGGCTACATCGTCGCGCGGCGCGGCCATATGGCGCTGCTGCCCAAGGGCGCCGCCTACCAGTTTCATGCGAATAAGCCGGGCGTAATACTGCTGCAGACCATCGCGGGCGATCTCACGGTCGAGAAGTGGAGGGACATTTGTCAGAAGTAAACGCCGCAACCGATCTCGCCTAGCTCGAAAGCGGGAGAACTAACGAAGGAACCATCCAATGGACGCCATTCTATTCAGCGCGAACCCGAGCATCGTCGATGTCGATGACGCGAGGGAACATCTCGACGACCATAAGGAACTGTTCTGGTCGGTCGGTTTCCGGATTGTCAAAGACAAACTGTCGTTTCCAATTTTCGGTTTCATTCATGTGCGTGGCGGGCAGGTTGAATATAGAGCGCGGATTGCCGACATTATTCCATTCTCGCCCAATCATTATGAGAACCCAGAGGTCAAACCGGAATCGTTTCGAGAAGGGTGGAAACGCAATCACGAACCTTGGAAAAACGAGCTGGTGATGACAGAAATTGTCCCGTTTTCTTTCGACACGTATTCCTTCAGGAAGTGCCCAGGAGGAGAGTTGGTTAAACAACCGCCGGAAGCGTTCGTTCGGGTATTTCCGCCGAACGAATCGTCGGGACCGTCTCCAGCAGTGCCTTCGAAGAATCCGATTGATGAAAAGAACCTGGAAAACTTCGTTGTGCAGCGACTTGAGGAAGTTGAAAAAGGACTGCGCCTTGTCGACAGACAGTTGAGTACACCGGCAGGTCGCCTCGACTTGCTGTGTAAAGACACCCTCGGAAATTATGTCGTCGTGGAACTAAAGAAGAGCCAAGGATCAGATCAAGTGGTCGGTCAGATACTCAGGTACATGGGTTGGGCGAAACAGGAATATCCTAAGAGCATTGTCCGTGGGATTGTCATTGTTGGGAAGAAGGACGAAGCACTCAGGTACACGCTCAAGGCCGTTCCCAATATCGAAGCAAAAGAATTCAAATTGACGTTCACGGACGCATTCGAAACGGAGAATCAAAATGGCTGACGCGAAGAAGACCTCGTCTGACGCCAATGAGGATGGATATCGCAGCTTTCAGTTAGGCGGATTTCGCTTCACGCGCGATGAGTACTTCGCGCATATCAGCTGGCCCGGCGGCAGTCATACCACCGCGGTCGATGCGTTCCTGCGTTCGCTGATGCGCGATGTGTCGTGGAATTTTTTCTACGGCATCGTGAATTTCGATTCGGTCTTCGGTACCGCCAATCATTACGGCACCGTCGACGTTTTCGCGGGCCTCTACAACGCCGGCTATCGCGCGCAGAACAAGCACTACGTGGAGAATCTCAAGGGCGATGATGTTCGAGCGCTGTTCGCCGAGATGCTCGCCGACTGGACCAACGAGGGCTTCGATCCGTTCGCTGCGCCGGCCGAAACCGGCACTCCATTCGGTCCCAAACGCGGCAGCAATCCCGATGCGATCAATCGCAAGCGCCTCGTAGCCAATCGCATGACCGGGATGAAGGACGACATTCCGCTGCGCAGCGACGCCGCGGGAAATCCCGTCAATCGGCAATTCCTCGATGTGCCGCAGGATGAGCCCGAGGTGCATGCCGAGCCCGGATTCGAAAACGAGGTGCATGCGTACAACTTCTTCGCGTATGTCTCGCGCTCCGATGTAACCTGGAATCCCTCGGTGTGCTCGACGGTGAAGGATAGCCAGCTCTGCGCGACCACCGAGGAGTTCATCCTGCCGATTATCCACGGCAACGATCGCGTTGAATGGTTCGTGCAGCTCAGCGACGAGATTCATTGGGACATCCAGGATCGCGACACCGGCGCGCCGCGCGCGCGAGCGGTAATGAAGGCGGGCGACGTCGCCGCGATGCCGGCCGACATTCGCCATCAAGGCTATTCGCCCAAGCGCTCGATGTTGCTGGTATGGGAGAATGCGGACGGCACGCTCCCGGAGAAGTACGCATCGGGCAAGCTGAAAGCAAACCCGGTAGATTTTTACGAGACCAGGCAAAACACCAAGACACCAAGTTAGGATGAGTGGCAGTCGAAGAATGGGCGCACGATCAAGGAATCGCGGCTCATGAGGTCAGCCTGCAGATGCGGGCCGCAGCGGCCCTTATCGACACCAAGGGAAGATCAAGAAGAAAAGTCATGAGCAATCCGGGATTCGCGGCTGTTAAATTGCATCCATGATCGCGACGGAGCCGAACGCGTATGGCGGGTTCTTCTGTCTTCTTAATCCTACCTTGGTGTTCGAGAAGGGCCGCTGCGGCCCGCATCTGATGGCTGAGTTTCTTCGGCCACGGACCCTTGATCCTGCGCCTACTGAGCGCGCACCACTTATCCTACCTTGGTGTCTTGGTGTTTTGCCTGGCTCTTCTTCCTACACGTGCGAATGTTCCGATGATTTCTTTAGCTTCTTGAGCCGCAGGAAATTTCGCACCGCTCTCTGAGGTTTGAGCCGGTTGCCAAAGATGGTCCATGAAACTTCGGCCACCAGGATATCGCCTTCCGGTGTGACTGCGATTCCATGCGGCGCGATTAGCTGACCGGGTCCGTCGCCTTGTCCATTGTCACAAAGGCGCGCCTGTAGCCTTCCATCCAACGAATAGATGCTAACTCGCGGTCCCATTCCGGGTCGATTCCATGCCGCCCAGAAATCCGGCGCCGCCTGCGTCCACCACACCGAGCTTAGTTCGCCGATGTAACACATCTGTTCGGGGCTGCGGGTGTCGATGCACATCCCGCACGGCATCGCCATCCCATACCAGATGTGTTCAAGCTTGCCGTTGGGAGTGAAGACCTGCACGCGATTGTTATGTCGATCGGCGACATAGACGTAGCCGTCGCGGTCGGTGGCGATGTTATGCGGAAGGTTGAACTGACCGGGATCATTTCCCGGCTGACCCCATGAGTAAAGCAGGCGGCCATCGGGCGCGTACTTATGGACCTTGGGATTCAGATAGCCGTCGGACACGAAGACATCGCCGGTATGCGGATTCAGCGCGACATGCGTGCATTGGTTAAAGGGCGCCCCGCTCATTGCTTCAGCAGGCTTGCCACTCACACCGATAGTCATTAGGACTTTTCCCTCGGTGGTGCACTTCCTCACCGTGTGGTCGAAGACATCGGTCAGCCACACGCTGTCATCGGGGCCGATGGTGATGCCGTGGGCGCGCGGAAACATCTGCTTATCGCCCCAGCTATGAAGGAATTTCCCGTTGCTATCGAGCACGACGACAGGCGAGTCGCCGCGATTGAACATGTAGACGTTGCTCCTGGAGTCGACCGCCACTCCGGCGATGTCGTACATCCATTTGTTGGGCATTTCGTCCCATTCTTCGACGACTTCGTAGAGATAATCGCCACCGCCGGTTCGCAAAGCCATCTGCCGTCCTCCTGAAACTGCGCTGGGGGGCAGTTTAGCGGATTGGCAGAATTTGCCTACCCTCGCGTATGACCGAGGCTCGGGGCTATTGGCGTGCCGAAGACGTTAGTCAGACCGTCAGTCCGATTCTCCCCATCGCTTGAGATTTCCCAACGGCTGAATGCGGTTGCGGAGATCTCCAAGTTGCGCCGCCGATGGGGAATGAACCGAATAGGGACGTCTGCGGCGCGCGCCAACAAACTTCGCGCGATGCGCGCGATCGCGGGCGAGCTTGAGACGTTGCCGATCGACCAAGCGCTTTTTCAGCCGCGCCCCCACCAGGCCACGGTTGTGGGGAATCCCGTAGAGCGTGCGGAATTCGTCGGCGCTCATTGAATGACTCGCGGCAAGATGACGGCCGAGATGCTCGAAGCCATCGCCGCACCGTGGGCAAAGCAGACGCTCGCGATCGAGCCAGGCGTCGACCTCCGCGATCGAATGAAACTGACCGGGGTTAATTTTGGTTTCTCCTTCTTAACTAATGACGGAGCTACTCGTTTCATCGCCGCGGCTGTCGCGCTTTGGCAAATCCATCCCGCACCACCGACGATCGAGAATTTTGGCTTCTCAATTCGGCAGACGTATGGCGACCCCTAAAAGTTCGCCTCATCCCACGTGGACGCGGAATTATTTTCGCATCAGTAAGAGGACGATGATTTTATCGAGCAGCTTCGCGGCTTAATTGATTCTCTCGGCACACGTCGCTGTCCTGGAACGGCTGTTACATGAAACGGGCGCTCCCACACACACATTTTACTAGACGTGAACTATTCAATTTTATTCAACCGACCGGCCCGTTAATCGGTCGCGGCAAGCTCAAACCGGGGCAACCTTGGCTCATGGTGGACGGGAAATCGCCAACATTCTAAAGTCGCAGTCGAGCACGAATCGGCGAACTCATCGTCGAATAGAGTGCGCAGAACAAGCCTGGCTGGCAGAACCGTATCCGGGAGAAATCCATGTCAGAAGTTAACCTTTCGCTCGAGGGCAAGGTCGCCATTGTTACCGGCGGCTCCAAGGGAATTGGCCGTTCGATTGCGCTCGCATTCGCCGAACACGGCGCCGAGGTCGCCATCGTCGCGCGCGGCGCCGAGGCGCTCGAAGCCACCCGCCGCGACCTCGCGGCGACCGGCCGCCGATGCCTCGCCCTCAGCGCCAACATGGCGGTCGAGGCCGAGTGGGCCCGCATCGTCGAGGCAACCGTGTCCACTTTGGGTGGCGTCGATATCCTGGTCTATGGCGCCGCGACCGCCGAGAACTTGGGCCCGATTATCAAGTCAACCAGCGAAGGATGGGATACCGTTATGCAGGTGAACCTGAAGGGCGCCTTCATGGTTTCGCGGCTCTGCCATCCACATCTGAAGAAGCGCGGCGGTGGTGCGGTTATCCATATTACCTCGAACGAATGCTTCCGGCCGTCGGCGGGACTCGGCACTTACTCCATCAGCAAGGGCGCCATGGTGACGATGATGCAGGTGTGCGCCAAGGAATGGGCCCGCGATAAGATTCGGGTCAACTGCATCGCGCCCGGCCTGGTGCGCACCGAGCTCGCCGAGCCACTGGTCAAAATGGTCGAGCAAAGCGGCAACTATCCAAACCCGCTGAAGCGGATCGGCGAGCCGAACGAGATTGCGGGTATCGCGCTATACCTCGCGAGCCCCGCCGGCGCTTACGCGACCGGAGAGACCTTCGTTGTCGATGGTGGCGAGCTGGTCTATGCGCCGCTCGACAACCAATAACGCCGACCTGGCTGTGAGCATCTCATCGGCGGTTGCCTGATCGTTCGGCGCCGACACGGGTGGCAATCAGCTCGATCGTGCGATGCGCGGCGACCACCGCCCCTTCCTGCCAGCTAGGTAACTGGCTGAGATGCGCGCCGCTGAAGTAAACGCGCCCTTCCGGCTGGTTAAGCAGTCCGTAAGCCTCGATATCGGAAGCGGCTTCACTCCAATGAATCCAGGGACCCAGATTGTAGGGAATCTTGCTCCAGTCGACTGCAACACCCGCAGTCAAATCGGCTCCGTGGCCCGGATGCAGCCGGTCGACGGCGTTGCGCGCCTTTTCGATCTGCGTGGGAACCGGCAATGCCTCGAATGGCCCGGCTCGCTTACCCGCGACATAGGCGCCAAGAATTATGCCGCGCGGCGACTGGTAGCCGGTGCTGGGATACCACACTACACCGGTGTCCTCGCCTCCGAACGATAGTCCACCATAAATCTGCTCGGCTTCCCAAAACCGCGGCGCCTCGAACGCGACCTTTGCAGCATGATCGTATTTTGCGCCGGCGATAGCCTGCTTAACCGGCGCGCTGAAGTCCGTGTCTATCTTGGCGAGAACCGGCAAGGGAATCGTGCAGACTACATAATTGGCCGAAAGCTGATATGTCTTACCGCTTCTGCGATCAATATAGATGATCTCAGTCCGGTCCGGACTTTGCCGGATGCGGCTTACTTGAGCACCCATTAAGATGGGACTCTTTATGGCTTTGTGAAAGCCCGCCGGGATGCGATCCATCCCACCTACCGGCTCGAACATCGTGGCCTGCATGGTGATGTTGTCCTCGAACAGCATGTCACTCAGTGCGTCATCCTTAAGGAGATCGCGCAAGCTTAAGGGGTCCCGGCAAATGCCGACTTGATCCTGCGGCCCCGGTAAAACTTTGTAGCCTGCCCGGTCCGACCCTTTATAGAGTCCGTCCTTCGACAGATCTCCGTAGTCATGGAGGAACGCGAGCAGACGCTGCTTGTCATCTGCCGTCAATTCCTGATCGAGCGCGCCACGACTAGTCGCCTTGGACAATAATTCGGCTATGCGCCCGCGAAAGTCATTGATCGCCTGACGCTCCTGAATCGGCTTACCGCCAAAAGTATCGCCGGACTGCAGCAGTGCGCTGTTGCTGAAATTAACCTCGACTTCGAGTGGAACGCCGAGCAGTTTGCAGTAGCTCAGAAGCCCCTGATGATGACTGGGAATCCGCGCCGGCCCGGCATTGAAGTACATCCCCTTCGAGAAACCGACGGTCTGGTCAGCCTCGCCAATCATCTCCACCTTGTCGCCATGACGCAGTGTCCAGTTTCTGCCCCCGAGGCGACGACGCGCTTCCACCAGGGTCACCGAGAAACCGGCGCGCTCCAGACGGTATGTCATCACGAGTCCGGCGATACCGGCGCCCAGGATAACGACATGCGTACCAGCGCCAATTTTGGGAGGCAGGTTCGGCGCGGGTTCGGCAAAGACTGTCGAGGCGAGACCGAGGCCTTGCATCGATAAAAGCGCCGCACCCATCCCACCGATCGCGGCAATATGGGTAAGAAACTTGCGACGACTAAGGACCGTTGGCATCGCCCGGTGAAGCATCAGAGTAATAAGTATGATTGCGTGGCGAGTTGTCGCAATCCACCCAGGGAATTGCAGCCGGAGGCCTTCTCGCCGCGATTTTCAGATCGAGGCGCATCAAATGCATGGGCGAACAGCCTTACTCGATAGGTTTCAACCGTCGGTCGGATCGTCGCTGGGGAGATCCAAGGTTAAATATCGTTACGGTCTTACATCTGTTGATATTCCGGCGCGCGTTTGACCTTGCTTAGCGCGCTCTTTTCGCGCTAGTCAGTACGGGTGTTGCCAGCCTTTTAGGGGGTCATCGAAATGAGCGACGATCTCGGAACTCTATATCAAGAGGCTACTAACGTAGTTACCAAAGCATCGTTTTTTCTGAATCTGTTCCGGCCGACGACCGGCGCCGGTGACAACCCGGCCGGCAACGTCACGTTGACCAGCCTGCTCCACGGAAGCACCGTCCAGCAACTGCTGATCAATCAACTAAAAGATCCGCAGCAGACAGTCCCAAGCTCATTGAAACTGGTATTCGCAAATCCCTTGTCATCGGTGTTGAGCACCGATCTGCCGGCGTCGTTTCTGCAATTTTTCGGAACCGTAGCGTCGCTGCCATTCAAATTGATCAAGGACGTGATAACCGGCTCCGACCCGATCGCCGAACTTCAAGATTTGCCGCAACAGTTGTCCGGCTCCTTGTCAAATCTGGCTGCCCCGCTTGCGCATCTGCCGATGCTGCTCATCAACCAGCTCGAGGTGGCGCTGTCGGTCCTGCCGACCCTGCAAATGCTCAAGCAATCGGGCGCTGCGCTCACCCATATTGATGAGGCGGTCGGACAGTATTTCTTCGCCGGCGGCTTCACCACCATCGACGGTGACAAAATCGCGCCGCCCCAGCTTACCGATGTAGCTAGCGACGACCTGAAAACCTTGAAATCGCTGGCATCACAAAAGTCCGGCGCCGATTACATTCGCAACGCGGTGCGGCTCCCGATCGAGGCCGGCACCGATGTCGAATACGACTTGCCGAACCGGCTGAACAACGCGCCCATTCAGGTTTTCGGAAATAACCCCACCGCTGCTGAGAAACAGAAAGTGCTCACCTGGATGAAGGGCTATGCCGCTCAGGCGGAGGCCGCCGCCACCACCACGGTTGAGGGTGTAGTCCTCGGCGCAGGCCCATCGAAAACCAATTCCCTGATTGGAGCCGCGGCTGGGAGCGCCGCGGGAACGATGGCGCGCAAAGCGGCGCAGCACGTTTTTCTCCGCGAGTTGGGCATTTAGCGCGCCACGCGACCGTATCATCGAGGAGGGCACGGCTATGGCCGATGAGAGGCGGCTGGGCATCTGTATCAAAGGGGGAGTTTCGCTCGGTGCGTATGAAGCCGGCGTGCTGGCAAAGACCCTCGAGCTGATCGCTAATAACAACTCCCAGTCCAATGCCATACCGTGGTATGTCGACGCGCTGGCCGGCGCCAGTGCAGGCTCGATGACTGCGGTTGCCACTGCATGCTCACTGCTCAATAGCGGCCCGAACTATCTGTGGAATATGTGGGTGACCCAGGCGGACATCACCGCCCTTGCACCGCAGAGCATGACGGGCGTGGATGATGGTTACAAAAACGGACACAACCTTCTCAATGCCAACGCTCTCGATGTTCTAGCGGGCCCCTTCAACTCGCCCCCTGCGCTGAAACCCCATGGGGCGCTTCGCCCCGGTGCTGCGCTGCTGCGGATGATTTTCTCTCTCTCGAATATCGATGGGGTCCCGCAGCCGTTCGATACGCTCAATCCAACTCCATTGGCATTTCGCCAGTATGCGGACAGTGCGCGGTACGATTTGTCTCTCGACCAAAATCAACTCTCCGTCAGCGCACCTGACTCTTACGCCTATCTGTGGAATCAATCGAACAGTAAGAGTGCGGCGTGGCAGGCGATGGTGCAGGCTGCGATAGGATCCGGATCATTCCCGCTGGCGTTTGCACCACGCGCGCTATGGCGATCTGATGCCGCCGGCAATCAATCCGCCCGCTATTATAGCGACGGTGGCTTCTTCGATAACGACCCGGTCGGAAAACTGATCGACCTGGTCCACGAAATCGATTGGGATCCCGCCAACGCCTCATATCGCGACAACCAACGGCGCTATCTGATCGTGCATACGGCGCCAACCGACCTATCGAATGTTACGCAGCCCGGCCCCTACAACACGATGGATTTGAATCCCATCGCGCTGGCGGGAAAACTCGTGCCGGCGGTTCTGAACGAATCGATGGAGAGCGGACTGCTGGGAATCGCCGCAGTCAATAAGCGCTTTCAACAGCGATTGGTGGTCTTCAACCGCTTCGCCAAAATCGCGCAATCCGCTGCCGGAACCACCGCGGCCCTGGCCGCTGCGACATCAGCGCTGGCGAGTTTGCGAGGGTTCAGCGACGCTCAGCTACAAGCCTTCCGCGGCTTCATGATTCCGGATCTTCAGGATACCGATCCCACCCTTCATGACTATCTGGTCAAGCTTCCCGATGCCGCCCAAACTGCGTTCATCGATTTCGCCATCCTGTTCGATCTCTCCTTTGGCATGCTGGACAAGGTTACCGTCAACCCTATCGTGGTCGCGCCTGCAGCCGATGAAACTTTGTCGGGAAGTCCCCTGTTCGCGTTTGCCGGATTTTTTTCCCAGCGGCTGCGTGAATTCGATTTCGCGCGCGGACAATATGATGCTTTTATGGCGTGGCAGGCGATTAGCAACCGGCCCGAGAAGGATTTCACTATCGCGGACGCCGCGCACCCTTCGCCGGTCGGCCAGCCGCAAGCCGATGTCGGTGCACCTTCATCTTCGACCGAATATAAGAATGGGCTCGCGACGTTCCACGATCGAATTAAAAAGGTAATCGACAGCGCCATCGATGAGCTGAAGAACGAATCTGGGCCCGTCGCCGCGATCGGACTCGACATCCTTAAGATCATCGCAAACCTGGGCGTCGGTTCGATCAGCTGAAACAGCCGAAGGTTGTCCGCCTGGGGTGCGAGAACAACTGCGGCTTCTTCGACCCCCATCTTGATGTGCGATAATAGGGCCAATGCGCTGCGCAAAATGCGGCACCGACAATCGGCAGGCGGCAAAGTTCTGCGACAAATGCGGCGCACAACTCGCGCCCATCTGCCCCTCCTGCGGAGCGGAAAATCGCCCCGATGCGAGATTTTGTGATTCCTGCGGCGCCGCATTAGCCCCATCTCCAGCGGCTACACCGCAGCCATCCGATTATTCTCAGATCCGCGTCGCCGACGCCTCGACCTCCGAAAATCCTGACGGTGAGCGCAAGACGGTTACCGCGCTATTCGCCGATATCAAGGGCTCGATGGATCTGATGGAAGACCTCGATCCCGAGGAAGCCCGCGCGCTGGTCGATCCAGCGCTCAAGCTCATGATCGATGCGGTCCGGCGCTACGATGGCTACATCGTGCAGTCCACCGGCGACGGGATCTTCGCGCTGTTCGGCGCGCCGGTCGCGCATGAGGACCATCCGCAGCGCGCGCTGTATGCCGCACTTCGCATGCAGGAGGAGATGCGCCGCTATTCCGCAAAGTTGCGCGAGGCGGGAAACCCTCCCCTCGAAGCGCGCGTCGGCATCAACACCGGCGAGACGGTGGTGCGCTCGATCAGGACCGGCGACGCGCACACTGAGTACACGCCGATTGGGCATTCGACCAGCCTCGCCTCGCGGATGCAGACCCTCGCGCCGACCGGCTCGATCGCGGTGACGGAGGCCACGCAGAAGCTGTGCGCGGGATACTTCAGCTTCAAGGCGCTCGGGCCGACCCGCGTCAAAGGCGTAACCGAGCCGGTTAATGTTTTCGAAGTTACCGGCCTCGGTCCGCTGCGCACCCGGCTGCAGCGTTCGGCGGGACGCGGACTGACCAAGTTCGTCGGTCGAAGTCGCGAGATCGATGCGATGAAGCATGCCGCCGAGCAAGCGCGCGCCGGCCATGGGCAGATCGTCGCCGCGATGGCGGAGGCCGGGGTCGGCAAATCGCGCCTGTTCTTCGAGTTCAAGGCGATCTCGCAATCGGACTGGATGGTGCTGGAGACCTTTTCGGTTTCGCATGGCAAGGCCAGCGCCTATCTGCCGCTGATCGAACTGCTGACCAACTACTTCGGCATCCGCAGTGAGGATGACGAACGGCAACGGCGGGAGAAGGTCGCGGGGCGGCTCGCAATCCTCGATTCCGCTTTGGAAGATACGCGACCCTACATTTTTGCATTGTTGGGAATCGCCGAACGTCTCGACCCGCGCCGGCAATGGGAGCAGAACCTCGATCGGCTCGATGAGTATCTGCGCACGATGCAGGACAAAGATTCGCTGGCGCAGCTGGACCCGCGCATCCAGCGCCGGCGCACCCTCGACGCCATCAAGCGGATCCTCCTTCGCGAGTCGCTCAACCAGTCCGTGATCGTGATCTTCGAAGATTTGCACTGGATCGATGAAGCGACTCAGGAGTTCCTCAACCTGCTGGCCGACGGCCTCGCCAACGCGCGGCTTCTGCTGCTGGTGAACTATCGCCCCGAGTACCAGCATCAGTGGAACAGCAAGACTTACTATACGCAGTTGCGGCTTGACCCGCTCGGCAAGGAATCGGCTGACGAGATGCTGGCGGCGCTGCTGGGCGATGACGCCGGGTTAGCACAACTCAAGCGCGTAATCATCGAGCGGACCGAAGGCAATCCGTTTTTCGTGGAAGAAACGGTGCAGGTCCTGCTTGATGACGGATCGCTGGTTCGTAACGGCGCGCTCAAACTCACGCGGCCCTTGAGCGAGCTGAAGATTCCGCCGACCGTGCAGGCGATCCTCGCGTCACGGATCGATCGGCTGCCTTCCGAAGCGAAAGATCTGTTGCAAACGCTGGCCATCATAGGCCGCGAGTTTCCAACCTCGTTGATTCGCGCGATGGTACCAAAATCCGATGACGAACTCGATCGTCTGCTCAACTTCCTGCAACTCGGCGAGTTCATCTACGAGCAACCTACGGTGGGCGACACCGAATACGTGTTTAAGCATGCACTGACGCAGGAGGTTGCGTATGGCTCGGTGCTGATGGAGCGCCGGCGCGCATTGCACGGGCAGATCGGCGCCGCGATCGAGGCGTCCAAGGCCGATAGCCTCGAGGATCACCTCCCGGAGCTTGCGCATCACTACGCACGCAGCGCCAACGTAGCGAAGGCGGTGGAATATTGCCTGAAGGCGGTCCAGCAGTGCGCCGCCCGCGCTTCCAATGCGGAAGCGGTTGCGCATTTCGAGACCGGCCTGGCCCGCTTGCAAGACCTTCCCCAGGATTTTTTCGATGATGACCGGCGCGCGGAGCTGGAGTTGGATCTCAGAAACGCAGCCTTCGACCCACTAATCATCATTAAAGGTTACGCTTCGCCTGAGGCGGAGCGCTCCTCGGCGCGCGCTATTGAGCTTTGCCTGCGGCCCGGAATCAACTGGGAAAAGACCTGGACCGCGCTCCGTGGAGTCTTTGGTCTACATCTGTCCCGTCCCGACTTGCGCAAGGCGTGTGAACTAGGCGCCGAGCTGGTTGCTCGCGCCGAGGAGCAAGGACGCGCGGAACTTATTGTACAAGCGCTGAACGGGTTGGCGCTCGCGAGCAATGATTCGGGCGACTTCGAGCTCGCGGCCCAGGACTTAGACCGTGGGTGGACGCTATGGGACTCGATCGGGAGGCCGATGACGGATCTGATGCAGCAGCGCGCCGGTCTTATGGCGCACCCGGCTTTCAACCGGATCGTCTCGGGATGGAACCTGTGGTTCCTGGGTTATCCCGATCGAGCACTAGAACAAATGGACTTCGCGACCGCCCTCGCAAAGGAATCCGGGTCAAAGACCGCCCTGGAAACCGTACATTACTTCGCCGCCTACATCTATGAACTTTGCCGTGAGCCCGAGCATACGAGAGAGAGAGCAGAGGCAGCGCTGGTGCTGGCGAATGAGTCGGGCAACGTCTCTGGCCGCGCGATAAGCGAAATTTACCTCGGGTGGGCGGATGCGATGGCAGGCGGCCTCGAGGGCGGCGTCGCGCGGATAAGACATCATCTGTCAGAGATGAAGGCCCTCGGCTCCTCACTTTTTGACGACCGTGGTCTCGTCTTGATTGTGACTGCTCTAGGCCGGCTGGGGCGCTTCGATGAGGGTCTTCGCGCCATCGACGAGTTATTCCCGTTTTTCGAAAGAACCGGGCAACGGTTTTATGAGTCGGAAGTGCATCGAGTGAAAGGCGAATTGCTGCTCGCGCAGGACGCCTCGAATGCGGCGCAGGCGGAGAAATCGTTCCGCACGGCAATCGAGATCGCTCGCCATCAAAAGGCGAAATCATGGGAACTGCGCGCGACCACCAGCTTCGCGCGATTGCTGTTGACGCAAGGCAAGCGCGAGGAGGCGCGCGCGATGCTCGCCGACATCTACCAGTGGTTCACTGAGGGCTTCGACACCGCCGACCTGAAGGACGCGAAGGCATTGCTCGACCAACTATGACATTTGACAACCTCAGTCCCGCGGTCAATGAACCGACCTGAAGGACGGCAAGGCGCTCCTCGACCAGTTTGTACAATTAGACGGGTTGGCGGCACTTCGACCAGCGAGGGTCATAGTTACTCTGTTGGTAGTGTTTTGCCTTGTTTAGATGATCCATAAATTATTCAAATGTTTATAGCGAAGAGACATATTTTGGATCATGATTAGCAGTTTTTTTCTAATAAAAATCTCTATTACATTTGAAAGTTGCTTAACGCAGGTTTTTGTTGTAATCAGCACTTGAAAGGAAAACTCTGGCTATTGTGGCGCTTACATGTCGAACCCGAAAATCCACAGATTACCGATGAGATGAGGCTCCGGTCGCGACCTGCGGATGATCGCGGGGATAGGTTGGGGAGGATTTGAGTGGCTAACCGACGACATAGTTTTGGTAGGCCTCGATTGGCGGCCGCTATTTTAATAGCTGCAGCGACTCTCTGGGGATTGGCGGCAACCGCCGGTAGTTTGCGCGACAGCGGAGGGAAATCAGCTCAAGTCACCGGTGGTGGCCCGGGGTCAACCCTCTGGACCTACTACGATACCGCACAAAATTCGGCAGGTGCTGGGGATAATATCATCACCTTGATTAACCCCAGCGGGAGCGGCAATTCCAATCTCGGTGGCCCCGCAGTGAATACCTGCGCGATGATCTACGTATTCGACGACGACCAGGAGATGGGCGAGTGCTGCGGATGTCCGCTCACTCCGGCCGGCATCGAGACCTTCTCGGTTGAGAGCGATTTGATCAATAACTGGGGAATCACTGGACCGGAGGGTCAGGACAACGGGAATGGTGCAATTGCGATAGTCGCCGTGGGGACCAATGTCCCCTTTGTTGCGGCTGGACCTCTGAGCAATGGTCTTTTCTGTCCCGAGACGCAGAGTGCGGCCTGCAATGGTGGATGCGATCCAACCGATCAGCCGGGCTATAGCGTATCAACTTCGTTTAATCTGCTCGGTAGCATCGTTCATAATCAGGTCATCACTACTACCGCGCTCGGCGGTATCGAGACCGGGCTTACCCAGGTGCCGCTTTTCAACAACGGCGGCGGAGATCCTACCAACCTGGCATATCTCCAGGACCAATGCGGTGCGCTGGTCGGTAACGGCTCGGGCGGAGGCATCTGTAGCTGCCCACGACCAGATCCCAATGCTCCGCCTCCTCTGAGAGTAACTGTCACGCCAACCCCAACCGCGACCGCAACCCCGACGCCGACCGCGACGGCCACCCCAACCTCGACACCGACTCCAACGACCACCGCTACTTCGACGCCGACAGCGACTGCCACCGCGACTCCAACCCCCACTCTCACGGCGACTTCGACCCCGACTGCAACCAGCACTGCCACTACGACGGCTACCCCGACCCCGACTGCTACCGCTACGACGAGCCCACCCGTAATCGGCGATTCGAATACGGCATCCGCAGGTTCGGAGTCGACGTCATTGAGCCTCACAATCCCGAGCAGCGCAAATGTCGGCGACCTATTGCTTGCGACGATTGCGGTTCAGAGTTCTAACGCGTCGATCACTCCCCCCTTTAATTGGGCATTAATTAGCAACGGAGGGACGGGACAATTGACCCAGAACATCTACTGGGCGGTCGTTGAGCTTGGCGATCCTGGTTCGACCGTAACCTGGTCATACGCGAGCGCCGCCGCCAGTTCAGGCGGAATAACCGCAATTTCGAACGTCGACACGGCAGCTCCCATTGACATTTACAGCTCTTCTGGAGAGGCCACTCAAAATATGATTTTCATTCCGGCGTCGGTGTCCACCACCGTAGCAGATGATCTCATCGTGGGCGTGTTCAGCATTACCGGAACCAATAGCATAACTCTTCCCGGCACTTTGACGAGCGTTTACCAAATAAATCCGGCGAATTCCCCTGACACGGCGGTTGGTGTAACGGTACAAGCTATGCCGGGCAGTACAGGCCCCTTCACGGCAACTGCCACCAATACCGGGGATACTTCAGGAATCGCACTTGCCATCCGGCCCGGACCTTGATTGCGCGATAGGTGTTCAATGACCAACGCGCCACGCGTAGCTTTGGCCAGGCCTCGATTGGCGAGCGCTTGCAGCGGCTCTCTGGGGACTGGCAGCGATGGATTGCTTTGCTGGTCGGTGACGGCAACGCGCAACCAGCAGCCTCGCACGGCTGCGGCGCGACACCACCGACGCGAGGAGGCGCGCGCGATGCTCGCCGAGATTTACAACTGGTTCGCCGAGGGCGTCGACACTGCGGACCTGAAGGACGCCTCCCCAAACTACTGCAAGGCGGATTGCGTTAGTTTGACTGCGCAAAACGTCGGTATTCCGGTAGAGCACTGATTGCTAATCGATGTCAGATTGCCGAAGTAGATGCTCGCAGCCTGGCCGTCGCTGGAATCGTTGTCCACGATTATCCCGCTGGTTCCGCCGCTTAGATTGGTGGTGTTTTGCGCGGAAAAGGCTTGGGTGCTGCTCACCATCCCCGTCGTAAAAGTCCACACCCCTGGAAGGCTCGCTCCAAAAAATGTGTAATCTGTCGGACCGGTGGCAGTTCGCGTTGCTGATGTTGCAAGTGGTGATCGTGCCGGAAAGCCCGTCAGTGTAGGTAAACGTTGTTCCGCTTGAGACCGTAACGGGGTGCGTTCCGTTGAAAGCTTGAGCAGTGGCAGTGGGACAATCGGCACCACCGGCAGCTACGCCGGCGATGGTAACCGATTGTCCGGTAGTGAAACCCTGGACCGCCGTGGTAACCGTAGCTGTAGTTCCGCTTTGCGAGAGCCCTGTCAACGCGTATGACCCGTTGCTGCCATAGAATTCGGTGAGAGGCGAACACGTAAGATTGCCCAGAGCTGAACTAAAGGTGCTATCGAGGAATTGGACGCTTGCGCCCATGGTGCCCGACACAAATTGGAACTGGGCCAGATTAAGGCTGCTGGGTCCGGCGAAGCAGACCTGCAGCTCGCCGTTATTGGCCGCGGTAGCAGAGCTGATTCCTTTGTTAAAGTAGTTGTTATCCACCGACGGGCTGTACATCACGGGACCGTCGCAGCCTCGAGCATTGAGGTCTACGGTTCTTAATGTCGTCAGCCCGTTGCTGGAGAATCCAAACTGATTGAGTACAGAGGACCCGCCGGTGCCGCTGCAACTGACGGTGACGTAACCCACTCCGTTGGTCGAATCTATCATCGCGGCGTCGCGAACGCCGCCCCCGGTGGCGTTGCCGAGCCCGAAATTTCCTGCGCTGATTCCGCCTAACGTGTAGTTGTACAAATTCCCAGAGCTATCTCCGACGAAAATGTTGCCGGCGTTTCCAACGTCAACCACGGGAGCCGAAAGGTCTGTTCCGATATTCACGGCGACCGGCCACCCCACCCCTCCCCTGAACGCAGGCGTCCCCAGAAACAGTGGGGTAATTGCGTACATGATTCCATTATTGTCCCCGACATATCCGGTATCGTTTGAGTAGGTGGGAAACAGCGAGGAAAACGAATCGATCGCTCCGGCTCCTCCCGTCGAGGCGTTGGCTGCGAGCAAACCCAGGGGCAACATGAAATCCGTCGCGTTACTTGATGCGGTACTGCCTGGAATTACCGGACCGAAAGCGCCAATTGCGCAGGTCGGTGTGCTGGTCCCAGTGTTGGTGCCGCCGCAGGTTCCCACTTCGGTTCCAGTTCCAAGTGTCAGCACATGCAGGATCGCGCCGATGTTGGCGTCATTCTCCACGTATGCGATCTTTTTGCCATCCAATGAAAGGCTGGGAGAGGTAGCGACAGGTCCGACCCCCGAAGCATAGGAAAAAATAAATTGTGGAAACGTTTTACCCGTGCAGAAAGGCGAAGTTCCGCTGTAAAGTTGGTTGAGCCCGACGATATTGGCCTGAGTCCCGTTCGCCGCGCCAGAAGCTGCCGCCCAGCTTAAGCTCATTACGCCACCGAGCGGGCCGGGCTCAAGCAGAAACACATTCGATCCGGGGGTCAGTAGATATATCGTAACTGTGTTGGCAGACGCTACACCTACGAAACGGTCGAGTGCGGCACTACTGAGATTGCGATTAATCGCGGCCGCCAGATTCTGTGCTTGGGCGGTCGCGTTGACGGAATTTGCGGTGGTGAACACTTGAAAGTTCGTTCCTGTGTTCGAGGTCGTGCTCGAAGTCAAAGTCAAGGTGAATAGGCTTCCACCGACTGGGCCCGTGGTGAAATTTACGGTGCCGCCGCCGGCCGAAGCGGTAGTGGTGCTAAACGTGTGCCAACCGCGTGCGCGCGCGTGCTGCCAGTCGATCCATTGATGGGAAACACCACGAAGTCGTTTGTACAATCCGGCGTCGAAAGCACGCTGAAGCTATACTTCGCCGGGTACATGCCTTGCGCTACGCCGCCCGCGCCGAGTGAAACGCTCCAGTCTTTGCCGATCGTCTTTCCGGTAACCTTATGCGCTTTCTAATAATTCGTTCGCCGGCTAAATCGTCTGCGCCATTTTGCGCTGTTCTTGGCCTCTCAACCGCCGCCGAGGCCTGCCGCGCAGCGACCGCGAAGATTAGGCCGTTTCTCTCTTTCTCAAGGCGATTTTAATCGCCGCGCGCATGAACTAGCATCGCCAATGCGGCAAGTTGGAGCCGGGAGGGGTTGTGCATTGCGCAAAGTGCGGAGCTGATAACCGCGAGGGACGCAAGTTTCGCGCGAAATGCACCGCTCCACTTGCGCGTTTGTGCCCACGAGCGGCACTTCGAATGAGCCC
Organism: uncultured delta proteobacterium; assembly: GCA_963783145.1. GTDB lineage: Bacteria > Desulfobacterota > Binatia > Binatales > Binataceae > DATGKG01. The sequence goes on from CAWAMM010000003.1 coordinate 52,706, forward strand.
GGAGGGGACTTCAGTCGCGAATGCGCGGCCGCGCACGGCGCGCGCCGACATCTACGGATGGTTTATCGGGGGCTTCAACACCGATCTGAAGGAAGCGAAGGCGCTGCGATGCGAGCTGAAAGGTTGAATCGCACCACACGATCGAATTCGCCGCTGCCGTTGCACCGAAGTAAATGTTTGCCCGCCATCAGTCATGGGAGATGCAAGCCGGAGAGGAGAAATTAACCTCGGAGTAACTGCGAACAACGATTAAGAAAGGCCGACCAACCTCCTCATCAGGTGCGATATGCCGGAAGAATCGGAAGTAGGAACGGACAAGCTCGAAGAACAGATTCATGAACAAATCGAGCGCGAGGGTGGCGGGTTACTCAAGGCGATCGCTCTGACCACCGCCTTGTTCGCGGCGCTAGCCGCGGTCGCAGCATTGCGCGCCGGAAGTACCGTGAACGAGGCTTTGGTCCTGAAAACCGAGGCCGCCAGACTTCAAGTCGAGGCCTCGGATCAGTGGGCGGCTTATCAGGCCAAAGGAATCAAGTCAGCGATCCAGGAAGCCTCGCAATCGTCGTGGATATCTTTGGGCAAATCACCGCCGCAGAAATTTGCGCAAGAACGTTCCCGCTACGCCCATGAGCAGGCGGATATCGAAAACGTCGCGCGTACGAAGGAGCACGAGCGGGATGTGAAGTCGGCGGAGGCGGATCACCTGCTTCATCAGCATCATCGCTTTGCCAACAGTGTGGCTCTATTTCAGGTCGCGATCGCGCTCGGAGCCGTGGCTGCGCTGACGCGGGTTCGCCCGATATGGTACGGGTCTATCCTGATTGGGATTGTCGGGGCAGGACTCTTTCTATTGACGCGGATTTGATGTTCGCATCGATTTTCTAAATCGGCATCACCCATGTCCCGGCCGACGTTCCGGCGTGACCTGCCGTCCGGCTATCGCCGCTTATGATGGTCGAATAGGCGCTGCTTGAGATATCGCTCAGTCAGCTCATCTGAGCGGATGTGGCAAACAAGCAAATTTATGACATGTTTACGCATTTTTTTGCAATAAAAACTGTTTATTATGCTCCAAATTGACTTAAAGCGGTCTTTTATTGTAATGAGCACTCGAATGGCAACTTCTGGCTAGCGCTTCCGCGGATGATAGCGGCGATAAGTTGAAGAGGATTTGCGTGGCGAACAGGCGACATAGTTTTGGCAGGTATGGATTGGCGGGCTTCATTTTGGTAGCGGCAGCGATTCTATGGGGCCTGGCGGCGAATGCGGGTAGTTTGCGCGACGCCGGCGGGCAATCCGCCCAGGTCACGGGTGGTGGGCCGGGATCAACTCTCTGGACCTACTACGATATTCAGCAAAATACGGTAGGTGGTGGCGATAACATCATCACGTTAATCAACCCCAGCGGGAGCGCCAATCCGAATCTCGGAGGCTCCACAGCGAATACCTGCGCAATGATCTATGTCTTTGACGACGACCAGGAGATGGGCGAATGCTGCGGCTGCCCTCTAACTCCAGCCGGCATCGAGACTTTCTCGGTCCAGGGCGATTTGACCAATGACTGGGGAATCACCGGAGCGGGGGGGTCGGATAACGGCGCAATTGCGATCGTAGCAGTCGGGACTAACGTCCCATTCGTTGCGGGCGGACCTCTCAGCAATGGTCTTTTCTGCCCCGATACGCAGAGCGCTGCGTGCAATGGCGGATGCGATCCCACCGATCAGCCCGGCTATAGCCTTTCAACTGGATTCAATCTGCTGGGTAGCATCGTTCACAACCAGGTGATCGTCACTACCGCGCTCGGCGGTATCGAGACCGGGCTTACCCAGGTGCCGCTTTTCAACAACGGCGGTGGAGATCCCACCAACCTGGCATATCTCCGGGACCAATGCGGTGCGCTGGTCGGTAACGGCTCGGGCGGAGGCATCTGTCGCTGCCCACGACCAGATCCCAATGCCGCCCCCTCTCCCGAAGTAACCGCAACCCCGACCGCAACGGCAACCCCGACCGCAACGGCAACCCCGACGGCCACTGCCACCGCGACCTCGACCGCCACCCCTACAGCGTCGGCCAGCACTACGACCACGCCCACTGTCACGGCGACTGCGACCCCGACCGCTACCAGCAGTGCCACCGCCAGCGCGACAACGACGTCCACTGCGACGTCGACGCCCACTCTTACGGCAACCGCGACCGCAACCACCACTGGCACCGCAACGCCGACGCCTACGGTCACGGCAACCCCAACCACAACCGCGACCAGCACTGCGACCACGACGTCTACCGCAACCCCGACGCCCACTGTCACGGCGACTGCGACGCCGACCGCAACCACAACCGCCACCGCGACCGCGACACCTACCGCTACTGCGGGCCCGCCCATAGTCGGCGATTCGAATACGAACTCGGCAGACTCGACCTCGACGTCGCTGAGCATCGTCATCCCGACCACGGCAAATGTTGGTGACCTGCTGTTTGCGACAATTGCTGTTCAAAACGGTGTGGTGTTCGGAGGCCCCAGTGGCTGGACGCTGTTTGCCCAGGTTAGCGAGGAGGTGAGCCCGTTAGTGAATATCATCCAGGAAACCTTCTACAAAGTTGTCGCCGGCGGCGATCCTGGATCGACCGCAACCTGGTCATACACGACGGCTGCTGCCAGCTCGGGCGGGATAACCGATTTTTCGAACGTGGACACGATGAATCCCTTGGACGCAAAAGTGGAACAAGCCGCGCAAGGCAAAACTATTCAAGGTGGGCTGTTAACTACCGGCAGCGCAAATGAGCTCGTACTGTTTGCGTACAGCATCAGCGGAACCAACACCATAACGCTTCCCGCAGGTGTGACCAGCATCTATCAGGTAAATGCGTCGGGCACCCCGGCGACAGCTTTGGCCTATCTCGTGCAAACTACACCGGACACGCTAGGCTCGTTCAACGCGACGGCTGCCACCGCTGGGCCTAATGCGGGATTAACAACTGGCATCTTCCCAGGGAATTGAATGCGCGCCGCCCTCGGCCCAGTGGGACCGCCAATCCCAGTCCAGGAGGCACCGCCCAAATACCTGCGCGATGATCTAGGTCTTCGACGACACCAGGAGATGGGCGAATGCTGCGGCTGCCCGCTAACTCCAGCCGGCGTCGAGACCCTCTCGGTCCAGGCGATTTGACCAATGACTGAGGAATCACCGGAGCGGGGGGGTCAGACAATGGCGCAATTGCGATCGTAGCAGTCTGGGCTAACGCCCCATTCGTTGCGGACGGACCGCTTAGCAACGGTCTTTTCTGTCCCGATACGCAGAGCGCCGCTTGCAATGGCGGATGCGATCCAACCGATCAGCCCGGCTGCAGCGTCTCAACTTCATTCAATCTGCTCGGTAGCATTGTCCACAACCAGTGATCGTTACGGCGGCGCTCGGCGGTATCGAGAGCGGGATAGGTCGACTGGAAGTCGCACCGCCGCTCGGGGATCCATCGATACGGCGCGACGAAGAAGCCAGGCTTAATCGCAGTGCGGGCGGCGCGCGCTTTTTCTTCCGGAGGACGCGGTTCGGTCGAACGTGCGGCATTGCGCCGATTTGCACTGATACGCCGCTGACCGATGACGATAGGTTTGCGCCGGAGCGAGGAGGATGAGACCGAAACGAGGGGACATGCTGCCATTAATGCATGCATGTTTCCTTACGAGTTGGTCGCGCAGGAGCCTGCGGACGGCCTGATATAACGCGGATCACCGAAGGTTGTTGAGGCGGCTGGTTGACCGGCGGTGAGCCGCTCTCGACATACGAAGGGCGTCTTAGTATGAAAGCTGCATTCAACAGCCGGTTTAGATTTGACTAAGGTCGCAATCGGCATCGCGCATTTGAGGCGGGGCATGGAAACCTTAAAAGACGGAGCCACGGGAGCCGATGTCACCCGGCTCCAGACCCTCTTGCAGGCGAAGGGTTTTCCCCCCGGAGCCATCGATGGAAATTTCGGCCCCGGCACTGAGGCCGCGGTCCTGGCCTTTCAGAAAAGTGAAGGTTTTGTCGCCGATGGGGTGGTCGGCCAGCAGACCGCCCAAGCGCTCGGTTTTACGGTTGCCGAATTGCCGCCTGCCCCGGGGATGCCGAACGTTACGGTCGCGATCGTCGCCAAAATGTTCCCGGTCACTCCGGTGCGCAATATTACCGCGCATCTCCCCAACGTGCTCTCGGCCCTGATTGGCAAGGATCTGACCGTGCTTGCGTTGGTGCTATGCGCTTTGGGAACCATTCGTGCAGAGACCGAAGGTTTCGTGCCGATCAGCGAGGGCATTTCACGCTATAACACCAGTCCCAACGGTCCGGATTTCGATCTCTACGATAACCGGAAGGACCTGGGGAATTTGGGCCCGCCCGACGGTGCAAACTTTAGAGGACGGGGCTTCGTCCAATTGACCGGCCGCAGCAACTACACCAAATTCGGTCCCCTCGTGGGCGTGCCGAACCTGGTCGCTACCCCGCAACAGGCCAATGATCCCGTGACCGCATCGAAAATCCTTGCCGCGTTCATCGACTCCAAGCGCCTGGAAATCGAAAACGCTCTGGCCGCTAACAATCTCGCGAAGGCACGCGAGCTGGTAAACGGCGGTTCCAACGGACTCGACCGATTCACTGCGGCGTATCAGATCGGCAAACAACTGCTGTCGTAGACGCAGATCACAGGGGAATGATCGATGAAGAACCGACTCGGGTCAGGTCGTCGATTGGCCGCGCGCGTTCTATTGCTCGCATTGTGTCTGATGCTCACTAGCGCGGCGTCGGCTCAATCAACGCCGGGCGGTGGTACGCCGCCGCCCCAACCGTCGGCGGGTGCCAGCATCGCGGCGACGATCGATCAAATCGCGGGCCTCGATGCGACCGGAAACCCTGCCATCCGCAAAACTCCCACCGATCACGACCTCACGCTCGGATTGCGAGATTGGCTGGCGGTGGTTCTGAAGGGCGACACCTCGAGCCTCGATCTGACCAAAGCGGTGCTGGTGCTCAATGGCGTGCCGATCACCGGTATGACTCCCAGCCGCTATACCAGCGACAACAAAGCCGTGATCTTTCATTTGATCCGTACCACCGACAATCACGACGCGTGGGCGACGGTGCTCGGCTCGCCCAACGATTGGACGCGGAAGGTGACGGTCACGCTTCAGTTTCCTTCAACGACCGCGACTGGTGGTGCGCAGATAGTCGGCGGTGCTACGGCTTCGACTACCTTCCAACTCAGGCTAATGTCGCTTGGATGGTTGTCGTTGGGCAGCGTCGTCCTTCTGGCGGTTGTGGCTGGTGTTTGGTACCTCGCCAAAACCAGTAGTCTCCTGAAAGACAGCCTCCTGCCGCAGCTTCCGCCTGAGCTGCAAACCTTCAGCCTCGGCCGCTGCCAAATGGCGTGGTGGTCCGTCCTGATTGTTGGCGCGTTCTTGTTCCTCCTGACCCTGCTTTGGGACTACAACACCGTTACCGCACAAGCGCTGGTATTGATGGGTATTTCGGCCGCGACCGCGGTTTTCGCGGTTCAAGTCGACGCCTCCAAGGACAGCCCCATTGGGCGCACCAACGAAAACCTCCAGGCCCTCGACCTCCATAGTTGGGATGATGTGAAGAAGCTGAAGAAAAAAATAGAAGAAACCGATGCCGCACGAAGTAGACTGAAGAGCGCGGCGGTTCCAGATGCTGTCGAGATCGCCAAACTCGAGGATCAGCTCATCACCCTCAATAACAAGAAACGCACGTATGATGACGCCAAGGCGACCTTCAAAACCCAAGGCTTCTGGAAAGACATCACCACTGATGTGAACGGGCCCGCCCTTCATCGCCTGCAGGTGGTGGTATGGACCGTGATCCTCGGCGGAGTCTTCGTGGCCGGCGTGTACCGCGACCTCGCGATGCCGGAGTTCAGTCCCACGTTGCTCGCCTTGATGGGCGTGGCGAACGGCGCCTACCTTGGATTCAAATTTCCCGAGCAGCAGAGCTGAACCGGAACCCGCGCGATGGCCATTATCGAGCACGTCATCGTCCTGATGCTTGAGAATCGTTCGTTCGATTGCTTGCTTGGGAAGCTTTATGCCCCAGGGTCGGGTTTCAACGGGCTCACCGGGCTGGAGAGCAATCCATACAACAACGCGCCGGTGGGAGTATGGCGCGCATCCGCGATGGATTCCGACGTCGCCATCATCCCCGATCCCGATCCGGGCGAAGAGTTCGACGATATGAACGAGCAGCTCTTCGGTCCGGGCCGCGGGCGCACCGCCGATCGTCCCTCGATGACGGGCTTTGTCCAGAACTACATGCGACAGCCCGCCGCGGATAAACCCTACGATCCGGCGGGCGTGATGCATTACTTCATTCCCGAGCAGGTGCCGGTGATCAGCACGCTCGCGCGCGAGTTCGGAGTATCCGATCAATGGCACGCGTCGGCGCCGTGCCAAACCTGGCCCAATCGGTTTTTCGCGCACACCGGGACCGCGCTCGGATGCGTCAACAACAATATGTTTCCGGTGCCATTTCCGGAGTCGAGTATCTTCGCGCGAATGTCGAGCAAGGGCTGTTCATGGCGGATTTATTACCACGATGTGCCGCAGTCGCTCGCCCTGCGCGACGTGCTGGTGCGCTCGCTCTTGCATCCGTTCGGCCAGTTCATCGCCGATGCGCAAGCCGGCGGGCTGCCCAACTATAGCTTTATCGAACCGCGCTACTTCTCCGACTTTAGGCTCGGGATTCCGAGCGATGAGCATCCGCCGCACAATGTGTCTTTCGGCGAAGCCCTGATCGCCAAGGTCTATAACGCGATCCACTCATCGGCGTGTTGGCCGCGGTCATTGCTGATCATCACTTATGACGAACATGGCGGATGCTATGACCATGCGCCCCCTCCGGTCGCAATTTCGCCTGACGGGCACGGCTCGTGGGGTTTCAATTTCGATCGTTATGGCGTCCGCGTTCCTGCGGTAATCGTGTCACCGTGGATTCCGCGCGGTTCGATTATCCGCAGCGCGCCCGCAGGCCTTGCTTTCAATGCGCCGCCCTATCCCTTCGATCACACTTCAATCATCGCGACCTTACGCAAGCTGTTCAGCCTGGGCGGCCCGCTGACCGCGCGAGATAATGTCGCCCCGGATTTGCTCACTGCAATCAAGTTTCTTCCCACCCCGTCGAATGCCGGTCCGCCCGCAATCGATGCGAGCGCGCGGTTGGCCAGCATGGCCGCCATTCGAGAGGTTGCGCATCGCCCGCTCAACCATCAGCAGGATGCGCTCGCCCGGATGGCGCAACTGCTGCCGCCGAAGCCGCTGGTCTCCGGCGCACCGTTACCCGGGCTGCAACCGCTCGGCACCTCCGGCTTCAATCAGGTTATAACCGCGGGGCTCGACGCCGTTGTCCGAGTAAAATCCTTCCTCGGCATTTGATCGAGACCAAACTATCTTGCCAGCCGACCGCCTCCGATGATTACGTTGTCGTATTCGTTGCTTGCTCCGAGAGGGGCTTAAGTCGATAAGGAGGATGCGCGCATGCGGTCGTTACGAGACGATTTTTATTGTTCGCCTCGATGCGGGCAGCCACAAATTAAGGACCTCATCCAGCGGTTCGAGGCAAGAGCGACCTCGGGCGGCGGCGAAGTCGTCGAGACCGAGGAATGGGGTTTTCGCGTGCTCTCGTACCACTTTAAGGGCAAGTGGCGCGGCTACTATGCGAGGCTCGACTATATCTCCGATGCCGCCGCGATGAACGAGGTCGAGCGCAACCACCAGCTCCAGGATACGGTCCTGCGCTATCTTTCGGTGCCAGTCGAGCCTAAGACCGAAGCCCGAGGAGTTTCATATGCGGAATCTTGATCAGACCACCATCACCGAATCGGCGCTGGAGCGGCTCGCGAAATGTCCCGATCCGCGCCTCAAGGAAGTAATGACCGCGCTCATCCGGCATGTGCATGAATTCGCGCGCGAGGTGAAACTCACGCCCGCCGAATGGACACGCGGCATCGAGTTTTTGACCGACGTGGGCCACATCACCGATGACAAGCGCCAGGAATTCATCCTGCTGTCGGATACGCTGGGGCTCAGCGCGCTGGTCGACATCCTCGCCAACAGCGGGAAGTCGGAGGCCACGACCGAGTCGAGCCTGCTCGGGCCGTTTTTTCGTGAAGGCGCTCCCGAATTGCCGGATGGCGCCAATATAGCGCGCGGGATCGAGGGCGAGCCGCTGCGGGTTCATGGCAGTGTCGCATCGGTGGAGGGGAAGCCGCTCAGCGGCGCGCAAATTGATGTATGGCAGGCCTCGTCGGGCGGGCTGTACGACCTGCAATTCGACAATTTCAAGGGCGCGGAGATGAATCTTCGGGCGCGTTTTCGCACCGATGCGGAGGGGAAGTTCAACTTCGTCACGGTGAAGCCCTCGAGCTACGGGGTGCCGAGCGATGGCCCGGTCGGCAGGATGCTGCATGCGATGGGGCGGCATCCGTTCCGTCCCGCGCACATACACTTCATAATATCAGTACCGGGATACCGTCGGTTGGTGACGGCATTGTATGTCGACGGGGATAAGTACATCGATTCCGACGTGGTGTTCGGGTCGCGCGCGGAGTTGGTGGTGAAGTATCGGCATAGTAGCGCGGCTAATATCGATGCGATTGAGTATAAGTTCGTAGTGGAAGGCATAAACACTCTTTAGTAGTGCTCAACCATAGTGAAGTAAAAATCAATGCTCGACGAATCCGAAAAATTAAAGCTTCGCAAGCTGTTCGATGCCCAACACATCGCGGTGCTCGTCACCGATGGCGAGGAGTGGCCGACCGCGACGCTGCAGGCATTCGGCGAAACCGAGGACCTCGATCTCATCTTCATCATGAATGAGAGCGCGGACAAATTTCAGAATCTGCTCAAGCGCCCGAAGGCGACCGTGCTCATCGATATGCGCGATACCGGCGACGTGGAAACCTTCCGCGTCAATCGCGCGGTGGTGCAGAGCATCGCGAGAGTCGTGCCTCGCGACAGCGAGGAATGGAATTCGCTGAAGGCAACGTTCCTCAAGAAGAATCCCTTCGAGGCGCCATTCTTCAATGCGCCGCCGCTGCGGATGGTGCTCCTCAAGAGTGTGCGCGTGTCATACGCGGGTGAGGGGCACGACACCTTCAAAGCGGAGTTCTAGCGCCGCATCGTGGCCCAGCCGTGGCATTTCGAAAAGCTCCATCTGAAGAGCGGCCTTACCATGCAGGTCGCACGAGCGGGACAAGGCTCCGGCAAGCGGCTCGTGCTCATGCTGCATGGATTCCCCGAATGCTGGTACTCGTGGCGTCATCAGCTGCGCGCGCTCGCGCCTCATTTTGAATGCGTCGCTCCCGACCTCCGCGGCTATGGCGGAAGTGATACACCGGTCGGCATCGAAAATTACTCGCTCGACAAACTGATTGGCGATGTCGGCGATCTAATCGAAGCCTGCGGGCATCAGCGCGCGGTTATCATGGCGCATGATTGGGGCGGCGCGATCGCATGGGCGACTGCGCTCCAGCATCCCGAACTAGTCGAGCGGCTCATCGTGATGAACTGCCCGCATCTGAAAAAATTCCGCGAGAACCTGCGCGGCAATCCGCGCCAGATGCTGAAGAGCTGGTACATCCTGTTTTTCCAGATTCCGCGGCTGCCCGAGGCAGTGCTCCGGGCGCGCGATTTCGCGGTCCTCCGGCGGATGTTACATGACAGCGCGATACAGAAATCGGCCTTCAGTGGCGAGGACCTCGCGCATTTTCGGGCGGCGTTTCGCAACCCATATTCCGTGACGGCGGCGCTCAACTATTACCGGGCGCTGTTTCGCGAGAGTGTCCGCAACCGGCAGGCGCCCGCATGGATGGAGCATAAAATCTCGGCTCCCACGATGGTCATTTGGGGCGAGCAGGATGTCGCTCTTCGCAAAGAGCTGACTTTTGGAATGAAGGAGCTATTCACAGGCGCCTTCGAAATCCACTATGTGCCGGATTCCGGACATTGGGTGCAGCAAGAAAAGCCCGCATTGGTTAACGACTACATGTTAAAGTTCCTGACGGCTAGGATGGACACGGCTGCCTGAGTCCATCCAAAACGCCTTTACACTTACAGGTCCGGGTGTATGCTTTTTATACGAACGCTCGGACCGCCCTTATCGCGTCGCACCCCCTAATCCTGGTCGGGTCCCGTTTAAGAGCTTCCGGCACCAATTCAGAAGGAGGGCTCCTATGCCCAGCAAGTTGTACGTGGGTAATCTCGCCTACGCAGTTACGAACGAAGACCTGATGGAGTTGTTTGCTCAGGTCGGGACGGTCGAAAAAGCTGTCGTGGTGACCGACAAGTTTTCCGGCCAGTCGCGGGGGTTCGGATTCGTTGAGATGGCGGATCAGGACAGCGCCACCAAAGCGATTGAAACGCTCAACGAAACCGATCTCAAGGGCCGTCGCATCAAGATTGATCAGGCGCGCGATGGCGGCGGCCCTCGCACCGGAGGCGGTGGTGGTAGCGGCGACCGTCGCGGCGGGCGTCCGGGTGGTGGAGGCGGCGGAGGCTTCGGCAATCGTGATCGCGACCGCGGCGGGCCGGGTGGTGGTGGCGCTGGAGGACGCGGCGGCAACCGCTGGTAAAAACGTAACGAACGAGAAGCGGCGCGGGCATCCTGCGCCGCTTCTTTCGTTTCGGCAAAGCGGCTTAGTTTCCGCCCACGATGTTCGCTGCAGCGGAGAAAATCATCGAGTTCTGCCGCGAGCGGATGCCTGTTACGCGGTGCCGTACCTCATCCAAATGGTTCGCGAATCTTCCGAAAACCCACACGCAATGCAATCAGTACGAGGCGCTCAAAGAGAGCGGCACCGGTAATTCATGGGACCGCGAATGGGACGGCCTCAAGGTCGCGCGCTTTTTAGGGATTGGCTTCGAAGGTAAACGGCAGCCTGATCGATCGCTGCAAAGAGATCGCCTGATCCATCGAAGTAGGCCAACCCACTGGCACCGCATTCAATTCGCAGATGTGCGCTCAGAATTTTGAATTCCTCGATGATCCTGAGCAGGTGAGCGTCGTCGCAATCGTTGGTCCAATCCTGTTTGCCCGCCCCATGACGGCGAATGTGGTGGAGCTTCGCGACCGAGTCGACGGTCGCGTAGCCGAGGAAACATGCGCGTACCGCGGCGCCGAAGCGCTCGCGTAGTTCCATGACATGCGCGGGCATCAGAACGTCACCTTCGATCGTATAGTCTTCGCCATTCTCGAGAACAGTGACTGCCATGGCGCGCAGGATCGGCCACATAATCGGACCGCGGGTTGACGTCGAATCGTTGGGCTCCAAACCGAGGTGCGGCATCGCCTTGGTGAGCCCCATCGTGAGCAGGTCGGTGGGAAAATACGCGACTTTCTGTTGCTCGAGCATTCGTTGCGCCAGCATAGACTTTCCCGCGCGTGGCGCGCCACCGATCAGATAGAGCACTAAGCCTAACCTCGGGCTCGAAGATAACAAACCTTTTTGACTTGAGCTTCACCATATGAATGAATAACCGCTCAGTCGCCAATCAAATGAATCGCGCGGTGCAACGCTCGCTCTGGTCTTAACCGGTCACAACATGAACGAGCGCTCCCTCATGTTCATCAAGCCTGGGTCGCGATTTCGAGCCTTCCGTCATGCTTAGGGACTGTGTTTCATGGCCGCAGGCGACCGCCCAGCGCTATCGCGATCTGGGCGTGTGGCTCGATCAGACAATCGACGAGGCAGTTTCAAGCGCCGCACAGAAATCGCCGGACAAGATCGCGATCGTCACGGAACAATCGAAGATCACGTACGCGGAGTTGGACGAGCGAAGCGACCGGCTGGCGGACGGACTCTATGATGCCGGCCTGCGGCCGGGCGACCGCATCGTAGTGCAGCTGCCGAACAATCCTGAATTCGCGATGCTGTACCTCGCGGCGTCGAGGTTGGGTGTGCTGCCGATCATGGCCTTGCCGGCTCATCGCGAGGCTGAGATCGGATTCTTCCTCGAACATAGTGGAGCGGTCGGATATGCGATCGCGCCGATTTACCGCAATTTTGACTACGCGAAGATGGCAATTGCGCTCAAGGAACGGCAACCGGCTCTCAGATTTGTGCTGACCTCGGGCGACCGCGTGGTAGAGGCACCAGGATTCTTCAGTATCAGGAGAATGATCGAAAGCCGCGTCTCCCAGCGACGGCGATTTCGCGCGGACCCGTTTGATGTCGCATTGTTTCTCGTCTCCGGCGGCACTACCGGTCTGCCTAAGCTGATTCCGCGCACCCACGCCGACTATCTTTATAACGCACGCGCGATGAACCAGGTGTGCGAGGTCGGGCTGCAAACGATCTTGTTGCTTGCGATTCCGGTGTCGCACAACTTCGGCCTCGTGGCACCAGGACTTCTGGGAACATTGATCGCCAGTGGCACCGTGGTTCTCCTCGAATCGGCCGCGCCCGACGACGTTCTCGAAGCGATCGAGCGCGAGCGGGTGACCTGCATGCCCGGAGTGCCGGCACTGTATATCTCGCTGACCGAACGCCAACAGATCGCGCCGCGAGATCTGTCGTCGCTCAGACAAATCATCGCGGGCGGCGCCAAATTCCTGCCTACCTCGGCCATGCGCGCGTTGGATGTGTTCGGCTGCCGAGTCCAACAGGTTCTCGGCATGGCCGAGGGATTCATCACCGCCACCAGGCTCGATGACCCGGAGTCAGCGGTGCTGGAAACCGTAGGCAAACCGATTTCGCCGCATGACGAGTATCTCCTTGTGAATGGCGTGCGCGACGAGGTCGCCGCGGGCGAGGTCGGAGAATTACTGGTGCGCGGTCCCTACACCCTTCGCGGCTACTACAAAGCCGCCGAGCACAACCGGCTAGCCTTCACCGACGATGGTTTTTATCGAACCGGTGATATGCTTCAAGGCGACGGTTCCGGGCGGCTAATCGTAGCGGGCCGGGTGAAGGACATGATTAACCGCGCGGGCGAAAAAGTCAGCGCTGAGGAAATCGAAAACCTTGTCATCGATCATCCCAAAATCAGTGCCGCAGCGTTAGTGCCAATGTCGGATCCGCTAGTAGGCGAGCGAGGTTGTTTGTTTGTAATTTGCGAGCCAGGATTGACGGTGGATCTCAACGAGATCATCGCGCACCTCGAAAGTAAAAAGGTTGCCAGGTTCAAGTTTCCGGAACGACTTGAAGTGGTTGAAGCCTTTCCGATGACGGCGGTAGGCAAAATTTCCAAGAAGGCGCTTCGCGAAAAAATCGAGCACGCGCTCATTCGAGAACGGGAAGCGCACCCGACACACTCACAGGAGAATTAATTATGGCAGCGCAAGGTAGTCTGGGAGTGAGTGAGCAGCAGTATCATGAGGTATATCGCGCGCATACCGGTGCGAAGAATTTCGAATCGCCCGATGGCCTTCCAGCCGAATACAAGGACCTGCTGGTCAGGATGCTTTCCATCCAGGCCAGAATCGAATTGGAATACATGCTGGTGCCGGAACGAACACTGATACGTCCGATGGGCAAAGCGCCCTCCCCGGAAGACAAGGCCGAGTACGCGGCTTTCTGGTCCGAAGAGGTAAGGCATGGGAGTTACTGGTGGCGAATCCTTGAAGGACTGGGAGTCAAGATCGACGACCAATTCATGTCCACCCCAATGCCTCTCTACCTGTTCGAAATGCGCGATCTCTCTGAAGTTTGGGTTGAATATGCGTTCTTCAGTTTTTTCGGCGATCGCCAGGGCGCCTACATGGGCTTCGAGTGGGTCGGTTGTACCTATGCTCCGCTAGCGAAGATCTCGGAGCGGGTGTGGCGCGAGGAAATCGGCCATGCGGCGTTTGGTTACACGCTCTTGCGCAGAGTCTGCCAAACCGCACAAGGCCGCAAAGCTGCGGAGCATTACCTTCCCAAATGGTATGCGGCCGGCCTGGACATGTTCGGGTCCGACGGCTCGAAGCGCCAATACGATTACATCAAGTGGGGACTGCGCAAGCGTAGTAACCAGCAGATGCGCGACGACTTCATCGTCGAGGTAAATGAATTGCTCAACAAAGTAGGATTGCCGATTCCGGACGCGTCGGCCGGCCGCAGGTATTTCTAGCAGTATGTTCCTATGGTGTACCGCGTAGTCGTCAAACCGTCCGGCAAAGTGATCGAGGTCGCGCAGGGTCAGACCTTCCTGGAAGCCGCACTGGACGCGGGGATCGATTGGCCCTACGGATGCGCGCACGGAATGTGCGGCACCTGCAAGGCTCGACTGCTGGTGGGCGAAGTGGATATGGGCGATGTCTCGTCATTCGCTCTCTTTGATGACGAACGCGCCGAAGGCTACATCCTCACCTGCTCTTCGCGCCCTACTAGCGACGTGGAGATTACTTTCGGCGACGATGCCGATTTTCTGACCTAGAGACTTACCGACTTTCGTTTCTCATCGACAAAAATGAACGCCGGAGGCGCTTTTGCCTCCGGCGTTGCTGCGTCAGGGAGGGGCAGCCTAGAAAGGATTCTGCATGAGCGCGAAGTTGTAAGCGTTGAGGGTGACCGTGTTGTCATCGACCGCCAGCAGCTTTGCGATGCCGTTGTTTTCCATCAGACGCAGCCCGAATGAACCGCCATTGAGTGGATCAACCTGCAGACTCATGACAAAGGTTCCTGCCGGATTCTGGCCGCTGGCCGGGCTGGGCGTGAATTCCACGATCTGGCTGGCAAAGGTCGGCTGCGCATTGATGCTGTCGGCGTTGGCCGTGAGCAGGTCGCCATTGGGCGCGAGGATCAGGCCCAGTGGGCCATACAGATGAGCCGGATCATTGTAGACGACCGTGCCGGTGCCATTGTCGCTGGTGGTGGTCGAGGCGTTCTCAACTGCGAAGATCTCGTCGTCTCCTTCGCCCGCGACATAGAGCGTGTCCGTCTTTGAATCGTAGGCGAGACCCGCGGGTCCGGTCACGATCGATGCGGGATTAGGTCCGGCGGTGTAGCCCGATGCGATCTGGACCGGCGTGCTCGGGATTTCCATCATCCCTTTGTGGTTGAACGTGATGTCGTAGCGGACGATGGTGCCCTGAAAATCGCCCGGGTGTCCGGGAACCGGAGCGAGGCAGTTGGAAACGAAATACTGCACCGTGCCGTTTTTCTGCATGTTGATCGTCGAGCCCCATGCACCGTAGTTGCCAGGCTGAGTGCCGTCGCCGACAGGTATGCTGCCTACTTCGCTGCCCTCTCCATTGAGGATGACGATCGGGCCGGCTTGAACAGTGCCCGAGGTTCCATCAGTGGTCGGGACGGTGCCGGCGAAGATGAATCCATGGGGGATGATATCCAGCGCGTTGGTAAAGCCGGTGACGCCCTTCGCGGTGGAATTAAAGAATACCGATCCGTCGCCATTGGGCCGGATGAGCGTGATGGTGGTGCCGAGGCCCTGCGTGCTGACCGTGTTGCCTCCCATCGTGGTGGTGTTGTTGTAATTCGCGACTAGCACATCATTGGTTTGAAGCATCCCATGGCCACCCTGGAAGTTTTGTGGCACGAACTGAACGCCGTATGGGTTCGAATCGCCCAGCAGTCCAGGCGCGACCGGAATGCCGCTCGGGGTCGTCCGCGGCAACACCTGCAGATTCGATCCCATCCCGTTGCCACCGGCGAACACGGGACCCGAAGCGGCGAACATCAGGCTGGTCGCGAGCAATCCGCCGAGCGAGCGCTTGATGATCGAAGCAGTGATTTTGGCGAGTGTGCTGTAGGTTTTCATTGTTCTAAACTCCTTGAATGTTTGCTGAGCTTTCGATTGACCATCCGTTTGTGCAACTCTTCCCTGACAAGCGTGGAGATTACGGATCGCTTCCGTTAGCTGCGATGGAGCATCCGTTAGAAATGCGTTAGGCGGGCGTATGGTTTTCGGTCGAATGGTTGGTTTTGGAGCGACTGGCCGTCGATAGCAGCTGACTCTTGACGAAGTTGCTGAAATTCTCGCACCTTCTATCGAACCGTACCGAGTGTAGAGTTTCACGTTCGACTGGTTTTATAGTGGGCGACCTCAGGTCGTAATCGGGAATCATGAGCGCAGAATCCTACCGGCTCTTCTCGCCCTATCAACTTGATCCTCGCAACGAGCGGCTTTTGCGCGGCGCCGAGCTGATCCCGCTCCGCCCCAAGCCGTTCGCGTTGCTCCGCTACATGGTTGAACATCCAGGCCGGCTGGTGACCCACGAGGAACTCCGCAAAGCCATCTGGCCCACGACCTTCGTTGGCGAGGGCGTATTGCGGCTTTACCTGCGCGAGGTACGCGCGGCGCTCGGTGACGACGCGGAGTCGCCGAAGTTCATCGAGACTATCGCGCGCCGCGGTTATCGATTCATCGCCGAGGTAAAGCGCAGCGGCGATGCCGACGATCTTGAGGAGGCCGCACAAGCTGCGGTCGCAACCTCCTCGAAGGCTATGGCGCCGGTCGGTCGTGAGACCGAACTCGCTCGCCTGCGCTCGGCGTTCCTCAAGGCTTCCACCGGGATGCGCCAGGTCGTCTTCCTCAGCGGTGAGGCCGGCATCGGCAAGAGCACGGTGCTGGAGGCTTTCCTTGCACACGTGGCTACTCGCGATGGAGTTCTGATCGGGCGCGGGCAATGCGTCGAGCATCGCGGCGAGAGCGAACCTTACCTGCCGGTGATCGATGCGCTTAGCCGGCTAAGCCATCACGACCGCGGCGGGCGCGTCGCGGAAACCATTCGCAATCACGCACCATCGTGGCTGGCGCAGATGCCGGCGCTGCTCGACGACGCCGACGCGCCCGGAAACACTTCCGCGGCGCAAGGCGCTACGCAGCAGCGCATGCTGCGCGAGATCGCCGAAGCGTTGGAACGTCTTACCGCGAATCGAATCGTGATCCTCGCGCTCGAGGATCTCCATTGGAGTGACCCGTCAACGCTCACGCTGCTCGACCTGCTGGCTCGCCGACCTGAACGCGCGCGGCTGATGATCCTCGGGACCCATCGCCCCATCGCTACGCTGTCCGCGGAGCATCCGCTGCGAACTACCGTCGGCGAACTGGCCGGGCGCTATTGTGACGACCTGAAACTGGCGCCGCTTTCTTCGTCCGAAGTGGCCGAATACCTGCAACAAAGGATCACAGAAGCAAGCCCGCCCGATGAGGCTGCGCTCAAAAAAGTCGCCAACGCTATCCACCATCGCACCGAGGGCAATCCTTTGTTCATGGTGGCCCTTTTGGATTCGATGCTGAGATCGAATGGCTCGGCAGTTTCGGATTCGGGCGACGCCGGCGTCTCATTAGAAAAGCTGGCTGAGAATTCAGGTCACATCGCGCCCGGCAACGTGATGGAAATGATCGGGCAGCAGCTGGCGCGACTCGATACTGAGGATCAGGTGTTGCTCGAGGTCGCCAGTGTGGTCGGTACAGAATTTTCCGCGGCGGCAATCGCTGGAGCTATCGAAAAAGATCTGATGGAGGTCGAACGGCACTGCGCAGCGCTGGTCAACCGGATGGCGTTTCTGCAGGACGCTGGTGACGCGGAGTGGCCGGACGGCACGGTGGCCGCGCGTTTTCGGTTTCAACACGCGCTTTATTGGGAATCTGTCTATGGTCACGTGACTGCGGCGCGGCGCGCCCATCTCCATCAGAAAATCGGCGAGCACCAGGAAACCGCATATGGGGAGCGCACCGCCGAGGTTGCGGCCGAGCTGGCGCGTCATTTCACCCAGAGCCGCGATTACGAGCGGGCGTTTCGCTATCGCCATCAAGCGGCTCACAATGCCCTGCGCGCGAGCGCGTCGCGTGAAGCGGTCGAGCATTTGGTCGCGGCGATGGATGCGCTCGCGCATCTGCCTGATGGGATCAAGAAGCTCGAGCGCGAATTGGAATTACGCCTCGCGATGGGAGCGGCACTGCAGGCCAGCAAAGGATACGGCGCGCCCGAAGTTCAGCAGGCCTACGAACGGGCGAGCGAGTTGTGCCGGCGCCTCGGCGAGACCCCGCAACTGTTTCCCGCACTGATGGGCCTATGGTCCTTCGCGGTCGGACGCGGCGATTGGAAACTCAGCCATCAGCTCGCGGAGCGCAATCTGCGGCTCGCGGAGAGCGTGCAGGACCCCGCGCAACTCGCCAGGTCGTGGCGCTCGCTCGGCCACGGTCGATTTTTTCTCGGCGAGCTGAGCGAGGCGCGCGACAATCTGGAAAAAGCTATCGCGTTGTGCGGTCAGCATCAGCCGCAACTAGATCACTTCGTTTATACCTCGAATATCGAGGTCGACGCGCGTAGCGCGCTGGCCTGGACCCTGGAGCTGATGGGGTTTTCCGAACAGGCGCTGGTGATGAGCCGGCGCGCGCTTGGCGCCGCCGAACAATTTGCGACCGCGCACGACCTGGTTTATGCGACTTATTTCACCGCGGTGCTGTATGGCTTCCGCCAGGAATGGGACACCACCATCGACTGGTCTAAGCGAACCATCGAGCTCGCGACCGAACACGGCTTGCCTTACTACCAGCTGATGGGCTCGCACATCCTCGGCGCCGCGCTCGCGCAAATCGGGCAACCCGAGAAAGGCTTGCCGATGATGCAGCAGGCAGTTCAGACCAGCCTCGCGATCGGGGTCGAGGCGGGACTCACGGCAATGTATCTGATGATTGCGGAAGCATGCCGAAAGGCTGGTGAGTTTCGCGCGGGCCAGGATGCAATCACCGACGCTTTCCGATTCGTCAAGCTCAAGGAAGAACATGCTTGGGAAGCCGAACTGCTGCGCACCAGGGCGGAATTGCTGCTGGAGCAGCATCGCAACGCGCGCAGTGCGAAAGGATCCAAGAGCAGCGAGAAGGACGCCGAAGATACCCTTCTAAGATCGATAGAGCTCGCCCATTCACAAGGCGCAAAAAAATGGGCGCTTCGTTCGACAACAAGCCTCGCCAAGCTCTACCAGCATCAGAAGAAAAAGAAGGAAGCGCAGCAACGCTTGTCCGAAGCCTACACTCGATTCAAGGAAGGCTTCGAGACCCAGGACCTGCTGGCCGCAAAAGAACTGCTCGACGAACTGACCTAGTCCGTTCTATCGCTCGCGCTTAACCTCCCGATGGAAAACCCTCGCGGGCCAGGTATTGACACAAAAATTTTTGTAAGCCGATCGCCTCCGGAACAAACCAAACCGGAAAGCAAGACCGAAATTTTCGATTTGAGGATTGCCTCCAGCGGATTCCCCCTGTTAGCCCTTCGATGCCCGGTTAGTTCGCGACGTTGGAGGCATCAGACATGGCGAGCTCGATTTCGACCAATCCGTATCTGGCGCGAGGCTTCGAGCCAATCCGCATCGAGTATGACTGCCCCGATTTAACCATCGAAGGCGAGCTTCCGCGCGACCTCGAGGGGACCTTTTATCGCAGCGGACCCAATCCGCAGTTTTCTCCGCGCGGGAGCTACAACCCACTCATGGGCGACGGAATGGTGCACGCATTCCGGGTGCATCACGGCAAGGTTTCTTATCGCAATCGATGGGTGCGAACGCGCCAATGGAATCTCGAACACGCCGCCGGTCGAGCGCTATTCGCTACTTCGGGCCTTCCCTCGGATTCCGATCCGAGCGTCGCGGGGATGATGACTGACGGTGTCGCTAACACTAACCTGGTCTGGCATGCGAACAAGTTGCTGGCGCTCGAAGAAGGTCACGGCCCGATCGAGCTGGATGCTGAGTCCCTCGAAACCATCGGGCCGTGGTCCTTTGATGGGAAGTTGTCACGCAACATGACCGCACATCCGAAGATCGACCCGGCCTCGGGCGAGATGCTGTTCTTCGGGAACTTTCCGACTGGCCGCATCACCAGCGATATCGAGCTCTACCTTGCGAATGCCGCCGGCGAGCTGGTTCGATCGCATTCTATCCACGGGCCGTTCCCCGCTCTGGTCCACGATTTCGCGATAACGAAGGATTTCGTGATCGTCTCGATGTGCCCGGTCACAGTATCGATCAAACGCGCGATGGCCGGCGGGCCGCCGATCGCTTGGGAGCCGCAAAAGGGTACCCATGTCGCCATCATGCCAAGAAATCGCGGCGCCGAAGCTGTTCGTTGGTTCACCGGCGAGGCCTGCATGGCGTGGCATTCGATGAATGCTTTAAACGATGGCGACCGGATCGTGGTAGATGTCTGCCGCCAGGACGCCCCGATGTTTCCGTTCGCCGATGGCTCGCCGCCCGACCCCTCCCGCGCCACTCAGCTACTGACTCGATGGGAGTTCGATTGGAATAAGCCCGGCAGTTTTATCTCGCAAAGGCTTAGCGACGAACGCTGCGAATATCCGCGCATCGATGAGCGGCGCATCGGTCGAAGCTATCGGCACGGGTATGTCGCATGTCTCGGCGGACCAGGCAGCGACGATATCTTCCAGCGCGGGATCGGGCATTTCGATCACTCCAGCAAAAAGATGCGGATCTATTCGGCCGGCTCGCGCTGTGCCGTCGCAGAGCCGATATTCGTGCCACGTAACAGCGAAGCGCCGGAAGGTGAAGGCTATGTCTTGACCAACGTCTTCGACGAGGAACGCAACGCCAGCCATCTCGCGGTATTTGATGCGGAGCAGATAGAGCGCGGACCTCTCGCGCGCGCTCACCTTGACCATCGCGTGCCGGTCGGCTTCCATGGCCAATGGAAGCCCCGCGGCGTGGAAGCCGCGGGGCGATGAGCGCTGATCAGTTGTTTTCCCAGAACTCGCGCAACATAGTGCTCAGCAGGCGCGGATGTTCCTCGGGAAAGAAAAGTTTTGCTCGCGGCACGGTGACGATTCGGCGCATGCCGCCGAGATTGTCGCGTAGCCACTTGAGCGAGCCGGCGGTATCGAAGGCGGTATCGGCCTCGCCCCAGATGACCTGCGCCGGAATTTTGGATTCGCGCAAACGCGGCGCGAGCGCGACCATCTGATCGCGATTTTTGAGCGCCGCGCCGAATCCTCGGAGCAGCTCCGCGCGCTCTTTGGTGGCGACCAGAGGACCGAAGTAGATCTGCGCGATCTCCGGCGTCATCCAATCGAGGTTCTCATAAACCTGCGCGAGCTGGGCGCGCGCAACCGCGACGTCAGAGGCCATCGACTTCATCATCTCGCCCGCTAACCCGGCGCTGAGCGCCGCGAACAATGGCTCGATCATTGGCGTCGGCCATAAATCATTAACTTCACAGTCAGTCAGCGACAGGGTGCGCACGCGGTCGGGAAAGCTCGCGGCAAAAACCTGGCTGACACCGCCGCCGGAGTCGTTGCCCACGAGATCAACCTTGTCGATATCGAGCGCATCGAGCAGCTTCGCAATCGTCGCAGCCTGCGCGGCGAACGAGATGTCGGAGCCCGCAGCCACCTCGCTATAGCCGAGGCCCAACATGTCAGGTGCGATGCAGCGGCGAACCGGCGCGAGGTCCTCGATCACGTCGCGCCATTGGAAGCCGCACAGCGGAAAGCCGTGCACCAGCAGCGCCACCGGCCCTGAGCCACGCTCGAAGTAGGCGACGCGAGCGTTTGGGGTTTCGGCGAATTTACGCATGGAGTGGAACTCGGCAGCATTCATGGAGGACTCTCCTGTTTGGGTTGGACCTAGGGAAATTGCTCGTCAGCAATTCCTTAGGTAAGCTCTGATGCGCGCGCGATGCGGGTTCAACAGGTCCTGCATACAGCGTGTATGTAACAGACGACTTGTATGACAGTCAAGAGCCGCCAGGCCCAGCATTCCGCGTCGACCCGCGCCGCCCTCTTACGCGTCGCGCGCCGGATGTTTGCCGAGCATGGATACAGCGCCACCGCGACCGAGGAAGTGGTGCGGCGCGCGCGGGTCACTCGCGGCGCGCTCTACCATCATTTTCGCGACAAGAAAGCTCTCTTCATCGCGGTGATGGATGAGGAGCAAAAAAAACTCGCCGCCCAGGCCTTGGAAGTGGCAGCGGCGCAGCCGGACCCGTGGAGCGCCTTGATCGCCAGCGCCAACGCATTCCTCGACGCCTGCCTCGATCCCGCGGTGCAGCAGATCGTCCTTATCGACGCACCCGCGGTGCTGGGACTCGAGCAATGGCGAGAGAGTGACCAGAGTTACTACCTCGCCAACACCAAAGCGGCGATCGAGGCTGCGATCGATCTGGGACTGGTCCAACGGCAGCCGGTCGCGCCACTCGCACACATCATTTTCGGGGCATTGAATGAGGCTGCGATGCTGATAGCACATGCGGACGATGAAGTGGCGGCACGACGCGAGGTAAGCGGCGCGGTCGAGAGATTGTTTGAGGGGCTGCGTGGCAAGCCTGAGGCAATGGCCAAGTGACGCCATTTTCTTTGCGATATTCTGCGATATTGAGTGATGCCCTAACTCCATCGGACCGGCGACGCGACGTGACCGATGCAACAAGGTTCGGCCATTGGGGATAACGAGTCAACTATATGTCGCATATGTCGCGGCAAAAAACCGACAGTCGCGCGACTGTCGCGCGACCTTTTCGCTGATTTTGAAAATATAGCTCGTCATATCTAAAATGGGCTCGAACCGAAGGATCTGCGAGCGAGGCACATCGATTGCTTCTAGATCCGTCCATGGCGCGAACTTGGCGCCGTTCCCCATCTGTCACCGGGTCTTTCCCCCCCAAGGACCCGGTGACAACCCCTCCCTAAGCTCCCCTTCATTAAGCTCCCTTCAAGCCGACGCGACAGGCATCATGTCGGATTGAATTGTTTGATTCTCGCGAAGGGAGTCGCTGAGTGCATAAACATATGACGCGGAAGCTCGCCGGCGCTCTTTTGGCAGCGTTGGTCGCTGGATTCGTCTGCCCCTCCGGCGCCGGTGCGCAGATGATGGGGCACTCACACACGATGGGTTCAGGCATGAGCGAGTCGCAGATGCGCTCGCGGCAGGCGTTGATGGCCTGGACTAACGGTGCAACTCTCGAGGCGCGCCCGGGCGGAGTGGAGCCGCGATTCGACGACAACCTGCGCCTCCTGGGAGCCGCCTGGTACGTTCAGCTTTGCACCCCTTGCCACGGTCTTCACGGCGACGGCAACGGTCCTCGCGCCGCGCAACTTTCGCCGCGGCCTCGCGACTTTACCAAGGGTGTTTATGAGTTCCGCTCGACTCCGACTGGAGCGCTGCCGACTGACGAGGACCTCTGGAGGGTAGTTTCGCAGGGTCTCCATGGGACGGCGATGGTGCCCTGGGTCACGCTTTCCGAAGAGGACCGCTGGGCGCTGGTCGCATACGTGGAAAGCTTCTCGCCTCGATTTGCTACTGAGGCCCGGCTGCCGGCGATCAGCATTCCTGCGCCACCGCCGGAAACTCCACAGCTAGTCAAGCAAGGTCAGCAGCTCTTCACCGACGCCGGTTGCATCGAATGTCACGGCTCGAAAGGACTCGGCGACGGTCCCTCCGCTGCCAGCCTCAAGGATGCCGGCGGATTGCCGATTCGGCCGCTCGATTTCCCTAGCGGAGTGTTCCGCCGCAGCCCCGCGATGAAAGACATCTTTGTAACAATTCGCACCGGGCTGGACGGTACTCCGATGCCGTCCTATGCTAACTCACTGACTAACAATCAGACCTGGGCCATCGCGGCCTATGTTCGCAGCCTGATTCATAAGCCGGCTGACGGAGGCGATGCCACTCTCTCAGTCATAGCCGTGCAGGCCCGCCGGCAGGAGCGGATGGGAATGATGATCGACATGCCCGGCATGGCTCGAATGCCTATGTCACACGCTCGTTGATAACAATGAGTCAATGACCGGCGTTCTCCATCGCGTTGGGATTAAAGAATCCGGGATCGACTGTACCCATGTCGATATACCAGCACTCCTTCTCCGGCGAATGGCTTCCCGGCATGAAGACCACCGTGGAGGCGCGGTCCTGGATGTTCGCATCGACCAGCCCCAACTGAAAGATTCGTTTGTAGGGATAGATGGCGACTTGGGCATCGGGTACTGGGCGATCGCGAAAAGTGTTATAGAGGACCAGCGTCTTCCAGAGCTTGCCGTCGATTCCATATTGATCCGACGCGGTGATGAGCCAGCCCTCGGAGTCGATATAAAAAATGCGCCGCGGGATGGCGAAGCTGTGTCCCGGTTTCTCATTGGCTTCGACGATGTAGAGATGGCGCATCTCCCAGTCTTCAGGGCAAATTGTATGACCGTCGTCGGTGGGGCAGGCTTTTTCAGGCGAGAACTTCGCATGCACACACGCCAGCATCTCCTTCTCGCCGAGGTACTTGTAGTTGAAGTCTTCGACCTTGGCCGAGAAGCCGAAGTAGGAGTCGGGATCGAGGCTGGTGACATTGGTCGAGCTACCCGATACTCCCACTCCGCTGCCATAGCCGGCGCCTCCACCTGAGAAGCCCGGCAGTCCGCCGATCGCATCCGCGAGGATCTCCGGCGACTGACGCCGCAACCGTCGAGTCTCCGGGTTGAATACCCACGAGTTATCTTCCACTGTGGGATCCATGTGACGATCGCGAATCAGTCCGTAACCTCGTAGGCCGGCGGGCTCGAGGAAGGGATAGAATCCGAATCGATAGCGAATGCCGCTGGCGGCGAAATCAGGGCTGGTCGGCACCGGCGGCACTTCGATACGACCGATGTTATTGTAAAAGGCGAAGTGACCGACGGAAAAGTAGCTCAGTGGCTCAAGGTCCTTCGATGATCCCACATAGCTGGCAATTTCTGGAAAGCGCAGGTCGGCATCGTCGCTGTATAAAGGCCGGAAGCTGAAATTCCACATCAGCTTGGTCGCGATCTCCGGGTCGTTAGGATCGAGCAACGGAAATGGCTGTCCTGCGACGTAGTTCTTAAGCGTGCCATCGGGACTGAGGACCACCTGCGACGAATACTTCTCGGTCGCGGCTTTGAAGGGCGGCGGCCAGTCGAGCTTGCTCGACGGAATGATGTTTAGCTGCATCCCCTGCTGCACGAGGATGTAGTTTCCCGGGCTCAGCAGATCCGTAACCTTCGAGGCATTGTCCTTGTTGATGAGATCGCCGGGCTTGACCTGGGCGCGTGCGATGCCAGCAGCCATCAATACGAACGCCAGGACCTGAACAAGAGTGACAACACGCCATGCTTTCATAGGCGAATGATCGCAATTTCGTGACGAGATCAAAAGCGGTCTCCGCCGGATGGCCATAGCGGAGCGATGATCGGCGTAAATCGACCGCCAACCGGCGCGCGAGGCCGGGCCACTGACCTCCCACGCATGGTCTTCAAACATGAAGGCGAATATTTAACGAACACGCTTGATTTCATTATGCTATTTGGCTTCGTTTGGTAATTTCCCAGATCCGTCCCTTCTCCCGCTCTCTCTTGCGGGAGAAGGTGGCTGGCGCGTGGGTCGCTCTTTTTCTGGCGACCGGCGTGCCAGGCGGATGAGAGCCGGGCGCGCTGCGCGCCCGGTGGTGGAGCACCACCTGCCTCCATAAAAACCCAGCAATTCCGGGCATAAAGTGGGTTTGTTTTTACACTTCTATGATCCATCAGCGTGCCCACCAGGTCCTTCGCGAGGATGCTCAGGACCACTCCTCGGCGTTGCCGAGAAGTGGGTTTGTTTTGCACTTCCCTGATCCGTCCCTTCTTCCGCTCTCTTTTCCGCGAGAAGCTGGCCGGCGCGGTTCTCGCGATGGCGGCGAGGCGAGAACCGTGACGGACTGATGAGAGCCGCGCGCCTTGCGCGCGGTGGAGCACCACCTTCCTCCATAAAAACCCAGCAATTGCGGGGATAAAGTGGGTTTGTTGTCGCATCCTCGTGGAACGGGTATCGAGGGCGCAATGGGTTTGTTCTGCTCCCTGATCTGTTGCTTCTCTCGCTCTTTTCCGCGAGAGAAGCTGGCCGGCGTACCGAGTACCGCGAACTCCGATGCCCCGTCGGCATGGAATGCCGCGTGACGGACTGATGAGAGCCGGTCGCGCTTCGCGACCGGCTGGTGGAGCACCACCGGCCTTCATAAAAACGCAGCAATTCCGCGGATAAAGTGGGTTTGTTTTTACGCTTCCATGATCCATCAGCGTGCCCACCGAGGTCCTTCGCGAAGACGCTCAGGACCACTTCTCGGCGTTGCCGAGAAGTGGGTTTGTTTTTGCGTTTTTTAGTGGTGACCATCATGCCGTTAGACCGAACTCGGAAGATCGCATCGATCGATCATACGATCATACCGAAACTGGTTGTCGCTGACACCCATCGTTTTCGATACTATCGACAAGACGTCACCTCAGCAGCGAATGCCAACGACAACGCTGTCATGCCGCTGCGTCCGGCGAAGGCGACCTGAGCCTCGAGGAGCGCCTCGCGCGCCTCGAGGCAACGAGCGCCTGACTCTCAGTGCGCAAAGTTCTGCATCTGATGCGGGTCGAGGAACGCCTTACTTGCGATTCCCATGTTGATGTACCAGCTCTCGTGGTCATCTGATTCGTGCCCCGGCATATAAACCACCGATGAGAATCCGTCCTGTATGTCCTCATCCACCAACGCGGTCTGGAACATTCGCTTGAAGGGATAGATCGCAACCCTGGCATCCGCGACCGGGCGATCGTTGTAGGTGTTGAAGGTCGCGATGGTCTTCCACAGTTTTCCTTGCAGGTCGTACTGATCGGACGCAGTGATGAACCAGCCTTCCGAATCGATGTAGAACACCCGTTTCGGAATCAGCACGCCGTCACCGCCGATCCTTTGGTGCCATGAGAGCGGTTTGGCCGTGGCTTCGATGACATAGAGTTGGCGAATCTCCCATGCCTCGGGGCACACGCTGCGGTTATTGTCAAACTGACACGGCATAGCCGGCGTGTTCTCGGCGTGAACGCAAGCCAGCCAGCATCGGCTTGATGCCGAGCAGTTTGTAATCGTAATTCTCGATTTTGGCGGAAAATCCGAAGTACGAATCCGGGTCGAGGTTGTTGGCATAGGTACAACCGCCACCATCGTCAGCGGCGGAATATTGGCCTTTGCATTGCACCGACGCGACAGCGTCCGAAAGATCTGAGGCCCTTACGCGCCGCGGTGCGCGGTTTCCCGGGCTGTAGTACCAGGCGTTGTCGTCGATGTTAGGGTCTTTGTTGCGTTGGCGAATCAGACCAAATCCGTACAGTTCCGCCGGTTCCGTAAATGGAAAAGCGCCGAAACGATAGCGGATGCCGGCACCATTTGCCTTAGGGTCTGTGGGGATCGGAGCAACCTCGGTGCGGCCCATGCTGTTGTAAAACGCGAAGTGCCCAATGGTGAAATGTTCGATCGGGCCCGGAAATGGGCTATGCGCCCGAAAGCTTGTGACCTCGACATCGCGGATATCGACATCGTCGGTGTATTGTGGGCGGAAGCTGAAATTCCACATCACTTTGGTCGCAACTTGCGGATCATTCGGATCAAGCAGCGGAAACGGCTGTCCCGCAACATAGTTCTGGAGTTCGCCTTTTTCGTTCAAGCGCACCTGCGGCGCATATTTCTCGG
The DNA here is from genome assembly GCA_963783145.1 of uncultured delta proteobacterium. Classification (GTDB taxonomy): domain Bacteria; phylum Desulfobacterota; class Binatia; order Binatales; family Binataceae; genus DATGKG01. The sequence continues at coordinate 80,126 of CAWAMM010000003.1, forward strand.
TGGCAGTTTTGTACGGAGGCGGCCATTCGAGGGGCCCGGTCGGCACGATCTTGAGATGCATCCCCTGCTTGACCAGATAGAAGTTGCCGGGGCTGACTAGGTCGGCAACCAAGGAGGCATTGTCGGAAGTAATCAGGTCGCCGGGCTTGACGGAGCCTGCATTTGAGGTAGCAGGCGCAAGCCCAACCATCGCAAGCAGCATCAGACCGGTGAGGTACTTCATCGCAGCCTCCTGTCGCGAGATTTATTAGGTCATTTCGGCGATACCACCAGGTCGTCCATCATGTTGCGCGTCAAAGTCCGGTCAGCCGACGAGTCGAACTTGATGACCTCGCCGGTCACGACCACCACTACGGCCGGGCCTGAGCAATCGACGTCGCCGTTGGCCTTGATGACGGCATCGGCTTCGTCGGGATACTTCTCCAGCGCCATCGCCTTGAGCCTCGCTTCGATTTGGTCGGTATCGATAGCGACGGTGGAAAAGGGCGCGCTGTATTTTAGATCGCCCAACACCTTGTAGGGTTTGCTTTTGGGGATATCGCCGGTAGTCACGAAGATATGCGCGGTATCCATCCTGTGAACCACCTGCTGACGCTTCTCCTCCTGCGCTTTGCGGTCCGCCGTCATCATGGCGCATCCACAAACGGTCATGGTGACTAAGGCAACGAGTAGTTGGGATGCGCGCCGCGTTTTCATGATGGCGGAGTAATCGCACCTCGGCGCGCATAGCAAAACGGATTTCCGCTGTCCGGCTGCGGATGGCCGATGAACGGTGCAAATCGACCGCTGGCCGGAAATGACTAGCCCGCATCGCCGTCGCGTGGACAAACTATGAGCCGCACTGGTAGTTCTCGAAATGCTGGATATGCCCGAAATCGAACAAAGCCGCCGCGAACGCCGAATCCGCACCGTGATCGTGGAGGACGAGGCTCCCGCGCGAGGCCGCCTGCTGCGGTTTCTGCGCTCCCATCCCGATGTCGAAATCGTTGGTGAGGCGGCGACCGGCGCCGAGGCGATTGCGCTGATCGAACGCGCCGTCCCGGACCTGGTGGTGCTGGATATCAGGCTTCCTGACTTCAGCGGCCTCGAGGTCCTCAAGCGGCTCGCCGATCGCCCGCACGTGATCTTCTCGACCGCATACGACACCTACGCGATCGAGGCCTTCGAAGTGGAAGCGATCGATTTCCTGCTCAAGCCGTATGAACAAAAGCGGGTTGACACCGCGCTCGATCGCGTTCGCGCTCGAATCCAGAGCATGGAGCCTCCGCTTCAGCTCGAAGACCTCATTCGCAAGCTGAGCGGAGGCGCGCCGCCGGTGGCGCAGCGGCTGGCGTTGCACGATCACGAGCATATCGTGCTCGCAACCTCCGGCGAGATTTTCTACTTCATCGCGGAGGGCGATGAGGTCTACGCGCGGCTGCGCACCCGCCGCCTCACGATTCGCCGCTCGCTGCGCGATCTCGAGCGGATGATGGAGCCGCAGCGGTTCTTTCGCGCCAATCGCTCGGTGCTCATCAACCTCGACCTGGTCCGCGAGATTCATCCCTGGTTCGGCGGGCGCTTCGTTATCCGATTTAGCCAACTGGAACCCAGCGAACAGATCGAAGTCAGCCGCCGGCAGGCCAAGCTGCTCAGCGAGATGTTGGAGTAATTGGTCAGTCCTCAAGGTCCGCCGATGAAAGAGCGCGAACACGAGTCGACATCGAACCGCAGCCTGCTGTACCTGCAGTTGGTGTTCGCGCTGTTCGCCGGGATGCTAAACGTCCCACTCGACCTGGTCGGCGAATGGTTCCTCGGGCGCGCGTCGCCCTCCGCGGTCGGCTACAGCGAGTTCCATCTGATGAGCGCGGTGATCTTCGCCACCATCACGTTTTGCGCGTGGCGCTGGATAATCCCGCATCTGCGCGGCGTGCTGGTCCTGCGGCTTCTCGTTCAGGTGATGCTCGGGATCGTGATGTTCGGGTACGCGCTGATGGCGACCTTCTCGCTGTGGCTGCGCTTCGGAAGCGCTCGGCCCGACGTCGCGAACCAATTCGCCACCGCATCCGGCTTGACCAATCTGCTGGTCATCGGCGGCGCGACGCTGTACATGATCCTCGGCGGTCTCTCGCTGGGACGGGCGAGCCAGGAACATTCGCGACTGCGCGAGATGGCGCTGGTGGGCCAGCTGGAGGCCTTGCGCAGTCAGCTCAACCATCACTTCCTTTTCAACTCGCTCAATGTGATCGCGGAAGCGGCCGCGGTCCAGCCTGAGCGCGCCGAGCAACTCATCCTGCAACTGGCGAGCGTGCTGCGCTACTCGCTGGGCGCGCGCCGCGCGCGGATGGCGCCGCTGAGCGAGGAACTCGCCGCAGTCGCATCGTACCTGGAGCTGGAACGGGCGCGTTCGGGCAACCGAATCAGCGTCGAGACCGAGATCGCGGCCGACGTGGGAGGGGTGCGCGTCCCGCCGATGCTAATCCAGCCGCTGGTTGAAAATGCGGTCGGGCACGGACTAATGAACGGTACCTGCGCGGGCAAGATTTCGATTGCGGCCTGGCGCGGCGACAATTCGCTGTGCCTCCGGGTGAAAGACAACGGCGTGGGATTCGATCCGAATCGCACTCCGCGCAACGGCAACGCAGGCGTGGGATTATCCAACCTGCGCGACCGATTGCACGCATTCTATGGTGAGAACGCGGCCTTCAGCATCCACAGCGTGGTCGATAGCGGCACCATCGCGGAGATCTCGCTCTCGCTGGCGGTGCCTGCCGATGCGGAGCGCGCCGAACACGGAATCATCTGGCGCACGTTTTTTTCTTTCGTGGGGAGCATCGCGTCGGTCATCGCGTTCGCGGTCGCGCTCGAAGTGCTAAAGCTGGGCGCGGCGTGGTCATTGCTCGTAGGCCAGGCGACTGAAGTCGTCTACCTGCTTGCGGCCAGCGCCACCGAAGAAACCAAAACCTTCGACGTCGCGATTGTCGGATTTCTCTTCGCCGGACAAGTCGCGCTGTTAGCAGGCACGATTCATGGCTTCGTGAATTACACCGCGGCATGGCTTTATGCATCGTGCGCCGCGGTCGCCGTCATCCCGCAGTTGTTCGGCGCCGAGCCCTTCACCAGCTACTGGATGCGGCGCGCTTATCCGCTCTGGCTGCAGCGCGGCGCCAGCTTCGTGCGCACTTCGAGACTGCTGGCGGTGTTGTGGGAACTGGTATTCGTGGCCCTTACCATAGCGTCGATCCGATGGCCCGCGGGCACCCTCGCGAGGTGGCCGGTCTACCTCGCAGTGATCGGGTTGATTGCGGGTCCGCTCAGCGGCGTCTATCCGACCGCATGGATCCATCGCGGAGGCTTGGCTAAAGCTTCCGCCGAGATTTTCATCTTAGGTCTGCCGCTGCTCTTCAAAAAGGCGATCGACCCCGGAGTAAAGCTCTCCGTTCAATTCGTGGTCTCGGGCGCAGAGCCCGGCAGCTACTATGTCGAGATAAGCGAGGGACGCTGCGCGAGCGGTCAAGGAGATCTTAAGGAGCCGAGCCTGACCATCTACTGTGGCAATGACAGTTGGACTGTTATCGGCAGGGGCGAGTTAAGTCCTGAGCGGGCGGTAGATGGTGGGCTGCTACGTGTAAGTGGTAGCGCGCAGGATTTTTCGCGCTTCTTTAAATGCTTCCGGCTCATGCCGACGCGCGAGACGGTGCGAGCGAACTATGCTGAGGCGCCTTCGCGGCCGGCAACCAGGAGTCTTAGCTGATTCTTGAGGTCTCCTGGCCTAATCGGTGGCTCTACCAAGGGCGCAATTTCATCAACAATGTGATATACATTTCGATGTCCGGAAACCGCCATGGCCAAGTTGCTCATCGTCGACGACGAGAAGAACACCCGCCTCAGCCTGGTGCAGTTTTTCGATTCACTAGGGCATCAGGTGAGCGAGGCGGAAGACGGCGCGCGAGCCGCGGCGTTGGTCGCTCAATCACACTTCGACCTGGTGCTGACGGATTTCCGGATGGGCCGGATGAACGGGCTGCAACTTCTGGAGGAAGTGCGGCGGATTCATCCGGACAGTCTCGGTATTCTGATGACCGCCTACGCCAGTGTCGAACACGCAGTCGCCGCGATCCGAGCCGGGGCGCATGATTACGTCAGCAAGCCGTTCTCCCTCGAACAGATTCAGCTGATCGTTGAACGCGCAATCCAGGTGCAGGAATTGCGAGGCCAACATCGCGCCTCGCGCGAGGTGCCTGACGAGGTTCCGCTGCTGGTGTCGCGCAGCCCCGCGATGAGACATCTGCTCGAGAGCGCGCTGCAAGCCGCTCTCAGTGAAGACACGGTTTTGCTGCTGGGTGAGAGCGGAACCGGCAAAAGCGTTATCGCGCGCCAGATCCACCAATGGAGCCCGCGCCGCGATCGCCCGTTCATCGAGGTGAACTGCACCACTCTCGCGGGGCATCTGCTTGAAAGCGAGCTGTTTGGAGATGCGCGCGAGTCGTTCTCCGGAGCGGTCAAGGATCAGCCCGGGCGGCTCGAAGCGGCGGATGGGGGCAGCATTTTCCTGGATGAGATCGCGGATCTATCGGCGCACCTGCAAAGTAAATTTTTGAGCTTTCTCAAGGAACCAAGTTTCCAGCCGCTCGGGGGGAAGCGTACCGTTCGCGCCGACGCCCGGATCATCGCGGCGTCCAATCATCACCTCGAGGCGGAAGTCGCGGCGCACCATTTTCGCGAGGATCTCTTCTATCGCCTCAATGTCATCACGCTGCGGGTGCCGCCATTGCGCGACCGGCGCGAAGATATCCTGCCGCTGGCGGAGTCGATGCTCAAATCTGCCAGTCTCCGCAATCGGCGGCCGGTGCTCTCGCTCTCGCCGGCGGCGGCGTCCGCCCTCAGCAAACATCAATGGCCTGGGAACCTCCGCGAGCTGCGTAATTCGCTCGAGCACGCCGCCTTGCTGACGCGCGGCGAGGTCATTCAAGCTGACGATCTGCCCGATGCGCTCTTTCGCGAAGGCCTTGATACTTCCCACGGGAGTCGCCATTCCGGGAGTCTCGAGGATGTGGAACGCGCGCACATTCGGCGGGTCCTCGAAGAAAGCTCCACCCTGGACGAGGCTGCCGCGACCCTTGGAATCAATGCGGCTACGCTGTGGCGTAAGCGCAAGCGCTACAGCATCGAGTAGAAGCCCTCAGTCATCGCAAAATAGTGAAGGCGGACCATCCTGATGACAGTCCGCCTTCAAGCTTCAAGTTAGCAGTGCGTTAGGTCGTGAGGGTCTTTACCGTTAGCGTCGATTTGCCTTTCCTTCTCGAGTTGCGCGAGAAGTAGAACGCTCCGTATGCGCCCCAGACCACCGATAGTACCACCGCGATGATAGGCTCCTTCCAGCTACCCAGCCCTTCGATGGGTCCGATCACGTAGAAAGCCATGCAGGCGAAGTTCGCGAGCGCGCCGAACACGGGGACGACCATGTGCTTGAAGCCGCTGAACTCATGATGCTCGCGGAAGGCCACGATGCAGATGACGTTAGTCAGACCATAGAGCGAGAAGGTTCCGAAGTTGGAGATCAGCGTCACCAGCGAAAGTCCGTTGGGTAGCGCCGACAAGGTCGCATTGGAACCGATGCCCAGCGCGTACCAGATGGTGTGGGGAAGCGTCGCGATGGTCTTGTCATCCGGCGCTGCGGGGCCGCAGAAGAAGAACAGCGCGGCGAAAGCGCCAAGCACCGCGGATATCGTCGCCAAGGTCCAGATCGCGCTATGAGGGGTCAGGTTCTGCCCATGCAGGAGGCCGAAATGCTCCGGCACCTCCTCGTCGCGGCCCATCGCATAGGTGACGCGCGCGCCGGTGTTGATGCAGGCCAAGGTGGTGCCGATCAGCGCGAGGAACACGGTCAGCGCCTCGATCAGCATGAATGCCTGCCCATGCCCCCCCATCATCGCATTGCCGAGGATGACCATCATGTCACCGATCGGCGCGGCCGAACCTTTCGCGTCAGCGAGGCTGTAAGCGCTGCTCATGAAGTAGTTAGCGGCGAAGTATTCGAACAGGTACATGATGAGGCACTGGATCGTGATCGAGAGCAATACGCCGCGCGGAATGTCCTTCTTGGGGTCCTTGGCTTCCTCGCCGAGTGAAGTGATCGATTCGAATCCGACCAGCAGCAGAATCGCGATGGTCGCTTGCAGCATCATCCAGTTGAAGTTGTGCGGCAAAACTACCGAGAGCGCGCTCGGATGCGCCGGCGTGTCACCACTGAGAGTGTAGCTGAGCACTTTCGAGGTCCCGTCGAGCGCCATTCCCATCGAGCCGGCCGGATGGCCCAGGCGATAAGCGATCGCGAGCGCCGAGAAAAACAGCAGCGCGATCCATTGGATCACGTTGATCACAAGATTGACGTTGGTCGAGCCGACCACGCCTCGATACGCGATCCATGAGATGGCGTAGGCGGAGATGATCGCGATGACCGCCATAAACACCGGCCCGGGAATCCCGGCGTTCATGTAGTTGGGCGCCAGACTGCCCACGATGTATCCGATCATGATGCCGATGGTCGCCACCATCACGCCCGGATAAACCCAATAGTACAGATGTGAGGCCCATCCGGTGATGAACTTCGCGATGCGGGCAAACTTGAAAGCGTGAGTGGTGTTGAGGAACGCCTTCTCTGCGAACAGGTAGGAGCTACCCGCCCCGGGATAGAGTTTCGCCAGCTCCGAGTACGAGATCGCGGTCGCGTAGGCAAGTACCACGGCAAAGAAGATTCCCGCCCACATTCCGAGGCCTGACGGGTATGCGTATCCGGCCTGAACCACAAAGGTGATCCAGAGGAACGCCCCTGGCGCGATCAGCGCCATCGCGTTGACCGTGACGCCGGTCAAACCGAGCGTCGGTTTCATTTTTGGTTGTTCGCTTGACTCGGCCATCTGTTCTCCCTTGGGTTTTTCGCGCAAAAACGCGGCGCATTGCGGCGGATTTCAGTTTGAATTGCGCAAAACGGGTGCCACGAGACTAGAAGTCGAGCGACCGATCGACATCTAAGCCTTTCGATCCGGAGGGTTGCGTTCTGAAAGATGGCCGTTGCGTTTTGCAGGATGACGGCTTCCGCTTCAGCCTAAGTGCCAAGCAGTTGCGCAGTGGACTGTCATCGACTGATTCGACGCCGTGGTAGGGCTTCTATGGCAGTCGGAGAGATTACGCCGCCGAATCTGGTGCAGGAGGGAAATCAGGCGGTCAAACTCGAAGCTCGTAGAAAGACCCGATAGGGTCGGGAAAGACGAACCTCAATCAGCCGCTCGGTGGCTGGCGGTGTAAACCGCCAATTGACCCTCGAAAGCTCGCTGGCAGGCAGGCCGCGCTTCGCCGCGGGCGACATAAGCGGACAGGTTCGCATATTCGTCGAGAATGCCCGATGATTTCAGCCTGAGCAGCACCGACACCATCATCGGAGCGCCCGCGCTAAACGCACCATCGAGTCAATCGGCATCGCCCAGACGAACGGAAAGTTGGTCGAGCCGGGCGCGGATGCGACCCTCCTCGTAGGGTTGGCCCACTTCTTCGAGCGCCCAGCGGACGCGCACATCACGCGCCAGCCCCTTCCCGCCATCGGGTGACCGTTCAAAGGCGGTAATGGCGATGATCATCGTCAGGTTCCTTGGCCAAAGATCGCGGCAATCGTCCTCTTTCGGCCCGGTCAATGAGTCCGGGACCTAGATCACAGCCGCAGGGGCTGGTCGGGGCACGATGGTGAGAAATCCATCGCCGTCGACGCGCGCGCGGTCACCGGTGTTGTACCACCCATCGTGCATGACCTGGTTAGTAAGGTCGGCGCCTTCGACATAGCCCTTCATTACGTTAGGCCCGCTGACCAGCAGCATCCCTTCGGCACCCCGCGCCACCGGTGCCCCGGTCGAAGGATCGACGATCCGAATCGAGACTCCCGGAACCGGCTGCCCCGCAGTGCCGAGACGCACCCCAGGCTGAGGCTCCGAGGGTCCGGTATAGTCCGGGATGTTTAGGGCAATTATCGGCGCACACTCAGGACATCCATAGCCTTGCAGCGGTTCGATGCCGAATTTGTCGAGAAACCTGGCGCGCAATTCGTCATCGAGCTCACCGCCGCCGACGGCGACATGGCGCAGATTCGGCAGGTCCGCTCGTTCAACTTTGTCAACTATCGATGCGAGTATCGCCGGACTCGCCGGAATCACGCTGACGCGATTAGCGCGGCAGAAGGCGCCGAGCCCCGAGCCGTCGAGGAGTTGTGCGCCGAAAGCCACCTTCGCACCCGCCAGTGCCGGAACCAGCAGGGTGCTCGAGAAACTCATGGAATTGGAGAATGGTATCAACCCGAGGATGCAGTCCTCACGCGTCACGCGGAAGATTTGCCGCAGCGATTCCAGGTTCGAGAGTAGGTTGTGATGCGTCAGCATCACACCACGCGGCATGTCGGGCGTATCGGCGTGGTACGAAAAGAGAATCGTGGCGACCTGGTCCACGTCGGTGGTGCTGCCGCGGACGAAAAGCCGCGCAATCGACCGCGCGCGCGTCACGCGACAAATTTTTTCTATCTGATCGCGTCGCGCCGCGTGGGCCGCCGCTTCTATATCTTCAAAATATTTCACTACCGCGGGCGATAGTTTCTCCAGCGAGCCCAGCGTTGCCGCGAATTCGCGCGTCGTTACGATGGTTGCCAGTTGGGCGTGCGAGACCGCCGAATGGGCCACGTCAACCGCGTCAATATTCACCGGAATATGGCCCGCGAACAGCGTCGCAAAGTTCGCCAGCATCGCGTCGATGCCCGCGGGCATCAGAATCCCCACCTTGGTTCCGAGCTCACCGGCTCGCTCCCAAAGCGTCTGGCTCAGCACGATCGCACGCGCGAGTGCTGCTCCGAACGTGATGCTCGAACCGTCCGCATCAACCGCCAGGGTCGCGTGCCATCGCCGCTTGGCCCGTTCGATGAACGCGACCTGAATGGGCTTCTGACGGTCCTTATGATTTTCGAAGGTCTGGGTCGAAAGATCCTGGACCGCGCGGCGCACTTCCTCGGCCGTGGCGGTCGAGGGCATCGGTTTGCCGTAAACCACCGTGATCGGTTCAAACCAGCGCTTGGGAATCTTATACACGAAGCGCCCGCGTTCGTAGCTGAAGATGCTGCCCCACACACCGTCGAGGTAGATCGGCACGATAGGACAATTCACCGGAGCCGCGATCCGCTCCAGCCCGCGGCGAAATTTGAGCATGTTGCCGGTGCGCGTCATGTGGCCTTCCGCGAAGATGCAAAGGACGTGGCCACGTCGGATCTCCGCGCGCCCGCGTTCGAGCGCTTCTTCGACTTGTTCTTTCGGATCATCCTTGCTGATTGGGATCGCGTGGGTGAGACGAAAGTACCAATTAATCGCCTTCATTTCGTAGTACAGGCGATAGCAAAAGTAGCGCACCATCCGGCTGGTCGTTCCACTCACGATAAAGGAATCAACCAGGGACACATGATTGCCTACCAGCAAGGCGCCACCCTTGGGCTGGTTCTCCTCGCCTACCACGCGAACTCGGTAGATGGTGTTGGTCAAAACCCAGACTATCAGTCGCACCAGGAAGTCCGGCAACCGCCATCCGACGTAGAGGGTGCCGCACAGCGTCACCACTGCGGCGAAGAAGATCACCTGCCGGATGCTCAGGCCGAGCACGCTGGTGAGCAGCCATGGAACTCCCGCCGCGATCAGGATCGCGCCGTACTGAAGAACGTTGCCGTAGGCGACCAGGCGCCCCGTCATTCCGGCCGGCGCGCGCTGCTGAAGCAGCGAGTTGAGCGGGATGATGAAAAAACCTGCCGAGAAGCCAATCATCATGATGGCAATGGCGGCGTCCGCCGGCAGGCCCACGATCGGAACCACCCGTGCGGTGCCGGAAGCCGCCAGCAGGAAGGAAAAAATCGTGATTCCGACGCTTCCGAGCGGGACCAGCCCGATCTCGACGTGCCCACGCGAGACCCGTCCAGCCACCACCGCGCCGAGTCCGAGTCCGATCGAGAGCAGCGCGAAGAGCAGGCCTACTCGTGTTTCATCCATCGCGAGCTCGTTCTTTCCAAACACCGGCACTACGGTCAGGAAGAATGAAGCGATAAACCCGAACCAGGCGATTCCGACCAGGGTGTAGTAGAGGGTCGGATTGTCGCGCACTTCGGCATAATCGCGCCCGAAGGAACTGAAGACGTTCCACGCGAACTGCGCCTGCTGATGGCCCGCCGGTGCGCGCGGAGCGAACACAATCGCGAGAGTGCCGACGCACGCGATCGCGAGGAAGAGCAGCCCGGCATTGGTCAGATTTGATGAGAACAGGCTGTAGACATAAACGCCCACCAGCGATCCGATCAGAATTGCGAGATCGCTGACCAGCTCCAGAATGCCGTTGGCGGACGAAAGCGCGCCGTCCTCGAAGACGTCGGGCAGGATTCCGAATTTCGCGGGCGAAAAGAACGCGCTGCGCGCCGCGATGAGGAACAGGACCACATACAAGAATTGGAGGTTGCGCAGGTAGAAACCCGCGGTCGCCAGCGCCATCGCGGCGATCTCGGGCGCCTTGGTCCATAACAAAACTCGATGCTTGGGGAAGCGATCGGTGAAATAACCCGCCATCGGCGAGACCACCAGATAGGCCAGCGGAACCAGCGCGGTCGCAATACTGGAGTACCGGACCTGGCGCGTCTCCCCGGACACTATCGCAAGCACGAACAGGATCAGCGTCACCCTGAATGCGGACTCGTTGGCGGTGCCGAGGAATTGCGCCACCAGGAACGCGATAAATCGCGGCGAACCGATCCCTACCTTAACCGTCACCGATTGCGCGGATGCTGTGTCGCCGGGGAGCTCCATTGGAGCGGCGAACTCTAGCAATTTCCTGTAGAGAATGTCGACTCTAAGTCGGATTGCGGTCCTACTTCGACGGAAGCTGGACCAACCCGACCGCGTAAGCGACCGCGGCATAGGCGGTCAGCAGCTCCGACTTGCTCTGGATCAGGGTGTAGCGCGCGTTGGCCAGGTCGCGCTGCGCCGTGAGCAACTCCACGATGGTACTGAGGCCCTGCCGATAGCTCTCGCTGTTGGCCGCATATGACTCCTGCGAGGACGCCAGCAAACTCTGCGCATACTCATACTTGCTGAGCGAGGATTGAAACTCGAAGTAGGCGCGCCAGACCTCCGCCACGGCGTCGATTTCAAGGGTCTTGAGATCGGCGCCGGCCACCTCGCGATCCGCCTCGGCCTTGCGCAGGTCATTGAGATGGCGGAAGCCGGTAAACATGTCCCACTTGATGGTGAGCATCGCCGAGTACTGGGGCGTCGAGATTTGCTGCGTAGGCGGCCCGCGGAAGGTGTAATTCCACAGGTTCTCGCCGTAGACTCCGGAAGCGTCCACCGTCGGATACCACTGCGCGGTCGCGGCGTCGACCGCGGCCTCGCTGGCGCGTACCTGCGCTTTTCGCGCGGCGAGGTCGGGCCGCGATCGGCGCGCCTCGGCGATCAGCGTTTCGACGTCCTGGCTGAGCGATTTCGGCACCGCTTCGTTATCGAGCGGCTGAACCTTGAATGGGGTATCGGCGGCGATCCCCAGCGCGACCGCCAGATTAGCCTGCGCATCGCGCAGGAGTTGCTCGGCGTTAGCCAGGTCGAATCGCGACTGCGCCAGTCGCTCCTGCGCCAGCAGCAGTTCCGGCTGCGTGGCGAGGCCCAGCTCGACCCGTTGCTTGACCGAGTCGAAATCGGATTTGGCCAGCTCGAGATTCTGCCGTGCGGCAACGACCGAGGCGTCGACCGCATCGAATGCATAAAACGTCTGTTCGGCGCCAAACACTACACCTTGAATTGTTCGGTTGACGGAGAAATTCGCCGCGATGAGCTCTTCGCGCGCTTGCTCGGAAGCCGACGCGCGCCGTCCGAAATCGAGCAGGGTGTATGTCAAGGCCAGCGCGCTGTCGGACTGCCATTGCTTCACGACCCCGAATGAGCCCGGTAACTCGAATGGGACGCGCGCAAATCCGGAATCCGATTGCACCGAGGCCTGCGGATAATAAGGCGCTTGCGAGGCCCCATAGACGGCCGCGGCTGAGCGTGCCGCCTCCCAGGCGCGGCGCGTGCGCGGATTGTTGCGCAACGCCACGTCGATCAGACCTGCGAGGTCATACGGCTGTGCAGAGGCAGTTTCCATGCCACGGGGCGGCGCGGTCACTACCGAGTTTTGCGATAAGCTTTCCTCGCGCGCGATCGCGGCGGACGGCCGCCATTCGTGTTGCGGGCTGGATGGCGCGAATTTGTCGGGGGACAATTCGGGTCGATCGGTGAGCGTGTTACATCCCGCGATCGCCGATAGGAGACCGGCCAGAGCGACCAGAAGCAGCCGCATCGAGGTCTTGCGATCATCCATATAAATCGCGACTTCCAGATCCGACCGTCACTGCTTGCTCGCCCGGCGAGATGCGCGAAAGTTGCTCGGAGAGCTCGCCGGCGAGAACCGTGAGCCGGCGAAAATTTTCTATTTCCGAAAGCAGGATGCGACGCGATTCCAGCGGCAACCTGGAAAGCGCGGCGAAGTTGTCGAGCGCAAGTTCCCGCGTGAGACTGTCCAGTAGACTTCGCGGCGCCGACTCATCCCATGCCGGAATCGGTCGATCGACGCCGCGCGCGCGAAGCTTTACGAAATCGAGGCAGTCGCGAAAATGCCCGGTCAGCGTCGCATCGAATTGCGCGCGCGCAATGTCAAAGGCGGGGTTGATCGGTGGAATCTCGATCAAGTTGAGCACCGAGGCGGCGCTGGCCAGGCGATGAGTGATGCGCCGCAGGGTGCCCACCGTCTCGATGATAGCGTCGGGATCCACAATCGACCGGCGGCCCTCAATGCGCGCATCGTCGGCGATTTCGAGCAGCTCACTGAGCGTCTTCGCGGAACTAATTTCGATCGATTCGAGGTCGCGGTCGGTCGCCCGATGTGGCGCGCCCGGCATCAGCGCGAGAATCGTCTCAAGCATTTTTTCCAGCCGCGGTACCATTGAATCCCCGGCGTATTCCGGCGCGAGAATCAAAAACACCAGCGCGACCACGATTACGCCAAGAAAGACTCCCCAGAGCCGGTAGAGCGGCTCGTAGACCTCGACGCTCGGAGTGATTGCAATAAATACCAGCGTGAAAGTCGTCCCCGCCTGCTTGCCCGCATAACCAAGCCCGCCCCCGCTGAGACCGACATAGGCCGCGACATAAAACATGATGAAGCAGACCAGCATGTAGGTCACCACGGTTTCGAAATTGGGTGACGACACGATGATCGCGGAAAGCGCCAGCACCCCACCCATCGCGACACCAAGCAGGCGCAGGATCATCTTGTGGAGCGAACCGCCGTAAGTCGGAACCCCGGCGATCATAACGGTCAGGAGGATGGTCTTCAGGTCGAGACGATCCGCCACCATCGCGACCACAAATGCCAGCGCCATCGCGATCGCGAGCTTGATGCTATAACGCACCTTCGCGGGATCGCTCCGAGCGGCGGAAATCTCCCGCGCGGCATCCTTGCGCGCGGAATCACGCAGCACAATCGGCGGATGGCGAAACAGGCGCGCGAGATGCTCCATACCGATGAGGAACGCGCTCATGTTGCTGAGTTCGTCGGCGCGAACATTGGTGATGAATTTCGGATGCAGCTCGGTGAGTCTCTGATTCAGGGCCGACAGCGCGTTCTCCACTAGCGGCATCCCCGCTTCAGGCGGGTCAACACGATAGAAGTCGCCACCAAAGCGCGCCGCTTCTACGTCCAGCCCGGCCCCAATAGCCTCGAGCACGGCTGCGATTTCCGGGCGGACCCATTCGCGAACTCCCGGCGGCACCGCTTCGCGCGCGATTCCCAGCAAACGCTCGACCTCGAGCCTGCGGCGTTCGTTGGTTGAGACCGCACCCAGCAGCAACACATGATGCCGAGGACTGAGATTTTCGCGGTCCGCGCGTGACAGTAACGAAAGATGCAGGCTGAGCGCTCCGCTGATCAATGGCTTCGGCAAACGAATGACGCCGGTTGGATCCAGGTAGGCGCGCCCCACCTGCGCGAGGCGGTCGCGCAGAGCTTGCGTGGCCTCGGTCAACAATTTGAGCAGACGAGCGTCGGCAGGATCCGGCCACAGGACATTGTCGAACAACATCACCAGCCCGAAGGCGACGCAGACGCCGCCGAAGCTGTAACCGACCGACCACCCGAAGTCCTTTGGATCGAAAATGATGATGTAAAAGGTGGTGAGGAAGAGGACCTCGATCATCCGCCATCCGTTGCTCAGCTGCGCGTCGGTAAAGTAGTAAGTCCATCCGGCCGCGGTGAGCGAAAAAAACGGTACCAGCAACCACGGCGTTTCGACCAGGCTACCCGCCAGCGGGATCGAGATCGCCAGCAAGAGGGCTGAGACTGCGATGAATCCAAGGCCGGTCGCGGGAACCATCATCGCGGCGGGCGCGGAGATAATCGACCATAGAACGTAGGCGCCGATCGATTCGTCGATATGGAACGCGGCGGAGAGACCCGCGCCGACCGCCGCAATCAGAGCCATCCGCGTCGCGGTGCGTATACGATGCGGATTGGACGCCAGCTGCTGTGCAATCGAGAGAGCCGAATTATCGAGCCGCGTGCGGATCGCCTCCAGCAGCGGCAGCCGCGGACCCACCAGCAAGCTGGGCGCGGGAGTCGCGGCCATGCTCAATGATCTCCCTGCACGGTGACCACCGCGGTCGACCCCATCCTGAACGGGCGTTCAGGATCGCGATCCTCCAGGGTGATCCGAACCGGGAAGCGCTGCGAGAGCCGCACCCAGTTGAGCGTCGGTTCGACTTGCGGGAGACCGGCGACGCTGGCGCCGTTGTCCTGATAGAGCGCCCATCCCACGCCCTGCACGCGTCCGCGGAACCGATGATTCGGATAGCTGAGCAGGAACACCTCGACGGACATGCCGGGCCGAATGTGTTCGAGAAAGTTCTCCCGGTAGTTGGCGAGCACGTACCAGGTCCGATTGTCCACCAGGCTGATTACTTCCTTGCCTTCGTTAGCGTATTGGCCGACCGCGATGTTGAGATTGGTCACGTAGGCATCAAAGGGCGCCTTCACGTAGCAATATTCGACATTCAGATTGGCGTCGTAAACCGCGGCCTCCGCCGCCTTGCGCCGCGCATTGATATCACCGAACTGTCCCAGATCGTTTTCCGCCTTCCGGACCTCGCCCTTGGCGCTCTCGATCGCAGCTTGTGCGGCGGCGAGGCGGCTCTTCGCGTTGAAGACGTCGTTGGCGGTCACGAAATGCCGGGGCAGCAAGGGCACGATGCGGTCGAGGTATTGCTTATCGTAGGACGCGTCCGCTTCGAGTTGGGCCTGGCGCGCCTTGGCCGATGCGATCGACGCTTCCAGTCCCTGGATATCGAGATTGGTCAGCGTCAGTCGCGCCTGGGCCGCATCGAGCACCGATTGGTATGGGCGCGGATCGACTATGAACAACAACTCACCCTGTTTCACGTGTTGGTTGTCATGAACCGGCAACTCGACGATGGGCCCGCTGACGTGCGGAGCAATCCCAACCACATTGGCGCGCACGTAGGCGTCATCGGTGCGGGGATACAAATAGTAGAGGCGCGCGACAATCAGGCCGAGGATGATTGCACCGGCGACGATCGCCGTGCCGATCACCCGTCCGGCTATCGCAAGCGCCAGGTTGCTTCGATCGGGCGCGTCTGAAACCGCCACTTTCGCCTCCTCAGATCCGGTTGAAGAAAATGAGGTAACAAGCACATCCAACCAAGAAGGCGAGGCACGGGTAGATGATGGTCCGTGGCCCGAGGTGCGATTCGATTCCAATCAGCGTGAGCAGCGGGTACAGGCTCGCGGCGAGAATGGATCCGACAATAGCGCAGAGCATCCAAGCCGGGAAGTTCGCGCCTGCGATGTTGACGACGGGATCGCATCCGGCGAGCGCGAATGCCGCGGCTACGCTCGTTGCTGCCCGCAAAGATCCGGGAAATTCCCGCCCTGCTACCCTCACGGCGGCAAAGATAGCGCGAATGCCAACCTGACCCAACCGCCGTTTCGGGATCGCGAAGATCCTTACTCCCTCACTGGAGCGCTGTAACAACTCTCTCGCATTCCCATCTAAAAGAGGTACTGCGAGCGGAACTGCGTCGGAATTACGCTCTCTCGAACCGTCACCATCTCCTGTTTTCCCAGCGCATTCTCAAATCGAAGAAGCCCGGCGATAAACTGCTGCGGATCGCGCAGCGGAATCAGCCGCTCATCAGTCAGGACCGGGTTCGATATTTTGAGCGTGAGTTCCCTGGTCTCGCCCGGAGCGATCGGAGTATTGGGTTCGACTTCGAGTTGACCTACGTAATCGTGCGGTCCCGCCTTGGCCTGTTCGTCCGCGCCGCCATTGACGAAGGTCGTCATCGCCATGATGTACTGCTTGACGCTGATAGGACTGTCATTAGTATTCTTGACGCTGACCTTCATAATGAGCGTATCGGTGCCGTCGTCGTAGGTCGAACCTTCCGGCTCGACCTCGGCCATCTTCTCGCCCGAAGAGATAAACTTGGGCGCGAACCAGTCCGTCTGCTGGGGCAGCCTGACTGGATACTTCATCGCCATGTAGGTCCATCCGATCACCAGCATCGCGATGGTTATGCCCGCCAGCACATTCATCCACGCCTGATCTTTTGGGGTGATGAGACCTATGTCCGGCCCGTCATCATTGACCGGGAGTTGCAAGGTCACGGCAAGATTGGTGACGGTTCGCTTCGAAAGCGTCCAGTAAAGCATCCAGACGACGCCGATCAGGAAGCCTGCGAACGACCACCACCAGACGAAACCGCCCTCATAGCTATTGAGATTGATGGTCTGGCCGCTCAATAGAGTCACCGGGAACACGAATCCGGTGCTGCTGGGGTTGACAGTTACCCACTCGCCCGGACCTATCAGCGTACCGGTACCTTCAACCGAAATTCCTGGATGGACGTGCCAGCGGCCGGGATTGCGTCCAAGTATCACCATTTTGAATTCGTAGACGCCACCCTTTTCGACGAAAAAAGATCCCGGCGCCGATTGTCCATTGACGGTCCGATCTTGCAGGGCGAATACCGGACCGGGGACGACCGGCGTAATGTACGCCTTGTTAGGAGGATCGAGTGTGTATGGCCAGGTCTCCAGAATCCTCACCGTGCCGGTGATAGTGACTGGTTGTCCCACTTCGATCTCGGTCGGCGAAATCTTTACGTCGTAAAAAGCGGTGGTAAGGTCCTTTAGGAAGGGCTCGTCACCAGCCTCGCCATGGGCAAATACCTTTGGAGCACCTACCGTGAAAGCTATCACGGCCAGCACAAAGGCCAGCACAAGCCGCTTATACATCGTTTGCTTTCCTTCCGGCTTTCAATCTGCCGCGCCCACGATTGCTGTCAACCTTTCTTAGCTGGGTGCTTTCGCCTGGAACCGCCATCCTGCGCGACTGTTGGGCAGTGCGCCGATCTGCGTTGCTCGCCTTCTTTCGCCCTGGAGGTACGTCATCTGAGCCTTCGCGCTTCGACGAGGGCCACAAAATCACCACCCAATAGCAGACGAATGCCAGCGCCGCGGATGTAAAAAGCGGCGGCCCTAGTTCGTCTGGCCCCGCCATTCCACCATGAGCATAAGCTGCGGAAGCCGTGGCGCCGATTCCTAAAATGATAGCTATCGCCGATCGAGCTATTCGACCTCGTATCAATTTCCTACCGGTGCGCATCGATATAAGCCTTAGACGGTCTTGATGTAACGCCGTATCGGCCACACTGCGAGATATCTTCCGATGAACTGGCCTATCCAGTAACCCAGTACCGCGAGGGTTCCTCCGAACACCAGGGAAACATACTGCGTCTCTCCCAGAAAGCTACGCAGCGCGCCGCGTTCGATATGACGCAAGTACTCGGGCGTCTGCGACCGGATATAGACGATGCCCTGCACATCCGCGACGGTCAGAACATGACCCATGAAATGCGCAGGCTGCAAGAACGGGGCGAGCGGAATGTAGTTAAATCCCCACACCAGGAAGGCCCAAATCGGGCCACCTATCAGCGACGTCAGTATGAAGCTCTTGGTCTTCATAAGCAGCCAGTCGAGAATTATCGCGGCGCATACCGTGGAAATCGGCCACACGAAGTTGAGCGGATAGCTCTCGGCCACATGCCATTGGAAATAGCGCCCAATCCATGCCGCCATGAAGAAGCATACCGCCGTGTAGGTTGCGCCGGTAGGAAAGCGCCAGGCGGCCCATTGGATATACTGCAGCGCCGAGGGGATGATGATGGTAGCAAAAGCGGTTATGACCGGCCACCATTGTGGGTCTTTCCAATCGGTCCAGAAGTCCCAGTCACCGGCGAAGAGCTGCTTGGTGATATCCGCCGCGCCGCCGACGATGAAAATGGCGGTGATCCAGAACACCAGGTCCCATTTGCGATCGATCCACTTGTATTTCTTCTGCAGCAAGGCGCGAAGCTCGAGCCGCTTCTGCCTTTCCGCCAGGGTTGCAGGTGTTGCCGCCATTTCTATTCGCCTCGTAAGCTAGGGAAGTCAGTCCGCGACCGCATGAGTTTGTGTCGGCGCCTGCGTATTTTCCTTTTCCTCGGCATTCTCAATTTCATACAGCCTCAGGATGGTCTCGCCCCACACCGCAAACATGCCACTGGCGAGCCATCCGTAAGCGACGAACGGCCAATGGAAGGGGACCGCGAAGAACTCCTCGGAAATCCAGAGGCTATGTCCCCACTCGTTGAACGCGACTTCCATACATTCGAGGACCGCGGCGCTGATAAGAAGGAAAAAGGACCACGGAAAACCCTTGTCACGGCTATAGAGCGCCGGTATCCGCGAGTTCCCGTAAATGTAGGCGCCCAGCGCTAACACCACCGACAGTGGAAAGAAGAAGTAGAACATCGGGATATGAGTCGGGGTTAAGGCGGTGTCACGAACCAGGGTCTGATGCCATGCGCCGTCCCAGTTCGGCCAGAAGCTCGCCTCGATATAGATCGATAGACTGGTAACCCCGATGATGCTCCATAGCACGGCGATTCGGCGAACCTCCTCGGGGCGGGAAAATGGCTGGGTGGCTATTTCACGGCCGGTTCTTATCAGCCAGCCGTACCAAATCCCGGTGAAGACGCCCAGAGTAATCAGTTCACCCCAGAACAAGGTGCGGTAATAAAGAGTGAACTCGCGGCTCGCCGAGTTAAGTCCAGCTGAAAATGCGAATTCGTAGTCCCAGAACCATAGGAATACGTTCGCGGCCATGACCAGCGCGCTGCCCCAAAAAAGCGATTTCCAGCCCACGCCCCAATCGGTTGGATTCCTCGCGTGTCCGGTTGCCGACGAGCCACTCTCGAATTCGTTCGATAGCTTTCGAACCGTTTGTGGTTGAGCCATATGCGTTACTCCTCGACCTGCGTCCAGGCGACGATCTGAAGACATCTCAATTCAACTGACATTCCAATCATACAACCCTAGGTAATCGACGCGGGGTCTACGAGGCACTCGCGTGGTCAAGGGTTTGTCTTATCTGAGCCACTACGGCCGCTGAGTCCATCACCATTCCCTGATACTCATGTTTTTGATGGCCGTCCGGGCCGAGTAGAAAGACTCGTGTGATGTGACCAGGAGACCCATCGGGCAATCGTGCATTGTTGATACCGAATGCCTTCATCACGCGGTCAATCTCTTCGGGCTTCCCGGTCACGAAAAGCCACCCCTTCATATCAGCCTGGCTACTGCGTGCCAGTTTGAGTAACTCGCCCGCATTGTCATGGAGCGGATCGTTCGTGACGGAGAGAAGCACCACTTTCGAGCCCAGATCTGGTCCCAGACTATCAGCTACCTGGCCGAATTTATTGACCAGGTTGGAACACACGCCCGGACAACCGACGTGGATAAAATCGAGCAGCACTACCTTTCCTTTGAGTGAGGCGAGCGAAACCGAATTACCGTGATCGTCCACCACCTGAACATCGGGCAGCGCCGGAGGGGATTGCGATGTTTGCTTATTGCATGCGGCCAGCGCCAACAAACCACTCACCAGAATCATTAACATCGCCGATGAGCGCAGACTGGTTCGGGATGCACGGCGATCGGGCCGAGTTAGTGGCTTCGATGATCTTGATGATTTGGTATCGACTAACTCCAATAAAGGTTCATCTTGAGTGGAATTCAGGTAGTAGCGAACCATCGAAATCGTTATCAGCGCGAGCACCGCGAAAACCACCAGCGCGGGAACTATCAGGGGCCGGTACCAGACCGCGACTCTAAGTGGAAATGAAAGGACCTGCTGAGTTGCACCTTCACCCAATGAGATCCGCGTGACGTACGTTTCACCATCGTCGAGCACTACCTGAGCATCCGCGACGCCGCGGCGATAAATCCTGGGTGGCACGGTTAGAACGGTACGCTGCGAGGATCCGTCTTGATTTGCGAGGATCTGTACACCCAGCGGAAGCCGCCGCATGTCGTCACCAAGGACGTCAACTACCAGCACGGTATTGCCGGCGCGCGGGATCTGATCGCAATATTCGGCATCGGGATCGAATTGCGGCTGATATAGAGTGATATGGATCAGCGAGGTTCCAATCTTCCGTTCGCAAGGGTCGTTCGGCCCGCCAAAGCGATGCGCGAAGGCCACACCTTGCAGAAGCCATCCAACGGCGACCGACAGAAGGATACAAAACAAGAGCTGTGACTTCGCGCGTATCATCAGCTAGCCGTCAGAGGTCCTTCTTCCCGCACTGTTCGCCGATGTAGTCTGCCTGTCGGATTGCAAGGGTCACGATAGTGAGGGTGGGATTTTCGGCCGCACTGGTGGTGAACTGGCTACCATCTGAAATGAACAGGTTCTTGAGATCGTGGGTTTGGCCCCATTTGTTACAAACACCATTAGTCGGCTTCTCACTTTGACGACAAGTGCCGAGGTTGTGCGTCGAAGGATAAGGAGGAACTTCGATGGTTCTGGTCGCTCCGACTGCGTCGTAGACCGCCGCGCCTTTCTTGAACGCATAGGTGCGCATCGCCAGATCGTTCGCATGATCGTCGTAGTGGACGTTGGGGATAGGCAGCCCGAACTTGTCCTTCTCGATTGGATGCAGCGTTACCGCATTTTTTTCCTGCGGCATGTCTTCGCCCACGATCCACATCGCCGCCATGTTAGGATACTGCTCCAGGACATTCGTGTAGTCGGCACCCCAGGCGCCCGGGTTCAGGAATGCCGCGGTGAAGGGCAATCCCAGGGAAATAGTTTCCATTTCGAAGCCACCGGTAAAGCCTCGTTTGGGGTCAAGCACCGCCTCATCCTGGATGATCCCTGCCATAACTGTACCGCGATAGAAGTGCACCGGCTTCTTGAAGACGCCGAACACCGATCCAGTCGTATGGCGCATATAATTCTTTCCGACCTGTCCCGACGAATTGGCCAATCCATTAGGAAAGGTTGATGACGCTGAGTTTAATAGTAGCCGCGGCGTCTCGATCGAGTTTCCCGCGACGCATACTACTCTGGCCTTCTGCAATTGATGCTGCCCGTCTTTGTCGGCATACAACACCCCGGTCGCCTTGCCATTCGCGTCATGCTGGATTTGCATGACCATCGACTCAGGCCGCAGGTCGAGCTTTCCGGTTGCCTCAGCTTTCGGGATCTCAGTGTAGAGGGTTGACCACTTAGCGCCGGACTTACATCCCTGGAAGCAGAACCCCAGCTGCCAGCAGCTCGACCGGCCGTCACGAGGCTGACTGTTAATCGCCATCCTGCCGGTGTGCACGGTCTTATAGCCAACCCGTGTCGCGCCATTGTACATCACCTTGAAATTGTTATTACCCGGAAGCCCAGGGATGTCATTGGTGCGAGTGACTCCCATCCTGGTCTCGGCCTTGGCATAGTAAGGCTCAAGCTCCGCCAGGGTCAGTGGCCAATCGAGAAGGTTCGCTCCAGCGATTCCCGAGTAGTGGGTCCTGGCCTGGAACTCATGTTCCTGCAAGCGCAATGACGCCCCAGCCCAATGAGTGGTGGTGCCACCGACAGTCTTACAAATCCAGGCCGGCAGATTCGGGAAGTCCTTCGCCACGCGCCAATTGCCCGAGGTGGTGCGCTTGTCGAGCCAGGCCAGCTGGTTGAAGGCAAACCACTCATCATTGTGAAAGGTGGCGGACGATTGATGCTGTCCGGCTTCGAGCAGTACCACTTTGAAGCCCTTCTGGCACAGCTCGTTGGCGAGGGTGCCTCCGCCGGCCCCCGATCCTATTACAACGATCACTGAGTCGTCGTTTAGTTCATGCTTGGCCATCACGATACCCGGGCCGGCTTCGGGCTCGCCAACTGTGGAGGGTCGGGCAACCATGCGAGATCGTTGAAGCCATGATGCAAGTAGCCACCCATTGAATAGGAGGCTCCCTGATATCCCATCGCCTTGAAAACGGCTGGGTCGCTATAAAGTGTTTGCAGCTCGACGCCACGGACCTTCTGAAAGAATGGCGAGGTCTCTATCGACTTGAGGGCATCGACTTTCTGCTTGTCACTTAGGTCGACGAACTTCGAACCTTGAGAGCTATCCAACTGCGCGACGCCGTCTGCGAGAATTTTCGCAACCGAAGGATCAGCTTGCGCGGCTGTGTCGAGTTGGCTGACCACCGTCCAGTAAGGCGCATCGCCCAGCTTGCGATGCGGAAAAATTTGTCGCGCGACCTGCAGTAGCGTTTGCCCGTCAGCAGGACTCAGGGTGGAGAATTTCGGTGTCGCTTCTGCCGCGGCACTCGCTTCCGCTACGATGCCGGACGCCGCCACCGCGGTGCCGACCACCACCATTGCTCCGGTTTTAAGAAACTCTCGACGCTTCATTACCTATTCCGACCCTCGGATGGTCATGGTTTTGGCTTACTCGCCAGGCCTCGGATGTGTTCGACCAACGCGGCGACCACGCTGGGTTGCGATTCGAGGTCCGGGTTCGCGGCCATCGAGGCACTTAGACCGACCGCCGGCCCGCCATAAACGATCGCTTTGGCGATTTTTTCATCGCTCACCGAGCGTTGCCATTTGCGATTGCGAAAATCCACCGGCTTCGGATTCAAGTTGGATGCTCCCGGTCCCTTGCCGTCTCCATCGGCCCCATGACAAACCGCGCATCGATCACCGAACAGCGCCGTCGCGGTAGTGCGTGCCTCAGGTGAAATTTTTTGTGTCCCAGTCACCGCCGCATTCGTCGTCTGCGCGTCCGCTCCTGTGCGGTTACTTACGCCCGTTGCGGTCAAGATAACAAGCCCGGTGATGAGCCATCTGGAGACACTCTGAAAGTCGTTCGGGTCACATTTTCGTGCGTCGTGGTGAGACAATCCGCGATCAGCCTTTCGTTATAGGTTTGCAATCTGCTCGTCAGAATGGCGCGTAACATGGTTCACGAGAAAAACGCAACCGCACGCTCATGCGGATGCGGGCGACATTGACATCGATGCATCCAGCGGTCTATTCGAGCAAGCAGATGCGTTCACTCCCATGATTCCAGCCAAACAAATCATCCACGAAATCGTTACTTCGCTGCGCGAGGTGATCGCTCCCGCGATCGCGGAGCCCTATCCGAAAGGGCAGGCCTACATGGCGGCCGTTATTCTGGAGTTCGTGGCGCGCCAGATTGAGGAACGTAGCGACCTCGATCAAGAAAAAAATGCGGCGATGCTCGAATTGCTCGGGGATCTCTCGCGGCTGCCTCAAATGCATGAACTCCTCCGCGGCGATCATCTCAATGAAGCGGGATTGTGCGAACTGATCGAACATCTATATGCCGAGCGCAGTCGCCTCGGCGAGGAGACCTTCACCGCCGCCAATCGTCGAATCCGCGAAACGCTGCGACAGCTCCTCGCTCAGGACCTCAAGGTCGCGGGCAAAGCTGAGGCTTGAGCGGTGAGCGACCAGCGCACAATTCAGGAAAAGATCGCGAGCTACCTGCAATCGAAATTGCCGCGCGCGACCAATCTCACGCTCTCGGACTTCGTTCATACCGCCGGCGGATGGTCCCACGAAATCCACATCTTTTACGCGAACTGGACCGAGGACGGTCGCACGATGCGGCAAGGATTCTGCCTGCGCAAGGATCCGGGTGCAGGACTGTTGCGCGAATTGTCGAGCCTGCAGGAGCAGTTTCGCGTCATCAAGGCGCTCGAAGCGACGCCGGCGCCGACGCCCAAAGCCTATTGGTACGAAGAAGATCCTACGCTACTCGGCGGCCCGTTCTTCGTCATGGAAAAAGTGGAAGGTGAAGTGCCGAATCCATGGTCGCGCGCAGGAAAGCAGTTCTATGCCGAGGCTGCCCGGCGCGGAAAGTTGCCGCGCAGCTTTGTCGAGGCGCTCGCGTCTTTGCACAACCTCGATTGGCGTGCCGCGGGCCTCGACTTCATCGGCGTACCCGGTCCCGGCAAGGATTTCGTGCTGCGCGAGATCGCCAAGTGGGAAGCGCTGATTGATCAATCGATTCGCAAACCCGAACCGGTCCTCACCGAATTGCTGATGTGGCTCAAGGCCAACGCGCCGGAGGCCAAACGCCTCGCGTTCGTGCACGGCGCCTATCGGACGGGGAATTTGATTATTAATGATGATGCGATCGCCGCAGTCATTGACTGGGAGTTGCAGGTGATCGGCGACCCGATGTATGACGTGGCCTACGTTTTGTCGGATCTCAATCGCGAGGGCTCGCCGCTGCTTTCGTGCGTGGTCGAACGGGAATTTTTTCTCGAGTACTATCGGCAGCTCACCGGCCTCACGGTCGATCTTGAAGTTTGCCGTTACTACGAAATCCTCTACATGATGCGCAGCACGGCGTTTTGGCTGAGCGCGTCGGGACTCTTCGCGGAGCGACGCAACAGGGATCTGCGCCTCGCGCGTACGACTTACTCGGTGCCGGTGGTTCTCGACATGGCCGCGAAGGCGCTGGGGTTTTGAGGTAACCGGAAATGCTGACTGCGTGGGACGAACTCATGTGCCATCAACTGCCCGCGACGATGGACCAGGTGCATACGACTAACCCGGAGTGGACCGAGCGCATCTATGCCAGCATTTACAATGTCCGCGACAAAAACACGATTCTCGGCTTCGGGGTCGGGCAATATCCCAATAAAAACGTTCAGGATGGATTTGCTACCGTCTGGCATGAAGGAAAACAGTACAATTTCCGCGCCTCGCGGACCCTGCGCCCCCGCCTCGACGAGGTGAAAATCGGCCCGCTCTCGGTGGAGACGCTGGAAGGATTGCGCCGCTTTCGCATCAGGCTCGAGGACAACCCCTCGACGCTGCGCCTCGACATCGAATGGAGCGCCGCGATGAACCCGCACGAAGAGGAACACGATCTCCGCGAGAGCGGCGGCAAAGTGGTGCAGGACATTTCGCGTTTCGATCAGGTCGGGCGCGCGCGCGGCACGCTACAATTTGGCGGAAAAACCATCACGCTCACCGATGATGCGTGGTGGGCGCATCGCGATCGCTCGTGGGGCACGCGCCGCCCGCTGCGCACCGACCAGTCGGACTCGAAGCGCACCACCTTCGCGCCGTTTCTGTTCAGTTGGTCGGTCGCGCAATTTCCCGGCTATGCATTCCATTGGCGGTTCGTCGAGCGCGCGCCCGGCAAGTACAGCTATTTCAGCGGCGAAAAAGTCGCGCCCTTCGGCGGCGGAACCGATCCCGGCTGGGCGCTGGAAAAGGCCGAGCAGGATTTTCGCTGGGATGGCTCAGGTCCGGTGCAGACGCTCAAGGGCGGCGACCTCGCGCTGCACTTCAGGAATGGCGAAACGCGCGAGGTTTCCTTCGTCACGCACCCGCCGCGATGGCATCTCAAGGGCGGCGGCTACGGCGGTTATCGCGGCTGGTATCACGGCGACAACAAGGGCGAATATCACGCGGAGCACGAAGTCTGGGACCTCAGCGATCCGGCGGTCCTCGCCGAGGCCAGCACGCTGAGTGATCATCTTATCGAGTGGCGCTCGGGCAACGATGTCGGTTACGGCATCATGGAGTACGGCGTCGGCCCCGGCTACTACAAATATAAGGACATCCAGCATCTGCCGACTTTCTAGCTATGGCCAACTTCGATCTGAAAGATCACTCCGCGATCGTCGGCGTCGGCGAGTCGCCCTACGGCCGCCGCCTGATGCGCAGTCCGATCGATCTCGCGTCAGTTGCGATCGCAAATGCGCTCGACGACGCGGGGCTCGCGCGCAAGGATCTCGACGGCCTCATCGTGAGTTTCGGCTCGCCCATTGGCGCCGACGGCGACACCCTGGCGCAAGTGCTCGGCCTCAACCTTCGCGCCTACAACCAGACCTGGGCGCATGGCCGCTTCACCGCGAGTTGCATCCAATGGGCCGCGATGCTCGTCAACGCCGGGCTCGCCGATGTCGTCGCGTGTCTCGCGTCGGTCAGCTTTTCGGGGATGCGCCGTCCCGTAATGGGAGGCGGTGGCGATCGTGAAGGCAGTCGCGAGGCCGGTGGCGGCCACGGCGAAGATCCGGCGTTCGGCATGACCTCACCCGGCGCGGGCGCCGCAATGGTGGCGCGACGCTATTTCGAGCGCTACGGCACCGACAGCCGCGCGCTCGCCGCGGTGCCGATTGCCTTTCGCAAACATGCCTCGATGAATCCGCTCGCGATCATGCGGGAGCCATTCGACGTCGAGGAGCATCAGCGCTCGCGTTTCGTCTGCGAGCCGCTGCATCTGCTCGATTATTGCCTTATCAACGATGGCGCCGCCTGCGTGATCGTCACGACCGCCGAGCGTGCGCGCGATTGCAAGAAGCGTCCCGTCTACATCAGCGGAATGCAGGCGCTCCCCGGCAGCCGCGAGGAATTCATCTGGGCGTACCCGGGCCTCGGCATCGCGCAGCAGTCAGTCTTCGAGTACCAGGCGGAACTTCTTCAGCCGGTCTACAAAATGGCGGGAATCACGCCATCCGATGTCGATGCGCTCTTCACCTACGACGCCTTTTCGATCCTCCCATGGATTGCGCTCGAGCGATGGGGCTTCTGCAAGCCGGGCGAGGCGCCGGCGTTCACCCAGGGTGGCAGAATCGAAGTCGGCGGCGAGCTGCCGATGAACACCAACGGTGGATTGCTTTCAGAATCGCACGTGATGGCGTGGAACCATCAGGTCGAGATCGTGCGGCAGTTGCGCGGCGAATGCGGCCCCCGCCAGGTCCTCGACGCGCAGATCATCCAATGGGCCAACGCGTACGGCGATTCGCTGATTTATCACCGCTAGCGAGAGGGCCGATGCCGCAAACCCAATACCAGAAGCCGCTGCCCGCGATTTCGTCGCTCAACCAGCCCTACTGGGACGGCCTGCGCAATCGCGAATTGAAACTGCAGAAGTGCGACGAATGCGCAACCATATGGTATCCGCCGTCGCCGCTTTGTCCTGCGTGCTGGTCGCGCAAATTCACCTGGACGCGACTGAGCGGGCGCGGCCGCGTGAGCTCATGGGTCGTGTTCCATCAATCATACTTCCGCGGCTTCGAGGCCGAGGTTCCCTACAACGTCGCCGAGGTCGAGCTCGAGGAGGGTCCGCGCCTGCTCACTAACCTGGTCGGCATCAGCAACGATGCTATCCGCGCGCAAATGCCGGTCGAGATCGTGTTCGAGGATGTGACCGAGGAGGTCACGCTCGCGAAGTTCAAGCCTCGCACGAGCTAGTCTGCCGGTCGCGTTGCGCCTGCTGCCTTTCTCCACGCTAATCGCTATGTTTACGCGGCAGCGGGGCCGGGCATGCAATGCTCATCATGCAATCACGATAACGAACCGGGGCGGAACTTCTGCGCCGAATGCGGCAAGCCGCTGCCGCTCAATTGCCCTGCATGTGGCGCACGTAACTCGCCCAATGTGAAATTCTGCGGCGCATGCGGCGCGGCGCTGAGTACCCTCGGATCGACGCTTCCAGGCGCAGCCGCGCAAGCAACTCTGCTAAATGCCGCGCGACCCGAGTCCTTCGTCGGCGGCCGATACAAGGTGGTTCGGCTGCTCGGCGAAGGCAGCAGCAAGACGGTTTTCCTCGCGCACGACAACAAGATCGATCGCGATGTCGCTTTCGCGCTGATCAAGACCCTCGGCCTCGACGCGGCGGGACGCGAGCGCATCAGTCGCGAGGCGCGCGCGATGGGCCAGCTCGGCGACAACCCGTATATCGTCAGCATTTACGATGTCGGCGAAGAGCGCGGCCAGCCTTACATCGTGAGCCAGTTCATGGCGGGCGGCTCGGTGGACGATTTGCTCCGGCGCTCGGAAAATCATCGCCTCGCACCCGCCGATGCGATGCGCATCGCGTGCGATGTTTGCCGCGCGCTCGACTATGCGCATTCGCGCGGGATCATTCATCGCGATCTGAAGCCGGCCAACGTGTGGCTGACCGCCGACGGCATCACCAAGCTGGGCGATTTCGGCCTCGCCATCGCGAGCGATCGCACGCGTCTCACCGCCGCTGGAATGATCGTCGGCACCGCGGCCTACCTGCCGCCGGAGCAGGCGCTCGGCAAGCCGCTTGATGCGCGCAGCGATCTCTATTCGCTCGGCGCGATGCTCTACGAGCTGGTCACCGGGCAGCCGCCGTTTCATGGCGACGATCTGATCGCCGTCATCGCGCAACATGTCAATGCGCAGCCGGAAACTCCCTCCAAAAAGGTCGTGGGAATCCCGCCCGAACTGGACGCGCTCGTCTTGGCGCTGCTCGCGAAAAATCCCGACCAGCGTCCGCGCGATGCGGCCGCGGTGCGGACCCGGCTCGAGGCGATCATGACGCCCGCGGCCACTACGATCGACGATGTCGCGGCATCGGTGGTGATGGAGCGGCCCAACCTGCAGGCGCACGCCGCGCCCGACGGAACCGTCAGCATCCTTTTTTCCGATATCGAAAACTCCACCGTGATGACCGAGCAGCTCGGCGATCTGCGCGCGCAGGAGGTGCTGCGCGAGCACAACGATCTGGTGCGCCGCCAGGTCGCGGAGCAAAAAGGCTTCGAGGTGAAGTCGATGGGCGACGGCTTCATGGTCGCGTTTTCCAGCGCCCGGCGCGCGCTTCTTTGCGCCATCGGCATCCAGCGCGCGATCGCGGAGTATTCGCGGCTTCATCCGACTCAGCCGATTCGAGTGCGGATCGGGCTTCACATGGGCGAGGCGATTTCCGAGGGCGGCGACTTCTTCGGCAAGAGCGTGATCATGGCGGCGCGAATCGCGGCCAAGGCCCGCGCCGGCGAGATCCTCGTGTCGTCGGTGTTCAAGGCGGTGACCGATAGCGCTGGCGATATTCAGTTCGATGAGGGTTACGACGTCGAACTGAAAGGGCTCACGGGAACATACCGGGTCCATCGCGTGATCTGGTCCGATGAGGACCAACTCGTCGCGCCTCATCGTGATGAGCCCGCCCGACCGACGCTCCATGGAGTCGCGCGCCAGACCACCGAGGAGCCGACCCAAGCGCGACGCGCGGAGCGCGAATCTCGCGAAGAGCGCAGGGCGCGGCGCGATCGCGAGGAGCGCGAATCTCGGGAAGAACGCAGGGCGCGGCGCGACCGCGAGGAGCGTGAATCTCGCGAGGAACGCAGGGCGCGGCACGACCGCGAGCGCGACGAACCGCGTCGGCGCAGGCGTCCCTTGGTGATCGTTGGCGTGATCGCCGCTTTCGTTTTGACCCGAATATTTTTCGAGCGGGTGACCCACGAAAGTCGCCATCGCGTCGAGGCGCCCGCGGCTCAGCCCCAGACGGTCGCCCAATCCGCGCCCGCCTCGGCGCCGCCGTTGACCGCGACCGGCACTCAGGCAGCGGGGGCGCCATCGATATTAATCAACGCTCCGGGAATCTCACCTGAGCAGCGCGAGAAAGCGCTCGCGGCGGTTTCCGCCTGGCTGAATATGGTAGACGCGGGGCATTACCCGAAGGCATGGGAGCAGTCCACGTTCATCATCCCGAAGGAACAATGGGTTGAAAATCAAAAGACGCTGCGTGCGCGGCGAGGATTGACCATTTCGCGAAAGTTGGAATCTGAAGAGCTGAATCCTGGCCGCAATCCCAACCGCATGCTGTTCCGCTATGCGACGCAGTATGAGAACGGTAAGCCGGTTATCGAATCCGTGTTCGTAATCCCCCGCCCCAATGGCGAGTGGGTAGTCGCCGGCTACTTCGTCAAAATGGAGCCCGACGCCTCCGCCACTCCGTAACGGCGCCGAGGTTTGCCAGCGCGCGTCGTATCGCGTTAGTACAGTCCAGCATTGGATCGCTCGATGGAGCCGCACGATGAAGACTGACATCAGCGCGAATGGCCATGCGCGAAGGGCCGAAAGCCTGCGCGCCCTGGTCGACGAGAAAAGCGGCCGCCTCGATCCGCGGATCTACTGCGACCGCGAAATTTACGAGCTTGAACTGGAGCGCGTCTTTGCGCGCTCCTGGCTCTATCTCTGCCACGAGAGCCAGCTTCAGAAACCAGGAGATTTCTTTTCCACCTATATGGCGGAAGATCCGGTGCTGGTGGTGCGGCAGAAGGACGGCTCGCTTCGCGCCTTCCTGAATCAGTGCCGCCATCGCGGGATGCGCATCTGCCGCGCCGATTGCGGCAACGCGCGCGCCTTCACCTGCTCCTATCATGGCTGGGGCTACGACCTCGGGGGCAACCTGGTTTCGGTTCCGCATGAATCTGACGGCTATCGCGACGAAATCGAGAAGAGCCAATGGGGTCCGCTACAGGTCCCTCGCATCGAGAGCCATCACGGGCTGGTCTTCGGGACCTGGAATGAAAGCGCACCCGGCTTTCTCGACTACCTCGGCGACATGCGCTTCTACTTCGACGGCTACTTCGATCGCACCGCCGCCGGCACCGAGGTCATCGGCGGGATGCATCGATGGGTCCTGCAATGCAACTGGAAGTTTGCGGCGGAGCAGTTCTGCTCCGACATGTATCATGCCGACTTCAGCCACATCTCGGCGCTGATCGCGCAACTGCCCGAAGGCGTCGATGACGCGATGGGTCGGCTGCCGACGACTGGCAAGCAGTTCAGTTCGAGCAATGGTCACGGCACCGGATTCTTCACCGATCCCGGCGCCGGCTCAGTGGGAAACATCAACGGCCCGATCGCTTCCGGATGGTACCAGGGGCCGCATAAACAGCGCGCGATCGAACGTCTCGGCGAACCGCGCGGCTCGCAGATTTACGGCGGGCACATGACAGTGTTCCCGACCTTCTCGTTTTTGCCGCAAATCCAGACGCTGCGCGTATGGCATCCGCGCGGCCCGGGCGAAATCGAGGTATGGGCGTGGGCCTTGGTCGATCGCGACGCGCCTGCCGAAGTTAAAAACGCGGTGCGCCTGGGCGTGTTGCGCACGTTCAGCGCGGGCGGAATTTTCGAGCAGGACGACGGCGAGAACTGGCTCGAGATCCAGAAGGTTTTGCGCGGCTATAAAGCCCGCCAGCAGAAGCTGAACCTGGCGATGGGCCTCGGTCACGATCGCGCGGATGACCCGCGGTTCCCTGGCAAGATCAACAACGTCTATGGCGAAGAGGCCGCGCGCGGTTTTTATCGGCATTGGGCCGAAATGATCTCGACCGAGGTGCCCGCATGAGCGCCGCGCCCATCAATCAATCGGAATTGAAAGCATCCCCGCTCGAGCGCGTGACTCCGCAGTTGCAGCAGGAAATCGAGCAGTTCCTCTACCACGAATCGCGGGTCCTCGATGAGCATCACTTCGAGGAATGGTACGCCCTACTGACTGACGACCTCCGCTACTTCATGCCGACGCGCTACAACCGCCTCAAGCGGGAAGCGAGCAAAGAATTTTCCGGAGCCGATGAGGCGGCTTTCTTCGATGAGGACAAGCATTCGATCGCGCAGCGCATTCGCAGGCTCAACACCGGCATGGCGTGGGCCGAAGATCCCCCGTCGCGCACACGGCACATG
This sequence comes from uncultured delta proteobacterium, assembly GCA_963783145.1. Taxonomy (GTDB): domain Bacteria; phylum Desulfobacterota; class Binatia; order Binatales; family Binataceae; genus DATGKG01. The sequence continues at coordinate 112,074 of CAWAMM010000003.1, forward strand.
GTCAGCAATGTGGTGATTCGACCACGCGGCAACGGTGAGTATGAGGTCGATTGCTACTTCATGGTCTATCGGTCGCGGCTGGAGCGCGAGGTCGAAATGTTCGTGGGGATGCGCCATGACGTACTGCGCCGCGCGGACAACGCGGCCGGTTTCATGCTCGCGAGCCGCACTATCATCCTCGATCAGGCGGTGCTGATGGCGCGCAACTTGAGTTTCTTCTTTTAGGGGTATCACGCGATGCCGTGGAAGAAAGTCTGCCGCACCGATGAAATCGCGGACGGGTCCGCGTTGCAGATCAAGGGTCAGATTCCGATCGCGATATTTCACGTCGGCAACGAGTTTTTCGCGACCGATGACACCTGCACTCACGCGAAATTCTCGCTCGCCGAGGGATACCTCGAGGGCGATGAGGTGGTGTGCGCGCTGCACGAGGCGCGTTTTTGCCTGCGCACCGGACGCGTGCTGACGCCGCCCGCGACCATTGCACTGAAAACGTATCAGGTGCGAATCGAAGGCGGCGAAGTTTTCATCGAAGTCGATTAGGAGTCCGCCATGGGATGGCTCGAAGGAAAAGTTGCGCTGGTCACTGGCGGCGCATCGGGACTCGGACGCGCGATCGTCGAGCGCTTCCTCGACGAAGGCGCGCGGGTCGCGATTCTCGATCGCTCGCGCGACCGCAGCGAGGAACTCGCGAAGAGCCTCGGCCCCACGGTCGCGGCGACCATCGGTGATGTAACGATTCTCGCGGACAATCAGCGCGCGGTCGCCGACGCCGTCAAGCGCTTCGGGCAGCTCGATATTTTCGTCGGCAACGCGGGCATCTGGGATTTCAACCTGTCGCTGGTCGACCTGCCCGAGGATCGCATCGGCGCGGCCTTCGACGAATTATTCGCCATCAACGTGAAGGGTTACTTGCTCGGCGCGAAGGCGGCGTACCGCGAACTCGCGAAGACGCGCGGAAGTATCATCTATACGGTGTCGAACGCGGGTTTCTATCCGTGCGGCGGCGGTCCTTTGTACACCGCCTCGAAGCATGCGGTGGTCGGACTGATTCGCCAGCTTGCGTATGAACTCGCGCCGAAGATTCGCGTCAATGGGGTCGCGCCGGGCGCGATTCCGACCGACCTGCGCGGCCCTCGATCGCTCGAAATGGCCGAGCGCTCCATCGCGGCCCTGCCGCTGAAGGAAATGGTTGAGCGCGGTCTGCCACTGGGCAAGCTGCCGCAGCCGGGTGACTACACCGGCTCGTATGTGCTGCTGGCATCGGCGGAAAATTCCTCGACCGCGACCGGCGGTGTAATCATATGCGAGGGCGGAATGGGCATCCGCGGCTTCGGCGACCACGCCGCGGGCGGCCGCGACCTGTGATCGTCGCGCATTACCGTAATGGGGATGGAAGAGCGGAAAGAGCCCAGAGAAAACACCAAGGCACCAAGGTAGGACCAGTGGCATTTCAGCCGTAGGCGCAGGATCAAGGAATCGTGGCGAGAAAGAGGACCAGATGCGGGCCGCAGAGGCCCTGATGCCTGGGAGTGAGCCGGATTGGTTACGGCTTGGCTTGCCCAATACCGTTTGGATCCCTTTCTGCTGATTGCCGGTCGACTACTATGACCGTTTGGAACTGCGGATGGTCTAAGTACGCACATTGAGCAGCATTTTGTTGTTCCGCCAATAAACTTACTGTTCCTGGTACTCCGGGCCATAAGAGAAAAGGGGCATCATGCGGTTCGGTCAGGGCCTTTTTCTGGCGTATCGGCAGATCTGCCTTGCACTCTGCCTCGGTGGCATATGGCTTATGGCTTAGGAGTAACGAGCCACCGAGGAACTGGTGCTGCGGTATTCGGCTTGCTATCCGTGATTGGCGGTAACATTCGATACCACCCGGGGTTTCCACCTGTCTCGGAGCAGGCTTGGAAGGAGACGCAAGCTACCAACAGGAGCGCAGCGGCCTGGCGCAGCTTCATAGGTTCAAATCCTACCTGAGAGTGGTGAGCCATTTCCATTCAGGGCCACCTTTCCTCATCCTCTGGTAAAGCCTGCCGCGGTTTTTCTTGCGCGCGGGTTTGGCAGCGCGAGTCGCATCGCGTTAGTAAATCAGCATCGGAAGCGCGATTTACGATTCGACAGGAGAATTGAGCGATGAGCGGAATAACGAGCCTCGGCTATCTCGGACTCGGGGTGAAGAATGTCGACGCGTGGGAGAAATTCGCCACCCAAATCCTCGGGCTGCAGAGCAGCGGCATCGCCGATGACGGGCGTCTGCTGTTGCGGATGGACGAAAACGTCTATCGCTTCGCGCTTCATCAGGATGATGCCGACGACCTCGCATATGCGGGATGGGAAGTCGCGGATGCGGCCGGTCTGCGCGAGGTGGCGGAAAAGATGCGCGCCATCGGCGTCGAGACCAAAGCCGCATCGGCGGAGGAAGCGGCGGCGCGGCGGGTTACCGAGATGATTCGCTTCACCGATCCCAACGGCATCGGATGCGAGGTCTTTTGCGGTCCCTCGATGCAGTTCGAAAAGCCTTTCCATTCGCCACGCGCGATCGGAGGTTTCGTCACCGGCGAGCAGGGCCTCGGGCACATGGTGGTCGCGGCGCCGGACATTGAGAAGAGTCTGCGCTTCTATTGCGAGGGGCTCGGCTTCCGCATCAGCGACACCATCGACATGAAGCTCGGCCCGATGAAGGTCACGATGGTTTTCCTGCATTGTAACGCGCGGCATCACACGCTCGCGCTGGTTCCGGTTCCCGCGCCCAAGCGCCTGCATCATTTCATGTTGCAACTGCGTTCGATCGACGACGTCGGCGCGACCATGTACCTGGTGCAGGATAGCGGCATCGAGATCACGTCGAGCCTCGGGCGCCATACCAACGATCACATGTTGTCATTTTATATGCGCACGCCGTCGGGCTTCGAAATCGAGTATGGATGGGGCGGGCGCGAGGTCGATGACGCCACCTGGCACGTGCAGAAGCATCATGCCCCCAGTATCTGGGGCCATCGCCGAACCGCAATGCGCTAACGCCACGCTATCGCGAATGAATCGCGCGCACTACGAATGGGGTACAAACAATGGATCGCAACGAAACTGCCGGTGGCGCATCACGCACGGCAGAAAATGGCTCGACGAGCAAATCGATCATCGAGAAAGCGATCGCGCTCGCACCGCTAATCCGCGACGCCTCGGATGAGGCGACGCGCTTGCGGCGCTTGCCCGACGCGAGCTGGAAGGCGCTCCTCGAGGCGGGCATCCCGCGCGGACTGCAGCCCTCGCGATGGGGCGGCGGCGAGTGCAATCCCGCCGACTTCTTCGAGGCGGTCGCCGAAGTGGCGCGCGCCGACGGCTCGCATGGTTGGGTGACGGGAATTATCGGGGTGCATCCATGGCAGCTCGCGCTGTTTCCGCTCGAGACGCAGCAGGAGGTTTGGGGCGCCGACGGCAGCGTCATGCACTCCTCGTCGTACGCGCCAACCGGCAAGGCGCAGAAGGTCAGCGGCGGATATCGGTTGAGCGGGCGCTGGTCGTTCTCGACCGGATGCGACCACTGCCAGTGGGTGAACCTCGGAGGCATCGCGGGCGCGGTCGAAATCGAGGGCGCGCAGGTGCCCGATTCGCGATCGTTTATGCTTCCACGACGCGACTACAAAATCGACGACAACTGGCACGTCGCGGGGCTGAGCGGAACGGGGAGCAAGGATATTGTCGTCGACGATGCGTTCGTGCCCGAACACCACAGCCAGTCGCATTGGGACTATGCGATGGGGCGCGACCTCCCAGGATGGATCGCCAATCCTTCGCCATTGTACCGGCTTCCATTCGCCATTGTGTTCAACAATGCGCTGACAGCCTCGGTGCTGGGCGCCTCGCGCGGCTTTCTCGATCTCTGGATCGATGCTAGTCGAACCCGCAAGGCTGGCCTCGGTGGCCTCATCGCCGAGGACCCCGATTGCCAGAGCCTGCTGTCCGAATGCACCTATGCCATCGAGGGCGGCTTCCTCGCGATGCGCCACGACTTCGAGGAGTTGATGGAGGCGGCCCGCGCCGATCGCCCGGTTTCGTTTCAGCGCCGCGCCGCCATGCGCTACAACGCATGCCGCTCTGCGCAGCTGGCCGCCCGCGCCGTCGATCGGCTGTTCGAGGCGAGCAGCGGCAAGGCCATCTTCTTCGATCATCCGCTGCAACGGCGCTATCAGGATATCAAGGCGATGCTCGGTCATTCGTATCTCAATGTTGCGGTTCCCGCGCGCATGCACGGCGCGCTCGCGTTCGGCCAGCGCGTCATGAATCCGTTTCTCTAGACCTCGATGGTCAGCGCGGCGAGTTAGGCAGATCGCATTCGCAAGTTGTATAGAAGTCGATAGGCACAGGAGGTCATCACCATGTCTATCGACTACAGCGAATACGAATTCCTCAAAGTGGATGTTGCCGATCGCGTTGCCACCATCACCATCAACCGGCCCGACTCGCTCAACGCGGTTAACAATGCCGTGCATCATGAGCTCGAGCAAATCTGGATCGATGTGCGCGCCGATCAGGATGTCAACGCGATCATTTTGACCGGTGCGGGACGTGCATTTTGCGCCGGTGGCGATGTGAAAGGGATGGCGGCCGGGACGCTGACTGCATCGACCGCCAAAAAGGGCAAGGGCCGCGGACGCGGTCCGATCGCGGCCTCCAATGGACGCCGCCTGGTCGACAACATGCTCGATGTCGAGCAGCCGATCATCGGCGCGATCAACGGCGACGCGATCGGCCTCGGCGCGACGCTGGCCCTGCTATGTGACATCACGGTGGTTTCCGAAAAAGCGCGCTTCGCCGATACCCACGTCAAGGTGGGAATCGTCGCGGGCGACGGCGGCGCGGTCATTTGGCCGCTGCTGATCGGGCCGTCGCGCGCGAAAGAATTCCTGATGCGGGGGAATTTCATCAATGGCGCCGAAGCCGGCCGCATCGGCATGGTGAATTATGCGCTCGCACCCGAGATGGTGATGCCGAAAGCGCGCGAGCTCGCGCAGGAACTCGCCGATGGCCCGACCTGGGCTATCAGATGGAGTAAGCTCTCAGTCAACAAGTGGCTCAAGCAGCAATCCAATCTCATCCTCGATGCCTCGCTTGCGTATGAGATGATGTCATTCCGCCATCCGCATCAGAAGGAAGCGGTGAAAGCCTTCATCGAAAAGCGCAAGCCCAATTTCGTCGAGGTGAAAGAGGACTGATATGAGCCGCGCCAAGCCGATTCGCGTGCATCTCATCGCGGGAGGCTATCCGCCCGGGTCGTTCGCCGGCCACGACATGGATTATGTGCGGCTGCGCCTGCTCGGCATGCTGCAGGAGAACACGCAACTGCTGACGACCACGGCCAACGACTACTCCGACGTCGCGAAGTGGCTGCCGGGCAGCAATTTTCTCATCACCTATGTCGCCGGGCCGTATCCCAACGACGAGCAGAACGATTTCATGCGCGACTGGCTTGAAGCAGGTGGTCGATGGCTCGCGCTGCATGGCACCGGCGGCGGCAAGGCGGTACCCGTCGGTGAGAATCGCTACATCCGTAAAATGGTCAAGGGCAACTATCATGCGACGCTAGGCGCGTTCTTTCTGAATCATCCGCCGGTGCGGAAATTTCGCGTCGAGGTCGTCGATGCCGCGAATCCGCTAACTGCGGGACTGCCATCTTCGTTTGAAGTGATGGACGAACTCTATCTCATCGAGGTGCTAGACCCTGCGCGATGCCAAATCCTGCTGACAACGGAGTTGGCGAAGGATCCATCGCCACAAGGATTCGGCTTCGTTTACGAACGCGATACCTCGGTGCTGCCCGACGGCAAAACCCGCGTGCTCGGATACACGCGCGAAATCGGCAAAGGAGGCGTGACCTACATCGCACTCGGCCATTGTCATTCGCCGATGAGCAACGTGCAGCCGTTCGTGGATGCAAGCGTGGAAGCCTCGGGCACCACACCGAAAACGTTCCGAGGGTCATGGGAAACTCGCGAATTCGAGGCTATTTTACGTAACGCAATGAGCTGGGGCATCGAAGCGGGCGCGTAGTATGGAGCTCATACTCAAGCCGAACCGAGTCAGGTACGTGGGGCTCTTGGTCGGATGCCTTCTGTTCATAGCTGAAGGTGTATACCTGGTTGGACAGGGGCATAAGGCTCACCAGGCCAGTTTGGCAAAGATGACCTTCGTCGCTGGTTGGGCGGAAATTCTTTTCTTCGGAGTCGGAGTTGTTGTTGCGTGCTTGTCTTTTTTGCCCGGGAGCGGCTCCTTGAAGCTCGACTCGGCTGGGTTCACAGTTTGTTCGCTCTTCCGACGGCACTCTTATCGTTGGTACGAGGTCGATTCATTTGAAGTCGGCCGGCTTCTACGGGTTATGGGGCAGAAGGTAGTGGTTTTTAATTGTTCGAAGTTATATCGGGGGCATGAGTCTTTGCGGAAGTTCAATTCGAGGATCGTTGGCTACGAAGGCGCAATGGCTGACAACTATGGGATGTCCGTCGACAAGCTCGCCGCGACACTAAACGAATGGCGGCAGCGGGCAGTCGGCACCTCGCCCTAGTGAGGGGTCAGATCGAGTCGCCGCGCAGCGCGAGAGGAATCAACGGTGCGTCTGCGCTATGATAATGCTGTGAAAGCGACGGTGAAAAAGACTATCTCCCTGCCACGTGAACTCGCGCGCGAGGTGGAGGAAACCGCGCGGTCGGAAGGAACGACCGTCAGCGCCGTAGTTCAGGATGCCTTACGCAAGAGGCGGGCGGCTCGTCTCATGGCCGAGTTCAAGGAGCTGCAAGCATACGGCCGTCTCAAAGCCAGAGAAAAGGGAGTCTTCACCGACGCAGATTTGCGCCGCTACCTGGCGAAGTGAGGGTCGTCTTCGACACAAATATATTCGTCTCGGCGTTTCTTTCTGGAGGACGTCAGGCCGAAAAGGCGCTGGTTAGAGTAACCGCAGGTCCCGACCATCTGCTTATCTCAAAACCGATCAACGACGAAATCCTTACCGTGCTCGAGCGGAAATTTGAGTGGAGAACCGAACCGCTTGCGCAAGTTGCGTTATTTTTAGCAGAGGTAGGTGAGACCCTCGCCACGAAACAGCGGCTCAGGTTGTTGCGAGACGATCCCGACAACCGCATCCTCGAATGCGCGATCGCGGGCCGCGCGGACCTTATCGTCACCGGCGATCGCGAGCTGCTGGATCTGAAACAGTTTGAGGGGATTCGGATCGTGTCGCTGAGGTCCTATCTCGATATGAAATGAAAACGGGATGCCCGCGCGAGGACATCCCGTTCCGCTTCGATGCGTTTTTTCTCGTACGACTACTTCGCGCTCTTGCCCGAATCCGCGGCGGCCTTCTGCGCGGGCGCCACGCTGAAAGGACTCGCCTGCGTCATCTTCGCGAACGCCTCGACCGCCTTCTGATCCGAGCTGATCGCCTTCATGATGGCGCCGGTCGCCGCACCCATGAATTTCTCCTTGTTCGCGCTCACGTGCGCCGCGCTGCGATCGATCGACACGAGAGTGCCGTTAAAATGCGGAATCACGAAGCGCGCGAGCATCTCGTAGCTGCGCCACATCGCCTCGCGCGGCGCCCAATCGTGTGCGAATGACAGCACGGTACCGAACCCTCCTGCCAGTTCCTGCAGCTTCGTAAGCTTTTCGACCGCTTCGTCGGGCGTGCCGAAAATGCCGCCGCCCATGTCGCTCATGAACTTCGCCGCTTCGTAGCCATCCTCGAAAATCTTGCCGTCGGGACGCCCCAGGATGCCAACCACATACTCGTTGTTCCAGCGCTTGAGACCCTCGGCGACTTCACGAATCGCCTGCTCTTTGGAATCGGAAATGTGAAACGGCATCACGATGCGCCAGTTGTTGCGGTCCACGCGCTGGCCATGCTCCTTCGCGGCGGATTCCGCAAATGACCATTGCGTCTTGAGCGCGCTGAGCCCTTCCGGCAAATACGAACCCACCGAGAGCACGCCCACGCCGTGCTTGCCCGCCGACTTCATGCCCGCCGGCGAGATCATCGAGGCGACGGCGATTGGCAGTTCGCGCTGAAGCGGGCGCAAATGCAGCGCCGCATCGCGCAGCCGATACCATGAGCCATCGACGGTGATCGGTTCGCGTTCCGTCAGCAGTCTTTGGATGACGCCGAGACCTTCGTCCATCTGATCGCGCTGCGTCATCGGATCGATGCCGAGCATGAAAGCGTCCGAGGGCAGCGCGCCCGGTCCAACGCCCAGCATCGCGCGTCCACGAGAAAGATGATCGAGCATCACGATTCGCTGAGCGACCGTGAACGGATGATGATACGGAATCGAGACGACGCCGGTGCCGAGCTTGATGCGATGGGTTACCATCGCGGCCGCCGACAACATCATCTCAGGCGACGCGATCGTCTCCCATCCTCCCGAATGATGCTCGCCGACCCAGAACTCGTCGTAGCCGAGATCGTCGAGGAGCGTGGCGAGCTGCAAATCGCGCTGAAGTTGCAGGGTGGGATTTTCACCGGTCGGATGATGCGGTGCGAGAAACACTCCGAAACCAAGTCGATTATCCATAACGCTCTCCTTGCAGCCAGTACCGTTTTCTTACACGGGTCGGGCAGTCATTCACAAACGACATCCGATCCGATCGGCCGCCGGGTGGGCGATGCCACGGTAGACTCGACCTTTAAATTAGGGATATCTTCTTTAGCTCATAAGCCCTTTAATTTGGTGTATCAGGGCGACGACCAACTTATTTGTCGCGACTCGCAGAGGTCGCCGCATCGGAGTTTCTCGGGAGTTTCTGGGGATTTTCAAATTCTCGCTACGCGTAAGCACGCGCAATGTTTTGGAGAATTGAACAGGCAGGGAGGATTTTCACCATGTCAGAAGCCAATGGATCTGCGGTCCCGCATCTTATTGTCAATCGAGCGCAAGTGGTGGCGGATGGATGCGTCGCGTGTGGAAAGGAATTCGCTTCCGCTCCGACCGGCGAGCGCACGCTGAGCGCCGCGGTCGGTCAGGAAAACGCGACCTATATGTTTTGCGCGCAGTGCGGCGATTCGATTATGGGCCGGGTGCAGGCTGATGCTGCCCGCCAGCATTATTCGTGGGATTGGGCAGTGCCTTTGAAGGGCAAACCGCTCGGTCAAAATGGGGTCGCCAAGTCCTAGCACGCTCTGCCTCATATCCGCGCGTATGAGTGCTTAAAGAAGCCGCCGAGGTAATGAGGAGCTGGCTATGAAGCTCCCGATCCCCATATCGCCGGGCCTCAAACCGACTCGCACGGAATCATCGGTCGCGGGCCGTCGCGACGACTTCATGGTTAGGATGGACGAAGCGACGCTGCTTCTTCACTGTCATCGGGTAACCCTCCTGCGACTCATCCAGCGAGGGCAACTTCATCTGTTCAAAACCGGAAAAACCTGGAGCTTTTACGGCGCCGAGATCAGCGCGCTGCGCAATCGCAACATCGCCGTATACCCTCACCTCACGATCGCGCGAAAACCCGCCCACCCGGTCCTCTAATAAATCGCATCCGAGGACTCGAAGGGCGAACGGTAGTAGTATAGTCGTTGCGCCAGGCAAATTTCTGGATGTTCTGGCAGCTTCGGAGTGCCTGCTTGACTCTCCATTCAACACGGGTGTAGCAAAGCGCGGGGCGGTGCTGTTGCCGGAATCCAACCACAATCAACGGATCGTAATCATCGGTGCCGGACCGGCCGGCTTAACCGCTGGCTATGAGCTCGCGCGCAACGGCTTCCAGACGGAAGTGCTGGAGGCCGATGCGCGCTATGTGGGCGGACTCGCGCGCACGGTGGAATATCACGGCTTCCGCTTCGATATCGGCGGCCATCGCTTCTTCTCCAAGAATCGGGAGATCGAAGCGCTCTGGACCGAGTTACTGGGCCCTCGCATGCGCGAATGCGCGCGGCTCTCGCGGGTTCACTATCGGGGCCGATTTTTCAAATATCCGCTCGAACCGATCGACGCGCTAAGGAACCTCGGCCCGCTCGAGGCGCTGCGGAGCCTGATCAGCTTTCTGCAAGTGCAGCGCAGCGCGCCCGCCCACATCGTGAGCTTCGAAGATTGGGTGGTGAGCGCGTTCGGACGCCGCCTGTATGAGATTTTCTTCAAGACCTACACCGAAAAAGTGTGGGGCATTCCGTGCAGTCAAATCAGCGCTGATTGGGCCGCCCAACGCATCCGCGGGCTCTCGCTGGTCTCGGTGATGCGCAATCTCCTGCGCGTGCCGAATCACAATGGCGCCGTGATCAAGACGCTGGTCGATCGCTTTCGATATCCGATCCAGGGCCCCGGCGAGATGTGGGAAAAGGTAGCCGCGGTGATCGAGAAAGCGGGCGGCGCGGTGCGGATGGGACATGCGGTGGACGCAATCCATCGCAAGGATGGTCGCATCGTCGCAGTGACCAGCCGCAACGGGGCCGGGCCGGAGACTCATTGCGGTGACAGCTTTGTCTCGACGATGCCGCTTGCGGATCTCATCGCGGGATTCGATCCCCCCGCTCCCGAGGCGGTGCTGGCTGCGGCGCGCGGACTGCGCTATCGGGACTTCATCACGGTGGCGCTGATCATCGACCAGGCCGAGCTGTTTCCGGACAACTGGATCTATATCCACGATCCGGGGGTCCGGGTAGGACGAATCCAGAATTTCAAAAATTGGAGCGCGGAGATGGTCTCCGATCCGCGCTTCACGGTTTTGGGATTGGAATATTTCTGCAGCGAGAATGATTCGTTGTGGTCGTCGACGGATGAGCAACTGATCGCCCTGGCAAAGGACGAGATCGCGACTCTTGGCCTCGCGGATAAATCCAAAGTCGTCGATGGGGCGGTGGTTCGGCAGCCCAAAGCCTACCCTTTGTATGATCACGACTACCGAACCAACGTCGCCAAGGTCCGCGAGTTCCTGGAAGTCGAGGCGCCCAATCTGCAAGTGGCCGGGCGCAACGGCATGCATAAGTATGACAACCAGGATCACGCCATGATGACCGGCCTGATGGCGGCGCGAAACATCATGGGCGGCGCGTACGACTTGTGGCGCGTCAACGCTGACGCCGAGTACCTCGAAAGCGAAGACACGGTGACCGACGGCGGGCGCGCGGTCCCCAATCCCATCGACGACAAGGGCGAAGTATGGGGCATCCCGGCGCTCGACGTCATTTCGATGCGCTCCGGCTACATCGGCGCGGCGGGCATTCCCCTGCTCTTCGACATCACGGTCTACCAGATACTCATCTACTACTTCCACGTGTGGTACCCGATCGCTTTCGCGGTGAGCTGCCTGGTCGGCGCCGCGATTCAACATTCCAATCGCAAAGATATGAAGACGCTAGGGTGGTCGCGGCGAGTCCTGTTCGTGCTGGCCGATGGAGCGGATTGTTATCTCATCAACATCGGCCTGATAATGCTCATCGTGCAGGTCCTCCATCGACATGCGACGATCGGGCGCGCCATCGCCGCCGGAGTGATTACCCTGCTGGCCTTTGCCCGGCAGAATCTGCTCGCGATGCAACGCCGTCATCTACTGGTCGCCGCCGAACAAAGAGTCCTGCGCTAATCTTGCCGGAGACGCCGCGCATAAGTGTGATCGTCCCCGCCCGCAACGCGGCGGCCACCTTAGCGCGATGCCTCGATGCCCTTAGCGCGCAAAAGACCGACGACATCGAGTTGATCGTGGTCGACGATAACTCGACCGACCAAACCGCCGCGATCGCCTCGCGCTACCAGGTGAACCTCATCGCGCTACCGCAACATGCTGGGGTGTCGGCCGCGCGTAACCGCGGGGCGGAGGCTTCACGGGGCGAGGTTCTGCTTTTTATCGATGCCGATGTGATCCTCGCACCAGGCGGAATGAGCCGCATTCTTAACACGATGGCGCGACCGGAGGTGGGCGCTCTGATTGGCTCCTACGATGCGTGCCCAGAGGAAGCTTCGATGGTGAGCCAATTCAAAAATCTCGCGCATCACTATTTCCATCAGCGCTCACCGGCAGATGCGAACAGTTTCTGGGGTGCATGCGGCGCGGTCCGACGAGAATTCTTTTTTGCGGCGGGCGAATTCGATGAGAAACGCTTCAAACTGCCCTCGATCGAGGACGTCGAGCTCGGCTATCGGATGATCGATCAGGGCGTGCGGATCGTTCTCGATCCGGAATTGCAGGTAAAGCATCTCAAAAAATGGACGCTCGCGTCGCTGGTCGCGACCGACGTGACCCGCCGCGCGATCCCATGGACGTTGCTATCGATGGAGCGGCGCCACCTGCAAAAGGATCTGAACTTCACCTACGATCAGCGCATCGCCGCGATGGTGAGCGTCGCGATGGTGGCGCTGCTTCCTTTCGCGATCGCGAAGCCGCGTCTATGGATTCTCCTCGGCGCGCTGCTGCTTGTCGCCTACCGGCTCAACCGAGGTCTCTTCAGGTTGTTGCGCGCCCGCGGCGGCATGCGCCTGATGCTCGGCGGTTTTTTTCTGCAGCAACTCTACTATTTGTATTCTCTGTTCGGTCTCGCGGTTGGGATGGCGATCTATTTCCTTCGCTCACGGTCCGGCCGTCAGCATCAAACGCTCAAGCAAACCTGAGAGCCTGGAACACTTTCAGCAAGAATATTCGACCCCAGCGGGAGTCGAACCTCCGTTCCCGACGCGGGAGGACGGGTGTCGAGGCGGGCCACCGGGGCGCGTTTCGAAGAAATGCGCGAAGGTCCTGTCGCTAGAGGTTTTTGGCGCGCACGCAGGCGATGAGCACAAGAATGGGCGCGGGCTCAATCGCGGAAAAATCTGTTTGGTTTTGTTCACACGAAGCGCTTCCGGGAGATTCACAAAAACGATAGAACCGAAGCGATGCCGCCCAACAGAATCGCGAGATTTTTAGATTGGTTGAGCACCGACGGCGAGCCTCCTTTTCTGTTTTCCGAGGAGGACGAACTCGACATTGAGGAGGTCAATCGACGGCTCGACTGCTGTTCTGACGAATTCGCCCGTGAGGCCTACACCTTCGGGATCCTGATGCTGGAGGAAATCAATCGACGATTCGAATATCTCGATAGAAAGGCCACGAACCTAGCCGGCTTCGCAGGTGCGATCGCTGCGATCTTGGTTTCTGGGCTAGGCGGATGGTCGAAAGCGCTGAGTCCCATAGTGCTTTCGGTGGTCATGACTGCGGCCGACATAGCGCTCGTCGGAGCCGGCATCGCCCTACTGACCACTTCGATTTCGAGCGCAGGCTGGATGAGCCCTCAGGATTGGCTGCGTTCGGACTTTCTAAATAAACCGGCAGAAGAGCTTAAGCGATACTGGATAAGCTGCTTCTACATGTCGCGCCAATCATTGCGCACTAGCTGCGACCGAAAAGCGGCCATGCTCAGCAAGGCAGAATATGCCTTGATGGTTGCGGGGCTGATGCTATTGATCGCGCTTCTGTATGCTGGACGGCAGACCGCCCTTCTTCATGGGCTCCAATCGCGGTAGTGGCCTGCTCGTCGTCGGAGCTGGCGCCGGTCGAGGAGTACTCTGACTATTCTGATTTCCGTTATTTCCGTCGTTGTTTTCGGGCATCGCAACGACACTATACCTCAATCGCAGGTCGGCGGTAACCCGGTTCCCGCGTAGGCAAAATCCGCTGAAGCCGCCCCGTGCCGGCGAGGAAGTACCTGCGAGGCGGGATGGCAAGAACCTGGCTCAACGCTCCTATCTACTCAAATCGTTCGCGAGTCTTTAGCCTGGATTCAATACCGGTACCGCATCCAGTTCGAGCGTGAGGGACGGCACGGTGACAGACAGTACCGATCCCGCCAGGCTTCGAGGCCAGCCCGCGGCGTCGACTTGATTCAGCACAGCAACGTACAACAAGCACTCGTATGATGGATCGAGGCCGTTTAGTCGGGTTGACAAAAAGGCACCGGGGTTGGATCCCCAGTTAAAATTGAACTGGTTAAAGACGAACCACGGCATCGGACTATTAAATAATGAGCGCGACCCAAGCCACTCGGTGGAATCGCCTTGCCGGGCGGAGATTTCGAGCCATGCGGTTCCGGCAGTAGTTGCGCCGGGCTCGAGGCAATTTATCCACCATTCGAAGAATGATGCCGGACTGGCCGAGAGGCTTAAATTCGCGTTTGCCCACGGCGACCGAAAGTAGATGCCCATTTCGCTGTATACGTTGCCACTGCTTTCGGCTTTATAGTCCGTAACGGCGCTATTACTGATCTGCCCGGTATCCTTATTCGCAGACCCGCTCAATGTAGGGTTGCCGATAATGGAATCCCAGGCGGGGAGATTGTACAGGGTAAACGCGTAATCGAACGGCGGCGTAACCGTTGCGCCAATTCTGCCGGCGATAATCCCGCTCGATTCGGCTCGCACCGCCGGACCGGCGAGCTTTTGCTTGGCCAGGTCTTTATGAATTTTAAGGATGGCGTCCTGCGCTCGGGTTAGTTGCTGTTGATTGCCGGTCTTCTGTGATTTCTGAATCTCGCTCCAGTACTTCGCATATTGCTTTTGAATCGCGTAGCCTTCCTTGGAGCGGCCCGTGAGTCCGCGTTTGACATAGGCGATGCGCTGCTGAAGCAATGCGTCCGGCATAGGTTTGCCGACTCCTAAAAACTCCAATGCCTGATCCCGTGACCGAATTTCCTTATTCTTGTCGCGCAAGTCTGTAACCTCTCGATTTGAAGATCAGTGCTGCACTCACTGCTCCGGGACCCTGCTCTCGGTGGAGAACTGCTCGCGGCCCTGCTTGCACCGGATATCGTTATCGCGTCTAGCGCGGTACTCCCAACTGTATTTAGCGACCGTTTCCGTGTAAGTATAGGGTTGAGAAGTAGCCTCCAACCAACTGCCACCTTGAAGGTTCCGGCTTGTACATAATTGGTAAAGAGAGTGGACGCAGCGGATTGGTCGCGACCGCTCCGACGTTCAATTGACCTTCTCAATTCATCCAGGGTTGGTTCGCTAAACCGCTGGCCGCCCTCACTACCTTTCGGGTTTTCACCGCGAGTCCGTTTTCACGAAAAGCAGGTCATTGACAGCCGGGCTTTTTTCCAAGCTTTCCACCTACGTCCAGACTTTCCATTGATGACCGTCCACCCGCGTCCATCGCGGTGGCTGTCAGATGGCTGTCAACAATGCCTTTAAGGCATCCGCGAAGCTGAAAAGTACTGGATTTTGTTGGTGACCCCAGCGGGAGTCGAACCCGCGTTACCGACGTGAGAGGCCGGTGTCCTAACCACTAGACGATAGGGCCCTACAACAAATGGGGTTGGTTGGCTGAGGAGGAAGGACTCGAACCTTCAATCGCCTGATCCAGAGTCAGGTGGCTTGCCAATTAGCCGACTCCTCAGCACCGGAATCAAACTATAGCCAGCACCGCGCGATGGTAAAAGGGCCTCGCGCGAACACCTTTAATGCGCGGCGCTTTTGCGCAACTCCTCCGCGTGACGATTTACCAGTTCATCACATCGCCGCAGCAGCTCCGGATCCTGCGAGTTCTGCTCGATCATATAACTGAGCTCCCCGAGATCATGCACCAGGAGCCGCAGGCAGCGCTCATATTCATCCGATTTCAGTGCCTTGAGGAGATCCGCGACCAGGTCCTCGAGCTCGGTCTCTTCCACCTCCAGCGCGATTCTAAGCGCCTGCTCGAGCGAGAGTCCCGGCTTCGCACGATTTTCAAAATCCGCGTGAAGCTTTTGCAGGCGCCCGATAGTCGCATCATCGAGCGAGACCGGACTTGGCTGATCGAGTTTCCCTTCCAGATTCAACACCGTGCTGACGAGGTCCAGGGCGCCGACGTGACGCGCCTCGTCGCGCGCCATCCCGAACCAGAATTCATGCAACGCGCTATCGCTCGTAAACACCTTCGCGAAGCTCGCATAGAGCGCCATGCTCTGTTTTTCCAGAGCGATGGTGGTATCGAGTACTTCGCGGGTCGTCGGCATGGTCCTTTATTTGCGCGCATGACGCGCGCATGGGCGAATATATCGCGCGCGAGGCAACTCCGCCAACGGCTATCCGTCAGGCACTTATTTTACGTTGGGCAGGGCGCCGTGGAGGTTGAGCCGTTCGAGGACCGGCGTAAGAGGAAACCCTGGCGGCTTCGGCAAGTCGCCGATGGCTCGCGGCCACACCAGCGGCGTCAAGTCGCTATCGATCGCTTCGCCAACCTTGATGCCCGGGCGATCGACGCTCGGATGTACATAGGGTTTGGTCCGCGTGGCGCCATCGCGAAAATAGATCATCGTATGGACGCGGCGGCGACGATCGCTTTTGTTCGCCATCGCAAGATGAACCGTCAGCCCGTGATGAAACGCGACACTCCCGCGAGGCACCTCGACATAAATCGGCGGGATCGCCGCAATCGCGGGCTCTTCCAGAATCTTCACGGTCTCATCGGCAGCGAAGATGTTGATGAACTTTTTCACGCCGACGCGATGCGAGCCGGGTACGTAGCCCATGCATCCGTTCTCGCGCGACGAACCATCGAACGGAATCCATGCGGTGAGGGTGTCGATCTCATCCATTGGCCAGTAAGGCTGATCCTGATGGGGCTCGGTGTAGCGTCCGCCCGCATCTTTGTAGAGTGCCTGATCGTGCCACAGGCGCAGGCGCGCGACGCCAATCAGCGCCGCGGCAGCCTCGGAGATTTTCGGATGAAAGGTCAGCGGCAGGACCTCGGGATAGTCCTCCCACAGATTGATGCATTGGGTGAACGATTGCTCGTAGAGGGATTTTTCCGCGAGCGCGCGAGTGTCGCTGCGCTTGCGACCCGCAACCGCGCGGTCGACGGCCGCGCCGAATTTTTCCAGCGCGCCCGGTGTCAATAATCCGTCAACGACGACAAACCCATCATGACGGAATCTCTCGACCTGCGCGGAACTAACCAACATTCGACGCTCACTTCCCCTTCGCAACGACTCGGAAAGAGACGATAGCTGAGCCGCCGATGAGCGGGCAAACCAGCGCTTGGCATCGATTATTTGATAACGATTCTCATTATCATTGAACTCAAATCTCAATTGGGGCATCATCAACGGGTGTTAGGAGAGATGAATGCCCAATAAAGTGCCTCTACGACGTGCGTACAACCTCAAGCATCAAACACCTCTCAGGTCCGTCGCGGCCGCTGGCGCCTTTCTTATCGCATCGTTCGGATGGCTCTGCGGACCCGTTCTAGCCCAACCCGCGAATCCCTGCGCTCGCTTCGCCTCCGGCAGCCTCGTCCAGGATCCGCCGGCGCTGGTCAGCCAGAACGGGACTCTGACCGTCAACCTCACGTACAACACCGGCGTCGATGCGAACGGGATGACGCTCTATTGCTTCACCACTCCCGAGGGCGATGAGTCACCAACCCTCTACGTCAATCCGGGCGACACTCTGATCGTCAATGTGAAGAACAATTTGCCGGCTCCGGTCTCCGCCAACGCGATGAAAATGTCGACCGGGCCGGCGGACACGGTGTGTGGAGATCCAACGATGGATGCTTCGTCGGTCAACCTTCACTACCACGGCACCAACACGCCGCCCACCTGCCATGCCGATGAAGTGATCCACACCATGATCAATTCGGGCCAGACCTTCACCTATACGGTTCCGTTTCCGACCGACGAGCCGCCCGGCCTGTATTGGTACCACCCCCACATCCACGGACTTTCTGAGAAGGCGGTCCAGGGTGGAGCGTCGGGCGCGATCATCGTCAAGGGCGTACAAAATATTCAACCGAAGGTTGCGGGATTAAATTCGCGCGTCCTGGTGATCCGGGATCAGCCGGTTCCGCAGTCCGCGATGACTGGCGATCCGAATCAGATTCCCGCATGGGACGTGTCGCTGAATTACGTGCCGATTCTGTATCCGAGCTATCAGCCGGCATTGATCAAGATGGGTGCGAAGGAGAGGCAATTCTGGCGCGTGGTCAATGCTTCGGCCGATACCATCATCGATTTGCAGCTCAAGTACGACAAGCAGGTGCAGACGCTCCAGGTGGTGTCGCTTGATGGCGTGCCGACCGGATCGCAGGACGGCTCACGCAAGGGCAAAATCGTCAATCGCAAGGACATTCTGCTTCCGCCCGCAGCGCGCGCCGAGTTCATCGTTGTCGGTCCATCGCCCAACGTGAAGAGTGCGATACTCTCGACGCTCAGTGTTAATACCGGCCCCGACGGCGACCTCGATCCGACGCGTCCGCTGGCGCAGATCGGTCTCGTGAGCCCCGATGGAACCTCATCTGCGGCCGCCACGCTGAGTAAGCTCGAAGGCGCCGCGCCGGTTTCGCTCATGCCGCAGGTATCGGGCGCGCCAGGGCCGCAACGCTTCGAAGGGCTGGCCACCGCGAAGGTGACCGCGAAGCGCAAGCTCTATTTCTCTGAGTTTATACCCGCCGAGGGCGAGCCGACGTTCTTCATTACGGTTGATGGTGCCACGCCGGTAGCGTTCAGCCCCGACAATCCGCCCGCGATCACGACTACCCAGGGCTCGGTCGAAGATTGGACCATCGAGAACCGCAGTGGAGAGAATCACGAATTTCACATTCATCAGATTCACTTCCTGCTCCTGGCGCGCAATGGTAACCCGGTGCTCGCCGGCCAGAGTCAGTATCTCGATATGGTCAATATCCCGTTCTGGAAGGGCAAAGGACCCTATCCGAGCGTGAAGGTGCGGATGGATTTTCGCGGCCCCGACATCGGTGACTTCGTCTATCACTGCCACATCCTGGAGCACGAGGATAACGGCATGATGGCGATCATCCGCGTGCTTCCGGGAACCGGCGCGACCGGGCGGCCCTCCACGTCGGCACATCCGGCCAAACAAGCTGCAATTCTCGCCCCCGCATCGGAGGGGGCGTCATCACAGGCGGGAGTAAAACTGGTCACGCTCGCGAAGTGATTCTAGCGAGGACTGACAGTGGCGGCGGCTCGCTCCAACGGGGGGCAGCCGCCGTTTTTGGTTGATTAGTCAGAGCTTGCGGCTACTCGATCGAGCAATTGCGCCGCGATCTGAAGCATCGCGCGTTCGGAGGAAGTCAGCGTTTTGGCGATCGCACGCCCCAACCATGCCTCCTGATCGAGCGCGTTACGATGCAGAAATTGAATCCCTCTCGGTGTGATCAGCAGCCGCGCGCGGCGCAGATCGGCTTTGTCCTGGGCGCGGCTGATGAATTTTTCTTGCTCCAGCCGCGCAAGGATACGGGTCAGCGACTGCGGCTGCAGGCGCTCGCTCTCCGCCAGCTCGCCCGCCGAGATTGGGCCGTGCTCGAAGATGCAGGCCAGCGAGCTGTAGGCCGACAACCCGATGCGCATGTCGCCACGCGCCGCACGCATCCGGCGCTGCAGCCGGGTAATCCCGGCGCGCAGCGCTCGCGCCTCCGCGGTGAGATCAGCCTTGTCGTTGGATTCTTGATTTAGTACGCTCATGTGTACTATTTTTCGGTGATTCATTGACACTTGTAATGCCGACGACAGAGACTCTAACGCATTGCTTACTAATTGGACAACCCTGCTCGAACGCGCGCGCGAGTCGATCCGTCGCGACCCCATCGTATGGATCACGACGGCCATTCTCGGCCTGCTCTATCTCGCGACCGCCTCGCGCTACGACACCTTTCGCAACGAGCTCTACTTCATCGTATGCGGACGGCATCCGGCGTTCGGCTATGCCGACCTGCCGCCGCTGGTCCCGCTCATCGCCGCGACGACGCAGCTTTTCGGCAACAGCACCTTGCTGCTGCGCCTGCCGTCGATACTGGCGGCGCTTGCGCTGTTACCGCTGACCGCGGAGTTCGCGCGCCTGCTCGGCGGCGGCCGCAGCGCAGCCTGGATGGCCGCGGTTGGCGTGGCGCTCGCGCCGATGCTGATCGGCGTGGCCTCGACGCTGGGCACCCCCAGCTTCGAGCCGCTCACCTGGACGCTATGCGCGTATCTGCTGGCGCGCGCGGCGCTGCGCGGCGAGAACCACGCGCTGATTTGGGCCGGGATCGTCGCGGGCATTGCGATGGAAGCCAAATACGGCATCGCGGGATGGATGATCGGCCTGGCGCTGGGAATCGGGTTGACCTCCACGCGCCGATTGCTGGCGAAGCGCGAGCTTTGGATCGGGATCGCCGCCGCGGTCATAATCGCCGCGCCAAGCCTGATCTGGCAACAGCTTCATGGCTGGCCGTTTCGTGAGACGATTCAGTACGCGCGGGAGCATCGCAATTTTACCGGCCCGCCGCTTCGTTTCGAGATCCATCAAATCCTCGCGATGAATTTCGTCCTCGCGCCACTTTGGATCGCCGGCATCGTCGCGCCGTTCGTTAGTGCGCGGCTGCGCGAGGCGCGCTTTCTCGCGATCGCGTTCGTGATCGTTACCGTGACCATCATCGCGTCGCAGGGCAAGGACTACTATCTCGCGGCCGCGTATCCGACGATGTTCGCGGTCGGCGCGGTAGCATGCGCACAGATTCCGCGTTGGTTGCAGGCCGCATGGCTCGCCTTCGCGATTGCAATGACGGCGATCCTCCTGCCAGTGGTACTGCCGATCCTCAGTCCACCCGCGCTGGCGAATTATCTGAACCGCACCCATCTACGTCCCGCGCCGGATGAGCGCGAGGCAATCGGTGTCCCGCTCACGCTGGTGCTCTCCGATGAGCTCGGATGGCGACCGCTCGAAAAGCAGGTCGCTTCGGTCTATCAAGCATTGCCCGCCGATGAGCGCGCCCGCGCCGCCATCCTGGCGAGGAACTATGGCGAGGCGGCAGCCATCGACGTCTATGGACGCGCCGACGGATTGCCACCCGCGCTGAGCGGTCAGCTGCAATACTGGCTTTGGGGAACGCGCGGCTATGACGGCAGCGTCATCATCGCCGTCGGCTTCGATCCTGAAGGCTGGTCGCGACGATGTGAGCGAAGCGAGGTGGTCGCAAACTTCGGCGGGCCGTATGTGGTGCCCTACGAGAACGGCGCGATCGTCGTATGCCATGGGCTGCGCGTCCCGCTCGCCGATGTGTGGGATCGATTCCGCCGGATGCATTGAGCGACCAGGGAATCTGCGGATCGCGTGAGCTTATCCGAAGCGCGATCATGACGGATCAACCTGTGCTATCATTTGGTCATGGCGCCCCTGTGGGCGCCGAGGTCGTTTTTGGAGAGTTGAAGACTTCGTGGAAATGCGATTTTGCATAAACGAACCCACCGCTCGGCAGGATGTCGAGTGCAAAAAACGCAAAAACAAAGCCACTTTATCCGCCGAATTGCTGGGTTTTTATGGAGGCAGGTGGTGCTCCACCACCGGTCGCGAAGCGCGACCGGCTCTCATCAGTCCGTCACAGTTCTCGCATCGAAGCCATCGCGAGAACCGCGCCGGCCAGCTTCTCTCGCAGAAAAGAGCCAGAGAAGCGACAGGAAGAAGAGGCGCAAAAACAAACCCACTAGATAGGTATCGACGCGATGTCGGTAAGCCTGGCGATCAGTTGCTCGTTCCAAAGGACAACGCTGGAACATGTCGGATGAGCAAAAGAAAGCGGCTACCCTCGATGGGCAGCCGCCTTCCTTATCTTGCTCTGGTTCCCCTTCCCGTGCGGGAAGGGGTTAGGGGTTAGGTCTCTCTACTTCGCCAGCTCCGTCGCTCTCGTCTCCCTGATAACCGTGACCCGAATCTGACCCGGATACGTCATGTCAGTTTCGATCTTCTTCGCGACCTCGCGCGCCAACACCAGACTGTCCTCATCGGAAACCTGATTCGGCTCGACGATGATGCGCATCTCGCGACCCGCCTGCACCGCGAAACATTTTTCGACTCCCTTGAATGACTTCGCGATCAGCTCGAGGTCCTCAAGGCGCTTCACGTAGCTCTCGAGCACTTCGCGACGCGCACCGGGACGCGCGCCCGACAGCGCATCGGCGGCGTCGACCAGCGGCGCGAGAATGGTCTCGGCTTTCACTTCCTCATGATGCGCCGCGATCGCATTGACGATCTTCGCCGACTCGCCGTACTTGCGCGCGATTTCACCGCCGATCAGTGCATGCGATCCCTCGACCTCATGCGTGAGCGCCTTGCCGATGTCATGCAGCAAGGCCGCGCGGCGCGCCTGCTTTTCGTTGAGGCCCAACTCGGCCGCCATCGCCCCGCAAATGAATGCCGCCTCGATCGAATGCATCAGGACGTTCTGCGCATAGCTGTAGCGATACTTGAGCATCCCGAGCAGCTTGACCAACTCCGGATGGATGCCATGCACCCCGCATTCGATGATCGCGCGCTGGCCTGCCTCTTTGATCGATTCCTCTACTTCCTGCTCGGCCTTGCGGATGACTTCCTCGATGCGTCCGGGATGGATGCGTCCATCGGAGATCAACCGCTCCAGCCCGACCCGCGCGATCTCGCGCCGAATCGGGTTGTGGCATGAGATGACGATCGATTCGGGCGTATCATCGATGATGATATCGACGCCGGTCGCCGCTTCGATCGCGCGGATGTTGCGGCCTTCGCGCCCAATGATGCGCCCCTTCATCTCGTCATTGGGGAGCGGAATCACCGCGACGGTACGTTCGGTAACGAATTCGCCGGCCAGCCGCTCGATTGCGATCGACACGATGCGCTTGGCGCGGCGATCGGCTTCCTCGCGCGCTTCTTCCTCGATCACGCGGATGTGCTTGGCAGCCTCGGTGCGCGCGTTGCCGGTCATCTCTTCGATGAGCGCGCGCTTGGCTTCCTCGCGGGTGAGGTTTGCGACCTGTTCGAGTTTCGCGCGCGCCTCGTCGATCAACGCCTGATGTTGCGCCTCCTTGTCGGTAATGTTTTTCTCGCGGGTCCTGACGCCCTGGTCGCGCCGATTGAGATCGGCTTCACGACGTTCAAATGCCTCCAGACGTTTTTCGAGCGTGTCCTCGCGCGACTCGATTTTGGTTTCGAGTGCGGTTAATTCCTTGCGCCGTTCGCGTACGTCGCGTTCGGCTTCCGCGCGCGCTCCGACCAGGATGTCCTTTGCCTTGACCTCCGCTTCTTTAAGGGCCAACTCGCTTTTGCTGCGAGCCTCTCTGATTAGTTCCTCGGCTTCGGCGCGCGCCGCTCCCGCATCGACGGACGAGGCCGCGGCGTCCTTGCGACGCTGGCCCTGCCCGACGAAGTAGAAGATCGCGGCTCCTATGACGAAGCCCAGGATGATCGCCACTGTGAAAATCACCTGGGATAACCTCCTTGAGCCCGAATCCCGCTCTCGCGCCAGATCTCATCCGGCGCGGGATAAATTGCGGTTTCGGTGACAACGAAATTAAGCCGCCGGTCCCATTCCGCTTGCGGAATGTCGTCCAGCAGCTGAAACGAGTATGCGAGACCCACCGTGATCGCATGCTGAGGGAGTTCCGCCAGCAGACGATCATAATGACCCCCACCCCGACCCATCCGCTCGCCGCGCATCGTGAACGCCACCCCCGGCACTAGCACCAGGAATGGCGGCAGGGATGAGCTATCGATCGCAGGAGTTTGAGGTTCGAGGATTCCATACGCGCCCGGCGCAAGGTCCGAGCGGCTTTCGACTTTGCACAAAGAGAGCGCGTTGCGCGCGCGGTCGAGACGAGGAAAAAAGACCTCGCGTCCGGTCGCCAGCGCATCAGCGAGGATGGTATCGGTCGAGACTTCGCGACCCAGGGCCGAGTAGAGAACCACAGCCTTCGAAGCGCGATACGAATCGGTGTGAAGAAATGCAGACTGAACTCGCGAGGACGATGCCTTCGCGAAGCTCGCAGTTAGCGACTCGCGCGTATCCTGGAGGATCGCACGAAGGTATTTTTTTTCATCCGCCACTGGCATTTGCCATGGCGGGCTTGCAGGGTCGTTAAGGCGACACTTTGGCCGGAACGCTCAAGATGATGCTTGAACACCTCCGCAAAGCGCATAAAGCTCCTTCCCGCGCGGGAATTATCCCGGTAAGGAAGCCGAAGTTTGGTTGCCTGTCAGCTCGAAGCAAAAGTCTCACAGGTGGTATGCTTGCGCGCATCGCGTCGTACCTTATTAAGATCCCCACTACCCCGCCACCGGTCCCTACTTACTCCGCGCGTCGCCCGGCTGAAGCACCAGCTTGCCGTCGATCGCGTCGATCAGTCGTTCCTTCATCGCTGTAATCCTGTCGATTAACTCCTGATGCTCCTTTTTGAGGTGCTCGAGTTCATCGGCAAAATTCAACGCCGCCAGGATCGCGATATTCACCGAACTGACCGTATTGCCATTCGCGCGAAGTTTCCTGATGCGTTCGTCGACGGTCCCGGCCACAGACTTCACCCACTCGTCGTTGTCGTTGCTGGCGACGGTCAGGTTCTGGCCCATGATTTCGACGCTCACGCCCTTCATCATACTGCAGCCAATATCAAATATAACCTAAGCGAGGTCGATCCCATCGAAGCGCGCGAGAATTTTCTCAATTCGAGTCTTGATCTCGCTGCGTTCGGTTTCGTGTTGTTTTCGCTCCTGCTCAAACTGTTTGACCTGCGCGGCGCCTTCGGCGATCTTCTTTTCGCTTTCCGCCAGGCGATGATGCAGTTGTTCGTTTTCCCTTCGAAGTTGCTGGATCTTGTTGACTGAAGCCTGAATGCGATCGTCAAGCTCTTTAAGGACATCCGTCGCCATCTGAAAACTTAACCTTTAGCTTAAAGTTTGATTAATTGGCCTGTCAAGCTGCATAAGAGCCGCTGGCGGAATCGCCCTCGCCCTCGCCGCTTGCGAACAATGCATCTACGAACTCGCGCGGGTCGAATTCGCGCAGATCTTCGATTCCCTCCCCGAGTCCCACGAACCGTACCGGAATGCCGAGTTGTCCCGCGATGCCTACGATTACCCCACCCTTGGCCGTGCTGTCGAGTTTCGCGAGCACCGCACCGGTAAGTTTCGTGGCTTCGCCGAAGATTTTCGCCTGGCTGAGCGCATTCTGACCAGTGGTCGCATCGAGGACCAGCCAAACTTCGTGCGGCGCGCCGGGCAGCTCGCGTGCGATGACGCGGCTCATCTTCTTTAACTCTTCCATGAGATTGGTCTTGGTCTGCAGGCGGCCCGCGGTGTCGATTAGCACGGTGCCGGCTTTGCGCGCGACCGCGGCCTTGACCGCATCGAAAGCGACTGCGGCGGGATCGGACCCCTGCTTCTGCTTGATGATCTCGACGCCGGCGCGATCGCACCACACCTCAAGCTGCTCGATGGCAGCGGCGCGGAAGGTATCGCCGGCCGCGACCAGCACCGGCCCGCGAGTTTCTTTGTAGCGCGCCGCAAGCTTTGCGATCGTGGTGGTTTTGCCCACGCCATTGACGCCCACCAGCATGATGACGAGAGGCACATCGCCGGGGTCGGCCAAGGGCAATTCGGCCTTTGCGAGGATCGCCGCAATTTCGCCTTTTAGCGAGTCGCGGATGGTATCTGGGCGGCTCTCGTTCTTAAGTTTCGTGCGCAAGGACTCCGTCAACTTCAAGCTGGTATCGACGCCGACATCGGCACCGATGAGCGCCTCCTCCAGGCCCTCATAAATCTCACTTAGCTTGGCGCTTCCGGTCAGCGCGGTGCGAATGCGCGCGAGGAAGCTCTCGCGAGTCTTGCGCAGTCCGAGTCCGAGCCGGGGCGGAGCTTTAGGAGCCTGTGGCGCGGGTGGCGCAAGGATCGGCGGAGGTGGTGGCGGCGCAATCGCTTCAGGCGGAGGCGGAGCAACTTCCGGTGGAGGCTGAGCGATGACTTCGGGGGGCGCTTCCATTCGCGGAGGCGGCGCCGCGACTTCCTCCGGTGGCGGAGCAGCTTCGCGCGGAGCCTCGACAGGCGCGGAGATCTCCTCAACCAGTTCGCGCGGAAGTTCGGGCGGAGCGGGATGGCGCTTGCGCAAACTCCATTGGATAAGGACCTGGATATAAATCAGCGCGGCACCGCCGGCGATGCCGATGGTGGCGATTATCAGCGTATCGGTTACAGCAGGATTCACGTCGAGACCTCAAAGCTGCGCGAGAAATGATGGCGCGAGAACAAGATAACAGCCTCATCCGAGGATCGAAACGCCCGCCAAGGGTGGATGACGCGCGCGCCGCCTGATATCAGTCGCAGAGATCCTCGCGGCAACCGATAGGAGCGGGAACCATGGACATAGGAATCATGATCGCAGCGACTGCGGAATCCGGAGATATTGCGACCATCGCGCGCGAAGTCGAAAACCTCGGCTACGAATCATTCTTCATCCCCGAGCATCCTGTTATTCCGATCGGCTTCAAGACCCCGTTGCCGGGTGGCGGAGGAGGCACGCTGCCCGAGCACTATGGGCGATGGTTCGATCCCTTCGTCGCGCTCAGTATCGCGGCCGCGGTCACGAGGCGCGTCAAGCTTGGAACGGGAATCTGCCTGCTGCCCGAACGCGAACCGATCATTGCCGCGAAGACCATCGCCACCCTCGATGTCATCTCGGGCGGGCGCGTGATCCTGGGCGTCGGCGCCGGATGGCTTCGCGAAGAGACCGAAGCCCTGGGAACCAATTTCCTGACGCGATGGAAGCGGTTGCGTGAAACCGTCGAGGCTCTCCGAGTTCTATGGACCGAGGCGGAGGCCAGCTACCAAGGCGAGCTGGTGAAATTTCCGGCCGTGCGATGCGATCCGAAGCCGATTCAGAAGCGGATTCCGATTCTCCTCGGCGCGCGCGGGCCCAAGGCGATGGAGCGCGTGGTGCGCACCTACGATGGATGGGTTCCGATCGCGGGCCGGCCTGCCAGCTTCAAACGGGACATCGACGCGGTGAAGAAGCTCGCGAGCGAGCGCGGCCGCAATCCGGACACGCTGCACATCAGCGGATTTGTCGGACCGGGTGAGGACGGCATCTCATCGGAGGATCTGAAGCTCTATAAGGAGGCCGGGGCGCATCGGCTGGTGCTGTTTTCCCAGGGCGATGCGATCAAAATGGCGGCCGGCCAGACGCTGGAGATCGTTCGCCGCCTCGCGTCGACCGTCGAGCGCGCGGCGAAATTGAATTAAAGGACCTTGCGTCTCACTGTTTTAGATAATCAATTGCACATCAATCGCCGGTCCTGTGAGAAAAAATGGAAGATCAGACATCGATCAAGGAACAAGTTCGCGAGCGCTATGCGCGCGAGGCGCAGCGCGTCCAGCAAAATTCCGGCAAGTCCGGATGCTGCGGCAAAACCACCACATTTTGCGGCGACCCGATCACCTCGAATCTGTACCAGATCGGCGAAACCGCAACCTTGCCGCCCGATGCGGTGGCGGCCTCGCTCGGATGCGGCAATCCCACCGCGCTGGCGGAATTGCAGGCCGGTGAAATCGTGCTCGATCTCGGATCGGGCGGCGGCATCGACGTGCTCTTGTCGGCGCGCCGCGTTGGCCCCACCGGCAAAGCCTACGGCCTCGACATGACCGACGAGATGCTGGCGCTGGCGCGTGAGAATCAGCGCCAAGCCGGCGTGGCGAACGTCGAGTTCCTCCAGGGCGAGATCGAAAACATTCCACTGCCCGACAACTCTGTCGATGTGATCATATCGAACTGCGTGATCAATCTTTCCGCCGACAAGGATCGCGTGCTGCGCGATACGATTCGGGTGCTGAAGCCGGGCGGCCGGTTAGCGATTTCCGACATCGTGGTGCGCGGCGAGATCCCCGCGGCGATTCGCGCGAAGGCCGAGCTCTGGTCGGGATGTATCGCGGGCGCGCTGGAAGAGTCGGACTATCGCGCAAAGCTCAGGGCGGCCGGGTTTGAAGCGATCGAGGTGGAACCGACGCGGGTTTTCTCCGCCACACAGACCCGCCAGTTAGTGGAGGAGGCCGGCCTTGACGACGCGACTATCGAGAGTCAGGTCGCGGGCAAGTTCATGAGCGCATTCGTGCGCGCGAGCAAGCCGCGGTAGGAGCATCCAACCTCGGCTCAGGTGGAGGGGGTGTCTGCGATGGAGCGAAAAAATCGGGGCGTATTGCTGACCATCCTCGCCATCGGCCTGGCGTTGATGGCGGTCTCGAACTTTTTAAAGCCGTTCAAGATGAGCTCCAACGTCGGGTTCGTGTTCTTCGGCATGAAGTTGAGCGGCGCGGCCAACGCGATTATCGCGCCGCTATTCGGGATTGTGCTCGCGGTGCTTGTCTATGGAATCTGGACGATGAAGCGGTTCGCCGTGCCAATCGCATATTGTTACGCCGCATATGTGATCCTGAACCTGCTGATGTTCACCCTGCGCAGTTATGGTACGCCCGCGATGCCGCCGGTGGGCCCCTGGATCGTCTACATCGCGGTCGCGGTGGGCTTCTCTTCAGGAGCCGCGGTCATCCTGACTCAGCGCAAAGCCGAGCTGGCGTAACCATCAGTGGTCGCTAACCGAGAGCGCCAATCTCGTAGGTGATCGCGGTCCCGATCCGGCGTGCCAGGTCGTAGAGCTTCAGCATCGGGCCGAACAGCGTGTCGTCCTCGACAGCATACGACAGCGACGGCTCGGTACGGTATTGCGATTTTTCACCGAAGTCGTCGCGGGTGGCCAGGTCGCCATCCTCGTGAGGAAAAATCATCCTTAGCCGCTCGACCGCGCCCGGCACATCCATCTCGAGAATTCGCGCCAGGATGTCGTCGCGCGTCAGTCCCAGGTTCGGCCGAAAGTTCGGAATCTCAGTCGCCAGCACAGAGATCCGCTGGATTACTGCAACCCGGATCCCATGCAAAAGAATCAGCCGCTGGCGCGCCGCCGTTTCCGCAGGTTCCATCTCCTCCAGGAGCCACAATTGATCCGATTGCAAGCGCCGGGTCAGCCGCGCGAGGCGATCGTAGCGATCGAGGCGTCCCGTCAGGCGCGCCAACTCGCGCAGCGCTCGCACCCGCGCGGGACGTCTGCTGCGCGCCGCTCCATTGAGCCACATCGCGGGATTGAGCGTATTCACATAGGCGCGCAACACATCGATTTCGGTGCGATCCAGCGCCGCGGTAACCATCTGCAGCGAGCGCCGAAAGCGAGCCGACTTTTCGCGCATCGCATGGAACATTTCCGGGTCCTTCGAAACCGCGCGCCCAACTCCATGCAAAGTAACCGCCATGAAGCCGAGTTGCTGCAAAATCGCGTTGTTGGGTATCGCTCTCAATTGTGAAGGATGCTCGATTTTCGACGGCCGTCCGCCTTCGGTCTCGCGCGCGACCGGCCGCGATCCGGTTCGATAGAGCAGGTTCGCGCCGAACAGGCCCAGCAAGGCTGCGTAGTCAGGATCATCGACGAGGTCGGAGAACTCCTGCTGCACGGTCGCGAAGAATTCGTACGCATAGTCCGGCGCCGCGTAAATCGGATCGTTGCCGGTCTCGTCGCTGACGTCGAAGGCGAACGCGAGGATCTGCCGCATGCTTGCGATCGCCGCGGCCGGCGTCATGAACGGCAGATAGCCCTCGCCGCCCTGAAAACTTATCTCCTCCTTGACCCGCAGCCCGCGCTGTTCGAACTCCATCCGGCTGATTGGCGGAGCCGCGTAGCGAAAACGATCGGCGAGCGTCAGCGGATGGCCACCGCGCCCGATCGATTCACCATGCGTGTTGAAGAGGACCGCTTCGAGCTTGCCGAGTCCCTGGCGCTCGAGCAGCTTCGCGAGACGCAGGCGCAGTCCCTCGATCCGAAAGGTCGCGGCCATCTGGCCGATGAATCGCCCCGAATCGGAGAAGCCGAACTGCACCGCGATACGTCCCTGCCGTTCCAGGTAGGCCCGATAATGCGGGCTCTTCAGCGCCTCCTCAATGACGCGCTGGCCACGCTCGAAGGCCTCCTCAGTCTCGAACAGCGGCGAAATCTCGACCCGATCCTCGACGCCGAATTGCCGCGCATAGTAGAGCGCCGCCAGCAACGTAAATCCGGTCTCGGTTTCGGCGATCAAAAAACGGATTGGCGTCTCGGCATCGATGAACTTGACGATCTGCGCCACCGTCATCATCAGCTGCTTGGCCGAGGCCCGCTCTTCCATCACCGAACCGAAGCTGATGGCGGTGGGCCGAACCCGTACGAGCATGTCGTTGATGGTGTTGAAGTACGACCGTCGATTGGCCGGATCGTTGGGCTCGGTTTCGAGTCCCACCTGGCGGCGCACCGCGTTGTGCAATTGCGACGAGTTCAGCCGCACATGGATATGCGCCAGGCCGAGGCCGTGGGTGCGCATACTCGAGCGCATCACCAGCAGCTCCTCGCGCCGCTCATCATCGGGGGCCGCGGGCAACGCCGCTTCGATCAGCGCGATCAGCGGTGCGGTCGTGACCAGCGCCTTGTCGCGCCCCGCTACCATCGCGCGGCCGAATGCCGCGGTCTTGGACGGGTCGCGGTTGGCGGCCTCGACTAACTCGAGCTGATCCGCGACGGTGGCGCTCGCGGTCGCCAGCATCGCCTCGAGCGGCTCCAGCGCATCGAGGAAATCGCCGGTGGCCGAGGCCTGGAGCTTTCCAACCTTGCCGCGATAGCGCTCGATCATCGCGAGCTTGTCGGCCAGTCGCGCCGTGATGGTGCGGGTCCAGGTCAAGTCGGTGCGGCCGTCCTGATCGTATCCCACCCAGGACGCCAGCGTGACGAGGCGTGGTTCGAGCCTGGTCCATTCATCAGGCCAATGCTCACGCGCCACGCGCAACGCCGTGCGATGTACCGCGTCCAACGCCTCATGCGCCTGCGTCAGCGCCTCGGTCACCCATGCGTGCTCAACTTCGAGCGATAGTTCCGGCGGTGGACGATGCTCGCTGCGCAAGACCGCGTCGATACGCTCTTGCCGGTCGGCGGGACCGAGCGCGGCGCCATCGATGGTCTGCCCGGTGGCCAATTCGGCAAGCTTATGCGCCAGCTCCAGCGTGATCGAAAAGGCCGGATGGGCGGTGAATACGACGCCAAACATGCAGCAGGCCATCGCCGCACGAAAGTCCTCGAAGCTGCCCGCGCTCGCCTTCCGCTCGATGATCGCCGCGATCGCGCGCCGATTCGCCTCGATTGAGTTCTCACCCAGGTAGTTCGCCAGGCGCGTTGCGCGATCGCTGAATGCCTCCGCGGTCAGCTGCTGCACCAGACTTTCCAGCTCGACCAGGTCGATCTCGCCGCGGTCAATCCGCAGCGTCAGCTCCAGCGCGAACAGCAAAATCGGATTGCTGAACGGGTCGGCCGCGGCCTGCGCGCGCACTCGATTGAGCATCGAGCCGAGCATTTTGGTGTCGATCGGTTCGGAGGTGTTGTCGCCGTTCGCTTCCGCCTGAATTTCGGCTCTACTCATCGCCTTACTCCGCTTTCGATTTGACCGGCTTTGCGCCACCCGCGTGTCTGGCCATTGCGCCGATGCTATCGATCCTGGAAACGAGTCGATAGGAAATCGACGGCGGCGTCGCGATTCACTTGACGCCGCCGAGGGAGTGCTGACCCATGCGATGAAGAACTACGAGATCATCGCGAATTCGATCTTCGCGAAGTTGATTTGACGGGTCTTAGCCGCGCAACCCTGCGAGGCATCCGCTGCTTTCGAGGATCTTATCGAGCGCGGCATTGCCGCCGGCCGCTTTATACTTTTCGCGCAACACGGCCAGCGATCTCGCGTGATACTTCTGCGGCTTCTGGGTCCAGGTTCGGCCGCCTAACTCGACGCTGAACTCGTCGCGATTGCTTGCGATCGCGGCCGCGTTGGCCACCGTCCATGGCATGAAGAGCCGCCCCACCTGGCGCTCCAGCAGCGGGGTCAGCGTTGGCGCGAGGCTGGACCACGACTCGAAGTCGCCTTCGGCGCGGGGCCACGTCATCCGATGGATCCATGCGAGCAGATTCGGCGCCTTCGCATCGATAATCGCGCCCGGCGTCGGGTCGCTCCACGCATTATAGAGCTGCCCCCACAGTCCGAAGTCAGCGAACGCGGGTCGATTGCCGAACAGGTAAGCGCGGGTGGCGAAGTGCGGCTCGAGGATCGCCACCGCGTCGCGAAATGAATCTTCGATCTGCGCCGCGGTCTGCGGATTCGATCCGACGAAGGAGACGCGCGGCACCATCCGGTCGCGCACCATCTTCACCCCGCCGGCGAATTGCGCGTCGTCGGCGGTCGGATTCATCGAGAGCGCAATTCGGCCTGCGGCGGAGAGCTGATCGACCTCGCGCGCCCATCGATAATGGAACATCCACTTATTGCCCCATTCGTCGCCGAACTCCTCGAGCAAGGCCGAGAGGAATTTCGTCACCGGATCGCCGGGATGAATCGAAGGCTCGGGATGCCTTGCCTCGACATATTCGATGATCGGGGTTGAGTCTCCGATGCCTTGCTGGTCCGGAGTCACGAGCAGCGGCACCAGCGGCAGCTTCGCGAATTTCTGATACTCGCCCGCGGCGTCCTGATTGCGCGGAATCCATCGATGTGGAATCCCCTTGTAGCGGAAGTACGAGCGGACCTTCACCGAGTACGGCGAAATCTCGACGCCGTGGATGTGATATTCGCTGGCCATGATTTTCTCCCTCGCGGCGAGTATCGCACACGGAAGGCACGCGTAAATATCGCCGCCGAGCTTGAAATTTTGGCCGCATTTGTGTTTCGCTCAAATAGACCTGAACGATCGGTATGGCACCGACGACGGGTACTTGAAAAATTCGCGTGCGCTGCGGCCACGCCAGGAGCTTGCTCGATGAGTGAGACCAACAATATTTCGTCCGCCAACAACGGCGCCGAAGGCTACGATTTCGATCCCGATGCGCTGCGCAACAAGTATCGCGAGGAGCGGGACAAGCGCGTCCGCGTCGACGGCAATCAGCAGTACGTCGAGGTGAAGGGCGACTTCAGCCGCTACATCGACGATCCATATGTAGATCCGGGCTTCACCCGCGCGCCGCTGAACGATGAGGTGCAAGTAGTGATCATCGGCGGCGGTTTCGGCGGCCTGCTGGCGGGCGCACGCCTGCGCGAAGCCGGCGTGCAGAGCATTCGCGTCATCGAAAAGGGCGGTGATTTCGGCGGCACCTGGTACTGGAATCGCTATCCCGGCGCGCAGTGCGATATCGAGGCTTACATCTATCTCCCGTTACTCGAGGAAACCGGCTACATGCCGAAGGAGAAGTATTCCTACGCGCCGGAAATCCTGGAGCACTCGCGCCGCATCGGCAAGAAGTTCGATCTCTATCGCGACGCATGCTTCCAGACCCAGATCAAAGAGATTCGCTGGCTCGAAGACGAATGCCGCTGGCTGATCACCACCAATCGCAACGACAACATCCGCGCGCGTTTCGTGGTGATGTCCAATGGGCCGCTGAACCGCCCGAAGCTTCCCGGCATCCCCGGCATCGATACATTCAAGGGACATACTTTCCATACCAGCCGATGGGACTACGGCTATACCGGCGGCGATACCACCGGGAACCTGCACAGGCTCGCCGACAAAAAGGTCGCCATCATCGGGACCGGCGCGACTGCGGTCCAGTGCGTGCCCTATCTCGGCAAATACGCGCAGCAGCTTTATGTCTTCCAGCGCACTCCGTCCTCGGTCGATGAGCGCGGCAATCGTCCCACCGATCCCGAATGGGTCAAGACCCTGACTCCGGGTTGGCAACGCCGTCGCATGGAGAACTTCAACGTCCTCGTCTCCGGCGGCAGCCAGGAGGAAGACCTTGTCAGCGACGGATGGACCGACATCATTCGCAACCTCGGCTCGATTCTTCCCCGGAAGGCGGATCCGAATGATCCTACCTCGCCGGAAGAGATGGGACGCCTGATGGAGTTGGCGGACTTCAAGAAGATGAACCAGGTCCGCGGACGCGTGGACAAAGTGGTCAAGGACGCGGCGACTGCCGAGGCGCTCAAGCCGTGGTATCGCCAGTTTTGCAAGCGCCCCACCTTCAATGACGAATACTTGCCCGCATTCAACCGGCCCAACGTCAAGTTAATCGATACCAAGGGGCGCGGCGTCGATCGCATCACCGAGAAGGGGCTGGTCTTCGACGGCGTCGAGTACGAGGTCGATTGCATCATCTTCGCGACCGGATTCGAGGTCGGCACCGCATACACGCGGCGCGCGGGATTCGAGGTCTACGGACGCCGCGGCAAGTCACTCACCGATTATTGGTCCGATGGGATGAAGACGCTGCACGGCTTTTACAGCAGCGGCTTCCCGAACTGCTTCCACATGGGCATCACGCAGAATGGGTTGACGGCGAACTTCCCGCACATGCTGCAGGAGCAGGCGACGCACATTGCCGATGTCATCCAGCATGCGCGGGCGAACGAGGCACGCGCGCTGGAGCCTACGCCGGAAGCGGAAGCTGAATGGGTGCAGACCATCAAGGACAAGGCGCTCAACAACGAGAGCTATTTGGATGCCTGCACTCCCGGTTACTACAACAACGAGGGTCACGTTAAGGAAGGAGGTTCGGGATTCGTCGGCACGCTTTACGGCGGCGGCCCGGTCGAGTTCCATGACCTGATCAAGAAATGGCGCGCGGAAGGAAAGAAGGGGCTGAAGCTGAGTTGATCGCGCGTTTCAAATATCGGTAAATCAAGCGCCGCGGCATCCTCGATGCCGCGGCGCTGCGGTTTTATTTGCCGGTCCCGCTGCCTCTGAAATTCATCTTGAAGGAGCCGTTGCTGTTGATCGCCGCGGTGAAGTTCGCATAGCCGGATGAAAAAATGCTCGACGTGGCGATGGCGAATGCGCCGCTAAGCTGCTCGTTGCTCGGAGCAGTACATTCAGCACCGGTCGATTCCAACGTCTCGCTGTCGTTTTTCGCGATCAAATCGATCTCGGCGACAAACGGAAAACATTCCGATGAAGGGGATTGCCCCACCGCCGGGAGGCCGAAGCCCGCACTCGTATCGATCGTCACGATAACATCCGCGCTGCCGTTTCCGATCACCGTGCTGGAAAACCTGGATCCTTGAACCAGGGTGCATACACAGATGTGTCCGCTCGGGCACTGATTCGCGAACCCTAGATTGCCGCGCGTGCATGCACCGGGAATGGGGCTTGCCGCTTTTCCCGATATCGAACCTTTAAGGGTGTAATTCTTGCCCGTTTTTAATGCGAGCCCGCTGGACGGTTCCGCCTCCGCATCCTGCGCCCGCACCCATGAAACCGACAACGCCACGCCGACAGCAATTACCACCGCAACCACAACCGCCTTCATCGCTGCTCCTCCTCATCCCCAAAAGTTTGCACCACCTCAATGAATATGGCCGTGCCGAGGTGAAAATGCACTAGCCCAGGCACCATCGTCGCGCTATACGGATAAAACCTTGACAAATTTTTCCGGGAGCAAATTCATCGATGGGCAAGCTCGATAAAAAAGTAGCAATCGTCACCGGCGCCAGCCGCGGCATCGGCCAGGCAATCGCGGAACTGTTCGCGAAGGAAGGCGCACGCGTCATCTGCACCGCGCGCACCCTGCACGAGGGCGAGCACAAACTGCTCACCGGCTCGCTCGAGACCACGGTGGCCGGCATCAAGAAGGCCGGCGGCGAGGCGAGCGCGGTGACTTGCGATGTCTCCTCGGAGGCCGAATGCGAAAAGCTCTTCGACGAAACCCATCGCATCTATGGACCCTGCGATGTGCTGGTGAACAACGCCGCGCTGACCTACTTCATCCCGGTGAAGGATTACGACACGCGCAGGTGGATGCGATCCTACCAAATCAACCTGCACGCGCCGTTCATCCTCAGCAAGCTGGCGCTCAAGGATATGATCCCCCGCAAGTCGGGAGCGATTCTCAACATTTCATCGGCCGCGGCGGTCGGCCCCGGCCGTGGACCATATAAAGGTGATGCGATCATTCGTGGCGCCGTTTGCTATGGCTCCGAGAAAGCCGCGATGGAGCGCATGACACAAGGACTCGCCGAGGAAGTTTACGAGGACGGCATCTCGGTGACCTGCCTCTCACCGTCAGTGGTCGTGCCGACGCCGGGCGCGGTCTATTTCCATCTCACCAGCGGCGACGACGATCCCAACAGCGAGCCGGTCGAATGGATGGCGGATGCGGCGCTGCTGCTGGTCAGCGAACCGCTCGACAAGGTGACCGGCTGGGTCACCTATAGCCAAGTCGTCCTAAAGGAATACGGGATGCTGAAAAAAGCAGGCCGCGGCTTCGGCTTCGATCGCAAAGGCAGCGGCTACAGCCAGATATAATCGCATGCCGAATCTCACTCCGCTGCTGCCGCCGAAAATCGCGCGCGTCGACACGTCGCTCTACCTCGTCGAGCGCGACGTGATGGTGCCGATGCGCGATGGAGTGCGCCTCGCCGCCGACTTCTACTATCCGGCGCGCGACGGTAAACGCCTCGAAGGCAAGTTTCCCGCCATTCTGGAGCGTACGCCGTACAACAAGGGCGGCCGTTTCCATGGGATGCCGCCCTACCCATGGCAGCCGTTCTATGCGAGCCGCGGCTACGTCTGCATCTCGCAGGATACTCGCGGGCGGTTCAAGTCCGAGGGCACCTGGCGCATGATGATCGATGATGTCGCGGACGGCTTCGACACCGCGCGATGGCTCGTGGAGCAACCGTGGAGCGACGGCGGCTTCGGCATGATCGGCACCTCTTATGTCGGCGGCACTCAACATGCGATGGCGCTCGCGAATCCTCCCGGCCTCAAAACCGTGGTGCCGGTCGATGCGGTGGTCGACGCCGGCTATTTCGGCATGCGTTACGGCGGAGCATGGGAGCTGCGGTTCACGAATTGGATCTTCTCAATGGCCGCGCCCGAGGGCAGCCACGCCGCACGCGATCCCGCCACTCGCGAGGCGCTCGACGAATGCGCTCGCGACGTGCGCCATCACATCTCGAATCTGCCGATTCGCAAGGGCGCGACGCCGATCCGCCTCGCACCCGAGTACGAAGAATGGATCGTCCATGCGATGAGCCATGGCGAGAATGATGCGTACTGGAAGCAGCCCGGCCTCGGGCTCACGCACAACATCGACGCTTACAAGGACGTTCCTGTTTTGCTGGTCGGCGGATGGTATGACTCGTGGGCGCGCCAGACCACGATGAGCTACGCCGCACTGTCGAAGAACAAGCGCGGGCCGGTCCGGATGATCCTCGGGCCGTGGATTCACGGCTCGCATATGATGTCGATGCATGGCGACACCGACTTCGGCGCGAGTGCCGCGCTCGACGGCCTCGAATTTCGCCTCCGATGGTACGATCGCTGGCTGAAGGGAATCCACAACGGGGTTGAGAATGAAGCGCCGGTGAGAATTTTCGTGATGGGCGGCGGCACTGAAGCGACCAGTCCCGACGGACGCCATCTTCATGGCGGCGTGTGGCGCGACGAGTACGAATGGCCCCTCGCGCGCACGCAATTCACGCTCTATTACCTTCACGGCGACCGCTCACTCAGCGTCGAGCCGCCGCGCGACGCGAGCAGTTCAACCGGCTACGACTACGATCCGCGCGATCCGGTGCCCAGCATCGGCGGCAACGTTTCCTCGGCGATGGAGATTATGCAGCAGGGCGCATGGGATCAGAAAGGCGGCGCGCACATCTGGAACTGCACCGACGAGGTTCGGCTCTCCTCGCGACCCGACGTGATCGTCTTCACGACGCCGCCGCTCACGGAGGATATCGAGGTCACCGGCCCGATCGATGTGAAACTGTGGGCGTCGTCATCGGCGCTCGACACCGACTTCACCGCAAAGCTCATCGATGTGCATCCGCCGACCCGCGACTATCCCGAAGGTATCGAGATGAACCTCGAAGATGGCATCATCCGCGCGCGATTTCGTAACTCGCTCGAACGCGCCGAGCTGATGCAGCCCGGCGAGGTTTACGAATTCACCATCCAGCTCTATCCGACCTCGAATCTGTTCGAGGCCGGGCATCGGATCCGCCTCGACATTTCGAGCAGCAACTTTCCGCGCTTCGATCCGAACCCCAACACCGGCGAGCTGCTCAACGATCACACCCACACCGTCGTCGCGCGCAACACCATCTTCCACGATGTGACGCATCCGAGTCATGTGATCCTGCCGGTCATTCCGGCCGCGCGATGAAGGTCGTCTCTCTAGATCACGTGCAGCTTGCGATGCCGGCCGGGCGTGAGTCCGAAGCGCGGGCGTTTTACGCAGGCATCCTCGGTATCCCCGAGCAGCCCAAACCGCCCCACCTCGCGGCGCGCGGCGGATGCTGGTTCGAGCGCGGCGCGCTCAAGATTCATCTCGGCGTCGAGAAGGATTTCACTCCTGCGCGCAAGGCGCATCCCGCGCTTATCATCAAGGACCTTCCGACGCTGGTCGCGGCGCTGAAGCGCGCCGGCTTTCGCGTGGTCGAGGATGAGCCGCTGGAAGGCTTCGACAGAGTCTACGTTGATGACCCCTTCGGCAATCGCATCGAGCTGATGGAGCCGCTAGACAGCCGGAAGTCATAGCTAAATCCTTAAGGTTGTAGCCGCGGGTTTTGGTGGCCGAATGGAGTAGCGGCGCTAAGGGTGCAATTCGAAAGTGCGAAAACAAACCCATGTCTCGGCACCGCCGAGACATGGGTTTGAGACTCGGCGAGGAGCCTCGAATTCAGTTCCCGATCGGATGGGCTTTCGCGAACGGCACGAACACGCGCGCGAACTCCCCGCGTCCCTCGCTCATGAAGGCATGACCCGCGTTTTGGATCAGATGCAGCTTCGCGCCCGGAATTCTCGATGCGAGCAATTCCGAATTCTTCGCTGGAATGAGGACATCCTTCGCGCCGGTGATCACCAACGTCGGCGCCTTGATCTGCGGCAATCGGTCCCAGGTTTGTAGGGTGTAGGTTCCTTCGAGTTGACGCTGAAACGCGAATGGCGGAGTCGGATACTTGAGCAGGCGTGGAATCGAGGCCTCCAGTTCGTCGCGATGGCCGGCAATGTATTCCGAGGTATATCCGAGCGGCCATCCGCGCCGAATGATGTCTTCGGGCGCGACGCCCTCACGCGGCGCGGTGAGTACCTTCAATGATTCCGGCGGGGGCGGGACCGAATGAGTTCCACCCGCAGTGGTGCATCCAAGGGTTAGCGTATGGGTCAGCGGCACGTGGCGCAGCGCGAACTCCTGCGCGATCATCCCACCCATTGAGACCCCGAAGATGTGCGCGGTGGGGATCTCGATATGCTCCAATACGCCCGCAGCGTCATCGGCGAACATTTCCATCGAGTAAGGAATGTCGGGCTTGTCGCTCTGGCCAGTGCCCCGATTATCGAAGGTGATGACGCGAAAGGACTTCGCGAGCTGCTCGACCAGCGCCGGATCCCAGGCCGCCGAGCTGGCGCCGAGGCCCATGATCATCAACAGCGGATCGCCGCTTCCATACACATCATAATGCAGATTGACGTCGCGAATTCGAGCTTCCGGCATCGCGCAACTCCTTCAAAGGATGCCGTTAGTGTGCGCTCGCCCTATCGGGGTTGTAAATAACCCTGGTGTTTGGGCTACTTCGCGTCGGGCGCGACCGAAAACGACCAGGTATACGGCTGCGAGTCAGCCATCATCGAGATGGTGTAGCGATGCCCGGCGCTGAGCGGATTTTTAGGAACCACAACCACCGCACCGTACGCATGCAGAATTCCGCGCGTCCGGGTCTGTTGGAATCCATCCGGATTCGCATATGAGGTCGCATCGAAGCCGCAGGTTTCCACTTGCGCACCATTCTCAGTCAGCGAGTTTGATGCCAGCTTCACGTCCTCGCCTTCGGTGGGAGCACCAAGCTCAAGGATAATCATCACCCCGCTGGGCGCCGAGTATCCGTGGCAACTGACCAGCGGGTCCGAGTACTCACCGCCTCGATAGGCGCGGAAGGGAAACTCAATCGTCGTGGGCGGAAACTCGATCGGCTTTCTCAGCCGCGCGGTGGTAAACGGCATGGTGCCAAGCGTCCCGTTCCAGTCCATCGCATTCCCTTCGTACAGCCCCAGGAATTGCGATTTGGTAAGGCCGTGCTTATAAACGATGACGCCGGCGCAATCGTCGAGCTCGCAAAAAAGTCCGAAGCCGACTGCCGCAAGCTGAGGGTCGAGCACCGCGAGCGCGTCGCCGCGTGCCGCTTGCTCGTCCACCAGGGCGGTTCCATCGCTGATCGGTGCGCTCCCTCGAATGACCGTAGCGTAGTCGGCCCATTTGGCGCCGTCTGCGGTGTACCATTGATTGCCCACCGATTCCGCATGCGCACTGGCATTCCATCCGGTCTCGATCATCCGGCCCTGGCTGAGGACGGCATCGCCCGCCGAGATGTGGTTTTTGACCAGGTACTTCGCATGATGAAGCGCGGCCTCGTTTAACGCCGGGTCCGCATCGATGGCTGGGACGCCAACGCTGGAGCGGTAGTAGTTCCATCGCGCGAGCGAGCTGCGAAACGGTTCCGAAAGGGGAGCGGACTGCGTCTCCGCCGTGGGCGCTGATGCTGGGCCGGAGGCGGGCATTTGCGCGGAGCACGCGACCAGCAGGCATGCCAGAACGGTGGCGCCAAATCTCACGACCTGGTTCATAAGAACCCCCGTTAATGAGCGCAGTAGCCGGCGTTTCGGATGTAGGCAATATCCGTCGGGGTCAGCGCCGGGCCCGGCATCTGATGCGCGTAGACCACGGTGTGATGGGCGGCATTCATCTCACAGGAGACTTCAACCATCGAGCCATTCGGGATTTGGTAGGAAACAAACTGGCTGGTTGTGCGTGGCTGGTTTTGCTCGACTTCGGTCGAATCCATAGTTAAACCGGTCGCGGCATCGACTGTGGGTGCATTACGGATCTGCTGGCAGACCCTCTTTACGTCAAGTTCGCAGGTATCGCCCGATGCGGCTGAGGCTACCTGCGTGGCCCCGGACGATGAATTCGAGCCCGGTTGCGAGGCGCACGCTGAAAAGATACTAAGGCAAATGGCGGCTGCCAACAGCGCGGACAGTCTACGGTCCATCGAACCCCCCAACACAAAAAGTTAGGCTGCGCTGGATGCGCGGGGGTATTCTATATCACTACTCAAAGATTTTGCTAACTGCTTTTTCCGACATTTCATGATCATTTCGCTGCCGCCCACGTAGGCGGTTTCTTCGACCTCGAATCCGTGCCGCTGCAAAATGTCCGAAAGTGTCGTCCGCGTATAGCGCGTAATGTGCTCATCGTGATAACCGCCCGGAATCACCCATCCGTAGATCGGCTCAATCACGCGCCACAACCAGGTCGCGTAATCGGGCGTTCCGATGATCAAAGTGCCGTCAGCCCGAAGCACGCGGCGCATCTCGGTGAACAAAGCATCATCATAAGGGACATGCTCGATAACTTCCGAGGTAATCAGGCAGTCGAAGCTGTCGTCTTTAAACGGCAGCGCGAAGGCGGAGCCTTGCGCTACCGGAATCGAGTAGCGGCGCAGGAAGCGGAGCTTGGGGAACAGCAAATCCATTCCGACCGCATTGTTGAGACTCTGCACGATAACGCTGGAACCGCATCCCACGTCGAGGGTGCGCTGATGGCCGCGCGCCCATAGAAGCACGATACTGTGCCGGTGGCGCTGCCAATAGCGTTGAATGGGAATGATGCTGTAGAACGCGCGATCGTCATAATCCGCGGAATCCAGCGAGTTGCGAATCTTCCACAGCTTGATGGCGGACATGAATAGATCGATGCCGAAGCGCAACACTCGCGCATGCGAGCGGCCGCTGCCGCGGGAAAATATACGAACGGCACTTCGGTGACGCTGAAGCCCTTCGCATAGGCCTTGGCGAGGATCTCTTCCTGGATCTCGAAATTTTGCGACTCGAGACCGAAGTCCTGCTCCGCCACCTCGCGCCGGTAGAGCCGATAGCCGCTGGAGACGTCGCCCACTGGAAGCGAGAGCGCCCGGCGCAGTGCGAAGTTCAGGAAATCGCTGAGCTTGCGGCGAAAGAAGCCGCTGTACGCCACACCACCGCGCGCATAACGGGACGCGATCACGATGTCGCCGCGAGTGCGCGCCCGCCACATCTTGGTGAAAAACTCCGGGTCATGCGACATGTCGGCGTCCAGGGTCAGGATATATTCGCCCTGCGCTTCAGACAGCCCGGTGGTCAGCGCGCCCGCATAGCCGCGCCGCCGTTCCGGCATCACTCGCGCGCCGAATGACTCCGCAACTTCGCGCGTGCCGTCGGTGGAGTTGCCATCGATGACGAGAATCTCGTAGCTGAGTTTCTCGCGCGCGAAAATCGACTGGAGCTGCGGCAGTAGCGCGCGCACGTTCTCGCACTCGTTCATGACCGGCAAAACAACCGATATATCCATCAATGCTCCTGCCAACTGTTTATGATGAAACCGCGCGCGAGGAAATATCGCCGCGCACGATTTGATCGCGTCCACTTGCCGTGCTCATCCGCGGGTCGTACCTTTTCAAGTACGAGGTCGTGCCAGGATGAGGGTGATGAGGGTATCTTTTCCTTTTCTGATTCCGCTCTTGGGGTGCGCGGGTCTGCTCGCGATTTTTGCCCGCCCGCTCGACGCGGTCGCCGCTCACGCCAAGCCACCGCCGCATCGCGTGCGGTCGGCCAAAATGGAAACCGCG
The DNA here is from genome assembly GCA_963783145.1 of uncultured delta proteobacterium. GTDB lineage: Bacteria > Desulfobacterota > Binatia > Binatales > Binataceae > DATGKG01. Next base: position 154,505 of record CAWAMM010000003.1, read on the forward strand.
CCGCCGATTGTCCCGCTCGCGCAGATTCGGGCCTTCGGCGGGATGCCGGCGCCTTTCGCATTGGAAGCCAAATCCGCCCTCATGATAGATGAGCGCACCGGGGCACAGCTTTACGCCTTCAACGAGCATGAGAAAATGCAACCCGCGAGCCTCGCGAAGATCATGACCTTCTACCTGACCCTGGAGGCGCTGCATCAGAACCGGATCGCGCTCGACACCCCGGTCAACATCAGCGAGGCGGCGTGGCGGCTCTCGCTTGACGACACGGTGTCGAGGATGTTCCTCCAGGTCGGCCAGAAAGTATCGGTGCGCGACCTGCTGTATGGCCTGATGGTGTCATCGGGCAACGATGCGGCGGTCGCGCTGGCGGAATACCTCGGCGGCAGCAGCGAAGCCTTCGCGCAGCAGATGAACGATAAAGCGGCGCAACTCGGCATGACCGAGACGCACTTCACGAATCCGGATGGCTTGCCCGCCGAGGGTGAGTATACGACCGCGGCCGACATGGTGAAGCTCGGGCGCGATTTGCAAACGCGCTTTCCCGATTCTATCAACTATACGGAAACAAAATCCTACACCTGGGCGGCGGTCGGCCCCGAGGGAAAAGTCAAAAACATCACCCAGGAAAACTTCGACAGCCTGCTCAAATACGATCCGCGCGCCGACGGAATCAAAACCGGCCACGTCGATGCGGCCGGCTATCATCTGGTCGGGTCGGGTCATTATGGCGATATGCGGTTGCTCTCGGCGGTGATGGGCACCGTCAGCATGGAGAAGCGCCGCGTCGAGACCAAGCAGCTCTTCGATTGGGGCTTCCGCACCTTCAATACTGTGCAGCCCGATTGGCACAAGATGGTTCCCGCGTCGATGCCGGTCTACCAGGGCACCGCGGAGAGCGTCGCGGTCGCGCCCTCCTCGGACGCTTACGTCACCTGTATCCGCGGCAAGGAGAACCAGGTAAGCGCGAGCTATGTCGGCAATGCGAAGTTCCTCGTCGCGCCGATCGCGAAAGGATTCGTGGTCGGCACTATGCCGGTGATGCAGGATGGGAAAGAGATCGCGTCGATTCCGGTCGTTACCCAATCCGCGGTGCCCGCCGCGGGTTTCTTCAAGCGGCTGAAGGACAAAATCCGGATGAGGCTGTGACCCTTACCCCTCCTAGGGAAAGGGAGTCAGGTCGCTCGCCTGATGGCGCGGCCGGGGCGAGTGCTGAGGTGCGCGCCGTCGCGGACCACGGCGGCGCCATTGACGAAAACGTGGCTGATGCCGGCGGGGTAGCGACGCGGATCGGTGTAGGTCGCGGTATCGAGGATCTCCTTCGCATCGAAGATCACCAAGTCGGCGAACGCTCCTTCGCGAATCACGCCGCGATCGCGAAGATGAAATTTCTCCGCCGCCATTCCGGTCATGCGATGGATCGCCGCCTCCAAGGTCATCAATGCGCCCGCACGCGCGTAATGGCCGATGACGCGCGGGAAAGTTCCATACAGTCGCGGATGAGGTTTGCTGCCCATCGCGAGGCCGTCGGAACCGATCATCGTGCTCGGATGCGCCATGACCGTACGCACGTCGTCCTCGTTCATCGATTCCATGATAATCAGGGTGCCTGGATCCTCGCCGACAATTTTGCGCGCGGCTTCGAGCGCGCCCAGGTCCATCTCCGCGCTCAGTCGATCGAGGCGTTTGCCTTCCCACTCCGGATGGCTCGGGACCGACGCGATCAGAATCTGCTCGGGGGGTATTTTTCCGACGCCGCCGCGCGCGCCGCTTTCATCGAGGCCGCCATTCTGCAAAACCGCGGTCAGGACCGTACTTCCTGACGTGTAAGGATACTGATCGGCGGTAACGTCGAGTCCCCGCGCGCCCGCCTCCTCGATGAGCCTCAGCGACTCGCGCACCATCCCCCAGTTCTCTTCGCCCGAAGCCTTGTGATGCGAAATTTGCACGGCGACGCCGGCTTCCTCGCCGATACGAATGGTCTCGCGGACCGCGTCGAGCAAGTGATTCGCTTCATTGCGCATGTGACTGGCGTAAAGCGCGCCGCTACCCTGCATCTCTCGGGCAAGCTCGATGATCTCCTCGGTACGCGCGTAGCGTCCCGGCTCGTAGATGAGGCCGGTGGAAAGGCCTACGGCGCCGGCATCGATCGCGTCGTGCAGCCATCCGCGCATGGTCGCCATTTCGCCGGTGCTCGGCTCGCGCTTCGCATTGCCCATCGCGCCAAGGCGGAGACTGCCATGACCGGCGAGCACCGCGACATTGAGGCTCGGAGGATTCTCGTCGACGGCGCGGAAGTATCCCGCATAGTCGGTCCACTCCGGAACTTTCGCCGCGGGACCGTGCAGTGACCGAAAGATTACCGCGGCGGCCGGATTGGGCGCGGCGCCCATCCCGCAGTTGCCGACGATGTCGGTGGTGACGCCCTGCATCACCTTGAAATCCATCTCCGGCGTGAGCAGGACCGCCCAATCGTCGTGGCTGTGGACGTCGATGAAGCCGGGCGCGACGACGAGGTTTCGCGCATCGAGGTCAACCGCACCGCGCTCTGAGATCTCACCGACCGTGACGATCTGATCGCCGCGGATTCCTATGCTCGCCTCGAACGACGGCGCGCCGGTCCCGTCAACGATCGAGGCGTTGCGAATGACCACATCATAGTCGCTCATCGCGCACTCCTGCTGTTCGATCTGGAGCCCATCCTATTGCCTGGCGGGCCGATCGAGCCATAGGTCGGAGGCGACTATTCTTCGCCTATGAATCTGGATCTAGTGCGCGCGTTTGCCGTTCTTCTCCAGGCCCGCCAGCGCCAGCTCGCCCATCTTGGTTTTGGTCCAGTTCAGATGCTCGTCTTCCTGCCCCTCGACCTCGCTAACTGCGGGTTTGAGCAATTCCGAGAGTCGGGAATCTTCGGCGCGATGTGCGATGTGGCCCAGCAGCTCCCAGTCCGCATGATCCTTGGTCTCGGCGATGACGATGTTCTCGATGGCGTTGAGCTCGGCCTCAGCGGGCAACTTGCCTTTGGTATCGGTCATGGTTTTGAGGAGTGCGTTGGCCTTCGCTTCGGCGAGTTTGGCGCCCACGCTTTTGTAAGCGGGTTTGCCGCCGAGTTTCTGGATGATCTGCGTCAGGATTTCCTCGTGGCGGATGGTCTGCTTGTGAAAAATCCGGAACTTGTCCTTGACCTCGCGATTGCGCACCAGCTTCAGCGCAGCCTCGTATAGCTTGATGCCGCCGCGTTCGACGGTGACGAACTCGCTGAGCTTGTCCATCAGCTGATCGCGCTTGAAGTTGGTGCTGGTGAAATAATCTTTTACGGTTTCAGTGATCTCCGACATTGATGAAACTCCTGGGATCGGAAATCACGCTCCGATCGCTTGCCATTTCGACGAGCCCCGGCATTGGCAAATTCGAACCCAAACGCGTTATTCAATGGATCAATAGGAGTGACATCACTATGAGCGCTGAACAGAACAAAGAAATGGTTACCGCTACCTGGACCGCATTCGGAAAAGGCGACATCAAGACCGCCTTCGCCAACATGGCGGACAATGTCAGCTGGTTGATCCCGGGCAGCACGCCGGGAGTGTCAGGCGTCAAGCGCGGCAAGGACGAAATCCTCAAATTCATGGCCTCGGTCGGCAACCTTTTCCCCGAAGGCCTCAAGAGCGAGATCACCCGCGCCCATGCGACCGAGGACGCGGTCATCCTGGAGCTGACCAATCGCGGCAAAGTCAGCAATGGAAAATCCTACGAGAACGAATACTGCTTCGTCTTCGAGCTCGAGAACGGCAAGATTCGCCGGATCCGCGAGTACGTCGATACGCAGAAGGCGAAAGATATCCTGTTCAGCTAGGCCCCGGGCGAGTCGGCGCTGGGACGCGCGAACAGCAGGTATACCGGCACGCCCGCCAGCACGATCAGCAGCCCCGGCCAGGTGTAGGCGGGCTTGACGACCAGCAAATCGAGCATCATGGCGCCCGCCGCGAGGATGTAAGCGGCCGGAATCCACGGGTAGCCGAATGCGCGATACGGGCGCGGCGCGGCGGGACGCTTGCGGCGCAGCACGAATACCGCCGCGACGGTTATCACATAGAAGAGCAGTTGCGCGAAGATCACGTAATCGAGCAATTGCGAGTAGGTGCCCGAGAGCGTCAGCACCGACGCCCATACCCCCTGGATGATGAGTGCGAAGGCCGGCACGCTCTCGGCGTTGAGCAGGCCGGCCGCGGGAAAGAAGACCCGATCATGCGCCATCGCATAGATGACGCGCGCGCCGGTCAGGATGAGGCCGTTGGCGCATCCGAAGCCGGAGATCATCACCAGCAGCGCGATGATCCACGCGCCCGCGCTGCCCCATACGATCTCCATCGCCGCACTGGCGACGCGATCGCCGCCGGCATGCGAGATGCCGCGCGCGAACACGGTCGCGCCGGCGGCATTGCCGCTGACCGGCAACTCCGCCATGTAGGCAAAGTTGGTCATTACGTAGAGCAGGATGACGATGCCGGTTCCGAACGCGAGCGCGCGCGGCAGGTCGCGGCGGGGGTTGCGAATCTCAGACGCCGCGAAGGTGACGCTCGCCCACGCATCGGCGGAGAACAACGCGCCCACCATCGCACCGCCGAACGTCGCGGCGAATCCGAGGTCGAGCGGATGCGTGCCGAGGAATGCCATCGCACTGCCGAAATTGGCGGCCACGGCGGCCGGGTTGCGCGCGAGGAAACATCCCACGAGGCTGATCATCAGCAGCGACAGCAACTTCGCGCTGGTGAAGAAATTCTGAATCAGCTTGCCGAGACGGAGCCCGCGCAGATTGCTCCAGGTCAGAAACGCGATCACCGCGATCGCGAGCAGCCGCTCGCCCGAAAGTCCGACGCCGCCGATTCCGATCCAAAGTTCCGATTTGATTTGCGGGAAGATTACCCCGCTGAACCGCGCGAAGGCGACCGCGACCGCCGCCACCGTGCCGGTCTGCACAATCAGCAGCAGCGTCCACCCGAACAGAAACGCGGCCAGCCCGCCGTAGGCCTCGCGCAGGTAGACGTATTGGCCGCCCGCCTGCGGCATCATCGCGGCCAACTCTCCGTATGCGAGCGCGCCCGCGATGGTCATCAATCCGGCGACCACCCACACCGCGATGAGCGCGGCCGGCGATCCGACCTGGCGCGAGATATCGGCCGATACGATAAAGATCCCCGACCCGATCATCGAGCCCGCGACCAGGGTGACCGAATCGAATAGCGAGAGTCCAGGTTTAAGGGTTTGTGGCTCGATGCTCTCCGCCACTGCCTGATTGGTTATGGTTTTTGCCACGCCGCCGCCTCCCCGCGCCGCGATCGCATCCGCATCCACTAAACTCGCGCGCCGATGATTAGTCCACAGCTTGCCCGATTTGCGGGTGCGCGAATGTTGACCTAGGCATGACCGTCAACCTAGGAGTTAGTTGAGCAGCGCGCGTCGAATAAGGAGCCTCCCAATGCCAACCAAAAAGAAACCCGCCCAGGTCGTCCGCAAGCCGGCCGCTCGGGCCAAGAAACCGTCACCCACCAAGGGCGTTTCCGCGATGGCATCCGCGCAGTTCAAGCAACTCCAGAAAACCGTGGTTCAGTTGAAGAGCCGGCTGGAAAAGGAAGCCAAGGCGAATGCCACCGCCTCGAAGGTTGTCGCCGAGGCGAAAAAGGCCCGCGAAACCCTGATGGGGCAGCTGAAGGCGCTGCGCGATGAAGGCAGCTACCTGACCAAGGAGCTGAAGCGCGCGTTGGGCGATGCTGATAAACGGGAAATGGCGCGCCGACAGGCTGTCGAGAAGATTGCCGAACTGCGCGCCGAACTGGCCCATCGGACCGAGGAACTGAAGCGCAAGTCGGAAGAGTTGGGCAAGCTGGCGATGGAGTCGGCGGGACGCGCCAAAGATATTATAATGAGCGAAAGTGCGCCTATATCAGCTAATGTATCGTCTACCGAGGAAACTGAATCGGTAGCTGCGGAGACGGTCCAACGCGAGGAATCGCCCGAGGAGTCATCGATCGAAGAGGAGATCCATCCGGAACGTAAAGAGTAACACCGGCCGGCATAAAGTGGGTTTGTTTTTACATTTTCACTTCGGTGCCCCCACGCCTAAGTTCCTTGATTTTGCTGCATTATTTGGCTTCGTTTGTGTAGTCTAGGTTCTTTCGCGCTTCCCCGAGTGGGTTTGTTTCTACATTTCAAGCGCAACACCGCTGCCATCAGTATTTCTGTTTCAGCTCCTGGAACCTGGGCGAGTCCTTGATCAAGCCTTCCTTGGGAGGCAGCGTCGCGATTAGATCCTCGATGGGCTTGGCGCGCATCGCCTCATCCGGATGCGTCGATCGAACATCCGGCGCGCCACTGCGCGCTACCACGCCAAATTTGTGGAAGCGCTTGAATAGTTCCACCATGCCATTGGGGTCCCACCCCGCAGCATACATGAGACGGGCGCCGGTTTCATCGGCTGCCGCTTCGATCCGGACTGACTGCGCGATTACCCCATCGGTGCCATATAGCGCGCGATCGGTCTTGTAGTCGGTCCAGAAGGTCATGAAGTCGTTGTGAAGCTCGTGCGCGGTTTCGTGCGCGATCACCGACACCAGTTGCGATTCGTCGTCGGTGGTATCGAACATGCGTTCGTACAGAATAATCGGTCCGCCCGGCATGGCCTCCGCATTTTCAACCGGCACCTGGAGACGTGAACCTCAATCGGGTACGGAGGCTTTTGATCGCTGGCTGCCAGCAGTTTGGCTACGATCTGGTTGAAGTAGTCGTAGACCTCCTGGTTGGAATCCAGGCCCGAGTCGTCATCTCTGATCACTGCCAGTTGCTTTCGCCCGGCGCCAATCTGCTGCTCAATACTGGGAGTGGCCGGGAGGTCAGCAATGTCCCATCCAATCAGCATTCCCGCGAGCGCGACGGCGTCGTGGCAGAGCGCCGTTCGGGGGGTCGCGAGTACCACCGCCAGCGAAACTATCGCAAGCGCTAACCCGATCGTCCACGATTTCCCGATCATGATTTGCCCCTGAGAATTCTGCTTATGCTCCGGACAACAAACGGTCAACCGCATGTGACGAGACCTCATGCTATTGCACGCGCGAGGCTTTTCGCGACTAAATCTGCAAGTGGCATCGTTTCAGGAATTTGCCGAGGTCTGCCAATCGCTCAGCCAGACCGGCAGCCGTCTGCAAATGGCGGACATCGTGGGGGAGTTTCTCGCGCGCCTCGATATTGATGAGGCTGAGATCGCGGCGCGCTTCATGGTCGGCCGCTCGCTCCAGCAGGGGGAGGAGAAGCGCCTGCAAATCAGCGGGCGCGCGATTTGGAAAATCGTCGCCGCGATGGCCGGCGCCGAGGACCAGGGCGAGGACATCTACAACTCGGCGGAAGACTTCGGCGACGCGATTGGCATGCTGCTCAAGCTGCGCACCTCGGAGCCCGAGCCGACGCTGACGATTCGAGAGGTGGCTGCGAAGTTTGCCGAGATCGCGGACATCGAGGGGCGCGCCTCGCGCGCACGCAAGCTTGCCGAACTGCAATCGCTGTTCGAACGCGCGACCGCACTGGAAGGAAAGTATCTCACCAAAGTTCTGATTCGCGAGATGCGCCATGGGATGAGCGAGGGCATCATGCTCGAAGCGATCGCGAAGATGGCGCGCAAGCCGGTCACGGTGGTGCGCCGCGCGCATATGCTGGAGGGCGACCTCGGGCGCGTGGTGCGCGACATGCGCAACGATTCGGGCGCCACTTCAGACCACCTCGACGCGCCGAAGCCGGCAATCGAGCGGGCGCGCGCGATGAAGCCGCTCAAGCCGATGCTCGCGCAGCCGGCCAACGAAATTGCCGACGCATTCTCGATCCTCGGGAGTGATTTCGCACTGGAGCACAAACTGGATGGCGCACGGGTGCAGATTCATCATGCCGATGGCGTGACGCGGATCTTTTCGCGGCGGCTCAACGAAATCACCGAGAGTTTGCCCGAGGTCCTCGAACAAATGAGCGCGCTGCGCGATCGCAACGTCATCTTCGACGGCGAGGTAATTGCCATCGATGCGAAAGGCAACACGCTGGCGTTCCAGGAGTTGATGCGGCGGCTCGGACGGCGTCGCGAGATCGAACGCGCCCGCGCGAAACTTGCGATTCGGCTCTATGTCTTCGATCTCGTCGCGCTTGACGGTGAGTTGTTGATCGACAAGCCCTATACCGAGCGGGTCGCGGCGCTGGCTGAGGTTGCGCAGCCGGCCGGCATCGAAATGGTTGGCCGCAACCTTCCGAAATCGCTGGTCGAGGGCGAAGAATTCTATCGCCATGCGATCGAGGCCGGCTTCGAGGGCGTCGTCGCGAAATCGCTGGCGAGCAAATATACCCCCGGCGCGCGTGGCCGCGGATGGCTCAAGATCAAAAACGCGCGCACCCTCGATTTGGTGATCGCCGCCGCCGATTGGGGCTATGGACGCCGCAAGGGATGGCTCTCGAATTACCATCTTGCGGCGCGCGACGACGCCGCCGGCGGATTTGCTGAGGTCGGCAAAACCTTCAAGGGACTCACGGACGCGCAGTTCGAAGCTATCACCGAGCGGCTTCTCGCTTTGAAGATCGAAGACGCGCACGGAACCGTGACCGTTCGCCCCGAGGTCGTCGTCGAGGTCGCTTATAGCGATATCCAGCGCAGTCCGCAGTATGCGAGCGGGATGGCGCTGCGGTTCGCGCGCATCGTCGCCATCCGAGACGACAAGCGCGCCGAGGAGGCCGATACTATCGCGACCCTCGCACACGACTATGAGCGCCAGGCGGTAAAACCGCTGGCTGAAAAACCCGCCAATCGGTAGCGAATAGCAGCTCAGTGCCCGTAGGCGTCGCTCAAGGCCATCGCGACCGCCTCGAGCTCGCTTTCGCCGAAGTCTTCGAGCAGGAAAGTTTCCTCGGATTCGTGCGGCGCATGGTCGGGATGCTTCTCCCACACATCGCAGCACCAGCAGGTTGCGCTCAACTGACGCGTGCGCAGAACGAACAGGCTCGCAGCAAGTATCTCCACCCGTTCCATGGATCACCTCCAAACCTCGAGGGATTCGCCATGGCCATCGGTGGCCGTGGTACATTAGATTTCTAGCACGAATGGAGCAGCATGACTAATGCTTCTGTTGCCGGAATCGCGCGGCCCACGCTTCCATCGCCTGGGTGGTGGTGTCGAATGCGAGATCAGCCCAGGGGATCTCATCGATGCCGAAGTAGCGGATCTCGGTCGCCTCTGGCGTGACGATGGGAGTTTCGGCGCCGGGCTTTCCAACGTACGTCACGACTATGATCGGCGACGGTTCGTGTCGGTCGGCATAGACGCCCATCAACTCCGGCTCCCGGACGGTGATGCCGACTTCTTCGAGGGTCTCGCGCATCGCGCATTTTTCCGGCGTCTCGCCCAAATCGACGAAACCTCCCGGATAGGTCCACTTGCCGCGCGACGGTTCAATCCCGCGACGTAACAGCAGCGTGCGATCGCCATCGGCGACGATGCATCCGGCGACCAGCTTCGGCCCCAGGAAATATACGAATCCGCATTTGGTGCAGACTTTGTTCTCTTTGTGATCGGGCGCGACGATGCGCATCTCCAACCCGCCGCCGCACATCGGACAGAATTTTACATTGCGCGGATACTCATGCTGGATTTTGTGATTCGCTTCGACGTGGCCGTGATCGTGATGAGGTTGATGTTTCATCGTCGCACCGTGAGCCGGCGCACCAGCGCTTCGCCGATGAGGAGCAGCATCGCGGTGACTACCAGCCATGCGTCGAGTGATTCGCGCCGCTCCAGCGTTGGGCGCGTGATCTCGACATCCGAGGTTGATGGGTTGAGTCGCCCGCCGGTTGCCGATGCGAGCTGTTCCAGCAATCCGTAGTTCGGCTCGGGGCGCGGCACCTCGGCGCTGACCGAGGGGCTGACGGTATATGCGAGCGGCGGGAGCGGGGTCGCCTTGCTATCGGAGGATTTCACCTCGATGTAGTAGGTGCCGGGCTCAGGAGCATCGATCGCACCCGCGAGTTCGCCCGGCGCCTCCTCGCCGAGGGCGGTTTGCGCGCGGGTGCCGTCGGGCCGCGTGACGATCGCGGTCACCAGATGCGATCCGAATCCGGGCTGGTCGCTATAGTCGGTGAGTTTTACGCGGATTCGCCCGGCCTGATATCCGAGCGCGACGTCGGTCTTCTGTTCCGCGGCGGTCTCGGGCGTCATCCAGGCAAGGATGCGATTCCACACCGGGGCGAATGTGTTGCGCGCGATCCACGGCCCCGACCATCGCCCACTCGCGTCGGTGGTGACGGCCAGTGTTTTGCCCGCGTTGTATTTCCAGCTTGCGATAACCGGATCGCGCCGACCCTGGCGATCGACATAGGCATCGAGCGAGGCTCTCGGCTTCAGCAAGGTGGTGACATAGCCGAGCAGCGGCGGCAGGGGGCGTCCCGCGTAATCCTTAAGGACCGCGTTGGGGCTCGTCGTATGCGGGGTGAACTGCGTCTCGACCATGGTGACATCGCCGCCGTGCTGCTTGAAATCCTCGACGAAGATTTCCGGCAGGTTCTTCGCGCTGTCGGTTTCGAAATACCCGCCGCCGCCGTATTTCGAAATTCCTTCGAGCAGCGAAAAGTCCGCATCCTTGCCGATGGCGATAGTCGAAATCGACGCGCCGATATCATGATGCATCGAGGCCACCAGGCTGTAATACATATCGAGGGTGCCGCCGACTTTACCATCCGACAGCACGATCACGTGCTTGATCGGCGCGTCGCTGTCGACCAGCGTGCGCTCGGCCTGCTCCATCGCGGGCATCAGGAAGGTACGGCCCTGCGCCTTGAGGCGCTCGACCAACTGATTGAAGTAGGGTCGCGCCTTGGCGACGGTTTCCAGCGGAACCACCACGAACGGTTGTGAATCGAAGCCGATCACCGCGATGAGATCGTTGTCCTTGAGGGTGGTCATGATTTTTTCGGCCGCCGCGACGGCATAGTTGAGCTTATTGTCGCGGTTCATCGATCCCGATTTGTCGATGACCAGGACCAGCGCGCGCTGACGCTCCTTGTGCTCCGGCGGCTTCATCACCACCGGCATAATTTGCGCGATGGGACTGTTCTGGTACCCGCCGAGGCCGAAGCTTTCGTCACCGCCGGTCATCACCAGTGAGCCGCCCCGATCGACATAATTGACGAGCGCATTTTGCGCCGCTTCGGAGAGCCGCTCGCGCGGCAGGTTGTTCAGAATCACGGCGTCGTAGCCGGTGAAGCTGCCCGACCACTCGCCGCTTGCGACCGGAACGATGGTGGCCTCCAGTCCCATTCGATGAATCACGGTTTCGAGGTAGGACGCATCTTTCGCGCTGTCGGTCAGCACCAGGATTTTTCGCTGCGCGCCGACTCCGACCCATCCCTGCAGCGAATCATCTTCGAGGTAGGCATCGAGCGCGGGGTTGTCGGCTTTGAATGACGCCTTGTAGGAATCGAGGCCGGCGTTTTCGGTCTGCACCGGAAAATCGAAGCGCTCCTCACCCGGCTTCAACGTCACCTTGCGCTGATCGAGCAGGGTGCCGTTGCGGTAGACCTCGATAGTGCCCGCGACCGGCACGCGGTTGAGATTGTCCATCGTGACGCCCAGCGCGAAGGGCGCCGACTTCGACAGCGCCGAGGGCAGCGCGAGCCCGGTCATCGCGACGTTGGGCACCGATGCGGCGCCGGGCGGCGTAAACATGAAGAGCCGGATGCCGGCCGCGAGCAGCGCCGATATCGAGCGCGTCGCGTCGCCGCGGTTCTGCCATCCGTCAGTCACGATTACTGCGGGACCGCCCTTGGCCGCCGGATTTGCGGCCAGCGTGCTGAGTGCATTTTCGAGATTGGTCGCATTCGGCGCGCAGACTTTGCATCCTTCCGGACTCTTCAAAGTCTCGAGCGCGTCGCTGATCGTCGTGGCGTGATTTTCCGAGCCGAACAACATCGCCGGATCACTGCCGCGCAGCTTGAGTTGATTGCTGATCAGATCAATCCCCCATGCGCGCATCGCGGGCGTAATACTCGCCGATGCATCGATGGCCACGGGGCGGGTCGCGCCTTCGGTGCGCATAACCTTTTCCGGACCCGCCAGCGCCAGCACGAACAGCGCCAGCGCCAACGCACGCATCAGCGGCGCGACGATTCCGGCAAGCCTCCGCAAACCGATCAGTGACCAAAGCAGCACGATGATCGGAAGCGCAAGCAGGTAAAATGCCTCCGGACGCGCGAAGGTGATCGCGTGCAAAATCGCGATGATGTGCCGCACGTCCACGATGCTATGCCTCGAGCGGGTTGCGTCTGCGGCGGTAGAGCAGCATCGCTTCCAATGCCAGCAGCGCGAGAATCGCCGCCAGGATATAGGCCGTCAACGGAGCTTTCTCATTAAGCGTTTCGGGCGTCACCGTTGCCTTCGCGGCTTCGATTTTCAGCGGCGGCACATTCTCGAAATCGGAGGTTGTCAAATCCGCGAGATTGACCGCGCGCAAGGTCTCCGCCTTGCCGGGACCGATCAAATTGTAGATTCCCTGCGCGGCCACATCGGAGAACAGGGTCCCGGATTTCGCGGGGACCTCCTTTCCTGAGGGCAACACCACGTCGTGCACACCGGCCGGAACCAGCCACGGCTCACCCGTGCGATAGCCGCCCGAGTTAGCGCCCACGCCGGCGAGATAGCCGAGCGCATTGAGCGTGATGATCGACATCGGCAGGTTGTGCTTGCCGAGATAGGGAAACGGATTGAAGCCGGTCGCGACAAAACGATGCCCCTGGCGCTCGCCGCGCAACAGCAACGAGCCGCCCGCGCCGCCAACCACCGACTCCATCCACGGATGCGAACCGAACACCTCGCCCTCGCGGATGTTGAGGAGGCGGAAGTTGACCGCGTCGGTCAGCGGATCGATCGGACTCCATTTTGTGATTTGCACCGGCTCGACCGAGACAGAGTTGAAGCCGAAAACCGGGTCGCCCGCCGGCGGCATCACCAGCATCGAGTTAACGGTGGGAAGTTCCTTGGGCGCGGCGAATTCGAAGATCGCAAGATCGATGTTGTTCAAGTCCGCGGGCGTGAAGGCATCGGGGGATTTGGTCGCGACCGTCACGCCGGGAATCGAATCGAGGCCTTGCGCATCGCCCGGATGCGGGCTGACGAAAAGAATTGAAACCGACTTCACCGAGCCGGCGGTCGCAAATGCGGTGTTATCGAGTGGAAACCCATCACTCGGTGAAAGCTCGGCCTGGTAAATCTGTGCGGCGCCGAGCGACGGAAACTCGACCACACCAGTCTCGCGCGGACCGAGGCTGGTTTTCGCGGTGCCCAGTTGTTTACCATCCCCTCTCACGGTGACCGCGATTTCAGCCGGCTGCGGAGAAAAGTTCGCGACCGTGAGCCGCGCATGCAGCGCCTCGGCACCGAAAGTTTCGCGGCGCAAGGTGAAGGAACCGATCGCGAAGTTATTGATGGGATCGCCGACCGTGATCGCATCGATGCGCGGTGGCGCGGGCGGCGCGAGCGGGCGTGAACTTGCGAAAATCACCTTGCTTACGCGGCCGCTCGACGAGAGCTCGCCCAGTAAGTTGGCGACCGCGGCAGGATCCGTGGGCGCATCGGAGACCTTCGCTTCCGCGATTTGAAAATGTGCATCGGTGGGCGACAGCGGCGCGCCATTGACCTGATGCGGCTGCGGCGCGGTAAGGTAAAGCGCGACCGTGCTCGCATCGGTGTTGGCGAGCATCGTGTCGGTTTCCTTGCGCGCCTGCTCGAAGCGCGTCGTACCATCGCTCGCGCGTGCCTGCATCCGGGCGGAGTTATCGAGCACAATCGCGATTGGATTGCCGTGGCGAATCAGGTACGGCCGCGCCATCGCGAGGACTGCGAGAATCAGGATGAGCAGCTCCACGAAAAACGTCCAATCGAGTTTCGGGAAGCCGCCAAAGCGCTCCTTGCGCATCGCGTGGAGCGCGCGAAACGCGAGGACGCTGGAGACGACGATACGCGCGGGGCGTTCGCGGGCGAGCCACGCGAGGACCAGTGCGGGTACGATCGCGAAGAAGATGAGGGCGCCGGGATTCAGGAGTCCCATGATGTAACTCCCGGTCGAGAAAGAGACCTAACCCCTAGCCCCTTCCCTGACCTCACCCCGGCGAGGACGCCGTACCCTCTCCATCGAATGGAGAGGGATGATGGGAAGGAGGACATCTGTTTGGGGAAGGGGAACCAGAAAGAACTGCTACTTTTTCTTTTCTGCGCCCCTTCCCTAAAGGGAAGGGGTTGGGGGACTTTGCCTAAATTTGACCATTTGCCCATGAAGTCGGATTGTTGCCTATAAAATCGCGCTACTGGTCGCTTATGACTCTCGACACGAAAGCCTCTGCGAGACTTTCGGGCGTGTTGTGAGCAACGCCGTTATAGCGAAATTCCAATTCTTCGTCCTCGTTCGCCGTGATATTGATCTGCCCGCGTCCGCATTCAGCAGCAGGACGGATGAAGTCTGTTTTTTGGCGTTCGGTAAGGTCGAGGCACTGGCCGTCAGCGTTGCATTCGACGAGCAATTCTAGTCGGGGAAGCCCCTCGCGGCTCAGAACGAATGCGCCGTCGAACTGCTTATTCAGATGGCAGTGCCATCGCTTCTTGCTAGGAAATTGCTTTCGCAACTCCGATTGAAGATGCTCTACGCTAGCGACGGTCGCAGCCCAAAAGGTCGGGAGTTTCGCGTTGACGATTTTCGCGTTATGCAGCCGGATAGCGGCCTGCGTCGTCGCCCGTTGAGCACTCTGTTCCGTCTGCGCTTCTTGCCGTTTTAGTCTCTCGATTAAATCATCCATCTGCCCCGCACCTCCTCAACTTCTCCCAATAGCAGATCATGAATTTACTGATGACGCGAGCAAAAGAATCTCATCCGTACACACTTCATTTCAGCTTGAACGGCGGCACCAATCCGAGTTTCGAGAGGTCGAACGTGCCGACTAGTCCTGCCAGTGCCTCGCCCGATCGATTCTCGCAGGCAACGCCGACAACATCAGCGGGGGATAAGCCGCCACCTAGCGATGCGTACGAGAACTGAGAAAATGGACTCTGCGGAAAGTACAGAATCCCATTCTCGACTGCTGCTGACGGGGATGTAGACGCTGCGTCGGCATAGAGCGGAACCATGTTAGGATTGACCCCTATCGCCGCCTGACCTGTGCAATTGCTGCCCTCGAAAAGATAGGAAATAGGTTCGGGCGTACCAAAAAAGCCTTCGGATGAAACAGGCAGCAGATAGAACGTCCCGTTGAATCCCACAAGCGCGGCGGCTCGAAATGGAAGCACGAAGAGCGTCCCTACTACATGATTCTTGCTGTCCAGCACTCGCGTCGCCGTCTTGTGCGCGACCGTGCTTGAAGCGGCGAAGTCTTCTGCGTTGGCTGGCAGACCGCTGGCTAGCGAGCAGAGCATCGCAATCAACAATATTCGCCTCATCTCGTTAGCGTCCTCGCTTCGGCATTGCTTCTTACCTTGCCAGCGCGGAGCCATTCGTCCAAGTCCTCGCGATAGTAGAGCAGGCGCCCGCGTTTCGTGAATTTCGGACCAGTGCCGTCACACCGTTTTTTAGCCAAAGTTATTAACGCAAGCCCCAGATATGTGGATGCTTGTTCGCACGTCATCAGACCATCGGCCAAAATCTCAAGTTTTTTATACATTTAACGTCCATCCACAACTTCCCCCAATTTGTGTGTGGAATTGGGGATTAGCGATCCGTTTTTGCCTACCGCCGCTATGTAGCGGGGATATAAAATTGTTGATGACCGGCAGTGGAGCGAATTCAGAGGAGGTATTAGCGGAGGGGTAGCTCAGTCCAGTAGAGCGGGAGCCTAGAAAACTTCGCGTCACCGGAGCGAAGCCGGTCCCCTCCGCCAACTTGGGACGTTCGGTGTTCGAGCATCGAACGTCCCTCAACATCAATGGATATAGCGGTTTCGCGGCGTGCCGTTCAACTGGACGGCTTGCCGTCAATCTTCGGCTTGTCCCATCGAGGCGACTTGCACTTCGGGCAAACTGACGGGCGCTCGTCGCCGCGCGGCAACCATTCGTGCCCGCATCGACAACGGCATCCGTCCAGCTTGACCATGCCGATTTCCTTTTCCTTGGCCATGCTTCGATACCTCTCGTATCTACTAATAATATATACGAATGGTATTGACAAGTACCCCTATTTGGATATACTATCTGTATATACCAATGAGGAGTACAGACATGGAAGCCGACGGACGAAAACAACGGGGAATGGAAATCGCAGCGACCAAGAAAATCACGAAGCGGGATCGCGGCACTTGGATCGTTCCCTCGCAATCGGACAAGGGCCGCTACGCCGTCACCATCTCGAAAGAAGGAAAATTCTGTACCTGCCCCGATTTCGAGGAACGCCAGCAACCCTGCAAACACGTTTACGCCGTGCAATACGTCCTGTTTCGTGAAACGACCGTCGCCCCTGATGGCGTCGAGACGATCCGCGAAACCGCGAGCGTGCGCGTCACCTATGCGCAGAACTGGCCGCAATACAACGCCGCGCAGACCGCCGAAAAGGAAACTTTCTGCCGCCTGCTCCGCGACCTGTGCAGCGGCATACCCGAAGTCGAGCAACAGCGCGGTCGCCCGCGTCTCCCGATTGGCGATGCGCTGTTCTCCGCGACCTACAAAGTTTATTCGACCGTCAGCGCGCGCCGCTTCATGACCGATATGCGCGAGGCCGAATCGAAGGGACTCGTCGCGCACGCTCCCTGCTACAACAGCATTTTCAAAGTTATCGAGTCGGCGGAAGTCACGCCGATCATTCAGAGCCTCATCACGACTAGCAGCCTGCCGCTCCGCGCTGTCGAATCCGATTTCGCGGTCGATTCTACCGGATTCGGTTTGCAGCGCTTCTATCGGCACTACACCGCGAAGTACGGTCACGAAATCAATATGCGCGACTACATCAAGGTTCACGCGATGATCGGCGTCAAAACGCACATCGTCACAGCCGCGACCGTGACCGACCGCGACCGTCACGACATCACGCAATTCAAACCCCTGCTTGAGCACACTGCGCAAAACTTCGAGATGGTCGAAGTCTCCGCAGACAAGGCATACAGCAGCCGCGAGATGATCGCGCATATCGACCAGATGGGAATCGCGCCATTCATCCCGTTTCGCAGCAATTCCAAGGTGAAGGCGAGCATGAAGAATCCGGCATGGGACAAACTCTTCCACTACTACAATTTCAAGCGCGAGGAATTTCTCGCCCACTATCACAAACGCAGCAACGTAGAATCCGCGTTCTCCTCGATAAAGCGGAAATTCGGAGACACGATCCGTAGCCGCACGGACGTTGCGCAGACCAATGAAGTGCTGCTGAAATTGCTCGCGCATAATATCGTCTGTCTCGTTCATTCCATCCACGAACTCGGTATCGACCCGACCTTCCTATCCTTGACGTGAATCCGTCACACACCTACCGTCGCCAGCATGAAGACAAGAGGTTTAGTCCTCGTTCTACTGACGGCGGGGATGCTCTTAAGCGCCACAAGCAACGGCAACGCGCAAAGCCCAAAACACCACAGGGTCAAGAAACCCCAGCAGCACGCAACTCCCCAAAATAGCCCCACATACTCCGCTCCCGATGAGCGCGGCACCGAGAAAATGCCGTTCGCCGTCAAACTGCTGAACACCGGCAAGAGCGATAAGGAAGCCGCCGATGAGACCGACCAAGTACGTCGCGAGAACAACGCCGAATGGTGGATGCGTGTCCTCACGGGCGCTCTCGTCGGCGTCGGAATACTGCAACTGTTTGCCTTTATCGCGCAGGCCTTCGCGTTGCGGAAAACCGTTAGAGAAAGCGCGCGACAGACTATCGCTACTCAAAAAGCCGCTGACGCAGCAAAACAGAGCGCTGATGTCGCGCAAGCGGCACTCGCTTCGTCGAATCAGCCGTGGCTCGTTGCCGAAAATTGGACAATTAAGGAACCCGCAGAGGAAGACACGACAGTTGCTAATTTTGAATTGCGCAATTTTGGCGACGGCCCAGCATGGCTCACTAATCTTGAACTCAAATTCACGAAAATTGATTCGGGAACTAGATACTCTCCAGACCCAGACTATAAAAGCGAAAGGCCGAATATTCATGCCGACATTGCGGGCGCTGCGCTCGCGCCAAAAGAGTCCATCAAGCGGATGGCCCTGTACGAAGGCTTGTTCATAACGCCTGAGGTACTTCGAGCTTATCGACGAGGAGAAACTTATCTTTTGGTCGTCGGCAAAATTGAGTTCGAGGATGCGCGCGGACTTCCCAACGAAATGAGATTCAGTGCTCAATTTCAATGGAGCACTGACGGCAAAAGCACAGTGTTTCGCGATGTCGGACCATCTAGCTATCATGTTCACGGGCGGCGACACACGAAACCCTCGAAATCTTGATTTCGGGCACGAAACTAAGGCAACGCAGACAACTGCCCATAAAATCGCTATGCTGCCTATAAATCCGAGCGAGATTCGCCCTTTTTTCGCCGATTTTAGGCAAAGCCGGGTTGGGGGTTAGGTCTCCTGCCAAGCAGAAAGGAATCCAGAGCTGAGGTCCCTCTCCGTCTCGTCACGATTTTCGCGCGCAGCCATCGCGAAAATCGCGCCGGGACACCTCCCCCAATCAATGGGGGAGGGGCAGGGGGAGAGGAGCTGAGCGTCATTTCGCGAGGCCCAAATCGGCGACCGCTTTCAGAAAAAATTCGTGGAAGTCCTGGTCCGTATGGTAGAGCGCGTAATGCATCCCACGCTTGAGGCAGAAGGCTTTGATCTCACGCGAAAGCCGCTGCAGCGTGTGCCGATAGCGCTCGCGCTCGCGATTTCCGATCGACACCCGCAGCGCCTCGCCCGTCTCCGCATCGACCACTTCGACGTCGCCTTCGAGGCCCTGCCCGGACATTTCGCGGCCCCCGAGGATCTGTACCGCGGTGACGTCCATCGTCGCCGCGGTGAAGACTCCCAGTCCGCGAGTCGCCACGTTGGGCAGCATCAGAAAATCCGAGATAACGAAAACTTTTCCGGCGCGCCGCAGGCCCACCAGATCGCGCGCCATGTCGGCGGCAAAATCTGTTGCCCCACTCGGCGTCATGCTTTCCAGCCGCTGCGCGAGCTCCACGATCCGATGGCGTCCCAGCACGAAACTCGGCGGCGGTCCGTGCCCGGCACCGGCCAACACGCGAATCATGACGCGATCGCCCGAGGCCAACGCCACGTATGCGACCGCCAATGCGGTCGCGATCGCGTGATCGAATTTTCTGTCAGCCGCGGGGAATCCCATCGACGCACTCGCATCGAGGAAGATGTACGTGAGCAGGTCTTCCTCTTCCTTGAACAGCTTGACGTAGAGCTTGTCGGTGCGCGCATACATCCCCCAGTCGATGTAGCGAAAATCGTCACCGACGGAGTAATGCCGATAGTCGTTCCACTCCAACGACGACCCGCGCTTGGGCGACAGATGGGTGCCGCGGCCCATCCCGGAGTACTGGCGGCGCGTCTTGATGCGCAACTCCTCCAGCCGCCCGAGGAAGGTCGGCGTAAACTCGGCGGGTAATCCGAACACTTATATTATCCCTCGACTCCGCTGCGCTCCGCCTCGGGGCGACTGCGTCGCGGCGCTGCGCGCCCACTTCGTGTCTCTACGCCAGTATCACAGCCAGATTGCATCATCTTGCGATCCGTTTCCCTCGACTCCGCGGCGCTCGGCTTTTCAAATTCGACTCGGGCTCCGCTTGCGCTCCGCCTCGTCGGCTTCGCGGGGGCGACTGCGTCGCGGCGCTGCGCGCCCACTTCGTGTCTCTGCCGCGGCGGCCACAACGAACCCAAATTGCCGGCATTTCCTCAGCTGCGCGAAGTGGCAGGACGTTTGATTTTCTTGGTCACCTGCTCGAGGAGTTGCTCGGTGGAAATGTTTTCCGCCTCGGCCTGGAAGTTTCGCAGCAGGCGATGGCGCAGCGCCGGGGTCACGTTGTCGTCGATATCCTCGTAGCTCACGCTGACCCTGCCCGCGAGCAGAGCATTGACCTTGCCGCCAAGAATCAGCGCCTGCGCGCCGCGTGGGCTAGGGCCGAAGCGGAGGTACTGTGTGA
Organism: uncultured delta proteobacterium; assembly: GCA_963783145.1. Lineage (GTDB taxonomy): Bacteria > Desulfobacterota > Binatia > Binatales > Binataceae > DATGKG01. The sequence continues at coordinate 174,662 of CAWAMM010000003.1, forward strand.
TCTCCGGCGTCGCACCGGGACTGCCCGGGGTGCATGCGGTGATGATCGAGATGATGTAGCGCTCGACCGGCTCGGAGACCATCACCTCGCGCGCGAGCTGCTTCAGCTCCTCGATTTTTATCGGGGCCTCGCCGGGAGCGAAACTCGGCTGCACCTTGTAGGTCTGCGCGCCGGTAGTGCGATGCATAATCTCGCGCAACTCATCGGGTTTGGGCGATCCGATCACAACCTTGTAGAGGAACCGATCCATCTGCGCCTCGGGCAACGGATAAGTTCCCTCGAGCTCGATAGGATTTTGCGTCGCCAAGACGATGTAGGGTGGGTCGAGGCGATAAGTCTCGCCGAAGACGGTGACCTGGCGCTCTTCCATCGCTTCGAGCACGGCGGATTGGGTCTTGGGCGTGGCGCGGTTGATTTCGTCGCCCAGTACCATGTGCGCGAAAATCGGACCCGGTTTGAAGACAAACTCGCGATGCCCGTTGACCTCGGTCAGGACCTGGGTGCCGATGATATCGGCAGGCATCAGATCGGGCGTGAACTGGATGCGCTTAAAGCTCAGGCCGAGCACGTCACTGGCGGTTTTGACCATCAGCGTTTTGCCCAGTCCGGGAACGCCTTCGATCAGGATATGGCCGCCGGCGAACAGCGCGGTGAGGAGTTTACGCACCACCTCGCGATGGCCGACGATTACTTTCCCGACTTCCTCTTCGGCGCGCGCAAAGACACTCTGGAATTCCGCGACGCGCTGGTCGGGCGATTGTTTCGGAGCCGCTCCCATCCGTTGTCCTCTACTTTTGCAATTGCGAGTCGCGCCCCATCATCTGATGAGGTCGCGATAGCGCGGCGGCACCAACTGCCTCTCGTCGGGAGGCGCGGTATCCGCGGTCGGTGCGAGCGGCGCATTGGTGTACGCGGTGGTGGCCTTGGGCCGCTCGGTGTCGATTACAGTTTTTCCCTCGCCCTCGGAAGAGGCGCCGGCAGGAATTTTAAAAACTACATAGCGCGCATCGTTGAGATGAAGTCCGGGCCCTTTCTCGCCGGGTTTGAGAAATCGCTCATAATTCGCGGCGGTCGGAAATTCGCCGAGGTGCGTATCGCCGCCGGTGCCACCGGAATTCGGCTTGGGACCCTGGCCGGTCGGCATTTTGGTTGCGGCGTTGTTGCCGGCCTGAGGAACCGGCATCGGCGCGCTGCCCTTCTCATTGGGGTTATTGCCACTACCGCCCTTTTGATTGGGATTGTTTCCCGGCTGCGGCGCCTGCGCGGTTTTCGCATCGGGCGACGGTTTGTTGGGGGTTTGATTCGCCGCGAGGTCATCGGTCTGAACCTGCGCCTGCGCTTTTGCGAGTTCGTTCTTCAAATCGACAGTATCGGCGGTGCCGCCATTGTTGTTCTGACCGTTTTTCTTGCCGCCGCTTTTATTCTGCGCGCTTCCGGTACTGCCCTGGCCTTCGCCTTTTCCGGTACCCTTGCCCTGCCCCTGGCTTTTGCCACCTTCGCCCTTCCCCTCGCTGCCGCCGGCCGCGCTGGAGGAGGCCGAGGCTCCGGCGCCGGAACCATTGCTGGTCCCGGTGCTCGCACCGGTCTGGCCGGCGCTCGCTTCCTTCTTTTCCACTTCAGCGAGAACCTCTGCGAGTTCTTTCTTTTTCTCTTCGGGCGGCACGTTCGGATTGGTGAGATCCTTCGCGACTTGCTTCACCTTCTGCGCGATCTGCTTTTCTTCCGGGGTCGTGGCCGATGCTTCGATCTTGTCCGCGAGTTTGCGCAGCTGCATCGCGGTCGTTTCGATCGGCGAGGGCGGCCGAATCAGCGCCAGCGCGCTGATTCCGAGAGCAATCACGATCGCGACGGAGGGAAGCGACGATTTCTTGATCGGTTCGCCAACTTCGACCACGAATTCTTTTTCGGGATTGAATGAGTTGAGCGCCGCGGTCACGTTGCGCATCAGCACCGGGAACAATGGCGAGCGCGAGGCTGGGGTAATGTCGGGCGTACCGGGATTCGACAGCGTCGCGAGAGTAACCACCTGCTCATTGGCATGGACCCGCGCATCGACCTGGATCGCAGCGCCGACGAAGTCATCCGAGACAGCATAGGCGCGCCATCCTCGATAGGCTCCGCCAATGATCGCGACGGCGCCCGCCGCGAGCAGCGCCAGACGCGCATCGAACATTCCATCAGATGGGAGCACATAGCCCATCCGCTCCCAAGTCAGAGCGCCGATCACGGGAAGAAGCGCGGCCAGCACTATCGCGGTCAGGGCGGGCGCGAGGAAATATATTGACGCCCGGATCGCGGCGATGCGGGCAATCCGCGTGCGCGCGAGCGAAATCAGTTCAACGGGATTGATGGCCACGGTTTCTATTATCTCACAGCACGTGGCGAGGGCGACGGCTTGGGAGCATCATGCCATACGGTCTTGCGCAGCATCGCAATCGCTTTCTGATGCTCCTGGTATGATTTGGAAAACACATGTGTGCCGTCATCGCGCGCGACAAAATACAGGTAATCGGTCTTTGCTGGATAGAGTGCGGCCTCTATCGATCGCTGCCCCGGATTCGCGATCGGCCCCGGCGGAAGTCCCGCGAATGCATAGGTATTGAAGGTTGATGGGACCCGCACCGCTGCTGCCGCAGACTGACTCTCTCCCTCGAAACTATACTCAGCCGTGGGGTCGGATTGAAGCGGCATTCCAAGGCGCAAGCGATTGTAAAATACACTCGCGATAAGCTTGCGCTCGCCCGGAATTTTGGCTTCCTTCTCGATGATCGAAGCCATCGTGACCAGCTCACGCGGCGTGAGGCCGAGATCGAACATCCGTTCCTCGGCCTGCGGCGTCAGCACCTCATAAAATCGCATCAACATTGCGCTCAGGACGTCCCGGACCTGCGCCCGCGGCGAAAATTTGTAGGTTGCGGGGAACAGGTAGCCCTCGGCACCGAGCGGCCGCAGACCGAGCGCCGTCACCAGAGGCCCATCGTGCGCGGCATTTTCGAAGTCCGGTTGGCAGATGAGGCCGGTCATCGCGAGGCGCTCGGCAATCTGATGAACGGTGAGACCCTCCGGAATCGTCACGACGATCGATATAAAGTCGCCATTGACCAGATGCCGCATGACATCGGGAATTCGTTCGCCGCCCTTGAATTCATAGTCACCGGGCTGGATGCGCCGCGCCTGGCCGGTCCATTCGCCATAAATCAGCAGCGCGGTTGAGCTTCGTACGACGCCGGCCGCCTTCAGCTGTCGGGCGACGGAGCGGAACGACTCGCCCTTTTCGATCGAAACCTGACCGGGCGGAGCGAGCATCGCCGCGGGCGAGACCCATAGATAAAACCACGCGATGACGAGGGTGATAGAGACCGCGAAGACGAACGCTATCGCGATGCGAGTCGTTAGCTTTTGCACGACCCTGAAGCATGCAATTCGAGATAATTTTCCAGAATGATTACCGCCGCGACCGCATCGATGGCGCCCTTCTTTTTGCCGCGTGGTACCGAATTACCCAGACGCCGCTCCGCCTCGAAGCTGGATAAGCGCTCATCCTGGAGCTTCACCTCGATACCTAAAGCTTGCGCGAGTTTAGCCGCAAAATTTCGCGCGTGCCGTGCCATCGGACCTTCGGATCCATTCATGTTGACCGGAAGCCCCACAACAAGGCACTCTATATGACGAATCCCGAGTGCTTGGCGGATAGCCTCCAAATCGGCGTTGAATGAGCGCCGTTCGATGGTGCGTAGCGGATGCGCTGAAAGACCGTGGGCGTCGGTCACGGCGATACCGATTCTGCGCGCACCCAAGTCCAAAGCCGCGATTGCCATACGTGGTATGGCTAATGCTACCTCACGCGGGGGCACGAACTCGACCGACGAGGTGTTAGTAAATGAGTTCAAAAATCCTTGCTACCAAATGGCAAATAACCTAGTGTCCGCATCGATGGGGATTCGGGGATCGCTCTGGGGGGGCCATCCGCGTGCGCTGGCCGCACTGGTAGTTGCTTTTCTGGCAACTGCGACGGCGCTCGTCCTGTTCATTTCCCGAACCAATTCTAACAATTCCGATGTGACACTGGTCGTCGCAGGCTCCCAGGATCTCGATACCTATGCCGAGGCTGCTGAATGGGCGGAACCTGCGCCTCCCGCCATCGCCATTCAGACCGACCTCGATCGTACCGCAACCATCGAGCGTTACCTGATGCAGGCCGGTCTCGGCCAGCAGGATGCTCACGCCTGGGCGGTTTACTTCCAGGGGGCGGCGCAGACCAACCTGCTGCGCAAGGGACATCCGGTCACCGTCTATAAGGATTCCGAGACCGGTTCAGTAACCGGATTCAAATACGATGTCGACGACCGGGTCCAAATCTATGAATCGACGCTCGGCGCCGGCATCATCAAGGCCTACCGCCAGCCGATCCGTTACACTGTGCGTCCCGTCAGTCTCGCGTTCGAAGTTCGCAATAACAGCTTCCACGCCAGCGCGCTCAAACAGCATCTTCCGGAATCGATTGTCGAAAGTCTCGAAGATGCGTTCTCCAGCCGTTACGACCTCGATCATATGGCAGCCGGCTCCGCAGTAAAGCTGATCTACGATGAACGGGTCAGCCGCGATGGCGTGCATCGCGTGCCCGGCGATATCGAGGCCGCCGAAATTCGTCATGGAACCCATGCCATCAAGGCGTTCGCGTTCCGCGATGAGCACGGACGAGCGCATCTCTACGATGAAGAGGGGCACGCACTCGGTCCACAGTTCCTCCGCTTCCCGGTCAATTTCCAGTACATCTCGTCTGGCTATTCGCTGCATCGATATCATCCGATCCTTCACCAATACCGTCCGCATCTCGGGGTTGATTTGGCCGCCCTGTACGGGACACCCGTCAAGGCCATCGCCGACGGCAGGGTCGAGTCATCCGGATGGTGCGGCGAACTCGGTAATTGCATTCGCCTCGATCACGATAACAGTACGGTCAGCATCTACGGGCATCTTTCGAAGATCAGCCCCAACGCGACGCCCGGCAGCTATATCCGCCTCGGCGAGGTAATCGGACAGGTTGGATCGACCGGGCTCTCGACCGGTCCGCATCTGCATTTTGCTATTGAGAAGCGCGGCCTCAACGTCGATCCGCTGACCCAGACGCTTGGCGTGCATCACCAGATTTCGCCGCGCATGAAGGCGTTGTTCGATAACTTCAAGACGCGCTATCAAACCGCGCTCGCGAAGCTGCCCAATCTGGGCAGCCAATTCGCCGTCGCGATTTCGCGCAAGCCGGCCATCTCTCCGCTCGCGGACCAGTACCATGTGACGTTGGCGCCGCTTCTAACCCTGAAGCGGCACAGTCATCACCGCACCGTTCCGGATGTCGCGCGCATTTATAAGAGCGCCGCGGCAGACTAGATTCTCCAGGCTGAGGTCACATGAGACCTTCGATCGACAGCGACTTTTTCCGCCCGGCGCTGCCGCGAATCTTCGCTCATCGCGGCACCGCGGGAACCCATCCGGAAAACACGATGGTTTCGTTTCAAGCCGCGTCCGATCTCGGCGCGCTCTACCTCGAAACCGATGTTCATCTATCGCGCGATGGTGAGGTCGTCATCTCGCATGAACCGGACCTCCAGGTAACCTGTGGCCATCCCGGCGTTATCAAGGACATGAACTATGCCGATATCGCCAAAGCTGACGCGGGATATACCTTCAGCCCCAATAGGAAAGACTTTCCGTTTCGAGACAAGGGAATCCGTATCCCGCGGTTGATAGAGTTACTGACGGCTTTCCCCAAGGCACTTTTCAACATCGATCTCAAACCCGAGGACAAGAGCAACATTACCGCGGCGGTGGTGAAGCTAATCGACGGGGCTCGATTGCGGCGGCGAGTGTTGCTGGCTAGTGAGTTTCAAAATCGCCTCGACGAGATACGAGCGCTGGTCCCTGAGATCCCGACCACGCTGGGCGCGCTGGAAACCGGCGGCTTCTTGCAGGCGCTAGCCGCCAGGGATCTCAACTACCAGGCACCCGGTGAAGCATTGCAGCTTCCGCCCGAATATTACTCCTGGAAATTCGCGAGCCTCGAAACCATTGCGATGGCGCATCGGTTCGGGATCGAGTTCCATGTCTGGACCATCAACGACGAACCGGCCATGCGCGAGATGTTGGACGTCGGTGTCGACGGCATTTTCACCGATTTTCCCGCCCTCGGGCTGAAAGTTGCGGCCTCGCGCGGATAGCTTTGACCGCCGAGCGCTTTCCAGATCGCAGGCGCCTTTGTTAGCGTCTCGCTGTTCCACTAGCTGAAGGAGTCATCATCGATGAAGCTTGATACAACTTTGCTCGCGCGCAATCTCCGCGAAGCCGCGCCCGCTTCCGAAGCCGCCGAGGCCGCCGGCTTCGATGCGATCTGGACTGCCGAGGCGGGCAGCGACGCTTTTCTTCCGGCCGCACTGGTCGCCGAGCATACGAAGAAAGTCAAAATCGGCACCGCGGTCGCAATCGCGTTTCCGCGCAGCCCAATGGCAACCGCGCAGGTCGCGTGGGATCTCGCGGGCCTGTCCGAGGGGCGATTTATCCTCGGACTCGGCACCCAGGTGAAGGGGCACATCGAGCGCCGCTACGGCACCAAATGGGATGCGCCGGTGCCGAAGCTTCGCGAGTACATCCAATCCTTGCGCGCGATTTTCGAATGCTGGGACAAGGGCGGCTCCAAGCTCAAGTATGAGGGCAAATTCTACAACTTCTCGCTGATGACGCCGTTCTTCACCCCGCCGCATCACAACTGGCCGAACATCCCGATCTACATCGCGGGCCTCAATGAGCATATCCTGCGGCTGGCCGGCGAACAGTGCGACGGCTTGCATGCGCATCCGTTCAACTCGCCCAAGTACCTCGCAGATTTCGTGCTTCCGCATGTCGAACAGGGACTGAAGAAGTCGGGACGCGATCGCAAGAACTTCAAGATTGCCGCAATCGCATTCGCGATCGTTGGGCACAACAAGGAAGAGCAGAACAAGGTTCGCGAGCAGGTTCGCCAGCAGATTTCGTTTTACGCATCGACCCGCACCTATCGCGTCGTGCTCGAGACCCATGGCTGGGGCGCGGTCGCGGATCGCCTCAACGAGAAGGCCGCCAAGGGCGAATGGGCCGCGATGGCGAATGAGATCACCGACGAGATGCTCGATATATATTCGGTAACCGGCACCTGGGACGATATCGGGGACAAGCTCAAGAAGCGTTATGATGGGTTGCTGGATCGTGTAGCGTTCTACATGCCCTATCATCCGGGCAAGAACGAGACGGAATGGCGCAAGCTCAACCAACAATTTAACGGTTAATCAGCGGGCGCCGACGTAGGGCGCCAGGGAGGAAAAATGTTCAAACTTGCACTTCGCACATTTGCCGCAACCCTGATTCTCGGCACGGTCGCGGCCACCTTCAGTTCATCCGCGCGCGCGCAAGGTGCGGCGCCTGCGGCTGCCCCTTCGACCAGCACGGCCGGCTCCAGCGACGTCGCGCCGGGAGAAAAGAAGTTCACCCTGGTCTCGGAACTGCTCGGGGATACCAAGTTCTGGCTTCCCAGTACTATCGTCGTCCAGCAGGGCGACAAAGTTACTCTAAATCTCAAGAACGAGGTCCCCGGTACCTCGGTCACCCACGGTTTTGAACTCCCCGCTTTCAATATCAGCGAGGTGGTCAAGCGCGGGGATAAGCCCACGGTGGTGCATTTCACCGCCGATAAGCCGGGGGTCTATCCTTACTACTGCCAGCTGCATCCCGGTCACGTCGGAGGTCAAGTGGTGGTCGAGCCGGCCGGCAAATAGCCCGAACGATTCTCAAAGTTCGCGAAAGCGGTGGCGCCTCGAGGCGCCGCCGCTTCTTTTTGCACGCCACCTCACACGATGCGGCGCGCGATCCAATCCTGTAGCTTTGCTCTCGATGCCTGGACGCCTGCTTTACGCCGCCTCACCTGAAATGGCGGCGCTCATCGAGCAAGCCGATCAAATGATGGACTCGGCGGCGTTCCGCGTAGTCAAAGCCGAAGGAAAAACGCGCGCCGGATTCCTTGCTCGACCCGATACGCCCGCAGTTTTCATCAAACGGACCGAGGTGCGGTCGCGGCTCGCCGGGGTCTTTGAGACGGCTCTGGGTTCGCGAGCATCGCGAGCGTTGCGCGGCGCGGAGATTCTTCGCGAGGCGGGCTTTCAATCTGCGACGCCGCTCGCCGCGATGGATGTGCTTCGCGCCGGCGCCGTTCACGCCAGCTATCTCGTCAGCGAGGCGCTCGAGAAGGCGCAAATCCTCAGTCATTTCGCGCTCGGACGCGCGGGCCAACCGCGCCACGGATATGCGCGGCGCAAAGCAGTCTCGGACGCGCTCGCAGCAGAGCTGTGCCGGATGCATGACGCCGGCATCTACACGCGCGACCTCCAGGAAACCAACCTCATGGTCGAGGAGCGCGACGGCGCGATGCGATTTTATTTTCTCGATCTGGAAGATTTCCGCCGCACCACGAGGGTGTCGGATCGGCGCCGGATGCTGAACCTGGTGCATCTCGATCGCAGTATCGGCAGGTTCGTCTCGCGCGCCGGGCGGCTTGATTTCCTGTACGCTTATCTCGGCCGGCATCTTGATCACGCGGCGCGTCGACAAGCGGTCGCCGAGTACCTGGAAGTCAGGCGCACCGTCGAGCGCGCGCACCAGCGCCGCCGCGCCTAGCAGCGCAACTTCGCCGCGCAATTTTATGGCTCACGCGATCCGACAGCGCGAATACAAACATCACGCCGAACGCCATGTCGCGGCGGGCGCCAATCTTCGCGACGTGATGCTCGGGCTCAACGATGGGCTGGTCGCGTCATTCGCGGTGACCTCGGGCGTGGCGGGAGCTTTCAGTAACACTCCGAGTGTCGTGATCATGGCGGGCCTCGCGGAGATGCTCGGCGGTGCGGTCTCGATGGGACTCGCCGCGTTCATCTCGGCACGATCGCAGATCGAGTTTTATGAGAGCGAGGTTGACCGCGAGCGCTACGAAATCAAGCGATTCCCCGAACATGAACGCGACGAGATCCGCGGCATCTACAAGCAGAAGGGCTTTTCGGGACCGCTGCTGGACCAGATCGTCGAACACATTACCGGCGATCCGGAGCGCTGGGCCGACGTTATGATGCGCGAGGAACTTGGCTTCACCGAGGGAAATTTCGAATCGCCGCGCAAATCCTCGATGGTGGTCGGCGCGTCCTATCTGATCGGCGCGGCAGTCCCGGTCGCGCCCTACCTGTTCATCGCGCCCGCGACGGGAATCATGTTCTCGGCGATCATCACCGTGTTAGTGCTGTTCACGGTCGGAGCCTTGAAGACCATCATCACCGCCCGCTCATGGTGGCGCAGCGGCCTCGAGAGCATGCTGACCGGCATCGCGGCCGGCGCGGTCACGTATGGCGCGGGGCGCCTGTTCGGCCGGCCTCGCTAGGCCTCGACAAGAATATCGTCGCCTTCGAGCTTCACTGGGTAGCATCCGAGCTTGATGTTGGGGTCATCGAGATTCGCGCCGGTAGTCACGTCGTATTCCCATCCATGCCACGGGCAGGTCACCGTGGTGCCATCGAGAGTGCCCTCGCCGAGCGGTCCCTTGCGATGCTTGCACTCGTTGTCAATCGCATAAAATTTTCCGCCCACGTTGAACAGCGCGATTTTCTTGCCCGCGAGGTCAACGACCTTGGCGGTCCCTGCGGGAATGTCCGCGCGCGATGCGACCTTGGTGGCCATGCGAAAACCTCAAGTGGTGTATTCGGCGTTAATCTTAACGTAATCGTAGCTCAAGTCGCAGGTCAGGATGGTCGCGGTCGCTTTCCCGAGTTTCAGATCGAGGCTCACCTTGAACTCGCGCCCCCGCATCTTTTCGGCCGCCGCCGGCAACGCATCGACGAGCAGGGCGCCGCGGGCGGCAACCTTCACGCCCGCGATCGCGAGCACGAGCCGATCGGATTCCACCATCGCGCCCGACGATCCCGCCGCCATCAGGATGCGGCCCACATTGGGATCGCATCCGAAAAAGGCCGTCTTGACCAGCGGTGAATTGGCGATTTGCCGCGCGCATCGTTCGGCGTCGGCGGGAGATTTCGCACCCTTCACCTCGACAGTCACCAGCTTGGTCGCGCCTTCGCCATCGTAGACGAGCTCGCGCGCGAGCTGCGCGGACACCGCTTCGACACCGGCGTTGAAAGCATCGAGGTCCTTACGCGAGGGTGCGCGATTCCCCGCCGCTCCGCTCGCCATCAGGATCACGGTGTCGTTGGTCGACATGTCGCCATCAACGGTGATCGCGTTAAAGCTATGGGGCAGAGCCGCTTTGAGAGCGGCCTTGAGCTGCGACGCGGAAACCGCGGCATCGGTCACGAGGTAGGCGAGCATGGTTGCCATTTTCGGCGAAATCATGCCGGAGCCTTTGGCCACGCCGGCGATCGTGACGTTCGTACCAGCCATCCGAAGCGTTACCGATGCGATCTTCGGACGCGTGTCGGTGGTCATCACGGCACGCGCGAAGTCTTCCATGCCGTCGGGACGGAGTTCCTTCGCCGCTGCGCGGACGCCGGCGCCGAATTTATCCAAATCGAAAAGATGTCCGATGACGCCCGTCGATGAAGGCGCGATCAGTTCGGCCTCGCAGCCGAGTTCCTTAGCGACGATTACGCACGAATCGCGCGCCAGCTTCAGCCCCGGCTTGCCGGTGAAGCTGTTGGCGCATCCGGAGTTCGCGACCACGGCTTGCAGGCGTCCCGCGCGGATGCGATCCATCGTGACATAGACTGGCGCGGCCTTGACGTGGTTGGCGCTGAACACCGCTGTCGCCGCGGCGGGAGCATCGGCGACGATGAGGCCCAGGTCCTTGGCCCCGACGGCCTTTTTCAAACCGGCACTGACGCCGGAAAAGCGAAAGCCTCGCACCACCGCGGGCTCAGCGTTTACGCGCATCTGATTCCTCCGTGCGCCGTACTATACGAGCGCGCCGCGACGGATCAAATGATTTCATGTTACGAAATTAGTCGCGGGCCTCAGCCTGTGTCTTATCGATTGATGCGGGCCTCGAGGCCGTCGAGGAACTTCCGCAGCGCACGGCCTTTCGCGACGGCTCGCGCTTGATGCAAACGCGATAGTGCTTTCCGTGGCTGATCGGTCTTGTAGAGACTGCTCGCGAGCCAAGCCAGAGCCTGCGCCCTCTGCTCATTCTGCAAGCCCGCGCGAAGAGCTTTTTGGTAATGCGGGATCGCAAGCACTTCGCGCGAGTTATTATCGTGAAAAAGCGCGAGTTGATAAAGCGCCACGGCTCTCTCTCGCGCCGTCGATGCGCGCTTAACAGCGGCCTCCAGGCCTATGAGAGATCGGCGCAATCGAGATCCTTCGGAGGACGCTCAGGATGATTCGCGCAGCGTTGCTGCGCGAATCACTTGCCGTGGCAACGTTTGTATTTCTTGCCCGAGCCGCATGGGCAGGGGTCGTTGCGGCCGACGCGCTCGGGTTCGCGCTTGGCCTGCGCCGCGGCCGATTGCTGCACTTCGGCGCCATGGCTCATGGTGACGCGCGGTGGCCGCGCCACTTGTTGTTGCTGAACCTGCTGGACGTCTTGCGGCTTCTGGACCTGCACCGAAAAAACTTTCTCGACGATGTCCTTCTGCATCACCGCCATCAGCGAGCCGAACATCGAGAAGCCTTCCTTCTGATATTCGACCAGCGGATTCTGCTGCGCATAGCCGCGCAGCCCGATGCCTTCCTTCAGATGATCCATCGCGAGCAGATGGTCCTTCCACAGCGAGTCGAGCGTCTGCAACGACACAATCTTCTCGATCTGCCGCATCACCTCGGGCGAGAATTCCGTCTCGCGCGCATCGTACAGCGCCTTGATCGGCTCCAGCGCGAGGTCGATGAGATCGTCGGGCTGCCGGACATCCTCCTTGAGTGCAATGTCCTTCAGGTTGGGGCGAAAGCGGAACTGCTTGAAGAATGCATTCTCGATCTCGTCCCAGTCCCACTGCTCGGGATCCTTCTCGACGTCGCAATGCGCCTCAACGATCTCCTCGATCGCAGCCTCGCACATCTCGATGACGTCGTCCTTCAGCGGCTGCGGCGACAGCAACTCGCGGCGGCGATGGTAAACCACCTCGCGCTGCTTGTTCATCACGTCGTCGTATTCGAGCAGATGTTTGCGGATGTCGAAGTTGTGCGATTCGACTTTCTTCTGCGCGTTTTCGATCGCGCGCGAAATCCAGCGATGCTCGATCGGCACGCCGTCTTCCATCCCCATCTTGCCCATCAGGCCCTTGAGCCGATCCGCGCCGAAGATTCGCAGCAGGTCGTCTTCCAGTGAAATATAAAATCGCGAGGAACCCGGATCGCCCTGGCGCCCCGATCTTCCGCGCAGCTGATTGTCGATGCGCCGCGATTCGTGGCGCTCGGTGCCGAGGATGTGCAAGCCGCCGGCCTTGAGCACCTGCTCGCGCTCTCCCGCGCATTGCGCCTTGTACTTTTCCAGCGCCGCCTGAAAGTTCGGATCCTTCGGATCGCGCGTGCCGGTCTCGGCTGCCGCCATGAACTCCGGATTGCCGCCGAGCACGATGTCGGTGCCGCGTCCCGCCATGTTGGTGGAAATCGTCACCGCGGCGAATCTGCCCGCCTGCGCGACGATTTCGGCCTCGCGCTCATGATTTTTCGCGTTCAGTACATGATGCTTGACGCCGGTCTTTTTGAGCTTCTCCGCGACCCGCTCGGATTTTTCGATCGAGACCGTGCCGACCAGCACCGGCTGCCCTTTCTCGCTGCATTCGACGATCTCGTCGATGACCGCGTCGAACTTTTCCGCCTCGGTCTTGAAGATCATGTCGTGATGATCGATGCGGATCATCGGCTTGTTGGTCGGCGCGACCATCACCGGAAGATTGTAGATCTCCTGGAACTCGACCGACTCGGTGTCCGCGGTGCCGGTCATGCCCGCGAGCTTCTTGTACATGCGGAAATAATTCTGGAAGGTGATGGTCGCCAGGGTCTGGTTCTCGGATTCTATCTTGACCCCTTCTTTGGCCTCGACCGCCTGATGCAGTCCGTCACTCCAGCGCCGCCCCGGCATCAGACGCCCGGTGAACTCGTCGACGATGATGACCTCGCCCTCTTTAACGACGTAGTCGACATCGCGCCTGTAGAGCGTGTGCGCGCGCAATCCCTGGTTCACATGATGCAGCACCAGGATGTTGCGCGGATCGTAGAGGTTCTCCACTCCGAGTAGCTGCTCGGCTTTGGTCACGCCTTCCTCGGTCAGCGCGACGGTCTTGAGCTTCTCGTCGATGGTGTAGTGCTCTTCCTTGCGCAGCTTCGGGATCGCGCGATCGACGATGTAGTAGGTGTCAGTCGATTCTTCCGACGCGCCCGAAATGATGAGCGGGGTGCGTGCCTCATCGATGAGAATCGAGTCGACCTCGTCGACGATCGCATAGTTGTGTTCGCGCTGAACATAATCGTTCAGGTTGAACTTCATGTTGTCGCGCAGATAGTCGAAGCCGAATTCGTTGTTCTGCCCGTAAGTGATATCGGCGAGGTAGGCGGCCTTGCGATCCTGATCGCTCACCCCATGCACGATGACGCCGACACTGAGCCCGAGAAAATTGTAAATGCGCCCCATCCACTCGGAGTCGCGTCGCGCGAGGTAATCGTTGACGGTGACCACGTGGACCCCGCGTCCGCTGAGCGCATTGAGGACCGCGGGCAGCGTCGCGACCAGCGTTTTGCCCTCGCCGGTTTTCATTTCGGCGATTTTGCCCTCGTGCAGCACCATGCCGCCGATGAGCTGGACATCGAAATGGCGCTGGCCGAGCGTGCGCTTGCTGGCCTCGCGCACCGCCGCGAACACCGGCGAGAGCAGATCCTGCAGCGCCTCGTTCTGGCGTTCGCGCTCTTCGATCGCGGTCAGGCTGGCGCGCCATTCGGCGACCTTCGCGCGCAGCTCGTCGTCGGAAAGCTTTTGGAATTCAGCCTCCAGCCCGTTGATCTCGTTGACGTAGGGCCGCAGGCGCTTAACTTCACGGTCGTTCTTCGAGCCGAAGATCTTCCGCCCTATCGATGAAAAAGCTGATGCCATTTTTTAGCGGGCGGAGCGGCGGCGCGGACCGCGACCTCCTTTTGCCCGACCGATCATTCTAGCAAGAGTAGCGAGCTAGGGCAGTCCCATATCATCGCTCAATTCTTACCGCGGATTCGACTTCCGGCCCGAAAAATCGCCGCCCCACGCGCACAAAGCGGTCCGGCATTTCGGTCACGAAGAAACTCTGGCTGCCGCGCCCGGCTCGCGAGGCAATCCCGAGCGCATCGAGGCGCTCGCGAACCGTTTCGGCGGTTGCGGTCGCGGAGTCGATGATTTTTACCCCGGGCCCCATCACACGCTGAAACAGCGGCTTGAGCAGCGGATAGTGCGTGCATCCGAGCAGCAGCGTATCGATACCGCTGGCCTTTAAACTCTCCAGATAGTAGGCCACGGTTTTCTCGGCGATTTCGTTATCGAGGAAGCCCTCCTCGACCAGCGGCACCAGGAGCGGACACGCGCGCGTGTAGATTTCCGCGCGCGGACGCGCGGACTGGATCGCGCGGGTGTATGCGCCGGAGGCAATCGTGGCCTCGGTGCCGATAACCCCGATTTTGCCCGAGCGCGAGGCTTTCGCGGCGGCGCGCGCGCCCGGATCAATCACGCCGATAACAGGGACCGCGGTTTCGGCGGCGATGCGATCGAGCGCCACCGCACTCGAGGTGTTGCACGCGATCACCAGCATCTTGATGCCCTTGGCGAGCAGAAATTCGGTATTCTCTCGCGAATACTTGATGATCACCTCGTTGGTCTTGGTGCCATAGGGGAGCCGCGCCGTGTCGCCGAGGTAAATAAAATGTTCGCGCGGCAGAACCGCGACCAGCTCCTTCAGTACCGTCAGGCCGCCGATGCCGGAATCGAACACGCCGATCGGACGCTCCGCGGCGAGGTTCGAAGACCTGCCACCGCGCGCGGATGCGGGGGCGCGGTAGCCATTGGGCGAGCGGCGCGGGCCCGGCGTCAGCCGCGAGGGCACCGCCTTGGAGGTCGGGACAACTCGACGGGTCATCGGACTGCCAGCCGTTCGCCGGTTTCCGAAGGATGCGATGCGGGCGCGCCGAACACCCGCTCATGCACGCTGGAGTTTTCCATGCATAGATATGATGGAATTTCGGCGCCCGCGTTTTTGAATTTGGCGGCCAGAATTTTGTAGAGCCGGATTCGCAGCGGCGCGAAGGTGCGATAACGACCATCCTCGGCCAGCACGTCTTCGCCGAGCAGCATCGCGTCTTTGGGAAATCGCTGCCGCGCCGCGGCCCGCAACCCGGCCGTCATCCGCAGGCCGCCCATACTGATGAAGGAAATCTTCGCGGGCGGAATCGTCGAGAGGAGCTCGTCCATCAGCTCGAGGTAATCACGTTCGGCCTCGGGATACGCGATCATCGGATCGAGATGAAACGCCACGCGATAGCCCGCCTCGAGGACACGCCGCGCGGCGGCAATGCGCTCCGATGGCGACGCGGTGCGATGTTCGCAGGCCTCGAACACGCGGCGCGGCGACAGCGTCCATGAAACCAGCACCCGCCCGCGCGGATCGAGCATCAGCAGATTTTCGATTTCATCGGTCTTCGTTTTAAGTTCAAGGGTCAGGTTTTCTCGCGCGGCAAAAAAGTTCACCAGGTCGATACTCAAGCCGGTGAGCGAATCCATCGCCAGCGAATCCGCCAGCTCGCCGGTGCCGATGCGAAAATGCCGCGTGGGTGCGCTCGCACTCAGCTTATCGATTTCATCAAATGCATCTTCATAGTTCGCATAGACCTGGAAGCCGGGATTGTCCGCGACGTACTCCTGCAGGAAGCAGTAGCTGCAATCCATCGGGCAATTCGACGCCAGCGTCAGCACGAGGTATCCGCAGCACGCGAACTTCGCCGAGCCCGCGGGGCATGCCATCAGGAACGGACTGCGCCGGCGCATGATTACCATGCGGCGCTTGCCGGCCGCGAACGAATCCGCGACGGCTGCGATCGGCCTCGCGGCGATGCGGCCGTCATCGATGAAGCTGACCGGCATCGACGAGGCGCGAGCGATCACGCGCCGCGCCAGCGCGGTGTCGCGGCACGCGTCCTCTATATAGATGTGGTCGAGGTCAAATTTCATTCGTCGCTATGCTCGCCGCTCATCAAATTTGCGATTCGAAGCAGCCCGGCTTTTCTCTGTGCAATGGCGTCGATGAGCTTTTCCATTTCCGATGCGGTGCGCGCGCTGATGCGAACCACCAACTCATCAGAGCCGAGGTCCTTGGGCAACTCGACGCGCACCCCCGAGGGCAGCTTGAGCGCGGCAATCTCCGCGGACAGGTGATCGACGGCCTCCTTCAGGCGTGGAAAACGAATCTTCCGCAGCGTCTCGATAAAAGCGGCGGCGCGCCAGGGACCGGAGCCCGCAAGTTTGCAGGCGCGCTGCACATCGTCGCGCAAGAGGATTTCCGCCGGCGAGACACCTTCGCGAATTTCGATTTCAGTAAGGAGGTCGATAGCGGCGACCAGCTGCCCGGTGCGAAGGTTGAGGCGCTCGGCGACGTCGAGCAAGCCCATCCGCGATGGGGTCGGCATCGCGAGCCACTTTTCGGTCTGCGCCTCGGAAAGATGGCGGTTTGCGGCGCACGCCCGGATCGCCGCCGCGGTGGTTTCATCGCGCATCATCCGACGTCCCCTCCCGTAGGGGTCGTTCGCGAACGACCCGCAGCGATGCCACAAACGCGCAGATTTTCTCGAATGCGCGAGCGCGAATGACTTTGCGATACCGGCATCGTTGCGGGCGCTTCGCGAAGCGCCCCGACCAGGATTCCGCGCATCGTGGACGTCATTTCAAGCACTAAAGCGTCTGGACCGATGCTCCATCGGGAGGCAGTTGTCGCGATAACTTGGTAAAGACTTGACTCCGCTTCGTAGCCGCGCCGCGATGCACCCTTCGCCAGAATGGCGCACTTTTCGATCAGCACCTTGACGACTGCGGCGCGGCGCGTCGATGTCAGGCGGTTGTTTGCGAGCAACTTCACCAACCCAAGCACCCGATAGCGATCCAGCGCGGGAATCGCGGATGAAACCTGGTCCGCATGGCCCGCGCGGCGTGTCACCAGCGCCTCGTCGAGCAGGCCGGCTTCCTGATCGACGAGGATGCGAAGCCACAAATCGTAATCCTCGGCGGCGGCGAGGTCCTCATCGAAGCCGCCGAGCGCGCGGAAGAGGGCGGTCTTCATAATCACCGCCGAGGGGCTGATGAGGCAGGTCTGCAGCGAATCGAGGAAAATGTCGCCGGCGCGTTTCAGATGACGCAGGCCGGGATTCACGCGGCGTCCGTTACGAAACCAAATCTCGGCAGTCTGCGAAATCGCGCAGTCCGGATGTTCGCGCATGAAGGCGAGCTGACGATGCAGTTTGTCCGGCGCCCAGAGATCATCGGAATCGAGGAACGCGATCAGTGGCGCGCGGGCCAACTCGACGCCGCGATTGCGCGCCGCCGCGGGACCGCGGTGCTCAATGCGCTCGACCGTCACGTCATCTATATCGGCCAGCATCTCGGAAGTTCCGTCGCTCGAGCCGTCATCCACCACGATCAACTCGAAATTCGCCTCGCGTTGCGCGAGTACCGACGCGACCGCCTCGCGCACCATCGCGCGGCGGTTGTAGGTCGGAATGATCACGCTGACTTCAGGAGTCATGGTGTTATCGCGCGAGCTTGAGGATGCGCCGCCGCAACTCCTCGATACCCTCGCCGTCGGTCACCGAGCATAGGATCGGTTCGAGATTGAGCGGCTTGAAGGTCGCGATGGCGCGCGCGCGTTCGGAGCGCTTGAGCTTATCGCATTTGGTGGCCACGACGATAAGCGCCAGGTCGCGCTTGCGAATGATCTCGGCAAGCTCGAGTTCCTCGGCGCCGGGGCCGCGCCGCGCATCGATCAACATCACCAGCGCGGCGAGATTTTCCCGCTCCTGAAGATATTCGCTCATCGAGGATGCGATGCGCTGCGCGACCGCTTCGGGCATCTTCGCGTACCCATAGCCGGGCAAATCGGCGAGCGCGAGCGAATCGCCAACCGCAAAAAGATTGATGCTTTGGGTGCGACCGGGAGTCTTGCTGGTGCGCGCGAGGCCTTTGATCCCGGTCAGCGCATTGAGCAGCGAACTTTTTCCGACGTTGGAGCGGCCCGCGAGCGCGACCTCGGCGCGATGCCAGCGGGGACAACCCTTGAGGGAAAAGACCGAAGTCACAAATTCCGCATCGAGCTTCATGATGATGGGACGAGCGCGCCGGCGATGAACTCGATGCGCGGTGGGGGCGGCATCGATTCGCTTTGCGCGAGCAGCCGATCGAGCTGGACCGTGAGCGCATTGCGAAACTCGCGCAGCTTCATGCCTCGATGACGGTCGGGGTAGGGCGCGAGGAACTTCAGCGCGGCCCGCAGATGCAGCATCGCGCTATCGATGATGCCGTCGGCGAGCTTGTGATTGGCGACCGCGGCGCGGAGCAGGCCGAGGTAAAAATCCCAGTCGGATTCGTCACCCTCGAGGAGGTTCATGGCTTCCTCCAGTTCCTCATGGGCCTCGAAGAAGGCGCCGCGATTGAACAGCTCGACACCGCGTCGGAAGTGCTCGCGATCACCTGCATTCGGCATCAGGGCTCGTCGGTATCCTGGGCTGTATCAACTTCAGTGAGGTTGAGCGCCTTCTTGAGCCCCTCGAGCTGAGCGAGAAAGACGCCGCGGATGACCTGTTTGATGACGCCATCGGGGACCGGAATCGACTGGCCCACTTTTGTTGATTCGTGAAACATCATCAACGTAGAGCCGCCCTCATCATCGAGCTTGTATTCCGCGGTGGTCGCGAATGGTCCGCCTCCGACGGTGTGATAGACGATGCGATTCTCGGCGGGAAAGTACTCGAAGGCGAGCTGGGTCGTGATGTCCTGGCCGCCCGGGCCTGCGATCTGCATCTGCACCGTCTTGGTGTTGTCCGTCTGCGATATCACCTGGACGCTCTTCACCTGGTCGGATTTGGCATGTTCCACATCCTTGATGGTATCGAACACGCGCTGCTCCGGTGCGCCGATGCGCGCGGTAAAGTCGGCAGTCCAGTTGTCGCCGTCATGCGTGATGTTCTCGGTCAACATTCCCGCTTTGCGCGCGCGATGTTGCTGGTAGAGGTAATATCCCCCGACCACGACCACGGCGAGGATCACCAGCGTGCTGACGATTTTGTAGGTTTTGCTCATCGGCGAATGATTTTCCCGCTTAGCGGCCAAAGATGCCAACCAGTTCCGCGCTTTCGAGTATGTGTCCGTTCATCGCGGCGCGAACCGCCTGCGCGGTGGGGCCCGCCTCCAGACTAAGATTCGTATCCAGCGCAAACAACCTGAAATGATAATGATGCGGTGGCCCCGGGGGCGGACAGGGTCCCATATAGGCGTCTTTGCCCATGCTGTTGGCGCCCTCTTTCCCCGGTGCGATCCCCGGTTTCAAGTCCGTCGAACTAGGTAGAATGTCGTATACGACCCAATGCACGAAGGTGCCACTCGGCGCGTCGGGATCTTCGATCAACAACACCAGCGACTTGGCGCCTGGCGGGATTCCGCTGAATGAAAGCGGGGGTGACTGGTTGGTGCCACTGCAGGTGAATTGGGTTGGAATGGTAGCACCATCAGATAGCACCGGGCTGCTGATCTGAAGCTTGTGAGCGTCAGCTGCGATACGCGTCGGATCGATGATCGTTGTCAGCGACACCATCAAGCCCGCGAGAACTAGGTTATGCGACATCACGCCAGTCAGACTCCATGGAAGATGCCGAAAATGCTACACAGCACCTAGCTAAATACAGGTGCATAAGTTATTCTACTGAGAATACGGCTGCTATGAAGCCGGAGCGGGGCTTTCGAGCTGTACAAATCGGGCATTAGCGCCTCTTGACCTGTCCCCGCAGTTTTGCGAGTTACTAGAGAAGTTAAGGCGAGCGTAAAAACGAAGCGTAGCCGTTTTGCAGAACATCAAAGAAGAGCCTTCTATACCTTCAAGCGGCAGCAGAACTTTCATACCTGGAGATATCATGGCCACCGAATCTAAATACACCTTGCCGCGTGTGATGACGGTCAAGGAATTATCCGATTACCTGAGGGTTCACCCTTCGACGATTTACAAACTTCTGCGTCGCGGCGAGCTGCCCGGATTCAGAATCGGGACCGACTGGCGCTTCAATGCCGAGGTTATCGACAAATGGTGCCTTGAGCGCAATATGAAGCTGCCTGACGATCCGTCGACTCGAAACTAACTGTTCGAGCTTCTAAAGATCCGCTCCTATCGGGCGACATTTGTAGACCGCACCGAGGAAAGTGCTGCCCGCCTTGTTGTGTACGAGAGGCGTAGTGGCAGTATCGCAGGTGCAGGCGGCCTCACTTAGACCGATCATTCATTTCTCGATTTTGAGGACGAAGATTCCATCGGCACGCGCTTCGCTTGCCAGCATCGAATACCCCTCGGCCTCGGCGGCCTGCGGTATGTCGCGATAGCCGCGCGGATCGTCGAGGACCAATTCCAGAATCTGCCCGCGCGCCATCTCCTCGAGGCGAACCTTCGCGTGCGCCCAGTTAAGCGGGCATTTGACGCCGCGCAGGTCGAGCTCGATCGGTTGGTGACGCGGCATAGGAATCGAGTATTTCCCGATTCGCGGCTAGTCCACAAGGCGCCGGACGTTTCAGATCTTTTTCGATAGCCACCACCCATCCAGTCGCCTATAGATGCTTGCATGGCCAGCCAGCATGAGGGCGCCGCCCGGGTCGTTACCTGGATGATCCATGAGGGGCGGCATATGAATCACATGGGCGAATTCGGCGACGCGATGTGCCGCCGTATCGTGGCAGCCGGTCTCCCATTGTGGCGGGCATTTTGCTCGACCCGAACTCTACATCCAGAGGTCTATGGCACCGCGTATGTGTGGCGACGCGATCAGCCCGGCGCCGAGCGCCTCACTGCGAGGCATGGATTTCAGCGCACCACAGAAGTTGCCAATAGCCCCGTCACCGCGGTGGAAAATTCCGGCCTCCCGATTCGCCGCCGACTCCATGATCCGGAGTGCCCGATGGACTTCCCGGTCTTGGCCGAGTTCAAGCAGGCGGGAGGCACCGACTACATCGCGATGCCGCTCAAGTACTCGAGCGGCGCGATCAACTGCATTAGCTGGGCCTCTGATCGCGCCGGTGGTTTTACCGATGCTGAAATCGACGGGCTGACCGAAATTGCCGAGGCGCTCGCAATCATCGTCGAGTTGCAATCCACCCGCCGGATCGCGAGCCAATTGATGGATACATACGTGGGGCATCGGACCGGCGAGCGCGTGCTGTCGGGCGCCATCACGCGCGGCGCCACCCAAACGATTCACGCCGTCATCTGGTTCTGCGACCTGCGCGGATTCACCGCGCTGGCGGATTCGCTGCCTCTCGATCGCCTGGTCGCGATGCTCAATGACTATTTCGAAGCGATCGTTACCGCAGTGGTCGGCGAAGGCGGCGAGGCGCTCAAGTTCATGGGGGATGGTCTGCTGGCGATTTTCGAATTGAACACCACGGACGACGCGCCCGCTCGATGCGCCGCGGCTTTGCGCGCCGCCACCGTCGCGAGTGAGAAAATCGCGGCGCGCAACCTCGATCGTCGCGCGGCTGGAGAACCCGAGATCCGCTTCGGACTGGCGCTGCATCTGGGCGAGGTCACTTACGGCAACATCGGCGCACCTAAGCGCCTCGATTTCACAGTGATCGGACCCGCGGTGAATCACGCGGCGCGGCTGGAGAAAATCGCGTCGGAGCTGGGCCGCCACGTGGTAACCTCGGCCAGCTTCGCGGCCGCTGCACAGTCCTCCTTCGAGAGCCTCGGAATGCATCATCTGCGCGGGGTGACTGAGCCGCAGGAAGTTTTCGCACCGATCGCCTGAATGCCGGCATCAGATGCTTCGACGCGGATGCAGACGATCGACTGCGTACTGAAAGCTGCATCAACCAGCATTTTGCCGAGTATATGTGATTTATTTTGCGGTCCCTGAATTGCTGTGACGCGAACTATGGAAAAAAGCATCAAGGTTGAATGCAAGCAGGAGGCGGGGGTTTTCGCGCCGGTCATCAATCGCAACCGATGCGAGGGCAAAGAGGACTGCGTGCAGGTCTGTCCCTACCACGTCTTCGAGATGCGTAAGCTGAGCGCCGAGGACAAGAGCGCGCTGCCCTTCGCCTCGCGGGTTAAAGCGCTGATGCATCGCAATTGGCAGGCCTTCGCGGTGCGAGCCGACGATTGTCGCGCCTGCGGGCTGTGCGTTGCCGCGTGTCCCGAGCATGCAATCAAGTTACAGAGCACGGCGCACATCGATTGAGTCTCGCCAACTGGAAGCGAGACAGGAGAACAAACATCGAAGCACGCGCGGCGGTTCGATTTCTGGTCGATATCCGACACTGCGTCAGGGCAAAATCAGGCTCCTCCGCCGATCGCCGGGCTTTGACCAAACGCCGCCATACGGTAATACTCCATTCACGGAGTAAACTCCTTGATAGCAAGTGTACTCTCGGCGGCGCTGCACGGTGTTGACGCGTTCGGCGTCGAAGTCGAGGTCCATATCGGTAACGGCACTCAGCCCGTTCTCAAGACAGTCGGGCTGCCGGCGGGAGCGGTCAAGGAAGCGCAGGATCGCGTCAAACCCGCGGTTACCAATTCAGGCTTCCATTTCCCCAATCGGACCATCACCATCAATCTCGCTCCGGCCGACATGCGCAAAGATGGCTCCGCGTTCGACCTCCCCATCGCGCTCTCGCTGCTCGGCGCCACCGGACGTCTCACCAGCCGTGAACGCTTGCGGCGCTACCTGGTCATCGGTGAGCTCGCGCTCGACGGCCGCGTGCGAGGCATCAAGGGTGCGCTGCCCACCGCACTGCATGCGCGCGCCGCTAAATACGACGGCCTCGTGCTGCCGCGAGAGAACGCGATGGAGGCCGCGGTGGTCGGCGACGGGGTGGCCATCCTGCCGGTCGATACGCTGCGCGAAACGCTGGAGTTTTTCGAGGGCCAGCGCGAGTTGACGCCGACTGTGGGCAACGTCGCCGCGATGTTCGAGGCGCATAACAGGTACGATGTCGACTTCAATGACGTCAAAGGACAGGAGCAAGCCAAGCGCGCGCTCGAGGTCGCCGCGGCCGGTGGTCACAATGTGCTGATGATCGGCCCACCGGGCTCCGGCAAGACGATGCTTGCGAAGCGGCTGCCTACCATCCTGCCCGCGATGACATTCGAGGAAGCGATCGAGGCCACCAAGGTCCATTCGGTGATGGGCCTGCTTGATGGGCGCGCGCTGATCTCGACGCGGCCTTTCCGCTCGCCGCATCACACGATCTCCGATGCGGGTTTGATCGGCGGCGGACCCATCCCGCGGCCCGGCGAAGTCAGCCTGGCGCATCATGGGGTGTTGTTCCTCGACGAGCTGCCGGAGTTTCGCAAGAACGTGCTCGAGGTCTTGCGCCAACCGCTCGAGGACGCCCGCATCACCATCTCGCGCGTGATGGGCACCCTGACCTTTCCCGCCTCGGTGATGCTGGTCGCCGCGATGAATCCGTGTCCATGCGGCTTCTTCGGCGACGCGACTCATGAATGCACCTGCTCACCGATTGTCATTCAGCGCTATCGTTCGCGCATCTCGGGGCCGCTGCTCGATCGCATCGACATCCACATCGAGGTGCCGGCGGTGCGCTACAAAGAGCTCACTGATAAATCGGATGGCGAGTCATCCGAGAAAATTCGCGAACGCGTCGATCGTGCGCGCGCGACTCAGCTCAAACGATTTGCCGGGATGAGTTTCTTCTGCAACGCGCAAATGGGTTCGCGCGAGTTGCGCGCACATTGCCAGATCGAGGCGGCGGGCGAGCGGCTGCTCGAACTCGCGATCAATCGTCTCGGGCTGAGCGCTCGCGCCTATACGAGGATTCTCAAAGTGGCGCGAACGGTCGCGGATCTCGAAGCATCGGAGCGGATCGAGGCGAACCACATTAGCGAGGCGATCCAGTATCGATCGCTCGATCGGGCACCGCTCTAAAGCGGCTGAAATCAAACAGCCAATTCCGCGCCGAAAAATTATTTGACCTCATCCTGACATAAGAGTATCTGTGCTTTCAGATAAGTCCCTCGAATGGTGATAACGCCGAAGGCTTGGGTGGAAACAGCCTTCGACGAGGGAGACAATGCGATGGGCAAGATGATTATCTTTGTCGGATTGGCATCTGCAGTGACCCTCGGCGCCCTCTTCCTGGCCGGCATGCTGAACGGAATCGCGGGTTAGCCTACCTGCCGGCGGTTGGTCTCCCCGGCTCTGACCCGAAACAGACTCCGTCAGTTCGATTCCCACCCGCGGAATCGAGGTGGGTGGATTTGTGTCTCGCGACGCCTATGATTGAACTTCGATTGAAGGTCATGGGGTGCGCGGAGGCGTCGTGTCAGAGAGCAAGCTGGCCCCGGTCGATACCATCAACCAGCTGATTCGCGAGAATCGCATCGGCGATTTTTCATCGCCGAATCTTGCCTTGGGAATGCGTCCGCTGGAGTTCAGCCTCGGTGCCTCGCGATGGGTTTGGGAATCGCAGCCGCCGACCGTGTTGAATCCGTTCGGAACCGTGCAGGGAGGATATCTCGCGATCTTCGTCGACGAGATGTTCGGGACCGCGATCGCCTCAGTTCTCGAGGCCGGTGAATGGGCCGTCACTGCCGAGGTCAAACTCACCTACTTGCGCGCGCTCCGTCCGGGAGTGCTCACTGGCGATGCTCGGGTGATCCGACGTACCCGCACGCTCGCGTTCATGGAGGCCTCGATCGCGAATGAGCGCGGCGAGCTCGCGGTGACCGCGAGTTCCACCTGGGCCATCTCGAAAGCCTGAAATGGCGCCCGACCGCGCATCCGAGCTGTTGGGGCTCGCTGCCGCGCGCATCGGCAGATTCGGCGCGCGGTGGAGGATTCCCGACGACCGTGTACGCGAGACGCTTGAGCGCAGTGTCACGTCATGGGGCGGCCTCGCGCGCGGCGAATCGGTGGAGGCCTACCTCGAATCGCTTCGTGCGGAAGACCTCGCGCTTGCGATCGCTTGCCGCGCCGGCATTGCCGAGGCATGGGAAACCTTCGTCGAGAAGTATCGCCCGATTCTGTATGCCTCGGCCCGCGCGATCTGTCGCGAGGAGATCGCAGGGCGCGAACTCGCCGATTCGATGTGGGCCGAGCTGTACGGCGTCGACGCAAAGGGCGCCCAGCATCGTTCGTTGCTCGACTACTTTCACGGGCGCAGTTCGCTGGCGACCTGGTTGCGCGCGATCCTCGCCCAGCGCCACATCGACGGAATACGCGCCACTCGCCGTTTCGAGCCCCTCGAAAATGTGGGGGCCCAAGATGCTCGCGCGTCACAGGAAACAGAAGATCCGCCGGAGCCTGGTCAGGTACGGATGATGGGAATCTTCGCGGCAGTGCTGAGCGCCGCGCTCACAGCACTTCCGGGCAAGGATCGTTTGCGCCTGAGCTATTATTATCGCGATGAACTCTCGCTGCGTGAGATTGCGCGTGCGATGGATGAGCACGAATCGACAGTATCGCGAAAGCTCGATCGGACGCGGCGTGAGTTGCGCCAGAATGTCGAACGCGAGCTGCGCCGGGCTCATCGGATGAGCGCCGAACAGATTCAGCTTTGTTACGATCATGCGGCGGAAGACGCACCATTCAATTTGGGCTCCGTACTTATCACGCAAAAGAAGGAAGGCGGTTCGTTCTAACCTCGAGGATAGACTTGGCAGGCGAAAGAAAATCCACCGATGCCTTCGAGGCGACGCTCAAACGCGAACTGCGCAGCGCGTTGCCCTGGAATGCGGAAGATTGTCCGGTGCCGGAAGTCCTCGCGGCGTACTATGATCGCTCGCTATCGCGAGGCGAGCGTGCCCCCGTCGATTCGCATCTGACCTCATGCGTGCGCTGCCAATCGATGATGGCCTCGATCGCGCGCGCCGACGAGGATGGCGTGGTTCCCGCTTCGCGCGGCATTTTCTGGCTCACTCGCGTGTTGGCGCCAGTCGCAGTCGTCGGCATCATAGTCGCGATCGCGATCGGCATCCGCACTCGAGAGCAACCGACTCTCGAACAGATCGCGCTCGCCTCGCCCGGCTCCACAATCAACCCTGAACTGCAAAAACTCGCGCAGGTGCCGAGGCCGCCCGTTACACCGGAACAAGCTCCGCCCTCTGCGCACGCCCTTAATGATTCTCCGGCCACGAACCGTCAGCAGGTCGCGGCGCGGGGAACGGCGGCAAGCCCTGCCAATGGATCCGCACGCCAGCAGATCGCCTCCAGAAAGATCGCGAAGGCGGAAACAGTTCCGTCCCAGGCCGAATTTTCCGCCAATGTGGCGCCCGCGGCCGGCGCTGCGCTCTCGGGCAGCGCCCCCGGCTTCATAAGCGTGACGCCGCGTATCTACAAGACCGCCTCACCAGATGGCAGTGTTGTATGGCACTTCGGAAGCCAGGGCGTGATCTCGCGATCAGAAAATTCCGCCCCAACGCGTATTGTGCGCAGTGGCATGCACCGCGAACTGCTCGCGGGCTCGGCGCCGTCGAATGACGTATGCTGGATGGTCGGCAAATCGGGCGCGATCTTGCGCACTCTCGACCGCGGCGCACATTGGCAAATCGTCAAGCCGCCTTTACACACGGATTTCACCAGCGTCAGCGCGACGGATAGCAACAACGCAACCGTCACTGCTCTCTATCGTCATAACTTCGTCACCCACGACGGTGGCGTGACCTGGTCCGCGCAGTAACGATTGCTACCCCTTCCGCTAGAATTCCCGAGATAGTAGTGGCTACGCCCCATGGCACCGAGATCCGATAATCCTCTAATAACCCCAGGCAGCTCCCATTGGGGCGCCTTCAATGCGGTCGTCGAGGATGGTCGGCTCGTCGAGGTCCAGCCGTTTGCGCACGATCCCGATCCGCCACCGATGCTGCGCTCGATTCCCGACGCGGTCCATCATCACAGCCGCGTCGCAAAGCCCGCCATCCGCGAGGGCTGGCTGAAGCATGGTCCCGGCGCGGCGAACGATGGTCGCGGCGGCGATCGGTTCGTCGAGGTGTCATGGGATCGCGCAATCGATCTAATCGCCGCGGAACTCCAGCGCGTGATTGGCGAGCATGGCAACCGCGCGATCTTCGGCGGCTCCTATGGATGGGCGAGCGCGGGCCGATTTCATCACGCGCAGTATCAATTGCGCCGCTTCCTCGCGACCATCGGAGGTTTCACCAACTCGCGCGACACCTACAGCAATGCGGCGGGCACGGTACTGGTCCGCAACGTCCTCGGCTCGATGAATGCCGTCAACGGGCCAGGCACCA
Source organism: uncultured delta proteobacterium (assembly GCA_963783145.1). Lineage (GTDB taxonomy): Bacteria > Desulfobacterota > Binatia > Binatales > Binataceae > DATGKG01. The sequence continues at coordinate 202,141 of CAWAMM010000003.1, forward strand.
GTTGGAATAGTATCGCCGAGCACACGAAATTCGTGGTGATGTTCGGCGGCCTGCCGATTCGCAACACGCAAGTCACGCCAGGCGGTGCAGTCGAGCATCGCACGCGCGAATGGCTCCATCGCGTGAAAGCCGCGGGCGTGAAGTTCTGTAACATCGGCCCGATGCGCGACGACGCGGCCGCGTTCCTCGAAGCCGAATGGCTCCCGCCGCGGCCGCATAGCGATACCGCGATCATGCTCGCGCTCGCACATACGCTAATTTCTGAGGAGTTGCACGATACAGATTTCCTCGCGCGATACTGCGTCGGCTTCGAGCGCTTCCGCGACTATCTCATCGGCCTCGATGACGGCGTTGCCAAAGATGCCGACTGGGCCGCGCGCCTCAGCGAGATTCCGGCCGACACGATTCGTGACCTCGCCCGTCGGATGGCGCACCAGCGCAGCTTCATCACCGTGAACTGGTCGCTGCAACGCGCCGATCATGGCGAGCAGCCGTTCTGGGCGGCGATCGCTCTCGCCGCGATGCTTGGCCAGATTGGATTGCCCGGCGGTGGTTTCGGATTCGGGTACGGCAGCATGGAAGGAATCGCGGGCCTGCGTCAGGATGCGCCGACGCCATCCCTGCCGATGGGCCACAATTCGGTGCGCGATTTCATTCCCGTCGCGCGCATCGCCGATTTGCTGCTCAATCCGGGCGCCCCCTTTCAGTACGACGGCCAGGACCTCACGTATCCTGACATCAAGTTGGTGTATTGGAGCGGCGGCAATCCGTTCCATCATCATCAGGATCTCAACCGGCTGATTCGCGCATGGCGCAAGCCCGATACGGTGATCGTAAACGAGCCATTTTGGACTGCGACCGCGCGTCACTCCGATATCGTGCTGCCCGCGACGACGACGCTCGAGCGCAACGATCTCGGCGCGGCGGCGCGCGATCGGTTCATCATCGCGATGAAGCAGGCGATCGCACCGGTCGGCCTCGCGCGCAACGACTTCGATGCGTTTTCTGACCTGGCGGAGCGCTTCGAGCTGCGCGATCTGTTCACGGAAATGCGCACCGAGATGGAATGGGTGCGCTATCTCTACGAGACTGCGGGTGAGCAGGCCGCGAAGGCGGGCCGGCCGTGGATCGACTTCGACGAATTCTGGGAGCGCGGATACTTCGAGATGCCACCATCAGCGAAGCCGATCGTGCTATTCGAAAAATTCCGCGCCAACCCGAATCGCCACAAATTAGCGACGCCCTCGGGACGCATCGAGGTTTTCTCCGAAAAGATTGCCGGCTTCGGCTATGACGATTGCCTCGGGCATGCGGCGTGGTTGGAGCCCGTGGAATGGCTCGGCAGTCCTCTCGCGAAAACATTTCCTTTGCATCTGATCACGACGCAGCCGAGCGCGCGCCTGCATGGGCAGATGGACATGGGGCGGGTCAGTCAGGCAACCAAAGTCGCGGGACGCGAACCGATTCGCATCAATCGAGGGGATGCAGCGGCGCGCGGCATCGGCAGCGGTGACGTGGTGCGGGTGTTCAACCATCGCGGCGCGATTCTCGCGGGCGCCGTCGTCAGTGACGAGATTCGACGTGGCGTGGTGCAGATGTCGACCGGCGCCTGGTACAACCCCGAGCAACCCGGAGTCATCGGCACGCTCGATAAACATGGCAACCCGAATGTGCTGACGCTGGATAAGGGAACCTCGCGACTGGCGCAGGGCCCGAGCGCGCAAACCACGCTGGTTGAGATCGAAAAGTATAGTGGCGATGCGCCTCCGGTCAGCGCGTTCGATCCGCCGATACTGAAATGACCACCTCCACACGCGGCTGAGCCCGCTAAGCCGTCCACTCGGAGAGAAAAATAATTCTGCAAGAAACTTCGCGCGCGACGTTCATAGGTCAAGATGCGCGCAAGATTCCTGTTCCTCGAACGTCTATGTGACTGGAAGCTTCCGGCTGCCTTCGGCGATCCGAGGATTTTTCAGATCCTGTTTCTCGGAATCCTGCTCGCCGCCGGCGCGTGGCTGCGCGATTTCAGCCTGTCGAGCGCGCAGATTATTCTCACCTTCGCCGCCGCGATGACGGCGCAGCATCTCTCATTCGCGATGCGGCCCGATGCGCCCCGATCGTATCGCAGCGCCATCATCACCGGGCTAAGCCTCACCCTGTTGTTGCGCGCCGATAATCTGTGGGTGCATCCGGCGGCCGCGGCGGCAGCAATTTTCTCGAAGTCGATCATTCGTGTCCAAGGGAAGCACCTATTCAATCCCGCCACCTTCGGAATCATCTTCGCGATGCTGATGCTTCCCGGCGCATGGATTTCTCCGGGCCAATGGGGCCAGGATGTCGCGCTCGCAGGTTGGATGATCGCGCTCGGCGCATTTGTAGCGAGCCGCGCACGGCGAGGCGACATAAGTTGGTGCTTCCTCGCAGTCTATGTCGGCGCAATCGCGCTGAGGGTTGCGTATCTCGGGCAGCGCTGGGTCGTGCTCGAGCATCAACTGATGAATGGCGCGCTGCTCCTGTTCGCCTTCTTCATGATTTCCGATCCGATGACGTCGCCGAATCATCCGCGAGCGCGGGCGCTTCATGCCGCCGTAGTCGCCGCGATCACATTCACTTGGCAGTTCGGATTTTACGCCCACAACGGGACGCTCTGGGCGTTGTTCCTCGCCGCACCGATGGTGCCGATGTGGGACGCGCTGTGGCCGGCTCCGAAATATCAATGGAAACAAGCAGCGAAAGATTCAGGAGGCAATTATGAAAGCGGTGAAACTGGGGCTATGGCTTCCAATCCTCGCGATGCTCGCGGTGTGCGCGATCGCGCGGCCGCCTGATGCGCGAGCGTTTTGCGGATTCTATGTCGGCAAGGCCGACAGCAATCTCTTCAACCATGCATCGCAAGTGGTGATGGTGCGTCATGGCGACAAATCGGTGCTGAGCCTGATGAACGATTATCAGGGCGAGCCGTCCGACTTCGCGCTGGTAGTTCCGGTGCCTCAGGTTCTGCAGAAGGAGCAGATTCACATCGGTGATCGCGAGATCTTCAAGAAGCTCGACGAATATAGCTCTCCGCGCCTGGTAGAGTATTTCGATCCGAATCCCTGCGAAATCTTTAGCTATGGGTCATCGGCTACCGCGATGAGCGGAGTGGCGAGGATGGAGAGCGGCGGAGGTCCGGCACCGCAAGCAAACGCGTTGGGCGTGACGGTCGAGGCGCAATACACCGTCGGCGAATACGACATTGTGATCTTGTCGGCGAAGCAGTCCGATGGCCTCGAAACCTGGTTGCAGGAGAACGGCTACAAGATTCCGCTCGGAGCGCATCGCGCGCTGGAACCCTACATCCGCCAGGACATGAAGTTCTTCGTCGCGAAAGTGAATCTCAAGGAGCATCAGGCGACGGGGCTCAGCTACCTGCGTCCGATCCAGTTTGCCTTCGAGTCGCCGAAATTCATGCTGCCGATTCGTCTCGGAATGATTAACGCGCAGGGGCCGCAGGACCTCATCATCTATGCGCTCACCCAGGATGGCCGGGTCGAGACCACCAACTATCGCACTGAGAAAGTGCCGACCGGCGAGAATCTTCCGGAGTACATCCAGCCGAAGTTCCAGGATTTCTACAAGGCGATGTTCGACAAACAAGTCGACGACAACGCGATGCGCGCGGTCTTCACCGAATATGCGTGGAACATGGGATGGTGCGATCCGTGCGCCGGGCCGCCACTCTCGCGCGAGGAGCTGCGCAGCTTCGGCGTGTTCTGGCTCGATGAGGCCGCGCAGCCCAACGCGATGCTCTATCGGAGGCCGCCGGCATTCAATGGCGGGCCGATGCCGGTGATGCTGACCCGGCTGCATGTTCGATATACCGCCGACTCGTTCCCCGAGGACCTCGTGTTTCAGGAAACCGGGGATCAGGAAAATTACCAGGCGCGTTATGTCCTTCAGCATCCGTGGAAGGGATCACCAGCCGCGTGCGCTGCGGCCGACAATTATTTCAAGCAAGTTCGCGAACGCGAGAATCGCGAGGCGCAAACCCTCGCAGACCTCACCGGATGGGATCTGGGCGGTATCATGAAAAACGTCGGCCTGACCGAGGTTCCCTCGCAAGCGCCATGGTGGAAGGGGTTATGGAACTAGCGTGAAAAACCGGTGTTGACCGGCAACCCGAACAGCGGGACAATTTGTACTGTGATCGGCGGGAGTAACGGGTGTGCTTCCGCCGATCTCGCCATATTGGAGATAATTGAGCGTTCGTGAGCGCCGTATATACGCTTTCGCGAGGGCGATTTAATTGGCCCGACTGGATTTGACAGCAAGTAGAGGGTAACCTAGCCTGCTGGCTTCAGCCACAATCAGAAACCGAGTAAATCTGGAATCACTTCAACATTCTCACGAACCACTAGTCCCTTCATATGTTTGACACGCTGAGCGACCGCCTCGACGGCATTTTCAAGAAGCTCCGGGGCCAGGGGCGGATTTCCGAATCCAACATCGACGAGGCCCTGCGCGAGGTCCGGCTCGCCCTGCTCGAGGCCGACGTCAACATCAAGGTGGTTCGGGACTTCGTCGAGCACGTCAAGAAAAAGGCGCTCGGTCAGGAAGTCCTGCGCTCGCTGACGCCCGAGCAGCACATCCTCAAGTTCGTCGCCGATGAGCTTCGCCATGTGATGGGCGAGCAGGCGCGCGAACTCGACCTCAAGGTTAAGCCGCCGGTCAAGATCATGGTCGTCGGGCTGCAGGGCTCGGGTAAGACCACCTCGCTGGCGAAGCTCGCGCTATGGCTGAAAGACACCCGCAAGCGTCATCCGCTGTTGGTGTCTACGGACGTGCGACGCCCGGCCGCTATGGAACAGTTGCGCGTCCTCGGCGCGCAAGCGGGAGTTGCGGTAGTTGATAGCCATGAAAATGAGGACCCCATCGAAATCGCGACGCGCGCACTGGCGCGGGCCGAAATCGGCGGCAACGATGTGGTCCTGATCGATACCGCGGGCCGCTTGCAAATCGACGAAGATCTGATGGAAGAGCTGGACCGCCTTAAGGCCGCGGTCCGGCCACATCATATTGTGTTCGTCGCCGACGCGATGACTGGTCAGGAGGCTGCCAACGTTGCCGAGGGGTTCCATCAGCGGCTCCAGGTTTCGGGCGTCATTTTGACCAAGCTCGATAGCGATGCGCGCGGAGGCGCCGCGCTTTCGGTTCGTGCAATCACCGGCGCGCCGATACTGTTTGCGGCAACCGGCGAGAAGCTCGACGCGTTCGACATCTTTCATCCGGATCGGCTTGCGACCCGCATCCTCGGCATGGGCGATGTGCTCACGCTGATCGAGAAGACGCAGGCCAACTACGATCAGAAGAAGGCGAAGGAACTCGAGCGCAAGTTCAAGAAGAATGAATTCACCCTGACCGATTTCGCCGAGCAGATGAAGGCGATCAAAAAAATGGGCTCGTTGGGCGATCTGGTCGGGATGATTCCAGGTTTGAAAAAGGTCGCGGGCCAGGTCGATTCGGAAGAGTCCAAGCGCGAGCTGGTGCGGATCCAGGCCATTATCGATTCGATGACGATCCAGGAGCGCGAGAATCATCTGATCCTCAATGGCAAGCGACGCGCGCGGATTGCCGGCGGAAGTGGAACGAGCGTTCAGGATGTTAACCGCTTCCTCAAACAATTCGAGCAGACCCGCAAGGTGATGAAGAAGTTGACCCGGATGGGCGCTGGCCGCGCGATGATGCGCGGGATGGGCCTCGGGTGACATACTAAGGAACAGGGAGAGATAGATATCGCATGGCACTAGTGATTCGACTGCGCCGTCATGGCAGCCGCAAGAAACCATTTTTCCGGATCGTGGTGGCGGATTCGCGCTCGCCGCGCGACGGCCGTTTCGTTGAGCAAATCGGCACTTATGATCCAGCCTTCAAACCCGCCAAGGTGACTCTTCAAAAGGAACAGGCGGAGCACTGGCTTAAGGTCGGCGCCAAACCTTCTGACACCGTGCGTGAACTGATTCGGCAGGCTTCCGCCGGCGCATAATCTCGCAGGATGACGATGGCTCGTACTACAACCTCGCAAATTCAGCCTGAACGGAGCCGACTATGAAGGAGCTAGTTCAGTTCCTCGCGCAGCAGTTGGTCAACAATCCAGCCGCGGTCGAGGTCAAGGAAACCCAGGGCGATACCGCATCGGTGCTTGAGTTGCGCGTGGCCAAGGAAGACCTTGGGCGCGTGATCGGCAAGCAGGGCCGGACCGCGAAGTCGATCCGCACCATCCTCAACGCGGTCGCGTCGCGCACCAATCGCAAGGTCGTGCTGGAAATCATCGAAGACAAGTAGCTGATTTGCGCTACCAGGCCAGTCGCTAACATACCTTCGCCAACACAACCACCACTGATTCGCATCGGACGCATCACCGGAGTCCATGGGCTCCGGGGCGGCCTCCGATTTCGCCCTGACTATCTTGAATCAGAGTCGATTGAGACGATAAATCGGATCTTCCTCGCCGATGGTCAGGCGGCGACCTCGGAGGCGATCAACCCCCGCGAGTTTCGCATCCTTGAGGTCACACCGCTCGGCCGTGGGACGGTGCGTCTGATGCTGGAGGGAATTACCGACGTGAACCTCGCCGAACCGATGCGCGGTAAGAACGTTTTCGCCGACGAAAATGGTCTTCCGCCGCCGGCTGAGAATGAGTTCTACTTCCGCGACGTCATCGGATGCGAAGTTATCGCGACCGACGGACGCCGCATCGGCGTCGTCGAGGACATCATCGCGACCGGCGCCAATGATGTCTTCGTCGTGCGCGATGGCGACAAGGAAGTGCTGGTGCCCGCCATCGAGGACGTCGTGAAGGAGATCGACGTGGCGGCGAAGCGCGTCGTTATCGAGGCGATCCCAGGCTTGCTGGATTGACTCCGCCCCGCAGAAGATCAGACCTAACCCCTAGCCCCTAGCCCCTTCCCTTTAGGGAAGGGGCACCAGAAGATTCCTCGCTACCGGCAAACCGCGGTCGCGGTACAGTCGGTGCTGCTGCTGAAATGATTCGGTAAAAATACGATTCCCTTCTTGTTGGGGCAGAAGGTGAACGAGCCCGAGTGATACCATCCGCCCTTGTCGCCGTCGAAGGCGGCTTCCTTCTTGTCGGGAGCGCCGATTTTCCAGCTGCCGTGGTCATTGACCATGTAGAGATCGAGGCGACTGACCTCGGAAGCCGGGATATCCGAGGAATCGGGCTTGAAGAAGTTCGCGCCGACGACCGCGTCCTTCTTTCCCATCCGCAGAACTTTTACGTTCCCGTCGAAGGCGACGCTGACCTTGGGCCCGGTGTCCCCGGGACGTAGTTCCTCGGGGCGCAGCTTGCGGTCGTATTTGCTTTGCACCAAGGTCCACAGGTCGTCGATCTTGCTGTCTTCGATCGCCTGATAGGCCTTCTTGGCGGCATCCTGAACTGCCGCCTGATCGGCTGATGGGGCCGCGCCCCCCGCGGCATCCTGCGCCAATGCAGGTGTCAAAGTCATCGCTCCCAATCCCAAGGTCAAAGCCGCAATTCCGATTCGGCCGAGAATCTGTCGCATGTGGCCCATCCTGTCGTTGTTCAAGCTAGAGGTAAGTAGCATCGCGCAATCGCGCGCTGCAAGAAGCGCTATTTTGCCGATCTGCGCTTGAGGGCTCAAGATGAGGCTCCGCTCTGGCATCCACGGCGACTCGGCCTTGGGCGCTACTTGATCCGGCGCGTGGGCGTAACGCGCTCGGCTCGGGCCAGGCCGCGCGTCACCGCTTCATCGCCGAAACGCTGCGCGAGCGCGTCGAGCGCGCGATTGAGCTTCGCGCGCTTCGCATCGGAGCCGGAGGTGGCATCGAAGAGCCCTAGCTGTTTTGAGGTTGCGCGTTCCAGATTGTGCACCTGCACACCGGCGAGACGAATTTTGTCTTTCTCCTTGACCTTCGAAATGAGATCGATCGCGAGTTTGGTGATCTCGGCGCCGTCGTCGGTCGGATGCTCGAGCGAGGAACTTCGCGTCACCAGCGGAAATCGGCCCTGCCCCAGCGGCCTCGCCAGCTTCAGCTTCAACGTAACGGTGCGGGCGCGGACGTTGTCGTCGCGCAGCCGCCGCCCGATTGCCTCGCCATGCGCGATCAGCACCCGACGCAGCTCGAGACCGTTCAGATCGAGATCGCGCTCGAAGGTGTTCTCCTCGCCATATGACTTCCGTTGCCAATCCGCGATCACCGGGCGCGGATCGATGCCATTGGCCAATTCCCACAAATGAGTTCCCGATGATCCGAATTGCGCACGCAACGATGAGGCGTCGCGCGCAGCCAGATCGCCAACGGTTTGGATGCCTAGGTCATGCATATGCGCCAGCGTCACGCGTCCGACGCCCCATAGCCGCTCGACTGGGAGCGCGAACAAGAACTCGCGAACGTATTCGGGCCCGAGCGCGAGCAATCCGTCGGGCTTGCACATGTCGCTGAGAATCTTCGCCGTCATCTTGGTCGGCGCGATTCCGACCGAAACGACCAGCCCGGTCTCCTCGTGCACGCGGCGCCTGAGCGCGGCGCCCACTTCGAGTGGCGTGCCGAGTAGTTTCTCGGTGCCGCCGAGATCGAGGAACGCCTCGTCAAGTGAGAGTGGCTCGACCGCGGGACTGAAACTCTCGAACACCTTGCGGACCACGCGCGAAATTTCGACATAGCGATCCATCCGGCCAGGAACGAAAATTCCGTGGGGGCAGAGCCGGCGTGCCTCATAGCCGGGCATCGCCGAGCGCACGCCGAATTTGCGCGCCTCATACGATGCGGAGGTCACGACGCCGCGCGCGCTGCGGCCTCCGACGATGACCGGCACGCCGCGCAGCGCGGGGTTGTCGAGCTGCTCGACCGACGCGTAGAAGGCGTCCATGTCAGCATGCGCGATAACCCGCTCCCAGCGCGCGTTATCTCCCACCGTCTCCATGGAAAATCCTAGCTGCGGCTCGCGAGGCGCTCGAACGCGGCCTCGGCGGCGTGCTCGCCGCTGTGTACGCAATCGGGAACGCCGACGCCGCGATAGGCGGCGCCGGCCAGAAAAAGATTCGGAATGTGCGCGGCGATCTCCTCAATTTTCGCGACCCGATCGAGATGACCGACCGCATATTGCGGCATCGCGGCAGGCCAGCGCTGTACCTCGATCATGCCGGGTGCGGTGGTAACACCGAGGAGATCGCGAAACTCATCGCGCGCCGCAGCGATCATGTCGTCGTCGGACAGCTTCAGCATGTCGCTCTGCAGCACGCCCCCGAGGAAAACTCGCGCGAGGATAAATCCCTCGGGCGCGCGACCCTCGAACTTGAGGCTCGAAAAACTGCCGGCGATTATTTTGCGCTTCTCGATCGACGGTACCACGAAACCGAACGCTTCGGGCGGTTTGGGGAAATCGGCAACGCGCCAGGTGAGATTTAGGGTCGCCGCCGAGGCATAGGTGATGTAGCCGAGATGATCCGCGAGCCGCGATCCGATGCGGCGCAACAGGCGCGCGGCCGTGTACGCCTGCGCGGCGCAAATCACCGCGTCGGTCTCGATTTTTGATCCGTCGGCGAGAGTGATGCGCCATGCGTCGCTCTCGCGCTCGATCGAGGCGACATCGGCGCCGCGGTGAATCGAGCCTTCGAGTCGCGAGGCGAGCGCGTTCGTCAAAGTGCTGACGCCGCCGCGCAGCGTAAGGAACAAACTCCAGCGCGCGCCGCTGGTGCCGGCTTGCTGCACCGTGCGGGCCGCCTCGGCCGCGTGCATCCCGCGCATCAGGCTTCCATGGCGCCGCTCCATCTCGACAAAGCGCGGCATCGTCGCGCTCATACTGAGTTGCTCGGGATCGGCCGTGTAGATACCACCCGCGAGCGGCTGCGCGACGCGATCGAGCACCTCGCGGCCGAGGCGCCGCGTCACGAACGATGCGAGACTTTCATCGCTCGCATCCTCTCGCCTGGGAATCATCGGCTCCAGCGCCATCCGCAGCTTGCCCCACGGCGAGAAGAGCGGGCTGCTGATCACAGGCCAGATGTGCATCGGCGCGAGGAGGGAAAATCCAACCGGGATCTCGACCAGGCGTCCGCGTCGCACGACGTAGGTTTTGCGAAACCGCGCTTGAGTCGGAATCAGTTCCGCTTCGAGACCGAGCCGGCGCGCGAGTTGCGCCGCCCAGGGCTTTTCGGTGAGAAACGAGTCGGTCCCCGTTTCCATAACGAAGCCGTCGCGCACGATGGTCCGCAACGAGCCGCCGAGGTGCTCGCCACGTTCGAGAATAGTTACCTCGACCGGCATCTCGCGCGCGATCGCAAGCTCGCTGATGCGATTCGCCGCGGCCAGGCCAGTGATACCCCCGCCGATTATTGCGACACGAGGAATTTTCCGCCTGCTCTCCGTCGCACAGCTCCTCTGGAGTTCACCGTTTCAAATGCTGTCGCACAATTTCAACCATCATGTCGATGAACGCCGGATGCTCACCAACGGTGGCCGCGCGAACCATCTTCACCCCGCACTCGCGCGCGATCTTCGCCGCCTCGACATCGAGATCGTACAGCACTTCGATGTGATCGCACAGAAATCCAATCGGCATCACCACCGTCGGCTTTCCGTCGAGCTTTTGAATGACTGCTGAAATGTCGGGCTCCAGCCACGGATCGCGAGGAGCGCCGCTGCGGCTCTGAAAGGCGAGGGTCCATGACTCCCGACCCAATCGCGAAGCCACTGCCGTAGCGGATTCGCGAATCTGATCGGCGTAGCCGCTCGCCTTGTCCATCGCGACCGGGATGCTATGCGCGGTGAAAATCAGTGCGGCGGATTTTGCTTCAGATGGTTGGAGTCTCGCGAAGGCCTCACTGACGCGCTCCGCTACCGCCCCGACAAACTTCGGATGCACGTGCCACGGCGTAGGATATTCAACCTGCGGCGCATATCCGCCGATTTTCGCCCGCGCATCATCGACGGCGGCTTGGTAGCGTTCCCAGCTCGCCTCGCATCGATGTGCCGCCAATATGAATCCGAGAGTTCTTTTCGCGCGATTCGCCGTTAGTTCCTCCATCGTATCGACGAGATACGGGTCCCAGTTGCGCATGCCGACAAGGACCGGGATATCGATGCCGTCGCGGCGCAGCCGCGCGCGCAGCGCCTCCGCCTGGCGCATCGTGTGTTCGTTGTATGGCGAACGCCCGCCCATCACCTCATAGTGATGAACGACTTCCTCATAGCGCTCTTTCGGGATCGGGCGGCCGCGCAGAATGTTGTCGAGGAAGGGCCGAACCTCTTCGGCGCGCCTCGGTCCGCCGAATCCGATAAGAAGAACCGCATCCACCATGAGTCATGAACGCGCTGAGGAACTGCTCATCTCGTGAACCGCATCGACCAGCGCGATCGCATGATCGACCGGAGTCTCGGGTAGGATGCCGTGACCGAGATTGAAAATGTGTCCGGGGCGGCCCGCGGCCTGATCGAGGATTGCTTTCGTACGGTTGCGAATTTCAGGAATGTCCGCAAACAGCGCGATCGGATCCAGGTTGCCCTGCACCGCGATATCGTAGCCGAGGCGCGCCCACGCCTCGCCGAGGTTGACCCGCCAATCGAGTCCGATGACGTCGCCGCCGGCCTCGCGCATCAGCTCGAGCAGGTTGCCCGTCACGGTACCGAAGTGAATCACCGGCACGCCCGGCCTAATTGCCGAGATGATCGACGCGGTATGCGGCAAAACGAAGCGCCGATAGTCGTCGGGCCCAAGGTTTCCCACCCACGAATCGAACAGCTGCACCACATCCGCGCCCGCATCGACCTGCATCTTGAGATAGGCCGAGGTGGTGCGCGCAATCAGCTCCATCAGGCGGTGCCAGGTGTCGGGATGGTTGTACATCATGGTCTTGGTGGCCTGATATTGGCGCGATGCGCCGCCCTCGATCAGGTACGACGCCAAGGTGAAGGGAGCGCCTGCAAAGCCGATTAGTGGCGTTTTCCCGCCCAGCGCCTGATGCACCAATTTGATTGATTCGCCTACAAACTGAAGCGACGAGATATCGACCGCGGGAATGCGATCGAGGTCTGCGTCCGTGCGGATCGGCCGAGCGATTTGCGGACCGTCGCCGCTTTCGTAATGGAGGCCCACCTCCATCGGGACCAGCGGCAGCAGAATATCGGCAAAGATAATCGCCGCATCGACGCCGAGGCGTTGCACCGCAAATGCGGTCACTTCGGTGGCCAGCTCCGGGCGCGTACACATTTCGAGGAAGCCGTGCTGGGCGCGAATCTTCCGGTACTCGGGCATGTAACGCCCCGCCTGCCGCATCAGCCAAATCGGGGTGTAGGGCGTGGGCTCGCACCGGCATGCCTTCATGAAGGGATGATCCCATCGCGGCGATCGCGCGAGGTTTTCGGTGAGCGATTTTTTCTTAGGCGGCGGGGTCACCACTTCAATCTGGGCCGGGTGATCGCGCTTCGCCTCGAGGATCCCGCGCGCGCGCTGCGCCGCTTCCTTTATCAGATGTCCGAGCTTCGAATGCTCAGGCTCGAAGTCAGGGTGAATTCCATTAGTCGCCAATTCCGCAGAGCAGACCGGCCCGATCGATCCGATCGCCATCATCGCAAAGCCGGCGCGAACTTCCGCGCCGATTCCCTCAGCCTCGGCCATCTGCACGAGGTTCACCACCTGGCTCGCGCTGGTGAAGAGCGCTACATCGGCTTCGCGCGAGGCGATCGCTGTCAACGCCGCGCGCATCGGCGCGCGATCGGTCGGCAGCGTCCATCGATAGACCGGTACCGTCGTCACTTGCGCGCCGCGAGCTTCCAATCCGGCGAGCAGATCGCGATTCGATACGCCGTATTCCTGGACCGCGACCCTTTTCCCATCGAGGCGGATTTGTTTCGCGAGATCGTCGAGGAGCTCGCGCCAGGTGCTCGGCTCGCGCGCGACGATGGCCGGCTCCAGTCCGAGTTCACGCACTACCCTGGTGGGTTTGGGGCCGCGCACCACGACGGTAGTTTTGCCGAGCGCCGCGATGAGTGCCGCGCGCGCGTGGCGCGTCTCCATCACCTGGAATAGCGCGCGAACGCCCACGCCGGTAAGGAGAATCACGATCTCGAATTCGCCTGCCAGCAGGTGCTGCGCGAAGTCCAGCGCGGCGTGATTGTCTTCGAGCGGGACCTCGCGCATGGCAGGCGCGACGACCGCGACGGCGCCGAGCCGCTCCAGCATCTTCGCGGTTTCCGCGGCCATCCGGCTTTCGAAGGCCACGACACGCAGGCCGCGGAAATTGGCGGATTCCTCGATGGTTTGGGTTTCCGGTTCCATGGTGACGGTCGCTCCAGTCTATCCTGTCGGACCGCAGTCGCCCAAGTGCGGTTTCCACGCGCTTTGCATCCGCACGCTGGATTGCTACCAATTTTGATTATGATAGTCTGGCCCACGCTGGTCGCTTTCGCCCTCGCAACGATTGTTGCGGTATCCGCGTTCGCGGATGAACCTTCTCATGAGCATGCCGCCCCCAGTTCGACCGCGGCACCCGAGCAACTCTATGCGGGACTCGGCAATGTTCATCATCCGGTTTCGACCAAATCTGAACTGGCGCAAAAATATTTCGACCAGGGCCTCGCGTTCGATTACGGCTTCAATCATGCCGAGGCCTACCAATCGTTCGCGGCGGCGGGCGCGCTCGATCCCAATCTGGCGATGGCGAATTGGGGCATCGCGCTGGTGCTCGGACCCAATTACAACCTGCCCGGCAACGCCGATGCGATGAAAATCGCCTACGGCGCGATCCTCCGCGCGCAAGCGCTGAAAGGGTCCGCAAGTCCGGAGGAGCGGGCGCTTATCGATGCGCTCGCCAAGCGCTATGGCGCCGACGGCAAGCAAACCCCCGCGCGCGAGCAGGCCTACGCGGACGCGATGCGCGAAGTCGCGCACAAGTATCCGGACGATCCCGACGTGCAAGCGCTGTTCGCCGAGTCGTTAATGGATTTGCATCCGTGGGCGCTATGGACGTCCGACGGCAAACCCGGTCCCCAAACCGTCGAGCTGGTTGCGACGCTGGAGCGCACGTTGAAAGAGCACCCTGATCATCTTGGCGCAAATCACTACTACATCCATGCGATGGAGGCCTCACCGCATCCGGAGCGCGCGCTGCCGAGTGCGAAGCGGCTGGCCACCATGGCGCCGATGCAGGGTCATCTGGTCCACATGCCTGCCCACGTATATGTACGGACGGGCAAGTATCACGCCTCCTCCGAGGCGAATGAGGCGGCGATCAAGGCGGACCAATATTTCCTCGCTAAGTCACATGAGACCGGGGTCTATCCGGCGATGTATGCGATCCACAACTTCGATTTCCTGCTCTATTCGGAGATGATGGAGGGGCGCAAACGCGACTCGCTCAAGACCGCACGCGATCTCAAGGCCGCGGTTCCGATCGAAATCGTTAAGGCTATGCCGATGGCCGAGGTGATGTGGCCCAAGCCCTACTTCGCAATGGCGCGGTTTGGGGCCTGGGACGAAATCCTTGCGGAGCCGGCGCCGCCCAGGGAGTTCCCATACACCACCGCGATGTGGCATTACGCGCGCGGCCTCGCCTTCGCCGCCAAGGGAAAACCTGACGAGGCCGAGGCCGAGCGCAAGGCCCTCGATGCGAGCGCCGCCAACGTGCCCAGCGACTTCACGATCGGTCCGAGCAACGCGGCGGCGGCGATAATCAGACTTGCATCGCAAATTCTCGCCGGTGCGATCGCAAGCACGCGCGGCCATCATAATGAAGCGATTCGCGATTACACTGAAGCGGTCCGGACCCAGGATGCCCTCGGGTACGACGAGCCGCCCTCGTGGTATTATCCGGTGCGCGAAACGCTCGGCGCGGAACTGCTCGCGAACAAACAGGCCGCGCAGGCCGAGGCGGTTTATCGCGCCGACTTGAAACGCAATCCCGACAATCCCCGCTCGCTTTTTGGCCTCGCGGAAAGTCTGCGAGCTGAGGGCAAAACCCAGGAGGCCGCGCAAGTCGAGGAACGTTTCACAAAGGGATGGGCGCATGCGGACATCACGCTGACGCCGGAAAAAGTCGCCTCGCAGTAGCTTGCAAGGGGTTGCCTTGTGGCGGGGCAGCAATGAGGAAATAATCAGGTTAGGGTGCATTGTCCGTCGGCCCTGAAAGCGGGGCGTGAAGCGGAAGCGCAAAAACAAACCCACTCGCGGATCAGCGAAATTACATAAACGAACCCACCGAAGCCGCACTGCTTAGCATCGAAAGTGAAAAAACAAACCCACTAAAGCCGCGCGGATGCTACGTCTTCGCTGTTTCTTCGCCTTACCATCGAACCGATGGGTGCAGATGCCGCGAGCACGAGAAGGCTTATCGGCGAAAACCATTTTGCTCACCCAGTGGCGCGTGTGTTACCTGTCGCTCCATGAGTGAAGCTGTAGTCCTGGTAGCGAAAGACCATCGGCTGGCGACGGTCACCCTGAATCGTCCCGAGAAGCTCAACGCCCTCAATGCGGAACTGCGTTCGACCTTCTGCAAGACGATGCAACAACTGCGCGCCGATGCCGAAGTCGGATGCGTGATCATCACCGGCGCAGGTCGCGCGTTTTGCGCGGGCCTCGACCTGCGGGAACTATCCACCGCGCAACTGCGTGAGATGGGCGGCGCCAACTTCATCTCGGTTATCGAGGATATGGAAGTTCCGGTCATCGCCGCGGTGAATGGTTTCGCCGTCACCGGTGGATTCGAGCTGGCGCTGGCCTGCGACATCATGATCGCCGCCGAGAGCGCGCAGTTCGCCGATACCCATGCGCGCGTGGGCGTGATGCCGGGAGGCGGAATGACGGCGCGGCTTCCACAAGCAGTCGGCATCCGCAAGGCGAAGGAGCTTTCGTTGACCGGGAACTATCTGACTGCGCAGGAAGCCGAAAAGCGGGGCCTCGTGAACCGGGTGGTGCCGAACGCAAAGCTGATGGAGGTCGCGCGGGAACTCGCCGCGCAGATCCTCAGTTGTGATCCATTGATGGTGCGGCAGATCAAGCGTCTATACGATTTGACCTCTCGCGCCAACGTCGGCGACGGACTGCGTATCGAGCAGGATTTTTCTCGCGCGCACAGCCTCAGCCGCGACCTCGGCGACATGGAGACGCGGCGGCAGCGGGTGATGGAGCGCGGCCGCGCGCAGAAAGCCAACTAACCAGCGCGGCCCACAACTTCTCGACCAAAGGAGATCTGCATGCTTCGACAATCAATCGGGCTCGGTGTCGTTTCGGCAAGTATCGCAATTTTGTCGTTCGCGATCCCAACCCACGCGCAGATGTCACCCGCGCTCATGGCGACGGTGCAGGAAACCGCGCCGATTCCTCCCGACCAGATTCCTGCGGTTGATAAAAACGCCGTCGCATCGCCGGATCGTCCCGCCGACGATCTCAAACTCGACGCGGGACGCAAACCCGACCAGATGTTGGCGTTCTTCGGTATCGCGCCCGGAATGCAGGTGGCCGATCTGTTCGCCGGCGGGGGATACACGACCGAGCTTCTCTCACTCGCGGTAGGTCCAACCGGAAAAGTCTATTCGCAGAACATTCCATTCCCGGAGAAGTTCAAAAAGGTCGGCGAGGCATGGGATGCGCGGCTGAAGAAACCGGCGTTGAGCAACGTCGTGCGGGTGCAAAAACCATTTGACGCACCCGATCTGCTCCCGGTCGCGCCGGGTTCACTCGACGCGGTCGTCATGAACATGAACTATCATGACCTGGTGCTGTTCAAGTTCGATCGCGCCAACGTCAATGCCGCGGTGTTCAAGGCGCTCAAGCCCGGCGGCTTTTACGACATCGTCGATCACAGCGCCAAGGACGGCAGCGGCATTAAGGATGTTTCGCTCCATCGCATCGATGAGAACTTCCTGATCGCTGATATCGAGAAGGCCGGGTTCAAACTCGCGGCCGCATCGAGCGCGCTGCGCCATCCCGAGGACGATCGCACCTGGAACGTTTTCAAGAAGCGCGGCGAGACCGATCGCTTCATGTTGAAGTTCGTGAAACCGCAGTGAATGCGATGAGGATGCGGCTATGAAGATTGGACTGTTCACCCTTGGGATCGGTGCCGGCGCGAATCCCGACGTCATCCGCAACGCCGCACAGACTGCGGACCGTACCGGCTTCGCTACCGTATGGGCACCCGAGCATGTCGTGCTCTTTGACCACCACGACTCGAAGTATCCGTATTCCGACACCGGCAAGTTTCCGCTCGCCGCCAATGCCGACTGGCTCGATCCGTTTATCGCTCTCAGCTTCGCCGCCGCGGTGACGAGCAAGGTTCGCCTCGCGACCGGAATCTGCCTGGTGCCGGAGCACAATCCTCTGGTCCTCGCCAAGGTGATCGCGAGCCTCGACAAGCTGGCGAAAGGGCGGTTCGCACTGGGGGTCGGCATCGGATGGCAGGCCGAGGAGTTCGCGGCAATCGGCGTTCCATTCGAGCGCCGCGCGGCGCGCACCCGCGAGTATATCGACGTGATGCGCAAACTATGGGGCGACGGTGTCGCGACTCATCACGGCGAGTTCGTCAACTTCGATAATGCGGGCAGCTATCCGAAGCCGCCGCAGGGGGCGAAGCTGCCGATCATTTTCGGTGGCGAGAGCAATCCAGCGCTGCGACGCACCGCGGAATATGGCGATGGATGGTTCGGCTTCAACCTCGATCCCGCGGAAGCGAAGGAGCGCATCGGCAAGCTCGAGGAGTTGCTGAAAAAAAATGGCCGGAAGCTGAGCGACATCGAGCTGATCGTGTCGCCTTACACCAAGAAGATCACGCGCGACGACCTCAAGCGCTACCGCGATCTCGGAATCAGCGAAGTACCGATCATGACGACCTTCGATGACGATCCGGCCAAAGCCTCCGCGCGAGTCGAGCAGGTCGCGAAGGAATGGGTCGAGCCAGCGGCGAAGCTTTAGGGGAAATTTCAGAAGTGGTGCGCGGGGCGGGACTTGAACCCGCACGGTATCACTACCACCAGCCCCTCAAACTGGCGTGTCTGCCATTCCACCACCCGCGCACGCTATCGCGAAAGTCAGCTCGCGCTGACGAGGGTCAGTTGTTCGCCGGCGGCGCCAGCGGATTGGCCGGCGCTCCGGAATTAGGCTCTGCATTCGGTACCAGCGGATTCGAATTTTGCGCCGGTGCCGCGTTGGTCCCGGTCGCATTCGGCACCAATGGCGCCTTGGCCGCATGCTTCGACATTACGCTCGAGCCGCTTCCGAAAATGCTGCCCGACGCACGCTGCGACGACGCATACGCAAGGTAGAGCGAGGTCGCAAAGAACACTACCGCGAGCGCGCTGGTCGTGCGTGTCAGTACGTTACCGGCGCCACTCGCGCCGAAAACCGTATTGCTGGAACCTCCGAATACCGCGCCGACCTCCGCGCCCTTCCCCTGCTGGAGCAGGATAAGGATCACCAGCGTGATGCATACGAGTACGTGGACTCCAACGACAGCCTGAACCATTGCTAATTATTTACCTAAATACCGGCGCGAAAGATTTTAGCGCACGAGTCAGCCCTTAAGCTTGCCCCGCCGACCAAAGCCCCGTCAATATCGGGTTTCGCCAGCAGCGAGTCAATGTTATCCGGCGTGACACTGCCGCCATAGAGGATGCGAGTCTCGGCCGCAGCGGTCGTCCCCCATGAATCATCGAGGAATTCGCGAATCGAGCCGTGCACCAACTGCGCCTGCTCGGGCGTGGCGGTCTTGCCGGTGCCGATCGCCCATACCGGCTCATATGCGATAACCACCATCGCTGCGGCCTCGGCAGGGATGCCGGACAGGCCGTTTTCCAGTTGGCGCATGACCACCTCGACGGTCTTGCTAGCTTCGCGCTCCTGCAAAGTTTCGCCGACACACATAATCGGCACCAGCCGATGCTTCAACGCGGCTAACATTTTTTTGTTGACGAACTGATCGGTCTCGAAGAAAACGTGCCGGCGCTCCGAATGCCCGAGGATGACGTGGGTGACGCCGAACGCCTTCAGCATCGGCGCGGAAACCTCGCCGGTAAACGCTCCGCTATCCTCCCAATGCATGTTCTGGGCTCCGAGCGCGAACGACGAACCGGCGAGCGCCTGTGCCACGGCGGGAATGACCACCGTCGCGGGCGCCAGGAGCAGGTCGCGATCCCTGCCCAGCGTTGCCGCGAGCGGATCGATGACCTTGCGGAGCCCGGCGATCATCGCGCGCGCGTCGTTAGCGGTGAGGTTCATCTTCCAGTTTCCGGCGATCAGCTTGCGACGCATTCAAACCTCCAGCGCTTTCACCCCGGGCAACACTTTGCCCTCGAGATATTCGAGCGTCGCGCCACCGCCAGTCGAGATATGGGTAAAGCGCGACGACCACGGCTGATGACCCACCGCGGCGGCCGTGTCGCCACCGCCGATGATAGTTTTCGCGCCCGAGAGGTTTGCGAGCGCCTCGCCGACGCGCATGGTGCCGTGGGCAAATTCCTCATGCTCGAAGAATCCCAGCGGTCCGTTCCAGATCACGGTTTTCGCGGTGCTCAGGCGCTCGATGAAATCCTCGATAGTGCGCGGCCCAATGTCGAGGCCCATCATATCAGGCGGGATTTCGGTCACTGCGAGTAGAGTGTCGGGTCGATCCGGCGCCGCCGCGACGATGTGATCGATCGGCAGGCAGAATTGCACGTTGTGTTTCGCCGCCTCGGCGGTCAGCTCGCGCGCGAGGTCGAGCTTGTCCTCTTCCACCCGCGAGATGCCGACTGGAAGCCCCGCGGCTTTGAGGAACGTATAGGCCATCGCTCCGCCAATCAGGATCGCATCCACCTTGGGAAGTAGGTTGCGAATCACGCCAATCTTGTCAGAGACTTTTGCACCGCCGAGAATAGCGATGGAGGGCCGGGCGGGATTTTCGGTAACCGCGCGCAAGGCTTCGAGCTCGCGCATCATCAGGAAGCCTGCGGCGCGCTCGGCGATGAAGCGCGTGACGCCTTCCGTGGACGCATGCGCTCGATGCGCGGTGCCAAATGCGTCGTTGACGTAGGCATCTTTCGCGCGTGCGAGCTCATGCGAGAAGTCGCGGTCGTTGGCCTCTTCCTCTTTATGAAAACGCAGATTCTCCAGCAGGATCGCATCGCCGGGTTTGAGCGCCGCAACCATCCTGCCGGTCACGTCGCCGATGCAATCGGGCGCGAGACCCACCTTCTGCCCGAGCACTCCACTGAGGTACTCAGCAATCGGCTTGAGGCTGAGGTCGGCTGACCGCTCTTTCGGCCGGCCGAGATGGGAGCACAGAACCGTGATGCCGCCTTCTTTGATTATGTAGCGGATGGTATCGAGACTCGCGTCGATGCGCGCCGGGTCGCTGATCTTTCCGTCCTCCAGCGGCACGTTGAAGTCGCATCGCACGAGCACCTTTTTGCCCGCGAGCTGGAGGTCGGTAATTGGATGAACGGGCATTATCGATATCCTGCTAAGGAGCTCCGACTACAGCCGCTTGGCGACGTAGGCAGTCACGTCAGCCAGCCGATTGGAGTAGCCCCATTCGTTGTCATACCAGGAAAAAATCTTGACCAGCCGCTTGTCGATAACCTTGGTCAGCGGCGCATCGAAAATCGACGAATGTGGGTTGCCATTGAAATCGGAGGAGACCAGGTTCTCGGCGCAGTACTGAAGGATTCCCTTGAGCGGACCTTCCGCGGCTGCTTTCATAGCGGCATTGACCGATTTATCGTCGGCATCTTTGGCTATCACAGCGGTCAGATCGACCACTGATACGTTAGGCGTTGGCACCCGTATCGCGATGCCATCGAGCTTGCCCTTCAGCGCCGGCAATACCAGGCCGATCGCTTTCGCCGCGCCGGTCGAGGTCGGGATCATGGAAAGCGCTGCCGCACGCGCACGTCGCAAATCCTTGTGCGGCCCGTCCTGGAGATTCTGGTCCGAGGTGTAGGAGTGCACTGTCGTCATCAAGCCGTGCTGAACGCCGAAGGTATCGTTGAGAACTTTCGCAACCGGCGCGAGGCAATTGGTGGTGCACGACGCATTCGAAATAATTTCGTGCTTCGCCGCGTCGAAGGTCTCGTGATTGACACCCATACACAGGGTCACATCGGCGCCGTCGGCCGGGGCGCTAATGACGACTTTTTTAGCGCCCGCCGCGATATGCAGAGAGGCCTTTTCCTTCGAGGTAAATAGCCCCGTCGATTCGACGACCACCTGTACGCCGAGGTCCTTCCAGGGGAGCTTGGCGGGGTCGCGTTCCGCGAGCACCTTGAGCGGCTTGCCGTCGACCAGGATGCCGTTACCCTCAGCGCGGACATCCTGACTCAAGGTGCGATGAATCGAATCGTACTTCAGCAGATGAGCCAGCGTCGGCGCGTCGGTAATATCGTTTACGGCAACGATCTCGAGCGCATCTTTATGGTGTAAGGCAGCGCGGTAAAACATTCTGCCGATTCTTCCAAATCCATTGATTCCAACCCTGATCGCCACAGTTCTGACCTCCTTAAAGTTTCCCTCGACTACGCTACGCTCCGCCTCGGATGCGCCTGCGGCGCGGCGCTACGCGCCCCCTTCGGGTCTCTCCAAATTAATCGACTCGCCTTATCGTTGCGGCCATGCCGGAGCCCTTTAATAACCCAAGTTCTAGGTTAAGGGAAAACCACCATAATATCCGCAACGATCCGTTTGGTGGAACGTTCTATGAATGTGGACCGGTTTTGACTCGTGCGAAAGCCGTATAGAATCAAACGGGGCTGAAGATGTTCGAATCAAACCCTATCCCTCCGTCGGTGGAGGGGACTTGGAGAACCTATGGGCGGTGAGGGTGGATTGAGTGTGGTGGGGCTCCTGCTTGGGACGGGGCCCGTCGTCCAGGCCGTCATCGTGATTCTGGTCGCGTTCTCGGTCGGGAGCTGGGGAATCATCATCTACAAGCTCCTGCAGACCTCGCGTGCGCGGCGCGAGTCTGAACGCTTCACCACGATTTTCTGGGAATCGAAGAATCTCGCTGCGATAAACACGGCCAGTATCGGGCTGGTGTATTCTCCGGTCGCACAGGTTTTCCGCGCCGGCTACCAGGAGCTGCTCCAGCTCACTCGCGCCAAACGCCAGGTGGTCGGTGGCGAGGACCGCATGAGCACCGATTTTGGCGGTGTCGAAAACGTCACCCGCTCGATGAAACGTCAGCAGAACGTCGAAATGACCAAGCTGGAGTATGGTCTGACCTTCCTCGCGACCACCGGGTCGACGTCGCCGTTCGTCGGGCTGTTCGGCACCGTATGGGGAATCATGACCGCGTTCCTGGGGTTGTCGGCGGCGCATTCATCGAGCATCCAGGCGGTCGCCCCCGGCATCGCCGAGGCACTCATTACCACCGCCATCGGCCTGGTAGCGGCCATTCCGGCCCAGGTTTTCTACAACTACCTCACCGGCCGCGTTCAGGTGGTCGCGATCGATATGGAAAACTTCATCAGCGAGTTCCTCAATATCGCGGAACGGCACTTCTTCTCGTAAGCCGATGGCATTCGAAGCAGGACAACGCGGCAAGCCCGTATCGCAGATCAACGTCACGCCGCTGGTCGATGTGATGCTGGTGCTGCTGATCATCTTCATGGTGACGGCGCCGATCATCCAGCAGGGCGTCGAGGTGTCGATTCCCAAAGTCAAAGCTGCCGCGCTCAAGAGCAATGAAGAGGAGTTCGTGGTCTCCATCACGCGCGAGGGCGAGACCTATCTCAATGACGCCAAGCTCCAGCCCGCCGAGCTGACCGACAAGCTGGAGGCGATTTCGCACACGCGGCCGGACCTGCAGGTCTTCATCCGGGCCGATGAGCAGGTCGCCTACGGCGAAGTCATCCGCACGATGGCGGCGATCAAGGCAGCGGGAATCGAAAACGTCGGAATGGTCACGCAGGAGCCTGCGAGCGGCGATGCCGACGCGAGCAAGCACGACCGTGGAAAGACCTCCCCATAACGGCAACGAACGACCCGGATGGGCGGGCTATATCGCGGCAATTGCGGTCTCGGCACTGGGCCACGCCGGATTCCTCGCCTTCGCGCTGCTGGTGCTACCGAATTGGCTCCATTCCGCGACCGTCGAACCTCCCAGCATGACGGTCAAGATCGTCGATAACATCCCGGCCGGTGACTTGGGGACGCATCTGCCAAAACTTCACAAGGAGCCCGGGCAGGTAGCTAAGGCGGAAGTCAAGCCTGAAGAGCCCCCACCGCCCGAGGAAGTGAAACCTCCGCCACCGCCGGAGCCGCCCAAATCGGATGACAAAGGCGCGGTATCATTGAACTCGCCTGCGGTGAAGCCCACGCCGACCCCAGAGCCGCCTCCCGCGGTGATTCCGGCGACCGCTGAACCGACGCCCACCGAGACGCCCAAGAAGGTCGCCGAGCCGCAACCGACTCAGACGCCGCCACCGGCCAAGCCGCAGCATCATGAGAGGGTCATCGTCCACAGTTCGCCGAAGGCGCAGCATACGCCGGTTCTGATGGCGAAGGCCGAGAAAACTCCCGATGTGCAGGAGCAATTCCGTAAGCTGAAGCAGGAGATGCTGAAGCAGCGGCTCGCCGAGGCCAAAAAGGAAGCTGCTGAAGAGGACTCCTCCGACGAGGACGACGACGATTCCGATACCCCGGCGCCCGCCTCCTCAAGGAGCGATAGCGGCGCGCGAGGACCAGTGGCCTCCAACGCGAACACGGCAGGCTCGGGCTACGGCGTCGGTTCGGGAACCGGTAGCATGGGCAAGCTCGAGGATCTCCAGTATCTGCTCTACTTTCGCACCGTCCAGCAGCGGGTGAAGGACGCGTGGACCTTTCCGGGAGGCTCCAACGACCTCACCGCCGATGTCGAATTTTCGATCAACGCTGACGGCACCCTCAACTACGTGAAAATTGCAAAAGGTTCGGGGGACTCGGCGTTCGATGCCTCGGTGCTCCGCGCCATCAAGCGAGCGGCGCCTTTTCCGCCGCCTCCCGACCGCTATCGCTCCCAATTCTCCGACGTGGTTTCGACCTTCAAACTTGGCGAACTGAAATCGTGATAACTGAATCTGAAGATTGGGCGGACCGGTGCTGCGCAGCGCCTTCGCACTCGGTATTCTGATCAGGGGTGGAAGTGTAGGGGAAACATGAGGCGTCTTATACCTGTCCTTGCGGCATTAGTCCTTTGCACGTTTGCATTCCTCCCTCGCGCCGCCCTCGCACAGACCCGGATGACCATTGAGCAGCCGAAGGGTCAGACCTGGCCGATCGCGGTGTCGGGACTGAAGAATCTAGGTGGCGATGATAGCCAGGAGATCTCGTCGCAATTCGATCGCACCTTGTCGCGCAACTTGATGCTCTCGGGCTACTACACGCTGGTCGATCCGCACACCTTTATCGAAGATCCACAAAAGTCCGGCTATGAGCTGGGACAGTTCAACTTCGACGATTGGAAGTCGATCCGCGCCGAGTTCGTGGTCAAGGGCGCAGTGCAAGTGACCGGCGGAAAGGTTCAACTCACCGCGCGGCTATTCGACGTCTACCAGCAGCGCAGCATGATGGGTAAAACTTTCAACGGCGATCCCGCCGAAGTGCCGCGAATGGCGCGCCGCTTTGCCGACGCGGTGCTGGAAGCGGTCACCGGCACTAAGGGTCCATTCGATAGCAAGCTCGCTTTCGTCTCGACGCGCCGTGGCAGATTCAAAGAAATCTTCACCCAGAGCATCGACGGCGAAGATCTTTTTCAGGTCACCAACAACCCCACCATCAATCTGTTCCCGATGTGGGATCGCAACGCCGATCAGCTGCTTTATCTATCGTACAAAACCATGGCGCCCGCGTTGTACATCGCCAACCTGGTCGAGCGTCGCGAGCATCGTATCGATACCCATCACGGCCGCATCATCGGAGGCGCAATCAGTCCCGACGGGCATCAGATCGTCGCCGCGATCGAAAACGCCGGCGCCACCAATCTCTACCTGATGGATTCCGAGGGTAACGAGATTCGCGAATTGACTGATACCGGCGGCATCAACGTAAGTCCGAACTTCTCGCCCGACGGGCAAACGCTCGCGTTTACCTCAGATCGATCCGGAACGCCGCAGGTCTACACGATGAGTATCGAGGGCGGCGCATCGAAGCGCATCACGTATTCAGGCAATTACAACACCACGCCGGCGATCTCGCCCAAGGGCGACAGCATCGCGTATCAGAGCCGCGATGGCGGACGTTTCGACATCTACCAGATTCCGCTCAGTGGCGGCACGCCGGTGATGCTGACCGAGGGGAGCGGCTCGAATGAATCGGCCTCGTGGTCACCGGACGGAAGATATATCGCGTTCGCCTCTACACGCGGCGGACATTCACGCATCTACATTTTGCAGGTCGAATCCCACAAAATCATATCTGCACTTACGGAGGGTAACGGCAATGATACCAATCCATCGTGGTCGTGGTGGCTCGGTGACTAGGACTGCGGAGGTCACGCGCATCGTGGCAGCGGGGCTGATCTGCTTTGCGCTGGGCGTCGCGGGATGTTCATCCAAGAAGACGCAGAACATGGAAGGACTCCCCAATGGCGGTGCGCAGACCGGTAGCGATCTAACGCAGAAGAACACACTCGAAGATTATTCGAAGACTGGCCAGCTTGGCGGCGGTACCAACGGACCGCTCACGGATATCCATTTCGGATACAACGACTACACTGTGCAGCCGCAGGACAGTTCGATCCTTCGTACCAACGCGACCTGGTTACAGGACCATCCTGGAACCAATGTGCAGGTGGAAGGCAATTGCGATGAGCGTGGGTCGGAGGAATACAACATCGCGCTCGGGGCTAAACGCGCGCAATCGGCCAAGGATTATCTGACCACGCTGGGGATTTCGCCGAGCAGGATCTCCACCATCAGCTATGGTAAGGAATTGCCAATCTGCCACGAGTCAGACGAAAGCTGCTGGCAGCAAAATCGTCGCGATCACTTCGTCGTCAGCGGCAATCAAGCCGGCCGCTAGGAGCAACCACGTTGCGTTTCTCTTCCATCGCTATCTGCGCCGGGATGATCATGGTCCTTGGGCTGTTCGCCGGGTGCTCCGATGAATCGTCCAACATCAACCAACTCAACCAGAACGAATTTGCGCTGCGCGGAATGATCGCGAGTGACCGCCAGCAGATCGATGCGCTGCGGGCCGATCTCAAGCGCACCCAGGACGATCTCGCCGAGATGAAACATGGCAGTGGCGAGAGCGCGGCGGCTGCCGCGCCCGCCGACGTCAACGATCGTCTGGCGAAACTCGAATCGGAAGTAAACGCGTTGCAGGTCGCGCTTCCGACGGCGCCTTCGCCGGTTGCCGGAACAGAACCTCCCGGAACCTCGCCTGCCCCGGGCGCGTCGACGATTTCACCGCCGCCGGGCCCCAGCGTCGCTTCGGCAACCCCGCCGGCTCCGAGTGCGACCGAACCGGGCGCGCCCGCCGCGACCACCGAACCAGCGCCGACCTGGCCGCAAGACCTCGACAAGGAAATCGCCGATTCGCAAAACTCCAAAGAGGCAGGCGCGAAGATTTATCGCAAAGGCCTCGATGCCATGAAAGCTGGAAACTATCCGACCGCGATCATCGAGTTCGCGAAGGTGCAGCATAGTTATCCGAAGTCGCCGCTCTCGGAGCCCGCGCAATACTTCACCGCGAATGCATTTTTCGAAAGCAACAAGTTCGAGCAGGCGATCCTGCAGTTCAACGATCTGACCATGCGCTTTCCGAACAGCCGCTTCCTGTGCGAAAGCCTTCTGCGCGAAGGCGAATCGTTTGTGAAGCTCAATGACCGCATCGATGCGCGCCTCACGCTGCAAAAGCTCGCCGGCAATACCAGCTGTTCGACTCAATCGGTGGCCGCCAATAACATGCTCAAAGATCTCGGGAGCGATTAGCGTTGGGTAGGAAGATCGCAAATCGTCTGGATTTCCCGGATGAGACCCGAAGGGGGCGCGAAGCGCCGCGGCGCAGCCGCTCCCGAGGCGTAGCGCAGCGTAGTCGAGGGAAAATATAGAGATGGAGATACTCCGCGACCTCGACGCGATTGCGCGCCATCCTTACCCGGTGGTCGCCTTCGGTAATTTCGACGGCGTACATCTGGGGCATCGCGCGATCATGAAGGCCGCGATGGATCGCGCGCGCGCCGCAGGTGGCACTTCGTTCGCGCTGACCTTCGATCCGCTTCCCTCGAAGCTGCTGTTCCCCGAACGCGCGCCGAAGCTGATTCTGCTGCCCGAGGACAAACTCGAGCTGCTGCGGATTTCCGGAATCGACGGCGTGATCGTCGTGCAGTTCACCCGCGAGTTCAGCCTGATCGAGCCACGCGACTTCGTTCGCGACTACCTGGTCGGCAGGATCGGGGTGCGCGAAGTAGTAGTCGGGCATAGCGTGAACTTTGGTCATAAGCGCGCGGGCAATGCCTCGGTGATGGTCGAGTTGGGTCGCGAATTCGGCTTCGATACCACGGTAGTTGGCCCCGTCAAGCAGACCGGACTGGAGGTCTCGTCGACCAAGATTCGCGAACTGGTTGCGAGCGGTGAGGTGCGGGTCGCGGCGAAGCTGCTAGGACGCTACCACTTCCTGCATGGGACGGTGGTGCGAGGCCGCGAGCGCGGCCGCACGATTGGATTTCCCACCGCGAACCTTGAAAGCGAAACCGAATGCCTTCCGTCCGATGGCGTGTATGCGACTCGGGTTATCCTGGATGATGGCCACTATGGCTCAATCACCAATATCGGCATGCGCCCGACCTTCAATGAGAGCGCGCGCTCGGTCGAGGCGCACATCTTTGACTTCAATCGCGACATCTACGGGCATCGCATCAAGCTGGAACTAATCGAAAGGATTCGGGGCGAGAAGAAATTCGCTTCCGCCGATGAGCTCAAACATCAGATTGCGCAGGATCTGAACCGCGCACGCGAAATTCTCGCCAGCGCCTAAGCTTCGGTGACCAATGAGCGCAGGCTGACCGGGCTGGCCTACGCCTGCCTGCTGATGTTCGGTCTGCATGCCGGATGGGTCGGGCCGTTCCTCGCGCAGATTTCGCACGCTCTTTTTATACCTATCGACGACGCAGGACTCGTGATCAGCGCGGCGTCGGCAGGCTACTTCATCGCCCTACTGGTCACGGGAACTGTCAGTCATCGCTGGAGCGCGCACAGAATTCTGGTAGTCGCGATGTCGTTGTTCGGCGCTGGTCTGATCGGTCTCGCCCTCGCTACCGGACTTCCTACTCTGCTGGGCGCCGGCGTGCTCATCGGCATCGGCAATGGCGCCATCGATGTGGCGGCCAACGCGCTGGTGGTTGACCTCAATAGCGAGCGGCTCGCTGCCGCGCTCAATTATCTTCACATGCTGTTCGGCGTCGGCGCACTGCTGGGCCCGTTAATCGTCGGTTTCGCGCTCGCGCGCACGATTCCATATTGGTGGATCTTCGCGGGCGGCGGTCTGGGCTGCTGGACGGTCGCGATCGCGCTGCTGATCTCTCCGGCCGTCCAGGTCCGCGTGCCTGCGATGCCGGGCGGTTTCGTGACGCTACTCGCGCGTCCACTGATCTGGGTACTGGGCGGTATGCTGTTCCTTTACGTCGGCGGTGAAATGGGAATCGGCGCGTGGCTCTTCCTGTACCTGCGCACCGCTGCTGCGCTCGGCGCGACAGTCGCTTCATGGGGCGTATCGTTTTACTGGCTTGGCCTGATTGTGGGCCGCATCGTCGGCGGCCGCCTGGCGCATCGGATTGCGGTGCGCGAGGTCACGATCCTGGCGTCGATACTTTCTGCGCTTGCGCTGGTCGGATTGATCGCGGCGCCGATGACGCATGTCGTCGCAGCGGCAATGGTCTTCCTGATCGGCTTCGGCTACGGGCCTATATTTCCCAACATGATTGCCGCGAGCGCGACCCGTTTTCCCTCGCAGGTCGGCCGGATGTCGTCGATCGTGATCGCCGGCGGTGCGCTGGGCGGAGTCTTCGTTCCATGGCTGATGGGGCGTGCAATGGCGGACGCGACCCCGCGTTCGAGTATGGAGTTCGCACTCGGTGTCACCGTGCTGATGGCACTCCTTGCGGTCGCCGTACGAGGTGGTGACGCGCCAGCCGTCTAATGCCTGAGGGATCGCAGAGTGCCCGGTCGCACCGGTGATCAGACACACCGCTGGACCCTCAAGGATCAGCGGCGGAAAAATGGCCTATCGTCAAACCATTAGTCCGCGATCCCGTAAAGCTCGGCGACGTTGTCGTGGAGAATCCAGTTCTTCTCATCGTCGGTTAGCGATTGCGAATGCTCGCGCAGCAGCTCCTGTGAATTAGGCCAGGTCGAGTCGCTATGCGGGAAATCATTCGCCCACATCAGGCGATGAGGATTCAGCATGTCAGTACTCTTGAACGCCACCCAGTCGTCCTGGAACGTCGTGTAGATGTTTTCCCGGAAGTACTCACTCGGCAATTTCGAGAGCTTATACATGTCGAGCCAGTAGCGATGACGATCGTAGGCGTGGTCCATCCGGTACATGAAATGCGGCACCCAGCCGGCGTCGGCCTCAACGCAGGCGATCTTCAACTTAGGATGCCGCTCGAAAACGCCACCCAGAATGAACATGCCCATGATGTCCTGATTGCCGCGAATGATCGACATGAAGGAGTTCGACCTGGGTCCGCGTGGAGGATTGGCGAGTCCTTCACGCGAGGTCAGGATGTGGAAGCTCAACGGCATCTTCATCGCGATCGCCGCCTCGAAGAACTCATCATAGACCGCGCTGTGGTAATCCTCGATGATCGGAAAACCCGGCATCATCACGCCGCGCAGTCCCATCGCCTTCATCTTCGCGAGGTCCTCGATGCCTTCTTCGGGCGTGCGCATCGCGGTCTGACCCAGACCCAGCAGGCGGTCCGGATGCGCGCCGGAAAACTCGGCAATCCAGAGGTTGTAGGCATCGAAGCAGGCCTTCTTGTAGTCCGCATCAGGATGGTTGCAGAGGACCATTCCGACGCTGGGATAAATCACCTCAGCGTCCACGCCATCGCGATCTTGGTCGGCCATCCGCGCTTCGGGATCCCATCCGCCGCGATGGAGGTCGTCGAACTTCGCGAAGCGCGCCGAAGTTGCGAGACCCTCGGCTGGGACACCCGCGGCGGCGACCAATCCCATCGGGATAGTCTGCTTCATCCCTTCAACTACGTAAGTGTCGCCACCCTTCTCCTGCCATACGACGCGCGGCGCGACGTCCTTGTACTTACTATCGATTCTCGCGATGTAAGTATCGGGCGGCTCCATGATGTGTGAGTCGGATGAGATGATCGGCTTTTTGATCAAGCTGTTAGCCATGGGATCTTCGCTCCTCGCTTAACGAACGATGGGTAAATGTTATTGACTATGAGTGAAGCACCGTGCCGGGCGTCGCCCCCGTATAGCGCTCATTTTCGTAAACCGGCACGCCGTTGACGACAGTATGGATGACGCCGGTGGCGGGCATCACCAGGCGCTTGCCACCGCCGGGCAGGTCGTCTTTCAAGGTGCCGCGCCGCGCTGAGCCCACCGTGTTGGCATCGAAGATCGCGATATCGGCGTTATTTCCTACATTCAGACGGCCGCGGCCCTTGAGTCCGAAGAAGTCCGCCGGCTCGGAGGTGAGCCGCTTGATCGCGTACTCGAGCGTGATGGCGTTCAGCTCGCGCACCCAATGGCCGAGCAGGTAAGTGCAATAGCCCGCATCGCAGAGCAAAGTGACGTGCGCGCCGGCGTCGGAGAGTCCGATCATCGGGCGCGGATCGTTAATCAGCTTCCCGAGCCGCTCTTCGTTGGTGTTGAATACCGATTGCGCGAACGAAATGTTCAAGTCGTCTTCGATCGCGAGATCGAGCATGGTCTCGAATTCATAGCCTTCACGTCCACGGTCACGCGCGATATCAGCTACCGACCTCCCAATCAGGCTCTTCAGCTCCGGCTTGCCGACGTCGCTCACCTCGACCCGCTTGAAGTTGCGCCGCAACACGCCTTTGCTCATCTCGTCAACCACGGCTCGGCGAAAATCAGGATCGGCGTAAAGTTGCTTGAGCTTCTCAGGCGGCTGGTCTACCGCCGGCTGCCAAGATTTCATCAATGAAAAAGCCATCCCCGATTTGAACTCGATTTCCGCAATCAGGGGGCGACAGGTCATCTGCGGAACTCCCCCACGCTTGATCAACGCCTCGGAGCGCTGCAGCGTTTCGAGGGCGGCTAGCGGTTTGTCCTCGAGGTCAAAGATCGCCAGCCACGTCACCTTCCGTTCGCTCTCGTCGAGCAGGAACTTCAGCAGATCCAGTTCGTGATCCTGGATATGGCCGAAGTTCTGGGTCAGCGTGACTTCGATTACACCCTTGCCGAGCTCGCGCAGTACATGAGAATAAGCGCCCAACTCGGCGCGATCGGCCAGCCGACAGGCGAGCGGCCGCCCTTTGTAACCCACGTGCTGAATGCCGGTGGTCAGCGACCAGCCAAGCGCGCCGGCCGTAACCGCCTCGCGCAGCAGCGCGGCGATTTTTGCCGTTTCATCCGCGGTAGCCGTGCGTTCCATCGACTCCTCACCCATCACGTAGTGGCGAAATGGGGTGAGCGGGGCCAGGAAACCCAGATTGATCGCACTGCCGCGCCGACCGGCCGCTTGCAAATAGCTGGGGAAACTCTCCCAATCCCAGGTGATGCCGCGTTTGAGGACCTCGTAAGGAATCGCCTCGACGTTAACTAGATCCAGCGCCGCAATGTCATGGGCCTGGGGACGGCATGGTGCCAGCCCGACGCCGCAATTGCCCATCACGACGCTAGTGACTCCATGCCATGAGGAGCTGGTGATCTGCGGGTCCCAGCAGATTTGGGCATCGTAATGGGTGTGCGGATCGACGAAGCCGGGCGCGACAATCAGACCATCGGCATCGATGGTCTGATTCGCACCATCCTTTATCGATCCGATTTCCGCGATCATGCCGTCCTTGACCGCAATGTCGGCCATTCGGCGCGGCGCGCCGGTTCCATCTACTACCGTTCCGTTTTTAACCAACAAGTCGTACATGCTACTTGACCTCGTAGTGATGAGCGGCCGGCTCGACATAGGTGACCGGCCCCGTTTGCTTCCCGCGTCGTTCAAAACATCCAGTAGACCTTTTATCGCGTTTTTGAAAGCCGACGATCTTATTCTGGACCGCTGACTGGTCATTGAAGTGACCATCCGCGGCGACATCATATCGAGTTGGTCGCGATCGTAACCTTGGCGGGAGGCTGAACCGATGAAACCGATTAGATTCGAGGACTATGCCAACCGGTACGATTGCTTATCGATGAAACGGGAGGACGGAATTCTGCAGCTGACCATTCATGCCAGAAATGCGCCGGACCAACCCTGCCTCTGGAGCAACGCTCCGCACGAGGAGCTGTCATTCGCCTTCTATGACATCGCGCGCGATCGCGAGAATCGGTGCGTAATCATAACCGGCGCGGGTGACGCGTTCTGCGCCGAGATGCATCCCTCGGTTAGCGGCCTGTCTCGCTTTAGCGAAGGCAAGCTGACGCCAGAGATGTTCGAGAAGATGGATCAGACCGGTCATGATGGACGTCACCTGCTATTCAATCTTCTGAATATCGAAGTGCCGATGATAGCGGCGGTGAACGGCCCTGCTTTTATCCATGCTGAACTGGCGGTGCTCTGCGATATCGTGCTTGCCGCCGAAAGTGCGGAGTTCCAGGACGCTCCTCACTTCCCAATGGGTATTGTTCCCGGTGACGGCGTGCATCTCGTATGGCCACTGGTGCTAGGTCCGAATCGTGGCCGCTATTTTCTGCTGACCGGGCAAAAGCTCTCGGCGCGGGAGGCGCTCAAACTCGGTGTGGTGAATGAGGTATTGCCGCGCGAAGGGCTGCTCCCGCGAGCATGGCAACTGGCGCGGGAAATTTGCCAGCGTCCCCCATTTGTTCAGCGCTACGCGCGAATCGCTATGACACAAATGCTCAAGCAAATGATGCTCGACGGACTCGGACACGGGATCGCCCTCGAGAGCCTGGCGATGTTCGGAGGCGTCGGCGTGAAGAAAACCTGAGTTTCAGGACTCAAGCGTTTGACATTCAACTGACCTGGGTGCATTAGCCCGAGAGACCCCGCAACAACTGGAGGATGAGACCATGAGCGGTTACACCATCATCGATGCCGACACCCATGTAACCGAGACACCAGAGGTGTGGACCAGTCGCGCGCCGGCCAGTATGCGCGACCGTGTTCCACGCATCGAGACGAACGCCAAAGGCACTCAGCGATGGGTGCTCGGAAACCAGAAAGGCTTCCTCGCGAATCCTGGTATGACCGCCACTGCCGGTCGCGGCAGCTTCAAAAATCCGCCGCGGAGCTACGAGGAAATGCATCCCGGGGCCTACGAGCCCAAGGCGCGCCTCAAATACATGGACGAGATGGGCATCTGGGCGATGGTGATGTATCCCAATGTCGGCGGCTTCGGCGCTCAACAATTTCTGAAGCTCGATGATCCCGAGTTGATGCTCGCCTGCGTGCGGATTTACAACGATTGGCAGACCGAATGGGCGTCGGCCGATTCGCGCCGCCTCCTTCCGATCACCTCGATCCCCTTCTGGGATGTTGCAGCGGCTGCCGAGGAGGTCCGCCGATGCGCCGCGATGGGCCATCGAGGAATTCTGTTCACCGGCGACCCGCAATACTTCGGGCAGCCGATACTCGGCGACCCACATTGGAATCCGCTCTGGCAGGTTGCCTGCGAACTTGATTTGCCGATTAGTTTTCACGTCGGTTCCGGCGATATGAACGAG
The DNA here is from genome assembly GCA_963783145.1 of uncultured delta proteobacterium. Lineage (GTDB taxonomy): Bacteria > Desulfobacterota > Binatia > Binatales > Binataceae > DATGKG01. Next base: position 235,939 of record CAWAMM010000003.1, read on the forward strand.
GGATTGATCAAGAATCGCGTTTCGACTTACGGGCTGGCGGCGGCCTTCACCGCACTCGCCATCGACATACTGCTGCAAAACGGCAAGCAGGTAAGCGATCTGATCATGTCAGGTGTGCTGAATCGCTATCCAGCGATCAAATTCGTCTCGGTCGAAAGCGGCATCGGATGGATTCCGTTCGTGCTCGAAGCCATGGATTATCAATTCCAGGGCAACGATGTGCGCGGGGAACGTCCCGAGTTCGATCTGATGCCCTCAGAGTATTTCGCGCGCAACATCTACGCCTGTTACTGGTTCGAGCAGGTCGCGCCGCGCCGGTTGATCGACAAGATCGGGGCAGACAACGTGATGTTCGAGACCGATTTTCCGCATCCGACATCACTCTACGGCGAGGAGGTGCACGCTCGAATCCAAAGCGGGCTTTCAGATTGCGAAGCATCGGTCCGCCGCAAGATTCTTTGGGACAACGCGCAGAAGCTTTACAAAGTCGAAGGTCCTTCCGCCGCGGACGAAGCGAAGCATGCGGCGGCCACGGGCGCGTAACGCGTGCCACCAGCGACCTCTATGAAAAGCGCTTTGGTTGTCGGCGGTACCGGTCCCAGCGGCCCCTTCCTGGTTAATGGCCTTCGTCAGCGCGGATACGCCGTGGCAATTCTCCATCGTGGGACGCACGAAATACCCGAGATTGGCCCCGACATCGAGCACATTCATGCCGACCCCCACTTTCGCGAGACTCTCGATCCCGCCATAAGAGGACGAACCTTCGACGTTGTGATCGCGACCTATGGACGCATCCGCATCATCGCAGAAGCGTTCGCCGGCAAGACTGGACAGTTCATCGGAATCGGCGGTGTCCCGGCCTATCGGGGTTATTTCGTTCCTTCCGCGAATTTTCCGCATGGTCTGCCGATCCCGGTTCCCGAGACTGCACCCACGGTGGCGAGCGAAGCGGAACACCGTTTCTCATATCTGATTGCGAGCACCGAGCAGGCAGTTCTCACCGCCCATCCCCGCGGCACAGTCTACCGTTATCCTTATGTATACGGACCCTACCAGTTAGTGCCGCGCGAATGGTGCGTGATTCGGCGCGTGCTCGATCGGCGCCCGTTCATGATCCTGGCGGATGGCGGCCTCAGCTTGATGACGCATGGGTACGCGGGCAACCTGGCTCATGGCGTACTGCTCGCGGTCGACCAGCCGGATGCGGCCGCCGCGCAGATCTACAATTGCGGCGATGATCGGCAATTCTCGGTTCGCCAGATTGTCGAAATCATCGCCGATGAGCTGAATCACAAAATGGAGATCGTTAGCTTGCCGGCCAAGGTCGCTTATCCCGCGCGCGGCGTGAGTCTCGAAATAACGCCGCATCACAAGCTCCTGGACTTGCACAAGATCAAGCTGCAACTGGGATACCGCGATCCCCTACCGCCTGAAGAGGCGCTGCGACGCACCGTGCGATGGTATCTCGAACACCAACCCGAGCGCGGTGGTGACCTCGAGCGGCGTCTTCAAGATCCGTTCGACTACGATGCCGAGGATCAGCTTGCCGCGATCTATCGGGAAGCGGCGGCACGGGCCCGCGCATTCCATCGCGAGGCGGTGCCCACGCCTCATCCCTATCCTCACCCGAAAGTTCCCAATCTCCCTCGCGACCATCGCAATCGATAGGCGAGTCTGGCGCATGGCATCAAATCGGCATGGTGCTGTCCCGGCCCTCGTGGGAGGAACAATCGATTGCCAAGGTTTGCAACGCTGCCGTGGTGGGTTGTATGCAATGGACACCTTGGAGGAATCATGAAGGCATCCATTCTCGCGATCGCATTGCTGCTCGCATTCACGTCCTCGACCATATTGGCCGCCGATTCGGATGACACCGAACACGCGCTCAAGCTTGCGCCCGTGACCCTCAAGTATGATGCGAAGGATCGCGCGGCCATTGCGCGCGGCAGCTACCTGGTCAATGCGGTGGGCGGATGCGTCAGTTGCCATACCATGCCGACCTTCGAGCCGGCCGGTGATCCCTTCAAGGGCGAGACCGAGAAACTCAACACCAAAAACTACCTTGCCGGCGGGAAATGCTTCGGGCCGAATCGCTCACCCAACATCACGCCCGACGACAAGGGGCTACCCGGCGGTTTGAGCCGTGCGGACTTCATCGAGAGTATTCGCACCGGCAAGGTTCATATGATGGAGGATGGCAAGAAACCGGATCCCAATGACATCCAGAAAGTGATGCCGTGGCCGGAATTTCGTGAAATGACCGACGACGATTTAGGTGCGGTGTATACCTATCTCGCGGCGATTCCGCACGCCGATCCCGCGAACACCAAATGCCCTCCTCCGAAGCACTGATATTATGAAAGTCGCGATCGTCACCGGCGCGGGTACCGGAATCGGTAGGGCTGCTTCGTTGGAGTTGCTGAAAGAAGGCTTCGCCGTCGTGCTGGCCGGGCGTCGCGTCGAGCCGCTCGAGGCGACCGCGGCCGAAGCGAAAGCCTTGGGAGGGGAGACGCTGGTGGTTCCCACCGATGTCGCCGATCCAGCCGCGGTGAAAAATCTTTTCGCGAAAACCAAAGAAAAATTCGGTCGCCTCGACGTCCTCTTCAACAATGCGGGATTCGGCGGTCCGCCGGTCCTGCTGGAAGACCTGCCTTACGAGAAATGGAAGGCGGTCGTCGATACCAATCTGACCGGCGCATTTTTATGCACCCAGGAGGCCTTCAAAATCATGAAGGCCCAGGATCCGCGCGGCGGACGCATCATCAACAATGGTTCCATTTCGGCGCATAGCCCACGCCCCAATTCCGCCGCCTACACCGCCACCAAGCATGCGATGACGGGGCTGACCAAGGTGACCTCGCTCGATGGCCGCAAGTACGACATCGCCTGCGGTCAAATCGATATCGGCAACGCCGCCACCGAGATGACGCGTGGGATGGCGCGGGGCGTTCCGCAGCCCAACGGCACCATGATGCCGGAACCGACCTTCGACGTGCATCATGTCGCGCGCGCGGTGGTTTACATGGCGACGCTGCCACTCGATGCCAACGTGCAGTTCATGACCATCATGGCGACCAAGATGCCGCTGATCGGCCGCGGCTAGCCTCTGTCTTCGAATCGCTAACAGCCGCGACCTCACGCTTGCAGCCGCGCCAGGCTCTCCTTCGGCCACACCTTGGGAATCGGGTAGCCCGCTTCGAACGCGCGCGCATTCTTGGGGAGCTGGACCCACGGCAGTTTGCTACGCGTGAAGATGTGGACATCGGGCGTGACCGCATCGGGAGTATCGAGGGTGCCTGCGCGCACGAACAGGCAATCACCGGGTGCGATGCTGTAGCGGCTCCATACGTAGGTCCCGCATCTATCGCAGAAGAAGGCCTCGTGGGTGTTGCCGCTGCCGCCCTTGAGTACGAACGATTTCGGCTCGGCGCCGCTGGCCTCGACAAACTTCCTCTCGATCCAGACGTTGATGACGTGCGGGCCGCCTGTTATGCGTTGGCAATCGCGGCAATGGCACGCGTGAACGATGAGTGGGCTGTTGGTTAGCTTGTATCGAATCACTCCGCAGGAGCATCCACCTTCCAGCGCCATGACGTTTCGACTCCTTTTAGAACTTCGCACACGATGATTATAATCCGGCACTATCTCGGAGACTTGGCAAAAATTGCTCTCCCCTGAAACATCCGCTCGCGATCCGCTGACCGCCGCTCTGATGCGCAAGGAGCGCGATGGTGCACGCGGCGGCGGCCTCGGCAAGCTGGTGGCCGAGGGCGCGGGATGGCGCGTGCTCGATATCGTGTGTACGGCGGGCCCGCGCGATCGCCCCTTCGAAGAGCGCCACGCATGGACCTCAATCTCGATGGTGATGGCGGGGACCTTCGCCTATCGCGGCGATCGCGGATCGTCACTGATGTCGCCGGGAGCGCTGCTGCTCGGCAGTATCGGGCAGAGCTTCGAATGTTCCCATCAGCATGGCGCGAGCGATCGATGCCTCTCCTTTCAATTCGATCAGGATTTGTTCGAGAGTCTCGCGCGTGATGCGGGAGCTTCATGCGCCACTCTCAGTCACGATCGCATTCCACCGTTGCGCAGCCTCGCGCCGCTCACCGCGCGAGTCACCGCGGGACTGGATCATCCGGACTCCCTCGAGGAGGTCGGCCTCCAACTCGCAGGTGCGGTCATTCAAGTGGATTCCGACCGCGATACTTCCGCGAAGGCGCCGCGCGACCACACCTCGATCGCCGATGTGATCCGCCATCTGGAATCTCGCATCGACCAGCCGCATACGCTGGCCGAGCTTGCGAATCTCGCGGGACTCAGCCGCTACCACTTCCTGCGTACCTTCAGGCGCGTGACCGGTGTCACGCCACATCAATGGATTCTGCGCGCGCGGCTTCGCGAGGCGGCCCGGCGGATTGTATCGAGCAGGCAGCCCATTACGGAGATCGCGCTGGACGTCGGCTTCGAGGACTTGTCGAACTTCATCCGCGGCTTCCGCGCCGAGTTTGGAATCTCGCCGCGCCGCTATCGCGTCATCATGGCTTAGGACAGGAGGTTCATATGAAAGGCATTTCGCATCTGGCAATCGGGGTCAGCGATATGGAGCGATCGCTGCCGTTTTATCGCGACCTCCTCGGGCTCGAGGTGATGCTCGACAACGAGGAGACCGTGGGTCAGGGCAAGCGCCGCGCGATTTACATGCGATGGGGCGGTGACGGCGGCTTTCTGGTGCTTTCGCAGACGCTCGGACGCGAGCCCTCGGGCAAACCGCTGCGGCTGCATCAGGTCGGGATGCATCATTTCGCGTTCCTGGTGGATGACCTGCGCAGCCGAGTCGAGAAGCTCTCGCGTGCCGGCGTCAAGATTCTGGTCCCGCCGTACGAGGCTGATGCGCTCGCATACGGAGAGCGCGGCGGCGCGAAAGTGCTGACCTGCCTCTTCGAGGATCCCGACGGAACGATCCTGCAATTCGATCAGCGCTCGCCCTGAGGATCGACCGCACGGTCGCCCACCCGGCGCGGGCTTCCTCGCGCTTTGCGCCAAGGAACCGTTGAGAGTTAACTGCCCGTTAGAACGGGCATTATGGAAATTCTTGACGGAAATGAAGCGGCGGCCTCGGTTGCCTACCGCCTGAGCGAAGTAATCGCGATCTATCCCATCACGCCATCGTCGCCGATGGGTGAGTTGTCGGATCAATGGAGCGACGCGGGCCGTAAGAACATTTTCGGCACCGTGCCCAAGGTGGTCGAGATGCAGAGCGAGGGCGGCGCCGCCGGCGCGCTTCACGGCGCGTTACAGGCAGGTGCGCTCGGCACCACCTTCACCGCCTCGCAAGGCCTGCTCCTGATGATCCCCAACATGTACAAGATCGCAGGCGAGTTGACTGCGTGTGCAATCCACGTCGCGGCGCGCACCATCGCAACGCATGCGCTGTCGATCTTCGGCGACCATAGCGATGTGATGGCGGCGCGCGCGACCGGCTTCGCCATGCTGTGTTCGGACTCGGTGCAGGAGGCGCACGACTTCGCGCTCATCGCGCATGCGGCTACGCTCGAATCGCGCATCCCGTTTCTGCATTTCTTCGATGGGTTCCGCACTTCGCACGAGCTCAACAAGATCCATCCGTTGAGCGACGAGGATCTCGGCGCGCTTATCGATGCGAACTTCGTCCGCCAGCATCGCGATCGCGCGCTCAGCCCCGATCGCCCGATGCTGCGCGGGACGGCGCAAAATCCCGATGTCTTCTTTCAGGCGCGCGAGGCCATCAACCCCTTCTATCGCGCCTGCCCGACCATCGTGCAGGACGTGATGGATCGGTTCGCGCGCCGAACCGGCCGCGCGTATCACCTCTTCGACTACGTCGGCGATCCGAAGGCGGAGCGCGTCATCATCCTAATGGGCTCAGGCGCGGGCGCCGCCGAGGAGACAATCGAGCGTCTCATCGTGAGCGGCGAGAGGGTCGGCCTGCTTAAGGTGCGGCTCTTCCGCCCCTTCGACGGCGCGGCGTTCGCGGCCGCCTTGCCCAGGACCGCGCGCGCGATCGCGGTGCTCGATCGCACCAAGGAGCCTGGCGGCGTTGGCGAGCCGCTGTACCTCGACGTCGTGACCGCGCTGAGCGAAGCGTGGGAGGCGCGCACCATCGACGGCAAATGGCCGCGCATCATCGGCGGCCGTTATGGCCTCTCCTCGAAGGAGTTCACTCCCGCGATGGTGAAGGCGATCTTCGATGAACTGCGCAAGGACGCGCCCAAGAATCACTTTACCATCGGGATTCACGATGACCTGACGCATTCGAGTCTCGCATTCGATCCGGCCTTCTCGACCGAGAGCCCCGACATGGTGCGCGCACTGTTCTATGGACTGGGATCCGATGGCACCGTCGGCGCCAACAAGAACTCGATCGCGATCATCGGCGAGCACACGCCGAGTCACGCACAAGGCTACTTTGTGTACGATTCCAAGAAGGCCGGCTCGATTACCGTGTCGCATCTGCGCTTCGGCCCCGACCCGATCCGCTCGACCTATCTGATCACGAAGGCCAGCTTCATCGGATGCCATCAGTTCGCGTTCCTGGAACGGATGGACGTGCTTGCGGCCGCCGATCGCGGGGCGACCTTCCTCCTCAATACGACCTACGCGCCCGACGAGGTATGGAATCATTTGCCGCGCAAGGTGCAGCAGCAGATCCTCGACCGCGAGCTGCGCGTCTTCGTCATCGATGCGTACAAAGTGGCGCGCCAGGCCGGCATGGGCGGCCGCATCAATACCATCATGCAAACCTGCTTCTTCGCGGTCAGCGGCGTGCTGCCGCAGGAGGCGGCAATCGGCGCGATCAAATCTGCGATCCAGGAAACTTACGGCAAGCGCGGCGACGCGATCGTGCAGAAGAACTTTGCGGCAGTCGATACCACCCTCGCCCATCTGTACGAGGTCACGATTCCGCCCGCGGCGACCAGCACCATCGACATTCTCGCGCCGGTGCCCTCGCATGCGCCGGCGTTCGTGCGCGACATTCTCGGCACGCTCATCGCCGGCTATGGCGATTCGGTCCCGACCAGCGCGCTGCCGCCCGACGGAACTTTTCCGAGCGGCACCGCGAAATGGGAGAAGCGCAATATCGCGCAGGAAATCCCGGTGTGGGACGAGGACTTGTGCATCCAATGCGGGAAGTGCGTGCTGGTCTGCCCGCACGCGGTGATTCGCGCAAAGATGTACGAGCCGAGTCTTCTCGACGACGGACCCGAGTCCTTCAAATCAGCAACGCCGCGATGGCGCGGCCTCGAGGCGATGCGTTACACGCTGCAGGTTGCGCCCGAGGATTGCACCGGGTGCCGTCTGTGCGTCGAGGTGTGCCCCGCGAAGAGCAAAAGCGAGGTGCGCCACAAGGCGATCAACATGTTGCCGCAGCCGCCGATTCGCGACGCCGAGGCGCGCAACTGGGATTTCTTTTTGTCGCTGCCGGAGTTTAATCGTGACAGCCTGGCACATGCGCAAGTCAAGGACGCGCAACTGCTCGAGCCGCTGTTCGAATTTTCCGGCGCCTGCGCGGGATGCGGCGAGACTCCCTACATCAAGCTGCTCACGCAACTCTTCGGCGATCGACTGCTGATCGCGAACGCCACCGGATGCTCATCTATATACGGCGGTAATCTGCCGACCACGCCGTACACATCTAATGGCGATGGCCGCGGGCCGGCGTGGTCGAATTCGCTCTTCGAGGACAATGCCGAATTTGGACTCGGGATGCGGCTCGCGATCGACAAGCGCCTCGACTACGCGCGCGAACTGACGCGGCGCCTATCGAGCCAGCTGGGCGGCCGCATCGTCGGTGAGATCCTCGAAGCTGATCAATCGACCGAGGCGGGCATTGTGGCGCAGCGTCAGCGCGTCGCCGAGGTCAAGCGGATTATCGCGGGGCTCGAGACCAACGACGCACGCGACCTGATCGCGCTCGCCGATTCGCTGGTGCGTAAGAGTGTGTGGCTGGTCGGTGGTGACGGATGGGCCTACGACATCGGTTTCGGCGGCCTCGATCACGTTCTTGGCTCGGGCATGAACGTGAACGTGCTGGTGCTGGATACTGAAGTCTATTCGAACACCGGCGGGCAGATGTCGAAATCCACTCCGCGTGGCGCGGTCGCAAAGTTCGCCAGCGGCGGCAAGCAGACCGGCAAGAAGGACCTCGCGATGGAAGCGATCAGCTACGGCTCGGTCTATGTCGCGCGGGTCGCGATGGGCGGCAACGACGCCCATACGGTGCGCGCTTTCCTTGAAGCCGAGGCGCACGACGGCCCGTCGCTGCTCCTCGCGTACAGCAACTGCATCGCCCACGGTTACGACATGGCGTTCGGCATGAATCAGCAAAAGAATGCGGTGCTATCGGGCTATTGGCCGCTGATGCGATACAACCCGGCTTTGCGCGCGGAAGGCAAGAATCCTTTTCAGCTCGACTCCAAAGCCCCCAGCATCCCACTCAAGCAGTACGCGTATCAGGAAGCACGCTACACGATGCTCGCGCGCAGCAACCCTGAAGCCGCGCGCGAATTGCTCAAGCTGGCGCAGCAGGACGTCACGCGTCAGTGGCGCGTCTATGCAAATCGCGCCGCGATGTCTGGTCCGACAGTTCCGGCCGCCCCCGATTCAGACGCCACCGCCAGTCCAGCGGGAAAAGAGAGCAAGCAATGATCGACCTCACAACCACATACTCGGGACTCGGCCTGAAAAATCCGCTGGTCGCATCGGCGTCGCCACTATGCGATTCGCTCGACAAGATTCGCAGCCTCGAGGATCACGGCATCGCGGCGGTGGTGCTCCCTTCGCTCTTCGAAGAGCAGCTTGCGGTGGAAGGTGAAACGCTCGATGAGGATCTGTTTCGCGGCGCCGAAAGTTTCGCGGAGTCGCTCAACTACTTTCCGGACCTCGCTACCTACAACCTCGGTCCCGCGGGCTATCTCGATCTGATTCGCCGGGCCAAAGCGAGCGTCTCGATTCCCGTAATTGGCAGTCTCAACGGCGTTTCGGCCGGCGGATGGATTCGCTACGCGCGCGAGATCGAGCAGGCCGGCGCTGACGCGCTGGAGCTAAACCTGTACTCGATAGAGACCGACCCCGAACTCAGCGCGAGCCAGGTTGAACGCGCTTATATCGAGCTGGTTCGCGAGGTGAAACAAAGTGTAAAGATTCCCGTGGCGGTGAAGTTGTCGCCCTTCTTCAGCGCTCCCGCGAATTTCGCGAAACGACTCGACGGCGCCGGCGCCAACGCGCTGGTGCTGTTTAATCGCTTCTATCAGCCGGATCTGGATCTCGAACAACTCGAAGTGGTGCCGAACCTGGCGCTGAGCAGCCCGCAGGAGCTTCTGCTCAGGCTCCATTGGGTGGCGATCATCTTTGGCCATGTCGAGGCCGACCTCGCGATCACCGGCGGCGTGCATAGCGCGCACGATGTGCTGAAATCCGTGATGGCGGGCGCGCGCGTCACCATGATGACCTCGGCGCTGCTCCGCAACGGCCTCGAGCACCTCGGAGTCGTGCTGCGCGACCTCGCGAGCTGGATGGAGGAGCATGAATACGAATCCATCCGCCAGATGCGTGGCAGCATGAGTCAGCGCAATGTGCCGAACCCGGCGGCCTTTCAGCGCGCCAACTACATCCGGGTGCTGAGCTCCTACACGCTGCGTGGCGCCTGGAACGGCTGAGGTCATCTATCCTCGGGCGTTTGCACGCATCGAGGCGACTGGAGCAAGATCGCGCCAGAGGATTTGCGGATGAAGTACGATTTCATCTCAGCTGATTGCCACATTGATCTGATTTGGCTACCGCCGGATCTGTTCACCTCCAACGCGCGCGCCGATCTGAAAGAGCGGATGCCTTACGTCACTGACACCCGCAAGGGCAAGATGTGGGTCGCCAAAAACGGCGCGATGTTCGGGCTGATGAACGGGATGGGTTCGGCGGGACGCCAATACGTGCCGGGCCAGATCCATCGCTCCGACCGCATGGCATCGACAGGTCTGTACGATGACGGCCTCAAAGGCATTCGGCGGCTGACCGACCCGGAGTTGCGCCTCCAGGATCAGGAGCGCGACGGCGTTCAGGGCGAGGTCCTCTACGGCATCCTCGGCGCGAGCATGCGGCTCAAGGATGATGAGGCCGCGACCGAAATGATTCGTGTCTACAATCAATGGCTCGCGGGCTTCTGCCGCACCCATCCGGGGCGTTATGCCGGGCTCGCTTCGATACCCAGCCACAGCATCGAGGCCGCGGTGGCCGAGGTGAAGCGCGTCGCGAAGGAAGGAGCGCTGCGCGGTCTCGATATCGCCAACCGCCCCGACATCGAGCCTTTCTGGGATCCGGTGTGGGAGCCGCTGTGGGCGGCCGCGGAAGAGGCCAACCTGCCGGTGCATCTGCATACCATCGGCGGAGCGTTTCCCGATTTGAGCAAATTCCCGCCCAAGGTCGGGCGCGCCGCGTTCGCGACGCTCATCACCAGCTTCCAGATGTACATGGCGGTGCCGCTGATGGCGATCATCTTCGGCGGCGTGCTCGAGCATCATCGTGGGCTCAAGATGGTCATCGGCGAGAGCGGCATCGGATGGCTGCCGTACATCCTCGACCACATGGACCTCGAATGGGAGGATCAATTCGCGGACCTCGATCTGAAGATGAAGCCGAGCGAGTACTGGCATCGCCAGTGCTACGCGACCTACCAGAGCGATCGCATCGGCATCAAGATGCTTGACGAGATTGGCGAGGACAACATCATGTGGGGCTCGGATTTCCCGCATCCCGACGGCATCTGGCCCGATTCGCAGGAATACATCGCACGCGAGCTGGGACATCTGCCGGCTGCGACGCGGCGCAAGATCGTTTGCACCAATGCCGCCAAATTGTATGGATTTCCTGCCGCCTGAAATTGTGGCTCGGGGATTGGTTTAAGCCAGGCGGACGGCGCCTTGTCGAGGCGGGACGTCGCGGCCCTGGCGCCGGACCCAGACCTGGGTCAGCTCCACGCCGAGCAGAAAGATCAGCGCCGAGTAATAGGTCCACATCAGAATCAGCGCCAGCGATCCCGCCGCGCCATAAGCGCTGGCCTTTCCGGCATGCGCCAGATACATCGCGATCAGGAATTTTCCGACCACGAACAGAACCGCGATAAACACGCCGCCGACCCAGACATCGCTCCAGCGCAATTGCACATCGGGCAGCACCTTCAAAATCGCGGCGAAAACTACCGCGAACATCGCCAACGACGCGATCATCTCACCGGCGTGCGCGGCGCCCGCAAACGGAATCATCTTCGCGAGTGCCGAGATCGCGGAACTCGCGGCGACCGAAATCATCGCGAGGAATCCCGCGCCGACCAGCAACAGGCCCGAGCGCAGCCGCTTCATCGCGAAATTGCGCAGACCCGAGCCGACCACTTTTACCTTCCAGGCTTTGTTCAGGCACTGCTGAAGTTGCAGCAGAACGCCGGTGGCGGAAAATATCAGACCAACAATTCCGAGTGCCGTTGCGACCAAACCGCCGGTGCGGTTCTGTGCCACGCTGCTGACCATGCCCTGGATCTGCGCGGCGGCCTGCGGCCCCATCGCGCCGCTCAGCCTTGCCTCGATCTGTCCACTGGCGGCTTGTGGTCCGAGAACCAGACCTGCGATGAAGATAACGATCAGCAGCAACGAGGGCAGCGCGAACAGCGTGGCGTAGGCCAGCGCGGCCGCCATCGACGGACATTCATCCTCGGAGAATTCGCGAAAAACGTGCTGCAGGAATTCCTTTGCGTTCGTCAGCATATGGCCTCATCGATGCGCGATGCGTAGAACCAATTGGCGAGAGTACCGAGTGGCGGAAAGGCCTCCTGTTTGTGATCGAGCTTCAGTAGATGACTTTTTGTTCCATCAGCATCTTGATTTCGGCATCGGAGAGACCCAGCAGGCCGCCGAAGATTTCGCCGTTGTGCTCGCCGAGGTCCGGCGGCATCGAGTAGTTTAGTTTCGGCACGTTGCTCATGCGCACCGGCATGTTTGGGAGCATGCGTTCGCCCACCTCACGATGATCGATTTTGCGGAAGAAGCCCCATTCCCACAGATGCGGGTCGTCGTGGATCTCGACGCTATCGAGGACGGGCCCGGCCGCGACGCCCGCCGCTTGTAGCTTTTTAGCAAGCGCGAGGTGCTCATGATTGCATGTCCACCTGGCGAGGTGCGCATCGAGCTCATCGCTATGCTGCCAGCGACCGTACTGATCGGCGAATTTTGCGTCACGCATCCACTCCGGATTTCCCATCACACGGCACAGCGCTTCCCACTCCGATTGCGTGCCGACCGCGATTGCGATCCACTTGTCCCCGCCGGCGCATCGATAGGTGTTGTGCGGCGCCATCACGTCGTCGCGATTTCCGCGCGCGCGCCGGTCGCGCCCGTTCATGAAGTAGTCCATGTACCATTCGGGCATCTGCCCGATAACCGTCTCGCCCATGCTTGCATCGATCCACTGACCTTCGCCGGTGCGGTTACGATGCCGCAGCGCGGCGAGCACATGAAACGTCACCGCGCTGGCGATCGCGTAGTCCGGCCAGGTGCCGCCGGTTTGACGCGGCGGCGGATTCGGGTTGCCCGGATCGGGGTAACCTTGCGCGTCGAACATACCGACGAAGCAGCACGCCATCGGGCCCCATCCGACCCACGAGGCGGGTTCAAGGCCGGTTTTCCCAAGCAGCGAGACCGAGATCATGATGATGTCGTTTTTGACCGCGCGCACCCGATCGTAGGTGATGCCGAGTTTCTTCGCAGCCGGCGTCGGGAAGCATTCGAGGACGAAATCGCTCTTGCGAATGATCTCATCGGCGAGCGCGCGGCCCTTCTCCGACGCGAGGTTCAGCGTGATCGCCTTCTTGCCGTAGTTCAACGCGTGGTAGTAACCGTTGCGATTCGGCCCCTGGATGCGATCGGCCATGCCGGACGGATTGATGCGTCCGATATCGATATAGATTTGCGATTCGATCTTGATCACCTCGGCGCCCATCGTCGCGAGCCACTGCGCGATTTGCGGACCATTGATGATCCAGCTGAAGTCGGCGACCCGGATTCCTTCAAGTGGAAGTCTTGCCATCGAGATGCCTCCTTCAGATCACGCCGGCGGCGCGCATGCCCTGCTGCTGCGCGAGCGAGTAGCCGAGGCGTCCGAGGATTTCGGCATTATGCTCACCAAGCAGCGGCGCACGGGTCGGGATCGGTGGCGTCGCGGTCATCTTCACCAGCGAGCGCGGATATTCGAAGCGGCCCGCGATCGGATGATCGATTTCGACGAACGCCTCGCGCGCGCGCAGGTGTGGATGATGCGCCGCCTGTGCGACTGTGAACACCGGACCAATCGTCAGGCCCAGCCGCTGCCCTTCGTTGACCAGGTACTCCGTGTCGTACTGCATCAGATGCTCGCGGATCAGCGGGCGCAGCACATCGTCGTTCTGCTGGCGCCCCAGCAGCTTGTCGAAGACCTCGCTCTCGAGTTCTTCCGGATTGTGCAGCAGATCCTTGAGCGCCTTGTAGTGAGCATCCGCCGCCCACAGCGTGTATATGTAGCCGTCCCTGCACCGCATCGGTTCGAGTCCCGAAGCGGAATTGAGCCGCAACCGGCTGAAGGGAATTCCTACATAGGTGTAGGCCGCCATCTCGAGTTTCGAGGTGCTTGCGATCGCCTGCCAGCATGGCACGTCGATCCATTGACCCTCGCGGGTGATGTCGCGATGTAAGACCGCGAACATCGAAGAAGCGGCGGCCGCCGTCGCGCCCATCATCTCGGCCTGATGTCCCGGCGCGCGCAGCGGATTCTCGCGCTCGGCATCATCGATCATCGTCGGTGTGTTATAGCCGGTGAGACTCATCGCGAACTCGATGAGATCGGTACCTTTCCAATCGCGATACGGCCCGGTCTGCCCGAACGGCGTGATCGAAGTGACGATGAGTCGCGGATTCAGCGCATGCAGCGCCTCGTAGCCGAGACCGATCGCATCGAGAAATCCGGGCGAGTGATTCTCGATGAGCACGTCGGCGCGCGCGATGAGCTTGCGGAAAACCTCGGCGCCCGTAGGCGTTGCAGGATCGAGCGTAAGACTCTTCTTGCTGGTGTTGAGGTAGAGGAACGAGCCGCTTTTTTCCGGATGCGGGATGTCGCCGGGAAAGGGCGGATGCGCGCGCATCGCATCGCCGGCGCCCGGCGGCTCGATCTTGATGACCTCGGCGCCCATGTCGGCGAACATCTTGCCGCACATGGGTCCCGAGACCATCTGCGCGAACTCAACTACGATCAGATCATCGAGTGCTCTGCTGGCCAAGACGCACCTCCGGTCCGAGCAGGGAGCGCCGAATATAGCCCACAAACTGCCGCACGGTGAAATCGAAAATTAACATACCGATCGGTTTGTGTTTTCCGCCCAAATGAGTAGATATTGTGCAAAGCTTTATAACCCGCGTTCAACTCTTAGACGAGGTGGCCTTATGGCGGAATTCGATCTAGTCATTAAAAACGGAATGATCGTCGACGGAACGCGCGCGCCGCGCTTCCGCAGCGACATCGGAATCAAGAACGGCCGCATCGCGAAGATCGGCCGCATCGCGCATCACGAAGGCGCCAAGGTGGTGGATGCCGACGGACAAATCGTCGCGCCCGGATTCATCGACCTGCACACCCACTACGATGCCCAGATTTTCTGGGATCCGTACCTCACTATCTCCGGTTATCACGGCGTGACTTCGGTGGTGCTCGGCAATTGCGGTTTCGGCTTCGCGCCGGTTCGCCCCACCGATGCCGAACGCTCGATGCTCACGATGGTCCGCACCGAGGCGATTCCGCTGCGCTCGATGCAGGCCGCGATGAAGTTCAACTGGGAGAGCTATCCGCAGTTCATGGACGCGCTCGACGCGACTCCCAAGGGCGTCAACCTGCTCCCGTACGTGCCGATGAATCCGCTGATGGGCTACGTCATGGGCATCGAGGAATCGAAGAGCGGTCGCATGCCGACGGATGACGAGCACGCTAAGATGCGCCAGCTCCTGCATCAGGCGATGGACGCGGGCGCGGCCGGATGGTCGGCGCAGCGCCTCATCCCGGGCGGACCGAGCGCGGTGCAGCGCGACTTCGACGGCTCGCCGATGAATACTGACGTTATGCACGACGAGACCTGCCTCGAAATGGCGCGCGTGCTCGGCGAGCGCGGCGAAGGCTTTCAGGAGCTGACGCTGGCGAGCTGGGATCCAAAGAAGGACGCCGACCACTTTGAGAAGATCGCCGAAGTCAGCGGTCGCCCCATCATGTACGAGGCGCTGGTGACCAACGATCGCTTCCCGCATCGCCATCGCAACACGATGAAGTGGCTGGAGAAGTGCCGTCAGAAGGGTCTGCCGGTTTATGGACAGGGCACCACGACCGACGCCGGCCTGACCTTCACCTTTGAGGACTGGAACCTCTTCGACGACTCCGATGCGTGGCGCGAAGCCACCACCGGCACCGTCGCCGATCGCACCGAGAAGCTCGGCGATCCTCGCCGCCGCGCCGCGCTGAAAGCGCAGATGCCGCGCGAGAGCCTCATCACCAACTACTTCGACGAGATCATCATCACCGAATGCCAGAAGCCCGAGAACAAGAAGTTCGAAGGGATGACGCTGCGCCTCGCCGCGAAGGAAACCGGCAAGGACGTGGTCGACACGATGCTGGATATCGCGGCGTCGGAGGAGCTCAAGACTGAGTTCTTCGCACCGGCGGTCAATTCGTCCGACCTGATGAAAGAGCTGATCGACTATCCGTACATCACCTTCGGTGTTTCCGATGGCGGTGCGCACACCAAGTTCCTGACTGCGGGACGCTATCCGACCGAAGGCCTGATTCGTTTCGTGCGCGAGAAGAATTGGATCAGTCTCGAGGACATCCACTGGCGCATGTCGGGACTGCCCGCATTCTGCGCGGGCTTCAAGGATCGCGGCTTCCTGCGCGAGGGCGCACCCGCGGACATCGTGGTGTATAACCTCGACCAACTGAAAGTGCTGCCGGTCGAGATCGCGCACGACCTGCCGGGCGACGAATGGCGTCGCGTGCAGCGTGCCGAGGGCTACAGCCACGTTATCGTGAACGGCCAGATCACCTGGGAAGGCGATCAGTTCACGGGCGCGACTCCGGGTAAGGTTTTGCGCCACGGAGCAGCGGCATAGCGGCTGGAGTCTTTGCGAAGAGCGATTAAGATGCGTGGCGGGTACCGACGGTATCCGCCACGTTTCGTTTTGGCAGCCGGGAGAATACGGGGATGGTGACCGATCATATTGCGCTGGAAGCTGAGCAGGTGATGGCGGCGGTGCTTGCGCTGGAACCACAAATCAAGACGGCCTCGGCCACGATCGAGGCGGAACGGCGCCTGCCTCCCAAGTTGGCGCATCAATTAATGGAAGCGGGCGTGTTCAGGATGGGCACGCCACGCACTTATGGCGGTGGTGAACTCGATCCGATGAGCCAGGTGCGAATCGTCGAGGAGCTCGCCCGCATCGAGGGCGCGGTCGGATGGCTCTCCATGATTTCGTCGGCCGGCAGCTTCATTCCAGCGTTCCTCGAACCGCCGGCGGCACAGCGTCTATTTGGATCGGTCGAAAGTGTGCTCGCGGGGCAGGTTCGGCCGCCTCAACGAGCCGACATCGTTGAGGGCGGCTATCGATTGAGCGGGACCCTTCACTTCGGCAGCGGATGCCAACATGCGAGCGTTGTCGCATGCGGTTGCAACATTTATGAGAATGGCGAGCTTCGCCGCCACGGTCGTAGCCCCGAATTTCGCGTGCTGTTGGTACCCGCCTCGAAGGCCTCTATCGTCGACGTATGGGACACGACCGGGATGCGTGGCACCGGCAGCAACGACATCGTCGTGGACAACGTTTTCGTTCCCTTCAGCGATAGCGCGACGATGATGGAGAATCCCTTCACTCCGAGTCCGCTCTACACTTTCCCGCCCCTCTATCTGGTTTCTCACGCCGGCGTGCCGCTCGGGATCGCCCGCAACGCCCTCGACTTCGTCGAGGAACTCGTCGAGCAGAAGAAGGCCATTCCAAGCGGCCGGCCGATGCGCGAAGATCCTACGATTCAAGAAACCATCGCATCGTGCGAGGCTCAACTCGGTGCGGCGCGCAGTTACGTCTACAGCACGTTGGCAGATTTGTGGGAGACGCTGTGCAAAGGTGATAGGCCATCGCCGAAACAGCGCGCTGCCTATCGAATGATGATGACCTACTCGCATCAGGCTGCGAAGCAACTCATCACGACGCTGTACGATACCGCGGCGACCAGCTCGATTTTCCGATCGAGCCGGCTCGATCGCGATATGCGCGACATCCTGACCGCGTGCCAGCATCGGGTGGTGCATCTGAAGATGTACCGGCCCGCAGGTCGCTTGTTGCTCGGCCTCGATCCGGAAGAACCACTTTTCTAGGGAATTAAAAGCAACTTGCCGGTCGAACGACGCGATTGCAGAAAGCGCATCGCATCGGCAGCCTCGGCTAGCGGGAAAGTTTTACCGATTGGGATCGTAAGCTTTCCTTCGCGCGAGAGCTGAAACACCGCATCGAGACCCCGGCGATGGATCTCGCCCATCCCATACACCATCGGGACAACGAAGCCGCTGACCTTCAGCGACTTCGGGAACAGCGAGCGCCGGACATCGATCGGATCCGGCGCGCCGCCGGCGCTGCCATAGAGAATCAGATGCCCAAATGGGGCGAGGCAGCTGAGGCCTTTCTCGAAGGTCGGCTTCCCTACCGCATCGAGGATCAGATCGACGCCGCGGCCATTGGTGAGGCGCATCACCTCGGCCGCGAAATCGTGTGACTCATAGTTAATCACTTCTTGCGCACCGAACTTGCGCACGAGGTCCACCTTGTCGTCGCTCGATACGGTGCCGATCACCTCCGCACCCGCGGCGCGCGCGATCTGCACCGCGGCAATGCCCACGCCGCCGGCCGCCGAATGCACCAATACGGTTTGACTCGCAGTGGTGTGATGACACGAGTGGATGAGGTGCCACGCGGTCAGCACCGCGATCGGAAACGCCGCGGCCTGCTCGAATGGGGTGCCATCGGGAATCGGGATGACGCGCGAGGCGCGCATCCGCGTGTACTCTGCGTACGCTCCCATGCCGATGTAAGCGACGCGCATGCCCGGCGCGAGCCCCTTCACATCGGGCGCGACCGCATCGATAACGCCCGCGCCTTCCATCCCGGGAATATCGGGGAACACCGGCTTCACGAGGTACTGCCCATGGATGAAGAAGACATCGCCGTAGTTGAGCGCGATGACGTGATTGCGGACGATGACCGTACCGGGTTGCAGTTCCGGCTTGGGTACTTCGCGCAGTTGCATCACCTCGGGCCCGCCGAGGCGGTCGAATTGGATTGCTTTCATCTGTTTCACATGCTCGCAGTGGGTTTGTTTATGTAATTCCGAGTCTCAAACCCATTCCTAAATCCAGCCGAAGTCCTTCATCGCGATTCCCGCATTCCAGATCTTTGTCATATGCCGAATCTTGTCGCCGTCGAAATCCATCACGTAGACATAGTCGCTCGCCGTGCTTTTGCCGGTCGGCGGGCACGGGCCGCCCTGCCCCGTATGCGTGCCATGAAAAACCGCGTAGGCGCTGACGTTCTTGCGCTCTTCATCGACGGCAAATGACTTCAGCTCGTAGCGCCCGTCAGGAATGAAGGTCAGCAACCCCTTCATCCAATCCGCGTATTGCTGGAGCGTTTTGGTATCCGCGAGCGGCTCGGCCTGCGCGGCGAAGGTAGCATTCGGCTGGCAGTACTCCTTACAACCTTCCCAACCCCTCCCGGTCTCGCAAGCCTCGAAGAATTTCATCGCCGTTCCGCCAATCGACGTCATTGATCCGCTCCTTTTCGAAGTCTCGATGATACTGACGAGCCCCGAAGATTATGACTGTGGAGTGGCATACGGCAAGGGCAGGCCAACGATGTGTGAATTTGAAAAAGCTCAGCAGTTACGGGCACAAAGTGGGTTTGTTTCGCGCTTTCATTTAGCACAGGGTTCAGCCTGTGTCCTGCCGATACGCAAAGCCGAAACCCTTCATCCTCGGGCATAAAGTGGGTTTGTTTTCGCATTTTTTTACCCAGTCGGGGTTAGTTTCGGCCATTGATGGGTACTCCGCATCGATGAGAATCCTTTATTTCCAAGGATAATTTGGCTTCGTTTGGTAATTTCACACATGTTCTCATCATTCCCACAACGCACGAAAGCGCCCCGAGGAGCGCCCAGTCACATTCTAGCAGACTCCTGGTCACTGCGCAGGATGCGGTAGGGTGTTCCATGCGACGGCTAAATAATCGCTCGGCATTCTCCTCGCGCTGATGCTGGCATGCGGAAGCTGCGCCACTTCGCATCAGGAGGACCAGGCATCAAGATTCGAGCACACCGGATGCGTTTCCACCTGCAGTCCGGGCTACCAATGCTCGACGACCGTGATCCAGGGAGTTAAAACCGGGCTCTGCATCGCGAAGCCGACCGAATGCGCCTCCGATGCCGATTGCGCCAATTCCGCGGTGACCGAGGGAACGGTTCCGCTGCACTATTTTTGTGACAAACACTCTGGAGCATTTCCGGACAAAACCGGCGCCGCCGAAATCCCCGGCCACGGCACCTGCATGCCAACCATCCAAACCGGCACCGATCGATAGCGATTGAGCGCCCTCAGTGCGCGGCGCTGCTGGAGGCCGCGCCGCGGCGGAGGAGTAGGAACGACGGAATCAGCAGCACCATCCAGATCGCCAACACCCGATAGATGTCGTTGAAGGCCAGCATCGAGGCCTGCTGCTGAATCATTCCATAGACCCCCGCGAAGCTTTGATGGCCCGCATCGCCGAGTTGCGGGGTGAAATAGAAGCCGTGACCCCCCGCCATCCGCGGCGCCGCGTTGCTCATCCGCCATGCATCGAAGACCGAGAAATGCTCGACCAGGTAGCTCTGATGAATCTGCTGATGATTCACCAGCGTAGTTGTCATGTATGAAATACCGATTGCCGCCCCGGCGTTGCGCATCATATTGTAGAGGCTCGCCGCATAGCCCATCCGCTCGCGATTCACGACCGAAAGTGTCGCGGCTGACAGCGTAGGGAAGATGAATCCCATCCCGATGCCCATGGTGATGCTCGGCCAAATCACGACCCAGCTGCTCACGTTCAGGTTCCACTTCGACATCGTCCACAGCGAGGTCGCCATCAGCACGAAACCGAGGCCGACCAGCGGGCGCGTATCGAACTTGAAGCGCGCGAGCTGCCCGATGAGCAGCATCGAGACCATCGTGCCCAGCCCGCGCGGCGCCAGCACCAGGCCGGCGCGCCATGCCGTGTAGCCCATCAGCTCCTGGAGGAAGATGGGGTTGAGCAGGCCGGTGCCGTAGAGCGCGAAGCTCATCGCGACGATCAGGGTGACCGAGAGATCGAAGGCCGGGATCGCCATAATGCGTAAATCGAGAATCGGCTCCGGGAAGCGCAATTCATGGATGACGAGGATAATCAACGCCGCGGCGGAGGCGGCGGTGAAGTACCATACCCATGCGGAGTTGAACCAGTCGGCGCGCTGCCCTCGATCGAGGACTATCTGCATCATGCCGAGACCGAGCACGAGGCATGCGATGCCGATGTAGTCGACGCGACCGCCTCTTGCGCGGCGCTGGCGCAGATACGCCGGGTCATGCACGAAGGTGTAGACCATCAGCAGTGCGGCCAGGCCGATCGGCAGGTTGATGTAGAAATTCCAGCGCCAGTTCCAGTTATCTGTGATCCATCCACCCAACGTCGGCCCCATAATGGGCGCAACCATCAAGCCGACACCCCACATCGCCATCGCGAGTTGCTGCTCGGCCGGCGGAAAAGTCTCCATCAGAATCGCTTGCGAAGACGGGATCATCGCAGCGCCGGCCGCACCCTGAATAAGCCGAAAGATCACCATCTGATTGAGCGAAGCGGCTGCCCCGCAGAATCCAGAGGCAACGACGAACACGCCGACCGACGCCATGAAGTAGCGCTTGCGCCCGAAGCGCGAGGAGATCCATCCCGTCATCGGGATCATGATGCCGTTGGCGACCAGGTAGCTGGTGACGACCCATGCGATCTCGTCGACACTGGCGGAAAACGAGCCCTGCATATGGGGCAACGCGACGTTGACGATCGAGGTATCGAGAACCTCGAGGGTGGTGCCGAGCATCACGGCGAGCGCGATCAGCCATTTTTGCGCCGACCCGGTCTCGAGATGCTGCTCGCCGGTGATAGCCGCGGCGCTCATCGCAACAAGAATAGTGCCCGCAAGCACCGCTAAGAAGGGTAACGCGAAGAAATTTTAATGAGATGTAACATAGGAGTAATGACTTGCGGCTTTGAGACGGTTACCTTCGATATATGCGGCTGGCTGCTATCGACGTCGGAACCAATTCAGTTCACATGGTGATTGCCGACGTGAATCGCGACGGCAACATCGATGTGGTTGACCGCGTCAAGGAAACCGTTCGCCTCGGCAGGCGCGCCTTCGAGACTGGTACGCTCAGCAAGGAGGCGATGGACCTCGCGGTGCGCACCCTCAGCAACTTCCAGAAGCTCATCAAACTTCGGCGCGTCAATCGAATGCGCGCGGTTGCGACCAGTGCGGTGCGCGAGACCAAGAATAGCGCGGAATTTGTCGCGCGCATCCGCCGCGAAACCGGCATCAAGGTCGAAATCATTCCGGGTGCCGAGGAGGCCCGCCTAATCTTCGTCGCCGCGCGGCACGCGATGGGCCTCGAAGGCGGTCCGCATCTGCTGGTGGACATCGGTGGTGGCAGCGTCGAATTGGTGATGGTGCGCGACGGCGAAGCGATGTGGATGCGCAGCCTCAAGCTCGGTGTTTCTCGCATCACCGAGCAATTCCTCACCGATGATCCGCCCAGTGCGCGCCAGGTTCGCGATCTCGAAGCACATTTGGCTAGCGAGATGGGCGACCTGCTTAAAAGCGCGCGCCGCGATGGTGTTCAACGCGCGATCGGCACCTCGGGTACCGTCAACACCCTGATTGCGATGGCGCGCGCGGCGCGCGGCGAGGAACTCGGACGGCTCAGCGGCGCAACCGCTTCGGCGGATGAGATCGCGCGCATCCGCCGCAGTGTTTTGGAATGCGACCTGGCCGACCGCCTCGAACTGCCGGGCATCGACGCGAAACGCGCCGACCTGATGCCGGCCTCCGCGATCCTCACCGACTACATTTTGCACCATTCCGGAGCGCCGGAACTGGTTGCCTGCACGTGGGCGCTGCGCGAGGGTCTGCTGCTCGAACTGGCGGGAATCGCAAGCCGTCGCGAGGCGATCGATGCGCGCAAGCACTCGGTCGCCGCGCTTGCGCAAAAATTCGAAGGGACCAACGAACATGGCCAGACCGTCGCCAAGCTGGCCGGGCAGATCTTTGACGCGACCGCGGAAGCGCTCGAGCTGCCCGCGCATGCGCGTGAGATCCTCGAGTATGCGGCGCTGCTGCACGACATCGGCCACACGATCGATCATGATCGGCACAATCGGCATTCGTATTACCTGATCAAGAATGCCGATCTGTTTGGGTTCACGCCCGACGAGATCGAAAGCATCGCGCAGGTCGCGCGCGGCCATCGCAAGCAGGGCGCGAAGGTCGATTCTCCCGAGTTGTACTCACTGCCGGAGGACAAACGGCGGATGGTACGGGCGCTGGCGGCGATCCTGCGCGTCGCCGATGGTCTCGATCGCACTCATTTCGGGGTGGTCAAAAATGTCCACCTCAGCTATGCGCCGGGCAAGCTTTATATCGATGCTGACTCCGGCTCGGAGCGCGCGGACCTGGAGCTGTGGACCTGCGAGAAGCGCGTCGATCTCCTCGCCAAACTGCTCGGCCGCCGGATCATTCTCCGCCAACGGGAAGGTCGCAAAAAAACCGGCCTCCTTGACGCCTCTGCCGGAGTTGTGGGACGACAAAAAGCAGTCTAATTTTTCGCGCCGCAATCTGATCGCGGCAGAGAGACTTCCCGTTCTTGACAGCCGCGAACTTCACCGTTCAACCGCACGATGCGACCGGCTCGGCCGCCCGCAGCGCGATCGCATTCCACGTTCGATCGTTGATCGCACAAGTTCCCGGCGCGCAGAGAGGCGAGCCTGAACCCATCCATCAGGTGCGGGTTGCGGCGCGCCGTTTGCGCTCCGCGGTGCGCCTCTTCGCAACCTACATCTCCGCCATCAAACCGAAAGAAACCTACGAGCGGCTCAAATGGCTCGGCCAGCAAGCGGGCGCGGTGCGCGATCTTGACGTGCTGGAGCATCTGATGCAAAGGCGCGCGAAAAAACTCGACCCTCAGATCGCCAAACACCTCGAGCCGCTGTTCGAAGAAGTTCGGGTGCGCCGCGCCAAGGCAGCGCAACGTCTCGCTACCTCGCTCGCTTCCCGGCGCTACAAGGAACTGGTCGCGCGGCTCTCGGCACCGATCCCGATCACGACACAAGGCGATGCGGCATTCGGTTCGGTAGCCGCCGAGTTGTTCGCGCCGATGCTGAAATCGATGGTGCGGGCCGGCGAGAAGCTGCCCCAGGACCCGAGTCCCGAGGAACTCCATCGGCTGCGCAAGCGCGCCAAGGCGTCGCGCTACGCGCTCGAAACGATGCTCGCGATCGATGAGAAGCAGTTGGGCGGGATGCTCAAGAACCTCGAAGATTTGCAGGACCTGGTCGGTGGCTATCACGACGCGGTGGTCGCGGTCGCATCGATCAAGGAATTCGTCACTTCGCGCGAGCTGCCCATCAATGTCGCCTTCGCCTGCGGTGCGCTGGCCCACGCGGTCCAGCGCCGTGAGCGCAAACTCAAGCGCCGCGGCCTCAAGCAGTGGAATCGCTTCCTCAAAGCCGATCCCGATCGCACGCTGAAGAAAGCGCTCGAGAAAGTCCAACCCAAAGAGGTTTCACCCGATGATGCTGTACATCATGCGCCACGGCCTCGCCGAAGAGCCCACGCCTAAGAGCGATGACGCCGCGCGCAAGCTGACTGAGAAGGGCGCCGACAAGATTCGCAAGGCGGCGGCAGGTATGCATGCGGCGGGGATCGCATTCAACACGATTCTCACGAGTCCCATCGCGCGCGCGGCCGAGACCGCGGAAATCGTCGCCGGCGAACTGGGCGGTCCCAAGCCCAAGACGGTGCCGGAACTTTCCACCGGCGTTTCGCCGGCCAACGCGCTGGAGACATTGGGCAAACAACGTCTGCCCGAGAGCGTTCTGGTGGTGGGTCACGAACCGACGCTGTCGCGCATGGCGTCGCTGATGCTGACCGACTCCACTGAGTCAGTGGGCATAAGGCTGAAGCAGGGCGGGATTATTGCGCTGGAGTTTCCCGATCGGGTCGAAAGCGCCGCGGCCAAACTCCGCTGGATGATGACTCAGCGTCAACTGCGGCAGCTGCGAAAATAATCATTCCCAGACTTTTTCCAGCGCGATGGTCTTCTTGCCGGTCAGCTTGAACGGCGCTTGATTGGGCGCGGGTTTCGGATCGAGCACAAACGTAACCTCGGTCACGGTCCAGATGGGCCCGGGCTTGAAGTCATCAAGCAATCCGATCTGGGTATCGCCGAGCTTCGGCTGCGACTCGACATGCGCTTCCCAGCACGAGAAAGGGACCGGTTGTCCATCGACCATCGCCATGGTGCCCGTCATACGAGAGCAGTAAGTCTTCGGCGGTGGCATCGCATAAGGGCCGGGCACCTGACCTTGGCCAATCGCGAGTTGGACCATCCATGGCGAGGGCGCGGAAGATGTGTGGGCATCGGGCGGCGGGAGCGGCTTCGTTAACCTCAGCAGAAAGCCCGCATCTGAAGTCGCGGGGTTGGCACCGCAGATCACCGCGTTGGAAACGTCGGCGGTGCTGAAGCATGGATCCTCGATGCCGTTGCCAATCATGCATCGCCACGCTCCGGCGCGGGGAAGTGCGATCGAAGACGTCCAGCATGAGCCGTCGCGCGAAGGTGCGTTGGGAACGGCAGGCTTGTACGTGATGACTTCGGTGCTACCCAAGCTGGGGGCCGCGACGACTTCCTCGGCGGCTGACGCGCGCATAGCCAAAGTGGCTGAGAATACGCCAAGCAGTATCGCCATCAGGATTTTCGACATCAGGGAGCTCCTTCAGAAGAGCGGCAGATGAATGCCGGCGGTTACCAGCGCGCCGCTGGCGACGCCCATCAGCGCCTCGCCCGCGACCAACCCGGCGGCGAACAGGATGCCGGATCCTCCCTCCTCGCGCGGGCGACCGATGCTGACCAGCGCTCCAAGCAGAATCGCGACGCTCAATCCAAATGGAAGATACAGCCCGATCGCGACCGGCATGATTGGCGTGCGCCATGAACTGCCACTTCGTTCGAGCTGGCGATCGATAATCGCGAGGATGGCCGCGAGCGCGGCGCCGATCGAGATGATGCCCCATCGTAGCCCGCCGCTGAAAACTCCCTGCGTAACCTTCGCCATCAGGAAAGCCTGCGGCGCCGCGAGCGCATTCGCTTTGGCGCCCGCGGTGCCTGCGATTCCATAAGCATTGAGGAGCAGGTTCAGCACCGGCGCGACGATGAAGGCGGATGCGATCGCGCCGATCAGGACAGCGATTTCGAGCGCGCGAGGCGTCGCGCCAACGTGAAACCCGGTCGCAAGATCGTGCATCGAGTCGCCCGCCATCGCGGCGGCGGTGCATACTACGGCACCCGCCATGATCGCGAGGCGTGGACCGACGCCCGGTGCGACGCCGAGCAGCTTCAACACCAGCGCTAGCGCGAGCAATACAATTACGGTGACGCCGGAGACCGGATTGTTGGACGCGCCCACCAGGCCGGTCAGATATCCGGCCACCGCGGTCGCGAAAAATCCCACGATCGCGAGGACCACCGCCATCGCAAGGCTGAGCGCGATACTCCCGGTCAGCACCATGCACAGCGCGAAGATTACCGGCAGCGCCAGTCCCGAGGCGGTGACGATCGCGGTCGGCGATAGATCGGTATCCTCGCGCGCCGTCGCAACCGTGGAACTGCCCGCGCGCACCACGCGAATGCTCTCGACCAGCGCATTGCCGATACGCGTACGCAGCCGCCACAGCGTGACGATACCGCCAGTGAGCATCGCGCCGACGCCGAGATATCGCACCTCGTCGCTCCAAACATTAGTCGCCGCCGCATAAGCGCCGAGCGCGCGAAGCTCCGGATGACTCGCAGCCGCAATCGGAACCGCGACGAACCACGCGATCGCGCCGCCGAAAAAAACCAGCATCGCGACCCGAAGGCCGACGATGTATCCGACGCCGAGCAGCGCGGCCGAAATGTCGACCGAGCCCGCGAAGACCGCGCCGCCAATCCATCGTGCGCCGGAAAACATGCCGGGCACGAGGCCCGCGATATCCTGCGAGGTTTTCAGCAGCGCCGAAATGATACCGCCATAGAGCAGCGGCGCGGCGTTCGCGGTTTTCGCGCCGGCGCGCAGCACTTCGGCGCATGCGACGCCCTCCGGAAAGGGAAGTTTTTCCTCCACGATGTAGGCGCGGCGCAGGAACACCACCAGGAGACTGCCCATCGTGCCGCCCGCGAGGCATAGCGCGGTGACGTCGAGGTAGGGCAAGTCGCCCTTCCATCCGAGGATCACCAGCGCGGGAAAAGTGAAGATGGCGCCGGCCGCAACCGCCTCACCCGCCGAGGCGACGGTCTGCACGACATTGTTTTCGAGGATGGTCGCGCCGCCGAGGATCCTCAGGATCGCCATCGATACCACGGCGGCCGGAATGCTCGCGGATACCGTCAGTCCCGCATACAGCCCGAGGTAGGCATTCGCCGCGCCAAGAATCACCGCGAGGATGATCCCGAGCACGATCGCGCGCGGCGTCAGCTCACGCAGTTCATCAATGGCGGACGGAGTCGCGGCCGTTTCGGTTGGAATCTCACTCACGCGGACGCCATCTCACGTCAGGGCATCGAAATGCAAGCGCCGCGTGGCGCCGAGATTCACCGCTGGCGTAAATCCTTGAGTGGGCGGGTGTTCAGGACATCGCCAGGCTCGATCCATCCTCGGCGCGCCTGGTTGATGCCAAACTGTAGTAATCCGAAACCTTTGGGCGAGTGCGAGTCGCTGGAAATCACCAGCTTGACCCCGGCGTGCTTGGCAGCGAGGCAGTTGGTGTCGGTCAGGTCCAGACGCCGGGATTGCGAATTGACTTCGAGCGCGCACCCCTCGCCTGCGGCCGCGCGCATCACCTCGTTGAAATCGAAACTGCTGCCCTCACGCTTGTCGATGAGGATGCGTCCGGTCGGATGACCGATCACATCGACATTCGGATTTCGAATCGCCGCGACGAGCCGGCGCGTCATCTCATCGGCCGGCCGGTTGAGCTTGTAATGCACCGATGCGACCACCCAATCGAGCTCGGCGAGGACTTCGTCGGGCAGGTCGAGCGCGCCATCTTCGAGGATATCTACTTCGATGCCGCGCAGCAGCTTCACCTTGACACGGGACTGAACTACCTCGATCTCACGCCATTGTTCGCGCAACCGCTTCGGATCAAGGCCAGTGACCATCGCGAGCCGCTGCGAATGATCTGTGACCGCGAGATATTCGAGACCGGCCTCGTCCGCCGCCCGCGCCATCTCTTCGATTGAAGCGCGCCCATCAGTGTAAGTGGAATGCGAATGAAGATCGCCGCGGAGATCGCCACGCATGATCAGGCGCGGCAGAGTATGATCCATCGCGGCTTTGATTTCGCCACGATCCTCGCGCAGCTCCGGTGGGATCCAATCGAGGCCGAGCGCGCGATAGACATCTTCCTCGGTTCGCCCGGCGATGGATTCCGTCCCACCAAAGAGCCCGTACTCATTGAGCGACAGCTCCCTGCGTTGCGCGAGGCGACGAATATGCACGCAATGGTCCTTCGAACCGGTGAAGTAAATCAGCGCGGCGCCATAGCTCTGCTCGGCCAGCACGCGCAGATCGACCTGCAAACCATCGTGCAGGATCACGGTGATTTTGGTATCGCCGGCGCCGACGGTCTGCGCGACGTGCGGATACTCGACCAGCCGCTTCATCACTTGCGCCGCGTCATTCGAAATCGCGAGGAGATCGAGATCGCCGACGCTCTCGCGCGTGCGGCGGAAACTTCCCGCGACCTCGATCCGCGAGACCGCAGAGCATCCGCGCATGTGTGCGAGGAGCGTCTCAACTTCGATGGCCGCATCCGCGTAGAGCCACCGCTTAGTCGCGATTTCCACCCGACGCTCCAGCGCATGCCGGATGCTTTCCTCCATTTTGGGACCGAAGCCGCGAATAGTGCGGAGCGCGCCCGACTCGAGCGCGGTCTTCAAATCCTCGATGCTCTTAATCCCGAGTTCCTGGTGAAGCTGCCTGACCCGCTTGGGGCCGAGCGCCGGCAGCTTCATTACGTCCATCATTCCGGGCGGGACTTTCTTGCGCAGCTCGCGATGAATCTCCAACGCGCCGGTTTTGATCAACGTGTCGATTTTCGATGAGATGCCTTTGCCGATGTCGGGAACTTTCTCCATTTGCTGGATGGTCAGCTTCGAAAAATTCCCGGGATAGTCGAGAACGGCGCGCGCAGCGTTGCGATAGGCGCGCACGTGAAAAAAATTCTCGCCGGTCAGCTCCATCATGTCGGCGATCTCGGCGAGATATTTTGCGATTTCCGCGTTCTGCATCGTTTACGGGTGGACAGGCCTTCGCCGTTAAGTAAACATGCGGTCTAATTTGCCAAACAGCTTTCCATTCGAATTTACCGCGAAGGGAACGCCGGTGTCACAGCAGTGCCGACGCAGAAGTGTTCTCCGAG
The DNA here is from genome assembly GCA_963783145.1 of uncultured delta proteobacterium. Classification (GTDB taxonomy): domain Bacteria; phylum Desulfobacterota; class Binatia; order Binatales; family Binataceae; genus DATGKG01. The sequence goes on from CAWAMM010000003.1 coordinate 264,811, forward strand.
ACTGGAAAAAACATGTGCTCACAGAAGCTTAGGCGCGAAATCGCAATCGAAAACCTGTCAGCGCACGAGTCATCGTGAACATCACCTATTATTACCTCGATCATGGCATAGACCTCGACAATCTGGCGAAACCAATCTGTGATATGCTTTGAAGGGTTTCGTGTATGATGACGACGGACAAATTGCCGAATTGCTTGCGCGCAAACGAAATCTGAACGGAACAATGACGATTTCGAAGGTAAGTCCGGTACTGGAGGAAGGGTTGGAATCAGGAGAGGAATTTGTACACGTTTTCGTAGACCTATCTCCGTCCGGCGAAGAAGCCAGATGACCAGCATTTTCCAGGAACGGGAAGAAGCAGCGATACAAGCGGTAGCCGCCAGGTACAAGAGCCTCGGATACGACGTGGTCGTCCGCCCCGGGCCCGTGTTACTTCCGGAACCTCTAAAGCAATTTCGACCTGACCTCCTCGCCAAAAATGCGAAGGAGAAGGTCGTCGTCGAGGTGAGGTCGAAAGCGACTCTAAGCGAAGCGATCCCGGCAAAAAGGGTGGCTCAGACAATCGAAAGTATGCCGGGCTGGAGATTCGAACTGGTGGTGGTAAATCCGGAGCTGCAGACTTCCGTGCCGGCGCGCGGAGAAGCGCTGTCCTTAAAACAGATCACGGCACGCACAGAAGAGGCCAGGACGCTCGCCTCGAAAGGCCATCTCTCGGCGGCCTTCCTTGTCTCATGGAGCGCCGCGGAAGCTGTCTTGCGGCGGATCGCTGCTAAATACGGGCTTGACACTTCCGGGTACAGTCCCGCCGCGCTTTATAAAGAGCTCTATTCCATTGGCGCCATCTCGCGTAGAGCATATGAAACCTTCGCGGAAGCGGTTCAAGCGAGAAATTCGCTGGTCCATGGCTTTAAAGTTTCCGCAGCATCGCTTAGGACCAGACTCGGCAGCCTCATCGCCACTGTTGAGAGATTGTTGCCTGAACTAAATGGGAGGCGGGCGACTATTCCACGCGAATCAGGCCGGAAAGGCCGGCGAACAACAGCGGGGTAAGGATCCATCCGGCCAGGATGTGGAACCATAGATACCAGCGCAGCAGCTTGCCGGCACGCATCGCGCTCGCGGTGCGCCATTCGCCGGTACTCGAATCCACAACCACTCGCTCGCGAACATTGGGATGCCATTGATTTCCCAAATGGAGATCGACCACCGGGAGAAAATTTTCCAGCGAGTACACGAACGCATTGAAATGCGTATAGTGCACCGGCGGACGGCCTTCGCGGACGAATACCTCGTAGGCGTCGGACTCGCTGGGTGTCATCACGCCGATGTGATAGCCCCAGCCAAACAGCAGTGCGCCGACGAGTACGAAACCTGCGATCCACCAGAGCGCACGCATCGGACGGTAGCCGTACGCGATGGTGCCCTCGAGCAGCAGATTCCAGACGCGTGACGCGAACGAGAGATGACCGGACTGGCGCAACGCGATGCGCTGCGCGATCAGCACCTCGATTTCGCCCTCGCCGCGCCCGCCCTGCTTGAGTGTATTCGCCAGTTGCATATAGGGCTGCGGACGATAGCCCGGCGCCTGCAGCGCGAGCCATTGAAGCCGCTCGTCAGCATCGGCGGGACTGTCGTTGCCAAAGTCGCTGTAGGTAAACCCGTCGATATCGAGGTTGCCGGCCGCGGGCCAACTCCCGCGATTGTCGAACAGCGATCCGATGCTGACGTTTTCGAGGTCGAGTTTCGTTTGCGGCGTGAGCGTAATATCGACCCAATAGAACGGTCCCGTGATCGTCGCGCGCTGAGCATCCAGGCCGTTTTCGGCACTGCCGACGAAGCGGGCATGATTGAAGCTGAGGGAGCGGCCGATTCGCGCGAGGCGAAAATATAGCGTCCCATCGATGCTGAAGTTCTGCACGAAGCTGGCATCGCCGCCGATGGAAGATTCCTGAGCTGAGATGGGAGCGGCAACGCCGCTGCCAGTGAAGTCGGCGCCGCTGCAATCGAAATCGCCGCCTATCGTCGCGCGGAAGAGGCTCAGCGCGCCGTAATGCCCAAAATGCAGCGCCAGGTCGCCCTTGATGTTCGCGAAATCGGCGGTGATAGGGCCTGCCACGCTGCTACGAAGCTCGATATCGGCGAGCGATGCGTTCGACAAATCTATCCCATCGGGGATGGCGCATCGAATCAGCGTCAGGGGGCGCGTGACATCGGCGTATGAAAGATCGATCTTGCCGACGATCTTCGCACCAGCTATTCCCGGGCCGCTCGGATGGAGCAATGGCGCCGCTTCCGGATCGGCGACCAGCCATGCGAACAGGCCGGCGCGGATACTTCGCTCGGAACCCCATCGATCGCTTTTCGCCGGATCATTGGCGGGATCATCGGGATTGTCATTGGGCCCGACCCAGCGAACGTCGCGTGACGCGGCACCGCGCACGAGGATGCGCTCGGCAGCGTTGAGATCACCGAATTCGTCGCGCGCAAGTTTCTCCAGTGCGTCGGCCTGACGCTGTTCCTTATGCGGTACCTGCGCGAGCGCAGGCCCACCGCATAGGATCGCCGCCAGCGCGAGCACCATGGGACTCCAGCGATGAAGAACTGTTCGCATCCAGATGCCGCGCATTATCCGGCGATGAGAAGGGAAAGCAAACCTCCGAATCGGGCGCCAATGGCGAACACTGACGGCGCCGCATAAAATTTCCAAGGTGATCAGCAATCCGAGAACATTTCCGCGACCAATCAGGCGGCGCCACCAGACGCTGATACTATTGGCCATTCTGAGCGTCACCTTTTCAACCCCGCCACGGGCACGAGCAGCGAGCACGGCAGAGGCCACGCCCGTCGGTCCGATGGCGTCGGTGAAAAGCGTCGTCGATCAGGCCAGGGCCGTTTTCACGGATCAGAGCATCGCGCCGGCCGATCGCGAGAAGAAGCTGCGCGCGATTGCGGAAAGTCGCTTCGATTTCGAGAAAATGGCGCGGACTGCCGTGGGACTGCATTGGCGGGATTTTTCACCCTCGCAGCGCGCCGAGTTCGTGCCGCTTTTCACCAACTTTATCGAGGACGTTTATCTTTCGCGGATGCAGCAGTACTCGGTGGAAAAAGTGCAGCAGACAGTCCAGTCGTCGAGCATCGAGTTCACCAGGGAACGTATGGATGCTCCCGATCAGGCGGTGGTATTCAGTTCCGTCACGATCCAGGATCGCCCGAAACCCATCGACGTGAATTACCTGATGAAGCTCGATGGCAACGAGTGGAAGATCTATGACATCACCCTCGATGCCATCAGCGTGATCGCGAATTATCGCAATCAGTTCAACCGCGTGCTTAACAACGGTGGCTACGACAAGCTGGTCGGCATCCTGCGGCAGAAGCAGCAGGCGCTCGGCAGCTCGATGGCGACATCTAATCCGTGAAGAGGCACGGCATCAGACCAGACCTAACCCCTAACCCCTTCCCTTTAGGGAAGGGGAACCAGAATTTAGAACTAGTCGCGTAGTCGAGCTGACTGATTTTGGTCCCGCTCTTATCCCCCTTCCCTAAAGGGAAGGGGTTAGGGGTTAGGTCACTCTTCCTTGCCGCGAAGACCTTCCAACTCGCGCAGCGCACGTTCGAGGATTTCGCGTACCTTGTCGGCGTTCGAGGATGACGCACCCGACATCGCGCTGAACGCCGCCTTCATCACGCGCTCGGCCGGACGCACGATTTCCTGTACCTCGGGATCGAAGGCGGCGCGCCATTCGTTCCACATCTTCGCACGCCGCCAGATGCGATCGACAGCGTCCTCTTCGAGGTGAAGCTCGCGCCTGCCCTCCTCGGTGATGCGAAAGACGCGCTTGCCTTCCTGCGCCTCGGCCGCGATAAGGCCCTCATCCTCCAGTTGCTGGAGCGTCGGATAAATGGTGCCGGCGCTCGCGCGATAAATCCCGCCGGAGCGTTGCGCGAGCATCTTCATCAGCTCGTAGCCGTGACGAGGACCGTCGGTCAGCAGCGACAGAATCGCGAGGCGGACTTCCCCGGGACCGAAGAAGCGGCTGCGTGGAGCCCATGAACCAAAACCGGGACGGCACCCGCCACCACGAGCCCAATGAGCATGTCTTCCGAACATAAGGATGACCTCCTGTGCCTAAGATATATCGTACGATATACTCTTCGACATAGCTGAAGCAAGCTCGTGAGCCATTGGCCGGTTGGCTTCCCGAATGGACCTCTGCTAGTCTCGCTGCGTCAAGGAACTGCTCGGAATCTCCACGATGTTGAACAACAAACCCAGAGCCTCGGCGAAAGCCCATGGAGATGTGTGCGCGATGTTCCATTGACGCCTAGATAACCACAACACGCGATCACAAAAAGGCCATGGGTGCTTATCCGCATCCGTGGCCTTTTTTATTTCGCGTAACCGCATCCGAGCGAGGGGAGGAAATCATGCTGATAGAAATCGATCACCTGACCAAAGTTTTCGGAAAATTTGTCGCGGTGGAAGACGTGTCGTTCGAAGTGCGTCCCGGTGAAATCGTCGGCCTGCTGGGTCCTAACGGCGCCGGCAAGACGACCACCATCCACATGATCCTCGGGCTGATTTCGCCGACCTCCGGCGAGGTGCGCATTTTCGGCCAGCGCTTGGAGGAGCATCGCCAGGAAATCCTCGAGCACATGAACTTCACCTCGCCCTACGTCGCGTTCCCGATTCGACTCACAGTGTTCGAGAACCTGATGGTGTTCGCGAGGATGTACAACCTGCGCGATCCGCGCGGCAAGATCGCCCAGCTCGCGAAACTCTTCGGCATCGAGGAGTTGCTGCGCAAGCCGGTCTCGCGATTGTCATCGGGAGAGACGACACGCGTCGGCCTATGCAAGGCCTTCATGAACGACCCGAAGCTGCTGCTCCTCGATGAACCCACGGCGTACCTCGATCCGCAGATCGCATCGCAGGTGAAGCAGATCCTGCTCGACATGCAGCGCGAGCGCGGCACCACGATCCTCTACACCTCGCACAACATGGCGGAGGTCGAGAAGATGTGCGCGCGGATCATTTTCTTGAGCCGCGGGCGCGTGCTCGCGAGCGGCACGCCCATCGAAGTGACCCAGACGATCCTCAAGGAGGATCGCGACGAACCCGCGCTGGAGGAGGTTTTCCTCCACGTCGCGCAAAGGCAAACCAATGAAGCCGCATAGAATCAAAGCCGTGATGCTGCGCCACACCTACGAGGCGCGCCGCAACATGGATCGCGTGATCGACATGGTCTACTGGCCGGTGCTCGACATCATCGTGTGGGGGTTTTTCACCATCTACCTTGGGCGCGGCAATCATCTGCAGCCGGGGATGGTAAGCTTCATGCTCGGCGCGATCATCCTGTGGGGGCTGTTCTTCGGATTTCAGCGCGACATGGCGGTCGGCTTCCTCGACGAGCTATGGTCGCGCAACCTGGTGAACCTGTTCTCGACGCCACTCTCAGTGGCCGAGTATATGACCGGGCTCATCGCGGTAAACGTCGCGAAAGCGATGGTGGGGATGAGCTGCGCGGCGCTGATCGCGTGGGTGTTCTACGCCTTCGACATTTTTCCGCGGCTGCCGACATTCCTGCCCTTCATGCTGAACCTGGTGCTGTTCGCACTGGCGCTCGGCGTCATTATCACGGGCCTAATCTTCCGCTACACGACGAAGATCCAGGGCCTCGCGTGGAGCTTCGCGGGCCTGCTGATGCCGCTCTCGTGCGTGCTGTATCCGCTGAAGTCGCTGCCGAAGTATCTGCGGCCGATCGCGTGGATGCTGCCGACGACGCATTCCTTTGAAGGAATGCGTCAGGTGCTGGCGGGCGGTGGATTTTCCTCGCGCGACTTCGGATGGGGCCTCACGCTGAACGTGGGATATTTCGTGTTTGCGATTGTGTTCTTCCGCTGGATCTTCGAATCGGCGCGCTCGCGCGGATTGTTGGTGAAGCTGGAATGAGTCCTTCTGATTCCCCTTCCCTCAAGGGAAGGGGTCAGGGGTTAGGTCTATTCCTGGCCGAACCACGTTGGCTTCGCGACGGCCTTCCAACGATCGCGGATGGCGTCGAACTCGGCCTTCGGCATCGGACCGGAGGATGCGAGTTCGGCGTTGCCCGCGATACGCGATGGCTTCGCAGTACCGACGATCGCGGTGTGAACCTCGGGCACGCTGAGCGTGAAGCGCAGCGCGGTCGCGAAGGCATCGGCGGCAGGCTTCGCGAGGAAATCGTAATTGAGTTTTTTCAGGCGATCCCAGTATTCGCGGGAATAATCGCTCGATGCCACGCGGCTCTGAAGCCATATGGCGTTGGCGACAGGCCGCTTCGCGATGACGCCCATTCCGCGTTTCCTCGCGAGCGGGAGCACGCGATCGATGGATTCCTGATCCGCGATACTCACCGAGATTTGCAGCGCATCGAAGGCGCCGGTCTCGATCGCATAGACAGCATCGTCGCTGTCGCCGCTATAGCCGATGAACCGCGTTTTGCCCGCGGCCTTCGCGGCTTCGATCGCGCGGATGACGTCGCCCTTGCGCAGCCGGGCCTCGGAACAGCTGTGGAGTTGCAGCAGGTCGACATGATCGGTGCGGAGATTTTTCAGACTCTGCTCGATGCTCTTCGCGATGAGGCGCGGATCCCATTCGTGGAAGCCAAGGTGGTGGAGCGCGGCGGTGACATGCCCGCACTTGGTGAAGAGATGAAACTCCTCGCGCCGATGCGCAATGGTTTTGCCGATCAGCTCCTCGCTACTCTCGTAGCATTCAGCGGTATCGATCACATTGATGCCGGCGTCGAGAGCCGCGCCGAGGATCTTTCCCGCGACTTTTTGGCTGGCATCCTGATAGCCGATTTCCGAGCCACCGAATCCAAGGGCGCTCACTTTGAGTCCGGTCTTGCCGAAAGCGCGATGTTCCATGGCTTCAGCATAAAACAATCTGGCCGAGGGTTTGAGAGACGCGAGCGGAAGATGGAGGCGCTTCGCGCGATCAGGATTCAACGGGTCGTTTGCGAACGACCCCTACGAGGAAAAATTCCGGAAACCGTAAAGAAGCAGGCCGCGAAGCATCGTGCTTCGCGGCCTGCGGTAAGAATCGCGAGGAAAGGAGCTAGGCCTGCGCGCGTGGTCCCTGCTGCGGGCCGCGGATCAGCTTGCCCGGCATCGCTTCGGTCGGCACGCCATCCTGGAAAGTCACTTCGCCACTTAGGATGGTAAACTTGTAGCCCTCGGCGCGCTGGATGAGGCGGCGGCCGCCGGCAGGAAGGTCGAACACCATCTGCGGCGCATGGAGCTTGAGCGCATCGAGGTCGATCACGTTCAGGTCCGCCTTCATTCCCGGCGCGAGGACGCCGCGATCGCCGAGGCCATACAGCTTGGCGGTATCGCTGGTCTGTAAACGCACCGCGGTCTCGACCGGCATCTTCTCGCCACGGCTACGATCCCGCACCCAATGCGACAACATGTAGGAGGGCATGCTGGCGTCACAGATGAGTCCGCAATGCGCGCCGCCATCGCTAAGTCCCAGAGTGGTCACGTCGTCAAGCAGCATCTCGCGCAGCGCGTTGTGGTTGTATTCCGCGTAGTTGCCGAACGGCATATAGAGCAGCTCGCGGCCATTGCGCTCAAGGAGCAAGTCGTAGGTTAACTCCGCCGCGCTGACGCCCATTTTTTCGGCGCGCGCCGCCACGCTCGATTCGCGCGTCGGCTCGTAGTCGGGCGGATCGCCGAGCGGGAAAAATTTCGTGAAGTTGGTGACCATGAAGCGGGTCGCCTTGTCGTGAACGCTGGGCTCCTCGGAGAGGATTTGCGCACGCATCGCGGGCTCGCGCATTTTTGCGACGCGCTCATCGATCGGCAGATGCGCGATGGTCTTATACGTCGGATGCGTGATGAACGGATGCAGCGAGCTCTCGAGGCCCATAAGCAAGCCGGTCGGCCGCGCGGAGATTTGCGGCGCCAGATGCGCTCCCTTGGCGTTCAGCTCCTTCACTCGCGCCATCATCTTGCGATACGAGTTCGGCTCCTTGTCGGTCTGCGCCATCGCGAAGGTGATCGGCAGCCCGGTCTCCGCCGACAGCTTGACCATCCACTCCATCGTCGCGTCGGGGCCGACCATGTCCGATGCCATTTCAAAAACGCCGTGACCGGCCTGACCGAGCGCGCGCCCGATTCCGAGCAGCTCGTCCTCGCTCGCGAAAGTTCCCGGCACCAGCTCCTTGTTCTTCGCGCGATGGAGCATGGTGCGTGAGGTGGTGAAGCCAAGCGCGCCGGCTTTGATGCCGTCGCGGACGACCGCCGCCATCTTCTCGATATCCTCGGGAGTCGCGGCCTCGTTATGCGCGCCGCGCTCGCCCATCACGTACGCGCGGACCGAGCCATGCGGCACCTGCACGCCGACGTCGACCGCGCGCTTCATCTTCTCGACCGCGTTCATGTACTCAGGAAAGCTTTCCCAATTCCACTTGATGCCTTCGGCGAGCGCGGTGCCGGGAATATCCTCGACACCTTCCATCAGGCCGATGAGGAATTCTTCCTTGCCGGGAGCGACGGGCGCGAAGCCGACGCCGCAGTTGCCCATCACCAGGGTGGTGACGCCATGCCAGCTCGACGGCGTCAGATACGGATCCCAGGTGACCTGCCCGTCGTAATGAGTGTGGATGTCGACGAAGCCGGGAGTGACCAGCAGTCCGGTCGCGTCGATTTCGCGCCGCGCCGCGCCGGCCTTGCCGCCGACTGAAGTGATCTTGCCGTTATCGATAGCGACATCGCCGATGAAGCTGGGCTTGCCGGTGCCATCGACGATTTTTCCATTGCGGATTACGAGGTCATGCATACTCTCGGTTCCTCTCGAAGTTCTCCTGAACGTTCGTTTAATTAAGCAAGCCGACGCGCCATCTGGCAACCCCTACTTGGGCGCGAACTCCAGGAAATACTGATAGGGCAGCAAGTCATGTTTGGCGATCAGCTTGAAGCCGGCGTCGTGGAATTCCGCATTGATAAGCGGGAGTGAAAGCTTTTGCTCGGGCGGCGGTCCGACCGGGAGCGCTTCTTTCTTGAAATCGATATCAACCACGCGCCCGCCCGGCTTCAGCGCGGGGATGAGCTTCTGGAGGTAAGCGGCGCGATTTGTGATGTGATGCAGCGTGTCGCAGAAGAACACCACGTCCACTGAATGTGGCGCGAGCGCCGGATCATCGGGCTTCACCAGGCGCGCCTGATAATTCTTCAGATGCAACTTCTTCGCGTCGGCTTTCATCCACGCCACCATCGATGGCTCGATATCGAGTCCGATCGCGTGCCCCTTCGGGCCGACCGCCCCGGCGAAGCGCCGGGTGAAGAAGCCAGTGCCAGCACCTATATCGACAATGGTCTGGCCCGGTTTGAGGTTGAGGGCTTCCACCACCGCGTCGGGCTGCTGCCATTTGATGCGCTCGGGGGATTCGAAAATCTTCGCCCAATGCGCGGCGTCATGAAAATCATGATGCGCGTTTTCCACGTGCTCCTGCGCCGACACGCGATGCGTGGTGGACAAGGCCAGCGTCATCGCCAGGATAGCTATCGAAATGGTTCGGATGCTCAAGCCGCTAAGTCTGCCAATTCCATGAAACGTCGTCGAACTGCTAACTGAGGGTTCGGCGCAACCATTGGAGGAGGTCGCGATAGACCTCGGCGCGATTGGTTTCGTTGAACATCTCATGGCGGCCGTCGCGATAGTACTTCTCGGTCACATCTTTGATGCCCGCGACGAGATAGCGCTCGGCCAGCGGCCGCAACCATTCGAGGTTGTGGTTAATCGGGTCCTTGTCGCCGGCCATGATCCAGATCGGCAGGTCCTTGCGGATGCGGGTGAGCTGCGCCGGATCGATGATGTGCATCGAGGCCGTGGCCATCGTCGCCATTGAGGCCGCGATGACGCCGAATCCGCATAGCGGGTCTGCGATATATTTGTCGACTTGCGCGGGGTCGCGGCTGAGCCAATCGAAGGGCGTGCGCGCCGGCTCGAACTCACGATTGATAGCGGTCAGGTCCGCATCACCCGAGGAGATGATCTGCAACTTATCGACTGCCGCGGATCCCGAGAGGACCGCCGCCGCGATGAGGTCGCTATGATCGAGGAGGTAGGCCTGGGTCGCGAATGAACCCATGCTGTGCCCCAGAAGGACCACCGGAAGGCCACCCTCGCGCTCGCGAGCGATGCGTGTCAGTCGCGCCATATCCTCGATGACGGCATCCCATCCGCCGATCCCAAAATCGCCGAGCGCTTCTTTCGATGTCGCGGTGCGGCCGTGGCCTCGATGATCGTTGGCATAGACATGGAAGCCTGCCTGATTGAGGTAGGCGGCGAGGTCCGCATAGCGCAGCGAGTGCTCGCCCATGCCGTGCGAGATCTGCACGACGCCGACCGGCTTGCCGAGGGCGGGCCATCGATAACATGCGACTCTGATTGGGTTTTTGCCGGGGGCCTCAGGACTGTCGAAGGAGAAATCTTCACGCGCCATGCCTCCCTGTAACACGCCGGTTAATGCATCTCCAAGCCGGATTGTCCCCCTTGCCTCAATTTGGTGGCGATGCCAAACTGAACTTCCGTTCAGTTGACTGAACGAACAGTCGTGACCAAAGAAGAAGTTTTAAAGAATTATCGCATCGGCGAAATCCTCGAAGCTGCGCGCCGGGTTATCGGTCGTTTCGGCTTCGAGGGGACTACCATCGATCGCGTTGCCGATGAAGCGCGCATCGCCAAGGGCACCATCTACCTGTATTTCCCGAACAAGGAGGCGTTGTTGCATTCGGCGGTGGTCGAAGGCATCCGCGACCTGACGGCCGAGCTTCGGCGCCTCGATGACCTGACCCGCTCGCCCATCGAGCGCCTCGCCAACCTGATCCGGAGCATGTTCACCGTCCAGAAAGATCACCAGGACTTCTTCAAGGCGCTCATCCTCGATTCGCGCTTCGTCAGCTATGAGCCCGGCGACCGGCGCGGCGAGGAGCTGCGCAGTGTCTACCTCGAATGGGTCGACTATTTCGCCGACGTGCTCAAGGCCGCCGCCGAGCAGGGCCAAATTCGCGCGATGGATCCGCAGCTCACGGCGCTGACGCTTTCTGAAATGATGACGGCCCCACTGCGGCGTCGCCTGCTGTCACTGACCGACACCCCACCCGAAACCGACGTCGAAGCTATTCTGGACCTCTTCTTGTATGGCGTGCGCGGAACCCATCCGGAGAGAAGCGAGAGAGAGATGGGCGGCAAATAATGAAGTATCGCATCATCATCGCGTTTGCCGTTGCGACCGGGCTCCTCGCCAGCGCCTGCAATGGACCCGCGCCCGCCAAGGCCTCGACCCCCGCGGATGCCGATCGACTGGTGGTCGCGATTGCGACCGCGCATCAGCAGGACCTGATGCGCACCGCGACGACGCAAGGCGCGCTCTTTCCCAAGGAAAAAGCGGTGCTTGCTTCCGAAGTTGCGGGCGCGCTCGCCCAGGTCTTCGCGGATATGGGCGATCGGGTGACGGAGGGGCAGGTGCTCGCGCGCATCGATCCTCGCGAATACCAACTGCGGCTGGATTCCGCGCAGGCGCAATTCGAGCAGGCCCAGGCGCGGGCGGTGAATGCGCAGGCCAACTTCCATCGGATGAAGGAGCTTAACAAGCAGCATCTGGTTTCCGCCCAGCAGTATGACGAGTCGTCTTCCGAAATGCGGATTGCGCAGGCCGACGCGGACGCGGCCGAGAAGATGGTCGGGATCGCAAACAAGAAGCTGAACGATACCTACATTCGCGCACCGTTTGCCGGCTCGGTTCAGAAGCGGATGGTCTCGCTCGGCGAGCACGTCGGCGAGGGAATGCCGCTTTACGAATTGATCGCCACCGACCCGATCAAGTTGCGCGCGCCGATTCCCGAGCGCTTCGTGCCGATGGCCAAGGTCGGGCTGCCGATCGATCTGACGATCGATGCGCGTCCGGACCTCACTTTTCACGGCGCGGTGACCAGGATCGCTCCGGCGCTCGATGAAAACAGCCGCACCCTGCTCATCGAGGCCGAGGTGCCGAATGCCGATGGGATGCTGAAGCCCGGCTACTTCGCGCATGTGACGATGAATCTCGGTCACGATCGCGCGCTGTTCATTCCCAACTCCGCGATCCTGCGCTACGCGGGTGTGGCGCGGGTGTTCGTGTTCAAGGATGGCGCGGTGCGCTCGCGCGAAGTCAGCACCGGAAGCCTCGAAGGCGACCAAATCGAAATCATCAGCGGGCTCAAGCCGGGCGAGAAGGTCGTCGTCAGCGACGTCGATCGGCTTGCCGATGGGACCCTGGTAGTGGCAAAGGAGCAGTCGTGATCCTCGCAGATCTATGCGTGCGCCGCCCCGTGTTCGCCACCATGTTCGTGGGCGTGCTGGTGGTGCTCGGCTGGTTTTCCTACAAGCGCCTCGGTGTCGACCTTTATCCCAAGGTCGATATGCCGATGGTGATGGTGCAGACCTATTTGCCCGGCGCTGCCCCGGAAGAAACCGAGGCCCGTGTCACCAAGCCACTCGAAGAAGCCATCAACACCGTTACCGGCATCGATGAATTGCGGTCGGTCACCCAGGAAGGCATGTCGCGGATCATGGTCCAGTTCAAACTGGATCGCGACGTAAATGCCGGGGTGCAGGACGTTCGCGACAAGATTTCCACCGTGCTCGATCAGCTTCCTGACGGCACCAAGCCGCCGCTGGTCGGCAAATGGGACATGGATTCGCTGCCGATCCTGACCTTCACCATCACCGGCTACCAGTCGATGAAGGAGCTGACCGAGATTGGCCGGCGCATGCTCAAGGAACCGCTGGAATCGGTCGATGGGGTCGGCTCGATTGAAATAGTCGGCGGCCGCGAGCGCGAGGTGCATGTGCTCCTCGATGCGGACCGGCTACGCGCGACCGGGCTTTCGGTGGAGCAGGTCTCTTCCGCTCTCGCGCGCCAAAACGTCGAATTTCCCGGCGGCCACATGAAGCAGGGCCTGTCGGAACAGGTGCTGCGAACTCTGGGGCGCATCACCGAGGTGGCCGACTTCAACAAGATCGTGGTGAGCGAGCAGAACGACAAGCCGGTCATGATCGGCGACATCGCGAAGGTCGAGGACGGCATCAAGGAGCCGCGCTCGCTGTCGCGATGGGACGGCAAGAACGCGGTTTCACTGGTTATTCGCAAGCAGTCCGGCACCAACACTATCGAAGTGGTCGACAACATTTTCGAGCGCCTGCAGGAGCTGAAAAATGCGCTGCCACCCGGCGTCGATGTGATCGCGTCGCGCGATTCTTCGGAGTACATCCGCGAGTCGGTCCATACCGTGCAGGAGCATCTGGTGCTGGGAGGCATCTGCGCCGCGATCGTGGTGTTCTTCTTCCTTGGCTCCCTGCGCTCGACGCTGATTGCGGCGGTCGCGATTCCGGTTTCGATCGTCTCGACCTACACCCTGCTGTTGTGGATGGGGTTCACGCTCAACACGCTTTCGTTGCTGGCCCTGACGCTGGCAGTCGGGATCGTCATCGATGACGCGATCGTGGTGCTGGAGAACATTTTCCGCTTCATCGAAGAAAAGGGGATGACGCCGATGGCTGCGGCGAAAGCCGCAACTGCCGAGGTCGGGCTCGCGGTCAGCGCGACGACGCTCTCGCTGGTGGTCATCTTTGTGCCGGTCGCGTTCATCCATAGCGTCACCGGGCGCTTCCTCAACACCTTCGGCCTGACGATGGCGTTCTCGATCATGGTGTCGCTGCTGGTTGCGTTCACGCTGACTCCGATGCTGTGCTCGCGCTTCCTGAAGCATACGAAAGGAGAACGAACCTCACGCGATTCATGGTTCTTCAGCGCGATCGAGCGCGTCTATGAGCGGGCGCTGAACTGGTCGCTCGACCATCGATGGGTGATCGTCTCGATCGCAGGCGCGCTGGTGGTGATGATTCCGGTGCTGGCGAAAATCGTCGGGGCCAACTTCATGCCGGCCGAGGACTCCAGCGAATTCGCCATCAACCTGCGCACGCCGCCGGGCTATTCGCTCGAGCATACCGACGCGGTGGTCCGCGAAATGGAGGCGAAGATCCTCGTCATCCCCGAAGTTACGCATATGTTCACCACCGTCGGCGACACCACTGGCGCGGGCAATGTGACAATCGCGCAAATCGTCGCAAAGCTCACGCCGGTCAATAAGCGCAAGCGCTCGCAACAACAGGTGATGGCCGACGCGCGCAAAATGGTGGCGGGTTTCCCCGCGATGCGGGTCAGCGTGGACGACATCAAGCCATGGGAGCAGGGCGGCTTTCGCGAAGCCGACGTCGAGTATGATGTGCGCGGCCCGGATCTTGAGAAGCTGCAAGGCATCATCGCGCAGTTGCGCTCGAAGATGACAAATGTGCCGGGCGTCCTCGATATCGATTCCACCTACGAAGCGGGACTGCCGGAACTCCAGGTGCAGATCGATCGGCAAAAGGCGGCTGACCTCGGCGTGTCGGTATCGGATATTGCGGCGACCATCCGCACCATGGTGCAGGGCGACGTCGTCACGCGCTTCCGCGAGGGTCAGGATACCTACGATGTGCGCCTTCAGCTCAATGACAAGGATCGCAATGACCCGGGCGTCGTTTCCAGTCTAACAATACCGTCAACTACAGTGGGGCAAGTCCGCCTCGATAACGTCGCATCGCTGGTGAGCGGAACCGGCCCGGTTGAGATCGATCGGCAATCGCGTCAGCGTCAGATTGGGTTGGTGTTCAACCTCGCGCCCGGCGCGCAGATGAACGCCATCATCAAAACCGTGACCGACAATGCCAGGAAGGTCGACGTTCCGCCCGGCTACACCACCGCGCTGGGTGGGCAAAGCAAGATGTTCGGCGAGATGGTCGGCGGCTTCGTGATCGCGTTCGGGCTGTCCATCATTTTTATGTACATGGTGCTGGCGGCGCAGTTTGAAAGCTTCACCCATCCGATTACGATCATGTTGTCGTTGCCGCTGGCGGTGCCGTTCGCGCTGGTCTCGTTGATGTTCTTCAATCAGCAGATGTCGATGTTCTCGATCCTCGGCATCCTGCTGCTCTTTGGAATCGTCAAAAAGAATTCCATTCTCCAGGTCGATCAGACCATCAACCTACGCAACCAGGGGATGGAACGTCGCAAGGCGATCCTGCAGGCCAATCGCGAACGGTTGCGTCCAATCCTGATGACCACCGCGGCACTCGTCGCGGGCATGATTCCGGTCGCGTTCGGACGCGGCGCGGGCTCGGGCGAACAGCGCGGCATCGCGATTGTCGTCATCGGCGGACAGACGCTATGCCTCGTCATCACGCTGCTCATCACGCCCGTCGCATACTCGCTGTTCGATGACCTCGAAACATGGTGGGGTCGCTCGGTTTTGCGCAAACGGCCGCAGCTCAAGCTGGTCGAGCCGGAGTACGCCGACGAACGCCAGGCAGTGGACTGATCAACCTGTTGAGTGGCTGGCCTTGCTCCTGTCGATAGCACTGACTAGATTCGGCCCGTGGACAAGGCGTTGGAACAAATGCTCAACCTGCTGCTCGAATCCGAGCGAGCGGGCGTCGTTGCGCTTGAGCATCTCGCGCCCGATGTCGAGCAGGAGGAGCTGCGGCAATTTCTCCTCGGCGAGCGCGACCAGGAACAACGCAACGTCGAGGGGCTGGAGAAGCTGATTCGCGGGGAGGACGGAATTCCCTCGCAAGCGGTGGGACCGTTCGCCGCCAAGGTCGCCGCGCTCGGAACGATTCGCGAGCGCCTCGCCCTCATGTCGCATGGCCAGGAGTGGGCCGCGCGCAAAGTCGAAGAAACGCTGGCGCTCGCCCCCACTGAAGGGCCGATTTACGATTTCCTGCGCGCCATGGCCAATCGCCATCGCGCGGAAGTCGAATGGGGCCGTGCTGAAGTCATCCGACTGTTGAACGTTGACAAATGATGAGCGATTACTTCGCCGGAGGCGCCGGCACCTCTTTCATGCGCGTGGTGGTGTCGTTGTCGAATTCCAGATGCAGCGCGCGCACGATCATCCCATGCATTCGCCACAACCCGATGACATAGAAGAGCTCCATGATCTGCGGATCGGAGAGATGCTTCTTCAGCTCTGCGAAGGTTTCATCCTCGACTAAATTGCGGCCGACCAACTCGTCGGTGGCGGCCATCACGGCGCGCTCCGGCGCGGTGAACTTGTCGCTGGTCGACCACGATTTGATCGCGTTGAGCTTGTCGTCGGGAACCTTGACCATGCGTGCGACTTTGAGATGCTGTGAATATTCGAAGCGCGAATCACCGACGATGCCGGTGCGAACGATCGCCAGTTCGCGCAGAGGTGCCGGCAACACGCGCCCCGGCTGCATCAACGCCATCAGGCTGTTGCGCGCGTTGAAGAGCAAATCGGGCACCAGCGCGAAGGTGGTCCAGTAGTCGCCCGGGGTGCCGGTCGCGGTGCCGGGCTGCGCGACCGGATCGCGGTCGCCGAAAAACTGTTTGTAGAGTTCCTGGATTTCCGGCGAGGCCTCGGCCTTGCTCACCTGCTTGAGTCGTCCCATCGCGATTCCTCCTGATGTGCGCTTGATCGGCGACAGGATCGTACACTGCATTGGGCCCCGTCAAATGAACATTTCGGCCCGCGACGATTTGCCGGATGACTTGCGGAGGGAACCGCTCGGCGCGATAATCCATCCTCCGGTGGACGCATAGCTCAGCCCGGTTAGAGCGCTTGCCTCACATGCAAGAGGTCCCTGGTTCGAGTCCAGGTGCGTCCACCAACTCCACCAAATGGCGTCGTAGTTGGAAAGCTGCCAGTCCCCTTCGTAAGAGCACTGGAGCTGTAGGCGTTTAGATAAAAGCCATCGCGCTCAAAACCGCAAAGCAGAGTATCAGCAAAACCGCCGCGGCGCCCAAGCCGAACCTCGCCCATTCCCGGCTGGTGATTCCCAATCTGCTGGCGGCCACGATATTTGGAATATTGCCGGTGACCAGCGCCCCTCCACTAACCAACAAGCTGAGTAATGCCGACCGCTGTTGAGTCCTACTCAAGGAGGGTCCTATCTCTAACGCCGCAAGAGTCGAATTGTTGACCACCGCGGAAATGGTATTCATCCAGAACAGCAGTGCCTCAGGAAGGCGGTGGATGTAGGCATCGACGAAAGGCCTCAGCCCATCGGAAAGCGCGACCAGGCCGGCGATGAACACGTAGACTTTGCCGGGACGAGTCAAAAGCACCAATCTCCAGGAATCTTTCTCCCGAGCAGCTTCGAGCGGCGTGCCTGAGTCGAAAGGCAAAAACAGGGTAGGAATCGCCGCGAGAATGATTCCTACAATAAGGAAGGGGCCCAGGAGTTCGGCTAGGTACCAGAAGTCGACGTGTAGAGATCGCAATACGACCGCGATACCCGGCATTCCCAATGGCGTTAAGCCCGCACCGATGCCGATCGCGAAGCATGCGAATACGGTGGCCGCGATTTCCGCGCGCCGGTCGCATCGAAGCAGCGAAATCGCTTCCACAAACACCAGCGCCGCCACCACCGGCGTTATGAATGCGGCCAGCAAACCGAGGATAACGGCCAGCCAGAAACATAGCAGCCTTGGGTGTCGCATTTGGGCCGCACGACGAAATAGTTGATCGAGATCGTCTCTAAAAAGCCGAAAGCCGGCACCAAAGACCAGCACTGCCAGCGTAAATCCAAGCGGCTCGCTGATCGCGGCCCAAACCAGCGCCGCGTTGAACTGTCCCATCATCAAGGCGGTCAAAATCCCGATGACGAGGAAGAACCCTTCGACGTTGCGTTCGATTGCCTCGACGAAAATGGGTCCGAGCAGAACGACGACAATGACCAGCGACGCGACCGCCAATCTCAGCACGGCAGCGATCCCGAGCTTTCAAAGCGGGTTGGATAGCGAGGCGCTGTCATCGGATGCGACGACAAAAGTCTCTCATTCTGTGGCGCTCGAAAGAAGACGATGACGGCCCGAGGAATTCGTATCCTCGGGCCGTCCGTATCGGTGGTTAAGTTGTAGAGCCCTTCCTTACGGTACCAGCAACACCGCCTGCGCGCTCAGCACGACTGGCCCGCTGCCGGTCGCGGTCGCGTTATAGGTCGGCGAAGCGTTGCCCTGGAACGGCGCGGCAAGTTGACCGAATGCCAGCGTGAAGCCTTCCTTTGATGATGGGAAGGTTTCGAGTGTAACGATGGCGCTCGATTGAGTGAGGTTTGGAGCCTTCAGATTTTGTGCACCGTAGAAGTAGACCTGCATTTCGCCGCTGTGACTCGGCGTCAACGAAGGCGCCGCGACGACGGCGGGATTACCCGAGATGGTTGCACCGGAATTGCCATCGAGGAACGGACTTCCGACCCCGCTCCATGCGCCCATCACACCTGCGGCATATTGCTGCGAGATGCTCCAGTTGTACGAACCGGGTTCGCTCGCAGCGACCTTGTAATACAGCCAGGAGGACAGCTGGTTGCCGCCATTGCTGATGAAGTCATGTCTCAGGAAACTCCAGCCTCCCGGTATCGATGGGGTGTTGGTCCCGGTCCCATCGTAGATCAGGATCTGCGCGATCAAGAGGTCGCCCGCCACAGTTCCGCTCGGCACGCCTACTGTAATCGTAGTTACCGGACTGCTGGAGTCGAACAACCCACCCGTATTCACGAACTGGATCGACGACACCGGGGTGGCGGTCGGAGACGGTACCGGCGTCATGGTCGGGGTTGGGGTCGACGTCGGAGTGGGCGTCCTGGTCGGAGGCAGGACGGGAGTTTCGGTAGGCGTCGAAGTGGGTGGAGTTCCCGCCGGGATCAGCAGCACGGCCTGCGCGGTGAGGACCGGGAAGCCCATCGGCGTGCCGGTCGCAGGGAATTTCGAGCTTGCGTTATAGATCGGCGACATCTGGCCAGCGAATGGCGCGGAAAGATCACCGAATCCGAGCGTGAATCCTTCTTTGCTCGACATGACGTTGAAGTGATCATTTATGGCCGGCGGCTCGGTGAGAGTCGGCGCGGCAAAATTTTGGGTGCCATAGAAATAAACTTGCAGTTCGCCGTTGGCGAACGGAGTCAACGAGGGCGCTGCCAGCACGATTGGATTGGCGCCACCTCCGGCGGCCGCCCCGGAGGACTGGTCGAGCGGCGATGAACTTGCCCCGCGCCAATCACCAATGATACCGGCAGCGTACTGCGGAGTAGTTAGCGTCCAGTCATAGAATGCGATTGAAAGGTCGCTACCGGTGACGACCTTGTAAAAGAGCCAGGAAGTTATGTGGTTCCCGGCCGGGTTGGCGCTGTCGTTTCGTATCGAGCCCCAGCCCATCGGTGCGGTTGGAACGTTTTTCCCAGTTCCGTCGTAAACCGCGATCTCCGCGATCATCACGTCGCCAATCGAAATGCTTGGGGGTGCTGATACCGCTATGGTCGTTACCGCGGTACTGGTGTCGAACAAACCTCCGTTGGAGATATACGTGATCGACGACGTCGGTACCGGCGTGGGGGTTGGCGTCGCGGTTGGGGTCGAGGTTGAGGTCGGGGTCGGGGTCGGGGTTGACGTAACTCCCGTGAAAGTCTGGGTTGGAGTCGACGTCGGCGTCGAGGTCGGGGTGGAAGTCGGCGTCCCAGTCCCAGTGGCAGTCGGTGTGCCGGTCGGGGTTGCTGTGCCGGTCGGGGTTGGGGTCGAGGTTGGGGTATTGGTCGGCCCGGTTGCCGTCGGAGTCGGTGTTGCGGTCGGCGTCTTGGTAGGAAGTACGTTGCCTGACTCGAATGCGCCTACGTCGCAAGCCGGATGGATGCTGCCGATATCCTCGCGATCCGGGCGTACGGTCCCGCGCTGGTCGGTGGGAGGGCAATTGGGCAGCGAGATCGCATCGATCGCCGGGCTGTTCGCTTGCAGTCCGATGGTGAAGGTCGGGCCGCCATTGTCCTTCAGACCCGCGGGATCGAGCAGCGGGTTGATATTGTCTCCCAACACAGTGCCGTTCGCGCCGTTAGTGGTGGGGAATCCGCACGAGTTGTCGTCGGCGATATTGGGGAAGGCACCGACGTGGGTGATGGTCCCGGCGCAGTCGTTGCCGGCCACGCTGTTGGCGATGATCGAGTTTTCTACCGTGAAGGTTCCGCTCGAGGCGTTATTGACTCCGCCGCCGAAGCTGCCTCCGGAAGCCGAGTTGCCGGCGATGGTGCTGTTCTTAATCGAAGCCGTCGCGGAACCGAACGTAACCACCGCACCACCTGAGAATGAGGCGCTGTTTTGCGAGAAGGTCGAGTTGGTGACGTTCAAGGTGGTCGCGGTCACCGAGACGGTGTTGTCGGCGTAAATCGCGCCGCCATTGCTGGATGCGGTATTGGTGGAGAAAGTACTGCCGGTGATGGTGGTCACGCCGGCCTCGGTGAAAATCGCGCCGCCACCATCATTGGCGACGTCGGAGACAGTCTGTGTGTTATTGGCGAAGGTGCTGTTGGAGATCGTCAGCGAAGTGCCGTCATTGAAGATGGCGCCGCCCGCCTCGGCCGCCGAATTGCCGGTGAAAGTTACATCGTTAACCGACGTGGTACCGTTGTTATCGATGGCTCCGCCGACATTGGTGGTGCCGTTGGCGATGGTCAGGTTACTGACCATCAAACTTCCACCCAGATTTACCCCAAAGAGCCCGTTCGTATTGCCGCCGCTGACGGTGATTGTTTGTCCGCTCCCATCAACCCCGACGGTACCGGTGATCGCGGGTAGCGGGCCGCCGCTTATACTGATCTCACCGCTGACGCTGAAGACGATATCGGTGCCGATGGTGCAGTCCCCGTCAGTCGTGTCGGTGGTGCCGCTGTTAGCGTTGTTGATCGCCTTGGGCAGGCTGCATTTACCGTCACCGTTGGTAGTGTCATCCAGGAGCGTGTTGACGATGATCGGTGAGAACTCGAACGCGCCGATATCGCATGCGTTCTGAGGCTCGCCGGCGGCCGGTCGGGGATACCCGCGCTGATCGGTGAGGGGGCACCCGTCGATGGGAACTGCGGCGATCGCCGGGCTGGTCATCATCAGGGCGATGGTCTGGGTCGGCCCGCCGTAGTTCGCGAGTGCCTCAAGCAACGGATCGATGTTATCGCCGATGGTGTCGCCGTTCGCGCCGGTACTCGTACCAAAGATGCAGGTGCCATCCTTGGAAATATTGAATCCGCCATTGGTAATGGTCCCGCCGCAGTTTCCGGTGCTATTGGTGCCCAGGATGCTATTGGTAATCGTTACCGAACCGCTGCCGCTCTGAGTGACCGCATCGCCTGAACTCGCGGTATTGCTCGCGAAGGTGCTGTTAGTGATGCTCGCAATGCCGTCGCTGATGATCGCGGCTCCGTCGTCTGCCGAATTGCCTGAGAAGGTGCTGTTGGTCACCCCCAATACATCGCTCGCGGCGTTGTAGATGGCGCCGCCGCCGAGGGCACCGGTGGCGGAGTTGCTGCTGAATGTGCTGTTGCTGACGATCAGGGTGCCGCTATTGTTAATGGCTCCGCCGATAGCGTTGGCGTGGTTGCTTGAGAAGGTGCAGTCATTGACCGTTAGCGTTCCGGAGTTCACGACACCGCCTCCGCCGCCAAGCGCTTTGCCGTTGGTGATCGTAAGGTCGTTCAGGTTCAGGGTGGTTGCGCTGGTGCTCACGGAGAACGGTTGGACGGAGGTTTGGCCATCGATGCTGATGGTTTGCCCGGTCCCATCGATGGTTAGCGAGTTGGGGGAAGTATTCGTGACCGTGAGGGTGCTGGCGAGCATGATATCGCCGCTGAGGTTGAAATCGATCAGGTCGTCGCCGGTGCCCGCGACGCAGGTGGTTCCGCCGTCGGGAGTGTGATTGTTGGCGCTATCGATAGCGGCGCGCAGGGTGCAAATGCCGGCGCTGCTGCCATCAGAAATCGAGTCCACCGTGATCACAGTTGGACTGGCCTTGAGGTTGGAAACCAGGAGGACCACGGCGATCGGCAGGATAAGCGCGATGATGCCGATGAGGAACTTGATCGAGGTACGTGCAGAAGAGAAACCCTTGATCGTTGAAACCGCCGCGGTAGCGAGCTGCCCTAAAGACACACGAAGTCCGAAGTTCTTCACCTGTCCCTCCCCGATCACTGGAACACCGGCGCCCTTCCCAAGGCCAAGCCGGCTCACCCTATGTGCGATACGAATGGCGTAAACGAACTACGGGACGCTCAAAAGAGGTCAAGCTTCAGGCCAACGCGGTGACATCCACCCACATCGCATTGGTAGCCTAGCTGCTAGCAAACTACCTCGCGTATTTCAACTAAAAGGAGCGTTCACAACGATTAGTTAATCTTTCTGGGGCGATTAGTCGTCGAGTTTCGGTGACTCGCGACTTTCAAAGCCAGTCGTATCGCCCCCCTAGGACCAACGCGATGTCACAGTTGGGCGAGCCAATGCTGCTCGAGCGGAATCGGCGCACGCGCACCGATCTCCCGATCCAGCAAGCTGCGTGCGGCAGCGCACTCTCCGCTCCTGATCAGGCTCATAAGATAGGACTGCGAAAAAACCCCGCGCTGCTCATCGCTACCGCCTGCGCATGCGATCTCCGGCAGGATAGGCTCGAATAACCGCGCCGCCTGACCCCAGTGACCTTCCGCGAACGCGAGGCAGGCTTGCGCCTGCGGGAGGCCAACCTTCAGCCATACTCGCGAAGCGGCGCCGCTTTGTGCGCGCGCGAAGTGCTCGAGTTGCGCGACTGCATCATGAGCCAATTGATGCTCGCCCGCGCGTCCCAGTGCATAAATCGTGATGGCGTTGAGGAACGGGAAGAGATGCTCGAAGGCGGCGCGTTTGACATGCGGTGCGATCGCCTTCCATGCGGCCGCTTCGACGCTCGCGCCTGCCAACTCCAGGTACCACAGGAGCAGGATCGCATCGGTCTGCTCGACGACGAGATCCGGCGTGAATCCCCAGATGTGGCGACGATATCCATCGCGCGCGCCATCATAGTCCAGATTGGCGAGATACAACGCGCCCAGATGGAACCAGTTGTGCGCCTGAATGTAGCGTCCGAAGGCTTCCCAGCTTGGCGCAAAATGCTCCATCGCAGTGATGCCTTCATCGACCCTGAAATCGCCTGAGTAGACATGCGCCAGGCAATGCTGCGCCCACATGGTATTTGGATCTATCGAGAGCGCCCGCCTGGCAACGTCCTCGGCCTGGATTCGCATGCCGTTCAGTTCCATCGCAAAGGCATACATTGCCAGCACGTGAGGCTGGTCGCGATTTGGCTCCTCGATACTCCCCATGAACCGCAACTGGCGCTCGGCCTCGCCGGTCTGGAAGAAATGGAACTCGGCAAGCTTGGCCGCCACGATATCGGTCGGCCAGCTCTCGGCGATGGTCTCATAGAGCGTCAGCGCCCGCGCGAAATCGCCATCGCACCCGGCGGCGACCGCATCGATGAACAGGCGTTCCCGCTCGGTAAGACTGCTCAGATGCTGCCTGGCGCGCGCGAGCAACGGGCGCGCTTTTTCGGCTTCGGCAGTGGATTGCGCGGAGGCAAAGAGCGCGGCCGTGCAGGCCTGAAGCATCGCGCAATCGGGCTCGGCCCTGGCCGCCGCTCGAACCGCGCTCGGATCGCCTCCCAGGCTCACCAGGTCATACGCGAAGCGATCGATTGCCGAGATCGCACGCTCGGAGGCATTTGAGATCTGCAATCCCATTGCATCGCGCTTCATCGTAACCTCCTCACATGTCTCATCGGTGCTTTGCCTTGTTCATTGAGGCTATCGCGTTCGGTAGCCACAGTCTGTCTGCAAGGCTATTTTCGATCATAGACTGGAGATCAGGTGCGAAGTCCAATGGCAGAGAATATGTCCAATTCGAAAGTCGCGACGGAACTTTCCCGAGACATCGATTCCGAAGAGACCAGCGAATGGCTCGACGCCCTGGAGGCGGTGATCGATGCCGAGGGCGTCGATCGCGCCCACTTTCTGATCGAAAACCTGCTCACCAAGGCGCGGTCGCGCGGATCTTATCTCCCATACAACGCCAACACGCCCTATGTGAACACTATCCCGCTCGATCGTCAGCCACATTATCCCGGTGATCGCGAGATCGAGCGCCGCATCAGTTCCATCATCCGCTGGAATGCGCTCGCCACGGTGGTCAAGGCCAACAAGGAGTCGCATTCGCTGGGCGGGCATATCGCGAGCTTTCAATCGGCTGCGACCCTCTACGACATCGGCTTCGGCCACTTCTGGCGCGCGCCGACCGCGGAACACGCGGGCGACATTGTCTACATTCAGGGCCATTCGTCGCCGGGCATCTATGCGCGCGCCTTCGTCGAAGGCCGTATCAGCGAAGATCAACTGCTGCACTTTCGCCAGGAAGTCGATGGCAAGGGACTGTCGTCGTATCCACATCCATGGCTGATGCCGGATTTTTGGCAATTTCCCACGGTCTCGATGGGGCTCGGCCCGATCATGGCAATCTACCAGGCCCGCTTCATGAAATACCTCGAAGGGCGCGGGCTCGCCGCGATGGAGGATCGCAAGGTGTGGGCGTTCATGGGCGACGGAGAGATGGACGAGCCCGAGTCGCTCGGCGCCATTTCCCTCGCCGCGCGCGAGAAGCTCGACAACCTGATTTTTGTAGTTAACTGCAACTTGCAGCGGCTCGATGGCCCGGTGCGCGGCAACGGCAAAATCATCCAGGAGCTCGAAGCCAGCTTCCGCGGCGCCGGATGGAATGTCATCAAAGTGATTTGGGGGAGCAACTGGGATCCGCTGCTCGAGCGCGACAAGCTTGGGTTCCTGCGCAAGCGCATGGAGGAAGCGGTCGACGGTGAGTATCAGGCCTTCAAGGCGCGCGATGGCGCATACGTGCGCAAGGAATTCTTCGCAAAATATCCTGAGCTGCTGGAATTGATCGCCAACATGACCGATGAGGAGGTGTGGCAGCTCCGGCGCGGCGGCCACGATCCGATCAAGGTCTATTCGGCCTATCATGAAGCGGTCCACCATACCGGCGAGCCGACCGTGATCCTCGCCAAGACTATCAAGGGCTATGGGATGGGCGCGGCCGGAGAAGGCATGAACATCACCCATCAGCAGAAGAAGATGGGGGTCGACGAGCTTAAGGCATTTCGCGACCGCTTCAAGATTCCGATCGAAGACGATCAGATCGCCGAGGTGCCGTTCTATCGGCCGGCCGAAGACAGCATCGAGATGAAATATCTGCGCGAGCGGCGCGCCGCACTCCACGGGAGCTTGCCGCAGCGCCGGCGCAAGTCGGAATCGCTCGAAGTGCCGCCCCTGTCGACCTTCGAGGCGCAGCTCAAAGGCAGTGAGGATCGCGAGGTCTCCACCACGATGGCATTCGTGCGGATTCTCTCCGAGCTGCTGCGCGACAAGAATCTCGGCGCGCGCATCGTGCCGATTGTCCCCGACGAATCGCGTACCTTCGGAATGGAAGGGATGTTTCGTCAGTTGGGAATCTTCTCGCAGGTCGGCCAGCTCTATAAGCCCGAAGATTCCGGTCAGTTGATGTTCTATCGCGAGCATCAAAAAGGACAAATCCTACAGGAAGGCATTTGCGAGGCCGGCGCCATGTCGTCGTGGATCGCGGCCTCGAGCTCCTACAGCACCCACAACCTGCCGACGATCCCGTTTTACATCTTCTACTCGATGTTCGGCTTTCAACGCATCGGCGATCTCGCGTGGGCCGCCGGCGATACGCGATGTCGCGGTTTCCTGCTGGGTGGGACTGCCGGACGCACCACCCTCAACGGCGAAGGACTGCAGCATGCCGACGGCCAGAGCCACATACTGTCATCGACAATTCCCAACTGCGTTTCCTACGACCCGACCTATGCCTACGAACTTGCAGTCATCATCCACGATGGCTTGCGGCGGATGTTCAAGGAACAGGAAGACGTTTTCTTCTACATTACGTTGATGAACGAAAACTATGTTCAGCCCGCGATGCCCGCGGGCGCGGAGGATGGCATCCTGAAGGGCATGTATCTCCTGCAGGATGGCACCGACGGGAAAGCGCCGCGCGTCCAACTGCTCGGTTCAGGCACCATCCTGCGCGAAGTGATCGCTGGGGCGGAGCTGTTGCGTAACGAACTCGGAGTTTCCGCCGATGTCTGGAGCGCGCCCAGCTTCACCGAGCTGCGCCGCGAGGGCATCGAGGTCGAGCGCTGGAACATGCTGCATCCGACCAGCAAGCAGCGCCGCAGCTACGTCGACGAATGCCTCGCCGATCGGCCGGGCCCGGTCATCGCCGCAAGCGACTACATGCGGACCTTCGCCGATCAAATCCGCCCGTACGTGCCGCGTCGCTATCGCGTGCTAGGCACGGACGGCTTCGGGCGCAGCGACTATCGGGAGCGGCTGCGCAACTTCTTTGAGGTCGATCGTTACTACATCGCGCTCGCGGCGCTGAAGAGCCTCGCCGACGACGAGCAGATCCCGACCTCGCGGGTGGCGGAGGCGATCAAGAAGTTCGATATCGATCCTGAAAAACCCAATCCTGCGACGGTGTGATGTGATGGGAGCGCTGGTCAGCATCAAACTTCCCGATATCGGCGACTTCGAAAATGTCGAAGTCATCGAGGTGATGGTCAAGCCGGGTGACAAGGTGAAGGTCGACGATTCGCTCATCACCATCGAATCCGACAAAGCCTCGATGGAAGTGCCGGCCACTGAGACCGGCGTGGTGAAGGAACTCAAGGTTAAGGTCGGCGATCGTGTCTCGGAAGGCTCGCCGATCATCGTGGTGGAGACGACCGACGAGACTTCGAACTCCACTGAGACTACGGAGCCTGCCAAACCCGCGGCGGCTCCGCCGAAAGCACCAGGCGGCCCGCCGAAACTGGAGAGCGTACCTCCGAGGGCTGCCAGCCCGGCGCCCTCCGCGGAACGTCCCAAGCCGGCCGCATCGGCCAACGTAATCCCGCTCGACGTTGGCAGCGAGGCTCAAGCCTCCGCGCGCAAGCCGCACGCCAGTCCGGCGGTGCGGAAGTTCGCCCGCGAGCTCGGCGTCGATCTCGCCAAGATCCAGGGCACGGGATTGAACGGGCGAATCTTCCGGGGCGACGTGCAAGCTTTTGTCAAATCCGCGATGGCGCAGGAGCGGCAACCCGGCGCATCGGCACCCTTCGAGCTGGCCGCGTGGCCCAAAATAGATTTCGCGCGCTTCGGTGAAATAGAGCGCAAACCGCTATCGCGAATCCGGCGTCTCTCCAAAACCAACCTGGCGCGCAACTGGGTGATGATTCCGCACGTCACCCAATTCGATGAGGCTGATGTCACCGACCTCGAAGCGTTCCGCAATGAAATCAATCGCGCGGCGAAGGATGGCCTGCGGGTAACGATTCTTGCCTTCGTGCTCAAAGCCTTGGTGGCGGCGCTGACGGAATTTCCCGACTTCAACGCATCGCTCGATGGCGATGAATTGGTTCTCAAGAAATACTTCCACCTCGGATTTGCGGCCGACACGCCCGAGGGGCTGGTGGTGCCCGTCATTCGCGACGTGGACAAGAAAGGCGTAACGCAGATCGCGCGCGAAACTGCGGCGCTCGCCAATGCGGCTCGCGACGGCAAACTCAAGATGGGCGACATTCAGGGCGGATGCTTCACGGTATCGAGCCTCGGCGGAATCGGCGGCACCGCATTCACCCCGATCATCAACGCACCCGAAGTGGCGATCCTCGGAATATCGAAGCTGGCGACGCGTCCGGTCTGGCGCGAGGGCGCCTTCGTGCCGCGACTGATGCTGCCGCTGTCGCTCTCCTACGATCATCGCGTGATCGATGGCGCGGTCGCGGCCCGCTTCACGACCTACCTCGCAGCCGTGCTGGCGGACATGCGCCGCGCCCTTTTGTAGGACTATTTTCGCGGCGCTATGTTCTCGAGGATATCGACTTTGCCGGCGAAGTCCTCGAGCTCCACTTCGGTCGTCTCGAGGATACTGGCGGTCTGGCGCCAGTGACCGATGATGATCAGCAACTCGATTATCTCTCCCGGACTAAGATGCTGCTTGAGGGCTTCGAGGGTGACCCGGCTCGCCTTCACGTTGGCGTTCACCTCGTCAGTGAATTGCAGCACCAGCCGCTCAAGGTCGCTAAAGCATTTGGCGGTCTGCCAATTCTCGATCGCCGCTATCTGTTCCTCGCTGACCCCGACGTGCTTGGCGGCGGGCACATGCTGAGTCCACTCGTAGACTGACTTGCAATCTTTTGCGGTGCGCAGGATCGCGATTTCGCGCAGTCTTGGATCAATTTTAATCTGCGTGAACAGCGCATTACTCAAACGGCTGCGCTGAAGGAATATGCTCTGGGCATTGGCGGTCATCCTTTGCACGTTGAGCACGATTGCTCCGGATTTGAGAATTTTGAGAACTTCCGGCGCAGCGTCCTTTTCGTCGAGGTAGGGTAGCAAGGCCATAGTTGTGGTCCTCCAGGCTAGTTCGCGAGTAAGCGAGTCTATCCGACCCTGTGGAATTTCTGCTAGCCGTCAATTTTTGGTGGAGTTACAACCTCAACCTCCCGCTCGCAATTGTCTCTGCCATGACATTTCCGATGCCGCCAACGTTCGATCTTCCATCTTTTTCCGCTTGCGCATCAGCCGCAGAATGTTACCGGCCAGGACTAAATGCTCATCCGATGCGGGCAGGCCCATTAACCGAACCTTATACAATTCGAGTCCGGGATGGAGCCATGGCCCGTCAGACCCGAAGATCACTTTGGAGGCCCCAGCCCGCTGAACGGCTTCAAGCAATAGGTCGAACTGTCTGACCCCCGAGGTGTCCGCATATACATTCGGGTAACGTGACATCCGGTCTATGACTTGCCGGTATACCCGCCAGTCATCGGCGAAGGTTCCCAGGTGCGGAATAATAAAATCGACCTGCGGATACTCCTCGGCAAACATGTCAATGACGTGCGCGCGGCCTACCACGTCAACCAAAATTGGAATCGCGAATCGCTGCGCCACTTCGCAAATCTCTCGGGTCGGCATTCCGTCCATGCCATGAACCTTGATTCCACGAAAGTTCCATCGGCGCACCGCGTGCGAAATCATCGCGAATATACGGCCGGCGTCTCGCTTCGGATGAACAAATGCAAATCCCATTAGTCTCTCCGGGTCGCGCGCGACGATTCGTCCCAAGGCGGCGTTGGCGACGGAATAGTCGCTGTGAAAAGCAGGCACCAGAACCGTCCGATCGATTCTCGCACGCCGCGCGCGCCGGAGGTATTTGTCCAGTGGAGCGTTGCTGTTCCAGGGCGCGGTAAGAATGTCGCCGCGTCCGGCGTGACAATGCGCATCGATTATCACGCTGAGACTCCTGCTCGGGCATCGACCAACGCGGGCTGAAGACCGGGGAGACGACTGAGCAAGGCCATAAACCAAATCGACGCTTCGATGCCTTGGTAGTAGTTGCGCAGGTCGAGCTTCTCGCCTGGTCCATGGCGTCGGTCATCGGGCGCCCCGAAGCCCATCAGGATAGTGGAGATGCCTAGCTTTTCCTTGAACAGTTGCACAACCGGAATCGATCCGCCGCTGCGGATCAGCGCGGGCCTCGCCCCGAAAACCCTTTGATATCCCATCGAAGCAGCCTTCATAGCCGGATGCGATCGATCGATAACCACCGGCTTCGCTCTGGCGTGGACGCGAATTTTCAAACCGGCGCCAGGTGGCGCGAGATCTCTCAGATACGACCGGAGCTGACGTTCCACCTCTTCGGGGATCTGATTTGGGACCAGACGAAAGCTCAATTTGGCGCGAGCCTTTTCGGGAATTATGGATTTCACCCCGGAGCCCGAGTAGCCACCTGAGATTCCGGTCACCGACAAGGAGGGGCGAATCGTGACCCGCTCGTACAGCGAAAAACCATGCTCACCCCATCCGGCGAGCCTTCCCGCGTCGCGCAAGATCCGGTCCTCGGTAGGCCCGACCTGCCTCATCCGCCGGCGCTCATCCGCGCTGGGGAGGCGCACGGAGTCGTAAAATCCCGGAATGGCGATTCGTCCTTCGGAGGTCTGCAACTTCGCGATGATCTGACTTAGAGTCTGGATTGGATTGCGGACCGCGCCCCCGAACAATCCGGAATGTATTTCTCTAACCCCGCCGCCGGCTTCCATTTCCAGATTGAGGAGCCCGCGGAGCGAGTACACAATCGCAGGACGATGCGCGAGCATCTGAGTGTCAGACATTAGAGCTAGATCCGCGGCCAGCATGTCGCGATTGCGATCGATGAAGGCCGGAAGATTCGTACTTCCGATTTCCTCTTCACCTTCGAATAGGCATTTTATGTTAACCGGGGTTGCTTGATCGGCTTCGAAATATGATTGCAACGCCTTGACGTGAATGAGCAGCTGGCCTTTGTCGTCCGAGGCCCCGCGCCCGAAGATTGCGCCGGCGCGCAAGGTAGGTCGGAAAGGCGGACTTTGCCACCTGGAAGGGTCGCCCGCTGGTTGCACGTCATAGTGACCATAGATCAATAACGTCGGGGCTCCCCGTGCACGAAGCCATTGGGCATAGACAATGGGATGACCGGCGGTCTGGATGACTGCTACATCCTGAATCCCAATCTCATGTAGTTGTTCCGCAAGCCATTCAGCACACCGCCGAACGTCTTCGCGATTCTCAGGCCGGCTGCTAACCGATGGAAATCGTAAAAATTCCGCCAGATCGCGCAGAAATCGAGGCCTGGATGCCCGCGCAACAGCTATCGCCTTCGCCGGCTTCATCAGCTTCCTTGGCGCGCACGACTCCTCGCTCAATCAGCGGAGAAGAAGTCGCGCGCGCGTCGGAACTCTCATCGCATCGAGGCCGCTCGCTGCGCCGGAGTTACCGGTCGACGCCCATTCGCGGCGATAGAGGGAGGCGTCGTCCTGGTCCACGGCAAAACCCGGTTGGTGTAGGTGCGCCCGGCGACTTGCATGGCCTGCGCGCTAGTGAGCCATTCTTCCGCCTGCTCGGCAATTTCCAGCAATAGGGTCTCGAACTGTGCCCGCGTCGTTTGCAGAATATGGGGCTGCGCAAGCCATCGAAGTACCTCACGGCCGGTAACTCCCATGCGTTGCCGAGGTGAGGTGACCAGACGCTCCTTGTAGTATCGGATGAGCACCTCTTCGACTACGTCCCAGGCATTGTCTGCCCCGAAAAGCCGTTTGACGTCCTCGGCGTCGAGAATCTTGAAGGCCTCTTCCAGCAGCTGCATCACCTCAACCCGGAGGACATTGATGTCGCCGAAAGATAACCACTTCAGGTTGTTGCGCAGGTCAAGGCCCGCACGGCGCACGATTGCAATCGAACCAAAGCTTGGATCATAGGCGCGCTCGCGGATCACATCGGAGATGCGCTTATCACGCCAGAACAAGGTGACTTGCTGAATGAAATGACTGAAGAGGTTGTGATAGTCGGTGTTGGGGCGCGCGCCGGCCGGCGCCGCGCCACCGCCATAGCCGAACAGCCTCCGATAGGCGGCGATCCTGTCACGATGCGTATAGCGGAGTACCTGGCGTCGATCGAACTGATAGAGAGCAAAGGCGCCCGCGCCGCCCGACAGTCGCACCGCGCCCGCGCGGAATAACTCCTGGAGCTTTTGTACTACCCGGAAGACGCCAATCTTTTCGTGCTGCCACAGGTAGTACATATCCCCGACGGCGATAATGCGCTCTGATGTGATGGTGTCGTCGTAAGCTATGACTCCGGGAGGAATCCGTGCGGTGCCGAATTCAGCTGCCGCATCAGGACCTACCCCGGCCAGCGCCGACAGGCCTTTGTCCGGCGGAAGCGGCGTCTTGTCCTCGGCCGCAACCACCCCTGCAAGCATATCGTCGATCTGCTTGGTCAGAGCATCCGCCAGCTGGGGGTTGGAGATCAGATCGGGAGCTAGACGGCTCGTTACCTGCTCGCGCAACGCAGCAATGCGGTCGTATAAGCTTTGGTAATCTTTTTCAGTTGCCATTGTTGCCGGCCTCCAAATGTCGGTCTCTTAGGCTCCGATCGCAGACCTCTAGTGTACCTCGGGCGGGATATGGACCAGGCTGACAGGCTGCGATAGCGTCAGGAGCTCGGTCAACTGACTCGAAAGATTTTGCCACGCAAGCTGTACGCGCGGAGTCAGATATCCAGGCGGCACCGTGGTCGAATTAACCGGAATTGCCGCCTGGCTCGCGAGCGCCTGAAGATTGGTGACGATATCAATGAAGCCGCGTCCAATGCCCAGCTTGCCGGCCTTTTGAATCAAGGTCACTCCTTCAACCGTGCTGAATGACTCGATCCAGCGCAAAAACTCTTCTACAAACATCGAAGGGGGACCGCCGGCGGCCACCGTTGAGAATTGGATCAGCAGGGTTTCTCGCTCGGCCGGGCCCAGGAACACGGAGTCCATGGCGAAGCGTACTTCGTTAACCGCTTCATTCACCACTGACAGTTGACGCGAGATCAGCACTAATTGAGTACCCAGAAAGGCTTGTAGCGGCATAGCACCAGCACCAATTTTATCTCTCAGGAAGAACGCATAGTTGTTGGACCAGGTGATAGCGATGGAAGTTAAATAGTCCGATAGGATCCGGTAGTTGGTGACGTCTTGTTCGTCCTCGATGGTGTTGACCCAGGGATTGTTCCCGAGTCCACCGCTGGAAGCGCTCCCAAACGACCACACCCCGAGTTCATTGCGCAACTGTGCGAGCGTTCCAGTAATTTGATCGGGATCGGTCGGTCCAATGCTCGGCGCGGCCCAGCCCAGGAGAAAATTGAAATACTGGTTTACTCTCGACACCCGAGGACCGCCGAGCAGCCCGAGTTCTCCGACCAGCTCCGTCATTTCACTGCGTAATATCTCGCGCAAGGCGGAAACCACTTCCGGATCCGCAGTAGGATTCAAGGCGTACAGTCCGTCAAGCAACGGCAAGGACTGATCGAGCGCGTCCTTCGCGCGTGAGTAAATCGCGGCCTGCGCGCCCGTCACCCCTCCCGCCAGATCGGTCGAGACGGCATAGGTGCGCGGCGTCCATGTAGACTCGACATGGCCCTCGACCAGCGAAAGCGAGAAGGACTGCTTGAGCGCTCCTACGAAGCCGGTCGGATCATCGGTCTTGAATTTCCAACCCAGCACGTCATTCAAGGCTTTGGTCGCGATGGCTCCGATCGAAGCGCCAGTCCCGCCCGATGACGTAGCGGGAATGCCGCTGGACGGCGTCGCGAGCGGCGAAGGCGGGTAACCTACCTCCTCGGTGAGTATCGGATAAGCCGTCAGGTCGACATTTGGGGACCGAGAATTCACGGCACCGGTAGACTTGCCGTTCAGAACCGCAAATCCCTTGTAGCTCCTTACCAGGTTAACTTTCTTGGTCATCGCGCCTGAACCTCCACCGCTTGAAGCGGTCCTTCACCGTTCCTCAGCTTCAGATAGTAGAGCCCACGCATCCCAGGGCTGAATCTTACGTTGCCCGCGGCATCTGATAGCGCCTCCGCGAGCTTAACTTTCCCGTTCCGATCCCAGAGCTCCACCCATTCGCCGGCTAGGGCCGTCCCACCTTCATCGGTCAGAGCTACCTCGATATCGTCAATTACTTCTTTCCTGACTTGAATGTCGGGGACTGCGAGGAAGCCGGGCTGCGACACCGTGACAGTCTGCGCTTGCATCAGGAACAGGTCGGTTGAAACTTGGGTCGATCCGGCAAGGAGCTTCTGCACTCTTAGCTGATAGGTTCCTAGCTCAACATCCTTGAAGCGATAGGAGCCATCTTTCTGCAAGTCCTCGGTCCTATGCTTTTGCAGACCTTGCGAGTTAACTCCTTCCAGCAAAACGTGACCACTCATGTTTTCTTCGCCGTCCGCGTATCTTATTTGACCGGCCACAATGGCGGGCGAGGGCAAAAAGCAGATATGCAACGGATAGATCGAGGCCGCGGTAACGACCGCGGTTCCCGTGCGTGCCAGCGGAGGACGTAATTGATAGCCCTTGGGGCCGGTAATCTCGTAGGACCACGCTCCCGGAGAGATGTCGGTGATGACTTTACTGAATTCGTCGGTGGTAACCTCGTAGGTTTCGGTGCGTCCGGCATCGTTACCGCGAAAAAATTTGACGGTGACGTCGGGTAACGGCTTGTGCCTTTTCGATCTTGCATCCTTTCCCGGATCGTTGTGGTCCGCAGCGAAATACGCGCAAGACGTCACCTCAATGGAGGCTTGACTCAGCCGCAGACCGATAGGTATCCGCGTGACGGAACCGGGCGCCGCCTCCCAGAGGTAATCCGTGTAGGGCAACTGCAGTGGTGTTCCACTGCTCTTCTTGTGAAGGGTAGTGCTGGGAAATTTGGCACACACCAATCCTCCCGGAGCGGGGAAACTACCTTTGAGTTGCTTCATTTCTTCGGTCTTCGTCGGCCAGCCCACAAGCAAACTCGTTAACGTTTCGCTACTGAGATCGAAAATTAGCAACGGCGGTCCAGGGTCCAGGTCCAGATCGAGCTCGGCTGGGTTCAACTCCTCTTTGGCGCTAAAAACACCAGTGCCGCTGGTATCGAGGTAGAAAGTAAAGATGATGGTTGCCTCTCGATCGCGTCCACTCAAAATCCGCGACGAACCATTTGCAGCGAGCGCGTCCGCCGCGCTCGATGCAGTAGCTGCTGATGGAGTCGTCCCTAAAGGAGGCGGCGTGGTCGAGGATTCAGCCGGGGCCATCCCAGGAGGCGAAGAAGCCGCCGACGGCGTTGGGGCAGTCGGAGCTGGAGGATTGCTCTCCGTCGTCGGTGCCTGCGGATCTGGGGAACCGGCCGCCGCCCTGATTTGCGGTTTACGCTGTATTGCCATCTTGGATCCCTCTATCTCTGTAACGTTGAACGCACTGGATTGGCCGTCGGGCAAAGTGGAGGCGACACTGACTTGCGCCGCATCCAAACCCAGGCGCAGCCCCAGTCAAGTCATCCGGTCACGGCTCTGCTCCGGTGTTCCCAAGCGCGCCTTTCCCGTCTCTGCGTTCGCGGTCGAAATTTGCTGACCGATGTTGGTGGTCCGAACCGACACCGAACTCGCGCTAACTCTCTCCGCAAGTTCCTGCCAGGCGCCGAGCAAAACCTGATCGAGTTCGCTTATCGCCCGACCGGTCTGATCGAGCGCTTCCTTGACACTCCCACTCCACGCGCGCCATTCACGGCCGCGCGATTTGCCGAGCCGAATCAGATCCGCGACCTGCGGATACGACGCGAGCCCGAAAAAGAATTTCTCCCGAATCCGCACGAACCGCGTGCTCGCATCGCTGAGGCCTTGAATAGCGCGCGGCCCATCGAAGGGATAGTTGGCGGCCTTGGCCGCCTGGCGTGCCCCTTCCGATCCTTCTTCGAGCCAGCCGCTCAGGTCGTCGATCGCATCGCCCATCCGATCAACGATCACGACCCCCTCGCGAAGCGGTCGATCCTCGACCACGGTGAGGCGCAGATTCTGGAGCGACTCGCGCAACGCGCCGAAATTGCCGAGCAGACTGTTGAAGGTAGCTTCAATCGTCATCGGGCTTACCTCCGCGACAGTTCCTTGTAAAAGTTTTCGGCGATCTTCGCCGGTGGAGCGAGCCGAGCATCGACGGCGAAACGCGCGGCGCCGATCAGGAAGCGCGCCGGCACGATCCCGGGGTCGACGCCCGCAGCCAGCCGCCGCGCTGACTCCTCGATCATCGTTTGTTCCTTGCGTTGGAAGCGGATCACCTGGGCCAGGCTCTTGTTACCGAGCGATGGGTATGGCCGCAGACACATTGCCTCAACCGCCAGCCTGCATGCTTCGGGGAACGTCTCCAAGAGCGGGCTTGGCAGATTGCCTGCCTTGGGATTCGGATAGATGCGGGTCCAGGCGCGGCGGTAAGCTTCGGCCTCTTCGGCAAAGCCCATCCGGCGGAGCAATTCAGCACTTATCAAGGTGCGCAAATATGGTGTCGGATGAGGCACGCGCCGGTTGTATGCGAAAACCACCGCCGGTTTCCTCCCGACAACGTCCATCAGCGATGCGATCATCAGAGGTCCGCCCAACAGCAGTGCCGACATGTCCGCGAACATTTCGCGGTTCCAGCGCGTCCAGATGGAAGCCACTGTTCGCGGCAGCCCGGCGTCCAGCAGTGTCTTGGCGACCCGGCGGGGAATATCGCGGCTCAGACCGAGATCGCTTTGTAGGTTGTGGCTGGTCTCGTGCAGCATGGCGCCGAGGGTCCAGGGATTAACCAGGCGATGATAAGGAAGCTGCACCAGTGGAAATGGATTGAGCTGCCGCCCGAGCCGGGTGAGCGGGATGCCCCGTCTGAAGGTGGCCGGCGCAAAACCGGTTCGCATATAGCAGAAAGGTGGCGGCGCCGGGACCGAGCGCGAGGTTCCCAATCCCGTATACGCGACCTGATAGCAATCCAGCGCAATCCGATCGCAGCTCAAAAGCCAATCCCCGTAGTTGCCCTGTCGTTGGCCGAACAACTCGAAATAGAAATCCCAAATCCGCTCGATTCCCTGGACCCAGCGCTGCGCGCGGTCTTTGCGCCGGACCAGGGTGTCCAACCGAGCTGCGCTGGGTTCGGCGATGGCTTGCTTGGAGGCGCGGCCGACTCTTTTGGTCAGCGGAACCAGTCCGCGCCGCAACGATTCCATCAGGGTGTTGACCGCTTGCACATGTCCGTCGGACGGCGCCGCAGCGGTGTTGCCAAATTCCTCGCGCTTGAAGGGACGCAGCGCCGCGGTATGTCGCACAACATTTATCGCCTGGTTTCGCAGCCATGGCCGCAGTACGGCGGCCCGGCGGCCAGGCGCGCCAGTTGCGCGAGCCTCGCTCGCAAACGCGCTCTCAGGGATGTTGCTTGCGGTGGCTGCCATGGCGGCGCGCTCCTACCTCACTACGACGACTGAGCCCCTCGGAGCCGGAATCGTTCGGGTTCCGCATCTCGGACAAAGCCCTGGCATCAGGCCACCATAGCCACGTCTCCGATAGGGGTAGGGCCTTGCAATCGTGCCAACTCCGGCGAGACGAGGCGCACCCGTCTGATATCCGTAGGGTCGCCGCCGGCCATACCTCCAACCGGGTCGCCGCTGGCCGTAGCGCCACCCGACGCGCCGGGGCAATCTCGCAATTCCTGGGATTCCGGCCATTCGATGATAGCGGCGGTCCATAATGTTGGATCGTCCCAGAACCCTGCGGATCATCCTCGGGTTTCTCAGCACGCGACGTCGTTGATGCGCGAGGATACGAGCCGCCAACTGGGGCGTAACCGGGCGCCCCGCAGCAGCTCGGCGTGCAATCGTGGTAATCGCGCGACGGGTGATGCTGGGCACCGCGCGGATCAGCGGCCGGGTGCGCGGATTGCGATGGAGCACACGAGTAATGTTGGTAACGCCGCGAACGAGACCTGGCGTCACTCGGGATACCTGCCGCGCAATCCGCGGCAAAGCGCGGCCGGCGAGTTTTGGGAGCGCTCTGGCGGCCAGAGGCAAAAGCTTGCTGGCGATCATGGGCACCAGCGGAAGAAAACCTTCCGCCGCTTCCGCCTCCGACTCCGCCTCCATCGCAACATGGGCCAGATGCTCCATCATCGCGTCCGGATAGACCTTGGAAACCGGGTTGACCTCGCCTTCCCCTTCGAATTCGGATTCGAATTCAGCCTCGCCTTCGAACTCGCTCTCGAATTCGGATTCGTCCTCGAACTCCGATTCATCTTCAAATTCGGATTCGTCCTCGAATTCAGCTTCGCCTTCCAGCTCGGATTCGTCCTCGAATTCGGCTTCACCTTCGAATTCCGACTCGGCTTCGCCGAATCCCTCGAGCTCATATTGGGATAGTCCAATCGCCATGGATCCCTCTCCTTTTGCGATTAAGAAATTGACGACCAGGGCGCGAACGCTATCCGGCAACTCGACGGAAGCGCCGACGTGGACGTTTCATCCCACGGTTGACCTGGATGTTGCGACGAATCGCGGCGGCGCACGCCCGCGGACTGCCGATCACCTGCCGCACTTGCCGCGCCATCGTGCGCGCCGCGGTTCGCTTGGTGATGGGTCTGCCCTTGGCCGCCTGGCGCTTGAGCGATTTAATGGTGCGGCGGACCACCGTAGGCATTACTCGCACCGCGGGCCGAGTGATGCGCCGGCGTCGCAACAGCCGCGTCACCAATGCGGTTGCGCGGACCAGGTTAGGTAGCATCCGCCGCAGCGCGCGACGATCGCGCGGCGAAAGGGTGGTCATGACCGCCGCGCCGGCGGCCGCCTCGGCCTCGCCTTCATGCATTTCCTGCGCGGCATGTGCCGCCATCATCTCGGCCAAGGCCTCATGTGAAGTCATCTCGTGGTTGGCGATTTCCATTTCGGCCTCGCCTTCGCCCTCGAACTCGCCTTCGTATTCGTGCGAGCCCATTTCATCCTCGAGCTCCATCTCCATTTCGCCTTCGGACTCGAGCAAGTCGCTGGCCAGATTTCCCACTACCGATCCTGCCGGTCCGAAGGCGCTGGCCACGACCGGCAACGCGACCTTCGCGACCCTTCGCAGGACCGGGGCCGCGCGGCGAATGAATTTGCCGATGCCGCCCCAGAACTGCTCGCCGGACTCGAGCTCCATCTCCCCTTCGCCTTCATCCTCGCCGAGTAATCCACCCAGCGCACCGCCAATCGAGCCGAGGATTCCCTCGCCTTCCAGCTCGTCTTCGTATTCGCCCTCGCCCTCGCCCTCGCCTTCGAGTTCTCCCTCGAGCTCGTCCTCGCTCTCGCCTTCGCCCAGCAACCCTCCCAGCGCACTGCCAATCGAGCCGAGGATTCCTTCACCCTCGAGACCCGCTTCGCTCTCGGTTTCGTGCAGCTCCTGCTCGAACTCTGATTCCAGTTCGGTCTCTTGCATCGCCAATCGCCTCCTTGATGACGTTGAATGCCGCGGGCCAAGAACTAGGCAGAATCACGACGCCGCACCAGTCGCATTTTCTGGGAAGCCGCTTTGAGCTTCTCAGAACCGGGTTCGCCGAATTCAGTTAACCGAAGCGAGCTACCTCCCTCAGAAGAGCTTGTCTGGAGCCGAATTTGAGGACGCCGTCCGCGGTAATGGCTGACAGCGGTCGGCTTGCAAACAGATCGTCGTCGCACAAAGATGCGACTGGAATTTAGCTGCGCCAGTGCTAAACATAGGCGCGCTGGGGGAATTCAAGGTATCTGCTCAGTGGATGAAACGGCGTCTCTCAACGGGGAGTGAGTGCGTCATTCACAGTGGCCGCCTCAACCGCGGTAGGAGTTACGCCCGATGCCAGCACGCGCCGAAATCAAGGCCCGGAAAACCAAAGCCCAGGTTACCCCACGTTCCGTTCCCGAGGGCTTGATTGATGCGATCGTAGACCTGATCA
The DNA here is from genome assembly GCA_963783145.1 of uncultured delta proteobacterium. Lineage (GTDB taxonomy): Bacteria > Desulfobacterota > Binatia > Binatales > Binataceae > DATGKG01. The sequence goes on from CAWAMM010000003.1 coordinate 304,125, forward strand.
GCAGCGCCCTGATCGAGTCCGGCCCGCATGACCTTGGATCCGAAAAGGTCCTCCTCGATGCTGACTTTGGCGGCGACCGCTATCTGCTGGTCAGGATGCCGAAGGCGCGAGCCCATGCCAGCCTGAGCCCGCGTGAAATAGAAATCGTCCGGATGGTCGCGCAGGGTCATCCCAACAAGATCATTGCGGATGTGCTCAGTATCAGCTCATGGACGGTATGCACTCACGTCCGGCGCATTTTCGCGAAGCTCGGGGTAGGCTCACGCGCCGCGATGGTGGCCCAGCTGCTCGAATCCGGAACCCTGCCCACACAAACCCACCTCCCTGGTCATCGCAACCAAAACGGCAAGCCGGATGGCGTCGGCTGGCAGGGGAATCTTCGCGTCCCCTTCGAACCCAACGCGGTCGGCGCGCGACTGGTGCGAGGCGTCCGCAACTAGATCCTCGCTTCGAAACGCCGGAGGTCACGGTCGGCGGGACGTTGACGTCGCGGACCAGCCTGTGCATGAGTGCGCATAGATAGTCCTCCAGATGACGGGAGCGATTGGCCGTGGACTACAAGATGATTTCCTGCGACGACCACCTCGACCTTGGTTGGCTGCCGGCCGACCTGTGGACGCAAAGGCTACCGCTGTCTTTGCGCTCGCGCGCGCCACACATCGAGGAGCGTGACGGCAGGGCGATGTGGGTGTGCGAGGGCAAGGTGTGGGGCGCATGGTCCGGGCAGACCGTCGATCCCCGGCTGCCGCGTCCCAAGCTGCCGTTCGTCGACGCGTTGACTCGCGGTGGTGAGCTCGAGCGAAGCCAGCGACGTCCCGCCGTTCCTGCTTATCGTCTGGCCGACATGGATCGTGATGGCGTGCAAGCGCAAGTCATATTCGGCCCGGTCTACTCCATCAATACCGATGACCCCGAGTTGCGCGAGGCCTGCTATCGCGCCTACAACGATTGGCTCGCCGAGTTCTGCTCGGCCGCTCCAAAAAGGTTGATCGGGATCGCGATGCTGCCGCCCGCTCCTGACGGCGCGATCAAGGAACTCCATCGACTCGCGATAAAGGGCGGCTATCGACAAGTCAATCTACAAATCGCAACGGTAACGCCGCGCATCGATGATCCCGTCTGGGAGCCATTTTGGACCGCCATCGAGGAAACCGGACTGATCCTGTCCTTTCATGTCACGGTATTCGTCGAAGGACTGCCCGAGCGCGCCGTCGGCAAGCCAGCCAGCGTGTTCATGGCAACCAAGGCGTTCATCAGCCAGTTCCTTGACCCCTTCGTAGACCTGTTCGCATGGGGCATTCTCGAGCGGCATCCGAAAATCAGATTGGTGATGGGCGAGAGCGGACTGGGCTGGTTGCCCTGGGTGGTCGAGGAACTCGACTATCGGCATTGGCGCTTGTGGGAATCCAGGGATTATTGGAAAGAGCGCGGCCTTTCCGGACTCGAGATGAAACCATCCGAGATTTTCAAACGCCAGGTCTACGCCACCTTTCAGGAAGATCACGTCGCGATGGCCCTGCTACCGTTTTATGGCGAGGGCCATGTGTTATGGGCCTCGGACTATCCACATCCGGATAGCATCTGGCCGAATTCGCGCGCTGCGATCGATCGTCAGATGGGGCACCTTACGCCCGAGACGCGCAAGAAGCTTACTCACGACAATGCTGCCAGACTCTACGACCTGGAGTGATTCGCGCAACAATCGGAGGACGTATTCAATGAAAGCTGCAGTCTATTATGAGAACGGCAACCCGGATGTGCTGAAATACCAAGATGTGCCCGATCCGGAATGCCATCCCAAAGGTGTGGTGATTCGGGTCGAGGCGGTGAGCATCGAGGGCGGCGACACCCTGAATCGATGGCACGGCGCGCTGCTCTCAAAACCGCACGTCGTCGGATATCAGGCCGGCGGCGAGATCATCGAGGTCGGATCCGAGGTCACCAATCTAAAGGTCGGCCAAAAGGTCACCACCGTTTTCAACTTCGGGTCGCACGCCGCATTGCGAGCGGTGCCGGCGCGCAACGCATGGCCGGTTCCGGCAGGGTTCGACATCAAGCTGGCATCGGCGATTCCGGTTCCATTCGGCACTGCCGATGATTGTTTATTTGAGTTCGGTCATTTGAAGGCCGGCGAGACGGTATTGGTGCAGGCGGGTGCAAGCGGCGTGGGTGTCGCGGCGATTCAGTTGGCCAAGCGTGCGGGCGCGACTGTGATCGCAACCGCATCCAGCGACGAACGCCTCGAACGGCTGAAGCCTCTCGGCATGGATCATGGCATCAACTACCGGACTGGCGACGTCGCCAAATCGGTCATGAAGTTGACAGACCGCAAAGGTGTCAACTTAGTAGTCGATCCGGTGGGCGGAGCGACCTTGCAAACAAGCATCATGTCGCTGGCCTACCGCGGCAGAATCTCGATGGTGGGAGCGGCCGGGCGCGAAGCGATGACCGTAGACGTTTCGCCTCTGATGGCGGGAAATCGGTCGCTGACCGGCGTCTTCCTCGGCGCCGAGATCGCAACCGACCGCGCGCACGACATGATTCAGCGCCTCGTTGATGAAGCCGCGCGGGGCGAGTTCAAAGTGGTGATCGATCGAACTTTCCCGCTCTCGGAAGCGGCCGCCGCCCATGCCTACATCGAGAGCAGACAAGCAGTGGGCCGCGTCCTGCTCATTCCGTAGCGAGGTGATCAGTATCCCGCGAATCCCATGTCGGTGGTCGCCTGCGCATCAGGATCGGTGCAGACGTTCACCAGCGCGGTCTTGCCGCTCTTGATGGCGCGCTCGATCGCGGGCTTGATCGCGTTGGGTTGCTCGACGAATTCGCCGTAGCCGCCGAGCGCCTCGACCATCTTGTCATAGCGCTGGAAACCGAGGTCGCGACCGACATTGCCGCCGGTCTTGCGCGAGGTAAATCCGCCATTGTTCGAGACCACCACCACGATCGGCAGCTTATGTCGAATCGCGGTGTCCATCTCCATCCCGTTCCAACCGAATGCGCCGTCGCCGCTCAGCACCACCACCGGCAGGTCGGGACGCGCAACCTTCGCGCCGATGCCGAATGGAATTCCCACTCCCATGCATCCATGAGGACCCGCATTGAGGCTGCATCGCGCCTGGTAGATCGGAATCGACTGGCGCGCGAAATTCAGAATCTCGTGACCGTCGACGACGAGGATGGTGTCGCGAGTGATAACATCCTTGACCTCATTGCAAAGCCGCAATGGATGGATCGGGGTCGCGTTTGAATGCATCAGCGGCGCCGAGCGCTCCTGGTTCGAGCGATGCTTGGCGGCGAGCTGCGAGACCCATTGGGTGTCTTCTTTTGGGGTAAACTTGCCGGCCGCTTCGGCGCGCAACTGCTCCAGCACCAGCCTGGCATCGCCGATAATTCCGACGTCAGCGGAACGATTGTGTCCGATCTCCTTGCCGTCGAGGTTTACGTTGACAATCTTTGCGTCTGGTGAAAAACGCGGCGCCCGCATGAATGACAGCATCGAGTTCGCCCGCGCCCCGATGAGCAGCACCACATCCGCCTCGCGAAATGCGCTGGAACGAGCGCCCGGGAACGAGCGCGGATGATCCTCGGCAATCACACCACGGCCCTGAGGCGTGGTGAAGAAAGGAATGCCGGTCGCCTCGACGAAATCCTGCATCGCCTTTTCGGCGTTCGACCACAGCACGCCGCTTCCGGTAAGGAGAAGCGGCTTTTTCGCACTCGCGAGAAGCTCAACCGCCTTGCGTATCAACGTGGGATCCCCGGCCGGCCGCGCGTCGGTGCGCGAATTGCCCTCGACCCAATGAATCTTCTCCTCCTCGACTTTGCCGCTGAGCACATCACCCGGCAGGTCGAGGTAGATGGGCCCGCGCTTGCCGTCGAGCGCCTCCCGAAACGCGATGCTGATGTACTCGGGGATCCGATAGCCGAGATCGACCCGATACGCGCCCTTGACGATCGGCCGCATCATCGGAACCTGGTCCATCTCCTGGAAAGTATCCAGCGTGGTGCCGCGCATGGGCGCTGATCCACCGATCGCGATCACCGGCGACGCATCGGCCCACGCGTTGCCGAGGCCGGTCATCAGGTTGACGACCCCGGGTCCCATCGGCGCGATGCAGATGCCGGGCTTGCCGGTCACCCGCGCATACGCATGCGCCATCATCGCGGCGGCCTGCTCGTGGCGCACATAGATGCCCTTCATGCCCAGGTCCAGGCACGCGCCGGCGGTGCCTCCGGTCGGGCCGCCCATCATGAAGAAAATGGTGTCGACGCCTTCGCGTTTGAACGACTGCGCAATGATCTGCTCGCCGCGGAGAGTTGCCATGGTCGAATACCTCCCGAAAGACTTCCAGATTACGCCCCGCCAACACCGGCGGTCGCGATGGTGCCAGACCAGCAACATAGGGGCGCCGCTGTCAAGCAAATTCGAGATTTAACGAAGGCCGGCATCTTAGTCGCCGAAACGGGCGGACGGCGCATTCGCACAAGCGCCGCGCTTGTGCTACGCGGTATCTCCGGATGACATACGGTCGACAGCGAATAACCGCGGCTGCTGGTGTCGGGGTGCCCGTCCTCGTCGTGGTTCGGATGCAGCTAGGCGCGGTGTTTGCAGCCTCAACCGTTTTTCCACCACTGGCCGCGCCGGCTTGCAGCTATCCGCAATGCTCCGAACGAGCGCTCGACGCGCTACACCGGGTGCCGGCGGACAACCCGATCGCGCCGCCCGACGCCGTTTCCCAGGCTTAGACCCGCTTCCTGCGCGCGCGAAGCTATGCCGGATGGCGTCACGATATTTTCCCACGCACCGATGACATCCGTCTCACGTGCCCCTTCATTGATCCGAATGGATTTACGACTCACGCGCAGGTGCGCGTCTTCTATTCGATCGCGGTGGTGAAGTGGCTGGAAGGCGGGCGAAAGTGAGCGATTCCTGACGGCGCCATGATCGTCAAAGAGATGTACTCGCTGCCAATTGGTCGTGCCGGAAGGCAAAACGCCCAGTCCCTCAGGGTGGACGGTTCTCGCCCGCGACAACCGCATCTCGCACGATGGGGTGGCTCTGGTATCTCTTCTATCTCCCCAACAATCCGGCCAATGGTGTCGAGTTTCGAACCGTCCAGTACGGAATGTCGTTCTGCATCAGCTGTCATGCCTCTTCCGATCGGGACCAGGGAGCCTTCGCGTTTCTCGGGAACCTGGAAGGTCACGACCCGGCTACCTATGTCGCCACTACTCCGGTAATCACGCATGGCAGTATCGCGCAGGCGCCGAATCAGCAGGGAGGGCCGCATGCGCGCTATGCGTCCATCGGTGCTCTGCTCGACAAGATGATGTACCAACCGATCGGGAACCCGAAGGACGAGATCAACGTCGACCTCTGGCGTCTGCTACGGAAGCGAGCGGGACTGCTCGCCCGCCGGCGAGCATAAGCAGCTGTTCCTCACCAGCGATGCCTGCTCGGGCTGCCACGACACCTCCGACCACCTTAACGAGGTCAATCCCAACCTGACGTGGCGTTCCCGTCTCCGATCTTCACCACGGCAAACGTCTCGGCTTACGGCGAATGGAGCGGCTCCCTGATGGCCCTTTCGGCTCGCGATCCCGTGTCCCCTAGCAGCTCGAGTCCGAACTCGCCGCGCTCGCCATCGGGCAGGACCACGCGGAAGGGCAACAGCTCCGCAGGAGCTCGGCATCGTGATAGCGCTGTCCCTGGTCCTGTGCACGCGCGGCCAATTCGAGTGTACGCGAGGTCTCGTCGAGGCGGCCGACTTTCCGCAGACCTTTGGCAGTATAGCGACAAAATGGGGCGTGCCGATTCCGGTGCCAATCCCAGACACCTCGACCATCGCGTGGCCGATCTCCGCCATGCCCTCGGCGACCTTGTATATCCGATTCGAACGCCGCAAAAGGGAAGGAGCTAGGGCGCGTCAGCTCGACGCAACCCGGACCTTGGCGGCTTGAACTCAGGGCGCGCGGTTGCGAGTACCAGCATCCGTGCGGTTGGGCTTTGTGCAATCAGACGCCCGAGCAGGTCCAAGGTCGAGGCGTCGCACCAATGCAGATCCTCAATCATCACCACCAGCGGTTGCACGGTGCTAATCGACAGGGTCCATTGCTTCAGCAAGTCGACGGTCTTGCGCCGCTAAAGCTCGGGGCTCATCTGCAGTGGTGCGGGGGGCCGCAACCCGAGAAAGTCCGCGAGCAGGCCTATCGTCTCGGCCGACGCGATTTTCCAAGCCCGGCTTCCAGCTTCTGGAGCTTCTCCGCGGTCGTGTCTTCGGGAGGGTTAGCGGCGAGATGTTCGCGAAGCTGGTAGGCGAGCCGCGATTTTCCGACGCCGGCTTCGCCGATGATCAGGACACTCTGCCCCTCGCCTCCTTGCGCGCGCTCCCACCGCTCCGCGAATGTTGCCAACTCGATGCCGCGCCCGACGAACGGCGTGAAGCGCCCGGCCGCGACGTTTAGCCTGCCGCGCACTCCGCTCGGCCGCATGGTCCGGTAAAGCGTGATCGGCTCCTTTACGCCCTTGAGCAGTTGCGGGCCGAGATCTTCGACCGCGAACATCCCGGCCACCAGTCGCTGGGTCGCCGCGGTGACTACGACCGTGTCCGGCTGGGCCGCGGCCTGCACCCGCGCCGCGAGGTTGGCCGTATCACCAAAGACCTCGCCGCCGTCGGCAATTACCACCGGGCCGGTGTGCATTCTGACCGTGACCGCGAGGCGCAGCCCCCTCACGCGGCGCAAACTCCAGGTTGAGCGGCGCCATCGCACCGATGATCGCCAGGCCCGCGCGAGCCGCGCGCTCGGGGTCGTCCGCGCGGGCTAGGCCAGCCGAAGTATATGGGAGGCCATCGCCGAGATTCTTGGCGATGTGGGCGCCAAAGCGCGCGACCGCACCGGCGACGGCCTGCTGGTACTGCGAGACGACCTCGCACCATTCCTCGGAGTCGAGTTGCCGCGAAAGTGGCGTCGAGCCGACCAGGTCGCAGAACATCACGGTCAGCTGGCGCCGCTCACCGGCGGCCGCGGCCGCAGCGGGCGTCAGTGGAACGACTTGCGGCGGCGCAGGGTCGCCTAATTATGCGCCACACTTGCCGCAAAAATCAGAGCTAGCGAGATTTTCCGCGTTACATTTTGGGCACTGCTTTGCGAGCGCATTCCCGCATTTCACGCAGAAGTTATTGGCCGATGGATTGACGGTTCCGCATTTCGAGCAGCGCAGTTCCCCAACCCCCAGGGCCACGCGGTCCTCCTCTCCAAACACCGCGCAGTGTCGCGCGATTGGCAATCTCCGGCAAGCCGCTTCCGTCCGCCAGGCGGCTGCGAGAACGGCCGGGCTCTCAGATCAGCATCGGCAGAGAGGTTACCCCTCGCATCGACAGCGCCCCCTTGTAGGTGAGCGGCGGCTCCGGATCACTCAGGCGTAAGCCGGGGAATCGCTCTAGCACCATTTCGAACGCGATCGAGGCTTCAAGCCGGCTGAGCGGCGCGCCGATGCAGAAATGGATGCCCTCACCAAAACCGACATGCGCATTGGGTTGGCGCGCGATGTCGAACCGATCCGGCTCGTCGAACTGCAGCGGGTCGTGATTCGCCGCGGACAGCAGCACCATCACGATACTGCGAGCCGCCACATTGGTCCCACCGATGTTGGTGTCCCTACGCGCCACCCTCACCGTGGAATGCACCGGGCTGTCGTAGCGAATGATCTCCTCCACCGCCGAGGCCATCAATTGCGGATCGCGGCGCAAGCGCGCCATCTGATCCGGATGTCTTCCGAGCGCTAGCAGCCCGTTCCCGATGAGATTGGTGGTGGTCTCGTTGCCCGCGATCAGCAGGAGGATCACGAAGGCCAGCAACTCCTCGGCGTTAAGCGCCTCGCGCTCGTCGTGAGCGCCCACCAGCACACTGATCAAATCATCACCGGGCGTGCGCCGGCGGCGAAAGATCTCCTCGGTGAAGAACTCACGCAACGCATCGGACGCTTCGACCGAGCCCGGCGGCGGCGGCGAGCCCGGCAACACGGCGATCGCGGCGATGATGGCATCGGACCATTCCTTGAATTGATGCTGGCGGTCGTCGGGAACGCCAAGCATCTCCGCGATGACACGAACCGGTAGCGGATCGGCGAATGCTCTGATCGCCTCAAACTCACCGGTCATTGGCGTTTGGCTTAACAGCTCAGCCGCAATGGCGCGGATTCTCCGCTCCATCCCGCTTATTCGCGACGGCGTGAAAGCTTTGGCGGCGAGCCTGCGCAGGCGCGTGTGAACAGGCGGATCGGCGGTCTCGATCGTCGGTGCGCCTCGGAACGGATCGGTCAATTCGCGGCCCGGGATCTCGGGACGCTCGCTTGAAAATGTCTCATAGTCTCGCAGCACGGCGATGACGTCGGCATAGCGGGCGACCAGTGTCACCGGCAGGAACAGGTTCAATTGCCTGGGAGGGCCGCCGCGCAAAAGTTTATAGGAGGGATATGGGTTGGCGCGATACTCCGGGTCGAAAGGATTAAAATAGACCTGCTCGACTTGGTCGGCCATCGATTCGAAGCTCCAGAGTGAAGAACCCGCTGCGTGATTACCACATCGTCAAAGCTATAGCCACGCGACATGGTCGCTAGACCTTGCTTGAGAAGCACGCGAAGGTTCCGGGAGGTTGAACCGAGCGGCGCGAGTGCGCGATAGCCACACGGCTGGGGAGGAACGCGGCCGGTGCCGCGACCGGTCTTCAAAACGTGTGCGTTACGTCATGTAGGGTCTTGTAGTGTCATCTCAGATAGGAATTGGCGAGCTTTCCCGAATGGAGGTCCTGTAGGATCATGCTGTGGCAGCCCAGAGTGGTCTCTCAGTGGGCACTCTTAAGATGCCCAAAACTGCTGCCTGGACCGATAGATCTCACAATTTCAACTTCCTGGTTATGAAAAAACCCCGGGCTCGCCGGCATCACTCCGGCGCAGCGCGGCGGGGCGCCTGCCGATTCAATCGCTAACCTTGACTCATACCGCTGGCGAGAACACTGCAACGGCCTCCTTCAGACCCCCGCCGCAGCTTGAGCTGTATTTCGCCACACACAGGGTCAAGTCCACCAATACCGCCTCTATGAAGGGTTTGGTACTACAAGCGTGGAGGGCCTGCACTTTTCGACGGCGTCATCTGTCGGGCGGCGTACAGCGATCCGAGGCTATCAATCAGAACGCCTGGATCGACGGGCTTGACAAGGTGATTATCGAACCCCGCCTCGCGCGTCCGTTCGAGGTCTTCGCTTCTGCCGTGTCCGGTTGCGGCGATCAGAATCAAATCACGGCCATGTGAAGTCGCTCGTACGCGTCGGGCCATTTCGTAACCGTCCATCGACGGCATCGATAAATCCAGTAGCAAAGCTTCTGGCTGAAATGTTTCAAGTGCACCGAGCGCAGAAAAGCCATCGCTAAAAGCACACGCCTCGAATCCGTGGAGTCTTAACAACTCGACGGTGCTCTCCGCTCCATCCAAATCGTCGTCGACCACCATGATGCGAAGTCCGGCGCATCGATGATCTTCTATGCTTCTATGGTTGACCCTGTCTGTTTTTAACGATTCTTGCAGCAGTGGCAGCCGGATGACGAACTCACTGCCATGCCCAAGGCCTTTGCTGGATGCGACCGCGGTGCCGCCGTGAGCCTCTATCAAACGCCGTACTAAAGTCAGCCCAATGCCGAGGCTCCCTTGTATCGATTGCGCCCGCGCTACCTGCGTGAACAGGTTGAAGATGCTCGACAGCATGTCGGATGCGATGCCGATTCCCGTGTCACGGATGCGGCAAATTACTTCGCTTTGGTTTCGCTCCACCATAACCGCAATCAGGCCACCTTCGTCGGTAAACTTCGCGGCGTTGTTCAGCAGGTTTGAAATGACCTGTTCGATGCGGGTCGGGTCCGCATTGATCGGCAGCGGCTGGTCGGGAATCGAAATTTCCAATTGATGACGGCGCGCCTCGATCAGTGGGCGGCTGGTCTCCACCGCGGCGGTGATTAGCGCGCCGAAATCAGTGGGCCCCAGTCGCAGATCGATCTTACCGCGCGTTATCCGCGAGACATCCAGCAGATCATCGAGCAGCCGCACCATGTGCGCTACCTGGCGCTGAATGATGTCGGTGGCCCATTGTCGTTTGCGCTCGTCAGGAGCGCGCTGCAGCACGCTGCTGGCGTTACGAATCGGTGAGAGCGGATTGCGCAACTCATGCGCCAGCATGGCCAGAAATTCGTCTTTGCGGCGATCGCTCTCCTGCAGCTTGCCATAGAGCAGCGCATTGTCGAACGCGCTCGCCGCGCGTTCTGCGAGGTCATTCGCGAGCTCAAATTCCGGCTTGGTGAAAGATCCGCGCGTGTCACGCGCCGCCACGCAGAGCACCCCTAACATTCGACCGCGGGCGAACAGCGGAAATGTCGCAACCATCCTCAATGAAGCAACCCTCGCGGCCTCATGCGCCTCGCCCGGTCCGGCCACCACCGGGTCAGCCGGGCTGGTCAGCACGATTCGATTCGATAGCTGCACGGTCCTTTCGATCGCCGTCTTGAGCGTTGAATCGGGGAGCTCAGAAACCGCGCAGTGCTCGAGATGCAGTTCCCTGCTCTCGTCGAGCCAACCCAGTTCGGCTTCGTTATCGACCCCACTCTCTTCCAACAGTACCACCGCGCAGAAATCCGCGAGTTCGGTTAATACCAGGCGCATGAGGATGGCAACTCTGCCCTTGAGGTCCAACGACTGTGACAGCGATGCTCCTGCTTCGGCGAGAAATTGCGCGCGGCGGCTGGCTTCCTCCGCCGCCGCGCGCGCGGCTTGCGCCTTCACCAGCTGGATCCGTTCTTCCGCCTGCGCTTTGGCGCGTTCGGCCAGTCGGAACAGATCGACGAAAACCTTGACCTTGGTTCGGAGAATCTCGGGCACCACCGGCGACAGGATGTAATCGACGGCGCCCAGCGAGTAGCCCTTCAGGGCGTGCATCTCGTCCGCATAGGCGGTCATGAAGATGATCGGCGTATGCGACGATTTCTTGCGATTTCGGATCAGCGCCGCGGTTTCCAGCCCATCGAGCCCGGGCATGTTTACGTCCAGCAAGATGACTGCGAACTCATGCTCAAGGACCAGCTTGAGCGCTTCTTCCCCCGAATTCGCAATCAGAATGGTCTGTCCAAGCTCCTCGAGAATTGTCTGAAACACCAGGAGTTTGTCCCGGCGATCATCGACGATCAGGATTTTGGTCTTACCGTTCTCCATTGGCGACTACTTGCGGCGACTACTGGATGCCTTGCCGGTTGGCGCCTAGCGATGCAGCCACGAGCGCAGGACCGCCAGCAGCAATTCAGGATCGACCGGCTTCGAGAGATAGTCCCAGGCGCCCGCTTCCATGCACTTCTCACGATCACCCTTCATCGCCTTCGCCGTCACCGCGATCATCGGCAGGTCCTGACACGCTTCGATCTGGCGCACCCGGCGCATAGTCTCGATACCGTCCATTTCCGGCATCATCATGTCCATCAGCACGACGTCCACGTCGTGTTGCGACTGCAAAAGCTTGATCGCATCGCGCCCATTCTCGGCCGAAGCGATCGTCATACCTTGCTCTTCGAGCACCGAGGACAACGCAAAGATGTTGCGGATATCGTCGTCGACGATCAACACCTTTCTTCCCGCCAGCACCAGATTCGACAGATACAGGTCCTCCAACATCCGCCGATGCGCCGCCGGCATCGCGTCGGTGCGGCGATGCAGGAACAGACTGATTTGGTCCATCAGGCGATCGCGCGACTCCACTCGTCGGACCACGAAGTTGTCGTCCATATGGTTCCACCGCGAATCGTCGCCGCGGAAGCCCGCGATGGCTTCGCTGTAGAGCACGATCTGCAGCGCGCCGCTAAGCGGCGTTTTCAGCGTCTCGTCCTGCAACATGGAGGGATCTAGCCCGCTGGTTTGCGGGTTCAGGATCACGCAATCAAATTCCTGCTCGCGCAACTCGCGCAGCGCGTCTTCGACCTCGGTAACCGCGGTCAGTTCCAGGTCCTCGGCGGCGAGAAAATCCCGCAGCTCCGCATTCATTCGAAGGTCGGACTCGATCAGCATCAAGCGTTTTCTACCGACCGCCAGATGCTCGCCCAGTTTGGCGAGGAAAACATCCAGCGCGTCCTTGCTCTGCAGTGGTTTACCTAGAAAGCCCAGCGCTCCCGATGCCAGCGCGCGCGTCCTGGATTCGTCGGTGGAGATTACGCACACCGGGATGTGGCGGGTCGCAAGATCGTTCTTGAGCCGCGCCATCACCCGCCATCCGTCGATGTCGGGCAGGTGAATATCGAGCGTGATTGCGGCGGGGGTGTGCTCCGTCGCCAGGGTCAGCGCGGCCGCGCCCATCGAGGTCACGATCCCCTTGAAACCCTTCTCGCGCGCCGACTCCAGCAGGAATCGTGCGAATGAAAGATCGTTCTCGATGATCAGGAGCACGCGATCGCCGGCGCGAATCCGCTCGCGGTCATCTCCGACCTCGTTTACCAGCTCTCCCGCATTGGCAGCCAGCGCCAGGCTTTCCGAAGTGGATCGCCGCGCCATCCGCATAGTGCGTAAGCGAGCCGTTACCGTTGCCGTTGGCGAGCCGGACTTCTTCGAAGTCCCGCGTGGTGTTGGCGATTGCCAACGAACCATCTGAACCGACGCCGTTGGAATAGGTCGGAACCGCTTCGACCGCCTTGCGGATGCGCGGCGGCGTGTAGCTCTGCGGCAGGTAGAGGACAAAGGTGCTGCCGCGTCCCGGCGAGCTGGTCAGACGAATCTCACCGCCCAGCAGGCGCGACAGTTCGCGGCTGATGGCGAGCCCGAGGCCGGTGCCGCCGTACTTGCGGCTCATACTGCCGTCGGCCTGCTGGAAGGCCTCGAAAATGATTTGCTGTTTGTCGGGCGAAATACCGATACCGGTATCGCTGACCGAAAACGCCAGCACGCTCGCCGCCCGATTCAAGTCGTCGTTGTCCGCGCCCCATCCACCATGCACCGGTTCGATGGTCAAGGTCACTTGCCCGCGCTGCGTGAACTTGAACGCGTTGGAGAGCAGGTTCTTAATGATCTGCTGCAGCCGCTTCGCGTCGGTCAGCATCGTGCGCGGCAGGTTCTCGTCGATCCGGATCATGAAATCGAGGTTCTTGTTCTCCGCAACGTGCCGGAAGCTGCGCTCGACGTACTGATGTAGGTCGCGCAGCGACAAGTCGGTGAGATCGACCATCACGGTGCCGGATTCGATCTTCGACAGATCGAGAATGTCGTTGATGAGCATCAGCAGGTCGTTGCCCGACGAATGGATGGTCTTGGCGAAATCGATCTGCTTCTGTTTGAGGTTGCCCTCCGGGTTCTTGCACAGCTGATCCGACAGGATCAGCAGGCTGTTCAGCGGCGTGCGCAGCTCGTGCGACATGTTGGCGAGAAACTCGGATTTGTACTTTGAGGTGAGCGCGAGCTGCGCGGCCTTTTCTTCCAGTGCCTGGCGCGCTTGCTCGACCTCCTGGTTCTTGCGCTCGACCTCTTCGTTCTGTTGCACCAGCAACTGGGCTTTTTCCTTGAGCGCTTCGTTGGTCTGCTGCAGCTCCTCCTGGCGATTCTGCAACTCATGCGCGAGCGACTGCGACTGCGTCAGCAGATCCTCGGTACGCATGTTGGCTTCGATGGTATTGATGACGATACCGATACTCTCAGTCAGCTGATCGAGCAGCGCATGATGGGTATCGTTGAACCCTTCGAGCGATGCGAGTTCCAGCACCCCTCGAACCTGTCCTTCGAAGATGACCGGCAAGACCAGAATGTTCTGTGGCGACGTTTCACCAAGACCGGAGGAAATCTTGATGTAGTCCTTGGGAACCTTGGTGAGCGAGATTTTCTGCTTCTCCAGCGCGCACTGGCCAACCAGGCCTTCGCCCAGATCGAGATACTCGCGCATCGCGCCGCGCCCCTTGGCCGCGTAGCTCGCGAGCAACTTTAGCTGCTGGTTGTCCTTGCTCGAATCGACCACATAGAAGACCGCGTGATGTGCGGTGACGACCGCGGCCAGCTCGGAAAGAATCAGCCTGCCGACGGTGTTGAGATCCTTTTGTCCTTGCAGCATCCGGCTGAACTTGGCGAGGTTGGTCTTCAGCCAGTCCTGCTCGGTGTTTTTCTGCGTGGTGTCGCGCAGGTTGCGGATCATCTCGTTGATGGTGTCTTTGAGAGCTGCGACTTCGCCTTGCGCCTCGACCGTGATCGAGCGGGTGAGATTTCCCTGCGTAACCGCAGTCGCGACTTCGGCGATTGCGCGAACCTGGGTCGTCAGATTCGCGGCCAGCTGGTTGACGTTTTCGGTGAGGCCCTTCCACGTTCCCGCGGCGCCGGGAACTTTGGCCTGACCACCGAGTTTTCCTTCGACCCCAACCTCGCGCGCGACGGTCGTCACCTGATCCGCGAAGGTCGCCAGCGTATCGATCATGCTGTTGATAGTGTCCGCGAGCGCCGCGATTTCGCCCTTAGCTTCGACCGTGAGTTTCTGTTTGAGATCGCCGGTGGCGACCGCGGTCACGACCTTCGCGATACCGCGCACCTGACTGGTCAGGTTGCCGGCCATGAAATTCACGCGGTCTGTCAGGTCCTTCCAGGTGCCCGAAACGCCGCGCACTTCCGCCTGCCCGCCGAGGATGCCCTCGGTGCCGACCTCGCGCGCGACGCGGGTAACTTCCGAGGCGAACGAGCTGAGCTGATCGACCATCGTGTTGATGGTGTTTTTCAGTTCGAGAATTTCGCCTTTGACATCGACGGTGATCTTCTTCGAAAGATCGCCGTTGGCGACCGCCTTGGTAACATCGGCGATGTTGCGGACCTGCGCCGTCAGGTTACCGGCCATCGAGTTGACGCTATCGGTGAGGTCCTTCCAGGTGCCGGCGACGCCGCGCACGTCGGCCTGTCCACCGAGCCGCCCTTCCGTTCCGACTTCGCGCGCGACGCGGGTAACTTCCGCCGCAAACGAGCGAAGTTGATCCACCATCGTGTTGACGGTGTTCT
The DNA here is from genome assembly GCA_963783145.1 of uncultured delta proteobacterium. Lineage (GTDB taxonomy): Bacteria > Desulfobacterota > Binatia > Binatales > Binataceae > DATGKG01. Next base: position 319,169 of record CAWAMM010000003.1, read on the forward strand.
TGAGTTCGAGAATTTCGCCTTTGACATCGACGGTGATCTTCTTCGAAAGGTCGCCATTCGCAACGGCCGTCGTGACATCGGCGATGTTGCGGACCTGCGCCGTCAGGTTACCGGCCATGGAATTGACGCTATCTGTAAGATCCTTCCAGGTGCCCGACACGCCTTCGACCTGCGCCTGGCCGCCGAGCTTGCCTTCGGTGCCGACCTCGCGGGCGACGCGCGTAACTTCCGAGGCGAACGAACTGAGCTGATCGACCATCGAGTTGATGGTGTTTTTCAGTTCGAGGATTTCGCCTTTGACATCGACGGTGATTTTCGATTTCAAGTCACCGTTCGCGACTGCCGTAGTGACCTGCGCGATGTTGCGGACCTGGCCGGTCAGGTTGCTGGCCATAAAGTTGACGCTGTCTGTCAGATCCTTCCAGGTGCCGGCCACCCCGCGCACGTCGGCCTGGCCGCCGAGGCGTCCTTCGGTGCCGACCTCGCGCGCGACGCGGGTAACTTCCGAAGCGAACGAACTGAGCTGATCCACCATCGTATTAACGGTGTTCTTCAGTTCGAGAATTTCACCTTTGACGTCGACGGTGACCTTTTTCGACAAATCGCCGGTTGCGACCGCAGTCGTCACGTCCGCGATATTTCGCACCTGCGCGGTGAGGTTACCGGCCATCGAATTGACGCTGTCGGTCAAATCCTTCCAGGTGCCCGAGACGCCTTCGACCTGCGCCTGGCCGCCCAGCTTGCCCTCGGTGCCGACTTCGCGGGCGACGCGAGTAACTTCCGAAGCGAACGAACTGAGCTGATCCACCATCGTATTGATGGTGTTTTTGAGTTCGAGAATTTCGCCTTTGACATCGACGGTGATCTTCTTGGAGAGATCGCCGTTGGCGACCGCGGTGGTGACCTGCGCGATGTTGCGGACCTGCGCCGTCAGATTGCCGGCCATCGAGTTGACGCTGTCGGTCAGATCCTTCCAGGTACCGGCGACATCTTTAACGTCGGCCTGGCCGCCCAACTGACCCTCCGTGCCGACTTCGCGCGCGACGCGGGTAACTTCCGAGGCGAACGAGCTGAGCTGATCGACCATCGTGTTGATGGTGTTTTTGAGTTCGAGAATTTCGCCTTTGACATCGACGGTGATCTTCTTCGAAAGATCGCCGTTGGCGACTGCGGTGGTAACCTGCGCGATGTTGCGGACTTGCGCCGTCAGGTTACCAGCCATCGAGTTAACGCTGTCTGTCAGATCCTTCCAGGTACCCGAGACGCCTTCGACGCGCGCCTGACCGCCCAGCTTGCCCTCGGTGCCGACTTCGCGCGCGACGCGGGTAACCTCGGCAGCGAAGGAGCGGAGCTGATCGACCATCGTGTTGATGGTGTTCTTCAGTTCGAGGAATTCGCCTTTGACATCGACGGTGATCTTCTTGGACAAATCGCCGGTCGCGACCGCCGTGGTGACATCCGCGATGTTACGGACCTGGCCGGTCAGGTTACCGGCCATCGAGTTGACGCTGTCGGTGAGATCCTTCCAGGTGCCCGCGACACCTTTCACTTTCGCCTGGCCGCCGAGCTTGCCCTCGGTGCCGACTTCACGCGCGACGCGGGTCACCTCGGTGGCAAAGGAGCCGAGCTGATTGACCATTTTGTTGATGGTCTTTGCGGTGCGGAGAAACTCTCCCTGCAGCGGACGATCATCGACCTCCAGCGCCATGGTCTGGGTGAGATCGCCCTGCGCGACGGCGCCGATCACGCGGGCGGTTTCGCTGGTCGGATGCACCAGGTCGTCGATCAAATCATTTATCGACTCGATGGATTCGCGCCAGAATCCGCTCACCTGTCCGAGCGAGCCGCGCGTGTTGAGCTTGCCCTCGCGCCCGACCACGCGGCTGAGCCGCGCGACCTCCTCATGGAGGCGCTGATTCTGCTCGACCACGTCATTGAAAGCCTCGGCGACCTTGCCGGGCAGCCCGATCCATTCCGCGGGCAGGCGGACGGAGGAATTTCCTCGCTTGAGCGCATTCAGCGCGCTCAGCACCGCAGCCATCTCATTGGCGGAGGATGGCTGCACACCCTGGTCTTGCATCACTGCTCCCACGGGAATTCTCCATCGAAAATAATTTTGTTGAGAAACGAACGCAGAAGGACGCGAGCGACTGAAGAGGTAGCCGAAGACGAGAACTCACTTCGTGACATAGGCGCAGGTGCCTCACGCTAGAAGAAAAGTTGCTAGAAAAAATACTGGCTTGCACAACGAAATGCCAGAGAAGCGGCGAAGGTGGAATTAACCTGCTCTAGTCGAACGCCAATCTCATAGTTTCAATGTCAGATTTCTGACAACCAGGACTTGTGTGAGCGCCTTCGGCACGTAGAAACTGAATGTTCATCCATTCCGCTCCTGGTCGGACCCAGTCAAGTAATTTGGAGCTCGCGATAAGGTTGACGGCATCCGGAACGCCCGTCGTTACCGAAAAGCCAATCCCGGATGACGCGCCTGTCAGGCTTGGGATAATCGAATGGCGATGGGCGAGTTTCTGCTCGACTTCCTGCTCGTCGCGCAAGAATGACAGAATAAAGAAACGCTCACGCGAGCAGCACCGCGACGATTCCGGTCAGGAAAATTCCATCGAAGGTTCCCGCGCCGCCGATCGAGGCGACCGGCGCGCCCAACCCGCCGATCTTGCGCAGGTTCAACAGGTCGGCGCCGATCAACGTGCCCATCACGCCGCTCACGTATGCGACCGCATCGGCATGATGTGCTCCATAATGGCTGCCGAGCCACCATCCGCAGATTGCCGCGATGATCGGCGGAATAAACATCGGCGTGGCGATGCCGAGCCCCGGAACCGGTCGCGCGAACCGATTCACCACCATCGCGACGATGATGGTTCCGATCAGCGCCGAGAACATCACCTCGGGGAAATGGCTCAGCACATACAGCGAGATCAGTCCCGGCACGATGGCGCCGCCGACATTGATCGCGATGGTGGTTCTGCCGGTCTGGTACCGAACTGGAATCCGATAGCGCATCCCGAAATGCGTCACCACCTCCGGCAGTTGTCCGGCGCCGCTTTCGACCTCGGTCAGCGGAATGTTGATGTAGCTGCCGAGGAAGCTCACGAGCAGGGCCATGAAGGCGAGATTTGGCGGCAAGCCCAGCGCCTGGAAAACATTGCTGATGACGCCAATCCACACGAACATCAGCCATAGAAACAGCACGCCGACAAAAATCAGCGCATAGAAAACCAGGAAGGGTGCGAAAACCATCGCGCGATGATAGCAATCCGCTGGCGCTGCGGCGATTCGTGTATTCAGCCGCGTCTAGGATGCGGGAAGAACCTGGCGATGGTGCCGAAGGCTTCTGAGTAGTTCGCGCCGAGGGCGCGTTCTTCGGCCGGAATTCTCACCGCGAGCATCAGCGCATTCGCGAGCGTGAAAACCGCCGCGGTAATCCAGCCTGCGCGGATTAGAGGCAGCGCCGCGATCTCGATCACCACCGCGACATAGTTGGGATGCCGCATCCATCGATAAAGCCCGCGCGTCACCGGCGCCGCACCCGGCATCACGATGATGCGCGTATTCCAGCGCTCACCGAGCGTCATCACCGCGACATAGCGGAGCAGCTGCGCGAACAAAACCCCAAGCAGCGCGACCGCGGAGATGACCGGCGAGATGGTGTGAGCGACGAAGATTGATTCCAAACCGCACGAGACCAGGAACAGGGTGTGCATCACTACCATCACGCGATAATGGTTGCCCCCTACTTCGATCCCTCCGTGAGCAAACGCGAGGCTGGCATTGCGGCGTGAGATAAACAGTTCGAACACGCGCTCCGCCGCCAACAGCGCGAGCAGGAGCAAATACGCGCGCTCGGAAATCACCATCCGAACAGGACCAGCTCGACCGAAAAGCCCGGGCCCATCGCGATCATGACGCCGTAGTCGCCCGGCTTCGGATCGTCGCTGCCGAGAATATCCTCGAGCATGAACAGCACCGAGGCCGACGAGAGATTTCCGGTGTTCTTGAGCGAGCGCCAGGAGCGCGCCAGCGCGTCATCGGATAGTTGCAGTTGTTCTTCGAGGATGCGCAACACCTTGGGGCCGCCGGTATGTGCGATCCAGTGTGAGATGTCAGCGCGCTTGAGTTGGCTGGCGGCGAGGAAGTCATCGACCTCGCGCGCGATATTTTTTCGGACCAAATCGGTGAGATGCGGAGAGAGAACGATTTTGAATCCACCGTCGACCACGTCCCAACCGATGATGCGCTGCGTGTCGGGATAGAGAATCGAGCGCGTGGCGAGGACGCGCGGCGTCGCACCCTCAACGCGATCGCCGCCCGAGACGACCACCGCGGCCGCGCCATCGCCGAACAACCCCGACGCGATGATGTTGGCCGCCGAGAGATCGTCGCGCTGCAGCGTGAGCGAGCACAACTCGACCGATATCAGCAACGCGGTGTCGCGTGAAAAACCACGCACGTAATCCGCGGTCCGCGCGAGGCCCGCCGCGCCCGCGCCGCATCCGAGCCCGAAGATGGGAGTGCGCTTCAAATCGCGGCGCATCCCGAGCCGATTCGACAACGCCACATCGATGGTGGGGGTTGCGATGCCGGTGACCGTCACAAAGAAGACGTGATCTATATCGCAAGGTTCGAGGCCCGCGCGCTCCAGCGCCTTGCGCGAGGCAGCCTCGGCGAGTTCCGGCGCCACCCGCAGCCACGCATCGTTGCCCTTGGCGAAGGAGTCGAGCGGATAGTAATCGCGCATCGGCAACGCGAGGTAGCGGCCCTGGATCCCGAGCGCGCCCTGCAAGCGATCGAAGCGCGAGACGTCGCCGTAACGCTGCATCCACAACTGGCGCAAGGCGCCGGTGAGCTCCTCTTGGGAGACGTAGTTTTCGGGAAGAGCGGTCCCGACTCCGCTTATGGAGGGTGCGAGTTGCATCTGTTGCATCTAACGTTACTGACCTTCGAGGACGCCACGGGCTCCGCCGCTGTGAACAAGCGACGACGCCATCTTTACTTTATCAGGGTGCCTTCCGATAAGATTTCACGATTATGAAGTCTTCGGAACGGACCGAACTCCTCAATCTGCTCGCACGCGAATCCTATTTCGAGCGCGAGTTAAAGCTCGCCTCAGGGCGTGCCTCCAATTATTACATCGATTGCAAGCGTACCCTCTATCTCCCTTTAGGCTCATATCTCGCCGGCGAAGCGATCCTCGAACTCGCGCAGGCGGCCGGCGTCGCCCAGCTCGGCGGCATGGCGGCTGGAGCGCTCCCGGTGACCGATGCGGCGATCGCGGCGGCCTATCGCCACAACGTTGACCTGCGCGGATTCTTCGTGCGCAAGGAGACCAAAGCGCACGGCCTCCAGCAACTCATCGAGGGCGCCTTCCGCAAGGGGGTCAAGACCGCGATGATCGATGATACCATCACCACCGGCGGTTCTACACTGCAGGCGCTCGCCGCGGTGCGCGAGGCCGGCGGCGACGTCACTCACGCGATCACGATCGTGGAACGCGGCGAAGGCGCGGCCGACGCGTTCGCCAAAGCCGGCCTCCAGTATCGATGGGTCTTCACTGCCGAGGAGGTTCGCGCGGCGGCCAAAAACCTCAAGTAGATGGAGTCGAAGCAACCTCGCGCGAGTATTTCTATAGGCGGGCGGACCGGCGTGACCGCCGTTTTCGGAGATCCCGTCGAGCATTCGATGTCGCCGGCGATGCACAATGCGGCCTACGCGGCGCTCTGGATGGATCGCGTGTATCTCGCGTTTCATATCCCGCCGCAAAATTTCCGCGCCGCGATTCACGCGATAACCGCGCTGGGCATCCTGGGCGTGAATCTCACCGTGCCGCACAAGGAAGTCGCCGCCCGGATGCTCAAGCATCTGAGCGCCGAGGCGAAGCTGCTACGGGCCGTCAATTGCGTCATCAATGATCGCGGCAAGTTGCGCGGTGACAACACCGATGCGCGCGGGCTGGAGGCCGACCTGCGCGCACTCGGCGTCGAGCTCCGATCGCGGCCGGCGATTGTGATCGGCGCGGGAGGCGCCGCCGCATCCGCGATCCTCGCATGCTCCCGGATCGGCGCGAAGCGAATCGTCATCGCGAATCGCACCCGTTCCCGCGCGGTGAGTCTGGCACGGCGCTTCCATTCCTCGCGCATCGAGCTGATCCCGGAGGGCCTCGATGCTCTGACCGATGCCGCGCTTCTCGCCGACGCCGCACTGGTTCTAAATGCGACCTCGATGGGCCTGACAACCGGGGCCTTCGCGCCGCTCGACTATGCCGCGACCCCCTCCGACTGCTTCTTTTACGACCTCATCTATCGCGCTGAGCCTACGCCGTTTCTGCGCGGGGCGATCGCGCTCGACCGGCCGCATGCTGACGGCGCGGGGATGCTGATAAATCAGGGCGAACTGGCGTTCGAGCTATTCAATCGCGTCCCGCCGCCACCCGGGGTGATGCGCCACGCGCTGCTGGAGCGTCTCGGCCGCGTTTGACGGCGCGCTAGCTCCAAGCGTGGCAAAGCACTAGATTCGGCATCGCCTCCACCGAAGGTGGAATAACGGGGAGTCTCGGATGAAGGGCTCGTCCGCAATCGGCGTTGAAGACGTTGCCGACTACTTGGGCAGGCTTGGGGTCCTGCTCGAAAGCGATCGCGTCTTTCCAAGCATCACCGGGATCATGGTGCGCGAACCGATCAAGGGTTCGTGGTGGTCGCATCCGATGGCGAATGAGATCTACCTGCTCAGCCGGCGGCTCATTCACCATGACGACGCGCTATGCCTGAAGTTGCTCTCCAACAAGAGCACCTTCGTTCATCGGCGGCTGTGGCCGGAGCTGATCGCGATCGGCACCGCCCAGGAGTCATGGCAGCTCGACGCGTTACCCAGTTCGGCAAAATCGATGCTGACCAAAGTCGAGGAGCGCGGCCGCCTTCGGATCGACGAGCTCAAAAGCGCGCGCACCACGAAGGAAAAAGGCGCCGATGCGCGAGCCCTGGAGTTGCGGCTGCTGGTGTTCGCCGAGGACGTCCACACCGCCTCGGGTGCGCATGTGAAAAGAATCGAGACGTGGGAGCATTGGGCCTGGCGCACCGGTTTTCACATCCAGGTGCTGCCGACTCCTGAACACGCACAGCAAGAATTCGCGCGCATCGTTGAGGGACTCAACCACCAGTTCGGCGCCGAGGCGAAGCTGCCGTGGCAGCATAAGAAGGTCACCCGGCGTCATCGCGTGAAGGCGTAAGCATGCTTCCAGGGTCCATCAATCAGGTGTCGATCAGCGTCAGCGATTGACCAAGGCGATGGAGTTCTTCAAGCCGCGGCTGGAATTCCTTCGCTATCACATCGGCGAGCTCATCCAGGATCCCAACGGCCAGCATCTTACCTCAATGTCAATTCCGGGAACGGTGACGCGGTCAATATTTGGGAGGCGAACCCGAGCTCGCGGCGCATCGGTTCGAGGTCTACGAGGTAGGCCTCCATCATCTGGCATTCAACACCGAGACTCATGAGCAGGTCGATCAGGCGTATGAGCTGGTGAAGCGACTCGGCGGGGAAATCCTCGATGGCCCGGCGGGGTTTCCGTACCGCGGTCCGGACGGATATCTACAGCGACCAGTTCGCGCTCCGTCGCGAGTATGGCTGGTATCGGTATTAAAGCCACCTGAGCGGGCCCGGGCATCATTCACCACCGTTTCACTCACCTTCGAGATTGAGTAGCCTAGCGACGAATCTTTCGCTCGATCTCGAAGGTGACGATGCTGGGACCCGGAGATACTGCCCCCGATTTCGAACTCCCCTCCGCACTCAAGGGACGCGTCTCGACGATTCGTCTGCGCGACCTCCGCACCGATTTAATCGCAGTATTCTTTTATCCGCGTGACTTTTCCTTCATTTGTCCGACCGAGGTCACCGGATTCAACCAGGCGCTGCCGTCCTTCGATGCGGCCGGCTGCTCGGTGCTCGGCATCAGTGGCGACAGCGTCGAGAGCCATATCAAATGGGCCGAGGAACTCGGCGGTATCGGCTATCCGCTGCTCTCCGATGCCGACGGCAAAGTCGCGCGCGCGTACGGCATCTACGATGAGAAGGAAAAAGTGCCCATCCGGGCGACCTTCGTGATGCGCAAGGATCGCGTCGTCGTGCACGCGATCGCGTGTCCGCTCAACGTGGGCCGCAGCGTAAGCGATACGCTGCGGGTGGTGCAGGCAATCGGCACCGGCCAGATGTGTCCCGCCGAATGGAAACCGGGCATGGAGCTCGGCCCCGCCGATCGTAAATTCTAGTTGAAGCCGCCGCAGGACGACGAAGTTGCCGATCGATCCAGCCGAAAAACGCAAAGTCTTCGAGCGCCTTTCCAGCGTGCGAGGGATCGTCTTCGGAGTGCAGGACGGCGTGCTGACCACCGCCGGCGTGCTATGCGGTCTGAGTGGCGCGGTCTCCAATCACAAGCAGATCGTTCTCGCTGCGCTGGCTTCCACCGCGGCCGGCGCGCTCTCGATGGGCGCCGGCGCGTATCTGGGCGGGCACGCTGAAGCAGCGATCCTCACCGCGGAGCTGGAACAGGCCCGGCGCGAATCCGAGGCGCATCCGTACGTCATCCAGGAAAGTCTGCTCGAGCAGCTATCGAAGGAGGGGCTCAACCGCGATTTGGCATATCGGGTGGTGAAGCTGCTCAGCACCTCGCAACAGGTGCTCATCAACACCGCTGAGCAAAAGGTTTACGGCCTCGCGAGCGGCCTGCTGGCGAATCCAGTCACCGACGGCATTGTGATGGGTATCGCGTTTATGGTCGGCGCGCTGGTGCCGCTGCTACCATACTTTTTTATTCAGAGTGCGCGCCAGGGGCTCATCGCTGCGATGGCAGCGACCGCGGCGGTTCTTTTCATCGTTGGATATTCTGAAGGCGTGATGGCGCGTCGCACGCAACGATGGCGCTCGGGGATCCGCTTCCTCGCGATCGCGATGAGCGCGGCGGCCGCTGGTTATCTCATCGGGTTGGCGATTTCCCCATTGGGCTCCGTCGCAGGCTAGCATCATCGTGCATCGATATTCGTCCGTCGCCGCTTTCCTCGCGCATTATCAAACCCTGCGAAAGATTCCCGCGTCCTCGCGGACCGAGGACGATCGCAAGCGCCTCGAAGCGATCGAGCTGTTGCTGGGAGTCTTACGGCCCGAGGAGCGCGAAGCGATCACCTCCGATTCCAATGATCCCGCAGTCGCGCGGCATCGTGAACGAGCATCACTACGACTACGACGCGAGCTCACCGCGCGTGGGGCGCTCGATGCGTAGCAGCGTGATGGCCGCCTTCCTTTTTCCCTCTCCAGTAGGGAGAGGGTGGCGCTACTGCGCCGGGTGAGGTCGACGATGCTGCCCTATCTCATTCGGCGAATTTTCTTCGGCGTCTTCGTGCTGCTCGGGACCTCGCTGATCACTTTTGCGATCGCATTCATGGTCCCCGCCGATCCCGCGGTCGCGATGGCGGGTGCGAAGGCCGACCCGCATACCCTCGCCACCATTCGCCATCAACTTCATCTCGATGAGCCCATCTACGTGCAATACGGCGACTACCTCGCGCGCGCGCTCCACGGCGACCTCGGCAGATCATACATCCGGCGCGAAAGCGTGACGCGCCTCATCGTGTCGCGATTCCCCGCGACCGCGCTGCTCGCGGTGTGTGCGATGGCGCTTTCGCTGATCCTCGGAATCGCGATGGGACTGGTCGCCGCCGCCTATCGAGATCGTGCGGTCGACAACTCGCTGCTGGTCGCGTCGCTCGCGATGGTATCGATGCCGGTGTTCTGGCTCGGCACGATGTTACTGATCGCGGCGGCGACCTTTACCCGGAGCATTCCGCTCGGCGGGCTCGCAGGATGGAAGAGCCTGATTCTGCCGACGGTCACGCTCGCGCTCGGCTCGGCGGGCTACTACTCGCGCATCCTGCACACCAACCTGTGCGACGCGATGGAGCAGGAGTACGTTCGCACCGCGATCGGAAAAGGGCTCTCGCGGGCGCACGCGATGATCAAACATGCGATGGCCAACGCGCTGCTGCCGTTGGTCACGCTGGCCGGCCTCGACCTCGCGGGATTGCTGAGCGGCGTGGTGCTGACCGAGACGGTTTTCAACTGGCCGGGGCTCGGGCGGCTCGCATATGAGGCGGTTTTCAGCCTCGACATTCCGCTGATCATGGGCACCGTGCTGTTTTCCGCGTTCCTCATCGTGATCGCGAATCTGCTCGTCGACCTGATGTACGCGTGGCTCGATCCACGCATTCGGCTGGAGCAAATCGGTTGAAGGCGCGCGCCAATGCGATGGAGATTGTCGGCGCCGCAATGGTGGTCAGCCTGATCTTCGTTGCGCTGTTCGCGCCGGTCCTCGCACCGCATGATCCAACCCGCGCGGTCGCCAACAGCTTTGGCGATCCATGGCCGCCATCGTGGAAGTTTCCGCTCGGCACCGACGCGCTGGGACGCGACATTCTCTCGCGAATCATTTACGGCGCGCAGATTTCGCTCGAAGTCGGAATCGCGGCGATGGTCGTCACGATGACCATTGGGGTCGCGATTGGACTCAGCGCGGGATTCTTCGGCGGGAAAGTCGATTTCGTCCTGATGCGCTTCACCGACATCATGCTGACGCTGCCGGGCCTGCTGCTTGCGATGGCGCTGGTATCGGTGCTCGGTCCCAGCATTCGCAGCATACTTATCGTGATCGGAATCGTCTCGTGGACGTCGATTGCACGGGTGGTACGCGCCGAGGCGCTCTCGATGTCGCAGCGCGATTTTGTAACTGCTGCGCGTGCGCTCGGTGCGCCATCCCAGCGACTGATCGTGCGGCACCTGCTTCCAAACGTCGCGCCGACGATCATCGTGATGGCGGCGCTGGGCACCTCGGGCACGCTGCTGCTCGACGCGGCGCTGAGCTTCCTCGGCCTCGGAGTGCCGCCGCCGACTCCCAGTTGGGGGCGCATGATCGAAGAGGCGACCATTTATTTTCGGGTCGCGCCGTGGCTCGCGACGTTTCCCGGCCTCGCGATTTTCTACGCGGTGCTCGGTTTCAACCTCCTCGGCTACGGCGTACTGAGGCGCCGCGCGCGATGAAAAACTATCTCGTCGTCGCAGTGATGATGGCGCTGGCTCTCGGTTCGGGCTGCCGTCAGTCGGTGGACAATTTTGGATTTCCACCTGAGGCGACCGTGCTGCGCCTCGCCAGCAATGACGACGTGCCGAGCCTCGACCCGGCCGCCGGGTATGACACCGCGTCGTGGACCTTCGAGCAGGCGATTTTCGACACCTTGGTGCGCTACGGCGACGCCGACGTGGAGCTGCATCCCGCGGTTGCAACGTCGTGGGAATCGTCGCCTGACGGGACCGTCTTCACCTTCCATTTGCGAAGCGATGTGCGCTTCAGTAACGGACGTTCCGTCACCGCGGCGGATTTTAAGTACGGAATCGAGCGCGTGATCGATCCCGCGACGCTGTCGAAGGGGATGGAGTACTACCAGGAAATCGCGGGCGCAGCAGACTTCGCGGCGCATCGCAAGCCACACGTCGATGGTATCGAGACGCCGGATCCTTACACGATGATTTTTCGCCTGACCGGGCCCGATCCGATCTTTCCCCACAAGCTGGCGATGCCGTTTGCCTCGGCGGTCCCGCGCGAGGTGGTCGAGAAGTGGGGCGAGGATTTTTCGAAGCATGTCGTCGGCAGTGGCGCGTTCAAACTGCGCGAATGGATCGGCGGCCAGCGCATCGTGCTGGAAAAGAATCCCTACTATTGGGTGAAGGGCCAGCCGCATCTCGACGGAGTTGCGGAACAGCTGGGAGTCAATGTCGAGCTACAATGGCTCAAGTTCGAATCGAGTGAGATCGATGTCCTCGAATCGATTTCACCCTCCGAATTTCCTTACGTCATAAAGACGCCGGCGCTGCACGCGCTCACCCTCAACAAATCGACCGTGACGACTTCGTATCTCGGGATGAATTGCCAGATGCCGCCCTTCGACGATGTACGCGTGCGGCAGGCGTTTAACTACGCGGTCAACAAAGAGAAGCTGATCGAGGTGATCAACGGGCGCGGCATCGTTGCGCGCGGCGTGCTTCCCCCGAACCTGCCCGGCTACGATCCCGACGTACGCGGCTACGACTACGATCCCGCGAAGGCGCGCGCGCTGCTGGAGGCGGCGCGTTTTCCACGCGACTTCAAACCCGCGCTGTGGTTTCGCTACGATCAGACCTCAGAGATTCTGGCCGAATCGATTCAGCAAGACCTCGCGTTGGTCGGGGTCAACATCGAATTGAAGCCGATCGCATGGGGCCCGTTGCTCGAAGCGATTCGTCAGCCGAAAAACGTCGAGCTTTTTTCCAGCGCCTGGGAAGCGGATTTTCCCGACCCGGAAAATTTTCTCAGTGTGCTGCTGTCGCGCCAACAATTCGGCTCCAACAACGATACCTTCTACACCAACCCCGAAGTCGAGAAGCTGCTCGGCGAGGCCGCGTTGATGACGGACTTCAAGAAGCGCTACGCCCTGTACGATCAGGCGCAGCAAATCATCGTCGCGGATGCGCCGTGGGTGTTCCTGATTCATCCGGTGAGCTACGTGATGCGCAAGCCGTGGGTCCACGACTACATCATGAATCCGATGCGACCGACGCGCTTCGAACCGATTTGGATGTCAAAGCGCCCGAGTGGCGACTAGCCGGTCGCTTCCAGCGCGGTCAGTTCGCGGCTCGCGCGCGGCAGGAAGAACAGGCCGATCACGCCGTTGCAGAACATGAAGATGAAGTGCGCGGCGAGGCTGTAGGCGAGAATCCTCGCCGCGGGCGCGTTGCCGGAAAAAAACAGCAGCCACGCCGCCTGGCTGGTGCCCAGATGCGCGACACTGATCGGCAAAGCCGCGGCGAGAAACACCAGCGGCAGAAACAGCATCAGCTTGACGAACGGAATCGTGATCCCATACAGCGCGAGCGCGAAATACTGCGTCGCCACCGACGCGAGGAAGCTCGGCGCCTTGATCCCGAGCACGATCGCATAGTCGAGCGGCCGCGCCTTGAGGAAGGTTCCCGCGATCGACCCGGCGCGGCTGCTGATGATCCATTCGTTGAGCGAGGCGTTGCGGCGCGCCAGCGCAAACAGCGCGACAATCGCGAAGAGCAGCAGCCATGCGATCACATACGCGACGCGCAGGATCTTGACGATCTCGATCTGCGCGGGCGCGCTGGGACGGTAGAAGATCACCCCGAGTGTCGAAAAAAGAAACAGCTGGTAGATCTCCATCAGGGCGATGAACAGGATCGAGCCGAGTGCTTCGAGGAAGGGGATTTTGGCCTTGCGATAAAGATAGTACGCTACGCCGCCCTGCCCCAGGTTGGTGTTGATCAGCGCGAGCAGATACATGCTGGCGCGGATCGGCACGATATCGCGAAAGCGCATCGGCGCGTTGAAGCGGCGCACCACCCAGGTCAGGCAGATCGAATCGATCATCCAGTAGAACGCTGAGAAGGGGAGAAACACAGCGACGAATTTGAAGACCGGCGCCTGCTTCAGCGCCTCGCCGACTTTCGCCATCGGGATGCGCCAGAAAATCAGCGCGAAGATCGCGATCGTGCCTACATAGGGTAGCGCTTTCCGCCAAATCGGCGTGCTGCGCGCTGACGGCACAGCGGCGTGCGGAGCGCTCGCGGCGGTAGCGGGTTCCGCGCTCATGCGATCTTCTTCGGCACCCGCGCGGTTCCGGTCAGCACGCGCTCGCCGAGCTGATTCTCGGTCCAGACTTCGAGCTGAACTTGCGCCGCATCATCTATAGTGCGCGCGTGCATCGTGAGCGTGTCGCCATAGAAAACCGGCTTGATGAGGGCAGCCTGCAGGCGGCCACCGCGCAGAAAATCGATGCCGAATGCATCGAGGATGAAATTCGCCATCACCGCGTAGGTCTGCTCGCCCCCAGCGATCGGTGCGCGAAAGCCGGCCGTGCGCGCCGCGACGTCGTCGGTGTGGATGTTCACGCGCGGGGTGTGGCGCGGCGGACCCTCGACGGCCTTGTTGTATGCGTTCGCCGCGTCGGCATCGAGGAAGTACGGCTTCGACCTCAGTTCACTCATGAGATTTTTCCTTCGACCAGCAGCACCGAGGTGATCGCCTGGCGCATCAGCAGCTCGCCCGTGTTGGCGTCGCGCGATTCGTATTCCAGTTCGAAGTAGAACTTGCCGCGCTTGCGCTCGGTTTTGGTGATCCGGCCTTCGGACTTCACCGTCTGGCCGGCGCGCATCGGCGCGTAGAATTCGTTCCAATGCTTCGCGTGCACGCCGCCGGAGCCGCCATAGAAATGCTCCGCGATGAGGAGTGCGTAGTCCTGCAGGCGCATCGTCGGCGGCGCGATATGCTCGTGGGTGAAAAGTGGATTCGCGCTGGTCGCGCGCGCGAACTTGTCGATTTGCTCGGGCGTGACGACATAGAAAATCGGCCCGAGTTTCATCCCTTCGCGGACGTTGTCCGGACACATCAAAAGACGTGTTTCTGTATTGGTCATGGGCTATCCGAACGGCTAGCGCGCGCCTGCCATTGAGAAGCTTTATCAGGCGTGCAAGATTTTGCCCACTCACATTCGATGGCAACCAACGAGACAACTCCTAAAGCAGCGGCGACGATAAAGCATACGCATCCCGCGCCGATTCATCTGACCGGCGTTGATCCTGTAATGGCGCGGATCATCGAACAGGTCGGCGCCTACGATGCGACTTATCGTCGCGAGCGGTTTCCCGCGCTGGCGCGAGCGATCATCTTTCAGCAACTCGCGGGCAGCGCCGCGCGCGCGATCCTCAAGCGCTTCATCGAGCTGTATCCGGGACGGCGGTTTCCCTCACCCGAGCAGGTCGTCGCGACTCCCCTGGCGCGCCTGCGCAAGGTCGGACTGTCCAAGCCGAAAGCGCTCTACATCCAGGGGCTCGCGGCGGATATCGTCGCGAAGAAGGTGAATTTCCATCGCTTCCCGAAAATGGAGGATGACGCGATCATCGCAGAGCTAACGCAGGTGAAGGGCATCGGGCAATGGACCGCGGAGATGTTCCTGATGTTCAACCTCGGTCGGCCGGACGTGATGCCGGCCGGCGACCTCGGCGTACAGACCGCGGTAATGAAAGCCTACGGATTGGCGAAACGCCCGACGCCCAAGGAGCTGCGCGAATTCGCCGAGCGATGGAAACCGCATCGGACCGCGGCGGCATGGTACCTATGGCGCAGCCTCGAAACCGTGCTGCCGGTGGATGCGGTGAAAGCTCCGCCCGCGAAGAACTCTAAGAAGAAGCGCTAGGTTCCATGTAGGCGATCGCGACGCCGTCGAGCGGGTTGACGATGCGCGCGATCTTGCCGCCTTGAATCGCGGTTTTCGGTTCGGTCGCTTCGAGGCCATTGGCGCGGGCGAGGTCCACCGCGCGACGGATATCCTTGCACATGAACGCGAGGCCCCAGACCTGCGGCGTCCCGCGGCCAGGGCCGACGATTTCGAGGACCGTTTGTTCGAGTTTGAAGAATGCCTGCCGCACGCCGCCTCCAGCCTCGCGGATGCGCTTGCATGGGAGGCCGATTTTCTCGTGCGCCGCGATCGCGTCCTCCAACGAGGGCGTCATCACCACGATGTGTTCCAGATAGTCGACGGTGTTCTGGTTTGGTCCGCAAAGCCGTTCGAGATTCTTGCGCCGAGCAGCGAAATCGACATCAGTTGCGATACTGCCGGTCCACACGCCGGGGAGAAAATTCGCGAAGGAGAACGATCGCGAGCTATCGTCCGCGAGCGGGAGAGTCAATGAGCTTGCACCGGTGGCGATCGCCGCGTCATCGATACCCCAGGTCCATCCGATGACGCCGCCGCGTTCGAGTCCGGGAGCGAATGGCTCCAAAATTTTGCTGATGCCATTCGTGGTCGCTAGCAGATCGACCTCGACCGCGCCCGCATAAAGCCGCGCGACGGTTAGTGCGTCGGCACTATATCGCTTTGATGCGATCGCGAACCCGGCCTTCGACCATCGCGCGCAAGCGTCCTTGAGATCGCTGACCGCGACGATGACTCTTTCGATGCAGGTGATTGCCACACCTCAAAGTACCGCGCCGCTGAGGGAACGCGAAAGCCGCGCTACGGCTTGATGTTCTGCTTGATGTTCTGATTGATGCGGAAGAAATTCGCGGGATCATATTTGCGCTTGATGGTGGCGAGGCGGTCGTAGTTGTCACCATAGGCCGCCCTGACCCGCGCGTCGCCTTCGTTTTCCAGATCGTTAACGTACACCGCGCCGCTCGAATAGGGCTGCAGCGCGGCGAAGAAATCCTCGACCCATCGAATCGAGTCCTCGCGCGCACCGTCTTCCTGCCAATACGAATGCACCCAGTATTCGAACCCGACGCGCCGAAATCCGAATGCATTGTCGTGCGGCTGCGAACACCACGGCCCGTGCCAGTACATCATGGTGATGCCGCTGGATTCGCTCGGCGCCGACGATGCGAACTCCGCGATGACATCGATGACGCTCGCGTCGAGGCGCTCCAGATGCCCGCCGCGCCGGCAGCTTGAGTAGTCGCCATCGGATGGTGAATCGGATCCTTCCCGTTGCTCGTCGATATAGGGTTTGGATTTGATCGAATCCTCGAACGGCTGCATAAAGGCGCGCAGCGGATGCAGTATGCGCTCACCCTCAGTCTCGTCGCCGTTCCAAACCACCGCGATATCGAGCATCCGCTCGCCTGGGAACGGCAGCACCGCTGCAAGTAGAAAAAGCTCCTCGGGAATCGTCCGCGCATACTGATTGAGAAATCGCAGCACTTCGCGCGCCTGGCGGATCGGATACTTGAGGTGACCGGCGAGCACGTTGCCGACTGGATGAAGCTGAAAATCGAGCGTCGTCACGATGCCGAAGTTTCCGCCGCCACCGCACACCGCCCAGAACAAATCAGGATTCTCATCGCGATCTGCGCGCAGGATGAGGCCGTTGGCGGTGACGACCTCGACGCACGTGAGGTTGTCGCAGGCGAAGCCCAGTTTCGGTGTCAACGCGCCCTCGCCGCCACCAAGCGCATACCCAGCGACGCCGACCGACGGGCACGATCCCAGCGGCACTGCCATCGAGAACGCGTTCGTCGCAAGGTCGAGCTCGCCTGCGAGAACACCCGACTGAAGCCGCACCCAGGCTCGATTCGGATCGATTTCGAGGCGCTTCATGGGTGACAGATCGACCACCATTCCGTCGTCGCAGGTGCCATGACCCGCAAAGCTATGGCCTCCGCTGCGCACCGCGATGAGAAGATCGTGGCTGCGGGCGAACTCGATCGCGCGCACCACATCCTCAGCATCGGCACATCTTGCGATGACTGCGGGACGCAGATCGATCGCGTGATTCCAAACGCGGCGCGCTTTTTCGTAACGCGCATCATCCGGCAGAATCACTTTGCCCCTGAAAGTAGCTGCGAATTTGCGGATAGCCGAAACCATGAGCACAGGTTTCGACGAATCGCCCGCGCGGTTTGTTCAGCCGCGATTGCGGCGCGAACGGACGGGAGGGTTCAGCGGCTTGAGATGAGTGACGCGCTTGGGCGGCTGAGTGCCGGGGCCGGTGCGATGCTGAAATTTCATGTCCTCGCCGCAATGCGGACAGTTGACGTCCTTCCACTTCACCGGGCGCGCGCAGACCGGGCATTTGTAGCGATTGCGCGCGAGCAGGTACAAACCGACCGCCGTCAGCGCAACCATGATCAATCCGATCAGCGTCTGTTTCACGGGTCTACGATTGGGTCAGGCGAGGCCTTCCTTCAAAGCGTCGTCAAGCGCGCCGATATTCACATGATGACCCTTTGCCATCAAATCGAGAAACGCGTGCAGGTCGGCGTCGGCGAGGCTTGCGAGCTGTTCCTCGATCTTGCGGATGACCCAGCGCTGGCCGCGATTGAGCAACTCGAGCTTGCCGCGCAAATCATTCACCGCCCGGACCTTCTCGACGAAGTCGCCGGTCTTGTTGGAGGGCGCGCCGCCGAGGCGCCGCACATGCGCAGACAGCTCGCCCGCATAATAGCCCTCGTCATGGCCAACCTTCTTGAGCAGCTCCCGCAACTCCGGCGATTTCGCCATCTCGGTGAGTTCATGAAGAACCCGTCCGCCCGCGCGTTCGGCTTCACCGAGGGTGTTCAAAAATCCTTCCAGCTGCGCGTCCATAAAAAAATCCTACCACTGAAAGTATGGATCGTCTCCTACCAAATCGGCACCACCGGGCAATAAACCGCGCCGATAGTTCCGTTGCCGCGCGAGAGCGCCGCCTTGATCATCATCAGCGCCGGCGCCATCGCGCGCATCGAGGCGGGCAGCGTGGGAGCGCTCGCGGTGACGAGGCCACCACTGAGCAGCTTCTCCAGCAGGCCGGGCTGTTCGGGTAGCTCGACCAGAGCGACTTCGCGATCGGACGGCAATTTGGCGGCTTTTTTGGCGGCCGCGAGCGCATCGGAAAAACCACCGAGCTTATCGACGAGGCGATTCTGCGCGGCCTGCTCACCGGTCCAGACGCGTCCCTGCGCGATGTCATTGACGGCCTCGACAGTCATGTGGCGGCTGTCGGCGACCACCTTGAGGAATTTTTGATAGGTGTCGCCGAGCAACTGATCCTGGAAGATTTTCATCTGCGCGGGAGTGAAGTCGGTCAGCTCGTCGAACATCTCAACATTGGCGCCGCGCGTCACCGCACCACTGTTGAGGTAGATCTTCTGGGTCGCAGGACCGAGGTTGAACTTGCCGCCCAGCACGCCAATCGATCCGGTGATAGTTCCGGGTTCCGCCACGATGAGCGACGCCGGGGTCGAGACCCAGTAGCCTCCCGAAGCGGCATAGCCGGACATGCTGACGATGATGGGTTTCTTTTGCGCGGTGAGTTCGCCCGCATGCCGAATCAACTCCGACGCGATTACAGATCCGCCGGGCGAGTCGACGCGAAGAATGACCGCGCGCACGGAATCGTCTTCGCGCGCGGTTTTGAACGCGTCGTCCAGGTCGTCGGAGGCGGCCATCTCGCGGCCGGTCAGCCCGATGCCGCCGGACTCGCCCCGCACAATTTCGCCGTCGCAATAGATGACCGCGATCGTATCCTGCGAGCCGAATCCGGAGAGCATGCTGGGATGCACGTAGTCGGTGAAATCCACCATCCGATGCGAGCCGCCGCCGTGATGCTTCACGCGGTCGCTGAACTGATCATCATATTCGAGGCGCTCAACCATATGGTTCTGAAGGCTGAGGCCGGCATTGAGTGGCGCCTCATCGACGATCGCGCGCATCGCCTCGACGTTGATGCCACGCTCTTTGGCCGTCTGGCCGACGATCTGATCGTACATCGCGCTAACCAGCGACTCATCCTCTTCGCGCTGGGCGGGAGTGAAATCTTTCTCGGTGAAAATGTTGGCCGCGCTTTTATATTTTCCGAGTGACGCGAAGTTGGGCCGCACGCCAACCCAGTCCAGCGTGCCGCGCGCGAAGATTTCGCGCATGCCGACGCCGACCAGATCGAGCTCACCCTCGGGCATCAAGGAAATGTCGCCGGTGGCGGCGGCAACCAGGTAGGGAAGATTGCCCGGTGACATTTCGCCGGCGGTCTCGACGTACGCGGCGGTCCATTTGCCCGCGTCTTTGAACCGCTGAATCAAATCGGCGATCTCCTGCGCCTGCGAAAGCTCCATTTCGGTGTCGATGATTTTGATCGCGAGTCCGGAGATGCGCGGATCTTTGGCGGCCTTGGTGAGCGCGACCCGCATCACGTTCAGAGGGGTTTCATGCGGGCTTAGCATCCCAAACAGGTTGGTACTCCCGCGCTCAACTACGGGGCCATTGAACGTAACGACCAGCACCGAGCCCGGCTGCACACGATGCGAGATGTATTCGGAGAGCAAGGCGACTATGCCAAGCACGACCAGGATCACGACGGTCCGCAGCAGCCATCGAAAAAGCTTTCTCAGCATCCAGGAATCTCCTTGCTCGAGTACGAGAACATCAGCCGCACCGAGGCGTTGCGCATTCGACTATCCAAACACGTCCGCAAACGCGTATCCAACATCTTAGGTGTCACGTCTGCGATCAGAGAACCGTGCCGCGATGGAGATTCGACCGGCGCGTATTATTTTCGGCCCGAATAGACGGCGAAGATCAGATTTCGATAGGCCGCCGCAACGTCGCGAAAACCGGTCTCCCGCAGCCAGCTCATCTGTGCATCCAGCGTCGCGCAGCGATCGTGCCTTTGGCGCTCGATCGCCGCCGCGAGATCGGATTCGCTGGCGCCCGCCTCGCGCGCCGCGGCCATCCAATCCTGGTTGGCGCGCTGTTCGATCTCGTCGGTTTCACCCAGGATCACTTCGGCGTTGATGAAGATGCCACCGGCGGGCAGCGCCGCGTAGATACGCGCGAACAACGCGCGCTTCTCATCGTGCTCCAGATGATGAATCGAAAGCCCCGACACGATCGCATCGAAGCGACCCGGAATCGGATCCTGCCCGTGATCGAGGATGAGATAGCGCATTCGCGAATCGACTTCGCGCCCGGCGCGGGCAAATCTTTCCTGCGCCAGCTTGAGCATTTCCGGCGCGATATCGGCGAGCAGGATTTTCGTATGCGGGAACTTCGCCGCGATGAATTGCGAGAGCACGCCGGTCCCGGCGCCGAGGTCGAGTACCTCGAAGGGCTGGTTCGCCTCGAACGGAATCAATCCCGCGGCGATGCCATACAATTCATCGAAGCAGGGCACCATTTGACGGCGGCTGCGATCGTAAATGAGCGCGTCATCGTTGAACGCGTTGCGGACGGCCTCATGCGAATTCGCCATCGCGCAAGGATAGCATCACGCGTGCGATTCTAAAGCGCCCCGACTTACGCCTCGAATGCGTCAGGTGCCCATACCGCTGAGGGTGAATGTCGGCGTGGGGTTTTTCGGATCATCGCAACTCACGCCCAGCGGCAGAGAGATAGGGCCCGGACTGGTCGGGATGAATTGCACGTTCACAGGCGCCGAGGTTTGGCCCGGAGCAAGATTTAGCGTCCCGGTACCTGGCACCTGAAACGGCGCTCCTGGAATGAAGGTGACATGAAGGTTACCCTGGCCCAGGTTTCGCACCGTGAAAGTCTTGGTCTTGGTCGAGTTGACCTTCACCTTCCCGAAATTGATGCTACTCCCGATTTTGATCGAGCCGGTCCCGCCAGGCGTGGTTGAAGTGACGCCAAAGACATTGAGCTCTCCACCGGAAAAGACATAAACCTTGCCGTTGACGACGGTCGGAATCAGAAACGGATCGTTCTGGAAGTTCCACTGGCCCGCGGGAATATCAAATACGATCTCCTTGGTAAGGTCGGTCGCCGAGAACGCGTCGAGCTCGATGGGCCCCGGTCCAACACTGGGCGGCAGCGTATGTCGCACGGCCCACACGATTGCGGTCGTAGGATCACCCCCATTGGACGAGATGACGGGCGTGGTCCCGCCGTGGGAGAAATTGTATTCCGATGATGGAGTTTGATTCGGCGCGCCGCCCGCGTTGGTGCCGGCGGTTAATGTGCCATTGGCGAGGTCGAATTCCGTGATCGGTGCGTAGTCGCCGGTATAGTAGATATATTGACGCCCCGAGGAATCCTGGAAGTAGGCGGGCGCGCCCCAGAAAGCATCGCGATTGGCGCCGTCACTGGAGATGGCGGGCAGGGCGCCTAGAACTCGCCATAATTCCTGAACCACGTTGTTCGTACATTGAACATTACAAGGAGCCCCGGCGGTGCAAACTTGAGTCGGGGTGTAGCCGCCCATCGAGGTTCGATCGGCTAAGTAGATCGAACCCTCCTTACCTGCGAAAACGATGAGCTTGGTCGGACCGCTAGTCTGATCCGGCAGCACCATCGCGGCACCCGAACCGAGGTCGATATCGAGCTGGTAGAACTCCTCCTGATTGCAGGGTGTGAAATAGCCGGTGACATTCAGACCAGGACCCAATTGCAGCACGGTATCGCCATAGTTCGGACCACCGGTATTGGCGTCGAATGGACCATTGGCGGTAACTGCATAGATCGATGAATCATCGGCAACCATTCCGATGCTAGCTTGCCAGATCGAGCTTCCACCCGGCCCCAGCATGGGGTCCGGAACAATGCTCGGCGAAGTATTGAACACCGCGCTCTGCGCGAGGGTGTTCTTGTCGTAGGCAATCACCCATCCCTGATAGTTGCCGATATCTTCGTGCGCGCTCCAGGCGGTGTAAACATTGTTCCCAAAGAGCGTCAGCGCAGCGCGATTGAACTCGACCAGCGGATCGAAGACGACATTGCCTTGTCCGTCCTGCTCACCGCCGGTCCCGGGAAATTTGGCCTGGATGTCGACCGGACTGTTCGGGCGTTCCTTGCCGGTGGTGATATCGAGCGCATGCAGCCGCTGATGAAACACCGGGTGCTTGCCCTTGGTCTTACTGGCCGCGACCGCATACAGCGTTCCAGTCGCCGGATCGATTACCGGAGTACTGCTGATGCCGGCTTGCGGGATGCGAATATTCTCGTAGTCCGCGGCGACCTGCAGGGTCTCTCCGCGAGGAGTCAAGTTGCTGGCCCACAACGGCTTGCCGGCCTTGTCCGCATCGAAAGCGTAGACAGTGTTGGTCTCGGTCGCGACGAAAATCACATTGTGGGTCCCGCGCTTCCCGAGGTTCACGGTGGGAACATATAGCGGCTGCGAATAGGTTTGGCCCTCCGCCTTGTCCGTGAAAAGCAATTTGAAGTTCGTCAGCACGTTGGCGATGGTCAACTGCGTTTCCTGATTGTTCCAGCCGGTATGCATGTTGTTGTACATCTGCGTGGTGACCGCGGGCGGCTGGGCATGGACGGTTGGAGCGATAAGGAAAAGGCTCGCGAGGGCGAGCCAAACTGATTTTAAAGTTGAACGGCGCGAATGCTTCATATAGTTGCTAAAATTATGTCATACATTATCTGATTAGGCCATAGAATGAATTACAGTCTCTAATCACTAGCTCTGGTTGACGTTTTTAGCCCGGAATCGGTTTCAGCCGTTTTCCCGACACCTCCACGTATCTCGTTCTTCGACGGGCGGATTGCGCAGAGCATTCAATCCCGCGATAAAGGTTGCGTGAAAGCCGAGGGCAGCGCGTCCTCCGTCGCTGCGAGACCACTTCTCAATGAGCAACCGCTGGCTTCGATCCATTATCGGATTCTGGCGCTGTGCTTCGCGGCGTGGATTTTCGACTTCTACGACCTGATCCTCTACTCGTTCCTGCTGGTCCCGATCGCGCGAGACCTCCACTTCACGACCACCGACTCGTCGCTGTTGCTGGGGACGTCGTTCCTGATGACCGCATTCGGTGGGGTGATGTTCGGCTTTCTCGGCGATCGCTACGGCCGCAAGCCCATCGTGGTGGCGACGGTCACCATCTATGGATTGGGGACGCTGCTGTGCGCGACGAGCCATTCCCTCCTCGATCTGATGCTCTATCGATCCTTCACCGGTCTCGGCATCGGCGGTGGATGGGCTTCGGGTCAGGCCTTGATCGCCGAGAGCATGCCGGCCAAACGGCGCGGTCGTTACGCTGGATACGTGCAAACCGGTGCACCGCTCGGTGTGCTCCTGGCTGCGGCGGCATCCGGCTATCTCGAACCGCATCTGGGATGGCGCTGGGTTTTTGCCATTTCCTCGCTGCCTGCGGCCGTGATCGCAATCGCCGAATGGCGCTTTCTGCCGGAGAGTGACGTATGGCAACGCACGGGCAAGCGCGCCTTCTTCGGCGCCGCGGAGTGGTCCGTCGTGCGCGAGCATCGCCATGTGATCCTTTTGTTGGGATTCTGGCTGCTCCTGAATTCGGAGGCGTACTGGTTCACCTACAGCTGGATGCCGGGTTATCTGCAGATGCAGCGTGGCCTGAGCACCGCCGCGAGTGGCCGGCTGATGATTCATATGCAGTATGGCGGCGTGTTCGGCTACGCGATTTTCGGGATGCTCGCGGATCGTTTCGGACGCCGTCCGATGTTCACCCTGTTCGCGCTCGCGCTCGCCATCGGACTCGTTCCGGCGACCTTGATGTGGCCGCAGGCCTCGCGCATACCGGGACTGATCGGCATCGCGATGATGCTGACCGGCTTCGGCACCGGGCTGTGGGCCGGCGCCGCACCTTACATGTCGGAGCTGCTGCCAACTCGGGTTCGTAACGCTGCGATGGGCGCGCTGCTCAACATGACGCGCGGTTTTCAATTCTTCACGCCTTTGGTGATCACGGAATTGGGGCGGAGTTTCGGCCTCGGCGCCGCCCTTTCATTAGGCGCGGTGTTCTCGCTGTCGGCGGCCGCGATGGTGTGGATGTTGCCCGAGACACGCGGCCGCTCCATCGTGGAACTCGACAGTCCCATCCGCACCAGTTAGTCATTTTCCCCTTAAAAGGGTCCTGATTCTGCCGGAAATCCCTAACGATATCACTGCGTTACGCGATCTTTTCTCCTGAACTCGCGGTGGGTTTGTTTTTGCACTTTCGAGGTTGAGCAATGCCGATGATTCTCATCGCTCGATTTTCAAAAGAGCAGCATTTCCGCGGATGATTTCGCTTCGTTTGTGTAATTCGCTGTGTGTCAGCTCCCGAGGGGTCTCCGCATCGCAGTGGGTTTGTTTTTGCATTTTTGACTGATCACATCCGAGGCCGGGGACATCTTTTTGTCTCAGCAGGTGACACTATGTTATAGGATTGCGACTCTCGGATAAACCGCAAAGGCATGGCGAACGAAGCAGAAGACCACCGCGAATCCGTCGCACATATGATGAGCGAGTTCTTTCGCGAGCTGGCAGCACTCGTCCTGGTTTTCGTTCCACTGGACTATCTCCTGAAGGGAGATACCCTCGGCTCCTACTTTTGGTACGAAACAGCGGCAGTACTTGTCTTCTTTATTCCTGCTTGTGATGGGGATATTCTTCGAGCGAGGCATGAGTAAGTGATCCATTTTCTCTCGCAGCAACATTTGGCAATAGCTGCCGCGCTGATGACCGGTAGTGCGCTGGTCGTCGGGGGAGTCGCCTTTATTCTAGCTTCGCTTTTCGAACGGTGGAGCTTGAGTCGGGCGCGTCATGGCGACGCCGATACGCGAACCGGCGAGTCTTCGCAGGAGAAGCCCAAAGCCGCGCATGCCTGAGGTTACTTGCGCTAGCTGAACTTCGGCATCACCTTTTCGGCGAACATTCGCATCGAATCAATCACGTTGCGGTGGCCGCTCTGGCCACCTACCTCGAACCAGCACACGAGTCTTGAAAAGTTGAATTTGTCGCGCAACTCCGCGATGCGATCGATGCAGTATTGCGGGTCGCCGAAAATTCCCATCGTCGTATCGACCGTCTCATACGGAACCGAGCGCAACCGATCCTGCATCATCTTGAATTGCGCCTGCTGCGCGGGTGAAGGACCTTCCGGCTCGATGATTTCCCCTACCGATTTGAAATAGTGCTGCAGGCTCGGCTCGATGATCGCACGCACCGAGGCGCGATCGCGTCCCACCTGCACCATCAGCGCGGCGGCCAGCCAATCATCGGGAGCTTTCTGGCCGGCCTTGGCGAGCGCGTCTTTATAGATGACCAATCGCTCGCCCAATACCGGAATCGGATTGACCGGGCCGCCGGCGAAAATCGGATAGCCGTGCTCACCGGCGAAGGTGAACGTGTCGACGCTGTTGGCGGCGAGGCGAATGGGAGGATGCGGCTTTTGCAGCGGCTTCGGGATCACGTCGATATTTTCGACATTAAAATGCTGACCGTGGAACGTCAGGCGATCCTCAGTCCATGCACGCTTGACCAATTCGAGGTTCTCGGCGAACAGCGGGCGGCTCGCGATCATATCGACGCCGTAGCCGCGATAGTTGAGCACGAAAGCGCCGCGGCCGGCGCCGAATTCAACACGCCCGCCGGACAGCACATCGAGAGTTGCGATCTCCTCGGCGAGGCGCAGCGGCTGATGGAGCGGCATCAGATTAACCGCGGTTCCCAAGCGCAGCTTCGTCGTTCGTTCCGCGATGGCAGCGAGAAGCAACAGTGGCGTCGGCATGGTGGAGAAGCGCGGCGCGAAATGCACCTCGGCGAGCCACACCGTATCGAAGCCGAGGCGATCGGCCTCGACCGATTCATCGATCAGTTCGCGATATCGCGTCTGAACATTCTGCGTGTCCGCGGCCGGCAGTTGATAAAAGATGTCGAATTTCATCAATAGCCACCCAACTGCGCGACGCGTTCGCGATGAAACGGTGGCGAGCCGAAGTAAGATTCATCGAAGCGCGAGCGCTTGAACCATAGATGGATGTCGTGCTCCCAAGTGAAGCCGATGCCGCCATGCATCAGGACCGCGCGATCGGCGGCGCGGCTGTAGACCTCGGACAGGCGCGCCTTCGCCATCGCGGCCGCGCGAGGAGCGGCCTTCGGATCGGCGTCGAGGGCATAGGCGGCATACCATAGCAGCGAGCGCGCGGGCTCGAGTTCGGAAACAATCTCCGATGCAGCGTGCTTCAGCGCCTGGAACGATCCGATCGGCTTGCCGAACTGCTCGCGAACCTTGGAGTAATCGACGGCCATTTCAAGCGCGCGCTCGGTACCGCCGAGCGAATCCGCCGCGACTGCAACCGATGCAATATCAATTATTCGCCGATAGGCGGTGCTTCCACCTTTCAATTCGGCGCTCGATTTGACGCGGACGTCTTTCAGACCCACCGAGCATACGCGCCGCGTGAGGTCGAGCCCCTTCAGCAGTTTGATCTCCACGCCGTCCGCCGAGGAATCGACGGCGAAGAACGTCACGTCGTCAGGAGCATCGCCGAAGCGCGTCGCGATGATGATGAAGTCGGCGACGTTCGCATATGGCACAAACATCTTGCGCCCGCTGACCACGATCTCGCCGCCATGCGCGCCGCTGCGCGTGCTGATGCTCCTCGGTTCGATGCCATCATCTTCCTCGGCGATCGCAATAGTGCCGACTGCCTTGCCCTCCGCGAGCGCGGGCAGCCACTTCTTTTGGAGCTCCTCGGTGCCGAATTCCTTCAACGCCGATGCTGCGAGCACCGAGGAAAACAAAAACGGCCCCGGCATTGCGGCATAGCCCTGCTCTTCGAGGAGCACCGCCATGTCGAGCATCCCGAGACCGGCGCCGCCGAATTTTTCCGGGACGATGAGGCCGTTCCATCCCAGCTTGGCGATTTGTGCGTAGAGATCGGGCGCCGCGCCGTCGTCCGATGCCATCACTTTGCGTACGAAGGTGGTGGCGCATTCGCCGGTGAGAAATTCGCGCGCGCTGGTTTTCAGGTGTTCCTGTTCTTCGCTGATTCCAAAATCCATGAGGATTCTTAGACCTAACCCCTAGCCCCTTCCCATGAAGGGGAAGGGGGACCGGAATGATCCTATCTGCTCTTCGGCATTTTCAGGCCGCGCTCGGCGATGATGTTTTTCTGGATGTGCGAAGTACCGCCGCCAATCACCAATCCCAGCGAGAACATCCATTCATAGGGCCAGTAGCCGTTATCGAGCGCCTGATCCTCGTCGCGCGAGAGCATCGAGTAGTCGCCCATCGCCTCCATCGCGGCGGTCGCGAGGTCGTGGTTGAGCTCGGTGCCGACCAGCTTGTTGATCATCGCCTCGACGCCGGGATTTTTCCCGCGCATCTGATCGGTGAGCTGGCGATACGAATGAAAGCGCATCGCCTCGACCTTGATTTCGAGGTCGACCAGGCGCTGGCGAAAGACTGGATCCTCGATGAGCGGCTTGCCGTTGCGGCGAATCTTCTTCGCGAGCGCGAGCAGCCGATTGAAACGCTGCTGGCTGCCGGTCGAGGCGCCCAGCATGTTGCGCTCGTGGAACAGCGTCGCGTTTGCGATCAGCCATCCCTCGTTGAGTTTCGCGACGAGGTTCTTGCGCGGGACGTGGACGTTATCGAAGAAAACTTCGTTGAAGCCTTTGTCGCCGGTCATCTGCACCAGAGGGCGCACCGTGATGCCGGGCGTTTTCATATCGATCAAAATGTAGGAAATCCCGCGATGCTTGGGCGCCTCGGGATCGGTGCGCACCAGGCAGAACATCCAATCGGAGTATTGCGCGCCCGAGGTCCAGACTTTCTGCCCGTTGACGATGAACTCGTCGCCATGGATTTCGGCGCGGGTGCGCAACGACGCGAGATCGGAACCCGAGCCGGGCTCGGAATATCCCTGACACCAGATTTCCTCTGCGGTGAGGATCTTCGGCAGGAAGCGTTTTTTCTGCTCCTCGTCGCCCCATGAAATCAGCGTCGGCCCGAACATTCCGAGGCCCGAACCGCCGACCAGGTATGGCGCGTTGGCGCGCACCATTTCTTCATTGACGATCGATTGCTTGACCGGATCCATCGCCTGCCCGCCATATTCCTTGGGCCATGCGAGGGCGACGTAACCTGCCTCGTACAATTTGCGCTGCCACGCCTTGGCCTTTCCCAGCCACGCCTTATCCTCGCGTCCCTCAGAGGCGGACTTGAGGCCGGACTTGGGCATCTCCTCGGCGAGAAAATTGCGGACCTTCTGGCGCAGCTGTTCTTCTTCGGATGTGAAACTGAGATCCATGTGAGGTACCTCGCGTAATTCCAACGATTCGCAGCATAGTCAAAATCGCCCGATGCCCCAAAGCCGATTAGGGTTGATTGCGGGGGAAAATTACGGTTGATAGAGTCGGAACGGGCTGAGCGATCAGCACTTGTGCGTTTTCCGGGAGCTAGAAACCGTCGATGGCGACTATCATCACCAGCGATTGCATCAACTGCGGAGCTTGCGAGCCTGAATGCCCCAACACCGCGATCTATGCGGGCGCCGTGCCGTGGGAACTGGGCGGCGCATCGAATCCCGCGATTGCCCAGGACATCTTCTATATAGTCCCGTCGAAGTGCACCGAATGCGTCGGCTTCTATGATCATGAGGCCTGCGCGGCGGTATGCCCGGTCGATTGCTGCGTGCCGGATCCCGACAATCCTGAAACCCCCGCGGTGCTCCTCCAGCGAGCGCGCGCACTACATCCCGAGTTGACGATTCCTGACGACGCGCCGTCGCGCTTCAACAAGGAAGGTGGCGCTCCCGCCCCGGCGCCTGCCTCTGCAAATGGCGCCGCGGCAGCTCCAGCGGCAGCCGCGCCAGCTCCAGCGCCGACGCCTCAACCGGTTGCGGTGGCGACCCCGGCATCGGACGCATCCGCGGAGGAATACGATCCGGCCACCTGGGCCGTGCCGGTCATCTGCAAGGACTGCAACGAGCCGTTCTCGATTCCCTATCGCCATTTTCAGGCGGGCGTCGTGTTTTATTGCCCAAACTGCTCCGGCTCCTTCGTGCCCAACAGCAAGCTATGCCGCAACGTGCGCGAAGCATTCGAAGGCTACTATGCGCGTCGCCGGCGCGAACGCGAACGCCTCGAAGCGCGCCAGGCGAAGGAACGCGCCGACCTCGAGGCGCGTCAGGCCGCCGAAGCGGAAGCATTCGCGAAGCAGCTTCAGGAAATGGCCGAGTCCGCCAAGCCTTCGGGTAAGATGGTCAAGCCCAAGGGCCTCGCCGCGATGTTCACTTAACTATTCGACCACCGTGTAATTTTTCGAGGCGAGGTGCGCGCGAATAAGCGCGATGTGATCCGGCCCGCGCGTTTCCAGTTCCAGCATCACGCGTGCGCTGCCGATCGGTACGTCGCGCCGCGTGCGATCGTGCTCGATCGTATGCACGTTGGCGCCGGTCGACGCGATCTCGGTGAGCAGCCTGGCTAGTTCGGCAGGCCGATCGTGCATGTCGACCGCGAAGCGAAACAGACGCCCCATCTTCGCGAGGCCGTGCCCGATGATGCGGTCGAGCAGGTTGATATCGATATTCCCACCGCTCACCAGCACGACAACGGTCTTGCCCTTGAGGTCGTCGGCGATCTTC
The DNA here is from genome assembly GCA_963783145.1 of uncultured delta proteobacterium. Classification (GTDB taxonomy): domain Bacteria; phylum Desulfobacterota; class Binatia; order Binatales; family Binataceae; genus DATGKG01. The sequence continues at coordinate 349,102 of CAWAMM010000003.1, forward strand.
AGCGCACCCGCGAGCGCGGTTGCGCCGGCGCCCTCGGCAAGGAGTTTCATCCGCTCGAGCACCAGCAAAAGAGCCTCGCCGATTTCGTAGTCATCGACGGTAACTGCGCGTCGCACCAGCGTGGAAATCGCTTCGAAGGGAATCTTGCCGAAGCGGCCGGTGGCAAGGCCGTCGGCGATAGTGTCGACCGGGCGGCCAATTGAGGATGGCGAATTTCGCGCGAGACTCAGGCTGAGCTGAGGCGACCCGGCCGCCTCGACGCCGATTACCTCGGCATTCGCGCAGCGCTGCTTGATTGCGATCGCGATTCCCGCGAGCAGACCTCCTCCGCCCACCGGTACCATCACGACATCGGGGGTGCACTGCTCGGCGATTTCGATTCCCAGCGTGCCCTGCCCCGCGATGATCAATGGATCATCGTAGGCGTCGACGTAGAGTGCGCCCTTCTCCTCGCATAGAGCCTCCGCTGCGCGGCGCGCTTCCTGGTAGTCGACGCCTTCGAGGATGACCTCCTGGCCGTAGGCGCGAGTCGCCGCGATTTTTGCGATCGCCGCGGTGCGAGGCATCACGATCGTCGCTTTCACGCCGACGCGCGTCGCGGCCCACGCGAGCGCCTGACCGTGATTTCCCGCCGATGCTGCCACAACGCCGCGCTTCTTCTCGGCCTCGGTCATCGCGGCGACGCGATTGAATGCGCCGCGAATTTTGAACGATCCGGTCTTCTGCAAATTCTCCGGCTTGATGAGCACGCGCCCGCCGATCATCTGATCGAGCGTGGTGCTGGTCATCATCGGTGTGGGCTTTACGACTCCGTCGAGGCGTCGGCGCGCGGCTTCGATGTCAGCGTACGAAACGCTCATCTACTTTTATGCCTGGGCTCGAAACGCCAGCTGCGGGTGGGGCCGAGCCGGTCGCCCTCGAACTCCACGATGGTGCATTCGCCCGTGGTGTAGTCGAGATCGAGCAACAGATTTCGCACCATGCGCTTTTTGACCTGCGCGATCAGCCCCGCGATCGATTCCGCGTCGGATGTCGCGATCGCGACGACGTCGGAAACCTCGAGCTTGCTCGCCGCCACAAACTCTTGTGCGTTCGCCTCGGTCGAAAACGCCAGCACGCCGAGCCACGAAGTGTCTTTCTCCTGGTAGACGACCAGCGAGCCGGCGCCATCGAGCAGGAAAAAAATCTCGCTGACATTTGCAGGCAGGCTCACGCGGCTTCGACCTTTAAGGTGCCGGCGCGGATCGCCTCGGCGCGCTCGCGCACCAGCGCGGGATAAGTGTAGTAATGCTCGCCCGACAGGCGCAGGAAGGATTCGATATCTACATCATCGAGATCGAGTTCGTCGATTTTCTCTTCCGCATCGGCGCGCGACGGCGCCTTCATAATGATGTCGTAAAGCTCGCGTCCCTGCTCGGACTGGAAATCCTCGCGCGGCGGAATCGCGGTGCGCGAGATTTTCCCGGAATGGAAGTTATCGAGGAGGAAGCGCAGCGCCTTCAGTTCGTGGCGCAGGATGTCGATTCTTTTGAGCGTCTCGCGTGCCATGGGATGAGCTTATCCAATCGCGCACGCGACGGGGAGACGCCCCTGTCGATTAGAAACGATAGCCCTCATTTTTTCTGAGGAGGTTCTCTTCCAGTATTCCTTCTCTCGCTGGCCGAGAGAAGGTGGATGGCGCGGCCGGTCGCTCCTTATGCTCTGCGACCGACGTGCCAGACGGATGAGAGGGGACCCAGCGAGGTTGAGCGATCAACTTCGATAATGCGCGCGAAGCTGGGATTACGCCATGGACAAGCGTGGACATCCAGCCCCACTCTCATCCGCCCGTCACGGTTCTCGCATCGCAGCCATCGCGAGAACCCCGCCGGCCACCTTCTCTCGCTCAGCGAGAGAAGGGAGTTTGAGTTGCGGCATAGACATACCGAATCCCCGCTCTTACACTATTAGTCATCGTGAATACACAGGAAGCTGCTGACCGACGGATAATGATCCTCCGCTCCCGATCGCTGCGCCGGGATTCGACTGAGGCGGAAAAGCTGCTCTGGGGCGCGCTTCGTGCTCGACGGCTGGAGGGCATTCGTTTTCGGCGCCAGGTCGTGATCGATCGCTACATCGCCGACTTTTGCTCATCACATCCAAAGATCATCATCGAGCTCGACGGCACTCAGCATGAGCAGCAGAAGTCTTATGACCAGAGACGGACGCGCGACCTGGAGGATAGAGGCTACTCGGTTCTCCGTTTCTGGAATGGCGATGTTCTCGCGCATTTGACGGGAGTTTTGGCGGTTATTGGCGATGAAGTTCGGAAGCGGCAAGTTTCCCAACGATAGTCGAACGGTTCCTTCTCCCGCTGAGCGGAAGAAGGACAACAAAGGTACTTGTTCGGTTAGTCGCCCTTGATCAGGCGATGGATCGCACTCAGATGCTTGATGGAGTCGCGCTTGCGCCCGACCTGATCGAACAGCTCCGCCAGGTTGCGATGCGCTTCGACCATCGTGGGGTCGCATTCGAGCGCGCGATTGAGGCTGCGGATCGCCGCGTCATGCTCGCCGGTTTTGCGATAGAGCAGGCCGAGCTTGTAGTGAACGTCCGCGCTGGCCGGAACGATCGCGGCCGCGCCGAGGAAGTGACGCAGCGCGCCCTTGAGGTCTCCCTCGTGATCGAGCAGCGCCGCCAGGCGCATGTGCGCGTCGAAGTTGACCGGCTCGCGACTGACAAGGTCACTGTAGATGGTGAGCGCCTTGAGCGGGTCTTCCTCCGCCATTCGGCGCGCCTCTTCGAAACGCTCGCGAGCACGCGCGGCGCCGAAGCGCTCCTCGACCTTGCCCTTGGCGCGTTTCTCGAAATTGAAAACCAGCTGGCCTGATTCGACCTCGAAACATGACGAGCCGTCGCGCATCACGATGTGCCCGTCGACATTTTCCAGCTTGAGCGAATGAACCGGGCGCGAGGGGCCGATCATATTGCGCAACCGCTCGAAGCAGCGCTGGATCGGTTCGAGATGGCGGCGCGTCGGAAGCAGCTCCTTGGCGAGCCGCATCAGGATCAGATCGTTGAAGGCAAAACGGAAGTTGCGCCCTCGAACCGTCGACGGATTGATAAACTGCCGCTTGACCCAGTAGCGAATGCGCTCGGGAGGGACCGCGAGAATCCTCGCCGCCGCCCGAGTCGAGAAGGTCTGATTGTTGCCCGCCGCCTCTGCCATACCACCCAACGACGCAAAGTATAGGAAGCTCGACGCGGATGCTCAATGCGCCCGCGGGTATTTCTTAACAGCCTGTGGGTAGGATGGCGATTTACTCGCCGAGGTCCTTGAGCGCCTTCGCGACGCGAACCACCGCCTCGACTGCGTTGCGTGCATTGTCGATGCGCTCCGCGGCCTGCTCATCGGTCATCCCCGGACCGGTGATGCCGAGGCCGACCGGCTTGTCGAACTGCACCGCCAGCTTCGCCGCGATGTTAGCGATCGCGTGGGCGATAACCTCGTCGTGCAGCGTCTGGCCCTTGATCACGGCGCCGATCATCACGACCCCATCGACGTCCCATCGTCCGAGCAGGCGCTTCACGATGGTGGGCATGTCGTAGATTCCGAACACGTGAACGGTATGCGTGATCTCGGCTTTGAGCGCGGTCGCATGTGCGATGGCGCGCCGCAGCATCGGCGTGGTGACTTCAGAATTGAAATCGGCAACGACTATCGCGATTTTCACGCGGCGCTCTCCTCCAGGTTGACTGCGTCGCGAACTTCGATGCCGCAGTTGCGCAGATAGCGCTTCAAATCGGGAATCGGATGTTCTCCGTAATGCACGATGGACGCGACGATAGCGGCATCGGCAGCGCCGCGCGTGAACGCGTCGCGTAGATGCGCAGGCTCGCCCGCGCCTCCCGATGCGATAACGGGAATCGATACCGCCTCGCTGATCGCGCGGGTGATTTCGAGGTCGTAACCTTCCTTGGTGCCGTCACGATCGATCGAGTTGATGCACAACTCGCCGGCGCCGCGCCGCTCGCCGTCACGCGACCATGCGATCGCGTCGAGGCCGGTGGGCGTACGACCGCCATCGATAACGACTTCGTAGCCACTGGGGATTTCGGCGCGTTTGCCAGTCAATCTCACCTGCATCGAAAGGACGATGCATTGCGCGCCGAATGCCTTCGAACCCTGGGTGATGATTTCAGGATTGCGCACCGCGCCCGAGTCGATGGAAACCTTCTCAGCGCCGGCCAGCAGCACGGCGCGCATATCTTCGAGGGTGCGCAATCCCCCGCCGACGCTGAACGGGATAAAAATTTCCTTCGCAACCGCGCTTACCACTTCGAGCATGATGCCGCGCCGCTCGTTGGACGCGGTGATGTCGTAGAAAACGATCTCGTCGGCGCCCTGTTCGTAGTAGTAACGCGCCATCGCGACCGGATCGCCGACATCGACATTGGCGAGAAATTTCACGCCCTTGGTGACCTTGCCGTCGCGCACGTCGAGGCATGGGATGATGCGTTTGGCGAGCATCTAAAATTTCATCCGGCAGAAGTTATCCAGCATGCGAAGGCCGGCGGTACCGGATTTTTCGAGATGGAACTGGGTCGCGATGACATTGTCGCGCGCAATGGCCGCAGTGAATGGAACTCCGTAGTCCGATGTTCCGATGACGACCGACTGGTCGGCGACGGGATAGTAGCTGTTTACGAAATAGAAATGAGTGTTGTCCGGTACGCCGACAAAAATCGGATGCGGCCGCTCCTGATGCACGCGATTCCATCCGATCTGCGGAACCTTGAGCGGACGCCCGTCGATCGAGCTCGGGAACCTGACGACGCCGCCGGGAACGATGCCGAGACAATCCACGCCACCGTCTTCGTCGCTGTGATCGAACAGCACCTGGATGCCGATGCAAATGCCGAGGAATGGGCGACCGGCCTTCGCCACGTCGTTACGAAGGCATTCTTCGAGGCCGAGTGCGCGCAGATTTTCCATCGTCGCGCCCGCCGCGCCGACACCGGGCAGAATCACGCGATCGGCGGCGCGCACTTTCTCGGGGCGGTCGGTGATTTCGCATCGATGGCCGAGGTGGTCGAGGGCACGCGCCACGCTGGTCAGATTTCCCGCCTTATAGTCGACAATCGCGATCATTTTAGTTTTCCGTCGACTCCGCTTGCTCCGTCTCGGGAGCGGCTGCGCCGCGGCGCCAGGCGCCCACTTCGGGCCTCGTCCGATGCTCCTCGTGGAGTCGAGAGACACATCATAACGACAATCGCGATTTGTCCCAAGGTACGCGTGACGTGCACCCACCGTTCCGGTTGCATCGAAATGAATCGCAGGTGGATGCGATTCGTCACAATCGCATGAACAAACTATACGGTTTGGCAGCCGTCGATTGGGCTTACCGCTGCAAATACATGCAGGAACTGGAGGAATCTGGTCGTCGTCGCCTCCAAGGTTGGGAAAATGAGCTAAAGAATTGGGATCCCGACAACGAGCAGACTATGCCTAGTGGCTACGCGCTCTCCAATCTTCGCCTCCACCTGCACGATCTGCATTAAATCTGACCGCTTCGGCCCGTTACACGTCGGCGCGGATGTCGTCGTGCTCGGACAGGACGCGCACCTTGACGTGCTGATCCTCGCCCGCCAGCGTGCCCCAATGCATCGCGAAGTTTTCCAGCTGCGCATCGGGATGAAAGCGCGCTGAGACGCCCATCACCACTTCGGTGGCGCGAAGCTGGTATGCGGCGCGCGCGATCGCATGCACCTGGTCGTTCGAGACGATGACGAGCGGCGCGACCTTGCGGCCGTGATCCTCGCAAACTTTCACCACCCTGCTGAAGAGCTTCTCCTCGGCGTCGTTGAAGACCTGGCCGCCATCGCTCGAGGCGAGCCCCTTTTCCAGGCGTACGGTCAGCGCGACCAGCGCGGCCTTGTCTGGTTCGGCCAGGTAGCGATGCAAATGCGTCAGGTTGTTGGGATCGCGGATGGCGATGATTTTCTTCTCGCCGCCGTTGAGTCCGAGCTTCTCCGGGACCAGCTCACTCTCATCGACCAATTCGAGGTTGAACTTCTCGGGCTCCTCGCCATAGGCATGCTCGACGTCGCCCTGGACACGCTGCGAGATCGAAAAGATCACGAAGAATCCAAGCGTGAAGATGATGCCTGAGATGGTCGCAACTTCCTTGGTGAACAGGTTTACCGACGCGGTTGCGAGCAGCACCAGGAACGTGACGATGAGACCGATCGGAAAATCAGTGCCGCCGGGACGGAAGAAGCTCAAGTTGGGCGGCATCCGCCACAAGCGGTGATATTGCGATTTGTACCGCAGTACGATTACCGACAGCGTCTTGAACACGAAACTCCAGATGACGCCGAATGCATAAGCCTCGCCGAGGACGTACATATCGCCGCGCGAGAGGATGATCGTCGCGATCTGCAGGCCCGCGACCAGGTTCACGATGCGATAGTTGGTGCCGAAGCGCTTGTGCGGATGGCGAAACCAGTCGAGCAGAACGCCATCTTCGGCGACCCGGGTTAGCACCCCGACCGAGCCGACGATCGAGGTGTTAACCGCGCCCGCGAGAATCAGGAATCCGACCAGCACCACGAACGCGCGCAACGCGATACGTGCCCACAGCGGCCCGACCACGAACATCGCGAGGCCACCGATCAGGTTGTCGCTGTACTGCGCCATCCTGACGCTGTCGGGAATGATCATGACCGCGAAAAACGACACGAGTGACGTCAGCAGCAGGCTGTATACAAAGATGATAAAGCCGGTGCGCAGCAGGTTCTTGAGCTTGGGCGCTTCGATTTCGCGATTGATCTGCGCCAGCGATTCTTCCCCCGACATCGCGAGGATCGAATGGCCGAAGGCAATCACGATGCCGAGCGCGCCGAACGCATGCGCCGAGGGCAGATGATTCAGCCAGCCCAGCGATTCCTTGTTGAACGACGGCACGAACGGCGGCAGGTGACCGCCCTTCACTATCAGCGTGATTCCGCACCACACGATCATGGTGACCGCCATCACCGTGGTCACCTGCATGATGGCGATCGCCTTGCTCGAGGATTCCTCGATGCCGAGGGTGTTTTGCCACCAGAAGTAAATCGTGATGGCTATCGCCAGTACCGCGGCCGTGAGATCGGGCGGCAGCGCGAACGGCGAGTGCACCACCTTCAGCAGTTCATTGGCTAGACCGGCGATATACTGTCCCGCCGAAACGCCACTGGTAGGCCCGGTCAGAATGTAATCGAACATCAGCGCGGAGACCGACAACTTTGCGAGTGTCGATCCCATCGCTTCTTTGACGACGCGGTACACACCACCGCGAGTGAACATCGAGCACGACTCGACGTAGACTGCGCGCATCAGGTACGAGAACAGCATCACGGCGAGGATGAAATAGGGCGCCGATTTGCCGATCGCCTGCTCGACGATTCCGCCGATGTAGTAGGCGGTCGAGGCCAGGTCGCATAGCACGATGGCCGAGGCGCGCCAAAACGAGATGAAGACCAGCATCCCGCTGGTGACGACAATCGCTTTGGTTTGCTTCCCGAACGCCGGCGAAGCCTGCGGAGGTAGTGGAGGGACCGGTTCCGCTGAATGTTTACGGACCGCTCTAAGATGTGATGCCAATCGAATAGACTCCCCCGGGTGAGGCAAATTTCCTCCCCAAGTAACACCATGCACAACGCAAGGTTTGGGCCGTCAAAATTTCATTGAAAATTCAACCTGAATTCAGTTGATGCCGTGCAATTCGCATGCATTCGCTGAATTGGTAGTCGTGCATTATGCAATCGGTACAGTCCTCTTTGATGGCCCCTCCATGCGATCTTGAGAGATAGTCGCGAAATTCGCTCCTGGATCGGCGCAATGCGGTTGTCCCTGGACTCAAGCCAACCGAGCTTCATCGGAACTACAATTTGTCAGTTGTGGGATTTGATCATGCTCTAGACTGCCCGAATGTGGGACTGACGGATCGCGAGTGCCGCGATCTTCGGTGGGACGTTCCACGGCGCTTGTCTAATGCCCTCGATGCCGGGCTAGAATACGAACCTCGGCGCAGCGACGGTAGGCGATGCGCACAACTGCTTGAACATCGCGCTCTTTATCATTCTTGTGATCGTAGCTTGCACGGCTTTTTTTGCCGGTCGACGCTCCACCCTGCGTTCGATCGCGCGGGTGTTGGAGTCGCTACGCACCGCGAAATCGCCGTCAGAAGATGCCGATTCTCCCGTCCCTCCCGCGTTGCGGGGAATTCTGGAGCGGTTTGAGAGCCTGGAACGCGAAAGGCTTAATCGCTATGAGTCGCGGCTTTCTGAGCTCGACCACGAACGTTCCAAGACCGACGCGATAATCGAAAGCGTCGAGGACGGCCTCATCGTGCTCGACCAGAATCACGCGGTGGTTCATATGAATGAGGTGGCATGCGCGATCCTCGACCTCGATGCGAATGAGGTGGAAGGAAAACGCCTCGAGGAAGTCTCCGCGCGCAATATTCACGTCGCCAAGCTGCTTCTCGCAACCCAGGAAGGCAGCGATAGCGCGGGCAACGACAGCACCGAATTCAAGTTATTCCTGCGTGGGCGCGATCACAGTTACTTGAGCCGCAACCTTCCCTGGATGGGGCCCGACGGCGAGCGGCTGGGGACTATCGTGCTGCTGCAGGACGTGACCTACGTGCGCGATCAGGAAAGGAGCCGCACCAATTTGATCGCTACCCTCTCGCATGAGTTGAAGACGCCGCTCACCTCCCTCACCATCGGGGCCGAATTGCTCACCGAAGCGATTCCACCGGAGGTGGCGTCGCGCCAGCGTGAGATTCTCGACACCATCCATCAGGATGTAGCCCGCCTCAATGCGATCTCGACCGACTTGCTGGATGCATCGCGCACCAGCTCCGCCCGAATCGGAGTCGAGCGCCGCGCGATCATGCTGGAAAAGACCGTGCGCGAGGCGTGCCGTCCGCTCGCGATTCAGGCGCGCGAGAAACGCATCGCGTTCGAAATCGTGTCCGAGGATCGCCCGATTCCGATTTGGGGCGACCCGATAAAATTGCCCTGGGTGGTAACCAACCTGGTCGGCAATGCGTTGCGCTACACGCCCGAAGGCGGGACCATTCGGATGGAAATCCGGCGCGAGGGCAATGTCGCGCGCACTATCGTGAGCGACAGCGGACCCGGAATCGCGCCCGACATTCTGCCGCGGATCTTCGAGCCGTTCGCGCAATTTCCCGATGACGCCGCGCACGTCGGCTCGGCGGGGCTCGGGCTGTACATCGCGAAGGAAATCGTCGAGGCGCACAACGGCCGGATTTTCGCGCGCAGTGAGCTGGGACGCGGAACCACTTTCACGGTGGATATTCCGGTGCGGGAGGAAGCGATTGGCTAACATCCTGGTCGTCGATGACGATCGCAATATCCGGCGCATGATTGCCGCGACCTTCGACTCCGCCGGTTATCAGGTGACCGAAGCGGACAGCGCCGAGCAGGCGCTCAAGCTGTTTCCCGAAGCGACCGCGGACCTGGTACTGAGCGACGTGAGAATGGCCGGGATGAACGGCTTCGGCCTGTTGACGGAATTGAAGCGGCTCAATCCCGGGTTGCCGGTCATCATGATGACAGCGTTCGCGTCGATTGCCGATGCGGTCGAAGCGATGCGCCACGGCGCCTACGACTACATTCCCAAGCCGTTCACCACCGAGCAGATTCGCCGCGTGGTCGCGCGCGCGCTCGAATTGCAAAGTCTGCGCGCCGAGAATCGCTCGCTGCGGACCCGGCTGGAGCGGCTTTCGCAACCGCTGCCACTGCTCACACTGGGACCCCAGAGCCGGAAGCTCGCGGAGCTTGCGGCCCAGGTTTCGAGCAGCGACGCCACGGTGCTGCTGACCGGCGAGAGCGGCACCGGAAAGAGCATGCTGGCGGCCTATATCCACCGCCTCAGCCCGCGCAAAGACGGACCCTTCGTCGAGGTCGCATGCACCACTCTCAGTGAGCATTTGCTCGAGAGCGAGCTGTTCGGACACGTGCGCGGATCTTTCACCGGAGCCTTCAAGGACAAACCCGGGCGGCTGGAAGCGGCCGAAGGCGGCACCGTGTTCCTCGACGAAATCGGCGATTTACCGCTCGCGCTGCAGGTCAAACTGCTGCGCTTCCTGCAGGAGAAAACCTTCGAGCGCGTGGGCGGCGCCGATACCATCGAGATCAACGCGCGCATCGTCGCGGCGACCAATCAGAACCTCGAGCAGTTCGTGCGCGAGAAGCGCTTCCGCGAAGACCTCTATTATCGCCTCAACGTGATCGAGATTCGGGTTCCGCCGCTGCGCGATCGCCCGGGTGAGATCGTGCCGCTGGCGGAATATTTCATCGAGCGCGCGGCGGAGATGCATCATCGGCCCGCGCTCAAGCTAAGTGATGAGGCGCGCGGAGCGCTCTCGGGCTACTCGTGGCCGGGCAACATTCGCGAACTGAAGAACCTGATCGAGCGCGCGGTGGTGCTGAGCCGCGGCGATACCATCACGCTGACCGACCTGCCCGACAAGGTGCTGGCGACCTCGCGACGCGAGGATCAGGGGCTGACGCTGGAGGATTTGGAGCGCCGCCACATCCAGTTGGTGCTCGAACAGGCGGTGACGCTGGAAGAAGCGGCCGACATGCTCGGCATCAACGTCGCGACGCTATGGCGCAAGCGCCGCAAGTATGGAATGGACTAGCGCGCCGCGCGCCACCCAGTCAGGAGATCCACCGCGGCGAGGAAATCTGTCATTTAGCGGGGCATGAGCCTGCGCTAACGCTTCCGTTTGATAAGCCTTGGGCGGTGACTGCGACGATCGCTCCCGCGCACATCGGTGGCAGATCGAACTGGCTTTCCAGACTCGCAAAGATGGCCCGCGCGTCGGCGCTGATTTGCTTTTTGCTTTCCAGTTCGGCTCCCGCCGCTATCGCGGCGATATGCGCGCAAACCTGCGACTCCGCGCTGGCGGTTGCGGCATTTACCTTGGAATTCGGTACACCTTTACACGTGGCGATTTGGGCGGACCACGCAAATTCCGAGAGGAAAAGGCCCGAGACCAAAACCGCGCTCGAAAGTACTAATTTCATCGTTCCCCTCCGCTCGCGAAGCCGAGATACGGCGAGCTTTTGAGCTGTCGTATCAGACGGTTAGGCGCAAAAAAACTAAGAGTTGATGTAGTATGTCCAACTGTTGGTATCATCAAACGAAACCTTTAGTCAATCGCGCGATCGGACTTGCGCCGAAAGCGCACGCTCCTTTTTACGAATCGATGGTTCGTTCTCCGGCGGGAGGGGCGGGAGCTCAATGGCCATTGTGTCTCGGCTTGCCAACCTCGACACTTAGGGCTATGGTCGCCGCGAATTCTCCAGAGAAATACATAAGGAAACAGTTTGATGCGTAAAGGATTAATTAATTTCGGTGCGGCACTGACGTTGGGCGCCCTGATGATCGCGGGTGTTTCGGGCTGCAGTATGCTTTCGCCGACCAACACCCCGGTGGATTGCAACCTCGTAAAGACCCAGCAGGCGGCAGGAAAGACCGACGCGCAGATTGCCACCGACCTCGGCGCCAAAGAGAGCGAGGTTACAGCCTGCGCCAGCGGTCCGGAAACCTCGGGAAACAAGACTTCCGGAACCGCTATTCCGCAGAGTTACTGATCGGCGCGCGCCGGGGATATCAACAAATCGTTGCGCTTGAAACGCGACGCGCCGCGCTGACTGGCTCGACTCCGCTCGATTCGGCGAAGTCGTTGATCAAGCCATTCGGCGCCGAAAGCGTGCATTCGAGTTGATCGAGCGAGCACGATGCTCGCCCGCGATCAGCGCTTGCCGGTCCCGAGATCGTCCGAATATCCGGCCTTCAGGCGAGACCACTGGGCGATCGGTCGTCCGTCGGTGCGGAAATTTTGCTTGCCTTCAAATCGTTGTAGCCAGCCGGTCGGCGAGTCCTCCCACTTCTCCTGCCGCCCATAAACGGTCAAGTCGAGCAGGCGGTAGCTGTTATCCATCGCCTCCACGCCGCGTATCGTCGTCCAGTAAGTTTCGAAGACCTTGGAGCCTTGTCGCAGATAGCAAACGAGGTACATCATGCTCACCGGACGTCCTACCAGGAGTGTGTCGAGCGAGTCCTTGGCCGAGTACCAGGGCATCTCCCAGCCCATGAAGTTGCGGTACCGGGAGCTCTCTTCATACGGGCCTTTGCAAAACGTGGCGTAGGTGACGTCGCGAGAATGAATATAGGAGAGCTCACGGACCTGCGAGGTAACCCAGGTGCACCCCTCGCACTGCTCCGGCGCAGGGTGCCCAGGATGCCACATGAAGTAGTAGGCGATGAGCATCCGGCGTCCCTCAAACGCATCCAACAGTGTTATCGCTCCATGCTCGCCGATGAGCGGTGTCGCAGCATCCACCTCGACCATCGGGAGGCGGCGGCGGGCGGCGGCAATGGCGTCGCCTTCCCTGGTGTGAGCCTTCTCTCGAACCCGCAATGCGTCCAGCTCCGCCTGGAAGGTGCTTCGGTCGACTACCTTAGGGGCTCCAAGCTCATCGCTCATCGTTCTCTCCGTTGGCGGCTTCTAATCGCCGCCGGAAGCGCGGCGCGCGGGCGGTTTGTGCTGCCGCGTGTAGGTTTCCCGATAGACCTGCAATAGCGAAGCGAATACCGAGATAATCGCCGGGCCCGCAAAGATGCCGATCGGCCCGTATACCTCCAGCCCGCCGGCGAGTCCAAAGAACAACGCGATAGTCGGCAGCCCGGTGCCGTGGCGCATCGCCAGCGGCTTGATGAAGTTGTCGATGATCGCGACCCAGATCGCGCACCATATCGCCAGCACGATCGCGATCGTCCAGCTGCTGAAGTAACCAAGGTAAAGCACCGCCGGGATCCATACGATGGCGGTACCGCCGAACGGCAACAGGCCGCATGCGGCGGACACCACCGCGAGGAACGCCCAATACGGTACCCCGGTTACGAGCAGGCCCAGCCCGATCGCGACGCCCTGGATCAGCGCCGTCAGCAGCAAGCCGCGCATCACCGCCGAGAGCGTCGAGCTCAGGGTATCATACACCGCCGCCTTGTCGTCGTCGTGCAGCGGGGTGAGTTCCTGCAGCGAGGCGTAATAGTCTTCGCCATCGCGCAACAGGTAAAAGAAGATCATCAGGACGATGGTGAAATCGATCACGAACGAGACGAGGTTTTTCGCGACGCCGGTGAGATTCTTGAGCAGGTACTCGCTGGTGCCTTGCGCGCCCTGTACGAAAAACTTCGGCACCTCGGTGTTGAGGTCGAAGCGCCTGCCGCCGGTGAATCTCTTCACCAACCATCCGAAATAGGGCGGATTCTGGATCCAGTCGTTGACCTTGTTGACCCCGCCATTCTTCACGAACTCGTTGGCCTGGACGTAGAGCGTCTGGGCCTCGCTCACCAGCCGTTCGGACAGCCAGATCGCCGGCAGGATAACGCCGGTCGCCACCACGATGGTGATGATGGTTGCCGTCAGGGTGCGGCTCTTGACGTATTTGCGCAGTTCGAGCGAGGCGGGATGAACCATGAAGGCGAGCAGGATCGCCCATGCGATCGGCATCAGGAACGGGGCGAGCAGCGCATACAGCTCATAGGCCATCAGGGCCAGGAAGCCGAAGAAGAAAACCTGGATTAAGCGCTCACGATCCATCGTATATCGCGGCGCAGCTTAGCAGATGCGCGCCCCGGCGGCATCGGATGCCGTTGCCCCCTTTGATGAATTTTGTTACCGCTTGGGGCTGCTTGTTTTTTCTGCTTCAATACTCGGTTCGACACTCGCACCCACAGGCACGTAGCTCAGCGGGAGAGCACTTCCCTGACACGGAAGGGGTCGGCGGTTCAATCCCGCCCGTGCCTACCATTATAGTTTTCGCTCGACTCCGCTCCGCTACGCCTCGCGAGCGCCTCCGGCGCGGCGCTACGCGCCCCCTTCGGGCCTCCTCCAAAGGTCATATGGGTCGGGCATCAGGCCCGCGTTTGTTGTATGATGAGGCCACTTTGAGCCGCTACATGTGTATTCCATCGATGCGATACGCGCCCTCTAAATGAGTTCCCAGATTACGGTAACTGTGGATGGAGCCGGCCGCTCCGTCGAACGCGGCACCCGCATTCGCGATGTGCTCCTCGACGGTCCGCGCAAGATTCGCGATATCGTGGCCGCGAAGCTCGACGGCAAGGTGGTTGATTTGAGCCTGCCGCTCGAGGCTGATGCGACCATCGAGCCGATCCTGACCGACAGTGCCGCGGGCATCGAGGTGTTGCGGCATTCCACCGCACATTTGATGGCGATGGCGGTACAGGCGCTCTATCCCGGCACCGAGGTGACCATCGGCCCCGTCATTGAGGACGGCTTCTTTTACGACTTCGCGCCTAAGTCCCCCTTCACGGTCGACGATCTGCCGAAGATCGAAGCCAAAATGAAGGAATTCGCGAAGGCCGACCTGCGCGTTTATCGCACCATGTTGCCGAAGGCCGAGGCGATCGAGAAATTCCGCGCGATGGGCGAAAAGTACAAGGTCGAAATCATCGAGGGGATTCCCGAAGACCCGGTTTCCATCTACAGCCAAGGCGAATGGATGGACCTCTGTCGCGGGCCGCACGTTCCTTCGACCGGCTACATCAAAGCATTCAAGCTGACCAGCGTGGCGGGCGCATACTGGCGTGGTGACGAGCACAACGCGATGCTCAGCCGCATTTACGGCACTTCGTTCCCGAACAAGGACGCGCTCGAAGAGCATCTGAAGATGGTCGAGCTGGCCAAGCAGCGAGACCATCGGAAGCTCGGACGCGAGATGGGGCTGTTTTTCTTCGATGCGATCTCGCCGGGCAGTCCGTTTTTCCTCCCGCGTGGCGCGACGATTTATAACGAGCTGGTCGCCTACGTGCGCCGGCTGTATGCGCGCTACGGATTCACCGAAGTCATCTCACCGCAGATTTTCCGCAACGAGCTGTTCAACACTTCGGGGCATTGGGAATTTTTCCGCGAGAATATGTTTCTGACCCCCGACCCGGAGAGCGAGCAGGGCAGCAATGTCGTCGATACCAGTCCCGAGGGGTGGCGCGTCGGTTACGGCGTCAAGCCGATGAACTGCCCCGGACATCACATCATGTATCGCTCCGAGAAGCGCTCGTATCGGGAGTTGCCGATTCGCTTCGCGGATTTCGGCCGGCTCCATCGCAACGAGCGCTCGGGTACGCTGCACGGGCTGGATCGAGTTCGCTCGCTGGTGCAGGACGATGCGCATGTCTACTGCACCGAGGACCAGATCGAATCCGAGGTCGACTTGAACCTGCACATGGTTCAGGACGTCTATTCGGCGCTCGGCTTCGACCACGTCGAATTCAAGGTTGCGACGATGCCCGAGCATCATATGGGTACCGAGGCGCAATGGCGCGCGAACGAGAAGCGTCTGGGCGACTCGCTGACCCGCAACGGCTTCGCATGGGAAATCAATCCCGGCGAAGGCGCATTCTATGGCCCGAAGATTGAGATTTACGTGCCCGATGCGCTCAAGCGTAAATGGCAGGTCGCGACCATTCAACTCGACTACGCGGCACCGGAACGTTTCGGCCTCACGTATACCGCCAGCTCCGGCGCCGAGCAGCATCCGGTGGTAATCCATCGCGCGATCCTGGGATCGCTCGAGCGCTTCATCGGTGTGCTCATCGAGCATACCGGCGGAGTGCTGCCGTTCTGGCTCGCGCCCGAGCAGGTCCGCGTGCTCTCGCTCAGCGAAAAGGTCGAAGGCTATGCCAACGAGCTGACTTTCGCGCTGAAGAAGGCCGGCTATCGCGCCGCGGCGGACATTCGCAATGAGAAATTGGGCTTCAAGGTGCGCGACGCGGAATTGCAGAAAATCCCGTACATGATCGTGGTCGGCGAGCGCGAGGCCGAGGCGCGGACAGTGTCGGTCAGGCTGCTGCGCGGCAACAAGAACGAGTCGATGTCCATCGACGCTTTGATGGAGCGGCTCAAGGCTGAGCCGCTTCCATCGTGATTATTCTTACGATGCGGCGTTAGCCGCAGGAGGTGCGTTATTCGTCGAGATTTCAGAACCCCGCCATCCCGAGAACCGGCAATCAAGGTCAACCAGCAGATCCGCGCCGCGGAAGTTCGCGTCATCGATGTCGATGGCTCCCAGGTCGGCATCCTGGGCCTGCGCGAAGCCATCCGCGTGGCGGAGTCCAAGGGCCTGGACCTGGTGGAAGTTTCCTCGAGCGCAAATCCGCCGGTATGCCGCATCACCGACTTCGACAAGTATCGCTATGCGCTGAAAAAGAAGGCCCACGACTCCAAAAAGGGCTCGACCGCCAGCACCGTCAAGGAAGTGAAGATTGGCGCGCGCACCGATACCCATGATGTGGACTTCAAAGTAAAGCACATCAGGCGCTTTGTTGAGGAAGGCAACCGTGTTAAGTTGTCGGTTTCATTTCGCGGACGTGAGATTACTCATCCGGAACTCGGACGTGCTCTGATGGATAAGATCATTCTGGCGGTGACGGATGTTGCGGCGCCCGAGAGCCTCCCAAGGATGGAAGGTCGCAACATGTCGGTCCTGCTGACGCCGCGATAGAAATTTTCCGATAATATATAAATTGCAGGAAAGGCGGGCCGTATCATGCCCAAGATGAAGACAAATCGCGCTGCCGCAAAGCGCTTTCGGGTGACCGGCAGCGGTAAGGTCAAACACAAAAAGGCCTACGCTCGCCATCATGCATGGGCGAAGAATCGCAAGCAGAAGCGCCAGCTGCGCCAGCCCAACATCTGTACCGATGTGCAGGGCTACAAGATTAAGGTGTTGATCCCATACGTGTAACATCACGTATACTTATCTGCTGCGAAATCTAGAATAAGGAACTACGACCGATGCCTCGCGCAAAAGGCGGCCCCAAAACCCGCCGCCGACATAAACGACAGCTCGAATTCGCCTCCGGTTTCGTCGGAGGACGTGGACTTTATAAGCAGGCCCGCAACACTTTCGAGAAGGGCCTGACCTACGCGTATCGGGATCGCAAGGTCAATAAACGCGAATACCGCACGCTCTGGATTGCCAGGATCAACGCGATGACCCGCGAGTTCGGCATGTCCTACAGCCGTTTCATCGACGGGCTCAACAAGGCCGGCGTCGAGGTCGATCGCAAGATCCTCGCGGCGCTGGCGCTGGAGCGCGATAGTTTGTTTACCGAGCTGGTGCGCATCGCGAAGGATGCGCTCGGGCTGAAAGAAGCGGCCTGAGCTAAGCATCCTCGGATACGCACCTTGAAACCATGTGGCCTCGATGCCACATGGTTTTTTGTTTAATAAACGCGGAACGCGGTCACTACAGCCCTCTCCCGCGTCGACGGCGCAGCCGCTCGACGCACACCGGGAGAGGTCGATTGACGATCATGCGAAGCATGTCGTCGATCGGGTGAGGGCCGCGCTCGCTGCGAGCGCGGTGGTGGAGCACCACGTATCTCCTGGGAGATGTTGAAGTGCGAGAACAACTGGATGAAATACGAGCCCGCGCGATGAGCGAGCTATCGGACACCGCCACCGATGAGCAGATCGAGGCGGTCCGCGTCCGCGTCCTCGGGCGCTCCGGCGAGCTCACCGAGATTATGCGCGGGATGCGCAATGTCCCCAATGAAGAGCGCCCTGCGATGGGCCAGCTCATCAACCAGATCAAGCGCGAGGTCGAAGAGCGCATCGAGCATCTCAAGACCCTGCTCAAGCACGCCGAGCTGGAACGTTCGCTCTCCGAGGCGCGCCTCGATGTGACCCTGCCCGGAATGCGCATTCCTCGCGGCCGCATTCATCCCATCACGCAGATGTTGGAACGGATGCTCGATATCTTCGTGGCGATGGGTTTCGATATCGAATGGACGCAAGACATCGAGGACGACTTCCACAACTTCCAGGCGCTCAACTTTCCGCCCGACCATCCCGCGCGCGAGATGCAGGACACTTTCACCGTCGAGGGCGGCCTGCTGCTGCGCTCGCATACGTCCAATGGCCAGGTTCGCGTGATGGAAAAGCGCAAGCCGCCACTCGCTGTCGTATGCCCGGGGCGATGCTACCGGCGCGACGAAGTCTCGGTGCGCGGTCTTCCGATGTTCACCCAGATCGAAGGCTTCATGGTCGACGTGACCGGCAAAGTTACGATGGCGCATCTCAAGGGCGTGCTCAGCGATTTCATCCGCGCGCTATTCGGGTCCGACATCGCCGTGCGCTTTCGCTCCAGCTATTTCCCCTTCACCGAGCCGAGCGTCGAGGTCGATATGAGCTGCATCCTATGCAAGGGCGCCGGATGTCGCGTCTGCAAGCATACCGGCTGGACCGAAATCCTCGGCGCCGGAATGATTCATCCCAACGTGCTGCGCGCGGTGAAACTGGATCCCGAGGCCTACCAGGGTTTCGCCTTCGGCTTCGGCGTCGAACGCCCCGCGCTGCTCAAGCTCGGCGTGAACGACATGCGGCTCTTCATCGAAAATGACCTCCGCTTCCTCAATCAATTCCCGGCCCTCAGTGGAGGCGCGCAATGAAACTTCCGCTCAAGTGGTTGCGCGAATTCGTCACGATCGATGCGAGCGTCGAGGAAATCTCGCGCCGGCTCAGCGTCGCGGGCCTCGAAGTCGAAAATATCGAGCGGCTGGCGCCGAGCTTCGAGGGCGTCACGATTGCGCGCGTGCTCGATGTCCAGAAGCATCCGAATGCCGACCGGCTGCATCTGTGCCAGGTCGATAGCGGCGCCGAAAAACTTTCCATCGTGTGCGGCGCACCCAACGTGCAGGCCGGCATGACGGCCGCGCTGGCACGGGTCGGCGCGCGCCTCGGCAAGGAGCCTCCCCTGCAGGCCGCGATAATTCGCGGGGTCCGCTCCGAAGGGATGCTGTGTTCGGAGCGCGAGCTGGGACTTTCCACCGAGCACGCGGGAATCCTGTCGTTGCCGCTCGATGCTCCTCTCGGCACGCCGCTGGCGGATTACCTCGGCCTCGATGAAACCGTATTCGATGTCGCGGTGCTCGCGAATCGCGGCGATTGCCTGTCGATCCTCGGACTCGCGCGCGAGGTTGCGGCGCTGTTCGACCTGCGGCTAACTCTGCTACGGCTCAAGTCGCTCAAAATCGATCGCGGCGACGCGCCCAAAGCCGAGGGGGCGTTCACCGTCGAAATGGCCGCACCGGAGTTATGCCCGCGCTATGCGGCTCTTAAAATGACCGGCATCAAGATCGGCCCGTCGCCCTCCTGGATGAAGCGTCGCCTCGAACTGTGCGGCACGCGCTCGATCAACAATGTCGTCGACGCCACCAACTATGTGATGCTGGAACTCGGCCAGCCACTCCATGCATTCGACCTGAGCAAAATTTCCGGCGGCAAGATTGTCGTGCGCCGCGCCGGCAGCGATCGCGAGTTCATCACGCTCGACAACGACAAGCGCGTACTCGAGCCCGATGACCTGCTCATCGCCGACGCGGAAAACCCCCTGGCCATCGCCGGCGTCATGGGCGGACAGAATTCCGAGGTCAGCGAGGCGACCACCACGGTGCTCCTCGAAAGCGCCTACTTCGAGCCGATGACGATCGCGCGCACCGCGCGCCGCCTCGGTCTGCGCAGCGAGGCGAGTTATCGCTTCGAGCGCGGTGTCGATCGGATGGGCCAGGTTGCCGCGCTGTTCCACGTCGCCGATCTTCTGCGCCAAATCGCATCCGCTCGCGACGATGGCCCGGTCCTCGACTACGAGGTGCGCCCCGCCGCGCCGCGCGAGATCACCCTCGATCCGAAAAAGCTCGCGGCGCTGCTCGGGGTCGAGATTCCCGCGCCCGAGGTGCGCCGCCGCTTGCTCGCGCTCGGCGCAACGGTCAAGAAAAGCTCGCTCGGGAAAAATCTCCTGAGCGTCGTGCCCCCGCCCTATCGATCCGATTTGAATGAGCCCGCTGACCTTGCCGAGGAAGTGGCGCGGCTGACCGGCCTGGAGGATGTCCCCGCAGAACTGCCTGCGCGTCAGTTTGCCTACGCAGCACCGAATCGGGAGCGCGAATTCTTTCGTGGCACCCGCGAGATCGTACAGGGCGCCGGCTTTACCGAAATGGACACGCTCGCCTTCGCGACCCCGTCCGACAACGAAAAGTTCCAGGGCATCACGGAGGGCGAGCCGATTCGGGTGCAGAATCCGCTTTCCGAAGAACTCCGCCAGATGCGCCGCTCGCTGGTCCCCGCGCTGATCGAGGCGCTGCGCTTCAACCTCAATCGCCAGGCGCCGAATTTCCATGCTTTCGAAATTGCCAAGGTGTACTCGCTCGAAAGCGGCGCACCGGTCGAGCGCTTCGCATTGAGCGCGCTCAGCTATGGCGACTATGCGATGGCGGAAGTCGGTAAACCCGCGATCAAAGCGAGCTTCTTCACCATGAAGGGTTTGATCGAGGTCTTGCTCAGCGCATCCGGGCTCGCGGATCGCGTCAGCTTCGTTCCGCCCGGCGAGGGCGAGCTGCGCTTTCTCCATCCGGGACGATCCGCGAAGGTTATGCTGGATGAGAGCGCGCTGGGCTACCTCGGCGAGTTGCATCCGCGCGAGGCGATGGAGCGCGATCTGACTGAACCCTGTGTGGCCGGTGAACTTGACTTGGAAAAACTCAAAGTCTATGGTTTCACGCCGCGCGAGACGATCGAGCCGCCGCCGCGGTTTCCGGCGGTGCGGCGCGATCTCGCATTGGTGATTGACCGTGAGTTTCCGGCCGCGGCGGTAGTGAAGACGCTGCAGGAGCTTGGGAGTGAGATGCTCGAGGACGTCGCGGTCTTCGATGTGTACGAGGGACAGTCGGTCGCTTCGGGGAAAAAGAGCGTCGCCCTGGCTCTTACATACAGGGCGAAGGATCGCACGCTTACAGACGAGGAGGTTAATCGCGTTCACGCGGCCTTGGTCGAAGCGGCGCGGGCGAGATTGGGGGCGGAACTGAGGCAGTAAATGTAGGCGTGCTCATAACGGCGGTTTGAGTGGGGCAACTACGCCGCGGAGCATGACCAAAGCCGACCTCGTAGACTTGATCTACGAGCGGGTGGGCTTTTCCAAAAAGGAAGCCGCAACGGTCGTCGAAGAGGTTTTCGCGATCATTCGCGGTGGCTTGTGCGCCGGCGGCAAGGTCAAGATTTCGGGCTTCGGCAGCTTTGTGGTAAATCATAAGCAGTCGCGCCGCGGCCGTAATCCTCAGACCGGGGAACCGATCACAATCGAATCGCGGCGCGTGCTGTCGTTCAAGGCCAGCGAGGTCCTCAAAGAGCTGGTCAACAACAACGGCAAGAAGCCGCGCTCATGAATCGAAGCAGCCGCCGCGCAGACAAGACCGAACCCAAAAAGCCCCGGGCCGCATCCGCGGATTCAGCTCCTGACGATCGCGGCCTGAAGATTGGCGAGGCGGCCAAGGTCATCGGCGTCGAGGCCTACGTCCTGCGATTTTGGGAAACCCAGTTCCAGATTCTGAAGCCGAAGCATGCGCGCTCGAAACATCGCTTCTACCAGCCGCGCGATATCGAAACGTTGAAGCTGATCAAGCGCCTGCTGCATCAGGAAGGCTTCACCATCGCGGGCGCGAACAAATACATCCGCGAAAACGGCATCGATCCCACAAACATCGATAGTGCGGCCGGAAAGATAGTCGAGCCTACCTCAAAGGCCTCGGCATCATCCAATAGCGATGCCCGTCGGGCGCTTGCCGAGGTCCGCCGCGACCTCGAAAGCATCCACAAGCTTTTGGCTAACGATTGACCTGGACGCGATTTCGCACCGCTGCCACCGGCGCAGGCATCGTAACGATGGCCGCATAGATTGAACTTGCGATGGGGCGCAAGATTTGGGGCATCAGCGGGCAACCCGGCATCTGGTCAGGCGACATCAATAGCGAGCACAACTCGCAATACTTCGCCGACCGCTACAGCTTTAGTCACATTACCCACGGCATCCTTCTGTATGGCCTCCTATGGCTGACCGGTCGTAACCTTCCGGTCCGCATCCGCGCCCTGATCGTCCTGGCCATGGAAGCGGGATGGGAGGTGCTCGAAAACAGCGACATGGTGATCAATCGCTACCGGGCGGAAACCATCTCGCTGCACTACTACGGCGACAGCGTGGTCAATTCGATGAGCGACATCATGTTCTGCATGATGGGTTTCACGCTCGCGTATCTGCTCCCGACGCGGATGGCGATCATCCTCGTGATCGCACTGGAAGTCGCCCTCGCGCTCTGGATCCGCGACGGCTTCCTCCTGAACGTCATCATGTTGATCCATCCGTTCTCGGCCATCCGCACCTGGCAAGCGGGGATGTGAACACGACTAGGTGACTCAGGGGTCACAGTCGTCCCTTGTTGGCTTTCGCGACGAAATGCTCAAGATCGGTAATAGTGATCCGATCGGTGTGCTTTATGTAGTCAGCCAATCCACCCGCGATGTAAAAGTCGCGCAATGTCCAACCCGTCCCTCCGAGCACCAAATACGCGCCGCGAAACTTGTCGGCGTGTCTGGTCATAATGTCCACCAGGCAAATTACCTCGAACGGGGCTTTCTGTTCGGCCGTTCCGCCGACCTGTTGCCATTTCATGGACACTAGATACGAGTGCCCGGCTTTGTCTTGCGCAAGAACATCGATCTTGTGATCTCGCCCGCCGGGACGAGCACCAATCAGTACCTGCTTACGAAAGGTGTAACCTCCCTGGGTGAGCGCGGGGAGTACGATGCTTTCCAAAACCGCCAGTTCGAGTGTCTCGCGGTGGCATGATTGAACGGTCAGAGAAGTTTAGCTTGGGCGTTTTGCTGGGTATATCGTTTGATAGCTAGATCGAGGAAATTCGTATCAATGTCGATTCCGATAAATCGGCGACCATGCTTCACTGCGGAAATCCCGGTTGTGCCGCTGCCGGAGAAAGGATCGACAACCAAATCGCCTGCATCCGTTGACGCCAGTATAATTCGATCCAACAGCGCTAGCGGCTTCTGGGTCGGGTGAGATCCTGACTCCTTTTCGGACGCGGTCGGAGCAGTCAATCGCCATACGGACTTCATCTGACGATCGCCAGCCTCCGCCCGCATTAGCTGATAGTTAAACTTGTGCCTGCTTTTTCCATCTCGTGCCGCCCACAGGATTGTTTCTGTCGAATGAGTAAAGTAATGGCAACTAAGATTTGGGGGCGGATTAGGCTTCTCCCAAGTGATTTCATTCAGCAGCTTGAAGCCGAGTTCCTGCATGGCGAAGCCGACCGAAAAGATGACGTGGCGAGTTCCTGAGACCCAGATTGAGCCGTGCGGCTGCAATATCGCCCTGCAGGTGTCCAGCCACTGCCGGTTGAATTCGTGCATGAGTTTTACCGAATCAAGCCGGTCCCAAGCCCCCTTGTTTACTGAAACCATTTTGCCCGCGTGACATGTAATGCCGCCATTAGAAAGGAAGTACGGGGGATCCGCAAAAATCAAGTCGGTCGATGATCCGATTCCGATTTTCGGCAGCAGCTCGATTGCGTCGCCGCAGTACAGGACAAAGTCACCTTCGCTGGAGGCGAAATAGGGATTCGGCGTGGTAACGCTGGAACTGACTGCATGAGATGCTGGCAGCGATCCGGCGGAACCTGCTTGTGTAGCTTGATCCTTCCGCACAATCCACTCCTCAGTCCCGAATACGATTCTGCATTCTATACGCTCATGGGTGCATTTCCGAGTATTAGCTTTATCAGTTTTCCCCAGTCTCATACTCAAGGCAAAAGGAAGCCCTCTCGCGAGGAGAGGGGCTTGGATTTCGAGATTGCGGGAGTCGCGTTGTTCAGTTGCGGGAGGATTCAGAGCGCTCGCGAGGTCCATCGCACCGACCGATTTCGTCGCGCTTTTACCGGTGCCTCCGCGTGTTAATCTTTCCCCCGTTGGGGAAGATTATTACGGATGCTTCAAGAAAAAAGCTACACTCCCGCCGAGGCGGCGGTTTTAAGCGACCTTCCACTCGCGTCCATCCACAAGGCGATTGATGAAGGGCCGTTGGAGAGTGCCAGATCCAGCAAACCCGGTCGGCGAACTTTGACCGAGACCGATGTCTTTTACCTCGCGGCGACCGGCATCTTCGATCCCGGCATGGTGCAACTTACCGATCGGGCGAGAGAACGGCTCCGTGCGGCGATTGGTTCATCATCTCGCACCGGAAAGCTCGGGAAGATCGCGCTCCTCGATGGATTGGAACTTGACATCAACCCGGTCGTGGCGAAGGTAAGATCGAAAATGATCCTGCTACACCGCGCAAAAAGGATGGTCGTCGTCAATCCTCGAATCCGCGGCGGTGAGCCGGTGATCCGAGGCACACGGATCGGTGTATACGAGGTCGCCGGTATGGTTAAGGGAGCGACGGACGCCGAGCTCGAAGAGATACTCGCGGGTTACCCTGCCCTTAAGCGCGAGCAGCTTCATCTCGCGACCATCTTCGCCGCAGCGCATCCGAGGCGAGGTCGCCCGCCCAAGCACCCATGGCATCGGATGGAAGCTGAAGCTGGCGCGTGAGGTTCGGCATCGTCTAGCTTTTTTGGCTCGCAGTGTCGTAGGTTCCGGTCGAGATGCTCGGTCCCTTGTGGTTAGTGGTGTTTCACCGCCGCGCGCGAAGCGCGCGCAGCTCTCATCCGGTCGTCACAGTGGTCGCCAAACATAGGAGCGACAACTGCGCCGCCCACCTTCTCTCGCAGAAAATAGCGAGAGAAGGAAAGTTGCAGAAAGACGCGAGCTATTCGGTCGCGGGAGGATTCGGGGCGCTCGCGAGGTCCATCGCGCCGACTGCCTTCGTCGCTGCGTTCGCGGTCGCGGTGCCCAGCGCCGCGCGAGGTTTGATCAGCGTGCCAAGCGGGAACAGATTCAGTTCCGATGCGCATTCCTCGACCGCGCGATAGGCGAGGCGGCCGGATTCTGCCATCGCCGCCATCACGCATACAGCGAAGACCAAGGTCAGACCGCTGAGGCCGACCGACAGCAGGTGCATCGAGAGCGCGGTGGTCACAGTCGCCGAGCTGGCGCCTACCGCGAGCGCAATCGCGCTCAGGCGGCTCATCCGGATGTGCGCCGCGACGTGGTTCTTCAGCTTCCCTTGCTCGTGCTCCTCATCGGCAGTCTTGATCTCGACGGTGGTGAACGGGCTCGGGCGCACTTCGAGGTCGTAGTCCTTCCACCCTGATTCGATCATCGACGGATGGCCCGACTTCGCGAAGAACTTCGACAAGCGGTCCAGCAGCACATCGCGCGGAGTCCAGTCCTCGTTCCAGTAGGCGAGCTTCACGGTGCGCTTGAGCCATTGGATGGTGGGGCGCTGACGGACCGCGGTTTCAGCGCCGAGATTTTTTTGCGCTTTGGCCATGGTCTTGTACCTCGTAATCGTGCGGACGACCGGGCCGGTGTACGCGAGGTACGCGACCAGCATCCGGGCGGAAAAGCTGATGTGAGATTTTTCGATCGGCGCGTGCCATGCGTAGTACAGCGCCCAAATCGGACCCAGCGCGAGCATCGCGAGCGCCGGAATAATGGTGATGTGCAGCGTGAGCGAAATCAGCGTCAGCATCATCGCCGCGAGCGTCCATTCCAGCGTCTGCGGCAGGAACTTCATCAGACTAAGCGCCGGATCGAGGACCGTCGCAACTCCAGGTCCCTTCGCCCCCCAAAAAATGTTCTTGCGTGAGCCGCCCGGCACCGTGCGCAGAAGGCCGGGAATCGTCCCGCGCCATTTGATCTGGCCCAGGATGTTGAAGCGCTCGGGATAGCGCGAATAGAGCATCGCCTCGGCGCGCCCATATCCACGTTGCTGGCCGTAGTAGGCTTTGATGGTGTTGCGGCGGAAGTGCCACACGAAGGCCGACGGGCAGAAGCCCAGGCGCATGCCCGAATCGAGGATGCGCCAGCATACGTCGACATCGTCGCCGGCCGAGGTGAATTGCGGATCGAAGCCACCGACCTTCAGCAGCGCGGCCTTGGTGAAGACCATGTTGCATCCCGCGAGATGCTCGGCGACGTCGTCGGCAGTGAGGACATGACATGGCGCGCCCGGCGAGGCCGCGCAGCACGCCTCGACCCAGCCATCCTCATGAGGCGCGTAGTTAGGTCCGCCGCATCCGTCGAAGTTTTTCTCCGTAAGCGCGCGAACCATCAACGTAAGCCAATGAGGGTCGACTACGCAGTCAGAATCGGTGTAGGCGATAAGATCGCCGCGTGCCGCATGGAGGCCGACATTGCGCGCGACGCTAAGTCCCTTGTTGGGTTGGCGGATGAGGCGGAACTCGGGGAAGTCCATCGAAATTTCGGCGGTGCGATCGCGCGAGCCGTCATCAACGATGATGACCTCGAAGTTGGGATAGTCGAGCTTGCGCAGCGATTCGAGGCAAGGAAGCATCGTGCGCTCGGCGTTGTACGCGCAAATAACTACCGAAACCATTGGAGTTTTCGGAAGTGCCGGCGGGCAGGTGCCATTGAGGGTGACGAACGGCATGAGTTCGGAGGCCTTCAGCATCACCGCGCCGGTGAAATCGGGCGACGCCGGGGTAGGAACGGGGGGTGCAACCACACCCGCAGCTCCAGTTCCGAACGCCACCGCAACCGCCTCGTCCTGCCCCGGCGAGCTTTGGCTGAACTCGATGACCAGCGGCCTCGCTTCGGCGAGGTTATGCAGGCTTACGACGTAATCGCGCAACTCGACCGGCGCGAGTGCCGACACATCGCCGTAGATGAAATCTTCTTCGAGCATCGCCAATGCGCGCGTCTCGGGGCGATGGCGTATCGCAACGAGCGCGGTCGCATTACGGCTCCTGATAGTGTCGATGATGTCGCTTAGCGTGCGGCGCGCCTTCGCGAGGCTATAGGTACGAAGGGCATCCTGGGAGATGGGACAATTGATGAGGAAGCCGAGCAGGCCAGCGCGTCCGTTCAGGAGGTTGACAGTATGCTCTATGCGTGAAGTAACGTCAGCCAACTTGCGCCGATCGATGATCTCCGCGGGCGCCACTTCCAACTCGATGATGCTATAAAGTCCGACCGTGCTCGCGAGGTCGAGGACCGGGTTGGATTGCTCTTCGGTGAGGATGAGCGCGGTAGTGTGGACCTGCTTCAAGTCGTCGAGACGGGCGAGCAGTCGCACTTTGGCATCGAAGTCGAGCGTCGCTCCGACATCCTCGAGTCGCATTGCTTTGAGAAAAAATTTCTGGCCTTTGCGGGAGAAGAATTTCCCGTGTGGAGTAACCGAGCAAAGCGGCTCGAGGTCGATCATAGTGGCGATACCCTTCCCAGAAGGGCGCTATCAGCCAAACCTATGCCATCGAGAAAGCCGCTTAGAGCTTGAGGTTTTCTGGAGATGACGCGGGATAATCAGCCGAATTGGGTTGGATGGCTGCACGCTTTGCGACGACGCGCAGCGTGCGGCAATCAGTGCTTTACCACGCACTTCTCGCAACCTGCGAGACATTTAATGCGGTAGTTTGGCAATTTGCTAGATGCTACCCTTGATATTTGCGAATTTAGTATTAGATATGTATTAACAATCCAGCGCCGTCGCTGATATTTTCCAACGCCCAGAGCAACCCAAAATGAGATCATCCCGACTACGTGTCTGCTGCCACCCGAACAAGACCCCCATTAAACGTGTCCCGACCGACACCTCGATGGAGGGCACGCCTGAGGAGCTCGACGCGATTCGGCTTCATCTGGAAAAAATTGACCAGCTGCTTCAGGGTCTCTTTGGCCCTATCTATAGTAACGAGCCCGAGAGCCTCCGGGCCCGCGCTGAGGTCGCCGAGATCATCGACCAGCACTTCGATGCGATCGTTTGCGAATGGGAACAAGCGATCGGTGCGATTTTCGGCCTCCCGACCGTCAATCGCGAGCCAGGAGAGGCGAGTCCCGACCTGGTCAATTCACTGATTCGATTCGCGGACCATCTGCGCGATCCGAATAACCTCCAGACCTATGTCTACCTGCGCAAGCATTGCCAGCAGGGGATGCTTCAGCGGGCGCAACCGTCGCAGTTCAACACCATCCACATCGCGCTCAAGCAGATCATCCTCCAGCACATCTATGCGAGTGCACGCGGGCGCAAAGGCGAACAGCTGCGCGACGTCGCGGTAGCCTCGATCGACGAGCGGCGCCTGATGGTGTCGTGGTTCTATATCGAAACGCGCGAGGCGGCGCTGCGCGCATCCGAAGAGAAGTATCGCAATCTCATCAATCATGCGCCCGATCCGATGTATGAAATCGATGCTGACACGCTAATCGTGCTAGGCGCCAACTCAGCCGCCGAACGGCTACATCGCAAGCTCCCGGGCGAAGAGCATCTGCCGCTGATTGGCCGTCCGATCACCGATTTTGTGCCCGAAGAAGCGCGCGCGGGAACCAAGGAGCATTTCCTCGACGTAGTCCGCAATGGTTCGGGCCAGACGCTCGACTTGCCGCTCGGTTCGTTCTTCTTCGATGAGAATTCCTCGCTGATCACGTACGGCAATCAGCGCTTCATTCATATGATTCTCCGCGACGTTACCCATCGCCGCGAAATGATGGACGAGCTGCTGAAGGCCGAGCGCCTCGCCGCGGCGGGAACCTTCGCCGCCGGCGTCGCGCATGAGGTCAACAATCCGCTCGCGTCGATTTCGTCGCTGGTGCAGTCGCTGCTTTCAGGCGAGGACGATTCCACCCGGCGCACCACCCTGCATACGATTCTTTCGCAGATCACTCGCATCTCGGGCACGCTGAAGGACCTCTTCAACTTCGCGCGTCCCTCGACGGCGCAGCGCAAGGCGGTCGACCTCAATCAACTCATCACGGAGACGCTGCGGCTGGCGAGCTACAACAAGCGTTTCAACGGCGTCAATGTCGAGTCAGTTCTTGCGCCCGATCTCAACCCGGTCTTCGCCGACAATAACGAGATTCAGCAGGTCGTGCTGAATCTGTTGTTCAACGCCGCCGATGCCACCCCATGCGAGGGCGCAACGATCCGTGTCACTACCGAGAACTACCCGCCCAAGAATGGCGACAAGCATCCCTACGTGGTCATCCGCATCATCGATAATGGGATCGGCATTCCGAAGGAGCATCTCAAGCGGGTGTTCGATCCGTTTTTTACCACCAAACCCGCAGGCTCGGGCGTGGGACTCGGCCTCTCGCTGTGCCAGCGGATCATCATGGCCAATGGCGGCATGATCAAGCTCGAAAGCCAGGTCGGCAAAGGTACCAGCGTCATCATCGGGCTCCCGGTAATGGAGTCGATGCAACATATGGTCGGCATCGCGCCGGGTCAGCAGGTTCAGCAAACTTCGAATTAATTGGGGCTAATTGACTGGGGCAATGGTTTCGGAACAGACCGCATTTTCGCCCGATACCGGGCGTCGTTATCGCGTGCTCGTCGTCGAAGACGAAGCGCTGATGCGTTCCATCATCATGGACTTGATGCGTGGCGAAGGCTACGAAGTCGTCGAAGCGCCGTCGGGCGAAGTCGCGTGGCAGATTTTCGAGAAAGAGAAAATTGATCTCGCGATTCTCGACCTGAACTTGAGCGGAGGCAGCAGCGGCCTCGACGTGCTCAAGAAAATGCGCGATGTCGATAGTGAAGTGATGGCGATTATCGTCACCGCGTACGCCAGCGTCGAATCCGCGGTGCAGGCGCTGCAGCAGGGCGCCTACGACTACATCACCAAGCCGTTCGCCAACGACCATCTAAAGAATCAGGTGCGGCACGCACTCGAAGCCAAGGCGCTGTTCAAGGAAAATCATTTCCTGCGCCGCGAGCTGCGCGAGAAGTATCGTTTCGAGAACATCATCGGAAAGGGCGACGCGATCGAATCGGTTTTCCGTATCATGGAAAAAGTTGCGCGGACCGATTCCAGCGTGCTCATCACCGGAGAATCGGGAACCGGCAAGGAACTGGTCGCGCGCGCGATCCACTTCACCTCAGAGCGCGCCAACGGACGCTTCCTGCCGATCAATTGCGGCGCGCTGCCGGAGAATCTCCTCGAAAGCGAACTCTTCGGCTACAAGCGCGGCGCGTTCACCGGCGCGATGAACGAGAAGGTCGGCCTGCTCAAGTCGGCGGATAAGGGCACCGTCTTCCTCGATGAGATCGGCGATATGCCGCTCGCTCTGCAAATCAAATTGCTGCGCGTGCTGCAGGAGCGCGAGGTCTATCCGCTCGGCTCCAACGATCCGGTGTCATTCGATGTACGCGTGCTGTGCGCGACCAACAAGGACCTCGAGCTCGAAGCCAAGGCCGGCCGCTTCCGCGAGGAACTGCTGTATCGCATCAACGTCATCACCATAAAGTTGCCCCCGCTGCGCGAACGCAAGGACGACATCCCGCTACTGGCGAGTCATTTTCTGAAGAAGTTTGAACGCTCGCTCGGTCGTGGTGGGATGCGGTTCTCGAAAGGTGCGATGAAGCTGCTGCTCAGCTATGCGTGGCCCGGCAACGTGCGCGAGCTGGAGAACACCATCGAGCGCGCGGCGATCCTCGCCGAGACTGATGTTATCCATTCGCATGATTTGCCCGATAAGCTCCGCTCCAATGCATTGCCACCGGGCGCCGACTTCGAGACCGGCAATGTGACGCTGGATGACCTCGAGCGCGAGCACATCAAGCGCGTGCTGGGCAAGGTCGAAGGAAACAAGGATCGCGCCGCGCAGATGTTGGGCATCCACGTCTCGACGCTGTACCGCAAGATGCAGCGCTACCGCCTCGACGGCCCCGCCGAATCGCTCCCGGTCCCCCAGGCCCGCCTCGCCTGACTCCTCTCCCGGGCCTGCTGACTTTGTCAGCGAGGCGCAAGCTGGGAGAGGACGCTACGCGACACGCCTTGCGTGTTGCGCGGCGGGTGAGGGCTGGAGGGCGTCCTCGCCCTCTGGTGGTGGAGTGCCACAACCCTCATGCGAATAGATTAGCCAGAGAGTAGAATATGACTTATTGTGAACACTCATCCCAGACTTCAGAAGCACGCGACTACTCTTCGCGCCCGATCGCTGCGCGCTGAGGCCACCGTCGCGGAAAACAAACTCTGGCAGGTCCTGCGCGATCGGCAGGTGGACGGAGCAAAGTTCCGCCGCCAGGCGCCCATCAATAGATACTTCGCCGATTTCTGCTGCGAGGGACACAAATTGATTGTCGAGGTCGACGGGGCACAGCACGCGGAACAGGAATCCTACGACGCCGCTCGCAGTGCGCAGCTCAAGGCCAGAGGAAATCGCGTCTTGCGCTTCTGGAATGAGGACGTTTTGAAGAACCTTGAAGGTGTGATGGATACAATTCGGGCGGAATTGCAGCGGCGCGGATGATCGGGGTCATCGTGACATTCTACCACCGTCGGGCGCAGCGCCCTCCGGCCCTCACCCGGATGGCTATATGCTTCGCATACCGCCATCCGTCCTCTCCCAGCTTGCGCCTTGCTGACAAAGTCAGCAGGCGCGGGAGAGGGGCTAAACCGGTGGGCCCTCGATAGTCAGACGATTGAAACGCTTGCGCATTTCCGCGAGCGTGTTTCGGTCGAGGATCTGTTCTAGAGACTGGATTTCAGCCGCGAGCACGAGCTTTTTCTTCTGCGCATACCAGCGACCGAAGACCGTGAGTCCGGCCGCGACCATCGCGACGGCAGGAAAGACCGCGCCGATGCCGGACAGCGTCGAAATCCCCGCACCGAGAATTGCAATTGGAAAAGCGAGATTGCGCGCGACATCAACGATAGTGAGCTTGGCCAACGCGTGCTCGATCTCCGCACCAGGATCGCGCCCGGTCTGGAGTTGTCGCTGAAGGCTGTAGTGGATGGTTGGCATTAGGTCGTGCTCGGAGTTCCAAGATACAAGAAAAAAGCGAGTAAGGCTAAAACATCAGGTACCACGATTCCGAGGAAGATTGCTTTCTTTTCGCTCGGTTTGCCTTCGCCATCCAAAATCCATGAGTATTTTCGATCGTGATCGATTGAAATCAGAAGCGCCACGAAGCCGCCTACCAGCCAGTAATAGTTAATGTGCCGTCCGTTTCCGAGATCTTTCAGTACCCCGCCGACGCTCATCAAAAGCACCGCGGTAGAGACCGCCAGGTCGTTCCGCCCGGGAGAGTCATCACCATCGCGACGACCCAATCGCCGTGCGTAAGCGGAAATCGGCAGCGGACAAAGTGCGGCGATGACTCGTGGAAGAGTAAGAAATTTGAAAATGGCCTCCAGCATTCTCGGTCCCTCCCGTGCGTTCCGAGTAATGTCTGATAACGCCAAGTCTGTAGTCGATCCACAGTCAGATGTCAAAATTTTGAAGCTTGCCGCCCCGATCGGCCGCTACCCCTGTGGTCGTCGCGCAATCCACGTACAAGGCTTTAGTCGACTGCGGCTTATTTCTTCGCTCGATGCCCTCGATAGCGGCGAATCAACGCGTTGGTAGAGCTGTCGTGCTTTAGAGGCGGTTCCGTCGACGCTTCCAGCTCGGGGATGATGTTCTTGGCGAGCACCTTGCCCAACTCCACGCCCCATTGATCGAAAGAATCGATGCGCCAGATGGTGCCCTGCGTGAACACGCTGTGCTCGTAGAGCGCGACCAGCTTGCCTAATGCCTCGGGCGTCAGCTGCTCACCGAGGATCGTCGTCGAGGGACGATTGCCCTCGAACACGCGATGCGGCACCAGCGCATCGGCAGTGCCCTCGGCCTTCACCTGTTCTGCAGTCTTGCCGAATGCGAGCGCCTCGCTCTGCGCAAGCACGTTGGCGATCAAAATGTCGTGATGATTGAGCAGGTTGTTGAGCGGCTTTGCGAACGTGATGAAGTCGCACGGAATCAGCTTCGTTCCTTGATGAATCAACTGGTAGAACGAATGCTGCCCGTTGGTCCCAGGTTCGCCCCAGAAAATCGCGCCGGTCTGATAGGTCACGGGCGTACCATCGAGGGTGACGTGCTTGCCGTCGGACTCCATCGTAAGTTGCTGCAGGTAGGCGGGAAAGCGCTTCAGGTATTGATCGTAAGGCAGCACGGCAACGGTCTGCGCGCCGAAGAAGTTGTTGTACCAGACCGCCAGGAGGCCCATCAGCACCGGCAGATTGCGCTCGAAGGGCGCGGTGCGGAAATGCTCATCCATCGCATGGAAACCGGCGAGCATCGCGCGGAAGTTGTCGGCGCCAACGGCAATCATCGTAGAGAGGCCGATCGCGGAATCCATCGAGTAGCGGCCACCGACCCAATCCCAGAAGCCGAACATGTTCGCGGTATCGATGCCGAATTTGCGCACCTCCTCCGCATTGGTGGAAACCGCTACAAAATGTTTCGCGATGGACTTGTCATCCTTCAACGCCGCGAGGATCCAGTTTCGCGCCGTATGCGCGTTGGTCATCGTCTCCAAGGTGGTAAACGTCTTCGACGAAATGATGAACAGCGTCTCGGCCGGATCCAGGTCGCCGGTCGCGACCGCGAAATCAGTGCCGTCGACATTCGACACGAAGCGCATCGTGAGCTTCGGGTCGGCATAATGCCGCAACGCTTCATACGCCATCACCGGCCCCAGGTCCGACCCCCCGATGCCGATGTTGATGAGGTTGCGAATCGGCTTGCCGGTGTGCCCCTTCCAGCTTCCGTCGCGGATGCGCGCGGAAAACGCCGCCATCGCATCGAGGACTTTATGCACCTCGGGCACCACGTCCTGCCCATCGACGACGATTTTCTCGTTACGCGGCGCACGCAACGCCACATGCAGCACGGCGCGATTCTCGGTGAGGTTGATCTTGTCGCCACGAAACATCGCATCGATGCGCTCGCGCAGCCCCGACTGCTCCGCCAGTTCGAGCAGCAACTGGACGGTCTCCTCGGTGATGCGATGCTTCGAGTAATCGAAGTAGAGTCCGACCTGCTCGAGCGAGAATCGATTGGCTCGTTGCGGGTCTTCGGCGAACAACGTGCGCAGATGCAGGTTGTGAATCTTTTCGTAGTGCGCGCCCAGCGCTTTCCAAGCCGGCGTCTCAGTCAGCGGAGCAATTTTGCTTGCCATGATACTTCCTTCTCCTGCGTCTACTTTTGCGCGGGACCAGCCTTGAGCAGCGTCGGTAGATCAAAATCGACCAACTTGTCGATCCTCTCGATCGTGATATCGGGCTTGGGATAGGTCGCGACATCGTCGGCGAACGCGTAATGGCCCTGGCGCGGGAACACCGTGGTGACCCGCGCGCCCCAGGCTTTTTTCAGCGCGGTAAGAATTCTCACCTTGTCATCGACCATCACGTAATGATCGGCGGGATAGCGCCGCTCCACGTCGGCGAGCTCGAGCTCCTTGTGAATGTAGATGAGAATGTTGCCCTCGACCGCTTCGAACAGTCCGGAACACTCGACCTTGCGCGGCTGAAACACCACGTCGCCATCCGAAAGGATCACCGTCGGTCCCATCGCTTTGAGATGCTCGATGGCATCGATCGAGCCCGGATAGAGCCGATTCGCGAACGGGTAATTGATCATGAAGGTCGAGACTTCAAGCAGATGGCTGTCGTGCGGATGCTCGATGCGATAACGCTGCAGCGCGCCGAGGTAATCCGCGTAGCCGAGCTCGGTGCGCAGCTCCTCGAAAATCGCCCAGTAGCGTTCCTGGCGCTGCGCGCCGACCTCGCGCGTCAGATGGCGCCGGAGATCGTCGGCGATCCGATCGTTGTTCAGCAGCGTGTTGTCGACGTCGAGAAGAAATACGACCGGACTATGGCTTCCATTTCCTTTGCTCATCAGGCTTAAGGCTCCACGCGCTGGATTGCTACGATTCTGATACGCGGCTGAAGCTGCGACAACCACATCGATGTGAAGATTCATCGCGCGGATTCCGTCGATGCGTTGATCGGCGCGGCCTCCAAATTGGATAATTTGGCTCGTACGTCACACGAGACTCGCGGAGACCTGTGCATGCCTGTTGCAACCGCATCTCAGACCTCGGAAATTTTCGAGACCCTGATTCCCGCGCGGCTCGATCGCCTGCCATGGTGCCGCTTTCACTGGATGCTGGTCATCGGGCTCGGCATCACCTGGGTGCTGGACGGCCTCGAGATCACGCTGATGGGCGCGATCAGCGCGGTGCTGCAGCGCCCCGACGTGCTGCACTTCACCGCGGCGGAGATCGGCTCGATCAGCTCGGCCTACCTGGCCGGCGCGGTGATCGGATCGCTGATCTTCGGGCATCTGACCGATCGCTTCGGGCGGCGGACCTTCTTTTTCGTGACGCTCGCGATCTATCTGGCAGGCGTGGGACTCACCGCGCTCTCATGGAATCTATGGAGCTTTGCACT
Organism: uncultured delta proteobacterium; assembly: GCA_963783145.1. Classification (GTDB taxonomy): domain Bacteria; phylum Desulfobacterota; class Binatia; order Binatales; family Binataceae; genus DATGKG01. Next base: position 384,374 of record CAWAMM010000003.1, read on the forward strand.
CTTTCGATTCGTCACCGGCGCCGGCATCGGCGGCGAATACTCCGCGGTCAATTCCGCGATCGACGAATTGATCCCGGCACGTTTTCGCGGGCGCGTCGATTTGATCATCAACGGCAGCTTCTGGCTGGGCGCGGCGCTCGGTTCGATCTCCACCGTCGTCATCCTCAATCCGCATATCCTGCCGATTAACCTCGGATGGCGCTTCGGGTTCGGCGCCGGCGCGATCATCGGAATGGTGATTCTGTACCTGCGCGAATTCATCCCGGAGAGCCCGCGCTGGCTCATCACGCACGATCGGCGCGACGAGGCCGAGAAGACTGTACGTGATGTTGAAGACGAGGTGCATCGCGAAACTGGCGCGCGGCTTGCGGATCCGCATCGTGAGCATGCGCTCCGGATTCACGCGCGCCACGATTTCGGCCTCCGCGCGATCCTAAAGCCGCTGGTGACGAAGTATAAAACCCGCGCCATCCTGGGGCTGACGCTGATGAGCGCGCAGGCCTTCCTCTACAACGCGGTACTGTTTACCTACGCATTGGTACTGAATCGATACTACGGAGTTCCCGCCGACAAGACCGGACTCTACATGCTGCCGTTCGCGCTGGGAAATTTTCTCGGGCCGGTCGCGCTAGGGCATTTCTTCGATACCATCGGACGCCGGCAGATGATCGCGGCGACTTACGCGATCTCGGGCGTGCTCCTGATCCTGACCGGCTACCTCTTCACCCACAACGCGCTTTCGACGCTGGGCCAGACCGCGCTGTGGACGGTGATGTTTTTCTTCGCGTCGCCGGCCGCGAGTTCCGCCTACCTCACTGTCAGCGAAATTTTTCCGCTGGAGATGCGCGCGCTCGCGATTGCGATTTTCTATTCGGCCGGCACCGGAGTCGGCGGCATCGTCGCGCCATGGTTCTTCGGACGCCTCATCGATACCGGCTCGCGCGATGAACTGTGGCTGGGATACGTAGTCGCGGCAGCGCTGATGTTGTTGGCCGCCGTCGTCGAGGTCATTTTCGGCGTCGCCGCCGAAGGGTTAGGCCTCGAGAAGATCGCCGAACCGCTTTCGTCCGCGATGGACTGAGCGATGAGTTAGATTCCTTTGAAGCTCATCGCTTCCAGCGCCTCAGCGAGTTGCGCGCGCCAACTCGGCAGGGTAACGCCGAAGGTCCGTGATAACTTTGCCGGCGACAGCACCGAGTAATGCGGGCGCCGCGCGGCGCTGGGGAACTCCGCGCTGCTCACGGGGATCAGGCGCTTGATGCGCAGTGGCGGCAGGCCGAGCGCCTCGGCGCGGCGGCGATAGAGTGCGAGGATCTCCTCGGCGAATCCGAACCTGCCGATGTGCTGCGCGCCGCAGAAATGGTAGATGCCGCGGGACTCGGTAATCGCATCGACAACGCCACGCGACGACATGCCGCTAATAATCTGCGCGGTTGCTTTCGCTATCGACTGGCACCAATTCGGCGTGCCGATTTGATCATCCACCACCTTCAGCTCCTCGCGTTCGCGCGCCAGGTTGATGATGCTGTTGAAGAAGCCCTTGCCGCCGGTGCCGAAGACCCAACTGGTGCGCAGAATCAGATAAGGCGGGCCAACCGCGGCGATCGCCTTCTCTCCCGCCAGCTTGGTCATCCCGTAAGTGTTGATGGGATCGGGCTCATCATCTTCGCGATAGGGCCGCTGAATCGACCCCGAAAAAACGTAGTCGGTTGAATAGTGAATCAGCGCGGCATTTGCGCGTAGGGCTTCCTCTGCCATGATGCCGGGCGCGCGGCCGTTCACTTTCATCGCGAGATCCGGTTCGGCCTCGGCAGGATCGACCTGGGTATAGGCCGCCGCATTGACGATAAGCTCCGGATGCGAATCGCGAACCGTCCGCCGAATCGCAGCTTCATCGGTAAGTTCCAGTGTCGACCGGTCAGTCGCAACCAAATCGCCCCACGGCGCGAGGGTGCGCCGCAGTTCCGAACCGACCTGGCCGGCCGCGCCGATGAGCAAAATCCTAATGTCATGCTTCTTCGACATTTCGTAGATGCGATGCATTCAAGCACGGCCCATCGCGAAGTTCGATGCGCTCATTGGAGTGACTCTTCGCTGGACGCCAGTCCGGCACATGCCTAGTGTCTAAGACAGCTCCGCACAATTTGGCGACAGGAGGATGCGATGAAGTACCTCTGTGGTCTGGTGATGATTGCGATGGTGGGGCTCGCGCCGTCTCTGGCGTGTGCGGCATCCGTCAAACCCGGCGACCTGATCGCTCCCGACAATTCATCCGTTGTTGCCGACCTCGTCAGCCCCGGCAACTTCTACCTCGTTAGGCAGGGAATGCGGATAACGATTGTGCCGACTGAGCGGCTTGAGTGGCCGCCACCGTACAAGACGGCGACCGAGAAGTATGCGTCGCAGGTACGGTTAAATGAGAAAGGCGAGTTGCAGAACTATGTCGCGGGTCTGCCCTTTCCGCTCCTCGACCCGAACGATCCGCAAGTTGCGACCAAGGTGATGTGGAATTTCAGCTTCCGTCCGCAATACACGGACGACGCCGATATCCGCGATGTTGAAATTGTTAGCTGGCGGCCCAACAGCCCACTGCCAGGGCCGGTCGAGCATTTCACCATCGGACACTTCGCTTTTTACAACAACATTGGCCGCACCGAAGTGCAGCCTATCCCCAGCGATTCCGAAGCGACCGCGGCAGGCATCCGCTATCGCTTCGGCGCGTTTCCGTTTATCGAGCCGCAAGAAATTAGAGGATTCGGGTTAGTCCGCTTACGGAGCAACGACCCCAATGTCGAAGACGAGGGCTGGTACTACAACCCGTTGAGTGGGAGATTGCGGAGCGTCTCCGCACAAAGCCTCTCCGATGCGATCGGACCATTCGGAATCGGTGGGGGAGGTGGTAATGCGTTCAGTCCGGTCGTAGCTGGCGGTATCGCCTCGACTACTTACGCGAACAATCTCGATCCCGACTCCTACTTCGGATTTTCTGCGAAGATCGAGGACTACAACTACAAGCTACTCGGCATCAAACCGATGCTCGCCTCAGTTCATGCGAAGAATACCCCCGCCAAGCCGTGCCAGTTCGACAACAGCCGCACGGTATGCCCCGAGGACTGGGAGATGCGCCAACTCTAGGTGATCGAGGCGACCGCGAAGCCGCTCTCATGGCATCAGAAGATTGGGAGTGGCGGCGTGTTGATTCCGAAGCGCGTGCTCTACATCGATTCCGAAGGATGGTTCATCACCGCATCGGATCAATATGACCAGCAGGGAAAATTGTGGAAGACGATCGCGATCTTCAACACCTATGCCGATCGCCCCGTCGCTGACGCCAAGGTTGCGATCTATCCCTTCAAGCGGATGTTCCAGACCGCGCTCGTTGATGAGGACATCCAGGACGGATTCTCATCGGTGGTGTACATGCCCGGCCACGAATCCGAGGACTACGAGAGCTGGTACATCAACATGGGAATCGCGACCAAGGCGTTCCTCGATCGGCATCAGATGCAAAACTTCGCGCGCTGAGGTTTTGCTGATTCGGCAGACAACGGCCGCTCGGAAAATTTCATAAGAGGCCTTCCCATCGGCGGTGCGCTTAAATGCTTGGCCGTCCGAGGTTTTTTCGCCCGCAACGACACAGCTTTTTGACAACCTATCGAGCCGCGTTAATATGTGTTCGCTTTAATTTGGCGAACTAAACTGCTGTCGCTTGCCGCGTGCCATCGAGGCGCCCATATAAAACCAGACAGCAACAAACAGACCGTAGAGGTCATGAAGTGACGAAGACTTGCCCCCTTTGGATGCTGACGATCCTAGGCTTTGCGCTGATGGTTTCCGCGTGCGGCGGTAATAATCCCGGCCCTTCCGGAAGTCCTTCCAACCCGGCGCCATTCAACACCGCCAAAGGCGAAGGCCAGCCTTCCAAGTCCCTGACCCTGACGATCACGACCTATTCGACCGGTACCCCCTCTTCCGATGTGTCGGACCAAACGCCCGCGAATCCCGCGCTGGACGCCTACTACACTCAAACGATCTGCCCGAGCGGCCTCACCCAGATGGAATGCATGCAGAACGAGCAGAATCTGGACGCGCCGGACTTCGGCAATTTCGATGTGAGCGCGGATCCGATTGCAAATAACCCGCTCGGGATCCGAATGGTCGACGCGATCAAGATAATTTATGGCGCAATCAACGTGAACGGCGCTGCGGTATCGGTATCGGGTGGGATCGTGATTCCCGAGCTGGCCCCGAAATCAATTAAGGGAATCATCCTCTTCTTCCATGGCACCACGGTTCAGCGCAGCGATGTGCCGTCCAATTTCGTCACCGGCGCCAATCCGGGCGGAAATTTTGCGGGAATTCTGCTCGCCGCGCTCTGGGCTTCGCAGGGTTACGCGGTGGTGATGCCTGATTACATCGGACTGGGCGTTGATACTGCCGACCCCCATCCCTATGTCGTCTATCCGGAGGTGGACGCCCAGAGTGGCCTCGCGATGGTGAAGGCGGCGCGCACTTATTTGGGAAGCATGGTCGCCGGCAAGCAGCCGCTATACATCAGCGGCTACTCCGAAGGTGGCGCGTACGCGCTGGAAGCTGCACACCTGATGCAGGACAATCCGCGTTATGCCTCCGCACTGGATGTCGACTTGAAGCAGGCGGTGACGATGTCCGGCGTGTTCGACCTGACCGGAACGATGTTGCCGTATCTGTTCGATAATGTTTCCAACACCAACAATAATTGGTTCTTGCTCGATCCGACGACCTCGGCGCTGTCCAAGCCGTATCTGAGCGCTAATCTGGCCTTGAGCTTCGCTTCCTATGCTGGGATCGCGCCGACCGACATGATCGCGGATGCCTTCTATAATTGCCCGTCGGGCAGCACCTTGTGCGGCGCCAGTAACAATCTGGATGGGGTCTATTATGAAACCGATACGCCGGACACGCTGACAGTGATAACCGTCGCAGGCCAGGCAACCAATACAGCCTGGGCGATCAACAACAATTCGGTCGAGCCGCTGCTGACCACGACCTACGCGCAGCAACTTATGCAGGCCGACAAGAACAATCCGCTCTATGCGCAGTTGCTCAGCGCGGATACCTATTTGTTCACCCCGGAGTTTCCCCTCGCCCTGGTTTCGCTGCAGATGGATTCGGTCGTCACACCCGTCAACACAAAGACCGCGTTTAGCTACATGACCGGGCAAAATCCGTCCGGTCCATATCAGGAGTTTCTGGTGGACAACAACGACTTCATGGTTCCCGGGCTATTGTTTGGAACTGCTCCGGTAGACCACCTGACGGAGGTGCCGTTCCTGGCGGTGCTGGCGCTCAATCAATTCAACCTTCATCCATAGGGTGGGTTTCAACGAGATCATGTTCGGGTATGATCGATGAGAGGAGCGAGGACGTTTCGCGAGAGTTAGCCTTTACGGCGCAGGACGTGAAATCGCAAAAAAACAAAGCCACTTTATCCACGGGATCGCTGCGTTTTTTTTTGAGGGAGCAGGTGGGTACTCCACCACCGGTCGCGAAGCGCGACCGGCTCTCATCAGTCCGTCACGCTTCTCGCCTCGAAGCCATCGCGAGAACCGCGCCGGCCAGCTTCTCTCGCAAAAAAACGCGAGAGAAGCGACAGCAAGAAGAGGCACAAAACAAACCCATTTTCATCAATGAAATCAGGTATCTTCGCTAAATCTTCGCCTGCGTACCGATGCCAGTAAACAAGACCCTGCTCGTCGTCGGCTATGGCTCCCTTCTCAGCGGCTACGGCCTGATGGCCGAGCGGCGCGGCGGACGCAGTAAGCTCCTCGCCCGCGATGCCTGGCCGGTCATCATCGAGAATGCGGCGCGCGGACTGGCCAAGCCTTCGAGCCACGGCCAGTACCTCGCGATGGATCTGGAACCGATCGATCCGACGGAACTCATCAAGGTCCGTATCGCGCGAGGTCATAGCGACCCGCATCAGGTGGGTGGACTGCTCCTCGAATTCGATGCTGAATGGGCCGCGAAGATCTCTACTCGCGAGGAATACGACTCCGCAAACTTCCTGCGTCTGCTCGATATCGCGGAGCGCGCAGGACGGCCGCTGGCCGAATATCTTCTCGCGATCGCGCAGAACGCCGCCTTCAATCACGATGCGTATCGCCGCGAGCTGTACGCGATCCTCGGCTACACCTCGCCCGGCTACATCTTTCATCCGATCCCGCTCGACGACGGCCGCGTCGCGATCGCCGCGATCGGCTCGGGCTATCATTCCAGCGGCCACGATAACGTCATCTCGAAGCGGCGCGAATTCAACGTAGAGAAGCTGCTGACCTGCGGCGAGGCGCTCGCGTTGACGCATCTGCCGATCGATCGCGAGGGCCAGATTGGCTACTTCGCCGAATGCCTGCTCGGCGGTATTCATGGCGTCGCGGTCGGCGATCTGATGGCAAGCTTCGATCCTGATGCCGAATGGACGCCTGACCTGGCGCGGCTTTTTCATCGCGCGGCACACGGCGAACACGAGCGTTTTTTGCGCGCGACTTCACTCGACGAGCGCTGCTACCTCGATCGCTTCGGCGATGCGCCTGCACCCTCGCTCGTGCCGCTTCTCAACCTCGCTCCGGACCGTTAACGGCTGCCTGGGATCGCTCTCGGTAGAGCACTTTTGACTTACCGATTTGCGCGGTGAGGAAGATCCGTCAGCTTATTTTGCGGGACGACCACGAAAGCAGTGGCAACATGTCGGGTTATGTGTAACATTCGGTGAACCTGCAACAAACATTTCAGTCCCGCTAATCCGTCGAGGCGCTCGGCGATGACTTGGCCACGGTTGGCATCGGAAGCAAAAGGCATCAACGCGGACTTCGCGTACAAATTGGAGACTGCCCTGATCGGGCAGCATCCGACTATCGTGAAGCTGCGTCAGTTGATCGAGCGCGTCGCGCGAACCGAAGCGACAGTTCTGATTTCCGGCGAAAGCGGTACCGGCAAGGAGGTGGTCGCACGCGCCATTCACATTTTGTCGGCGCGCCACGACCATGCGTTTGTTCCGGTCAACTGTGCGGCAATTCCGCACGATTTGCTGGAATCCGAAATGTTCGGCCATGAGCGCGGGGCCTTCACCGGCGCGTCGGGCCATCGCCAGGGCCTGTTCGCGATGGCGAATGGTGGCACGTTGTTCCTCGATGAAATCGGCGAAATGCCCTCGACGCTGCAAGCCAAGTTGCTGCGCGTCCTGGAGGATGGAGTAGTGCGCCCGGTCGGCTCCGATCGCGGCTTCCATGTCAATGTACGAGTGATCGCGGCGAGCAACACCGACCTCGGACTCGCGGTCAAGCGCGGCGCGTTTCGCGAGGACCTCTACTATCGCATCCAGGTGATTCCGATGGCGCTGACGCCACTGCGCGAGCGGCGCTCGGATATCGCGATTCTGATCGAGCATTTCCTGCGCAACGCTCACGCACGGATGCCGGGTCGCAATGTCACGATCTCAAGTGAAGCGATGGTGCATCTGTGGTCCTACGACTGGCCGGGCAATGTGCGCGAGCTCGAGAACATGATCGAGCGGCTGCTCATCATGTGCACCGAGGATGTTATCGATACCCCGATCCTCCCACCTAACCTGGTTTCGGCCAATCGGGCGGTCGAATCGCAGGTCCCGGACAAACTTACAGATGCGGGACTCGACCTTAATTCGGTGGTGCGCGAGTTGGAAGGCAAGCTCATCAACGAGGCGCTCAAACAGACCGGAGGAAACAAGCAGGCGGCGGCGAAGCTGCTGGGACTGAAGCGCACCACCTTCGCCGCCAAGCTGCGCAGGTGCGGAGTGATCGCACCCTCGTCCAACGGCAACGGGCCGGAGACCTAAGCCATGGGCGCGAATACGATCGGCAGCATGGTCTGCATCATGGTGGTCGACGACGACCCCGACACCGTCACCGTGCTAGCGCGCTATCTCCAGCGCGAAGGGTTCGCAACCCTCGAGGCGCTGTCCGGTGCGCAATGCCTGAAGCTGGTCGGGGAGCATCATGTCGATGTGATCCTGCTCGATCTGATGATGCCGGAAATGGACGGCTTCCAGGTCGTCCGCGCGCTCAAAAATAATCCCGCGACCGCCGAGATTCCGGTCATCATGGTCACCGCCCGCGACGATATCGAATCCCGTGCCGAGGGGATGCGCGTCGGAGTCAGCGATTTCCTCGCCAAGCCGGTGTTCCGCAAGCAACTCGCCAACCGCATCAAGGCTCAGCTCGATACTATCGCCACCGCGCGCTCGATCGATGACGTACTCAGCCGGATCGAAGTGGTCAGCGACGCCGCCGACAAGAAGTAGCCCTCGCGATCAGTCCCGGGCGCAGCGTCCGCACGGCATTGCCTCGCCCCGCGGCCTTCGACTACACATATCGACACTTGCCGCTATGTCTTGTTGGGGCAATGGAGGCGCGTCATGAACGGCGACACCGTACGAGGACCATCGCAACCGATTGCCGCTTTGACCTATCTGCTGGGTTTCGTCACCGGCATCATTTTTCTGTACCTGGAGCCCTACAATCAGGATGAGTTCGTGCGCTTTCACGCCCGCCAGTCGATCGGCTTCTCGGTGGTGTGGTTCGCGATCAATGTGATTTTCGGAGTATTCATCGCAGTCCTGCCGCGCGCTATCGGCGGGTTGTTCGGCTTCCTGCAAGGTCTGGTCAACCTCGGCTTCGCGATCTTCTGGCTGTTCCTGATGTATAAGGCATACTCGGGAGAGCGCTATCGGATCCCGGAACTTTCCAACGTGATCGATCAGGTCGCCGGCCCCAATCCCTGACAGCTCTCTCTTACTACTTCGCGGGCTTGCTCTCGACGGCGGCGCCATTCCCAGCTTCGGCTTCCGTTGATGCTTCCTCCACTGACGGTGGCGTGACCGGCTGGATGTTCGCGATCCCGGCCGCGACCAGCTTCAGTCCCGGCTCCCGCGCGATCGCGTCGAGGAGACGGCGCGAAACTGCATCGGCGGTCTGCACCGCGCTGCGCGTCTCGGCCGGATAGCGGATGGTGATCTGCAGCCCGTCGCTACCGAGCTGGATACGCGATTGCGGTTTGGGTGAGTCGATCGCCATGTTGAGCTGGTGCTCGGCTTCGATGTACTGGCGCTGGATCGTCTCGCGGTAGCGCGCGAAGACCTCATCGACCGCCTCGAGCAGGCGCTTTTCCGCGAGCCGATAGTCGCAATCCGGCGACAGCGTGAGCGTGACCTCATTCCACACGAAGTTGGTCCCTGGAATTTGCTTGAAGAAGTTTCCGGTGGGCTGAAATACGATCGCATTGGAGAAGACCACCACCCGTCCGGTGGGCTGGCGATCGTTGCCGTTCCCGCCCAGTTCCATCAGCGAGAGCTTCACCAGCCCGATGTCGATGACGTCGCCGGTCACACCCGAGATCAGTACTCGATCGCCGACTTTGATGCCGAATTTGCCGATCAGGAAAAAATATCCCGCCAGCGACAGGATGACATTTTGCAGCGCGACCGCGATGCCGGCGGCCGCAAAGCCCATCACCGTCGCGAGCGCGCCGATCTCATTGGCGAAGTTGAACAGGATGACGAAGGTCACCACGATCGCCAGCACGATGCGCCGCGCTTGCAGGAACTGGTAGCGGCGGCGGGTGTCCTGCACATAGCGGAAAGTGAAATGCCGCCAAAGCCAGGCCGCCGCGAAAATCGCCGCGAGCAGCCCGAATAGAACCGCGAGCCGGACCAGCAGACGGCGCAGCGTCAGGTTGGATTGCCGCTCGATCGACGCGCGCCAGCGTTGCAAATTCGACACGTACAGGGTCAGGATCACTGCTTCCTTGCGCAGCGGAATCGCGGCGGCGGAGATCAGCTTGTGGCGCTCGATGAGCTTCTGGAAGGCGTCCTTGCGCGCGCGCAACGCGACCACATCGCCGGCGCTCGCCTTAGCCAGCGCGTCGCCTCGCTGATCGATATCGCGCAGCTCGTCGAGCAGCGGTGCGCGCATCCGCTCTACCGCCTGCGCCAGTGTGTTGGTCAAATCGACGGTGTCATCGAGGGTGTCCATGTTGCGATTGAGCGCGAACAGCTCCTCGAAAATGCCTGCCAGACCGCCGGGCGTGGACGCGGGAGGCGTGGAGGTTGCGGCGGAGGGTTTGGCATTGCGCTCGGCCTCGGGAATCGATTTTTCAAGTTCCTCAATCTGACCCGCCAACCCGGAAGCGGTCAGCCCGGTTTCCTGATGGAAGTTGCCGCTTTCGAATTGCAGGATGGTGTGCACCGCTTCGCCGCGCGCCTCGGCCAGGTCAAGCTCGCTCTGCGCAGCGGCGATTTGAGGTGCCAGGTCGTTGCGTTTGCGCGCCCCCGCATTTGCCAGCTGATCCTGCAGGGCCTTCAGCCGATCCTGCGCCGCCTTGATGTCGGCATCAGACTTCGCGACGCCGGCGGCAAGGGTCTCAGTACCCGCCACGATCCGGTGTTTGCCGTCGTCCGGCGGCGCCTCACTTTCCGCCGCCGCCAGGAGCGCCGCCTGGGCTTTGGCGAATTCGAAAGAGAGGTCCAGCACCTCATCAGCCATCTGCCGATCCTCGGCGACGAAGAGCATCTCGGCCGGATCGCTGATGAGGCCTTCCTCCACCGCGAGGTGCCGATACCATCCGATCACCTGGCTGAGAAACGCGATGACGGCGGGGCCATCGGAAAGTTTCGAAGCTGAACTCGCGCTTTGGGTCTGGCTGAGGGAAACCGGCGTTGGCGCAACGGAGGTGGTCGGAGGATTTGAGGGCGATGGCGACGCTGCGATCATCGTGACGCCGAGGATTGCCGTCATCGCGATCGCCAAGACCCGCTTCAGCAATGTCGGAAAAAGCATTCGCGATCGGAATCTTGTCGCTGTCGATCGAGGAAACTCCATGATTCGACAGCGAACTTTATCACCTGCCGATCAGGTTTTCTGCTCTGCGCACCTGATGCGGGTACCCAGGCTAAAGCCCGTGCTACCTTACGAAACCTTCTTCGCGGTCTTGTTGCTGAATGACGCGATGCGTTCGCGCATGTCGGGACCGACGCCGGGGTTCTTGTAGACCTCATACGAAAGCCCCGCGCTGAGCGGCAAACCATCGGTCTCAATCAGCAGGCGCTTGTTCGCACGATGACTGAACCACGAATTGGCGAGGATCATATCCGCCATCGCACGCAACTCCTTGTCGAAGTTCTCGTCGGGGAAACAAACGTTCGCCAGGCCCATCGCCTCCGCCTCGGCGCCGGAATAGGTGCGGCAGGTCAGCATCATCTCGCGCGCCTTGGGAAGTCCGACCCGCCGGGGCAGGCGCTGGCTCATGCCCCATATTGGAGTGAGTGCCCATCGCGCGTGCGTATCGGCGAACTTTGCGGAGGCCGCCGCGACGATCAGATCGCCGGCCAGCGCGAGCTCAAGCGCACCCGTGTAGCAATGGCCATGGACGGCGGAAATCACCGGCTGCGGCAAATCGGCGAGGCACTCGACGGTTTCGGACTGGAAGTTGGGACGCGGCGGACGTTCGCCTTTGCCGATATCGACGAGATCGTGGCCGGCGGAGAAGCATTTTCCCGCGCCGCGCACGACCACCAGGCCAACGCGGTCGGTTTCTTTCGCGATCGCATCGAGGTGTGCGCGCAGCTCGATGAACATTTCAACGTTTATCGAGTTAAGCTTCTCAGGACGATTGAGCGTGAGCGTCGCGAGTCCGTCTTTATCGTCGCGCAGAACCAGACCTGCCATGTTCTTTCCTCCGATCGATGATGGGCGATGCTAGCACCATGTAAGTCATTTTCCGCAATCGCCGAAAAGATCTTCCCGGATAGGGGTCGTTCGCGAACGACCCGGTAGAATCCTGATCGCGCGAAGCGCATCCGACAAGGCTGTTGCAGATGGGGATCGCACACGGTATCCGTTTCACAGGAGCATTGGTGGGGAAGGCGAGGATAACAAACGCGCAGATAGCATCTGAACCGGCGGCGCAGCCTCCGGCGCCGTACTTCATTTCCAAATCCCGCGATTTCGTTCTTTATCATGGCGATGCGCTTGAGGTGCTTCCCAGATTCGCCGAAGCATCGGTCGATTTGATCTTCGCGGATCCGCCCTACTTCCTTTCCAACGGCGGCGTCACCTGCCAGTCGGGCAAAATGGTTTCCGTCAACAAGGGCGGATGGGATCGGCTCGAATCGGTCGAGGCGATGCACGCCTTCAATCGCGCATGGCTGAAAACCTGCCAGTTGGCTCTCAACGCCAACGGCGTGATTTGGGTGTCGGGTACGCGCCACGTCATTTTTTCGGTCGGCTTCGCGATGCAGGAGCTCGGGTTCAAGCTGCTCAACGAAATCACCTGGGAGAAGCCCAATCCGCCGCCAAATCTGAGCTGCCGCTACTTCACCCATTCGACCGAAACCATCCTGTGGGCGGCGCGCGATTCGAAGAGCAAGCACACGTTCAACTACCGACTGATGCGCAGTCACAACGGCGATCGCCAGATGAAATCGGTATGGCGATTCACTTCCCCAATCGGAGCCGAAAAAACCTTTGGTACGCATCCGACGCAAAAGCCCTTGGCGCTCTTGGAGCGAATCATCCTCGCCTCGAGCGATGAGGGCGACCTGGTCGTCGATCCATTCGTCGGGAGCGGCACCACCGGCATCGCGGCGACGCGACATAGACGGCGCTTCATCGGCATCGATACCGAAGCGGAATTCCTCCACCTTGCGATCAAACGCTATCACGCCTCGCTAACGCAGCAGCAGGAAGCCTCGAAATAGCGATGTCGATGGGGAAGCTGCGGGCGTTGTTTCTCGTTCTCGCACTCGGCTTCGTCGCGGGATGCGGCGGCTCGATGCCGAGCACCGATCTGCCGAGCGGGCGCGAAGTCGCACCGGCATTGGAGTTCCCCGAACTGCGCGACTACCGAGGCATCGTCGATTGCAAACTTCACGGATCGGGACTCGATCAGTCCAAAATCGCGGAGCTCGCGGTCGCCGCGCAGATCGATTTCATTTTTCTCGGCGACTATGCGCAAAAAAATTCCTCCGATTTCGGCATCGGCGGGTTTACCAGCAATGTGCTTTTTTTTCCGGGAGCAGCATACAAGGTCGGGAGCGATGGCGCCGAAATCGTCGCCCTCAACCTGCAACATCCGATCGATGAGTCCAAGGATCTCATCGGGCAGATTCACGAGCAGCACGCGCTGGCGCTGGCGGCGAATCTTGCGGCCTTCAGCTCGCCCGATCAGTACGCGCTCGCCGATGCGGTCGAGATCTATAACCTCGATCGCGCATGGCATTCGCACAGTTCACTCGCCCTTTATCTGAAGGGCGTGTTCTTTGGCGCGGACCACTTCTTCGCGAGCCTCGATACCCTGCCCGACGATGTCGCCATCTACGATCGCATCTCAGGGGCGCGAGTCGCGCTGGTTGCAGGCGTGGGGGCGGCTCCCAAGATGAATGTGATGAGCGCGCATGTCGGCACCTTCGAGCAGATTTTCCAGATCTACACGACGCATATCATGGCGACCGAGCGCCAGGCCGATCCGATCCTCGATGCGCTCAAGCACGGCCACGCCTACGTGAGTTTCGATTTCCTCGGCTACGTGCCCAACTTCGCATTTTATGCGCAAGCGGGTGAGCGCAAGGTGATGATGGGCGATGAGATCGCTATGACGCCGGGTCTAAAACTCAAAGTCGAGATGCCGATGGACGCCGACAAGGTTGTCATCCTCGGCAACGGGAGCGAGTTCGCATCGGGCACGAACGTTTCGAAATTCGAGTTCGAGGTTACCGGCGCCGGCGTCTATCGCGTCGAGGCGTATCGCGCCGGCCACCCGTGGATTTATTCGAATCCGATCTACGTGCGTTGAGAGCGAATGAAGGCACTGCTGGAGCGACCTTTTACCCTCGCCCGATGGGCGAGGGGTCAGGATCTCGAGCAGGTCAGCAAGTGGCCGGTCGCGAATTCGACGCGCACCCGTACTGTAGTCCGGGCAGATCCAGAAAGGTATAGAGCCCGAAGCCGTGCCGGAAGCCGAAGATGTCCGCAATTTCAGCCACCGTTTCCGGCGAGAAAGCGTAGCTGCGGATGCGCGAGATGTAGTCGTCGGTGCCCTCGAAGCGCATGACCGATAAGAGCGCATCCTGGCCGGCAATCGGCGCGATCACCAATACAATGTCCTCGCCCTCGAAGTCGCGCCGTTCCCATCGCGTAGCGGGCGGCATGAACTGGAAATTGTGCGCGAACCATCCATGGTCCTTGCGCTCGAAGTATTCGCGCCCGCTTTCCAGCTCGACGCCCATCATCTGAATTGCGCCGTTATCGAGCATCAGCGCGACCAATCCCGCGATGTCTCTCGCGTTGTAAAGTTGCACGAAGCGATCGAGCAGCGAGGGGCTCGGCGCAGGACGTTGTTTCGCGCGGGTCGATGGCGCGGATTCGAGGCGCGAGCGCCCACGATGCAGCGCGGCTTTGATCGCGCCGATCGAGGAGCCGAGAATCCGCGCGCATCTCATCGAGGCTCAGGTCGAAGACATCTTTTAGTACGACGGCAACGCGTTCCTGCGGTGCAAGCTCCTGGATGAGGACCGATCCGGCATCGCGAACCGAAAGCTCATCTGTGTGCCCGGCGTCGGGGTGCGATATCGCTTCGCTGGCCATTTCGGTAAGGGCGGTGGCCTCTACCGCCTTACGCCGCCGCCAATCGATCCAGGCATTTGCCGCGATGCGCAGCAGGTAGGCGCGTGGGTCCTTGATCTCATCCTGACCGACGCCCAGGGTTGCGAAGCCACGCATCAGGGCCTCCTGCACCAGATCGTCGGCATCCCAAGTGCTGCCGGTAAGCGCTCGGCAGTATTGGTAGAGCGCCGGCCGCAGCGGGCTCAAATCTTTTAGATACTGATGCCATGCACCATTCGCATTTTTGTAAACGTCGCTCGATAGCTTCGCGTCCGCCATTGGCATTGCTCCTGCGCTAAAGACGAATGGCGCGATAGAAAAGATACGTGAGGATCGATTTTTTTGTAATCTGACTAGGCGCGGGAGCAAGTCAGCGAGTGGCCGGTGGCGGATTCGACCTGCACCTTCACGATGTCACCGGCATCGATGCCGGGCGCCGCGGGGAAGGCTGCCGTCTTGAACTGTGGAGTCTTGCCCGCCAGCATCCCCTCGCCGCGCCGTGCCGTGCCTTCGACCAGCACCGGGAAGGTTTGCCCGATGAGCGCGAGGTTGCGCGCGAGCGAGGTCTGCTCTTGCAGCGCGATCACTTCATTGAGGCGGCGCTGCTTCTCGTCCTCGGAAACCGTGTCGCTGAGTTTGAAGGCGCGGGTGTTTTCGCGAATCGAATACTTGAAGGTGTAGGCGCCGTCGTAGCTGACCGCGCGCATCACATCCAGGGTGGCGCGAAAGTCGGAATCATCCTCGCCATGGAACCCGACGATGAGGTCGGTGGACATCGCGAGCCCCGGGATCGCGCGGCGAAGTTTCGCGACCAGCGCGAGGTACTCGTCGACGGTATAGCCGCGTTCCATCGCGAGGAGCACGCGATCGGATCCCGATTGCAGCGGCAGATGCACGTAGGGTTGCACCTTCGGCTCGGTCGCCATCGCATCGATGACCGAATCGCTCATGTCAGATGGATGTGGCGAGGTGAACCGGATTCGCTCGATACCGTCGACGCGCGCAACCATCCGCAACAACGCGCCGAAGTCGACGTCATCAAAGTGATACGCGTTGACCGTTTGTCCGAGCAGCATCACCTCGCGGACGCCTTTATCGGCCAGGCCCCGGATCTCTCTCAGAAGATCATTCGGCGGAACGCTGCGCTCGCGGCCGCGCACGTAAGGCACCACGCAAAAGGCGCAAAACTTGTCGCATCCGCGCATCGCGGTGACGTAAGCGCGGACGCCCCCGGCATGTGCGGAGGAAATATCGGCGTAGGTCTCGGCGCGATCGAGGCGCACATCAACTTGAGGGTCGAATGATGCGGCGCCGATCATTTCAGGCAATCGCCGATACGCGTCGGGACCAGCGACGAGGTCGAGGTACCAGGCCTTCTCGACCAGCGCGGCGCGATTGTGCTGCGCCATGCATCCGAGCAGGCCGAGGCGCACTTCTGGGCGCGCGGATTTATAGCGATAGAGGTAGCTCAGGCGACCGAGCACGCGCTCTTCGGCATGCTCGCGAATGGCGCAGGTGTTGAGCAGGATGACATCGGCATCATCGGGACGCTCGGCGCTCGCATAGCCGGCGTGACGCAGGACCGCAGTGACCAATTCGGAATCGGCCACATTCATCTGGCATCCGTAGGTCTCGAGGTAGACCCTAGGCGCGCGCGCAGATTGAGCTTCGGTATTCACGTGAGTCTGGAAATCTTAGGCCACCCGAGCGAGGCGAAACAATCTTCTAACTTGACGCTTGCCGCTGCAATTTTCCAATGGTTATGTTTTGTGGACGATGGCACCGGAACGCAAACCAGCATTCGAGAGGATGGAAGCATCGCTGCTCGCGTGTCCGAAATGCCGAGTTGCGGTTCCGGTGCGCAAACGATTGCTACTCATCCTGCCCGAGGGCGACAAGTACGAGTATGTGTGCCCTCATTGCGGCTCGACCTGCGGCGACACCATCATCGCCGACACGCCGGGCCGCAAGCTGATGTAATTTCAACCCATCGTCTGGACGGACTCGGGCGCGATTTCGATAAGAATCCGCGACTCGCCGGCCTGGCGGAACGGATAGTCGGTGCCCATGTACTTATGCGCTAGCTTGTCGATGTGTGCGTCCGCGCCGTCCGTAGTGACCTTTTTCACGGTTCCGCGAACCTGCATGTATCGATAAGGATTGGCGGGATCCATTATCGAGAGCGCAACCTTACGGCCCTCCTGCAGGGTGCGGGACTTGACCCGACCGCTCGCGGTGTTGATACGAATCCGATCGCCCGCGGTATCAAACCAGACCGGGGTCACTTGCGGGGAGCCATCCTTCAGAACGGTGGCTACCGAGGCAAAGGCTTTGGTTTGGTCGCTCAGAAGGTCGTTAAACTTCTCTGGAATATCTTTCATACACAACAGAGTAGCCATCGTGAGCAAAGATGCCAGCAAATGGTCCAGAGAAAATTTGACTCTGTCGGCTCCATCAGTTAATAGCCATTATGCCGCCTGTACCAATTTGGGACAGAACCGCATGGGGGGTTGTCTCGCGGTATTTTTCAGGGAGGGAGTGGTAAATGTCGCTTTTTAATTCCAAGGAACAGGAGAAGAACGCGAAGCCGCAGACAGCGTCGGCTCCGCAGGTTCAGCCTGTGCACTCCGCGCCCGTACCTCCGCCTACTCCAAGCGCCGAATCCAAGCCGGCGAATACGAATGGTGTCTCCGCCAAGCCGACCGCAACGCCAGTGACCAGTAGCAGCAGTTCCGGTGCGTATCTGGATGCGGGATCCAAGATCAGCGGCAAACTCAGTTTCGAGACGCCCGCACGTATCGATGGTCAGGTTGATGGCGAGATCAATGCCAAAGACAGCCTGACGATCGGTGAGAGCGCGGTCGTCGCGGCGCAGATCAAAGCGGATTCAGTGATCGTGGCGGGTAAGGTAAGTGGCGATATCACCGCGGTCCATCGCATCGAGATTCGCCCCTCGGCGAAGGTGCTGGGCAACATCACCGCGCCGACGCTGGTCATCAATGAGGGCGCGCTATTCGAAGGACATTGTGCGATGCAGGCCGAGGCCCACGACGATCGCAAAGTGACCGTCTTCCCCAAGGAGGAGCGCCTGGCCCAGGCTGCTGGGCAAAAACCCGCCTGAGCCGATAGAATACCTTTCGGGTTTGGCGCGCCGCCGAGGCGTTTCGCCGTCTGCGATTTCGCATTAGGATAATATCGTTCGTAAATTTAACCCCCACTTAGGGGAGACGCCGGGCTATGCACATCCCACCGAATTGGGGAACTTTCTTCACGCTGATTGTTTCCTTTCTCGTTTTTTGGTTTATATTCAGCCGGATATTTTTTCGGCCGTTTCTGGATTTGATGTCCAGGCGAGAGCAACGCTTTAAAGACTTGGGCGAACGAACCGAGCTTTTGATAAGGCAGGCGCAAGCGGCAGATGAGGAGCGCGAAAAGCGCATGCTCGCCATCCGCCGAGAAGAGGCCGCCGCGCGCGAAGCTCAGCGCCGTCAGGCCGAGGCTGAAGCATCGCAGGTGCTCGAAGCGGCGAAGGCTGATGCGCGGGCGACCTTGGAGCGCGCCAATGCGCATATCGAAGCAGAACTTAAAAACGCGGAACGCCAGCTTGATGAGATGGGACGCAGCCTGGCAGCAGAACTCGCGCAGCGGGTCCTTGGTCGTCCACTAAATGGAGCGGGGCGCGCATCGAACTGAATTTGGACTTGATGAAGTTAACTAAAAACCCCGCAGTATTGTTCGCAATATTGTTTATGCTGGGCGCGGTGATTGCCGCGCCTTCTTTTGCGCTTGCCGCCGAGGAAGCCGCCCAGAATCCGGGCAGTTGGCTCGGCACCATGTTCTTTGCGATCAACTTCCTCCTCTTCGCGGGAATCATTTATTATTTCGCCGGCCCGATGACGGCGGCATTCTTTCGCGATCGCGCAACCGGCATCCGCAGCCAACTCGATCGCCTCAGTTCGGCGCTGACCGATGCGCAGGACCTCGCCAATCGCGCCGCCGAACGGACCGCTCACCTTGAGCGAGACGCAGCCCAACTCAAATCCGAAATGCAAAAGGAAACCGCGTTCCTCGTGAACCGGATTCGCGAGGGCGCACGGACCACCGCCGTGCGCATTCGGCACGACACCGAACTTACCAGCGCCGCGATCGTCGAAGCCGCGCAGCGCCGGGTGCGTGAACGATTGGCTGCCAACGCCGCCAACCTCGCGCGCAACCTCATCGCGAAGAGTTTCGAGGCCTCTGATCAAGCGCGCCTCATCGATAATTTCATGGACAAGATTCGTAACGAGGCCGCGCAATGAAGAGCTATCGGGTGGCCAAGCGCTATGCGCGCGCCCTGCTTGAGGTGGCGCCGCGCGACCAGGCCGAAAAGTGGGGTGCCGAGCTGGAGAAGCTCGCCAAAATGGTCGAATCTCCCGAGCTGATCTCGAGGCTCGCATCCCCGGAGCTTCCCCAGGAGGCTCGCGAACAGGCGATGCAAAAGATCGCCGAGCGCCTGGACCTGAGTTTCCCGCTGCGTTCGTTCGCGGTAGTACTCGCGCGCCATGGCCGAATCGCGGCCGTCGGCGCCGTTTCACAGTCGTATCAGGACCTGCTCGATGAGCAGCTCGGCCGCGCGCGCGCGACGCTTACCTTCGCATTTCAGCCGGATGATGCCACAGTGCAGCGAGTCGTGTCGGGCCTCGAGGCGATCGCGGGCAAAAAAATTATTCCAACCATCAAAGTCGATCCCGCGCTGCTCGGTGGCGTGACGGCGGAGCTGAGCGGCAAGATCTATGACGGCAGCCTCGCGACACAACTGGTAGAAGCGGAGCATCGGCTGGCAGGATAGGGAATCAGGAAGCGACCCGGAGAACGGATCCAAAAACATGGCGGACATTCGACCTTCAGAAATCAGCGAAATCCTCAAGAACGAGATCAAGGGCTTCGAGGGCAGCATCGCGGTGCGCGAGACTGGCCGCGTGCTCTCGTGCGGTGACGGCATCGCGCGGATCTATGGCCTCCAGAACGCCGCGCAGAGCGAACTACTCGAATTTCCCAACGGCATCATGGGGATGATCCTTAACCTCGAAGAAGACAACGTCGGAGCGGTTTTGTTCGGTGATCCCGACGCGGTTCGCGAAGGTGACGAAGTCAAGCGTACCGGCAGAATTGCCGAAGTTCCGGTCGGCGAGGCGATGCTCGGCCGCGTCGTCAATGCGCTCGGCCAGCCCATCGATGGTAAGGGTCCCATCAAAACCAGCGAGACCCGCCGCATCGAGATCAAAGCGCCCGGCATCATGAAGCGCCAGCCGGTCAAAGAGCCGCTCCAGACCGGCATCAAGCCAATCGATGCGATGCTGCAGATTGGCCGCGGACAGCGCGAACTGATCATCGGTGACCGGCAGACCGGCAAGACCGCCATCGCGATCGACACCATCATCAATCAGCATGGGCAGAACGTTCAGTGCATTTATGTCGCGATCGGTCAGAAGCGTTCGACCGTCGCGCAGTTGGTCGAGACGCTGAGCAAACATGGCGCGATGGAATTTACCACCGTGGTCGCCGCAACCGCATCGGAATCGGCTCCGTTGCAGTTCATCGCGCCGTACAGCGGCGTCACTATCGGCGAGTATTTCCGCGATACCGGGAAGCATGCGTTGCTGGTTTACGATGATCTTTCCAAGCATGCGCAGGCGTATCGCCAGATGTCGCTGCTACTCCGCCGACCGCCCGGCCGCGAGGCGTATCCTGGCGACGTTTTCTACCTGCATTCGCGCCTGCTGGAGCGCGCTGCCAAGATGAGCGCCGAGGAAGGCGGGGGCTCGCTTACGGCGCTGCCGATCATCGAGACCCTGGCGGGCGACGTTTCGGCCTATATCCCGACCAACGTGATTTCGATCACCGATGGCCAGATCGTTCTGGACAACGATCTCTTCAATTCCAACATTCGTCCCGCGGTTAACGTCGGGCTCTCGGTTTCGCGGGTCGGCTTCTCGGCCGCAGTCAAAGCGGTCAAGCAGGTCGGCGGCAGTCTCAAGGCCGATCTCGCGCAGTATCGCGAAATGGCGGCCTTCGCGCAGTTCGGTTCCGACCTCGATGCGGTCACGCAGCGCATGCTTCATCGCGGCGCGCGTTTCACCGAGATGCTCAAGCAAGGTCAGTACGAACCGCTCTCGATGGAGAAGGAAGTGCTGATCATGCTGGCCGCGAACAGTGGCTATCTCGATGACCTCGACATTCCGCAGATTCGTCCCTTCGAAAAAGGGCTATACGTTTTCTTCGATGCGAAGTACGCAAGCTTGCTGGGCGAGATTCGCGACAAAAAGGAAATCAGCGACGACCTGCGCGCCAAGCTGATCAAGGCGCTCGACGAATACAAACAGGAATTCGTCGCCGAGCACGGCCGGGCCAAGAGCGCTGCCTAGCAGGTTGTTGAGAAGCGATGCCCACCCTTAAAGCAATCCGGCGCCGGATCTCCTCGGTCAAATCGACCCAGCAGATTACGCGCGCGATGAAGCTGGTCGCCGCGTCGCGTCTGCGCCGCGCGCAGGAAGCGCTGCAGAATTCACTGCCCTACAGCGAGGCACTCACTCGCGTCGCGGACTCGGTGCTCGGCGGGCAAGCGATACTCGAGCCGGTCGAAGGCGCGGCGAACATGGCGTTCGTGGTGGTGATATCTTCGGACCGCGGTCTATGTGGCGGCTACAACACCAACATCCTGAAATTCGCGGAACAAAAAGCGGCTGAGCTTCGCGCCGGTGGCCTCGACCCGCAGTTTTTTGTGGTCGGGCGTAAAGGCCTCGAGCATTTCAAGCGGACCAAGGCGCCGATGATCGGCAATTCGATCAGCAATCCACGCCTGGTGAACGTCAACCTCGCGCGCGATATCGCGCATCGGATGCTCAATGCGTTTCAAACTGGGCAGGCGCGCGAGGCCGGCATCGTGTATAGCCATTTTCGCTCCGCGATTTCCCAGGTTCCGGTCTACGAGCGATTGCTGCCGATTGCCGAAGCGCAGGGCGCGGAAGGCTCAACCGGCAGCTACGGCAAGGCGCCGACCACCGAATACCTCGTCGAGCCGAGCCGCGAGCAATTGATCCCGCAGGTCATCAAAACCTACATCGAAGCGGCGGTCTTCCATGCGCTGGTGGAGGCCGAGGCCAGCTTCTTCGGTGCGCAGATGACCTCGATGGATAACGCGACTAACAATGCGACGGAGATGATCCAGTCGCTGACACTCGAAATGAACCGCGCCCGCCAGGGCATGATCACACGCGAGCTGATGGATATCGTCGGCGGCGCCGAAGCATTGAAGGGTCAAGCATCTTAGGAAACTCGGGAGAACTCGCCGGGGAGACACCCACGGTCTATTTCTATGGCTGAGCTAGCAACCGGAAACATCAACCAGGTCCTTGGAAACGTCGTCGACGTCGAATTTCGCGATGGATCATTGCCATCGATTCTCAACGCCTTGCGGGTGACCAATCCTTCCGTCAGCGACGAGCAATGGAATCTCGTGCTCGAAGTCGCGCAGCATCTCGGTGAGAACACCGTGCGCTGTATCGCGATGGATACCACCGACGGCCTGGTGCGTGGAATGCAGGTGCGGGATACCGGGAAAGCCATCGCGGTGCCGGTCGGTCCGCAAACCCTGGGCCGGCTGATGAATGTGATCGGACAGGCGGTCGATGGCAAAGGCCCCATCGACGGCGCGCACATGATGCCGATTCATCGCGATGCGCCCTCATTCGAGGATCAGACCTCGGAACAGGAAATCCTCGAGACCGGCATCAAGGTCGTCGATCTCATTTGCCCGTATGTGCGCGGCGGTAAGATCGGATTGTTCGGCGGCGCCGGCGTGGGCAAGACCGTCACCATCCAGGAACTCATCAACAACATTGCGCGCCAGCACGGCGGCGTGTCGGTGTTCGCCGGCGTCGGCGAGCGCTCGCGCGAGGGTAACGATCTCTATCGTGAGCTTGCGGAATCGGGCGTCCTCGCGAAGACCGCGCTGGTCTATGGCCAGATGAATGAACCTCCGGGGGCGCGCGCACGCGTGGCGCTGACCGGAGTCACGGTTGCCGAATATTTCCGCGATGAAGAAGGCAAGGACGTGCTGTTCTTTATCGACAACATTTTCCGCTTCGTCCAGGCCAACTCGGAAGTGTCGGCATTGCTCGGACGCCTGCCGAGCGCGGTCGGTTATCAGCCGACTTTGGGCACCGATACCGGCAGTCTGCAGGAGCGCATCACTTCGACCAAGAAGGGCGCGATCACCTCGGTGCAGGCGATCTTCGTGCCCGCCGACGACTATACCGACCCGGCAGTCGCCACTACCTACACCCATCTCGATGCAGTCACGGCGCTCGATCGCAAAGTCTATGAGAAGGGGATTTATCCCGCGGTCGATCCGCTCGCATCCACCTCGCGAATTCTCGATCCGCAAGTCGTGGGCGAGGAACATTATGAGGTCGCGCGCGGGGTGCAGGCGATCCTGCAGCGCTACAAGGACTTGCAGGACATCATTGCGATCCTGGGGATGGACGAACTCTCGGCCGAGGATAAGCTGGTGGTCTCCCGCGCACGCCGGGTTGAGCGTTTCCTGAGCCAGGCGTTTTTCGTCGCCGAGGTGTTCACCAACTTGCCGGGCAAGTACGTGCCGCGCAAGGAGACCGTCGCGGGCTTCAAGGAAATCCTCGACGGCAAATGCGATGACATGCCGGAACAGGCGTTCTACCTGGTCGGCAACATCCAGGATGCGCGCGAGAAGGCCGAGCGCCTCGCTCGCGGCGAAGCGCGCTAATGGCCGAGACTTTTCCGCTCGAGCTAGTGACCCCCACCGGCATCGCCTACCGGGGCGAGGTCGTGGAGGTCACCGCATGGAATCCGCTCGGTCAATTTGGGGTGCTCGCGGAACATATCAATTTCATCACCTCGTTGGTGCCGGGAATCGTTGAAGTGAAACTCGCCGACGGCGGGATGCTCTACTACGTCGTTTCGGGCGGACTAGCCGAAGTGAAAGACGGCAAGATGACGATCCTCGCCGATAGCGCGGAGGAACCGGCCCTGATCGACCTCGCCGGGGTCGAGGGAATGCTGCGCGAGATCGAGATTCAAGTTGCCGAGCTGAGCATGTACGAAGAGGGCTACGAGCTTAAGCAGCACGACCTGCTACTCGCGCGCGCGCGCCATCGCGCCGCCACCGAACTGCGCGCCGCTCGCTGAGCGAGACTTTCTCCTTCCGCCCGCGCCATTTTCAGAACCCAGGCTAAAGCCTGTGCTACGGGAGATGCACAAATGGCCACTCATCCGATTCGATTTGGTTACCAATCGGGACAGCAGAATGTCATCTGGGAGCGGATACGCGACTTCTGGCGCAACCTCGACGCCTGGGGCTACGACTCCCTGTGGGCATTCGATCACTTCTATCCGATTTTCACCCCCGATCCCGCGGGCCCGTGCATGGAAAGCTGGACCCTGCTCAGCGCGCTCAGCCAACACACCAAGCGGGCGCGGCTCGGCGCGATGGTCAACAGCAACACCTATCGCAATCCATGCTTGACCGCGAAGATGGCGGCGACGCTCGATCACACCAGCGGAGGAAGGCTTAACCTGGGCCTCGGCGCCGGATGGTACGAGCTCGAGCATCGAAGCTTCGGGATAGATTTCAAAACTCTCGGTGGACGGCTGCGCGCGCTCGATGAATCATGCCAGATCATTAAAGGGATGTTCACCCAGGAGAAGACCTCGCTCGACGGCAAGCATTACAAAGTAGTCGATGCAGTGTGCAATCCGAAGCCGCTCCAGAAGCCGCACATTCCGATCATGATTGGTGGCCGGGGCGAGAAAGAATTGCTCAAGATCGTCGCCAAGCACGCTGATCAGTGGAACACGATGTTCGCGAATCCGGCGGAGATGAAGCGGCTGATCGCCGTCATTGAGCGCCACGGCGACACGGTCGGGCGCGACACCGACGAAATCGAAAAAACCATCATGCTGCCGCTATGCTACAAGGCCTCGAAGGATCGCGAACAGATGATCGCGGGCGCCGTCGCTGCAACTGCGCGCATCACACCTGAGCAAGCGCGCGATCGCATCATGATCGGCGGCAAGGACGAATGCCTCGAACTCGTCGAGCAGTATCGCAAGGTCGGCGTCACGCACTTCATCTTCAGCCTGCGCTGGCCGATTCTCGTCGACGACGAATTCCAGGCCTTCGCTGAGGAAGTGATCCCATCGGTGACGCGTTAGAGGCGGCGCCCGAGGATCATCAAATCGCGCTCGAGGCCGTCGAGTTCTGCGACCCGCGGCAGATGCGCCCAGGTCTCGAAGCCGAAGCTCCTAAACAGCGCGAGGCTCGGCTGGTTATGCCCGAAGATGAAACCCAGCAGCGTCTTAAGATCAAACTCGGGCGCGCGCCGGATCGCCTCGGCCACCAGCTGTCTAGCATAGCCACGCCGCTGCGCATCCGGCGCGACATAGACGCTGAGTTCGGCCGTCGCATGATATGCAGGGCGTCCATAGAACGATTGAAAGCTGAGCCAGGCTCTGATGGCGCCGCCTTCTTCGATGACCCACAGTGGACGCGCATCCGATGAATGCTCCGCGAACCACGCGCGCCGCGAATCAACGCTTACCGGTTCAAGATCCGCGGTTGCCATCCGGCCTGGAATCGCCGAGTTGTAGATCGCGACGATGACGGGTAAGTCGCCGGGCGTGGCATCGCGGATCGCCATCTCAGTCGGCGAGGGTCGCCATCGTCTCGAAGAATTCCGGAAAGGTTTTCGACACGCACTCGGGATTCTGAATGCTAACCCCGGGGATCCTTAATCCGACCACCGAAAACGCCATCGCGATGCGATGGTCGTCGTAAGTCTCAATACTCGCGCCGCTCAGCCGCGACGGCAAAATCTCCAACCCATCGTGGAGGTCGGTGACGCTCGCTCCCAGCCGTCGCAATTCCGCCGCAATCGAACGGAGCCGGTCGCTCTCATGATGGCGAATGAAGTCTACCTTGCGGATGCGCGTCGTCGAGGTCGCAAATGGCGCGATCGCCGCCAGCGTAGCCACCATGTCGGGCATCCCATTCATCGCAACATCTACTCCGCGTAACTGCCCTGCCCCGCTCACCTCGACCGATTCGGGATTCCATTTGACA
The DNA here is from genome assembly GCA_963783145.1 of uncultured delta proteobacterium. Classification (GTDB taxonomy): domain Bacteria; phylum Desulfobacterota; class Binatia; order Binatales; family Binataceae; genus DATGKG01. Next base: position 410,186 of record CAWAMM010000003.1, read on the forward strand.
CGTGCGCCCATTTGCTGGAGCACCGTGAGAAAAGCGATGTCGCCTTGAACCGAATTAGCACTGAGGCCGCCCAGAGTAACCGTCCCGCCGCACAATGCCGCCGCGGCGGCGAAATAGCTCGCACTGGAAGCGTCGGGCTCCACGACGAAACGGCGCGCACGATACGCCTGCCCGCCCGGAATGGTAATGGTATCCCCCTCGATATTCAGTTTTACGCCCCAGGTTTCCATCACGCGCAGGGTCATGTCGATAAATGGCCGTGCGGCCTCACCCGCGACCTGGAGGCGCAAGCCGTCAGGCCATAACGGCGCGGGCATCAACATTGCCGAGACGAATTGCGAGGACACCCGCGCATCGACATGCGTCGCGCCGCCGCGAAACGGGTTGCGCGAGTCGGCGATCACCGGCGGACATCGATTGTCGCGCTCGCTGTAGACCGACGCGCCCAGGCGCTGCATCGCATCAAGCAGTGGGCCGATTGGACGCTCACGCATCCGCTTGTTTCCATCGATACGGAATTTGCCGCGCCCGAGCGTAAGGAACGGAATGAGGAAGCGCATCGCGGTGCCCGCGCCTCCGATTGACAGATCTCCGCTCGAAGACGGAATTTGTCCGCCGAGGCCATTGACGGTGACCCGCTTCTCGCTCTCTTCGATAGTGACCTGAAACCCGAGCTGTTTGAGGGCTTCGAGCATCCGCAGCGTATCGTCACTGAAAAGCACGTTCTCGATCACCGAGCGGCCCTCCGCCATCGCGGCGATGAGCAATGCCCGATTGGTGATACTTTTGGAACCGGGCACGGTGATCGCCGCAGCAAGCGGTTTGGCGACCGGGGTTATCTCGATCTGGTCCATCGCAGACGGGAGACTATGCGCGCGAAAAAGTCTTCTCAAGAGTTTCGCCGCCTCAGCGCGTTCGCCCGCGCACCCTCGCGGGTCGTGACGAATAGAGGCATTGGCTCGACACGCGCGATAGAGTAGCGCGAAGATCAGCTATTTATTGCAGCCACGAGGGGTGCGGAGAGGCGCTCATTCGAGTCCGGAAGGTTGGCTACATAGTCCTTTCCGAACCGAAGTTGGTCATGGAGATGGCTATAGAAGAACTGCCCGCCGCGTCCGATGAGATCGAGATTCGAGATCGCGCCGAGCGCGTCGATAATCTGCGACACTCGCGCCGCATAGTTGAGCGAGTACACCGGGTAGGCGTTGGGCAAAAAATGATACCGCCATTCCAGCACCTTGGATGCGCTGATGATTCCGATGCTGTCGAGCTCGCCGATCACCCGCGCCGCCAGATCGTCGGTGCTGCTCGTGTAGATCGGATCGTCGGTGAAACAGGGCACCTCCACCACCAGCGATGTCTCGCCGCTAGGCGCCATCCTGGGCGAGCGATTGCGGGGTTCATACATTCGCGTCACACACAGTTTCGGATCGGGGATGTAGATGGATGCGTTATCGGATACGCGCGGCTGAGCAAGACGCAGGAAGAACAACCGGATATGGCGGAAGCGCAGCCCAGCAGCCGCTTCGCGAACCTCGTCACTAACCTCGTCGCCGAGGAATTTTACCGTTAGCGTAAGCGGCAGCGTCGAGACCACCCGCGAGCCGGGGTCAACCGGATGATGTCCTGCGAAATGGATGCGCCGAATACGGCCGCTATCGCATTCCAACCGCACGATGTCGTGGCCCTTACGGACTGATGCGGGCGGTAACGTGGCCGCGAGTGTATCAACGATATGGCCGTAGCCCTCGCGCGGATAGAGAAAGCTTCCATCAATATGGGTGGTCTTCTTTTTCGGAAACAACACCTCGAAAAAAAGCGAGGTTAGCGTCATGCCCTGGAGACGGCGCGTGGCCACATCGGGCGAGAGCTGATCAGCCGGCAAGCCCCAAAGTTTTTCCGAATAGTTCAAGAGCAGGCGGCGTGCGAGCGTCTCACCAAACTGGCTCACCGCAAAATCCGCGAATGACACGGCCGGCGCCGAGCGCCGCCGCGAGCGAATCAATTCGACCCCGATGCGGCCGGTCTCCCACAGATTGAAACCCGAAAACAGCACGTTGAGCGGGGTGGGAGGAAAATCGATAAAGCGGCCACGATCGTAGATTTTGCTCGGCGCGCTGACGGCCACCAGCTCGTCGCCCAGCATCGCGCGGATGTCGCTGGTGATGTCGGCATCGCGGTCGTGGAACCGATGCGCCCCACAATCATACAAGTGCTGGCCGAATTTAAGGGTCCGGCAGAGTCCCCCCAAATAGGAGGATTTCTCAAACAATAGGAAAGGAACGCCCTCGCGATGGGCATAGAACGCAGTCGCGAGGCCGGCTGGCCCCCCGCCCAGAATGGTTAATGCTTGCACATTGCCCCCAACAGTCTCCGCCGAAGTTATTAGCATAACCGCCAACGGAAGCGCCAAGACATTCGACAACGCCCTTAAGCGACGCTGGTAAGATTCGAGATTCTACCTTGATTTATTTGCCCAACGTGCCAGCCCGATGCCATAGGTGGCGAGGCGATCCTATGAGGGAGTAAAATGATTATAGAGTTACCACCAAGTCGACTTTTGCTGATATAGCGCATCCTAAAGCGATGTAGCTAATAGTCATTTTTTAGGACATTTTCCCTGGAAGGCACTCCCGAATGACTGAGCCGGTCAGAAATATTACACGGGTAGAACCGCCCCGCTATTTCCACTTGTTGTGGGACGAGGATTTGGACCAGCTGCACGACGTGCTGGCCGCAGTTCGCGATCGCCGGTCCGAGGTGGTGACGGTCTGGTATGACCTCTATCAACTTCATTTCGGCGACCGGCGCGCGCTGTCAGAGGCCGAGTTTCGAAACATCTTCGAGCCCGCGTTGTTGCGCAATCAAGACTGTCTGCTGCGCAAGGATATGGACGGGTATGCGCGCGCGATCCTGAAACTGGGCGAGGAGTTGGCCGAGCATCACGTCCCGCTGCAGGAAATCATCGCATCGCTGCATCTGTTCGAAGAAGCCGCGCAGGCGGTTTTCCCGCAGGAGCCTCCTCCAACCACCGACGTCTACAACAAGTTCGACAAGTTGAGTCACATCAGGATCATTTTGCTGGTCGATGCATACTCGCGATCGCAATGGGCCTCAGCCGCGACGCGCATCCACGCCCTGGAGTTGGAGGCGAAGTATCTTCCGCCCGAAGAGCGCACGCGCTTTCACGGCCTGGTCGGGAAAAGCCCCGTGATGCGCGAACTCTATCGGCGCATCGAGGCGGTCGGCCGCGCCCGCGCGATCGCGTTGGTGGTTGGCGAGAGCGGAACCGGTAAGGAACTGGTCGCGCGCGCGGTGCACGAATGCGGCCCGAATCAGAATTCCCCGTTTGTGCCGCTTAACTGCGCCGCGCTTCCAAAGGAACTCATCGAGAGCGAACTGTTTGGTTACAAGCGCGGCGCATTCAGTGGCGCGACCGCGGAATATCTGGGTCTATTTCGCGCCGCGGAAGGCGGAACGCTCTTCCTCGATGAGATCACGGAGATGAATCCGGACACGCAGAGCAAACTGCTGCGCGCCATCCAGGAAAAGAAAGTGCGGCCCGTAGGGTCCAGCGTCGAGGTCTCGGTCGACGCGCGCGTCATCGCGTCAACCAATCGTGATCCCGAACAGGCAATGCAGGATCGCCAGTTCCGCCAGGATCTCTACTATCGCCTGCAGGCGAGCATCCTGCGCGTTCCACCGCTGCGCGACCGCACCGAAGACATCCCCTTGCTGGTCGGGCACTTCATCGATCTGTTCAACCAGAAACTGGTCCGCCCGACCCAGGTCAATGGGATCGAAGACGATGCACTGCAAGCAATGTGCGAGTATTCATGGCCCGGCAACGTGCGCGAACTCTCCAACGCGATCGAAGGCGCCTTCATCTTCGGTCGCACCCCGATGATCGAGCTCGCCAATCTTCCTCCCGCGATCGGCGGGAAGCGTGAGTCGAGCCCGCAAACGGCCGCAAACGTACCGGTGGGAACTTTTGCGGAGGCCGAGCGCGATATCATTGCGCGAGCCCTCGAGATGTCGGGCGGAAACAAAGTGCATGCCGCGCGCACGCTGAAGATCTCCCGCAAGCGGCTCTATGCGAAGATCGAAAAGTACGGGCTGGAATAGGTGGTGGCGGTGCGAGGCATTCTCCGCTGGCGCAATATCGCGACGCGGTTACCGCGAACCGACCCTCCCACGACACACGGAACGGTTCGCTAAGGCTGCGAAGACGCGGCAACCGGCTTGGGTTCGCTGATGTTGGCACCCGGTGTCAGCGTCGGCGCGGCGAGACCTCGCCGGCGCCGAAACTCGTGCAGGCGCTGCGTGAGCCGCGCAATCGTGAGCATCGGGACTTCGAGGAGAAACGGCATCGGATCGTCGGCCGCCAGCACCGCGTGCTCGAGAGGCGAACGCAACGAGCGGAAGTACGACGCCAGCGAGATTCTGCCACTGATGATCCCGCGCAGGGCCGCCGGCACGTCGGTCGTCATCCGAACCCATCGATAACCGGCTTCGACGCGGACCTCGGGAACCGGCAGATGTTGCGCTAGCCGCCACATGAAGTAGGGGAAGTCGACACCGCCGGGGCGGGTCAGGGTATGCCATCCCCAGACGCGCGGATTGAGATCGAGCAACTTGTAGTGGCCGTCGCGGCGGTCGTACTTGAATTCCGCTTCCATCAGGCCGGTATAGCCCAGGCGTTCGAGCAGATGGCGCGCGGCATGCTCGACCGCGGGCACATCGACGGTTTCGACGAACGAGCTCGAGCGGCCGAAGTCGACCGGATACTGGCGCGCGCGCCGCGCCACCACCGATGCGAGCGGGTGGCCGTTCTCGCAAAGCGCCCCGTAGGAAAATTGCGCCTCACCGCCGCCGGGAATCAGTTCCTGGATCATGATCAGAGCCGGATCCACCAGGGTACAGGCCCGATCGTAGCCGGCCAGCAATGACTCGCGGTCACCAATCGGCCAGGCCTTTTCCTGGGTAAATCGATTGACCGCTTCCTTGATCGCGGGCTTGAGGATGACCGGGTAGGAACATTCCAGCGCTTCGACCTCGCGGCGATCGCGCGGGTAGTAGGTGACCGGGGTGTGGACGTCGAGCTTTTGCGCGACGCGGTAGGTCGCGCGCTTGTCGTAGGCTACCTCGACCGTCTCCCATGGTGAGGTTGCGAGCCTGAACCTCGTCGCCAGTTTCGCCTGATGGCGGGCCAGCATCGCCGCGTGGGTATCTTCCGTCGGAAACAGCATCCATCCGTCGAGACCATCACGCTGCGCGACCTCGAGTAGGAATTCGACTTGACGCTTCTCATCAGTAGGCAGCGGGAACTGCCGGCGCGCATAGCGTGACTTCGTCGCTATCTTCTGCTGCTCGGGGAAAACCCACACCGGGATGCCATGGCGACCGAGGCTGCGCACTACGCTGAGCGCGCGATAGTCTCCGCCCAGCACCGCGGCGCCGGGGATTCTCCCAACCGCGCCGTTAGTGGCGCTTTGCCACTTCGCGATCGCCGACGGTTCAACCCCCGGGGTTTCGACCTCGACGCCTTGGTTCACATCGCGCTCCGCTTGCGCGAGGAGCGAGCAATAGCTTCGGTCAAGGCGCGCGCGCTATAGCCAGTCCCCGACACGAATCGCACCAGTGGACCGAGGCTGCGCGCCGCCGGAGCGCCCATAAAATGAAGTCCCGCAAGCGAAGACTCGAGGCCGAGAGTGAGGCGCGGATATCCCTGATCGATTTTCAAGGCGCGCAGCAGTTCAGGCCCGAGGAAATTGTAGCGCGAGACGTCGACGCGGAACCCAGTCGCGAGGATCACGTGATCAATCTCGCGGTGCGTGCCGTCATCGAGATCGACGCGCGCCATATCACCGCAAACCGCCGCTCGCTTCGCGCGCCGGCCGGTCGTGATTATCACCCCATCCATTCGATCGCGCAGCCAGGTCGAGGCCGCTGGTCGAATCGCCCGGTACGCCCACTTGGTTTGCAGTGCGCGTGGCAACCAGCGGAACAGGTGCGGTCTCGCGATGAGTTGATTGAGTCCCGGCGGACCAACATCCGTGGGCGGATAAAGCAACCGGCGCAATGCTCCCAGCGTGGCGCGGAAATGGACGCTGCCATGCAGCCATCGCACCTCCGGCGCGCGCATTACCAGTTCGACTTCGGCGCCGCTCTCCTTCAACAAGGCCGCGGATTCGAACGCGCTCTGGCCTCCGCCGATCACCATAACCCGCTGGCCGCGAAAACGGCCAAGATCACTATGATCACTCGAATGCGAGGCCAGTCGGCGCGGCATCTCGGCGAATTCGGGCGGTCGGCTGGCGAACGACGAAATGCCCGCCGCGATCACCACCCGCTTGGCCGATATCGTATCGCCGTCGCTGAGCGACAGCTTGAAGCTTCCATTCTTGTCGATGCGCGTGACCCGGCGCTCGTCGACATCGGGGACGGCCTGGCGCTGGAACCAATGCCCATAGCGCACGAACGCATCCAGCGGAACCGGAGCCGAGAACTCTTGCTTCTCGCGCTCCTTGAAGTCACCGAGACTGAAGTTTCGCGTGGGATCCGAAATATCCGAGGCGTACCAGGCTGAGCGCAGGAACATGCCTTTGGGCATCTGCTCTTCCCAAAACTCCATCGGCTTGCCGAGGACCGCAATCTCTTGCCCCGACGCCCGCAGATGAGCCGCCGCCGCGAGGCCGTAGGGTCCGGCCCCAATCACCGCAACGTCTTTAGTCTGGGAAGGCATTCATTTACATCCACGGTGAGCTAGGGTGAGTTCATACGCACTTTGTTGCATTTTCAGCGGCATACGTGGATAAAGATTATCTACGCCGTAAGAAACAGTCAAGCTTGTTTGTTTCGATACGCAACAACGCGGATAAACACTGCCATCGAGGCCAATTCAGCCTCGATGGCAGTAGATGCGTTCCACTGATATGCGACTGCTAGTTGGAGGCCAAGCTGCGACGCCGCAGCAGTGCATCGGCGTCGAACTTGAAAATCCTCGCGCTATTGAGGCCAAGGATCTTCGCGCGGCTTTCCTCTTTCAGCTCGCCCATCTGGCGTTCGATCGATTGCGCCGAATGAGGCCATGAACCTTCATGATGCGGATAGTCATTGGCCCACAGGAAGTTGTTCACGAGGTTGTGCCGCTCGGCCAGCTCGACGCCGATGGGATCATCCTGGAACGACGCGGCGCCATGCTCGCGGAAATAGTCGCTGGGCAGCTTCTTCAGCTTCGGGAACGCCCACATATGATGTTTGCGGGCCGCCTCGTCCATCGCTTCGAGTGCCCACGGAACCCATCCGATGCCGCATTCGATACCGGCGAAGCGCAGCTTGTTGAAGCGCTCGAGCACGCCCGAGGCGCATAGGCAGGCGATCGGCTCGACCGTCGGCGACAGTGCGTGCGCGGCGTAGTTGATAATCGCGCCACCGTCTTTGCGCGCGGCGCGAGGATCGCGACCGGTCGAGATGTGGAACGTGATGGTGATGTCGCAATCCTGGATCGTCGCCCACATCGGGTCATACATCGTCATGTTGTAATTCGGATGACGGGCGTCATGCGCGCCGAAGATCGGCTTGCACGGAAGGTTGACGCCGCGGAACCCCAGCTTGGCGACGCGCTTGATCTCCTCGACCGCCAGGTTGATGTCGGCGGTCATGATGGCCGCGATGGGCGACATGAAATCGTTGTACGGACCGTACGTCTCCCACGCCCAGTCATTCCAGACCTTGCACTGCGCGTTGCCGAAATCGGCGTCGGTCGTCGCCCATACCGAGAGCCCTTTGTTGGGGAACATGATTTCGGCATCGATGCCGTCGCGGCGATGGTCGGCGATGCGCTGCTCGGGCGTGTAGCCCGACTTGTTGCGCAGATGGTCCTCGCCGGCGAGGCGGCTGTCGAGCAGGCGCGAGCGCTGCATCCCTTCGTTGACAACCCACTTCTGGCCCTTTTCATCGACTTCGATGCGCGGCAGGCGATGGTGATATTTCTTGTCCAGCCGCTGATGCCACAGGCCGCCGGGCTCATTGGCGTGACAATCGGCGGAGATCATCAAATAGCGGTTCGGATCATCGGGCCTTGCGGTGCGTTTCCATCCGCTATGGCCGGGGGTATCGAGCCGCCAGCGATTAGGTTCGTCAATCTGCATGTCGGGTTGAGTGTTGGTGTCCTCGATCATCATTTCCTCCATGGATCAATCGTAGGATCCGCATAAAGATCGGTAGCAAAAAACCCCCGAACGTACTATGGCCCGAGGCTGGTGCGCGGATTTTATGATAATTGAAAGTCATTGCCACATCATGGCCGGCGATCAGCGCAAGTATCCGCGCGAGCTGGGTCCGAATCCCGCCGCCTGGGTGCGCGATCTGACCGGCGAGGACTTCCTTCAACTGATGGACGGCGCCGGCATCGATCGCGCGATCCTGGTGCAGGCCTTCGGCGCGTATCGCTACGACAACAGCTACGTCGCCGATGTGGCCGCGCGCTATCCGGATCGCTTCGCGGCGGTATGTATCGTCGATGTCCTCAAGCCTGACGCCGCCGACCAGCTCAGCCACTGGGTCAAGGATCGCGGCGTCAAAGGGCTGCGCGTCGTGACCTGGACCGAGCCCGAAACGATGCTCGATGACCCGCGCATCAACCCGCTGTGGCGCCGCGCCTCGGACCTGCGCATCCCGGTATGTGTACTGACCAACTTCCATCAACTGTCGCGGCTCGCGAAGGTGCTTGAGCGCTTCCCCGAACTAAACCTTGCCCTCGACCATTTGGGACTTCCCCGCCTCGATGACGGCCCGGATTTCGCGGACGAGCAGCCGCTGTTCCACCTCGCGCGGTTCCCGAACTTCTATGGCAAGTTTTCCTCGTGGACGATTGCCGCCGCGGCAAAGAATGGCCCTCGGGGAGGCGCCGAGTTCTTCCGGCGTCTAATCGACACCTTCGGCGCGCATCAGCTGATGTGGGGTAGCAACTTCCCGGCGAGCAACGACCGGAGCTATCAAGGATTCGTCCAATTCGCGAACGAGCAGCTCGGGTTCCTGTTTCCGGATGAGAAGCGTTGGGTTTTCGGTGAGAGCGCGCTGCGTCTGTGGCCGATGCCGCGCTGAAGGCCTTACCGACATCACGTCGATAATGGCCAAGGAGCGAAAAGTCCTTGGTTTTCCTCGATTAAGTGGGTTTGTTTTTGCGCTTTCGCCATCGCGAATGCCTGCCCATCGAGGTCCTTCGCGAGGACGCTCAGGACGAGGCGCGGCAACAGAAAGTCCCGCCAGCCAACTTCCTCGCCGATCGTTGCGAGGGCGTGCATTGGTGGGCCGACAATCAAAGCGGCAGCGAGTTGACTGATCGCGAAGCGTTTCAAATCCGAGGGCGGTGTCTTGCCAGCCGCGACGAATAATCCGAGCAGCTGACTGAAGCCTTGATCGATGCGAGCTAGGCCCACGGAAAGCTCAATGAGGACGGTTGCGGCGATCAGCGCGGGAAATAAGAACCATGCAAGCCAATAGAACCTTGCCACGCCGATCCGAAATAGCGTGCTGTCATGCAAATTCTCTCCGAGCACGAACCGCCGGACGATCAACGCAGAAACCCCTGGAAGGTACATTCCGCCAGTGCCGAAGATAGCGAACTCCAGCGTTTGCGCTGGGCCGATCTTCATAAGCCAGAGAGCGGTCCAGAGAACCCAAGTCGAGCCGAACGCCAACAGGAGGAAATACAGAATCGCGCGGCGCTGGAGAGCGAGGTCTTCGTCAGCCTTCATCGGCGCTTTCCCGGAGCGCACTTTCTCTCCTTGACTGTGCCCGATACTTTCCATACATACGTGTATGGATGGATACACTGAATCGAAAGAAGGAGCAAGGAGCGAAGACACGCGAAGAACTACTTGCCGCGGCGATCCGGGTATTCGGAAGACGGGGATATCAGCGGGCGACGATGGAGGACATCGTCGAGGAAGTCGGGACTACTCGAGGTGCTTTGTATTGGCACTTCGCCAACAAGGAAGCGTTTCTGGTTGCTCTGCTCGAGCGAGCGGCGAAAGCCCGCACGATAAAATGGGCGGATAGCCTTGAACTGCAGGGACCGGCGGATCGCCTCCTCGCCGAAGTGTTACATGCCGACGTCGATCAAAATGCCCAGCTTCCGTGGCTCAATCGCATGGTGATAACGGTCGGGCTGGATGCTGACAATATCTCGCCCGAAGTTGGAAGAATTCTTCGCGGCCAGATGGCGGTAAACCGGCATCTCCTTTCGCGTCTGGTAAAATATGGTCAGCAGCAAGGCGTGTTTAGGCGCGATCTTGATGCGAACGAGACCGGCGCGGCCTTGTACGCCGCACGTCTCGGAGTCCTTACTACTTTCTACCTCGACTCCGACAGCTTCGAGATTCGCAGCATAATGCGATCCCTCATTCGGACTCTGATGCCGGGACTTCTCGCACCCGGAAGACGATTCCTCCCGCGCTCAACGCGCAACCATAAGCCGAATAGCGCCGATGCGGTTCTAACGAATGTACTTTCGGCCCTTGGACTGCCCTCCGAGCCGCATCCTACCCACGAAACGCAGACTTCGAGGGGTGAGGCATATGCGAATTCAAGAGCGATTAAAAGGCAGGCCCGTAAGGCGCATGCGTGATGGCATCGCGCGCGGTCTCGCAAACCTGATCGCCGCGTCCCTACTCACGATCTCGGCATGCAGCTGCGCGCACGCAACTGATAGCGGAACCAATATGGAAGCACCGAAGAATCTCGACGAGCTCAGGAGCGCGGTAGCGGCGACTCTGAAGCGCTACAACATACCCGGCTGTGGAATCGCGCTGGTGACCAAAGACAAAGTTGTCTGGACTGGCGGGGTCGGCGTCGCCGACCTCTCGACCGGGCGCGCCGTCGATGGCCGCACGCTTTTCCGGATCGGCTCCATAACCAAAACATTCACCGCCATCGCGATCATGCAGCTCTCGGAGCATGGCAAGCTGCGATTAGACGACAAGGTTGGAATGCTGGCTCCCGACATTCCGGTATCCAATCCGTGGGATGACACCGATCCGGTTCTACTGGCGCACGTGATGGAATTCACCGCCGGCTTCGGTGACATGTCGCCTCCCGAAGTGTACGACTTCAATCCGGACGGACGATATTCACTGCGCGAGGCGCTGCAGCGCTTTCCCGGACCATTTCGCGTGCAATGGCGTCCTGGCACGGCCTTTTCATATTCGAATCCCGGCTACGGACTTTTGGGTTACATCATCGAAGCGCGCGGCGAACGACCCTATGAGGATTTCGTGACCGAGAACATCATACGTCCACTCGGCATGACTCATTCCGGATTCACGCTCACCGCCGAGAACAAGAACCGGCTTGCTGTTGGATATGCGAAGAACCCACCGCAGCAGGTTCCCTATCATCCAATATTGCTGCGGCCGGCCGGTCAGATCATTTCTTCTCCGAACGATATGGCGCGCTACCTCCGAATGCTGCTCAATCGCGGTGAACTGGACGGTGTGCGAATCGCGGGCGAAAAATCGATCGAGCGCATGGAGACGCCGCAGACTTCGCTCGCGGCGCGTGCAGGGTTAAAACTCGGGGGCGGGGCTGGAATGGGATATCACCTGGCGAACGATCTTCCGGTTTATGAATTCGATGGCGGACTTGATGGATTTCTCTCGGCTGCCGCTTATGTCCCACGGTACGGCTTCGGATTCTTCTTCGCTATCAATCGAGCCTCGCTGTTCGGCGCCTCAGATCGAGGCTTCCGCGAGATTCACGATTTGCTTCTGAACTACCTCGCACAGGGCCTCGTCCAGCCAGGGCCGCCTGAGCCACAGCCGATACCGGGTGACATTTCGCGATGGGCGGGCTTCTATGAACCGAAGCTACTCTACTCTCCACTCTCTTCCCTGACCGCGCCGCTTATTGAGCTCACCGGCGGTGTCTTAGTGCGAGTCCGCGACGGCAGCGTTTACCAGCGTCCACTACTAGCGCATGAACTGCCGCTAACTCCCATCGGCGGGCATTTGTTTTGTACCAAGACGAGTCCCGAAGGGACGACGGCATTTTCGAACACCGCTTCCGGCCGGCCCGTGATGATCGCAGCGTTTCCACCGGTGCTGAATATTCCACTCTATTTCGAAACCGCATCCGCGCCTTGGGCGATAGCGAGGATCGGTGTCTTGACGCTTTCGACGCTCATCATGCTTACGTCGGCGCTCTTCGCTCTGGTCTGGATTCCGCGCGCGGTTCTAACGGCGCAGTTGATTACTCGCACTTGGAAGTAAGACTTCTCCCTCTGATCGCGGTGCTCGCGCTATTGGCGTTCGGCCATGCTTCGTACCTCACGCCGATGGAACTGCCACAACCGACGATCCGATCTGTCGGATTGTTTGTGACCAGCCTCGCATTTGCGGCTCTCTCGATCGCCGCGCTCGGTGCGGCACTGCTAGCCTTCCGGTTCGACATCAACCGCGCCGTCCGAATTCATTCGCTGCTGGTGGCAATCTCATGCGGCGCGGTGGCTTGGTACCTGACGTATTGGCGGCTCATCGGCATTCGAACTTGGGTGCCTTGGTAATGGAAAAACGCCGCGTCCACGCTCTTTGATTCGAGCGCAGTCGTATCGGCATATCTGGGCGAGCCCCAATCGGAGGGCGATCCTGAAGCGTTAATGCGGGGACCCGAGCGCCGCTTTATGCGACTGAGTAAGGTCGGGCTAAGATGAAGTCCGCCGAGTGCTGCGCTTGGGCCGCGTGATTCGCGAGTTCGATTGAACCTGCCGGTGGTCCGACAGCTCCAGCTTGAGAGGCGAACAGACTTTTTGTTACACGGTTAGGAGCCTCGCCAAATTCGAGGAGCTTGCCGTCTATGAAAAACGACGACGAATCTGGACGGTCTTCATTGGTATTTCTACTCCTGGGTGCCTTCCTTGGTGTCGCATCTTCGGTGCCCGCATCGATTCCGCCGTCGCCACCCTTGGCGCCTGTGCGATTGGTTACTGAAACCTATTACGGGACCAAAGTCGCTGATCAGTATCGGTACATGGAGAATCTCAGCGATCCAGAAGTGCAAGCGTGGATGCACGCACAGGACGATTACACGCGCCGTGTGATCGAGAGCATTTCCGGACGGGCGAAGCTCCTGGCACGGATCAAACTTCTCGAGAGTCGGAACCGGCGGAGTTTTCGGGGGGCAGGCCACTTGCTCCTGGTGAAGGCCAGCGCCCTCTCTTGCGCAATTCGAGCTCGCCCTGCGACGGCTCCAGCGACCGTACGGGCTCTGACCCTGGTTATGCCACGCGCCGCTTCTTGCTCATCCCCGACCTTGCCTGGTCCAGAGCCGCTCGAGCTGGCGCGCCGCTGTTCGCTTCCTTCTTCTATCTTCGCAATCGATATACAAGAGCCGCGCGCCTTGCGCGCGGTGGTGGAATGCCACGAACTTTTCGACTTCGCGCGCTACTTATGCGGTCCAACCGGCAATGCATACATACGGAACGCTCATCATGTCGAGGCTCGCCAAGATTTTTTTCGTCTGCCTCGCGTTCCTCGCTCCTGGCCCTTCGTTCGCGTTCTGCCCCGTTCCGAATCCCCCAAGGGTCTGCACCGAATTCTTCATGGCCGGCGCAGTCTTCGTGGGCACCGTTACATCGGTTACCGAAAGGATGGGTCAAGACGATTTCATCGATGGATGGGTCTACAAACTGGACGTGAAAAAGAACTATCGGGGCATCAGCAAATCATCCGTCGAGGTTTTCACTGCGAACGATAGCGGGCGATTTCCGCTAAAGAAGGATCACACCTATCTGCTGTTTCCCGACGAGGACGATGGAATTTTCGAAATTTATGGATGCGGCAATCGAGCCGAGTTACCGGAAGCCGACGCCGCTATCCGGCAAATCGACGATTTGCTGAGAAACGAATCAAAGGCATCCGGTGGCGATATCGGTGGACAAGTCGATGCGGTATCGGGGATCCCTGTGGTCGCAAAAGGTGCGAAAGGGAAATTTTCAAACCGTCACCGATCAGCACGGCACGTTTCATATCCACGTTCCGGCCGGCCATTACTCAGTGGAAACCAAATCCTCGGAGTGGGTCGTAAGGCCACTTGACGTCAGCTACCAGCACCCGGAGCACATCGAAATCCACAACGGCGGATGCGCCGATTTGGCGCTCCATGCGGTTCCGTTGAGCTCAAGACATTAGCTGGTTAGCTTCAAACCGATCAGGGCCCCGGCGCGATCGCTCACGAAAGCGCGCCACTCGGGGTCACCGACGAGATGCGGCGCCAGCGTCTCCAGATGGTTCAGGCCCATGATGAACACGCTGAACGCATACGCGGCGAGCGTGGGGTTAATGCTCGGATCGATCCTGCCGGCGTCCTGCGCCGACATGATGATCGCTTTGGCTCCCGCAATCGCTTGTTCATTGGAAACCGCGACCACCCGTTTCACCTTTGCGTCCTTGGTCGCCGCCGAGTGGACCTCGATCGATAGCTGACGCAGCAGCTTGAGCTCGGGCTGAGTGTAAATCGCAGCCAGCGACGTCAACGTGGAAGTATCGTTCTCCCGTTGCGCGGCTTGTACAAACAAGGGGATCGAAACCAGCGCGCGGCGGGTTACCTCGAACAGCAGGTCGGCCTTGCTCTTGAAATGCTTGTAGATGGCGCCCGCGGTCACCCCGCTGGCTTTCGCGATCGCCGGCATTGAGGTGCTCGCGAATCCTTGCTCGGCGAAGAAGCGGGTGGCCGAGATCAATATGCGCTCGCGCGTCGAAGGGCTCGCTTCGTCCCCGCCCGCTGAAGCCGCATTCGTCAACCCCGCCGATTCTTGCGCACGAGATTTTCGCGGCTTTTGTCGGGTATCGGTGGTCGCCCGAAGGGCTATGCGTTTTTCGTCTGTCATGCTGGCCGGATGACGATGGCCGACTTCGCGACCATTGCTGGCGCGAGAGTATCAGGTTCGCGCAGCCGACTAAATGGTCATTTACCGGACTTTTAAGCTTGACGATAGCGAAGGGCCGGGAAATCAGAACGTGATTGGAGCGCTACTGTTTGACGTGGTAGCCGCTCTGATGCGGCGCGACCTTCATCAGCTGGTCGTGCAGCAGCCCGTTGGAGGCGATAAGTCCCGCGCACTTGGTGACCTTCTTGTTGAAAGTCATCGGATGGCCGTCGATGTCGGTCATGGTCCCGCCCGCCTCGACGATGAGCGCCGCTCCCGAGGCGATATCCCACTCGTTTTTCGGCGAGCGGGTGAAGGTGGCGTCGGCTTTTCCTCCCGCCACCATCGCGAGTTTGTAGGCGACGCTGCCGGTCGGGACCGCCTTGAGCACGCCATCGAAGACTTCCCATTCGCCGCGTTTCACTTCGCTCCGGCTGGCCAGCACGCTCGCGCGATGCAGCATCCGGGTCTTGGTCAGATGCGCTCGATGGTCGCCGAGATGACATCCCATCCCGCGCCCCGACCACCACATCTCATTCGTGATCGGATTGTAGGTAACTCCTACAACCGGTTCGCCATGGTCGGACAGGCCAATCGCGACACAAAATTCCGGAACCTTGTTGATGAACTCCTTGGTCCCGTCGAGCGGATCGACGATCCACACGCGCTGCCTACTGAGCCGCTCCTCGCTGTCGACGGTTTCCTCGGAGAGCCATCCGTAGTCGGGAAACGCATGGGTGAGAATCGCCTTGATAGCGCTGTCGGCTTCGGTATCGGCGATGGTGACGGGATTATTTTTCCCTTTCGAGCCGATCTCGTAGTCGGTGCCGTAGTAACGCATCAGGATTTCGCCGGCTGCCAATGCGGCCTTGCGCGCGTATTCAACCTCGCGCGTGAAATCGAAATCACTCGTCACTGTGTTCTTGATCGATCGAATCACGCGGCCTCGCCTCGTTGGAACGCTGATGCTCTTCATTCTACCTCAAGCTACGATTCGCCGCGCGCCAGCCGCTTCTTGCGAACCTTCTCGTAGGCCGAGGTTAGCTCACCCATCATTTTTTCGCGCTGTTCGTAGAGTCTGCG
The DNA here is from genome assembly GCA_963783145.1 of uncultured delta proteobacterium. GTDB lineage: Bacteria > Desulfobacterota > Binatia > Binatales > Binataceae > DATGKG01. The sequence continues at coordinate 426,195 of CAWAMM010000003.1, forward strand.
CAGCTTGCGCGGTTTGCGCTTGTTGAGCGCATACGCGGTGATAAGTGGCAACGCGACGGTCGAATCGACATAGCAAACAACCGAGTCGGGCAGCTGGTCGGGATCAATTTTCCCCCAACTCACCGCTTCCGATGGGGTCGCGCCGGAAAGGCCGCCGGTGTCGGGCCGCGCATCGGTGACCTGCAGGAAGTAGTCGTGGCCTTTCTCCGCGACGCCCATCACTTCCTGGATTTGCGGCTCGGTCTGCAAGACGAAATTTTTTGGCGAGCCGCCGCCGAGGATGAACACCGCGCTCTTACCGCCGCTGCGCTTCGCCGAATAGACGATCGAAGCGGTTTCGTTGACGTCCATCAGCGGATCGATGCGCAAGCCGCCGCCCTCTAATTCGAGCAGCGCCAGGTTCATGCCGATCGACGAATCGCCCGGCGATGAAGTGTAAATCGGCACCGCGTGCTCATACGCGGCCGCCAGCAACGAGCGGCGCGACAGTTTGAGCACGCGCTCGCGCTCCGCGACGTAGCGCCCGGCGCGATAATGAAATTCCGCAGTGCCCATCGGATGCTGAAATTCCTCGTTGCGCGCGACCTCGCGGAAGAACGCATCGGTCGAAAGCAGCACGTGATAATCGAAAAAGATGTCATAGATGCGAACCACGCCCTGATCGCGCAGCGCGACGTCATCCGCTTCCGGCGAGCCCTGGAACATTTTCAGTCCGATGCCGAAGTGGGTGTCATGATAAAGATTCGCGCCGGTCGAAACGATCCAATCGACGAAACCGTTTTCGATGAGCGGGATAAGGCACGACATGCCCAGCCCCGCGGGCGTCAGCGCGCCGGTCACGCTCATGCCCACCACCACGTCGCGCTCGAGGATTTTCTCGGCGAACAGGCGGCACGCCTCGCGCAAACGGCGGCCGTTGTATGCGAGGAACGAGCTGTCGACCAGGTCGGCCGCGGTCATATCGCCACGGACCGCTTGTGGATTTATCTGCTGGCCGCCGAGCAGGCTCGGCCGTTTTTTCTTCTGCGCCATCACGTCTCCTGGGGAGCACTGCCGGCGAATGCCGTGCGGCTTGGGCGTTTCATCTTGATCCTCGCGTTCGATGCGAGGACTCGGGCTTCAATGACCGCCGAAATCCTACTTATCCATCGCGCGGCTTTCCACCTCTTTAAGTTTGCGCGAGCCGGAACACAGACCCTAAGATTGCCGTGGGGCATGAAAATTTCTCTGCTTGGGGTGCGCGATGGCTATTATCGCTATCAACCAGCAACTCGGTAGCCGTGGCGACGAACTCGGGAAACTCGCCGCGGATGCGCTCGGGTACCGCTTCTGGGGCCGCCGCGAGCTGGTCAGCGCGGCCTCAACAGCGTACCGCGTAGAACCGGGTCAGTTCCTTATCATTGATGAACGTCAGCCGCACTTCTGGGAGCGACCCAGAGTGGACGCCGATCGATTGCGCGCCTTCCTGCGCGCAGCGCTCTTCAAAGAGATCGCGCAGGACCGGATGGTGTTCGCGAGCAGCTCGGGCACGCAACTGCTGCCGGCCAACGGATTCGCCCTCCGGGTACGCGCGCTGGCGGCGTTTCCGCTCCGCGTCCGCCACATCGCCGACCTCGAGAAACTCACCTCGTCGGCAGCCGAAAAGCGGGTGCGCGCGCACGACACCGAAGTAAAGGCGCGCGCGCAGACGCTGTACAACTTCGATATTGATGACCCACAGGCCTATGACCTGGTCCTCAACACCTCGGTGTTGCCGCTGGAGACGATGGTCGCGACGCTGCGCTCCTGCACCGAAGCGATCGCCGCCTCTCTCGATGGGCGCGGATTGCAGGAACTTCGCGATGCCGCGGTCGCCGCGCAGGTGCGTGCCGCGCTGCTCTCGCATCCGAAGTTCGGCGGCGCGGATATCAACGTCGATTGCACCTATGGCGCGGTGCGGGTGGATGGTCCCGGGCTGGTTGCGCCGTGGGACGACCTCGCGCGAAAAGTCGCCGCTGAGATCGAAGGTGTGAAGTCATGCGACATCGGCGCGGCCGAAACGACGATGCCGCTGCGCGCCGAATAACCGCGTTGGCTTCTGGTGAACTTGGCCGCTTGATAAAGCTTCGCCACGCCGCTTCGTTCGCGATTCTAGGCTGGTTTCTAATGATCCCGCCGATTGGCACCGATGCCAACGGAAGGATGTTGGCGAATTCGAAGGCGCCGCTGAGTCTTTGGCTCTCAGAGGGTTCGGTGTTCGTTCCGCCAACTGGGGCCGCTTCTATTAAACCGATGGCGTCGGCACTCAACGGCGAGTTCAGATTCAAGGCTGAAAACTGGCAAGCATGGGCAGATAGGGATTCCTGCGAAAATCGCAGAAACTTTCTGCTTCGTGAGTATCAATCGTTATGGCAGTCCGATGTTGCGCCCACCGCGGAGCAGATTGCCGATTCTGAATGTGTTGCCACCGACGATCCACGCCTCAAATCAAACTGACCCAACGCACCGACCCCTAGCGATCGCTTACCGATCTCGATCGGTCGTGCTATGGTCGCGGCTTTGCCAAATATCGCATGCGCCAGGTAATCATCTTTCTCGCCAGCGGAGCCTACACCGGCTACTCACCGTTCGCGCCCGGAACCGCCGGCTCGGTGGTGGGGTTGATCATCGGATACTTTTTTTGCGCGCCGATGTGGCAACACGAGCCAATGATGTTCGTCCTCATTTTCGCGGCGGTGATGTTTCTCTCATGCCTCATCGCGGGGCGCGCGGAGGAAATTTTCAGCGAGCACGACAGCTCGAAAATCGTGCTCGATGAAGTGCTCGGCATGATCGCGACGATGTTCCTCAATCCGCTCGGCTGGGTGTCGCTGCTCGGAGGGTTCATCCTGTTCCGGCTGTTCGACATCATCAAGCCGTTTCCCGCCGATCTTATCGATCGAAAGATGCCGGGCGGACCGGGCGTCATGCTGGATGACCTGTTCGCGGGAATTTATGCAAATATCATCCTGAGAATTTCGCTCAAAATTCTCGCTCACGTGTAGCGTTCGCAGTTGGCGCGCCATGCGCTTCGGGAGGCAGCGATGATTCAGAAAGCGGTCATTCTTTCCACCGGTGACGAAATCACGACCGGAAAAGTGGTCGACACCAACGCGAACTACCTCGCGGACAAGCTGCATGAAATCGGCATCGACCTCGCGGCGGTGATTACCGTCGGCGATGTTCCCGACCGCCTCGAATGGGCGTGGCGCACCGGTATCCAGCTTGGCGACGTGGTGCTTTCGACCGGCGGCATCGGGCCGACTGCCGACGACCTCACCACCGAAACGATCGCACGCATTACCGGTCGCAAACTCTTTCGCCATGAGCCGAGCGTCGAGACGATGCGGCGCATGTTCGCGACCATCAATCGCAACATGCCGGAGAACAACCTCAAGCAGGCCGACTTTCCCGAAGGCGCCGAGGTCATTCCGAATCCGCTCGGCACCGCGCCGGGATTTCATTTGCCGGTCACCGATGCCCATGGCGATCGCGTTAGTCATCTGATCGTGATGCCAGGGGTGCCGCGCGAGATGAAACCGATGATGGAAAACTGGGTGATTCCGTGGCTGGGAAAGAATCGAGGCACCAACAAGGTTTTCGCGGTGCGAATTTTCCAGACCTTCGGCATCAGCGAATCGGGCCTCGATCAGGCGGTGCTGGGACTCATCAAGCCGGAGGAGGGCAAAGTAGGATTTCGCGCGAGCTTTCCGCAGATCTCGATGAAAATCGCGGTCGAGGGCGAGCCGGGTGAGGCGGAGCAAAAACTCGAAGAACTCAGCGCGCGCGTGCGCGAGAAAATTTCCGGCTACCTGTTCGCGGAAGGCGAGGCCTCGATGGAAGAGGTAGTCGCGCAGCTACTCATCAAGCACGGCATCACGCTGGGGGTGGCGGAATCCTGCACCGGGGGCCTCATCGGGCATCGCCTTACTAATGTGCCGGGAAGTTCCAAATTCCTACTCGCGGATCTCGTCACCTATTCGAACGAAATGAAGCAGGAACTGCTCGGCGTGACCGATGCCACGCTGAAGGCGCATGGCGCGGTGAGCGAGGAATGCGTGCGCGAGATGGCGGCCGGAGTTCGCAAGCGCGTCGGCGCGGGGGTCGGCATCGCAACCTCGGGTATCGCGGGACCCGATGGCGGCACGCCCGACAAGCCGGTCGGAACCGTTTGCATCGCGCTCGATTCCGAGGAAGTCAAAACCTCGCGCCGCTATCAGATGCGCGGCACCCGCGACTGGGTGAAGCTGCTTGGCTCGCAGGTCGCGCTGGATTGGTTGCGCCGCTACGCGCTGCACATTCCAATCGAGGAATCGCAACTGTTCCGCCGCTAAGGTTCACCCTAGCCGTGTGCAGCGGGGATTGTGCTCTATATAGCTAGGCGACCCATTCGTTCGCTCGAGTCGAAGATGAATAGTAGAAGCTGAATACATGCCACCGGAATCCAGATCGAGGCGCGGCTACAGATTGATGATCCGCTATTTCTTAGAAGCGTGGGCGTCGACGAGACCGGTATTCAGCCGCACCTCGACAGACTTTCGCGGATCGCCTAGGACGCGCCGCAAGTCTGCGGTCCGATAATAACCAGTACGGCGAAAATGTTCATGCATCTCGACAACCCATTGCGGGTCGGATGGTGGTTGAGGGTGAGCCGCTTTAGCCGGGGATTTTTTAGTCATGGTTAGGATCCCTCCTCTATAGCCGCGTCCCAGTCTTTATGTCGAACCCAACGAAATTTGCGATCGGTCGTAATCACGGCGACCTCAATGGGACCACCGACAATTTGGAAAAGATTCGAAAATTTCTTGCCTTCGTCGTACTGTAGATACAGGCGTGGACGAAGTCGATTGCGTCCCGGATTGGCAGAATTCCATGTGCGAGTTGTTGCTGATCGAGAATTGCATTGAGTTCATCCTCGGTGCCATTCCATTTCCCTGATGCCATTATAGCTGACTTGAGATCGTCGTCCGATCCGAAAATTAGTCGTTTTATCGGGTTCGGAGCACCCCAGAATCGGTACGTTAACATGTCTATCGTCTGAACTTCGGGTTTGCCCGATAGGGGATCGAACATCATCCAATATGCAGCGGGCGTGCGATCTGGCGGCCAATACCCGCCAACACAGGTACCTGCCACAAGTCCGAACTTTAAACTCTGATATTGGTCCTCCTCTTCTCTGGTTCGAGTCGCAGGATCAGCGGACCGCGCCAACTGATCGAAAGGTTTTTTGGAATCGAGGTCTTTGCAAAGCTCTACATATTGGCCGATAAACCCGCTTGAGTACTCGTCCCAAAATCGCGTGCACCATCGATCCGCTACTTCCGCCAGATTTTTCGCCGGTTTGCTCCTGAGATCGTCCGCGTGCTCAGCAATGAGCGTCCGGTAGCTTTTCGTGACGAAACCACCAAGCGACCAGTTTAGAACACCGGCAGTGCTCTCTTCCCCGAGCTGGTAGAGCTTCTGCGCGTAGTTGAAATAGTGATATCCGCTCATCCCTGGACCCGGAGAGATCAACGCCGAGGAAGTACTGTCTGCTCCGAGGACGACGCCTTCCGGGGAAAGGTAGCACATAGCGATAGTCATAAACTGATGGTGGACATTAGCAATTCCTACCGCGTCAGAAAAGCGAAAAAAACAAGTCGTCGAGCGACGTGACGCTCGGGTGAGGGTGCCGCGGGCGCCACGCACCTTCGAAGAGCCCATCTTTCGAGTGGAAATGCTGTTCGCGTTTATCCGTTCACTTCAAGCGCGCGTATGAGATCGAATCGCCGCCGGTGCCGGAGAGCGACAAAGATCCAGCTGACGGCGTGCAGCGCACCGGATTGGGCAGCGTGTTGTCGCTGCAAACGACCACGTCGGTCGGACCGCTGAAGCATGCCTCCGTCACCGTCGCGAAGCCGCCCGTCAAGGTCGTCTGACCTGCGCAGGCACCACCCGAACTGAAGCTAAAGCTGCCGGTCGGACTCCATGCGGTCATCGAGGTGGGAGGGGGCGGCGGCGCCGAGTAGGTGAAACATCCCGCCGCCATCAATCCGCTTAACGCAATAAGAATGATCAGGGTGCGCATGCCTCTATTATCTCAGCGCATGCGCGCGTATGCGATAACGTCGTTGCCGCTGCCGCCGACCAGCAGCTCTCCGGCGCCTGGCGCACATTTCACCGCGCTTGCGTTGCTGGTGTCGGTGCACACGACGACGTTGGTATCTCCGGTGAAGCACGCGTCCTTGACGGTCGCGCTGCCCTGGCTCAATGGGACGCGGCCGGCGCATACGATCATAGAGTGGAAGCTGACATTGGCGCCGCCGAAGATGCCGAACGCATTAACCACATCGTTCGACACCTTCACATCGCCGGAAGGATTCAGCTTGGCCGAGTGCGGTGGTCTCGACTGGCACGCCCCCAGCGTCAGACCAGCTAACGCTAGCGGAACAATCGCGGTGCGCATGAGATTCGGCATCGGCGTTGGCTCTCCGTTAGTGGCCCGCGCCATTGGAAGTTCCATTGGCACTGTGCTGCACGAAAGCGTCCATCGGCACCAGGCCGCGGCGCCGGCGCTTGATGTCGTCGAGCTCGGCTTCGGCCTTAGCTTCGGCATTGCGACGGCGAATCTCGGCGAGCTTCTCGTCGATTTCCGCGCTATGCAACTCGCGATTGACGCCGGCCTGCGCGAGGGTCTGCTGAATCGACTCGCGTACTTCCTCGAGCGAGCGCACATCTTCATCGTAGGAGAGACTTTCGAGCGCCTGCTGGATACGCACGCGCGCCTGCGCGTTACGCAGCCGCGCCATCATGCGGACCTTCTCGACCTTCAGCTTTTCGATTTCGTCCTTGAACGCGATCAGGTTTTTCTTCGCGTCTTCGGCCTCAGTCGTGAGCTGCGTGAGCTCTTCCTTGAGGCGGTCGGTCTCCGCAGTCAGCTCATGCTTGCGGCGCAGCAGGATGAGCGCGCATTGATCCTCGTTCATGTCGGCCGCCTGCACCGCCTGTTCCGCGACCTCGACCAGCTCGGTGGTCTTGCCTTTGAGGTCGCGCTCCAGCTTGCTGCGCATATAGATGACACCGGCGGCTGCGCTCTTCAGTTGCTGATAGCGGCGGACGCGGTCGGCAATCGCGGATTCGTAGACCGCCTCGGGATCATGCGACTCGCGCGCTTTGACCCATCGCCGCAGCTTGCCACCGAACAGACTCAGAATTCTCTCGATAAACATTTTGTAACTCCTTGTAGTGCTCCTATAACCAGCGCCGAACGCGCGTCTGGTAATCGAGGTATGAAGATCCGAACAGCCGCTCCAGGTTATGTTCCTCGAGCGGAATCACCATCCGATCGATGATTATGAAAAATGCGATCGGCGCGAGCAGCATCGCGATCGAGGCGAAGAAGACCGCGAACCCGAAAAGCGCAAGCGTGATGCCCAGGTACATCGGATTGCGGGTGAAGGTGTACGGCATCTCGACGACGAACGCACTCGCTTCGCCCTGCGGGTTCTTGGTAGTGCCGCGCGCCTGGAAAAGGGCAGCGGCATAAAAGCAGATTCCGATTCCTCCCGCGATCAGCAGCAGGCCGAGAATATGATGCGCGAAGACCAAGCGCGGTCCGTGCGACATCCCATGCAGGAGGAGCCCGCCAGCCAGTAACAGCAGCGCCAGCAGTGGCGGACGAATCGGGAGGCCGCTCGGCGCCCGTTCCGGGTAGTTAGTATGCATCGAGCCGGTCGCGGGACCACTGCTCGACGATGCGGTTGAAGTTTCATCCATGACGTTCAGTCCTCATTCCTCTTCGGCTTTCAGTCCCAGCTCCGCGACGCTGATGCCCAGCTCGCGCATTTTCTGCTGGAAGCTCTGCCGATACATTCCGACCTTCTCGGCCGCGCGCGAGATGTTGCCGTTGGTGGAACGCAGCGCGCGCACAAAGTAATCGCGCTCCCATTCGCTGACGAATTTCTCTTTCGCCTCGCGAAAGCGCAGGCCATCGCCGCCGTTGCCGTTTTCGCCCGGCTGCAGTGGATTGACGTGATTCTCTGCCGGCGCTGAAGATGACACGCCGGCGCCGTTCTCTAACTTCATGGTTGCCTCCGGAGCTGTCCCGCCGAAGAGCTCGGCGGGCGTGATTTCGTCGCCCGATGAAAGGATCACCGCCTGCTCGATCGCCGAGCGCAGCGAGCGCACGTTCCCGCGCCATGGATTCTCGACGCAGGCGCGCATCGCCTCGGGCGTGAGCTGCTTGTGAAGCGGCTTTTGCGCCGTCCCGAAGCGCTCGCAGGCTTCTTTGAGAAAATGCTGCACCAGGCGCGGGATGTCTTCGCGGCGGTCACGAAGCGGTGGGACACGAATCTCCACCACCTTGATTCGATAATAGAGGTCCTCGCGAAAGCGCCCTTCGGTCACCATCGTCTCGAGGTCCTGGTTGGTCGCCGCGATGATGCGCACGTTCGCTGATAGCGACTGGTTGCCGCCAATCCGCTCGAAGCGCTTCTCCTGGATGACGCGCAACAACTTCGCCTGCGTCTCCAGGTTCATGTCGCCGATTTCGTCGAGGAAGAGCGTGCCGCCTTCCGCCGCCTCGAACTTTCCTTCGCGGCGCGCGATCGCGCCGGTGAAGGATCCCTTCTCATGACCGAAGAGCTCGCTCTCGACCAGCTCGCGCGAGAATGCCGCGCAATTGACTGCGACGAATGGTCCTTTGGCGCGCGGGCTGCGGAAATGGATCGCCTTTGCGACCAGCTCCTTGCCGGTCCCCGATTCGCCACGGATCAGAACCGTCGCGTCGGTCTGCGCGACCTTGTCGATAGTCTCGTATACGCGCACCATCGCGAGCGAGCCGCCGACCATGTCGGCAAAGCGCCCGGCCTCGCGCGCCGCCTGCTCGCTGAGCTGCTGATGGGCCAGCTTCAGCAGCTGCTTCTCCATCACCTTGCGCACCTTGATGCGCAGCTCGTCGTTGTCGAACGGCTTGGGTAGATAATCCTCGGCGCCCGCCTTCATCGCCTCGACCGCGATGCGCTGCGAACCGTAGGCGGTGATCATCAGCACCGCACATTCCGCATCGAGCTGACGCACCGCGCGCAGCAAGTCGAGTCCGCTCATGCCCTTCATGCTCAAGTCGGTGATGATGACGTGAAATGGCGCGGCTTTGACTTTTTCGAGCGCTTCCTCGCCGGACTCCGCGGTCTCGACCTCGTAACCTTCCTTGGAGAAGAGCCCCTTGAGCGCAATGACGATTCCGCGCTCGTCGTCGACAATCAGCAAGCGCCCCTTCATTGCCGTCCCCTCATCGAGTCAGCCGCCGCGCTGAGTTGCACGGTCGGTGACGGATCCAGAATCGCGGTGGAATGATTGTTAGTGCTGCCGGCCGCAAGTGGGTTGGCGGACTCGGGCTGCACGGGCGCCGTTCCGTTCGGATTTGCGCTTGGCGATGCGCCGTTCAAGTCGCTGTTGATCCAGGCTCGCGCCGCATCAGCCAGCGGAATCGAGATGGACAGCTCGGTGCCTTCGCCGACGCGGCTGTTCACTTCAATCTTGCCGCGATGCGAATCGACCACCTTCTTCGCGATGCCCATTCCCAGGCCGGTGCCGGTCTGCTTGGTGGTATAGAAAGGATTGAAAATCTTGGCGAGCTTGTCTTCCGGAATGCCGCATCCGTTATCGCGAATCGTCACCGTCGCCATGCCGGGATTGTTGCTGCGAATGGTGATGTCGAGGTGACGGTCGCTGGTGTTCGCTTCCATCGCATCGATCGCGTTGTCGATGATGTTGGTGAACACCTGGCGCAGCTTGTCGGCATCGGCACGAACCGTGGGACCGCCGATGTAGTTGCGCGAGATGGAAACATTCTTCGTTTCCAGCTTGGCGCGCATCTGGGTCAACGACGCATCGAGGATCGCGGCCAGGTTGAAGTTGTCGAAGCTGTAATCTTCTTCCTTCGCGTACTTAAGAAGATGCGACACGCTCTTCTCGACCCGCTGGAGCTCATCGAGCGCGACCTTGGCGTACTCGACATTTTCCTGTGAAGTCGGATCCTCGCCCATCTGCTGCACGAGGCTCTTGGCCGCGGCGATGGGGTTGCGAATCTCGTGTGCGAAGCTGGCGGTCAGCTCATCGAGCGAGGCCTGCTTCTCAGTCGCCATCACCTCTTTTTCCTTGGTGACCTCGGCCCGCACTTCGCGCTGAATCGCGGGTTCGAAGACACGCTGGCGGATAACGTCCCATCCGTACACCGCGGCCGCGTGGCTCACGATGCCGAAGCCCCATCCGAATGCAGGCCATTGCCACCACCAGTTGAACGGGCTGGTGAACATGTTGAGCAGAAAGAGGAATCCGATCGTAATGCCGTACCACATCAGGTGGACATAGAAGCCGGCCTCGCGCGAGGCTTGCTTGCGCGCGAGCTCGTAGGCGCGGCGCTCATCATCGGTCTTGAACTTCGGATCTTCGCTCGCACTGGGGCGCGAATCGCGAGGTGCTTCCGGCGCGGCGGTCGCCTGAGGCTTGCCGGTGAACTTAGAGGCTTCGCGGTCAAAGGTCTCATGCAGCTTGCGCTGGAAGTCGCGCGCGGCGGCCTCGATATCCTTGGCGCCGGTCTTCCAGTCCTGCTGGCGCGACCACGCCTTGAATTCCTTCCATTCAGCGCGGCCCCAATCCTCAAAGTCCTTCGACCAATTGGCCGAATGCTCGGCGGTGGAAGCTCGGCGATCGGAGGAGTCCGCGCGGCGTTGCTCGTATCTGCGCATGTGGCGTTCCCATTTTCTCGACCATCTATCGAAGCCTTGGTTGCACGACATGCGCCGGTACCTGTGTCTTTGGATCAATGCGAAAATGATTATGGCGGCGATTATAAAACCCATGATTCCTGGCCTGGCCGCATGAGTGCCGTCCAGCGTTGTGTGGAAGATTGGCGGCGACCTTCTTGCAGCTTAGCTCTCATGCAAATGGATTGGGAGCAAGCCGGATGCCATCTGGGGAGGCATAGAAATGCCTGTAAAATCGAGCCTTTCTTCGATGCCTACCTGGTAATGCAGTAGATGGACTGCATTGCCCCGACTGCGCAAGCCCGATCGCAATCGTCAATCCCGGCGGTTACTCGCTCATATCGTGAGGTGGTATACGGAGGGGCGGGTGTTTCCTTTTCTGCCAAAGCGATGCGCTGCCCAAATTGCAATACTGAAAATCGGGGGGGCAAAAAGTTCTGCGGTGATTGCGGCGCGCCACTCGCGAATCTTTGTCCGCAATGCGGCGCCGACAATCCAGCGGGCCGGCGCTTCTGTGGCGAGTGCGGCTCCTCACTCGGAGCGGGCCGCAGCGGCCTCGGTAAAGAGGTCGGACGATGCGCCGGTTCGCGTAGCGGATACCTCCGCTCCTGAAAATATTGACGGCGAGCGCAAGACAGTCACCGCACTTTTCGCCGACATCAAGGGCTCGATGGATCTGATGGAGGACCTCGATCCCGAAGAGGCCCGCGCGATCGTCGATCCCGCATTGAAGCTCATGATCGATGCGGTGCGTCGCTACGACGGCTACATCGTGCAGTCGACCGGCAACGGCATCTTCGCGCTGTTCGGTGCGCCGGTGGCCCATGAGGATCATCCGCAGCGCGCGCCTCCGCGAGAGCCTCAATCAGCCACTGATCGTGATGTTCGAGGATCTGCATTGGATCGACGAGCAGACCCAGGAGTTCCTCAACCTGCTCGCCGATTCGAGCGCGAATGCGAAGATCCTGCTCCTGGTCAATTACCGCCCCGAGTACTCGCATCCGTGGGGGTCCAAGACTTACTACACGCAACTCAGGCTCGACCCGCTCGGCAGGGAATCGGCCGACGAGATGCTCAGTGCCTTACTCAGTGACGCGCCCGCCATGGCGCCGCTTAAGAAACTCATCATCGAGCGCACCGAGGGCAACCCGTTCTTCATGGAGGAGACCTACCAGGTGTTGCTCGATGAGGGCGCGCTGGTACGTGAGGGCGCGGCGGTCAGGCTTATCAAATCGCTTAGCGACCTTAAGATTCCGCCCACCGTGCAGGCGATTCTCGCGGCACGCATCGATCGGCTGCCCACCAACGAAAAGGACTTTCTGCAAGCGCTCGCCGTGATGGGTAAGGAGTTCAAGCTAAGCCTGGCCCATGCAGTCACCGGTAAGTCAGAGGACGATCTCAACCAGATGCTGGGCAACCTGCAGCTCGCCGAGTTCATCTACGAACAGCCCGCGGTGGGCGATGTCGAGTACAGCTTCAAGCACGCGCTGACACAGGAGGTCGCCTACAACTCGGTGTTGGTCGAACGCCGCAAGCAACTGCACGAGCGTGCCGGAATCGTGCTGGAGTCGATGTTCGCCGGGCAGTTGGACGACCACCTCGACGAGTTGGCGCATCATTACAGCCGGAGCGCGAATCCCGGTAAAGCGGTGGAGTATCTGACGCGCGCCGGCCAGCAGGCGCTGACGCGCTCGGCCTTCGCCGAGGCGCAAGCGCAACTGCAACCGGGTCTCGAATGGATCAAGAAGCTCCCCGCATCGGCGGAGCGCGACGCGCGCGAGTTCGAGTTGGCGAGCACGCTCGCGCAGGTGTTGATTGTCACGCGAGGTTACACCGCGCCCGAGGCTCGCGCGGCCGCCGAGCGCGCCCGGGAGCTGGCCGAGAAAAGCGGCAACCTGGCCCTCCTGGTAGCACAGGTCTTCGGGGTTTGGCGTGGCTTTTTGGGCTCGGGCGATCACGCCACCGCCGCTCTGCTGGCAGACCGAATGCTCGATCTTGCCCAGCGCGAGGGCAGCCCCGCGAGCTTCGGCTTCGCATGCAGTGCTCAGGTGCAGGTGCGTTTACTTCGCGGCGACCTCGCCGGTGCCGAGGAGCATTTCACTCGCTGGAGCAGCTTTCTTAACGCGCCCGGTTTCCGTCAAGTTCTCGGCGCGAACGTGATCGCAATCGGTTCTGCAAGCCAGCTTGCGTGGGTCTTGGGCCGCACCGATCTAGCCCGCGAGCGCATTGCGCAGGCGCTTGCCTTCGCACGGGAAAGCACCAATATCTACGATCTGGCGGCCGCGCGAACGTTTGAAGCGCGCCTGTTCGGCTTGCTGAGAGAACCGCAGCGCGCCGAGGTTGCAGCCTCCCAAGCGTTAGCCATCTGTGAAGAGCACGGCTTCCCGATCCCCCGGGATTCGGCCCGCTCGATGCTCGGCTGGGCGCGGGCGCAGCTCGGTAGGGCGGGGAAGGCGTCGCGCTGATGCGGCAGCGCTTGGCCGGCTCGGCCGAGGTCGGAAGGAGAACGAATATCACCCATAACTTGACCTCTCTGGCTGAGGCCCAGGCCCTCGACGACAAGATCGACGACGCGCTCAGCACCATCGAAGAGGCGCTCCGGGTGAACCCAGGGGAACTGTTCTGGCGGCCCAATGCACTGACCTGCCGCGGAGAACTCCGACTCAAGCAAGGCGATGCCGATCTCGCGGAGGCCGACTTCCGCGAGGCAATCGCGCTCGCGCAGAAGATGAGTGCGAAGTCATGGGAACTGCGTGCGACGATGAGTCTGGCGCGGGTGCTTGCGACACAGAGTCATCGCGAGGAGGCGCGCGCGATGCTCGCCGAAATCTACCACTGGTTCACCGAAGGCTTCGACACCGCCGACCTGAAAGACGCCAAAGCCTTGCTCGACGAACTAAGCGGATAGGGATTTCTTGAGCATGCTGAAAAGAGCGCCCGGCCGGACCTCTATCGCCCATCGAATGCGCGAGTTAGAAATGGCATTCGGGATCGGTGTAGAGTTTTTCCGGGTTGCACTGTCATGAGCCAGTACTGGCCGTTTTCCGGCCTCACCCGTTACGGCGCTCTGCGCGAGCGTCTCATCGTATCGCTCGATCTCGGCGGTCAGCTCGAGGCGCTCAAGATGGTCGACCAGCTCGGGCGGCTGGTCGGCATGTTCAAGATCGGCAAGCAGTTGTTCGTCTCCGGCGGGCCGGATTTCGTGCGCGAAGTTCGCAAACGCGGGGCCGAAGTTTTTCTCGACCTGAAGTTTCATGACACGCCGCGCGCCCTGATGCGCACCGCGATGGAAGCGACACGCCTCGGCGTGAGGATGTTCGACATCCACCTCAATGGACATGCGGATTCAATCGCGAAGGTGCGCGCGGAAATCAATCGCTTGTGTCAAAACGAGGGGCTCCGCAAGCCGCACATCGTTGCGGTCGCGATGCTGATGGGGGTGGCGCGTGAAGGCGTCGAGAACGGATCGCGGCCGGGAATCGACGGGGTGGTGGAACTCGCGCGGCATGCGGCGACCGCCGGCCTCGATGGGGTTTTTACCACGGCGCAGGGCGCCCCGCGCATCCGCAGTACGTGCGGACGGCGCTTCATCATCGTGACGCCGCTTCCCAGTATACGCGACAGCGAAAGGGAATTTGTCGATGGCGCGGCGGCGATTCATGCGGGCGCGGACTTCCTGGTGGTCGGCAGTCCGATTTGGAAGGCCACCGAGCCGATGCGAGCGGTGCGCGAGATCGTCGAGCAAATCGATCATGGGCTTCGCACCGGACCTCCAGCAGGTGCGCTGACGATTATTCCGCGTCATCATTAGAATAGAATCAAGGGAGAGAATCAGAACGTCGATTGCCGCCGGCGGTGAAAGCGCGATCCTTGTATGGGCGGTTCGCGAACCGCCCGCAGCGAATTTGCGATTGGAAAAGATCTTCGCGATTGCACCATCGCTGCGGGTCGTTCGCGAACGACCCCTACAAGGAAATCGGCAGCTGATATAGGAGAACGACGGATGTCTCGATTGAGCATTCCTGGTAATGAACAACTGACGGGCGACCTTCGCAAGCAGGCCGAGACCATCGATGCTACCGGCGCGGACTCGACCGTGCTCAGGGTGTTGGGCCATCGGCCCGATATGATCGAATCCTACTTCAAGTTCTACTATCCACTACATAATGGCGGCATTGTGGATCCGGCGCTGAAGGAGCTGGTGCGGCTCAACATTGCGTCGCTCAACCAATGCCTCACTTGAAGGAAGGCAAGATTTCCATCGGCGATGGAAAAAGGACTGACCGAAGACAAAATTTCGCGGCTGGAAAACTTTCGCGACGATGCGGTGTTCAACGAGCGCGAGCGCATCGCGATCGAATTCGCGGAGAAGATGGCGACCAATCACACCTCGATCGACGACGACTTTTTTCGCCGAATGCGCGTAAACTTCACCGATGCGGAAATCGTCGAAATCGGCATGGCGGCGGGGCAATACATCGGTTTCGGCCGGCTGCTCATGGTACTCGACCTGGAGCGTCCAGTCTGTGACATCTGAGCCACCGATTTGAAGCAGAGGCCCGAAGGGGGCGCGTAGCGCCACGGCGCAGCCGTACCCGAGGCGGAGCGAAGCGGAGTCGAGGGAATATCTAAAAGTGGGGGAGATTCTTCTAGGTCTGTTCGCGCTCTCGATTGCCTCGGGCTTTATTGGCGCGCTGTCGGGGCTGGGCGGCGGCGTGTTCATCGTGCCCGCGCTGGTGGTGCTCGCGAAAATGCCGATGAAGGTTGCGATCGCCGCCAGTCTCATCTCGGTCGTGGCGACCAGCGCGGGTGCCAGCGTCGCCTTCGTGCGCGACGGATGGACCAACCTCAAAGTTGCGATGGTGCTCGAATGCGCGACGGTTACCGGCGCACTCACCGGGGCATATCTCGCGGGCGTCATCCCCACCTGGATCCTCGAACTGCTCTTCGCCGTGATGATGTTGCAATCGGCGTACTTCTCGCTCGAAAAACAGGAAGACGACCTCATCGAGCATGGCGACCCGATCGCGAAGCGGCTGCATCTGATGGGCGAGGTCGCGGACGAAACCGGAAAACTCGTGCACTATGAAGTCATTCATTTTCCCGCGGGTGCAGCGCTGATGGTCGTCGCGGGTATCATGTCAGGGCTGCTCGGGATCGGTTCCGGCGCGCTCAAGGTGATGGCGATGGATTACTTCATGCACCTGCCGCTGAAGGTCTCGAGCGCCACCAGCAACTTTATGATCGGGGTAACGGCCGGCGCGGGCGCGCTGGTATTCCTCTCGCGCGGCGATGTCGCGACGTCGATCGCCGCGCCGGTCGCGCTCGGCGTAACCGTCGGTGCGCTCGCTGGAAGCAAGCTGCTTCCGCATGCGAACGTGAGAGCGCTGCGGATGGTGTTCGTGGTCATCCTGGTCTTGATCGCATTGGAAATGGGCTGGCGCGCAGTACGGGGAATCTAAGTGGCCGAAGTACAGGAAAAAATCCTCAACGAAGAAGATCGCATCCTGCGCGTATGGACGCCGATCCTGCTGCGCACGATTCTGATCGCGGCGGCCATCGTGCTTGTGATCGGTCTCTTTCTGATGGCGACCAAGACGCCCACCTTCTATCAGCAACGCTTCCACGCGATACAAGCGGGCCATCTGCATCCAGCGGAAACGTTCTCGCAGGATATCGCGGCGGCGCTGAAAGGCGATCCTCATTCGGTGATGACGCTGGGACTTTTCATCCTGACCCTGGTGCCATTGGCGCGCGTCGCTTTTTGTTTCCTGCTGTTTCTGAAGGAGCGCGACTATACGTTTGTCTTCTTGACCGCGTATGTCTTGATCGGATTGATGGCGGGCGTGCTGCTCGGAAAAATCGGCTGACCGCCAGCCATTGAAAAGATCGATGCTTTCTCGCTACGCCTGAAATCACAGTCCAGAGGAATTTTCGGAGACAAAATGGAAATCCGCGGAAAAGTCGCTGTCATAACCGGAGCCGGATCGGGAATCGGCCGCGCCACCTCACTACGCCTCGCTAACGACGGTGCCTCGATCCTGGTCGCCGATGTCGACGAGGCCGGGGGCGCCGAGACCGTCAAACTAATCGAAAAGGACGGTGGCCGCGCGCTGTTCGTGCGCGCCGACGTCACCGTCGAAGCTGCCGCGCGCAATATGATCGATACCGCGGTCGCGAAGCTCGGCGGCCTCGACATCCTTTATAACAACGCTGGGATCGGAACCGGGATTCCGGGATTTCCGGAAGCCTCGCTGCCGCAATGGAAGCGTGTCATCGATATCGATCTGACCGCCGTGATCATGGGAACCTGGATCGCCGCGCCGATCATGCAAAAGCGCGGCGGCGGCGCCATCATCAATACCGCCTCGATGGCGGGGCTGTATCCGCATCGCCAGGACCCCATCTATGGCGCGGCGAAAGGCGGCGTGGTGCACTTCACCTATTCGTGCGCGGCATGGGCCGCGGAGCGAAAGATTCGGGTCAACTGCGTATGTCCGGGGATCGTCGACACGCCGATGGTGCGGCGCGGACTCGACGCCGCAAATCGGGCCGGGCTCAAGTCATGGGCGCCGGCGAAGATGCTGCGCCCCGAGGACATCGCGGATGCGGTGGTGCGACTGATTCGCGACGAATCGCTGTTCGGATGCTCACTCGAAGTGCGGCCGAACGGCCCTCAGATCGTCGATCCGCGACCGGCGCCCGGTACCAAACGTTAGCGCCAGAAACCTCGCTAACGCCGACGCTTCGGCTTCGAGGCTTTCGCTTTTCCCACTGGACGCGACGGTGTCTTCGCCGCGGGCCTCGACGCTTTGGCTTGCGACCCTCTGGGAGCGACCGTGGCTGTGCTTCCGCCGAAAGCGTCGGCTTCGATCTCGATCAGCATATCCGGATGCACGAGGCGTCGGACTTCGACCAGCGTCGAGGCCGGAGGGTTTTCGCCGAAGATTTCCTTGTGTGCGCGCGCGACTTCCGCAAAGCGGGAAATATCGGTGACGAAGACCCGCGTCCGAATCACGTCCGCAAGGCTGAAGCCTGCGCTTTCGATGTGATGCTTGAGGTTGGCCAGCGCCTGATGCGCCTGCACGTACATCTGGCCGCCGCCCACAATCAATCCGCGCTCGTCAGTCGCGGTGGTTCCGGAGAGGGCCAGCCAGTTGCCGGCTTTGACCTTGCGCACATAGCCGAAGATCGGTTCCCATGGAGTGTTACTCGCGACGCGCTCGATTTGACTCATGGTGGCATCCTCCCCGTGCGGGTCCAGCATCACCGGGTGGGCGATTAATTACACTTTCGCCCGAAGCTTTGAAGCCTTCGCGCAGGCACTTTTCTGAGGCAATAACGGGCGCGCCTCCGTTCGAGACGCCGCCAGCTTATTTATCGTCAGAGGGAAAAATCTCCTCGAGTTCGCGCGCCACCGAGCGCATCGGTGGGCCGATCGAGTTGCCCTCAGGCATCATCCAGCGCAGCAATCTGGAAAAATTATGTGCGAAAATCGACCGCCGCGGCGCCAGCCGCCGCATATCGATCTCCGCGTCAACCGCGCGCATCATTCGATTTGGTGAAAGTTCGAACTCTCTGGAAGAACGCCACTGCCGCACCGCCACCACGCACCTCCCGCGTCCGTTCGCCGAACCGCTCCAACCATCGCCTGAACCAATCCAGGCGCATCCCTGATCTCAAGCCTCGAGCCGAAGCTCAGATTGGTGGAAATATTACTGACATAGGCACGTTTGTCAAAAATTTTCTCGCTAAAGCTACCGAAAACTGCCCAAGCGACGCACAGTGTGTCGCGCTTCCAATTGTACCGAGCCACGCTTGAAGTTGCTTTTCGCCTACAGTATTCTGGCCCACGTTTGTATCCTCTTGTAGATGCGCTACTGGAAGCGCCGAGGTTCTCAAGGAGAAAAGCGATGCGCAAGGTCCTGATCCTGGTTCTACTCTCGTTCTTTTTCGCGGCAGCTTGCAGTAAGTCGGATGAAACCCCTGCCCCTGCTGCTCCTGACGCAGCGGCTTCGGCGGCGGCGGCGCCTGCGGAAGCTAGTCCTGCTGCGGCCGCCAGCGATGCGGCGGCACCCGCACCGGCTGCCAGCCCCGCTCAGTAAGCAGCTAAATTTGTACGACCGTCCCTGCGCGCCGGCCTAACCTCCGGCGCGCAGGCGACTCGTCCCCAGGTCATCGAAATGCGCGGTCGCGGCGGGACGATGGATTGGCGACATTCGCACCCATTGATGCGGCTCGCGCGCCGAGGGTTGAAACTCGCCCACCGGCTCGGTTCCTAAGCCCCCGATTCGAAAAAAGATATCCTTATTGAATGAGAGCGCTATCGCAGAGAAGGTGCGCTGCGCGGATGGCGGATTTCTAACGGGGCGTTCGCGAACGCCCCCTACGGTTCCGAGGTGGTGCCGTTTCCCGATGCTGGTGGCGAGCGGAGCAGCGTGTATCGGTTTTGAGGTGGTGCTGACAATTTCCAGAACCTGGCGACATTTCTTGCAGTGTGAACCTTCCTCGTTAATTCACGATTGCAAAAAATGGTAGGGGGCGTTCGGGAACGCCCCGTTGGAATCTTCAGATGGCTTTGGTCCTCATCGGGATCCCGCCTGTGGATCGGATTTGTCCCGGATGCAGGTAGCCCCAACGGCCTCCGTGCGCGTGCATGCGCGTAATAATCGGTGGAAAACCGGCCGTGATCGTAAAGAAGGACCGCTGCGCGGATGGCGGATTCTAACGGGGCGTTCGCGAACGCCCCTACGGTTCCGAGGCGGTGCCGTTTCCCGATTCCGGTGGTGAGCGGAGCAGCGTCGATCGGATTCGCGGTTTCTGCAAGCGGGAACCTTCGTCGGCAATCCACGATGGTAAAAATGGTAGGGGGCGTTCGGGAACGCCCCGTTAAAATCTTCAGATGGCCTTGGTCCATTATCATCTTCACCCCCGCGGATTGGTTGTCCTGAATGTAGGTTAGAATGCGTTCTAACGGTCCATTGCTGCGAATGTGAACGCCGTGATCGTGGAGAAGGACCGCTGCGCGGATGGCGGATTTCAACGGGGCGTTCGCGAACGCCCCCTACGGTTCCGAGGCGGTGCCGTTTCCCGATTCCGGGTGGCGAGCGGAGCAGCGTCGATCGGATTTGAGGTTTCTGCAAGCGGGAACCTCCGTCGGCAATCCACGATTGCAAAAAATGGTAAGGGGCGTTCGGGAACGCCCCGTTAGAATCTTCAGATGGCCTTGGTCCTCATCGGGATCCCGCCTGTGGATCGGGATTGTCCTGGATGCGGGAAAGGCCCAGCGGCCTCCGTGCGCGTGCATGCGCGTAATAATCGGTGGAAAAACGGCCGTGATCGTAGAGAAGGACCGCTGCGCGGATGGCGGATTTCAACGGGGCGTTCGCGAACGCCCCCTACGGTTCCGAGGCGGTGCCGTTTCCCGATTCCGGTGGCGAGCAGAGCAGCGTCTATCGGATTCGAATTTCTGCGGCGAGAACCTTCGTCGGCAATCCATGATTGCAAAAAATGGTAGGGGGCGTTCGGGAACGCCCCGTTAGTATCTTCAGACGGCCTTGGTCCTCATCGGGATTCCGCCGGCGTCCGAGCGCGTGCATGCGGGTAATATCCGTGGAAGACAGCCGTGATCATGGACAAGGACCGCTACGCGGATGGTGGATTCTAACGGGGCGTTCGCGAACGCCCCCTACGGTTCCGAGGCGGTGCCGTTTCCCGATTCCGGTGGTGAGCGGAGCGGCGTCGATCGATTTCGAGGTTGCTGCAAGCGGGAACCCTTCGTCGGCAATCCACGATTGCAAAAATGGTAGGGGGCGTTCCCGCGAACCGCCCCGTTAAAATCTTCAGATTGCTTTGGTCCATTATCATCTTCACCCCCGCGGATTGGTTGTCCTGAATGTAGGTGAGAATGCGTTCTGACGGTCCATTGCTGCGAATGTGAACGCCGCGATCGTGGAGAAGGACCGCTGCGCGGATGGCGGATTATAACGGGGCGTTCGGGAACGCCCCCTACGGTTCCGAGGCGGTGCCGTTTCCCGATTCCGGTGGTGAGCGGCGCAGCGTCGATCGGTTTCGCGGTTTCTGCAAGCGGGAACCTTCGTCGGCAATCCACGATGGTAAAAATGGTAGGGGGCGTTCGGGAACGCCCCGTTAAAATCTTCAGATGGCCTTGGTCCATTATCATCTTCACCCCCGCGGATTGGTTGTCCTGAATGTAGGTTAGAATGCGTTCTAACGGTCCATTGCTGCGAATGTGAACGCCGTGATCGTGGAGAAGGACCGCTGCGCGGATGGCGGATTTCAACGGGGCGTTGGCGAATGCCCCCTACGGTTCCGAGGTGGTGCCGTTTCCCGACCCCGAATGGCGAGCATGGTGCTGGCAGGTTCGAGGTTGTGCGGTAAATTTCCAGAACCGGGTTCTTTTCCTCTCCCGCGAAAAACGGGGGAGAGGAAGGAATCGGAAGGGACTTCTTTACGCCGCCTGGGGGATCTTCAGCGAGATGATCTTCGAGACGCCCGGGCGATCCATCGTTACCCCATGAATATGATCGGCGCGCTGCATCGTGCGCTGATTGTGCGTGATGATGATGAACTGCGAGCGTTCCTTCAGCTCTGCAATCAAACTGGTGAACGCGTTGAGGCGGAACTCATCCAGCGGCGCATCAACTTCGTCCATCACGCAGAATGGCGAGGGATTCAGCAGGAATAGCGAGAAGATTAGCGCCATCGCAGAAAGCGCTTTCTCACCGCCCGAGAGCAGACCGATCTCCTTGACCTTCTTGCCGGCCGGCTGCACCAGGATGTTGACGCCGGCTTCGAGCACGTCGTCGCTCTGCTCCAGTTCGAGGCGACCCTTGCCGCCGGGCAGCAGTTTCGGAAAGAGCTCCTCGAAATTTTTCGCGGCGCCCTCGAAGGTCTCGGCGAAGCGTTTGCGCGCCTCGCGATTTAGCTTGGTGATGGTTTGCGTCAGGTCCTTCACCGCGGCATCGAGGTCGGCCCGCTCGGCCTGCAGCTTGGAAGAGCGCTCTTCGAGCTCCTTGACCTCGCTCTCGGCCGCGAGGTTCACCTCGCCGATGCGCTCGGCCTTGGCGCGCAACTCCGCGATGCGAGTGTCATCGGCGGAAGAATCGCGCGTCGCGATCGCGGCGGCGATGTCAGCCGCGATCGCGTCGAACTCGCCGGCAAATTTTTCGATAAAGGTACGCAGCAACTCTTCGATGAGAGTGCGGGCGCGCTCGCATTTGATGGCGCAATCGACCGCTTCGGTCTCGATCGCATGCAGTTCGGCCTGCGCATGTTTGAATTCGGCGCGGCGCGCTTCGAGTTCCGCGATGCATTCGGCACACCGCGATTCCATCTGTACGAGCGAATCCGCCAGCGCAGCTTCGCGCAGGCGCGCCTCATCATCCTGCTCGGCGAGTTTGGCCAGCTCGCTCTCGAACTCGGCGCGCTCCTCACGCGCGCGAACGAGGCGCGCTTCGCTTTCATCGATCTGGTTTTCAAGGTCGCGAGTAACCACCGCAGCGTGACGGAACTCCTGCTCCAGCGCGGTCAGGCGCGAGCGCCGCGCTTCGACACGCGAGGCCGTTTCCATCATCACGGAACCGAGCTGTTCGAGTGCGGCGCGGCGGGTCGCGATGTCATCGCGCATTGCGGCAAGCTGCGCGCGCGAGCTTTGCTCAATCCGCGCCAGCTCTTCGAGCCGCGCGTTAGCAGAGACCGAGGCCTCGCGGATTTCCCCGAGGCGCTTGCGCGAACCGTCCATCACGAGGTTCGCCATGCGCACCTTCTGCTCGGCCGAGGCGGCTTCGCCGCGCGCCGCGATAGCGCCGCGCTCGGCCTCATGCGCACGGCCGCGAGTCGCGGCGAGCGATGCCGCCACTTCGACGCGCGCGCCGGTCCGCTGTGCGAGGCGCTCTCTCAGCGTCTCGTGCTCGAATTCGGCGTGCATGAGCTCGGATTCGATTTCCTCGATCGGCCTGATGGGCGGAGCTTCGATCGCGACTTCGGTCCGAAACGCGCTGCCACCACGAATCATCGTGCCAGGCGAGACCAGGTCGCCATCGCGGGTGACGAAGACGGTGCCGTGTCCATTGAGGTTCGACGCTTGCAGTGCCGAGCGAACATCATCCGCGAGCATCACGTGACCGAGCATCACCTCGACCACGTTCGCATAGCGCGGATCGACACCGATCATATCGATCAAGCGGCCGGAGATTCCGGGCGCCTGAATGGTCTCATGGGGAGCGACGCCGACTTCGGGCTCGGGAATGAAGCTCAGACGGCCACCATTTTTTTCTTTCAGGATGTCGATGGCCTTGGCGGCGAAATATTCGGAATCGACGATCACCGCTTCCAGGTTTTCGCCCAGCACCGCGCTTAGCGCGGGCTTCAACTCGGCGGGCGCGCGCATCACGTTGGCCAGGATTTCCGGATCGACCGCGGGACGATCGCCGTTGAGCGATTCCAACACGGTACGCAGCGGACTCGAATTACGGGCCGCGCTGCGAGCCGCTTCCACCGCCGCAAGCTGAACGCGGGTGGCCTCCAGCCCCTGTTTGAGCGCGGTGACTTTGGCCCCGGTATGCTCGATCGCGGCGCGCGCTTCCATTTCCTGATCGGCGGCTACGCGATGCCCCTCTTCGAGCGCTTCGATCTCCCCACGCGCGGTTGCGAGGGCATTCTCGGCGGCCGCGACCGCATCTTTTGCCATCGAAACTGCTTCCACGAGCGCAGGAGACTCGGCCTCCGCATGCGCGAGACGCTCTTCCAGTTCGGCGCGCTCGCCCGCAAGATCGCCCAGGCGTCCGCGAATGACGGCAGCCTCGCTGATCGTCTCGGACAGCTCGTCCTTTAATTCCTCGGCCTGACGCTCGATGCTCTTGAGCTCCGCCTGTGACGAATTGTGACGATTACGGAGCTGTGCGAGTTCCGCCTCGCCGCCGTCGCCCGTGTTATTCTCCAGCGCCAGCGCGGCTCCGGCCCCCGCCCGCGATGCGCGCGCGGCGACCGCCTTGATTTCGAGTTCTTCGAGCCGCGCAAGGTTTTGCGGATCGGATTCCGCGATCGCCTGAAGGCGCCGCGCGAGGAAATCGCGGGTGCGCGCGCGCTGCTGGGATCCGGCATGGATACTTTCCAGCTCGCGCCGCGTCTGCGTGAGATTCGATTCGGCGGCTTGTGCCGCGGAGCTTGCGGCTTCCACCGTCTGCTGAAGTTGCGTGAGCGCCTCGCGCGTGGAATCGGCGCGGGTGCGCAAATCGGCCTCGCGTTCGGTCTCATTGGCGAGTTCGATGCGCTGATCCAGAATGCGGCGGCCCGACTGCAAGCGCTCCAACTCCGACAGCTCGGCCTTGATGACCTTGTAGGCCTCGGCCTTCTTGGCCTGGCGGCGCGCATAGTTGAGCTGACGCTCGATCTCTGCCAACACGTCGTCGACACGGGCGAGGTTTTCGCGCACGCGCTCGAGCTTGCGCTCGCTGATATCGCGCCGCCCCTTGAACAGCGAAAGCCCGGCGGCCTCCTCGATCATGCCGCGGATCTCATGGGGCTTGCTCTGGATGATCTCGTCGACGCGGCCCTGCTCGATAATCGCAAAGCTGCGCGAATGGATTTGCGAGGCCATGAAGAACTCGGTGATGTCCTTCAGGCGGCATGGAATCTTGTTGATAAGGTAGTCAGAATCGCCGGACCGATAGACGCGGCGGGTGACCGCGACCTCGGACAGCATCGCGTAGGGCTCGGGAAGGGTGGCGCCCTCTTCGGCCTCGAGGATGAGGGAAACCTCGGCCATTCCGGCGGCGGGATTGGTCTCATTACCGGCGTAAATGAGGTCCTCGGCAGACTTGCCGCGCAGCCGGGTGGGAGCCTGCTCACCGAGCACCCATCGAATAGCGTCAACTACGTTGGACTTGCCGCATCCATTGGGACCGACGACGGCAGTCACACCCGGCGCAAAACCGATGTTGGTTTGCTCGAAAAAGGACTTGAAGCCTACCAATTCGAGGCTTTTAAGACGCATCTACCCTCGCCTCCACCACACCACATTCAACCCTCGTGAAGCTAGCCGCTGAAAGGCACGAGCGTCAAGCATAGCCGCTACGGAAAGTGTGGATAATCGTTCGTAGGCGCTATGGATTGTGGATAAGCGGCCTCAGGCTGAAGCCTGTGGTACATCAATCCTGGAGGAGTTCGGCATTCCAATAGGCTGAGTCAACGTTAGTGAGAAACGGCATCCATTCGCGATAATGCTTGAGGCTGAACATCTCGGTGGTGAATGGAGTCCACTCCGGGCGCCGAGGCTTACGAATCAGCATCATGTTGGATTGTTCGGGAGTGCGGCCCCCCTTGCGACGATTGCAGGCATGGCAAGAGCAGACGATGTTCTCCCATGTCGATACGCCGCCCTGCGAGCGAGGATTGACGTGATCGAGGTTCAATTCGGTGCGAGAGAACCGTTTGCCGCAGTATTGGCACGTGTTGTTGTCGCGCGCGAAGATGTTGAACCGGGAAAAGCGCACATGGCGCTTCGGCACCCGCTCGTAGGCCACGAGGATTAGCACCCTCGGTACGCGGATGAACCCACCCACAATGCCGAGGCGCTCATGATGCATCTCGATGGCGAGGTCGCGCCAACTATCGAAATCGAAGGTGCGGTATTGTTCATCGACCGCCTTGGCGATCCCTTGGTAGAGCAGCGCGAAGGCGCGCTTGACCGAGGTCACATGGACCGGCAGATAGGACCGGTTCAGGACGAGGACCCTGCTGTTGAGGAGAGCCCCGCCTTGCCCGTTAAGCGCGATTGATTCGGCCACCGCGGACATCCTTCAAATTGCTATAGAGCACCGCATAATATGTCAAGGTAGGTAAGATTAAGATTCGCCGATCTTTCACCTTTCCCTAACGAACCGCTGCTACATCCGCAAGATGGGGAATACCCCCACCTGTGCTTGCGCAGATAGAACATGGTTCGTATGATCACCGTGACCAGGGGTTGTGGAGGAAGGGTAGGAACACCCGCTTGAATCAAACATTCTCATTCGCAAATCAGTCGATTTGGGCACCTCTCACACCTGCGCACGGAAACCGCCGCAATCGCGGTCGCCTAACCACCGGCGGCTGCTTGACCCTAACCGCCGTGCGGTTCAAACATCATCCAACATCGCGGTGAAACGTAACTGGCAGTGAAACGCGAAATTTTAATCAATGCCTGCAACCTTGAGGTGCGGGTCGCGGCGATCGAGGACAACTCGCTGGCCGAGTTTTACCTGGAGCGCAATCAGCAGCGCAGCATTGTCGGTAATATCTACAAAGGCAAAGTGACCCGGGTACTGCCTGGGATGCAGGCCGCGTTCGTCGATATCGGCCTCGAGAAGGCTGGCTTCCTGCATGTCTCCGATTTTCTCACCGGCATCGACGCGGTTGGCTCGATGGCGGATATGCTCGGCGAAGAGGTCGAGACCGAGCCCGTCGAGCCGATCGCGAGCGAACAATTTGTCGACCAGCCGAGCGAAGATGCTCCCGATCTTCTGTCCAGCGAAGATGGACAGGCGCCGCAATCCGAGCAGGGACGCGGGCGCCGCCGCAGACGCCGCGGCGGTCCGCAGCCGAGGCGGATGAGGCTCCCGATCGAACAGCAGCTCCATCGCGGCCAGGAGATCATCGTTCAAATTGCCAAGGAGCCGATGGGCACCAAGGGCGCGCGGTTGACCTCGTCGATATCCTTGCCGGGCCGTTTCCTGGTGTACATGCCGACCAGCAACAATCTCGGCTTGTCGCGTCGCATCGAGAGCGCCGAGGAGCGCGCGCGCCTGCGCGGAATCCTGACTGAGATGCGGCCCCAGCAAGGGGGCTTCATCGTGCGCACCGCATGCGAAGGCGTCAGCCGCCGCGAGATCCAGCGCGATGTCGCATTCCTCACCAAAACCTGGGCCTCAATTTTGAAGAAGAGTGAAAAATCGCCGCCCGCTTCGATGCTGTATAGCGACCTCGATGTGGCATTGCGCACGGTGCGCGATCTTTTTTCCAGCGAGGTTGACCGGCTGTGGTGTGACGATCCGGACACTTACAGCCGCATCGTGCAGTTCGTCCAGACCTACATGCCCCGCCTGCGCGCGCGCGTGCAGATCTATCAGGAGAACGAACCACTCTTCGAACATTTCAATGTCGAGCCGCAAATCGAGCGCGCACTCGATCGCAAGGTCTGGCTGAAATCTGGCGGTTACCTGATCATCGATCAGGCCGAGGCGCTCACCGCCATCGATGTGAACACCGGGCGCTTCGTCGGCAAAAAGAGCCAGGACGAAACCATCCTCCGCACCAACCTCGAGGCGGCTGACGAAGTGGTGCGGCAACTGCGGCTGCGCAATATCGGCGGAATCATCATCGTGGACATGATCGACATGACGCGCGAGGCCGATCGCAAACGCGTCAGCGAGGCACTCAAGGACGCGATGCGCCGCGACAAGGCGCGCACCTCGGCGCTCAAGATTTCCGAACTCGGCCTTGTACAAATGACGCGCAAGCGCACCCGCGAGAGCCTCGAAGAATTGCTTACCGATCCGTGCCCGCGATGCCAGGGGAGCCGGGTGGTGAAGTCAGTGCCGACGCTGGCCGCCGAGGTCCTGCGCGGAGTTCATCGCGAGGCGCTCAAGAAGCCTCCCACCGAAATGCTGATGGTGAAGGTCAGCTCGCAGGTGGCGCGCTATCTATATGATTACGGCGCCAAGGACCTCGAAGCGCTGGAACATCAGCTCAACTCAAAGATCGTCCTACGTTCGAAAGATGGCCTTGAGCCTGGAGCATTTGAGTTGAGCCAGGCCCCCGCCGCCGCCTAGGCTTCTCGTTCCATTACGTCTTCGTTTGGCGCTAATATGGGTACCCATATCCATGGACCCATTTAGAGGGGGCAATGAAAACCACCGTTGAAATCTCTGACTCGCTAATGCACGCGGCGCGAAAGCTTGCCAAGCGAGAAGGTGTGACCTTTCGGGATTTGGTGGAACGCAGCCTTCAGCGCGCCCTAGCGGAAGCGAAGCATCAAAAACCTTTCAAACTCCGCCATCTCAGCTTCAAGGGCAACGGGTTGCGTCCGGAGTTGAAGGGCGCCTCCTGGGAAAAAATTCGCGAACTGATCTATGAGGGTCACGGCGGTTGATCGCCGTCGATACGAATATCCTCGTGTATGCTCATCGGGAGGAATCGCCCTTCTACCGCGCCGCTCTACGACGAATTATGGAACTTGCTGAAGGGCCTTCGGCATGGGCGATCCCTTGGCCATGCCTCCACGAGTTCCTCACCGTGGTAACCCATCCGCGAATCTATGCTCGTCCTACGCCGGCACGGCAGGTAATAGAGCAAATAGATGATTGGCTAAAATCTCCGACTCTGGTGTTGCTGGCTGAATCACAATCACATTGGGAAACTCTTCAAAAGCTGCTCGAAGCCGGACGGGTTGTTGGACCGCTAGTGCACGACGCCAAAATCGCGGCACTGTGTCTTCAGCACGGGGTGCGCGAACTGTGGTCCGCGGACCGCGATTTCAGCCGTTTTCCGAGTCTCAGGGTGGTGAATCCGCTGCTTGGCTAGCTCGGCTCCGCCGATGCTGCCGCCGCGAGGTTGGCCGCCTCGCGCACCTGACCGAAGTGGATCTTGCCGAGGTCGAATTCCTCCAGCGATTTGGTCAGACTCGCCATCGCGGCCTTATAGGTCGGCATCGTCTTGCGCACCCGGGTCAGCGGATTGCAGCGCGCGATGATGAAATTCTTCAGATACGGATGCATCAGGCCGCGCTTTTTTCCCTGCGCGACCAAATCGCTCACCAGTTCGTCGGCGTGCTGTACGGTCGCCGCGCGTTCTTCGCGCTCCTCCATCGCCTCACTCAGCGGCTTGTTCATGAAGGTATCGACGCGAGTGAGGATCGGGGAGTATGCGCCGCCGGAAAATTTCTTGTTGTGCTCGTAGCATAGCCCGAGCGTGATGAACGCGGCTTTCTCGAATTCGAAATCGAAGTCCTTTTCGGTCGCGCGCGGCTGGGATTCGAGCCGTCCGCGATACATCCTGATGACCTCGAGCGCTTTGTCCTTAAGGTTGTGCGCTTTCTCGGTGTTGAGCGCGAGGATCTGGTACGCGATTTCAGGCTCGGGCATCACGATCGCGGGAATCATCTTCGCACCGAGCTTGTTCATCGCGGCGCGCCGATGGTTCCCGTTGGGGGTCCAGTATCCTGCCTCCGAGCGCACCACCACGATCGGCTCGGTGAAGCGTTTGAGCTTCTTCATCACCTCGATGAGACGCTTCATGTGGGCGGGCGAGAGGTCACGCTGAAACGGCGTCGGCTCCAGCTTTGCCATCGGAATCATCGCGAAAACATGCCAATGGTCACCGACCGGTTCCTGGTAGGCCGCGAGCGCCGCGCCACCATCGGCGTTGATTTGGTCGGCCAGCTCGTGAACCGAGTCGGGGAGCTTGCCGCCGTCCGGAAATATAGCTAGTTCGGCCATGCTGAGTGATTAATGCAGAACGGGTCGACGATCAAAGCGCGCCCGCCCACGCCGATCCGCGGTGTTTTTTGATTCTCACTTTTCTGGCGAATTCCGCGGTCGTTTTTGCGAGCCCTCGGACGTGCTAGCCGCCCATCATCAAAGGCAGCCAGGTGCTGCAACTCCGCAAGCTGCCGTCGAGTGAGTTCGAATCGTTTGCAGTCGCCAAGGGCAAACTCGGGATGGCAAATCTCGGGGTCCGGGAATCATACCCTGGTCTCGATTTTGATCGACGCGCCGCAAGACTACCACGCGGACGTTCTTAGGGAGTACCGGTCGCCGCCCAGCATCATGATCCGTACCGCCGGCGCGCGCTAATTCTGCGTCCGAACGGCGACGATATGGAAGCTGAGTTTCACCATGTTGCCGGCTTTGAGGCCGAGGATCGACGGCCGTTCGATCCCGAAATCAGTGTAGTTGAAGGAAACCTCACCACCCCCGGTGAGCTTGTCGCCGGAAAGTGAGACCTGCACCGGAATTTCGAAGGGCCGTACCGCGCCATGCATCATCAGCTCGCCCTTGAGGGTCGCGGAGCCGGTGGTGTCGGAGGTGTGTTTCACATCCGTCCAGGATGATCCGCCCTTGAAACTGATGGTAGGGAAATCCTTCACATCGAGGATCGAGGTCTTCACCGAGCTGTCGCGCATGCCGCTGTCCGAATGGTAGCTGGCGGCGTCGACTACCGCCTCGACCCAGATATTGGCGCCGTCATCGGGCCGGCGTTTGGGATCCTGATAGATGTCGCAGGAGAGCAGACGGAATTTTCCCACCGCGTCACCGCGAATCGAGCTCATCGGTTCGGCGACCGCTGCGGTGATTTCGCTGGCGCCGACATCGATACGAAAATGCTGCTCGGCCCGCACTGTGCCGTGCAGCAGGAGGAGCGCGACGATTGCTGCGCCGACCGGCCCGAAAATAAATCCTGGTCTCATCGATAGCTGACAATCTCGAGCAGGTTTCCATCCAGGTCGAGAAAGTACATGCAGTCGTGGTCGCCCCAGTCGATCGGCGCGGCAATTTCGACGTCCGCCTCATGGAGCCGGTGCGCCGCGGAAAGGAAATCCTCGCGGCTGACCCGGAACGCATGATGGCCGCGTCCGAGCGGGTGTCCAATGATTTGCGCGCGCTCAGCGGCCGTGACCGGAGGTCCAGGCACTTCGAACAGCGCGAGGTTCTGCCCTCCGCAATCCAGCAAAATTTGATCGCCGAAGCGGGTGACGACGGCAAGCCCGAGTACCTCGACGTAGAAGCGCTCGGCGCGCCTAAGATCGCGAACCTCGATTCCAAAATGATCGAGCCGCTCCAGCTTCATAGGGCGAACTTCCAGCTTAAGCGGCGGACACCTGGCGTGAGGCCAGGTCGGGACGGCGCGAGGCCAGCACCCGCTCTTTTTCCTTCTCGATAAACCTGGGGTGGAAGGTGACGATCAGCACCGGCAATATCGTCATCGCACCCAACATCGAAACGAACATCCATACCGCGAGTAGCATGCCCATTTCGGCGTCGAAACGAATATCCGACCAGTACCAGAACAGCACCGAGGCGACGAGGGTCAGCGCCGTGAACACGACCGCCTTGCCCGAGGTTATCAGCGCGAGGTAAGTCGCCTGGTTGAGGTCGTGGCCGAGCGCGAGTTCTTCGATGATGCGGCTCACGACGTAAATCGCGTAATCGATTCCGAAACCGACGCCGACGGTGACGACCGGCAGCGTATTGATGTTGATGCCGATGTCGTGCGCGCCCATGTAGGCATTGATCGCAGCATTCGCGAGCGCAAGCGGGAACAACAAATACAATCCGGCGACGACCGAGCGGTAGGTGAACAGGATGATCACAAATATCGTGGCGAAGGCGAGCACATTGAGCCGCACATCGTTTTTGATGATCTCTTCGTTCGCCGCGGCGAGCTCCCCGATGATTCCCGCGGCCAGCTGGAATTGCACGTCCTGCACCTTATGGGCCGGGTCATCGAAAAAGCGCTGCGTACGAATCACGAGCCGCTCGACATTTTCACCTTGGCGATCTTTCGCATAGACCGTGACCTGGGTGGCGTCGCGTCGCGGAGTGATGATGTAGGCCGTCGACAGTGGCGATGCGCCTGCCAGCAGTTGGCCGATGAGTTGACCGGCCTGCCGCTTGGTGGTCGGCAGGACCGCCCACTTCGGTAGAAACTCGCGCAATGCGGCGCCGTTGGCCGCGAGCAGATCCGCCACCGAGAAGGTGCGCCCGACCGAGGGATCGAGCGACATGTAGCGCTCATATTCATCCATGACGCGGTAGAGCTTGGGATCGTTGAGGTCGTCCTGTTTGCCGAGTTCCGCGACAATTACGAACTGCTCGATGGCGCCGAATTCGCTCTGAATCGCCGACATCGCGCGATTGTACGGCGCATCGGGCCACAGGACAGGGCTTATCGAACCGGGATCACCGACCTTGAGGCCCTGCCAGAAAAATACGCATAGCGCGATTACGCCGGCGGTTCCGAGGAAGGTTACGATGCGCCCGGTCGGCGACAACATCCGGCCGGCGATCGAGTTGATGATGCGCCGGAAGATTCCGTGTTCGCGCTGCTCGATAACCTCGATGCGGGGCGGCTCCAGGTAGTAGTAGACGATCGGATTGAGCAGCAGCTCACTGACGATAATCGCGGCGATCCAGAAACTCGCAGTTATCGCGAGCTTCTGCAGGAACAGCACCGGTACCAGCAGGATGACCAACACTCCGAACGCATCGGCGAGGATGCCGGAAAACGACGGCACGAAGAGCTCCGCGAACGCCGACAAAATCGCTTTCTGCTTGTCACGCAACCGGTAGTACTCTTCGTAGTACCGATCGTGCATCTGCACCGAATGGCTGACGGCGCGCGCGGTTATGAGGAACGGGATGACCAGCACCAGCGGGTCGAGCGTGAACCCGATCATGCGGATGAAGCCCAATCCCCAGATCGCGCAGATGACGCCGGAGATGGTGGGCCGTAGCGCGCCGCGCCAATCGTGGAAGTACAGATAGAGCAGCATCCAGACCGCGAGCACGGTGACGAGGAAAATTTTGAAGATCTGGGGCGTATACGCGTACACCCAGCCATAAAGTATGGGCTGACCGCCGATGTAGATCTTCACCGTCGCATCGCGTTCCGGCTGGACGACGATTCTGCGGATATCATCGAAGATGCGTTTGTAATCGAGGCGCGATTCCAAAAAGCTCGCGGTCACCACCGCGGCTTTGTCGTCGAGCGAGATGTATGACCCATAGACCACGCCCGGATTCTTATGGACGTTGCTGCGCAGCTCCGCGATATCTTCGGGCGACTCCGGAACCTTGCCATTGGGAAGAATCGGTGAGTTCAGGATGACGCCACCGGCCAACGGGCGGAAGTAACTCGCCGTCGCAAGCGACCTGACCGAGCCATGCTGGATCCCATAGACGAGATCCATGTTGCGGGTCATGTTGACGATCTTCTGGACAATGTTCGGCTGATAAACGTCGCCATCCTTGGCCTCGATCATGATGGTGACGGTGTTGGTGGCGCCGAAATACTGCTCGTACTTGTGCGCGATCTGGATGAAGGGATGGTTCTGCGGCAACAGGTCGCCGAAGCTGGTAACCAATTCGGTCTTGGCCGCGAAGTAGCCGAAGAACGCAGTCATCGCGCCGATCACGAGCAGCACCAAAAAGCGCCGCCGAATAATCCATTCGCCAAATCGATACCAGATCATCGATGTCCTCGAGCTTTCACGTCAGATTGAAGCGGTCTAGCCCTGGCACATGCGCCAGGTTTTGCCGCCGTCGTCGGTGCGCAGGACGGTTCCGTAGCCAACAATCCAGCCGTGCAGTTTGTCAAAAAAGCGCACCTGGCTGAGCGGCAACGGCAGCGCTGGAACGTTGGGGTCATGCGCCCAAACGCCGTCCGATTGTAACCGCAAGACTGTGCCGGTCAGGCCGGTCGACATCCCGTCGTTTCCGTTGAAGAGCTGAATCCCGAACAATGGATCATGCGCAGGGATTTGTGGCGCGCCGGGAATAATGTTGTCCGGAGGCGCACCGGGCTTGGGCGATTCCTTCTGGAAGGCCCAGGTCTTGCCGCCATCCGCGGTCGCGATGATTGAACCCTCGAGGCCGCAGGCCGCGCCGTTCTTTTGATCGCGGAAGGAGACTCCGAAAAAGGTCGGGAGCACGAAGTCACGGAAGCGAGGGTCCTCATTGGCAAGCGGCTGGCGCTTCCATTGCTCGACCAATGATTGCTGGCCCTCGCTCCACGATTTACCGGCATTGTCGGTCGACCAGATTCGTCCTAATTCGCCCACGACCCATCCATGATCGTCATCGACAAAGTCGACGCTATAAAGAACCGGTTCCATGTAGGGGAGGGCATAATCTGAAATTTCCGGCGGAAAGAGTCTTTCCAGCCGCCGTTTGAAGAAGCTTTCGCCACCGTTGGTCGTACTTAAAACCACTGACTGATCGCCGACGAAAAAACCATGCAGTCGATCGGGAAACGAAAGCGAAAATATATATAGATGAGTGCGAGAGTTAAGCTTTTCCCAGGTCTTGCCGCCGTCGCGGGTACGCATGATGAGTCCATCCTGCCCGCATAGGTAGCCGTTGTCGGCATCAACCATTTGGATGCCGAATATCGCGAGGTCACTGCCGATTGGGACGCGCTTGAAATGAAGGCCGCCATCCTCGGTCAGCAGCAACTTGCCGCGGGCGCCAACGATAAACGCGCGGTCGGGACCGGTCGGCCAGACATCAAAAAAGACGTCGCTGAGCGTGATATTGCGCTCGACCAGGGGCGGAACTCTGACTTCGCGATGACACGCCGCGATGGATAACGCGGCGATCGCGAGGATCAGCCGAGGCCATTTTAGAGAGACTTTTCTGTCCGGCATTAACGAGTCCAAGGAAGATTATTGTGCAGTATAGTCGAGCAAATCGGCGAGGATCGCAAGCCGCAATCTTCGCGCGAATCAGCGCACTCCCTCGAAGGTCACGAGTCGTGTTCGTCGGCTCCGGGAGTTCCGATTTGACGGTCATCCGTCGGCACAGTTAAGTTTGAGCGATGCTGGTTCTCTGCCTGGCGATCGCGATAGCGACCGCGGGCGCTTTGGTGTCTACGACGGGTGGGACTGCACTTGGAGCAAATGCCTGTCTGGTGTTCCATATCGGCGCGATTACCTGTCTCAGCGCGAGCCTCGCCCTCACCGGCTGCCTGATCGAGGGCCTCACCCCATGGCTGATGGGGATGTGGTTCGCCGGACTGGCGCTCGTCTACGCCGGCCATGCCTTCGCAGTCAGGTATTGGGGCTCCCCGATGAGTCGCGAGGTGTTCCTGTTCGGTCTGCGGAAGTTTCCCCGGTTCGGCCGCACTCAGCCGCGAATGGCGGTTGCGGCGGTCCCCGCGCTCTTCGTCGTCTTTAGCGTCGGCTGGGCGGCCGCGCGGTTCGATGTCCCTCGTGGCAGCGCGGCGCGGTTGGTGGTCTATCTAGGCGGAGCGAGCGTTTCATTAGGATGCGCGGCCGTCGCGTGGCGTACCGCGCGGCTCAGCGTGCGTTTCGACCTGGTGCTGGGACTGATCCTCGGCGGCTATGGCCCGATGGCCGGCCCACCGCCCGATGATCCTTCGCTCGGACCGCGCGGGCAGCATCGCGCGGTCGTCGTCGCACGCCGCGCTACTGTGATAGTCTTCGTCATCGATTCGTTACGGTCGCGCAACATGTCGGCCTACGGATACGGGCGGCCGACCAGCCCATTCCTCGACTCGATGCTTACTCAGCGCGGCGCTCGCGCGGTTCCGCTCGCGGTCTCAAATTCTCCCTCGACGGAAGCCGCGTTGTGGTCATTGCTCTCCTCGCGTCGCGCGCGCCATCAGGCGGTGAACGCGCCGTGCCTTCACGATCTGCTGCAGGTGTCCGGCTATACCGTGCGATTCTTTCTTTCGGGGTCGCATCGTTACTGGATGGGCCTCGATTCGCTGTACGGGAACACTCACGATGCCTTCGTCGATCTGCTCATCGACGAGCAACTGATCGCCCAGACCGAAAGGCTACCGAAGAGCCCGGCGGCAGGCGGCGACTTCATCTTCTTCCACCTGATGTCCACGCACGGGGCCTCGGGCTGCGAGGCGCGGCCCGAGTGGAAGCCGGCGCGAAATCGCTTCTCCTACTGGGAGACGGATAAGCTTGAGGAGTCCGATTGCGAGCAGATGCGCAATCATTACGATAACTCCATCCTCCAGGCCGACGACTGCGTTGCCCGGATCATGGAGGCGTTGGGGCGAAAGGGTTTCCTCGATGAGGCGGTAGTGATCGTGACCGGCGATCACGGCGAAGCTCTCGGCGAACGAGTTCCGGTCATGATCGGACACGGACGGGGGCTGTATCAGGAATGCTTACAGGTTCCGTTGATCGTGTGGGACTCGACCCGGGCGTTGCCACAGCCTGCGTTCATGGCCGATCAGACCGACGTTGCACCAACGCTGGCAGCCATGCTCGGAATGGAGGCGCCCTCCGCATGGCAGGGCTCTTCGATCTGGGCATCGCCTGGCCGCCGGACCGCGCACATCGAGCACATCAAACAACGTGTCGGCGCCCCTCCCACGCACATGGAGGCGATGCTAGCCCTCCTGCCCTCGGGGACCTTCAAGCTCATGCGTTACCGCCGGGCTGGCCAGGAGGTTCTCCGTAAAGCGTTCTGCCTGTCGACCGATCCATCCGAGAACCATGACCTGAACGGTTACCTCGCTCCCGAGGTGGAAGCGGAGCTAGAAAACGCCCTGCGCTACTACCACGAACTTCCGGCGCTCGCGCTCACGACCAGTTGGAGCTATTTGAGCCGAGCCGTGTGAGGATGCCGTGTCTCGGATGAATGTCACGGTCGTCATCTGCACCTGGAATCGGGCCGCCTCGCTCGCCACGACCCTGGAAATCTTGTGTGCGGTTCGCGTCCCAGCAGGCCTCGAATGGGAATGTGTAGTTGTCAACAACAACTCCAGCGACCACACCGACGAGGTGCTAGCCTCATTTTGCCCACCGGCTGCCGCTGCGACGCCTGTTCGAGCCGATACCTGGCCTTTCGCACGCCCGTAACCGCGCCGCGCGCGAGGTTCGTGGAGATCTCGTGCTATGGACTGACGACGATATCCAAATTGACCGCGAGTGGATGGCGGCCTACGTTGACGCCGCGCGCCGCTGGCCGGACGCATCCTATTTCGGCGGCATTATCAAACCGTTTTTCCCGCTTGAGCCACCGCCGTTTGTATCGGCGCACCGCAAAATATTTCAGGGACTGCTCGGGAGCCGCGATTTTGGGCCGGTCGAGCGACCATTCCCCGAGCAGGAAGGTCCCTACGGCGGCAACATGGCAGTCCGCCGCGCAGTGTTCGAAAAGTGGAGTTTCGATACGCGGCTCGGCCATCACCATGCCGAGCGGATCACCGGCGAAGAAACCACCTTCTTCAATCATTTGCGCCGACTCGGTCATCAAGGCGTATGGGTGCCGACGCGCAAAAGTCCTGCATATAATTCCCCCCGAGCAGTTGAGCCCCGCAGGACTCCGCCGCCACTTTTACGCCTACGGCAGGTCGCTCGTTCGTCAGGGCGATTCGCACCGGACGCGCATCCTCAGCTTCCCGCGATGGCTATGCCGCGGCTGCTGCCTGCTGACGCGCCCCCTTATCATGCTTAGCCTGAGGGTAGGCAGGACGAATTGGGTGCCGTTGCTCGCGCGATGCGCCACTTGGGAAGGCATCCTCGATGAGGCCGGCGCCAGCGCGCCTGCTCCCAGAGTTGCCGACGTTGTCGATGATTGAATCGGCTCGCAGTTGGTTGATGCTCCTGCAAGCCATTGAGACCAGGGTGGGCCTCAAACCTCGGCCCGGCAACGGCCTCACGCCGCCCGCCGGGTCACGGCGCGATCACTTGCCGGTGCCACTGAGAGTAATCGTCTGCGACGGGTTGCTCGCATTGTCGGTGACCGTCAGCGTCATGGGACCGACCGGCCCGGCCGCCGTGGGCTTGAACGTAACGCCAAACTTGCAACTCTTCCCCGGACCAATCCATTGGCCAACACAGGTCTGCGCCGCGCTGAACGCCCCCGAAGCCGCGACCGAGTCGACCAACGTCCAGGCAGTTTGTCCGCTCGGCTCCTCGATGCTGACGGAGAGGGATTTGCTCGTCTTGCCGACGCGCACCGTTTTGAAGTTGAGCGTCGAGGGCGAGAGGGTCACACTCGACGGTCCTGGAAACGTGCCGGCGTAAGCGGCCACGAACATCGCGGCGTCGACGGTGCCCCAGCCGGTGCAAAGATCGTAGTCTTCGGTAGCGGTAAATCCCGTCACACCGTTGAAACTGTTATTGCCGGAAGTCACGTCGCGGAAGCCGGACCCGGCAAGATTGTTGGTGGCAAGCTTATAGATGGTGGGGTCCATGTTGCCGAGCGTTTTTCCGGACGCCTGCCCAATCAGGTCGGCGATCCCCGCGAAGGTCGGCGCCGATAGGCTGGTGCCTCCGATGATGCCCTCGATAAGGCCGCCCTTGCCCGTGCAACCGGTATTCTCATTCGCGCAGCTTTTGCTCACTACTACCACCGAGCCGGGAAAATAAGGGCTGGCAATAAGCGATACATCCGGAACATCACGCATCCCGTCGTTGGGGACGCCCGGCCCGCTCTGGAAGGTAGGCTTGGTGAATATGGAACTCACCCCGCCGCCGGTCGCACCGCCTGTGGATTCTCCATCCTCGGGATCGTTCCATACCTTCTCAGTAACGTGGCCGACGTCGTTGCCTTTGGAGTTAAAGATCGGATGGAACGCGGTGCCGCTCATCGCCGTGACGTTCGGGTCGGCCGCCATTTCGCTGACTGCCTGACTGATCCCAGGCACACACTCTTCGAGCGAAGGATCGAAGGTCAGGTACGCGGCGCCGGCGTCATGGGTGATGGTGATGACACTCTGACCCTGGGCCGCCGCCTGACTGAACAGCGGATCAAGCGTGTCGGTGTAGAAATTGTCAGGCTCCCCGCAGAAGCCGAAGCTGATGCTGATGACTGCGCAGCGATCCTCGTCGCTGACTGCGGCAGCGATCGCATCGGTGATCGGGTCCACGATGTAGTTCCCGTCATTGCCCAGGTAGAAGCGCGTGGCCGCGCCCGGCGCGACCGCATGCGACCACTCCAGATCCAGGTCGGCTTCGACCTCATCATTGTTGAACCCGGGATTGCTGGAGTCGGCGAGAACGGTCGTGATGTGCGAGGCACCCAGCTTGAATTTGGAATTGAACGACGCAATCGCGGCGGAAGAAAATTGCGAGTCGCCGATGATGCCGATACAACCGCCACCCTTGAGGCCGGAATTCACCAACGGCGTTTCGTCATAAAAGGTGTAGAAGTCACTCGGGCCAAAAAACGCACCACTAAAGCCGGGGACCCGCACTCCGGGAACTGCGTCTGAACCCGGCGAAGCCTGGTTGGGCTCCGGCGCGACAGCCTTGAGCCGGTTCGGCATCACTCCCGGCGTGCTCGCCGACAAATTACTTAGTCCGTGGATGTGACCGATGACGCCCTCGAACCGCGCCGGAATGTGCGGATCGGTGGCGATACCGAACGAGGCGCTGCCATAACCCTGGATGGCGACATTGAAAGTATGTTGAGCCTGCGCCACCGTGCCGGTGAATTGAATCACCCGCGTGCCGGTATTGGTGGCCGTGACCGTGAAGCCCTCCGCGGTGAGCCATTCACGTACTGCGTCGAAATCAGTAGGACCGAACCGTGCCGCAAACTCCTCGGGCGTCAAAAAATGATGATATTCGGGCGAGGCCGGATTCTGCTGGTCGGCGAGCAGCTGCTCGAGCTGATCGCGGTTGCTCAGCGCGAGCGTCACCGACATCGAGAGCGTGCGCGAAGCTTCGAGTCGTCCTGACGAGATCATCGTCTCGGCTAGCTTGGGATGGTTTCGCGCCACGACCACATCGGTCTGCGCTAAAGCTGATGAACTCACGAACAGAAACGCGCCGATTATCCATGCCGCCACCGCCGCCAGGCGAGACGAAATCAAGCTGCTTAGCACCAAAAATTCCCCTTTAAATACTGTTTGCGATGCCACGACAAATTGTATGGTGCCCACGCGCATTTTGAAAGAACGAACATTATCCGGACCATAGTTCAGCCCAAATCCTGCAGCAGCAGGCCGGTGAGATATTCGCCTTCGCCATGGCCGAGCAGGACCGGATGATCGGGGCCCGGCCCGAGGTGCGCGAGGATGCGCAGGTTTCGCTTCGCCTTGGTCTGCGCGATGCTCACTGCACGGATGAAGTCGTCGCCGCGAAAATGTGTTGAACAGCTGAACGTCATCAGACGACCGCCGGCGGCCAGCGCGCGTATCGCAAGCGCATTCAGCTCGACATATAGATGACCGGCCCGGTCGGCGTCCTTGCGGCTGCGCGCCAGCGGCGGCGGGTCGAGCGCGATAACGTCGAAGCGCTCCTTCGTGCCACGCAGATATTCGGCGGCATCGATGCGAATGAGTTCCGCACTGCTCTCCCCTTGGCCATTGAGCTCCAGGTTGCGCTGCGCCCATTGGATGGCGCGGGCCGAGGTATCGATCCCGATCGCATGCTCGGCCCCACCGCTAAGCGCTGCGAGCGCAAACCCGCCCGCATAGCAGTAAGCATCGAGGACTTTGGCGCCGTGGCACAGCTTCCCGAGCCGCGCGCGATTCTCGCGCTGATCGAGAAAGTAGCCGGTCTTTTGCCCATGCTCAAAGTCAACTATGATGAGGTTGCCGTTTTCGCGTACCTCGACTTCCGAAATCTCCTCGCCCGCCAGGATACCGGCGCGATCCTCGAGGCCCTCATTCTTACGCACCGCGCCGGAACTTCGCTCCAGAATCGCATCTGGATGAAGCAGCTCGGTGAGCCGGCCGACGAGGTCGTCGCGCATCCGATCCGCGCCGGCCGTGAGCAACTGGACGACGAGCAGCTCGCTATAGCGATCGATGACAACGCCCGCAAGCCCGTCGCCTTCGCCATTGACCAGCCGATAACAGTCGCTGCGCTCGCTGACGACGAGCTTTCGCAGCGCGAGCGCGTCTTTTAAGCGATGATCGAGGAATTCCGGGATCGGAGGGGTTTCGCCCCATGCCAGCATCCGCACCGCGATGGTGGTCGCGGGATTTATGTAGCCGAGCCCGATCAGTTCGCCTGAGGCATCACGCACTTCGACGGGCGAGCCGGGTGCGATAATCCGCGGCTCCGTGCGCTCGATCGCGCCGGAAAAAATCCACGGATTACCGCCGCGGACTGTCGCATCGCGGCCACGCTTGAGGAAGACGGTTTCCATGGGCGATGCCTAGGCCTTCGAGGAAGCCGATTTCTCTCCCGCGCGCGTGAAGTCGCCGCTGCGTCCACCGCTTTTCGCGACCAGCCGGATCGCGTCGATAACCATCGCGCGATCGATCGCCTTGGCCATGTCGTAGATCGTCAGCGCTGCGACACTCACTGCCGCCATCGCTTCCATCTCGACCCCGGTTTGCGCTTCGGTTACTGCGCGTGCCTCGATGTTGAGGGTCGCGCGCTCGTGGTCGGGCGTGAATTCGACTTCTACCACCTGCAGTGGAATATGATGGCAGAGCGGAATCAACTCAGAGGTTTTCTTGGCTGCCATTATGCCCGCCAGCCGCGCCGCCGCGAGCGCCTCGCCCTTCTTGAGTTGTCCGCTGATAATCGCGTCGAGCGTGGCGGGCGCCATTTTCACTGCTCCGCGCGCGATCGCCTCGCGCCGGGTGATCGTCTTCGCGCCAATATCCACCATGCGGATTTGCCCGCGGGCATCGAGATGCGTCAGCGCGGCGGCGGAAATGGATTTCTTGCGAGCCATGATACGGGCGGATAAGAGCTTATGTTGACCCGCGTCGGATATACAATAAACTTACCTGAATCCGATTCGACGCGACGATCGCGCCGGCCTTAGCAATTTCGCGCAGAGAAAATATGGCAGACCATCAGCTTCATCGCGTTTTGATCCTCGGTTCCGGACCCGCCGGCCTCACCGCCGCCTTGTATACCGCGCGCGCCAACCTCGCGCCGACGCTGGTGGAAGGCGCCGAACCGGGCGGACAGCTGACCATCACTACCGAGGTGGAAAATTATCCCGGTTTTGAGAAAGGCATCCAGGGACCCGAGATGATGGAGATCTTTCGGCGCCAGGCGGAGCGCTTTGGCACCAAGTTCGTCTATGGGCATGCCTCAGAAGTGCGGCTAGGCAAATGGCCATTCGAGGTGGTGGTCGAAAAGGAAACCCTCAAGGCGAAAGCGCTGATCATTGCCACCGGTGCGACCGCGAAGCTGCTCGGCATCGAATCCGAAAAGGCGCTGATGGGATACGGCGTCAGCGCATGCGCAACCTGCGACGGCGCGTTCTTCAAGGATAAGGATATAGTCGTGGTGGGAGGCGGCGACACCGCGATGGAGGAAGCGACCTTCCTGACCCGCTTCGCGTCCAAGGTCGACGTCGTCCATCGGCGCGGAGAACTGCGCGCCTCGAAGATTATGCAGGAGCGCGCGCGTAAGAATCCCAAGATTCGATTCGTCTGGCATTCGGCGATCGACACCATCCACGGCACCCAGAAAGACGGCGTCACCGGGGTCAGCCTCAAAGATACGAAGACCGGCGCGACTAAGGAACACAAGACCGACGGCGTATTCATCGCGATTGGCCATCAGCCGAATTCGCAACTCTTCAAGGGCCAGCTCGACATGGACGAGGTCGGCTACCTGAAGACCCAGCCCGGCTCGACCTATACCAACATTCCGGGCGTTTTCGCTGCGGGCGATATCGCCGATTCCGTCTATCGACAGGCGGTTACCGCCGCCGGCACTGGATGCATGGCGGCGATCGATGCCG
This sequence comes from uncultured delta proteobacterium, assembly GCA_963783145.1. GTDB lineage: Bacteria > Desulfobacterota > Binatia > Binatales > Binataceae > DATGKG01. The sequence continues at coordinate 468,388 of CAWAMM010000003.1, forward strand.
AGCGCTGGCTCGAGGCGAACCACCCCGACTAATCATCATTTCCCAATGACTTGCCGATAGAGTTTCTCGACGATTGCGCGCTGTGGATGTGCGGTACCGTAGCTCATTACCGCGGCTGACCCAGTCGCAATGCCCCACGCGAAGGCCTCCTCGATGGCAAGGCCGTTGGCGAGAGCGAGCGTCATGCCGGCGACAAAACTGTCACCCGCGCCCACTGCACTGCGAATCGGAACCTGCGGCGCGGACATTCGTAGCACGCCGCTCGCACTCGCGAGGAGGGCACCAGCCGCGCCGAGCGATATCGCGATCATTTTGGCCGCGCCCCCGAGCACCAATTCCATTGCTTCATGCTCTTGGTCGCGAGGATCGCGCAGTGGGCGACCTAAAAGGGCCTCCATCTCACCAATGCTGGGTTTGATGAGTGTCGCGCCCTCGCCGAGCGCCGCCCTAAGCGCTGGCCCGGAAGTATCGAGCACGAAATGCTGCCCGCGGCGCACGCAAATCCTGGCGATGTGCGCGTAGGCGTCCTCCGGTGCGCCGGGCGGCAGGCTGCCGCTGGCGACCACCCATCCGCCGTCGATTCGTCCAATGGCATCGAGGACGGAGCCCCATTCGGAGGCGGTGATCGGCGGACCTTGTGGCACCAACCGATACTCCAACCCCGTCGCTCGCTCATGAACCGTGACCGACACGCGGGTACGGCCGCTGACCGGAATACTGAGGCATTCGACCCGCGCTTCGTCGAGCAGCTCCTGAAGAAATCTTCCGGTCCCGCCGCCAGTTAGGAGTACCGCGAGCGCCTCGCCGCCCAGTTCGCGGATTACGCGCGCGACATTGATACCGCCGCCGCCCGGGTCGAACTGCTCGGTTGACGTTCGAACCTTGTGAGTGTGGATGACGGCGTCCGCCTCGCAAGCGAGGTCGACGGCGGGATTGAGCGTCACAGTGATGATGCGTGAACGCATGGATACGCCTTCATAGCAGATTTGCGAGGCGGAATTGCGACTTTTAAGTTTTGAATGGAAAGGCCTCTTGCTGACTCGGAGTCGATTAACTCTCGCCCGTTCGATGACGCAATTGTCGAAAAGAGGACAGTCGCGACATAGAACGAAGCATTACATCGGAAAACAAATATGTGCTATTAAAAGCTAAAAATAAGCTGATCAAGACTGATAGAGCCTCTTTGATTTATTAAGGAGGATTTATGTGGAGATAGCAGCGATGGCTCAGTCTGGCATCGTAACCTTCTTGTTCACAGACCTGGTCCAGTCCACAGAGCACCTGCAACGCGCCGGTGAAGAAGCCGGGCAGGGCCTCTTCAATGCCCATCACAAGCTGATGACGCAGGCGGTCATGGCCAACGGAGGCGAGGAACTGGAGTGGTTGGGCGACGGAATACTGGCAGCGTTTTCGTCGGCCTCCGATGCGGTTCGGTGCGCGATCAGGGTGCAACAGACGGCGCGTCGGCCCTCCGCCCAGGCGCGGTTTGAGATTCGTATCGGAATCCACACCGGTGAGGCGATGCGGCGCGAGAACGGCTATTTCGGTACCCCGATAGTGACGGCGCGTCGGTTGTGCGACCGCGCTGGCGCAGGACAGATTTTCTGCAGCAAGGTGGTGCAAAACTTTCTTGCCGCGCGGCGCGGGTTCGAATTCCGCGACCTGGGCAATCTGCTACTCAAGGGGCTGGAAGCGCCAGTCGCCGCCACCGAAGTCATCTATGAGCGCAATGATGCCTCCGCACTACTGAATCGCACCCCGTTCGTCGGACGCGAAGCGCAGCTACAGCGTCTCAGGGCCAAGCTCGACGAAGCCTGCAACGGGCACGGCGCAGTGGCGATGTTGTTGGGAGAGCCCGGCATCGGCAAGACCCGGATGTTGGAAGAATTAAGCGATTTGGCGCGCGAACATGGGGCTATGGTGTTGCGAGGCGCATGTTACGACGGCGAATGGCAACGTCCCTATGGCCCGCTTGCCGAGGTGCTGCTCGACTACGTCCGCAAAGCCGACTCCTCGGAACTGCAACTTCTGGCGAAGAACGCGCCGACCTTCGCTCGCATCGCGCCCGCTTTACACGAACGGATGGGCAAAATTCTCGAACCGCTCGCGCTCGACAAAGACGAGGAGCGTTTTCGGCTTTTCGATGCGTTCAGCCAGTTGCTGATCGAAGCCTCGCAACTGCGACCGTTGTTGGTGGTGCTCGACGATCTTCACTGGGCCGATCGCGGCAGCGTCGCGATGCTCAGTCATGTTACGCATTTTGTTCCCGACAATGCGATCTTCTTGATCGGTGCTTATCGCGAGGCCGAGGTCGACCGCGCCCATCCGCTGACCGCGGCAATTGCGGCGATTCGCCGACTCCCCAACTCCGAGAGTCTGCCGCTGAAAGGCCTGGGCCGCGATGACGTCACAGACTTGCTCGGTGTCATCGGCGACGAGCAGCCTCCGCTAGAACTAGTCCAAACGCTAACGGCGGAGACCGGCGGCAATCCGTTTTTCATCCGCGAGGTCCTGCTGCATCTTCTCGAACAGGGCAAGATTCTGAGCGATGACCACGGGTGGACGATGCCCGGCAGTACGGTCGAATTGGGTATTACCGAGGGAGTGCGCGAGGTAGTCAGACAACGCCTGCGACGATTGTCCGCGGACGCCAACCATCTCCTCACCGTGGCAGCCGCCTTCAATGGTGCATTCTCCTTCTCGGTCGCGAGCGCGGTCGCCGAGCTCGACGAGGATAGGGCACTCGCCGCCATCGATGAAGCCCTGGAGGCTCAATTGCTGCGGCCGGGAGTTCATTCCGATTCCTTCGATTTTACCCATGCACTCATTCGGCACACGCTTTATGAAGAGCTGAATCCGGCTCGCCAGGTGCGCCGGCATCGGCGCATTGCCGAGCAAATGGAGCGCGCGTGGGGCGAGGCGACGGTCGATCACGCGGCCGAGGTCGCGTATCACTTCTGGCGCAGCGCGAACACCGCGGGCGCGGAACGCGGCGCGGACTATGCGATTGCCGCTGCCGACAACGCGGAAGCCGCTTTCGCGCACGATCAGGTCATCTCCTTTCTGCGTATCGCGCTGGATTTGCTGCCGCGTGCCGATGCGCGCCGCCCGCGGCTGCTCGCACGCCTGGGCGTGGCTTTACCGTGGACCCTCAACCGCGACGATGCACTCGAGACTGCGCGCCAGGCGGCGGCATCGATTGAGGCCGCGGAGGGAGCTGACGCGGCCGCCGACTACCTCGAGCAAGCCGCGCGAATAATGTTTTCCGCAGGTTTAGTGCGCCCCGCATGGGAGCTTGCGAAAGCGGGCCTCCGCCTCGCCGAGCATCGCCGCGACATTACCTGGGCCAGTCTGATGGAGCTCGATCTGGATCGTACGGATGCCGAGAATCCGGGCAATCCCGGCGTTCTTACCGATTCGCCACCGCGGCGTGAGATGCGCGTAATTCTCAAAAACGTCGATCCGGAGCAGCTTCGCATCCGCGGAATCGATGCTCCTTTTGAGTGCAGAGACGACATCATCGGGAACCCGTCTGCCAGCGCCTTCACACTGGTTCTCATGGCAGGGGAGTTTCGCCGCGGCCTCGAATTGTTTCAGCAGGAATCCGCGGAGGCCGAGAGCCACGGCCGACTCGCCAAGGCCGTGACCAAATGGTCAGGGGTAGCCGCCTGCCACGCAGCGATGGGAAATTTCACGATGGCGCAGGCCGCGATCGATCGCGCCGTGGCACTCAATGCGCGATCCGCAGGCGCGACTTCCAGAGTGGCCAGCCTCTACCTCAACGGCGTCCGGTACCAGATGCTTATCGCCATCGATGATGGCTGGGAAAAGTTTTTCAAAGGGGCCGACGCCAAACACCTAATCAAGGACCCGGCGCCGGAGAACAACTGGTCATTCGCGCTCGTCCGCGCCACTACCGCGTTCGTGCTGGCTCGGCTCGGCCGCGCGGATCTGGCGATTCCGCGGCTGGCGACGCTGCCACCGGCGTTTGAAGCGGGCGCCTTCTGGGAGGTCAGCTATGGCCCGATGATCTGCGATGCGGCCGGAGCGCTCTGGTTGCTAAACCGCAACGAACACGCCCCATTCCTTGAGCGAATTCTGCGCGAGAAGGTTATCGCGCCCGACTTTCGCTTTCCGATGCGCGACGCGCGCCTCTCGATGGCTCGCCTGTGTGCGCTTCAGCTCCGCTGCGACGAAGCGTCGGAATGGTTTGGACGCTCGCGCCAGGTGCTGGACGAGCAAGGCGCGCGTCCGCTCCGTGCGATCGCCGATTTTGATGAGGCCCTGATGTATTACCGCCGAGGCGGCGCTCCAGATGTTGCATCCGCCGAGCCATTACTGCATTCGGCGATGAATCAATTCCAGAATTTGGGAATGTCGGGATGGATACGCAGGAGCGACGCGCAACGAAGTCTTCCTCTCAACCATAGTTAGCGGCGAGCAGCTTTTCAGGAGCCCAGTTTATCGAGTTGTAGCGCCAGGATTTCAGAGAGGCGCTCAGCGGGGACCTTGCGCAGCTCCGGCGTCATGAAGCCGCTTGCCGCCGCATGACCGCCACCGCCGAATTGTTCGGCCAGCCTCGACAGGTCGACCTCGCAATCGGGACTGCGGCGCAAGCTCACGCCCTGGCTGCGCAGGTCGAAGAGCGCGATGACGGTGCGTGTGGTGTTTTCATATAGATGCGCCGCGACTTCGCTGCTGTAGCCGAAGCAGCAGGCCGTGCGTATCGTTACGCCGTTGCCCAACTCGCGCACGACCAGCGTCGAATCGGCAAGCTCCATGCTCTTGCGCATCGCGTCCTGCCCCGCCCGCAAAGCTTCACGCAAGCGGCGTGACATCTTCGGCTCACGCAACTTGATGATCTCGCGATAGGAGGGAATGCCGCCGAGCGTCTGCACCGCGAGCGCCCATTGGGGCGATTCGGGAATTTTATGAATCCATCGATCGTGGTCATCGGCGATTTCGGCGAAGCGGCGGAACGCTTCGAAGTCGCGGCGTTTTTCGGTGGACGATAACTCATCCTCGCGGCGCTTGAGGAAGTCGAAAGTCAGGCGCGCCGCGGAATACTTCTCAGACAGCAGCTTGCCGGCAAAAGGCACCTTGAACTCGGGCGCGTCGGCGCGCGAGACTGCGGTGCGATGGTGATCGATCCAATAGACGCGCGCGCCCGCGGCCGCGAGCTCCTTCAGATGCGCGGCGGTTTCAGTCTTGGTCCATGACAGGTCGGTGATCCAGATTTCATCGGCGCCGGCTTTGTCACGCAGCTTGAGACTCTGGATGGCGCGGTCGCTCTCGTTGTTTCCGGGCAGGCTCGCATAAACGTGATTGCCCTCGAAAAATCTGGCGATAGCCGCGGCTGCCATCACGCCGTCGAGGCATGAGGGTCCGTGGCTGATAATCTGGATGGTGCGCGATTTTGGCATGAGGCATCGATTGTAACGGAAGCGGCAAGCCACATCACCACGCGCGCGAATGGTTTCGCGATTCGGTCGCAGGCGGCGAATCTGCTCAGTGCCTCGAGGTTTGCGCTCGCGGTCGCATGGCTACTGGCATTTGGGGCCGGCTACACCGGCGCGGCGGTGCTCGGAACCATCGCCATCGCGGGCGCACTCTCGGATCTTCTCGATGGGCGCGTCGCGCGCAAGATGGGCATCGTCGGCGGCGTCGGGCGATGGCTCGACAGCATCGCCGACATCGTGTTCGTGCTGACTGCGCTGACTTGCGAGGCGTGGGTAGGTGCGCTTCCGTTCTACATTCCGGTGCTGATCGCGGGTTCTTTTTCGCAGTACGCCATCGATTCGATGCTGCTGAGCGGCGCGCCCATAAAGAGTCGCCTCGGGCACTTCGGCGGTATCATCAACTACGCGTTGGTGATTGTGCTGGGCCTCGCGCCGCCGCCCGCGCTAGCGGGCGTGGCGGTTCGCGCGCTGAGTCCGCTCCTCGCAACCTTCTATATCGCCGCGATCGCGGAGCGTTTTGTCGGCTACCTTCGGCGCAATGCTTCCGTAAACGCCAATGGGTTGATGTCTTAATCGCTCAGGCTGATAGTGGATTGCACTCGTGGGACTGCATCGCGAAATTCGCCGTCTACGCAGAATCGGTGCTCGTGGCTACGCGCTCCGAACCGGCAACGATGTACTCAGCGTAATCAATCGGGTCGCTCCGCCGCGTCATCAGTGTCCCTGCTGCGGGTGGCGCGGATGGCGCTTTCTGCACTACATCGGCAAGGGCTATCAGGTCGCCAACGTAGTTTGCCCGGTCTGTAAGAGTCAGCCACGTCAGCGCGGTTTGTACTTCTTTTTGAAAGAAGTGGTGGCAGATCTCCCGCCGGGAGGCCGGATCCTGCATCTCGCGCCGGAACGGTCTCTCCGCGGCATCCTCACTCAGCGTCCTGATCTGAAGTACCTCGCGGCTGACTTGAATCTGCTCGACTGGACTCACAGCGGACTGCGCGCCGTCCGCGCAGATTTCACCGCGATGCCTTTTCGCGATAGCGCATTCGCAATGGTAGTGTGTTCGCATGTGCTGGAGCATATCCACGACGATGCGGCGGCGCTTCGACAGATCGCGCGGGTAGTCGCGCCGGGGGGGCGAGTCATCATCATGGTTCCGACCTATCAACCATGGGACTCCCAGCCGACAACGGAGTTCGGCTTCGAGAATCCGCACTTCGATAATCACTGGCGCATGTATGGCGCGGATATCGCCGACCGAATCGCAGCGACCGGTCTGAAGGTGATGACGCGCGATTTCTCAGCCATCACCCCAGCGGAGAAGTTCGCTCCGTATGGACTGATTCCTGACACAGTATTCATCGGAACCAAGCCGTAGGAATTTGCTCTGCGTCTAGTGCTTGCCGTAATCGAGCGGGACGCCTTTACGTTGCGCCAGAATGTAGGCTTCCAATGCGCGCAGGCGAGGATCGTTGGGGTCCAGCGTCTTGCCCTTGACCGGATTCTCGATGCACCACTCGATCATGTCGCGCAGCAACGCCACGCGTTGTAGCTGGACCTGATACTTCGGGTAGGTCTCAGGATGGGTGTTAGCGGCGTCGGGATGGCACATATCGCAACTCACGCCGATGGTGCCGCCGAGCAGGTTGGCGTCGTGAAAAACCTGCTTGCCCTGCTGGACGAAGCGTTCGGTGTTGGCCTGCCAAACCTTGAAGTCCCGCCCGTTGAAACTAGCGTAAGTATCGCCCTGCTGAAGCGGTGGTGACTGCTTGTGGCCGGGACCACTGATGACCGGTTTGCCGCCGCTGGGCGCCGCTGATGCCTCGGGCGCAGCGCTCGCAGTCGGCGATGCGTCTGTGTCTTGATCGGATTGACCGGCGGCGGTGTCCTGCGCCATCTGCCAGTGCTCTCCGGGATGCTTGCGCTCCCACTCCGCCATCAGCGAATGCGTTACCGCGAGCGCTTGCGCATGCGTCATCGGCTGGCCAGGCTTCAGCCCTCTGACCTCGGTCTTGGTGACGCCGTCGCACAGTTCGACCTCGACGCTGTCGTCTTTGGCCTGGCCGGCTTGATGAGTGGGCAACTGCTGCGCGTGCGCCTGCGAACTCATGAGCGACACTGCGATCATCGCCATCAGGATCTTGCTGTGCGGCTTCATCAATAGCTCGCGAACTGCGGCGCCGGTGGTTTGTCGACTTGCCCGCGCGAGGTCAGATAGGTCGCCTTCACCGTCACCGGGTTGCGATCCCACAGATTGTAGATGCTGTCTGCCAGACCTCCGGGTTTAACGTTGAATTGCCCGTCGCCCAAGCCATCGAACTGATCGAACGGGTCGGCTCGATTCATCTGCACCGTGAGCGGCGGCAGACCTTGCGGCGCGTAGGGCCACGGCCACGCGGTCGAGAGCATCCCGTAAAAACTGATGTTGTGAATCTGGTTGAAAAGCATCTGATGCGTGTGACCGTGGATGACGGTGACGCGAGTGTAGGGGCGCAGGATTTCCTGCACCTCATCGGCGTCCTCAGTCCAGAAATTCCAGTTCCGATAATATTTGTAGAGCGGCGAATGCGAGAAGATAAGGATCGGCGTTTCGGCATCAACTTTCGCCAGGTCGTTCTTCAGCCACGTGCGCTCCTCGGCGCCGACCTCGAACCGCGATTGGGTGCCGTTGTCGAGCCCCGCGACGGTCAGCATCCGCTGCTCGGGCGTCATCTTGAGCGGCGTCCAGAAATCCTTCTCATGCACGCTCATCAGCGTGACGACATGGACGCCCTTCCAATCGAATGAGTAATTGGGCGGCCCGAAGAGTTCCTGCCAGGTGTCGCCCAGGTCGAGGAACCAGTCGTGCTCGCCGACCATCATCTTAACCGGCGCCCTGAGCTCATCGAGGATCTGCTTGCCGAGCTCGAGTTCCTTGCGGCGGCCGAGCTGAGCTAGATCGCCACCGAACAGCACGAAGTCCGGTTGAGGGTCGAGCGCGTTGACATCCTCGACGGCTTTGACGGCGGCGCGCACGAAGCGCTGGTTCAGTGTGCGCTCATAAAGATGGGTGTCCGAGATGTACGCAAAGGTAAACGGGCGTTTGCCCTCCGCGCCCTTGGTCCCGAAGGCTTTGTCGGTCGCCGCATCCGCAAGCGTGATGAGTTGAAACGAATGCGGCGGCATCAAACCTTTGGCGGCGACCGCGCCCATCGTGGCGCCGAGCACTTTGAGGAAGCCGCGACGGTCGAGGCCGCGCAGTCCGCGCAGCACGCGGTCACGCTCCTCGAGGTACTTCGTTTCAACGCTCTTATGTCGAACCGCCATCAGGCGAACCTCGTTTCGGTTTTTCTCAGTAGCCGCCGAGCAGCGCCGGGTTTTCCTGCATCTCATCCTGTGCGGGGCCGATATCGCCAAACGGACCGGACAGATTCGGATCGTTGCGTCCCTTGAGACCCATCGCCGCGTCGACGTCGCGCTGCGGGCGATCCGTCTTCGAGCGCGCGAGCTGCGCCGCATACTCGTGCTCGGCCGCATCCGCGTAGCGCGGGCTGGTGAGCGATTTCAGGAACGCGACCAGATCATCGATCTCCTGCTCCGACAATCCGAGTGGGACGATGCCACCGTCGAGATACGGATTCTGCATGCCGCCCTTGTTGTAGTGATCGATGGTGTCCCACAGCGTCGCCTGTGAACCGTCGTGGAAGTACGGCTCGGTGACCAGCAGATTGCGCAGTCCCATCGTACGAAACGCGCCGATATCATGCGGCTGCTTGGTGACGAGGAAGCGGCCGAGCTCACTCATGTCGGTCTGAATCGCGAGCTTGTCGATCTCCTCGTTGGCGTTGCCGCCGTGCGCGATGATGGCCAGCCCCTTGCGCGCGAGCCCGACGAAATCCTTGTTGTGCGCCGACACGCCGATGTTATGGAAGCGGTTGTCGCTGAACATCGGCTGGACAGGATTGACCCCGTGACATGACATGCAGCGGCCCTTGCCGTTGAAGATCGACCACCCGCGCTTTTGTTGATCATCGAGAGTCTTGGGATCGCCGGTCATGAACTTGTCGAAGGGCGCATCGAAGGCGACCTGTGTCCGCTCGAACGATGCGATCGCCTTCACCATGTCCTCGTAGTTCGGCGGATGCCCAAAGACCTCCATGAACGCCTTCTGATACTCGGGCGCAGCGTTTAGCTTATCGACCACCGTTTTTTCATCGGGCATCCCCATCTCGATTGGATTTAGAATCGGGCGCTTGGCCTGCTCCTCGAGGGTCGGTTCGCGTCCGTCCCAGAACTGCAGAATGTTGAAGTTGGCATTGACGATGGTCGGCGCATTGCGCTTGCCGAACTGGTTATGAATTCCCATCGAGGTGGGTAGCTGATCGGTGAATCCTTTTTCAGGATCGTGGCAGGTCGAGCAGCTTTCCTGGTCGTCCGCGGAGAGGCGCCGATCGAAGAACAAGGCGCGCCCGAGCGCGATCTTGGCGGGCGGACGCTCCAGGTTGTTCTCGGGCAATACCCATCGATACAGGTCATGTGGAAATCCCGCCTGATTGGATGGCTCGGGATCGGCCATCCTTCCGCCGGCGTTTGTGCCGAGAGCGGGAGCGGCGTTTTCGGACGGGGTTTGCGCGCGCGCCGGCCCCGATACCACGACGCCCAGAGCGGCGACAATCAGAATTCGCGTCAGTTGTTTCGGACGCATCTTTACCCCGCACTCAGGGTTAGCATCGGGGCCTGATGTGGCCACCTAAAGTCACCGCAAAAATGCGGTCTCGGGGCGATAATGTCAAGCTTCAGTCCGAGCGAAAAAGAGGGCCGGGGTGAGGGAGTCGCTACCCTGATATCCCCGGCCCTCTTTCACTATGGTTGACGGACTACTTGCCGAAGCGCTTGAGCAGGTCGTTCATGTCGTTGGCGTGTTCCTCTTCCTTCTCCAGCAGGCTCTCCATTATACGCCGCGAGGTCGGATCTTTTTCACCCAGCCATCGCACGATTTCCGCGTAGGTGTCGATTGCGATGCGCTCGGCCACCAGGTCTTCCTTGATCATGGTCGCCAAATCGTCGCTCGTCTCATATTGCGAATGGCTCCGGGTCGCGAGGCCCTCCGGATTGAGATTCGGAGTGCCGTTGAGCTGCGTGATGCGTTCCGACAGCTGGTCGGCATGGCCCTGCTCGTCATTCGCATGCTGCAAAAACTCCGCCTTGACGCCCTCGGAGTTGATGCCGGTCGCGGCGTAGTAATGCGCCTTGTAGCGCAGCACGCACACCAGTTCGGTCGCGAGCGCCTCGTTGAGCACTTTGCAGACCTGCTCGGCGTCGCCTTGATAGCCGGCCGTCACGGCGCCGGTCTCGATTTGCTTTTTGGCGCGCTCGCGAATTTTCTTGACGTCTGAAACGAAAGGATCCATCCGGGTAACCTCGATTTGGTGAGTGGTAGTGGGTTCCGTTTATGCGGCGGGATGAAACCCGCAGCACCAATCATCTTATCTCATCGCATCGTAAAGGTAAGACCGGCGATCTCTTGATCTTCGGCGCGAGGCGCCCCTCGACAATCGCACATTAGGGGTGCGATGAATGCCTGCGCGCGGCGTGCTAGTTTTTGGCAGGCGCGACGGCCTCCAAACCACGCGCCCCAAAAACAGCGATTGGAACCTCATATACTCGAACGGGCCGAGCATCCCATTTCGCGTCGCGATATCGATCCCGACGTGCTGAAGGTGCTCTATCGGCTGGTCAGAGCGGGCCAGCTCGCGTACCTCGTCGGCGGCAGCGTGCGCGACCTGATGCTGGGGCGCCGTCCCAAGGATTTCGATGTCGCCACCGATGCGCATCCGCAGCAGGTGCGCGACCTGTTCCGCAACTCGCGCCTCATCGGGCGGCGCTTTCGCCTGGTGCACGTCTTTTTCGGGCCCAAGAACATCGAGGTCGCGACCTTTCGCAAACAGGCCGAGGGTGTCACCGTCGATGACCCGCTGATCCGTCATGACAACACCTTCGGCACGCCCGAGGAGGACGCGTTTCGGCGCGACTTCACCGTCAACTCGCTCTTTTATGATCCGCAGACCTTCCGCGTCATCGACTATGCGGGTGGGGTCGCGGACCTGCGCGCGCGCCTCATCCGCACCATCGGCGATCCCGAGCTGCGGATGCGCGAGGATCCGGTCCGCATGCTGCGTGCGGTGCGCTTTGCCGCCAAGCTAGGTTTTGAGATCGAGCCCGCGACTCTCTCGGCAATGGAACAGCATCGAACCGATTTGCAAAAGGCCTCGGTGCCGCGCCTGGTCGAGGAAACCTATCGCACTATCGGGCAGACTGGCGCCGCCCGGGCGTTGGTGCTGATGGAGGAACTTGGGCTCCTCGAGCAGCTGATGCCATGGCTGTCGGCGCATCTGAAGGCCGAAGCAGGTCCGCTTAAGGAAGCGCGTACGGTGCGTAACCTCGCCGCGCTCGGCGAGACCATCTCGACCGGCGCCTCGCCGCCGCATGAGGTGGTGCTGGCGGCGATGTTCCTCGACCTGATGACTGCCGGCAAGCCCGATCAGTACATCCCGCCGCAACTGAGTGCGCTGCGCAGCGGCACGCAGTTCGATCTGGTCGGCGAGCTTCGCCGCCGCGGCTTCGCGCGCGCCGATACCGATTTCATGCGCCTCATCATCGAGGCGTTCCCTCATCTGATGAGGCCCTCGCGCCGCACGCGCAAGCTGATGCGGCGTCCGTATCTCGAGAACGCACGCCGCCTCTTCGACCTGGTCGCTCCGACCTACGGCGCCGATTCCTCGATGCTCGCCCGCTTCCTCTCCGATCCGGAGGCGTACCTGGAACAACGCCCCATCGGTCCCACCGGCGATGCTCCGCGACCGCGCCACCGCCGCGCGCGCCGTGGCCGCCGCCGACCGCCATGGGCACGTCGCGCGAATGCGGGCGCAGTGGAAGATGCATCCTCGAATGGCACGGAGTCGAGTGGGCATGAGCCGATGCCGGGGGAAGCACCGCATCGGGAGCCCTCGAAGCCGGAGTAGCTAACGATACGCTTCGGTCCGTTCTTCGTAGGGGGCGTTAGGGGCTGGTCATCTCTTTCGGAAACGTTTCTTGCAGATGCCAACGCTCGTCGGCAATCCGCGATGGTAAAACTGGTAGGGGGCGTTCGCGAACGCCCCGTTAGAATCTGCATCCGCGCAGCGAACCTGCTCCCATCCGCGAAGCGGACCTTCTCGATGATCAAGGCCGTGTTCCACCGATATTAACCACCTGCGCCGGGCCTTCCCTCGACGACACAACCTTCGGTTGCGCGGCCTTGACCATTCGTCGAGAAGCCTGTACTTCGTGACAATTTGTACGCATCGGAGGATCCCGAGAATCCAGCGATAGCAATGAGGACCAAAGCCATCTGAGGATTCTAACGGGGCGTTCGCGAACGCCCCCTACCAGTTTCACCATCGCGGATTGCCGAAGAGGGTTGGCATCTGCGGAAACTCGCCCGGCGCGGACGGTGTCAGCACAACCTCGAAACCGCAGGGGGCGTTCCGCTCGCCACCAATTTTCGGGAACCGGCGAACGCCCCCTACCAGTTTTACCATCGCGGATTGCCGACGAGGGTTGGCATCTGCGGAAACTCGCCCGCGGAAGGTGTCAGCACAACCTCGAAACCGTAGGAGGCGTTCCGCTCGCCACCAATTTTCGGGAACCGGCAATCGCCCCCTACCAGTTTTACCATCGCGGATTGCCGACGAGGGTTGGCATCTGCAGAAACTCGCCCGCTTGCGGACGGTGTCAGCGCAACCTCGAAACCGTAGGAGGCGTTCCGCTCGCCACCAATTTTCGGGAACCGGCAATCGCCTCCGAACCGTAGGGGGCGTTCGCGAACGCCCCGTTAGAATCTGCATCCGCGACAGCGGACCTTCTCGACGATCAAGGCCGTGTTCCACCGATATTAACCACGTGCGCCCGACCTTCACTCGACGACGCAACCTTCGGTTGCCCGGCCTTCACTATCGTCCAAGGGTCTATATTTCGTGACAATTTGTACGCATCGGAGGATCCCGAGAATCCAGCGATAGCAATGAGGACCAAAGCTATCTGAGGATTCTAACGGGGCGTTCGCGAACGCCCCCTACCAGTTTTACCATCGCGGATTGCCGACGAGGGTTGGCATCTGCAGAAACTCGCCCGCTTGCGGAAGGTGTCAGCACAACCTCGAAACCGTAGGAGGCGTTCCGCTCGCCACCAATTTTCGGGAACCGGCAATCGCCCCCTACCAGTTTTACCATCGCGGATTGCCGACGAGGGTTGGCATCTGCAGAAACTCGCCCGCTTGCGGACGGTGTCAGCACAACCTCGAAACCGTAGGAGGCGTTCCGCTCGCCACCAATTTTCGGGAACCGGCAATCGCCTCCTACCAGTTTTACCATCGCGGATTGCCGACGAGGGTTGGCATCTGCAGAAACTCGCCCGCTTGCGGAAGGTGTCAGCACAACTCGAAACCGTAGGAGGCGTTCCGCTCGCCACCAATTTTCGGGAACCGGCAATCGCCTCCGAATCGTAGGGGGCGTTCGCGAACGCCCCGCAGCGACACCTCAAGCGCGAGGGCTTTTCCGCACGCCAGCATCGTTGCGGGCGATTCACGAATCCCCCCACAAGGAGGGGGCCCAGCATCGTTGCCGGTCTCGTGGCTACCTGATTTCCCCCTCGGATTGCGCTTGCTTGATGAGGCGATGCCCACCAATCGGCGTCGCGTTACTGATTTCACGACGGTATATTCGAATCGGGGGATCCCGCTTGCCGATATCCGAAACGGGCGCTGCTTCGACCCGCGAGCTAGCCGCCATCATGTTCAGCGACATCGTGGGTTATACCGCGATCATGGGCCGCGATGAGGGCGAGGGTTTGCGTGCGGTGCGCGAGCATCGTGCGCACCTGCACGCCGTGCTGCCGCGTTTCAATGGCCGCCTGATCGGCGAGATCGGCGACGGCACCCTGTCGAGCTTTCACAGCGCGGTGGATGCGGTCAATTGCGCCTCCGAGTTGCAGGCAACCCTGGTCGAAAATCCGGATCTGCGTCTGCGCATCGGGATTCATGTCGGCGACGTGGTTTTCACCGACAACACCGTGCTCGGCGATGGAGTCAATATCGCGGCGCGGCTCAATGCGATCGCTGCCCCTGGCGAGGTCTGCATTTCCGAGCGGGTTTACGACGACATCCGCAACAAGCCCGCGCTCCAGGTGAGGGATCTCGGCGAGAAGCGGCTCAAGAACGTCGCCCGCCCGATCCATGTGTACCAGGTGTTCGCGAGCGATCTGGTCGCGCATACGGCAAAGCTGCGCAGGCAAGGACCCCGCAAGGCGCTCATCGCAGGCGCAGCCGGGGCGCTCCTCGCGGCGCTCGCGATCATGTTGTTCGTGCGCTCGAGATTATCGACGCCGACTCCCGTTGCTCAGCAACCATCGCCACCGCGAGTCATCCGATCGATCGCGGTCCTGCCGCTGGATAATTTCTCGGGCGATCCGAACCAGGAATATTTCAGCGATGGCCTCACCGATGAACTGACCACCGACCTCGCCACTATCAGTGAGTTGCGCGTGATCTCGCGCGGCTCGGTGATGCAGTTCAAGGGCGCGCATCGGCCATCGACGCCGCAAATCGCCAAGGCGCTCAACGTCGATGCGGTAGTGGAAGGTTCGGTGGTGCGGGTCGGTGACAAGGTGCGCGTCAGCGCGCAGCTCATCGATGCGACAGACGACGAGCATCTATGGGCGAAGAGCTACGAGCGCGATTCCAAAGACGTGCTGGCGATGCAGGATGAAATCGCGGAAGCGATCGCGAAAGAGGTCAACGTCCAGCTGACCCCGAAGGAGCAGGCGCGCTTCGGCAATGTGCATCCGGTCAACCCTGCGGCGCACGACGCATATTTGAAGGGGCGCTACTTCCTTACCAGCTACACCGAAGAGCGGGTCAGGAAAGCGATCGAACAATTCCAGCAGGCAATCAAAATAGATCCGAATTTCGCATTGCCGTACACCGGTTTGGCCGATGCCTATACCTACGGCGAGGATTGGTATTTTCCGCCTACGGAAGTGATGCCGCAGGCGAAGGCGGCGGCCGAGAAGGCGTTGCAGTTGGACGATACTCTGGCGGAAGCTCACGCCTCGCTGGCCTTCATCAACTGGGAATACGATTTCGATTGGACTGGCAGCGAGCGCGAGTTTCGGCGCGCGATCGAACTCGATCCGAACTACGCCTTTGCGCATGATGAGTACGGCTATCTTCTGACCTGGCTCGGTCGTCTGGATGAGGCCGATGCGGAGATGAGGCGTGCGAGCGAGCTCGACCCGTTATCCGCCGGGATCACTTTTGACGTGGGAATTCCGCTCGCCTATCAGGCAAAGTTCGACGCCGCCAGGGAGCAGTTTCGCAAAGCTTTGGAATTGGATCCGAACTTCTTTTTACCGCAGTGGGGGCTGGGCTGGGCCGACCTCGAGGCCGGCAAGTTCAACGATGCGATGGTGGAACTGCAGAAGGCCACGGCGATGGATGCGCCGCCCTTCGTCCTCGGCTTTCTTGGTTATGCCTATGCAAAATCCGGCGACCGCGCCAAGGCGCAAGCCGCACTTGCAGAGCTCAATAAGATGGCCTCGCGCCGCTACGTATCACCGTTCTGCCCGGCGCTAATCTACCTCGGTCTGGGCGACCAGCCACGGGCATTGAAAGGGTTGGAGAAGTCCTACCAGGTACGCTCGCAGTGGATAGCCCTGCTCAAGGTCGACAACATCTTCGATCCGCTGCGCCGCCAGCCGCGCTTTATCGAGTTGATGAGAAAGGTCGGCCTCGACAAATGACGCATCGCATGGAGCCGCGGACGACGTCATCCGAGTCTTCGATGGTTATGTTTTCGGAGGTGGCGCAATTCTCGAAATCGAGGCGGCGCGATACAATGTCATCGATGGCTGCCCCGTCCAACTCGATGCTCTTCCGGCGGGCGCTCGCGCGCAAATGCCCGGTGTGCGGTCGCGGTGATATCTTCGAGAGTCATTTTCGGATGAATCGCAGTTGCCCGAGTTGCCACGTCATCTTCTGGAAAGATCCGGGCGAATCGCTCGGTGCGATGTACGTCGACTATGCGGTCGCGACGGTCGCGTTTCTCATCGCATGGTTCATCCTCGATTTCACCACCCATCTTTCCGATCCAATTCAGGTCGCGATCGTGGGGGCGGTCGCGGTGGCGAGCATCCTGATTTGCTATCCGCTCTCGCGCAGCATCTGGACTGTGCTGGTGTATCTTTCCGGTGGCATCGAGAGGCCGAGGATCCGGGCGATCCGGGGCGGCAAAGCGACCTAACCCCCGGCCCCTTCCCTTTAGGGAAGGGGAGCAGAAAAACTGGTTCCCCATCCCTCAAGGGAAGGGGTTAGGGGTTAGGTCTGCTAACTCCGCGCTGAGGCGGCGCGGCGGCTGCGCAGCCGCTCGTTCAACTTCGACAAACATTCGGCGGCTTTCGCGAGCGTCTCATCGCTCTTGGAAAAGGTGAAGCGAATTTTGCGCTTCCCCAATTCCGGATGCCGATAGAAACTCGATCCCGGCACCGCCGCGACGCCGACCTCATCGAGCAGGAAATCCGCCGCCGCGAAATCATCGCTGAAACCCAAATGACCGATGTCCGCGATGATGTAGTAGGCGCCCTGCGGCGATCGGCATTTGAGGCCCGCGGCGCTGAGCGCGCCCAGCAGCGTCGCGCGCTTGCGCTCATACATCGCGGCGAGGTCGGCATAGAACTTGGGCGGCAGCTTGAGCGCCCCGGCGCCGGCCTCCTGCAGCGGATGGGGCGCGCCCACGGTCAGGAAATCGTGCACCTTGCGTATCGCCGAGGTCAGCCGCTCGCATGCGACGGTGTAGGCCAGTCGCCATCCGGTGATGGAGTAGGTCTTCGACAGCCCGCTGATGGTGACCGTGCGATCAGCCATCCGCGGCAGGCTCGCGATCGAGAGATGGCGCGCATCACCATAAATGATGTGCTCGTAGATTTCGTCGGTGATCGCCAAAGTGTCGTGTCTTTGACATAACTCGGCGATCAGCTCGAGCTCGGCCCGCGAGAAAACCTTGCCGGTCGGGTTATGCGGCGTATTGATGATGATGGCCTTGGTGCGCCGGTTGAACGCGGCCTCGAGTTCCTTGCGATCGATCGAGAAATCGGGATCGCGCAGAGTCACGAAGCGCGCGGTCGCGCCGGACAGGGTTACATCGGGGCCGTAGTTTTCATAGAACGGCTCGAAGATGATCACCTCGTCACCCGGATTTATGACCGCGAGCATGGTCGCGATCATTGCCTCGGTGGCGCCGCAGGTCACCGTGACATTTTTATCGGCGTCGCAATCGATTTTATTGTAGCTGCGAACCTTGGCCGCGATGGCGGCGCGAAAGTTGGGCGAGCCATGGGTGATGGCGTACTGGTTGTAGTCCTCATCGATGGCGCGCTTGGCGGCTTCCTTGAGCTCGGCTGGCGCGGGGAAGTCGGGAAATCCCTGGGCGAGGTTGACCGCGCTGACCCGCAACGCGCGGCGGGTCATTTCGCGGATAACTGATTCGGTGAAAAACCGGGTCTTATGGGAGACGTCTGTCGGCATCGCCGAGCCATTTTACGCGCCGATCGAGGCCCGCGCCAACTCGCTCATCCCATGTGACCGGAACATGAACCCAGGATTACCGCCTCGCGTGGTGAGTGGGGGCGACCTCTTCCACCACTGCTTCGTCAAGCAGGCCGGCACCCTGCTTAAGCCGCCATTCGTCGATGACCTCGACGTTGAAGCGCCAGTCGCTGCCGATTTTGAAGCCGGGCAGCTGACCTTTCTTCAAAAGGCGGTAAATGGTCGACCGATGGACGCGGAGATAATCCGCTAATTCGTTGACGGTTAAAACTTTGGGCGCAGCGGCCATATTCGATGGTTCCTTTTGGTATTCCTACCCCAGTCATCAGCAATCAAAACCCGACCACATCACTCCCGCCACCTCGCAGCGCCCCCGCCGCATGCCCTCACCAACAGTGTCTAGGTCTGCATATGTGTACCATAATGAGACAATCGTTGCCATAGCTAGCGTGAGGTATCTTTTAGGCTTATTGCTCCGTTATCCGAACAGACGCTTCGCTTCGGCTTGCAATTCCGCGCGATGATCAGGGTGCGCGATCGCCACCAATTCCGCCGCGCGCTCCCGATGATTCTTGCCGATCAGCCTCGCGATGCCGTATTCGGTTATCACGGTATCGGCAAAGTAGCGCGGGACTGTTATCAATGCGCCCGCTTCTAGTTGAGGCACGATGCGCGATACGGCGCCGTTGAGCGCAGTCGATTGTAGTAACGTTATGGCACGTCCGCCCTTGCTGAGAAATGCTCCAATATGTGTCTCCGGCTGCCCGCCAGTGCCATTTATCATACGGCCGCCCGTGACTGTCTCGGAGTTGATTTGGCCCGTCAAATCTATGCTAAGCGCGTTATTAATCGAGGTCTGCTTGTGATTGGAGCGTATTACGGAAATGTCAAGAACATATTCCGGATCGTAGATTTCAAACGCCGGATTATCGTTGATAATTTCCAAATCCGCCGGGTCCGACCCTGACCATGCGTTCGCGATCGCTTTCCCGCGATGGATGCTCTTGCGCCGCCCATTGATAATTCCCGCATCGACCAGCTTCGCGATCCCGGGCGCCACCATCTCGGTATGCAGCCCGAGGTCCACCTTTCGATTGAAGGCGCCCATCCGCGGCATCTGCGATGACGGGTCGCCCACCCCAATCTGGATGGTCGCCCCGTCCTCCACTACCTCGCTCAGGTAGCCGGCAATCGTGCGATACTCCTCGGGCGGGTCGCTGACCCCCATCAGCACGCGCAGGTCCGGTACCGACATTCGCGCCAGGTACTGGATGATAGGGGCGATCCGCTCGACGCCAACTTCCTCGATGACCTGCTTGACCCCCGCGCGCTTGGCGTCGTCCATCTTCGCCAGCTCACGATCCATCGCGGCGAGATCGGGCGGCGGAGGAGTCCCATCGACAAAGTAGGCAAACTCGCTCACGTGCATGTAGACGTCGCCATGAGTGCGGGTCAGGGTCGCGTCGACCTCGGCCACCGCCATCCGCGCGCGGCGGACATACATCCGCTTATTCCACTGATGCGGTCCGAAGCTGACGTAACCCTGTGCATTAGGCGGAGTGATGTTAACGAAGGTGATGTCGATGGGCTTGTCTTCGGCGGGGCGTTCATCATGCGCCTTGAAGTTGCTCGACAGCAGGTTGGGGAGATATGCCCCACGCCTCGCGTCATGGGTGGGGCGCCCAAGATTGCCGATGAACAACTCGAACTCGACACGAAAGATGGCGCTGAGGTCGCGGCTGAACCATCCGGGATCGACCAGTGGCGATGAGAGCCGCAGATCAATCTGCCCGCCGATTTTCTCCGTATAGGCGCCCAGCGCGCGTTGCATGGTGGTGCCGCTGGCGAGTGGAAAATGCACTCGCATCCCGGGCTTGACCAGCGCCGCGGCTTCCTCGGTCGAGATCCGGCGCGCTTGATAATGTTCTTTCCAATTCATTGCGATGCTTCCTGGGATGGATTCGATGGGCGCAACGTTTGTAGCGCGAAATCGTCACGACGGGGTAATGGGCGGTCCCAACATCCGAGGCGAGTTGAAAGCCTAAAGGCGTTGCCTGCTCGCCGGAGGGAAAACTGGTCCCATCTTGCGAAAGCAAAGCCCTTCGATGTAACGAACCAGTTGGGATTAAAAGGTCAAAAAGGAAATCCCGTATGGATCAAGTTGCACAACCGACGAGCGGTGATAAGACCGCTCTCCGTCCGTTTGAGATAAATGTTCCGGAAGCCAAAATTGCCAACTTGCGCAGCCGCATCGATGCGACGGAGTGGCCTGACCGGGAAACGGTCGCGGATGAATCGCAAGGCGTGCAGTTGGCCACGATGCAGGAGCTCGCGCGCTATTGGGCGACCGATTACGACTGGTCCAAGTGCGAGGCGAGACTAAACTCCTTGCCCAATTTCATGACCGAGATCGAGGGGCTGGACATTCATTTCATTCATGTGCGTTCGAAATATGAAAATGCGTTGCCGCTCATCGTCACCCACGGGTGGCCGGGTTCGGTCATCGAGCTGCTCAAGATCATCGATCCACTCAGCAATCCCACGGCACATGGCGCGAATGCAGCGGACGCTTTCCATCCGGTGATCCCGTCGCTACCGGGCTTCGGGTTCTCCGCCAGGCCTACCTCTACCGGCTGGGGTCCCGAGCGCACCGCATGTGCGTGGATCGTGCTGATGAAGCGCCTCGGCTACACACAATTTGTGGCCCAGGGCGGTGATTTGGGCGCGGGCGTTTGCACAGCGATGGCCAAACAGGCGATTCCGGGCTTGCTGGGCATTCACACCAACTTTCCCGGTACCATTCCGGCCGACATTGCGAAGGCGCTCCAGTGCAGCGATCCGCCGCCCTCCAGCTTATCGCCCGACGAACGACGCGCGTACGAACAGTTGACCATCTTATTTGCGAAGCGACGCGCTTATGCACAGATGATGGGAACGCGCCCACAAACGCTGGATGGATTGGCGGATTCGCCGGTCGGCCTTGCCGCGTGGCTCTTTGATCACGGTGACGGTTATGGCCAGCCGGCGGCAGCGATTACCTCGGCCGTGCTCGGGCGCACCGTCAACGGACACCCCGCGGGCGACCTGACCCGCGACGACGTGCTCGACGACTTCACGCTTTACTGGTTAACCAACACAGCCGTTTCTGCGGCGCGCTTCTATTGGGAAAGTCACATCAACCTGTACAACGCTGCTGACGTCTCCATTCCGGCTGCGGTGAGCGTCTTTCCTGGTGAGAACTATCAAGCCCCGCGGAGTTGGGCGGAGCGCGCATTTCACCAACTCATCTACTACCACCAGGCTGCCCAGGGCGGGCACTATGCGGCGTGGGAACAGCCGCAACTTTTTTCGCAAGAGGTTCGTGCGGGCTTCAGACCACTGCGTCAATAGATACCCATCGCATGATAGGAGAGCCCCAATGTCCCACCATCTAGACTCACCAATTGCTCGCAAGGATGTCCGGCTCGATATCACGGATCTCTATGTTTTCCGCGGAGAAACAGGTACGGCGTTTGTGATTAATGTGTGCCCCTCGATCGCGGGCGACATCCCGATACCCGGCTACCATCCGGAAGGGCGTTACGAGTTCAAGATCGACCTCAACGACGACGCCATCGAAGAGCTGACTTATCGGATTACTTTCGACCAACGCGACCTCGCGGGGAAGCAGCGCTTTGTACTGCGGCGTATCACGGGCGCCGACGCTGCCGAACTGAACGCGGCCGGTACTGTGGTTGCGCAAGGCGCCACCGGCGAGGCAGTCACTACTTCAGCGGGCGTGCGTATCTGGGCGGGCAAAGCCGGCGATCCATTTTGGATCGAGCCGGATGTGGCCCGCGCAGTAGGGCATGCGTTCCAGGACGGCACCATCGTGGATCTGTCGACGTGGGATCCGGCGCACGCCAAAAACGCCTTTGCGGGGCAGACGGTGTACTCGATGGTGCTGGAAGTGCCGGATAAGGAACTGCTCCCCGACGCAGGCCACAACCATCGCATCCGCGTCTGGGCCCTGGCGAGCCTCGCGACCGACGCCGGAGGATGGCGTCAGATCAACCGGTGCGGCCTCCCGATGATTCACCCGCTGTTCACACGGCACAATGAGGACCTCGGCAACCGCCTCAATGCGGGACGTCCCGCTGACGATTTCGAAACTTACGGCGCGCTGTTCACCAAGTCGATCGCCGGCGTCGTCGGCGCCAATGGAACCGCGGACGACCCGCGAGCATATGGGGAAAAGGTCGCACACCGGTTCCTTCCAAACCTGCTGCCGTACACGGTCGGCACACCGGCGGCGTTTGGTTTCGCCGAGTGGAACGGCCGCTCGTTAACCGACAACGCGTCTGACGTGATGTTCTCGATCGCTTCAAACACTCCCGTTGGTCTCGGTATGGGCAGGGAGTCGGTCTCGTCGAAGCCCTCGAAGATTTTCCCGTATGTCCCGGTTGCCTCCTAGTCGGTTGCCTCAAAGCCGTTCGATCTACGAAAATCAAAAAGAAGAAATTCTGGAAAAGAGCGAAGACAGTAGCATCCGGCCCCTTGAGAGTGATGGCCTAATTGCCCTGCAGGAGAAGCGCCGATGAAGAGAATGCTCGACACCAAGATCGCGCTCGTTACGGGTGGAAATTCCGGGATTGGGCGGGCTAGCGCCATCCTTTTCGCGCAGGAAGGCGCCAAAGTCGCGATCACCGGCCGCAATGCCGCGGACGGCGAGGCGGTAGTGGCGGAGATCGCCGCTGGTGGCGGGGAGGCGATCTTTATCCAGAGCGATGTGACTGCGGCCGGGGCCGCCTCAGCCGCGATCGCACAAGTCGTCTCGACTTGGGGACGCCTCGACTGCGCTTTCAATAACGCAGGGGTCAGCGGCGGCGGACTGTTAATAGATGCCGTTGACGAAGCGGCTTGGGATACGGTGATCGCGACCAACCTGAAGGCTTCGTTCTTCTGCCTCAAGGCCGAGGCGGCCCAAATGAAGGCCCAAGGAAACGGCGCGATCTTGTTCAACGGCTCGATCCTCGCGGAGATCGCGCAGCCGGGAACCTCGGTCTACAGCGCCAGCAAGGGCGGCGTCGTATCGCTCGCGCGCGCCGCGGCGGTCGAGCTTGGGCCATTCGGCATCCGGGTGAATACCATCAACCCATCGATCACGCGGACACCGATGGCGCAGGCGGGCATCACGAAAGGCAAAGACGGTAAGGACACACATCCTCTTGCCATAAACATACCGCTGGGACGTCTGGCCGAGCCCGAAGAGATCGCTCGAGTCGCTATGTTCCTTCTGTCGGATCTCGCCTCGTACGTGAATGGTCAGGCGATCGACGTGGACGGCGGCCAAAGCGCCGTTTAGACAGAAGGCTCAGATTCATAAGTACTCACAGGAGAACGCCATGACCCCAACCAGTGCTGGCGGCGAGCAAGCAGCTGACAAGAATGCGATGCGTCCCTTCCATGTGAATATTCCGGAAGCGGAACTTACCGAATTGCGCAGGCGCATCAACGCAACCAAGTGGCCGGAACGCGAAACGGTTACAGATGCATCCCAAGGAATACAACTCGAGACGATCCAGGCGCTCGCGCGCTATTGGGGCACCGAATACGACTGGCGCAAGTGCGAGGCAAGACTGAATGCCTTGCCGCAGTTCATCACCGGGATCGATGGGTTGGACATTCATTTCATTCACGTCCGCTCGAAGCATGACCATGCGTTGCCGCTCATCGTCACGCATGGATGGCCGGGCTCGATCACCGAACAGCTCAAGATCATCGACCCGCTGACCAATCCCACCGGACACGGCGGAAATGCATCCGATGCGTTCGATGTGGTGATTCCGTCGATGCCCGGCTACGGTTTTTCCGCAAGGCCGATCACAACGGGGTGGGACCCCGCTCACATTGCGCGTGCCTGGACCGTGCTGATGAAGCGCCTCGGATACACGAAATTCGTCGCGCAGGGTGGCGACTGGGGCGCCATCATCACCGAGCTTATGGGTGTCCAGGCGCCGCCGGAATTGATGGGCATCCACACCAACATGGCGAACGTGATTCCACTCGACATCGACAAGCTGGCCTTTTCCGGCGCACCGGCGCCGGCGAATCTCTCGGCCGACGAGAAGCTCGCTTACGAGCGGCTGAGCTTCGTCTATGCAAAGGGCATCGGCTATGGCTTTCAGATGGGGTTGAGACCGCAGACGCTGTACGGAATAGCGGACTCACCTGTCGGTCTCGCCGCCTACTTCCTTGATCATGACGCACGCAGTTACGAGATGATCGCGCGTGTTTTTGCCGGGGGGAGCGAAGGCCTCACCCGAGACGACGTCCTCGACAACATCACCCTGACCTGGTTGACGAATACCGCACTCTCGGGCGCCCGTCTGTACTGGGAGAACAAGGGCGCGTCGTTCTTCGCCGTCAAGGGCGTCGTGGTCCCGACCGCGGTAAGCGTCTTCCCCGACGAACTCTATCCAGCCCCGCGGAGCTGGGCAGAGCGGGCGTATCCCAAACTGATCCACTACAACCGCTTACCAAAGGGCGGACACTTCGCCGCCTGGGAGCAGCCGAAGCTCTTTTCAGAAGAAATTCGCGCGGGCTTCAGACCCGTGCGCAAACTATCTTAACGCAAGACGAGAGACCGCTATGAAACGAGAGATAATCCGCGTTGAACCCCTGGCGACGTTCCTGGACAAGTATAAGGCGCCGGCCTCGATGGTGACCAAGCACGGCGACATGATTTACGTGTCGGGCGCACCTCCTTTCGACCCTAAGACGGGGGAGATCTTCAAAGGAGCCATCGAGCGCCAGACCGAACTCGTGCTGGAGCAGATGAAGCTCTGCGTCGAGACGGCCGGCTCATCCCTCGACAACGTGCTCAAGGTGAATGTGTATGTCACTTCCGTCGACATGTTCCCCCCCGTCAACGAGGTTTATCGGCGTTACTTCCCCAAAGACCCTCCTGCACGGATCTTCATCAATGTCCCAGCCTGGTATGGCGGCTTCGACATCGAGGTGGATTGCGTGGCGGCGGTCTAGGGCAAGCTGCATCGGCATAGTCACCGGAAGAGGAGGGTGTTCAGTTACCTGCGAGTCCCGTTTTCCGCCAGGCTCCCAAGCGCTCGGAGGTTTCGATGCGCGAGGGCGGACACGCGCCAGGAACCCGGATCGAGGGTGAAAAAGAAGATCCCCGCGCTGACCACAAAGAGACCTAGTCCGGCGCGGTCGAGACCTCGCCGCGACATCCATGCAACGCAGAGCGCGGTGGTCGTAAACAGCAATGGCAGGGCTGCGCGTTGATGGCCTGGGTCGTGATGAACAAATCCTTCCTTGAAGATCACCAGCACCATCAGCGTCAATGCGCCGACCGGGAAAATCGCCCAACTGCCGGCTCGCCGATAGGCATGCACGCCGAAGATCACCAGGAGCGCCCCGGCGATTGAGCAGAATCTAAGGGTTTCGAGCGGTGGGCCGAAGGTCTGCATCGCCTCCCCATACCCGGTGGCCACACTCATCGAGCTGCGGATGAATTCCGGAAATGAGCTCAGGTACTGTCCGCTCAGGACATATCCGAGCAACCAAACCAAAGCCCAAAGTAATAAGGGAAGCGGATACTCGCGCCATCGAAATCCACGATACAGGGTGAGTATCGAGAACACCGTCCCGAGCGCCATGAAATATGAAAACTTCATCAGCCCGGCGATTCCGCACATCAGCGCCAGGCCGGCAAAGTCTGCTAACCCGGCGTCTGCCTCGCTAAGGACCAATATGACGACTACGGAAACCGAGCCGAGCGCCGCCTCAATCGAATAGGTCGCCGCGGCAACGATGGTGACGGCGAGTGGGGCTGCGAGAATGAAACCGACCGGGCGCAGAATTTTGAAGTAGAAGAGACCCAGCAGAACCAGGACCAGGGCGCGAATCGCAATCGCCCATGGATAGGCCGCCGGCGTGTAAAGCCACAACTGCGCGAATCCCAAGGGTCCGTATACAAAGGCTATATCGGGGCCGAACTGGACCCGCGAACCAGCTTCGGCCGCGCGCATCAGGACGTAGTTCCAGGACCAATCGAGCGTCGGCTGCGGCATCGCCGGCGCCCACGGCACCAGCAAAAAGAGCATCGCCAGGACTAGCAGCGCGGCCCAAAAACCCGGCGACCGCATCATCGCCATCGAATAGGCGGCGACGCGCTTCGATCGTGACCTCAATTCAGGCGGTCCGGCGCGCTTTATGTCTGATCTTGTTGGCCTACTGACTAACCACAGCCGGAGGGACGTAAGTATTATCCGCGACACTGCCCTCGGGGCCATAAACGCGCAGCATGATGTTGAACGGCCCGTTCGGAACCGGAAGCCAGTTTGCTGCCGGAACCCCATTGGGAAGCTGCTGCGCCATATAGATCGAGATTGAGCCGTCCAGATTGGTGACCAGCCCGGGGGTATAGCTCGCGACCGCGTATTTATCCGCGGAATTGTCGATCAGTTCGATCGAGTCCGGTGTATATGCGGTGACTGACCAGAAGCGCTCGGCCTCGGGAATCTGTCCCGCGGGAAAGGTCAGCACATATCCCGAAGAACTCCCGTTCAGTGCCGCACCGGTGCCATCCTGGAACGTGTGATAATACGCTGCCGTGGTTATGCCGTTGCCGTATTGGATGTACTCGCTTATCGCGGATTGATCGAGAAAATTGGAACCCCATGCGCCGATGTTGGTGAAGTGGATCCAGTTGGTCGAGCCGGTGTTGTTCAGATAGTCGTTCAGGATTGCATGGTAGCCATTCTGCGCGCCGACAAAAAAAGCCTGCTCTCGCGACTGAGAATCCGAGTCGAAGGTTCCGTCGCCGAACAACTGGTTGAACGTGTTCGCTAAGGTCTGCTGCTGCGGCGACAGCGGCGGGGTGTTGGTGGACTCGACTGCGACCTGGAGTTGCTGGAGGAAGGTGATCGGTTCGACCGTAAGCATGGTATCGGCCGCGGTCTTGAACGGAACCGAGGTTACGACTTCGGGAACGATCAGGGTGGCGCCGCCGGTAGGGTCAGCCAGGTAATCGGAGAGCGTTTGAAGAAGCAGCGAATCGCGGAACGTTTCGGCTTCCGCACTCTGGTCCATTCCCGTTGGGCTGTAGTTGTCAATCCGGAGGATCAGGGTCGTGAACTTCAAGGGCATCGCGATCGGCAAGACGCCGGCCGGCAGGGTCCCGTTGAATCCGGGTCCGGTCAGCGCATAGGTGCCGGGCGTCTGATCCGGAATGGCGGTCTGGAAAATGTTGCCATAGGGGTCGAGCGTCAGCAGCGAGTAGATCACTGTCGTCGCCGGGATGGTCAGAACCACCGGCTGCGCCGTCACATCGACAAAGGTGCTGGCGTAGAGCGTGTCAACGTTGATCGCGACCACAATTTGGTAGATCGGAGAGATTTTGGTCGGGCCGACCAGTTCGTTGGTAGTCGCGTACTGCGACTGATAGTAGGTAAACCAAAGCGGATAGAATTGCTCGACGTAGGCTTCCGCAGTCGAAGAGATTTTCTGGTTAGTCGATTGTCCTGAAGATGACGAACTGGAACCTCCGCAGGCCATCAGCACGAACGCGAAACTGAAGCGGCCCAGCAGGCCGAGCCACCGAACGATCCCGAACCGCCGGCAGAATTCCCTTCCCCCGATCCCCATGTTCCACCTCTTTTAACTTCGCAAAAGTATCCCAGTCAGACTGCCATCAGATCCGGCAACCCAAAAGATTGCTGAGTGGACCGGCACTTCCTTTAAGTTGAGCCCAAATGTATCCACACCCCGTCTGAGTTGCTACTTCGTGTAGACCAAATGAGCATCGGACGGCAAGGGTTTGCAATCGGACGGTTATTCAACGGCATGGCTTGTCCGTGGACGGCGTGCCGATTACCGTCGCCTATGTAATGAGCGCCACCATCCGCATCGGCACTTCAGGCTTCAGCTATAAGGAATGGCTCGGCAGTTTTTATCCGGAGAAACTCGCCGGCTCCAAGATGCTCGCGCACTATGCCCAGCGCCTGGCGGCCGTCGAAATCAACTACACCTTTCGCGCGATGCCGCGCCGCGCGATGCTCGAGAAGTGGGCAGCGCAAACCCCCGAGCAGTTCCGCTTCGCGCTCAAGGCACCCCAGCGCATCACCCATTTTGCCAAGCTCAAGGAGGTGGACAACCCGGTCGCGCACTTCGCCGAGGTCGCATCCTCGCTGGGCTCGCGGCTCGGTCCGGTGCTCTTCCAGTTACCACCCAACTTCAAGCGCGACGTTCCCCTGCTGCGAGATTTCATAGCGCTGCTGCATGGCCGCTTGCGCCCGGCTTTCGAGTTTCGCGACAAATCCTGGTTCGATGATTCGGTCCTGCAGGCGCTGCGCGAGGGGGGCGCGTCATTGTGCATCGCGGAGAGCGCGACTATCGCCAGTCCTATCGAGCGCACCGCATCGTTCGTCTACCTGCGCTTGCGCCATGAGGACTACGACGCGGCGGGATTGAAGTTATGGGCGGATCGCATCACCTCGATGGCCGCCGAAGCCGAGGAGATCTACGTCTTTTTCAAGCATGAGACCTCGGCGCCCGACCGCGCGTTTCGGCTGCGCGCCCTGCTCCCCGGCGCCTTATAGAAACGTTCCTACGACAGGTTGGCCGTCGAGAATTTCTTGGTCTTCGCGGTCGGCACCGGGGCCGTCGGTGGCAAGGCATGATTTTCAGGTCTGACTGTAGGCGCAGTCTGATAACCGGGGACTTCTGCCTTTTTGCAGCTGAGTCCAATGAAGGGAGCAATTCCCATCAGGCAGAGATTCTTCTCGACTCGATCCAAATCCGCGGTGAAAAAGGCAAAGACACCACCGATGATGCCAGGGACAGCGAGCAGAGCAATCTTGAACCACTGCCAGAACCCGATCCGTTTGACAACGATGCGGTCGTTATTCCAGTAGAGTTCATCTCCCTTGATGGTGAGTTGGCCGAGGTTTTGTTCCGTGATGCGGGTGTGACCCGCCTTCAAAGAAGGGAGATCGGCCATGATAGCACCCTTATTAGATGTTCAACTTTTGCGCGATCCGACGGAGGAGACCGCCGTGTTCGGTATCTATCCTTTTGACGGCGTCCAAATTTCCCTTCAAGGTCTGGGTATTTTCCGCGAGCAAGCGGGTATTTTCAGTGAGGTTTCCTTCTATCCGGACGATTGAATGGGCATTTTCAGTGAGGTTTCCTTCCATCCGGACGATTGAATGGGCATTTTCAGTGAGGTTTCCTTCCATCCGGACGATTGAATGGGCATTTTCAGTGAGGTTTCCTTCCATCCGGACGATTGAATGGGTATTTTCAGTGAGGTCTGCCTCCATCGCGATGAGCGAGTGCGTATTTTCAAAGAGCGTTCCTTCCATTCGAGCCAGACGCAAGTCGAGTCGGTCGAACTCAGGACCGATCAACCGGTCGAGCGCGCGGCTGAATTCACGCCGCCGCTCAGCAGCGATGTCTGTTTCGGCAGCGATTTTTTCTGCGTAATCGGACAGCAGGCGGAGCTCCTGGCGCCAGTCGACCTCGGCACATTCCGCGAGTGCCTGATGATCCGCAACAAAGTGGATTTTTTCCTGATTCCAAAATCCACAATAAATCAGCACTGCTCGTTCAACCGAATAGGCAATGATTTCTTCACGGACCTTCTTCAAATCAAACGACGGGTTTGATTCATAGGCGTTTAAGCGTTCTTCCAATTGTTTGCTCGGCACTGCCTCGCCGGCGTTGATCACGTACAAAGCCTCGACCCTTTCCTCCGGCTTCGGCTTCAGTACGCGATTGCGGACCTCACTCAACCGCCATGATGCAACTTGGGCGAGCTGTTCGGCCAATGCATTTTTCGCAGAAATTTTGAGCTTCGCCACAGATCCTTTATACCGAGAACAGATGGGTGGGTTCAATCTGACGGAGTGTTTCCATCGACATTTTTCCCGAGAAGTTCTCCGTTTCGATGGGGGTGAGAACGGCGTGTCATCATCGATGCAGTCCCGTCCGAAGCTGAAGCTATGGGCCGAGCGCATCACCTCGATGGCCGCTGAAGCCGAGGAGATCTACGTCTTTTTCAAGCATGAGACCTCGGCGCCCGACCGCGCGTTTCGGCTGCGCGCCCTGCTCCCCGGCGCCTTATAGAAGCAATTTCAGCGGAGATTCGCCCCCGATGGCATCAGCTTTGTTGGGCCGCGCGCCGGTTTGTATCCGGCTGCCTTCCGGATTCGTATTGATCTGTGACAATGGCTATCGAGTCGAATGAATACGGATGGGTGCTGCCATCGTCTTTAGATAATCAGAGCGAACCACGCTCGAAAACCAGCCTCATCCAGTAATGGAGGATCCAATGAAGAAGTTTCTTTTGGCTTTATCACTCGCGGCGCTGACCGCCGGCTTCGCCGGAACCAGCTATGCCCAATTTTACGAGGGCAACTGTGTAGGCAACAACAGCAAGCATTGCGTTGACGCCCGCAACGCGTTCGCCGAACACCATGGCGGGGTAATGCCCGGCCAGTATTACAACCACTGGTACGGAGGACAGCAAGGACGCTGGACCAACGAGCATGATAACTGGCGATGGGAAAGCATGAACGGCGATCGCTATTCGAAAGGCCCACATGGCTGGGAATGGCACCGCTATCATCACCATGGCTAATAATCGCGGCTGAACGCCAAAACGAGTACTCCATCGCGGAGGACGATAAGCGGCCTCCGCGGTGGATTCTTTCCCAGGCTGGCTGTCAATACGGCGCGATCTGGTTCTCTTCAGCAACCCCCTGCGCCACCTAATGAATGACCTTCCTCTCTCATCTTAAACTCCACCAGGCGGTGCTCCTGAAGTTGGCCATCGTGGTGGGGGCCTTCGTCGCGCTGACGTTCATCTTCCTCGCCGTCACCCGCATCGTTTTGCATTGGATAGGACGGCTCACCGGGTCGCATCGGGAGTGGATGCAGGCCCTGCTGCAGGCGCTAGCACCCGCACTCAAGGTTGCGGCGGTGGTAATCGCTCTGGCGGTGGCGCTCAATGTCGAGCCGATTCCATCGCGTTGGCACGGACTGATTGGCGCGATCGTTTCGGCCGGCACCGTCCTCGCGCTGGTGGTCTTCGCAGATGGTTTGCTGACCTTTTGGATGGGGCAGGCCTCAGTCCGCTTTCCGCTGCTCGACCAAAGCTATGGGCTGGTAACTGCGCTGCTGCGTGGGCTGGTGTTCGGCCTCGGCGCGTTGATGTTTCTCGACAGCGTCGGGATTTCCATCGGCCCGGTGCTCGCGACTCTCGGCATCGGCTCATTGGCGATCGCGCTCGCGCTTCAGGAGACGGTAAAGAACACGCTCTCCGGCTTCTTCGTGGTGATCGATAAGCCACTGGAAGTGGGCGACTATGTGAAACTTTCCAGCGGCCAGGAGGGTTGGCTGACTCAGCTCGGTTGGCGCAGCAGCAAGTTTCGCATGATGAATGATAACGTTGTGGTGGTGCCCAACTCGCAACTGGTCGATACCATCCTGACCAATCTGCGCGGTCCCGATGGCGCGCTGGGCGTCGAAGTCGACCTCAGTGTGGCCGCCGAAGCGGACCTCCAGAAAATTGAGGACGCGACCCGCGCCGCCGCCGCCGAGGCGATGAAGTCCGCCAACGGCGACGCCTCGAAGCTGGTTCCTTCAGTCTTCTTTCAGAGTGCGAGCGGCGCCGCCTTCGGGCTGGCGGTGTTCCTGCGCGTGGCCGAGAGCGCCGATATCGAAAGAGTGCGGCACGAGTTCGTCAAGCGGCTGAGCGAAAGCTATCGCGCGAAAGACATCAAGCTGGCTTAAGCCTGCGGATCTTAGCGGCTGCTCGAACTGACGGTTTGGTCAAGCAGCTTCAGCAGCGCATGCACCGTTTCCATCGCGGGGACGGCGATGCCGTGGCGATGCGCGGCGCGCACCACTCCTCCGCTGAGCGCGTCGTATTCCAGCCGCGCGCCCCGATCGTAATCCTGACGCGTCGAGGTTTTGAGCGCGCGCAGATTCTTGCGCGAATGTTCCAGCAGCGTCTCGATCCGATCCGGCCCCAGCTTCGCGCCGTCGGCTTGCGCGACTGCAAGCGTCTCGGTCATCAGCGTGCGAATCAACGCCGCGCCCGCGGGATCGTCAAGGACCTCGCCGACCGTGCGCCGCGTCAGCGTGGTAACCGTGTTGAAGGCCGCATTCCACAGCAGCTTCGACCATCGAAAGGTGAAGATATCGGAGACCAGCTCGCCAAAAATTTCTGCGCGCCGAAACGCGTCGGCGATCTTCTGCGCGCGCGGAGTTTCACCGCCGTCGAGCTCGCCGTACTCGATGACGCCGGTGGTCACGTGCAGGATTTTCCCCGGCGCGACCAGCTCGACGCCGGCCCGCGCGCATCCCGCCATGATCGCCTCGCGGCCGAAATGTTCGGCGAGGGGCGCCTCGCTCTCCACCCCGTTTTGTAAGGTGAGGATCGCGCCGCCTGGAGCCAGGCATCCGGCGAGTGACTTCGCGGCCGCCTCGGTGTCATACGCCTTGACGCAAAAAAGGACCAAATCGTAGGGCGCGAAATTCCGTGGATCATCGGTCGCGCGCACCAGGCCGTGAAAATCGCCGCGCGGGCTCTGCAGGTCGAGACCATGCTCCTTGAGCGCCTGCAGATTGCGCCCGCGCGCGCCAAACACCACCTCTTCGCCGGCCTGATGCAGCCGCGCGCCGAAGTAGGCGCCGATCGCGCCCGCTCCCATCACGAGAATCCTCATTTGTTGGCGTTCGCCGCGATTCCAGCGTCGAGCAGTTTTAGCAGCGCGTGAACCGTTTCCGTCGCGGGCACCGCGATTCCGTGCCGCTTCGCCGCGCGCAGAATCGCGCCGGTGATCGCGTCGTACTCCAGCCGCTTGCCCTTCTCGAAGTCCTGCAGCGTCGAGGGACGAATCGAATTGAGGTTCGGATACTTGCTCATTCGCCGAAACTGAAGGTCTGCCTCCTCCTCGGTAAGCTTCGCACCTTCGGCGCGCCCGACCCTGACCGTCTCGATGAAGAGCTGCCGCACCAACGCGCCGCCCTCGGGATCCGCGATCGCGGCGCCCACCGAGCAGCGGCCGAGTGTGCACACCGTGTTGGTGCCGTTGTTGCCCATCAGCTTGTGCCATCGGATGGTGAGCAGATCGTCGGTCAGCTCGCCCAGCACTCCGGCGCGGCGAAAGCTCTCCGCGATACGCTCGGCGCGCGGCGTTTTGCGGCCGTCGAGCTCGCCGATCTCGGCATTTCCGCCGACCGTGTGGAGAAGCTTGCCCGGCGCGGTGATTTCGGCGCCGACCCGCGCGTTGCCGCCCATCACCTGCGCGCGCGGAAATACTTCACACAGCAGCGCCTCGTTCTCGACCCCGTTCTGCACCGTCAAGATCACGCCGTCGGGAGCGAGACATCCGACCACTTGCTTTGCGGCCGAGATGGTATCCTGCGATTTGACGCAAAACAGGATCAGTTCGTAGGGCGCGAACTCGCGCGGATCCGACGATGCTTTGACCGGCAGGTTGAATTCGCGCTCGATCCCGCCCGCATGCATCCGCTCGTCGATGCTGGTGACCTCGAGGCCGTGCTCCTGGAGCGCGCGCAAATGCTCACCACGCGCGCAGAAATAAACCTCGTCGCCGGCCCGCTGAAGCCATGCGCCGTAGAATGCGCCGATCGCGCCCGCGCCCATCACCAGAATCTTCATTCTATTCGTTATAGAGAACGCGACGCCGCTTCCGCTACAAAAGCGATCTCGACTGACATCCTGCGCCACTACAGGAGTGCGAGTCTATCCAGCCGAAGGAGAACCGTCATAAGCGATTGGCGCGCAGAAGGGGACGGTTCCCGCGAAATCCGAAGCGCCACCATCAAAAGCGTCCGGGGGCTCACTCAAGAACGAAGTGTCCAAGCGGTACAAGCTGCACCAACACAACCGGCAAGGCGGTCACGGTCGTTGAGCCGATCGCGGCAAATGCGCGATAAATAAGGCTGGAGGAGGAACGCGGCCGGTGCCGCGACCGGTCTTCAAAACGGGTGCGGTACATCATGCTGGGTCATGTAGGGTCATGTGAGGTACAAAATCCGCCGGTTTTTCGGGTTTGAGGTCATGTAGCATCATGCTGTAGCGGCTCAGAGTGGCCACTCAGTGGGCACTCGAGCCCTGCGAGCCTCCGGAAAGCGGTGGTCTAGAGAGGCGCCAGCCGGCACTCTCCAAGTACCCGTTTTTAGACCTTTGCCAAAGCCGGTCGAAGGTTGACCCACTTTGCGCGGTAAGTCGCCGACTTAAATTAACCCACCTGGCCATTTTATGGCCCGGAGGAGTGACCTTCCGCCCTCGCCGCTCTGCTAAACTTGACTGCGAATGGACGGGCTTCGAAATCCCGCGTTTTTGATCGGCTCCGCCTTGGCCGTGGTAGGCCTCATTTGGCTGCCGTCTTGGACTGTTCTGGCGCGAGCCGGCGGCATCAGCGCAAGAAATCTAAACTCTTCGGCATTGCGAGGCGGTGCGACCGAAGACGACTGGCTTACCTATCGGAATGTAAAAAGCGGGTTGTCATTCCGATATCCGCCTTCTTTGTGGGTTGGCGAACCGGACCCCGCTAAGCTCGGGCTGCCCGACGAATCAATAGTCGATTTGCGCGGCTATGTTGGTTCGAAGGATCGCGACATTATCGTGCTTCGCTTCATGTGCAAGCCTGGCGAGCAGACGCCGGAAATTGCGGCTGCTAACGCGCACGGGTTTCTACGCCGCCCTCAGGGTAAATATGAGTGTGCTCCTATCACCTCGATCAGGCTCGACGGTAATGAAGCAATCTTGTTTTGCAGCTGCGGATGGGGTGGGTCGTGTCAGTGGACCGTGAATATCTTGCAGCCGCGCGCATGCAGCATCTTCCCGGGAGGACCTCCCGCAGGTCCCGACGACAACCACCTACCTCTCCACGATGGGCACTTCCCGTTGTTGTCGATCATCAGGACGGTCCATCTCCAAGCGGCAACTAAATGAGCGATAGACCGGGCGACCCCGCGGCCG
The DNA here is from genome assembly GCA_963783145.1 of uncultured delta proteobacterium. Taxonomy (GTDB): domain Bacteria; phylum Desulfobacterota; class Binatia; order Binatales; family Binataceae; genus DATGKG01. Next base: position 503,477 of record CAWAMM010000003.1, read on the forward strand.
CGCCAAGCGCCAAGGCCTTTATGCCTTATCAGGATTGTCCTGAAAGGATTCTTTAATATCGTGCATTCTTCCTCGGAGCGGAGAGCACGCCAGCCGTGCGTTTACCTTTGAGTCTGAAGCTCTCGCCGTTGATGCTCACGATGATCGAGAGGTGCAGGATCTCGATCGAGCATCGCCGCGGTGGGCACGCTGTCGTGGGCGAAAGCGGAATCCCAGCTGCGGAAGGTAAGATTCGAAGTGAGGATCATCGAGCCATGTTCATAGCGTTGCTCTACGACCTGGAAGCACAGGTTGGCGTGCTCGCGACTCATCGGCAGATAGCCGATCTCGTCGATGATCAGCAGCTCGTAGACGTTAACCGCACGATGCACGGTTTGTCGGTAACGGTCCTGACCTGCGCTGCTTCCAGCATCAAGACCAGAACGTGGTATTCCTGGGCCCTCGGGTGTGGGCAAGACTCACATTGGGATCGCGGTCGGCTATCTGGCTACTCGGAAGGGCTACAAGACATCTCGCGGGCTCGCGCGCGCCGTGACTCACGTTCGGCGCACAGCAGTTCCTCGACGAAGTGTTGGAGTGCGAGCGTCTGCAGCCGATGCCTGTGCCATGGCCCGGGTTTCGGTCACAGCGCGCGCACTGTCCCTACTTGCAACGATTCGCGAGTTTACGCAGAAGGTCGAGAAACACCTTTGTGGGCTCGAAATCAGGGATCACGGTTTCGGCACCCGCACGCTTTAGTTGCTCGGCAGCCTCGCCCGCGCCAACTCCGATAAAGTTCCATCCTAGCTGCCGCGCGGCTTCAACATCCCAGGTACCATCGCCAACGTAGGTTATTGCCGAAAAGTCCAAACCCTGCACATCGGCCGCTTTGCGGGCCGCATTCAACATGATCTCCTCGCGAGAAATCGCGTCATCGCACCCCGCTATCGGCGTTGACTCTTCAAGGAGTCCCGCGATTCGAAGCTTAAATTCCGCAGATGCCAGGAAACACCCTGTGGCAATTGCAACCGCGAATCGCGACTGCGCGCGAACCGCCGAAAGGGCATCAGCGGCACCGGGTATCGGGCGGATGCACTTCTCCTCCATCAGAACAGCGGCTTCGAGCAGAGCTACCCGGCGATCTCTGACGGCATCGATCTCACAGGCGGTGATAACCCGCCCGAAGGCAGCCTCGCAATGCTGGGAGACGATTCCGAGATCGGTATAGTGCTTCACCTCGGCGAGCCATTGGGCGTGATCGCTGGGCAGTCGGAGGATTTCGCGTGCGGCCGTCCAAAAGCACTCAGCGTCCAGCTCGCTAGTGTCGGTCAGGGTCCCATCAACGTCGAATACAACCAGATGCACCGCTCGGAGCATAACAGCTTGGCGCGCGTTGTAGAAAGAATCGAGACTAGGTAGCGATCGGCGGTGGCTCCAGTGTAAGCGTCGTCGCATAGAGTGTTCGAGTTCCTCTCCCGCCGCCCCTCGGTCTGTCCCCGCAGAGATAGGGATGGAGTGTAACGACCGCAGCCTTGGCTTGGCGCGGCGCGCGACGCACGCCGGCTACATGGTTGCCTCCCATCTGATCGAGTTACGCCGCCTCTCCGCTGGTTCTAAACAATTTCACCTCGCGCCTATTCTTATCCAAGGGTGCTATTGCTCAGAGTTGGACTGCTGCTTGCCGGATAGCATTCAGGATGAATAGGAAATGACCCGGATGAGCTATACGCCCGAGCATAGCGACCTGTTTCAGAACCTTGAGTTCGCCGCGCGTAATCGCATGACTCTTGCGCAGGGCCTGGTTTGAGATGAACCGCTGCCACGCGCCGTCACCCCTCTTTGCCGACGGTCGCCCACCATAGATAATTTGCTTGGCTTCCGGGTGAGCTAAGACCAGGAGTTCTTTGGTGTCGAGCCCTAACGTCTTAGCTAGCCTATTGATCAGCGAAATCGACGGTTTGCGGCGACCGTTCTCGAGGTATGCGATGTGACTGGCCTTAATGCCGGTGGCGGCGGCGAGCTCACGCTGGGTCATTCTGGCCCTGTCGCGGGCCTCTTTAACAACGGCACCGAGTGTTCTTTTGGTCATCGTGCTATCTCCCTCGATGCGGTCAATTGCGGCTATTGAGCCGGACATTTTCAGGGCTGTTGCTTCGTAACGGCTGTCCAATCTTCGCCAAAGCAGCGCTTACAAATGATTCGCCGATATTCCCTTGGGTTAGGGGCGCCGATTGCATCTACTTCCGACAACTGCTGGTAGTAAATATCCCCAGCGCGCAGATCCCCTCCGCAGCCTTTGCAGAGGAAGCGTACGTTGGGGGCAACGATCAATTCGGAAATTCTAGTCGGCAAAGCTAGCACTCCTTCAAAGTTTGGATTTGCCTACTTTAATATATTTGCGCGTGGGCTGCTTGTTTCGACGGTAATCACGATATTGGCTCCGATCGAGGCGAGTTACGGTTGTGGTTTTCCTGGACTGCCCCCACCAGAGGTCTTCTCAATCATGACATGTAGACAATATCCAGCACGTGTCGGTAGCTGAGCCTCCGTCAGATCAATCGCCAATTTGCTTGTTCGTCCAGACCGGTTACCGGAGAGTCTATTTTGGTAGGTCGAACTTCCCGAGAATTCGCGCGAGAGAGCTGTTGTGTCTGGGTAAGCGAAAAATATCCCGTATGAAATGCGGTAGTGACTTTTCGTCGGCTATTTCGGTTGCGCCTAGAAGGCTCGGATTCGGCCGCTCTTCCCTTTCAATCAGAGGAGTGGGGGTGAAACGTGGATGATCAATGACCTTCACGTTCGGATCGCGTAGTTCCAAATGTCTCATTCTCGCCGTTGTGGTAGCGATCTCGTGCGGACCATCCCATTTGCCGTCGCGGAACCTTTGATATTCGAATTTGATTTTCAATAGAGGCAGCCGCCCCTGATAAGAAATCGACTCGACCGTCCCTGGCCACCACCCACCTTTACCCATCCTCACGACCCAGACCCAAACCGGCATTTCGAGCTTCAGCTTCGTGATGTCTGTGGGTTCCACCGCTCTCCTTCATTTCGACCGGCCAAAGGCGTTGTCAATCAATCCTTCGGGGGGCTCCCTCTGTATTTTGAGGAATTTCCTTAAGAATTCCGCCACCTGCCCTGCTCGGGGCCTTCCGGTCATTTAGAGGAATTCCCGGTGCGACTGTGCAAAGACAGGCTTTTCGGCCCGTTCCCGTTGTTATTTCAGGTTGAATCTGGCGGAAAATTACTTTATTCTACGGCCGAATGCAATGATTTCCTTTGGGTTCCTCGATATGCGGCAAATCGATTTCCGACCGATGAGAATTCTTACCGATGGGGAAAAAGGGACCCTTCTGGCGGGACGCCATTTTCGTGACATCCGACTCGACAACGTGGATTTGTCCGGTTCCGACCTTCGCAATACCGTTTTCGAAAGAGTCTCCCTCAGACTATGTGACTTTTCGGCGGCAGATCTGCGTAACGCTCGCTTCACCAACTGTGATTTAAGCGGTGCCCGATTTGACAACGCGATCATAGTTCGCTGCCGATTCGAAGCTATTTCGCTTTCGCGCGCCTCAGCGAACGGGAACACTAGAGTGTTAAGAGTCGCTCAACATCCAAGAAGACCGTCGTCCCTGGAGTAAAGGTATGGGCTGGCAAGGACCTTATCGAATTCATAGCTTTCTCGACGATTTGATAAGTAGGCCTGATACGCGGCCGCCGGACTGCCCGGGAGTTTACGTCCTCTCGCAACGGAGATGGAGGGAGGCGCCTGACAAGAGGTCTGGTTTGCTGTACGCCGGTCAGTCGCCATATCTGCGATTTCGAATGGGTGAGTTCTTTTCGGATTTGTTCGGATTTACATCCGATGACTTTGGCGATGGCGAGGCATACAAACATCGCGGTGGTCATGCAGTTTGGCATCTGCATTGTCTCCGAGAGCACATTAGTCCTCTAACGCTGTGGATAGGCTGGTACGCAACCCCAGTGTGCCTGAACTGTGCGGAAGTCAACCTTTGCAAAATGATCGGATTGATCGAGCCATGTCCGGCCCTGGGACTGAAATGCGAGCGCCACGCGCCTCTACTTGATTTGGAAACGACTTGCCCAACTAACACGGATGCACGAGAGTTCGGCAAAGCAACTCACACGGGTCGCCATTCGAACGGGACACGCTAGCCGTCTAGCTCGTTACACTTCCTGATACTGGGGCAAAAGAGAATCGGCCCGACCTCAAGTTCGGGATTAGGCGGAGCTTCAGGTCCGGTGTACGGGAATACTCATTTTATAAGAGTGAAGAACGGAGCGGTATTGAGGACCAGATATCTAACCGGGTGCATTTTCTAAAGAGCTCGGCAGGAAAGACGCGCTAGTCGCCGCGCGATGGGGCGGGGGAATTGTCAGCGCGTCTAGCCGTCTTCCTGCCACTCCAACGACTGGCGCAGGAGTCGATCGAGTAGATCGATTGGAAAAGGCACGGGAACACCCGAGCACATTCTAACGCGCCCCCGTTGCTCCGTTCGAAAATCGTAGGCACCGAACGGGATCGTTAGTTTGTAGCCGCGGTCACTCAGCTGCCGGAAGTTCTTCCAACAACTTTGGGCGAACCTCTATCACCCAGGAACTTAGGACTGCCCTAGACGTCTCGGCGCTGCTTGACCGTGTATTTAGGCCGAGCCTCTCGGGCTCGCGGATCCCAACCGAGAAGCCCAGCATCAGACCTCAGCATGAGATCTTCTATTTCTTTCGGCTTCCGCCTGTGTTCTAGGCGCAGATGTTCGGCCGTGCTGAAGATGGAGTTTGAACTCCGATTACATAGGGGACAGTTCAATCGTCTTCTCTCGCTATCTTGCGCTCGCTAAAAATGAACCGCCGCAAAGGCGAAGCTCCCGCTTCGAATAGCATGTCTCTTCGACCGGAGGTTGGTCACAACGGTATTGCTCAGAGTGTACGTGCTTTGTTTGTGGAGTTCGCGAATTCTTTCTCTTGCGCGGAACGAGCTCCACTCTTTCCGGCTTCTCGAAGATCGAGACGGGCCCGAAACTCGGTCGGAGCACGGTGACGGTTGTCGTGGCCGGCGAGGCTTCGCCGGTCGGCGGTCCTGGTTGAAAGTCTTTTGGTTCTGTCCTAATCGGCTCGGTGTCCTCGGAAGACGGCTACGCCGCTGAAGAGGCTCTCATTGGTGAAGATTGCTCAAATCCGGCTCTCAGTGCTTCGCGCTGCACGTCGAGCTCCGGCGGCAACGTCTCGCCAACGTCAGCGAAGAACCGCTCTTGTAGATCCAGCTCGGATAGCCACTCTTCTCGTTTCGCGCCGATCAACTCGCCGATCTGATCATTCGAAATGTCCAATCCTCGAAGATCCAGGTCTGCTCGGTGAGGAATGAATCCGATCGGGGTTTCGTTAGCACTCACGCGACCCTGCGCCCGGTCGACAATCCATTTAAGTACGCGCATGTTCTCGCTGTACCCAGGCCAGAGGAAGGCACCGTCGGGAGCCTTTCTGAACCAGTTCACCATGAAAATCTTAGGTGCGTGACGGAGGCGGCCTTTCATCGCTAGCCAGTGAGCGAAGTAGTCCCCGATGTTGTAGCCGCAGAAGGGCAGCATCGCCATCGGATCGCGACGAATGACGCCAACTTTTCCGGTTGCAGCTGCCGTGGTTTCTGAACCCATCGTTGCGCCAAGATAGACACCATGCGGCCAATCAAAGGATTCCAATACCAACGGCACCGTTGACCCACGCCGTCCACCGAAGATGATGGCGGAAATAGGCACGCCTCGCGGATCCTCGGCGCGCGGCGACAGGGCGGGATTGTTGTGCATGGGAGCGGTGAACCGACTGTTGGGGTGAGCTGCGCTTTGACTCGATGCGGCTGTCCAACGACGTCCTTGCCAGTCGAGCATTCCCTCGACGGGTGCTGTGTTCATGCCTTCCCACCAAACATCGCGATCGGGCGTCAAAGCGACATTGGTGAAGATCGTATCGCGCTTCACGGTCTCCATCGCGTTAGGGTTTGTTCGCGCGCTGGTGCCGGGAGCAACGCCGAAGTATCCAGCTTCAGGATTGACCGCCCATAGCGATCCATCCGAAGCGACGCGCAACCACGCGATGTCGTCGCCCACAGTAAATACGCGCCATCCTGCCAGCGCTGGAGGAGGAAGGAGCATCGCCAAGTTAGTCTTGCCGCATGCGCTCGGAAACGCCGCGGCGATGTAAGTGACTTCACCTTGCGGACTCTCGATTCCAAGAATCAGCATGTGTTCCGCAAGCCAACCCTCTTTCCGGGCCATGTTACTTGCTATTCGCAGCGCGAAGCATTTCTTGCTCAACAAAGCATTGCCGCCGTATCCGCTCCCGGCGGACCATACGGCGTTGTCCTGAGGAAAATGACAGATGAGACGCCGCCCAGGATCGAGGTCGAGCGTACCGTGCAGGCCGCGATTGAAGTCTCCTGACTCGCCAAGACAATCAAGAGCTACTCGGCCCATCCTGGTCATAATTCGCATATTGAGCACGACGTAGATGCTATCTGTGAGCTCGACCCCGACTTTTGCGAAGGGTGATCCAACCGGACCCATCAGATAAGGCACCACGTACATGGTCCGGCCTCGCATCGAGTCGTGAAACCAACCGCGGAGCTTGCGGTAGGTCTCATCGGGAGGCATCCAGTTGTTGGTCGGTCCGGCATCCGCTTTTGAGTTGGAACAGATAAATGTGAGATTCTCTGTCCGCGCTACGTCGTTCGGATTTGAACGGTGCAAGTAGCAGCCCGGACGTTTCATGCGATTCAGCGGGATCAGGCTCCCCGTCGTCGTGGCACGCTGAATCAGCGCCGTCCTTTCTGCGTCGCTGCCATCGCACCATCGAATCGAGTCGGGCCTGGTCAGAGACGCCATCTTCGCGACCCAATCCAATAGATAGCGACTCCGGATCGAAGGATCGTTCAGCTCGACATAGCTCATAACGGCTTTTTTGCCACTTCGTGTCGTGGCTGGCTGCCTAGATCACGTTCAGCGTTGGAGAGAGCTGCAAAAATGGCAGGCGCTGTGGGCGCATCCATCAACGCAGTAGTTGCTTCTGGCTGCGCACACATTTGCGATAGTTTGGACAACCAAGGGAGCTCAAGCTCTTGAAATTTCAGCCCTAGCACGAAGAACAGGTGCGTTGGCGCGCCGTCCAGAGAATCGAAATCCACTCCCTCTTGCGAACGTCCCAGCACCATAAAAGGCCGCACTACTCGCTCGGGATTGCGATACAGCGTGTGCAAGAAAGCAACACCTTTGTGCATCGCACTTGGCATCACGTTTTCGCGCTCAATAAGCGCTCCCACGAACCAAGTCTTATCTCTTACGAGACCAAGCGCGCTCGCCAGTGACGCCAGTTCCTCGATGACCGCGGTTTTGGTCGTCGCTTCGAGTTCCGGAAGTATGTGCGATGGCTGGAAACAACTCGCCAGAGTTAAGAGTCTTCGCGGCACAACTGCCCCGGCCGAGACTTCTGGATGGCGGGGAGTGACGCCCAACATCTGATCGTCGAGCCAGGTGTCCAGCATGGCCTTCCGAAAGCGCCATTGGTTGCCGATCTTAACGCCCGGCAGCACCCCCTCGGTTACCAGCTTTAGTACAGTCCGCTCGTTGAGGCTTAAATAAGCGGCTACATGACGTAAGGTCATGAGCCTGTCCGAAGTTTCGATGATTTTTTCCGTTGTTTTGCGGGCCCTATTTGACACGAGCTCCAGAATACGTCAAACTGCATAAAAATGCAAGGGATTACTGTAGATGTGGCATAAAGGCGGCGGGAAAGTTGGTCCGCACTCCGCGCGAGAATTCGATTGGGTTTCCGACATCGAAGTGAAAAACAGAGATAGCACCTACCCAGTTTCTGACCACAAGCATTAGAGCGCTTCTTCGTTCAACAGCATCAAATCCGGAAGACCAGGATTCGAATCTTGCTTTGCAGAAGTGGAATGTGCGGACCGCCGGGGTCGTGTTTGGGAAGAATTTTCTATGCACCTTAGTGTCCGAGAAGTAGCCGAGCTCCTGAAGGTTTCCGAGAAAAGGGTTTACGAATGGATCAAACGCGGGATTTTGCGAGCCGATCGTGTCAACGATCAGTATCGCTTACATCGCAGCGACCTGTTGGAGCAGACATCCTCGCGTGAAATAGACATGCCGGCGGAGATCTTCGCGCCTCCGCCGTCTGCCAAAACCGAGACTTTGGCGGAAGCGTTGCAGGCTGGGGGCATCTTTTACGGACTTGGGGGCGACGACAAAACCGCCGTTCTGCGATCAATAGTGAACATCCTGCCACTACCGCCAGACACTAAACGAGATTCGCTTGCGCAACTTCTTTTGGCGCGCGAAGCGCTTGGTTCAACCGCGATCGGCGAGGGGATTGCAATTCCTCACGTACGTCGCCCGATTCTTTTGAACACTTCCGGTCCCTCAGTCTCGCTTTGCTTTCTCGAGAAGCCGGTCGACTTCGGCGCTTTCGACGGCCAACCGGTCTTTGCGATCTTTCTGCTCGTAAGCCCAACCGCCCGCATGCATCTGCACATGCTTTCGCGACTGTCGTTTGCGTTACATGATCCGAAATTGAAGGCAGCCCTGGTACGTCGGGCCACGCGCGAGGAAATCCTTTCCGATTTTGAGCGATTGGAACGCGCAATCAAGGATCAGGCCCAATTCGTTGCTGAGAATGCCGGCTGAAGCATGTCGGCGTTGCTGGTATCACTCCTCGCTCTTGCGGTCGGCGCAAGCGGGACACTAGTCTTCGCGAGCCGAGGGCGGTGGCCGACGATATTTGGCGTCGGTGGGACGGTGATCGGTTGTGTGTTTGGAATAGTACCCGCCGTCGGCGTGGTGTTAGGCCAACCATCGCAGTCACTCCGAATGGCATGGGATGTCCCCTACGGCAGCCTCTTCCTCGAGCTAGATCCGCTCTCAGGTTTCTTTTTGATTCCAGTTTTCCTGCTGAGCTCCTTGGCGGCGATCTATGGCGCCGAGTATCTCGAAGAATACCGAGGCCGAAAGGCACTGGCTCCTCCCTGGTTCTTCTTCAATCTGCTCGTCGCCAGCATGGTAGTCGTGATTCTCGCACACAATGGGGTCCTCTTCCTGATGGCGTGGGAGGTAATGGCGCTGTCCTCTTTCTTCCTGGTGACCTTCGAGGACGAGGAGGAAAATACGCGGCAAGCGGGATGGATATATCTGGTTGCGAGTCACGTCGGCACAGCGTTTCTACTTGTGCTGTTCGTCCAGCTCGGCCGATCGAACGGATCGCTAGATTTCAATCGCTTCTCGGCATCCTCGGGCCCCGGACTTCTTTTCGTGATGGCGCTGTTTGGATTTGGAACCAAGGCTGGTTTTGTACCGCTGCACGTGTGGTTACCTGAAGCGCATCCGGCGGCACCGAGTCACGTGTCGGCGGTAATGTCGGCCGTCATGATCAAAACCGGCATCTATGGGTTGCTCCGTGTGATGATGTTTCTGGGTGCACCAGAGCTTTGGTGGGGTTGGGTGCTATGCGGGATCGGTCTTACTTCCGGAATGGTCGGTGTCTTGCTCGCCCTGGCACAGAAAGACTTGAAGCGGCTGCTCGCTTACAGCTCGGTTGAGAACGCGGGCATTATCGCTCTCGGCTTAGGTGTGGGCTTGATAGGACTTTGCGCAGCGAGACCCGTAGTTGCCGTAGTTGGCTTTGCTGGAGCGTTCCTGCACGTCCTCAACCACTCGCTCTTTAAGGGGCTGCTGTTTTTAGGGGCGGGGAACGTTCTGTATGGCACTCACACTCGCGAGATCGATAGCCTCGGAGGTTTGTTGCGCCGGATGCCACTTACCGGCGCGACTTTTCTGATTGGCGCTGCTGCGATCTCGGGCCTGCCGCCGCTAAACGGATTCGTTAGCGAATTTTTGATCTATCTCGCGAGCTTCAAAGGAGCGGTTTCGCTTAGCGGCTCGGGAAGCGTCCCGATGTTCGCCGCGATTGCAGGGCTAGCGTTGATCGGTGGACTGGCTGCGGCCTGCTTCACCAAGGCTTTCGGTATCGTGTTTCTCGGTCAACCGCGAAGCGCACAGGCCCAACAGGCCCACGAGGTCGGATTGGCAATGGTGCTCCCCGGTTTCGTATTGGCGGCTGGATGCGCGCTGATCGGTCTGCTCGGCGCGAGGGTTGTGGCTTCGATGGCTCCGCTGGTTTCGGAAGTGACGGGAATCTCTTTGGTAGCAGTCCATGCGTCTCTTTCGGAAGCCACACAGTCAATCTCGTTCGTTGGTCTCGTCGGTGGGTCGTTAATAGGTGTAGTAACCCTTCTCGCGCTTGGACGGAAAATCGCACTAGCCCGCCGACCAGTTTCCACCAATGTGACGTGGGACTGTGGCTATGCTGAGCCGTCGTCGCGAATGCAATACACCGCATCGTCTTTTGCACAGCCGTTGACGGAAACCTTCAGTATACTCTTGCAGACTCGCCGCATTTTGCTTCCGCCAATGGGTTTGTTTCCGACCCAGGCTAGTCTGGTTACCGAAACCAGCGATCCGTACCAGGATTACATTTTCCAGCCGTTCTTGCGGGCTGTCGGTCGCTGCTTTTCGTTACTTCGAATAGTACAGCAAGGTCAGGTTCAGCTTTACATCCTGTACATCGCTATCACCCTTCTACTGCTTCTGCTCTGGCAACTCGCGTAGCACATGGATATTGGATCACTCTTTCCTTTGGGGATGGCTATAGCGTTCGCTCCATTCATTCAGGGAGTCATCAATCGCACCAAGGCGATCGTCGCCGGCCGGGTAGGCCAGCCGCTTTTGCAGCCGTACCGCGACCTCCTAAAGCTGCTCCGAAAAGGCGCAGTATATAGCCCGACAACGACGTGGATTTTCCGATTCGGACCGGTAGTGGGACTCGCATCGATGATCTGCGCGACCGCCCTGCTTCCACTCGGAGCCTTTCCAGCATTTGTACCGTTCGCTGGCGACCTCATAATGCTGGCATATCTGCTCGCGTTAGCCCGGTTCATCACAGTCTTGGCTGCTCTGGATACTGGCTCGAGCTTTGAGGCAATGGGGGCGAGTCGCGAAGTAACGTTCTCAGCACTCGCGGAACCGGCGCTTTTTCTCGGGTTAGCTGTGCTGGCTCGGCAAACAGGAAATCTGTCGCTTACTTCGATTGTAGCGGCGATTTCGAGCAACACCTGGATGCGAGCAGCGCCGGCACTCGGTCTTACCATTGGGGCGCTGATGGTAGTTTTTCTCACCGAAAATGCTCGTATCCCGGTCGACGATCCAACCACGCATCTTGAGCTGACCATGATTCACGAAGTCATGGTGCTCGACCACGGTGGTCCTGATTTTGCGATGATCCAATACGCCGCAGCTCTGAAGATGTGGATCCTGGGAGCGATCATAGTTGCGATCGCTATCCCTTGGCATTCGGGCAATTCACTACTGGACGTCGGCTCCGCTATCGCCGGGATGCTGGCTTTGGCGGTGGTAACTGGAATCATCGAATCTTCGATGGCTCGCTTGCGGCTGCTTCGAGTGACTCAACTACTGATCGCTGCCATCGTGCTGTCCGGTCTCGCATTGGCTCTGGTCCAAAAGTGAACCTATGAACCAGTTCGTAAACGCAATCCTCGTCTGTCTGCTGCTGACCGGATTTCTGCTTTTGGCGTCGAGCCGGCTGACTGCATGTATCCGGGCGGTCGCAATCCAGGGCGTATTGCTCGGCCTTCTCGCTATCGGCTCGCAGGACGGAAAGCTCTCTCTCTTTGGAGTGCTGCTTCCTATGGTCAGCGCCGCTGTCAAAGGATTCCTGCTGCCGTGGCTGCTGCTTCGAGCGATGCGCGACGTCGACACGGTGCGGGAGATCGAACCAGTCGTCAGTTACAACCTATCAGTAATGATCGGAGCCATAGCGCTGGCGGTCTCCCTCTGGCTAGGTGAGCGGTTGCCGCTTCCCAACCGACCCACTTCGGGATTGCTGGTTCCAACTGCGTTTTTCACCTGCCTGGTGGGGTTCATCCTCCTGACCACGCGGCGCAAAGCGATCACCCAGGTGCTGGGCTATCTGACTCTGGAAAATGGCGTCTACGCTTTTGGGGCGGCGGTGGCATTGGACATGCCCATTCTCGTGGAGCTGGGCATCTTACTTGACGTGTTCGTAGGAGTGTTCGTGATGGGGATCGCGATATTTCACATCAGTCGTCAATTTGACCACATCGATACCGACCGGCTCGTAAGTCTTTCTGACCGGACTCAATGATCAAACTACTCATACTGATTCCCGCGGTCGCAGGCGTGGCAGCATTTTTCATCACGCAAGATCCGCTCCGACGTTTACTGCTGGTGTTTACAGCGATCGTCCATGCGGTTCTCAGCATTGCGAGCTGGATCTCGCCCCCTCCGCCGGCGCTAAACGGTTGGCTGGCTGAAGATGCCTTAGGGCGCTTGTTCTTGACGCTGACCAGCCTGCTCTTTCTGGCTTCAAGCTTTTACGCGGTGGCGTACCTACGCGGAGAACGCGGCCAGCCACACGCAGATTTCGAAGAAGGATTTCTTTTTTCCAACGCGCGCGAGGCGAGCTTCACTGGATGCCTGCTTCTCTTTCTGGCCGCAATGTCCCTGGTCACGCTGAGCCAGCACCTTGGGCTTCTTTGGGTGGCGATCGAAGCGACGACGCTGGCCAGCGCTCCTCTGATCTACTTCCATCGTCACCATCGTTCGCTCGAGGCGACTTGGAAGTATTTGCTCATCTGTTCAGTTGGAATCGCGCTCGCGTTACTGGGAATTTTCTTCCTCGCCGTCGCGGCTAGCGGTCCCGCTACTGTCAGTGTCTCTCTGGTTCTAAGCGAAGTGCTTCTCGTCTCTCCCCATTTGAACCCGCTCTGGCTCAAAGCGGCGTTCGTGCTCATGCTCGTCGGCTACGGCACCAAGATGGGGCTCGCGCCATTGCATACCTGGCTGCCGGATGCGCATAGCGAGGCGCCTTCAGTGGCCTCGGCGCTGCTTTCAGGAGCATTGCTCAACTGCGCCTTTCTGGGGATTCTGAGGATCCATCAAGTCTGCCTTGCGAGCGGATTAGCCGATTTCAGCCAACGCTTGCTACTGGTCCTCGGACTTCTCTCGATGGCGGTAGCCGCTGTCTTCATCACAGGCCAGGTTGACTACAAACGTATGCTTGCCTACTCGAGCGTCGAACATATGGGCATCTTGGCGGTGGGAGTGGGATTGGGCGGTGCCGGACTGTTTGGCGCGATGCTCCACGTGGTTAATCATTCGCTGACCAAGGCGATGTTGTTCATGGTGGCCGGAAATCTGTTGGCCGTTTACCGCACCAAGATTGCCAAAGACGTTTCGGGAGCTCTGCGCGTCTTGCCGGTGTCGGGCTTGCTCTGGATATTGGGGTTGTTTGCCATCACTGGGTCACCCCCGTTTGGGCCCTTTTTGAGTGAGCTCGCGATTTTGAAAGCCGCACTCGATCAGGGCCGGGCTTTTGTCGCAATCGCCTATCTAATGTTTCTCGCGATTATCCTGGCGGGTATGGCTACGCCTGCATTGGCCATGGCACAAGGAACTCCCGCCGATACTGTAACTATCCCCGCTGGCAGAGGTTTTGCCTTGAGCGCGGTGCCGGCAATCCTCGGTTCCGCGGTTCTCCTCATGGGTATCTACGTTCCTCCGGTTCTGAGTCGAACGCTTTTAGAAGCAGCGCGCCTGCTTGGTAAGGGCTGAGATGCCGACGATTATTCCATCCTTCCGCAGCGGAGAACCGGTTTCGCTTCGCGACATTCCTGATTTGTCGATTGGAGAATTCAGGACCACGATATTCTCGGCGGTGAATGCCGGAAGCAGCTTGGCGGCGCTCTTTGGGATTCCCAGCGACGATCAATCCGTTCAACTCATAGCCGTGCTCGCTGACTCGTCTTCTAGTCGGCTGGTGATCCCTCGCACGAAAGTACATGAGTCATATCCGTGCTTGACGCTTGAATGTCCCCAGGCTCATTGGTTCGAGCGTGAAATCGCCGAGCAGTGGCAGGTTCGTCCGGAAGGCCACCCCTGGCTGAAGCCGATTCGATTTCAAGCTCCATACCGGTCGGGCCGAGGTTTGTTGCAAGCGCCCGTTCCTGGTGTGACCGATTTCTTCACAATGACTGGAGAAGAAGTTCACGAGGTCGCGGTAGGACCCGTGCATGCGGGAATAATCGAGCCTGGGCATTTTCGTTTTCAATGTCACGGCGAGCACGTGTTTCACCTCGAGACAGCGCTTGGCTATCAACATCGCGGAGTCGAACGGGCTCTAGTGGGAGGGCCGGGCAAGCGCACGATCCATCTGATGGAGACCCTCTGCGGTGATACATCGATTGGACATTCAACTGCATACTGCGAAGCGATCGAAGCATTGTCGGGTGCTGAGGTCTCCGCGAGAGCGCAAGTATTGCGGGGAATAGCACTGGAGTTGGAGCGCCTTGCAAACCATACCGGCGACCTCGGTGCTCTCGCTGGAGATGTCGGCTACCTGCCGACCGCGGCATATTGCGGACGGATTCGCGGCGACTTCCTCAACTTGACAGCAATCCTGTGTGGAAGCCGGTTTGGTCGGGGAATGATCCGGCCAGGCGGCGTTGGATTCGATCTGGAAAAGCACCTTGCTGCTGAGCTGAAGAAACGGTTGGAGCTGGCCATGAAGGACCTGGAAGGCTCGGTCGCCCTGCTATGGGGTGCGCCGTCGGTTCAGGCACGCTTCGAAGATATTGGGGCAATATCGAGCCAAACATCGCAGGCGCTTGGGCTAGTCGGACCCGCCGCGCGCGCCTGCGGGATCGAGCGCGATGTCAGGCAAGATTTCCCGAGCGGAATCTTCAGATTTGCACAGATCCCGATATCTAAGTGGAATAGTGGCGATGTTTTTGCGCGGGCGTGGGTGAGATGGCTTGAAATTCAGCGATCGGCTGCCTTCCTTCGAGAGCAGCTCAGCTCGATGCCTGGAGGATCAATACGGTCGTCCTCACAACCGCTAGTCGCTAATAGTCTCGTCGTGTCTTTGCTCGAAGGATGGCGCGGAGAAATCTGCCACGTCGCGGTCACTGACTCTGAGGGACGCTTCGCTCACTACAAGGTTGTGGATCCTTCTTTCCACAACTGGATGGGACTCGCGATCGCCATGCGCGACCAACAAATCTCCGACTTCCCTCTTTGCAACAAGAGCTTCAACCTCTCGTATTGTGGTCACGATCTCTAAGGTAATAAATGCCAAGTCTGCTACTCAGTCGATTGCGTCAGGGAAACCGCACTTTAGCGTTTCCTGAGACCGATCCGGTTCTGCCTGAGCGATTTCGCGGCCTTCCGACGATTGACCATTCAAAATGTCCGTCGGATTGCACTGGTTGCGCAGATGCTTGCCCGACCGACGCGATCAACAAGGAGCAAGGTTTCCGGCTCGATCTGGGCCGCTGTCTATTCTGCCCGGAATGTTCCCGCGCATGTCCGGAAGGGGCGATCCAATTCACTCGGCAATATCGACTTGCAACCAGCCAGCGCGACGATCTCGTCTTGAAGGAACGGGATAACCTGCATCTCGCCGGGCGCCTTGGCGCGTCGATCTATCGCGTTCTTGGGCGCTCGCTCAAACTCCGGCAGGTCAGCGCAGGCGGGTGCAACGGGTGCGAAGCCGACGTCAATGTGTTGAACACCGTGGTGTTCGATCTGGGTCGGTTCGGTATTCAGTTTGTGGCGTCGCCACGACATGCCGACGGGCTCTTGATCACCGGCGCTATCACTCAAAACATGCGCTTGGCGCTCGAAAAGACCTACGAGGCGGTTCCGAAACCCAAGATCGTGATAGCTGTCGGTGCGTGCGCAATTTCGGGCGGACCGTTTCGTGATCATCCTGAGGTTATGAATGGCGCAGACAAGCTCCTTCCCGTGGACCTCTTTGTTCCAGGCTGCCCCCCTCATCCGGTCACCATCCTAGACGGACTTCTACGCCTCCTTGGAAAAATCAAAGATTCAAATCTGAAGTCCCCGAACGCTTTCAAGCAAGGTTTACGGTAAGCACAATGAAGCACAGGATCGAAAGATTCGAAAAAACTTTGCGAGACCGACAAACAGACCTCTGCGAAGAATGGAGAAGAGCGCATACGTCGCGAGGTCTTCTCGATTCGCCCTGGGAAAAAGAGGTTCGCGATTTCCACGGTGACGGATCTCTTAGCGACGAAGCGTGGGCACAGTTGCAAGGGTGGAAAACGGGTCAGGACTGACGACGCTTCGAGAAATGCGATCGACTTTCATTTGCGGATTTCTAGGTTAAAACGATGACAACCATAACGAGTTGTTGAGGCCAAAGTCGCTTTGAGCTTGTGCGGGCAACGAACCAAGGAGAACTACTGATATTGACCCGATGATCTTGAACCTCGCCGTAGCGCTCGGCATTGGCCTCCTAGTCGGCGGCGAGCGGGAGCGCCGCAAAGGCGAGGGTCCCGCGCGTTCGCCCGCCGGGATACGAACGTTCACAGTGACCTCGCTCACGGGTGCGACCAGCCTAATCGTTGGGGGTCAGGGGTTGCTCGCCATCGTGACCGCCGGCGTCATCATATTGACTGCAGCCGCTTATTGGCGCGGACACGAAAATGATCCTGGCCTGACGACCGAAATCGCACTGATTTTCACCGCTCTGCTCGGTGGGCTTTCGGTGCAACAACCGGCGCTGGCGGGGGGCCTCGCGGTTGCTCTTTCAGTTCTTCTTGCTGTCCGCGACCCCCTCCATCGCTTCGTCCGTGCGGTGCTCACAGAAGACGAACTCAATGACGCTTTGATTTTCGCCAGTGCGACATTAATCGTTCTGCCGCTTGTTCCAGATCGTCCGATGGGGCCGTACGGCGCGCTAAACCCGCACTCGATTTGGATCCTCGTGATTCTGATTTTGGCTATCAGCGCTGGAGGCTATCTCGCGGTCCGCCTGGTCGGTGCGCGATTCGGACTTCCGATCGCAGGCCTCGCATCAGGCTTCATCTCAAGCACCGCTACTATTGGCGCAATGGGTGCGCGGGCTTCAAAGGCGACGGTTGTTCTCGCAGCCGCAGTCGCAGGAGCAGCCTTGTCAACTGTTGCGACGATCGTCCAGATGGCAATCGTTCTCGCTGCAACCAGCTCGACAACTCTTCGAATCATGTCCGTACCCCTGGCCTGCGCCGGCCTAACCGCAGTCACCTACGGGAGCGTTTTTATGGTTCGTGCTCTGCGGGAGAAGACCGAAGTCGAAGCGCAGAGTGGTCATGCATTCAGCCTGTGGACGGCTCTAATATTTGCGTTGACTCTTTCCAGCATCCTCGTCGCTTCTGCAGCGCTTCGGGAATGGTTCGGTGAGACAGGTGTTATTTTGGCCGCGGCCGTTGCCGGCTTCGTCGATACGCACGCCGCCGCAATAGCGGTTGCCTCGCTCGTCGCATCCGGAAGGATGAGTCCGTGCGACGCTATCTTTCCGATTCTGGCCGGGCTATCGACCAATACGATCAGTAAGATGTTTGTCGCCGGTACCAGTGGAGGACGTTCTTTTGCTCTTCGTGTGATACCAGGATTGATCGCGGTCGCGTCAGCCTCCTGGGCAGGCGCGCTTTATGTTTCGATTTCGTACTCTAAAGTATTGGTTCTCCTCGAACACATATTGCGCAGATCCACTGTGTAACCGCTTTCTCATGGAGAGCCGCGCCCTTCGAGGACGATTTGATGAGTGCGGGATTTAATTGACAAGCGGCGAGTTCGCTTAACCTGGCAGTCGGATGAGCACTCGCAGTTCAAGCCCTAGTTGCCGCCCATGTCGAGCGATAAACACGACGTGAACCCCCGCAACGCGTTCTCGTTTCCATTGGTTCTGACGCTTCGGGACTGCCTGCCTCAAGGGCGTTCGAAAACGTCGCGTGCTACGCTGATAACTTCCAGTCGGTCGAAACGTAATTCGCCGTCTATTTCGACCGGATGAACCTTCCCCTCCCGAATCATCCGTAACACGGTCGCGCGATAGCAGTGCCACGTTTCGATGACTTCGCCAATCGTCAAGGTTGGATGGACCAGATTGGCCGGTACGAAGCACGTGTCGAGTAAGCTGGCGAGCTTTTCCTTGAGAACCGCGATACCACGTTCCGAGATTGGTAACGCCGCTTCAGCGTAGAGGGAAATTTGAGATTCCAGCGGCGCTTAGGATTTCCTGGTCTTTCGGCTGCTATTGGGAACTGAGTGAGTGACCCGGTCTTGAAGAAGTCTCGCGTCGACCCTGACGTGATAGTTCCACCGGTGGTAGCATTCGGCCCATGTGTACCGATCGGATCGAAGAGATGCGGGAAGAGATTCAGACCCTGCTCGATAAGTTCCGAGCGGCCGACACGGCGCAACGGACTCGCATTCTGAAGGAAATCGATTCGTTGGTCCGCGATATGATGCATCTCGCTGTCTCACGCGATGGACATCGGTAGGAGTTGGGGCGTTTCGACACAGCACAGAATCGAGCTGCGTCGAAATGGAACGCATCAACGCAAAGTTGTCTGTGCAAATCCCTAAACTTTCCTATGGCATCCCGCTTGCGTAAAAAAGTGTGGTTGCTGTTGCGCATGAGAAGATCACTCTGATCCGGACAGCGGATTCGCTGTTCAACCTCGAAGCGGGGTTGAGGAGCGTGGGAATTTTGCTTAAACCACCGAGGCCCGATTCTCCAAGTTTCGAGGTGGACCACCAAATCGCTGTCGTGCTTGCTACTCTACACGAGGCGAGCGTTAGGTTCGCGGCGCCGGTCGATTTGGAGGCGACATCGCAGTGGTTTTACTGGAACGAAGTCGCGACACTCCAACCGCGTTGGAGGCATTGAAGGGCGCAGGGATTCAAGCGTGCGCCGAACCCATTATCGCGACTAGATTCCATCACCAGTAACAGGCAAAGAGCGGAGGCGCCGCCGATTTGCAAGCGAGCCAGCCCCGCGATTCCGGCCCTCCAACCGAAACCCGAATACGCCGCAGCGGTTCGCCGCGTCAGGTTAAGGTCTCCGCAGAATCTCGCGAATCGTCTCCCAAGTCTCGGGGTCGCGCGATTGCGCTTTCGATTTACAGCCGCTGCATAGCGCGATCCGAGTAGCGCCGTTCGCCCCAACGATGATCAACCCGGTGTGGGGTTCCTCGACCGCGCAGACTTCGCATTTCGCAGACATGTCCAAACACCCGAACAGCAAAAGAAATCATCCTCGCTTTGAAATCGTCAGGCGAGTAGAGATTGGAGACGGGAGAGGCCAAAGACACAATGACGGTGGCCGATGTCGCGCGGTATTTTCACGTGAGTCGGATCACGATTTATCGACTGGTAAAAAAAGGGTTACTGCCGTCGTTCAAGGTGGGCCGCGTCTTGCGCTTCAGTCGAAACGACTTGAAGGCGCTGACCAACAGTTCCCCCCTTTTTCCAACTCTTCGAATACGCAGAAGAAAATAGACGATGAACGGAGTAATGAAGCTGGCCTTCTATCTCGCGCTCGCCCTCATAGTCGCCTATGTGTGGGTGCACTTTGAGGCGCCTACTTGGAATCCTTTTCGTCAGTAAATTCAGAATGAGGACACCGCCAGCTCGTTCGATGTGCTAACTGGCTAGCGAGCCACTCTGATATGCCTAGTGCATGGCAGCCATCAAAAAACTCTCCCAGGCGGCGCGGTCGTGGATTGAGACCCCCCTTCGGCATCCCTGCGTCCAATGCAAGGAGCGCATATGCTCTGGCCCGCTGCAACGCTGCGAAGCATGCCGGGCGCGGGCGGCCGAAATCACACGCATCATCCGATCGCGCTTCGTGCACTAGATTCGTCGGCGGGGATGCCGGTCTACGAATTCAAGTGTCTGCGTCACGGGTCGTTCTTCAAAACGGCGGCTTGGGACAAGCTGACCGCCCGCTGCTCCGCCTGCCAGCGACCGTCTTTTCGCGTCTCCGACCAGCCCACGAATGAGAGATCCAGACGAGCCGTTTCGCGCATCAAAATGCGTCGCCGGCCCGCGACTTAACAGCCTCTGGCTTCGCGGCGTGCACTCGACTATAGGTGGAACATGCGTACACAGCGGGTTCTGCTCGGCCAGCTTATAATCGACACAGAACTACCAATCGATCTTTTTGCGGAAGTGCCATCCGGCGAAGCAAGTGAGAAAGTTGCGTCTCTCAAGGACCGGCTGGCGTTCCTGCTCGATGCCCGCTTCCATCCCTCTGATCCGTTACCGCCGCCGCACCTCGGCTCCACCGTCGAGGATGTTGCGGAGCTGCTCCATTGCCGGTGTCGGACGGTGTTGCGGATGGTCAAGCAGGGCCAACTTCATCCATTCAGCGACGAGGACGGCGAACTGTATTTCGACCGGGAGGAAGTAGCGAAGATCGCCCACGTCCCGCTTAGTCCCACCTTGTCTCGGCTGGTGCCGCCGAAGGGGTAGGAGTGCGGCGCCCGCGACGCGCTCAGTTTCCGAATCACACTCAGCGATCTCCAACTGAGATGGCTAGGTTGGTTCCCGCGTGCCGCTTGCGGTGTGATCGTGTAATCCTGTCAGACCATCACCTGTCGGTCGATCCGGCCCACGCTTCATGACGACCTGATGGATGGCTTGAATGACCCGCGCTTTTTTTACCGGCTTCGCCACGTGCAAGTCGCACCCGGCCTCGAGGCTTCTCACTTGCTCCTCTCGGAGCGCTGACGCGGTCAACGCGATAATCGGCGTGGCGGTCCGCGCTTGCGCGCGTGATTTCGATACTGTGAGACGGCCCACTTCGATGCTGTAGATTGGCCCACCCTCCTTAAGCCGGTGCATCCTGCTGATTGAGCAGGAGGCCGGGGATGGAGAGGAGAACGAAGGTGGAGTTGTTCGAGCGGATTCGAAGGGAATACGAGTTCGGAGTCGGAAGCATCAAGGGAGTCGCGGCCAAGCTTGGAGTGCATCGGCGGATGGTGCGGCAGGCGCTCGCGAGCGCTGAACCGCCTGAGCGCAAGCCGGTTGAGCGAATGCGACCGGTGATAGGACCGCTGGTCGCGTTCATCGAGGCCATTTTCGAAGCCGATCGCCGAGCGCCACGTAAGCAGCGCCACACCGCGCATCGCATCTGGCAGCGAATCCTGGCTGAGCGGCCGGAGCACAAAGTCGCCGAAGTTACGGTCCGGCAATACGTGCGCGCGCGAAAAGCGGAGTTGGGATGGGCAACGCGCATGGTCTGCGTGCCGCAGAGCTATCAACTGGGACAGGAAGGCCAGGTTGATTGGTACGAGGCGTGGGCGGAACTGAGCGGCGAGCAGGTGCTGCTGCAAGTGTTCTCGATGCGCAGTATGGCGAGCGGAGCGGCCTTCCACCGCGCGTATCATCGCGCGACCCAGCAGGCATTCCTCGACGCTCACGAACACGCGTTCAACTATTTTCAGGGCGTATTTGCGGTTCTGCGGTACGACAACTTGAAGGCCGCAGTGAAGAAGATTGTGCGCGGCTATCGGCGCGAGGAGACCGCGCGCTTCATCGCGTTCCGCTCGCACTGGCGCTTCAGCAGTGAGTTCTGCTCACCGTATGAGCCGCATGAAAAGGGCGGCATCGAGAGCGAGGCCGGCTACTTTCGGCGCAACCATTGGGTGCCGGTGCCGAAAGCGCGCGATCTCGAGGATCTCAACGCACAGTTGCGGGCCTCCTGCCGCGCCGATGAACGACGTCAGATCGCGGGGCAGAGTCGCCAAGTGGGCGCGCTGATGATCGAAGAACGCGCGCATCTGCTGCCGCTCGCCGAGGACGGCTTCGACCTGGCCGATATCTCTTTCCCACGGGTCGACGGGCTGGGCTGCGTCAGAGTGCGAACCAACTTGTATTCGGCTCCGGTCGAGGTCGGCCGGACGGTCGAGGTCCGACTCCATCCGAGTTGCGTCGAGGTCTGGAACGAAGGCCGCTGCCTCGCCTGCCACGAGCGCTGTTACGAACGCCATCCGCAGGTACTCGATCTCGAACACTATCTCGACGTGCTGGAGCACAAGCCGGGAGCGCTTATCGGATCGAAGCCGCTGGCGGCGTGGCGACAACGCGGGCTGTGGCCGGAGAGTTACGATCGCCTGCTGGCCGAGCTGATCGATCGGCATGGCAAGCAGAGCGGCACCCGCGGCACTGGCCGAATTAGGCCACTGCGTTAATCAAAATAGGCCACTACCTTGAAAACGCCATTTCGCCCCGAACCGGAGAGTATTCAGGAAGCCCAAGAGCTGCGATTCGATCCGCCTCTCGATGAGGGCATCCGGGAAATCGTGCTGACGCTCGCCCGCAATCACGTCGAAACTTTCGAGTCTTGCGAGGGCGGCCATGGGCACTCATACCCGGAGCCTACCGTCCGCTTTGAGGGCGGATCGTCGGAAGGGCCGCGAGCGGTAGCCGTTGCCTTGGCTAATGGCTTACCAGTCGCGACGCTCCGGCGAAGTTGGGCGATCCTCGATAAGGCGATCCATGGGCCGTGGTGGGAAATGACGTTCTGGCCCTCCAAGGATTCGCCATTGTGGGCGGAACGAGACACTGCCTCACGGTGCGCGAAACGGGATTTTATCGACCCTGCTGATTGAGATTGTGGCAATCGTTACAGAGACGATAGCCGCCAGTCCCGTCGCGGCGTTCGTGGCGGGGTATGTCGCGTCCCGGTGGGCAGGCCGAATTGTTGTGGTACACACGATTCGTCTGTGGTTTGGCGACTTCGTTCACTGAATGAAATGGTGACGTACTTGGCATGGCACAATCCTCCAAGTCGGATTGTGGCGCGGTGCCAACCTACGGTCAAACGATTTGATCACTCGCAGCGGACAGTTTGGCCACTTACGGACTGACCACTGAGGTTTTCAAATTAGGCCACTGGCGAAATCACTCGATGATAAGCGCTTTGTTGACGATTCGACGTGCCCTCGGGACTTTCAATTCCACCTCGCCCGGTCTTTCCTTATCGTAGACAAGGCCATGCGAGGGATCATTTTTGTCACGCGCGATAATACATCTCTCGCCTCGGACCAGCGCGGCTGGTATCTGCGCGATAGGACAATCAGGATACCTCTGCCGTAGCTCTTCAATCGTAATTTGGTCGGCGATGCGAACGGAAACCTCTTGCGTGTTGAACGATTCGCCTGAGATTTTGAGACAACCGTCGTCGCGTCGGAGCGGCGTTCCTATTCCGTCACGCTTGATCCAATAGTCCTTGTCGATTACACGCCAAAGCAACGTGTCAGGTTGGATTGTTTCGTCATCGACACGTTCATGCGGTTCAAGAGTGAAGCCATCCGATGAGGGCAATTGAATGTTCGCTTGATTAAGTTAGAAGCCAATTAAGCAATGACCATCTGTCGGAATCCGTCAACGGATGTTCATCCTCGATAGGTTCATCGTGCACAATTCGACAGCACGACCCTACTCCGTCAGAGCCAAACCTCACGTTAATTTCCTTGTCACCGTTGTACCACTCCAACTGCAAACTTCCACGTACTCCAGGAATGACCATCGGCACCGGGAGGTCGGACCGATCAATGTTCTCTACGAACTGAAACGCGGCTCGAAATGCTTCCGCCGTCGGCCTCGTCGCGCGGCCTTCGGATGCCACTTTCGGTACGTAGCGAAGATGATCGAGCGCGGACCGTACCTTCATATGCCAAAGACTTTTTTGATCGCGGTAATAGTAACCCTCTGGGCGCATTTGGGTCGTCGCGATTATTTCTCTTTCATTGTTGTTGGAAAGGCGTAGGGGCGTCGCTGTTTGGTCCATTTTCAGTTTGGCTTCCTCTTCAGCTCCTCTGGAGCAAGAACGGTCAATATTCCCGCAGATTTCACAAAGTACTGCGGATTTCCTTCAGGGTCGAATTCATCCAAGATTCGCCAAACTTCCATCACGACCGGCTTTAGCCTCAACTTAGCGCCATCCGCCAATTTGTACTCGCTCCACCCTTCGCGCGACTCCTCCACCTCTACGAGTTCGGCATCTTTTGGACTGGTTTGCCCGGGTAAGGTAATTTTCTGTCGCATTTTTGCCCGTTCTACTGATCGTGTGCGCTGGCCCACCCTCACGCGCGCGCGTATACGTCCGCGCGCGAACGTACCAATATTCTACCCCCTAAAGCAAACGAGGGAATCCCCACAGGTTCAGGGTTTCCGCCGTCGCGGACTCGCTGCCGCTCTCCCTCCGCTGATCACATACGGCTTGAACGGAGTATATCCGGGACGGAGCGTGCCTCTGTTTTCGATTGGCGGAAGCGGTGGTGCCTCTTCCGGCTCTTGCGCGGCGTGAATCAGTTCCGAAATCGCCCAAATGTGGTCCGTCACTCCGAGCGCCATCGCTGGCGTCATGCGCAGTGTTTCGTGGACGCGGCAGAGATTGTAGAAGCAAACCCACAGAGCAATCGCGGCGCGATGGTTCGCGAGTTTCTTGCTGAATCCATTCGTGAGACGTGTAAACCGGCGCATCTGCATTCGGCTCGATAGATTGAACCGCTCCACGTATGAAGTGCTGATGTGTTCGGTCGCTGGGCGTCCTCTTATCACGGTCCGTTCTGAGCCAGTGACTTTGCTTGGCGAATAGCGATGCGCTGCGTCCGTTGCGGTGCCTTCTACGGCGTAATGCTTCACGATGGTCGCGAAATCCACGTCATGCCCGAACGTAGCCGCCATCGCGGGCGGGTAACCTGGGTAGCCGTCTGCGGTAATCTGGACGCGATTGATGATGCGCTGGCGCAAATCGGTCAGAAACTCCCGTGTAGAGGCGTCGTTTCGTTTTCCGACCGTGTAGCTGATGATCGCCTTCTGCGTGGCTGCCAGCGCGATGTAGAGCCAGCAATCACCGTATTCTGATGGATCACCCTGCTGGACGTGCTTCGCTTTCTTGTTGATGAATTGCCATTGCTCATCCATCTCGATCAGATTCACTTGAAGATCGCGCATCATGCGATCATGTAGGCGCTCGCAGCCTTCGCCGATGGTAAGCGCGAGGCGTCCGATGGTATCGCGATGAACGTCGAACATCCGCGAGGCGGAACGGATCGAGAGTCCTTCGGTGAGAGCGGAAATTACTTGGGTTTGTTTTTCAGTGGCGAGAGCGTTCATTGTCGGCCCCGTATCTTGCTCTGCCGAGCAATCGGAGCGACAATAGAGCCTGCCAGCTTTGGCGCGTCCGCTTACCCGGATACGTTGAAGTGAGACCGGCGCGAGTGCTTGTAACACCCGCGCTGGTCGGTTTTTGGGAGTGCTCACCACGGCCTGCACCTGTCGCCGCCAAGCTGACAGGGCAGGCCTTTTCTTTATTGGTGCTCTGGCTGGCGGTGAGCACGCGTTTCTCAGACAGCCAGAGCGGGACTCTTCTCATCATCTTGACCATGCGAACCACTCTAGTTGCGCATTGGAGATAAATCAAGAGATTTATCGCTCATGGAGAAGAATTATTTCTAGGGCAATGGTTGACACGACTAGATAAATGCCTTACCTTGCCAGAGCAACAGGAGCGTACAATCAGATGGCAAGGACACGCAGCCCCAACTATCCGTATATCGGACTGACCGCCGCGATTGAGCGGGTGAGGAAACTTTACGGCGAGGAACACCAGAATCGGATGAGCCGCGCCGTGGTTGCAAAGCATCTTGGCTTCGGCAGCCTCAATGGCGTTTCGATGAGTATCATCTCCGCATTGAGCAAGTACGGCCTATTGGCTTCCGTCGATGACGATTTGCAGGTGAGCGACGACGCTCTGACCATCTTGGTCGATCCGCCCGATTCTGAGGAACGCGCGCAAGCGCTCCGCCGGGCTGCGTTGAAGCCCGAACTCTTTTCGGAGTTGAATAAGCATTTCGGCGGAACGGTGCCATCCGATATAAACTTGCTCGCCTACTTGCAAAAACACGGCTTTACCGCCAATGCCGCCACTCTCGCTGCGAAGTCGTTCCGGGAAACGATGCAGCTTATTTCTGGACAAGCGACCGCCCCTAATGGTACTGATGGGAAGTCATCGGAGGGCAGCGGGATGCAAGAAGGAACTCAGCGAGAACAACAATCAAAAGGTGGGGAAGCCGTCAAACCGCTCGCCGGTATGCAGAATATCTTTCAGATGCGCCTCAAAGACGGCACGCTGATCCGACTAGATGCGAGCGCGGAATTGGACGCTAAGCACGCGAAGGACATCAAGCGGCTGGTTGATATGGCCCTTGGGGCGGAGTCCAGCGAATGAAGCTCCGCCACGTAATTCTGCTCTCTGTTGCGGTTTGACATCGGCGCTGAGCGCGCTCATCGCTACGGCCGTGCTCTACGCTGATACGTGCCGCGTCGTTGGCAATCGAGAAGGTTGGTTTCTTACTTAGCAAGACGGTTGGCGACCGGTTGAGTTGCGCTTTCCTCAGCGCCGCAGATCGGCATTGATCCTATGTCAGCGAATTCCTAGCGAACATTTGCCGTCGGTCGAGAACTGAGAAGAACAGGGGCAAGCGGAAAGGGCAAAACCGCCAGCCCCCGAGGAGAATAGAGATATCCGGCGTGGTGGATGGGTCACGCCTTCGGCTTCAAACCCACATTTGCAGCGCGCGGCAGTTATGTCTACACCTTGGAGCGCGTCTTTCGCTTTGCTGGCTTTTTGTCCTTCCGCGCGCGATCAAACTAGTTCGGGTGAACCGCTGCACCCACATTCCGTGCGGCCTCGCTTCCAGGGGACCCGCGATTTGGGAGTCGCGAGTTCCTCGTGGCGCCAGAATAACTCGCCGCATCGAGTGCACGAAGCATTGTAGTGACCGACTAGCATCGATACCCATTGCTTCGGACCAATGTGACGCTGCAGCGCACGACTACCACAATGTGGGCACTTTTCTCTCATGGTTCGCCACCGTCCGCTTAGCAACAAACTGCTAAAGAAAGAGAGGGTTAAGTCGGTTGACCTCTCACGCGAGAATCATGCCACTAATAATGTGAACCAAAAGGCACCGCTTTTCCTTATTTGCCGCTCGCAATTCGCGACCGGCTCGCATTTTTCGAAATGGACCTAAGACAGCAATCCGGACTGTGGTCTGTAAAAATTGAACGACAGTTCAAGCAGCACGGTCTAAGAGGGTGTACTCGTGGTGAAGCCCTCGGCGACTTCCTGTAAACGCACGCGAGAATCGGCCTCTCGGTTAGGATGCATTCCGAACTCGAACCGCCCGCTCTCGGCTCCGTGGATATCGGAGGAGGTTGAAGTGTCGGGAAACTCAAGATTCTGAAACAGATTTCGGCCCTCGTGGACGTCGCCCATCCGGGGCAAGAGGCTTCGCTGAAGAGCCATCGGCGGAGAACTATCACCGCCGATGAGCTCTTGAGTTATATATGCAAATATTTCGTTGAAGAGACTCGCCAGGCACACAATCTCGAAATCTGACGTAATCGAAGCTTGTAACACTCGGAGGAGCTTTATGATGACCAGCCTCGGCGGAAGCTTCACGTTCGGAAAGAGTTCGCTCACCGTGAACCGCATGGGTTACGGCGCGATGCAGCTGGCGGGCCCCGGCGTGTGGGGGCCGCCCAAGGACCCTGACGGTGCCGTCGCCGTCCTTCGCGAGGCCGTCGCGGCAGGGGTGAATCATATCGACACGTCCGACTATTACGGCCCGCACATCACCAACCAGATCGTCCGGCAGGCTCCGCACCCGTACCCTGCGGGGTTGGTGGTCGTCACCAAGCTCGGGGGACGGCGGCCTCCCGACAAGTCCTGGCAGCCGGCCATCTCGCCCCAAGAGCTTACGGCGGGCGGGTGTACACGACAACCTACGAAACCTGGGTCTGGACGTGCTCGACATCGTTAATTACCGAGTGTGGGGTCGGCCCACGGCCCCGAGGAGGGGTCCATCGCCGGGCAGGTGACGGTGCTGGCCGACCTCCAGCGCAACGGACTGGTCCGCCACATCGACCCTGAGCAACGTCACGGCCTCTCAGGGGCCGAAGCGAAGGCGATCAGCGACATCGTATGCGTGCAGAATAACTACAACCTGGCTTACCGCCATGACGACATCCTTATCGACGAGCTCGGACGAGAGGGCATCGCTTACGTGCCATTCTTTCCGCTGGGAGGATTCTCCCCGCTGCAGTCCGCTTTGCTCGAGTCGGCCGCTAAGTCATTGAAGGCGAAACCGATGCAGGTCGTGCTCGCATGACTGCTTCACCGCGCGCGAAACATCCTGCTGATTCCCGGCACGTCGTCGATCCACCAATCTACGAGAGAATCTCGACGCGGCGGCGCTGCAATTCTCTCCCGAAATGATTTCAGAACTCGAAGCAATCGCGGTCGGCCGTCTGCATGGCAGCATCGGGCCTAGACATCGGCCGAGTTCTTGGCGCCTAATTGAATGGCGGCAACTCAGGGAGTAATTCGATCCTGGGTTTTGCAGCCACTCCAAAAACAGGGGTATCAAATGGCCAATACACCCGAGCAAATCTCCACGGCGCAGGCGCGCGAATTAGTCCGCGACGGAGATACTGACCGGCTGATCGCGGATCCTCGCGCGATCGACGAACTCAATCAGTCCGTAATCAAGGAATTTCGCACGAACCAGGGCAAGGTCGGCGGTCCGATGGAAGGGACGCCCGTCTTGTTGCTGGCGATGACTGGCGCCAAGACGGGCCGAACCCTGGTGCGCCCACTCTGCTACTCGCGCGATGGCGATCGTCTCGTGATTATTGCCTCCTACGGCGGCGCGCCGCGAAATCCACCCTGGTATCATAATCTCGTTGCGAATCCCGATGTGACAGTTGAGGTCGGCACTGAAAAATTCAACGCGCGAGCTAGACAAGTCTCCGGCGCCGAGCGGGATCGCCTCTTCGCCGAGGCGGCTAAGCTGATGCCGCTCTTCGCGGACTATCAGAACAAGACCAAGCGCCAGATCCCGGTATTAGTCCTGACGCGGATCGATGGGGGAAAATAGCCGCGGTTCCTACTCATGAATGGTCTCGCCCCACAAAAAGCTGCGCCTGCAAGTAGTCGTGGTCGGTTTTGCAACTGGCGACTATGAGGTGAGACTCTCGGGCAGTTATGGCCTCAATTGTCGGGCGGCTTCGGTACGTTCACGCCGTAGGCCACCCTCAAGTCGTCGCCGTTGAACGGATAGACGTGGACCATCCAGCCGAACGCCTGTTTGAGCAGGTGACCGCCCGCGGCTTCGCACTGGGTGGCGTCGGCGATTTTGCCGGTGAAGCCGAAGCGTCCGTCGGCGAGGAAACCGAGGCGCTGGTTAATTGCGGTCGCGGACGGACTTGACGACACCGGTAACATCCCGGGGATGTCGAGATGCGACGCGCCGACTTCGCCGCGTAAGACGTCCTCGAGCGTGATACCGTTGGGCAGGCAGATGTTAGTGTGAGCGTGCCAATGCGCGACGCTCAGGGGAATAATCTCGTCGAGTTGATCGTTCGTGTAGTCGGCCGGCGCGCTATACATCGCGCCGACCAGAACGTAATCGCCGCGAGAATTTTTCACGTAGAGCAGCGAACCGGGACGGGCAGGATCGGAGTGGCCCATGTATTCCTGTTGCGCGGCACGGTAGTCGGAAAAGTGGTAGACCTCTTGCGGCACCGTCGGCAGAAAAATCCGGTAGCCCTCCGATAACGCGACGCGGGAATCGCGATATCCGGCGAGCGAGCGGCGTAGCGTGTCGATCACGTCGCGGGCGCGTTGGACGTCCTGCGGCGTTTGCGGACGCGAGGGGGTCACCACCATGTGCGGACCCACGCACATCTGAACACCCATCGCGTTGGGCGCGGTGTCGCCGTCCAGATCTATACCGCGCGCATATGCAGGTGCGTTGATAGAAACGGCGAGCGTGACAATTATAAGAGCGATCTTGTTCATGTGATCTCCCGATGTATAGCTTCACTCTCGATTGCTCTACGACGAACCACCTGACGCATTTGAGCCTCTTGGACGAGCCGATTTTAACGCTTCGGGAACGCAAACGACAGTTGGCTGCCGCGAAGATTCCCTTCTACGCGGAACGTTTCGGCGAAGCCTGTAGCTTCGATGGCTTTCGCCGGTTGGCGGTTTTGCGACGAGCCGATGTCGACCCGCTTCGCCGTTCCGCGATTCTGAGGTGCTCCATGGATTCGCGGCGGATCGATCGATCAGCCGAAGACGAGCTTCGATTGGCTCATCGAAATCGACCGCGATTTCATTCGGCGGTTCTGTGGTATCCGGCCTATTGGAGTCGACCATCAAGATCGGAGCGCTCCGCACGCGACTGCGGCGCCATAGTGTGGGAGGCCTTTTGAAAAAATGGGGTCCCGCTGTCAGCGCAACCGCGACAACCAGAACCGGAATCTTGAAGTCCCGTATGGTGAGACCTCGTGGCCCGAACTAAGTAATCATTCTGCTTCCGAGTAGCGCCTGCGAATGGCCTCTCTAATCTGATCGACCGGAGAACCTTGCTCTGACATCTGCTTGGCCAGCAATGCTTCGCCGGTGCAAGTCGCGCAAATCGCACCATGATTGCCCCGATAGCAGTCGAGCAGGCTACGGTGACCGTCGGTCTTATCGCATCCGCAATAGCACCACAGTTGGGAAATGAGGCCGGGATTCTTGCCGGCGAATTGGTAGGCTTGCTTCACAGGACCGACAAACTGATCGGGATCTAAGGTCAAGCGATCTCCCGATGCATCCGTGCCCCCCGCAACAAGTTTCCCTCGCCTGCAGCAGCATTGTCCTCCGGAACATATCATCGGGGCGGAATCATCGGCGTTGTCGAAAAATGACCCCCCCGCCTCAAGCCACACCGCCGCCGCCATCGCCAGCATCGCAGCCCCGGCCACCGCCAATAGCGTTGTACGCGACATTGGTGTTTCAGCCCTTGCTGAGATTGAGGAGGTCGCTCGCTAGAGTCTGTGCCTTGGCGACTTCGCCGCTGTACTGATGGACTTCCGCGCCGTCCCCATCAACCAGGACCATACTGACGATGTGACCGACTGAGCCGTCCGGTTCTTTTTCACGAATGATCTTGAAACCGGCCAGCGCGCGATCGACATCGGCGGGCGAGCCGGTAAGAAAGTACCAGCCCTTTGCGTCAGCACCTTGCTGCTCGGCGTACTCGTGCAGCTGCTTGGGACCGTCATGCTCGGGATCCACGGTTATCGAAACCAAGACCACTTTTGAACCGAGCTTATCACCAAGGCGGAGTGCAACACTGGCAAACTTGGCGGTCTCCATCAGGCACGGTCCGGGGCACGAGGTGTAGATGAAGTCCACCAACATGGGTTTACCTTTCAAGGCCGCGAGCGAGACGCTGTTACTGTTTTGATCGACTAACTTGACATCGGTCAGACACTCGGTCTGCGTTTGAGTTTCGGAACGGCTGCAGGACCACGCGGTAGAGATAGCGAGGGCCATCATCGCGGCCGTCACGAGATTGAATACATCCACGAGCAGAGCTGACAGTTCGATCGCCCTACGATGTGCTTTGCGTTTCATAATAAGACTCCAACAGCAATAAAATGGATTACTGCTTTGTCGAAAATGCGTTTTCAGTGTTCGTTGTTTGGGTTGTTGATCGCAGGTACACAAACATAGCACCGCCGAACAGCAGGAGGTCCAGGCCGGCCTCCAGCTACATCCTGGGTCGCGAAGGCGCGCCCGCTCCGAAGCATCCACAATCGAGCGTGAGTCCTCGCAGCAACGCCGACGCCAGGGCCGTGAAAAACATCGCGGTCGCCAGAATCAGCGCCAACGCCGCGACGCGCCGGGTGAATGGCGTGAGCATCAGCAAACCGCACAGAATCTCGAACGGCGGCAGACTCAGCGCGAAGGGGGTGATCACCACGGTCGGAAGGATGGCGAAGGCTGCGACGCTGTCGGCGAACTGCAACGGATCGTGAAACTTATCCCGCGCCGCATAGCTGAATACTGCAGCAAGGATCAAGCTTGTCGCAATTATCGCGTGGCGCACTATGCGAGGGTTATGGGTCATCATTCTGCCTTCCCGGTAACTTCCGCCAGATGGGCCGCGGACCACTCCTCCCATCCACCGGTGTAAACGCTGACATCCTCGAAGCCGAGGCTCAGTAAAGCATTCGCAACTAACCGGCTGTCGTGGCATTCGCCACCGGAGCAGTAGACGATGATGGGCCTGGTCTGCGCCGCCTTAAGAGTGGGCGCCAGGCGACGATAGTCGTTTGCAAAATCATCGCGGGAAAGATTCAGCGCTCCCGGCACGTGTCCACGCTCGAAGAACACCGAGGGGCGGGCATCGAAAATGAGGGCGCTTTTGTTTTCCACCGCGGTCCGGAAATCGTCGAGACTCAGGGTTGCGGCTGGAGTGATCGCGAACGGCGCCGCCGTGACCAAAGTCGTTAGCTCTTGGTCGAAGCGTTGCTCCGGGGTCAGATAGACGATCGGCAGAGGACGCGAGGAAAAGTGGTTGATGGTGAGCCCAGCTGCCGCCGACACTATCGCAAGCGCCACCGCCATCGCGAGGTCACTCAGGGTCTGTCTCACGCGATGGACCGGGAGAGTCGCAAACGCCTCACGCCGATCGGCTATCGCAGCCCGCGCAGTCACTTATTTGGCTCCGTTCCCGGCTTGGCAGGGGTGGAAGTACTTTCATTCGCTGATTTACCAGCGCCTTGATTTGGCAACAGCGGGAGGATCAGGTCATGCAGACTCTTCTCGTTTATGGAGACGTGATCGGGGGTAAGTTTCGCCCGTACCACTCCGTTGGAATCGATCAGGAAAGTGGTTGGCAGCGCGCTCGCATGGAAGCCATCGTCCCGGGCATCTTCGAGCATCGCCAATGGATAGCTCACCGATTGCATCGCCTTGATTACGTCGCCGCGATCATGATGACGGTCGGCGCTGACGCCGATCATCTCGAGCCCCTGGGCACGATAGCGCTGATAAAACGCGTTGAGCGCCGGCATCTCCTCGCGACAGGAGGGGCACCAGGTAGCCCAGAAGTTCACAATCACGACTTTGCCGCGCAGCGCAGCGAGATCGAATGTTTGCCCATCGAGTTCCTGCACAACTAAACGCGGGGCAGGCTCGCCGATAGTCGCGCGAGCGAGGGCCGACCTCCCGGCGCAAACCACCATCGTGATGCCCACGGCAACGATGGCGAACCATGATGCAGTTCTCACGAAGCGACCCTTTACCTAGAAGTCGTAACTTATGATCAGCTTGGTTGCCCACGCGTTAGTGAGCTGATAGCCGTTCATGTTCTTGTAAAGAGGCACTTCGACATCGGCATAGACCCGCACGTGTTTGAACATTGTTTCGAGGCCCGGAGCGATTGCCACTCGGTCATAACCACTATCTGACGGAGCCGCATTGGTGCCGCGATCGCGCGTGCGGTCGCTGCCCAGAAACGCCAGCTGAGGTGCGAGTTCCATCAGAGGGCCCACCTGTCCGAAGTTGTAAAAAGTCCCGATCGCCCCATCCAACTCCCGGCCCGGTTTGTAATGGTCCTGAAATGCGAACGGCAGCTCGTACAAGCCCTGGACATACCAGCCGAAAGGGCGGTCCCCCAGGGTGAAGGGCGAATTCCCGATTTTGTACCCGCCTAGCAGTAGATCGGTGCTGCCCGTCCCGATTTGGGTGTCACGATCCCATAGCGGGTAGTGCCAGTCGCCGCTCGGCACCTTGAAGCCGGCCAGAAACCCGGTTGACATGTCCTCCTGCAAGCCGGTCCACATCCCCAGCAGGCGGATATCGCCGATCGAGTTGTTGTTGGACGAAATCAGATCAGCATTGTTGCCGTTGTAGGCGCCCGTGTAGTCTCTCTGCCAATAGGGAACTTCTATCATTGCGCCCCAACTTCGATTGAACATGTATTGCCCGCCCGCGGAGACGAAGTTGGTTTCCAGCTTCTTGTCATTATTTTGCGTTTCAGAAGCGGGCGTTGTCGCATGCCAATTGATGTATTGGTCCATGTAGTCGTAGTCGACCCACACCATCCCACCGGCGCCACTTGGAAGCAGTGAAGGGGTGGCCACCTCGAAGACGCCACATCCGCAAGCACACGCCCACGTTAGAGCAGGTGTCAAACCAACCAGGAAGACGGATGCCGCAACCAGTCCCAGGGCGATTCCGAAGACGCTCCATCGAGAGGTTCGCAGCCCTGTCTGAACCTCAACTGTAGAAATCCATCGCATAAACACTCCCCGCAAAACTTACGTGAAACCGTCGTGCGATGCCCCGCGATTACTCACGCGAGAGCAACGTCAAAACGAATGCAAAATGAGGAGGGAAGGAACCTAGACGAGTCGTTTCGGCGGAGGAGTGTCGGGGGCAGCAGGATCGGCACTTGAGCGAGCAATAGCTCTGATTACGATTGAACCAGATTCACACAGAGAGAACGTACATCTAATGGCCGGCGCTGGACGTGCGAACAGAACACTCGTCGTTAGGCAGGAAGTCTGGAGAGGCCGGCAAATATTAACCGTAAATTCGGGATGCGTGGGGCTCGCCGCTACCACCCCTGCAGAAAACGAAGCGCTTCCCAAGAGGATTACAGCGGCAAGCATCGTGCTTAGAGCGCGCCGTTCAAATTGTGAAAACAAATGCCGCATTCGGTTTCGTGTAATAGCTCTAGAACAGGTCACGCCTACGTTCAAGATCCGCCGGATTAATCTCCACGGTCTGGCCGCGTATCCGAAACGGCATCTTTACCGGAACGCATGACGCTACCCCGGTCCCGAGGGCGTTGAGTTTGTATCGATTTCCGCAATATCGACAGATTAAGTCGCCACCCGAACTAGCATACCCTTTGCCATAGAAGTAGCAGCGCTCGCAGGCGTCGGCGGCGCCAACGATCTTCCCGGATGAGTCGCGACCCAGGAGGAAGCGAAGTCGCCTGCCAGCGTCATCACGGTACGCGAAAAACTTCACATCACCAGGCCGCAGATCCCCGGTCCCGATCGCTATAATCGGATTCGCGGTGATCTCGGTGAATCGGGGACCGGTCGCCATCGCGAACGACGCCACCGCGAGCACCAAAGCGCTGACAACGAAGAGCGCGCGTCGCCAACGCTTCAAAATGTTGGACGCCATCACTCCAGACCGCTATTCCGCCGCCTTCCCTATGTCAAGATTAAGGGCGAATCGCGGGTACTTTAAAACGTCGCGTCCATTCCGGTTGATTGACACGGTTCAGTCCGTAGCTGCGGGTGCGTTCATTTAGGCCGTTGAGGACCTGGAATCTGCGGAGATGGCAGTGGGGGAGCAGAACTTGCAGCGTGTCGCTCATGTTGCCGCTTCCCAATAGAGCGATCGGCGATCTTTGGGAAGCGAATGACGGCAAAAAGCTGTACGGCGGCCACCCTGATCGGGCAGAGCAGCTGCTGAGGGACGCGCAGAAGGAAATTCACGACGCCGCGGCGTTCGCGGATTCTCATCAAAACCGATAACTGAGCGTTTCGTCCAGCAGCTCGATCAAACTCTGGGGATCATGTGTGCCAGCGGTGTCTCCGACCGACGGTACTACTCTCATTTCTCTAGTACCGCCATCGAAGCCATGTCAATGACCGAGGTGGAAATAGATCGACGGCCAGGGAGCAGAGGTGCTTTTGGGCCGAACGCTGATTTATGCGCGGTGGCCTTGCGGCTACATTCCGCCCCCCGCCGCTCCATCGGGGCATTCTGGTTCCATAGTAATAAGTAGCGAAGCGCGGCGGTTCGCGGGCACCTTAAGCGCCGCGGTGTTATAGCCTCGTTTGTTCACGACGATTATAAGCTCGCCGCGTCCGCTCAGTTCGAAAGCAAACTGGAAAGTGCGATCCGTAGAGGTTGTAGCTGTTATTTGCCCGTCGAAAGTCTGGAGGATGATAGTAGCTCCCACGAGGGCTTTACCGGATGTGTCGGTGATAAGGCCCCGAATTACTACTTCGGGGTCACTACGACTAGTTGTTGCTGAAGCCGCCAGCGCCATCACCAAGATTGAACCGAAGGCGATTAGCAGCGAAGCAAGCCACACCGACGCGTTCGGGTTTCGCCAACAAGAAGAAGGACGGCAAGGGTGATGCGAAGATAAGTTGAATGTGAACCGGGAATGGAAATGAGGTCCTAATGCGGACATGTCCCCTGACTGTAGCCGTCCCCATTTTGGACGAGACCTGGATTCTCGAGCCATGGTCTTAGGGCTCTGCTGCCATCTCGAAGCGGTGCTGGCGCCAAGGCACGGCAGAGCGGCAAATGGTGATTGCTACTTCCACAGATTGAAATGCCGGAAAGCCTCGACCAGAAGAGCTACGAGAGCGGCGTGCCGACTAGACTCCGGTTCCAAGGCCTCAGGGTCTATCAATTCCAAACACAACATCGCTAGTAAGCCGACGGCACATAACAACAAGATCGGAAATATAATTGAAAGTAGTCGTCTCCGTCTGAATGCTCCTAAAAGGGAGTCCGACCTTGACGCGCGCACAAATCGCCGAGTTTTAGTTCGCCAGGTCATCGACGGTTAGCAGTCACGAACTTCGATGCGAGGCGTCGGCGATGCACAACTGGGAGATGAAGACCCGTCCGCCTGATTTCAAGCGCTTCGTTTTCGCACTTGGCGCTGTGAGTTAAACTATCTGGCGCTGTTGGGGATCGTTCGCAGCGGTGCATAAATGACTGCCCTTATGGCGCCCAGCCCCCTCCGAAGACCAGGCCCTCGGTCGTGTTAATGGTCGTTTTCGATCCGGCTACGAAAGTCTTCGGAGAAGGGCTGCCGCTCTGCCGCAACTGATCGGCGGCGAAAATCGATAAGCTATTGTTCACATTGGAGACCGCCAGGTCGTTTTTCGAGTCGATCGCCAGCCCGGTGGGCGCATCGATCGTCATCGAGTCGCCAGTGCCGATCGAGCTGATTGTCACGGCCGGTGTCGGCGTGGTCGGCGCGGGCGTCAGCACCGCGAGCTGTGTTTTGGAAAACTGGACCACCGTGTTAATGGTGGCGTCCTGATTGCTCACCCACAGATTCCCATTGCTGTCGAACGCCAGCGCCCAGGGCAGGCTGATCGAAGTCCCATTGGATTGCAGGATAGCGTCGGGCACCAGCGCCTGAGTTCCGCTCAAGCCGGACAGCTGGGCCGCGCTGAACTCGAAGATGGTGCCGTTGACGCCGCTCAGGTTGTTGTTGGCTATCCAGAGATCGCCAGCGGAGTCGAAAGCGATGCCAAGCGAACCGTTGAAGACCGGATTCGAGCTGAGCACGAAAGCAGGCGTGACGTCGGGGCCGCCGCTAAGCTGATCGGCTGTGAACTCGAAGACCTCGTTGTTCTCCGCGTCGCTCATCCACAGATTGCCGCTGCTATCGAAAACCAGCTGCTGCGGGAAGCCGAAGTCAGCGGAGCCGATCACCGCGTTGGGGGTTACGCCGCCATTGCTGAGTTTGGGCAATTGTGCGGTGGTGAATTCGTCCACCGTGGGTGGAATTGTACCGCCCGTAACCACGGTGCCGCCGTCGAGCACCCATAGATTACCGTTGGAATCAAACGTCACGCCCTGCGGCGCGCCAAAGCCCGGAGTTGGCAGGTTACCGATGAGCTCCGGTGCCGAGTTGCCGTTGGCCGCTATATGCGTACTGAGGAACTCGAGCACATTATTAAGATTCGCCCCCCATAGTCCGAGCACCGGTTGTGTAGGTGACCCGTTCGAGCCGTTGCCGCACCCCACCGAGACCAAAGCGAGCACCACCGTCAGCGCTGCCAACCACGTTACGGTTCTCGATGGCCATCGCTGAAATTTCGTTGCTTTAGCTTGATTTATCATTCAACGCTCCAAGTCTTTCTGAACTCGTTACTCGCACGGCATAAGGTCTACTTGCAGGTAGTCCGTGCTTATGGAGTTCCATTCGACGACCCAATGGCCGGAAGTGGCACGGAGATCCCGCCGTAGAATGCTCGGCGCGGACCATAGCCAGGTTCGAATATCCCGATTCCGGTGCCATTGCGGAGTTCGTTGATATTATCGGTGACGTTGATGACCACCACGCGGGTCTTGACTAGACCAACTTGAGGCACCTGCCAGCCTTTTTCGGCCGCCAGATTAATTTGGAAGTTTTCTCCGAGTTCGTCCGTATTAGCGAAGCCCGAGCGCAGACCGCTTCCATAAGTACCATCCATGCTGAACAGGTAGCTCTTCCAGCGGTAAGTGATTCCTCCAGAGGAGGTATATTGCTGGGTATGATCGAGGAAAATGTAATGGTTCTTGATGAACGCAACTTCCGCGGGACTGAAGTTGAATTGCCCGCTGGCAAGCTCATTCCCCTGCGCCACTGAGTAGGTGAAGTTGCCGCGAAAAGTCAGGTTTTCCCAATCGAAAGACGCGCTGGTTTCTGAGCCGTATATCCGTCCATTGGTATAGTTGAAGGGCTGAAAGATCGGGACGTCGCCGAATTGTCCCAGATCGATCAGATCATGGGAGAGACGAAAGTAGGCGTTCTCCTCAACGGTCAAATGAGGGCCTATATGGTGCAGCACGCCGGCGTTCCAGTAAGAATCT
Organism: uncultured delta proteobacterium; assembly: GCA_963783145.1. GTDB lineage: Bacteria > Desulfobacterota > Binatia > Binatales > Binataceae > DATGKG01. The sequence goes on from CAWAMM010000003.1 coordinate 541,910, forward strand.
CGCTCCGGAAATGGTGTCAGTCCGCCCATAGCAACCGGGGCGGTAGTGTTTTTAAAGTCCTCGAAACTGCGTGGCGAAATCGTTTGGAAATCAGGAGTCTGAAAGTAGCGGGCAAACCCGGCGTGAAGAGCCGTATTTTCGTCGGGCTGGTAGAGTACGTTAACCCGCGGGCTTGGCATATTAGTCGTAACGATCCCGCTTACGCCGTCGTAGCGGATGCCCATGGTAACGGTGAGTTGTTCGTTGATGTGCCAGATGTCCTGTAGGTAAACGCCATAGAGCATATTGATCTCGTTGGCGTCTTCGACGATTCGGAATGGAATGTTGCCGGTCTGCACTCCATTATTACCCGGAAAAGTAAGCGAGGTGTCGTCTAGCTCGACGCCGTATTCGCCAAGATAGAAACCCGCACCCAAGTCGTGCGAGCCCAGGCCAAATTTACTCAAGTCGAACTCGCGGGACACATCGGTCTGGAGAGTATTGTCGAATTCGGTATGGAAGGAGTCCGAGGCGATGCCTTGGTAGATCAAATCACCAATCGGGTCCGCACTAAACTCGATGGTGCTGTAGGCGCTGGTGTAAGCCACCTGGTAGTTGATCGCGGGGCCTACTACACCAGACAGCGCGAGTATTCCGAAGTAATAATCCTGGTCGAGATGCTCGTCGATGTCTTGTGAAGAATAGCTGGAAGCAGGGTGCCCTGCGAGCTGGAACATTGGTGGAAGCCCCGGCTCGGAGGGGTACTCGCTCTGGTTGACCGAAACCCCGGTAGTCAGGCTCAATTTCGTGAGTGGATTGAGTTCGTATGTGAAGTAGCCGAAACCCTGACCCTGGTTTGTAAGGTTATGGTACGGGGTGGGACCGGGCGTGGCGGAACTGAAAGCCAGATTGCTATGAAGAAAGGTCCCTGTGTAATAGAAGCTTAGCGGTCCATCACATCCGCCGTACTCGAAGCTCGGCTGCACGGTTTCCCGCTGCCCGCCATAGAATTCCGCATTTCCACCGGGATTGGAGCAACCGTCTTTGGTCACCAAATCGAGCACACCCGCGTCCCGGTAGCCGTAGGTGACCGGCAGTATCCCAGTGAGCAAGCTCACGCGCTTGACGAAGAAGCTGTTGAAGATCTGTCCGAAGCCGCTGAAGCTGTCCATCGGCATCATGACCCCGTTGACCCGCCACTGAATATCTTCGTGTTCACCTTCGACATGAATCTGTGCTTCGTCGTCTCGGACTACTCCAGGCGCCTGAAGAAGCACCTCGTCGATCGGCGTATTCTCGCCTTGCGGAAGAGCAGCGATGTCGTGCTGGGTCAGCGTGTACTGGCTGTTGCCCGCTTCCGAGACCGCATTGGGTTGAGGATTGATTACCGTGGTCACGACCTGGAGGCTCAATATGCTTTCTGTCTCAAGGGCAAGGTCGACATTGGTGGTCCCCGAGGAATTTACCGTGATGATCGAGGTCGCCGACTTGAAGCCCTTTTTCTTAGCCGCCAGCGCGTAGACTCCGGGCGCTATGCCCTTCAATCTAAAACGGCCCTCGGCATTACTCCTGGTTTTGGCTACGGTCTTTGCTTGTGCATCTTGAAGCGTCAGCGCCGCGCCCTGAATCGGCCTGCCAAGCGCATTCTTCACGGTTCCTGTCACTTCCTGGGCGGCTACCTTAGGCGTAGCTGCGCGAGCGGTATTACAAATTCCACCGAACAAACTGAGGCCAAGCCCAACCGCCAGGATAAAGTAGCTTCGCATAGCGAGCTTCTCCCGTTCGATCTTTCCGCCGCGCCCCGGACATAGTCGCGATCGGAAGCACGCGTTTCCGATTCAGGAAATCGGCCCGCGCACGAGGTTCAGATTTTGTGAAGTTGGGAACTTAGACCGATGCGGGAGGTGCCCTGCCGAAGTATTGGCTAGGATAAACCGAAAGCGGGCCACCTGAGACTGCGACAACAACCCAACCCTCCAGCACCGTCGGCGTGTCGAGCGTGGGCCCGCCAACGAAGGTAGCGGGCGAATGCAAATGCGTCGCACAAATCGCGCATGAGCTATCGCCCAGGCCTGTCGCGTTGCTGGCGGAGACTTGCTGCCGCGATGATACAGGATGGAAGTGCGCCGCCGCGATGGTTTGCGCGACCAGCAGCGCGATCACTGCAATCGTCGCAAGCTTGCGCATCTTCTGGGTGTGGCGGAAATTCATGGACCAATGATCCAGCGCCCCAAATTGTCGCATTCCGGAGCCAAGATCAAGCGCTCGTTGCTCATTGCACAATTCGCGTTTTGCTGCCGGATCGAGCTTCAGACACATCTAAGGTGCCGGCCCAAGTGGGAGCGAAAGTCGGCACTGGAGTTGGCGAGAAAGTTGGCGCCACGCGGTTGCCGCTTTCCACGGGGAGTCGCAAGCCTCGCGAAGGTCACCAGCAAGTCGGCAAGCAACTGGAACAGCAGTCTCATCATTCGGAGCGCAACTCTAACCGTCTCTCCACCGTTGGCAAGTCTGCACTTTGTTCTACCGTTCTGCCAAAATATCGGCAATTCGCCACACACAGGTCACGGATTGCCTGCTGACGCTAAATCAAATCTTATCGACTTCAACGGTCACATGAGACAGCGACGTGAAGCGAGCGAGGAGCTTTCGGTAGAAATCCGGCGTGCGCGTATGGGAGGTCGTGACGGAAACAATGGCCCCCAAATGACCAGGTCCGAGCCGCCACAGGTGGAGGTCTACTAGCCGGTCGCCCTCTGCTTCGATAACTTGGCGGATGCCCAGCATCACATCCCGGTCCGGGGTCATATCGAGTAGAATAGCGCCGGTATCGCGAACAAGTCCGTATGACCAGCTAGCTATCACGCAGGCACCAACGATACCGGCCAACGGGTCCATCCAGAGCCAAACGAACAGGCGGGCAGACGTCAGGCCTACAATGACGAGGAGTGATACCGCGGCATCCGCAACAACATGGATGATAGCCGCGCGAAGGTTGTTGTCCCGGTTTGTCATGCCATGATCACCGGCATGGGTAGTTCCCTCGTTCTGCTCGTGCAAGTGCTGGCGCCCCGGACCTTGCTCAGAGTGAGGATGTCCCCCACTCAACAACCAGACACTTGCGACATTCACCGCCAAGCCGAGGCACGCGATGGGGATAGCCTCCGCAAAGTAAATCGGCACCGGAGAGAAAATGCGGCTGACTGCTTCGTAGCCGATGAGCACGGCGATCATTGCCAGCACAATCGCGCTCACGAACCCCGCGAGATCCCCGAGTTTTCCGGTTCCGAAGGTGAACCGGCTATCGGTGACATGCCTGCGAGAGTAGCTATAGGCCAAAGCGGCTAGTAGCAAAGCGCCGGCGTGCGTACTCATATGCATTCCATCTGCCACCAGAGCGATGGAGCCGAACATGATTCCCCCGACAATCTCGACCAGCATCATGCAGCTACACAGCGCGATGACCGCCCAACTCTTGCGCTCGTTGCTCTCGTGACCTTCGCCAAGAAAAATGTGGCTATGCGCAGCCTGGAAAGCGGGGAGTGCCGTTTCAGTCATTGGACCTCATTTCAGGTAAGTGCGAATGACATCAAGCAGTTGCCCGGCAGCCTCACCGTTCAGCGCATCCGGATGTTTTCGGTCATCGACAAGATGGGTGCGAACGTGATCTTCGATAACTTCAGCCATTAGCCCGGCCATCGCGCCGCGAGCCCCCGCAATGAGGTGCATTACTGGCTCGCATCCGGCTTCGTTCTCCAAAGCCCGTTCGATGGCCTCGACTTGTCCTCGGAGACGGCGCACACGGGCCAGAAGTTTTTGTTTTTCACGAACTGTATGTGACACATCTTCATGATAGGATAGGTGGCTATCCTAGACAAGAATGAGTTATCGGTGTGCCTACCAAAAATTCTATCGGGCGCGTAATTTGAGCGGGAGTGAGCCTTGCTGGCGAAATGGCGGAGAAGTGAAACGGGTTTTGTTCATCTCAATTTCATCTGGTCAACTCTGATCGAGATCCAAGATCCGATCAATACAGAAAACATGAAATGACGTGCCGGGCTGGCGCGCATCGAACCATTCACAAAGAGTCTCTTGCGTGCGAATCAGGCGGCGAGTCGTTCGTAGCGATGATGCAGGCCGCCGATTTGGGGATGGCGTGCTCTTCTCTCGGAAGAGCTCAGCACATTGACAAACCGGCCGAATATCGCGGTGCCTCAAGATGAGTCCGCCTTCAAATCCGCCGATGGCGCGACGAATCTCTTCGGTGCTGTGCCGCAATTCTGCGAACAAATCCGCACCAATGGGGACCAGAGACGCTCGCGAATCGCTATTTGGGCATAGTTTCGGCGCTGTAGTCTCTTGTGAGCAGTTCCAACAGATGCCCATTGTGATCGCGGAAGTAAACGTCGCGGCCACCATTCCGGTTGTTGATTTTCATGTCGTCAGGGGTGAAAGGCCGGCTGCCATACACCAGTCCTTCCGCCTTCACGCGACCGAAAATATCGTCGAATTCGGCTTCCCCGACCTTAAAGGCATAGTGGTGCGGTTGGAACGACTCGCGGTTGTCGAAGTCGAGGCTGAGCGATTGACTCGGGATGCGAATCGGAGCGAAATGTCCCGTCGGCCCCTCGCACTTAAATCCCAAAATCCTTTCATAGAAGCGTGCGGATTTTTCCTTGTCCTTCGCCGGCACGATGGTGTGATTCAATTCGATTTTCACGACTGTGCTCCGCAAAAATTATTGGCGCGCCGTGAAACGCGCCACATTGCGATCAATTTGAAGAGCGGCGACCAAAAACATAAGACATCGGTCGATGATGAAAACCTGCATGCTCTGGCTGAGCGTCTTGGCCGATTTGTTTCGCTTCATGGTTCTTAGTTTACGATCCGAAAGCTCGCTCGCGGCGGAGAATCTGTTCCTGCGCAAGCAGCTCGCGTTCTGTAAGGAACGCAAAATCGAACCCCGCCGAACCTCGCATCCGGCACAGGTGACGCTCATATTGCTCAGCCGCTGGTTCAATTGGCGCAGCGCATTGACGGTGGTGACGCCCAGAACGTTCATCGGCTGGCAGCGCAAACGCTATCAGCTCTTCTGGCGGGAGAAGTGCCTAGCTGGCCGGCCACGGATTCCGCCCGACCTCCAACGTCTGATCCGTAAGATGGCGCGCGAGAATCCGTCTTGGGGACAGGAACGAATTGCCAACGAGTTGCTGGTGAAACTCGGCCTGCGCGTGTCGCCGCGCACCATCCGGAAATATTTGCCAAAATTCCCGATCGCGCCGGCCGGCAACCCTCGCCGTGATCAGCGTTGGTCGACCTTTCTCAAGAACCACGCGGCGGCCATCATCGCCTGCGATTTCTTCGTCGTGGCGAGTGCCACCTTTCGACTCTTCTGTGTGCTGGTGGTTATGGAACATGCCTCACGCCGAATCATTCACCTCAACGTCACTTCCCATCCGACTGCGGCCTGGACCCTCCAGCAGCTGCGTGAGGCGATTCCCTCAGATCACACGTACCGGTATATCCTGCATGACCACGACGCGATCTTCTCCTCCCGACTCGATGCTTCGGTGGCGCACATGGGGCTTGAAGTCATCAAAACACCGGTGCGCAGCCCGCAGGCAAATTCGCTCTGCGAACGGCTGATCGGGACGATCCGGCGTGAGTGCCTGGATTGGATGATCCCGGTATCCGAAAGGCATCTTCGAAAAACTCTGCGGTCTTGGCTAGCGCATTACAATCGCGGCCGACCACACTCTTCGTTGGGGCCCGGCCTTCCTGATCAGATTATGAATCTCCCCGTGCCGCTCCAACGCCAGAGGCATCGTTTCGACCGCGCAAGTCGTGTCGTGGCGCATCCCGTATTGAACGGACTTCACCACGAGTACACCCTCGTGGCCGATGCCGCGTGACCATCGTTGAATCTTTGCGGACCACACCAACCACAAGAGGGCAATATGGGCTCAAAAATTCCTAGTCAAATGAAAATCCGGGCCGAATCGCTGAGCCGGCGAGATTTCGCCGCAAGAACAATCGTCGCAATCGGCGTCTTGATTCTGAGCGTTGTAGGTACGTCATCGCTAGCGCTTGCCGACGGCGCGGCTGCCCTGATGAACCAGGTGAATGCTGCCTTGCGCAGCAACGATCGGCTGAACGGCGCCAAAGCTTACACGGCGGCGGAGGGCGTGGTTGTGCTTTACGGCACAGTCTTCGACGACAAGGATCGCGCGCTGGCCGAACAGACCGCCAACGCAGTACCCGGCGTCAATTCAGTCATCGACAATCTGCGAACCAAAACCGGTAAATGGTTCCAGGAAGAGGAGCAAATCGATCTCCAGCTCCAGATGAACGGCTTCGACGACGTTCAGACGAAAGTGATCGGACCCTACATTTATCTCTCGGGCCAGGTCACCAGCCAGGCTGACAAGCAGCGCGCAGCGGGCGTGGTGGGGTCGGTTTCGCCGAACAAGCAAATCTACAACATGATTTGGGTACGACCCGGCTCGATGTTTTAGGTACTCTGTGGTCTGCAAAAATCCAACGACGGTCACGCAGCATCGGCCAAGAGGTTTTACTCACGGTGAAGTCCGTTCAATACGAGGTGCGCGACCACTCGAATTGCTCAGTCGAAACGATGCCTCCGGCGTTGGAGCGGCACGGGGAGATTCACGATCTGATCGGAAAGGCCGGGCCCTAACGAAGAGTGTGGTCGGCCGCGATTGTAGTGCGCTAGCCAAGCACACAGAGTTTTTCACAGATGCTGCTCGGATAAGGGAATGATCCAGTCCTGTGCCTGGCGAAATACTACTCAGGCAGCCACCGGGGTCTGAAAGAGGCCGTTGCAGTGCTGTTGCCAGAGGGGTATCAGGCAAGCTTTGCGATAAACGGCTGGAGCGGTTGCGGCGCAGGATCGAGAATGACTCCGCGTCGAAGAACTACACCGATCTGACGCTCAGTCCAGTATAAACTTTCCAAGAACTCCGTTGAGAAGGAAATTTTGATGGACCTCGGAAAACCCCAGGGGTGAAGCAGAACCAATTCTTTTACAAGTTACTTGGTCGCTTGGTCGCTTGTGAAGGCGAAGTTTCGCGATAAAATGAGAAAGAGAGATGGATGCGGCATACGTCTCGGCATTCGCAGCGCTCGGCGGATCGGTCGTTGGGGGACTGATATCGGGTGTCGCCATGTGGCGGGCACAGCGGTACCAGACTCAAGCCGGACAGCGCGCGCATCAGATTGCCTATCGCGAAGAACTCTTCCGAGACTTCATAGTCGCGGCGTCCAAAGCCTACGGTCGCGCATTGATGAGCAACGAGCCGGACCTTCAAGACATCATCGGTGTGTTCAGCTTGATCAATAGGATGCAGGTTTTGTGCTTGCCTGCGACGACCGCCTGCGCCCAACGTGTCACGGACATGACGATCGAAACCTATTTCCAGCCGAACAAGACGTTCGACGACATACGCGCGATGATAAAGCAACGTACCATGGTCAATCCCTTAAATGATTTCGCCGAGGCAGCGCGCGAGGAGCTCCAAACGTTAACCTCGAGATGAGGCGGGGTCTGTCGGTCGACGTTCTCCTGGGTTGAAGAGTGTCCGCTTAACGCCCCTCAGAATGGCATTTTGATTGGGCAGATCACCTCGAAGCCTTTTTAATTCGAACGCGCAAGCCGGACGTCACGGGCCGGGGTTGGGCAATCCAACCTCGATTTGTTGCGCTTCGCTTGGCATGCTAATGCGCCCTAGTTTGAGAACTGAGCCCGCCAATAAGGATCTCGATGGGCAGGGAATTGGACTCGGATGAGGGTGCTAAAATTGCGGGTCTGAGGTCGAGGGATCCTTGACCGTCAAGCGAAGACATAGTTCTATTTTGACTCCTCGACGAAGAGGGTCACCCGGTCCATACCTTCTGAGGGAACCCGGCCACCAAGAAAGTACTCAACCGCCACGACAGTGTAGGAATCCCATTGCCCTGGCTCCTTGAGCGGAAGGAAAATGCGCTCACCTATTCGCGGCATAAATCTAATCGTGGCCAAGGGCGCTTTTCCTACTTGCGTCTTTTTTGATACGTCGAATAGTTCCAGATAGGTCTCGTTGTCAGTTGCCATTGGCGTCCTCCCAAACTCATTTTCAACAATCGACGATAGCGAAATGGGTGAACGGGCACTAGGCCAGCTTTACCAGACATGGCCCGCGGAAAGGCGTAATCTCGCAAGGAGTCTGCCATCTTTAAGTGCCCGGCCCGCGAAGAGGCTCTTTATCCGGCTCGCGAATTAGACGCACCGGCGCGGAAGTCCGCCGCTCTGTTGCCGACGGCTCAAGCGGCTTGCCGTTAATGCGATGCGACATCCGCTCGACAACTACGAATAGCGGCGGGATGAGAAAGATCGCGATGCCGGTCGAGAATAGCATTCCGGTGATGGTGACCGTTCCGATGAGCCGGCGCGCCATCGCGCCGGCTCCGACTGCCGTCCAAAGCGGAAACAGTCCGAAGATAAACGCGAACGACGTCATCAATATCGGCCGAAGTCTGACGCGCGCACCATTCAGTGCGGCATCAATTAAGGATTCGCCCTTTTCCAATTCGGCTCTGGCAAATTCAACGATCAGGATGGCGTTCTTGGCAGACAAGCCGATCAGCATGATGAGGCCGACTTGCGCGTACACGTCATTGTCGAGATGGCGCGCCCACAATCCTGCGAAGGCGCCGCATACCGCGACCGGCACGCTCAGAAGTACGCTGAACGGCAGCGACCAGCTCTCATAGAGTGCGGCGAGGATCAAGAACACGAGCACGATTGACAGGCCGAAAACACCCGCGCCGCTGCCGGCGATGGATTGCTGGTACGAAATCCCATTCCACGCGAACCCCATATCACGCGGCAGGACATGATTTGCGACTTCGCTCACCGCTTGCATCGCCTGCCCGGTACTGAATCCGGGCGCCGGAATCGCGAAAATCTCGATGCCGCGGTACTCGTTGAAGCGGGTCGTGTATTCCGGACCGTATGCCTTCTGCAAGTTCACCAGCGTTGATAGCGGGACCATTTGGCCCTCGCTGTTGCGCACGTAGAATTCGCCGACTTGGCTGGTATCGGCACGATATTGTGGTTCGGCCTCGACGAATACCTTCCATACCCGGCCGAAACGGTTGAACTGATTAACGTAGTACCCTCCAAGCAGTGTCTGCAGCGCGCTGTAGACGTCCCGAATCGGAACTCCCAATTTGAGAACCTTGTCCTTGTCCACCCCGGCGTAGATCTGTGGATTAGCGGGATTGAAGAGCAGCGCCATCATGCCGATCTCTTTGCGCTGCTTCGCGGCAGTAAGAAATTTCTGCGTGTTCTGCCAAAGGTAATCGACCTCGTTGCCGGCGCGATCCTGAACGAAAAAGTCGACACCGCTGGCCTGGCCGATACCGGGGATCGCCGGAGGCAAAAATCCAAACGCTTGCGCATCGGGTAGAGCCGCCAATTTGCGATTTACGTCCGCTACGATCGCATCGGCACGGAGTCCTGCATTCTCTCGCTCTTCGTAAGGCTTCAGCTGGCAAAAGTAGAGGCCATTGCGGCTGCTGACCGTTTGCGAGAGCAGGCTGTACCCGGCCACCGCGTTGTAATACTGGATGCCAGGCTCGCTGCCGATGATCCGGTCGATCTCGCGAATCACCGCGCCGGTCCTTTCGAGGGAAGCGGCGGGAGGAAGCAGCACGTTCATGAAGAAATAGCCGTTGTCTTCATCGGGCAAAAACGAATTGGGCAATATCTTGCCCAGCCCGCCGACGAGCACAATGAATCCGGCCAAAAGCACGATCGGGATTAACAGTTTACGAACCAATAGGTTACAAGCACCTACATACCCTCGCTGCACGCGATCGAATGCCGCATTGAATCCGTTAAAAAAGCGTCCCAACGGGCCTCGCGACCGCCACCACTCGCGCGCGGCCTCAGGAGCATGGCCGCCAGCGCTGGGCTAAGAGTGAGTGCGTTGAGCGCAGAAAGCAGGACTGAAAACGCGATCGTCAGCGCGAATTGCTTGTATAGGGACCCCGTGATGCCGGCCATGAATGCGGCGGGAATGAATACCGCGGCGAGCACCAGTGCGATGCCGACCAGCGCTCCACTGATTTCATCCATCGCTTCGAACGCGGCATCACGAGGAGAGCGTCCCTGTTCGATCTTTGCCTCGATCGCCTCAACTACAACGATGGCGTCATCGACCACTAGTCCCACCGCCAGTACCAATCCGAGCAGCGCGAGCGTGTTGATCGTGAATCCCACCGCCGGAAAGAACATAAACGCGCCGACCAGCGAGACAGGAATCGTGAGCATCGGAATAAGCGTGGCGCGCCAGTTCTGCAGGAAAATGAACACGACCAGGAGGACCAGCAAAATGGCCTCGAGCAGCGTCTTGACGATTTCGCGCGCGCCTTCCGTTATCGGAATCGTAGTATCCAGAGTCAGCCCGACCTGCATGTCGGAAGGAAAATGGCGCGCGAGCTCGGCCATCTTTGCCTTGGCCAGATTCGCGGACGCCAAAGCGTTGGACCCGGGGTTTTGATATAGCCCCACGATGGCCGAAGGCAGTCCGTTCGTGGAAGCCTGCTGGGTATACGATTCCGTGCCAAGCTCGATGCGCGCGACATCTTTCAGCCGGATCAGCGAGCCGTCAGGCGTTCGCACGGACTATGATGTCGCCGAACTGCTCCGCGGTCATCAGCCGTCCCTGCGCAGTAACGGAGTACGTGGTTTGCTGACCGGCCGGTGCGGGTGCGCCACCAATTTGTCCAGCAGGATTCACCACGTTCTGCGCCGAGATCGCGTTCTCGAGGTCGCCGACCGTCAATTGAAGCTTGGAAAGGATGTCGGGAGCGACCCAGACCCGCATCGCATAGTTGGAAGCACCAAACACCTTCACTTGGCCGATGCCGGGGATGCGCGCCAGTTCGTCCTTGATGTTGATTGCCACGTAGTTCGAAAGGAAATTTTGGTCCCACGTGTGCTTCGGTGAGTTGATGGTGAAAACCAGCAGCGGAATGCCGACCGTCTGCTGCGTGCTGAGACCATAACTGTTCACGTCATTCGGCAGGCTTGCAGTTGCCTGCGCGAGCCGATTTTGCACTTGCACCTGATCGAGATCGACATTGGTTCCGACCTCGAAACTGACTTGCAGCGTCATCGTTCCGTCGTTGCCGTTGATCGACTGCATGTAGATCATGTTCTTAGCGCCGTTGACCTGCGCCTCGACCGGAGTGGCGACCGATTGCTCCACCGTGAGCGCGTCGGCGCCGGTATACGTCGCGATGGTCTGGATTTGCGGCGGAACGATGTCAGGGAATTGCGCGATGGGCAGCCGGAAAATCATCACACCGCCCGCAATGACGAAGAAAATCGCGATTACGATCGCAACCGTGGGGTGACGGATGAAAAATCGTGACATGATCCTAGCTCCGGCCCGGGGAGACGGCAGCCATCGACGGTTGCGATGCTGATGTCGGCGGGTTCTCTTGCGGGGGCGCGGATGGCACCAGATGAGGGTTCACCTGGTTGCCATCGTGAACCTTCTGCAATCCTTCAGTGACCACATGTTCGCCAGCTAAGACTCCCTTTTGGATAACTTGAAATTCACCGAACGTCTGGCCGACCGCGACATTGCGCATCGCAACTTTGTCATCGGGCCCGACCACCGCCACTTGTGACTGGCCCTGGGTTTGAAGAACCGCGTTTTGCGGTACGAGCAAGGCATAATGAATGGTGCCGAGGTTGGCGCGAATTTTCGCATACAATCCTGGGCGCAGGATGTTAGCGGGGTTCGGAAACGTCGCCTCGACCTTGATAGTGCCGGTTTGAATGTCGACTTGCCGGTTAACGTCGTACACCCGGCCAAGGTATTTGTAGATACTGCCGTCGGCAAGAATCATCTGAAAAGGGGGAGCTTTTTGCGCGCGTTGGTTCGGATCCTGATTTATTTTATCCGCGAGGCTCAAATAGAGCTGCTCACTTATGGGGAACTCCACCTTGATCGGGTCGAGTTGCGAGACTGTCGTTAGCTGCGTAGTCGGCGAAACCAGAGCACCCACTTGCAAGGTGGCGATCGATGCCACGCCATTGACAGGCGAAGTTACATGAGTCCACTCGAGGTTAAGCCGCGCCTGTTCGAGCGCCGCTTCATTTGCTTTGACCTGTGCATCGTCGGCGTGAGTGGTTTGCGTCTGATTGTCGAATTCCTGCCGCGATATGACAGCTTGACTATAGAGGTCCGTGTAACGCTTGAGGTTCAGCTGATCCTTCTTAAGATTAGCCTGACTCTTCGCGAGGTTCGCTTGCGCCTGATCGAGCGCTGCCTGATATTCACGTGGATCGATCTCGAAGAGGGTTTGGCCGGCGTGTACGACGTCGCCATCCCGATAATCCTGTTTAATGATGTATCCGGAGATCTTCGGATAGATGTTCGCGCTCACGAACCCCTCGGTCGTTCCCACCCACTCGGAGTATTGAGGAACATCCTGTTTGCAGGACGTTTGTCACCGTGACGTCAGGTGTGAACTGCGGCACGTTATCAGCGCTCTTCCTGCAGCCGTTTGAGGACAAAGCGACAATAGCCAGCATCGACCCAAACACCGCCGGGCATAGGTAAAAACGCGACTTCCACATGAGGTTTCTCCGTTGCACCTCGTTTGCCAACGACAACCGCTCCGCAGCCGCAACAATCAATGTCAATTTTGAGGACTCGGATGATGGCCTAGCGGCCTACAAGCTGCAAGAGCAATCCTCCGACGCTTCACC
>CAWAMM010000004.1:0-583836 GCA_963783145.1 uncultured delta proteobacterium
AGCAATCCGCGATGGGTTTATAAATGGGCCCCCCGCACCCGAACCTGGAGGGCCGTTCACGCTAGCGATAGTGCCCGCCTTCGCGATGTGCTACAAGACGGGACGACTTCGGCGGCCATTCTTTTTGCACGGCGGCCATGACACGCGCGCGGGAGGGAGAATGGAATGAGGCATCACACCCTAAAAATGCTCGCCTTGGCCGTTGGGATTTCGCTGGCGGCAGTCGCATTGTCGGCATCGGCGCAAGCGGCCTCGATGCGCCAGGGCTCGACCGGCTCTGGCACCGAGGTCACCGGGTCTTTACCGGGTCAGGTGCTCTACGGCTATTACCAGACCAACGACACCATCTACGGTGATGGAGACAGCATTCTTCGTCTGATAACCCGAACGGAGCCGCAAACGGCAATCTGGCCAACGCCAAAACGCAGACGGTCTGTGCGATGATCTACGTTTTTGACGAAGAGCAGGAAATGGGTGAGTGCTGCGGTTGCCCCTTGAGCTCGGCGCAGTTGGCAACTTTCTCGGCCTATAAGAACCTGACCTCGAACTGGGCCCTTCCAATCATCGGCGAGGAATTTTTCGGCGGTGAAATTGGTAGCGCTTCCAATGCCTACGGCTCGTTTGCGGTCGTAGCGGCGGCGCCAAATGCTCCGGCCTGCTCGAACCAGAGCGGCGCCTGTAATGGCGGTTGCGATCCGACCAATACCCCTGGCTACACCGTCACCACCCAAAACAACCTATTCGGCAGCATCACCCAACTGAGTCTCAGACCAGCATAGAGCAGGAGGGAACCGAGGTTCGCATTGAATATGGCCCCACCAACGTCAAGGAAGTAGGGCTATTTGACAATGCCGGCGGCGACCCGACCAACCTGGTCTATCTGCAGGAACAATGCGGCGCGATAGTGGGCAATGGCACCGAGGGCGGAATCTGCAACTGTCCGAACGAAATTCCGTTGACGCGATTGATTACCGACTAAAAGGAGACCCCGATGGATGCGCCAACCTGCATCGGCGTCGGAATGCCGAAAGTCATCTGGAGGTGGCTTGCGTCCGGATTCGAGTGCGATCCCCGGCCTCAAAGCCTCACGCCGGCGTAAACTAGATCCTCCGCCACCCGCACAACTAGACGGCGAGTGGCCTTCGGCGTCGCGCGAGCCTCGATGCGCGAAAGTTGTTTTCGCTCATCGATTACGTTTCGTATCGGCCTTCAGATGGGCCCTGGTTCTCGTTAAGTCGAGACCGATGTCACCGGCCGCAAATCAACCCCGCATCCGTACGCAGACGGATTCATCAAGATCACTGTTTATTGCCATCGCCTGAGAGTGAGAAAGCGCCGACTTCAGGGCTGGTTATTGTAACGCCACCGAGTGTTATTGATTCAACTGAGAGTGCTGTGGCGATTCCGTCGATGCGCTTGCCGCCTTCCGAGAGCACGAAGCTTACCTCGCCGGTACTACGCTTGGTCGCGCCGGCGCTGTTGAATACCGACCCTGCGCAGGAGCCGCCCGAGTAGCCCACCACTGACGCGGTACCAGTCCCCGTGGCAGCATCGAACGATAGGATGGTACCGACGAAACTCGCGTTGCCCGCGAAGGTCATGGGCGTTCCGGGAACTGAGATGCTTTCATTAGTGACCGCGCAGGTCGTGCCGGAGATTCCTAAATGGCTCCAGCTGACCCTCCCGATCTCCAGAATTTTGACCTCTACGCCGACCGCTCCGGTGGTTCCGCAAGTCACCGGAGTCAACGTGCCTTGATCAACACAGACCGTTACTGACCCGCGAATAGACACTTCCGCGGAACCACTTGCCGCCGCGCAAAAACCCAAAGCAGGAGAGAAAATAGCGACCGCCAGCACTAAAGCTGCAAACCCGCGCACTTTCATCGTGCATACCCCCTGAGAGATTTTAACGCCAAATTGTAGTATTGCCTGGGCATGGACTTCAATGGTGATCGGATTGATGGTTTTTAAAGTCGAGTCGCCACGCCTGCGTATCCTTTGGTAGCGAAGGCTTTCGCTCGGCACGCTGAAGCGGATGGTGCGCTTCAGATCAGCAGGAGGTGGATTTGGATTAGCTCCCCCTTGGGCGATGTGCTAAACAGCGGGACAACTCGGCGGCCATTCTTTTTGCACGGCGGCCATGACACCCGCGCGGGAGGGAGAATGGAATGCGGAATCAGACCCTAAGAACGATTGCCATGGCCCTCGGGGTTTCGCTCGGCGCAATCGCAATGTCGGTGTCAGCGCGTGCGGGCTCGATGGATCAGGGTTCCCTCGGCTCAAGTGGCACAGTTACGGGTGAGGTCACCGAAGCGTTGCCGGGCGAGGTGCTGTGGACTTACTACCAAACGCTCCAGGATGGTTTGGTCTGCCCCCCGGATAGCAATGTCATTATTGACAACATCTGTAATACCGACAGCGGACACGGCGGCGGAGCAGGCCCCGCGTCTGACAACATCATCCGGCTCATAAATCCAACCGGCGCGGCGAATGGTAATCTCGCCGGCGCTAAGACGCAGACGGTCTGCGCCATGATCTACGTCTTTGACGACGACCAGGAGATGGGTGAGTGCTGCGGATGTCCCCTGACCTCGGCGCAGTTGGCTACTTTTTCTGTTTTAGAGAACCTGACTTCGAACTGGGGACTGACACACCCACCTGAATCGGTAGTACCCAATCCTGATAACGGCCTCGGTGCGATCGCGATCGTTGCCAGCGCGCCTAATGCACCTGCATGCAATGGCCAGAGCCGGGCTTGCAACGGCGGCTGCGATCCGACCAATCTCCCCGGCTACAGCGTGACCACCACCAACAACCTGCTCGGCAGCATCACGCACCAGCAAGAGGTCATACAGCCGTCCGGCAATATGACAGACCCGATTCTAAGCAGGATATCCGGGATAACCGAAACCCCGTTATCAGACGACGCGGGTGGCGACCCGGTCAACCTGATCTATTTGCAGGAGCAATGCGGCGCGATCGTCGGCAATGGCACGGGCGGTGGAATCTGTAACTGTCCGACCGAGGGCTAAATTCCCGCTTCCTGAAATCGCGTTTCGCCCCCGGCGTGAGCGAATATCCAAGTAGCGGACAGGCGGGAGGTGGATTTGGATTCGCTCCCCCTTGGCCGATGTGCTAAACAGCGGGACAACTCGGGCGGCCATTCTTTTCGCACGGCGGCCAAGACACGCGCATGGGAGGGGAATCGAATGCGGAATCACACCTTAAGAACGCTGGCTTTGGCCGTTGAAATCTCTCTGGCCGGGGCGGCATTGTCGGCGTCGGCGCGTGCAGGCGCGCTAGGTCAAGGTGCCGAGGTCACCGGGTCCTTGCCGGGTCAGGTGCTGTGGACCTATTACCAGACTCTTGACGATGTTGAATATTTTAACAGTGGAACAGTTCAGGACATCACTATTGATACCCCAGACGATGTTTGCTCGATCAATGTTACCTCGACCACGGATTTTGCTTCCGCCTCCATAAAATGCCGCGCTGACAACATCATTCGCCTCATCAACCCGAACGGTGCCGCAAATGGCAATCTGGCCGGTGCCAAACCCCAGCCGGTCTGCGCCATGATCTACGTCTTCGACGATGACCAGGAAATGGGCGAGTGCTGTGGATGTCCTCTGACCTCGGCACAGCTGGCGACCTTTTCGGTTGATAAGAACCTCACGTCGAACTGGGGGCTAGCGGGCGGAGAGGCGGGAAATAACACCAACGGAGCAATCGCTCTCGTCGCCGCCGCGCCGAATGGTGCTGGGGGTACCTGCATACCGACCAACCTTCCGGGCTATAGCGTTACGACCGCCAGCAATCTGCTCGGGGGCGCCACGCAACGACAATTTAATACAATTTCGCCCGATGGGAGTGCGGTCATTAAATCTATTTCTGGCGGCACCCAAAACTGGGTTTCTGTGAATGGAACCTCAGTTAACCTTCTGGTGCAGAGTCCTGAAATCACCGAAATCCCGCTATCTGACGACGCCGGAGGCGATCCGAACAACCTGAACTATTTGCAGGAACAATGCGGCGCGATCGTCGGCAATGGCACCGGCGGCGGAATCTGCAACTGTCCGACCGAGGGTTAAATCCGGTCGTTTTGATTCCTGTTCTCTGACATCGCGTTTCGCGTTCTCGATTAGCCACCAACGCCGGTAAGGTCGCCACGATGGGGCGAGGGTCGTTCCACAAATCACTACGGATGATCTTTTTGTCTGCGCTCTTGATGGACGCGTTCGCCGTGATGCGGGGCGCGTCGCAATCTAACAGGGTGTTGAAAAACGCCTTGGGGCCTACGAGGTGAGTTCCTTTCAACACACTGAATCCTAAAACTGGCTGCATTCCTTAATTTTCTCTCCCTATCGGGGAAAGACAAGAGTGAGAGAGCAGGCTGTAGAAATGATTTTTCAAGAGCCTGCTCAGAGGTGCTGAGTGGCAGGTCGACGACATACTTTCCGTGGATCTAGACTGACAGTCGCTATTCTGGTGATCGCGGCGACGGTATGGGGACTCGCAGCATGGGCGGGTAGTTTGCGCGACGGCGGCGGAAGTCCCGCACAAGTCACCGGTGCTTTACCGGGACAAGCTCTCTGGACCTACTACAATACCTCAGGAAACCCAGCAGGCGGGGGCGATAACATCCTCACCCTGATCAACCCCAACGGCAGTGCGAATTCCAACCTCGGAAACCCGGCCGCGAACACCTGCGCAATGATCTACGTGTTCGACGAGGACCAGGAGATGGGCGAATGCTGCGGATGCCCGCTTACCCCGGCTGGCATCGAAACCTTCTCGGTCGAGAGCGACTTTACCAGTAATTGGGGAATCTCAAGTGCGGAGGGTCAAGACAACAGCAATGGTTCCATCGCAATCGTCGCGGTGGGCACCAATGTTTCAAAGGTTCCCGCTGGACCTCTCAGCAATGGCACCTTCTGTCCAGGCACGCAGAGCGCGGCCTGCAACAGCGGATGCGATCCTACGGACCAGCCCGGTTATAGCGTCTCGACTGCAACCAATCTGCTCGGCAGCATCGAGCATAACCAAAGCATTAGGACTGGAAGCGGCATGGTCGCGATACAGTCCGGACTGACCGAAACCGCACTGTTTGATAACCGCGGCGGCGATCCCACCAACCTGGCGTATCTCCAGGCCCAATGCGGGGCGCTGGTGGGCAATGGCACAGGCGGGGGCATTTGCAAGTGCCCCCGGCCCGATCCCGATGCGGCTCCCTCACCGCCGACTACCAGGACCTTGACCTTCACGATGCCTGCTTGCCCGATCGAGGCTACAACCGTCCCTCGCACCATTAGTAAATTCACGCTCCCCGGAGCGAATCCCTTCGGCGAGGCAGTCTCTGTTACGGGTACTGTCCAGATCGCTGACCAAACAGGTGGCGTAGTTCTCAAAATCTCCGGCGACGCGGAAGCTGATCTTACTGGTGTTACATTCTCACGCACTGTGAACACCATTGCTCATATGACTGGGCAAGTCACCTTCGATCGGGGCTGCACCAAGACTGATCCGTTCGGTACCAACGACTGCACCTTTGCATGGGGCGAATCGATCTCAGAGGCCTATGAGGGCGCTTTGCAGGAGAATATCACGTCCGGCAAAGAAGTTGTTGATCTCAAGATCAATAATACTATCCCTTTTTCCTTCAGCTGCCCCGTGTGCGGCGCCAGCTGTACCATCACTATCCCTGAGCAGATCGATGACAGCACATTTCTGTTTCAGTTAATCGGGTTTCCATTCGCTCTAATCAACGCCGTTCTGCCGGGCCTTCCCCCATTTGCGACAATGTGAACCCCGAGCGAGCCCGCGCGGCAGAGCGTGTAGGACGCGGGCTGCGCGGCAACTCCGTCGCGCCTGCAAGCGTGGCGTTTAGTAAACGGAGCAGAGGATTATTCATTCCTCGTTCCGCGATACCGGCGAGCCTTCACGCTTGCACTGGATCGATTGATAAGAAAGCGCCCTGAAGAGTAACTGATTAGAACCTCTCAGATGACGCCGGTGGCGATCCGATCAACCTGATCTATTTGCAGGCACAATGCGGGCGCGATCGCCGGCAATGGCATCGGCGGCGGAATCTGCAACTGTCCGACCGGGGGTTAAATACGGGCTTTTTGATTCCTGCTCTCTGACATCGCGTTTCGCGTTCTCGCTAGCCAACGCCCTCTTTTAATTTTTATTGGCGGTCTCAGGCCGTTCACGGACAAAGTTGCGGTCCCAATCCGAGCAACTCTGGAAAGTTCCTTCGGACCAGATACTGCATATATCGGAGTAGTACTGCTTCTTGTCGAGGCCTTCGTAGTAGATACAGCCGACTACGTATAGACTGGTGTTCTCGCCAAGCATTTTGAGCGTGTCGCCACTTCGGAAATCTACGAATTGATTCTCGAAGGTAACCAGAGATTCACTTACGGGAGCCAATGGCGTTTTTTTGCTGTCGTGCGGGGGGCTAGCTTTTATATCGCAGCGAGGATCGGTGGGAGCTGGTTGCTCGGCCCTTCCCGATTGCCAACACTCCCAGCACCACTACGTCGATAGCGACGGTCTTGCCGAAATTGACGGCATGTATCACCGCTTTGTCAGTTGGCGCGTTGGTCGGAATGAAGCCCGATCTGCCCGTCTGGTCTTTCCCTTTCTTGACTGGCTGTATCCCGTTAGCCAATACGACAGGACGGCTAACTATGACCTGCTCCGCAACACTGTTGGTTTGTTGTGTGACACTACTATTCAAGAAGCCAGTCTGTGTTCCTGCTTCATTGGCGTAGTTTCTGACGTAGACCAAGGTGGCAGACAGCACCAGCAGCGTCAGGGTGCTGACGAGCGCGTTGTACACATCAATCTTTTTTACGGGTTTGTCGGATTTATCGGCGCTGGTCTCATCTTTGTTGGAATCTGCCATCTTCGTATTCCCCCTAATGCCCTGCCTAGCCGCTCACTAGAGTTTGTTTCTCGCCGATTGGCGCGCCGAGCGCAAACCCGCTAGACAGATTGTGATGAAACTCCGCCACGCCGCCGCGCTCGCTCTTGCGGGCTGGTATCTGATGGCACCGCCTTTGAACGTCGGTGGGAAGGTTGACGTGGAGATGCCGTTTCGGAAGTGGACTCAACTTGCGACCTTCGATTCTGCACCCGACTGCCAAAAAGCCCTATTCACTTTTCAGGACGCACGGGCTCAGAAGCCGACGACGGATCCAGAATGGAACGAAGCCAAAGACTCCGCGCTGCGAACCGGCCAGCAACCGCCGCTGAAAGGAAATGGACAAGGTGTTTTCGGAACTGCGTTGCATCGCCAGCGACGATCCGCGTCTGGAGGAACACTAGCATGGAAAGACCGCCTAAGAAGCAGCCTGGCGATAGAGTATTCGAAATCGTGCAGGCTACAGCGTCGGCTATGCCGGTCGCTGGTCCTGCCGTTGCGGCACTGATGGGGCTTGTGGGTCCAAAAATCGCGCAGCGTCGAGACGAGTGGTTGGAACTTTTGTCCACCAAGGTCTCAGAGCTTGAAACGAAGGTAGACGGTCTCGCTGATAATCAAATGTTCATCACAGCAGTTTTCGAAGCTACGACTGCGGCTCTCAAAACCCATGAGCAAGAAAAACTTGACGCACTGAGCAACGCGGTCGCGAATTCTCCGTTGCGCGGAGCGCCCGACGACCGTACCCAACTGATGTTCCTAAGGTTCGTAGATGAGTTGAGCGCATTGCATTTGACAGTGCTTGCAGTTTTGAACGACCCTAGAGGCGCCATTGCGAAGACTGGTAAAGACTTCCGCTATTCCGGACCAGTACTCGCGCAATTCATCTACACCTGCATTCCAGAGGTCAATGGACAAGGCTTTTTGATAGAGCAGGTTCATAGGGACTTGCGGAATCGCGGACTGATTGAGCAAGGCGCGCCTTTCGGTCAAGTGATGATTGATTTTCAACTCTTGAATAAGAGCACCACGGCCTTCGGCGAGCAGTTCTTGCGATTCATCCGGCAAGCCCACTGAGCGACAACGATTCGCACGAGCACCGGGCCGTGTTCGATCAGGGCCCGAATTGTTCTGTGCGCTCACGGCCAGCCACCGCCTAATTACATTCCCCGCCTGCGTCCGAACCGGCTGCCCATGGTCTCCTCGGCGCGTCCTCGCGGTCGAGCTGTTCTCGTCCCTCTTGCGACGGCCGCCAGCCAGATTCGCAACATAATCTCCCTGTCATACGCCTTGCTTCACAGACCTCGGATGGACTATGAACAGGACACGCCTAATGACTATCCAAGCTAATTTTGCTCCACTAAAGCGAGCGGAAACGGGCTTTTTTGCGGTTTTGTACCGAATTGCGTCCATTCAGGAAAGACTGCTCGGCTTTGCAAATGACCAAGAATTCGCGGAACGCCACAGAATTGTCAGGCTCCTGCAGCGCATTGCTCCTCGAACCAAGCATCTCGCGGACGCCGCGGAGCACTTCAGGTTCATTTTGCCGGAAGGGCGCGGCGATGCTGAGAGCTTTATAGCCGTATCGGGTTTGCTAGTTGATCGGATCGGCTCTGTTCTTAACGATCTCGAGCAAAAAGGGCTTCTTTCTCTCGGTGCTTTCGACACTCCGGATTTTGTCCGGCAGATCCGGGACGCGCAGCAGCAATTTGCGCGTCTCCATGCCTCTTGGCAGCGGGTTCTCGCCCACTATGATGCGGTCGTGGCTTCATTCGTGCCATTGGATGAACTTCTAGACCGAGTTACGCCAGAAAATCGCCATGCGTTGGTGGATTGGGGTAAGCCGGTCGGCAAAGAAGTCTGGTAGTTCCGTACGCCGTCGCTATACGTTCCAGAGCGGGGCGATTTTGTTCGGCTGCATTTCGACCCCTCGGAAGGCCATGAGCAGGCAGGGGACCGACCCGCGCTGGTATTGACCCCAGCGAAGTTCAATCAACGCACGAAATTCGCATTCGTCTGCCCGATAACGGGTCAGGCAAAAGGCTATCCTTTCGAGGTGGCAATTCCCAAGGGCTTGCCAGTCTACGGGGTTATTCTTGTCGATCAATTAGGCGCTAAAGATTGGGAAGCACGAGGCGCGGTCAAACTCGGCGAATGCCCTCAACCGCTCGTTGCGCTCGTGGACGTGCGGATTAAGACAATTCTCGGATACGCCGTGCCCTAAAATCCCCAGCTATTTACCTTTGACTGCGGCCCTTCGCGAGACCTTTAGG
Organism: uncultured delta proteobacterium; assembly: GCA_963783145.1. Lineage (GTDB taxonomy): Bacteria > Desulfobacterota > Binatia > Binatales > Binataceae > DATGKG01. The sequence goes on from CAWAMM010000004.1 coordinate 9,201, forward strand.
ACTTAAAATTCACCGGAGGGTATTCCTCGTGCAGGTGCGAGTCCGACCCTCGGCAGTTAAAGCACCACGCCGGCGCAGATTAGATCCTCGGCGCGCGACGATCCACCGACATAGACAGAATGTGTGCCGGGTTCCAGGCGCCAGTCGCGCATCTCTGCATCGTAGTAGCGAATCCTCTCGATCGGCACGCTGAATCGGATGGTGCGCGTCGCGCCCGGCTTCAGCCGCACCCGTTCGAATCCGCGCAACAACTTCTTCGGACGGTCGATGACGCGGCCGGGAAATCCTATGTAGAGCTGTGCGATCTCATCCGCCTCGATGCCACCGACATTGACGATCGAGACCTCGGCCTCGATGTTCTCGCGCGCCCGTCGAACTCGCAGCGCGCGATACTTGAAGCGCGAGTATGAGAGCCCGAAGCCGAATGCGACGGCCGGGGTCCGCCCGGTTTTTTCCATCAGCGTGTAGCCATGATAGGGGCCGTATTCGATCGTGGTCGCGTTCTTGTCGAAGAAAGGTAGATCGCTCTCGGACGCCGGCACGGTAAACGGCAATTTGCCGGAGGGCGATTCGTCGCCGAAGAGCAACGCTGCGAGCGCGCGCCCACCTTCCATCCCGGAGTAGAAGGTCTGCATCACCGCCGCCACTGCGTCGATCCATTCGTCCATCATGACCGCCGAGCCGGCGACGACTACCACGATGGTGCGCGGGTTGGCGCGGGCGACCGCGCGAATCAAATCGACCTGCGCGGGCGCGAGCCTGAGACTGTCGCGGTCGCCACCGATCGCATGCCGCTCGCCGGATTCCCCGGTCATCGTATCGGGGATGAACTCCCCTTCCTCATCCGCGGTATATCCGACGACCACGATCGCCGCGTCCGCATCGGCGGAGTTGCGCGCGGCGGAAGCGGGATCGGTTTCGTCTCCCACCATCGAGAAGACGCCTTCAAGGTACTCTTTCAGGCCGTCAAATGGCGTGATGACGTAAGGAGGGCGGACGTTGCTGGAGCCTCGATCGCCGGTATTGGCCAGGCCGGCGAGGCGTCCCGCGACGGCGATGTGGCGGACCGCATTCTTCGCCAGCGGCAGAAGCTCCTCATTCTTCAGCAGCACGCATGATTTGAGAGCCGATTCGTGTGCGAGCGCGCGATGCGCCTCCGATGCGACAAGATTGGGCGGATACGCATCGAGCGGATCCTCAGCCGCGGCGAAGGTATAGAGCGTGGTCAGGATTCGCCGGCATGCGGTGTCGATCACATGAGGCTCGATCGCGCCTGCTTTTACCGCATCGACCAGCTTCGCACCGAAATGGATCGGCTCGGGATTCTCGACGTCGAGTCCCGCCGCCGCGCCATACGCATGATAAACGCCGAGCAGCCAGTCCGAATGGACGAAGCCCTCGAAGCCCCATTCGCCGCGAAGAATATCGGTCAACAGCGTGCGATTCTGTCCGCAATATTCGCCGTTGACCTGGTTATAGGCGGACATGACGGAAGCGCAGCCCGCGTCGATGATCCGCTTGAAATGCGGCAGGTAGACTTCGCGCAGCGTCCGCGCATCGACGCGCACGTCGACCTTAAAGCGGGCGTTCTCGATCGAGTTGAGCGCGAAATGCTTGACGGTCGCGGCCACGTTGTGGGTCTGAATGCCGGTCGCGAGCGCGACGCCCATCTCACCGAGGTGCCAGGGATCCTCGCCATAGGTCTCCTGCGCGCGGCCCCAGGCCGGATGACGCAAGAGGTTCACGCATACCGCACCGGACAGATTGCAGCCCTGGGCGCGCGCCTCGATGCCCATCGCCTCGCCGATGCGCCGTTCGAGATCGCGGTCAAAGCTTGCGCCGCGCGCCATCGTGCAGGGGAAGCAGGTCGAGTGGCCACGAATGACGCCGCGCGGCCCGTCGGTGAAATAGAAAGCCGGCACGCCGAGCCGCTCGCATCCGCCGCCCGCGCGATAGGGATGGGACCCGAGGCGGCCGCCGCTCTCCTTCATCTGCGCGAAGAAGCCGTGGCCGGACATCATCGCGACTTTCTCGTCGAGGGTTGCGGCGTCGATGATCTTTGCGACCAGCGCGGAGATTTCGGATGAGGTCAGGCCCTTGGTCGGCGCGAAATCGGCAGTGGGTTCCATAAGCGCACGCATAGCGCGGATAGGCCCGCATCGCAAAAGTGCGGGACCTACTCGAGGATTAGTGGCGAAAACTATCAGCGAAAAACTATTGAGCGGTCGGGCAGGTGCAGCTCCCGCTGCCGGAGCCGTTACCCAGGATGGAGCCACATACTTGTATGAGGGAAGTTGACTCAGTCTGATCCGCCGCTCCGTTGTCCGTCAATGGCACTTCGGTCAGCCCCGAGATGCCCGCGATGGTCTGGGCGTGGGTGATCCATCCATTGAGGGTGGGGGTAGATGCGTAGGGCTGCTGAGGCGCGCATAAGCGGCCATTGTTAGGCATAGCGCTCACGACCTGAATCGCGCCGTTGGCGGGCGTACCGCCGCTAAAGCCCCATCCAGTGCCTAAAAGCGTCTTAATGCTCTCCTGAAGCAGCTCGTTGGGCGTAATGAGGCATCCACAGCATTCGCCCATCGATTCACTGGAATTGAAGACATAGATCATCGCGCACAGGTTGCCATTGAAGGCGGTCGGATTCTCAATCCGTAAAGCATTGTCAACTATGGCGCCCGTCCCGAGGTCATAGTAGCCCGACATGAACGTCCCCGAGCCCGCACCCACTCCCGCGGAGCCGACGTTGGCACCTCGCCGCAGGGTTTCGGCCCGAGCTGCCCCACCGAGGACGAACATCATGCCCATCGCTATCGCTATCAACCAGGTCGAGGCCCGGGACGTTTGCTTATCCGATCGCCTACTCATAGCGCAGGGCTATATCACAAGCATCGCGAGTTGAGCCACGCCGAACACTAAAACATTCCATATCGAATGCGCCGCGATCGAAGATTCCAGTCCCCAGCGCCAGTACACGTAACCTAAAACCACGCCCGCATAGCTGCGCGGGTCGGTCAGCAACTGGAGGTACCATGGCCGCCACCATCCGATGCTCTGCCCAGAAACAACGTGCGCCAGGCCGAAGGCGAAACCTGAAACGAGGATCGCCGTCCACAGCGCGGCGCGGGGCAAGAGTTTGCCACGAACGGGCATCATGCGAGCGCAAAGCCATGCGACGAGCGACAAGAGAAAGAGTCGAAATTCCACCTCTTCCAAGATCGGAGCGCCAAGCACTAACGACGCTGCACCTTTTGCCGTCAGCATCTTTGTCATCATTCCCACCACCGCATGATGTTGGGAAAGGGCGTGAGCATTGGTACCCGGCGGGGCCGTATCGCCGAGCAGAATCAGCTGCGGAACTACCGCCAGCATGCTAATCAAAAACAACCCGACTCCAATTCGCAGCGATCGCGCGCACAGCGCCTGGATTTCTGGACGCGACTTCTTCCATGAGCGCAGGACCTCCATTCTGAATGGCACCAGGCCAATCCAGGCCGAGAGCCACAAGCCGGCCGCACCCAGGATCAAGCCCTGCGCCGCGTCAAAGCGACTAGCGGAATCGAAGTTCCTGTGCGGCAGTCGGACCCTTGCAGATTGATCACCGCTGAATCGCTTACCAAACACAATTGTAAAGAGTCGCGGCTAGCGCCGTCGAGTACTTCCGAGCGGGCGACAGCCACCCATGAAAGGCTGTAAGACTTTCATGAGTGGCATCCACGGGCATCGCAATCGAAGTATTTGACACTCGGTTACGGTAGTTTATCGGCCTCCCAACCCCAAGTTGTCGAGCCCAAACAAGAGCCCAAACCTGAGGAATTGATCGGCGTGACCGTCAAGGCCGAGGCCGGTGTCCAGACTCAGCTCTCGTTCGTCGCCAAAGTGAAATTTTGCGCCGCCGCTCATGGTCTGAGAACCTATCGAGCCAAATGCATAGGTAGCCGAGTATTCACCAAAGAGAGCGCCTCCCAACGTCAGTTCCCGCTGCACAATGACGGTTGGCGAAATCGCTGGTAGTGGTCCAACCCGCTCGGGAGAGGCGATGCCGCCCAGCGACCAATTCTCGTCGAGTTGCAGTGCCCATGATGGTGTTGATGAAAGAAGGGAAGATTGAACCGGTAGAAATCGACCGCCAGTAGCGGCGCTGTCAGAGCCCCGCGCTCCCTCGGTCTCGCTTGCCGCAACGCTACCGCCGCTACCTAAACCACCGCCAAAAGGGGTCATTGCACCAAGTCCGCTTGGCGCGAAACCTGTAGTCAATGGTCCTCGGGAAGCGGTGCGTTTGCTAGCGCATCCTAGAACCAGATGGCGCAGAGTATTCGGTCGCGAAAGGCTGGTTCTGGAGGCGTTGGAAAGGTCGCGAACAATCGAATAAGAAGCCTTATCGAGGGTCAGATAGCGACTAAGATCAAGGCTTGGTCGTTTGTGATTCTCGCGAGCCGTATCGGCACCAGGGCAATCGCAGAATTGTGAACCTGGTCCAGCGCACTCATTGCCCGTAGGCGATGTTCCAGTTGGACAACAGTTCGCAGTCGAGCAAAGCGCGACGACACCACCACCGCAAGTGTTCTGAACTGGACACGAGGACCCGCCGCTCCCACCTCCTCCGCCGAAGCCACCCTTCGCTGCGACAGCCGCTCCAGCGAGTGCACCGGCCGCAATGATGCCACCGCCCACCCAATAAAGAGTGCTGTCACTCTCGGAACTGGTCCCCGCTGCACCACTCGATTGAGAGGGTTGTGGTGCCGACACGAGCAGGGGACCAGATGTGTCGAACCCAGAGCCTGGGTTCACCGATGTCGATGTGTTGGGCAATGTGACGGCAGGGGCTATGTCAGACCCAGTGGTAGTCTGCGGCGATCCGCTGTCGGGCGGGAGCTGCGTTGCCTGCGTTACGTGCGCTTGCTGATTGATTGTACACCATCTTTGGTACTGATGCGTGTACATATTGAGATTGAGGTCAATCGAATCAAGCTGGCTTCGCATGTCTGAGATCGTATTTTGCATTTTTGCCAAATCACGACTTGCGACGTACTTTCGCCCATAAATAGGGCCTGCGGTTACTAGTAGGTACCCGACCTTGAAGCTTATATCGTAAACTGGCTCAGACATTGCGCCTATGAGATCGCCAAAGTCCTTCGGAAGACCGCTGTCGACGAATTCGTCGTAGAGATGCTTCTGCTTTTGGTAGGCTTTCTGATTTGCGGCTGCGGCTTTGGTAACCTCCGCCAAGTAAACCGTCATGGTGTCGTCGTAGATTTTGAACGGCAAGTCGGCGCTTTCGGCCACTTTGTGCGCAAAGTCCTCAACCGTCTTGAGAAGTACCAGTTTCTTCGCGGCGGGTAACACTCCTCGAGCTTGCATTGACTCGATCAGCGCTCTGAACTGCGAGGTCTGGGCTTCAGACCAAACTTTGTCCTTAACCAAGTCGCTTAGAAGTTCGGTACCCTGATCGAGCAACTCTTTTCGGAGTTCGGCTGAAGCTTCCAGTTCACCTTGTTGCTCCTGGAGAGCCATCTTTACTACGCTATCCAAGGCGGTCTTAAGTTTCTGCTGATAGCTGGAATCACGCAGAAAATTAACCCGTCTGGAAATGTCTTCACACTGCGCTTCGCTAAGTACAACTTCTGGCCCGCGCAGCAGCTCCGGAGTTGCCCCTTCATGAATCCCACTCCCTCCGATGGATTCCCCACCTCCCGAGATCGGCGAACCCTGCGCTAAAAGGCTGGTCACCGGCGCTCCCATCGGCAGCATACACATCGCCAAGATCAGGCACAGCGCCTTTCGGCAAAAACGAAACCGCAAACCTCTACGTCTCCAGGTCAGCATCGGCGTACCCTCCCAAGCGCGACAAAGTGTTTTGTGACTACTTCGCTGTTTTGCTAGCCTCTGCTCGTTGTGAACCTCACGGGCAAAGACGTTGCACGCGCACACTGCGGCACCCGCAAGGATTTCTCGCGGCTATCTCTCCACAGCATGGCCAGCTACACTGAGGTTGGCGTTTCGTTCTGCGTAACAATGTTACAGCGAGCGATGCATGGCTGATCGACGCGCATCTTCATTTGAGGCAAAAACACAGAACGGAGAGGCGCCCGGCCTGCCCTCGAAGCCGGTTCGAGTAGCACCGGACCTACGGCCGCGCCGCGCAGCTGCCGCTGCCTCAAACAGCGCGGTAGATCAAATCATCAGGCTGCTGGCCTTGGGAGCCAGCATGGGGGAGACGGGAGATCCGGTTTCATCACGGGAGGCTTACATTAAAGCGGCCGCCATCGCGCGCTCGATTGGCAGATCGGACCTTCTGACCAAGGCCGCGCTGGGGATGGCTGAGATACTAGCCGGCGCAGGCCCAGGGATTGTCGACCACCAAGTCATCGCTCTGTTGGAGGAGGGTCTAGCCACGCTCGGGGTCGGTGATACTCCGCAGCGAGCGTTGTTATCGGCGCGTCTAGCGGTCGACCTCTACTGGTCGCGCAATCGCGATCGGGCGTTGCGACTGGGCAGGGAAGCGGTCGAAATGGCGCGCCGCGTCGGTGATCCTGCGACCCATATCGCGGTCCTGAACCTGCGACAATGGATGCTATGGGAACCCGCCAACCTTGAGCAGCGCCTCGCTCTCGCAACCGAGATGACGTCGATCGCGGAACGGGTCGGCGATTGGGAGTCGGTGCTCAACGCGCGCCGCGCGCGACTGGGAGCGATGCTCGAAATGGGTGAGATCCACGAGGTCGACGCCGAAATCGCAGCGATGGAAAACGTCGCGCGAGTCCGCGGACACTCGAACGGATGCGTCGAGCGATATCGAACCATGCGCGCGTTGATGCGGGGCGAACTCGACGAGGCTGAACGATGGCTGGAGCGGCTGCTCTCGATTGCGCGGCAGCGCGACGATCGCCAACTCCTCTTTACGTATGCCGGTCAGCTGGGGACGCTGCTCGGCGAGCGCGGTCGCGCCGAAGAATTTTCGCCTCAGCTTTCGGGGACCTCTTCAGAAATTCCGCAGTTGCCGGTGGTGCGAATGGCGCTAGCGCTAGGCCACGCGCGATCGAATCGACTGGTTCAGGCGCGCACCGAATTTGAGTATCTCGCGGCCGGGGATTTCGCGCAGATCCCGAATGATTGGAACTGGCTCGGAACCGTGGCTCTTCTGGGCGAGGTATGCGTGAGAATCGGCGACCTTGAACGTGCGCCGGTACTTTACCGGTTACTGAGCCCATATGCTGGCCGCAGCGTGACGCTGGGATACGGCGACGTCTACTACAACACTGTCAGCCATTATCTCGGGTGCCTTTCCGGAGCGCTCGACGAGTTCGATCGGGCTCGACGGGAATTTGAGTCATCGCTCCGCTTCAACCGCCGAATGGGAGCTGGAGTAGCGCTCGCCTATACGCAGGCTGCATATGCCGCCATGCTGCTTAAATGCGAGGGTTCAGATGAAACTCGGCAGGGGAGGGAGTTACTCCAACTAGCGCGTGAAGCAGCGGGGGCTTTTGGACTGAAAGCCTTGCTGACGGAAATTGCGAGCGTGAATGAATTTGCGAACCCTCAAAGCTCAATTGATCGAGTGCATTCCACGCGCGACTCCGAAGAGGCGATTTTCCGCCGCGAGGGCGAGGTCTGGACGCTTTCCTGGGGCCAGGACACGGTCCGGCTACGCCATCTGAAAGGATTTCAGGCGATCGCTTACTTGCTCGCGCGTCCCGGTCAGGAAGTCCACATCGCCGAGGTTTCCCAAATCCTCGATGGCTTCGGGGCGGGCGTGCCGAGCCGCAATTCAAAACCAGGCATTTCTGAAGCAGCGGGGGACGCCGGCCCTGTGCTGGATGGGGAAGCGAAACGATCCTATCGTGATCGACTGCGGGAGTTGCGCCGCGAATTGGCCGAGGCCGAGGAGATGAATGACGCAGGCCGACGCTATCGAATTTCCGCGGAGATCGGGTTCCTCGAGACTGAGCTGGTTCGGGCCGTTGGGCTAGGCGGACGCGACCGGCGTGGCGCCTCGGTCAGCGAAAGAATCAGGGTGCGAATCACGAATGTCATCCGGTCGGCCATCGCGCGGATCGGCGAAAACCACGGCGCGATGGCGGAGCATCTCAGGGTATCGATTCGGACCGGTACGCTCTGCTCCTATTCGCCGGACCCCAGGGCGTCGCTCAAATGGAAACTCTGAGCTTGGCTCTGCTCCAGCCGGGCCGCGATCGAATGTCATGAACGCGGTTGAACCGAAGCTTGGCTATTTCGTGAATTTCCGTCCTCCAATTGCCAATCTGGATTGAGGAAAATGGTCCGGCAAATGATTTGCGATCCGGCAATAATCCATGAAGACCTGATGAGCGCTTCTCTCCATCGACAAAATACATTGGCTCTTCGAAGGCACCGCGGCATTTCCAGGTTGAGGAATAGCCAAGGCTTTGTTTGAGAAGCGGCTGTTGACGAAGGCAACAATCGATTCCGCCTGCAGCTGCAGCTCCTCTTTTAATTTTCTCCAGAAGATCGCCTCATCGTCATTTGGATCCGGTCCGGGCCGTTGCGGTAAGGGTCCGGGCAGACCCTGAATTGGATAGAATCGAACCATACTCTTGAAAAGCCCGCCGATTAGTCGCATCCACTCGTTCGTTGCATCGAGAGAGTTCACATCGTCGAATCCTAACGGCTGGGCGATATCGCTTCCGTGGGGGTCTGCCGCGACGTGAAGGATGCCTCGAGCGGTTGCGTAGTTGTTGTACGCAATCACGTAAAAATAGACATGGCAACACTCCCAATCTTCCGGTGAAGGAGACATTTCCGGGAGCGGGGGAGGATCCGGAAAGTCTACTTGTGGCAGGCTTGCCGTGAGCTGAGGACTTGTCGGCATACGATTCATCGCGTCCGAAAGCAACTGTCCATCCGCGCGCCAATCCTGGACCCATTCGATCAAATACTTTAGATATGCTGCCTTAATCGGGTCGCTGCTGCTCATGCGGTTGCCTCCCTCGGCTCCTATACGAACGATACCAGTCCAGGTGTGAGCGCGGTTCTGCCGGGCGCAGCTCGGATCTCGAACAAGCGCGCACCGCGAGAGAGTGCTTTGACTAAAGTCAGCGCCCATCGCCGACTCTGAACACAATCAGCAGAACCGCAATAAACCTAGTGTCTGGCTAAATGAAACGCAATACCGCGACGGCGTAATTGACTTCATTCTTCGGAGGGTTGGCGTCACAATAGCGCAGGGCTATATCACAAGCATCGCGAGTTGAGCCACGCCGACCACCAGAACGCGCCGCCTCCGCCAGAGCGCATCACCTCGCGAAGCTCAGGCCGGTCGCGTGTTCGAGGTCCGCTAAGGCCTGCTCTTCGGTCACCACTTTGATGGCGGTCATGCCGAGTTGCGCCGCGGGCTTGCAATTGATCCCGAGGTCGTCGAGGTAGACGCACGCTTTGGCATCGACGCCGAGCGTCTCGCACATCATCAGGTAGATTCGCGGGTCGGGTTTGCGGATGCCGGTCTTGGAGCTTTCGATAATGTGATGGAAATGGCGCATGATTTCGCTCGCACGCGTGGCGCGCTCGGAATCGGTGGCCATGCTCGGTCCTTGGCCATGCGCCACGTTGTTGGTGATGCATCCGATCTTGAAGTGCTGCTTGCAAAGCAGCAGCGCCTCCACCATGCGCGGCCTCATCTCGCCCGAGAGCAAAGGTAGAACGTCGGCGCCGCGTACCGGATGACCAAGTTTGGTCGACTCTTCGAGGAATTTCCCATCGAAGGCGTGCCGGTCGATTTCGCCGCGCTCAAAAAGCGCCCATGCGTTGGAATCGGGATTGGTCGAGTTGACAGTCCGGATGAGATCCCGGGGCAAGCCGCGTCCGGCTTCGTAGCGATTGAAGGCCTCGAATGGCGAGGTGGTGAAGACCCCGCCGAAATCCCAAATCACCGCTTCGATCATCACGCCATGTTCCTTTCGGATAGTGGGTCAGTTTGAACCAAACTCATGAATCGTCAATCCTGCTGCTTCGGCGGAAGTCTCAAAGATTCTAGCTTCGGCGAGGGAACAAGTTTGGTATCCGCAGAGCGCGGTCCACGTCCAAACGTCTTCAACGCCAAAACTTGCCGCGTATCTCTTGCGGAACGTTCTTCTGCTCGCGTAGCCAAGGCTCCGGATTTCATCGGCCTGTAGACGCTTGCAGAGCAGGTTAACTAGAGTGCGATCCTGATATTCCGAACACGCCTGGCCAGCATCGGCTAACAGCTTGACTATGGTGTTTTTACTCGCACCGGTCATTCGTGAGATTGCGCGGATGGAGACGCCTTCGACCATCATTCCGAGGATGTGCGCTCGTTTGGCCACAGGCAGCTTGTTCATGCTGCCAATATAGACCCGTTTCTTGCGCAGTCACGCATATGAGTCCGTTATATCGTTCGATGTATCCCCTTTTTATTCGGATCATCTGTTGATTGACTTATATGTCAATTTTCGATGAAATTGAAGCGCATGTACAGAGCGGGCGCTTAATTATGTTCGAGCCATCAGATGAAATTCGGGCGTATCACGTCCCGGCCTCCGAACGTCGAACTGTGTATGTAACTCCTGAAATCCATGCATTTCTAACAAGTGACGCACATTTGGCAGCGGAAACGGATGCGGATATCGCAGATATCGCGCTGGGCGAACGCTTTGACGTGGCGTTAGAAGAAAACCACGTCTACTGTCGGATGGCGCGTCTTTTCCCAGCCTCCGATGAGACCTGGGAGATTCGAATTTATGACACCAAACCAAACATACGCTTTTTCGGTCGGTTCGCGGACAGAGATGTTTTTGTGGTTCTTGTCGGCCCGATCCACCGTATAGGCAGGACTCTTGCGTGGAATAGATTGAAGCGGAACTGCATCTCCGCTTGGAACACCCTATTCACGTACTCTCCTGTCCACAATGGAGATGATATCAATGCCTACCTCTCAAATGTCGATCCTGTCTGAAATTCGCGGAACCAAGCCCATCTCCGCTAGAACAAAAGCTTACTACCGCCGACGCTTACAGAATCTTATGCATCGGCTAATTTTGAAAGCCTTTCGCGATGAGGCGAAGAAAACTGGTCTGACACAAAAGGAATTGGCCAAGCGAATCGGAAGTCGCCCTGAACAGGTGAACCGATGGCTTGGAATCCCAAACAACCTCACCCTAAATACAATCGCCGATATGCTATTAGGAATTGGCGTCGATTTGGATTATCCCACTGTCACATCGATTGAAAATTTGGTTCTTGAAGCCACCGTCCCGAAAACACCGCCGGCTCCAACGAACGATCACAAAGCAATGATCGAGGAACTGGAAAGGCTGTTATCTAGGTGACCATCGCTTCTGCGCGGCTGTCTGGGCGATCTCCCTCCGTCGTTCGGGCGTCATTTGGTCGGCTCGTGCGCGTCCGCCTCGTTTCCCGCCCAATCGCCCCAATTCGACGGCGGCCTGATTCCGAGTATCCGGTTCGGTATCGGAGGTCTGGCCAGTAGCGATGTCCCCAATCATCTTCGCGAGCGCGAGCGGGTCGCGCGGGCGTTTCTTCCGTCGTTCCGCCATCCGACAATTGTCGCACACCCGGAATACGGCTGCATCGCGAATTCAAGATGTCGGAATTTCAAACTGACCCACTACCCGTGGCTCGTTGATTGCAAAACAATGGACGTCCTTCGCATCCGGCGGGGGCGTGCAAGCCCGCGGTATTCATGATGGTTGGGACGAAATCGTAAATCGATGCTCCCGAGATGATGGTTCCCGGTGCAATACCCTCGCCCATTGCGAGCAGGAATCCGTGAGACGTGTGCGAACCGGATCGCGTGTCCTGGTCGCGTAGCTCAATGGTCCCGAAACGCGGCGACTGAACCGATGACCATGGAAACGACGCGTCCCATTGCACGGTGATATCGGGCAATCGATCGAGATAGGGTCCGCGCAATTCCTGCTGGATGCGTGAGATGCGCTCGACCACCGGCTTTCCGCTGACCGGATCTTTTAACTCCAGGAGCGCCGCACAAATGTCATCGCAGATTTGTTCATACTCGAGGCCGGCGTCGACGATGCCATTGTGATCGCGCCCCTTTAGGTTGATGCGGATGGCGCCGACGGTATCGTTATTCGGCACCGCGAAGGCGCGGCATTGCTCCCACGATCGATTGCCCCGGTAGTAGCGAAATACCAATTCATTCTGTAGTCGCTGAGGTAGCGCGGCGTAGGTTGCATACTGCAGGCGTCCGGGTACGACCATCCGAAGAATCCGCCAGGCGTTGATGCTGCCTCGACGGGGTTTTTCGACGCGGCCGTTGTGACTCGATTCCCTGCCGTAGCCCCAATGGTCGAGCATCTCAGGAAGATTCCATGAGGCATGGCGCAGCGGCCCCATTCCGTGCGCCGAGACCACGAACACGCGTGCGCCTGGACCCGCGGCTTCGATCATTTGGCCGACTTCGCGATCAACGGCGCAGTAGATCTCCTCGATGGCGGTGGCAAGTTCATCGCGATCATTTGGATCGTGAGGACGATGCGAGAGATCCATGTCGTGCCAGAACTGATGTCCCGCACAATGAGGCGCGGCGAACACCGCTATCAGGACCTCCCACTCGCGCTCGGCGATACAATGGCGAAACAATTCACCATGCGCCCGCACGCCGTCGAGCAGTTGATGCCTCAAGGTCTTGCGCGCGCGCTCGGAGTTCACCGAGTCGCATTCCCCCACCGGATGACGGCCGAAGCGCTGGTTTACTTCGCGCAGCAGGGAAGCGGGGACCGAGAAGCGCGGTCCTTGCGCCGCATGAGTGCCCCAGCAGATCTGAAATCCGTTCAGGCGTTGGCTGGGCCCGATGTGAGGTACCTCGAGTACTCCGACGCGATGCCCCGCGTCACTCAGATGATCCCACAGATAGTCGACTCCGAACGAATCATCCGGCATGTGACGCATGCCTCCCGTTTCGGGATCATGCTGTACGTAGAAGTACCGCCCCAAATAAGCGGGATTGAGGCCCGAACACAGACAATTCCATGCGCTGTCGGGGAACCGATCGGCCACCGTCGATAGCTGCGCCTGCGCGCCTTCATCCATCAGGCGACGAAAGTTCGGCAGCTTGCCCGCGGCGGTCCATTTACGCACTAGCTCCCATTCCATCCCGTCCAGCCCGATGATCAGTTGGCGCGGCGTTTTCAAAGAGTTCATCGAAGGAGCCATTGCGAAAGCACGGCCACCAGTATTACTTCATACGACATCCCCAAAAAAGGCGCGCCGGATAAGGAGTAGTAACATGCAAATGGGAATGGTTGGACTGGGACGGATGGGCGCCAACATGGTGCGGCGTCTTATTCGCAAGGGTCACGAATGCGTGGCTTACGACGTCAATCCGCAGGCCGCGAAAGACCTCGCCAAGGAAGGCGCGATTGCCAGTGCCTCGCTCGACGACTTCGTGGCGAAGCTCAACAAACCGCGGGTCGCGTTCATGATGGTTCCGGCGGCGGTGGTCGAAGATACCCTCGCGCAGTTGTCCAGCCGCTTCGAAAAGGGCGACATCATCGTTGATGCGGGCAATTCCTACTACATCGACGACATTCGTCGCGCCAAATCATTGAGCCCGAAGGGAATCCATTATGTCGATTCCGGCACCAGCGGTGGCGTGTTTGGGCTGGAGCGCGGTTACTGTCAAATGATAGGTGGCGAGACCGGCGTGGTGAAGCACCTCGATCCGATTTTCGCGGCGCTCGCCCCGGGCCGCGATGACAACACGGTCCCACGGACTCCTGGCCGCGAGAAAATCAAGGGCAGCACCGCCGAAGACGGCTATCTGCATTGTGGCCCCAATGGCGCCGGACATTTCGTCAAGATGGTTCACAACGGAATGGAGTACGGCATCATGGCGGCCTACGCCGAGGGGATGAACATCCTGCGCAACGCCAACGTCGGCAAGCAGACCCACACCGTCGATGCGGAAACGACGCCACTGCGGCATCCCGAGCTGTATCAATACGACTTCAACCTCACCGATGTCGCCGAAGTGTGGCGGCGCGGCAGCGTTATTTCGTCATGGCTGCTCGATCTGATCGCGACCGCGATGGTGGATGATCCGCAGTTGGCGAAATTTGCCGGAAAGGTTTCCGACTCGGGCGAGGGCCGCTGGACCATCGATGCGGCAATCGATGAGGGCGTGCCGGCCAACGTCCTGACCGCTGCGCTTTATCAACGCTTCGCGTCGCGCGGCGCCGATGAGTTCGCCGACAAGCTCCTGTCCGCGATGCGCTACGAGTTCGGCGGCCATCTGGAGAAGAAGTAGCGGTTAGTTTAGGCTTGCGAAATCGGAGGACCTCGAATGTCTAATGCGAGCGATCATCGGATCACCTCGGTCCCGCAATTGCGTAGTTTGATCAGCGAGCCCAACGCGATGGTGCGGATGAAGGTGCTCGCCGAGCTGGACGACCTCGCGATCGATTTCATCAGCCGGTCGCCGTTCCTGGTCCTCTCAACCGCCGATGCCGACGGGAACCAGGACGCCTCGCCCAAGGGCGATCATCCGGGATTCGTACTGGTCGAGAACCCCTCGACGATCGTGATTCCCGAGCGCAAGGGCAACAAGCTACTGTTCGGATTGCAAAACATCCTCGCGAATCCGCATGTTGCGATGGTGTTCATGCTGCCCGGTACCGGCGAGACTTTGCGGGTCAACGGCAGCGCCGAGTTGACGACTGATCCCGAGCTCCTTGGCAAGTTGACGGCGCGCGGAGCGCCCGCGCTGCTTGGAATCCGTGTCAAGATCCATGAATGCTTTTTCCACTGCGCCAAGGCCTTCATTCGATCGCAGCTGTGGCGGCCGGAGACCTGGGGCGAGCGCGTGTCCATTTCATGGGGCACCTATCTTGGTCCCAAGCTCGGATTGAAAGAGGAAGCGGCGCGGCAAATCGACAGCGCGATCGAGCAGGACTACAACTCGGTCGATCCGGCGAAGAGCCTCGGTTAGAAAGTTTCGACCGAATGCGTTTTCAGGACGCGTGTTGCGCCACCCTCCGGCGCGTCCTGTATAATTTGTACTTCCGAAGGTTTCGCGCCGGAAATTTTTCCTTCGACGCGCAACCCGCCCAATCCAGGGCAGACCTCCGAAGCGACACAGGTGTCACATCATGCTTCAGTCTGCGCAGCCAAAACTTCCGGGTGATCTCGCAACGCATCCGCCCAACATCGGACACATTATCATCGAGGCGATAGAACCCGCGGTCGATGGTGGCCGTTATCCGGCCAAGCGCATCGTCGGTGAAACTTGCGCGGTCGAAGCGGACATCTTTCGCGACGGCCATCAAATCATTCGTGCTGCGGTTAAATATCGCCGCAAAAATGATGAGAGCTTCGCTGAATCACCGATGTCGCCGCTCGACAACGATCGATGGCGCGGCGAGTTCGTACCCAACGAAAACGCGCGCTACGTGTTCACCGTCGAGGCGTGGACGGATCTGTTCGCTTCGTGGCTTGCCGATTTCCGAAAGAAAGTCGTCGCGGGCCGCGACGTTGGTTCCGATCTGCGCGAAGGTCTGGCGTTGGTAGAAAAGATGGCGCGACATGCCGCCGCGCCCGATCATGAGATCCTCGCGCGAGGCCTCGAACAACTACGCGCTTCGCAAAATGGTTTTGCCGGTGCGCTCGAAATTTTGTCGGAGCCGCGCCTGCTCGAGGTCGCGGAGCGCGCCGCGGAACGCTATGGCTTGGCCCGCCACGAACCCTATCTCGAAGTTATCGTCGATCGAGCGAAGGCCCGCTTCAGCACCTGGTATGAGATGTTCCCGCGCTCGCAGGGGACCGATCCCAGCAAGCCCACGACCTTTCGCGAGGCGGAGCGTCGCCTGCCGGGGATCTCCGACCTGGGATTCGACGTGGTTTATCTCCCGCCCATCCATCCGATCGGGGTGACTAATCGCAAAGGTCCCAACAACAGCCTAAGCGGCAGCAACGGCAGCCCCGGCAGTCCATGGGCGATCGGAAACGCAGCCGGTGGTCATGATGCGATCGATCCGGCACTCGGAACCGTCGCCGATTTTCAACATTTTGTCGCGACCGCAGCCAACCTCGGGCTCGAGACCGCGATCGATTTTGCGGTGCAGTCCTCACCGGATCATCCGTGGGTGCGGGAGCATCCCGAATGGTTCAGCCATCGTCCCGACGGCAGCATCAAGTACGCGGAGAATCCGCCCAAGGAATATCAGGATATCTTCCCGATCGATTTCGACACCAACAATCAACGCGGGCTGATGAATGAGTTGCTGCGGGTGGTGAATCTCTGGATCGATCGCGGCGTCAGAATCTTTCGAGTGGACAATCCGCATACCAAGCCGGTGGCATTTTGGGAATGGCTGATCGAATCGGTGCAGGCGTCGCATCCCGAGGTGATGTTCCTCGCGGAAGCCTTCACCCGTCCCAAGCTGATGAAGGCGCTCGCGAAGGCCGGCTTCACCCAGTCGTATACCTTCTTCACCTGGCGCAATACCAAGTACGAGTTGACCGAGTATCTGACCGAAATCACTCGAACCGAAATGCGCGAATATTTTCGGCCAAATTTTTTCACCAACACGCCGGATATTCTGCCGCCGATTTTGCAGCAGGGTGGCCCGCCCGCGTTTCGGATGCGGCTGGTGCTGGCCGCGACGCTGTCGTCCTCCTATGGGATCTACAGCGGTTACGAGTTATGCGAAAATCAGGCGGTGCCGGGAACCGAGGAATATCTCAACTCCGAGAAGTATCAGATCAAGGTTCGCGACTGGCATCAGCCGGGCAACATCCGCGAGTTCCTCGCGCGCGTGAATCAGATCCGGCGCGAGAATGTCGCGCTCCAGGATTTCCTGAATCTTGGTTTCCTCGAAACCGATAGCGACGACATTCTCTGCTACACGAAATGGTCACCGGATAAGGGAAACATCGTCATCGTCGCGGTGAACCTGGATCCGTTCCAGCCGCACTATTGCACCGTGGTGGTGCCGCCCGAGGCGGTGGGCGTCACGACCGGTCAGCCTTACCAGGTGACCGACCTACTGACCGGCGCAAATTACACCTGGTCCGAACGTAACTACGTGCGGCTCGATCCTTCGGTCCAGCCCGCGCACATCATGCGAGTGGAGCGGCTTCTATGACGCGAAAAGAGGCGGGACCTGCCGATCCGCTCTGGTACAAAGATGCGGTTTTTTACGAGCTGCGCGTACGTTCATTTTACGATAGCAATGGCGATGGGGTGGGAGATTTCCCCGGCCTGACGCACAAGCTCGACTATCTCCAATCACTCGGAGTCACTACGCTGTGGCTGCTGCCGTTCTATCCTTCGCCGATGCGCGACGACGGCTACGACATTTCGAACTATACCGAGGTTCATGCGGAGTGCGGCTCGTTGCAGGAGTTCAAGGCGTTTCTGCGCGAGGCGCATCGGCGCGGACTGCATGTGGTGACCGAGCTGGTGCTCAATCACACCTCTGATCAGCACGAATGGTTTCAGCGCGCGCGACGGGCGCCGGCCGGTTCGAAGGAACGCGACTTTTATGTCTGGCGCGACAATGCCGAGGGCTACCAGGAAGCGCGCGTCATCTTTCAGGATTTCGAGCCGTCGAACTGGTCCTGGGATCCGGTCGCGAAACAATATTATTTTCACCGGTTTTTTTCCCATCAGCCGGATCTGAACTTCGACAATCCCGCGGTGCGCAAGGAAATGCTGCGGGTGGTGGATTTCTGGCTCGGCCTCGGCGTCGATGGCCTGCGCCTCGATGCGGTGCCGTACCTGTTCGAGCGCGAGGGGACCAATTGCGAGAATCTCCCGGAGACGCATGCGTATCTGCGCGAATTGCGCGCGCACATCGACAAAAACTTTTCCAATCGCATGCTGCTCGCCGAAGCCAATCAATGGCCGGAGGATGCGGTCGCCTATCTTGAGGAAGGGAAGGAATGCCAGATGGCGTTTCACTTCCCGATCATGCCGCGCATGTTCATGTCGGTGCGGATGGAGGATCGGTTTCCGCTCACCGACATTTGGGCGCAAACTCCGCCTATCGGGCCAACCTGCCAATGGGCCTTGTTCGTGCGCAATCATGACGAGCTGACGCTGGAGATGGTGACCGACGAGGAACGCGACTACATGTATCGCGCTTATGCGCAGGAAACCCGGATGCGCATCAACCTCGGCATCCGGCGGCGGCTGTGCCCGCTGCTCGGTAACAATCGGCGCGCGGTCGAGCTCATCAATGGATTGCTGTTTTCGCTGCCGGGCACGCCGGTTCTCTACTACGGCGACGAGATCGGGATGGGCGACAATGTCTACCTCGGCGATCGCGACGGCGTCCGCACTCCGATGCAATGGAGCGGCGACCGCAACGCGGGATTCTCCAGCGCCAATCCGCAGCGCCTGATCCTGCCGGTGGTGATCGACTACGAGTACCACTATCAGACTGTCAACGTGGAGGCGCAGGAGGCCAATCGGCATTCGCTGCTGTGGTGGATGCGCCGGCTCATCGCTCTGCGCCGCCAGTACAAGGCCTTCGGGCGCGGCACCATGGAGTTCCTCAGCCCGGAGAATCCGCGGGTGATCGCCTACGTGCGATCGTTCGAGGACGAGCACATTCTGGTGGTCGCGAATCTTTCGCGCTTCGTGCAGTATGTCGAGCTCGATCTTTCGCGCTTCAAGGGGATGGCCCCGGTCGAGCTGTTTAGCCATTCGCCGTTTCCGCAGATCGGCGACTTGCCCTATCTCATGACCCTCGGACCGCATGGCTTCGTGTGGTTCTCCATCGAGCAACCGCGCACCGGCGTGGTCGCCGATCTCTCGGATTACGTCACGCCGCGAATTCAGCTTACCTCGGCGACCGATGGGTTGATGCGAGCTCAAACCCGCCTGGCGCTGCGACGGATTCTTCCCGAATATCTGCCGCGATGCCGCTGGTTCAGGAGCAAGGCACGCACCATCAAGAGCGCCGATATCGCGAACCTGGTTCCGCTCTCAGAAGGCGAGAACGCGCATCAGATCGCATTCGTAAATGTTGAGTACGCGAATGCGGAGGCGGAAACCTACGTGCTCCCGCTCGCGATCGCGCGCGGCGAGCACGCCCAGGCGGTGCGTTCGAACTGGCCGGAGCACATAATCGCGGATGTAACGATGGCGGCCGGCAGCAACGGCGCCGGCGAATCCCCTGACCATGTGGGGAACAACGGCGCCGCCAGCGGGGTGCTCTATGACGCGACGGCCGATCCGAATTTCGGCCGCGCAATGCTCGCGATGATCGAGCGCCATCGCCGCGGTAAAGGGCAGGCTACCGAGTTTGCCGCGCACGCGACCGACGCGTTTCGCGAGCTCTACGTTAACGGAGAGATGCCGGAGCCTAAGATCCTGAAAGCCGAGCAGAGCAACACCTCGATCATGTTCGGCGACCGCTTCATCATGAAGCTGTTCCGCAAGCTGGAGCCGGGCCTTAATCCCGATATCGAGATCGGGCGCTTCCTGACCGAAACCGCGCACTTCCCGCATACCCCGCCGCTCGCCGGATGGATCGACTACAAGGCCGGACGAGGCGAAGGGCGCAATCTGGCGATCTTGCAAGGCTTCGTGCCCAACCAGGGTGATGCGTGGCAATTCACGCTGGCGGAACTGCAGCGCTACTTCGAGCACGCGGCCACTAAGACGGAACATCCCACCATTCCCGAGAAGCATATTGTGGAGCTGGCCGAACAAGCTGAAGCGGATCCGCTTGCGACCGAGATGATCGGCGCGTATCTCGATGCCGCGCGGATGATCGGCCGGCGCGTCGTCGAACTTCATCTTGCGTTGCTGGTGGATCGAAGCGATCCGGACTTTGCTCCCGAACCTTACTCGGCGCTTTATCAGCGTTCGGTCTATCAATCGATGCGCAACCTGCTGGGCCGCGTGATGCGGCTGCTGGCGAGCCGAGTTCGACTGCTCCCGAAGGAGCTGCAATCCGCTGCGCAGGCGGTGCTCGAGCACAAGGATCAGGTCGGCGCGCGCTTTGATGCTTTCCTGAAACATCGACTATCGGTGGTGCGCCAGCGCACCCACGGCGATTTACATCTCGGCCAGATGCTGTACACCGGCAAGGACTTCGTCATCATCGATTTCGAGGGCGAACCTGCGCGCCCGCTGACCGAGCGACGCCGCAAGCGCTCGGCCTTGCGCGATGTGGGCGGGATGCTGCGGTCGTTCGGATATGCCGCGCTTTCCGAGATGACCAATCAAATCCAGGGCGGTGCGCTCGGTAAGGCGGACTTTGCTACCATGGAGCCGTGGGCGCGATTTTGGCAAACCTGGTGCTCGTGGGCGTTTCTGCGTGGCTATCTGGAAACCGCACAGGGCACCGCCATCCTGCCCAGGAGTCTCGATGAGCTGCGGGTCCTGGTTGATGCGTTCGTGCTGGAAAAGGCGATTTACGAACTCGGCTATGAACTCGACAATCGTCCCAACTGGGCCTTCATCCCGATCCACGGCATCGCGCAGATCGCCGGCATCGCCGCACCACCGCGGCAAAGTTGAACGCTCCCGCGAACATCTTCAACCGACTCAACCTGGAGCATGATGGCAAGCGATTTTAATCAATCGGCAGGCGTTGCGGCGGCGCCGCGCGAGGAGCTTTCGAAGATTCCGAAAGAAGATCTGACTCGCTTGCTGGCACTGCGTCATAGCGATCCCCATTCGATACTCGGGGCCCATCTGACGCCGCGCGGCGTGATCGTGCGTGCGTTCCGGCCCGGCGCCGAACGCGTGAACCTGCTCATCGATGGCGGGCCGTCGATTCCGATGCGAGCGCGTCCCGAACCGGGACTGTTCGAGATTCTCGTGGAAAATCAGCGCGAGGTATTTCCCTATCGCCTCGAAGTACATTTTCCCTCCGGGCAGGCGATCACGGCGCGTTCCGCATACGCATTCATGCCCACTCTTGGTGAGCTCGATGTGTATCTGCTCGCGGAACAGAAGCATGAGCATGCACACGAAAAACTCGGCGCGCACGTCCGCGAGATGCAAGGCGTCAGCGGGGTTGGCTTTGCGGTGTGGGCGCCGAATGGCGCGGGCGTCAGCGTGGTGGGCGATTTCAACGGATGGGACGGGCGCCTCAACATGATGCGGATGCTGGGCAGCTCCGGCATCTGGGAAATCTTCGTGCCCGACCTCGCTCCCGGCACCCGTTACAAATATGAGATCCGCACCCGCGCCGGGGCGCTGATGCTCAAAACCGATCCCTTCGCGACCTGGATGGAAGTTCCTCCAGGCACGGCGTCGGTGGTGTTCAAAACCTCGCAACCCTTTACCGATGAGGAATGGATCAAACAGCGCGCCTCCCGCGACGGTCTCCATTCCCCCATGTCCATCTACGAGGTTCACCTGGGGTCATGGCGCCGCGTCCCGGCTGAAGGCAATCGCTCCCTCACTTATCGCGAGATGGCGCATGAACTGGGCGACTATGTCGCTGACCTCGGCTTTACCCATGTCGAGTTGATGCCGGTGATGGAGCATCCGTTCGCCGGCTCCTGGGGATATCAGGTCACCGGTTATTTCGCGCCTACCGCGCGCTTCGGCACCCCCGACGATTTTCGCTATTTGATCGACTCCCTCCATCAGCGCGGCATCGGCGTCATCCTGGATTGGGTGCCCGCGCATTTTCCCACCGACGCCTTCAGCCTGGCGCGCTTCGACGGCACTGCGCTCTATGAGCATCTGGATCCGCGCAGCGGCTTTCAGCCCGAGTGGAACACCTACGTGTTCAACTTCACGCGTGACGAGGTCCGCACCTTTCTCCTCGCGAGTGCGCACAACTGGCTGTCTGAGTATCATGCCGATGGGCTGCGAGTGGACGCGGTTTCCTCGATGCTATACCTCGACTATGGACGCCGGCCCGGCGAATGGATTCCCAACGAACACGGCGGCCGCGAAAATCTTGCCGCGATTTCATTTCTGCAGGAGCTCAACCGGCAGGCCTTTCGTCTCCATCCTGGCGTTCTGATGATCGCCGAGGAATCGACCGCGTGGCCGGCAGTTAGTCGCCCCGTCTATGTCGGCGGTCTCGGCTTCGGCTTCAAATGGGACATGGGCTGGATGCATGACACGCTTAACTACTTCAGCCTCGATCCGATTTTCCGCCGCTATCATCATCGCGATCTGACCTTCGGCCTGATGTACGCATACAGCGAGAATTTCGTGCTGCCCCTCTCGCATGACGAGGTGGTCTACGGCAAGCGCTCACTGCTGGACAAGATGCCGGGTGACCGCTGGCGCAAATTCGCCAACCTGCGCGCGCTCTATGCCTATATGTGGGCACGCCCGGGCAAGAAGATGCTTTTTATGGGCGGCGAGTTCGGCCAGTGGAACGAATGGAATCATGACGCGAGCCTCGATTGGCATCTCCTCGAGGAGGCAGACCATCATGGCGTCCAGTCACTGGTGCGCGATCTCAACCGGCTCTATCGCGCGGAGCCGGCGCTATGGGAAGGCGATATCGATCCCAAGGGCTTTGAATGGATCGACGCCAACAATGCTGACGAGAATATCATTGCGTTCATGCGCATCGCGCCGTCGTCGGGCCGCCGGATTATCTGCCTGTGCAACTTCTCGCCGGTGGTTCGCGAGTCCTATCACATCGGCGCGCCGGTCGGCGGTGTCTATCGTGAAATCCTCAACACCGATTCCGCGATCTATGGCGGCAGCAATGTCGGCAACGCGGGCGCGGTGATGGCCGCGGATTCCCCATCGCATGGGATGCCGTTTTCGCTGACTTTGCGTCTACCTCCACTGGCGGTGCTGTGGCTCGAAGTCCCGCGCTAGACGCTGCGAGTTAGCAAAGCATTTGTACTGTCACTCCGGCGGCGGCGCGGCCTGCCCAATCGATCGCCTGACGCTGCGCAGATGTTCAAGGGCGGCCTCTCCCAATTTACCCGCAGTGGTTGCGTGGGTCCCTTCCACCAAATCGCGAGTGATCGCGATGATCATCACGGTGCCATCTTCGATTTCGCATGCCTGCCGGTCGCCATGCGAGGTGCAATCTCCTTTGGGAAAGTAGGGAAAAAAGATCGGCTGCCCCGGCATGCTGAGATCCCGTTTGTAGCTATCAATTTCTTCTTTGGTAGAAAACACCGCAAATCTTACTTCGCCGCTCGCATTCTTGCCTGCAAAAGTGACCTTGGCGATCCCAACCATCCCGGCTTGCTGGGATCCTGGCTTTAGAATGATTGCGCCGAGGGTCGCGGAGGAAAATCCCTCCGGCATCCGCTCCGGCTGCGTGTTGAGCAACGCCTGGTAAAGTTTCATCGCGTCGGCCGCGAGCAGGGTGGGCGCAGCGCTAACAATCAGCAGCATCGTGGCCAAAGCAATGAATTTGCGCATCAGGGTTTCTCCGTGCGGTTGATTCGCAATCCAGGGCGCCGACCTGATGATCGCGCGCTCCCTCATCTATGCGAACAAAGCATGTCAGCTTATATGCTTTCGATGAGCCTTTGAAAAACGCCGGTTCGGCGTGCGCGGATTCACCCTTTGGAGGTTTCCTTATGGCTCCGACTGAGAAGTGTAAGCTGCGAGGCAATGTCGTGACTCAAAAATGCGACACTCGAGCTGAGCGCGGCGGAGGGCCCTTCCTCGCCGGTCCCAACCGGAGTAGTCGATACAGTTTCGGTACCATAGAGCGCCTTCCCGTCGTGCCCATCTCTAATTGACCAGCGGGCGATAAGCGTCGCCTGTTTGCCATCAGTGTCGAACTGTTCGACGTCTACCGCTATCTGATAGTCAACGGGCGTAATGCGGTTCCAGGGGTAATACTGCACCTGCTGGGTATTGAGTAACGAAGACAGGTTTTGAGCGAGGACGTGCGTGAAATTCTTGTCGAGTGGACCGGCCCATCTGTCCCGCTCTGAGACATCGATCCGATTGGGGGCCGTTCGGAGGACCACCTCCGGCCGCTTGATGTAATCGGGAAAGTTGATCGGCCCGACCCCGATCGAGATCTGTTGATCCAACGGCGTAGTAGTGGCGCCGCCTTCCTGCGGAATCGGTGAAAGCATGAAGAATTTGTTGTGGTTCGGAATTGGCGCCAGCGGCGAGCAACTCGCGGCGAGCACAGCAAGGGCAAGGATGGTCAGCCTCAGAATCATCGCATCGAACCTAGTTTGAACGCTCAGGGACATATCTGCCGCGGAGCAGAGCCGAGGGATTCTGCTGCAGATAGTCGCTAAGTTGGCTGAAGGATTGAGCAGTATCAGTGAATTGTGACAGTGCGAGATTCAGATTGACCCACAGTGGAGAATTAGGATCGATCGAGCTTTGCACCTCGACCAGTATGTCGCGGGTTTGCTTCATCGTTGTGGAGGCTTCCGTGGAGTTGCGCTCAAGGTCGGCGGACAGGCCGTCGAATTTTGAGTTGACCTTGTCGAGAGTCACCTGAAACGAAACCAGGGTTTTCCTCATCGCCATCATGGTCTGGTTAGTCGAAATTATTGCCCGCCTCAATTCTTGCGAGCTGGCCAGGGAGTTGACGGAATTGCCGGCTCCGGAAATCGAGTTCACCATGGTTTCGAGATCCATTTTGGATATTCGGTCGAGGGCTTTTTGTGCTTCCTGTTGCACTTGCTGAAAGTCGGTGGGAACGGTCGGAATCTCGCGATAGGGCGAGGTTCCGGGTTCGAGGCTTAGTACGATCGGTGTCTTCGGATATAGGTCGAGATCCACGTAGAGTAATCCCGTGAGCAAGCTTTCGACATTCAACTGTGCGCGGAGGCCTCGTTTCACAAACTCCTCGAAACCGGTTTCGCTCAGCGCATCGCCGGTGCTACCCAATGCGCGTAGTTGGGAGCTATCGATGTTGAGAATGACCGGCAGCCGAAACTCCTTCAGGTCGGTTCGGACCTGGCCCTGGTCGGGCGGTAAGATGAGGCGAATCCTCGCTACACTTCCGATCTGGACTCCGCGAAATTTCACCGGAGCGCCGACCTTCAAACCGTTCACGTCGCCGGGGAAAAAGCTTACGAATTGGACCGGCTTCTGGAACATCTTGCCGGAGCCAACAACGACGATCGCAGCGACCAGGAGCGCGAAGCTGCCGACGACGAACATGCCGATAGCGGTGGGACTAAATCGTTTAGACATGGGTGCTGCCTGAGTCTCCCTCTTTCCCCCGAGTCAGAAACTTTCGAATTTTGGGATCCTTGGAATTCGCCAACAACTCTTTCGGGTCGCCGGTCGCGATCTGAGTTCGCGTTTCAGTGTCGAGGAAGACGCTGTTGTTGGCGATCGCAAAAATGCTGGGTAGCTCGTGAGTCACCATCACAATGGTCGCGCCCAGACTATCGCGCAGCTCCAGGATCAGCTCGTCGAGCAGCGCGGAGCTGATAGGGTCAAGACCCGCCGAGGGCTCATCGAAGAATAGAATCTCGGGGTCAAGAGCTATCGCGCGCGCTAACCCGGCGCGCTTCTGCATGCCACCGCTGATTTCGTTGGGATAGAAATTCTCGAAACCCTTAAGCCCTACCAGAGCCAGCTTGAGCGCCGCGATTTTGCCAATCTGTTCGGACGTCAAATTGGTAAATTCGCCGAGCGGCAGACCCACGTTCTCTGACAACGTCATCGAGCTCCAAAGCGCGCCCCTTTGATAGAGAATTCCAAATCGGCGCAGCAGGCGCTCGCGTTCCTCGGATGCGGCCCGGGTGAAATTGACCTCTCCATAAATGATTTCGCCTGTGGCCGGCTGTTTGAGCCCGATGAGATGCCGGAGCAGGGTGCTCTTGCCGCATCCGCTGCCCCCCATGATGACGAAGATGTCGCCCTTGCGCACCACGAAGTTAAGGTCGCGCATCAATACGAAGCTGCCATAGGCCATCGTCAGATTGCGCACGATGATATGTGCTTCCGCGGTCGTTGAGCTAGTCATCGAAGCTGTTTCCATCGGATTGCGTTCTAACAATCAGATTCCTAGCACATTGAAGATCACAGCGAAGGTGCCGCAGGCGATCACTACCAGTACAATCGACATCACTACCGCCTGCGTCGCCGCATCGCCTACCGCTGAGGAGCTGTTGCCGCATTGAAAACCGCGCAGACAACCGGCGATCGCGATCAACACGCCGTAGAAGGTCGCCTTGAACAGACCACCGAGCAAGTTGGTCATGGTGAGGGTTGAAATGGTTTCTCTCAGGTATGCTCCGGGCGAGAGACCGAGCATCGCGACACCGACGAACATGCCGCCGAGGATGCCGACGAAATCGGCATAGAGGCATAGCAGCGGCATCATCAGGACCAGGCCGAGCACGCGCGGAAGGACCAGAAATTCCAGCGGCGAAATTCCCATCGTGGTGAGCGCGTCGATCTCTTCGGTCACCTTCATGGTGCCGAGTTTCGCGGCGAAGGCGGCGCCGGTGCGGCCGGACATGATGATTGCGGTCATCATGGCCCCCATCTCGCGCACCATCCCGATGCCAACCAGATCAGCGACATAGATCGCCGCTCCGAACTGTGACAACTGCACCGCGCCCATAAACGCGAGGATTACCCCGACCAGGAACGAGATGAGGGTTACGATGCCGACCGCGCTCGCGCCGCACTGCTGGATGACTTCGATCAAGTCGGCGGTTCGGAAACGTGCCTTGCCCCGAATCAGACTGCCGAAGGCCACTGTAACCTGCCCCACGAAGGCGAGGAACTCGCTCGCCGATGCGGTGAGTGTCAAGGTTGCGTTGCCGACCCGTGCGAAGAACGATTCTCGTTTGGGCGCCGCTTGGGTGCCTTTCGTTTCGGGAACTGCCTCGGAGAGTTCGAGTAATCGCCGCAACCCGGTGGGAAGACCGGCGCGATCGGTTACGATTCCTCGTGCGCGGCACAACTCATCGGCCTCGGTGAGGAATGCCAGCAAGCCGCTGTCCCAGTTGGAGAGATTGGCGGTATCGAAGGAGACTCGCCTGGGC
Source organism: uncultured delta proteobacterium (assembly GCA_963783145.1). Taxonomy (GTDB): domain Bacteria; phylum Desulfobacterota; class Binatia; order Binatales; family Binataceae; genus DATGKG01. Next base: position 36,108 of record CAWAMM010000004.1, read on the forward strand.
GCCGGCGTGGCATCGAGCGCGCGGGTTAAGACCGTGACAGAGGGAAGGTCTTTGTCCAGATGCCAGCCGCCGGAAAAACGAACGACCAGAGTCGCATCCTGGATTAGTTCGAAGGACAAGCTTCCCTGTCCGGATGAAGGCGCGGTATCGTTCATCTAAGCTCGCAGTGGTTTTCTCGTGCGAGGTTGATGGTCGCACGAAACTGCAAATGCAGCTAGTTGTGCTTTGGTCCCATCCGACCTCTCCGCGTCCGAAGAGGTGTGGGCATCGCACCTGGACCTAGCGCACGCGTTAGGGCGTCCTCAATGGCCCGCTGGGGGGCTGGTTGGAATCGGCGCGAAGAGTGCCAGCAAACTCAGAGTGTTGGCATCGTAGATTCCGAACTCCTGGAGATAGGCGTCGAGATGTTCGAAGGCAATGCGCTGCATGGTATTGAGCGGCGCCTCGGTCAGGTTGTTCCATGGGGCCGGCGGGACCTCATGCGTATAGGCAGGCTCTTTAAGAAATAGGGCGAGCGTATCCGCCGCGGGGCGGAGGAACCATAGCTTATCGCCATAGAGATCGGGGATTGCTTTCACTTCAGCAGGTTCCCATACATGTGGAACCAAATCGTTAGGATTTGCGAAGCGTTGCGCATCGGTAATCTTCTGTTGAAAACGAGTGGCGAACTGCGCGTTGCCGGGCGTCGGTCCCGCGAAAGTATAGAGATGGAGCGTCGCCTTATTGCCGGGATCCCATTGTTCGGAAGCCGCAACTGTTTTTCCCTGAGTATCCGCCAGCCAAAGAGCTAGTGCGGGGGCCACCGCACCACTCTTGCTGTGTCCTACCACGTAGATATTCAGGGGGCTGGGCGCCCTGGCAACAAAGCCCTTCAGGAATTCCAGCAAAGTGCCTGCCGGAGGAGTCGGTTGCTGCGCATCTGCAATCGCCTGGCGCAAGCCCGCCTCCTTATCGGAGGGAAGTTTGCCCGGAATCTTCGCCTCAGCGATGCGGTGGTTGATTTTTGGTAGAAATCCCTCGACGTGAAACTGGGTGTGTCCCTGAAGCACGCCCTTTATCAACGTGTATCCCTCAGCAGCTTGTTTGGCGGTCTTCGCGGCCTGGATCCGTTCCTCATCACTCTCGGTGGCGGTCGGCGCCGGCACCGGCCCGGACTGCAAATGCTGAAGAATATGAAGATGGAGCGCGGTGCTGTGAGAGATTTTCACCTCCGGACCTGCACCGCCATATTCCCAACTTTTCTCATCGATCAGCAGATTGCTGGTCCAATCCAGCGCCGAGAAAAGGTTGGTGCCGCGCAGTACGATGGCGAGATTCGAATGCCCATCACTGACCGCATACATCTCCGAGATGTCCATGTTGTCGGGATTGGCGGTCGTCGGCCGATAGCCCGCGGGTCCCCATACGATGGTCCATTTTCCGGGCTCGGGCCCATCGTTTCGCAGGCAGCGTGCGACTTCGTCGTAGACGATCTTGTGGCTATGCGCGTTGGCGAGGTTGTATTCGCATCCGCGGTAGGTCAGCGCCACCAAGGTCAGCATCACGGCAGGATTCATGTCACATTCCTCCTTCCCGAAACGCGGCGGTCCAGTTACTGAGCCTTTCTTAGGTTCGGCAACTGCTATCTGTTCGTCAGCATCCGTATATCCATAAGACGGCAAAAAGAAAAGCGTATCGGCGATGCTTTTAGTGGATGAATCAGGACGCAAGGCGGTGCGATGCCAGAGCTTCTCTGGAACGATGTGACCAAAGTCCCATTTCTTTGAGGCTTTGGTCTCGGTTAGCATCATTCGAGGTGGTGATCTAATTGGAGACGACACGATACCTGGTCGAGATCGCGGTTTTGATCATCGAGGTGCTGGCGGTGCTGGTGATTTTAGTCGCGACCATCTTCGGCACCCTGCGCTACGTCTTTCACTTCTTCTGTCGCGTACCCGAGTCTTACGAGAATTACCGGGCTCAACTCGGAAAATCGCTGCTGTTGGGATTACAACTGTTGGTGGCCGCCGACGTCGTGAGGACGGTGGCTCTACAGCCCACCTTGGACAACGTGGTGGTGCTCGGACTCCTGGTGCTGGTCCGTACGTTCTTGAGTTGGTCGACGGTGGTGGAGATTGAGGGCCGCTGGCCGTGGCGCAGCCTGACACCAGCCGCGCAAGCGGAAGCACCTAATGCGAGCTGAATGCGGAGTCGTCGCGAGTCATAGCGATCGATGAAAAACAGATTTATGATCTATACCCGCGCCGCATTATCGGTGTTTCTGGCGGCGTTCCTGATGACATCCGTCGAGGTGCGCGTCGCCCAGGCTCAAATCAAGCTCTCTCCCGAGGAGCAGTTGGAGGAGGAATTCACCGACCCGCTCAGCAGCCTACCGCAGATAGTGGTGCGCGATGCGTATACTCCGGCGAACTTCGGCACCAACCTTCAAACCAATCAACTGCTGGTCAGGCCGATCATCCCGCGTGTCCCACCCAACACGCTGCTTCCATGGGTCCAGTTGATTCGCCCGACCTTTGCGCTGTTGACTGTCCCTAGTTTGCGGGGCGGAAGCCGCACCGAGTTCGGCGACTTACCGTTGTTCGATCTGGCAGTCCTGCCCTGGCTGACCAGAGAGAACAGCGGCCTGTTGGTCGGCGTCGGGCCGACCTTCGTGTTCCCGACCGCGACGTCGCGCAGCGCCGGGCAGGGCGCGTGGCAGGCCGGACCGGCAATGGGCGCGGTTTATTCCGGCCTTCGAGGTCTATTGATCGGCTTCGTCCTGCAGAATCCGGTTTCCTTCGCGTACACCTCGCCCAAGCGTCCGCCGCAGAACACTCTCGAGTTTCAGCCGGTTATCGCACTTCACCTTTGGGAAAAATGGTATCTGCGATCGGCGGAAGCAAATTGGCAAATGGGATGGCGGCGTCATTCTCCGACGACGCTGCCGCTGAGCCTCGGCTTGGGTAGAACCTTTGTCCGTCCGGGGTTGCCTCCGATGAGCTTTTTTGTAACCGGCCAGTGGACCGCGTATCGGCAATACGCGCCGGTGACTGCGCAGACCACGGTTAATTTCGGATTAACTATCGGGTTCCCCGAATTCAGAGAATGGTGAGCAATCAGGCTGGAAAATACCGGGGGCTACAGGCGCGCGTTGGCCCGGCGCAGGCGGCGCGCCAACTCCTGCGCCACCGCGCGCCAGATTTGCGGATATTCTTTCGCCAACGCCTCGAACTTGGAGTATTTGATGCGCGCCACCACAATGTCGGAGGTCGCGATCACCGAGGCGGAGCGGGCGCCATACGGATCCAGCACCGCCATCTCTCCAATCGGATCCCCGGGACCGCTGGTCGCGACCTGTTTGCCGTTGATCTCAATCGACACTTCGCCTTCGATAATTAGGTAGACGTCCTGATCCGCGGCATTTTGTTTGAGCAAAGTTTGCCCGCTCGAGAGTTCTTGCACCTCGGCCTGCTCGGCGAATTTGCGCGCTAACGCCGCATGGTTGCCTACGACGTCATGCGCTTTGAGCGCCGCAGCCAGACGCTTCTTTCCTTCGGCGCCGCTAAAGAGATCTACTTTGCTCATGATGGAGTTTCGTACGCGCGCGGCACAACTAGGTCAAGGGCGTGTTGGACGAGTCCCGAAGGGGGCGCGCAGCGCCGCGACGCAGTCGCCCCGAGGCGGAGCGTAGCGGAGCCGAGGGACAATACAAAAGAGATCTACTTTGCTCATGATGGAGTTTCGTACGCGCGCGGCACAACTAGGTCAAGGGCGTGTTGGACGAGTCCCGAAGGGGGCGCGCAGCGCCGCGACGCAGTCGCCCCGAGGCGGAGCGTAGCGGAGCCGAGGGACAATACAAAAGAGATCTACTTTGCTCATGATGGAGTTTCGTACGCGCGCGGCACAACTAGGTCAAGGGCGCGACTGTCGCCCAGTTCGCATCCAATCTGGCGCGAGCCGCGCGTCTCGATGTAGGCTCATGTTATGGAAACCATGTCGAGGTCGACACGCTGCTCTTTTTTCCGCCCGCGGCTTGATTGATGGACCACGCTAAGACGCAAGCCTACATCGATCGGATTTGGGACTCGTCGATAGTTCCAGAGCTGACGGAATACATTCGCATCCCGAACAAGTCGGTCGCCTTCGATCCTGATTGGCAGGCGCATGGCCATATGGACAAGGTCGTCGCGCGCTTCGAGGCCTGGGCCCGCGTGCATATCCCTACAGGCGCGACGGTCGAGGTGCTGAGGCTTCCAAAGCGCACGCCGCTGCTATTCATGGAGATTCCGGGGCAGACCGATGACTGCATCCTGCTCTATGGGCATATGGACAAGCAGCCCGAGATGGCCGGATGGCGTGCGGGCCTCGATGCGTGGACGCCGAAGCTCGAGGGCGACAAATTGTATGGCCGCGGCGCCGCCGATGATGGGTATGCGATGTTCGCCTGCCTCAGCTCGATCGGCGCGCTGGAGGAGCAGGGCATCCCGCATGCGCGATGCGTGGTCGTCATCGAGGCCTGCGAGGAGAGCGGCAGCTTCGACCTTCCCGCGTACATCGAGCATCTCGCGCCGCGCATCGGGCAGCCCAGCCTCGTCATCGCGCTCGACTCCGGATGCGGCAATTATGAGCAGCTATGGTGCACTACCTCGCTGCGTGGCCTGGTCGGCGGAACCCTCACCATCGAGGTGCTGACCGAGGGCGCACATTCCGGCGATGCGGGGGGAGTGGTGCCGGACAGCTTTCGCCTCGCGCGGCAACTCCTCAGCCGGATCGAGGACGAGGCGACCGGCCGCATCATTCCCGAAGTTTTTCATACTGAAATTCCGCAAGCGCGGCTGAAGCAGGCCGCCGCGACCGCCACCATCCTCGGCGCCGATATGTACCAACGGTTCCCCTTTGCGCCAGGCACCCAGCCGGTCAGCACTGACCCGACGGAGTTGATTCTCAATCGCGCTTGGCGTCCCGCGCTGGCGATCATCGGCGCCGACGGTCTTCCGGCCGCAGGCAATGCGGGCAACGTGCTGCGCCCGATCACGGCACTGAAACTTTCCTTGCGGATCCCGCCGACCTGCGATGCGAAGATCGCGTCGCGCGCGCTCAAGGAACTGATGGAAGACGATCCTCCCTCAGGCGCGAAGGTCAGCTTCGCGGCGAACTGGGGCGCGACCGGATGGGATGCGCCGGAACTGGCGCCGTGGCTGGAAAAATCGCTGGAAGATTCCTCGAATGTGTTTTTCGGCAAGCCCATCGCGTTTATGGGCGAGGGCGGCACGATTCCCTTCATGGCGATGCTCGGTGAGCGCTTTCCCAAGGCGCAGTTTCTCATCACCGGGGTGCTCGGGCCTCATGCGAATGCGCACGGGCCTAACGAGTTTCTGCATCTCCCGACCGGCAAACGGCTGACCTGTTGTGTTGCCAAGGTAATTGGGGATCACGCGAAGCGAGCGGGCAAATAGCCGCGCATCTTTCCGCTCGCGGCAACAATTTTTTTCCTGCTTGAAAGTCGCCCTCCATTCCCATAGCTCCTGATGCCGGAGGCGACAAAGTGAACAAGCTGGTGCTGCTCGGTTTGATGCTCGCGCTTGCGGGATGCGGCTCGGTAAAAAAAGAAGAAACTACCATACGTGCCCGTAACGCCGAGATGGAGGCAGCGGCGCAAAAGATGGTCGTGACGCGCTCGACCTCGATTGACGGACATCCCAAGGTCACCGAGCTGGGACCGGTCGAAGGGCGATGCGGTAACGACCCGACCGGCCAGGAGACCTTTCCCCAGGACAATTTGCGCGAGGCCGCGTATCGCAAGTATGGCGACCAGGTAAGCGGGATTATCAACGCCTACGGATGGTTCGTGGTTGGCAACGCGGCTTCGATGGTGCAGGAACCCGGCTCCAGCGAGGGCCACTTTGAGTGTACCGGCACTGCGGTTCATTTTGCGGAAGCTACGCCCGCGACCAAGTAGGATCGTCTCGCCGGCGTTCGGGGCGGCGATCGCGCTGCTGATGTGCGTGTCCGGTCTCGTGCCGCGCGAGGCGGCCGCGGGCGGGCCGCTGGGCAAGATCGTCGACGTTCATGAGCACATCGTACTGCCTCAAGCGCGGACGAAATCGCTAATCGATGTGATGGATCGGCGCGGCATCGCCACGATGTTCCTGCTCGATTCGCCCGATGTGACCTTCGATGCGGATGCCGCCTTCGAGGGCTACGATGAAACGGTAGCTCGCCAGTTGGCGATGAAGCGGCAATATCCCGACCGATTTCGCGTCTTCTATACGTATCCTGCGAGCGACGTCGATGGTCCGCGCAAGGCGGCGTGCCTCGCGGACCAGGGCATCGACGGACTCAAGTTCTACAATGGATTGCTGATGCTCCGTGATCGTCTCGGCCCCATCGACAGCCGCGCGATGTACGCCGCATACGCGCTGGCGAGCGAGCGCGGGTTGCCGGTGATAATCCATGTCGAGGCGATGGTGGCGGCCCAGCGGCGTGAGTTCGAGCGGGTTTTGAACGATTTCCCACGCGTGACGTTCATCTGCCCGCATCTATGCGCCGTGCAGAGCAACCTGGAGGTCCTCGATACGATGCTGGCGGCCCATTCGAATTTGTTTACTGATGGGGGACCATGGCATCGGGTGGGAGCGTTCGCGGTACAGGCGCCCGAGAAATTCCGCGCGTTCTACATCGCGCACAGCGATCGCATCATGTTCGCCAGCGATAGCGTCTACGAGGACCAACTCGGCACCGATCCGAGCCTGGACGAAATCCTCGAATGCGAGCGCAACCTGCTGGAAACCAAATATTTTTCGAGCTTTCGCTCTCAGGATGTGATGCCGGGGCTTTATCTTCCGCGGGCGACGCTGGAAGACATTTTTTTCAAGACCGCGGCGCGAGTCTTCCCGAAACGGCCACCATTGTCCCTGTGAGAACGGGGCCTTCAAATGAGGTGAGAACGTATGACTGATTCTAACGCCGACGTCATCGTCGTAACCACCAACGACATTCCCGGCTATGAGGTCGTGCAAGTCCTCGGCGAGGTGTTCGGGCTGATCGTGAGGGCGCGCAACGTGTTTTCGAACTTCGGCGCCAGTCTGCGCACCCTGTTCGGGGGCGAGGTCGGCGGCTATACCACGCTGCTGACCGACAGCCGTAACCAGGCCATCGAACGGCTCAGGATTGCGGCGCGCGAGCGGGGCGGAAATGCGGTCCTGGCGATGCGCTTCGATTGCAATGAGATCGCGGACCTGATGAGCGAGATCGCGGCTTACGGGACCGCGGTCATCGTGCGCCCGCGCGGTGGCCCATCGTAAGCTGCGGGGTGACGGGGGAGCGTCAATCTGGTGACAGATGTTGCGCGGGAAATGGCGCGCGGCGGGCACGCCCGGCCAGCCGCCGTCGGGGCCTAGTACTAAAGGTTGATGTGGCGCGATCCTCTAGGCGAAGGCGACCGCGGCCCATAGCATCGCCGCAATCAGCACCGCGCTTAGCATTCCCGCAATCCAATCCAGATTCGTCACGGGCTCAGGCTCCTATCGAGACTTACCGTTGGCGCGCGCTTCTACTTATCGGCGCCGCCGGTCTCTTCGGCTTCAGGAAACTCAGCAAATTGCGCACCAAGCTGACCAATGAGCCTGAGTTGGAGGTCGGCGCGGTCTTTTCCACCACGATAACCCCGGCATGTCGATCAAATTTGAGGATTCCGGCTTTGCCGGCCTTGGGTAAGCGGATCGTCAGAAGCTTCGCCGGTCGTTTCGGTACCGCGCTACTCATGGGGACCAACCTTTCTTGTCACTTTCTGAGACATCGGCGTCCTTGCGCTGACAATTTCCACTACATGCGGCAAAAAGGGACGCCTCCCTAAACCCGCGACATTGGAAATTAGACGTTGGATGAGGCGGTTTAGATGACCGTCGCAAGAAGAAAACATGAATCATGCAGCAGGCGGGTTGCGTACCCCCAGCGGCAGAGGACTTGCAAACCTCGATTGCCGGATGCACGCATCTCCGAGGCCAGAATTCCAGCGAGAATTCGTCCGCAAGTTTTTTGTGGAAATTTTTTTCGCCGTCGTTTGATGCGATCGCGGGGTAAATACGTCAAACCCTCACTACGTCCAATCGGATAGAGAGGACGGCTGCTGGTGGCGAATCCAGGGTGGGATAGGGATGCGCCTTTCGCCATTTGGGAAACCGAATGGGCAGCATCTGCGTAAATAGTTTTGCACGCGGCCCGAATCAGAGGGTGAGTAGAGGTAAAAGATGGGACTCGCAATGACCGCCAATTCCAACCGTCACGGCAAGTTGCGCGACATCCTGGCGCAGCTCCGCGACGAGACTTTCGAAAAGATCGCAGCCTTCCGTCGCGACCAGGGTCAAGAAGTTCTGACCTCGCCCGGCGACGAGATGGATGTTGCGCGTTCGACCGCCGACGCCGAGGCGCACGCCAGCCTCATCGAGCGCTCCGAGGATCGGCTGCGGCTCATCAATCAGGCGCTGGCCCGAGTCGACAACGGTACCTACGGCACCTGCGCCGAATGTGGCGAGGACATTCCCCTTGAGCGCCTCAAGGCGTTGCCCTTCGCACTGCTATGCGTCGACTGCCAGCAAAAGCGTGGCAGCGGTCGAGGAAGATGGGGCGCCGGCGGTACCATCGAGCCTTACAGCCAGAATTGGACACCTCCCACTGACATGGAGGCCGAGAGCCAGAGTCGAGAGCCGAACAGCTACGGAGTAATCGAAACCCCGGACCTGCACGCCGAGGACCCGTTCGGACCAATCGATGAGCCCACGGGCGAGGAACCCAAGCGGCGTCGCGGACGTCCGCGCAAGAATAAAGACTAAGGAGGGCATCGCTCGATGGCGAAAACGTCCTTAAGGGGGGCGTCTTTTGCCATCTAGCGAAGGCCCCTTCTTCCGTATAGGCTACCCCGGTAGGCCGCCATTTGGGCGGCTTATTCGCCTGAGAGGGTGCGACGATCTAAGCGAAGCCCGAAGGGGCGCGAAGCGCCGCGACGCAGTCGCCTCCCGCGAAGCCGATTCGGGCTGTCTGAGGGCCGAATCGAAACTAGGACGATGAGCGAAGCGGAGTCGAGGGACACAAACGAGAAGTACCGCGTGGGACTAACACAGCGCCCCGAGAGAGGCCCGAAGGGGGCGCGAAGCGCCGCGACGCAGTCGCCTCCCGCGAAGCCGATTCGGGCTGTCTGAGGGCCGAATCGAAACTAGGACGATGAGCGAAGCGGAGTCGAGGGACACAAACGAGAAGTACCGCGTGGGACTAACACAGCGCCCCGAGAGAGGCCCGAAGGGGGCGCGAAGCGCCGCGACGCAGTCGCCCCGAGGCGGAGCGAAGCGGAGTCGAGGGACAATTTAAAGAGGAGCAGCTCAGTATGGCCGCACGACCAGTAGCAGCAGGCTCAATCTCTTTCGGGTTAGTTTCCATCCCGGTAAAGCTATACACCGCCACCCGGCCCAAATCGGTCAGCTTCAATCTGCTTCATGCGAAAGACAAAAGCCGCATCCAGCAGAAGATTTATTGCCCCGTCGACGACGCTATCGTCGATCGCAGCGAGTTGGTGCGCGGCTATCAGATCGAGAAGGGCGTCTACGTAACCTTTACGGACGAGGAGCTGGAGAAGCTCGAGGCGCATGAAGACCACGCCCTCGAGATAAGTGAGTTCGTGCCCCTGGAGCAGGTCGACCCGGTCTACTTCGAAAGCTCTTATCACCTCGGATGCTCCCCCGAATCGGCGCGCGCCTACAAGCTGTTGGCCAGCGCGATGACGGAAAGCAAGCGCGTCGCCCTCGCGCATTTCACGATGCGCAACAAAGAGCATCTGGTGATCATCCGTCCCTTCGACGGCGGCCTGATGCTCCATACGATGTATTATCAGGACGAGATCGTGTCCGAGGCCGACGTCGACCGGGGGCAGAACGCCAAGACCAGCGACAAGGAACTCGAACTCGCGCAGCGCCTCATCGATGACCTAACCGAGAAGAAGTTCGACCCCTCCAAATACCATGACGACTTCCGCGAGCGCGTGCTGGAAGCGGCCCAGCGTAAAGTCGCGGGCGAAGAAGCAGTGGTATCGGGACCGTCAGAGCAGCCGCGCGGTAAGGTCATCGACCTGATGAGCGCGCTAAAGGCCTCGCTCGAGAAGCGCGGCAAGAGTGAGGAGGCTGAAGAAGCCAAGCCATCCGCAGAAGAAGTGGAAGAGCCGAAAGAAGCCGCAGTGGCATCCAGTCGTGCCGGCGGCCGCAGCACGGGAGAGGCTCGCTCGCACGCGAGCGCCAAGACCCGCAAGCGCAAGTAAGCTCTCCTTTCCGTCATTTCCGCCAACCATGCCGCATCCCTATCTTCGCTTGAGATGCGGAAACTAAAGCGGTAGTTATTGAGGAGTTAGAGCGGAAGAAAAAGAGGAACGAATGAAGACAAAATCGTCCGCGAGCGCCGCACTTGGCCGTGCGGTTGAAGCCGGCGCCGTCGTGCGCCGCTTGCGCGACGATTACGGTCTCACCCAGTCCGCAATCGCCAAAGCGACCGGCACGTCGGCTCGGTCGGTGCGCAACTGGGAAGTCACGTCCGCCATACGTCCGGGCAATGACGACAGACTTCGCGAACTCCGCGAGGTCGTACTGCTCCTCAGCGAAACTTTGACGGCGCGCGGCGTTGGTCAATGGCTGCGAGCGCGCAATCGTGTGCTCAAGGGTCAGCGACCGATCGACCTTTTGGCGAACGGCAAGGTCAAATCGGTCCGCGACGCCGCGAAAGCTTACGTCGAAGGCGCATACATTTAGGCCCGCTGCGTGGGCGTCCTCCCTCGTAAAGCTATAAGCCGCTCGCTGCCGGTTCGAATTCTGACCGGAAAATTCTGGCACCAGTGCCCTCCGGCCCGCCGTTTGCTCGACGCTGCGAATCCTGCTGAGACATCTGGGCGCTACCATCGTAGTGGCGATTCGGGAGTGTGGTATGCGTCTTCAAGCGAAACCGGTGCGTGGGCGGAACTCTTTCGACATCATGAAAGCGGTGGAGTTTCTCCTTCCGAAGTGCGGCGACTGATTGGGAAAGTTCGCGTTCACGACCTTAGGGTCCTCGATCTCACCAACGCACGGACTCGTGCCAGTCTGAATGTCTCGGAAACTGATCTAACCGGCGACGATCCGGCGCGATGCCAATCGATTGCGAACGAAGCGCGAGCCGCAGGTTACGACGCCATATTGGCGCCTTCGGCCGCACTCAAAGGACGAAAGACTCTGGCAGTGTTTTCGTCGGCGCTGAAGAAAGTCACGCCGATAAATTCGCGCACGCGTAACGCGCCGCCTCGAATGAGCAGATTTTCTCCTCAAATATCTCGAGGGCGAACGAGCGAGACGCCCGTTAACTGAGGCCGGCGGAGGAGTATTTTTCGGCGAGCAATTTCAGCGACGGTTCGAGGCGCTGCTGGTCGGCTATCGCGCCGAGGAAGGGATCCGTCTTCAGCTTCGCCATCCGAGCGACCATGTTTTTGATGGTGAAGCTTTCGGGATCCAAATCGGGCTTCAATTCCGCGAATCGCACCGGCGATGAGACCGGCGCGCCAGGATTCGGACGCACCGCGTAGGGAGCGGCGATAGTTTTGCCATGGCCGAGCTGTAAGTAATCGATATAGACCTTGCCATTGCGCACCGCCTTGTTGCGCTCGATGGTGCAGAGGTCGGGAATCTTCGCAACCACCAGCCGAGCAACGATCTCTGCGAAATCGCGCGCCTGCTGATAGGTATAGACAGGCTTCAGCCCCACCATCACATGGATGCCCATTTGACCGGAAGTCTTGATGGCAGCCTTCAAACCAATCTCTTCCAGCAGCTTCACCGTCTCGCGCGCGGTGTGGACCGCCTTCTCGGTCGTCGAGCCTTTGGGATCGAGGTCGAACAACAGCCAGTCTGGGTTTTCGACGCTCCCGATCCGCGATGACCAGATGTGGATGGGAATCGTCGCGAGATTCGCGAGGTAGGCGAGCGCATCTTCATGCTCGACGATGAAGTAGTTGATGTCGCGCTGGCTGTCGTGCGAGTAGATCGTTACCGTGCGTATCCAGTCGGGAGCGAACGCGGGCGCATCCTTTTGATAGAAGCTCTTGCCCTCGATGCCGTCGGGATAGCGCACGATCATCACCGGCCGGTCCTTTAGATAAGGCAACATCCAGCGCGCGATCTTGCGATAGTAGTCGACCAGGTCGGCCTTGGTGTAGCCTTCTTTAGGCCAGAACACCTTGTCCGGATGCGTGATGGTAACCGCGCGCGAGTTCCCGTCGTTGCTCACACTGGGTGGCAGCGCTTCTTCCAAGGGCATCGGAGTCTGCTCGGTGTTAGACGGAGTGTTACCAGTTCCACCGAAGGCCGCTTCCCAGGTGCAGTCACGAGGATCGACATCATCGACGAGCTTCATAAAGCTTGGATGGCGCACGCATCCTTCGCTGGTGAGCTCGCCGAAGCGGACGCTCGCAACGAGTTTGGGCTCGACAAAATGCGCGCGTTTCTCGGGCGCTACCAGATTCTTGCCGACTCGAAACGGTGAGGCCTCGATCTCGATCGGCTTCAACTTATCACTGATCGACTTCAGCGTGTCGCCATTGAACCCGGTCCCAACTTTGCCGACGAAGCGGAAGCCGCCGTCATCTTCATAGACGCCCAGCAGCAGCGCGCCGAAATGATTCCGCGAGCCATCGGGGCTGGTATAACCACCGACGACAAAGTCCTTGGTGAGCGGCGCTTTGATCTTCAACCAGTCGTCGCTGCGCGCGCCGCGATATTTCGATTCGCGCCGCTTCGCGATGATTCCCTCGAGTCCGGCGCCCGCGACGGCCTGAAAGAAATCCTTGCCGCGTCCGATGATATGGTCGCAATACCGAATCGGGCCTTCGCCGAGCACGATCTTATGAAGAATCTCCTTGCGCGCTTCCAGAGCCATCGAGCGCAGATCGAATCCGTCGAAGGCGAGCAGATCAAATACGAAATCGATGGTCGGGGTCGAGAAACTCAGCTTGCGCGCGGTCGCAGGATCGCTCACGTGCATCCGCGTTTGCAGCTTGCCGAAATTGGGCCGGCCGTCATCCATCAGCGCGACGATTTCGCCATCGATGACGAAGCGATCGAACGGCATCGCATCGAAAGCCAGCGTCACCTCGGGATAGCGCTCGGTGACCTCGGTGCCGCTGCGCGCGAAGAGCCGCACATGATGGCCGTCGCGAATCGCGAGGATGCGCACGCCGTCGTACTTGATTTCATAGAGCCACGCATCGCCGTCGAAGGCCTTGTCGTGCGGCTTCGCGAGCGTGAGCGGGAAAGATTTGTGATTCAGCGGACCGTTGAGACGCTCAGCGTCCTGCTTTTCGAGTTGCGCGGAAATCTGCTGCCCGATCGCGGACGCGTCGCGCATCTCCTCGATGGTGAGGCCGGATAGAATCGAGCGCGGATGCGCCTCGATGAGGTCATCGTCAGCGCTGGCGTACTGGTCGCGCTTCTTGATGAGCAGCCAGTTCTCCTGCTTGCCTTTTCCGTCCGTCAGATGCGTGCGCACCAGGGTGTAGGCGCCGCGCATCTTGAAGCCGTGCATCTCGAGGTCGAGCTTGCCCTTGCGCACGCATTCGGCGGCGTCGCCATCGGGGGGATCGATGACCTTGTAGATGCCGCGATCCCACAGGATGACCTCGCCGGCGCCGTAGTTGTCGTGCGGGATAACGCCCTCGAAGTCGCCATACTCGATGGGATGATCCTCGACGAACACTGCCAGTCGCTTCTCGTTGGGGTCGAGCGAGGGCCCCTTCGGCACCGCCCACGAGCGCAGGACGCCCTCCATCGCGAGACGGAAATCATAATGGAGGCGGGTCGCGGCATGCTTCTGGACGCAGAACATCCCGCCGCTTTTGGAGAAGACCGCCGAGGATGCATCGCCGCGCCCGAACGGCTCGGGTGTCCGTTCCGGGTCGCGCTTATGTCGATATTGTTCGAGAGCCATCGACCTTACCGACTTGATGTCGATAGAAGTGCCTGATTCACGTGATTTGTCCGCTGCATCGGCCTGTTCTCAGGCCTTCCACATCTAAGCTTTTTCCATATCTGTCCAGGCGAAGTCTAGCATTTTCAAGGGGTTTTTGGCTTCGTTTGGTAATTCACGTTACGAAGGCGGAGAAACCGATCATGCCTCGATCCGGGTGATGGGGTATCTCGGAGGAGCTGAATAGCCATGACCACCCTCTCTGATGATGAAACTCGATAAGGCCAGCATTCGTGGGCCTTTAATGGGTTTGTTTTTGCGCAATTGAGTCATAGAGGGGCTGGCGTCTTTGAATGACTGGCGATTTCGAAACCGGACCGGCTGCGCTGACTTCACATCTATTGATGATTTAACTATTCGGCTCGCAAGGGAAGAGCGGATCGGCGCTCAAATCTATCAAGCCATAGTGCTACTTGCGTCAATATGATACTCGCAACGTCATTGCGCGAGAGATAGTTTTTCGTAGCTTGGGAGAATTGCATGAAGAGTCAGATAAAGGTATTTGCATTGACCGCAGCGATATTCGCGATGATGGTCTCTGTGTCTCCATCGGCGGATGCGGCTTCGCTGCGCCAGGGTGCGACAAGTGCCGCCGTCACCGGTTTTCTGCCGGGGCAAGTGCTATGGAGCTACTATATGACTCCAACGGGTGTGGAAGTTAATCTTTGCCCTCCCGGCTCGAACGCTATGGGCGGTCTATGCAATACGGCGGGTGAGGGCGACAACATCATTCGCCTGGTTAATCCAAATGGTGCTGCAAATAGCAATCTTGCCGGCGCCAAACCTGAAACCGTTTGCGCCATGATCTATGTTTTCGATGCCAATCAAGAAATGGGCGAGTGCTGCGGCTGTCCGCTGTCCTCCGCTCAGTTGGCGACTTTCTCAGTCCAGGATAATCTGACCTCGGATTGGTCGGTCCAAACGCCCCTCTCCACAGCGGGAGCCGACAACACCAACGGCGCATTCGCGATCGTGGCGGCGGCGCCCAACACTATCGGAGTCCCGGCTGGGCCATATGGGTCGACCTTCCTCAATACCGGTGGTGGTGGACTTGCGGGTCAGTGCCTCGGCGACGCGTGCTGCGATCCGACCAACGCCCCCGGCTACAGCGTGACCATCGCCAGCAATCTGCTCGGTAGCATCACGCACAATCAGCTTGTTGCGCGGCCGCCACGTCGTGCGGTCTCTTTCGGAATCACCGAAACCGCGCTTTCCGACGATGCCGGCGGTGACCCGACCAACTTGATTTATCTGCAGAGCCAGTGCGGCGCGTTGCTCGGAAATGGCACCGGCGGAGGAATTTGTACCTGCCCGCTCGAGTAATGGCAGCGACCGGTTCTCCTGATTCTCATTCCAAAGGCCGCGATCAATTCGCGGTTGACGCTTAGGGTGATGCTCGCGGCGTGCGGGGAGGTTCACGCCGCGAGCATACGAGGAGGAAGCGGACGAGGAGGAAGGCTCTGGTTAGCGCGCGCCTCCACTCACAACCTTGAGGCGCGGATTGAAGCCGGTGTTGCGAGCGCTCTTCTCGCGGCGAGCCTCGCGGGCTTTGGCCATCGCGGACTGAGGCACCAGACCGCGAGTCTGCTCATTAAACAGCCGCGCATAGAGGCCGTGCTTTTCGAGGAGTTGCTCATGGGTGCCGACCTCGACGATGCGTCCCTGGTCCAGCACGACGATCTTGTCGGCATTCACCGCCATCGCGAGTCGATGGGCGATCATAAAGGAGGTGCGCTTCGACATCAGGCGGCGGATCGCATCGCGAATGAGGTTCTCGGCTTCCGAATCGAGCGCCGAAGTCGCCTCATCGAGGATCAGGATCGGCGGATTCTTGAGGAATGCACGGGCGAGCGCGAATCGTTGGCGCTGACCGCCGGACAGTTTCACCCCGCGCTCACCGATAACGGTGTCGAGCTTCTTCGGCAGCGCCTCGACAAAGGCCTTGATGTTGGCGTTATCGAGCGCTTCCCACATTTCCACTTCGGTCGCGTTCTGTTTGCCGAAGCATAGGTTCTCGCGAATCGAGGTGCTGAACAGCAGGGCATCCTGATGGACGACGCCGATGCTGTCGCGCAGCGAGCTGAGGGTGAGGCCACGCACGTCCTGGCCATCGATAGTCACCCGGCCGGCAGTCGCATCGTAAAAGCGCGCGACCAGGCTGGCGATAGTGGTTTTGCCGGCGCCGGAGCGGCCCACGAAGGCCACTGTGGTGCCGCCTTCCACGGTCAGGTCGATATCATTGAGAACCTGGCGCGCGGGTTTACCGTCGCGCGCCGTATATCCGAAGTCGACGTGCTCGAGGCGAACCGCACCCGATTTGATCTCCAGGGGCACCGCATCCTCACGCTCGACAACCTCGGGCTTCGAATCGAGGAATTCGAAGATGCGCTCAATCGCCGCCAGCGACGAGGAGACGAGGGTCGAGAGCTGCGAGAAGCGTTCCATCGGCACATACAGGAAGCCGAGCAGTCCGATGAAGGCGATCACGGTGCCGACTTCCATCCCGCCGCGCACAATCATCAACGCGGCCGCGGATACCACTGCCAGCGGCGCGATGCGGGTAATGAACTCGCAATACATCTGCTGGCGCGCGGTCAGGCGTACGCGCTCGATGGTGCGCTCGTGGAGCAGCGCGGTGCGGTCGAGGAATTTGTCGGCGACGAACTCCTCGCGTCCGTACGATTTAATGATGCCCATGCCGGCGACCTGCTCGGTTAGCTCACCCGAGAATTCGCCCATCATGTGCTGCACGTCGCGGCTTACCGCGCGAATGCGAGGTGAAAATTGGCGGATCAAGGCGAAGTAAAAGGGAAATCCGCAAATTGAAATGAGCGCAAGACGCTTATCGAGGAGAAAAAGTATTGGCACGATGGTTAGCAGCGCCACTGCGTCGGTCCACACGTTCACCAGCGTGCTGCTGACCAGATTCTGTGCTAGCTCGACGTCGCTGATGAACCGCGAGGCGACCGCACCGGATGGGTTACGATCGAAAAACGAATGCGAGAGGCTCTGCAGATGGCGGAACATCGCGCATCGAAGGTCAAGGATCATTCGATTGCCGGCGATTCCGGTCCAATGCTCCGCACAATAAGTCGCCGCGGCCTGAATCAGCATCAGCAAGGTCATCACGCCGATAAGCGCGGCGAGCTTCGCGGACATCGACACGCCGAGGCCGAACGGGGTCGCGATCGCGATGCACCATCGGTCGATGAAGGCATTGAGCCCGGTTGGCGCGTGGCTGTGAACGACGAGTACGTCGATGATGTATTTGAAGGCGAGTGGGAACGCGAGCGGCAAATTGAACTTTATGATTCCCATCCCTGCCGCGGCCATCGCCATCTTCATATGGGGCCGCACGAAGGCGAGGAATCGAGGCAACGGGGAAGTCTCGGTGCGGGGAAAAAGACCGGAAGCTGATTTCGTATCCATTACACACTCACCGCTGCGACTGACTGGATGCGGGTCCAAGATGCTGGTTCTATCCGCAAGGTTCGTGCTCAGTCAGATCGCCCCACCATCAGGGAGTTTTACCCCGCGCCAGCCGGATGCATGACGGATATCGTACAGGCTGCGACCGATATGGAATTTTTCGGCGCGCTGAAGGGTTGAGGCGGTTTTGTCTGTAATTCCTACCGGTGCGCCGCGGTAATTGTTACAACCGCAACAAGTTGCGCCGGGGATACAAGCTCGAAATACCACGAATTGAAGAAAGTTCCGTACTGGCACGTCAGTTGCCCTAGAGAAGGCTGACCATAACGCGTCAAAACGATATGGTAAAAGCTTATACCATCTGTTAGCATAGTTATGACTAAATAAACATCTCAAATCTTCTAACGATGCTGTAATACTATTTACAAATGCTTATCACGCTAAAAACACTCTATTGTTTCATTAAGAAAGAAAGTGCATAATCAGAACTGTCATAACATCCGTTCGCAGCCAGAGGACAGCTTTCCATACAAGACTTGCATGGAGCGCTAAAAACTACTAGCCTTCTGGAAGAAACATTCAGTGCAGAATGTTTGTACGATCAACTCGGCAGCTTAGACGCATGCGTGCTACCAAGATGAATTTCAGCTGCAACAATAATCCCCGCCTCGCACTCATTGCGCTTTTCTGCGCGCTCGCGCTGGCAGCATGTTCTACCTCTTCGAATTCGCGCGGCGATCAGCCCAGCCAGTCTGACCTGCAGCGGACCGCGATGGTGAGCCCCGAGCAATGTCTGGAGACCGGTGCAAGCTTTCGGGCGGCATCGCTCGACACTTCGGGTTATCGCATTCAGCCAGGCGATCAGCTCGCGATCGACTTCTACTTGAATTCGGAATTTAACGACAACGTCTCAGTACAGCCCGACGGCCGCATCGTGTTGCGCCTGGTAGGGCCGTTGCAAGCCGCGGGACTGAGCTCGGGTCAGCTCTCGGCGGAGATCAATCAGGCCTACTCGAAGGAACTGAAAAACCCCAGCGCCACGGTTCATGTGCAGAATATGCCGAGCCGTCAGGTCTTCGTCG
This sequence comes from uncultured delta proteobacterium, assembly GCA_963783145.1. GTDB lineage: Bacteria > Desulfobacterota > Binatia > Binatales > Binataceae > DATGKG01. The sequence goes on from CAWAMM010000004.1 coordinate 54,623, forward strand.
AAGGCCAGGTGAATCATCCCGGTGCGTTCGCGCTGCAACCTGGGATGACCGCGGCGCAGGCCATCGCCGATGCGGGCGGTCAGACCGATGAAGCCGAGCTTTCTAATGTTGTGCTGATTCGGCGCGATGCGTGCGGGCGTCCCGATGGTTCCCGGATCGATCTCGCATCCGCCACCAACACTCCCGACAAGGGTGAGGACGTTATGTTGATGCCGCATGACACCCTGGTGGTGCCGCGCAGCAAGATCGCCAACGTCGATCTGTTCGTGAAGCAATATATCCGCGACCTGCTCCCAGTAGAGCCTTACATCTCCCCGACGATCCCGTAAACGCAACAGCGGAATTTTTATGAACACACGCGACTTCAACTACTGGACTGAAATGATCTTCCGCCGCCGGGTTACCGTACTCGAAGTATGCGGCATCGTGTTTGGTCTGGTGGTGCTTGGGACCCTGGTTTGGCCGCCTACTTATGAAGGTACCGCCAAGATCTTTGTGCGCGATAATCGCGCCGAGCTGCTGGTTTCCCCGGGATTGGCCGCCAGTACCCCGCAGAACCCGGCGGTGATCGCCAATCCGGTCAGCGAAGAAGATCTCAACTCCGAAATGGAGTTGCTGACCAGCACTTACATCATCAAGCGTGCGATTGCGGATCTGCCGCCACCCGCGCCGCACCGCGGCCTGGTCGCGCCGGTCATGAGCGGCGTTAACTATGTGCTCGGTTTGCCAGGCGCGGGCTATCGCGCGATGCATGACACGCCGCGGCTCGATGCGCGGGATGCGTGGGCGATTGCTCTGGAGCAACACCTGTCGGCTTCCATCATCAAGAAGTCCGATATCATCGAAGTGAATTTCAGTGCGCACGATCCCACATGGTCCAAACAGTTTCTGGACCTTCTGATCGGCGCCTATCTCGACTACCACGCGCACATCTCGCACGACCCGGCCGCGGAAAAGTTTTTCAGCCAGCAGGCCAAACTGCTGCAAGCCCGGCTGGACGACGCGGAAGAGCAGTTGCGCGCCTTCCAGGTCAAGAGCGGTATCACCAGCGTTGACGACCAGCGTTCCGGGTTAGTCGACCGCCTCGATACTCTGCAGTTGCAGCTCGACAAGAACCAGGCCGACCTCGCGTATAACGAGCAACAGGCGATCTCCTTTAAGGAGATGCTCGATCAGACGCCGGAGCGACTCTCTAAGGAGACCCGGCAGGTCCAGAATATGGCGCTGGCGCAGCTCAAGCCGCAGGTTATGCAACTGCGTGCCGAGCGCGCTGAGCTGCTGACTCGTTATCAGCCCGATAGCGAACGCATTCGCCAGATCGACGCGAAACTCGCCGCCGCCCAGAAAATCCTCGATAGCGAGGATGGTCTCGAGGTCTCCGAAAAGAGTACCGATGTCAACCCGCTGTGGGAGACCATCAATACGAATCTCGATCAGGCTAAGGCGCAAGTTTCCGCTCTGAAGGCGAGTCAGGCGTCCGTCACCGAGCAGCTCGCGACTACGCGGCAGCAGCTGACCGACATGGCCGGCAGCGTGGTGATACTGGATCGCCTCCAGCGCACGGTGGAGAACGCCAAAGACGCGTATCTCTCGTATACCCGCAAGAGCGAGGAAGCGCGGGCCGCCGAAGCCTTGAACCGCAGCCGCATCCTCAACGTGAGCGTAGCTCAACCCGCCACCGCGCCGCTGCGGCCGATCTTTCCCAAAGTCCCGCTCAATACGGCCGCGGGGCTGATTCTAGGGTTGTTGTTGGGTGTCGGGGCCGCCTATCTCGAAGAAGAGAATGACCCGAAGATCTATTCATCCGCGACTATTTCAGAGGTTGCCGGATTGGAAACCGTAGCCGTGCTGAGCGACGAGTTCTAAGGAAACCAACTGTGTACTACCAGCATTTCGGATTGAATGGACCGCCCTTCCAGTTCACGCCCTCGCCGGCGATGGTCTACATGAGCCAGACCCATCGCGAAGGCATGGCCGCGCTGGAATGGGGCCTGATGCACGAGAGCAGTGGATTTTCGGTGCTCGCGGGTGAAAGCGGGACCGGTAAAACCACCCTCATCGCCGCGTTGCTGGCGCGCCAATATCAGCGCTTGCACCTGGCTTACGTCACGAATCCGCGCCTGGACTTCCCCGACGTAATGCGCCTGATCCTGACCCAGCTCGGCGTCGACGCCCCCGGCTTGTCGAAGGGTCAGATGCTGGATGCGCTCGGTCGTTTTTTGGGCGGGCTGCGCCCGGCCGAACGCGTCGCGATCATCTTCGACGAGGCCCAGGGCCTAAGCGATGAGGCGCTCGAAGACCTCCGTTTGCTTTCCAACTACGGACGGCCTGGCGAGAATCAGCTGCAATTGATTCTGGCCGGCCAGCCTGAGTTGTTGCGCCGCTTGATGGCGCCTACTCTGCGCCAGTTCAACGAGCGTATCGGAGCGCGCACACTATTGGTGCCGCTGGATGCCAGCGAAGCGCTCGAGTACATCGACTACCGCCTGCGCGCCAAAGGCGGGTCGGTAGCGAAGATTTTCAAACCCAAGGCGCTTAACTACATCGTCGCGGCCAGCGCCGGAATTCCACGCCGGATAAACGTGCTGTGCCACAACGCGATGCTGCTGGCATATGCGGAGGGCGCCAAACAGGTCACCCTCAAAATGGCAAAGGCCGCAGTGGCCGAGTATCAGGATCTGTTCACCGCGGCGATTAAGGCCTCCTCCAACGAGAACCCGACCCCGCGCGACCGTGGTCTCCGGCTCGGCTGGATTCCGGGTTTCACCGCCATCGCTGCCGCGGTCGCGGGTTTACTGATTGCTATCCTCGCGTTCGGTCCGCGCCTGGGCCGATGGAATCATCCGCTGCCGATTCCCGAAGTTGCCGGCGCGCACGATCAGACTTTGGAGTTGCCACAAACCGCGGTGGCGGCGCATCCGGCCGCCGAAGCCGATTCATCCACCACGCCGATCGCGGTTCCCGACTATGCGGCGTCGCCTGACAACGCGGATTCCGCGATGGCGGCCGAGCCCACTATCCCCTCGGATAAATCTAAACCGAAACAAACCGACGTGCGGCTCGCGAAACCCGCGAGCGACGCCGAGGGCGAGTGATTCGTGAGTAAGTACCACGAGGCAATCAATCGCAGCCTGGTCGAGCAGGCCTCGCAAGCGAGACTGGCGCTTGACTACGCCGGCAATGGCGACGGTGCGTCGCACGATGGCACCGGAAACCTGGTCCCGCTGCCGATTCTCGAAGATGCGCCCGGGCGCGTTGCTCGCTCCAAGGCGATTCGACGGCTCGCGGAGCAGCTCGCGCCGCTGGCGGTGATCGACCATTCGGTGCGGCTGCTGATCAGTGGATGCCGCCCGGGCGATGGCGCCACCACTATCGCCTCGGCACTGGCGATCGATCTGAGCCAGCGCCTCGGGCTGCGCACGATCTGCGTCGACGCTCATCTGCGCCATCCGAACCTGCATCGGACTTTCGTGGCGCCCGGCAGCGCGATTCCCGAGCTGGTGCTGGATGGTTCGCTACAGATTCGAGCCACCGAATGGCCGAGGCTCGACCTCGCAACCTGCTGCCCTGTCTCCAGCGACGATGAGCGGCTGCAGCAGCTCGCGGACTTTGAAGGATTACTGAATCGCTACCAGGCCGCGGTTATTGACCTGGGCGTTCCCCGGCTCGACGCGCGGATGCTGCCGCTGGCGCGTCCCAACGATCCCATTCTGTTGGTGGTCCGTCACGGTTACACCGAGCGCAGCGAGCTCGCGACCACCGTGGCCGGACTGCGAGCGGCAAATCGGCCGGTGGCCGGTGTGGTCCTAAATGGCGCAACCAAATCGGTTGCCAAACCTCTGAGGAGACTTCTCGGATCATGAGTGAAGTGGTGAGATTGGGTTCGGTCGGCGTCACTGCTGATGGGCTTTCGCCTCGCGAGAGTTATGCGCGCGAGGAGTCCAAGTACAAGATTAGCGGCATCGGTGTCGTCGGTCTCGGTTATTGGGGCCCCAACTGGGTCCGCAATCTTCATCAACTCCGACAAGCGCGGCGCGTGGTCGCATGCGACCTCGACGCCAAGCGGCGCGATCATGTTCGCGGGCTGTATGCGGGAGTAGAGGGCTCGAGCAATCTCGACGATCTGCTCCGCGACCGCGAGATCGAAGGTTTGGTCATCGCGACTCCGGTCAGCACCCATTTTCCGCTCGCCAAGAAAGCCCTGCTGGCGGGTAAGTCGGTGCTGGTCGAGAAGCCGCTGGCGATGTCCTCGGCGCAGGCCGCGGAGTTGGTGCATATCGCGCGAGACAATGGCCGCGTGCTGATGGTGGGTCATACCTTCGAGTACAGCGCGCCGGTGCTCAAGATGCGCGACATCATCGAGTCGGGCGAGCTGGGTGACATGTTCTACCTGAGCTCGATTCGCGCCAACCTCGGACTCATCCAGCACGACGTTAACGTCGCGTGGGACCTCGCGACGCATGATATCTCGATCATCCTGATGTTGATGGGCGGCCGGATCCCGGAAGCCGTCAGTTGCCAGGGCCAGAGCCATTACAAGCGCGGGATCGAAGATGTGGCGATGCTCTCGCTGCACTTCCCGCGCAACGTCATCGCGTTCATCCACGTGAGCTGGCTCGATCCCAACAAGATTCGGCGCACCACCATCGTCGGGTCGAAGAAGATGCTGGTTTACGATGATCTCGCGCTGCAGGAAAAGATCCGCATATACGATAAGGGCGTCGACGTTGCGCCCTACTACGACACCTTCGGCGAGTTCCAGTTCTCCTATCGCTACGGGAACGTGATGATTCCGCGCATCGACGAGGCCGAGCCATTGAAGCTCGAATGCGAGCACTTCGTCGATTGTATTCGAAATGGCGAGACACCTCGCACCGACGGTCTTTCGGGACTGCGCGTGGTGAGCGTCCTCGAAGCGGCGAATTTATCGCTCAAGAACGGCGGCGCGATGGTGCCGGTCGCACGTCCCGAAGTCTAAAGGGGAGTTTGAAGATGGATCGTTCCAAGCTCCCGCCGAATGTGTGTGTTGCCGACGATGTAAAACTCGGCGAGAACGTCCGCCTCGCGCCGTTCGTCAATCTCTATGGTTGCGACATCGGCGACGAGACCCGCATCGGCGCGTTTGTCGAAGTGCAGAAGGACGCGAGCATCGGAAGTCGCTGCAAGATTTCCAGCCACACCTTCATCTGCTCGGGCGTGGTGATTGAAGACGGGGTGTTCATCGGACACGGCGTGGTCTTCATCAACGATCGCCTGCCGCGCGCCGTCAATGGCGATGGCTCGGTACAAAGCGAAAATGATTGGGCTCTGGAAGAAACCAGGATTCGCACCGGCGCTTCGATCGGCAGCGGCGCCATTATCATGTGCGGAGTGACAGTTGGTGAGCGAGCGATGGTCGGCGCGGGCGCGCTGGTCACCCACGATGTGCCGCCCTATGCGGTGGTCGCGGGTCATCCGGCGCGGGTGCGCAGGCTGATGCTCGCGGAAAATGCTGTCAATGGCATTGATGAGAAAAGGGGAAGTCAGGATGCAAATTAAGTTTGTCGATCTTGCCGCCATGAACGATGAGATCCGCGAGCGGGTCGATCGTGAAATGGCGGAGATCCATAAAAATACCGCCTACATCGGCGGCCCGCATGTCGAGGCTTTCGAGAAAGAGTTCGCGGATTTTCTCGGCGTGCGACACGTGATTGGAGTGGGCTCCGGAACCGACGCACTGCGCCTCGCTTTGATGGCGCATGACGTGGGTCCCGGCGACGAAGTCATCACCACTCCGATGACGTTCATCGCGACCGCCGCCAGCATCATCCAGACTGGCGCGACGCCGATCTTCGTCGACGTCGATTCGGAAACCTGCAACTTAAGTCCCGAGGCGGTCCGCGGCTATCTCGCGACCCACAAGAACGGCAACGGCAAGCCGCACAAGCGCGTCATTCTGCCGGTGCATCTGTATGGCCTCCCCGCCGCGATGCCTGAACTCAATGCGATAGCGCGTGAGTATGGCGCCCTCGTCATCGAGGATGCCTGCCAGGCTCATGGTGCACGCATCGAGACTCCCGAAGGATGGATTCGCGCGGGTGCGGTGAGCTCGGCGGGCGCCTTCAGCTTCTATCCCGGCAAGAACCTCGGTGGATGGGGCGAGGGCGGCGCGGTCGCCGTCAACGATGACGAACTCAAGGCGCGGATCGTTTCGCTGCGTGACCATGGGCGCATCTCGCACTACGCGCATCAGGAGATCGGTTACAACGCGCGCCTCGATGCGATCCAGTCCGCGGTGCTGCGCGCCAAGCTGGAAAAGCTCGACGAATGGAACGGGCGGCGGCGCAAACTCGCCAAGGCCTACTGCGAGCGCCTCGAAGGATGTGGCGTGAAACTGCCGGTCGAACCCGAAGGCTACGAGTCGGTCTACCATCTGTTTGTCATTCGAACCGATAAACGCGACGCGATCCGTCAGGCGCTGATGGAAAAAAATATCGGCTGCGGAATTCACTATCCGCTCCCGCTGCATTTGCAGCCCGCCTGCCGCTACCTCGGCTACAAGAGCGGTGATTTCCCCGCCGCGGAGCGGATCGGGGATACCGTGCTCTCGCTCCCGATGCATCCCGCGCTGACCATCAGCGAGGTCGATCGGGTGGCCGCGACGGTTCGGGAAACCATGAAGAAGGAATCAAGTCTGTTCGCCGGCGGGCACAGCACAGAGACTGCTGCGTGCGAACCCCCCCCCACATGTGGTGGTTGAAGCATGTTCGCCGGCGAACTTCGAAAACAAAAGGCGTTCTTCGCGGCCGTTGATGGCATCGCGCTACTCGCTGCGTTCAGCGTGGCGCTTGCCATCCACGACCCCGCGCACGCGCAGGAGATCCGCCTGCTCGGCACCGACTCGCGGCTGCTCTTTCTCGGCGTTGCGGCGGTGGTCGCGGTCTGGATCCTGGTTTTTCGGGCCTGCGATCTGTACCGGATGCGCGCCGGTGGAATGAAAGAGACCGCCGCGGTGGTTCGAGGCTGCACCTACGCCGCGATGTTGTCGCTGATCGCGGGATTCCTGGTCCATTTCGACGGCTCGCGTCTGACCATCGGCCTCGCGTACGTCTTCAGCATCCCCGCAGTATTGCTGGGACGCGCACTGGCGCGGAATCTGGTGCGCAGGATCTACTCAAATCCGCGCATTACCATTCCGCTGGCTATCATTGGGTTCAACGATATCGGCCGCTACCTGTTTGATCAGGTCGCCAGCGAGATGACTTTCTACGAGCCGGTCGGCTTTATCGATGAATCGCCGGAAGGCCGCCAGTATAAGGGTCTTCCGGTGCTGCAGGGACTCGCGAATCTGGCCGAGCTGGCCAGGCTCTATCCGTGCCTCGAAGTTGCGATCGCGCTGCCTGACGCGGCGCGTTCGGAGCACGAGGACATCATCGAGATGTGCGAAGAGAATCGCGTCCGATGGTGGCTGGTGCCGTGGGTCTTCAACGCGCCTCCGGCCGGACTCAAAGTGGACATGATGGGAGTGGTGCCGCTCCTGACGCTGCGCGGCTCGAATATCGAGGGACTCAATTTTCTGGTCAAACGCGGATTCGACGTTCTCGCAGCCTCGGTCATGCTGGTGCTGACGGCGCCCATGCTACTGCTCACCATCCTGGCGATTTGGCTCGAAGACGGCGGTCCGGTTTTTTTCCGCCAGACCCGGATCGGAATCCGTGGCCAGGAATTCGACTTCCTGAAACTGCGCTCGATGCGCAGCGCGGCGGGTGACAATGCTCATCGCGAGTACGTCAAGAAGTGGATCCGTCTCGGCGATCGCGCGGCCGTCAATGGTAATGGCAACGGCGTCGCGCAAAACGGCGAGAAAGTCTTCAAACTTACCGACGACAAACGGATTACCCGCGTCGGCCGCATCATTCGCCGCTACCGCATCGATGAGCTTCCACAGATCATCAACGTGCTGCGCGGCGATATGAGCCTGATCGGTCCGCGTCCCGCGCTGCCCTACGAACTGGAACTCTACAAAGGATGGCATCGCCGCCGGCTCGACGCGGTTCCGGGCATCACCGGGCTATGGCAGGTGAGCGGTGGCAATCGCTTGTCCTTCGACGACATGGTGCGGCTCGACGTCAAATACATCGAAGACTGGTCGCTCATCAGCGACATCAAGATACTCGCGCGCACCGTGCCGGTGTTGCTGCGCGGCGAGGGCCTGTGAGTTCACGCGCGCAAACCGCCACGGCACGAGCGCTGCCGCCGCTCGATGAGTTGGGCTCCAAGCCCGAATTCATCGCTCCGCAGCCGGCGCAATCCGCCGATGCGGAGAGCAAGTTGTGGCAGGCTTTCGCGCGCAGCGTGCGTGACAACGTCTTCGCGGAAATAGCTCTTCAGGTGATCCGCGTCGGCGGAATGGTAGTTCTCGCGCGCGCGTTGATGCCGAATGACTTCGGCATTTTCCGGGTCCTGCTGATCGTCATGTACTTCGCACTGATCCCAATCGAGAACGGGATTCCGGAAGCGCTCATCCAGCGCCGCAACCTGCTGCCCGAGCACGAGTCGACCGGATGGTGCCTGAGTGTCGCGGTGTCGCTCGCGATGGCGATGCTCATTTATGTGACGGCGCCGTTGGTCGCGCACCTGATGCTGATGCCGGCGATCGTGCCCTACATCCGGCTCCTGTGTATCCCGCTGGTGTTTCAGGGCACCGCGATGGTTTCCAACGCGCGGTTGCGGCGCGAGATGCGTTTCGGCGCGCTTGCCAGCGCCGAGGTTTTTGCGGAGATGGTGTTCCTTGTTGCCGCGCTGCTCCTCCTGGTCGAGGGCTATCCTCGCTTGAGCCTGCCGGGCGCCCTGGCGGCGCGCATCTTCGCTTACTCCGCGGCGCTGTGGGTTACCGATCGCCGATTCACCATGGCATGGCCGCGACTCTGGGCGGCGCGTGATTTCAGCCGCTTCACCACCACGGTATGGGGAGCGCGGGCCATTTATGTCTGCTCCTCCAATGCGGATTTCCTGTTGGTGGGCAGATTCCTTGGCAGCGGCGCGCTGGGATTTTACGGGATGGCGTGGGATCTGCTGCGCTTCGTACCCGATCGCCTGTTCCGGGTTGCAGGTCGCGTGACCTTTCCAGCCTTTTCGCGAGTGCAGGATGATAACGCGCAGATGGCGCGCGCCTTCACCGACTTCACCGCCTACATTGCGCGCTTCGTGCTCCCGATCATGGTGATGGCGGCGATCGCGGCGCCGGAGTTTGTCGGCATCGTCTACGGCCAAAAATGGATGCCCGCGGCGCTCTGCATCCGCCTGCTTTCGATCGGCTTCACCCTGATGGGTCTACGCATCGGCATCGGCTCGGTGTTCTTTTCCAAGGATCATCCGTCCTACGACATGTGGACCCATGGAATCCGGCTGATTCTGATTGTCGTGACGGTACTGCCGCTTGCGATGTTCGCGGGACTGGGTGGAATCAGCGCCGACATGGCGGTGGTGGAAGGCGTGGTGAGCCTGATCGGTCTGGCGCTGGCCGCCAGTCTCATCGACACCACGCTCACGCATTTGTTAGGCGCCGCGGGACCCGGCTTGAAGCTGGCGATTGTATGCGCAATGGCGGCGCTGGCCGGAAAAGTATTGGCGCTCACCGCCGGACTCAATGAGCTGGAGGTTTTGCTCGCGGAAGCGATTCCGGCGCTGGCGGTTTTTCTCTGGATGGAGGCGTCGGTCTTCTTCGACATGATTAGCAAGGCGTTCCGACCGGCGCCCTCGCAGGCTTAAGCATTTAAAGAGTGATTTGACATGAAAGTTTCGCTGACCAACGAATCGACCGGTGCTTTTTTTGGCCGTCCGTTCGCCAAGACCGAAGTGGTCGAGCGATCGAATAGCGTCGTTCGCGATGGCCTGATGATGAAGCCGTGGTCCGACGGATTGCCAATCTGGCGCACCGCACTCAGCCGGCTGCCAGGCGCGAACCTGTACCATTGCGAGCAATGGATCGAGGCGCTACGCGGCTCCTATCGGCTAAAACTCGAGGTTGCCACGCTGCATCGCCAGGGCGAGTTGCGCGCGGCCGCGGTGTTTGCGCGTTCGAAAGGATTGTTCGTCACTCGGTTGGTGTCGCTGCCATTTTCCGATTGCGGAGAGCCGCTGGCGGTCGACGCCGAAACGCGGGTGGAATTTCTGCGCGCACTGATCGCGGCTAATCCAACCAGCGCGATCGAAGTCCGCGGGGTCGAGGGCCCGGCGCCGTGGAAAAATGTCGACTGCTTCGCGCAGTGGACACTTGATCTCGGGCGGCCGTTCAGTGAGATCAACGCCGGCTTCAGCCGCACGGTTCGCAGCGGCATCAAGCGCGGACTCAAGGACAAGCTCGTAATCGATCGCGGGACCAGCCCGGCTTACCTGAAGCGGTTCTTCGAGCTTCAGCTCAAGACCCGGCGCCGGCTCGGCATCCCGCCACAGCCATTCAAGTTTTTTTCCACCGTCCATGAGAAATTCGCTCGCAGCGGCGATTGTGAAGTCTGGTTTGCCACCCTCGATGGAGGCGACCAGGCAGGGTTGGTAGTGCTACGCAGCGGCGATCAGCTTTGTTGCAAGTGGAGTGCTCGCGCCGAGAACGGTCATCCGGGCGCCAACCATCTGCTGTTCGCGAAGATGATCGAAGCCCATGCGGGCCGAGCCCGCTCGCTCGATTTGGGCCGCTGTGACAATCGCAACCAGGGATTGGTGCGCTCCAAAGTCGAGCTCGGATGCGTTGCGCGTCCGCTCCCGTATGCGTTTTTTCCGCGTGCTCCGCGCAGCATCAGCTCCGAGGTCCTAAGCGGCCCGGCCAAAGTTCTCTCGACGGTCTGGAAGAGGTTGCCACTCCCAGTCACCCGAGTGCTCGGCGAAGCGCTGTATCGGTACATGGCATGAGCAAGATGAAGTTCATCGCGATCACTCCGGCGCGCGACGAGGAAGGCTTTCTCCCGCGCCTGATTGCCTCGATGGCGGCGCAAACGACCAAGCCGGCGCGCTGGATCATCATCGATGATGGTTCCACCGATGCGACTGCGGAGATCCTCGATCGGGCCGCCGCGGAGCATCCGTGGATCGAGGTGAAGCATCTGCCGGTCGGACGCGAGCGGCTGCCGGGCGGTGAATCGATCCTGATGCAATTCCTGCCCAAGGAAGTTTGGCAAAATTACGCCGCGATTTTGCGGATTGATGCCGATCTCAGCTTCAAGCCCGATTTTATCGAACTGCTGGCCACCGAGTTCACCCGCGACTCGAAGCTCGGAATTGTCGGTGCGACCCTGTTCGAACCCGAAGGCAGCGCCTGGCGCGAAATCAGGTCGCCCGGCTTTCATACGCGCGGCGCGGTTAAGATGTATTCGCGCGCGTGCTTCGAAGCGATCGGCGGACTCGCCAGCGGGTTGGGATGGGACACCCTGGATGAGGCGCTGGCGATGATGCTCGGCTTCAAGAGCCGCAGCTTCCGGCACATTCGCGCTTACCATCATCGGCCGCAGGGCTCGGCGGGCGGCTATTTAAAAGGCAATCTGGCCGCCGGACGCGCCGCCTACACGGTCGGTTACCATCCGCTGTTCCTGATGATGCGTGCGGGGAAGCGCGGCCTCTCGTGGCCGCCGGTGATTGGGGGAATCTATCTGTTGGCCGGTTATCTGGACGGTTACCTGCGGCGTCGGCAGAAACTTGCTTCGCCCGAGCTGGTCAAATTTATCCGGAGGCAACAGATGAGGCGTCTTCTGCTGATGGAATCGGTATGGCGCTAAGCATCGTATCGAGCCATGGCGGCGCGCTCGCGCAAGACCACCTCGCGGGCGCCGCGGTCAACTATAGCAACGACGCGTTCTCGTTCTGGAAACTTCCGGAGAACCATCGTGCCCAGCTGGAACAGGCCGCACAGGCATCTGAATCGGTCATTCGCCGCTATCTGTTCGAAGAATATTTGTCGCCGGGCAAGCGCACCCCCTCGGCGACCGTAATGACCTACTATCGAATCAAAAGATTTATTCCATTGGCCCTGCGCCATTGGATGAACTATGCCGCGGTGCGCGCGCGTCTGCGTGACGGCTTTCCCAACTGGCCGTGCGAGGCCGCGCTGATGGATATATGGCATCAGTGGCTGCAAGCGAGCCTGGAAGCAATCGGGCTGCCGGATCCGTGGCATATCGCGTTCTGGCCGGGGGGCAAACGCTGTTGCATCGCGCTGACTCACGACGTCGAAAGTCCGCTCGGATTCGCACGCATGGAGCGGATGGCCGACCTCGAAGAGCGTTACGGATTCAGGTCGTCATGGAATCTTCCGCTGGCGCAGTATCCGATCGATTGGAAGGAAGTAGAACGGCTGCGCGCGCGCGGCTTCGAGTTCGGCGCGCATGGTCTCGCCCATGACGGGCGAATGTTTCGCAGCCGATACGACTTCGAAGTGTGTAAGATGCTGGTCGAGCGGCTGGCCGGTGAGCATGACCTGCGCGGCTTTCGCGGCCCTTCGACGCTGCGCAATGCGGAATGGATCGGAACCATGGGGTTCGATTACGACTCGACCTTCTCGGATACCGATCCCTACGAGCCGCAGCCGGGGGGAACCTGCAGTCTGTTTCCATTCTTTCTCTCGGAGATGGTGGAGCTGCCCTACACGCTGCCGCAGGACCACACGCTGCTCCATTTGGTGCGGCGCAATCCGCTCTCAACCTGGGTGACCAAGGCCCACTGGATTCGCTCGCTGGGAGGGATGATTCTGACCTTGACGCATCCCGACTACTCGGGCGACGCCGAAAACCTGTCCGCATACGAGGAACTACTGAAAGTATTGGCCGATTTCGACGCCTGGCGCGCACTGCCGAACGAAGTCGCGCAATGGTGGCGAGAGCGCGCCCAGATGAAACTCATAATCAAGGAAGGAAAACCCTCGATCGAAGGCCTCAACACCAAGCGTGCAGTAGCACGGCGCGTAAGTGAGGAATCGTTTGCAGGGTGAAGGAGACCGCCACGTGGCTCGCGCATTAGTCATAGCCTACACCACGTACATTCATGATGGCCGGGTCAAACGGCATGCCGAGGCCCTTGCTCACCGCGGCGACCAGGTCGACGCGATAACCCTGGCGGCGGGCAAAACCGGGCTGATCAACGGGGTAAACGTTATCGGACTGGAAATTCCTCGCTATCGAGGCTCGAGCCGTACTTCATACCTGAAAAGCTATGTCAACTTCTTCGTGCAGGCGTCGCGTAAAGCATTGGAGCTTTCCCGCGAACGTCCCTATGACGTCGCGATTGTTTGCACCATGCCGGATGCGGCGATCCTCGCTGCGCTTCCGCTGCGCCGCGCGGGAACCAAGCTCGTGCTCGATGTTCATGACACGATGCCCGAGCTTTATCGCGACAAGTTTCCCGGATGGCGCGGCGCGCTCGGTGTACCGATCATGAAGCTTGAGGAGCGCCTCAGTGCATGGTGTGCGGACCTGGTACTCGCCGTGCACGAACCGCATCGTCAGCGTCTGGCCGATTATGGAATCAATGCTGACAAGATCAGGGTGGTGCTCAATTCGCCTGACGATCGGATTTTTGTCGCCGATAGTCCGGTGGCCAAAGATCCCGACACCTTTACCGTGGTATGCCATGGCACCATCACCCATCGGATGGGGCTGGATCTCGCGGTGCGAGCGGTAGGTCGGTTGCGTGATCGAATTCCGCAATTGCGCCTGCTGGCGCTAGGCGCGGGAGATTACCTGGCCGAGATACGTAAGCTGGTAACGGACCTCAATTTGGAAGATCGAGTAATCTTCAAAGACATGATTCCAATCGAGGAGTTGCCCAAGGTGCTTCAAACCGCCGATGTTGGGCTGGTGCCGAATCGCGAGAGCAGCGCGACTCATCTGATGCTTCCGGTTAAACTACTGGAGTTCGCCATGATGGGAATCCCGGCTATCGCGCCCAGGCTCAAGACCGTCGAGTACTATTTCGGCGATGGCTCGGTGCGCTTTTTCAAGCCCGGTGACATCGCCGATCTGGCGGGCGCGATCGAGCAGCTCTACCATTTTCCCGAGCTGCGACGGAGCTACGCCGAAAATGCGCGAAAGGTCGTGGATCGGGTTAGCTGGCCGAATCAGCGCGGCGAATTTTATCGCGCCATTGATTCATTGTTACCGCGCATCGAAAGCGAAACGACGGCGACTGTGCAAAAACGAAAAACAAGTAGCGTCGCAAGCGTGCGCGCGGAGGGATAATGTCCATCAATAGTAAAACTCTCGTCGTCGGACTCGGGGAAGTCGGGGGCGCTTTAGTGGAGGTGCTGGAGCGTACGCATTCGGTGCTCAAGCACGATCTCGAACGGCGCGAGTTTAGCGATCCGATTGGAGTGATGCACATCTGCATTCCGTTTGTTTCGCGCGCACAGTTCGAGCCGCTGGCGATTGACTACATCCGCCGCTTCAAGCCCGAACTCACGATCATCAACAGCACCGTGCTCCCCGGCACCACCCGTTCGATCGCTGCGCAAACCGGGACCGCGGTCGCCTATAGCCCGGTGCGCGGCAAGCACGTGAAGATGGCGAAGGATCTTTTGCACTACGTTAAATTCGTTGCGGCTGGCGAAGAGGCGTGGGCGGATCAGGCGGAAGCGCACTTCCAGCAACATGGAATAAAGACGCGCAAGCTGGAAAAGCCTGAGACTTTGGAAGTTGCCAAGCTGGGAGAGACTACATACTTCGGTGTCATCATTGCGTGGGCGCAGGAGTTCAATCGGTACGTTCAGCGGGTCGGCGGCGACTACGAAGAAGCGACCGAATTTTTTGAAGAGGTTGCGTTCCTACCGCGCCAGCGCTATTTCCCCGGGTTCATCGGGGGACACTGCGTTATCCCTAACATCAATCTGCTGCTGCAAATGGACTCGGCCGGGTTGCTGGAGGCCGTCCTCGATTCGAATGAGCGCCGGGCAGCCGAGCTAAAAGAAGAAGCCGCACAAAATGGTTCAGAAGCACATCCGCCACTTGAAGGTGAACCAAAGGTGCTTGCTCATCGCTGAGCCGGTCGGGCAGCTACCGAAGTCGGCCGCGCAGTTTGCGCAACTGCGCGGTCTCGAGGTGCTGCAAATCACGCCCTCCGAAGCCTCGCTGGGTTCTGCTGATGGGGGCGCTGCCCTAATCGCGATCAGTTTTGCCACCCTCAACCAGCTGACGACGCGCGAGCGCGAGAGTCTTCGCGATTCGGTTAACCGGGGCGGGACACTATATGTTCGCGCCGCCGCCGGCGATGGAATTCGCTATCAGCTCGCGCCGCTGGTCGAAGCGTCCTTCACCGTCAGGCTTATCAAGGTTGCGTCGTATCGGTTCACCGATCACGAAATGATTCCGGCGGTGCTGCGCGGCGAGGAGAGCTCGCTCGGCGGCGCGCTTAACTGCGCGTTCGATCTCAGTGGTCCGATCGAACCGATTCTCCTCGCGCGCGACGAACACGGCGCGGAATCGCCGGTGATATTCGGCTATCGTGTCGGAAAAGGCGCGATCATTTGCGACGTTCAACCTGACGATGAGAATTCGGATAGTCCGCTGATCTGGCGGCTGGCCGATCCGGCTTCGCGATGCGCAAATATCAGCGCGCTGATTGCCGTCGAGCGGGCCGCGGCGCGCGACGTTTCCGCGCCGATACCGTTCAATCTAACTATCGATGACATTCCGCTCGGATATGACTACCTCAACGAATCGATGCTGGAAGACTTCCTTGCCCATATCGAAAATCGTTGCTCTCGCGTCCACCTCGATTGTGCATGGATCCCGACCAGCCAGCGGATCAGCACAAGATATGTGGAGATTTTGAAGAATCATGGCGCGGGGTTTTTGTGGCACGGGATGTATCGACATGTCGATCATCAAAAGATCGATGATCCGGTGGCGGACCTCGAAGCCGGCAAGCGCGCGATGGCGACTAACCAGTATCGTTACAATGTCCAGCTTCAGCCGATGATCATCTTCCCCTTCGAGCGCGCCAGCCGCGGCGCTGAAGAGTCGCTGCTGGGGGAAGGCTTTCTTGGCGCGGCCGAGCAGCCCCGTCATGACGAAGGCGCAGGGATGCCAGAGTATCTCCGGTATTCCGACGCATCATGCGTACACGAATCGGGCCTGCGCTTTCTGCATCGGTACGAATCCCAGTTCCTGACCCGCGACCGGATGCTCGCGCTCGCCGCGCTCGACATGCCGATCCTCGCCTTTGCTCATCCGCGCGATGTGCGCTTGCGGCGACTGTCAGGAATCCTCGAGCGCGGCGGCAGGTTCGCGCATTTTGATCACGTGCTCGACTTTGCCGCGACCAAAGGTCTGGTGGGGCAATCGCTCGAAGAGATCGCACGGGATCGGTTCGATTAAACCGGCTAAGGCCTACGTATACCCTTTGGACCGATAGCTATCTCGCGGTCACCGTCGCTTGCAGTTTATCGGTGAGGACCGACGCCTTCTGGGCGAAGCCGGATGCGGCGACGTAGTCCTTTTCCTCAAGCGCCTGCTTGCCCTGGCTTAGAAAGCCGTTGGCCTGGTCATAGGTTGCCAGCGTTGGGCCATTGAGCTGATTCCGATCGAAGCGCGAGAGCCGCTGGCCAGCGGCCTCGATCTCTCGCTTGGCGTTGTCAGAATCGCCGCCCGGCGTCGCCAGCGAAATGGTCGAGGTCGCGGGCGGTATCGGCGAACTTTGCGTGGTTTCGGGCTGGATGCTCATTTCCTTCATGTCGGGAGTGGTGGAGGCGACGTGCTTATGCTTCCGTTTGTACAACAAGGTGCTTTGCGTGGATGTGGGCGCGGCTGCGACGGCCCGCGTCGGAGCTGCGGCCGGCACCGCGGGCTTGGCGACTACATCTGGGGTTCTTCGAAAAGTGTGGGTATTCCAATCGTAATACAGGCGCGAGCATCCTGCGATCGTCAGCGCCAGTAATATCGGGAGAATCGTCGATGAGAAAAGCCTTCTCACATCCCCGCCTAATGAATCGCGCTCCCCGAAGGTAACTGCTGCGCGAGCGTATCGCCGGCTGGAAGTTTTATCTTCACGACGGTCCCGGCGCCCGGATTCGATTGAACTTCCATCATCCCATAGTGCAGATCGACGGCGCGCAGCGCCAACGACAGACCCAACCCGGTGCCGCCTTCCTTGGTCGTATAATACAAGTTGAAGATGTGACCGAGATCGTCGGCCGAAATTCCCTGGCCATGATCCTTGATTGATATCTCCACATAGCCGTCGTCAGCGAGCTGGGTCTCGAACTCGATCTCCCCGCCTTCGGGCATCGCCTCGACCGCGTTCTTGGCGATATTGCGCAGCGCCTCGCCGAGCAGGGCGCGGTCCGCGGTGAGCTGCGGGGCCTGCGCATCGAGGTTCTGCCTAACGGTGATACCGGGCCGCTCCACTTCTCTTCCAACCTCGCTCAGCAACTCGCCCAACTCGATCTGCCCGAGCTTAAGCTGCTCCGGTCGCATGAAGCGCAACAACGCGCTGATCGCCTCATCGAGACGGATGATCTCGTTGCGCACCTTCATCACGCGCGCATGCACCGGCTTGCCCTGCGCGGCTTCCTCGTTGAGGAGCTCGAGTTGGAGGTTCATCGCATTGAGTGGATTACGAATCTGATGCGCGACTCCGGAGATGAGCCCACCCAGCCGCGCGAGGCGGCCGGAATAGTTGACAACATTCTCCAGTTCCTGAACAGGATCGAGGTCGCGCACGATGACCAACAGCCCGGGCGGCTCGGGTCCCTGCCCCAATGAGAATATCGAGACCAAAACCCTAAGCGCCGAGGCCCCTTTTCCCAGTTCCATCGCGACGTCGCGGACTTCGCTGCCTATTACGTAGGCATTTTCGATCATCCGGTTCAGCGGATGGTCCCGGCCCAGCAGCAAATTCAGCGGCCTGCCATCGGACGAGCCCCCAGCCGGCAGCCCCAGCTTGCCCTGCGCCTCGGTATTCGCAAACAACACGTGCCCGCGCGCATCGAGGAGCAACAGCGCGTCGGTAATCGACCTGAAGATGTTAAAAAACTGCCCGCGCTCGGTTTCCCATTGCGCCCGATCGTTTTTTATTCGCCTCGAAAGCTGATTGAACTTTTCCGCCAGGGTTCCGAACTCATCATGGGCCGGGATGCTGACGCGGAAGTCTCCGCCTCCGGCCGCCAGCTCATCGACGCCGCTCGCGATCGCCGCCACCGGTTTCAGCAGGAATGCGCCCGCCAGCACGCCGCCCGCCAGCGCGAGAATCAGCCCGACGATCGCCACCGTCATGATGCCGGCCAGAGTCGCACGCACCTCCCGCTCGATGAGCGCGGTCGAGAGCCCGACCATGATGGTGGCGAAGGGCTTCCCATTCATCTCGACCGGCCGGCTGATTTCATAGACATGCTCGCTGAACAGCGACCGTAGCTGCGCCATCGGGAACCATTCTTTGGCCTGCTCCGACAGCTCCTCGAAGGGGAGGATGGGAATCGATTCGCCCGGCGCCGGCAGCGGCGTGCCCGCGATAAGCGAG
The DNA here is from genome assembly GCA_963783145.1 of uncultured delta proteobacterium. Taxonomy (GTDB): domain Bacteria; phylum Desulfobacterota; class Binatia; order Binatales; family Binataceae; genus DATGKG01. Next base: position 73,097 of record CAWAMM010000004.1, read on the forward strand.
CCATCGGCGCCCTCGATTCGCGCATACACGACGCCCTTGGTGAAGGCCTGTGCGGAGCGCAGCGACGATGCGATCGACGGGTCGTTGCGCAGCGCCGCGACTGGATCGGTCTGCGGCTGTGAGAGCGTCACGCGCATCTGCTCGAAGACCTGGTTGACGAGCGAGACGCCGGCGTCGCTCAGGTTCGACACCATCAGGCGGGTGGTGCGCTCGAATTCCAGCACGCTGATAGCGGTTACAGCGACGATGAGAAGGGAGGCGAAAACCAGCGCCAGTTTGCCGCGAAAGCCCATCACGCTTATCCGTACCCAGGTGCGACTATGAGTTCGTACGAAGTCCCGCTCGGATGCTTCCCGGGGCTCATTTTAGCCAGCTTAGCGGATCAGATTTTCGATTGATATGCGGGGGAAGCGGGGGCGGAGGCGCGTCCGCCGATGGCGTCCGCGCATCGAGGATTCAGGAGAAGGGTGGCACGCCGGTCGCAAAGCGAAACAGAGCGACCGCCGCGCCATCCCCCCCGCCAGCGCCTATGGGATGCTCGACGCGGTGGTACTGGGGACCTTGATTTGATCGATGGCGCTTTGTTCTTTTGCGATAACCGCGTCTGGAAGGCGCGCGTAGGATAGCTCATCCAGCATCCCTTGGCCGGTGGTCAAGCCCCAGCGCAGGAATTCTACCAGCGCCGCGCGTTTCTGCGCTTCGGAAACAACCGATGGGATCAACATCCAGGTGAAGCTCGAGATTGGATAGGCCGCCTCGTCTGGGGAATCGGTTATCGAGACGCGAAAATCCGCGGGCATCTTGTCCGCCAGGCCCGCCGCAGCCGCGGTGACGCTTGCGAAATTCGCTTTTACGAATCGTCCCGAACTGTTGGCTACGGTTCCATAGGTCAGGTGATTTTGGACCGCATAGGTGAGCTCCGAGTAACCTATCGAATAGGGCGTGTGGCTTATGAGCTCGACTACACCTTCGTTACCCCTGGCGCCGCGACCCACCGGCCACACAACCGCAATCCCCGTTCCAACCCGCTCGTGCCACTGCGCACTTACCTTTGAAAGGTAGTCGGTCCATACGTACGTCGTGCCGCTTCCGTCCTGTCGATGGATGACGACAATATCGTTGTTAGGGAGCGTAACGCCGGGGTTCGCATCGGCTATCAGGGCATCGTTCCACTTCGTCGTATTGCCGAGGTAGATGGCAGCCAAGGCCGCCGGGGTAAACCGAAGTTCGTGGGTGACGCCTGGAATGTTGTAGATGGGAACGTCGGCGCCCAGCGCGACGGGAAAGTGGAGAACTTCGCAGTTGCGATGGGTGCTGAAATCCAGCATTTGAGTCTTGTTCAGAGGCCCATCAGTACCCGCGAAGTCGACGATCCCGAGCATTACATCGTGGATGCCGGCACCTGAGCCGTTGGATTGATATGTAAATCGCACGCCCGGATTCTGCTTCTGGTACTCCTCGATCCATTTGCTGTACATCGGGTAGGCAAAGGTGGAACCGTCGCCCCTGATCTCCAGTTCCTGCGAGCCCGCGAGATCCGGCCACGCCGGAATCGATGTCACAGTTAGAAGGAAGATCGCGGTGGCAACTTTCCAAATCGGACCGTATCGATTGGCGCGGTCGCGCGACTTGGTCAGAGGGCAGGCTGCGTATGGATGAGATGGGTTCTTGGGAGCCCGATGGTTCCAGGTCATGATTCGGCCTCCTTGAGTTTGACTGTCAGTGGAATCGCGTGGCTTTGCGGCAGGTTGAACGACAGCAGCGCGGCGGCCAACACCAGGATACCCGACGCGACGAGACAACCCACGAATCCGTAATACTCGAACACCACACCGGACAGGAGCGTACCCAGCAACCGCCCGCCCGCATTGGCCATATAGTAGAAGCCAACGTTGACCGCTACTTCATCGTCGCCGGAATAAGCGAGAATCAGGTAGGAATGAACCGACGAGTTGATTGCGAATACCACCATGAAGATCGCGAGTCCGATCATGAGCGCGGGCCCCGCACTGACATTCAACGCGAGCGCCATGGCCAAGCCGAGCGGGATTGCAATCAAGACCATCGCCCACAGGCGAGCAGTTTCCCCGGTTACTCCTTCGCGCGCGCCGACCTGGCGCAGAATCTCGGGAACGGTCGCTTGTACCATACCGTAACCGATGAACCACGCGGCGGCGAAAGCACCGACCTGCCAGAACGACCAGTGTAGTATCGAGGCAAGGAAAACCGGCAGTCCGACCACAAACCAGGCATCGCGCGAGGCGAATAGAAACAGTCGTGCCGCGGAGAGCCAGTTGACTGCGGGACTCTTTGAAAAGAGCGTCGCGAATTTGACTTTGGTGTTGGTCTTACCCATTCCGCTCGGCAGCGCGAACACTGTACCCACCAAGACCACTAGAAGGCCGGCTGCCATCGCTATCAGGGACCCGGTAAAACCCATCGCAGTGAGTAGCGCGCCACCCAGAAAGAAGCCCGCACCTTTTAAGGCGTTCTTGGAACCGGTCAAACGCGCGACCCATTTGAACAGCGCGCTGTCCGAACCTTCCGGGACCACCACCTTGATCGCGGTCTTAGCGCTCATTTTCGTGAGGTCCTTCGCGATTCCCGAAAGCGCCTGCGCCGCCATCACATAGCTGACCGACGCTAACCGCGACCATCCGGGCTGCAGCAGAGCGAGCATGATGAGCGCGAAGATCTGAAGCAGAAGACCACCATAGAGGGTAACCTTGAGTCCCGAACGAGCCGCAATCCATCCGCCCAGCAGATTGGTAACGATCCCGAAGAATTCGTAGAACAGAAACAGAAACGCGATCTCGACCGCGCTATATCCCAGCCGATCGAAATGCAGCAGAACCAGCATCCGCAGCGCGCCATCGGTTAGGGTAAAGCCCCAGTAGGCGCCGGTCACTAGCGCGTAGTTGCGGACCGCGTTTTTCACATCATCATCCTTGTCCAGACAGCCCGAAGACCTAAGACAGACTCGCGGCGACCTTGGCTGCCAGTTCGACCATTCGGTTGACATAGCCCCACTCATTGTCGTACCAGGCCACGATTTTCACTTGTGTGCCGTCAACTACCATCGTCGAGGGTCCATCGACAATCGATGAGCGCGGATCGTTGAGGAAATCGACCGAGACGAGCGGACGGCGCTCGAAGCCCAGAATTCCCCGCAATTCGCCTTCGGCGGCTACTCGAAGGTGTCCGTTCACTTCCTCGGCGGTCGTCGATCGAACCACCTCGAACACGCAATCCGTCAACGATGCGTTCAGAAGTGGTACCCGAACCGCCATCCCGTTCAATTTGCCTTGCAGCTCAGGATAGATGAGGCCGATCGCGGTGGCGGAGCCGGTGGTCGTCGGGATTAGAGACATCAATGCGGAACGCGCCCGCCTCAGATCCTTGTGCGCCAGGTCGACCAGCGTTTGAGTGTTAGTCACATCGTGGATGGTAGTGATGGCGCCGTGGCGGATGCCGATGTTTTCGTGAATGACTTTCACCACCGGCGCTAGACAGTTGGTGGTGCACGATGCGGCCGTGACGATGTGATGCTGCCGCGGGTCGTAGAGATGATCGTTTACACCCATCACGATGTTGAGGACGCCTTTTTTTACCGGCGCGGCCACGATTACCTTACAGATACCCTGATCGAGATAGGGCTGCAGGGCTTCCAGGGTGAGGAGCTTGCCAGAGCATTCGAGAACCAGGTCGATTCCCGCCGTTCTCCATGGAGTGTCATGAATGTCCGCGAAATTGCTGTAACCGATATGCTCGCCTTCGACGATGAGCTCGTTAGACTCGGCGGCGATTGCCGCTTTCCATCGGCCGTGGACGCTATCGAATTCGAGTAGATGGGCTGCGGTGTCGGGTCCGCCTTTAACCTCGTTGATATGCGCGATTCGGAACAACCGACTCTCAAAGGCCGCCCGTAGCGCGAGGCGGCCCATTCGACCAAATCCATTGATACCTACATTGACAGGCATTGTTCTCTCGCTTGTCTACTGCTTCTGCCTATGCCGCCAGGTCGAGCTTCCCAATCTCAGTAACCCAGCGTTCGAGCGCAAAGCGTTCCAGTCTCTCTACCGGAAGACTGGTGAAGATTTTGATTCGCTGCTCCAGCGCCGCGTAGGTTTCGAGGAAGACTTTGCGCCTCTCCGAATCCGAACCCTCAAAGGCCAGCGGATCCTTGACGCCCCAATGAGCCCGGAGTGGCTGCCCGGGCCAGGCCGGACACGGTTCGGCGGCCGCGCGGTCGCATAGGGTTAGAACGAAATCCAACGCCGAACCGCCGGGCTCCGCGAACTGATCCCAGCTTTTGCTGTGTAGCCCTGCGGTCTCATACCTCAATTCGTTGAGCAGCCGTAGCGCGGCGGGATGTACCTTCTCCGCCGGAGAGCTTCCGGCGCTGAACGCTTGGAACCGCCCCTCTCCCCATCGCATCATCGCGCATTCGGCCATGATGCTACGCGCGGAGTTGCGCGTGCATAAGAAGAGGATTCTCTTTGGCGGACCGGACGACTTTTCTTTACTGAGCAGCTCGCGGGTTGCGGGTTTCGCGCGAGCCCCGCAATTGGCGTTGAGATATTCGACTACTTTGTCGATCGTGCCAACCCGCGCATCATAAAGAACCGCCCGGCTTTTTCGACGCGATGCAACAAGGCCAGAATGCTTCAGCTGACTGAGATGAAAGGAAAGGGTCGGCGCGGGCAGTTTAAGGCGCTCTCCGATTTCCCCGGGCGGCAACCCTTCCGCACCATGCTGCACCAACATTCGAAAGATGTCGAGCCTGGTGTCCTGAGCCAATGCGCTCAGGACGACAATTAAATCCGCTTTGGTCATGGTGTCGATTTGTGGCCTTCGTTTCGGGGACCGCGCGATCGTAGTCGTCTAGCAATTCCTCACGAAGAAGAGCTTCTGCTACGCTTCCATTTATCTAGAACTATAACATTTCCAAATACTTGGAATTATAGAACCGCGAAACGGTGCAAGAGTCAAGCGAAAACTGCCAAACAAAATGATCCGATGAGTTCTCAACGGCCCGGAAAGTGGGGGCGCGCCGAATAAGGTCTCGCTTCAGCAATCGCCCCTACGAGGATAAAGAGAGAGCAGAATTCCTGAATCGCGCGAGGCGCGCTGAATAAGGTCCCACTCCAGGTCGCTCGCGGACTCACGACCGACCTCGCCCATCGGGCGAGGGGTTAAGATATCAGGCGAGCTTCGCCGATCGAATCTCCGACTGACCTCGCTCCTGCCGGTTATAGAAAGTCTTCAGACTGATGCCTAAAATCTCGGCGGGGCGCGCCTGGTTGCCATCGGCCGGGTCAATCGTGCGCCGGATGAAAATTTTACCTGCTTAAGGAACGCCACTCAGTCGTTGATACGCCTTCGGCAGCAATCGCGCGAACAAGTCTGTCCACCGACGCTGGCCGGCTTCATCGGCGATCAGATCCTGGCGAATCTCGATTTCCACATGAGGAATTTTGCGCTGCTCGCCGTATATCGGGATCGCATAGTCCGAGGTGTCAGTGACCCGGTATGGCTCGTTATCGCCGATGACGAGGCCTTGCTCGCATCGCAATAGCTCGATCAGTGGATGGGCGAATCGCGCATCGCGATTGTAGAGTATGCCGACATGCCAGGGCCGCGCGACCGCATCGAAGACCGGGGTAAAACTGTGCATCGCGATTAGGACCGCAGGCCGGACCGCCTGGCGCCGCCGATCCAGCTCCGCCGCAATCCGGTCGTGATAGGGCTGGAATATCTCTCGAACGCGAGCCTCGATCTGAGCTGTGCTGAGTCCGATATTTCCCGGAACCTTGGTGCGCTCGCTCACTTCGACAATCGAAGTCTCCGAACCGGGCACCCGGTTGCAGTCGATCGCGAGGCGCGAATAATTTTGCCGGATGACGATCGCGTCGAGCGCATCTCCCAGCAGGGATGCGAGCGCGCCCGCGCCGATATCCCATGCGATGTGACGCTCGCGTTCAGATTCCGGAAGACCCAGCATCTGGAGGCGGCGCGGCAGATATTTGCCGGCGTGGTCGCAAATAATGACGAACGGCGCGGTCCCGTCCTGGTTGGTTATCGTGAAGGGGCGCGGTTCATCGGGCGCGAGCAGGCTGGTCGGCGCGCTATTCATGGGATTTGGTTCCTTCGCTGAGGCGCGCGGCATCGATCAGGTTTCGTCACTCGCGCAAAGCTGCATAGTATTCGAAGTATTATTGGACGTCGATTTGGGGGTTGCGATGCCCAAGCTCATCATCAAGCACATCACAACTTATCGATACAGGCGCCCGGTTGCCTTCGGCGAGCATTCGATGATGCTGCGCCCTCGCGACAGCCATGACCAGCGTCTCCTCGAGGAAAAGCTGGTTATAACCCCGACCCCGACGCAGATCCGCCGACTGCGCGACGCATTCGAGAACCACGTGCAAATCGTGCGCTTCGCCCATCGCGCCAAGCTGCTTCGATTCGCCAGCACTATTCGCCTTGAGCATTCTCCGATGGAGATTCGCGACCTCCAGATGGAGGAGGGTGCGCGGTCCCTTCCGTTCAGTTACCACGAGCATGAAATGCCCGACCTGGTCCGGTTCGTGGAACGCGCGCCTTTCCATCCGGAGGGCCCGGTCGATGAATGGACGCGAGCATTTCTGCGAAAAAATCGGCACCTCGATCCGCGCGAGTTTCTCATCAACCTCACTCATGAGATCAACCGAAGCTTCAAGCACGTGCGCAGGGATGAGAAGGGCATCCAGACTCCCCTTCGGACCCTGGAGCTCGGCAGCGGAAGTTGTCGTGACCTCGCAGTGTTGATGATCGACGCAGTGCGCTCCCTCGGGATGGCCGCGCGGTTCGTCTCCGGATATTTGCATATTCCCGATGACGACGAAGGTTACAAGGGTGGCGGAAACACCCACGCCTGGGCGCAGGTCTACCTGCCCGGACCCGGCTGGATCGATTTCGATCCCTCCAACGGAATCGTGGGCAATCGCGACCTTATTCGGGTTGCGGTGGTCCGCGACCCGCACCACGCCACGCCCCTCCATGGTACTTGGACGGGGATTCCGTCAGACTTTCTGGGAATGAGTGTCGAGGTGGTCGTTACCTCCGACGCTGCGGTATCGAAAAAGACCCACGCCATTTCGCGCCTCGGTTGAATTCCCGGAGTGCGCGGCGCGGTCGAAACCGGACCCGCGTCCCCAGGAGTTCTCCATTGCAAATCAAAGTGGGTTTCGAGCTGATCTACGATTGTCCCCAGCCGACGCCGATGATGCTGGTGTTGCATGTCCACTATTCGCGCGCCGCCGACCTCGTGATGCCGGATCACCTGACCACCAATCCGTCGGTGCTTCTTTCGCCGTACCGCGACGGCTTCGGCAACTGGTGTACGCGTCTAGTTGCGCCTCCGGGGCGGCTAACGATAGAGAGCACGGCGGTGGTCAGAGATTCCGGCAATCGCGAAGTCGCCCCGCCGTACGCTTATCAACATTCCATCGAGGAACTGCCCGAAGAAGCATTGGTCTTTCTCCTCGGGAGCCGCTACTGCGACACGGAGAAACTCTCCGAGATAGCATGGAGCTTGTTTGGCCAGACTCCCTTAGGATGGCCCCGGGTCCAGGCCATCTGCGACTTCGTCCACAACCATGTCTCATTTGGCTATGAGCATGCGCGAATGACCAGAACCGCCTCGGAAGCATTCCATGAGAGGCGAGGCGTATGCCGCGATTTCGCGCATCTGGCGGTGGCCTTCTGCCGATGCATGAACATTCCGGCACGCTATTGCACCGGCTATCTCGGCGATATCGGAATGCCTCCACCATACGCTCCGATGGACTTTGCGGCATGGTTTGAGGCCTACCTGGGAGGGCGATGGTATACCTTCGATCCGCGCAACAACGAGCCGCGGATTGGACGCGTGCTGATCGCGCGGGGTCGCGACGCCATCGATGTCGCAATCGCAACCACCTTCGGACCTAACACGCTGGTGAGCTTTAAGGTTACTACGGACGAGGTAGCGAGGAACTGACTCGATGCTACGCGGCTCTCGATCCGGAGGCGCTCTCCTGCGCCAGGAAGTTTTCCAGCAGGTCGCGCCGGACGATCAACTGACGACCGTCACGGACAATCAAATGCTTGCGCTCAAAAGCGGTGAGGTATTCAGTGACCCGCGGGCGCGAGGCGCCTACCAGCTCAGCAATATCCTTGTGCGTCGCGGCCACTGTCAGTCGAGTTCCGTTGCGATCGCGCATACCGAAATTCTCGCTCAGCTCAAGGAGTATAAGGGCGACGCGTTCCTCGAGCGTACAGCCCATGAAATTCGAGCAGCGCAGCTGCACCAGGTCCCATCGGCCCGCGTAGCTTGACGCCATCCGTTTGAAATCTGCCGAGGCGATTCCGAGCGCGATTTCGATGAAAGTGTCGAGGGTAACCGTTCCAATCTGGCACTCGGTAATTGCTTCGCAGCGAAAGCTGTATTTAAGACCGGCGAACCCCGGCGGAACGCTGGGAATCATGCCGGGTGCGACCATTATGACCAGGGTGCGAGCGCCGGCACGATTGCTACAGGTAATGCGTGCGATTCCTGAGAGCAGGACGTAGGCGGATTCCGGGGAGCACATGTCATCAAAGATGATGCCGCGTTTTTCAATTCGACTCAGAGTGAGCGCTTTCGCGAGGCGGTTTTGCTGACGCGCAGTGAGCCATGCGATGTTCTTGAGCCCCTTAAGTCCTTGACCACCTGATGCTGGAACTGCGCGCATCGCATCAACTTAACAGACCGCCGCAAGATACTCTCATCGATTCGACCTGCTTGGTTCTCCATATAACCGGATCGCACCGCCGGATAATTGCGCGGAGATTCCAGTTCAGCCGCAAGCGTTCTCCGAAGAACACAACTCACCGAAGTCGCGAGCCTTGGAGTTGACGGCAATCCCGCAGAGGCGCAGACTCGGATCGTCGGAATTGACTAGCTTCTAGTCCGACTTTGATCCGGCCAGACGGTGGCACTTCCTCTCGCCTTTGACCACTCTCCGCTCGACCAATCCCAAAGCTCAGCAGCAAAGGCCCGTAAAGGATCGCATGGCGTTACTTCAATTCCGCTCTATCCAGTGGGTTCCTCGCCACTACCGAAGCAACCAGAGGATTGTATGAGTGCAACGACTGACACAATCAAAGGACGCGTAAAAGAGGCTGTCGGAGCGCTTACCAATGACCAAGGCCTGAAGAATGAAGGGAAAGTAGATCAGGCCAGCGGAGCTATCAAAGGTGGTATCGAAAAAGCCATCGACAAATTAAAAGGCGCCGCATCACACAAATAGATCGATTCACTATTCCATTAACATTTCGTAACCAACTACCGGAGATTTCACCATGAAGATTTTTCTTTTAACTATCGCACTCACGACTCTTACCGGCGGACTCGCGCTGGCAAACGGTTATAACTACAGTTCATGCGCGAACAGCAACAGCAAGGCCTGTCAGGACGACCGCGCAGCCTTCGCGGAGCATCACAATGGCCAGAGCCCCGAGCAGTACAATAATCATTGGTACCAGGGGAAACAGGGACGCTGGAGCAAAAAGGGTAACGACTGGCGATGGGACGGCGTTCGCGGCGAGCAGTATTCCAAAGGACACGATGGCTGGGGCTGGAGCGGAAACAAGCACAACTAGCATTGCGAGCAATTGAAGCTGAGGATGGAGTGGCGCTCGTCACTCCATCCCGGCAACGACATTCAGTTCTTCATATAGCCGACGCCGACCAGGACTAGTCCGATGACCAGGGCGCCGCCCGCCAGCATCGGTGGAACCACGTGTGTGGTTTCTTCGTTGGCCTGAATTTTCAGGTCTCCGATTTTTGCAACATCCTTGGTCTGGGAGGTTGAGAAGACCGGAATTGCCAGCCCCACCAATCCAAGTAGCGCGACCACGACGCCTACCAATACGATTCCCTTCATGTGTCCTCTCAAGCGGTCATGCGTCGCGCGTTCTTGTGAGTTACTTCAGCGATCCTAGCGCAACCGCGGCATCGTGACTCCGGGTATGGGACCAATAATGCCAAACCCTTGCAGCACCCAGACCAGCACCACCACAAAGACGACGATATTCAGCAGGCTCTTTATCGCACCCGCCATGGGGATGTAGGTGTTGATCAACCACATGATCAGCCCTACCACTACTAGAACGACGACGATATTTACCAAGCTCATAACAGATTTCAGCCTAGTCCAGTCGCGTTCAATCCACCACGGCGGTCTGGCCTGAATCGGTTATGTAGATAACCAATCGTATCGATCGCAGTCCCCGTCGGCGGATCGAACAGAGGCGGCGGTTTGATCGGTTTACTTTGCCTTGGACATCGTTTCCGCAAGTTTGGCCCGTTTGACAGTCTTTTCGATGTGCTGTCGAGAACATTAAATCGGTCCGATGGAGCACATATCGTTTCGGTCTCGGGCAGGATCAGAGTAGGCTGCCGCGTATAGATGTCCACTTGAATAATGAACATAAAGCGCGCGCGACGGATCTGGAACTCCTCGGCCAATTAAATGCGTTCTGCTGGCTCTCCAGTGCCGACAAAGGCCAGCTGGTAACCGCACTCGAGATCGCGAACTTCAGTAAGCGCGAAGTTATCTTGCGCGAGTCGGAGCTGGCCTCCAATGCCAACATTCTCCTCGCCGGTACGGCTAGTATCACTTGTCTGAATGTTAGAAGCGAACGAGTAATGGTTGCGCTCCTCCCACCTGGTCCGATCCCGGAGTTTCCGACGTTTCCCTTCACGCCGTCTCGATTTCAAATTGAGGCTTATGACGATTGCCGGGTGGGCAGCCTGGGTTGGGAGCAATTCGACAGCCTTACCTCCCATTCGTCACAGTCGGCTTTCAGGAAGTTCCATCAAAGCAATCTTCAGCAGTGGTATCGGCTGCTCTTGCGAGGGTCGAGCTTCCTCAGTCTCGGCCTTCACGAGCGTATCGGATTGGCGTTGCTGGAATTGTGCGCCGACTTCGGGATCGAAGAGTCGCGTGGCACGCTCCTGAGGGTCGCGGTGAGCCATCGTCATCTCGCGAACCTGGTAGGTGCTTCCCGACCGCGAGTTACGGAACATCTCGCCCGGCTGGAGCGCGATCGGTTGGTGATTCGTCAGGGACGGCAGCTGGTGATTCGCGCCGCGGAGCTGGAAGATTCGATGAGTGCGAGAATTCCTGACCTATCGATCAAGATTCTGAAATCGGCCGCTTCCGCCCGTGGGCCCCATACGAACCCAAGTGGAAAGCCTGGCCGAGTTGCAAATAAGCGAAGCGGCTCTTCGGTTGCGCGCTAAGGCGCATCCTACTTTGGCCAGGTGAGTTGATTCGCTACGGCGACGACTCCCGAAGCGTCGGCCGCAATATCGCCGGCGTGGCGAGCATCCGCGGCTGAGGCGACCACGCCACTCAATCGAATCTTGCCATGATCGCAATCCACCGCGACCGGATGCTCGTCAGCGACGCCGTCTTTGGCCAAATCGCTCTTGACCTCGGTTATCAGCAGATCATCTTTCGCGCGTTCCGCGTCATTTTGATAATGATGGCCGCCAGAGCTCTGCACGCTCTCAGCTTGACGCGACACCGCACTCGATTCGGTCGTGGTTTCCTGAGCCGCCACCTGATGCGGGGACACGAGAGATCCCATTAACAGACATAGCGTAGAGGCTATGACGATCGCTCTCATAGAGTAGTCACACATATTTGTTATAACAATTGAAGCTGAGAGCCGAGAGACCGCATCGGCCTCTCAGCTCTCATTTCGAAAACGCGGAATGGGTATCTAGTTACTGGGAGTCACCGTCGTCGATTCGCTATGATGGCTGCTGCTGTTTTGCTCGGACCCGGCACTCCCCACGCCGGACTCTTTGGTATCGCTGGTCCGATCGTTCGACATGCTGGTGGTGGTAGTAGTAACCGGCGGCGCTGGAACCACTGCGACCGGAGGCGCCTGGACGATAACCTGAGGCGCCGGCGCCGGCGCCGGAACATAGGTAGTGGTATTGCTGCTGGTTTCCTTGGTGGTCTTGTCGGTGGAAGTGCCACAGCCAACAACGAATAGCGCGGCGGAAAGACCTAAGATGGTGATTGCGGATAATTTCTTTTTCACCTTATCAATGTAAGCATCCCGCGAAGCATCGCGGTCGCTAAGGCGGCGCCGGTCGACCTGATCGGTTATCCAGGTGACCGAATGTTTGCCGATGGCGCCCGTGCATCGAGGATTTCCAACCGCCGCGCCATCCCTCCGCCTGCCGATGATGGTTTGACTAGTTGAGATTCACTACGCCGGTAGTGGCGATGAGCAATTTCCATCCTGCTATTTCAGGGTAGTTATTCACGTTCAGGTCGTTCGCGAACTGTACCAGCCGGGCAGTATCGGGACCGCGGCCTTGCTCAGACCTCTGCCTGAGATAGTAGGGCGGAATACTCTGATAGTAGATGGTGGCCTGCACTGACGCCGGGTTGCCTGGAATCTGGGCCAGCGGGACCTGGTAGCTCAGGATATTGCAGCCACATCCGTTCTGATACGAAGGATCGTCGCCGGTTCCAACCGAAGGAATCAACTCCGCAAGCGGTCCATTGGGATCGCGCCCCTGCGCCTGAAGGCGGTTGTCCTTCACCTTATGGTCGAAGCTCAAAAAACTCGTGGTCAGCATGCCCTCGGGATCGGTTACCAGTTCTTCATAAATCTGAACCTGCTTGTCGCTGGTGATGGGGGAGTTCTCCCAGAAATGCGGCTGGAAGGTCTGTTGCGAAGGGCTGAAGAACTCGGTCGTCAGCGAAGCGCCGGAGTTGTCGACGATGACGCCGTCGCCATTAGTATTGCCCGAGGCCCACAGCACCTTGCCGCTAGGGTCCAGGACCTGGAAGTTCACGAACGCGCGGCGGAAGCTCACCCCACTCGGGAATTTGTGGCCCGCGAGGTTGGTCACCGTGACCTTGGCATTGAGCGAGGTCGCATCAGTCGAAACCGAATTGACTGCGATCTGGGCGGTCGAGGTCTGCGCTAGCCGCACTCCCTCGCTGACGGCGGTTTTCTGCGCCGAGATCTGGTCGCGGATGGTAGCCGGCAGATTAGGATTCACCTTGAACAGGCCCAGGTTGGTGCGAAATTGATCGAACATATCGAGCACGAACAGATTGATGCCGTTCAACTGATGCCGCGCGTAAGCGGTGCGCACCGGAATCGCCAAATCGCTGTCGGGAGCGCGCGTCGAGGGTCCCTTATCCGGGACGACAGGAAACGTATCGTCCTCGATGTTGGCGATTTTGAATTCCAGGCTGGTGCCATGATAGTCGGTCGGCATGTGACAGTCCTGGCAGGTTATCTGGTTCGTCGGCGGTAGAAAAAAGCTGCTGTTGAGCCATTCGATATAGGTGGTCTGCTCGAGCTCGGTCTTGGGCTGGCCGTTTTCGTCGATTACCTGCCGGCCCTTGCGGTCGAACACCGGCAGCTCGATGGTGTGGCATGAAGCGCACAGCGCGGCGACCCGCTTTCCCAACATGTTCTTGCCAAACTGCTGCGCGAACATCGGCGCTACACCACTCGCGTTCTGCATCGGCAGCTCAGTTGGACTGTCGTAAGGACCATACAGCTCGGTGGCCGGCCCGACGTTGAACAGCCCGGTGTAGGTCGCAGGATCGAAGAGCTGGTTTCCCGCCATATGATGGCAGACCGCGCATGAAACGCCGTCGCGTCCCAGCGCACCATACTTTGATTTGGGATCCAGCAGCGCCTCGCGCGTGAACAGCTTCTCAGGCCCCGGATTATCGATGTGAAATTGCCGTTGACCCATCACCCCATGGCATCGCAGGCAGAGATCCTGAACAAAGGCCTCGCCCTTTGGTTTTCCCTCGAGATGCTTGTGCAGAGTTGACTCAGTGTCTAGCTGTGCGAAGAAAACCGGATCGCGCCCCGCCAGACCCATCATCGAGTAACGCCATTCGCCATAGGCCGAGAGATTCGTCAGCGATCCATCATCAGCCTGAAAGATCATCCGCGGTATGACACCGGTCAGGGTTCCGGTTGCATCATGGCATCCGCTGCATTGATCGGAAGTGACGAATTCCTGGGGACCATGATGTGCCGGACTCGGCATGACCACGTGATCGAGCGCCTCGGAGACCATGCATGGCGCCCGCAGGGCCGGGAGCTGCTGCAGGTTCGCAAATACCGAGCTCGGCATCCGCTCGATGAATCGGGGCGCGAGCTGCGCCTCCAGCGCACGCGTGTCCTGGATCTCAAATGGCGCCATTTCATTCGTCACATCGAATACTGAGGCAATCGCAGTAGGAGCCGAGGGCGAAAGATAGGCGGTGCTCGAGTAGGTGCTCTGCGCGATCGCCGAAGCATGGCAATTGAGACAGTAGAGCCCCGCTCCGTTGAACAGGACCTGCGGTTCTGCGCACCCGCCTCGAGGTGGCTTGGGGGGAGCGTTCGGATTGCGCGGACTCGGATTGACCAAATCGCCCCAATACCATCCGTCCCACGACAGGTTCGAATCCTTGATCATCACCGTCCACTCGGTGAGCGGCGCGGTCAGGCTCGCGTACATTTCCTTGACGATGATGGCGCCGTTCGGCACCGGACCAACCCGCTGGTCGGTCGTCATCCATTTGAAGACTTCCGGCGAATACCAGACTTTGACGAAGGGATGGACGCCGTCGCTGGTGCGAACCGCGGCATCATGCTGCCAATCCTTGTGCTGATAGCATTGATGATTGAGGAATCCCGTCAGGCGCAGGAGGAACGTATCCGACGACGGCGACGGCAGCGGCCCGCATGTTGAGGCGTCCGCTGCGTTTGGCGGAACGACACTTATCAGCGCTATGGCGAGCGCCAATGCGAGAATCCCTCGCCGTACCCCCCCAGGTTTCATACGCTTGAGAGTTTTCCAAAAATCGATGGCAGAGTAAATCCGCAGATTTCATTTTTGGTCGGAAGCGCGTCCGCCGATGGCGTCCGCGCATCGAGGATTTCCCTACCGCCCCAAGCGAAGAGGCAGGATGGCACGCCGGTCGCAAGGACAAAGAGCGACCGCCGCGCCATCCCCCCGCTGCAATTTCCTAACCGTCTCCCCCGATGGGGCGCGAAGCCGCTGAGGCGGTGCGCAGCGGAGTCGAAGCGCAGTGAAAAAGGTTGGTCGCGATTTTATCGCGACCTGGTGAGGGTCATTTAAAAAATACAATTCCGCCGCCTGCCGAACTGCGATCGTAGGGAGAAAACAGATGACCGTCCTGCCATCCCCCCGGCCGGGACGACCCGCACGCTATCGCAAGATCACGAGCGACGGAACGCATAGTCAGCCGTCTCCCGGTTGACAGGAAGGAATAATTTGGCTTGAGCTGGTGGGAACTAGTACGATAAGTAAAGCGACGGCTAGCGTGACAACCAGCGCCTCCCAAAAAAATCCTCTTACTTTTTCGGCCATCTACACAATCGCCGAAGCAGCGCGCCTGTGCGGACTTTCGCGAGGGCGGATTAGTCGCTGGGCTCGCGGATATTCGTTCCGACGTGGCGAAGAACTTCGAAGCTCAGCGCCGGTCGTGCATACACCGCGTTCGATTGGCGAGCGTGGGGCGGTTGGGCTCGACTTTCTGGATCTCGTCGAAATCCGATACGTGAAGGCGTTTGTCGAGGCGGGTGTTAGTTGGCATGTGCTGCGCGCCGCTCACGAGCGCGCAGCAGAGATGTTGCACGTTGATCATCCGTTTGCGACAAAGCGATTCTTCACCGATGGACAGACCATACTTACGAGGGTAGCCGAACCCGCATTTCTCGATCTGATGGGAAATCAGCTCGCTTTTTCCCGGATCCTGGGACGCTATCTGGCGGGCACAGAGGGTCTGGATTTCGACGATAACAACATGGCGCACCGATGGTGGCCTATGGGCAGGAAGCGCTTGGTAGTAATCGATGCTGAGCGTAGCTTTGGCCAACCGATTGTGAGCACCGAGGGTGTGCCGACCGCGGTTCTCAGCCGTGCCTACTTTGTCGAGAGCGCTACTGCCGGCGCGGAACCGGCGGGCGAAATATGGACCCCTGAAGGACCAAAGGCAGGCCCGGTGGTCCGCGTTGCACTAGGTCAAAGAACGCCTGAACCAAAGCGCACTTTGGAGAAGGCTGCCATCGTCAGGGTAGCCAACTGGTATAGCGTAGAAGAACGATCGGTCAGGGCCGCAATTGAATACGAATCCAGCTTTCTCGCTGCGGCGTGAGATTTTTTCTCGATAACACCTTGCCTCCACGGTTCGCGGAAGTGCTCCAACTTCTCGAAGGCAACGGCGGTCACGAAATAGTCCATCTGCGCTCGAAATTTCCGGTCGACACAAAAGACGTCGATTGGATTAGATCGCTTGCTGCTGAAAGGGACTGGGTGATCGTTTCCGGGGACATACGCATCTCGCAAAACGAGTTTGAGCGCAAGGAATGGCTCAACTCAGGTTTGACGGCGTTCTTTTTCGCTAAGGGATGGACGACAACTAAACTCTGGGATCAAGCGTGGCGTTTGATCAAATGGTGGCCCATCATAGTTGAGCAAGCCCAGAAGATTCGTCCGGGCGCGGGTTTCGTCGTGCCGCTCAAATCTGCAAAGTTGGAACAGCTTCGGGTCTAACGGCCGCTGAAGATATTCGTGACGGAATCGTATTAAAGGGAATTGGGTTCGGATTCAGGTTGGCCGCGCAATTCGGCCGCTACCCAGCGCGCTCGCGCCACCCCAGAGTGACAGGAAAAGCGGCGGCTTCCTCCGGGATGGCAGTTTTCACTCTGAGGGAGGCTGCCGAGTCGAAAAGCCTCCGCGATGCAATGGGCATGCTCTGCTTCGCCATCCGCCTTTATCTAGGAGAGTAACAGCTTCCGGTCCCCAGAAAATTCAGCTTTCGAACACCACATCAGCGTGGAAAGTATCTAGGGAACAAGGGATCTCTGGCCGAGCACTTTGTCTTTGAGATCTGTCATCGCAGCTAAGGCAAGATCATGGCGTTTTCTTGGATACTCAATGAGTTCGACATTATTGGTTTTCTTGACCGCCGCCTTTATGGGTTCATGGCGGGTCTTTTCGACGAGCGCGTAGTGGGGGTGCGCACTTGGGACCGAAAGATTGGCATTTTCCAATACGAGCTGAATGTCCGGATCGGTCAAGCTGGCGCCAACAAAAAGAAGCGTATGAGTAAGGAAAAGGGCGTCCAAAAGTTGATAAAAACCTGGATAGTCTCTCTTCGCGGTATAGTAGCTCGACCGCGAAAGCACAATCTTAGTTGCATTCGAGACACAGCCATGAGCTTTGATAACAAGACGTATTCTCGATCTGATGTTGTCGACGGCATACCCATCGTAATATCGGCATATGTTGTACCCACTTTCTGCGTGCCCGGAGATGCAATAGTGGTCATAGATCTCATCGTAGTTTGTAGTGATCACGATTTTCGGATCGATTTCGAGAATTGTCTTGTGCAGTTGCCCTGGAGAGAAGCGGGGCGCAATAAAGGTGTCGCGCAGGTAGTTCGTGAAATCGGCTGGATTGCTCCGATCTGTGATGATTTCGGCCGCATCCAGGAATTGATATTTGTTGATCAGGGCGAGTGCATGCTTCTTGTCGGATTGGTTCTGGACGAGTTGAGCCGCACCCTTTAGGAAAGTCTCCCAGTTTGGAGGATGGCTCACCCCGTCTTCGGCCACACTCGCCATCGAAGTACCCGCGCCCATAAAGATAATACAGCGACGTTCCGCCAATTCCGTTACTAACGCTGAGGGTCATTCAATGGGCATCAGTGATCTTGTATTCCGATATTTGTTGCTAAAGCATGAACAATCGCGTTGAGGTTTTCGGTGTAGTTTTCGCGCTGTTTAAACTGGCTTCCGACTAGTCCGTCGGATGCCGCTAGTTCACGAATTGGAGCATTTACCGATTGAGCGAGAGGGACGAGGCTATACATATGAGGAACGTCACCTAGGTGCATTGCGCCCAATTCGGAGCCAACTGCCGAAAACCTGCCCAGTGATTCGCTCACTTCTCCCGGTATATCTTTCAGGAGTTTTTCATATGCTTTGGTGGCACGCCTAACGCCGCCCTTCGATTTCGTGATGTACTGCTGAACCGTGTATCCAACAAAGCCATGTTGTATTGCTGGTTCGTCTTCAATATTGAATTCTGACAACGCTCCGGGCGACTCCTTATTTGAGAGATCAAAGCCGGTTCGATAGACGCCTAACCAGTGAGTCAACCATTCAGCAATATTTCTGATACCGAATATACTAAAGAGGTCCGCCCCCATAGGGCTTACGAAATACCGAGTTCCTAGCAGTACTGTTCGATTCAGGGACCCAAGACTTGGCCCGATGTCAAAGAAAATAACGTCGTATCGCTCTGCCAGCGAGGTGCAGAGCGCTGCGCACCAATTGCTTTTCCTGAGTCCGCCTATTTTACCGCCGGCAGCTTCGCTCCACGCTTGGCTTAAGGTGTCCTCGACGATGGAAAGTCTCGGGTGGCCGGGAAGAAGGTCGACGCCAAACCGATTCGTGGACGCCAACATGGGCGAGATACTGGCGTCGATACCAGCGTCGCCCACCTGAAGGGGCCGCACCACGTCGAGAATAGTGCCTGTTTTGGCACGGCTGTCGCGGTGTCTGTAGAGTTTTTGCGTGACTTCGTCGCTCACCACGAGCTGTGTGGTATTGCATTGAGGGTCACAATCAACCAACAAAACATGTTGTCGTAGCTCAAGCGCAAAGTGCGCCGCTATGTTGCACGTTAGCGTCGTCTTGCCGACACCGCCTTTATTGTTGAAAAAGCAAATGGATATCACGGTTGGAGGAATTATGACTTCCATTTAACAGCGTTTGCAATCATTTCTATTGATCTTGGGCGCACGAGTTCTCACTCGAAAGATTTGCCTGCCAGAGACGTTGCGTCGCGAAAGCTTTCAGGCCGTGAATTGTCGGCATGAGCCTAGTCACCCTGTTGAGTAGAGCTCAGTATCGCACCGACGGGTGGGTAGGTTTTGTCGAAGTTGGCACTGTAACGAACAGGATGACAGGAAAGGAGTGACGGACATCAGAAGGAAATCAGAAAATATGAGCAAGAAATTGCCCGCGCTCAGAAGCGATAAGGCGGCCGAGAAATTGCTCGACAAGGATTTGTCGGCATACATCAGCGCGGAGAATCTGGCGCCGTTTCCATTCGAATATAAGCCCAAGCAGGAGTCGGTGAATCTGCGCATCTCGAGCGAGCTCCTCGATGCGGTTCGCGCTGCCGCGCGGCGGCGGGGGATTCCGTATCAGCGGTTCATTCGGCAGGCGTTGGAGATGGCGCTGGCGCGGAAGGGGGGGAGGGGTAGGGCAGCCATCGAGGATTTGAAGCGGGGGGTTTGCGAACCACCCCTACGAGGATTGAAGAGGGGGAAGACCGAGGCTGGTGGCGATTGCGGCACCGCGCGAGGCGCGCGGCTCTCATCCGCCAGTCACGGTTCTCGCATCGAAGCCATCGCGAGAACCGCGCCTGTCACCTTCTCTCGCGAATAAGAGCGAGAGAAGGGACAATACTAGGCGAGTTTCGCCGATCGGATTTCTGATTGGTATCGCTCCAGCCGGTTATACAAAGTCTTCAGACTGATACCTAAAATCTCGGCGGCGCGCGCCTTGTTGCCATCGGTCAGGTCAATCGTGCGCAGGATGAGATCCTTTTCCACCGTCTCGATGCTGCTGCCGAGGCGAATTTCGAACGACGGCGCCGTTTCCGCCGTCGCCGGAGTCTCGGGCGGCAAATCGCCCACACTCAAGAGCGGGCCGCGGCTCACCACCAGCGCGCGCTCGATCACGTTGCGCAACTGACGGATGTTCCCCGGCCATCGACGCTCCTTGAGCGCCTGCAGGCAATCGTTGTCGGCACCCTGGATCGCCTTGCTCATCTGCGGACCCAGCTCGCGGATGAAATGATCGACCAGCAGCGGGATGTCGTCGCGGCGGCGATCGAGGGTCGGCAGCTCGATGGAGAAAACATTGAGGCGATAGTAGAGGTCCTCGCGAAAACGGCCGTCGGCAATCGATTGCTCGACGTTGCGGTTGGTGGCCGCGAGCACGCGCACATCGAGGGGCACATCGACGGTGCCGCCGACGCGGCGCAGCACCCCGGCCTCGAGGACCCGGAGCATCTTCGCCTGAAGTTCGACTTTCATCTCGGCAATTTCATCGAGCAGAAGCGTGCCGCCATTGGCGAGCTCGAAGCATCCCTCGCGGCGGCGATCGGCGCCGGTGAACGCGCCCCGCTCATGGCCGAAGAGCTCGGACTCCATCAGATTCTCGGGGAGCGCGGCGCAGTTGATAGCGACAAAAGGGCCCTGCGCGCGGGTCGAAAGCTCATGAATAGTGCGCGCGACGACCTCCTTGCCGGTACCGCTTTCGCCCCTGATGAGTACGGATGCTGAAGTAGGCGCAACTTGCTTAATTAGCACCATAACCTGCTGCATCGCGCGGGACTGGCCGATCATCGGACCGAGTTTACCAGCTTCCATCAACCGTAGTCGTAGACGCTCATTTTCCTCGGCGACGGTGATATGCGCCGCGAGGTTGCCCAGCATCACCTTGAGATGCGCGGGATCGACGGGCTTGCGCAGGTAGTCGTAGGCGCCGAGCTTGATGGTCTTGACGACATCGGGGATGCCGCCCTGGCCGGAAATCACGATGGTCGGGATGCGGAGGCCTCGCTCATTGAGCTCCTGCAATACCGCGAGGCCATTTTTCTTCGGCAGGTTGAGATCGAGCAGCAGGATGTGGGGATCATAGGCGTCGACCTCGGTGAGGGCGATCTCGCCATTTTCCGCGGTGCGGACCTTATAGCCCCACGCCGCGATCAGCTCAGTCCAGGCATCGCGAGTGGTGCGGTCGTCTTCGGCAACAAGAATGCGCTTTTCCAAAATGATGCGGGCCGCCAGTTTGTAAGATTTACCCCCACACCCGTATGGGTGCATTTTCGGCCCATCAGAATGATCGCAAGACCATCGAGTCTCTGCAATGAGGCTTGAAATTTTGGTAGTGTCGCAGAGCCGACATTCCGCGCGAGGAGAATGCGATGCTGGAACTCCGCCCCAACTGCGAATGCTGTACAAGAATTTACCGCCGGCGGCGACCGACGCGATGATCTGCACCTTTGAGTGCACGTTCTGTCGCGAATGCGTGGAGGCTCGCCTCGGCGGGCGATGCCCCAACTGCGGCGGCAATTTCGCCGCCCGCCCGATCCGGCCTGCCGCGATTCTCGCGAAGTATCCGCCGTCGACGCAGCGCATCTTCAAGCCACAAGGATGCGGGCAACCGGAAGCATCGAGCTAGTCCATACTCTGAACCAGAATCCGCAAACGTTGTAGTTGCCCGGTTCGCTCGGCCTGGCTCAAGTTGCTGTTGACAACGAGCTTCTGTTCTCGCAGGAATCGATATTCGATGGCCGCCCTACGCTGTTGCCCGGGGTAGCCCGGCTTGCGCTGAAAAGCGAGGGACCCGGAATCCCAAACGAAGCCGGCTTCACTCAAAATCTGGAACCCTTCGAGGTCGAGGTCCGCGGGAATGGGGAACGCTTCGTTCGCAACGATGATTTCACGAATATCCATATCCCGAAAATAATGCCCGACGCATCCAGCGTCGATTACTTGCCAGGTAATCGTTCGACGACCATTTGGCGAGCTTGACTTTCCCCGCGTCGCCGACGATCACTCCGATTATCAGCGGAGGGTGCCATGTCGCAGATAATCGATTCCGATGGCCATATCGTCGAACCTCGCAGCGTATGGGAGGAGTACACCGAGCCTGCGTTTCGCGAACAGATGATCCAGGTCCGACGCAATCGCGACGGGATGGATGAGCTTTTCATCGCGGGCGAAAATCGCAGCCGCCCGTCGCTGCCGATCACGGCGTCGATGGTGCCCGGCGGGCTCGAGGATCTCGCCCGCGCGCGCAAGCTCACCTGGGACGACGTCCTCCCCGGCAGTTACGATCCTTATCAGCGGCTCAAGGTGATGGACGAAGAGGGCATCGATGTCGCGGTGATGTATCCGTCGCTGTTGTTGCTCTATGGCGATATCGACGACCCGCGCCTAGCGGCCGCGGCGTGCCGCGCCTACAGCAACTGGCTGGCGGACTTCTGCAAGGCCTCGTCCAAGCGGCTTTATGGGGTCGCACCGATGCCGCTCCAGAGCGTCGACGAATCGATTCGCGAGATGCGTCGGGTGGTCAAGGAACTCAACTTCAAGGCGGTCTTCATTCGGCCCAATCCATTCAACGGAAGGCGTCTCAACGATCCGGCTTACGATCCGTTCTGGCGCGAGGCGCAGGAGTTGGATATTCCGGTCGCGGTGCACGGAAGTTTCGGCACCAAAATGCCGACCATGGGCGCCGATCGCTACCGCGATCCATTTTTCTTCCACATGGTGTGTCATCCGTTCGAACAGCAGGCCGCGTGCATGGATATCATCTGTGGAGGCGTGCTTGCGAAATTTCCGGGCCTCAAGATCGCGTTCCTCGAATCGGGAATCGGATGGCTCGGGTACTGGCTCGATCGGATGGATGGTCACTTCGAGAAGATGGGTACCTATGTGCCGTGGCTGAAAAAACGTCCGCGCGAATATTTCCTTGAACAGTGCTACCTCACGATGGATCCCGATGAGAGCACGCTAGGCGCGATGGTCGGGCTCGGCGTCGAGCGCAATGTGTTATGGGGCTCCGACTATCCGCACTTCGATTGCATCTACCCGGGCGTGCTCAAGGAGGTGCGTGGCGCGATCGGCAAACTGCCCGAGACGACCCAGCGCAACATCCTGACCGACAACGCAATCCGCTTCTACAAATTGTAGTTCGAGGAGCGATCGGCTCAAGTTGCGGGGGAGTTACGGCACCAGCAGATCGAGGGTGCGAAACAACTCGTCGCGGTCGACCGGCTTACCGAGAAACGCATCGAAACCGGTGACCTCCGCGAGTTTGCGATCTTCGTCCGAGGCATGCGCGGTGAGTGCGACCACGGGAGTCTTCTTGTAACGCTCGTCCATGCGCAGATTGCGCGTCAGGGTAACGCCGTCCTCGTCGCCCTTGAGCGACCAATCCATGAGGATCAGCTCGATCGGGGGCCCCTCGGGGTCGCCTAGCTCGCGGCGCGCCTCGTCGGCTGAAGAGGCGAGGCGGACTTCGTAGCTTTTCTTCAGGATGGTTCGGATGAGAATCTGATTGTCGGGATCGTCCTCGACCACCAGGATGCAGGGGCGCCGCGCCCCAGACGGGCGCGAGGTCCCCTTGGTCACACCATTCTCGACCGGGCTCCGCGTGGTCAGCTTAAGTTCCGACTCCGGCGCGAAGCTGATGCTGAAGGTCGAACCCTGGCCTTTCTGGCTCTGCACCGAAATGGTGGCGCTGTTGAGTTGTAGATAGCTCCGCGTCAGGGCGAGACCAAGGCCATTGCCCTCGAAGCGACGGGTATAGCCGGACTCCTCCTGCGAGAACGGCTCGAAGATTCGCGCCAGGTAACCGGGTTCGATGCCGATCCCGGTATCGGTAATGGAGATCTTCAGACTGCGATCCGAGCCGCGATACAACCGGGCCGTAACCGAGCCTTCTTCAGTGAACTTGATGGCGTTCTGCAGCAGGTTGGTCAGCGCTCCCGAAAGGCAGTACTCGTCGAACAGCACGGTGGCTTTGGGCTCGTCGATAACGCATCTAAGCCGCAGGTTCTTTTGCTCCGCGAGAATCCGGATGTCGTTGATGTGGTGCTCGAGCATCGTCGCGAGCTTGACCGATTGTGGCCGCAACTCGAAGGCGCGCGCCTCAATCTTCGAGAAATCGAGAATGCCCTGGATGGTGCGGTTCAGGCGCCGCCCGGCGCGCCGGATCGCGTCGAGGTGCTCCTTCATTTCCTCATTTTCCTGCGAATCGATTTCGTCCGCCAGGACATCGGTATAGCCCAGTACCACGTTGAGCGGCGTCCGGATCTCATGGCTCATGTTGGCGAGAAATTCGGACTTGACCCGCGAGGCTTGCAGCGCGTTGTCGCGCGCCAGCTTCAATTCGCGTTGCGCCAGCTCAATGCTGGAGGCCATCTGGTTGATGCCCTCGGCGAGTTGGACGAACTCGTCGCTGCCCTCCACCGTGCATCGCGTCGAAAGATCCCCCTCGGCGATTCTGCCGACTGCCGCGGAAATCTCGTCGATCTCATTCACCACCGATCTTCCCAGCATGGTCGAAGCCACGAAACCGATCACCAGCAGTACCAGATCCGCGAGCAAGAGCGCCTTGAAGACGACCCCGGAAATCCAGCGCGAGCCCTCGCCCAGGGTCAGGGAAAAATTATTTTCCAGAACGATCAGGCGCTCGTTCAAATCGTCGATCTGGCCGACCAAAGCGTCCCGTTCCTCCGGCGTGATCCGGCCACTGCCAACTCGTTCGCGCGCCTTGCGCCCGACGTCCGCAAGCTGGTCGGTGAGTCCATCCGCCTGGCGCCAGATCCCGATCGCGGTGTCCACGAAACCGAGACGGCGGAAGCGCAGGAAGAGTTTGACCATCGCGGGAACATCATCGGTCGCGTTGCGCCCGGCGCGGAAGGACCGCGCGGCATCGTCGCGATCGGGTGACGGTCGGTCCAGCGCGCGGCGTGCCTCACCGTCGCCGAGCGGGACCAGGATGTCATCGGAAAATTTCGAGTAATCCGCTTCCTTGCCGGTCTGAACGTAGCGGCGGAGGTAAAAGACTGAGTCTTTCTGATACTTGGCGTAGAGTCCCTCACCGGCGACATAGGCACGTACGCCGGAAATGATGGTAATCGCGAAAATGGTCAGGACCGTCAGGGTGACGGCCAGCGCGAACAGCAGGAAATTGAGGACTACGAATTTCCTGGTGATTCCGGGCGAAATCCAGCGAGTGAGGGCAGACTCCCGCATTCTAAGGGAGTTTGACTGGTGCGATTACCCCGAGCAATAGACCAAAGCATCATTATACTACTTTTTGTATGATTTGGTCGGCGGCGTGACGCGTCAGAACGACACATTTTGTTACTATGAGACGGCGCGCCGGCGCCCGGGCTCTTCGCCACCAGCGGCCTCGATAACGGCCGCCTCGCCGGGCAACACCAGACGATGGACCTTGCGCCACGACCGGACCCGGTCCTGGAAACTTTCCATGTAGGTATAGACCACCGGCGTTATGTAGAGGGTGAGGAACTGGGAGAACGCGAGGCCGCCTACCACCGCCACTCCCAGTGGTCGCCGTGATTCCGAGCCGGCCCCGACCCCCAGGGCGATCGGCAATACTCCCATCAGCGCCGCCATCGTCGTCATCATAATGGGGCGAAAGCGGATGATGGCGCCCTCGAAAATCGCCTCCGAAGGGGTCTTGCCCTCGGTGCGCTGCACGTCGAGCGCGAAATCGATCATCATGATGGCGTTCTTCTTGACCAGCCCGACCAGCATGATGATGCCGACGAAGGCGAACAGGTCGAGCTGCATGCCGAAAAGCCATAGCGTGATCAGCGCGCCGAAGCCGGCTGACGGCAGCCCCGACAGAATGGTGATCGGATGGATGAAGCTTTCGTACAAGATCCCCAGCACCAGGTAGATGATGAGGATGGTCATTAACAACAGCATCCCCAGACCGCTCAGCGAGTCCTCGAACGCCTGCGCGGTTCCCTGGTAGCTGGTGGTGAAGGAGGCGGGCAGGGTCTCGCGCGCGAGCTGTTGCACCTCGTCGAGGCCTTTTGCCAGAGAGACTCCAGGCGCCAAATCGAACGATATCGTGACCGCGGGCAACTGCCCCGAATGGTTGATCGCGAGCGGGCCCACCCCTCGGATGAACTTAACCACCGTGCTCAAAGGCACCAATGGACCGTTTTGGGATCGTACATATAGTAGGGACAGCGTCGACGGATCATCCTGGTACTGCGGTTCGACCTCCATCTCCACCTTGTACTCGTCGTTAGGCGCGTAGATGGTGGAAATCTGCCGCGACCCATAAGCATCGTACAATGCATCCTCGATCGCCTGGGCCGATACACCCAGCGAGCGCGCCTTGTCCCGATCGATTTCCACGTTGACCTGCGGATTGGAGATTTGCAGATCGCTGTTGACGCCGCGCAGGTCCTTAAGCTCGCGCATCTTCGTTTCGAGGATCGGTGCATAGCGATAGAGCTCGCTGGTGTTCGGGCTCTGGATGGTGAACTGGTACATGCTGCGGGTGAACTGCGCGCCGAGTCTGATCGGTGGCGGATTTTGCAGGAAGACGTTCAGCCCGGGAATCGAATTTACCGCGGGACGCCATTTGTCGATGAGCTGGTCCACGCTCATGGACCGCTCCGAACGCGGCTTCAGGTGTAGAAATACGATACCGCTGTTGCTGGTGCCGCCGGGACCGCCCGGACCGATGCTCGCGAAGAAATCATCGATGGCCGGCTCCTTCGATACCATCGCGGCGAGCGCAAGTTGATGTTGTTTCATAGACTCGAAAGAAATTCCCTGCTGCGCGAGGGTGAACATGATGAGGTTGTTGTTATCTTCGCTGGGGATGAAACCCTTCGGAATCGCGTAGAACATCCACACCGTCGCCAGCAGCATCACTCCTGAAAGGATCATGGTCGCCCGCCGATGACGCATTACCCAGGCGAGGCTCTTCTGATAGCGATCCAGCACCGCGTCGAAGAAGCGTTCAGTGACGGCGTACAGGTGGCCGTGGCGTTCGCTCTTGGGCGGGCGCAGGAAACGCGAGCACAACATCGGCGTGAGGGTCAGCGAAACCACTCCCGACACGAGGATCGCCGCGCCGATGGTGATCGCAAACTCGTGCAGCAGCCGTCCGAGCAGTCCCGCCATGAACAGCACCGGGATGAAAACCGCGGCCAGCGAAAAGGTCATCGACATGATGGTGAAGCCGATTTCGCGCGAGCCTTCCAGCGAGGCTTCCAGCACGCCCTTGCCCATCTCCATGTGGCGCACGATATTCTCGAGCATGACGATGGCATCGTCGACCACGAAGCCGACCGCCAGCGTGATCGCCATCAGCGACATGTTGTCGAGGGTGTAGTTGAGCACCCACATCACCGCAAAGGTGCCAAGGATCGACATCGGCAGCGCGAGGCTTGGGATAATGGTTGCGGAGAGGTTGCGCAGAAACAGGAAGATGACCATCACCACCAGAAACACCGTCAGCAGCAGGGTGAACTGAACATCGTCGACCGAAGCGCGGATGGTAGTGGCGCGGTCTCCGAGTTTTCCGATCTTCAACCCGGCCGGCATCTCCGCCTGAAAGCTCGGCAGCAGCCGCAGAACGTTGTCCACGACTTCCACCGTATTGACGCCCGGCTGGCGCTGAATTGCCAGAACCACCGACGGCAGGCCGTCGGTCCATCCCGCGGTCTTATCGTTCTCGACGCTGTCGATCACCCGCCCTACGTCGGAAAGGCGCACCGGCGAGCCATTCTTGTAGGTCACGATCAGCGGCCGATAGGCGGCCGCATTGACCAGCTGACCTTGCGCCTGCACGGTGAACTGCTGATGCTGGCCGTAGAGAGTTCCAGTGGGTAGATCGACGTTGCCGGCTTCGACCGCCTGCGCGACCTCATCGATGCCGATACCGCGCGACGCCAGTTCCTTAGGGTCGACCTGGACCCGAACCGCGTACTTCGCGGCGCCGTAAATCTGCACCTGCGCGACGCCGCTCACCATCGAGATCCGCTCACCGAGATAGTCCTCGGCGTATTCGTCGACCTTCGAGATCGGCATCTGCGTGGAGCCGAGGGACAAATACAAAACCGGCTGATCCGCAGGATTGACCTTCTTATAGGATGGCGGGCTGGGCATCCCCAAGGGCAATTGCGATTGAGTCGCGACGATCGCGGCCTGCACGTCCTGCGCCGCGGCATCCAGGTTGCGCGTCAGATCGAATTGCAGGGTGATACTGGAGGAGCCCTGGATATTGGTCGAGCTCATCGAGCTCAAGCCCGCGATCGTCGAGAACTGCTTCTCCAGGGGCGTCGCGACCGAGGACGCCATCGTCTCGGGACTCGCGCCCGGCAGCGTGGCGCTTACCACGATGGTCGGGAAGTCGACGTTGGGGAGATCGTTGACCGGCAGATATCGATACGCCATCAGCCCGAACATGACGATCGCGAGCGAGATCAGCGTCGTCATGACCGGGCGGCGAATGAAGATTTCGGCGATATTCATGAGGCCGCTCTCTGCACCCCCGTGTCCGGTTTCTTGATCATCACCTTACCGCCGGGAATCAGGCGGAGTTGTCCGTCGGTGACCACGGTCTCGCCTCCGCGCAAGCCGCTTTCGATCACGGTATCGCCTTCGATAGTGTCGCCGACCGCGACCGCGCGGATCGCAGCTTTCATTTTCGGATCGATGACGAACACATAGGAGCCGTCATTTCCGGTTTGCACCGCTTGACTCGGCACCAGCACCGCATCGGGATGCTCACTGAGCGTCAGGTAGGTATCGACGAACTGACCGGGCCAGAGCTTTTGGTCGCGATTGTCGAAGAGTCCCTTGAGTTGGATGGTTCCGGTGGTCGAATCGACCGCGTTATCAACGAAGCTCAAATTGCCTTGCACATGGGTTTTCTTCTCGCCCGGCGCGGCCACCTCGACTCCCAGCGGATGCGTCGCCATGCTGGCCCGAACTGTTGCCAGATCCTGCTCCGGCAGTGCGAAATCGACATACACCGGCTTTACCTGATTGATCACCACCATCGCGGTGTCGGCGTTGGCTTTGACCAGGTTGCCCTGATGCAGAATCAGGTTGCCGGTGCGTCCATCGATCGGCGAGGTGATGCTGGTGTATTCGAGATTGAGCCGCGCGGTCTGAACGTTGGCCTCGTCCGCCGCGACGGTCGCCGCGATTGCCTCATACTTCGATTTGGCCTCATCGTATTGCTGACGCGATCCGACGCCTTCCTTAAGCAAAGTTTCGTAGCGCTTGTAGTCGTTAGCCAGTTGGACCTTCTGCGCGTTGTCGCGATTGAGATCGGCCAGCGCTTGATTGAGCGCGGCTTCGAAGGGTCGCGGATCGATGGTGAACAGCAGGTCGCCCTTGTTCACGTCCTGTCCTTCCTTGAAATGGACCTGCATCACCTGACCATTGATCTGCGATTTGATTTCCACCGTCGAGTAAGCCTCGACACGGCCGATTGCGTGGAGCCGTTGCGCGACGGTTTTGCGAATTGCCTTGGCGACCAGGACCGGGACCGGTCCGCGTCCGCCCATTCCGGGACCCGCTTCGCCGCCATGGCATCCGAGGACCGAAAGTGTCGCGGCGAGCGCGATCGCCAGCGATCCGAAACCAAAATGTTCGCGGCGGCGGTGGAACATGGTTCTCCAGCTGCGCGAAGGACGCGGATGCTTCAAGAATTTATCTTTCACGGTCGGTTGTGAATGGAGATCGGCGGCAAGCCCGAATCTCGCAATTGCGCAATCCTATCAGGCATTTACGAACCGGGGAAAATGCTTTCTGAACCGCGCAGCCGCCTCGGGTCACTCTGGTCCATTAGTCGAACCAGAAGCCCTGCGCTAGTGTTGCGAGGATTTATTTTTGCAGGGCCACATCAGGAGAGACCATGGATTTCGGCGACATTCTTTACCGCAGCGAGGATGGGGTTGCGATCATCACCATCAACCGCCCTCAGGTCTTGAACGCATTCCGTTCGCAGACGGTCGACGAACTGGTCGAAGCTTTCAGGCTCGCGTGGGCCGATCGCTCGGTCGGCGCGGTCATTCTCACCGGGGCCGGCGAGCGCGCATTCTGCACTGGCGGCGATCAGTCGACTCGCGAGGAGGGTGGCTACAAGGGCAATCCGGTGCGCTCGGACCTCGGCCTCGATATCGAGGATCTGCACAGCATCATCCGCGACGTTCCTAAGCCCGTCATCGCCGCGGTCAACGGCTACGCGATCGGCGGCGGCCATGTGCTCCACGTAATTTGCGATCTTACGATTGCGTCCGAGACTGCGAAATTCGGTCAAGTCGGGCCCAAGGTTGGCAGCGTCGATCCGGGCTTCGGCACGATGTACCTGGCGCGCATCGTCGGCGAAAAGAAGGCGCGCGAGATGTGGTATCTATGCGAGCAGTTCACCGCGGCCGAGGCCAAGGATATGGGGCTCGTCAACAAGGTGGTGCCTGCGGCCGATTTGATGACCGAGGCGCTGGTGTGGGGAAAGAAAATCGCCGCGATGAGTCCGACCGCGATCAAGCTGGCGAAGGCATCGTTCAACGCGCCGAGCGAGGAGATCCGCGGCATCGGCGCGGTGGCGTTGCGCGGGCTTTCTCTCTACTACGAGACCGAGGAGGCGCTGGAAGGGAAAAATGCATTCCTCGAAAAGCGCAAACCCGACTTCCGCAAATTCCGACGATAGTAGTTGAGTTGTCTGGTTCCCCTTCCCTCAAGGGAAGCGGTTAGGGGTTAGGTCTGCGCCTCGCACCGCCGGATGATTCGCCGGAAGAGGGCACAACCCATCGCTCGGAATCTCCAGCGCGCGGTTGAACCGCGCCCGCATGTTCTCCAGCGCGATCATCGACACCAACTCCACGATCGCCTTCTCATCGAAGTGACGCCGCACCTCCTCGAAGACGGCGTCCGGCACGGTGACGCTCCGCTCGCACATCGCCTCGGCCATTCGCAGCGCGGCCTTCTCGGCGTCGCTGAAAAGAGCGCTGGTCTCGAAGCTCTCCAGCTCCGCGATTTTTTCGAAGCTGATTCCGTCCTGTCTGCCAACGGCAGAGTTGATATCAATTCAAAAGGGACAGCCGACGATTTGCGCAGTCCGTATCGTCACCAGCCGCTTGACGATTTTGTCCGCGCCCTTGGAAAATTCCACTGCCATTCCGGCCACCGCGAAGCCCCACATGATGCCGGGGCGATGCGCTTGCACTTTGAGTGGCGTCAGCACTTTCCCAACCTGCCGCTTGACTGCGGAAAAAAGCAGCCGTGCGGAAAAACTCGCCTGGTTTTTTTCGAGAGGGCGGATGCGCATGGTCATTGCTCCTTTTTAGGCGGCGTGCGCGGTCGCTCCGATGCCGCGCGGCGCTGGACTTCGCATAAGATGGATTGCGATCGCGATCAGGAGCAGTGTCGGAAGATAGATGCCGACGACCTCGGTCCCGAGGTGATCGAGCGAGAGCAAGCCTGTTTCATGCGAATAGATGTGAAGTATCGAATGAAACAGGTTGGCGATCGCCGCGACGATCACCGCTGTAACATGGCGCCCTGGATCGAAGCCGGCGATCACTAACCCAACTCCCACTGCGATGAAAAACGTTCCGCTGTCGGCAACCAGATGCGCGTTGAAAGGACCGGTCTCGGGTACTCCCGGCACCAGGCGGAAGAACCAAATTGATGGCGCAAAAAACATTTCGATGCCGTTGATCAGCGACATCGCGCCCAGGACCCAGACCAGAAGTTTTATCCACCGCGGTTGCGTCATGCGCGTAGCTTCCACCACTTTCGGTAGCCTTGTCTTCCGAGGTCGCCGTGAATTGCGGTCGCGAGCGCAACCGCGAATGCCACCATCGCCAGATTGCGAAACACCCGTTCCGCTTGCATGCCGGCAAAAAGGCACAGCGCGATCCCAATCGGAAGCAACACCAGCGCGGATTCCATCAGCACTACGCCCATGACGATCGCAAAACTCGTCGCACGAAGTCTAAAGGGCCACGCCATGTCAGCTTTCTCCGGGGAGCGTGCCGCACAGCGGGAACACCGCATCGGCCTGGACCGGGCCGAGCACCCGCGCCTGACAGGCAAGCCGGACGCGCGGACTAACCGACAGATGGTAACGCAGCGAGAGTTTCTCTTTGAGGCTCATCGGCGTGAGGTTGTCGGCGCCGTCGGTGACCTTGACCCGGCAGGTTGCGCATAGCGTTTGCGCGCCGCACGCGTGCATCACGCGGACGCCGGTTTTGACCGCGGCGGCGAGCAGCGTTCCGCCCGCGCGCGCGTCGAGCTTTTCGCCGCACAGACGAATCGGCACCACATCGGGACGCGATGCGACTTCGCTCAGCCGCGCGGCGAATCGCGCTGCGAGGTCGCGCTGGGGGAGCGCTTTCGCCTGCGCGAGTCCCTTAAGGCGTCGCGAGATTTCGGCTTCGGAATTTTGGGCTTTCATTTTCTGTTCCCGTCTAGTCGAGGGCCCTGGTCAAAGCTTTGCGCGCCCGCGCGAGCCGCGATTCCACCGCATGTTCACTCATTGAAAGGACGCCGGCGATTTCGCTCACCGTCATTTCTTCCAGGTATTTGAGAACCAGGACTTCGCGATATTCCGAGGACAACGATGCGAGCGCATTCTTCAAATCCTGATCGGGCGGCGGCTCAATGATGAGCCGCACTACTTCTGCCGTATGATCGCGGATCAGCTCGCCGCGCCGCGCGCGGTTGCGAACGAACGACACGGTTTTGCGATGCGCGATGGCGCAGGCGAAGGTAAATAGCGAACTTTGGCCGCGAAAAAATGGCAGCGCCTCGGCCAGCGCCATGAAGGTATCCTGCAAAATGTCGTCGGCGTCGGCGTTATTGCCGGGTCCGAGCGCGTGCAGAATGAAGCGATGGATCCGCATCGAGTAAAGATCGTAAAACTCGCGCGCGGCCGCGGGATCACCGCGACGCAATCGTTCCCGCAGTGAGGTATCGTCGTCGCTCACCTGGTAGTCCGGTACGGACAGCTTGCGCTCACCCTGCAGCATATGCGATCGCGAACCGGTCTCGGAGATGTTCGCATTGATTAGTCGCGCGACGGGGCCTAAATCCGTCGCGCACCATGAAAAAAGACCGCCACATCGGATGCGGCGGTCTTCGTCAGTCGAAATGCGCTGCGCCGATCAATTCAGATGATATAGCTCCGCGGCGTTATCGTGCAGGATGTAGTTCTTCTCGGTCTCACTCAGGTTTTTGGTGTGCTTCGCGAGGACCTCCTGCGACCACGGCCAGGTCGAGTCGCTATGCGGGAAGTCATTGGCCCACATCAGGCGCCGGATGTTGCACATGTCCTTCATCTGAAACGCGACCCAGTCGTCCTGGAACGTGGTGTAAACGTTCTCGCGAAAATATTCGCTCGGCATCTTCGAGAGCTGGGTGCCGGTCATCCAGTAGCGATGTCGATCGTAAGCGTGATCCATCCGATACATGTAATGCGGCACCCACCCGGCGTCGGCCTCGACGCACACCAGCTTGAGTTTCGGATGACGCTCAAACACGCCGCCGAAAATAAAGGTGCCGATGATGTCCTGGCATCCGCGAATGATGCCGAGGAAGTTGTTCAGTCGCGGACCGCGTGCGGTGAAGCTGTCGGCCTTGCTGGTCAGAATGTGGAAGCTGAGCGGCAGTTCGAGATCGATCGAGGCCTGATAAAACGGATCGTAGATCGGATCATGATAGTCGGCGAGCGCCGGATTGCCCGGCATCATGACGCCCTTGAGTCCGAGCTCCTTGATCTTGCGCAAATCGGCGATGCCTTCTTCGACCGAGCGCATCGCGGTTTGACCGGTTCCGATCAGTCGATCCGGATGCGCCGAGCAGTATTCCGCGATCCACAAATTGTACGCATCGAAACACGCCTTCTTGTAGTCGAAGTCCGGATGATTGCAGAGCAGCATTCCGACGGTGGGATAGATAACTTCCGCGGCGACGCCATCACGCTCCTGGTCCTCCATTCGCGCATCCGGATCCCATCCTCCGCGATGCATGTCCTCGAACTTTACCCCGCTGACCGCCAGCTCCTTGGCCGCTTTGCCCGCCGCGGCGAGCAAGCCCATCGGCACCGGGCGCTCCATCCCGTCGATCACGAACATGTCGCCCATCTTCGGGTCGCGAACCATATGGGGCGCGCGATCGCGGAATTTGCGATCGCAGCGATCGACGTAAGTGCCGGGCGGCTCCGTGATGTGTGAATCGGCCGAGATGATTGGCTTCTGCATCTGTGCGTGCTCCTCGATTGGGAATCTCCCTGACCGGGAATGTTGCGCATCATCATTGCAAGACCATTGACGGTTGACAACGCGGCGTGCGCTGCGCGGAAATAGCCCGACTATGAGTGATCTACAGAAGCTGGAAGCGACGCGGCTGCCGTTTGCGGAATTGCTCGGAATCCGGATTGTCAGCGCGGCGCCCGAGCGCGTCACCGCCGAGATGGTGGTGCGACCCGAGTTATGCACCAATCCCGCGGTGCTGCATGGCGGCGCGCTGATGGCATTCGCGGACACCCTCGGCGCCTGCGCGACGTTTCTGAATCTGCGCGAGGGGCAGGGCACGACCACTATCGAATCGAAGACCAACTTCCTCGCGCCGGCGCCGGTCGGAACGAGGGTGACAGCCGACTGTTCGGCGATTCATCGCGGCAAGCGCACCATGGTGTGGCAGACGCGCATCACCTCGGAGCAGGGAAAGCTGATCGGCATCGTGACGCAGACCCAGATGGTGCTCGATCCGCCTCCGCCGAAGTGAGCGTCGCTACTTGAATGGCGGGAGAGCTTCGATCGCATGCGCGGCCGCGGCGAGGTAGACCGGCTTCGGATTCAACGCATATTCGTGGATGCACGCTTCGCTGAATTTGATCGCATGCTCATCGGCATTGGCGATCGCACGATCGATCAATTCTTCGATGCCGAATTTGGGTGCCGCCGGGGGTTCATGCGACCGCAACTGCGTTCCGAAGGCCGCGTACAATCCCGCGGAAGCCTGCCATGCGTACCGCGCCGCCGCGCGCGCTGTTGCATCATCTATATAGGGCGACAGGTTGCGCACCGCGCGCGAGCCGGTGACACAGTGAATGAACGCGATCACGCCGCCGATCCCGATCGCATTGTTCACATAAACGTGCGCGAAGGTTTCAGTGAGATCGGAGAGCAACGCGGAAAGATCGCCGCGCGTATCGACCATTGAAACGACACCGCTGAAAGGCTTGAAGGTCGCCAGCGCCGCGAGGCCATCGGTGAGGAAGCCGCCGATTTTGCGACGCTCCAGCGGCAGCCGCTTGACCGATTCGATCGCGCGCGAGGGTAAAGCGTCCTGTGGTCCAGCCAGCGAGCCGGGCAGTGGTTGATAGGTGGCCGCCCAGTAGCCGAGGCCCTCGGCGAGTTCGTGAGTGCGCACCGCGTTTTCGCGATCGCCTAGCGCACGTGCCGCGTGCGCGGTACGAAGGACTCCATGGAAAGCCGCGGCGGCAATTCCGGGCGCGAGTCGTGCCACCCATTTGTCGAGAGCCTCGCGCCAGGGCGCTTCCTTCAGCGTTTCGTCGAAGAATACGATCCAATCACCGACGCGCTTTTCCTTTCCCAGCGCTTCGCGCCAATCAGCTTCGGAGATTTTCGCCGACGCCGAAGGATGCGGCTCCAGGCGCTTGGCATAACGGTTCGCCCAGTTCACGAGGGCGTCCGGCCTGTGCATTGCCGCGATCGCCTCGGCCGCCATCGGACCATGATTCGACAACCCGCCGCCGAACTCCGGGCCGGTGCGCGTGAAAATCGCGTAGGCTTCATCGATCGCATCGTAGTCGTGATTCATGTCACACCTCGTCGAACACGTGCTCGCCGCGATAAAGCCGCTCGGCGATGCGGAAGGTTTGTCCCTGCGCGCGCACCGTCGGCGCATGCGCGGCGAGATAGCGCGCGGTCGCGATCATGAAATGGTTCGCGACATTCGCATCGCCCGCTGAAATCGCAATCGGGAAAGCGGCCTCCATGCTCTGGATGCTGTGGAAGTCGCGATCCTCGCGCAGCAGCATTCGACCCAGCGCCGCTAGCAGTGGCGCCGGATCGGCGCCTGCGCCGCAATACTTCGCCACCGTCGAGGCGGCATGATTGACTTGCTGTTGCCGGTCGAACAGCAGGGGCAATTCGCGCAACACATCGCTTGGGCGGTCTCCATTGCTGACGATCTCCGGAGGCTTGGTCGCTGGAACATTCAGAAACCGATTGAGATAGACGCTCATCGCAGCATCGAAGATCCCACGCACCAATTCATGCGAGTTCACCCGCATCAGTCCGCGCTGCACTGCATTCGCGAAGGTGAAACCATGATGCGCGGTGTCCCAGTCGCCGAATTCGTTGCTGGTCGGGAATTGCGCGATGCGCAGCGCCGCCGCGTATACAACCACCGCCGCGAGATCGACAGGACGCGTGCCCTCGCGAATCGAAGTAAGCAGCGTTGCGGCGATTGCTTCGGGATCGTCGCCGAACAGTATTGGAATCAGATTCGCGCTATCCGGGCGGCCTGGTGAAACTTTCCTTGCAGCTTCGAGCGCGGCGGGCAGCTCCTCGAAGCTGCGTTCCAGTATTCGCACCAGATCGATCGGACTGCGCCATGAATTGCGTTCCTCCATCCGATCCCCACTGCTCAACACCGGCGCGAGGCTGGTGAGGACCGGCTCCGCGAGATCCCATCCGGCGAGGTCGAGCGCCTCGAGCGCCTTGTTGGTGAAATCGAGCGCGTGACCGATGGTGAGGTAGCGATGATCGGTCGCCGCTGCGAAAAGCATGTCGGCGAGCGCCGCGCGATCGCGCCCTGCGTGCACGGCCGAGGCGATGCATCGTTCGGCGCCTTCCGAGTCGCGCACCTCGATGAACTGCCGGAACCATCGCTTGAGTTGCGCGGCATCGGTGGCGCCGCCGGGAAGCGGACGCACCGGGAATCGCGGCGGCTGCCCGTCGCAATCGGATGCGACCTCGCTGATTCCATGGAACAGCGCGCGCGGCCGATCCTCGGCGTCGAGGTGTTTCGACAGATTCGCCAGGCACGTCAGAGTCGTCAGTCCGCTTCCCCATCCAGCGACGCGATGACGCGCGCCGAATTCGAGCGCAACCCGAAATGCCTCGATCGCGTCGCGTTCATCCGATGCAAGCGGCAGTATCGCTTTGGCGATCACGAGCGGGATATCGCGCTCCAGCCCGTCGCGTAACCGGTTCAAGTGATGGCGGCGGCGGTCGCGCGGCGCGCGCACATCGACCAGCACCTGGCCCGCTTCGATTTTGGTCGGGAACGCGCGCACGTCGTCAGCCCATTGGTCAAAGGTGCCGCCGGTCTTGAGGTCGAAGCGCGCGTGATGCCAGTGACAAGTGAGGATGCAATCCTTGACGCTGCCGCGATCGAGCGGGAAGCCCATATGCGGGCACCGATTGTCGACCGCGAAAACTTCCCCATCGGTATAGAACATCACCACTACCTGATCAGCGACCTTCGCGGTCAGGCGGCCCTTGCGTTCGAGCTCGGCGAGCGATGCGGCGGGAATCCAACCGGACACGGTTTCGACTGATGCGGCCATGACGGTCCTCCTTCTACGCCGAATTTCCTTCATTCAGCGAATCGAGCCGACACTATTGCGAAAGTACTCTCTTTACTAACTATGTCAAGAAAAGTCTTGCGTAACAAAACGCTTGAGTTAAAATGGTTCGCATGGAAGCCGACCGTTCCGCCGATCGTATTCTGCTGCATCTGAAAACCAAGGGACCGCAGCCAGCCGCGCAGATCGCGAAGCGGCTGGGTGTTACCGCGATGGCGATCCGCCAGCACCTCTATACTTTGCGCGACGGCGGGCTGGTTACCTACCAGGATGAACGCCGCAAAGTGGGACGTCCCGCGCGGATCTGGCGCATCACGGAGAAAGCGCAGGCGCGATTTCCCGATTCCCATGCGGAACTGACCGTCGAGATGCTGGCGATCATTCGCGCGACATTTGGTGAGCGTGGCATCGAGCGTTTGATGACCGAGCGCACCCGCCTCCAGATCAAGACCTACGGTGAGCGGATGCGCGCTGCCGGCAAATCACTCGAGGCGCGCGTCAACGCGCTCGCCAAAATCCGCGCCGAGCAGGGCTACATGGCGGAAGCGTCGCGCCAGCGCGACGGATCGTTTCTGCTAACTGAGAATCATTGTCCCATCTGCGCCGCGGCGAGCGAATGCCAGGGGCTGTGTCGCGAGGAGCTGGTGTTGTTTTCTTCGGTGCTGGGCAATGAGGTCGCCGTCGAGCGCACCGATCACATCCTCGCGGGCGCGCGCCGCTGCGCCTATCGGATTACGCCGAACTAGTGGCACCCGCTATGGCGCGTCCATGCCGAAGGCCACCTTCAGATCGTCAGTGCCCGCGAACGGATAGACGTGCACCATCCAGCCGAAAATCTGCGGATGAAAGTTGCCGCCTGCCGCGGTGCATTCGCCGGCCTCCGCGATAGTGCCCATGAAGCCGAAACGCGGATCCACGAAATAGCCAAAGCGCGGATCGGAGTGCCGCCCCTCCCCAACCGTCGCCGCGTTCAGATGGGGGGTGATTCTTCCGTCCATCACATCCTCTTCGCTGATTCCGGCGGGCAGGCAGATGTTGGTGTGCGCATGCCATCGCGCCACACCGAGTGGAATTAGTTTGTCGAGCTGGTCCGGAGTGTAGTTGGGTGGCGCGGAATACATTGCCCCGACCAGCTGATATCCGCCTACGGATTTCTTTTCATACAGTAGTGAGCCCGGATGCTTGAGGTCGACATCGCCCAGGTATTCGGCCTGCGTCTGCGGCTTGTTAGTGAAGTGATAGACGTCCTGTGGCACGGTCTCCATATAGGGAAGGTAGCCGTCGGACTCCGCGACCTTGTAATCATGATACCTCACGAGCTGCTCTCGCATGACTAGAATGATCTGTTGAGCGCGGGCCGTGTCGGCAGGTGTGGCGGCGCGCATCGTGGTCATCGTCATATGCGGGCCCATATCCATATGCTTGCCCATCCCGCTAACCGCTCCGGTTCCCGAGCCGCCGAGGTTACCACTCGTGTCACCCGTATACATGCCGCCCGGGTTCGCACTGCCTCCGCCTCCCATGCCCATTCCCATGCCACCCATGGCATGCGCGTCCGAGGAAATCGGCCCATCCACCAAAATTGCGAGAAATACTACAGTCAGTAGCCTCCGCGGGTTCATCGACCAGCCTCCGTGAAGATTTCAGCACGCCTCGATCGACAGCATCCTTGCGGCGTAGGCGAAACGCTAGTGCAATGGTTTTTGGTGGTATTGATCATCGGCGGGAAGACGGCCACTAAACGCTAGCCACGCGATGAATGCCGCGAGGGGAATCCATCCGAGAATGCTCCCGAGGCCTCCGGCGATAAGTCCATCATAGCCCACAATAAAGACCAGAGCTGCGCGCTGGACTGCATTGAGCGAGCCGTGCGCGATGGCGGCGACCCACACGCTG
Organism: uncultured delta proteobacterium; assembly: GCA_963783145.1. Taxonomy (GTDB): domain Bacteria; phylum Desulfobacterota; class Binatia; order Binatales; family Binataceae; genus DATGKG01. The sequence continues at coordinate 112,289 of CAWAMM010000004.1, forward strand.
CCCGACGCCAGATAAAGCCATCCTATGATGATGCCGGCCAGGATCGCGTAGACGACAAACATCGGGATTCCGAGAAACGGGTGTCCGACATATTCCAGTTCGAGCAGGATCACTGGAATATGCCAGAGACCCCAGACGATGCCGGTGATCAAGAGCGCTGGCCGTTGGCGAAAGCCGCTGCGGATTAGGTGGCGCAAAAGAAAATCTCGCCAACCGAGTTCCTCGCCGATGGTGGTTATTGCATGCATCGCCGGACCGGCCAGTAACTCGACCATCAAATTTCCGATTGCGAAATAGCGCAGGTCCGATGGCGCCGTCGCCCCCGCCGCACTGAACCGCGTACTCAACTGGCTGAACGTGGGATCCCATCGCGCGGCCCCGGTTCCGATATCGAGAACCAGGCAGGCAAATATCAGCAGCGGAAACAGCATCCATGCCCATAGGTAGTAGCGTCGGTGACCGAGGCGCAGGAGCGTGGTGTCGTGCAAGCCCTCACCGAGCACGAAGCGTCCCGCAACAAGTGCCGCGACGCCGGGAAAGTACATGCCGAGAGTGCCAAAGAGGGCGAAGCGGAGAGTCTCGGTCGGGTTCACCTGCATCAGCCACAGCGCGGTCCAGAGCATCCACGTTGGCGCGAAAGCCAACCCGACGAACCACACGATCGCACGATGCTCGATCGCGTTTCCCGCGGCCGGCGTTGTCATGACGCTCGAGATAGTGTTCCGCAAAGCGCCGAGGACCTATGAAGCGGCGGGCTCGGGCGGCGGGGTGTAGCCCTTGGGCGCCTCCTGCATCAGCGCGAGAACGTGTCCATCGGGGTCGGTAAAAAACGCCATGAACAGATCATGGTCGTCCATCGCTGCGATGAGACGCGGCAGATGGTGGAAGCGGACGCCGCGTATTTTGAGTTCGCGAACCGCGAGCGCGATGTCGGCGCATCGGAAGTAGATGATGGAGCTCTTGCGCGCGTCCTCTTCGCTGCCGGCTTTCTCCAGCAGCAGGCGAACTCCGGCGCAATCGAAAAAGCTCAAGTCACCGAAGCGAAAGAGCTTGCGAAATCCCATCACCTCGGCGAAGAACTTCTCCGCCCGATCGACATCGCTAACCGGAAGTGCGATTTGCCCGATATGACTCAAGTCGAGGAGCATCCCCGTAGGCCTCAGCGCGGGATCACCGGCAATATCAGATGTGATGCGCTCGTCGGCGTATGGAAAATCGTCTGGTGCGCGGTCCGCAACTCGGAGTCGCTATCGATGCCGAAATCGTGACCCGTATTGGGACTGCGATCGTAGCGCGGGAAATTACTCGAGGTGATTTCCAGCCGCACTCGATGGCCGCGCTTGAAGACGTGGCTGGTCGCCCACATATCGATGCTGTACTCGTAGGTCTTGCCGGGCGTGATCGGCGATGGATCCGACAGTGAATCGCGGAAGCGCGCGCGCACCACGCCCTCGGCGAGGTTGTGCGCGTAGCCGTCGGGACGCAGATCGATCAGTTTTGCCATGAAATCGGTGTCAGGCGCCGATGACGCAGCGAAGAGCTTCATCAAAACCGGTCCGGTGATTTCCATCGGTTCGGCGAGCGGTTCGCCCGTATAAACCAGGACGTCCTTACGCTTCTCAATTTCACTTTGATCGTAGACACCAGGAGCTAGACCCAGAGTGGTGCCACCGCGAGTCGGAACCGGATCGGCGGGGTCATAGATGTAGTTGTCGGCGGCCTCGTCCGAATTAGGCGCCGCGAGCGAAAGCGAACCGTCACCGCTGGATGAATTCGCGCCACCACGGCTATGCAGGAAGACCTTGGTGTAACTGGTTCGTTTGAGCGGCCATTCCGATTCGTCGCGCCATCGATTCTCGCCCATCACGAATAGACGCACCGGCGGCTCTTCGAGGATACCGGTCGCGAGTCCCTTCAGATGTTGATCGAACCATCGCAGTTGGATCGCGTGGAGTTCGATCCTGGCATCGGCGCCGAAATCGATGTCGCCGGTTCCGCGCGAGGTCGGGATCGCATACGGCATCAGATGCGCCCACGGGCCCATGATAAGCTTCTGCCCGCGCCGCGCTTCCGGAGTCGCGGCGTTGTCGCGCATCGCGGTGTACATCGCCAGCGTGTCGTACTGAAACGCGTCGTACCACGAGCCGACGTGGAGCGCTGGAGCGGCGACAGCAGCGCATCGATTGCGCAAATCGGTCTCGCCCCAGTAGCCGTCATCCTTCCAATGCTTGAGGTAATCGGCGAAGTAGGGCGCGCCCTTGCCGAGGCGCTCGGCCCAATCGGAGATCGGCAAATGACGAAATTCCTCGGCCTTGAGCGGCGAGATCGGAATCTCGGGACGCGCGATGAAGCTGTCGAGGATTTTTCCTTCCTGATCGTAAATTCCCTTGCGCGCCAGCGTGTTGCGCGCCATGAAGGTGAAGTAGGTCAGCATCCATCCGAGCTCGAAAACGCCGCGCCGATAGACGCAGTTCTGGAAATACGTCACTGGCCCGGAGACCGGGCACATCGCTTTCAGGTGCGGTGGGCGAGTCGGCGCGGCATAGTACTGCACCAGCCCGAGATAAGACTGCCCGACGGTGCCGACGACGCCACTGGACCATGGCAGCGTCGCGGCCCATTCGATGGTGTCGTAGCCGTCGAGCGCCTCGTGGATGAACGGATAGAACTCGCCCTCGGAGCTGAAGCGGCCGCGCGTGTCCTGCACCACCAGCACGTAACCGCGAGGCGGAAAATAATCCTTTTCGGTGAGCGCGAGGTCTTGGCTCTTGTCGTAGGGAGTGCGCAACACGAGGACCGGGAATTTTCCCGGCGCGTCAGGCCGATAGACGTCGGCGTAAAGCGTGATGCCGTCGCGCGTGCGCATCGGCACATGGCGCTGAACAGTTACTTTGTAGGTGGATACGGATTGGTTGGCGCTCATGGCTCACCTCATCGGAGAAGATCCTTCATAGAACTAAACCACCGGAAACGGAAGCGAAGTCATTTAGCCAATTGCGACCACTGGCGGTTTGTAGAACCCCCAGCATCTCGGCTAGCTTGCGAAGCATCGAAGGGGACGTGTTTGGAGGCAATATGGATCAGAAACTCCAGCTCGATATTTATCGCAAAATCGTATTGAGCCGGCGGCTCGAAGAGCGCGTGGCGGAACTCATCAAGGCCGGCCAGGTCGGAGGCTTCATGCATCCGGGCGTCGGCCAGGAGGCGCTGCAGGTCGCCGCCATCGCGACGCTTCGCAACGACGACTACCTCTTATATGCGCATCGCGGCGTGGCCTACTGGGTCGCGCGCGGCATCCCGCTGGAGAAGGTGCTGTGCGACCTCGCATGCCGCGAGGGTGGTACCAATCGCGGTAAGGGCGGCGTGATGCGCGTGGTCTACCCGAAGCTCGGTGTGCTCGGCGAGAGCGGCACGCTTGGCGGATGCTTCACCATCGCGACCGGCGCCGGCTTGTCGATCAAGGTGAAGGGCGAAGACAAGGTGGTGCTGTGCTTCTTCGGCGACGGGACCTCGAATCGCGGGACCTTCCATGAGAGTGTCAATTTTTGCGCGGTGCGCAAACTGCCGGTGGTCTTTTTATGCGAAAACAACGGCTGGGCGGTTTCGATGCCGACCGAGCGCTCCACCGCGTGCAAGGATATCGCCTCGCGTGCGAAGGGCTACGACATCCCGGGTGTAATCGTCGATGGGAACGATCCCGAGGCGGTCTATGACGCGGTCGGTGCGGCGGTGAAGCGCGCGCGTTCGGGCGAAGGTCCGTCGATCGTCGAGGCCAAGACGTATCGTCTGTGGGGCCACTGGATTGGCGATCCTGAGAGTTATCGCTCGCGCGAGGAAGTCGAGATGCGATGGCGCAAGGACCCGCTGCCGCGCTACGAGCTGAAGCTGACGGAAGCGAAAATCCTCACCGACTCGCTCAAGGCCGAGATCGAAGCGGATGCCAAGGCGCAGATCGACAAGGCCTGCGAGTTCATGCGTGCGCAGCCGTTTCCCAAGCCGGAGACCGCGCTCGAGGACGTCTTCGCTAACACGGTGTCATAGCAATGCGAACCATTACTTACGCCCAGGCGATCAACGAGGGCCTCGCCGAAGAAATGCGGCGCGACAAGTCGGTCATCTTATATGGCGAGGATGTGGCGAATTTCGGCGGCATCTTCCGCCTCACCGCCGGCCTCAAGGAGGAGTTCGGCGACAACCGCGTGTTTGACACGCCGATTTCCGAAAATGCGCTGGTCGGCGCCGGCGTCGGCGCGGCGATGACCGGGCTGCGGCCGGTGGTCGAGCTGCAATTCGCCGATTTTCTTTTCACCGCCTGCGACGAGGTGGTGCTGAAGGCCGGCATGTGGCGCTATGGGCACGGCGGCGCGTACACCATTCCGCTCGTCATCCGATGTCCGTCGGGTGCGGCGGGCGTGGGTCCCGAGCATGGCCAATGTCCCGAGGCGTTCTTCATGCACGCGCCCGGGCTGAAGATCGTTTCGCCCTCGACGCCTGCGGATGCGAAGGGTCTGCTCAAGAGCGCGATTCGCGACGATAACCCGGTGCTGTTTTTCGAGCATAAACTTTTGTACGCGACCAAGGGCGAGGTTCCCGAGGGCGGCGATCATCTGGTGCCGCTTGGCAAGGCCGCGATTCGCCGCGAGGGCGACGCGCTCACCCTGGTGGCCATCTCCAATATGGTTCCGAAGGCATTGAGAGCCGCCGAGCGCCTTGCCAAGGACGGCCACAACGTCGAGGTGATCGATCCTCGCTCGCTGGTGCCATTCGATCGCGCGGCGATTTTCGATTCGGTTAAAAAGACCGGCAAGATCGTCGTCGCGGAGGAAAGTTACAAGACCCTCGGCATCGGCGCGGAGATCGGCGCGATGCTGCTGGAAGAAGCGCTGGAATATCTCGATGCGCCGATGAAGCGAGTTGCGATGCCCGATGTCCCGGTGCCGACCGGCGCCAACCTCGAGCAGTTCGTCATACCGAATGAAGAAAAAATCTACCAGGCCTGCAGGGAGATCCTGAAGTAGCGTCACTTAATCATGGCATTCGTAATTCAGATGCCCAAACTCGGTCACACCATGACCGAGGGCACCGTGATCCAATGGCATAAACAGCCCGGCGAGAAAATTCGCGAGGGCGAATCGATCCTCACCGTCGAGACCGACAAGGCGCAGGTCGAAGTCGAAGCGCCCACTGCCGGTGTGTTTGCGAAACTCATCGCCGCCGAGGGTCTCGTCGTTCCCGTCGGTGGCGCACTCGGCGTCATCACCGCCGAGGGCGAAGCAGTCCCGTCGGAGTTCGACGGTGTCGCGACTTCGGCAGGTCATGTTGCGGCTTCGACGGTTCCTTCGGCATCGAAGGTGGAATCGGCGCCGCAACGCGGCGCATCGAAGCGAGTGATCGCCTCGCCGCGCGCGAAGCGGATGGCGGCCGAGCGCGGGGTCGACCTCGTGAGCATCGTTGGGACCGGCGCCGACGGCATGGTCACCGAGGATGACGTGAAGCGCGCGGCGGAGCCGGGCGCCTCGGCATCTGCGGGGATGGCGCACAGCCAGGGCGATGGTGCGATGACGCCTTCGCGGCGCGAGAAACTGACCCGCATCCAGGCGATTGGCGCGCGCAATCTGACCGCGAGCTGGAACGCGATTCCGCACTTCGTCCAAATGGTGCGCGTCGACATGAGCCGCGCGATCGCCGCGCGCAAATCGATCAACGACGGTGGCGCGAAGGTCGGCATCACCGATTTGATCCTCGCGGCGACCGTACGGGCGCTGAAGGAAAATCCGCGCGTCAACGCCAATTATGAAAACGGCGAGATGCTGATCTTCGATAGCGTCAATCTGGGCGTCGCGGTCGACACGCCCGAGGGTCTCATCGTTCCCGTCATCCACGAGGCCGACCGCCTCGACCTCGCGGCGCTGAGCGCGCGAGTGGCCGAGGTCGCGGAGCGCGCGCGCAATCGCCGGCTTCGTCCGACCGATTTGGAAGGCGCGACCTTCACGGTCTCGAACTTGGGTGCGTATGGAGTCGAGAACGGTACGCCGGTGATTTTCGCCCCGCAGGTCGCGCTGATGTTCGTTGGCACGATCCGCGACGAGGTCCTCGCCGTTGACGGCCGCCCCGAAGTGCGGCCTTCGATGCAGATCGCGATCGCCTATGACCATCGTGGAATCGACGGTGCAACCGCTTCGCGCTTCACCACCAAAATTAAGGCGATACTTGAGGTCGCCGATTTTGCCGGTGCCGTGAAAGCTGCCGAGGCGGCACCAGCCAGGCCGCGCGAGGTCGTCGTCGAAGCGATCGGCGACAGTCTTCGCACCCGCATCTCGCACGGTCCGATGGTCTGGAACTCGTCTGCGGAAGACGCTTCCGGTCCCGATCCAGTCACCACCTTCCTCGGCGCTTTGGGCTCATGCCTGCTGATGTCGCTGCGGGTCGCGGCGCGAGTGCGCAAGCTCGATGTCGGTCGCGCATCTGTGATCGCGCGCTCGAACGAAAAAGGTCACGTCAAGGAAATTGAAGTAGAGCTTAAGGTTGAAAGCCCCGAGGACGACGATAAGCTGCATCGCCTGATCGAGGTCGCGGAGCGCGGCTGCCACATCCGCCAGCTCATCAAGGATGATGTCACGGTCAACCTCAAGGTGTCGCGCTGGCATTAACTAAGGACGCCCGAGCTGAAATGTGCTAGCATGGAAATGCGGCGCCCGAACGGGCGCCGCATTAGTTTCGGACCGATGCGAGCTAGATGCGAATGCGCAAAAACAAAGCCACTTTATCCCGGGAAATGCTGGGTTTTTATCGAGGCGAGTGGTGCTCCACCACCGGTCGCGCCGCGCGACCGGCTCTCATCTGCCAGTCACGGTTCTCGCATCGCAGCCATCGCGAGAACCGCGCCTGGCACCTTCTCTCGCAGAAAAGAGCGGGAGAAGGGATGGATCGAGAATGCAGAAACAAACCCACTTCTCGGCAACGCCGAGAAGTGGTGCCCAGGGTCGGCGAGGGACCCGGGGGCACGCAGCGACGAATGGAAAGTGCAGGAACAAACCCACTCGGCGCATTCGCGTAAGATTGCCAAAAGTGACGAAACGAAGCCAAAAAGGTCCGGCGAATGCTGGGGTTCGGGAACATCGATGGTGCTCCACCGCCGGTCGCGCCGCGCGACCGGCTCTCATCCGCCAGTCACGGTTCTCGCATCGCAGCCATCGCGAGAACCGCGCCTGGCACCTTCTCCCGCAGAAAAGAGCGGGAGAAGGGATGGATCGAGAATGCAGAAACAAACCCACTTCTCGGCAACGCCGAGAAGTGGTGCCCAGGGTCGGCGAGGGACCTCGAGCCGTCCGGCGCGCAGATGAGAAGCGCAAAAACAAAGCCACCTCAGCAGCTATCGACGACATGTCGATAGCTGCTCATACCAGCCGGATGGCGGGTCGCTTCAGCATAACCGCTGATGCTTCAACCCTAGCCCCTGATGTGCGAGGCTCTCGGAATCACATCAACTCAGGAGGCTCATGGGAACCCTCAACCTTTATCAATATCCAATCTCGCCGTTCACCGAAAAACTGCGCCGCGTCCTCACCTACAAGCAGATCAAGTGGAACCCCATCGATTGCCACTTCGAGGACAAGACCAACCTCCTCGCGCTCACTAAGGGTCAATGGACGCGAGTGCCGGTCATCGAATGGGATGGCGAGGTGGTGTGGAACTCCGCTGACATCATCCGATGGATCGACAAGAAGGTGCCGGAGCGTCCGGTCATCCCTGCCGATGCGCGCGGGCTCTGCGACATCATCGATCTGTTCGCCGACAACATGCTGTTCCCGTCGATCCTCTTTCTCGTGATTCCCGACCTCCTCGATATGGCAGGCGATGCGAAGCTGAAGGACAATCGCGAGAAGCTGATTGGGATGACGACTGACCAGATGCGCAAGCAGCAGGCGACCTGCCTGGAGACGCTCAAGACCCATTGCGCGATGATCGACCGGCAGGTGGCGAATCAGGATTTCTTCCTGGGCAAGAATTTCACGATGGCCGATGCGTCGCTCTACCATCCATTTTTCTTCCTGGCGCTCAATCCCGGCAACTTCGCGAAGGTGGCAGAGTTTCCCCATCTCATGCGATGGTACGAGCGGGTGCGCGCGATCGCGTAAGCGATACGATTTTTAAATTGAGGCCCGAAGGGGGCGCGAAGCGCCGCGCCGCAGGCGCTCCCGACCTCGCCCGGCGCAGTAGCGCCTCCCTCTCCCTGAAGAGAGAGGGAAAAGGAAGGCGGACACCTCGTTGTAAGAGCGAAGCGGAGTCGAGGGAAAATAAAGCGATACGATTTTTAAATTGAGGCCCGAAGGGGGCGCGAAGCGCCGCGCCGCAGGCGCTCCCGAGGCGTAGCGAAGCGGAGTCGAGGGAAAATAAAAGATGGCAAGAAAACTGACGATGGGACTCAATTGGCAGGGCAAGCTCGACCTCAAGGCCCTGATCGATCGCGTGAAGATCGCCGATGATGCCGGTATCGATTCGATGTGGGTGGCCGAGGCGTGGGGCCACGACGCTTTTACGATTCTGGCTTTACTCGCAGAGCACACCAAGCGAATCAAGCTCGGCACCTCGATCGTAAATATCTATTCGCGAACCCCCGCCGCGCTCGCGCAGCACTTCGGCACGCTCGACGAGCTTTCGGGCGGTCGCATGATCATCGGACTCGGCACCAGCGGACCACAGGTCATCGAGCATTTCCACGGCGTCAAATTCAATCCGCCGCTGACGCGGATGAAGGAGTACGTCGACATCATCAATATGATCATGGCCGGCACGCCGCTGAACTATAACGGCAAGCTGTTCAAGCTCTCGCGCGGATTCACGATACGCTTCGAGCCAGTGCGCAAGCACATTCCGATTTTCATTGCGTCGCTCAATCAGAAGAGCGTCGAGTTCACCGCGCAGAAGGCCGATGGATGGCTGCCGGTGATGATTCCGGTGTCGGGCTTGGGCCGAGCGATTTCGGAATTCCAGGCGATTGCGAAAGCTGCCGGACGCGATCCCAAATCGGTCGAGGTCAAGGCCCCCGGCGGCGTCGTGATCACGAAGAACCCCGAGCGCGCGAAGGCGGGCCAGGCCGGCACCATCGCGTTCTACGCGGCGCGGATGGGCACCTTCTATTCCGAGCAACTCACGCGCTTCGGATTCGGCGACGAAGTCCGCACCATCAAGCAGGCGTGGGACTCGGGCGGCTCCAAAGCGGGTACCGAGGCAGTATCGCCGAAGATGCTCTCACAGCTCGGGTACGCCGGCGACGTGCAAGGGGCACGCGAGCGGATCATCGAGCATGAGAAGGCGGGCGCCGATCTGCATGCCGTCGAAATCGACAGCAAGGATCCCGCCGAGTTTGCCAAGACCGTAGAAACGCTCCTGAGCTAGCGAATAGGAGAGAACGAAATGAAAGCAGCAGTATTCCAGGGCACGAAGAAACCGCTGGTGGTGCAGGATGTTCCCGATCCCGTATGCGCTCCCAATGGCGCGCTGATCCGGGTGGAGGCCAACGGCGTCTGCCGCTCCGATTGGCATGCGTGGTCCGGCGACTGGCACTGGATGGGGCTGGTGGCGCAGCCGGGTCAGGTTCTCGGTCACGAGCTATGCGGCGTGGTCGAGGAAGTCGGCAAGGACGTGAAATCATTCAAGAAAGGCGATCGCGTGGTCGTTCCATTCAGCCAGGGCGACGGCACTTGCGACTACTGCCGCAATGGCCAGTCCAACGTATGCGATACGCCGCTAACTCCGGGATTCTCCTACTCCGGCGGCTTCGGCCGGATGGTGCCGGTTCCTTTTGCCGACTTGAACCTCGTCGCGTTGCCGAAGAATGTCGATTTCATCGAGGCGGCCTCGATGGGCTGCCGCTTCATGACGTCGTTCCACGGCATCGTCGATCGCGCGCAGGTGAAACCCGGCGAATGGGTCGCGGTCTACGGATGTGGCGGCATCGGGCTGTCGGCGATCAACGTTGCGGCGGCGGTGGGTGCTAACGTCATCGGCATCGATCTCGATTCGGCCAAGCTCGAACTTGCCAAAGGCATGGGCGCGACACATGTCGTCAACGGCAAGAAGACCGACGCGGTTGCCGCGGTGGTGGAACTCACCAAAGGCGGCGCGCACGTTTCGGTTGATGCGCTCGGCATCGCCGCCACTTGCCGCAACTCCATCATGAGTCTGCGCAAGCAGGGCCGTCACGTGCAAATCGGGCTGACCACCGCGGCAGAGAAAGGCGAGATCGCGTTGCCGATCGATCGGATGGTGACGATGGAGCTACAGCTCATCGCATCGCTCGGGATGCAGGCGTCGCACTATCCGGCGATGCTGCAAATGCTCGAGGCGGGCAAGATCTCGCCCAAGAAGATGGTGACCGGGACCTGCAATCTCGCGGGCATCAATAAGGTGTTCGAGGAGATGAACACGTTTCAAAACGTCGGCGTCACCGTCATCAACGATTACACTAGCTAGCCGCGCCGCATCGATGCGGATAACTTCGGGCGGGAGGGGTCGAGAGGCCTCTCCCTGTTTTTTCTGTGGAGGACAACTGATCTGCCCATGATGCAACGTGTAAAGCTTCTCGCCCTTTTTGTCGCACTCGCGATATCGCTGACCCCCTCGGCATTCGCCCAAGGTTCCGGGAATCAATCCAACGTGCTCCACATCCGTCTTGATGGATTTCGTAACGACCAGGGCAAAGTCCATTGCAGCATCTTCAACGACAAGGATCCTACCGCTTTCCCTGAGCATGAGGACAAGTGGTTCAAGGATGCCTGGACGCCAACGATCAAGAACGCAAAGGCGGAGATTGATTTCACTGGATTGCCGCCGGGCAAATATGCGGCGGTCTGCTATCACGACGAGAACAGCAACGGGAAGTTTGACCAGAACATGCTTGGGATACCTAAGGAGGGCTACTGTTTTTCCAACAATGTGAAGCCGCGGTTTTCGGCGCCCGACTTCTCTCAATGCGCCTTCGACTACAAGGGCGGCGACCAGGCGATCTCGATGACGATGATCTATTATTAAACGCGATCCACGCCTCAGCTAGCAGATAAATGGGAGCCCGGACGGAATCTCAGGTACGTTGGAGATCTGGGGCGGCTTGGCAGAGAGCAGGATCACGTTCCGGATCGTATTAAGCAGGACGCTCTTCTTGATCGGCTTGCTGAGATGCAGATCGCATCCCGCGGCGTGAGTGCGCTGCACATCTTCCTCCAGCGCCGAAGCCGTCAGTGCGATGATGGGAGTTGGGGCGCGGTGGTTTTCGCATTCCCATTTGCGGATCAGGCGGGTTGCCACCAGCCCGTCGATCTCCGGCATCTGAATGTCCATGAAAACCATGTCGTATTGATTGGACTTGAACTTGTCGAATGCGATTTGCCCATTCTCCGCGAACTCGAGTTGACATGGTTCCCGACGCAGGTAGGCGCCGATCAGCAACCGATTATCCGCGGAATCGTCGGCCACCAGAATTTTGGGCTTAGGGCGCTCGTCCCAACGCTCATTAGGAGCAGGCGGCTCCGGAACGTGATTCGGCAGCGCATCACTACTGTTGCGATTAGCATCTCGAAGGACCCGCCCGATCGCGTCGAAGAGTTCCCTCCGCGTGATGGGCTTGACCAGGTAGGCGTCGAGTCCCAGCTCCTTGAGGCGCGACAGCTGTGGCTTCAGATCGTCGGACGAGAGCATCAGGATCAGCGGTTCGGTGGGCAGATGTTCGTAACGGATTTTCTGCGCGACCTCCAGGCCGCTCATCCCCGGCATCCGCATGTCGAGCAGGATGATTCGATACGGTTTGCCCTGATCCGAGGCCTGGCGAATCGCGATGAGCGCTTCTTCGCCGCACGCGGCCTCGCTCACCTCGGCCCCGCAGTTGGAGATCATCTCGCGCGCGATCAGGCGATTGATGTCGTTGTCGTCAACGACCAGGACCCGATAATGATCGAGGTTAAGGACCACGTGCGCGGTCGGTGAAATCACCCGGGTCGTGAGCCCAAGTCGCGTGGTGAATGAGAATTTGCTGCCTCGACCGAGTTCGCTTTCAACTGAGATTTGCCCGCCCATCAGGGCGACCAACCGCTGCGCGATCGCGAGACCCAGCCCGGTGCCGCCGTACTTTCTGGTGGTCGAGGAATCGGCTTGGGTGAAGGAGGAGAAAATCGCTTCGAGCTTGGCCGCCGCGATGCCGATGCCGGTGTCGGCGACGGTGAAACGTAACTCCGCGGGATCGCGTGAATCGCCGATCCGATCGACTTCGAGTACCACCTCGCCGTTTTCGGTAAACTTGATCGCATTGCCCAGGAAGTTGATGAGAATCTGCCGCAGCCGGAGCGGATCGCCCACCACGTGCGACGGCACGCCTGGGGCGAGACGCGCGATCAGTTCAAGGCCCTTGCTGTGCGCCTGCACGCCAAAAGTCGAAATGGTTTTATCGATTAGCTCGGCGAGATCGAATTCGGTTTTCTCGATTTGCATCCGTCCGCTCTCGATACGTGCCAAGTCCAGGATGCCGTTGATCAATTCGAGCAGCGAGTTACCGTTGGCCACCATCACGTCGAGGTAGCGCCGTTGTTCCGTGGTAAGCTTGCTCTCGATCAGCAAATCCGCCATCCCCAGGACCGCGTTCATCGGGGTGCGGATCTCGTGCGACATGCTGGAGAGGAATTCCGACTTGGCTCTGGACGCCGCCAGCGCATCCTCGCGCGCGGTGATGAGGTCGTGCTCCATCTGTTTGCGCTGGGTGATGTCGCGCGACATTGAGACCAGGCACATCTCACCATCGATCTCCGACACCACTGCGGAGACCTGGTAGGGAACGATCTTTCCGGCCTTGGTCACCACGTCCAGTTCGAAGTTGCTCACGCGTCCGTGTTCGAGCGCGAGCGCGACCATTTTTTGCCCCTGCTCCGCGCTGGCAAACATACTCAACTCGGCCGGTGTTTTGCCCCGGATCTCTTCGAAGGTGTAGCCGATCGCGCGAAACTGATCGTTGGCGTAGAGGTAGGTCAGTTCGGGAAGCCGGCTGATGATGATCAGGTCGAGACTGGTTTCCAGTATCTTGCGTAAAATTGCCTCGCGCTTCTGAGCAAGTTTTTCCGCGGCCTCGCGCTCCGTGACCTCCACGTGCAGGCTTGCTTCGGCATGAGCGCGATGTTCACATTCGGCGCGGAAGCTCGCCTCTCGCGCTTGCAGCTCCTCGATTAGGAGTCTTTGCGCGAATGAATAGCCTTTTAGAAAGGCGATGGTTGTGCCGAAGATCATCGATGCGATCAGAACCATCCAATACGGTGCGAATTCCCAAGTGATAATTCCGCACGCCCATCCCACCATGCTTGCAACAGCGCCGACTGCGGTAAGACATAGCTGCCAGCGCCCACCCCAGGGCAAAATCACCGCGGTATCGAGCGCGAGCATGAACAGCCCGACGAACAGGGGCTCTTCATCACCAACCGCGAGCCCGTGGACAAGGAACATCGCGGTGAGCGTCGAGCAAAACCCCATCGCCCACCATCGCCATCGCCGAATCGAAACGCGCCGCACCGCCGCGATCGCGACCAGTGTCAAAGCAATATCGAACAGTCGGATCGGAAGCGGAGCGAGGTCGCCCGATTCATACCAATGTGCATTGAAAAAGCAGATCGACACGAACAGCAGCATCACGCTCAACGCGAGAAACAAGAGAATGCGCAGCTTGGAGCGGTCCGCCTCTTTGTCAGGGGAGCATGAAAACGCATCAGCCAGTTTCGCGCCGAACGCCCATCGCGACACTGTGTTCGATGCGGCAACGTCGCGATGGGATTCGGAAATGATGATCATTTGCTGCTGGATTGCCAAGCGGAGCGTCTCCTCGGCGCAATGAGTTCCGCATCGCAGACAACGCAAAACGGATGCCGAGTGCTGGTCTATCCGCGGGCACGGTTTCCCTGAGCTTAGCCGTTCCATGTTGTGCACTATCAATCGGCGGTCACCCAAAATGGACAGCTTGTTGCATGGCGTCCGAGCGCAGTTGTCGTGCATGACCCAAAATGGGGCAGGGTGGTCGTTCGTCCCGCTCCGCAATTGGCGCGGCCCTTAGCTCGACGCTTCGAATCCGTGGGAGGACGCCCTCTATCATTGACTCGCCGGGGAGGCTTTACTGATCCGCGCGTGGAACTCACCAACGAACAGCGCGCGATTTGCGAGGTGGCGCAGCAGGGCGGCGCCGACCTCGCGCTAAAAATCCAGGCCTTCGCCGGGACCGGCAAGACCACGACGCTGATGGCGATCGCCGAGGCATGCCCAGGCATGCGATTCCTCTATGTCGTCTTCAATCGCGCCGCGGCGGACAGCGCTCGCGCCAAGATGCCCTCCAACGTCGAGGTTCGCACCGCCCATTCGATCGCCTATCGTAAAATTGGCTTTCGCTACGAATCGCGGCTGACCCAGCGCACGTGGTCATGGCTGCCGTTCATGCGCGAGAAGATGCCCAAGGCGCTCAACTCCGTCGCTCGCGGTGGCCGCGCTCGCTCCGCGGCGGGCGCGCTAATCATCAAGACGTTGGAGCATTTCCTGCGCACTACCGATGCCGAGATCAGTCTGAGTCATGTTCCCGGCTGGTGCGATGACGCGCTCGCCAGCTCCACTGCCGATGCGACCTGCGATCTGTGGGACGCGATTCGCGACCCCAACGGAACCGCTCCCGTCAGTCATGATTGCTACCTGAAACTGTTCTTCCTCGGCGCCCACCAAATCGCCGGCGCCGATCGAACGCTGCTCCTCGATGAAGCGCAGGACGCCGATCCTGTGATCCTCGGAATGGTCCATCGTCATCCGGGCCCACGCGTATTGGTCGGCGACAGTTACCAGCAACTCTACCAATGGCGCGGCGCGATCAACGCGCTTGGCAATGCGAAGGTGGAAACCGCGGTGATGCCGCTAACGCAGACTTTTCGCTTCGGCAACGGCGCCGCGCGATGGGCTAATCGGGTGCTGGAGCTGCTCGAAGAAAACCATCGCATCGTACCCGCTACGCATACGACTTCAGCCGCGGTCAGTGACGACAGCCGCAATGTCGATGCGGTCCTCGCGCGCACCAACGCCGGCGCCCTCGATGAGGCGGTCAAGGCGCTGGAGCACGGCCGCAAGGTTTACGTGATGGGCGGAGCTGAGCCGTTGGTGCGTCTTATCGAAAGCGCATGGAAGCTGCATTCCGGGAAAAAGGGCAGCGGCGAACTCGCGGTCTTCTCGAATTGGGATGAGCTCAAATCCGCCGCGCAGGGCAATGGTTCTGAAGACTACGGCGATCCGTCGTTGCAGATTCTGGTGCGACTCGTCGAGGAGCGCGGCGCCCGGGTTCTACCGATGTGTAATCGCCTGCGCGAATGCGTCGACTCCCCCGAGAGCGCGCAAGTTACCGTCAGCACGGTGCACAAAGCCAAAGGCCTCGAATGGCCGCGCGTGCTGGTGGCCGCCGACTTCAACCGCTTCATTCGCCGCGAGCTGGGAGTGGTGCGGCGCAACCTTGAAGAGGCATGCGTGATTTATGTGGCGCTGACCCGCGCACGCCATCAGCTGCTGATCCACCCCGAATGCGTCAAGGAGCTGAAAGCCTCGAGCGACGCATGCAATCCGGATTTCGTCGAGGATAAGGCGGTGAGGTCAGAAGCGATCATCCCGCCTACTCGAAAAGCTGCCAGTCCCTCCGCGCGGGTTCGCCGCCGCGGGCGCGCGACTGAGTCGCGTCCCAACAGAATCTAAAAGTAGCGCTCGACCAGGCTGACGAAGCGCTCGACATCGAGCGGCTTGTGCACGATGACGTTCGCATCGATGCCCGCGTATACGCTCGCGCCAGTCATGACGACCACCGGAATGTCGCGCAGCTTCGCGTCCTTCAACTGAGCGCGGCGAAATTCCCATCCATCCATCTCCGGCATGAACAAATCCAGGATGATAAGTCGCGGCAGGTGCGCGCCGCGCAGCTGCTTGAGTGCCTCTTTGCCGTTTTTCGCGGTCGCGACCGTGTATCCCGCGTCGGTGAGAATGTCGGTGAGGGAATCGGTTGCGGCGGCATCGTCGTCGACGACGAGAATCGAGCGGCTCGAGGGGGATGGTACGGATTGAATTTTGCGCGACGTCATCTACCAGTTCTCCGAGAGTTGGCGCGTCGTTGACTGAGCGGAATTCTAGGATCGGGGCGCCAAAATATCGAGCGTCACCTTAGGGCTTGGCTGCGGCAGGATCGAGCATCGACTTGAGCTGCACGTAGCGCGCTATCTGCGAGCGCGTGATGAGCCCGTTCAGGTGGTCGCCATCGATCACCAACAGGCGTCCGGTGTCGGCCTCGGCCATCTGATGCATCGCGGTGGAGATACTAGCATTCGGCGCGATGGTGACCTTGTCGCTCACAGGAACCATGATGTCGTGCACGTGACGGTTCGCGCGCTCCTCTGGCGGGCAATCGCGCACTCGCGAGAGCGAAAGGATTCCCATCGCACGACCATCCTTCACCACCGGATAGCCGGTGTAGCCGTGATGCAGGAAGTAGCGATCGACCGCCTCGCCCACCAGCAAGTCGGCATCGATCGTGATCGGTTCGCGAATCATCAAATCAGCGACGCTGGCGCGGCCCAGCATCTGTTCGACCACCACACTCTGATAGCTCGCGTTCGCGGCGCCGCGCAGGAACAAACCGATGAAGATCATCCAGATACCGCCCACCAGGCCGCCGCCGAAGATCTCGAGTGCACCGAGCGCGATCAGTCCCCATGCGATGGTATTGCCCCAATCGGCTGCGGCCGCAGTCGCGCGGCGAAAGTCGCCCCAGAAATGCCATAGGATCGCGCGTAGGATGCGGCCGCCATCGAGCGGAAAACCGGGCAGCAGATTGAACACCGCGAGGGCCACGTTGATGAACGCGAGGTAACTGAAGACCGCGACCCATAGCGCAGGCGCATGCATGCCGATGAGCATCTGCTCTATCAGCCAGAAGATTGCCGCGATGACGAGGCTGCTGACCGGACCGATCGCGGCAATCTTGAATTCATCGCCGGCGGTTTTCGGTTCACTCGACAGATGCGCCATCCCGCCGAAGATGAATAGCGTGATGCGGGTGACATTCTCTCCCAGGCGGTTCCCGAGAGCCGCGTGCGAGAGTTCGTGGCCCAGGACTGACGCGAAGAACAACAGGGTTCCGATCGCACCAACGATCCAGTAGCTGGTGAAAGCGTGATTGGGATATTGGCGGGGAAAATATCCGGCCGACAGACTCCACCACACCAGGATCGCGATGACTATCCAGGAATAGTCGATCTCCACTTGCACGCCGGCAATCTTGATTAGCTCGATGCTTCCCTTCCGCTCGCCCGCCATCGATCATGCTCCTCTCGCCTTGGAAATAGCCTCTATCGTGCCATGCGCGGGGATTTACGACTATCGCCACTCACTGTGGCGAGCCGAGGGAAGCAACCCTAGAATTTCTCCTTGAATGGCCGCACATCGAGTTCCTGCGTCCATGCGCTGGGATCCTGATGTGCCAGGTGCCAGTAGGTTTCTGCGATCGCCGACGGCTTCAGCATGTCCTCTTCCCGGATATTCGGGACGCGCTGACGGATAAACGGCATGTCGATGGGCCCGTCGATATTGATGTAAGCGACGTGGATGTGTTGCGGACCCAGGTCGCGCGCCATCACTTGCGCGAGCCCGCGCAGCGCAAACTTCGCGGGCCCGAACGCCGCCGACGTCGCGAATGGTTTGACACCTGCGGTCGCGCCGGTGAAGAGAATCACGCCCTTGCCGCGCTTGATCATGTCGGGCACTACTTCCTGCGCGGCGAGAAACGCGCCGAAGGTACTGACGCGCCAGGTATTCTCGAAGGTGCTCGGCTTGGTTTCCATCAGGCGGCCGAAGGGTCGCATCGCGGCGTTGAAGAGCAGCACCTCCGGCGCGTCGAGCTCGCGCCGAATCCGGTCGAATGCGCTTTTGATTTCCTCCGCCGAGGCGACGTTGGCGGGAATCGGAAACGCCTCGCCGCCCTCGGCAGCGATCTCCTTGGCGAGCTTGACCAGGTAATCCTCGGTCCTGGCGATCATCGCAACGCGATAGCCCTTGGCGAAGCGGCGCGCGAGCGCCGCCCCGGTTCCCGCGCCGACACCGATCACCACCGCTACTGGACGCTTGCTGTCAAATGCCATCGATACGACCTCCGCGATGGTTGGGGGCTAGGGCACTAAAACCAGCTTGCCGGTTGAGCCGCGCGATTCCATGAAGCGATGCGCTTCCGGCGCCTCGATGAGCGGATACTTCTTCCCGATCAGAAGTTTGAGCTTGCCGTCCTTCATCAGCTGGAACGAATGCTCGATGCCGCGCTGCCATTGCTCCTTGCCCGTGTGTTGCTGATTGAGCATGAAGCCGCTGACCTTGGTCGAGCGCTGGAACAGCTTGAACACATTGAGCGGATCGGGTGGTCCGCCGGCGCGTCCGTACAGCACCAGATGCCCCATCGGGGCGAGGCAGTTGATGCCCTTCTCAAAAGTAGGCTTGCCGACCGCGTCGAGGATCAAATCCGCGCCGCGATTGTCCGTGATGCGCATGACTTCGGCGGAGAAATCTTTCGCGACGTAGTCGATGACTTCGTCGGCGCCGTATTCCTTCGCGAGCGCCGCCTTCGACGCGCTCGAAACGGTTCCGATCACGCGCGCTCCCGCAGCCTTGGCGATCTGCACGGCGACGATTCCTACGCCGCCCGCCGCCGAATGGACGACCACCGTCTGGCCCGGCCCGACATGATGCGAGGTATGAAGGATGTGCCATGCGGTGAGAGTCTGGATCGGATATGCCGCGCCCTCATCGAAGCTGACGTGGTCGGGAATCGGGATCACTTGCGAGGCGCGCGCAACCATATACTCGGAGTAGGCTTTCGCGCCAATCCCCGCGACACGCATGCCGACGCTGAACCCGCTCACCCCCTCGCCGACCTTCTCGATGGTGCCGGCCGCTTCGAGTCCCGGGGTGTCGGGCAGCACCGGGGCTTGCGCATACTGACCCTGGCGGAAGAGGGTGTCAGCGAAGTTGATGCCGATTGCGCGATTGCGAATCAGCACGGTACCTTTCACGGCCTCCGGCGTTGGAGCATCGACCAGCTTCAGAACTTCGGGGCCACCCAGTTTGTCGAATTGGATCTGCTTCACGAAAATTCTCCTTCTAATTTGGATTCGGCCCTAAGACAGCCCGAATCCGCTTCGCGCTATTTTGGATTCCGCTCTATGACAGCCCGAATCCACTGCGCCGCGCTATTTCAGCGCAGCTTCGATGAAATGCATTCGGTCGTTGCCCCAGAACATAGCATCGCCGACGAAAAAGGTGGGCGCGCCGAACGCTCCACGCGCCACCGCCTCGTCGATGTTCGCCTTGAGGCGTTCCTTCACGTCTTCCTGCTCGACCGCATCGGGATCCATTCCCAGCCGGGTGAACATTTCTTTGACGATTTTCGGATCCGCGAGGTTAACGCCGTCGGCCCACATCGCGCGAAACATTGCGGAGTGATACGCGGGAAAGCAACCCGCCGACTGCGCGACGATCGCGCCGCGCATCACGCGCACCGTGCTCATCGGAAAGAACGGATTGATCGTCATCGGCACGCCGTAGTGCTTCGACCATCGGATCGCGTCGACCGCGTTGTATTTGAACTTCGCGGGAATGGTGGGCGGTGGCGTGTTGTTGGAGGCCTTGAAAATGCCACCCAGCAGGATCGGCTTATAGATGATGCTGGCTTCCGTTCGATCCAGCAGCCCCGGCAACTGGGTATCGGCCAGGTAGCTGAACGGGCTGACGTAATCGAAGAAAAATTCCAACGGTTTTGCCATCGGGCGGCCTCTAACGATAGTTTCAATTTGCAACTCGCAACCTAGCAATCGAAGTTTCAATTTGCAACTATAGTTCCGGCCGCTGGGGCAGCGGCGGATTTGGCGTAAGTCGGGACGGTTCGGGGAGAGGTCGCTTCGATGCAATGGCGTTCGGTCAAAGACATGAATTGCTCGGTCGCGCGCGCGTTGTCGGTCGTCGGCGAGCGCTGGACGATGCTGATTCTGCGCGAGGCGTTTATGGGACGCCGCCGCTTCGATGAGTTTCAGAGCGGCACCGGCATCGCGCGCAACATCCTTAGCACCCGTCTTCATGCGCTGGTCGAGAATGGAATCTTCGAGCGCGGCGAGAACGCCGAGCCCGATCATCACGTCGAGTATCGCCTCACCAAAAAGGGGCAGGATCTCTATCCGGTCATGATCGCGTTGCTGAACTGGGGCGACACCTGGATGGCCGATGAGCAAGGGCCGCCGCTGACCCTGATGCATCGAACCTGCGGGCATGCCACCACGCCATCGCTGGTCTGCTCACATTGCGGAGCCGCGATTGACCCTCGCGCGATGCAGGCGCACGCCGCGCCGCACGCGGGAAAAATGATGAAGCCGAAACCGCACGTGCGTCGCCATCACGAGACTTATTAGTTCCTGCTAGAGTGATGACTGTATGGATGATTGGCAGCCGAAGGCATACCGCGATTACAAGTGGATCGTGCGGGACCCTAACTTGCTCGGCGGGAAGCTGGCGGTGCGCGGCACGCGCCTCTCGGTTTCACTTCTGCTCGGATGCTTCGCGGAGGAGATGAGCTCCGACGAGATCGAGGAGACTTATGGTCCCTTTCCGCGCGAGGCGATTCCCGAAATCATGAAGGTGGCGGCGGAACTACTGGACACCGCGGATGTGGCTGCCTGACACCAACATGCCACTACAAATTCTCGCGCTCCTTAAGGGCGTAGAGGTCGGGGTAGATTCGGCGGTTGCCCACGGCTGGAACCGGCTCAGCAATGGCGATCTAGTTAGTAAAGCGGTCGATGCCGGATTCACGGTCTTGCTGACTCGTGATCGATTGTTTGCGGAGTCGGCGGCGCGCGCCCTGAAGACCCATGTCCAATTTTCAGTCGTTTGGATTTCGCTGCCGCAGATTCGATCTGAGGCTTTTCTTCGGCTCTTCAAAAGCGCCTGGGATTTGAAACCAATCGTTCCGATTCCGGGACAATCGATCGAATGGCCATGAGAGATTCGATGAAATCCTGCCCGCTAGCCGCACCGCATGGCGTCAGCAAAAATAAACCCGCATGATCGAGCTAGTGATGTTCGACGCCGATGGCGTGCTGTTCGAATCGTTCGAATCCAATATCGCGTACTACAACGCGATTTTCGCGCAGGTCGGGAAGCCGCGGCTGGACGCGCACGAGGAGATCTTAAGCATCTCGTATGCGGCCGCCGATGTATTCAAGCTGCGCGCGCGGCACAACGCTGAAATGCTCGAACGGATCCACAGCGTCGCACGCAACCTCAATCAGCAGCCATTTTTCGATTTGTTGCGGCCCCCGTTCGAGCTGCGTCCCTTTATGCTGGAACTCAAGCGGCGCTATCGGCTCGCGCTCGCCACCAATCGATCCGCGACGGTGCCCGCGCTGGTCGAGCATTTGAAGCTCGCGGACATTTTCGATGCGATCGCGAGCGCGCTCGACAAGGTGCCACCCAAGCCCGCGCCGGACATCCTGCGGCTATGTATGGAACGCGCGCGCGTGACGCCCGCACAAACCGTCTACGTTGGAGACAGCCCGATCGATCGCGAAGCCGCCGAAGCCGCGGGCGTAGCCTTCATCGGCGTCGGGAAGCGCGTCGAACATCATCATCGGATCGCGTCGCTGCATGAGCTCTCCGATGCACTTGCGAAAATCGCGCCCGTGAGAGCAGCAATCGCCTAGCGTCCAGCGGCGGCGCTCAGATGGTCTCCCTGATCCTTATGCGGCTCCGCTTCGAGCGTCGCGCGCTTCAACATCCCGAAGAACAGTCCGATCGCGCGGTCCGCTTCATAGAGATGGAACTTCGAGATGTCACCCGCCGGGTCCAGCTGCGATCTGAGAACGTGAATGTCCTGAAAATGGAAAATGCAGTAGTCGCCCAGTCCCAGGAGCATCGAGAGCGCTCTGCCACCGAGATAGCTGGGGAGCTTGTCGTGAGTGTAGCGCGTCCAGATCCATGAGTTTTGCGCGTCGATCGGCGTGAAGGCGTACGCGATATCGATGCCGCCGAACTTGATCGAGCAGACTCCCGGAAAATGGAACTTCACGTTGAATGGCGCATCCTGCTTCAGCCGCCCCGGCTTCTCGTGGCGAAGCACTCCGCCGAATTCGATCAGGTCGCCGTTCTGCTCGGCCCTGAAATCATCCACCCGCGGGCCCACACCCGGAATCGTCCATCGATGAACCCAATGAAAATGGTGGAAGTCGAACACATTCTCGACGATTCGCACCTGCGGAACCTTGGTCTCGTAGTGGAACGAGACCGTGTTGCCGCCCAGCTCGGCAATTTCGCTAATCCAGGGAAGCTCGGCGGCCGGCTCACGCGCGCCGAACCAGTACCAGATGACGTCGTGCGCCTCGCGAACCGCGCGAGGCGCGAGGTCAAATCCATGCGGAACCGGAGCGTCGCATCCGTTGGCGGGAATCATCGTGCAGCGCCCTTCGGCGTTGAAGCGCAAGCCGTGATACGGGCACTCGATACATCCATCGCGGATCTTGCCCCGACTCAACATCGCGGATCGATGCGGACAGCGATCCGGCATGCAGGCGAGCCGGCCATCGGCCTCGCGCCACAGCATCAGCCGCTCGCCGAGGCGAGTAACTCCGATCGGTCTGGTCCGGCTTAGCTGACGGCTTTCGAGGATCGGATACCATTGGTTGCGAATCATGGCTTGGGCTCCTTTTTGGCGCGGCGCGGCATCATGCCGCGGATCGCGAGACGAATTCCGCCATCGATCAGATCGCGCAATTCCGCGACCGTGGTTTCTTCGTTAATCAGATAGGCCATCCCCCATGCGACGCAGACGCTGTAAAACAATCCCGCGGCCTGAACTGAGTCGACGTCGGACGCGATCGCATTTCTGGTCTTGAACTGATCGACGAGAGCGGCGAACTGCGCGATGAAGCGCAGGTCGAGCTCGAACAGCCGGGTGCGCATTTTTTCAGGTGTGGAGAGGGCGGCGGCCAGGACCTCGCGCCAAAGGCCGCGCGCGTCGGTAGTGATGCTGTCGACGAAAAGGCTCGCAATCGCCGACACCGCATCGGCGGCGTCCTCCGGCGGATTTGCCAGTACCCGCTCTCCAGCCCCGATCAGCGCGTCGGTCTCGCGACGGAGGATGACCAGCAGGAGCTCGTCTTTAGAGGGAAAGTAGTTGTAGAGGGTTCCGACGGCGAGCCCGGCGCGCTCGGCGATGTCTTCCATCGCGGTGTCCGCATAGCCCTTGCGATCGAACAGGCGTCGGGCGGCGGCAACGATGCGGCGCTCGCGATCCTGCTTTTGCAGTTGGCGCCGCCCGTGGCTGGCTGCGGATAAAGATGAATCCATTCATTTTCTTTTACGACGCCGCGGCGGCTTTGTCAAGAAAGTTGAATGGATTCATTTTCTATCGAGATCACAGTTCTATGCGGCAAGTTTCGATGTCGCGCCTTCGACCAGGGTCCCCTTGAAAAAATCCGGGTTCGCCTTCAGGTGCAAGCGCGCGGGATAAGTGAAAACGAAATCGCGATAGTCCGCGTCGCTGATGATTCCCTTGTCTGCAAGCTGATGGCTTTCCAAAAGCACGCCCTTTATATCGGGAACATCCCAGTGACCGATGTCGCTACTGAAGATCGGTTGGAAGCGCATTTTGAATGGATTGGCGCGGGAGTCGAGGGCGCGATGGACGCTTGGATCATCGGCCTCGCATCCGAAGAAGAAATTCTCGAAGATACGCGCGAAGTCGTGCTCCTCGCGCACACCGCATCGTGACCACTCGTCGCGCTCGGCATCACGATCGTGCCGCGCGACGCCCTCAGCGTAGGCGCGCCCGAGATGCTCACCGGATGTGGTGACGTACTCGGAGCCGCCGTATTCTTTGAGCAGTGCAAATAGCCGAGCGCGATCCAGACGCGCCGGGTCGTAGTTCTTCAGTCCTTCGAGGTTGCGTTTTTCCCAATGCTCCTCGAGCGAGTGGAGCAGGTCGACTGCCCATCCGGCTCCGCACTCGAGGAAACCGAACGCGAGATTCGGAAAGCGCGCAGGCACGCCACCGAAGACCAGCGAGCGGCATAATTCACCCTGCTGATACGCATGCCCACCGATGTGGTTGAACATGTAGTTGCTCGGCGAGCGGCGCCCAAGCGGTAGGAAGCGCAGACCGACCCCGCCGTGCGAGGTGACGGAGAACTTCAGCTCCTCGAATTTGCGCCACACGGGATCGTAATCGTGAAAACTGTCGAGGCCGTAGTTGTCGAAGTAGGCCGCCGCAGGGAACGCCGCCGGATCGAGTGACGGAATCGGACGCGCGACACCGGGTGGAATCATCGCCACCTTGAGGCCGTGGGCGTGCGCGAATTCGAGTTCCTCGGTCGCCTCGTCGGGTGTGTGCATGGGGATCGCGGCGGCGGGCGCGAGACGATCGCGAAAGGGGCCGCAGATTTCCGCGTTCATCGTGTTGAGCGCGCGCGCCGCACCCCGGCGTACATCAGCGTCATGGATCGTCGGCAGCGCGAGGCCGAGGGTCGGATACATAATCGCGAAGTCGATGCCGATTTCGTCGAGCCGCTGGTGCAGCAGCTTGGGCGCCATCACGGTCGCAAGGTCATAGGCATCGTTGCCGACGCCCCACCATGCGCCGCGCATGTCGCCGGTCTCGCGGTTCCCGCGCGATCCGGTCGGATGGACGCGCAGCTCGTGCTGATAGCGATGGACGAGATCCATGCCGCCGGTCTTTTGCAGGTAATGCCGAAAGAGCGGGGCGGGCTCAATCAGATGCCCATCACCATCGATGACCGGATGATCGAGGCGGGCACGAAGGCTTCTGACACGGGCGGCGATTTCGCTCGACATGGCTGAAACTCCTTTGCGCAGGTAACGAAGGCTAGCTAAGCGCCGAAGTACCGGCCGGTCAAGGAATGCTTCGCGCTGGGCATATTGCCGGCGGCTCCACTTAGCCGAAGGGAGAATTGTTGCCGAACAACGCGCGAATCCGTTCCAGATGACGCCCGATGTAACCGCGCACTTCGGCCGCGACGGGCCCCGCGATTTTTCCCGTGGCCACGCCGCCCGCCAGCTCGCCCATCGCGCTTTCCATCCCGCCAAGGTCGGACGGTTCCTCATCGGATGCACGCATGCCGCCATCGATGGCCTCGCGAAATCCCGCGGCTTCGAGGAGCGCTGACTCGCCGTGCGGCCGGAGAGCATCGAAGGTCCGCTTCAAATCCTGAATCTCCGCGGCGTCGTGTCTGGGAAATGATTCGATCCATCCGCTCGCTGCCGAAAGGATGAGCGCGGAAGTCATCGCTTGCGAGATGGCGAAAGGTGATTTCAGCTCGGGCGCGATCGTTTCGATGATAGTGCGCTGAACGCCGGCGATGATTTCCTTTAGGGTGGGTCGCAGCATTTCGCTTCCTCAGACCAGCTTGAGTTGCGCCGCGAGATCCTCGAGCAGGATCGGCAGCACGATGCTGAGCAATGTGACCATAGTGGGATCCGAGGTGCGGCCTTCGGCGAAGTCACGGATGCCGGTCAGGCAGATCACTGACATCTTGGTGTTGCCCAGCACCTGGTAAAAGAACAAACGCTCCCGATCGACGGCGGCGCCGGCCTTCTGTTCGTAAAGTTTGATGTATTCCTCACGATCGATGAGACCGCCGGCAAGATTTTCGTGACCCCATAGCCGCATCGAAGACCATCCGAGATCCTCGAGCGGGTCGCCGAGGTGAGTCATTTCCCAATCGAGCATGCTGATGAGGCCGCTATTATCGAACAGATAATTACCCGCGCGAAAATCGCCATGCACGATCGCGATGCGATCGGCGACCACCGGATTCTCCCTCAGCCACGAAAAGGCGGCATCGACAATCGGCCACGCTTCGTTCATCCGATCCTGATGGTAAAGGTCGAGCCAATGCTGCGTTTGCGCGCGAGCCGGTTCGGCAAGGTCCTTCGGCACGCCGAGCCATTCCAGCTTGAGCGCGCGCCAGTCGAGACGATGAAGCCGCGCCATCTCATTCATGAATTCATCGGCGAGCGTACGTCGCAGCGGTTCCGGTTCAGCGGCCGCCGCGGCACCCGCAGCAGTGCGCCCCGGCATCCGATGCATGATGAAAAAAGGGCGATCCATCACCGCGGGATCGAGTTCGAGGAACAGCGGCTCAGGAATCTTGATCCCCGCGCGATACATCGCGTCGACGACTTTGTATTCGCGCTGACGTTCCGACTTGAGCAGCCCACCGGTTGGGTCGCGCCGCCCAATCATAGGGCGGGTTTTCGGAGTTCCGTTCTCGGTCCATTCGACCTCGAAGGAATAGGTCTCGCGCGAGGAACCGCCGGGGATGCGCTGCAGGTTGATGACGCGCAGGTCGGAAGCATCCGGCATCCGGCGCTTCAGGTATTCGGTTAATCGAAGCGTATCCATGAAGTTATGAGGTTTATCGCAGCAACGCCGATGTCATCGCAAGCGACGACCGACCGGTAGACTTCATGATGGGTGGGATGGCGGTCTCGAGAGAAACAGCGATTCGGAACGATGGAACCTCGGCGGCTACATGATCTCGCCGAAGAGTTTGCGCCGACGCGTCGGCTCAATGATGGCCGCTATCGTGTCCGCCCCCAGCCGGATGGCCTCCGCCGACCGGATGGCCACCGCCGACCGGATGGCCACCGCCCCCGACATGACCACCGGCTTCGACATGGCTCATGGGCGCCGGCCTTGGCGGCGCCTCGTGATAGAAGGTCTCCGGATGGCCCACGTTGTGATGTTCTTCGTAGGGGTGATGATAGTCAAAATCGGGGTGATACTCTGGAGCGCCCCAAATCGGATGGCCCCATGCATACGGCGCGTATCCGCCAACCGGATAGTCTGGATAGCCGTAGTTGTATCCGCCCCCGCCGTCGAAACATCCGCTCAGAGCGCAGGCGCTTATCACCACTACGAAGAGCGCTTGAATTGAACGTCGTGAAATCAAATGTCGCAGCCGCCGTTCAGGGCGCTCCCCAAGCCGGTGTCCCGTTATCGTGATAAAAGGCCAGCCCGGGATTTTTGCTCCTGGGAATATCGAGGCTGGTTCGCAAATGACCGTCGGGACCGTAGAGACCGAGACCCGGCATGCCGGCGGTTCCGAGCGCAAAGGTGGCCCGTAGCTTGCCATCCTGATCGTATAGATCCAGACCCGGCGTGCCGTTGGAGGCGACATCGAGGGTGATCCGCGTCTGGTCCTTGGAGTCGACAAAATTAAGCCCGACCCCACCGGCATCTGTAAGACCCAGCGCGGCGCGCACCTTACCGCTGCTGTCATGGAGCACGAACTGGCGCGCGTCCAGACTGTCGGCTACTCCCGAGGTGCTCTGCGCCATGAGAACCGTCGCGCCGCATAGCAGCAGCAACGCCCCACTCATCAGCCGCAAGCGCTGGTTACTGCGTTGCAGTTTGGCCTGCTGATGTTCCAGCCGACTGAGCCGCTCGCTCACATCGTTTGTAGGTTGCTCCATCATCTTGGGATTCCCTACGTCCTCGATTCGAATTAGACGTTGATGATTGGGCGATGTTTCAATCAGGGTTTCTCGCCCGTAAAAATTTGCCTCGCTGCCTACCGAATCTCCGCCTTAATTGAATGTCGGCACTACGCTTAATTTTCTCCGACTACGCTTCGCGCACTAGGCGCTGCGCTTCGCGGACTCGCTCGCGATTTGAGCGGAGTCACCGGTGAACGCAGGCATCACCTCTTTCGCGAACAACTCCAGGGTCGCGGGAGGCGCCATGTCACTGAAGAAAATCGTAAAGGTCGTGATGCCCATCTTCACTCGATTCTTCAACTGCTCGATGAGTTGATGGGGCGTTCCTTTGATGCCCGTAATCGAGAACGGCTTCATCCGCTGCGCCGCTGCCCACTTCTGTTCAACCTCAGCGTCGTTGTTACCGATGCAGATGAGAAGCTGCTCGGAAATGTTGATCTCGTCGAGGTTGCGCCCGACTTTCTTGCAATGATCCTTCAGCACGTTGAACTTGTGCTCGAAGCTGTGATAACCAGCCGGGCAATTCCAGCGGTCGGCATACTTCGCGACCAGCTTCAGCATCACCTTTTCGCCGCTGCCACCGACCGTGATCGGTGGACGAGGCTTCTGGACCGGCTTGGGATTATTCGAGGCGTGATCGATAGAGTAGTACTTGCCCTGATACGAAGGTTGCTTTTCGGGTCCGAGCATCGCGTGAAGAATCGCGAGGCCATCCTGAAGTTGCCGCAGCCGCACCGGCGTTTCGGGGAACTCGTAGCCGTACGCGCGATATTCCTCGTCCATCCAGCCCGCGCCCATCCCGATTTCGAGCCGCCCGTTGCTGATGTGATCGATGGTGGTCAGCGACTTCGCGAGCAGCGCCGGATTGCGAAACGAATTGCACAGCACCAGCGTGCCGATGCGGATTTTTTCGGTGCGCGCCGCCAGTCCCGCCATCATCGTGAGCGCTTCGACATGGTCGAGGTCGGGTGCGCCGCGGGTCCAGAAATGATCGACCAGCCACAGAGAGTGGTACCCGAGTTTTTCGCAATGGGTGGCGCGCTCAAACAGCGCCTTGGTCGATTGACCGGCCTGGGGCGAGAACAACGCGAATTCAACTTTGCTCATTCGGAGAACTCCCGTGAGAGATTGCGGCGATCCACAGTGTTTCGCACGGCTGATGAGGGAGATCAACCGGAGTCACTATCAAAGTCCAATCGTCGTAGGACCGGAATCGACGGGGCCGTGGGCGGGATAAGGGTTCACGCACCCGAAGTCGATTCATCTCCTCCGATCAAAGACCTTGCGAACGTTTTTGAGTTCTTCGGCGTGTTCATCGCAGACCACTACCTGACCAATGAGGCGTCCAAGGGAGTCGTATCCACGCGCAACGGTCTTCGCCCCTTTGCTCCGCTTCCTCCGGCGACAGGGCTGGCACTCGGCGGGAGATTACAAGCGATAAAGACCGACCTCGGTATCTATGCTTCCGCGCAAGTTGAGCGGAAGTGAGCCAATCCCCTGGTCGCGATCATAGAATCACGCCAGAGGTCTGTCGAGCTTCGTTCTCCCCACGCCGATCTTCTCTCCATTGACGAGCTCGATCATTTCTTCGATTTGCGCCTGTGATCCTATCTCTATTGCGGCTACCGGTACCGCGGTCCATCCTTCACCTTCCCGTCTATCTCAAATTTAATTCGGCAGCTTGCCCCAATCGTTTCGCAAGTCTCTGCACGATGGATTCCGCAGTATGCAAGTGCCTAGTGTCCCAGAACCCGATGTGCGAAACATTGTTTTTCAGCTTCCCACCGGGAGCGAACTTTTCGAAGTAGTCTGGTATTGGGTATCGGCCGGGACCGGTAACAAAGTAGGAGAGATTTTCTAGAACCTCACGTTCTTCGACATTCAAATTAAACTCAAGCTTTTCGGCGAGGAAAACCAGATCGTGGTTGTGCCGATTGACTCCCACGAATTTTCCGTCTTGCGTAAGCTTGTTGCCGTTCTTCAGCCAAGCCGCCTTCAAATAGCACTCAATGCCGAGACCTAGAAGGAGCAAAGCGGGCGATTGTACGAAAATCTCTTCGGGCGGTGTAACCGACTCAGAATGTTGCGCGAACAATTCTTTCTGAGCCTGATGCAGTGCTTTCATTAAAGCACGATGGCCGATGAGTGATATTTCACCCGAATCTCGCCAAAATTTTAGGTTATTTCCTATCCGGGTCGTAGTAAGCACGATATTCATCATTTCTGTTCATCGCGGTCCGAGGCGCATTATAGGCGCGACCACGGGAAACAGCCTACCGCTCGCGCGATTCCCTTGCGGTTCCATCCATGTCGGTCGGAGCCCGATGATTCCCCAACCCGTCGATGCGGAGATCGGTGTGAGGAACTGTCCGCGACGCCGTTGTGAGCGTCGCGCGCGATTGTCACTGCGTGTGGAGAGGTGCTGCAAGCTGTCAGCAAGCTTTGCATGGCTCTGGCGAGTTATCAAACCCGGCCAAGCATCTGCTATAAAAATCCACTTAGCTGTAATTGGAGACACGACAATGGGCATTCTGGATGGAAAGGTTGCGATCGTTACCGGAGCGGCGCGCGGGCAGGGCGAAGCGGAGGCCCGACTCTTTGTGGCCGAAGGCGCCAAGGTCATGCTGACCGATGTCTTGCCGGAAGGAAAAGCCGTCGCCGAAGGGTTGGGCGACCTCGCGGCGTTTTCCTCGCACGATGTTAGCAACACCGCGGACTGGGATCGGGTGGTGAAGGCTACCACGCAGCGGTTTGGGCGTCTCGATATCCTCGTCAATAACGCCGGCATCTACCGGATGCGAACGCTGCTGGAGACCACCGACGAAGACTTCGATGAGATCACGCGCATCAACCAGCGCGGTCCGTTCCTCGGCATGCGCGCCGCGGCGCCTGCAATGAAGGCGTCCGGTGGCGGCTCGATCATCAATATCTCCTCGGGCGCGGGACTGCGCGGCGTGCGGAATATGCTCGTCTATGCCACCACCAAATGGGCGCTGCGCGGGATGACCAAGTGCGCGGCGCTGGAACTCGCCGCCGATCACATCCGCGTCAACTCGATCCATCCGGGCGTCATCGAAACGCCGATGCTGGCCGGCAATCCCGCGGCGCTTAACCAGGCGATGGTGCGCGCGACGCCGATCGGGCGCATCGGCCAGCCCGAAGACATCGCAAGGATGGTCCTCTACCTCGCGTCTGATGCTGCGAGCTTTGTCACCGGCGCGGAAATCGCGGTCGACGGCGGCGCGATAGTTTAGACTCTACGAGGTCATCTGATGCATCCGATGAAAACGATGCGACTCGCAGTCAGTCTGGTTTTCTTCGTGGCCTTGCTTACGACGGCGCTAGCCTCGCGCGCGGCCACGCCCACCGAGGGCTTCGTGCCGCTGGGCGAGGCGCATTCGTTCAAGGACGCGCCGACGGTCACCGAGTGGCGCTTCGAGGATGTCCGCGGCACCGCGCCCTTCGACAAGATCGGACTCCATCATGTGGCGATTGGAAAAGAGCCTCCCGCCAATCCGGAGCTGGTGATCCTGTATCTCCCCGGCACCAACATGAACGGCATCGTCGCGCCCGATGACGTCAAACATTCGCTGGCGCTCTACCTCGCCACGCATGGGGCCGATTTCTGGGCGATGGACTATCGCACGCATTACATCCCACCGGTGACCGAGCAGGTCGGCCTCACGGAACTCAAAGGATGGAGCTACGACCTGTTCGCCTCGGACATCGATGAGGCGGTGAAGTTCATCCGCGCGCATACGCATCACGGCAAGATTTTCCTGGTGGGTTTCAGCCGCGGGGTGACCAATGAGTATCTCTACACCGCGATGCATCCGGAGAACGTGCAGGGCATCATCGCGCTCGACGGCTTCATCTCGAAGCGCGCGCCTACGGGCGAGCCGCCGGGAGATGTTTATGGCGACGACATCGGCGGCAAGCATCTCACCTACGACAAGCGCAAGACGCTGATGGAGATGGTCATCGCGAACGCCGACGGTCCCGCGCCGATTCCGAAGTACCAGACCGCGCGCGAGAACCTGGAGCATGTGGTGCGCGACGCGGGCGGCCTGTTCGGTGGCCATGGCGGTCTCGCGAATCCGCCGGACAAGTCCGATGCGGTCGAGCTGGCGAAGTTGCTCATCACCTATGATCGCTACTGGCCGACGGCGCAGGACTTCGAGAATCCGTTCACGCCGGAGCGCCTCGCGGCGCTGGCGAAATCGCAGGTGCCGGTCATCGCGTTCGCAAGCACCAACATCGCGCCGGAGTGGCCGGCGATGGTCGAGCAATCGGCGCATTCGACCGGCGCGGATGCGAAGGACGTCAGCTTCACCAAGCTCGATGGGGCCGGTCACCTCGATGTGCTATGCGGCAATGACTCGGAGACGATCGTGTTCGCGCCGTCGCTGGATTTGGAGATCAACCAGTACTCAACGCCGAGAGCGTGTCGCCTGCGCCGCACGGCGCCTAATCAGAAAACCTAAGGCAGCTATCGTGGCACTACCCAAAAGTACGAGATCCCACCTCCAAGTCCAGCGCATATAGTTGTCTATCCAAAGACCCACGCCATCTACGCCAACAAGCACGAACACCAGCGCGCCGAGCTGCATCAGTACGTCTCCGATAAAATCAAAAACCCGCAACATTCTCGTTATGCTCAAGTTAGCACACCCCCCATGGGGTGAGTTGAGGGGAACTGTAGGAAACAGGTAACTTGCAGTGCGAATTGTGCGGTGAACAAGAACCACAAATTCAACCTGGTCGGCGCATGGGGCAGCAAGCTGTGCAGCATGGCAGGCTATCGATGCGAACGATGCGACGCGCTCTACGTCACCATGAATCTGACCGCCGACTTGAATGGGAGAATCTTCGCGATGGATCCCGACGGGCGGCAAATCGAGGTATCGGAAATGGAGGCCAGGACCTGTGATGCATCCACGTAAGATGATGCGTTCCACTATCCACCTGACGCTGCTCGTTGCGTTTCTCGCGATGGCACCGCTCATCGCGCGCGCGGCCACGCCCACCGAGGGCTTCGTGCCGCTGGGCGAGGCGCATTCGTTCAAGGACGCGCCGACTGTTACCGAGTGGCGCTTCGAGGATGTCCGCGGCACTTCGCCCTTCGACAAGATCGGACTCCATCATGTGGCGATTGGAAAAGAGCCTCCCGCCAATCCGGAGCTGGTGATCCTGTATCTCCCCGGCACCAACATGAACGGCATCGTCGCGCCCGATGACGTCAAACATTCGCTGGCGCTCTACCTCGCCACGCATGGGGCCGATTTCTGGGCGATGGACTATCGCACGCATTACATCCCACCGGTGACCGAGCAGGTCGGCCTCACGGAACTCAAAGGATGGAGCTACGACCTGTTCGCCTCGGACATCGATGAGGCGGTGAAGTTCATCCGCGCGCATACGCATCACGGCAAGATTTTCCTGGTGGGTTTCAGCCGCGGGGTGACCAATGAGTATCTCTACACCGCGATGCATCCGGAGAACGTGCAGGGCATCATCGCGCTCGACGGCTTCATCTCGAAGCGCGCGCCTACGGGCGAGCCGCCGGGAGATGTTTATGGCAACGACATCGGCGGCAAGCATCTCACCTACGACAAGCGCAAGACGCTGATGGAGATGGTCATCGCGAACGCCGACGGTCCCGCGCCGATTCCGAAATACCAGACCGCGCGCGAGAACCTGGAGCATGTGGTGCGCGACGCGGGCGGTGTGTTCGGCGGCCATGGCGGTCTCGCGAATCCGCCGGACAAGTCCGATGCGGTCGAGCTGGCGAAGTTGCTCATCACCTATGATCGCTACTGGCCGACGGCGCAGGACTTCGAGAATCCGTTCACGCCGGAGCGCCTCGCGGCGCTGGCGAAATCGCAGGTGCCGGTCATCGCGTTCGCAAGCACCAACATCGCGCCGGAGTGGCCGGCGATGGTCGAGCAATCGGCGCATTCGACCGGCGCGGATGCGAAGGACGTCAGCTTCACCAAGCTCGATGGGGCCGGTCACCTCGATGTGCTATGCGGCAATGACTCGGAGACGATCGTGTTCGCGCCGTCGCTGGCGTTCCTCAAGCAGCATCAGAAGTAGGCGGGAACTCCTCCGATGCTGAGGGCTTCGGTCTGCCGATCAACAACACTGCCATGAATGCCCACAGGCCGAAGAGGAATCCTACGACCGCCCACAGGCGCGTCGCACGTCCGCGCCGATTCGCGACGATGGCGGTGAGCGGTGCAAGGGAAGCATCGACGGCGAGCGAGGTCGCCAGCAGATTCGCCGCGCTCTCATGCGGGCGCATCAGCGCGAAGCCGGAAGCATACGAGACGATGGTGGCGATGGTTTGCATGGTGAATCGGGCCGTTTCCAGTATATAGTTTTCCCGATGGCACAACGCGACGCCGACAACCTGATTTCCAAACTCCGCGCGATGGGCGAGGAAGGTATCTCGTCTTTCTTCAGCGACGTCATGAGCAACGACCGGCTGCGCAGCGGCTTCGGCAAAGCAGGCCAGCGCTTCATGGAGAACAAGCAGACCTTCGATCGCAATGTCGAGACGGTCCTCGACTTCGTGAACATCCCGACTAAGAAGGATGTGCGCGACCTGAAGCAGCGGCTCGATCATCTGAGTAGCCAGCTGCTGAACCTGAACATCAAGCTCGATCGCATCCTAGCCGAAGGCGGCGAGCAGAAGCTGACGGTCGCAAAGCCTCGTCCGCGAAAGAAAGACTGAGTCTCAAACAGACGGGAGATCTGGTGTACTACCGACATCACGTCGATAGACCGCGATTCGGCTCCCATTCGACGGTCTTCCCGCCGTGCGCAAGGGGATTGCGCCGCATAACTGAAGTGGGTTTGTTTTTGCGAATTTCCTCGCTCTTCGGAGGCCTCTTCACTAGCACAAGCTTTAGCTTGTGGCCTCGCGTGAAGGGCAAAAACTCCTTCATTTGCCTACATTTAATGGCTTTGTTTTCGCATTTTCGATGATCCCTATGGGGTCCTTCGCGTTGCGTTCAGGTCCTACTTCTCGCGATCCTCAAAGTGGGTTTGTTTTTGCGTTTTCGTATATCGTCGTCCGGTTCGCCAAATAACAACGGCACCCGTTCGGGCGCCGTGCCAACAACATAGCACAACCGGGCTGAATCTGCTCGTCCTCTATATA
This sequence comes from uncultured delta proteobacterium, assembly GCA_963783145.1. Classification (GTDB taxonomy): domain Bacteria; phylum Desulfobacterota; class Binatia; order Binatales; family Binataceae; genus DATGKG01. The sequence goes on from CAWAMM010000004.1 coordinate 147,042, forward strand.
GCCTTGGTATGCGCATGTCACGAACAGCCTGATCCGCGCCGCATTCCTCCCAACCCGGGGAGCTTCGTCCAAAAGCGAGTCCGATCTTCGTTGACAGAAGGATCAGGTCGGCCGAGTCGCATTGAGGGAACAAATTACCCCGGCCAGAGCCAGGCGGCGCCGCGGACGCCGCTCGAATCGCCATGCCTCGCGCGCACGATCGGAGTCTCGACCCCATCGGAAAAAACATAGCGCTGGATGAGCGCGGGAACGTTTCGATAGAGCCGCTCGATATTCGACAGCCCACCGCCGAGCACGATCAGGTCTGGATCCACAAGGTTGATGACATGCGCCAGGCCGCGCGCGAGGCGGTCTTCGTAGGTCGCCATCACCGCGAGCGCATCAGCGTCGCCGGCATTCGCTGCCGAGGAGACCTCATTCGCGCTCAAACCCTTGCCGGTGCGAATGCGAAATTCGCGCGCCAGGCCCGGCCCCGAAAGAAATGTCTCGATACATCCGGTTTTGCCGCAATAACAGGACGGACCCGGCAACTCCTCGGCGCGGGGCCAGGGCAGGGGATTATGACCCCATTCGCCGGCGATACGATTGCGGCCCGAAATGATGCGCTTATCGACTACGATTCCTGCGCCGACTCCGGTTCCAAGGATGACGCCGAAAACGACCGACGCACCCCGCGCGGCGCCATCGACGGCCTCGGAAAGCGCGAAGCAGTTGGCGTCGTTCTCGATGCGCAGCGGCCGGCTGAGCGCGGCGCTCAAATCGCGATCGAGCGAACGTCCATTGAGCACGACGCTGTTTGAATTCTTGATTAATCCGGTGCGCGTCGAGATGGCGCCCGGCGTGCCGATGCCGACCGATCCCTTGCGCCCGAATTTGCTTTCGATCGAGGTGACTAAATCCGCGATCGCCTTCAGCGTAGCCGCGTAATCACCCGACGGCGTGGGGACGCGATGGCGGAAAATCTCCCGGCCGTCGTCGCCCAGCGCGAGCGCCTCAATCTTGGTCCCTCCCAGATCGATGCCAATCCGCATGTTTTACCCCACTCGCCACTGAGGGTCAGTTCATTTACGATACCTTCGGACATGGCCGAAACCGAACCTCATCGATCCCCGGGATCGGGCGCCGAACGCGCCGCTACGAACCACGCGACGGTGCTTATCGCTGATGACGACCCCGCCATCCGGCTGGTGGTACGCCATCGCCTCGAAGCGGACGGATATCTGGTCGAGGAAGCCTCGGACAGCCAGGCCGCGCTCGAAGCGCTACGCACCGGCCGTTTCGATGTAGCGCTAGTTGACATCATCATGCCGGGCATGGGCGGGCTGGAAGTGCTGTCGACCGCCAAGGCCGAGAGCATCCGCACCCTAATCATCGTCATCACCGCGGCGAGCACAATGAACAATGCGGTCGAGGCGATGAAGCGTGGCGCGCATGACTACCTTACCAAGCCATTCGCCAATCTCGACCTGGTCGCGGCGGCGATTCGGCGCGCGGTGGAGGTCTCGAATCAGGCGGCCAAGGCCGCGGAGCTGGATTACCTGAAGGAAAGCGTCGCGCCCAAGCTGGCCGGCGGCGAGATCATCGGGCGCAGCCCCGCGATGCAGGAAGTCTACAAGCTGGTGGGACGGTTGGTGACGAATGATGCCGCGGTGCTGATCTATGGCGAAAGCGGCACCGGCAAGGACCTGGTCGCGCGCACGATTCATTTCAAATCGGCGCGTTCGGTGGCGCCCTTCGTCGCGGTCAATTGCTCCGCGATTCCGCATGGGCTGCTTGAAAGTGAACTCTTTGGGCATGAGCGCGGGTCGTTCACTGGCGCAACCGAGCGGCGCGCGGGAAAATTTGAAACCGCGGAAACCGGCACCCTCTTCCTCGATGAGATCGGCGACCTTCCGCTCGAGCTTCAGCCCAAGCTGCTGCGCGCGTTGCAGGAGCGCGAGTTTAACCGGGTCGGCGGCACCGATACGCTAAAGCTGCGCGCGCGCGTAATCGCGGCGACCAACCAGGACCTCGAAGCCGCGGTGCGCGCGAAGCGTTTTCGCGAGGACCTCTACTTTCGCCTGCGCGTGATTCCGATCCAGATGCCGCCGCTGCGCGATCGGCGCGAGGACATCGCCGAGCTGGCCGAATATTTCATCGCCAAGGCGGCGCGCGAGATGGGCGCGAAGACCACCATCCTCGGGCCGGCCGCGATCGCGAAACTCAAAGCCTACGATTGGCCCGGCAACGTGCGCGAACTCGAAAACACCGTGATGCGCGCGGCGTTGCTCGCACCGGGTACCACGATTCGTCCCGAGGACATCGAGTTGGAGCATTCGGCCAGCGGACAACGGCGCGCGACGACCACCGATGGCGCGGAGTTGAATGATCTCATCGCGCAACGGGTCTCCGAATGGTTCGATGATCCGAATGGCGAGGAACCGCGCGACCTCTATCAGCGGATGGTATCGGAGCTGGAGCGGCCGCTGATCGAGCTGGCGCTCAAGCGCGCGGGCGGCAATCAGGTTAAGGCGGCGCGGATGCTGGGGCTCAATCGCAACACACTGCGCAAGAAAATCACCGACCACAAAATCGCGCTGACCAAGTATCCGGGACAGCCCTAGCGCGGAGCGCGGCATCAAAATGAAACTTCCCTCGCATTTCTATGCGATCGTCGATCCTATTGCGGGTCACGATCCGGTCGAGCTCGCGCGCACGATGCTCGAAGCCGGCGTGCGTGTCATGCAACTGCGGCTGAAGGATGTAACGACGCGCGATTTCCTCGCGGCGGCGCGCGCAATCTCACAGCTATGCCATCGGCGCGATGCGATCTTCATCGTCAATGATCGCATCGATGTCGCGATGCTGTCGGATGCCGACGGGGTGCATCTCGGGCAAAACGATTTGCCCCTCGATGCGGGCCGCGAACTCCTCGGGCCGGACAAAATTATTGGAGTGTCAACCTCGAATGTGGAACTCGCGCGTGCGGCGGAGGCGGGCGGCGCGGACTACATCGGCTTTGGTCCGATGTATCCCGGCGGTTTGAAGAATACGAAGGAAGGGCGAGGCCTGGAGCGACTGGCGCAGGTGCGCGGCGGCGGTGAAGCTTCCGATTGTTGCGATCGGCGGCATCACCGAGGCTACCGTTCCCGAAGTCCTTGGCGCAGGCGCCGACGCCGCCGCGATCATCACGGATGTGGTGAAAGCCGGCGACATCGGGACGAAGATCAAATCGATCCTCGCGATTAAATCTCCACGCTGAGTTTCCGATGGTAATTCGCTATAGCCCGTCGCTTTGACATCTGATGCTTGATGCGTGATGCTTGATGCTATGCGAACCACCATCGACATCGACGAAGACGTTCTTCAAAGCGTAAAGGAAATCGCGGCCATGCGCCGCACGACTGCGGGGAAAGTGCTGTCCGATCTGGTCCGGGCCGCGTTAATACCTCCAATACCCACTGCGAAAAGACGAAACGGAGTGCTCTTGCTGCCGCGCCGAAAGGGAGCACGCCTGGTCACGATGGAAGCGGTAAATCGCCTGAGAGACGAACTCTAGTCGATGATCGCGCTGCTCGACGCAAACGTCCTGATCGCGCTCTTCGATCCGTCGCACGTCCATCATCAGTTGGCCCACGCGTGGTTTGGATCGAATCGCCACCATCGATGGGCCACTTGCTCCACGACAGAAAACGCCTTCGTACGAATTCTGCCGAGTCCCGCGTATCCAGGCTTCGCCATCAGTATCGCAGACGCGATTTTCCGACTTCGAGATTTGTGTTCGACTCGTGACCACGTTTTCTGGCCGGAATCGCTTAGCCTCCGGGAATCCGAGCGTTTTCACTGGCAACGCGTTCAGGGTCATCGTCAAATTACCGATGTGTACCTCCTTGCGTTGGCAGTAATTAACATGGGCCGCCTCGTGACCTTTGACGGTAACATTCCGCTTCGTGCGGTTGCCAGTGCGACGGCCGAGAATCTTGAAGTTATCGGGAGATAATTTCCCCAGCATGATCCACTTTATGTGGCCTGCGCCGCGACTCACCGAGCGTGTTGGGTTAGGACTGGCTACGCGGCGGCGGTGGCGGTGACGCGCGCCCGCGAGCGCTCCTGCTCCGCGTCGTAGGGCAGGCAGGCATAAGTCGCGGCCGCTCCCAGGATGCTCAACACGAAGCAAATCTGGAACGCGACCGAGTAGCTTCCGGTCGCATCGAAGAACTTGCCCAGCATGATGGGGCCGATGAACGCGCCCGCGGTGTTGAAGACTCCCGCGACGCCCGCAATCGCACCGAAGCGCTTCAGCCCGAGACATTCCGCGGTGAGCAGCGGAATCAGCACCAGCGGCGCGCCCAGGGTAAGCCCGAATATCGCAATGAACGGATAGAGCAGCATTGGATTGCGCGCGCCAAAGATCAGTACCATTCCGATCGCGGCGCCGATGAAGTTCACGATCAGCGCGACGCGCGGGCTGATGCGGTCCGACGCGGATCCCATGATCAGCTTGCCCGCGGTGGTGAACAAAAACACGATGCTCATCATGCCGGCCGCGAACTCCGCTTTGTAGGAGAGTCCAATCATGTACGGGATGAAATGCAGACCGACGCCCGCGGCGAGCGTGGCGTAGAGGAATTGCGCGAAGCACAGCATCCAGAAGGAGCGGGTGCGAAAGGCGGCTGAGAGTTCAAAACCAGGCAGCGCGTCCGCTCGTTGCGCGACCGAGACTTTCTCGCCGGGCGCATCATCCGGACGCGTTCTGATCGCGATCAGCACGATCGGGATTACGATGACGAACATCGGGATGGCTAACACCAGGTAGCCGGTGCGCCACGATCCGCCCCATGCGATGGCGTGGCTCGCGACCACCGTCATCACCGCGCCGCCGAATGAGGTACCGGCGAAAGTCATCCCCATTGCGAGACCACGTCGGGCGCCAAACCAGTTCGCGATGATTAACGAAGCCGGAAGTAGGGTGGCGCCGGTCAATCCGAGGCCCATCAATAGGTAGGCGATGACCAGCGTCTCATACGAACTCGCGCGACTCGCGATGATCCAGGCCAGGCCGGCCAGGCCGGCGCCGCCAAGCATCACGATGCGCGCCTCGACCCGATCGAGCAGCCATCCGGCGAGCGGTCCGAAGATTCCTGCCGAGGCGGCGAGCCAGCTTTGCAAAAAGGAAACCTTGGCGCGCTTCCATCCGAATTCCTTGATCAGTGGAGTGACGAAAACGCCCGCGGTGTTGTAGCCGGAGCCGAAGACCAAAAGCAGTGTCGCGAAGAGACTCGCGACTATGATCCATCCCTGTCGTTCCCGTTTCGTCATCGCCACGATGGGGCCTCGTACGCGCGGATTGGCGCGATGCGCTCTTTATAGCCAGTGGGATGCGAATCGTCTATCAAAAATCTGGATGATTCAGGCCGAGTTAGCAGGCCACGCCATTGCAGACATTTTGACTTAGCGAGGTTCCGCTCGAAACCTGACCGCTGTTGCCGACGGTGTTCCCGCTGTTGCCCTGAAGTACGTTTCCGAGGTAGCCGCTGGTCGCATCGGAGAAGGTCAGCCCAAAGCCGGTGTTACTTTGAAGAACATTGTCGCGCGCGAGGCAACCGACGCCGCAGTTAATTCCACTGCCGTTTCCGGTCGCGGTAATTCCCGAAATCCTCGCCCCGCTGCCTGCGACGATCGCGGCGCCGCCGAAGCCCATGATGATGCCGTTGTAGATCACTACGTTGGATTGCCCGGTCGCGTTGATTCCGTTGCCGGTTCCGGTGTTGGTCGACATGATCTCGAAACCTTGCAAATCGATAGTCACATTAGGGGCGGTAACCAGAACCGAGTCCGCGCCACTCTTACTGCTGTTGATGATGTTCTTGTTGAGGACGTAGCTGCCCGACTTGCTGATGGTGGTCTGCGGTTTGGCGGTGCCGGCAGCAGTGGTGTCGACCTCAAGCACCATCGGCTTTTGCTGCGCGAAGACCGGAGCGCTAGCGGAAATGGCGATCGCGATGGAGGCGGTCATTATCGCGAAGCGACAGAAGAACAACTTGCGGTGGTGATTCATCGTGGTACCCTACTGCACTGCGGTCAACGAAATAAATCCAGTCAGACCGCTCTTCATCCGAACCCGCAAATAATTCAGCGCGATGCCGATGACGTGAACATTGTGTCCGCGATGCACCTGGGCGAGTTTCCTGGACCATCGATTGGGCGCGTCAAGCACCGCGGCATCCTGGGAGAGCAGGAAAATTTTGTCGGTCGGCTTCACTAATTCGACATTTGACGGCGAGATGTACCCGGTCTGCCCATTTTTCAGCTTCGCTTGCAGATAGTATCTGGTACTGCCAGTAACGTCGACGAACTTTCCGATGGTCGCTTTCTCAAGCTGCTTGCTGGTTTTAGACGGCGCCGCATAAATCCATCCGTCCTGGGTGACTCTGAGTCGAGCGGCGGCCGGTTCCACCTCGGGTGGCGCGGCCGCGACCGCCTTGTGATGCGTGCGAGGCTTCTTGGTGGTGGCACTGGGCGTACCTGCCGCACCCGCCTCGCTGGGAGCAGCGGCGGGCCCTTCGCTCTCATCGGAGGGGACTATCTTGGTGGCCGGCGGCGACGATGGCGCAGCACTCGAGGGCGCAGGCGCGGCACCCGGCGATGATACTGGGGCGGGAGATTCGCTAAGAGCGAATGCCCCCGAAGCTGAGGTCGCGAGCAGCAGCAGCGCTGCGAAAATTCCCAGTGCGGCACGCGCCGAGGTTTTCTGAGCCGATCCCATCATCCTCATCCTCCAACACCCTCTTTCCGAATAGAGTTTTTATCAACACGCGCCGCACACGACGCATTTAGTCACGTCGCACGGCGGCGTCTGATGCTCGTAATGCGCTTTCTTGCGTTCCGATAAAAGGAACCATTTGTGGATGTGATGGTCAATGAAATCCCACGGCAGCGTTTCGTCGTCGGTGTAATGACGCGTCACATAGGAATCCGGATTCGGCAGTCCGCTCGCCGCACCCTCGCGCGCAATCCGCTTCAGCTCATGCCAAATCTCGCCCGCGCCTTCGCATCCGGCGGTGTCGAGGCGTTCGAGGATCGCGCCGACCCGCCGATCGCCGCGCGACACCAAGGTCTGGAAATACGCCTCGCGCGGTGATTCCGCATCGAGTTCGACCGCGCCAAGCTTTGACAGCTCACCGCGCAGCATCGCGATTTTGCTTTTGGTCGTGCGCGGGTCCTCCATCGGATCCCATTGAAATGGCGTCCACGGCTTTGGGACGAACGGATTCAGTGACACCGTTACGTGGCCGACGGATTTTTTCTGTGCGCGCGCCCGCGCGAGAATCTTGCCCGTCAGAAGCGCGATTTCGCGGACATCGTGCTCGCGCTCCTCGGGCAGGCCGACCATAAAGTAAAGCTTTAAGTTTTCGACGCCGGTCCCGACCATCAGTTCGGCGGCGTCGAGGATCTCATGCTCGCTGAGATTCTTGTTGATGACCTTGCGCATGCGCTCGCTGCCCGCTTCCGGCGCGACCGTCACGCTATGGTTGCCGTTGCGCGCCAGCGCGGCTGCGAGTTGCGGCGAGATGCAGTCGGCCTTGAGCGAGGAGGGCGACATCCGCCCGCCGGCAGCGGCGATACTCTCGGCGACCTCGGCCACGCCCGGCACGCTCGCCATTTCCGCGCCAACCAGTCCGATAACGCTGCGTTCGCCAAGCCCGCGCTTCGCCTCCTCGATGAGGTGCTCGGGGCTGCGATAGCGAATCGGGCGATACATGAAGCCGGCGGCGCAGAAGCGGCATCCCCATTGGCATCCGCGGCTCGCCTCGACCAGGTACATATCGCCGAAGACCGATTCTTCGGTGAGGATGAGCGATGCGGTGGTGAACTGGTTGAGGTCGCGAATCAATCGACGGCTGACGGTCGGCTTTCCGGGGCCCGAATAATCGACGGAATGGAGATGGCCACGATCATCATAAATCGGCGTGAAGTAATCGGGCAGGTATGCGCCCTCGACGGTAGCCAACTCGCACAGCCGCGTTGCACGATCATTGATAGAGCGGGTCTGATGATATCGCGCGAGGAATTCGGGAATCATCTCCTCGCCCTCGCCGATGAGAAACAAATCGATAAAATCCGCGATCGGCTCGGGATTGAGAAAAACGGCAGAACCGCCCGCGATGATCAACGGCCAGTTGCCATCGTTACGATCGGCGCGGCGCGCCGGAATGCCGGCCATCCGCAACATCGAAATGACATTGAGATAATCGGTCTCGAACGAAATCGAAAAGGCGAGGATATCGAACTCGCTCAGCGCGCGCGCCTGCTCGAACGAACCGATGCGCTCGTTGCGCTTGCGCATGTCGACGCGCTCGTCAGCATCGGGAAGGAAGGCACGCTCGGCGGCCACCAGCGCATCGGTTTCGAAAATATGGAACACGGACTGAAAGCCGAGATTCGCCATCGCGAGGCGATAGATATTGGGATAGACGACGCAGACGGAAATATCGCCACCGGGGCGGCGCTCATAGAGGACCTTCTCGGCGGCGAGGCGCTCGAGCGCGCGTTTACGAACGTACATGAAGACGATCCCGCATCGGCATAGGGTATCGCGTCCCTCGAAGTCCGCTCAAGCGGGAAACATCGTTGAGGGCAGCAGCGTGAAATGCCCGATGTGAGCGGGGCGGTAGACCCTGAAATCCTTCTGGTCGATGGTGAACACGCGGCGGATGCGCTCGCGTTCGGCAACCCGCACGATCGCGGCATCGGCAAGGTCCATCGGCAGGTCGTGATATTTGGCCATCAGCTCGTGCATTCTTCCGAGGTCTTCTTGATCGAGTCTTGCGATGCCGACTGTACCGGTTTGCGCTAAACGAAGAAGCGCCAATTGCCCCAGGTGGATCCTACTTAGGAGGTGACTTGCCTCCGCCACCGCCGGCCACACGGTTAAGGGCGGATGAGTCAGCGTTTCAAAAACATGTTGACACCGTGCGTGAGCGGCGTCGGATCTATCGAGCAGCGCGACGAGTGGCCCGGCGTCGATCAGCACGTCGTCGCGCATCTCTCTCCTCCAGCAGCATTTGAGCGACTTTCTTTCCCCCATCGACAGAGAGCTGCATGCCACCGCTGTCCAAACTTCCAATCAGATGCTTGGCCAGCTCGTACGGAGTCTTCGCAGCATTTTCCGCGTCGACTTTATCGACGTAGGCCTGCAGGGCTTCGCGAACAATTTCAGTCTTGGTCTTGCCGGTTTGTGCCGCGAGCCGCCCCAGCGCCGAGGTTGTTTTGTCATCCAACCGAATACTGAACGTGGCCATAGTGGCCATTGAGAATAGTGTATTACGGACCGTATTACAATTTGTCGTGCCACCATCTGACGGTTCATCGCGGAAATAAGACTAGCCGCGCCGGGTATCAGCAGGGTGACGGACTCGGGCCGTCAGCTATTATGCGTTCGATACGACTTTAGATCTAAGGACCTCGTCCAGAAGAAACAAATCCGTGAGCAGCGCCCGGAGATGGATCGACGCGTTGAGATTGTCGACCAACTGCGAGCTGATCGAGGGCTGGGCCAGAACCAGCTCGATGCTCGCCAGCGAGCTGCGTGCATCGCGATTCAGCACCACAAGGAACGACTGGAATTTTTCGGCCGGTTCCAGCCCCTGCTCTCTTACAACCTTCGAACACTCCTCGGCTAGTTCTGCGATAGCCGTTGCGGCGCGCTGCAGAAATTCACGAATTTGGGCGCCGGGCTTGTCACTTTCATCGCTCGAACGGCCTTGCGCTGCGTAGGCCAGCATGAATTCGTAGCACTCTTCGATCGCGTTGCAGTGTTCCAGGATTTTAGCCGACATCCTCAATCCTCACTGCTTGATCGCGTGAGTTGATGCGCAGCCCTCGACGGGCTGACAGGCCACCGCTCGGGATCATGCTCCTCCAGATAGAACTCGCGACTCATCCAGCCGAAGATCATCGACTTCGTGATAGGGCGCTTCTCCGGCCGAATCCCGAAATAGACGTGCACCATGATCAGTGCGATCAGTCCTACACCCGCCAGGCCATGCAGCACGTAAATCATGCCCCAGCTCATATCGCTGAAAAGATATGGATTACGGGTAAAAAAGATCGTGCGGACCCGAGACATCATAAAGACACCGGTGAGGATCGCGCATAGTCCAGTTAGGATAATGGCGCCATGATAGAGCTTGTTCTCCAGCGGATACTTAGCGAACTTTCTTGGCAATGGCGCGGGCCGTCCCATAAAACGCAGCGTTCGATGGTACGCGTCCTTCACGTCGATTCTGTCGGGCCAGATCGACCAGAAGTCCAGCCAGAACGAGGCGTGAAAGATGTGAAATAAAATCGATACAGTCAGCACCGTGCCGGCGATCCAATGGTAGGTCACCCAGGGGAACTGGACGCCAACCTTGGGAAGGAAAGCAGTAAACAACAACGTGAACATCGCAGCGGCCATAATCCAATGGAATGTGCGCGCCACCTGCGAATGCCTAGGTACACGTTCTGGTATATCGGACGGGGCTTGGGGCGGAATTTCCGGTCCAAACTGCCGGGGCTTGGCAAAATACCGAAGATAGGTGGCATGAACTACGAAGAACGCCATCCCAGCTATCACTGCCACCCAGATCAAAAACCATGCGATGTGAATCGGAACTTTCAGACCCCACGGATCTATAGCCCACTCTAGGAAGCCCATGTTGCTTGCTCCACTCCGCCGATGGCGCGCTTCACCAGGTTTCTCATCAACGGAATCTTGTAGGCGTTGAACTGCAGTGGAACTGCGCCGTGCACCGCCACCTTGCCGGCCATCTCGCCAGTTGCTGCACTTGGCGGCATGCCGCGCACCGCGCTCTCGACCGCCTTCAGTCGCAGAGGTCGCGCGGCGGCACCATTAACCGCGATGCGGATGCGATCGATCGTGCCTCCGGCTACCGTCATCGCCGATGCGACGTTCAAGAGGGGGAAGTCCCACACATTTCGGTCGCGTACTTTCTCGAAATAGAATTTCGCGCCGGCCCAAGTGGAGGGAATTCGAATTGCCGTGAGAAGGTCTCCAGGCTCCAGGATGTGCAGCCGCGTGATGTCGAGGTCGGGACCAATGAAGTAGTCTTCGGCGTCGACCACGCGATCGCCTTTGCGCGTGCGGATGACGAATTGGGCGTCGAGCGCAATCAGGGCGGGCGCCGTGTCGGAGGGGTTAACCGCGACACATCGGTCGGCGTGCAGGATCGCATGCTCGCGGTTGCGACCCTCAGGCGTGTCGGCATAACAGATGTTTCCGCCCGCGCGATAGCAGGGCCAGCCGGCGCGGTAGTACCAGCATCGAGTATCTTGCGAGACATTGCCGCCGAGGGTGCCTTGGTTCCGTATCTGCGGCGAGGCTACTACGGCCGCGCTTTCCGACAGCAAACTGTATTTTTCCCGAATGACCGGATGCTGCACGACTTCCGTGAGCGTGGTCATCGTACCGATCTCGATTCCGCCGTTGGTAGTACGAATTCCTTTTAATTCCTCGACTCCGCTAAGATCGATCATGGCTCTGGGCCGCTTGATCCGGTCCTTAAGCCAATCGAAACTATCGAGGCCTCCGGCCAGCACCCATGCGTCGCTACCATTTTGTTCGAGCAGACTTTGTGCGTCGGCGATCGAGGTTGGCTGAAGCAGCTCAAAGGCCGGCATGACGTCACGGATTACCGCCATAACTGTTTCCTTCTAAGCTCTCATTAAATGTGGGCCATCAACGGATGTTGCATCGGTCGCCCAGCTTCCAGCGAGGTCAGGATGGTGTCGAGGTTGACCGGCGCGCGGCGGAAGATCTCATCTCCCAGCGCATCCGAAAGCGCGTTCAGGACCGAAGCGCATCCTCCGCCCACGGGTGGCTCACCGACGCCACGCGCGCCGACCGGCGTTTCCGGATCGCGAATATCCAGCGCATCCCATTGCATGTTCACTGGCACATCGAGAATCGTGGGGGGCTTGTTCTGATAGAAGCGCGTCGAAAGCATCGCGCCATAGTGAGGGTCGTACACCCACTTCTGGCCGATCGCATGACCCATCCCGAGGACCGAACGGCCGAGCACCTGGCCACCGAGCGCGCGCGGATGAATCACCGAGCCAACGTCGGCGTACGCGAGGAAATCCACGATGTTATATTTGCCGGTTTCGAGGTCGACCTCGACTTCGGCGAAGCTCGCGACATAGGAGAAGGTCTGGCCGTCGCGCGGATAGTTATCTTTGGCCGCCGCCACCAGACCCTGGCCGGCTACCGCCGCTACCGAGGCCTGGGTTAGTTTGTGCAAATCAGGCGCCGATTGGTGGCCATCGTAGATGCCGCCCAATTGAATTGCGCGCTGCGCCGCCTGGGCTAGCGTCATGCTTAGGCCACCTTTGCGGAAGACTCGTTCGTTACCCACGTCATAGTCCTCGGGCCGGCCACCGAGAGTCTTAGCTGCAATCTCCTGGAGCTTCTTTCTCGCGTCCATCGCGGTTGCATAAGCGGCCCGCGTCATTGCGTGAGTAGTCTGGCTGCCGCCGGAAACGCAGGTGAACGGAAGGTTGTTCGCGGTATTGCCCCATACGACGTCGCACTTTTCCCATGGCACACCCAGAACCTCCGCACCCGCGCGATGAACGTCGATCACTGACTCGGTGCCCAGGTTGCCGATTCCAGATTGGAAGCAGACGCGCCCGTTCGGCTTGATAACCAGCAGTCCATCGAAGCCGATGGTGCCACCGACGAAGCAACTCAGCGAGACACCAACCCCGCGCACCTTCGAGCCGATCCGTTTCGGCGTACGCGCCACTCGCTGCTGCCATTTGAACTGTTCGGCACCGCGATCGAGCGCGTCCTTGATAAACGCACTCGTCGCATGCAATCGCGTTCCCTTCACCGGCGGGCCGAAAGGCGCCTTGCCCTCGGGACAGTTGATGCGCCGAATGGCTACCTGGTCGAGTCCGAGCTTGCGCGCGGCTTTCGCGATGATCGGTTCGATAATGATGATCCCTTGCAGGCCTCCGGGTGAACTCTGTGCGCTGCGAGGCGGCGTGTTGGTCAGGATGGTAGCACCGCGCCAGCGCATCGCTTGCGGCTGATACAACAGCGAAACGATCCGGCCTGAAGTTGGGACATCGCCGTTGGCGTCATAGGGACCGTTGTTGGAGATCACGAACATGTCGAGGGCGATGATTCGTCCCTCTCTCGAGAAGCCCACTTTCATGCGGCCCATAAGGCTGGGTCTCGCGCGCCCGATGAAGGTTTCTTCTTCGCGGCTGATTCGCATCATCACCGGCGCGTTCGCCTTCTTTGATAGAAGCGCAGGAATGACCAACGACACACCGGCAGTGATTTTGCTGCCGAAGCCGCCCCCGGTGTACTCGCTAATCAGTACGACTTTGCCGCGGTCGATATTGAGCCATCTTGCGATGGCAGGGACGGTTTGCGCCGTGCTCTGGGTGCCGGTGTAAACGTGAACCTTCCCATTTTGCCAGTAGGCCATCGCGCTGCGGGTTTCGAGCGTCTGATGGCTGGTATCGGGAGTCACAAATGTTTCATCAAGGATCAGCGCGGCGTCCTTGAAGCCCGCATCGAGGTCGCCGTACGACCATTGGTCGGGCGTCTTGCCCATCGGGAGTTGACCTTCCTTGGCCCGCGCGAAATCTGCCTCCGTCCACTTGAGGTCGCCGATAGTCGGCGGTGTACTTGGTGGCATTCCGGGCACCGCGCCTGGCGGCTGAACCCAGATGTTCCCCTCGGTTCTTGGATTGGGCCCGCCAGGTCGCAGGGTGTCGAGCGGATCGATCACGAATGGAAGCGGCTCGAAATCGATGCGGATCTTTTCGATCGCGTCGGCGGCAGTGAGCTCATCGACCGCGGCGACGGCGAGAATCGGCTCGCCCTGGTAGACCGGCTCCATGGTGAGTGCACGTTCGCTTTTCGGATTGGCTTTGATCACCGTGCCGTTGTCGGTGAGGGTATCGGCGGGCGGCGGAAGCTCATCCGCGGTGAGAATTGCCCTCACCCCCGGCATCGCGAGCGCCGCGCGCGTGTCGATATGCTTTACCCGTGCATGCGGTAGCGGGCTGAGAAGCAACTTGCAGAACAGCATGCCGTCCGCGTGATAATCTTCGGCATACTTCGCCCGTCCGGTGACCTTCGCATACAGGTCTGGAGTTTCGTAGTCTTTACCGATTAGCTTGCGCCCCACGCCGTAAACCCGCTCGGGAGCCTTACTGGGTTTCACATCATTTGCATCAGACATGGCTCGTTCTCCGCATATTTTCTGCCCCGCGCATCAGCGCGGTGAGGATCTTGTCGTAGTCCTGGCACCGGCACAGGTTGCCCGAGACGCCTTGGGCCAACTCGTTCCGCGTAGGATTGGGGTTCGACTTGAGAAATCCCACCGACGCCATAATGAAGCCCGGCATACAGAACGCGCATTGGAAGCCTTGCTCGTCGACAACGCCCTGCTGGACCGGGTGAAGTTTTCCGTCGGCGCCTGCCAACCCTTCGATCGTCAAAACCTTCCGATCGCGCACGGTGTGGGTGAGGACCGAGCACGCATAGTGAGGCACATCGTCGATCAACACGGTGCACGAGCCGCATTCGGCGCGATCGCAGCCCAGTTTCGTGCCGGTCAGGCCCAGTTTATGGCGCAAAGTCCACGCGAGTGTCTCCTGCTTCATGACGTCGGCGCGCCGCCGCTGCCCATTGACGTTGATGGTGAGCAGTCGTGCGCTTGCGGCGCCAGTTTGAGCCAGCAGAGGGGAGGCGCGGAAGAGATACCCCGCCGAGGAGACTGCCGCGCCGGCGATGATGACGCCTTTGATGAAGGCGCGTCTTGAGATCGCCTCGGGCGTGCTCCCGATCGTTTTCTGCTCCAAAATTTCGCTCATCGGAGGAGCACCTCCTGCGCAGCGTGAGGAAGGTTAAACCGGTATATCCCGCTCAGGATATTACGATCTGTTGACCATATTCTTGATCAGCTTCGCGGATCTTTGCCACCCGGGTAGCAGCTAACCTTCGGTGATGGTCTCCGACCAGAACCAGCGCCGCCTGAGGACTGAGGACGTGCTGCGAAACCGCTATGCTAAAAATTCCACGCTGACCAAATAGCCGGTTGAATCCAGGTCTGACCGCCGCCGGCGATTTGCCGCGCGGCAGGTCCCGGAACATCGATCGCACACATGACCGCCATGCTCCACCAGTTTGTGAGGCTGATCTCTACGACCAGGTTAACTTCATCGGCCAGGTTTTTGCTGCTAACTGCGGGGGCGGATCCCGATACCAGGTTTTGCGTTCGCGACGCTAGCGCAAAGTGGTAGTAAATGAGGTTCACGGTGATTTCATCGGCGGCGACCATGCTTAGCCGGACCTGATGGCTGTTCAGATTGCTATTGGTAGCAATCCAGTTGCCCAGGATCTCACCTTGATACCAAGTCCCCCAGTCACTCATCCCATAGAACAGTGGATCGAAGTTATGACTACCATTGGGGCCTCCACCCGAGAAGGATGCGTAGCGATAGTACAAGGTAGGCTTCCCCGGCAGTCGAGAGAGAGTATACGACGGGGTGATATACCATCCGAAGGCGTTCGACACCCGACCGCCATTGCTTTCGGCGGCAAAGGACCCGGCCAGATAAAAGTCCTTGACCCTGGGAAGAACCGCGCCGCCGGCGCGCAAGTAGATTACGTTCAGTCCCTGACGTGACGGCGTTTCGGAATGAAAAATGTTCGCATAGGTGAATCCGAGCTGAATCAATTCGAACTGATGAAATTCGGCATTCAGCCCCGCCAGTTCGGTATTGGTTGAGGGGTGATCGTTCGGGCTCAAATAGAATCCTTCCAGCACCGTCCCGTGAGAGTTTAGGGTTGCTATCGCGGTTTCCCTGAAGGCGTGATGCGGTGAGAGCCAGGCGGCGTCGCGGTTCCCTCCCCCCGAAGCGCCTTTGTAGAACAGAAATCCGTCGCCAATCCGATAGGTGTATCTTCCGAAAATCAGTTGAATCGCGTCGTTACCCAAAAGGTCGAACAACGGACCAGAAGTCCATTTTCCATAGCCGTCCTCGATGCTGAAGTCACGCGCCTGGAGATCGCCATAGTTGGTCCCGGGCGCATTCAGCCCACCGCCGGTCATGGCGTAGATGGCGCTAACTCGGCCTCCAAGCTCCCCATATTGATCCAAGGCAAAATCGCCATTGAGTCCTTGTGTGATCGAATTTTCAAAATAGAAGCGGCTCTCCTGGATGGGAGGGGTGAAGTGTCCTCCCCAGCCGTTGTTACCCTCGCTGAAGCCGTCGAATTGTATGTTTAGGGTGGGGCGCAAAGCCAAGGATCCAAATCTTAAGGAACCGAGAGCCAAGCTCTGGGGCAGCCAATCATTTTGGCTGGAGGGACTAGCACTTGAACCGGCGGCGGGAGACGTTCCCAAAGGAGCGGCGCTATTTGGCGCGACTTGCGCGAAAGCGGTGAGCGCTGTCAACTGCTGGCAAAGCCCTAATAGCGCAGCAAGCAGTAGCGGACGGAACAGGGCGTTTCGGCCAGGTGTCATCTGAATGCACCATCCATCCGGTGGTGCCGACTAGGGTTGTCGCGGCAAGGCGGCGCCGGCGTAATGAATCCTTAGTTGCCCGCTATTGTTAGGGGCTTTAATTGGAGGAGTCAGGTCGATTTCCACGCCGTTCTGATTGAGCCAGCGCTCGCCATCAGAGGGAGTGCGGTAATCACCTGCGACAGCCTGCGGCCATCGCAGTCCACGCACCGTTCCAGTTCCGATATAACTCTGGGGGCAACCATCGATTTCCACGTGATAGATCACTCCGTGGTAGGCCAGAACTCCTTCGCACAGCGGCTGACGAGTCGCGATCAGTGATGGACCGGCGCTGAGCCGTATCGGCACCGGGGGTTCACTCGTCCCGTTGGCTCCTCCACTTATTCCGCTACATGAATTCGCTAACAGGCAGATAACCATCACAAACCGGGCCGCATTATGTTCGATACCCCTGCGTGTCAGCGACGACCATCGGGCACGCAAGCCGGTCAGCCCAGGTTTATCCAGACCGATTTGGTCTGGGTCACGGTGAGCAGCGTCTCCAGGCATTTGTCGCGGCCGGTCCCTGATTGTTTGAAACCGCCCCACGGTTGGGTCATGTCGCCGACGTCATAGCAATTCACCCACACCACCCCGGCATCGATATCGCGTGCCATTTTGTGAGCGATCGCGATGTCGGAAGTCCATACGCCGGCCGCCAGCCCATAGATACTGTCGTTGGCAATCCGCACGGCATCGTCGAGGGTCTTGAACGGTATGATCGCGGCAACCGGGCCGAAGACCTCTTCGCGGGCGATTCGCATGCCCTCGTTCACGCCGGTGAACAAGGTAGGTTCCAAATACGCCCCGCGCTCGAATCCCTCCGGGGTGCGGCCACCAAGCGTCAGCCGTGCACCCTCCTGCTTCGCTATCTCTACGAACGAAAGGGCGCTCTTTTGCTGATGCCGACTGACGAGTGGGCCCATCGTGGTCGCAGGATCGAGCGGATCCCCGATGATATAACTCGACTTGGTTTTGGTCACGAATCGTTCAACGAATTCGTCATGAATTTTGGCGTCCACCAGAAGTCGAGAGCCGGCGCTGCACATCTCGCCCTTGTTGGCATAGATTCCGTTGACCGCAAATTGCACCGCGCTGTCGAGATCCGGCGTGTTGGTGGTGAAGATTTGAGGTGACTTGCCGCCGGTCTCAACGGTGACGCGTTTGAGGTTGGATTGACCCGAATACACCATCATCAGCTTTCCCACCTCGGTTGAGCCGGTGAAGCTGATTTTATCGACGTCCATATGAAGCGCGAGCGCCTTGCCCAGCGTGCCGCCGGAGCCATGTACTACATTGAACACCCCGGCGGGACCGCCCGCCTCCAGGAACAGTTGAG
The DNA here is from genome assembly GCA_963783145.1 of uncultured delta proteobacterium. GTDB lineage: Bacteria > Desulfobacterota > Binatia > Binatales > Binataceae > DATGKG01. The sequence goes on from CAWAMM010000004.1 coordinate 164,949, forward strand.
CCAGGCGGGTTGCCGAAAGCGGCGACTGTTGGGCGGGTTTGAGGATCACCGAGTTGCCGACCGCCAGCGCCGGCGCAACTTTCCAGGCCGCGATCATGAGCGGGTAGTTCCAGGGAGCGATGCACGCCACCACGCCCAGCGGCTGGCGCACGATATAGTGGAAGGCACTGCTGCCGGTGTTGGTTACGATGCCTTCAAACTTGTCGATAGCCTCGCCGAAATAGCGCACTGTCAATGCCGTAGCATCGACGTCGCCGTCGGGTCTGAGCATATCCATGATCGGCTTACCGACGTCGAGCGAATCCAGCAGCCCCAGCTCGAAGGCATTTTCGTCGATCAGATCCGCGAATCGGTACATAACCGCCATCCGGGCCCGCGGCTCCATCCGTGACCAGGCGCCCGACTTGAAAGCTTTGCGCGCGGAAGCAACCGCAAGATCGACGTCCTCGAGATCGCCCGACGGCACGCTGGCAATGACCTCGTCGTTGGCGGGATTGACGGTCTCGAATTGTTTGCCGGACTTCGCGTTGACCAACTTACCGTCAATCAACATGCGCGTCTCGGGCTTGAGTGCGGCCGCGCGTTGGTGCAGTGCCTCAGTGGTTAGGGCGCCGAGCTCTTCAGCAGTCATAGCTTTGTCCTTTACCGCAAGGTGCTCTTCTTAGAGGTCGAGTGTAAGGTCGGGTTCATGGCTATCCTGCTGGTGCCCTCTAGCCTGGCGCGGGGTGGAACAGCACAACAGCACCTCATCCGACCCGCGGTCCGCGAGCGGCTCCTCGAGATAGTCCACCGCGCCGTCTCTTACTTTGGTTTTACAGGTACCACAGATGCCGGAACGGCAACCAAAGGCGGGTGCCAGTCCTGCCGCTTCTGCCAACTCGAGCAGGGTCCCCTTGCCCGGCTCCCAGACCGCGTCTTGCCCTGACCTGGCAAAACGAACTCGTGCCACGCCACCCGCGGCGGACCCGCCGGGTTGAGTGACATGGGGGGTGATTTCGGGCTTGAGCACCGTGCCAGGGCCAAACGACTCGTAATGAATCCTCTCAGGCTTAACTCCGATCCCGATCAGGCCCGTATAAAGCGAGGCCATGAACGGCGGAGGGCCGCAGAGATAAAAGTCGTAGTCGTCAAACGCCAGGAGGCTTCTCAACACGTCGATGGTAACCTGGCCGTTGGCGTCATGAGTGACCCCGAGCTTGTCCTGGTCGGTCGGCTTGCTATAGCGATAATGAACCTTCATCGCGGGGTGCTGCGAGGCGAGTTCCTTAATGTGATTGCCGAACGCGTGAACCTCGCCGTTGTGCGTCCCGTGGATGAAGTGGAGCGGGCGGAATTTCCCGGTACGCTTGCCCTCGGCAACGATATGCTCGGTGATAGCTATCATAGGAGTTAGACCGACGCCGCCGGACAGTAATACCACTGGTCGCTCAGTCGACTGATCCAGGAAGAACTTCCCGCGCGGCGTCATCGCATCGATGCGGAAACCCGGCTTGGCGTTATCGTGCAGGAAGCTCGAGACGAGACCGGGATCCATCCTTCTGATTGACAACCGGTAGAAATCGGGATTGGCGCAGGTCGAAAGGGTGTAGGTGCGCAAGACCGGTTCGGCGTGACCGGGAATTTTGACTCGAATCGGCAGGAACTGGCCCGGCTCCCAGGGGGTGAGGTTGTTGTGATCGACTCGCCGCAGGTAAAACGAGCTGATCGCGCTGCTTTCACGCTCAACCTTCGCGACCTCCAGTTCGAAACTGGCGTTGCGTTCAGCATCAGGAACCAGCGAATCGTCAGGAGTTACGGAGATCATGCTGCCGACCGGTGCGGCTTGCGTCGCGACTACCTGCCTCGCCGCCGCCGGTTGCTTGGACAGGGCGTTGACGACCAACTTCTGAAATTGAAGGGCGAGGTTCTCGCTATTGATCAGAAACCTGCCTCGGTCAGGGATTCCCGCCAGCAGTCCATTTTGAACCGAGTTAGTCAGGTCATCGTCCTCGATCCCGACCTGCTTATTAAACGCGATTAGCTCCTGGGCGAACTCTTCCGTCACTCCCGGACCGAAATATTGCTCCGAGAAGCCCTTGGTGTGGTTGGGTCCGTCGGGCATCCACACATCGACCGAGAGGTTAGTAAATCCAGGATTGATATTGATCGTCAAATTGGGCCAGAGCACATGAAACTGGGATTGCTCGAGCCCGCCCCGCGCGTCGTAAATCTTCACCGCGCTCTTTCCTTGCAGCGCCGATTCCCTGACCTGGCCGACCTGGCTGAGGAACCACCCATGCGGCGTGAGATGGTAGTTCTCAGGGAGCACATCGATTGCCGCGCTGAACCCGGGATGTGCGATCGCGCAGTGGTAGCACTCGAGATAATTCTCGAGCATGGTCTTCCAGTTAGCGTCCGAATGCCATTCCTCGCGCTGGTATAGCTCCAGGGTATCAAGGTTGATACCACACCCCGCGATCACATCCAGAACCTTGCCGAAATACGACGCCACCGGCGGTGCGCTGCGATCGATGTTGACAAAGACAAAAGGCCCGAGCGTATCAACCTGAATCGGGAGCAAGGGGTAGTCTTCCAGCCGGAAGTTGCGCTCCGCGGCGGAACGCGGCGCTCGTTTGAGGCTTCCCGTCAGGTCATAGGTCCACGCATGATAGCCACATTGCATCATGCTGCAATTGCCGCGGCCCTTCATAACCTCGTGTCTACGATGCCGACAGACGTTGACGAGAGCGGACAGACCATGCTCATTCCGGATGACAACAATCGGAACCTCGCCGGCGTGGCCGGTGATGTAGTCGCCGACTTTCTGGAGGGCTTTGGTTGATCCGACGTAGTTCCAGCTTTTCCTGAAGATTAGCTCAATTTCACGTGCGGTGATGGAAGGATCGGTATACCAATGCGAGGGAAGAGATTCACCACGGTCCAGGGCGGCTAACAACGCCGCGGAATCATCCACGTTCTGACTCATCCCGGTTTCCTCCTAACTCTGTCTGATTAATGACCAACTGCATCCACTAATATCCGATTGAAGGTTGTCTCAAGATAGCGGCGCTTCCGAAATTGCCGGCTGCGCCGATCTGCCAAACCCCGCTAACAAGGTGAACAGAACCAATACTGCACTGACCGTGAGCAAGGTTCCACCAAAGCCCAACAGACCGGCCGCCTGCGATGCGATCGCGGTCGTCACGATCATGCCTATCGAATAGGCGACGTTGTAGATGGCGTAGACCGCGGTGTAGTTGGACTTCCCGGAACGGTCAACCGCGTCGGCTAGTTCCGCTGAGGCGGGATTGAGCATGAACGCGTAGGAAACGTTGACCAGGCAAAAGGCTGCGCCAACCAAAATAATTTTTACGGAAGCCGATAGCAAAGGCAGGGTGGCCGCCATCGCGAGCGTTCCCATCACCACCACCTGCCTCGTCGCAAGCCGTTCCGAGAGCTTGCCAACCAGCCGACCGCTAAGGCCGTAAACGATCGAGGAGACGGTGAACATGAGACCGATGGTTTCGGCCGACGCACCGTAGCGTTGCAACCGCAGGGGAAGCAGCGGCTCCAGGGTGCCCCAGGCGAACGCGGCGAGTCCTACCGCAAGCGCTGCTTCGATGATCGAGCGGTTACGCAGCAAGGCCCGGAAATCGACCTTTTCGTTCTGCGACCTACCTTCCTTCGGAAGTAAGAACAGAAGCACCGCTTCGATGACGAACAACACAGAGCCGCCTAAAAACGGCAGCCTGTACCCCCCAACCCTGTACATCACGCCACCGATGAGCGGCCCCAGAACTGATCCGAAGGTGCTGCCGATGAACGCGTAGCCAAGCATCTCCACGCGCTGGTGGGGATAGTGCTCTGCAATCACTGCCAGACCGGCGGTCCAGGTCGCGGCAGAAGCGGCGCCTTCGAACAGCCTTGCCACGAGCAACAGCTGAAAGCTCGACGCCAACCCGGAAAATGCCGCTGCCAGGAGGCCGAACACCACGCCACAAAACATCGTGCGGCGTCCGCCGAGGCGATCTCCGAAATATCCAAAAATCGGGGTCACAACCAGCACGCTGACCGCGTAACCACCGTAGAGAATCCCAAAGTGTTCCTCGGTGTGGACTCCGGCCGGAGAGAGCGAAGTGAGGGGCACCAGCATTCCGTACAGCAGGTAATCGAGGAACAATGCGAACGCCACTACCCCGACGATAGTCCAGGCGTTCGATTGAGCTACCGGTGTAACATTCCTGACTTCCATGAGATTCTGGCCGTTTTTGCAGTTGAACTTCTTACTCCACCCGCACAGATATGTCACGGCGCGCTTTTCGAGTAGGTTTTGCGAGCCGGAGCGTCGCTGTTAGCGAGAGTTTACAAAGGCACTATCAAGCGCGAATTCGACTATTCGGATTCCGCGCCGCCCTCATTCCACAATCGCGCTTATTCGACAATCGCCGAGGAATAGCTCGGCGGGTCGCCGATGAAGCCGCGCCCTGAGGGTGGCTCGAAGCCATTCTCGTCCTTCACCCCGTAGTGCTGCGCGAGCTCGGCTGCGTAGAACACCTTGCCGCTGTGTTCCATCCGATTGGAGTCGGCATAGAGCGCGGCGATGATCGCACCGCCGAATTCGGGGGTCTCCGCGAAGGGGAGGAGCGCCTCGTACTTTTTCGCTTCGGAGGAGTTCAGAACTTTTTCGGTTTTGACCAGGCCTAGCCACAGCGAGACGACCGCGACGCCGTGCGGCTGGAAGTCGTGCGCCATGTCGAAGGCCATCTTGTCGACCGCGGCCTTGGTTCCCCCATAGGCCGGGCCATGCACATAGCATCGGCTACCGGGCGATGAAATGTTGATGACCACGCCGGCGGTGCGAATCAGCATCGGCGCGGCGAGCCAGCTCGCGACGTAGGTCGACCGTGCGCCCACGTCAAAGAGATCCGCGAACGCTAGAGGTTTGTTCCAGAATGGTCCCGGCTCCGTGAACCCGTCGGGAATCGCGGTGGCGTTGTTGACGAGGATGTCGAGGCGGCCGGCCTCATACGCAATGCGATCGAAGACCGCGCGCGTCTGCGCGTCATCTTTGTGATCGCAAACGACGGCGATGCCCTTGCCGCCGCGACGTGTGACTTCCTCGGCAGTCGCGGATACGGTACCTCCGAAGGGGCTGTCGTCGTTGCGCGTGCTGCGCCCGGTGACATACACGGTCGCACCGGCGCTGCCGAGTTTTTGCGCGATTCCTTTCCCGACGCCGCGGCTGGCACCGGTGACCAGCGCTACTTTTCCTGCGAGCATCACTTACTCCTTCTCATACGCCGCCAAGGGCGTACTCGAGATCTGCGATGAGGTCCGACACATCCTCGATGCCGGTCGAGTAGCGAATGAGACCCTCCGGAATGCCCGCGGCCGCGCGTTCCTCGGCCGTGCATTCAACATGGCTGGTCACCAAAGGGGGTCCCACCACTGTCTCGACACAACCCAGGTTGGCTGCCCGGTGCGCGTACCGTAGCCGCGGCAGCGCGAGTTTGATGGCGTCGAGTCCGCCCCGCACACTGAAGCTGAGCATGCCGCCGAAGCCGCGCATCTGATGCCTGGCGACCTCGTGGTGCTGATGCGTTTCGAGTCCCGGGTAGTTCACCTGTTCTACGACCGGCTGCCGCTGCAGCCAACGCGCAATGGCCAGTGCGCTTTGGTTCTGTCTCTCGACCCGCAGAGCCAGCGTTTTCATCCCGCGCAACAAGTGGTAGGCGTCCATCGGCGCCAGCGTCGCCCCGTTTATTTCACGGAAATGAAAAAGGGTTCTGATCAACGACTGGCTGCCGCAGGCCGCACCCCCTAATGCGTCCGCGTGTCCGCCCAGATATTTGGTGGCGCTGTGCAGAACCAGGTCTGCGCCCAGTTGAAGCGGATTCTGATTGATGGGCGTAGCGAACGTGTTGTCCACCACCACTAACGCATCCACGGCATGAGCGGCTCGCGCCAACCGCGCGATATCTACAATCTTGACGGTGGGATTGGTCGGCGTTTCGAGGTACAGCAGTTTGCAGCCGCGGGCCATCTCCGCTTCGAGCTGTGCAAAGTCAGTGGTAGCGCAGAGGCGGACCTCGATGCCAAAGGCGGGTAGAAATTCGGTAAACAGCTTATTGGTCCCGCCATAGCTGTCCTTGATCGACACGACCCTATCGCCCGGCCGTAGCAGAGCGAAGAACGTCCCGCTAATCGCGGCCATGCCGGAGGAGAAACTGGTGGCGGCCTCTGCACCCTCCAGGTCGCGGATTTTCTCCTCGAACGCACGCACCGTCGGATTGCTGTTGCGCGAGTAGATATGCCCTGGCTCCCGCCCGAGAGCCACCGCCTGCCAGGTGTCGATGTCGTGGTAACCGAACGACACGCTATGCACGACTGGCACTTGCGTCGCGCGCTCGTAGGACTCGTGATCGGTTTCACCGCCCCAAACCGCGATGGTGGATTTTTTCGGCAACCCTACGCTCATCGGACTCCCCCGGCGGCTCGTGCCGCTGTTCCACGTTACAGACAATGCTAGGTTTGGGCGATGGAACGTGAGGCGATCGTGTTCGTCGGCACCAGCGACCTATCCGCGCACTTTCGTGGCAAGAGCTTTCCAGCTGCGGACCTGCCGTCGAGATTACAGCGCGGCGTAGGCCTGTCTCCCACCAATCTGTTCCTGTCGGCCTTCGGACCCATCCAGGTGACCCCATTTGGCGCCCGGGGCGAAGTCGCGCTGGTGCCCGATCCCACCACCCGCGTCACGATCCCTTTCGCGGACGGCCCGACGGAAGATTTCTTCCTCGGCGACCTTCGCACTTTGGAAGGCGCTCCCTGGGAATTCTGCCCGCGCCATGTCTTGCGGCGAGCACTGGAGCGGTTGCAGCGCGAAGCCGGCTTGCGCTTGCTCGCCAGCTTCGAACAGGAACTCACCTACAGTGGCGTGACCGCGCATCCACCGCAGCCGTATGAACTCGACGCCTATCGGCGCCAGGGCATATTTGGTGAGACGTTGCTGGCGGCCATGCGCCAGGCCGGGGTGATCCCGGATTCTTTCCTGTCGGAGTACGGTCCGCGGCAGTTCGAAGTGACCGCCGCGCCGGCACTTGGACTGCGTGCGGCCGATGATGCGGTGATCACCCGCGAGCTTGCCCAGGCCGTGGCCTTCCGTCTCGGCCAACGGGTCAGCTTCGCGCCCATCCACGAGCCGAATGGGGTTGGCAACGGAACTCATATTCACTGGAGTTTCCTGGATCGCGACGACCAACCTGTCCTCTACGATGAGGGAGGTACGTGGCAACTCTCCACGGTGGGCAATCACTTCGTCGCCGGAATCCTGCATCACCTGCCCGCTTTGTGCGCGCTAACCGCAGCCTCCGTAGCTTCCTACTATCGCCTGCGGCCGGACCGCTGGGCGCCGGTAAAAGCGGATGCGGGCCCGCTGGACCGTGGCGCCGCGGTACGCATCGCTCCGCTGTTCGGCAGCGATCCGACGCCGCGCGCCCGCCAATTCAACATTGAATTTCGTGTTGCCGACGCCACCGCTAACCCTTATCTGGCGCTCGCCGTGCTGGTTCAAGCCGGGCTCGATGGCATTCGACATGCTTGGCAGATCGACACAGTTCAGGTACGACCGCTGCCAACCTCCTTGATGGACGCACTGGCGCTACTCGAGACGAGTAATCCGGCGGCCGAATGGCTCGGAGCCGAACTTCTATCAGGCTATCTACTTTTCAAGAGAGCGGAAGCCCAGGGGTTGCGCGACCTTGATGAAAGTGAGATCTGCCGCCGCTATGCGGAAGTTTACTGAGCTTCACACCCATGAAAGAACCCGTTAACCGCTCGCCGAGCCATCCCCTCAGCCGCGAAGTCGAGATCGAGCCGGCCCACACCGCCTTGCTGCTCGTGGACGTGCAGAAGTACAACTGCACCTGGGATGGCGGTGAATACGCACACCTCGACTCTGCCGAAAAAGCGCAGCGTTTCGGCTACTTTTTTCGAACCTTGAACGATAGTGTCCTGCCCAACATGATGGCTCTCCAACGGGCCTGCCGCGGCGCGCACATCGAGGTGACGTACACCCTCATCGAGAGCCTGACCGCTGATGGCCGCGACCGCTCCCTCGATTACAAAATCAGCGGCTTCCATGTCCCGAAAGGCTCGCCGGACGCAAAAATCGTCGATGACCTGGCGCCATAGGCGGATGAGATGGTGTTTCCCAAAACGTCCTCGTCCGTCTTCATCTCGACCAACATCAACTATGTCTTACGGAATCTGGGCACCCGCTACCTAATCATTGCCGGCTGCCTGACGGATCAATGCGTCGACTCGGCTGTGCGCGACGCTTGTGATCTCGGTTATCTGGTGACTGTTCCGACCGATGCATGCGTGACTTTGTCGGCCGAACGGCACGAATGGTCCCTGCGTAACAATCGGGGCTATTGCCGCCAGCTCACGACCGAAAAGTTGCTGGACGAGATAGCGCGCCTGCGCGGCGTGTGAGGCGGTTGCCGCGATCTTCATCCTGGTCGCTCGGAGCGCAGTGTCCGATGTCAGCGCTTTCAGCGCATTGCAGAAGTTTTTCCTCCGCAGCACTTCAACTCGCCGAATTTCTCACGGGCTTGGGCAATGGCGCAGCCAAATCCTGCCAACACTGTGGCTTCAAAGCCGCGAACACCGAGGTGGCAAGCGCGAGGGAACGGCTATTCGGGCTGCCACCCAGGCGGCATCTGTTTCTTCGTAGCGACGACAACCTTCCATTGAGGGGGATTTTGCTTTGCGTCCTCCACCAGCTTGTAACTGCCGATGATTGCGCCACCGCTGTAACAGCAACTGGGATCGCTGCGATTGTAGATTGGCTCGAAGAACTTCCAGGTTCCGCCCTCAAAATAGGCGTCTCCATATTCCCCGCTCGCCGGAACCGGGACCAATCGATCGTTTTCGATCTTGTAGAAATCGTTACCGTGAAAATGAAAACCATCAGACGAGGGGATTTCGAGAAAGAATCCGCTTTGCTCAGTGACGCCGGAATCGCTGATGCGCTCGTAGTTCGCCTTGAAGATGGATGGACGCCCATAGTGGATTCCCGTTCCGTCCTCCTCCGGGTCGGAGTATATCACCTGCTCTTGTTGGTACTGATCCGGCGCGACTTTCTTCCAGATCACCAATCGATCGGACCGGTCCTGTCCCGCATGCACAGTGATGATCAATGGTGTGTTGAGCCCGGAGGAATTTGCGAGCGGCACCTTGTCGACCAACTGCGACGGATATTCGTGATCGGAATCGGCCGGAATCATCGCATCCATCTGCTTCGCGCTGTACAGACGATTATCCGGACCGGGAAGCTTGTCGCCTGGGGGAGCTTGATTTTTATTCGCGGCCACGGCAGCTTTTTGCGCTTCACCGCCAACCTGGAGGAGAGCAGTTGTCGCGCTGCTGCGGACGTCCGAGTTCGGATCTTTAAGCGCGGCCGTAAGAGGCGCAATCGCTTCGGATGGGATCGGTTTCATGCCCGCAAGCGCATCGGCCGCGTTTTGCCGGACATACAGGTTGGAACTTTTGAGCGCGCGCGCGAGCGCCGGCACGGCGGCAGCCCCGATCTCGGAGAGCGGGCCAACTGAATCGGACGGAGGTCGTTCGCCCAGGTAAGCGATCAGCATCTGCGTCAGGTTCGGACAGGGCGGCTTGATCCCCAATATCGTGCGAAGCAGAAAAATTCGATTGTCAGTGTCATGTGCGAGGGCATTCTCCAGCGCGGAGCACGCCCCAACACCTTCGATCTGAGCCAGGGCTTGTCCAGCCGGCGCCCGAATGTAGGATTGCTGATCTTTGGCGAGCGCATGTTCCAGAGCGGGAATCGCTGGCTTGGCCGCATCTCCCATTTTTTGAAGAGCCTCGATCGCGGAGCCGGCCGAAGAGCCATCCCCCTCCATGACCAGCCGGATGAAAATTGGAAGCACTCGGAGATCAGTTGAATCGGCGTAGTGTAGCGCGAAAGCCGCATAACTTTGCGTCTCCGGGTCGGAATCTTTGAGCGCGCCCGTCAACTCGGACAGCACGGGATCCAGATCCTTGGGTTCGATTCTGTTCTTGTCCCTGCGCCCCGCAGCGGACATCTGGGACCAACCGGCCATTGTGTCGATTGCCTGCAGCGCGCCTTTCCGCATCTCCGGGTCACTACCACGCAGTTGGTCGAAGAGAAGCGGAAGCACAGGTTTACCTACCGACGACAACTCGTCCATCGCGCCGATACCGATCAAAATCGGCCATACGTCGGGGTCCTTGGGAGCGAGGCATCCCAGCAGATTCACTCCTATCTGCCGAAAAAGACCGCCGGGCTGAACCGTCCGGACCCAGCGCTGCAGGGTTGGGATCGCGGCGGTCCCAGCATTACAGATAGCCGACTGGGCGTAGTCCCTGACCTGGTGGTCGCCCCCCTTCGCCTCCACGATCGTGATCATTGTTTGCAGGGTCTCGGATGAAACCGGTTCGATGTTGCTGAGAGCCTTGGCTGCGTCGCGCTGTTTCTGGATATCCGGATCATGCAACTGCTGCAGGAGGTGCGCGGTATCCTTGGTACCCTGGGCGGCATACGCGATGCTCGAGCAGGCTGTCGCGGTCAGAAGGATGACGCTGACGAGCAGCGCGACGCGAGTGTTGGTTCGAAATACTCCGGGCATGACTGACACAGAGTTTACCATACCTATGAGATGATTGGTCGGATCTTGAAAACGAAATTCGCTCCGGTCGCCGGGCAGGCACCAGGTAGTCACATCGTCAACCGCTGGGCCGGTCAGCGCGATCACTCCCCTCCGCGACTTATGCTTCCCGCGATCGGTGAGAATGCGCGCAAGAACACGAAATCCAGTCACCGACATCGATCCGCGACGCATTTTCCGCGCGTTGAACGTCGAGACGCGCACTGCCGCTCCGAGGATACGCGCGAGGCCGGTTCGACAATCATCTCGTGAAACCCGTCGACGTAGGCGTCTTGATCGAGAGCCTTGGATCGCTTTACGCGGCTCGACAGATGACGCGTCGAAAGACCTGTGCAGTTGGGGCGTTCTCTAACGAGGCCGCCGATCGTAAATCAGCGGGTCTGAGTCGCCGCCATCTCGATCCTCACGCCAAGATTGCGAGGAAATCACACTGCACAAGCATCGGTTCCGGCAATTTATAGACGAGCGTATGACGCGCCGGCCGCGACTTGGGGTCGGGGAACATCTTCACCCAATGCGGATCGATAACCGACCGGGCCGCACGATCGTGGACCCATAGCGTCATTTTGAGGATGTCCTCGGTCGTGCCGCCGCCCGCCTCGACAATGCGCTTCACGTTGGCGAACATCGCGGCCACCTGCACTTCGAGGTCGCCACCGATCTTTCCGGTCACGAGGTCCACTCCTGCGATACCACCCGAGGCGATCATGTTGCCGATCCGTGACGCGGCCGGAATTGGCGTATCACCGTGTCCGAAACCTTCGACCTCGATGCTGCGTCTTTTACTCATGAGTTGATTCCTTCTTCGCTTCGTTCACATCCAGCGGGCGAACGCCAGACCCACGCCGGTGCCTGCGGGAGTGCGATAGACCGGGACATATTCGACCCAGGTAGTCTTGATGCCATCGAGGATTCCCGCGACTGCGATCCAATTGCGAATCTCAGAAGAACCGGACTTGAGCAGATTGACCGGCAGTCTGGATAAGGCGGAGGAGTCGCCGGCTTTCAGAGCATCGATTACCCGATGATCGAGTTCCTCGTTGGTAACGAAATGACTGAGACCGCCCGAGGCAACCACGGCGACCCGCCGGTTGAGTTTGCTCGCATCGATGGCGGCACGAATTGCGCGGCCGATCGTATAACATCGCGCGGGCGTCGGCTGGTTGGGTGGATAATAGGTGTTCAGCATTACTGGAACGATTCGCGCGTCGAGCTTCTGCATCAGCCGCGTGACGATGAATCCATACGCATGCCCGAACCCATGCGTCTCGGGATCGCTCACCTTGACGGATGCACCGATGTCGACTCCTTCATCGATGAGATGCTCGATCAAAGCCCGCGCGAACTCACCATCGCATTCGAACTCATGATGCTCATCCATCGCGTACGCTTTGGAAAGAACTTTCATGAATTCGGGATCGCCGATACGGCGCTGTCCGAAGGTGTGCGTAACGGCCTGGTCGCCATAGAAGATCGAAACCGCGGGCAAGTTACCCGCATCGAAAAGCTCGTGCTGATCGTCGCCCACGATCAGGACCACATCGGGTCGCGCCGCGGTCAGATCGGCCGCCAATCGATCGAGCGCTGCCTGGACTCTGCGCGATTGCTCCATCAGATGCTCCAGGCTGGCTTCGCGAGCGTAAGAGCGGCCGGTTTGCGCGAGCTCGTCGTAGGTGCGGTGGATGCCGTCCAGATCGTACAGCTCAGGATTGCTGCGATCGCTGATCGCGCGCTGCTCCCACATCCGCGCTTCGGTTGCCACCAGTGGACTGTGCGAAGTGCCGAGCCCGAGTACCAACTGTGCCATCGCTATTACCTAGAACTTGACCAGCCGGAAGGGAAGCGGCGGATTCACTCCTGGATGCGTCAAATTTCCCGATCGTAATTATTCCCAGCGGCGTGCTATGGAAAATTGAGAATCTGAGACCGTCCGCCGCGGACTACGTTGAACGGAGGAACTGATGCTCTCCAAGGAAGACAACGAACTATTGTGTCGTGTCAGTCCGGGAACCCCGATGGGCGAGCTGATGCGGCAATATTGGATTCCGGCCTTGCCCTCGAGCGAGTTTGCGGAACCCGACGGCGCGCCCAAACGGATGCGGCTACTGAGCGAAAATCTCGTGATGTTCCGCGACACCAAAGGACGCATGGGAGCGATGACGGAATCGTGCCCCCATCGCGGCGCGAGTCTCTACTTCGGGCGCAACGAGGAATGCGGCTTGCGCTGTGCCTATCACGGCTGGAAATTCGATATCAACGGCGATTGCCTTGACCTTCCGACCGAGCCCGATGATCGCCGCCGCGAAGCCTTTCGGGTCAAGGTCAAAGCCAAGGCCTATCCGTGTCGCGACGTGAACCACATGGTGTGGATTTATATGGGACCGCGCAAAGAACCGCCGCCCCTTCCCGCCTTTGAGGTGAATACCCTGCGCGCGGACTTCGTTGGCAAGCCCAACATCATGATGGAGGAGGCGAACTGGCTGCAGAACCTGGAAGGCGATCTGGATTCCGCGCATCTCGACTGGATCCATCGCCGTCTTACCGAGGACAGCCCCAAGCCCGCAGTCGGAATGCGAGGATTCTGGAACCCTGACCAACGGGCGCCCCGACTCGACGTCGTTCCGACCGAGTACGGAGCTTTCTACACCGCCAAGCGCAGTCTGTCCGAGGGCGAAGAGTGGCACCGCATCAACCAGTTCATCTTCCCATTCCACAGCATGATCACAATTGGCGCGCCGCACGTGATCAACCTGCGCTCCTTCGTTCCGATCGATGACCATCATGCGATGCTCATTTCACAAACCGGGCAGACGCATCAGCCAATCGACGAGAAGGAATCGCTCATACGCGCCAACGCTTTCGATGAGGTCGGCGGCTACATCGAGCGCACCAACGACCCGCGCAGCTATTTTCTGACCAAGGCCAACAAACGCAACGATTTTATGCGCAACCGCGAGATCGAGAAGGAATCGATGTTCAACGGCGTGCCCTTTGTTATGAACCTGCAGGATCGAGCGATGACCGAGTTGATGTGCAACGCCGACGGCGAGCCCATCTACGATCGCACGCAGGAGCACTTGGGATCGTCCGACGCCATGGTCATCGCGGTTCGCAAACAACTACTCAGTGCAGTCCTGCGGTTACAGGATGGAGGTAGCGTTCCCGCGAATGTTGACAACGTGAGGCTCGACCGAGTGCGTTCGGCCTCGATGCGACTGCCGGTTGGTGCCGACTGGAGAACCATCAGCGAGGCTCCGCGCAACGCAGACTCGGGTCAGCCGCCGGCTTCGGATCTGCCGCTGATCCTGGAGACCGTCAAGTAAACGAGGACTGAGCTTAACTGCGACCGGAAAGCTGGCGGCCTTTGTCTAGTGCCGCGTAACTTCGGGTCGGCGCAGCCATCAGGAAGGTATAACCTTGGCTGAGAATGCGCTCCACATTGTTGGTATCGACGTGAGGATGGCCAACCGGCACCTTGTGCTCCTTGCAGACCCTGACTATCTGCGCCATCGCCTCCAGGACCGACGGATGCTCGTACTGACGTGGATGGCCTAGCTCCTGACTCAGGTCTCCTTCACCGATGAGTACCACGCCGATGCCGGGAACCTTGGTGAGTATATCGGTGAGGTTGGCGATTCCTTGAGTGTCTTCGATCATGAGAATGACGAGAATCTCACCTTGCGGGTTGAGTGGCCATACGTCAGCCCTGCTATAGTACTGCTGCTGGGTCAGACCCCAGTAGCGGACCGCAGCCGCGGGTCCATCACCACGGATCCCCGCCGGCTCGTAAAGCGGCGCGGACTTAAGGCGCGGATAGCGGCACGCTGCAACTGCGTTGTAGGCTTGATCGACGCTGCTGATGTGCGGCCACACGATTCCGTAAGCACCGAGGTCGAGCGCTTGTTTGGCCAGCCATTGATTCTTCTCTTCGCCATTGGCAGAGACCCTTACGATGGGCGTGACGGCGGGAGCGGGCGTACCCGCTTGGACAATCTGTCCCCGATTCAACAGATACTGCAGCGAATCACGCAGGGCCCGGATGTCCCATGGGTTATGTTCCATTTCAAAAACAATTCCGTCGTATCGAGAGCCGGCGAATGCTAGCGCAGAGTCAACGTCGGCAGTGACAAACGAGGTGAAGGCGGGGTGACCTTGTTCGAAAGCACGAATGACACCATTGAGTCGCGGAAGTTCTGCCATAGGTTTTCCTCGCGGACCCGCATCCTAGCAGAAACCGTGGCGGGCCTATAACCTCCACGCGTCGACGATTAGTGAGGGCCATATGATCATCGATTGTCACGGGCATTACACCACTGCACCGCGCGAACTGGATCTCTATCGTGAACGGCAACTCGCGCACTTGAAAGATCCTTCGCGGGTTCCCTCGCCAGCGAGCCCGGCTATCAGCGACGAGGAGCTTCGCTCGAGTGTCGAAAAGGCGCAGCTCAAGATCCAGAAGGAACGTGGCACCGATCTCACGATCTTCTCGCCGAGGGCGTCGGGCATGGCGCATCATGCGGGCAACGCCGCGACCAGCGTTGCCTGGGCGGAAGTCTGCAATGACATGATTCATCGCATCTGTGCGCTGTACCCGAACAACTTCGTGGGTGTTTGTCAGTTGCCGCAGTCGCCGGGCGTCGCACCAGCTAACTCTGTTGGTGAGCTGACACGATGCATCGAGAAGCTGGGTTTCATCGGATGCAATCTAAATCCGGACCCCTCGGGCGGTTACTGGACCGATCCGCCGCTAACCGACCGCTGGTGGTATCCCTTGTACGAAAAGATGGTGGAGCTGGAAGTGCCCGCGATGGTTCATGTCAGCGCGTCCTGTAACCCTAACTTTCATACTACCGGAGGTCACTATATCGCAGCGGACACGACTGTGTTCATGCAATTCCTCAGCTCCGACCTGTTCAAGGATTTCCCCACCCTGAAATTTGTCATCCCCCACGGAGGCGGCGCGGTGCCCTACCATTGGGGACGCTATCGCGGCCTCGCCCAGGACATGAAGCGTCCACCGCTGGCGGAGCTATTGATGAACAACGTCTATTTCGATACCTGCGTCTATCACCTTCCGGGTATCGAGCTGCTGACCAAGGTTATTCCAGCGGACAACATTCTCTTTGCGTCTGAAATGGTTGGAGCGGTCAGAGGTATCGATCCCGAGACAGGATTCCACTTCGACGACACCAAGCGCTACATCGACGCCGTCGCGTGGTTGAATGATGCCGATCGGCGCAAGATCTATGAGGGTAACGCGCGCAAGGTCTATCCCCGCCTAAAGGTGGGGACAGGCAGCGTTTCGTCTTCGCCGGCTACTTCGCGGCGGCCGTGATGGTATCAGTGCCGGCGCGCGGCTGCGGTGCGCGAATGTTCCCGGCCAAATCGACCGAGGTGCGCGGCTGCGTGGTGTAGGCCTCGAGGAAGTTCTTTTCCTCATCGATCAGAAAATCGCCGGCGTGAGCTCCAAGGTAGATCTCGGGATTGTCCACTCCCGGTGGAACAATGCCGCGTTCTTTGAGATCGAGCGCCGCCTGAACCAGCCGCCGCCGCGTCTGGATTACCATCATATCGCTATGTCCGAGATGCTCATGGCTATGATCGACGATGTCGCCCATGCTTTCCGTGATCGCTTGATCCTGCACATGAATCCCGTCGATACCGGTGAAGCTGCGGGTGCGTTGGACTTCGCGATCGAGCCGGTAGTCATTGGTCTCGTTCTGGGCCAGGCGCCATCGCCCATACCAGTCGGTGGTGTTGGGCAGAAATTCCATTCCCAGAGAAAAACCGGCAGGAACTTCGCCGCTGCGCAGTTCACGCGGTCGCGGCGCGTTTCCTTTCCACGACAGATGGACAAACATTGTATGAGTGTCGTCCATCGGCACCCATGCGCGAACTATGAGGTGCTTATCAAAGTCACCTTCCGGCGGCATCGTCCAGAATGGAAACGCGAACGGCGCGAAACGCCAATAGATGCGTCCGTCGGCGATCCGGCGCGCACCATACATGGTGCCCCATTCGGTCTGCGCGACTTCCAGTGACGGGGCGCGATTGACCAGCGCGTAGCGCGCCATGTTATCCGCGGGAATGTCGTCGGCCTGGATGGTGCCGGCGTGCAGAAAGCTGAAGTGCGAAGTGTCGATGTCGCCTTCGAGCGCTTGCAGCCAGTTGCATTCGCGCTGGCAAAGAAACGTCATCATCTCCCGCGGCGGCAGCAGCGCCGGCTCGAGCGCGGGTAGCGACGGCGGTTGCGCGCGCGGCCCCATATAAACCCAGATCAAACCGTTGCGCTCGGTGGCCTTATAGGTCTTCGCTTTGACCTTGTCCCGATAGTCATGCTCCGGCGGAACATTCGGCATCTCGAGGCAATTGCCGTCGGTATCGAATTTCCATCCGTGATAAACGCAGCGCAGTCCGCCTTCCTCATTGCGCCCGTAGAACAATGAGGCGCATCGATGCGGGCACCGATGATCCATCACTCCGATCTTGCCCGCGCTGTCGCGAAAGGCGATCAGCTTTTCGCCGAGCAGCATCAGGCGCAACGGTGCGCCGCCTGCGATCAACTCGCGCGAGGATGCGGCGGGCAACCAATACTGGCGCATCAATTCGCCCATCGGAGTGCCGGGGCCAACCTGGGTAAGGATTTCGCTTTCCCTTGCAGATGCCATCGCAGACAACCTCCAGTGATAACGGGCCAACTACTCGGCTATTACAACTGTGCCGCCAGACCGTCAAGCCGATCCGCTAGGCGGTAGGACTTTCGCAAAAGCAAAGACTGAGATGCTGACTCAAGGTTGCATCGTCATCCAGAAGGCCGCTTCGATCGACAAGCTCCTCAGGCGCCCCGGCGTCGGGAGGTTCTGGAATGTGCAAAGGCGGGCGTTTGGTCATCACCGTCTGCTGGAAGCGCGGCCTTGAGGAGCTCAAGTGCCGCGGCCGGGTCGTCGACAAAATGGAAGAGGTTGAGATCTTCGGGGCTGATCATGCCATGCCGAACCAGCGCATCGAAGTTTACGATTTCTTTCCAGTAGCCGGAACCGTAGAGAAGGATCAAAATCCGCGAATCTAACTTTCCAGTCTGCTGCAGGGTAAGTATCTCGGCCATCTCGTCTAAAGTGCCAAAGCCGCCGGGAAACACTACCAGGGCACGCGCGAGGTGCGCGAACCAAAGCTTGCGCATAAAAAAATAGTGGAACTCGAAAGACAGCCCGCGCGTAATGTAAGGGTTGGGACGTTGCTCGTGCGGCAAACAAATGTTGAGACCGACGGTGCGCCCGCCGGCGTCGGAAGCGCCCCGATTCGCGGCCTCCATAATCCCCCCACCGCCGCCGGTACAGACCGTGTATCGATGTGCGTGCGAGGCGAGCCCCTTGGACCAGGCGGTGACGAGGCGCGCCAGCTCGCGGGCCGCGTCGTAGTAATGGCCGAGCGGTCCGTCGGGGGTAAGCCGGGCTGAGCCAAAGAAGACGATCGTTTCACGGACATTTTCGCGCTGAAAACTGTGTAACGGCTGGAGATACTCAGCCAGAATTCGCAATGGGCGCGCGTCCTCGCTGTCGAGGAATTTTTCGTCCTTGTAGGCTAACGGCAGGGAGGTTTCCTCACGCGGTTTACTCATGAAGTCACCCGAGCGAAATCAATAAATCCTCGCTCGACGTTGGTTTCAACCAGCTCGACGCGCACCCGATCGCCGACGTCAAGACCTCGATAGCCACGCACCACTCTTCCCTCCGTGACCGGGTTGCTGATTCGCACCCAGGTCCCTTTTTCCGCGGCTCCAGTAACGATGGCGTCGAAGCGCTCACCGATCCGCGCCTCCAAAAGAAGCGCGGCCGCCGACTTTTGTACCAGCCGTTCAACTTTCGCGGCGGCATCTTCCATGGCGGTGCAGTGTGAAGCCAACTCGCCCAGTTCGCGGCTGGTATATGGCGCCGCCTGTTTCGCCAGCGCGGCTTTCAGCAGGCGTTGGGTGATGACGTCAGGAAAGCGTCGGTTCGGAGCGGTCGAGTGAGTATAGTCTTTCACCGCCAGACCGAAATGCCCTTCCGCGGCTTGACCAGGAGCCTTGAGCACGTACTCGCCACGGCCAAGGAGTTTGATAACGGATAACGAAAGATCGGGAAAATGCTCAGGGTCAGCTTGCCGGCGCGTAACGAGGAACTCTTCCAGAGCTCTGATATCCGGTCGCGTCGGCAGGCGGGTGCCGAGGTCGGCCGCCAGGTCGACGATACGATTCCAACGTTCGGGTACGCGTAGCACGCGACGCAGCGAAGGAAAGCCGCATTGCTCAAGATACCTCGAGGTAACCCCGTTCGCGGCAATCATGAACTCCTCGATAAGCTCGCTGGCCCGATTCTTTTTCTCGGCTCGTAGATCGGCCAAGGTGTCGCCATCGAAAACGGGCCGCGCTTGGAGGGTTTCCAGGCTGAGCGCGCCCTGTGCATGCCTGTGCTGCTTCATCGATTGCGCAACCCGATCCTGTATCCTGAGCTGCTCGCTCAGTTGTGGCACTGACGATATCTGCGGCAGGTCGGCCGCTCCACCTTCAAGCCACGCGGAAACAGCGTTGTAGGCGAGCTTGCCGTGATTGACCACGATCGCGCGATAGATGTCTGAAGCGGCTACAATTCCATCGTCAGTACCAACTACCATCTCGATGACGATCGCCAGACGTTCCTGGCTCTCGCCGAGCGAGGTTAGATCGGTCGACAACTTTTCGGGAATCATCCAAAAGGTCTCGGCGGCTGTATATACGGAGGTCGTATTGGCCCGCGCGTGATCATCGATGGCGGAGCCCTTCTTTACCAGGGCGTCAACGTCGGCAATCGCCACGAGGATCTTCACGCTTGCGCCCGCAGCCGACACACTGACCGAGAGCTGATCCAGATCGCGAGAATCATCGTTGTCGATCGAGAACCAGATCGGGCTTCGAAGATCGCGGATTGAGGAGTCCGCGCGGGCGGGTTTGTCAATCGCGTTGATTTCAGCGCGCACGGCCGCGGAAAAGTCGGGCAGCAAGCCCTTCTCCAGCATTGCCCTTCGCGCGATACTGGTCAGCCGCTTCCTGCAAGAACTGTCGGTTCCACTCATGGCCTGAGGCTACTCCCCGATTAGCGTGTCTTACAGTCTTATTCGGAAGTCTAGCAGCAACTTTTGAAGTTAGTGGCGGCGGAGGGTCCGGGGTCGGGTTGCCATCCCCACGGCCGCGGTCCCCATTCCGGAGTGAACATCTCACCGCGCTTTAATGTCAGCGCGGGCATCACGGCCTGGGTCACGCGCAAGCTGGTGCCGAGGACATCCTTTACCGTCCAGTCGCCCTCTTCGACTTTCAACAGGGAAATATCGGCCTGCCGTCCGGCCTCCAGGCTCCCCAGGCGATCGGCAACTCCGATGGCCTCGGCCGGATTGGCCGTACACATCGTGACCACCTGCTCCAGCGTGAATCCCAGCCCGAGAAAGCGGGTCATCATCTCCGTCATGCTGTGAACTGTTCGGATCCGTCCTGGTAGGGTGAGATCGGTGCTGATGCAATGCGGCAGCAGGCCCTGATCGATGATTCGCCGGCCGATGTCGAAGCTGAAGTTGGCCTGCCCGTGGGCCGTATCGAACCAGACGCCAGTTTTTGCCGCCTCCCACGCTTCCGGCACCAGGCGTCCATTGCTATCTAAAACCCCTCCCGGATTGGCGGTGAAGTAGTGGGTGAGGATGTCACCCTTTTCCAACAGAGGGAGCAGGCGCCTGATCACGGTCGGATCGTAACGCTTCTCCGTGTCACCGATGTGGACCATCAGCTTGATGCCACTTTCGCGCGCGGCGCGCTTGGCCAGACGCGGCATTTCCATGCCCAAAATTTCAAGTGCCGGCGATACCATCCGAGCCTTGATCCCGCGAATGAGATGCTTGTGGCGGTTGGCCACGCGCAAAGTTGCATCAAAATCGATGCTGCCTTCCGCGATGATGTCAGGAATCGTGGCCAGACCGGTCTGGCAGATGTGCAGAAAGGGAATAATCTCGGTGTGGCAATGGGGCAGGATATGCCGGGTGAAACCTTCGAAAGTCGCACTGCCCGAACTGCCTGCGTCGACGATCGTGGTTACGCCTGCGTGTACACCCGCAATATCGGGATTTACCCCGAATCTGGTGAACCCTTCGAAAACGTGAGCATGGAGATCGATCAGGCCCGGCGTGACGATGAGACCGCGGGCCTCGATGACGCGCCGCGCCTCCTCGGTGGGGATGGTCGGCGCGATGCGCGCGATCATCGCACCTTCGATCGCAATGTCATGAACTCCGGTTAGGCTGCGCGAGGGGTCAACCAGCGATCCGCCCTTGAGAATGAGGTCATACATCGTCGTGCTCACTTTCTGTTAAGCTCAGGGCTCGCGAGTGACTACAATGCCGCTGCCACGAAGCATCGGTGAACCATCGATGGCGCAAACCGCGCAGGCGCCGGGAATTTGCCGCCGTTCGGCGCGGTCGGTCACCTGGCGCACCGCTTCGGCGATGTGCCCCATCCCGTGCATGCGGCCTTCGCTCAAGCTCCCCCCAAAAGTATTGATGGGCAGTTCGCCTTCGAGCGCGATGCGCCCGTCGCGAACGAATTCGGCTCCCTCGCCCTCCGCGCAAAAGCCGGCCGCCTCCAGCCAGTAGAGCGTCGAAGGATTGAAGCCGTCGTAGAGTTGCGCCGCGTCCATGTCATCTGGACCCAGCCCGGCCGACTGCCACAGCTTATTCGCGAGCGACGCGCCGCAGGCCATATAGTCGTCGAGGGTATAATAGAGCAGCGCGCGACGGCTCGCGGTGTTCTGCCCGTATCCCGCGATGTAGGCCGGTGGGTTAGGCAGATCGCGTGCGCGCTCCCCGGTTGTAATAATCAACGCGACGCAGCCGTCGACCGGCACATCGCAGTCGAACAGGCACAACGGCTCGGCAATCCAGCGTGCATTGAAGTAATCCTCGCGCGTCATCGGCTCTTTGAAAAAGAACGCACGCGAATTGAGATTCGCGTTGCGGCGGCTGTTGAGCGCCAGCGCAGCGAGCGCCTCCCGCGTCGCCCCGTAGCGATGCATATAGCGCTGCCATGCGAAGGCGTGGGTTTGCACGATCGAGCCGGCGCCATACGGCGCGAGAAATTGCGCATCGCCCGTCGCACGCGGCGGTCCGCCACGCCCGCCACCCGCGCTGGGGCGCGCCTGAGGTCGATGCAGCGCGCGCCAGACCAACACGTACTCGCAAGCGCCGGCGATGAGCGCATTCGCCGCTTCGATGATTGGGCTTGCGATCATACCGGTCTCAATCTGCGCATACCATTTGAGGTCCGGTGCGAGCGCGAGATGATTCATCATCCAGTTGACGCTGACGATGTTTTCGCCGTCGCGATTGCCGGCGCCTGCGAACGGCGATTCGGGATAGGTCGCAAGCCCATCGATTTGGCTGGCGGCAAGGCCCGCATCCGCGATCGCCGCGCGGCAAGCGTCAACCGCCAGCAGGCCGAGCGGCTTTTGCGGCCGCCGCGAGATCTCGGAAAAGCCAATTCCGGCGATCGCGACTTTTCCTTTGCCCTGCCACATCGCGAATGCTCTGCTGGAACTCTAAGTGCTCCTCAGATGATACGAAATTGCGGCACAACCACGCCTTCGCCGCGATCCTCGAAAGCAACCTCGACCGCCGCGCCAATCCGCACTTTAGCGCGCTCCGCAATCGGCAAATTGGATACCATCAAAAGCCGGGGCTGCTCAGCCAGCTCCACCACGATATTGATAAACGGAGCGTCCTCCTCGAAGCCGGCGACGTCGCGCTGATGCATCACGGTAAAGGTGTACACGACGCCGCGTCCGCTGACCGGCTCGAAGCGT
Source organism: uncultured delta proteobacterium (assembly GCA_963783145.1). Lineage (GTDB taxonomy): Bacteria > Desulfobacterota > Binatia > Binatales > Binataceae > DATGKG01. Next base: position 187,492 of record CAWAMM010000004.1, read on the forward strand.
AAATCCTGCCCCAGGCACGCGTCGCAGAAGCGACGTGGCGGATGATTGTAATAGCCGCAGGAACCGCAGCGCTGGATCATCAGGCGCCGCTCCCTGGCCGCATCCCAAAATTGGCGGCTGAGCTCGTCGGGCACCGGAACCGGTTTGTTCGAAGTTGTACCCACCGTTCAAAGTCTAGCGCGCTCCGTCTCTCCTGATCTAATACCGATTGCGTTCTTGGAATCCTGGAACAATAGTCAACTGAGCAAGCATCACTGCGCACTCTCGTCAAAAGGGAGATCATCAATGGCAACTGCAGCAGCAGAACATTTTGAGCATGCGATTGAAATCGAAGATGTAGAATACCTCCGCCACGGCGATGCGCCTTTGCTGGCGCGCTTGTTCAAGCCACGCGGACAAGGACCGTTTCCCGCGATCGTCGAACTGCACGGCGGCGCGTGGTGTCTCGGCGATCGGCTCAACGATGATGGAATCAACGAACAGCTTGCGCGCAACGGAATTCTGGTCGCGGCGCTCGATTTTCGGGTCCCGCCAGTCGCCTCCTATCCCGCCTCAGTTGCGGACATCAACTACGGTATCCGATGGCTCAAGTCGCAGGCTGGCAAACTCAACTCCCGCGCCGATATGCTGTGCACGTTTGGCATTTCCAGCGGCGGCCATCAGGCGATGCTTCTGGGGATGCGTCCGCGCGATCCGCGCTACTCTGCAATTCCGCTTTCCGGCGATGCGCGCGTTAGGGGTGTCATTCTCGGCGCGCCCGTGATCGATCCGATCGGTCGCTATCGGTATGCGAAAGGGCTCAAAGAGAAAGGCAACCCGCCGCCATTCGTCGACATGGTGCTCCCGCTGCATGACCGATACTGGAAGACCGAAGACGCGATGAGCGAGGGCAGTCCGTTGCAAATTCTGGAGTGGAGCGAGCGCGTCGATTTGCCGCCGGTGCTCTACATCCAGGATTCGCGCGACATCGTGCATCCCCGCGTGCAGCTCGATCGATTCGTTGAACTGTACCGCAAAGCCGGCGGCGAGGTTGAGCTGGAATTGTCGGAAGGGGCCGCCGATGCCTTCGCTCCGCGCAAGCCTCCCCAAGGACTGGGCGCCGGCTACGAGCGCGATGCGTCCTCGCCCTCGGCCTCGCGGACCATCGAAAAGATGGTGGCATTCGTGCGCGCGCGAACACGAAATTAGGCGCGGCCGCATTGATGGGAACAGCATCCTCGACCCGGTGCTTTAGGTAGTCGGTCGAGTTCCGGCGAAATGGCGGGTGTCGGGCGCACCGTCTGTCAAAGTCTTCGATGAGCGAATCGATCTACAGCTTCTCGATCGTCGTCCCCGTCTTCGCACCTCCCGCACAGCTCGCCGGATGCCTGGAAGCGATGAGTCACTTATTACCGCCGCCCGGCGGTTTCGAGGTCGTCGTGGTGGACGACGGTAGCCCGGAAGCGCTGGATCGCGTAACCGAGAGTTATCGCGACAAGCTCAACGTTACCTTGTTGCGCCAGGCCAACCGCGGACCAGCCTCGGCTCGGAATGCTGGTTCACTCGCTGCTCGCGGGTCGTTGCTCGCCTTCACCGATTCCGACTGCCGGCCGGAGCCGGACTGGCTGACCGCTCTGGCGCATCGTTTCCAGCAAACGCGAGGACAGATGCTCGGTGGGCATACGGTAAACAGTCTCACGAGAAACATCTACGCAGTCGCCAGTCAGCTAATTCTCGACGCTACCTACGCGCTCTATAACCGTGAACCAGGGGCCGCACACTTCTTCGGAGCCGCCAACATGGCGTTGCCCGCCGAGCTCTTTCACGCGGTGGGCCGCTTCGATGAGCGGCAGTTCACCGGCTCGTCCGAAGACCGTGAATTGTGCGACCGCTGGCGGCACTGTGGGCATCAAATGACGTACGTACCCGAAGCGGTGGTTGTGCATGAGCACGAGCTGACATGGTCCGCTTTCTGTCGTCAGCAATTCAGCTATGGCCGAGGGGCATGGACCTACCACGCCGTTCGCTCGAGGCGCGATTCCGGCCGCCTGCGCGATGACACCAGGCTCTATGGTCGCCTTTGGCACGAACTGAACCGGCTGCTCGAACAACAGCCGATTCGGCGCAGGTTGCTCCTCCTGCCGCTGCTCGCGCTGTGGCAAGTGGCCAATGCATCCGGCTTCTTCTTTGAGGCTTACCGATCCCAACGCTTGAACGGCCGAGCGGTAACCATTCGATAAGACAGCCTTAAAGAAATAGACCATCAGACCGAGGCGCGCTCTTTTATGCGCTTTTGCTCTGGCGACGCTGGTTCAGGCGTTTCATGTCTGGTTCAAATGTTTCGCGCAGATAGCCCACTGAAACCGCGATTTGGGACAGTGCCATCAAAATAGCCATGACAATTCCACGCCAACCTGGTTCGCCGGTGAACGCGTACTTGAGCAAGGACAATGGAAGACAGCCTTCCGTATGAATTGGGTCGCGTCGGGGTAGGCACTGATGACCAATGCGGCTATAAAACAGTCGAGCTCCGCGGCCATAGTTGAACTGCTGGAGTAGAAAGGTCCTTAGGTCTAGCGCCTGGTAATGACGAACGATAGCGTCGGGTGTATAGACGATTCGACCGCGATGTGAACGCCAGCGATGGCACAGTTCGCGATCTTCTCCTCCCGCGAAAGAAAACGTCGCATCGAATCCGCCTACTGCGAAGAAACGTTCCTTCGGGAAAGCCAAATTGTTGGACGTGAGGAACAAAGCGTTGTCAGGATCTTTATTCCAGCGGCGGTAGAGATAATCGATCACAGTTTGGCTGGCGCATGAATAGAGATTGCGCTCCAGCGCGTTTATGGTCTTGCCGCCAACCGCGCAATCCGGGTTCGCTACGAGGATGTCGCCCAACGCAGCTAGCCAACCTGGGTCCGGGCGACAGTCGTCATCGGTGAAGATCACGTAGGGGCCCCTGGTTGCGAGCGCGCCGGCGTTACGCGCTGCCGCAGGCCCCGATTTGAGCTGCCGCAGCAGGGTAAGGTTTAAACGGCCGCGAAATGGGGTGACCAGCGGTTCGAGGCTGTTCTCGGTGGCGTCATCAACCACGACCACCTCATATCGGGTTGGAGGACATTCCTGCTGCGCGATCGCCGCTAAACATTCGGCCAGTTGCGCGGGACGATTGTAGCTCGGGACCACGATCGAGAAATCGATTCCGCCGCCGCCCAGCGAGTAGGAGCAAATCATTTTTGCTTCGCATGGTTCCAAAACGTTAGCGGCCACTCGGTTGCGAAACAGCGAATTTCGAGATTCTCAGTGCCGGTAGTTGTTTTGCGTCGTTAGTCACTGATTCTCCGCATCCCTTCGCTCGCGAGTTTACCCTCAACTCTGGTGCCTGTTGATAAAGTTAGTTGAGTTGGCCGGCCAGCGGTACTTCAAGTTGCCACAGCCGCCGCCTCGCAAATATGATTCTTCGTGTCACGGGGCCTGAGGGGTCGTTTCTGGGCGGAGGTGGCATACGCTCAACATCGCGCATCGTGGTTCCAGCGGAACCCATCCTGAAAATACTATTTGCGCATTCCTCGCCGCGGCGGAAGAAGGCGCCGATGTGTGCGAGCTCGATGTGCTGGCGACGCGCGACGGCACCCTGGTTGTGATTCACGACGAATCCGTAGATCGCACCACCGATGGACGCGGTGCGGTATCCGATTTGACGCTCGCCGAAATCAGGCAGCTCGACGCAGGGGCAAAATTCAACGAAAGATTTCGCGGCGAACGCATCCCGACCCTCGATGAAGTGATGAAGGCGGTGCGCGGTAAGGTCGGGCTGAACATCGAAATCAAGGAAAGTGGCCTCGAACGCAAGGTCTGCGAGCTGCTGCGCTCGCATCAGATGCTGACGACCTCAATGGTGTCGAGCTTTGATTGGAAGGCGCTTGAAAAGATCCGCGCCCTCGATCCGGAAATCCGCCTCGGACTGCTCTCCGAAAAAGACCCCGACCTCTTGATCGACGCGGCAACGGCGATGCGCGCGTTCTCGGTGAACCCGCGCCTCGATAAAGTCAACGCGGCTTTCTGCGACAAGGCTCACGCCCGAGGACTAAAGGTACTGGTGTGGACCGTTGATGCGCCCGAGGCAATGCAAATTCTGATCAGTTTCGGCGTGGATGGTATAATCACCAACTATCCGGTGCGGCTGAGGGACCTGATGGCTGGGCAGTGATGGCGCGATACGGTGACAATGCGATCGATGAAGTGCGGCAGCGGGCCGATATCGTCGAGATAATCGGCGCGCATGTTCGGCTGCGCCGCGCAGGCCGCAACTTCGTCGGCCTGTGCCCGTTCCATAACGAAAAGACGCCCTCGTTTTCCGTCAACGCGGAGCGCGGATTTTATCATTGCTTCGGATGCGGCGCCGGCGGCACGGTCTTCAACTTCATGATGAAGATCGAGGGGCTGTCGTTTCCCGAGGCGATTCGTTCCCTCGCCACGCGCTATGGCGTCTCGCTCCCAGAGCAGAAATATGACGGGCCGGGCGCCGCCGAGCGCGATGCTCTGAGCCGCGCCAATCAAACCGCCGCGGAATTCTATGCGCATGTGTTGTGGAATACCGACGACGGCGAACAGGCGCGTGATTATCTCCATTCGCGCGGCATCACTGTCGAGACCGCGCGCGCGTTCATGCTGGGATTTTCGCCGGCCCGCCCGGCCTCGCTTGCGAAGGCGCTCGAAAAGCGCGGGCTGACTGAAGCTGGCATCAAGGCGGGTGTCTGCAAACGCGACGAGATGGGTCTGCATGATGCGTTTCGCGCGCGCGTGATGTTTCCGATTCGCGACGCGCAGGGCAAAGTGATTGCCTTCGGCGGCCGCGTCCTCGATGCGCGGATGCCGAAGTATCTCAACTCACCCGAATCGCCCGCATACTCCAAGACCCGCACGCTGTATGGGCTCCACGAGGCGAGGGCGGCGATCGCATCGCAGGATCGCGTGCTCATCGTCGAGGGCTACTTCGATGTGATCGCGCTGTGGCAGGCGGGATTTCGCGAAACGGTCGCGAGCTGCGGCACCGCGCTGACGGTGGAGCAACTGCGGCTGCTCTCGCGCTATACGAAAAATGTTTTCGCCTGCTTCGATGGCGACAATGCCGGGCGCAAAGCGTCGTTGCGCGCGCTGGAAATTTTCCTGCAGGCGGGCTTACTCGGGCGCGGCATCTTCATTCCGAGCGGATTCGATCCCGATACGCTGGTGCGCGAGCGCGGCGCCGCATTCCTCGAAGAATTGATCGGCGCCTCCGAGCTGCTGGTCGATTATTTTCTCAAGGAACAGGCGCGCGAGGCAAAAGGATCGCTGGAGGGGCGTGCGCGCGGCGCGGAAAAGGTTGCCGATCTGCTTAAGTTGGTCGCTAATCCGTTCGAGTTCGATTTGTTGGCGCGCAAGGCGGCGGAGCTGCTTGGCGTCGGCGAGGATACGCTGCGCAAGGCCGCGCGAGGGATTTCCCGCACCATGCGCGGTGAACGGCGGATCGAAATGGTGAAGGCGCCGCCGCGCCTCGATGCAGCCGCGGAGTGCGAGCTCGGCCTGGTCGCGATCGCGCTGCTGCATCCTTCGTTGCGCCCGCAGATTGGCGCAGCATGTTCCGCGGAACTTTTCTCGGATGTTGCGCTGGGAGTGATTTTCCAGGAGGCCTGCGCGCTTGGTGAGGTGGCCGCCGGCTTCGACGAATTTATCGGCGAGCGATTGACCGAAGAGCAGCGCAGCCGCATTGCCGAGCTCGCGGTCGGGGCGCTGGTGGACGATCCGGCGAACGCGAAAAAACTTGCGGATGACTACATTTTGGCTTTGAGCCGGAGGCAGACGCGGCGCGAGGTCGACCAGCTCAAACGCGCCACGACATCATCTTCCGTTCCGGGCGATACTGACGATGATGCAGTTGCGAATGTGCAGGCAGTGATCGAACTAAAGAAGCGGGAGGAACGGGAGCGGCGCAACGCCGGCTAAACGGTCGATTAGTAGCCCTTAATTATACCGCCCAAAACTGTTAGGATTTTATTTACCCGATGTATCGTATGCCTGCCAGGGGGCCCATAGCTCAGCTTGGTTTAGAGCTGCCGGCTCATAACCGGCTGGTCCCAGGTTCAAATCCTGGTGGGCCCATTTCAATAGAATTGTCAAAACGGCACCCAACTGTCCGATTGAATCCGCGCGGACGATGCTCGTCGTGCGCGAATCGGCCGGTGCCGGGGAGAAGTTGAATTGCGTGAAGAAATAAAGCGGCTTATGGGCCTTCAGATCCTTGACCGTAAGCTGAAGGAATTAGAGCAGTCGCTTTCCACCGTCGCCCTCCGGGTCAATCAGCTACGCGACCAGACTTCAAAGCAAGAGACCGAACTCGAAAAGCTTTCGACCGAAGAGCAGGAAGCCGCCGCCGCGCGCAAAAAACTCGAGCGCGAGATGGCCGAGGGTGAGGCGCGCCTGCGCAACAAGCGCATGCGCCAGAACCTGATTCGCAACGATAAAGAGTTGCAGGCGCTTTCGCACGAAGTCGACTCGCTCAAAGAGGGCAATCAGCGCATCGAGGGCGAGCTGCTGGTGATGATGGAGAGCGCGGGTCCGCGACTAGTGAAAATCAAGGAGCTGAGCGAAACTCTCGCGGCCGCGCGCACCGAACTCGCGGCGGGCGAGAAGGAGATCGCGGGCCAGGTCGAAGAGATCAAAGCGGAACTCGCACGCCGGCAAAGCGAGCGCGACAAAATCGCCAAGGAAATCGATCCGGCGCTGGTCTCGCGTTACAACGTGATCTTCGATCGCCGACAAGGGGTGGCGGTCGCGATCGCACGCGCGGGCACCTGCCAGGGATGTATGCGGCGGTTGCCGCCACAGCTCTACAACGAAATCCAGAAGCACGTGCAGATCCATTTTTGTCCCGCATGCCAGCGCATACTCTATTATGAGGAGCCGGCCGCGACGAACTAGCGCAACCGACCCGCGCCGCCGGGTTGTAGGTGCGGCATCGAATTTCGTACAGTCACGAGGATCTCTTCGCTCGGGAGGATCCGCCGTGGCTGATTATACCTTCGCAGAAACTACCGCCGGCAAGATTCGCGGCGCCCTCAAAGATGGTGTCCACACCTTCAAGGGCGTCCCTTATGGCGCACCCGCCGATGGCGCCGCGCGCTTCAAGCCCCCGATCAAACCCACCTCATGGAGTGGGGTGCGCGATGCGCTCGAGTTCGGCCCTCGCGCATATCAAAACGACAATGCTTTCGCGCTGATGCCGGAATTGCTCGCGCTCTTCAATGCCGAGCCGCTTCCGATGAGCGAGAGTTGTCTCGTCCTGAACGTATGGACCCCGGCGCTCGATGGCCGCAAACGTCCAGTGATGTTCTGGTGCCATGGCGGCGCGTTTATTTCGGGTTCGGGATCTTCGGGCTGGTATGACGGAACCAATCTGGCGCGCAAGGGTGACGTCGTGGTGGTCACCATCAATCATCGCCTCGGCGCGCCCGGATTTCTGTATCTCGGCGACCTCGCGGGCGAGGCCTATGCCACCTCGGGCAACGTCGGAATGCTCGATATCGTCGAGGCGCTGAAATGGGTCCGCGACAACATCGAGCGGTTCGGCGGCGATCCTCGCAGCGTCACGATTTTTGGTGAGTCGGGCGGCGGCGCGAAAGTCAGCGTGCTGATGGCAATGCCGGATGCGCACGGGCTCTTCCACAAGGCCATCGTGCAGAGCGGACCGGGAGTATCGATGATGGATCGCGGCGAAGCGACCGAAACCGCATCGATGGTGCTCAAGGAATTGGGCCTCGAGGCGAAGCAAATCGACAAGCTGCAAAAGGTGCCCGCCGAGGATCTCATCAAGGCGCAGTCCGCGGTCCTTGCCAAGGTAGGTTCGGGTCTCAGCGCGTTGGCGAATCGGCGCAAGATCGGCTTCAATCCGGTCGTCGACGGTCACGCGCTCCCGCATCATCCGTTCGAACCCGTCGCGCCGAAAATCTCCGCCAACATTCCGCTGATGATCGGTACCAACAAGGACGAGATTCTTTTGTTCGCGCCGCAACTCATCGAGCTGGACGAGCCGACGATGCGGACCCGGATGCAGGCGTTCCTGGGCGATTCTCACGCGCGCATTGTCGAGGCATATCGGCGCGCGCGGCCGAACGCATCAGCGGCGGAGCTCGCGATCGCGATTACCAGCGACAAGTTCATGCGCACCGGATCGATCACGCTGGCGGAGCGTCAGGCGGAGCAACATGCGGCGCCGGTTTTCATGTACCTGTTCACCTGGGAGACGCCGGCGCTCGGGGGCAGGCTCAAGTCGCCGCACGCGCTGGAAATTCCGTTCGTGTTCGACAATGTCGCGACCGATCGACTGAGCGGCGATACTCCCACGAAGTTCGTGCTCGCCGAAAAGATGAGCCAGACGTGGCTTCAGTTCGCGCGCAGCGGCGATCCGAATCATCGCGGAATTCCGAGCTGGCCGGCGTATTCCGCGCAGCATCGCGCCACGATGATCTTCGACAATGAATGCGAAATCGTGAATGATCCTTACGGCGCGGAGCGTCGCGCGTGGTCGGCGAGCTGAGGGCTTAGGCGTCAAACATTAACGTCGGTACTGTCCGGGGCGGCCGGCGCGGCGATCCTCCTGAGCAGGAGCATGCGCCCGCTGCCATCGAGCTCGGTCGGATTGCTGGTCATGATCACCTGGTAGTGAGCCTGCTCGCTGGCGGGCTCCTGGGCCCAGATATTTTCCCAGCATACCAGGTAGTCGAGTTTGTCGGCGTCCTTGGGGAGCACGATCGGGATCGTTCGCTGCGAATAAAACGCGACGTCGTAATCCATGTCGAGCAGATAGCCGATTGGATGACCATCGACGGATTTGAGCACATCGGCGGTGAAAGTTTTCAGCGACGAAGTGTTCGCGATCGCGGGGACGATAATCGTATTTGCCGCGATCGCCAGCAGCCCCATTCCCGCCGCCACCGCAAGCGTCATTTTGTGCGCCGCGCGCGTAGCCTTGAGCAGATAGAGGCCCAGCCCCATCGCGGCGATTGGGATCGCGAAACTCAACGCCCACTGCGATGAAGTGGCGGCCCGCAACGCTGCGATGAATGTGACTTCGGTGATGCCGGCGCCGCGGAGGATCGCCGCCAATCCCGAGGGCCATACGCGGAGCATCGCGAGGCCGAGGAGTGCCGCTCCTCCGGCGATCGCCAACATGCATCCGTACAGCGAGGAGAAAAATCCGACCAGCCGCGCGGTGGACGAGGGCGCATCGATCGCATCGACGAGGTAGAGCGCGACGATCGTCGCGAGGGCAGGGTACAAGGGGAGAAGGTAAACGCCACGTTTGCTGTGCGAGAAGCTATAGAATCCGAGCACCACCACGAACCAGATGACCAGATACACCAGGCGCGAGTCGGCTTTTAGCGGAGCGCGCAGCGCGCGCCAAATCACCAGCGCGAGAAGCGGCGTCCATGGCAGGAATCCTCCGGTGAGCGCGGCTTCGAGGTAGTAGAAAGCGTGCGCGTGGCCCTCATGAAAATCCGAGGCGCCGACGAACCTGACGAAATTCTCCGCGATGAGCTGCTTCTCGATGAACGCCCTGCCGCCGATGATCGATGCTGCCACGTACCACCATCCGGCCAGGACCGCGACAATCGCTGCGCCGCGCGCGAGGTTCAAATCGCGAAGCAGTTGCCATCGCCATTGCACCGCGATCCAGACCAGCGCGACTGCCCCGGGAAGCACGAGGCCGACCGGCCCCTTCGCGAGCACCGCCAGCGCGATCGCTACATAAAGTAGACTGCGACGGCGGGTCAGGCCTTCGCCGATCAAGAGAAACTCGAAGAACGCCACTTCCATGAAAAAGGTCAACGTCATATCGACGCGCGCGCCGGTGGCGGACTGCAAATATTGAATCGACGTGGCGAGGATCAATGCCGATATCAGCGCCGCGCGTGCGCTGAACAGGCGCCTCACGTAGTAGTAACACGCGAGTACCCCCGCGAGGCCGAACAGCGCCGAGGGCATACGCACGGTCCATTCGCTGACGCCCCCGAAGAGCATCGAGAGCAACGCCGCGACCCAATGCATCAGCAGCGGCTTGGAGGGAAGCTCGATCCCCGCGCGCATCGGCAGGATGACGCCACCGCCGGTCGCCATCGCGAGGACGGTCACTGCCTCGCGCGGCTCGCCCTTGGTGTAGAAGGGATATCCGCCGAGGTTCACGAGGAAAATCAACGCGCCGAAGATCGTCAGCAGCGGAATCGCGACGATGGGCTGCGCGACAGCATCGAGCCATCCGCGAGGACGCGCCTCGGCTGGCGCCGATGCTTGAAGCTCGAGCGGCGTCTCCAATGGCGCCGTCCCGGTTTCACTCGCGATGTTGGTGGTCTCGTTCATTTCCAATGTTCAAACGCTTGCGACTAACATACCGGCGATGGGCGACGGAAACAGTCCCATCGCGTCGCGCTCTGGCCGGACTTGCCAGCCGCGACCGTTCAAGGCTAATACCGCTCTCATCGAACGGAAAAATCCGCATTACCCGGAGTGACTCATGAATCAATGGAAAATTGGCGATGTGAAAATTACTCGTGTCATCGAATCCGAAGCGGTGTGGGAGGGCACGCAACTGCTGCCCAACGCCACCCCGGAGAACGTCAAAAAGGAAGGCGATTGGCTCGCGCCCTTTTCAAGCCCGGACGGCAGGGTCAAGCTGACCATCCAGGCGCTCATCATCGAGTCGCAGGGAAAGCGGATTCTCGTCGATACCTGCATCGGCAACGACAAGGTCCGCGCCAATCCCGAATGGAACAAGCTGAAGCTGCCGTTTCTCAGCGACCTCGAGAAGGCCGGCAGCCCGCGCGAGAAAATTGATCGCGTCATCTGCACCCATCTCCATATCGATCACGTGGGATGGAACACGATGCTGAAAAATGACAAATGGGTGGCGACCTTTCCCAACGCCAAATATCTCATCGGTGGCACCGAATGGGATTTCTTCTCGCGCTCCGAGGATCCCTTCTTCAAGGATCCGGTCGACGATTCCGTGCGTCCGATTATGGCGGAGGGGATGAGCGAGCTGATCGACGATAAGCACAAGATCACCGACGAGGTCTGGAGCGAATCCACTCCGGGTCACACTCCCGGGCATTTCGCGATTCGGATTTCCTCCAAGGGCGAGAACGCGGTGATCACTGGCGATCTGATGCATCATCCTATCCAATGCCGCTACCCCGAATGGGATGACGTCTTCGATGTCGATGGCCCGCGCGCGAAGAAAACCCGCCGGGAGTTTTGCGAGCGCTATGCGGATGGCAAAACCCTCGTCATCGGGACCCATTTCGCGTCGCCCTCAGGCGGTAAAATCGTGAAGAAGGACGACTCCTTCCGTTTCGTCCTCGCATGAGCAGTTAACCAATTCGCGGCGGCGCAAGGAGCACTCCGAGCTCTTCGCCGCCGCACTTTTTCGTCGAGAAAGCCGCGCTCTCATCCGCGCTGCCAGGGAGTAGGAAAATGAAACTTCAGGACCGAGTTGCGATTGTTACCGGATGTGGCCGCGAGCGCGGAATTGGACGCGCGATCGCCCTGCGCCTGGCGAAGGAAGGCGCGCACATTGTGGCCGGCGAGTATGGCCGCGCGATGAAAGAATATCCCGATGCGAAATTCGGCCAGATGGAGGAACTCGAGAGCCTCGCCGCCGAGGTGCGAAAACTCGGCCGAAAATGCCTTCCCGTCAAAGTCGACGTTACCGATGAACCCGAAGTGGCCGCGATGGCCGAGGCCGCGTGGAAGGAGTTCGGGCGCATCGACATTCTGTGCAACAACGCGGGCGGCGGCGTCGGCGGCGGTCCGGTCGTGCAACAGACTCTCGATTCATGGAACAAGACGGTCGCCATCAACCTGACCGGCACCTTCTTATGCGCCAAGCACGTGGCGCCGAAAATCATCCAGGGCGGGCGCGGCGGCCGCATCATCAATACCGCCTCGATCGCGGGCAAGCGCGGCGGCCCGGGGATGGCGGCGTATTCGGCGGCCAAGCACGGCGTCATCGGCCTGACCCGCAGCCTCGCGCTCGAGCTGGGTCAATTCGGCATCACCGTCAATGCTGTCTGCCCCGGCTTCGTCGAGACGCAGCTCTTCGAGGGACTGCTACAAATGGTAGGGACGACGCAGCGCACCGATCGCGAGGGCGCGCGGAAATTCTTCGAGCGTCAGGTGCCGATGGGCCGGATGGAAACCGGCGACGATGTGGCGAACGTGGTAGCGTTCCTCGCCTCCGATGACGGCAACTACATGACGGGGCAGGCGCTCAACATCTGCGGCGGCGTCGAGTGGCATTGAGGAGTAACTGAGGAATCATCGCTAAGCGTCTTCGAGCGGAGTCCAGCCTTTCTTGTTGGCCTTCTCGATTGCCGCGTCGTACATGCGCCAGAAGCGTTTGTTCTGCGATAGCGCGAGGATCTCCAGGTCGGTGTCCTTGGTGATTGGCATCAGGACCGCGCAGGGCTTGCCGTTCTTGGTAATCACCAGCGAGCCCTCGCGCGGCAGGTCGCTGACGATTCGATTGAAGCGCGCTTTAACTTCTTTGATGTTCTCGATTTTCACAACGTGAATGCCTTTCCTTCAATAATTAAGCGGTTGCCGCGCTTGGTTCCGATCAGAACCACCAGCACCTGGTCGCCGACCACCCGATAGTATACCCGCAGATCGTCGACCCGCAGTTCGAAGTCCGCGAATTCCGAAGGCCTGCGCAGCCGAAATCGGTTCCGCGTCGCGACGGTCGCATCATCCTCGCTCAAGCTGGCGGTCATCGCGTCACGCAGACGGGAGCGGTCCTTGGCCCGCAACCGGCGAAACTGTCGGAGGGCATCCTGCGAGAGAGCAATCGCCCGCGTCACTCTTCAAAAGTAGTCTCAATTGGGACTTCCAGCAACCATGACCAGAAAAGGTCGGTCTCCATACCTCGGCTGAAATGGTCATCTACAAGCCCGATGCGGAAGGGTGGTGCAGGCTCATTGTCGATTCGGCCCACGGCGCACTCCTCCTTTTCCGACATCCTGAGGTGAGCGCGAGGCGCGCAGCGGAAGAATCTGGGCGCGGGAAAAACCACCGGTCCGAAGGATTTACGCGAAGCGATGCTGCCTGGCTCCGGCGCGCGTTGAAGACCCCCCTTCGAGGTCAAGGCGCTGAAAATTAATACCCGCGCCGAATTACCTTTTACGACACGACGAGAGGTCTCGGCATCTCATGGCGCGGGTGAGGCGCCTTATCCCGCGTCCTGAATGCGCAGAGTAGAGACAGGCTGTTAAAAGTGTCGTCTTGTCTGTCTTGGTTGCGTTCACCAGTTGACTGCCATAGACTTCGACCGACACGGGAGGGGAACCCAATGTCAAGATTCGCAATCCTGGCGCTAGCACTCGTCGGTGTGACGAGCGGCGGATGCTTCATACCGTACATGATGATTCGTGGGACAACACAACCGTTACAACTAGCGAGTAATCCGCCGGGAGCTCTTGCGAGCGTTTCGTCCGGATCGTCCTGTCAAACACCATGCGACCTCGAGATGCCTCGCAGTTCGAGTGTGATCGTTACTTTTAGTAAGCCCGGCTGCAAGCAGGCTTTGGTCTCGATTTTTCCGACTATTAGCGGAGGCGGGATGCTATGGGGCGGAATGTTTGGCGAGATGAGCGGGGCGGACTACGACCTGCAACCGAATCCGGCGGTAGCCAACCTCGATTGCGTTGAACAGCCGCAGCTAGGGCAAATAGCTCCCACCGTTCCAGCACCCGCGAGCGCTACTGCTGCGATGGCCTCGGACCACAAATGATGCGAATGCGCGCCCGGCGGTATTTCGAAATGATTTTGAAGAATCGCGTCGACGCGTTGTCGTGAAGCAACAAGACGAATCGGAAGGGGGGAATCGGAGAGTGAAAAGGAAACGGCACGGTAGAGATTGGTCGCGGTTCCATTTTCTGGAAGCCCTATCGACAAGCGGTGGGATCAGCTTGGTTCTGGCGTCCGCCACTCGCTAACGTAAGTTCCTGATCTTCTCGAGAAGCTGCCCGCGCTATGTCACGAGAGAATGGCCCTGTTGGCGGCTATTCGTGGAACGAATTTCGCCGAGGAGTGCTGCAGGGTTCTCGGAACGGAAGTTCCAACGCTTGCACCAGAGGATGCTCGTAAGAGGTTGCTGCAGAGTGTTGACCACTCATGCGGCTTAGACACTCTGCTAACAAAGGCGCGCTGGGTTCACCTCTTGTGCGGCCTTAAACGCGCCAGTGTTTAGCGACCTGACGATATTGTCAGTCGAGGCGATCCAGCTCAACGGCCCCTCCAACGATCGAAGAAGCCGAAGGAGGGATTGCCCAAACGGAATTGTCGGACTCGCTTCATTCTCCTATTCCGCTGGTTCTCTCTAGCGTTCATATTGAAGAGCGTATCAGAAGAAGAAGCGGGCTGGGGGAGGGCAAATAGGGATGTCGGCGGCAATCGTTCGGCGGCTCTCGGCTGAAATGGAAGAAGCTATTGCTCGATCGGGGTATCTTTTCGAGCAGCAACTCGTACCGCTGATCGCTGAGGCAGGCTATTATCCCATTCCAAATTATCGATATGACAATAGGGATGGTTCGCAATCGGAGCTAGACATCTACGCTATTCAGGCAAAGAAAATATCCGGACCCCGAGGCTTCGTCTGGATTACGCTGCTGATTGAATGCAAGAATTTGAGCTGCCCGCTTGTATTTTTTAGCCATAAGCAGCCGCTCCGAAGCAGCATGTTTTTAGGCAAGCCTCATATTGCGGGTCTCCCCCAACAGGTCGTTCGACGAGACCGTCAGGAATCCATAGCAGATTTTTTTAATCTGGAAGCATTTCACCATTACTACTCGCGTAATAAAGTAGCTACGCAATTTTGTGCAGTATTCGAGAGGAAGAGCGGAGCACGCGCTGCCGGGAGTAAGGCGCCTCCGCGCACATCGGATGACTATATCGCTGGACATCAGGTCGGCGAATTGGACTTGTATAGGGATGGAATACTCAACCTGAGTCATGCGGTGGCCGCTGACAAGCGCGATTTCGCCTCTCGGTTCAAGAAAAATGAGATCAAGGATGAGCGGGTAGATCTCTGGTTTCACTATCCCGTTTTCGTCACCGCCGGCACTCTGTACGAATGTTCGATAGCACGACGCTCCTCGCGATATAAGCGCGTACACAGACTTGGGTTCTTGCATCGAGGAGGGGAAGGAGTCGGGCGGATCGGGGACTGCCGTATCGACGTGGTCGATCCGGTCGGCCTTCGCGATCTCCTTAAGGTTATAGACCGCGAGACTGATCGCATTCTGTCACTTATTCGTACGAACTCTAAGTTATTGGGACGCTCCCGGCGATTACTTGCGGGCAAGCTCAACCTTATGAGAATAAGTGCGGATCGAGTAGTCGAGGTCATTGCGGGCGAAGAATTGAAGGTCAATTAGCTCGGTCAACGCGAATCGAAACTTTGATTTCATCTTGGGTCCGGAAAAATTGCTTTGCCGGTCATCTCGTCCATCCGGGTAGGGGTCGTTCGGGAACGACCCGTTGAATCCTCGATGGCTTGGGTCCTCGCAAACCGTCTTATGCATCGGGTGGCGGGGCCATGGTTGTGATGTTTTATGAACCGGCGGCACTTGCGACGGCGCAGAATGGATACGCTACGCGCGACGGGGATTTTACCGGGGCGTTCCCGAACGCCCCCTACGGTCCGTGCTCAACCGCTATTTCCAACCTAACGTTTACGAGGCTGGCGGCTGCTGGGTGCCCGCTCGCTGCGCGCGCCCGCACTCGATGCCAGCAAGGCCACCAATTCCTGATTCAATGAGACCCCATCGAGGGCGGCCATCCGGCTCAGTCGTTCGTGCAGGGAGCGAGGGAGGCGAAGGCGCAATTGTCCCGAATAGCCTGCCGCCAGGTCCGACATCGGCAGTGTATCACCATGAGCGCGCATCGACTCGAGGATGCCGCGCGCGGCGCATCCCGGCAGTACAGGCACGCGCGCGAAGCGAAGGCGCAATTGCCGACGAAGTGTCGCTTCGATTCATCCCGCCCTCCGATGCGCCTGCATGTATGCTTTAAGCACCGCGTTCATGCGCGACTGATAGCGCTTGCCATGCGCCTTGAACCAATCCACCACTTCGCGATCGATTCGCAATGAGATCGGCACCTTTCGCTCCGGCATCACCAGGGTTGCTTTCGCGAACCATTTGCGGTCGAGGAGCGGCGCTGCATCCGGGTCGGAGCGGACGGCTTGCTCGATCTTGCGGTCACTGAGAGCATCGACGCGCGCCCAGTCGGTCTTGCCGCGTCTGCGGCTATTTGGGGTACGCGTTACGGTATTCTTTGCGCTCATGCCTATGCGCTCTCCTTGCCGAAATGATCCTGCGGTGGGTGCCGCGGGTGGTATAGACCACGGCCAGTTCGCGAGCCTCGACGACACCAAATGCGACGATGCGCTGTTCACCATAATCGCGGCGGTCATCGGGCCGTTCCAGGACCGGTCCATCGAAGATGCCGATGGCGTCCTCGAAGTCGATGCCATGTTTCGCGAGGTTGGCCGCGTTCTTGGCGGCGTCCCATTCGAAGACCATCGCCGTATTGATCTATTGTATATACAGGGAGAGGGAAATCCAAGATAAGACGCACGACCGCCGGGTGTATGGTTGCTTTCCATCCGGGTAGGGGTCGTTCACGAACGACCCGTTGACTCCTCGACGGCTTGGGTCCTCGCCAACCGCCTTATGCATCGGGTGACGACCAGGTTGTGATGTCCATGAACCGTCGGCACCAGCGACGGCGTAGAATGGATGCGCTGCGCGCGACCAGGATTTTACCGGGGCGTTCGCGAACGCCCCCTACGGTTCCGAGGTGGTGCCATTTCCCGATTCCGGGTGGTGAGCCGAGCAGCGTTTATCGATTTCGAGGTTGTGCTGACAGGCCTGTGAACCCTCCTTGGTAGTGCACGATGGAACAAATGGTAGGGGGCGTTCGGGAACGCCCCGTTAGAATCTTCAGATCGCTTTGGTCCTCATCGCCCGCGCCGAATTCTGGGGATCCTCACGCCAGCGGCCTCTGTGTGGGCGCACGCGGGCAATATCGGTGGAGAACGGAGCGTGATCGCGAGGAAGGGCCGCTGCGCGGATGGCGGATTTTAACGAGGCGTTCGGGAACGCCCCCTACCAGGAGATGCGGTAAGCGGAGCAGAATCCCAAGCTGAGGACCCTCATCGGCCCATCACGATTCAAGCGTGCCCGCCCTCACCAACTGAACGACATGAACGTCGCCCAGTGTCCTCTCCCAATTTGCGCCTGCGGACTTCGCCGCGGCGCGGGAGGCGCGCATGAATCGCGCTGGGCCACTTCCCCCGTCATAGGGGAAGGGCAGAAGCGGAGAGCCGCGTGGTGTCCCAGCCCTCTCTCTTATCTCTCCCGGACCTCACCCGGCGCGGTAGCGCCACCCTCTCCCTACGGAGAGGGAACTAGGATGGAGGACACCTCCGAGAGGGATCTTTTAGTGCTTGGCGACCAGGCGCGCGTTGCCGTTCTCGTCGTATTCGTAAACCTCGCCGGCTGCCTCGGCGCGGGTCTTCTTGTGCGAGCCATCGCAGTAGGGTTTGTTCTTCGACAGGCCACATCCGCAGATGTAGATGGGAAGCTCGGTCCCTTCCGGAATTTCGTAGGGAGCCTGCGCATCGTGCTTGACTACTCGAGCCATGTGATTTTCCTCACTTGATGTCGGCGCCGATGCGCCACGGTTTCCTCTCGCGCCACTAAAGACCACCGCGCGCGGGTTCGTCAACCGCTCAGCTAATCGGCTGATGGACCGCCTCGGCGGCCTCGAGGACGCCGCCGACCTTGCGATGCGGGTCGGCGCCGAGCACCAGCGCCAGCACCCCGCTAATCGCGATGAGCACGCCGATGACCTCATGCGAGGTGGGATGCTCGCCGAGAAAGACCATCGCGAACACCATCGAGATGAGCGGGACGCCGGGAACTACCAGCGCCGTCGTCCATGAGAGCGAGAGGCGGCTGATGGCGCCATACCAGGTCAAGGCCGACAGGAAGTAGACAAAAAAGCCGGTCGCCAGGATGACCATCAGCAGGCGCGGGTCGCGCAGCTCGGAAAGGGAGGCGCTCGGGCGCAGCAGGAGCATCGGGATGAAGACGCATGCGGCGAAGATGAAGCGCGCGCCCGCGATGGTGACCGGCGACAGCGGGGGCATCACGCGCAGGCCGAGGACGTGGGAGGTTTGCCAGAAGAGGGGGGTGATGAAGAGCAGCATCGCGGCGAAAACGGGGGAAAAGGCATTGCCGGCCCAGAATACCGACGCGATGCCGACAAGGATGGCGGTGGTCGCGAGGAGCTGGCGGGGCGAAGGGCGCTCGCCGACCACCACGACGGACAGTATCAGGGAGTAGACCGGCTCGGTCTGGAGCAGGATGACGGCAGCGATCGCATCGATGTGTCGCATTCCATCAACCATAGTGAGGCTGGTTATGAGCGTCCCCGTCATCGCCATCGCAAAGAGCCACGTCGCGTAACGCCGGTCGAAGAGCATCCCCAGCTCGCCGCGATAATAGAGGAATGGGAGGGCACACATCGCGGCAATGGTCGTGACGGCCGCGCAAAACAGAATCGGGTCGAGGCGTATCGCTGCATAACGCGTCAGCACCGGTTGCGTCGCACCGATGATGGTATTGGCGACCGCCATCGCGAAGCCGATCTGGAAGGCGTGGGAGTGGCTATGGTGCGCCTTTGATCCAGGCTGCTTCGAGGGCATCAACCGTGACGACTCAAGTAAACCGCGGCAACGACGATAGCGATCGCGATCCGATACCATGCGAAGGGTTTGTAGGTGCGAGTACGGACGAATTCGACCAGCGCCGCGATCGCGATCAAGCTGAAAATCGCCGAGGAGACGAAGCCCCCAACAACCACGGCGTTGATTCCGCCATGCATGATCTTCGGCATCTCATGGAGGCCGGCACCGGCGATAATCGGAGTCGCCATTAGAAAGGAAAAGTTGGCGGCATCCTGACGTTCGACTCCGAGAATGCGCCCGGTCGTGATGGTCGAGCCGGAACGTGAGACGCCGGGTATAATAGCCAATGCTTGACTAAGCCCGATTAGGATAGCGTCTCCGAGATAAAGCCTATCCATTTTTTTGCTATTGCGGCCTATCACGTCTGCCCACCACAGGACGATGCCCATCAGTGCCAAGGTACACGCGATCAGGATTGGAGAGCGGAAGATCGTCTCGGCTTGCTTCTCAAAAAGGAGCCCAATTATCGCGCCGGGTACGGAGGCAACGATGAGCAGGATCAACAGGCGTCGTGACGCCGGATCGGGACGCACTATCGACGACACCATTGCGGCCCATTGTCGCCAATAATAGATGAGTAGCGCGAGCAAACTTCCGAGATGCAATGCGACATCAAATGCGAGTCCGGGATCGTTCCATCCGAACAGCCATGGGACGAGGACGAGATGGGCCGAGCTCGAAACCGGCAAAAACTCAGTCAAACCCTGCACCGCGCCAAGGATAAGGGCCTGTAATTCGGTTATCATCTCTATTTTCTCAGACTACGCGGGGTGTCGCCGCTTGCATCTCTAGGCGTCTTTAGGTTCTCTTGGTCATCTTTCGCGGCTGGCCCCTTATAGTTGCTGCCCTTGACCAGCATGCGAGTTACCTTACAATTAGACTAGTTCGTATGGAGGCTCACGGGGGGTCAGGAGGACCAGGGCCCATGTTCGGAAACAGCAGAGGCAAAGTGATACCGCTGCGCGAGGGCAATGTAGTTGCCGATGGGGATGGCGTCTCCATCGAGGCGATGGAAGCCCTGCGTGCTGCCACCGCTCCGGCGCGACCGTTCCCATCGGTATCGACCACCCCACGACTGCCGACGATGATTCCCGACGAGATTCTGGAATACTTTGGATGGGTGTTCTGCCAAGGTGGATTTCTGAATCTTCACATGACTTTCGAGCAGTTTCTCTCGGTCGTCGCAGCAGTGAATCCCGGCGCACTTTGTCCCGAGTACGATGCGAGCGGGACCGGTGCCGTAGACTGAGCGAGTCCGCCGCGTCCGAATTGTAAGTCACTTTTCGCAAGCCTGGCTCATGGGCTGCCCACGGCATGCGGGACGGAACCCCTGGATTTCGGGACTAGCGAGTTCGCCACCCACACGCTCTGCAGTCCTGCGGTATCAGTCGCTGACTTGAGCCCGTTGTCTTTCGCGATTTGAGGCCAGTTGTCCGGGTTCCCGGTGACGCGCTTGGAAAGGGCGGCGAGATCCTCTCCCGGCAGCAGCGCAAAATTGACACCACCGCTACCCGGCGTTAACGGTGGAGGTGGCAGCTTCGCTGCGAGTTGATCGAAGTCGTTGAAAAGATTCAGCTTCTTGCCTGCCTTATAGTTGTCTATCTCATCTGCGGGGATGTTCTCGGTGCGGACGTTCACCACGATATTGCTGCGACGGCTACCCTCAGGAGTGATTTCAATCTCGTAGCGATATTGCGCCACTGCGCCGATTAGGTTTGAGAATGTCCCTTCGGATTTATCTGCGGGTTTCCATAGCGTGATGATTTTATGTTCAGGTTCGCGGTTGAAGAGCACCCCCTGGCCGCGAAGAACGTCCTGCGTCATCACGAAGGTTTCCTCGTCGGGGAAGTTGACCTCGTGCTCCTCACCGACCGCGACATCATTGTCGGACCGCGTATAAAATCCGAAACATCCCGGCAGTAGGGACAAAAGCGCGACAACGGCAACGATGACGATAGTCCTGAGCGTCACTGCTCGTGAAAAAATCCCCGCCACCATCGCGGGATCAAGGAAACCACGCGCTAGTCGGATGCGCAAGTATTGCGACCTTGAAGCATTGTAAAAGCTCGCCTCAAACGATAACTAATACTTCCCTCTTTATGGCACCCAGCAATCAGGCGCGTCATGTAGTTGCGGTGATCGGCGCGGCCACCGCCGGATCCGAAATCGCCAGGATTCTGGCCGAGCGCGGCGCTCTCGTCATCGTGTTTGAGCAGAACCTCCGGCCCTACGGCAAAATCGAGGATGGCCTCCCTCGATGGCACGTCAAACAGCGCAAAGACGAATACGAGGAAATCAACGAGCGCCTCGAGCACCCCAATATCGAGTTCGTGCCCGGCAGCCGGCTCGGGCGCGATATCGATTTCGAGGATCTCCGCACCAATTGGGGCCTCAATGTCCTCGTTTTGACCCACGGGGCCTGGCGCGATCGTCCCTTTCCGGTCGAGGGTGCGGATCAGTTCGTAGATAGGGGCCTCGTCTATCAGAATCCTCTGATTTACTGGTTCAACCACTACCCGGAGAAGAGCTACGACGGTCCCCGCTATGAGCTGACTCCCGGCACCATCGTTGTTGGCGGTGGGCTGGCCTCGATCGACGTGGTCAAGGTGCTCCAAATCGAAATGACGCTTAAGGCACTCGCCGCCCGCGGCATCCATGAAGACATGGTGCGCCTCGAACGCGAGGGCGTCGAGCCGGTGGTTGAGTCGCATGGGCTTAAGTACGCTGACCTCGCGATCAAGCCGTGCAAGTTGTTTTATCGACGCCGGGTGATCGATATGCCGCTATCGGATGTTCCACCCGATGCGCCGCCGAAGCGCCAGGAGGCGATGCGCAACGCACGTGCGAAGATCCTCGAAAAAGCGATGCGCAAGTTTCTGTTCGAGTTCCAGGAACTGCGGGTGCCGACCGGCGTCATCGCGGAAAACGGACAGATGGTTGGCGTCAAGTTCAGCCGCACCGAAGTCGCCGACGGTCAGGTTCGAACGGTTCCGGACACCAGCGAGGAAGTTCGCGCCGCGCTCACTATCAGCTCGATTGGCAGTATCCCTGAGCCAATTCCCGGGGTCCCCCAGAAAGGCGAGGTCTATCAATATCGCGACCTGAAAACCGGCCTGCTCTTCGACGGACCGACGGCGGTGTTTGCGGCCGGTAATGTGCTCACCGGCAAGGGCAACATTAAGGATTCGCTCGAAAGTGGCACCGAAATCGGCACCATCGTCGCGGAGAACTACCTCGGTTTGACCGCTGAAGAATTCCGCATCGCCGAGAACGCCCGCCTGCATGCGGAAGCCGAAGCGCGCGAGATCTCCGCAATGATGGATAAGCGGCCCGAGCTCTCTGGCGATCAGATCGACGCCATCCGCGCCAAGGTGCGCGAGCGCCAGAAGGCGGTGGGTTACGACGGAAACTACCGTGCGTGGATCGCGAAAGTAACTCCCTCCGATCTGCAATAGGCGCGGTCCTTTCGATCCTTCTCAGGCATCGTTCGCGGCGCTTCACCCGCGCTTGGAATGCGGCAAGAGAACCGCGGCTAACGGATCAGCGACGTAACCATCTATGGCTGATGACCGTACAGATGATCGGGCGAGGCTCCACATGATCGTGCGGGGACGGGTGCAGGGAGTCTTTTTCCGACGCGCGACGATGGATGAGGGGCGGAGCCTCGGCCTCACCGGATGGGTGCGTAATCATCCTTCGGGAGAGGAAGTGGAAATCGTCGCGGAGGGGCCGCGGCGCAATCTTCAGATGCTGTGGGCATGGGCGCACACGGGCCCGCCGGGCGCGCGGGTCCAGGACGTGACCGAGGAATGGAGCGATTATCGAGGCGAGTTCACCTTGTTTCGGGCGCGGTAGCTACCTCGTGTACGGACCGCCTGGGAAGAAATCTTCCCGCACAGCCTCTTCGTATGACCATGGACATTTTTCCGGGAAATTCTTCAACGGCGATCTGGTTTCCTCGCTTGCGTCGATGCGCGCGCGTTTGTAAGCCCTGGAAAGAATCTCTTCGCCGCGTCCCTGAAGGATGCCTGGAGAGTCTTCGACGATATCTTCGATTTGTTGCCGAGCATCGCGGATTGATCGGCGCCATCCTCCATGTCGGTTTAGTTCCGCAGGCTGTTCGCGCATCTTCAGCAGGTGAGCTAGGAGACGCTTGAGTTGGTTTTTTAAAGCCCGTCGCTCACCTGCCGCCATGGTTTCAAGTTCCTCGGCGATGTGCTGCCAATCGATCGATTCGAATTGCTCCCGGCGTAGCGCCGAGGCCTGGTCGAGCAACCAGCCATGGAAATCAGCTTCGATTCGAATTGGAGACTGGTGCGACACACCACCGCGTTGGCCGACGGTGGCGCTTCCCATCGCAAGCATGGTTTTTGGGTCTGCCAAGGGCGAATCCTCTAGCGCTGCGGCTTTCGACTCTTTGGATGCGCTCGACCAGCATAGCGCCGCCGCGCCCTTGAAACCAACTCAGATGGATTGGGACTACATCGCCCGGTGGATGGGCAGGTGCCGGATGCTTAAGCAGATCGGCCTTTCAACCTTTTTCGGTATTAGCTATACTTTTCTTCCGGTCAGGACATTCATTTTGATTACTTCCGACAATCGGGGTATTCGTTCGTTTAGCTTCTAAACATTTAAGGAGATTGGACTGAAATGGCAGTACCACCTGAGGTGGCTGGGCAGGCCTCCGAGTCATCGGGGAACGGCGGCGCGCATTCGCACAAGCCGTTAACCCCACGCGACAGCGTAGTTATTCGCTTCGCCGGAGACTCAGGAGACGGGATGCAGTTGGTTGGGACGCAGTTTACGTCGGAGTCGGCGCTGGCCGGCAACGACATCGCAACCGTGCCCGACTTTCCCGCTGAAATCCGTGCTCCAGCCGGAACCCTGGCCGGGGTTTCGAGCTTCCAACTGAACTTTTCATCGAGCGAGATTTTTACTGCCGGTGACGAGCCCAACGTGTTGGTCGCGATGAATCCGGCGGCGCTCAAAGCTAACCTCGAGGATCTCCCGCCCAACGCGGTGTTGATCATCGACAAGGAAGCCTTCACCGAGGCCAACCTTAAGCGCGCCGGCTACGATTCCAATCCCCTCAACGACCATTCACTCGACAAATACCAGGTCTTTGAAGTCGACGTGACCCGCCTCACCAGCCTCGCGCTGCAAGGCTCGGGGCTCAGCAATCGCGACGCCTTCCGATGCCGCAACATGTTCGTGCTCGGAATGCTTTCGTGGCTGTATCAGCGTCCGGTTGAAAGTGCCACCAAGTACATCGAGAGCCGCTTCAAGAAGAATCAGCCGGTGCTCGATGCTAACTTGAAGGCGCTGAAGGCTGGATGGAACTACGGCGAGACCACCGAGATGTTCGCCTCCAGCTACGTGGTGCCGAAGGCGCAGATCTCGCCAGGATTTTATCGCAACATCACCGGCAACAGCGCCACCGCGATGGGCTTTGTGGTCGCGGCGAATCGCGCGGGCCGTCCGCTGTTCCTCGGTTCGTATCCAATCACTCCGGCCAGCGACATTCTGCATGAGCTCGCGGGCTACAAAAATTACAACGTGTATACCTTCCAGGCCGAGGACGAGATCGCCGGAGTTTGCTCCTCGATCGGCGCCGCGTTCGGTGGCGCGATTGCGATCACTTCCACTTCGGGCCCTGGAATGAATCTGAAGGCTGAGGCAGTCGGCCTTGCGGTCAAGACCGAATTGCCGATCGTCATCTGCGACGTGCAGCGCGCGGGTCCTTCGACCGGAATGCCGACCAAGCCCGAGCAGACCGACCTGCTCCAGTCGATGTATGGCCGTCACGGCGAGTCTCCGGTTCCGATCATCGCGGCTTCCACCCCAGGTGATTGCTTCATGGCGGCGTACGAGGCCATTCGCATCGCGGTGAAGTACATGACCCCGGTCATCCTGCTCACCGACGGACAGCTTGCCAATGGCGCCGAGCCGTGGCTGGTCCCGGACGCATCGAAGCTGCCGGAAATCAAGGTTGAGTTCGCTCAGCAGGTTGATGGACAGGAGTTCATGCCCTACGCGCGCGACGATGAAACGCTCTCGCGTCCGTGGGCGATTCCGGGAACGCCCGGCTTGCAGCATCGCATCGGCGGCATTACCGGCGAGCATCTGACCGGCAACATTTCGTATTCGCCCGCGAATCACGAGCTGATGATCCGGATGCGCGCGCGCAAAATCGCGGGTATCACGCGTGAGATTCCACCCACTGAGATTTTCGGCGATGCGGATGGCGGTGACATCGTGATGCTCGGATGGGGTTCGACCTTCGGTCCGATTCGCGAGGCGGTCAAGCAGAGCCGCGCGAAAGGCAAGAAGGTCTCGCACATTCATCTGCGTTATCTGAATCCGCTCCCGGCCGACCTCGCGGACAAGCTCCGCAGTTTCAAGAAGGTGCTGGTTGCGGAAATGAATATGGGACAGCTGCTGAAGATGGTGCGCGCCGATTACATGATCCCGGCCATCGGCATCAACAAGATCCAGGGACGTCCGTTCAAGGTAGCGGAGCTGGTCACCCGGATTTCGCGCGCACTGGAGGAAAAGTAAACATGGCAACCGCGCTTACGCGTAAGGATTTCGTTACCGACCAGGAAGTGCGCTGGTGCCCCGGATGCGGCGACTATGCGATCCTGGCCCAAGTGCAAAAGCAGATGCCGGAATTCGGCATCGCGCCCGAAAACACCGTCTTCATTTCCGGCATCGGATGCTCCAGCCGCTTCCCGTATTACATGAACACCTACGGCTTCCACACCATCCACGGACGCGCGCCTGCGATCGCGACCGGACTGAAAGTCTCGCGTCCAGACCTCGATGTGTGGGTGGTCACCGGTGATGGCGACGGCCTGTCGATCGGCGGCAATCATCTGATCCACTGCCTGCGCCGCAACGTCGACCTCAAGATCCTGCTCTTCAACAACAAGATCTATGGATTGACCAAGGGCCAGTACTCGCCGACATCCGAAATCGGCAAAGTCACCAAGTCGACCCCGATGGGTTCGGTGGATTTTCCCTTCAACCCGATCACGGTGGCTCTGGGAGCGCATGCCACGTTTGTCGCGCGTTCCGTCGATGTCGAACAGAAGCATCTCGGCACCACGCTGAAGCGCGCGCATGATCATCGCGGCGCATCATTCGTCGAGATTCTCCAGAACTGCAACATCTTTAACGATGGCGCCTTCAATGATGTTAGCGACAAGGGCATCAAGGCCGAGCACCAGCTCATTCTCGAGCACGGCAAGCCGCTCATCTTCGGAAAGAATCGCGACAAGGGCATCCGCATGAACGGGATGCGCCCCGAGGTGGTGAGCATTGGGACTGACGGCAAGGAACTCGAGAGCATCGTGGTGCATGACGAGACCAACCTTGCGCTGGCGTTCATGCTGGGTAACTTCGAGCCGCCGATGCCGGTTCCGTTGGGCGTGTTCTACTCGACCTCGCGCCCGACCTACGATGCGGCGATGAATCATCAGATCGCGGAGGCGACCGCGAAGGGCAAGGGCGACCCGCAGAAGCTGCTCAACGGCGGCGACACCTGGACGGTGAATTGACGTTCTGATTCCACTTCAGGGGAAGGGGTTAGGGGTTAGGTTTGCGAAGGCCCGAGCATCGATGCTCGGGCCTTTTTAGTTCACGCGCGGTGGGAGCGGATACCCTCGCGGATGCGGGAGTCGCCATCCTTGAACGCGAAATTCGTCAACCACAAGCGCAACAGGTGGCGCTTCTTCTCCGGTTCGGGCCAGTCCTCATACTCGGTGCGTGCATGCAGGATGACCGCATTCTTGAGTAACTGTATGTCACCAACCTCGAAATCCATATCGAGGTAGAACTTCGGGTCATTTGCAATGGAATCGATCAGGTCGAGCAATTCGAGCTGCGATGTAGTGAGGCGTGGCACCTCAGGGAAACGCTGTGCATTGCGGATATACCAATCAAGGTAGAGAGTCCCGAGGCGTCCGTTCGCATAACGGCAAATCGGAAAGGCAAAGTAGGGTGGTTCTCCCGGTTTGGCGTCGGCTTCGCGGTCCCAATAGAAGTTCTCAAACAAAAGAGGCGCCAAATCCGGTCGCCGACTCATCACCTCATTGAAGACGGTAACCGAACTGGCGATGCGGCTGAGCCCCCCCGCCTTCGCCCGCGTGAGGCAGAGCAGCCCGATGATGTCGGCGCCATCGGTATGAAAGCCGAGCTTCACCCGCGTGCGATATAGGCGAATGCCCGGCTGTTTCGGATCCACTCCATCGTCGCGCACGTGACCGAGAATATCGCCGGCGCGATTCTGCGGCACCGGAAGTCCCATATGCAGGCCGATAAGCCAATAAGCGAATGCGGCCTCGCTTTCGGAGTACCGATCCGCCGGGAATCCCCTGACCAGGATAAATCCGCGGCCGTCATCGAGCTCGCGCATCCATGCTTTGATCGCCGGAGCGAGCGACGGCAGTCGATATTGTTCGGCAGTGACCTCTTTTAGTGATCCGCCGCTGCACCGATAGGCACCGATGGCGTGGTCGAGGTCCGCTTTCTCTGCATCGGAGAGAACATAGATCCAATCGCTTCGGCGGCCTTGCTCAGACCCGAGCCAGGCGGCGGCGCCGCGAATCGGCGAATCCGGAATATTCGTGGCCATCGAAGTTCTCGGCTACTTCGAAGCCGGCTTGCGCGCGCGCACGAAGGCGCTCATGAACTTGCCGTCGACCTGCTCGGCGATCGCTTCGGCCTCGGGGTTTCCGGCGATCAGACTTTTCGCGTCGGCTGAGGTGTATATGCGAGTCGGTTCGACATCGACCTGCTCGAATCCCGCTTTGATCAATTTGGCGCGATATTCGCCTTCCTCCAGCGCTCCGGAAACGCACAGCGCCCAGAGGTCGGCACGACTTCGTATCTCGGCCGGCATCTGGCCGCGCACGACGATGTCCGAAACAGCAAAACGTCCACCCGGCCGCAGGACCCGAAACGCTTCGTCGAGAACCCTTTCTTTTTCGGCGGAGATGTTGATCACGCAATTCGAAATGATCACGTCGACGCTGTTATCGGGCAGCGGAATGCTCTCGATTTCACCTTTCAGGAACTCGACATTCTGAACTCCCGCCTTGCGCTGATTCTCACGCGCCAACGCCAGCATCTCGTCGGTCATGTCAAGCCCGTATGCTTTTCCGGTCGGGCCGACCCGGCGCGCCGAGAGCAACACATCGATGCCGCCACCCGATCCGAGGTCGAGCACGATCTCACCCGGCTTCAATTCCGCTAGCGCGGTAGGATTGCCGCATCCGAGCGATGCCGCCACCGCTTCGGCGGGCAGCGCGCTCTTCTCGCTATCGGCGTAGAGGTTGGCGGTGATCGCATCGTAGTTCGGTTGGGCGCCTCCACAGCATGAGGTGTTAGCGCCTTCGGAGTTGGGTTGCGGACCGCCGCAGCACGAGGCCTTGGCGCCTTCGGTGACGCGGCGCGCCTCGCGCGCATAATTCGCGCGCACCCGCTCCTTGATTGAGGTTTGGTCTTCCATGGCTCTTCTCCTAAGCTTTGGCGACTGCGCGGGCCTTGCGCGCGCCCGCAGGTAAGGTTGCGACACAGCATGCATTCTGATCGCCGCATGCTTCGGCGGCCGACGGGCGCAGCCGGGTGTGCATATCGGCGCAGCAATCCTCGGTCAGAAAGCGAATCAGGCGCGAGGCCTCGGGCCAATTCACCGCATAGTAGATGAAACGCCCGGACCTTTGCGCGGTGCACAATCCCGAACGGGTCAGGGCGTCGAGATGATGGGAAAGCGTCGAGCCCGGCATCGTGAGCGCACGCTTCACGTCCTCGACGCATTTGCCCTGCAAGCCGGCGCGCACCAGGAGGCGGAAAATCCGCAGGCGATCTTCCTGTCCAAGAGCGCGGAATTGGTCGACGTGCCTTTTCATTACCATACTTCTAGTATCATCGAAATGTTGATAGCACAAGAGACTTTTCTAAGCCTTCTTTTGCGAGGGCGAATCTGGGTATACACAGCCGCTTTTGTCCGCTCCGCTTCGCTGACATTCCGTTCGAGGGCGACGTCTGGGCGGCGAATTGATGTCTGATTGACGCTGCGCCTTCGATTTCACCGTGTCGAGGCATTCAATTGACATTACAAAATCCAGCCCCTAGAGTACCTGCGGTCTCGGGTCGGACCGCACAGCCATCGGGTTTGTACCTCTCGCGGTCAGCTTGGTGCCTGCCCCCAAAAGTCGATAGAGAAATGATCGAAAGCGGCGGTTGAATTATCGGGGGTTGTGATTTTTTGAGTTCCAAAAGCTCCCTCAAATGCTCATCGATCGCCGCCGCGGCGTTCCTCGCGCTCGCCCTCGTCATGATATTGACCCGACCCGCACGCGCATCCACCTATGTCGTTTACATCCCCCTCGACAGTCCGATTTACGACGAGCTCGAGACCCTCGATTCGCTCGGGTACATCCCCGACTATCTCGACGAAATAAAGCCCATCAGCCGCATCGAGGCGGCCCGGCTCACGATCGAGGCGCAAGCGAATTTGGGCGAGGCGCCTCATCCCGTCGCCATCGCGCACGAGATCGTTCGCGAGTTGCGCGATCAACTCCACGATGAAGTTGGGTTGCTGCAAGCCAACAACGAGAACAATCCTCCCATGGCCGTCGTCCATCCGTTGCAGAGGGCCGAGGTCCAATACGTTTATTCCACCGGCCCGGAGCGCTTTTGGCGTGGCGCGAGCGGAAACATGCTGAAGGCCGACGAAGGCACTCCGCTGCTTCCCAACAACGATGGCATCGCGACGGGACCCGGGAGTAACGAAATTGCGCGATGGAGCGCATGGGGCGGCGTCGGCGGTTTCCTTACCGCCTATGGTGAGGCGGCGATCGCGGGTCCCCTAACTCACGACATTGAGAGCACCGACCGAGTGCGTCCGTTGGGAGCCGAAGCGGTGGCGAGTTTGGGCAACTGGGCGGTCTCGTTCGGACAGGAAGAGATGTGGTGGGGCCCCGGGCAACTCTCCACCATCGCGCAGAGCAACAATGCCGACCCGATTCCCGGCTTCCGCCTGCAGACCATTCATCCAAAGATTCTGCCATTCTTCCTACGCTATCTGGGGCAGTTCCGGATGCAGATTTTCTTCGGGCGGCTGGACGCCGGCCGCGTTCCGTCGAAGCCAAACCCGAGCGGCCCGCTGGTTACCTTTGCGCGTCCGTTTATCGACGGACAAACTCTTAGCTTCAGAACGCTGCCCAACTTCGAGTGGGGAATAACCCACGTGATCATGTTCGGAGGGCATGGCAACAGCAATTATGGCTTGCAGGGATTTTTCGGGCGCGCGACCAGCGTCAATACCGGGAACGCAACATCGGGAAACACCAACTCCGAGGCCGGCGTATATCTGAAATTTCGCTTCCCGCGCCTGCGCGACTCGATGCTGTGGGTGCAAACCCTGGGTGAGGACAACCTGAGCGCGGAAGTCCGTCCCATCGGCGGAGCATTGCCGTTTCTGGCGGTCTCATACCAGGGCGGATACTACCTCCCGCGCCTGACGGAAGATGCGCGCAACGACCTTCGCCTCGAATGGAAGATCAACGAGCCCAACTACCAGACCCATAGCGATGGACTCTATTGGGCTTATAGTGATCGGCTGATGGATGATCCGCTGGGTCCCAATGCGAGCCAGATCGACCTTCAGCCGGGGCACTGGTTTTCAAACCTGACCAAAGGAAGCGTCGATCTATTTTATTCCGATCGAGCGCCCAAGCGGGCCGAGAATAACTTCCTCCCGGAAAACTTCTACGGGCCACCCTCCACCCTGCATCATGAGCGCGGTTATGGGATCGCATTCGACCTTCTGACGATCCCGCAGAACTCGCGACTGCGCACCGACGTCCTCGCCTTCGGACGGTTGCGCCTCGCACTGCAGTACTGCGAGCATATGAACTTCGCGCCACCCGGAGCCTATCGTGCGGTAGCGTCCCTCACCATCGGCCTGTCGCCGACCTGGGATGGCTGGTCGTGGCAGTAAGCGTGGGCGATCGCTCCATCACTGGATAAGCATCGTCACATGGCCGTTATCGAGATCGTATCGGCCGCCGACGATCTTGAGCTTTCCCGCGGCGATACTTTCTTTGAATGGGGAAGTATCGCGCAGACGGGTCACTTCCAAAATGACGTGTTGATCGGTTGATTCAGTAACCAGCGCATTTTTGTCGTCGGCATTGCCACCACGCTGATGGATGACTTCCTTGGCTTTGGCGATTGCATCGTAGATCAGCTCGAGGAACTTCGCGGTCGGCTTCGGATAGGCCTCCACCGCCGCTTTCACTGCGCCGCATTTTTGATGCCCCAGGACCAGGATCGTCTCGACGCCGAGGTGCTCGGTCGAGTATGCGAGGCTCTGTTCTCCGATTTTATCCACGCTATTGCCTGCCACTCGAACTACGAACAGGTCGCCAACCCCCTCATCGAAGACCAATTCTGTCGGCACCCGCGAATCCGAACACGAAACGATGGCTGCAAAGGGGGTCTGCCCTTCCTTGTGGACGCATTCCCGCCGGGCGAAATCCCGCCCAGGATGCTTCACGTTGCCCGACACCCATCGATCGTTGCCGTCAATAAGCGCTTTTACCGCGGCATCGGCCGTGGGCGGGCGGGCCTCATTACATTGTGTCGTCTCCTCGCACCAACCCGGCGCGGTGCTCGTCGCGATCATCAGTGCCAGCCCCAAAATACCGAACCATTTCGGACCACGATTGGCCATGCGTGCTGTACCCCCTCACCTGCCGATTGCGTGTGATTTCGTACTCGGCGATATTTGTCTACTCGATATGTGGAATCAATCACAACCCGCACCATTAACCCACACTGTTACCCCCACCGCGCTTGCGATACTACTTTTGTTGCTTGCGACGACCTCCGGATGCGGCAACGATGCGATTGAAGCCAATCGGCGCCAGGTCGAGGCGAATCAGGCGCTCATCGAGCAGACTCAGCAGCAGATTGCGATGTTGCAGGCCAACCAGGGCGCCGGTCCTTCGCAGGCAGTCGAGCCCGCTCAACCGGGAATCTGTGACAAGAAGGTCGAGGCGACCGCCACCCGACGCGCCGGCGATGCGTACGCCGCGGGCAATATGACCAAAGCGCTCGGCTACTATCAGGACGCATTGACCGCATGTCCCGGGAGTTCCCAGGCTGCGTTGAACCTGGCGCGCACCGACGAGGCGATGAACAATCGGGAGGCGGCGATTCGGTTCTATCGGCAGGCGGCGGCCTCGAGCGATGCGGACACTCACAGCATGCAAGATGCGAAAGCGGCACTATCGCGGCTTGGCGTTAACTAAAGTCTTCTCTGCGATGACTTTACGCTTATCCGAGAGCCTCGCGTTACTCATTAGATTTCTTGGATTTTCCCCGCGCAGGGCCGCCTATGACCATATTACGGCGGACAGGTTACCAGCGTTACGTTTCCGCATAGCAGTCCTTGTACCTCCAACCCACTCGCCGAGACGCCGATATTTCCGACGGTGATGTTCAAGGTGTTCATTCCTCCGGAAGTAGCGGCGGTCGTGATCGACGGAGTGTTCAAAGCGGGATTCTTGAAGTTGCTGCCGGGATCAGTGAAGTTGTCGAATCCGATCACTGGCGAACTGAGCGTGGTCCCGGAATTGTCCGCCGGACAGGAAGCGTCGTTCAGGCAAACGACGGCGTCGTTGTCCGCAAGGAATTGCAGCGATACCGATCCCGCGCCGACTTGCGTCCAGCAGAGCTGGTAAATAAACGGTCCAGCGGATCCAGTCCCGCAGTTACTGCCACATCCGGCAGCGGCTGAAATCCATTGGCTATTGTTGAAAATACTGGTGTTCCAACCTGGATTGGGCGTGACGACCACTGCCGGCGCCGGTGCCGGGAACCCAAGGCTGGTATTGTCCGAGAGCAACTGCCACCAAAGATCGGAATTGCCAACTGAGACCGAGCCCTGCCCGGTATTGATGGAGGTGCTGGTGAGACCGGGTGCGCAGCCGATTGTTGGTGTCGCAGTAGCGGTTGGCGATGCGGTCGATGTCGGCGTCGCGCTCGCCGTTGCGGTTGATGTCGGCGTTGCGGTTGCCGTCGGCGTCCGCGTCGCTGTGGCCGTCGTGGCCAAGGTCGGCGTTGCGGTGGCGGTCGAGGTGGCCGTCCTGGTAGGCGTGATCGTTGCGGTCGCTGTCGGTGTGGGGGTTCCGCTCGGTGTCGAGGTGGGCGACGGCTTGCACTTTCCCGCGCTGCTCGCGCCGTAGATATCCTGAACGTCGGAAGCGCTCAGGGCAGCGTGAAACAGTTCCACCTCATCGATAAGGCCGGTGTAGTTCTCACCCGAGCCATCAACCCTTCCTCCTATGTAGAGCAGACCGGTCTGACTATTGATGGTGGTGCTCAGCAAGGGTGTCGGCCCCTGCTTGGCTAAGGTCCCAGGGCTGGGGCCTGTGTACACGGTCAGGGATTCCGTCGCTGACCCGGCTGGGCAAACTTCCACCGCGGCGAACGTCCACGCATTCGCGGGTACGGATAAAGCGGTGCATATCCACCCATCACTATGGCCAGGGAAGATCGTGAGAGTATTCGCCGCACAGGCCGGGGTGTTGTTAGGCCCTGCCACCGCGATTTCAAGCCCGTCCCCGTCTCTGCTGATGATCCGACATAAGCCCTGGCAGGTTTGACCGCCGCTGGGGTTGAACAGCCAAAAATCGTAGGTGAGGCAGTCGGAGATGTTCAAGTTTGGGTTGGCGGCGATCGAAACCTGAGTATTGATCGTTCCGTCGAAACTGAATGCGCCTCCGACAAATCCTCCGGGGACGACCATCGCGTCGTGTACCAATTGTCCGTTGTTGCCGTCG
The DNA here is from genome assembly GCA_963783145.1 of uncultured delta proteobacterium. Classification (GTDB taxonomy): domain Bacteria; phylum Desulfobacterota; class Binatia; order Binatales; family Binataceae; genus DATGKG01. The sequence continues at coordinate 221,173 of CAWAMM010000004.1, forward strand.
ACGAGGTCGTTCGCGTTCGAATCCCCCGGCCACCATGAAACCATGTTCGCCGGTGGTGTTAAGCAAGCGGGAGTTGGGGTCGGCGTTGGCGTCGAGGAACGGGTCTGAGTCGGCGCTGTTGTTGGCGTCGGAGTACCTGTCGCCGTCTTGGTCCTGGTTGGCGTGGCGATCCTCGTCGGCGTAGCAGTCTTCGTCGGCGTAGGCGTCTTAGTCTTTGTCGGCGTAGCGGTTCTTTTTGGCGTCGGGGTTTTCGTTGGCGTTGGGGTCTTCGTCCGAGTAGCGGTAGCAGTGGGGAACGGACCATTTATCGCGTAGAGGTAGTTGCCCGACCCGACGTAGATGGTAGCGTCGGGACCGATCGCCGGCGAGGAATCCACGAAAGTGCTGGCAGTGGTCGGAAACGGCCACCCCGATTTTAGGAGGCCACTGGTGCCGTTGTCGGTTATCGCCCAAAGTTTACCGTCACGGGAACCGACATAGATGGTCCCCTCGCTACTGATTGCAGGCGAGGAGATCAGTGGACCACCGGTGGGAAATTTCCACTTCAGCGTACCGGGACCGCCGGAACAGTTGGGATTGGAGGTCGTGCAGACCGCGTAGAGGTTGCCATCGATGCCCCCGATATAAATGGTCTTGCCATCAGCGCTGATCGCCGGCGAGGAATCCGGGTTCACCAACACCGCGGTGCCAGCTGCAAACTTCCAGTGCTGCGTACCATTGGAGTTTATCGCATAAAGGAAATTGTCGGTGGAGAGGATGTAGATCGTGCCGTCGGAACCGATCGCGGGCGATGAAAAGACCTCGTTACTGGTGACGAACGGCCACCCCGACTTAAGCGCCCCGGCCGTGCCATTGTCAGTTACCGCGTAAACCTTGTCGTCATTGGAGCCGAAATAAATGATGCTACTAGCGCCACAGGAACCTTTCCGGGTGCCGGTGCAACACATGAAAGGTACCCCAACCGCGGTGCATTGTGGGTTTCCGAACAGCGCCGGCGAGGAGAAATCGGCGGCGTTGGGAGTTAAGAACGGGGTCTTCCACTTCGCCGTGCCGTTAGGGTTTACCGCGTAAAGGTGGCCTTGCTCATTGGTTATGTAAATGGTTCCGTCGCCGCCGATTGCCGGCGAGGACGCCACCTCGCCGTCGGTTGAAAATGGCCACCCCGCTTTAAGTGCAGGGTGGGTGCCTTTATCGGTTAGCGCGTAAAGGCTGTGATCCCGGGCTCCGAAGTAAATGGTGCCGTCAGCGCCGATCGCCGGCGAGGAATCTACCTGATTCCCCAGCGCAGAACTGGCTGTCATGAAGGCCCACTTGAGCGTGCCGGGCCCGCCGGAACAGTGCGCGTTGTGGGTCGCGCAGATCGCATAGAGGTTGCCGTCATCGGAGCCGACGTAAATGGTGTTGCCATCGGCGCTGATTGCTGGCGAGGAAGTCACCGGACTGCCGGTTAGGAACGCCCACTTGAGCCCGCCGTTGTTGGTGCTGGTATTGACGCCGCTCAGGCCGGTATGCGCCAGATCATGATGGAACATCGGCCACGCGGTCTTGGCCAACTGTGCGTACGATATAGATAGGATCGTAGTAGTGATCGTCGCGGAAACGGCCAGACTCAGTATCGCGATCGCGCCAATACGCAGTTTCCCTCGTGAGCTCATCAGTCTCACCCCCACAGATGAGACGACCGCCAAGTGGCACACTGTGCCGGTCGAAGGTTAATTTGCCGCTATATCGGTAGCATCCGCATATCCGGTCTCTGTGAAAGGATTGCCCCTAGCTCCAAACGACCCCATGACCTAATGCGTCCTTATTGTTTCGGCCAGGTTAAATCTAGTCGCGATCACCAGCTGAAACGGGCCGCCTGTTCGCGCGAATAGTCCAGGGACGACGTGTCTGGTCATTCCTCGGCGTCCGCCTCGATTTCACCACTGTCGGTGGTTCATCCGCGCGTCCGAGTTCTTCTCAGGAGATTTCTCGCGAGTCTCCCGCCAGAGTTCCAGTCGGTTTCCAATAGTCCCTCATCAGGCCACAATGGTAACGAGACACGCGATTCTGGGACCGAGGTCATCGCATGAAAATCGATTACGCAGTTCTCGCGGATGCGGCGCAGGCAGTGGGTGGCAAGATTTTTATTCTGGGCGGGGGATGGAATGTGTATCGCAGCGCGAATTACCCGGCACCGGTCCAACTCGCGGTCGCAGTCGGCCTCGGTTTCTCGAGCAATGAAATCGGTGGCAGGTATCCGCTAAAAATCGTGATCGCCGATGAGGCGGGAGTCCCGGTAGTCCCCGAACTGAACGGACAAATCGAAACCGGCCAACTCGCGCCGGACCTTCCCCAGGGACTCCCAGTTAAGGTTCCAGTGGCGTGGAATGTGAGCTTCGGTGTACCACGTCCGGGAAAATACACCATCGTGGTAACCGTCGGCTCGGCCCAGGCCGACTTGACCTTCGATGCAATCTTCGTCGGTCAGCGGGTACAGTTTGCTCCCGAGTCGTCGATCCCGCCGGCGGAACGAGGCAACTGACACGAGCCTCCCGCCCTGAATTGCCAATAGCTCAGAATCGCACCCGAGGCGTCGAACCTCACGGACCGCCATTTCCTACAACTTTCCCCGGATGTTAGCCTCTCACCAGGAGTTCTCCGAAGTCGCAATAGGTTTTTGTAACGGAGGCTATCCGCGCGTGACGATGCAAGAGCAATCCAAGCCAGATCTTCCAAACGATCCGCCGAAAGAATCGGCCAAAAAGGATCCGCCCGCAACCAAACCACGCTCGCCGTCACATCCGCTCAAGATCGCGGTGCTGACTTCGGGTGGCGATGCGCCCGGGATGAACGCTGCCATTCGCAGCGTGGTGCGGGTGGCTGCCGCGGCGGGTATCGAGGTCTTCGGCGTCCAGCGCGCCTACGAAGGCCTGTTTCACGGCAAATTTACTCCGCTGCCGAGTCGCGCGGTCGCGAATATTATCCAGCGTGGCGGAACCATCCTGGAGACCTCGCGTTCGGATCAGTTCCGCACCCCCTCCGGGCGTGCTCATGCGATCGAGAATCTTCGCTATCATGGCATCGGCGGGCTGGTGGTGATCGGTGGCGACGGGAGCCTCCAGGGTGCACGTGCGTTGGCCGAAGAAAGCGACATCAAGGTCATGGTAATTCCCGGATCGATCGACAACGATGTCCCGGGCACCGACTTTTCGATTGGCTTTGACACCGCGGTAAATACCGCGCTGGAGGCCATCGATCGCATTCGCGATACCGCCTTTGCTTACGAGCGTTTGTTTTTTGTCGAGGTGATGGGGCGCGACTCGGGTTTTATCGCGCTTGCGGTCGCGATCGCGGGCGGTGCCGAAGCGGTGATCATTCCCGAAATGCCGGTCGACGAGGAGGATCTGATCCAGCGCATCGAGGAGAGCCAGGCACGCGGCAAGCGCTCATCGATCGTGGTGGTGTCCGAGGGTCCTCGGACCGGTGGCGCCGTCAAGCTTTGCAACGCGGTCAATGGACGCCTGGGCGGGTCGGCTCGAGTGGTGGTTCTGGGTCACATTCAGCGCGGCGGATCGCCGACGGCGCGGGACCGGTTGCTCGCAAGTCGAATGGGCGCCGGCGCGGTCAAGGCGCTGGTCGATCGGCGACCCTCGTCGTTGGTGGCTGAGCTGCGCGGCGAAATTTCTTTTGTGCCGCTGCCTGAGGTTCCTGAAAAATCGCGCACGCTGGATACTGAGCTAACCGATCTGGTTACGATGCTGTCGCTATAGTTCTCTATCGGCAGCTTCCTGTTCCTTTTCGAGACGATTGAACAATCTCGTCTCCCCCGTCGTCCGTATTTAATAAGGCAAGAATCCTGACATTTCGCCGATGGTGCTGCTTCGCGCGCAGGAACCTTTTGGATTGCTGCGCAGTTATTTGGTCAGACGAGGCTCTGATGATCGAATTGCTGCGACAGGCGAATCGGGAATTCTTTCCTTCACCGCCGCCGAAGAAAGAGGGGGGCTCAATGTCCGAGGTGCGATCGACTCCTGACGCCATCATGGAGAATCTTGTCGGTCTCCATCAAATTCTCCCGTCGCAGTATTTCGATGTTTCCGGCGGCCATCGCCTGACCGCCGAGCAGCGCTTGATGCTGGCTCTGCTCGCCGACGCCATCAATGTGTTTCAGCAGGGTGCGACTTCACGAGCCACCCGCAAGCGGCTGCTTTACATCGACGCCGAGCGATGGATCATGATGGCGGCCAAGACCGCTCCCCATGCCTTCAGCTTCGATACCGTATGCGAGGCGCTTGGCATCAATGCCGGGGTGCTGCGCCGGCGGTTGATTTTGTGGAAGCACAACGTCTGTCGCGAAGTCGAAACTCGCGCCACGCCTCATCTGAGGCTTAAGATCACACCTCGTGCGCGTCATCTCAGCCACCGCCGCGGCCATCAGCGGATGGTCCCGCGTCCGACCGCGACCGAACAGTCCTCGCAATAGAGCCCATATCCTGGCTGCTTGGTTTGCGTCCCATCGGCAGCTGGCTCTGTGAAGTCCTGCCACGCGTCTGCTAAAGATGGCGGTTGATCATCGCATTCGATGACCGGCGGCGCGCTCGCTATCGGCGTCCTGCGTCCGGCGATAATTAGGAGGAGGGCTCAACGTGGCAAACGCCAAAGACATATTCAGCGTGGACGGAAAGGTGACCATCGTAACCGGCGGCGGGACCGGAATCGGCGAATCGATCGCCAGGGAATTTGCGGCGCGCGGTTCCAAGGTGCTGATCGCGAGCCGCAACGTGGAAAATCTCACCAAGGTCCGCGACGATATCCGTAAGGACGGTGGCACCTGCGAATTCACCGCCGTCGATGTGCGCCAGGCCGACCAATGCGATGCGATGATTGAGACCGCAGTCAAGCATTTCGGCCGCGTCGACTGTCTTATCAATAATCACGGTGCGAGCATCACAACTCCGAGCTTCAACCTCTCGCCCAATGGATGGCGCGCGGTTATCGGCATCAACCTCGACGGGACTTTCTTCTGCTCCAAGGCGATGGCGCGTCAGCTCATCAAGCAGGGGGGCGGCGGATCGATCATCAACATCTCATCGACCGCGGGCGTACACGGCTCGACCACGATGCTGCCCTATGGCGCCGCGAAAGCCGGCGTCGTCAACCTGACCATCTCGCACGCCGGCGAATGGGGCGCGCATGGCATCCGGGTGAACTGCATCGCGCCGGGACCCATCGATACCGAGGGTGCGGCGCCGCGCGTATGGCCGAATCCGACGGTGAAAAAGGCAGTGGCGGACTCGCGCGCGCTGGGCCGTTTCGGCCGCGTCGAAGAGATCGCCTATCCGTGCCTCTTCCTGGCCTCGGAAGCAGCGAGCTATGTGACCGGCGCGCTGCTCATCGTAGACGGCGGCGTCGGTCCGCGCGCGATTGGATGATCCGAGCGGTTGATAGATCGCCCGGAACAAACTACTGAGAAGTATCGGAAGATCATTCCGTAGTGAGGTTCAAAAAACATGGCCGACCGAAGCAGCATCGGCAAGACCGGTAAACCATTTAAGATGCCCATCGAATGGAGCAAGGTGCGCGAGTTCGCCCGCGCCATCAAAGATCCCAACCCGCTCTACTTCGATCCCGAACTGGCCAAGAAAGAGGCCGGCGGCATCCCCGTGCCTGTTACCTTCCTGCAAACCTCGGCGTTTTGGCAGGATGGCGATTCGAGCCCTGGGATGGGCGGTTTCGATATCCGGCGCATCCTTCATGGCGAGCAGGAATTCGAGTTCCTGAAACCGATCCTGGTCGGCGATACGCTCACCGGCGTGTCGAAGGTCGCCGATATCATCGAGAAGGAAGGCGGCCGCGGCGGCAAGATGACTATGCTGCTGATGGAAACCGAGTACACCAATCAGAAGGACGAGAAAGTCGCGATCGCGCGTTCGACGCTCATCGAAACCGGCCAGGCCGTGAAGGCCTAATGGAAGCGTGCTATTGAACTGCGTTTCAATAGCCCTTGCCCTCACTCATGTCTCTCCCAGTAGGGAGAGAGGTTGAAGGACTAAGACAAATCGAAGATCCTTTATTGGAGAACATCATGCCAGCCAAATTGAAATACGATTCCGTCAAAGTAGGCGATACGATTCCCGCATTCGTCATCGAGGGCGTCACGCGTCCCGATTTCGTGCGTTATGCGGGAGCGTCAGGCGACTTCGTACCTCTCCACTACGATCAAACCTTCGTCGAGGCCGCGGGAATCCCGACCGTCTTCGCGCAGGGGATGTTCACCGCAGGGCTGCTCTCGAAGGCGCTGACGGACTTCGTCGGCGTCGGGCAGGTGCGCCGCTTCAAGGTGCGCTTCGCGACCCGCGTATGGCCCGGCGATGTAGTTACCTGCCGTGGCAAGGTCACCAACAAGACCGAGAAAAATGGCGAGAAGATCGTCGAGGGCGACCTCGAGGTGGTGAATCAGAAGGGCGAGGCCGCCATCAAAGGCTCATTCGCGGCAGCCTGCAACTGAATTGACTTCGCAATTTCCTGGACGGGCCGTCGGGACATGCTCCCGGTGGCCCTTTTTCATTACGTCCGCTTATCCACCGCTTTTTCTTGATAAGTTTGATGAATTGCGCCAAAAGGGTACATTGTGACCCAGGGGGATGCTCCACTACGACGCTTTTCAGCGCCTCGTGGAATGCTTAGAATAACATTAAGATGGCTGAGCAACGCTACGTTATCATTCACGGTCATTTCTATCAGCCTCCGCGCGAGAGCCCTTGGACCGGGCTCATCCCCGCCGAGGCCAGCGCCGCGCCATTCCCCAACTGGAACGAGCGGATCCTCAGCGAATGCTATACCGCCAACGCGCATGCCCACACGATGGAAGGAACCGTCGTCCATGTCCGCAATAACTATGAGTCGCTGAACTTCGATTTCGGGGCGACCCTCGCCGCGTGGATGGAGCGTCACGGCAAACCCGCGTATCGCGCGATGCGCCGTGGCGACGAGCTCAGCGCGGCTGCTCACGGTGGTCATGGCAACGCAATTGCCCAATCTTACAACCATTCGATACTGCCGCTGCTGACGCCGCGCGATCGCGAGTTGCAGATCTCTTGGGGCATCGAGGATTTCGTCTATCGTTTTGGTCATCGGCCCGATGGTATGTGGCTTCCCGAATGCGCGGTCGACGATGCGACGCTGCTGTCGCTCGCCGAGGCCGGCCTGAAGTTTACTATCCTCGCCAACGACCAGGGTAGTTTCGGTGGCGAGGGCGCGAACAGTCGCAGCGCCGGTCCCTTCATCTGGCAGCGCGATGATCTTCGTCTTGCGGTCTTTCGCTTCGATCGCGCGCTGTCGGCGGAAATTTCGTTCGGCAATGCGATGGACGACGGCAAGGCGTTTGCCGATCACGTCGCCGCGGTCGCGCTCGAGCACGAACCGGGCAGCGCGATCCTGCTCGCCACCGATGGCGAGACCTTCGGGCATCATAAAAAGAGCGGCGCCGCGGAACTCGCGCGCATGATTATGACGCTGCAACGCCGCGACGATATCGTCATCACCAATCTCAGCGACTATCTCGCGACCCATCCGGGCGCGGGCAGTTTTGTCATCGATAGTCCGAGCGCGTGGAGCTGCGCCCATGGTATCGAGCGATGGCGCTCCAATTGCGGATGCCGCCTCGAGGGGAACACCAGCCAGGAGTGGCGCGCGCCGCTATTCGATGCCATGCATTTTGTCAGCGAACACGCGAACGCGATTTACGATCGCTTTGCGCCGCCGCTGTCGCCCAACTATGCGGCGCTGTTGCGCGAATCGATGCAGGTGCTCAACGATCCGACGCTGGCGCTGACCGAAGAATTTTTCGCGCGTCATAAAGTCTCGGACGAGCGCAATCGCGACCGCCTGATGCTGCTGTTCGAGATGGTGCGCGCCGCGCAAGCCTCGCTCACCAGTTGCGCGTGGTTTTTCGACGATTTCGGCGGGCTCGAGGGACGCATCGTTTTGCGATGGGCCGCGCGCGCGGTCGAGCTGGCCGCAGAATTTGCCGCCACTATCGAGCCCGAGCTGCTCCAGCGCCTGCGTGATATTAGATCGAATCGGCGCGAGACTGGTGATGCCGCGACGTTGTATTTAAGTCTCAAGACCCGCGAAGCGCGGGGCAGGATTTAAAGAAAGGATTTAGCCATGGCCGATTCTCAGGGTCACGACATCGAGTCCGTACTGAGCGAGCAGCGGAAGTTTCCGCCTTCCTCCGAATTTTCCCAGCGCGCATCGATTAAGAGCCTCGACGACTATGACGCGCTGTGCCGCCGCGCCGAGCAGGATCCGGAAAAATTTTGGGGCGAATGCGGCAACCAGCTCTCATGGTTCAAGCCTTACGAGAAAGTGCTGGAATGGAATTATCCCTTTGCCAAATGGTTCGTCGGCGGCAAAATCAACGCGTCTTACAACTGCCTCGATCGCCACCTGACTGATGGGCGCCGCAACAAGGTCGCGTTCATCTGGGAAGGCGAGCCCGGTGATTCGCGCGTCCTGACCTACCAGATGCTCGCCGATGAAGTCGGCCGCGCGGCCAACGCGCTCAAGAGTCTCGGCATCACGGAGGGCGATCGGGTCGCCATCTATATGCCGCTGATTCCCGAGGCCGCGATCGCGATGCTCGCTTGCGCGCGCATCGGCGCGATTCATTCGGTGGTGTTCGGAGGATTTTCCGCCGAGGCGCTCGCCGATCGTATCAACGACGCCGAAGCGAAGCTGGTCATCACCGCCGACGCCGGATGGCGTCGCGGCACGCAGGTTGACCTCAAGGGCAACGTCGATGAGGCGCTCAAGCGCGCGGCCTCGGTCCATAAATGCCTCGTAGTGCGGCGCACCGGCGCGAAAGTCGAGATGCGCAAGGGCCGCGATGTGTGGTGGGACGAACTGGTCCCCTCGCAAAGCCCGAATTGCCCCGCCGAGCAACTCGATTCCGAACATCCGCTGTTCACGCTTTACACCTCGGGCACGACTGGCAAGCCCAAGGGCGTGTTGCACACCACTGGCGGTTACCTTACCCACGTTTCGCAAACGATGAAGTGGGTCTTCGACCTCAAGGAAGACGATATTTACTGGTGCACGGCCGACATCGGATGGGTCACCGGTCATAGCTACAGCGTCTACGGGCCGTTGTCGGTGGGCGCGACCGTGGTGATGTACGAAGGCGCGCCGAACTTCCCCGAGAATGATCGCTTCTGGCAGATCATCGAGAAGTATCGCGTGTCGATTTTCTACACCGCGCCGACCGCGATCCGCACCTTTCTTAAATGGGGCGACTCGTGGGTCAAGAAGCACGACCTTTCAAGTCTGCGCCTGCTGGGCTCGGTCGGTGAGCCTATCAATCCGGAAGCGTGGATGTGGTATCGCAAAGTCATCGGCGGCGATCGATGCCCGATCGTCGATACCTGGTGGCAGACCGAAACCGGCGGCATCATGATCAGTCCGGTTCCCGGCGCCATCGCGACCAAGCCCGGCTCGGCCACGCGTCCGCTGCCCGGAATCGCGGCTGACATCGTTACGCGCGAAGGCAAACCGGTCATGGCGAATCAAGGTGGCTTTCTCGTGATCAAGCGGCCGTGGCCTGGAATGCTGCGCACCATCTTCCGCGATCCGGAGCGCTACAAGTCCGCATACTTCAGCCAGATCGAGGGAATGTACTTCACCGGCGACGGCGCGCGTCGCGACGAGGACGGCTACTTCTGGATCATGGGGCGCGTCGACGACGTCATCAACGTTTCGGGACATCGCCTGAGCACCATGGAAATCGAGAGCGCGCTGGTCTCGCATGAAGCGGTCGCCGAAGCGGCCTGCGTCGGCAAGCCCGACGCGATGAAGGGGCAGGGCGTGATGGCGTTTGTCACGCTGGAAGGCGGGCGCAAGGGCGACGACAAATTGCGCGAGGACCTCAAGCGTCACGTAGTGAAGGAGATCGGCGCGCTCGCGCGGCCCGATGAGATCCGTTTCACCGACGCGCTGCCGAAGACGCGCAGCGGCAAGATCATGCGCCGCTTGTTGCGTCAGATCGCAGCGGGCGACGAAACCCTCGGTGACGTGACGACGCTGGAAGATCTCTCGGTGATGGCACGCCTCAGAGAGGACGAGGAGTAAAAAAGACTTCTTTCTTCTGTTCAGTGGCACAGGCTTTAGGCTGTGTGTTTGCTCTTTTCTTCAATGAGAAGCCACTTATAGTCCGATGGTTCTCGGGCAAGTCCTTTTCTAACCGGATTTTGCCTGACGTATTCGATCTTCTCTTCCAACTCCGCCTCATTTCGAACGACGTGGCCGAAACTTTCATCCATCCGGAGTGAACCCCGTCTCGCCAACAGATGATAGATTTTCTTCGCTGACCCTCCCTTCACCAATGAAGTACCTGGCTCAACTTGGCACCGTGAAGGAGCCCGAAGATCAGGTGGGTATGATCAGGCATCGCCACTTTCGCTATCAGATCAAGATACTTCCCTTCGCAGCCTGGGATCTCGTTCATTATGATGTCGCGCGCAGTTGAAGAGAGGGGAAAGTTGGAACGAAAGGCCGGGCCAGACTAGATTTATCATAGCCATCATATAAATCAATTAGTAGTAAAAGCCTACATTTATGCACGTCCAGAATGCATTAGCGCACTGAAGGCATAGCCGATTGAGCCATCGCGGATAGATTCGATACACTCCGAGGCGCGCCATCGCAATGCGGCGCGGCCACAAAAATGAAGGAGGTACCGCTCAGTGCTGGATCACCTCGGGTTGGCGGTTTCTGATATCGCGAAAAGCAAGGCCTTCTTTCAGGCGGCATTGGCGCCGCTCGGATACAAGGTCCTCTTTGATTTGGGAGCTACCGTCGGGCTGGGACCTGACCGGCCGGTTTTCTGGATCAGTCGGGGCGCGGTGGGCAAAAGCCATGTCGCTTTCGCCGCGCCGAACCGCGCTGCGGTTAAGGCATTTTACCATGCGGCAATCGCGGCGGGTGGCAAGGACAACGGCGTGCCCGGACTTCGGCCGCAGTATCATGCCGATTATTTCGGCGCCTTCGTCCTCGATCCCGACGGCAACAACATCGAGGCGGTCAGCCGTCAGCCGGAGTAAGCGAGTCGGTCGAGTTTCCTGGTAGGGACGGTTCGCGACCCGCCCGCAGCGATGGTGCAAATGCGCTCGCTATGCCTAAAGAGACGCGGCGAGGAAGCCGAGCACGCGGGACCACGAATCGCGATCGGCGGCGGCATTGGCCACCGCGTGGCCACCGAGCGCCATCAGCGTTTTCACCACTGGATGAAAAATTTCGGTGATCGTCGGCGAATACGGAAACCGGATGAAGTGGCCCGCGCCCGCATAGGTGATGTGCTCGAACTTATGCGCGAAGTTGCGGCGCAACAGCCGCTGCGCCGCGATGTCCGCCAGCATCAATGAGGGCCACATCTGATCGTCGGAGCCCGATATCATAAGAATTGGGCCGTGGGTTTTCTCGACCTCGATCTCGGGCCACTCCTCACGGGGGCGCATGCTCATCGCTTTATGGAACGTCGGCGTCAGCACGACAGGAGGCTTACTCCATGCCTCGACGTCCGCCGGCGGATTCGGCATGAAGGCGACTGCGGCACCATTGCGAGTCCACGCCGGGAGAGTATCGGGGGTGGGCGTGCGACTGAGCCCCGGCCATACCACGCCGCTGGGCACGTATGCGACGACGGCCTTGATTGCGGGAAACGTTGCGCCGAGCAGCAGGGCCAGTTCGCCACCGCGTGACGCTCCCATTACCGCGATGCGCTCGTGATCGACGGACTTGTGCACGCGCATCCAATCAATCGCGCGTCCGAAGTATTCCAGCGGAATATTCGTCAGGTCCTCCGGCACTCCCTCCATGCCGAAATATCCGAGCGATAGGACCGCATAGCCGCGACTCGCGAGGAGTGCTGGTTGATCCTCGGCGAGGCCGCCCCCCGATCCCGACACGATGATGACTCCGGGTCGCGCGCCGCTTTCATGATCGAAGAACGTTGCGACGAGGCCTTCCTCGCGAATCTCGCTGCGACGGATGCCGCGCCCCATCAGGCGCCGGGTGATCTGGATGGATGCGGCGTCACCGGCGTGCTCGGCGGTGATCGTAGCCACCATGGGGGACGGCGTCGTTTTGAGGAACGGTCCGCGCTCGATGACGCCGTCGTCGAGGCGCATCGACCAGAACAAACCCATCGCATCCTTGCCGGGATAGCTGCCCGAATGCGCCGGCTGCTGGCTGATATCCACCGAACCGGACGCATCGGCGACGAAAACCGCGTGCGATGCCCATCGCCGGTTTGCATCGTCGAGAGCCTCGGCGCGCACGGTGACGGCAGCGCCGGGCGGGCAATCGCTCACGCGGATGGCAATGGGTTGGTCGTACAGGGTGTCGGTTCGGTCAGCTTCGATACGCACGCCATCTGGCTAACACATGAGTGAGAGTGGAGGAACAGGCTCGGGATAGAACTATGTTTGTAATCGTCGGGCACGGCGACGATTTCATCCCACATCGGATATGGAGCGCGACGCGACGAGGAATTTACGCTAAGATGGCCTCATTAGGGGTACCGTCCTTGCCGAATCGAGGCCACGGATGTACCTTTATAGGCGAGAAGTGGGCTGGTGCCCACTTTTTTGTTGGCTCAGTGTTACAGGGCGTCGGGTTGGCCGGTGATAGTGCTGGAATTGCATCCGGTGGCGCGCAAGATTGTGGACCTTCTGGACCCACATCTTCTACGTCAGGGATATGAATTGATAGCGGTGGAGTTCAAGCAGGGATCGCGAGGTGCGATGCTGCGGTTGCTGGTCGATAAGCCCGGCGGTGGCATCTCGCTGAGCGACCTGGAGCGGCTGAGCCCCGTGCTCAGCGACCTCCTGGATGTATACGACCCCATCGAGAGTCGTTACCTGCTGGAGGTGGCGTCGCCGGGGATAAATCGGCCGCTGTTGAAGCTGGAGCATTTTGAGGCATTTTTAGGGCAACGGATTAAACTTAGAACGCATGCGGCGCGCAACGGCACCAAGTCTTTCGTCGGCAAGCTGGCCGGAGTCACTCCGACCGGTATCGAGCTGGAAGACCTCGAAAATTGGCCGGGCGGGAGTCGCGAGGCGTTCGCATTTGAGGAGATACGAGCTGCCAATTACGAGCACGACTTTGACGAAGGCAAGCGCAGGCCCGTGGCGCGGCAAAGCGCTCGCCCTTAGCTGGATGGCGAATTTTCATGAACTCCGCCACGCGACGGAGGTGTTATGCAGGTAGATCTGAACCGGGTAATCGAACAGGTCTCCAAGGAAAAGGGGATCGACAAAACGATCGTCATCACCGCGGTCGAGGAGATGATGCATTCGGCGGCGCGGCGCACCTTTGGCCCCGACCGCAAAATCGAATCACGCTTCAATACCGAGATCGGCGAAATCGAGCTGTTCGAGATCAAGACCGTCGTCGAGGCCGTGGCCAATCCGCTGTCCGAGGCGACGCTGGTTGATGCCCGCTCGAAATATGATCCCGATGCCGAGGTCGGTGACGAAATTCTGATCAAGCTCGACACCGCGACGATGGGCCGCATTGCCGCGCAGGCGGCCAAGCAAAACCTCATCCAGCACATCCGCGACGCCGAGCGCAAGCAGATTTACAACGAGTTCAAGGATCGCGGCGACGAAGTCGTGTCAGGCATCGTGCAGCGCTTCGAACGCAAAAACATGATCGTCAACCTCGGCCGCACCGAGGCGATTCTGCCCGAGAAAGAGCAGATCCCGCACGAGCGCTATCGCCAAGGCGATCGCATCCGCGCGCTGATTGCCGAAGTGGATCTCTCCGAGAAAGGGCTTTCGATCGTGCTGTCGCGCACCTCGAACAATTTCCTCATCAAGTTGTTCGAGCAGGAAGTGCCCGAGATGTACGAGGGCATCGTCGAGATTCGCCAGTGCGCACGCGAGCCCGGCGGCCGCGCCAAGGTTGCCGTCTACTCGAAAGATTCCGACGTCGATCCGGTGGGCGCCTGTGTCGGGATGAAAGGAACGCGCGTGCAGGCCGTCGTGCAGGAACTGCGCGGCGAGAAAATCGACATCGTGCCATGGACCGATGATCAAGCCGAGCTGGTGTGTCGCGCACTTGCGCCCGCGAAAGTTTCCAAGGTCATCATCGACGAGGACGAACACGCGATGGAGGTGATCGTCCCCGACGATCAACTTTCGCTTGCGATCGGAAAGCGCGGACAGAACGTTCGCCTGGCGCATCGCTTGACCAACTGGAAGCTCGACGTGCGCAGCGAAGCCGAGGCCGAAGAGGAAGCCCGCAACGCGCGCCAGTCGCTCAACGCGATTCCGGGCATCGGCGACATCAACGCCGAATTGTTGTACCAGCTGGGCTTCCGTTCATCGGAGCAGCTCGCCGAAGCTGACGAGACCTCCTTCGATGTCGAGGGAATCAGCCAGGAACGCGCGCACCAGCTGATTGCGGCGGCGCGGGAACATGTTAGTAAGAAGAAGGCGGAGGCCGCGGCGAAAGCCCAGGCCGACGCGGATGCGGCTTCCAACGAGGCCTTGCGCGCGGCCGCTGCCGGCAGCGAAGCGCTCGCGGCGGGAAGTGAACCGATATCCGAAGTGAGCGAGGTCGCGGCGACCGTAGACGAAGAGGCGCCGGAAACGATATCGAACGAGATCAAGGAAACTGCGAAGGAGGAGTCGTAGGCCCCGAGCGTACATGTTTAGGATGTCGCGGGCGCGACTGGAAGGCGCGCATGATACGTATCGTCGCGCGCAACGGAATGGTTAGTATTGATAATGCAGGCGGTGCCCCGGGGCGCGGCGGTTACCTCCATCCAGAACCTCGCTGCCTGGAAAAATTTGCCGCATCGAAAGTTAAGGAATTTCGCTCGTTGAAATCCAGCATCGATCGCGACCAGCGGCTGCGAATCATCGCCGCCGTCAGGGCCGTGACTTCGCTGGATAGCGAGGCGAGGCTTAAATAACATAGGACCGATGGCTCGAAAGCGAATTAAAAGTCTGGCCAAAGAGTGGGGCGTTGCTCTCGAGGACGTCATCGCCAGTTGCGAGCGTCTCAAGCTTGCCCACGCACATACTGACGCGAGCCTGCTCGGGCCTGACGAGGCCGATCGGGTCAAAGCCGATCTCGACGAACAGGCGCATCGCAATGCGATGCTGCGCAAGGAAACCGTGGTCGAGACTAGCGCCGGCACCATTGTGGAGAAGCGCCTTAATGCGACGGTGATGCGCCGGCGGCACGCGGAAACCACCGCCGCACCGGTCGGAGAAGCAGCGCAGCCTTTCCATTTCGAATCGCAGGAAGCCGCGCAGGAAGAAACCTTCGTTTCTCCCTTCATGAGTGAAAGTCCGCAGCCGCAGGTCGATACGCCGGTTTTCCAGCCGATCATCGAGCCGGTGGTTGAAGCGCCCTTACCTCCAACTCCCGTTTTTACGGCACCCGAAGTCAACGGGCCCGCAACCCAGGAAACTCACATCGAAGCTCCCGCTGCTGAAGTTCCCCAGACGCCATCTCAGATTGAGGCGGCGCCCATGTCCCCCGAAATTTCCGCTGCGCTCGTGGCGAAGACTCCCGAAGCCGACGCGGGATCGCAGGTTGACGGCGCCGCCCAGTTGCAGCGCGAACCAGATCAGCCCGCCCCCGCCATGGCGGCACGTCCGGTCGAGGCTCCAAGAACCGAGACTCCTCGAGAGCCTTCGCGGCAGATGCCGCCCGCGCCGCTGCACGATCGGCGCGACTTCCGGCGCCCCGATGTAAGCAGCCGTCCGCGGGTCGAGACGCGTCCGCCGCAAGTCGTCACCCCGCCCAGCGTCAATGGCGAGCGGCGCACCGTAAACTTGACTAAGACCGGATCGCATCCCGCGGCGCCATCTTTAGATGATGGCCAGCGCGGGCCCAAGGTTCTCGGAAAAATCGATCTCCGTGCGAAGGTAGCGCCACCGAAACCGGCTGCTCCCACCGGTCGAACGATGGGACCGGGTGGACGCCCCGGACAACCCGCGGGTCGTCCGCAGGCTGGCGCGCCGCAACCGCAAGAGCCCAATGGACCGCCGCCGGAGCCTTCCAACAAGCCGGGCGCGGCGGGTCGAGCGCTCAAAAAGAAGAAGGTCGTCAAAAAAGACGGCGGTGATTTTCTCGCCGAGCGTGAGATTCGCGGGCTTCGCGTGCCGAAGAAGCGGCGCGCGCTGCCCGGCAAGGAACAGCGCAAAACCGAAATCACCACCCCGCGCGCATCGAAACGCGTGGTGCGAATTACCGAGGGTGTCACGGTCGGCGACCTGGGCCGTTCGATGGGCGTAAAGGCGGGCGATCTGATTCGCAAGCTGATGGACCTCGGGCAAATGGCGACCCTCAACCAGGTTCTCGATGTCGATACCGCATCGTTGCTTGCCAACGAGTTCGGTTACACGGTCGAGAACGTCGCCTTCGATGTCGAACAGGCGATCGAGGAAGCGCCCGACGAGCAGGAAGAAGTCGGCGAGCTGGTTGCGAGGCCTCCGGTCGTTACCATCATGGGTCATGTCGATCACGGCAAGACCTCGTTGCTCGACGCGATCCGTAGCGCCAAAGTTACCGAAGAAGAGTACGGCGGCATCACCCAGCACATCGGCGCCTACACCGTGCAGGTCGATGGCCGCACGATTACCTTCGTCGATACCCCCGGCCACGAAGCGTTCACCTCGATGCGTGCTCGCGGCGCCAAGGTCACCGACATCGTGGTATTGGTGGTCGCGGCGAACGAAGGGCCGATGCCGCAGACGATCGAGGCACTCAATCATGCGCGGGCCGCGAAAGTCCCGGTCATCGTCGCGATCAACAAGATCGACTTGCCCGATGCGAACATCGACAATGTCAAGCAGAAGCTCACCCAAATCGGACTCATCCCCGAAGATTTCGGTGGTGATGCGATAACGGTGGGCGTCTCGGCGCGTACCAAGGAAGGCATCGACAAGCTGCTCGAGATGATCCTCCTGCAAGCCGACGTGATGGAGCTCAAGGCGAATCCGAATCGTCCCGCCAAGGGCACGGTGGTGGAAGCGCAACTCGATCGCGGGCGTGGCCCGGTCGCGACAGTACTGATCCAGGAAGGTACTCTCCATCAGGGCGATCCGTTCGTATGCGGTGTGTCGTATGGCCGCGTGCGCGCGATGCTGAATCATCTGGGACAGCGCCTGACCGAAGCAGGTCCCTCGACCCCGGTGGAAATTTTTGGATTGTCCAGCGTTCCCGAGCCGGGAACTCAATTCGTCGGCGTGGCCGAAGAAGCCAAGGCGCGTCAGGTTGCCGAGTTTCGCCGCTCGCGTCAGCGTGAAGGTGAACTGCAGAAGACCAGCCGCGTTTCGCTCGAAGATCTCAGCCAGCGGATGCGCGAGGGCGAGGTCAAGGACCTCAAGGTCATCATCAAGGGCGACGTGCAGGGTTCCGTCGAGGCGTTGCAGAACGCGCTCGAGCGCATGTCCACCAACGAGGTCAAGCTCCAGGTGATCCACGCCTCGGCCGGCGCGATCTCGGAGACCGACGTCACCCTGGCATCCGCCTCAAAGGGGCTCATCATCGGATTCAATATCCGGCCCGAGGCGAAAGCGGCGCAACTCGCGGAAAAAGAAGGCGTCGAGATCCGGCTCTATACTGTCATCTACGAAGCCATCGATGATGTGCGCGAGGCGATGGAAGGGTTGCTTGCGCCGACCTTCCGCGAGAAGGCGCTGGGCCGCGCGGAAGTCCGCAAGACCTTCAACGTCCCCGGCGGAACTATCGCGGGCTCGATGGTGGTCGACGGCAAAGTCACTCGCGCCGGACGCGCGCGCCTGGTCCGCGACGGCCGCGTGATGTGGGAAGGTAAAATCGGATCGCTCAAGCGCTTCAAAGACGACGCGCGCGAAGTGGCGGCCGGTTACGAATGCGGTATCGGGCTCGAGAACTACAACGACGTCAAGCCCGGCGACATCGTCGAGGCGTTCGAGATGGAGACCGTGCTGCGCAAGCTGACGCCGCCGCCGCGCGAGGGACGCGGCTCGGCGCAAGTCGAAAAGCAGCCGCCGGCATAATCACGTATTAGCGCGGCGGGCGTGGTGAACAGCCGCGCCCGCCGTTTCTTTGGGATGATGGGGCTCCCATGGTGGTCGGCATACTAAAGCTCACCCTGTTTCTTCCGGAAAATCATTCGCTTAAAGGAAAACGACAGGTGCTGCGCGCGATCAAGGCGCGCGTGCAAAACAAATTTAACGTCTCGGTGGCCGAGACCGATGGCAACGATATGTGGCAACGCGCGGAGCTGGGGATTTGCCAGGTCGGCAACGATCGCGCATTCGTCGATTCCGCGTTGCGCGAGGTGGTGAACTTCATCGACGCGTTAGGCCTCGCGCCATTGGGCGAGGAAATTCTGGAGATCGTGAATTTCTGATCCCCCTTCCACTTTAGGGGAAGGGGCTAGGGGTTAGGTTGCCTGAAGTAAAAAGAGCTGATCGCGTATCGGAACTGGTGCTGCGCGAGCTTTCGCAATTGCTGATTCGCGAATTAAAGGATCCGCGATTGCGCGGCATCACGCTGACGCGCGTGCAGATGGATGACGACCTGCGTCACGGACGCGTCTACTTCTCGCATCTGGAGGGTAAGCCTCGCGCAGCCGCGGCGCTGGCGGGCTTCAAGAGCGCCAACGGTTTCATCAAGCGCGAGATCGGCCGCGCGCTCAATCTTCGCCGCACTCCGGACCTCGAATTCGAATTCGATCCCGGCATCGAGCACGCGGCGCGCATCGGCGCGTTGTTGCGCGAAAACGCGCCCAAGGAATAGACCGAGGTCGGGCTATCGCGCCTCACCGGGCGCACCTTTTAGAGTGTGCGCCAGAACCCAAGAGACAAATTCACTCTCGGAAAGATTGCCCGCCGCCAGATCGATGAAAACATTTACGATGTCTTCGGGATCCGCGTCGAACCCGCAGTCGTTTACCTCGAGGAACGCGACCATCAAGGCAAAGCCCGTCCGCTTGTTACCATCAAGGAAGGGGTGGTTTTTGACCACTGAGAACGCGAGTCCAGCTGCGAGCGCGCCGGTCCGCAGTTCCTCGCCGTACGAGATCATCTGGGCGGGCCTCGCCAGTGCGGATTCGAGGCCGGCGGGATTATTGCTCCCTTCGAGGCCGCCGAACTGCGCGAGCATCTCCGCATGCACGATTTCGGCAACTTCACGCGTGACGAATCGCACTCCGCTTTCGGCGGCAAGCAGTGCCAGTGAACGGGAGTGCTTGCGTGCGATCCGCTTGGCGAGATCTTTTGGGCGACGCGAGACCACTCAATCATCCAACCGCGAAAGGACCGCGCGATGTTTGCGCACGAGTTTTTGCAGCGCGGCCATGAAGGGTCGAGACGATGGCGACAGTTTCCGCATGGAGAGGCGCCCGCGAGCCTCTGAGATCACCAGCTCGTCACCATCGCTCACGCCGAGAGCCTCAACGGTTGGACGAGCCAGGATGACTCCGAGCGAACTGCCAACTTTGCGCACTTTGGTGGTAACCATATCAGGCTATTATAACAACGGTTATAATAGGTGAAAGAAGATGGACGGAATAATCCTCATCGATAAGCCCAGCGGCATCACCTCGGCCGAAGTCGTGCGGCGCATCAAGGCCAGGGTGAAGCCGTCGCGCGTCGGTCACCTCGGCACGCTGGATCCGTTTGCGACCGGCGTGCTGCCGATCATGGTGGGCGAGGCGACCAAGCTCGCGCCGATGCTCGAGGGTGGCGAGAAAGTCTACCAAGGCATGATCAAACTGGGCATCGAAACCGACACTCTCGATCGCGATGGCAAGGTTGCGCGCGAAGCGGCGGTTCCCAACATCGATAGCGACCGCCTCGCCGAGGTTGCGAAACAGTTCACCGGCAAGATCGATCAGGTGCCGCCGATCTTTTCCGCCATCAAGCGCGAAGGCGTGCGGATGTACAAGCTCGCACGCAAAGGCAATCCGGAGGAGTTGGAGCCGCCGCCGATTCGCACCGTCGAAATCAAGGATTTATCGCTTGAGCTGTCAGCGCCGGAGGAAATCCGCTTCGTCGCAACCTGCTCGCCCGGAACCTACGCGCGCTCGCTCGCCCGCGATATCGGGATCGCCTTGGGCACCGTCGCGCATCTGAAGGACTTGCGGCGCACGAGGAGTGGACATTTCGCGATCGCGGATGCAATCAACCTTGAGGATGCGCTGAACGCTTCGCCTTGCCCCAGCATCGGACTGCGCGATGCGTTGCCCGATTTGGCCGAGCTCAATGTCGATGATGCGGCCGAGAAGCTGCTGCGCAATGGCGATCCTCGTGCGCTGGAGGGCAAGGTGCCCGCGGGTACCGAAATGTTCAAGGTGATTCACGCAGGCCATTTGATCGCGGTGGCCAAGGCGACCTCGCGCGTGACCGCTACCATCGTGCGAATTTTCAACGTCGAAAAACCCGACGCCGCCTAAACTCCGCCGTACCATTCGTAGCCCTGATTTTCCCAGTAACCGCCGTTAGCGGTGGACATGAAGTTTATCGCGGTCAGATATTTCACCATTTTGTAGCCGAGCTTGACCGCCGAGTAGACTCGCAGTGGCGCGCCGTGATCTGGATAGAGCTGATTTCCGTTCATGCCATATGCGAGGATGGTTTGCGGATGGAGGCCGCTGGCGATATCCCATGATGACCAGTAGTCCGCATCGAAGGAGCGAAACTCGACGTATTTCGCGCGCGGGTTGACGCCGACCACTTTCGCGAGGTCGCTCAGCCTCACCCCATGCCACGAGGCGACCGCCGACCAGCCCTCGACGCAATGATGGCGCACGCGCATTTCCGTGCGTGGCATCTGCTTCAACTGATCGAGGGTGAAAGTCGCGGGCCGCTCCACCATCCCGCCGACTTTGAGCGTCCAGTTCGCGGGTGGAAACGGCATCGAGTCGGAAATGAAATAGCTCGGGAACGCCTTTTCCGGCGTCTGCTCCGAGGCGGGAAGTTCCGGTGCAAGCCGACTCGGCGAGAACAACGCCTCTTCAACCTTCCGATTCCAGGTGCCCATCGCGTCCAGGAATCCAGTTACTGGCGCGCTCTCGCATCCGGCGAGGAGCGAGGCGGCCGCGGCGCCGAGGATGAATCCGCGCCGAGTAAGAATCCTACCCACGCTTGCCCCCGCTGATCATGTTGAGGAGTTCGCGCGGATGCAGCGCGACCAGCACCAGGTGGTTGGCGACGAACAGCGCGAGCAGGCCGAGCCCCGCCAGATGCACCGCTCGAGCCCCGTCGTAGCCGCCGAACGGCACGGTCAGAAAATGAAGCTGCACCGGCTTATAGATCGCGAGCCCCGACAGCACCATGACGACGCCGAACAGGATTGCCGAGGTATACGCGAGCCGTTGCAGCCCGTTGTAGAAGTCGACCGGCGGCGGCGTCTTTCGCAGCCGTGTGTAGTACGCAAACATCGATACGGCGTTCACCAGATCCCGCTGTGGCAGAAACATCCGCCGACGCCATTCGCCTTTGGCGAACATGTAGGTGAGATACACGATGCCGTTGAGGATCAGGAACCACGCGATCGCGAAGTGCCAATGACGCCCGCCGCCGAGCCATCCACCGATACGAAGCCATTCGGGCGGCGAAGTGCCCTGAAACGGATACCACCCGTACAGCGCGCCGCGCGGCCCCATCGATGGATAGGCGACCAGGATTTGCAAACCGCTCCCCGCCATGATGATGAGCAGCGGAATCGCGAACCAATGGGTAAGGCGGATGAGAATCGGCTGCGCGGGCCGACCTTCGAAGCGATCGTCCCTGGGGTCAGCCTCCAATTTTTGCGTCGGTCTACTGATGGGCCATCCCCGTAGCCTTGCCGCCCTGCATTATTTTTCCATCCATCATCATCATTTCGCCATCTTTCATCTCGAGCCTGGTTCCGTCCCTCATGATCATTAATCCGGTGATGGTGACTTTGGTTCCGTTCGACATGGTCACGTCGGAGGTCATCGGACCCGCCGGCTTGCCCATTTTCATCATCATCATTCTGCCGTGCTCCATCATGATGCCATCCATATCGCCCGCTATCGCGATCGGACGGCCACCGAGTGAGACGAGTAGGGCGGCCAAAGCAAGTACGGTTGTTGTCCGGGTTCTCATGTGGATAATGAACCCTCTCATGAGCGATTCGATTCGGCTTCGCATCTGTACTCTGGCCGATTGCGCCGCGGTACTGCAACTTTGGAAAAGCGCCGATGCCACTCCCAGCGTCACCGATACGCTGGATGAAGTGCAACGCACGGTCGAGGAAATGAATGCGATTTTCCTCGTCGCGACTGACGCGAACGATCAGGTCGTCGGCTCCGTCATCGGCGGATGGGATGGATGGCGCGGCAACATCTATCGGCTAGCCGTCGCACCCGAGGCGCGACGCCATCGAGTTGCGGCGGCGCTGGTGCGCGAGGTGAGTGCTCGGCTGGCGCACGAGAAGGGTGCCCGTCGCATCACCGCGTTGGTCGAAAAGGCGCATCCCGATGCGGTGGGTTTCTGGGACGCGATGGCGTCGGAGGGCTACGCCTTCGACCCGCGCATCGTGCGGTACGTGAAGACAGTCGAGTCATGATTGGCGCAACCAGGAGCCTCCTTTAGGTGCTAAAAGGGCTTGATTGCGCCAGAGAAATCCCTTTTTCGGAAGGATACTTTACTATACCGGACCGCTCTGGTAGCGTGCTCGGTTAACTTAAGGAAGAAGGGAAGATAAAGAACTCCTGATGCCTCTCCCGATCGCCCGGAAACGGGAATTAGTCCAGACCCACGCGCGCACCCTCAACGATAGCGGCTCGCCTGAAGTTCAGGTCGCGCTGTTCTCGGGTCGCATTGAGCAGTTGACCCAACATCTGGCAACGCACAAGAAAGACCACCACTCGCGCCTCGGCCTGCTGCGCCTGGTAGGAAAACGCCGCCGCCTGCTCGATTACCTCCATTCGCGCGACGTTGCTCGCTACCGCGGGCTGATCGAAAAGCTCGGCATCCGGAGATAGGGCCGCAAAGTCGTTTTGCCGCGCGTCCCGAGCAATTCGGGAAGCGCGGGATCGGGCCTCGCCGCATCGGCGGGATTCCGGTTGCGTCACGCGGACGCCCCCGGCGGGAAAGAGACCCGGCGGAGTGTTTTGGTGTTGGCGGCCTTCGAAGACCTCCCCTCAGGTAAAGACAAATGTACAAGAAAATGGAGATTGAGTTCGCGGGTCGCCGGCTCTCATTGGAAACCGGACGCCTGGCGAAGCAATCGCACGGATCGGTCCTCGCCCAGTATGGCGACACGATGGTGCTGGCAACGGTGGTTTCGGCCTATGAGGCGCGACCCAATGTCGACTTCCTGCCGCTCACGGTCGACTACGCGGAGAAGACGTTCGCCGCCGGCAAGATTCCGGGCGGTTTTTTCAAGCGCGAAGGACGCCCCTCGGAAAAGGAAATCCTCACCTCGCGCCTCATCGACCGCTCGATGCGGCCGCTGTTCCCTAAAGGCTATGACTGCGAGACCCAGCTCATCGTTACTGTGCTTTCCGCGGATCGCGAGAACGACTCCGATGTGCTCTCGATCATCGCCGCATCAACCGCGCTGGAACTGTCCGACATCCCGCACGCGGGGCCGGTTGCGGCGGTCAGGATGGGCCGTATCGAGGGTAAGCTGGTAGTCAATCCGCTGGTTCCCGATTACGAGAACAGCGATATCTCGATCATTGTTTCGGCCAAGCCGGATACCATCGCGATGCTGGAAGGCGGCGCGCGCATCGTCGACGAAGACACCCTGCTCGAAGCGCTCTACATGGCGCACGAATCGATGGCGCCCATCTTCGAGATGCAGCAGGAACTCAAGCGCCTCGCCGGCAAGCCGAAGCGCGCGTTCACGCCCAAGGAGCTCGACAAGGAGGTCCTCGCGGCGGTGAAAGAGAGCGCCAGCAAAGCTATCGAACAGGCGCTCCTGGTCAAGGAAAAGAAAGCGCGCCGCGAAGCGATGCATGCGGCGCAGGCCAAGGCGGTCGCGGATCTTTCCGGGCGCTTCGCCGACCGCGAGAGTGAAATCCAGGAAGCCTTCGAAAAGGTCGAGCGCACTATCGTTCGCCTCGCGGTGGTTGACCATGATCGCCGCATCGACGATCGCAAATCGACCGAGATTCGCCAGCTCGCCGCGCAAGTGCAGGTGCTGCCGCGCGTTCATGGCTCGGCGCTGTTCACGCGCGGCGAGACTCAGGTGCTTGCGACCGCGACGCTCGGTACCTCGTCAGATGAGCAGAAGATCGATGCGCTGCTGGGTGAGCGCTACAAGAAGTTCATGCTGCATTACAACTTCCCGCCCTTCTCGACCGGCGAGGCCAAGCGCTACGGCGCACCGGGCCGCCGCGAGATCGGCCACGGCGCACTGGCGGAACGCGCGCTGACGCCGACGCTGCCTGACGAGGAAACCTTCCCCTACACGATTCGCGTCGTGTCGGAAGTCCTCGAATCCAATGGTAGCTCCTCGATGGCGACGGTGTGCGGCGGAAGCCTCGCGCTGATGGATGCGGGCGTGCCGATCAAGGCGCCGGTGGCCGGCATTGCGATGGGCCTTATCAAGGAAGGCGACAAGATCGCGGTGCTGACCGACATCCTCGGTGACGAGGATCATCTGGGCGACATGGATTTCAAGGTTGCGGGAACCGCGACCGGTGTGACCGCGATCCAGATGGACAACAAGGTCGGCGGCATTACCAAGGAGATCATGCATCGCGCGCTGATGCAGGCGCGCGACGCGCGGCTGTTCATCCTGAGCGTGATGGAAAAGGCGATCCCGACCGCGCGCAAGGATGTGTCGGCCTACGCTCCGCGCATCGTCACCATCAAGATTAAACCCGATAAGATTCGCGACGTCATCGGCCCCGGGGGCAAGGTGATTCGCGGGCTGGTCGAAGAGACTGGATGCAAGATCGATGTCGAGGACGACGGCTCAGTGTTGATCGCGGCGGCCGACAACACCGCGCTGGAAAAAGCCATCGCGATGATCCAGCAGATCACCGCCGAGCCCGAGATTGGCAAGATTTACGATGGCGTGGTGCGCAAGATCGTCGACTTCGGCGCATTTGTGGAAATCATGCCCGGCACCGACGGCCTGCTGCACATCTCGCAAATCTCCGATGAGCGGGTGCGCGCAGTCGAAGACGTGCTGCATGAGGGCGACGAGATTCCGGTCAAGGTGCTCGATGTCGATCGGAGTGGGAAGATTCGGCTTTCATTGCGCGAAGCGAGAGCTGACCTCGCCAAGAAAGGTAAGTAGGGGAAGTAGCGCCTGATGATTCGCAAGAGTGTTCTTTCCAATGGCGTCCGTATACTGACCGAAGATATGCCTTCGATGGTGTCCTCAACCATCGGGATCTGGGTCGAGAATGGCTCACGCTTTGAAGAGCCTGCCGAGAACGGCCTCTCGCACTTCATCGAGCACCTTCTGTTCAAGGGCACCAAGAAGCGCACCGCCGCACAAATCGCGGAAGAAATCGACGCGGTCGGCGGTGTGCTGAACGCGTTTACCGGCAAGGAATACACCTGCTACTACGCCAAGGTCCTCGGCGAGGACCTCAAGATGGCGACCGAGCTGCTCGCGGATATTTTCCTCGAATCGGTTTTCGATCAGGATGAAATCGTGCGCGAGCGCCAGGTTGTGATCCAGGAGATTTCGCAGGCCGAGGACACCCCGGACGACTTCATCCACGACCTCTTCAGCCTCGATTTCTGGAAAGGGCATCCGCTGGCCCTGCCGATTTTCGGCTCGCCCGCCACGGTCAACACTTTCGATCGTGAGGCGGTGGTCACGTTCCTTGCGGAGCGATATCGCGCCGAACGCATCTTCATCTCCGCGGCGGGCCAGGTGAATCACCATGACCTCGTGCAACAGTGCGAACGGCTCTTCAATTCGATCGCAGGCAATGGCAAGCCGGATAAAGTAACCGCGCCGAGCGCGCATCCGAACGTGCTCAATCAACAGAAAAATCTGGAGCAGGCGCATCTGGTGATGGGCGGCCCGGGTCTGAGCTATACGGACCCGCTGCGCTACGCGAGCTACGTGATGAACACCGCGCTGGGCGGTGGGATGTCCTCGCGACTGTTTCAGGAAGTGCGCGAGAAGCGCGGCCGCGTTTACAGCATCTACTCGTTCATGAGCTCATGCGTCGACACCGGCTATGTTGCGGTTTACGCCGGCACTAATCCGGAGTGGGTTGACGAAGTTATCGAGGTCACGCTCAGCGAGCTCAAGAAGGTCAAGCGTGAGGGCCTGACCAAACCCGAGCTCGATCGTGCGAAGAGCCAGATCAAGGGCAACATGCTGCTTGGGATGGAATCCACTGACAGCCGGATGAATCGCCTCGCGCGCAATGAAATTTATTTCCGCCGCGATGTGCCGCTTGAGGAGTTGGCTAAGGGCATCGAGTCGGTGACTAACGATCAGGTGGTTGAGTTGGCTGCGCGATGCTTCCAGTCCGATCAGATGGCGATGGTGATGTTGGGTGACCTGAAAGGCCGCAAAATCGCCAACGACGTCTTCGCGCCGCTGGGCTAGTTTTTCGACCCGCGAACTTGAAGGGCCGCCATCCAGCGGCCCTTTTCCATTTAGTGCGACTGCGCGCTCGCGCCGCGTAGAGAATCCACATTGATGAATGGAACCGCGCCCGTGGTCACCTCGGGTAGCGTGCCATTCCATTTCTGCAGCGCCTCATACTGGATCAGCATCGGGGTAAGCGAGGCATTCAGGAGCTGATTCGCATCGGCCTGCGCCTTCGCCTTGATCATCGTCGATTGCGCGATTCCGTTGGCCTCGGCGATGCGCTGCTGCGCTTCCGCGGTTGATTGCGCGACCTTGTTTTGCGCCTCGACCGCGCGCTGGGTGGCCTCGATGGCGGAGTTGATCGATTCCTCGACCTGCGGCGGCACGCGCAATCCGCTGGTGAAGCTGACGGTGTCGAAATGGATTCCCTTATGCCCCAGCTCGTCTTCCAAATCTGACTTCACCGCGTTGAGCAGGTCCTGCTTCTTGACGCCATAGATATCGGTGACCGACATGCGCGAGGACTCGCGATTGAGGGCATCGCGCACCTTGTTGCGGATGTAGATGTTGGTGATGACTTCCGCCGGTTGCCGAAACTCTACAAATAGTTCCGGAACCTTATTGCCGTCGAAGGAATAGCTCAGGCCCACATCGGCATTGATGATCGCGCCCTCGCGCGAATTGAAGGTGATGCTCTCGTCGGAGGGACTGCCTTCGTTGAGGCTGCGGGTCCATACCACGTTCTGCAGAAAGGTGGGGAACTGATAGATCTCCTCGGTCCACGGATTGTACCAGACCCGGCCGGTGACGATTGGATAGTCCTGCACGCCGCGCTGTCTGCCGTACAGTTTGACTTTGATGCCTACATAGCCGGGCTCGACCTTGGTGCATCCGGCGGCGCCGACCAGCACGATCGCGAGGAGCGCGAGTAACCTGAAGTGGCGTGCGAACTTGATTCCCCAAACCCACAATCCCGCGCCGAGGCCGATCAACAACAGGATGGTGAAGACCGCACCGAATGCGACGCCGAGGTTGCTGCGCGAGGTGAGCGCGCTGGTGCCCCAGGTGAACATCCAGATTGCTGCGACGACCATCAGCAGCAGCGCGGCGACCATCATGGCGACGAATTTGACGTGACCGAACCAATCGGTGGGGTTCCGTTTGAGTTCAACCAACATATGTTTGAGTCTGCTGACCCTCCCCAATCGACGGAGTTTGAACGCGCACACCGGAAGCAGCGAGTGCGAGCATCAACTCCCAGACAACCAGATCATAATCATTTCCCGAGAGATTAGCTGGATGCGAAAAAGCCTCGAAAAATAAGGTCATTTTAGGTTCAGAACATGAGTTCAGCTTGTCGCCGGATGCAGCTTTTCGATTGCGTCGCGACTGCCGATTTGACATTGCACAATCGATGCGCGGAAACTTGCCTGTCACGAGCGCATAATGCCGAGCCTCAAGATAAAACGCCTGCGCAAACATCAGTTGCCGCTACCCGCGTATCAGAGCGAGCACGCCGCAGGGATGGATCTGATGGCCGATATCGAGGCGCCGTTCTTCCTCGCTCCGCTGTCGCGCGTGGCGATACCTACTGGATTCGCGATCGAGATCCCCGAGGGATTCGAGGGCCAGGTGCGGCCGCGCAGCGGTCTCGCATTCAAGGAAGGCGTCACCGTGATAAATGCGCCCGGCACCATCGATGCGGACTATCGCGGTGAAATTAAGGTCTTGCTGGTGAATCTAGGAAACGACACGGTCCTGTTAAGTCCCGGCGATCGTATCGCTCAGCTGGTGATTTCCCCGGTAGTTCGCGCCACCGTCGAAGAGGTGGATAATCTGGAAGATACCGCGCGCGGCGACGGTGGCTTCGGACATACTGGGCGATAAAGATAGTTTCCTCTCCCGCGGCCGAGCTTGCGAGGCCGCACACCGGGAGAGGTCGTTGCGGACATGCCCGGCATGTTTCGCAACGGGTGAGGGTGCTGGCAATGGCAACTAACGAACACGATCGCGAATTTTCCTTGATGGCGATATCGCCGGTTGACGGGCGCTACCGCAGCCGCGTCCACGCACTCGAGGCCTACTTCAGCGAGTTCGCGCTGATTCAGTACCGCGTGCGCATCGAAGTCGAATGGTATCTCGCTTTGGCCGCGCATCCGAAGATCGACGCCATCAAGCCGATCGCTCCCGCCATCGCCCGCAAGCTGCGTGCAATCTACAGCTCGTTTACGGTCCGCGATGCGATGCGCATCAAGGAGATCGAGTCCGAGACCAATCACGACGTCAAGGCGGTCGAGTATTTTCTCAAGGAGCGCCTGCCGTCGGTCGACGAAGCGCTCCCGCTCGAGATGATGCACTTTGCGTGCACCTCGGAGGACATCAACAACACCTCGTACGCGTTGATCTTGAAGGAGTTCGCCGAGGGCGAGCTGATTCCGAAAGTCACCGGGGTGATGCGCGCGATCGCCGAGCTGGCGCGCCGCTTCAAAGACGTGCCGATGCTCTCGCGCACCCACGGCCAGGAAGCGTCGCCCACCACGGTCGGCAAGGAGATGGCGATTTTCGCCTCGCGCGTCGAGCGGCAAATCAAGCTGCTGCGCGCGCAGGAATATCTCGGCAAGTTCAACGGCGCGGTCGGCAACTTCAATGCGCATCTGTTCGCGTATCCCGAGGTCGACTGGATCGAGCTGTCGAAGAGCTTCGTCGAAAGCCTTGGCCTGGTGTGGAATCCGCTCACAACTCAAATCGAGAGTCACGATTTCATCGCCGAGATGCTCGCGACGGTTTCGCGCATCGACACCATCCTGCTCGGCTTCTGCCGCGACCTGTGGAGCTACATTTCGATCGGCTACTTCCGCCAGCGGAGCATCAAGGGCGAGACCGGCTCCTCGGTAATGCCGCATAAGGTGAATCCGATCGATTTCGAAAATGCCGAGGGCAACTTCGGAATCGCCAACGCACTGTTCGAGCATCTCATCGCGAAGCTGCCGATCTCGCGATGGCAGCGCGATCTTTCCGATAGCACCTCGCTGCGCGCGCTCGGCCCGGCCTTCGGGCATGCGATGGTCGCGCTCAGCGCGCTCGAAAAAGGGCTGACCAAGGTCGAAATCGACGAGGAGCGCATCGCGGCGGATGTCGATGCCGAGGAATCATGGGAGGTGGTGTCGGAGGCGATCCAGACCATGCTGCGGCGCCATGGCTATCCGCGCCCCTACGAGGCGCTCAAGGAGCTGACCCGTGGGCGCGACGTCGATCAGAAGCAGATTCAGCGCTTTGTCGAGTCGCTGGACCTGAACAGCAACGCGCGCGAGGCGCTGAAGAAACTCGCGCCGCGCAACTACACCGGCCTCGCCGCCAAGCTGGTCGAGTTATATGCGCCATCACCCGAGGCCGACCGCAAGCATCGCAGCCGGGAGTGAGCAGGTAATCTCGCGGCCGCCAGAAATGGTATGGACCAAAGCCGACGAAGATTCGACGGGTCGTTCCCGAACGACCCCTACCCGAAACAGCCGTCCTTCCTTGATCACCATTATGTCTCCTGCGACATCCTCTATCCTCCGGCCGTATACCTAACTCGCGAAACGCCGATCGAATGACCACACCCGTCGTTTCGAGGTCCGGATGATTTTGATCGGGAACGTTGCGTCGGGCATAGCGCATCGGGACCGGCTAGCGCGCCGTTCCTGGTAGGGGTCGTTCGCGAACGACCCGTTGAATCTTGGTCGCTTTGGTCCTTTTTTCCTCAAGGTCACCACAGCGATTTCTTCGCGCGGGCCGGCCATTCGCGATCATAGGCCTCGCCGCCGGCGCGGTTGTCGCTTAGCTCGGCGAGGATCTGGCCCGGACTTGGCAGCGTATCCGGATCGACGCGACGCTCAGGATTCCACAGTTCCGATCGCACGATGGCGCGGGCGCACTGGAAGTAGACCGCCTCGACTTTGATGACGATTACCGTGCGCGGAAGTTTTCCCTCCATCGCAAATGACGCCAGGACCTCGGCGTCCGTGATGAGGTGCCCGCGGCCGTTGAGGCGCAGCGTGGTGCCGGAACCGGGAATCATGAACAGCAGCGCGACGCGCGGATCGCGCACGATGTTGCGCAACGAATCGACGCGATTGTTGCCGCGCCGGTCCGGCAGCATCAGGGTTTTGTCATCGACGATGCGTACGAAGCCGGGCCGGTCACCGCGCGGCGAGCAATCGAGGCCCTCAGGACCCGCAGTGGCAAGCACCGCGAAGGGCGAGGCCTCGATCAGCGTGCGATAATGCGCGGTGATGAAATCGACTTCTTTGACGATCGAGGGATCGGTTTGCTTGCTCGGCCGCGGCCCATAAATCGCTTCCAATTCCTCGATGGTCGTGATGGTCGGCATTGGTTCGCCTCGGAGCACTGGCATCTCGCGCCAACGATGCGCATCTTTAAGTACGTGCCCATAAACAGTATTGGTGGCGTCGGTGTGAATAAACCGCCTCTTTTGTGGATAAGCGCCCCCGGCGCGCATGCTCAAACCGTGGCCTCATTACCGCCGCATTCATATAAGATGAACCCAGCGAAAATCCTCGACCCGATGGAGCTTTGACGTGGAAACCAATCCTGAAAAACGCGAAATGTTTTACGAAGGCAAGGCCAAGAAGCTCTACACCACCGACAATCCGGACCTCATAATCCAGTATTTCAAGGACGACGCGACCGCCTTCAACGGCAAGAAGAAGGACACCATCGAGGACAAGGGCGTCGTCAACAATCGCATGTCGGAGATTTTCTTCGGCCTGCTCGAGCGCGAAGGGGTGCCGACCCATTTCGTCAAGCGCCTGAGCGATCGCGAGATGCTCTCGAAGCGGCTGGAAATCATTCCTTGCGAGACGGTGGTGCGAAACATCGTCGCGGGCTCGCTCGCCAAGCGCCTCGGCCGCACCGAGGGCGAGGTGCTCAAGAAGCCGTTTGTCGAGTTTTACTACAAATCGGATCCGCTGGATGATCCATTGATTTTGCCCGAGCACGCGATCGCGTTCGGATGGGCCAGTGAGGACGACCTCAAGACCATCCACGCCATGGCGCTGAAGGTGAACGACGTCCTGAAGAAGTTCCTCGACAACGTCGGCGTCATCCTGGTCGATTTCAAACTCGAGTTCGGACGGCATCACGGCAAGATTCTCCTCGGCGACGAGATCTGCCCCGACACCTGCCGCTTCTGGGACAAGGCGACGCGCCAGAAGCTCGACAAGGATCGTTTCCGCCGCGATTTGGGCGGCGTCGAAGAGGCGTACCACGAGATGCTGCGCCGGGTGGAAAATTGATCCGAAAATTCCCTCTCCCGATGGGAGAGGTCGGCCCGAAGGGCCGGGTGAGGGTCCTTAGCAAGCGCGCGTCCTCGCGCGCGACTATAAATTCCTGGGCGATGTGGCAGATGAGAGTGCGGTTGGTGAACTGAGAGGTAGCGCGTGCAGGTAAAAGTTTTCGTCACACCTCGAAAAGGCATCCTCGATCCGCAAGGCCGCACCGTCGAGCATGCCCTTGCGAGTCTCGGCTTCGCCGGCGTCTCGGATGTGAAAATCGGGCGCTACATCACCCTCAACATCGATGCGAAAACCCCCGACGAGGCACGCGCATCAGCCTCCAAGATGTGCGAGCAACTCCTCGCCAACCCCAACATCGAAGACTTCCGCTTCGAGATAGAAGGCGCGGCCTGATGCGCTGGGGCGTCATCCGCTTTCCCGGCTCGCTCGATGATTTCGATGCGATGTACGGGTTGCGCGACGTGATGGGTCAGGATGTCGCAGCGCTGTGGCACAAGGACGAAAGCCTCCAGGGGGCCGAATGCATCGTGCTGCCGGGCGGCTTCAGTTACGGCGACCATCTCCGCTGCGGTGCTATCGCGCGCTTCTCGCCGATCATGAAAAGTGTCGCGAAGTTCGCGAACGATGGCGGCCTCGTCATCGGCATTTGCAACGGCTTCCAGATTCTTACCGAGGCGCATCTGCTGCCCGGCGCACTGACGCGCAACCGCACGCTGTCGTTCATCTGCGACCGCGTTCATCTGCGGGTCGAGAACGCGAAGACCCCCTTCACCTGCACGATGCGCGCGGGCGAGATTCTCGCGCTGCCGATCAAGCATGGCGAGGGATGCTACGTCGCGCCCGAAAAGGAACTCCTCCAGATGGAGGAGCGCGGGCAGGTCATCCTGCGCTACGTCGATGCGAAAGGTGACGCGACCGACGCGGCGAATCCCAATGGCTCGATGCGCTCGATCGCCGGTGTCGCCAATGAGCGCTTCAATGTGTTCGGCCTGATGCCGCATCCGGAGCATGCGGTCGAGGCGGCGCTGTTCGGCGCCGACGGCCTCAAAATTTTCCAATCGATCATCGCGTTCCAATCGGTGCCGGAACATCGCGGGCAATTGGGAGCGGTGGCGAAATGAGCGCCGCGCCCGTGTCGCTCGCCGGCGAGCCGAAAATCGATCTCGCGCAGGCGCGCGCGCATGGACTGACTGACGACGAATTCCGCTTCATCGAAAAGCTGCTCGGCCGCACGCCGACGTTCACTGAGCTCGGCGTTTTCTCGGTGATGTGGTCGGAGCATTGCTCCTACAAATCCTCCCGGCGACATCTTAAGACGCTGCCCTCGCATGGCGATTTGGTCGCGGTGGGCGAGGGCGAGAACGCCGGCGCCATCGACGTCGGCGACGGATGGCTCGCGGTGTTCAAAATCGAGAGCCACAACCATCCGTCGTACGTCGAGCCGTATCAGGGTGCCGCGACTGGCGTGGGCGGGATCCTCCGCGACATCTTCACGATGGGCGCGCGGCCGGTTGCCAACATGGATTCGCTCAAGTTCGGGTCGTTCGATCATCCAAGGACGCGTTTCCTGCTGGGCGGCGTGGTCGGCGGCATCGGCGGCTATGGCAACTGTGTCGGCGTGCCGACGGTTGCGGGCGAGACCATGTTCGATGCGGCCTATAACGGCAACATTCTCGTCAATGCTTTCTCGCTCGGCCTCGCGCGCAAGGGCGAGCTGCAGAGCGCGCATGCCAAAGGTGTAGGAAATCCTGTCCTCTATGTAGGGTCCGCGACCGGGCGCGACGGGATACATGGCGCAAGCCTGCTCGCCTCGGCCGAGTTCGATGCGACCAGCGAGGCCAAGCGTCCGACGGTGCAGGTCGGCGATCCATTTCAGGAAAAATTGCTGATCGAGGCGTGCCTTGAAGCCGCGAAGACCGGCGCGGTGGTCGCGATCCAGGACATGGGCGCGGCGGGCCTCACCTCGTCGTCGAGCGAGATGGCCGCGCGCGGCGGGCTCGGAATCGAGATCGACCTCGACCAGATCCCGCTTCGCGAGGCGACGCTGACCCCGTATGAAATTCTGCTTTCCGAGTCGCAGGAGCGGATGTTGATCGTCGCGGAGCGCGGGCGCGAAGCCGAGCTGCAACGCGTGTTCGAAAAATGGGATCTGCATGCGGTCGTGATCGGCACCATCACCGACGACGCGCGATGGCGTGCGACCTGGCGCGGCAAGGTAGTCGCCGATATTCCCGTGCGCGCGCTCGCCGACGAAGCGCCGATGTACGATCGTCCTGCCGCGGCGCCAAAAACTCCGCCGGTACGCCCGGCGCCGATAAAGTCGCATCCGGAGCCCTCGCGCGCGCTGCGTGAGCTGCTTGGCAATCCCAATGTCGGCTCGAAGAAATGGATCTATCGCCAGTACGACTCGCTCGTCCTGAGCAACACGATTCTGGGTCCCGGCAGCGACGCCGCGGTGCTGCGCATCAAGGGCAGCAAGCGCGGCCTCGCGATGAAAGTGGATTCCAATCCGCGCGCATGCGCGCTCGACCCGTATTTGGGGGCGGTCGGAACGGTGTGCGAGGCGGTGCGCAATGTCGCCTGCGCGGGAGCGCGGCCCGCCGGCATCACCAATTGCCTCAATTATGGAAATCCGGAGCGGCCCGAGATCATGTGGCAGTTCACCCGCGGCATTGCCGCGTTGCGCGACGCTTCGATTGCGTTCAAAGCGCCGGTCATCAGCGGCAACGTCAGCTTTTACAATGAGACCGAAGGGCGCGCGATTCCGCCGACGCCGACGATTGCGGTGGTCGGCATCATCGATGATGTCTCGAAGCGGGTGACGCAGTTTTTCAAGGCGCCCGGTGATTACATTCTGATGGTGCGTACCGCGAAGCCATCGCTGGCGGCCTCCGAGTACGAGGCGATGTACGGCAGCTCGCCCGACGGGCTCACTCCGATTGATATCGAGCGCGAAAATCGGCTCGTCGAAGCGCTACTTGGCGCGGCAGCTATGGGCCTGATAAGATCGGCTCACGACGTCGCGGAAGGCGGGCTCGGCGTCGCGCTCGCGGAAGCCTGCTTCAATCCTGACAAACTCCTGGGAGCGCTGATCGATGGACTTTCGACCTCCGATGCGGCGGAGCTTTTTGGCGAAGGGCCATCGACGATCGTTCTCAGTGCGAGAGAGAAGGACGTCGTACAGCTTAGCTCGATTTTCAAACAAAGTGGTATCGAGTGTCGCGCCATCGGGCGAGTGACGGAAAATCCGCGGCTCATTATCGATCGAGCATCGATCGACGACGACCTGAACGAACTGAATCGCATTTACGAGTCGGCGCTGCCAGGGAGGCTCTAAAAGTGGAATCAGAGCTGGAAGTAATCCTCGACCCGGAGGAGTCCAACCTCGACGGTTTCCATGAGGAGTGCGGGGTATTCGGCGTCTACGGGCATCCCGAGGCGGCCAATTTAGCCTACTTAGGCCTATATGGCTTACAGCATCGCGGGCAGGAATCCGCCGGCATCGTGTCGTCCAACGGCAAGTCGCTCATTGCGCATCGCGGGATGGGGTTGGTGGCGGATATCTTCAATGAGGACGTGCTGCGCAACCTCGAAGGGACCAGCGCCATTGGACATAATCGCTATTCAACGACTGGGTCAACTACTATCAAGAACTGCCAGCCCCTGGTGGTTGAGTATGCGCGCGGCGGAATCGCAATTGCGCACAATGGCAACCTGGTGAATTTCGCTGAGCTGCGCGACCGGCTGGAGGCGAGCGGCTCGCTGTTTCAATCTTCCTCGGACAGCGAAATCGTGATCCATCTGATCGCGGCCTCTCGCGCGCCGACGGTGGTCGAGCGGGTCATCGAGGCGCTCTCGCAAGTTAAGGGCGCATACTCGCTGTGCGTGCTCACCGAGCATGAGCTGATCGCCGTTCGCGATCCCCAGGGCTTTCGTCCGTTGGTGCTCGGCAATCTCAATGGCGCGCCGATCGTGACCTCGGAGACCTGCGCGCTCGATTTGGTTCGCGCCGAATATGTGCGCGAGATCGAACCGGGTGAGGTCATCATCATCAATGAAGATGGCGTCCGATCGATCAAGCCGTTTTCGCTGGCGCCGACCAAGCGATGCATCTTCGAGTACGTGTACTTCTCTCGCCCGGACAGTCTGCTCTATGGGCGCAACGTTTACTCCGTCCGCAAGCATCAGGGCCGGGCGCTTGCGCGCGAATGCCCGGCCAAGGCCGACCTCGTGGTGCCGGTGCCCGATTCGGGAAACGCGGCGGCGCTCGGCTATGCCGAGGAATCCGGCTTGCCGTTTGAGATGGCGCTGGTGCGCAGCCATTACATCGGGCGTACCTTCATTGAGCCGCGCCAGTCAATTCGCCATTTCGGGGTGAAGATCAAATTCAATCCAGTCGCGGAGTTGTTGCGCGGCAAGCGCATCGTGCTGATCGAGGATTCCCTGGTGCGCGGGACCACGCTGCGCAAGGTCATTCCGATGCTGCGGCAGGCGGGCGCGCGCGAGGTCCACATGCGCATCGCCGCGCCGCCGACCACCAACTCATGTTTCTACGGCATCGACACGCCGACCAAAGAAGAGCTCCTCGCATCGAGTCATTCGGTCGAGGAGATTCGCCGCTACATCACCGCGGATTCGCTCGCATACCTGAGCTGGGACGGCCTCTACTCATTCCAGGAAGGGCGCGAGGGTTTTTGCGACGCGTGCTTCACCGGCAAGTATCCGATCGAGATCCCGTCGGGTCAGAACGCGCATCAGCTGCATCTCTTCGACGCTAACGAGCACGCCGCCAACGGGCACCGATAACGCGGAACGGGACGATTTTGTCGGGTACGGCGTTGTGATAGTCGAAAAGAGATGATGCCGACGGCGCAAATCGACGACGACTTTTACGGATGGCTCCTCGCTCAAGCCTCAGCCCTGCGGGCTCGCGGCGATTTACCCATAGACTGGGAAAATGTTGCTGAGGAGCTCGAGGGAATGGGGCGGAACGAAGAAAACAGTCTCAGAAGCTACCTTGAAAGATTGCTGATCCATCTTCTGAAGTATGCCTTTCAGCCCGCTAAAGTCAGCGCGAGTTGGGAAGCTTCGATCGAAGGCTCTCGTCTCAAAATTGGGTTTCTTTTGAAACGCTCTCCAAGTCTTAAGAGCAAGATCGACGAACTCTCCGAAGAGGCGTATCGACTCGCTCGTGCGCATGCCGGTGCGCAGATGAGAATGCATAAGCGCGAGTGGGATGCACGCTTGCCGAAGACTTGCCCCTGGCCTCTAGAGACGGTGCTGGATCCGGATTTCTGGCCGTCAGCGGATGGCCATTCGAACGGGAACAATTAGTTGGAATTTACCCTATAATTGGAGCGGTGCGAGCATCCGCTTCACAACCGATCTCCCCTCAGGTCAGGGCGTGCATCAGGTGCATCTGTTGACGCTA
This sequence comes from uncultured delta proteobacterium, assembly GCA_963783145.1. GTDB lineage: Bacteria > Desulfobacterota > Binatia > Binatales > Binataceae > DATGKG01. The sequence continues at coordinate 258,439 of CAWAMM010000004.1, forward strand.
ACGAGCCCGCCGCCAACGGCTATCGGTAGAGGCAGAGCAAAGCAGAATCCCAGAGTTGATGACCCTCTCCGACCCATCACGATTCCTGCGCGCAGCCATCGCATGAATCGTGATGGGCCACCTCCCCCCAAAAAATGGGGGAGGAGCAGGCCCGGAATCTTCACGTCGCCGTATATCCACCGTCCACGACATATTCCGCGCCGGTCACGAAGGATGCCTCATTCGAGGCGAGGAATAACACGACATATGCAACCTCCTCGGGGGTGCCGGCGCGTTTCATCGGCGCCATCGCAGTCACTGCGGCAAGGTCGGGCTCGGACAGCATATCCACCATCGGGGTTTTGATGACTCCGGGATGCACGGAGTTCACACGGATATTCTCGGGCGCGTATTGCACTGCCGCGGCCTTAGTCAGGAGTCGTACTGCGCCCTTGGTGCCGTGATAGGCGGCCGAACCGGCCGATCCGATCATTCCGTATATCGAGGAGATGTTGATGATCGAGCCGCCGCCGTGATTGCGCATCGCGCCCACCGCAGCTTTCATCCCGAGCCATACGCCCTTTTGATTGACGGTGACGACGGCATCCCATTCTTCCTCGCTGGTTTCGACGATGCCTTTGAGGTTGAGGATGCCGGCGTTGTTAACCAGGATGTCCAGCGCGCCGAACTCACGTTCGCAAGCATCGACGGCGGCGCGCCAATCGGAGGCGCGAGTAACATCGAGATGAATCGGGAGCACCGACTTCGGCTTGCTCCGGTTGATTTCCTCCGCGAGCGCGCGCGCCTCTTTGTCCAGCACATCGCCGATAACGACCTTCGCGCCTTCGGCCACAAACAGTCTTGCTTCAGCGGCGCCCTGTCCACGAGCCCCACCCGAAATGAGCGCCACCTTTCCCTTCAAACGATCCATAGTCTTTCCTTTGCAGAAGGTCCCCAACTCGCTGTCGCTATACCGCGGTGTAGCCACCGTCCACTACGTACTCGGCGCCGGTCACGAACGATGCCTCATTCGAGGCGAGGAACAACACTACGTATGCGACCTCTTCGGCGGTGCCGGCGCGTTTCATCGGCGCGAGTGCAGTGATCTGTGCGATGAGTTCGTCGTCGAGCGCTTCGACCATCGGCGTTTTGATGACTCCGGGATGCACGGAATTGACGCGGATACTCTCAGGCGCGTATTGCACCGCCGCGGCCTTGGTCAACAATCGCACCGCGCCCTTGGTGCCGTGATAGGCGGCCGATCCCCCCGATCCGATCAGGCCGTAGATCGATGAGATGTTGATGATCGATCCTGAGCCGCGTTTGCGCATCGCGGGGATGGCGGCCTTCATGCCCAACCAGACGCCTTTCTGATTGATGTTCACCACGGCATCCCATTCTTCTTCGCTGGTCTCGGCGATGCCCTTGACGTTGGCGATGCCGGCGTTGTTGACGAGGATGTCGAGGCCGCCGAACTCGTGCTCGCACGCATCGACCGCGGTACGCCAGTCCGAGCCGCGGGTGACGTCGAGGCGCAGCGCATGCGCACATTTCTGCGCAGATGATTTGTTGATTTGCTCGGCTACCGCACGGGCCTCATTGTCGAGGACATCGCCCAGCACGACCTTCGCGCCTTCCGCGGTGAACAGCCTCGCCTCGGCCGCGCCCTGCCCGCGCGCGCCGCCCGAAATCAGCGCCACTTTTCCTTTTAGCCGGTCCATAGCGATAGCCTCCGTTCTGGATAATTCAGGGTGATGATTAGCAGGTACGCGGCGCGACGCAAAAAGGTCCGGCCACATCAAATGATGCTCCTCGTGCGCGAGCGCTTTTGACGGGGGTTAGAGGATCCGCCGCGCCGTGGTAGATTTTTGCTGCGAGGAAACTATGCCAATCAAACAGCAGAAGCCTGCCGAGGCTCACGATGCTCTCACTAAAAATCCCGGCGCGATTTATCTGGATGTGCGCACCGAAAATGAGTTCGCCCAGGGCCATCCCACCGGCGCGCTCAACATTCCGGTCGTTTTCATCAAGGGTCCCGGCAACATGCAGCTCAACGATGATTTCGAGACCATCGTCGAAAAAGTCATTCCGAAAAACACCAAGCTGATCGTCGGATGCCAGGCAGGCGGGCGCTCGCAACGCGCGTGCGAGATTCTCGAGGGCGCCGGATACACTGACCTCACCAACGTAGTCGGCGGATTTGGCGGGCAACGCGATGCCTCGGGCGCGATCATCGGCAAGGGATGGCGCGACGAAGGCCTGCCGGTTTCCAGCGACGTCGGCGATGCGGGCTATCAAGCCTTGCGCGCGAAGGCCGGAGTCTAGTCGTCATGGCGATCAGACTGAGTCGCATCTACACCCGCACCGGCGACAAAGGCACCACCGCGCTGGTCGGCGGCAAGCGCGTTCCCAAGGAGAGCGGGCGCCTCGAATCCTACGGGACCATCGATGAGCTTAACTCGATCGTCGGCATCGTGCGCACTTTTCTGATGGAGTACAAGGATCGCCTCGGCGATGATTATGTTTGGTACTCGGAGATGCTGCGCCGCATTCAAAACGAGCTGTTTGATGTCGGCTCGGAGCTCGCGACGCCGCCCGACGGCGAATACGAGGGCATGCACAAGATGAGCGCCGGCGAGGTCACGCAGCTCGAACGAGAAATCGATCGGATGAACGACGACCTCGAACCGCTCAAGTCGTTCACACTGCCGGGCGGCGGCACGCTCAATGCGTTTCTGCATCAGGCGCGCACCGTATGCCGCCGCGCCGAGCGCGTATTGTGGGCGGTCAAGCGCGAGGAAGAAATCGGCGACCAGGTTATCGTCTACATCAACCGGCTCAGCGACCATCTGTTTGTGCAATCGCGATGGATCGCGAAGCGGCTGAACGAACCGGAATTCTTGTGGGATCGCGGCCTGCGTCTGCCTTCGAAGCCTGAGAAGAAGAGCAGCGCCCGAAAATAATTCTGATTTCGGATTCCCCTTCCACTTTAGGGGAAGGGGTTAGGGGTTAGGTATGCCAGAAAATCGCATCCACCTTCGCCAGGCCCAAATCGGTCCGATGGCGAACTTCGTTTACATCATCGGCGATCCCACGACGCGCAAGGCCGCGGTGGTCGATCCTGCATGGGACGTCGATGCGATCATCGATGCCGTCAACCAGGAAGGCTACGAAATCGACAAGATTCTCATCACGCACTATCACCAGGATCATCTGGGCGGCCGGATGATGGGGCAGAATATCGAGGGCGCCGCCGAGATGCTTGCGAAGATTAAGGCCAAGGTCTACCTCAACAAGCATGAGGCCGAGGGCGCGCGCAAAGTCGCGGGGCTCTCGGATTCCGATATCGTGAAGGTGGACGCCGGCGATGTAGTCAAGGTGGGCGACATCGATGTGAAGTTTCTCCACACTCCCGGGCATACGCCGGGCTCGCAGTGTTTTCTTTGCGAAGGGAATCTCATTTCGGGCGATACGCTATTCGTAAACTCATGCGGTCGCGTCGACCTGCCAGGCTCCGATCCTGAGGCGATGTATCACAGCCTCAACTCGACGCTGAAAAACCTCGACGACGACACGGTTGTATATCCGGGGCACGCCTACTCGAACGAGCCGAGCACTACCATCGGTAGGCAAAAGCGTACCAATATGTACATGCGCTTCCCGACGCTCGACGATTTCCTCGACGCGATGGGCTACAGCCGCTAAAGAGCCGCGCGCCTTCGGTCCCGGATTCGTAAAAACGCCGCGAAACCATCGTGCGGCGCCGGCGTCTTAGTGGGTGGGCGACTGCGCCCATCATCAATTCGGCAAGGAGTAGAAGTAGTGCCTGAAGAATCAACCAATCCACCGGGTGCATCTGACGAAACAGTGCGGCGGCTCGAGCGACGCATCGAAAACCTGGAACGCACCGCGGATCGCGAAAATAAATGGTGGCGCGGCGGCTTGATTGCCGCGCTGGTGCTGGTGGCGCTCTCGATTTTGATTGCCGGCCATCACCGCCGTCATCGCCCACCGCCGATGGGAATGGGTGGCCCGATGGGCATGCAGGGATGGGGCGGGCCACGCATGATGCCCTACGGACCACCTCCGCCGCCCAATTGGGGCTACGGTCCGGGTCCCGGATGGGGCGGTCCGCAGGGTTGGCACTATCATCAATGGAACGGCCCCGGTTCCGACGGTCCGCAGGGCGCGCCGCCCAAGGGCTGATTTTTTAGAGAGGGCCGCGGACTCAGCGTCGCGGCCCTTTCACATTCGGCTTGATTTCGCGATTGTCAGCCGAAATGATCGATGCTCATGCCCACTGAGCTCGATAAGGCCCGCGCCGAAGCCGATCTGCTGCGCGAGCAAATCAATCGCGCGAATCATCTCTACCATGTGCTCGATGCGCCCGAGATTTCGGACGCTGAGTACGACCTCCTGATGCGGCGCCTCGAAGCGATCGAGACCGCCCATCCAGCGCTCATCACGCCCGATTCGCCCACCCAGCGGGTCGGCGCCGCGCCCAGCGAAAAGTTCGGCGTGGTGCATCATCGCAAGATGATGATGTCGCTCGCCAACGCGATGAACGCCGAGGAGATGGTCGAGTTCGACAAGCGCGTCAAGCGCATGCTGCACAGCGACGCCGACATCGAATACGTCGCGGAGGTGAAGCTCGACGGTCTCAGCGTTGAGCTGGTGTATGAAGACGGGGTGCTTACGGTCGCCTCGACGCGCGGCGACGGTGACAACGGCGAAGACATCACGCTCAACGTGCGCACCATCAAGAGCGTGCCGCTGCGGCTGCTGACGCCGAAACACGGCAAGATTCCCAAGCTGCTCGAAGTCCGCGGCGAGGTGATCTACTCGAAGGGGGGATTCGCCAAACTCAACGCGGAGCGCGAGAGCAATGGCGAGCCGGTGTTCATGAATCCTCGCAACGCGGCGGCAGGATCGCTGCGCCAACTCGATCCAAAGATCACCGCCTCGCGTCCGCTGGATATTTTTCTTTACGCGCCCGGCGTCGTCGATGGCCTCGAGGTGACTTCGCAGTGGGAGTTTCTCCAGGTGCTGCGGGAGTTGGGGCTGCGCGTCAATCCCGAATCGAAGGTCTGCACGAACGTCGATGAGGTCCTCGCGTATTGGAACGACCTAACCGAGCGGCGGCATCAGCTCGAATACGATGCCGACGGCGTGGTGGCGAAGGTCAATTCATACGCGCTCCAACATCAGCTCGGTGAAGTCTCGCGCTCGCCGAGATGGGCCATCGCGTACAAATTCAAGGCGCAACAGGCGGAAACCAGAGTCGAGAAGATCGAGGCGTTCGTCGGGCGCATCGGATCGCTGACCCCGGTGGCGAAGCTCGCGCCGGTGCAGCTTGCGGGCGTGACGATCTCGAATGCTTCGCTACACAACCTCGACGAGATTCGCCGCAAGGACATCCGCGAGGGCGACACTGTGCTGATCGAGCGCGCCGGCGATGTGATTCCCTATGTCGTGCGCGTCACGCAGCCCGGCGATCCGCGCGCGGATGAGTTCCAGATGCCGACTCATTGCCCGGTTTGCGGCGGCGCCATCGTGCACGAAGAGGGCGAGGTCGCGTACCTGTGCGTCAACGTGAATTGCCCGGCCCGGATGCGCGAATCGGTGCGACATTTCGCCTCCAAGAATTGTATGAACATCGATGGCCTCGGTGACAAGCTGACCGCGCAGCTCATCGAGGCGGGATTAGTCAAGGAACTCGACGACATCTACAAATTGAAGGATAAGATGCCGGCGCTGCTGGCGCTCGAGCGCATGGGCAAGAAGAGCGCGGAGAACCTCATCACGAACATCGAGAACTCGCGCAAGGCGCCACTCGATCGGGTCATCAATGCGCTCGGCATCCGCCACGTTGGTGAGCATACCGCGCGCCAACTCGCGCTCCGGTTCGGCGAATTGGAGGCGCTCTCGATGGCGAGCGAAGAAGATCTGACCTCGGTGCGTGACATCGGCGGCGAGGTCGCGCACAGCATCCGCGAATACTTCGATGAACCGCGCAACCTGCATGCGGTGAAGCGGCTGGAAAAGGAACTCGACATCGAGCAGGTCCGCGTCGCGGAGGGCAAGGGACCATTTCGCGACAAGACGTTCGTGCTGACCGGCACGCTGGAAACTCTGACGCGCGAGCAGGCTGAGCAGAAAATTTTCGCAGGGGGCGGGCGCGTGAGCGGCTCGGTCAGTCGCAAGACCGACTTCGTTCTGGTCGGTGCAGATCCCGGATCGAAGGCGCGCAAGGCGCAGGAGCTGGGGGTGCGCATCCTCGACGAGAAGGAATTCCTCGCGATGGCATCGTGATTGCCGGGACGAGCGCCAAACAGACGACTGCCGACGCTATCGGAGGCGCCTGCCGCTCAGCGCTCGTCCCGATCCTGACGAATCAACACCTCGCTCGGCACCTTCATTCTCGGCATCGAGGTGCGAAATCCAACGAGCGGAGGAATTCCCCGGAACCGGACAATCCTGGCGATTGGCTTTCCGTGCCGGGTTACGACGATCCCGCCTGCGTCGTCGAGGATCTCTTCGATACGCGAGAGTGAGACTCGCAATTCGGTGACGCTTAAGGTCTTCATACCAATTTCTGACTCGTCCTTCATTTGGACACTTAAGCAAGCAATCCATCAATCGGGCCTGTTAAGTTTCCTGGCTCACCTCGGTACAATCGTCGCTCTATTTTCGCATCACGCAGGAGTATCTCCGTGGATGAACTTAAGCGTACCGATCCCGAGATCTATGATCTGATCAAGAGCGAAGAGCGCTACGAGATTGATTCGGTGCGCCTCATTCCGTCGGAGAATTACGCCTCCGCAGCCGTGCTCGAAGCGAGCGGCTCCATCCTGCAAAACAAATATTCCGAGGGCTACCCCGGCAAGCGCTATTACGAGGGTCAACGCTATATCGATCAGATCGAGACCCTCGCAATCGAGCGCGCGAAGAAACTCTTCGGCGTCGAGCACGCCAACGTCCAACCCTACTCGGGCTCTCCCGCCAACGTCGCGGTTTATTCCGCCTTGCTGAAGCCGGGCGAAACCATCATGGGCCTTGCGCTTCCGCATGGTGGCCACCTCACCCACGGATGGGACGTGAGCATCACCAGCAAGTTCTGGAAGTCAGTGCCATACAGCGTCGACCGCGAGACCCATCGCATCGATTACGACGTGGTCCGCGAGCTCGCGCGCACGGAGAAGCCGCGCATCATCGTGGCCGGAGGAACCGCGTATCCGCGTATCATCGATTTCAAGGCCTTTGGCGCGATTGCCAAGGAGGTTGGCGCGTATTTCCTCGCCGATATCGCGCATATCGCCGGCCTTATCGTGGGTGGAGTGCATCCATCGCCGGTGCCCTATGCCGATGTCATCAGCACGACGACGCATAAGACCCTGCGCGGTCCGCGCGGCGCCATGATCATGTGCACCAACGCGGTCGCGGCCGATATCGATCGCGCGGTTTTTCCCGGCCTCCAGGGCGGGCCGCATAATCAGACCACCGCGGCGATAGCAGTTGCACTCAAGGAGGCCGCGACCCCCGAGTTCACGAGCTATGCGCATCAAATTGTGCGCAATGCGAAGGCGCTAGCCGAGGAACTCCTCGCGCGCGGCTTCAGTCTCGTCTCGGGCGGGACCGACAATCACCTCCTGCTCATCGACCTGACCAACAAGAAGGTCACCGGCAAGCAGGCTGCCACCGCGCTCGATAAAGCCGGTATCGTATGCAATTCGAACACGGTGCCCTATGACCCGCGCAAGCCCTTCAGTCCCAGCGGCATCCGCCTCGGCACGCCGGCGGTGACCTCGCGCGGGATGGGCGAGGGGGAAATGCGCCTCATCGCCAAGTGGATGGAGGAGGCGATCATCCAGCGAAAAGACGACGCTGCTCTGGCGCGCATCGCTAGCGAGGTGAGCGAGGTCTGCCGCAAGTTCCCCGCCCCCGGCATCGCGCAGGGCTGACCGTCCCGCCTCTTTCTTCGTTGGCGCGATCGGTAGATCCTTAGAAATCGTCCTCTGTGGCAGATGCGCGTCGCTGGGCCGCAGCTGTCATGCTCCAAGGAAGCTGTTGCGTGCAATGTTAAAACAAACCCAAATTATCCAGCGTATTCAAGGACTTTTTCTCGGGCTCCGGTCGGAAGTCCCACATCATACGCGAATCAACGGCTCAAGCTTCGCGCCGGTGCGGCGCGCACGCAAAGGCGCGGTATCCTGGTAGACGCGTTCCTCGAGGATTTTACCGTTGCTTAAGGTGAACTTGTCGACTCCACGCCAATCGAAGCGATTGTCGCCAATCACGCGCGTCGATTGCCACTCGATGATAACGACGGCACCGTCCGGAGTGCCGCGCCAGGTCCAATCTAGCAGCTGCCAGACCAGGTCTGGCGCCTGTTGTTTCTGCATCTCGTTGAGGTGCGCCAGCTCGCTTCCCTTCAGCGGCGCATCGAGTAATGGCGTGTGCAGCAGCCCCTCGGGATGCCAGAGATCGAGGAACGCCTGGCCGTCTCTAGCGGCCCATGCCGCGACGAATTTGGTTACGAATTGTGAAACATCGGATTCCGTCATGATGCCCTCCTGTGGGTATCTGAATGCTATAACCCCAGAGGAGGTTAGATCATGAAAGGCCGATTCCAGGAGGGTTGATCTAAAATCGCAAAACAAAGCCAAATTATGCCCAAAATTGCTAGAGTTCTTGAATTTTGTAGATGGAAACAGAACTAGAAAGCTGGTCACCGGTTTATCTAATCCGATGAATAAACTGACGTAAACTTGACATAATAGGCCAAAGATGCGACATTTTGCTTGACAGCTACAAATCATTCTTAAATACTATAAAGTTAATTCCCAAGCTATTTTTGCGCTGCTGCTATGCCATGAGGCCTCTGGAGACAAGCCCGCTGATGGATATGGAAGAAAACCGTCTATCTGCGACGCCATTCGGTATGGCGGCTTGATTGTGGGTCAAAGAGCGCGTGGGGGCGAATGGCCGTTTCGATTTTCAAAGCCCGGCCCAAATCCCATCGCGACGTATGGAAGGAATTCTTTGCCAATTCGAAGCGGATCGCGCGCCATCGCATTACCCCAGGTGAGTTGCAGATTCTCCGCGCCTTCGCACCGCGCGGAGTGGTGACCTGCACCCGCGACATCCTCTTCATCCTCAGTACGATCCGATGGGCTAACCGCGAGAAAGGTCCCTGAGCACCACTCCCGGATTCGCGCAAAATTGCGGCAGGCGTCCACCCAGTACCTCCACGATGTTTCCAGTAGCAATATCCGCCATTTTGTTGCGTGTTGTGAAAGTCGCGCTTCCGATGTGAGGCGCAATCACCACGTTGGCCAGGTCGAGCAACGGATCGCGGTAAGAAATCGGTTCCGGATCGGTCACATCCAGGGCGGCGCCGCCAAGATGGCCTTGCTTCAATGATCGATACAGCGCGTGCTGGTCGATCACTCCTCCGCGCGCCGTGTTGATCAGAATCGCGCCGGGCTTCATGAGCGCCAGTTCTTTGGCGCCAATAAGATGCTTCGTCTGTGGCGTGAGCGGAACGTGCAGCGACACGAAGTCTGAATGCTGGAGCAGCCGCTTCATCGAAACGCGCGTCGCGCCCCGATCGGATTCGGCGTCCTTGGTCGGTCGGCTGGTGTAGAGAATGTGCATGTTGAAACCGAGGCCGCGGCGCGCCATCGCGCGACCGATCTGCCCCCATCCGACGATGCCAAGGGTTGCGCCCCAGACATCGCGACCGAGCAGCACGGCCGGTCCCCAGGTTTGCCATTTGCCCACCCGCACCTCGCGATCGCCTTCCACGATGCGTCGCGCCGCGGCCATTAGCAACGCGAAGGCGAGATCGGCGGTCGCATCGGTCAGCACGCCCGGCGTATGTCCAACCGCGATTCCCGCCGCGGTCGCCGCCGCGATATCGATGTTGTCCAGTCCCACCGCGAGATTGCTGATGACTAGCAGCTTCGGCGCCGATGCGATCAGCGCGGCATCGACGCGATCGGTCACCATCGTGAGGAGCGCCTCAGCCTCGCGCGCGCGGCGGACTAATTGCGCATACGGCGGCGGTGTCGCGCGAGGCCATACCTCGACGGTGGCGTGCTTGCGCAGCTTCGCGATCGCCCCCGGCGCAATTGCGCGGGTCACAAAAACCCGCGGTCGTATTTTAGTCATACGCGGCACGGTTCAAATGTCCTCACGCGTCTGCTATACGCCTCGAATGTGAACCCAACCACTGCAAATCAAATCATTGCCGAGGCGACCGCCGCCGGGCGCACGGCGTTGTCCGAAATCGAATCGAAGAAAATCCTCGACGCGATCGGGATCCGGTCCGCGATTCCCGAGCATGCGGCGAGCGCCAACGACGCCGCGCTGATTGCCGGACGCATGGGCTTTCCGGTGGTGCTCAAAGTATTGTCGCCGGACGTCACTCACAAGAGCGAGGTCGGCGGGGTCGAGCTCAACCTGCGCACGGCAGATGAAGTGCGCGCAGCCTTCGCTCGCATTCGCGATGCGCTCGCGCAGAAGCAGCCGGGCGCGCATTTCGAGGGCGTTGCCGTGCAGCCGATGGCGAAGCCGGGCCTTGAGCTAATCGCAGGCATCGTGCGCGATGAGCGTTTCGGTCCGCTGATTGTGGTCGGCCTCGGCGGCATCTTCGTCGAGATGCTGAAGGACACCGCGCTGCGTCTCGCGCCCGTCGATGCGAAGGAAGCGCGAGCGATGCTGTTGAGCCTGCGCGGCGCGCCGATGCTGCATGGTGTGCGTGGCTCCGCGGCGGTCGACCTCGACGCGATCGCGAACGCCATCGCGAAGCTTTCGGAATTCGCCGCCGCGACGCCCGAGATCAAGGAGATGGATCTCAATCCGATCGTCGCGTACCCGAATGGAATCATTACCCTGGACGCGCGCATTCTCATCGGTCCCAAGCCCGCGCCGGTAAATGCCGATCCGCGCCGCCCCGAGCGCTTCGAAAATCTCAAGCGGGCGTTCGAGCCGAAGGTTGCGGTCGTCATCGGCGACAAGAAGATGGGCGGCTACATGTGGCTGCGCGCGCTCAAGCGCTTCACCGGCAAGCTCTACTCGGTGCAAATCGATCCCAACGAGATTCCCGCAATCGAGGCGATGGGGATCGAGAACAAGAAAAGCCTCGCGGAGATCACCGAGCACATCGACTATGCAGTGAGTGCGGTGCCGCGTCAGGTCGCGCCGCGCATCCTGAAGGATTGTGTCGACAACAAGGTCGGCTCGATTGGATTTTTCACCTCGGGATTTTCCGAGACTACGGAGGAGCTGGGAATTCAACTTGAGCGCCAGTTGCGCGAGACCGCGATCAACTCCGACATCGCGCTGGTCGGCCCCAACTGCATGGGGCTCTACAGTCCCGCCTTCGGGCTGTGCAATTTTCCCGATGAGCACGTAGGTGATGCCGGCGATGTATGCTTCATCTCGCAGAGCGGTACGCACACCATTAACTTCGCGGTGCAGGCGGTTCCGCACGGGATTAAGGTGAACAAGGCCGCGTCGATCGGCAACGTGCTGGTGCTCGAGGCCGCGGACTACATCGATCTGATGGCCGCAGATCCGAAGACGCGCGTGCTCGGCATGTATATCGAAGGGATGCGCGACGGGCGGCGTTTCTTCGAGAGCGTGCGGCGCGCGGCCAAGCGGATTCCGGTGGTGATTTGGAAGGGCGGGGTGACCGAGGCCGGCGCGCGGGCGACCTTCTCGCATACCGGATCGCTGGCGACACCAAGCGCGGTGTGGAGCGCTGCGGTGCGCCAGAGCGGCGCGGCATCAGTCGACAACCTCGACGCGATGCTCGATGCGGTGGAGCTGATCGCGTGCGGACGCGAGGTGAAGGGACGCCGGATGGGTCTGGTCGCGATGACGGGTGGGCAGTCGGTCGGGATCACCGATACATTCGCGAGCGCCCAGCTCGACGTTCCCACCCTATCGGATTCCTCGTACGACGAGTTGAAAGCCTTCTTCAATGTCATCGGGGGAAGCTATCGTAACCCGCTCGACGCGGGCGGCACCATCGGCGGAGGCGTTCATCAAGGCAACCTCGACAAGATACTAAGCATCCTCGATCGTGATCCCGTCATCGATGCGATCGTGCTGGAGATCGGCACCGGTTTTCGCGCCGCGCGCTGGGCGACGCATGAGGACGAGCTGACCACGATGCTGGATCGCATCGCGGAGTTTGCGAAGGCCACACCTAAGCCATTCGCGGTGATCTTGCATCCCGCGCATGTCGAGGCAATCGTCGCGCGCTCCAAGGAGTTGGCGCGCCAGCGCGGCCTGGTCGTGTTCGACACTTTCGAGCGCGCAGCCGCAGCATTCAGAGCGGCGGCCGATAGCTACGAGGCACGCGCGCGGCTGGCGTAGGCAGCTTCATAGACCGCGAGCGTGCCCGTTTCCGGATCGGCTTTCGGTAATCCGCTGCTACCCCATAGTCATCACGACCCGGAAGCGCGCCTTGCCGCTCATCATTCGTTCGTAACCTTCGGCGACCCGTTCGAACGGAATGACCTCATTCATCGATCGCACGCCGGCCAGGACACTGAAGGCCAGTGCATCCTGTGAGTCGATGGAAGTGCCCGAGTACCAGCCTTTGATCGACCGGGATCCGAAGATGAGTGGCAATGGACTCACGGTGAGCGGACCGCCCGCCCCGATGACCATCAGGGTTCCATGGGGCCCCAGACCACCCACCGTCGCCGCCATCGCGGGACTGTCGGTAACAGTGGCGAGGACAACCTTTGCGCCGCCCAATTTGGTGAGTTCCACCGCAGGGTCCGTAGCTGCACTGTCGATGTAGTGCGAGGCGCCCAACTTTTTCGCGAGCGGCTCCTTGTCAGCTCCCCGCGCGATTGCGACGGTGCGAAATCCCATCCTGGCGGCGAATTGAACGCCGAGATGGCCGAGCCCTCCGAGGCCCAGTACCGCGACGATCTCGCCGCCAGTCGCGCCGCTATTGCGTAAGGCATTGAAAGTGGTGACGCCGGCGCACATCAGCGGCGCCGCCTCGACCGGGCTCAGCTCGGCGGGAATCGAGGCGAGGGTTTCCGCGGGTGCAATCATATAGTCGGCATAGCCGCCGTCTTGGGTAACTCCGGTTATTTGCATCGCGGTTTGGCAAACGAAAAAGTCACCGCGTCGGCATGAGTCGCAGTATCCACAGTTGCCGCCATGCCAACCCACGCCAACGCGATTGCCGACTTTCCATCGCACGACACCCGGACCGACGGCGTCGACCACTCCCGCGACTTCGTGGCCGGGAACCCGCGGAAACTGGAGATCGGGAAGGAGTCCTTCTTTGACTATCGAATCGCTGTGACAAATTCCGCACGCCTGAATCTTGATTCTAACTTTTCCGGCCTCAGGCTGTGGAATTTCCCGCTCGACGATTTCGATTGGACCATTGGCACGAGAAACTTGGGCAACACGCATTTTCGCCATGGTGGTAACTCCATTAAAGAATGCTGCTACTGACTGACGATCCGGTGCGGAATCCGAGGAATTCCGCGTCACGGCCTTCCGCCCACAACGAGTATCGCGGCCGTCATCATCTCTATCGAAAGCGCGAAGTATTGGGAACTTCGAAACTCGCCGGAGTCAGCCTCCGCGAGGGCGACGGTATGCCGCGTCAGACGATGACCCCGGAACTGGGGTCCCTCGCAGACCCGTCACAGTTCATGTTTCGCAGCGCATGAACTGAGCCGCGCCAACTCCTCTAATCAATGGAGGAGAAGCAGAAGAGCGAGCGAGGCACAGAAACGGATAAGTTAAGTTTATCCAGGCAGGCGCTCGAAAGTCGCGATGCCGCTGGGAATCTGATGGAAGCTCTGTTTGTCCACCGTGTAGATGGCCATTTGCGGATCGCCGTACTGCTTTGGATCGTCGAGGCTTCCGACCTTGATAATGACGGCGGGAAATCCGGGCGCGCGGGTTACCACATGCGTGCCACAATTTGGACAGAATTCGCGGGTGACCGGACGTTCGAGATCGCCGCGCGAGAACTGCTTGGCCTCACCTTTGGTATATTTGAAGCCGGCGGTCGGCATCGCGATAAACACATTGGGCGCACCGCCGGTGATGTATTGGCATTCGCGACAATGGCACTGGGCTTTCATCATCGGTTCGCCCTCCGCCACATAACGCAGTCCCTTACAATAACAACCGCCTTCCAATTTCATAAAAAGCCTCCCAAATCTCCGTCTATATTGCGATGGCCGATGGCAGCGCGCATCAATCGCAAAGGGACGCTAGCGCAAGGTCAGGCGATCGGCAAACCGGATGCCGCGGACTGCAATGTTTTCGCCACCGGGCGACCACCGGCCCGCGCGCGAGCGGATTCAATCGGTGGATGGAGTCGGTGATTTTTCCAGCGTCTTAAGCGTATGCAGTAGCCGTTCAAGATCGATCGGCTTGCGAATTATGGCGTTAGCTTCTTCAACTTTCGCGTTGAAGGCGGTTACGACGATAACCGGGATGTGCAGTTGCGAAAGGCGCGGGTCAGCTTTCATCTCGGCCAGAAATTGCCATCCATCCATTACCGGCATGAACAGATCGAGGATGATGAGCGCGGGCGGATCGTCGTCGGCGTGCAGATGGTCAAGCGCCTCCCGGCCATTGGACATGGTCAGCACCAGATAGCCCTCGAGCGAAAGGATATCTGCCAGGGCGGCGAGCGAACCCGCATCGTCGTCGACCACGAGTACCTTTGCAGACCTAGCCACGATTGTTAGCTTGGACGTGTCTGGCCGCCAAAAAGTTCATAACTTTGTCGACTTCGCGACCAAAAGCCATATTGGTCTTCTTTTGAGGCACGAGAACATGCATTTCCACGCTTAATCGTGCATGCACCTAGGAGATGGTCGCAGGCAGTTAGCTTGCCGCTTGGCTTTGAGCTCAACGGTTCAACGGGAGCGCGCTAGTGACTCCGGCGTGGGCCGCGATTAATGGCGAGGTGGGCGGTATGCTGAAATTGCCATGCTCGGGATCGGCCCACATCGGATTAGCCTCGATATCGGCGACATTTCCCGCATTCCTCCATCCCGACATGTTGGTGGCATTGTTGTTGATAAAGAAAATCGAGGAGGGTCCCCAGACATTGTGCGCAAAGCTCCCGCCTTGTTTCGCATCGACGACGGCATGTTGCGCGTTTGAGACCGCATTGTAACGCACCATTGCCGGATGGAGCAGATAGAGTCCGGTCAGCACGTTGTAAATCGAGTTATTGAAGATCCGCGCGCCCGTGCTATCGACATCGATCTGGATTCCCGAGCCGCGTCCCGGCTTGGTTCCCGGGACGTTGTAAACGCGGTTGTTCTCGATGAGGCCGACCGTGCAGTATTCCTGGTAGATCGCATTGGTATCGAAGCTGTCGTGCACGAGGTTGCCGCGCACGATAACGCCGCTGGAGTTTTTCATATCGAGACCCGAATGGTTGAACTCGCTCACGTCGTTGTCGAGGAGTTGCGCGTTGTCCGCGTTCTGGCTGTTGATGCCATTGCCGTGGTTGCCGGTGAAGGAGATTCGGTTGTGTTCGAAAATCGGCGCGGTCGGCAGCTCGGTGTGCTGCGAATAATGGATGCCGTTGTGGTAGCTGCCATCGTCGATGTGGCCGGTGCCGGTTTGTGTCACCGTGCAGTTGCGCACCACGATCCCGCTGAAGCCGACACCGCCTTCATCGTTGCTGAAAAAATACAGTCCTCCTCCGGCGGTGCGCTCGAAGGTGAGTCCATCGATGACGATATTGCTCTTCTCGCCGCCATCGCCAACCACGTTCATTCCGAAGTCGCGGGTTGCGGCCTCAATGGTGTGCGTACTCGGATCAGAACCGTCGGGCATCCATAGGGAGAGCTCTTTAGTCGTCGGATCCCACATCCAACTACCCGGTTGTATCGTGCCTAATGCGCATGACCCGCTCGGCGCGCACATCGAATCGCGTGGGCAACATGCGTGAAAGAGTCCCCATCCGGGACCACCATCCAGATAAACATTGGCAGTCTTTTGCGCGTGAGCTGTATAGACGGCGCCTTCGGAGCGAGTCCATCCGTTGATGATGTCGCTGCCATTGATAATCGGTTGAGGGCCGTTCCCGTAGGCCGTGAACGTCAGCGGGTTTCCCGGTGCTCCGCCTCGGTGCGGCTGGATGGTTTCGCGCCACACGCCGCCACGCCTGAGGTAGACAGTATCGCCGGGCTGGAACGCGAGGGCATTCACCTTCGCGATGGTGCGCCACGGAGCGCTCGGACTGGTGCCGGAATTCGCATCGTTCCCCGAGGGATCGACATAAAAGGATCGCGACTGCGCGCTCGCACCCGTCTGCATCGAGAGGAGGGCAAGGGCGGCTATGAGTATCGCAAGCGGATGCTGGGGTCTTCGAAGTTGGGGCATGACGAGGTTTTACGGGATTGAGGGTTAGGCCATGAAAGACGAAGGCCGAGAATTCTTCTAGACACGAACTGTTTGCAGCGCTGCGACTCCAGGCGGCATCAGGTCCAGGGCCTTCTGACGCGCCGCCTCCGCCTGCTCTTGTACCAACAATCGGTAGCGCTCGCCGACCGCCCAACCGAACCCGAATAGAATCCCGACCATGCCGAGAAAATCGCCGATGGAGGCTTCCGACAGGTTATGCATCAAACAGGGGATCACGACCAGCAGCGCCAGCGGTTTGAGGTTCCACGGATCGTCGTTTTGGCGCATCACGAACCACCACGGCCGCAGCACGATAAAGAGCCAGAACAGTGTCGCAGGAAGCCCGACCCCGATCGCGTGATTGAGATAGCCGTTGTGCAGCGAGCTCTGCGCGCCCTCGTCCCAGGGGCCGTACCAGAGGGGAAAGTACTTGCTCTGAAAGATGGAGCCCGCGACTTCGTATCCGTAACCGAAAAGCGGACGGCTTTTGATCTCCTGGATGACGTAGGCCCACATGTCGGTACGGCCGGTCAGCGTTGTGACATCGCCGCGGCCGGTATATTCGCTGATGTTGTGCCCCAAGAGAGGTAACGCCGCGATCGCCAGCACCCCGGCGCCGGCCAGCAGCAGGATTCCGCGCAGTCGATAGCGCCATAGAATGTAGCAAACGATCCCGACGGCGAGCGCTACGATCGGCGTGCGAGAGTCCGCGAGCCCTGCCTCTCCCACCGCAAGAAGTGCGATCAGGCCGAGCCATTTCTTGCGGCGCGGGTCGAAGCGGTTCCAAAAGGCCAACGTCGGGCCGACGGTGATTAGCATCAGCCCGCCGACGTCGTTGGGATTGCTGAGCAACCCGCGGAAGCGTTCGACCTGCTGGTTCACCGTGTAAATGTCGGGGATATCCCAGGTGATGCTGCGCGGTAGCGCCACTGCCGAGAGCGCCAGGATTACCACAAAGAAGCCACACCCCATGATGAACCGCTCGATCAGACGGGCGACATCGTCGCCGTCCTTGAGCTCAAAAACGATCGTGGCCATCGCGCAGAAGACCAACGTCGCGTCGAGGAGACGCGCGATCGAGAACTCGGGCGCCAATGAGTATGACACTGTGAGGAGTGCCCAGCCGAAATAGATCGAATAGAGTCCGAAGCCACCACGGCGATAGCATCCTGAGCGCCACATGATCGGTACGCAGGGCGCGCAAAACAGGATGACCAAGCCATAGTGAAACGCGGCGCGAGGGGCGCCCGCAAGGAAGAGGCTGCTGACGAAAATCGCGATCATAACCAGCGGCACAATCAGCCATTGCCGATCCATCCGCGTCAACGCCGACGCCTTATAAACGCCGATCGCGCCTGCTACGCCTGCAATCGCCAGAGCCGGATAGTACGAACCGCCGTTGAGGATATAGAGGATGAGTAGTGCGCCGATTCCCGCCGCCGCCAACAAGAGGCCGCGCCGCGGCGCCTCGGGAGTTCCTAACAATAGATTAGAATGCGCCATTACGCCGCGCTCCCAGCGATGCGTTCACGATTTTGACGGTCGGCGGAGGAGAATATTTGCGGGCGGGCAACGCGTCTCTCCACAACACAAGAGATTTTGGCCGTCAGCTTCGCGCTGCGAACGCAAGGGAGGCCTGCATTTAAAGGTTACCAACCGATGGATGCGAATCAATATGTCGGAAACTTTGCGGTTTCGGATCGAGGAAGTGTTCCCCTCGATTCCGCTTCGTAACAGGGGAACGGATCAGGGGTTAGGCCGCTTCGATCTCCCAACCTTCAACCGGCGTACATCGAGATGCTGGCCGGTATTTTCGTCGATTACCAGCGGTCTAACTTCCTTCTCGGTTTCGCGATCGTACAGCGCCAATGGCGAACCTTTTTCTCCCCATAGCCAGTCACTGCCCCATCGCCACATCGCGGCGAGGACCCCCCAAAACGCGCGTCCCTTTTCTGTCAGGCGATATTCATAGCGGGGCGGATGCTCCTCATATAGGACTTTGTCTAGAAGGCCCTCCTCGACCAGCCGGTCCAGGCGCTTGGAGAGCACCGCGCGCGGAACGCGCAGCGCGCGTTGAAAGTCTTCGAAGCGACGGCGTCCGAGGAACGCCTCGCGCATCACCAGCGGCGTCCACCAGTCGCCGACCAGATCGGTCGTGCGGGCGATAGGGCAGGGCCATCGATCGAAGCGGGTTCGTCGCATCAGGCGATCGCCTCGATGCGCGCGGGGACGTGTTTGTGAAATGGCGTGCCCGCGAGCCAGTCGCGATGTTCTGACGCGGTTAGCTCATTCGCTGGAACCCCGTTAACGACGGTGTGACCGTGCGCATCGGGATATTCGAGCCCGCCTCCATTGGGTAGCGAAACATGACCGGGCTGGAGGCGATCGCTGACCTCGACCACGGCTTCAGCGCTGCCACGGCCGGTAGTGATACGCACCCGGCCGCCGCTGGCGACGCCGAGCGATTGCGCATCTGCGGGACTCATCCGCAACGCGCCGGCACGATCCTTCGCGCGCCATTCGGGATTGCGAACGATAGTGTTAGCGGTCGAGGAGCGCCGCT
Source organism: uncultured delta proteobacterium (assembly GCA_963783145.1). Classification (GTDB taxonomy): domain Bacteria; phylum Desulfobacterota; class Binatia; order Binatales; family Binataceae; genus DATGKG01. The sequence continues at coordinate 277,406 of CAWAMM010000004.1, forward strand.
CGCCCGCCATCAAAATGAACGGGAAGTTTGGATTGTTCTCCGGCTTCTCGGTGGCCAGCGATTTCAGTTCCTCGATCAGCTCAGGAATGTCGAGGTGGATGCGACGGTCGGGTGTCTTCACACGGCGCCAGGTCTCGTCGTAATCATCGACCGAGAACGTCACGCCATCACGGCCGTTGAAAAGCGCCTCGAACAGGGCATTGCCGAGTTCCGGACCTTCTCCGGAAAAGCCGGCGCGCCGGATCGCATCGGGATAAGTCATTGCGCAAGTCTGCGCGGCGCCCCACATAATCGCCGCGACCTCGTTGCCCTTGCCGAGAGTGGGACCAAGGGTCTCATAGAGCACGATGGGCGTCAGACTTCCGAGCACGGGATTGTTCGAGGTCGCCTGAAGGAATGCCACCGCATATTCGGAACGTCCCTGCGCGGCGGCCGCGTGCAGCGGCGCGAGGTCCTCATCCTTGAGCACACCCATTGCGCGAACCAGGCGGCGATGGATTTCCGCCTCGGACAGCGTGCTCGGGAGCGGCTCGATGATCGGAGCGCGGAGATGGAAGTAGTTGTTGGGAAACTCGCTGGAGAAAAATGTCGCTTCCCATTTTTCATACTGCGAAGACGCTGGCAGCACATAATGAGCGTGGCGCGCGCTCTCGGTCATCGCGACATCGATCGCGACCACGGTGTCGAGCGAATCGATCGCCTCGCGCATCCGGCGGCTGTCGGCGAGCGAATGCAATGGGTTGGCGCTTTCGATGATCATCGCGCGAAAGCGTTGCGGATGGTCGGTCAGGATTTCATCGGGAATGACGTTGCAGGGAACCATCCCGCCGATAATGCGATGGCCTCCGACCGGGCTGCGGCGATCCTTGATCACGTCGCCGAAGAGCTTGCCCATGCCGGTGTGCAGGTTCATCGCGCCCTTGCGGCCGAAGTTTCCGGTGATACAGAAAATCAGTTTTTCGAGGTACGAATTGAGTGTGCTGTGTGGCGACATCTCGATGCCGAGATCCTCGAGCACCGAGACGCTGGAGGAGCGCGCGATTCGCCGCGCGACCTCGCGCACCAGCTCCTCGGACAAACCCGCGCGCGCGCAGTAATCTGCTACCGGGATCTGACGCAAAGCATCGAACAGGTCGGCGCCGCCGGTCGCATGCTCGCGCAGAAAATCATGCGCGAGGAGGTCCTCCTCCACCATCACCGCAAGTATCGCGCTGAGACAAAACGCATCGGTACCCGGTCGCAACTGGAGATGATAGTCGGCGAGCTCGGCGGTCTCGGTCCGGCGCGGATCGATCACGATCAGCGCGCGGTTCGGATCGGCGGAAATCTTGCGCAGCGTCGGGCGGGCACTCTGGAAGCCATGCGACTGCCATGGATTCTTGCCCACGAATACCGCGACCTCGGCGTGCTCGAAGTTAGGCGAGGGACGTCCACCGGTGAGGCGGCCCTCGACCCAGAACTCGCCGGTTTTTTCCTGCGCTAGCGCATTGGAGGCATATACAGCGCCGAGTGCGCGGCGCGTCGCGGTGCTGTATGCGCCGCACAGATGGTTCCCTTGTCCGCCGCCACCATAATAGAAGATGCTTGCGCCGCCGAACCGATCGCGCACTTGCATCAGGCGCGCGGCGACTTCGGCAATCGCGGTATCCCAATCGATCTTTTCGAAGCTCCCATCGGCGCGCCGCCGCAGTGGCGAGTCGAGCCGGTCCTTTCCGCTCTGGTAGTAGTCGATGCGCTGAGCCTTTTCGCATGCGTAGCCGTGCGAGGCGACATGGTCCTTGTTGCCGCGCACCCGGGTGATGCGCCGCCCCTCGACTTTGACCTCCAGGCCGCAATTCACGCTGCAAAGGATGCAGGCAGTCTTTTCCCAACCATCGCTCATTCGTGCTGATGAATTCTCGCTCACGATGATCCTCCACTACAGTTCATCAAGCGAACTACTGAGTTCAACAAGAGAATGGACCATCTCCTGCCGAGACGCAAGCCAAAGGAGGAGTGCCGGCGACGGCGTCAGTAAGACTTGATTCGACGCATCGCGAAAACAATCATCCGCCGCGCCATTCGAATGTGTCGAATGCCGCGGCGGATGCGGATCGGCTAAGTCGCCCTCTCCCAGGTGACGCTATTTTACGGGCCTGGGATCAACAACACCGCCTGCGCGGTGAGCACCACCGAGCCACTGCCGGTCGCACTGGCGTTAAAGGTCGGCGATGCGTCGCCCTGGAAGGGCGCGGCAAGCTCACCGAATGCCAGCGTGAAGCCCTCCTTCGATGATCGATCGTTGGTGAGTTGACGGATCGCGTTGGCTTCAGCGATGGTGGGGGCGCTGAAGTTCTGCGCGCCATAGAAGTAGACCTGCAGTTCGCCGTTGTGCGCCGGCGTCAGCGAAGGCGCCGCGGCGAGGGCCGGGCTGCCGGACCCGGTTGCTCCGGATGACCGGTCGATGGGCGATGCTGATACGCCGCTCCAGGCCCCCATCACCCCCGCAGCATATTGCGGAGAGATGCTCCAATTGTAGGAGCCGGGTTCGCTCGCGGCGATCTTGTAGTAGAGCCATGAAGTCATCTGGTTGCCGCCGCTGCTTAGCGAGTCATGTCTTAGGAAGTTCCAGCCGCCGGGTATCGAGGGCACGTTGGTGCCGCTCCCATCGTAGACCACGATCTGGGTGAGTAGCAGGTCGCCCGAGGCAACTCCCGACGGCACCCCGACGGTTATGGTGCCAATCGGACTGCCACTGTCGGTTAGCGGGCCCGCGTTCACGAACGCGATCGATGAGACCGGGGTCGCGGTCGGAGTCGAGGTCGGCGGAACCGGGGTCCGGGTGGGGGTAGCTGTCGAAGTCGGAGTCGGGGTCATGGTCGGCGTCAGGATGGGCGTGCCGGTTATCGTTGCGGTAGGCGGAGTTCCCGCCGGGATCAGCAGGACCGCCTGTGCGGTGAGCACTGGAAAGCCGCCCACTCCCGAATTCGAGCTGGCAGGGTAAGTCGGCGACGCAGTCCCGCCGGCGGGCGCGGCCAGGTCGCCGTAGGCCAGGGTGAAGCCTTCCTTTGACGACATGTCATCGGCGCGGGAATTTATCGGGGGCGACGACTCGGTGATGAAGGGCGCCGCGAAATTCTGCGAGCCGTAAAAGTAGACCTGCAACTCGCCGTTAGCAAACGGGGTCAGGGAGGGGGCCGCTTGGACCACTGGATTGACACCCCCGGCGACCGCGCCGGAAGTCTGATCGATCGGCGACGGTGCCGCTCCGCGCCAATCGCCCATCAGCCCGGCTGCGTATTGCGCCGCGATGGTCCAGGTATAGCTCGCGGGTTCGCCGCCCAGGGAGACCTTATAGTAGATCCACGAGGTCATCTTGTTCCCGATCATCACTGAGTCATGGCGCAGGAGGTGCCAGCCCGAGGGAGCGGTGGGAACGTTGCTTCCGCTCCCGTCGTAGACCACGATCTGTGCGATCATGACGTCGCCCGCCTGAATGCCGCCGGCCACCGTCGGCACCGGTACCACCACGTTGGTTACCGGGTTGCTGGAGTCAAACAGCCCGCCAGTTGCTTCGAAAATGATCGGCGACGACGGCTGCGCCGTCGGCGTCGAGGTAGGAGTCGCGGTTGCGGTGGCGGTGGAGGTCGGGGTCGCGGTCGGGGTCGCGGTAGCTGTAACTCCCGTAAAAGTCATGGTGGGAGTTGACGTCGGTGTAACTGACGGCGTGCTAGTAGCCGTGGAAGTCGGAGTCACGCTCGCGGTCGGAGTCGGCGAAGGTGTCGCGGTCTGAGTCACCGTTGACGTGGGGGTTGAGGTTGGGGTTGACGTGGGTGTTGGTGTCGAGCTTGCCGACGGAGACACCGAGCCGGTGGGCGTAGGCGTCGGGGTCGGGAGGATGTTGCCGGACTCGAACGCGCCGACGTCGCAAGCTGGATTGATGTTATTTATATCTTCGCGGTCAGGACGCGGAGCGCCGCGCTGGTCAGTGCTTGGACAAAGTTCGATGCTGATCGGGACTGCGTCGATTGCGGGACTGGTCGATTGAAGTGCGATAGTGAAGGTCGGACCGCCATTGTCCTGCAAGCCTGCGGGGTCCAGCAGAGGATCGACATTGTCTCCCAAGGTCTGGCCTTGGGCGCCTGTGCTGGTGCCCAGGTCGCAGGTGTCGTCGTCGGAGATATCGAAGCTCTGTTTATTAAAGGGCCCCCCGGAACAATTACCCGCGTCGCCACTGTCGGTGAATATGTCACCAAAGATCTCTGAGGCGCCACTTGAGAGGTTGATGGCGCCGCCGTTTCCGCTGCTGGTGTTTTTCTTGAAGGTGCTGAAGAAAACCTGGATTAAGCTGTCACCTCCGTTGAAAATTCCACCGCCATTACCTGCGCTGTTTTTATCGAAGGTGGAGTTTGTTACGCTAATGGCAATGCCAGAGGGAGAGCTATTGTTATTAAAGATCCCACCGCCTTTCGAGGCGCTGTTGTTCGCCACCGTGCTCTGCGACAAGTTTAGCTCTGCACTGTCAGCGTTAAAAATCGCACCGCCCTTTCCCGATGCAGTGTTATCGGATAGCGTACAGTTGCTGACCATCAGACTGCCATTATTGCTTATCCCGCCGCCGTCGACACCGCTGTTGCCATCAGCGATGGTCAAATTATTCAAGTTCAGAGTTGCACCGGAGTTTACGTGCATCACCTGAAATGAATTTGCACCATCAATGGTGATAGCTTCCCCACTTCCGTTAATCGAGGCACTACCGGTGAATGCCGGAAGCGTGCTGCCCAAAGTTATCTGGCCACTGACGCTGAAGACGATTGCGCTACTCATGGCACAATCGCCGTCGGTCGTGTCCGCATCGGCGTTGGCGTTATTGATTGCCTCGCGCAAAGTACATAACCCGTCACCCGCAATGGCGTTGTCGGCGAGCGAATTAACCACACTCGCGGAAAATTCGTACGCGCCGACATCGCAGGCCGCTACCGGGGTGACGATACTCGAGTCGGGCCGGGGAAGACCGCGCTGATCGGTCAGCGGACAAAGCCCGATTGGCACCGCATCGATCGCAGGACTGTTCCATTGAAGCGCGACAGTTTGGGTCGGCCCTCCATTGTTCTGCAGTCCGTTCGGGTCAAGTTGGGGGTTGATGTTGTCTCCGAGGCTTTGGCCATTTGCTCCGGTGATCGCACCAAAACCGCATGAAGCATCATCGGAGATGTTGTAGCTGCCACCGCCATTCGCGGGAGACCCGGAACAATTAGGTCCGTTAGAGCTCATGGCGAATATGCTGTTGGCGAGGGTCAGGGTGGCGCCCGAATTGTTGATACTACTACCGCCCGTGTCTTCCACGCTGTTGTCCACGAAGGTGCTGTTAATAACGCTCATCGTCATGGAACTGTTATGGTTCAGGGCGCCGCCCAAAGTTGCGGAATTGAATGAAAAGGTATCGTTAACGAGATAGAGGTTGCCCGCGTCTTCATTGTCGATCGCGCCACCGTTATTGTTCGCGAGGTCACGCAAGAAGGTGCTGGAAAAGACGCCGGCTGTGCCGGTGTTATAAATTGTGCCGCCGTTATTAGTTGCAAAATTGCGAGAGAAATAGCAGTCAGAAACGAGCAGCGTGCCTTGGTTTAAAATACCAGCGCCGTCCTTTGCGCGCCCCAGCGTAACCGTAAGATCGTCAAGTGTGAGCATCGCGCCCGCACTAACAGACATCACTTCGACTTGGAACGCGCCACTGATGGTGATGGTCGCTCCGGTCCCCTCGATCGTCAAAGTGTTCACAATTGAGGGCAGGGTACCGTTGACATGAATATCAATGGTGCCGCTCAGGCCTGAGGTGAAATTGATCAGGTCGTCGCCGGTGCCGGCGGGGCAATCACCCCCGCTGGTATCCATTTCGGCGTTCGCATTCGCGATCGCCTCGCGCAGGCTGCACTGCCCGGTCGTCGGCGTGTCGCTGGTGGTCGTAACCGTGATGGTATTAGTGGCTCTCAGCCTGGACACCAACAGAGCAATAGAAACCGGCACCAATATCGCGACCATCGCAAGCAGGAAGATGGGACGCGTCACCGCGCTCGAGAAGCCCTTGAGCATGGCAATGGCCGAGGTCAGTGGGTCGCCGGAAGGCAGCCAGTGGTTCATTCGGCGGCGAAAATTCTTCACGGCGTCCCTCCCAAAAAAAAGTTCCACGCGGTCGCCCATATGGGCGGAAACCGGTTCCGATGGCTATGTGCAATTGGGCTAAACCTCGGCGCGAGGTCGCACTCCTCCACACCGGGCCGACAAGCAGTTGGTAGCAAAAGAGATGGTCTAATTCAACCTAAAAATTGTTGGAATGAATTTTTAAGTGTTGTTTTCGTTTTAATGAGTTTTATTTTCATTCGACTTCTGTATTCTCTCAGGCAGAAAAGTCTGCTGATAACCGCTTGCTTGATTTTATCAACACGATGTCAGAAGACGGCTTAGGAAGGCCGCGAAGGACGCTCGGTTGCCTAAAGCGATCGAGTATTGCGATTTATGACTTGTGCATGCTACTTTTTCCATCAATTGTTGCATTAAAAGGCTGAAAAATGCTTTGAAGATGCAATAGGTCAAATCAAGATTAGGGGAGAGTGAGAAGCAGTGAAGCCAATTTCCAAGTCCGTCAAGCTATTTGTTCTTGGAACTATCGTGCTGTTGGCGGTGTCATGGTCGAGGCAGGGTGTTCAGAACGCGGCCGCGCAGCCTGCGGCGACGCCGAGTGTGGGACCATCAACCAACTACGTTGGGTATCCCAGCCCGGCGCAGGAACCTGGACCGGCCAATGGAACGGAGGCTAGCGCCATAGGCACCATTTCATTCGATCCGTACCTGACCCAGGCCCAGATCAATTTTTACTTGACCGGCCTTGATCCCGCAGAGATAACGGCTTTTCATTTGCATTGTGGACTACCCGGTCAGCTCGGCCCCATTGTCATAAATTTCAACCAGTTCGGGGCGTTTAACACGAGTTTCGTTGATGGGGTGTTTTCGGTCACCGTCACCGATGCCGATGTCCGAGAGGCGAATTGGCCTCCGACTAAAACCGGAATTCCGCCCGCGTGCGAAAAAAACGCGATCGGGCCGGCACCCGCGACCACCCTCGCGGGGATCGATGCACTGGCGCGGGTTGGGCAACTCTATTTCAACGTTCACACCGGTAAAGGAAAGGATAGGACTTTCGTGTTCGGGCTGATTCGCGGCCAGGTCTATCCGGTCGACATGCCGATGACCGCTACCGGTCAGTTAGGTGGACTTTAAACGGATCAATCCGGCCTGAAGCTCAACCGATTCAAAGGCCGCGCGATGGCGCCATCGCGCGGCCTTTGCTTGACCGCAGAGAATAAAGACTCTCAGTCGCTCTCAAGCGCGGTTCCACAGGATCGCCGCCGCGCTACCCGTAGCTGCGCCGACTATGCAAAAGTCGAGGGCTGCGAGGGGTGACACGATGGAACCCGCGCGAATTAGCGGAAGTGAAATTGCCTACGAGCTTCGCGGTACATCACCGTCTAAAGCCCGGGCTACGATCGTCATGATTCATGGCGTACCGGGCGACCCAGACCATGTATGCGGGTTTGGCGGCAGCATTCGCCAAGGACTATCGCGTGGTGACCTTCGATTAGCGCGGCTCTGGGCTAAGCGAGAAGCCCGACATGCCGTACAGCATTGCGATGCTGGCCAGCGATACCCACGGCGTTGGTGGATCATTTGAAGATTTCCTCGGCGCATATCATCGAAGTCTCGATGGGTGGGATGATCGCGCAGGAATTCGCACTACGCCATCCGCAAAGGGTACGCACTCTCGTGCTCGGCTGCACCACGCCAGGCGGGCCGAAGTCGATTCGCCTCGGTGGCGAAGCGTTGACGAACGCATATTCCACCAAGCCGATGACACCTGAGGAGCGCAGCAAGGCGTTGGCCTAGACCGCGTTCACCAAGGGCTACGTCGCGCGGCATCCGGTCGCGCGATTCCTAAGTCAACACTCAGCCTGAAAGACAGACGTTAAGGGGCCGGCTAATAACAGGACCGCCTACAATCCTTCAAGCCGCCGGAGCCAGCCATCACTCCGATCGCAGTGAATTGCGGCGCGGTTGCATCGAGAAATGGTTGCGCGCGTTTATCCCCATTCGCGCCGCGATTGCCCCGCGCCATCGAAAGCCGCCCGCGCCGCGGCAAACTCTCCGAGCGCGGTGTGGCGCGAGGCCACCGAAAGTTTCTCTTCCCGCCTTGCGCGCCTAAGGGCCGGCTATCAGCAACACTGCTTGTGCAGTCAGAACGACTCCGCCACTGCCGCTCGAGCTCGCTGTATAAGCTGGAGAGGCGACCCCCTGTGCCGGAGCCGCTAAGTCCCCGAACGCGAGGGCAAAACCCTCCCTCGAGGACCTGTCATTCGCGCGCGAGGTGATGGCGCCGGGTTCACTGATGACAGGGGCCGCGAAGTTCTGTGATGCGTAGAAGTAAACCTGTAGTTCGCCATTATGACTCGGCATCAGCGAAGGTGCCGCCGCGAGCGCCGGATTGCCCGAGGCAGTCGCTCCCGACGACTTATCGAATGGCGCTCCCGACGCGCCCCGCCATGCTCCCATCACCCCAGCCGCGTATTGCGAGGCGATGTTCCAGCTGTACGAGGTCGCCGTTTCGCCGGACATCCGCACCTTGTAGTAGAGCCATGAGGTGATGTTGTTGCCATTGCTGGCGCTGTCGTGCCGGATGACCGTCCAGCCCGTCGGCGCCGACGGTACGTTGGTTCCGGTTCCGTCGTAGATGACGATCTGCGCGAGCATCACATCGCCGGAAATGACTCCGGTCGGCGTGTTGACGGTTACCGTCGTTACCGGACTCGAGGTGTCGGTCAACGCGCTCGCATTGACGAACGATATCCCCGATGTCGGGACCGGCGTCGCGGTTGCGGTCGCAGTCGAGGTCGGCGTCGAAGTCGCGGTCGGCGTGGCAGTGGTGGTCGGCGTCTGGGGCGGCCCGGAGATGGCGGGGATCAGCAAGACTGCCTGCGCGGTAAGGACTCCGCCGGTGGACTTGGCGCTATACGTCGGCGACGCGATCCCTTCTCCCGGCGCGGTCAGGTCACCGAAGGCGAGCGTGAACCCTTCCTTAGTTGACCTACTATTTATCCGTGAAGTTATCGCGGTCGGTTCCGTGATGGTGGGGGCGGTCGCATTTTGCGAACCGTAGAAGTAAACCTGCAGTTCGTTGTTATGATTCGGGGTCAACGAGGGCGCCGCCGCGACCAGCGGATTGCTCGCCGAGGTCGCCCCCGACGCCTGGTCGATTGGTGATGCCGCAGCACCACGGTAATCCCCCATCTGGCCCGCTCCATATTGCGCGGCGATGAGCCAATTATATGATAAAGGTTCGCTCGCTCCCGCGACCTTGTAGTACAGCCAGGTGGTCAGCTTATTGCCGCCATTGATCGAGTCATGCCGGATGAGGGTCCAGCCCGCCGGCGCCGACGGCACGTTGGTTCCGGTCCCATCGTAAACGACAATCTGCGCCAGCAGCACGTCGCCCGCGATCGTTCCCGCCGGCCGGGTCACGATGATCGCCGTTACCGGGCCCGCCGAGTCGAACAATGGCCCATTGCCTTCGAAGGTGATCGATGCCAACGCCGCCGGTGTAGCAGTGGGAGTCGGGGTCGTCATTGCAGTGCCCGTCGCCGTAGCCGTAGCAGTCGGGGTCGCCGCGATGGTCATGGTCGGCGTGGGCGTCGGCGTGATGGTCGGCGTCGGAGTAGTCGTCGAGGTCGGCGTCGGAGTCGGGAGCACGTTGCCGGACTCGAAGGCGCCCGAATCGCACGCCGGTGTCACGCCGAGATCTTCGCGATCGGGCCGATGGGTCCCGCGCTGATCGGTGCTGGGACACATGGTGATCAGCTCGGCATCGATGGCGGGGCTGGTCGATTGGAGCGCGATGGTCAAGGTCGGTCCGCCATTATCCTGCAGGCCGTTGGGATCAAGCAGCGGATTGATGCTGTCGCCGAGGGTTTTGCCATTGACTCCGGTCCCGGTGAAGCCGCAGGTAGCCATCATCCGAGATGTTGTAGCCGCCATCGGTGATGGTTCCGCCGTCGGACAGCGCAGTTACCTCCGGACGGTTCACCGGCGAATATGCTGCCGGTGACGGCCAGCATGCCGGATAAACTACTGACACCGCCACCGTCGCCGCTGGCCGCACTGTTCTGAGAGAACGTGTTGTTGATCAGCATCAGCTGAGCGAAATTGGAAACGCCGCCGCCGCTGAGTATCGAACTGTTGCCCGCGAAGGTGTTGTTAATCACGGTCGCGCCCGACACCACGCCACCCTGGCTGTCAATCGCGCCGCCGTAGCCGTGGTTGACGTGGCCGATGGTATTGCCGGTGAAATTACCGGTGAAGGTGCTGGCGCTGATCGTAAATGAAGCGAGAACAGTCTCGATCGCGCCACCGTTGTCGTCCGCGGTGTTGTTGGAAAAGGTGGTGGTGCTGATGGTCGCGCTGCCGCTGTTGATATCGATCGCGCCACCGCTGTGGCGGTGAGCGTAGTTGCCGGAAAAGTTGCTGGCCGTGACGGTCAGCGCGCCATTGCTGAAGATCGCACCGCCGTTGCCATTGGCGGCGGTATTGTTGGAAAAAGTGACGTTGTTGACCCCCAGAGTTCCATCGTTGTTGATCGCGCCACCATTGCCGTTGAACGGGGCTCCGTTTTGGATGGTTAGATCGACCAGGCTCAGGCTGGCGTCGGTGTTTACCAGCAACACTTGATATGTACCAGCGCCATCGATGGTGATGGTCTGTCCGCTCCCATCGATCGAAACGCCCGCCTGGATCGCAGGCAGCGTGCTGTTCAAGGTGATAGTGCCGCTGACGCTGAAGAGGATCTGTTCGCCCAGCCCGCAGTCGCCGCCGGTGGTGTCGACCAAGCTGTTGGCGTTGTTGATCGCCTCACGCAGGCTGCACAGATGGTCGCCCGAGGGACTGCTATCGCTGGTGGTGTTGACGATGATCGGGGTGGACTCGTACGCACCGGCATCGCAGGCGGTTTGCAAGCCCTCGGGGTCGGGCCGCGGAAATCCGCGCTGATCGATGGTCGGGCATAGTTCGATCGGGACCGCGTCGATGGCGGGGCTGTTGCCCTGCAGCGCGATGGTCTCGGTGGTTCCTTCGTTGAGCTCCAGTCCTGCCGGATCGAGCAGCGGGTTGACGTTGTCGCCGAGGGTTTGGCCGGCCACGCCGGTGCTGGTGCCGAAGCCGCAGGTCGCATCGTCGGAAGCATTGTACCCGCCGTTGAGGATCATCCCCTCGCAGTTACCGCCGCTTTCGCCTTCGAAGACGCTGCCAGTAACCAGCGCAGGAGAATTGCCGATTTGTCCCTCGACGCCTCCGAAGGAGATGCCGCCGCCGCTATTGTCGTTGGAATTGTTGTCGAAGAAAGTGCTGTTGGTGACGACCAACGCGCCGAGGTCAGAGATCGCGCCGCCGCCCGCCGGTGCGCTGTTACCGGAAAAGGTCGAGTTGGTGATGGAGACGAAATCAATTGGAACTGGATTGCTGAAACCACCGCCAGAGCTGCCCGAACTGTTATCGGAGAAGGTGCTGCCGCTGATGGCTATCGAACTGTACGGTGCAACGTCTGATATCGCGCCGCCCCCCAAATCATTTCCAGGGTTGGCAGTCCCGTCACTGTTGCCGGAGAAAGTGCTGTTAGTGACGACTAGCGCGCTAAATGGTGCGAGGACGCCGATCGCTCCGCCGGTGCTATTGTTGCCGCTGCCGAACGAGCTGTTGTTCAGGAACGTGCTGTCGGCGATGGTTATGCTGCTGAATGGTGCGGCGTTAGCGAGAGCGCCGGAAGTGGGCTGGTTGCCGGTTGCGCTGTTGTTGGAGAAGGTGCTGTGGGTGATGCTCAGGGTGCATTCCACGCCTATGCAGATGTTAAACACCGCACACCCAATCTGGCACGTATTGCCGGTAAACGTAGAGTCGGTGATGATTCCAGTGTTGGGAAATCCGTGGCCGGGAGCTGGAGTCGGGACTCCACTGGGCGTCGGTTGCGCAAGAATGATGCCGGCGCCGGCGTTACTTGCGCTGTTACCTACGAAAGCACTGCCGTTGACGGTCAGCGGCCCGTCGCTATAGACGCTCCCACCAGGGTATCCGGTATTGATGTTGTTCGCGATGGTGACGCCGACCAGATTCAGCGCACCGTCGCTGAACGCCGCGGCGCCGATCGCTGCGTTGCCATGCGCGATGGTGAGATTTTTCAGGGTCAGCGTAGCGCCGGTGTTGACCGCCATCACCCCGACCAGGTTCCCGCCGTCGATGGTGATATTGGGATGGGTCACCGCGATGGTCAGGGTGTTAACGATCGCGGGCAGGGTTCCCTGGGTGGAAACATTGATGGTGCCGACCACGCTGAAGGTGATTAGGTCGTTGCCGGTCCCGGCCGCACAGTCACCCCCGCTGGTGTCGGCTTCGGCATTGGCGTTGTTGATCGCCTCGCGCAGGGTGCAGAAGCCGTTGCCCGAGGTCGCGGTCGGATCGAGCAGGCTGTTCACCACGATGTTGAACGGCACCGGGGTGGCCACCGCGGTCGGGGTTGCGGTTTGAGTGATAATGGGGAGGCTAGTCGAAGTTGCAGTCGGAGTAGGAGTCGCGGTCGGGGTGACACTCGCGGTACCACCGGTCGTCGGAGTTGGGGCCGGAGTTGGCGTCGGCGTGACCGTCGCGGTGGGAACGATGCCGCCGGACTCGACCGCTCCGCTATCGCACGCAGGAACGGGCTTGCCGAGGTCCGCCATTTCCGGACGCTTGGCGCCGCGCTGATCGGTGCTGGGGCAATTGGACAGCGGATCGGCGTCGATCGCGGGACTGTTGGGTTGCAGTTTTATGGTCTGGGTCGGGCCGCCATTATCCTGCAGGCCGGCCGGGTCGAGGAGCGGATCGACGTGGTCTCCGATGGGGCCGCCATTGGGGCTTATAAAGCTCGAAGCGTCAAAGTCACAAGTATTGTCATCGGAAAGGTTGTAGGGGTAGCCACCAGTGTTCTGAGAGCAGTTACCACCGGATGGTTCATGGGCGAATACGCTGCCGGTGATAAGGAAATTCCCAAAGACGCCGCCGCCGCTGGCCGCGCTGTTCTGATAGAACGTGGTGTTGACAAGTTGGGGGCCTCCATTGGCTGCCGAATTGGAAATGCCCCCGCCACCGGTGATCGCGCTGTTGCCCGCGAAAGTGCTGTTGACCACGCTCGGGTACGGCGGTGTAAAAGTACCGGCCTGGGTATCAATACCGCCGCCGTAGCCGCCGCTGGTATTGCCGGAGAAGGTGCTGGCGGTCACCGTAAATGCGATGACATCGTTCTCGATCGCCCCGCCATAGCCGCCGGCGCTGTTGGTGGAAAAGGTGGTGGTGGTAATGCTCGCGGTGCCGCTTTCGACGTCAATCGCGCCGCCGGCGTTAGTCGGCGCGCTATTGTTGGAAAAGACGCTGTGAATGACACTGAGCGGGCCATTGCTGGCGATCGCGCCGCCATTGCCGTTGGGGGCGGAATTGCCGGTGAAGGTGACGTTGCTGACCGCCAGGTTTCCGTCGTTGATGATCGCGCCGCCATCGCCGCTGGCCTCGTTTCCGTTCTGGATGGTCAGATTCTTGAGGCTCAGGCTCCCCGTCGTACTGACGTTCAACACCTGGAATGACGTGGCGCCATCGACGGCGATGGGTTGTCCGCTCCCATCAATGGTGACGTCGGGGCTGGTGATGGTGGGAAGTTCGCTGCCCAAGGTGATGGTGCCGCTGACGCTGAACACGACCTCGTTGCCCAGCGTGCAGTCGCCGCCGGTGGTATCGGTGTCGCTATTGGCGTTGTTGATCGCCTCGCGCAGGCTGCATTTGCCGTCGCCCGAGGTGCTGCTGTCGAGGATGGTGTTAACCTCGATCGGCAGGAACGAGTACTCGTACGCGCCGACGTCGCAGGCGTCAGGCGAGCCGGCATCGTCGGGGCGCGGGAAACCGCGCTGATCGGTCAACGGGCACAGCCCGAGCGGAACCGCGTCGATAGCGGGGCTGGTCGAGAGCAGCGCGATGGTCTGGGTCGGGCCGCCGTTGTTTTCCAGTCCATCGGGATCGAGGTTCGGATTGACGTTGTCGCCGAGGGTCTCGCCGTTGAGGCCGGTGCTGGCGCCGAAGTCGCAAGTCGCATCGTCGGAGATGTTATAGCCGCCATCGAGGACGGGGACGGCCGGCGATAACTGTGCACAGTTCCCGTCGGGAGTATTGCCGGCCAGGATCGAGTTCATGACGACTGCGGCCCCGAAGTTGACTATTCCACCGCCGCCGACCGCCGCCGTCAGGCCAACGCTGTTGGTGGAGATGGTGCTGTTGGTAACAATTAAGGTGCCTTCTCCTTCATTGGAAAGCGCGCCGCCGCCGGTTGCGGCGCTATTGCCCGAGAAGGTGCTGTTGGTCACAACCCACAAGCCGGTCGGGCCTTCGGTATCAATTGCGCCACCGAAAGCGCCGGCGGTATTGCCGGAAAAAGTACTGCCGGTAATCGTCATCAAATCGAACGGTAGGTCTTCGATGGCGCCGCCGAAAAGTGCCTGGTTGCCGATGAAGGAGCTGTTGCTGATCGTCAACGGGTTGACTGCGTTATTGATAGCGCCGCCGAAAGCAGTGCCAGCCGCGCCATTGTTGGTAAAGGTGCAATTGTTCACCGTGGTCTGTCCCGAAACTGGCCCCGTAAACTGCGGGGTGGTCTCGGCGGCAATCCCTGCTCCCAAGCCATTCGCGGTGTTGCCGGTGAAAGTGGTATCGGAGACGGTCAGCGAAGCGAAGTTGCCGTTTGGCACGTTTCCTTTGCTGGCTATCGCCCCGCCCACAAAACCGCTGTTGCCGGAGAAACTGCTGTTGGCACTTATGGTTGCGGTGCCGAGGTTGTAGATCGCGCCACCGTATCCGGTCGAGCCGGGGATTTCTTCGGTCGCGGCGTTGTTCGAAAACGTGCTCCCCTGCACGTTGAGGGTGCCGCTATTGCTGACACCACCGCCATTGAGGGCAGATCCGTGCGCGATGGTGAGATTCGTCAAGGTCAGTGTCGCGGCCGTGTTGACGGACATCACCTCGACGGTGTCCGCGCCGGTGACGGTGATGCTCTGTCCGGTCCCATCGATGGTGAGCGTATGGACGATCGCGGGCAGGGTCCCCATCGTGTGAATGTCGATGGTGCCCATGACGTTGAAATTGATCGTATCGATCCCGGTCCCCGCCACGCAGTCGCCGGCGGTGGTGTCGGATTCGGCATTGGCGTTGTTGATGGCCTCGCGCAGGCTGCATTCGCCGTCGCTCGACCCGCTCTCGGTCAGGGTATTGACGGTGATGATATTGGCCGGGATCGCGCGCAGTTTGGAGACGCCCACAACCAGCGCCACCGGCACCATCAGCGCCACTATGGCCAAAAGGAACTTGATTGAGGTGCGCGCTGAGGCGAAGCCTCGCAGCCAGGCCGACGCGAGAGACAACACCTCACCGGAAGCCATCGAGGCTTTGAGGCGGAGACGAAAATTATTCACGGCGCCCTCCCCAGGTACATCCGTGCGGTCGCCCTCTTGGGGCAGGACCGGCTCAGGCCGTTATGCGCGAAGCCAGGGAGGTAAAACCCAGGTAGAAACCTCTACGACAGAATCAGCCCCCCCACAAAACGTGAGAATCGACATGGCGTTGCTAACACAATTACGCATCAATTGGCAAACGATTGGTGGTTTGTGCTCGAAACTTCACGTTGAGACCACCAGTTCGGGCGCCGCCAACCACCAAATGGCGGCGCTGTTGGCGACCCGCTTACGGGGCCGGGATCAGCAACACCGCTTGCGCCGTCAGCACCACCCCGCCGCTTCCAGTCGAAGTGGCGGGGTAGGTTGGCGATAGCATTCCCTGCGGAGGCGCCGGCAGGTTCCCGAACGCGAGGGTAAAGCCTTCCAGCGCGGACTGATCATTGGCGTCCTCGGTTATCGGGGCAGGTACACTGATAGTTGGCGCTTTGAAGTTCTGTGAGCCGTAGAAGTAGACCTGCAGTTCGCCATTGTTGTTGGGTGACAGCGCGGGCGCCGCCAGCATGGCAGGATTACCGCTGGTCCCCGCGCCCGAGGAGAGGTCAATCGGCAATGCCGAAGTACCGCTCCATGCTCCCATCACCCCGGCGGCATACTGCGGACTGAGGTTCCAGGTATAGCTACCAGGTTCACTCGCGGTGGCCACTCGGTAATAGAGCCAGGAGGTCATCTGATTACTGCCGGCGCTTCCGATCGAGTCATCGCGAATCAGGCTCCAGCCGGAAGCACTCGGCATATTAGTCCCGCTCGCATCGAACACCACGATCTGGGCGATCATCACCTCGCCCGCCGTCACTCCCGCAGGCCTGCTAACCGTGAGTGTGGCTACGGGGCTGCTGCTATCGGTCAGTGGGCCCGCGCCCACGAAGGTGATGACGGAGGCTGGGGTGGGGGTCGCGGTCGGAGCCCCCGGCGTCGCGGTTGCGGTGGGGGTAGTGGTCGGAGGCGGCGGCCCATTCGAAGGTATCAGCAGCACCGCCTGCGCGGTAAGAACCGGAAAGCCGCGGCTCGCGCTCGCCGACGCCGGGTAGGTCGCCGACGGCGTCCCCGCTGAAGGTGCCGCCAGGTCGCCATAAGCGATGGTGAAACCTTCTTTGGTCGAGGGATCGTTCGCGCGGGGAGCTAGCGTTTGCGACTCCATGATGGTGGGAGCGAGATTATTCTGCGAGCCATAAAAATAGACTTGTAGCTCATTATCGGTTGATGGGGTCAGGGAGGGCGCCGCGGCGACACTCGGATTGCCACTGTTGGTGGTCGCGCCGGAAGATTGATCGATCGGAGAGGCGGAAGCGCCTCGCCATGCACCCATGACGCCGGCGGCATATTGGGGAGCTATGGTCCAGGTATAAGACGCCGGCTCCATGGTTCCCGCGACCTTGTCATAGAGCCATGAGGTTATTTGATTACCATTGCTCGTCGAGTCATGGCGAATGAGGTTCCAGCCGGCAGGCGCGACCGGTTGGTTAGTCCCATTCGCATCGTAGACAACTAGCTGTGCGAGCAGCACATCGCCGGCCTCAACTCCCGGTGGTAAATCGACAGTTATCGAGGTAATCGGCGTCGAAGTATCCGTCAGTGGACCGGTCGCCACGAAAATAATGTTGCCCGGCACAGCGGTTGGTGTCGTGGTCGGGGTCGATGTCGCGGTAGTGGTCATCGTAGCTGTTACGGTCGCGGTGAAGGTCGGGGTCAGGGTCGCGGTTACCGTAGCTGTCGTGGTCGGCGTCGCGGTCGCGGACCGGGTTGGGGTCGGCGATGCTGTAGGTGTCCCGGTTGCGGTCGCGGTCGGCGTTTCGGTTGCGGTCGAGGTTTGGGTGGCCGTCGGAGTCAGGGTCGCGGTGGCGGTAGGTGTCCCCGTTCCGGTCGAGGTAGCCGTCGCGGTGAGACTGGCCGTCGGGGTGGGCGTTGCGGTCGTGGTCGAGGTCTGAGTTGGCGTCTCGCTAGGCGTAGGCGTCGAGGTGGCGGTCGTAGTCATACTCGCGGAGGCGGTCGGCGTCGCGGTTTCCGTCGCGGTGGAGGTGGTGGTCGCCGTCAGACTAGCTGTAGGGGTAGGTGTTTCGGTTGCGGTCGCAGTCTGAGTCGGCGTTGGGCTAGGCGTAGATGTCTGGGTGACGGTTGCGGTTGCCGTCGCGGTCGACGTCGCCGTCGTTGTCGCGGTCGAGGTTGAGGTTGAGGTTGACGTCGATGTGGCTGTCGTAGTTGAGGTTCGCGTCGCGGAGGCCGTCGGCGTCGAGGTAGCTGTGCTAGTCGAGCTCCGGGTCGCGGTCGGCGTCGCGGTGGGGGTCGAGGTGGAAGTCGCGGTCGGCGTCGAAGTACGGCTGGCGGTCGGCGTTGGCGTGCGCGTGCGGGTCGGAGTGGGAGTAGGAGTGCGCGTTCGCGTCGGCGTAGGAGTCCGGGTTGGCGTAGGGGTGCGCGTTGCCGTACGCGTCGGAGTCTGCGTGGGAGTAGGCGTGATGGTTGGTTGGGCGCCGTACTGATATGCTCCGGCGTCGCATGGTTCATTGGGTAGACGGCCGTAGAAGCGCTGGTCGGTCGTGATCTGGTTGGGCGATGACGCCTGGTCGGTGCACGAAGCAAACGGGATCAGATCAATCGCAAAACTACCCATCAGCAAGGCGAGAGTATCGGTAGGTCCACCATTGGCCTGCAGCCCGGTGGGATCAAGGTCAAGATCGGAAACACTATTACTGCTTCCGGTTGCGGAAAAATTGCAGGTGGTGTCATCCGAGAGATTGTAGCCTTCATCGGTGATGGTGCCGTGACAATTGCTCGGGGAATTAGCCAGGATGCTGCCCTTCAGCTTGAGGCTGCCGATTTCTTCGCGCTCGAGGGAACCTCCAGTGGTGGCGGTATTGTTGGAAAAAGTGGTGTTGGTAATCGCGGTGGTCCCGCCAAAAACCAGAATGCCACCGCCGTCGCTGGGCGTGCCCGTTTCACCAGGGACCGCACTGTTACCCCAAAACGTGCTGTTGACGATGGTCAAGGTGCCTTGGTTCTCGATGCCACCGCCATTGCCGTCACCAAAGATCGGTTCGCAGGAAACTCCGCCGCAAAGGAGCGCGGAACCCGCAGTGGCTTTGTTTGAGGTGAAGGTGCTGTCCAGGATCGTCAGCGTCTTACTGGCTGAATTGAAGATCGCACCGCCGTCGCCGTCACCGACCTCGCCGCCGGCATCGTCACCTCCGAGCGCTTTGTTGCCCGAGAAGGTGCTGGCGAGGATGGTCAAGGTTCCCTGATTGAAGATGGCGCCACCTTCGGCATTGAAATGACTGCCCGTGCTAAGACCACCGAAAGCTTCGTTGTTCGAGAGGGTGCAATTCTCGATACTCAAGGTTCCATTGTTCAAGATGGCGCCACCCTCGGCATTGGCGGTGCCGGTGCCAGTCACCATGCCATTTTCCAGGGTGAGGAACTCCAGACTGACTACTGCCCCGGTATTCACGACCAACAGTTCTACTGACCCGTTGCCGTCGATCGTTACCGCCTGCCCACTCCCGTCAATCGTCAGGATGTTCTGAATCGCCGGCAATTGGCTACTGAGCGTGATGGTGCCGGAGACACCGAAATTAATCGCGTCGTCGCCGCTGCCGGCCGGACAATCATTCGTCGCGGTCTGCGTGTTGGCCGCCTTTATTGCATCGCGCAGGGTGCAGGTGCTGGGAGAGGAAGTATCGGAGATAGTATTGACGGTAATCGTGGCTGCGCGCGCCGCCGTCGCAGTTACGATCAGGAGCAGCGCGATGACCATTATGGCCCGTCCGGCCAGCCGATACGTGGGTGAAGAAACCTCGTGATGATTTTTGCCGCCCATAACCGTCACTCGCTCGATGGCTGAGGTCAATTAAAAGCGAACCGCGCGCGAAAGGACAAATCTACAATCTGTAGGCCAAGGAGAACCATAATATCGAACGAAAGTAAACGATAGTGAAGGAAGGGTTAATTCCGGAAACATAGAGGTCAGAATCAATCCATCCGGCAAACTACGCGGTTTAGCGAGAGAATGAGCCGCTCCTGAGCGAAATGAGTGAATGCTCCACTTTCTAGGATTCTCTCCACCTCAAATAGTTGAGGTTTGCGCGTGTGGTGCCGTCACTGTCAACGTTCGAAAGTCACGTTTTTGACAGTTTGTTACGATCGACGCAAAAACTTCACTGCGCGGTAATTCTTGTTATATGAGGTTTATGTATGCGTAGATTCGCTTCTACGGCGCATCGCATCTCTGCCAGATCGATCACCTTCCTGCGATAGAGATAAATAACTGATTGTTAGTCAATCAAAGCTGAACACGGCGTGACATTTCTGTGAATAGCGCAGAAAAATGGGCGCCGTGCCTTGACGACACGATGCCGATAGGCGAAAACCGCATTTATCTTAGCTACTGAGAGGGAAGAAAATGAAACATTTGGTAAGTACGCTGGCTATGGCGGCCGTTTTGGGGCTGGCTCTCGGTACCGCGCGTGCCCAGGTCGCGTCGCCGTTTGGCAACAAGGGGTACACCAATGCCGACATCAATGGCGGCTATGGATGCGGCATAACCGGGACGCTCGGTGGCGCCAGCACTGTGGGAACCGCGCAGTTTCATCTCAACGGCGCGGGGGACGTCACCGAAGGCGTGTTCGCAGTACAGATCAATGGCCTGGGGGTTTGCGATTATGCGCTGACCAGCGGCACCTACAATATCCAGCCTAACGGTGCGGGGGTGGCTCAATTCTCGTTTGCGCTCGAAGCGCCGACTTCGACGACCGGCTGTCAGCCGACATTCGGCAGCCATCTGAGCTTCGTATGCGCCGGGCCGCTCATCACCGCAAGCAACTGCAATATTGCGACGCTGGACCCGGGCATTCTGCTGAGCGGTCCGTGCACTAAGCAGAATAAGTAGACTTTTGGTGCCGCAAGGCGCGGCAGGACCAAAGCATCACAGTTCGTGAGATTGAGGCGGCGCTCCGCAAATGGCGCCGCCTCGATCTTTTCAGTTGGGAGGCGAAGCTGTGGGTTGCGCAGCCTGCGGCGCGCCTTTAGTAGATCAACCCGAGGACAGTGTTCAGCACCCACATGACCATCATGAATATGAACATCGCACCGAGCAGATCGATGGAACGCCCTCGCGCCGAACTGACCGCCTTGCCGGGTTGATAGTTCAGGGTCCATTCGCGACTGGTCTCAAATCCTTCGTTGGCGGCGGCGCACATCATTTTCCAGCACCTCCCGGAGGTTTTTCGCCTTCTCTAAATAGAAGGCGTTCGGTGATGCCGAACCAGGCGTTCAACGCAAATGAACAAATGGCGGATTCCAACTTGGGATCGGAACGCGAAAAATCAGCGAAACGAGGGGTATCCGCAGCGAGCGCAAGGCTCGATTCGAGGGGCGGGGCCCAATCCTCGAACATCTGATGATGTAGGTTCTCAGAAAACCGGGATTCCGCGCCGACCCCGAAGCGCCACATACCCAGCGAATGGAGCTCTTTCCCTCGTCCCTTCTCTCGCGAAAGAAGGCGAGAGAAGGGACGAAGTCGGGAGAAGATCGAACATAGAGGAGATGCCCTGCGTAGGTCCGGCCTGCTGGAAAATCTGCTCACGCCGCTTGCTCCGCCGCCATGAAATTGCGATGGCAAGCTGGTCGGTGGCGCGCACGCCGCCTGAGTTCATGTTCCAAGCAAGGTCACGCCCGCCGCTTTTGCAGCTTTGATGAGTTCCTGATCCAAGGTCGCCAGCGGCAGCTTCCGCCGTTGCGCAAGCTCGAGATAGGCGGCATCGTACATGGTGAGCCGGTACCTTTCAGCCAGCCGAACCGTGGCGGTCCATGCGTGATCGGCGGTTTCCATGTCCAAGGTGATGGGCAGAGCGCGCAGGAAACCCGCAAGGGTGTTGCGCCGCCGGGCGTCGAGACGTTTCCTTCGCTCTGCCATCAGAAGCCCGTTCAAGGCTTCCAGCGGCCAGAGCGAGGGCGCAAACGCACCGCGTTCAGCGACCCGGTCCAGAAGATTCATGACCGGTTCAGTGTGCTCGTCCTCGAAGCACCACGCCAATGCGACCGAGTTATCGAGGACGAAGCTCATGGGCGCCCTTCATTGACCAGGTCCTTGATTTTAAGCCCGCGCAGCATGACCCCCTTGCTCGCGTTGCGCAGACCGAGCGCGGCACGCTTCGCCTTTTCGCGATCGAATCCCGGCTGCGCAGGAACCAGTTTGGCGACGGGTCTTCCATGGCGCGTGATTACTATTTCGGCGCCGTGTTCGACCTGGTCGAGAAGCGCGCCTAACGTGTTTTTTGCTTCAAAGGCTCCAATTTCCCGCATCGCCATATCCCCCAGCTAGCTGTCAATCTAGCTTAACCTCGTTTGGATTGTAAACTGAAACCTATCATGCGCCGCTGACAGCGCGATCGAAGTCTCCTTTCCGAAGTCCCTCTCGCGTAAGAAGCGCGCGAGAGCCGACGAATTCGGAGAAAATCAGCTGGAGAAGGTGGTCCATAGTTCATCAAGCGAACTATTGAGTTCAACAAGAGAATGGACTACCTCTGATCGGGAGGTTGATGCATCGATTCGTGGTTTCGCGACATCCGTAGGGATGCTACGAAATCCTTAGTGACCGCATCCGCTTCGATGAGGATATAGAAGATGGCTGACGTGGCCCTCCAACATCATACCGCACGCGTCAATGACGTGATGATTCATTACGTCATCGCAGGGCAGGGCGAGCCGGTCGTGCTGCTGCACGGATGGCCCCAGACCTGGTACGAATGGCGCAAGATTATTCCCGCGCTGGCCGCGCGCTACACCGTCATCGCGCCCGATATGCGCGGGATCGGTGATTCCTCCAGGCCGGTCAGCGGATACGACAAACGCACCGTCGCCGACGACATCTACCAGCTGGTGCGCAAGCTAGGGCATGAGAAGATTTTCCTGGTCGGCCACGATTGGGGCGGCCCGGTCGCGTATGCCTATGCAGTCGCGCATCCGGCGGACGTGCGCAAACTGGTGATCCTCGATGTCGGGATTCCGGGCAAGAGCACCGAGCGCGCGTTTCCGTTTCGTTCCGGCGGCGTGTGGCATATGCAATTCCACAACGTGCGCGACTTGCCCGAGGCGCTGGTGGCCGGGCGCGAGCGCATTTATCTGACCTGGTTCTACCGCACGGCGTATAATCCTACCGCGATTAGCGAGGAGGACATCGACGAGTACGTGCGATGCTACTCGGCGCCGGGCGCGATGCGCGCGGGCTTCGAATACTATCGTGCGGTCTTCGCCGATGCGGAACATAATAAGGATGGGCCGGAAAACAAGCTCAAGATGCCGGTGCTGGCGCTGGGCGGCGAGCGCGGCTTCGGCGCGATCGCAAAGCGGTCGATGGAGCAGCTCGCGGAGAATGTGCGCGGCGGGGTGGTCGAGAAATGTGGGCATTGGATTCCCGAGGAGCGCCCCGAGTACCTTAGTGAGCAGTTGCTGGCGTTCTTTGCGGAGCCGTAAGGAGAGTCTTAGACCAGGAGTGGCATCATGATTCGGAAGTTCAAATTCGAGGATGAGATTTACAGCTCGCTGTCGTGCCTGCCGATGGCGGCGCGGCGCAAGCTGGACCAGCTCGGGCTCAAGATCGGATTCGATCAATGGCAGCAGCTCTCGCGCGGCGAACGATTGATGATTTGTCATGCGCCGATCGCATCGGACGACGAAACCGAGGCGCTGCGGCTATTCGTACACGACGTAATGAAGGCAAAATGCGGCGCCCTCCCGAAAGAGCTCCCGCCGGAGAAGCGCCAGGGAGTGAATCCTCCGAAGCTGGTGCCGCCGAAGTTGGTGGAAAGCGCGCAAAAAAGTGGCGTCGCACTGACCCAGGCGGCGTGGGCGAGCCTCGACGATGACGAACGATACGCACTCATCAAGTTGGGGGTCGAGAAGGAAAGTCATAAGTTGAAGGCGGCGCTGGACGAATTCGTAAAATAATCATCGCTAAAGGAGAACTTCGTGGAGACCATAAGGTTCGATGACCTCGAGAAACTTAAATCGAAAGTCAGCAAAGATTACGGGCCGTGGAGCGAACCCATCGAGGTAAGCCAGAAGAAGATCAACGACTTCGCCGATGTCACCGGCGACCATCAGTGGATTCATATCGACATCGAGCGCTGCAAGAAGGAAAGTCCCTTCGGCGGGCCGGTCGCGCACGGTTTCTTGACTTTGAGTCTATTGCCGGCCTTCCAGACCAAAACGGATTGGACCGTGGTCGGATATCGTAACGTCGTGAACTATGGCGGGAACAAGTTGCGCTTCATCTCCCCGGTTCCTGCCGGCGCTAGTGTTCATGCGCACACGAGGATTGTCGCGGTCGAAGCGCGACCCCAGGGCACCCAGGTGACGCAGGAGACCAGCGTTCATGTCGTGGGCAATGATCGCCCAGCGCTCACCTACGAAGGCATTTTTCTCTACGTAAAGTAGCCGCCACGGGGAGAGCATTTTATGCCTGAAAGTAAGCTTCCGGTCGCGGTCGTCACCGGCGTCGGTCCCGGACTCGGCGCCGCATTGGCGCGACGCTTCGCGAAGGGCTATGCGGTCGCAATCAATGCGCGCAAGCCGGATTTCATCAGTTCGGTTGCCAAGGAGATTCGAGCTGCCGGCGGACGGGCGCTCGAAGTGCCGGCCGATATCGCCGATCCCGCGCAAATCTCCGCGATGTTCAGGTTGATTCACGAGCGCCTCGGTTGCCCGGAGGTCTTGCTCTACAACGCGGGCAGCGGCGCGTTTGGCACCGTAGTCGAGGTTACGCCTGAGCAGTATGAGAACGACTGGCGGGTCAACGCGCTCGGCGCATTCGTCTGCGCGAAGGAGGTCGCGCCGCACATGATTTCGCATAAGCGCGGCGTGATGCTCTTCACCGGCGCAACCGCCGGAGTGAAGGCGGGACCCAAGTCGGTGTCGTTCGGGCCGGCGAAGTTCGCGATGCGCGGGCTGGCGCAGTCGCTCGCGCGCGACCTCGGTCCCAAGGGCATCCACGTCGCGTGGATCAATGTCGACGGCTCCATCGACATTCCGGGACGCAAGGTCGGCAACTATACCAGCGAGGACATGCTCGATCCTGATGCGATCGCCGAGACCTACTGGCACCTCGCCCATCAGCATCGCAGCGCCTGGACGATGGAACTCGAGGTGCGCCCCTTCAAGGAGAAATTCTGACTTCGCGCCAACGTAAAATATTGAGGTAGAGACCCGAAGGGGGCGCGAAGCGCCGCGCCGCAGGCGCTCGCGAGGCGGAGCGCAGCGGAGTCGAGCGAAATTATAATGATCAAGTTCGATCACTTGAGACTGCCAGTGAGCAATCCGAGAGCTACACGCGATTGGTATGTGAAGAATTTCGGCTTCGAGGTTGAATTCGAAAATCCCTCCGTCATCGCGCTCAAAGACGACGCCGACTTCACCATCTTTCTTTATCCACCAGAGACCCAACCGGGAAAGGGTTCGCTTGCAGGAGCGAAATGCGGGCTGGTCTTCCAGGTCAACGATGTGGAAGCGAAACATCGCGAGCTGACAGCGCAGGGCGTCACATTCGAAAAACCGCCGGGTAAATATTTCTGGGGCTACGGCGCGGAGTTGGCCGATCCCGACGGCTACATCCTTTATCTCTGGGACGAAGTCTCGATGCGTGAAAAGGGCGGCGGATGAAGCGGTTGATGAATCGATCGCGCGAGCCCTGATGGAAAGGCGCGGCGCGCTCGAATTGCTGCGGCGTCGCGATTTCCGCCGCCTATACCTCGCGGTTGCGGTCAGCGAACTCGGAGACGCATTTCAATACATCGCGATCATGTGGTTCGCGCTGGTCAAAGGTGGGCCGATCGGGGTGGTCGCGGTGCGCCTCGCCGACAGTGTGCCCGCGTTGCTGTTCGGTTTTCATGGCGGCATTGTCGCCGACAAATGGGATCGCAAGCGCACCAT
This sequence comes from uncultured delta proteobacterium, assembly GCA_963783145.1. Lineage (GTDB taxonomy): Bacteria > Desulfobacterota > Binatia > Binatales > Binataceae > DATGKG01. The sequence continues at coordinate 302,920 of CAWAMM010000004.1, forward strand.
GATCTCCGCCGACCTGGCCCGCGGCGTGATTCTCGTCCCAATCGCCATCGCGGGGCTTAGCAACATTTTGCCGCTGTGGGGCCTGGTAGTTGCGGCATTTCTGGTCGAGACCGCGACCTCCTATTTCGCTCCCGCCTACAGTGCGATATTGCCCGCGCTGGTGGATCGCGAGAACGTGCAGGAAGCCAACGGCCTCCTCGGCGCGACCACCAATGCACTATCTATCGGTGGATGGGCCGCCGCGGCGGGCCTGCTGGCAATCGCGCCGATCAGCACGTTCTTCGCGCTCAACGCCGCGTCCTTCTTTGTATCGGCGCTGTTCATCAGCCGGATCGCGCGACGCGAAGCCATGACCATCGCGAGTTCGGAGCCGCCGCGCATTCGCGAGGCCTTCGATGCGATGCGACCGATTCCCGCCCTTGCGATTGGAACTGTCGTGGTCGGTCTCGCGGTGACTGTCTCATCAGGCACCTGGATCGCCGGAGTGCCGGACCTGATTCGCGAGGTGCTCCATCGCGGCGCCGGCGGATTTGCGATCGTGATGGTAGGCTACGCGATCGGCTCGGTCGGGGCGGGCATAATCCTCGCGCGCTTTCCGATCGCCAACAAGGCGCGCGCGAGCATGTTGGCGTGGATACTCTATCTGCCCGCGTACGCGATGTTTGCGCTCGCCACTTCGCTCCCGATGGCGATCGCGGGCGCTTTTCTCTCCGGTCTCGGTCAGGTCAGCGCGGCGATTCTGCTTCGCTCCGCGGCGCAGGAACAAGTCGCGGATAACGTTCTGGGGCGTGTGATGGGCGTGATCTCGCTGGTCTATCGCGGCGCGCACGCGACCGGACTGATGCTGATCTCTCCGCTGTTCGTGATCGTGGCGCCGCGCGCGATGTTCGCGGCGTCAGCGGTTGTGATCCCTTTGTTTGGCGTCGTCGGCGCGGTTCTGGCGCAGTATTCGGAGAAGCGTGCTTCGTCGGCAGACCTAACCCCTAGCCCCTCCCCCTGAAGGGAAGGAGGTCGGATAGGGAGTCTGGATCATCCGACTGGATGTTAGCAGAGCAGAGGCCGGATCAGGTTTTCTTGCGCTTCCGCGAGCGCGGGCCGGAGCCGTAGTCGCCGAACGGATCGTCGCGCTCGCGCACCGCCTGGCGGAAGCCGGCTTCGCGTGCGCGACGTGATCCAGTCGATACCCTCCTGGGTGTGGCGCGCGATTCCGTCGAACAACGTGCCCAGCGTGCGCGAGGTTGAGAGACCCATATTCTCCGCGGTGTGGTTGCAGAGCAGCTTCAGCATCTGAAGCTGGTTGGCCGGGACGCGCGCCATCCGTTCCGCAAACGCGATCGCGTGTTCCTGGAGTTTGTCGTCGGGCACAGTTTCGAGGATCAGCCCGATGCGCGCCGCTTCGAGGGCCGGGATCTCGTCGCCGGTCAGCAGGTAGCGCTTGGCGCGCTCGAGGCCCATTCGATAGACCCACATCGCGGTGGTCGGCGTGCCCCACACCCGCGACGGAGGATAACCGAACGACGCATTTTCCGCCGCGATGATCATATCGGAGCAGAGCACCAGGTCGGTGCCGCCGCCGACGCACCATCCGTGGACCGCCGCGATGGTCGGCTTTGCGGCATACCATAACTTCATGTAGACATTCACGAACCGCGACATCGCGTTGTAGTCGGTGACCGAATCCCAGACCCGTTTGCGTTGCGGCTCGCCGACCTGCAGGCCGGTTCCCCATTCGAGGTTGTAGCCAGCGCAAAATGCGGGACCCTCGGCGCGCAGCAGAATGACGTTGACCTCGTGATCCGTATCGGCCGCGTCGATCGCGGCGCCGAGCTCGTCGCGAAGCTGCGGCGTGATGGTGTTGTATTCCTCGGCGCGGCAGAGGATCAGGTGGCGGACGCCATCCTTGGTTTCGATGCGAATCGCGGGTTTCGGCATGAGTCGGAATTAATCACAACAGTCTCGCGGCACAAGCCCCGGTTCTCGCGCAATGCGCTAGCGGGTTTTGCGCGATTGCAGGAAGGCGACCAGCGCGTCGACGTCGGTGGGATTCAGCTCGCCGGCGAAGGCCGGCATGTTGTGACCGCCGTTGAGAATCCGGATCACGATGTCGGAATGGGTCAAGCGATCGCCGACGTCGCTCAGGTTCGGGCCGCGATGACCGCCGAAGCCTTCCACCTCGTGGCAGAACTCGCATCCCTTTTCATGAAAGAGCGCGGCGCCTTGATTTACATCGGGCTGCGTCGATGCGATCACGTTTTCCGGCAGGAGTTTGGCCGAGAAATCCGGCGACCAGGGTGCGCGCTTGGCCTCGATCCACAAGGTGCCGATCATCATGACGATCGTGATGACCGCGGCGACCGCCCATGGACGCCGGGTCGCATGCCGTTCGCCGCTATTGAACAGCGGAACGATGAACAGCGTGCCCAACCCGAGTGCGGGCGCGAGGATGATGAACGGATTGGTGAGGCCGCGCGGAATCAGCGCCAGCGCTCCGTAGTACCACAGCAGGTACCAATCGGGCGCCGGATCTTTCGCGAGCATGCTCGGGTCGGGTGGCGCGCCAAGCTTGGGCGGACCAAAGATCGCCGCGAGCGCGACGATCGCGAACACCACGATCGCGCACGCGACCGCATCGCGCCACGCCGCATCGGGCCAGAACGGCACGCCTTCTTTCTCGACCAGCGCTTCATAGCGCGCGTGATAGGTCTCGGGATCGACGGGTACCCCGGGTTTGGGCGGCTCGGAAATGCCGTCATGAAAAACCAGGTACAGATGGACGCCGACGAACGCGAAGATGATCGCGGGGATGAAAAAAACGTGGAATGCGAAGAAGCGGCTGAGCGTTGCGCCACCGAGAGTTTTTCCTGCGAGGATGAAATACGCGATCGATTGTCCGATCACCGGCATGCGCGCGGATTGCTCCGCCGCGACCACCACTGACCACACCGCGTTCTGGTCCCAGCGCAGAAGCTGACCGGTGAATCCCATCCCGATGGTGAGGATCAGCAGCACCGCGCCGGTCAGCCAGTTGAACTCGCGCGGGTACTTGTAGCATCCCATCAGGAAGACCTGGCCCATGTGGATGCCCACCAGCAGCACCATCGCCGAGGCGCCGAAGTAGTGCATCCCGCGCAGCAGGTTGCCGAACAGCGCGCGCGTCGTAATGAAGGTCAGTGCGTCGTAGGCCTGCCCGGTCGAGGAGATATAGGAGGTCGCGAGTACCATCCCGGTCACGACCTGGATCATGAACGCGACCACGGTCGCGCTGCCGAACACGTACCACCATCCGGTATCGGGCGGCACCGGATGCTTCGCGAGCGCATCGAAAAATGCGATCAACCCGGTGCGATCTTCGAAGGCGTCGATAAATTTTTTCAGCAGCTTCAGCATCAGCGGAATTATCCTAGCGGGACGGCACTGGTGAGGATTTCGACTTCGCCGTCGCGAATCCGCACTGGATACTTGAACAGCGCGTGCGGCGGCGGGCCCGCCGCAACCTGGCCATCGGAATAGTAGACCCCGCCATGGCACGGGCACATGAAAAGGCCGGCATCCTGCAGCCAATGCACCGGGCATCCCAGATGCGTGCAGTTCATCGCGAAGGCGACGAATTGATCTTGACCGTTGCGCCGCAGCCATGCGGCCGTGTTCGCAGTCACTCCGGCCCACGCCAGCGGCGACGGATCAAGGAAGGTTACGCGCACGGTATTACCGATTTGAAAGCTGTCGACTTTTCCTACTGAGCGCCAGCGGCTGGCGATCGTTTGCAGCAGCGGTCCCAGCAGAAATCCCACCACCGGAACGGCGACCAGCGCGGCCGCCACCGCCGACACTGCGATGCTGACCTTGGCCAGGAACGCGCGCCGCTCCGGACTCAGTGGCGCTTCACTCGCCATCGGCCATTCCTCCGATCCAACTCTTCAGCGCAATCGCCATCAGGACCGCTCCCGCCGCGCAAAACAGATAAGAGGTTACGAGGCCGAACAGCACGAACGCGATGCCGAGCGACATTCCGGCCGGTGCATAAGTGGGATGGGGAATCGTTTGCTCGGGCGGCGACACCCAGTCCTCGCGTGATGGTTCAGATGCCATGCGAAACTCCCGCTTGAGGATGCGTTAACGGTTCGGCCTCTGGCGCCCGATACCAACGCGCAAGGACCGCCATGATCGCGCACAGATAAACCAGGCCGCCCGGGACCCACATCAGCAGGCCGCCGAATTCCTGATCGGCTTCAGTAGTCAGGCCCCACGAATGACGCAGCGCATCGAGAATTCCGAGGCTGTCCTCCGGATGTAGATACGCGGTGTATAGGCCGACCGGCGCGAAGGTGATGAGGATGCCGAGCACGCCGGTCACCAGCATCGCGGCGCCAAGGTACGCGAATGCCGCGCCATGACTCATCCGCGAATCCTCGAGCGGCGCGACAATCGGCCACCAGAAAATCGTCGCGGTGACGAGGAACGTCAGATGCTCAAAGATGTGCAGCGGTTCGCTCGCCAGCGTTGCATCGTAAAATCGCGGCAGATGCCAGATCCACAGCGCCGCCATCCCGAGCGTCCATGCAAGCAAAGGATTTCGCAGCGCGCGCTCAACCGTTCCCAACGCGGGAACCTTTACGATCGATGCTGCCAGCTGGCGTGGGATGCCGAGAATCAGCAGCGGCGGAACGGCTAGGACCAGCACCATGTGCTGGAGCATGTGCGCGCTGAAGAGGTAGTCATCGGAGAGCACATCGAGCGGCGAGATAAGCGCGAGGAGCATCACCAGGTCGCCGAGGAGGAACCATCTGGCAGGCGCGAGACTGGGGCGGCAGGCGATCGCATAAACAATCGCCAGCGCCACGCATCCGACGATCACCGACGGATCCGGGTCCCACGCGGTTGCGATGCGCCATCCAATCACGATGCCACCGCTCCCCACAAATAGACGACGCTGAAGACCACCACCCAGACCGCGTCGACGAAATGCCAGTACCATTCGACCGCGCCGAAGCCGTCGCTTGTCTGTTCGTGCAGTTTGCCCGCGCGCGCGAGGCCGAGCGTGACGCATAGTGCGACCAGCCCGATTATCACGTGCAGGCCGTGAAATCCGGTCAGCGTGAAAAATGTCGTCGCGAAGAGGTTGCGGCTCACGGTCACACCGCTAGTGAGCAGGTCGTAGTACTCGGTTGCCTGCCCGAACATGAACAGCACGCCGAGTGCGATCGTGATCGAAAGCCACAGCATCAGGCCGCCGCGGTCGGAACGGCGCGCCGCGCGCGAGGCCATCCAGATCGTCGCGCTGCTGGAAAACAACGCGAGGCTGAACATCCCGGTGCGTATGGTATTGAGCGCGGTTGCCGCGGTCGGTCCCGGACCCGGATACGCATGGTAGTAGACGTACGCGATGATCAGCAGCAGGAAAAAGTTCATCTCCGACAGGATGAACAGCCCGACGCCGATTTTGCCGCGCTCGCGGATGCTGATCATGCGCCGGCCACCTTTTCATCCGCGCGGTCCGGATGCGCGAGGTCCCACAGCGGGCGGCGTCCGTGCACGGGCGGCACGCGATCGAAGTTTTCCGGCGGCGGCGGCGAGGTCGTCGCCCATTCCAGCGTCCACGCGTCCCACGGATTGTCGCCGGCCAGGTCGCCATTGGCGAGGCTGGTATAGATGTTCCACAGAAAAACCAGCACCGAAATTCCGAGCACAAACGCGCCCAGCGACGAGATCTGATTCATTACGGCCCAGCCGGGCAAATCGGGGTAGGTGAAGACTCGGCGCGGCATCCCCGCCAGGCCGAGAATGTGCTGCACGAAGAAGGTCATGTTGAAGCCGATGAAGACCAGCCAGAAGTTCCACACGCCGAGGCGCTCGGACATCATGCGGCCGGAGAATTTCGGGAACCAATAATAAAATCCCGCGAAGATTCCGAACACGCTTCCGCCAAACAGTACGTAGTGAAAATGCGCCACCAGGTAGTAGGTGTCGGTCAGTTGCCAGTCGAGCGGAAAGACCGCGAAGCTGATGCCCGAAAGCCCGCCGATGGTGAAGGTGATGAGGAACGCGACCGCGAACATCATCGCGGTGGTGAAGCGAATCCGGCCGCCATACAACGTCGCAGTCCAGTTGAAAATCTTGATCCCGGTCGGCACCGCAATCAGCATGCTGGAGAAGCCGAAGGCGAGGTTGGCGATGCGACTCATGCCGACCGTGAACATGTGATGCGCCCATACGGTGAAGCTCAGGAACGCGATCGCCACGCTCGATCCGGCGACGAATTCATAGCCGAAAATCGGCTTGCCCGAGAACACCGGTATCACTTCCGAGATGATCCCGAAGGCCGGCAGGATCATGATGTAGACCTCGGGATGCCCGAAGGCCCAGAAGTAGTGCTGCCACAGGATCGCGGAGCCGCCCCAGGCCGGATCGAGCACGTGCGCATTGAAAAAGCGATCGATCAACAGAATCGCCAACGCGGCGTTGAGCAAAGGCAGCGCGCCGATCATGAGAAATGAGTTGACCAGCGTCATCCACACGAACAGCGGAAGCCGCCGGATGGTCAAGCCTGGCACGCGCAGGCAGATGATGGTGACCGTGAAGTTAATCGCCGCCGCCAGCGTGCCGATCCCGATGCAGGCCAGCCCGACGACCCAATAATCGACACCGGCGAGAGATGAGTAGGCTTTTTCGCTCAGTGGAGTGTAGGCGAACCATCCCGCGCTGGATGCGCCGCCGGCGAGGAAGCTGAAATACAAGATGACGCCGCCGAACAGCTGGATCCAGAAGCTGAGGGCATTGAGCCGCGGGAACGCCATGTCGCGCGCGCCGATCATCAGCGGAATCACGTAGGTGGAAAAGCCGGTCAGCATCGGCATCACGAACAAAAAGATCATCGTGGTGCCGTGCATGGTGAACATTTGATCGAAGGTTTCCGGCGAGACGAGGTGCAAGCCCGGCGCGAGGAGCTGGATGCGAATCACCAGCGCCTCGATCCCGCCGACCAGGAAAAAGAACATCGACGAGATCATATAGAGGATGCCGATCTGCTTGTGATCGACCGACGCGACCCAGGTCAGCAGCCCTTCGCGCTCGGAGGCGACCAGACTCGGCGCAACTCCCGCCTCTACAATCTGGCTCATTTCAAGCCCTCCAGATATGCGACCAGTTGATGCGCCTCGTCATTGGTAAGTTTGAAGTCGGGCATGTGGCTGTCAGGTTTTATCGCATTCGGTTCTTTCAGCCATCGATAAAGTTCCTCGGGCGTGTTGCGCGCCGCCTCGCCCGCCAGCATTTCGCGGCTCGCGAGATGGGTCAGGTCGGGTCCGACGGTCTGATTCCCGGCGGTGCCCGCGATGGTGTGGCAGTTCACGCAGGTCTTGTCGGCGAAGAGATGCGCGCCCGCGACCGCTTCGGGCGCCGATGGCATCGAAGGCACCACCAGTTGCGCCCGTTGCCATGCATCGAAGTCGGGCTGGCTCTGCGCGATGACCCGGAAACGCATCCAGGTATGTTCGACGCCGCAAAACTCCGCGCATTCGCCCATGTAGGTGCCGGGCGCGTCGGCCTGGATCCATAGCGTATTAGGATGACCGGGAACCGCGTCGATTTTGCGGCCCAGTTCCGGCGCCCAGAAATCGTGGATGACGTCGGCGGATTGCAAATCGATGAGAATCGGCTTGCCGACCGGAATGTGAATCTCGTTGGCCGCCACCACGCCCGAGGCGGGATAGTTGATCTCCCACCACCATTGATGGCCGATCACCTGGAGGTCGGGTTTGCGGCCGTCGGGAATCGGGGCGTCGGCAGCGCTGTCGGCATACATCATGAAAACCGAGAGCGTCGCGAGAATGCCGAACGGGATCAGCGTCCACGCGATTTCAAGCGCGTTCCATCCGAAGATCTGGCGCGCTTCGGGAGCGCCGGGACGGTCGCGGAAGCGCACGATCATAAAAGTTATGAGCCCTGACACCAGCAGAAAAATCGCGGCGAGAACGATCAGCACGCCGATCAACAGCGCCGTCAGCGCGTGCGCTTGTGGGGAGGCGGGCGAGAATGTCGGAATCGCGTCCATGCCAAATCAGGTTCAGGTTCGGTCAACCAGTCGAATCAGTTGGCGCAATTTTGAAAACGTACAAACGGTACCGCGCAAGTCCGCTGATTCGCAAGACATGCCCGATGAAAATCCACGCGATGTTACGCCGCGGTTAATTGCCACGACGGTGCAAAGCGGCACCCCGTCCGTATCTCCTATCGATGTGTATAAGGATCGGCTAAAATACACACATGCGGACCAACATCGTCATCGACGATCAATTGATGAAGCAGGCAATGCGCGCTTCAGGCGCCAAAACCAAACGTGATGCAGTGGAACATGCGCTGCGACTGGTAGTGCGTTTGGCGGAACAAGAGCGATTGATTCGTTCAACGCGCGGCAAGCTGCACTGGGAAGGCGATCTGGCTGAAATGCGGCGCGAGCGGTCGCCCAAGCGATGATCGTGGTTGACTCCTCAGTATGGATCGACCATTTCAACGGTCGCAGCAGTCCATCGCTTGAGTTGCTGGATGGCTTATCCGGCTCGCAGCTTCTGGTTGGGGACCTCATAATGGCTGAGGTCCTCCAAGGCTTTCGCAAGGAAAGTGAGTTCCATCGAGCCTGGGAAGCTCTTGCGGCCTTCGAATTCCGTTCGATGGTCGGTCGCGACATCGCAATCGCGGCGGCCCGAAACCATCGGCTCCTGCGCCAGCGCGGCGTTACGCCGCGCGGCACCATCGGCACGATGATCGCGACATTCTGCATCGTCAACGGACATCAGCTGCTCCACAGCGATCGCGATTTCGATCCTTTCGCGAGGTATCTGGAATTGCAGGTCGTCCTCGCCTAGCGCCTACCAGCTTTCTTTGTCTGGTTCCCTTTCCACTTTAGGGGAAGGGGCTAGGGGTTAGGTTTTTGAGAGAGCCTGAACATCGATGTTCAGGCTCTCTTAGTTAGACGGTCAGTCTGGACTCTAGAACTGCGCGTACCAGGGCGTTTCGTGCGGGTCCTGAATCTGGAAGTTGATGTTGAAGGCCGTCAGCAGCGTGCCCTGCGCATGCTGGAGGTTGATCTTCGCGTTTTCAAGATCGACGAACGCCTGCACCTGGTTGCCTTCCGCCGAGACTTCTTCTTCCTGGAACTGCAGCAGGTCGTGCGTGGTGGCCATGCCGACCCGGAAGCGCACGTTTTCGTCATTGAGCGATTGCCGCGCGTAGAAGGTCGCCTGTTCGGTCGCCATCGCACGCTTCTGATCCGCATACAGGTTGGCGAGCGCGTTTTCGATCTGTACCACCGCGGCGGAAAGCTGCGCGCGATATTGCAGGCGGCTTTGCTCGTAGGAGACCCGCGCCTGAGCGAGCGCCGCCCGCGCCGAGGCGTTGTCGAGCGGCATCTGGAAGGTCAGCACCGCGGCGTAGTTGTAGAAGCTGAAGTTCCACATCTTGTTCAACGCATCGCCATAGATGCCACCGAAGGGGAGCTTGCTTCCGGAGTTCACTATGGGGGGATTTTGATTTGCAGGCGTGCAGGTGCCGGTATCTGCCATGGGATTGCTGAGCGGCCCAAAGCATTTGGAAGTTCCTGCGGTATTGGTAACTCCAATTTGAGCTCCGAAATTGAGCTGCGGCAGCACCTGATTTTCCGAGTACTGGACCTGTAGAAGCGCGGAACGGATCGATTCGCGGAAGGCCGCCAGCGAGGGCCGATATTCGACCGCGGCCCGCAACGCACCATCCTCGTCGATTACGATCGCTTCATGCGGATCGGGCAGCTGCGCCGGCTGAATTTCCGCGGGCAGGAAAGTTCCCTGCGGATTGAACATGACATCCTGCCGCAGCTGCGCGCGCGCAGTCTTCAAGTTGGCTTCGGCGGTGAAGACGTTGGCCTCGGCGGTTGCGGCGGCGGATTGCGCTTCCTGCAAATCCAGCGGGGCGAGTGTTCCAACCTTGACCGAGATCGCGTTCTGGCGCACCAGGTCCTGGTTGAACTTGAGCGCGGCGCGCGCCACCTCGAGGTTCTCCTCGCTCAGCACCACGTTCCAGTAGTCGCCGGAGATAGACTGAACCAGGTCCTGCAACGACTGCGCATAGTTCCATTGCGCCTGCTTCTGACCGGACTCCGCGATGCGTACGCTGATGGTGGCGAACTTCCATCCAAAGCTTTGCAGCAACGGTTGCGCCAGCGAAATTGCCAAAGTCGGACTGTAGGACGGATTGATAGATGCGAACGCGGAGTTGGACAGCGCGCGCTCATTATTGAAGGTGATGCCCATCGTGCCGCCGGTAATCGACGACAACTTATTTACGCCGAAGTTCCAGTCATACAGCTTGGTGGCGGAGGCGGTTGCGCCCACCAGGATCGAGGTCGCCGGCACCACGCTTTTTATCACGTCCAGTTGCGAGGTCAGGTTCGGATCGAACGCGGCATTCGCGGTCCGCACCGCCTCCTGGCCTCCCACCGGGTTGAGTTCGATGTACTGAACATTGGGATTGTTGCGCAGCGCGATATAAATGGCTTCCTTCAGCGTCATCTTGCGCGCGGTCTGCTCGGCGGTGCGCAGGTAATTCTCGCTGATCAGGCTCTCTGGTGGCACTTGGCGTGTGGTCGACCATTGCTTTGAGAGGATTTCGGGAAATGAGAGCACCGAATCATGATGCTCAAATTGGCCGGTCTCGCGCACCGGCACGCTGCCGTCCGGCGGCATTACCCCGCTCACCGGCACGCTTTGGAGCTGAATGGTTCCGCTGGTCGCGGGCGCTTGCAGCGACGCATCCGGGGGCGCCGGCGGTTGATAGGCGTTATTGCCGACGGCCGAGGCGCCCGAGCCCGGCGTCATTTGCGCGGCCAGCCATCCAGCCTCACTCAGCAGCAGGCTGAAGATCGCGATAGCCACCGCGGCACGTTTGATAGACTTCGACATCTGGAAAACCCTCCTTGCCTCACGTCCGCCCCTTACGACGCCGGCAACCGACCGGTTACAGTACTTGCACAGTGCGATTCGGCTCGCGATTATATCCAAGACAGTTTAAGTTGTCGTGAACCGAATCGGGAACAATAGTCAGTGACTATACACGTGGAAGGTCGAATGCGACGACAACCTCATTTCTGGATCGCGATAATCGCGCTGATGGGTCTTGGCTTGATCCTGGGGTTGAACTCCGAGGCGCTGGCGCAAAGCAACATCCCCGCCGGTACACCACTCATCCCGTCGATTACCGGACCGCTTTCGTCCGGCGCGAGCGTGGCCCCCAGCACGCACTCTTTGACCCCCCTTGCGGTGCCGGCGGCCGCACCGGCGGCGGCTGCGCCGGGTGCTCCTGCGGCACTTTCGACCACCAGCGCGCTGCCTTCGCTCGCTCCCGCGCCGGCAGTGGTTACGGGCGGGACCGTCCCGACGCCGCAATCGATGTTCACCTGTTCATGTTTCGGAGTTGGTCTCGGCACCCGATGGGTGGGGCAGGTCCAATCGACCAGTTTTCAGAACGCCGCGAGCGCGGCGGCCGGACAATGCACCGCTTTAGCGATCAACAGCGGCACCCTCTCGCCGTATATCACGCCGTCAGGCGGAGTCAGTCTGGGGCGTAATCCATACCCCACCGTGAATCCCAACGGCGTGCCGGGAAACGCCGCCACCGGCTTTCGCGGCAGTACCGTGTTCACCGAGACTTCCGCCGCGGTGATCGGCGTTCCCGCCCGCGCCGCAGGCTGCGCGCGATGCGCGTGTGACTAGGTAAGCAGCCTCGCGAGCTCGCTGGGAATCGGCGCCGATACCTTCGTCGCGCCTGAGGTGGGCGATTCCAATTCGATTTCCGCCAGATGCAGCCAGAAGCGTCCGGCGCCCAGCTCTGTAGGCGCGCCTCCATACAGTTCATCGCCGGCGATCGGAAATCCCGCATCGGCAAGATGGACACGTATCTGGTGACGCACGCCGGTTGATGGTGTCACCGACACCAATGTGAAATCGCCAACGCGCCGGACCGGTTCGACGCGCGTAAGAGCCGGCCGCGCCGCCAGCTTCGCGACTTCGGATTGGTCGGATACCACGATCATCCGGCGCGGATTTTTCGGATGATGCGCGATCGTCGCGGCGAGCGTCATCGGTATCTTCAGATTCCCCGACACGAGCGCGAGATATTTCCGTTTGATGGCGCCGGAGCGAATCGCGCGCCGCACCGTCGCGAACGCATCGGCGGTGCGCGCGATCATCAGCGCTCCCGAGGTCCCGTTGTCGAGGCGATGAATCAATCCACCCTCGATCGGCTTGTCGCCGATTGCAGCAGTTTCTGGAAATCGAGCCACCACCGCATTCATCACGGTACCGCGCTCACCCGGCCGCAGCGGATGACATGGAATCCCACCGGGCTTGTTGACGACGATGAGCGCGGGATCCTCGAAGAGCACGTCGATCGGAATTTCGGCCTCGGGCTCGATCGCGGCGACCGCCAGGGGAGCTTCGACTTCGACATTGTCGCCCGAATGAACGAGGGCGCCTTTGATGCCGCGCCGTCCGTTCAGCCACACCGCGCCGCGCGCCACCATCTCGCGCGCATCGCGCCGCGAGGCCGCGTGCCCGGTCCGCACCAGATAGTGGTCGAGTCGCTCGCCGCTCGGATTACTCAATGAGGCTGGGACTGTTCGGTGGATGAGGTGTCGTTGCGGTAGGCCGGAAACTGTCGCGTGGCGGCGTAGACCAGGATCGCGAGGACGACGATCGCGGTCACGATATCGAGGAAGCCGAGTTGCGTCGCACCTCGTTCGGATTTTCGTGAGCTGAAACTTTTCAACCGATACTCTCCCCTCATCACAGGCCTGCCGCGCTGCGTGCCGCCGAGCGTAGCGCATTGCCGCCCGCGTTCACAGGCAATCCAAACAGCCTGCGCAGCTCTCTTCCGGTCGCGGATTTTTCCGCCGCCGCCACTTTGAGTGGAGGTCCTAGCGCGACGATGCGCCCGCCCTGGTCGCCGCCGCCCGGCCCGAGGTCGATGACGTAGTCGGCGTGCGCGATGAATTCCAGATTGTGCTCGATCACCACCAGCGTGTTGCCCTCGTTCACCAGCCGCATCAGCACCTTGATGAGGCGCCGAATGTCCGACGAGCTCAGCCCGGTGGTCGGCTCATCCAGCAGAAACATTCGCGGCAGCGCCTTGCCGCTTTGATTGAGCGGCGCAGGCTCGAGGTCGGCGAGCAGGAAGCGCGCGATTTTGAGCCGCTGCGCCTCGCCACCGGAAAGCGTGGAGGTGGTCTGGCCCAGTCGAACATAGCCGAGCCCGACCGAGCTCAGGGCATCGAGCCGTTTCAGGATCGCCTTGTGATGCGAGAAGAACTTGAGCGCGTCATCGATAGTGAGATCGAGCACCTGGTTGATGTTCATTCGCGCGAAGCGAATGCCCAGGATATGGCTCTGAAAGCGGCGCCCGTCGCAATGATCGCAGGGTACCTCGAGGTCCGCCATGAAGTGCATCTCAATAGTGACGGTGCCGGTCCCGGCGCATTTTTCGCAGCGGCCACCGGTGACGTTGAAGGAAAAATCGCGCGAGGTCACGCCCAGCCGCTTCGCCTCCGCGGTCGACGCGAAGAGCTTGCGGATGTCGTCGTAGATCTTCAGATAGGTGGCGGGGTTCGAGCGCATCGAGCGCGTCGGCAGCTCCTGGCCCATGTGAACCATCCCACCGATCAAATCGAAGCCGTCGATGCGCGAGCATAGGCCGGCCTCGACCGCCTCGCCGTGGCGGCGCAGGTAATGGTTGTAGAGAATGTCCTCGACCAGCGTCGATTTGCCGGAACCCGAAACGCCGGTCAGACACACCATCCTACCGAGCGGAATGGTGACGTCGAGATTTTGCAGATTGTGCTCGCGCGCGCCCTTGATCCGAATCGCCGCGTCATTTTTGGTGAAGCGCCGCTCGCGCGACATCGCGCGCATCAGCAGCACGCGCCCCGCGGTTCCATTGGCGCTCGCAATCGCGCTCTTTGAGGGCGCGCCCGCGTACATCAACGCGCCGCCCTCGCTGCCGCCGCCGGGACCCAGCTCGACCACGAAATCGGCGCCATCGATGATCGCGGAATCGTGCTCGACCACGACCACGGTGTTGTCGAGATCGCGCAGATGGCGCAGGACGGCGAGCAAGCGGCGCGCGTCGGAGGAGTGCAAGCCCACGGTCGGTTCATCGAGCGCATAGAGGGTGCCGACGAGCAGGCTGCCGAGCGCACTCGCGAGATGAATCCGCTGCGCCTCGCCACCGGAAAGCGTCCGCGCCTGGCGTTCGAGGGTGAGATAGCCGAGGCCAACCTCGGTCAGGTATCCGACGCGATTTTTCAATTCGCGGAGAACGCTCGCGCATCGATCCGAGACGCCGGGATTTCGCTTGATGGAATCGATCCATTGCGAGAGCTCATTGACAGACAGCTTGCCGATATCGGCAATCGAGGCGCCCTCGACGCGAACGTTGAGTGCGTCGGGCTTGAGCTTGCTGCCGGCGCATACCGGGCAAGTCACGAAGCGGCGATACTTGGCGAGCAGGATGCGGACGTGGGTCTTGTAACGGCGCCCCTCGAGCCACCGAAAGAACCCGCGCACGCCGGGCCAGCGATCGTTGTCGAACTCGCGATGCTTGCGCTTGTCGCCCTCGACCACCGCCTCGGGCGGGCGCGGTTCGCCTTCGATCAGCCAGTGGCGCTCCTCGTCGGTCATCTCGCGAAACGAGACCGCGGTGCGAATCTTTCGCTTGCGCGCCAGCTTGATCATCCACTCGCTCATCTCGTGGTACGCGGGCGTGCGCCATGGCGCGATGAGTCCCTGGCGAATCGAGAGATTGGGATTCGGGATGACTTTTTCGAGGTCGAGCTCGACGGTGCGCCCGAAACCCTCGCATTCGGGACACGCGCCGATTGGGCTGTTGGAAGAAAACAGCGCGGGACTTGGCTCGGGAAATGGTGTGCCGCATCGCGAGCAATTGAAGCGGCGATCCAGCGCGATCGCATCTACCTCGGCGACCACACCATCGCGACGCTCGGCGCGAACGACGCGCGCGCGTCCGCCGCCAAGGTAAAATGATTTCTCCAACGCCTCGCGCACGCGTTCGGCGTCGCCCTCGCCGGTCACCGATACGCGATCGAGGACGGCATCGAGGGGCGTGACGCGCGATGCGCCGCCATTTTTCAGATGCTCAGCGAACTCCGCCGTTTCGACCACCGCGCCGCCCTCGAACACCCGATGGTATCCATTGGCGATGAGCCAGTTGGCCGCCTCGAAGGGCGAGCGCGAGCCCATCTCGAACGGCGCGGTGAAAATGTACATTCCGGGAGTCGCGAGCACCTTACGTCCGGCGGCCTCGACCGAGTCGCGGGTGACCTCGTTGCCGCAGGTCGGGCACACGGTCTTACCGACCGTCGCAAAAAGCAGCCGGATGTAGTCATTGATCTCGGTCACGGTGCCGACCGTCGAGCGGGCGTTCTTGATGGTGTTCTTCTGGCGCAGCGCGAGCGCGGGCGGGATGTCGGAAATCGCGTCGACGTCGGGCCGCTCCATCCGCGCCAGGAACATCCGCGCATAGGTGGAAAGCGACTGCACGTAGCGCCGCTGACCCTCGGCATAAAGGGTATCGAAGACGAGGCTCGACTTGCCCGACCCCGACACGCCGGTGACGACGGTCAGCTTACCGCGGGGAATTTCGAGCGAGACATTTTTGAGATTGTGAGTACGGGCGCCGATGATGTTGATGGAACCCTGCAAGCGGCGCTGGACCTAGCGAGGATCGGAAATCGGGCGCGCTTTCTTTTTGCGTTCGCCGGGAAATTCGTCGGCGACCTTCGCATATAAATCGGCCAGTGCGAAGTCGAACTTCGTTTGCAGGCGCTTAGTTTCCTTCTCGCGCTCGGGGTCGGGCAGATCCTTCAATTTGGAGAGATCGTCCTCCAATTGAATCATCAGCTTGTTGCGCTGAATCAGGTATTGATAGCCGTCCATGGACTGCATAAACCTCAAAGTCTAAAGGAGTGGATTATACGGCATCCACGATTCGCCGAACAGCCCGCGTGAAAGCCTCATCCACATCATCAATACCGATTCTCACCGCGTGGGATGAGCCGAGGCTCGCGCACGGTTTCCTTGGCCGCCTCGGTGGCGTGAGTACCGGGCCCTTCGAAAGCCTCAACCTCGGTTATTGGGTCGGCGACGATAGCGCGCATGTCGATGAGAACTGGCGCCGATTGCGCGCGGTCATCGGCGACGCGCCCATAGCGAGATGCCATCAGGTGCATGGCAATTCGGTTCGTATCGTGATCCGCGAGGACCTTGAAGTGAAGCGGGAAGGCGACGGCATGGTGACGGCAGAGCCGGGTATCTTGCTGGCGGTCGCGAGCGCGGATTGCGTGCCGATTCTGATGACGGATGCGCGCGGCGAGATCATCGGTGCGATCCATGCCGGGTGGCGCGGCATCATCGCAGGCATCGCGGTGGAAGGCGTGCGCGCGATGGAGCGCATTGGTGCGAGGTCGCATGAGATTCGCGCGGCGTTGGGTCCATCGATCGGACAGTGCTGCTTCGAGGTGGATGAGGAGCTGGCGCATCGTTTCGCGCGCGAGGTTGCGGGTTCCGATCGCCATGCGCGTCCCGGCCGACCGGGAAAATCGCACCTCGATCTGCGCGCGATCGTGACCGATCAATTGATGCGCGCGGGATTGCCCGGCGAATCGATCATTAACGTCGGCCCGTGCACCAAATGCGCCAACGACCGCTTCTTCTCGCGCCGCGCAAACGGATCCTCGGGTCTGCAACTCAGCTTCATCGGCATAGCCCGGTGAGATATTCTGGCCAGGCGGTCATAAAACAATGAGCAGTGCGCGCATCGCGATTCCGCAAGAGAGGGTGAACGATTTCTGTCGGCGTCATCATGTCCGCAGGCTCGCGCTGTTCGGTTCGGTCCTGCGCGACGATTTTCGTCCCGACAGCGACATCGATGTCTTGGTTGAATTCGAACCCGGATGCACTCCCGGGCTCGATTTCTTCGGGATGGAAATCGAACTTTCGGAAATCCTGGGACGGAAAGTCGATCTCAACACCGCCGGATTTTTGAGCAAGTACTTTCGGGATCGGGTCCTCGCTGAGGCGGAGGTTCAGTATGTCGCGCCATGAGAGCGCGGTGCGACTCCGTCACATGCTTGATCATGCCCGCGAGGCACTAACGCTGATCGCCGGGAAAACGCGCTCGGATCTCGACACCGATCGCAAGCTGAATCTCGCTCTCGTCAGGCTCCTCGAGATAGTTGGCGAGGCTGCGAGCAGGACGAGCAAAGAAGACCGCGAGGCGTACCCTGAAATACCGTGGCCAAAGATCATCGGACTTCGAAACCGATTGATACACGGTTACGATCTCGTAGATTTCGATGTGCTCTGGCAAATTCTCAATCACGATCTTCCTCCGCTGATTGCCAAGCTCGAAGAGATCCTGCGGTGAAAAAGAAACCGACCAAAACGAAACCCGGCGACGTGATGCGCAAGGTGCGCAAGCCGGTGCCGCCGCCCTCGCGCGTCGAGGAAGATCTCAGGCGCTACCATCGCGAGCGCGAACGCGAGCGGCTTCGTCGCGAACGAGCGGAAGCCGAGAACAACAACAAATCCTGATGGCTGTGCCCTTGAAAGGACAAATCAACATTGGGCTGATTGGCGCCGGTTTCATCGGCCAGGTTCATTCGAAGATGTTGCGGCTGATCGCCGACCGCACCGCCGGTGGAGTCCGCGTCGAATGCGTCTACGACCACTCGCGCGCCGCGGCGGAAAAGCTCGCCGAGCGATGGCCGGGCGCGAAGTCGGTTGCCTCGCTTCACGAACTCGTCGATGACCCCACTATCAACGCTGTCTTTATCTGCACCCCGACCGCGACGCATCGTGAGATGTGCAGCGCAGCCGCGCAAGCCGGGAAGCACGTCTTCTGCGAGAAGCCGCTTGCGATGAATTCGGCCGATGCCGTGGAAATGCAAGCCGCGATTGGTCGTGCGGGCGGCGTCGGGCAAGTCGGCCTGGTGATGCGCTTCTCGGCCATTTATACGGTGGCCGGCGCGCTGGCGAACGATCCGGCGGCCGGCAGGATCCTCGCGATCACGATGCGCGATGATCAGCAGTTCCCGATCCGCGGCGCCCATCCGAGCCTATGGCGCAACGATCCGTTGCTCACTGCCGGTGGCGCATTGGCCGAACATAGCGTGCACGATATCGATATGTTCACCTGGCTGTTCGGTCCCATTGCGAGACTCCACTGCGTAACCCGTAATCTGAATGGCGCATCGGGGATCGAGGATGTCGGCCTGATACAGTTCGAATTCGCGCGCGGCTTTCATGGCCAGCTCACCTCGATATGGCACAACCTGTCGCAACGTCCGTCGAATCGGCGCATGGAAATCCTGTGCGAGAACCTGATGATCGCAGTCGATGACGATGTTGGGGAATCCATTCACCTGGAGCGAACGGACGGGTCTGCCCAGCGGATTGAGAAAGCCGAACTGATGATGCGCTTCGAGGAAATCATTCTGAAGGAGCGTCCTTACCTCGCTCCGCTGCGCGATATCCTGGGACTCCCATATGCGCTGGAGGACGCGGCCTTCCTCGCGGCGCTGCGCGGCGAGACGACTCCAGATCCATCGTTCGAGGCCGGGATTGCGGTCCAACGGATCGTCGAAACGGCGTACGAATCGGCGCGGAGGAAGATGGCGCGCGAAGTCAACAATTAGCGACCTCGCCATCGACTTCGACGCTCTCCACACCGGCCCGAATTCCAGCTAACCTTATGCTTGTAAGGTTGCTCGCTCCTGCGCCTCCCCACGCGGCGAAATCATTCACTTATCGTAAAAGATGGAGACCTGACGCTCCCCATGATCGATTTTGAATTGTCCGAAGAACAACACATGATTCGCGACACCGTCGGCGCGTTCGCTATCGAACAGATGCGCCCCGCCGCGCGCGAGGCCGACGAGGACGGCAAGGTCCCCGCCGACCTCATCGGGAAGCTATGGGAACTCGGAGTGGTGCAGAGCGCGATTCCGGAGAAGTTCGGCGGCGCGGGCGACACGCGCTCGGCCGTCACCGGCGCGGTCATCGCCGAGGAACTCGGTTACGGCGATATGGCGATTGCGACGCATGCGCTGGCGCCGCGGCTGTTCGCATTTCCGATTCTCGAGGCCGGCACCGAGGAGCAACGCGAGCGCTACCTGAAGCAATTTGCCGCGCCCAAATTCGTCCCGGCGACGGCGGCGCTGATTGAGCCGCGTTTTGATTTCGACACCACGATGCTCGCCACCTCGGTTCGTCGCGAGGGAGCGGGACTGGTGCTTACCGGGAGCAAATGCTTCGTGCCGCTCGCGGCGGATGCGGATTCGCTCCTCGTTTATGCGTCGTCGGATCCGAATGCCGGATACAAAGGCGTCGAGGGTTTCATCGTTCCGCGCAGTGCTCCCGGTCTGACGATCTCGGAGCGCGAGAAAAACATGGGCTTCAAGGCGCTTGCGACCTATGGTCTCGAATTCAAGGATTGCAAAATCGGTCCCGAGGCGCGGCTCGGTGGCGAGGGTGGTATCAACTTCTCGCGCATCATGAGCGAGACGCGGGTCGCGCTCGCGGCGATGGCGGTCGGGATGGCGCGCGCGGCTTATGACTATGCGCGTGAGTACGCGAAGGAGCGGCGCGCATTCGGCGCCGCCATCGCGCAGAAGCAGGCGATCGCGTTTATGCTCGCCGAGATGGCGATCGAGGTCGATGCCTCGCGCCTGCTGGTATGGGAAGCGGCGTGGGAACTCGATCGCGGCGAGGATGCGCTCGCATCGAGCTACCTGGCGAAGAACTATGTCGCCAACAGCGTGCTGAAGATCACTGACAACGCGGTGCAGGTGCTGGGCGGTCACGGCTACATCCGTGAGCATCCGGTCGAACTGTGGCTGCGCAATGCGCGCGGTTTGGCGGCCCTCGAGGGTATCGCAACGGTCTAACTTTCCATCACCGACGCAGGAGCATCAAACATGATCGATTTTGAAATCGAACCGTCAGTCGCCAAGCGCGTGAAAATGTTTCATATGGTCGCCAATGGGGTGATGCGTCCCATCTCGCGCGAATATGACGAGAAGGAGCACGAGGAGCCCGAGCAGTATTTCCAGACCATGTGGGCCGCCAACGCGATGGCCGAGTCGTCATTGGATGTCGCGAAGAAGAAGGAACCAAAAGAAGGCGAGGAAAAGGCCCCCGCGCGCAGCCCGATGCGCAACCTCTATACGGTCATCACCACCGAGGAGTTGTGTTGGGGTGACGCCGGCCTGTTTCTCGCCACGCCCAATGCGGGCCTCGGCGGCGCGGCGGTGATGGCGGCGGGAACGCCGGAACAGAAAGAGCGCTTCCTGTCGCGCTTTCGTAGCGGCGCGCCAAAGTGGGGCGCGATGGCAATCACCGAGCCGGGCTTCGGTTCCGATTCATCGCAAGTCACGACGACCGCCACCCGCGAGGGCGATGACTACGTGCTGAACGGCACCAAGATTTTCTGCACCGGTGGCGACCGCGCCGCGAAGTCGGAAGGCTTCATCGTGGTATGGGCCACCGTCGACAAGAGCGCGGGACGTCCCGGCATCAAGCCGTTCGTCGTCGAGCATGGCACGCCGGGGATGACGGTGGTGCGAGTTGAGAACAAGCTCGGCATCCGCGCGTCCGATACCGCCGCGATCGTGTTCGACAACTGCCACATACCCAAGGACCATTTGTTGGGAAGTCCTGAAGTCCGCAAGGAAGGCGGCTTCAAAGATGTGATGGCGACCTTCGATGCGACCCGGCCGATCGTCGCCGCGATGGCGATTGGCGTCGGGCGCGCGGCGCTCGACTTCGTGCGCGACTTTCTCAAGCAGGAAAATATTCCGGTGCGCTATGGGATCTCGCCGCGGCGCTTGACCGCGCTCGAGCGCGACTTCATGGAGATGGAAGTGCAGCTTAAGGCGGCGCGGCTTTTGACCTGGCGCGCCGCGTGGATGATGGACGTTGGCAAGCACAACAACCTCGAGGCCTCGATGGCGAAGGCGAAGGCCGGCCTCGCGGTGACGCTGATTACGCAGAAGGCGGTCGAGCTGCTCGGGCCGTTGGGATATTCGCGTCAGTACCTGCTCGAGAAGTGGATGCGCGATGCAAAGATCAACGACATCTTCGAGGGGACGCAGCAGATCAATTTGCTGATCGTCGCCCGCCGCATCCTGGGGTATAGCAGCAAGGAGTTGAATTGACCTTTCGACATCGTCGAAAGGTCATCCTGCGCGCTGCGCCTCGGAGGGCAACGTCATCGAGCTCCAAACATTGGAGCGGGTAGGCGGGGTTCGCGGGCAGTCAGAGTGTGCTATCATGATGATGCGGCACCCCTTGGAGGGTGCCGTAGTCGTTTTGGGGAGCCTCGCACGAGATGCGAAATTACCAAACGAAGCCACCAAGTACCTGAAAATAAAGGATTTCCGATTTTGGCTCTTCATCTAAATTCATGACATTTACCGCATTAGAGGCAGAGAAACCGGGCAACAGATGCTTCGATCGGACCTGCCGAAAGTGCAAAAACAAACCCACTAATGAACTTATCGACGTATTGTCGGTAAGGTCGATGGGCCGCTCGGGCTGGGGCCATCACCAAACAAAAGCCGATGAAGCTATGCTTCACCGGCTCTGATGCGATCCTGGTTTCGTCAGCGATCTAGTAGAACCACGCGTTCTTGTCCCATCGGAACAGCTCGGTGGTGGCGGTGTCGTCGGTGACCTTCGGCGTGGCGTGCTTCGCCTCATCGGGGGTCTTGCCGACGATGTAATACTTGAACTCGTCGTACTTGACCTTGCCGATCGAGTAGCCGTCGGTCGACTGATGGCATTCGCACTGCTGGACTGGGCTGTACCCGGTGTAGGTGCCGGTTTCCCATCCATCCTTCATTTGCCATGCGATGTGACTCTGGTTGTTCACCTCGCGATCATGAAGCTTGCGCTCCCAGTCCTTGCAGAAGGAGGGAAACAGCGCGGCCGCTTTTTTGAATTCCTTATCGCGCAGCAGGCGCATCGGATTGACCTTCTGCAGCGCCGCCTTGACCTTGGTGCGGAGAGTTTTCGTAGCGGCTGGAGAGGGCTGCGCATCGGGAACCGTAAACGAGACGTTTGCGGGTTTGGCACCATCGCTGGTTTGCTCCGCGCTAAGCGCGGGCCGGGAGGCCAGAGCGATGACTAATGCAGTGATCGAGATTAATCCGAATGATTTGCCAATAGTTCCGATTTTGATCCCCATCATGGCCGCGAATTATATCACCGGATTTTCCGGTGTTAAGACCTGCGATGCGTCATTTTTGGCGTCAAAGCGACGCATCGGAGTGACGCGGCGGCGGCCCCATGATGGACCGCCGCCGCTCACACGGAAGCGCTTACTCGGTCGGCACCAATTCGACGCGCCGATTTTGTGCGCGACCTTCGTCGGTGTCATTCGAGGCGACGAAGTCGGTCTTGCCGAAACCACGCGGAATCAATCGTGAGGCCGCGATGCCGTGGTCTTCGAGATACTGAGCCACGGCGTCGGCGCGGCGCTGGGATAGCTTAAGGTTGTATTCCGCGCTGCCGATCGCATCGCAATATCCATCGACGTAAATGTTCACGTCCGGATGTGCTTTGAGGATCTCGACGGCCTCGTCGAGGATCGCTGCGTCGCCGGGACGAACCTTCGATTTATTGAAATCGAAATGCACGCCTCGCAGCACCAGCTTCTCATGCTTGACCGGCGCCGGGGCCGGAGGCGGAAGCGGCGTTGGCGCTACTGCGACCACTGGTGGCGGTGGCGGAGGCGGAATCAGCGGATCGCAGATCTCGTGACCCACCACAGCGCCGATAATTCCGCCGATCACAGCACCACCCGCAGTGGGAGCGGCTATTTGGTCGGTATTCGGATGAGAATTGTTTCCAAATGCGATTCCAAGTCCGGCGCCGGCTCCAGCCGCGGTGCCTACCACACCGCCGGCGAGGCCGCACATGCCCCATTGTCGCGGCGGCGGCGCTTGGGTGGAGCATCCTGAGATGGCGGCGCTGACGCCAAACGCCAGACAGGCAACGAGATTGAAGTTTCGGATCGATCGAGGCGGTCGAAGTTTCATTGAATCGCTGTTTCCTCCGGATTTGTTAGAGAAATTTTCAATCGGTCAGCTCCGCTTAGAAAAATGGCCCGACAAATACCTTCTTCGGGTCCAACCGCTGGACGAAGGTCTGACTGTCGCGCCGCAAGCTTACTCCGGGGGACTTTTATCGGAAGGCCTTTCGGTTAAGGCGGCATTATTAATTAAATAAAAATTGCGCCGTAGCCTCGATGGAACCGCTGGCGCTGCCGACATCGAGGAAGAAAAAAAGGGGCCATGACCATTCGGCCACAGCCCCTGTAAATCAGGTGCGTGAGTTTTGCGGGAAACTCCGCGAGGCAGCGGTCCGCGATGGACCGCTGCCTGCCGCGGGAAACGCTTTCCAAATCAGTCGGTCGGCACCAATTCGACGCGCCGATTCTGTGCGCGACCTTCGTCGGTATCATTCGAGGCGACGAAGTTGGTCTTGCCGAAGCCACGCGGAATCAGTCGCGAGGCCACGATGCCGTGATCTTCGAGATACTTGGCCACCGCATCGGCCCGGCGCTGCGATAGCTTGAGGTTGTATTCCTCGCTGCCGATCGCGTCGCAATAACCGTCGACGTAGATGTTCACGTCCGGATGCGCCTGGAGAATTCCGACCGCCTCATCGAGGATCGCCGCGTCACCGGGGCGGATCTTCGACTTGTTGAAGTCGAAATGTACTCCGCGCAGCACCAGCTTCTCATGCTTGGCCGGAGGCGGAGGAGGCGGCGGTGGTGGCGGAGGAGGTGGTGGCGGTGGAGGAGGCGGCGGTGGCGGCGGCACCAACGGATCGCAGACGAAATGCCCGGCCAGGCCGCCGATCAGAGCGCCGGCAACTGCACCGCCTGCACCCGTCCAGGCCTTGCCGCTGCTGTTGGGGGGACCCTTGCGGCTATTGTCGTAGATGACAATGCCGGAAGCCGCGCCCGCGCCTGCACCGAGGCCAGCGCCGACTGCGGCACATCCACCCCATTCGCGGCCGCCCAAGGTGCAGCCGGCCAAGGCGCCTGCGCAAAATGCCAATCCGGCAACTGCGGCTAATCCTTTGAGTATCCAGGACTTAGGTCTCATGAGCTCTCCTCATCAGGTTCAGTTCGGCTGGTGGGACTAACCGCCGCGTGCATTATCCGCACATCGCATTTTGAAACTAATTGCCGGAAATATAACGGTCACGGGTCAAGACTTCAACATCCCGTAACAATCTTAATGACTGTACGGCCAGCAAGGATTTTTGAGTTTTCAGGGTCCGATGCCCCATTTTCGCGCTTATGCTTAGTCGCTAATCATCTTCCTCGCAAGCGTGATGACGCGGGTTCCGGGCTTCCTCCGGTCGCTATTCGCCGCAGTGGAGACGCAGAGGCGCCAGGTGGCTATAATCTTTCCTTATCATGCTGTCATTGGCGCGCGGTAAAGAAGGAAGCTTCAAACTGGTCTCGAGCTATCGCCCTGAGGGCGATCAGCCGGCGGCGATTGAAGCACTGGTTCATCATCTCAATGAGAACTTGCAGCATCAGGTTCTCCTTGGCGTAACCGGTTCGGGGAAAACCTTCACCATGGCGAATGTGATTTCGCGGGTGAATCGGCCGACCCTCGTGATGGCGCCCAACAAGACCCTCGCCGCGCAACTTTACAATGAGTTCAAGAGCCTCTTCCCTGAAAATGCGGTCCGCTACTTCGTCTCGTACTACGACTATTATCAGCCCGAGGCGTATGTTCCTTCGACCGACACCTTCATCGAGAAGGACGCCAGCATCAATGATGAGATCGACAAGCTGCGGCATTCAGCGACCAAGGCACTGCTCGAACGCAACGATGTCCTGATCGTCGCGTCGGTCTCATGCATTTATGGCCTCGGTGAGCCCGAGGTTTATTTCGAGATGGTGCTGTTCGTCGAGGAAGGCCAGCGCATCGATCGCGACAAGGTGCTGCGCAAGCTGGTTGATATCGCGTATCAGCGCAACGACTACGATTTCCATCGCGGAACGTTCAGGGTGCGCGGCGACACGATCGAGGTGTTCCCCGCATACGAAGAGAGCAGGGCGGTCCGTATCGAGTTCTTCGGCGATGAGATCGAGGCGCTTTATGAGATCGATCCGTTGCGAGGAAAGGTCATCCGCAAGCTCTCGACCGTGTGCGTCTATCCCGCCTCACATTACGTGACGACCTCAGATCGAATGGAAGTCGCGGTCAAGAATATCCGCGAGGAGTTGAAGGAGCGCCTCGAGCTGTTTCGCTCTGAGAACAAATTGCTGGAAGCCCAGCGCCTCGAACAGCGCACCATGT
This sequence comes from uncultured delta proteobacterium, assembly GCA_963783145.1. Lineage (GTDB taxonomy): Bacteria > Desulfobacterota > Binatia > Binatales > Binataceae > DATGKG01. The sequence goes on from CAWAMM010000004.1 coordinate 328,346, forward strand.
ACGATCTGGAACTGCTCGCCGAAATGGGCTTCTGCCCGGGCATCGAAAACTACTCGCGCCATTTGACTGGACGCATGCCGGGACAGGCGCCCCCGACGCTATTGGATTACTTCCCCAAGAACTCCCTGTTCTTCATCGATGAAAGCCACGTCACCATTCCGCAGATCGGCGGGATGTACCGAGGCGACCGCTCGCGCAAACAGACGCTGGTGGATTTCGGCTTCCGTCTCCCGTCTGCGCTCGACAATCGGCCGCTCAACTTCGAGGAATGGGAACAGACCATCAAGCAGGCCGTCTACGTCTCCGCGACGCCCGGCGACTGGGAGCTCAAGAAGTCTGAGGGCTTGGTCGTTGAGCAGCTCATTCGCCCAACTGGCCTTATCGATCCCGAGATCGAAGTGCGCAAGGCCGGCACTCAGGTCGACGATTTGCTCGATGAGATTCGCAAGCGCGTCGAAGTGAACGAGCGCGTGCTGGTGACCTGCCTCACCAAGAAAATGGCCGAGGATCTTACCGACTACTACCACGACCTTGGCGTGCGCGTGCGCTATCTGCATGCCGATATCGAGACGATCGAGCGGGTCGAGATAATTCGTGGACTGCGCCGCGGCGACTTCGATGTGCTGGTAGGCATCAACCTGTTGCGCGAGGGACTCGATTTGCCCGAGGTCTCGCTGGTCGCGATCCTCGACGCCGATAAGGAAGGCTATTTGCGCTCGCCGCGCTCCCTGATCCAGACCATCGGGCGCGCGGCCCGCCATATCAACGGCAAGGTCATCATGTATGGCGACAAGATGACCGATTCGATGAAGTTCGCCATCGACGAAACCTACCGCCGCCGCGCCAAGCAGCTCGCCTATAATGAGGAGCACCACATCACGCCCGCGAGCATCAGCAAGGCTATCGATGCGTCGTTGGTCGAGATGTACTCGCCCGAATGGGCGGTGGTGCCGGAGATCGGTGACAGCAAGCCCTCGAAAGAAGACGATTTTCCGGCGCATGAGCTTTCGGATCGCATCACCGACTTGCGCCGTCAGATGATGGAGGCTGCCGACGGGCTCGAATACGAACGGGCGGCGGAACTCCGCGATCGCATCAAGAAGCTCGAGCGCAAGGTCTTCGGGCAATCGATGGGTACCGAGCGCGCCCCGCAACCTCCCAGCCTACCGCCGGGCTCTGCGGGCACCGGCGCTATCCGCGCCAATCGCGAGCGGATGGAACGTCAAAAGCCGCCCGAGACCAGCATCCTGGGGATGCGCACGCGCGGGATGCGCAAGGACAAGGGCACCGCGCCCGCCGCTAAGCAGGGCCGCCTCAAGCTGATCCCCGATGCTCCGAAATAGCTCTGTGCGCGATGTCGCAGTTCATTCCGGGCGTGCGCCGGGCGCTTTGCCAAGGCGATCGTGGATGAGATTAGGGACGAATCAATCCGAAACATTTACGCCAAAGTAGGACCCAGAGGTTCCATCGATCAATTTGCTGACAGCACCAACCTGCTAACGAATACTGAGTTATGGACTCGGCTCCGCAGGTTGTTTGAAAGCACGAATTCCTAATCGATCAACCTCCGGTTGCGTAATATTGGGAACGGGCAACCGCATCCATTGGCAAGCAGATTTGGTCCGCGACGTGCGTCCTTAGCCATCACAGAAAAATCATTGGACTTAACTTCGACGCGTCGTTAGACTCAGGTTTCGCTTAACAACTAGTGAAGCGTCGTAGACGCTTGATAGTTGCGAGGAGGCCGCGGCGCCTCGTAACCGGTCGTCGGGTGGGCGATGACCAGCTTCGAGGCGAAAATGTCACGGAATTGACATCCTGAATAATTTTGCATGTTTTTCTCGTCAAGTGTCATGTTTTGTTCTTGGCGTTATGCGTGAATGGGTTACAATCTCCCTGACAAGACTCCGAGGTGGCCACCATGCGAATTTTGCTCCAGCCGCCCAGGCCTGATGCCCCCAGCTTCGAGGTCGACTTCGAAATCCAAAAGGCATTAGTTGCGCTCCACGGCTACTCAATCAAGATTCGCGGTGCAGGACGATTCGGCGACGGAGCCGCTGCCATCGTGTTGCAACGCGAAACCGACCTGACGAGGGCGCTGGCCGCGCTCAAGGATGCCGGCATCCGAGCCTCGATGACGTAGCTGTCGCGGAAGTCCGCCCTCCCACCTGATTGGCTGCTTCAGCCGCTGCGTAGTTATATCGTTCGATGCCTGCCTGCCAATGTGCAGAAGGGACGCCCGGCCGTCTCGGGCGACTGCCGAAATTCTTCGCGAATTCCGCCATCGTGCTATAACTCTTCGATGCCCTCCATCCTCGAGCGCTTTCATCCGGTCGTCCGTACCTGGTTCGAGCGTCGCTTCACCGCGCCCTCGCGCGCCCAGGAGCTCGGATGGCCCGTCATTGCGGATGCCACTGGGGCCGATGCGAACCGCGAACCGAGTCACGACGTGCTCTTGTGTGCACCAACCGGCAGCGGCAAAACACTCGCGGCATTCATGTGGGCGATCAATCGTCTCGTTGTCGAGGCCGAGCAGGGCGCGCTTCGTGATGAGGTCTCGGTTCTGTATGTCTCCCCGCTGAAGGCGCTGGCCAACGATATCCGCCTCAACCTCGAGGAGCCGCTGGACGGCGCCGGCGAGGTCGCGCGCGCGAGCGGGATCAAGATCGCCGACATTCGCGCCGGCCTGCGCACCGGTGATACGCCTGCCAATGAGCGCAGCGCGATGTTGCGGCGTCCGCCGCATATCCTCGTCACCACGCCCGAGTCACTGTTCATCCTGCTGACCTCGGCGCGGTTTCGCGACAAGCTCAAGTCGGTGCGGCACGTCATCGTCGATGAGTTGCACGCGATTGCCGGTAACAAACGCGGCGCTCATCTGATGCTCACGCTGGAGCGTCTCGAGCGGATGGTGATGGCGACCGGCGCGCCGCGACCCACGCGCATCGGCCTTTCCGCGACGCTTAATCCGATCGAGCGGCTGGCCGAGTTCCTCGCCGGAGCGGAAGTTTCGCGCGAGGGCGTTCGAACGCCACGTCCCATCAAGATCGTGCGCGCCGATGATCGCGCGCGTCACATGGACTTGCGCGTGCTAACTCCGGGTCCGGAGTTGGGCCCGCTCGCGACCCATCCGCATTGGGAAGCGATGTATGACGAGCTCGCCAGGCTGATCGGCGAGCATCGCACGACGCTGGTCTTCACGCTGAGTCGTCGCGCCGCGGAACGGGTCGCGATCAATCTGCAGAAGCGCCTCGGCAAGGACGCGGTCATGGCGCATCACGGCAGCCTCGCGCGCAAGGAGCGCCTCGACGCCGAGCAGCGCCTCAAGCGCGGCGAGTTGAAGGCCATCGTCGCCACCGCATCACTCGAACTCGGCATCGACGTGGGCGCGGTTGAACTCGTCTGCCAGGTTGACACTCCTAAATCGATTTCGGCAGCGATCCAGCGCGTCGGACGCTCCGGGCATAGCCTCGGTGCGACGCCGAAGGGACGCTTCTTCGCGATGACGCTCGACGACCTCCTCGAATGTGGCGCTGCGGTGCGCGCGATTCGCGCCGGACGCCTCGATGAAGTGGAAATTCCAACCGGATGCATCGATGTGGTCGCGCAGCAAATCGTCGCGATCGCGGCCGAAGAGGGCGAAACTGGCGTCGGCGAGCACGAGCTGCTGGGTATCTTGCGCAGCGCCTACAACTTCGCCGATCTCAGCGAAGACACCTTTCGTCAACTCCTCAAGCAGATGGCGTCGGAGTTGAACGAACGCATCTATGGTGCGGCGCCGAAGATTTTTTATGACCCGCGGCGCGGCCGCATAACCGCAAAACGTGGCGCGCGCATGGCGGCGATCACCTCGGGCGGCACCATTCCTGAGAATGGCAACTACGACGTCGTCATCGAGTCGCAGGGCCGCAAGATCGGCGACGTCGAGGAAGATTTCGCGCAAGAGTCGGTGCGCGGCGATATTTTTTCCCTCGGTTCGATGCCGTGGGAGATTCGGCGCATCTCACGCGGGCGTCTGATGGTCGAGCCGGCCCCCGGAATGGCGCCCTCGTTGCCGTTCTGGCAAACCGAAGCCGCGGGACGCTCGTGGGGATTGTCCGCCGAGGATTGCGACTTGCGGCGCGAAATCGCCGCCCGGCTCGCGCGCGAGGGCGAGGCCAGCGCGAGAGCGTTTCTCGAAACCGAATGCATGCTCGACGAAGGGTCGGCGCGTCAGGCGGTGGATTATGTGCGTCGTGGCGTCGCCGCGCTGGGGGTGGTTCCGGACGAGCACAACATCGTGGTCGAGCGCTTCTTCGATGGCCTCGGCGGGACACAAATCGTCATCCACGCACCCTTCGGAATTCGCTTCAACCGCGGGCTCGGGCTGGCGATTCGCAAAAAGCTCTGCCAGAGCTTCGATTTCGAAATCCAGGCTTCCGCGATCGACGACGCGTGCCTGCTCGCCCTCAACGCCAAGCATAGTTTTCCGCTCGAAGATATTTTGCACATGGTCACCTCGCGCAACGCGCGCAACGTGCTCACGCAGGCGCTGCTCAACGCGCCGATGTTCGAGACCCGCTTTCGTCACGTTGCCAGCCGCGCCCTCGCCATCATGCGCTCCAACAAGGGCGACCGGATTCCGCCGTATCTTCAACGCCTGCGTTCGCAGGAATTGCTCGCGGCGATTTTTCCCGGCCAGCAGGCGTGCTTCGAGAACCGCCCGCCTGCGATCGAACTGCCCGACCACTACATCCTGACCGAGACGATTCGCGAATGCCTGGAAGAATCGACCGATGCGGCGCGGATGGAAGCGGTCCTGCGCGGCCTCGAGGACGGCTCGATTCGCGCGCACGCGGTCGATTCGATTGCGCCTTCCGTCTTTGCGCATCGATTGTTGCTCGCCTGGGACTACTCGTTCCTCGACGACGGCGAGCGCGCCAATCGCCGCTCGCGCACGGTGCAGATGAATCGCGGGATGGCCGAAGACGTGCTGCGCTCGGAAGATTTGTCCGAGATGCTCTCGCGCGAGGCAATCGAGGGCGTCATTGCTGAAATCACCAGCACGGCGCCGAATCGGCGCGCGCGCACGCCCGATGAGCTATGCGAAATCATCCGTACGCACGGTGGGCTGTCAATTGACGACGTCGCGGAGCGTGTGCGCGGCGATGGCGACGCGATCCTGGATGAGCTGCGCCGCGAAGGCCGCATCGTCGCGCTGCGCCCTACATCGATCGCGCCTGAGCTCCTCGTGACTTTCGAAGATGCTCCTTTTTATATGAGCGCGTACCCCGAAGCCTCGCTGAGCGGCGAGGGTGCGGTTGCCGAAAGACCGGACCCGGATGCCTCGCGCGACGAGATCGTTCGACGCGCGTTCAAGACCTCAGGTCCTGCGACGCCGAAAGAGATGGCGCGGCGTCTTCACATGACGGATTCGGAAATCACCGGCGCGCTGACGCGACTGGAAGCCTCGGGCGCAGTCTTCCGCGGGCATTTCACCTCAGGCAGCGTGCAGCAATGGTGCGATCGCTATGTGCTGCAGCGGGTTCATCGCGAGACGCTGGCTAAAGTTCGCGCCGAGATCGAGCCGTGCGCGGATCAGGATTACGCCGCGTTCCTGATTCGATGGCATCACCTCGCCGGCGCCGATTTGGAAGAAGGGCAGGGCGGCCTCGCCGCGGTGCTCGACCAGCTTTCCGGCCTGACTTTCGCGCCCGAGATATGGGAGCGCTCGATTCTGCCCGCGCGAGTTCCCGGCTATCGCCCCGAGCTACTCGACCTTCTGTGCCTTGGCGGACAATTCGCCTGGGTGGCGTTGCCGCCTGAAGATGAAATTCCTGACTTGCCGGCCAAGGTCGCCTTCGTAAATCGCCACGAACGATTTCTTTTCCAACCCGCGACCCCAGAGCCGTCCACCGATGCGAAGGAGCTGTCGATCTGGGGCGCGTTGAGCGCCGGCGGCGCGCAATACCTCGATCAGGTTGCCGATCGCGCGGAGGTTTCCGAACGCGACGCGCTGGCCGCTTTGTGGAAGCTGGCCGCGCGCGGCCGCGTCTCAAACGATAGCTTCGCACCGCTGAGGATGTTCACTTCCGCACCTGATGCCGCGCGACTGGTCGACGTCACCGCAACTCCTGGTGGCACGCGGCGCGATGCGGCCATGCGGGCGCGGCTCAAATCGAGCATCTCGGGCCGTTGGTCCGCGCTGGTGGCTCCCAAGAGTGAGCCGCACAGCGAGAACGATCGCCCGCGTGAGATCGCGATGTTGTTGCTTCATCGCCACGGTATCGTCGCGCGCGAGATGATGGCGCTCGAGTCCATCAACCTGCCCTGGTCAGAAATTCAGTTCGCGCTGCGCCGGCTCGAATATGGCGGAACGATTCGCCGCGGATGGTTCGTTCATTCGCTCTCGGGTGAGCAGTATGCGCTGCCGGAGGCGGTCGAGATGTTGCGTGCGATGCGCGGAGCGAATCCGGCGCGCGAAAAGCCGGTGGCGATGGGCGCCATCGATCCCGCAAATCCGTACGGCGCCGTCCTTAAAGGATGCGGCGTCGCGCGCGAGGCCGCGAACGTGGTGGTGATTCGTGGCGGAAGGTTGATCCTCGCGCTCGTGAGTCATGCGATCGTGACCGCACCCTCGATCGACAAGAATGGCGAGCCGCTCGACGACGAAAGCTTCTCGGCCGCGGCGGCAGCTCTGATGGCCACGCGTGGTAAGTTGCGCATCGACACTATCGATGAGGTGCCAGCGTTGGAATCCTCGCGGGTGGGACTGCTCGCCGCGATGCGCTTTCACTCGGATGGCCGCGCGCTGGTCTTCGACGGCCTGCCGGGACCGGCGCCGATGCGTGCGCGTCCCGCGACCCTCCGATAGCGAGTCTGCTCCGTTCTCGCCCAGCCGTTTAACCAGAATCGTGCGCGCGCTATTGTTGGGTTGAATCACAAAATTGTTCGCGCCCGATGACGGCGCGAACTTCACTCGAAATCCTTCGCGGAAAGGAATCGGCGATCTCATGGCGAGCAATAGTTTCGGCGCGCGTACTACTCTCAAGGTCGGCTCGACCGACTACACCATCTTCAAACTGGAGACCCTCGAAAAACGCGGCTACGCGATCGCGCGCCTGCCGTTCTCCATTCGCGTGATGCTGGAAAACGTGCTGCGGCGCGAGGACGGCGGCGTCGTAACCGCGGATCAGATCGAGGCGGTCGCAAAATTCAATGGCAAGGGCGGCGAGAGCGAGGTCTCGTTCATGCCGGCGCGCGTGTTGTTGCAGGACTTCACCGGCGTGCCGGTCGTGGCAGATCTCGCAGTGATGCGCGATGCGATCAAGCGTCTCGGCGGCGATCCCGCGACTATCAATCCACTGCAGCCGGTCGATCTGGTGATCGATCATTCGGTGCAGGTCGACGCGTCCGGGACTAAGGCCGCATTCGCGACCAACGCCGAACTGGAGTTCCAGCGCAACCGCGAGCGTTACCTGTTCCTTCGATGGGGACAGGGCGGCTTCGATAATTTTCGCGTAGTGCCGCCCGACACCGGCATCGTGCATCAGGTGAACCTCGAATTTCTCGCGCCGGTGGTGTTCAGCTCGAAGGACAACCGAGGCATATCCCGATACAGTGCTCGGCACCGATTCGCATACCACGATGGTCAATGGGCTGGGCGTCGTCGGGTGGGGCGTCGGAGGTATCGAGGCCGAAGCCGCGATGCTCGGGCGCTCGATGCCGATGCTGATTCCCGACGTTATCGGCATGCGGCTGACCGGCAGTCTGCGGCCGGGCGCCACGGCGACTGACCTCGTACTCACTGCGACTCAGATGCTGCGCAAGCGCGGCGTGGTCGGAAAATTTGTCGAATATACCGGGGCGGGCATCAAGACCTTGAGCGTCGCCGATCGCGCGACGCTGGCCAACATGGCGCCCGAGTATGGTGCGACGATCGGATTCTTCCCGGTCGATCAGCAGACCCTCGACTATCTGCGCGTCACCGGCAGGCCGGCCGATCGGCTCGCGCTGATCGAGGCGTACTGCAAGGAGCAGGGCCTGTTCCGCACCGATACGTCGCCGGAGCCCATCTTCACCGATACGCTCGAACTCGATCTCGGCAGCGTCGAGCCGAGCCTCGCAGGTCCGCGGCGTCCGCAAGATCGGGTGCCGCTGGCCAACGCCAAGAAAGATTTTCGCCGGCAGCTGGTGAAAGAAATCCACGGCGACGTGCAAGGTCCAGCGAAGCAGCGCATCGAGGACTGGATCGAGGAAGGCGGAAACGTCAACGCCGCGGAGCCCGAGGGCTCGCATCTGAAGCCGCTCGGCGCCAGCGCGCAGGTTGACGCCGACGGCGCCAGTTTCGCGCTGTGCCACGGCTCGCTCGTCATCGCGGCGATTACGAGTTGCACCAACACCTCGAATCCATCGGTGATGATCGGTGCGGGACTCCTTGCGAAGAAAGCCGTCGCACGCGGGCTCACCGTCAAGCCGTGGGTGAAAACCAGTCTCGCGCCCGGATCGAAAGTGGTCAGCGACTATCTCAAGCGCGCCGGTCTGATCGAGCCGCTCGAGCAACTGCACTTCAACATCGTCGGCTACGGATGCACCACCTGCATCGGCAACAGCGGACCCGTCGCGGAGGGGATCGCCGCGGCGATCAGCAAGAACAACCTGGTCGCGAGCGCGATTCTGAGCGGCAATCGCAATTTCGAAGGCCGCATCAATCCGGTCGTGCGCTTCAACTATCTCGCGTCGCCACCGCTAGTGGTCGCCTACGCGATCGCGGGCACCATGGATTTCGACGTCGAAACCCAACCGCTGGGTACCGACCAGAGCGGCAAGCCGGTGTTCCTCAAGGACATCTGGCCGACGTCGGAAGAAATCGCGGCGACGGTTGCGAGCTCGATCGATTCCGAGATGTTCCGCAAATCATATGGAAAAGTCTTCGACGGCGACGAGCGATGGCAGGGCCTCGCGGTTCCGAAGGGAAATCTCTTCCAGTGGGATGTGAAATCGGAATACGTCAAGGCGCCGCCGTTTTTCGATGGGGTCGGCAAGACGCCTCAGCCGCTGAAAGACATCGTCGGCGCGCGCGTTCTGGCGGTACTCGGCGATAGCGTCACCACCGATCACATCTCACCGGCGGGAAATATCGCGCGCAACGGTCCTGCCGGCGAGTACCTGGTCGCGCACGGCGTGGACCCGAAGGATTTCAATTCGTATGGCGCGCGTCGCGGCAATCATGAGGTGATGGTGCGCGGCACGTTTGCGAACATCCGCTTGCGCAACCTAATGGTGCCCGGCGTTGAAGGCGGTTTCACCGCGCATCAACCGAGCGGCGAGAAGATGACGATCTTCGCGGCCTCGGAGCGCTATCGCGCAGAAGGCGTTCCACTCATTGTCATTGCCGGCAAGGAATACGGCACCGGATCCTCGCGCGATTGGGCCGCTAAGGGCACGCAACTCCTTGGCGTGCGCGCGGCGATTGCGGAAAGCTTCGAGCGGATCCATCGCAGCAATCTGGTCGGGATGGGGGTGCTGCCGCTCGAATTCACCAATGGCCAGAATCGCGAGTCGCTGGGGCTCACTGGACGCGAGAAGTTTACCATCGCAGGATTGGCGGCAGGCTTGAAGCGTGGACAGAAGCTCACGGTGCGCGCCGAGCTCGATGGCAAGGTCATCGAATTCGAGACGCTCGCGCGGGTCGACACGCCAGATGACGTCGAATTCATCAAGCACGGCGGGATTTTGCCGTTGACGCTGCGCGAGTTGCTGCACGCTTAGCTTCGTTGGGGGTGCCACCGGATGGAAACCAAGGTCGATGAAATCGCTGACAAAATTTATCGGTTCTCCACGCTGATTCCTGGAGTCGCGGGTCCGGCGGGGCTCACCTTCAACCAGTTTCTGATCGATGCCGACGAACCGCTGCTCTTCCACACCGGCCAGCGGCCGCTGTTCGCCGCGATTTCCGCCGCGGCCGCGCGCATCATCGACCTCGCGAAACTACGCTGGATCACCTTCAGCCACGTCGAATCCGATGAATGCGGCGCGCTCAACGAATGGCTCGCGATCGCTCCCAAAGCGACTGCGGCGCATGGACGTGTCGGATGTAACATCTGGCTGAACGACATGGCGGATCGTCCGCCGCGCGCGCTCGCAAATGGTGAGGTACTCGACCTCGGCGGAAAGAAGGTGCATCGCATCGACACGCCGCATCTACCGCATTGTTGGGATGCCGGGCTGATTTACGAGGAAACCACCGGAACCTTGTTCACCAGTGATGTTTTCACACATCCCGGCGAGGTGCCGGCGCTCACCGAAAATGACATCGTCGGCCCCGCGCTCGCCCTGGAGAAGGTGCTCCCGTTTACAGCTGTCTCGCCCGAGACGGTTTCGACGTTGCGAAAGCTGGCGGCATTGTCACCGCGCAAATTGGCGCTGATGCACGGCTCGTCATTCTCGGGGAAGGGACAAGTTCCACTCGAAGCGCTCGCGAGCCATTACGAGGAAAAACTGCGCGCTTCCATCGCTAAGTGATTTATCAACGTTGAATCAGACGGGGAGTGGCTTTGCGAGATCGAGGCGGACCGCGGCGCCGCTCTTGCGTGCCGCGTAGCGCGAGAGCAGCCGCACCACCGCGGGCGTCACTTCGCCGATGGCCTCGGGACGGAAGCCGACTACCTCGGCGCCGCGGGTGCGCATCATACCCAGCATCGAAAGCCGCAGCAGCGAGCCCACCGCCTGGCAATAGCGGAAGCGCTCGAAGTCCAGCGGCGCCATCGCGTGATAGAGCGGGATGTACAGCGACGCGAACAGGGTGCGCAGTGAATTTCCCACCGGGTTGTCGCGCATCCAGCGCGGATGCTCCATCGCCGAGGACGACAGGATCGCGGCAGTCATCGCGGCGTCGAGATGACGATCGCCGATGTCGGTGTTGACCCAATCGATCACACCGTTAACGCGGAACCCCTCCACCACGACGTTTTGTGGATGGTAGTCCATGTGCACCAGCGAAAGCGGCGTGGTGCGGAATTCGGATGCGCGAGCCGCGAGGCGGGCGTGCGCTTCCTTTAGTCCGGGCAGGGGTCCTTGCTCGACGCGCTGCGCGATTATCTTGAGCATTCGATCAAGCAGCGGCGCGTTGGCATCGATTCCCGCCGGCGCATAGGCGCGCGGGATCTCATCAAGCCCGGACTTACGCAACTCCATCTGGTGGAGGCGGACCTGCGCGCGCACGAAGCCGAAAAATCCCAGCGAGAAAGTCTTGAACGCGGTTGCAAAACTGCGCGTCGAGAACAGCGGCCCGCCGGGCACCCGCTCCATGATAAGAAACGGCGCGCCGAGCACCTCGTGCGAGGGCTCGTAGCCGTACGGTTTCGGAACGCAGAACCCGGCGCCGGCGAGTTTCGCAATGTTGATGTTTTCGCGCCCGCCCTTCGCGTCAGCGAAGGGTCCCTGGTAGAAGCGCAGCACCAGTGGCGTACGAGGCGGTATCAGAGGCAGGCGCGAGGAGTTCGACGCGGCTGCGAATTCGAAGACCGTGGTCTCCCATCCGCTGGCGAGGACCTTCAGCGAAAGCAGCGGCGTGCCGAGGTATTCGGCTAGGCGGGTTTGGATCTCGGCAAGTTCCAGCATCGCAATATTGCGGCTGACGCTAGTACATACGCGACGCGCTGGCAAGAAACTGACACGCGTGTCAGGTGTCCGAGATCAGGGTTGCTCAGGTTGACGATGCGGATGCAGTTTGCGCAAGAGTTCCCTCATCAGATGATGATGCTGCGGCTGCGAAGAATCGCGCTCCTGATCCGATAGCGGGCGTTCTGCCGGCGGCAGGTTCTCATTCGGCACCACCTGCCCGCCTTTGAAGAAGTGGCGCTGCACGATCGAAGAAAGCAGCGGCCCGTGGGTATCGTGGATATCGATGGAGGTGTCCACCGACAGACCCAGGCGCAGGGGTTTGTCGGCCGGTGGTTCCTCATCCAGGACGATCTTCACCGGGATCCGTTGGACGACCTTGACCCAGTTGCCGGTCGCGTTCTCGGGTGGAAGCAGTGAGAACGCGGCGCCGGTCCCCATGCTGATGGAGTCGACATGGCCCTGATAGATGTGATCCGGGTAGATGTCAGCCTCGATGGTTGTCTTCTGCCCGACGCGGACGTAGGTGAGCTGGGTCTCTTTGAAATTTGCCACGATGTAGAGATGCTGCGTCGGAACATCCGCCATCAGAGGCTCGCCCGGCTGCACCCGGTGGCCGACGTGAACACTCTTGTGGGTGATGATGCCATCGAAGGGTGCGGTTATCCGGGTGTATGCGAGGTCGAGCTTGGCTTGCTCGAGCGCCGCACGCGCTTGCTGGACGATCGGACGATCGTAGCGCGAATCATCCAGGGCTTCTTCCTGACTCTTTGCTTCCTGGGTCACCGCGGCGCTCGCATCGTCTTTGGCATCGGAAAAAGACGCGGGTGCCGGCGCTTGATCCTGAATCGTTCCGCCCAAAGCGGCGCGTGCCTGCGATACCTCATGCTGCGCGAGGGCGACGTTAGCCTCGCCCATCCGATAGGCAGTTACCGCCTGATCGTAAAATTCACTAGAAACGACGCCGGCCTTGCGCAGTTGCTCGGCGCGAGTGTAATCGAGCTTCGCCTGTTTGGCCTGCGAGTCCGCCAGCGCGAGTCCGGCTTCGGCGGCATTGACCTGCGCGAACATCTCATCGACGGTTTGCTTGGCGCGCGCCAGTTGCGCCTCGGCCTGGCTGACGCGGACCTGGAAGTCGCTCGGATCGAGCGTCACCAGCAGATCGCCGCGCTTGACCGTCCAATTGTCCTCGACATAAACCGCTGACACGGTACCGGACACGCGAGTCGAAACCAGCGCCACCGTCCCGTCGACATAAGCGTCATCGGTCGAGACGTGGGAAGAGAAATAGTTGTAATAACGAATTGCGGGAAAGATGCCGGCGATGACCACCACGATAACGATGGCCAATAGCGCCCGGCGCAGCCAGGGAGATTTCATAATTTAATCAGCGCGCCCCGCGACCCAAACGGATCCGCCGCGGCGTCAATCCATGCCTCGAGATGAACAGTTTCGCTAACTTTGCGTGATCCCGCCATGCTGTCAAACCGCCCGGCGACTTTGCTTGCCGCCCCGGTCATCCATACCGCTTCGTTTGCCATCCCCTTCGTCGCGCGACTTCATCGAGCCTTCGGTGCCGCTAGGGTTGTACGATGGTGACAACCGGTCCGCCAGTAGCGTGTGCGACGACGGCGCCATTGATAAGCAGATCGATATTGAACGGACCGAGGGTCTGAATCTGTTGGATGGTGGCGTCGACGTCGCCATTGGGACTATCGAATAGTATCAGCGCCGGCACGCGATCGCTGAACTCGAAGCCGGTGTTGCTGTCCTCGAAGAGACCCGAAAAACGTTCGCTCAGGGGTCCCTTGACGAACAGCCGGACGTCAGGACTTTGCGCGGGAGGAGGAGGGTCGAAGCCCGGAGCGGTTAGGCCGTTTTGAATCGACGTAGTGCCATAAGGATCGCTGGTAGACTCGACATCCTCGACATTGAAGCCGACGGTGAGCTGCAGGCTGAGAATACCGTTCCCTCCCGAGAGCTTGGTCGCGATCACCCGCACCGGAGTTTGATTATTAACGATTATGAGGTTCATCGGTACGGAGCCGGTGACCTTCCAGCTAGTATGCGAATCGGAAACCAGGGCGGTGAATTGCATGCCTGCCTGGCCGAGGACACGGAAAGCCGCCCCCGGTGGGCTGTTAGGGGTATTACCGACGCCCGTCTGGAAGGCTCCCAAGCCGCCGTTACAGGCGGGCAGCAGCAAGGCCAGTAGCGCTCCAGCCCAAACCCAAAGACGAACGATTCGCAATCCGCCACGCATCGGATGGTTCCAGCTCAAAGCGGGCTCGCCGATGTCCCAGTGCATATCCCAGGACACGGCCCGGATGCCGAGTCAGAGTTACTGCATGAGCTGGGGCACGGTGATGAAGTTGCGCCCGGTTGCGGAACCGTCACGGGTTGGGCAGGGCCGATCGCGGTTGGCGTTGGAATTGGCGTCGCAATCGCGGTTCCGGACATGGTTGCCCCTGGCGTCGCCGTGGGTAGGGTTTCAAATCGTTGTAATACGTAATCATCGGGCGGAACGCACAGCGAATACTGGGCGTTGCCGTTGGGGTTGCTGGAAGAGAACAGTCCGGACGCGGTTCCGAGGACCTGGACTTCTTGATTTGCCACCATATCCAGCTTTTCCACCTCGATAGTAGTGCCGCTGTCGGGATTTTGTACGGTCCCGGTGATGCTTCCGTGGCCGACACAATCCATCGCAGGCATCATCAACGGCGTCGGCGTGGGCTCCGGCACGGCCGGTGGTGTCGGTTGCGGCGTTTCGACCGGGGGGACAAAGGCGCACGGCGCCGAGGGCGCCGGGACATCGGCGAGCACCGAAATATCGTGGCCCGGGAAGGGCGAGGTCGCGCCGAGATAGGGATCAATCGCAACCGCAAACAAATCAAAGTTCGGTCCTGCTCCCGTGATGGGAACATTCAGCGTGAAGGGTTGCGAGGTTTGTTGGTTGCGGAACACTACCGGCTGCGTCAACGCCGACACGATCTGATTGGTCCCGCTATTCTCAGCGAAGACCTGCACCATAACGGAGTTACCAGGCGGAGGATCAGTTACCAGGTTTACGGTGCCACTGATGTATCCGGTCGTCAGCGAGAAGTTGCAGATAGTCGAAGGGTTGGCGCTTGATGCAGAACAGACCTGATTCTTATTTGCCTTCAAAAAGACGCCGGAGAAGAGCGACGAATATCCGCTGGCTGTGACTCGCACCGCTAGATCGGGATTGCCTAACGGGATTTGGGAGAAGGGCGCCGGGTTCTTGGTGGTCCCGGGCAAGGGATAATCTCCCGACTGATCCGTGGTGGCGCTTGCAACCGCCACGCACTGGTCGGGATTGCTGAGACAGAACCCGGGCGCGGGAGGTGTTGGTCGAGGCTTCGGCAACATCGTCGCAGGAGGAGGTGCCAGCAGCTCCAATTGAGCGCCTTGAATCGCGCTCCCCGTGCAACCATCGGAAATGGTGCCGGTGAAGGTGGTCGGAGTGACCGCAGTGGGGGACAGGTTTTCGGTTACGGACAGGCCGGGTACCAACCGAATGTTCTGCACCGTCTCGAAAGAGCCGGTGCCACCGGACGTGAAAATATCATAAGTAGTTCCGCCCGAGGCGGCCGGCAACTCCAGGGTATAGACGCCTTTGGCCTTTACCGGAGCGGTCTCAATTATCGTGTTGGTGCCGCTGACTTCCGCCGATACTGAAAGGGGCGCAAATGTTGAGCTTGAGGAGGTTCCCTTGAGCGAAACGCTACCGGTCACCGTACCGAGAAATGAACCGAAATTTACTTCACTGGCGCTAATGTTTGCCACGTAGGGGTCGCCGGTGTCGACTGGTCCCGTAGCTATGCTCACTGCGAGTTGGAGTACCAGCGGCGCGGTTGCGTTCGCGCTGACGGTGAGCGGTGTCGGCAGAGTGAAAATGACATTGTTGAGGTTCGCACTAATGGTGTTGAACTCCAACGGATAGTTGACGCAGCCCTCGGTGTTGGAGATTGCCGCTTGGCACGCCGGTACGATGGTGCCCGGCAGCAAAGGGTCCACCAGCACTTGCACCGTATTATAGGTCGCCGCCGGCACCCCTCCGATGTTGAAAAAGGTCGCCTGCGTCTGGCCCTTGATCAGATCGAGTTGCAAATCCCCTGGATTTTGCTGGTTCCCAGTGCCGACCCCAGACGGTACCGCTATGGTGACCCAACCTGGTGAGGTCGAGGTCGCACCACTGCTTTGATTGATGCGGATGCCGGAAATATTCAGCAAAACGCTGCGGAAATTCCCCTGCGGAGGCACTCCCACCAATGCCACTGCTACGCTGGCGCTGGTCGGCGCCGGAGTTGGACTGGAACTGCCGCCGCCGCCGCATCCGGATGGTCCAACCAGTAAGCCGCACAAAAGAATCAGGGGTGGCAGGATGGAAAAAACCATCCACCACGGATGTTGATGCTTCACTCGTGAATCACTCAAGTAGGAGATTTAGATAACGTAACGGTTTGGGATAACCTAACAGATACATGAACGCAAGGAAGCTGCCCCAAGCCAAGCTTGTCACGCGCCATCTTGACGCAGCCCACGTGCGACCGAACAATCATTTCCATCACCGGTGCGTTGCCCCGTATCTCCGTCAATGATGAATCCGCGCATGAGACCGATTCTGTTCCCCCGAAGCATCTTCGCACTATGCTTGATGTTGCTGATCTCGATCGCCGCCGCGTCCGTTACGGATGCCTCGATGTCCCTCTCGATCGGGAATCCCAGCCTGGAACATTTCGATTCCGATGGCGGCGTCGAGCTAAATTTCGGCCTGACCGACAACAACGGCCAGCCGGTCGGCAATCTCAAACCCGAAAATGTCAAAGTATTCGAGGATGGCAAGCCGGCCAAGATCATCGATTTCCGCGGCGTCGGGCAAGGCCGCCCGGTCGACATCGTCTTTGTCCTCGATGTCACCGAATCGATGCAGCCCTATATCGATGCGGTCAAACAGAACGTCATCCAATTCGTCCAGGACCTCTCGGCCAACAATCGCGACTACCGGCTCGGCCTGGTGACCTTCGAAGATTACGTCGTCTCCAAATATCCCGATTGTAACTGCGAGTATCGCAATAGCTTCACTTCGAATGTGCACCAGTTTACCGATTGGGTCAGCTCGCTGCACGCGGGCGGCGGTGGCGACATTCCCGAGGATCAGCTCGACGCGCTCGCCTATGCGGCCAGCTTTCCGTTCCGGCCCCAGGCCGAGGGAATCATTATCATCGTGACCGATGCGCCGCCGCATCATAAAGGCGACGGCTCCCGCTACACCCAACACGATCAGGCCTACCATGATCATCATGCCTCCGACACCGACGTCACCGAGGAGACCGGCGATGATGTCGCGGCCACCCTCAAGAAAAATGGTCTGACCCTGTATGCGGTGGTACCACCGCCATTCATCGCGCCTGAGTATCAGCAGATCGTCGATGCCACCCACGGCAAGTCCTACAACATCATTACCGAGGAAGGTCGCTTCGCCTCGCTGGTGCGTGAGATCGGGCATTCGATTGCGACCGAGTACTCGCTGACCTATCGCACGCCGCGTCCCATCGAAGATGGGACCGACCGCGCGGTTGAGCTGCAGGTCGACTACGACGGCAACACTGCCGAGGCGAAGACTTCCTACCAGGTGCGCGGCGTGGGAGGCGCGGCGATCAACGTCCCCGAAGACAATGGCGTCGGTGGCGCAGCTGCGGGCAACGAAAATGTCCCCGGCACCGGGCTCGAGCAACTATCATTCAAATGGTGGAATGGCGCGGTTCCGCTGCTCGCGCTGCTGATGCTCTTCGCGCTGTCGAAGCTACGCTTCGGCCTCTCCACCGACGAGCTCAAGGCCGCGCTGGAAGCGCAGGCCCGCGCTCCGGCCGGAGGTCCGCGCGCTCCCGTCGTCGTGCAGTCGGCGCCGCGCGCGCCGGCATCATCACCCTCGACCGCGCCTCGGGTGGCAGCCTCGACCGGAGGTGCCGCGCGTCTGATGACGATCAACCCTGTCGATCCGGTCCCCTCGGAATACAGCCTTTTTAAAGATGAGGTCACGGTCGGCCGCGGCGAGGACAACGACGTGGTGATACCGCATTCGAGTGTCTCGCGCGCGCATGCGCGGCTGATGAAGCGCAACGGCGCCTATGAGCTGATGGATCTGAACTCGACCAACGGAACCTTCATCGACGATCGGCGCCTTGCGGGCTCGCAGTCACTGTCCAATGGGAGCCGCGTCCGCTTCGGCGACGTCCAGTTCATTTTGAGGTTCTGAAGTTTAGTATTTCCCTTCTTCTCCTTCCTAATGCTCCTCCTTAATGCTCTTCCCCCGTGGTTCGGGGGAAGTGGCCCAGCGCGATTCATGCGATCGCTGCACGCATGAATTGTGATGGGTCGAAGAGGGACCTCAGCTCTGGATTCTGCCTCCTGTGCTTCCTTCGATATTACCGACATTACGTCGATACAAGTGGCTTTGTTTCTGCAGTCTGACGGTGGTGGCTGGGCGAGTCGCGCCCCAGACCCTTTCACTTGTAACTTCGGAAAGACCCCGCGTTTTTCCTCGATTATTTGGCTTCGTTTCGTCAATTTCGGCGCGTGGCGAACGGCTCGAGTGGGTTTGTTTTTGCGTTTTCGTCGATCGAATCCGTACTCACGCGATACTCGGTGCGATGGCTTCGTTTATGTTCCAACACACCTTAGACATTCCCTGGAACCCCCAATTGAACGGGGATCTAAAAAGATCGAAATCCTTTAAAATCAACCACTTGGTGGGTTCGTTCATGTAAAAACGCCCTTCCGCGAAGCGGTTACCTCCAAAAACGACATTGGCGCCCACGCGGGCGCCACAACCATACGATAGCACAATCCGACCGCCGAGGGTCGATTTTTTCTTAGCCGCTTCCTACCCCTCGCCCAATCCAATTTGGGCGAGGAGTATCTAGACGCGGAGGAGCGGAGAAGAAGCGGTAACGCGCCACACTAATCAATCCGCATCAGGCCGCGGCGGGGCGTTTCGGTTCCATAGGTCTCAGCCATCACGGCGACTCCCATTTCCGCGAGCGCCGCTCGATGCTGCTTCAGCGGGGTGCGCAACAAACGATCCTCGATCGGCTTCAGCTTCTCGAAGCTTTCCAGGTTTAGGACGCGCTCCACAAATGCCGCGGTGCGAGGCCATCGCGCGGCATCGACTCGAAACCGCGCGAATCCCGCGTTGCGAAAGAAGCACGCGATACTGATATCGGCAATCGTTACCTCGCCGAAGATGAAGCCCTGAGCGGGAATTTCGGCTTCCAGGTAGTCCAGCACTTGCGGCATATCTTCGCTGAGAGTCTTTTCGACCGCTGCTTGGTCGGTTGCTTCACCCCAAACGTTGGGTTTGATCGCAACCTGGTTGAACAGTCCCCAGATGAATACCTCGCCCATCCGCGAATCGGCATACTCCTCGAGCCAGCGCGCGCGAGCCCGATCAACGATACTCGTTGGATAGAGCATCGGACGTGGATAGCGGTCCTCCAGGTATTGGCAGATGACCGAGGAGTCGGCGAGGGTGACCTGCTCGTCGAGGAGAACCGGAATGCGCCGCACCGGACTCATGCGGGTGAAATTATCGTCCCCGAAAAACGGCACAATCGGATCGATTTCATAGCCGATACCCTTCAGGTCGAGAACCACCAGCACCTTGCGGACGTACGGTGAAAGATAACTTCCGATGATCTGCACGGCCTGCGCCATGATGACTCCTTGTGGTGATAGGGCGCGAGGCGATTCGCTCGTCGCCTCGCGCCCGAGGTGGTCTTACTTCTTCATCATTGCGGCGAGCGCCGCCTGCTGCTCGCCGAGCGTTTCCTTCGTGGAGGGGCGCGCCTGAGCTTGTCCCCACCACGCAGCCAGTTTGGGCCGGCCTTCCAGGGGCGGCTTGGCGCCGAACATCGGCAGGATATTCACCAGGAAGAAAACCGTCGGCGCTAGCGCCGCATCCGCCAGCGTGAAAGCAGCGCCGGTGGCCCATGGACCGGCGAGCGCTACTTCCAACTGATCAAGACGGCGGTTAAGGTCGGCGATCTTTTCCTGGATGAATCCGTCGTCGAGCTTTTTGCCGAATAGCTGCGGCAGCAGCGCGCGCATCGGCGGATCCAGGTACAGATCATTCAGCCGGCTGAACGATCGCACTCGGGCGCGGCCTTCCGCGTCTTTCGGCAGCAGTGGCGTCTCGGGAAATTTATCTTCCAGATACTCGTTGATGATCTCGGACTCGGCGATCACCTGCCCATCATCGAGTTGGAGCGCCGGAATCTTTCCGAACGGATTCAGCTTTTTGTACTCCGGCGAATTCGTGCCGCCCGGAGGAGCCGTCATCTCGACTTTCAATCCTTTCTCGCGAATCACGATCCGACTCTTCGACGCAAAGTTACTCAGGTCACGGTTGTACAGCTTCATTTCTTCACCTCACGGAACTCATTTTCGATCTCGGGACGAAAGATAAGGTCATCCGGCGAAGTCGTCTATTGGCAATATTGACTTTCTTGATATCGTTTTGGCCATGAAGGTGAATGTCCTTGTCCTCGACTGCGTATTCGATACCGGCCTGGCGACGGTGCTTGATTCCTTCGGTACCGCCAATGAACTGGCCGAGCTGTTTGGCCTTACTTCACTCCGCTTCGAGGTGAGTACGGTGGCCGTGCGCGCATCGGTGCGAACCTCGCAGGGATTGCAGGTGCCGGTAATTCCAGTTGCCCGGCGCGCCAAACCGGATTTGGTGGTCGTGCCCGCGCTCGGCTACAAAATGCCCGATCCGTTGATCGCGGCCCTCGCGCGGCCCGATGTACTCGAAGCTGGCCACGCATTGCGGCGATGGGCGGGGCAGGGCGCGATGACTGCGGCGGCGTGCATCGGCACGTTCGTGATCGCTCAGACGGGGTTGCTCGACGATCACGAGGCCACCACGACCTGGTGGCTAGCCCCATTGTTCCGTGAGCGCTATCCGAAGGTGCGCCTTGATGAATCACGCATCATCGTTCCGTCGGAGCGAATGGTGACCGCCGGTGCGGCCCTTAGTCATCTCGATCTCGCGCTATGGCTAATTCGCCAGGCCAGCCCCGAGCTTGCCGCGCTGACCGCGAAGTATCTGGTGGTCGACGCGCGTCCGTCGCAGGCGGCCTACATGATCCCCAGTCACCTGGCGCATTCGGATCCGGTGGTCGAGCGCTTCGAGCGATGGGCGCGGCAGCGGCTCGGGAATGGATTTTCCCTGGATGAATCGGCGCGCGCGACGCGGACCAGCAAACGCACTCTCGCACGCCGGATGCATAAGGTATTGGGAAAATCTCCGCTCTCATATTTCCAGGACTTGCGCATCGAGCGCGCCGTTCATCTGCTGAAAACCAGCGATGAGAGCGTGGACGAAATCGCTTCCCGGGTTGGGTATGCGGATGGCGTAAGCCTGCGCTTGCTGCTACGTCGACGGATGGGGCGCGGAGTCCGCGAGTTGCGCGCCGGGTAGGATCTCAGGCTGCCAGGCTCCGCAACTCCTCGCAAACTTTGGGTAATGGCTCCCGCGTCTGCTTCGGTGAGGTCCAGTTCATCCTCAGGTTCTGATGCTCCCGGACTTCTCTCCTCATCCGTCACTAATCGGGCAGTTCGATGCCGCAGTACGAATATCCACCGTCGACCCGCAGCACGGTTCCGGTCATATAGCTGGATGCTCTGGATGCGAGGAGCAGTAGCGCGCCGGTCAACTCCGCAGGATCCGCGGCGCGTCGCATTGGGATCGCGTTGCGCCATTTCTCGCCGTCGGGTCCATCGAGGATGCTCTTCACCATCGCGGTGTTCATCCAGCCCGGCGCCAGACAGTTGACGCGGATCTTATGCTGAACCAGCTCTATCGCCATGTTGCGGGTCAAATGCTCCACCGCCGCTTTGGATGCGGCATAGGGGACGCGTTTCAGTTGCGAGCGAAATCCCAGCGATGACGAAATATTGATGATGCTGCCCTCGACCGCGTGTTCCACCATATATCGGGACACCTCCGTCGCAGCCATCCAGGTGCCCTTCAGATTCACGTTCAAAACTTTGTCCCACTCGCTTTCGGTGACGCCGAACAGGAACGCATCATCGCCTAAAATTCCGGCGCAGTTGATCAACACATCAATCGAGCGGAATTTTTTATCGGTGTCGTGTACGAGCTGGAGAATCTGGGTCTTTTGTGTGACATCGCACTTTTGAACGAGAACCCTTTCACCTGTGGGGTCGATCTTTTGTGACAATGGGTTGAGTTTGCTCTCATCGGTATCCGCGAGGACGATTCGAGTGCCGGCATCAGCCAGGATGGTGGCCAATTCGCTCCCCAGCCCGCCCGCCGCTCCAGTTACCACCGCAACCTGATCTTTCAAGGAAAACTGATCGACCCAACCCATCGCATTCTCCCTCGCCATAATATCCGACATCAGTCGGTATCCGTGGCTTTCGTTTCTGCGATTTTACTCCTCTCTTATTCCGTCCGCGCAGCGGGTGGTGGTGCCTGCGTCACGGTTCTCCCTCAGCGCAGTCGTATCGCTCACGAGCCCGGCCAGGGAAAGCAATCAGTAGTGGTACCGTGCCTGGAGGAAATCGATGCGGTCGGGGCTGACTGCGTATACCATCCGATGTTCTTCCGTGATGCGCCGCGACCACGCTCCGGCCAGAACGTATCTTAAGGGTTCCGGTTTGCCGATGCCGCGGAATGGATCGCGTAAAATGGCCTCAACCAAATCCATAATCCGCAGCGCCACTCTTCGATTGGTCTCGACCCAAAAGGGTAGGTCTTCCCGGAATTCTGGATGAAACGCCGCGAGGCGTTCACGTTCCTTCGTCAAGCCCGAACTCGCGCCGAAGCTTGCCAACCGTTTGCGGCTTAAGCTTCTTCTTTCTGGCCCGCAGCAGGGCCTTTACGAGCCGTTGAGCGTTCTTCGGTGAGCGCAACAGATGCGCGGTCTCGCTAAGGGCTTCCAGTTCGTCGGCCGCGACCAGCGCCACGTCGCGCGCGCCCCGCCGATGAATGATCAGCGCCTCTCGAGTTTCGGCCACTTCATCACACAGCGAAGCAAGATTGGCGCGCGCCTCGGTGTAGGTCGTTTCTTTGACCATTTTTAAACCTGTACAGGAAATCTGTACGCTATTTGCGAATTCGATTCAATCAATCCGCATGATGCCGCGGCGAGGCGCTTCCTACCCTCGTCCAATCATATGGGCGAGGAGTATTCAGAGAACTTGGGAGAGACGACGGTCCCTTGCGATGCGGGTCCTATGGTTGCGAGCGGATCAGACTTCCAGGCTGCGCAGCTCCGCGCGATAGATATCCTGCACCGGTTCCTCACCATAGATGCGCTCGAGCCGTCGCAGCCCGAAGTGGTAGTAGGCGATCTGATTGAAAAAATTCGTGAAGTAGCCGTTGAGCGCCGCGCCTCCAACCGCGCCCGCAATCGGAACCATCTCTGCGTATGCGAGGTCGAGGGCGAGATAGCCGAAGCGGCCCGCGATCGCACTTATCAGTCGCGTCACCTCCGGCGCCGCCCCGCGCGCGAGCGCTTCGGTGAGTTGGAGGGTGCTCTTACCCGCGAGGAAGCGGCCCGCGTCGCGAACCAACAGCGTCAGCGCCAAACGCGAGGTCAGGTACGACGACTCCATCGTGTCATCGCTCTGGGCAGGGCCGCCGAGACTCAACACCGACACGCATTCCAGCCGCGTCGCCGGATCGTCAAGGTCGGCGCCGAAGTCGCGCGCAATCGCCGCGATCGAGCGCAGGATCACCAGCGTGGTTACCGGGAGCTCGATAGGCAGCGCCGCGATACCCAGTGCGCCGCCGAGTCCGCCGAGAATCGATGCCGCGGTGACATGGATCGCGCTGCGCGACTTGACCACCGCGCTGGAAAGTCGCGAGACATGTCTCTCATCGGCGTGAATCGAACCGTCGAGCGTTTTCGCGGCCCATCCGACCGCATCGAGAAGCGCGCGTTGCAAAGCGCGCTCGATGCGCGAACTGGCCCACGCCGGAAGTCCTTTGATGATTGCCTCGGCCGGCTTGCCCATGGTGTTGAGGAACTCGACTAGGCGTCCGGGGCGCTCCAACTTGCGCACCGCCGCGGCGATGAAAGCGCGATCCATTAGATCGATGGGCATCGGCCTGTAGTTCGTGGGGGGAATCGAGAGGTCGCGATCCATCGAAGCCACCTCGGCAATAATTGTAAGCGTCAGCGCCGACGACACGCCAGCGGCGTTGGCGCTCAATCATCGGGCGCTCATACTGATCTTATGGCCAAGCAGGAAAACCTCGCCATTCAGCTCATACCTCCTCACGCTAGTTTGAAGACGCTCGCCGAGGCTGCGAAGGAATGCCGCGCCTGTGATTTGTGGAAAAACGCGACCCAGACCGTGTTCGGCGAGGGCGCCGCGCATGCGTCCTTGATGTTGGTCGGCGAGCAACCCGGCGACAAAGAAGACCTCGCAGGAAGACCGTTCGTCGGTCCGGCCGGAAAGCTGCTCGACAAGGCGCTGGCCGCGGCGCGCATCGATCGGAAACGGATCTACATCACCGGCGCGGTCAAGCACTTCAAATGGGAACCGCGCGGCAAAGTGCGTATCCACAAGAAGCCCAACGGCAAGGAGATCGCGGCCTGCCGCCCGTGGCTCGATGCGCAGATCCTCGCGATTCGGCCCAAGGTGATCGTGCTGATGGGAGCCACCGCGGCGCAGGCGGTGCTAGGCAGGAATTTCCGCGTCACGCAGCATCGCGGCGAGTTCATCGAGGCGGAAAGTCCATATCCGCACGAGGTAACGGCGACGGTGCATCCCTCATCGATCCTGCGCGCGCCCGACGAGGAGATGCGGCATCAGCAGATGGAGGAGTTTATCGAGGATCTGCGCCTGGTTTCGCGCCGGCTCGCATAAGGATGCTAGCGCTCTGAAGAGAGGTCGGCATCGCGGCGGATGCGGCGCACGTGGATCTGTTTTTCGCGCTTGCGGGTTTGCGCAATATCGTAGGCGGACTGCATTCGCATCAGGGTGTCCATCTTCACGCCGAATGCCTTCTCGATTCGTATCGCCATCTCGCCGGACAGCGCAGCCCTGCCGTTAAGCAAGCTGGACAGAGTGGGGCGCGAAACCCGCAGCGCGTCGGCAGCTGCGGTAACTGAAAGACCGGCCGGCTTAACGATTTCGGTCCGAATAAAGTCGCCTGGATGAGGAGGA
Organism: uncultured delta proteobacterium; assembly: GCA_963783145.1. GTDB lineage: Bacteria > Desulfobacterota > Binatia > Binatales > Binataceae > DATGKG01. The sequence continues at coordinate 353,174 of CAWAMM010000004.1, forward strand.
TTTTTGATGGACACGAAATGGTCTCCTGTCGGCTAGTGGTAATCTTCAAGGTTGACGTCGCAAATTTCCCACTCGGCAAAATTGATGCGAAAGGTCAACCGGAGATTGCGTGTTACGCTCAGGCTCCAAGTGCCCTTGCGATCGCCGGTTAAGGTGTGAACCTTCCAAACGGCGAGCGCGCGCAATTCCTCAGGGTCCTGCATGTTATCGAGGTAGCCCAGCATTTTTCGCAACTTGTCCACGTTCTCAGGAGGCACGCCCTTCGCGCTGTCGTCGGTGTAGAGGCGCTCCAGCCCTTTGTGGGCGAAGTTCCGAATATTCACCCATCGATTGTAGCCTGTAGCTTAACACTTATCGATGAGAAAAGATAAGCGAAGTTACACTCGCCAGTCTCCCCTCACTGGATGGCGTCGTAAGCTCGGCCGGGCGGGAGGAGGGTTCTACTCAGTCATGGCGGCTTGAGGCACTGCGGGAGGCGACTCGAGCGGGGCCGCAGCGGCCGCGGTCGAGGGCCGAGGGCAGCGGCAATCCGCACCAATCGAAAGGATCAGCATCCCCTGCTCATAGCGCGGGCCACCGACCATCAGCACGCCATGATTGCGCAACTTGAGCTCGGTCGTCATCAACGGCTGCTCGCCCTGAAACAGGATCAGCTCCATCAGAATCATGTCGCCGTCCATCCCGCGCGGTTCCACATGGAGAATGCGCCCGCCCGGGAGGTTGAACAGGATCAGCGTACCGATCGGGGTCTGCTGCTCCTGATGGTTCACCAGGTGAAAGGTGCTGTAGCTGAAGAGCGAGTGCAGACGCGGCGCCATCGGAGTCAACTGCGGATCGACCCCTTCATTAGTGTCGGAAGCGACGACTGAATCGACGCGAAAACCGATCTTTGGTGGACTGGCCGAAGACCCCGCCCACATACGACCGACGGCCACGAAGCTGAGTGCCATCGTGGCGGCGACGGTCAGAATCCCCCATCTTTTCTGTAACATGCTTAAGGCTATTTATCCGTTGGCAGCCAAATTACCGTGGTGCCGTTTTCGGGTTCGCTCCACACTGCGGTCGTCGGATATTCCGATTCAAGTTTCTTGATGACAGTATGCGAATCGCCCGACCCACCAGACGCCATCTGCTGCGGCTCCGTTTCCGTCGGTACTACCGCCCGAGTGCTCTCCTGGTCGGTGGTCGTCGATGCGAGGCTGGGCGCGTTCGAGGTTTGCACCTTAGCCAGCGGCGCAATCGGGCCGCCGATCCCCATGTCGCGGCGCAAGTACGGCGTCAGCACCAGCGCGGTGATGACGGCCACTGCGCCGGCCATCGATACCATCGCGAAGGCTGCGGCCCATCGCTCGTTGAGTTCCTCGAAGAACGCGCCGATCCGTTCGCGCAGCGGCACCTTAAGTTCCGCAATGCGCGCGTCGACGCCGGCGGCGAAGCCGGTCAGCGGCGGGATGGTGATGATCTCGCGCAGCTCGCGTCCGACCGCGGAGTAATCGCCGAGGAGCTCTTCGCATGAATTGCAGGTCGCCAAGTGGCGCGCGACCTCCTGCATCTCATGAGGCTCGAGTTCGCCGTCTTCGAAGGCTCCGAGTAGTAGGGATATCTGGTTGCAGTCACTCATAAGCTTTCTTCATGGGACCGGTTGAGCTTGACGTACATAAGCTTCATTTAATTTGACGCGAAATCCTTCAAAATACTTCGAAGTTTGTTGCGCGCATAATGCAGCCGACTCATCACCGTACCCCGCGGACACTGTAGCACGTCGCTGATCTCGTCGTAGGATAGCCCTTCTACTTCGCGCAAAAGTACCACGGCGCGATGTTCCGGGGTCAACTCCTCCAGGGCGTCCTTCAGTCTGCCTCCCAGTTCGGTCTGACTGGCGATGCGATACGAGTCACCCTCGCCACTGGGCATCCGGCGCATCTCATTCTCGGCATCCTCGCCGCGCAGGACGTTATAACGGCCTTCGCGGCGCCAGAAATCTATCGAGAGGTTAGCCGCGATCCGATACAGCCAGGTCGAGAAGCTGGAGCGCGATTCAAAATTTTTCAGGTTCTGGAACGCGCGTACAAAGGTCTCCTGCGCCAGCTCCAGGGCGTCATCTTGATTGTGCACTACCGCCAATGCGACGCCGACCACTCTGCGCTCATAGCGCTGGACCAGAACACTGAAGGAATCGCGGTCTCCTTCGCGTGCCTTCGCAATGAGTTCGGCCTCGTCGCCGTCCTGACGGCTCTTCGTCCTCAGTCGGTTAGACGGGGTAGACGCCAAGAAATTCAGCCTTGTTTGGGTTCATCAGGTTGTCAGGTTTCCTCAGAGGTAAGTTGAGCCCAGTTCGGTCCCCATTTGAGATCAGCCTTCAGGGGAACCAGGAGTTCGGCCGCCCGCTCCATCTCGCCTTTGGCAATTTCCTTAACGACAGCGAGGGATTTGGCTTCGACCTCGATCAGCAATTCGTCATGCACCTGGAGCAGCATTCGAGCCTTGAGACTACGGCGTTTTAGCTCTCCGGCCAACTTGATCATGGCCACCTTTATCAAATCCGCCGCAGTGCCCTGAATCGGCGTATTAACCGCGATTCGCTCCGCCTGCGCCCGCGCACCGCCCTCGGGCGACCGCAGCTCGGGAAGATAGCGGCGTCGTCCATACATGGTGGCAACGAAGCCGGTTTCGCGCGCCTTCGCCAAAGTTTCGTCGATAAACGCGCGCACTCCCTCGAGGCGCTCGAAGTAGCGCTTGATATATGACGAAGCTTCACCCAGCGGTATTCCGAGTTCGCCCGCGAGGCGCGATGGACCCATCCCATAAATGATGCCGAAGTTGATAACCTTTGCGATGCGACGAGCATTGGCATCCACCGTATCCCGAGTCAGCCCCAACAACTCGACTGCCGTGCGGATGTGGATATCCTCGCTGCTGCGAAAAGCGCTGGTTAATGTTGGATCTTTTGACAGATGCGCCAGCACTCGCAGGTCAATCTGCGAATAATCTGCCGAGAGCAAGACGCTTCCTTTCTCCGCGACGAATGCGCGCCGGATGCGCATCCCATCCTCGGTGCGGGTCGGGATATTCTGCAGATTCGGGTCGCTGGAGCTAAGCCGTCCCGTCGCCGTCAGCGCTTGGTGAAAAGTCGTGTGAATCCGGCCCGTTTTCGGGTCGATGAGCTCCCCGAGCGCGTCCGAGTAGGTCGACTTCAGCTTGGTGACCGACCGATATTCCATCAGCTTGCGCGGCATTGGATGGACCGCCGCGAGCTTCTCCAGCGTGTCGACATCGGTCGAGTACCCGCTCTTGGTCTTCTTTAGCCCCTTTACGGTCAGCTTAAGATGATTAAACAGAACATCGCGAAGCTGAATCGGTGAGTTGAGGTTGAACTCGCGCCCAGCCAGCTCGTAGCACTCGCGCTCCAGCTTGGCGGCCTCCGCGCCGAATTCCTTCGAGATGGTTTTAAGCGCGGCTGCATCGACCGCGATGCCGGTTTCCTCCATCTCATCGAGGACCTTCGCGCATGGCATCTCGATATCGTTGAAAAGCGGCATCAGCCCGTCGCGTTCGAGCTTCGGCAGCAGCGCGAGCCGCAGCGCCGCGACAATCGCGGGTTCGGCGCCGCTAGGGGCGCCACCAGACAGCCCTGCCAGATGCTCATGATAAAGGTCGCCGAGGTTCGGCTCCGGCTTGCCGGAGTTCACCAGAAACCCGGCCATCATCGTGTCGAAGTCCACTCCCGCGAGGCGAATCTGGAATGGCGACAGCTTGCGCAGATGGGTCTTGAGGTCGTGGACTTCCTTGGGCGGCGAGGCCTCATTGAGCAGCGGCGCGGTTCTGCCGATGAGATGCGTATCGAAGAGAAAGGTTTTCGCCTCGCCGGAAATTTTCAGTTGCGCGGCGCCGATCGCATTCGCGCTGAGGTTCAACGATAGCCGCGGCGCGCGCTTCAGTTCCTCGAGCGCGGCGGAAAGCGTCTCCTCGGTGACCTCGATCTCCTCGCCCGCGCGAACGGGAATCGCCACCTCCGAGGGCGTCAGCTCCTGGAGTAGCGAGTTGAACTCCAACTCGCGCAGCAGCTCCGACAGCGCCTTCTCATCGATAGTATCCCACGCGAAATCCTCGGGGCCGAGGTCGAGCGGCACCTCGCAGTCGATCGTCACCAGCTTGCGCGCCAGCATCGCATCGTCACGATGCTCGGTGAGCAGCGCGGCGACCTTTTTGGCGCCGCGAATCTTCTTCGATTCCTCCACCTTGCCGAGATTGGCATACAGATTGTCGAGGCTGCCGAATTCCTGGATGAGCGCGGACGCGGTCTTCTCTCCAACGCCTGGCACGCCCTTGATGTTGTCGATCGAATCGCCCATCAGGGCCTGGATGTCGATGAGGTTCCGGGGCTCGACGCCGAAGCGCTCGCGCACCTCTTTCACGCCGGTGGATTTGTCGCGCATCGGATCCCATAGCCGCACATGAGGCCCGACCACCTGCATGAAATCCTTATCGGCCGTGATGATCACAGAATCGATCTTTTTCTTGACTCCGGCGGTCGCGAGGGTCGCGATGACGTCGTCGGCCTCATAGCCTTCGCGCACGATGCGCTTGATGCGGAACGCGTCGATGACCTTATAGATGTACGGAATCTGCACCTGCAGATCGTTGGGCGTCTCGGAGCGATTGGCCTTGTAGTCGGTGAAGAGATCGTCGCGGAAGGTTCGCTTGGGCGAATCGAAAATCGCGCCGATATAGCTCGGATGCTGCTCCTTGATCAACTTGAGGAACATCCGGATGAAGCCGTAGACCGCGTTGGTCGGCATCCCGCGCGAGTTGTTGAGGGGAGGGAGGGCGAAGAAGGCTCGAAAGATGTAATTCGAGCCATCGACCAGAAAGAGTTGCCGCCGCTCCTCGACCATGATCGTCTCAGGTTATCCGAGGCGGCAGGGAAAATGAAATCGTGGACGATCCAGGTAGGGGCGGTTCGCGAACCGCCCGCAAGGACGTGGCGATGTGAGATCCTTCCCGATTGCCCCATCGGTTGGAAAGCGTCAGAGGATTCTTTGCGGGATGCAAACTGTAAACCGATTGAGGCGTCAATGAGTAGCGCGATACCTCGCCGACGCAGCGTGCGTTTGGACGGATACGATTACTCCTCTGAGGAATTATATTTCGTAACCATCTGCACCGATGGTCGCGCGCCTCTCTTCGGGGAAATCATCGATGGCGAGATGATCCTTAACGCGTCAGGATCGATCGTCGATGGGATCTGGCGGACGATGTTCCGCGTCTCGGAGGATTCGGAAACCTGGATTGTGATGCCGAATCACCTTCACGGAATTATTGCCATTGGCGATATCGCTGCGGGCGGTTCGCGAACCGCCCCTACGAAGAAACCGCTCGGGCGATGGGTGGGAGCGTTCAAGACCGCGTCGACGAACCGCATCAATGAAGTTCGCGAGACCACTGGCTCGGTCATCTGGCAGCGAAGCTTCTATGAACACATCATTCGAGACGAGAGATCGCTGGAGCGGATAGTGGCCTATATTCGGGATAACCCAATGCGCTGGGGCACCGACCCCGAAAATCCGGAGGCCTGCAAGCGCGGCAATTCCTCCTCGTAGGGGCGGTTCGCGAACCTCCCGCAACGATGTGGCAACAGCTAGATCCTTCCCGATTGCCTCATCGCAGCGGGTCGGCCCGTCATCATCCTACGCAGCGTCCGGCGGGTCACGCCAAGCAACATCGTGATTTTACTGACGGTGCGTCGACCAGATTCGAACGCCCGGTAAAGCATCCTCGCCGGACATGAGTCCTCGGGCAGGTAGCTTCTCCCTAGCGATATTGCTCCAAATTTCCTCGATAACCCATTGATGCACCTTATTCAGCAGTAAAAATTGACTGATTCGCAGAAATCATCTTGGACTCGCTTTATTCTTCATTTATATGCTAATAGGCGTGTAACTCGGCTGGTTATTCTTCTGTTTCGCTGAGGCCACGACATACGCACGGGAGGGAGAATGGAATGAGGAATCGCACCTTAAACACGGTTGCCATGGCGATTGCGATTTTTTTGACCGCAGTCGCATTTTCGGCGTCGGCTGATGCGGGCTCGCTGCGCGAGGGTGCGACGGGTTCGGGGAGCGCGGTTACCGGAGCATTGCCGGGACAGGTTCTGTGGACCTATTACCAGACCGCTGATGTCGCCAACCTGAGTTACTCCACAGCTTTTAAAGAATACGCGTACTTCGTCAACTTTCCCGGAGGAGCGGCCGGGCGGGTAGTCGTTCCGGCAAAACTACCATCAACTCCAGTTACCGTGCGTGTCGGGAAAATTTGCTCGGGTTCGCTTGTCCCCTATGAGACGACTTTTTCCTGTCCGGCGGATAACATCATCCGCCTCACCAACCCCAACGGTGGCGCAAACGGCAATCTGGCCGGTGCCGATCCGCAGACGGTTTGCGCGATGATCTATGTTTTCGATGATGACGAGGAAATGGGCGAGTGCTGCGGTTGCCCTTTGAGCTCGGCGCAGCTGGCGACCTTCTCGGTGGAAAACAACCTTACGGCGAACTGGGGACTTGCGGGGGGACCTGAGGCGGGACAGCAGACCAACGGGGCAATCGCTGTCGTTGCCACGGCGCCGAATGGTCCGGGGAGCACTTGCAACCCGACCAATCTTCCAGGCTACAGCGTCACCAACGCCAATAATCTGCTGGGCAGCGTCACGAACAGTCAAACCTCTTTCGTACCACTCGGCCGCACCACAACACTTATTTCCGTTTCTGGCGGCGACGCCCAAAATTTCGTTGCGAATGGACCCAAAGTCGGTCTTCGGATTCAACCTGCGATCACCGAAACCGCGCTTTCCGATGACGCCGGTGGTGACCCAACCAACCTCACCTATCTGCAGAATCAATGCGGCGCGCTGATCGGCAACGGCACCGGCGGCGGTATCTGCAATTGTCCGACCGAATGAGGCGCGAGGCCTGAGATTCGCGGCACTACCTCGTCATCGCGGGGGCGAAGACCACCAGCAGCACCAGCTCCTCGGTGATGCCGTGGAATCGATGCTCCTCGTGCGCCTTTACGAAGATGACATCACTGGTTGAAATCGCGTGATCCTGCTCGGGCTGATTTTCCGCCGCGACCCTCATGTGCGCCGCGCCGCTGACGACATAGTAGATTTCATCTTCGTGGTGCGGCGTCTGCCGATCTTCTTCGCCGGGTTGGAGTATATAAACGCCGCAACTCATCGCTGGAATCCGCAGAAATTCCGCATAGGGACGTTTGCTGGACAGCTTTTGGCGGATCTCATCGATGGTGTAAAACGATTGCATGCGCATCATATTGCCAGGGCGCGATCATCGACGGCTAATCTTCCGGTGGTCGAAACCCTCTTAACATCGGGGCGCGCATGTATTATTCATTCTACTTGTCACCGGCATGGTTGAAGGGGCGTGACCTCGGGGAATCGATGCGCCGGGACAGCAAATTTCTATTTGATGTGAAACGAGCGAATTCACCATTGTGCCCTGGAATGGCTGGATGAGGTCGATTACCGAATGATTGAAGTACGGCATTTGACCAAGGTTTACGGCAACTTCGTCGCGGTCCGCGATGTGTCCTTCAATGCCGACCGCGGTTCGATTCTCGGCTTCCTCGGGCCCAATGGGGCCGGCAAAACCAGCACCATGCGGGTCATCACCGGCTTCATGCCCGCCACCTCGGGGACCGTGGTGATCGATGACCTCGACATTTTCGAGAATTCGCTCGAGGCGCGCCGCCGGATTGGCTACCTGCCGGAAAATCCGCCGCTGTATTCCGATATGCGCGTCGACGCGTATCTGCGCTTCGTGGCCAGACTGCGCGGAGTGCCGCGAGCGAATGTGGAAAATGCACTCGAGCACGCGCTGAATGTGTGCGGCCTGGAAGACATGGCGCATCGCATCTGTGGGCAGCTTTCGAAGGGCTATCGCCAGCGCGTCGGTCTCGCGCAGGCGCTGATTCATGATCCTCCGGTGCTGGTGCTCGACGAGCCCACGATCGGCCTCGATCCGCGTCAGATTCACGAAATTCGCGGACTGATCAAAACGATGGCGACCGGCAATCGCACGGTGGTGCTCTCGACCCACATCCTGCCCGAGGTTTCGCAGATCTGTGACAAGGTCGTGATCATCAACGAGGGCCGCGTCGCGCTGGAGCAGAAGATCGCGGATCTGCCGGCCGGAACCTCGCTCGAAGATGTCTTCCTGTCGGCGATCACCAAGGAGCATCACGAGCTGGAGGGGAGCCGCGAGGAGACGTTGGAGGAGGTGGGAGCGGGGCGCGCCTAAGTCCCGGTCATCCAGATGCGAAATTCAATTACGATCGCGGGCAAAGAGCTCGCGGGATATTTCGTGCAGCCGGTCGCCTACGTGGTGATGACGGTGTTCCTCCTGTTGGGAGGATTTTTCTTCTTTTCGTTGCTGCAGCGATTCAGCATGCTGGTGCAAATGTACGCGGCGATGCAGAATCCGCAGGTCCTGCAGCGCATCAACCTGAATCAGATCGTGATCGAGCCGCTGCTGCACAATTTGTCGATCGTGCTGGTGATCCTGGTGCCCGCGATTACGATGCGCAGTTTCGCCGAGGAAAAACGCGCCGGCACCTACGAGCTGCTGCTGACCGCGCCGGTGCGCACCGGCGAAATCGTCGCGGGCAAGTTCATCGCGGCCTCCGCTTTCATGCTCATCATGATCGCGCTGGCGGGAATCTTCCCGCTGATCCTGGTCGCATTCGGCAATCCGGAAGTGGCGGTCATGCTGTCGGGATACGTTGGGCTCGCGATTCTTTCCATCGCGTTCATCTCGATCGGGCTGTTCACCAGCTCGCTGACCCAGAACCAGATCATCGCGGCGATCACGTGCTTCGGCGTGTTGCTGATGCTGTACGTGATTTCATGGCCGGCGCAGGAAGGCAGCGAGTCGATCATGTCGGAACTGCTGCGCTATCTATCGCTGCCGGATCATTTCGGGCAGATGGTGACCGGCATCATCGATACCAAGGACCTCGTGTACTTTTTCAGCCTGATCCTCGTGTCGCTGTTCCTGACACAGCGCTCAGTAGAATCAGCGCGTTGGCGCTAAGCAAGGTAGGAGAGGATGCAGCGGCGATCGGCGGCGCTTTACGGAATTCTCGGTCTTATCGCGTTACTTTTCGCGGCCTTTGCCTACTTTGTGGCGGCCGCGTTCCGGCCTTACATCTTCATCAACCTGATCGCGGGCGTGTTCCTGATCATCATGTGGATCAGCGCCGGATGGTCGGAGGTCGGGACCTTCGTCGGGCAGCGCTCGACCCAATACGGCGCCAACGCGGTTATCTATTCGATAATCTTCGTCGCGATTTTGATCGCGGTGAACTATATCTCGGCACAGCATCACCGGCGCCTCGACATGAGCGAAGAGCGCGTCTACAGCCTCTCCACGCAGTCGGTGAACGTGGTGAAGAACCTGCCGAAGCCGCTCAAGATGTACGGCTTCTTCGCGGGCGGTGACAATCCCACCGCGCTGGAACTCTACGAGGAGTACGCTTACGCCTCGCCCAAGGTGACCTTCCAGATGGTCGATCCGGATCGTAACCCGGAGCTCGCCGAACGCTACAAAGTGTCGGCCCTGGGCACCACCCATCTGCAGTACGGCGGTGACGAAAACGGCAACGGCACCAACGTCACCGAGCTGTCCGAGGAAGCCATCACCAACGCGATCATTCGGGTCACCAAATCGGCCAAAAAGACCATCTGCTTCACCGATGGTCATGGCGAAGGCGATCCGGATGACGCGACCGGGCAGAACGGATACGGCACCCTCAAGACCGCGCTCGAAGGCGAAGGCTTCCAGATCAAAAAAGTCCTGCTCGCGACCCAGGCCTCGGTGCCAGACGATTGCACGATCCTCGCCATCGCCGGCCCGGTGAAGCCGCTCGATCCACATGAACTCGACGCGGTCGGGAAATACCTTGACGGCGGCGGTCGTGCGCTCATCACGTTCCGCGCGCCGCGGCCCAACAACGAAGTCGACGAGGGCGGCCTGGTCAAGCTGGCCGGGCAATGGGGCGTCGATGCCGGCAACGATATCGTCGTCGATCAGGTGACGCGGCTGTTCGCGGCCCCCACGCTGGGCGTCAGTCCGCTGGTGCAGAACTACGGCACGCATCCGATTACCAAGGATTTCAAGGAGCGCACGATTTTCCCGATGTGCCGATCGGTGACGCCCGCCGCCAAGCCCAAAGACGGCGAGACGGTGACGCCGCTGGCCATGACCAGCGATACCTCGTGGGCGGAAACCGACATCGATGGAATTTTCAAGCGCCAGGAAGCCAAGCTCGATCCGCAGGACAAGCGCGGGCCGATCGACGTGGCTGACGCGGTCCAGGCCGCGCAGGAGAAAGCCGGCGCCGGCAAAGAAACCCGCATCGTCGTAATCGGGAGCACCGATGCGGGTGACAATCAGTGGGTCGGACAACTGTTCAACCGCGACTTCTTCGTCAACAGCGCCGACTGGCTGTCAGGCGAGGAAAATCAAATTTCGATTCGTCCGCGGCAGTTGCGCTCGTCGCGCTTCCGGCTGACCGCCGAACAGTTCACCATCGTGTTCATCCTGTCGGTGTTGCTGTTGCCGGAACTACTGCTGATCGCGGGGATCGTGGTGTGGTGGGAGCGGCGCAACTAAAGCCCGTATCGATTCGACAGTGAAGCGCTTTCGTAACACGCTCATCGCGCTGGTCGTGCTGCTGATCATCGGCGGCTACGCCTTCGTTAATTACTATTTCAGCAAGCCCGAAGCGGTGAAGACCGCGTTCAACATCAAGGCCGATGACATCGCGAAGATCGATTTGAAGTATCACGATCGCGATCTGGTGCTGGAGCATAAGCCGGGCGACCAATGGATCATCACCAAGCCAATCGGCGCCTTTGCGGATCAGACCGCGGCCGGGAACCTGGCGCGCGCCATCGCCGATTGCCAAATCACCAAGACGGTCGAGGACAAGGCCGACAACCTCGCGCCGTTCGGCCTCGACAAGCCGCAGGTGACCGTGATTGTCACCGATACCAAGGGCAAGACGCTGCCTGGGCTCGAGGTCGGGAAGGTTACGCCGGTAGGATTTTCCGCCTACCTGAAGTACACCGACCAGCCGCAAATCATGCTGACCTCGTCGGCGTTTCCGTCGGGGATGAACAAGACCATCGACCAGATGCGCGATCGCGAGTTGATGTCGTTCAAGGTCGACGATGTCCAGAAGCTGCTGATCACGCATGACGACGGGACTCAAATCGAGATCGATCGCGACGGCGACAAGTGGAAAATCGTCAAGCCCGGCAACTATGAAGCCGATCCGACCCAGGTCCGGCAGATCCTGACCACCCTGGGCGATTCCAAGGTCGCGGATTTCATTACCGACGCGCCTACCAATGCGGCCCAGTACGGCCTCGAGAAACCGCATCTCGTCGCCACGGTTTATCTCAAAAAGGGCGGCGCGCAGGAGTCGTTGCTGTTCGGCTTCAAGCAGAAGGAGCAGGGCAAGGACGGCATCTACGTGCGGCGCGGCGAGCGCGCGCCCATCTATACGATCGCGCCATGGGTGATGAGCGGGGTCGACAAGACGGTGCTCAATCTGCGCGACAAGACCGTGCTGTCTTTCGATTCGTCACAGATCGACACCATCGAGATCAAACCGAGTGACAAGCCGCAGTTCGAGATCAAGCGTGCCGGCAACGATAAGTGGAACGTCGTCGCCGCCGGCAAAACCTCGCCCGCGGATTTGGCGATCGTCGAGCGTTTCCTGGATCAGATTCACGATTTGAAAGGCAACTCCATCATCATGGACCCGATCAAGAGTCCCGAGATGTTTGGGATGGATAAGCCCTCGCTCACCGTTACGCTTCAGGACAAGGATGGAAAACAGGTCGGGCAGCTCAGGCTTTCGAAGATCGAGGTGAAGAAGGCGCCCACCGCGGCGACCTCGGAAGCGCCGCCGTCGGCGAGCACGCAAACCGATTACTATGCCGCATCGAGCGGGAGCGGGGCGTTGTTTTCCACCGACGAGTTCCTCTTCAGCCAGTTGAACAAGACCGCCGACGAATTCCGCGCGAAAGAATCTGCGACACCGGCCGCGACGCCGAAGAAATAGCTCCTCAGCCTTCCGCGATCGCATGCGCGATCGCCTGATCCGCGGTATGGGTGAGGCTCAGGTGAAAATCGGTGATGTTTTTGCGCCGCGCGAACGCTGCCGACTTGCCGTGGAGTACGATAGTGGGGGCCTTGCCGCGCTCGCGCACCACCTCGATCTCCGACCAGCCCACGTTGCGATTCCATCCGGTGCCCATCGCCTTCATGGTAGCCTCCTTCGCCGCGAAGCGCGCCGCATAGCTCTGATAGCGGCCCTTGCCACGTGACTCGCAGTAGGTAATTTCGTCCGCGGTGAAGACCCGATTGCGAAAGCGCTCGCCGGTGACGTCGTTGGTGAGCGCGCGCTCGATGCGCGCGACCTCGATCACGTCGATGCCGGTTCCGATGATGTTGGCCATGGTGTCATCGAAAGTATCATCACGCGCGCGGTCGGGCGCAACGCGGTCACTTGCGGCGCGCAAAGCTGCGAATCTATTGTTCAGCTCATGGCGAAATTGAAAATTACCGTGAACAAAACCCGCTGCATCGCGAGCGGCGATTGCGTCGAGACTGCGCCGGCGGTTTTTCAACTCGATGCGGATGGCAAGTCCGAGGTCGCGAATGCAACCGGCGCGCCCGACGGCACCATCATCGCCGCGGCGCGCTCGTGTCCGGTCAAGGCAATCACCGTCGTCAATGAGGACACCGGCAAGCAATTGTTCCCGCCTCCGAAGAAGTAACCTCGCGCGATCGGTCATTCATGGCGCTACGAAAAAAGCAGGAAGGCAAACTCATCGTCGAGCAAACGCGCGACCTCGGGGTCCTGCGCGCGATGCTTTCCGGCGCGGACATGCTCACCGAGGGCCTCGAATGGCCGCCCGCGTGCTATCTCGTCGCGTACTTCGGAACCGAGCCGGTTGGCGTGATTGGAGTCGAGCCGAGCCTCGATGCTGCACTCCTTCGTTCGCTCTATGTCGTCGAGGCAATGCGCCGGCACGGCATCGCCACGGAGCTGATTGCGGCGGCGCGCAAAGCGGCGCATACGCGCGGTGCGCGCTCGCTATATCTCTTCAGCACTGACGCCGGCGAGTTTTTTAAGCGATTTGGCTTTGTTCAAGTGCCGGTCGCGCAACTGGTCGCGGCGCTCGGCGCGGCGCCGCAGGTCAAGTACTACATCGCACGTCCCGACGAGCTCGCGCACGAGGTCGCATGGCACCTCGACATTTCGCAGGACGGCATCATCTTGCGGTAGTCGGCGGCTCGTAGCGGCCGAGGTAATTGCCCGACGACGTCGTCACCAGAAGGTAGCGATGACTTTTCAGCAGCTCGGCGGCGAGGCGATGGGTCATGTCGGGGCGAATCGTCTGCGGCGCGGGATTTATCGCCTCGATCGCGCGACTGCTCCCGGCATTCGTTTCGACCGCGCCGAGAAGAATGCCATCCGAATTCAGGACGACTCCACTTACATCGGTGCGCGGGCCTGAAATGGCGATCGAATCCGACGGATGCAGGCGCTGCAGATCATCGTGCGTGCGTTGCGCGATGGTGGGACGTCGCGAGATCGCGATCCAGCCCGCGCGAACTCCGGGCGCAAGGTTGTTGATGAAGTAGGGCAGGGCGCGCAGCTTCTTCCGCATCGGCGGCGTGGGATCGCATGGCAATCCGCGCAGCAGCCAGTCAGCCTTGCCGCGCAGATAATGCATCACCTCGCGATAGCCGAGAAATTCGAGCTGCGCCGCAGCCCGCGCGCTGAGGTCTCACAAACAATCGCGGCAGTAGACGACGACCGGCCGCTTCTTATCGAGCGCATGCTCGGCCTGGTGCAGCAGCTTCGGGAGGGGCAGATGAATCGCTCCCCGAATGGCCGCGATGCGATGCTCATGCGCCGGCAAAACGTCAACGACCTGGCCGCCCGCAGCGAGGATTCTCAGAACTTCGCGATGATCGACGACGCGCACATTGGAGGAGCGGCGATCCGAGCAATTACTCGGCGGACCGCCGCTCAAGAATCGCAATTACTTGCGCGTGACCTCTTGCAGGATGTCGACTTGCGGACGCCCTTCGAGCAGGCTTCCTATCGCGCCACCGAAAGCTTTCATGTGATCGGTTTTGCCATGATGATCGAGCGCGGCCTGATCGGGATAGACCTCATAATAGACGTATTCGGTCGGGTCCTTCACTCCCTTGTGCAACACGTATTGAAGCGTGTTGGGTTCGGCGGAGCGCATCGTCTCGATCATTTTGCGCGCGGCTTCTTCGAACTGCTTCTCGCTTCCGGCCTTGGTTTTGAGTTTGGCAATGACAGTAATGGCCATCGAAATCTCCTTGGGACTGATTGGTTCCGGTGCGACGCCGATTTAATTGGTCTTCGCGCTCCGGACCTCACCTGCGCTCATATCGCCATAGCGAGGGTTTTTCAAGGAAGCCGGCCAGGCGCGGCCTCTTTCATTGCGGCGCGCGGTCGGTTAACTGAGATGCCATCGGCGCTTCCGCGCAATTGGAGAACCATCGATGTTTGGCTTCGACCTGACCGAGGAACAGCTGGAACTAAAGTCGCTGGCGCGGAAGTTTTCCGAGCAGGAGATAATTCCGCGCGCGAAGGAATGCGACGAGAAGGAAATCTTCCCGCGCGACGTCGCGCAGAAGGCGTGGGACGCGGGGCTCATCAACTTCGGCGTTCCCAAGGAACTCGGCGGACCCGGCCTCGATATCCTGGAAACCTGCCTCATCGCCGAAGAGCTGAACTACGGATGCGCCGGGATCACGAACTCCATCGCGGCCAATGACCTCGCGACGCTGCCGCTGCTGATCGCCGGCAACGAGGAGCAGAAGAAAACCTACCTCGGCGCGCTGATGAAGAAGCTTTCGTTCTGCGCGTTCGCGATTACCGAGCCGGGCGCGGGCTCCGACGTCGCGGGCATGAGCACCAGCTATCGGCGCGAGGGCGACGAGTACGTGATCAACGGCACCAAGCATTTTATCTCCAACGGCTCGGTGGCGGATTGGTACGTGACCTTCGCGACCTCGGACAAGCGCCTCAAGCACAAGGGCATCTCATGTTTCGTGTTTCCCGCGACGACTCCCGGCATTACCAGGCGCAGGATGCATGGCAAGCTGGGGCAGCGGGCGGCGGATACCGCCGAGATTTTTTTTGAAGATGTGCGAATTCCGGCGAGCGCGCTGGTTGGGCGCGAAGGCGAGGGCTTCAAGTACGCGATGGGCACCTTCGACAAGAGCCGCCCGGAGATCGGCTCGATCGCCGTCGGAATCTCGCAGCGCGCGCTGGACGAATGCCTCAAGTATTCGCGCCAGCGCAACGCGTTCGGACAGCCGATCGCGAATTTCCAGGCGGTGCAGTTCATGATGGCCGACATGGCCATCAACATCGAGGCGAGCCGGCTGCTCACCTACAAGGCCGCATGGCTGGTCGATAAGGATGCGCCACCCAGCGCGATTTCTGCGATCGCGAAGGCGTTCAGCGCCGATGCGTGCATGAAGAATACAACTGATGCGGTGCAGATCTTCGGCGGCTACGGCTATATGAACGAATACCCGGTCGCGAAGCTGATGCGCGATGCGAAGCTGCTGCAGATTTATGAGGGCACGTCGCAGATCCAGCGCGTCGTCATCGCGAGGAATTTGCTGAAGGACTAGCGATAGCCGTCGGGCGCGGCATCATCGGAATCGGGCTGCGCCTTGGGATGCGGCAGCGGAGGATCTTGATCCTCGTGGCCGTCAACCGAGCCGAGGTAATTGCCCTTGTGATAGACGCCGACATCGCCGCTGGTGGGATCGGGGAAAATATTCCACTCGCCGTTGGGGTCGCTATCGAACATCACGGATTTGGGCGGCTGCGGGGCCACTGCGACAGGCGGTGGTGGTGAGGGCGGCTTCTCAGGCGGAGTGGTGCATCCGAAGAACGCAAACGCGCCCAATGCCAG
The DNA here is from genome assembly GCA_963783145.1 of uncultured delta proteobacterium. GTDB lineage: Bacteria > Desulfobacterota > Binatia > Binatales > Binataceae > DATGKG01. The sequence continues at coordinate 369,237 of CAWAMM010000004.1, forward strand.
AATCGTCGAACCCGCGGTGCGCCTGAAGACTAGCCCCATCTGAACTCGCAAACCAAAGCGAGATTCAAATATCTTCGTCACGCGCGGCGCGAGGCGCAAGGCCCCCGGCCGCTACGCAGCGTTGCCTTTGAACATGCCACCGGCGATGCGCGCGACCAGCGACCGCGGCGTGAAGCGCGTCGACTGCGCCATGACCTGATTGATGATGCCGTTGATGCGCACCGACTTGCCGCGTTTGGCCGAAGCCAGCGCCTGCGCCACCACCGTTTTCGCATCCATGTACGCGAACGATGGCACTCCGGTCTCGTTGACCCCGGCGACATCCTGAAACTCGGTGCGGGTTGGTCCGGGGCACAGCGCCATCACGGTGACGCCGAAGGGTTTCGCTTCAAAAGCCACCGCCTCGGAGAAATCGAGCACGAAGGATTTGGTGGCCGCATAGGTTGCCATGTAGGGGACCGGCTGAAACGCCGCGGTCGAGGCCACATTAATGATAGTGCCGCGACGCCTCGCGACCATCCCTTCGAGGAAGAGGCGGGTCATCGAGACCAGCGAAGTGACATTGAGGTTGATCTCTTCGACCTCGCGATCGAGCGGCAGGTTATGAAAAATTCCATGAGTGCCGAAGCCGGCGTTGTTGACGAGATAGTCGATCTCGAGGCCGCGCTCGGAAATCTGCCGATGCAGATTCGTTGCGGCGTCCGGCTGCCCGAGGTCACATGCGATCACCTCGACCTTCGAAGAGCCAAGCTTTATCGCTTCGGCCGCGACCACCTTGAGGCGATCCTCGCGGCGCGCAGTCAGGACCAGGTCGTAGTTTTCGCGCGCGAGTTGACGCGCGAATTCCTCGCCGAGTCCGCTCGAGGCTCCGGTGATCAGTGCGGTTGCCATTGAATCTCCAAAAAATCCCCTCGACCCTAGGTGCGAGTCAGTTTCAGTTCGTTGCGAAAATACTCGATGCTGCGTTTCAGCCCCTCGCGCAGGGGAATCTTCGGTTCCCAGCCCAGATGCTTCTTCGCCAGCGTGATGTCGGGGCGCCGGCGCGTCGGGTCATCGGGGCGCGTCGGCTTGCGTACGATCTTCGAGGAACTGCCGGTCAGCTCGATGGTCAGCTTAGCGAGCTCCTCGACGGTGAACTCATCGGGATTGCCGATGTTCACCGGACCGGTGAACCCGGTCGGCGTGTTCATCATGCGAACGATGCCTTCGATGAGGTCGTCGACATACGCGAAGGAACGGGTCGCGCTTCCGTCCCCGTAAAGTTCGAGCGGCTCGCCCTTGAGCGCCGCCACGCAGAAGTTCGAGACCACGCGGCCATCGTTGATCGCCATCCGCGGACCATAGGTGTTGAAGATGCGCACGATCTTGACGTCGACGTTGTTCTGGCGATGGTAGTTCATCATCAGGCATTCGGCGAGGCGCTTGCCCTCGTCGTAACACGAGCGCTCGCCGTTCGGATTGACGTGTCCCCAGTAGTCTTCCGTTTGCGGATGGACTTCCGGATCGCCATAGACCTCGCTGGTCGAAGTGAGCAGGATGCGCGCCTTCACCCGCTTCGCCATCCCGAGCGTGTTGATCGCGCCGAGCACGCTGGTCTTGACGGTTTTGACGGGGTTGTACTGGTAGTGGACCGGCGAGGCCGGGCAGGCGAGGTTATAAATCTGATCGACTTCGAGCAGGATCGGTTCGACGATATCGTGGCGAATGATCTCAAAGTTCTGATAGTCGCGCAGGTGAAGAATGTTGGCGCGCTTGCCGCTGAAGTAGTTGTCGAGGCAGATCACCTCTTGTGCGTCTTTCAGCAGGCGTTCGCAGAGATGGGAACCGAGAAAACCGGCGCCGCCGGTAACGAGAATCCTCACCCGTGCCTCCTAGCAGCTTTTAGCGTTTGTTTTCGCGAACCAGGCTTCGCACTGTCTCAATCACATAATTCACGTCATCCGCGCTCATCGCGGCATAAATCGGCAGCGACAGACAACGGCTGAAAATGTCCTCGGTCACCGGAAATTCCCCGGTCCGGTAACCGTAAGTCTTCTGATAGAAATCCATGGTATGCAGCGGGATGCAATGCACCGAGGTGCCGATACCGCGCTCGCGCAACATCTCGACGAACTGATTGCGCCCGACCTTGAGCAGCTCGGGGCGCAGCCGCAACACATACAGATGCCATGCATGCTCGACGCCCGGCTCGACATAGGGTACCTGCAATGCGTCTTCGGTCTTGAAGGCCTCGGTGAAGGTGCGCGCGACTTCCGTCCGGCGTCGCATGAACTGATCGCACTTCTTGATTTGCGCGAGTCCGATTGCCGCGTGCACGTCGGACAGATTGTACTTGAAGCCAGTGTCGTGGATCTCATAAAACCACGAGCCGGTCTTGTCGTAGCGCTTCCACGCGTCCTTGTTCATGCCGTGGAGGCTCGCGACCTGGATTTTCTCGGCCAGCGCGTCATCTTCGGTCATGATCGCGCCACCCTCGGCGGTGGTGATGTTCTTGGTCGCATAGAAGCTGAAGCAGGTGAGATCGCCGATGGTGCCGATGCGGGTCATCCCGCGCCCTTCCATGTGGCGCGCGGCGCCGATCGCATGCGCCGCATCTTCGACGATTTTCAAATTGTATCGCCGTGCGATGGCGAGGATGCGATCCATATCACATGGTTGCCCGGCGAAATGCACCGGCTCGATCGCCTTGACCCGCTTATGCCGGCCGCTTTCCAGCACCTCCTCGATTCGCGCGGGGTTGATGTTGAAGGTGCCCGGGTCGACATCGACAAAAACCGGCTTGGCGCCCAGATATCCCAGCACCTCGGCGGTTGCGGTAAACGTAAACGGAGTGGTGATAACTTCGTCGCCGGGGCCGATGCCCAGCGCCCATAGCGCCAGATGCAGGGCTCCGGTGCAGTGCGAGAGCGCGAGCGCGTGCTTCGCGCCGACGTACTGCGCCAGTTCGGTTTCGAAACGTTTGGCCTTGGGGCCGGTGGTGATCCATCCCGAGCGCAGAGATTCGATGACCTCGTGCTCCTCCTCGGGACCAATCGAAGGACGGAAAAAGGGAACTTCTCGCATTGATGGTGTCGTGATGTTGCTAGCGAATCGTCAAGCCGATTCGGTTGGTTTCGACGAGTATAAGGGACAAGTCAAAAGGGGAGCAAGGTAGGTTTTGATGAGACGTGGGGGCGTGGCGGCGGTCGGCGTGGTGGTCGGATGGTACGCGCTGGCGCTCGCGGTGCTGCGCTCGCCAGTCATGCTACGCGTCGCCATTGGAGAATCTAGGACCTGGAAAGGCTGGCCAGCCCCGGCGCAAGCGCGAGTAGGGCGTCGCGTTCTTCTGCGGTCGGCTGCTCCTTTATCTTCGGTAACGTCGGGTGCAAACACGCCCACGGCGGCGCACTCCCGGTCCACATCTCAACCTGCGGCCGAAATCCACTAGGGTCATCCAGACTCGCCGCCACAATGATCATCAGGTCGGGGTAACGATGAGGTTTGACGACCAGCGGCGAGCCGCACTGAGGACAAAAGCCTCGATCCAATGGATACCCGCTGGTCCCGGTCACCCGGTAATATTTCGGTGATCCACTCGTCAGGGTGAAATTTGCGGCAGGCATAAACAGAAGCGCCGCTGAAGCGTTGCCGCTGGCGCGTTGACAATCGCGGCAATAGCAAATTTCCGATAGAAGAGGTTCTGCCGAACACTCGTAGCGAATCTCCCCACAGGCGCACCCGCCGCAGAATAGTCCCGACATAAGGGTCTCTCCTTAATGCTTAAAACATGAAGCGATGCCACGTATATCAAATAAGCAAATGGAAATCCGGCTGAAAACTGAATGAGACGTAGGGACGTCGTCGCGGTCGGTGCGGTGGTGGGATGGTATGCGTTCGCCCTCGCGATGATGCATCCGCTCGCCGACGGCCCGGTGGCGGATAGCTGGATCTATGCCGAGGCAGTCCGCTGGTTTCGCGCCAGCGGCGAGTTCCGCTTTCCCGGCTACACCGAGACGATGCCAGTCGCGCAGATACTGTATGGCGCGGGATGGGGATCAATTTTCGGCACCAGTGCGATTTCGCTCGACCTCGCGAATGTGTCCCTCGGCATCGTCGGCGCGCTCCTTTTGCATGCCCTCGCGATGCGATGCGGTGCGCACTCGTGGCAGGCGCTCGGGGCTGCCGGCCTTCTGATCTGTAATCCCTGCTACCTGTTTCTCAGCTTCTCGTTCATGAGCGAGATCGCATTTCTCGCGGCACTGCTGGGATCGTATCTGGCGTTCGCCAATGCCGAGGGCCCAAACCGGATCGCCTGTCTATGGCTCGCGGCGATGCTCGCCCTGATCGCATTCGCGGTGCGTCCATTCGGAGGCGCGGCGATTGTGGGCTCCGCGAGCGCTGTCCTGCTGTATGACGTGAAGTGGCGAGCACGCCCGCGCGCCACCATGATCCGGCTCGCATCGATGCTGGCGCCCTTCGCGGTCGCGCTGGTCGGATGCGGGCTCATCTGGATCTGGCTGACGGTCATACGGCCACCGCCATGGAAGCTTGTCCAGCGCGGGACAAATCTTACGCACCTCTTCCAAGTGCCGCTAACGGAATATCTGCGGATGGGCATCCTCGGCCCGCTGCTCTATCTCGGCATCGTTCTGAGTCCGATGGCGCTGCTGCGCGTCGTATCGAAAGATACCGGCCGGATTCTCGCACTCGGAGGGGGACTTTTCATCGCGACGGTTGTCCTCGTGCGTATCGGCATTCCCTATCCCGCGACGCCGGAGATGAGTTGCTTTGGCGGATGGTCGAACGCGCTCATCCTGCGCGGAATGCCGAATCGCTTCGAATGGAATGATGGATGGCGTTATGTGCTGATGCTGTTGGGCAGCCTCGGCGGGGCAGCGCTGATCTTCGGAGCCATCGACGTGATTCCGCGGCTGACGCGAGCGTCGGTGGCGGTGCTGCTGACCGCCGCGGTTTATTGGGCCGCGATGATCCCGCTGTGGTTCTTCAACGATCGGTACTACCTGGTACTGGTCCCCGCGGGAGCGTTGATTCTCGCTCTCGCGCCACTACCGCAAAGAACGCCGGCGCAGATTGCCGCTTGGGCGATGACGGCGGCGATGGGTTTGATGTCGCTGGGCGGCGTCTACTCGTACCAGCGCGGCCTCGCGGTGGTGATGGCGGCGCGCGACATGTTGGAAAGCCGCGGCATCGAGCGCGCCTCCATCGATGCGGGCTACGAACTCAACGGATTGGATCTCTATCGATTCGCGCGCCCCGGCGGCGAGTCGCAGGATGAAGCGGCTCACGTTCCGATGATCACCTCGGGAAAGTTGGACGATTACACCATCGCCGCAGGGCCGATCGTCGGCACTGAAATTATCGGGAAAATTGCGCGACCTGGACCGTTCGGCCTCGGAACGCGCGAGATCTATCTGCTCAGGCGAATGCCTTAGGGTGCCGAGAAACTCGCGGTCAGGCCTGAATCGTCAGGAGCCGGACCCGGCATCACATAGGTAGGGATGCCGCTTTGCGCGATGACCGCGTTCTCAAGCTTCTTCCAGTCGACCTGATCCTCAAGGCCCTTTTGCTGGACCAGATCGCGTGCGAGACTCCACAACCCAGGATACTTGCCGTACAGGTCGGAGTGGACTTCGACATAGAGGGCGTCACCGCGCCATCCGAATTTGATCGGCTGATAGACAATCGCTCCGGGAGTTCCAACTTTGGTCTTATGGAACAGGCGGTCGATGTCTTCGGGATAGAGCCGGATACACCCGTGACTGACTTCCATGCCGACGCCCCAGGGAACGTTGGTCCCATGGATGCCGTATTCAGGTATAGACAAGTCGAGCTTGTAATGACCGAGCGGATTGTCGTCATCGCCACCGTGGATGACGTGCTCCGCCTCGCCATCGCGCTCGAGGTGCTCCTTGTAGATGTCATCGGGAACCACCCAGGTCGGGTCTTTGACCTTGGCGGTAACTCGAAACGCGCCGACGGGAGTCTTCCAATCGAACCTGCCGAGACCAACCGGGAAGGTGTAGACGACTTCGGCCATCGAGCCACCGGCCGTCGCCGCATGGCCGTAGTGCTTATGCGCCTTCGAGATGGTCGTCGCCTTGGCGGTGGGGGCGGCCTCAGGCTCGGGCGCTGCTTCCGGAGCGGATTCGTCTTCCGGAGCGGGTGCGCCTTCCGGCGGGGGCTCGTCGGGAGGGCCCTCGATGATCTCGGTATCGATGATCTTTTTGAATTCGCCCGGCGTGACGCCTTCCTTCTTCAACTTGCCGCGATGAGGTGAGGGACCAGTGGTGGGCGACGGATAGTAGTAATAGAGGCGCATCTCGGGGATGTTCAGGACCAACCCGACCCGTGGCGTATCGGGCAGGATGTGCTCGTCGGTCAGAATAACCTTGGTGCCGACCGGCGGCGCCCACCAGTCCATATGATTATTGGCGTCGGAAATTTCCTTCGCACTCAATCCATACCATCGCCCGACGTCGAGCAATGTATCGCCCTTCTGGAGCTGATACTCGACAAGGTTGCCGACGATATTGTCGCGTCCCTGCGGCGCGGGATAGGCAAACAGCGGACGATGCTCGAACTCGTCTTCGTTCCAACCGCGCGCAATTGCCGGGAGCGCGACCGCGGCGATCAGGAGCGAAATGATGGCGACGAGATTCCTGCTCGAACTGGAGAGTGATTTCCTCAAGCTAAGCGCACAGCCTCCGGCCCCGCGGGCCTTCCTGAAGTTTTTCAGAGATCGGAGTGCCCTCCAAGTAAGAATGATAAGGATTCCGCTCAAGCGGAGCAACTTTTGCTAAATGGGGCGCAGATTCGCGAACTTCAAAACCAGCAGCTTGACCCCGCCGCGATCGAAGTTGATCCAGACCTTGGCGGTGTCGCCGCGCCCCTCGCGCTTGCGGATGGTTCCGCGCCCGAAGGTAGGATGCATCACTTGCGCGCCGACGCTCAGGCCGCCGGTCGCCAATTCCTCCTCGGGCAATTGCGATTCGCTGTAATCGACGTAGCGCTCATTCGGCCCCGGGGTGCGGATGAAAGGAACCCGCGGCGGCTCTTCAGGCGCGATCCTGCGAAGCAAATCCTGCTTGATTTCCGCCAGGAAGCGCGACGGCCGCGGCTCATTGCGCTGCCCATAGAGCTCCCGCGACAGCGTGTTGGTGAGATACAGGAGTTGGCGCGCGCGGGTCATGCCGACATAGCAAAGCCGCCGCTCCTCCTCGATATTCTCGCCGTTGTTTTCATTGGAGCGCTGATGCGGAAACAGCCCTTCCTCCATCCCCGCGATGAACACCACCGGGTATTCCAACCCCTTCGAGGTATGCAGGGTCATCAGGGCGACGCGCCCACCCGCGGAGGCCACCGCATCGGCGTCGCTGATCAGTGCGACATTCTCAAGATATTCGGTGATGCCGCCGTTTTTTTGATTGTCGAATTCGCCGGCGCCCGCGAGAAGTTCCGCGACGTTTTGCCGGCGCTGCTGTCCGTCGGCCAGCCCCTCCAGATAGGAGATGAAACCTGACCGCACGATGATCTCGTCCAGGATGCTGCGTACCGACATTTCCGGCGCGCGCTGAATGAGATCGTGCATCCACGAGTACAGTGCGCTCGCCGACTTGGCGATGCGCAGGGCCACATCGCGCGCAGTTTCCAGCCGGCCCAGCGTTTCAAGCATCGGGATGCCCTCATGCGCGGCCAGCTCCTTCATCACTTCGATGGTGCGGGCGCCGATCCCGCGCGTCGGCACACCCAGCATCCGCTCGAGGCTGACCGCATCGGCAGGATTCGCGATCACTTTCAGATACGCGAGCAGGTCGCGAATTTCCTTCAGCTCGTAAAATCGATGGCCGCCGACGACGAAGTAGGGCAGGCGGCGACGCACCAGCGCCTCTTCGATGATGCGCGACTGCGCATTGACGCGATAGAAGACCACCACCTCGGCGGGCTTGAACTTATTCGCCTCGACCAGCGAGGCAATTTCGCGCGCGATAAAGTCGGCCTCGTCGCGCTCGGTCATCGCAGTGAAATAGGTGACCTTCTCGCCGCTATCGTTCTCGGTCCACAGGGTTTTTTCCTTGCGCTCGCGATTGTGCGAAATCACCGCGCCCGCTGCCGCGAGGATGGTCTTGGTCGAGCGGTAATTCTGTTCAAGCTTGAAGATTTGCGCGTTGGGAAAGTCGTGCTCGAAATCCAGGATGTTGCGGATATCGGCGCCGCGCCATTTGTAGATGGATTGATCCTCGTCGCCGACCACGCAGATATTTCCGCTGCGCTCCGAGAGCGCCCTCACCAGCAGATACTGCACGCGATTGGTGTCCTGGTACTCATCCACCATCAGATGAACCGCGCGCCGCTGATACTTTTCCAGGATCTCCGGATGGTCGCGGAACAGCTCGTAGGTCAAAAGCTGAAGGTCGCTGAAGTCCATCGCATTGATGGTGCGCAGGCGCTCGCGATAGAGCCGATAGAGCTGCGCGATGGTTTTGTCGCGGCTGGTCTCGGCACGCGCGGCCAGCTCGTCAGCGGAGATCGCCTCGTTCTTGGCCTGCTCGATGCGGGCGCGGGCCAGCTCCGGCGCCGGCGAGTCGGCTAGCGCCGCGGCTTCGATGACGTCACGAATGACCGACATCGAATCGCCCTCATCGAGGATGGAATAATTCTGCTCGTAGCCGACCGCGCGGGCCTCGGCACGCAGAATCCGGGCGCAAGCGGAATGAAAGGTGCTGACCCACGGCGCCTGCGCGCCATCTATCAGCGCGGCGACCCGCTCACGCATTTCGGCGGCGGCCTTGTTGGTGAAGGTGACCGCGAGGACCTCGCGCGGGTCGACATTGCGCTCGCCCAGCAGGTGGGCGATACGATAGGTGATCGCGCGGGTCTTGCCCGAGCCGGCGCCGGCGAGAATCAGAATGGGGCCGTCGGGCGCGAGGACCGCGGCGCGCTGCTCAGGATTTAGAACGTCGAGATTTAACGAAGACATCGGAGTGCGGTCAAATACAACTACCGTGCGCGGAGTCAGTCAGCGCGGGTTTTGTCAGGATACAGACTTCGAATCCTTGATCAAACTCAGTTTGTGGATATTCGCTCGCGAGCGGAAATGCTGCGCGGACGCGGAGTGAAAAACTAACGTGGCGACCTACGAGCCTCGCGACAAATATTACCGCAAAGCGCGCGAGAAGGGGTTGCCTTCGCGTGCCGCATTCAAAATCGAGGAGCTGATCGGGCGCATCAAGCTGCCGCCCGATGCGCGTGTGATCGACCTCGGATGCGCGCCCGGCGGATGGCTCGCGATCCTGGGCGCCGCGGTTGGCCGCAATGGCCGCGTGATTGGAATCGATCTGGTCTCATGCGGAAATTTCGGCTCGAATGTCGAATCGATGGTGGCCGACATCCGTGATCCTCAACTTCCCGACATTTTAAAGGAGAAGCTCGGCCGTCCCGCCGATCTAATCACCAGCGATCTCTCGCCGAAGCTGACCGGCATCCGCGATCATGATGAGGCGCAATTCGAGGAGCTGATCGATGCCGCCCTTGCGATTGCCTCGCGCACGCTGAAACCCGGCGGCGTGATGATCGCGAAGCTGTTCATGAGCGGCGCGTTCAAGGGCATCGTCGCGCGCTTCGAGCAGCTATTTGCCAAGGTGGATGTGACCAAGGTGAAGGCCACCCGCCCCGGCTCCTCCGAGCTGTACGTCATCGCCCGCGGCTTCGAAGCTTGATCGGATCGAAGTCCGTTTCGTCCGTGCCGGGTTTATTTCCGATGGAGTGCTGCATTCTACATCGCGGATAGCCCGAGCATTGGAAACACATACTGAAGGGTTTGAAACAGGGAGCCGATCAAAACCAGAATCGCTCCGTAACCGCCCAACCGGCGGTCTGGCAAATTGTCCGCCCATGCTTCTATCGAAGGAGCGAGAGCGACCAACAGCGCACTCGACAACCCGGTGACTAGTCCGACCTTGACCCCGTATGCGAGCGCGTCGGCTTCCTTATGGATCGCGCCACTGAGTATCGCGGCCAGTCCGATCGAGGCGCCGCGAAAGGCAGCGCGCGCGAGCACCGCTCGGTCAATCTGCGGACGGCCGGAACTCATGTCCGCGCGTGGCGGACCGACAATCAGGTAGGCGGCGACGAATCCGATCAGGCTGAAGATTCCAAAATTGATTCCGAACCAGGCGTCCCGCGCAAGCCATCCGGCGGCGCCGAAGCTGGCGGCCCGCAGGAAGCTGAACGCCAGTGCCTCGAAAAAAGGATGGGCGTTGCGAACTTCGCGGCGTCCGATCTCAAAGCTGAGGAGGGGGCCCGAAACCAGCAAGCCCGCCAGTCCGAACCACACTCCGAGTGGTAGCGCGTAGGCGCTCCCGAATAGCACCCCATAGCTGGCGCTCTTGGTGATCGTTCTAAGCGGCCCGTTCTTCCCGCCGAATAACTCGTAGGCCAGATACAGCCCGCCCAGCGCGTCCATTATCACGCCCGCCAAGCTCAGAACCGGAATGAGATCGTGCCGCCATCCACCACTCATGAGGCTTATTCGAACACGTCATGCCACGGGAGGGTTGATATCGGACCACAGCCGGCGCATGAACTCGATATGCATCTCGACCGCCCATAAGGTTTCGGCCGCGGCGCTTTCGGGGATCGCGCGGAAGATGGAGCCCGCGCTCGAATCGCCATGATCCTTGTCGACTTCGATGTGTACGGTGAAGAAACGCACTCCCGCATCAGACAATTTGTAATGTTTTTGTAACCCCTCGACGACGCGCATATAAGCGTCGGGGTTGAATAGCTCCGAACCGAGGCTGATGCCCGCCAGCGTGACGTACCACGGCTTGGAATCCGCCAGCCAGTACATCCAATGCACCATCGCGGTGGCGTCGGGAGTCATCCGCGCATGGAGGAGTTCCTCGCGCGGGATTCCGACCGCCTCGCCAAATTCCAGATACAGCTCCATATGCGAGCGGCCCACGCCCGATTGTCTGCCGAGTTCCTCTTCGAGCAGGTTCTCAACGATCGCGCGGCGCGCGCCGAAATCGTCGCACTTGGCATAGATGAGCCCGAGGATATTCGCATTGTGGCCCTTGTTGCCGATGTAGAGCTGGGTCGCCCAATGGCGTAGTTGGTCGGCGCTCAACTCGCCGCGCTCGATTTTGTCGATGGTCGGATGCGATTTCAGCGTGCGATGGTTGCGCTCGAGCCGCTTGATGAGCCCGTTGAGCAGGCCGATGCCCTTTTGAATATCCATGGGGTTTCCTTAGCAAGGCGGCGCTCAAATGTCAGCGTCACCGCCCGCGCAGCATCGCGGTCGTCAGGTAGATTGCGACCATGCCCAGGACCGTGGCGACCATTACCCAGGGGGAATCGTGCTCGCGTGCTTCAGGTAGTAGATCGGATGCGCCGATGTACAAAAACGAACCCACGAAGAACGCCAACACCCACGGGAGCAGCGCGACATCCAAATGAAAAACCACCGTGAGGGTCGCGCCGAGAACCGGCGCCGTCATGTCCGCGATCAGCCATCGCACCGCGTGCCTCAGCGGGTTGCCATGCGCAAGGACTACGGTGACGGTGTTCATCCCATCGCTCAGATCGTGCGCGATGATTCCGAGCGCGATCAGCAGACCGATGTGGGTGCTGGTCTGGAAGCCGACGCCGATCGCGACTCCATCGAGAAAGCTATGCAGCACCAGGCCCGCCGCGGATAGCGAGCCCAGCTCGGTCTCATGCGCGCGGTCAGCATGGATGTGCTCGCGCGCGCGATGCAGCGCGGTGTAGCGTTCGAGTCCGAAGAAGGTCAGGAAGCCCAGCGCGGCAATCGGCATGTAGGATGGTCCGCCGAGCGCGAAGACCTCGGGCAGGATGTCGAACAGCGCGACCGCCAGCACCGCGCCCGAGCTGAAGCCGAGCAGAAAATGGAGCCGGTCGCGAAATCGTACCGCGGCCATCCCGCCCACGCAGGTTGAGCAGAAGCTAACGCAGGCCAGGAGGATCGGGACGAGGCGCATGCGCGGGCATTATTCGGGCTTTGCGGGGCCCGCGCAATCAAGCCAGCGCCGGTTATGCTTCGGCCGGAGGTTGGGGTGCGAGGCGCACGGAACTTCGCGCGACGATCGGCGATAGGATCATCGCATAGACCTCATCGACGATCTTGCCATGCTGTTCGCGGTCGCGCGCCGGCTCGTACCATCCGAAAACCGAATTCATCGCGCCGAACACCAGCGAGGTCAGGATGCGCGAGGTTTCGCGATCCATCGCCGCGCCATGCGTTTCGGCGACCTGCTCGATGATCCTGCGGCAGAGGTTCGAGTATTCGCGCATCTGGCGCGCGATCTGGGTCGCGTTGCGCCCGGAGAGCGAGCCCGCCTCGCGAATCAGCACCTTCATCTCGGCGACATTATCGAGCTGATATTCGATGTGCCCGGTGATGAACAGTTTCAGTTTTACTTCGGCATCCTGAACGCCGGCGATCTGGACCTCGGCGCGGCCGGAGAGCTGCTCGAAGGCGCGCTTGGAGATCAGGTAGAGGAGTTCCTCTTTGTTGCGCAGATAGTAGTAGATACGCGGAAAGGAAATGCGCGCGTGCGCCGCGATATCGCGAATCGAGGCGAGCCCGAAACTCTTCTCGGCGAAAACCTCGGCAGCGGCGCGCAGGATGTAATCGATATTGGCGTCGTAGCGCTCGGCGGGCGCCATCGCGCGGATCTGCGCCTTGGGTCCCGCTGCGCGCTTCGACGCGGCCATGGCAGATGACTTCTTCACTCGCACCTCACTCCCGGGGACATAAGAATTGTGCCCGCTAAAGGTGTCGAGTAAAAGAGACAGCCGTTTATGATCGGTTGAAATTCGCCGGCGTCATCGACGCGCCGTCGATTCACCGATCACAATGGCGCAAATTCAGATCAAATTGTTGATGGGAACGTGGCGCCTCTCAGCCCGCCATCGTCAAGCCGCCGCTGATGCTGAGCACCTGGCCGGTCGCATAGTCGGCGTCCGAGGACGCAAAGAATGCGACCGCGCCCGCCAGGTCTTCGGGCTGGCCGAGGCGCCGAAACGGAATGCCGCGCGCCATCGCATCGAGAACACCTTCGCGCCCGGCCATCGCATTCTTGAGCAACGCGGTCTGGGTCGGCCCCGGACACACCACATTGACGTTGATGCCGTATCGGGCGAGCTCGCGCGCGAGTGTCTTCGAGAAGCCGATAATGCCGGCCTTGCATCCCGCATAGACCGCCTCGCCGGTGGAGCCGACCCGGCCCGCATCGGAGGCGATCGATACGATCTTGCCGCGCCCGCGCTGCTGCATCTTCGTCGCCACCGCTTTGCAGCAGTTGAGAACGCCTCGATAATTGATCGCGATAACCTTGTCCCAGGTTTCCGGCTTGCTCTCGAGGAACGGTTCGATAATGTCCCATCCCGCGTTGTTGATGAGAATATCGATGGGCCCCAGCTCGCGCTCGACCAGCTCCGTGGCATCGAGCGCATCTTGCAGGCGGGTCACATCGAGCTTCACCGCGAGGGCACTTGCGCCGGTCTTCTTGATCTCCTCGGCGGTACGAGTGGCGCCTTCGATATCGATGTCGGCGACGGCAACCTTGGCGCCTTCGCTCGCGAGCCGCATCACGATCGCACGCCCGATGCCCTGCGCCGAGCCGGTCACGATCGCCACTTTGTCTTTGAGTCTGCTGATTGCTGCTTCCATTTTTTCTTTTCTGTACCCCCTTCCCAGTAGGGGAAGGGGGCTAGGGGGTTAGGTCTTAGGAGACCGTCCATCCGCCATCAATAATGAAGGGCGCGCCGGTCGCGAATGACGAATCATCGCTGGCGAGGAACAGCGCGGTCTTCGCGATTTCCTCGGGCCTGCCGACGCGGCCGAAGAACGACGTGCGCGCGCCGCTATTCGGAAGCGCGCCCGCGGCCTTGTTGATGCGCTCCACCATCGGCGTGTCGATCGCGCCGGGACAAATCGCATTGACGCGGATGTTGTAGCGTCCGTATTCCATCGCGGCGACGCGGGTCAGCGCGATGACCCCGGCCTTCGACGCGCAATAAGCCGCCGCGCCTTTGTTCGCGACCAGCCCGGCGATCGAGGCAGTGTTGATGATCGAGCCGCCGCCGTTTTTGATCATGTGCGGAAGCGCGGCCTTCATGCCGAGCCATACGCCGCGCAGGTTGATCGCGATGACCTTGTCGAAGGCCTCCTCGCTCAGTTGCGCGAGGAAGTTGCCTTCCCCCTCGATGCCCGCATTGTTGTAAAGAATGTTCGGCGCGCCGAAGCGCTTGATAGTCTCATCGACCATCGCGGTGGTGTCGGCCGATAAGGAGACGTCGACCCGCATCGCGAACGCACTGCCGCCCGCGGCTTTGATTTGCTTCGCGGTCTCCTCCGCGGCTTCGAGGTTGATATCGACCGCGGCGATCTTCGCGCCTTCTTTGGCGAACAGCAGCGACGCGGCGCGGCCCATGCCCGATCCGGCGCCGGTGATGATGGCGATTTTATTTTCCAGTCTCATGATGATGTTCTCCCGCGGAAATGCATCCGCGCCGAGGAACATAGCTCATTTCTGATGCGAGCAGTTAATCGCCAAGGCTGGGTGAGACGATCACAGCCCTTCATTTCCGGTAGGGGTCGTTCGCGAACGACCCGCAGCGAAGGCGCAATTGCCAAGATCCTCCGCGACAGCCACATCGCCGCGGGCGCATCGCGATGCGTCCCTACCACGAAGGTGCGGTTACGGTTTTTTCGTCACCAACTGATTCATCTCCATATGGCTGATGAGGTCGGGTGCGGTGAACGCAGTATAGGTGCTGCTCTTGAATAACTCCTCGGCGAGGCGACGCAGGGCAGTCAGCGCGGCACGCGCGGGGCCGCCGCCGGTGCTGACCCGGGCGACTCCGAGTTTCTCCAATTCGAGCGCGCTGGGCATTCCCGGCAGCACCATCACGTTGACAGGCCCGCGGATCGCCGCAGTGAGTTTCCCGATGATCTCGGCGTTGGCCGGGCCGGGAACGAAAATGCAATCGGCGCCGGCGGCCAGATACGTATTGGCGCGGCTTACCGTATGCTCGAAGCGTGCGGACTTGTCGCCGATCGCGTGCAGAAAAACATCGGTGCGCGCGTTGATGACGAGGGGCACGCCGGCGGCGGTGGCCGTCTCGCGAACCGCTTTGATACGCGCGACCGCGGTCTCAACCGGGAATAGCTCATTCGCGCCGCCCTTCATCGAGTCCTCGAGGTTGATACCAACCGCACCGGCCTCGATGACCGCGCGAATCGTAGCCCTAAGACCATCGAGATCCGAAGCGTATCCGGCTTCGATATCCGCACTCAGCGGCACGAGGAGCCCGCGCGCGATGCGCCGGATGACGTCGAGCATCTCATCGCGCGAAACTGCCTCGCCATCCGGATAGCCAAGCGAATTCGCCACGCCGGAGCTGGTCGTCGCGACGGCGCGAAAACCGGCCGCCTCGAAAATCTTTGCGCTGGCCACATCCCAGGCATTCGGAAGCACGAGGATCCGCGAGCGGTCATGCAACTTACGAAATGCCTCCGCCTTCTGCCGTTGCGTCGCTATATCTATCGTCATCGCTTTTTCTCCAGCGCATATCTCCGATTGAACATTAGAACACCGCCGGCCTCGAAACGTGAGACGGAAAATCCGCTCAGTACGGTGGTGAGATGATAGTCAGCGCGGCCCCGGTTCCATCGCCGTCGGCAATCGCAAGATAGCGCCCGCGCGGGGACCAACTCATGGCGATGGCGCCGCGCAGCGGTCCGAACGCGACCAGGAACGCGCGCCTCGGTGCGACCGAAAAAATCACAATCTTGCGCAGCGGGCCGTCGAGGGCGGGGCTGACGGTCGCGATTGCGGCCGCGTCAGTCGCGCGCGTGTAAGTCATCGTGCTTGCGGCGAGCATCGTGGGGGTCGAGTTGAATCCCAGCGACTGGACCTCGGTATCGGTGCCGGCGGGATTCGAAATCGCCAGCTCCGCGCGAACCGGTCCCTCCGGGGCGGCCTGCGCGCCGCGAAACGTGAGCGCGCCGTTACCCAGCGCCAGGATCTGGTCGTTGCCGATAAATGCTGCCGCGCCCGAAGAAATCGCGATCAGCCGCGCGGTGTTGTTCACGAGGTTATAGCGATAAATTCCGGTTCCGACGGTTCGATTGGTTTCCTGGAAAAGAAACGACTTCGATTCGTGGTCCCAGTCCAGCACCCGGATCGGCGCCTGCGCGTTAATGGGCCGGCATGATTCCCTGCTCCGATCGATGATTATCGGGGGAGCATCCTTGTCGCCCGAACCAGCCGCGACCACGCCCTCCGGTGACCAGCTAAGCGGCGACATCTTGCAGTCCAGTTTCAGGTATCCGGTCGTCACTACCCCGCTGATGTTGATGAGGTAAAGTCCGCTTGATGCGACGGCGAGTGGCGCGGAAACGGGATCGGTCGTGGCCGGAGGTTCGGAGGAGACTTGACTGGCCGTGCGCAACGCGACTGGAACGCTGAACTCTCCCAGCCATCCGATACTGACGCTTTCGAATTCGCCGTCAAAATTGGAGACCGGGGGCGCCGCGCCTTCGGAGATCAAATCGCGCATAACAACGTCCAGGCGCGGTTCCTTTAAACTCGCGACCGCGAGCGCGAGGACCATTCCGTCGGCGCTGGGCGCCAGATCGACGATCCGGCCGTCAGGAGCGCCGATACCGCCGTCTTCCGCAATTATGCGC
This sequence comes from uncultured delta proteobacterium, assembly GCA_963783145.1. Lineage (GTDB taxonomy): Bacteria > Desulfobacterota > Binatia > Binatales > Binataceae > DATGKG01. The sequence goes on from CAWAMM010000004.1 coordinate 385,954, forward strand.
TCAGTGCGGTAGCCGAGGCCGCTATAGCCCAGCACCAGCGCGTGTCCATTGCGCGTGCCAACCACCGCGACTTCTTTCCCTGCCTGGAGCCACATTGGTGGGTAATCCGCGGAGGGAACGAAGCCGTCAGGGAGCGCCACCCGGGTCAGCACTTCGATTCCGGGTGTGATGTTCAAGGTCGCGGTGCGGACGCTGCGGGTCGGAAGCGGTCCGGCGTTGGGCTTTTGAGTCGCGCAACCCGCGACGCCAAAGAGGAGGGCGACGATTAGGGAGAAGCCTGGAAAGAAAGACCTGAGCATCGGAACCAGCTAATCTATTTGAGCAATATCGATCGTATCAATCACATGAGTCGCCGCGGAATTGCGGCAGGGAATTGAATGACTAAGTCTTCGCTGGCACGAATCTTTGCCACCCGGATCGTTCGGGTCGCCACCTTATGCGCGATTTTGGTTGCGCTGGCCGGTCTGGCTCTCTACTTCGGTAATAGGTCGCTGGGCTTTGCGTTGCTGACCGCGGCGATCGCGATCGGGGCCGCATTCTTTGTATTCGTGATTCGGCCCGCACGCATTCCGCGCGACGCGGTCCTGACCCTTCGCCTGAGCGGCGCGCTGCCCGAGGAACCCCATCGATCGCTGATCGATCAGCTGCGTGGCCACCTGGCGCCCGCGCTGTCGCATCTGCGCTACGCACTCGAAGAGGTCCGCCGCGATCCCGCCGTTCGAGCGGTAGTGATTGAAATCGCGGGGATCGACAATGGGCTCGCGACCGCCGAGGAGCTGCACGATCTGATTCGGCGCGCGCGCGAATCGGGCAAACGCGTCATCGCGGTGCTGGACGGCGAATCTGCCGGGGTGCGCGACTATCTAATCGCCTCGGCCGCGGATGAAATCGTGTGCAATCCCGAAACCATGCTCACCATGCTTGGAGTTTCCGCCGGGAGCGTATTCCTCAAGCGCGCGTTCGAAAAGCTTCATGTGCAGGTCCAGACCCTCCAATACAAGGAGTATAAGGGCGCGGCCGAGATGTTCAGCCGCGAGAGCATGTCGCAGCCGCTGCGCGAAAGTCTGCAGGCCATCGTCGGCGATTGGCGCCAGGTGCTGACCGAGCGCATCGCGCGGGCGCGCAACCTTTCCACCGAAACTGCGGCGGAGTTGGTCGGACGCGGATTCATGACCGCGCATGATGCGCGCGCGGCGGGCCTGATCGATCGCGAAGGTTACACCGAAGACATTCGCGCGGAGTTCGATCCCGAGGGCAAGCGCAAAAAGTTTGTTGGCCTCGCGCGCTACCTGCGTCACGCGATGTACATGAATGAGGGCGGCGAGCGTCACCGGATTGCCGTGATCTGCGGCGTCGGGCCGGTCATCTCAGGTGATCCTTCGATGACGGGGGATTTCATCAGCCCCGAAACTACCGGGGCGCAAATCGAGCGCGCCTCGCGTGACGAGAATATCGAGGCGATCGTGTTCCGCGTGAACTCGCCGGGCGGATCGGCGGTCGGCTCCGACCTGGTATGGCGCGCGGTTCGCGCGGCGCAGGGCCGGGGTAAGCCGGTGGTCGTGTCGATGGGCGACGTCGCGGGCTCCGGTGGCTATTACGTCGCGGCCTGCGCCGACGCCATCGTCGCGCAAGCCTCGACCCTTACCGGCTCGATTGGCGTCGTATACGCGAAGTTCGACGTTTCCTCCCTGATGAACCAATTTGGGGTCAACATCGAAAATACCAAGAGCCATCCGATAAGCGATGCGATGTCGCCGACCCGGGCGATGACCGAAGGTGAAATCCGTCAGCTCGATGGCGTGCTTAACCAACTGTACGGAAACTTTACCGGCAAGGTGGCGGAGGGCCGCAAGCTCGATGCCGAAGCGACCGAGACGCTTGCGCGAGGCCGCATCTGGAGCGGCACGGCCGCGAAGGCGAGCGGGCTGATCGACGAGGTCGGCGGGATGGCGCGGGCGGTCGAGCTCGCGCGCGAGAAGGCGGGGATTCCCGCCGGCGACGCGCACCAACTGGTCTCCTACAGTCAGGCGCGATTTATTAACGCATTGAAATTGTCGATGAACGCGGGCGAAGCGGACGCGATCTCCTTACTGGCGGGGAAGCTGGTCGGCATGCCCTCGCGATGGATGCCCGCCCTGACTCATCTGCTATGGCGCGGCGGTGTGGTGATGCTCGGCCCGTTCATCGAGTTCTGAGATCCTTCGCGACGCAGCGTCGCTCCGGATGAGCATTCGGCGGTGCCGAATGCTCACATCGGATAGCGCTGGAGTTCCTCGCGAATCGAGTACATCTTCTGCCGCGCCTCGGCGACGTAGGTGTCGAGGTTGCGCCGATGATTGGCAAAGATGCCATCGGGCGCGCCGTTGAAAACAATCAGTGGCTTCAGCACCGCAGCCTTGCCGCACGCCGCGATGGTGTCATCGATCAAGGTCAAGAGGATCGGATCGTCCTTGATCTGGCCCGCATACTCACGGCGCACCGCCTGCATCATGTAGAACATCACGTGGGTGTAGCCCTGCGCGTGATAAAAAAGATCGTCGTCGTTCCATGCGGTGATCGGTTTCCCGCCGTAGTTATCGGACTGATAGAGCATCGCGTGCGCGTCGCCCAGCATATCGGACCAGGACTGCACCAGGCGGATCAGCTCGACGGCGCGTTGATTGAGTTCGCGCGAGGTTTCCGGATTGGCGTGCAAGCCGGCGATATATGCGCGCAGATGCTCGACCCCATCTTCGTACTTGCCTTCGGGCGCCGGCAGAATCCATCGCTCTGCATCGTTACGAAAGTCGGTGTCGGCGACCACCAGGTTCGGATCGTATTCGTTGGAGGAAACCTTGGTCAGGTGATCCTTGAAAACGCGCATCGTCTCGCGCACCGCCATGATGATGCCGAGCTGGCGGTTGGCATTGTTGTCGGCGAGTACCTTGGGTCCCCATAGAAAAAAATCGTTAGGCCGCCATCCGAAAGTGGAATGGAGTTCGCGATCCATGATCTCGGCCAGCGTCGAGGCGAAAATTTCGCCGGGCTTGAACGGCTGATTGGGCGGAAATTTCGCGTCGATATCGTAATCGAGGCGGTCATGACGTTTCTGTCCGAAGTGCAGCAGCAAGCTACCACCCAGCCACGCGACGAGGAGCGCGGCCGCGATCGCGATTGTGACGTTCCTGGTCTTATGCGACATCGAGGCTCATTGTGCACGGTGGGCGGGCGCAGTGGAACGCCGTCGAAGCGCTGCACCGGGAGGGCTAGAAATGCGCGGGCCATCTACGTGACGCGTGGTAGACACGCAGCACCTCGACAACCTGCTCTCTCACGCGGTACGGAACGATGTACGGTGTACCCGAAATTACTAACTCGCGAGTTTCGGAAATTCGCCCCGGCCGGCCCAGCCAGGGAAACTCAGCCAATCGGTTCACGCTGACCGAGATCGTCTCAACCAACCGGGCAGCCGCCTGTGGGCTCTCGAGAGAAATAAATCTAGCGGCAGCGTTGAGGTCCTGGTCCGCACGACGGAGCCATCTAACGCGCAAGCTTTTTCCATTTTCTCAGCGTGGCTTTGACTTCAGCATCAGTTGCGAAATTTCCGGCATCAGCTTCTTTGATCGCCTGCTTGATCCCTTCGATTTGCCATTCGTTAATGTCCACGTATGACCGAATCGCCTCGGCCATTAAACGCGATTCGGGCCTGCGGGTCTCGATGGCAAGTTTCTCGAGCCGCGCTTTGGTTTTGCGATCCACGCGCACCGTGACTTCGGGCATGGTTCGTATTCTCCTGACCAGAACACCTTACAACAAATCGCCCATCCTCAGAACTTACTCAGCACTCGGTCGACAAGGGTCGCTTTCTTCTCCGCGATATCCGAGGGCGCTAGCAGCGCGACCGTTGTGGTCGATTGCCCATCGACGATCACCTCGGCACTGCCGATCCTCTGGCCGGCCCGAATCGGAGCGGCGATCATCGCGGGGACGGAATAGTTGACCTTGTATCCGGTTTTGGTATCGCCACGCTTGGCAAAGAATGCCGCGTCATCGCCCCATACCGGCACAATCTTCGGCGCCGAGCCATCAGTGACCGCGATGCTCACATTCGAGGCGGCGCCTTTTTTCGCGATCGCTTTCATCTCGTACTGCGCGAAACCTTCCGAAAGCATTTCGCCCGCCGAGCGGAAGTTTTCGGCCTTGCGTGGCGAGCCGAGCACCACCGCAATCAGCCGCAAGCCGCCGCGATGCGCGGTCGCGACCACATTGAAACCGGCCTTGTAATAGAAGCCGGTCTTGAGGCCGTCGCAGCCGTTGTAGTTGAAGACCAGATGATTGGTGTTGCGCAGCTCGAAGGTTCCGGCGCGAAACGGCGCAGTCGTGATCCCGGACCACTGCAGAATCTGCGGATGCTTCACCAGCGCGCGCGCCAGCAGCGCCTGATCGTATGCGCTCGCGACATCAGCCTTCTGACCCGCCGCGGGCGGCAGGCCGTGCACGGAATAGTAGTGGGTGTCCTTCATGCCGAGCTTGGCCGCTTCGGAATTCATCATCACCACGAAGGCCTCGGTCGAGCCCGCGAGATATTCCGCCATCGCCACCGAGGAGTCATTCGCCGAATGCACCACGATCGCCTTCATGGTGTCGTCGACGGAGAAATTCTCGCCGGGTTTGAGGTAGACTTGGGAGCCGCCCATCTTGGCGGCCTTCTCCGAGGTGGGAATCTGATCGGTGAGCTTGAGGCTGCCATCGTCGAGTTTCTCCGCGACGATTTCCATCAGCATCATCTTGGCGAGCGACGCGGTCGGCCACGGCTGATGCTCATTCTTCGCGAATACCACGCTGCCACTATTCGGCTCGATGACACAGGCTTCCTGATACGGTCCCTTGAGCGTTTCGGTTGAACCGCTTTCCGCTGATTCCTCCGACGCTTCAGCTTTCGGCTGAACCTTCGCGTGATGATGACGCGCGGCGAGCGCCGGCGAAGCTGCGAACCCGAATGCGCATGCGCATGCGAATGCTCCGAAGCTACGGAACGCGAAACTCCTGAGAATATTCATCGAAAATCCTCCGACCCATCTTCAACACCATCCACACCGCCCAGCAGGAGGTTACGAGGTGAGCTTTTTCATCATTACTCAGAAGCGGTCGGCGGTCCAGAATAGCGAGCGCGGAGCGGCGAACTTCGCAAATGCATGCTTGGTGGCCTGATCGGGGGCCATGGCCAGGCGAGCGCCCAATTTTATCGGATCGATGATGCGCCACATATAGAAGTTGTCCGGATGATGCGCCACCGGACATCCCGCGTCATTCAGCGCGCGCTCGAGGGCGGGATCGTGCGCAGTATGCGTCACGAGGATCGCATTACCTGAGGTCGCGAAGTGACCTGCCAGATGACGAAACAAAGCCATTGCCGCCGCCGGCCGCGAGTACCCGTATTCCATCACCATCGGGACGCCGTGGAATCGCGTCGCGCGTGCATATGCGACGATGGCACCAGCGTGCCGCGCGAGGACGAAATATTCCTCGCATCCACCAACCGGGTCGGCCGGCATGTTGCCCGCAAACTTCAGGTTGGCGCGCCATGCGGCTTCGTTGCGCAAAACGGTGACGTCGAAGCGGCCGCTGTATGCCTCATGAAGGCGCATGACCTCGGGCAGATCGCGTTCGACGTCGAAAACTTCGATCTCGACCTTGGGCGTGCGCAGCTGGAGGGCATTTGCCAATAGGCTGAAGTGGCGAGTCAGTTCCTTCCATCCGAACTGGTTGTAAAAAGTGATCCGCTCGGCAAACAACAGCGAGACCTCGAAGCCCTCGCGCTCCATCGTGGTGACCGCGAGATTCATCAGCCCGGAGGCGACGCGCTTATGCCGGTAGTCCTCGCGCGTAAAGACCGAACCGATCCCGCCCATCGGGACGGATTTGCCACCGAGGTTTATCCTGCGGTCGAAAATTTGAACCGTCGAAATGATCCGCCCGCCATCGAGGGCCACGAGGCATAGCTCGTCGCGAAAGGTCGGATCGTTCTGGTTATAGCGCGCGAAGAACTCGCGGTCCTGGTACCACAGCGCGAGCAGGTCGAGGACCTCATCGCGCTCGGAGCGCAGCGCCGGCCGGAACTCCATCTTATTGAATCTGGTAGCTGAGGGTGGTCGGATGACCCTCGCGCAAGACCTGGATGCTGACCTGGGTCGCATTGCGCAACGCGCTCAGCATCTGCATCGCCATCGCGGGATCGGTCATCGGTTGCCCGTTGATGCTGCTCAGCACGTCGCCCTCTTGCAACCCCATCTCATCGAAGACCGAACCGGGCTCGATTTCCGAGAGCGCGAAGCCATTGGTCTTACCGTTCTGGATGTTGGGAATCGCGCGAATCTGGGTCAGGAGCTGAGAAAGATTGTTGACGCTATGGTCCATCGTATCGCGCGGGATTTTGTAGTGATTGTCACCGAGGTCTTCGACATTGGGATCGTAGGGCTCTGCATCGGAATCGGCGTCAGCGCTGTCGTCCACGACCGGTGGCGCAATCGGCTGGATCCCTTCGACCGGACCCGGCATCTCATTTTTGGGAAGCAGCAGTGCGACGCGCTTGCCGTTGTGGTCGATGAAGACTTTATCCGGATCGACCTCGACCAGTTTGCCGGCGTCAGGGACCGTCTCGCCGAGGCCATAGACGTTCTGCTCTCCCATGCGATTGGAGATGATCGCGTAAGGCAATTTGCCTTTGGTCGCGGTCGATACGCCGATTAGATCGAGGTGGAGATCAATTTTCTCCTCGACCTGGACACGCGGTTGCGGTGGCGGCGCAATATTGAAGATGTCGCGATTAACGATTTCCTGGTAAGCACCGCGCGGTCGGTTGGCGGCGCGGTTATCTATCGGTCGGACCACAATCTGCGGGATCGGAGCGCTGACGGGAGCCAGGCGGAGCTTGACGATATCGTTGACCGAGAGCGCGGCGAAATACGCCAGCACCGCGACCAGCAGAAAATTCAGCGCCACGATGTGACGCTCGCTGAGCCTAAGATCCATCGCCCTTACTCTGGTTTCTTCCAGACCTCACCCGGCGCCGTAGCGCCACCCTCTCCCTACAGGAGCGGGAAAGAGGAAGGAAGACAATTTTGGTGAAAGAGCACCGAAGTAAAGTAGCCAGTTCTCGTTTACCGGCTTTTCCAAACACCGGGCTAGGGCCAGGCTTCCGCCTCGTATGAAGTCCCTGCGACCAGCCGCTTGATGTCGTAGTTCCAGCGCCCCTTCCATTTGTTGATAGTGAGCGCCGCCTGCGAATAGCCGCCGCGAACCTGATCCATCAGGCGCCATAGATAGATCGTCTCATCCTCGCCGCGTTCATTCAATGCTTTCTGGCGCTGCAACCCAGCACTCGCGATATTCAGCAGCTCGATCGAAAGATCCTTCAAGGTCGAGGTGCCGGCGCGCGCTTCCAGCCCGCCTTTATGCGACGCACGGTTGATCTCCAGACGTTCGGTGAAGCTCCATCGTTTCACCAGATCCCAGGCGCCGTCGATACAGTCGTCATTGTAAAGGATGCCCTTGAGGAGCGCGGGCAGCGCGAGCATCAGCGCGGGCGGCTGACTGTCGGCAGTGCGGCTCTCGATGTATTTCTTCAGCCGCACCTCGGTGAAAATCGTGGTGAGATGATCGCCCCAATCCTGGAGGGTCGCGCGCTCCTTGCCGAAGCCGCGATCCATGTATTGGCGAAACGTGATGCCGGGGGCCCTGGTCATGTCGACGTATTTGTGATCGCGGACGATGAAGTACATCGGCACGTCGAGGGCATATTCGGTGTAGTCCTCGAAGCTGGCACTCTCCCGGAACGCGAACTCCAGAATGCCGCATCGATCCGGATCGGTGTCGGTCCAGATGTGGCCGCGAAAGGCCTGATAGCCGTTGAGCCCGCCGTCGGCCAGCGGCGAGTTGGCGAACATTGCGTAGACCAGCGGCACGATTCCCATCGCGACCCGAAACTTGCGCATCGCGTCCGCCTCGCTCGAATAATCGAGGTTGGCCTGCACCCCGGCGGTCTGCTTCATCATGCGCTGGCCCAGCCGACCCTTGCGCGCCATGTAGGGATACATGATGTGGTAGCGATGCTTGGGCAGCAGCTCGATTTCATCGATGCGGCTGACCGGCGTCATCCCCAGCCCGAGCAGCACCGCGTCGTGCGTATGGCCGACATCGATCAGCTCGGCGACGTGCTGGGTGAACTCGCGATGGGCGCAGTGGATGCTCTCGCATTGCTCGCCCGACAGCTCGATTTGCGCGCCTGGCTCGATAGTGACGCGGGCGGGTCCGCGGCTGAGCGCGAGCAGATGGCCATTTTCCTCGTCCTCGGGCTCCCATCCGAAGCGATCGATGAGCTCGCGCATCATCGTTTCGACGCCGTCGGGGCCGGAATAGGGCACGGCTTTGCCGGTCGCGGCTTCGACCGCGATCTTTTCGTATTCGGTACCGACCCGCCACTGCTCCCGTGGCTTCGCGCCGGAGGTAAAATATCGGATCAGGTCCTCTTTGGTGTCTACCAGTTCACCCATCACTTCGACTCCTCAAAAAGGCGCCCGTCGCCAAGCGGCCTATAATTGCCCTGATCTAAGGACGCAGGCAAGCGCGAGAAGATGGATGATTCGCGCGAAAAGATCATGGTATGGGGGTAAATTCGATGCAGCCGTGCTTATGAAGGTTTGTGGCGAGCGGTTTTTACGTCCTCAGCTTCATTTTGGCGAGGCGGCGATGAACGTCGCATTCGGCTAATGATGTCGCAGAAGTTTTGACCGAAACCCTTCGCGCTGGGCCCCGGCTCCGGCGCGGGATCAGGTTTTCCAGGATCGACCAAGCGCGTCAGTCTTGCGCTATTGATCGGCGCGTTGGAGGCTCGATTTTTCCGCACTATGAACCAGAGCAGAAACAGCAGAGCGAATAGCACCGCGATCGGAATCACCCAGAGCCTTGGGTCGACAGTCACGCCTTGGGCCAAGCCCAGGTAAGCATCCGCTGCCAGGACCGCAAGGCACAAGATTCCAATCAGAACAACCACAGTTGAGAAATATTCGGGTCCGAGTAGCCAAAAGAGAACCATCAAGCTCAACAGTACCAGACTGGGAATCACCCAGAATTTCAGGCCGATGGGCATACCCAGAAAGAAATGCGCACCAGCGTCGGCCCCCAGAGCCAGAGTCGACAAGACTGCAAGAAGTACAACTGTATTGGTGAAATATTCGGGTGCCAGGCGCTGCACCCGAGTCAATGCGTATCCAATCCAGATCGGTAAAGTCGCGATCCAGGCGAACATCGACCGAGCTACCGATGCGGCTCGATCTCCACCAGTGGTTACCATACATCTTCGCAGAACCAGGAGCATGGTGGTAAGGATTTCGACGGTCACCGACTTGGGCACCCCGCTCTGCCAGGTTTCGCTCCCGAAGTCATACTTATTGCAAAAGTATTCTGCTCCCCATCCGCGCGGAAATGTGGTGCGGTCGGTGGCCGGCGGGGGCCCCAGGCCTTCGGGGGGCGGCGGCGCGCTCGTTTCGGGTAGATGTTCCGCGAACGCGAGCGCCGCATAGGTGGTGACCGCGCGATCGCCTTGACGGCGGTCCGAACGCCATCGCGAGGGTTTCGGCGGAGTCTTCTTCGAAAGCGCAATTTGCCCCGGAAGATCGTAGCTGTTCCAAGCGCCCTGCTGCGCGATGCTGGCTTCGATCACATTGGGAATTTCGACCTGCAAGATCTCGCGCTGCGCCATGTATACCAGGTCTTCCAAAAGCGCGTTGAAGGCGACGCCTTCTGCGCCACGGTCGGCCGCGCTAATGAAGCTTCCGAGGTCTTTTGCCACGGCGTCGAAAGCGGCGTCGCCGGAGTTTTTGCAGCGGCCATGCAGCGACTTCATGAGATATTGCTGTTGTGCGGGATCCTTCAGCGTGTCTTTCAGGCGTTTGAGGTTGTCGAAAGTGAGCACGCTCTGAATGATTTGGCATGCGGCATCAAGGCGTCCCCACATGAGGTCGTTGGCGCGCCATGAGCTCTTCAGGAAGCCGCCAAAATGTCCCAACTCATTGCCGCAGAGCTTTTTTCGCGGATCGTTGCTGAAACCCAGCTTTGCGTCGCGCGGGCTGAAGCGAACTGTGGTAACCTTGTCGGTCGCTTCAAAGCCAGACATGTACTGCATCGGAAAGAGATACATGTCGACGAATATAAATCGGCAGTAGTGTTGGGAAATCAAATCGGTCCAGCCATCCGGCGCGAATTTCCTAAAGATCTCCCATTCCTCGTCGTCAGTTTGCTTAAGCAGGATCTTGGCGGGCGCGCCGAGAGTGAATTCGATCGGGTTGTTGTTCGAGAATTTGGTCCAACCGTCGGCACGTTCCGTCAGTATTCGATGGAGAGCCATGCGCTCCAGGTTCTCCGCCGGAACTCGCTCCAGTTCCTGCTCGGGACTCCACTCTCTGACTGCGGCGTGGAGCGAGGGAAGCTCCTCGGGATTAAGCTGAGAGCCGCATTCCAGCAATGCGGCGAGAAAAGTTTGCGCGTTTTCCCATATTTTCACTGCCAGCGGACCGGGGTCTTTGACCGAGGTCAGTACTTCCCAGTGAAAGTCAGCGCAGTCGATTAGTTGCTCCATCTTTGCGCGCACGATGTCCAGTAGCTTCAGGCGATGATTCAGACGGCGCCACAAATCGCGGTACTTATCCCGGTCCGCGCTGGTAAGGTGGTCGGACTGAGCGCCATTAAGCACCTGACTGATCGCATTGGTAATGTAAAAGAGCCGACGCATGCGGTAATAGATGTCAAACGTCGGCAACGCCTGCAGCAGCACTGATTGCCGCTTGGGGTCGCGCTGTTCCTGCCAGTTCCGGAACGTTTTAACCAACAGTTCAGCCGCGCGACGCTGGCCGTCTTGCAGATAAAGTAGGTGGCCACCGATTTTTAAAATGCCCTCCAGCACCCGTTCTCTAACTTGCGTCAAGCGTGATCGGAGGTAGATTTCGGCCTGTTCCGGCGCCTGCTCGAGATTGAGAACAGTACTCGGCGCGGCAAATATGTTGCCCTTCATCAACTCCTCCGCTCCGGACTGTCCGGGGGTACGTCCGAGATCGGAGATGGTGGCGGGCGAATCAAAAGGTTTTTCAGGAGCCTGCTTAATTAAACTGTCGGACACTCGGGTGAGGCCGCGCTCGATCTCTTTATATCGCGCCACCCAGTCGTTGTGCTCGCCGATAGCATCGAGATCCTCTGCGATGCTCTGGTACCCCGGAATGCTGCTAAGACCTTCCATGGCGGCGGTCAGGACGGAGGGCGGATTGGTGGGGCTGCTTTGGAAAAATTCGGGATCCGGTTCGACATAGACCAGTAGCCGCTCGACCTCGCGGGTTTGCGTGTGATGAAAGATCGCCCGCAGCGTGGAAGAGAACGGCTTATTGTTTAATATTCCTCCGTCCAGGAAGTACTGCTTATCCTCAGTGAGTTTCCCCCATCGGCGGAGCTCTTTATCGGCCGGATCTCCTTTCGGGCCTGGATCGCTGTTCACCTCAACCGGCGCGAACGCCACCGGAAAGCATGAGGTGATCCGCGAAAGCTTCGCATAGTGATCGGCTGAAAACTGAAAATCATTGTCATCTTTGATAAGACATCGATATCTAAGATGAAACAGCGCGCGATGGTTCTTGACGTCGATGGGGTGGCCGAAACTGTCAAATTCGGTGTACACGTCACCATAGGCGTTGGTTCCAGTGACGAAGAGATCGAGGTCCTCAAGCTCTGCTGTCAAATCATCCGGCTGCTTTACGTAGTTCGTGGACAAACCCTCAAAAGCTTGCCTCAGATGGGGCTGGTAGTATCCCTCGCTGTTGAGAATGGAATTGGGCCTGGGATCCCATGGATGGTGAAGCAGGCTTAGAATATCGCCGTCGTTGCGCCACAAATCACCGCAGTTGGACGGGTCTTTGCCATTCGCCAGCGCATAGCCAATCAGAATCCCGTTGATTCCACCCGCAGACGTTCCGCTGATGATATCGAGAACGATGTCGGATCCGGTCAATTGCTTGATGACAGTGTAGATGCCGGCGCCTTTGGTCGCCCGGAACAGTTCCTGCGCGACCCCGTTTTCATATACCGCCAGCGACACTCCGCCATAGAGGACGATCCCAAAACGCACCTCACGAGATAACTCGCTGGAGGTCCTCGCTATCGGGTCGGCATATCTGGTTGGCTGACCGGGCGATTTCGTGACCTCTTCTGCCGATGAACCAGCAGTTATGTTTTCAGCCATCGCTATCTCCTCCGAATGACGGACATAGCAAAGTGGCAGGTCTGCGACGAGTGCTGCCCGTGATGTCTGACCACCTCTAGTGAGCGCCGGCCTAGCGCTGGTCACCGGCGGTCTTTTGGTAGCAAAGCGCCATCGCTAGCGCCGGCTGCCCTATCCGTTCGATGCGCATCGATCGGCATCGATGCCAAGGCGTCCGGTTTGAAATGGGCCGTCTCTGCGAAGGTATCGCATGCGATGCCATCGGCACTTACCGGGTTGCGCCAAAGTAAGGCGCGAAGCTCAAATAGTCAGGCCGATTGCGACTGACAGATACTCGGGCGTTTCCATCACCGATACGGGTTGGGTCGTCAGCTTCGTTTCGCATTGGGTGAGCTCTGCTCCCACGCGCGGTGGAGGATCGGATCGGTTGCGTATGGATCGGCGAGGCCAGCTATGGCCGTCCCCTTGGGCAGCCCAAAGACTTTCTCGGCACTCGGTTCATTTGGATGGCAAAATCAGGCGGGAAGGAGTCAGGCGATCTCACAGCAACAGATTCTGTCCTGATATTTTGGACACTTCACATCATTGCGTCGCTTCTAAAAACACCATAAAGCTCAATGGACTGATTTGGGGGATTAATGATCAGATTGATTGTTCGCCGAGCGCTCCTCGCGGGCTTGACCCTTTCGCTCTGGAGCGCGATGGTCCCATGGTTCACTTCAACTTCAGTCATGGCGCAGGAACTCGACGGCCAAACCTCGGCGACTGATGCGTTGACGCAGACCGAAGTTGCAAATGCGCTGTGGCAGCTAACTTACAAGCCGGGTCAGATTCCTGCCGGGATTCGGTCCAAGCTCAACGCTCCCCTCAACAGCAACGCGAACTATGGCAGCCGGTCTACGTTTTACCTTAACGAGCGGGTCAATGAGCCGGTAAGCTTCACGCCCAACTATCTGGCCAACTATGCGAACCTGGCGCTGTACAATTCCTCCCTCAACGACAATCAGGCGCAGGCCAGGAACGCCTACCTCGGCGAGGACCGCAGCACCGGGTTCCGGGATATTCCGACACCCGGTCCCGGTATCTTGCCGTTCCCGCAATCCGACGCGATGGATTTGGAAGCGCAATTCGGATGGTACTACGCGGCCGGCAATGTCGTGGGTGAAGACGGCAAACAATACGGGGTATTGCTGATGTTGCTGTCGACCCCGATCTTACCGCCCGCGACCGCCAAGGAGCTGGGCCTGACCGACACCGAAAATGAAAGCACCCAGCTTCAGCTGGAGATCAATCAAGGTAACGGTTTCCATTATGAGGCGCGGCCAACTCACGTCGCGGGAACCACCGGACTACTTCAGTTCAAACCCAATACCTTCTTCTCGGTGATGGGAAAGAATCGGATGGAATCATTGCGCAAGGGCCAATTCTTTCCGATGCGGATGCAGGCGTTGGGTTGGGATTTCTCCACTACTCCCCCGACTCAAATGAAGATCGACGTCGTGGTTTCGTCGGGCTCCAAACCGCTGCTCGAAGGCAACCTGGGATGCCTGCCATGTTGCGGTGGAATCGGAACCCTCTACTACTCGATTCCGCGGATGACCGTTGACCCGAGCCGCAGCAGCATCGCGATCAATGGCAAGAAGATTAAACTCAAAAGCGGAACCTTCTGGCTCGACCATCAATGGGGCACCACCGGCGACCCCAAGCAGGAAGTGGTGCGCGCGGCCATCAACCTGGCTCCGGGCGGGCCCGGCGGATGGGATTTCTTTCCGATGAATTTCACCGGCAATCGGGCCATGGTCGTGTACTTCCTTCATACTGCGGCGTTTACTCAGTTTTATGGCGTCACCGACGATCAGCCCAAGCCCGGAACCATGACGGTGCCGATCAAAGGCCAGTACGTCGATGCTAACGATAATGCCACCCAGATATCCGGCAGCTTGAGTGTCACCGACTGGGTGAGCGCGACTACCACTCCCGATCCGGCGCGATATCCCGTCACCCACGTATGGCATCCGAATAAATGGGTATTCAGCTTTGCCGATCCGACCGCGGTCCCGGTAGACCTGCAAAACCTCACCATGACTCCGATCACCACGCAGCCCTCGACCTTGTTCTTCTCGGGCGGCGTGCAATATCAGGAAGCTCCCAGCAACGTCACCAACGGCGACAATGTCGTGGTGGGCACCGGCTATGGCGAATCGACCGGCTATGCTGGAATCGCCGCGGTCAAGGCGAATTCCTTCGCGCTCGCGGGTCTGCCGAATACGCCGAGCCTGTTCCTTGCGCCTGGACCCTCGGCGCAGTTGATTTCGGATAGCCTCGCGTTTGTCGCGGCGAACGCCGACGAAGCCCAGGCTGCGCTGGCGATGTGCACGGACCAAACCAACACCGACGGCGCCGATGTCGACGACGAGATGGATCTGCTCGGGCGCTATTCGTATTGATGCCGCCGAACTGAGCGCTCCTCCCCCGAGCGATACGGGGGAGGGCCGAATTGCTGAATGGCGGGAGGTCGCGGTCGCCACTCGCGCGACCCATCAGGTTTACTTGACTCTGAGTCCGGTGCCGGATATGCCTTGGCGTGCGCGTGACCTGGTTGTTGCAATCGCTCGTTCTGCGTCTGAATCTGCCCTCGCTCAAACCCCTGTTCCAGCGTATTTATGACTTCGGTTTGCGGCGTGTAGTAGCCGCTTTATCCAGACATCCCGCGGTTTTTTGTATCCTTGGCACGGGTTCGTATTTCGAAGGGCGTCCGGTCTATGGGCTGTCCGACGTCGACCTCATCATCGTCCTGAATGAGAGCGTCAGCCGCGCCGATGGGGCGGTGGGCGAGATTGCTTATGCCTATGGACGGCTGCGTCGGATCTTTCCCTTCCTGGGGCCATGGGAGGAGCGGGAAGCCAACTTGATCTTTCTTTCTGAGATCGCCGCGGGCTTTCCGGTCCTCGAGCGAATCAGCCTCCGGTTGAAGCAGGGTCGCCTGGTGCCGCTGTATGGCGAGTTACCCCGCGACCTCGTCAGCGGCGCGGTGACCACCAGCGAATTGCTGAGCGAGATCAATACGCTGCTGCGATCTTCTGTCATGGCCGATGCGCGGCATACCAGGCGCTTGATTTTCTGGAAACGCATCTTTACCAAACTGACTGGGTTGGCGGAGCTGCTCGAACTCAAAGCCTGGTCGAGCGAAGTCAGGGCGCGCGCCGAACTGACTTTCCTTGGCGAGGACGACACGCGCCTGTTTTTTCGCCAAGGCGATCCGGAGCGCCTGTTCGAGCTGCAACTGGCGCTGAGCCGGCAAATCTTCGACCTGGTCGCGCGGCGCGAACCCAAGCTAAGGATTCGGCCCGTCCTCGTGGCGGCAGACGCGCCTTCTTACGGGCATACTTCGCCTCCTGCGCCGGGGCTTTTTTCCGCGGCCTTAGGAGAGCCTGGCATAAGAAACATTCCTTCGGTGCACGTCGCGCTGGTCTCAGGTCTGCCTTACTTCTCGGTCGATGAGTCGATACCGCTGCTGGAGATTCATCAGGCAACCTACGCCGGCCTGCAACGCCTGCGTCAGGTCAAGCCGGGAAAGCTTGCGACTGACGAGACCGCGCTGGTATCGGCCGACGGCTTCTTGTTTATCGCCGCGCGCCAACAATGGCGCATCGAGATCCTACCTTTAGATCCGGTACAGTTCGCGAGTGTTTACGCCGCCGTTTATGGGGACAGCCTGGAGTTCGAGGTCCCGGCAAGCATAGTGGCCGAGCAGCAAGCGACCACCGCGGCAATGTTTCGCGGTTATGCACACACCTATCGCGTTGACGGCAGCATGGTTACCAAGCTGTCTCAGCCGTGCATCTATCGCGAGCACGACGCCGAGGTAATTGAGAGCGCCCTACGCCTCCTGCGAGCACGGGTTGCGGGCCCGCCTGAATGGACTCTAATCGAGAGTGCGAGCGATTTGGTCGAATATTTTCGTCAGCGATATCCTGAGTGCGAGAACTTCTTGAGCGAGCTCGAGCGCTATCGGCGATCTCTGCACGGCGATTTGTCCCTGGGCGAAACGACCGCCAACAACCTCTATCACTGCCTGCACCAGTTCATGAGCCAGGCTCTGACCGACGCGAAGACCATCACGATCGATCCGCCCAATAAGCACCTGGACATCACGGTAGGAGTCATCACCCGCAACCGAGCGGGCGATCTGGAAGCCATGCTGGAGTCACTGACCCGCCAGCGGCGCGCACCCGACGAGGTCGTAGTGGTTGACAATGGATCGACCGATCAGACCCAGTCGGTGCTAAAAAAATTTCGTGACCGTTTGCCGCTTCGATGTGAGTTTCTGGAGGGGGCGAATATTCCAGGTGCGCGGAACCTGGTGCTCGAAAGCGCCACGCACGAGATCGTTTCGTTCATCGATGACGATTGTATCAGCGAGCCGGAGTGGCTGGCCGCGGTTGAAGCGGGGTTCTTGCGCGCGGATAACATCGGGGTCGTTGGCGGATGGGTAATCCATCAGCCCGCCCCAAGTCACTCCACCGTGGATAACTATTACAACCTGTTTCATCACGTTAAATCCTGAGTAATGAAAAGGATGCACGATGCTCATTGACTTGTCTCTCCTCCTGAATAGCGGAGCGCAGAGCCCGATTGCGGAACGCCCGATCCGGATGGGATTCTTTCACTTCCCTAACAACAATCTGTCTATCCGGAAGCAATGCGCACGTGACGTTGGCATGTACGATCCCATCGCGCAAAAAGGCGAAGACGTCGATCTATGTTTTCGGGTAGCACTCAATCCCAAGTGGGTGGCATGGCGTGAGAATGCGGCGACCGTCAGGCACAAAGGAAGAAGCTCCTTGTGGGGCCTTATCGAGCAGATGTGGGGCTGGGGATTGCACCTGGGCTACCCTTACTCGAAGACCGGCGTTCGTGGCGTGTACGCGTACTTGTTAAACGGCCGCGAGCATACCATCGTGGGCCGCTTCGAAAGCGAGCATTTCCCGATTTTAGTATGTGCGTTTGCGACCGACTTTTATCTCGTCAACGCCTTCGTGCTTCTGATGATCTGGGCGACATGCTTCGGGCACCTTTGGATCGGGCTTGCAGCATTGGCCGGACTGCTATGGGCCGCGCCGCGATATCTGCATGATGTCAGGCACGTCGGGCTAAGGCCCTGGAGCACCGTCAAACTCGGAGTGGTGCATTACCTTGCCAATCTGGCGTTTACGGCTTCGGCGTTTTTCGGCGCCCTGCGGCATCGCGAGATCCTGCTCGCGCCCTCGGTGTTCAAGCTGGATGGCCCTGAATCGCCGCTCAACGTCGGCGCGAAGCGCGGCGAGCGACAACCACTCATTAGAGTTCGGGGTGCCGACTCCTACGCTCCGGCCGAAGACCTGTGGATCGTAACCTGTTACTTCAATCCTCAGGCTTACGCTACGCGGTTGGAAAACTATCATCGCTTCAAGGCCGCTTTTGAGAGATCGGAGGCCCGGTTCATAACCGTGGAATGTGCTTTTGACAATCAGCCCTTCGTTCTAACTGGTCCCAATGTCATACACATGCGGGCCACCGATGTGATGTTTCAAAAGGAACGGCTGCTCAACCTGGCGATTTCCGGACTTCCCCCCGAGTGTCGCAAGGTAGCGTGGCTCGATTGCGATATATTGTTCCAAAATCCGGCGTGGATGATTCAGACCTCCAGGTTACTCGACGACTTTGCGCTGGTTCAGCCGTTTCAGAAGGTGGTGTACCCGGCCAGGGGAGAGCTTTCCTATAGTAGCGATTCAATCGGCTCCACCGAGAGTTTTGGCTCAGTATTCAGCTCCGGACCAAGCGAACCATTGGCAGGCAACTTCTGGCGGCATGGTCATACGGGCTTCGCATGGGCGGCGAGACGCGATTTGCTTAAGACTGACGGACTATATGAAGCCTGTGTCGCTGCCGATGGTGACCACATGATAGCGCATGCCGCGGTTGGTGACTTGGACGGCCCTTGCGTACAGCGCACGCTGGTCGGTCTCGATCACCGGAATCACTTTCGTCACTGGGCCGCGGAATTCTACAAAAACACCGGAGGCCGTGTCGGCTGTGTTCCGGGAACCATTCTCCATCTCTGGCATGGTGACTATCGACATAAGAAGCCTTACCAAAACCCGGTACAATTACACGCCTACGAGTTCGATCCCGCCAAAGATATCCGGGTCGGATCCAGTGGAGCCTTGGAGTGGAACAGTTCCAAGCCGGAACTCCATCGTTCGATGCGAAACTATTTCGCTGCGAGGATGGAAGACGGGTAAGTCTGCTCGGTAACGTAGACGGCGCATCTCCGAGACTTCCGGCTGACTTATTTGTTGCGCCGGAGATTAGAAGGTCGCGTTCGAGGCCAAAAGGCATCTCCATCGAACGATACGGTGGAGGAGTATTGAGACGGGGCAGGAGGAGACGGGCTAACCGAACCACTTTCTCGCCTTTCGACGTGTTTGGTTGGCGAGACCGGAGAGGAAATGGCGAAGCCAATGGTCCTCGAAGAGGGTCTTTGTATGCTCAACTGCCATTTTGGCGAAGCGCTAGTGAAGGTCGCTTTTTTGGCTGATCTATCAGTACCCGAAGCAGAAGAGGAAAGCATTTGCTATGGACTCTCGGATCATTCGGGGAAAGACGGTCTTGTGCCGTTCATGCGACGGCTTGCGGGCCTGGCGGTGAGAGGCAGGGCGGAGCATTAACTCTGAGATTTTCTGTTCGTCAGACGTAATATTCTTTCCGATCTACTTGGATGGAGCATCTCTAGGGAGTGTGGCGCCATTCGGTTATCTGATAGAAGCGTACCTTGAACCGCTGAGGAAAGTTGTTAGTCGCTAGAGTCGGAGATTCTGATGCAACCGTTCATTAGGGTAATCCGTCCAACCGGGATTCTGTCGTTCGCCCCCGATTGTGAGCCAATAAGTCTTAACCCCCTAAACGTTCTGATCGGTCCGAACGGTTCTGGCAAATCGAATCTGATGGAATTGTTCGAATTGTTAAGAGCCGCGGCAACAGATCTTGCCGGAGCGATCCGAGATGGGGGAGGCGTCGGGGAATGGCTGTGGAAGGGCGAAAAGAAAACTGAAGCAGGGATAGTTAATACCGAAATCGAGCTACCAAATTTCGATACCCCTCTTCGTTACCTGTTGGAGTTCGACGCGGCAGGGCAGAGACTTGAGGTTCTTCACCGGAAGTCACCCTTGCCGAGCTCAAGCTACCTGTGGACGAAGCCATTGAGGATGCCAGAGCTCGACGGGCAGGGGCGCAGGACGTTTATTTCTACTATCGGTTTCAACATGGCCATCCTATCATCAACGTTCGTCAGGGAGAAAAGGGCAAGCCTGTCCAGCGGAGATTGAACCGAGACAGTCTCGATCCACAGCAATCCGTATTGTCGCAGAGGAAAGATCCCGATCTTTATCCGGAGGTTACAGCCATCGGGCGAGCGTTCGGGCGAATCCAAACGTTCCGCGACTGGAGCTTCGGTCGATACACTCTATTGAGACAGCCTCAACCGGCCGATCTGCCAAATGACATTCTGTTACCTGACGCTCGCAATCTTGGGCTGATACTAAATTCAATAGAGAACAGCGATGAGGGGTTGCGTCTCAACGAGAGCATCAAGCGATTCCTCCCGCGGTTTCGTCGCTTTTCAATTTCTGTGCAAGCCGGAACTGTCCAGATTTTGCTGCACGAGGACGGCTTGCGAAGTCCCATCCCTGCAACGCGATTGTCCGATGGTACGATCCGCTTTATCGCAATACTGACTATTTTACTTCGACCAGCTCTGGCACCACTCATCTGCCTTGATGAACCCGAACTCGGCCTTCATCCCGACGCGCTTACCATAATAGCTGAACTCTTAGTTGACGCCGCTCGACATACGCAAATCGTCGTGACGACTCATTCTGATGCTCTCGTGTCCGCCCTGACAGAGCATGCCGAGTCGGTCTTTGTATCCGAAAATCTCGCAGGGTCGACGCGTCTCCGCCGGTTGGACTCCCAAAAGCTTCAATACTGGCTGAAGAAATATCGCCTAGGTGAAATTTGGCGAATCGGGGAATTGGGAGGCAATCCTTGAGTGATGTCGTTGTTTATATGGAGGGAGGAGGCGATCCCCGAGACGGAAAAGCTGCGCTTCGTATCGGAATGACGGCGTTCCTTCGCACCCTAAAAGAGATGGCTAACGCTCGAAGGCACAACTTGAAGATCGTTCCTTGTGGAGGTCGTACCGAAGCGCGTGATGCATTCTTGAACGCCACCAAGATAGCGCCGGATGACCACGCCTTTCTTCTTGTTGATTCCGAGGAACAGGTCGTTCATGCGCCAAAGCAACATCTCAGTCACAGAGACGGTTGGAACCTCAACGCCATCCCGGAACGAAAAATCCATTTGATGGTGCAAACTATGGAGACGTG
The DNA here is from genome assembly GCA_963783145.1 of uncultured delta proteobacterium. GTDB lineage: Bacteria > Desulfobacterota > Binatia > Binatales > Binataceae > DATGKG01. Next base: position 406,621 of record CAWAMM010000004.1, read on the forward strand.
GATAGTCGCAGACGTCGAAGCATTGATTGCCCATTATGGTAAGAATTTTCTTCCCAACTCGCTTCCGAAGGCGGTGAATCTCGAACTAGTTCCAAAAGCAAAAGTGGCAGACGTGTTGAGACATGCGACCGGGAAAACGCTGAAAGGCGAATATCACAAGATCAATCATGCAAGCGCTCTGCTTCAGAGAATTCGACCCGAGGAAGTAAGAAGCCGGTGCCCATTTTCCGATTGTTCGAGATCTTGGAGAATGAAATAGCACACATGTAGACAACGGACCGTGGGGAACGATCCCTGCGCTGAGGTCTCTTTCTGACTCGTTACAGTTCATGCTCTCAGACATCGCATGAACTGCGCCGGTCCACCTCTGCCGAATGATACGGGGAGGGGCGATCGCGCGGAGGATTATTGAGGAGGAAGAATTCAGGACTTCGCGGCGAGTGGCATCCGCGCGATGAAGCCCACGTGGCGCCCGATCAGCTTCCATTCGGAGCCCTCCAGCCGCCAGGCGTTCATGTAGCTGCACACAATGAGGTCGGCGATGGAAGGTTCCTGCCCGGTAGGGTCGTCCTTGACGGTGAAGCTTTCGTTGCCGGTCGCCAGCGCGATATCGCCCAGCATCGCCAGCTTCGAGATTCGCCGTTCGAAGGTTTTCAGCCGAATCCTGCCGGTGCGAAACAGGGTCAGCGCCTGGCTCTTGTTGAGGACCAGATTGGCCGTGCTGCTCACCACGAGGCCTTCGGACCAAAGCGCCTCGAGGGTTTGGACGTCGTTGCCGAGCGTGGCCTGAGCCTCGCGCTCTTCGACCAGCGCGACTTCCGCGGACCGATTTGTCTCCGGCTGAGCCACGTCAGATGAACCCCCCAAGGTTCGAGGTCAAGATAATACCGCGTAGGTGGTTTGCAAAGCGAAGATCTCGCATTTGACCGCGGCGGTTTTTCCAATTTGGCTGGGAGTGGATCGATCGATGCTCCTCAATGCTTCTGCAACCAATCCTGAGCCAGAACGTCAATGACGATGAGGGGTTAAACCATGAGTGCCGCGTCAATACACCGTTTAGGACATCCATGGTCCGAAAAGCGGCCTCGCCGAGGACTCGAGCGAATGACTATTGTCTTATCCGCCGTCCTTGCCGCAATGATCGCGATGGTGCCGGCTGCGACCGCATTCGGCGACCAGGTTCTGGAACTCCCTCAACCCGCCGCTCCGGTCGCATCCACTGACGCATCGACAAATAATGCAGCTTCACCCGAACAACCTCGCAATCAGGCGAGCGCGCCGATGCCCGCCGGATTGGGGTCGATAGCCGATTACGAGAATCAGGATTCAGAGGCTTCCTCAGCGGCGCCGCTGACTTCCTCGGCTGGGGCTCCGATCGAGCATCGAGGGGCTCAGGCCACGGTGCAGAATGAGGCGATCCTCGGCGCGCTGGTGCTTGGGGTAATCGCGCTGGAACTGACCGCCGGCAATCACCATCGTTGAGAATTCCCTGCCGATGCCCGTGATGCGGTAATTCTGCGCCAAAGCGGGGTAGTGGGTCAGTTTGAAATTCCGGCATCTTGACCCCGCGATGCGATTGCGCTCGGTCTGTGCGATAATGGTCGCATGGCGACGTGGGAAAAAGGCCAAGACAGATTTACCTGCTCGCATTGCGGGGCGCTATACGATCGTCATTGGACGGACTATCCAGCGAGCGACATAACACACGCCCAGACGTGTGAATGTTGCAATCGCAAAATGTTCGAATGGAGTGGCACGCGTGATTATGGGCCATTCGTTCTGGTCAAAAAGCCTACTCCATCCAAGCGCAAGGCCCGCCCGCGCGACCCTCTGGCGCTGGCGAAGATGATTGGGGATATCGCTACTGGCCAGACGACTGATACCGAGCCGGATACGCGCAATCAGGCCGCTGTTGAATTGGGACGACTGGGCGGAAAGCGGGGCGGAAGAGCGCGGGCCGACAAGATGACGCCCGAACGCCGTAAGGAAATCGCCCAGAAAGCGGCGCAAAAGCGCTGGTCGAAATAACTGCGCTTGAATCTATCCGTTTCTCTGTACGTCAAGAGAATAGTCTGATTCACTTGGGCAACCAGCTATGCCAACTACCAAACAAGCGCCGACTATCGACGAATTGCGCGCCGTTGTCACTGACGCAACCGCAGTAATTCAACCGTGGAAATACGAGGACGGCGAGACGGGAGACCGAATCAGTGAAACAATCGACCTAACTCTCCAACTCCTTTAGCAACCGAATGTGATCGAGCGTCTTCAATGGCGCTTGCGAAAACCAAAGATCCTCGCTGTAGGGAATGCCTTGTCTGTGATCGATATAAAAGACGCCAGGTTGAGGGTTGGTCTTTCCCGATTGATCGAAATACAGATTCAGCGCTGTAGCTTCATAGCGCGGTACTTTTATCCCGTAGCTATTCAGAAAGTTGGTAATTTTCTCACCGATCGGTTGAAAGAACGGAACATACGCTTCTAAACGTCTACTCATTTTCAACTCGATGTGGCTTAGGTAGTATCTTGGGCCGTGCACTAGAGCCTTTGGCAGGGTGATCTTCGCCCACTCTGCCAAATCGTCGAGGAACAAGTCAGAATCATCTGTAGACGAAGCCGTATCTACGGCAATACCGTCTGTGAAAATCGTAAGACGATCAATCACCACGACTTTATCTCGAATCTTCAACTTGCCATGCCTGAACTCCGCACCTTTCGGAGGATCGGCAACAAGGTCCTCGTCTTTCGGTCCCGCCAAGAATGAATACCTCGCCTTAATCTCTTGCACGATGTCGGGAAAATATCCTATTGCGCCAGACGGAGACCGAAGGGGCTGTAGAGAACGAGCGAGGACGATAGTTCTTATTTCGACCGTGCTATCAGGCATGTTGCTCTGCGCCTAGCAGACTATTCGTCGTAGATGACGTTGGAGGCTGTTGGCCACCGCCTTTAACCATTTGTACGAACGAATTGCTTTGCCCGCTTGGGGTGGCACTGGGCGCGGCGCTATGAACGATTCTCTCCACACTGTCATCATCGAACGAAACGAAAACACGTCCCATTCCGATCAGAAGATCGCTAAGTGTATCAATCGTCCAATTGCCGGGAGTGGCCAACCAACGATTCACCACTTCTGGTGAACGGTGTATACGTCGCGCCAGTTCTGCCTTCGTTAGATTTTCTTGAGTGAGAAATCTGCGAAGAATAAAATCGTGAAATTCGAGACGCAGGCGCGCTCGAAAGTACTCAAGCTTACCAACGGGTATCGGATTACCAGCAAGTATTTCCTCAAAAAGATCGGGCGTGTGAGAGATAGTCATCAGGGTAGCTCCCGTGTAGTGGCTCGAACGGATGAAACCAGTCCTGCCATATAGTTTTGAATTGTTCTATCGCATCCGCCCACTCCTCCGAGTCTCCAGCACCTAGAACAGTTCGTTTTGCCCAATGAAGAGCGACAAAAGAATTCTTTTCGACAAAAGTCCCAAAAATACGCAAGCTTGGTTTTGGCTTAAGACTCCGCAACTCCCAAACCTCGTCAGCAGAGGGATTCAAACGGGCCAAGAGGGCTTTCGTCCCTTCTTCTGATTCTGCGCGCACGAAAATGGTCTTGCCGTCAATAAAGCGGTCTATTTCAGCGCGCAGTTCGTAGGCGCGTTTCTCTTCGTTATGGTCGTTCCACGGTCCCAAGATTAAAGTTTTCACAGAATCAGAAGCATAGAAAAGTCTCTCGATTGGCAAGCCTGGCCAACTCTGCGGAATTAGGAAGAGCCGTCCAGAAGCCCTGAGACTATTGATCCTCTCCTCTATAAACATATAAGTCAATAATTCGGAGGTGTCAACCCGACAATCAAGTCAATCTGACTCGGATGCTTGACCGCACACGTTCAATAGTCTAATACCGAGGGAATGAACAAGCTTCCCGTCGCGAAACGCGCGCAAATTCTCAGAATGATGGTCGAAGGCGTTTCCATCCGCGCAATCTCCCGCATGACTGGCGCGAGTAAAAACACCATAGTCAAGCTGTTAGCTGATGCTGGCAATGCGTGTTCTGATTATCAGGATCGCACTCTAGTTAACCTACCTTGCAAGCGTCTACAGGCCGATGAAATTTGGAGTTTCGTCTACGCGAAGCAGAAGAACGTTCCGCAAGAGATGCGCGGCAAATTTGGCGTTGGCGATGTCTGGACGTGGACCGCGCTCTGCGCCGATACCAAGCTTGTTCCCTCCTGGTATGTCGGAACACGCGATGCGGACGCGGCCTACACGTTCATGCGCGATCTGGCGAGCCGCCTGACCAGTCGCATTCAGCTAACGACGGATGGTCACAAAGCTTACCTGAGCGCAGTAGACGCGGCCTTTGACCGTGACATCGATTACGCGATGCTGGTCAAACATTACGGGATCGCGCCGGAAGCAGAGAAGCGATACAGCCCGCCCGTCTGCCTCGGTACAGATCGCGAAGTCGTTCGTGGGCGTCCCGATCCAGAACACATCAACACGTCATATGTCGAGCGCCAGAATCTCAGCATGAGGATGGGCATCAGGCGCTTTACAAGATTGACGAATGCGTTCTCAAAGAAGCTGGAGAACCACATTCACGCGCTCTCGATTTACTTCATGCACTACAATTTCGTGCGAATTCATCAGACGCTGCGATGCACGCCAGCAATGGAAGCCAAGGTAACGGAGAAACTGTGGTCGCTTGAGGACATGGTCGCGCTTGTGGACGAATGGGAAGCCGCCCAGAACGCGGAGAAATCAAACTGACCCACTACCCAAAGCGGATGTAACATTGACAAATTGCGCAGATGGCCTGACGCACTGAAATTGCGGATAGTGGGGGGCGGTTTTGGATTTTGGAACGTATCAGTGCTAGAACCGGCAAGCCGTGTGGGGAAACAATGCGATCCTCCTGAGTGGATTGGGCGGCGCGCTTGTGGGTGCCAGCGCAGCACTGGCATCGCAATTCTTGGCGCATCATTTGACGGAGAGGCGTGAACGCAAACGATTTCAGGTACAATCATTTGAGAGGTTCCGTCGAGAATTCAGCGAAGATGACAATCTCAAGCGTATCAGCCTGAAAGACGAACCTCTGACGGATGACGAGATCGACGACTATATAGGCTTTTTCGAGGAAATCGGCATCTACTACAAACGTGGCTTGGTCGATATTGAGCTGGTTGACGAAATTCTCGGCAACTATATCACTGACGCGTGGGAAGATGAGGACGTCAGAAAATCGATATTTGCAAGCAGAGGCGGCGAAGACGACTCAACCTATTTCAAATACTTTGAGGAGCTCGCGCGTCATTTGATAACGTTAAAAGAACAACGAAAGGGACACTAGACATGAAGTCCTTGAATCTAGAGCGATCACGTCGCGGCGGAAAGCGAATCCTTAAACGAAAAAGCGCGCGTCATTGCGTTTGACCCGTCTGGGTAATGCGCGCACAACTTGTGACGCATACCTTCCCGAGCAAGCAGAGACGGCAAGCGAGCCGATCCGATCCAATCCAGAATGCTCAACCATTGCTCGAGCAGCATCCGCAGAACCATCGATTGATGATACTGCCCCACCCGAACAACCTCGCAATCAGGCGATCGCGCCGATGCCCGCCGCATTGGGGTCGATAGCCGATTACGAGAATCAGGATTCAGAGGCTTCCTCAGCGGCGCCGCTGACTTCCCCGGCTGGGGCTCCGATCGAGCATCGAGGGGCTCAGGCCACCGTGCAGAATGAGGCGATCCTCGGCGCGCTGGTGCTTGGGGTAATCGCGCTGGAACTGACCGCCGGCAATCACCATCGTTGATGATTCCCTCTCCGATGCTCGACATGCGGTAATTCTGCGCCAAGGCGGATGTAACATTGACAAATCGCGCGGTCGGCGTGTCGGACTGAAATTGCGCAACGCGGCGTCGTCTAATTCTTGTGAGCCGTGCCTTCGGCAGAAAAATTGCTCTATTTGAAGCCTGATCGTTCGAATGATGGAGTTTTGTATGATACCTGACAGTCGCTTCGCCACCTACGCTTCGTTCCTGGCTTATGGCGCGGTCCTGACCTGGGTCATCATGGCGCTGTTGCTCCATCGTTAGCAGAAACGCGCTAGTTGAAACGCACCAGCTGGAACGCAGTTGCGCGACTGCCGCAGGGCGGATTTCTGTTGCGGCGCGCGGGTGCAAACTTTTTCCTCCGCCGAGTCGGGTGCCGTGTATTTGAACACCTCCCGCGCCGTGCAATAATCGGCGCTCGCGCACCCCTAAAAGTAATCGTAAAAGGAACCTTGGGAGGGGGTGATTCCAGTGAAGCTTCGGGTTGAAGAAATAACCGCCGAAGCGAAGGAGCTTTCCTTCGCCGAACCGGAAGTCGAGATTAATCGCATCCTCGAAAAGGGACCGCTTACGGAATTTCGGGTTCAGGAGCCGATTGGCGTGACGGTTTCTTATTATCGAGCGGGCACCGAGCTGTTTTTCGAGGGTGGACTGCATGCCTCGACGACCGCCATCTGCGCACGCTGTACCGAGGAGTTCGCGGCGCCCAGCGACCGCGACTTTCGCCTCGTGCTCGCGCCCCGGGCGATTGGCTTCGAGCAGGAAAAGGACCTCCGCGACGAGGACCTCGAGTTCTCGTTATACGATGGCGATCAGATCGATTTGTCACCCTTGATTCGCGAGCAGTTCCTGCTCTCGTTGCCGACCCGGCCGCTATGTCGCGAAGACTGCCGCGGGCTGTGCCCGAAGTGCGGGGTGAACCTGAATCATGAGCAATGCGGATGCAGCCTTGCGACGGGGCATCCGGGGTTGGCGGCGCTGCGCAACCTTAAGGTTGGCCGTTCGTCTTAATTGTCATATAAATAGATTTGACATTAACCGGGATTAATTAGATGCAAGCACCAAAACGTCGGACCTCACATTCAAAGAAGAACATGCGCCGGGCGCATGATGCTTTAAAGGCGCTAAACCCCTCCAATTGCGCGCAATGCGGCGAGCCCGTGTTACCTCATCGCGTATGTCGCCATTGCGGCACCTATCGGGGCCGTCAGCTCTCCGCAGCGACTGAGTAGACCACAGGAGTAGAGACATTGAGAATCGCGCTTGACGCGATGGGGGGCGATCTCGCTCCCAAGGCTGCCGTTGAAGGAGCGGTCGCGGCGGCGCGTGACTTTGGTATCGAGATCGTCCTGGTCGGTCTCAAAGATATCGTTGAGACCGAACTCATCGCCCACGATATCGCTGGCCTGGCAATTCGCGTCGAGCACGCCCCGGAAGTCGTCGCGATGGATGACTCTCCGCTGGAGTCTGTCCTAACCAAACCACATTCGTCGATTCATCTCGGGATGGAGATGGTCAAGCGTGGTGACGTCCAAGGCTTCGTCAGCGCGGGCAACTCGGGCGCGATGATGGCCGCGGCGATGGCAATTCTCGGCAATCTCGCGCAAGTCGATCGCCCGGCTATCGCGTCGCTGGTTCCAGCCACCGGCGGCCTCACGTTGTTGATCGATGCGGGCGCCAATACCGACGTTAAGCCAATTCATCTGGCGCAGTTCGCCGTGATGGGCAGCGTCTATTCACGCCGCGTGCGTAACATTGCGCGCCCCCGGGTCGGCATCCTCTCCAATGGCGAGGAAGCCTCCAAAGGTACAGATGTGACGCGTGGCGCTGCCGCGATGCTCAACCAAATGGCGTCGCACCTGAACTACATCGGCTATGTCGAAGGCCGCGACATCAATCGCGGCAAGGCGGATGTGGTGGTAACCGACGGCTTCACCGGCAATGTCGCGCTCAAAACCATGGAGGGTTTCGCGGCGTTTCTGCTCGGTCACCTGCGCGAAATGTTCAGCTCCAATTGGCGAGGCCGGGCGGCATACCTGTTAGTCCGCAAGTCGCTCGGTGCGATGCGCGAGACCCTCGATCCGCACGAAGTCGGCGGCGCGCCGCTGCTCGGCGTCAATGGGGTCGCTATCATCGCCCATGGATCTTCCAACGCGCGAGCCATTCGCAATGCCATCCGCGCCGCCTCCAACGAAGCCTTGGTCCATCAGGTGAATGCTGAAATCATCGACATCCTTGCGCGGAGCGAAGAGGCACTCGGCGCCAAACCGCAAGGGAAGGGTATCCGCGGAATCTTCGCGAAGATGCGTGAACGACTCTCGCGCTCCAAGGAGGCGGAAGAGCGCGAACGTCGCATCAACGCCGGCGCGTCTTCAGTGCCGGTGGGCGCGGTCGCTCACGAAGACATCCTCCCGCCCGAGGATCGTCCCAAGGAGGATCGTCCTAAGAAGGAAGCTACCGAGCATCCGCGCAAGGAGCCAGTCAGAGCCGAGGCGATTCCCTCGTCCGATCCCCCGACCCCATCGCTTAATGGCGCTAAATCCACCGGTGAGCTTCATCTTCAGAACGGCGACAAGGCACCAGCCGATAAGACTTCGGCGCTTGAAATTGAGGAAAACACCGCGAACAACATGAGCGGTGGTGCTGAGCGTCCTCACGACGGATCTCGGAAGACGTGATGCCCGATGGCGATTGCGCAAAAACAAACCCACTTCTCGGCAACTCCGAGAAGTAGCCCTGCGCGCTTCGCGAAGGACCTGGGAAAGTACGGCGCTGGAAGCCAAATTTGCGAAAACAAACCCATTAAAGGCCCGAAATTCCTGAAGAATCCATGAAACTTGCCTTCCTTTTTCCCGGTCAGGGCGCCCAACGAGTGGGTATGGGCGCCGAGCTTGCCCAGAATTTTCCCGTCGCGCGCGATACCTTCACAGAGGCTGATGATGCCTTGGGATTTTCCCTCTCGAAGCTATGCTTCGAAGGTCCCGAGGATGACCTGCGACTCACGACCAATACCCAGCCCGCGATGGTTACCTGCGCAATTGTGGCTCTGCGGGTTTTCCAGGCCGAGCACGATATCGCACCCGTCGCCGCTGTGGGCCACAGCCTGGGTGAGTATAGCGCCTTGGTCGCGGCCGGAGCCCTGACCTTTGCCGATGCGGTCCGTGCTGTTCGCGAGCGCGGTCGCCTGATGCAGGAGGCATGTCCGCCGGGGCAGGGCGCGATGGCGGCGCTCATCGGCACTCGAATCTGACGTGGTGTCGGAAATCTGCGCGATGGTTTCCCAGGGCGGCCAAATCGCGGTGCCCGCGAACCTCAATGCTCCCGGTCAAATCGCCATCGCTGGTGATGCGTCTGCGGTGCGGCGCGCCATCGACATCGCCAAGGCGCGCGGTGCGACGATGTCGGTTGAGCTTAAGGTCAGCGCGCCATTTCATTGCCCGTTGATGAAGCCGGCGCAGGATGGCATGACGCCGATTCTTCGCGGACTTAAGATCTCGCCGCTCAAGTTCCCGGTCATCGCCAATGTCACCGGCGCGCCCAACAGCGATCCCGCGAAAGTCGCCGACCTTCTGATCGAGCAAATCACCGCCCCGGTGCGATGGATCGAATCGATGGAGCAGCTCGGCAAGCTGGGCGTGACCGACGCGATCGAATTCGGCTGCGGCAAGGTTCTGATGGGGCTGATGCGCCGCATCAACAAGAACCTCCGGGTGCGCCCGCTCGAAGATATGGCGTCGCTCAAAGCGATCGGCGAAGCTTTCGCGCAATCGAAAAGCTGATCTCACGTCGCAGCGGCGACAATCGACGCGCCTCCTAAACTTGCCTATCTCGCATCAAGCCCATATGCTCGCCCAATCGACTAGCTTTGAATTGTCCGGCGGCTGCTTCTGAGTTGCCGAGGAGGAATCGCAATCCCGATGGCTGATAACATCGAAGAAAAAGTGCGCGAGAAAATTGCCGAGCAACTTGGCGTCGCGGCCGACGAAGTTAAACCCGAGTCCTCGTTCATCGAAGATCTCGGCGCCGACTCGCTCGACATCGTCGAACTGGTGATGGCGCTCGAAGAAGAATTCAACATCGAAATCTCCGACGAAGACGCCGAAAAAATCCGTACCGTCAAAGACGTGGTGGGGTATATCCAGGCCCACAAGAGCTGATCCGCCGCGATTCCGCACTGCAAAATACCGCAATATTGGATGACGGCAAGCCGCGGTCATCCAGACTTCGCAGGCTGAGGGGATGGGGATGGAAGATGAAGCGGGCTGCGCCAGGTTCTGATCATGCGGTGTCCGTTCTGCCGTCATAAGGGTAACCGCGTCGTCGATTCCCGGATGTCCGGCGACGGCGCCACTATTCGCCGCCGCCGTGTCTGTTCCGCGTGCAAGAAGCGCTTCACTACTTACGAGCGAGTCGAAGAGGCCGCGCCGATGGTGGTGAAGAAAGACGGTCGGCGCGAGCCGTTCGACCGCGCGAAGATCATCGCCGGTATCAAGCGCGCATGCGAGAAGCGGCCGGTCTCGATGGAGACAATCGAGCAGATCGCTGACCGCGTGGAAACCTCCGCCCTCGAGCGTGGCGAGCGCGAAGTCGCCAGCACCTTCATCGGCAGCGCGCTGATGAGCGAGCTGCACGAGATCGATCAGGTTGCCTATGTACGGTTCGCGTCGGTCTATCGATCATTCAAAGACATCGACGAGTTCATGCACGAGCTGGAGGATCTGATTCGGTTGCGCAAGCAGACGCCGGGGTCATCGCGCGCGCGCGACAAGAAGGGCGAAGCCGCGCCGGCATACGATCTCAAGTCCTCGAAGGAATGATGTTACGCGGCGCTCCTTCTTTCATTCCCTCTCCCGCGGGAAAATTTGCGAGAGAGATTCAGTAGAATGACCGTCTCTCGCCCGGACCTCGAACGCGACGCCCGCTTCATGGAGGAGGCCATCGCGCTGGCCGAAGCCGCCCTCGGATTCACCTCGCCCAACCCCGCGGTCGGATGCGTCATCGTCGCGGGCGATAAAATCATCGCCCGCGGCGCAACTGCCACCGGAGGGCGTCCCCATGCCGAGGCTGTCGCGCTCGCGAAAGCCGGCACGCGAGCGCGGGGTGCGACCGCCTACGTATCGCTTGAACCGTGCGCGCATTTCGGCCAGACGCCGCCATGCGCGAATGCGCTGGTCGAGGCCGGCATCAAGCGCGTCGTTATCGGATGCGGCGATCCGTTTCCGAAGGTGCGCGGCAAAGGCATCGCCATCCTGAAAAAGGCCGGCATCGAGGTGACGCTCGGCGTCGAGGAGGACGAATGCCGCCGCATCAACGAAGGCTTCTTCACCCGTGTCGCGAAGGGGCGCCCGATGGTCACGCTCAAGCTCGCGATGACCCTCGACGGGCGCATTGCGACTGCGAGTGGCGACTCGCAATGGATCAGCGGCGAGGAATCGCGCGCGCTGGTCCATCGATGGCGCCGCTACAGCGATGCGGTGATGGTCGGCGCCGGCACTATTGTCGCCGACAACCCACGCCTCACCTGCCGCGATGAGGGCGGACGCGATCCGTACCGGGTCATCCTCGATGCGAAACTGCGCTGCGATCCTCGCGCACGGGTATTCACCGAGCGCTCGACCGTCTCGACGATCCTGGTGACGACGCCGGCGAACTACAAAAAATCACACGAGCGTTACGGCTCCGATAAAACCGAAGTCCTCGCGATGAAGTTGGATGGCAGCGAGATCGATCTGGCGCCGCTCCTTCACGAATTCGGCCAGCGCGGATGGAATCGCATCATGCTCGAAGGTGGCGCGCATCTGGCCGCCTCGGCCCTGAGGCAGAAGGTGGTCGATCGTTTGGCGATTTTCATTGCGCCGAAACTGCTCGGCAGCGGCCTCTGCGCGATCGAAGGTCTCGGAATCTTGAAGATGAAAGATTCCATTGGCCTCGACGATCTGGAGGTCTGGCAGATCGGCAACGATCTCCTCATCGAAGCGCGCGTCTCCTACTAAGAGCGTCGACGCTACTGTTTGACGATATTCCTTCAAGGGAATAGCCTTGAAATACTCGCGTGATGGCGTGGGAAGTCGAATACACCGACCCAGTTCGCCCAATGGTGGGAAACCTTGAGCGAGCAAGAACAGATCGCCGTTGGCGCTCATGTCAAGCAACTGCAAGAACTGGGTCCCCGGCTGCCGTTTCCATATTCAAGCGGCGTTAGAGGCTCGCGCCACGGTGTTATCGTGAGCTGCGGATTCAGAGCGCCGGTAAGCCGATCAGGATTTTTTACGCGTTTGACGAGACGCGAACGGCGCTCCTTTTGATCGGCGGCAGAAAGGTAGCAACAACCGCTTTTACGACCAGCTGGTGCGGGTGGCCGATCGACTATTTGACCAACACCTGGCCGAATTGAGAGCAACACCAGAAAAGGAGAATAGCCGTGACAGGACACTATCCGTTCGCGGAGCTTCGGGCCAAAATGTCACCAGAGGCAAGGGAACGCGCGGACCAAAGAGCTAAGGAACTTAGTCACGAAATTGATCTCGCGACGCTGCGGCAGGCGCTGAGACTCTCGCAACAACAGCTCGCGAAAAAAATGCGCGTCAACCAGCCCGAGGTCGCCAAAATCGAGAAGCGTGCCGACATGTTGCTTAGCACTCTCAGCGGAGTACTTCGCGCGATGGGCGCCGAGCTGAAGATCATCGCGAGCTTCCCCGGCCACGACATTCAGATTCGCAGTCTCGGCAAGCTTGCCAATGGCAACCGGGCTGGTCGCATTGTAGGAAGGAAGCGCTCCGCGGCCACTGGCTCTCGGCGCGTAAGTCGCAAAACTACCGCAGCTGGTTAAGTGTGATGTTGTCGCGGAACTAAGGTTCCGGGACGTCGCGGCGCGCGCCCCACTTTTCCCAGAACGTCACCGATAGCGCCGGCTTGCGATCGGGGCGGGCCCATCGACCCTTAGGATAGCCCATCGGAATCAGCGCGATGTTGGCGTACTCGAGCGGCACTCCCAGCTTCTTGTCGATCTCGTCCGCGAACATCGTATGGAGTCCTGTGATCGAGGTGCCCAGCCCATAGCCGCGCGCCGCGAGGCATAGGTTCTGGATCGCGGGGAAGAGCGCGTTCTGCATCGGCTGCCCCGCGCGAGTGCGATCCGTGTAACGTTTGACGCATCCGAAGATCAGCACCGGCGCCTCGCCGAGGTGCTCGGCGAGATACTTCGCGGAGCGCAGGACGCGGCCGCGCGGGCTTTGCGGATCATTGGCGACGATCGCGCGCGCGGCGGGCGTGAAGTAGCGCTCCCATGCGGCGCGATATCGCACCGCGATCAACTCCTTCATCTCAGTCTCGCGCACTACGAGAAAAATCCACGGCTGCCGATTGCCGCCGCTGGGCCCCATCGTCGCGGCCTCGATCACCTTGACGATGATTTCGGGCGGGACCGGGTCCGGCTTGAGGCGGCGCATCGAGCGCGTGGTGTAGATGGCCTCGAAAAGGTCGAACGGTGGATGTCCAAACATGCGCGCGAAACTATTACGCTATCGCGCGAACGGCAATCGATCCCGGTTAGTTGGCCGCCGTCGCAAGCTTCGCCTCATCCGCTGCGGTTGGTGGCGAGACCTTGTAGAGCTTCTCCGAGTTACCCCACAGGATCTTTCGTCGCACCGAGTCTTCGCAATCCGAGAGGCCGCTTTTGATGCGCGCGTGGACTTCGTCGCCATACAGCGAAGTTGGATGCGGGAAGTCAGTCTCGAACAGCACGTTGTCGACGCCGATCTTATCGAACAGGCGGCGCGGCGCAGTCTGCTCGAACCAGTAGCATGCGTAGACGTTGCGCGCGAAGTACTCGGAGGGCAGCAGCTTAAATTCGGGATGCTCTTCAGTCACGCTGTTGCCCTTGAATTGATAGTCCATCGCTTCGAGGACGAAGGGAATCCATCCGACGCCGCTTTCCACCGACACGAACTTGATCTTCGGATGACGTACCAAGACGCCCGACATCAGCAAATCGTTCAGTTGGATGGCATTGTGCAGGAAGATGTCCACTGCCAGTTCGGTGAAGGCCGCCATCCTGCCGTAAGTGTTCACGCGCGCCTTCGCGAGGCCCTCCTGCATGTCGCCCGACCCGATGTGAAAGCTGATCGGCAAGTCGCACTCGACCGAGACGTCCCATAGCGGTTTCCAGTGTGGGTCGCCCAGCAGCGGCTTGCCGTAGTACTGCGGCTCGCCGGTGAAGAGGATGCCTTTGTGTCCCTTCTTCGCGCAGCGGCGAATTTCTTCCACCGCGGCATCGACATCCCAAAACGGAAGCGAGGTGATGGGTAGCAATCGCCGCGAATCGGCCGACGCCCATTCGGTCTGCCAGTCGTTGTAGATCTGCACGCAGGTGAGCATCAGCTCGGGATCATTGAGCTTGAGGAACTGCTGCGCGCCGAAGCCGCCGACGTTGGGATACATGACCATCGCCCAGATGCCCATCTCGTCCATGTATTTCAGGCGCGCCTTAGCGTCGTACGCGCCCGGATGCATTCCTTCGTAGTTCTTCGGCGGATGTTTGAAGGTTCCGCGGCCCGCCGTCGCGGTCATACCGACGCTTGCCAACGGACGGCCATCGCCAATCCGCCAGCGCTGGATGCCGCGCGAATCGGTTTCTACAAACGGCACGCGGTCGCGCATTGATGCCGGCGCGCGGCTGGTCCACAGGTCTGGCGTTTCGGTCACATGGGTATCGGCATCGATGATCGTATATCCGCTCATGGCATCCCTCGCTGAAGTCTCTAACCGCTTATTGATCGAATCGGCGCGCGAGGCCTAGCCCTCCGGGGGCGCCAATACGGTCAACGCGAAAAGCTTCTCGGCACCGGTGCGCAGCGTGTGTGGCGCGCCGGCCGGAATCGTCACAAAGTCGCCCGCCTTGATCTCGCACTCCTTGCCCGAGACGCGGCAGGTCGCGCTTCCTTCGATCACATAGATGAGCTGATCGCCGCGATGAGAGTTTTCCTTGCCATCGCCGAAGCCGGGAGGAAGCGTGAAAACTGCGGATTCCGTCTGCGGCGTCTTGCCGAGCCGTTTCTGCGCGAGCTTGGCGCCGTCGCCGCGTAGCGCGAAGACGTTGGGGACGGCCTCATGCGCGCCGCCGTTGCCGACCAGCTCATCCATCTGATGGGTAAAAAAATCTTCCGAAATCACTCCGGCGCGATACGCCCGGAACAGTTGTTGTACTTCGAAGTTTTTGGTTGCCATGATGCCCTCCGCATTGGTTGCGTTGTGAGTTTGAAGGTTGGGCCGATCTGTGAAACCTGTCCCCACGTTTAGCAAAAAATTCCCAAAACGATAAACGCGAAAATGCTGGGTCTTGATCCCTCCGGCGCTTCCGATTCTCATTAGAGAGACATGCGGAGGATTCCCTCGATGCTGAAACTCTTTTACGCGGTAGGCACGTGCGCCCTGGCCTCGCACATCGCGCTGCAAGAAGCCTGCGCGGATTACGAAACGGTGAGGCTCGATTTCACCTCCGAAGCTCAACGCAAGCCGGACTACCTCGCGATCAATCCGAAGGGGCGGGTTCCGGCGCTGGTGACGGAGCGAGGAATTCTGACCGAGACTCCCGCGATTCTGGCATTCGTCGCGCAGAGCTTCCCGCAAGCTCAGCTCGCGCCACTGGCAGATGCCTTCGCATTCGCGCAGGTCCAGTCCTTCACCAGCTACCTCTGCTCGACGGTTCATGTTGCCCATGCCCATGGCAGGCGTGGTTACCGATGGGTCGAGAACGACAACGCGGCCGCCATCGCCGCGATGCAAAAGAAAGTACCGCAATCGGTCGCCGAATGTTTCGAGCTTATCGAGCGCGAGATGTTGGTTGGTCCATGGGTGATGGGCGACAACTACACCATCTGCGACCCCTACCTCTTCACCATCGCGCGATGGCTCGAGGGCGACGGCGTGGATCCGGCCCGGTTCCGCAAAGTCTCGGAACATCGGCAACGTATGTATGAACGTCCGGCGGTGAAGGTGGCCCTCGCTCAGGAACTCAGTTAGGCAAACGATCGGTTACCTATTTCACTTTAGGTACCTTGCCGGTGCCGGTCAGTGGAATCTTCAGCGTCCCTTCCGCAGTGTCATTCGGTATCGTCAGGATGTCGCTCTGTAAGGTTCCATCGGATGGTTCGAAGGTCACGGAGATCTTGCAGCTCTTGCCCGCCGCGAGCGGAGCCGGCGCGAGGGGACATCCATTAGCCAGTTTGAAGCGCAGATCGGAGTTTGAGACGCCTTCGATGAGGGCTGCGGTTCCGTGTTTTGCGCTCACGTCATTTTTGATGGTGACGCTTTCGGATTTCGATTTGCCGACCAGGACCGAACTCGCGAAATTCAGTGTCTTTGGAGAATAGGTCAACTTCGGCGGTAACGGTGTCGGGGTCGCGGTAGGCGTTTTGGTAGGCTTCGCCTTACGAGTAGGCGTTGCGGACGGGGTGGCTGTGGCAGTAGGCCTCCGGGTGGCGGTAGGCGTCGCGGTCGGAGTGACGGTCCGGGAGGTAGTTCGAGTCGCGGTCGGCGTCGTAGTAACCGTCGGCGTTGCCGTTGGAGTGCCGGTCCGCGTCGGGATCGGAGTAGCGGTCGGCGTGGGAACGGTGGTCGGGGTCGCGGTCGGCGTCACCACGACGGAAGGACCAATCGAACCCGCCTGGACCACGATCGCGCTGGCCAAAGCACGCTGATTAAATAGCGACCCGGCAGGGGCGAAGGTGCCGGAGGCGGGATTGAACACTTCCTGCGAAGCCAGCGTCGAACCTTGAACCGCGCTATCGATGTCCATCAGGAATTGCTTGGTGGTTGCGCTACTGCCGACGCTACCGGTCGCTCCGCCGCTGATAAGGACCTCGCCATTGTTGAGCAGCACGGAAGAATGACCGGTGCGAGGGACCGTCATGCTCCCTGGCGTGGCGGTAAAAACATTCTTCACCGGATCGTAGATCTCGGCGCTCGATATCGCTGAATAACCGGACGAGGAGATCCCGCGGACGCCGCCGCTGAAAAGGATCCTCCCATCGGCAAGCATGATGGCACTTGCTCCGACGCGACCCGCCACCATGCTTTGGTTGCAGACGTTTCCGCTCGCGCCGCCTACACACAAGAACGTGCCGCTGCTGGGATTGAACAATTCCGCGGTCGCGATCGGCGCGCCATTCTGATCCGAGCCGCCCGCGACGAGCACCTCGCCGGCATTTGGTCCGGTAGTCAGCAGGAACGCGGAATGGACCGAGCGCACGCCATGCAGACTCGCATTGCAGATGGGTGGTGCGCTGCTCACACCGCCCACGCAGCTAAAGCTATTGCTCGAGGGATCGAAGAGCTCCGCGGTCGCCAGCGAACCATTGGTCGGGTTGGATCCGCCTACGATTAAGACCTTGCCGTTCAGCGGACCGTTGGGGAGGAACGTCGCGGTATGCCCCAGGCGAATGTCCGTCATGCTGTTGTTGCAGTCGAAACCGCCGCTGCCATTGATGCAATTGAATGAACCATTGGAGGGGTTGAACAGCTCGGCGGTGGGAATTGCGTCCACATCGCCGCCGGTTATCAATACCTGGCCTGCGTCAGGGCCCGAGGGCAAAAGTGTGGCCGCATGAAACCATCGCTCGTCATGCAAATAGGTCGGGCAGGGCGGCGAAGGCGGGGAGAATATCGGCGTGCTGGTATCGGGGCATATAACCGAGGTGGTTGGATAGTCAAACAGCTCCGCCGAATTGGTTGCTCCGCCAATTTGCTCGCCCGCGCTGCCGCCGGTGAACAGAATGCGATTATTCTGCAAAACGGTCGCGGTCGCGCCTGCGAACGATGACAAAGTGAAGCCCAATCCGGCCACCGCTCCTGCTGAAGCGTCATAGAGTTCGGCTTCCTGCTGAGTCGCAAACCATGCCGCGCCGCCGGCCACCAGTACATGAGCCCCGTCTCCCAGCAGCGTTACGGTGTAACCTCCCGTGATATCCCGGCCCGCGCGCGAAACGATTGGCGTCGCCGGCGATGGATTGAACAGGTTGGTCGCGGGATCGAAGAATTCCACCCCGCGCACGTTCGAGAAACCGCCGGTGATCATCACCTGACCATTGGACAGGAGGACTGGGATCTGGCCGGATCCGATATCGATCATGCATCCCGCCGGCACGCTCTCATTGGTATTGCCTGCGGGACAGGAGGCTGAATTGGTGGCGGTGAAAGTCTGGGTCGCGGGATCGAAAATTTCAGCGTCAGCGTGCGACTGCCCGCCGAAGATAAGCACCTTGCCATTGGCGAGCAGGATCGCGCCATGCTTCTCGCGCGCCTCCTTCATCGGATTGGCGATGGCGGTGAATTGATTGGTGACGGGATTGAACAGTTCGGCGGTGTTCTGCGGGAAATCGTTGGTACCGAGACCGCCGGTGATCAGAATCTGGCCCTTCAGTGCGCTGACCACATTGGGATCGAGAAAAGTGGCCTGGGCAAAGGCGCGCCCCGTGGTCATCGCATTGGCCGTCGCGCTGAACATCCCGGTGGCGGGATTATAAAGCGCGCCCGAGCTTTGCGGATTGCCCTCGCCATTGAAACCGCCGGCCACCAGCACCATCCCGTTATCGGCGCCTGAAGGACCATTGTTGATTAGTGTCGCGGTATGGTCGAAGAAGTCTCCGCCAAGGCCGCCGGTCGTCGCCGTAAAGGAATCCGTCGCAGGATGGTAGATCTCGGCGCTGGTGAGGATGTTGTTGTTCTGGTCGACACCGCCGATGAAGAGAACGGTGCCGTCTTCGAGGGTGGTCGCGGTATGATAACGGCGCGCCGAGACCATGCTTTTCGGGCAACCCAATTCACCGGGCGTCACCGGCCCCAGGCAAACAAATGTTCCCGACGCGGGATCGTAGCGCTCAGCCGAGCCAATCGCGAAACCTGAGGTTCCCGAGATGCTGTCGCCTCCCGCGAGAAGTACCTGTCCGTTGAAAGAGCCGGAGGTAATCAGGTTCGCGGTCTGGCCGCTGCGCGCCGTCATCATCGGACCGGCGGTGGGCGCGAATGAGGGCGAAGTCCCCAGCGTGAGGATTTCCGCGGTCGGGTTGTAAAGGGCGCCCCCTGCCACCAGCACCACCGCATCGGCCACTGGCGGTGGAGTGAAGGTTCCGCCAAGCTGGGCCAAAGAAGCCGTGTCGTCGCCGGGAAGCGGCAGGGCGCCGCTACCAACCCCGAGTCCAAGATTGAAAAACGGCGCGCCGCGCTGCTCTTCCTCGCGCTTTTGAGCCGCAGGCAAATTGGCCGTGGTGGGAACCCCATAGATCATTCTATTGAAGACCTGGGGGCAGTCCTGCGCAGTGCACGTCAGGAAGACCATCACCAACGCAAGCGACCAGAAGTATTTCTGTTTGAAGAAGCTCATCCCCCTTCGACCCGATCCCTTCTTCGATACGATCCCGGCAGCGAAACGCCAGTCTCCGATTCTGACCTATTATGTCAAGCGAAACCGCGCCCAATTATCGCCAATGTGACAGATTTATGTCTCTCGCTACGACCTACACGCTGGCCTGCGCGACAATGACCGTATAGAAGATAGCCCTGCGAGCTGAAATCAGGAGACCATCATGGCGGAAATCATTCTGCATCAATATGTGAACTCGCCCTTTTCGGAGAAAATCCGCAAAATCTTCGCGCATAAAAAGGTGAGCTGGCGCGCCGTCGAGCAGCCGGTCATCATGCCCAAGCCGAAGCTGATTCCGCTCACCGGCGGCTATCGGAGGATTCCGGTCCTACAGATTGGCGCGGATATCTACAGCGACACCGGCATCATCATTCGAAAAATCGAGGAGCTGTTTCCCGAGCCGACGCTCTATCCCAACGGCCTGGAAGCCGCGGCGCATCAGATGAACATCTTTGCCGACCGCCGGTTGTTCTGGTCGACCACGCCGGTGATTTTCGCCAAGCTCGGCGCCAGCGTGCCCAAGGAGTTCATCGCGGATCGCAGCAAGATGATGCAGGGCGCCGACTTTGGCCAGATCGCGATGCAGGCGCCCGACGCGCGTAATCAACTGCGCGCCTACCTCGACATAATGGATCGCCAGCTCGAGCACACCACCTACATGCTTGGGGAATCATTCAGCCTCGCCGATGCGGCCCTCTATCATCCGGTCTGGTTTCTGCAGTCGGAGCCGAGTTCGTTCGCGCTCGCGCAGAAGTTCCCCAACCTGATGCGATGGTTCAAGCGCATCGATGCGATGGGGCATGGCGACATGAAGGGGATGGACCCCGACGAGGCCCTGAAGATCGCGCGCGAGAGCACGCCCGCGCCGAGTGGGCAGGAGGATGCGGATGATCCCAACGGCCTCAAGCTTGGGACCAAAGTCGCGATCACGCCGGATGATTATGGATTCGATCCGGTGGTCGGGAAGGTGGTTTCGAGTTCGGTGTATGAGATTGCGATCGAGCGCGAGGAGCCGAGCCTCGGCACGATTGTGAACCACTTCCCGAAGGTGGGCTTCCGCATCGCCGCGGCGTAGCGGAAGCCTGCTGGTCGATTAGGGAAGTAGTTATGAATCAAAGTGAAATGGAGAAGGCGCTCTACGACGTCTTCTTTGATAGCGGGATTGTGAGACATGGCTTCGCTCTTTTTTCACGGGATTACGATGTCCTTATTGAGATCAACGGCCGTCAATTCCTTTTTCGATTCACCCACTGCGTATCGGCGGTAATCAAAACGAGCGTTAAAGATGCGGCATGGAAGCAATCCTGGGACGACTCCTTTACAGATGAGGAGTCCTACGAAAAAGCTGGACGCCCTGAAGGCTATTTCTGGGGTGTGAACTATTCGGCAGCTTATCCTGGAGCCAAGCTTCTGGCCGATTCAATCGACGCGCGCGATTGGTCCATCCGGCTGGGAAAACAAATGTGGGAGGTTGGAATCGAGACGAACGCCCATGACATTGACCTAATCTTTCATGACCTTCGCACCAGTGAGGTTTTCGGTAGCGGCGAATCGAAACGCATCGAGTTCTAGGTGTGAGTTGCTTGCCTGACAGCCGATTCGCCCGCATCATAGGCAGTGGGCATCGAGGTATGCCGCCAGCATGAGCGAATGACGGTCGGACCCATAGCCTCAAAATACGCAAACGAACCCACCACTTCCGCTCATGCACTACGTGATTTTTACCAAACGAAGCCAAATAGTGCCCGATTCTCATGGATCTTTTTTTCGGCACTCGCCTAAAGCGCGCCGTGACCGCACCTTTACACCCGAAACCGCGGCAGTCGAATTTGCAAAAACAAACCCGCTATCGAGGACATCCGTTTAGTTAATCGACATTGCGTCGATAGCCCGCAGTCGCCGCTCTTCGATTCCAATCGAGAAGGTCCGCTTCCTTAAGGTTGCGGGCGACGATTCCTCGGCCCCGCGCGCGGTCATTTTCTAGAGATAGAAGGCCGAACGAGCCAGCAGGCTCGGCTGGGGCGACTGAAGGAGAAAATTCTCATGGCTTTTTTTGATTGGAAGGGCAGCATGTCGGTACACAACTCGATGATCGACCACGACCATCAGATGCTCGTCCAGTACCTGAACGAGATGCATGCCGCGATGATGGCGGGTCACGGCAAGGATCTCGTCGGCAGTATCCTCGGCAAACTGGTGGCGTATACCCGGGACCATTTCGGACGCGAGGAGATCGTGTGGCGAGCGGGGCATTATGCCGACCTCGAGAAGCATAGAAAGGAGCACACCGATCTCCTCAAGACGGTGGTCGATTTCAAGGCGAAGTACGATAAGGGATCCGCGGCGCTCTCGGTGGACCTGATGAACTTCCTGCGTGACTGGCTGAAGAACCACATCCTGAAGTCCGACAAAACCGCCGCCGAGGCGATCGCAGCGGCAGCTCATCCGCCCAAAGCGGCAGCCGCGCCGATGATGCATTAACCACCGGCGCAGAACGGGCGGCAGCAATCTCCGACCGAGGTCGCTGCTGTCCTCCTGGGCCGGTTTTCGATTACGGCGTCTTAGGAGCCTGCTTGCCGGCGTTCGGCGTCCAAGCGATATGGACGATGAACCTCGACGGATCCTTCGGGTCGGGGCTGATGACGACGCTGTCGAGATTGCCCACTTCGGTGAAATTGCGGTTGTAGACCTTACGCGCGGGGATGGCGACCTTTGGGCCGAGCGAGAATCCCGCCTTCGGCAACTCCTTCTCGTAAAAATCCACCAGCTCTTTGTAATCGCCCTTGACCGCCCAGTTGGCCGAATAGACCACCCCGACTTTTGGCACCGTCGAATCGACCAGTACCGCGCCTGGAGGCAGGGGGATCTTGGCGTCCCAATTCTGCGGCATCGCCGGTGATGCGACCGCGGCCGGCGCCTGCGCCCGGGCCTCGATGCCGGGCACGAGCGTGGGCGCGATCATCAAGCTTGCGAGAGCCAGGTACTTTGCGATTTTCACCAATTTTCCTCCCATCCCACCACGCAATCTGACAACTTCGCGGCGAAAGCGAAAGCTCAGCCGCCTCCCTTCGTTGGCAACCGTACACGTGTTAGACTGTTGTCAAACCCCCGCCAAACAGGTAGCTAATCACTTCCGCTATGACCACATTGGTAGCCCATAAACCCTCCGCCGCCGGCACTCGGGACATCTACGAAATCGGCGAAGTACCGCCGATCGGGGTGGTTCCCAAACATATGTATGCGCAAGTGATTCGGGCCGAGCGCTTCGGCGACCCGACTCACGCCTTCAAAGTCGAAAAGATTCCCGTCCCGGAGCTGCGCCCGGATGAGACGCTCGTCTACGTGATGGCGGCCGGAGTCAACTTCAATAACGTATGGG
Organism: uncultured delta proteobacterium; assembly: GCA_963783145.1. Classification (GTDB taxonomy): domain Bacteria; phylum Desulfobacterota; class Binatia; order Binatales; family Binataceae; genus DATGKG01. The sequence continues at coordinate 429,246 of CAWAMM010000004.1, forward strand.
CCGCATTGGGCACGCCGGTTAACGTCATCGCCGCGCGCCAAAAAGCGAAGTACGATTCCTCGGATTTTCATATCGGCGGAAGCGACGCGTCGGGCATCGTATATGCGATCGGGCGCGACGTGAGAAACGTCAAGGTCGGCGATCAGGTGGTGATGCATTGCGGGCAGTGGGATGCGGATTGTCCCGCGATGCGCAACGGCGACGATCCGATGTACGACCCCTCATTCAAGATTTGGGGCTACGAAACCAACTGGGGCAGCTTCGCGCAGTTCACCCGCGTCCAGGCGCATCAGTGTATGCCCAAGGCGAAGCACCTTACCTGGGAAGAAGCCGCAGGACCGACGCTGGTCGGCGCAACTGCCTATCGCATGCTGATGGGATGGCCTCCGCACACCGTACGCCATAACGACGTCGTGCTGATTTGGGGCGCTTCGGGCGGCCTCGGATGCATGGCGATTCAAATCGTCAAGGCTGAAGGCGGAATTCCAGTCGGCGTCGTCAGCGATGATAAGAAGACCGATTTCTGCATGAAGCTGGGCGCCAAGGGCGTCATCAATCGCAAGAAATTTTTTCATTGGGGCATGATGCCGCACTGGAAAGACACCGATGAGTACAACAAGTGGGCGGCCGAATCACGCGCCTTTGGCAAGGCCATTTGGGATGTCGTTGGAGAGCGGCGCAGCCCCCGCATCGTGTTCGAGCATCCCGGCGAGCACACCATCCCCACTTCGGTTTTCGTCTGCGACACCGGCGGGATGGTCGTCATCTGCGCGGGTACCACCGGATACAACGCAGTCGCCGATTTGCGCTACCTGTGGATGCGGCAGAAGCGCCTGCAGGGATCCCATTTCGCCAACGACGAGCAGTCCTACGCGTTCAATCAGCTGGTGGTCGAGGGCAAGATCGATCCATGCCTCGCGAAGACGTTCCGCTTCGATCAAATCGCGGAATGCCATCAGATCATGCATGAGAATCGCGCGCCGGAGGGTAAGATGGTGGCGTTAGTAGGCGCGCCGAAGCCGGGAATGAAGGACCTTCAACTTTAAGTATTGCTTGAAGTTTTAGAATGCCAGTTTAATCTGGCCAAGGTCACTCTTCGGGCGCTTTACTGGTCCCATACGTAAAATTCGCGCACGAGTCACGTCATTGCGTCATTTAGCGCTATACCATAGCCAATGAGTGACATGGCATCGCTGACTCCCTTTCGTGAAAAACTCGTGATGTCGGTCGAAGGCGAGGTCCGCTTCGACCGCGGCACGATTGCAATTTATTCCCACGACGCTTCGAACTATCGGCAGGTCCCCATCGGTGTCGTGACGCCACGCCATGAGGAGGATGTGATCGCGACGGTCACGCTGGCCCGCGAGAACAGCGTTCCCATCCTCGCGCGCGGCGGCGGGACTGCGCTTGGCGGTCAGACCACCTGCGCGGCGCTGGTGATCGATTTCTCGAAATACATGAACCGCGTGATGGCGATTGACGCCGAAAAGAAAACTGCGACCGTGCAGCCCGGCGTGATCCAGAGCGCGCTCAATGCCGACCTCGCGCGGCACGGTCTGTTCTTCGCACCGGATCCGTCGACCAAAGATCGATGCACCATCGGCGGGATGATCGGCAACAACTCATGCGGCGCGCATTCGGCCGCGTATGGCAAGACCGTCGACAACCTCGAATCGATGGACGTGCTGCTGTATGACGGCACTCATCTGAGTGTCGGACCCACCCTTGAGGCGGATTTGAAATACGTCGCCGCTCGTGGCGGTGCGCGTGGCGCGCTCTACTCCAAACTGCGCGACCTCCGCGATCGATACGCGCCCGATGTGCGCGATGGATTCCCGCGCCTTCCGCGCCGCGTCTCCGGCTACAACCTCGATCAGCTTCTGCCCGAGAATGAATTCCACGTCGCGCGCGCGATGGTCGGATCGGAAGGCACGCTCGGCCTCACCCTCTCAGCGACGGTGCGTGCGGTGCCGAAGCCGAAAAGCCTGGTGATGGTGGTGCTTGGTTTCGACGACGTTTTTCGCGCCGCCGACCAGATGTGGTGGCTTCTGCCGCATCGCCCCCAGGCACTCGAGGGCTTCGACGACAAGCTGCCGGAGTTCGCCCGCCGCAAGGGCCTCGATTCGGTCAAGCTGCTTCCCAAGGGACAGGCGTTTCTGATTGCGGAGTTGGCCGGCGCTACGGATGACGAAGCGCGCGAACGCGCACAGAAAATGATCCGCGAAGCGCGCATCCAAAGAGAATGTGTCGGAGCCGCTCTCATTACCGATCCCGCCGAACAAGCTTCGGTCTGGCGGGTGCGCGAATCAGGGCTCGGCTCGGGCGCGTACTTTCCCGGCTCTCCGCGGACCTGGCCCGGCGCCGAGGATCTCGCGGTGCCGCCGGCGAAGCTGGGTGCGTTTCTGCGCCGTTTCGCGGAAATTCTCGCGCAGCACAATTTGCAGGTGGGCACCTACTACGGCCACTTCGGTGAGGGATGCGTCCACTGCCGGATTAACTTCGACCTCGCGAGCTCGAAGGGAATCGCCGAGTTCCGAATCACGATGGAGGAACTCGGCGCCGCAGTGGCCGAGTTTGGCGGATCGCTTTCCGGTGAGCATGGTGACGGGCTCGCGCGCTCGGAACTGCTGCCGAAAATTTTTAACCCCAAACTCATCGGTGCGTTTCGCGAGTTCAAAAAGATTTTCGATCCCGGCAACCTGATGAATCCCGGAAACCTCGTCGATCCGTTCCCGCTCGATTCGCATCTCAAGCAGGGCGCGGCGTATCATCCGCGCGAGATCGAGACTCATTTCGATTTCACTCCCGACGAAGGTCTCGCGGGCGCGACGCTCAAATGCGTCGGCATTGGCAAATGCCGCAAGACCGACGCCGGCACCATGTGCCCGTCGTACATGGCGACCCGCGACGAGATGAATTCGACGCGTGGCCGCGCGCGCATCCTGTTCGAGGCGCTGTCCGGCAACACGCTGACAAATTTCACCGATCCTTCAGTACACAAGGCGCTCGACCTTTGCCTCTCGTGCAAGAGCTGCAAGACCGAATGCCCTTCGTCGGTCGACATGGCGACCTACAAGGCCGAGTTCCTCTCGCATTACTATGAGGAGAATGGGCGCCCGCGTTCAGCGAAAATCTTCGGCAACATTCATGAGCTGGCGCGCCGCGCCTCGCGCACCCCGCGCCTCGCCAATGCGCTCATGAACGCGCCTCTGTTCTCGCGCCTCGGCAAGCGCCTCTATGACATCCATCCGCAGCGCACCTTCCCCAAGGTCGCGAGGCGCAGCTTTCGCGCGTGGTTCGAGCGTCATCACGGCTCGACCGACCAGACCCAGCGCGAGGTGGTGCTGTTCCCCGATACCTTCACCAATTTTTTCGAGCCGGAAGTTGCGATCGCGGCGACCGAGGTGCTCGAGCGTGCGAATTTCCGCGTCGTGATCCCGCGCGACGATCTCTGCTGCGGGCGGCCGCTCTATGACCAGGGGATGCTCGATCGCGCGAAGCAGCGCTTGCAGGAAACCATGGATGCGCTGTGGATGATGGTCGAGCGCGGCGCCTATGTGGTCGGCCTCGAACCGAGCTGCATCCTCACCTTTCGCGACGAACTGCCCGCGCTGTTTCCCGATAACCACCGCGCGCGCACTCTGAGTGAGCGCGCGCTGTTACTCGACGAACTCCTCAAGCGCGAAGTCTCCGGCTACCTTCCGCCGCAGCCCAAATCGCTCAAGGCAAAGGCACTGCTGCATGGCCATTGTCATCAGAAGGCGCTCGCCGGCCTCGATGCCGAGGCTTCGATCCTGTCGAGCATCCATGGACTCGAGCTCGAAGTCCTCGACGCCGGATGCTGTGGGATGGCAGGACCGTTCGGCTATGAGAATTCGCATTTCGCGGTCTCGAAGACCTGCGCCGATCGGGTGCTGGTGCCCGCGATCAATGCGAGCGACAAGGACACCATCGTAATCTCCGATGGCTTCTCCTGCCGCTCACAAATCCGCCAGTTCTGTCCCGATCGAAAGCCGATGCACTTCGCGCAGGTCCTCAACCTCGTCGCGCAGAGATGAACGCGCGCTAACTCGAAAACGCAATCGTGTCAGCGGAAACCAAATATCAATCACGCGAACGCCGAGCGGCAATTCGAAATATCTTGCTCAAGGAGTGGGATCCCATCGGCGTCGTCGGAATCTCCGGCGCCGAGGATGAATACGACTCCTATGTCGGCGAAATATATCTGTTGCTCTTCGATGAGCGGGCGACGCCCGAAGCCCTTAGCGCGCATCTTTTGCAAATTGCCATCGAGCGCATGGGCCTTCGACGCAACGCGCAGTTATTCACCCGTTGCGCCGAGACGGCGAGAACGCTCGTAGCCATGCGACCGCGTCTCGATTCGCATTGATGGTGCACGCAGAGATGAACGCGTTTATTCGTAGGGGTCGTTCGCGAACGACCCGCAGCGATGATGCAATCGCGAAGATTTGCGCAAACGCCACATCGTTGCGGGCGCTTCGCGAAGCGCCCCTACAACGAATTGCGGAAAGAGATGAGGTCGCTACGCCTTCTTCTTCGCGAAGGGACGATCGCGGGCGCTAAGTGCTTCCTTCAGCCCTTTCTCGCGACTGTTCTTCATCCACTCTTTCACTGTGTCCGTCTGATGCGCGATGACGTCGATGTCCGCCGATGACTGTTCGGCCGCGCGAATCCCGAGGATGTCGTAGTAGCGATTGACCGCGGCCTTGTGCAGCGTAAGAAGCTCCGCCGGCACCATCGCGACGCGGCGGCAGTACGCGAGCGTCTCTTCCTCGAGCTTGTCCTTCGGATAGACGCGATTGATGAGATGCCATTCGAGCGCTTCCTTAGCCGACATGTAATCGCCGGTGAAGAAGTACTCCTTGGTCTTGCGCGGACCCATTAGAACGGGCCACATCGACAGCGTCGGCAGGATTCCCAGCGACCGTCCCGCGGGATGGCCGAACTGCGCATCCTCGCTCGCGAACACGATATCGCAATGACCGATCAGCTCGGTGCCGCCGGCGAGGCAGAAGCCATGCACCTGCGCGATGGTGGGCTTGTTGATGTTCCATAGCCGTTGCCATCGCTCGATGGTCTTGTGCAGACCGTAGCGATCGCTGGTGACGGTGAACTTCGAGCCCGGATGCTGGGTGCCCTGCAGGTCGTAGCCGGCCGAGAAGGCGCGCCCGGCGCCGCGAATGATCAGCACGCTCGCTTCCGGGTCGCTCTCGTACTCGCTCATCACGCTTTCGAACTCTGAAAGCAGCTTCTGCGACAGCGCGTTGAGTTTCTCGGGGCGATTGAGGGTCAGGCGGAAGATTTTGTCCTCGACCTTTTCATAAGTGATGGTTTCGTAATTCGCCATTTGATTTTCTCCGCTTGGTTACTTCACTGGGGCGACAAAATCGCCCGGGATCTTTACCGATTCCTCGGGCGCTTCCCAGAAGAACATGTGCCCGATGCCTTTGAGGATGTGCACCTTCGAGCCCGGGATTTTTGAATGAAGGATCTCGGCATTCGCATGCGGCAGGAGCCGGTCATCATCGCCATGGAAGATCAGCGTCGGCGCTTTGATCTGCGCGAGCCGGTCATACGAGTCCCACGGCATGATCGCTTCCATCTGGCGCGTGAAAGTATGCATCGGAGTGACCGGATACTTGCCCATGTCGGCGATTTGCTGATCGATGAACGCCTGTCCGTTTTTCGAGGCGAGAAAGGCCGTGCCGCACGCGACTGAAAACGCCACCCGCGCCGCGTCTTCCGGCGACATCCCCGGTTGCGGCATCAGCTTGCCAACGTTTTCGGGATCGGTAGGCGCGCCGTGCGTCATGCCACACGCGGTGCATCCGAGCACGAGACCACGTACACGCGCCGCGTGACTCAGCGCGAACTCCTGCGCGATCATCCCGCCCATCGAGATCCCGTAGATGTGCGCGCGCGGAATTTTCGCGTGGTCCAACACCGCGGCGACATCGTTGGCCATGTCAGTCATCGTCCATGGCGCATCGGGCTTGTCGCTCTCCCCGGTGCCGCGATTATCGATGAGAATGGTCTTGAAGCGTTTCTCGATGCGGCTTAGAAACGGCTCGCCCCATCCGCGGCTGGAGCCGCTGAAGCCCATTATCAGCGCTAGCGGGTCGCCCTCGCCGCGAATCTCGTAGCGAAGCTTGAGGCCATCTTTGGTTTGCGCGAAATCTCTGGTCGCCATGCCCACTCCGTTGCGATCGGAAGTTGAATCGCGGCTGAGAATAACACGATGGGAGAAAATCGGTAGGGGAGAGACCTAACCCCTAACCCCTTCCCCTGAAGGGGAAGGGGAACCAGAAAAAATGCAGAACGCAGGCGAACTGTAATCTCGATAAACAATGCGCTTGACTGGCTCCCCTTCCACTTCAGGGGAAGGGGCTGTGGGTTAGGTCTCTGACGAAAAAAAACCTCTCCCCCCGAGGCACGGGGGGAGAGGAAAAAGGAGGAGAGAGGAACCGGAACTATATCACAACCTCATGCGCGAAGCATGATCCGCACCGGCATGTGCTTGATGCCACCGACGAAGCCCGAGCGCAGGCGCTCCACCGGCCCGGCGGATTCCACATACTCGATGCGCTTGAGTAACTCGCGAAAAATCACCTCCAACTCCAGGCGCGCAAGATTGGCGCCGAGGCAAAAGTGCTCGCCGATGCCGAACGCGATATGCGGATTGGGATCGCGCGTGATGTCAAACTTGAACGGCTGCTCGAAAACGTCCTCGTCGCGATTGGCCGAGGGATAGTAGAGCGCCATCGAGTCGCCTTTCTTGATGGTCTGGCCGCGCAGCTGGTAGTCCTCGGTCGCGGTGCGCGCGAACTGGATGACCGGGCTGATCCAACGGACGATCTCTTCGATCGCGGGCCGAAGCAGCGCGGGATTATTCTGCAGCAGCTTCCATTGATCGGGATTGTCGATGAGCGCCTGCACGCCGCCCGAGGTTGCGTTGCGTGTGGTCTCGTTGCCGGCCACCACCAGCAGCAGGAAATAAGACAACATCTCGAAGATCGGCAGTGGCTGGCCGTCGAGAGTGGCCGCCCCCAGCGCACTGGTGAGGTCGTCCTTTGGTTCCTTGCGCCGCTGTTCCACCAGATTACTGAAGTAGGCGAACAGGCCTTCGCGCGCGCGCTGCAGCGTCTCCATCGGCGTACCGCCCTGGTTGAATTCAGGGTCGCCCGATCCGATGGCTTCGTTGGTCCATCTGAAGAGCTGAGGGCGATCCTGTTTCGGTACGCCGAGCAGCGCCGCGATGACGTCGAGGGGTACTTTCGCGGACACATCAGTCACGAAGTCACATTCGACGGTCGAGCCGCCGTTGCGATGAGTCGCCGCCAGGTCGTCCATCACCTCGTTGGTGATTTCTCGCACTTCATCTTCCAGAGAGCGGACTGCGCGCGGAGTGAAGCGTCGATTGACGAGGTCGCGATACTTGGCGTGTTCGGGCGGATCCATATTAAGCAAATGGCGGAAGAGCAGCTCATTTCCTTCGCCGGAATATAGCTCTTTGGTGGCGACCAGCAGGCGCGGTCCATTGAGGAAGATTTTCGGCTGCCGCGCGATTTCGACGATATCGGCATGCTTGGTGATCGCCCAGAACGGCTCGACATTGGGACGGTCATACCAGTAGACCGGCGCGTTCTTGCGCAGGTAGGTCCATTCGGCGTGCGGATAGCCGTTCTTCTCGTAATGCGGTCCGGCCACGATCTCCAGGGTATCGAGACTGAGTGAATCGGTGTTGGGAGCTTCCATTTTTATGTACCCGCCTTAATCTTCGACGCTAATCGCCTGACGCGGGCACAGCTTGATCGCGAGCTTGAGTTTTTCCTGGAGCGTGGCGGGAGGAGTTTCCAGCTTGACGAATACCTTGTCGTCGTCGCGAACTTCGAAGAGCTCGGGCGCGACATTGGAACAGCGCGCGTTGCCCTCGCAGGCATGGCGATCCACTACGATTTTCATAGTCCCTCGATGCGATTTGGAATCGGGCTTCGAACTCGGACGATTGTACTATATTTGCCGCACGCTCGGCGCTAGGCGCCTTCGCGATTGCGAAAACCGCTGGTCGGCTCCGGCGGCAGGTTCAACACGTCCTTGGGAAAGAAGCCGCTAAGATATTCGATGATATCGCGCATCGAAACAACCCCGACCGGCCGGCCCTCCGCGTCGGTCAGCGGCACGTGGCGGAAGCCCTCGACGCACATCTTGTTGAGCGCGTAGGCGACGATGGCGTCGTCGGGGAGCCGCACCGGATCGCGCGTCATGTAAGGGCGGATGGGCGTGCGCTCGAGGTCGATGTTGGTGCCGACCACCTTCATCAGCACGTCGCGCTCGGTGAAGATTCCGCTCAGCTTGCCGTCGCGGGTGGCCAGGATGCATCCCTGACGATGCTCGCGCATCTCGCGCAAGGCGTCGGCCAGCGGAGTCTGTTCATCGAGGATCAAGCCGCGATTGGAAAGTGCGCTTCGAAGCGTGTCATGCAACAGCGCGGAACCCAGTTCGATGGATTCGAGTTTTTCTTCGTCGTGGTCGAAGGAGTCGACGTCTTCGCGAGACAGTTCGGGGTTAAGCGGAATAGCCATCATCGTGACCTCCTCGTCGAAGGGATGTGGTTCTTCGGACGCTATCCCCGCACCCGTTCTGTGGCAAGCGATTTGCGGCGCGCGTCGCTTCGGTCGCAGCAGTTTGTTAAACCTCGAGCAGCGGTGAACGAGATGATGTGGAACGAAGCCATACAACGCATCCGCATGCGGGTTGAAGATACGGCGCGTTCGGCGTCAAAAGGCCTTCCGCATTTTGCCGATCCCGCTACCAAACAGTGGACCTGGTCGCCGGACGGCGATTGGACCGGCGGATATTTCTGCGCGATGCTGTGGCTGGGCGCCGCGACCGGGCCGACCGCGGATCGCGATCGATGGCTTGGGTGGGCGCGGAAATTTAGCGAACGGTTACGTCCGCGCCTCGCTTCCGAGAGCTCATCGCGTGCTTTGCTTTTCTACTACGGCGCCGCACTCGGCTCGATCCTGTGGGGCGACCGCGAGGCGCGGGGCCTCGCGCTGGAGGCGGCCGCCGCTCTGGCCAAAATGTATAATCCGCGCGCAGGCGTGCTGCCGCTGGGTGGCGCGTTCGAAGAAGTATCTAACGTGGGTGCGACCGAAGCCGAAATCGACATGGTGCAGGCGGTCGCCCTGCTGATGTGGGCATGTCGGGAGAGCGGCGATCGCAGCTTGAAGGAAATTGCGGCGAGCCACGCGCGCCGGCATATCGATTTTTGTCTGCGCCCCGACGGTTCCATTTGCCAATCCGCCACCTTTGATCCTCAGAGCGGCGCGATGACGCGCCGCTACACGCACAAGGGTATCAGCGACAACAGTACCTGGGCGCGTGCACAGGCGTGGGGGATGCTCGGATGGGCGTTGAGCGCGCAGTGGTGTGAGGACGCTTCGTTTCTCGAACCTGCGGGGAGGGCGGCCGATTGGTGGATTGCGAACGTGCCCGCGGATCACGTCGCGTTCTGGGATTTCGACGATCCCGCTATTCCGAATACCCATCGCGATACCTCGGCAACCGCGATCGCAGCCGCCAGCCTCCTGAAGCTCGCCGCCCTCTCGCGCGATGAGGGCAGGCGACAAGCCTGGCGCGCGGCCGCCGAGGCCACTGCGCACGCGCTCATCGAGCGTCATCTCGGCGAGGAGGGCGGGCTGTGGGACGGATGCTTCAACCAGCGGATCGGTCTGGCCACGAAGCATGAGTTGGTCTGGGGGACCTATTACCTCTTCGAGGCTCTGCACGTCCTGGACGGCCGACTCGATCCGATGCGCATCTGAACCGCGCCGCACCAAAAGGAAAAAACGCGGACGCATCGCTGCGCCCGCGTCATCGCTTTGGGGAGGAAGCGATTAGTTCTCGATTTGCCAGAGCTTGCGCGCGACTTCCGCCGAGCGCTTGACGAACTTGGTGCCGAGGTCATGCTGCGCTTCGAAAATCGGCGCCAGCGCAGTCGACTTGGCCCATTCGGTCGCACTGGCCTGATAGTCCAGCATGCCGTTGGCAACTTTCTCGCTGGTGTCGATGTACCAGGCGGCGACCTTTTTGATGCCGTCGGTGTTGAACATCTGGCTGCCGAAGCTGGCCAGATTCTCTGCTACTTTTTCTGCGCGTTCCTTGGTTTTACCTTCCACTTCTTCGAACCTCCGATGAATGACGATATTATTCGCGGATCTCTCCCCGCGTATGGGTCCCTCAAAGCTAACCATCGAGCGCGTCTGCGGCATCCGGCTTTCGTCACCCAGGCGACGAAAACCACCGCTTGTATCGCGCGCGATTAGTCGCGATCTTTCAGCCACTTGCCGATTTCGGGCCATAACTTCTTGATTGCCGGGCCACTCACCGCCGCGCCGATATGCCCGGTCGGGAAATGCAGATTGCGCTTGTCCTCCGAACCGACAAACTCAGGCAGCGGCTTGCTCGCATTCGGATGCACTACATCGTCGTGGTCCGCGATCACATTGAGCAGCGGCGCGACGATATTCTTCAGCTTCACCACTTCCTCGCCCACCTTCATCAGGTCGCGATAGAGTTTGTTCTCGCGCGAAAGTTCGTTGCTCAGCTCGCGAAAGATTTGCCCTGCCAGCGGCACGTCGCTCGCCATCCACTTCTCGAAGAGCTCGAAGGTCTCGGCGTAATTCTCGCGCGACTGGTTCTTATAGCGCCCGACGTACTTGTCGATCATGTGATGCGTCGGGTTCATCGCGGTGAAGAACGAGTTCATCATCCAGGCCGGGCAGTTGCCGTAAAGCGCAGTGATGGTATCCGCGATTGCCGGATTCATCGCATCGGCAAAATTCGTGATCGGCAAATCGCGGTTGCTCATGTCGAACGGAATCGTGAGCGTGACGAGATTTTTGATGTTGTCCTGATGCAGCGCGGTGTACATCAGCGAGAGCAGCGCGCCGAAGCAGTAGCCCAGCAGATGGATGCGCTCAATCCCGCTATGAATCTGCACCGCGCGCACCGCATTGGCGACATCACCATTGACGTAGGCATCGAAGCCGCGCCAGGAGTCCGAGGCATTGGGCGGAATCCAGTCGATGAAGTAGACATCGAAACCCTGGTTGGTCAGGCTCTCGATCACGCTGCGCCCTTTCTGCAGATCGAGAATGAAGGGCCGCTTGATCAGGGCGTAGACCAGCAGCAGCGGGGTCTTATGACGAAGCGGGCCGCGCGCTGCATAGTAACGCAGGCTGACTTTACCGCCCTCATAAATGACCGTGTAGGGCGTCACGATGGGCGGATCGTTTTCGGGAGCGCCGAATCCGCGCCGGAACGCGTTCAGCGTACGCAGGGCGCCTTCGCCCCAGAAGCCGGCAATTTCACTAACGACGGACACGGTTTCTTACCTCCACGGCGGGCAGCGCGCGCCATCCGATCCACGATGTGTTTTCCAAATCCGGATGCGCGCGGGCGCCAACGGCGGCCTCGCGAATCGCCATCTCACGCGCAACCTCGGCCTCGCGAGTGACCGGGTCAGAGTCGTTGTCCAATCCAGCCTCGCGATCGCTGGCGGTGGTGCGCTCGTATTCGGCGGTGCGGATTTCCTCGCGCAGCGCCTTCACGTCGCGGCGTAATGCCTCGATATCGGAGGCCATCGGCAACCCAACGCTCGGCCATAACGCGGAGAAAAACGCTCCCGCGAAGGCGTCGACGACGCGTTGGGTTTTCAGCGAATTCTCCAGCATCCGGGCGCCGACGCGGGCGATGCTTCGATTGGCATAGGCGCGATTGGTCAGCTCGGTGACCATCCCGGTCGCCGCTTCATATGCTTTCCATCCAGCTTTGTAGAGCTCGTGATCGCGCTCGGCTTTGAAAGCTCGCAGGGTGACTGCGGCGGGCAGGTCGATAAGTGCGACCTCGGCGAGCGCGCGCAGTCCGCTCTGAAGTTCTGATTTGGCGAGTTCCGGTTTAGTAAGTTCTGATTGGGGCTGGCTCATGAAAAAAACCTCCGTCGTCTAACTTCCGCAACCCACCCGAGTGGGCCATCTGTGCAAGGTCGGTGCCCTTCCGCCGACGCTTGAAAACGTGTCTAAGACCAATCGCACGAGTCGCGAATTCCGTTCGATGCCCAACTGCCGCGCATCGCGGCGATCATCTGCTTGTTTGATGGGCGTCAGCGCGGTACCGACATTCAGTCTGAGAATCGCGTTGTTCATGCTCGTGATGGCCTGTAAGATGAACTAATGATCAGGCTAACGCAATGATTAGTGTTACTTAAGATTGTCCCGCTTGTGACGAAATGACTAAAAATCCGTCTCGAGGGCCGAAAAATGTCGCCTACGTGACGAGGGCACCGCCGATAGGTGTAAGCCATTGGTCAAATGCGCCGTTGCACGATGACGAAACTCCCTCTCTGCGTTGTGGATTATTGATCTATGCGCATTCCGCACGAATTTTCTGCGACCCTTTCAAGTTCCACGGATTGTCATCTCGTCGTTGCGGCGAAAGTCGAAAGCGAGGAGGAAATCAGCGGTCAGAACAGCCTAAACGGTACGTGCGCGCATGGAAGTGTGTGGGTTCCAATTATTCCATCCTGCTGATGGATTTACGGCAAAAGCACCCCGCACCGACAATCATACTATTCGAGAGGACTGAAGCGCCCGGGAGGCAAACATCAGAATCTGATTCACGATTTACCCTTCGCCGACACCGTCTCCATTAGGGCTTCCGGCTCACACGGCTGGGTTTTCTAATGCCACCTTTTGGGGACCGCGTTCCCATGTGGTACCTAAGGAAGTGTGTTGCGCGAAAATCCACTGGACCCGAAATCGCTAAAGCGTCTGCGGACGCTGTCGTGGATGAGCCTCGAACAACTGGAGCGGCTCGCGGGCGGCGCCGAGGCAATTCGGGTTCGGCGCCCCAACACCATCTTCGCGGCGGGGCAGGCCTCCGACCGGGTCTACATCATGCTGTCCGGGGTGGCCAAACTGTCGATCCTAAATCGCGAGGACCGCGTACTGGTGGGCCTGGTCGGACCCGGCGAGGTCTTTGGCGTGTCGTCGCTGTTGCCGAACGCGATTCGGCCTTTTCGATGCGATGCGTTCACCGACTGCACGGTGGCAATTGTGCAAACCGAGATCTTCGTGGAGACTACCTTGGGTATCCATCGCGAGCTGCTGAGCCGGGTGCTTGACGTAACAGTGGGCCGATGGTGGATGATGCTGGTTCGTTACGCAAATTTCGTGGGCTTGGGACTGCGCGAGCGATTAGCCGGCGCACTGCTCGAAGTCGGTAACAAATTCGGCGTGGAAGACGCGCGCGGCGTGCTGCTGACCCTCAAGCTAACGCATGAGGACCTGGCGGAGCTGGTGGGCGCGTCGCGGCAACGCACCACGGTCCAGCTCAAGGAATTCGAAAACGAGCAGGCGCTGATCCGCGACGGGCGCCGGATGATAATCGTGCCGCATAAGCTGCTGTATCGAAGCGCGGATGGTGGCGGCCAACCGGGGCAGAGCCAACGGAGCATCTCGAATGTCGGTGAGCAAATTCATCAGTCTAAACGGCCTCAAGCTCCATTACCTGGATCACGGAACGGAAGCTAAGCCGCCGCTGCTATGCATCCACGGTCTGACCGGTAACGCGCACAACTTCGATGCGCTCGCACCACGACTGACCCCCAATTTCCACGTCATGTCGCTGGACGTGCGCGGACGCGGCGATAGCGGATGGACCGCGGGCAGCGAATACACTCCGCAGAACTATGCGGCCGACCTCGCAGGACTTCTCGACGAACTGAGAGTCGAGCGCATCACTCTGATCGGAACCTCGATGGGTGGGATGATTTCGATTCTTTTCGCGGGCGGCTATCCGCATCGGGTCGAGAAACTGATTCTCAACGACATCGGTCCTGATATCGATCCGGCGGGAATCGCGCGGATCGGCAGCTACGTCGGCGAATCGCCGAGCGAGTTCAACAACCTACCGGAAGTGGCGGCCTACTATCGGGCGAACTACCCTGCCATGAGCAACATTCCGGAGGCGGAACTCGTCGAGCAGGTAAAGTGGTCGGTTAAGCCCGCCGGTAACGGCAAGCTTACCTGGAAAATGGATCCTCAAATCCGCAAACCGATGCGCACCGCGGCACGCCCGCTCGACATGTGGGTGCCGTTCGCGCGCATCGAGGCACCGACCCTGGTGATACGCGGCGCCGAGAGCGACATCCTGGCGGCGCGAACCGTGGAGCGGATGAAATCGGTGGCGCCCCACGTCGAGTCGGTCGAGATCGCGGGAGTCGGCCACGCCCCGACGTTGAGGGAACCCAAATCGCTGGCGGCTATCTTAAAGTTCCTCGCGATAGGCTAGCCGGCCGCCCGCCGTCTCTTCGAAGTCGGCGCCTTGATTCGCGGAGTCCTGGACCTCACTGGCTCGGCCGTGCTCTCGGCGGGTTGAACCCGCGCCTCGATCGCTGTTCCGAATTCCTGTTGCGCAATAGAGAGATCGTACTGCCCCTGCAGATTCATCCAGAACTGGGCCGAGGTACCAAGATACCGAGCCAGCCTCAATGCAGTGTCTGCGCTTATGCCGCGCTTGCGATTGAGGATTTCGACAATTCGCCCCGACGGCACTCCGAGTGCAAGGGCCAATTGGTTCGCGCTCAGTCCGCGCGCTTGCAGTTCGTGCCGGAGAATGTCGCCCGGATGAGTTCTGATTCGGTGAACGGTGCAATCAGCCTTCATGATAATCCGTCACTTCCACGTTGTAGATGTCACCCGCTTTGAGTTCGAAACAGATCCGCCAACGTGCGTTTATTGAAATAGCCCACTGTCCGGCACGTTTACCTTTCAGTGCGTGAAGACCAACGCTGCGCAAGGGCGGAATATCCGCGAAGGAATGTGCACCATTAAGAACATCCAGCCGTTCGATGGCCAAGGCCAGGTCGAGACCGCGAAATCTCCGACCCTCACGGAGATCATACAATCTCCGTGATGCTTCGTTGCGGAAGCTCTTGATCAATGGTTAAACGTACTACGCGACCCGTAGTACGTCAAACCGATGGTCAGCTAGTGCGGGAACTCGACTAATACCTTCGCGTGGGTGCCCGGCGCGCGCAGCGTGTCGAACATCGCCGGAACCTCATCGAGGCTGATGACGTCGGTGATGAGCGGCTTCGCATTGACCCTACCGCTCGCCAGCGCATCGATAGTTTCCTCGAATTCGGCTTTCGTGTACCCAATCGCGAACTCAACCGAAACTTCCTTCATCAGACACTTCATCGGCACGATGGTGTCCGGCTCGAGGCACGCTCCGATCACAACCACGCGGCCATGAGTGCCGGCGATATCGATCGCCGCGCCGAGGGTGCCCTTCACCCCGATGCACTCGATGACGAGCTCCGGCGGATGCCCGGTCTGCTCGCGCATCCGATCGGCCGGCTTCTGTTGTGTGGGATTCACGATCTCGGTAGCGCCGAGTTTCAACGCGAGTTCAGCACGCCCCGCCGCCAGCTCCGACACGATGATCGGGTTGGCGCCTTTGGCTTTGCACCAGGTGAGCGCGGCAAGGCCAATCGGACCCGCACCCATCACCACGCATCCGGTTCCGGGTCTGATGTTTGCGCGGTTGACGCCGTGTAGCCCGACCGAGAGCGGCTCGACCAGTGCGCCCTCGCGGGAGGAAACGTTGTCCGGCAGCTTGAGCAGACTCCGCTCACCGCACATCACGTATTCGGCGTATCCGCCGGGAAGCTGACCGAGGCCGAGAACGCGGTTGCGCCGGCAATGGTAGCCCTCGCCGCGGGCGCACGGCTCACATTCGCCGCATGTGATCCATGGCAACGAGGCCACCCGTTCCCCGACTTCGAAAGCGCGCACGTCGGCGCCGACCTCGTGGATCTCGCCGCAGAATTCGTGGCCGAGGATCGAATCGGGGCGCAGGGTGCCGAACTGCACTGCGTGGAGGTCCGACCCGCAGATGCCACAGTTGTGGACCTTGAGGACGACCTGGCCGGGCCCTGCCTTCGGCACGGGCGCATCGATGATGCTCACGACATTTTGTTGCTTGAATGCGCCCGCTCGCATCGAGGTTCCCCGCCTCCGCCTACTGACGCTTCTGCTGGATCAACTCGATTTTGTAGCCGTTGGGATCCTCGATGAATGCGATCACAGTTGTCCCATGCTTCATCGGGCCTGCCTCGCGCACCACCTTGACGCCCTTGGCCTTCAGGTCCGCGCAGGTCTGATACGCGTCGGGCACGCCGATCGCGAGATGGCCGAACGCATTGCCCTGGTCATAGCTCTTGGTGCCCCAGTTATGGGTCAGCTCGACGACGGTGTTGTTCTTCTCGTCGCCATAGCCGACGAACGCTAGGGTAAACTCGCCGCCGGGAAAATCCTCCTTGCGCAGCAGCTTCATCCCGAGCTGGTCGCAGTAGAACTTCAGCGACTCGTTAAGATCGTTGACGCGAATCATGGTGTGCAACAGTTGCATAGCTGAATCCTCGCCGTTTGATTTTGAAAACGCCGGCTACTTCTTAGCCCGCGTTTTGATTGCCTTTTCCAGTTCGCCTTTGATCTGCTCGAATGCGTTTTCGGTCGGAACGATGCCACATGCCTTCATCTTTTCGAGCAGCTCCCGTCGCTCGAGGCCGAGCAGTTCGAGCGCCTCATGCTCGTGCATCCGCTTCACCCGCACCAGTTCGAGGATCGCGAGTTCGCGCATCCGCTCGCTGAACGCCGAGAGCCGGAATTCGGCATCGAAAATATCCGCGGGGATGTCGAGCGTGAGGTCAATCATGATGCGTTCGCCATCGGCCTATTCGGTTCCGACTCTTGACACTTGGGGATTCAATGTCAATTGCCCGAAGTGGGTTTGTTTCTGCACTTCAGCAGCCACTTCTATTGTCTCTTCTCCCGCTCTTTTTTGCGGGAGAAGCAGGATGGCGCGCTGGTCTCTTCTGGTTTCGCGACCAGAGTGCCAGACGAATGAGGGCCGGTCGCGCCGCGACCGGTGATGGAACACGACTGGTCTCCATAAATCCAGAGTTTCCGCGGACAAAATGGCTTTGTTTTTGCCCCTGCAACTCCGGCGAGTTGCCCGATGCCCTGTCGCCACGAAATGACGCTGGACCGACCGATGGGGGCCGGTCGAGCCTCGCGGATCGGTAGTGGAGCGCCACCGACGTCCATATAATGTAGCGAATCCGGGGCGAAAGTGGCTTTGTTTTGGTAATTTGCCGGAACGTCACAGATTCCTGAAGACCCAGGCTCAAGCCTGCGCTGCTTTCCGGATGAGACGGTAGGGTTGCCGCAGTTTTGGCCGCGTAAAATCGAAAACCCTTTATTTTCAAGCACTTGGTGGCTTCGTTTGGTAATTTTCGCATTCGCGCACAATACTCCAAATGACTACGGCGCCCATTCGGCGCCGCCGCATTAGGATAGCACATTTCGTCTTAGGAGAGCGCGTTCCGAAAGCGAGCCGGACGCGATTGGCTGCACGATCCAAGTTCGCTAACGGTTGCCTTGCGAGAACCTTTACGGTTCCCTCCTTTATATGCGAACTTAGCCTCGCGTCGATATGATTCGAAATCAGCCAGGGCACCTTCGATAGGGCTTTAGGGGAACCATATGGATTTCAATTTTTCGCCCGAGGACGAAACGTTCCGCGCCGAATTTCGCGCGTGGCTCGAGCAGAACGCGCCCAAGGCTGACCATTCCAATAGCGAGATTCTTGCGGACGGTGAGCAGAGTGATTTCCGCCGCCGCGTCGCCTGGTTTCGCAAGCTGGCATTGGGCGGTTGGACCTGTATCAACTGGCCCAAAGAATATGGGGGCCGCGGCGCCGGCATCCTGCAAAATATCGTCTACAACCAGGAGCTTTCCCGAATTGGCGCGCCAACGCCCTTGATCGGGATGGGCCCCGGCCTGCTCGGCCCGACCTTGATTCATTGGGGCACCGAGGAACAGAAGCAGCGCTATCTGCCCAAAATCGTGAAGGGCGAGGAAATCTGGTGCCAGGGTTATTCGGAACCCGGCTCCGGCTCCGACCTCGCGTCGTTGCAGACCCGCGCCATCGAAGAGGGCGACTACTTCGTCGTCAATGGGCAGAAAGTCTGGACCTCGATCGCGCAGTTTGCCGATTTTATCTTCCTGCTGGTCCGCACCGATCCCAGCGCGCCCAAGCACAAGGGCATCAGCTATCTGCTGGTCGATATGCACAGCCCCGGCATCACGGTGCGCCCCTTGGTGCAGATGACCGGAGGCCGCGGCTTCAACGAGGTCTTCTTCGAAGACGTGCGGGTGCCGAAGAAAAACCTCGTCGGCGAAAAGAACCAGGGCTGGCAGGTCGCAATTACGACACTGATGTTTGAGCGCTCGGGCGGCGCCGGCAATGATCGCGGAACCGGCGGCATGATCGAGGATCTCGTCCAGCTCGCGAAGCAGATCCCTCGCAACGGCAAGACCGCATGGGACAGCGCTGACGTGCGTCAAAAGATCGCCGAGTTTGCATGCGAGGCGACCGCGCTCAAGTACACCGGCCTGCGTCAGTTGACCAAGCGCCTGAAGGGACTGCCGCCGGGCCCCGAGGGCTCGATGCTCAAGCTGTGCTCGACCGAGTTGAATCTGAAAGTCTCGCTTTACGCGATGGAACTGCTCGGACCCTATAGTCAGTTCGAATATGATGCCGACCACGCGATCGATCACGGGCGATGGTCATATAGAATGCTGTCGGCGCGCGGTCCGACGATTTACGCAGGCACCAATCAGATCCAGCACAACATCATCGGCGAGCGGGTGCTCGGTCTTCCGAAAGGCTAATCGGCCAAAGGCTAATCAGGCGGAGAGGCAAATGGATTTCAATTTCAGTCCTGAAGATGAAGCGTTTCGCAAAGAGTTCCGCACCTGGCTGGAAGCCAACGCGCCCAGGGGGATGGAGAACTCTGACTCGTTCGGCGATGAGGCCGACGACAGCGACGAATGGGGCCGGCGCATCGCATGGTACAAAAAACTCCATTCCGCCGGATGGGTCGGCATCGATTGGCCCAAGGAATATGGCGGACGCGGCGCCACCATCCTGCAAACGATTGTTTATTATCAGGAACTTGCCCGCGCGAAGGCGCCACTGCCGTTCATCGGACAAGGCGCCTCGCTCGTCGCGCCCACCCTGATGCACTGGGGCAACGAGGAACAGAAGAAAGCGCATATCTCGAAGATCCTCGCCGCCGACGAAATCTGGTGTCAGGGCTATTCCGAACCCAACTCGGGATCAGACCTCGCCTCGCTGCAGACCAAGGCGGTCGAGGACGGCGACTATTTCGTGGTCAATGGGCAGAAAATCTGGACCTCGACCGCGCAGCACGCCGACTGGATTTTTCTGCTGGTGCGCACTGACTCCGAGGCCCCCAAGCATAAGGGCATCAGCTATCTGCTGGTGGACATGAAGACCCCCGGCATAACCGTCCGCCCACTGGTGCAGATGACTGGCGCGAGCGGCTTCAACGAAGTTTTCTTCGACGATGTCCGGGTGCCGAAGCGAAACCTCGTCGGCGAAAAGAACCAGGGCTGGCAGGTCGCCATCACCACCCTGATGTTCGAGCGCCGCGGCGCGGGCGCTCCGGGTACCGGTCAGATTCGTGAGCTCGCGCGTCTCGCGAAACGGATTCCGCGCAACGGCGGCACCGCGTGGGAGGATTCCAGCGTGCGTCAGAAGCTCGCGGAGTTTTATTCCGAGGGCGAAGCGCTCAAGTTCACCGGTTTTCGCCAGCTCACGCGCCGCCTCAAGGGGCTGCCTCCGGGCCCTGAGGGTTCGATGATGAAGCTGGTGGGAACCGAGCTGGCCCTGAAAGTATCGCTCTTCGCGATGGAGCTGCTCGGGCCTTATAGCCAGATGGAGCCAAACGGGCCCTTCGCGATCGAGAACGGCAAGTGGCTGATGAAGATGCTGGCGGTGCGGGGCGGAACTATCGCCGCCGGGACCAATCAGATCCAGCACAACATCATCGGCGAGCGCGTCCTCGGATTGCCCAAAGGATAGTTGCCATGGATTTCAACTACAGTTCCGAGGACGACGCATTTCGTAACGAACTCCGCTCGTGGCTCGAGGCCAATCGCGCCAGCATGATGCCAACCCGCGAGTTACTCGCCGAGGAAGGCGATACGTGGAACGATTCGGTCGCGTGGCATCAGAAGCTCAACGAGGGCAAATGGATCGGCATCAGCTGGCCGAAAGAGTACGGCGGGCGCGGCGCCGGGATCCTGCAAAACATCATCTATCATGAAGAGCTCGAGCGCGCAGGGACGAGCGTTCCCTTCACCGGGATGGGCATCAGCCTGCTCGGCCCGACCCTGATTCACTGGGGCACCGAGGAACAGAAGAAGCGCCACCTGCCGAAAATCCTCGCGGGCAAGGAAATCTGGTGCCAGGGATATTCCGAACCTAACTCGGGATCCGATCTCGCCTCGCTGCAAACTCGCGCGGTGGAGCAGGGCGACGACTTCATCGTCAACGGACAAAAGGTCTGGACCTCGATCGCGCAACATGCCGACTGGATCTTCCTGCTGGTGCGCACCGACCCCAACGCGCCCAAGCACAAAGGCATCAGCTATCTGCTGGTGGACATGCACAGCCCCGGCATCACGGTGCGTCCGCTGGTGCAAATCACCGGCGGCAAGGGCTTCAACGAGGTTTTCTTCGAGGACGTGCGCGTGCCGAAGAAGAACATCGTCGGCGAGCTGAACCAGGGCTGGCAGGTCGCCATCACCACGCTGATGTTCGAGCGCTCCGGCGGCAGCGGCGAGATTCCGATGCGCGAGGTGCACGAGCTTGCGGACCTCGCCAAGCGCATCCCTCGCAACGGCGGCAACGCATGGAAAGATTCCAGCGTGCGCCAAAAGATCATCGAGTTCGCCTGCGATGCGGAGGCGCTCAAGTACACCGGCTATCGGCAGCTCACGCGCCAGCTCAAAGGAATTCCGCCAGGGCCGGAAGGCTCGATGATGAAGCTGTGCAGTACGGAGTTGCGCCTGCGGATGGCGATGTACGCGATGGAACTGCTAGGGCCGTACAGCCAGATGGAGGCCGACGCGCCATTTGCGATCGATCAGGGCAAGTGGTCATTCCGAATGCTGGCGGCGCGTGGGCCGACGATTTACGCGGGCACCAATCAGATTCAGCACAACATCATCGGCGAAAGAGTTTTGGGATTACCGAAGGGTTGATCGTCACGCCACGTTGGTCGAGGCGCGGGGGCGCAGCGAGCGCGCGAAGTCGGCGGCGAAGCGGCGCGCGTCGGCAGGCTTGAGCGCTGAGATCGTCACTCGGATGCCGGGGGCGCTGCGAACTCGATAGGCGGCACCCGGTCGCACTGCCCATCCATCTTCGAGGAGCGACTGAACGATCGCATTCTCATCGGCGACGGGTATCCAGACGTTGAGGCCCGAGCGACCGCGGGCCTCGATGCCGACTTTGGCGAGTTCATCGATCAGCGCGTTCCGGCGAAGCGCATATATATCTGATGCGCGCTCGACCTGGCGCATCACTTTGGCATCCGACCACATCGCGACGACGGCGTCCTGGAGAATATGACTGACCCATCGCGGCCCGAGCCGTTGGCGGCCCTCGACGCGCGCAATCGTGAGGTCGTCACCAGCGACCACTGCCAGTCGCAGATCGGGACCGAGCGCCTTCGAGACCGAGCGAATCACCGCCCATCGCAGCATCCGCGCATCGACGACGCTGATCGCCGGAGCGCCGGAGACCGGGCCTCCAAAGTCATCTTCGATGAGTAGGGTGTTGGCTGTCTTCGCGAGGACCGTGCGAAGCTCCCCCGCGCGCTTCTTGTCGAGCGCGACGCTGGTCGGATTCTGCGCGCGCGGCGTCAGAATCACCGCTTTGGCGTCGGCCCGAATCGCCGCCGCCAGCGAATCGGGACGCATCCCCCATTCGTCGAGCGCGACCGGCTCGGCAATCATCCCCAACGCGGCAATCAGGTCGAGCACGCCGGTGTAGCTGGGGTCTTCGACCGCGACCACATCGCCGGTCGAGAGATGCGCCTGCAGCACCCGCTCGATGCCATCGATGGCGCCGCTGACCACCGCGATTTCACCAGCCGGAATGTGATCGTGCTTGAAGGCGCGCCGCGCCAACTCGATTAGCCTTGGGCGGTTCGTCTCGCCGCCATAGAGCTGATGCTGCGCGGCGATTTTCGCGAGCACCGGATGTAGGGCGGGCAACAGCTCCGGATCGGGGTTGCCATCCGCGAGGTTGACCGCGCCTTCGGGCGCGACCGGGAGGCTGGGCGTCGCCAGCGGAGGGCGCCGGTTGACGATGGTGCCGCGCCGACCGCCCGCGCGCACCAGCCCGCGCACGCGCAGGGAGCGATAAGCCGCAGCGACGGTGGTGGGACTGACCTCGAGCCCATCAGCGAGCGCGCGAATGGCCGGCAATACCGTCCCCGCCGCGAGTGTGCCGTCGCGGATCTGCTCCTCGATGCTGGCGGAAATCTGGTTGCCTGACTTCCCAACGATCTGATATCTATGTGCTGTCACATTAATCTATTTGTACTGTTACATAAGGACGTGCGAGAATGCAAGAGATCAAACCGACGCCCCGCACCATCGTCAACCGGATGCGCAAACGCGCCACTTACGATCGCGAAGTGGTCCATGCGATCCTGGATCGCTCGCTGGTATGCCACGTCGGCGTGGTTGTCGATGGCGCCCCACGAGTCCTGCCCACGCTGCATGTACGCATGGGCGACTCGGTCTTCATCCACGGGGCGGTCAGCAACAAGATGATCCGTACCGCGGCCGAGGGCGTCGAGATCTGCCTGACCGCCACGCTCATCGATGGCCTGGTGATGGCGCGTTCGGCATTTCATCATTCGGTGGAATACCGCTCGGCCGTCATCTTCGGTGTCGCTCACGAAGTAACGGAACCGGAGCGCAAGCTCGCCGCGATGCGCGCGCTGGTCGAGCACATCGGACCCGGGCAATGGGACCGCATTCGGCAACCCAATCCCAAAGAACTCGCGGCCACCTCGATTCTCGAACTTCCAATCAATGAAGCGTCGGCCAAGGTGCGCGCCGATGGCGTAGTCGACGATGAGGCTGACTACGCGCTTCCGATCTGGGCGGGCGTGATTCCGCTGCGCACCGCTGCACTCCTTCCGCTTGCCGATCCGCGGCTGACCCGGAGCCTGGCGATGCCGCGAAACATTTCGGAATATGTTCCGCCAGATAGTCGGGTTTCGTGCGCGCATGATGGCGCGCCGGTCGAGCGCACCGTCGATGGCTTCCTGATCAGCACCGATGCCGCGCGGCTTGACCTCGAGGTCATCCACAATTTTCTTTCGACCCAGTCGTATTGGGCGGAAGGCGTGCCGCGCGAGGTGGTCGCGCGCTCGATTGCTAACTCGCTGTGCTTCGGGATCTACGAGGGAGCGCGGCAGGTTGGCTTTGCGCGAGTGATTTCCGACTATGCGACCTTCGCTTACCTCGCGGATGTCTTCGTCGTCGAGGCGTTTCGCGGACGCGGTCTCTCCAAAGCGCTGATGGAAGCCATCATATCGCATCCACACCTGCAGGGCCTGCGCCGCTGGACGCTGGGCACCGCCGATGCGCACGGGCTATATCGAAAATTCGGCTTCGCGGAGCCGAGATATCCTAACCGCCAGATGGAGCGGGGCGACCCGGACATCTATCGGCGCGCGAGCGGCGGCGCGAAGTAAGATGTACATTCCGAAAGCATTCGAGGTGACGGATCGCGCGACGCTGCACGATTTCATCGAGGCCAACAGCTTCGCGACGCTGGTGACTTCGATCGATGACGCACCGTTCGCCACGCGTCTGCCGATGCTCCTCGAACGCGAGACCGGCGCCTACGGTACGCTTATCGGCCACGTCGCGCGCGCGAATCCGCACTGGCGCAGCTTTGACGGTAAGGCTCTGGCGGTCGCAATGTTTGACGGGCCGCATGCGTATATCTCGCCAAATTGGTATGTAACTGCGCCCGCCGTGCCGACCTGGAACTACGCGACGGTGCACGCGTATGGGGCGCCACGCGTCATTGAAGATCCGCATCGCGTCGAAGCGATCGTCGATCGCCTGGTCGCGATTCATGAAGCCTCGATGCCGCGGCGCTGGTCTACTCGCATACTGCCGCCTGAATTCAAATCGAATCTGCTTAGGGCGATTGTCGGATTCGAGATGCCGATCGATCGCATCGAGGGCAAATTCAAATTCGGCCAGAATCGACCGATCGAGGATCAAGTCTCGACGCTCATCGAGTTGGAAAAGACTCCCGGAGGTAGACCTTTCGCGCTACTCGCGCGCCGGCCTCAACACGTGCCCGATTAGAGCGCCTTGCGCGGGTTCCAACCCGCGGTTTATATAACAACTGTTAGGAAGCGCCGCTTCCATCCCTTTTCGGAGGAAGACATGGATTTCAATTGGAGCCCCGAAGACGAGGCCTTTCGCCACGAACTTAGAAGCTGGCTCGAAGCCAACCTGCCCAAGGGCCAGAAGGGCGACGAAGGCCTCGGCATGACACACGAGGAAGGCGGCGAATGGCCGCGCCGTCTCGCCTGGCACAAGAAAATGCATGCGGGCGGATGGGTCGGGATCAGCTGGCCCAAGGAATATGGCGGTCGCGGCGCCAGCTTGGTTCAGCAAATCATTTACAATGAGGAAATCGCGCGCGCGAATCCGCCCGCGTTGGTCAACGGCCTCGGCACGCTGCTGGTGGGTCCGACGCTAATCCATTGGGGCACCGAGGAACAGAAAAAGCGCTACGTGCCGAAAATTCTCTCCGGCGAGGAAATCTGGTGTCAGGGATATTCGGAGCCGGGTTCTGGTTCCGATGTCGCGTCGCTGCAAACCAAGGCGGTCGAGGAAGGCGACTACTTCATCGTCAACGGACAGAAGGTCTGGACCTCCGATGCGCATCATGCCGACATGTGCATCCTGCTGGTGCGCACCGATCCAACCGCGCCCAAACACAAGGGCATCAGCTACATCCTGGTCGATATGCACAGTCCGGGGGTCACAGTGCGCCCGCTAGTGCAAATCACCGGCGATGCGAATTTCAACGAGGTCTTCTTCGAGGATGTGAAGGTTCCCAAGAAAAATCTCATCGGCGAGAAGAACCAGGGATGGCAGGTCGCCATCACCACGCTGATGTTCGAACGCTCGGGCATCGGCGGCGGACGGGACATGCTCGGCGCGGTCAAGGAGCTGAAGGACCTCGCGCAGACGGTGCGGCATAATGGCTCGACGGCGTGGGCCAACACCGACGTGCGGCAGAAGATTTCCGGGTTCGCATGCGAGGCGGCCGCCATCAGATACACCGGGTTTCGCCAGATCACACGGCGGCTAAAGGGTTTACCGCCGGGTCCCGAGGGTTCGGTGCTGAAGCTCGCAGTTAGCGAGCTCAATTTGAAGATGAACAAGTTCGCGATGGAGCTGCTGGGGCCATACAGCCAGATGGACTTCCGCGCGCCGTTCGCGCTGGACAAGGGTAAATGGTCGTATCGGATGCTCGCTTCGCGCGCGCTCACGATCGCCGGCGGGACCAGCGAGATTCAGCACAACATCATCGGTGAACGAGTGATGGGGCTGCCCAAGGGATAACGGCCGCGAAACAGATCCTCAAAAGGGCGGCCTCGAGAGGCTGCCCTTTTTATTTTGGAGAAGAACATGGAAGGAAAGCTGGTTCGCATTCGAGCATACGAGAAATCGGACCTCGACTCGCTGATGACGTGGGTCAACGACGAGGAGGTCACCCGCAATCTCGGCGCGCCGATGATATACCCCCTGTCGCGCGCGGCGGAGGAAGTTTATCTCAGCGTGAATGCACCCGGTGGCGGTCCCGATTGCAGATGGGCGATCGACACCCTCGGTGGCGAGTACCTCGGCGGTATCAGCCTTATGACTGTCGACTGGATCAATCGCAGCGCGCAGGTCGGCATCGTGATCGGCAGCAAACCCCACTGGGGGAAGGGTTACGGTACCGACGCGATGCGCGTGGTTCTCCGCTTTGCGTTCGACAAGATGAACCTGCATCGCGTGTGGCTCAGCGTCTACGACTTCAACGTTCGCGGCATCAAGTCCTATGAAAAATGCGGTTTCAAACAGGAGGGTGTGCAGCGTGAATACCGATTCCTCGATGGCCGCTATCATGATTCGGTGCTCATGGCGATTCTCGAGGGTGACTATCGCGAGGCCCTAAAGAACTGGTGAGCGTCGCTACCCCGCAGTCCCCGAGACTTTGACGGTTTGCGGACTCTTGGCGGCATTGTCGAAGATCTGGATCGAACCGCTGCGCGGCTTGCCGCCCGCCGCGGGTTTGAAGGTGACTTCCACCATGCAACTAGAGCCCGCTTTGAGGACGCCGAGGCACGTGGTAGCCGGCGTGAAATCGGTGCTCGTCGAGACGAGATTGGAAATCGTCAGCCCCACCGTGTTCTTGTTGGTTACCGTAAACGGCTTCTGAACCGAATTGCCTATCGCGACGGTGCCGAATGAGATCGAGGTCGGCGCGACCGTGATGGGGCCCGCGACACCGGTGCCGCTGAGGCTCGCGAGCTGCGGGCTGTTGGCGGCATTGTTGGAGACCATCAGGAAGGCATTGCCGGCGCCGAGCGCGCTGGGTTGAAAAACCATCACATAGTTGCACTTCTGGCGCGCGCCCAAAGTCGCTCCACAGGTCGTGCCTTGGGTGACGACCATGTAGTCCGATGCGGCCGGCCCGCTGAAGCTTGCTCCGAACATCGTGACCACATCGGTGCTGCTGTTGGTCAGAGTGATGGTTTGCGGCTTGGAGATCTCGCCGGTGTTACCGAAAATCACATTGCCGAAGAGGCGTTGCTTCGGCGCGATGGTCAGGCTGATGGACAGAGGCGTCGCCGTCGCAGTAGGCGTTGGCGTGATGGTAGGCGTTGGGGTGGGAGTGATGGTCGGGGTTGGGGTAGTGGTCGCGGTTTTGGTCGGAGTTGCGGTCCGGGTCGGGGTCGCGGTTTTGGTCGGAGCTGGAGTCGGGGTAGCCACCATCATGGTGGGGAAGGCGGTGGGAGTCGGAATCGGTCCGAGCGCGCCGGAGAGCACGAACGCGCCAAGGCCATGCGTTCCGGCATAGGTCACGCCGTCCAGATTCTGCTCGATGTCGAAAATCGGCACGACCGGAATCACCCCGAGGTTAAAGGGCGCCCAGGTGATTCCGAGGTCGGTGCTCCGAAAGACGCCGATATCGGTCCCAGCCAAAACGGTATTCCCCGAACGATCGTTGGCATCGACCATCATGCGCAACACCGGAATGTCGGGAATCGCGGTGGCCGGCGGCGGGGTAACGTTCTGCGGATTGCCATCGGACCTGAACCAATGCGCGCCGGAGTCGCTGGTGATGAAGACGTGCCCGATACCAGTCGCAGCGGTGAAGCCGGAAACGCTTAGAAACGCAATCGCCGGGTTAAAGGGACTGATCGCAATCCCGGTCGCCTGCGTGTTGGTAGGGCTGAACGGAAGATTGTCGGTGACATCGGTCCACGCGCCACCGCTCGGAGTGGAAGTGCCGACCTGCTGATCGGCCTGCGTGGTAAAGAAAATCCTGAATGGGGTTGGCGATCCGGTTTCGAAGGTCTGAGTCGAAAGCGCATACGCGATGTTATGCGCGGTCGGCGCGAACTCCAGGTCCTGGATCGCGCATGCCCCATTGGAGCATCGTCCGGTGAGATCCTGAGTGGTTTGGCGCGCCCAGTTGAGGCCCGCATTGATCGATACGTATACCGAATGCGCGCCGAACAAGACCCGCCGTGAGATCAGCGGATCGATGGCCATGGGAGGAAAGTAGCCGGCCCCCGCGTCATTGGCGGCCGCCATCGCACCTTGAAGAGTGAAGGTCGGCTGCGCGCCATTCCACGTCAATCCACCATCAGTGGAACATGAGATCGCCACCGAACCGCTCAGGGTGGTCATGAAGCTGTGATAGGCGAAGCTCGGATTGACTCGGTCGAAAAGCGCGAAACCGCCGTCACCACTATCGACCGCGCTCCACGGCTGCGGGGTAACTCCAGTCTGCACACCATTGAAGCGAGCCGTGCCGTTGCCGGCCGCACCGGCGAGCGCCACCTTGTCGTTGGAGGGATTGGGTCCCACGCCCTGGAGCAGCGCGGTTGAAAGGCTCCCATTGAGGGCGGTCCAGTTTCCCGAGGATGGGTTGAAGGAATATACGCCGCCATCGTTGCCGACGAAAAAGTTCCCCGGATGGAAGGGATCGATAGCGAGTGCATGCTGATCGGAATGCACACCGCCGTTTTGCCCGAGGAAGGTCCACTGGGTGCCATTATTGGTGGAGCGGTAAATCCCCACGCCGCCGAAAATCACGGTGGCGCCGCTCGAATCTGATGCATCAATCAGGAACACATTGTCGTAATCCGCTCGCGAGAAGTTCGACGGGCTAGTTCCATCGATGGTCGAGGTGGGGAGATTCGCGAACGGCGCTTGAATCGGAATAAAGACGTGTCCCGCGTCGGAGGCTCTGAAAAATCCCAGAAACTCGATGCCATCGGTGGCTCCCAGTGCGACGTACACGTTGTTGTTCCGTGTCGTCAGGCTGGCGCGACCGATCTGCGAATTTGCAACCCCGGGGAAATTGATCGCATACCAGCTGGCGCCCCCGTTGTTGGAGCCGAAAACCCCGTATTGATAGATCGCGGTAAAAACGTTGGAAGGAACCACTGGATCGATCGCGACATCTTCGGCGGGACAGAAGCCGCCGAAGTTAGGACATGCGAGCTGCGACGTGAATGGGACCTGCGACCAGGTCATACCACCATCCGGTGATTTCCACAGCCCGTTATTGATCACATTGCTTTCTATGAAGTTGACGCCTGCCCGATTGCTGCTCGACCCGGTCGACATCGCAGCATAGATGACCCTGGGGGTCTTGGTGGTATCGATCGCGATTCGCGAACAGGACAGATCGGTGAAAGCTCCGCCGCCGGTATTCTGCACCCAGGTATTGCCCAGGTCCGTCGATATAAACAACCCCAACCCGAAGTACGAATCGACGGTGTTGTTTCCCTCCCCCGTACCGACGTAGATCGTCGGCGGGCTGGTGGTCGGGTCGAGTGTGACGGCGCCGATTGCCAGGGTCGGCTGCGCCGCGAAAATCGAGGTGAAGGTCGTCCCGCCGTTAGTGCTCATCCAGACGCCTCCGCCCGCGGTACCGATGAACAGCCGGCCCGAGGTCGTCGGATCAACCGCGATCGCGGTCACTTTCCCGCTTGCGCTCGCCAGCGCCCCACCGATCGGATCGGTGCCGAAGATGGGCACCTGATTAGTGATCGGCAACGGTCCGAGCGCGGTCCAGAAGGGCGTCGCCGTGGCTGCCGGAACGGTCACGGCCTCGACCGCGCTCGGCTCGCTCTCGCGCGACTCCATCGAATGCATTGCCGCGACCGCATTTGCATAAGCATCGCGCGGTACTCCGAATGCGGTGCCGCGCCGGTTCGCCAGGTATTTCTCGTGCAGCGACGGCGCCGATGGATCAGCGATATACGCCCGGAGGCGCACCGATTCCGGCGCTGCAGGATCGGCATCGAGATGCGCCGTCAGCATGCCGAACATGCCTAGGATGAGCAGCGCCGCGCTGGTCGCGGTTCTGCGCGAATGAACAGGCCGCGCTCGCACGTGCCTCCCTTAGCCGCGCCGGGGCTACTGATGCATGATGCGAGGAAATCGGCCGTTAGACAATAAGCTATCGCCTGCCGACTATGTGTTAGCCACCATGGACGAAAAAGGCCTAAACATGCTCGACAGGAGCAAAACACGCTTACCCTTGATCGGCCTATCCGCTCGGGCGCGAGCACCGACCGAGCCAATCGCGCGGACCGGTGGCGCTTCGCGCGCGAAACGTAGCGAATAGCGATTGAAGGAGAGAATTCGTCCGCGCGATTTGACAAAGTTTAGCGTAGCGGATATTGAGAATCATTCTCATTATCATGATGCGCACCAAGCCGAGCTCAGTTTTCCGCCCACCAAGCCATCATGCGACGTTGCGATGGGCTTTTCGCGCGCTCACTTTCGTATTGGCGATGGGTTTGGTGTCCCCCACTTGGGCTGCAACTCCACCGGCGGCCGGCATCGTCACCGACGCGCTGGGCCGGCCGCTCGGGCAGGTTAACGTGGAATTGCGCAACCAGCAGGGCGGGGTCATCGCGCATGCGACCACTGACGAGAAGGGGCGGTTCACGATCGGTACGGCAAAACCCGGCGCATATCTATTGATTGCCGCGAAGCATGGTTTTAGGCGCGCCAACACCATGGTGGTGTTCCCCCTCGACCCTACAAAGACCATCGCGATGACGCTGGATACCGAGACCGCGCTGACGGTGCCGATTCAGGCCAGCATGATTCGCGGACAGAATAGCGTCTCCAGCACCGGCGCCAACAAATACACGGTGACCGCGCAGGACATCGCCAACCTGCCGCGCGGCGACAATGCCAACCTCACCGAGGTGCTCACGCAAATGCCCGGCGTCGCCATCGATCAGAATCAACAGATTCACATCCGCAACACCGAGGGCCCGCAGTTTCAGTATCAGATCAACGGGGTCATGGTGCCGCTCGACATCAATACCAACCCGCCGTTTGTTTCGATGATCAATCCAATGTTCATCAAGCAGATGAGTCTGCTGGATGGGATCCTGCCGTCGCGCTACAGCTACGCCACCGGCGGAGTGCTGGCTATCGAAACCAAGGACGGATGCGAGCAGCCTGGCGGCAGCGTCAGCATGTATGGCGGGCAGCGCAACACGATTCAGCCGAGCGTGCAGTACGGCGGATGCATCGGCAATTTCAGCTACTACCTCAGCGCGCTATACAGCCAGAGCAACAGCGCGTTCAGCTCGGCGACGCCGGCGCCCGATGCGATCCACAACCATACCAACCAGGGGCAGGCATTTGGTTTCTTCGCCTACAACGTGAACCCGACTACCAGACTAAGCCTCATTACCTCGGTAGCTGCGAGTGATAACCAGCTCCCCAACCAGAACGATCTCACGCCTCAGTTTCCGCTCGCGGGCGTGAGTAACTATCCGTCGGCGGACATCAACTCCTATCTCAACTTTCGCGACTACTTGGGAATGCTGGCGCTGAATGGGGCGCCGGCGCCGGACCTGACCTATCAGCTTGCTTATGCGGCGCATTACATCACGCAAAGCTTCGATCCCGACAATATCGGCGAGCTTATCTATCAGGGAGTGGCGTCGACCGCGTTTCACAGCGACCTCGACAACACGCTACAAGGGGACGTCACCTATCAGCTTGGTCCGCATAAGCTTGGAGCCGGCGCCTACCTTGGTGAGTATGGTGTCGAGGCGGACGACAACTCGCTGGTATTTCCCACCGACCCGCCGTCCGCAACGCCGGTTCGGGTGATCAACAATGCCAACAAGATCAACCTCCTGTCCGGCATCTATCTGGAGGACACCTGGCAGCTCACTGAAAAACTGCGACTGAACCTGGGAGTGCGATGGGATCGGTTAAGTGGGTTCACCTACCAGAATCAAATCGATCCGACCATCAACCTGATGTATCTGGTGCGGCCGGATACGACCTTACACGGCGGATTCGCTCGCTATATGCAGGTGCCAAGCTTCCAGGGAATCTCGCCGGGCGCGCCCGAAGCTTTCAAGGGAACCACCGGCTTTGCGGGAACCGGAGCCGTCAACCCGGAGACCGAAGATGACTACGAGTGGGATATCGGCGGAGTTCATCAACTGACCGAGCATCTCACAGTTTCAGAAGACGATTTCTTTGAATATACCAAGCACTACCTGGATACCGGCCAGTTTGGCTCGGTACCGATCTTCGCGCCCTTTAACTACAAGAATGGATATATCTGGGGCACCGAAACCGCGGTAACCTACAACAGTGGGAACCTGTCAATCCATGGCAGCGCCACCATCGGCGAGAACATGCAGAAGGGTGTGGCGACCGGGCAGTTCAACTTCGACCCCGATGAGTTGGCTTACATCAACGGCAACCACATCGTGCTAGACCATCAGCCGCTCTATGGCGCCTCGGGTGGGATTACCTATCGATGGAAGCCCTACGTGTTCAGCGCCTCAGCCATCTACAGCAGTGGCTTGCGCGGAGGTTTTGCCGACCTCGAAGCGTTGCCGCACGTGGTCCAGGTCGATCTGAGTGCGCTGCGCAGTTTTCAGGTGCCGGGCCTTGGCGAAGTGACCGACCGCATCACGCTGCTGAACATCTTCGATCGCACCAACCTGATCCGGCCGGCCGAGGGCATCGGAATTTTCCAGGCCGCGTATGGTCCGAGGATTACAGTTTACGACACGGTGACGATTCCGCTCCCCGCGCTGAACCATCCCTAGCGGCTGAGATCCTTCCCGTTGACCGCGCGGGAGGAATTCCATAAAACGGCATCGGTCATCCGGCGCGTCGGCGTGCTATCATCTCGAATTCGAGTCGGCTTCGAGTGGTTCCGCAGACCCTCCAGAAAATTAAAGTGTCGCTTTAAGTCGGAATATTCTATGGCGGTCCGCAAAATCGAACATGGCCACTACTTCGAGGATTTCGAAGTCGGCCACATCTTCAAACATCATTGGGGACGCACGATTAACGAGGGCGACAACAGCCTCTTCAGCAGCGTCACCATGAATTTCAACCCGATTTACTTCAATCGCGAGTATGCCGAGTCGATGGGCTTTCGCGACGTCGTCGTCAACCACATGCTGGTGATGAACGTGGTGTTCGGGCTCTCGGTTGAGGACTTGAGCGAAAAGGCGATCGCGCATCTCGGCTACGAAAAAATGAAGTACCTCGCGACCGTCTATCCGGGCGACACGCTCACCTCACAGTCCGAGGTACTGTCGAAGCGCGATACCTCGCGACCCGATCGCGGCGTGGTCAAGTTTCGCACCACCGGCTTTAACCAGGCCGGCGAGAAAGTCCTCGAATATGAGCGCCCGGTTTTAATTCGCAAGAAGACCCCCGCCCAGGAGTGATTTGTTCATGCCGATGACCACCGAAGAGCACGAGGAGATCCGCCGCTCGGTCCGCGACTTCGTCGAGAAGGAAGTCAAACCGATCGCCAACGACCTCGATCGCCAGAACAAGGAAATCCCCGAACACATCCTCAAGAAGATGGCCGAGCTCGGCTACTTCGGCGTCATCTTTCCCGAAGAGCAGGGCGGGATGGGCCTCGACTACACCTCGATGGCGATTGTCACCGAGGAGCTGTCGCGCGGATGGCTCAGCGTCGGTTCCGTAATGACGCGCAACCTCATTACCGGCACCCTCATCCTCGCTAACGGCACCGAGGAGCAGAAGAAGCGCCTGCTGCCGAAGATCGCGCGCGGCGAGCTGATGACCGCGGCGGCGTTTACCGAGCCCGATTCGGGTTCGGATACCGCGTCGTTCAAAACGCGCGCGGTGAAAAATGGCGACGGCTACCTTATCAAGGGATCCAAGATGTGGTGCACCTTCGCCAATCGCGCGAATGTTCTTACAGTGATGGTTCGTACCGATCCCGACGTATCGAAGCGGCACAAGGGGCTGTCGCTGTTGCTCTTCGAGAAGACTCCGGGCGATGACTTCGCGCCGCCGCATCTCACTGGCTCGCCGATTCCCACCATCGGATACCATGGGATGCGCAGCTACGCGCTGCAATTTGAAGATGCGTATTCGCCCGCATCGAATCTGGTCGGCGGCGTCGAGGGGCGCGGCTTCTACCAGTTGATGGCGAGCTACGAGTCGGCGCGCATTCAGACCGCGGCGCGTGGTGTCGGCGTGGCGCAGGCGGCCTTCGAAACAGCGGTGAAATACGCGAAGCAGCGCACGCAGTTCGGCCAGCCCATCGGCGAGCACCAGGTGATACGGCATAAGCTCGCGCACATGGCGGTAGAGATCGAGGCGGGGCGCCAGCTCGCATACTTCGCAGCGGGGCAGAAGGACAGCGGCAAGCGATGCGATTACGAGGCCGGCCTCGCGAAGGTGTTCGCCGCCGAGATGGCGGAGCGGGTGACGCGCGAAGCGATGCAGGTTCACGGCGGCTACGGTTATTCGATGGAGTTCGATGTGCAGCGCTTCTGGCGCGACGCGCGGGTGCTGTCGATTTTCGAGGGCACCAGCGAAATCCAACTCGAAGTCATCGGCCGCCGCATCATGGAGCGCGAGGGTTGAGATGATGCAGATTTTGTCCGGTAGGGGCGCTTCGCGAAGCGCCCGCAGCGAATTGGCGATTGCGGAAAATCTTCGCGATTGCACTATCGTTGCGGGTCGTTCGCGAACGACCCCTACACGGAACGCACGCATCGGATTCGAGGGAATTTTATGCCGCTGACTGGCGACAACAATTATTTCGAGGATTTCAACGTTGGTGACACGCTGATTCATCAGCGCGGCCGCACCATCACCGAGATGGACAATCACATGTTCACCTCGCTGGTGATGAACACCGCCGAGCTGCACTTCAACCAGGCGATGATCGATCGCAATCCCGAGGCGTTCGTGGGCGGCAAGCTGCTGGTCTATGGCGGCGTGGTGCTCGCGTTCACGCTTGGCCTCGCGTCGCAGGATACCAGCGAAAACGCGCTCGGCGAAGTCGAGATGGATAACGGCAAGCACACCAATCCTGTCTTTCATGGCGACACGATCTTCGCCGAATCAACCGTGCTGGAAAAAACCGATGCGGACCGTCCAGACTGCGGGCTGGTGAAATTCAAGCTGGTCGGCAAGAAGCAGGACGGTACGGTGGTAGTCGAGATCGATCGCACCGTTCTCATCAAACGCAAATCGCACTTTCTGAAGAAGGTTCAATAGAGACACAAAGTGGGCGCCTAGCGCCGGGCCGCATGCGCCCCGAAGCGGCGCGCAGCCGCTGAGGCGGAGCGTAAGCGGAGTCGAAGCGAATAAATAAAGACGCGGAGTCGAGGGAGAATTGAAAAATGTACGTTCTTGATAACGGCAAGCGCTTCGTCATTCCGCGCACCGAGATGACCTATCCCGGCCACAGCATGAAGCTGCATCAGAACGCGGCCGATCCGGTGAAGTCGCCGGTCGACCACGTGATGGCGGATTTCGAAGACGCGTGTCCGTATGAATTCAAAGGGCCCAAGAGCCGCAAGGTGATGGTCGAGGCGCTCACCACACTCGACTTCGGGAAGAAAATCGTCACGGTGCGCCCCAATAATATCCATTCGCCGTTTTTCAAAGAGGACATGGAAGCGATCATGCTCGGCGCACCGAATCGCTTTCACGGCATCATGCTGCCCAAGACGCGCGGGCCCGAGGACATCAGAATCGTTGCGAAGACACTCGACGACCTCGAGAAGCGCGGCGGATGGAAGTATCGCGTGATGATTGAGTCGCTGATCGAAACGCCGCACGCGCTGGTGAAGGCCTACGACATCGCGACCGCGTCGGATCGGATGGCGGGGCTGGTATTCGGCATCGCGGACTTCGCGGCCAACCTCGGCATTCGCGACATCGTCGACAATCAGAACATCAACTTCCTCTACTCGAAGCAGGCCACGGTGGTCGCAGCGAAAGCTGCCGGACTACATGCGGTAGACAATGTCTTCCTACGGCTATGGAAGAACAGCGACCCGCCCGAGCGCATCGCCGAGTTGCAGAAGGGGCTGCGCGACAAGAACGTCGGCGCCGCGAACCTCGGCATGGACGGCACCTGGGTCATCCATCCGCAGCAGGCCGAGATTGCCAACTCGTGCTACACGCCGAGCCAGGAGCAAATCGACGAAGCGCGCCGGGTGGTGAAGCTCTACCATGAGAAGGGCGGCGGCTCGATGGCGGATCCTAAGAGCGGCGAGATGATCGACGAGGCCACCATCAAGATTGCGCTGATGGACCTTGCGAAAGGCTCGCAGGCCGGCACGGTGAGCGACGCCGAACTGCGCGAATGGTCGGAGAAGTCCAAGGCGATTACCGGCTACGACATCCTCGAACTGATGCGCCGCACCGCATAGCACGCTGTTGAAAAGGGATTTTCACAGCCTGCTTCCCCAACTGTAATCTCCCCCGGAGGGGGAGAACTAAAGGGAGGCAGCCATCTCTATGGTAGCGCGCTTCGACAGCGTCCTGTTCGACCTCGACGGGACGCTGACTAATCCTCGAGTAGCGATTACCTCCTCGATGGCGCATGCGCTGGCCGAGGTGGGTGTGACCTCGCCGCCCATCGAGGAGCTGGTCTGGTGCATCGGTCCTCCGCTGCGCCAAAACCTCGGCAAGCTGCTCGGCCCCGCTCGCGCGCACCTGATTGAACCCGCTGCGCAGGCGTATCTCCGCCGCTATGCGACCGAAGGCGTGCGCGAGACGACCGAGTATCCCGGCATCGATGCGATGTTGCATCGCATCCGCAGCTCCGGCGCGCGGGTTTTCCTCGCGACTACGAAATTCGTCGATCATGCCGAAGTCGTGCTGACGGCGTTTTCGTTGCGCGATCATTTCGAGGGCGTGTTCGGCGCGCGGCACGATGGTTCGCTGGGCGACAAACGCGAGCTGCTTAGGCACGTCATCGAAATGACCGGCATCGATGCCGCGCGTTCGGTGATGATCGGTGACCGCGAGCACGATGTCCTCGGTGCCAGGACCAACGGCATCTTCAGCATCGGCGTGACGTATGGATTTGGCACGCGCGAAGAATTGGTGAACGCCGGCGCCGACGCCATTTGCGAATCGCCCGAGGAAATCCTCGCGCTGCTTCTGTAATGTCCCGGCTTCCTACTCCCTTGACACGATGGTTACCTTCTCCGCAGGACAAGATCGAAGGAGATCCTATGATTACGCTACGCAAAGCTTCGGATCGCGGGCTGACCAAAATCGATTGGCTGAACAGCCGCCACACTTTCTCATTCGGCGAATACTACGATCCCAAGGAGATGGGATTTTCGGTGCTACGCGTTATCAACGACGACCATGTCGAGCCGGGCAAGGGTTTTGCCACCCATTCGCATCGCGATATGGAAATCGTCACCTACGTGCTGGAAGGCGCGGTCGAGCATCGCGACAGCCTCGGCACTCACGGCGTGATTCCCGCCGGCGACGTGCAGCGGATGACGGCCGGCACCGGCATCCAGCATAGCGAGTTCAACCCGTCGTCGTCGGCGCCGCTGCATTTCCTGCAGATTTGGATTCTGCCCGAGGCAGCCGGCATCAAGCCCGGCTATGAGCAGAAGACTTTAGGCGAGCGCACCCGAGGAACGCTGGCTCTGGTCGCGTCGCATGCGGGTGGCGATGGCGCGCTGAAAATTCATCAGGATGCCGATTTGTATATCGGCGCGCTCACTAAGGGTCAGTCGGTGGAGAAGGACATCATCAAGGGCCGCAGCGGCTATGTTCATGTGGCGCGCGGCAAGCTCGACCTCAATGGCATCGCGCTAGGGGAGGGTGACGGCGCGAAGATCACCGATGAAACGCAGCTGAAATTCTCCGCGACCGATGATGCGGAGGTGTTGCTGTTCGACTTGCCGTAAAAAGGGGTGGCTCCCCAGCGCTCACTCCTAAGGAACCGGCGCCACCCCGAGGAGGCCGGCTGCTTCGTCATAGCCCAGCATCAGGTTCATGTTCTGGATTGCCTGCCCGGCGGCGCCCTTGCCGAGGTTGTCGATCGCGGTCAGCACCAGTAGCGTGCCCGAGCGCTTGTCGAGGTGCACCGCGATTTCGCAGAAATTCGTCGCGCGCACATTTTTTAGCTCCGGCAGCTCGCCCGGCTTCAACAACCGGATGAAGCGTGACTTCGCGAAACTCGCCTCGAAGGCGCTGCGCACGTCGTGCTCGGTGGTGCCGGTGCGCGGGCGCATAAAAATCGAGGTCAGGATTCCGCGCGAGATCGGCAGCAGATGCGGTACGAACAGGATCGCGACTTCGCGACCGAGTGAGGTGCTGATTTCCTGTTCCATCTCGGGGACGTGGCGATGATTGCCGACCTTGTACGCGCGCGCGTTCTCATTCACCTCGGCGAAAAGCTGCTCGACGCTCGCCGCTCGCCGCGCGCCGGTGGTGCCGGACTTCGCATCGATAATGATCGACGACGGCTCGATAAGGTCGCGCTTGATCAGCGGCAGCAACGCCAGCAGCGCGCCGGTCGGGAAGCATCCGGGATTCGCGACCAGATTTGCCTCGCGTATCGCATGCCGATTGAACTCGCTGAGCCCATAGACCGAATGCTTGAGCAGTGCGGGCGCCGGATGATCCACGCCGAACACCGCGCGGTAGGTAGCAGCGTCCTTAAGACGGAAATCCTCGGAAAAATCGATCACCTTGACCCCGCTTTGCACCAGGTCGGCGATCATCGCGGTGGCGACTTTTTCCGGCAGGCACGAAAAGATCACATCGACACGGCCCTTAACGAGGTCGGAGCGCAACTCCTCGAGGGGAGGCAGATCGACGCCGGCAAGGTGATGGTAGACCTCGGCGACTTCGCGGCCCGCATAGTGCTCCGAGGTCAGCACCGCGAGCTCGACGAACGGATGCCCGGCGAGCAGACGCACCGCCTCGATTCCGGAGTAACCGGTGGCGCCCAGAATCCCGACTCTGACTCGATTCGTCGATGACATAAGGCAAAATCCCGCGTTGATTGGGAATTAATCCAAGTTTAACCGATTAGCACGAATGGGATGTGGTTGTAAGACGCTCCTCGCGGGTGGCGGTCGCGCCAAGTTGACGCCGGAGCGGCTTCGGGATAGAAACTGCCTGTTTGCAAAGTCAAAACGGAAATTCCGGACCGCATGCGTAAATCCGCTCCGATAGAAAGAGAAATCGCATGGGTGACGGTTGGCTCACTTGCCTTCGCGCTATGCTTCTTCTACCGGCTCCTTCCGCAACTCTCGCAGATAAACGTCCCTGTCAATTCAGGCCGGCTCGACTGGGACCTTGCGATGGAATTTCACTGGGCCGCCGCGTACAGCATAACCCATTTCCATCAATTTCCGTTTTGGAATCCGTACAAATGCGGCGGGATCCCGCTGTTCGCGGATCCTCAATCTGCGGTCCTTACTCCCTTCTTGCTGCTTGACCTCCTGTTTGGACCGGAGATCGGGGTAAATGTTTACGCGATCGCGCATGCCGCGATAGCTTTCGGCGGCGCTTATTTCCTTGGCCGCGTGCTGGGGATCGGAAAACTTGGGGCGGTCGGGTGTGCGGTCGCCTTCGCCGGCAGCGCGTGGTTCTACATGGACTTCGAGTGGGGCGAAATAAATTACCTAACCTTCGCCTATGCTCCATGGGCGATCGGCTTGTTCTGGCTTGGAGTGGAACGTCAGCGGCAGATTTTCGCCGCGGCCGGCGCTTTGATGCTGGCGCTGATTCTGATGGAGGGCGCCGTCTACCAACTGATCTTCACGATGACGATGATCGCGGTGCTGGCGATGGCGATCGCATACCAGCGCGGGAATTGGT
Organism: uncultured delta proteobacterium; assembly: GCA_963783145.1. Taxonomy (GTDB): domain Bacteria; phylum Desulfobacterota; class Binatia; order Binatales; family Binataceae; genus DATGKG01. Next base: position 468,689 of record CAWAMM010000004.1, read on the forward strand.
TCCCGTTGCGGTTGCTGGCGATCACGGGCGCGTTCACCGCGGGTTTCGTGGCGATCAAGTTGCTACCCGGGGTGGCTTACACCGGAATGCATTCGACGGTGAGAGATACGAGCGAGGTGTTTGCGCTGCAAGACCTCCTTCTCGCGCTATTCTCGCGCGACCGAGTAACCTGGCACGCCTACATCGGGATCATCATTGCGGGTCTGGCCTTGCTGGGATCGGCGTTGCGTTTTCGCCGCGCTCTTCCCTGGATAATTGTGGCCGGTGTTGCGCTGGTACTGGCCAAGGGAGACTTCGGGCCTTGGTCTCCGTGGGTGCTCATCCACCGGCTGCCTTTCTATTCCTCGACGAGGTTCCCCGAGCGCTGGCTCACGCCACTTACGCTCGCCGTTGGAGTGCTGGCAGGTTTCGGGGCCGACGCGATCAGCGCGGTGAAAAAGCCATGGGGTGGAATGGTAGCGGGGCTCCTGATCGGATTGGCTCTGGTCGACAATTGGTATGTCACCCAGCACGCGTGGATGCACTTCCTGCTAGAGGGCAACCAACCTTTCGCGCATGAGGTACAGCCAGAGCCAACCTTCCACCAGTTGTACGTGCCGGATTCTTACTTCGGTTACTGGGGACCGCCGCCTGGAACCACCATGGTTACGACTGCGAAAGCGAATAAAGGATTGATCGTCGCCTGGGATACGCCGGGAATTGTCCAGGGTGTTTCCGCGCTTGCTCCAAATCAGACTGGCTACCGGGGGGAGCAGTACCTGCTTGGCAATGGAGACGTGACGCTGGTTCGTTGGACGCCCAACGCATTGAGCTTCGACCTGGACGTTCCGGCGTCAACGACACTGGTTGTCAACCAGAATTACTATCAGAGCTGGCATTTGGCGCGCGGGCAAGGAAAGGTCATCTCGCTGGGCGCCGACAGCCGCATCGGCGTGCTGGTGCCGGCCCAAAAGCAACGGATAGTGGTGTCCTATCGGAGCTGGCCGTTTCTAATCGGTCTGTGGATTACGCTTGGCACTTTGGTGGCGATGCTTGCGCTCTGGAGGCATGAGTGGCGCATCGAACCTTGAATGCGGAGCCGAGTTAGACGGTGAGTTGGAATCGGATCAGACGCCAAAATCCCGCTTATAGTGTTCTGGCAACTCGGAAACCGGCGACGTTGTAGCGTTCGCCGTTGAGGAAATCAATCCGGATGGCCGACCGGTTGTTACTGTCGTAATAGCTCCAGGATCCGCCGCGCAAGACGTGCTCATTACAGTTCCCGGTCGTCCACGCGCCACCGTTGTCGGGCGCGCCCACATAGCTGGGATTCCAGCAGTCCTCGGTCCACTCCCATACGTTGCCCGCCATGTCGTATAACCCAAAGCGATTGGCCGGATAACTGCCGACCGGCACCGTGCCTCGCTGATCGCACCCATAGCCCTTTTCGTATTTACAAAGCTCGGCATCGCTGTCGCCCCACCAGTAGGCGGTCGTGGTCCCGGCTCGCTCCGCATATTCGTATTCGGCTTCTGACAACAAACGATAAGTCTTGCCCGTCTTCTGGCTCAGCAATGTCGCGTAGTCCTTGGCGTCCTCCCAGCTTATATTCACTACCGGGTCACGGCTCGTCTGCTTGTAATCCGTCCCATGCTCGGTCGCCAACCAGGAGTACTCGTCACGCGTGATCGGGAACTTGCTTACGGCGAAGCTGTACCCGATGGTTACCTGGTGCTGGGGGCCTTCGGCTTCCCACCGATTCCGCTCCGATGACGGCGATCCCATCAGGAAGCTTCCTGCCGGCAGCACGACCATCTCCGGACAGTGCTCGCAGTCGCGAAATGTCTCGCCCGTCTTCCAGTGCTGATCTCCCGCGGTTGCGGACTTCGATTTGGCTTGGGGCTCCAGCACAAAGAGAGGCACGGCCAGGAGGCCGGCGAAAAAGTAGCTGGTGAGAACTGAGAGTATGCGGGTCAAATTGATTCAGTAGCATGCTGGTAACAAAGGGACTGGCTGAAATCAAGCGGATTCGGCGCCTAAGGGGAGGGGGAATGGAGAGGAGACGGACACTGGCTAAACCTGTGCTGCAAAGATCCAGAGGAAGAATTCCATAGTCGCGCGAGGACGCGCTGAATAAGAGCCGATTCGACACTATCGCGAAGACGCAAAATGGGTGCGCTTCGCGCGATCAGGATTTGAACGGGGCGTTCGCGAACGCCCCCTACGGGATGCATCTTCTTGCCAGTTTTTGGTAGATCGTGGAATTCGCCGGCCGAATTCGACGATCTACCAAAAAACTGGCAGAAAGACGGCCGTCAGGATTTCTGCGGCTGCTAACTCCGTGTCTCCGTGCCGCCGTGGTCTATTCCTCTCTTCTGCCTGGGTCCCACTTTAGGTCGCGATGAATCGCGACCGACCTCGCCCATCGGGCGAGGGGTTGGACGGAATCGAGGATCCTTCGCGAAGCGCGCAGGATGAACTTCGGCAATCGGATGCGGTTGTAGTGAGGCAAGAAACGGTAGTGGCCAATTCGATTGAGGGAGCGCGGATCGCTTCTTTATGCATTTCGAAAAGCCAAGATCCCTCTCAAGTTATGAATCCAAGGTTTCACCCGGTAGGGGTCGTTCGCGAACGACCCGGAGAATCCTGATCGCGCGAAGCGCATCCTTTCGAACGCGCCGATGACATCGAAAATCGTCGCCGTGGATTTCCGATCGCGGTTTGCTAAGGACCAAAGCCATCGAGGATTCGACGGGCGCTTCGCGAACCGCCCCTACCCGGAACGGAAGGCGCGCAATCGCAATTCAGAAGTTAATCGCGATACCTGCGCAGGCCGCCCGAAAAAGGCGGCGGTGAAGCGGAAGTCGGCCCAGGAAAGGCCGGTCCGATTGGCGAATCCGCGCTGTTCGCACAGGAAGAACTCACGGGGCTAACTCTACAATTGTGGCTGTTGTCTGAACCACATCCGGCCAGTATCGATAGCAGGGCGACAAGCAAGAACGTGAGCATCGCGCGATGGTTCATCGCGTTCCTCGTTGGAGTTGGTTTAGCATGCGACCGTTAGCTTGAGGAACACAGTCTGTCGGTCATTGTAATTTCCACTGAGGAAATCTCTCTTTAATAGTACAGGCTTCAGCCGGTGTGGCTTTCATTTGGTTGAGGCCGCAGGCTAAAGCCTGTGCTACGAAGACCAGCAGGAAGAATTCCATAATCGCGCGAGGACGCGCTGAATAAGGTCCCTCACCAGGTCGCGATGTAATCGCGACCAACCGCTCCCATCGGGAGCGGGGATGGAACCGATCCTTCGCGGGGGTGCTCAGGATGAACTTGCGTGCTTACCGAGATCCTTCGCGAAGCGCTCAGGATGACGGAGCGACGTTGTCGCTCCGTCACTTGGTGTCGAATTCGAACAGCATCTCGCGCGGAAGTTCCGCGAGCGAGGAGAACCTTTCCACATACAGGCTGATGACACCATCGTCAGGGTTTTCACTCTTCAGCCGCTCGAGCTCGTCGCGCGCCTCATCGGCCTTGCCTTCCAGTAAGAGCTGTTTGAGATATGCGAAGCGATCGTAAAACTCGGGATCGACGCCATCGTTCGCATGCGCGACGACCTCAACCACCGCAACCGCATCCTGTTTGCCCTTGACCCGGACCTGGCCAATCTCGCGTTTGATGTACTTGGCATCGGCGGCGCCGATCATCGTGTCGCGGCTGACCAGCAGATGGGCGCCGAACTTGCGCGTTAATCCTTCAAGGCGCGACGCGAGATTCACCGTGTCGCCGATGACCGAGTAGTCGAAGCGGCGCTCGCCGCCGAAATTGCCGACGATCACCTCGCCGGTCGCGATGCCGATCCCGATGTCGAAGCTTTTGAAGCGCGGGTCGGTGTCGTTGAGTTTTCGCAATTCCACCAGCATCCCGAGCGCCTGATCGATGGCGACCTTTGGATGATCGGGCATGTCGTTGGGTGCGCCCCAAAACGCCATGATGCTGTCGCCGCGAATCTTGTCGACCACGCCGCCGCTGTCGAGGATCCGATCGGTCATGGTGGTCATGTACTCATTGAGCATCGTGACCAGCGCGGCCGGGTCGGTGCGCATGCTCTCGGAGAGCGAGGTGTAATTCACGATGTCGGCGAACAGGACGGTGAGGACGCGGCGCTGGCCGCCCAGCTTGAGGCCTTCGGGATTGGAGAGGACCGAGCTGATGACGCTGGGATGCAGGTAATGCTCAAAGGCGTGGCGCAGGTAACGCTTTTCCTTGGTCTCTTCGTAGTAGCGGAAACCGGCGGTCACCACATAGGTCGAGGCCAACATCGCCAGCGGATACACGATGCCGACCAGCTGATGGTCGTCCCAGAGCAGGTGCTGCGCGATCAGGACGTACGAGCCGCCGAGGACCACCGCCACCATCGCGGTCAGGTTCGCCGACAAAAAGGACGCCGCGACGATCATCAACAAACCGAGCAACAGGGCGATGATGGGCTCGACCGTGTCATCGGCGCTGCGCACGGTCACGTCATTGGTGACGATGTTGTCGATGGCGTTGGCATGAATCTCGACGCCGGGAAAATCCCCGCCCATCGGAGTGTTGAAGCGGTCACCTTCGCCACGCGCCGTCATCCCGACCAGCACCACCTTGCCCAGCAGGTCGGCGGGGGGAACCCTCTTGTTGAGAATGTCGGTGAAAGAAATATGCGGGAAGGTGCCCTCAGGTCCGCGATAGTTCAGCAGCATCTGTCCGTTTTCGTTGATGGGGAACTGGAGCGCGCCCTTGGGGCTCCGGATGATGACCTGATCGCCCATGCTGCCGAAGTCAATGTTCAGGGTGGCATCGCCGGCGAGCGCCTTAAGTACTGCGAGCGACAGCGGGACGCGATTGCCTTGATGGAAGCGCGCGACCATCATTTGCGCACGCATGACCCCGTCGCCATCGGAGTCGATGGAGACGTAACCGGTGCTGTGCGCAGCCTGGTTGAGAATCGGGATCGGCGGCCGATACGATTTTGAATCGTATAGCTCGCGCACCACTCTGGGCGGAATCTTCGCCACATTGTAGGAGAGCGGTGCGGGCAAAATCATCTGGGTGGTAAAGCCCTGCTGAATCTCCCCCTTGGCCACCCCGTTGGCCTCGAGCGTGCCCAACGAATATCCAAGGATGGTGGCGCCATGCGCCTTGATCGCATTGGCAAACGCCTGATCGTTGCTCTCGCCAAGCAATTGCTCGGCGGCGGCCTTGGGAGTGCCGGATTTTTCCAATCGTTCGACCAGCGAGGCTCGCGCGACGTCGAAATTGTCCGGCTCGCTGAACAGCACGTCGTAGCCGATCACCGCGGCTTTGTAATCGGTCAGGGCCCGCTCGAATTGCGCCATTACGCTACGCCGGAACGGCCACTGGCCGAGCTCCGCGATGCTCTTGTCGTCGATCGCGGCAATCGCAATCGCGCCGCTGGTCTTCTTCGAGGGATGCCAATACATCCGCAAATCGGAAATGGTGAACTCGAACCGCCTGAAGGCGTGATAATGGTTCAGCACCCCCATCGTAACCATGACCGCCACACCGAGCATGAAGGTGCGCAGCGCGAGCATTAAGCGACGCCTGGAAAATCCGGGTTTGCCCGAGGGCTTGCCGGTCCGCGTGACCTGGGTGGTGCGTGATTTTCGAAGCGTCGGTGACGTGTTGGCGGGCATAACGCGATCGCCAGCAAGCTTAGCGCGAGGCCAAAGCTCGCGCTATTCGGACATCATTCAGTGAAGTCGAGCGACTTGTACATCGTGATCTGCCCGTATTGATCCGCCGAGCCATAGCCGGCCTGGCCGCTCACGCCGAGCTGCCACGGACGATAGTAAATGCTCAGGTCGGGGCCGCCCTGACCGTCGGTGCCGCTAATGAAGCCGCCCATATAAAACGCGCCGCCTCCGCCCGCCATTAGCATCCACCTTTCGGTACTCATCAGGATGGCCTGGAAATCGACCTCGGTGCTGGTGACACCATTCTGCCAGTTATGAATCGAGCTGAAGGAAAAGTTAATCGGATGAAAGCTATGCAGAAACCACCAACTGGAAAGATCGCCCTCGATAACGGGGGCGTCGCTATCGCCAAAATCGTGGCCCGCGGAAAGATAGAAATGGGTGCCCGGCCAGATGTTGAAATCGAGTCCGCCCTGAAGGCGGCCGAAATTGAGCCGCGCCTGATGACCCGTCCCCGGCTCCAGCGGAGAATCGAATCCGCCTCCGATCCATAGCTGGTAGCCCGTCATGCGCCCGAACGCGCCTATATAGCGGTTGAGGCTTTGCTCGAATTGGAAGCCCTCCTGGACGGTTCCATACTTGTTGCTGCCGTACCCGCCGAGGAAACCGAGCAGGGAAAATTGCCCATGGTCGGGAATCTTCCAGAAGTCGGGGTAGAGATCATCGAAGCTGTTCTGCGCGCGCGAGGAGCCGGGTGCCGCGCCAATCAGCATGATAAGGCCAAGGGCCGTCAGGAGGACCTTCGCCAGGAGATTTCTCAGTCGATTAATCAAACGCGGTTCTATCCTTGGGATAAATCGAGCATCAATGCGCAGTAGGGGGCGGCATTGGCATATGCGTGGTGCTCGTACAGGCGGGGCATACCGGGCAGGCCGGGGGCGGCACGCCTCCGACCACGGTGCCGACGTTGGAACGAGCGCCGGTCATCCCGATCGGGCCGGGGAGCATCGGGCTGAGGTTGCAGGGCACGCTGAGCTCATAGCCGGCAGGAACTTCCTCGCCGGTGGTGGCGCCGGGATTACGGACGCTGACCCTTCCTTCATAAACCACAACGTCGGTAAACTTACGGCAATCGCCGAAGGTAGGCCTCGACTCGCCTTCGGTGTACGCAGTATCGAAACTGGTTCCGCGCACTGCGGCGACTGCGTTGGGAGTGTGCACCTCGAAATTAGGGGCGCCGCCGGTAGCATTAACCACCGAATGCAGGATTCCTCCGAAGAGGCTTACTTGCGTCCCGGCCCGTCCGCCGCTCGGCGCCAGCGCCTGATTATCGATCACCAGGTTGCTCGATTCGCCCAGCTCGAGTTGGCTGCCGTCGGTCAAGGTGATGACGGCATGGCCGCCCGCTCCGGTCACCACCCGATCTCCGACGTCCACCGGGGTTCCAGTGGTGGCCGGCGTCGAAGTGCCGCCGCGCTGCAACTGGACGCTGCCAGCCGCGGTCGTAATTGAGCCTGCGACCGAGGTTTGCGCGAAGCTCCGGACCGCCACGGCCAGCAAAAGCAGGACGACAAAGAACGCCGAAATCAGCTTCGGTCCGGCGGCGTCTTGCGCATCACGTATCCCACGCATGAATCTTCCTTGGGCTCGCTGGAATTGAGGAGATAGAGGCGAAAGGAAGTCAAACAGAAAGCGATGCCTACTGCAAGCTTGGGAGTTTTATGGCTTCCCGCCGAAAATCATCACCGGCCGTACCTCGATGCTGCCGATCTTCGCCAAGGGAATTTTCGTAGCGATATCGAGCGCCTCGTCCATGTTCGCTGCATCGACGCGGATGAATCCGCCCAGATGTTCCTTGGTTTCCGCAAAGGGTCCGTCGACAACCTTCGCTTTGCCATGCCTAACCTGCACGGTACGGGCTGTGCTGACGGGATCGAGCGCCTCGGCAATGACGTAGTGACCGGTTCTGTCCAGTTCCTTATCGTACGCCATCGAGTCCCGGCCGATAGCGGCCTTCTCGCCGGGTGACAGAGCAGCAAATGCTTGGGGCTCGAAATAGACCAGGCATACAAACTTCATGGTTTTGCTCCTTCTGCGTCGGAGGGTTCCCATCCGACATGATTTAGTCGTATGAGGTCTGCTTTGTTCGACATCCTCAAACGAACCCAAGATTTGTTGTGGGTAAAAAAACGGCCCGCACCATCTCGCGATGGGAGCGGGCCGAAAAAAAAACGTGATGCTCGAATCTAGCGCTTCGAGTACTGAGGCCGTTTGCGCGCCTTATGATGCCCGTACTTCTTGCGCTCGACCTCGCGCGGATCGCGAGTCAGCAAGCCAGCCTTACGCAATGCGCCTCGCAGTGCCTCTGATGCGGCGACCAGCGCGCGCGAGATGCCATGCCGAACCGCGTCAGCTTGCGCCGAGGAGCCTCCGCCATGCACGCTGGCGAGCACGTCATAGCTGCCCTTGGTCTCGGTGACCTCGAACGGCTCCATCACCTTCATGCGCGCGGTGTCGCGAGGAAAATAATTGTCGAGGGTGCGCTCGTTGACGGTCACCGTGCCTGCGCCCGGAAAAAGCCGCACGCGCGCGACCGCGGTCTTACGCCGGCCGGTTGCCCAAATGATATTTTTCTTTTCTGCCATTATAGTTGACTCAATGCTCCACAGGATGCGGCTGCTGCGCCGTATGGGGATGCTCCGCGCCCGCGTATACCTTCAGCTTGGTGAATAAGCGCCGTCCGAGGCGATTCTTCGGCAGCATCCCGCGCACCGCGATTTCCACCAATTGCTGCGGTTTTTTCGATTCGAGGATCTTGCCCGCCGAGGTGGTGCGGATGCCGCCCGGATAGGTGGTATGGCGGTAGTAGATCTTTTCCTCGAGTTTCTTGCCGGTGAGTTTCACCTTCGCGGCGTTGATGACGACGACGAAGTCGCCGGTGTCCTCATGCGGCGTGTAGTCGGGGCGATTCTTGCCCGCCAGGATCGAGGCGGCCCGCGTGGCGACGCGTCCCAGCGATCGTCCGTCGGCGTCGATTACCATCCAACGCCGGTCGCGCAGCGCACTTTCGCGCGAAATGCTCTTGGTCTGATGTGTCAGTCTCAACTCGTTTTCACCCGTTTGCACAACGGATTTCCGTCACGAGGGAAATCCGTCGGCCAGTATCCAATTTTTTGGCGGGGCCGATGGGATTTGAACCCACGACTTCCGACGTGACAGGCCGGCGTTCTAACCGGGCTGAACTACGACCCCGCCCGAACTATCCTTTGTGACATTTATTTGAGGCCCGAGCAACTCATTCCAAAATTTCCCCGATGCTGCTGGGCTTCCCGGGGTCGCTGAGCGCGGGTCCCGAGGGCTTCGCGACGACGATTTGACATGGCGTCGAAAAAAGTTCATTGCGCTCCTGGAATGCGTGCAATAGGCTAAATAAGTAGACTGTGAGGTGGATTTCGGTTCATAAGCAGCCTGTGCGTGCTCGATATGGCCATAATGGGTGCGCGCTACGGATAAGCAACTCAATCGGTTGGGGGGTAATGAACTTGAAGGTTCGAAGTTTCGGTTTTTCGATCGCGCTGATCGTCGCCGCGTTGTTCTCACCGATCCATCAGGCTCGTGCGCAGGAAACCGCCATCGCAACGGGTCTGGTCAACTCGATCGCGGGTGGACTCTCGGTCAATCTGATTGGGTATGGAATGACCTCGATCGGACTCAACTCTGAGGCCGCATATGAGACCGATGTTGAGACCCAGCTCGAGGAGATTAACAACGAGTTGGACACGATCTCCGCCCAGCTTACCGATATCCAAAACGCGATTCAGACCCAGACCTGCGTACAGGCACTCTCGAGCAGCTCGGTTACTGACGCGCTGACCTCGATCGCGACGGTCGCGAATACTTACACGCAATTGCTGCAGGCAGGCGAAAATCCGGACGGCACGGTGAGTCAGGCCGATATTGATAATTTTCTGAGTCAAGTCGCCAACGGTCCCGGGGGCGGAGACCCGTCAATCGATGAAGCCCTCAACACGATCAATATTGCACTGCAGTCGACCGACAGCGATGGGATCATCGGGGTATGCGAAAAGGCGGTGACGTCGCTACCGAGCACCGGCTCCTTCGGCGCGGACCTGACCTTCTATAGCGATCCGATTAACCTGCTGCAGTATTTTGCTGACTATCAGACGATGGCGGCACTGATGCTGGTCGAGTACTACCACTACGAGGCCTTTCTGAATTCGCCGTATTACTCTTCGACCACCATCTCCAACAATCTTCCTGCCGATGAGGCGTCGCTGGTGTGCAGCAGTCCGACCGGCGAAACCGCGACGCAATGCGGCTTCGCGCGGGACATTACCGAGGAGCTCTACGCCTATTTGCAAAATCAGTATTCGGCCAATGGCGTACCATACTCGACCGAAAGCAGCAGCGGGAGTTTGCTTACCGGTCTATATGACGGTGGCAGCGGAGTTGACTATCTATTCGCGACCTCAATTGAGAATTTCACCAGCAGCGAGGACTCAGGGGCCGATTGTCCGTCAGTCATGACCGAGAGCAATGGCTGCGGGCTCGCCTTCAGCGCTGAGCCGCTGGCGAGCCCGTTCTGGAACGACCTTTCGACCTATCAGTATGAGACGGCGTGGGCGCCGGCCACCGCGACCATGTGGCGCACGATCCTCGATGCGTGGGCCTCCGGCGATTCCAGCCATACCGTCGCCACCGGGCTAAGCACGCTCGGCCTGCAGAACACCGCGGGTAAGATTATTCTTACGCCAACCACTTATTACGCGGACCCAGAGATCACCAATACGGGCAACGGAAATTTATATCCGTTTCCCAGCAACACCGATGAGGCCATCTGCTACCTCGACACCAACCTCACGCGCTCATTCGCGCTCCAGCCGTTCTGCTACAACGGTTCCAACGATAGTGTCGATTACGGAAACATCGGCGCCACGATGTGGCTATGGGATACCTGGAACGGTGGCGGCTGCATGACGTTTCGAACCAACGACACCGTGTTGGACGCGACTGAAGACAACAGTTTCTATGGCGTCGATTACACCTACGACTCTTACCTGAACATCTATGGAGACTCAGAAGACTCCGGCTGTCCCTCCGGTTCGTGGGAAAACGGACAGGCGCCCGGATGGGTGGTCCAAAACGGCGCCACCGGAAACGGGTTTCTCTGGCCTGCGATCGATGTCAGCAGTCCAACTTGCGGCAGCAATTATAGTTACGGCCTCCTACAACCCGCGGTTACTCGGACCGCGACTAATTCGGTCGGGGTGCCGACCATGTGTGGCTCGGATTTTGACAACTATTTTGCCGGCATCCAGCCGCGCAACCCCTACTTACAGATTGGATTTACCACCGCCCCAGTGTCCGGAGGAGTCAACTCCGCACCGCTGGGTCCGATTACCATCCAAGTGCAGGATGTCTCGTCCGGCACCGCAGTGGCGGTTACGCAGAGCAGCGATCTTCAAGTCGACCTGAGCACGACCGGCAGCGGGTCATTTGGTGTCTACAATCACACGACGGGGGCCTTCAACGACAACATCAAGGACGTGGTAATAACCGCGGGTAATTCATCGGTGAATTTCTATTACATAGGTTCGGCGGCGGGCACGCCCCAGATCACCGCGGACCCGGGAACCATGGTGCCCGGCAATCAGATCGAAACCATCACTGGCTCGACGGAAGAGGTAACCGGAGACGCGACCAACCTCGACACCAATAAACCCAACGGCACGGTGACGATCAAAGGTGAGTTCACGGTGCCGCAAGGTATCCAGCTTCACCGCGCGCTGCTGACGTTCGCGAAACTCCTTAGCGAGGACGCCGGCGCGGGCGAATTAGTCCGCGATGCGCACGGACGTTCGCTCCAGTTTCCAGTCGCACTGGATGCGAACGCGGGAGGGACCGCGCTGGCCCAATCCTATCAAACCAGCGTCACTTCAACGCCGCGCGTGCGGGTGAACCTCAGCTTGAACAAACATCAACCGACCCAGGGCAAATTCACGATCGAAGTGGACCGAGCACAGATCCTGAGTCCGAACGCGTGTTCCGGTGAGCCTCCCCAGACGCAGCTGCATACGCGGATGATTGCCAACGACGGCACCCATCCCTCGGCGGCCGTCGATGCCAACATCACGTGGGTATGCGGAAAGAAAGGAAAACTGACCACCGCCAAGTGACCAGCCGGCGGGATCGCGATGAGGACCAAGGCAATCTGAAGATTCTAACGGGGCGTTCGCGAACGCCCCCTACCATTTTTGCAATCGCGGATTGCCGACGAAGGTTCCCGCGGCAGAAACCTCGAACCCGATGGACGCCACGCTGGCCATTCGGGTGGCGAACCGGCACCACCGCGGAACCGTAGGGGGCGTTCGCGAACGCCCCGTTAAAATCCGCCATCCGCGCAGCGGTCCTTCTCTATGATCGCGGCGTTCACATTCGCAGCGATGGACCGGCACGATGCATTCTAACCTAAATTCAGGACACCCAATTCGCTGCGGTGAGGATGATAAGGAACCAAGGCAATCTGAAGATTCCAACGGGGCGTTCGCGAACGCCCCCTACCATTTTTGCAATCGTGGATTAACGACGAAGGTTCCCGCGGCAGAAACCTCGAACCCGATAGACGCCACGCTGGCCATTCGGGTGGCGAACGGCACCGCCTCGGAACCGTAGGGGGCGTTCGCGAACGCCCCGTTAAAATCCGCCATCCGCGCAGCGGTCCTTCTCTACGATCGCGGCGTTCAAACCGTAACGAAACGGCGAATCCACATTCGCAGCGATGAACCGGTACAACGCATTCTAACCTAAATTCAGGACACACCAATTCGCTGCGGTGAGGATGATAAGGAACCAAGGCAATCTGAAGATTCCAACGGGGCGTTCGCGAACGCCCCCTACCATTTTTGCAATCGCGGATTACCGACGAAGGTTCCCGCGGCAGAAACCTCGAACCCGATGGACGCCACGCTCGCCCTTTGGGTGGCGAACCGGCACCACCTCGGAACCGTAGGGGGCGTTCGGGAACGCCCCGTTAAAATCCGCCATCCGCGCAGCGGTCCTTCTCTACGATCGCGGCCCGTTCTCCACCGATATTACCCGCCTGCGCCCGCACGGACGCCGCTGTGTCACGAACCGCAATCAGGAATTTTTTTATCCCACCAAAGGCAGCAGAAACGGAAACGGCCGCAACGATCGATATCGTCGCGGCCGCATCATCCCAAAAAAATCACAGTGACCCGAGGAGGTTGGCCGGGATCGTATCCCACGCGCGACGCTCACCATCGTAGGGCGCTTCTTCTGCCTTGCTCTTCTCGCCAAGGATCATCGTGGTGCGCCGAGCCGCATCGTACTGCGGCCATGCGCCGAGGCTCGCGCAACTCGGATCGCCGGTGCGCGCGAACGCCAGCCACGCATCCTGCATCTCGGTCGCGAGGCGCTCGACGACCGGGCCGGTGCCGGCGAATTGCGGCATCCCCGGGATGTGATTGGTCCCGAATACGAACCCGAGCTCGAGCGCATGACACGAGCCGAGCATCCCTCCCGCGGCGGGCGACGGCCAGGTGAAGAGATATTGATGGATGCGCGCACGACGCTTCGCATGCACCTCGGCGAGGCGTACCGCCGGGATGCGAAAGATGCGGTCGGTTTCGAGCGCATTAAAAATGTCCGGCGCCGCAGTCGACGCGCCGCGCGAGGCGCGGGCCTTTTCGTAGTCGCTGATGAGCGCGTCGGCGGCCTGCGGAGTCATGCGCCGGGTGAGCCGCGCGGCGAGACCCGCGCGATCGAGTTTCGCGATGCCGCGATCCATCGGCGCGAACAGTTTCCATTCATCGAGGGTCGAGCCGACCATGATTGCGACGTCTGAGGATGCGCCGTCAGTCACCATCTCGATCGCGGCGCGCGGCATCATGGTGCCGTCGATGACCGGCTGATAGGCCATGCCGAATTCCGGGTCGGGAGTTTTGCCATCAGGCAGCAGCGTGCCTTTCAGCAACTGCTCGGGAGTGAGCGCGCGGATCGCATCGGCGCCCGAGGCTCCCAGCTTCGACATGATGCGCTCGGCGTTGCGATTGGCGCGTTCCCGCGGCGCGCCGGTGTGGCATGCGCCACTTTGCGGAATCGCCTTATGAAACAGGCCTCGCGCGGGCGGTGCGGCGAGCAGCGTGCCGACGCTCATTCCACCGGCAGATTCGCCGAAGATGGTGACATTGCCGGGATCGCCGCCGAACTCCGCGATGTTGTCGCGCACCCATTCGAGCGCCGCGATCTGATCGAGAATCCCCTCGTTGCCGCCGGCGGGAATTTTTCCATTGGTGATATCGGCGAGGCGCAGGAAGCCCAGCGGGCCCAATCGGTAGTTGACCGTGACGACGACCACATCGCCGCGGCGCGCGAGGATTGAGCCGTTGTAGAGCGCCTGCGAGCCTGAACCGATGGCGAACGCGCCGCCATGAATCCACACCATCACCGGGCGCTTCCTGGTGTCGACGCCGGGCGTCCACACATTGAGGTAGAGGCAGTCCTCCGATTGCGGTTCGTCGATGACCATCGCGGCCAGCGCGTTGAGCAGCATCGGCAGTTGCGGAGCGACGCCGCCGAAGCGTCGCGCCTCGCGGGTGCCGCTCCATGAGTCAGGCTTCTCGGGCGCCATCCATCGACGCGCGCCGACCGGCGGGGCCGCAAACGGGATTCCCTTGAAGACGGCGAGCCCGGACTGCTCTTCGCCTTCGACTTTTCCATAGCGCGTGGATGCGACGGCACTCATGCGGTTAACCTCCGAAATTGAATCGTCTCGATACTTGCAGAGTCCGAGGGTCGTTCACAAATCCCCAACAATCGCTATCGAGGCTTCTGGTTGATATTTTTTCTACGATGGCTGTGGCGCGGGCATTCGGGAAATCCTTCATCGCAATGCTGACGATGGCGATGTCCGCTTCTCCGTTGTGCGCGCAGACGACCGCGCCGAATCCCGCTCCCGCGCCAGGCCGCATCCAACTCGAGGCCAAGCCGCCGGATGAACCCTCGTCCCCGCCGTCGCCGGAAGTCGGACCGCTTCCCGGTGCGGCCTCCTCGGAGAGTGCGCTGCCGCCTCCCGCCGAATCGGACGAGGATGAAAACAAACCGGTGTCGGCCGACCTGGTCGCGCATCCGCCGGAAATCGAAACCTATGTGGTGCCGGTGTATCCGCCGAAGGCGCGCGCCAAAAAAATCCAGGGCCGGGTTCTGTTGATAGTAGTCATCGACGAATCAGGCAAGGTCGAGGATGACATCCAGGTCGTCGACTCGATCCCGATGCTGGATCAGGCGGCCCTCGATGCGGTGCATCAATGGACTTTCTCGCCCGCGCGCGACGATGGTGGCAATCCGGTGCGGGTCTGGCTGCAGGTGGGCGTCCCGTTTTCGCTGCGGTGAGGCAGGCTGTACCGGCAAAGTCGCTTCTTTAGATTCGACACCTCAGCCGCTAAAATCCCATCCCTTATGACGGAGCGGCTCGCCGATACCCTCAACTGGCTCTACTCGCTCGAGGCGCGAGGGGAAATCTACAAGCTCGAACGCATGGACCATGCGCTCGGGCTCATCGGTAACCCTCATCTGCGATTGCGCGCCGTTCATATCGCCGGCACCAAGGGCAAAGGCTCGGTGTCCGCGATGCTCGATAGCTGCCTGCGCGCGGCTGGCCTACGGGTTGGCCTCTACACCAAACCGCATCTGGTCAATCTGTCCGAGCGCACCCGCGTCGATGGGGCCGAGATCTCTTCGCGCCGGATGCTCGATTACATCGAGCGGTTGCGCGCGGTCTACGAGGACGCGGGCCTCGCGCTGACGTTTTTCGAATTCACCGTCGCGCTGATGTTTCAATATTTCGCCGATGAGAACGTCGATGTCGCGGTGATCGAGACCGGCCTCGGTGGGCGGCTCGATTCGACCAACGTGGTGCATCCGTTTTTGAGCGTCATCACGCCGATTGGCTTCGACCATATGGAATATCTCGGCTACACCATCCCTTCGATCGCAGCCGAGAAAGGCGGCATCATCAAACCCGAGATTCCGGTCGTGATCGGTTCGCGCGATGCCGAGGCTCGCGAGGTGCTCACCTCGATGGCGGCGCAGCGGCGCAGTCCCTCACGCCTGATGGATCGCGAGTTCACCTTCCAGTCACATGCCCCAGACCATCGCATCGATTACCAGGGCCTCGCGCTCAATATGAAGGATGTCGAGCTTTCGCTGGCCGGGCCGTTTCAGCATGAGAATGCGGCGATCGCGATTGCCGCGCTCGAGGCGATGCGCGCGCTGGGATGGAATATCGACGAGGATGCGATTCGGCGCGGCCTCAAATCGGTGTACTGGCCGGGCCGCATCGATATCGTCTCGCGCCTCCCATTGGTGGTGCTCGACTGCGCGCACAATGAACTCAGCATCCAGGCGCTGCTCGATACCCTCGCGGCCGAGTTCGCGCCCGCGGAGAAGCCGCGTCTGATCTTCGGATGTCAGGAGACCAAGACCTGGGAGCAGATGGCGGCGATGCTGGCGCCGCGGGTGCGCGACGTGACCTTGACGATGGCGAAGCCGAAGCGACCGCTTCCGCCGGAAAGTCTGGCGCCCGTGTTTTCGCGCTATGGGGTCCCAAATCGCATCGAGCGCGATCCGATGCGCGCGATTGAAATGGTGCTGGCGGAAAGTCATCCCGGGGACATGGTGCTAGGAACCGGTTCCGTGTATCTTATCGGCGAAATTTACCAATACTTTCTGGCTCGCGAGGGCCGAAGCAGTTTATTTCCTGAAGCCGGCATTTAAACCGCTCTGGATCATACTTGGATGCGTAGCGCTGGTCGCCAACGCACCCCGCTTCGCCATCGCGGCGGCCAGCAAGGAAACACTTCCCCCCGAAGTAGTCGAGCAGCATCACGGGCCGGTCGATATCACCGGCGAAAAATCGATCTACGATTCCAAGAATGATTCCTTCACCGTCATCGGCAATGCGGTGATGACGCAAGGCGGAACTATCCTCAAGGCCGATCAGATTACGGTGATGCGCCGGCTGCATACCGCGCACGCGGTCGGAAATGTCCACCTGATTGACCCCGAGCTGGAGATGTGGGCGTCGCAGGCCGATATCAATCTTCAAACCGAAACTATGGAACTCGAGAACGCGAAGATTCTCGCCAAGCGCAATACTTATCATCTTGAGGGCAAACAGATCCGCAAGGTTGCCGGACAGAACTACACCGTGCTCAATGGCTTCTTCACCACCTGTGGCGCCGAGCCCGGAACCCCCGACTGGAGCCTTAAGGCCGACCAGATGGATGTCCATCTTGGGACCAGCGGATACGCGAAGAACGCAACTTTCTCGGTGCTTGGCTATCCGCTGATTCCGCTGCCGTATGCGGAGTTTCCCGCCGACACCGACCGCCACAGCGGGTTTCTCAGCGGGCGCGAGGGGCAATCGGGTCTGCGGGGATTTCAGTATCTGCAGCCCTACTATCTCGCGCTCAACAAAAGCTCCGATGCGACCGCGGCCTTCGATGTCGAGACTTCGCAGCGCGTCGGCGGACTCGGCGAGTATCGGCTGACCAACGGCCTCGACGATTATTTCTGGGTCAATGCCGCGTACTACAACGAGAGCATACGTTCCGACAGCAATCGCCAGAACGACATCATCGATACTCAAATCGCCGACCCGAGCATCCCGATCAATCGCTTCGGGATTATCGGCATGATGCGGCAGCATCTGACCCCCGACCTGACGCTCTATGGCAACGGGGACACGGTTAGCGATTCTCTCTACCTGCGCGAGATGGATGTGTGGACCCTTTCGCGCGGTTACGGCAATAACTTTGGATCGCTCAGGGATGCGCAATCGCACCTGGGACTCCTCGATGAATTCGAAGACGGCTTCGCCCAGTTGCAGGGCACCTGGCATCAGGATCTCATTCAGTCGCAGCCCTTCGCCCTTCAGCAATTGCCGGATTTGTGGGTCGATGGGCGCCGCGAAGTTCTGGGTAACCTCGCGTACCTGGATTACGACCTCGATGCGGTCAATTACTGGCGCCAACGGGGCATTAGCGGCGGCCGGGTCAGTTTGAATCCTCGTGCCACGGTGCCGTGGCGACTCGGAGATTACGTCAATGGCTTCGTTACTGCGGGCTTATGGGGCAACATGTACGAAGCCTTCGGACACGAGCTGAACGTTATTCCGGTAGGAAAACCCGCGCCGGTTGGAACCAACGGGACCGTGCAGAATCTTATCTACAACAATTTTCTCGAATCCGGTCCGCTCGGCAATCAGGGCTTCAACACGCGATGGATTCCGTTCGTCAAGACCGGCATCTCCACCGAGCTGGAGCGGGTCTATGACGTCGACTGGAAGTATGTCGACAAGCTGAAGCATACGGTCGAGCCGTTCGTGAACTATGAGTATGTCCCCGACATTTCGCAGGGTGGGGTACCGCTGTTTGACGAGCGCGACCGCATCAACGCGCGCTCGCTCATCGTTTATGGTTTCACCTCGCGGCTCTATGGGAAGATGAATTCTCCCACCGACACGTCCGAGGCCGCCGAAAATGCCGATGCTCCACAGGGCGCGGTCCGAGCCGCGGATTCCGGCCAACAGACCCTGGAAGGCCCCACCGGCGGAGACGGTGTCTTCGATACCACCAATTCGAGTGAAACCCACAATGCCACCGGCGACACCACGCGGGAACTGGTTTCGATGACCCTGGAGCAGGCCTACGACACCGACTATGCGGTCCAGCCCGGCCAGGTCGCGCTGTCCGACGTCGAAGGCAGGTTCACCCTGTTTCCGACTTCCGTGGTATCGTTTGGATCGCAGGTAGCCTTCGATCCGCGCAACAATCCCGGTCTCAGCCAAGCCAGCCTTCAGATGAATCTGCAGCCGCCCTGGAACAAGGACCAAACATCCTCCCTTTATATGGGTAAGGCGTTGACCGGTTCGTTTATGCAGATTTCCTACAACTACGTGCGCAGCGCGAATACGGTGACTTTCGTAGGCACCTCGCGTAACGCCAGCCAGTTCTTTGCCCTGCGCACCTACTATGATGTGCTGGATCGGATCGGGCTATACTTCGCGCCCAACTACGACCTTGCAGCGTCGCGGATGCTCTCGACCCAATACGGCATCCGCCTTAAGTCACCCTGCGATTGCTGGGCTTTCGATGTAGGGATCACCAACTCCTACAACCCCAACGAGGTCTCGGTCCAGGTTCAGGCCACTCTGGGTGGACTGGGCTCGGTCGGTCAAAGCCCGTTCGGTCGCAATCCCTTCGCGGTGATGGGTCTGGCCGGCCACCCCACCGGCGTGCTTCCCACGTATTAGTCGAATTCCCCCTCAGCTCTGCTCGGCGTTCCTCTAGAAATAAAGCAGGACGATTTCGGTCGCGATCCAGAGCGTCATGCAGACCAGCAGCGGGCGATCCTCGAGCAGCAGGCGGGTCGGGTCGCCACCCTCGTTGCGCTGATCGATCAGATACAGATAGCGAAGAATTCCGAACGCCACATACGGCACCGTCAGCACCGCACGCCATTCAAGCTGTACATGATTCAGGTGGGCATGCGGCAGCGAGGCCGAGTCCGGGGGCTAATCAGCGATCGGGTTCAGGACACGCGGCGTTGCCGGGATAGCGGTTTGATGGGTCGGCTATTCACAAAAAAGCCTTTCATGGCGACGGTCGACGAGCTCCATCGCTCGCCTGGATATTCGCGGTCGCGTGCTCTTGGTGGCGGAGGCATTGTTCGCTGAACACGACCCTTATTCTGGCATCAAACCACCCCGCCTAAGAACCATCGGTCGTCGGAGGAAGCTCGCCGATTGACAGAAGGACGCGGTTTAGACGGGCTTTAATCGCGTTCCTTTCCAGTTCGGTGAAATTTTCAGCACCTTCTAGACGTGCGCGTAGAGCGCTTTCGTGAACCAGGCGGTTTTCAAGCAGTGTTCCTACGTATTCTTTGTCTTTCTCGCGTCCTGCGGCTAGTTTTGAGATCGCAAGGTCATGTACTTCCAAGCACCATGCCGTGCATCCTTTAGCCAGCTCGCTATAAAAGGGGACGACGCGATTTTCCCATCCTATAGGCGCGCGCACCGTTTCCTTTGATACAGGGTCGGCGTAGTAACCATGTGTTTCAGCAAACCGTGAAACCTCGCCCACAGTGGCTTCAATTTCGTTCTCGTCCCGCTGGCTCCAATCAGGAACGAAGAAATCCGCCTCAACTGAAACCGTAAGTAAAATCGGCAGTTCATCTTCGGAGAAACTGGCCAGAATGGACTGACTGCCCACCACCCATATTTCGTCGATTTCCAGAATCGAACAGACCGACCGAACTATATGAGCGAGCTGTACTCGCGTCATCGGGATTTTGCCAAGTGATCCCAGAACGCTTCTAGTTCCGCGAGTCTTTGCGACTCACTAAGAACACCCGCAAAGGGACTGCACGAGCGCAGATTGCAGGCATCCTCCTCCGGTGAACACAACACCTCCGCAATCTGAGGCGCCGAAAGCCCGAGGTACTCGGACCATTTTTCAAGGTAAACTCGCGACCTTGGGTGTTGCTCCCACAACCGGGAGAGGTTTTGTCGTGCGAGAGAAATTACCTTCTCAGGATCGCGCCGAAGTGCCTGCGCAATAGCGCGATGAAGCCACAAGTTTCGGCTGTCGCTGCGGTTCATTTTGTCGAAAAGCCCTCCAGGCTTTTACCTGTAGGCTGCTTTCAAGCCTATGTTATCGCCTGGTTTATTGAAAGCTCGCCGCTCGAAGAAAACCCGCAGGCGTCATTCATGGTGTGCGTGCGTTTGACTGCCTAACGCTGGTTAGGTGCGAGATCCGAGGAAATCCAGAAAGAGCTACCACCTTGGTAATTTACCAGCGTGTCTAATCTCGATGAGTTGATTTTTATCGAAGGCGGTTGTTCTAGAAGTACAGCAGGACGATTTCGGTCGCGATCCAGAGCGTCATGCAGACCAGCAGCGGGCGATCCTCGAGCAGCAGGCGGGTCGGGTCGCCGCCCTCGTTGCGCTGATCGATGAGATACAGATAGCGAAGAATTCCGAACGCGACATACGGCACCGTCAGCACCGCAAGATGATGATAGCGCGCGCCGAACTTCGCCTCGATCTCGAACGAGGCCGTGTAGGTCATGTACCCGACCAGCGTGGTCCCCGCGAGAATGGCCAGCATCTGATCGACCAGCCGGACATTGTAGTGCGCCAGCGCCCCGCGATGTGCCGCGGCGCCGCCGCCCAAAATCGTCAGCTCGTGACGCCGCCGCGCCAGCGCGAGGAACAACGCGAGTGAGAACGTGATGAACACCAGCCACGGTGATACATCGACTCTGATCGCAACGCCTCCTGCATAGGCGCGGATGACGAAGCCGGCCGACACCGCGATGACATCGAGAATGACGACCTGCTTCGCCCATAGCGAATAGGTGAACTGGAGCGCCAGGTAGACCAGCGCAATCAGCAAAAAGGCGCCGCCGAGCGCAACGCTGATCCCGATTCCAACCGCGGCAAGCACGATGGCGAAGCGCACCGCGGTCGCAACGCTTAACTCGCCGGCGGCAAGCGGGCGATGGCGCTTCTCGGGATTGAGGCGGTCGGCCTCGCGATCGATGATGTCGTTGAGCGCATACGCGAAACTCGCCATCGTGCAAAACGCCACCACTCCCGCCACCACGATGGCCACATCATGAAAGATGAACAGATGGCGGCTGAAGATCAGGGGCGCCAGCAGCAGCAGATTCTTGGACCATTGATGGGGCCGCGCGAGGCGCAGCAGGGCGGACCCGGGGGCCGAACTGGGGTTCATGAGGTTTGGTTGCGCCGCGCCCATCGCCTCAATTGGTATGAACATCGGGAGGGCTAAACGCAAGCGGGCACCCGGATCGGTGTAGTGCAACGTTGTGATGGCATCGCATGCTTGAGCTGGACCTACGCCAGGCAGAGCCGTTTGACTGAGAATATAACAAAATGTAGAGTTGCGACTTCGCATGCCGATACGACCGGTTACATGGGAGCTCGACGTTCCGCCCTCCGGTTTGCTCAAGCGGGCCGCCAGGACACCGGCGGTTGCTGAGATTCCCAGTCTCGATCAGCTTCGCAGTTCGTTGATGGGGACCCGGCTCGAATTCCTTAAGATCTCGGCGTTTGCCGTCTTCCTGTTGGCCTCGGTGGGAGTCGCAGTCCATGGCTCTCATCTCGCGAATTCGAACAACCAGTTCGCCGCCAGCGCCGATGTCGCCATGAGAAGCCTCGCCGATGCGGTCTCGAGGCGGACTGCTTCCAACCGCGGGAAGCTCGAGGCGCTCGCGCCGGCCACGATGCATAACACGCGGAGAATAGACGGAGTTCATCAGCTTCGACGGTCGGACCAGACGACCTCCGCGACGACGATTGCGAGGGTTGCCGCCCCGGTGGTTGAGCGTCTCCGGCACCTATCGCAGAACTATCGAGAAGGAGCGCGCTGCGAACCCGGTTCGGATTGACTCCGCGCCACTGCAAGAACGCATCGACCGCGGTCGGCTTCATCAGACCTACTCGATCCTCCGAGGTTATGTGAGCCCGGATAGACTGGCTGCGGGGATCCTCGGACTGCTCTTCTACATGCTCTTCGTATGCGTGCTGCTGCGCAAAAAGGGTGGATTGCGCGCTTTCAGCCGCGGCCACGCCGTTTAGTCCTCAATTTAGATCCGCTCGCTTTACGATCCAGCTCAATTCGCGATGGGGCTTGCGCACGCGGGAGCGGCGGCGTTATAGCCTCAACGGCGGGCCGCAGGCGGGCCTGTAACTTTGTCTCGGAGAAAAATCAGGTAATGAGCATCGCCGTTTCAGAAAAAACCGGCCCTAACGCAACCGTCGATGTCGCGGGTCTGCGCAATTTCATTCGCGATCGCAACCTCGGCGATCCCAACGATTTGCGATCGGAGAACATCTCCTTCGGTCATTCCAACGAAGTCCATCTGATCCATTTCCAGGGCAAGTCGTGGGCGTTGCGACGTCCGCCGCGCGGACCGCTGCTGCCGACCGCGCATGACGTGATGCGGGAATATCGCGTGCTGAAAGCGTTGCAGGATACCGAAGTGCCGGTCCCGCGAGTATACGCGGCATGCGATGATCCCAAATACATCGGCGCGCCGTTTTACCTGATGGAGTATATGCGCGGCGAGGTAATCCGCGCCGACGGAAAGAATTTCGCCAACACCCCCGAGCGTCGACGCGCGGTGAGCGAGGGCATGATTGATTTGCTCATCGCGCTGCAAAAAGTCGATTGGCGCGCCGCCGGTCTCGAAGGCTTCGGCCGTCCCGATGGATACCTTCCGCGCCAGCTCAAGCGATGGGTCGATCAGCTCGAGCGCACGTTCCGCATACACGTCCGCTGCCGGTCATGAATCAGGTGCGCGACTGGCTCCAGGCGCGGATCCCTGAATCACCACCGGCGACGATAGTGCACGGCGACTACAAGCTCGACAACGTGATGTGGAATCCCACCGATCCTCCCAAACCCATCGCGGTATTTGATTGGGAGATGTCGACTATCGGCGATCCGCTCGCCGATCTCGGTTGGCTGCTCAGCTACTGGCCCGACCCGGGTGACGATCGCGCGAATCCGGGCATGGCCACGATGCTTCCGGAGCCGGGGTTCCTGACGCGGCGCGAGATGCTCGAGCGATACGAGGCCAAGACCGGGCGCAAGATGACGGATTTTCCCTTCTATCAGGCGTTTGCGATTTTCAAGCTCGCGATCATCATGGAAGGAAGCTACAGCCGATTCGTCCTGGGTCAGACGGACGACCCGCTGTTCGACCAAATGAAGGAACGCGTGCCTGCGCTGGCCGATAGCGCATGGAAAGTTTGCCAGGCGGCAAAATAGCGAGGTCTCTATGAGCGACTACAAGTTCATTCAAGTTGAGGATCCCGAAGCCGGTATTCGGCGCATCGCGCTCAACCGACCCGACAAGCGCAACGCGCTCTCCAATGGGCTCCGCGCCGAATTGTTCGACGCGTTGCGCAAGGCGGACGTCGATCCCAACATCGGCGCGATTATCATTCGCGGCAATGGCAAATGCTTCAGCGCCGGCTATGACCTCTCGCAGGCGCCGGGCGAGCCGCTGCCACGCCACATTTCCCCGGGCGAGGGAATCTGGCCGCGGCATCTGGTCGACGGATGGTTCGAGATGTGGGACATGGCGACCCCGGTCATCGCGCAGGTGCACGGCTACTGCCTGGCGGGAGGGACCGAGCTCGCGACTGCATGCGATCTGGTTTACGTCGCAGAGGATGCGCAGATTGGTTATCCTCCCGTGCGTTCGATGTCGACGCCGGACACCGCGTATCATCCGTGGCTGATGGGGATGCGACGCGCGATGGAGTTGATGTTGACCGGCGACTCGATCTCGGGAATCGAGGCAGTGCAGTACGGCTTCGCCAATCGCGCGTTTCCTGCCGACAAGCTCGAAGAGGAAGTCCTGAACTGGGCGCGCCGCGTAGCGAAGATTCCGCGCGACCTACAGGCGCTCAACAAACGTGTGGTGCATCGCGCGATGGAGATCATGGGTGCGCGCGCGGCGATTCGCTCTGCAACCGAGATTCAGGCGCTCTGCTTCCATCAGCCATCGTCGCGCGAATACATGAAGAAGATGCGCGAGGGTGTGACCAAGGCGCTGAACGAGCGCGACTCAAAGTTCGGTGATTATCGTACCGCGCAAAACAAGAAGTAGGCGTGGCGCCCCCAAGTCGCGAGCCTCATGGCCTGCTTTTGACAGCCGCGAGGGCCTTTATTAAGGCCTCGCGTTCCTGGTGAACGTCACCCATCGCGGTGTTCGCGGTGCGATACTTTTTTACTTCCTCGACCGTGAGTGGTGCGAAATCCTTGGGCAGTAGCTTCGCGTTGAAGCTGGTCAGCACGTAGTTCAAAACCTGCGCGATGTCTTCGTCAGTGAAATTCGGCCACGGATACATCACGCCGTTGTATATCTGATCGTGGACGGCAATCGGTCCGGTCATCCCGAATGATACGACGTGAACCAGGTAGGCTCGGCCTCGAGGGATCGCGACGTAACTGCCGATCGAGTCGGCCAAGGGCGGATACATTCCGGAGAGGCCCGTGGCGTCGGCCTGATGGCAGATGACGCAGTTGGAATTGAAAATGGCGGCGCCGTCTGCCCGCGCGATACCACCCATCGCCAGCACCACCATCAGCGCAACCAGCAGCCTCAACTGATGAGTTCCTCGCTAACCGCGCCGCTCACGTAGGATCCGATCCGGTGTGTTTGTGCAGATACTCCTGAATCGAGGCGACGCCCATTTCCTTGGCCTGGATGAGGCTTTCCAGGTGCTCGCGGGTGTTGATGAGGCCCTTCGCGCGAATAACGCCGCTTTCGTCGATTAACACCGCATACGGAAGTTTACCGACCCGGTACGTGATGCCGAGTTCCTGCGACAAGATGTAAGGAAAATCGCCCAGGCTTTGCGCCTTCACGAAGCGCTCGTGCTCGGCTACCTCTCCGTCGCTCGCGAGGAAAATCTCCAGCCAATTCGATTCGGTGCGCGCGCTCGATTTCAAAATTGGCAACATTTTTTTGCAGACCGGACAGCTCGGCGAAAGGAAGAAAATTAGTGAGCTTTTGTTGCGCGCATTGGTACCACCGATGGTGACCCGCCGCTTCCTGATATCGAGCAGATCGAAAAGCGGGGAGTTCTCGCCTTCCTTGGGGCCCTTATCGAGGGTGAGCGCGCCCATCGGTGCGATTCGCTCATGGATCACGCCGATCTGACGAAGCAGGGCGAGTTGCAAACCGGCCATCACCAGGAGCAAGACCCACAGCGCGATTTGCGAGATTAGCAGCGCCTCGCTCATGTCGGATCAACTCCGGCTTCGGTCACATCATCTCCAGCGTGCGTATCTTCGGCGCGTTGCCGATCGCGAAATTCGCGCTCGCATAGAGAATTACCAAAGTCATCGCGCCAAGCACGATCGTCACCACGTCGAGTGGTTCGATGGCGCGGGCACTCGGCGGAAGAATCACCATCGCCGCGAGGATCATAAGAAAGAAATTTCGCACCAACAGCCACCCGCTCAACTCCTGACGCAGCGCCGGACCAAAGCATCCGCAATCGATGTTGGTCCGGCCGCGCGCGAGGTTGATTGCGATGGCTCCGGTGAAAATCGTCAGCAGCGCGAGCAGCATCGAGCCCGCCGGCGCACGCGTCGAGGTAATCAACAATCCCGCCGCCGACGCGCACTCGACGATCGGCAGTAGATATGCGAGTGGCTTTTCCATCCAGACCGGCGCGAGTTGGTAATTCGCGAGTGAGCCTGCGAAAATTTCAAGATCGTCCAATTTCATCGCGCCGGACGCGCCGAAGATCACCGCCAGCGCGAGTGCGCATAGCCCGCGTATTGCCGGATCGATCGCCATCATTTCAAATCCGGCAACTTGTCTTTCCACGGACGCGCTTCTTCGAACTGCGCGGAGAGCGCGATGATTCCGGCCTCATCATTCGGACGTCCCACGAATTGAAGTCCGAGCGGCAGCCCCGCCTGATTAAATCCCATCGGAATCGAGACCGCGGGCTGTCCGGTCGAATTGAAGGGGAAGGCGAATGCGGTCCACGTATAGATGTCGTGTACGTGCTTCCCGTTCTTGTCGATTTTCCAGGGATCGTGCGCCGGCAGCGTGCCGAGCTTTACCGCGGGGCGGGTCAAGGTCGGCGTCACCAACCCATCGTAGGGCGCGAGGCGCTGTATGATCTCGCGCGAAAGATTATGCATCATCGTGAGCGCGTTGATGTATTGCGCGGCGCTGGTTTCGCGCCCGGCCTTCCAGGTTCCTTGAATGACCGGGTCGATTAGTTGTGGATCGGCAACGTCTATCGATCCGATCCCTGCAACTGCCACCGTACTGGTCGGTATCATCAATACTGAAAGATCGAGCTCGATCGGTTCCAGGCTATGACCCATCGAACGCAGCGTCTGGCAAGCCGACTCGAATGCCGCGAGAGTTTCCGCATCGACGTCGGCGAATGGCGTTTCGCATAAGGTGGCGAGGCGCAGTTTCTGCGGACGCGCATTTATCGCCGCGACGAACGGCTTCTCCGGCGGCGGCGCCCAGTAAGCATCGCCGACCACGGGACCGGCCATCAAATCGAGCATCCATGCGGCATCGCGAACGGTGCGTGCGATGGGTCCCGACGTCGAGCATCCACCCCATCCCTCGGCACGGAGCGGCGCATAGGTGATGCGCCCGCGCGAGGGTTTGATGCCAAACACGCCGCAGCATGCAGACGGAATCCGGATCGAACCGCCACCATCGCTCCCCTGATGCAACGGGCCCAAACCGGTTGCGCTCGCCGCTGCGGAGCCGCCACTGGAGCCGCCCGCGGTATGCTCGAGGTTCCATGGATTGCGCGCGGTTGGGCCGAATCCACCTTCCGTGGTGGGCCGAGCGCCGAATTCCGGGGTGGAGGTTTTACCGAGCAGGATTCCGCCGGCGCGACCTAGCCGCGCGACGTACTCGGAATCGACCGGCGGAATGAAGTTCGCGAAGTTCTTCGATCCCATCGTGGTGCGGATGCCTTTGGTCCACGACAGATCCTTGATCGAGTAGGGGACCCCGAAGAGCGGGAGCTCGTCGGCCTCCGCGCGCGAGAGCTTTTCGAGGCGATCTGCATCGGCGAGCGCGCGGTCCGGCGTGATGGTAACGAATGCGCCCAGCGCCGGATTGAGCCTCTCGATTCGCGCAAGAAAAAACTCCGCGACCTCGCGCGGCCGAATTTCGCGCTTCCGCAAAAGCTCGCGCAGTTCCCATCCTTCGATATACGGATTCAGCATCGTCGTGCCCTCATCGATGAAACCTGTCGGCTATGGATTAGTACGGCTTCGAGTGCCGAGGGAAGCGCTGCGCGATGCTAGAATCGGTTGCGGTTCAGGAGGCGATAGTGTGGAAACCGATCTGATGGTGGAGCTGGCGCGGTTCCTCGAGCGCATCGCGGCGATCGCGCGCACCGGGCTCGCATTCAAACCCGACGGCTACGATTCCGAGCGCTATGAGGAATTGCTGAAGGAAGCGGCGCGCATGCATGCGGCTCTCGCGCAAGCCGATCCTCAGGATGCCGAGGCGATGCGGCTTCGATGGCGCGAGTCGGTCATCAGCGGCTACGACGGTTACGTGACGACGGCGGTGGGCGTCGGCGCAATTGTGTTCAACGATCGCAACGAGCTCCTGATGATGCGGCGGCCGAGCGGGCGCTGGTGGTACCCGACGGGCTTTTGCGACGTGGGAATTTCGCCGGCGGAAAACGTCGCGAAGGAGGTGCACGAGGAGTTGGGTCTCATCGTGCGGCCGACGCGACTCATGGGGATCGTCGACAGCCTCAAAGTGCCGGCGCCGACTCGGCATATCTACTCGCTGCTTTTCGCGTGTGCGATCGAAGGTGGGGAGCTTGCGCCGAATCCTCTGGAGGCGCTTGAAGCGGGATTTTACCCGCTCCAGGCGCTGCCAGAGCCGCTGCACGGAATCGATCGAAAATGGATTCAACTCGCGCGCGAATTTCACTTCGGAGGGAGAACCGAAGCGTTTTTCGACCCGCTATAAATCCGTGCCGCGATGAGAGGTTTAGAGAATGTGCGAGACCACGAACCAGATCACGAGGATCGAGGCAGGCACGCCCAGTAGCCAGGCAATCATGTAGCGCATAGTGTTCGGCTCCTTAGTAGGTATACAGGCTCAGGTTTAGGAACCACCCGTCAGGAATTAGACGCGAGCGACGTCGCGAAAATTCGCGGGGTACCATATTTTACGAGATTTTTGTGAGCGTTCTCAGCGCCGGGTGATTTTATCCACCTCGGCGAGTTCCTCAGCTGATAGCTTCCAGTCGCCGCCCTTGACGTTGGCGCTGACCTGCTCCGGTTTGGTCGCGCCCGAAATCACACTCGATACCTGTGGCATCGACGCGAGCCATCCAATCGCGAGCTCGAGCACCGAATGACCGTGGCCGCGCGCGAATTCCTGCAGCTTGTCGAGGGTTGCGAAGTTCGAATCGGTGAGCGCGTTTTTCGCCATCGCACCCATCGCACCCAGGCGGGTGTCTTTCGACGGTTCCTCGCCGCGCTTGTACTTGCCGGTGAGAAATCCACTCGCGAGCGGGAAATAGGGCAGGATGCCGACGCCGAACTCCTTGCACGCCGGGGTAAGGTCCTTCTCGATGCGGCGATCGAGCAGGTTGTACTGATTCTGTGCCGATATGTATGGCGCGTAGCCGTGAGTTTTCGAGATCCACGCCGCATCGGCAACCTGGTATCCCGCGAAGTTACTCGAGCCGAGGTAGCGGACCTTGCCCGCGCGCACCAAATCGTTGAGCGCGCTGAGCGTTTCTTCCTGCGGCGTTTCCGCATCGGGAAAGTGGATTTGATAAAGATCCATGTAATCGGTGTTGAGGCGCTTCAGGCTGGCCTCGGCCGCCCCCATGATGTACCGGCGCGACGCACCCTTCATGAACGGGCCGTCGCCCATCGCCATGCCGAACTTGCTGGCGACGATTACTTCCTTGCGGCGCGGGCCCAGCGCCTTACCCAGCATCGTCTCGGAGCCACCGCGGTTGCCGTAGATATCGGCGGTATCGAAAAGGTTGATGCCCTCATCGAGCGCTTTACTGACCACGACGCGAGTCTGCTCGGTGTCGATGCGCATCCCGAAGTTGTTACATCCCAGGCCAACCACCGAGACCTTCAAACCCGAATTGCCGAGATTTCTGTATTCCACCTGAGGCTCCTTTTCGTTTTCCGAACTGTAGCTGAACTATTTCGATTCGCCGAGCCGCAGCCGCGCGTACATTTCCGCTGAGGAATCGAAATCCATGCTGGCATGCTGCGCGCCGACCTCAATGTTACGAAATGATACCTGCAAATCGCTGGGCGCATAGACCGCATGCGCACCCGATCCCGCGTACATGCGGGCGACCGCGCGGCGGCATAACTCGACGCCATAGGCGGCATTCCATCGCGCCTGCACCCGTAGCTCATTGCTGCAATTCTCGCCGCTCGTCATAAGGCGCTCGAACTCGTCGAGCGAATTATGCAGCATCAAATCCGCGCAGTGAACTTCTCCGGCGGCCTCGGCAAGGCGAACCTGGGTCGGCCCGTGATCGGCCTTGCGCGCACCGGTCAAGATGACCTTGCGCTCGCGAGTCCGCTCGATGAATCGTCGCAACGCCGTTTTCGCCTGCCCCACCAGCGCGCTGAGTCCGGATGTGGCGAGCATCGCCTCCGCCGATAGCCGATAGAGATTCGTCGCATGCTTCGATGCATAGGGACTGGCGCCGATGAACAGCGCGCGCGTGTCGATCGCACGATGCGCCGGGACAAAGATGTCGTGTGCGACAACGTCCTTGCTGCCGGTTCCTTGCAATCCCATCACGTGCCAGGTGTCATCGATTTCGATCTCGGCGCGAGGCACCACCAAATGGACGCCGGGGCCGCGCGTTTTCGGATCGGCGCAGCCGAGCATCACCCACTGCGAGTGATCGACGCCGCTGCAGAACTGCCATCGCCCGTTGACGCGATACCCGCCCTCGGCCGCGTCTGCAGTCCCTTGCCATGACAGCGTGCCCGCGACGAGGCCGTCGCGGCCTTCGCCAAAGACATCTTCCTGTCCTGATTCGGGAAGGCAGCCGACGACCCAATGATGGGCGCCCATCACCATGAGCACCCATCCGCTGGACGGGCACGACTCGGAGAGTGCGCTCACCGCCGCGGCCTCGGTGCGCATCGGAAGTTCGTAACCGCCGACTCGCTTCGGCTGAAGAATCTTGAACAGACCCGCATCGACCATTAGCCGCATGCTTTCCGGAACCAGCTGTCGCGCCGCATCGCAAGCGCGCGCATTTTGCGCCAACGCCGGTGAAATCGCAGCGACCCGCCGCATTACCTCATCGTGATCGATGTTCATCAAGGTGAAGATTCACCACATCGGTCGCGAGATACAAATGGAAAATGATCGGCGGATGTCTGCTCAGACCGAGGTCGAGCGGTTGGCGATGCGCGTAGCCGCGGCGAACATCGCGAGCGCAAACCCAATCGATATCAGCACCGACCATCGGAACTCGGACAGGGTGCAAAAGCTGACCGGCTCGCCGAGATAAAGGCCGCGGCGCAGCGCGGTCATCCCATAACTGAGCGGATTGAGGCGCATGGTCCAGTACAGCCAACCCGGCGCGCCGGTAGCGGGAAAGAATGCGCCTGACAGCAGCCAGATCGGAATCAGGATCAGATTCATGATCGCATGAAAGCCCTGGGTCGACTCGATGCGCCATGCGATCAGCAGTCCGATGCTGGTTAGTGCAAAAGCAATAATCGCCATCATGCCGGCGCTCACGATGATCGCGGCTAGGTTGAGGTGAATCCCCGCCAGCGGCGCCAGCACGAGGAAGATAATCCCCTGCATCAGCGCGAGCGTCGTCGCACCCATGGCCTGGCCGAGCACCACGGTCGAGCGCGCGATCGGCGCCACCAGCACGCCTTGCAGGAATCCTTCCTTGCGATCCTCGACAGTGGAGATGGTCGCGAAGATCGCGGTGAACAGCAGCACGAGGATGATCATGCCCGGATAGAAATACTGCATGTAGTTGAGGTCGCCGGGCATCCCGCTGGGACGAAACGAGGCTTTCAAACCGGCGCCGAGCAGCGCCCAGAACACCAGCGGTTGCAGGAACGCACCGATGAGACGGCTGCGCTGGCGCGCGAAGCGCGTGATTTCGCGCCACCACAAGGTGCCCGCCTGAAGAAAAATTTCGCTCATTTGGATGCGTCTCCGCTGACGTCGAACCTGGCGCCGGTGAGATGCACGAAGACGTCTTCCAGTGTGGGTTTGCCGAAGGACACCGATTCGACCTCGGCGCCGAAAGTATCGACGAGTTCGCGGATGAGTTCATGACCGCGCGGCCGCTCGATACGCAAGGTGCCATCGACGAGGGCGCTTTTGAGCTTGAGCTGTTGCATCAGTTTCCGTTGCAGCAGTTCGGGAGCGGCGGCGTTAATCACGACCACATCGCCACCGACTTGCGATTTCAGTTCGCCGGGCGCGGCGCACGCGACCAATCGCCCCTGATGCAGCATCGCGATGCGATCGCAGCGTTCGGCTTCTTCCATATGATGCGTCGTCAGCACGATGGTGACGCTGTCGCGGCCGCTGAGTTGTTCGAGATGGCCAAAGAATTCGCGTCGCGCCATCGGATCGAGTCCAGTGCTGGGCTCATCGAGGAGCAGCAGTTCCGGCTGATGCAGCATCGCCTTGGCCAGCTCGACGCGCCGCCGCATGCCGCCGGAGAGCTTCTCGACCAAATCGCCGGAGCGGCTGCTGAGGCCGAGCGATTCGAGCATTGCGGCGGCGCGCTCCTTCAGTCTGCGTCCGCTGATTCCATAGAGCCTTCCGTGATGCTGAAGGTTCTCCAGCACCGTAAGTTTGCCGTCGACGCTCGGATGCTGAAACACCACACCCATCTTGCGGCGAATCTCGATGGTGTCGCCTGCGAGGTCGCGGCCGAGCACGCGCGCGCGTCCGGATTGAATCGGAATCAGCGTCGAAAGAAGTCTGAATAGAGTGGTCTTGCCGCCCCCATTGGGCCCGAGGAAGCCGAATACCTCGCCGCGCGCGATTGAGAAGCTGACGTCGGTGAGCGCCTTCCGCTCGCCGTATGAAAAGCCGAGGCCCTCGGCCTCGAGCGCGGAGACCTGAGAGGTTTCGCTGCGAGCGTTTGGCTGAGAGGCTGGTGAAGCGGCCGACATCTGTTGGATCTTTGCGACTCTCTCGCGCGATTCTTCGAATGTAGGAACACATCATTATTCCCCGCGCGGTTCGCAGGGGCAATGTGGTGAGAATCGAATCAGTCGCGCTTGAGTGCCAGGCGCACCGGATGATCGGGCGGCAACATACACAGCCCGTCGCTTTCGATCTTGAAAGCGCAATTGAAGCGCGCGCGATAATTCTCCAGCGCGGCCGCCGCGGTCAGCTCAACGATCTGCTCGGTGCTGAACAGCTCGCGGATATCTTCGAATAGCGCATCCGAGACCTCGGCCGGGGTGCGGGTCAGCGCTTCGGCAAAACGCAGGACCGCCTTTTCGCGCCGATCGAAATTCGAACTGGTCTCGTATGTCGCGAGCTCCTCCAACTGTGCGTCGGTGATGCCGGTCTCTCTGCCGCCGGCAGAGTTGATATCCACTCAGAACGGACATCCGATCATCTGCGCAACGCGAACCGAAAGCATGAACTTGAGGCGCGCCTCGACGACCTGCGATACACCGACGGCCTGGTTGAGTCTCCCGCTCGCGAGCAGAATCTCCGGCCGATGCGCCATGACCAGAGCCGGCGTGACTACGCGTCCGGATCGCTGAATCATCTTCTGAAATGCGTCCGCAACGCTCTCGGGCGGATGTTCCGGATCGACTCCCTTGATTCTCATCAAATGATCCCTCGTGGAAGATTATTTTCCCGACATCGCGACCGGTTCAATAGTGACCGGGGTACCGAATAGGACCGCGGTTCCGCTCACCTCATCATAGGCGCGATCGTCGGTGAGCGCGTTCGCATTCGTGCCCGGATGCTTCCTGGCGATGTTGATTTGCGATGCCTCGACATTGTGACCCCATCCGTGCGGAAGGCTCACGACACCCGGCATGAGATCATCGGTGACCTCGACCGGCGCAACCACGCATCCCACCCGACTGGTGACACGCGCAGCGCTCCCATCCGCGAGGCCGATTCGGCGCGCATCGCGCGGCGACATCTGTAGCGTGCACACGTTGCGGCCCTTCACCAGCGCGGGCAGATTGTGCATGAACGAGTTGGTGGTGCGCAGATTGCGCCGTCCGATGAGGACCATCTCGCGATCCATCTTCGCCATGTCGGCCCGCAGCCGCGCGAGATCCGCGGTGATTTGCGGCGGTGCGAGCTCGACTTTGCCGCTCGGCGTGTTGATGATCTCGCGCAGTCGCGGCTGATGCGGTCCGAGATCGATTCCATGCTCAGCCGCGCGCACTTTTTCGAGGGTCAGTCCTTCAGGCCGCCGACCGAAACCATCTCCGTAGGGTCCGAAGCGCAGCAGCATGTCGATGGTACGCGCCGGACCTGATGAGCCTCCAAGCTTCGACGCGACTTCCTCGAAAGTGAGACCTGGCCATGGACAATTTCTCTTTACCAGGCTGCTCGCGAGCTGCGCGAACACAGCGTCGTCGATTTCACGGACCGGCCGATCCGCTTTGCCCATAAAAATTCCGGAAAGCTTCAACATTACCTGCCACGCCTCGGGGGTTCCGGGCGGTGGCGAAACGGTTGCAGGCGACCACTTCGCGAAATTGCGCACCGCGAGCTGATACAGGCCGAGATCATAGTAGGACTGCTCCGCGGCGGTCGGCGTCGGCAGAATGAGGTGCGCATGACGCGTGGTTTCATTGAGGTAGAAGTCCACCGCGACGAAGAAATCGAGGCTCGAAAACGCCGCTTCCATTTGCTCCGAGTTGGCGGTGCTCCGAACTGGATTGGTCATCAACGTGATCATCGCGCGCACTTGCCCGTCGCCGGGGGTGAGGATCTCCTCAGCCATGGTCGATGAGGGCAGCATTCCGCTCGACACCGGCCGTCCGCTGACGCGGCTCTTCCAGCGGCCGTGGTCGAGGTACTTGCCCTTCGATAGAGGTGCGAGTGATGCGGCGGCTTTGGTGAACATTACGCCGCCTGGACGGTCCAGGTTACCGCTCAGGATGTTGAGGAGATCGCATCCCCAACTCGCCAGCGTCCCGAATTCCTGCACGCAGGTTCCCAGGCGCCCATAACATGCCGCCGATGGTGCTGCGGCGAATTCGCGTGCGAGACGCCGAATCGTTGTCGGGTCGATGCCACAATAATCGGCGACCGCTTGCGGTGCGAACTCGCGGGTAAGGTCGCGCACTTCATCAAATCCATTGACGACATCTGCGACGCTGCCGAGGCTCGCCAGGTTTTCCTCGAACAGCGTATGAACCATCGCCAGGAGGAACGCCGCATCCGTGCCGGGTCGGATGAAATGATGCTCGCTTGCGAGCTTGGCGGTTTCGGTGCGGCGCGGATCGATGACGACAACCTTGCCGCCGCGCTCGATAACGGCTTTCAGGCGTCCGGGCGCGTCCGGCATCGTCATCAAGCTCCCGTGCGAGACCGCGGGATTGGCGCCAACGATGAGCAGATGAGCGGTGCGATCGATATCCGGAATCGGGACGGTGGAAGGAAACGGGCCGCCGAACATCAGCGCGGTCGCAACTTCCTTCGGCAGGGTGTCGGTGGTCGCAGGATTGAAAATGCTGCGGCTGCCGAGCGCACGCGCCAGGACCGGGAAATACAGAAACGCGAAGTCATGTACCATCGGATTGCCGAGATACATGCCGATCGCATTGGCGCCGTATTTGTCACGGATGGCGAGGAGCCGCGTCGCGATTTCAGCATACGCGTCGTCCCAGGTGATTTCCTCCCAGCCGTTCGCAGTGCGCCGGATTGGGGCGCGCAGGCGGTCGCGATCCTCGTGCAGTTCCTTCAGCCCATATGCTTTAGGGCAGATGTATCCGCGCGAGAAGGGATCCTGCTTGTCGCCGCGAACACTCAGAATGGAGTTACCTTCGACCTCGACAGCGAGGCCGCAGGTCGCTTCGCAGAACGGGCAGATTCGGAAAACGACACGACGATCGGACATGACTACTCCTCGGCGATCACGCCGGCTGCCAAATACGACACCGGACTTCCCCAAATGTGATACGCCGAGAGCAAAGGTCCTTGCAAAGGACCACTTTTTAACCAGTCGATAGGACCAATTGGAGGGCCGACGCTACAGCTTCTGCGCGAGGTCCCATGCGATCCTGGCGCTGATGCCGGCGCGCTTGCCGCGCTCTGCCGCGTCGGACGCGCTCGCGGTGCCGATCTTGGCGCGCATCGCGATTCCCTGCGCAATCGCCGCACCGCGAAATAGTGAGAACACGATGAAGAACATGAAGTCGGGAATGCCGGCGCGACCGGTGCGGCGGCAATAGGCTGCGACGTAATCCTTCTCGCTCGGGATGCCGAGCTTATCGAGATCGAAGTCGGCGAAATTTCCGCCTTCGTCGGTGCCGGGCGGGTAATGATACGCGAGGCAGTTCCATGCGAGGTCGGCGAGCGGATGCCCCAGAGTTGAGAGCTCCCAATCCAGCACCCCGATAATGCGCGGCTCGGTCGGATGCACGATCAGATTGCCGAGCCGAAAATCGCCGTGGGCGATCGCCGTCTCGTCGTCCGCCGGGATGTGCTTGGGCAGCCATTCGATGAGCCGATCCATCTCGGGAATCGGATCGATGATCGACGCCTCATACTGCTTGGTCCAGCGCGAGACCTGCCGCGCGATGTAGGCCTGCGGGCGGCCGTAGTCGCCGAGGCCGACCGCGTTGTAATCGACCTGGTGCAGGCGCGCCATCATCTCGTTCATCGAATCGTAAATGCCCGCGCGCTGCTCGCGGCTCAGGCCGGGCAGCAACGTGTCGATGAAGATGCGGCCCTCGACATAATCCATCACGAAGAACGAGGTGCCGATGATGCTCTGGTCCACACACAGCAGATGCGTGCGAGGCACCGGAAGATCGGTGTTTGCGAGCGCGCTGATGATGCGGTATTCGCGCTCCACCTGATGCGCCGATTGCAGCAGGGTGCCGGTCGGCTTTTTGCGCATGACGTAACGATTGCCACCCGCGCGCAACATGAAGGTGGGATTCGACTGACCGCCTGCGAATTGCACAACCTCGAGCGGACCGCGAAAGCCGGGCATTTTTTCGGTGAGATATTTTTCCAGGGCCGCTTCATCGAAACGATGGTTGGCGCGAACTTCAGTGACTTCTTGTCCTATGGGCACGTCGCACTCCAAAAGCGATGATGCTTCTTAACTAGCGCCTCGACCGGACTATGGGCAAGGCGAGAGTTTCGTTGCAGGGATCAGGTCGAGATCGTTTGCCGGAGCGACTGGAACGGAGCGTCGATCGCCAACTGCACCGACAAGGTTCCGTCATCTAGATTGATGGTACGCAATCTCACAAATCCCATCCGCTCGAGAAATGAAACGAAACCGCCGTCGGCCTCATACTCCATCATCCACGCATGACGCGCTCCCAGGTCGATCAAGCACTCGCGCAGTCGCGCGAGGAGCCTGGTCCCAAGCGTCGCACGCGCCGAAGGTTCCATCACTGCGAACAGGCGATACCAGCCGTCGCGCGCGCCGTGGCGGCGTTCGACGCCTCCGTAGCCGACGATGCGCTCGTCCGCGGTCGCCACAAGATGCTGCTGGATGCCGTCGGAGGGAGAAAACCATCTGCGATTGTCCAACCACTCCTGTTGGTTGGGTACCACTGGCAATTCAGCCAACGATAAGTGCGCGAGGTCCAGAATCGCTGGCCACTCGTCGTCACGAGGAGTGCGAAAGACTAGTCCGCTCATACCGGTCTCCAGCTTGTTGCCCCAACCTGACCGCTTTTTGCACGATAGCCGCCCGGGCCGGCAGGCTCCAAACTGGTTCGACTCGATCGGTTGCACTCATGCATCGAGTCGCGCAGTTTGATGCGAATGATTTTGGGTATCCACGATATCGATGGCGTGATGATTGGCCGCGACGCTCTGGCCGCGTGACACTCTCGTCCTATTGCGTAATTTTCGCAGCCGCATTCATCGGAGGGACGGTCAATTCGGTCTCCGGGGGCGGCACGTTGATCACATTTCCGGTCCTGGTCTGGACCGGGATGAATCCGGTGCTCGCCAATGCCACCAATACGGTTGCGCTATGGCCCGGCTCGCTGGCGAGCCTCTTCGGCTTTCGGCGCGAATTCAGCACCGTGAGTCGCCGCTCGCTGATGCTCGCGGCGCCATCGCTCGCGGGCGGCATTACCGGTGCCTACTTTCTGATCAATTCGCCCGCCAAATGGTTTGCCGTGGCGGTCCCGTATCTGATCCTCGGCGCGACGATTCTGTTCGCCGCCCAGGAGGTCATCACGCGTGCCGCGCTGCGAATTTCGGTCGATGAGCTCATCGATGCGGCGGCGGGCAATCCGGCGGATCGCGGCGGATGGGGCACCGCGTTTTTCTTCCAGTTCCTCGTGTCCGTGTACGGGGGATATTTCGGCGCCGGCATCGGCATCCTGATGCTCGCCGAGTTCGGCATGCTGGGCTTCACCGACATTCATCACATGATCGCGCTGCGCAACTACCTGGCGCTATGTATCAATGGGGTCGCCGCAATTTACTTCGTGATGCGTGACGCGGTGAGCTGGCCGGAAGCGATCCTCATGACCATCGCGCAGGTCTGCGGCGGTTACGGCGGCGCGCTCATCACGCGGCGGCTTTCGCGCAAGACCGTGCGATGGATCGTGGTGGGGATCGGCTTTAGCATGGCGGCTTCGCTGTTCATTGCGCGCAAATAGCAGGCCTCGAAATCCGCGACAATTCGGGCTACTGCTCATGAGATCCGAAAACGCTGGAGGGAACGCGATGGAAGTGGCACCGAAGCGCGCGGGATTTGCGCCCGAGCGAATCAATCGAATTACCGATCATCTGAATCGCAACTACATCGAGCCCGGCAAGATCACCGGATGCCAGACATTGGTTGCGCGCCATGGTCACGTCGCGTATTTCAAATCATTCGGCATGATGGATCGTGAGCGGCGCAAGCCGACCACCGACGACACGATCTATCGCCTCTACTCGATGACCAAGCCGATCACCTCGGTCGCGCTGATGTCGCTCTACGAGCAGGGCCACTTTCAGTTGAACGATCCGGTGTCGCGATTCATTCCCGCGTGGCGGGATCACAAGGTGTGGGTCTCAGGCGTCGGCGCGGAGATGCAAACTGTCGCGCCCGAAAAGCCGATGACGATGCGCCACGTGCTGAGTCATTCGGGCGGCTTGTCCTACGGCATGACCAATCATCCGGTAGATCGCGTTTATCGCGAGGTCGGCGTGAATCGCGCCGCGGCAGGCGAGACGCTGGCGTCGTTCGTCGAGAAGCTTGCGAAGGTGCCGCTGCGCTACGTGCCCGGCGAGCGCTGGATGTATTCCTACTCGACCGACGTTTGCGGGTATCTGGTGGAGGCGATTTCCGGCAAGCCCTTCGACCAGTACTTGCAGGAGAACATTTTCGATCCGCTCGATATGAAAGACACTTCCTTCTCGGTCGCGGGGCGCAAGCTCGATCGCTTCGCCGCTAACTATGAGCGTCAAGCGGACAAGACGCTGAAGCTGATCGATGATCCCGAGCGCAGCACCTATCTCAAGCAGCCGACGTTCTTTTCCGGCGGCGGAGGACTTACCGGCACGACGGCCGACTATCTGCGCTTCTGCGAAATGTTGCGGCGGGGCGGCGAGCTCGACGGCACGCGCATCCTCGGCTCGCGCACGCTGGAGCTGATGCATCGCAACCATCTCGCAGGCGGGAAAGACCTCGCCTCGATGGCGATCGGCGCATTCTCGGAAACCGCGTACGAGGGCGTAGGCTTCGGGCTCGGCTTCGCGATGACTCTCGGTGAAGTTGAGGCGGGCACGCTGGGCGCGGGCGATTATTATTGGGGCGGCGCGGCCTCGACGATTTTCTGGGTCGACCCGAAAGAGGACCTCGTCGCGATCTTCATGACCCAGTTGATGCCGTCGGCGACCTTCAACTTCCGCGGCCAGCTGAAAAACATCATCTACTCGGCGATCGTCGAATAGTAAAAATTCTTAGAGGAGCAACTCGAGGAGATTATTTGCAGGATCGTTCACGGCGAGCGTTGACCCTAGCGCAACGAGCGCCGCTTCTAGAACCGCCAAATTCGCTTTGCCGGGCATCGCGGGCGAATCGAACAAAAGCCCGTCGATTCGGCCCGACGCCACGCAGCGCTCGCCGAGCCTCTGCGTAGGTGCCGGCCCCGCAGTAACGGATCGAAAGTTCATCGCGATCTCCGTGGAGCTCGTTTGCAAAATTGTCTGCACTCTCGGGTCACGAAGATCGACAACCGCTTTCAAATCGAATTGGACGGGCACGATTGCTGTCGCCGACAGGCCATCCGAACACCTGGATCTCATGGAGGCAGGCAATCTGATCTTCACCGAGATACAGCACTCGCGGGCCCCCGGCCAGATTGAAACGCTGCGCGACGATGGGTCTTCGTTTGCCGAGTGGGTCTTGCGCGAAGCGAAGCGGCATCGCACGAAAGAACGTATGCCGAAACGGCCGGGAGATTAGCTGCCCGATAGCCTTGTCGAGCGACACTCCTGACAACACCCGGGCGATTCCTTGCAAAGGGACCGCTAGGCCGCGAAACCGCTCCGAACTTCCGCGAGCAGGTTTCTAACTGTGGAAACATCGCCAAGCAGAATCAGATCCCGGGGCGACCTCCAGTCGAAAACCTGGATCGGTGTCCGGAACCACGCGATGGTCGTCGGAAGATCCTCGTCCATCAGCAGAAAGGTTTCCTGAACCAACGCTGCCAGCGCGGCGAGCCGGTCCTGATGAACGGAAGCTGAGCCGGAGCGGGAGATCGTTGAAGCGTCGCGATCCAGGTATCGGGCCATATCGGCCAGCGACCAGCCCAGCAGTTTGGCCAGCTTCGAAGCATCGTAGCGCCCGGTCTTGTCGATGGCGTTACGGATTATTGCCGATTTCCGCAGCGTTGCCATACATCCAAATCGCATCACGAACGCATGTTGAACGCAAGCACGATATCACTGCACTTCACTGCACGTCGCTAGTCGAGGCCGC
The DNA here is from genome assembly GCA_963783145.1 of uncultured delta proteobacterium. GTDB lineage: Bacteria > Desulfobacterota > Binatia > Binatales > Binataceae > DATGKG01. The sequence goes on from CAWAMM010000004.1 coordinate 509,153, forward strand.
CGGCGGGGCGCTGCGCGGAGTCCTCGCGGGCGCCGGTGCGCGCGAGGTCCCATCCTTCCTGGAATGCGGTAGTTCGCTGCGCGCCGGTGCCGTGGCTGTCCTGTGCGCCGACATAGTCGTCGCCGACCGCCTGGTAGTAGCGCTCGGTGTCGGCGGCGTCGAAGCGCTTCACGTTGAGGCGCCATAGCGTGTAGCCGGCGAAACGGTCGGCCTCCAGCTCCTTCTGTTCGAGGGGGACGTTGGCGCGCTTTGCGCCGAGGTCGCCGTGGATGATGTGGCCGAGCTCGTGCGCATAAATCGCGTAGAGGATCGGGCGCAGCTGATCGTCATCGGTAATGCCCATCCAGCGACTGGTGAGCATCTCCTGAAATTCGCTGTTGTAGAAAATGCATCCGCCGGTCGACGCGTGTGGGCTCATCGGCGTGACCGATTCGTAGATCTTCGCGTGCGTGCCGTACATCTGGTTGAGTTGTGCGACGATCGATTTATGCGGCTCTTGCGCCGGGCGCGCGGCTTCGCCGCATGCGATGAAACTTCCGCCACCGGCCTGCGACGCGGTTGTTTGCGGATGACCGGCAGTCCGATCCGAGGTGGTTTGGCGAGTGGTGGTTGTGTGGTCGACTTCCACCCAATCGTCATTCGCGTCTTGCGCGCGGGTAGTTGTGCAGGTCATGGTCAACCCTAGGGCGATGACCGCGAATCCTACTAAAAGTAATGAAATTACCCTATTTGTCATGGCCTCCCCCCTTGGAAACCATCGCCCCGAACAGCCTACAGCTTGTCGGTGATCGCACCTCGCGAGGCTGACGATACCAGTTGCGCATACTTCGCCATCACGCCCGACTTGTAATGCGGCGTGGGCGGCTTCCAATCTTTCAAGCGCTCTTTAATCTGCGCATCGGTCAGGTTCACGTCGATGCGGCGATTCGGAATGTCGAAAGTGATGATGTCGCCCTCGCGCAGCGCCGCAATGGGTCCGCCGACGTAGGCCTCAGGCGCGACGTGGCCCGCCATCAGGCCGCGGGTGCCGCCCGAGAAGCGACCGTCAGTGAGCAGCGCGACTTCCTCGCCGATGCCTTGCCCCATAATCGCCGCGGTGACGCCGAGCATCTCGGGCATGCCGGGCGCGCCCTTGGGACCTTCGTAGCGAATCACGACCACATCGCCGGGGACGATCTTACGAGCGTTCAGCGCCGCAAAACATTCGGGCTCGCTGTTGAACACGCGCGCCGGCCCACGATGATTCATGCGCTCGTGACCCGCGACCTTGATGACGCAGCCTTCAGGCGCGAGGTTGCCCTTGAGGATAACCAGCCCGCCGGTCTTCTTGATCGGATTCGACAGCGGATGCACGACTTCCTGACCCTTGGTCTCGGTCGCGAGGTCGGCCTCCTCGCCGATGGTCCTGCCGCTGACGGTGAGTTGCTCGCTATGCAGCAAGCCCGCCTCTTTGAGGCGTTTTGCTACCAGCGGTATGCCGCCGGCCTTATGCATATCGGTGGCGACGAAATTGCCGCCCGGTTTCAGATCGCCGAGCAGCGGAGTTTTATTGCTGATGCGATCAAAGTCTTCAATTGACAGACTGATACCGGCCTCGTGCGCGATCGCGAGCAGATGCAGCACGGCGTTAGTCGAGCCGCCGGTCATGCACACCGACGCGATCGCGTTTTCGATGGCCTCGCGCGTCACGATTTGTTTCGGCCTGACATCCTTCTTAAGCAGGTCCATCACCAACTGGCCGGATTTGAACGCGACCTCGGATTTACGCGGGTCGGTGGCCGGCACACTGTTGAAGCCGGAGGGCGAAATTCCCATCAGCTCGCTCGCGGTCGCCATGGTGTTGGCGGTGAACTGCCCACCGCATGCGCCGATGCCAGGACACGCAACGTCCTCAATATCCTTCAATTCCTTATCGGTAATCTTGCCCGCGGCGTGTGCGCCGACCGCCTCGAACACATCGACGATCGTTACATCATGATCGCCATAGCGCCCGGGTTGAATCGATCCGCCGTAGAGCATCAGCGAGGGGAGGTTGAGCCGCAGCAGGGCCATCACCGTGCCAGGGATGGTCTTGTCGCATCCGGAGAGTGCGACGACCGCATCGAAGAGATGCCCGCGCGAGGTCAGCTCGATCGAGTCGGCGACCACTTCGCGGCTGATGAGCGAGGCGCGCATCCCCTCGGTGCCCATCGAGATGCCGTCGCAGACCGCGATGGTGTTGAACTCGATGGGAGTGCCGCCGGCATCGCGGATGCCCCTCTTGACGTGCTCGGCGAGTTGGCGCAGATGCGCGGTGCACGGCATGATCTCGATCCAGGTATGCGCAACGCCGACCAGCGGCTTGGCGAGGTCTTCGTCGGTAAAACCGACCGCCTTGAACATCGCGCGCGCGGGCGCCCGCGAAGGTCCATCGACCAGCACACTGGAATTGGGGCGCAGTCTATTGTCAGCCATCTGGGAAGCTCTCCACCTATTATCTAATGCCCTCACCAACGAGGGTAGCTAACAGTAGTCGCATCGGCCGTGCGCGCGCCAGCACGGAAGCGCGGTCGGCGCGAAAAAGTCGAGCATTTATAAGCATAAAGTGGGTTTGTTTCTTCACTTTTTAGATCGCGACTGCAGAGGTCTTTCGCACCGCGCTCAGGACCACCGCCCGCTGATGCCCGCGGTGGGTTTGTTTTTTGTGCTTTTGTATGAGACTACTGCAACGTTTTTATCGGCTCCCACCCCGCGTCTTTCAGATGATCTCAGGGTGAGAATCGAGCATTCATAAGGGTTATTTGGCTTCGTTTAGTAATTTTCCGATACGATCCGGTTTGCCGGCGCCGCGAGATCCCTCTTCTCGTCTCCGCGCTCAGTGGGTTTGTTTTCGCACATCTGGTTAGCACCGATTATTCGCCAAAACTTGCGGAACTGGACTCCACAAAAACAAAAAATGAGCAACGGCGCGCACTATTTGGCTTCGTTTGGTAATTTCCTCTAGTCGGCAGGTGCAATATCGACATATTCCACCGAGCTGCTGGGCTCAGGTATGGGCAGGCCATCTTCGCGGATCCCGTCCAAGTGGAGCTCGATCGCGTGCCGCATGTTCCGAACCACTTCCTCGACGGTTTGGCCAGTTGTGATGCATCCAGGAAGGTCCGGGACGTAAGCAGAAAGGTTGGCTTTGCCATGTTCGATTACGATCGCGTAACGCATTTCAATTCTCCGAAATCTGCGCTTGTTTCAGGATACTCCGCAGGGTCTTGGGATGCACTTCATCAGAGGGATGTCCGGCGATAGTTACCCGTCCCGGTTTGACGGGATGTTTGTACTGACGATGGCTCCCGCGCGTAACGACGAGAAACCATCCATCCTTTTCGATTGATCCGATTAGATCTCTGATTTTCATCGGCCGGACGATAGTAGCCAATGGTTAGCAAAAAAGTTTCATCATAGTTAACCTCTCGGCGCTGCGTAAATCTATAAATGAGGGTCGACGAGAGGCTGGCCGTGGTCGAAGATCGGGCGTATAGGATGACCAGCAGGCGCGAGGAGGATCCATCCATGCCAACACCATCAGTCGCCAGACTCGGTCATGTCGGACTCCATGTTCATGACCTTGAAATAGAGAAGGCCTTCTATCGCGATATCATCGGGCTGACCGTCACCGACGAGGACCCCGGTCTCGGCATGGTGTTCATGAGCGCGCAGCCCGAGGTCGAACACCACGAGCTGTTGCTATGCCGCGGGCGTAATGCTGCCGCCGACGCGCGGCTGGTGCAGCAGCTCTCGTTTCGATGCAACAGCCTCGACGATGTAATCGGCTACTATCGGCGCTTCAAGGAGCACGGGGTCAAATTCGACATGATCATTTCGCATGGCAATGCGGTTGGTGTGTATGTGTTCGATCCCGAGGGCAATCGCATCGAGACTTACTGGAACACGGGCTTGCAGGCGAAACAGCCATACGGCGTGCGCATCGATCTCGACAAGCCGGCGGACGAGTTGATCAAGGAGATCGAAGCCTCGGTCGCGAAATATGGCAAGACCGGATTTATTGATCGGGAACGGTTGACGGCCCAGAGCACCTCCTCGCCGCAGAAATGACGGCGCGGCGCAAAGACACGCTTGCCAATTCGCAAGTAGTCTCGGCGCTCGCGCTCCTTCGCGTGGCGGGTCTACCGCCGCGATGCTCGATGGTCTTTGGCGGGAGGCTGTTGCGTTACTGCAACAGGATCCCGGTCAACGCCAATTGCAAGTCGCTCACGACCCGCGCCAACTGCTCTTTTTGCCGACGAGAATGTGGCTCGTCGCTTGCTTGCTATCCTTTGGTTTCCAGAAAATGGGGGAGGCAGGCAGTCCCGTTGCGCAATCCAGTCGACCATACAGCTACGGCGGTACTTACTCTTGAAGGTTCACCTCGGCATGTCGAATCGCTCGTCGGCCGGAGCCGATCAGATCTCGGGCTGATTGCTTCGGGCGCGCCTGAAGCGAAGATCGGTCAATCAAAAGTATTTCCCAACGATCTCGATTCGATCCTGAAAGCCTGGGCGCTACTCGCGATGGTCGCCGCGATCGATTGGGTATGGTGCAGACGCGTAGGATTCACGGTTATAGGAATTTCTCCCATGCTATGTGGGCTCGCCATGATCGCGTCGGTGGGAATCTTTTTCGAATTCACCGGACGTGTGCAATGGCTTTCAGACATCGCAAACTACGTGGTGCTATGGGAGTCGCTGGCGTTGGCGATCAACCTTTACAGCTATATGGTCGCGACGCTGGGATTTCCGATGTGGGATGTCAGCTTCGCGCGCGCGGATGCGGCGCTCGGGTTTAATTGGGCCGCGGGCCTGCATTTCATCCAATCTCATCCGCGCTTCGCGTATCTGCTCCACTACGCATACAACAGTATCTTCTTTCAAGTGCTGGCCTCGATCGGATTCTTCGCGGCGATTGGTCGTACTGACCGCAATCGCGAGCTGCTCTGGGTCGCGATGGTCTCGGCCTTGGCGACGACCTCGCTGTCTGGAATTTTTCCCGCGCTGGGTCCCTACATTAAAGAGATGCCGGCTTGGTCGGCAGTCCTGGCCAGCATCCGTGCGGGTACCCTCTCGCGCTTCGCGATCACCGATATGAGGGGCGTGGTGGCGTTCCCCTCGTACCATACCGTGATGGCGGTTTTCCTGGTCTATGCTCATCGGCCGCCGATGCGAAGCTTCATTCCGGTGGCTGTTCTGAACGCATTCATGTTGGTGTCGATTCCGTTTGCAGGACATCACTATCTCGTCGATGTCATCTCTGGAACTGTTGTGGCAATGGTCTCAATCCTGATCGTGCGGATGGCGATATTGCCCCGCAGTTCAGAGATAGCCCAAAACGGAGAATCTTTTCTCAGGCGGATCCTCGCACCTACTGGGATACCGGGCTAAACGGCGAAGTTTGAAGGTACTGGTTACTACTCCTCGTCCCAGCCGAAATGCCGGGAGACGGCGAGGGTGCCATAGCCGTGGTTGTTACCGTACCCGGCCTGAAAATCGAGGCTGAGCTTCCATTCGCGCAACACGATGCCGAGGTCGGGCCCGAACTCCTTCATCAGGTGAGGCTCCGGGCCGCCGCCCCATAGCTGCCCGCCTGCGCCTATCAACCAAATCGTTTCGCGCGAGGATGACACGACGTCGCGGATATCGATGGCGCCGCTGCTCAGCCCATTGTTGTAAAAATGATCGCCGATGAAGGCCAGGTTGATGGGATGGCGGCTGTGCAACCATAGCCAGCTGGAGAAGTCGCCCTCGATACGCGCGCGATCGCTGTCACCGACATCGCTGCCGCCGAGCATCTTGAACGAGGTTCCCTGGAAGGGCAGGAAGTCGAGCCCGCCCAGCAGCACGCCGAAGTTGCGCGGACGGGATTCATGCCCACTGCCGGGCCAGTCCCATCCGTCGCCTTGATAGCCTTGATAGCCTGCCACGCGTCCGACCGCGCTGACATAAGGAGTGAGAGTTTGTTCCAGCTCGAAGCCCTCGTGCGTGGCGGCGTACTTACTTTCGGCGCCGATACCGGCGGCGAACATCGTAAGGCTCAGATGCTCGGGATTAGCGCTGGTGAAAAAATCAGAGTACGGGGCCGCGTACGCGGGAGCCGCCAGCGCAAGCGGGAGAATCGCGAGCAGGATCGCGCGGCGCATCATCATCATGATGCAATATTAGAGCGAAATCGTGCTGCGGTCGCGAATGAGTCGACGTCCCAATTGCTCCGGTTGCGAAAAAAGCGCCCGGAGTATCGAACCCGGCCGCCCGTTTATCGTCGCGATTGCATCGGGGGCTCCGGAATCGTGTGCATAGCGTTCTCGGCCGAGTCGAGCAGAATCGATTGCTCGCCCATCTCCCAACTGGCGGTGGGGTTGTTTCCGCCACCACCAACTCCCTGATCGAAGACCGGGATCACCCACGCTTGCGCAGCCGCCTGATCGGCGAGGTTCATGGACTGACCACTCACCCTGGTGTTCAGATCCAGCCACAGCAACCCTTCCGGAAAGGTGATCGGAACCGTCGCGCCGGCGAGCGGACCTTCTGCGTCTGTGCCGGAAACGGATTGGGGACCGCGGGCGCCTGGACATCTTCCTGCTCGTTGAAGGCCAGAAGGCCTTCCTGCCCGAGCGGATACCATGAGGGCGGGGTTCCGCAGGTGAATCCCAGCGGGCTGGTTACTCCGCTAATCTTCGAGTCACGCCACACGATGACCTGGCTGCCCTGGTTGACGTAATTCGAACCTTGCGGGCTGCCGGCGTTGACGTAACGATTGATGAAGTTGGTCGAGGTCGGCTGCCGATTGTCGATCGCGGTAAAGTTGTCGTAGGTCCCATAGAAGGTGTAGTCGCCGGTCACATTCAATGCTGGATCGATCTGGTTCGCGGCCAGCGAAACCAACGGCATCGAGAAAGCGTGATTCTTCGCTGGGTTGAGGTAAAAGGCGTCACCGGTGAGAACATTCTGATTGACGGCATCGCCGCTGAAACTCTCGCCGAAGTATCCCGGTTCACCGGGGAACCTGACGGTGCAGTTGCCGACCGTGTCAATGGTGATGTAGCCACGCGCGAGGTTATCACCGTGGTTAACCGCGCCGCATCGATTGGTCCCGTAGTTGACCGACGCGTGGCCGGTCAAAGCCGCCTGAATGCCTGCCAACTGTGCGACTGGTAATGGCGGGTAAGGCAATTGGCCGTTGCAACTCGCGAAGTTGATATCCTGCGAGAGCTGCCCCTTGGGGCTGATGGTATCGGTCGGATCCTGACCCGCGCTAGCAGTCTGCGGCATGTTGCCGGTCAACAGCAACTGCTGCAGGTTGACCCGGACAGATCATATCCGGTGAGGTAGACGTTGAACTCGAGTGCGGGTACGCCGAGGTCGGTCCAGATCACCCAATGGCTGATGATCGCGGTGGCCGAGGTGTTCGTGACGGAGACAACGGTGGTATCCGCCGCCGGTGTGCTGTTGCTCAGATCAACTTCAAAGTAGGGCAACAACAGCGAGGCGCCGGGCTGATCGGCCACCACTCCGCTGAGGCCTTGGCTGTCCTGGAACTCATACGCGCCGATGTCGCAGGGACCGGTCGGCCCGTCCTCGGGATCGGGGCGCGGAAGGCCACGCTGATCGGTGGTGATTTGATTGGGCGGCATCGCCTGATCGGTGCACTACGCGAAAGGGATGGCATCGATCGCCGGGCTTCCGGGGGCGAGCGCGATGGTCTCGGTTGGCCCGCCATTGTTGGCCAGCCCTGCCGAGGAAAGCTTGGGATCGGTATTGAATTTGCTGGTCCCGCTGAAGCCGCAGCTATTGTCACTGGAAATGTTGTAGCCGTCGTCGACAATTGCGCCAGTCGGGCCAAGGCAGCGACTCGAGGCGAAGATTGTGCTGCGAAATGAGATTGTACCGGGGGCGCTAGCGAGAGTTCCGTTCCCGTTGCCGGAAAATGTGCTGTTAGTGACTGCCGCAGAGCCGATATTGTCGATTCCGATCGAGTTGCTCGAGAAGGTTGAGTTAATGACGGTCAAAATACTACTGGGCTGATTGTTAATCGCACCGGAGGATCCACTGTTGCCGGACAGTGTGCAATCGGTGACGTTCAAGGTTCCGTTATTGAAGACCCCGGCAGTTCCGCTGCCGTTGCCGCCGCTGATGGTCAGGTTGCGGAGGCTCGCCGTCGCGGTCGAAGCCACCTCCATTACCGTCTGCGCGTTACCATTGACCGTGATGGATTGTCCGACTCCGTCGATGATCAAGGTGTTAACGATAGTGGGCAGCGTAGCTGCCAAAGTAATCGTACTCGACACATCAAAATTGATGATGTCGTTGCCGCTGCCACCCTGGCGTCCGTTTTGACCCCGATATTGTTCGCGCTGTTTGCGGATACGATCGCGTCGTGAAGGGTGCAGAATCCCTCGTCGCTGGGATCGTTGAGCGAGGTTACCGTAATCGTATTGGCGAGGCTGACCGCGGAGGAACCCAGCGTAACCAGCATCGTCAAAGCGACGATCCATCCACAAACAATTCCTTTGCGCATCTAGCCCTCAACTGGCGGATGACTCTGTAACGGCGGCACAATCCGCGAGGGACCTACAACTTGTAGCAGCGAAATTCAACCAATTGGTGTATTTCGCTACTTTATCGTTCTATAACGGCGCGTCGGTGACAAATTGGGCTTTCGAAATCAGCTTCGTTCCCGAATTCCCGATTTGATAGTATTTCGCCGAATGGGGTTACGTTTCGGGGGGGACTATGTTCGAGGAGCACAAATTCTTTCAGGGGATGTTCGCGTTTCGAGGGCGCGGGCTGGAAACTCCGGTCAGCCTGGAGCCCAAGGTGGTTTATCAAGTCCCCTCGGACAAACGCGCGCAACTCATCTATTGCCGCATCGGCAACCCATCGCCGAAATTCCTCTACCTGGTCCTGCAGCGTGACGGTGAACCGATGCGCATGTTTCCCTGCGGCCGCGAGAGCGGGATTCACGTGCCGCTGGCCATCATCGACGATATCCTGCCCGGCAGCACGCTCGAATTGGTGATCGCGGCGCCCAAAGGGCTCAAAGCGAAAATAATGATCGATATGGGCCTGGTCGAGATTTGAGCGATCAGGACGACGTGCAATCGTCATCATCGCAGAGGACTGAGGGGGGCTTATGTTCGAGCAGCACAGATATATACAGGGGATGTTCGCGTTCGAAGGCCGTGGACTCGAAGTACCGGTTAGCTTCGAGCCCAAGGTGATCTATCGGGTTCCCTCCGACAAACATACCCACGTCACCTATTGCCGGCTCGGCAACCCGACCGCGGAATTGCTCTACGTGGTGGTCGAACGCGACGGTAAACCGATTCGGTTGTTCCCATGCGGCGCCAAGAGCGGGATTCATGTGCCGCACGCGGTCCATGACGATATTCTGCCCGACAGCGTCATCGAGCTGCTGGTCGCGGCGCCCGAGGGCCTCGCTGCCAAAGTTATGATTGATCTCGGCCTCGTGGAGGTTTGAGCGATGCCCACCAAATCCACGCGGCGTAATCTGGTCGTCATCGGTAATGGCATGTCGGGCGCACGCACTGTCGAAGAGATCCTGACGCGCGGCGGCGCCGAGATGTTCAACATCGCGATGTTCGGGGCCGAACCCACCGGCAACTACAATCGCATCATGCTGTCGGCAGTGCTCGACGGATCGCAGCAGGCGAGTGAGATCGAGCTCAATCCCCTTGCCTGGTACCAGCGCAATGGCATCCGGCTGCATGCGGGGATTCGCGCTAGCCGCATCTTTCGCTTTGCCCGCCGCGTGCTCGGCGCCGATGGCTCCGACGAGCCCTACGACAACCTGATCATCGCAACCGGCAGCCGCTCCTTCATTCCTCCGGTGCCGGGCTTGACTCTGAGTGACGGAAGCATGAAGCCCGGCATCTTCGGGTTTCGCTCGCTCGAAGATTGCCATCGCATGGCGGAGTACGCGAGCGGGAAGCGGCGCGCTGCGGTGATTGGCGGCGGTTTGCTCGGACTCGAATGCGCGCACGGCTTGCAACACTTCGGCCTCGAGGTCCACGTCATCCATCGTTCTCCGCATCTGATGAATCAGCAGCTCGACCCTGGCGCCGGAGCGATCTTGAAAGCGTCCATGGAAGCGATGGGGATGCGGGTCCATGTCGGCGCCGATACTCGCACGATTCTGGGCGACGACCGGGTCAGCGGACTCGAATTCAAAGACGGCACCGCTCTCGAATGCGATCTGATCGTGTTCGCCACCGGCATCAAACCCAACGCGGAACTCGCCAGCCAGGCCGGCCTCACCGTCGAACGCGCAATCGTCGTCGACAACCAGATGCGTACCATCGATGACCCTCGCATCTACGCGGTTGGCGAATGCGTACAGCATCGCGGGCAGACCTATGGCCTCGTCGCGCCGATCTGGGAACAGGTCAAGGTTCTGGCGGACCATATTACCGGCGCCAATGCCGAAGCCGCGTATCATGGTTCGAAGGTCGCCACGCGACTCAAAGTGGCGGGTGTCGAGCTGGCATCGATGGGGCTCATCGACCCGGTCGAGCAGCAAGACGAAGTGGTGCAGTTCGCGGAGTTGCGGCGCGGAACCTATAAGAAGCTGGTGATTCGCGACAGCAAGCTCGTCGGAGCCATCCTGCTGGGTGACAACGGCAGGGCCGCAAATCTGCTGCACGCCTTCGAGAGCAATTCACCGCTCCCGCCGGAACGCATCAACTTGCTCTTCGATGTAGGCTCGGCGCCCAAACGCGTAACACTCGATCAAATCCCACTCGACGCGCAGATCTGCAACTGCGAGGCGATCAGCAAGGGCGCCATCCTCGAATGCATCAAGAGCGGACGGCGCACCATCGAGGAGGTGCAGGCAGCGACCCGCGCCGGGCTCGCGTGCGGATCCTGCGATTCGATGGTCCGCGAGATCGTCGACTGGGCGTGTGGCGGACAAAATGGGGCAGCGGCAGGGGAGCCCGAGGAGCTGCCGGGCTCGGAAGGCGAGCATGAGCTGCAAGCGAAGTATGGCAAGAGCATGCAGGCGCTCGCGTTCTACAAGCATCGAGTGCTCGAACACCTCAATCCTGAAATGCGTGAGTTCATCGCGCGTCAGGAAATGATGTTCGTCGGAACCGCAGACAGTCACGGTAACGCCGATGCCTCATTTCGCGCCGGGCATGCCAACTTCGTGAAGGTGCTCGATGAGCGAACGCTGGCGTATCCGGAGTTCCGCGGCAACGGGGTGATGTCGAGCATGGGAAATATTTCGGAAAATCCTCACGTCGGATTGATGTTCATCGACTTCGCTCAGGACCGGATCGGTCTGCATGTGAATGGCAGCGCACGTATCGTCGAGCACGCCGAATTCTTGTCCTTCGCGTCGGAGCGTTCGGCTGCCGATGCGGTGCTGAGTGATTCAATACTCAAAGACCTTATCGGCAAGGATCCGGGCAATCTGGAGCGATGGGTGATCGTTTCCGTCGAAGAAGCCTATATGCATTGTTCGAAACACATCCCGCAGATGCGGAAGGTCGTGCAGGAAGTGCAGTGGGGCACCGATGACGCCCGCGCCAAGGGCGGCGACTATTTCAAGGCTGATAAAGCCGCGAAATAGACGTTCTCCCCGGATTTGAGACATCTGGATTGGGCCGCATCTGAAATCGCGATATCCTGACCGAACGGGCCACGACATAGCGCAATGAAAAACGGAACTTCTCGCCAATATAAGGGCAATCGTCCACTTGCGGACAGCCGCATCAATCGATCCGGGCTAACCAGAGGTGTGACGGCGCCGGCTTTCAAGCTTCCGCTATTGGGCGGCGGTGAGATTGCGCTGGAGGACTATCGCGGGCGGCGTCTGATGCTGGTGTTTTCGGATCCCAAGTGCGGGCCCTGTCGTGCGCTAATGCCGGAACTTGACGCATTGAACGAGCGCGCACCGGACATCGAAGTGTTGGCCATCAGTCGCGGCGATATCGATGCGATCGCGGCGGAATTCGCGGTCGCGCCAGTTAGTTTTCCGGTCGCGATGCAGAAGCGGTGGGAGATCTCGCGGCGCTATGCGAGGTTCGCGACCCCGATTGGATATTTGATCGACGAATCGGGAATGATCGCAAGCGACGTGGCGGTCGGACCTGAACCAATCCTGATCCTGCTCGCCAGCGCACAGATCTTTGCGTTAATGAAATCGGTAAAGAAATTCCGTAATTCGATGGCAAAAGCCGCCAGGCCCCCCAAGCCTGAGTCATCGCGCAGAAAATCGGTCCACAGACCGCAAGTGAGCAGTGACCCTCCAAAAGCATAGGTCCTGAAACGATTGGCGCGCACTCTCACTTCTGAGCGGTGCTGGGGCAACCGTGATTGGTGGACGATAGCGCGAAAACTACCGAGGTCTTGTCTTCATATATAGATCGGAAGCGGATGGCGAATTCGGGACGCTCGACCGCGGGGGCAAAGTCATCATGACCCTTGGTCACCAGCAGATAGTCGGCGCCGAGCGCGCGAAGCTTGCAGAACAATCGCGGCGGGTCGGTCGCGAGCGGAAGGACTCTGCCGAAGCTGGCCGGACCGCTCCAATCTCCCAGTAAAATACCGTCGGCCCAATACATCATGTTTTCGGCGTGCACCGCGTAGACCGTGAAGCGCCTGCCGTGCGTTCGGTTGAGGCACTCGATCGCGCGATACACGGGAAACTGCCGCTCCAGAAAGGCATCGCGCTGCGCTTCTCCAACCGGAGGCATCCCGCGTTTGACGATCGCGCGGTTAACATAGAGCCATCCGGGAAGCAGCATAACGCCGCAACAAATCGCCACCGAGAGACTTTCCAACGTTCGTAAGCGCGTGGCGAAGAACACCGATTGCGAAACCCACTCGAACGCCAAGGATAACGCCACGCATACAATCGGCAAAATCACCACCAGGTAGCGCGCGTCCGGAGGCACCGCGAAGGCGAAAATCAGGCACGCTATCAGAATCGGTCGCATCGATCTTTTGATTGGTGCGAACAGCATAAGAGGCAGAAGCAAAAGAACGAACGGCGACAATGGTGCTTGTCTACCCACGGCGGCCGGTGTGAAGACCGCGGTCCACGGTAGCGTGATGGTCGCCATGAGCTTTGCGGCAATGGTCGCATACGGCGACGGAACCGGATCCCATAGCGTCGATCCAAAGATGCGCGGGAGAAAAGGAAACAGCGGGTTACCGGTGTAGTAGGTTATCCGCGCATAAACCGGCAAGATCGTGAGGAGGGCGACTGCGCAAAAGAGCGCGAACGCCCGCAACCTCGACGAGCGTTCCCGCGCCGAAGAGGAGACCATCAGCACGACGAGCGCAGTAGGAACAAAGAACAGGCCGAGGTACTTCGTTCCGGCCGCGGTGGCGGAAAAGAAAGCGGCCAGCACTATCCATCCGGGCGATCGATCCGTCCCATAGCGTGAGGCGGAATAGAATGCCGCGGTCACGAACAAAGTGAGGGTGGGTTCGACATAGGCGGTCGTCGAAAGTTGGCTAACTATCGGGTTGCCAAGGAATAGAGATCCCGCGAGGACGCCTGCTATCCACGACGATTCCTTTTGCCCCAAACGACAAGAAGCATCGTGGTCAGAATCACCGAAAGCAGCGACACCAGATGAGTCGCGCGATCATCGAAGAGGAGAAGCATCGCGGCAAACAGCAGCTCCGTCAGGGGTGGAAACACGGGAACTCAAAGCTGAGGCACCATCGGCAACGCGCCGGTTAGGGCAAAGGCGCGTGCGAGGGCAGGTGGTAAAGTGTCTCATCGAAGCCCACCGGCGGATAGCAGGCTAAGACTAATAGTGGAAGGAAGGCGCCCAGAGCCAGGCCCGAAATGATCAGCGCGCGCCGCCACGCCGTCGTCGACTCAAGCAGTACCTGTCTTGCGATGCTTGCTCGAAACGTCAGGACGACCCCTCCTATGGCCAGCACCAGGCCGTAGAAGGTCAGCACGACGTGGCGGGTCAGGATTCCTGCCAGCCCGAAAAGGTCGAGAACCTGAGCGGCCGTCCCAAGTCCGACAATCGAGGAAATCGCAATACGTTCCAAGCGGTCCGGCATGGAAATGGAGACCGTCAGTATCCGGCCCAGGCTCCAGCATGTCAGGAAGAGCAAAACGAGGATGGCGCCGTCCCCCCCAACGAGCGCCACCATGGCGTCCACTTTCAGTGATAGCCCGGTGCGCCGAGGTCTTCCATTCCCAGCGGCGCCGGCGAGGTAGCCGCTGATTCGCATGCGACCGTCGTCTCGTAACCCTCGCGCACCTCGGTCGGCGGCGCCGGATTCGAAGGATTGCTGACCGCGACGATGCCTCTGGAGACACCGACCGTCGTATAGCGCATACAGCTGCGATCCTCGGGGCAGGGGCGATTGTCGATGAATGCGGTTTCGAAATCGGTACCGCGCACCGCGACCACCGCATTGGGCGTGTGGACCTCGAAGCTCGGCTCGCGGCCGGTCGCCACCTTGACGATGGTACGCAGACGTCCGGCCCAAAGCGCGAGCAGTCCGGCGGTCCGCGTCGAGCCGGAGAGCGCATAGCGATCGATGGTGAGGTAGCTCGATTCGCCGAGTTCTGCGCTGCTCCCGTCGCGGAAGGTCACGGAGACCTGCGAATTCTTCATCGTGCGAAGCTTGTCGCCAATCGCGACCGGCATCGCCACGGCGGCATCGAATTCCTTTGCGCCGCGCTCGAGCTTTGCATTGCCGATGACTTTGGCGATCACGCCAACGGTCTCCTGCGCCGACGATAATTGCGCCACGAAAATGATTATCATCGCGATCGAGGTCGCGCAGCCCCTCAAAAAAATCGGTCGATTCATCAGGGAATGCATTCGAATAGTAAATCTGTGCTCAACGCGGCCGAGATACAAATGAACCGGATTGCGCAAAAATTACGAATTGACTTCGCGATGGCGGCGCGTCCTTATATCGAGATTCCTGTTGGGCACGGAGGAGACCATGATCGTCGTTCATCATCTTAACAACTCGCGCTCGCAGCGCGTCCTATGGTTGCTCGAGGAGCTCGCGGTTCCCTACGAAATCAAGCGTTATCAGCGCGATCCGCAAACCAATCTGGCGCCGCCGGAATTGAAGCAGGTGCATCCGCTGGGCAAGTCGCCGGTCATCACCGATGGCAATCAGACCGTCATCGAGTCGGGCGCGATAATCGACTACCTCATTCGGCACTATGGCAAAGGGCGGCTGCAACCGGGCGTTGAGACGCCGGAGTATGATCAATACCAGCAGTGGTTGCAGTACGCGGAGGGCTCGGCGATGCTGCCGCTGATGCTCAACCTTTACGTGGGCAGGCTCGGCGAAGCGGGCGCGCCGCTGAAGCCGCGCATCGACAGCGAAATCGCGAACCATCTCGGATACATCAACGGTTCGCTGGCGGGGCGGCAGTTCCTGGTCGGGAATGATCTGAGCGGGGCGGACATCCAGATGAGCTTTGTCGGCGAGGTGGCGGGGGTATTTGGCCTGCGTGCGCAATACCCGAACCTCGATGCATGGACCAAACGGCTGCATGAACGTCCCGCATACAAGAAGGCGCTCGAGAAGGGCGGGACGTACGCATACGCGAACTGAGGCTTTTTCAAAAGCCCGAAGTATTGGTAAACCAGAGAGCGAGGATCAATGTCCTCGCGCTGGTGTTTTAGGCATTCGAGGTCTCTCTCGATACGGATCAGGAGGCGACGATGATTGAGCAAGCCGTTGAGATTCGCACCGCGGACGGAACTTCCGATGGGTTTCTTTATCGTGAAGAGAATGGGACCCGGAAGCCGGGCGTTATCCACCTGACTGATATTGGCGGCATTCGCCCGGACCATCGCAACATGGCGCGGCGGCTGGCAGAAAAAGGTTTCACCGTGCTCATTCCGAACGTGTTCTATCGGACCGGACGGCCGCCGATGTTCGACTTCACGCCTACGATGGGTGAGGAGCGCACCATGAAGCGGTTCGCCGAGCTGGCGGGACCGATGACTCCCGACGCGATGGAACGTGACGGCGCGGCCTATGTTGATTTCCTCGCCAAACAGGAGGGCGTTGCGCAAGGCGCGATGGGCGTGGTCGGCTACTGCTTCACGGGCTCGATGGCGATGCGTACCGCCGCGGTGCGCCCCGATCAAATCGGCGCGGCCGCATCATTCCATGGCGGTGGGCTTTTCACCGGCGCTCCCAGCAGTCCGCATCTAGTGTTACCGCGCATCAAGGCACGGCTGTACTTCGGGCATGCGACCAATGATCAGAGTATGCCGGCGGATGCGATCAAGAAGCTCGACCTCGCGCTCGATGCGTGGAAAGGCAAGTATCAAAGCGAGGTCTACGAAGGAGCATTTCACGGATGGACGGTTCCGGGCGGGCCGGTCTACAACCAGGCGCAGGCGGAACGCGCCTTCGAAAAGCTCACCGCCTTGTTCACCGAAACGCTCAAGTAAGATCAATCAGTCGAGGAACTCAGCTCGCCTTGGATCGTCGCGCGTTGAAGTGATGCCAAATCACCGCGAGCAAGATCCCGAAAATCAGCAGCGCGAAAAAGCCAAAAGCCGCCAGTTCGATTTCGCTGGCCGGCACCGGGGCGGAGCGCCGGAATTGCGGAGGTCTCGCGATTCCGGGTATCGCCGCGAATATGAACGCGAATCCCCATCGCGCCGGCAATTTCCCCGAGATCGACAAAGTCGCTGTCCAGCTTGAAGTGAGGTGCGGCACTCCACATACTTCCTCCTTCCGCAGGTTCCACCACAAACGATTTCGATACCGCATCAGTCAGGTGCAATAGCCGGGGATTCGCGGCTGACAAATTCTGTGGACTGCTGCTGGCAGTCGTCATATAGTGACCCTTCGTTAACATAATCCCGGCAGAGCAGGCGTCGACAAAGGGAAGGCCGGTATTTCTTATCGTCACCTTTTTCAGAGGGGCCAGCGCAATGAGTAGTAAAGCCGCTAAGGCTCCGGGAGCCACAACTTCGGTTCTTCTTCTAGCGATCGCGTTAATGGTGAGCACGTCAACCCGGGCGGCGGTTCAGGATGTCGAACCGCAAGCGAAGAAGACTCCGACGCCGTTCAGCCGGATGAAGATCGCGCCGGCCAGTCTCAGCTTTAAACAGATAACTTTCGGCAAGACGCCTGTCACCGAAGGCGCGAGCTTTTCGGTTGAAAACACCGGCACCGAGTCGCTGACCGTAACGATCAGCAACACCGTTACCGCTGATTTTACGATTACGCGCGGCGCGGGTCAGTCGATCCTCGCGCCGAAGTCGTCCCCAGTGGTGATTAGTGTGCTATTCGCGCCGGGCGCCGACGGAACTTTCCATGGCTCGATCCTGGTTAGTAGCGATGCGAGCAAGGGCAAGGCCGTCGTCTCGGTGGGCTTGAAGGGCGCGGCCAAGGGTGTGCCTCCGACGCCCACCGCATCGCCGACGGCAACCCGGACGTCCACGGCTACTCCAACTCCAACCGCGACAGTCAGCACGACGCCCACCCGGACCGTTACGCAAACCGCGACGCTGACGGCGACCTCCACGTCGACGCCGACCGTCACCCCGACCCGAACGCGGACGCCCACCATCACCCCGACCCCGACGGTAACCGTCACTCCTACGCCGACCGCGACGGCGACCGTCTCGATTAACGCACCGCTCGCTGGTGCGATGGTATCAGGCACGGTTTCGATCACCGTGTCGGCCGCGGGGACTGTTGCTTTCGCCAACGTCTATATCGACAGCGCTTACCTGGCGTCGACGCCCCCTTCGACTATCAACTGGAATTCAATCGCGGTCGGCAATGGATCGCGCCGGATCTCGGTCACTGCTTATGCGGCCGATAGCACGATTCTCGGCACCGCCGCGATTAACGTCATCGTGCAAAACGGAGCGACACCCACCGCAACTCAGAACGGAACGGCGACACCGACTCCCACTCCTTCAGGGGCGTTTTTCAGCGGTAGCGTGTCGGCCGACGGAATTCCGGTGTCGGGCGCCGCGCTCACCTTCTACGCGGTTGGCACCACTGGGTATGGTTCGAATGCTTCGTCGCTCGGCATCGCAGCTACCGCCTCAGATGGAACGTATACGCTTTCATATACGTGCCCATCGAATGAAATCGAGACCTATATCGTCGCGGTCGGCGGAAATGCCGGAAAGGGAATCAACCCCGCCATCGGGTTGATGGCGCCGATTGGCCCCTGCGGCGATATCGAGTCCTCAACCTCCGTTGTCATTAACGAATTGACCACCGCCGCGGCCGAGGCGGCGCTGGCGCAATTCATCGACTCCAGCGGGCAAATGATTGGAGCATCCTCAACCAATAGCGGCGGGCTCGGCCTCGGTTACCTCAACTACTATAACCTCGCGCAGGTTGCCTCGGGCGGGGACTCCTCGGTGAGTGGTGGTTCCTCCAACTTCCTGCCGACCTCGGAACAATGTGTATCCGAATCGCCGCCTCCAAACTGCGATGGACTGGAACGCCTGAACACCCTGGCCGACATCATTGCCGCATGTGTCAGTAGCACCGGGCCGGACTCCAGTCCGTGCGGCGCTCTTTTCACCAGCACTTCCATTCCCACAAGCGCCACCACTCTGGCTGCGATCCACGCGGTCGCGCTCAATCCGACCCTCAACGTGGACGCGATATTCGCGGTCCAGTCGATGATTTCGTTGCGTCCCTTTGACCCGGCATTGGCGGTGGCGCCCGACGGCTTCGAGATCGGTTTAATGCTGACAGTAGGGAACGATCTAAACCGCGCCAACAACGCGCTCGCGATCGATTCGGCCGGAAATCCGTTCGTCGTGAGCTTCGATAGCGAAACCCTCGCGAGCGCGGTTAATGAATTGGTCGCTGCCAACGGATACACCGCCACTTCCAGCTTCGACCCGGGTATAGCGGTTGACGATGGCCCCTCCCTCGCGATCGATACGAATAGCAATCTCTTTCTCACCAATCGCGATTCCAACTCACTCAGCGAGCTGACCGCGGTGAATACCTATTCTGCCGCTACCATTATCACTCCCGGTGGAGAGGCGGTGTTCGATCACCCACAGTCTATCGCGCTCGACGCCGCGGGCGATGCGTTTGTAGCCAACAACGGAGAGACCGGTGGCAGTGTTAGCGAGCTGGTGGCGTCCGGAAGCTATAGCACCGGATTTCTCTTCGCTTCAGCCGACGCGAGTCTTAGCTGTCCATTCGCGCTAGTGCTGGATTTGGTTCCCAACATATTCGTGGCGAATTGCGACAGCACTGTGAGTGAGCTAACCGCGGCGACCGGGTACCGTTCAGGTTCGAGTTTCGATCTAACTACGCCGAATGACCAGACCGTAGCGTCGTCGGAGTCCTCAATCGAGCTGGATGCGAACTCGAATGTGTTCGTTCTGACCAGCGGCCTGTTCAGCGGCGGAATCAGCGAACTTACCGCCGCCAGCACCTATCGTTCTGGTGAATTTCTGTCACCGATAGGAGCCGCATTCGATGAACCTACGGCGATGGCGCTGGATTCCGCCGGTGACGTGTTCGTAAGCAATTTTACCAGCACAATCAGCGAGGTCACGGCGGCAAGCGAATACACAGATGGGTCGTTCGTCTCGCCCGGCGGCGCCAATATCTGCGGCGCCGATGCGCTTGCTATCGACGCGGCCGGAAACATTTTCATCGCGAACGCCTGCAGTAATTTCGCGGGAAGCGCTCCGGCAGTGAGTGAACTGGTCGGCCTGGCGGCGCCGGTGCTCACGCCGGCGCAGGCCTGTCTGCAGCAGTCGGGAAACCGCAGCATATGTGCGCCATAAACCCTTTATAGACTCGAAAAATCCGCGATCTGGGGTGTGCCCCCTTGGCTCGGATCGATAGAGCACAGGATTCCTAAATCCTTCTTGAGCCGTCGCCCATTGGGCGCACGCGGCGCGCGGCTGAAGGCCGTGACGTTCTCACGGTCGAAAACCGAGCTTGAGGCCGGCTTCGAAATTAACTGGAGGCGACGGGAAGCCAAATGTCTGCGAATAGTGCCGATCGAATAGGTTCTGTATTCGAACGAAGGCTTCTTCATGATTCAAATGAGGCACCATGAGATCGGCTAGTTTGTAAGACAAGGTCAGATTGAATAGTTGATAGTTACTGTGATTTTCGTCCGCGAACGTCTGCGCGTTTATGTCCTCACGGTCACCTACAAACTGATAAGACAAGGCAGAGACAAACTGATCGCCTTCCTGAATGAGATTAGCTTTCTTGTACTCTGCCACTCCCACTGCAGATTTCTTGGGAACTCGAATCGGTTGGAGACCCGTGATGAGCGGAACGTGCGTCGAGTCGAGCCATGTGAAACTGCCGCTGAGCGAGAATCCGGGGAACGGTCGGACGGTGGGCGCGAGCTCAACGCCCTGCATGTCCGCGCGACCGATATTTTGAGGTTGCTCGCCGAATTCACAGCCGGGGGTCCCGATTGTGCAATTTCCATCGGTGACCAGATTATGTACGCGCCGTGAAAAGTAGGTAGCGGTGATGCCCGCGAGTTCGCCCAAGCGTTTCTCGATCGAGCCGTCATATTCGCTGGAGGTGGTGGCCTTTAGATTAGGATTGGAAAACCCCGGAAAATACAAATCATCGAACGTCGGCGCCTGAAAGCCTTCACTGTAGCTCCCACGGAGAGTAACGCCATAGTCAGGAAATGGGATCGCAACTGACCAGGCCGGACTTATTTCTGTGCCGAATTGACTGTTGCCATCGTACCTAAAGCCGCCAGTTCCAAGGATGTGATCGTGGAACAGGCTCACCTGTTGTTGCACGTAGCCAGCATATTCCTGCCGGCTCGCGTGGAACACAGTTGCAGTTGGTGGGGCGGTGGGATCGAAGAATGAGTTTGAGAAGTCACCGTCCCGTCCCCATCGATCTTTGAAATCGAACCCAATCAAGGAAACCCAGCCAGGACACCACGTATAGATTCCTTCTGCGTTAGTTGCCCAAATCTCGTCCGGGATGTCGTCGGACTCGACGTTAGGAATTCCTGGGCTGGCTACTTTATTGATCCGGATTTCGTTGCGAACAAACGAGCCGTTGACGCGGACCATCAGTTTCTCGCCAAAATGCTGCTCCACCTCACCCTTGAACAGCATGAACTCGGTGCGCTGATGGGCCGTCGGATCGAGCGGCCCTCCGGGATCGCTATTAGAAAATTCGGGCAGGCCCACATCCGCACCGGTATAGCGACCGAAGAAACGTAAAGTAGTTGTCTCGGTCAGGTGATAGTCGAGGCGCGACGTAAGCGACAGATTATCGTATTGGCTATTGACCGGTTGGAATCCCTGGGTCGAATAGTACGAAACGGAGCCTGAGTATCCGAGCGGGCCACGCGCGCCGCTCGCCGTTGCCACCTGCCGTTGAGTCTCCCAATTGCCGCCGTCAGAGAGAAGGCTGAAGCGCGGACTGCCGGTGCCCTCGTCGGTAATTTGGTTAATGACTCCGCCGATCGCCGATGAGCCATATAGCGAGCCGCCCGCTCCCCGAATTACTTCGATCCGGTTGGTGTTATCTGTCGTCAGATTGGCGAAATCAAACGAGCCGGCGCCGCCGGTATTCACTTCGACGCCATCGAGGAGCGTCAGCACTTGCGAAGTAGAAGAGCCGCGAATGCTCACGTCTGTTTGCGTACCTGGTCCGCCGCTTTGGGTGACCTGGACTCCCGGAACTTCGCGAAGCGCATCGCTGGTCTGCTGGATTTTTTGGTCCTCGATCTGCTGCGCGTGGATGACGGTTACTGTATTTCCAACTTGACCAATCGGTTGCGCAATGCGAGTAGCTGTTACGACCAAGTCTGGGAGTTTAGTCGGCGCGCTTTGAGGTTGTGGTTGAGCTTGTGATTGTGATTGTGAGCTCGGAGTGGCCGCGCCGGCGCTCGCCGGTGCCGACGAAGTTGAGGTCGCGACTGGCGCAGCAGTGCTGATTGCTGACGCCGCCGGCTTGGTCACTGGTGGCGAAGATTGGGCCTGTGCCGGCAGGACGGCGCCAAACAGAGTAGTAAACCCCAGTAAGACTGCAATACTGAACCGAGCTCGAGCCATAGACAATTCTCCACCCGCGTAGAGTTGCTACTCCGCGGATAGGAGAGATTGGCTATTGCGGAAGCGAATCTTCGAAGGTACTTACGAAACCCGCCGCTGAAAGCCGACCCTGCCCTCCCCACGGAAAGCAAACCGTTTACGATCCACTCGGTCGGTCTCCTGGCTTAGGGGTCACCCTCGGACCCGCCTTCCCGCTTTCGCAGTGGCTATATGGGTCGTCGTCGCCCTTCACAGTTGCGGGGCAGCGCCGGATTTTAACCGGCTTCCCGTACACCGAGTGGCGGCGAATCTATGGAAACAATCCATTTCTGTCAAGCGAGCGACACGTGAGCACTGCAGAGCGCGCTCAAACTCGCTGCTGACAAATCCGGTACGCGTAGCATCCGTTCGGGATTCCTTGACTGAATCCTGAGGCTCAAACCTAGCTTCCTTGACAGTAAACCGGACTTCTGGGAGATTGCGAGCGTTGTTGGATGGCGAGGGAAGCCGGTGAGATACCGGTGCGGCCCCCGCCACTGTGACCGGAACGAAAGCGGCAACAAACCACTGCTCCGCAGGGCGGAGTGGGAAGGCGTCGCGAGTAGATACCCTACCTTGCGTAGGAAAGCCGGGAGTCAGGAAACCTGCCGTCTAACAAATCGAGCAGCGGTCCTCCGGGGTGTGAGGAACGGTGAAGGTCTGAACCGGACGAGATTCTGAGCGCTCTTCCGCGCGCCCGAAGATTCCTCCGGCTCGCAATGCCTAACCCTCCACATTGCATCCGGTGGACATCGCCAAGGTGCAAACCTTGAGCGGCAATAGCGCTGATATGTCGCCTGAGTATCACTAGCAGTTGTTCGCTCAAAATGTCTACGAATCGACTAAGGCAGCGCGCACCGGAGTTAATCACGATCTTGGCTCTGTTGATGGAGATCGTTGTTATCGAACCGAGACCTGCGGCGCTTCATCGCTCGCCGGCACCGCACAGGTGGGCGATGAAACCGATGAGGGAGAAATCCAGCGGTGAGTGATCTCATGGGCGGCGTTTTGCCGCTGGACCATACCGCGATCGAGCCTCACGCGCTGCGGAGCTCAGGGGTGCCAAGCACCGGCTCCCGTCGATTCATGATCGTAGCAACCGCCAGTGTAGCAACGCACTTTGTTCTTCTGGTCACATTGGGCCTTTATTGCAAGTTTTTGCGCCCGGCCATTTTGGATCGACCATCAATCCAGGTGACCCTGATCGACCTTCCGCTGCGAGGAATGGCCGGCGGTGGCGGCGGCAAATCGGACGCGATCGTCTCAAGGCCCACCCCCGCGCCAACAATCACGCATCTGATCATGGCGCCAAAACGAAAGCCTCATCTCCCCTCGCACCGAGTCGAACCCAAGACCATCGAGGAACATCGTTTAACGCCCATTTCGGAATCAAAGATTGCGAAGATGCAAAATAATTCTGAAGCTAATCCCTTGAGAGAAGTCGGGCCGTCCGCAGCATCGGCGGCTTCGACGACTAAGGGACAGCAAGCTAGCCCGGGAGACGGCGGATCGGGTAGCGGCGTGGGACAAGGAATAGGCGGGGGCATTGGAATGGGCTCGGGAAGCGGGACGGGAGGCGGTTTTGGCAACGGTGGAAACGGACCGCGCGCGATCTACGCCCCGGTACCCTCGATCCCTGAGGACCTGCGCGACCAGGTGATACAAGCCACCGCGGTCGCTCGATTCAAGGTTTCGCGCGAAGGAAAGGTGACGGTTGCACTGCTCGAGCACACCGGTTTTTCCGAGTTGGACGAGATAATCCTCGATACTTTGAGAGAATGGCGTTTTTCAGCTGCGATGAACAATGGCGTCGCGGTGGATTCGGAAGCCGACGTGCGGCTGCTGATAACCGTGAAGTGAATACCCGCGGCATGAATCAGCTTAGAATTTCACTACTCCATCTCGGGTTGAAGCCGGGCGCTCTCGAACTCAACACTATGCTCGTCGAGCGTGGAATTCGGATTGCGGCCGCTCAAGGCGCGGACTGGGTGGTCACGCCGGAACTGTCCATCTCGGGTTATCAGTTTGTTGAATTGATTGGTACCGATTGGATCGATGCTTCCCCGGATGCTTGGACGGAACATGTTTGCGGTCTGGCCCGTTCTCTTAAGACGGTTGTCTTCCTAAGCCATGTCGAGCGAGGTACGAACGGAAAGCTTTACAACTCCACATTCATGATTGATTCCGAAGGATCGATCGTCGGCCGTCATCAAAAGGTCAACGTCCACGCGGAGCCTTGGGCTAGCGCGGGCACGCGTATCGCCCCGATCGAATGGAATAGGTTGAAGGTCGGAATGTTGATCTGTTCGGATTGCTATACCAAGGAGATTGCGGCGGAGCTGCACGCGGCCGGCGCACAGCTGCTTCTCTCGCCGTGCGCGTGGGGGCCAGGTCTTTACGGCCCGGAGGGCGAGTGGGAATTGCGCTCGGCCGAAACTGGTTTGCCGCTGATCGTATGCAATCGGACCGGAAGCGAAACTTCCCTCTCGTTTTCGCGGGCGGAAAGTCTGGTTATCAAAAACGGTCAACGATTGCTGGCCCATACCTCGGAGCGTTCGGCGGTACTGACGTTCGATTGGGACTTGGTAGCAATGGCGCCAGGCTCGAAAGAATTCGCGACGTCGGACCTTGACTAGAGGAACCATGCCTTCATTCAAAACGGCGAAGACCTATCGCCGATCGTTCCGGTTTACGAGAAACTCCGGAGGCTGCATCCAAACTGGTATGTACAAAGAGTCAGACGAAACAACGAGTGGATGGAGAGGGGATTTGAAGTTGCGTTGCCGAAATATTACGAAGCTTGGTTTGAAAACAGCCAGAGCGTCGGTATTGGTTCAAGGATGCGGAAACGAGTGCAGTTGATCGGTTTGCGCTGGAGTTTCTGGGGGAATAGAAAAAAGCGGGCAAAAGTTGGCACTTAATCTCGCCGAAATGATGCGCCCGAATTGGTGAAACTCGAAAGTGCTTGATAATATTCGGGTTTATTGGCGCGCCCCCTTAGCTCAGATGGATAGAGCACAGGATTCCTAATCCTGGGGTCGTGGGTTCGAATCCCGCAGGGGGCGCCATCCAGATAGCGACATAGCTGAAGGGCGCGCCCGGAATTTGTTTCCATAGTGCCATGCTCTCCTTGATTGACGCGCAGACGCATCGCTGACGAGAGTAGAGCAGGAGAAAAGATGATCACGCTGCCGCACCGGTTCGAATTTCTTTCCGACGCCTGGCTTGAGGAGGCGAAAAAATTCCTCGACCGTGAATGCAAGAATCGCAAAGAGCAGTTTGCAGGACGCCCTTTTTCGGTCAGCGAGCGCTTCACCAATACGCCGCCACATCTCAAATTCGAAGGCGATGTGGCGAGCTGGAACATGCGCTATGACGGCGAGAACGTAGCTGTTGCACGCGGTTTCAACGACGGCGCGGATTTGATCGTCGAGGGCGACTACCAGGCCGCGCTGACCGCCGCGCAATTTGTCGGGGTGCTGGCCCCGGGAGCGATGGCCTCGATGGGTCGCGAGGTGGCGACGATGTTCGGCAAGGATGCGCTCCGGGTCAGCGGCTCGCTCAAGGGTCAGCATGCCAACGAGTTGCTCATGCTCCTGCACGATCACATGGGCAGACGGACTGTCGAGAATCCCGACCTCGCACATCGCGCCGCGCGCCAGCGCCTTACCGGCAAGATTCGCGAGATGGAGGAGCAGGGCTACACGATTATCGAGCGCGCCATCTCGCCGCAATTTGCCGACCAAGTACGCGCCGCGACCCTGCGCGCGCTGCTGCCCCATCAAACCTTCTCGATGAACTGGATGCTCTATCACGGGCGCGAATTCGAGCAACTGATCCAAAACCCGTTGTTGATGACGCTCATCGATGCATCGCTCGGGCGCGGCGCTGTTATCGCCAGCTTTAGTTGCATCAAGAAAGGGCCGGGACCCGGTGTCATTCCGGTCCATACCGACTATGCGCACGTGCCGGAGCCTTATCCCGAATTTGCGCTAACGGGCGTGGGTGTTTGGGCCCTGGAGGATTGGCGGGTGGAATCTGGTCCGACCTGGCTGGTGCCCGGTAGTCACAAGATGCGCCGTCCGCCGCGGCCCGGCGAGGGTCGCGAGAAGGGCGTGCCGATCCTGATGCCGAAGGGTTCGGTGGTTTTCTTCACCCACGGCGTGTGGCATTGGCAGGGCGATCGCACCGAGCCGGGCGACCGGGTCACCCTGCACGCGCATTTTAACCGCGGAATCCTGCGCAGCCTCGAGCCCAAGAAGACCGATGTGCAGATGTTGCATCGCAACTCGCCGCGGCTGGGGGAAATGCTGGGGGAAGATGATTGGTTCGATAAGATGTCCGCCGCCGGACGCGATCACGTCCGCTTCGACTACATGCTGCGGCTTCACGCTTTCACCGAAAAGCAGAAGCAGGCGATTCTCGCCGGCGCTGACTGAGCAGGGCCGGCAAATCATTGACACGTGAACGGTCGTACATTACTCTTCTTTCGTAGGTAAACGGTCATTTACCAAAGATGGCTGTTCGAAAACCCAAATTTCAAAATCGTCGTTAGCGCGAGGCCTAGGAAGGCAGCGGCGACAAACAAGGACCAGATGAAAGCGAACCATGCCGTGGTAATCGGCAGTGGCATCGGTGGGATGTGCGCGGCGCGTGTACTTTCCGATCACTTCGAACGTGTAACACTTATCGAGCGCGACGAGTTGCCCGAAGGCGCGGCGCATCGCAAGGGGGTGCCCCAGAGCCGCCATCCACATGGCCTGCTCGATCGCGGCCGTCGCGAGCTGAGCGCGCTGTTTCCCGGCCTCGATGATTCACTCCATGAACGCGGCGGCCTCGACATGGATGCTGGCCTCGAACTCGCGACCCTAAATCCCGAGGGATGGGCTAAGCGTCGCCGCACCGGGCATCAAATGTTGTTCGCGAGTCGGCTTCTAATCGAGTCGGTGATTCGTGATCGCATCAAGAAAAATCCTCGTATCCATTTGGTCGAGGGAACTGAGGTTACAACGCTCCTGTTCGCCGCGGGCGATACTTCCCGAGCCATCGGCGTCGAAACGCGCAAGACTAATGATAGCTCTGCGGACCGCATCGAAGCTGAGCTGGTGGTCGATTGCAGTGGACGCAGCTCTAACGCCGCGAAATGGCTGACTGGCGCGGGCTATCCACAGATAGAGGTCGAAGTAGTCGACGCGCAGGCCGGTTACAGTACCTGCTGGTACCAGGCGCCGCCGCCCGAACGGCGACCCTCCAACTGGTGGTGGAAGGGAATTTTTCTCAATCCCTCGACCAAGCCCACTCGCGAGGAGGACTACTACGTCGCGCTGATCCTGCCGATCGAAGGTGACCGCTTCCTCCTCACCCTGGCGTCATGGGGTGGCCGCACGCTGCCCGCGGATCATGAATCATTCGCCGCGCTATGTGGGAGGTTGCGCTCGCCGATAGTCGCTGAGGCGCTTGCGATCTCGAAGCCGATCTCCGCGATTTTTCATCGCAAGGGGATGCAGAACATCTGGAAGCATTACGAGAAATCAAGCGGCCCGGCAGGATTCGTCGCGATGGCCGACGCCGTATGCGCATTCAACCCAGTCTACGCGCAGGGGATGACGAGCGCTTCGGTGTGTTCTCAGATACTCGGCAAATTGGTCGGCGAAATCGATCCGACCGATCCCAATTTCCCCGCGAGCTTCTACAATCGACAGGCTGAGTTTGTGCGTCAGCCTTGGGGTCTCTCGGTCGCGCGCGATCGGCAGGCTCTCGGACAAACCAACGGTTCGGAAGGTGCGATGGGTGGGGAAGCATGGGAACGTATCCTGCGCGAGGGGGCAGGGGTGCCGGTCATCGCGGAGGCGCTCTTCAACGTCATCAACTTGAACCGTCCCGCCGAATCGCTGATGACCGACTCCGATTTCCTCGCGGCGGTCAACGAGATCATGCAGCGGCCGCCGCGGCCTCCGATCGAGGCCGATCAGGTGCCGCCGTATCCACCCGCCGAGATCGCCAATTAACATCGCGCAGTCTGCCGCGGTAGTATCCGCATCCAACACCTAACCGAAAATACGAGGTAAAGATGTCCACTTCCACCTGGCCCCAAGGCCGTTCGGTCGAGCTCGCACCGCGCGCGAATCAGCCTGCGATCAGGCTGACTGTCCACGAAGCCGGCGAGGGGCCTGCGATCGTTTTCTGTCATGGATTCCCGGAGTTGGCTTACTCGTGGCGCCATCAGTTGCCCGCGGTGGCCGGTGCCGGCTTTCGCGCGATCGCTCCGGATCAACGCGGCTATGCGGATTCAAGCGCGCCGTTTGCGATCTCAGATTACGGACTCACGGAGTTGACGGGAGATTTGGCCGGTTTGCTCGACGCGATGAAGATCGATCGTGCGGTTTTTGTGGGTCACGACTGGGGCGGCTTCGTCGCGTGGGCCATGCCGGTGTTGTATCCGGAGCGGACGGCTGGCGTCATCGGAGTATGCACGCCATACATGCCATTCCCGCAAACGTCGTTCATGCGCACCCTGGTCAACGGCAACGACGAACGGATGTACATCCTATGGTTCCAGGAGCCCGGTCGCGCCGAGAGCGTGATGGATCCCAAGGCGCGGCTGATTTTCGATCGGCTGATGCGTTCGCCACTCGATCCGGCCGAAGCCCTCAAACGCATGATGGCGAGCGGCGAGCTGGACATGAATCCGTTCCGGCGCATCGAGGATTTCCAACCCGATACCGCGCCGATAGTTACTCCCGAAGAGCTTGACGTCTATGTACATGCGTATGAGAAGACTGGTTTTCGAGGAGGCATCAACTGGTATCGGAACATTGATCGTAATGCGCGCGAGCATCCGCAAGTTGGGGTGACCAAGCTGACCCTGCCATGTCTGATGATCACGGCCGAATGGGATGGCGCGCTGCCGCCGCGGATGGCCGCTGGGATGCCGGCGCTGTGCTCCGATCTGGAGATGCATAATATCGAGCGGGCGGGGCATTGGGTTCAACAGGAATTTCCCGATGCGGTTAATGCGACGATCGTCGATTGGTTGAAGCGCCGCTTCAAGAAAAATTGATCTGGTAGAGAGGAATTCAGAAATGAGTCAGGCAGATCTCGCGATTCGCAACGCAAAAATAGTCGATGGTACCGGCGCCCCGGCATTCCAAGCAGATGTGGCCGTTGCCGATGGTAAAATCGCCGCGGTTGGAAAATTCGACGGCACTGCCGCAAAGGAAATCAATGCGGGCGGCCATGTGCTGAGTCCCGGATTCATCGATATCCACACTCATTTCGATCCGCAGCTATGCTGGGATCGCCTCGCCACCCCGAGCCTCGAGCACGGCGTGACGACTGTCGTGGTTGGGAATTGTTCTTTGAGCCTGGCCCCGGTGCATGAAGGTGCGAGCCGCAAGCTGATCAAGATGTTCGGGAAGATCGAGGACATCAAGGAGCCGACCTTCGATGCAGGCGTACCCTTCAAATGGGAGAGCTTCGGGCAGTACCTCGATTTCATCCGGCCGGGACTCGGCATCAACGTAGGCGCGCTGGTGGGGCATTCGGCCCTGCGGTACTACGTGATGGGCGCGGAGAGCCAGGAGCGAGTTGCGGCCGATGCTGAAATCGCTCAGATGTGTGAAATCCTCGAAGAAGCGATGGCGGCGGGAGCCATCGGGCTTTCTACTTCCTACGTTGATATAGACGAAAATAACCGTCCGGTGCCGAGCCGATTGGCCGATCTTCGCGAAAAGATCGCCTTGTGCAAAGCGATGGCGAAGAGTGGACGGGGCACCCTTCAAACCGTTCCCTATCTCATCGATCCTGAGCAACAACTCAAGAATATCGAGGAGTTGGGTGAGCTAAGCCTCGCCAGCGGCGTCTTCTGCACCATCGCGCCGATCATCTATAGTCCCGCCGCTCCCGATTTCTACAAGCGCAACCTCGAGAAGCTCGATGAGCAACGCGCGCGCGGCGCCAAGGTCTTCGGCCAAACGATGACGCGCAGTTTCAATATCAACATCCGGCTGTCCGAGACTTCGTTCCTGCTCTATGGCATGCCTTCGTGGAATCGGATCATGCAGCTTCCGATTGCGCAGCGGATTGCCGCTTTCGCCGATCGCGACGCGCGTCCGAAGCTGGTTGAGGATGCGGAACGCCGCCTCGCTCTGCTGCTGCGGGGATCGATCGTCGGCGAGGTCTACAGCAAGTCCAATCAGGAGTTCAAAGGCCGCCGCCTTACCGAGATCGCCAAAACGACGGGCAAGCCAATCTCCGAGGTGATGCTCGAAATCGCGGTCGCCGATGACCTGCAGACCGAGTTCCAGATCAATGACTTCATCCATGCCGATAAGGACATCGTCGCGCAGATGCTCGATCATCCATCGATTCATATCGGCGCCTCCGATGCAGGTGCCCATGTCGCCCAGTTCTGCGGCGCCGGCGACACCAGCGATCTGCTCGCTCGCTTCGTGCGCGAATTCGGCAAACTCAGCCTCGAGCGCGCGGTCCATCGCATCACGGCCGAACCTGCCGATGCATGGGGAATCAAGAATCGCGGCCGCATCGCCGTGGGCGCGGCCGCCGACCTGACGCTGTTCGATCCGAACAGGATCGAGCGCGGCGCCGAGGAATTCGTCAACGATTTTCCGGGCGGCGGCAATCGCTACATCCGCCATGCCCGCGGGATCGACAAGGTAATCGTCAATGGCGAAGTCGTGGTGGATGCGGGGAAGTACACTGCGGCGCGAACCGGCCAGGTGGTATGAAGATCATCCGGCCAGTTCGAGGTGCCGATGCGCCTCGAACTGGCCGGTCCCAAATCCTAAGTAAATGCCGGAAGAATCCCTTAAGCGTTCTTCGAGAGCTGCGTCTCGATCGCGCCGGTTACCAGCGGATCGGTGGGTGTGATATCGGGCGCGAACCGCGCGACCACCTCACCCTTGCGATCGACGACGAATTTCTCGAAATTCCACGCGATGTCGGTTTCATTCTTGGGTCCGAGGCCATGCTGATCGAGCGTCTTGCGTAGCGCGCTGTCGGCTTTGCCCTGTGCCTTGGGGACCGAGCTGATCAGATGGCGATACAGAGGATGTTGGCCCTCGCCCTTGACCACGATCTTCTCGAACATGGGAAACTTCACGCCGAACTTGGTCTCGCAAAACTGCTTGATTTCAGGATTCGATCCGGGCTCCTGTCCGGCGAATTCGTTGGCCGGAAAACCGAGCACTTCGAATCCCTTGCCGTGATAGGTTTCGTAGATTTTTTCCAGCTCGGCGTACTGGGGGGTCAAGCCGCATTTGGAAGCGACGTTGACAATCAGCAGTACCGAACCTTTATAGTCGCCAAGTGTGGCGTCTGAGCCGTCGATCCGCTTCGCGGAAATTCCGTAGATGTCACCGGCCACGATAGAAGTCCTCCAAGGATAAACGTGATCGCAGGCTAGTGCGCGCACGGGCGGCAAGGCAAGACTCAGGGTGGGACGCAGTTGAGATCCTCGCAATCCGCGCAAGGTTCGGGATCCTGAGCACTCCTGACCAGATTGATAGCGAAATTCCGGCGAATTTACCGTCAAACAGACAGGCGCGACATGCAACCTGCGGTTACATGACGAGGTGAATCTGTGCTACTTGACTGAAAGTGGCTGGGCGGGAGACAGCAAACTCCACCTGGTTTGGCCACAATAAGTCGCGGCGCGGGGGTAGCGGCGATGGCGCAGTCCGGCATCGTAACCTTCTTGTTCACCGATTTGGTGCAATCCACCCAGCACTTGCAAAGCGCGGGCGACGAGGCCGGTCAGGGACTGTTCCATGCCCATCACAAGATGATGACGCAGGCGGTTACCGCCAACGGCGGCGAGGAGCTCGAGTGGCTGGGCGATGGAATCCTTGCCGCATTTCCCTCGGCCTCGGATGCGGTGAGATGCGCCATCAGGGTACAGCAGACGGCACGGCGGCCTTCCGCCGACACGCGATTCGAGATTCGTATCGGGATCCATGCCGGCGAAGCGATGCGGCGCGAGAGTGGTTACTTCGGCACTCCGATAGTCACGGCGCGCCGGCTGTGCGATCGTGCGGGCGCCGGACAGATTTTCTGCAGCAAACTAATCCAGGATTTCCTCGCCGCCCGGCGCGGGTTCGAGTTCCGCGACCTCGGCAATCTGCAACTCAAGGGCCTGGAAGCGCCGGTCAGCACCAGCGAAGTTATCTACGAGCGCAACGACGCGGCCGCCCTGCTCAATCGCACCCCGTTCGTCGGTCGCGAGGCGCAGGTCCAGCGGCTGACGGCCAAACTGGAAGAGACCTGCAATGGGCGTGGTTCGGTGGCGATGCTGCTCGGTGAGCCCGGCATCGGCAAGACGCGGATGCTGGAGGAATTTTCCGATCTGGCCCGCGAGCACGGCGCGATAGTGCTTCGCGGCGCATGCTACGACGGCGAATGGCAGCGTCCGTATGGGCCGTTTGCTGAAATCCTGCTTGATTACTCGCGCAAGGCGAACCCGGACGAGCTGAAATTCCTCGAGACCAGCGCCCCCACTCTCGCGCGTATCACGCCGGCGCTGCGCGATCGCCTGGGACATATTGTCGAGCCGGTCGCGGTCGACAAGGATGAAGAGCGCTTCCGGCTGTTCGACGCGGTCAGCCAGTTGTTGATCGAAATCTCGCAGCGGCGGCCACTGGTAGTGGTGGTCGACGATCTCCATTGGGCCGACCGGGGGACGGTGGCGATGCTCAGTCATGTCGCGCACTTTGTTCCCGGCAACCCAATTCTCCTGATTGGCGCCTATCGCGATGCGGAAGTCGATCGTAAACATCCGCTGATGGGCGCAGTGACCGCGATCCGGCGCTTGCGCAACTCCGAATCGCTCCAGTTAAAAGGGCTCGGCAGCGAAGAGGTCACCGATCTGCTTGGAATCATCGGTGACGAGAAGCCACCCCCGGAGCTAGTTAGCGCGCTCACCGCCGAAACCGGCGGTAATCCCTTTTTCATCCGCGAGGTGCTCCTGCATCTGCGCGAAGAGGGCAAGATTCTCAGTCAGGGACAGGGTTGGAATCTTCCGGCCGGTCGCCTGGAACTCGGGGTGACGGAAGGCGTGCGCGAGGTCGTCAGGCAGCGCCTGCTGCGCCTGTCCGACGAAGCCAATCGATTGCTTACCGTAGGCGCGGCTTTCAACGGAGCGTTTAACTTCGAGGTCGCGGCGGCGGTGGCAGAACTCGATGAGCAGGCGGCGCTGGCCGCACTCGATGAGGCACTCGAGGCTCAACTCCTGCGGCCGGGAGTTCGCGCTGACACCTTCGACTTCACCCACGCGCTCATCCGTCACACGCTGTATGAAGAGCAAAATCCCTCGCGCCGAGTCCGCCAGCATCGACGCATTGCCGAACAGATGGAGCGCGCGTGGGGCGAATTGGCGGTCGACCATGCGGCGGAGGTCGCGTATCACTTCTGGCGCAGCGCCGCGGCCTCGGGCGCGGAACGCGGCGTGGAGTATGCGCTAGCGGCCGCCGACAACGCCGAAGCCGCGTTCGCACATGACGAAGTTGCCGCGTTTCTACGCATCGCGCTGGAACTGCTGCCGCGCCAGGATGCGCGGCGCGGGCGGCTCCTCGCGCGGCTGGGACTCGCATTGACCTGGACCTTGAATGGAGAAGAGGCGCTGAAGAACGTCCTCGAAGCGGGCCAACTGATAGTGGCCGCCGAGGGCGCCGATGCCGCTGTCGAATACTACGAACAGAATGCTCGTGCGATGTTCAATGCCGGTCTCACGCGCGGCGCATGGGAGCTGGCCAGGGAGGGCCTGTGTCATATCGGCGAGCGGCGCGATATCACCTGGGTAAGCCTCTACGAAATCGACATCAATCGAATCGAGGCCGAAGACGAGAGCAACCCCGGCATCCGCACCGACTCGCCCGAAAACCAGGCGCTAAAAGACGTGCTGCGGCAATTACCGAGGGCGCAACTCCGCGCGCGTACTATCGATCCGATTTTCCTGTCGCGCGATGAAATACTGAACGATCCATCGCCGTCGCCAACCGCGCTCTTCATGCATGCCGGCGACTTCCGCGCCAGTCTGCCGGTGTGGCAACAAGAGGCGGCAGACTGTGAGCGTCGCGGTGCCTTCGCGAAAGCGATGCGCGGGTGGGGCTCGGTGGCGCGTTGCCACATCTCATTGGGCGAATTAACCGCGGCGCGAGC
Source organism: uncultured delta proteobacterium (assembly GCA_963783145.1). GTDB lineage: Bacteria > Desulfobacterota > Binatia > Binatales > Binataceae > DATGKG01. Next base: position 543,402 of record CAWAMM010000004.1, read on the forward strand.
CGCGCTGGATCGAACCGCGGCGCTCTCCGCGCGAATCGCGGGTCCCTGGTTCGGAGTGCTCGGACTGGTTGCGGCGCGCGCTGACTTTTGTCACGCAACTGACGAAGGCTGGAAGGAGCTCCTGGCCGATGCGGCTTCCCAGGCACTGATACAAGGGCCGACTGCCGAAAGCAAATGGGGTGCGGCGATGATCAATGCCTACCTCGCATACTCCATGGCCAGCATAGAGCAAGTGCAGGCGGCGATGCAGCGGGTTGCGATGCTGCCCGCGGCGCTGGAACGCGGCACTTCGTGGGCAACGACTTATTGCGCAACGGCATGCATGGCAACGGCGGCGCTGTGGCGTCTCAATCGGGCCGATTACGCCGAGGTGGTCGAACAAAGCATTCGTACCAAGGTCATCGCGCCCGATTTCCGTTATCCGCTTTCCGACGGACGTTTATCGCTGGCCCGGCTATGCGCCCTGCAGGGCCGCTATGATGAAGCGACGGAGTGGTTCGCGAAAGCGCGGGTGGTCCTCGATGAGCAGGGTGCGCGGACGCTACGCGCGATTTCAGATTTCGACGAAGCTCTGATGTACCTGCGGCGGGGCAGGACCGATGATGACGAACGCGCGCAACCATTTCTCGATGTCGCCAGGGCGCAATTCACGGCGATCGGCATGATTGGGTGGCTGAGGCGCCTCGAAAAACTACCGGGACGGCCGCCAGGCGAAGCGGTTGCAAGGGCGACGTCCTAACGCGTTCTCGCCGACTATTCGCGTAGTTGCCACCGACAGCACGTCGGCAACGTGACTGATTCCTCTCGACCATATGTCAGCACGATGCCCTCATTTAGAGACTACTTGCGAACGATCCTAAACAAGATGTTGCTATACAACTACAATTTGACAAGAGTCCGCCGATCAAGATAGATATAGCTAAATAGAGCTAGATCGTGCGCGCCAAAGGGGCCATTGAGCGCGTTATGGTCGAGAGGTATCCCAAATGGCCTGGCGACGAATCGTCCGTTCGGTTATTCCGCTCGGGTTCAGAGCAACCAGGTTCGGAACCTGGAGTGCTAAAAACCGCGCTGCGGATTCTCTGATATCGCCGGGTTCCTCAGGCCGCGCCGCGTGGGTGTGAGATGGCGGAATCAGGTACCCTGACGCTGCTCTTCACCGACTTGGTGAACTCAACGCAGCTTTTAGGCCGCGCCGGCGACGAAGCCGGCCATCGTCTCTTTGGTGCCCACCACAAGCTGATGTCGGATGCCATCAGCGGCAATGGTGGTGAGGAGTTGCAATGGCTGGGAGACGGCGTTTTGGCCGCCTATCCATCCACCGCAGATGCGGTACGCTGTGCCGTCCGCATTCAACAGACCGCGCGACGTCCAATCGAAGGCGCCAAATTCGAGATTCGCATCGGCATTCACGTTGGCGAAGTATTGCGGCGCCAGGACGGTTACTTCGGCGTCCCGATCGTGGTCGCGCGGCGGTTATGTGACCGAGCCAAGGCGGGACAGATCCTATGCAGTAGGCTCATAGTTGATATGCTTGCGGCACGTCAAGCATTTACCTTCCGCGATGTCGGTAACCTCGAGCTCAAAGGCATTCCGACGCCTACCGCGGTCAGCGAAGTGGTCTATGAGCGCAACGATGCCGGCGCGTTGCTCAACCGCACTCCCTTTGTAGGCAGAGCCGAGCAACTGGCGCGCTTGTCCATCAAGCTCGAAGAAGCCTGCAACGGCCACGGCTCGATCGCGATGCTTCAGGGCGAGCCGGGAATCGGAAAAAGCCGCACCATTGCGGAGTTTTCCGACGCGGCTCGCCAGCGCGGAGCGATCGTGCTGCATGGGGCGTGCTACGACGGCGAATGGCAACCGCCTTACGGTCCGTTCGCCGAGGTGATCGCAAATTATGCGCGCCAGGCGCAATCGGCGGAGCTTTCCGCGGTGTGCGGGGACAATGCGGCCACGCTCGCGCGCATCGCGCCTACCTTACGGGAAAAAACCGGGAATCCCGCCGAGCGGGCCACCCTGGACAAAGAGGAAGAGCGCTTTCGCCTTTTCGACGCGGTGTCGCAGTTTCTGATCGCGGTTGCCCGCCGTGGGCCATTGTTGCTGGTGCTCGACGATCTCCACTGGGCCGACCGCGGCACGGTGGGCATGCTCAATCATGTTGCCCATAACGTCGCGGCCAATTCGATGCTGTTGATCGGCGCCTTTCGCGACGCCGAGGTCGACCGCATGCATCCGCTGGCGCGCGCACTCGCCACGCTGCGGAGGTTGCCGGATTTCGAGATTCTTCCGCTCAAAGGGCTCCAGAGCAGCGATGTCGTGGAATTGCTCGGGATCATCGCCGATCAAGACGCTCCCGAGCCCCTGGTCCAGACCCTCAGCGCGGAAACTGAAGGCAATCCGTTGTTCATCCGTGAGGTGCTGTTGCATCTGCTGGAAGAAGGCAAGATTCTGCGCGACGGCCAGGGGTGGGGGTCACGTTTCAGCGTCACCGAACTTGGCATTCCCGAAGGGGTTCGCAGCGTAATCGGGCGGCGCCTGATGAAGCTGTCGGAAGACGCCAATCGCCTGCTAACGGTCGGCTCATGTTTTAAGGGATCGTTCTCCTTCGAGATCGCGGCCGCGGCTGCCGACCTGGATGAAGATGCCGCGCTTACTGCGATCGACGAAGCTCTGGATGCGCAGCTGCTGCGGCCCGGGACTAATTCTGAAATCTTCGATTTTACTCATGCGCTCATCCGTCATTCGCTTTACTCGGGTTTGAATCCTCCGCGCCGGGTCCGGCTGCATCGCCGAATCGCGGAGGCGATGGAACGGACCTGGGGCGAGCGGGCCTCGGATCACGCCGCCGAGGTGGCTTATCAGTTCTGGTGCGGGGCCGGGTCTTCAGGTGCGAAACGCGGCGCCGATTATGCCATCGCTGCGGCCAACAATGCCGAAGCTGCGTATGCGCATGACGAGGCAGTCGCTTTCTTACGTATCGCGCTGGAACTGCTGGCCGCCGATGATTCGCAAAGGCCTCGGCTATCGGCGCGCCTCGGGCTTTCCCTGGCATATACGCTCAATGCCGATGAGGCGATCAAGGTGAGCCGCGAGGCCGGCGACTTGCTCGCCACCTCGGAAAGCCAGGTCGCCGCCACCGAATACCTGAGGATCGTCGTTCGTTCGCTCTATAACGGAGGGCTGCTGCGCGGCGCGTGGGAGCTGGCCAGGGAAGGCCTTCGGCATGCGGGTGACCGCCGGGACGTCAACTGGGCCGCGATCAACGAGATGGATTTGATGCGCCAGGCAACCGAGGATCCAGATAATCCGGGGATCCGCTGCGAGACCCCCAACGAACGCGAACATCGCGCGATCCTGAAACAGCTTCCGCCCGAGCAACTGCGCGCGGTGGGCCTGGAACGGCCAGTCGAATCACGAAAGGATATCCTCGAATCTCCGGACGCGTCGCCGACCGCGCTGCTGTTCCTGGCCGGCGAGTTTCGCCGCAGCCTGCCCATCTGGCAACAGGACGCGATCGAGGCAGAACGCGCGGGCCGGATCATGTGGGCGATGCACGCGTGGACCAGCGTTGCGCGATGCCATACGGGCCTGGGCGAACTCACCCTCGCGCAGGCGGCCTACGATCGTGCGGTCGGCTTCTCGGCGCGCAGAGTCGGATCCTCACCGTGGCTGCTTAATCTGCTCTCGGCGAAGCAAGATCTGCGCATTCTGTTGGATGAGGGATGGGACGAGGTTTTTACCGATCCGGTGCTGATGGCGATCATGCAGGAGACTCGGGAGGATAATAAATGGGCCGCTTCGGCTATTCACGGCGCGGCGGCGTATGTCCTCAGTCGCATCAACCAGACCGAACTCGCGCTGCAGCGACTCCAGATGCTGTTCCCTGCGCTGGAAGTCGGCGCGGGATGGACGGTCGTGTATGGCGGCATGGCCTGTGACGCTGCTGCGACCCTGTGGCTCCTTAACCGGACTGATTCGATTAGCCTCCTGGAGCGAAACCTGCTGGCGAAAGTTCTCGCACCGGACTTCCGCTATCCGATGCGCGATGGCCGCTTGTCGATGGCGCGCCTGTGCGCACTGCAGCGGCGCTACGATGAAGCGTCCGAATGGTTCGCGCAGGCGCGCGTCGTCCTCGAGGAGCAGGGCGCGCGGCCCTTGCGCGCCATCACCGACTATGACGAAGCGCTGATGTTTCTCCGTCGCGCCGATGCAGGCGACCGCGAGAGCGCGCGGCCATTGTTGAAAGTTGCGGCGGAACAATTTCGCAACATCGGCATGACCGGATGGCTGCGCCGCGCCGAAGAAACCTTCGCCGGCGCGGGTAGATAAGCGAATTCTGGTACTGGCCGAATTAGGCCAGTTTCTGAACGACTATCTGGAGTTTCGTATCGCCCGTATGAAGACAGGCTAGTTCGACATGAAGCTCCGCCACGCTGCTGCGCTCGCGCTTGTCGTAAATTGGACACTTTGGTAGACAGGCTGTCATGGGGCGGGGGAAACGGTTAGCCGTGCGGTCGTCGCAATCTTCGTGACGGTGTTGCTCGTCGGCGTTCTTACGTTGGTACGCGGCGCTTCGGCTAACGTGCTCTGGGGTTATTGGGAAGTCGGCCCACAGGTCTCCAGACCGACACCTACCGAGACCGCGACAGCGACGGCCACATCGACGGCTACCCAAACGGCGACACCGACCGCTACTGCTACTCCGGGTTGCATCGTCAACAAGTCGGGTGCCTGTCCCAATTGCAGCAACGGATCTTTAGGAAACTGCCTAGTGGCATGCGACACTTTCTGCCTCGACAGATCTAACCTTCCCAACTGCACTGATTCCGACACCACTTGTACTTGTAGCTGCCAGTCGCCCTGAAATTAGATACCGTGACGTTGATCAAGCTTCTTCACAGTGAAGTCTCACTGCGGATTGTGGGTTCGGGAAGGGACCTCGGGACTTGGCTACCGAATAGATGTCGTTGAACCTTCACCTTCGCTCATTGATGAGCGAAGATCGTACAAGGCCAGTCCATCACTCAACTGGCGCGCATACGAGGCGGGAAACCCACTGCGCGATCCCGAATGATTGTAACATCTCACGTGACAGCCGGAACACGTTATGTTACATTCGTGGGCATGTGATCAAAACCTTCATCCATAAGGGGCTGCGGGAGCTGTACGAAACCGGCACAACCGCGCAGATTCCGCCGGTGCTGGTCGGACGCTGCAAGGTGCGCCTCGCGGCGCTTGACCAGGCACTGAGCTTGTCCGATTTGAACCTACCGGGATTCAATTTTCATCCGCTCAAAGGTCGCAATCCGGTCCGATACTCGATCCACGTCAATGGCCCGTGGGCGCTGACGTTTGAGTGGAGGGCTCCCGATGTGTTCCGGCTTGATCTTGAACAGTATCACTGAGAGGAAACTCCAATGAGGCACAAACGAGAATATCCGGCGCGTGGCCCGATGGCCGAGCCAAGCCATCCTGGATTGCTGTTCGCCGACCTCCTGCCTGACCTCGACGGCGGCCGGCGCACCATCGCGGAGATTGCCTCGATGCTCGGAGTGACGCGGCAGACTCTGCATCGGGTGATGGCTGGCCGGACCGCAGTGACGCCCGATATGGCGGTACGACTCGGGAAGTTGTGTGGCAATGGCCCCGGTCTCTGGCTGCGGATGCAGGCGGCATACGATGCGTGGGAGGCGACCATGCGGCTGGCGAAGGAATTGGAGAGGATCCCTACTTTATCTTAGTGGTAACACAAACTGCGGTTTCCGCGGTTCGGGCTTTTTGATAAATGCGAGCGATGAAGCTTCGCCACCCCGTGCGCCGGCGCGCGCCAGCAGCGCAAACAACTCCTACGCCTGCGAGGATCTCGAGATTCTACGTAAGCGGCTTAAGCGGCTGGACGGCGCCGTTGCGGGCGCGCTTCAGCAGCATCACGTGGGTCAGCTCTTGACCACCATCGGCGGCATCGGCGAGACCACCGCGGCCATGCTCATCGCTGAACTCGGAGACCCTGCGCGCTTCGCCAGCGCTGCGGCATTGACCGCCTATGTGGGGCTGTGCCCGGGGCACAAGCATTCCGGCAAGCATCAACCGAAAAGTTCTTCGCTCAGCCCGATCGGCAATCGGCGGCTACGGCGGGCGCTATGGATGCCGACCCTTAGTGCCGCGACCCAGAGCAATCCGTGGCTGATGGTCTTCTATCGGCGCCTGATCCTGCGCTGCAAGCCGCACAAGGTCGCGCTCTGCGCCGCCATGCGTAAACTATTGGCGGCCATCTACTCGGCGGCCAAATATCCCCGTCCCTTCGTTCCCTTCCTCAACCCACAATCCGCACTGAGACTTGAGTATAAAGAAGCTTGATCAACGTCACGGTATCTAATTTGGCAGCATGTGAGCTGGACGGAATTGGGAGAACTTAGTCGCAAGTACAGTTACATGTGGTGTTTGAATCGGTACAAGACAGGCCCGACACCGCATCACCGCATTGCGTAAAGCAGGCTGCTTCGCAATTTCCGAAAGCGCCAATATCGCAGTTCGGACAGCCGCCAGCTTTATTTAGGATACAGTTCGTCATGGTGGCCGTCGCCGTCGGCGTAGCCGTCTGAGTGGCGCTTGCAGTTGAGGTTGCTGTCGCCGTGCCAGTTGAAGTAGCGGTTGAGGTTGGTGTTGCAGTGCCGGTCGAACTGGCAGTTGGCGTCGGTCTCGACACCTGAGGGCCGATTTCCCAGTAGCCCCACAAGACGTTAGCCGATGCGCTGCGGATCAACGTGAGTACGTCGATGAACAGCACCGCGACGAAGATCGCGACGAATACGCGGCGTACCGTTTTCCCCCGCCCCATCAGAGCCTCACTACTAAAGCGACCGATCGATGACAAGTGCGATGCCTATCGCAAGGGCGCGCACTGGGTATTCGTCTCCAAAACCGACCTGTTTCCGAAACTTGGGCACCGGCGACTTTGGGCACATGCGGCTGTACAGCTACCGAAATCAGATGATTTCATCCGGATTCGCTAGACTCTGAACGAGTGGTCTAATTTGAAAACCGCAGTGGCCTAGTTCGGCCAGTGCCCATCTGGTCATCGTTTAGCTACAGATTGACATATTTTGCTAGCGCTCGTACGATTCCGCTGTGTATAGGCTAGACTACATGACGTGAGCCGATACAACTAAGCTTAGCGTTGTGCAGCCTTTGGCATGAGGGGGGGGTTTTATGGCCAGCCGACTGAGGACTCGCTCTGCCATTTCTGGATTCTCCGAAACGACGTTACGTCGAGGACTCCGGGTGCGCAGCGGCATAGGCCTCCACTTGGCCAGCCCTCCCAGTATGCCCAGTGCGGGTAACCGATGGCGGAATCCGGAACTGTAACCCTGCTATTCACTGATCTGGTCAGCTCGACCCAACTTCTGGGTCGCGCGGGCGACGAGGCCGGCCAGCGGATCTTCCACGCCCATCACAAGCTGATGTCTGATGCCATCAACGGCAGTGGTGGTGAGGAACTGCAATGGCTCGGCGATGGAGTGCTGGCAGCGTTTTCCTCCAGTGCCGATGCAGTGCGTTGCGCGATTCGGATTCAGCAGACCGCCCGGCGGCCGATCGAGGGTGCGCGGGTCGAGATCCGCATCGGCCTCCACGTCGGTGAGGTGTTGCGGGGTGAGAATGGTTACTTCGGCTCTCCAGTGGTGATCGCGCGGCGCTTGTGCGATCGCGCGGTGGCGGGGCAAATCCTCTGCAGCAAACTCATTGCTGATCTGCTTTCCGCACGCCAGTCCTTCACGTTCCGCGATCTGGGCAGCCTTGAACTAAAAGGCATTACCACTCCAACCGCGGTGAGTGAGGTCGTCTACGAGCATAACGATGTCACGGCACTACTCCATCGCACGCCCTTCGTCGGGCGCTCCGAGCAACTGAAACGGTTGTCCGCGAAGCTCGAGGAAGCCTGCAATGGCCACGGCTCGATCGCGATGCTTCAGGGTGAACCCGGAATCGGGAAGACCCGCACCATCGCGGAGTTTTCCGACCTCGCGGTCCAGCGCGGAGCGCTGGTGCTGCACGGTTCTTGTTACGACGGTGAATGGCAACCGCCGTATGGACCGTTCGCGGAGGCGATCGCCAATTATGCGCGCCATGCGGCACCGGCCGAACTCGCAGCCGCACTGGGCAACTACGCCGCGACGCTCGCCCGGATTGTCCCAGGTTTGCGTGAACGGGTCGGAGGTGTCTCCGAGCCTGCACCACTGGACAAGGATGAGGAACGCTTCCGTCTGCTCGATGCAGTGTCGCAGTTCCTGATCGCCTTATCCCGGAAGGCGCCTCTGGTGCTGGTGCTCGACGATTTGCATTGGGCGGATCGCGGAACGGTCGGGCTGCTCAATCATGTCGCGCACATCGTCAACGCCAATCCGATGCTCCTGATCGGCGCCTACCGCGACGCTGAAGTGGACCGGATGCATCCGCTGGCGCGCGCCCTCGCCACCGTGAGGCGGCTGCCTAACTTCGAGATTCTCCCCCTCAAAGGGCTCCAGAGCGGCGATGTGGTGGAATTGCTCGGGATCATCGCGGACCAGGACGCTCCCGACACGTTGGTGCAGACGCTCAGCAAGGAGACCGAGGGCAATCCGCTGTTCATCCGCGAGGTGCTGTTACACCTGGTGGAAGAAGGCAAGATTCTGCGCGATGGCAAGGGTTGGGGATCGAAATTCAGCATTTCAGAACTGGGCATCCCGGAAGGCGTGCGGAGCGTAATCGGCCGGCGCTTGATGAAGCTCTCCGAAAACGCCAATCGTCTGCTGACGGTGGGAGCGTGTTTCAAAGGATCATTTTCATTTGAAGTAGCTGCGGCGGTGGCGGAACTCGATGAAGATGCCGCGCTGAGCGCTATCGATGAAGCGCTCGATGCACAACTTTTACGTCCAGGCGTCGCAGCCGAAACCTTCGATTTTACCCACGCGCTGATCCGTCATTCGCTTTACTCCGGTTTGAACTCCGCGCGACGGATTCGGCTGCATCGTCGGATGGCGGAGGCGATGGAACGCACCTGGGGCGAAAAAGCCTCGGAGCATGCGGCCGAAGTAGCCTACCAGTTCTGGTGCGGCGCCGAGGCCTCGGGCGCCAACCGCGGCGCCGACTACGCGATCGCGGCCGCGAATAATGCTGAGACCGCCTACGCGCATGACGAAGCGGTCGCGTTTTTACGCATCGCACTGGAACTCCTCGCGCGCGACGATCCTCGCCGGCCGCGGCTGTTGGCGCGCTTGGGCTTGTCCTTCGCCTGGACTCTCAATCCGGAAGAGGCGGTCAAGATTAGCCGCGAGGCCGGTGAATTGATTGCCGCCGCAGAGGGGAACGATGCCGCCGCGGACTATCTCGAAGAAGCGACCCGTGCGATGTATTCCGCCGGGCTGGTGCGCGGCGCATGGGAGTTGGCCAAGGAAGGTCTGCGCTTCATTGGCGACCGGCGCGATACCATTTGGGCCAGCCTGACCGAAATCGACCTGCTTCGCGAAGAGGCGGAGGATTCCAGCAATCCGGGAATTCGCGCCGATTCGGTGCGCCAGCGCGAACGGCGAGTGATACTCAAGCGGCTCCCTGCCGAACAACTGCAGAAACATGGCCTCGACCCGCCCTACAATTCCAGGGCGGAAGTCCTGGAGTATCCGGCGGCAAGCGCGTTTGCGCTGCTGTTTTTCGCCTGTGACTATCGGCGCAGTCTGCCCAAATGGCAGCAAGAGGCGGCTGATGCGGAGCGCAAGGGTCGCATCGCATGGGCGATGAGCGCATGGGCAGGTGTGGCCCGCTGCCACATCGGGGTGGGCGACCTGACCGCGGGGCTGGCGGCGTACGATCGCGCCAAAACCTGGCAAGCGCGTGCGGATGCTCCTTCGTTGGAGCTGTTGAACGTGCTTCAGGCTAAGCAGGACCTGCGCATGACGCTGGATGAGAACTGGGAAGAGCTGATGGCACCGGACTCGGGCCCTCGCCTGATGGCGCTGAACCCCTCGATCGAGACGCATTGGAGCCACAGCGTGATCTCCGTCACCGTGGCCTCGGTGTTGGCGCGCTTGAATATGCCGGACCGTGCGATGCAGTGGCTGGCCGTGGTTCCCAGAGCGCTCGAAATCGGTGCGTCGTGGGCCGCGCCTTTCAACATAATCTCGGCCGACGCGACCTTCGCGTTATGGTTTTTGAACCGCAGCGATTATTGCGCGATCATCGAACGCGCGATTCGAGAAAAGATCCTGCTTCCCGATTTTCGCTTTCCGATGCGCGATAGCCGGTTATCGATCGCGCGCCTCTGTGCGCTTCAGCAGCGCTACGATGAAGCTTCGGAATGGTTCGGCAAGGCCCGGGTGGTGTTGGATGAGCAGGGTGCACGTCCGCTGCGCGCGATCACCGACTACGATGAGGCGCTGATGTATCTGCGTCGTGGCGCCGCCGGTGATATCGCTTGCGCACGACCCTTTCTGGATCTTGCGCTGGAACAATTTCGCAAGATTGGCATGACTGGATGGATCCGCCGCGCCGAAGAAGCGGCACGAACGGGCGCGGCAATCTAGCTCGACGATGCCGCGCCGATTAAGTCGCTATTCGTGCTGAAGGGGCGTCGACGGTCCCCACTTCAAGATTCCCAAGTCGGCCACGAACATCGCATAGAACGACTTCACCAGTACCAGCTCGATTACGGTAGCGAGGCTCAACCCGCCAATCTGCGCGAAGCACAGCGGACGCCATAACGGCCCGCCATGAAGCGCCAGTGGCAGCAAGGCCAATACGGTCGCGCCCACCGTGACCATCACCGGGCGCAGCCGCTCGATGCCGGCATCGAGCAGACCTTGAATGAGTTCCTCGCCCATTTCCTGGCGTTCTTCGATGAACTCGAACAATACAATGACGTGGCTTACGATGACGCCGATCAGGCTGGCGATCCCGAGAAAGGCCATGAAGCCGAAGGGCGTGCCGGTCACCCATAAGGCAGTGAGTGCGCCGACGATGCCATAGGGTACGGCCACGAAGATCAGCCATGGTTTGATGAGATTGTTAAACTGCATCACCAGCGCGATGAAGATTCCGAGCACTGAGATGATGAGCACTACCGTCAATTCGCCGAAGCCCTTGTCCTGCTTGGCCTGTTCACCGGCGACCACGATGCGATAGCTGGGCGGAAGCTCGGCGCGCAGCGCGTCCAGTTGGGGCGCCGCCTGCTTCATGATTTGCGAAGCCAAAACTCCTGGCTCCGGGAGCGCGGTGACAGTCATGGTGCGGAAGTGATCGATGCGCACGATCCTTTCCTGGGTCATTTGGAAAGTTACCGGCGTCAGCGAGTTGAGTGGTACCCGATCGGTCCCGCTCGAAGGATAAACGTACAGGTTGGCGATATCCGATAGTTGTGCGCGCTCCTCCTGGCGCAGGCGCGCGACGATCGGAATCCGCGTGTCGCCGTCCACCAAAGTTCCCACCGTCCATCCGCTGAGCCCCGCCGACGCGGAGCGCGCGATATCGGCGTTGCTGACACCTGCCATGTTGGCGCGGTCGGGGTTGATCGTGAGTTGTACGCCGGGACTTTGCGCCATCCAGTCAGTGCGAACGTTGCGGGCGCCTGGAATGGAACGCAGGATATCCTCGATCCGGTTGGTGGTTCGTCGCAGAGTGTCGATATCGGCCTGTTCCTGGGCGGGATCGATATCGGTCTGGCCAAAAACGTGAATCTCGATGGGGGACTGGACCGGACTGGTCTGTAGCTGGCGCACATCGAGGAAGGCGCCCGGAACCGACTTGATCAGCGCGCTTTGCAGCGGACCAACCAGCTTCGGCATATCGTTCTTGTTCTCGATCTCGAGGATCAGTTCCGCGTAGTTACTCTGCTGAGCTTCGGTCGCGGCGGTGAGCCAGAAGCGCGGACCGCCGCCGCCGACGAAGCTGGTCACGGATTTGAGGATCGCGCGCGGCTTACCGTCGCGGCCCGGATGCGCGGCGCCATACTGGGCGGCGACGCGACGGACCACCGCTTCGGCTTCCTTCGCCACGTTGTTGGTATCAGATAATGCGGTGCCATTCGGGAGCCATACGTCGACATAGGAAAGGTACTGCACATCTTCGGGGAAGAAAGCGCTGCGCAGTTGTTTGCCGATCAGAAAACCTCCCGCAAGAAAAAGCAGCGAGCATGCGATGAGAGTTTTGCGATGTTCGAGCGCATAGTGACCGATTTTGTAATAGAAGCCGGTCACGCCGTGGGTGCGGCGATATTCGATCGGCGGGAGCAGCTTGCCCGGGCGCATCAGATAGTAGCCGAGTTGCGGGATGAAGGTCATCGAAACGATGCGGGAAGCTACCAGCGCACAGGTCATCACAATCGGCAAAGTAAAGAGGAAGTTGCCGGTGTCGCCAGAGAGCAGCAGGAACGGCAGGTAGGCGACGATGTTGGTGATCGTCGCGAACAGGATCGCGCGTCCGAGCTTGGTCGGCCCGAGCCATGCGGCAATCAGGGGCGGTTGTCCCATCCCGAGTTCGTGCTTGATGGCATCACCTGCCACCACGGGATCATCGACCAGCAAGCCCAACGCGATGATCAGAGTTGCGATGGAAACTTGTTGCAGATCGAGCCCGAGCAACGACATCGCACCGAACGTCATCGCGAGTGTGATCGGAATCGCGAGCGCGATCAGGAGCGCCGAGCGCCACTCCCAAAAGCCTAACCATGCGACTAGGACTACCAGCACCACCGCTTCGTAAAGCGCCTCCATCAGCAGATCGAGATTCTCGTGCACCTGACGCGGCTGATCGGAGGTTCGCGCGATGATCAGATCTTCGGGGAGTCGCTTGCGAAGTCCGTCGAGCGCTTGATCGACGGACTTGCCGAAGGTGCCAATTTGTTCCCCCGGGCGCATAAACACCGCCAGCGTAATCGCGCGGTTGCGATTCCATCGCCCGTCGGCATTTTGTGAGGTGTAAAAGTTGAGCAGTTGCGGCGGGTTTTGGTAGCCGCGGAGGACTTCCACCAGATCGCGCAAATAGAGTGGCGCGCCGGATGGTTCTCGCTGAACGATCACGTCGCCGATTTCACTGGCGTCGGTAAACTCGCCGCTCGGATGGACCGTGACGTCGGTGCCGCCGGCATCGATGCTTCCGCCGGCTCGGATGATATTCCGCTCTGCGAGAATCTGCGCGAGTCTGGCCGGCTGCACCCCATAAGACGCGAGCCGGCGCTGCGAGTACGCGAGCTGCACCCATTCGGGCAGCACACCCGAGCGCGAAACTTTTTCTACATTCGCCAGGCTCTGCAATTCACGCTGGATCAGATCAGTGTAGCGATCGAGCTGGCTGTAGGTGTACTTGTCGCCCGCCACCGCGTCGAGCGCCGCTTCCGTATCGGCGGGATCGCGGATGAGTACCGGTGGCCATGCATCCGGATGCACAATCGGGAAGACCGAAGTCCCGACATGATCGGTCAGGAACTGGCGCGTGATTTGTAAAAGATTGGCGTCCCCGACCACCGCGGCGTCCAGTCCGACGAAGCCATTACCATCGAGCGGTCGAATATCGCGCGCCAAATGGTGGGCTCCCAGGTATAGCGCCAGCCCATCGCGCACCCGGGCCACATTGTCGGTGCCCAGCGCTTGCGGAAACAATGTCACCATCGAAACGCGCGAGGTTTTCGCGTCCGGGCTCGCCGATTCGCGAGCTTTCTCGATCGCCGCGCGAACCGCCCGTGCGCGCAACGCGAGCTCGACCGCGCCCACCTTGGGGCTTGCCACCGTGAGCATCATTGAGGCGGTATCGCCGAAATCCGCCTGGAAGATGATGGGCCCGGCCCCGGGCGGGAGATCGTAGATGCTGTTGAGCTTCAGATTTACGTCACTGAACTGCTTCTCGGCATCGGTGACTTTTTCGCCCAGTTGAACATACACGTAGGCAATCCCGTCGAGGGTGACGGATCGAATGCCATAATTGGTGGCCGGATCGGCGGGATGGACGAAGGAATTCTCCGCCATCGCGGACTCCATTTTTCGCGTCACCATCTGCTCGATCTTCTGCGCCGGGACGCCGGGCCAGGGACAGATTGCGACCGCGACCCGGACCGGAATGTCCGGGTCCTTGCGCTTCGGCATCCGCGCGTAGCCCAGGACGCCCCATCCCAGGACCGCAATCAGCAGCACCCACGAGATGGCGCGGTTCTCGACGAAAAAGCGCGCCACATTGTGGGTGGTGCGGATAATTTCAGAATCGCTACGATGTGCCATCAGGGGATGATCGTAACTTCGGTTCCGTCAGATACCATGGTTGCTCCGCGCACGACGACCTGGTCGCCCATTTTCACACCCGACAGGACCGCGATGTCGTTGCCGACGATATCGCCCAGGCGAACCGTGCGTAGCTTCGCCATGGTCTTACCGGCGTCCTCTTCAACCACATAAACCGCGAAATCTTTCTGATCGTTTGGCGGGCGGACGATGGCGTTGAGCGGAAGCGTCGCCTGAGCGCTGGTGGATGCGGCGGCGCCGGCGATTCGCAACGACGCGATCATCCCGGTGCGAATCTTGCCGTCCTTGTTGGGCACCGTGATTTCAACATCGAAGATCCGCGTTGTTGGGTCGGCGTTGGGCGCGATCCGGGTGATCGTTCCGATCAGCGGGACCCCGGGAATCGCTTCCGAGGTAAGTGTCTGCGTCTGGCCCTGCTTCAATTTGGCGACCTGGATGTCGGACCCGCCAAAAACCGCTTTCATCTCGGAGGTATCGGCAATTTGAAAGGCGACCGTAGTTGGACCCGCGAGGGAGCCAACTTCGATACCGCGGGTCAGAACCACTCCATCCATCGGGGATGCGAGCTTGCAGTAGCCCAGGTTGATCTGAGCCTGCTTCACGGCAGCTTCGGCCTGAGCGACCTGCGACTGCGCCGATTGGTATTGCTCGGCCGACAAATCGTAGGTTTCGCGCGCGATAATATGCTGACTGAGCAATTGCGCATCGCGATCGAAGTCCTGCTTGGCTTTTTCAAAAACCGCACGCGCGCCGGCCAGTGCGGATTCCGATTGGCTGACCTGCGCCTCGTAGGTATCGGATTTCACGCTCCCGAGGAGGTCATGAGCCTTGACCAGGTCACCACCTTGGAGATCGTGCGGGCGGCCGTCGGCGCCAGGTATCTGTTTGATGAAATCCACGTTGCCGCCGACCTGAAACGATACGGCAGTCTGCCGCGAGGGCTGAAAGCTCGCGGTGTATGCCCCGGAATTGGATTGCTGAGTCTCGCTCACGGTCAGAACGGTAACCGCGATCCGGGGTTGTTCGGCCGCCGGCGGCTTGGCGCATCCGAGCCCGGTCAGCATCACGGCGGCGAAGGTGAGCGCCAACGGAAAGTTAAGTCTGACGAGGTGGTGTTCCGGCATCAGCTGTTTCTCGCCTCAAATGGAAAAGAATCGCTTGAATTTAAGAAAGCGCTCCAGGCGGCGGCTAAAGGTGCGGTAGCGTCAAGAATCAGGTTGAGACTGGAAGAAGTGAAAATGAGCGACTGTAACCCTATCGGCAACATAACATTTTGAAGAATAAATCGACGCGATCGTAATCTTATCCGCCTCGTGGGTAAAGATTAGATGCGCGAATTAGCATAAAAGGGCCGAAAATAAACCGACATTGAGTACGCAAATGCGACTACACTTGATCTTCGAGACCCTCCCCTGTATTAATTCCAGCCTGTCTGTAGTGCGGTCGTTCCATGCGAGACATGCCATCTCATGCGGCCGGTAGCGCTGTGACAGATTGTTAGCGCCTCGCGCAGTGCGCTTGCGCTCGCCGTAAGCGCCGCTCACATATCAAGATAGTGGCAGTCACATCGATAGGGGTTTCCTCGACCGAGGTCGCGCCCGGTCTCCTCGAAAAGTTGATCGGGCTGGCGTTGTTCGAGGGAATTGAAACTCAGCTCCTGGCGACCATCGCCGCGGAGTTCGAGTGGTTCAGTTTGCCTGGTGGGCAACTGCTCTTTCGCCAGGGCGACAAAGACGATTCCCTCTACGTGGTCCTTTCGGGTCGTCTCGGCGCTTTCCTGCGTAACGACGAAGGCAAAGAAATTCTCATTCGCCAGATGCCGGCAGGGGAGACGGTCGGTGAGATGGCGGTTTTGTCAGGTGAGCCGCGCTCGGCCACGGTGCTGGCGCTGCGCGATACGGAACTGGTGCGGCTTTCGAAACAGGCCTTCGACAAGCTCATCGATGAGCATCCGCGGTCCCTTCGGTTCATTACCGATTTGCTGGTCCATCGGCTTCGGGAGCCGCCGCGGCTGGCGCCCTCGACCGATGCGCCGCGGACCATCGCAATTTTTCCCTTCAACCGCGAGCTCGCTGCCTCCGGCTTCGTGCGGTCGCTCGCCAAGGCTTTCGAGGAGTTGGGCCTTAAGGCCATGCTTCTCGACCACACCTCAGTGGGTCGCCCGATCGAATGGTTCAATGCACTGGAGGATGACCACGACGTGGTTCTCTATGCGGCCGACGCCGAGGAGACGGAGTGGACCCGTCATTGCCTGCGGCAGGCCGATCGGGTGGTGTTGCTCGCGGAAGCTACGCGGCCTCCCGCGTTCCTGCCGGCGTCGATCGAAGCCGCGTTGAACAATCCGCGCCGCGCACAAATCGAGCTGGTGTTGTATCGCGATCAGTCGGTCACGCCTTCGCACACCATTTCTCTACTGAAGCTTCTCAAGGTAGCCCAGCATCATCATGTGCGCCGGCAGGTGCCGCGCGACTTTCGCCGCGTTGCCCGGATGCTCAGCGGGCGCGCGATCGGCATCGTCCTGTCCGGCGGTGGCGCGCGCGCACTGGCGCACATTGGAGTGCTGCGTGCGCTCCACGAAGCGGGCGTTGAACTGGACCTGTTCGGTGGCGTCAGCATGGGTTCGATCGTGGCCGCAGGCGCCGCACTCGAGTGGGACGACAAGGTCCTGCTGGAGCGCATGCATGATGCTTTCTTCGTGGTAAATCCGGTCGGCGACTATACGCTTCCGATGATCGCTCTGACCCGGGGGCGAATGGCGACCAAATTGTTTCGTAAACATCTCGGCGAGAATCTCATCGAGGATTGCGCCTACCCGTACTACGCGATTTCGGTCAACCTGACCAAATCGCAAGTGCAGGTCCATCGCACCGGCCCCTTGTGGTGGACCGCGCGCGCCAGCGTCGCGATTCCGGGAGTGCTGCCGCCGGTCATCGATGGGTCCGATATCCTGGTCGACGGCGGGGTCCTCAATAATCTTCCGGTGGACGTCATGAGCGAGATGCGCCGCGGTCCGATCGTCGCGGTCGATCTTTCAGGCGATTTCGGATTCAAAGCCACCATCGATGACATCGATCATCGTCCGCTATGGCAGTTGGTAAGGCATGCGCGCCAGGGTACGCCGAACATCGTCAGGGTGTTGATGGCAGCCGGCACTATCGGCAGCCAATCGCAAACCAAAATGCTGCGCAGTCAGGTGGATGTGTTGCTCTCGCCTTCGTTGGCGGGCATCAGCATGCTCGATTGGAAGTCCTTCTATTCGACCGTCGATGCCGGATATCGGTATGCGATGGAAATCTTGGAGAAGAAGAAAGGGGTGTTGTTTTCGTAGCAAAACGGTTCGCTGCCCGGATCGGGTTGAGGCTTTCCCACGGGACGAGACGCAACCCTTGCCTCTGCGCGCAGCAATTACCTACAATCAGTTTGTCGTGACTTAGCGTCGATAAGTAAAGTCGTGAGTTGGTCTGATACTTGTGTTGGAAAGGCCGCATCCCGAATTTCTTTGCCGCAGTTTCCCCCCTGCGCGTGTTGTTCATCCGACGTCTGTAAAAGCTGAGCCTCGTTTCGTGTGCCGGGAAGTGCGGCGATGATCGAATCGGGCACTTTAACCCTGCTCTATACCGACCTGGTCAGATCGACCCAGCATCTCCAACAAGCGGGCGACGAGGCCGGTGATCATTTGTTCCGGGTTCATCACAAGCTCATGAGCGAAGCAGTCGTGGCTGCCGGCGGAGAGGAATTGAAATGGTTGGGCGACGGGATGCTCGCCGCATTCTCGTCCGCCGCCGACGCCGTGCGATGCGCGATCAATGTGCAACAGACCGCGGGGCGGCCGACCGCGGGCGTGCGGTTCGAAATTCGCGTCGGTATCCACATGGGCGAAGTGCTGAAACGCGAGGGGGGATATTTCGGTACCCCGGTAATCGTCGCGCGGCAGCTTTGCGATCGCGCTGCGAGCGGACAAATCCTCTGTAGCAGGTTAATCGCGGAGCTGCTCGCCGCGCGTCAGGCGTTCCGCTTTCACGATGTCGGCGCCCTCGAGTTGAAGGGTGATGTGGCGCCGATCGGCGTTTGTGAGGTCCTTTACGAGCGCAACGATCCGGCGGTGTTGTTGACCCACACGCCGTTTGTGGGGCGCGAGCGGCAGCTCAAACGGCTGGCGGCCAAACTCGAGGACGCGCAAAACGGTCGCGGCTCCATTGTGATGCTTCGCGGCGAACCCGGGATCGGCAAAACCCGCACCATCGAGGAGTTCTCCGACCAGGCGCGCCAGCGCGGCGCCACCGTGCTGCGCGGCGCGTGTTACGATGGCGGATGGCAGCCGCCGTACGCTCCGTTCGCGGAGGCAATCGGCGCTTATGCGCATCATGCGGACCCTGTGGAGTTTGCCGCGGTGCTGGGGAGGCGCGCGTCGATCATTGCGCGAATTGCCCCGTCCTTGCGCGAATCACTCCACCATGTTAGCGAACCTGCGCCGCTCGACAAGGAGGAAGAACATTTCCGGCTCTTTGATGCGGTCGCGCAATTCCTGATTGTGCTCTCGCAGCGGGTTCCCCTGGTGTTGGTTCTCGATGATCTGCACTGGGCCGATCGCGGCACGGTGGCGATGCTGAGTCACGTCTCGCATTTCGTTCCTGCTAATTCGATCTTGTTGCTCG
This sequence comes from uncultured delta proteobacterium, assembly GCA_963783145.1. Lineage (GTDB taxonomy): Bacteria > Desulfobacterota > Binatia > Binatales > Binataceae > DATGKG01. The sequence continues at coordinate 562,312 of CAWAMM010000004.1, forward strand.
GCGCCTATCGCGATGCGGAGGTGGATCGCAAGCATCCGCTCACCGCCGCGCTCTCCGGGATCGGCAGGTCGCGAAACTTCGAAAATCTCCGGCTCGAGGGCCTCCAGCCGGAGGAATTGGGCGGCCTGCTTGGCATCATCGGCGATCGGGACGCGCCCGCCACGCTGATCGAGGCGCTGGTCGAAGCAACCGACGGCAATCCACTCTTCATCCGCGAGCTGCTGCTCGATCTGCTCGAAAAAGGCAAGATCCTGCGCGCGGACGGGGGGTGGATTTCCACCCTGAGCATTGACGAGCTCGGAATCCCCGAAAGCGTGCGCCAGTTGATCGATCGACGCGTGCTGCGGCTTTCCGAGCACGCGAACCGCCTGCTTTCCGTGGCCTCGGCGTTCAACGGACCGTTCGCGCTCGAGGTTGCGGCATCGGTCGCGGGGCTGGATGAGAACGCCGCGTTGGCTGCGGTCGATGAAGCGCTGGAGGCGCAACTACTGCGGCCGGGTCCCGATGCGGAAAGTTTTGAATTCGCCCATGCGGTCATTCGCCACACGCTGTACGCCCAACTCAATTCGGTCCGCCGCATACGGTTGCACCGCAAGATCGCCGAAGAGATGGAGCGCGCGTGGGGTGAACAGGCCGCGCATCATGCGGCCGAAGTGGCATTTCAGTTTTGGCGCGGCGCCGCGGAGTCCGGCACCGGACGCGGCGCCGACTATGCAATCGCCGCCGCCGACAATGCGGAGGTGGCCTACTCACATGACGATGTCGCTGCGTTCCTGCGCATCGCGCTGGATCTGCTTGCGAAGGACGATGCCAAGCGGCCCCGCTTGCTCGCGCGTTTGAGCTTCGCGCTGACCTGGTCGTCCAACGGTTCCGAGGCGCTGAAGATTGCCCATGAAGCGGGCACCAATATCGCGGCTGCTGAAGGGACCGGCGCGGCCGCCGATTACTACGAGCAGATCGCTCGCGCCACGTTCAACGCGGGCCTCACCCGCAGCGCGTGGGAACTTGCGAAAGAGGGTCTGCGTTACGTTCAGGATCGCCTCGATATCACCTGGGCGGGCCTGACGGAGATCGATATCAATCGTGCCGAATCGGAAGATCCCTCGAATCCGGGGACCTCGATCGATTCGCCGGAAAGCCGGCATCTGTGCGAAGTGTTGCGAGAGCTCCCGCCCGGGGAATTGAAGGCGCGCCACATTGATCCAATCCATTCTACGCGCGATGAGATCGTCAAAGATCCGGCGCCAGTGGCAAGGGTTACCATGCGCGGTGGCGATTTTCGCCTCGCCCGTTCGCTGTGGCAGCAGGAGGCGGCTGATTGCGAGCGCAGCGGCTCGCTGTCGCGAGCGGTTCGGGCTTGGGCAGGAGTAGCAAGATGCCGCGCCGCGCTCGGCGAGTTCGTCGAGACCCGCGCCGCGCTGGATCGGGCGGGCGCGCTGTCGACTCGGGTCGCCCGGCCGACCTTCGGTACGGTGAGCTTCATCGGAGCGCGGACCGAATTTCAGATGTTGATCAACGAAGAATGGGAGCAATTCCTGGTCGACACCGGAGCCGTCTTCGGGCAACCGCCGGAGTCAGACTTGAGCATTGTAGAGATCATAGGGGCCGTCGGCACCGAGGTTAAATGGACCTTGGCGGGCGCCAGGGCCTATTCCGCATACGTCTTCGCTCACATAAACCAGCGCGACCGCGCGCTGCGGTACCTGAGTGAGCTTCCGTTGGCAATTGAGCGGGGCGCGCCCTGGGGCGTCAATTACCTACCGATGACCCTGTTGGCGGCAATGGCCAGCTGGGTCCTCAACCACGTTGACTACGCTGAGGTTATCGAACGGAGCATCCGCACCAAGATACTCGCGCCGGACCTACGATGGCCCTGCGCGGATGCGCGCCTTGAGCTCGCCCATCTATGCGCGTTGCAAAGGCGCTATGACGAAGCCGTCGAGTGGTTTGCCAAGGCCAGGATAGCGCTCGAAGAGGCAGGCGCGCGCCCGCTGCGGGCAACTATCGACCATGATGAGGCGTTGATGTACCTCCGCCGTCACGAGCCCGGCGATAAGGATCGAGCGCTGCCGTTGCTCGACGCAGCCACGCAGCAATTTCGCGCGCTCGGAATGAGTGGATGGCTCAAACAAAGCGCCGAACGTGCCGCCTCGGCGAAAATTCAGAAATGAACTTGCTCCTCGCGCGACGTTAGTCGAATCGCAACTTCGCGAGCACCCCGACATGGTCGGTGGGCCATACGCCTGACGTGGTGCGAGCCGCGGCTTCCGCTCCGACGAGCCTGGCCGAGATGGGGCTAATTGCTCCACGCGTCAGGATTAGATCGATTCGACGACTGAGTTCCAGATTGATGTTCCGCAGATCAGGCGCATGGCAACAGGTGTTGCCGGGGTCGCCGGCGTTCACCGCGCTCCAAGTATCTTGAAATCCAGCAGCGATCAATTCCGGATAAGTGGAAGTGAGGTCCGGGGCACCCGGAGTCTGATTCCCATTTGAATTGAAATCACCGGTCATGACGATGGGTAGCTCGATCTTGGCTGGACCCGCCAGCAGCTCTCTGGCCTGCGCGACTTGTACGGCCTGATCCAGCGATTCAAGGTGGGTCTCGATAAAGCGGAACTTGTGCTCCTCCAGCATCGCGTCGATCGCGATCCAGCTGCGTTCCGCTTGCAGTGATCCCATCATCGGGCTGGGCGCCTGAAAAAGCCTAGTGAAGTTTTTCGTCTCGATATTGTAGGGACGAACTCGAGTCAGCGACGGCCCGATTCTCAGTAGCACCGCGTCGCGATCTTCAATCCGCAGGAAGTTTCCGTTCATGTCGAGTGGGCCGGCTTGATCGAGGTCATTTGCGATTGCGATCGGCGTATAGAAGGCACCTTCCGCGTGAAGCGCCTCGAGGATCAACGGCAAAAAATCATGCTGGACCGACATCGCTCCAGGGGTCCCGGTCGACCAGCGCACGATCTCCTGCAAACCGACCAGGTCGGGCGCGGCGATCGCGATCTGATGCGCGATACTTGCGGCGCGGGCGGGAATATCGGTGGCCTGAACTTCCTCCCACATTTTTTTAATGGTCCTGATTAAAGCCGGCGGATCTTTGGCGACGAATACACCATTGAGTTCGGTCCCGAAATAAACGTTCATCGTCATGACCGTCACGTCGCGATGGTCGCTGGCTGAATCTTTCATGCGTGGCTGTTAGTACCGTCCCATGCTGGGCATCGCAGCACATTACAAAATGTAGGTCAAAGTCATTACTCTCGTCGCAGGGATCAATACAAGCGTGAAGGTTGATCGCAGGCATGAAGGCTGGTCGGAGCGAGACCCTGAGGTCGACGCTCTTTGCGTTAACCAACGCTGCCTGTCGAAGCCAGCGGATCACACGATGTAGAGCGCGCTTCCCTCATCGCCGGCGCGGAAGCGGATTTCGTGATTGTCGGGCGTCGCGGACGCACGCACGGCAGGATTCGTAGATTCTTGCGGCCGATGATCACCCGATGAGGCCCGGATTTGCCCCGCGATCGATGGTGATGTTGGCGCTATGGATGAAAGCCGCGCGCGCCGACGCCAGAAACAGAATCAGATCCGCAACCTCCTCGGCTTTACCAGGACGACCCAGCGGAGTCATCCGCAGCATGATTTCCTCCGAACTTTGCGCCCCGCCGGCCTCGCGCGCGCGTTTCGCGACGGGGTCGGTCAGGTCGGCCGCTGGCGGCCCACACTCGCATCGCTGCTCGCGACGCGTCAAGGCACCGCCTTAACAGTGACGCCGCTATCTGGCACCATGAAGGCCTCATCTGATGAAAGACCTCATCGTCCCGATTATTTCCGCGGCAATTGGAAAGGCGCACCAAGCCGGAAAGCTCAAATCTTCCAGCGTTGCGGTCGGCACCGAATCGCCCAAGGACCAATCGCATGGCGATATCGCGTCGAACGTTGCGCTGACGCTCGCCCGCGAGGAGGGCAAGCCCCCTCGCGCGATCGCCGAGATCATTCGGGAGCACACCGAACTGCCCGACAATGTTCAGGAAGTAAGTGTCGCTGGTCCGGGATTCATCAACTTCAGAATGGCGCCGATCTATTGGCATCGTGAGATTCAGCGTGCGGTCGCCCAAGGCGCGAACTACTTTCGCCCGCGCAAGTGGAAACTTCGCGAGGATGGCAACGATACCGTTCAGGTGGAGTTCCTTTCCGCGAATCCGACCGGACCGCTCACCGTCGGACATGGCCGCAACGCGGTGCTCGGCGATTCCATCGCGCGGCTCTACGAGGCAGCGGGATTCGAGGTCAATCGCGAATACTATTTCAACGATGGTGGCCGCCAGATGCGGCTCCTCGGTGAGTCAGTGCGGGTGCGCTATTTGCAGGAACTCGGGCGCGACGTCGAGATGCCCAAGGACGGTTACCAGGGCGAGTACATCCGCGAAATCGCGCGCGCGATGAGAAAAGAGCAGGGCGATCATCTCGCCGATGGCGAAGATCGCGAAATCTTTCGGGCGACGGCGGTCAAGGCAATCTTTGCCGAAATTCTTGCGACCTGCAAAACCCTCGACATCCGTTTCGATACCTTCAAGAACGAACTCGACCTGGTGCGCGACGGCCGCGTCGACAAAGTCATCCATGGTCTCGAAGACCGTGGCCTCGTGATCGAAAATGAAGGTGCGCTATGGCTGCGAGCGGAGCCGCTGGGCCTCCCGAAAGATCGCGTGCTGGTGCGCTCCGGGGACGATGCGGACCCGATCTATCGCACGCCCGACATCGCGTATCACATCGAGAAGCTGGAGCGCGGATTCGATCTGATAGTTGATGTATTTGGCGCGGATCATATAGCCGAGCACGAAGATGTCATCGCGGCGGTGAAGGCGCTCGGCCACGAAACTTCGCGAATCAAAGCCATTATCTACCAATTCGTGACGCTCACGCGCGGCGGCGAAAAGGTGAAGATGTCGACGCGTAAGGCCACCTACGTCACCCTTGATGAGCTTATTGAGGAAGTCGGGACCGACGTCGTCCGCTTCTTCTTTCTCTTTCGAAAGCACAACAGCCACCTCGATTTCGATCTCGATTTGGCCCAAAAACAGGCCCCCGAGAACCCGGTCTTCTATGTCCAATATGCGCACGCACGCCTCGCGAGCGTGTTCCGCGAGGCCGAAAAGGCCAACCTGACCCTTCCGGATGATACTTCGGCAATCGACCTCGGCTTGCTCTCCGCGGAGGAACTCGATCTGGCGAAACGTGTGCTAGACTTTCCGGAGGTGGCCACTGCCGCGGCACAGGCCCTCGAGCCTCATCGTATGCCTTTCTACCTGCTCGAACTCGCGGGGGAGTTTCATCGCTACTATAACCAGCCGCGCAACCGTATAATCGGTGATGAGCGCGACTTGAGCCTCGCTCGGCTTTATCTGGCGGGCCTGGTCAAGACGGCCATTGCTCAGGGTCTCGAGTTGGTGGGGGTTTCCGCTCCGGAGCGCATGTAGGGGAAAACTATGCGTTTTGAGATCAAAGCGGGGGGATGGGTTTTAATTACGCTCGGTCTGCTGGGTCTATCGGTGATCGTATTCGCGTTCGGAATCTACGCCGGATACGACATGGCGCGCAGCACCGCTCCCGAAGCTCCGCAGGCCGCGAGCGTCTATCCGCTGCCAAATCCGCCGGTTGCCTCGGAACTCGCGAATGCTCCCGCCAAATCGTCGGAAAAGACCGCTTCCACATCTGCGGCTAGTGCGGCTTTGGCAAAAACCAAGCCATCTAATCCCGGCGCTGGAGCTCTCGCGATGGACAAGGACGCGGGTCCAGTCACCGCATCTCCGTCACATGCGACTACGAAGGCGGCAGCTTCAGTCCCTTCAGCTAAGACCGCGTCCTACGATACCGACAGCGATTCGAAGCCGATGACGAATCCGCCAGCAACCACGCCTCCCGCGAACTATGCTTCAGCTACCGATGCCTCGGCCGGTCATCACAAGCCCTTCAATATTCAAATCGATGCCGCGATGGATCGCACCAATGCCGAGCAGATGACTGCGCGTTTGCAGAAACTGGGATACCACGCCTTCATGGTTCCCACCGATATCTCCGGACAGACCTGGTGGCGGGTGCGCGTCGGCCCCTATCAGAGCCAGGAAGAGGCCAGCACGGCGGAGCAGGAACTGCGCTCGAAATATCGCGACACCTATACTCCCTGAACGAGGTTGGGTTGACAGCGACGCGAACTGATCATACTTAGAAATGGTAATGGAATACGTTTACCGCAACGGTCGGGCGAACTGGTGGTGGTCCATCGACGCATTCGCCTGCGCGCCGGTTTTGTAATCCATCGCAAAACCAAGTGATTTCAAGGGCCGCAGGCGAAAACCCTGCGGCCCTTTTCTTTTGTCAGAGGGCGGTGGGATCCCGGGCCGGAGATGGGAGAAACAAAATGGCGCTATTGCCCGATTTGCAACAATTCGAGCGGCTCGCGCGCGACGGGTTCAACCTCATTCCCGTCAGCTGCGAGATTGCGGCCGACCTCGAGACGCCGGTCTCGGCCTTTCTGAAGGTCGCGCGCGGCGATTACTCATTTCTGCTGGAAAGCGTTCGCGGCGGCGAAAAATGGGGCCGCTACACCTTTTTGGGCTCGGAACCCTCGATGGTGATTCGCGCGCGCGGCGACCGCACCGACATCATCCGACCGGGACGCGGGACCGAATCGCGCATCGCGCCCAACGCCTTCGAGGAACTGCGCAAAGAAGTGAAACGCTTTAAGGCGCCCGAGATTCCAGGCCTCCCGCGATTCTTCGGCGGCGCGGTAGGCTTCCTGGCCTATGACATCGTGCGATGCTTCGAGCCGCGCGTCCCGGCGCGCGCGCACGACGACCTCGGCACGCCAGATCTCTACATGATGTTCACCGATTCCGTCATCATGTTCGACAACGTCCGCCAATCGCTGACCCTGATCGTCAATGTCGCGGTGAATGATTTCGCTTCTCCGCGCGAAGGTTATGAGCATGCGCAGCGAAAGATCGATGAGTTGATCGATCGGCTTGCCGGCCCGGTCATCCCGCCCCGGCTGGAGGGAAGCGCGATCGCTTTCGACGCGCCGGTTGCGGTGACCTCCAACACCAACCGCGAGGCTTACATGACGACGGTTTCGCGCGCCAAGGAGTACATTACCGCCGGCGACATCATCCAGGTGGTTCCCTCGCAGCGCTTCGAAGCGCCACTCGAAGTTCATCCGTTCAATATTTATCGCAGCCTGCGCACCATTAATCCGTCGCCCTATATGTTCTATCTGCGCCTCGGCGATCACACGATCGTGGGCGCCTCGCCCGAGGTGATGGTGCGCGTCGAGGGCAGCGAGATCACGCTGCGTCCGATTGCAGGCACGCGCCCGCGCGGCAAAACCGAGCGCGAAGACCTCGACCTCGAAAAGGAGCTGCTCGCCGATCCCAAGGAACGCGCCGAGCACATCATGCTGGTCGATTTGGGACGCAACGACGTCGGCCGCGTCGCGAAGATCGGTTCGGTCAAGGTCACGGAGCTGATGGTGGTCGAGCGCTACTACAGCGTGATGCACATCGTTTCGAACATCACGGGCGTGCTGCGCGATGAATGCGACGCCTTCGATGCGTTCGCCGCGACTTTTCCGCAGGGCACGGTATCCGGCGCGCCCAAAATCCGGGCGATGGAAATTATCGACGAGCTCGAGTCGGTTCGGCGCGGCGTCTACGCTGGCGCGGTCGGCTATTTCAGCTTCACCGGCAATACCGACACCGCGATCGCGCTGCGCACGCTGCTCATCAAGAACAATCGCGTTTATGTGCAGGCCGGCGGCGGCGTCGTTGCGGATTCCGATCCCGGCGCGGAGTTCGAGGAGTCCGTTAACAAGGCGCGTGCGATGATTCGCGCGCTCAACGCCGCGCGCGATTTCGAAACCGCCGCCGCGGTCAGCAGGTAGCGTCATGCGGATATTGATGATCGATAACTACGATTCGTTCACCTACAACCTGGTGCAATATCTTGGCGAGCTTGGCGCCGAGGTGACCGTGAAACGCAACGACAAGATCGATATCGCGGGCGTGCGCGCGCTTCATCCCGACGCGGTCGTCGTATCGCCCGGGCCTTGTACCCCGAAAGAAGCGGGAATCTCGCTGGCGATTTTCCAGGAGCTCGCCGGAGAGCTCGCGATCCTCGGGGTGTGTCTGGGCGAGCAATGCATGGGCGAGGCGTTTGGCGGCCATGTCGCGCGGGCGCCGCGCCTGATGCATGGGAAGACCTCGCCGGTGATTCACGATGGGCGAGGAATTTTCGCGGGGATGCCGAATCCGTTCGAGGCGATGCGCTATCATTCGTTGATCGTGGACCCGCACTCGATTCCGGAATGTCTCGAAGTCAGCGCGCGCACCGCCGAGGGTGAGGTGATGGGCCTGCGGCATAAGGAGAAATTCGTCGAGGGCGTGCAGTTTCATCCCGAGTCGATCGGCACGCCGGAGGGAAAACATCTGCTGAACAATTTTTTGAAACGAGCGGCTGCGTGAACAATTTCGCATCTGCATATGAGGCGGTCCTCGCGCGCCACGCGCTTTCTGCTGAGGACGCGGAGCGCGCTTTTGGCGAAGTGCTCGATGGCGACGTCCCAGAAACCCTGGCCGGGGCTTTTCTGATCGCGCTCAAGATGAAGGGCGAGACCGGCGACGAAATCGCGGGATGCGCGCGGGCGATGCGTCGTCGGGCGCGCTCGCTCAGGCTCGGCGTCGACGGCCTCCTCGATACCTGCGGTACCGGCGGCGACAACGCCGGAACCTTCAACATCTCGACCGGCGCTGCTCTGATCGCCGCCGCCGCTGGCGTTCCGGTCGCGAAGCATGGCAATCGCGCAATCAGCGGCACGGTCGGTGGCGCCGACGTGCTGGAGAAATTTGGCATCAAGATCGATTGCGAACCGCCGGTCTTGCGCAAATGTCTGCGCGCGGCGGGATGCTGCTTCATTTTCGCGCCGGCCTATCATCCGGCGATGGCGCGTCTCGCTCCCCTGCGGCGCACGCTCGCAACCCGCACGCTGTTCAACTTGATGGGGCCGTTGGTGAATCCCGCGTTGCCTCCGCGCCAGGTAAGTGGCGTGCCCGAGCTGCGGCTATTTGAGGAAGTTGCGCGCGCAATTGCGGTCCTCGGCACCGAGCATGCGCTGGTGGTTCATGGCCTCGATGGACTCGACGAGATCTCCCTCAGCGCCGAGACCAGAGTTGCGGAAATCCGCGGTGATGCGATTTCTGAGTACACCATTGTGCCCGAGCAATTCGGCATCGAGCGGTCCGGGCGTAGTGGGCTTCGCGCGGATAACCCTGAGCAGTCCGCTAAATTATTGCGCGCCGCTTTGGTCGGCGACGAGAACGGGCCTGCCGAAGATATACTCGCGCTCAACGGGGGTGCCGCTATTTATATCGGCGGCAAGGCCGCCTCGCTGGCCGAGGGGGTAGCGAAGGCGCGCGAAATCATCGAATCGGAAAGAGCGCTTGAGGTTATCGACGAAATGCGGCGTATCACCAATAGTGCGACAGAATCGGGAAAAAAGTCGAAAACCAAATGAGCTCGATACTGGACCAAATATTCGCCGCCAAACGCGAAGAGCTTAAGAAGCAGCGCGCCGCCATTAGCGATGTCGCGATTGTCGCCCGCGCCAAAGACGCGCCGCCGCCGCGCGATTTCGTTGCGGCCGTGCGCGCCCGGCGCCCGGCAATCATAGCCGAGATCAAGCGCGCCTCCCCGAGCAAGGGCGATATCCTGCCGGACCTCGATCCACCGGCGGTGGCGCGCCAGTATCAGACTTGCGGTGCCGCGGCGATTTCGGTCCTCACCGATCGCCATTTCAAAGGCACCCTCGATGATTTGCGCGCGGGGCGCGAGGCCGTGGATCTTCCTCTGCTGCGCAAGGACTTTATTTTTCATCCCTACCAGATTTATGAAGCGCGCGCGGCGGGCGCCGATTGCATACTCCTCATTGTCGCGATGCTGAAAGAAGGTGAATTGCGATCGCTTACGGCGCTGACCCGCGAAGTCAAAATGGCCGCGCTCGTCGAGGTTCACAACCCCGAGGAGTTCGCTCTCGCGAGTCGCATCGGCTCTGAGCTGATCGGCATCAACAATCGTGATCTGCACACCTTCGTGACGGATCTGGCGGTGACTGAGAATTTGCTCGCCAACTATCGTGGCGATGCGCTGATCGTCGCCGAGAGCGGAATCAGCATGCCTGAGGACATCCGCCGTCTCGACAAGGCCGGCGCCAAGGCATTTCTGATCGGCGAGAGCCTGCTGCGGGATGGCAATCCAGCCGGCAAACTGCCCGATTTGATCAAGGCGTTGGAAGGTGCTTCGAACCGATGACCGTCAAAGTGAAAATTTGTGGCATCACGAGCGTCGAGGACGCGCGCGCCGCGATCGAATTCGGCGCCGATATGATCGGGGTAAATTTTTACGCGCCCAGTCCGCGATGCGTCGCGCTAGAACGCGCGTGCGAAATCCGCAACGCGATCGATTCGCATTGCAAAGTCGTTGGAGTGTTCGTCAACGCCGCGCGCGAGTTCGTCGCCGAATGCCTCGCTGAGGTGCGCCTCGACCTGCTCCAATTTCATGGCGACGAGCCTGCTTCGATGCTCGCAGGGTGGCCGGTGCCCGTGATTCGAGCGCTACGCTTAAAGAGCGGCGAGCAGTTCGCGCCTCCCGCGAGCGCGTCATCTATATACATGCTGCTCGATACCTTTCATCCGGGACTTTACGGCGGGACCGGCGCGAAACGTCCGCTCTCCGATCTGCGCGGCCTCGATTTGACCCGCGTCTTCATCTCGGGAGGCTTGAATCCCGAAAACGTTGCCGAGGCCGCCGAACTTTCCCCCTATGCAGTCGATGTCGCGAGCGGCGTCGAATCGGCACCCGGCATCAAGGACCACGACCAACTCAGGAGATTCATTCGCAATGCCAAGTCTGCCCGATAGCCACGGTCACTTCGGCGAATTCGGCGGCAAGTATGTCGCCGAGACGCTGATGCCCGCGTTGGCCGAACTGGAAAAAGCCTACAAAGAGGCGCGCCGCGATCCCGCCTTCAAGCGCGAGTTGGAGTATCGCTCGCGCGAGTTCGTCGGACGGCCCACGCCGCTCTATCATGCGGCGAATCTCAGCGCGCGGCTCGGCGGGGCGAAGATCTATCTCAAGCGCGAAGACCTCTGTCATACCGGCGCGCACAAGGTGAACAACGCGCTCGGCCAGGCGCTGCTTGCGGTGCGGATGGGCAAGACACGCATCACCGCGGAAACCGGCGCGGGTCAGCATGGCGTCGCGACCGCGACGATGGCGGCGCTATTGCAGCGCGAGTGCGAAGTGTTCATGGGCTCCGTCGATGTCGAGCGCCAGGCGCTCAACGTATTTCGCATGAAGCTGCTCGGCACCAAAGTTACCGCCGTCGATGCGGGCAGCAAGAGCCTGAAGGATGCGCTCAACGAGGCGCTGCGCGACTGGATCGCGACGGTACGAAATACCTACTACCTGATCGGGACCGCCGCCGGTCCGCACCCGTACCCGATGATCGTGCGCGATTTCCAATCGGTGATCGGGCGTGAGGCGCGCAGGCAAATCATGGAGAAGGAGAAGCGGTTGCCCGACGTCCTCGTCGCATGCGTGAACGGCGGCTCCAATGCGATCGGACTCTTCTATCCATTCATCAAAGACGCGGGAGTGGAGATGGTCGGCGTCGAGGCTGCCGGTCTCGGGCTCAACACCTCGTCTCATGCGGCGACCATCAACGCGGGAAGCGTGGGAGTACTGCATGGCAACAAAACCTACCTGCTGCAGGATGAGCTGGGGCAGATTCGCGAGACCCATTCGATCGCGGCGGGCCTCGACTATCCAGGGGTTGGCCCCGAGCTCGCGTATCTGAATCAGAGTGGGCGTGCATCATACGTCGCGGTGACCGATGCTGAAGCGCTCGACGCGCTTAAACTTCTGTCCGAGACCGAGGGAATAATTCCTGCGCTGGAGAGTTCGCATGCGGTTGCGTACGCGGCGAAACTCGCGCCCACGATGCGCAATGACCAGGTAATGATCATCAATCTGTCGGGGCGGGGCGACAAGGATATGCATACAATCGCGGGAGCGATGGGAGCGAAGCTTTAAGATGTCGGCGAAACATCGAATCGCAGCTAAATTTCGGGAGCTACGCGCGCGCAATGAAAGCGCGCTGATTCCATACGTGGTCGCGGGCGACCCCAACCTGGATGCGACCGCGGCGCTGGTGCGCGAATTCGAGGCGCGCGGAGCCGATCTCATCGAACTGGGCGTGCCGTTTTCGGATCCGATGGCTGACGGGCCGGCCAATCAGCGCGCGGCGCAGCGTGGCCTCAAATCCGGCGCGTCGCTCGCCGCGATTCTTTCGATGGTGAGCGAGTTGCGCAAAGAAACCGAAATTCCGCTCATCCTGTTCGGTTACTTCAATCCGATTTTCCATTACGGATGCGAACGGCTCTGCGCCGATGCCGCGCGCGCCGGAATCGATGCGTTGCTGGTAGTCGATCTTCCCCCGGACGAAGCCGGCGAACTGAAGACGCCGGCGCGCGCGAATGGTCTTGATCTGATCTATCTGCTGGCACCGACCACGCCCATCGAACGCGCGCGCACAGTGGTGCGGTCCGCGAGTGGGTTCATTTACTATGTCTCGGTGACCGGGGTGACCGGCGCGCGCACCGCGCTGGCGTCCGGCATCGAAGAGCATGTGACCAATCTTCGTGAGGTTACCGATTTGCCGATTGGCGTAGGCTTTGGAATTTCCACGCCGGCGCAGGCCGCGCAAGTGGCGCGCTTCTCTGATGCGGTGGTCGTTGGTAGCGCGATTTCTCTACTGATCGAAGCAAATATCGACTCCGCGGATCTCGTTAATAACGTCAGCGAACTGGTAGGATCGATGAAGAGTGCGATGAAAGCAGCGCGGCCGACAACCGATGCCGCCACTGCGAGCTAGCGACGGGTGGACGATGGCTGAACGCGTGAGGGTGCAAATCGAGAAAGCGGCTGAGACGGTCGCAGAAGACATTTGGGTCAAGTGTCCGGGCTGCAAAGAGATCGCGTTCCGTAAGGAAGTCGAACGCAACCTCAATGTCTGCGGCAAGTGCAACCATCACTTTCGGCTTACGTTGAGCCAGCGACTTTCAATCACCGCCGACCGTGGAAGCTGGCGTGAGCTGTTCGCCGACATTGCGATCGGCGACCCGCTGGAGTTCGTCGACAGCAAACCGTATCCCGGTCGTCTTGATGCCGCGCGCAAAACGAGCGGACGCAACGACGCGGTGGTAACCGGCACCGCGAGCATCGAGGACCATCCGATCGCGCTTGCGATAATGGATTTCGAATTCATGGGGGGTAGTATGGGCGTGGTGGTAGGCGAAAAACTCGCGCGCCTGTTTGACTATGCGCTGGCGAAATCGCTGCCGGTCGTGCTGTTCGCGGCCTCGGGTGGTGCGCGGATGCAGGAGGGCGCGCTCTCGTTGATGCAAATGGCAAAAGTGTCATCGGCGATCGCTCGGATTCGCGATGCGCGACTGCCCTATATCTCGGTGCTATGCGATCCGACCACCGGCGGCGTCGCCGCGTCCTTTGCGATGCTGGGCGATCTCAACCTCTCCGAGCCCGGCGCGCTAATCGGCTTTGCCGGGCGCCGAGTGACCAAACAGACCACCGGTGAGGATCTTCCGGCGGATTTTCAGCGCGCGGAATTTCTCCTCGCGCATGGGATGCTCGACGCGATCGTGCAACGCGGCCAGATGCGCGCCACCCTCGCACGATTGCTTGCGATGCTTCATCGACCGAATCCGAAAGTTCCGGTTTCAAGGCCGAAGAAGGCGGAGCGCGCCAGGAAATAGCCCGCCTTGCCTGTTTTGGATCGCTGCCTTATTCTCCATTCCATCCTTCTTGAACAGATCGGAATTTGCCCGGATTGAGGTTGTTCATTCGAGCAGCTGAGAACGCCCGCTTTTTATGTGGATAGTTCGATTCGCGTTGCGCCGCCCGCTTTCCGTCGCAGTCATGGCGGCACTGATGTTGGTGCTCGGCGTGCTCTCGTTCAGCATGATGAACATCGACATTTTCCCGGCCATCGATCTGCCGGTCGTGATGGTCATTTGGAACTACCCCGGACTGCCCGCGATCGACATGGAACGCCGGGTAGTCTTTATCACCGAGCGCGCATTTTCGACCACCGTCAATGGCATCGAACATATCGAGTCCCGATCGATCCAGGGCGTGGGTTTGATGAAGATCTATTTCCATGCGGGAGAGACCACCGCGGGTGGAATCGCGCAGATGACGTCGGTGACGCAGGGCATCATCAAGATCATGCCGCCGGGCATCCAGGCGCCCAACGTGGTCGACTTCAACGCGGCGAACGTTCCGGTCGCGCAGCTCAACATTTCGAGTGAAACTCTTTCGGAGCAGGCGCTCTTCGATTACGGGCTGAACTTCATCCGCCCCAAGCTTTTTACCATCGAGGGGCTCTCGTCGCCGGCGCCCTACGGCGGACGCAGCCGCGCCATCATGGTCAATATCGATCCGGCGGCGCTGTATGCGAACTCGCTCTCCGCCAATGACATCAGCAACGCGCTCAATCTCACCAATGTCATCCTGCCGGCCGGGAGCGTGAAGATCGGCGACCGCGAGTATTACGTCGAGCTGAACGGAAGCCCCGATCACATCAAGGAGTTCAACCAGCTCCCGGTGAAGGTGGTTGGCGACACTCCGGTGTTCCTGGGTGACGTCGCGCCGGTACACGACTCACATACCGTTCAGACCAATATCGTGCGGGTGAACGGCAAGCGCGGCACCTATCTCGCGATCATCAAGCATGCGGCCGCCTCGACTATGGCGGTGGTGAGCAACGTCAAGAAGCGGATTCCTTCGATCATGGCGACCGCGCCCGCCGGGATGAACATGTCGATTGCGTTCGACCAGTCGCAGTTCGTGCGTAACGCGCTGTGGGAAGTGGTTCGCGAAGCCGTCATCGCCGCGACGCTGGTCGCGATCATGGTGCTGGTCTTCGTCGGCTCGCCGCGCAGCATGCTCATCGTGATCATTTCGATCCCACTGTCGATTCTGACCGCGATTATCGGCCTGAAGCTTTCCGGACAGACCATCAACATTATGACGCTGGGTGGGCTCGCGCTCGCGATCGGAATGCTGGTCGACGATGCGACGGTGGAGATCGAGAATATCCATCGCAATCACGCGATGGGAAAGCCACTGCTGGTGGCGATTCTCGACGGCGCCAGCCAAATTGCGACGCCCGCGTTCGTCGGCACCCTCGCCATCTGCATCGTGTTCTTCCCGGTGTTCCTGCTCGGTGGCGTCGCGAAGTATTTGTTCACCCCGCTCGCATTCGCGGTCGTGTACTCGATGCTGACCTCGTACCTGCTGTCGCGCACGCTGGTCCCCAGCATGGCGCGCTGGCTGCTATCCGATACTCACGAGGAAAACGTCGGCGGCGGCACCGGCTGGTGGAATCGATTCGTGACCGGCTTCGATCGGGGCTTCGATCGCTTCAAGGAAGGCTACCGGACCGCGGTGGGAAAGTTCATCGCGCGGCGAAAACTATGCCTCAGCTGCGTTTCCATCATCATATTGGCGAGCCTGGTGTTGGTTCCTGTGGCAGGGCAGGATTTTTTCCCAGCCATCGATGCGGGCATGATGAAGCTCCACATCCGCGCCGCGACCGGCACCCGCATCGAGGAAACCGAGCGAATCATCGACAATATCGAGCGCGCGATCCGAACCGTCATTCCGCGTGAAGATCTAGGCGATATCAGCGATACCATTGGACTACCGCAGTACTTCAATTTGGCGTTTTATCAGACCGATAGTATCGGGCCGCAGGACGCTGACATGCTGATCCAGCTCAAGCCGGGGCATCGCCCGACCGAGGGCTATACGGAGAAAATTCGCGCACTTCTTGCCCACGATTTTCCCGATGTTGAGGGCTACTTTCAGGCGGCCGATATCGTCAGCCAGGTGCTGAATTTCGGGCTTCCCGCGGCGATCGATGTGCAAGTGATCGGCAACGATATCAACTCGGACTATGAGGTTGCGTCGAAACTGCAGACCAGGATGCATCGAATTCCCGGACTGACGGATATCCGCATCGCACAACGCCTCGACTATCCGACGCTGCGCGTGAACGTCGATCGCTCCAAAGCGCTGGAGCTCGGAGTCGACCAATCGTCGGTCGCGAGCGATCTCTTAATCTCGCTCAGCTCGAGTTTCCTGCTGTCGCCGAATTTCTGGCTCGATCCGAAAAATGGCGTCAACTACAACGTCAACGTCCAGGTGCCGCAGCATATCGTCGACTCGGTCGGTGAGCTGGTGAACACTCCGCTCACGGCCACGTCGGTGGATGGAGCCGTGCGCGCGCCGCAATTCCTCGGGAATGTCGCGACTGTGAGTCAAACTGTCGAGCCCGCTGCGCTTGATCATTACACGGTTCAGCGCGTCATCGATGTGAATGCGGGAGTGAGCGGCCGCGACCTTGGGGCGTCGTCGAGTGATGTACAAGGCGCGATTAACTCGCTCGGGGAACTGCCCAGAGGCACCGAGGTTGTGATTCGAGGCCAGAGCCAGGCGATGCGCGAATCATTCAGTTCGCTCGAACTCGGCCTGGTGCTCGCGATTATCCTGGTCTACCTGCTGATGGTTTCCAGCTATCAGTCGTGGCTGGAACCATTCATCATCATGCTCGCGGTGCCGGGCGCGCTGGCCGGTGTGCTCTGGATGCTGGTGTTGACGGGCACCACCATCAACGTGGAATCGATGATGGGCGCGATCATGGCGGTCGGAGTCGGCGTCGCGAACGGCAACCTCGTGATAACGTTCGCCAACGAACTTCGTGAGGATGGCTATACTCCGGCGGCGGCCGCGATCGAGGCAGCCACTATCAGGTTGCGTCCGGTCTTGATGACCGCGCTCGCGATGATACTGGGCATGTTGCCGATGGCGCTCGCGATCGGCGAAGGCTCGGAACAGAACGCGCCACTGGGACGCGCTGTGATCGGCGGCTTGCTCGCAGCGACCGCGATGACGCTGCTGGTGGTGCCGGCGGTATATTCGATGTTCGGCGGAAGTATCAAAGGCAAACATGAGCGGGACGCGGAGATCGACGCGATTACGCTGCCGGGGGCATAAAGAATTCCAGAACCGATGGCTGAAGAAGATCATAAAAGTTTTACGCCTCCAACGACCGGAAAAATCTTTGTGGTCGGATGGATGGGCGCAGTGGTGCTGGTGGTCGGATTGACCGCCGGGTTGGTGCTCGCGCGCGAACTCTGGTTGGGCAGGCAGAGCTCAGAATTGGAGCGCCAATATGAGCAGGGTCAGCGGGTCTTGGTGACCAAGGTGATTCACAGCCCCAAATCACGACAACTCAAACTTCCTGGGAGCATCCATGGTTTTATTGAAACCCCGGTTTATGCCAAGGTCGCCGGCTACCTGAAAACCATCAAGGTCGACAAGGGCGATCGCGTCAAAGCGGGCCAGGTGCTTGCGGTGCTCGATTCTCCGGAACTCGATCATCAGGTCGAAAACGCGCGGGCGACCTACGAGCTTCAGAAGATCACCGACGATCGCAATCAGCTGTTGTTGCGCACCGGCGTCGTCGCCCAGCAGACCGCTGACGATTCGCATGCCGCGCTGTTGGAAGCGCAGGAGGCTCTCAACCAGCTGATCGCCACGCAAGCTTATGAGATCATCAAGGCGCCCTTCGACGGCTTGATAACCGCTCGCAATGTCGATCCGGGTGCGATGGTCGCGCAGGCTACCGTCAGCACCAGCGCAAGCGGCGCGCCCATTCTGTTGATGGCTACCCTCGCACCGCTGCGTATCTATGCCGATGTGCCGCAGAGCGCCGCGCCCTTCATCAAGGATGGCGACCAGGTGACTGTGACGGTGGGCGAATATCCGGGACGGCCATTTCCGGGTACCGTCACGCGGCGTTCGACCGCCCTCGATTCCGGAACTCGCACGATGCGGGTCGAGGTTGACCTGGAAAATCGTGATACCGCGCTGCTGCCAGGCATGTACGCGATCGTCACGCTCGCGGTCGCGACGCCCTCAACGGTGCCGTTGATTCCGGACGACGCGCTGATTTTTCACGGCGGGAAAGTTTTAGTGCCGGTGGTTCGCGATAGCCGAATGCATCTGGCGGAAGTCACGCTGGGCTACGACAATGGTGTCAATGTCGAAGTCACCAGCGGTATCAGTGACGACGACGTGGTTGCCGTAAACGTCGGCCAGTCAGCACGCGAGGGTGAGATCGTTCAGGCAGTGATGCAGAACGCGCCGCATGCTGCCGTTGAAGATTAGCAATCGAGCTGAGCGTTTGCTCTTCCACGTTTCCGCGAGCGGTAAGTTTATTTCTTTGGCGGCAGTAACCCGAACGCGGTTAAACGCTTTTGAGACCCGACGAAGACCCGCCCATTTGCCACCGTCGGGACCGTGAATTTGACGTAGCCATTGATTCCATCGCGAGTCTTCTTCTGCGCGCTGTTGTACAGCTCGCTGGTCAGGTCCGTAGCATCGAAGGCGTGAAGAATCGCGGAACCGGAATTTCCGATGACCCACAGGATCCCGTTTTGGCTGCCATTCGCCGAGATCACAGGGGTGGCTCCAGGATAGCCGAAATCATTATTCGAGATGCTGACCGGTGACGTCGATAGTAGGCCGCCGGTCAGGCTGAAGGCTTTGAGCTGGTCAGACTGGCCGTCAACATAGACCATGCCGTTGAAATAGGCGGGCGTCGAAAACACTCCGATGCTCTCTCCGGCAATCGATTGAACGATCTGGCTGTCGTCCCCGACGTGGAACTGGCCGAGGTTATCGGCATCGAGCAGGTAGAGCGTACCCAACTTGCTGCCGATGAAGAGCAGGTGCGGCGGTCCGACGACCTGGTCGGGTAGGGCCATAACACCGCTCGAGCCGAAATCGAGATCCATGCCGTCCAGTACTATCTGATTGAACGGTGTGAAGTAGTCGACCACGCCGAAATTCGAGCTATCGGTTGGTCCGAGTTTCAGGAGGCTATCGCCATAGTCGATACCGCCGTCGAGGTTCACGTCGAAGGTGCCGTTGCCGGTCACAACGAAGAAATCACCTTCGTCGTTGATCACCGGGGCGCCACCCGCCATCCAGATGCCTCCTTGAGAGCCGTTGGGAGTATCGACGAAGACATTCACTGGTTGCAGCGTCGAGGCGTCATACCCGAGGATCCAGCCGTGGTATGGACCGATATCGCCGTGAGAGGCGAAGGGGACGTAGACCACGCCATTGTTCAGAGTCAGTCCGCTGCGCTGATTCGCGATCCGTGCGACGAAGTTGATGTTTCCATTTGCGCTACCGTCGCCGGTTCCCGGCGCCGTCGCGCTGATTACCACCGGACCGCCCAGCTTTTCCTCACCGGTGGAAAGATCCAGCGCATGCAAGCGATGAAAGTAGCTGCCCTTTTCGAGCGTAGCGACCGACACATAAAGTGTATTGGATGAAGGATCGATGACCGGCGTTCCGGTGATGCCGATTTCGGGGACAAGATCCTGCGTCCCAACCTTCTCCCAGGGCACCGTGGTGATCTTCTTCTTCGAATTGACGAAGCTGACCTGCCAAAACGGTTTCGATATCACGCCGCTCGCATCAAAGGCGTAAATGCTGTCGTGCTCAGTCGCGACATAGACCACTTCGCGCGCGCCACGGTTGGGAATCTGCACGCTGTGTACATATAACGGCTCGGCATACACGTAGCTGTCGACCGCGCGCGTGAACAATTTGCCGAAGGTGTTCTTGTTGACGTTGGAAGGAGTGAGAATGGTCTCGCTCAGGTTCTGACCATCGCGCGCGTTATCGTAATGATAGGTGACGATGTCCGGAATCGTCGCGCCGGCTGCCACTTGACAAAATGCCAACCCAATCGCGCCGGCGATCGCGGTCAGTCCCCCGATGCTTTTCATGTGGCTTCAGGCTAGCGGTGCCTCGCGCTCCGGGCAACGATCAAATCGCGGCGAAGCTTCGATTCGCGGCACTCCACGGCGGCGAATTCCGAATTGCATCGAGTACCTGATCCGGCTCATCCACCACTACCCACATCGCACGATGGCGTTCATCCATGAAGTGGTATTCGACCGAACGATCGAGCATCTGCAGCATTGGTCCGTAGTACTGATTCGTGTTGACGATGACGATGGGACCGGCATACAGCCCGAGCCGCTTGAAGCTCATCGCTTCGAAGAGTTCCTCCCAGGTTCCGCACGCGCCCGGCAGCGCGATGACCGCGTCGACCTCCTGGATCATCAGGCGCTTTCGTTCGTGCATGTCGTTGACGAGGATCAATTCGCTGAGGCGCTGATGGCCCCATTCGACTTCGTCCATGAAGCGCGGCAGCACGCCGATGACACGGCCACCTTCGGCCAGCGCGGCGTCGGCGAGCACTCCCATCGAACCGGATTTTCCGCCGCCGTATACGATCGTGACGTGATTGCGCGCGAGGATCGTGCCGAGGCGTGCTGCCGCATCATGATAAACCTGATCGCATTGCCGGCTCGACGCGCAATAGACGCAGACTCGATTGATCGCCATAGAGGCGAGGGTACCGAATGCCTCGAAGCGCCGCCATCATTCGGATTCCCAGCGCGACTCGTTTGGTAAATCGATGGAACATTGCTACGGTCGCGGCAATGGTATTGCGGCGAGGCGCATCTAACGCTTCTGCCGCAGGAGAAACATGATTCATCGCATATTGGCCGCCGCCCTCATGGTCGGATTCCTCACCGGGTCGGCGCTCGCCACCGACATCGATCGCCACGGAAGCTATACCGAGGGCGCGGGCGCCGCCGCGGTCGCGAAGTGCAAGAACTTCACCGGCACCGATGACAATCGCAGCGCCTGCACCGATTGGTGCAGCACCTATACGACGGCCAACGCGGGGACCTCATGCGACTGCGATGACGGCGTCTGCCCCGATGCGCCCGCGGCCGCGGCGCCCGCGTCGGGTCCGGTCGTAGCGCACTGAAGAAATTTTCCTAATGACCTGATGTACGATTTTGCCTCATCTAGGTTCATAGCGTGCTCCAGATGCCTTTGATGGCGCCCTACCAACGCGCTGTCGATATGTCATCGTATTAGCCACGCTGATGACCTCCGCGAGCGCGCATCCTTCCGAGGCCGAGCTCCGCGCCACCGTCGCGCAACTCGATTCCCCCACCGCGTGGCTGATGGTCGCGGTCTCCTTCGTCGCGCTCTTCACCGTCTATGGGGTCGCGTACAGCTTCGGCGCCTTCTTCAAATCGATGGCGCATGAGTTCGGCGCCGGCCCCGGCGCCACCTCCGCGGTCTTCTCCACCACCGTCTTCGTATGGGGCGTGCTCGGCTGGCCCAGCGGACATCTCGCCGATCGCTTCGGTCCACGCCCAGTCATCATCGTCGGCGCGATCGCGATCGGCGCCGGCTTGCTGATGACCGCCTCCATCCACCGCCTGTGGATGG
>CAWAMM010000005.1:0-268224 GCA_963783145.1 uncultured delta proteobacterium
AAACAACACCCTCATCTTTGTCATTGAAGATGACGCGCAGGATGGCGCCGATCATGTCGATTCGCATCGCACTATCGCGTTCGTGGCCGGCTCTTACGTTAAGCAACACACGCTAGTCCACACCCAGTACAACACCCTCGACTTCCTGCGCACGATGGAAGAGGTGCTTGGCCTCCCGCAAATGAACCTCAATGACGCGCTTGCAAAGCCAATGGCAGACATCTTCTACACGACTCCGCATAAGTGGAACTTCGTTGCCGCGCCCTCGGCGTATCTGTACGGCACGATGCTGCCGTTGCCTCAGAAGGCGAAAGGCCTGGTGGTGCCCAAGTCGACGCACGACGCGAAGTACTGGGCCCGGGTCACCAGGGGAATGGACTTCTCGGACGCCGCAGAATCGGGTCGATTTCTCGGTTTACAACCGGATGTTCTGGAAAGGCACGATGGGCAACAAGCCCTACCCCGCCGGGCCAACCCGATGGACTTGCGCCAGCATAGCAAGGAAGTCCCCGCAGCTTATCGGAACCAAAAAACGGCGCTGAAGCCAACCGCGGATGCAGACTGACGAAGTCGCTATCGAATCACAACTCGTCGCCACTGTCGCCGGTGCTGACGGTACCGGCAAAGGGTGCAAGCCATGAAGTTGAGCTTCCAATGCGCGGTCATCGTATTGTCATTATCCCTCGCCGGGCAGGCGTACTGCGACGCTGACCCATCCCAGTCTCAGGATTGGACGGTCGATGGATTCGACTACTTCGGGCAAGGGAAACTGACCCCCATGGTCCTGGAAACCTACACCGCCAAGGGTCATCAGGCCGATGACAGCATGGTAGCCAGCGACAGACTGCAACGCACCTCGTTCCGGATGTTCTACGGCGTGACCAACTGGGCCAATCTGTTTTTACAATTCAACGCGGCCAAGCCGGACGGGCACTCTTACGAGGCTGAAGGCTTTGAAGGTGGTTTCCATTTCGATTTCTATGAAGGCCACCACTGGAAACTCGGATTGGCGTGGGAGAACGAATGGCAGCGCGCTCCGAAGTACGTTGACACTGCCTTTGACATGGATTTCCATCCGCTCATCGAGTATGAAGCGACGCTGACAGACTCAAAATACCTCAGCTTTTTAATGAACCCGATCTTCAAGAAAGACTTCATCGGCGCCGGATGCTGGGAAGGCAGCTACAGCGCCCAAATCCTCTTGCATTGGTCAAAGGATTGGTCCACGGGAGTTGAGTCCTATGGCGATGTCGGAGAGTTCAAGGATATGGGGCAGGAGCACGAGGAGGGCGCCTACGTCATGCCGGTGTTGAACTACAAGTGGTTCTGATTCGGGCCCGGCATCGGACTGACCGCGGGATCGGATCGGCTGGTCTTTAAGCTGAACCTGGCCGTGCCGATAGACACAGGCTTTCGTGGGATTAAACAGTGGTTATGAGCGTCGAAGCTCCGGCGAACGGTCCCGGCGGCGTCGAGCGTGACCGTCCAGTTGCGATCGTAGTCGTCGTCCCTCCGCCGCTGAAGAACAAGATGCCGGCGAAGAGACAATTTGTTGGCGTCGTGCCCAGAACCGGTTGGCGCCGCAACCTTCCAGCCGAAGCTGGCAAATGTCTCATTTGTCGAAAGTGATGAGGTCGGCTCACTCCGACCGAGCCTACACTCGGATTTAGACGTGGTTCGGCAACGACGTCTGCTGTATCAACACCCGCCATTGTAAATCGACTTAGCAAACGACTCCCGGGAGTTAGTTCTGCTCACCTGTAGTGTTACTCCGGCACGGCAACTGCTCCTCAGAGCCTTGTGGTTGGCAAACTACAAACCAACCTCGAGCACACAAGCGGCTCTGACATATCGTCCGGCCAACCCGGCGATAAGACCGCCACGGAGCAACCCATGCGGAATGACCATAGTAATAGGTTTGACGGCAGCGGCGTTCCGCTAGTAGCAGCGTCCCGTGAGCCGGCGCCGGCCACCTCCGGAGCGTCGTCACAAAGCCAGGCGCCGTCGCGCGCGCCTGGTAACGCTTTAAAAGCGCTGCTGGAAGGCAACGCGCGATGGGCTGAGGGCAAGTCGGTACATCCGCACAGCGACTAAGCCATGGGACCTGGTCGCCAAGGAAGGACAGAAGCCGTTTGCCGCCATTTTGTCGTGCGCCGACTCGCGAGTGCCGCCGGAACTGCTCTTCGATCAGGGCGTGGGCGACCTATTCGCCGTGCGAGTGGCCGGCAATAGCATCGATCAGCTGGGCTTGCAGAGCCTCGAATATGCGGTGAACCACCTCGGGGTGGAGACAATCATGGTCCTCGGGCATCAGAACTGCGGGGCGGTGAAGGGTGCGGTCGATATGTATCCTGCGGCGGCGCCCGAATTTATGCCGGTAATTTACCAGGCCATAACCAAGGCGCGAGAAATCATAAAACCGCAGGCGGACAACCTCCACCAAAAAGAAGCTCTATGCCGGGAAGCAGGCGATCAGCACGTTATGGTGGGAATCCGTCAACTGCAGTCTACGAGTCCCTTCAAACAATCAATCGAACTCGGCAAGCTCACAGTCATCGGTGGTCGCTATGACCTCGATACCGGCCGCGTAACCATGCTGGTCGAATAGCACCTCCTCGCGGTAGTGGCATGAAATGGTTGGCAGCATCGTCAAGCCATAGCTTCTAAGTGTCTCAGTTTTTTAAGAGCGATGGGCTCGGCCCGCACACAAGCAGCGTAGACGAAGCCTTAGCGCCAATCAGCGATGGAGATCATGTATCACGACGCGCATCGAAAATCGTCCATCCCAGACCATCGCTCAAGGTTCGTTCTGCCCAACCTTGATTTCAAATGGCACGGCAACTGCTCATTGGCGCCAGTATGGAACGGTGAGATGGCGCGCGCGCAGATGGATCAATTGAAGAGCGTTTTGGCGTGATCCGTCCGTCGGCGGTGGACTGCTCCAGGATGCGGCGGCTGACCGATTCCCCCACGATGTAACTGAATCCTCAGGGAGACAGGAATGATTCGACAGAACCAAGAAACCGCCACAAATGGCGCGCCCGAGGCGCCCAATCGCCTCGCGCTGAACCGTCTCGGGCCGCAAAAAGGGTCCCCTGCACCGATGGTGAAGAACGGGGCGGGAACCAATGGGCATGTCGACGATCACAGTCAGAACCGGCTAACCGCCAAAAAGCTGGCAGAGGAAAAGCAGCGCGCGCGCACGGTCGCTGGGCGCAGGCCGTGGCGGAGAAATTGTGACTGCGACCGAGAAGGTTTCCAGCTCTATCACCGAAGCCACCAGCGCGGTGGAGGAACTGGAAAAAACCATCGAAACCATCGCGGAAGCAGCAGACCATGCGTCGGTCGCCTCCGGCGAGTGCCGCAACAAGATCGACGAGGTTGAGAAAGCCTCGGCCAACGTCAATCACAGCGCGGAAGGATCCCTCCAGCGGGTGGTTGAGTTGCAATCGCTTTCCAAGTCGACCACCGCAGAAATCCTGATGCTGATCAAACGGGTCGAGGAGTCTGCGGCCGCGAATCTGGAATCGGCGAAAATGGTCGGCGAGCTGGAGCGCCAATCCGAGGAGATCGGCAAGATCGTTCATGCGGTAACCCGGATTGCCGACAGACCAACCTCCTGGCGCTGAATGCCGCAATCGAAGCTGCTCGCGCCGGCGAACATGGCAAGGGCTTCGCGGTAGTCGCCGACGAGGTGCGCAATCTGGCGGAAATCAGCGAGAAGAGTGCGCGCGGCATTCAGGAAGTCGTCAACGAGATCATAAAGAGGTAAAAGTCGTCGCCGGCAAGACCGAGGTCGCGGCCAAAAATGGCCGCGAGGAAGTGGAAAAAGCCAAAGTCATAACCCAGGACCTCGCCAAACTCGGCAGCGCCTTCGCGGAGATTCAGGAAAGTTGTGCCGAATCCAGAAGAGTCCAGCGAAGCGGTCGCCAACGCCAAGACCTATCTTAAAGGCTCCGAGGAGATTGCCACGGCGGCCGAAGAATCCAGCTCCGCCACCCATCAGGCCCAGAAGTGACCCAGGAACAAGCGAAAGCCTATTCGGGAATGAGCGACGCGGCCGGTGCGCTGGCCGAGATGGCCGAAGCGCTGAAACGTCGACTAACGCGCAGAAGTCGGCCGAGGAACTGGCCGCCACCGCAGAGGAGCTATCCACCAATGCGGAACAACTGAAAACCTCCTCCGAACAAATCTCCTCCGCGATCGAGGATCAACAAGGCCGCCGGGGTCTGCACCAAAACCTCGCAATCCTCGCATGCTCTGGGCGCCAAATTGCGGGCGGCCGCGAAAAGCATCACCGAGATTACCGAGGCCTGTGTGGAGAAAGCCGTCACCACCCAAAAATCTGGCCGGCAACAAGCAGAGTCTCGACGGATTGCTGGTGAATATTGGAGAGGGCGCCGATGCCTCGGCGGAATCCGCTCGAAACACCCTGGAACTGGAAGAACCAACCCGCCGGATCGACAAAATCGTCGATGCGATTGTGATGGTGACGGTGCAAACCAAGATGCTCGCGGTCAACGGCAATGTGGAAGCCGCACGCGCCGGCGAATACGGGCGGGGCTTCTCGGTGGTCGCCGGAGACATCCGCTCGCTGGCCAACGAGAGCAGTGAAAATGCCAATCGCATCAAGGATCTGGTCAAGAACGTGCAAACCCACATCGCCAAGGTCGCCACGGATATCGATCAGGCCGCACGCAACGGACGCGCCGAGGTGGATCGCGCCAAACTCTCGACCGCGAACTTCGATCGAATCGCAAGCGAATCGGAAGTGATGGTGAGTGACATGCAAGAAATCGGGAGACGCTGTAAAGAGGCGTACACAGCGCTGGAACAATCGCATGAAGCGAGCGAGAAGATCGCCGTTGCCGCCGAGGAAACGGCGCGTGCCGCGGCCGGCGCGGCGACCGCCTCCGAGCAGGGTTTGAAGGCCGCACAGGAATCGCCGAGGCCATCGAGGATATCGCTTCGCAGGCCAACGAATTGCAAAACGGATAGCCAACCGCCCGGTTCATGCAGGAGATTCGTTATGCAAGAAGACACTCTACGCCCGGCCGTCGGGCTCAAGGACGAAAGCCAACTCGTCACCTTCCTGTTGAAGGACGAGGAGTTTGGTTTCGACATCATGACTGTTCAGGAGATCATTCGCCTGCCGAAAATGGCAAAAGTCCCACGCATGCCGGCTATCTGAGGATCGCGAATTTGCGCGGGGTGGTCCTGCCTGTCATCGACATGCGTACCCGTTTCGGGGTCGAGCGGCAACCGAGACCGACCGGAATCGGGTTTTGGTGGTCGATATCGGCGGGATCAAGACGGTTTGTGCGTGGATCGGGTAAAACAAGTTTCGCGCGTGATGCGCAGCGAGATCGAACCGCCGCCGGATGCCATCCGGGGCTCACCTCGGACTACCTGGAAGGGGTGGTAAAGCTCGACAACGGACAGCGCATCGTCATGGCCCTCAATGCGGGTCAGGTCTGCGATATCGCAATGAATCATAAGATGGCTTCGGCCAATGGGATGGCTTTGGGCGCGGAAATTGACAGTGACAACGGGTCGGACCAATCCAACGCCGACGCCGAAGTGCAAAAGGTGGTCACCTTTCGCATCGCCAAGGAAGAATTCGCCTTTCACATCGAGCACGTGCGGGAGATTCTGCGCGTGCAGACTCCCAACCAGGTGCCTGACGTTCCCGACTACGTGCTCGGGGTGCTGACCGTGCGCGGCCAGATTCTCCCGGTCATCGATCTGCGCCGCCTGCTTCAGCAGCCCTCGCTGGCCAATCAGTTCGCGGATAGTTGCCGCGTGCTGGGTGAGGAATACGATCGCTGGATGGATCAGGTCGCGAAAACTTCGCCGACGGTTCGCAGTCGAAGGTGGACGCTTCCGTGACCGAGCACCTGCGCGCCTGGCTGGCCGAAACCAATAGTTCGAGTCAGCTCCTGATGGAGACGCTGGCGAAAGCGCGCGGCCTCAACGAAAAGGTCATCAAGCAACTTCAGCTGCGCACCCGCTGCGAAGAGCGCGGCGACCACGATGCCGCGCGCGCCGCGTGCGAAGAGGTCCTTGCCGGAGCCGGGACGGTCGCCGCGCTGCACGAATTCGAGCAAATGATCGCCCATAACATCCAGGAAGACCAGCGCATCATCGTGGTGGATGCGGACGGCTTTGTGCTGGGGCTGGTGGTGGATCACGTTCATGAGGTGCTGAATGCCCAAAAACCTGGTCGAACCGCCGCCGCACATCACCTCCAGTGGTGGAATGGAACTCTCGGGAGTCGCCAAGCTGGATGACGGCGCACGGCTGATCATGCTGCTGGACGTGGCCCATCTGATGAAGGACCAAAAATTGCGCGAGGTTCAGAACTCCTCTCATGTTGCCGTGGAGCAGAAGAAATCGGCGAGCTGCACAACTCAAACGCCGGCGCCGAGGAGCTGAGCGAAGTTCGACTGGACCTTCACGCTGGGCGAGGAGGAATACGGGATTCCGATTCCACAATTGAGGAAATCGATCGCCTCTCCAAGATCACGAAAGTGCCGAAGGCCGCGCAATTCATCGAGGGCATCACCAATCTGCGCGGAGAAGTAATTCCGGTCCTGGACACTCGCAAGCGCTTCGAGCTCGCGGTCAAGCCTTCGGATGATCGCACGCGCATCATGATCGTGGATATCGGCGGCGTCAAAACCGGTCTGGTGGTCGATTCCGTGCGCGAGGTGTTGAATCTCGCCCGCAAGGACATCGCTCCGCCGCCGGAGGCGATCGGATCGGGAGGCACGCAACAATTCATTTCCGGAATCGGCAAGGTCGACGCGGGCAAACGCATGATTGTGCTGCTGGATGTGATGCGGATCCTCTCCCGTAGGAGCAAGCTCATCTCTCTGAGGTGACCACCAGAGCCGCCGCCTACAACCTCGTTTCGCTACGGGTCAGGGATGGCCACGGTACCTTTCAGATGAGCAGATACGCGTGCTTATAGCGGACGATTCCGCGCTGATGCGTCAGACTCTCAAGAAGATCATCGCCGCGGAACCCGACTTCGACCTGGTTGGGGTAGCTCGCGACGGCGAGGACGCCATCGCCAAGGCGCGGGAGCTGCGGCCGGACGTCGTCTCGATGGACATCAACATGCCGAAGCTCGATGGGATAAGCGCATTGCAGACCATCCTGCACGAGAAGATCTGTCCGGTGGTGATGGTTTCCTCACTTACCCAGCAGGGTAAGGCTACTACTTTCGAATGCCTCGAGTTGGGGGCTTTCGATTTTGTCGCCAAGCCGGATGGGACGGTTTCGTCCAACATGGGCGCGGTGGCCGAGAAAATGGTCTCCAAGCTCAAAGCCGCCGCGTTATCCAAAGACTTTCTCGAGCACCGAACTCACACCCGCGAACGTCGCAAGCCGTTTCAGGCGGGCTCCGGCGCGAAGTTTGACAAGGTTACCCGGCGCAAGGCAGTCGCGATTGGAATTTCCACCGGGGGACCCGCAACCCTTCAAGAGGTACTGCCGCTGATTCCGGCCAACGTACCGGCCAGTCTTTTTCTGGTGCAGCATATGCCGCCCGCCTTCATTGCCTCGTTTGCGCAACGCCTCGACGATCATTGCGCGCTCAAGGTCGTGGAGGCGCGCTCCGGCATGCCGGTAGAGCCGAGCGTATGTTACGTGGCCCCCGGCGGGATGCATCTCTGTTTGCATCGCAAGATGACCGGCAGTGGTGATCCGCACCCCAACTACACCGCTAACTCTATTCAGGCCCTCGGTGGGCGTCATGATGGCATCGGTTCTGAATGTCTATGGGATCGACACTATCGGCGTCCTGATGACCGGAATCGGAGATGACGGCGCGGACCAGATGGTCGCGATCAGGCAGGCCGGGGGCTACACCATCGCCGAGAGTGAACAGACCGCAGTGGTTTACGGAATGCCGCGGGAGGCCTACGAACGCGGCGGCGCCAGCGTGGTGGCACCCAGTTACGAAGTGGCTGCCGCGATCGTCAAAGCGGTGAAAGGACTATGCAATGGGCGACCTGACGGAATTCGTCGCGAAGCTTGAGAGTTCCGATGAAACCGAGCGTATCTATGCGGCCGAAGATATCGGGTACTTGAATGCTAGCGAGGGAGTGGCGCCCTTCCGGCACGGCTGGACCAGGAGCCATCGCGCGCGGTGCGTGACGCCATCTTTCAGGCCCTGACTCGGATTGACGCGGATGCCTCGATGGAGGGATGCATCCGACTGCTCGAAAGCGACGATCCGCAGATTCGCAATCAGGCGGTGGATATTTTGCGACGCAAAGGTGACGCAGCGATTCCCATGTTGAGCACCGTCATGCG
This sequence comes from uncultured delta proteobacterium, assembly GCA_963783145.1. Lineage (GTDB taxonomy): Bacteria > Desulfobacterota > Binatia > Binatales > Binataceae > DATGKG01. The sequence goes on from CAWAMM010000005.1 coordinate 8,323, forward strand.
CGAGGGCGACAAAGACTTGCGCAAACTGGTCCTCGATGTTTTAAGCGAAGCCCACACCGTCGCACCGATGCTATTTACGAGGCCGACTTTCCGACCCCGACCCTAACGTAGTCATCACCGCGGTCGAAAACCTCGGGCGCGCCCATGCCCACCGCTTCAAAGGACGGGTCGAAGAACTGCTGCTGGCCGGATCCCATCCGATGCTGATTGGGGCTTGTCTGGAAGCCCTGGTTGGGATCGGAACGCGAGCTCGCTTGCGACCCTGCGCCGGCGCTTCCCGGAGCTTGCGACGTTGCCGGACTCCGTTCTGGTGTCATGCCTGAAAGCTATCGGCGCGATCGGAACGGAACGGGAGTTTGCCGATAGCCGGCCTACTCGCCGGACGCGGTCAACAGCTTCGCCCCGCGATTTTGGCTGCGCTGATAGCCATACATCAGCGCCATGCCGGGAAAGCTCACGATGAGGATGTGTTGCCGCTCTTGCGAAACGTGATTGACGACCTCAATGCTCCGCTGTGCTGCTACCAGGCGGTGCGAGCCTTGGGCTTTGTGTCCTCCCGTGACGACGTTTACGCGTTCCTTATCGGGTGCCTGACGAGACCTGAGCGGATGGTGCGTTTGGGAGCAATCGAATCTCTTCGGGAAACCTGTCGCCGCCCTGAATTGGAGGAAGTGCTTGCCGAGCGCGCGCTGGCGGAAACCGATGCAGACATCCTGCAGGCGCTAAGAAGCTAGTCCGTAACCGCGATGTCAGAAATCTCCGTCGAGCAGTTCAAACGGCTGAGCCAGCACATCTATCAAAAGCTGGGTCTGCGTTTTGACGAAAAGAAAATCTACTTCCTGAAAAAGCGCGTCGAGAAGCGGATGGCCGCCTTACACATCGCCGAGCCCGAAGACTATGTGTTCATGGTCGGTTATGCCAATCCGCACGGCCTCGAAATGCAGCAGCTGGCCAATCTGGTCACCACTAACGAAACCTACATGTTTCGCGAGTATGAGCAGTTGCAGGCCTTCGCCAACCACTGCCTGCCCGAAGTGCTATCGGCCAAACTGGCTCGCGACGAGCGAAGCTTGCGGATCTGGTCGGCGGGTTGCTCCTCCGGCGAGGAAGCCTACACCCTGGCGATGATCGTTCAGGAAGTCTTTCCGCAGGCGCAGTCCTGGAAATGTCAAATCATCGCGACCGACATCGATGAAAACGTGCTGCAACACGCGCGCGACGCCGGTTATGGAGATCGGGCCGTTGCCGAGGTACCGGAAGAGTATTTTACGAAACACCTGATTGAGGACGGAGAGCAATGGCGGGTACAGAGAAAACCGCCGCACTGGTCGAGTTCCGGCATCTTAACCTCAACGATCGGATGGCAATGCGAGCGATGCGCGGCTTCGATTTCATCTTCTGCCGCAACGTTTTGATTTACTTCGACGATCTATCGCGGAAAGCGGTAGTCGATCACTTCTATAACGCTTTGAATCGGGGAAGCTACATTTTCCTGGGCCACTCCAGATCGGTGGGACGGATCTCCACGGCTTTCAAGCTGAAGCTTCGAGAATCATCTGGTGTACGCGAAGGAATAGCACTGTGGACGCGAAAAAAACGATCCTCATCGTGGATGACTCCGAATTCGTCCGAAGCTATCACTCCTACATCCTGGAGCAGGCCGACTTTCGCGTGATTACCGCGGTGGACGGCAGCGATGGTCTGGAAAAGCTCTATAGCCGGCCTTTCGATCTGGTCCTGACCGATATCAACATGAATCACATGGATGGCTACGAATTCATCCGGCGCATCCGCGATGACGCTAAGTACAGCTTGCTACCGATCATTATCGTATCCACCGAGAGCGAGGGAAAAGACAAGACCAAAGGCTTCGAGGTCGGAGCGAATCTCTACATCGTCAAACCATGCGCGCCTGAAATAATGGTTGAAAACATTCGCATGATTCTCGTCGGTAACTGAGAGGCGACTGCCGTGCCTTTTGAAATAAGCCATCAACCCGACCTTCAGATTCTGAAGCTCGAAGGCGCGATAACTATCCGCCAGGCGCACGAGCTTGCGCTGCGGATGGCCGAGGCTCTGCAAGACCACATGCCGGTCCTGGTAGACACGCACAACCTCGAAGACATCGATACCTGCATCCTGCAGCTACTGTGTTCGTTGCAGAAGACAACCATCGCATTGTCCTTCGAAAACCCGTCTGAAGCATTCGTCAACGCCATCGAGCGCTGCGGGCTGCGGCGCGAATTAATCGGTACCCGAGAAGGTTTGTGAAAACGATTATGGCGGTCGATGACTCGGCCAGTCTCCGTCAGATGGTCAGCGTAGTGCTGCGGGGCGGAGGCTATCAGGTGATTGAATCGGTGGACGGATTGGATGCCTTGTCCAAACTCAAGGGACAGGAGCTACATCTGTTTCTCACCGACGTTAACATGCCGAAGATGGACGGCTTCGAGTTCACCCGCAAAGTCCGGGCGATGCCGCAATACAAATTCGTCCCCATCGTGCTGTTAACCACCGAGTCAACTGCGGAAAAGAAACAGCAGGGCAAGGCCGCGGGCGCAACCGCATGGATCGTCAAGCCCTTCAACCCCGACCAGCTGCTGGCGGTGGTGAAGAAAGTGATCCGATGACGCTGCGCTAAAGAAAATGCGACCGGCGGGCTAGCATGGCAATCGACATTTTGGAACAAATGCGGGTCGCCTTCAGGACCGAAGCCCAGGACCTGCTGATCGAGCTCGATTCTGCTCTCCTCGCGCTGAGGAGCAGCCTCTCGATTCAAGCCTGGTTAACCGGGTCTTTCGCGCGATCCATACCATCAAAGGATCGGGTGCAACGGCCGGTTTTACCCACCTCGCGAGGTTCGCGCACAAGATGGAAGAGGCCTTTGACCTTGCGCGCGGCGGGCGACTGGCGGTCAACCCGGATTTGATCGACTGCGGACTCAAAGCCTGCGACGTCTTGCGTTGCATCATCGAGGAGGCCGCGGACGGAGCTGTGGTCCCGGGAGAGCTGGAGGTCACCGCGTCGTTCACCCGTCTGCTACCGCCGTCCGCGGAACCGACCGCGGAGCGTATCCTCCAGGCGAAGCCGGCAGCCGAGGTCCGTCGCGCCTTTGAAATCATTTTCAAACCGAACCGTGAAATATTCTATTCCGGGGCTGACCCGATAACGCTGCTCGATGACCTGCGGGAGTTGGGCTCGGCACACATCACTGCGCATATCGACCAGGTGCCACCGCTGCCCTCGATAGAGGCGGAGCAATGCTACCTCTGGTGGGAAATCCTGCTGGTCACTGACCGTGATGAGGCCGCCATCAGGGAGGTCTTCGTTTTTGTCGAAGACGAATGCGAATTACTCATCCGGTTGCCGCAAAATCAGGACGCGACGGTGGCCTTGCTCGGCGCCGTGCCAGCCGATGCGTTCGAACTGTTCGTCCTCGAATGCGAAGAACACCTGCAAGGAATTGAACGGGACGCGCTCGCGCTAGAGAAAGATCGATCGTCGAAGAACAACCTCGACGGTCTTTTTCGATTGGTCCACAGCATCAAGGGCAACGCGGGTCTGCTCCTGGGTCAGGTCCATGGCGCCCCACTTGCGCCTACGCATCCTTTGCAACTGCTGCATGACGTGGCGCATGGGCTGGAGTCACATCTCGATCCGTTCAGGGGAGTGGACTCAGCACCACTATCGGACGAAACCATCCAAACCGCACTGGAAACGTGCGACGCGATCCGAACCTTGTTGCGCAGCCTTACGCATAACGATGGCGAAGGACTTCCTTCTCCCCAGTTGCTCGAGCGTCTGGGCATCAGTACCGAAAGCGCACCTGCAGTCCGCAATACGGATGGGCGCGAAGCCGCATTTCTCAATACCACGTCGCAATGCGTCGAGATGATCGCGGGTTGCCTCCGCCGCATCGAAGCCGGCGGCGAGGTCGGCGGACCCGTCCTTGCCACCTATCTGCGCGGTCTCACGACGCTGTCCGCGGCCGGGCAATACCGGAAAAGCAAGGAACTGGAACCTCCATTGGCGCAACAAATTCGAATCCTCGATGCTGCGGCGAAAGCGGGCGCGACCCTGAGCAGCGATGAGCGCTCCGCGTTGGGACGCTCCTTTCAGGATACTTGTTCCATTCTGGAACGAATGTCACCGCCGGTCGCCGGCGGCGATCAGGCGACGCTCGCACCACCCTCGCCTACCTCAACTCAAGCAGCGCATCCGGAGACCGCCGCATCACCTTCGACGATTCGAATCGATCGCGACAAGCTGGATCGTCTGATGAGGGTGGTTGGCGAACTGCTGGTCGCGCGCGGAACATTTCCGCTGCTGGTGCAGCGGCTGAACGGCGGTGCCAGCGGCGCATCCGTCGCCAAGGATCTAAAAGAAGCAGGCGCCAACATCTCGCGGATTGCCGATGAGCTCCAGAACAGTGTCATGTCGATTCGGATGTTGCCGGTCAAGACCGTGTTCCAGCGTTTCCCACGCCTCGTAAGGGACCTGGCACGCTCCCTCGGGAAGGAAGTACGGCTGGTCATCGAGGGCGAGGACATCGAGCTGGACAAGACCATCCTCGAACAGATTGGCGATCCCCTGGTTCATGTGATCCGCAATGCCGTCGACCATGGACTCGAGCCGCCCGAGGAACGTCGGGCAACGGGCAAAGACGGGACAGGACAGTTGACCCTGCGCGCGTTTCGCGACGCCGGCGGGGTTGTGATCGAGGTTGCCGATGATGGCCGCGGACTCGACACCGATGCGCTCAAACGGAAAGCCGTCGAAAAGGGTTTACTCACGCCGGAAAGCGCGGCCGCGATGAGCGAAGAAGCTGCGTTTCAGTTGATATTTCTGCCCGGGTTGACGACCGTGGCGAAAGTCACCGACGTTTCCGGTCGCGGGGTCGGAATGGACGTGGTGCGCAGTAACGTGCGCAATCTCCAAGGCAGTATCGAAATTCGCGCCAAGGCGGGCCATGGCACTGCCCTCCTGATCAAACTGCCCACCAGTCTGATGATTTCCAAGGGAATTCTGCTGGAAGCCGGCGCCAATGAGTACGTGCTGCCGCTTAGCAATGTCCTGGATATGGTCAAAATGCCGACCGCGGAGGCGCATGAGTACCAGGGCCGTACGCTGATGCGGGTTCGAGGCACCACCTACTCCGTCTTCAACCTCGCGACCATGCTGGGACTTGCTCCAGCGGCGACGCGAGAACTTTCCATCGCCATCGTCGAAGCAGGAACCGTCAAATATGGCCTGGTCGTGGATAAGTTTGTGACTGAAGTCGAGGTCCTGGTTAAGCCCCTGGCCGGTGAGTTAGAGCAATGTAAGGAATTCCAGGGCGCTGCGATCATGGGCGATGGACGGGTGGTGCTGGTCCTCAATGCGTTGGAATGTCACAGCCTCGACCGAACCATCTGCAGCTAGCGATAGATCGAAGATGACCGCGATCCCGCTGGTCCCGTCCTTGCAACCTGTTTTGTGAGGCCTCCCACCCTCCCGGAGGCGGCTTCATCCCGAAATAACGAGGAACTGGAAGGACTTTGGCGCAGCAACTCCGAATTCCGAATGCCGCCGTGCAAGCCGGTGCGCGCTTGAGCAGCGACCAGCGCTCCGCCTTGGGCCGCGCCTTTGCGGACACTCGTTCCATGCTGGGACGCCGATCGCCGCGCCTCCGGGTAAGCGACCAATACGGCTGGTCAGCATAACGCCACCTGGATCGAACCGCATGCAGTTGGCTAACCAACCTGATATCCACGGCAGCGATTCCGATTCCAGGGGCTGGAAGCAGACCCTTGGTCAGCTAATCGCGGTTCTCGATCTCCTGAATCACGAGACCGAGCAGGACTTTTTGAGCATCGGCGGAAAACTGGGTGAGTTCATCGAAGCGGTAAATCTGATTTCATCTGACGTATCAGTTTTTGCAAACTTGATTTCCGGGGAGCGAACGCAGCGCACTTCAGAGGCGCTGACCTCCGCCCTTAGTCATTCCAGAGAGATGGTATCGCAGTCCCAGGAAAGCATTGGGGTCTTGGGCGGGATATGCCGAGGGGCAGGTCGGCTGAAGGGGTCTCTGGCAGGGTTGAAGGGAAGCGTCTCGACCTTTCGTATGCTCGGGGTATTAATCCGGGTTGAGACTGCACGCCTTGGTAGTGCAGGCAACGACTTCATCCATTTGGCCGACGATGTAAAGTCGCTGGCGACAGTAGTCGAAAAAGCCCTCAATACCGCAAACTTGCTGATTCCCTCAATCGAAACGGCGCTACAAAATGTCGGCGGGCTGGAGGAAGGATTGGGCAAGGAACTCCCGGCCGTAGTTTCCAGGGTGCTGACCAGTTTCGCGACCTTTCGCAAGGTGCAAAATACGGCGCACAATTCCGCGGTTCGATTGATGGCTCAGTATGACGCCGCCTCGAGTGCCTTCAACAGGCTGATGGTCTCGCTTCAGTTCCACGACATCACGCGGCAGCAGATTGAGCATGTCGTCGACATTTTACGGCGTCTCTATTCCGAGCACGAGGGAGAAGACGACCTCGACCGGGACACCGCGGCCATCCTCCAACTGCAATCGTCGCAACTTGCCGATGCTGCGGAAAAGTTCGCCACCGCGGCCGCGGAGATTACGCAAAGCCTCGATGAGATCATTACCCAGGTGCTCGCGATGTCCGATGAAAGCCGAACCCTGTCCGGCCTTTCCGAGCATGGCAAAGACTCTTTCTTCCTTCAGCTGGAGCAGGGATGTAGCGCCATCCTGAGCAGTCTCGGCCTTTGCGCCAAAGCGGAAGCTGCGACTCGGACTACCAGCAGCAACCTGTCGGACGGAATCGGGCGCCTGCGCACGGCGATTGAAGAGATTCAGGTAATCGAAAAACAACTGCGGCGGATGGGCATGAACGCTCGCATTCAGGCAACCCAGACTGGCGTGCTGGGCAATGCGCTCGACGTGCTCGCGGTCAGCATGCAACAGCTGGCGCTCGAATCCAGCCAACGTTCCGGGTCCCTCGTCGAAGTGCTCGGTTCTATGTCTGAGGCAGCCTCGCAGTTGTCCGGGCACGGCAACCCTACGTCCGAAAGCGCGGGCAGCGGGCAGGACGGCTACCTGGAAGGAATGCGCGTAGCGGTTGCGGAGCTACAGTCTAACGAGCGCAGTTTCGCTCGAATCGCGCAGATTATCGCACGCGGAGAGCGCCTTCACGAAGACCTTTGCGCGACTCGTCAGAGCTTTTCCGTGGGCGCCCGCTTCGCTGAAGCTATCGGCCGCGCGCAAGAGATGCTCGGTGAGATCGGAGGATCGAATCGGCTCGATTTATCGCGCGATGGCGTCCAGGCGTCGGAGCGTGGGTTAGCTAATTTGCTCAGCCATTACACCATGCAAGCCGAACGTGATGTGCATGAAGGTCTAACCAGGCGGTTGATCGGGCCGGTGCAGGTGACCGCGCGAGATGAGCAGTCGAAATTGCTGCCTAAGAAGGCCAAGGAACTTGAAGAGAACGTGGAGTTCTTTTAGGACCAAGGCCCGGGCCGGCGTTGGCCTACAACAGCAGTCCCATTTTGGATTGGTCGGATTGTTACGTCGTGAAATGAGGAGATCGATATGTCAACCACCCCGGTAAAGATCCTGGAGTGGACCCCCCAGTACTCCGTGCAGGTCGAGACGATCGACCGGGAACATCAGATTTGGTTCGACCTCGTGAATGGGCTTCACCAGGCGATGCTGGTTGGAAAAGGATCGGAAATTCTGGCAACCCTTCTCGCGCAAATGACGCAGTACACCGTGTATCACTTCGCCCATGAAGAGGAATTGATGGCGGCCTCCGGGTACCCGGAAATGCAGGACCACGTCCAACAGCACAACGAGCTGCGTGAGACCACAATGAGGTTTGTGGAAAGGTTCGAACGCGGAGAAATTGCCATGACCATTGAATTGACGCTGTTCCTCTCTCAGTGGATAAGACAGCACACCATGACAATCGACCGCCGGTTGGGTGAGTACTTGAGCGCACGCGGAAACGAGCCGCTGGCGGCGCCTCGGCTGCCGACACGACACTGAGATGGAACATCACAATGACCCTCGGTTCAAACGAGCTCATAGGTTCACGCGTGTCGCGCGGCCAGGTTGTTTGCGGTTGCCATCGCCGCCTCGGGGTTGTCAGCGTATCCGTCAGCGCCCAGACGCGCCGCCAGGCCGGGGTTTTCATGGAACAGATAGCCGCCGATCATGATGGGAGCCTTCGAAACCGCACGGATGGCCGTTATGGTGGATGCCAACTTCGCGAGATGCGCCACCATCGTTGCGGAAAGCACGATCAGGTCCGGCTTGCACCACGGCTGCTTCATCAATGTGACTAGTTCGCGCACCGGCAAGTTAGCGCCCAGAAAGTTGGTGCGCCATCCGTTGAGCGCGAACACGTCTGCGACGGCGCGCGCTCCGAGCTCATGATGCTCGCCCTCGACGCAGGCCACCAACATCAATGGCCCCGAAACTGCTGGAGAGCCGAAGATCCGCCCATAGAAGCCGCTCAGCATCGACGAAACGGCTGCGCTGCAATAGTGTTCGTGCGCCACGCCGATCTCGTTCATCTGCCATAAACGCCCGACCTCGCGCATCAGCGGTGGCAGCACATCATTGTAGATGCGTGCCAAACCCATTCCTGCCGCGATCGCACTTTCCAGGGTCTTACGGGCTTGCGCGGCATCAAAGCCAAGCAATGCCTCCAGACATCGACGCGCGACCGTATGTTCCTTGCTCGATCCGATAAAGCTCGCTGCCGCATCGGACATCGAATCGAGCTGTTGCAGCGCGGTCTTGAGGTAGGAGGCCGCGATCGACTGATCGCCCACCGCATCATCAACCAGCACCGACCGCATGCAACTCAACTTTTCGGTGATGTTTTCGGAAGCCACCCCACGACGGGTCAGGACTATCTTCAGCCACGCAACATAGCGCAAGAATATTCCCGCTTCGCCCGCATCGACTGCGGCCGCGAGCGCCGCCACATCATACAAAATGTCCTGCCGATACCTGGTCTTGCCGTTCTGCCCGTAGCGATCGAGCAGGTAAGGACGTTGCGCGTAGTCGCGCTCCAAGGTCGCTTCCGCAATGAGGTTTGCGGCGCCCCGCAACCGATCTCCGGATTCGAAATTCAGCACTTACTTTCTCCGCCGGACGTCCCCCATATTGCGCGATCTTTCCCATCGTTGTGGAGGATCATGGTCGGTGCAAACGAAGATCGATCGGATGAGTCATTTGGCTCGAATGGGAAGAAAATTACATCCTCTGGCGAGGCGCCTCGACATTAGCGCTGATAGGCATGAGGACTTTGCCATCGAAATTGCTTCCCCTCAGCGGCGCGTACCGCAGCATATCATGCCGATTGACCGCCAGTTCGGCCAGCGATCTGTGTATAACTGTGTGATGAGTTTCGTTGACACATGGCGATGCAGATGAGATGGTGCTCCAAGGCTGAATCGACTCCGCGGAACTCCTTCCCAGGCCGCATGGAGAAGCCTTGGGTTACAGCGTATCCGAGAGACTGGCCACCACCGACGGGCCCAACGAATACGCTGATTTCCTTTTTCCTCCTACCTTTCGTGCCTTGGCGCTCCGTGAATGAATGTCTACCCGCTCCTGGTTTCGTTCACACGCAGGTTGATGAGGTGCGTCGCGCGCCGCTTGACCGCGATCCACAATCAAAAGTAGTTAATCGAATGACATCGCATCGAAAAATCCCGTGCCGAGCAACGGCGGCGCTCGGCTCGAACAAAAATCCGGACGTATTTTTATTCCTGGCGATCTTCCCTGACCCTCAAAGCCTTGTCGATGACGAGTAACCGTAAGCGTGCAGTCGCCGCGGCGATGGGCGCTGCTGCAGCGCTTGGCCTGACCGTCGATGATGCGATCGTGCTCCAGGAGTCGAACAAGCTCGCTGTGCGCCTGCTGCCGTGCGACGTTCTTGCTCGGGTCGCGGAGGAGCGCATCAAGCGCTGGGCCGAGTTCGAAGTCGAGCTTGCTTTACGGCTCGCGGAAACCGGGAGCCCTATAGCAGCGCTTGAGCCTCGGGTCGCGCCGGGCGCCTACGTGCGTGACGGCTTTGTAGTCACGCTGTGGACCTACTACGAATCTGTCCCGTCCCGAGAGTTCGCGCCGGCCGACTACGCGCGCGCGCTCGAACGGCTGCATGACTGCATGCGGCAGATCGACTTCCCTACACCGCATTTCACTGATCGAATCACCGACGCCCAACGGCTTATCGGAAGCCGCGACCAGACTCCAGAGCTCGTTGATGCGGACCGTGAGCTTCTCAGCAACACGCTACGAAGTCTGCGGCAGGCGATCAGCGCTCGCGCGCGCCGCGAACAACTCCTGCACGGCGAGCCACACCCCGGCAACGTGCTCAGGACGAAGAAGGGCTTGCTGTTCATTGACCTCGAGACCTGTTGCCGCGGGCCCGTCGAGTTCGATCTCGCCTACGTGCCCGAACAGGTGAGCGTGCTCTACCGAAGCGCGGATCAACTGCTGCTCCGCGAATGCCGGGTCCTGATGCTTGCGATGGTCGCAGCATGGCGCTGGGATCGAAACGACCAATTCCCCAATGGGCGACAAGCAGCGCAAGAATTCGTCAGCGAGCTCCGGGCGGCACTATCGGGCGCACCCTTCTCGACGCACTTGCCGCGCTGGACTGACACCTGAATCGCTGGTGGACGATAAAAATTCAAGCTAGTTGGTCGAGCTCTTTGCCCCACTAAGTAATGACGTCGATCTTTTCCGCCATCTCGCGCTTGGACTCCGCCATTAGGTGAGTGTAAGTGTCGGCAGCTAACTGGATTGTCGAGTGCCCAAGCATCTCCGAAATCATTCGCATTAAACCGACGTCGATCCGCACGAATCCTTCGAGCTCGACGAAATCGCGGATCAGGGATAAAACCTTTTTAAGCCGCCTGCTGTTTTGTGTAAGCAAGCGAAATCATTCAGTTTTCTGCTTAAATGACTGCCGGGGGCGGGACTCGAACCCGCACGGAGGTTACCCTCCAGGGGATTTTAAGTCCCCTGTGTCTGCCATTCCACCACCCCGGCGAAATCGAAGAGGCAGCCCAAAAATGTACCTCAGGGCTGCCTCGGATGCATCGACGACTCTTCACATAAATTGAACCGAACCAGATAGACTCCAACCCGTGGAGATAAAACGTTCGATCAATGTTTCGCACGATTCGAATCAATAACGGGGCTTTGGAGATCCTCGAAGGGATCAATGGCGTCACGCCGCCGGCCGAGAGCGAAATGTGCTGGATCGACCTCGGATCGCCGGGCGAAGCCGACCTTCTGCTACTACAGCAACAGTTCGGGCTGCATTCGCTCGCTATCGAAGACTGCATCCGTTCGTGCCCACGGGCAAAGGTCGACGAGTACGGCAGTCAAATGTTCCTCGTTACTCACTCAATGAGAGCAATCGAGGATGGCCGCCGGGGCGGCATCCAGACCAGTGAGCTCGATGCATTCCTCGGCAGTCGCTACCTCATCACAATCCATCGCGAGCCGATTCCAGCCCTCGACACGGTGTGGAAACGCGCGACCACCGATGCGACTTGCGGTGCGCGCGGGATGGACTTCATCTACTACCTTATTCTCGATGAGCTGGTGGACGAAGTTTTTCCTCTGGTCGATCGCGTCTCCGATCAATTGGAAACGGTGGAAGGCGAGATTCTCAAGCGGGTGGATAGTCAGCAGCTGTCGCAACTGATGCGGCTCAAGCGATGGCTGATTGCGATGCGACGGGTGTTGTCGCCGCAGCGCGACATGCTGGCGACGTTGCATCGGCGCGATGATACCCGAATCAGCGAGAAGACCTCGCTCTACTTCCGCGATGTCTACGACCACGTGGTGCGGGCCTACGAGCAAATCGATGTCGAACGCGATCTGCTCGGCAATGCAATGGATGCCTATCTCTCGATGATGGCCAACCGAAGCACCATCATCATGAAGCAGCTGACCTTGCTCGCCTCGATATTTCTGCCCTTGACCTTCTTGACCGGTTTTTTTGGTCAGAATTTCAGCGTGCTGCCCTTCGACTCCAAATGGCTTTTTTACTTCGAGCTTGGTGCATGCCTGACATTGCCGGCTGGAATGTTTATCTGGTTTCGCCGCAGCGGCTGGCTGTGACGGAGGATAGCCGGGCGCGCATCCGCGCCGTCGCCTTGTGCCGTATAGGATCGCGGGCGATGACGGCTTATGCTTTTAGTGATGGCTCGGAAGCATCGTAATTTTCGGGGCCGATGCGTCATGGCTCTGCTCGCGATCTCGATTTCAGGATGCGCGGTCGGCGGCGGGCCCATCAAGCAGACCTCGCAAGTGGTTGCGACTCCGGTTCAAGGAGAGCTTACCGTCGCGCTGGACAAGGCGCCCGCGGTCGGCGACGTCACGCCGGTAAACGTATCGGTTGCCAATGGCACCGACATCTCCCGCGCCATAGTTCCGAGCCAGATTTTCGCCATCAACGATTCCGGTCAGCGCGTCGCGCCGCTTCCTCCTGGTGAAGCAGCGCGCCAGGCCGGTGGCGCTGAGGAGTTGAAAGACGCAATCAAAAGCACCGCAGTGAGTGGAGTTGCCGGAGGCGCACTGGGTGCCGGACTCGGCGCGGCGGTGGGCGCGGTCACCGGAGGAGTTGGTACCGGCTCGATTATCGGCGCGGCCACCGGCGCGGGATGGGGAATGTTCACTGGCGCGGGGCGGGGCCAGGATCGCGCGGACTCGCAAGCCTCGGCGCAACTGGGTTCACTGGCGCTGCCTCAACAAGACGTCGCGCACAATTTCACAGTGAGCGGCTATGTTTTCTTTCCCAAGGGCGACTATCAGCAGGTGCAGGTGCTGATGATCAATCGCGAGACCGGCGATACCGAAGTGGTGACGCGGCCGTGGCCCTAAAGAAAATGCAAAAACAAACCCACTAATTGAGATGGCGCCGATCGAAGGAAAGCAGCATCTCCCAAGAGCACGGATTACCAAACGAAGCCAAAAAACCCGCGCGAATGCTGATACTTCGCTTTTTCTTCGCCTTAGTTTAAAGCCAATTGAAGGTCGTTTTGGTCATTTCTCGGCCAGCAGACCCTTCCCCGGCACGAAGTTGAGCTCGAGGCGGATGCCATCCCGATCCTCGAACAGCACCGAATAGTAGCCTGGCGCCCAGGCACCCTCCTCCGGCGAATGGACAATCGTCGCGCCGAATTCCTTCAGCGCTTGATACGCCGCATCGATGTCCTCGCGAGTGCGCGCGCGAAAGCATAGATGGTGCAATCCAACGCGGCGCTGCACGAATTTCTCGCCGCGATATTTCTCCTCGCTCGGCATGATCCCCAGCGCGGTGCGCCCGCCGACGCAGTAGAACATTTCGCTCGTGTCGATCACCGGCTTCATTCCGAGGAAAGGCAGCAGCCTTTTGTAAAACGGAAGCGAAGCCCCGAAGTCGGAGACAGTGAGGATCACATGCGCCATGCCGTTGATTTCCATTTCGTACCTCCTCAGATGCGTCGGGCGTGCCGCGCCATGGGCTTGAGCGTGATCGAGGTGCCGATGAACAGGCCGCGATTCATCAGCCCCTTCTCATCATAGGAAACATCCAGCCCCGCCGCGTTGATCGCCTCGATATACTCGGCCTCGTTGAATAGAAACAGCTCATGCTGCTGGACGAGGTACTCGATCCCTGCGGGAGTTCCGATCAGCATGTGCCATTCGAACTTCGACATTCGTCCTTCTGACGAGGTGGTGTTCATGCGCGCGATTTTGAAATCGGGCTTGTCGACCCACAGCGCATGAATGCCGCCCGGCTGCCAGGTTTGTTCGGTCAGCCATGGCTCGATGATCAGCACGCCGCCCGGTTGCAGATGCCGCGCCATGTTGATGATCGCCTCGCGCAGATCTTGCAGCGACTTCATGTAACCGATCGAGCTGAAGAGGCAAGTCACGACGTCGAAGCGGCGACCGAGATCGAAGCTGCGCATCTCACCTTGATGGAAGGTGACTTCGGGATTGCGAACGCGCGCGACTTCGAGCATTTCGGGTGTCAGATCGGCGCCCTCGACGGCGTAGTACTTCTTGAGAAAGGACAGATGCGTGCCGGTGCCGCATGCCACATCAAGCAGCGCATTGCCGGGCGAGGTTTTCTTCTCGCTGATGATCTCATGCAGGCGCTTCGCTTCAGCCTCGTAGTTCTTGAAGCTGTACAGCGCGTCATAAATTTTTGCGAGTTTGGAATAGTTGTTCATTGCAAGTTCGCAAGTTCGAATCACGCTTAGCATGCTCGGAAGTGACAACCCAGTGAACCTATCGAGTTGCGTCGCGGCAAAAGAAAACGGCTCCGCGCATCGCGAAGCCGCTTCCCCGATTCTATCCGCGATGATTTTTACAACATCGAGCTGATCACAACGATCGCGCCTTTGCCGGGTTTTCCCTGCTCCGACGGATCCGCGATCACCATCGTGTTGCCGACGATCCGGAAGCAGTTCGGGTCAACCAGTCCACTCGCAAAGGGCCGCGTCACACCCTTATCGTCGACCCGATAAACCTGGCCATCGCGGTCCGCTCCATTCTTGCTGGCAGGCTGGCCCGAATCGACGATGAAGAGGTTGCCGGCGTAGCCGCCGCCGAAGCCGGGGGGCGCATAGCCCCATCCGGTCGGATTAACGAACCCCACCAGATATTCGGTCTTCTGTTTACCATCCGGACCGAACACGTTGATGCGGCCGATTTTCCCCATCATCCCGATGCGCGGGCGCATGCCGGCCAGCATCGCATTGGGCGCCTTCGAATCGGTGGGCGCGGTAAACGAGACACTGGTGATCTCGTAAGAGGGGGTCCCATCGAAGGTGGCGAAGGCCTTCGCCTTGCCGCTCGAATCGATCTCATAAATGGTCGCGTTGCCGTTGGCGACCGCGTACAGTTTGCCCGCGAAGGGACTTCCGGCAGCGCCAAACTCGAGGTCGCGGCATTGGGTCGCCTTGCCGCCGTTGAGCTTGCCCGCATCGGGAAGCTTCGCGAAGGAGGTCGCCGACGCGCCGCCGATGCGCATAATTTCACAAGGAGTCTTCTCATCGGAGCCGGACGCAACGAACACCTGGCCGGTGTACGATCCGAAGCCAGCCGGAGCGATTGCGAGGCCCGCAGGATTGGCGACCTTCGCCAGAGTAGTAGCGGTCCCGCCTCCCATCGGCGACGACATCACCGCACCCGACGCATCCGAGAAGATCAGCTTGCCATTGTCGGCCTGCACATAGACCGGGCTGGTCGATCCGGCAATCTTGAGCGCCTTGATCTCATATGCGATCTCGATGTCGAGTCCCTTGGCTGCGGCATTAGCGATGCGTGCGCCGCGCCCCGACCATGCGAGCAACCCAGCGACCAGCATTCCCGCCGCGATCGTTAATCCCCACCCATTACTTTTTCTTTTCCAGCTCATCCAGCGCCTCATTTATGAAGTATCTTTGTTCGGGGTCGCGATCATCGATCGTCGATTTCTTCTGCGCGACCCACTCCGCAACACCAATAATCGCCGCCTCCGCCGGATCGGGAATCCCCAGCGCGCGCGCAACCATCTCCAGTTGCGCGAACAACTCCTCGGGCAGTTCCAACTGAATTTTTCTTCCCGCCATTGTCAGCAGACAGGTCCCCAATGCCGACCAATTCAAATGACCATCACCATATAGTCTTTTGAAACCCGCCCCGTCAAAATGATTGGTCCGTGACTTCACAGCCCAAATACCTTGGATCACTGGTCGAGTACCTCGACCAGGGACGCTTTCGCGCCGGCCTGGTAGTTCGAGAACAGGACCGGCACATCGCGCTGCTCGATGCGGGAGGGCGCGAGAAGCTGATAGCGCGCGACCTCATCCTGGTCCGATATTCTGATCGCAAGGCCGATCCAAGGAACCTCACGGATGTGCTGGCGGAGCTGGAAGCTGAGCGCGCCGAACTCTCCTCGGAACTCGATCTAAACCTGCTATGGGAAGTCGTTCACGAGCAGGGTCGGACCTTCAACGCGGATGAGCTCGCGGAACTTTTCTTCGGCCGCCGCTCCGCGGCCGCATCCTCGGTGATGCTCGAGGCGCTGCTTAACGATCGCCTCTACTTCACCCGCCGGCACATGGACTTCGAGGCGCGCACACCCGAGCAGGTCGAGCGCCTGCGCGTGCAGGCGGAAAAGATTCGCATGCGCTCCGATGAGTTCCGGGAGATGCAGCGCGTCATCCGCCAGATTCTCCATGGTGCCTCCAATGCTTCGCCCGAGGAAGCCGCGCCGCTGGTCGCGAAGCTCAAGTCCTACATCGAAAATCCCTTCACGCGCAGCCGCGATCTGACCGCGATGCTGGAACAGGCTGCCCCCGATATCGAGCCTGTCGAAGCCGCATTCGAAATCCTGGACCGGGTGGGCGAGGCGCCCAAGCTGCCGCGCTTCGCGACCATCGCGGGGCTAAAGCCGGATTTCCCGGACGCGGTCGCGGCTGAAATTGCGCAAGCTGTCGCCCCCGCTCGGCCCGAGACCGACGGCGGGTTTAGCATCACCATCGACGATGAGGAAACCGTCGAGATCGATGACGCGCTAAGTTGCGAAAGTCTCCCTGATGGTTCGCTGCGGGTGCGCGTTCATATCGCACTCGTGGCCGATTTCGTCGCTAAAGATGGCCCGATGGATCGCGAGGCGGCGCATCGCGCGACCACGGTCTACCTGCCCGAGATCATCGTGCGGATGCTGCCCGATCCGATCTCGTGTCAGGCCGCCAGCCTAATCGCGGGCGAGGTTCGGCCGGTGCTGACCACGGATGTGACCATCGCGGCCGATGGTGAGGTGGTAGAGGCGTCGATTTATCCTGCGCGCATTCGGATCAGTCAGCGCCTCGACTATGACCGCGCCGATAAGATTCTCGCCGATCCCGAATTCTCGGGAGAGCTCGCTGATGCTCTCGGCAAGCTCAACCTGGCGGCGAATCTGTTGCGCGAACGACGACGCCGCGCGGGCGCGCTGTTTATCCAACGGCGCGAAGCCAAGGTTCGGGTTCGCGGCGATGACATCCAGATCGAGGTCCTCGACACTAATTCGCCAAGCCGGCTGCTGGTCGGCGAGTTCATGGTGTTGAGCAACTATGTTGCGGCGCGCTACGCCGCCGATCATCGCATCCCAATCATTTATCGAGTGCAGCCCAAGACCAATGGTGAGTTCGCGAGTCAGCGCCCGCGCCTGTCACTTTATCCCGAATATCACGCCGGAATCGGGCTCGACTATTATGCGCAATTCAGCTCGCCGATTCGCCGCTACGCCGACCTGGTGCTGCAGCGCCAGGTGATCGCGGCGCTCGCGCGGCCCGATCGCTTCACCTACTCGCAGGAAGAGCTCCTCGCAGTGCTGGCCGGTGCTGAAAATGCCGAAGCCGATGGGCGCGAGCTCGAGCGCCGCGCCAAACGCTATTGGACTCTGCGCTACCTGCAGCGCAACGCCGTCGATGCGGAACTCGGCGCTATCGTAACTCGCGAAGGCGCCAGCGCAGAACTGACCGACTACGGTGTGCGCGGCACCTTACATGGCGCACCCCACGTACCGACCGGGTCGCTCATCGTGGTGCAGATCGGCAGAGTCGATCCGCTGCGCGGCTGGCTCACGATGGATTACGTGCGCCCGGCGTCCGAAGTCATTGAAGATGCCCCATAGTCCCGTTCGGTTTCAAATCTCCGACTTCGGCCAGCGTCACGCTGCAAAGTTGTCCTGATCCAGGCGCCATCGATCGATCGACTCAATATTGAAGCGCCAGTCACTGCCAACCTTGAACGCCGGGAGCCGTCCGCGTTTGAGCTGACGATAGATCGTGGATGGGTGCACCTTTAAATAATCGGACAATTCCTTCACCGTCATAACGTGGCTGTTTTCGTTCTTCATCCGTCAAATGTCCTCTCAGTTATGTTTTGGCGGCCTCCCGCATCGTTCGGTTCGCTTAAAACGCAAGCGGCGTGCCGTTGTTACGAATCGATGAAGCCCTACAACCCTACGAGCTTTTATTCGAAGGCGGGCCGAGATTAACCGATAGTTATTTGGCGGATGACTGAAATTTGGCGCGTATCAGGAGACGGCTCGCCGTCACATTCTTGAACAGCGAACCGTCCCGATTTGGGAAAATGTTCTGCTTAAAGACGCCCGCGCGCGGCCTACACTTTCCCTATTAGGTCACGATTGGTCTCGCTGACCATCTGCAAAATCCCGGCTTCCTGCTCCGCGCGTGGCAGCAGAATCAACCGATGCACTCCGAGGTCGGCAAAGCGCTTGGCGGTGTCGCGATCCACTTTGATGCGCGGTGTGATGCTGATCTCGATGTCCTCATACTTCTTGCCCTCGGCCTTGCAAGCTTCGCGCAGACCGCTCAGGCACTTCTGCGTTCCGTCCAAATCCTGCGCGAAGCCGTACCATCCCTTCGCGAGGCGCGCGGCCCGACTGTAGGCCTCTTTGGTGTGGCCGCCGAAGACGATCTCCGGATGCGGCTTCTGCACCGGACGCGGCATCGTGTTGACGCCCTTGAACTTGACCCACTGCCCGTTGAACTCCGGCTTCGGCATCGTCCACAGCGCGAGCATTGCCTTCAAGTACTCCTCGGTGCGCGGACCCTTGTGGTCAAACGGCGCGCCGATCGCGTCGAACTCCGGCTTCAGGTATCCGATGCCAATCCCGAAAATCAGCCGCCCATTGGACAGCACATCCAGCGAGGCGAGTTCCTTCGCCAGCACCACCGGATTGCGCTGCGGCAGAATGATGATTCCGGTACCGAGCCGAATCGTAGTCGTGTTGGCCGCGACGAATGAAAGTGCGATGCCCGGGTCGAGCATCGGATACTCGGGCGCCACCGGCGACGGCGGCACCTGCGGATCCGGAACGATGACATGCTCACCCGTCCACACACTTTCGAAGCCAGCCTGCTCCGCCGCCTTGGCGACCGCAGCCGCAGTTTT
This sequence comes from uncultured delta proteobacterium, assembly GCA_963783145.1. Classification (GTDB taxonomy): domain Bacteria; phylum Desulfobacterota; class Binatia; order Binatales; family Binataceae; genus DATGKG01. The sequence goes on from CAWAMM010000005.1 coordinate 27,293, forward strand.
CGGAGATGCGCACGGTCCATTATTGATGCTGAATAATCCGAATTTCATATCGCCGTCGTACCACGAAAGGTCATCGGTTCCAATCGCACGAATGCGACGGCCGCTCGATTTTTACCGAACGAGAGCTCGCTTCATGCTTTACATGCTATGAGCATGCAATTATGTTGGGAACATGTCTCGCATGATTCAAGTAAGAAACGTCCCTGACTCTTTGCATCGAACGCTGAAGGCTCGGGCTGCACTGGCCGGCATGTCGCTTTCTGACTACCTCTTGAAGGAGTTACGGATGATCGCCGAAAGGCCGACGATGGAGGAAATGCGTAAACGCCTGCAACAGCTTGAGCCGGTGGAATTGCCGGAGTCTGCCGCGGACGCAGTCCGCGCCGAGCGCGACGCCCGGTGATCGTCCTCGATGCGTCCGCCGTCATCGAAGTCCTTCTGCGAACCTCCGCCGGAAACCGCATCGAAAACCGGATCTATTCAAAGACAGAGTTACTTCACGCGCCGTACCTGATCGAAGTTGAAGTCGCCCAAGTGATCAGACGCTTCGCGGCCGCGGGCCTAATCACACCTGCTCGCGGCGCAATCACGCTCCAGTACCTGAACGACATGCAAATCATTCGACACTCTCACTCCGCACTTCTGCAACGGATCTGGCACCTACGCGAGAACCTCACCGCATATGACGCTGCCTACGTCGCCCTGGCAGAAGCACTCGATGCACCTTTACTCACTTGCGATGGTAGGCTCGCCAGAACGAAGAATCATCGCGCCAGAATCGAACTGATCCCAATCCAAGCGAAATAAAACGATCGACCCTCATTTGACGATCCTCGACTAGCTTCGGATAATCGCCCCCAATGAGATGCCCGCAATGCGGTACCGAAGCCAACCCGCAGGCCGCGTTCTGCTCCCGATGCGGCGCGAAAATGCTCGAGGTCAAACCGGCCTCGGTGCGCGAATACTCGATCGCGATGATCCGCCGCTCCTACTGGTACTACATGGGGCAAATCATCGTCGGTGCGATTCTCACCTGCGCGGGCGCCACGCTTCTCATCAAGGGCGTGCAACCGATGCAACTCGGCTTCGTGTTTATCATTATCGGAATCGCGACCTGGGCGCTCATCCCCTTGGCGCATCGCTCAGTGTCATGGCGCATCACCTCGGATCGGTTGATGGAACAGCGCGGAATTCTTGCAACTTCGCGCCGAGAGGTGGAACTTCAGGATATCCGCTCGATCGAGGTTACCCGGCGGTTGCGCCAGCGCCTCGCGGGGCTGGGCGACGTGGTCATCGCATCGGCGGCGAGCGCGGACTACATGATTCGCATGACTGACGTGTACGATCCGGATGGAGTGGCGGAAACCGTGCGCAAGGCGCGCCTCAAGCGCCTCGCGTAGTCGGAAGTTGTGGAGGGGACGCGCGATGGGTAAACGAGCTGACCTGCGCTATGAGCGCAAATTCTGGAAGCAAGGAATCGAGGCGGTGGCCGGCGTCGACGAGGTCGGGGTCGGCCCGATGGCGGGCCCCGTCGTCGCTGCGGCGGTGTTGTTCGCGCCCGAGGTTTTCATCAAGGGTGTGCATGATTCCAAGCAGGTCCCGCCCGACAAGCGCGAGGAGCTCTACCCGCTCATCATGGAGCGCGCACTGGCGGTAGGCGTCGGCAGCGCCGGCATCGATGAGATCGACAGCCTCAACATCTACTGGGCGACGATGCTCGCCTTCAAACGCGCGCTCGCCGCGCTGACCCATACGCCGGCGCATGTGTTGGTGGACGGGCGCAGGATTCCCGGCTTGAAGCTGCCGCAAACCAAAATTGTCGGCGGCGATCGCAAAAGCTTCTGCATCGCGGCCGCCTCGATCATCGCCAAAGTCACGCGCGATCGCCTGATGCATGATTTCGATCGCCTCTACCCCGGCTACGGCTTCGCCGAGCACAAGGGCTACTGCACCCCCGGTCACATGCGCATCGTCGAGGAGCGCGGCCCCTCGCCGATCCATCGCCGATCGTTTTCGCCGGTCGCAATCGCATCGCAACTGAAACTCTTCGGCGCGGAGCCGATTCGGGCTGTCTCAGGGCCGAATCGAAGTTGAAAGAAGCTCTGTCCTGAAAATCACGCTTGTTGCGCGCGAGCCTCGCAGCTCGAAATAAGCTTCAATGAAGTCTGGAAGCTGGAGAGGTATCTATGGCTGACGATCTGGGGCTGCTCGGCGTCTATTGCAAGATGCTGACGATTCGCCGGTTCGAAGAAAAAGCCGCCGAAATGTACCGTCAGGGCAAGATCGCCGCGTTCGGTCCGTCGTATTCGGGCGAAGAGGCGGTCGCCGTCGGCGCCATTGGAGCGCTGGGGGAAGAAGACTACGTTGTCTCGACCTACCGCCAACACGGCCACTGCATCGCCAGGGGCGCAGAACCTCGCAACGTGATGGCGGAACTGTTTGGCAAGGAAACCGGCATCTCGCGCGGGCGCGGCGGCTCTACTCATCTGTACGAACCGGCGCTACGTTTCATCGGGGACCGCGGCGGTCTTCCGATCGCGGTCGGCCTCGGTCTTTCGATCAGCTACAAAGATGAGCGGGAAATCGTCGCATGTCTGTTCGGCGACGACGCACTTGCACAAGGCGCGTTCCACGAATCGTTCAACATGGCGGCGCTGTGGAATCTCCCGGTCATCTTCATCTGCGAAAATAATTTCTACGGCATGGGAACCATGGCGCCGAATGCGGTGGCGCAGGAGCATCTCTACAAACTCGCCGAGCCCTACAAAATTCCCGGCGTGCGCGTCGATGGTATGGATGTCCTCGAAGTCTATCGCGCGATGACTGAGGCGACGGCCCGCGCGCGCGAGGGCGACGGTCCCTCGCTGATCGAGGCCGTCACTTATCGCTTCCGCGGGTCATTCGCCGAGCCTCGCGAGGAACGCATCTGGGCGGAGCGCGATCCCCTCACAAATCTGCGCAAAGCGTTGCTGACGGAACGCAAGCGCGACGAGGCTGAACTCATCGAAATCGAAGCCGAAGTCGAAGCCGTGATTGAAGATGCGGTCCGTTTCGCCGAGGAGAGCCCCGCGCCGAGCATCGAGGACGTCGGCAAGCACGTCTACGTCGATTGAGGCTGCGTCCATGGCGGAGATCTCTTACCGCGAAGCCTTGAACCAGGCGCTGCGCGAGGAAATGGAGCGCGACGAACGCGTCTTCATCATGGGCGAGCAGGTCGGATACTTGGGTGGCCCATTCAAAGTCACCGACGGATTGCTCGCGGTATACGGCGAGCGGCGGGTGCGCGACGCACCCATCTCGGAACTAGCGACTGTCGGTGCGGGTATCGGCGCGGCGATTGCTGGTCTGCGCCCGGTCGTTGAGCTCTCGATGAATGCAGCCCTTCTTGCAATCGATCAGATCGTCAACCACGCGGCGAAGTTCCGCTATATGTCCGGCGGCCAAGCCATGCCCCTCGTCATCCGCATTCCGCAAGGCGCGGGGCCTCAACTCGAGACACAACCCAGTCTGGAGTTGTATTTCCTTCATTGTCCGGGGCTCCGCGTCGTCATTCCCGCTACTCCCGCCGATGCGAAGGGTTTGCTCAAAACCGCACTACGGCAAGAAGATCCGGTCATCTTCCTTGAGCATCAGTCGCTCTACAATTTGAAGGGCGAGGTGCCCGAGGGCGAGCATCTAGTGCCGTTTGGAAAAGCCAAGGTGATGCGTGAGGGCAACGACGCCACCATCGTCACGTATTCGAAATGCCTGTACGACTCGATGGACGCGGCCGCGGCGCTTCAGGCTGAGGGCATCGAGGCCGAAGTGATCGATTTGCGCACCCTTAATCCGCTCGACATCGGCACGATGGTCGAATCGGTAAAAAAGACCGGGCGGGCGATGGTCGTCTACGACGGATGGAAGACGGGCGGCGCGGGCGCAGAGATCGCCGCGCAGATTCATCAACATACGTTCGATCACCTTGATGCACCAATCGCGCGCGTCGCGCTGCCGAGTGCGGAGGATATCGTCGCGGCAGCCAAACGCATGATGTGACCGGCGCGCCATCTGGTCTGAGCGCCGCCTTTTCTGACAAAGTTGATCCGCGCGCCTGATACGCGCGATCATTAGACAGGAGCGACTCTTGGCCAACTCACGATACGACCTCGCAATCATCGGCTCCGGACCCGGCGGCTATGTCGCAGCGATTCGCGCGGCGCAACTGAAAATGAAAGTTGCCGTCGTCGAGCGCGATCAACCCGGCGGCGTATGCCTCAACTGGGGATGCATCCCCTCCAAGGCGCTGCTCAACTCCGCCGAGCTGATGGAAGAGATCCGCGGCGCGAAAGATCACGGTATCCAGACCGGCGAAATCACCGTCGACTTCAAACGCGTCATCGCGCGCTCACGCGACGTGGCGGACAAGCTGCAGAAGGGCGTCCGTTTCCTGTTTAAGAAAAACCACATCGACCTGTTCGAGGCGAACGCGACCATTGCCGGGCCGCATACTCTGGCGCTCGCCCAGGCCGAAGGAAAACCTGCACCCACCGCGGCGACCATCGAGGCCGACAAGCTGATGGTCGCGGCGGGATCGGGCGAGCGGCTATTTCCCGGGATGCAAATTGGCGACGGCGTCATCACCAGCAAGGAAGCACTGGTGCACGATCGCATTCCGTCGAGCCTAATCGTCATCGGCGCCGGCGCGATCGGGCTGGAGATGAGCTACTTCTACCAGGCCTTCGGCTCCCAGGTGACGATCATCGAACTCGAAAAGCAGATGTTGCCGGGCTTCGACGCCGAGATCGCCGAGGAGCTGCGCCGCAACTTCATCAAGCGCAAAGTCACAGTGCTGCTCGGGCACGGATACAAGTCGATGCAGAAAGTCGGCGACAAATGGTCGGTGACCGTGAGCGTCGACGGCGCCGAAAAAAAGCTCGAAGCCGAGAATGTCCTTATCGCGGTTGGACGCGTGGCGCTGAGCAAGAACCTTGGCCTCGAGAAAGTCGGCGTCGAAGTCGATCGCGGCTTCATCAAGGTTGACGACTCGTTCCGTACCACCGCCAAGACCATCTTCGCGATCGGCGATGTGATCCGTCCTCCCCTCCTCGCGCACAAGGCCTCCGCGGAAGGCGTCGCGGCGGTGGAGATCATGGCGGGTGTGCGTGAGCCGGGATTCGATCTCCTCTCGATCGCGGGATGCATTTACTGCGAACCCGAGGTTGCGACCGTGGGGCTGAGCGAGGCCGAGGCGAAGGCGCGCGGCATCGAGGTGAAGGTCGGCAAGTTCCCATTTCGCGCCCTCGGCAAGGCGATCGCGACCAACTCCACCGAGGGTTTCGTGAAGCTCGTCGTTAGTACGCAGTACGGCGAGGTGGTCGGATGCCAAATCATCGGCCATCATGCGACCGACCTGATTTCCGAAGTAGTGCTCGGAAAGACGCTGGAGGCCACCAACATCGAATTCGGCAAAACCGTGCATCCGCATCCCACGATGTCGGAGGCAATCATGCAAGCGGCACTCGCCGCCGATGGCGAAGCCATCGACATGTAGGATGATGCGGGACACGCGCACACTGAGCGTTGCGAATCTCGGGATCGTCGAGTACCAAGCGGCGCTTGCGCTGCAAGACGCGATGGTGACAGCGCGCCACGCTGACAAAATCGGCGACACGCTCCTGTTGCTCGAACATCCGCATGTGTTCACGCTGGGGCGCGGCGCCGACGAACGCTTCCTGCTTTCGCAGCGGGACGGCAACGTTCCCGTCCACCGGGTCTCGCGCGGCGGGCAGGTGACTTATCACGGGCCGGGTCAGCTGGTCGGCTATCCGATCCTGAAGCTGGAAGGACGCGATCGCGATGTGCATCGGTATTTGCGCAATCTCGAGGAAGCGATGATTCGTGCCCTAGCCGATCGCGAAATCGAAGCGACACGGCGCGAAGGATTGACCGGCATTTGGATCGGCGCGAAAAAAATCGGCTCCATCGGCGTGGGCATCAAGCGCTGGACGACTTGCCACGGCTTTGCGCTCAACGTTTGTCCCGACCTGAGCTACTTCGGCGGCATCGTTCCCTGCGGAATCGCCGGATGCGAAATGACATCGATCGAGGTGCTTAGCGAGAAAGACCCGAGCCTCCACGAATTCGCGACGTCGATGCGATCGCGCTTCGCCGAAGTTTTTGGCTACGCGGACTTTGTGAACGTCGACCCAAAGATGCTCTGGCAGCTCATTGAATCGACCTCGGTCGAGGAACACCGCAATGCCTGAGCGACGCCATCCGGATTGGATCAAGGTGCGCGCGCCGACTTCGCCGGAGTATCACCGCACCAAGTCGATTCTGGCGGAACTGAAACTCCATTCGGTGTGCCAGGAAGCCGCGTGCCCGAATATCGGCGAATGCTTTTCGCATCATACCGCGACCTTCATGCTGATGGGCGACGTTTGCACGCGCAATTGCCCCTACTGCGCCGTGATTCACGGCCGCGCGCGCCCACTCGACGCGGACGAACCGCGTCGAATCGCCGATGCTGTCGCGAAGCTCGGCTTGCAGCATGTGGTGGTAACGTCGGTGAACCGCGACGACCTTCCCGATGGAGGCGCTGCGCACTTCGCCGCGACCGCGCGCGCGATTAAATCGATGTTGCCTTCGACGCGCGTTGAGATTTTGGTTCCCGATTTTCAAGGATCGTTCGCGAGCGTGGAGACGGTCGTCGCATCACCGATCGACATCTACAACCACAACATCGAGACTGTGCCGAGGCTCTACAAAACCGCGCGCCCGGGCGGCCGCTACGAGCAGTCGCTCGCGGTGTTGCGCCATGCGAAGGAAACCGCGCGCGCATTCGGGAAGGTGATGCAGACCAAGGCGGGCATCATGGTGGGGCTCGGCGAGCGCGACGACGAACTGCTGGACGTGATCCGCGATCTGCGCGCGGTCGAATGCGACATCCTCACGCTGGGGCAGTACCTGCGGCCGTCGACCGATCATCTGCCGGTCGCGCGCTATGTCACTCCGGCCGAATTCGCGGCCCTGCGCAGCGAGGCGATGAAGCTCGGCTTCCGGCACGTCGAATCCGGTCCGCTGGTGCGCAGTTCGTACCACGCCTGGGAACACGTCCATTAGCGCCGCGCGCCAATGAGCAGAAACGGCGGCCGCTGATGCTCGTCGACCCACTCCGGATTTGACGCGATTTGCTCCCTGGTTGGCCCCCATTCCTCTACATGAGAAATCGCAAATCCGACCTCGATCAGTGTGTTGAGCCAGGTCGCAAGCGTCCGATGCTGTTTGATCACGCTCTTCGCGAGCCAATCGGTGGTGCGAGGTCCTTCATCGAGATAGCTATTAACCGGCCAGGTCGCGCGGCCTGCGGCATCGACTGAAAATTTCGGATCTGACGGCGCCATGAAGATCGGGTGCTCGACCGAGAACACCAGTCGTCCGCCGGCAACCAGCGATCGATGAATTTGCGACATCAAGCTACGCAGATCCTCGATGTAGTGAAATACGAGCGAGCTGTAGGCGAGGTTGAATGCACCCTCGGGCAGTTCGAGATGCTCCAGGTCAGCGCGGGTGTACGCAATCGCCGTGTCTTGCGTTTCGGCTCGCCCGCGCTCCAGCATTTTTTCGGAGACATCGATGCCGAGAACGCGCGCCGCGCCGTTCTCGCGCGCCCATCGGCAGAACCACCCAAAGCCGCATCCGAGGTCGACGACTTTCAAACCACGCAAGTCCGGAAGCATCGCGCGCAAGGCGGGCCATTCGGGCGCACCCTCGAGGCCTTCGATCGACCGCGGCAAGCGGCTGTATTCACGAAAGAATGCATCATCGTCGTAGATGTTCTGCGTCATCGCGCTTCTTCCAGACCAAGGGAGTGACCCTTCCCGCCGGCCTCATTCCAATTCAGCGATCGTTCGTAGGGAAAATCTACCAGATGATGCTGGAGCGCAACGCGGTCGCCATAGCTGTCGCGCCGCGTGACGATGTGGACGATGAGCACCGCGAACGGCAGGTAGATAAAAACGCTCGCCCACGCGATTTCGTACGCGTGGATGACGAAAAGCATCGTGATGCCGAACAGCGCGATGCCCGCGTACAACGCGGACCCCATCAGCGCGCGCGACGGCAGCTTGAGTAGCAGCCCGGCAGGCTTGTCCGCGCCGCGATTCAGTTTCGCATCGAGCAATTGAAAAATCGGAATCGTCACCGCCGCAACGAAGTACCATCCGAGGTAATTGCTGATTGGCACGCCAAAATGCGGACCCGGCGGGTCGTACCAGAAGATCTTGCCGAGGAACCATCGATCGCCGAGCACGCTCAGAGGATCAACGACGAGATCGATCATCACCATGAACAGCGCCGCCATCAGCCACACGCGCGGCGCGCGCCGCAACTCGCGCGTATCGAGCAAGCGGAGATCGATGCCGCGCCGGTAAAGCGGTGAGCTCACCAGCAACGCGAGCGTATAACTCGCGAACGAGAGAAAAGTGAACGAGAGCGAATCCATAAATGGCACGCCGACGATCCAAATTTCGCGGCCGCGGGTCGCCTCGATGTAGTGATACAAGCCAAACGGAAATCCGTTGTGTACGGACGACCATTCGCACGTGAGCGCGACGATATAGGTGATGACGGTAAAGAGGACCGTGGTACGAACGCCGAAGTTGGCAATCGAGATGAACAGAAAGCTCGCGAGGAAGATGAAGACGTACGGACGCAGCGCGATAGTCGCCAGCAGCAGATGCATCGCGAATCAGGCGACGGCGCGGCGGCCGCTCTGCGCGCGGAAAAAATCGATCGCGCGCTGGAGTGCCGGATCGACCGGTCCGGGCGCATAGCCGAGTTCGGCCCGTGCCTTCGAGGAATCGAAAAACATTTTCTTGCGCGCCATCTTGATCTCGGTCAGGCTCGCGCGCGGCGGCTTATGAGTAACGGTGCGCGCAAAGGCCTCGGCGCCAAGCGCAAATCCAAACGCAACCGCGTACGGGATGCGCATCTTCGGCGCCGGTATTCCCGACAGCCTCGCGAGGCGCGCGAACAACTCCGCGAGGCTGAGGTTCTCGCCACCGAGGATATATTTCTCGCCGATGCGCCCGCGCTCTGCCGCGAGGAGATGCCCGCGCGCGCAATCTTCCACGCCAACCAGGTTCAATCCAGTGTCGAGATACGCCGGCATCCGGCGATTCAGGAAATCCACAATCATCCGCCCGGTCGGCGTCGGCTTGTAATCGAGCGGACCGATTGGCGTCGAGGGATTCACGATCACGACCGGCGCGCCCGCTCGAGCCGCATCCTCGGCCACGCGTTCGGCCAGGAACTTCGATCGCTTGTAGGGACCCACCATCGCATCGACAGTAACCGGGGTGTCTTCGCGGCCCGGGGCGCCGTGCGGAATTCCGAGCGCGCCGACGGTGCTGGTATGGACGATGCGCGAGACGCCGGCTTCGCTTGCGGCCCTGATCACGTTGCGCGTGCCCTCGACGTTGATCGCGTACATCGGCGCGTGATCGACGACCCACAGCCGATAGTCGGCGGCAACATGGTAAACCTCATCGCATCCTTTGGTGGCCCAGCGGATCGAGTCGATATCGCGAACGTCGCCCCGCACGATCTCGCAATCGATTTCTCGCAGCGCCGAGGTGTCGGCATACTCACGCGCCAGCGCGCGCACCCGATCGCCTCGCGCGATCAGCGTGCGGACGACGTGACATCCGAGAAATCCATTCGCGCCGGTAACAAACGAGGTCCTGGTCGCCATCGAATCAGCCTTGCGCTATGCGGCTGCCGCGATGATCTCGGTCGCGCGGCTCGAAACCGCCGCCGCGGCGCCGCGGCCCGCGATCACCGCGCCCTCGATTGTTGCAGGAAGACCGGTCTGCACCCAGTCGCCGGCGAGGAACAGATTCGGAATCGGCGTTTGGGTAGTGGGACGAAGCCGATACGTGTCGGGCGCGGGCGCCATGGTCGCGTGCTTTTCTTTCATCACCAGCGCGCGCACCAGGTTCGCTTTTGACGATGCAGGAATCATCGCTCGGAGATCCTGGAAAACGATTTCGAGCAATTCGTCATTGGAACGATCGACCAGTTTGCGCGCGCCGCTAATCACAAAGCTGAGATAGCCGGGATGGCGCTCGCCGTGCATCTCGAAGATGCGACGCTTGTTGAACAGCCACTGGGTGGTAGTGCCGATAAATCCCACGAACGCGGAATCGGTGATGTCCCGATCAAACCAAGCATGCACGCAAATGATCGGCGAGCTTTGCAGCTCAGCTATCGGCGCGAAGAACGGATCATTGCGCAACGAAGCGGGAAGCATCCGCGCCACCTGACGCGATGGCGTCGCGCATATAATGTTCGCGGCGCCGAGGCGGGTGCCGTCGCGCATTCTCACCCGCACCGCGCTTCCGTTCTCGAGGTCGATGGATTCGACCGGCGTGTGTGTCGCGACTACGCCACCGCTGCGCTCGATGATTTCCGCGGCGCCGGTGCAATAGAGATCGCTCAGCCCGACTCGAGAGTAGACGAATGCGGAATCCGCGCGCTTGGAAAAAAATCCGCGCTTCAAAACTTCCGCGAGCAGCGCGGCCGACGAAACCTCAGGCTCATCGTTGAGCGTCGCGATCGAGAGCGGATACCAAAAGGCCTGGCGCGCGCGTTTTCCTTGCGCTAACGCATCCATCAGTTGCGTGACCGTCATTTTCTCCAGCGACGCACGCTCGCGGCGTTGCATCGCGAGCAGCTTAAGGCCGCCGCTCAGGACGCGCAGCCGTTGCCCGATCGTAAGATGACGATAGCGTAGCAACCCGGCGCTCATATGAAACGGCCCCGGCAGATGTGCGGTCTTCAGCGTCGCGCTCGCACCTTCGCGATCGAGCATTTCAATTTCGAGGTCGGGATGAAAAACCAGATTCTTGCGCGCGCCGATGCGGTCGAGAAAATCCAGCGTCTCGGTGTAGCAGCCCATCAACACGTGCTGGCCGTTATCAACGAAGTCGCCGCTTTCGGGATCCGCGAATGAATACGCGCGGCCACCAAGCGCGGGTTTGCTCTCCAGGAGCGCGACGCGAAAACCCTTCTCCGCCAATGCGACGCCTGCACTGAGGCCGGCGAATCCCCCGCCGATGATGATGACGTCCTTCGCCTCGATCATGTCAGCCTCGTAGCGAGGCGAGCCGGCCCGACGCCCACGCACGCCCGACCAGGTAAAGCTTCAGCGGCGCGGGCAGGCTGAGGCGGCGATCGAGCACGCGATAATTCGATCGCACGATGCGCTCGAGCAGCGCGCCGTAAATCAGCCGCATCGCTTCGGCGGTCAGCAACGAGGATCGATCTTCGGCCGGCAGTGCGACTTCAGCCTCGCGATAAAAGTCCTGAGCGCGCGCGGCCTCGAACTCCATCAGGCGCACGAAGTTCGGACTATACACGGTGTGCAGGATTTCCTCCTCGGTGACGTCGAAGCGCGCGAGGTCTTCGAGTGGGAGATAAATGCGTCCGCGTTCCGCGTCTTCTTTCACGTCGCGCAGGATGTTGGTGAGCTGAAACGCGATGCCGAGCTTCTCGGCGTATTCACGCGCGGCCGGGTTCGTGTATCCGAAAATCTCGATACATATCAACCCCACCGCCGACGCGACGCGATAACAATACCGGCGCAACTGCTCGAAATTGGCGTAGCGCTTGCGCGTCAGGTCCATCTCGACGCCCGCGATGATTTCCTCGAAGTACTGGCGCGGAATGTTGAAGTGGCGAGCGCTGTCCGCGAGCGCGCGCGAGATTGCGCGAGTCGGCGTTCCGCCGTAGACGCGATCCAGCTCTTCGCGCCATCGATTCAACAAGGAAGCCGCGTCACCGGTGGATTCATCGTCGGCGATGTCGTCGATGAAACGGCAAAATGCGTAGACCGCATGGAGTGCGCGCCTGCGCTCGGCGGGCAGCAGCATGAACGCGTAGTAAAAATTCGACGACGAGCGGCGCGTGATTTCCGCGCAGCGTGCGTAATCGCTCTCGAGATCGCCGGGTCCGTTACCATTTCCCAACGCTATTTCCGCCGCTCCACTCAAGCAGGCACCCTTCCTCGCAGCGCGCTCACTCCCAGCTTCAAGTAATCCATCTTCGATAGTTTTGGTCGCCGATTGAAAACGTCGTAGCCGACGCGTTCGATGGCATTCAGAATCGCGAGACCGCCGCCCGCGAACATCAGAATGTCGCGACTGAGCCGGCGATCGACTGTGCGATGCAGTACGGCGCCGCGAAGTAACAACTCGCGCGCGACTCCGACCTCATGCCGCATCAACCCGAGAAATGCCGGGGTCGCAACCCGCCGAGCGAGATCCTCATGCGTGACACCGAACTTGCGCAGGTCCTCACGCGGGAAGTAGATGCGATTCTTCTCGAGGTCGATTGCGACATCCTGCCAGAAATTCGCGAGCTGAAGTCCGCTGCATACCAAGTCTGACAGTTGCTGACGCTCCGCATCGCGATAACCGAAAAGATACAGCACCAGCCGTCCCACCGGATTCGCCGAATAACGCGTGTAGGTCGCGAGAATTTCGTCGCGCGTGTCGAAGCCGCAAAAATTCAGGTCGGAGCGAAACGCCACCAGTAGATCGGCGAACGGCTCGCGAGGAATGTCGTAACGCCGCACCGTATCGGCCAGCGCGACGAATACCGGATGCCGAGGGGTTCCCGCGTAGCACAGGTCGAGCTCGCGCTCCCATTCATCGAGTTTGCCGGCATCGTGCTCCTCGTCGGCGAAATCATCGGCCATGCGCGCGTATGCGTAGATCGCGTGCATCGAGGGACGGATCGCGCGCGGCATCAGCCACGACGCGATGGTGAAATTCTCGTAATGCGACTTCGCCAGCCGCGCGCAATACTCATAGGCGGCTTTGACTTCATCCTGGCTATGCCGGTTGGATGCTACCGCGATCGCCGGCTCGCGGTGCGCCTTGATAGTAGCTGCGCTCATCGCGTTATGCGGCGTGGGTATGCCGCCCGATCAACTCACGCGTCTGCGCGCGCGCCCATCCGTCGGTCTCGATGAGATCCTCAAGGGTGCGGGCAGGCTGATTTGAATGACGCGTCATTACCGTTTCGATGTTGCGCGCGATATCCAGGAATTGGGTCTCGCCGGCGAGAAACGCCGCGACCATTACCTCGTTCGCGGCATTCAGCGCGCACGGCATCGTGCCTCCCGCATTGAGCGCCTCGTAGGCGAGTCGTAAACAGGGGAAGCGATTCACGTCGGGCTGCTCGAAGGTGAGCGCGCCGCATTCCGCGAGCGACAGCGGCTTCAAATGCGTCATCGGCAGGCGCTCAGGATACGCGAGCGCGTAGGCGACCGGGATCGCCATGTCGGGAATCGCCATCTCCGCGATCACCGAGCCATCGATCATTTCGACCATCGAATGAATGACGCTCTGTGGATGAATTACCACGGAGATTTGCTCGGCCGGCAGATCGAATAGCCAGCGCGCCTCGATCACCTCGAGGCCCTTGTTCATCAGGCTCGCCGAGTCGATGGTTATCTTCGCGCCCATGCGCCAGGTCGGATGCTTGAGCGCCTCGGCGATGGTTACGGTCGCGAATCTTTCGAGGGGAAGTTTCAGAAACGGCCCGCCCGACGCAGTCAGAATGATGCGCTTCACATTGGAGCGCTGACGTCCTTCGAGGCATTGAAAAATCGCGTTGTGCTCGCTGTCGACGGGGAGCAGCTTACTGCCGCTGTCGCGCACCGCGCGAGTCATGACTTCACCCGCTACGACCAAAGTTTCCTTGTTGGCGAAGCCGACATCTTTGCCCGCCTTCGCAGCCGCGAGGGTAGGACGCAGGCCCACCGCGCCGACGATAGCCGACATCACAAACTGTGCGTCACGATGCGTCGCGACCGCGATCGCGCCATCCATCCCATGCACGATGTCGACTTTTTCGCCCCCGAGGCGATTCTTGAGATCGCGTGCCAGCTCGGGAGTCGCGACTGAAACGAGCTCCGGCTTGAAGCGTCTGATTTGCTCGGTAAACAAATCGAGGTTCTGCCCGGCCGCCATCGCGACGACGCGAAAGCGCTCGAGAAACCGGCTGATCACGTCGAGCGTGGTGACGCCGACGGAGCCGGTCGAGCCGAGAAGCGCGATGCCCTTCATGCGAACCTATGCGTGGCCGTTGCGATGACGGTTCCCGTTTCCAAAACTGCCCGGGGAAACTCGCTGTTGAAAACGACCGAGCGCCATCAGCGGGAAGTAATGCGCATACAGGTGATAGCGCAGATAGAAATGGTTCGGGAATCCCGCGCCGGTAAATTCGGTTTCATCCCACGCACCCGCCTCGTTCTGCCGTTCCAGCAGCCAGGTCACACCGCGCGCGACGTTGTCGCTGGTTCCCTCCTCACTCGCCAGCAGTCCCATGATGGCCCACGCGGTCTGCGAGGCGGTGCTGGTCCCGCGTCCGCGCCATGACGGTTCCTTGTCGCTGAGCGGGCTTTCACCCCATCCGCCGTCTTCGTTCTGCTTGGAGCGGAGCCACGCGGCCGCCTTCTGAATCCACGGCTGGTTCATGTCAACGCCGATCGCGCGCAAACCCATCAGCGCCGACCAGGTTCCGTAGATATAGTTGACGCCCCAGCGGCCCCACCAGCCGCCGTCGTGTGATTGATTTTCCTTGAGCCACTCGATCGATCGCTTCGCCACCGGATGATCGGTGTTGTAGCCGACCGACGCCATCATTTCGAGTACGCGGCCGGTGAGGTCTGGACAAGACGGATCGATGACGGCCTCGACATCGGCGAGCGGAATCTGATTGAGCCACTTCTTCTGGCAATCGGCGTCGAAGGCGGCAAACCCTCCGTCGCGCGATTGCATGCCCATGGTCCAGTTGGCGCCGGCGCGCAGCGCGCGCTCCTGCGCGCCCTTGTTGTCCACCTCGGTGCGAGCGAGGACTTCGAGGATCACGGCTGAATCATCCACATCAGGATAGTTATCGTTGTAAAACTCGAAGGCCCATCCGCCGGGCTCGAGGTCAGGACGCTTCACCGACCAATCACCCTTCTTGAAGATCTGATGGTCGATGAGCCATTTGGCGGACTGCTTGAGCGCGGAATGGTCACCGCTCAGGCCGGAATCGAGCAGCGCCTTGGCCGCCAGCGCGGTGTCCCAATTGGGCGAAACGCACGGCATGAAGAGCGCGCGATCGCCCATCTCCCAAATCAGCTCGCGGGTCGCTTCCAGCCCTTTCTTAACCACCGGATGCTCGTTGCGATAGCCGAGCGCCTTGAGCGCCATCGTGCTGAGAAGGTAGCAGGGCTGGATCCCGCCCCATGAGCCATTTGCCTCCTGGTGTTCCAGGATCCAATTCTCTGCGCGGCGGAGCGCTCGCCCACGCAACGATTTGAGATGGTGGCGATCGTAGATACGCAGCATCTTATCGGTGAAGTTAAACAACGTGCGGAGCGAGAAAAATTTTGGCGGCGGCGGCTGTTTAAACTTGGTGAAGTGCGGCGGCTGAATGTACAGCTCGAGCACGCCGTCCCGATAGTCGACCGTCACCGCCGGCTTTGCCACCTGCAGCAGCATCAGCCCGAAGGCGGTCCCGCGCGCCCACGACGCGAGTTCGTACATGTTGAAGAAAAACCAGTTCGGGAACAATGAGATCTCGACCGGCAGGCATGCGGTCGCTTCCCACGGCACCTGGCCCATGCACGCGAGATAAAACCGCGCCAGCGTGCCGCATTTCTCGATGCCGCCCTTGGAGAGAATCCAGCGCCGTGCCTGCATCATCGGCTCGTCGCCGGCGCGCATGCCGCACAGCTTCAGCGCAAAGTACGCCTCGATGCTGACGGAGAGATATCCTTCACCGCCGGGGAAGATCGACCAACTGCCATCGGCGTTTTGCGCCTCGATCAGCACTTTCTTCAGGCGTTCTTCGAGCTCCTTGTCGACCGTCTCCATGTAGTGCATGAAGATGATGTACTCGGCATTCATCTGCGCGTTCGCTTCGAGCGCCGCGTGCCAGTAGCCCTCGGCATGCTGCTGCTCGATCAGCGAGCGTTGCGCGCGCTCTATAGAAAAATCTAGTTTGGCGCCGAACTCATCGCGCTCGACACGTACGGAACTAGCGGAGCCGCTACTGATATCCTGTAAAGCTTGATCCATAAAATTACCGGTCCCTGATCAATGGCCGCCCAGGTACTGATTGGAGCGGCATTCCAATTTCGGTTTTACGGAGTGATCGCGCACTTAAGGATCGATCCGCTTTCGAGCAGCGAAAAAACCTCCGCGAGCTGATTGAGATTGCGCCGTGCGTTGATAATCGCACCCGCTCCGATCGCGTGCGCGCCGAGGAGATGGAAAGCGCGCTTCACGTCGCGTGGACGAAAATGAAACGGCGCCAGCAAGGTGAGGTTGTCGTAGTGCATCCGGCGCGTGTCGACATTCAGCTTAGTGCCCGGCACGCATCCGCCGAAGAAAACCACTCGCCCTCCCCGCCGCACATGCGCGAGCGACTGCTGCCATCCGTCGAGTTGCCCGGTGCATTCGATGACCAGGTCGGGGCCAAACCCATGGTTGAGACTCGCGACCTCGCGCTCGGGATCGCCCGCGCGCACGTCAATCACGCGATCAGGCTCCAGGGCGGCCGCCCACTTCAGTCGATCGTCACCGCGGCCCGCGATCGCGATCTCGCGCACGCCGCGCTCCCGCAGCGCGAGCAGGTGCAACAACCCAAACGGGCCCGCGCCAACGATTAGCGCGCTCTCGAAGGGCTCGGGTTTCGCGATTTCCTGGGCATGCACCACACACGAGAGCGGTTCGAGCAGGGCGGCCTCTTCGAATGAGAGATCCTCGGGCTTGCGAAATGCGTTCTGCTTGATGATGTGCGGTGGGATGAGCAGGAAATCCGCGTAGGCGCCATGCAGCATCTTTTCCATCGCCTGCGCGCAGAGATTTTCCTGTCCACGCCGGCAAAAAAAGCAACTTCCGCACGGCGCAGTCGGCGCAGCCATCAGCCCGTCGCCGACTTTGAAGTTGCAGACACCTTCGCCGACCTCGACCACGACCCCGGAAAATTCGTGACCCAACGGCATCGGCATCGGCCACATCGGATGCCCGCGGCGAAAGGTTTTCAAATCAGTGCCGCAACTGAGCGCGCATTTGACCTGGATCAGTAATGCGCCCGGCCCCGGATGAGGCGGGTCAAAATCGCGCAGCACCAGCTCGCGAGGCTTCACCAAAAAAGCCTGCCGCGAGCGTGCGGGTTCGATTGCGATCGCGGGTTGCGCGCTCAATGCTTTCGCTCCACTACAAAGCTCGCGATCGCGCGCAGCGGCTCGGCGCGATGATCGAATGACGACAGCGCAGCTTGCGCCCGGCTTTCCAGATGGCGCGCGAGCGCGCGCGACTCTTCCATCCCCAGCAGCCCCGGATAGGTGTTCTTGCCGGCGGCCTCATCTTTGTTGGTACGCTTGCCCATCTGCTCGGTCGAAGCTTCCACATCGAGGAGATCATCAACGACCTGGAAGCAGAGCCCGAGCGCTCGCGCATACTTCGAGAGCGAATCCAATTGCAGCGAGCTCGCACCGCCGAGGCGCGCACCCCCGATCACGCTGGCGAGGAACAACGCACCGGTCTTCTTGCTATGGAGATATTCGAGCTGCTCGAGGTTCATCGTGCGGCCTTCGCCTAAGAGGTCGATGACTTGACCGGAAACCATGCCGCGGGAGCCGGCAGCATCGGACAGTTCTGCGATAACTTCCAGGACAACTTCCGGATGCTCCTTTGCGAAGGGCAGGCGCGCGACAGCAGCGAACGCGTCGGTCACCAGCGCATCGCCGGCCAGGGTCGCGATCGCGTCGCCATGGACCTTGTGATTAGTCGGTTTGCCATGGCGAAGGTCATCGTTGTCCATGCACGGCAGGTCGTCATGAATCAGCGAGTAGGTATGAATCATCTCCAACGCGCAGGCATAGTTCATCGCGTCGTCCACGGTACCGCCGACCGCCTCGCACGATGCCAGCGCGAGGATCGGTCGCAGCCGCTTGCCGCCATCGAGGAGGCTATAGCGCATCGCCTCGAATAACCGCGCCTCCAGACCGTCATGCATGCCGACGGTGCTAGCGAGCGCGCGCTCGATAAGAGTGGCGCGATCTTTCAAGTATGTTTGCAGTTGGAACAGACCTAACCCCTAACCCCTTCCCCTAAAGGGGAAGGGGGACCGGAAACAGAAAGACTAGGACACGTAGTGGCGCACCATCCGCCACGAGTCCTTGAGATTCTTGCCAAACTCGAGAGCCACCGTGCCCTCGAAGCCCGAATGCAACTTGCAGTCGCGGCATCGAATGTCCTGCTTGGTGCGGTAATACTCCCAGTCAGTGGCCGCGTGCAGTTCCTTGAAGGTCTTGTAGTGCCCGTTGGTGATCAGATAGCAGGGCCCTTTCCATCCTTGCGGATTGCGCGTGACAGTGGTCCACGGGCTGCAGCTCAGATCGCGGTCGCCGGCCAGGTAGTCGAGGTAGATCGGCGTATTGATGATCTTGTAGCTGTCCGCCAGCTTCTGCACCCGCTTGAACTTGTACGGCATCTCATCCTTGGTCAGGTAGATGTCGTCATTGGTCAGCACCTGGTAATGATAACCGGGAGTGAGCAGCATCCCATCGACGCCGAGGCTGGTGAGGAACTTGATCAGCTCCTCCAGCTCATCGGCGGTGGTCTCGCGGAAGACCGTGGTGTTGGTCTGCACGCGATAGCCCTTCTCCTTGAGCATCTTGATCATTTTGATGCAGGTGTCGAAGACACCCTGCTTGTCGACCACACGATCGTGCGTCTCCTTCATCCCGTCGAGATGCACGTTGAAGCTTAAGTATGGGCTCGGCGCGACCTGCTTGACGAAGCGCTCCAGCAAAATCGCGTTGGTGCAGATCATGACGTGACGCTTCTGCTCATCGATCAGACGCTGAGTGAGCGGCGCGATATGCTTGTACATCAGCGGCTCGCCCCCGCAGATCGATACGATCGGCGCGTCGCATTCCCTGGCGGCGTACAGCGCATCCTCCAGCGGCATCATGTCGCGGATGGTGTCCTTGTATTCGACGATCCGGCCGCATCCCACGCACGCGAGGTTGCACGCATGCAGCGGTTCGAGCATCAGAACCAGCGGGAAATATTGCTCGCCACCACGCTTCTTCGCGCGCATGTAGCGTCCGAGGTCCATCATCTGTTTAAGCGGTATCCGCATGCTCCGGGCTCCTTGAGGTTCGTGAAACGGTTCAGGCGACGGCTTTGCCGCCGGCGGGATTACGTTTGTGGGTTTCGCGGAACAGCCATTCGTCAACCATCTCGATGGCGGATTGAGAATTGACCGAACTCCCGCCCATGAACAGGAACTCGATTAGCAATCCATTGAGGGCCGACACGATGAACGCCGCCGCGGTCTCGGGCGACAGGCCGGTATCGCACTGCCCCTTCTCGCGTGCCCGGGTGATGAGTTCCACCAGCATCGCGCGAAAACTCGAATAGAGCTTCATCACCTGCTCGCTGAGCGCATCGGAGATTTTCTGCTCGCGCAGCAGTTGCGCGAGGAAAAACCGCACCGAGCTGGCATTGTCGCGCACGAAGACCAGGTACAGCTCGACCAGCTTCAGGGTCTGTTGGCGCTCGTCGAGCTGCGCCGCCTCCTCCGCGAAATCGATGAAGTACGGCTCCAGCAGCCGGTTCAGGACCGCGAGGAACAACTCTTCCTTGGTCTTGAAATGCCAGAAAATCAGCGCCTTGCTGACCCGCGCCTCGCGCGCCACCTCCGACATCGAGGTCTCATGGAACCCGCGGTTGGCGAACAGATGCATGGCGGCCTTGAGGATTTCGTCGCGCGAATCCTGCGCTTGGGTCTCTTGCGATGACACCTTGGCTTGAGAAGCTCCCATAGAAAATCGAAGTTCGAATCCTCGGGGGACCAGCCCGCGCTCGCCGAATCCGCGTCCGCTCGCGCTCAAGCCCGGACGCCCGCTTGTCACCTCAGCCACTTCCTCACCACTTCACGACCGATCGGTCAGTCCGCGCTTCGGGAATGTCCCAATTCGAGACATATAGGGCGCTAACCTGTCGGTCAATTAACTATCGTGTAACTTTATTGAGGCGCGGGCGAAAGTCAATACGGAGTGGATACCGATTTCCACCGCCCAATGGATGGGGTTTGGGGAGAGCGAGATGCCCAATGCTCAGGCATCGAGGGAGGATGCCTGACCAATCGGTCATTTACTTATTTGATGCGAACCCGAGTATTGCGACCGCCACTCTCGCCATCTGAGAGGATAGTCGATGGGCGAACCGGTGAGGAAGCCTCGTCCGCACACAACTAAAGGCAATCGATAGGCCTCCGGGGTTGAGGGTCATGGTCCTCAGACAACCGCGAAAAGATCGTCGGAATGGTGATTTCCCGATTGGTAGGGAGGGTCTAAACTGGCTATGCATCGATGGCTATCAATTCAAAAACCCTAGGCCTCAGGCTCCGAGCCTACAGAGAACAACTGCAGGAGTCGGTTGAGGAGGTCAGCAAAGCAACGGGGCTATCGGCTTCCCGACTCGCGGGCATGGAGTCAGGAGATATACGACCCAACGGCGACGAAATCTTGATTCTTGCTGATCACTGGAATTGCGACTTCCAATCACTTCTTTCCGACGAGGGTGGAGCGCTCTTCAAAGACACCGAAATCTTATACCGCAAACACGGCAGTGAGTTCTCAAAAGAGGATCGCCGCGCGGTTCGGGAATTTTTGTACCTTTGCGAAACTGAATCCTTCCTGCTGGAAGAACTGGGTAAAAAAGCGAACCCTTTTTCATTCACTCCAACAGGGACCTACCGCAAAGGGCACGGAGAGCAAGGAGCCTTCGCGCTTCGGCGATTTCTGGGCTACGAGAATGCCGACGGGCCGGGAGGTGTCGCGCGCAATATTTATTCCGACTTTCGAAAGCTTGGAGTCCACGTTTTCAGGCGGAAGCTCAAGAATTCTAACATCTCTGGGTTGTTTATTGCGCACCCCGGAGCCGGGCTTTGCTTGTTGGTCAACTACAGTGAAGACGTTTACCGTCAGCGATTCACTGCGGCCCATGAAATGGCTCACGCTATTTTTGATTCTGACCAAGAAGTCGTGGTCTCGTTTCGGTCGGCGGGAGAGGATCTCGTCGAGGTTCGCGCAAACCGTTTTGCCTCCTGTTATTTGATGCCGCCGAGCATCCTTGAAAGACTTCCTGATCCCAACCGGTGGACGGATTCCGACTCGCTTCGATGGGCCCATTCCTTCAACGTAAGCTGCGATACATTGGGGATCGCCCTCAAGGAGGCAAAACTGGTGGGCGAGCCCAACTCGCAAAAGATTCGAAATCTGCGGGTCCCGAAAGAGGCCAAAATCGATCCTGAACTCGGAGGTAACTTGTCACCCGCAGCGTTAAGCAAGAAGCGAAAGCTGCTGGAGAGGGGACTCTCAGACTTCTATGCGAGTCTCTGTTTTGAGGCCCACTATCAGGGACAAGTCAGCATCGGCAGGCTCGCCGAGGCGATGCTAACCGATGAACGAGGGCTCACCGAGATGGCTGCGCTTTACGGGACCTCTCTCCGTTATGGCGATTGATCCATCACTATTCCAAACTACGAATGTTGCGGATACGTGTGGGGTGTGGAATGTCCTTAGCTCCTTCTGTCTAAGCAATGCGGCATTTCTCGCCAAATGTCATTTCGTTATTACAACGTTCGTTAACTACGAGTGTCTGTACAAACCGAGAAGAAGCGATACACCCAGCGATCTCGAGCTTAAGGCCCGGCTTGTAAAGGCACAGAGCGAAGGGAGGTTCCGCCCGTACGCTTGCGAACTCGAAGACCTGCAAGCAGTTGCGCTTCTGCAAAACCGAAAGCGGCTAGGAAAAGGGGAACTATCGACGATTGCTTTCGCGATGAAGTACCGGCAGGCGGTTTTTACTGATGATCAAAAAGCTAAAAAACTTGCAGCAGCTGAGCGCCAAGTAGTTCAGAGTACGCCGCATCTGTTTTCATGGCTCATCTTCACTCGTGTTCTGGTCGACGCGGACAAGGATGTCGTGATCAACGAGCACAAAACGGTCGATCGCCCACTAGCAGAGCATCTAGAAGTTGCATACAAATTGGCGCTTCATTTTCGCCTCGCTTATCCGACAAATCAAAGCAAAAAACCACCTGGCTAAAATCTGGCACTCGATAGCGAGGAATGTTCAAGTTGAGGGATAGAGTTCGCGACCAAGACTGCGGCGTCGCTCGGTCCCTACGAACGGTGGTCGGCCGGGCTGTCCTTTGTAGCTCCCGTGCGATGTAGACAGGGAGGGCTGCTCCTCAAGCGGCGAGGTCGCGCAAATACTCGATGCTCCCCGGAATATCACGGACCAGCCGCAGCAGAATGTCCATCGCCGCGGTCTGAACGTTGCGGCCCGATTCCCATCGCGAGACCGTGTTCGCTCCTAATCGCAGCAGACGTGCCAGATCAGCCTGGGTTAAATCGAACCGTTCGCGGATCGCACGGACCTCATCGGCGGACAGAAGCGCGTGCTTCTTGCGATAGATCGCGATCGCGTCCTCATGCAGCCGCTTCGCGTCCTGGAACCGCAGGACGATCTCTCCGCACTTCGGACATCTGAGGTGAAGCGCCGACGCCACGCTGATTTCTTCGCCGTTGACCGGCAGGCGCAGCGCGGCGCGCCGCTCGACCATCGTGGTGCCACAGGCCTGACAGGCAACATGGAGGGCGATGCGGCTGTGGGGACTCGTGGACGCTTTCCGGTTATGCATTCTAGTCTTTTGCTTCGGGGTGAAGCTCCAGAATTAGAAGGCTCTCGTCGTCATTTCGGGCGAAAGCTTCAACTAACCACCGTCGATGGTTTAGGGCTCGTAGAATCGTGTCGGTTGCCGCATTTCCGGTCGCTACCCAGATCACTTTCGGCGGTGCGCCGTGAAGAAAACTGAGCTGACGGAAATCGTCATCCTTCGAAACGATCGTAAAACCATTGGCCCGCGCGAACTCCCAGACTTTCAGATCCGATTGAGCGCGTAATCCAATCGAATCGACATGTCGGGTGCCGGGGAATTTGGCCTCGAGTCGTGCTGCCAATCGATAGCTGAGGTTCTCGTCCAGCAGCAGTTTCAAATTGGCGAGCTGATCGCGAGGCGGCGTTCGCGCGCGGCGGCGAATGCGAGGCATGCGCGAATATGCTCGGATCGAAGCGCGGGGAAGTCCGCGAGAATCTGGGCCTCGGTCATTCCGCCGGCCAGATACTCCAGCACGTCGGTCACGGTGATTCGGGTGCCCTTGATATGTGGCTTGCCGCTGCGGATGGCAGGCTTGATAGCGATGTACTTTTCGAACCTCATCAAGTTTGAGTAAACCGCGCGATCGCCCTGCGCGCAAGGGCGTGTGCTTGAGGCGAACGGGGTGGCGCGGCCGTCGCGCTTTTTTGCGAAAGATCACGAAGGAAACCGGGGGTCGAAAATGTGCTATGATGAGATTTGTGGCGCCTGAGGAGGTGCCGCCTTCGTTTTAAGGGTGCCACTCCGGACATAAGAAAACGCATAAACGAACCCACTGCGAACGTCGCAACTACATAAACGAACCCACCGTATGCGGATACGAGAGGAGCTCATTACGATCCGAAGAATGCGAAAACAAAGCCATTAAATGTAGGAAAATAAAGGAGTTTTCGAATTAGGCGAATGCCAAATCCTACCGATATCGGCGACCAAGCAGCCCCCGGGGATTCATCGGACTTGACCTGGAGAGCGGTATTCTCCTGCTCCGAAATCGCAAAAACAAACCCCCTTCGGAGCACCGAGACGACCAGGATCGGGACGCGCGAGATTGTCAAAACAAAGCCACTTGCGAATATTACCGACGTGTTGTCGGTAAATGCTACGCTTCGAGCCAGATAGGAGCGCCGCCCTTCGAGGACGATTCGCGCGCCGCCACTATCAGGCTCAGCGCCGTGCGGGCCTCTAGGAGGTTGCGGGCCGCGACCGGGCTGCCCGCGCCTATCGTGATCGCGCGCTGGAAATCCTCGGCCACCTTGCCGAACCAGGTCGCGTGATAGGAATCGTCGGGCGCATCCGGAACCGTCAGGTCCTCGATGCTACCGGAGCGCTCGGTCAGGATGACGCGGTCGCCCTCGATCTCCAGCATCGCCTTGTCGCCGTAAAGCATCGTCGAAGTGCGGCGGACCGGCGCGCGCCATGAAAGATGAACCCTGACGATGCGGTCATGCGGGAACGACACGCGGATATCGGCGAGATCATCGAGGCCACCACCTTCCTGATGTGCGAGAGCGGCGGACACCGATAGTGGCGCATCGCCCATCAGCCACTGCGCGAGGTAAAACGCATGCCAGCCGTGATCGATGAGGATGCCCCCGCCCGAGGCCGCCTCGGAGCGCCATTTGCCTCCGCCGCCCGCCGGCTCGGTGCGGAGGCGATCGATGCTGACGAAACGCAACGCGCCGAGGCGGCCCGACGCGAGGGCATGGCGGGCGGCCTCGAAGGCTGGCCCATGCTTCCAGTTATGCACGCACATCAGCACCCGCGAGCGCTCCACTGCAAGTTTGCAGAGCCTGTCGAAATCGCCGAGGTCGAGGCAGAGCGGCTTCTCGCATAGGACATGCGCACCGGCTTCGAGCGCAATGCTGATGCTCTCCGCGTGTAAGGCCGGCGGGCTGGCGATATCGACGAAGTCCGGCGCCTCGCCGTCGAGCATGAGGCCCAAATCATCGTAGATGCGGGCGTTCTTGAGCATCCGCATCGCGAGCTGACGCCGTTCGGCTACCGGCTCATGGACGGCTACGATGCTGACGTCTTCGCGCGTGAGCCATCCCGGCAGATGCCCGCGCGCGGCGACTTCCCCGAAACCCGAAATCGCGCCGCGCAGTTTCACATCCAGGTGCGTGCGAGGTCTTCCAGCTCGCGCGCGTAGTTATCGGGCGCGCAGGCCGGGAACAGCACCACGCGATGGACGCCGGCCTTCTCGTATTCGCGGATGGCAACCTTCGCGTCGGCGCCGGGGATCGGCGAGAACATCGTGATGTCGATCTTGCGATAGTCGCGGCCGGCCTGGTCGCAGGCCTTGTGCAACTTCTCCAGCTCGGGTTTGAGCTGTTCCGGCGTCATCATGATCGGGGCCCATCCGTCGCCGATCGCGACCGTATCGGCGATCGCGCGATCGTTGGGACGGCCGATTCCTCCGGCGCCGATGATGATTGGTGGATAGGGCTTCTGCGCGGGCTTCGGATAGCTTCGCACCGGCGGGAACTTGACGAACTCGCCCTCGTAGCTGGGCTCGGGTTTGGTCCAGAGTTCCTTCATGGCGCGGATGTAGTCGCGGGTCATCGGCCAGCGCTGCTTGAACTCGACGCCCATGATTTCGGTTTCATCGCGTAGCCATCCGGCGCCGATGCCGAACAGAAAACGTCCGCCCGAAAAATGATCGACGGTCGCAACTTCCTTGGCGCATACGATGGGGTCGCGCTCGGGGACGAGGCAGATGCCGGTGCCGAGTTTGATCTTACTCGTCACCGCGCTGGCGATGCCGAGTCCTACAAACGGATCGATGATGTGCGAATAGGGCTCGGGAATCTTCCCATCGCCACCACCAGGATATGGAGTCTTATGGGTGACGGGAATGATCGCATGCTCGGGTAGCCAGAAGGATTCGTAGCCGAGGTCTTCGCATTTACGCGCGACCGCATCGGGGCGGGCGCTGGTTTCGCTGATGAATGGGAGCACGCCGAATTTCATAAAGCCTCCGTGGGAGTTCGATGTCGAGAACTCTTTTTTTAGCGCGGAAGCGGATGAAACGGAAAGCGCAACTCATGCGGAAGGAAGCAGCATCATGCCGCATGCCGACGCGGCGGGCGAAAGGTCGGCATCGAAGCAGGCGAAGGTGATCGATCCGAAAATGTCCCTCGGTTGCTGATTGGCGATATTCATAGAAACTCGCGGCAGCACCATAATGCGACCGCGAAGATCGCGGCCAGAAAGACCACAGCTCCGAGAATCGCGACGCTATCAAAAACGTTTTTCACACCGGAGCCGTCGATCCTCTATGCTGCGTTCAAATCGGCTTCAATCTTCGCGGTAGACTTGAGATGCGTCTCGGTCTTCCCGCATTGCGACGAACTTCGGATGACGAAGCCGATTCTCGGGCGTCCATTCGAGAAACTCAATCGACGCGACGAGCCGCGGCTTGAGCCACCGGCACAGCTTCATATCCTCTTCGGTGAGCCCTTCGCCCCAACGTCCTTTCCCACACTCGGGAGGATTCACGAACGGGCATTCGTCGAGGTCAAGGCCGTGGAACTGCGCGAACTCTCGGTGCTGCGACTCCCGGCGACACTACGTGGGTGTTCCCGGCAGCACTGCCAATGCGGCAGAGATGTCGCACCCCATCCCCACCTGCGTCATGGTCTGACATGTTGCGGACATGAGGATGCTCAGCGCGCTGTCTCGGTAGAGAACCCTGAACGACTTGGTGGTCGCAAAGAAGATTCCCGACGGGTTCGGAACCTGACTAGTGACCGTAAAGGTAAAAGTGATCGTCAGCGTACCGAAATCCGGGATGGAGTCGGCTGAAACGGTCAAGGTGTCGGTTTGATAGCCGGTGATCCCTTGGGCGGTATACCCGGGCCCTTTGGGCGTGGTGATCACCCAATGAAACACCGGCGCCGGGTCCGAAGCGCACGCGCGTGGATCGGTCCAGAACGCCTGCATGACCTGGTCCTGCGAGCCCTCGATCGTGGTGACAGTCGAGCCGTCCAGGTTGGCGATGGTTTCCTCGATCAAAATCTGGTCGATGGTCGGAGGCAGTGAGAGTGCGTGCGCGCTAGCGCAGGGATCGGCCGTCGGCGTGGCGCTGGGCGTGGCGGTGCCCGTAGGCGTCGCTGTCGCGGTAGCAGTAGCTGTTGACGTCGGGGTCGGAGTCGCCGGGCTAATGGCCTGCGAAGGGCACGTCCCCGGGTTTCCGCTAATGGGGCTGCCGTTTCCGTCGTAGTTGCAAATCAGACTGCCGCCAGCGTACACGCAACCGATGCTGGAGAACGCGTCGGGCGGATGCGCGATGTCCTGTGTGTAACAGAAACCGGCCATTATGGTTTGCTGACAGTTCATCAGTGAAGTACCGCCGTGTAGGGTGTTGTCATCGCCGCCGTAGGAGCATGTGTTGCTTACTGTGTTGTTTTCACCGAAATTGCAATTCGTAACCAACAGCCCCACGCCGCTGACGGTGGGGCACGCAAAGGCCGGTTGAGGAGTAGTTGGCGTCGGGGTCGGCGTTGTTGTCGTCGTGGCAGTGGCTGTCGCAGTCGCTGTAGGGGTAGCAGTCGCTGTAGGTGTTATCGTCGCGGTTGCGGTTACGGTGCCAGTCGGTGTCGCCGTGGGCGATGGCGTTGCGGTTGGAGTCGACGTGGCGGTAAGGGTCGGAGTTGTGGTCGCGCTAGGCGTCGACGTGGCGCTCGGGGTCCCCGTAGCGGTTGATGTCGGCGTGGCTGTCACACTCGCAGTAGCCGTCGAGGTCGCGCTTGCGCTCGGCGTGTCGGTGGCGGTCGGTGTCGGACTGGGTGTCGGCGTGGGCGTAGCGGAAAATGTAGCTGTCGCACTAGCAACAGAGGTGGCCGTCGCACTGGCTGTTTCAGTCTGGGTGGGTCGCGAGACTTGGGGGCCGATCTCCCAATGGCCCCAGAGCACGTTTCCTGATGCGCCGCCGCGCAAGGCTAAAGTGTTGGCGAGCGTGAGGACGAGAACGATCCAGTAAAGCCCCAGATTCCCCCGATGACGCACGCCGGGTAGCTATCAAGCCGGTGCGTTGATGGCAAGCGCGAGCGCAGCGCGTGGCGGAGTTTCTGCACGCTCCAACCATTGCGCATCCGGACGCGATCGATCAAACCTCGCCCGCAATGGGCGCCGTCTTCGCTAATGTCCCGATTCGGGCCGCCTGCGTCGAGGTCCAGGTGCTGCGCATCAGCTTCGACGCGCCCTGCCGATACTGCCGGCGCCCCGCGAGCGCCAAGGGTATCGAAGTCTCGACGTGGCCGCCTACTTAGATTCTGATTTTTGGCCGCGTAAACGGAACCTGATGTCCACATTCGAAGCAACTTTGGCCACCTCGCCCCGCTCGAAACGCCGGATCGCTATCGCTCATCGTTTGGACTCGATTGGCCACGTTTTTTACCCACTTTGTGATCCCTGTCGACAATCTGCTGAGCTTCTGGATGAGCAAGTACAAGCAGTTCTTTGGCGCTCAGCCCCAAGGTATCAGCAAGCCGATTCATCAGCGACATCGACGGCTTGCGGTCATGCCGCATGCCGACGCGGCGGGCGAAAGGTCGGCATCGAAGCAGGCGAAGGTGATCGATCCGAAAATGTCCCGCAGAGCATCAGCGCTAGCAAGATGAACAGCGTCGAAGCCTCGCAAAGAGTACTTTTCCGCGAAGTCACCCGCCAAGCGGACTATAGATTCGTCGATGGAGATGATCTCGAAAGTGTTCCAGTCAGACTCCAATTTGAGTTTGAAACGATCGAGTTGGTCTGCGGTGATTTCGCCGGAGCGTGGCTTTCTCGCGAATGCTGATCGCATTTCTGTGTACGCAACAATGCTGGTCGCAACGAACTCTGAGCTTGCCGCCGCATCGCGCGCTCTCAAAGCATCCAATTCGTCAGCATACAGCTTAATCAGCGCGGACGTGTCGAAATAAAGGATCAACGACGCCCTTCTATTACTAATTCGGACATGGTCTTCTCGCCGGGCCGGATCTTGATGATCGGTGGAGAAAGTTTAAATTTCCCCTTTCCAACCCGCACGCCCGGCATCGCCGCTTTGAGTTTGGCACGCAACTCTTCCAGCCGTCTGTCAGCTCGAGCATCTTCCACCGGCACCAGACGCACCAGGGCCTTTCCTCGCGAGGTGACGACCACCTCTTTGCCGGCGCTGGCCTCGCGGATGTAGCGCGACATCCCAGCCTTGAATTTTGCCATCGGAACGTTCATGACCCCATGATATCGCTTGTGGCCACATCATACGAACCCCAGATCCTCGGCACCAACATCTCAACAACCCGGCGATGTGTTGTGGATGATTCGTGCAAGAGTTCCTTGGCTCTCGCCACAGCGTCGAATAGCCTCCACAAAATCGTGCGGAAGTGAGGAGGATACGGTGGCCAAACTGACGACGCAATTGAGCTTGGGACCGAGGATTTCCGCGCGCCGCGCCCGCGAGCTCATGCTGGAGCAGGCGCAGGACCTGATTTACAAGGCGTGGGAGACCTCGAGTCGCAAGCGGCGCATCGCGCTCGCCGAAAAGGCGCTAACGATCTCTTCCGACTGCGCCGATGCGTATGTCCTGCTGGCCGAAGATGCTGACGCATCGGATACGGCGCTGGAACTCTACCAAAAGGCGGTAGAAGCCGGGGAGCGCGCGCTCGGCAAGAAGGTTTTCGTGGAGGAGGCGGGCTATTTCTGGGGCCTGCTCGAAACCCGTCCATACATGCGCGCACGTGAGGGCCTGGCCAACTGTCTATGGCAAAAGGGCCAACACGACGAGGCAGTCGCACACTATCGCGAGATGCTTCGGCTTAACCCGAATGACAACCAAGGTATTCGCCACGTTCTCGCGATCTGCCTCCTCGAACTCCAATACCACGATGAACTCGACGCTCTTCTCAAACGATACGAGGAGGATATCAGTGCTCACATATCCTGGACGAGACCACTGCTCGCATTCCGTATTCAGGGCGATACCATCGAGTCACGCGCACAACTCTCCGCCGCGCGCGAATTCAATCCTCACGTTCCGGACTACTTGTTGGGGCGTAAGAAAATGCCGCGTTGGCTCCCGGATGTCATCGGCTTCGGTGACGAGCGCGAGGCGATGTGCTACGCCGCGGACAGCTACGCGGTTTGGAAACAGACGGAGGGCGCGCTCGCGTGGCTTGCGAAACGACGCGACGCCGAAGTCGGTTAGGGCGTGCATCGCCCCGTGAATGGTAACGCTATTTCCAGCCGAAGAAATCCTTCGCGTAGACAAACCGGCCGACGCCGCCCGCGAGGCAGGCTTGCTCATCCACTAATTGATCGCCTACGCCTGTCGAGGCCTTAAGATCGACGCCGAAGGTTTCGGCCAATTCGGCGATCATGCCTGCCTTGGGCTTGCGGCATTCGCAGTGATTGTCGTCATCATGCGGACAGACGAGCCATCCGCTGAGGATGTCTCCCAGTTGATGATCGAGGTCCGCCAGCGCGGCTTCCATCTTCGCCATCGTGAAGCGGCCGCGTTTGATGCCGGCCTGATTGGTGAAGACCAACATCAGATGATCGCGAATTGGTCGCAGCTTCTCCGCGACACCTGGTAGCAACTCAATGACGATGTTGCCGTTGCGATCGAGCGGGAGTTGCCGCGTCTCATCCATCTTCACCAGCGTGCCCGCGAGGTCAAAGAACAATGCCGCATTGCCATTGTCAGCCATGTAAAAAAGCTCAGGCGGCCGCGCGCCAATCGACGTTATCGCGCACCAGTGCGAAGACCTCATCGAGGATAGCCGCACCAACTTCCGCCTGTGTCTCGGTGATCACCAGGGGCGGATTGATTCGCACGCGCGGAAAATACGCCATCGTGAAAAGCCCGCGTTTGAGCGCCTCGGAAAAAATCAGCTCGCTGACTTTGCGCGAGAGCGGCTCGCGGGTTTTCAGATCGCGGACCAGGTCCATGCCGATGAGCAAGCCCTTGCCGCGCACATCGCCTATGAATTCGTACTTTTCCTGCAAACCGCGCAGCTTGCCGAGCAGCATCGCGCCGACCTTACGTGAGTTCTCGACCAGCTTATCTTTGAGGATGGTCTTGATAGTCGTCGCGACCGCGACCGCCGCCAGCGGATTGCCGCCGTAGCTCGAGGACGACGAGCTCGGCTTCGAAAACGGTTCCGCCTGGCTCAGCTCATCGCTCATCAGCACGCCGGAAACCGGGAAGCCGGAGCCCATCCCTTTGCCCACCGTGACGATGTCGGCCTCGACGCCGCTATGCTCGATGCCCCACATTTTACCGGTCCGTCCGAAGCCCGTGATCATCTCGTCGGCGACCAGCAGCGCGCCATTTTCCTTTGCGATCGACTTTATCGCATGCATCCAGTCGTCGGGTGGAATGACATTGCCGGCAGTGCCCTGAATCGGTTCGACGAGAATCGCAGAAATGGCGCCGGCCGAGCTGTTCTTAATCTGCTGGCGCGCGAAATCCGCGCAGGCGATGCCGCAACTCGGGTAGCTCAGCTTGAAGGGGCATCGATAGCAATCGGCGTATGGCACCAGGTAGCGTCCGCCGGGCAGCGGACCGTAGCCCTGCTTCCATTCGTCACCGATATGCCCGATGACGCCACCGGTCTTGCCATGAAAGCCGCCCCAGAAACTCACCACCTCGAATTTCTTGGTCTTCGAGCGCGCAAGGCGTAGCGCGGATTCGACGGCCTCGGCGCCGCCGCTATAGAGATGCGCGCGCTTGAGGTTTCCTGGCGCAATTTCACTTAGCAGCTTGAACGCCTCGGCGCGCTCCGCGTTGGCGAGCGTACCCACCATCAGGCGTGAGGCTTGTTTCGAGAGCGCTTGCGCGAGTTGCGGATGTCCATGGCCGAGGCTGGCAACCGCGATGCCGGCGAAGAAATCGACATAGACGTTGCCGTCGGCATCGGTGAGCGTGGCGCCTTCGCCATGATCGATCGCGATCCCGGCCAGCAACGAAACGCGCTGGCGTCCCGGTGCGACGTAAGTCTGCTCTTGCTCAAAAATCTCACGCGACTTGGGTCCTGGAATCGCGGTTGTAACTGATGGGAGTTTTCCCTGCGAATTTGTCATCGATGATGGTTTTACAGATCCTTGCGTTCGGATACGAGAGCGTAACGCATATGACGATGGTATGAGAGACGGGTGGCTGGCCTCAGATCCATAGATGCTTGAGCGGATCTTGGTAGGGGCGATTCGCGAATCGCCCCCAGCGATGTTGCAATTGCTGAAGGTCTTTGCGATTGCACCATCGTTGCGGGTCGTTCGCGAACGACCCCTACGCAGAGAAAATCGGCTACGGATACGCGGGGGCGGTGCGCGGGCGAGCGAGGAGTTTCAACGCGCGACGCGCAATTGCCCGCGCGGCGGGAGCGCGCACCCGGCTGAAGCTCGGCCAGTCGTTGAAGTCGATAATCGCGAAACGATCACCGTCGACGACCGCATCGCCGCCCCATGCTTCGAGGCCGAGCGCGGTTGCAGCAATGCCTGCGGCCTCGGCCAGTGCTCGCGCCACGTCTTCTGAAACTTCGCCTTCCTGCGCAATGACGTTGAAGTACTCGGAGCCGCTGACGCCATAGAACTTCACGGTGTGGCCGCTCGCCGCCTGCTGTACGAAGACCATCGCGATGCCGCGGCGCGCGAAGTCGGCCAGCGTCGCAGTCAGGGCAACGCGTCCGGTCGCTTGCTGCACGTCGTCGGGGCCGAGTGCGTGCAGGTCCCCACGTTTCACGAACACGCCGGCGTCGAGGTCGAGCGCCGAAAGCTTTCGCATATCGATGGGACTTGCGGTCGCGATCAGAACCCCATCGGGCGCTGGGATGCGGGCGCGCATCAAACCGGCGCCGAGAAGATCCCGATAGCAGTTGCGAATCGCGAGCGCGGAATTGACTGCGATCGCGCCGTTGCTCTCAAGTTCCGCAAGCCGGCGCAGCGCGCCTTCGCTCTGACACATTGCCAGAATTATTTCGGCGTCCGCGGCCGCCGTGCTCGCGGTAAAAGTTTTCGCATCGAAGGCCTCGGTCTCGATTCCATGCGCCGCCAGCTCGGCCAGGACCGCATCGAGGATCGCGGCGTCGGCCTCGACCTTGCCGGGCGAGAATTCCACTTCACGATAAATACCAATCGCACGACGCTTCATCGCCGTACCTCCACCGCGACGCGCGCGGCCGCCAGATCTGCGGCCTCGTCGACGTCGATCACATCGGCCAGCTCGACCGCGCCGAGTCTTATCTGGTTGTCGATCAGCATCCCCAAAAATCGACGCAGCGCGGAAAGTTGAGCGCGCCTCGCGTTATCAGCCAATGCGAAAATCGCGGTGGGCAGCAGATAAACGCCTGCTGTCACCATTTCAGACTCATCGTCACCTAGCGCGAGGATCTCGCGGTCCACCGCGATTTTCGCAAACAGTGGTCTATTGTCCCCGCGCCATTTTACGACGCCGAGTATCCCATCGAAACCCCCAATCTCGCGTTTTGTGATAAGCGCGCGTGCCTGCTCGATGAATTTTGCGAACTCCGCATCTGCAATGATGGCGTCGACCGTCGCGAGGAGAAAATTTCCCGGCGCGAGCTGCTCGCCTAATGCAAGCAGCGATTCCATTGAGTTGCCAGTGTCGCGCACCATCAGGCGCAAATTGGCCGGCAGCTCGATTCGGTCGCGCGCGATAACTTCTGCGGTTTCCGAATTCACGATCGCCAGCACCTCCCGCGCTCCGACGCGCGTCATCGCTCGCGCCTGACGCGCGAGGAGAGTTTCCCCACCGATGCGCACCAGCGGCTTCGGAATATCCTCACCCTCGGCGCGCAATCGCTCGCCTCTTCCGGCGGCGATGATGGCACCTTGCAATTCGCTTACCACTGGAGGCTCAGGATCTCCTCAAGCGAGTCAATTGAGTAATCCGGCGCGAAATTCGATCCTCTGCCATTAGATGACTGCGCAGTCGAGGCTGCGGGCTCGTACTCGTGACCGATGGAACGCAGGAAAACCGTGCGCATGCCGATCCGATGGGCGGGTGCCATATCCTTGTTCATAGAATCGCCGACCATCGCAGTTTGTTCCGGCGCGGTTCCCAGCGTCTTGAGCGCGGCGCGATAAATCGCCAGATCGGGTTTGAAGGCGCGCACGCGCGTCGAGTCGGTGATCGAATCGAACAGCGCGCGCATCCCGGCCTCGGCAATGATCGCATCGAGGTTGCCGTACCAGTTCGAAATGACGCCGAGTTTGAACTGGGGTTTCAATCGTGCGAGGACATCCTTGCTATGCGTGAGGCCCGCGACAGTTTCCTTGAGGAACGATTCGCGCACCCGCTCGACATTCTTGAAGCGCTCGCGCGAGTCCATTTTGCTGAGTGAATCGCGAAATCGATCGGGCCCCTCGCCGCGAAGATATTCGAACTGATTTCCGATTAGGAAGCGGATCAGGTCGCCCAGCTTGAAGCGTTCCACCGATTTACCGGCGTCGTAGCCCGCCTGGGTTGCGAAGTCGAAAGCCGGATTGAGTTCCTCGCGTGTGAGGTCGAAGCCGGCTGCGCGGTAATGCTTCAGAAAACGGTCGAGCCAATGCGAAGGGCAATCGAGCGTGCCCCCGAAGTCGAACAGGATGGCGGACGGTTTCGGCACCGCATCGAGTCTATCAGCCGCTCCCCTCGCCCTCTACAATGAACCGCCGATCAGAAACTCGGCATCGCACGAGGAGTCTGGGATTTTGTATTACAGGCGTGTGAACTTGCGGGCTGGCGCCGGATCGTTCTGCGCGTTTGTATTGATGATGACGGCGCTGACCGCGCAGGCAGCCTCGCCCGGTGAGATAGTGGTCCGCGGCGCCATCAATTCGATGAAGGCTCTGCCGGCCAGCGACGGCCATCCGGAGGCGCGGCGTAGGCTGCTGGACTCAATCGACAATGCGCTGGCGCTGGATCTGCTCGCCAGCCAGGCGCTAGGACCGCAATGGGACAAATTGAGCATCGAGGAGCGCCGCCGCTTCCAGGCCGTGTTCACCCGGAGCCTCGAGACACTGGCGTTCCCTCGCGCCGCGGTCGCGCTTTCGCTGGTGAAGGTGAACTACCTGGACGCAGAGCCCAAGCCGTCGGCGGAGCGTAGTTAGAGATGAGTCCGAACGGAAGAATCGCGACATTCCGATCCCGCAGATAACGCGCAAGAAATTCTTTGACGATCTCGGAAAGGCAACGCAGAAGCGAAAATCCTGATGCCTCGCGGGCAATGGATATTTGTTTTTTGCCTGCTCTCCGTTGGCATAATCGTGATTGCCGTAACGCTCTACGTCGCGGAAAATCCTTCAAACCAAACCTCTCATCAGTATTACGATCCCTGCCACAAAGACGCTTGCGCCTACGCTATGCGCGCTATGCCGCTCCATCCAGATACAGTCGGCGAGGAGTTGGATGCGCAGCGAGCCGTAGATGTTGCTTGTCGAGATTTCCGAGCCTGCGTGAAGCGAGATGAGGCGGCGGCGGAAGCGGCTCAATCAGGCGCTGGGGTTAATCCCAATCTCAATCCGACGGTGCGGGAATTTTGGCGGAAAGAGGCAGAACGAGAAGCGAAGTTAAAGGCTAGTCCGTCACCTTGAAGTCGGCTCTTGCTGGAGTACGCTTCGGATATGGCAAATCAATCTTTATATGGCGGTCTAACCGTTGAAGAAATGATCGAGTTGCTGACCTTTCTGACGATGGGGCTGTTGAATGCTGTCGCTAAAACTGACGCCTCGGTCAGAGACGCGCTACTTGATCGCATTTATGGCGCTGATGCGAAGACTCTGCGCCCAAATGTCAAATTGGCCGTGGACGCGATTGCTGTTTCGCTCGAAGCGCTAAAACCTTAGCGCGTAGATCCTCTGGACTGATTTTGAATGCGTAGCAGATTATGCGCGTGAGGCGCGCGTCCCAATTGGATGATCGTATCCTCATAATCGAATAGACTAAGCATGGGGCTGCGTGCCTACGATGCTTTCTTCTCGATCCGATTCACGAACGCATCGAACATTTGATGGCGTCCGAGCGCCTTCCGTCGATTGAAGCGGAAAGCGTATTCGTCCAAGTACATCTGCAAGTATTTCGCGCTGACGTTGTGGTAGACGCCTCGAATCCCGTTCTTCGTGAGGCTCCAGAAGCCTTCTATGGTATTCGTATGCGCATCGCCGGAGACGTAGACGCCCTGCGAATGATGTACGCGCTTGTGCGGATAGCCCAAGCTTTCGAGCGGATTGTAGCCGCCATGCTCGTCCGTGAAGACCACGCTGCGAGGCATCACGCGAGCGCGGACATGCGGTATCAAGGTTGCGGCCTGAACATTCGGAACTACCTTGGCGACGACTCTGCCGCCTCGCTCTGCCATCCCGAATACGGCAGTCTTTCCGACGCCCCCAGTGCCAAGGTGCTGCCTTTTGCTCCGATGCTTGTTCTTCTCTAGACCGCCGAAAAAGCTTTCATCCGCCTCGATTTTGCCCGACAGCGGATCGTTGTCGTCTTTGAGCAGCGAGCGAATCTTATTGAACATGCGCCACGCGCATTTGTAGGTAACGCCGATTTCCCGCTCAATCTGTTTCGCGCTGATACCGCATCGAGTCGAGGACATCAGGAAGATGGCGTGGAACCAAAGTTTCAGGGACGTAGCGGAGTCCTCGAATATCGTTCCCTTCATCGGATGCTCTTGATGGCCGCAAAACTGGCAGGAATAGAGCGGGCGCGTCTTTACGCGATGATGCTTCGTTATCTTGTCGCACTTGGGGCAGAAGATGCCGTTCGGGTAGAGCCGATCCTTTAACCATTCGAGGCAAGCCGCATCGTCGGGAAACTCCCGATCAAATTCCATGAGTGAAAACGTGCCTTCGGAAGAGCCGCACCGCATCGGGTTATTTCGATTACTTTTGCTCATACCTGAATACTACCGTAAAGCAGGTACGTGCGTCAAGGGGATACTTACCCTAGTTAGGACGACCCTCGGCGATGCGAGCGCAGGCACGGTGCCGCTGGACTTCATGGTCGCGCGGCGCGGGACGCGATGGCAAATCACCGACGTGATGATGGATGGAGAGAGCCTCTCAAAAGTCGTGTCCGCGCAGATTCAGAACGCGGTTCAGACTGAGGGCTATCAGAAACTGATCGAGGAGTTGCAGAAACAGAATACGCTGGCGGAAGCCGGCGCTCGAGGCGAATAAAGATCGTCAAATTATTGGGGATTTTGCCGGTTCGAGGTCGATTGACCTTGCCTTCGGATTAGCATATTTAACTAGGTTTTAATAAGACCAGTTAATACATAGAAATCTTGATAGAAACAGCATTAATTAGCGCGCCTCCGCGCAGCAACGATCGAATCTTCCGGCGCTCCCTCCTTGAGCGGCTCCTGGTTAGTTGCGAGCGGGCCGGGGTTAAGCGCGTCTATGTTCAGACTCCTGCGCAGGACCGAGAGCGTATCGGCAAGAGCATGGGGCGCTTCGCCGGCGATCGACATATATCGATTGTGGACTCATTCGATGAACTATTGCGTGGTCCCTTCGGACTAGACCCCTCGGAACCCTGCGTCCGCCTGAGCGGGAACCTGGTTTTCGCGACCTCACACCTCAATCGAATCATTGAGAAGGACGGCGGCCGAACCGGGCCGGTGATGAATACCATCAGTGCCGACTATGAGCGCGGCGGCTCCATCGCCACCGGGCCCCTGGCCGAATTGATTCGCATCGACCAGAATCGCGCCTTGGTGATGAATACCGCCAGCTACCTGCCCTTCGCGCTCAACGGCCGGGTTGAGGATCGCGACGAGGCCGAAGATCGCCTGGCGCGCGCGCTCAAGGATGATACCGCACAAACCGACGCGCCGTTGGCGCGCTACATCGATCGCAACCTCTCGTGGCGTATCAGCAAAGGGTTGGCGCGAACCTCGATCACACCCAACCAGGTCACTATTGCTAATACAGTGGTCGGACTCACCAGCGCATGGATGTTCGCCTCGCCCTCGTACTGGATGCGCCTGCTCGGGTCGCTGTTGTTCCTGTTCTCGATCATGGTGGATGGGGTCGACGGTGAATTGGCGCGCCTCACCATGAGCGAGACCAAGTTTGGCGGGATGCTGGATGTCACCACCGACAATATCGTGCACGTGGCGATTTTCGCGGGCATTTTTTTCGGATGCTATCGGAACTCCGGAAGCTCCTGGTACCTTTACCTGATTCCCGTCGTGCTCGGCGGCTTCGCGCTATGCGGACTCGCCACCTATCTGGCCTTGTCGATTGATGCGAAGGGCGCGGAGCAATGGCTGGGGAAGATCGACCGCATCAGCGGGCGCGACTTCGCGTACCTGCTGGTAATCCTCGCGTTGATCGATCGATTAGGCTTTTTCGCGTGGGGCGCCGCCTTCGGCACCTACGTGTTTGCGTTCATCCTGATGTGGGCTACCTACCGGCGCTGGGGCCGGGACACCGATTCGAATGCTGAACCGACTGTCACGTCTTCATGAGGCTCTATGAACAAGAAACCTCGGCTACTTCTGGTTCAACCAACGACCGTTCACCTCGACGGCACACCGCATAAAACCCGCTGGCGGCTCATCATGGGATTGATGATCCCGTTGATGGCCGGTCTCACGCCCGATGACTTCGACGTGACCCTGTGCGACGAGCGCCTCGAGGACATCGACTTTGACGCGGGATGGGACCTGGTCGGCATGACCACCACCATCGGCGCGTCGCTGCGCGCCTATCAGCTCGCGGATCAGTTTCGCAAGAAAGGCGTGCCGGTGGTATTCGGCGGCTTCCATGCGACCCTTCAGACCGAGGAAGCATTGATGCATGCGGACGCGGTGGTGCAGGGCGAGGCCGACCTGGTGTGGCCGGAGCTCCTGCAGGATTGGCGCGACGGCAAGATGAAGCGCGTCTACAAGGCCGACAAGGTTCATGACCTGAAGAACTTGCCACGCCCGCGCCATGAGCTACTTAAGCTCAATCGCTACCTGTTCAAGGCGATTCCAATCCAGGCCAGCCGCGGCTGCCCCTATCGATGCTCGTTCTGCGAAATCCCGGTGTTCTATGAGGGCAGTTATCGCACCCGCCCCATCGACGACATCGTCAAGGAGATCAAGGAGAACATCCGCATCACCGGCTTCCGCCGCTTCCAGTTCATCGACGATCAGATCACCGGCAAGCACAAGTTCGCGAAAGAGCTGTTTAAGGCGCTCGAGCCGTTGAACATCCGCTTCTCATGCCTATGGACGGTCAACTCGAATCACGACGACGAGTTGCTCGAGCTCGCGGCCAAGGCGGGAATCTTCCACGTCAACATCGGAGTGGAATCGATCAGTCAGGACAGCCTGCTGTCGATGAACAAGATTCAAAACCACGCCAATCAGTACAAGAAGCTGCTCAAGAAGATGGAGAAGCACGGCATTTACTATTCGCTCAATTTCCTGTTCGGGCTGGAAGAAGACCATCCGAAGATTTTCGATGACACCCTGCAGTTCCTGCATGAGGTGCGCGCGCCCGAGGCTTTCTTCAACACCGTCACGCCGCGCAAGGGCACTCCGATGCGCACCCAGCTCGAGAACGAGGGCCGCGTGATCATTCCCGACGCCGATCTGTATACCAACAACTTCCGTTGCATGTTCGTGCCGAAGAACCTTTCGCCACAGCAGGTGGAAGAAGGCGTCTGGCGATGCACCAAGGAGTTCTACTCCTTCAAGTCGATGGCGAAACGCCTCCTGCTGCCCCCGGGCAAATTTACCTGGCAGGGGTTAACCGAGAACATGCTGTTCTGGTACGGGGCGAAACGTCAGATTGATCCGGTCGATTATTATTAGGTCGTTCAAACACCGGCTGGTCGCGGGCCTCACACCAAAGGGCTCGCGACCAGCTTCTCCTAAAGGACTGCTTCTCCCCTCCCTGTTTCTCCTCTGGCATCGCGCCGATTGCACGGCACAGCCCTTTTACCCTACTAGCTACGTTACGAGGTTGCGGAGTCTGATGTGGTAGAGACTGCGGTGATATTTGCCCACGGCCGGGGCGGCGAGACGGTGTTCGGAAAATCGCTGCTGGAAAGGAATCTGGAGCTCTGTGCGCGGGCCGGAATCAGCCGCTTCCTCATCGCCTGCAACGGTACCCCTCGCGAAGCGATCGAAGACGCGCTCGGCGCCTTCCGAAAGCGCTCGGATGTGGTGCTGCTCGATTCGCTCGAGGCCGCTGATGGTCGACGGCTTGGCGTTCTCGATTCCGCGGCACCTTGCGTCGCGCTCGAGGGAAATCTGATTTTCACCGGCGATCAATTGACTCGGCTCATCGAACAGCACGCGTCGGGTACGGCACGCGTCGTGAGGTTGGCCAGCACCGGTGGCGATGTAAGCGCGGGTCTCGCGGTTGGCCGCTTGAGGGATCTGATCAACCCACCGGCAACTTCCGGCGCCGCCGCATCGCTCGGCGGCCTGCTCCCGTTCGCGCTCGATGGACGTGTGGACGATCCCTCCGAGGGCGAGCGCCGAATCGGCGCGACCCTGCGCCATGAGACCGCCTGGAAGGATGGCTTCCTGGCGCATCATCTTGATCGCCGGATCTCATGGCGCATCGCGCTGAGGCTGGCGCGCACGGCGGTAACTCCCAATCAAGTCACGGTCGCCAACACCGCGCTGGGATTGTTTGCCGCGGCTGCAATCGCAATGGGAGGTTACTGGCCGCCGCTGATCGGCGTGCTGCTGCTGTTGGTCTCAGTCACGATCGATGGCGTCGATGGCGAGCTGGCGCGGATGAAGCTCGCGCAGAGCGCCTTCGGCGGAATGCTCGACGCGGTCACCGATTCAATTGTGAACTTCGCGATGTTCGTCGGCGTGGCGATCGCGGCTTACAAAATCGGCGGCCCACTCTATACCAAGCTGTTTGGGCTGTTCATGGTCGGATGCATCCTGAGCGCAGGGACCGCATTCTGGGTCTCGAGGACTCGCGCGCAAGATTCGCAATCGCTGCTCGAGAAATTGACCTCGCGCGATTTTGTCTATGCTCTGATTCCGTTCGCGATTATCGGGCGGATGGACCTGATGATGTGGGTGGCGACGGCCGGCAGCTTCGTGTTCCCACTGCTGCTGTGGAGTTTAACCTTCCGGCGACCGAAAGCACCTTCACCGGCGAAGCGTCAAGTCAGCTTGCGACGATAAGTCACGTAGCTAGCACATACCTTCGCGCCCAGCTTTTCCGCGGTGCGACGCGAGGGCCAGTTGTCATCCAACACCAGCGTGTAACTCAGAAATTTCGCGCCCTGCCGGATCAACTCGAGATACGCGTATGACGCCAGCGCCAGGTTCACCCCGCGTCCGCGCGCCGATTCATGCACCCCGATCCCCAGCCAGTTAAGCTTCTCGCATTCGCGCACCGCGCGGTCCGGGGCCAGCAGCACGTGTTCGGATGTGGAGCGCAGTGCGTTCAACACCCCAACCGGCTCATCGCCTCGATAGGCAATGAGGGTGGTTTCGAGTCCGCTGCCGCGAGCGAAGCCGCGGAACATCGAGGCAACCTCGGTTTCGCTACGGGGCGCCATTCCCCAATGGCGCGCGAAAGCATGGTTCCAGATCCGGGTGAAATGTGAGACGCGGAGATCGGCGGGAAGATCCTTGGCCGGCGCTATCACGAATCCATCGCGGCGCGCCGCCTGAAGCATGGCTTCATAGCGCGCGATGAGCGCGGGCGTCACCTCGATTTTGTAATCCACCCATCCGCGCTCAGTCTCGAAACCCGCGTCCTTGAGGACCGAATGATAATAACCGGGATTCTGGCGCAAAATGCTCGGCGGAAGCATCTCGTACTCATCGATCGCGAACGGCGCATCGAGAAGCCCCTCGGCACCGGCGCGAGCGACCTGCATTCCCCGGCCGCGAAGCCATTCGCACGCCGCATCGACCATTGGCTTGACCGCTTCGGAGCTGCCCGGCATCGCCTCAAACATCATGAGATGTCCGACCGGTTCGTTCCAATGCGCAATGTATCGGCGATCGACGACCGCCGCGGCGCGAGCGATCAGTATCCCGGCGTCACGCGCTGTGAAGCAGCGGGTTTCCAGGCGGCCTTCAAAGGGCGCCTGGCCGCTTAGGATGTGAAGCTGACGTCGTTGCGCCGCGGGCCATCGCGCGGAGCGGTACTCATAAACGCGATCGTGAAAGCGCACAAACTCGTCGAGCGCTTTCGGGTCCGCGGGCATTTCAATTTGAATTGTCATGTTGAACTGGCGTGGCGTTCAGATGGATCAGGCGGAGTCGAGAGGGTAGCGCCTTGTTTGAACCTCCGGCGTGCGCTAATCACCAACGCAGGGCCACGCTAGCGCCCAATCAAGCGGCCCGTCAAATAAGCACGTTTGCCGGCCAAGGAGCTGCATTTTAATGGTTGAAAAAACAATCGCGCTAACCGGCATTTCGGCCAATTCGATCGAGGACGCGGTGGGACTCGCGGTCGCGCGGGCGGGAGTCACCATCTCGGGAATCCATACCGCGCACATCACGGAGACCAGCGCGGTGGTGGAAAATAACAAAGTGGTGCGCTGGAAGGTCAGCGTCCGACTGACTTTCGCGGTCAAGGATCAGTTGCACGAATGAAGGCGTTAATTGATTCGGATGAGACGCAAAGCGGGCGAAGCCGCGGCGCAGCCGCTCCGAGGGCGGAGCGAAGCGTAGTCCGAGGAATATTTTAAGGATCAGCTCCACGAGTAATGCGGCAAGGTTTCCCGCGTTATATGATGACCGCGACGATCGTTAAAAAAAGTAACGCGGGATTGAGATCCAGCCCGCAGTTTGCGGCGCGGAGCGCAAGGAAACGCTTCCTGCGAAACCGTCGCCACTGAGAGTCCTAACACCATGGCATTCAAACAGGTCCTGCCCGGAATCTTTGAAATGTTCCTGCCGCTTCCGATGAAGCCAACCATCATCAATGCGTGGCTAATTGATTGCGGCGGCGGCGAATGGGCGATGATCGATACCGGAATGAATCTGCCGGAAAGCTTCATCGTGATGGAAGATGCTTTCCTGCAGACCGGTGCCCGCTTCGAGGATCTCAAACTCCTCATCGGGACCCATCATCATATCGATCACTTCGGCGCGTCGAGCGAAATCCGCCGCCGCAGTCATGCCAAGACCTACCTGCATAAGTTCGAAGCCGAGCGCGCCAGCCGGATGCTGTTCTTCGGCAAGATGGGTCCGATGAGCGAGCGGCCGGAGTCGCGGCCATTTTTCGAGAGCCATGGATTCCCGATCGGCAACAGTCCACCGACCGGAATGCGGCCCGCCTGGATGGGCACCGATCTGTATGATCCGGTCACCGAGCCCGATGCGAACCTAAGTGATGGCGACGTCATCACGCTGGGCCATCGCAAGTTTGAGGTAATCTGGACACCTGGTCACGCGCCAGGTCATTGCGTGATCTATTTGCGCAAGGAGAAAGCAATGATCGTCGGCGATCACTTGCTGCCGAAGATCACGCCGCATGTAGGACTCTATCCGGACGCGACCGGGGACCCGCTCGGAGATTTCATTAACTCGCAACTAAAAGTTCAGCAATTTGACGTCGAGCATGTGCTCCCCGCGCATGGCAATGTCTACTCCGACCATCGTCATCGGGCCAATCAACTCATCGAGCATCATCAGTATCGCGAGGCTGAGATGCTCGATCTGGTGCGCCGCAAACCGCAAACCGCGTTCGAGGTCGCGCAGCAAATTTTCGCCGATGAAGAGCGCCCGATTTTTCACGTGATGGCGGCCACCTTCGAAACCCTCGCCCATCTCGAACACGCCTATATCGAAGGTCGGGCGAAGAAGATGGAACGCGATGGACGGATTCTCTTTCAGGCTGCATAAGTTTTAGGCCACGACACGGGGGGGGTTGCTATTTTGAAATCCTAGTGTATTTTTGTCGCAGTTTCGGGAGATGAGTTGGGTACATCGAAACCGAACGCGTGAGTATCGGGGGAGGAGTTGCTCCCAGAGATCGAAGGAGGATGCGATGAAACGCACGATTGGCTTTGCGCTGGCTTCCGGGCTGGCATTTCTGGTCGCAGGATGTGCGCCATCCGGTGGGGGCGCAGGAGCACCTGCCGGGGGCGGGGAATCGTCCGCAGGGGGAGCTGGGGGCGCTCAAACCGCATCGGCCACTGGGATGCGCGACTTC
This sequence comes from uncultured delta proteobacterium, assembly GCA_963783145.1. Classification (GTDB taxonomy): domain Bacteria; phylum Desulfobacterota; class Binatia; order Binatales; family Binataceae; genus DATGKG01. The sequence continues at coordinate 71,201 of CAWAMM010000005.1, forward strand.
AACCTTCAGGTGAAATGCCCGGGCATTCATTTGGAGAAGACCAAGCTCAAGTGGGACGACGACAAGATCATGTCTCATGAGAACGTAACCCCGGAAGAAATCGCTTCCTGCGAAGCCTTCACCGCCGCGCAGCCCAAGGGCTACGTACCCCCACCTCCGGGTCAGGCGGCGATGGTCGGCAACGCGACTGGAGCGGGACCGGGCGGAATGCCGTATAGCGGACCAGGTTCCGCGGGATCTGGATCGACAGGGGCATCCCAAGGCAATCAGCCGCAGGGGAATCACTAGGACGGTCTTGGGCGACGGGCTCGTAACTGGGCTTTGGATCTAAAAAGAAAAGGCGGTACCGAATGCCTATGCACTCGGTACCGCCTTTTTGCTTGATACGAATTGCTGGCGCTGAAGCTTACTGAGCCTGCTGCTGCAGCGCTTTCGAATTACGCCGCGACGGCGCGCTGATACGGCCGGTGCGAACCACTGGGGAACGGCGCGCGAGCCGGCGTGCCGAATTGCCCTCGATCTGCTGACGACGCCATTCCTTGAGCCCATTGCGCAGGAAGCTCGGCTCGATTCCCAAGGTTTCGCAGACCATCTCGAATGAAAACGGCCCTTCGCCGCCTTCCCCACAAAGCCAGTGCTCGGCTTCCTGGAAAAGCCGCTTGCGCGGTCCGCCTTTGGCGTCACAGTTATTCTGGAAGCAGCGCAGCGCATCCTCGAGGATAGCCATCATCAACTTCTTGACCGGACGGATGTTGCTGTCATCCCTGCGGCTGTCGTAGAACTGCTCCGGCGTCAGCACGTCGGGCACGAACAAGTTTCCTATCGCGGTGTTTTCCCATTCCATTTTCAATCTGTGCCCCGAGGGGGCATCCCCCTGTTCCTTCGAACGATCCCCACTTGCATCGTTCGTGGAACTTGTATCTAGTCAGAACGCAAGCATAAGCAATCCTCATGCCTGCGGCGGTAGCTTCGCTGCAACAAACCATCAATCAGGCCGATTGAGCATCTGCTGCGCGATTAACCTCGCAAATCTCAAGATCTTTCAGAAACGCAGTCGCAGTATGCGAACCCGAGCGCCTTTTGCGAGCAGTTCTCTGAGTGCAGCTTTGTAGCCCTTTTGCGCTACCGGTGACTCTTTTGAACCGTTCAGGAACATTATTGTCGTGCCGGATCTGCGACCGGGCGGCTTTTATTCCGTGCCGGAGGGCCGATCCATGTCAATTTCGGAAACTTATCGGCGCGCCATTTTAATGTCGGGTCTGTTGCGGAGGCGACACCAACGATCCGGCCTGAATCCGGTCGCCACGCCGGTCGCAAGGTTAATGTGCAGATTGATCGCGGCAGTTCTTTTATTGCACGTTGCCGGGTCCGCCATGTGGCCCCGGTCCACCGAGCTTGCGCTCTTCGAGCTTGAAGGTGAGGACATCGAACAGACAATCCAGACGGCCTGCGCGCGCTTCGAGAAGGGTTTGCTTCTCGATGGCCGGCACGTCGATGTGAAAACAGAGAAAATTGACCAGATCGGCGCCGCGCAATCCCCGCTCGACCAAGGACTTCCAGGCATCTGCGGCGGTGTCTCCGAGATATTCGAACAATAGTTGACGGAGTCCTTCCATCGCCTCGGCGTCGATGTCGATTGGGGGCTCGACCGGACACCATTCCACCTCCGCCTGACGATACGCTCGCTCACGATTCTCGCGCACCACCCGAAACTCGCTCAGCCCGGTCAGAACCAGGTTGTAGCGGCCATCCGGAAGTTTCACCAGCTGGGAGATCTTCCCTGCGCATCCAATGCTGTAGGTATCGGGATTTTCGTAGTACTCGCGTTCCCAATCGCCCTTGAGCAGCATCATACCGATGATACCGTGCGACTCCGCCACCGCGGCGATCATTTCCCGATAACGCGGCTCAAAAATGTGCAATGGAACCGCAACTCCGGGGAAAAGAACCAGATTTGGTAGCGGGAAGAGGGGAATGATTCTCGGTAGGTCGGCCACTTTCTCCAGCGCCGTGCCGTTTCGCCGGAGAGTAAGTCTATCCGCGCCTCAGGTCAAGTGTCACTCCGTCACGAATTATAAAGATACGGTTACCTATCGATTTTTATCGCATGCCAAAGCGACGCACGCGAACATTGCGGCCTCCGCCCCTCGCGACGCACAATGAGGTCGATCGGTCCTCAAATCGACACTTTTGTTTCCGAGGAAGGTTAATGGGCGAGGTCGTCGCCGCGATTTTCACCACCCACGTGCCGCGCCTGATGATCACCGACCTCGCGGCGCGTAAAGCCTACATGGGCAACAACGTCACCACCTTTTATGACGCGATGCCGCAACTCGAACGCGAGCGTCTGCAGGACCTCGACTTCGACACCTTCGTCCTCATCGATACGCACTGGTTCACCACCCTCGAATACATCCTCAATGCGCACGAGCGGCTCGCCGGCGTTTACACCTCGGAAGAGTTGCCGCAGATGCTGCATGACCTGGAATATGACTATCGTGGCGATCCGGAGCTGGCGCGCGCGACCGAGGCGACGGCGCGCGAGCATAAGATGCGCGCGGTCGCCTCGGCGGCGCGAAATCTCCCGCTCCATTATCCCACCCTCAACGTAATGTACTATTTCAATCCCAATCGGCGCCGCCGCGTGCTCTCGATCAGCGTCTGCCAAACCGCATCGGTGCAAAATGATCTCGATTTCGGTGCTGCCCTCGGCGCGGCGATCCGCGCCTCGAATCGACGCGTGGTGATAGTCGCCTCGGGCGGCATGTCGCATCGATTCTGGGATTACGACCGCATCCTCGATCATTCATCCGCCGATCCCGCCGATATCAGCTCGACCGCCAATCGCCTTTATGATGAAAAAATCATGGAATGGTTCCGCGCGGCCCGCCACGACGAGATCATCGCCGCAGCGAATGATTTCCGGATGCATTGTTCACCGGAGGGTCGCTTCTCGCATTACCTGATGATGGCCGGTGCGATGGGCGCCGGGAAGTGGGACTGGCGCGGTGAGCAATTCGGCCGCTACGAAGCGGCGATCGGAACTGGTCAATCGATCTTTTATTTCGCGCCAAATCGTTAGTCGCTTTACAAGAGGCCGCGCTCCGACTAGCACCTAATTAGGTGCTGTGGATGAAAGCCAGGCTCGATATTAGCAAGGACATTCAATCGCTTACCAATTTCCGGCGCCAGTCGGGGAAATTTCTCAAGCAATTGAAAAAAAGTAAGCGTCCCATCGTTCTGACCGTCAATGGTCAGGCCGAAGCGGTAGTGCAGGATGCCGAAGCGTATCAGCGGCTATTAGATATCGCCGCCCGCGCCGACGTGCATGAGGCTATTCGGCAGGGGCTCGACGACATTGCCCAGGGACGCACTCGGCCCGCACGCGAGTTCTTCGAAGAATTCCGCCGCCGCCATGGCATACCGCATTGAATTGAGCCGCCGCGCGCAACAGGATCTTGACGATCTATATTCGAGAGTCACGGCGGACGATTAAGCCGCTGCCGCCGCCTGGTTCGAGCGCCTCAAGGCTGCGGTCTACTCCTTGGACCGATTCCCGCGCCGCGGTCCGATAGCGGTCGAGAGCAGGAGCTTCGGCCTGCAAATACGCCACTTGATCTATGGCGGGCGCGGCCATGGCTATCGAATCATCTACCAAATCGACGAATTGCATAAAGTCGTTGGCATCGTGACCATCAGGCACGGCGCTATGGATGAATTCGATCCATCCACTGAGTCGAGCTAGCTGGTTCTCTACCCCCCAGATCTTCCGGCTCTATTCAAAAGAGGCTATCAATCACGTCAGGTACACAGCGGGAGGCGACCACATTGAAACTCACCCACGGAATTATCGCGATGCTGGTGACCCCGTTCACCGCCGATTATCGCCTCAATGAACCCGCGCTGCGCGCCGAAGTGAAATGGGCCATCGACAAGGGCGCGACCGGGGTCGTCGCCGCCCCCAGCATCGGCGAGTTCCTGCATATGGATGAAGCCGAGCGCACTCGCGTGTTCGAAATCGTGCTCGAAGAGGCTCGCCAGCGCCCGGGCATCTGCGCCGTAGCGATGACCTCGGGTGCGACCACGCTGGAGACGCTCAAGTACTCGCGCATCGCGGGCAAGCTGGGGTACGACGCGCAGCAGGTCATTCCGCCCTACTACTGGCGATGCGGCGAGCTCGAAGTCGAGCGCCACTACCGGATGATCGCCGAAGCGGGCGACTTGCCGGTCGTCATCTATCACAATCCCGCGCTCAGCAAGTTCAACATCTCGCCGAAGTTCGCGGGCAAACTCGCGACGATTGCCGGCGTCGTCGCATTCAAGGAAGTGCTCACCGACTTGCAGCATCTGGAGGCGCTCTATGATGAGGTCGGCGGGCGCGCCGACATCTACAATACCTTTCGCGCGTTGCTCGCGGGCCTGATGCTCGGTGCGGCCGGCGGCTTCATCAACATTTTCGCGGTGCCCGCGGCGGTCGCGCTGCAGCGATGGTTTCGTGCGGGCGATCTGGGACGCGCCGAGGAAATCCAGCGCCGGCTCAATCGATGCTTCCCGCGCGGCGGCGAGGAAACTCTCGGTCATCTCGGCACCACGAAAGTTACCGCGTCGGTCGTCACCGGCATCGAGATGGGCCCGGCGCGGCCACCCTACATGGCGCCCGAGGATGCGGCCGAGCGACTCCTGAAGCGGCTTCCCGCGCTGATGGAGATCATTTGAGGCGGTTCTCTCATCTGGGCACGGTCGCCCTGGTCGGCTGGTTTCTGATGGTCAGGCCGCTCACCCAGGAGTGGCCGTGGCATCCGGTTGCCGGCGCGCCGCTACAACATTATTACAACAAGCACGACCTGCCGTTTGCTTCGCAACAGGAATGTGAGGTCGACAAGCAACGAGTGATCCTCCATGCGAAGAATAAATCCGCCGCGAACGACCCCTATTCGCTGGAACTCTACTACTGGTTCCTGCTGCAATGCGTGTCTTCCGACGATCCGCGCATGAAGGAAAAATGAAATGGGTGCGCGATCGGGCAGCAACTATCTCTCGTCGCTCAAGAAGCTGAATGCCGAAATCTGGCTCGGCGGCGAGCGGGTCGGCGAGGTCACCTCGCATCCCGCGTTTCGCAACTGCGCGCGCTCGGTCGCCTCGCTGTATGACATGCAGCTCGAGCGCCCCGAGCAGATGACCTATCGCACCGATGACGGCGGGCGCTCCGGATTGTCATTTATCCAGCCAAAAAGTATCGACGAGGTTCGCAAGCGCTCGCGCATGATGGCGGCGTGGGCCAACTTCAGCGGTGGGATGCTCGGGCGCACGCCCGACTACCTCAATGCGAGTATCGCCGCGATGGCGGCGGCGCGCGATTTCTTCGCCGCCAGCGATCCGCGCTTCGGCGACAGCATCTCAAACTACTACCTCGAGGCGCGCAAACATGACTGGTGCGCCACGCACACGCTGGTGAATCCTCGCGCCAGCCGTGCGCAGGGATGGGCAGGTCACGCCGACGAGGAACTCGCGCTGCGGCTCATTGAGAAGACCGATGCGGGCATCATCGTCAAGGGCGCGCGGATGCTGGCCACGCTCGCGCCGCTCTCGGAAGAGTTGCTGGTCTTTCCCTCGACGGTGCTGAAGGCCGAGCCCGCCGCGGAACCGTTCGCGCTCGCGTTCGCGATTCCGTGCAATGCGAAAGGTTTGAAATTCATCTGCCGCGATAGCTTCATCCCCCATCCCGATGCCGGGCGCTCGCACTTCGATGCGCCGCTCGCCTCGCGATTCGAGGAGATGGACTGCGTCGTCATCTTCGATGACGTGCTGGTTCCGTGGGAGCGGGTCTTTCTGTGCGGCGACGTCGCCAGGTGCAATGCGCTCTATGGCGAGACCAACGCGGTCGTCCACATGATGCATCAGGTGGTAGTAAAAAACGTCGCCAAGGCGGAATTCCTGCTCGGCCTCGCCACGCGCATCGCCGAGGTGACCGATGCGCTCAGCCTGCCGCACGTCCGCGAGCGCCTCGCCGAGGTGATCACGACGACCGAGACGATGCGTGCGTGCCTGCGCGCCGCCGAGGCCGACGCGGCCGCGGATAAATGGGGCATCATGGTACCGGCGCGGCCGCCGCTCGACACCGCGCGCAATCTTTTCCCGAAGCTGTATCCGCGGATGGTGGAAATTATCCAGCTCAACAGCAGCTCGCATCTGATGGCGACGCCGTCGGAGCGCGACTTCACAAGTCCCATCAAACCCGACCTCGAGAAGTACTATCCGACCGCCGGCGCCGATGCTCACGAACGCGTGGCGCTGTATCGCCTCGCGTGGGATGTCGCGGGCAGCGCCTTCGCGGGACGTCAGGTCCTTTACGAGCGCTTCTTTTTCGGCGAACCGGTCCGGATGGCGAGCGCGCTGGTCGACAACACCGACCTGAAGCCGCTGACCCAGCGCATCAAGGATTTCCTCAATCGCACCGACTAGATAATTCGATGTATTCAGGATGTATTGAGGAGGTCTGTTGACTCTGCTTGATTTTCCGCATTACGCTGGTCCCATCGCCTCTGCTGGGAGACTCTAAGATGGATAAGAGGCTACAGATCGATTTCAGCACTCGCGCTTACAAAGACCTCGCAGATCTTCAGAGGCGCCTCGAAGCTCCGTCGAAATCGGAAGTGATTCGAACTTCATTGGGATTGCTGCGCTGGATTCTGGACGAGTCGGACGCTGATAATGATCTGCTGGTGCAAAAGTCTGACGGCAGCACTCAACGCATTGTATTCCATTTCCTGAACCGGCCGAGACCGCGCGCCAAGGCTACCATCAAGGTCGAAAGTGCGCGATAGCAGTCGCGGTGAAAGCGCTTATCGCGCTCGTTCAGGCCCTGGGGCCATGGCCCGCGGCGTTCTTGATGGTTGCCGCCTTACTCCTCATTTGCGGCACAATTGCGCTCATTCTTCTCCGCTCGAATATCGCACTGGACATAGACAAAAGCGCGAAAGGCAAGTGGCGTGTGCGCTTTGTTCGGCTGGAGCGTGGCGGCCGAATTAGCGACCTGCCGCTGTTCTCCGAGGCCCGAAGCGCAGCACCAAAGTCAAAGCGAAAGCCGCCGGACAAGCTGACCAAATAGTAGAAGCATTGATGATCTCGCTGGTGATCGTCGGTGTACGCCGGTAGGCTGTTGCGAATCTCATGTCACGACTCAGGAAAGCGTCGCGGGTCTGGCGCGACGAGGCGCGCGAGGTCGCGGCGCGCGCGATGATCTCGCAGAACGTCCCTTACTTCACCATCGAGCCGGATGCGATTTTCGGACGGCTCGCGCCGCTGGAAATCGAGATCGGCGCCGGACGCGGCGATTTCATGCTGGAATACGCGGCGGCAAATCCCGAAACAAATTTCCTCGCGATTGAGCTGTCGGGGACCGTCGCGCAGCTCCTCGCGATGCGATGTGGCCGCGCCGAGCTGCCCAACGTTCGGGTCGCCAAAATGGACGCGCGCACGCTGGTCAACCTGATGCTGCCCGATGCCGCCGTCGCCGCCTTCCACATCTACTATCCAGACCCATGGCCCAAGGAGCGCCACCTAAAGCATCGGATGGTGACGCCGTTCTTCGTGCGCAATCTCGACCGCACGCTGGCGCCCGACGGCCATGTGTATGCGGCGTCGGATGTGAAGGACTGGGCCGAGGAGATTTTCGCGATGCTCGATGCGGGCGGCTTTCGGCGCATCGACCTCGAGCCGCCTGGGGCGAAGCGCTCGGCCTTCGGGCGCAAATATATGGCGCAGGGCAAGCCGGTCTATTTCGCGTCATTCGAGAAGGGTGAGGGCTCCGCTCCTGGAGCCTGAACACTCCCCTTCCCGACCCGGTTGCGCTCAGGGCGGTGACCGTTTAACGTTGCTGGAAGCCCCGCGATGACACGTTATTCACTTTTCCTCGTGGCCTGCACCCTGTGCACGCTATTGTCGGCGTGCAGCGTCAAAAAGCCTCCCAGCGGAGAGGATTACTATCAGCAGGCGCAGCTGAACTACACCAACAAGGAATACCACGCCGCGATCGAGAACTATCAGTACGTGGTCGACAAGTATCCGTTCAGCCCCTACGCCGAAGAGTCCGAGATGAAGATCGGGCTCGCATATTATAGGGATAAGGACTACGCCCAGGCGGTTGCCGCGCTCGACGACTTTCAGCGCATGCATCCGACCAGCAAGAACCTCCAGCTGGTCAGCTATTACATCGCGATGAGCTACTTCGATCAGATCGGGCGCGAAGACCAGGATCAAAGCAAGACCGAACAGGCGCTGGGGCGCTTCACCGAGATTGAACAGCGTTTTCCCGAGAGTGAATTCGCGGAGTTGGCGAAGGAAAAATCGGAGATTTGCCGCGAGGTCCTCGCGCGTCATCAGAAGGTGGTCGGCGATTATTACTTCAAGCGCGCGAATTTCCGCGCCGCCGAATCGCGCCTCGCCGAGCTGATGCAGAAATATCCGGACACCCCGGTCGCGCCCGATGCGCTATGGGAACTCGGGGTCGCGCTGGAGAAGGAAGGCAAGAAATATTCCGCGGCGCAAGCCTTCGCCGCGATGGTGCAGCATTACCCCGATACTCCCTACGCGAAGCAGGCGCGTGCTGAATTGAAGAAGCTCGCCGAGCCGGTCGACAACGAAGAAGATCCGCTCAAGCTGGTGCTGGCCGAAAATGGCTATGGCGAGACTACCAATGGCACCGGTGATAACGTGCTGGTCCGGCAGAAGGAAAGCACTTCCGAAGTAGCCGCCAACAACAGCGCGTATGGCGAGGATGATCTTCCTAATCTTGGCGCGCCAGGTGCCGCACCCCCACCGGCGTCGGAACCCAAGCAGGTCGCATCGGCGGCTGCTGATACGAACGGGCCGGCGACGCTGCGCACCATTCGCCTGTCGGCCTCCAATCCGCCGATGTCGGTGATCTTCGATCTTTCCAAGCCGGTGCAGTACGACAAGCACATCGAGAATGGCCCCGGCTACTCGACGGTGAAGGTGCTGCTCAAGGACGTCACCCCCGATGCCGGCATCCAGAAGCATGTGGTGTTCGATCGCTCCATCTTCAAGGACTGCGACATCACCAGCGATGCGCAAGGCACCACGGTCACCGTCAACACGGTACCGGTGGCCAGCTATGCGGTGGTGCCGCTGACCGAACCACCGCGGCTGTTGGTGACGTTCACGCCGCAAGGCAGCGCCTCGAATTAGCCCGTCATTTCTGATTCCTGGTAGGGGGCGTTCGCGGACACCCCGTTGAATCCTCATCGCGCGAAGCGCCTCCACAGCCGGCTGCGGCGAAGCGATTTGAAGGGACCAAAGCCGTCAAGGATTTTAGCGGGTCGTTCCCGAACGACCCCTACAGGGCGATACGATGGCGGCTTCGATTTGATTTCACATCACTCGAAAATGTCCGCGAACTGTGCCTTCTGATTTCCCGTAGGGGGCGTTCGCGAACGCCCCGTTGAAATCCTCATCGCGCGAAGCGCCTCCACAGCCGGTTGCGGCGAAGCGATTTGAAGGGCCCAAAGCCGTCAAGGATTTTTAGGGGTCGTTCCCGAACGACCCCTACGGGAAGGTCACTCGAAAATGTCCGCGAACTTCGCGCCGACGAAGGTCAGCACCGTGTCGGTGTAAACCTTGAGCCCCCAATAAAATCCCTCGACCGGCATCCGCTCGTCATTCGAATGAAAGAGCGAACCGAACGGCAGATGCGGGTCCAGCTTCACCGGCATGAAGCCGTAACACGCCATCCCAAGGTCCGCGTAGAATTTGTTGTCGGTCGCGCCCGGAATCATCCACGGAATCGCGCGCGCACCCGGGTCTGCACCCTCGAGCTTCACCTTCATGAGGTCATAGAGCGGCGTGTCGATGGTGGTCTCGGACGGCGGCGCGGTCTTCAGCAGCTCGAAGGACGGCTCGGGTCCGACGATCGCGCGCAGCTCGGCCATGAAGCTTTCGGGATTTTCGCCCGGCAGCGTGCGCCCGTCGAGGACCACGCTCGCCTCGCCGGGAATGACATTATCCTTGTAGCCGGCGCGCAGGATGGTCGGGCTGACGGTGTTGGCCAGCATCGGGCGAAACAACGCGGGCGGCGAATCGAGCGGCACGCCGAGCGATTTAAGGGTCTTTTCCATCAGCGGCGTGGCGCGCTGGCGCATCGGGGTCTTGACGATTTTGGTGATGAGCTCGGCCATCTTCTCGATCGCGGTGCCCGGGCGCGGCATCGAACCATGTCCGGGAGGCGCATTTACCGTCATTTTGACGGTGACGAAGCCCTTCTCGGCGACCTGGATCGGATAGAAACGCGAATCGCCGAGATGCACCGTGAAGCCGCCGATCTCGTTGAGCACGTAGCCCGCGCGAATCAGGTCGGGATAGCGCTCGACCAGGAATTTCGCGCCCATCTCCGAGCCCGCTTCCTCGTCGGCCACCGCGGCAAGGACCAGATCGCATTCGGGCTGGATGCCCGCGCGCTTGAGCGAAGTCATCACCGCCAAATCCATCGCGCACTTGGGTTTCATGTCGATCGAGCCGCGACCCCAGACGCATCCGTTGGCGATATCCGCGCTGAACGGCGGCCGCGTCCATTGCGCGGTTTCAACCGGGACCACATCGACATGCGAGGACATCAGCAGCCCGGGCTTGGAGGAATCGCGACCCTTCATCCTGGCAACGAGGTTGGCGCGAGTCGGCGCGCTCTCACGCACGGTGAAGTCGATGTCGTACTTGCCCAACACGCCGGCGTAGTAATCGATCGCGATGCGCTCGTTGCCCGGCGGATTGCTGGTGTCGAGTTTCACCAGCTCGCGCAGGTGGGTGAGCGATTCTTGCTTGATCTGGTCCCAGGAAATTTTCATCGCGTGGTTCGAACTCCGCTGCGTAATTGGGCGTTCATTAAATCAGGTACCGCCGTGTGCTTGTAGGGCTTCCCGAAAATCGCGAGGATTGCAGAATGCTAATCGACAATCCCAAAGGTGGCTTCAGCTTCGTCAAGGGCATCGGTCCGTTCTCCTCGGGCGCAGTCGCGAACCCGGGCTTCGAGATCGTCCACGCCGTCGCGCTTCCGCTCATCAAGCTCGACGATGGCTATGGCGTCATCGAGCGGCACCTGCGCGAGGCGGGCCGGCCGATGAACGCGGTCTGCGGCATGGAGTTGCGCATCCCCAAGCCGCTGACGCCTGCGGGCTTCAACGAATTCAACCAAGGCTACCTGAAGCATCTCGCCGGATGGGAGGTGCAAGTCGACGGCAACAATCCGATCGCGCGCACCAACGTGGCAATCGCGATCGCGCCAGTGGCCGAGCCCGCGCTGTTCGGCTTCTACTACACGATTCCATCGACGACTCCCTCGCGCACCTTCGTGCTGGCGGGCGCGGGCGAGGTGAAATCGATGAGCGGCGGCAAAATGGAAATCGTGGCGGGCACCGATGTATCGGCATCGGGCCTCACGCAGAAAACCAAATTCGTGCTGGACCGCCTCAGCGAGCATCTCATCGAAATGAAGATGGGCTGGGCGGATGCAACGGCGGTGAATCTCTACACCGTCCACGATGCGTATCTGGTGTTCGCGTCGACGATTCTGCCAGCGATCGGAATTGCGGCGCAGCGCGGGATCACCTGGCATTACTCGCGCCCGCCGGTCGATGCGATGCATCTCGAGATCGATGCGCACACGGCGACGCGCGAAGTGGTGATTGGGAAATAGCGGTCCTCACCCGGAGACCTAACCCCCGGCCCCTTCCCTTGAGGGAAGGGGAGAAGAAGCCGTCGCTTCTCTCGCTCTTTTTTGCGAGAGAAGCTGGCCGGCGCGGTTCTCGCGATGGCGGCGATGCGAGAATCGTGACGGACTGATGAGAGCCGCGCGCGCTGCGCGCGCGGTGGTGGAGTGGCACGACCTCCGACGCCTGTCTCCTCGCTTAATGAACGCACGCGGTCCGGTAGGCAATCGTCGCACCCATGATCGTCGAGCAGTTTGGCCTCTGTATCAGCTTTCGAAAACCTGGTTTGTCACTTGTGGGTCGATTTTGGATCCGCTCGGTCGTCATCGGATCGATGATAACCCTCGCTGGATCGCGACAGGCAACGGAGGCCGTGGCGCTCCACCACCGCGCGCGCCGCGCGCGGCTCTCATCAGTCCGTCACAGTTCTCGCCTCGCAGCCATCGCGAGAACTGCGCCGGCCAGCTTCTCTCGCAAAAAAGAGCGAGAGAAGCGACCCGCAAAACGCCGCCTGTTGCCACAACCTTGCAATTCGGCTTGGCTGATCACGATGGACGGAGCGCGCTCGCGGCGCCTTCCATCTTCATCCGTCCCGAAACAAAGGAGCTTGCCCATGCAGTCACTGCGCGAAGTTCTGATGGCGGCCGATTCCGCGCGCATCGCGGTCGGTCATTTCAACATCTCCGAGATGGTCGCCTTCAATGCCATCGTCGCGGGCGCCAAGGCGTTGGGCGTCCCGGTCATGGTCGGTGTGTCGGAGGGCGAGCGCGGTTTCGTTGGAGTGAAAATGGCTGCCGCGATGGTGCGCGCCGCGCGCGAAACTTCCGGCCTGCCGATTTTTCTCAACGCCGACCACACCCATTCGATGGAGAAGGCGGAAGAAGCGGCGCGCGCCGGCTTTGACGAGATCATCTTCGACGGCTCCAGCAAGCCGCTCGAGCAGAACATCGCCGACACGCGACGCGCGGTCGAGGCGCTCAAATCCATCAATCCCGCCATCCTTATCGAAGGCGAAATCGGCTACATCGGCGCGTCTTCCGTGATCATGGAAAAGGCGCCGGAGGGTATCGCGCTGACCACGCCGGAAGAGGCGCGCCAGTTTGTTGCGGAAACCAAAGTTGACATCCTGGCGCCCGCGGTCGGCAACATGCATGGGATGCTGGCCAGCATGGTGCGTGGCGAGGGCGCCAAGCGTCTCGATCTCGCCCGCGTCGCCGCGATCAAGGAGGCCGTCCACATCCCGATGACGCTGCATGGCGGTTCCGGAACCGATGACAACGACTTCCGCGCGGCGATCAAGGCCGGGATGACCATCGTGCACGTCAACACGGAGTTGCGGCTGGCATGGCGGCAAAGCATCGAGAAGTCGTTGCACGCCGATCCGAACGAGGTGGTGCCCTACAAGATTCTCGCTCCGGTCCTCGATGCGGTGCGCGGGGTGGTCGAGAAGCGGCTGCGCTTGTTCAACGGGCGCTAGGAGCGCGCCCCGCCGTATTCGCGCAGCACCTCCTCGAGGTCCGCCACAGTGGCGAGAATCTCGCCGGCCTGGCGTTCGAGGACCTCGCGCAGGTGCGCGGGAGGATTTTGCGCCAGCTCCTGCTGATACTCCTTGGCCGCCGCTTCCGCGTCCTTGCGGCACCAATCGACGACGCCCGTATCTCCCATGCTCATCACCACGCTGAAATCCATCGCGGCGGTATCGAGCGCGCCGGCAACCGAGCCGGATGAGCCATTGCCCTTGAGGCCGAGGCGGGCGCGTTCCGCGCGCAGCTCAGTCGCGTGTTGTTTGCGAATCGCCGACTGATGATTGAAAAAACGCGCGAGATATTCCTTGCCGACATCGAGCGCGGCATGGTGGTAGCGCTTTTCACTATCGAGAGAAACGGAGATCAGTCGTGCGAGGCTTTTTTCGAGGTTCATCAGGTACGCTCCTCAGGTTCAGGTTGCCCCCACCCACTGAAGATATTTTACCCTTGTGCGAGAACCACTTCGATGCGAGGAGTGAGTCACATATCCGACAGTTATTTCCGGATACAGGCTTCAGCCTGTGATCTTTTGCTGTCCTTTTCAGGGCACAGGCTGAAGCCTGTGCAACCTCAGAAAAAACCGTGGCGGCCTAGTTTGGGAGATGGACCGGCTCGCTGAATTTGAAGTGCGGATCGTCAGTTGGCACACACGTGGCTCTTAGCACGATCGCGTACCAATCAGGATTTGGATGCCGAGGTATATATCGGGATTGATCGGGCGGGTGGGCCATGAACTCGCCATGGGCTCGTTCACAATCTTCCTCCGTATTGAAAGTATCGACGACCTGCCATTGATTAACCGTACACTGCGGATGAGTGTACGGCGGCACCATCAGATATTATCCCACCAGCGCGATCGCGGCGGCGTGGCGGAGCTTCATAGTCATCGCGTGGCCTCGATAAATTCCGGATCAAAACATAGCCGATCTCTCCAGCCAATCTCCATTGTCGGCATAAGTAGCATGGGCTTCGAGCATTCCTTTTGAATTCTCGGATGTAGCACAGGCTTCGGCCTGTGTCCTGAAAAGGATCGAGTGGAACAGTTCCCGCAGTATCGCGGCACCCGCACGTTTAGCCCGTAGCCCTTCCCGCGCAGATAGAGGCGGCATTGCTTGACAGCACGAAAGACGGGGTATCCACCCGAGATTTGGCGCCCTTTAATGCTGTTAAAAGATCTGATTAAATTCCTTTGGCCTTGACTGGCCGCTGCGCTATAAGAGCTTCCCATAAAAGTCCCGTCTGAACAGTAGCTTTAAGAATAGTACTGCGCTTCGATCCCGCGCCTCGGGTGGCGCGGGGATAAAAAAGGTCTGACACGAACATGCCCCAACGACCACTGCAACGACCCCTCAACGTCCTCTTCGTGTGCGAAAACAAATCGATCCGCAGCATCATGGCCGAGGCGCTGCTAAACCGCTTCGGAGACGGGCGTTTCAGGGCTTTCAGCGCGGACCTGGAGCCGGCGCCGGAGCTGCATCCGATGACCCTCGAGATGCTCCAGACCAGCGGCCTTCCCACCGCGCATCTGAAGCCTCGCAGCGTGCGCGACTTTATGGCGCCGGGCGCGCCCAAGATGGATTTTGTCATCTGCATGGGCAAAGACCTGACTGCGGCGGTGCGCGGGATTCCGGGCACGCCAATGCTCGCGCAATGGGGCATCAGCAACCCGGTAACCCCCGAAGGAGATCCGATGGCGCAAAGACTCGCCTTCCGTCGCGCGTTTCGCGAGCTGGAAAATCGCATCCGCCTGTTCGTGCTGGTGCGGCACAATCGCGAGCCGGGGCAGGAAGTCGAGGCGCCGAGGCAGGCACAGCGGGCATAGCCGGTACCTAGGAGGCGGCGCTGAGCCGAGGATTTGTTCCTGCGTGAAGGACATTTACTGCACCAGCATAGGACGCCAAAACGCCTCTAATTCGCAATCTGTTCGTCGAAAACCTAAGCAAATCGCATAACGCGAGGATTTCAGCCTCGCATCCCTCCGAAAAACCTAGCATTTACGTAGCCCTCGAAGTGGCATCGGCATTGCTCAGTAACGGCAAGGCTGTTGTTCAAGGAGGACTAGGACAATGCAGGTTACATCGACGATCAATTCAACTAACGCGCAGCAGATCAATTATCGGAACGAGCCGACGGCCAGCCTCCGGGCGCTCCAGAACGCGATTCTGACCGAGCTCCCCGGTGCGGCATTCGCGGTCCTTACGCTGGTCTGGATCGTGACGTCGCTGGTTCGACTCTAACCCTCGCAAAGGAGAGTGACGTATGCCGACCATGGCATTGATAGCCGGCATCGCCGTAGCCCTGATTATCACGGGAAGCCACGTGCTCCGCAGAAATTAGAGGCGCAAGCAATATGAACTGTTACGAACTCATTAAATGGTGCGCGACGCGGCCCCGGTGCCGCGAGTCAGCCTCGGCCTCGAGTGCTGATGCCGTGACCTCGACGGCTTGCGCACCACATCATCCTGCATGGGCCGCATCGGCCGCCTCGGAACTCGTCAAATAATTCTCATCCTGTAGATTAGCAACGTTCCAGCGTCACTAAATGCGGCCGGAATAACGCTTCATCCAGATCAGCGAAGAAGGGCCCGCTGGAGCGGCGGCGCGGGGCAGGCTAAACTCGCAGGACTGGCCGCCAAGGCTCGGAACGGGTACCGGTGCGCTCAATCGACGCTCCCTTCGAGATGACAGCGAGTGTCCAGCGCAATTCGTTGAGGGGGGAGAAGTGCTGGAACGCCTTCTCAACCCGCCCATGATGAGTTTGACGGGATTCGCTTCCTACCGAGTGTAGGTTTCGGCGGCAGTAAATCGACGCTGGAATCGGTAACGATGGAAATTTCCTGATTCACTTTCCCACCGGGTGTTAGTTAATAGGCGGTTGCCGCGCCGCTCATCGTATGCGGTCAAGGAACTCTCCCCTACCGAAATTCTACTCACCAAACTCCCTGGGGGACTGGATCTCGCAAAAAACAGAAATATATTACGCCGACACAAACCGTTGCGCTGCTGCTACTTTTTGACGGAGTCCAAGCAGCAATCCGCGGGTAAAATGAGATGGCCCCGCGTGAGCACCGCTAAAGGAAGGCGGCACGAACACTGCTTGTGCATTTGAGCGAGACGAGGCGTTGATCGGCGATACGACGCAGCGTCGTCAAAAAAGGCACTCGCCGACTTGTTTGGGGGGCAATAGTGGCGAAGAAAATTCCGGGGGTCCGTCTCCTAACCGCGACTCCGAAAGGATCCGAACCACAACGGTTTGTGATTCGCCAGCCTCAAACGACTATCGGAAACGATGAAAGCAACGATTTCGTGGTTCGGGATGGTAGCGCTTCGCGGCGTCACGCGGTAATTCGGTCAAAGCGTGGCAGGCTGGAGCTTGAAGACCTCAAGTCCACAAACGGGACCTTTCTGAATGGGATACGCATTCACGTTTGGACCGGGTGATGAAATTGGATTCGGAACTTGCAGGTTCTTCGTTCTCAATCCTGTGGCTGCTTCAGGAACCAGGCCACCCCGCCAAAACGCAATTTTGGGGAACCTGCGAGCTGCAACTGAACTAATACTTTTCGCCTTCGTAGTCGGATTTGGAATCGCCCAGTTCTTGGCGTATCGGGTCTATCACGAACAGAACAAGCTGTTGCTAGCGAAGGCTGTGCCTCTGCCGCCGGTTCCATCGAATCCCGGTGCCTCGGCCTTTAAAGCTGCTTCCAATCCTGCCTTTCCTTCTCCTGCGAAATCTACGGAGTTAGTTTCGAAACCGATCGCGCCTCCCGTTAAGCCGAACGCTGCAAACTCGCCGCAAGTGCCACCGGAGTCGGACAATCTCGCCGCAGTTGCTTCGCTTCTGAGGCTTGTACCGAACAGCGGTCAGCACGTGGGAGAGATCGCAAGCGATTTCAGCCTGCCCGATTCAAGCGGAAACCTCATCAATCTTTCGAATTATCGCGGTAAGTTTGTGTTTTTGAATTTTTGGGCGACGTGGTGCGGGGCTTGCCGGGGCGAAATGGCATCGCTCGAATCGCTGTACCGCGAATTGAAAGGCCAAAGTGATTTCGAGCTCGTTACCGTCAGTGTAGATCAGCAAGGATGGAACTCGATTTCGCCGTTTCTGAAAAGCAATAGCTACGATATTCCGGTTCTTTCGGATTCCAGCAATCGAGTCAGTTCCTCATACGGGATTAGCGGGATACCGGCCACATTTATCGTCGATAGAAGAGGTCGAATCGTTTGGGACTGCGCGGGCGGGCTCGACTGGTCGAACGACAGCCTAAAGTCAGCCCTCAAAGGGCTCTTCAGAACGTCCAACGGTGCCTGAACGATTTTCTCCGCATTTTTTGCCCGAACATGACACAAAAAGATAGGTATTCCAGCTTACACCAATGCCGTTCGCGCTGATCACGCGGCGAATAGGGAACCCCTCCTATGAAACTCCCCGAGAGTTGGCTTCCGGAAAATACAGGTGCCGCCGGAGGTTCGTTTGAGTCTCCTGATGCCGTTCCAGTTAACCAGAAGCATCCGATCGGAATGGCTTGGGAAATTGCCCACGACGTTAAAGTGTCGGGGATTTCGCAACCGGCCGCTGCCCAGAATGCAGCGCTAATGATAAAAGGCGCGAATCCGAGGATACGGCTAGTCCGAGAGATCGATAATCGCGAGGACCCTACCGCGATTGCGGTCATCGGGACTTGGGAAGACTCTTTCGGAATTGAGCAACATGGGAAAATTGGCTACCTACCGCGCGACGTCGCAAGAAGCGTCTACAGGAAGCTTCCCGCTGGTCCCCTTGCGGCGACAATACGCGTGATCTCCCGACCGCGCGATGACCGTAGCGCAGGGCTACGCATCAGCGTTTGGGCAAATTGGGGAGCCAAGTGAGCGCTTTCAATTCGTGGTCGCTGCCTTGATGGAGGAACTCGCCGGCAGTGGATTGAGATGGTGATACCGCGCACATTCTATGCTGAGGGGAAGCCAACCAGTATCGTTATCGTTGCCCCTATGGAGAGGGTTCAACTGTGGCACTTACCTTCTGTACGCGATGCGGTCATCGCGTTTCGACCACAGCGCCAAAGTGTCCTTCGTGTGGCGTTCCGCCATACAGTAAACGATCCGCAGCGGAGTCAGCGACATCGGCCCGCGTCACTCATCAACCTGTCCTTGCGAAGTCGCGCGTCACAAGCCGCCCGCGCATTATTCTCGTACTCGTAGTGCTAGCCGTCGGGCTTGCGGGCTGGTGGCTGTTTTATTTGCCCAGCACGCCGACGTGGGCACTATATACGCTCTATGTTGACGTGAAAGAACACGACGGCGTTGCAGCGAAGGAACTTATAGATTTTGAGGGGGTCACCAAAAGTATCATTGCGGCAAGTGAACAGAACGAAGCGGCAGGTAAAGCACCCAGCGAAGAACTCGGAGAAGAACTACTCGGGCGAGGACTCGCAACGCTAATGGTCGGTCCGATAGCCGAAGCGCTTAAATCTAGATTCCAACAGTGGGTGGACACTCGCGACGAGAGCAAATATCCCGTCGGTATTGGACCAGCAGTCCAAGCAATTTTTCGATTGCGCCGCCAAGGATCCAGTGCTTTCACCCACCTGACAGACGACGACGGAAAGAGAATCGATATCACGCTAACGCGGGGCAGCGACGGTTATTGGAAAATAACGGGGGTAGACGGACCTAGCGTGCGTGAGGCGTTACGACAGACCGCTGCGGTCGAGCGATAAGGCCCAATCTCGCGGCTCTTTGGAAAGCGGTTCCTAACCCGCATTTTTACTGGAGCCCTCTCGGCTAATCAGCAAACGTTAGCGCCAATAGACAGGGCGTGTCTCGAATTAATTTCCGGAAACCAGTCGAAGAATTTTCTGTCTGAGTAATGGGCCAGCACGAGAAAAGACTGATAGTCGCCAAACGAATTCAGAATCGCTGGCGTGACGCTGCATAGTCGCTTGAGCTTTTCCGGAGTGCGCTGGGAAGAGGTAACAAAGCCGAATCGAGCTCCCAGCAATCCCTTATATCGCTTGGCTTGATAGATGTCTCTCAGCTCGAATGGAGCATCTTTGACTTCCACGACGAAAATCACCTTGTGAGTTCCTTCGTCAACATATCCGGTTAGGTACGGCTTCGCTCGGTCGAAGAACGAGAACGCGATATCTCTGTCTCTCCCGAACGTAGCCTTTATCGGTTCGCTGAAGCCGCGGTCGGTCGACTCGATGTGTATGTTGTGTTTTCCGACCCCACCGAAACAGGTCATAAGCGCTTCGGAAATCAATGGGTAGAGAGCCCGCTCCATAGCTGTGAATGTACCCGCTTCCGGCCACGAAATGAATTGGCGACGGGCGCCGCGCGATGGAGCCGTGGCGCGGGGCACGCTAAACTCGCGGGACATCACCCTCGCAGGCGGCACATGGAAGAACGTTACGACCCGAAAACGATCGAGCCGAAATGGCAGGCAGAATGGGAGCGCGCGCAGCTCTACCTGACCCGCGAGGATCCCGCGCAGCCGAAATTCTACGTCCTCGAAATGTTCCCCTACCCGTCCGGCGCCGGGCTCCCAGTCGGCCCTCGAGGACGACTCATCTCCAGACCTACCGCTCCTTAGGTGTCGCTGAAAGCCTCGCGATCTCTTGGGCAAGGATCGGTACACCCAAGTTGCATGCTTGAACACCCTGGACAACGCACAACTTCAGCACCTCCATGATCTCTTCCATCGTCGCGCCAAGCCCCAGCGCGGCTTTGATATGACGGCGAGTGCCAGGTGCATACATATGCGTAAAAGATGCATCAAGGGCGATACTGAGGAGTTCGATAAGCTTGGGTGTAATTACCCCACTCCCGTAGATGCCCATCCCGACTGCCATGAATTCATCGGTCCACACCGGGTCAAGTTCAAAGAATGGATCCCATGCTTCATTCCACTGGCCGACCGCCCGCATCTTGTCGCAGGCGGGAGTAGGCGAATTTTCTGAACGCTGTGCGCGTGTTACTCCGGCTGCTTTTGCTTCCTCGATGAGAATCGGGGCGCCCAAACTGCAAGAATGAATCGCAGGTCCGAAGGCCGCCTTGAGCGCCATCAGTACTTCGTCGCGGCTCGCACCTGCTTCAAGGGCCGCGCGAATGTGACGCCGAGTTCCGTCAGGGTTGAGATTCGTGCAAGCAGCATTCAGCGCGACACCAATCAACTCGACCGTCTTGCGAGGCAAAACACCGCTGGTCCACGGATTGGTGGACATTTTGAAGCAAGTCTCTGCCCACGATGGGTCCCACTCGCGGAGTTGCGCCAGCGCGGTATCCCATGGGCCCGTTTCCTGGCCGCGATCGCCCGTCGGCGCCGCTTCAATATTATCTTTAGATGACATGGTTGAATTTCCTCTAGCTCGATCCAGATCAGTCGGCGTCCGATGCGGGCGATGGTTCGATTTCGCTAGCCCACGGCGATCATGATTTTCCCATCAGCGACCTGTACCGGATACACGGCCACACCAAAGCCACCAGTGGTTACCAGGCCGGTCGTCACCTCGTATCGAAGGCCGTGCGCGCGACACGTCACGATGGTGCCGCTCAGCTTGCCGGACCCGAGAGATGCCGCGGCGTGCGGGCATGAGTCGCCGATCGCATAAAACTCTCCGTCGACGTTAAAGACCGCGATTTCTTGGTCGGCAACTTTGATTGTGATACCTGTTCCTGGTTGAATCTGGCCCACTCGCGCGGCTTCGACATACTCCGGCATCGCCATTCCTCCGGCCCCATTCGTGGTGATCGCGTACTCGCGCTACTTGGCTGCAAACTGCCCCGCGATAGGATGCCCATCGGATCCACTGACCGGCTGATGCAATCGTCCGTCGGTCTCCTTCACGATGAACCCGAGTTGGCCATCCTTACGGTTGGGCGGCAACCCAAGGTTAGCAAGCGTCTCATCAGGGCTGTTGTACCAGGTGCCGATTTTCAGGATCTGGCGCGCTTCATCCCCGGTTGCGACTTTGCGTCCCAACTCCTTGGCGATGCGCACCACCTGCTCGACCTGCTGCACTGAAGTCATGCGCTCACCCTTGCGCCGCCACATGTTGTCCTCGATACCGACCCGGATGTGGATGCCGAGCGCCACCGACATCGCCGCGTATGGCGCCACTGTCCGCCATAGCGACTCGTAGGTCGCAACCGAACCGTGGGGCGAGCGCCGCACCCATTCCATGAAGTCGTATGGATTACGGCCGCATCCGCCGGCGCCGCCGATCGCCGTCATGGTGTGATTCAGCGGCCCCATGTACACGCCGGTGCGGATGAGATGCTCGATCGCCTCGAGGGTGTGGATGTGGGCCATCGCGAACATCGGCTGGATCCCGTTCTTGCGCAGGCGCTTGAGGTGCTCGATGTAGAATTCGGGGTTGGCGTCGGCGACCATGTTTTGATACGCCGCCTGGATCGCGGGATTCGCCAGCTGAGTCCCCTGGACGTCGTCGGGCGTCGTGAGGTCGAGGACGTTCATCTGCGTAGTGCCGATGACGATCGTGATCTGATCCGGCTTGGGATTCAGCTCCGTGAGCATGTGGCGCGTGTCATAACCAAGCCAATGTGCTTCCTTGCCCGGTTCAGGCGCGAACGAAATCGACCCTCCAACTTGAATAATCATCTTCGGTACGGCCTTTCGCACCCGCGCAATCTGCTCGTTGAACTCGTTGAAGTTCTTCGAGCCATGACCGGTCTTCGGATCCCTCACATGGAAGTGCAGCACCGTCGCGCCCGCGTTGTAGCAATCGACCGCCTTTTGCGTCTGCTGCTCCCAGCTCACCGGGATGTCCTCCGGGTAGTCGCTCGGAAGCCATTGAGGCCCATAGGGGGCGACGGTAATTATCAGCGGATTCTGATTCTCGGGAAGCATCGAATCGTTGGTGAAATACATAACTTTTCTCCTCTTTGACCGGTTCGAGAGTATTTGGAACCCGGCTAACCACGACGCAAGATACGGAAATCGAAAGCACCGTGTTTGACATAAGACGACATTGATTTAACATCCGACGACAGCGGTTGGGCAGTGAATTTAGTTCGCGCAGCATCACTCACCGGGTACCTCGAGCTGGCTGGTATGCTCCGGCTTGACCCCTATCCGCTGCTGCAAGCAGCCGGATTGCCGCGCGCCTGTCTTCACGATCCGGACCTGAAGATTGCGGCCGACGCGGGCCGCAAGCTCCTGGAGGACTCCGCGGCGCGGACGCAGGAAGAGAGTTTTGGGCTGCGGCTTTCGGAGCAGCGCCTGCTGTCGAATCTAGGCCCACTGGCTCTTATCGTCCGCGAGGGTCCTACCGCTATGAAAGCGCTCGAGGCGCTGGTCAAATACATTCGCTTGCACAACGAGGCGCTGAATCCTCGAATCGACGTGGAGGACGGCATCGTTACGGTAAGACCCGAACTCCGATTTGAGACATCGGCGCCGGCGCGCCAGGCGATCGAGCTGTGTGTAGGCGTGCTGGGCCGGACCCTGCGGACCTTTCTCGGCGACTCCTGGCGGCCACGCGCGGTCTGCTTCACTCATGGCGCGCCCCGCGATCTCTCGGTTCACAAGCGAGTCTTCGGCTCGCGCGTGGAGTTCGGACGCGACTTCAACGGCATCGTGTGCAACCAGGAAGATCTCGGCCGGCAACTTCCGCATTCGGATCAGCTGATGGCACGCTACGCCCGCCAGTATCTGGATGCGCTGCTGCTGAATGGACCGGTCAGCATGGGCGATCGGGTGCGTGAAATGCTATGGGTTCGGGTCCCCTCCGGAAGTTACTCGCTGGAAGCGATGGCTAAACAACTGGGAGTTAGCGGCAGGACCATCGAAAGGCAGCTCAAACAGGAGGGCACGTCTTTCTCGGCGGTGCTCAATCAGGTGCGCGCCGAAATGGTGAAACAGTATGTCGAATCGACCGACCGACCGCTGTACATCGTATCGGAATTAATGGGGTTCTCGGCCTTAAGTGCATTTTCCCGATGGTTCCGGGACGAATTCAAATGCAGCCCGTCCGGATGGCGCACCGCCCGGCGGCGTAGTGCTACTTCTCCCGCGTAGCGCGCAGGCCAGAATTTGCGAACCCAAAAAGTGCGGTCTCGGCGGCGGGTAAATCGACGCTGGAATCGGTGACGATGGAAATTTCCTGTTTCCTGATTCACTTTCCTACCAACTGTTAGTCAATAAGCGTTTCCCGCGCCCATCCGATCCGGTCAACCATCGGAGGCGCGAGGTATCGTCTTTGAGCGTGAGGCGCATATATGAACATCGGAACAACGCGCGACTCGTCATTTTAGTTTGTACACAGTATTGGAACCTGCCCGGTCGGTCTGTTCAACTAACCATCTCATGATGCAACGTCTCCAGCATTGAACGGACGGCCATGTCGCCGATCGGGTGGCCTGAACCCGACTTGCTCGTTAGTATCCATTCAAGCCATGCCTGCAAGTCGGGGTTCCGTGACTTGCACAACGCAAACACCAACGGCAAAGCACGAGCTTCTACGGTACGGCCGCCGCCTCGAATCCGAACGTAGCGTTTCAAGATTTTCCTCGCTTTCTTCACATTTCCGTCAAGAGCCTTAATACATAGGCGGACCGTGAGATCGATATCCGATGAGCTAATGGGTAGAAGGGCCGAGCGAAGCCCTTCCCCTAGTTCCCGTCTGCAGAGGAAAACGTACAGGAAGTGCAACCGCAATTGTTCATCCTTTAGGTTGGCCACCGATGCCCACGACAAAACCTTCTCACGTTGCTCTCGATTTCCGTGTTTATGAATAGCAAGAAGCAGCAGGCCTCTCGCGTATCCGGCGCCGGGTCTGTCATCCTCGCCGATCACTCTGCCGACTGCGAAATCCGCAATCCTTTTGGACGCATCGGAGGAAAAGGAAGCATCGCAAGCAAATCTTGCTATGTGAATCAGTCTTTCTGTGCTGCCTTCTTCGCGAGTCCACAGCCGTAATACATCGTCGAGATATTCGTCGGCACTGTCCAATTGCGATAGATAGTCAACAACTATTCTCGTTAACTGGGGTGCCTTTTGTAGATCTTCGACTGCATGATGCTGCATAACCTCCCAGCCTCGAAGCCGAGCTAGTCCATACAAACGCTTCGCTATTTGGTCCCAATTAGGAGTTGCGTGGCGCATGCTGTACCACTTAACTACCAAGGCCTCAAACCGTGTTTGGTCCTTGGTGTTGTCAATTTCGTCGATTTCTAGATTTACCTCTCTATGCCGGCGCTTCTCATATTCCTCCACTGTCATAATGTCGCTCTTTGCAGCGTTAGGATTGAGCCCTATCGCCCGTAGATTCATGTGGTGCCGACGCTTGACCTCTTCTGCGGTTTTATGGTCTGGCACGAATATCGCGCTGTCATCCACGTATCGAACATATCTTGAGGAATCGCTGTCCGGGAATTCGGCGTCAATAATTTTCAAATAGTTGTGAGCAACCAAGCGGCTTATGTCATTGGGTTCAATAGGTAAACCACTCATCGCCATGTAGTTGAACCGTGGCAGCCATGTCTCCAAGCAATAGAAGACTAACTCGATTAGTGACGCATGCGCACCAGTCCGTTGCGAAAGCAATTGCTTAGCTCGTGCCCTATCTATAGAAGGGAAGAAATCCGCTACGTCTGTATCGAATACATATGCGAGATTCTCACCTTTCGCGGCGTAGGCAATTCGGGATGAGAAATCCAGCCAGGTCTGGAACCAATCATCATAGTCTCCAGGTTCTCGGTTGCTGCTAGCATGGCTCCGGCCACAGAAGACCCTTCCGTTGTCATCAATTGTTATGCGGGGTTCGAGTACGTCGATTGCTCGCCTGCATACCAGCGAGTCAACGAGAGAAGGAAAAACAAGCTCACGGTAATTCCCCGACCGTTTGTGCGTAAAACACAAATAGGAAGCTGAGGGACTCCAAAGGCCCGCAACTACCAATCGGGAAATCATTTCGCTGAGATCTTCTTCAAACTCAATAAGAATCCCCGATCGAAGGGGGTGCGCGATTAGATTGTCCTTGTCTCGCGTGCTCGCCATTCGCTTAATGGTGAAGGTCACGCTGTCACGCGAGAACACCTCAGCCAAAACACTTGGCGAGGAAAGATCGAGGGTCGCTCCGGCTTGTAGTTTCACTTTGAGGGGGTCTCGCGGAGCGCGGGATGTTTCCGAGAGAGTTCCACAAACGACCCACCGCACCACGGAGCCTTGACGGGTATGATTGGCTCCTTGGAGACTTCGTTCAATAGCGTAACGAATCGACTATAAACAGCCGGCCAAATCATCTTCGCGTGCGTGCCAAGGGACCGTAGTCGGCTCGAATCGGTTGACGCACACGGAGGTTTGCAGTGATTTGCACAATTAGGGGTCAGGCATTCATTCCCGACCATCGGCAGAAACGTGAAATCTGTTTTTGAGGTTGGTAAAACGATTCCCGAAATAGACCGTTCACGTGCGAATTCCTCGCAGCCCCAGCGCCTTTGAGTTGGTTATAGTGCGGTGGCTAGGCGTGGTGGCTTTTCTCCAGACAAAATGTTATTTAGTTTGCCTGTTCACTCACAGATTTTGCGCCATGCTTGGTGGCATTTGAAACAAGCGTCTGGGGATACATATAAGGTTCATGGCACTGTTTTTGGGTTATCTGTCTATGGGCACACGTCCTCGCGCAAAGTGTCCTGGGTGGCTCACTTTAATTTAGGTTTCAGCAGATGACTATATTCGTTCATCTCAAAACCGAGACGACGCAAAAGGAGCTTGCTAACCTTCTCGATTTGACGCCACGTGCAGGTTCCCTTTCAATCCAAGAAACGTGTCGTTCCGCTCTAAAACGCGCACCCAGGCTCGTAGATTCCGAAGCGTTTCGATTCCAGAATAGGAAACGCGTTGATCGCAAATGAGGTCCAAAAAAGAGCACATTGTAGCAGAATCGATATGCTCGGATCATTTGTAGAAACTGAACAACAGGGACCAAATGCCTTCTACTCTCGATGAATTGCGCGATCGCGCACTTGCAGAAGCCGCGAAAACCGGTACGTTGGGCGACATCGCACAAGCTATCACTGTTGCAAAGACAGTTGCAGAGGAGCGAAAGGCAAATGAAGATTCCGCCAGCGTGAGTCGCGGGCTTCGTTCCGCTCAAGCACAAATCATTGTAACAGGCCTTACGGCTATAATTTCTGTGCTGGGTCTAGTCGCCACCAGCGTCTACAACATCGCACAAATATCGGCCACTCGTGAGCAGATCGAAACGACCGAATGGCGCGATCTGTTGACTAGCCTTGATAACCCAAATTTGAACGTCGCAGAGAGTTTGACGGTGCCTTTCAGACTGCGCTCTTTCGCCAATTCCAGGCGGTACTCCCCCGACGCGCGATTGATCGGCGCCGCTGTCTTATCAAAGGTGGCGGATCTTAGCGCATTCCAGCAGCTCTTCTACTTCATTTTCGCGGATCAACGGGTTGATGATCTCCCTGCCATGGCAGAAATTCAACGTCAGCTCTATTCTAGCTTTGATAAAACAAGCAGCGGATGCCTAAGCCGGAGCGAACGCTTCCATTTTCCGAGCAATCAAGCTTGGCCAAATGTTTGCTGGGATGCTTACACTGACAAACAGGTCCAGGATTTTGGAGTGACCGCCAAGGACCTAGATATCTGGACAATGCGGAAGAGATTTAACCAGCAAGGAGCAGAGTTGACTTTCATGTCAGCGCAAATCGCCACCGCGCTACCTAAAGCCGCTGCGAATCATACAGGTAACGTGGATTTAAATTTCAAGAACGTTTATCTAACTAACGCCGACTTCAGCAACTTGGATTTTGCCGGCATCGACATTTCTGGCGACACGTTTTCTTCATGCACATTGACGAAAGTAAAGCTGCGCCCGGGAAAATCTGATGGAGCGACCTTTCTGACCTCAAACTGGTGGGACGCGGCGATCATCGATAAGCCGCTGCTACAGAAACTCATCAAGGAAGCCTATCCGCCTAGCAATATGCATTTCTTTCCGCCGCCGCCCCGTCCGACAAGGCTGGAATATGTGAATGATGTTTTAGCCCTCTGCCACGAGGCGGATCTAACATGTACCGAAGCACAAATCCCTTACGAAGACGACAAAACTGGACTGTAATGAAGGTCTAACATTTCCAACTGCTTGTCATTCGCAAAGGCCCAGCAGATTTTGACTCTGAATCAGTCGTTTTTAGGCCTCGTTCTCGCCGGTCGCGGATGAGGTTCTTAAACCCGCAAAGTTCTGCCTTCCGAGAACAAAACCCGGTTCTTAGGCGACAGACTTCGTTTAGGGGAGTGAAGTGGGGACGCCCCTGCTCTCTTAACCCCTGATGAGGTTGACCTGATTCACCTCCTACCAAGTGTTAGATTAGGAGCGTTCAGCATTCACCACGCCATTCGGCCAAGAAATGCAGCCGCAATACGCTCCATCCAGATCGGCAAAAAAAAACGGCGCGATGGAGCCGAGGCGCCGGGCACGCTAAACTCGCAGCACATCACCCTCGCAGGCGGCAAATGGAAGAACGTTACGACCCGAAAACAATCGAGCCGAAATGGCAGGCTGAATGGGAGCGCTCGCAGCTCTATCTGACGCGCGAGGATCCCGCGCAGCGGAAATTCTACGTCCTCGAAATGTTCCCCTATCCGTCCGGCGCCGGGCTCTCGGTCGGGCATCTGCACAACTACGTCCCATCCGATGTGATCGGGCGCTACAAGCGGATGGCGGGGTTCAACGTCCTGCATGCGATGGGATGGGACGCGTTCGGGCTGCCGGCCGAAAACGAGGCGCTGCTGCGCCAGTCGCATCCGAGCGAGACGGTGCCGCGCTACGCCGCCAACTTCAAACGCCAGCTCATCATCTCGGGATGCGCGTACGACTGGACCCGCGAGATCAATTCCTCGTCGCCCGAGTACTACAAATGGACGCAATGGTTCTTCCTTTTGTTATACAAGCGCGGGCTGGCGTACCGGGCGACCGGCGCGCAATGGTGGTGCGACCTGTGCCGCACCATCCTGGCCAACGAGCAGGTGGTCAACGGATGCTGCTGGCGCCATCCGGATAATCCGGTTTCAAAAAAGGACCTGGAGCAGTGGTACATCAGGATCACCGCGTACGCCGACGCGCTGCTCGACGATTTGGAAAAAATCGATTGGCCCGAGCCCATCAAGCTGATGCAGCGCAACTGGATCGGCCGCTCCGAGGGCGCGGAACTGGCGTTCCCGGTCAGCGGCCATCCGGGCAAGGAAGTCCGCTTCTTCACCACCCGGCCCGACACGGTGTTCGGAGTGTCGTTCATGGTGCTGGCGCCGGAGCATCCGCTGGTCGCGGAAATCACCAGCGCCGAGCAGACCGCATCGGTAGCAAAATACGTCGCGCAGGCGCGGGTGCAGAGCGAAATCGAGCGGCTCTCGACCGCGAAAGAAAAAACCGGCGTGTTCACCGGCGCATCCGCGCGCAACCTCTTTACCGGCAAGGACATTCCGATCTGGATCGCGGATTACGTCCTGATGGGCTACGGCACCGGCGCGATTATGGCGGCCCCGGGCGAGGACCAGCGCGACTTCGAATTCGCCGGCAAGTACGGCCTCGAGATACCGGTGGTGACCGCGCCCGCCGATGGGAGCACGGCGCCGAGGGATCGCGCCTACAGCGAGCGGGGAATCACGGTAAATTCGGGATTCCTTGAGGGGATGCCTACCAATGAGGCAATCCAGGCGGTGGGGAAGTACGCCATCGAGCATGAGATCGGCAAGCCTACGGTAAGCTATCGGATGCGGGACTGGCTTATATCGCGCCAACGCTACTGGGGCGCGCCGATCCCGATGGTATACTGCAAGACGGATGGCATCGTAGCGGTGCCGGAGGAGCAGCTTCCGGTGTTGTTGCCCGAGATGAGGGAATATCAGCCCTCGGGCACCGGACGGTCGCCATTAGCGAATGTTCCTGAATTCGTCAACACTATTTGCCCGAAGTGCGGAGGTCCGGCTGAGCGCGAGACGGACACGCTCGATGGATTCGCATGCTCATCGTGGTATTTCTTGCGCTTTGCCTCGCCACATGAGGCCAAGGCTCCATTTGATCGCAAGGCCGCGGACTACTGGCTGCCGGTCGACCTCTACGTCGGTGGCGCCGAGCACGCCGTCATGCATCTTCTGTACGCGCGGATGTGGACCAAGGTGATGGCCGATTCAGGCCTCATCAATTTCCGCGAGCCCTTTTCCGTGCTGCGCAACCAAGGCATTGTTGCGGCGAGCGATGGCTCGAAGATGTCCAAGAGCAAGGGCAACGTCGTTACGCCGGATGAGATGATCGACAAGTACGGCGCTGACGCGCTGCGGCTGTGGGAACTTTTCATGAGCCCGTTCGATGAGGCAACGCACTGGAACGAGGACGGCGTCGCGGGCACCTCACGCTACCTGATGCGCGTGTGGACGATGGTTCGCCGCTATGTCGAGGCTGGCGCACCGGCGGGAAATCCCACCGAAGAAACCATCAAGCGCACCCACAAGACGATCCAGACGGTGACGGATCACCTCGAGCGGCTGCGCTTCAATACCGCGCTCGCCGCGATGATGGATCAGCTCAACTATCTCGCAAAGTTGAAGCCGGAGGAGCTGGGGCGTTTTGCCCTCGAGGCATACATCGTGATGCTCGCCGCGATGGCGCCGCACATCACCGAGGAAATCTGGCGCGCGCTCGGCCATGAAAAATCCATCCACCTCGAATCGTGGCCGAATTTCGATCCGGAATTGATCAAGGAAGAAACCGTCACCGTCGTCATCCAGATCAACGGCAAGGTGCGCGACAGATTGCAGGTTGATGCCGGTGCGCCCGAGGCTGATGTGATCGCTATGGCGCGCGTGAGCGATGCGGTGAAGCGTCATCTCGACGGCAGGGAGCCGAAGAAGGTCATCTACGTGCCGGGCAAGCTGGTAAGTATCGTCGTGTAGCAGACCGCTCGCTTGAAGATTTCGCGTGCATCGTGCGATGCTCGCCTAAAGACGCAATCACGCAAGGAGTCTCCTTCAATGCCCGACGTAGTCACCCTCAAGCGCAACCAGAACTGGGCCATCCTCTCGCTCAATCGTCCCGACAAGCGCAACGCGCTCAACGTCGAAGTGCTCCAAGGCATGGACAAGGCCCTGCGCGAGGTCGAGAACGACAAAGACCTTCGTGCGCTGGTGGTGCGCGGCGAGGGTCGCCATTTCTGCGCGGGTATCGATTTGGCCGAAGTTGAGCAGGCCGAGTCCGGTCACAATCCGGCGAGCCTCGAGGGCGTGTTCCATCGGCTCGAACAACTTCCCGCGATCACGATTGCCGCGGTGCAGGGCGCGGCGATCGCCGGCGGCCTCGAGCTCGCGCTGCACTGCGATCTTCGTGTCGCAGCCGACGACGCGAAGTGCGGCATGACGCTGGGCAAGGTCGGCCTGATGGTGCCGTACGATTTCACCCGCAAGCTCATCGAGGTCTGCGGCGCCGCCAACACGTCGATGATTCTCTACACCGCCGATCTCTTCGATGCGAAACGCGTTTACGAAATGGGCATGATGTCTCAGGTGGTTCCGGCGGCCGAACTGGACAAGACCGTCAATGCGCTCGCCGAGAAGATTGCCGGCAACGCTCCGCTCTCGTTGCGCGCGATGAAGTCTACCGTGCGCCGATGCATGAGCGAGACTTTCGACGCATGGCACCAGGACATGCTCGATCTCGCGCGTGCGGTGCGTCAGAGCAAGGACGCCAAAGAAGGCCCCCGCGCGTTTCTGGAAAAGCGCAAGCCGAATTGGCGCGGCGAATGATCGGGCGGCTTAACGGAGCGCCTTGCTGATCGCGATCGCGCTGTGCAGCAGGGTGCTCGGGATGTTCAGCGTCCCCGCCACATTCGAATAAGGATAGAGCCGCGCGTTGATATGCGCGTGCAGGGGAAGTCCCTCGCCCTGATGAATCTCGTAGTCGAGCGGGAGCGGACCGAGCACCCGAAGGATTCGGTAAAGGGCGCGCGCAAACAAACTCAATTCCTTCTCATCGAGGTCGGTCAGCAATCCGAGATGCTTCGGCATCACTACGTCATAACTGCGCGGGAACAGACCGATCGGGCTCGCATAGGTGACGATCCCGTGCTGATTCTCAATGATCAACTGGAGCCGCTCGAACAGCTCGATCATCTCATTGAATAGGCCGGGCGTCTCACGAGCGGCCGAAGCTTCCTGCGCGACCGCGGGAAGCGGCCGCGGCGATCCGATGATCTGCTGATGGACGTGCGGCTGCGACGCGCCCGACTCACGGCCCTGATTTTTCCGGACCGCGATGGCTTTGACTTCGTGGTTTTGAAAGGCATGAACCATCACGCGCGCGTCGGTCTCGATGAGTTTTACGAAATGCTCCTCGCCCAAAACCCCGGTGTAGGCGAGATCGGTGTGCGAGCGCGGCGCCTCGATGAAATGCCGTGGATCCTCGATAACGACGTAGGACTCGTTGCGATCGCCGGTGAGTTCGGAGGGAATTCGCGGAAACAGATTATTGATGACGCGAATGATCCATCGTGAGTCGGTCGCGGCGGGACTTCCGTTCCAATGCGGCATCTCGTCGCGCGTCAGCCGAAAGATCTCGGGAGTGGTCTGATGCTCGTTGCCGGGGCAGAACGGGCAGGTCGCGATCGCATGTCGAATCGCGGCATCGTCGAGGGTACCGGCATCGGGCGGATGATGCTCGCGGCCACTCAGCGTAAACGCGAAGCTTTTGCCGCGTAGGTCAACGACGTAGGAAATCACGCCGGTGACAGGGTTTTTAATCCAGAGCAGCTTGTCGCCGCGAATTTCGTACTCCAGCGCCATCTATTTGATCTCGCTCACGCGCGATCATCTTTAACAACTGCGGCGTCGGGAAAAAAGCAAAGGGCGGCTTGCGAGCCGCCCTCAAATGTGAAGATGCGTTTTGTGGTGCGCCTGAAAGCCGCACCAACTAGGCATTGGCGGGCGCGGGCTCGCGGGTCTCCTTGTACGCGAAGCTGAGCTTGTCGTCTTCGAGGTCGACCATCGCGGTGCCGCCCTTCTTGAGGCGCCCGAACAGCAACTCGTCGGCAAGCGAACGGGCAATTTCGTTTTCGATGAGACGCCCGAGTGGCCGCGCGCCGAACTTCGGATCGTAACCATGCTCGGCCAGCCACTTGCGCGCCTTCTCCGTCACCTCGAGTTTTACCTTCTGCGCCTTGAGGCGATCGGACAGCTCGGTGATGAACTTGTCGACCACCCGCTCTACGACCACGGTGCTCAGCGGTGCGAAATCGATGATCGCCGAGAGACGATTGCGGAACTCCGGACTAAACATTCTGTCGATGATATTCTTCGGACTGCCGCTGGTGCCGCCGTGGAATCCGATCATCGAGCGCGCGAGTTCCTGAGCGCCGGCGTTGGTCGTCATCACCAGTACGACATTGCGAAAGTCAGCCTTGCGCCCGTTGTTGTCCGTCAAGGTCGCGTGATCCATCACCTGGAGCAGGATGTTGAACAGGTCCGGATGCGCTTTTTCGATTTCGTCAAGGAGTAAGACGCAGTGTGGCGTCTTGTTGATGGCGTCGGTGAGCAGCCCGCCCTGGTCGAAGCCGACATAGCCAGGAGGCGCTCCGATGAGTCGCGACACCGTGTGGCGCTCCATGTACTCGCTCATGTCGAAGCGCAGAAACTCGATGCCCATCACTTTTGCGAGCTGGCGTGCGACCTCGGTCTTGCCGACGCCGGTCGGTCCCGCGAATAGAAACGCGCCAACAGGCTTATCCGGATGCGACAGGCCCGACCTGGCGAGCTTGATCGCGCGCGCGACCGCTTGC
This sequence comes from uncultured delta proteobacterium, assembly GCA_963783145.1. GTDB lineage: Bacteria > Desulfobacterota > Binatia > Binatales > Binataceae > DATGKG01. The sequence goes on from CAWAMM010000005.1 coordinate 104,256, forward strand.
AGCGCGGGATCCTGACCATAGACGACCTGCTTCAGCTCATCTTCCAAGTTCTGCAAGCGCTCACGATCGTTCGCCGAGACGGTGCGCTCGGGAATCTTGGCCATCCGCGCGATGGTTCGTTCGACGTCGCGCAGCCCGACGGTCTCGGGCTCCTTTTTTCCTTTGCCGCGTAGATGCGCGGCGACGCCAGCTTCATCGACAACATCGATTGCCTTGTCGGGAAGATAGCGATCGTTGATGTATCGCGCGGACATCTCGACCGATGCCCTCAGCGCGGCCGACGTATACTTCACGTTGTGATGTTTTTCGTAATACGACTTGAGCCCATTAAGGATCTGGATCGTCTCTTCCTGAGTGGGTTCGTTGACATCGATACGCTGGAAACGACGTGCGAGCGCCTTATCGCGATCGAAGGATCGTTTATATTCCTGGTAGGTAGTCGACCCGATGCATCGTAGATCCCCTGACGCGAGCGCTGGCTTGAGCAGGTTGGAGGCATCCATGGTGCTGCCCGAGGCCGAGCCCGCACCTACAATAGTGTGGATCTCGTCGATGAAGAGGATCCTTTTGGTGTTCCCCACCACCGCCTTGATGACGGCTTTGAGACGCTGCTCGAAGTCGCCGCGGAATCGCGTTCCAGCGAGCAGCGCCCCCATGTCGAGCGCATAAATTTCCACGCCCTGCAGCGCATCGGGAACCTTGCCGTCGTGGACGGCGAGCGCTAAGCCTTCCGCAAGCGCGGTTTTTCCGACGCCCGCCTCGCCGACGAAAATCGGATTGTTCTTGCGCCGCCGTAGCAGCACATGAATCGCGCGTTCGAGTTCCTTCTCGCGACCGACCAGCGGATCGATTTTTCCCTGCGCGGCGCGCTCGGTCAGATTGATTGCGTAGGTCTTGAGCGCTTTCGAGGGCGATACTTTTCGATCGCCGTCTTCTTCACCGCCACCGCCTTCGGCTTCATGTTCGCCTTCAGCTTCTTCGGTACCGCCGGCGTCTTCTTTCTGCTCTGCGATTTTCGAAACGCCATGCGAAATAAAATTGATTACATCGAAGCGCGAGACGTTCTGCTCCTGGAGGAAAAAATAAGCCGGCGATTCGGTCTCATGAAACATCGCAACCAGGACATTGCCGCCGTTGATTTCGTTGCGGCCCGACGATTGCACATGAAGCGCGGCACGCTGCAGCGCGCGCTGCACGCCGATCGCATAGCGCGGCATCACAGTCTCGCCTTTCGGCATCCGCTCGACCTGCTCGTCAAGGTAGCGCGCCAGCTTCTTCTTCAACTCTTCGAGGTCCGCGCCCGAGTTCTGCAGGATGTTGCTGGTGGTGACGTCATGCAGCATCGCGTACAGCAAATGTTCCAGGCAGACGTACTCGTGGCGTCTATTCACGGCCTCGGTCACGGCAAGCTGCAGGGTCACCTGCAACTCGCGGCTGAGCATGATATTTCCTGATGCCATCTAGTTCGCGTCGCCGCGGGGCGGCGCTTTCACTCCTTTTCCATCACGCACTTCAGCGGATACTGCGCTTCGCGCGCGAGCTCTTCCACGTTGTGCACTTTGGTTTCGGCGATCTCGAATGGATACACTCCGGCCACGCCCATGCCGTTCTGATGCACCCAGAGCATGATCTTGGTCGCTTCGGCGTGAGGCTTGTGGAAAACAGTTTTCAGCAATTCGACCACGAACTCCATCGGAGTGTAGTCGTCGTTGAGAAGGATGACCTTGAACATCGGCGGACGCTTGGTCTTCGCTTGCGTCTTGGTCTTGCGCTCAATGACGGTGCCGCTGCCGCCGTCGTCGCCGCCGCTTTCGTCGCCGTCGGTGGACTTTGCGCTAGACTTCGCGCTCGTCAGGACTCGAATCGCGAGCCGTCTGATCTCATCTGAACTCATACGGTCACAGTTCCGCTTTGCACAGATATAAGGATAGCAGACTGAGGCGTTGTCTAGGGAGCATCCAAATCAAATTTCCTGAACGACTGGTTTGGCCGAATCAGTTTTGAGAAGCATCAAGTATTGTTAAGCTCGATGCCGAGGCGAGGATGACGCAAAGCAGAAATGGTGTGATCGAAGTCGCGGTGGTCGAGGGCATCGCCAGGATTCCGCGCGAGGATTGGAACGCGCTGCTCAGCGACGACGATTCGCCGTTTGTCGATTGGGATTGGCTTCATGCGATGGAAGCCTCCAGGAGCGCGACTCGCAACACCGGATGGGCGCCGTATCACCTCGTCATTCGGGATAGCGGCAAAAAAATCCTCGCCGCGTGTCCGCTCTATCTGAAGACTCACAGTATGGGCGAGTTCGTGTTCGATCACGGATGGGCCGAGGCCGCGCAGCGCTCCAACATCAAGTACTATCCGAAGCTGCTGGTCGGCGTGCCGTTCACGCCTCATACGGGTCGGCGATTCCTCACTGCTCCGGGCGTCGATCGGCCATCGATGATCGGTGCGTTGGGGCGCGCGCTCATCAATGTTTGCACGGAAAACAAGCTTTCATCGGTGCATGTGACTTTCTGCGATGCCGATGAGGTCGCGCCGCTCGCCGAACTCGGATTCCGCGAACGCCTCGGCTACCAATACCATTGGCGCAACCAGGGCTTTCAAACTTTCGACGACTACCTGGCGCGCCTCAAGCATAAGCGTCGCACCGCAGTTCGGCATGAACGCGGCGCGCTCGTCGAGCAGGGCGTCGAGGTGAAGGTGCTGGCCGGTGAGGAGATTCCCGATTCGCTGTTCGCGCCGATGTATCGGATCTATCTGTCGACCATCGAGAAGCTCTACTGGGGACGGCAATACCTGACGCCAGAGTTTTTCGAGCTGATGCGCACCGATTTCAAGCGCAACGTCGCATTCGAATTAGCGTACAAAGGCAAGGAGCTGGTCGCGGGAAGCTTCTGCCTTGAAAAAGCCGGCGTGCTCTACGGCCGCTATTGGGGATGTTTCGAGGATTTCAAGTTCCTGCACTTCAACGTCTGCTACTACGCCGGAATCGAGCATTGCATCGAGCGCGGGCTGATTCGTTTCGAGCCCGGCGCGGGCGGCGAGTACAAATGGCTGCGCGGTTTCGATCCGGCGCTCACCCGCAGCATGCATTTCATGGCACACCCGGGATTCGCGAAAGCGGTAGGCGATTTCCTCAAGCGCGAGAGCCGCGAGGTGCAGCATTGGATCGAGGAAGGCCGCGAGCGCAGCCAGCTCAAACCGCCTCCGCCCTCTGACGCGGAAGTGCAGTAGGCGCTAACCGCGCTCGGCGTCGCCGTTTCCAACCAGCAGCAGCTTACGTGGTGCGATTTCGATAAATGGAAGTTCCTCGACTTCCTTCTTGCTCGCGACGCCCAATTCCTTGAAGCGGCGCGTGCTCACCAGCACCCGCGATTCCATCGAGCGCGCCGTGTTGTTGAACTCCTCGACTGCCTTGCCGAGCGCGCCTCCGAGTCTCGCCAAATGCGATGCCATCGTTGCGACACGCTCGTGCAGCTCTTGCCCGAGTTCGCTGATGTGTTCCGCGTTCTCGGCCAGTTGCTCCTGACGCCATCCGTAAGAGACCGCCTTGAGCAGCGCGATGAGCGTGGTCGGCGTCGCGAGGATCACTTTCCGGGCGGCCGCGTCTTCGATCAGCGCCGCATCGCTTTGGAGCGCGGCGCTGAAAAACATTTCGCCGGGGAGAAACAGCACCACGAATTCCGGCGTCGGTTTGCATGCGTCCCAATAGCTCTTGGAGCTCAGTTGGGTGACATGGGTGCGGATTTGATTCGCATGCTCGACCAGCTTGAGCGCGCGTGTCGTCTCATCGGGACATTCCATCGCTTCGAGATACGCCTTCAACGGAACCTTGGAGTCGACGACCACATTCTTACTGCCCGGCAACTGGATGCGAAGATCGGGGCGGAAGCGGCCACTGTCAGTCGACTGAATTTCCTGCTCGAAGAAATCGCAATGCTCGACCATCCCGGCGATCTCGACCACCCGCTTGAGCTGGATTTCGCCCCATCGCCCGCGGACCGAGGGCGTCCGGAGCGCATCGAAGAGTTTGCCGGTCTGCGCGCCGAGATGGCGAAGCTGTTCGGTGAGCTGGCCCTCGACCCCGCGGCGATCGTTTTCCATTTTGCGCAGTTCTTCGTCGAGCCTGGCCAGCGAGTCGCGCGCCGGTTTGACGATATCCTCAATCTTTTTCTCGCGCGCTTCGAAGTCCCTCGAAGCAAGATCCTGCGCCGCTTTGAGCTTCGCCTCGGCGAATTTCAGAAAGTCGCCGCTGCTTTGGCGCAGCGTGTCCGATGCCAGCGATTTGAAGGTATCGGTTAGTTTGCGCTCGGCCTGCGCAAGAAGTTCCCGCTCCTCTTCGAAGCGTTTCTGGGTCTCCTCGGCGCGCGCCCGCGATTCCGCAAATCCGGTTTCGGCGACCCGCAAGCGCTCATGCAACTCGTCGCAATTCGATTGCAAATGCAGCCGCTGAGCCTCCAGCGACTCGCCGCGAATCCGTTCGGTTTGTGCGATTGATTCGGCTTCGCGGATTTTAGATTCCGCGTCGGACTGCGCGCGGGCCCGTGCAACGAACCACCCGAACACCATCCCGAGAAACGCCGCGACTACCGTTATTGGGGCAACCGCCATCCACTCCATCACACCACCTCCGAAACCACCGCATCGAAGCCTGCCTGAAGCGTTATGATTTTACCCCCATGCGCGTTTCAAATGCGATGCGCACGTAACAAGTGCCTGCTATCTTCTTCCCACACCGCAGGACCGCCGACCGCATTTCGACGATGAAGCATTTCCTTAAAAAAGGATCGATTTTGATCCTGCTCGGGACCGGCGGCGTCGGTAAGACGACGGTCGCGGCGGCGCTTGGGCTTGCCGCGGCCGAAGTGCCGCTTGATACCGCATTAATCACGGTTGATCCCGCTCGGCGATTGCGCGAGGCGCTGGGATTGAGCCGCCTCGGCGGGACTCCGACCAGGATTTCGGCGAGTGCGCTCCGATCCGCCGACCTCGATGCCGGCTTGAAGCTTTCGGCGATGCAGCTCGACGTGAAGGGGGCGTGGGATGCGATGGTTGAGCGGTTCGTGAAGTCTCCCGCGACGCGCAAGAAAATCCTCGATAACCCGTTCTACAAAAATCTCACGGAAGAATATGCGGGATCGGAGGCTTATGCCGCCCTCCAGCAACTTTACGATCTGCATCAGTCGCAAGCGTTCGATATCGAGATCGTTGACACGCCCCCGGCGGCGCATGCCTTCGAGTTTCTGCAGGCGCCCGCTCGCCTCGCGAGGCTGCTGGACTCCCGTGCCGCCCGATGGCTCTTCACCCCGTCGCTCTCGGCCGGCCGATTCGCGATGCGAATAGCCAATACCGCCGCACGCTTCGTGATTCGCGAGCTGGAGCGCTTCGCGGGCGGCAACGTGCTCTCGACTATCTCCGACTTCTTCGAGGCCGCCGCCGAGGCAGTCGACGCCATGGTCGATCGCCTCCAAAAGACCGAGACCCTGCTTCATTCGCCGGAGGTGCGTTTCATTTTAGTCACGACCGCAGAAGAGGATCGTCTGCGCCGCGCGCGCGAGCTGATCGCCGAGATGGAGGCTGAGGGCCTCACGCTAAGCGCTATCGTCATCAATCGCTTTCTGGATGAGGAGACCTGGTCCGAGGTCATGAAGCATCCCGGCACGGAGCCTTCGCTTATGAACGCAATCCGTAAGCTCAGCACTGCGATGACGAATGGGGCGAGCGTCAATGGCATTGTCGATTTCCTCGAGGAGTATCGCGCCCGTGCGATCGACGATATCGCGAGAGTCGAGCAATTCGTGCGGGAACTGTCCTCGAAGGTGACTGTCGCCATCGCGCCCGAAATCGAGGTAGGCGTGCGCGATCTGGTGGCCCTGTCGCGCGTCGCGCAATGTCTCCTCACGCCAATATCGCTCAAGAAATCCAGACATAACCACAGAGACACAGGGGCACAAAGTTAGGATCGGAGTCCTCTTTCTCCTCTGTGTCTCCGTGCCTCTGTGGTTGATTCTTTGCTTGGATGCCGGAGTGCGCCTGTAAGCCGGGTTCTGTTCCCCTTTCGGGGCGACGATCATTCCTCTAGGCCGGCGATTGCTCGCCGGCTCGTGCGGCCGAACCCGAGGGATCGTGAGCGGGCCGCTCACCCTCCTATTTGGCCTTGCACCGGATGGGGTTTAGCATGCGCGCACGGTCGCCCGCGCGCCGGTGGGCTCTTACCCCACCATTTCACCCTTACCCTTTCAGGCGGTCTGTTTTCTGTGCCACTTTCCGCGGATCGCTCCGCGCCGTCGTTAACGGCCATCCTGCCCTATGGAGCCCGGACTTTCCTCTCCGCGATGCGAAGCGATCGTCCGGCGCACTCTCGGCATACGAACTGTAGCAGGTGCGGATGCGGGAACGCAGGCGCGATTACGAGAGCGTCGCGCGACGCCGCTCGGAGATTGCCTTGGTCAACCGCGGCAACACATTCGCCGATCCGCCACGCAGGCTGATGTTGCAGTAGCCGGTGATCTCCGATTCATAAAGATTGACCTCGACCAGCACCCCGCCGCGCTGCTTCACTTCGAGGGCGAAACCCGCCGCGGGATAAACCGTCGCCGAGGTCCCTGCGACGATTACCAAATCGGCGCGCGCCGAATGGTCCTGGCATCGCATCAGCACGTCCATCGGAATCGGCTCGCCGAAAGAAACCGTATCGGCCTTGACCATGCCGCCACACTTGGGGCACTTGGGCGGCAGCACCTCAAGGCTGATCTCTTCCGAGCCGAAGCGCGCCACGCAATCGAGGCATCGCATCAGCTTCCAGTTGCCATGAATCTCGGCCAGCGCCTTCTGCCCCGCCTGCCGATGAAGGTCGTCGACGTTCTGCGTGATGACGAATTTCAGCACGCCCATCGCTTCGAGCTCCGCGAACGCATGATGACCCGGATTCGGCTCCGCGACCTTCAGCGGCTTGAACAGCTCGTCATTTTGACGGCTGATCCGCTCCTCCCAGGCCTTCTTGGGATTTTCCATGAAGCGCTGGAACTGATTCATCGGCGGCTCACCGTACTTGGTCCACAGCCCGCCAGGTCCGCGAAATGGCGGGATGCCGCTTTCGACCGACATGCCGGCGCCGGTCAGCGCGATTGGATACTTCGCGCGCAGGATGACATCCGCGGCAGTGGCGATTTCCTCATCGGTGGCGATTTTCGCTTCTTCTTTAGCCATGCGGCGTCCTCATTCAGGCGACTGTGCACGAGGTGAAAGTGAATGCGTACATGGCGAGGCCAGCGTCGAGCACCTTCAGTTCCAGCGCGCCCTGGTTGACGGTTTCGTTATCGACGAGGTTATACATCCGCGGCCGCTCGACGTTTACCATCGCGCGTCCGCTGTCAGTCTTGACGTCGGTGCCGGGATGCTCGCCGCTCGACAGCGTGATCTCAACTTTCACCGGCCCATTGGATCCCGGCGCCATCACGAGGTTCACCTCGCGCGCGGTGTAGCGCATCCGTAGCGAGGAACCCGCAGCCTCGGCATGGGCCGCCTCAGGCTCGACCTTCCATCGACCGTCGAGATAGGCGGTGCTCTCCATATGCCGGCCCGGATCGCGATAGTCATGCGCCTGGTCGCGCGTGATGCCCTCGGGATTGCCGAAGTTGCCGCGCGCGTGGCCGAGATAAAGTTCCGGCGTGACGCGATAACACACGGCGCCCGGCTGATCGCTATCGCGGACCGGTTCCATCGGGGAAGGAAAATCGGGCAGCGCGGGATTCAGTTCCTTCAGCGCTTTCTGAATCTGCATCTCGCTCTCCGGATACGAACCCTCGCCGAAATGGTAGTAGCGGATGCGCCCCTTGCCGTCGAGGAGATACTTCGCGGGCCAGTACTTGTTCGAATACGCGCGCCAGATCGCATACTCGCTGTCGGACACGATGGGATATTCGAGGCCGAAGCGCTCGGCGGCTTCCTTGACGTGCGAGCCGTCGCGCGCGAAGGAAAATTCCGGCGCATGCACCCCGACAACCACCAGACCGTCCTTTTGATAACGCCGATGCCACCCCTCGACGTACGGCAGCGTGCGGATGCAATTGACGCAAGTGTAGTCCCAGAAATCGATCAGCACGACGGCCTTGTTGCGCAGCTCCTTGAGATGAATTGGGCCGCCCTGAACCCAGGTCCCGCCTTCCAGTTCGGGAGCGTAGATCGTCTCGGTAATAGTCGGCATCGATGTCAGCATAGTTAGCTCCGACGCTTCCGCCAATGGACGGCGAGGTGCTAGCAATCGGGCATGGGCACCGTCGCGGGTCTACAAATAGTCGCAATCGAAAACGCCGAGCAGATGAAGCAGGCGTGGGATATTCGCCGCCGCGTCTTCATCGAGGAGCAGCACGTCCCTGAGGAAATCGAGATGGACGAGGACGACGCCCACGCGTTTCATGCGCTCGCGCTCCTCAATGGCAAACCGGTCGGATGCGGCCGCTTTGTTGCGCACGGGGACGAGGTCAAGATCGGCAGGATGGCGGTGCTGCCGGATCTTCGCACCCACGGCATCGGTCGCGAGGTCCTGCTCTTCCTGATGCGCATTGCACGCGAGCGCGGATATCGGCATGCGGTGCTTCATGCGCAGATGACGGCGGAAGGCTTCTATCTGAAAAATGGCTATCAGCCGGTGGGCGAGGTGTTCGAGGAAGCCGGCATCGCGCATCGGAGGATGGAGCGGGAGTTGTAAGACCTCACCCTTAAACCCGCTCCTTTCAGGAGAGGGGAACCAGACAGAATCGGGCGGCCACCGATGCCTCGTTTACATGTCATCAGGCGGATCACGGCAGCCTAAATCTGGGTCTACGCCTCAAACGTAGCGGCAAATAGCGCAAATTGCCTCGCGACCTCTTTTTTTCGACTAGACGGGTAGTCTGGTTAGTCCAAACTTGAATCCGTTAGCGACGCTTGCTTTTGCTTTGCTATTTTGTTTAACCTCGCTAAATCAGCGGAATACGGGCTATGAACGACGATTTGGCATTAAAGCGCCTTATTTGCACACTCCGTAAACTTCGTAACGAATCTGTTACGCAATTCGAGGGTCCTCGGGTCCCGCACAATCGACGCAAATCAATGGCACGCTGAAGCGAAATCGCGCCTACGACGCTGTGAACTCACGGCGGAGAAATGCAATTGGGGGCGGCAATGAAGATCAAAAAGCTATTCGTCTCTATAACGATCCTTCTATGCATCGCTTTGTTATCTATGCTTCAGGCAGCGACCGCCGAGGCTAATACGATCAATGTAGACAACAGCCCTGACGACTTCCCGGTCGGATGCAGTTTGAAAAAGGCGATCGAGAACCACAACGCCCAGGGCCAGCCGAACAAGGGTTGCGCGGCTGGAAGCGCCGACGATCAATTATTCCTTGTAGGATCGGGCGTCGCCGTAGAAAAAAAGCTCCCGGCGATCACCAGCGGCAAAGTGACGATCACAACGTCAACCCTTCCTAATGCTGGATGTATAGTAGTTGCTTTATATGGTCCGGGTACTTTCACGGTTAATGCCGGCGCGACTCTCACGTTCCGCAACGTATGGGTGAACACAGGTAGTACCCGTGGTGGCATCGACGTCAGCATGATCGACAACAATGGCGGCGTGCTCATTATCGACGACGAGCAGAGATCTGATCTCCATTTCGGCTTTTGCACCTTCGAAAACGATATTTCTAGCAGCGAAGCTACCCAGACTCGATTCCCCAAGTTCGGCGGAACAATTTTCAATCGCAACAATGGCACCGTCGTGATTGAGGGCGCACTCATCTCGAACAATCATGCAGACGAGAAGGGTGGTGCGATCTACAACGACAGCGGCACGGTAACCATCTCGGATACAGGCGGGCTTTTAACCAAGTTTGCTAACAACAGTTCAGATAACGGCGGCGTAATCTACAACGGGCCGAAAGGCACGCTGGAAATTCAATCGAACAATTATCTGTTCTTCGGCAACACCGCCGGATCGAATGGTGGCGCGATTTATAACGATGGCGGCAAAGTGATCATCACTCATTCGGGGACAACCTCGATGATGCACCAGTTCACTTCAAATAAAGCGAGGAATGGCACGATCTACAGTGAGGGCGGCACTCTGAGCATCGATAATGTCGATATTTTCGGCAATTCAAGTACGCTTGGAACAATCTTTCTCAGCAACAACGCGCTAGCAAATTTAAGCGGCGAGGTTTTTCTTCGCGATAACACTGCTGGTAACGGCGGTGGAGCAATGTTTTTAACCACCGGAGCTGTTGCCAACATTACGCAATCGCACTTTTTTAGAAACGCGGTTAAAGGCAACGGCGGTGCGATAGCTGTGAATAGCGGTGCGATAGTGAACCTTGGGCAATCGGATGTTCATGATAATACCGCCAATCCTGGCAGCGGCGGCGGCCTAGTGGTCGCCAACGACAGCGAGGCCTATATCAACGACTGCACCTTCTACAACAATCACGCCAGCGAGAATGGAGCCAGCATCGACAATACCAGCGACAGCCATCTCTCGATTATCAACAGCACCTTCTTCGGCACCATCAGCGCTCCCGAATCCATCACGCTTACCTCTGGTCAAGCTGCAATCGTCAATTCGACCTTCGATGTCGTCGATCTTGACAACCGATCAGGACCTGCGTTTTTCAACGTAAGCAACAGTATTCTGGCGAATACGCTATGCAAGAACGTCCGTGATGACGGGATGAATCTACAGTTCGCCAGCACCTCGTGCCCCTCCACTATTCCGAAAATGAATCCTTTGCTGGATCCGCGAAACCTCCAGAGCAACGGCGGACCAACTCTTACCATCGCATTGCAGGCCGGCAGTCCGGCGATTGACGCAATCCCGCTCGCCGATTGTGTGACCCAAAAAGGCAATCCAGTTACCACCGATCAGCGTTTATTTCCGCGCGGAACCGACGGCTATTGCGACATCGGTGCCTATGAGTTCCAGGACGCGATTCCGACACCGACCCCGACTCCGACCTCTGCCCCCACTGCATCCGCAAGCACGACTCCGACCGGAACCGCAACCGCAACGCCGGTAAAGACCGCGACTCCGACCGCCACCGCGACTCCGGTTAAAACCCCAACGCCAACTCCGACTGCAACAGCTACCGCGACGGCCTCGGCTACTCCAACTCGCACCGCTACGCGGACCCCAACCGCCACCTCGACTCGGACTGCAACCGCGACGGCAACCGCCACGCGTGCGAAGACCCCGACCGCGACTCCGACTCAAACTGTGACTCCCACCACGACCGCTACCGCGACGCCCACGCAAACGCCGGTTCCTGTCACTCCGACCCCGACTGCAACGCCATCATCATCGATCACGTTTGTGAACGCGGGCCCCTTGTTCGATTCCGTAAGTGCGGTCACGAGTGTGACCGTGGGCAAACCCTCGGGCGTGATGCCAGGGGACGTGCTGATTACGCAAATCGTTATCTTTGACGGGACTGCTACTAACGTACCGATGGCGCCTCCGGGATGGACCGTGATCCGCCACGATCTGATCGACTCGGGCAGCCATCGGCTGACTTCCTGGCTCTATTATCGGGTCGCCAGTGGAAGTGAACCGGCCTCCTACGATTGGAGCCTCGCAAGGCAATTTGCCGCTGCTCTGATGGGTGATTGGCGTGGTGCTTCGAGTACACCGCTGGACCAGTCATCCGGAGCGGCCGCGATTGGCGGACCGGCGAGCGCAGCAGCACCCTCGCTGACGCCGGCTAACAACAATGAGTTAGAGGTATATTTCTATGGCGCGCAGAACTCGGGTCCGCCGCGCATTACGGTACCGGCCGCGATCAATGCGCGCGCGAATGTTAGTTCCACAAAAGAGGGTTTCGCGATCGCATTTGGCGACTTCGCGGCGCCTTTTATGGGAAATGCCTCATCCACTTTCAACGCGACTGCAAACGGGACCGGCAAAGTAGCTCTATCTGCGCAAGCGGTATTGCTGAAGGGGCCGTGAGGTGGCGCGTATGAATTCGGCGCTCAGCTTACGGTCCTGGTCTTCCGGTCCCCCCTTCCCAGTAGAGGAAGGGGGCTAGGGGGTTAGGTCTGCGACGCAGCATACTCCGCGATGATGCGACTTTTCCTTACCGAGGCCTTGATGCCCCTGTACACCCAGTGCTTACAGTGCTATACTCTTGGTCTCCTCGCGGGAGGTGCGTTTCCCTAATGCCTCCCGTTCAAACTCCTCTCGCTCAACTCCCCGATGCGTTCGGCATGCGCGCCGGCTAACTAGCCTTCGGAGCTATTACCGAAAGTTGTGGATCGATGACGTCATGAAAAAGGCGGCGTACCCTTCCGCGTGAGCAACGCGAACCCCGGTGGGAGCCGGGTTGGAAGGAGACGCCACCGATGCTGAAGGTAGTCGAGAAGCAGGATGCAAGGGAAGCCACTGAGGAGCTTTTGCCGCTGGACCAGATCGCGCGCGAGGGCGCTCGGCGGATGTTGATCGAAGCGCTTAAGGCGGAGGCCGACGATTATGTCGAACGGCATCGCGACGAGCGTGACGAGCACGGACGCGCGCTGGTAGTGCGCAACGGCCTTGCCCAGGGGCGCAAGCTAACCTTGGGGACAGGAACTGTAGAGCTTAAGGCCCCCCGAATTGATGACCGGCGCCGTGATGAACAAGGAGGTCGCCGGCGCTTCACCAGCCGGATCCTGCCGCCGTACATGCGGCGTTCACCCAAAGTAGCCGAGGTGCTGCCCCTCCTGTATCTGCGTGGGCTCTCGACCGGCGATTTTCGCCCCGCGCTGGAAGGGTTGCTCGGCGCAGACGCGGCCGGTCTGTCGCCGACCAACATCGCCCGACTTACTGCCGGCTGGGAGCAAGAATACGGCGCCTTTCGTCAGCGCGAGCTGGCCGGGCGCGAGTACGTTTACGTGTGGGTCGATGGGGTGCACTTCAATATCCGGCTCGAAGACGACCGACTTTGCACTCTGGTTATGATCGGTGCGCGGCCCGACGGCGCGAAGGAGTTGCTCGCGGTCGAGGATGGCTACCGGGAGAGCGCGGAGAGCTGGAAGGCGTTGCTGCGCGAGCTCAAGCGGCGCGGGATGGCCGCGCCGGTGGTGGCGGTGGGCGACGGCGCGCTAGGATTCTGGGCCGCGGCCCGCGAGGTCTGGCCCGAGACCCGCGAGCAGGGTTGCTGGTGCCATAAGCTCGTCAATGTGCTCGACAAGCTGCCCCAACGGCTGCAGCCCCGCGCCAAGCGCGCGTTGCACGAGATGATGTACGCGGAGTGCCGAGCCGACTGCGAGGCCGCACGCGCGCGTTTCGAGGCGGAGTATCAGCCCAAGTACTCCAAGGCGGTCGAGTCGCTCACAGCTAATTGGGAACGTCTGGTTACTTTCTTCGAATTTCCCGCCGAGCATTGGAAGCATCTGCGGACCACCAACGTTATCGAGTCGCCGTTCGCCACCGTGCGCTTGCGCGAGCGCGCGACCAGGGGCGCCGGTTCAAGAACCAAGGGGCTGCTGATGGCATTCAAGCTGCTCGAGATGGCCCAGCTTCGCTGGCGCCATCTCGATGGCGCTCAGCTATTGCCGGTTGTTCGTGCGGGAATAAGGTTCGTCGATGGAGTTCAGCTCGATCCTGTGAAAAAGGTCGCTCAGTCAACTGACAATCAACCTAGGGAAGCCGCCTGATCATGCCCGCCGATCCACAACATTGGACAATAACTCTAGCCTTCGCGGCGCAGAGCTCTATGCAGCAAACGATCAATTCCACCACACCATCAAACGATTCTCCGAAAACTTCGGTCAGTGAGCGCAAGCTGGCCGCCAATCGCGCCAATGCGCAACGCTCGAGCGGCCCGCGTACACCGCAAGGAAAAGCGCGTTCGGCGCTGAATGCGCTGCGCCACGGCATCCTCGCCAAGGCCGCATTCAACGTGACTATCGAGGGCGAAGCCAGGCGCGCGGAGTTCGATGAACTCGTGGCCGGCTTCGCCCAGGAATATCAGCCACGCACCATGACCGAAGTGGTGGCCGTGCAGCAACTCGCCGGATGCTACTGGAAGCTCGCAAAAGTATGGGACTACGAGCAGGAACGCGCGTATTGCGAATGGAATTGTTATGACGGCAACGAGGAGAGCCGCGATTGCGACGAGAGCAACGTGTTCCAGAAGATGGAGGATTGCGATAACGCGCGCGCCGACGGCGCATTTCTGCGCAAAGCGGGGTTGGTTGCGCCGACCATCCCGAACGCCTCGGCCAACACGATTCTGCGCTACCAGGGCGCCATCAATATGATGATCACGCGATGCCTCGCGTTGCTGGAGCGGCGGCGGATGGTACGAGCGAAGTCGGAGGAGGCATTCGAGGAAGTGGATTACCTCGGCGCGGCGGACGCGCCGGAGAAGGCGAAGTCAAAGGAGCGGCCGGCATCGGCTGCGACTGATCGCGCATCAGATCGGGCAAATGATGGCGTTCTACATAAACGAACCCAAAAAGTCGCGGCGGATGCGCAGGTTTCTCCCGCGAGGGAACCCAATCCTGCATCCGAAGCTCCGGGCGCGAGCGCCGATGCCCCGCCCAATCCTCGCGATTCGGCCTAGCTTAGCGCCCGCGCCGCTCTGGCGCGCCGCTCGATACCGATAAATCGACCATCGGCAGCCTGGCAGGCAAATGCGGATGGCACAGTTGCGCCATCCCTCTTCTGGTCCCCCCTTCCCAACAGGGGAAGGGGGATAGGGGGTTAGGTCTGCGAATCGACGAACTCCGCGATGATGCGCGCGACCTCGGCAGGCTTTTCGAGGATCACATGATGATGCGCGTCGGGAATCACCAGCAGCCGCGTGTGCGGATTCGATGCCGTCGCAGCCTCCGATGATTCCTGCGTCATGATGCGGCTCTTCCCCGCGCGCACCAGCAGCGTCGGCAGCCGAAGCTCACGAATGGTATCCATAACGTGCAGCCCGTCGCCGCCGAAGAAACTTTCGCGATCGAATTTGAGGGTGTAGCCGCCGGACTCGGCCGGCATCAGGCTTTTCTCGGCGATCGCTAACACGCGGTCCTGGTGAATCTCGCCCTCATTCGGCATCAGGCGGAAGCGCGCCTTCGCCGTTTCGAGATCCGGGTAGACGACGGTCGGCAACGCTTTGAGCCGATGCAGGAATCGGTCGCGACCGCGCGTCGAGACCACCGCGGTATCGACGATAACCACTGCGCGCGCGAGTTCGGCATAGCGATGCGCGAAGGCCAACGTAACGACGCCGCCCATGCTGTGGCCGACGACAATGGGATGGTGGTCGCGCACCTCTTCGCGGATGAAGTTCGCAACATCAGCCGCATAGTCATGCGGTTTGTAGGCGGGAGGTTTGACCCATTCGCTGTCGCCATGGCCGCGCTGATCGAGGGCGAGCAGTCGCAGGTCCCTTGGGAGCTCATCGGCTACCCATTGCCACCACCATGCGTTAGCAGAGTTGCCATGCAGCAAGATGATCGTGCGTGAGGCTTCAGGGTTCCATTCCAGGAAATGGATGCGCGGGCTGCTGTGCGAAAATCGGCTGCGAGGCGCGCTCATCCCTTCAGTATACGCATTGGGCTTTCGTTTCAGTCGATGTCGCGCAGGAAATCTTTGAGGATCGCGACCAGCCCCGAAGGATTGTCGAACATCGCATGATGGTAGGAATCGGGGAGCACGGCGAGCTTTCCGTGCAGCATCTTCGCGACCATCTTCTGCGCCTGCTCCAACGTGGGAAATGGGCTCTTGAGAACTTTCACATAGAGAGCAGGGCAAGTGATTTTGTCCAGCTCGGATCCGATGTTGATGGGCTCGCGAATCGTGGTGCGCCGATCGATTTTATGAATCCACTCGCCTTCCGGTGTCTGTCGAAAAGTATGCTGTGCGGCATGTTGGAGAACCTCCGGCTTCGCGAGGGTCTCACGTGGCAGCATTCGGAAATTGGCCTTCGCCTCCTCGAGAGACTTGAAACGCTTGCCGGGCCGCTCGGAAAATCCGCGCAGCATCTCGACCGCGCGCTCCGGATAATCCGCCGGCGAATCAATTGCCACCATCGCGCGAAGCTTCTCCGGATGCTGCGTGGCATAGACCATCACGTTATGCCCACCCATCGAATGCCCGACCAGCACCGGCGCGCCGAGGCCCCAGCTCTCGATCAGGTCGTCGATATCCGCAATGTAGTGGCGCGTCCCATATTCCCATTCCTCGGGCCACTCGCTGTCGCCATGCCCGCGCAGGTCGATCGCCAGCGCATGGAAGCGATCGACGAAATGAGGCCCCACGAAGTCCCACCAATGGCCGTGCGCGGAGCCGCCATGGATGAAGAGAATGGGAGGCTGGCCCTCGCCGCCGTAGTCGACGCAGTTGAGACTCAGCCCATTAACGATGAATTTGCGCTCGGTCATCGGATTTCCGAATGCATCATGACGATGCCGCCTCTCTTTCGCCTACCAGCTTTATCAAAGCCTCGGAACAAAGCCAGCGACCTAACCAAAATATTTTACTCGCCACCGACCACGGCGATCGTCAAGCGCCTCGTTCACGCAAAGTCATCATTCGGAACACTACTTGACATTTAGACTAGGCCCACTACAATCCCGCATGTCCATTGGAGACGTCATGAGAAGGCTTCGGTTTCGATCGCAACTGGTAATTGTACTCGTGATGGCAGGTGCCTCGGGCTGCTGTTCGGTTAAGGCTGGTAGTTTCGATTCGTTCGCCGCTTCGGTAAACAAACTGGCCGGTAGCACCGAGTCAAGTTATAGACGTGTGGGTCATCTTCAGGACACCTATATGAGCGTGCGCCCCGCTGCGGGTAAGCTGACGGCCAATTCATTCGCTCCAGTGGTGGTCGACAATGGAAAAACTGAAAGCTTCGACCTGACGCCGGACCTGGAAGTCCGAATCGCGGGTCTTAAGGTCCTCGAGAATTACGCGAATACGCTGCAGGCCTTCGCGGAGAAGGACTATCAGAAGGATGTTGATTCCAGCGCCCAAGCCCTTGGCGCCAGTGTCAACAATCTCAAGGCGCTCCCAACCGCCAGTGCGTCGGCCAAGGAAGCCTCGGGTTATCTTGCGACGGCGGTGAGCGGCCTCGGCCACGCCTACCTTGAGTATGAGAAGATCAAGGCACTGAACTCGGTGATGCTTCAGACCCAGCCCAAAATTCTGGAACTTACTAATGAGCTGATAAGGGTCAACGATGAAATCCGCTCTCAGTTCATAATTGAAGAAGCGGGAATTCTGAACGCGCTGAACGATATTCGATGGTACGAGCCTTCCCTCCCGGTTCTCAGATCGAATTCGATGCTCGCCGAGACGGTTTTGAACCGCCGCACTATTGCGAAATCGTCGCAAAGGGCCAACGGCGCAAAGCAACCGAGTGTGGCCAGCGCGGTTTTGCAAGCAGCTGCGGATGAAATCAATCGTGAGAAAAACACTGGAGAATCTCCTGCGCCGTCACTCGCCCGACTGGAGATCGATCGTATCGCGGCCTCGATCATTTCCGAATTCCGCGACGCCAATCGCGCTCTGGACCTGGAAGATAACGCTCTTAGAAGCTTGCCCAAAGCACACGAGGAGCTGCGCGCTTCACTATGCGAAGACAGCAATCTTGCTGAGCTCAAAAACCTGATTGCAGCGACTGCGGGTCTGGATAAGTTTCAAAACGGCCCGAACAACTAGCGCAAGCGGCAGCGGAGTACACCAATGGATCACGCGATGGCGGAAAAGATTGCCGGCCTCACTTCGCGGCTTGATGACTATGCGAACTCGCTCGCAGACGGCCCCGATCGGCAGACCCTGCTGGCGAAGGAACAGCGCTTGACCGATCTTTCCCTGGTCGCGATTAAGGCGGACTTGTCAGCCGGGAATGCCGACTACACCAATGCCGTCAACGGTTTGAACCATGCCATCGCAACCGTGGATAGCGCGGACGCCAGCCTCGCGAAAGTCGCCGCGGTCATCAACGATGTGGCGCAGACCATCGGCCTGGTCGAGGATGCCTTGAACGCGGCCGGCTATCCGGTGTGACGACTTCCTCCGCAGCCACAAGGCACAAGGGAACTTTGAATCGCCAATAATTCGTGCCAGCATTCTACTTTGGGCACGAAGGGCATGATCCGCCACGCGCCGACCTAATGAGACCTAAGAAACTTCCAATCATATTTTCAGCTTTTATCCTTGCAGCTTCGGCTACGTTGGCGCGGGCGCAGGATTCCAATGCCGCCAAGGCGCATGCGCTGGTTGACGCGGCGATCAAAATGACCGACAGCGAAAAGGCCGTCAAACTGCTGTGGCAGGCCACCGATATCGATCCGACCCTCGAGGAGCCCTACGTCTATCTCGGGATGTATTACAACTCCAAGCAGGATGCCGACGACCTCGCCAAGGTCTACCAGAAGCTGGTCAAATATCAGCCAAATTCCGTGAGCGGATGGATCAATATCGGCGAGGCCTACATGTCGTTTTCGCCGCCGAAGACCAAGGAGGCCCTGCCCTACTACCGCAAGGCCTACGAACTCGATCCGCACTCTTCGATGGCCGCTCTACGAATGGGCGAGATTCTCGCACAGGAAGGCGATCGCGATCAGGCGCTCCGCTATCTGCATCAGGCGGCGGGCGACCCCACCTACGGTGAAGAGGCGCACAAGATCCTCATTCAAATGGGCGCCTCGTAATTTTCGCCGGTCAGCGCAATCCTCCCGCCTCTCGCATATTTGCGCCGGATGTTGCGGTCGCGATCCAATCGTTACACAATCGCGCATCGTTTCCGCAGTGAGAAGGCTTTATGGCTGACCCAAAAAAGCTCGGACTCCAGCTCTCGATTGGCAGCGGCGCGCCCACCGAACGTTTTAAATTTGCCCAGCAGGCCGAGGATCTCGGCTACACCTCGCTGTGGGTGGCCGAGGTTTCCGGCCCCGATGCGCTGGTGACGCTCGGCGCGCTCGCCGTCAACACCTCGAAGGCGGAACTGGCGACCGGCGTTATCCCGATGCAGATTCGCACGCCAGGCGTGAACGCGATGGCGTTTCTGACCATCCACGAACTTTCCGGCGGGCGCGCAATTGCGGGGCTGGGAGTATCGAGTCCGGTGATCGTCGAGCGATGGCACGGGGCGTCGTATCAGAAGCCGGTCACCGCGATGCGCGAATGCGTGACCATCATGCGGCAGCTCTTCACCGAGGGTAAATCGAAGTTCCAAGGCGAGATTTACAAATGCGATTTTCGCCTCGGCATGCGCTCGACCCAGAAACGTCCCCCGAAGATCTATCTCGCGGGCCTCAACGCGCCCATGTTGCAGCTCGCGGGCGAAGTTGCCGATGGGGTCCTGATGAACTACTCGCCGCCCGAGGCGATGCCCGCGATGATCAAGGAGATTCACGCCGGCGCACAGAAGGCGGGGCGCAATCCCGCCGATATCGACGTCGGCATCTACATCAGGATGTGCATTACCGAAGACGAATCGAAAGCGATCGATCAATTCCGGCGCGAGCTCGCGACCTACGCCTTCGTCGATTCCTACAATAAGATGTTCGCGCGCTACGGATTGGCGGATGAGTTCGCGGAAGTGCGGCGGCTGTGGAAAGAGGGCAAGCGCGACGAGGCGCCGAATGCGATCAGCGATGCTTCGGCGCGCAAAATAGCGGCGTTCGGCGGGCCGCAGGTCGGGCGTGATTTCGTGGCGAAGTTTCGCGCCGCCGGCGTGACTCATCCGGTGGTATTTCCGATCGGCCCCGGCGCGACGATGGCGCGCGACGCGAACAATACGATGCGCGCTCTCGCCGGCGCATAGCGCGAGCTAGCGGCCTTTGTAGTTGGGCTTGCGCTTCTCGATGAACGCGCGCGGTCCTTCCTTCGCATCCTCGGTGCGCATCACCTCGCGCGCGAGTTCGTCCTCGATTTTGAACGCCTCTTCGTAGGGACGCCCGGAGCATCGCCGCACCGCTTCCTTGATTTTGCGCACCGCGAATGGACCGTTCGCTGCGATAGCCCCGGCGAGTTCCTCCGCCTTCGCGATCAGCTGCTCCTGAGGGACGACATAGTTGATGAGGCCGAGACGCCACGCCTCATTCGCGTCGATACGATTGCCAGTGAGCAGGATTTCCATCGCCTTGCAGTACGGCATCTGGCGCTGAAGTCGTGCCAGCGAGCCCGCCGCGGGAATGATCGCCCATTTTACTTCCTGCAGTCCGAAGCTGGCATTCTCGGATGCGACGCGCAGGTCGGTGGCCTGGATGAATTCCATACCGCCTGCGATGCAAAATCCATTTACCGCCGCGATCACGGGTTTTGGAAAATCGTACTTGCGCAGCAGCGCGATATCACCGATGCGCCGATTGGCGAGCAGCTTCTTATCCCATTCGTCCTCGGCTTTGCGCGCGCCGGTAAACAGCGGAATCAGCTTGCCGAGGTCGGCGCCCGCGGAGAACGCCACTTTGCCCGCGCCGGTTACAATCACCGCGCGCACCTCGTCATCTTTTTCCGCTTCCTCCCAGAAGCCGCCCAGGAGCACGAGCATTTCCGGGTTGAAAGAGTTGTGCACCTCGGGGCGATTGAAGATTACGTAAGCAACATGGTCGCGCTTCTCGATCAACACGGCGGGCATGGGGTTTCCTCTTGGCGATTTTCCGAGTTGCGCGCGAGGTTAGCATGAGGCGGCTTTACCAGCCACTTCGCATGCCGATATGATCTTTGATCGTTGCGGCGCGGATCGCCGCGCAATCCCGGGAAAGTAAGGACGAGGTTCGTGTTGAATTTCCGACTGCCGGCGCTCCCATTTGCGCTCCTACTGTTTGTTTCGATCTCCTATCCAATGAGTACCGCGTGCGGGCTGGAACCGCCGCGCATCATTCCGCACTCCGCGCCAATCAATAAACCCGTGCCCGAGGTCTTCAAGACGCTCAAGGCGTATTTCTCCGATCGCGTCGATTCAAAGTTCGCGCTGATCAGCGCCGACGAGAAGACCGACACCATCGTCGCGAAACAAACCGGTATCGACTCGGCGCGATGGAGCCAGTTTGCGGCGTGCCAGACCGACCCGATGCACCTGATTTACCAACTCAACGACGCGATGGTGACACTCACCATCAAGCTCGACAAAAGCCCGCACGATACCACCTTCATGACGGTGAGTGCCGACTTCCAGGGCATCTACGGACTGGGGCAGGATTCCACCACCATCGAATGCAAATCGACCGGCACGCTGGAAGATAACATCCTCGCGCTCGCGGGCGCGCAGATGTCCGGCGCGCAGGGCGCCGCAACCTCCACGGCGGCGGGACATTGAGTATTGCCAACGGACAGGCTTCCGTCGACGACGTGATCGCGGTTGCCGATGAGCACGCGGCCGCGGCTGCCACCGCGTTTCCGTCACCCGAGAAACTTCGTTCGCGCGACATCTTCCGCCTCCTGCCTCGGGTGTGGCCCTTTATCCGTCCCTTCAAGCGGCATCTCAAATACCTCGCTCTTTCGGTAATTCCCGGACTGCCCGGCGGGCTCTTCGCGCTCGCGCTGCTGGGCGTCTTCTTCGATTCGGTGGGCCAGGGCAAACCGCTCAATCCGTTTCAGGCGTGGATGTTGCACGTTCCCCCGAGCGCGGATCGCCACCTGATTCTGTGGCACGCGTGCGTTTTCACCGGGGTGATGGCGCTGGTCGCGATCCCGTACGCACTCACGCTGGTGGCGTATGGGATTTGGATTCTGCAACGCATGACCAATCAGTTCCGCGTCGATCTTTACACGCGCTTGCAAGAGCTGAGTCTGCGCTTTCATTCCGAGGAAAAGATCGGCGACGCAATTTTCCGGATGTTCCAGGACTCGGCGGCGATCCCCCATGTCATCAACGGATTGATCATTCAACCTTTGCGCGCGGTCCCGCTGGTGCTGGTGAACCTCGGAGTGCTCGCCTTATTCGATTATCATGTCGCCGCAATCGCATTGGCGCTGATCCCCGCCAACCTCATCGTCGCCGCGCTCTTCGCGGCACCCTTGCGGCGCGCATTCCTCGCCGAGCGCGTCGCCACCGCGCAGGCAACCACCCGCATCGAGGAAACGCTTGCCTCGATCAAGGCGGTCAAAGCGTTCGGCCGCGAAGCCTCCGAGAGCGATCTCTACGCGCGCGACAACTGGGAATCATTCATCGCGGCGCGCCGCGCGCGGATGATGTTCGTGGTCTATCGCGTCATCGTCTATACGCTGCGATCGCTGGCCTACGTCGGCGCGATCTGTTTCGGCGCGTTGCAGGTGCTGCATGGCGGCGCGGCGGGCGCGGTCCGCGCGATTTTTTCCCTCGGCGTTCTGCAGGGCGCGCTGTGGATCTTCTCCGGCGCGAGCTCGCGCGTGGCCAACATGACGCGAATGTGGGGAACGCTGCAGGATGTCGGTATCGCGCTCTCACGCGTGTTCGAAATGATGGCGAAGCTGCCCGAGGAAAAGGTCCATAGCGGCGCTGTGATCCCATCGCCGCCGGTCAGCGATTTCGCATTCGAAAACGTCAGCTTCTCATACGATACGCGTTCCCCGGTCCTTAGCGCGGTGAGCTTTCGCGCGAAGGTCGGCGAGATCACCGCGCTCGCGGGGCCCAGCGGTTCCGGCAAGAGCACCCTCATCGCATTGATGCTGCGCTTCTTCGATCCGTCCGCAGGCCGCATTGCTCTCGATGGGCATGATCTCCGCGAGCTCAAGTTGGAGAACTATCGCCGAATGATATCCGTCGCGCTGCAGGAGAATCCCCTCTTCACGGCGACCTTGCGCGACAACATCGTGTACGGTCGCATCGATGCGAGCGAGGAAGAAATCCTGCATGCCGCCGCGCGCGCCGGTCTCGCGGAGTTCGTGCGCTCGCTGCCGGCCGGCCTCGATACCGTCATGGGCGAGAAAGGCGCGAAGCTTTCGACCGGCCAGGCGCAGCGTATCGGGCTGGCGCGCGCCTTTCTGCGCGACGCGCCGATCCTGATCCTCGACGAGCCGACTTCGGCGCTCGATTCGGTTAACGAAAACCTCGTCATGCGCGGCATCCGTGAATGGATCGACGAACGCCCTCGTGAGCGCATCGTGCTGCTCGCCACTCATCGACGCAGCACCGCGGCACTCGCCGATCGCATCTACCAAATCGCCGAGGGCCATGTGACCGAAGCGGATGAAGGCGCATTCGACGAAGTTCGCATCGCGGAGGCCCCCAATGGCTGACCCCGCTGCCGCCGTCGTCTCGCCGGACTCGCGCGCGCGCGATATCTACGCGACTGAGCACGGCTCGCTGAGTTTCCGCGAGGCGCTGCGGCTGCTGGTCAAGGGCTGGCCGTTTTTCGCGGCACATCGGCGACTGGTGCTCCTCAAATCGGCGATCGCGGTTTCCTCGATGCTGCTGCTCCTCATCACGCCGTGGCCGATGAAAATCATCATCGACAATGTGATCGATGCTCGCCCCCTGACCGGAATTCCTGGGCGCATTTTGCTTCCGCTGGTAGGCACCGATCGGATCGCGCTGCTGACGTTGGTTGTCGCGTTTCTCATCGTCACCGTGATCCTCACCGGGATCTCCGGCGATGATACGCAAGCGGTCGACACCGAGGTTGGCAGCGGCGGCCTCGATCAGGCAGGCGCGAGCGGCGGCGCGGCGAACAATGGATGGAGCCTGTGGAACGGCCTGCTCGGGCTCCTCGAGACCTGGGTCACGCTGGATCTTTCGCAGCGGGTCAACCAGGACCTCCGCACCGCGATTTATACGCGATTCCTGCGCTCGCCGATCGCGCTTTATGGCGATCAGAAAATCGGCGACGCGGTTTTTCGCGTGATGAACGACAGCGCCGGCATCAGCGAGGTTTTCTATCGCGGCCTGCTCGCGCCGGCTATGTCGATCACAACGTTCGTATGCGCGTTCATCGTCGTCACCGCGCAATTCTCCAACGAGCCGATGATCCCGATCGGCTGCGCGCTGCTGCTCCCGCTGATCGCGATCGGAGGCGCTTTTTTCAGCCGAGTATTTCGCGATCGCTCGCAGGTCATGCGCGAGCAGGGCAGCAACGTGATGGCGGTGTTTGAGGAGCGGCTCGCCAATGTCCATCTGATCAAGGCCTACGGCACCGAGGGGCGCGAGGCCGGCGCGGTCGACACCGCGAGCTGGAAGTCCTACGTCGCAACTCTCAAGTTCGTCGGCTTTCTCCTCGCTTGGGTGGTAATCCTGACGCCGCCGATTCTGCTCCTCGTCATGAGCGGTCTCTATCACCTCTTCGATGAAGTGATCGACCAGCGGATCACTCTCGGTGATGTCGTGTTGTTGATGACCTACGGAGGCATGCTCGCGAATCCGATGGGCAACCTCGGCGCGACATGGGTCAACCTGCAAACTCCGATCGCGGGATTGCGACGGGTCTTCAGCGTGCTGGATCGCCTCGACGAGGATCATACGCGCGGCGGCGATATCAACCCGGGGAAAATCACGTCCATCGAATTTCGCAAGGTCTCGATCGCGTACGACGATACGGTTCCCGTGGTGCGTGACATCTCGCTCGAACTCCGGGCCGGCGAACTAACCGCGTTAGCCGGGCCTAGTGGGACCGGCAAAACCACGATCATCTGTTCGATTCCGCGTTTTCTCGAACCTTGCGCGGGCGAAATTCTCATCAATGGAATCGACTCACGACGAATCTCCCTCGACTTCTTGCGCAGGAGTATTGGTTTCGTTTTTCAACAGGAGGCGCTCTTCTCGCGTTCGATCGCCGACAACATTCGCTATGGCGTGCCGGACGCGACTGACACGGACATGCGTGAGGCCGCGCGCATTGCGGGCGCGGCGGACTTCATCGAAGAGTTGCCGGAAAAATACGACACGATGCTGGGCCGGCGCGGCGCGCGATTGTCAGTCGGACAGAAGCAGCGCATCGCGATCGCGCGCGCACTACTTCGCAAACCCGAGGTGCTGGTACTTGATGAACCAACTGCGCCGCTTGACCCGGGCTCCGAGGCCGATTTGATGCATACGCTGCATGACCTCGCGCGCGATCACGTCGTGATCATCGTGGCGCATCGCGCGGGCACCCTCGCCGCATGCGACCGAATCCTGTTTGCTTCCGAGGGGTCCATGGTGGCGACCGGCTCGAACGAGGAGCTGCGCCGAACCTGCGAATCCTACCGGGAGTACTTATCGATCACGGAATCCTGAATCGCGCCGAGATTCCTACGCCGGGCTCACGTTGGGCCATTGTGCCGGTGGCATCGAGGGATAGCTGATCTCAGCCGGCTTGCGCTTCGTCATACCGCGCGCCACGTTCAAGGCGGCGCGTCCCAGCAGCGCCGGGGCAAACAAATCCGACGGTGGCCGCAACATATGGATCACTTTCCCCAAAGTGATCCGCACCATCGGATCGTTGGCCGAATACTCCATGATTAGGCGGAACATCGGATCGAAGATCCGATTCGACATGGCTCGCTTTCCTTCACATCCGGGAACCGCGAAGTCCGCGCCGGTCGCCATTCCCCAGGGAGCTTTTTGGACCTGCGCCTGCGCCGCGTAAAACATGCCCGTCAGTTCAGGATGATCGAGACCGAGGCCTACGATGGTGTCGCGCAGCGCCAGCGCCGAAAGCGCGCCGGTCGTCATGCCTTGGCCATACACAGGGTTAAACGCGCACGCGGCATCGCCCAACGCGACAAAACCGGCGAGCCTCGCCGGCCACTGGTCAAACCGGCGCCATCGATTCGCCATCGCGCGATGCGAATAGACCGGCGATATCGGCTCGGCGATCTTGACCGCCTCCGCAAGCAACGGCGAGCGCAGCCGGGTGAGCATCTTCATGTAGCCGGCCTCGTCGTTGGGTGGATAGTTTTTCCCCATG
This sequence comes from uncultured delta proteobacterium, assembly GCA_963783145.1. Taxonomy (GTDB): domain Bacteria; phylum Desulfobacterota; class Binatia; order Binatales; family Binataceae; genus DATGKG01. Next base: position 130,073 of record CAWAMM010000005.1, read on the forward strand.
CCTGCGATGCTTACGACCCATCGATTATTCTCAACCGGAAACAACACGCCTGCGAACGGATTCTCTCCGATCTTCGGATCGATCCACGCCGCCTTCCACCACCACTCTCGAGGCCGCTGCTCAGGCGGTGGCGCCTGGAACCATCGCGAGGCGTAACCGGGATGACTGTCAACGACGATTTCTTGCGGCGCCGGGAGTCCAATTTCCTGCAACCAGTTCGGCGCCTTGGACGATCTCCCGCTCGCATCGACGACGAAGTCAGCGCGCATCTCGCCGGTGGTTTCGCGATCATCGCTTGAGATGGTCTTGACCCCGAGCACACACGAGCGATTTTCATTGGTGATCAGCCCGGTGATTCGCGTCCTTTGTACAAATTCGACATTGATGTGCTTGCGCAGCAACTCGCGAACCACTGCCTCGAGCAACACCCGGCTCCCGTGCAGGAGCTTGATTCCTTGCTTCTCGCGCGGCGCCCATCCGTTGGCCCGAAGCGCAGCAAAGTCCCATCCGAAGTCGGTGTCGAGCGCGCCGCGCGATAGAACTGTCCGCTCGAATCCGGGAAAAAGCTTCTCCAATTCGAGGCGCCCGCGCGCCAACAGCACGTGCACGTGGCGGCTTTGTGGAACCCCCGCGCGTTCGAAGGCGCCCTCGGGATAATGATCACGATCTACGAGGGTGACCGTCTCGAAATGTTCCGCGAGAATTCTGGCCGCGCACATTCCGGCCATGCTGCCGCCGATCACAACGGCATGCAGTTGTTTTGGCATTTCAGGTTGCTCCGTTCAGAAATTTGAATGAATCAGGAAAAGCGTTTGCTTTTCTTGTCGCTCAGTCCGTTGAGAACGATGTCGAGCGTCTGCGCGATGGCGCCTTCCACGTCGAGCTTGCCACCGCGCCGCGCCCATTCATAAATCAGCGCGAAGTAAGTGGCGCATAGGGCCACCGCCGCCAGCGCGGGTTCGATTTTGCGGCGGAACTCTCCGCCTGCTTGTCCGCGGGCAATCACCGACGCGAGCAACGAAACGAGATTTTCCCGCTCCTGATGCGATTCGAGAAGCATCGGCGGGCGAGACAGCAGCTCGCGCACGTGAAGCCTGATCACATTGGGCTGCTGCATTGCGCGCTCGGCGAGCATTTTGAGCGCCGCTTTAAGGGTTGCGGTCGCGCTAGCGTGGGATCCGCGAATCAGTTCGGCGAGCGCCAGATTGGCGCGCACTCCGTATTCGGTAAGCAGCGCTTCCTTGTTCGGGAAATGCAGGAAGAAGGTGGCGCGCGCAACATCTGCCGCCTCGCAGATCTCCTCGATGGTCACTTCCGCGAAACCACGGCGTAAGAACAAGTTCATCGCGGCGGTGTAAATCTCCCCGCGGGTACGCTCCCGCTTACGGTCGCGGCGCGAAAGAGCGGTCACGCGGCCGGATGCCTCTCTATCGATAGACTCAACCATGAAACTAGACTCCAGTCTAATAACGTACCCACGCTCATCGATCAAGCCACGCGTATCGACATGCGGCTTTCGGGAATTTGCCTGCCGCGATATATATGCCTGATAGCGGCGCGTCGTGGCGCGTGCATGCGGGGAAGAGGTTTCAGTCTTGGCTCAAAACGAAGATCGAAAGACCAGCAAGCGCGAAAAGAAAGTCATCATCGACTTCGACATGCTCCGCAAGGTGTCGGCGCGTAATTTCCGCGACCTCGGCGGTCATCCAACTCGCGAGGGCCGCCAGGTTCGCAGCGGCATGATCTATCGGTCTTCTCACCTCGCACACGTTCCCGAAGAGCATCCACTGCACGAGGTCGGCCTGCGCACGCTGGTCACGCTGCAGAGCCGCGTCGAGGTTACCCATCTCGGCCCGCCGCACGATTCGGTACTCGAGAAGGTGCGCTGGGAACATATCCCGATGGGCGACGTGTGGTTCGAAGAGCGCAACAAGGATCTCTTCACGCGCGAGGAGGGCAAGGAGCATCTGTTCCTGGTGATGACGCTGGTCACCGATTGGCAGCGCTTCTATCGGCTGCTCGCGGAGCCTGATGTATATCCGCTTCTGTTCCACTGCTCCGCGGGACGCGATCGCACCGGGGTGGGGGCGGCGATGTTGCTGGATCTTCTCGGTGTCGAGCGCGAGCGCATCGTCGAGGATTTTCTCGAGAGCAACCTGGTGTTTCCAGCCGCGCCGCTTAAGCCCAAGCAGTTGGTGCCGGTGTTCGAGGCTATCGATGCGGCCGGCGGCATCCGCGCTTTCCTGCGCGACGTCATCGGCGTCGACGAAAAACATCTGAGTGAGATTCGTGATCGTTTGCTCGAAGATTGATAGATCTTGGGCATGGCTCTTTACGACGCGATCGGACGTACCTACGACACCACTCGTAGAGCCGACCCCGATCTGACGCGATGCCTCAAGCGTCACCTCAATTTCAGGCCTGGCGCGCGTTATCTCGATATCGGTTGCGGCACCGGCAATTACACCGTCGCGCTGCAACAGCTCGGCGCGCGAATGTATGGACTCGAATTGACCTCAACGATGCTCGCGAAGGCGCGCCTCAAAAGCGATCGCGTGCGCTGGATCCAGGGCAACGCCGAATCGCTTCCGTTTCGCGATCGATGCTTCGACGGCGCGACGGGAACCTTCACCCTTCATCACATGAAGCATCCGGAGCGCGCGATTGAAGAAGTCTTCCGCGTGATCGATCACGGCCGCTTCGTTATCTTCACCGCTGACCTCCCACAATCCAGCGGTTATTGGCTAAACGAATATTTCCCGGTCGGGATGGCAGCCATGCACAAGCAGATGCCGCCTGCTGCGGACATCGTGCGACATCTTGAGCATGCCGGATTTACCGCGATCAAACTGGACCCGTGGGAAATTCCTGAAGACATTCAGGACTGGTTTCTCTACGCGGGCAAGTACCGGCCGGAAATCTATCTCGATCCCGCAGTGCGCGCCGGCATTTCCACGTTCGCGCAGGGGCTCATCACTCCGGAAGAAACCGCGCTCGGCTGCGCTCAGCTCGAAGCGGACATCAAGTCGGGCCGCTTCGAGAAAGTGGCCGCAAGTTATCGCCACGATCGCGGCGACTGTCTATTTATCATCGCGACGAAGAACTGATTAGGCCGGCGTATAGCCGTCACGCAGGATCGACTTCGCAATCAGCATGCGCTGAACTTCGCTGGTGCCCTCGCCGATTTCCGCCAACTTCGCGTCGCGCATGTAGCGCTCGACCGGGAAATCGGTGACGTAGCCGTAGCCGCCATGAATCTGAACCGCCTTGGTGGTCGTCCACATCGCGACCTCGGACGCGAACAGCTTCGCCATCGCGGCCTCACGCGCGAATGGCTTGCCTTGATCCTTCAACTGCGCGGCGCGGCAAATCAGCACCCACGATGCATCGATGCGCGTGGCCATGTCGGCGATCATGAATTGAATCGCCTGGAAGTCCGCGATGCGCTTCTCGAATTGCCGCCGCTCCAGCGCGTAGGCCTTCGCTTCCTCGAAGCCGCCCCGCGCCATGCCGGCCGCGAATCCCGCGATGCCGATGCGCCCGCCTTCGAGAATCTTCATCGCCTGCGAATATCCCGCGCCGAGCTCGCCGATAAGGTTGCGGGCGGGCACCGTGACATTCTCGAAAATCACTTCCGCGGTGTCCGATGCTCGAAGCCCCAGCTTCTCGATGCGTTTGCCGTTACTGAGACCCGCAGTTCCGCGATCAACGATGAATGCTGAAATCCCCGCGCGCCCCTTTTCGGGCGCGGTTTTCGCGGTCACGACGTAGACATCACCGACGGAGCCGTTAGTGATGAACATCTTGGAGCCGTTGATGACGTAGTTATCGCCGACCCGGTTGGCGCGCGTGAGCATCGCGGCCGCATCGGAACCGGAGTTGGGCTCGGTCAGGCACCAAGCGCCAATTTTCTTCGCCGCGAGCAGGTCGGGAACATAGTGATCACGATGCTCGTCCGATGCGAAATTCGCAATGTGACCGGTTGACAGCGACATGTGCGCGGCGGCGGTGAGCCCGATCGATGCATCGAAGCGCGAGAGTCCCTCGACCACCAGCACTTGCGAGAGCGTGTCGGCGCCTCCCCCGCCCCATTTTTCCGGAAACGCGACGCCGAGGAATCCGAGCTCGCCGAGCTTCTCAAAAACTTTGCGCGGGAAAATTTCCTTCTTGTCCCATTCGGTGGAATGGGGCTTGATTTCGCGCTCGGCAAAAACGGTCAGCGTATCGCGGATGCGCCGCTGCTCCTCTGTCATATCGAAGTTCATCAGAATTCCGTAGTCGAAAGGTCAGTCGCGCGGATGCACATTCGCATGCACCCATTTCACAATGTCTTCGGTCGAAGCGCCCGGGGTGAAGATTTCCCGCACGCCCATTTGCTTCAATTTGGTCGCGTCTTCCTCGGGGATGATGCCGCCGCCGAAAATCGCGACGTCGTCGGCCCCCTTCTCTTTCAGCAGCCGCAGCACTTCCGGAAACAGCGTCATATGCGCACCCGAGAGCACGCTGAGGCCGACCGCATCGGCGTCTTCCTGCACGGTCGCCTCGGCGATCATCTCCGGAGTCTGATGCAGCCCGGTGTAAATGACCTCGAAGCCGGCGTCGCGCAGCGCGCGCGCGATAATTTTCGCGCCGCGGTCGTGCCCGTCGAGGCCTGGTTTCGCGACAATGATTCGGAGCCGTTTGTCTGCCATTTAAATCCAGCCTGGGTCGGTATAGACGCCAAACTCGGCACGGAAAATATCCGAGATCTCGCCGACGCTGGCGCTGTTGCGCACCGCCTCGCAAATCGGCGGCATCAGATTCTCGCCCGAGCGGCAGGCCTCGGCGACGCGCTGCAGCGCGTCTTTGAGAGTGGTCGAATTGCGCTCGCGCTTGACTTTCCGCACGCGCTGAATCTGCCGCTCTTCGAGGTCGCGATCAATTTTCAGCGTCTGGATCGGGATTTCCTCGGGGATGGAGTACTTGTTGACGCCGACCACCACCTTCTCGTTCTTTTCCAGTTGACGCTGATATGCGAACGCCGCCTCGGCGATCTCGCGCTGCGGATAGCCGGTGTCGATTGCCTTCAGCATGCCGCCCATCTCATCGATCCTGCGGATGTAGGCCATCGCCTCCGCTTCCATCTTGTCGGTGAGCGCCTCGATGGCGAAACTGCCACCGAGCGGATCGATGGTGTTCGTAACGCCGGTTTCTTCCGCGATGATCTGCTGGGTGCGCAGCGCTACCATCACCGCATTCTCAGTCGGCAGCGCGAGGGTCTCGTCCATCGAGTTAGTGTGGAGCGACTGCACGCCGCCCATCACGCCCGCGAGCGCCTGGATCGCGACCCGCACGACATTGTTGATGGGCTGTTGCGCGGTGAGCGATGCGCCTGCGGTTTGCGCATGACAGCGCAGTGTCATCGAGCGCTCACTCTTCGCACCCCAGCGCTCCTTCATCAGTTTGGCCCAGATGCGGCGGGCGGCGCGCAGCTTCGCAACCTCTTCGAGGAAGTCGTTGTGGATGTTCCAGAAGAACGACAGGCGCGGCCCGAATTCGTCTACGCTCAGCCCGCGCGACATTGCATCCTCGACGTAGCAGATTCCGTCGGCGAGGGTGAACGCAAGTTCCTGCACCGCGGTCGAGCCGCATTCGCGGATGTGATAGCCGCTGATCGATACCGCATGCCATCGCGGCACCTTCTTCGCGCAGAACTCGATCATGTCGGTGACGACGCGCAGCGACGGCGCGGGCGGCGAGATCCATTCTTTCTGTGCGATGAACTCCTTGAGCATGTCGTTCTGGATGGTGCCGCCGACGCGTTCCCAGGGCACGCCGTTGCGCTCCGCCATCACCAGGTACATCGCGAGCAGCACCGACGCCGAGCAGTTCACCGTCATCGAGGTGGTAACCTTGTCGAGCGGGATGCCCTTGAACAGCGTCATCATGTCGTCGATGGTGCTGACCGCGACGCCCTCGCGCCCGACTTCACCCTGCGCGCGCTCGTGGTCGGCGTCGTAGCCCATCAGCGTCGGCATGTCGAATGCGGTTGAGAGGCCGTCCTGGCCCTGCTTGAGCAGGAAATGGAAGCGCTGATTGGTGTCTTCGGCCAGACCGAAGCCGGCAAACTGGCGCATCGTCCACAAGCGGCCGCGATACATCGAGCCATACGGCCCACGCGTGTAGGGATACTCGCCCGGATTGCCGAGCTTCTCATCATAGGTACCGCTCACATCCTGTGGCGTGTAGAGCGGATCGATCTCCATGTCGGAGACGGTCGAGAAGCGAATCGGCCGCTCCTTCGCATCCTGGTACGAGCCTTTCAACCATTCTTGCTTGTTCGACATTTTCAGTGAGCCCCTAAAGTCTGGGTCGCGATGACCAGGCGCTGAATCTCGGAAGTGCCTTCGTAAATTTCAGTAATTTTGGCGTCGCGGAAATACCGCTCGACCTGAAATTCCTTGGTATAGCCGTAGCCGCCGTGAATCTGCACCGCTTCGATCGCCGCGCTCATCGCGGCCTCGGCGGCGAAGAGTTTCGCCATCGCGGATTCGCGGGTGCAGGGCAGGCCCGCATCTTTTAGTGATGCAGCGCGAAGATTCAGCAGCCGGGCCGCATCGATCTCGACCGCCATGTCGGCGAGCTTCCACTGAATCGCCTGATATTGCGCGATCGGCTTGCCGAAGGTCTGGCGCTGCTGCGCGTACTTCAGCGAATCCTCGAGCGCCGCGCGACCGATCCCGATGGCTTGCGCCGCGATTCCGATACGCCCGCCGTCGAGCGTCTTCATCGCAACTTTGAAGCCCTCGCCTTCCTTGGTCAGGAGATTCTCGCGCGGCACCTTCATGTCGGTGAAGCTGAGCTGCGCGCTCTGCGCACCGTGAATCCCCATCTTGTCTTCGACGCGCGTGACCGCCCATCCCGGCGTCGAGGTCTCGACCGCGAACGCGGCGATGCCATGGTTTCCCTTCGACGCATCGGTCATCGCGAACACGATCGCGACGCCGCTCTGCGGAGAATTGGTGATGAAATTTTTGGTGCCGTTGATGACGTAATAATCGCCCTCGCGCACTGCCTTGGTCTTTTGCCCGGCGGCATCGGAGCCCGCCTGCGGTTCGGTCAGCGCGAAGCATCCAATCCATTCGCCGGTCGCCATCTTCGGCAGGAAGTGGTCCTTCTGGCGATCGTTGCCGAGCCCGAGAATCGGCCACGATGCGAGCGACGAATGCGCGGACACAATAACCGCCGTCGAGGCGCATTCGACCGCAAGCTCCTCGACGACCAGCGCATAGGCAACATGGTCGAGGCCCGCGCCGCCGTATTTCTCAGGGATGAAGATGCCGAGCATGCCGAGCTTGCCGAGGTCCGCCATCGTCGCGGCGGGATAGCGATGCGTCCGGTCCGTCTCGACGCCGGCCTTATCGAGTTTTTCGCGCGCATAGCGCCGCGCGGTATCGCGCGCGCCGCGTTGAGCTTCTGTCAGTTCGAGGTCCATTTAGTCCAGCCGTACTTGTTTTACCTTAGCACCGACCATTCGGTCGATAGAAATGGCTTTCGACATCGTCGAAAGCCATCCTGAGCGCAGCGAAGGGACGAAAGAAAAAACTACGACGGAAGGTGCTACTTATGACGCCAAGAGGGTTGGCGCTTGCCGACGAAGGCCTCGGTGCCCTCGACGCGATCCTCGCTCGCGAATGCGATCCCGAATGATTCCTGCTCGAAGCGCAGCCCGGCGTCTTCTTCCATCGTGAACGATGCGCGCAGCGCGGCCTTCGCCTGGCGCAGCGCGACCGAAGATTTGGAGGCAATTTTTTCCGCCAGCTTGCGCGTCTCGGCCATCAACTGATCGGGCGCGACGACGTAATTCACCAAGCCTAGCTCCAACGCGGTTTTCGCATCGATCATGTCGCCGGTCATGATCAGCTCGCGCGCCTTCGCCTGTCCGATCCGATGCGGCAGACGCTGGGTGCCGCCGAATCCGGGGATCAGCCCGAGGTTGATTTCCGGTTGGCCGAAGCGCGCCTTCTCGCTCGCGACGATGAGGTCGCACGCCATCGCGAGTTCGACCCCGCCCCCGAGCGCAAAGCCGTTGACTGCCGCGATGACGGGAATCGGCAAATCCTCGATGGTGCCCATCACGCGATGGCCGAGGCGCGAGAACTCCAGCCCCTCGACGGTGCTCATCTTGGACATCTGCGCGATGTCGGCGCCGGCAACGAATGCGCGATCTCCCGCGCCGGTGATGATCAGCACGCGCACGGAAGTATCGTGGCGAACCTCGCGCAGGACTTGCGCGATCTGTTCGAGGACGGATTTATTTAGCGCATTGAGCGCGGGCGGCCGGTTGACGGTAAGTGTCGCAATCGGAGCTTTGTCAAAAATTATGTCGATCAGTTCCATCGGATGAAAACCTCGCTTGGAGATGGCGGCTTCGACATTCCAACTTGCAGGCGGGAGTGTCAACGTTCGTGAGGGAGTCCGATTGCGACTCATCACGTGCTAGAATCGCATTCGTGGTTACTCACAGAGAAATGCGACGGAGAGGTCGGATCTAATAGAAGACGGAGTAGCCAACGAAAAAAATGGAAAGAATTTACTACTGTAAACTGTGCGAGAAAGCCATTCTCGATGGGCAGTGGGAATTCTACAAAGCGGCGCCGCAGTCCAATTCCATCAGACAGCATCGCTCTCTGGCGCACCGGCAAATGCTTCGCAATCGCTTTCCAGGACAGTCCGTTGAACCACGCGTCCATATCGCGTGTGCTCAGATTTATAGGGGGACGGTGCGTGTTTAGCTTGAAGATTCGACCACGGAGAAGCGGTCGAAAACCCAAGAAGAAACAACCAGCGGTCGAGCCTTCCGAAAAAACGGAAAATAGTTCTAATACTCCGGCTTGAAGTCGAAATGGTGGATCGATTCGATGAAGCGCACCGTACGAGTCTTCGAGCGCATCACGACGCTGTTGGTCATTGCACCGCCGGAGAAAAATCGCACCCCATGCAGATAGTCGCCCGTCGTCACTCCGGTCGCCGCGAACATCACGTTATCGCCCGACATCTCTTGCAGCGTGTAGCGATGCTTCAAATCGAGGATGCCGGCGGCGAGGCATTCCTCGGCCTCGGCCTCGTTGCGCGGCATGAAGCGCACCTGCATCTCCCCACCCGCGGAACGAATCGCGGCCGCCGCGAGCACGCCCTGATGCGCTCCGCCGACGCCGAGCAGCATATCGATTTCGCTTTCCGGGCGAGTGGTCGCGATCGCGGCTGAAAGATCGCCGGCCGACAACAGCTTGATTCCCGCACCAGCCTTGCGAACTTCGGTAATCAATTTTTCATGGCGCGGGCGATCGAGAATCGCGACGCGCAAATCTTCGACATAGACTTTTTTCGCTTCGGCCAGCGCCTTCAGGTTGTCGGCGGGCGAGCGATCGAGATCGATCACGCCGACGCCGAAGGGGCCGGTCGCGATTTTATCCATGTAAGTATCGGGGCAGCGCAGAATTTTGCCGCGCTCCGAAAGCGCGATACACGAGACCGAGTTGGGACCGCCCATCGCGCAGATGAACGCGCCTTCGAGCGCATCGAGCGCGACGTCAACCTCGGGACCCGCGCCTACCCCCACCATCTCACCGTTATAAAGGACGTCGACGTCGGCCTGCTCGCCCTCGCCGATGACGATCTTGCCGTCCATGTTGATCGAGTTGAGCGCCTTGCGCATCGCGTCGCAGGCCGCGCGATCCGCCATCCGTTCGTCGCCCTTACCGATGAAGCGGGCGGCTGCGAGAGCGGCGGCTTCGGTCGCGCGTGCAACTTCGAGGGCCAGGTTGCGATCCATTTATGACTCCCGCGAAAAATCCGAGCTGTTTCTTCAGTTCGCTTCGATCGCGCCGCCACGGTTAAGCAGCGTTTCGATCAGCCGATAGCCGTCGGTGAGCGAGGTGCCGGTCGCCTTGCCGTCAGCCTCGGTATAGCGGCGCGCCTTCGCGCCCACGTTTTCAAAAGAGCGGTTAGATATTATCGCAAACGGCACCGCTTCGCTGGAATGGGTTTTGATCTTGCTCGGCGTCGCATGGTCGGGCTGCAACAGGAGGCGGAACTCGCCCATTTTGCCGAGGCCGTCGAGCATTGGACCGAGGATCAACTCATCGATGCGCTCGATGGCTTCCTTCTTCAAATCTGCGCGGCCCATGTGACCGGCTTCATCGGGCGCCTCGATGTGCAACAGCAGAAAGTCCTTGTGCTCCAGTGACTTGAGGCCGTAGCGACCTTTTGCGGCGTAGTCGGTATCGAGGAATCCGGTTGCGCCCGGCACCGTGATCACTTCGAGACCGGCGAGACGGCCGACTCCATTCACCAAATCGACTGCCGAGATAACCGAACCCTCGAGGCCGAAGCGTTCCTTGAGCGTCGGCACCGCGGGGCGCGTGCCCTGCCCCCAAAACCACGCCGAAGTCGCCTCGATTTTTCCCGCGGCGCGGCGCGCCTGGTTCACCGGATGCTCGCGCAAAATCTCCTGCGACTTTTTCATCAGCGCGAGAATGCGATCGGCGCCCTCACCTTCAGGCAGGTGACCCTCGATGCTCTGGCCGGTGATGTCGTGCGGCGGCGTGAGCTTGGTGCTGCGCGCGCCGTTGCGCCACATCATCAGATGCCGATAACTGACGCCATTGAAAAACTCGATGCCGTCGCGCGCGAGTTGCTCGCGAAGATCCGCAACGATGCGCGCCGCCTCCTCGCTGGTGATGTGGCCTGAGGTGAAATCATGCATCACCGTCGTGCCGCCTTCGTACTGAAGCGAGACGAGGTTCATGCGGAACACTACGTCGCCGGGACCCATCGCAATGCCCATGCTGGCGGCCTCAATCGGCGCGCGCCCGGTGTGATAGCGCTTGGGGTCGTATCCCATCATCGACATGGTGCCGACGTCGCTGCCGGGCGCCATGCCGTCGGGAATCGTGAGGGTAAGGCCGAGCGTGCCGCGCGTCGCGATGAGATCCATGTTGGGTTTGTGCGCGGCTTCGAGTGGAGTCTTGCCGCCAAGTTCCTCGCACGGCCAATCAGCCATCCCGTCGCCATGGATGATGACGTACTTCATTCGTTCTCCATGATCTTGAGGACCTTATTTATATCGGGCTCGACCACGATCGTATTGCTGAGATTTTTCAGCGCCGTGTCGGGATCCTTCAGACCGTGGCCGGTGAGCGTACAAACGACGACCGATCCCGGCTTGATGCCACCGGTCGCGCCATACTTGAGCAGTCCCGCCACCGATGCCGCCGAGGCGGGCTCCGCGAAAACTCCCGCCGCGGCGATCAATCGATACGCCGCGAGAATTTCCGCATCGGTCACCATATCGATGATGCCGCCGGACTCGTCACGCGCAGCGACTGCCTGTTTCCAGCTCGCCGGATTGCCGATTTTGATCGCGGTCGCGACCGTCTTCGGATCGTCGATGGGATGGCCGACGACGATGGGCGCCGATTCGGCCGCCTGATAGCCCATCATCTTCGGGAGACCTTGCGCCAGACCTTTTTCCTTGTACTCGCAATAGCCCGCCCAATACGCGGTGATGTTGCCCGCGTTGCCGACCGGCAGAAAATGGTGCGTCGGGGCATCGCCGAGCTGATCACAAATTTCGAACGCGCCAGTCTTCTGACCCGCGATGCGATCCGGATTCACGCTGTTCACGAGGCGAATGCGCTGGGGGTCGCGCTCGGCAACATCGCGGACCACCTTCAAGCAAATGTCGAAGTTACCGATCACTTCGAGGACGCGGGCGCCATGCATCACGCTTTGGGAAAGCTTGCCGACCGCGACCGAGCCTTTGGGAATCAAAACAAATGCTTTAAGTCCGGCGCGGGCAGCATATGCCGCCGCCGACGCCGCGGTATTGCCGGTCGAGGCGCATATGACGGTCCGAGCGCCCTCGCCGAGCGCCTTGGAGATGGCGACCGTCATCCCACGATCCTTGAAGGAGCCCGTCGGGTTGAGGCCATCGTATTTCAAGTAAACCTTTATGTTTGGCCCGAGACGTTCTCCCAATGGGATACTCTCGATGAGCGGTGTATTACCCTCATTGAGGGTCACCACCGGCGTCTTGCTGCTCACCGGCAGGAAGCGCCGGTAGTGCTCGATGAGCCCAGGCCATCGCGTCAGCCGCGCTGAAGCGTCATTGGATATCGTCTTCTTTGCGGCCATCGCTCAGAGTTGCTCCTCAATCCTGATGAATGCGGGCGCCGCCGCGACCAGCTTGCGCCGCACGATTTCCTTGAGCGCGCGATTCAGGTTGCGCTCGCGCGTCTCGTGGCTGCGCATGATGACCGGCACGGTTTTGCCCGCGCTGCGCTCATGCTGAATGACGGATGCCATCGAGATTTGGTTGCGCCCCAGCACCGAGGCGATCTTGCCGAGCACACCCGGCTTATCCTCAGCCATGAAGCGCAGATAATACTCGCATACCACGTCGTCCATCGGCTTTACACGGGCGCGCTTGATGAAGCTAACCGGATAGCCGAGCGAATGGGGCCGCGCATTGCCGCCGGACCGCCGATCACGCGCGATTTGTAGGATATCAGCCATCACCGCAGTCGCGGTCGGCATCTGCCCTGCCCCCTGCCCGATGTACATCGTCGAGCCGAGCGCCTCGCCATGGATATAGATTGCGTTAAGCGCACCGCCGACACTCGCAAGCACGTGGCGATGGGGAATCATGGTCGGATGGACGCGCGCTTCGATCGCGCCGTCGTCATCCTTCGCGATCGCCAGCAGCTTGATGACATAGCCCAGCTCGCGCGCATACGCGATATCGGCCGAGGTGATCTTGGTGATGCCTTCGGTATAGACCTGCTCCGGTTTGAGCGACACGCCGAACGCGAGCGTAACGAGGAGGCAGAGCTTGTGCGCGGCGTCGTGCCCGCCAATATCGAGCGTCGGATCAGCCTCGGCCAGGCCGGTCGCCTGCGCTTCCTTCAAGGCGGTCGAGAACTCGGCGCCATTGTCGGTCATGGTCGTCAGGATCGAGTTGCAGGTGCCATTGACGATGCCATACACCGCACGCTGGCGATCACCGGCGAGTGCCTCGCGCAAGGTTCTGATGATCGGTACGCCGCCGCCGACGCTGGCCTCGAAGCCAATCGCCAAGCCGGTTTTGTTGGCCGCCGCGAAGAGCTCCTCGCCATGCTCGGCGAGCAACGCCTTGTTCCCGGTTACGACGTCTTTTCCCGCGGCGAGCGCCTGCAACATCAGCTTGCGCGCCGGCTCGATACCGCCAAACAGTTCGACGACAATGTCTACCTCGGGACGTGCGACGAGTTCCGCGCTATCGCGGGTGATTAGCGCGGGCGTGATTCCAATCGATTTGTCGGGCTCGAGGCTGCGATCTGCGATGCCGACCAGTTCGAGCGGTGCGCCGAGGCGGCGTTCGAGGTTCGCGGCATGGCGGCGCAGCAGCTTGACCACGCCGGTGCCGACGGTGCCGCATCCGAGCAGGGCAATCCGCACCGGTTGTGACTTCGCGCCGGCCATCCGTCTCCTCCCCCGAATCCCTTGTGAAATCTATGCGGTTGCGATGCGACGCACTTTAGAGGCCGGGGCATTCGCGAGCGCCTGCTTGATGCCGCGGATCGCCTGGCGCGTGCGATGCTCGTTCTCGATCAGCGCGAAACGCACGAAGCCGTCGCCATCGGCGCCGAATCCGACGCCGGGCGAAACCGCGACTTTCGCTTCGCGCAGCAGGAATTTCGAGAACTCCAACGAGCCCATCTCGCGGAACGGCTCGGGAATCGGCGCCCATACGAACATCGTCGCTTTGGGCTTCTCGACCGGCCATCCCGCGCGCGTCAGGCCTTCGCATAGCGAGTCGCGGCGTTTGCGATAAGTCTCGACGATCTCGCTCACGCAATCCTGCGGTCCATTGAGCGCCGCGATCGAGGCCACCTGCACCGGCGCGAAGATTCCGTAATCGAAATACGACTTGAGTCGCGTCAGCGCACCGATCATGTCGGGATTGCCGACGCAGAAGCCGACGCGCCATCCGGGCATGTTGTAACTCTTTGAGAGGGTGAAGAACTCGACGCACATTTCTTTCGCGCCCGGCACCTGCATGATCGAGGGCGCCTTGTAGCCGTCGAAGCACAGGTCGGCGTAGGCCAAATCGTGGATCACCAGGATGCCGTTTTCGCGCGCGAAATCGACCACCCGCTTCATGAACGAAAGATTCACGATCGCAGTGGTCGGATTATGCGGGAAGTTGAGGATCATCAACTTGGGACGCGGCCAGCATCGGGTGACCGTCGCGGTCAGCTCGTCGAAGAAATCATCGCCGTTGCGCAGCGGCACGCTCTGCACCTGCGCCCCCGCGATGATCATCGCATATTGATGAATCGGGTAGGTGGGGGTCGGCGCGACCACCACGTCGCCCTGGTCGAGGATGGCGATCGCCAGATGCGCGATGCCCTCCTTGGAGCCGATGGTCACGATCGCTTCGCCATCGGGATCGAGGTCGACATCGTAGCGGCGTTTGTACCAATCGGTGACGGCCGACCTCAGCTTGAAGACGCCGCGCGAGACCGAATACCGATGGTTCGGCGCCTTGGTGGCGGCCTCGACCAGCTTGTTCACGATGTGCGGCGGGGTCGGGAGGTCAGGATTGCCCATCCCGAAATCGATAATGTCCTCGCCCTCGCGGCGGGCCTTTTTGCACAGGTTGCCGATGATGTCGAAGACATACGGCGGCAGCCGCTTGATACGCGGGAACTCGATTTTATCGGTTTTTGGTTTAACCACTTCCGCCACTTTCGCCAACTCGATTGGATCGCTCATCTATATACTGATGCTCTTTTGTAACTGACCCATGCCCTCGGAGCTAGTGGCCCCCGACCATGTGACCACATCCTTAGGTGACATCCTTAAAGTGAGATACGGCTAGGGGGGCATGCGCCCTATTTCTCCGAGAAGGCTTCGGGAGTTCTCCAGAAAATTCCCTGAGGCTGCTGCGCCCTTGGACGCCTGGTTGAGATTCCTGAAGAATGGACGGTTTAACAATCCGGCCGATTTGAAAGCCACTTTTGGTACCGTTGATTTGGTGTTGATAAAACGGCGCGGCAGAAGCGTGCCGCACTACGTCTTCAATATCGCAGGAAACAAATACCGATTGATCGCAACCATCCACTTCAACACTCAGATACTCTATATTCGTGATATTCTTTCTCATCGGGAATACGACACCGGCAAGTGGAAGAGATGAAAGGCGTCGCGCGCAGGATTACCAGCCCGGAGGAATTGGGTTTGTTCGTTGTTCCCCGCAACGAGCGCGAATACGATGCCGCGGTGGAACAACTGGGCGAATTGATGGACGAGATCGGCGACAATCCGAAGGACCGCCGATACCGTCTCATCGAAACTCTCACCGCGCTGATCGAGGCATACGATCGTGAGCACTATCCCGATCGGGAGGTCTCCGGCATCGACATGCTTCGATTTCTGATGGAGCAACATAAACTCACTCAAGGCGATCTGCCGGAAATTGGTAGCCGAGGAGTGGTATCAGAGGTTCTCCGCGGAAAACGGCAACTCAAGACCACACAACTCCTCGCGCTTGCAAAACGGTTTGGGGTATCGCCCGCGGCGTTCCTGCCCGACCGCGCATAGGAATCGAGGCCAGACGGGCGGACGGCGCGTGGCCGTCCGCCCGAGACTTCCCTACATGGGTAAGCTACCGGCCTCGTAACATCGTTGCGAGTCGTTCGCGAACGACCCCTACCCGGAAAAATCCGCATCACCTATTTCGATGCCTCCATTTCACGTGCACGCGCGAAGAAACTCAGCTGCGCTTCGCTGCGATACGAATCGAGCGCCTGCTTCGCCGAGCGGCGCACCTTGGCATCGGAATCCTCCGCGAGCACCATCAGCCGGCCCACGAACACGCGCCGATACCTCGCCGGCGAGCCGTCGCGAACCGCCTCGACCACCCAATGGCGCACGTTCGGATCCGCGTCGTGACTGAGCTCGAGCAGCCGCCGCCATAAATCGGGGAGCTTGGTCTTGCGATCGCAATGGCGCCAGGACTGGCCCGCCCGTTCGGCGTCCAGGCTCAGTCTCATCACGATCAACTCCGCAACGTCAGCTTTTTTCGTTGCCATAACTGTCATCTCATTGAGATGGTTCACTGCGTTCGCTTGGAGATGGTTCACTGCGTTCGCTTGGAGATGGTTCACTGCGTTCACTCGGAGATGCATCACGTTACTTCGCCACCGGCTCCGCCATTTCGATCCGCGCCAGCCGCGGCCGGATTGCCAGGTAAAACGGGATCGCCGCCAGCGTCAGCGCGCCGGCAAATTGCCATGCCGCCGCGAGTCCCACGCGATCCGCGATAAAGCCATTGATGAACAGGCCAACCGAGCCGCCCATGGTGCCGAAGGTACTCGAGAACGACAGCATCGTGGCGCGCTGCGAGGATTCGATCTGTTCGTTGAACCAGCTCTGCAGCAGCGGCACCACCGCCCCGGTACAAATGTTCATCACGAACAGAAACGCCAGCGCGATGCCCGGACGACCCTGCAACATTCCCGCCGCCGCGAGCATAATCCCGGCGATGCAGATCAACCCGCTGATGCGCCCTGGTCGCGAGGTCTCATCGGCGGCCATGCGCGAAACCACCTCGGCCCCAATCATCCGCGCGATCGAGAGCACACAATAAATCCATCCGATGATCCATACGCCGACGCCGTAGCTCTGGTTGAACAGAATCGGCCATTCGAGCCAGTACGGCGCCCATGCGGCGAATTGAATCGCACCCGCAGCGCTCAGCATCAGCACGGTGCGATTGCTGAAACCGCCGCTGACTCCCTCGACCATGCGCCGCACGATCTGCCGCGGCAGCCCCGCGAGATCGACGCCCGAGGCGCGCTTCTTCTCGCCCGTCATCAGGGATACGCCGATCACCGCCGCGATCAGATATCCGGCCGCGCCGCACAGCCATGGATACGCGATATTGATATCGGCGATATAGGCGCCGCCGATCGACGAGATCATGAAACCGACGGTGGTGAGCTGCGAGATTCGTGAGAACAGCCCGTCCTTCAGGCCCTCGTAACCAGCGTCGTCGAGTGCGTCCACACCCCATGCGTCGATGGCGCCGTTGCCGAAGGTGGTCCCGATACCGTCGATGCTCTCGGCGATCAGGAACACCCAATAGTGATGCGCGGTGAAGTAGAGCAGGAACGCGCACACTCGCAGCGCCGCGCCGAGCACGAAGGAGCGCCGGCGTCCGAGCGCATCGGCAAACGCGCCGGTCGGTACATCGGTCAGGAACAGCACGACGAAATACATCGCCAGCACGCTGTTGATCTCGAACTGATTGAGACCGCGCGCGTGCAGAAAGATCGGATACACGCCGAACAGGAATCCGCCCGCCAGCGCATAGGTCATCCAGACCGCGTAGTAGCGCCGGATGATGCCGTTGATTTGGTGCGGAGGTTCGATATTTTCAGCCAAATTCATTGGCGTTTCTCTCGAGTCCAAAAAGAAAAAGCCCTGGGGGCTCTTAAGCTCCCAAGGCTTTTTCGAGCCACTATCAATCTGCGGTTAGCCGGCGATAGCCCCGACTACGGCAACGAACTTGCCGGTTCCGCGCGACTTCGTCGCGGTCATAAGAAGTATGTCAACTGAATGGATCGTCATTGGTAGTTTCTCGGTGGCTTTTCTCGCGCCCAACCATACTGTTGTGCCTCGGAACAGTCAAGCGGAAAAGTGATTTGATGTTGCCGGTTAGTCGAATCGGTTGACACATCAGGCGCCTGCGGTTCACCGTGCATCGATGAAATCCGATCACACGCTCCACGCGCATCAGGGTCATCTCGGATGGAACAATGCCAACCCGCCGGTCATGCGCATCGCACCGGACGAGACGATCGAGTTCCATCCGCTGGATGCGTCAGGCGGCCAGATCACTACGGCCTCAAAAGCGGACGATCTCGCGCATCTCGACTTCGGCAA
Source organism: uncultured delta proteobacterium (assembly GCA_963783145.1). Classification (GTDB taxonomy): domain Bacteria; phylum Desulfobacterota; class Binatia; order Binatales; family Binataceae; genus DATGKG01. The sequence continues at coordinate 148,046 of CAWAMM010000005.1, forward strand.
GGTCAATCCGGTGACGGGCCCGGTGTACATCGAGGGCGCGGAACCCGGCGACGCGATTAAGGTCACCATGCTTGAGTTCACCGCATCCGGATGGGGCTGGACGGGAAATATCCCGGGCTTCGGGCTGCTCGCGGATCAATTCAAGGAGCCGCATCTTCACATCTGGAAATATGATGTGGCCTCGATGGCGCCGGCGATGTATGGCCCCGGCGGCCGCGTGCCGCTGAAGCCCTTCTGCGGCACCATCGGTCTCGCGCCCGCTGAGCCTGGGCAACATTCGGTCGTGCCGCCGCGCCGCGTCGGCGGCAACATGGACATCCGCGATCTTTCCGCCGGTGCCGAACTATATCTGCCGGTGGAAGTAAAGGGCGGACTGTTCAGCGTCGGCGATACGCACGCGGCGCAGGGTGACGGCGAGGTCTGCGGAACCGCGATCGAGAGCCCGATCGCTGCGGCGTTGAAATTCGATCTCATCAAGAGCGCGAATCTGCCCTTCCCTCGCTACACCACGGCGGGACCCGTCAGCCGCTATCTCGATGCCGACGGGTACGAGGTCACCACCGGCATCGGTCCCGATCTGATGGGAGGAGCGAGAGCGGCCGTTTCGGGCATGATCGATTTGTTATCGAAACGCTACAAGATGAGCGTCATCGATGCGTATTTGCTCTGCTCGGTATGCGGCGATCTTCGGATCAGCGAGATTGTCGATATGCCGAACTGGGTGGTCGCGTTCTATTTTCCTCGCGTGGTGTTCGCCTAGTCGGGCCGGCGCTCACGCGCTTTCTCTCGCTACCTTACATCCGTTAGAATTTTGCGAGGAGTTCCTCGCTTCATGAGTAGTACCGAGCCCTCTATACCTGCGCTTCCAGAAACCACTGAAGATCCTGGTCTCGTCGAACGCGCGCGGCGATTTACCTCGGTCGTCGCTCTCGCCGCTCGCATTTATGGCGGCTACAAGGCCACGCAGCTCTGGACTCGCTACATCAGCGACGCGAACAAGGACGAACTCTATCGGCGCCAGGATTTGCGCTCAGCGCAGGCGCTCTATCATACCGCCATCAGCCTCGAGGGGATGCTGATCAAGGCCTCGCAGTTCATCGCAACGCGCGCCGATCTGCTCCCCGATGAATGGGTTTCGACGCTCGCGGGACTCCACGATCGGGTGCCGCCGCGTCCATTCGCGATGATCAAGCATCGCATCGAGACCGATTTGGGCAAACCGCTGGATCGCGTTTTCAGCGAATTCGCCGAGACGCCGATCGCCTCGGCCTCGCTCGCCCAGGTGCATCGCGCGCGGCTGCACGACGGCCGGCTGTGTGCGGTCAAGGTGCAGTATCCCGGCATCGATGGCATCGTGCGCGCCGACCTTGGCAATCTGACCTTTGTGCTCAAGGTGCTCGCATGGCTCGAGCCCAACTTTGATTTCCGCATCATCGCGCGCGAGGCGCTCAAGTACGTGCCCATGGAACTCGACTTTCTGCATGAGGCGGACAACTGCGACACCATCCGGCACAACTTCGCTCTCGATCCCGAGGTAATCGTTCCCGAGGTCTATCGCGAGTTCACGACCCGCCGCGTGCTCACGATGGAGTTCATCGAGGGCATCAAGATTACTCGCGTGGAGGAGTTAGAGGCGGCCGGCATCGACAAGCATGCGGTAGCGCAGAAGCTAACCGAGGTTTTCTGCGCGCAAATTTTGCGCGACGGCTTTTTTCATGCCGACCCGCATCCCGGCAACATCCTGGTGCAGCCCGGCCCGAAGTTGGTGTTGCTCGATTTCGGCCTCGCCAAGGATTTTCCGCCGGCCTTTCGCGACGGCATCGTGCGCCTGACCTTCGCCATCCTCAGCAATGATAAAGACGCGATGGTGCGCGCATTCACCGAGCTCGGCTTCCGCACTCGCAACGGCTCCTCCGATACGCTGGTCTCGCTCGCCGAGGCATTTCTGGGCGGCGCGGTCAAAAGCGGCAAGGCTTATGCCGACAAGGAGCTGATGGAGCAATTTTCCGAAGAGTTGCCCAAGGAGCTGAAACGAAATCCCGTGGTCGAAGTTCCCGGCGATGTGCTGCTGATCAGCCGCGTGATGGGACTGCTTAGCGGGCTCGGCAAATCGCTCGACTCCCGGGTCGATTTGTTCTCGACGCTGATGCCTTACGCGCAACAATTGATGATGGCGCAGGCGACGGCCGCGACCGCGGCCGGCACTGCGGGTCGTTGAATCGCGCGCTTCATTATCTATAACTCCAGAGCTGTGCTTTTCTTGCAACCAAACTTCGCAGGGGCGGGGAACCAATCAGATGTCACATCGGCGTGAAAAACTGGTCGCTTTGGCGACGGAGCTGGCGAGCGATTTCGCGACTCGCGCGGCCGAGCACGATCGCAACAACAGCTTTCCCTTTGAGAACATCGCGCGCCTGAAAGAGACCGGTTACAGCGCGCTGGTGATACCCGAAGCGAATGGCGGCCTCGGCGCCGACCTCGAAGACTACGTGTTATGCCAGGAGCAACTCGCACAAGGATGCGGCGCGACTACCATCGCCATCAACATGCATCTGTTCGGACTCGGCAGCATGGTCGAGCTCTCGGCCGTGCAGCGTCCTGAACAGAAGCTTTTCCTGGATGCGATCGGACACGGCAAACAGATCATCGGCGGCGGTATCAGCGAGCCCGAAACCGGAGGCGATTGGGGACTCTTCGCGACCAAGGCGCGCAAGGACGGCGACAGCTACGTCCTCAACGGGCGCAAGACGTTTACCAGCCTCTCGCCGGTGATCGATTTGTTCATGGTGATGGCGACCCTCGAGGATTCCAATCCTCCGCGCGCTTCGACGTTTCTCATTCCCAAGGGCACGGCGGGACTGGAGCTGATCGAGACCTGGGATGCGATGGGGATGCGCGCAACCGCGAGCCACGACCTCGCGATCAAGGACGTGGTGGTGCCTGCGATCGCGATGGCGGAATCGCGCCCGATCGGACCCATCGATGCGGCGTCGGTATCGCTCTTTACGTGGTTCTCGCTCTCGGTGGCCGCGGTCTACACCGGAATCGCGATCGCGGCGTTCAAGTTCGTCAAGGAATTCACCGGACGCTTCAAACCGATGGCGTTGCCCCGCCCAATTAAATATCTGCCCGGAATTCAGTTCGCCGCCGCCGATGCGCAGGCCCTGCTGGTGCAGTCGCGCACCTTCTACGTCGAAACCGCGCGCGAATACGTAGCGAATCCGGAAAGGTTTTCCGGCGAAGGCGGCCTCGCGCGGGTCGTGCTCGCAAAATATATCGCGACCAACAATGCGATCCGCGCGGTCGACCTGATGATGGAAATCGTCGGCGCGCACGGCTACCTGAAAAAATTCCCGATGGAGCGCTACTTCCGCGATGTGCGCGCGGGCGTGAATCATCCCTTCTCGAATGCGCGCGCTCGCGAACTGATCGGCAAGAACGCCCTGGGCATCGGGCTCGGCGAACTCCCGCGCTGGTAGACCTAACCCCCAGCCCCTTCCCCTGCTGGGAAGGGGAGCAGAACAGGATTTGTAAGCGTGGATGACATCGAACAGGTCGCATTGCGCGCTGCTCGCGCTGCCGGACGCATCCATCTTCGCTGGCTGAACAAAACCAGGACCACCCGCAAGAGCAACGCGCTCGATTTGGTGACCGAGGCCGATAAGGAAGCCGAGGCCATCATCATCGCGAGCATCCGTCGCGCGTTCCCATCGCATGCGATCCTCGCCGAGGAGAGCGGCGCCAGCGCGCAGAAAAGCGAGCATCGATGGATCATCGATCCGCTCGACGGCACCACCAACTTCGCGCACGGATTTCCGGCGTTCTGCGTCTCTATCGCGTATGAGCATCGCGGTCGCGTTCAATACGGCGTGGTCTTCGATGCATTGCATAAAGATCTGTTCACCGCGCGTCGCGGAAAGGGCGCGCAGCTCAACAACAAGCCGATTCACGTCAGCAAGGCAAAGGCGCTGGCGACTTCGCTCCTGGCGACGGGATTTGCCTACGATCGCCGCGAGCGTCGCCGCTTCTACCTGGCATTCTGGGAAGAAATGATGACCCGGGTTGAGGGCGTGCGGCGCGCCGGCTCGGCCGCGCTCGACCTCGCGTCAGTCGCCTGCGGTCGCCTCGACGGCTTCTGGGAATTCGGCCTCAAGCCGTGGGATGTCGCGGCCGGCTCGCTGCTGGTCACCGAGGCGGGCGGCATGGTGACGAACATGGATGGCACTCCGTTCGACCTGGCAGGGGCTCAGCTCCTCGCGACCAACAAGCGGATCCATCGTGAGATGGCGACTGCGCTTCGCGACATCCGCCCGGAGGCCGACCGCCGCCACCTAGAGATGCTGCGGAGCGAGGGCAAGGCATAGAGCGGCTTGTTCGATGCGGCCTCGCACGATACCTTCATGATTCCGCGCGCGCCCCGGTAGTGAAAAGGACATCACGGAGGTCTCCGGAACCTCAAGTCCGGGTTCGATTCCCGGCCGGGGCATTCTTCTCGCTCGCTGCCACACCAAGCTGCGTTCTCGGTCAGGCGTGTCCGCTCTCGAAAGCAGTGAGCCTGATGTGGTCACGACGAATTGCTTCTGCTGCAGCGAGCGCCGATAACGTGGGATGCGGTCGAATCCCTTTACAGCACGTTCACTTCGACCGAACTTTGACCAAGGCACGCGACGCGAGGCCTGATCACGGGCGCCATCGAAGATCGCGGCCGTGCGCGGAGCATGGTGGCGACCTTATTACGATGGCGCTTGGAAGACGCTAAGCTCCTTGAACCGTGAAGCTGCCCAATGGCGAGAAAACGGTGGTCCAAATCGCGAAATTGCGGGATTATTGTTTGAGCGCGGCGCATCCCGAAAGTCGCCATAAGGCGCTTGTCTTTCGGACAGTGCTGGGAATCGGCCCGGCCGACAGTCATGTCATATGGTACAGGAGCGGCTGCTGGCGGCCGCACGCGACCAAGATGCCGTTGTCGGCGAAGTTGACGAATTGGGCCACCGTTATGTGATAGATTTCCCGCTCGAGTATGCGGGACCTCGGGCGCTGGTGCGTTCCGCCTGGATCGCACTTGAAAGTGAGAACTCTCCGCGCTTGACGAGTTGCTACATTTTGCGTGGACTCTGACATGAAACTATTAGATGTCGTTGCGCTTACCCAGGACGAGCCAGAAAAAGGACTTCGTCGAGGACAGGTGGGGACCATCGTAGAGACGCTCACCTCCGGGGTCTTCGAAGTGGAGTTCTGCGCCTTGGAGGGGCGAACCTATGCTTCGGTTGCCCTGCCGGAAAGCCACCTCATGCTTCTTCACCACGAGCCGGCCTCGGCCGTGGCTTAGCTGGATTTTTCGGCTTCATCAGTTAGTCCGACTTTTTGGGCTGGGCAGCCTTCAGCGCGCTCGCGATCGCGGTCGTGGGTAGGAACATCGGCGTGGGGGTTGGACGCTCCTCAAGCATACCTTCCGTGGCTTCGAGCTCGACGAATCCGTAACGCGAATAGTAGTTCTCCGCCCCCGGCTTCGTGTCGACGAGGACGCCGACACAGCCCAGCTTCGCGCGCAGTTCGATCGCGAGCGAGAACACGGTGCGCATAAGGTGCTCGCCGACACCCATTCCCTGAGCTTTGCGGTCAACTGCCAACCGAGCGAGCCGGAGAATCGGGAGCGGATAGTCGGGCAGTTTCTTGCGTAGGCTTGTAGGAAGGTTTTCGATTTCCACGTGACCGACCGTCACAGTCGCGAAACCGAGGATCGCGGAACCTTCAACCGCTACGTAGGTGGTGCCGAGGTGGTGGCGGAACTGGTTCTGCCCGGCGTAGCCGTGGAAAAAGAGGTCAAGGGGCTCATCGCCGGACTGGAAGGAACTCCGATCGTCCGTTTCTCCGAGCAGGCGGACCTCAAGCGCCACCGCGCATCAGCTCCACGAGGTCACTCGTTGGCTTTTGCCTCCCGCTCACCAAGGCCGCGATCTTACGGCCGCTGGCTGCGCTCACCACGAGTCGCGGTGGAATGATAATACTGGCCGGAAGCTCCTCCAGTGCCTGGATGTGATGAAGGAGTGCGCTTTCGATCAGAAATTGTTTCTTCACCCCATGAGCGCGCGAATAGCGTTCCAGCAACTGCCTGGTCCCTTGGGAAATCTCGGCTGAAATCTGCATGACTTTACGTACCCTTTCCTACGAAAGCGTAGAGCATGCTCGGCGGGAGGTCAACCTTTCACTGCGCGCGACCGGTCGCCCCACGCCTCGATCAGATTTTCACCGAAAGCTCGGTTCCGCCCCTCATCGGCAGGAGAGTCGAAACAAAGCCGTTGGCCGGACGCCGCACAAAATCCAGATAGTCGACGAAGGATTTGGGGAAATGTCCCACATTATCGCACACCACGGTCGCGCCCTTGCGCAGTTGAGGCGCCATCAGTTCGATGATGGGCCTGGCGAGTAACGGGAAACCGTCCACCAACAGAAAATCGACCGGGCCGCCGCAGTCTCTGAGCGTAACGAGGGCATCGCCCTCGCGAAGTTCAATCAGATCGGCAACTCCGGCTTCCGCGAAATGGTTGCGCGCATGGCGCGCCTTTTCGGGTTCAATTTCCGTCCCGATAACGACGCCGCCGCCCTGGTCGCGCATCGCCGCGGCAAGGTAGAGGGTGGAAACCCCGTACGACGTTCCGAACTCGACGACCCTGCGGGCCCCGAGGCTGCGGCACAACATGTATATCAACCAGCCTTGGCCCCGCCCGATCGGAATCAGTTTGTCGCGGACATATTTTGCATCGGCATCATCGGCCCCTTTCGCACCAACCAGCCCCTTCAGGCCCTCCCACCCCAGGTGGACAGCAAGCCCGGGCAACTCCCGGCGGGCACGGGCGTGTAGCCGATCCAGAACATCATTGATCCGTCGATCCGTGATCGGATTGCAGGACGGTGGACTCATAGGTGGCTCCCAACTTAGCTCTGACGACGTTGAGCGTTCAAACCTCTATCCTCGGGGGCTCACCTTCCCCTGACGAACCCTAGGGTCGATTGACTCGCTTTTCTCCTCGAGGGAACCGGCTTCCGAGCGCATCATCAAATTGATTTCAATAAGTTCCGCTGCTGGACTTTGCGCTGCAAGGCTAATACGACAAGCGGTAACTGACCTCTGTAAGGAGGACCGCGAAGATGGCGTCCAGTGAAAAACCCTTGCCCTACCGATGGGTCATCGAAGCGCTGCTGATAGTTGCGCTGGCGAGCCAGACCCTGACCTGGCTGGCGCCCGCGCCTATCCTCGGCCCGATCATCAAGGATCTCCAGATTAACCTGAGCGCCGCCGGACTCATCATCTCGGTCATCGCGCTTTGCATCGCGATCTTTGCCCTCGCGGGCGCCCTCGTCGCGCAACGCATCGGCGCGCTGCGATCGTTCATCCTGGGCCTGTGGCTGCTCGCGATCGGCGGGGTGGGAAGCGGCTACGCGTCGGGCTTTGCAATGCTGCTCGGCTGCCGCGTGATTGAGGGTATCGGCTTCGGCGTGATGATCGCGCCGCCCGCCACCCTCGTCATGCAATGGTTCGACGACTCGATGTGGCCATACATGAACATGCTCAACGCGGTCGCGCCGTTTCTTGGATTAACCGCCGCTTTCGCCGTGACCGGTCCGGTGTACGTCGCGCTCGGCTCGCGATGGCGGACCGTGCTGCTCACTTACGGTCTGATCGTCACCGCGATTGCAGTCCTGTGGACGCTGTTCGGCAAGCAGCATCCCTCGCATACTGAAGCTACCGGACATGCGGCGGATGCGGGTGCGATGCGCGAAGTGCTGGGCATGCGCGACATCCGCGTCATCGCGGTCGCGCTCGCTTCAGGCATGTGGGTATTCCAGCTCTACAGCGCCTTCCTGCCGGAATTTTTTCATACTGTCCGCGGATTCTCGCTGGAGGAAGCGGGAAGCATGACCGCGCTGGTGCCGTTCGCGGGAGTCTTCGCGGCGGCGGGCGCCGGGGTGATGACCGGCGCGCTCGGCAGGCGCCGGCCGTTCACCTACCCAATGCAGATCCTGTTCGGCCTCGGATGCCTCGGTTCGGTGACCTTCACCAGCGTCGCAGCAATTCGCATATCGCTGATCTTAATCGGCGTCGGATCGTCGGCGCTGCTGCCGACCTTGCTCACCATGGTAATGGAACTACCCGGCATGACTCCGACCAAGGCCGGCAGTGGACTCGGCGTGGTGTGGGCCGCGGGATACACGGGAGCGTTCCTGTCGCCGTTCATATGCGGAGCGCTGGCCGGGCGCTTCGGCCTCGAAGCGGTGATGGTGGGTTCGTTGGTCTTCGCGCTGGTCGCGGTCGGTGGATTTTATATGGTGCCCGAAACGGGACCGGGCCGCCTCCGGGTGGGCGCGGAGGCTGCTCTGCGCACCGCCAAATAGACGCGGAGTTATCGCCAGCGGCGCGGCATGGTCTTAAGCCTCGCGACGCCGAGGTCATCGCACCATTTCTCGAAGCGCGCCTTGGGAACACCGCGAAACTCCAGGTCCTTCAGAGAATCTTTGAGTGGAACCGTATCGACGAGTGTCGCGAGCTTTCGGTAGAGAAATGCTTCATCACGATGCGCCGCCAAGGTGGTCGCAAGCTGCAGCGCGCCGCGAGGCTGCACCTTCCAGTTCATCGCGTAGGTAGGGATGTCCTCGAGGTGCTCGTAGACGCCGAGCAGCATCGAGGCGGTTTTCTTTCCGAAGCCGGGCAATCCCGGAAAGCCATCGGCGCTGTCACCCGTCAATGCGAGGAAGTCCGGCATGCTATGCGGCCCGAATCCGCGCTCCGCGCGAAACGCAGCCTCATTGGTCACCTTCCTTTGCCGACGATCTACCTGCACCACTCGATCACCGAGGATGCGCTGGCCAAGGTCCTTGTCGGGGGTCATGATGCGGACCTGCTCGACCTCATCGCGGAAGCGACGCGCGCCGGTAGCGAGCGCATCGTCAGCCTCGTACTCATCCATCGACCACACAGCTATGCCGATGGCGCGAACAGCGTCCTCGGCGGCGTCGAATTGCGAGTGTAACTCGGGCGGAACACCCTCATCGCTCTTGTAGCCGGCATAAAGATCATTCCTGAACGACCGGATGGGATTGTCGAACGCGACCGCGATGTGACTGACAGCTTCCTGCGCGTCATTCAGCAGCGAGAGCAGCGACTCCACGATGCCGACCGTCGCCTTGGCATCGTTGCCTGACGGGGCCAGATGCCCGGGGCGCGGCGCGAAGTGCGCGCGATAGAGCTCATAAGTCCCATCGATGAGGTGCAATCTCACGCCGCGACTCCTCTATCCCGCGCAGTTTCGCGGCGCCGATGAATTTGCGAATATCCACCCATGAGCAACCTCTTCGCGCGACTACTGTCCTCTTCCGTCATTTTTCTGATGCTGGCCACTCCTGCCCTGAGCCAATCAACTACGGCTAGCGCAAACCAGCCGCAAGCCCAAACCATCACGGGAAGAGTTACCAAGCTCGACACCAAGGCAGGATTGTTTTCGGTGCGCGCCGGCGCCAGCGGCAAAGTCGTCGATCTGCGCGCCGACAAGAATGTCGATACCAACTCGCTGCGCCGTGGAGAACGTGTCGTCGTGACCTATGCCGATGGGGTCGCGCTAAAGGTGCAGGCCACCAGGTCGGAGAAATAAAAACGGGCGAGGCGCCGAGGCCCCGCCCGTCCTAAGCGCGATCGCCTAATCCTTGCTGAAGGTGAAGTGCTCCTGCGGATGCGCACTCACCTCATCAAGGTGTTTGCAGTAGGTGTTGAAGCCGCCGTTATAGTTGCCATCCTGACGGCGCTGGAACTCGCCTTCGAAGTTATAGTATCCCGGCGTGCAGTCCTGGTTGCGGGTGGTCTTGCCCCGATGCCTGATCACTTCCTGGACCCAGAACTCTTCGGCGTCCGGCGTCACCTCGATGGCGTCGTAGCCATTCTCGCGCGCGAAGTTGATGCACTGCGCGATGTGGTCGCCCTGCGCCTGCAGCATGTCGGTCAGGTTGAACTGGAACGATGCCTGGTAGCCTCCCATGATGAACATGTTGGGGAAGCCTTCGGTATGAATCCCCAGCAGGGTGCGGATGCCCTCGCGATATTTGTCGTTCAGGTCCAGACCCTGCTCGCCGACGATCTTGTTGTAGATGCCGGTCTTCTGCACTTCGAAGCCGGTCGCGTAGATGAGCAGATCGAGCTTGTAGGTCTTGCCCTCGAACACCGGGCCGTCTTCGTTGATCTCGTTGATGCCTTCGCCGTGCGTATCAATGAGATGAACGTTGGGCCGGTTGTAGGTCGGCAGGTAGTCATTGTCGAAGCACGGCCGCTTGCACATGAACATGTACCACGGCTTGAGCGAATCCGCGGTCGCCTTGTCCTTGACGATCTCCTCGATGCGCTTGTGGATGCGCATCATGTAGTCGATGTTGGCGTTCTCCTGGCGGCGGATTTTTTCCTCGCGGCTGACTGACTCGTGTTCCGTCCGCATCTGGTCGAACATGCCCGGCGCGGCTTTCGCCTTGGCGCGCCGTTCGGCCTGCCATCCCGGCTTCAGCTTCTTTGCCCACTCCTGGTCGGTCGCCCAATCGTCCTTGATATCGACCGAGGACGGCGTGCGCTGAAATACGTAAAGCTCCTTCGCGTTGGCGCCGAGTTTAGGTATCGCCTGCACAGCAGATGCGCCGGTCCCGATGATGCCGACCACCTTGTCCTTCAGCTTGGTCAAATCCGCGCCGGTGTATTCGTAATCCCAGCGCCCGGTGTGGAAGGAATAGCCCTTGAACTTCTCCATCCCCTTGATCTTCGAGAGCTTGGGCTTGGAGAGCGTGCCGTTGGCGCAGATCACGAAGCGCGCGCGCATATGGTCGCCGCGATCGGTCTCGAGGTGCCACATCTTCTCTTCTTCGTTCCAGACCGTCGAGGTGATCGTGGTCTGGAAGACCGCCAATTCATACAAATTGTACTTGCGCGCGATGGCCTGACAGTGCGCGAGGATCTCCGGCCCCTTCGCGTAGTGGTCTTTGGGCACATAGTTCATTTCATCGAGCAGCGGCAGGTAGTCGTACGCGACTACATCGCAGGCCACGCCAGGATAGCGGTTCCAATACCAGGTCCCGCCGACATCACCACCGCGCTCCACGATGCGGATGCTCTCGACCCCGACCTCGCGCAGACGTGCCGAGGTCAACAGCGCCGAAAATCCGCCGCCGATGAACAACACCTCGACCGTATCGTTGAGCGCCTCGCGAGGCTTCACCGCCTCGACGAACGGATCGACCTCGTAGCGCTCGAACGGGGTGCCGTCGAAATCGGTGAAAAACTGTTTGGTGCCCTGGGGCCGATACTTCAGCCGCAGGTCACGCTCTTCGGCGAACTTATGCTTGATGTCCTCGTAGTACTCCTGCGGGCGCGGCTGTTTGGGGCGCGCCGCCGAGTAATTGGTTGACATCGGCTTCTCGGGCTTCTGATGCGTCGGATTCTCTTTCGGTCCTTCGTTCTCCATGTTTCCATCCACTCCGTGGGGGTATGGTCATCGAGTTGATTGGGTTCGTGCTCGACCCCTATTCCTAGCCCAAAAGGCCGCATCTGAGCAATTGAAAGTCGCGCCTGTCCGCAAGCAGGTCCGGTTGCGACGTCAGCACCATGGACTATAACTTCCCGTTTGCTCCCTATGTCCGAACTCGCCAAATGGAACAGCTTCTATGCCATCGTCGGTTCGTCCGCCGGTACGCTCATCGGATTGCAGTTCGTGATGGTGACCCTGATTGCGCAACGGCCCACGCCGCGCACCGCCGACGGCAACGCCGCCTTCGGGACCCCGACCGTCGTGCACTTCAGCACCGCGCTGATTTTGTCGGCGCTGGTCGTGGTGCCGTGGCCATCGATCGTGCCCGCGGCCACAGTCTGGGGAATCATCGGCACGGGCGGCGTCGTATATGCGCTGATCGTAGCGCGCCGGATGCTGCGGCAGACGGTATACACGCCGGTGTTCGAAGACTGGCTGTTTCACGCGGCGCTGCCGCTGCTGGCGTATACCGTCCTGGCCCTCGCCGCCGTCTTCGCTCAATCGCAGACGCGTGAGGCGCTGTTCGGCGTCGGCGCGGCGACGCTGCTGATGCTCTTCATCGGGATTCACAACGCATGGGACAGCGTCAGCTTCCATGTATTTTCCAGGCAAGATTGACCCCCACTGGCGGCGGTTTCAAGCACCGGCTTGCGGGCAGCCATCTTTCGCGCGAAAACGAGGCATGGATACCATCCCGCATTTTATCGGCGGCGCGAAGGTGCACGCTGACCACAACGACCTCGGCGAGGTGTTCAATCCCGCCATCGGTCACCTCGCGCGAAAAGTTTGTATGGGCACCGCCGCCGATGTCGATGCCGCCGCCAAAGCAGCATCGCAAGCGTTCCCCGAATGGGCCGCGACACCGCCCCTCGCCCGCGCCCGCGTGATGTTCGAGTTCCGCAACCTCATCGAGAAGCATGCCGACGCACTCGCGGCGATCATCACCTCGGAGCATGGCAAGGTGCTTTCCGATGCGCGCGGCGAAGTGACTCGCGGTCTCGAAGTGGTCGAGTTCGCGTGTGGCATTCCGCATCTCATCAAAGGTGAATTCAGCGAGCAGGTGGGGCGCGGCATCGATTCATGGTCGATGCGCCAGCCACTCGGTGTGTGCGCGGGCATCACACCCTTCAACTTCCCGGCGATGGTGCCGATGTGGATGTTCCCGGTCGCGCTCGCATGCGGTAACAGCTTCATTCTTAAGCCGTCGCCGAGCGATCCATCAGCGAGCGTGATGATTGCCGAACTGCTGAAGCAGGCGGGTCTGCCCGACGGCGTCTTCAACGTGGTGCATGGCGACAAGCGCGCCGTCGATGCGATCCTCGCGCATCCGCACATCGCGGCGGTCAGCTTCGTCGGCTCGACGCCGATCGCGAACTACATCTATGCGACCGCCGCGACCAACGGGAAACGGGTGCAGGCGCTCGGCGGCGCGAAGAATCACATGCTGGTGATGCCCGATGCGGACCTCGATCAGGCGGCCGATGCGCTGGTCGGCGCCGCATACGGATCGGCCGGTGAGCGATGCATGGCGATTTCGGTCGCGGTTGCAGTTGGCGCCGCCGGCGATGCGCTCATCGAAAAATTGAAGCCTCGGGTCGAGGCGCTCAAGATCGGTCCCGGCACTCAGACCGGCGTCGAGATGGGACCGCTGGTGACACGCGCCGCCCTCGATCGCGTGCGTGGTTACATCGATCAGGGCATCAAGGAAGGCGCGCAGCTCGCCGTCGATGGCCGGGCGCTCAAGGTCAAAGGCTTCGAAGATGGTTTCTTCGTCGGCGGATGCGTCTTCGATCACGTCACGCCCGCGATGAAAATCTACCGCGACGAAATCTTCGGACCGGTTCTTTGTGTGGTGCGCGCGCCCGACCTCGAAGCCGGCATTCGGCTCATCAGCGAGAACGAATACGGTAACGGTGCATCGATTTTCACCCGCGATGGCGGCGCGGCGCGCGAGTTCACCAGCCGCGTGCAAATCGGCATGGTCGGCGTCAACGTGCCGATTCCGGTCCCGATGGCGTTTCACAGCTTCGGCGGATGGAAGCACTCGATGTTCGGTGACATGGCGATGCACGGCCTGGAAGGGGTGCGCTTTTACACACGCCTTAAGACGGTGACCGCGCGCTGGCCGGAACATCGCCTCGGCGCGGACTTCGCGATGCCGACGAACAAGTAGCAACTTGCTATACGTTCTGGATTGTCCTGACTACCCTTCCCCCAATGACGGGGGAAGTGGTCCGGCGCCGTTTTCGCTATGGCTTCGATGCGAAAACGGTGACGGGCCGATGAGGGTCCTCAGCTCTGGATTCCGCTGCAACGCTTCAATTTTCGCATGCCCCTCTCGCGAAGCGCCGCCGTCGGAACCGAGTACTCCTCTACCAGGCGATATGTGCTATGATTCGATTCGCGGCGCCCTGAACGGGGCGCCGCAGCCGTTTGGTGGCTCTGGCGACGAAATGGAAAATGCAAAAACAAACCCACTTTATGCCCAGAATTGCTGCGTTCTTATGCTGGCAGGTGGTACTCCACCGCCGGTCGCGAAGCGCGACCGGCTCTCATCCGTCGGTCACGGTTCATGCTTCGCAGCCATCCGCATGAACTGCGCCATCCACCCTCCCTCAGAGAGGGAGGGGACGGATCAAAGAATCGCAAAAACAAACCCACTGCGAGCATCGCGAGCAGTGGTCCTGAGCGTCCCTCGCGAAGGACCACGACAGGCATGCTGTTCAAATGCCGAGAGTACAAAAACAAACCCACTTTATCCGCGGAATTGCTGGGTTTTAATGGAGGTGGTGGTACTCCACCGGGTGGTCGCGGAGCGCGACCGCTCTCATCCGTCTGGCACGTCGGTCGCCAGAAAAGGAACGACCAACGCGCCAGCCACCTTCTCTCGCGAAAAAAGCGAGAGAAGGGACGAAGAGAAGAGAAATCGCGGAAACAAACCCATTTGTTCGCCGATTCTTCGCCTGCCGGCCGACCACCTCGCTATCAAAAATTCGCAAAAACAAACCCAAATAACCGAGACAAATCCTAGAGTCTTCGCTAATGAACCATGGAGAAATGACGCCGCCTTCAGAGCGCCGTGCTAGCGAGCTATCGATGAGCCAATCTTTCAGACTCGACCACCGCGAGCGCGCCGATCTCGACGAGCGCGGCTTCGTGGTGCGTCGAGAGGTTTTCGATGCTGCCGAGATCCGCGCGATGGTCGATGCTTGCGAGACGCTGGTGCAGCAGCTTCTCGCCGAAAAACGCCGCACCAAGCATAGCCTCGGCAGCTACATGTTCGAAATTCAACGGCGGCTGGGAACCATCATCAAATGGGAACCAGACAACCCCGATTTGGTGCAAGCCCTGGAATCTTTCGCGCACCTAAATGAGGAGCTCCATCGATTGGCGGTCGACCCGCGCCTCATCGATCCTTGCAAGGATGCGATCGGCGAACCCGAGATCGCGCTGTTCACGGAAAAGCTGACCCTGAAGCGCGCGCACAGAGGCGGCCAGATCATTCTTCATCAGGATTTCCCCTACTGGGCCGATCTGACAAAGATCGCGGCTCGCGTCGTTACCGCGATGATCTTTCTCGATGACGCCACCGTCGAAAACGGCTGCCTCGAAGTGGTGCCGGGCAGTCATCGCGAAGGTCTACAAGCGCGCCGGGCAACTGACGGTCTCGGCGGGCTGGAAATCGATCCGCTCACTTACGATCACTCGCGGTTGCTGCAACTCGAGGTGGCGGCCGGCAGTGTGGTGCTTTTCGGACCGTTCCTGGTCCATCGATCGCTGCCCAACCACTCCGATGCGGACCGCCGCGCGCTTCTTTACAGTTACCAGCCAATCGGCCATCCTCACCTGCGCGAACTGACCGGACTCGCAGGATAGCGGGGTCACGCCAACTATAAGTCAACTACTGTTAACAGATAGGTTATCGATATATGAAGATCGGATTGCTGATGCCATTTACCGGATACACCGCGAATCCCGCCGCCTTCGCGCGCAAGGCCGAGCAGTTGGGCTTCGAGTCGCTATGGATTCCCGAGCATCCGATTCTACCGGTCAATCCCAAGACGCCCTTCCCTTCGACCAAGGGTCCGATTCCGAACGTCTACTCGCAGATGTGCGATCCGTTCGTCGCGCTCAGCATGGCCGCCGCGGTGACGACCACACTCAAAGTGGCTACCGGGATCTGCCTCGTGCCGGAACGCAATGCGATCGTCACGGCGAAGGAAGTTGCGACGCTCGACGCCTTCTCCAATGGGCGTTTCCTGTTCGGCATCGGCGCCGGATGGCTGCGGGAAGAATCGGAACTCCTCGGCGTGGATTTTCCTCGGCGCTGGACCCAGACCGCGGAGTGTATCGCCGCGATGCGCGAGTTGTGGTCGAAGGACGAAGCTTCGTTCGAGGGCAAGTACGTCAAGTTCACGCCGGTCCGATGCAACCCCAAACCAATCCAGCAGCCGGGTCCGCCGGTGCTCATCGGCAGCCTCGACAAGAACGCGCTCAAGCGCGTCGCGAAGTGGGCCGACGGATGGTGTCCGATTGGCGTGCCGCATGGTTACCTGAAGAGCAAGCTCGAGGAGTTACGCCGCGAATGCGATACGGTCGGGCGTGACTTCGCGAAGCTCGACATCACCGCGATGGGCTTCGTGCAGGGGGATCGGAGCGCAGTGCAGCAAGGCCTCGAGGAATACCGCAAGGCGGGGACGCATCGATTCGTGATCGGCGTGCCGAATCAGCTCAAGCCCGATCAGTACGAGGCCGAGCTGACGCGCCTCGCGTCGCTGTACGTATAGACGCGCTCAACTCAACTTCGGGTCGCGCACCAGGATGCCTTCGGCGTAGAGCTTCTTGATCTGGTCGTCGGGCATCTTCAGCAGCTCGTGCAGGACGCGCTCGTTGTCCTCGCCGAGCCGAGCAGAGCGAAGCTCGGTTTTGTCCGGCCAGGCGGAAAACTTCACCGGCACCGACGGCAGCGCGACTCTGCCGAGTTCCGGATCCTGCACCCAGCGCACGGTCTTGCGCTCATTCAGATGCGGATGCTTGACGGCCTCGTTCAGCGAGAGCACGGGGGCGCATGGCACGCGCTCCTTGTCGAGCGCCGCGATCGCATCGTCACGCGTCGGGAACCTCGACAGCCATTTCTCGATGACCTCGCGCAGCTCGAAGCGATTGTCGCGCCGGCCGCGCGCGCCTTTGAAGCGCGGATCGGTGAGCAGCTCGGGCATACCCATCGCAGCCACTAACTGTGGCCATTGATGCGGCACCACGGTGAGGAAGACGTACTGGTCGCCCTTGTAACGATAGGAGCCGGTCGGTCCGCCATCGGGATGAAGCGAGCCGCTGCGGCGCGGACGATACTTGTCACCGCGCAGCGAGATGGCCGGCACGTTCTGCTCGTGCATATGGAAGTAGGTGTCGAGCAACGACGCATCGAGGTACTGGCCCTCGCCGGTACGCTCGCGATGCAGCAGCGCGAAACCAACCGCCATCGCGGCCGCGACGCCGGTGGACACGTCGCCGATCGCCATCGTGGTCATCGCGGGCGCGCCGTCTGCCTCGCCGATGCCGTCGGTCACACCGGCATACGACTGGCCGATGAAATCGTAGCCAGCCTTGTAGGAGAGCGGCCCGGTCTGCCCCGCCATCGAGATCGAGCACATGATGATTTTCGGGTTTACCTTCTTGATGTCCGCGTAAGAGAACCCGAGGCGGTCGATGACGTGAGGCGCGAAATTCTCGACCACCACATCGATGTTCGGGAGCATCGCCATCACGATCTCGCGCGCGCCGGGCTTCTTCAGATCGATCGCGAGACTGAGCTTCGAATGATTGTGCTGAAGGTAGTAGGTGCTGTGGCTGGAGTCCTTATGCTCGGGCGCCTGCGACTTCAGGCCTCCGGCGCGGACGCGATCGCCGCTCGGCGCGAGCTCGAGCTTGATCACCTCGGCGCCCATCTCGGCCAGCAGCCGGGTGCAAGTCGGGCCGGCGACGAACTGGGTAAAATCGAGAACGCGATATCCTTCGAGCATTCGCGGCTGGTTTGCCATAAGTCAGTCTCCTCTGATCGCAGCAGAACCGATTCCCTACGCCGATTAAACTATAGTTCGGACCGGCTCACTTGCCGAAAGCTTCGTCAACCAGCGCGGTATCGAGGTATTCGTTGATCTCGGTGACCTTCCCACCCACGATACGGAAAACATGGCAGTAGCTGTTGTTGTAGGGCTTGCCACTTTTGGTCGTCGCCTTGCCGTTCGCCAGCATCACCACATAGTCGCCATCGGCGATGAAGTTGTAGGGCGTGAGCGCGATGCCGCCTTCGAGTGCGGCGCCCAATGGCCCCAGCAGCTTCGCCATCACCTCCTGTTTGCCGTTCATGGTACCGGAGAACTTCGTCCTGCCCTGGAGCGTGTACTTGATGTTGTCCGCCATCGTATCGAGAAACGCGGCCCCATTACCCTTGGAGAGTTCCGCGAACATGTTGGTGATGACCTGCTTGTTTTCTGTTGCGCCCATTGGAATACCTCGCGATCGCTTTTCAGTTGTGCGGTAGGACGACGTACTCGAAGTCTACCGGCTGAAGATTAATCCCACGAATTGGCGGCGCGATCCATCCCGCGAACTTACCGGGCCGCGTCTCTGCATTCATTAGCGATCCGACGAATTCGCGATCCGCCTGCGACGGCAGCCATTCCGATTGACGATGCTGCCATTCGTCCTCCGAAATGATTTCTCCACTGGGCGTCACCCTGACGCCGCGAAACTCACCAATCGCGCGATGAAAACCGCGATGCGGCAGCTTCAACTCGCAGTCGACCCCGGCTTCGCGAACGATCTTGTTCCATCGCGCCAGCCCGCGTTCGCAATCCGCGATATAGGCGTCGCGCAACGCTTCATTCAGCGCGACCAGCGCAGGCTGCTCGCTCTCGATGATCGTGCCTCCTTCTGGTTTCAGCACGGTTCGGGTCATTGTCGCCAGCTGATGATCGTCATCGCGATCTTCTTCCTTGAAGCGGCCTTTCAGTCCCGTGGTGAAATAGGTCGCGGCGTTGGTCGAAAGCTCGGATCCGAACAGATCCAGCGACACCGAAAAATGGAAGTTGATGTACCTCTGGATGATGGCGAGATCGATGCCGCCGTATTCGCCGACGCGATCGGTATCGTGCAGCTTCATCAGCTCGCAGGTGCGCGCCACGATGCGACCGATGCCCGACTCACCGACGAACAGATGATGCGCCTCCTCGGTCAGCATAAAGCGGCAGGTACGCGCGAGCGGATCGAATCCGGATTCGGCGAGGCTCGCGAGCTGGTACTTCCCGTCGCGATCGGTGAAATGAGTAAACATAAAGTAGGATAACCAGTCAGGGGTCTTCTCGTTGAAGGCGCCGAGGATGCGCGGGTTGTCGGCGCTGCCGGAGCGGCGCTGAAGCAACGTCTCGGCCTCCTCGCGTCCATCGCGGCCGAAGAACGCGTGCAGCAGGTAGACCATCGCCCACAGATGACGCCCCTCCTCGACATTGACCTGAAAGAGGTTGCGTAAATCGTACAGCGAGGGGCAGGTCTTGCCGAGATAACGCTGCTGCTCGACCGAGGCCGGCTCGGTGTCTCCCTGCGTAACGATCAGGCGGCGCAGCACTCCACGATGCTCGCCGGGAACCTCGCGCCAGACCGGTTCGCCTTTGTGCTCGCCGAATGCAACGCGCCGGTCGGGTTCCGGCGCCGAGAGAAAAATTCCCCATCGATAGTCGGGCATCTTGAGGTAGCCGAATGTCGCCCACCCTTTGGCATCAACCGAGGTCGCGGTGCGCAGATACGCATCGTAGCCCTGGAAACCCTCGGGACCCATCTCACGCCACCAATCGAGGTAGTGCGGCTGCCACGCCTCGAGCGCCCGTTGCAGACGCCGATCGTCGGACAGGTTCACGTTGTTGGGAATCAGTTCGGAATAATTGATCGACATTTGATCTCCATTGCTCACACGCGGCGCGGATCGAATTCAGGACGCTGGCCGGTGCCATAAAGCTTGAGCGCGCCCTTCTCGCCGACCGCGTTGGGGCGCTGAAAAATCCAGTTCTGCCATGCCGACAGGCGCGCGAAAATTTTTGACTCGATAGTTTCGGGACCGGCGAAGCGCAGTGACGCTTCCATCCCCGTGAGCGCGTCGGAGGAGAATGCGGCTCTCTCCTCGATCGCGAGGCGCACTTCATCTTCCCAATCGATGTCGTCGGGGGTGAAGGTCACCAGCCCGAGTTGTTCAGCGGTTTCGGTATCGATCGCCGCGCCGATACAGCCTCGCAGCTCTTCAACTCGAGGCGGCTCGCCGAGGAAGCGGCTTTGCAGACGCGCGAGTCCGTTGCACATGGGGAGCACGCCGAAGTTCATCTCGCTGAGCCCGATCGTCGCCGCCGGGAGTTCATCGCCTTCGCGCTTGCCGCGGAGCATGTAAACGCGGTCGGCAGCGAGCGCCAGTTCGAGGAGCGTACCGTGAAAGCATGAGCCGGGCTCGATAAGCGCGAACAATGATCGCGAACTCACATCGATGCGCTTCAGCACGCGCTTCAAGTACAGGCGGACCTCGCGGATCAGCCAGTGGTCGCCGTGCGCGAGCAACATCGCGTCATGAGATCGAACATTGGCGATGTCGCCCTCGGTGCGAAAAATCCAGGTGTGGATGGTTTCTTCATTCGCGCGCAGATGGAGGATCCCATCTTCGAGCTCACGCGCGACTGCGAGTGGCCAAAAATCACATCCCGCGACGAGCACATCCTCTAGTCGAGCAGGTGCGATGTGCGCCGGCCCCTGAACCGTAAGGATTGCCGCGGAGTTGGCGCGATCGATCTCGATGCCCACATGCACGTAACGAACGCGATCGCCCTCGATGCTGCGGGCCAGCGGCTTCAGCACGATGCTGCGCTGACCCGCCGGACGATCGGAGCGCGCCGCGAAATCCTTGGCCTTGCGCCCCACAGCTTCGAGGAGCTGGGTGCGCGGCACCACTTCATCGACTAGGCGCCATTCGACCGCACGCTTGCCCCGCACGCCCTCCTCGGTGGTGCAGAAAAAATCGGCGCGGTCGCGGCGTACACCGCGTTTGTCGACCAGCCGCGTCAGTCCGCCGGTGCCGGGGAGCACCGCGAGCAGGGGAAGTTCCGGCAGCGAAACGCTGGTCGAGCCGTCGTCGGCCATCATTATATAGTCGGTCGCAAGTGCGAGTTCGTAACCGCCTCCCGCGCAGGCGCCGCTCACAGCGGTCATATAGAACTGACCCGAGTTGTGCGTGGCATCCTCGATAGCGTTGCGGGTCTCGTTGGTGAACTTGCAGAAGTTGACTTTGTGCGGATGACTCGATTGACCGAGCATTTTAATGTTCGCGCCCGCGCAAAATACGCGCTCCTTGCCGGACCGGATGATTACGGTGCGAACCTCGGGATGCTCGAAGCGCAGCCGCTGGACCGCATCATTCAACTCGATATCGACGCCGAGGTCGTAGGAATTCAGCTTCAGTTCGTAGCCGGGCGCGAGGCCGCCATTCTCATCGACATCCATCGCGAGCGTCGCGACCGGCCCATCGAAGCTGAGCTTCCAGTGGCGATATTTTGCAGGCTCGGTGCGAAAATCGATCATCGCGAGTCGCTCCGGTTGGCGGATGCTGCACTATAATTCATGCCGCGGTCTCGCGCAATCGAAAGCAGCTCCTGCAGCGATTGCCGCGACGTTTTGCCGCGAGTATCGAGCTGCGCGTCGGCTTTGCGATACAACGGATCGCGCTGCGCCAAAATGCGACGCATGTCGACCAGCGCCTCGCTGTCCCCGCTACCCTCGACGCGATGGTCACCCTGGCGAATCACGCGATCCCAATGATCTTCGGGCGAGGCCTGTAGCCAAATTGTATGAAAAGAATCCAACAAACGCGCGAAGGTCGCGGGTTCCGACACCAAACCACCTCCGGTGGCGAGCACCACGCGGCGTCTGCCGATGATGATGCGTTCGAGCGCGCGGCGCTCGTAGCGGCGATAGGCGGCCTGACCCCAGAGGTCGAAGATCTCCTCGACGCTGACCGCAGCTTCGGCTTCGATCTCGCGGCTCATCTCGACGAATTCCCATCCCAGGCGCTTCGCCAGCATCGCACCGAGCGTGGTCTTGCCTGCGCCGCGCAATCCGATCAACGCAATGCGCTCGGCTTTGCCGATGCGATCGCCGAAGCGATTGGTGAGAATCGTTGAAGCCTCAGTGAGTTCATCGGTGTCGAGCCGGCCGATCCTCTCGACCAACAGTTTGTATTCGACCGGCCGGGCCGCCTCTTCACTAACGAGCTCCGCAACCGGCACGTCGATCGCTTTGGCGAGACGACGCATCAGCACGATGGAAAAATTGCCGCGACCGCTTTCCAGCTCGGCGAGATAGCGTTCCGAGATCCCGGAATCGTGCGCGAGCATCCGGCGCGACATCCCGTGTCGTGAGCGCGCATCACGCACCCGCGCGCCGAGCGTCTTCAAATAGCGATCGTCGTTGGTCTTCGCACGACGCGGAGTCGCGGCGACACCACCATTGCCAATGGCGCGCGAGGTCGCTGGAATCAATCCGGGTCTGGCCACGGCATGCATTATAATGCCGACGCCGAATGGAAGGCGAGAGGTTTATTTCAGGGAGGCGAGCTTCGCAAATCCGGCATCGAGGTCCTCGATCAGGTCCTCGACGTTTTCCAGACCGGCGTGCACGCGGACCACCCAGCGATCCTGATCCTTGGCTACATCGCGATAGGTTTTCAGTCTGAATGGCGACACGAGGCTTTCGTAGCCACCCCATGAGCCGCCCATCCCGAACAGTTTCAATGTTTCGAGCATGGTGGCGAGCGCCTCCCGCGTCACCCACGACTTAAGGCGAAAGGCGAACAGGCCCGACGCGCCGAGGAAGTCGCGTTTCCACAGCGCGTGGCCGGGATCGCCTTCCAGCGCGGGATGATAAACGTGCTCGACCTCCGGCTGGGTCGCGAGGTAACTCGCAAGCGCGAGGCCGTTGCGATGATGCAGCGGTAGACGCGCGGCGAGCGTGCGGAGTCCCCGCAGCGCGAGGTAGATGTCATCGGGACCGGCCATCTGGCCGAGGTGCCGATGCGCATTTTTAACCGTCTCCCACGCTGCCTCCGTGGTCGTAATGGTTCCGAGCATCGCGTCCGAATGTCCGACGATGTACTTAGTCGCGGCCTGGATCGAAACGTCGACGCCATGCGTGAACGGCTTGAAATAAAGCGGCGAGGCCCAGGTGTTGTCCATCATGACGATTGCGCCGAGCGCGTGCGCAACTTCCGCGATCGCCGGAATATCCTGCACCTCGAAAAGCGCGGTGCTGGGCGATTCGACGAAAACCACTTTGGTATTCGGACGAATCAACTTCCCGATGTCGGCGCCGATGTGCGGATCGTAGTAGGTCGTTTCGACGCCGAACTGCTTCAGTATCGAATCGCAGAAGTTGTGGGTCGGGTGATACGCGCCAATCGTCATCAGCAGATGATCGCCCGCCGAGAGAAACGCCAGTAGCGCGGTAGTTATCGCGGCGAGGCCCGAGGGCGCGAGACGGCAATGTGCTCCGCCTTCCAGTTGAGCGACCGCATCTTCAAGCGAGGATGACGTCGGCGTGCCGATGCGCCCATACATGAATTTGGAATTGGCAGGATCGTGCACCCCGGCGGCAAAATCCTCGAAGGTCTCGAACAGGATTGTCGAGGTGCGATAGACGGGCGTGTTGACCGCGCCGTAATGCGCCTTCGGATCGCGTCCCGCAACGACCGCAATGGTCTCGTCCTTCATCTAGTTCTTGAAACCGAGTTGCGCGGCGTACCTCGCGGCAGCCTGCGCGAGCGCCGGCGGGTGGGGCGCGAAGGTAGCAAACCGCGGGTCACTGGTCTGTCCGCGTACGTAACGCACATAAATCTGCTGCACGACGGTTGCGTTCTTCCACAGCGCCCACGACAGATAGAATGGAAAACTGCCGACGTCGCGCCCGGTCCGTTTCGCATAGCGCTGGACCATTTCGGCGCGCGAGAGAAATCCGTCCTTGAACGTATGCGGCTCGATCTCCGCGAGCTTCACGATCTCGACATCGACGCGCTCGCGCCAGTAACCCAGCGCGATGCCCAGATCGATCATCGGATCGCCGAGCGTCGACATCTCCCAGTCAAACACGCCGTTGATCTGCCCGGGGTTGGTACGATCGAGCATGAGGTTGTGGAGGTAAAAATCATTGTGCAGGATGGTCGGCGCCTGCTCGGCCGGCGCGTGTTCGAGGTACCAGGCACCGAGGCGGTCCATCAGCGGGACCTCTTCGGTCTTGGCCTTTTCCCATCGCTGCATCCATCCGGTTATCTGACGCTTGACGAATCCCGCGGGCTTACCGAGGCCACCCAGACCAATCTTCTCATAGTCGACCGCATGCAGATCGGCGAGGGTGTCGATGAAGCCCTCGGAGATGGCCTTAAAGGTCGCCGGATCATCGCCCAACTCGGCTGGAACTGGCTGCCGATTCTTGAACACGATCCCATCGCGGCGCTCCATCACGAAGAACGGCGCGCCGATGATCGAAACGTCGTCAGAGAAGAGCATCGCGCGCGGCGCCGGTTTAAAGGACTGCCACACGCGCGAGAGGACGCGGAACTCGCGCGCCATGTCATGGCCACCCACAGGCAGCGGGCCGAACGGAGGCCGGCGCACCACCCATTCCTGGTCGCCGAAGCGAAGCAGGTAGGTGAGGTTGGAGGAGCCGCCGCGAAACTGCTTGATTTCAAGGGGCGCATCGGCGCCGGGAAGTTTCTGCTCGCGCAGATGCGCAATCAGCTTGGGCCAGTCGAGCTGCTCTTCTTCGCGGACGTCGCCGTATTCGACGGTAAGGTCTATCGCTTCTGCCATGGGCGGGATTATAGGACGCGCGCGGGATTTTGCGACCCGTGGATTTACTTCGTGTAGCCCCTTTCATGCCCTCAAAGCGCATCGAAAAGGAGGCATGTGGTACTTCACCACCGGTCGCGCAGCGCGACCGGCTCTCATCAGTCCGTCACGGTTCTCGCATCGCAGCCATAGCGAGAACCGTGACGGCCAGCTTCTCTCGCAACGCGAGAGAAGCGACCGGGAAAGAGTGCGTGGGCTATAACTCGAGCAACTCCCGTGACTGAGCGACGGTCGCAACTTCGTGGCCCATCGCACGGATGGTCGCGGCGGCGCGCTCGACGATTTGCGGATTCGAGAGCTGACCGGCGCGCGCGTATTGATAATCCTCGAGGCCGACGCGCACATGACCACCGAGGCTCACGATCGCGGGCACCAGCGGCAAGTTGTCGCCACCGAGAGTGGCGGCGAACCAGTTGCATCGCACGCCCTTGATCATTTCGAGGTAGGCCTCGAGGCTTTTGATGGTCGGCGGCAGGCCGAAGTTCTGCTCCTCGCCACCGAGGTAGAACTTCAGAATCAGCGGCTCTGTCAGCAGTCCCATATCGAGGAAGACCAGCGCGGCGCGTAGAAAGCCCGGCTCGAAGATTTGCAGCGTCGGGCGCAGGCCCAGCTCGCGCGAGGTCTCGAGGAAGTAGCGACAGGTCGCGTAGCTATTCTGATAGACGAATTTCTCGCCACGAAGTTTATGCGTGCGGCGATCGTAGGTGGCGAGGTTCACCGAGCCCATATCGCCCGCGCCGAGGTCGGGCTTGGTGGCGGGATCCTTCGCCAGCGCGACGAAATGGCTGAAGCGCTCGGCCGGAGTACCATCGAAGGGAAAGGTCGGCCACAGCAGCGGTTGGCACACCGCGCGAACGCGCTTGTAAACCTCGGCGTAATAGGGAACATCCTGCACCCACTTGCCGGTCTGCGGATCGCGCACGTGAAAGTGGATGAGCGCGGCGCCGGCGCGTGAAGTCGCGATCGCATCGTTGGCGATCTCCTCGGGCGAATAGGGCAGGTTCGGATTCAGCTCGCGCGGCGCGTTGCCATTGATCGCGGACTCTATCATCACGGTTCGAGGTGCCATGCGCGGATTATAGGACACCGCACAATTTTTGCGACCGAAATGAGTGCGTGTGACTCCAACACCAGCGGCGCAGCGCCGCCGGCGCTCACTCGAACGACGACATGCATCGCATGATCGTCATTCGACCTCTCCCAGCGTGCGGTTTCACAAGCTCAGCCGCGGAAGAGGAATATTTGGAGCGTGGCGCGCGAGGGTGGTAGATTCCGCCTCGAGGCAACCGCGATGGACACTGCAACCGAACCCCGACTCATTCCCGGCCGCGTCCCGATCGGAGAATTCCAACTCTACTATGAGCGCGCCGGCAGCGGTCCCGCGATCATCTTCCTGCACGGACTCGGTGGGAATCATTTGTCGTGGTGGCAGCAAATGCCGTACTTCATGCGATGGTTCGACTGCATCACCGTCGACCAGCGCAGCTTCGGGCTCTCGCCCGATCCTGACGGCAGCTTTTGCGATGCGCATCCGAGCGACCTCGGCGCGCTGCTCGATCATCTTAAAATCGAGAAGGCGGTGCTAGTCGGCCAATCGATGGGTGGATGGACGATTGTCGGCTACGCCCTAGAGCATCCGGAGCGCGTCGCCGCGATGGTGATGGCAGATACGCCCGGCGGCATCTTCACACCCGAGATGAACGCCATGATGGAAAAGATCCGCGCAGGAGGGCGCGGACCGCTGGAGGCAGTCGCTATCGGATCGCTGCCGACCTATGCGAAGGGCTACTTCGAGCGCAATCGCGAGATGGCGTATCTGTACGATTCGCTCTTGATCCTCGGCGCGCGGCCGCCGGCTGACGCGATGAAGCGGCTAGGCAGCCGTCGGTATGACCTCGCGAAGGTGCGCGAACGCCTGAAGATGCCGATTCTGTGTCTGGAAGGCGAACAGGATGCGCTCATCGCGCCGGAGATGATTCGGCATTTAGTTAAAGCGCTGCCGAATGCACGACTGGCGCTGGTGCCGGGCGCAGGCCATTCGGTGTATTTCGAGAACGCGCCGGCGTTCAATCAGCTGGTGCTCGATTTCCTCCGCGATGTCGGTTATGCGCCGCGGTAGCGAGATCGCAATTGCGGGAAGTGCGGGAGCGGACATACAATTAGATTGTGATACGCCGGTATGCTCGAAATATGGTGGGCATCTGGCTGGCTCTGGGACTCATCTCCCTCGCCTCCTGCGCCTCTCCCTCGACCCAGGTTGCAGCACAGAATGCGGGCATCGCGCCGGTTGGATCGGCCGCGTCGCCCGCCCCGCCGGAGACACATTTCGCGCCCAATGCTCCCGTCGATAGCGCGCAAAGCACGGCGCTCACGAATTATCTTCATGGCCGTCAACTACCGCTGGTGGGCGCACGCGTGCTCGCCTCCAATGGCGGCCCGCGACAGGCCATCCTGTATGGATACGTAGCGACGCCGTTCGGAAAAGCTGACGCAGTCGACAAGGCGCGCGAATTCCTCAACGACTCGGGCGCGCAGGTAGACAATCGCATCAAGATCGAGCCCGACCTCGCCGGTCCGGGGGCCAATCCGAATTCCGCGACGGCCGACAATAATCCCGACCTCAACAATCCTGATATCCAGAGCTACAAGAATCAGCAGAATCAGCAACTCACTCAGCAACAACAACAGTACATGAATCAAGGCTCTCCCTTTGGCGGAAGCGGAGGCAGCCCACTCATGATGATGTTGCCGCTGCTAGGATTCGGCGGCGGGATGGGCTTCGGCGGCGGAGGCACCAGTTTCGGGATGGGCGGCGGCGGAACCGGCTTCGGTTTCGGCGGCGGCGGAATGGGCATGCCGTTCGGATCGCCAGCGCCCTACAATAGTTACCCCTCGAGCCCTCCTCCCACGTACGGATCTCCGTACGGCCCGTGACCTAGGTTGGCAGCTTGAAGCGCTCGCCGAGGAAAACCTGGCGCACCTGATCGCTGCCAACGATCTCATTCGGCGTTCCTTCGAAGAGAATCTTGCCCGACGATACGACATAGGCGCGATCGATTATGGAGAGGGTCGCCGACACGTTGTGGTCCGACATCAGCACCCCGATGCCGCGCTCCTTGAGGTAGGCGATGATGCGTTGAATCTCGACCACCGTGATCGGATCGATGCCCGCGAAAGGCTCATCGAGGCATAGAAACAATGGATCGAGCACCAGTGCACGCGTGATCTCGACCTTGCGCCGTTCGCCGCCCGAGAGCACGCCTGCCTTCGATTTCGCCAGCCGCGCAATGCCGAGTTCGTCGAGGAGCGATTGCAGGCGAGCCTGGCGTTCCTCCTCGTTGAGCGGCAGCGTCTCCAGCACAGCGAGTAGGTTTTGCTCGACGGTCAGCTTCCTGAATACCGAGGGCTCCTGCGGAAGGTAACTGATACCCCGCCGCGCGCGCTTATACAGCGGCAGCATCGTGATCTCGTCGTCACCAAGTGTCACTACTCCGCGGTCAGGCTTGAGCAGACCGACCAGCATATAGAAGGTCGTGGTCTTGCCGGCGCCGTTGGGACCCAAAAGCCCCACCACCTCGCCTCGATTGACGGTGACCGAAACGCCGTCGACCACGGAGCGGCCGCCGTAGATCTTGGTGAGGCCCTCACCGTGGAGCGCCTCACGCGGCGCAGACCGCGGGCGCTCGGTTAACTCCGGCTTGATGCGATTTGCTATCCCCATCCGTGGTCCAACCCCGATCAAACTGAACCTTTAGGTTTTACAGGCTTGGCGCGAGGTTAGAAACACCGTCGCGAGATGGTCAGAAATACGACGCGCTTCGATTGGTTGCGCGGCCGGGGGCGCACAAATAGCCTCGATGGAGTATCGTTAACGACGGGTCGGCCGTCCGGTCCCAACTTGTTTTCGGGAGAATTTTTGCCGATGCCCCAGTCAAATCGCGCTCGCGCCCCAATCCGCTCATCGATCATCGAGGTCGTCCTCGCCGCGTGGATGAGCTTCGTCATCTATGGATGCAGCGCGCAAGCGCCCATCATCCCGCCACCTCCTCCTCCCGTCCAGCCGGCACCAGCGCCCTCGCCGGTCGCCACTGTCCCGAATGAGATCGGCCCTCCGAAGGTAACGACTGCATCGTTTTATGGCCCCGGCCTACAGGGCCACGTCACCAGCAGTGGCGAGGTTTACAATCAGCATGCGATGACGGCGGCCTCGCGCACGCTGCCCATCGGATCGCATGCGAAGGTGACCAATCTCAAGACCGGCAAATCGGTGGTGGTGAGAATCAACGATCACGGTCCGTTCGTGAAGGGACGCGGAATCGATTTGTCGCGCGCCGCGGCAAAAAATATCGGGATCGACCATCACGGAGTCGCGAAAGTAAAGGTGACGCGCGTCACGGCTCCGTCTAGTGAGACGCGCGACTCTTCGGCGCCCACTGCAAAGATCGCAGATACCTCGGATGCGGCTTCCAACGGCTCAACCAGCGCCGCGAATCCTCCGGCGGCGGAGTCGAGCGTGATCCCTGTTTCACCCGATTCGGCTAGTGCCGCGTCCGCAGCGACTGTTTCGCCATCGGAGTAAAAGGAAAAGCAGAGACCGACGCTGTCGATCCCTGCTCCAAATAGATCCCTCGCAAAGCGCGCAGGATGACCGCTTACC
This sequence comes from uncultured delta proteobacterium, assembly GCA_963783145.1. GTDB lineage: Bacteria > Desulfobacterota > Binatia > Binatales > Binataceae > DATGKG01. The sequence goes on from CAWAMM010000005.1 coordinate 177,190, forward strand.
TTCGGTTCGCGGTCATTTCATCGTCCGCACCTTTGCGTTGGCTTCGCGGCCGAGGCACTTCTGCAGCCATGCTTGCGCGGTCGGCGTCGCCGACAAATCCAGGCGCATCATTGGCGCCCACGCCAGTACCGAAGCGGCATTGAGATCCGCGATGGTGAACGTATTGCCGAGCAGATATTCCTTGCCCTGGAGCGCATCATCAAGGACCTTCAACGGCGCCTTGATCGCATCGGCCGCTTTCTGCGCGGCCTTCTCGTCGCGTTGATCGGCCGGCAGCAGCATCTTATGCATCAGCATCGTCAGCAGATGTGGCTCGACCTCGGTCATGCCCCAAAAGCTCCACTGATAGGCGGCTGCGTGTCCGAAAACATCTGCGGGCCACAATCCGTTCTTGCCGTACTTCTCGGCCACGTAAAGGTTGATGGCCATCGATTCCCAAATGTAATGGCCATCGTCCTCGAGCACCGGTATATGCCCGTTGGGATTGCGTTTGAGATGATCGGGCGTTTTGGCCTGAGTGTTCGGCATCGTGTCGTGCTCGTATTTTGCCCCTACCTCTTCGAGTGCCCATAGCGATCTCGCGGCGCGTGACTTGGAGCTTCCGTAAAATTTCATTTCGCCTCCTTCGGCGCGTTCGTCAGAAGTTGTTGCCTCTATGTAGCGCGATGCACGCGGACTCTACAAATGCGAAAAGCGCCGAGGAATTTCAAGTCAGCCTACCGTGTGAGACAAGAATCCGCGCAAGAGGAAGCGGCAATCGAGATAGTAGTGGGGGCAGTCGCGGCGGACTTCCTCGAGTGCGACGCGCGCGTCGCGGAATCCCGAGACTTCGCAGGCGACGGCGAAATCGCCAACCGCGCGGCGCCAGTTACGCCGGGTGTTGCGCATCTTTAGCGCGGCGAGGAAATCGGCACGCGATCGGGCAATGGTAACCAACTCGGGCCGCCCGTGAGGAGGAACCAATAGAATGCTGTACATCGTCGCACTCCTTCGACGCGACTGGAGATGCGGTCGCCCTCCATCACTTACGCGCTCTGGCGTGACTTGCGAGCCCTGAGAATCATGACAAGGATTCGACTTCTGTATATCCACAACAATTCAAGAGATGCCCTCGATAACATCGAAAATGACTCCGAACTGGCGCGTATGTGACCGATTCACACCTCGCCGAGGTCAATTACGGCGCGCGAGGCCTCGATACATCGTGGCGAGAAACTTCGGCTGGCCGAACTCATAGCGATCGAGCTCCTCGATGCGAAATCCAGCGTCGAGGATCATCCGGTCGATTTCGCAATCGAGGTCGCATCCACCATACTTGAGCCACAGGTTTCTCAGGCGCAGTTGCCAGCGGCTTATCGATGGATTCGGGCTGCGTCCATGCTCGAGGAAGACGTACCCGCCCGACGGCTTTAGCACGCGCCGCACTTCGGCGAGAATGGCGGCGGTGTTTTTGGTTCGACACAACGTGAGGGTGGTGACGACCCAATCGAAACTGGAGTCGGCGAAAGGCAGTTCGACGATATCGGCGCCGGGAAAAATCCGCTCCACCCGAAGGCCTCGATCGTTGCTATCCTGGCGGGGCGCGGACGGCGCAGCATCTAGGGAAACAGTATCGAGGTGGGTTACCCACGGCGAATAATAGGCGACATTCTTGTCGGGCTCGAAGCCTATCTCGAGCACGCGGCTCTGGGTTACCGCCAGCAACGCGGTCCGCTCGGTGACAAAGAGCGAGGTCCGCATCGGATGGTGGAGGAGGCGGGACTTCAGGCGCGACATCGCGGTTACCCGGTTTCCATTTGAGGCCGTGATAGATTCGAGCGTTTGGTAAAATGACCTCGGACACAATGACAGTTCTTTCGACCTGAGAAAAAGGCGAGCCGATGGGCGAGGTGACCGGGATTAACCCCGAGAATAAACCCACTGCGATCGATATCTGGACCGCTATCGTGATGACCATCACGATGGTCGCCGTGGTCTGGTACACGTGGGAGGCCGACCGCCAGAACGAACTCAACAAGCGCATTATCGAGACCGCGTCGCGGCCTTACCTCGCGGTCACTGCGCATGAGCAGGGCTTCACTACCGCGATAACCTCGGCCTCGGCGGGAGGCGCAATCCCGGTAGTTCCGTTCTCTGTGGTCAATCACGGCAAGCTGCCCGCCGATGCTCACATCAAGAGCGCGGTGGCCTACAGCAAGACCAGGATGGCGTCGGTCGATGGCCTCGGCGGCGTGCGCGAAAAGCATCGTTTCATTTTTTCCGAGACCGGCGGCGACGCGTTAGTGGCCCTGGGCCGCGAGGCGCTCACCAGCGGTCAGTTGGCGGATATCCAGAACGGGATCGGATACATCTACCTCGCGGTCGAGGTCAACTACGGCAACTACTACACTATGATTTGCCAGGAGTTCCCGATCGCGCCCGCCCAAGCTCCCGCGGAGGGCGCGAAGCCGTCGGCGCGGCTGGGCGCGTACTCACTATGCGCCGATCCCAAGTCCAATGATGCCAACTGACGGTCTGCTAGGGCTTCGGGATTTCCTCGGTATTGAAGGGTGTGGGCTTGTCGCCTTCCCGCGATGCGCCGACATTGGGACTGTTCATCATGTTCAAGTCCGCAGCGGGCGGCACCGACACCGAGAAAGTCGGGTCGTAAAGCGACCGGACGGAGCTGGCTGGCATATCATGCATCTCGTGCTGGCCGAGGGTCTTGACAAAGCGCGAACGCTGATCGAGCGCAAGCGAGCGCAGGTCGGTCTTGTTTCTCACCACATGAGGCGTCAAAAACACCAGCAGGTTGTCCTTTTGCTTGTCTGACGACTTGTCGGAGAAGATGTTTCCTAGCACAGGTATGTCGGAAATCCACGGAATACCCTGATTCGAAATGTTTTCGTTGTTCGACATCAGGCCGCCGATAACTGCCGTGCGATGGTCTTGAATCAGCACTGTCGTCGAGGCTGACCGAATCGTCGTAGTGGGGCCATTGGCGTTGTTGGCGGTGCTAGCGATTACGTTGGATACTTCCTCGTACAGGTCCAGCCGCACGTAGCCGCCGTCCGAGACCTGGGGAACGATATCGAGGGTTATACCTACATTCTGTCGGTTGACGCTGTTGAAGATTTGCCCGGGCAATCCCGCATTCGAGGCGGCCGAGCCCACGAAGGGGAGGTTTTCGCCTACTACTATAGTTGCCTCAGTATTATCCGCGGTCAGAAGCGTCGGCGCTGACAGCACGTTGGCATGCGTATCGGACTCCAGCGCCGTTATCAGCGCGACGTCGCATGGCGCCGTGACCGAGCCTGAAGTAGAGGTCGTGGTCCCGGTCACCGCGGCAGCCGCCGCCATCGGAATCGAACACATGCTGCCCGAGGCGAGGCCGACTCCCAGCCCGGTCAATCCGAGCGGATTGCCGATCGCATTCTGCAGGTTTCCGAAGTTAACCGTCCCCAGCCCCAGCACGCTGTTGGAGATTGAGGTCGAGGACAAAAACTCCACCCCCATCTGGCGCTGTCTCTCCGCGCTGACCTCGACGATGATGGCCTGAACGAAAACCTGGATGCGCGGAACGTCGAGCTCCGCGATGATATTGCGCAAGGTTTCCCAATCCTGCGGCGCGGCACTGATAACCAGTGCGTTGGTGGCTGGGTCCGCGGTCAAGGTCACCCGATTGGTGAAGTCCGAGGTGCGAACGCCACCCCCACCGGCGCCGCCGCTGATACCACCGGACATCGCGCCCCGGCCGGCTCCGCCACCCCCACCGACACCCCCAAAGCTACTGCCTCCCATCATGCCGCCGCCCGAGATGCCGCCGCCGCTAAAGGATCCGCCTCCCATCGAACTGCCCCCAAAACCACCCCCGCCGTAGCCACCGCCGATTCCGCCGCCGCCAAATCCGCCCCCGCCGTAGCCGCCGCCCATTCCCCCAAATCCGCTGCTACCACCACCCAAACCGCTGCTGCCGCCGCGACCCAGCGAACCCTTCCCGGTGGTAGGCGAAAGGCTACCCACTCCACCGCCCCCGCCGATCAATCCGCCGAGCACTTCGATCATTTCGGATACGGCCGCATTCTTGAGCCGATAGACATGGATCCGCTGCATTGCGTCGGGTGAGCGGATATCGAGTTTTGCAATCACCTCGCGTATCGATTGCATCTGCAGTGGCCCGCCCGCCGCGATAATCGAATTGGTGCGCTCGTCGGCCAGCACCTTGAATTGGCCCGTCGGCGCTTGCGCGGATGGCGCCACTACCCCCGGCTGCGGCTGCCCGGGACGGCCCGACCCGGAGCTGCCCCCAAGCAACTGATCGATTTCAGGCGCGACCTCATCGGCGAAGGCGTAGCGCAGGGGGATGACTTCGATATTGCGCCGTTGACCCTGAACGTCGAGCGCCCCCACGATCCGCAGCAAGCGCTGCACGTTAAAGGCGTCGTCGGTGATGATGAGGGTATTGTCGTCGGGAAATGCCGCCACCAATCCATCATGCGAGATCATCGGCTGGATCACGCTGATCATCGAGCTCACATCAACGTTATGCAGCTTCACCAGCCGGGTCACATATTCGTCGCCATTCTGGGTGAAGGGCTGCTGCGATTCGGTCAGCGGCGCGGCCTGGCGCACGTTGCGCGAGGGTATGATCTTGATTATCTGGCCGGCCTGCTGGGTGGTGAATCCCTTGAGCTGCAGGACCGATTGGAAAATCTGATAGGCCTGATCGGGGGTGACCTTGGAGGGCGAGATGATACTGATCTTGCCGCGCACGCTTTCATCGACCAGAAAATTTTTGCCGGTCAATTCGCTGATGAACTTCGCCAACACCGGAATGTCGACATTCTGGAAGTTCATGGTGATTTCCTCGGGGTTGGGAGGGTCGGCGGCGGTGCCACGCGGGAAGGCGGCGGTCGCATACAGGCCGAGCATGAGGACGCAAGCGATGCCTGCGATGAAGCGATAATTCATGCGGAAATGCCCCAAAATGAACGTGAGGCCTGCGAGCTTACAGCGCGACCATCGTTGTAACAACTGATTTTTCATCATCCCTCTTCCCCACCCGTCGAAGTCTTCTTCGAAGTCCTCGGCGAAGAGAGTTTACTGAGTCGCCGGTCTCGCGGCGAGCCCCACCGGGCGCTTCCTGGCGCCTTGTTTCGCGCCGGCGATTCGGTCAGCCAGACGCGTGGAGGGAGGAAACGTTGCGCGACGCAGAAGTGGCATTCTCTCTCATTCTGCATTCCTCGCATTGCTGGTCGCTTGCCTCTCGCTCTCTTTTGCGAGAGAAGCTGGCCGGCGTGCGGATCCTGACAATTCGACCGATCGTAATAAGGGAGCAAGGCAATCTGAGGATTCTAACGGGGCGTTCCCGAAGGGAAGTATGCCGCTGTTGACTACCCTGACCAATACGCCTATGATGGTCAGCGACGTGACAGGTCGGCAGTCCCACTAGGGACGGAATCTAATAAACCAGAACCTTCCGGAGAATCATCGGCGGTCAGCGACGAACCGCCGTTAAGACGCCCGCGTCAAGCGGGATTCGTCCTATGTGCAATAGTTGCGCTCTTTGTCGGATGGGTCGTCGCGCTTGCGGTACAAATAGGGGGGCGCGGGAATCAGTTTCTCGCCAGCGATGAATTGGTTTTTGGGAGGAACGTAAACGAGCCAGAAAAACCCAGTTTCATACAGCTTGTCAAAAACATCTCGATATTTAACGCGGCCATAGGCGATGAGCGTCTTAACCCGATCAGTGACGGCCTCAATCTCGGGATTCGACAACCAGCCATCCATGAAGTCGCTCTCTATTTTGAGCGGTTCGCCGCTGGATATTGCCTCGACTACCTCCGGCCAATCTCGACAATCGCTATAGTCTTTAGGCGCTGGCCACGTCTCAACTGGCTTCAGTTTTATTTTGATCTCATCGATGATGGCTGGCCCCTTCCCAAAATTACGGAGAACGAATTTCGCGAGAGTCAATGCGTTGCCGGGATCGACCAAACCCTTCGCGGGTTCGGGCGGAAAGCCACTAATGGAAGCAGTCGCAATGAGCACGTAGGGCCTGTCAGCTTTCAGGGCGAGGACGGCGGCGTCAGCGCTGTCTCGTGCGGCCTTTGCGGCATCCTTCGACGCAAGATAGCCAAAGATCGAGACGATCAGCGCGACGGCAGCAATGATTACGCCGATGCCAGTATATTTCGCCTCTCGTGCTTCATCGCCCTCGCCTTTCTTGTTCCCATCCTGACTTGGAGTTGCGATCTCGTGCGGCGTGGAAATCGTTGGTATGGCGGTGCGCTGCTCTGTCTTTCCTTCTTTGGGCTGATGAGCGACTTGGGTGCGCTGGGATTCGGGAGCGTCAGCGCTTATTGGACTTGGTTCTATTGGTTCGTTGCTTGCGGCCAGTAGGGGCGACCATGATGCACAAAGCAATATCGTCGCGATTAGCGGCCCTCCCCAGCGCCGCATGGTTTATTCAGCGCCTATCTGCGGCAGCGGTTCTTTCGCTGCGATTTCCTTTTTTCGACGCCTCGCAAAGCGTTGTTTTTGCGCCCGAAAATGCGGGCTCGTTTTCAGTTCGTAGTCCTTACAAGTGTAGCAGTAGAAATGCAGGATCTTTTGCGCGTATCCAGTGCTCATATGAGCAGTTTAGCCGGTTGCGGGCTAGTCGAAAAGCGCAGTACCCTTCCCCCGTTAACAGTCTGCTGGGGGAGAAACGATGCCCGATTGGCAGAAGTCCCGCGAGTCATTCCGCGACTTTCTTCATCAATATCCGCTCTGGACCGCAATCGATATGTTCCTCGATTCGCGATGGGGCAGACGCGCTCTCCAATTGGGAATTGGTGCTGTCGTGATGGGCGCGTCATCAGTTGTGGCCTTCATTGAGCACGCATCTCCGCTCATAAAATACGGACTAGGCGGATTCTCGCTTGCTCTCGTAGTAATCGGCACCTTTGAATTCGCCCAATTCCAAGCGGACAAGCGAAAAGCAGAGAGCGCGCCAGAATCGTCCGATGAGATACCCACATTGGAGGCGCAGTCCGCTCTCTACAGATTCGATGAACGATCATGCCCATATCTGGCTTTTGCGCCCGACGTAGAAAATCAGAAGGGCGATACGATTCTTTTGGTCGTCTACGGCAGCGCGCTTCTTTTGTGCGAGCAAGAAGTGTCGCTCGTTGACGCATGGCAAAGTCTTAAGGATTCCGAGGCTCGCGGAGTCGGCTTTCGATTAGGCGCAACCATAATAGGCAGAGACATCAATGTAGAAATGGACGAATACGTCTCCTCGCATCTCGCCAACGGATTGCTGGTCAAAACCGCTCTATCTCGCGGCGGCGCTTACCGAATCACAGACAAGGGAAAACACCGCGCTAACTGGCTAATCAAGGACATGATCGCAAGGGCCTAGCGCGACCGTAGACGCATGATGGACCAACCTGCAAGCCAGATTAATGCGATGGGCAGCGCAACGACCGTCAATGCAAAGCCGAACGCGGAAACAAAATCTTCTTGGTTTGGCGCGATGGATATGAGCCACACTATCAAGAGCACCATCACTGGAACGGCGACCACCGTAAGAAATGCGCCGAGACCGTCCCCCACGGAGTTGCGGAGATTTGGCCGAAAACTTACTAGGCCACGCCAAACTAATACGCTCGCGCTGATAACGATCCCGACGAACCCGAATGCTCCGACTATTCTGAATAGAGAATCAAGCACGCCGCACCTTCTCGTCAGTGCCGCTTTCGCGAATTTGGAAATAGTTCCAACTGAACAGGGCCGCTGGCGACGTTCTCAGATAGCTGAGACATTCGCCAGTGTTCGTGTCTCAGCACCCTGCTATAGCTTTCCCGAAGATGTCAGGGTTCTTGCGGTTGTTGAAGCGGAATTGAAACTCAGCGAGATACAGCGGCAGGTACTTCGCGCTGACGTTGTGGTAGGTGCCGATGACGCCTCGCTTGAGCAATGCCCAAAACGATTCAATCGAATTGGTATGCACGATGCCTCGCACATATTCATTGTTGCCGTGGTTAATGACCTCGTGAGCGCGTCCGCTGTCTACCAGCGTATCGTAGCTGGCGTGTTCGTCCGTAACGACCAATTCCACTTTGCGGTCTACGGCTTTGCGTACAAACCGCATCATCGTTTCGCGGTCGGTCTTTTCGATCATCTGGCAAACCAAATTGCCCTTGCGGGAAATCGCGCCGATGACGACGGCCTTGCCCCTGCCGCCAGTATTGTGACGATTGCGCTTACCGAGATGCTTGTTCTTTTCTTTGCCGCCGACATAGGTTTCATCGACTTCGACAATGCCCATCAGGCTCTTGAACGCGGGATCGTTCATGCCAGCGCGAAGCCTCATGCACATATACCAAGCGGACCGATACGATCCGGTTCCGAGCATCCGATGGATTTGCAGCGCCGAAATTCCCTTCTTCGAGGTCAGCATCAGGTGCAGCACCTTGTACCAAGTGCGCAGCGGCATTTTGGTTTCCTCGAAAATCGTTTTCGTTTTGAGCGAGAAGCGATAGGGCGAGCGGTTGTCCTTGCCGCACTTCTTGCACTGCCAATGCCACGGTCGCGCCGTCGATTCGTAGACGCGCTCGTTGTTACAGCGCGGGCACTGCGGGCCGGTCGGCCAGCGGCGCAGAAGCAGATACGTCCAACACGATGGTTCATCAGGGAACATCGCATCGAACTGAGAGAGCGTCATCTGGCGGGTGAATTTCGGCTCGCCGTCTTGCCACAAGGTTGATTGCTGCATGAGGAGAATACTAGCGTGAAATTCGATGGTAGTCAAGTGCCGCATACTTCCCTTCCCGAACGCCCCCTACCATTTTTGCCATCGTGGATTTAACTAGGAAGGTTCACGCTACAGAAACCTCGAAACCGATAAACGCTGCTCCGCTCGCCACCCGGAATCGGGAAACGGCATCGCCTCGGAACCGTAGGGGGCGTTCGCGAAACGGCTCGTTAAAATCCGCCATCAGCGCAGCGTCCTTCTATACGATCGCGGCGTTCAAACCGTAACGCGGGCTCGGCCAAACTAGTTGGCGGAAGGCGAAACTACGAGACCGTTGTTCATGTTGTGGAGCGCCTGGCGATCGGTGGAAGATGCGAACTCGATCGCCTCGGCGGAAACGCTCACTTTGCTGCCGTCGTCAGAGATGGTCTCCTTCTCATTGACCAGCGCGTCGAGCTTGTTCGGCCATTTCGCGTAAGCCATTTTCTTCAACTGGTCGTTCTCCTGGTGCGAATCGATCGCATCCGGAGAGAATGGCACGGCGTACTTCACATTGCCGAGGACAGTGTACGGCTTGGCTTGGCCAGGCGTCTCAGCGGTAACCCAAACATGCGCCAGATCGACCCTTTTGACGAACTGTTGCTGCTTGGCTACCTCCGCCTGACGTTGCGCCTGGATCGCGGCACATCCGCAAAATACGACCGCGAGCGAAAGAACCGACAAACTGGCGATGAATTTGTTCCACATGACATCCGCGCTCTCTTTTTTAAGAGTCAACTAACTCACGCGGAGCGCAAGTTCCGTCGAGCCGAGAGGCGAATGTGTCCGCGTCGTTTGGTTAGACGGGCAGGCAAGCGAATTATTCGGTTTCGCCGGTATCGAGACTCGAGCTGGAGCTACTCGCGGCGCACTAATCCGGTGATTCCCGCGATGAACATCGAGGTGAAAAACCATCCGAGCAGAATATGCGCCCACAGATAGCATCGTAAGAAACGGCCGAGCCATGGGGGACTTGGGATCGGAACCTCGGAAAACGGGCTGACGAGCGCAATCGGCCACGCGTTTGGATTAGGCATCCAATGTTTCGCCATATGGAGGTCGACCAGCGGCAGGAAGTTTTCCAGCGAGTAAATGAATGGGTTAAACGGGTGGACGTGCCAAATCGGGGGCTTTGTCTCGAGCGGAGTCACCACGTGGGCATTGTAGCCCCACCCGAACAGGATGGAGCCGAGAATCACGAAGAACGCGATGTACCAGAGCGCCCGCAGCGGGGTGTATCCATAGCCGACTGTTGCCCGCAGGATCCGGCTCGCGACTCGCTGTGGCGCGCTGAGGCCGCCGTATTTGAGTCGGGAGTCCTCCATCGCGATGAGGACTTTGCGCGCGCCCGCGTCATCCCCGGCCTCGCGCAGCACTTTGGCGAGCTGGCGGTAGGGTTGGGGAATGAAGCCATCCGGTTGCCTCGCGAGCCACTCCAGGCGTTTCTTCGCGCTGGTCGGCCCCGCGCCAATTCTTGCGTAAGCTGAATCCGTCGAGTGAGTAGGTTTCCCTTTTTCGGCCAGCTCTGCTCTTCGTCGACCATCGGTCCGACCGATGCGTGACTGCAGAGACAGACGCACTGGAATGTCTCGCGCCGATGCCGGTCCAGAAGAACGCCTGTTTCACGGTTGCGCTTTCCAAGATTCACACTTGCTCGCGACTCCGAATTGAGCGCCTGCCGGCGTCGATCTGCCCCTCGACTTCGGCCCCCACAAATCGCACCTCACCGTCTACCTTAAATCCATTCCGAAGAAAGACCGCGTGCCCGACCTCGATGCCGTCAGCAGCGATTGCCATGCCATCCTTCTTCAGGAAAGTTCCGCCACTGCAATTCAAGTCTCCGCCAATGCGGGCCCGACGAAGCTGACCTCTCCCTCCGCGTGAAACCCATCGCGCAAGAAAACGGATCCAGCTTACCGAAACGCGGTCGGCCTTCAGTCCCGGAATGCGAGTGCCCGGAAGATCAGCAAAATGATCCTAGCGTCACTCAGAACCAGCGAGGCACTTGAAAATTGCACAACTCAAAGGATGAGTCGAAAAGGGACATCTATCCTCGAAAGATCCAGCTCCTTCTCGTGTGGCAGCGTCTCCAATCGTCGCGGCGTGAACCTGAATGCCGCGAGGATCGACGCACTTGGCTCGCCTCACGATCGATGCATAGCCACCTGAATGAGTTTCGCGCGGATGGTGCGATCCTTTCCCCATTCGGACGCCTTGGCGGGATCGTTTTCGGGATCGTCATCTTTCGCGCTGGGTCCGCAGTATGCAACGTCGCCGCTTTCAGCGCATCGCAACATTTTTTCCTCCGCCGCGCTTAATTCGCCGAACTTCGCGCGCGCGGCGGCAATCAGATCGTATACTTCTGCCATCGTGTGATGCTCATTTCCCTCGGGGCGCGTAACGATATAGCGCGGCGCACTCCCAAGCCGCAACGCATCGGTCATCGATGCGCAGGTTTGGGGGACCAATTCGCGGTGCTAGTCTGACTGGTAGCGCGCGATGAAGTAACCGACTTTGCGCGCGGGTTCACTGTGAAACTGACCAAACTTGCTCGCCGCATCGCGGGACCCGCGGTGGCGATCCTCGCATGCGGCCTGATGATTTTTCTGCTTAGCGGCTTGTCGCGCGGAATCGACTACCACCTGATGATCCGGGCGGTGCGCGCAACGCCGCATCGGCTCATCTGGACCTCCATCCTGTTCACGGTACTGAGTTACCTCGTGCTGATCGCACGCGACGATTGCGCGCTGGTATACATCGGCGCCACGGTTGCGCCTGCGCCGCTGTTCCTGGCATCGTTTTGCGGGTCGGCCCTGGGCAATGCCATCGGGTTTGGGCCGCTGACGGGCAAATCGGTTCGCGACCGAGTCTATGGCGCCGGCGGGCTTCGCTCGGAGCAAATCGATCGCGTCATGCTTTTCAATGACGTGAGCTTCGGGCTGGGCCTGATGGCCTTCATGGTCATGAGCGCGATGCTCGCGGGTCCCGTCCTGGCCGGAATGCTCGCGCTCTCAGCCACCTCCCTGCACCTCGCGGCGGCGGTGTCGCTGCTCCCGATCCTCGCTCTGCCGATGTTGGGTTTCCGGCGCCGGACCTCGTTTACAATAGCGGGTTTTTCGATCGCGATGCCGAACCCCGCGGTGGGATTATTCCAACTGCTGCTCACCGGCTTCGATCTGATGGGAGCCGGGCTGGCGCTGTGGATTCTGCTGCCCGCCACCAGCATCAATCTTTTCAGCTTCGCGGCAATTTTTGCCGCCGCGGTCGCCCTGGGAGTGATCAGCAGGATTCCCGGAGGGCTGGGAGTCTTCGAGATCGTCGTGTTCGTGTCGCTGGGCAGGTACATGGCTCGCAATGAGCTGGCGGCCGCGCTGCTGATCTATCGCGCGGTGTACTTTGTGCTGCCGCTGATGCTAGCCGCGGGCGCGCTGGCTACCTTCGAACTTCGCAGCGACGCGGCCATCGGCGTATCGGCAACCAAAGATCGCGTGCTCCTCGGCGCCGACCTGCTGGCGCCAACCTTTCTCAGCGTGGTGACCTTCGCCATCGGCATCATGCTGATTCTCTCGGGTGCGACGCCGGCGGTGGATTGGCGACTGGCCGCGCTGCAAGGTCTGCTGCCACTGTGGGCGGTCGAGATCTCGCATCTGCTCGCGACGCTGGCCGGCGTCTTCCTGCTGTTCGTTTCGCGCGGCCTTTACCATCGCCTCGATGGGGCGTGGTGGCTGGCGATGCTGCTGGCGCTGGTCAACGTGGGCCTCTCGCTCGCGAAGGGGCTGGCCTTCGGTGAAACCGGGGCGATTCTGTTCCTGCTATTTCTGCTGCTGGCCACGCGGCGCCAATTCACCCGTCCGGCCGCGTTTCTCCGTCAACCTTTTACGATGGGATGGTTCATCGCAATTGCCGCAGTGCTCGCGGCGGCCATCGGAATCATGCTGTTCGCCTTCCGTGATGTCGCGTATCGGCGCGAGATATGGTGGCAGTTCGAGTTCGATGCGCAGGCGTCGCGCGCGATGCGCGCGCTGCTCGTCGCCTCGCTGCTGGCGCTCGGGATATCACTACGGCAGTTGATGCGGACCGCGTCCGGCCGCATCGCTCCGCCATCGGCAGCAGAACTGTCGCGCGCATCGCTCATTGTCAACGGACAGCAACGGAGCGCGGCGATGCTGGCGCTGATGGGCGACAAGAGCTTCCTGTTTTCCCACTCGGGCAATTCGTTCCTGATGTATGCCAAGCGCGGCCGCAGTTGGGTCGCTTTGTTCGACCCCGTCGGCGCGCAGGACGAATGGTCCGAGCTGGTGTGGCGCTTTGTCGAACTGGCCGATGCGCATAGCGGGCGCGCCGCGTTTTACCAGGTGCGGCCCGATAGCCTTCCGATGTACCTCGACGCCGGACTGCGAGTGGTGAAAGTCGGCGAGGAGGCATGCATCGACCTCAGGGATTTTTCGCTGCAAGGGTCGCATCGCTATGGATTGCGCCAGACGCTGAAGCGCGCGGAACGCGAAGGCCTCGAGTTCGAGATTCTATCGGCCGAACGGGTATGCGAGGAGCGGCTGGCCCTCAGCGACATCTCCGACGCGTGGCTGGCGAAGCATGGGGGCCATGAGCGGCGCTTCTCGGTGGCGGCCTTCGAGCCGGGATTTGTCGCGGCGCAGCAGGTGGCGCTGGCGCGCCAAGGCGGCACGCCGGTGGCCTTCATCACGTTCATGACGACCGACAGGCAGGCCGAGGCGACCTTGGGGCTGATGCGGCAAGTGCCGGATGCGCCGCCCTACGCGAGCGAGTACCTCATCACTCAACTGGCGCTGGAGCTGCGCTTGCGGAAGTTCGAAACCCTCAGCCTCGGAATGGCGCCGCTGGCGGGACTGGTGCGTACCCCGCTCTCTTCGCGATGGAATCGGATGGCCGGGCTGGTCTGGGAGCGCGGCGGACCCATCTACAATTTCCAGGGGCTGCGCAGCTTCAAAAACAAGTTTCGCCCGGTGTGGGAGCCGCGGTACCTGGCCGCCTCGGGCGCGATCGGCCCCTTCATCACCCTAGCCGAAGTGGCGACCCTCGCGAGCGGGGTGATTCGGCGATCAGCGCGGCGACCATCGCCGGAATCATCAGAAGGATCGTCGGCGGCATGAGCCGAGCGCGCCTTGCAATCGCATTTTCCGTGATCGTTTGCTGCGCGTGGGCGCGGCCCGCTTATGCCTTCGATGGTGGGCGCTATGGGCAGGTAAAAATCCTCGCTCCGCAAAATCCGCCGCGCGGTTTCGTCATCTACTTTTCCGATCGAAACGGACTCACGCCCGCCGATGACGCGGCCGCGAGCGAAATCGCGAAGGCGGGTGCGCTGGTTGCGGAGGTCGACACGCCCGCCTATCTGCATCGCCTCGATGAACTCAATGAGCAGTGCCATCAGCCAGCCTTCGATGCGGAATGGTTCAGCCGCCAGGTCCAGCGCGAACGAAGCTATCCTGACTACCTCACGCCGATCCTCGCCGGCGTGGGCGAGGGCGCGACGCTGGCGGCAATGACCTTGCCCTGGGCCCCCGCCGCAACGATCGCGGGTGCAGTCTCATTCGATCCGTCGACTACCATCGCGAGCAAACAACCGATCTGCACCAGCGGTTCCACGGAACATCGCGCAGACGGCTTTCGATACGGCGCCATAAAAAAGTTACCGGGCTTCTGGTCGGTCGGCCTCAGCTCCAACATCGCCAGGGAGAATCGCGACTATGTGATGGCGCTGCGACGCGCGGGAGCGCCGTTTGAGCTGCGCGAGTTTGGTCCGGACCAATCGATCGGCGATGCGCTGCGGGCGCTCATCGAGGCGCACCTCATGGAACCGAAAGAGCAGCCCGCCGAGGTCACGGACATCTCGGCCCTGCCGCTGACCGTGCTAGGAGTGGAGCATCCGTCGAACCTCATGGCGATTGTGATTTCCGGCGACGGCGGATGGCGCGATCTCGACAAGACCATCGCGGAGGATCTCCAGCATCAGGGGGTGCCGGTGGTCGGATGGGACAGCCTGCGTTATTTCTGGAGCAAGAAGACCCCGGAGCAGACGGCCATCGATCTCGCGAGCGTAATGCGCACCTTCATGGCCAAATGGCACGCCGACGAAGTCGCGCTGATCGGCTATTCCTTCGGCGCGGATGTGATGCCGTTCGCATACAATCGCTTGCCCGAGACCTTGCGCTCGCACGTGGTGCTGATGGCCTTGCTGGGTTTTTCCAAGACTGCCGATTTCGAGATCACGGTAAGCGGATGGCTGGGCGAGCCGCCGGGCCCGCAGGCATTGCCGGTCGAGCCCGAGACCGACCAAATCGCGCCTACGCTGATGCTATGCTTCTATGGCGAGGGCGAGACCGACTCGGCCTGTCCCGAGTTAGCGCGCCGCGGCGTTGAGGTCATCAGCACCACCGGCGGTCATCATTTTGATGGCGACTATGGCGCGGTAGCGCGCCGCATCCTGGCCCGCTTCAAACGGACACGACCTTGAGCTCGGATCATTCAGAGCGATGACGGCGCATGCGGCGATGGCGACCTTGGTCCTGCCTCGAAGCCTCCTGGGGAGTGATGATCGCGCCACTCGAGGCATCGGGGCTCGGAGCGCCGCTGGTCTCATCGGTCGGCAGTTCAAGCGCAACTTGCTTGCCGTCGTGTTCGATAAGGACGCGAGCCTTTTCCACTTTGCTCAACTTGCCGGAATCGGGAATCTCCTCGCCGACCTGATAGACCGACTGCTCGCCCACTTGGTTTGCAATGATCGCGTAGGGCCTTCCCTTGGTGGTCTGCGAAACGCCGATCAGGGTCAAATGGAGATCCTCGACCACGACTTTCGGAGGAGGCGCCGGCGGCGGCTCGAGATTGAAAATGTCGCGCTCGACGATCGCCTGATACGCCGCACGCGACCGATTAGCGGATAAATCTCGCGCGACCTTGGCATGGGCACGCCGCACCGGAGCATCGTCGGTACCTCGATAGGCCCCGACCACATCGTTCACTGCCAGCGCGGCGAAATAGAGCAGGGCCGCGACCAGCAGCCCATTGAGCGCCATGATGTGCCGCTCGGTTAGTTGGAGTTCCATACCTTCAAAAGAGTGCCTGACGAGGCCAATCGATGCTGGCGCAAAAGAGGGCGCTAGACAAGTGAAAGCAGGTTTGGGCTCGGGACTGCTAGGGCAATTCGTTGCTGTAATCCCACGAGATGATGCGTTCGGGCTTCAGGGTCACCACCGCGGTTTCCTGGCCCTGAACGGATTTGTGATAGGCCATCCCGTTCTTTTTACCCAGATACGCGAGCGACATTCGGAGATTGCGCGCGTCATCGTTCTTCTTGATCTCGATGGTCGTTTTGCCTTTCAGGATGACGCACTTATAAGGCGGCTTTTTGGTATCGACCACGAACGTGATGCGCGGATCGTGCTGGAGGCATTTGATTTTGAATGCGGTCGGCTCGGTCTGAAAAGTGACTTTGCCGGCTTTGTATTCATACCAGGTCGGGACCGCATGCGGCGCGCCATCGGGCGCGGTCACCGCGAGCACAGCGATATGCGGCTGCGCGAGCAGCGTATCGATTTCCTTTTTTTTCATCGGCATAAAGCAGACCTGACCCCCGGCCCCTTCCCCTGAAGTGGAAGGGGAGCAGAAAAAACTAGCGGCCCTGGAACTTTGGTTTGCGCTTCTCGCGGAACGCGCGGGTGCCCTCGCGCACATCTTCGGAGGGATTGGTGATCATCACGTTGAGCGCGGCGTCTTCGAGCGCATTCTCCAGCGTCATCTCGCGCTGCTTATACATCATGCGCTTGGCGAGCCGTACCGCCAGCGGCGGACCGTCGGCGAGCCGCTGCGCGAAATCATTCACGCGCGCCTCCAATTCGGCATGCGGCACCACCTCGGTGACGAGGCCGAGCTCGTACGCCTTCTTGGCATCATAGACTTCGGAGAGCAACGTCATCTTGAGCGCGCGATCGAGTCCCATCGCGCGCGGGAATAGATACGCGCCACCTTCATCGCACAGCAGCGCAAACTTCAACGCAGTGTCTCCGAGCCGGGCCTGATCCGAGGCGATGCGGAAATCGCAGCTGAGCGCGAGGGTGAGGCCTCCGGCGACCGCGGCGCCATTGATCGCCGCGATGACGGGTTTATCGAAGCGATGCAACGAGAGCACCAGCTGATGAAAGCCCTCGCGCATTTCGAGCATGTGGCCCATCGGATGGCCGCGGAAGCGCGAGGCGCTGTCGGGCGCGCCGCTGATATCGCCTCCGGCGCAAAACGCGCGTCCGGTGCCGGTGATGATGAGGACGCGGACCTCGTCATCCTGGCGGGCGAGATCGATGGCGGAGACCATCTCCTTGACCATATGCTCGTTGTAGCCATTCATCCGCTCGGGCCGGTTGATGGTAATTTTCGCGACGCGGTCGCGCGTGGCGTAGATGATCGTTTTGAAGTCCATCACATCCTCCGTTCCCTGTCTTTCGAGGGAAAGGGTCAGGGGTTAGGTTTGCTGGTTAGGAGAAACTCTACCGCCCCTGGAATTTCGGTTCCCTCTTCTCGAGGAATGCCTTCACCGCTTCCTTGTGATCCTCGGTCTGGCCGGTCAGCGTCTGGCCCCATGCTTCCCGATCGAGCAACTCGCGGAACTCATGCGTGAGCGCGAGGTTCAGGTTTGCCTTGATGTGCGTATAGGCGACCGTCGGACCATTCGCGATGCGCTTCGCAATCTTCTCGACTTCATCTTTGAACGACGCCGAGGGAAATACCCGATTCGCGAGGCCGATACGAACTGCTTCGTTCGCATCGATGACGTCGGGAAGAAAGTACAACTCGCGCGCCTTCGCGGAGCCGACCAGCTGGGTGAGCGACCAGGTCCCGCCGTAGTCGCCGGAAAATCCGACGCGCGCGAATGCGGTGCCGAAGCGAGCGTTGTCGGATGCGATGCGAATGTCACACGCCATCGCGATGCTGAGTCCCGCTCCCGCCGCCGGGCCGTTGACCGCGGCGATCGTGACCTTCGGCATCTCATGCAGCAGACGCGAGGCTTCTTCGCCATGACGTAGATTCGCGACGCGATCCTCCAGCGTGGGCGCCGGGCCGGTGGCCTCGTTACGCGCGCGCATCGCGGTGATATCGCCACCGGAACAGAATCCGCGACCCGCGCCGGTCAGAACGACGGCGCCGACCTTGGGATCATGCGAGGCTTTTTGCAACTCGCTGGTCAGGCCATTCATCATTTCGGGCGACATCGCGTTGAGCTTGTCGGGCCGATTGAGGGTCAGATAAAGCACGCGGTCGCGTAATTCGACGATTAGGTCGGGCATAAAAGTCCTCCGAGATTTTTGATTCAGGATCAGAAGTAACCACAGAGGCACGGAGACACCAAGCCTCAGACAGGAAGGACGTGAGTTCGTTCTTTCCCGCTCTGTGTCTCTGTGGTTTCCCTCCGAAATCTCCCTCGTAGTTACTTCACCTGGGCAACACTGTCGAGCGCGAGCGCAACCGCCTGGGTGCCATCCATGTCATGTCCCATCTGTGCGGCGGTATCGAACATTGAGGTCATCATCGCGAGGCCTGGAAGCGCGAGTTGGGCGTCGCGCGCAGCCTCCGTCACGAGGCGCAGGTCCTTGCGAATCAGCTTGATAAAAAATCCGGGGCGCCAATCGCTCGCGATGATCTTTGGGCCGAGATTGTTGAGCTGCCAGGATGCCGCCGCGCCCGCCCCGATGGCGTCGAGCACCTGCGACGGATCGAGGCCGCCGGCCTTCGCAAACGCGAGTGCCTCAGCCGCGGCTTCGAGCGTTACCGATACCGCAATTTGATTGGCGAGCTTGGTCATCTGCCCGGCGCCCGACGGCCCCATATAAGTGATGCGCTTGCCCAGATGCTCGAGGATCGGCCGCGCGCAATCGAAGGCGACCTTGTCGCCGCCCACCATGATCGCGAGGGTGCCCTCGATCGCGCCGGTCTCGCCCCCGGAGACTGGAGCATCGAGATAATCGACCCCGAGCTCGTGAAGCTGCGCCGCCGTCGCACGCTCGGAATGCGGTGAAATCGTGCTCATGTCGATAACGAGTTGGCCCTTCTTCAGGGCCGGTCTGATATGCGCAATGGTGGCTTCAACGTCGGGCGTGTCGGGCACCATGATGAAAATGATCTCGGCGCCCGCGACCGCGTCGACGGGATCGGTAACGACGGTTGCGCCATCAGAGGTGAGGCGCCGCGCTTTTTCCGGACTGCGATTGAAGACGCGGACCTTATGTCCTTCCCTGAGCAGTCGCCGCGCCATCGGCGCGCCCATGATTCCGGTTCCGATCCAGGCGATGTTCATGGTCAAAATCTCCGTGCGGATTTTTCGATTAGGTGCTGATTCCATCAAGCGTGGCCGATATCGAAGCGGGTGGAAAGGGTTCGGCATTTGTCGAGGCGACCTGCGATGGCTACTCTCCAAAGTCATCAGCATGCCGCGGAATTCCTCATTCGATCGGGAGTGGCTGCACCGACATCGCGCCGCGATGGCATTGTTCGCGTTGATTGCGATTTCCGCCCTCGTGCGGCTGCTGGTCATTCTGAACTTTCGTGCGCGCGCGTCGTGGGACACGCCGGAATTCATCGTCACCGCGCGGGCGATCACGAGTTTGGATTTCCGCCAGTACGACGGCAAGCGAACCCCCATCTACCCGCTCTTGATGCTGCTCGCCGGGATGGATTGGGACGTCGTTCGGTTGATTCAGTCGGTGCTGGGGATCGCGCTCGCATCGATGATGTTCGCGATCGCGTGGAAGCGGACGCGCAACGTCGCGGCATCTTTCGTGGTCGGATTGTTTTGCAGTCTGGCGGTGAGCGAACTGCTCTTCGAACAGGTCATTTACAGCGAAACATTCTGCACGTTTTGGATCATTCTATCATTGCTCGCTTACGCTCGAACCTGTGCGGATGCGAAGCCTGGTGACTACGCGCTTCTAGGGATATCGGCGGCGCTGGCCGGAATGACGCGGCCGATGTTCCTCTTTCTCGGCCCGCTCTATTGGTGCTTCATGCTCATCCGCGAGCGCCCGCGGAACTTCCTCAAGCTTTTCGAAGCGCGTCTGGCGTGGGTCCTCGCGCCGACGCTGATCCTCGCGCTCGGTTGGTCGGCGGTGAACAAGCACACCATCAATTATTTCGGGGTGACGACCACTCTCGGTTTCAACCTCAGCAATCACAGCGGCGCGTTCATGGAGCTCGCGCCCCCGCAATATTCGAAGATCGCCGACATCTACCTCCGCTATCGGGCGCGCCAACTCTCGACGATAGGGACGCAGGCGATGACATTTTGGTACGCGGAAGGCGAGCTCAAACGCGCGACCGGGCTCTCGACCGCGGAGCTATCGAAGCAGTTCACGCGGATGTCGCTGGAGATGTTCGCGGAGCATCCGGTGCTGTATCTCGAATCGGTCACGAAATCATGGGTTCGGTTCTGGGGATTCGAATTTTACGAATTCATCGGATTTTTCCATGCTTCGACCTCCAGCTTCGTGTACGCGCTGCTGGTGATCTTTGGGTCATTGCAGTTGGGCATCAATGTCGCGTTCCTCGGCATTGCGGCGGATTCGATGTGGCGATGGATGCGTCGGCGAACACGCTTTGACTTCGAACTCGGTGTCATTGCGATCGTACTTGCGGGGTCGCTCGAGCAGGCATTCCTCGAGTATGGCGAGAACGTCCGCTACCTCGCGCCATTGGTATCGTTGACGATTTACACCGTCGTGATTCGCGTCTGGAGGAGTATGCGATTGCGCGGCGTCGGCAGCGAAGGAATCCAGAGCTAGGGACCCTCTCCGTCCCGTCACGGTTCATGCATACGCAGCCATGGCATGAACCGCGCCGGACCACCTCCCCCGATCAACGGGGGAGGGGCAGAAAGAACAGATGCGGAATATAACCTACGCAGCCTGCTTGGTTTCGCCGGCAGCGGGGGCTTCTTCGGCCAGCGAGCCACGCTTCGAGAACACTACCGCGATGGTGAGCATAATCACCGACAGCGCGGTAACCAACACACGCGTGGTGGTCACCACGTTGAGCGACTGCGTGCAGAATGGCGCCGCGAGGATGCCGACCAGGTTCATCACTTTGATCATCGGATTGAGCGCGGGACCGGCGGTATCCTTAAAGGGATCGCCGACCGTATCGCCGACCACGGCCGCCTTGTGAATGTCGGTGCCCTTGCCGCCGAGGAAGCCGTCTTCGAATTTCTTTTTCGCGTTGTCCCAGTTGGCGCCCGCATTCGACATGAACACCGCCATCAGCTGGCCGGTGAGGATGGTGCCGCCGAGGAAGCCGCCGAGCGCGCCGACATCGAGGCCAAAGCCGACCATCAGCGGCGCAAACACCGCGAGGATGCCGGGGCCGAGCAGTTCGCGCTGCGCGCTGGCGGTGACGATATCGACGCAGCGGCTGTAATCGGGCTTCTCGGTATAGTCCATGATGCCCGGATGCTCGCGGAACTGGCGGCGTACTTCGAACACGACCTGGTAGGCCGCGCGGGTGACCGCCTTAATCGCGAACGAGCTGAACAGGAACGGCACCGCGCCGCCGATCATCAGACCGACGAATACGGTAGGCATGTTGATCTGGACGCCGATGGCGCCGAGATGCGCCTCATCTATAAAGGAGCGGAACAGAGAAACTGCCGCGAGGACCGCGGTGGCGATCGCGAGGCCCTTGGTCAGCGCCTTGGTGGTGTTGCCGATCGCGTCCATCCAGGAGAGCGTGCGCGACGCTTCTTCCTGATGGATTCCGCCCATCTCGAAAATTCCGTGGGCGTTGTCGGTAATGGGTCCGTAGGTATCCATCGCAAGGATGAATCCGGTGGTGGTCAGTAGTCCGAGGCCGGCCAGCGCGATACCGAAAAACTGCAACGCCAGCGATTCACGGAAGATGACCATCGCGCCGATGATGGTAGCCGCGATAACCAGCAGCGCCCACACCGAGGATTCCATTCCTTCCGCAAGCCCCGACAAAATCAGCGTCGCCGGGCCGGTACGTGCCGAGGTCGCGGTCTCGGTTACCGGTTTCTTGTCCGGATGGGTGAAGTAGTTGGTGAGCCATAAGGTTATGACGGCGAGGATGATGCCGAGGGTCGCACATTCCGCGAAGCGCCAGTCGGTCGCGCCGGTGCGCGGATCTTGTAGATAGAGCCAGTTTACGACGAAGAAGCCGATCACCGATGCGACCGCGGAGACCATGTAGCCGGTGACGATTGGGGTCATCGGATCGCGCATCGCGGTTCCTGCGGGCACGCGCACGGCCATGATGCCCAGGATCGAGGAGAACACGCCGACCGCGCGCAAGATGAGTGCGAAGACGATCAACCGCATCGCAAATGCACCGGCCAGGCCGCCATATACTGCGATGAAGTCGGGTTCGTTAACCGCGTAAGCCGCGAGGATGATCGCAGCGACCAGGGTCACTTCGTAGGATTCGAAAACGTCGGCTGCCATTCCAGCGCAATCGCCGACATTGTCACCGACGTTGTCCGCGATGGTCGCAGCGTTGCGCGGGTCGTCTTCGGGAATTCCGGCTTCAACTTTGCCGACCAGATCGCCGCCGACATCGGCAGCCTTGGTATAGATGCCGCCGCCGACGCGCATAAAAAGGGCGGCCAGGGAGCCGCCGAATCCGAATCCAACCAGCACCTTCATCGCATCCTGCTGGTAGACCAGGAAGATGATGGTGGCGCCCAGCAGCCCGAGCCCGACGGTCGCCATGCCCGAAACGCCGCCCGCCTTGAAGGCGAGTTCCATCGCATCCTTAAAGCTGGTCAGCGCGGCGTTGGCGCTGCGGACGTTGCCGCGGACCGCGAGCCACATCCCGATGAAACCGGCGAGGTACGACGCGCCGACGCCGAGCAGGAAGGCGACGGAAATTCCAAGCGACAGCCACAGATCGTGGTAGACGTTGCGATACATGAAGAACAGCGCGAAGAAGATGATCACCACGAAGATGGACATGGTGCTGACCTGGCGTTTGAGGTACGCCATCGCGCCTTCTTCCACCGCATCGCTCACGTCTGTCATCGACTTTGGTCCCGGGTTGGCGGCCAGCACGGTGCGAACCAAAATGCCGCCATAGAGCAACCCGACGACGGCGGACGCAAGAATGAACCATAGGATCGCAACCTGCGCTCCGGTCAGCGCCGGCAGAACGATATTGGCTTCACTCATTTAAATTCGATCTCCTGAAAATTTTCGGAATGCGGGATTCAGGTCAACAATGAAATTTCAATCGCACCAGAACCGACAGAATCGTTTCGTCAGACCTTTGCCCCAAGGGTTATCTGGCGCATCCTAGATTTTCCTGCATGTGAAGTCCAGCAATCGAAGCACTATCTGTGGGGACATCGCGAGGCGCAGTCTATAGCCATCCTGGACCCGCTAATCTTGGCACCGAATATATCTCGTTGACGCAAATCTCGCCCGGCAGCGACCATGACTCAAGCGTCGCGGAGGCTCTTATTTCCACAATCGGCGGTTCGGAGGTTGATGCGCCGCGCGACGCGCGAATCGATCGCGCTTTTCAATGCCGGAATGGTTAAGTTTCCAAAACGACGAGCATCGCGGGATCGATTTTGCAAGCGCGCGATCCGCTACATAATGAGAACTAGCGTTGATCCATCTATCCGGCGTGTGTTTATCTGTTAAGACTTTAGCAACAACATGAACGTCAACATCGAAGAAAACTCCGCGCTCCGGCGCAAACTCACCATCGAGGTCGAGCCCGACGAGATCAAACGGGAACTCGATAAGACCTACAACGAATTGCGTCGCGGCGTGGTGCTCAAGGGATTTCGTCCCGGCCATGCACCGCGCAATCTGCTCGAGAAGTTTTTCGGCGATCAGGTCCGCAGCGAGGTGCTCCAGAAGCTCGTCAAGGAGTACACCGACAAAGCGCTCGAGGAGCACAACCTTAAGCCCATCGTTGAGCCCGAAATCATCAACGAGGAAACCAATCTTCCCGAGACGCTCAAGTTCAGCGCGGTGTTCGACCTCAAACCTGAAGTCGTCATCAAAGATTACGAAGGCCTGAAGATCCCCGAAGAGACCATCGCGATCAGCGACCAGGAGGTCGACGAGGCGATCGAGCGTCTGCGCGAGCGCCAGGCGAGCCTTAAGAAGGTCGAGGGGCGCGAGGTGGTCGAGGAAGGCGATGTGGCCGTCGTCACCATCGAGGGCTTCGAAGATGGCAAACCGCTGTCGGACGCCAAGAGCGAGAACCGGCTGCTGGAGATTTCGAAGAAGAGCCTCGCGCACGGTGTCGATGAGGTGCTGATCGGGGCCAAGATCGGGGAAGAAAATCGCAAGACCCGAACCTTCGCGGCTGATTACGAGCAGAAGGACCTCGCGGGCAAGACCGTCGAATGGCGCGCCAACGTGAAGGAAATCTATAAGAAGGAGCTGCCGACGCTGGACGACGATTTCGCCAAGGATCAGGGCGACCTTCAGAGCCTGGCCGAGCTGCGCGACCGTGTGAAGAGCGATCTCCTGGCGCATGCAAAGTCCGAGGCCGATGCGCGCGCGCGGGCGGGATTGCTCGACCTCGTGCTCGATCGCAACAAGATCGACGTTCCGGAATCGTTGGTGACCCGCGAGCAACGCGCGATGGAAACAGATTTGGCCTCGACGCTGCGCCAGGCCGGGATGCCTGAAGAGCAGGTAAACGAGCGGGTGCAGAGCGCATCTGAGGACATCAAGACTCGCGCGCAAAAACGCGCCGCCAGCAGCCTTGTGCTCGATGCCATTGCCGAGCAGGAGAAAGTCGAGGTCACCGACGATGAGTTGGCTGAGCGTATCGGTGCTATAATGCGGCAGGCCGGGACCAAGAATCGCGAGCGATTTTCCGAATTTTATGCGCAGGAGCAGAATCGGGAAGGTCTTAAGCAAACGATGCGGCGGGAGAAGGCCATGGATCAATTGTTGACCCGCGCCAAAAGCAGCAACGAACCGGAGGCAGCTCCGCAACAAGCATGAAAAGTCCTCGTAAAGGTTGGTTCATGTTGCCCGAAAAATCTCAAACCGATAGACTTTATCTAGGGGAGTTAGGCGACGCGCCAGGGTGGAAATCCCCCATCCGTGGCTCGGTTTTATGAGCAATCTGGTCCCGATGGTTGTCGAGCAGACCGGCCGCGGCGAGCGCGCCTACGATATATACTCGCGGCTGCTGCGGGATCGCATCATTTTCCTGGGCACTGAAGTCAACGATGACGTTGCCAATCTGATTACCGCCCAGTTCCTGTTCCTCGAATCCGAGGATCCTGACAAAGAAATCAGCCTCTATATCCATTCGCCGGGCGGCTCGGTTACGGCCGGCCTCGCGATCTACGACACGATGCAGTTCATCAAGCCGCCGGTCTCCACGCTTTGTATGGGATTTGCGGCGAGCATGGGCGCGATTCTGTTGGCGGCGGGCCAGAAGGGCAAGCGCTACGCCCTGCCCCATTCGACGATTTGCATCCATCAGCCGCTGGGCGGCGCCCGCGGGCAGGCCAGCGATATCGAAATTCATGCGCGCGAGATTTTGCGGATGCGTGAAGAGCTCAACAACATTCTCGTCAAGCATACAGGGCAGAGTTTGAAGAAACTGGAAAAGGACACTGATCGGGACAACTTCATGAATCCCGTGCAGGCGGTTGAATATGGGCTAATTGATGAGGTAATCGTTAGCCGAGGGCCCTCCAAGTGAAGCGTGGGAGGCATTAATGGCGAAGCATGAGGACCGCTCGGGCAATCTGGTTTGCTCGTTCTGTGGCAAGAGTCAGGACGAGGTGCGCAAGCTTATCGCGGGGCCCACAGTCTACATCTGCGATGAGTGCATCGACCTTTGTAACGATATAATCGCCGAGGAAACCGACAACGAAGAGGCTTTCAGCCAATCGTCTGCGGTTCCCAAGCCGGCTGAAATCAAGCGGGTTCTTGACCAATATGTAATCGGGCAGGAACGCGCCAAGAAGATTCTCTCGGTCGCCGTCCATAACCACTATAAGCGAATCGATTCGCAGATGGTGACCGGCGACGTCGAACTCCAGAAATCCAACATCCTTCTTATAGGCCCGACCGGGACCGGAAAGACGCTGCTCGCGCAAACCCTGGCGCGCTTCCTCCAGGTTCCCTTCACGATCGCCGATGCGACCTCACTCACCGAGGCCGGCTACGTCGGCGAGGATGTCGAGAACATCATCCTCTCCCTGCTTCAGAACGCCGACTACGACATCGAGCGATGCCAGCGCGGGATCGTATACATCGACGAAATCGACAAAATCGCGCGCAAGGGCGACAACCCCTCGATCACCCGCGATGTTTCCGGTGAGGGCGTCCAGCAGGCGCTCCTCAAGATCATCGAAGGAACGATGGCCTCGGTGCCACCCAAGGGCGGCCGCAAGCATCCACAGCAGGAATTTCTCCAGGTCGATACCACCAATATTCTGTTCATTTGCGGCGGCGCGTTCGTCGGGCTGGAGGACATTATCCGGCGCCGGCTGGCTGGAAAGACCATGGGTTTTCGCGCCGACATGACCCATCGCGACACCAAGTCGGTTTCCGAATTGCTCTACGACGTGCAGCCGGAAGACCTCCTGAAGTTCGGGTTAATCCCCGAATTCGTGGGCCGTCTGCCCGTGATTGCGACGCTCGGCGAGCTCGATGAGGATGCATTGGTGCGCATTCTGACCGAGCCGAAGAACGCGCTGGTCCGGCAGTATCAGAAACTTTTCGACATGGAGAATGTGCACCTAAAGTTCAACCATGCGGCGCTGCGTGCGATCGCGCGCGAAGCGCTCAAACGAAAGTCGGGTGCGCGCGGACTGCGGGCCATCATGGAAGCCATCATGGTGGACCTGATGTACGACATTCCGTCGCAGCCCAACATCAAGGAGGTCCTGATCTCGGAAGAAACAGTAACTCAGAAAGAACAGCCGCTTTTAGTCTATCAAAAGACGGCAGAGACGGCCTGACGGTCCGGGATCAATCAAATGCTTTTTAGAAACGACAAAAAAGACAACCCTGGCGCGGCGGCAGTGGTTCCACTGCTTCCATTGCGTGAGCTGATAGTGTTCCCGCACGAAGTTTATCCAATCTTCGTCGGGCGCCAAAAATCGATCAAAGCGCTGGAGGCCTCGGAGCAGAGCAAGCGCCCGATCCTGCTGGTGGCGCAGAAAGATGCGAAGGTGGCCGACCCGCAGTCGGGCGATCTTTACAACGTCGGTACTCTCGGCGTCGTGGTGCAATTGCTCCGCCTCCCCGACGGCACCGTGAAGGCGCTGCTGGAAGGCAAGAAGCGCGCGCGCATCCTCAAGTACGTGGGATCGGATGAGTATTTCCAGGTCGAGGCGGAAGAAATCGAGGAAGTTTGCGATCGCACCACCGAGGTCGAGGCGCTGATCCGCTCGGTTACCTCAACCTTTGACAACTACGTTCGCCTCAATAAGAAAATTCCGCCCGAGATGGTCACTTCGATCGCGGCGGTCGATGACCCCGCATTCCTGGCTGACAAGCTGGTCGGACATCTCTCGATCAAATTAGAAGACAAGCAGGCGCTGCTGGAGACCACTAATCCGGCCGAGCGGCTGGAAAAGATCCTCGGCTACATGAGGTCGGAACTCGAGATCCTCGAAGTCGAAAAGCGCATCCGCTCCCGGGTCAAGAAGCAGATGGAGAAGACCCAGAAGGAGTACTACCTCAACGAGCAGATGCGCGCGATCCAGAAAGAGCTCGGCGAAAAAGACGAATTCAAGAACGAGATTCAGGAATTGGAAGAAAAGCTTCGGCAGAAAAAGATGCCGGCCGAAGCTCGCGAGAAGTGCGAGCGCGAAATCAAGAAACTCAAGATGATGTCGCCCATGTCGGCCGAGGCGACCGTCGTCCGCAACTACCTCGACTGGTTCCTCGCGCTCCCGTGGTTCGAGTACACCGAGGACAAGCTCGACATTAAAGAAGCCGAGCGCATCCTCGAGGAAGACCACTACGGCCTCGAGAAGGTTAAGGAGCGCATCCTTGAGTATCTCGCCGTCGAGACGTTGGTGGGCCAGATGAAGGGCCCCATCCTGTGCCTCGTCGGACCTCCGGGCGTCGGCAAAACCTCGCTCGGCAAGTCGATCGCGCGCTCGACCGGACGCAAGTTCGTGCGGGTGTCGCTCGGTGGCGTGCGTGACGAGGCAGAAATCCGCGGCCATCGCCGCACCTATATCGGCGCGTTACCCGGCAAGGTAATCCAGAGTCTTCGCAAGGCGGGTTCGAGCAATCCGGTCATGCTGCTGGATGAGGTCGATAAGATGTCGACCGATTTCCGTGGCGACCCCTCCTCCGCCCTGCTCGAAGTCCTCGATCCCGAGCAGAACAACACCTTCAACGATCACTACCTCGACTGCGACTATGATCTGTCCAAGGTGATGTTCATCACCACGGCCAACACGCTGGATCGCATCCCGCGCCCGTTGCAGGACAGAATGGAGGTAATCCGAATTCCGGGTTACACCGAGGTCGAGAAGCTCAATATCGCCAAGCGCTACCTGGTCAAGAAGCAGCGCGAGGCCAACGGCCTCAAAGAGGAGAACATCGAGTTCTCCGATGGTGCTCTCTTGATGATCCTGCGCCGCTACACCCGCGAATCCGGCGTACGTAACCTCGAGCGCGAAATTGCCGGGGTGTGTCGCAAGGCTGCGGTCGAAGTCGTCAAGACCGATCGCAATGCGCACGTGAAGATCACCAGCTCGAGCGTTCCGAAGTTCCTCGGACCGCCGCGCTTCCGCTACGGAATCGCCGATATCGAGCCGCAGATTGGTGTCGCCACCGGTCTGGCCTGGACCGAGATGGGCGGCGAGCTGCTCCAGGTCGAAGTCACGATCGTGCCCGGGCGCGGCAAGCTCACTATCACCGGTCAGCTGGGCGATGTGATGCAGGAAAGCGCGCAGGCCGCGATGTCATACGTGCGTTCGCGCGCGGCCAACATCGGGCTGGCGTCGGACTTCTATCACAAGATCGACATCCACATTCATTTGCCCGAAGGCGCGATTCCCAAGGACGGCCCTTCGGCGGGAATCACGCTCGCAACGGCACTGGTCTCGGCGCTATGCAAGGTGCCGGTGCGCAATGACCTCGCGATGACGGGTGAGATCACACTGCGCGGACGCGTGATGCCGATTGGCGGACTCAAGGAGAAGGTCCTGGCGGCGCATCGCGGCGGCATCAAGATGGTGCTGATTCCGAAGGAGAACGAGAAGGACATCGAGGAAATTCCGGCGCCGATTCTCAAGGGCGTGACCCTGATGATGGTCGAGCACATGGACGACGTCCTCAAGCATGCGCTGGTGTTGGCGGATCCCGATGCATTCTTCGCGCAGAAGGCTCCGGCACCGACACCCCCGAGCGCGTCCAGTTTCGATGCTGAAGAGAAGGCTGAACTCGGCGAAGACGAGGAAGAGCCGATCGTCTCGCCCAACCCAAACCTTTCTTGAACTGAACAACCTGCTATAGATACCGCGAGGCTGTACCGTTAAAGTACAGCCTCGCGGATTTTAACCGTGGTTACGGGAGGGTGCCGCAGCAGCCTATGACAAAGGCCGAACTAATCGAAACTCTTTCTAACAAGCTTCCAATCAACAAGGCCGAGGCGGAAAAGGCCATCAATATCGTTCTCGACGACATCATCACGGCCTTGAAGGCGGGGCAGCGGGTGAACATCTCGGGCTTCGGCACTTTTTCGGTATCGGAGCGCCAGGCTCGCACCGGGCGAAATCCCAAAACCGGCGAGGCGATCCAGATTTCCGCCAGCCGCTCGGCAAAGTTCAAGCCGGGCAAGCAGCTTAAGGATTCACTCAATGAGGGATTGGAGGGCCAACCAGCGGCCTCGAGTACCGGCAGCTCGGAAAGCTGAGCAAATCGCTAATTGCGATTCGCGCCCGCCGGAGCCGGCCTCCGACCGGGCGCATTTTTTTGGAAGGGTCGACGGAGCGGCGCAAGCTGCGTAGGATTTGTGACATGCGAGTTGCGACCGGAAAAGTCGTCGCCGGCAAGGTGATTCTCGAGGGCGAACCCTTCGAAGATGGAATCACCGTGGCGGTCATTGCCGCCGATGATTCCGAAAGCTTTGAATTGACTCCGGAACAGGAATCCGAACTCCTCGAAGCGATAGCGGAGATCGATCGGGGAGAGTTCGTAGATGGTGCAGATCTGCTACGCAGCCTAAAACGCCGCGCTTGAGAAACAGGCGTCGAATCCGTGTTTCCCCGCGTGCCTCTCGACAAATCGAGTCGGCATCCGTTTGGTGGACCAGAAACCGATCCGATGACCCTAGTCTTCTGCAAGCCGAGGTCGATCGGGTTTTCCCTCTGATTTCGTCGCAGCCTGGGATTGGCTTGCTTACTCCGAAGGGAAAGATCAAAGGACTTCGGCGTATCCACCTTTCTCGAACTAGATACTACCTCTACTATCGGACCCGGCGATCTACAGTCGACGTGCTGGCGTTCTGGCATTCAAGCCGCGGCTCCGACCCGTTTTGAGTTTCGCGCGCGAGCTTGCGAGCGTATAAACTTGGCTGCGGATGGGCGGTTAGCTCAGCGGTAGAGCATCGGCCTTACAAGCCGGGTGTCGCAGGTTCGATCCCTGCACCGCCCACCAAAGAGTCTGCGCGGCGCTACGACCATCCTACCAAGCCCGCCAATCATGCGATCAAACCGTTTGCGCCGATGCCACCCTAGTTGCTAACTCATCGCCATCAATGAATCCTGGTGAAATCTGGGCGATTGTATTCGTCTGCCTCTTCGCCGGCGGCATGCTCGGCATGGTTTTGCGCAATGTGCTTCCCGAACATCACCTGAACGCCGAATCGAAAGACGCGATCAAGTTCGGCGCTGCTTTGATCAGCACTATGGCGGCACTGGTTCTCGGACTGCTGGTCGCTTCCGCGAAGGGTACCTACGACACACAGCGCAACGAGGTCATTGAACTGTCTGCTCGAATTGCCCTGCTCGACCGTATCCTCGCGCACTATGGTCCCGAGGCCGATAACGCACGAGCGCTCCTTCGCAGCTCGGTGGCAATCACCATCGATCGGCTGTGGCCGCAAGACAGGTCTGAGCACGCTGAGCTTGATCCGACCGGCTCCAAGGGTGAGGCGGTATATGAGGCCATGCAAATGCTTTCCCCCCAAACCGATGCGCAGCGGTCTCTGCAGGGGCAAGCGGAAAACCTGGCGATTGCGATTGGAAACACACGTTTCCTGATGTTTGAGCAATCCGGCGGCTCGATTTCGACACCCTTCCTACTGGTTCTGGTCTTGTGGCTGACGATTATTTTTCTCAGCTACGGACTTTTCGCACCGCGCAACCTAACCGTGATCATCACGATGTTGCTGTGCGCGGTGTCAGTCGCGGCCGCGATCTTCCTGATCCTGGAGTTGGATCGCCCGTTCGAAGGATTGATTCACATCCCCAGCCACTCGATGCGTGATACTCTTGCGCACCTTGGAAAGTAGGCGGCCGACCTCGGATCTATTCGCTTTTCTCGTCCGGGACCGGAAAGCACGGCAGATGTTTCGAAACCGTATAGATGTAGTGGACGTCGTGCCATTCGAAGCTGCCCACCTTCGGCCCGAACTCGTCGGCGACGCTCATCATCTGTTCGCTGTCTTCCGCAGTCTCGGGAACGGTCGCTACGTAGGCGAGGTAGCGCGGCTTCTGGTCGGATAACAAATATTGCAGCGGCGGATCGAAGTGGAGATGGTCGAGCTGACTCTGGCGACGCCATCCTTCGGGCGAACTGCCGTGAGAACGATAGGTTATCCAGTCATAGCTGGTGCCGCTTCGTTCGATCCGCATCTCGCGCGATTCGATATTCAAATCCTCGGTGCGCCGGATCTCTTCGACTCCCGGTGGATGGCGAACCAGCTGGTCGCATTTGGCCTTGGTGTCCTCATCTTCAGTGTCCTTGGAGGAATCGTCTTCATCCTTGGACTTGTCCTGAGTCTGGGCGCCGACCGAAGCCACCTGCTGAGTAGCCGCAATCGCGAGCGGTGCGGCCGCCTGAATCGCCGAAACCGCAGGCAACCCGGCGCAGCCCGGGAGCGCAGCCATCAACAGACCGAACAACGAAAGTACGAGACTTCCGGTCGCGAATCGAACGACCAGCCTGCATCTCGTCCACATTACAGGTTGTCCGGGATCGCCCACGGAGTCCGTGCTAGCGCGTCAGCCACTTGGGATTCGCGATCGAGAGCGCGTCCGACAGTGATTGCTTGAGGTGAGTGCGCAGGCGCTCGTCGTCGAGGCTGAAGTCGCCCGCGCGAATTCGTTCCGCCAGCTCACGGCTCATCGTTTCGACCTCACCTTCGTGGCCGAGGATTGCGACCAGCCTCGCATGCTCCGCGTTGGCCTGCCCTTCACGCATTTCCAGCTCGCGTCGGATGGTGTTCAACACGTTGATGGTGACGCGGACTTTGAACCGATGGTAACCGTCGAGCGTTGGCATCAGCTCGTCTTCCATGTATTTGGTCGCGGCGACCAGAAGAGTTTTCGCGTCTGGAAAACTTTGCGGCATGGCTTTTACGTGCTCCGGTTATTAGTCGCGGCCCTCGATGAGATTGAAATAATCCCACAGCGGCTCCTCGATACGACGGCCGATCGCGCATCGCTCGACGTTCACTTCCTCGACTCCGCGGGTACCCAGTCGCAAGCATCCGGCCGCCCACTTCACGCCGCCCCAGGCTTCCCACCATCGTACATGCTTGGGATCGACGCTGTGACCGCTGGCTTTTTCGTACGCCTCGAATAGCTCCTCGCGGGTGCCGAATCCGCCCACCGGTTTGCGGCCTCCGAAGCGCCACGTCTTCACGCAGACCCACGCGAGGTCTTCCATCGGGTCGCCGCTGTGCGCGACCTCCCAGTCGAGCAACACCCGGATGCCTTCTTCGCCGACGATGAAATTGCCATGACGAAAATCGCCATGCACTACCGTATGGCGCGTGCTCTTCGGCGCATTCTCGGCCGCCCATTTTAAACCGAATTCCAGGGCGGGCAGGCGGAACCCCGAGAGGTCAACGACTTTGTAGTATCCGGCGACCATTTGTGCGGCATCCTGGCGGCCGAGGAACGAAACTTTCTTCAGATCGATATTGTGGATGCCCGCGAGGATCTTTCCACATTGGGCCGTCATCAAGGTGCGCGCCTTCGCGAACTTATCCTCGCGCAGGATCTTCGTCGCAAGCGTCTCGCCTGCGACAAATTCGGTAATGTAGCCAGGATCCAGACCGTCGGAGGCCTCGAGGATCGCACGCACCTTCGGCGCCGGTACTCCCGAGTCATGCGCTGCGATCATCAGGCGCGCATCTTCGTCGGCGGTGACGCGAGGCATCACGCCCTCGAGTGGATTGGGCTCGTCCTCCTTCGGCTTGCCGGGAATCTGGAGAACCAAGTGAAGCCGCTCCGCGCCGACCTCGGCCTCGAAGGAGTAGGTGTTCTTGTTCGCGCCGCCGGTCAGTTGGTTGAAGTTGTGAATGGTGCCGGGCCCGCCGATGTGGCGTGCCACGGCAGCCTTCAGCTTCGCTGCAAAATCATTGCTAGCCATCAGATACCGGACCGCTTACTCCTCGGATTTGCCACGGCTGCTGGTGAAGCCGAACATGATTTGGGCGACGCGCCGCATCTGGATTTCCTCCGAGCCTTCGGTGATACGGTAGCGCCGATGGTGCCGGAAGATGTGCTCGAACGGCTTGTGACGCGAGTAACCGATCGCGCCGTGAACCTGCATCGCGCGGTCAGCGGCATTGCATACCAGGCGATTCGCGCGGTAGTTGCACATGGCGACTTTGTCGGAGAGACGCCGCGCCACATCCTGCTTCGGCATCTGATCCATCTCCCACGCGGTCTTGTGGATGAGCTCGCGCAACATCGCACATTCAGTATGCAGCTCGACCAACGGCCATTGGATCGCCTGGTTGACTGCGAGTGGCTTGCCGAAGGGCTTGCGCTCCTTGGCATACTTCACGCTCTCGTTGACGCAATATTGCGCGGCGCCGAGCGACGAGGCCGCCTGCCGAATGCGATTCTCATGCACGAAATGCTGCGCGACCGCGAGCCCGTTCTCCGGATCGCCCAGGATCGCGTCGGGCTCCGCTGGAATGCGCACGTCGATCGACACGCGCGGATGGTCGGTCGGCATGTTGAAGGTCCACATGTACTCCTCGACTTTGAAACCTTCATTCTTGGTCGGCACGATAAAGCAGGTGATGCCGCGCGGGCTGCCGTCCCTCCCGCTGGTGCGGGTGAAGACGAAATCATGGGTCGCGACGTGGAGCCCGGTGTTCCACATCTTCGCGCCGGTGATATGCCACATGTCGCCCTCGCGCACCCCGCGCGTTTCCATCCAGGTCGCATCGGAGCCGTGATTCGGCTCGGTGAGGCCGAAGGCGACGCGCATCGAGCCGTCGAGGATTTTCGGGATGAACTCTTTCTTCTGCTTCTCGGTGCCGAAATCGCGGAACATCAGCACGGTCGGAAGATTGCCCACGATCGAGCTTTCGTTTTGCAAATCGTTATGCAGCCCGAGGCCCTTCGCCGCGAGATGCTCGCGGATGATCGCCATCGCGAGGTTGGTGCCGTCCTTGCCGCCGTACTCCTTGGGCAGCCCATAGCGATAATGCCCGGCTTTGTCCGCGAGCTTGCGCATCTGGC
This sequence comes from uncultured delta proteobacterium, assembly GCA_963783145.1. Classification (GTDB taxonomy): domain Bacteria; phylum Desulfobacterota; class Binatia; order Binatales; family Binataceae; genus DATGKG01. Next base: position 211,632 of record CAWAMM010000005.1, read on the forward strand.
CGAGCAGCGCTTCCCACTCATGGCGCGGAAGGCCCTGGTTTTCAAAATCGGTGCGCGCCCATTCGCGGCGATGGTCGAAGAAACGGATATTGTCGTTCTCGTTCTCGAGCGGCTTGATCACTTTGGCGATGAAATCATCCAGCTCGACGAGATAATCGGAAACATCTTTTGGAATCGCAAAGTCCACGGCTTTTCTCCTCTCGCGTTTTGTCCCCAAGCGAACGGGCGATTATGTCACGATCGAGCGCAATCCGTCATCTTAAATTTTCCCTCGACTCCGCTGCGCACGCCCCCTTCGGGGCTCAGTCGAGCCGAATGATAGTCTGGCAGCATGCCGCTACGCGACATCATAACTCGTAATCCGCGGATTCTGTTCGTGGGAATTAATCCGAGCCTTCGATCGGAGCAAGTCGGGCATCATTTTGCCAGCCCGGGAAATCCTTTCTGGAAGTTGCTCTATGCATCGAAGCTGATTCCCGAGCCGCTAACCTGCGACGATGACAAGCGCCTCGTCGAATTCGGCATGGCGATGACCAATTTGTGCGCGCGCGCCTCGCGTTCCGCGGCCGAGCTCACGCGCGAGGAGATCGTCGCAGGCAAGAGCATCCTCGCGAAGAAAATTCAGCGCGTCGGTCCCGAGGTGGTCGCCTTCGTGGGACTGAGCATCTATCGCGATTTCTTCGGCAAAACCGCGAGCCCCGGCGCCGGCGCCAAAGTTGAGGTGATATCCGGCGCGCGCGTTTTCGTGTTGCCCAACCCCAGCGGCTTGAATGCGAGCTTCCCCGGCTTCAAGCACAAGCTGATCTGGTTCGAGAAGCTGCGCGAATTCATCGAGACGCAGGAGAAGGAAAAGCGCGCGCGTTAGGATTTCGGCGTGAGTTCCTGTTTGACGATTTCGCTCGCCATCTTGCCATCGAGGCGCGCGCCGAATTTGTCGCGCAATGATTTCATCAGTGGCCCAATCTGGATCGCACCGCCCGCGATCGCTTCTTTGACCGCCGCGCGCAGGTCGTCCTCGCTGATGCCGGCCGGCAGATAGCCCTCGATGATTTTGAGTTCGGCCTCATTCTGGTCGACGAGATCCTGGCGATTGCCCTTGCGCGCGAACATCAGCGTTTCTTCGCGGCGCGCCTTCTCGCGCTTGAGGATTTGTACGATCGCAGCTTCGTCGGCCTCGCGGCGGACGTCTTTTTCGACTTCGAAGCGGGAAACTTCGGCGAGCACGCCGCGCAGCACCATGGTGCGGGGCTTGTCGCCGGATTTCATCGCGGCCGTAAGTTCATCGCGCAGTTTCTGCTTCACAACTACCTCGCGTCGTCGCCTCAGCTTACCCGCGTCCGGCGGATGGCAAAAGGCATCCTCTCCGCTCAGAGAAGAATTGAGGGTAGGTACGCGCCCGAGGGTTCGTTGTAAAGGCCAATCGTCATTAGCGTCGTTTGCTGCACGAGGCGCAATCCGTTGCCGAGGCACCATCGGAAAAGCTCCCCGTTGCGCGTCGGCACCAGGATGCCGGGGCCGAGAAATGCCGGCGCTGCGCCGATGAGCGCGCAGATGTCGTCGTTGCTTTCGCCCACCGCGTGCCCAAAGAATGCGATCGCCGTCGCGTACCCGGTGATGCGTCCGAGCCGCTCGACGACGGTCGCGCCACCGTGCTGAATCGCCTCGTGGAGTTCACCTCCGCGATGATGCCCGTGCACGCGAACGCACAGCCGATTGCATGCATCGAGGTCACTTTCCCTGGCAGCTCGCACATCGTAGCCCGGCATCTTGAGGTTGAGCGGCTTACCCTGCATCACCGAGAGCGGCTCGCGCGTTTCAAATCCGAGCTTGGTGTACAAGCATAGCGACCGGTTGTGGTAGGCGGTCTGGACCAGTCGCACGCCGGCGAAGTTGCGCGCGCGAACTCGCTCCAGAACATTCTCCATCAGCTGGCGTCCGATGCTCTGGTTCTGCACCGACGGATCAACGCTGATGGGACCAATGCCGGCAATCGGATTGCGCTCGTCCATGAAATTACTGCCGGCGATTGTGCCGTCGGCCTCAGCCACCACCGTATAAACACCGGGATTCGAAATGAGGGATCTGCACGGTGCCTACGGCATGTTCAACCGAGGGAAAATCCGGGGGAAAGTTGTGCGCGTCGCCGATCGCCTTGAAGGCGTCGTAATTGATTTGCCCCAGGACTGCCGCGTCCTCGAGCGTCGCGCGCCGCATGTTCAGCTTCATGTTGTCCTACCTCGCACCAGGCGATAGATAGCAATCTCCATCAGACCTGCGGCACAAATCAAACGTCCGATGGGGAGGAATGCGATGGACGCAAAAGCCGGAGCAAGCGAAAAATTGCGCGTGATGCACTCTAATCTCGTTGACTTGAGCCATCGCATCCACGCCAATCCAGAACTCGGGTTCGAGGAGCGCCTCGCGTCAACCTGGCTATGCGAGATGCTGGCTGATGCGGGCTTCAAGGTCGATGCGGGGGTCTGCGATCTGCCGACCGCGTTCATCGCACGCGCCGGCTCTGGTCCGCTGCATGTCGCGATCTGCGCGGAGTACGATTCTCTTCCCGGCATCGGTCACGCGTGCGGGCACAATATCATCGCCGCGACGGCCGTGGGCGCCGGCATCGCCGCAGCGAAGGTGGCCGACGACGCCGGGCTGACTGTCAGTGTCTTCGGCACTCCCGCCGAGGAGGTTGGCGACGGCGGCGGCAAGGTGCTGATGCTGGAACGCGGCGCGTTCGACGGCATCCACGCCGCGATGATGGTGCATCCGTCGCCGGTCGACACGCTGGATCTGTCGGGTACCGCGATCTCGACTTTCGATGTCCACTACACCGGCAAGGAGGCGCATGCCGCAGCGTATCCCGAACTCGGCATCAACGCGCTCGATGCGCTGACGATCGCGCAAACCGCGATTGGGCTGCTGCGCCAGCATATGCGCCCGACCGACCGAATCCACGGCATCATCACCCACGGTGGCGATGTTCCCAATGTGGTTCCTGCGCATACCGCGGCGCGCTTTATGGTCCGCGCGAGGACCATCGACGACCTGGGCGAGATCCGCGATAAGGTTTTCAAATGCTTCGAGGCGGGCGCGCTCGCGACCGGATCGAAACTCGAAATCGTCGGCGGCACCAAGCCCTACGCCGAGTTGCATCACGATCCGAGGCTCTCCGCGCTTTATGCGCGCAATGCCGAGAGCCTCGGGCGTACATTCTTCAAACTGCCGGCGGGAACCAGCGGCGGGTTTTCGACCGATATGGGAAACGTCTCGCTCGTGATTCCTTCGATTCATCCCACCATGGGTATCGCCTCGATGCCGGCGGTGAATCATCAGCCGGAGTTCACCGCGCATTGCATCAAGCCCGAGGCCGACAAGGCGCTGATGGACGGCGCGCTGGCGATGGCGTGGACCGGAATCGATCTCGCGAGCGATATCGCGCTGCGTGATCAGCTCATCAACCAACGGCGGCCTTAAACGGCTTTCAGCGGAAACCAACCTTCACAGCGTGGCACCTATAAAGTGGCCGACCGTGAAGGTCACGCCCGCGGCGGCAAGTCCAATCAGAAGCTGTCGGCTTCCGGAGAAAAAGAAGCTTCGCCCGGTGAAGAGTGTAACTCCGGCGCCGATCAGAAAAAGCGCTGCGGAACTTAGCAGGATGCTCGCGAGCACCGCGCTGGTTCCTGACAGAAAAAAGAACGGCACTACCGGAAACAGCGCGCCGGTCGCGAAGAGCAGAAAAGACGCCAGCGCTGCATTCCAGGCATAGCTTCTGAAGTCCGATGGTCCGGTGGCCGGGCGACTGGCTAATGCTCTGGCTTCATCCGCGCCTAGACCATGGGCTGAATAGATCTTAGCCAGTTGCAGTCGCTCCTCTTCGGAAATGTCGGCCGGTCCGCGCGCTTCAACGTCAACCCCGGTCTCGTGACTCTCCCGGGTCGTGCTGACCGACAGCCATTCGCCCATCGCCATCGCGCAGGCGCCTGCTACCAGGCCCGATAGTCCCGTAATCAGAATTGCGTGCGAGGTCAGTTGTGCACCCGCTACTCCCATAACCAGGCTCAGGTTCGAAGCCAGCCCATCGTTGGCGCCGAGCACCGCCGCGCGCAGCGCGTTAGCCAGTGGACCGATGGACATATCCGGCATGGAGGCCGCGACCGCTCGAATAATACGCGCGTGGGATCTCTCGGCGGCGTTAAATCCGCCCGCGACCGCCTCCGACTGCGCATCGTAATGGCCAACGTCGGCATGCTCGAGCGTGCTAACGACTGGAAGCACAAAATCAGGACTGCTGCGGCGCGCGAGCCAGATCAGGATTCTGGTGCGCCATCCGGTAGTGAACTTCGGGATCCGATGCCCAAGCTCCCCGAGTCGCCGGCTCCAGAATTCCTGATGGGCCTGCTCAATCGCGGCAAGGCGCTTATAGACCTCGGCGATTTCGGGTTTGCGCTCCTCAACCGACAAAGCTCGATATAGTGCGACGCTATCAGTCTCCCGCTGAATATTTTCCCGATATTGCCTGATGGTGGCCTTGGGATCTCTCGAATCAGTCGGCATCGGATCGGCGGCCTCAACGCGAGAGGGAAAGTATACGAGGATGGTTCACTCTCACGCGAACCGGCCGAGTTGTTCGGAAGATCGCGCGGCAATCGCGCATCTGCCGGGCTGAACTGCGTGCGTGTATCCGAACGTGACATCCAGTCGGCTTTGAGGAGGCGAAGGTGAGGAGATCCACGTCTTGAGAGCGGGCTCTTTACCTTCGCGCCAGGTGCAGCCGCGCAGCGCGGAGTGGCGAATACCATGCCGCAACGGATAAAGCATGAGCATGACAAGAGTATCCCGCAACTTACGAAACCTGTGGCATAGCCAGGACAGAAGAACATTCATGGTCAGCTCGGCGGGAAGATATTCAGCGACTTCTGGGCTCGCAATCATTTTCAGTCGTCGCTGTATTGAAGGAATTTAGGGAGTTGGTAGATGGCCACCGAGAAAAGTTCCGGTGAAGATCCAAAGAAAAGCTTAGACGATTCGAATGACCCCGCGCCGTCCAAGGCAGACGCGACTCAGGCCAAGGAGTCGAAGCCAAGCGAGGATGAGACTCGCAAGCGCGCCTATGGGATTTTTCAGGCTCGCCATGGCGAACCAGGGAGTGCGTTCGAGGACCGGCAAAAGGCTGAGGACTCAGCCCCCACAGTTGCACCCAAAGCACAGGCCCCCAAGGGGGAGGCGTCCCAGCCACATGAGGCCGGGGCTGATGGGACCACAGCAGATGCGGCCAAAGGTGTGCAGACACCAGCTGATACCGGCACCATCCAGGAGGCGCTCACCAAGTTCCATTCGAGTATCGAGCATGGACTGACCCGGGAAGAAGCGGCGAGCCGGCTCAAGAAGGATGGCCCCAATGCCATCGAAGAACAGCGCATCAGCCCGCTTAAGCGGTTCCTAACCTTCCTCTGGGGACCTATCCCGTGGATGATCGAAATCGCCGCGGTCCTCTCCGCAGCGGTTCGGCATTGGGAAGACTTTGTAATCATCTTTTTCATGCTGGCGCTGAACGCGGTGGTCGGTTTCTGGGAGGAATTCAAGGCAGACAACGAGATCGAGGCGCTCAAAAAGAATCTCGCACTGCATTCACGCGTGCTACGCGACGATAAATGGAGTGAGGTCGAGGCCAAGACCCTGGTGAGCGGGGACATTGTCATGGTCACACTCGGCAATGTCATTCCAGCCGACCTAAAGCTCGTCGATGGCGACTATCTCAGCATCGATCAATCGGCGCTGACCGGTGAATCGCTGCCCGTCGACAAGAAGAAAAACGACCACGCGTATTCGGGATCGATCGTGCGAATGGGCCAGATGAATGGGCTCGTCGTGGCCACCGGAATGAACACGCTCTTCGGCCGCACCGCACGGCTGGTCGAGAGCGTTCAGACCGTTTCCCACTTTCAGAAGGCGGTGCTCAAGATCGGCAATTTCCTCATTCTTATTACGCTGGGACTGGTCGCATTGATTCTGACGGTCGCGCTATTTCGCGGCGACCCGCTGGTCGAAACTCTGCTGTTCGCGCTGATTCTTACTGTGGCCGCAATCCCGGTCGCCTTGCCGGCCGTCATGTCCGTCACGATGGCCGTCGGTGCAACCGTGCTTGCCAGGATGAAGGCCATTGTCTCCCGTCTCGTTGCGATCGAAGAGATGGCAGGCATGGACATTCTCTGTTCCGACAAGACCGGCACGCTCACTAAGAACGAACTTAAGCTGGGCAGCCCTGTCCTCTTCAAGGCGAGCAACGAACAGGACCTGATCCTGGGCGGGGCGTTGGCATCGCGCAGGGAGGGCGGAGACGGCATTGACGAGGCCGTCCTCAATGGTCTCAGCGACCAATCAGCGTTAAAGAGCTATCAAATCGCTCATTTCACCCCATTCGATCCGGTCAGCAAGCGAACCGAGGCCGAGGTCAAACACGACAACGCGACCTTCAAAGTCTCGAAGGGCGCCCCACAGGTGATTCTGGACCTGGTTCACCCGGATGCGGACGCGCGCACACAAGCTGAAAAGCAGGTTAACGAGCTGGCCGCCAAAGGCTATCGCACGCTCGGCGTTGCTCGCACCGATGCGCAGGGTAAATGGGAATTTCTGGGTCTACTGTCCTTGTCCGATCCGCCCCGCGACGATTCAGCTTCGACCATCGCGACCGCGCGAATGATGGGACTGCAGGTGCGCATGGTAACCGGCGACAACCTTGCAATCGCCCGCGAGGTGTCGCGCGAACTCAAGCTGGGACCGAACATCACCTTGGCCGGCGATCTTTTTCCGGACGGCAAGGCTGACGACACCGACAAGATCGACGCGGCCGATGGCTACGCGGAGGTTTTTCCAGAGCACAAGTTCAAAATCGTCAAGGCCCTTCAGGCTGGCGGACACATCGTCGGGATGACGGGTGACGGCGTCAACGACGCTCCTGCGCTCAAGCAGGCCGATTGCGGAATCGCGGTGAGCGGCGCGACCGACGCTGCTCGTGCCGCTGCCGATCTAGTGCTCACGGCGACCGGCCTCTCGGTAATCACCGCGGCCATTGCAGAAGCGCGCAAAATCTTCGAGCGCATGAACAGCTACGCCATCTATCGAATTTCCGAAACCATCCGCGTACTGCTCTTCATGACGCTCGCGATCGTGGTGTTCAACTTCTACCCGGTGACCGCGGTCATGATTGTTCTCATCGCGGTCCTCAATGACTTCCCGATCATGATGATCGCATACGATAACACCATCGTGGCGCCACGCCCGGTGCGCTGGGATATGGAACGCGTGCTCACCGTAAGCTCGGCTCTCGGCGTGACGGGAGTTATCTCTGCGTTCGCCCTTTTCTGGATCGCAGAGAAATACCTTCACCTGCCCCGCCCCATCGTTCAAAGTCTCATATTTCTCAAGCTGCTGGTCGCCGGTCACCTCACTATCTACATTACGCGAAGCGCCGGAACATTCTGGCGCCGCCCGTGGCCCAATTGGCGCCTGGTCGTTGCCACGGAAACAACCCAGGTAATTGGAACCCTCGCCGCAGTTTACGGATGGGGCATGACGCCACTGGGATGGAAGTATGGATTGGCGGTGTGGGTCTACGCGCTCGGATGGTTTTTCATCAACGACATGGTGAAAGTCGAAGTTCACCGCCTGTTACATCTGGGGACCGCACGCCATCAGCGCCACCTTGCGAGAGCCAACGCCACTCTTCATCCGGCGCCTGTCGTCGCCAAAGGAGCGACTCCACCCGCTAAAGAGGCAGCCTAGGCGACGAAGTTCAATTTGCAAAGGAATGATTCCGGTATCGTGAAACGCCCATTTTAAAGACTGAAGCCCAGGTCGCCGAAGTCCGGGGGCTGTATCCGAACGTGACATCGAATCGGCTCCGCTGTCGCGAATCAGCCGGAGCGCGCATGCTAACCGGCTTGGTAGCTGAGCGAAACGCGCTACTTGCACATCAATTGCGCTTCAGCCAACCCAGAGAAGTGGCAGTTGATTTGCACTGTAGCCGCTCATCGAAGTGAGGTGACGACGATGCAAATGCTCCACGTGATGACCAAGCATCCCGAGACTATCGCGCCCGGCGACATGCTGCTCAAGGCCAAGGAAATGATGGATATCGGGGGATTCCGGCGCCTGACCGTAGTCAACGAGGGCCGCGTGGTCGGAATAATCACCGAGCGCGACCTTCGCGAACACAGCGGTTATCTCAAATCGACCAAGGTGGATGTGGTGATGAAGACTCCGGTGCTGACGGTCGATTCGCATACCTCGGTCGAGGATGCTGCGCGGATGATGCTCGGGAAAAAAATCGGCGGCATGCCGGTGGTCGACGCTGACAAGCTGGTGGGCATTGTCACCACCAGCGATATGCTGAGGGCGCTTCTAAGCGTCATCGATACCGCGCAAAAAGCGTTGACCCATTAGCGGAGAGAGCCGCGACGCTGAAAAATGGAAGCGGCGGATGAATCATTCATCCGCCGCCGATGCAATTTATAAACGAGACGGCTTATTCGCCGGTCTTCAATTCCTTCACACGATTGTCACGCGTCTGCAAGTAGGCATCCTGCACCGCCCCATACAAATCGACCGCGTACCGATCGGCCTGTTCGAATTGATCGAGATGAAGCGAGCGATAGTTCACCGCCTCGATGGCGCGCTGGCCGACGCTGACCGTTACCGATACCCACCACGGCACGAAATAGCTGATCGGGTCCATGAAGCCGTCACCGATTATTCCCACCGTATCGCCAATCGTCGAGGGGCCGAAGAACGGCAGCATGAGGTAGGGGCCGGTCGGCAGGCCATAGTAACGAATCGTAAGTCCCAAGTCGTCGGGCTGTTCCTTGAGCCCGAACCAGTGATCCGCTGGATCGAACAATCCAACCAGTCCCACCGTGGTATTGATGCCAAAGCGAGCGATTTCAGTACCGGCCTGCGGGAAGCGAAGCTGAAACGCGTTGTTGGCGAAGCGTGGGATGAAGCGGACGTTATCCAGCGCACGACCTATCGCTTCGCGACCCCCCTGCGGGATCACCTTGGAATAGCCGCTCGCCACCGGATGGAGCACATAGTCGTCCAGCTTCAAGTTGAAAGTGAACATCGCGCTGTTGAACGGCTCCAGCGGGTCAGCTTCTTCAGCCTGAAGGCCCGCATTGCCGGAATCCGGATTATTCTGGGCCAGGGGGTCGACGGCGGGGCCTTTCGACGGAGCATCGGCAGCCCATGCGGAAAAGGACGTAGCGCCAAGAAGAGAGAAAATGGCGAGTATCGTGACGAGAATCGAAACTCGATAGTCGAGGGTGAACGGTGTTTTTCGAATCAGCATGTATCCTTCACGCGACCCAAGCGGCGCGGCCCAAGGCTAGCATAGAGTCGCTTTCTAGCGGAAATACCCCGTCTGCGAATTCGTGCGCCATCCGCATCAGGTACCGTGGGCGGTTCCGAGGGAATCCTCGAGGCCCTGTTGTTTGGCCTTGAGGTCGCTCATCAGCGCATCGAAGCCCTTGTTGTTGATCACGCGATTAAACTGGTTGCGATAATTCGCGGCAATCGAAATGTTGTCAATCGTTATGTCGTAAATCAGCGTCTTCCCACTGTCGTTGCGCAGCGCATAGTTGACCTGAATCGGGGTCTGGCCGCCGGGTTGCTCGATGGTGGTCTTGACCTCGGTGCGTCCATTACCCAGATCGTTTTGCCCGAGGAAGTTCACTTTTACTTCGCCACCGGAATAGTCCGCGATCCGGCTGATATACGAGTCACGCAGGAACGCGGTGAAGACCTGGGTGAAATCCTGTTGCTGCTGGGTATTGATGTCTTTCCAATGAAAACCCAGCGCGGACCGCGCCATCGAGGTAAAATCAAACGCCTTGTCACTCACCAGGTCACGCAATTTCTGTTGTCGATCTTTGAGCGGCATCGATTTGTCGCCGAGGATCTGCAGGGCGGGATTGATCAGCGACTTGACCACATCGGTCGGATTTTGATCGGCGCGCGCAGAGGTCACGGCGCCGATCATTGCAACTGCGGCGAAAATCGCCACCAGCATCGGGTTGACGAGGGAACGGGTGGTACGAGGTTGGTAGTTCATGAGGTTACTTATTTCCCTTATCGTTGGATTTGTTTTGCCCCTTTGGGTCGCTCGCGCCAGGAGGCGGAGCGATGGAGTCGCCGGATTTCTGCTCGCTCGGGGTCGACGCCGCCGATGGACTGCCCTTACTAGCGCCAGCCCCATTCACGAGGTTACCGATCACGTCTTCCAGTACGAAGGACGATTCGGTGTGGGTAATGGTTCCGCCGTCCTTTAGAGGATCGCCACCGCCGATAGAGATGGAGACATACTTGTCTCCAATGATGCCGCTGGTCTTGATCGATGCGATCGCGTCGTCATCGATTAGGATACCGTTATGGATCTGGAAGGTCACCTGAGCTCGCTCATTCTTCTGCGACAAGCTTATCGCCGCGACTTTGCCGACTTTTACCCCAGCGATCTGGATGGCATCGTTGACCTTGAGGCCTGAGACATTGTCGAACATCGCATAGAGCATGTAGTGCGGTGCGGCCACCAGCGGAATTCTCCCCAGCGTGAAGGCCAGCACCGATAGCGCGGCAATTCCGATCAAGCCGAAGATGCCGACAATGAATTGAGTAGTGCGACTTGCGTACATCAGCTTCTCTCAGTTGGCGTCAAGTTCCGCACCATCGCCGGCGGCTTTGCCCGCGAGGAATCGGTCAAAAGTTTCGTCATGCGCGGAGGTTACCTCCTGGGGCGAGCCATAAAGTTTCATTTTACCTTGATGAATGAAGCCCACACGATCGCAAATTTCGAAAACCGCGGGCACATCGTGACTAACCATTACGACGGTCAGTCCGTATTTTTGCTGGGTCTCGCGTATCAGCCGATGAATCGCGCCGGTCCGCGAAGGATCCAGGCCCGTGGTCGGCTCGTCGAGCATCAGAATATTGGGACGATGAATCAGTGCACGCGCGAGAGCCGCACGCTTCTGCATTCCGCCGGAAAGTTCGGAGGGAAACTTATCTTCCACATTTTCGAGGCCCACCGACTTCAGCGTCTCCTGCACGCGCACAGCAATTTCGTCTTCGCTCAGGTGGGTCTTCTCGACCAGCGGAAACGCGACATTATCGAAAATGCTCATCGAGTCGAACAGCGCGCCCGCCTGGAACAACATGCCCAATTTTTCCCGCACCTGATCGAGCGCGCTTCGCCGTAGCCGGGTCACTTCGGTGCCATCGATAGTGATGGTGCCGGAGTCCGGGCGCATCAGCAGGTTCAGATGTTTCAGCAGCACTGTCTTGCCGCCACCCGACGGACCAACGATGCAGGTGATGAGTCCGCCGGGAACGTCCAGGTTGACTCCGTCGAGAACCACCTGAGGGCCGAAGCGTTTTCTCAAATCGTGAACGTCGATCGCATGCTCGGCGGTCGCCGTGCGATTGCCGGCGGAAGATGCGCCGTTCTTTTCGGTCGTTTCCATCAGAACGCAAATATCCTAAAGGAGAATCGCCGTCAGAAAGTAGTCCCAGGCCAAAATCAGTACGCTCGAGAGCACCACCGCTTCGGTGGTGGCACGGCTGACTCCGGTCGCCATCCGCCTCGCATTGTATCCCTTGAAACAGCAGACCCAGATTACAACCACACCGAAAACCAGCGACTTGTAGATCCCGGTAATGATGTCGTGCTGGGTCATGTAGCTCGCGATTCCATTCATATAGCTGCTGCCTGAAGCCCCCATCAGCACCACGCCAATCATGTACCCGCCCCAGATTCCGACCACGTCGAATACCGCAGTCAGCAGCGGGAAGCTGATGATGCCGGCCAGTAGCCGCGGCGATACCAGGTACTGAACCGGATTGATCGCCATCACCGTCAGCGCATCGATCTGCTCGGTGGATTGCATCGAGCCGAGCTCGGCGGCCATCGCGGAACCCGCGCGGGCCGCGATCATCAATGCGGCCAAAACCGGACCCAGTTCCCGGACCAGGGTCAGTGCGACCAGCGTTCCGAGCGCACCCTCAGAGCCGAATTGGCGCAACTCATTGTAACCCTGCAGTCCGAGCACCATCCCCGTGAATGCAGATACCAGCACGATCAGGAAAAAGGACTCCGCGCCGATAGTGCGTATCTGACGAATCAGGAGCCGCGGCTTGTAGGGAGGCGTGAGCGCATACCACAAGGCATTGCCGAGAAACAGGATGAACTTGCCCAGCCCGTCGATCCCGTCGAGGATGAACTCCCCGAAGTCTGCGATCAGGTCAGTTAGAACCATCTGGTATGGTGGAGGATCCCGGTGCGCAGTTACGAAGACTTCAGTTTGACGCGAGGCCCAACCGGGCCAATTGATTCAGCGTGTTGGTCGGCCCCGCAGAGCGCACAAATTCTATCAGGTCGGCGAGCAAATCCAGATCGAGCGCGGGTCTGGCCTGGCGGATGATTTCGCAGGGCACTTGGGCGCGACGGCACTCCTCCTGATGTTTCACCAGGCTCATCCGGCCAAACATGGTTGGGATCACGCCGGCGGGCGATCGCGCGAGGATGTTGGTCCCGGTGAAATCCCGCGACGGAACCAGCACCACGCCGCGACCAAGCGCCAGCGCGCCGAAAACCTCGTCGATATCATGTGCAGTCACCAGCGGAATATCCGACAGAACTGTGCATACTTCAGTCGCACCCGCCGCCATCAGGACCTCGGTCGCGAGCCCGATCGCCGCATTCAACCCGCGCGGATATTCCTCATCAATGGTCAGAGCTCCCGCTTCGCGCGCGAACCCCAGCAATCCGGGATCAGAGGTAATCACCGCGACGCGCTCCGCTCGCTGGGAACCCATCGACGCGGCGAGCACGTCGCGGAACATCGCCTCGGCCAACATCCGGCGCTCGGCCTCCGGTAGCGCCGACGCGAGCCGGGTCTTGGCGAAGGCCAGATGCTTCGCGGCTATCAATATGAAACGCACCGGGTCTTTATACCGCACGCTGCGGAAGTCGCCAACGGGAAGATAAATGGAACCCGAAAGGCAGTTTGCCGCGATGCTGGCCCTCATCCAAATCTGTGCTTAAATTGCAACGGGCTCAACGGCGCTTAAACTGAATCGTCCAACCCTGAGAGGTGCTGCATGAACCGAACCACATGGCCAATCGCGACCGTCCTCCTGAGCATGGCCACCATCGCACTGGCGCTTTCCGGGTGTCATAAGCAGAGCGCGAGCGACTTCATCACCGCCGGCGACAGCGCAGTTGAGGGGCAAAAGCTCGACGAGGCGGAAGGCGACTACAAGCAGGCCGTCGATCTGGCACCCAATGACGCGGGGACGCATGCCGCGTTAGCCAATTTGTATCTGCTGGAGCATAAGGACACCGCGGCGCAGGCGGAGTTCATGCGCGTACTCGAGCTCGATCCGAAAAACGCCGCCGCGCATGTGGCGCTCGGCAACCTCTACAACCAGCAGGCGCAATACCCGATGGCGGAGGCGCAATATCGCGCCGCAATCGCCATCGATTCCAGCAAGTCCAATTATCATACCGATCTGGCCGCGGTCCTCGCCAAGCAAGGTCGCAGCGCCGAAGCGCAAACCGAACTGCGCACCGCGATTGGCTTCGATCCGAAAAATGCGCAGGCGCATTATCAACTCGCCAATCTGCTCGCGACGACACCAGGTCATGAGGCCGAGGCCAAGGCTGAATACGATCAGGCGCATCAACTCGATCCCAAGCTGATTCCGCCGCCCGAGCCCACCGCACTTCCCACCATATCTGCTACCCAGGCTCCGGCTGGTGCGGCCGCCAGCGCGTCGAACATCAAGGCGATTAATCCGCCGCGCCTTTTCCTATTGACCCACGATTCCCCGGTGTATGCGAATCCGGACTCGACCAGCGGTGAGGTCGGCAAAGTGCGGCACCGAAAATATGTGAAGGTGATCGGCCTCGCGGGCAAGGACTGGCTGCAAATCAAGCTGAAGGACGGCACCGTGGGATTCATTCCAACCTCGGCGGCCGAGTAACATTTCCCGCCGTTGAATTTTCATCGGAGGCTAAATCATGGCTGAAATCACGACTCAGGAAGTTAGCTATCCGGGCAAGGCCGGGAATCTGAAAGCCTATATCGCGCATCCCGCCGGGGAAGGCGCGCGCCCGGTGGTGATCGTCGTCCAGGAATGGTGGGGCTTGAACGAAAACATTAAGAACATCGCACGCCGCTTCGCCACTGAGGGCTACTTCGCGATCGCGCCCGATCTCTATTCCCGTCAAGGCAACCAAGTCGCCAGCGATCCCAACACCGCGGCGCAACTGATGGGCGGGCTCAAGACCGCCGACGGCATCGAGGACCTGAACAGCACTATCAGTTGGATTCGCGCACAGAAGGACACCAAATCCTCGAAGATCGGCATCACCGGCTACTGCATGGGTGGAACTTACGCGACGCTGCTGCCATGCGAATCGAAAGAGATTGCCGCGGCGGCGCCCTTTTATGGCGAGATTCCCTCCGATGACAAGCTCAAGAACCTCAACTGCCCGATGTTTTACGCATACGGCGCCAATGACGGATGGATTCAGCGCCCGGATGTCGAACGGCTGGCGTCCGACCTGAAAAAGTTCGGCAAAAAGGGCGAAGCCAAGATCTATGAAGGATGCGATCACGGCTTCTTCAACGACACGCGCAAGGACGTGTATGCGCCTGACGCGGCCCGGGACGCATGGCAGCATACGCTGAGGCTTTTCGCCGAGAATCTGAGGTAATCGCATCGGGTCCTGGAGCTTGAGGATTTTCGGTCCTGGAATTCGCGGAAAGGTGCTCGCGTTCAAAGTCGTTATTCGATAACCGTGAGTGAGCAGGTCGCGCTGATGCGGTTTTTCATAAAATCGGATCATCTGATGTCGCGGAGGCAGATCGGGTACTAGGTCGCCCGGGATCGAATATGGCAACGTACAAGAAAGCAAGGCGGGAAGTGTCCGCCCCAGCGAAGCCAGACGGTGAGTGCCTCATCCCTCCTGAGCTTCCCAAGGCGGAGCTGCACAAGCTGCTGTTCCGCCAGTCCGATCGCGAAGCTCAAGAGATCAAGGATTACGTAGACTGGCAGAGTCACGGGAAAGAAAAGGCGCTTCATGCGAAGAAGGTCGCAAGCGAGCGTGTCTTCGGGCTTAAGTTCGACGTTGGGAGGTTCACGGTCGCTCGTGCAACTCTCTGACTTTTAGAGCGGAGTCCGGAATGTTGCGAATGCATCTGGTCGTGTTCGACGTTGACGGAACATTGACGGACACCAACGCGCTTGACGCCGAATGCTTCTGGCAGGCTGCGCGGGAAATTCTCCAGCTACCAAGCGGGCATTCCCAGTGGCTTGAAAAGGTGGAGCATTACACCGATCTCGGAATCGCGGCACAGCATTGTAAGGCAGCATTCGGGCGGGACATCACCGAATCTGAGGTTGATTTGTTAAAGGTGCGGCGTGTCGAACTTCTCGAGGCCGCCGTGTTGGCGAACTCTGAATGCATCCGCGCAATTCACGGCGCTGCCGACGCGCTGGCCGCGGTCCAGTCGCTGCCAAATTGTGCGGCCGCAATTGCGACTGGATGCTTCCGCGCGTCTGCCGAGTTCAAGCTTCGCAAGGCAGGTCTCTTCGATGCGTCCGTTCCTATAGCCGGTTGCGATCGTGCGCTCTCTCGCGAGGAAATCATGACCGGCGCGGCTGGTAAGGCAGCCTCAAAACATGGGCGTGAATTTTCCAGTGTCACGTATGTAGGGGACGGTGTCTGGGACGTCGAAGCAGCGAAGCATCTTGGCTGGGGCTTCATAGGAATTGGAAGCGGCGATGGCGCCGAACGCTTGCGGCGCGCGGGCGCGACAATGGTGCTGAACAGTTTTCAAGCGCCCACACCACTTCTTGATGCTCTCTCCAAGGCCACGCTTCTCGGTAAATGACGAGCGCTGGCAGTTGAACTAAACTCCACTAGAAGAAATCAGCGAGTGTCGCAAAGTCCGGCTAGAATCACCCTCTCAAATCTTGCGCGGCAAGCGCGCCCCTTCGTTGGCCACAATCGTGAAGTGGCGAGGTCACTCGATGTTTCGGTCGCAGGATTCTTCAATCGGGTCGAAGCCCCGGGCCGACCGCGGAACGCTGTGGCACGTTAAGCTATTGTCCCGAACGGGTTTGTGTTCCCGCACGAATTCCGATCGCCCGCCGCCACACGATCCTTTTGGCAAACCTCGGGAATCGATCTTGTCTTCCGCGAACGCGCGCCTAAGAACGCACTACGCCGGTGAGGTGCTGGGCAAAACTCCATGGAGCATTTCGGAAGCTGAAACAGCCGAGAGAAACCAGCGTCTCCTCCGGAAGACTTGCCAAAAAACCTTCCAGGTCGAAGGTCCTGCGTTCTGCTGCTACCAGCAGGCTGGTATCGATCACTGTTCCCACGGCGAGGGAGCAACCGTCGGTTGATTACGGGTGATTTCCTCCAGGATATCGAAGTAGCCTTTGTCGGGATGAGGCCCCGATTTCAAAAATTCGACCAATTCCCGGGTCGAAATCCCCTCCTCTTCTGCCGGACGGATCTCGCATACGGGGCGACCGCTCCGCTCCACCACGAAGCTCTCACCTTGGTAGGCGACGCGGTTGAGAATTTCAGAAAACTTACGAGCCGCTTCGGTCGCCGTAACGCGGATTTTCGCCGAACCGGGACCTTTCGCTCTCACGGAGGTTTTCGCCCTGGCGCGGGTTTTCATAAGAATCAGACTATCTGATTTGGCGATTTAGAGACATCGGCGAGGACTGCAAGGTCCAATTCCGAAAGACGCGCGGAGGCGCACCCTGAAGTTATTCGCCGAAAATCTGAAGGCTGAGGAGGGCCGGCTTTAGAGCATCAGGCTTTGAGCCCAGGGATTCGCGGAAAACTCCGTGAGTCGAGCGTGACGACCCGATAGTCGCGGGCGAGCGCAGTCGCGCCTATCATCAGATCGCGCTCGGCGATTTCCGACCCGATTCAGAATTTCCGAGAAATTTGCGTGCTGCCTTCGGTCACCGTGATACGGGTTTTCGTAAAATCAGATTATCTGATCAGTCAGAGGAAGACGCTCCGCAGCCCGTCTGAAATCGTTCGCGGAAAACCTGAAAGGGTGATTTTCCTACAGGTTCCGCACTATTAAATTCGGGATTTTAGGGAAGCTCCGCAGGTCCCGGGTTGCGACGGCATGATTGCGCGAGATCGCGGTCGCTCCGATCAACAGGTCGCGTTCACCAATCATAGTTCCGCGCCGCACCAATTCGGTCCAGATCTCCGCGTGAGCCCGCGCTGCGGAAACATCGAAGGGCAACACCCGGAAACGCTGGATCTTGTCTTCCGCGAAAGCGCGCCTGAGAACGCGCTGGGCCGGTGAGGTGCTGCGCAAAACTCCATGGAGCATTTCGGAAACTGAAACCGCCGAGAGAAACCAGCGCTCCTCCGGAAGGCTTGCCAAAAAACCTTCCAGGTCGAAGGTTCCGCGTTCTGCTGCTACCAGCAGGCTGGTATCGATCAGCGTTCCCACGGCGAGGGTGCAACCGTCGGTTGATTACGGGTAATTTCCTCAAGGATGTCGAAGTAACCTTTGTCCGGATGCGGCCCTGATTTCAGAATTTCGACCAATTCCTGGGTCGAAATCCCCTCTTCTTCCGCCGGTCGGATCTCGCATACCGGGCGACCGCTCCGCTCCACGACGAAGCTCTCGCCTTTGTAGGCGACGCGGTTGAGAATCTCCGAGAATTTCCGGGCAGCTTCCGTCGCCGTAACGCGGATTCTCGTCGGAGAGGTTTTCGCCGTGGCGAGGGCTTTTGGTCGAATGGGGGTCTTCGCTGTTACAGGGCTTTTCGCTTTAGCGCGCGTTTTCATAAAGTCAGATTATCTGATTGTGCGATTCGGAGATATCAGTGAGGACTCCAAGGTCCAATTGAGGACCCCTGGATTACCATAGTGACGACGCGACCGGTTGTCGGTTCCTGATGATTTCCTCAACGTCCGTGAAATATTGATCGTCCGGGCGAGGCACAGTCTTGATCAAATTGAGAAAGTCCGCGCCGGTAAATCTTTTGTCCTTGGCAACCGGGGTAATCTCACACACGGGACGCCCGCTCCGCTCCACGACGAAGCTCTCGCCTTTATATGCGACGCGATTCAGAATCTCGGAGAACTTGCGCGCCGCCTCCGTCGCCGTAATAAGGTTTTTTGCTGTACCGGGGGCTTTCGCGGTACCGCGGGATTTCGCCCTAACGGGGGTTTTCGTCCTGGCGCGGGTTTTCATAAAATCAGATTATCTGATTCGATGAGTTAAGCCTAATCGGCGAGTGCCGCGGGATCGAATTGCGGACCGCTCAGATTAATCACCCGGCCCTCGTCGCCGCGCTCGCGCAGCCATCGCGCCACGATCATCATCGGCTCCAACTCAGCGCGCGCGATCGGCAGCGGGCAATAGCGCGTGAAGTTATCCGCGATGAAACGGGCGACCTCCTCCGATGCTTCAGGCGAATCGAGTTGCCGCGTCATCGCGAGGCGCCCGGACAGGACCACGTGCGCCGCGCGATCGTCGGCCGCCCCGGTCACGATCACAAGGTTGTTCTCGGTCACCACCTGGCTGAGCCGGCTCACCCGCGAAGACAGCGTCACCAGCGACTGGAGGTCGCGCTGGAGCCGGTTGGCCTCTTCGAAGCGCATCGCGGAAGCGGCCTGATCGCGCGCCTTGGCCAAGCCGCCGAGGATCGACCCGGTCGTGGCGCCGCGCAGAAATCCGACCGCGTCGCGCACCCGATCATTGTAGGCGGACTCATCGATGCTGAGATTGCAGGGCGCGCTGCAATGCCCCATCTGGCCGTAGATGCAAGGGGAAAAATCGACCTCGGGTTCAAGGCGTCCGGAGCAGGTGCGCAGTCCAAGCAGGCGTGAGAGCGTGCGCGCCGAATGATCAACGCCGCGTTTGCCGATGAACGGTCCGAGGAACATCACTCCACGCCGCCGCGTGATTTTCTGCGTCACCACGATGCGCGGGAAATCGTCCATCATGTCGATGCGCAGGAAGAACGCGGGCGCGACGCTCTTGAGCATCCGATTGAACGGCGGCTTGAGCTCGCGGATGAGTTGCGCCTCGAGCAGCGCCGCATCGAGCGACGATCGCGTGACCCGGGTCTCGATTTTCCATACGTGGCTGATTAGGTCGGCGGTCTTCGCGCTCACGCTGGAATTGAAATACGAGCCGACGCGGTCCTTCAGGCGGCGCGCTTTGCCTACATAAAGTAGATCGCCGCGCTCATTGCGCATCAGGTAGACGCCCGGCGCGGCCGGCAGCGCCGCAATCTCCTCGGGAGAAATATGCCGCTCGATTCGGCGTCCCGCTGCGCCGCGCTGATGATCGTCGATGAGGCGGTCGAGCCGCGTGAGGCCCATCTTCGCCGCCATCTCGATGAAGATGGAAAGAATCTCCGCCGCCATCCGCGCATCGCCCAAACCGCGATGGCGTCCTTCGGTGGAGAGTCCGAAGTGTTCCGCGAGCGCGTCGAGACGTTTGCGCCTGAGCGACGGCATGAAGCGGCGCGCCATCCGCAAGGTGCACAGCACCGGGTTGTTCAGCCCAAGACCGAAGATACGGCGAAACTCGAAATCGAGGAAGGAAAAATCGAACGCCGCGTTATGCGCGACCATCACCGAGTCACCGAGGAACTCGCGAAACGCCGGTAGCACTTCCTCGATGCGCGGCGCCGCACGCACCATCTCATTGGTGATCGAAGTGAGCCCGATGACGAAGCTGGGGATCGCGCGATGCGGTCGGACGAGGCTCTGAAACGAATTGACGAGGCGTCGGCCCGTCATCTTCCATGCGCCGATCTCGATAATGGTGCCGGGACCCGCGCGGCCTCCGGTAGTCTCGAGATCAACTACAGTGAAGCTCGCTTCCTCGAGCGGCACACGCAGCCCGAAACTCTTGCGCAGCGACCACAGCGCCGTATCGCCATCGAAAATGAAATTGGGATCTTCGGCCAGGAGTGTGCGGACCAGGCGGGCGCCCAGCTCCGGATCAGAACCCGCCCCGCTGAGCAACAGTCCGATGATTTCGCTCGCATCGGCACCCGAGGGGCGCGACTCGAGGAAGGCGTAGACTTTTTCCTTGGCCGTCGCGCGATACGCGGGCGGAGCTTTCCCCGCGGACGCGGTTATTTGAGCATCGAATCCAGCAGCCACCGCCTCAACTCCTCCCAGATGTGGTTGTAGCAAGGCGAAGCTCTGGTGAAAATAGGCGGGGGCCCGGAGGTCCTAAGAAACGTCGCGAAGCGCGGTTTGGGGCGGAGGCGAATTGTGTAGAAAAATCCAGCGGCTTCAGATCCCGGAGTATCCTGACAGGCGAAATTCCTTAGTTCAAAGGCGCTAGCTTGCGGCTTGCGGTTCGCTTGCCACGAGAGGAGCCGGTTGCGCGCGCGTGGGAACTGAAGTGGTAGCGCGAGAGGTAAAACCAGGGCCGGAATATGAGGCGGAAGTTGCTCGGGCCAGTGAGAGGCTGGGTCATGGCCACCGAGGCCTGCATCCGCGCGAGACGCGCATCATCCGGCTCGCTACCAAACGCGCGATCCCAGATGGGATTGGTCACTCCAAATATTTGCGTCGGCGCACAAAAATGATGCGCGAGGTGGCGCGTGCGCAAGTGATCCTCGAGCGCACAGATCGGACGCGCGAAATGGATCCGATAGTGAAAGAACTCGTAGCAGAGAAATCCGGTGATGATCCCCAGCCATATCGTCGTCGCCGGCGTCAACCCAAAAATCCCGAAAATGACCAGCGACACCACCGCGAACGGGGCCCACGCGCCGGCGGTAAATACCGCATGCGGATCGCTATGATGCTCGTAGTGCAGCGGCGTCGCGAAGGTCCTAAAGATATGACTCAGGATGCCATGGATCGTGTACTCGAGGAACGTCCATGCGAACAGGCCGACCGCAAACATGGCTAAATAGGGCGCCATAGTTACAATCCTAACGAGGCAAAAACGCTGCTTGGCCCTTAACCTCCGTCACGTATAAGACGTTGCGGTGATTGAACAATTCAATCCAAAGCTCGACTGAAAATTAGCCACGCTTTTGAAGATTGCCAAGAGGATCGAGCGACGTTTTTTTCTTCAGATGCTCACCCTCGGAACGGCTGAAGAACATCCTGATTTAGGCGGATTAACCGCGGGATGCCGTTATCAGCTCTCTGCCATCACCTGGAAAAGCGCTAGCATGCGCCGCGGGAGGATACTGCCATGGCTGTAGCTGCCACACCGGGAATATTTGAACGCGCCCACGAGCGCTGGGGATGGTTTCTGGCCCTCGGCATCGCGCTGACCCTATGCGGCATCGTCGCGCTCGGCGACACCTTCGTAGCGACGATATTCTCAGTCGCAGTGATCGGTTGGATTTTAATCTTTAGCGCGATCTTCCACGCGATCCATTGGTTCCGAGGACGCGAGGCGCGGCACTACCTCGTCCTCTTTGGATCCATCATCAACTTCGTGGTCGGGCTAATCCTGGTGCTGGATCCAGCGGCCGGCGCGTTGACGCTGACCCTGGTGCTGGCAGCCTTCTTCCTGATCGTAGGCGGGATGCATTTGTTTACCGCCATCTCGTCGGAAATTCCGCATCGCGGGTGGGCGATCCTGGATGGCGCGATATCGGTGTTGCTCGGACTCCTGCTCTTGATTCATTGGCCGGTATCGGCGCTGTGGTTTATCGGCTTCGCGGTGGGAGTCGCGCTGATTTTCCGTGGATGGGCTTGGATAATGTTGGCGCTCATGTTGCGTCGACATCGGCATGCGACAGCGTGACGCGCGCCGACCGGGCGGACGAACAACGAGACAAGGACTGTGCATGCTGGTGGCGGGATCGATGCGGGAGCGGAGGTAGATCAGAAGATGGTCCGAGACAAGAGAAGATTCCCCAACCTCCTTGCGAAGGTTGGGGAATACGTACCGAACAAAACGTTAACGACAGCGTGGTGAAGACGATCTGGGGGTTCGAGTCCAACTCGCTCCGCCATGGAGTCTGGCGATAACAGATATTCTAAGGGCCTACTTCCGGCGGGTGTTGTGAGGCAGTCGTTTCCTTTACGGCACACCCACCCCTGCGGTTAGACCGTTGCCATAGGCAATCCTCAGTCGGAGCAGGCGTTGGTCAGCGCCAATTGCGGGCGCATCGGCTAGGCCGATAGTTTTTTCGAGGTGCGCCGTGGCTTCGACGACGCCCGACCTGTGGAAGATTACCGAGCCAGAACGCCGAAGGGCATGCGCTGAGACGATTTTTAGACGTCTCGATGTCGCCGGAACCACCAAGTGGTCGCACCGTAGAATACCGCCAGTAGTGCCAGCTGAAACAGAAGCGTCCAGCGATGGTGGATCATCTCAGTCCGGCGGCGCGCTTCGCGGATTTCCTGCGCCTGTACAAAATGAAAAGCGCTATCGAAGTCGGGGTCGGGGCAGTCATGTCCAAAATCGGTCGCCCAAGGCAGGACCGCGCCTTCCTTCAAGTAACGCTGATAGAGCTGGCAGGAGAGATTGATGCGTACGTTGCTCTCGTCGAGCCGCAGCGCGTCCAGGGTGAGCGGGTTTGCTATGTTCGGCGTCGTCGACCCGTATGCTACGGGTGACGCGCGCAAGTCCGCGGCGCTGGCGGGGCAGGATTTGGTGTGGGTCATCCAGGAAGTCGCATTGCACAAGACCGCGGCGAACGCCTGCGAGCGCGGCGGAAGCAAATCGGCCGCACGAATCGCCTCATCTGCGCCGACGAAGATGTAGTGATAGCGAAGATCCGGCTGCGGTGCGCTGTCATTGTAACGCTGCGGTTCACCTTTGGTGACGAATTGATCGTCGGAGGGAAGTCCGCGCACGGCTCGATTGACAAAGTCTGGAGGTCCCTCGGTTCCCATGATTTTATTGCCGGATCTGAAATCGCTGGCCAGCGCCGCCGCTCGGTACAAGCCTCGAGCGCGGTCGACGTCGGATCGGGCGGCGTTCGAGTCATTCAACGCTTGAACGTATTCGGCAATAGCGTCGTTGGGAGGCTCGGAAAAACCGCGCCGATGCCGATGCCGCCTGGACTTGGCAACTACTCCGCTTTTTAGCCTCGATTGAGCTTGCGAAATCCCAAGCGCGGCGCCGCCCGGCGACACTGTCGGCACAGCGGCAGGAGTGGAAGAGTTCACTTCAAGCGCTGGAGCATAGTTCAAAGCTTCCTGATAACGACCCGCTCGTACGAGTCTCCGCGCCAACAGGTCGCGCAGGTGATCGGCAGCGTCGCGACGGTCACGGAAATAAAATCGGGTGTACGCGTCGTAATCACCGAACGGCAACGGCAAATTCGCGAGCGAGGGCACCGGTTGCACTTGCATGTCTGTATGCGTATCGACGAACGTCTTGAGCTCATCGACGGTCAGCACTCGTTCCGCGAGGTAAGCGACATCTCCCCAGAAGGTCGCCGCATAAGGATAGAGCTGCTCCAACGCATCGACGTATTCGCCGCGTGCAAGTGTGAGGACGCTATTCTGCCCGACCAGGAAAGCTTTGATTCCCGCAGTCGGGGAATTGGCGTCGGTTGAAGCGGGGAACGCTTTCGACGCCTCCGCGTAATATTTTGCCGCCTCGGCGAAATTGCCCTGCTGCATCGCCAGTCTCGCCCGCACCCAGGAGGCGAGTGGACCTGTCGCGTTTGCGACCAGGCGTTGCGCGAGATGATAGTCGCCTGAGCGATATGCGATCGCTGCAAGCTGGTCCGCATTATCGAGATGCCGATCGCGGCACTTCTGTGTTGCCGAGACTACTTGAGCGAGCCGCGAATTACCGGATCGTAAGAAGCCTCCGGCGGGCTGGCGTTGTCAGCCAACAATCTATCAACCAACAGTTGCTGCACGGTCGGGTCGCAAATCGAGGCTTCAATCGTGGCATCCGTGGCATCGTCGCCCAGCACCTCGTCGGCCACCCTCCGCAACGAATCGATACCGATCCTCGATCCATGAGCGGCCTGCGCTGCATAGAGTGCCACCGCGGAGACGATTTCGTGACCGTATTTCTGAAGCTGCTTCGCCGACTTCTTCTCTGACTTTTGCAACTCAAGCGCGCGATCGAGATGAAGCCTGGCTTCCTCGCCGTAGCTGGCGACAGCGAGTCCAAGCGGGTCGGGCGCACCCTGGGTCACGAAATCGCGCGTCAATGCGAATGATTTGGATGCTTTGCCGATCTCACCTTTGCTACCGTAAAGCCGACCGAGCATATAGGCCGCCCAAACCTCGCGGTCGCGGCGAGCGTTTGCAGGCAGATCGAGGATCTCCTGGAATCGCGAGATCGCCTTCTTCGTATCGCCCGTGTGAAAGTCGACCGCGCCTGCGGTGTAGAGTCGAACCGAAGCGGGGAGCAACTTGCCCTCGCTATACGCCTGATCGCCGCTAGTCTCTGCGCGCATTTGCTGCAATGTCGCGGCCTCGAGACAATCCCGCAGTTTCGGCAAAGGTCAGCGCATCGGCTTGCGTCCCAGCGCCAGTGTACTCGGGCTCATTAGCGTGCAGATCGTCTTTTGGCGAAGGCGCCAGCCGCGATGCAGCATGGGCGAAGGTATTGTTGATCGGCATGGTATCAAGCGTGGCCGCGCGATTGGCGAGTAGGCCCCACGGAAAATCGTCGCCGCATGCGAGTACGACCGAAGCCACGAACAACGCGGCGAGCACGGAAGCAAGCAGCGGAAGTTTACGGTTGCGCATGAATTGCAACCTCGGCCGGCGTGCAGCGCATCCAGCCGATAAGTCGCCGCTGATGGCCGGCCAGGAGCCCATCTTGCTGGCGTTCAATAGACAATCCCGATTCGCCATGATCGAGGGCATAGCCATTGATCCCGTCGGCTATCGTGCATGAGGGCGGCAGATCGATTCTCGGCGGTAAGACGCCGTCCACCTCACCCTGGTTGACCAGTACGATATTGCTCATGCCGGGGGTGTCGCTCTTCTCGGCGAGCGCTTCGATACGCGGTTGCAGTGGCTCGCCCAGGACTACCGCTCGCCAGGTCTCGGGACTCCATGCGCGGATATCGCCGACAACGGGAAGCCGGAACCATACGATTCCAGTAAGCGACGATGGCGGATCGCGTTCGAGCTCGCGCAAAAGCGACGACACTGCTTGCGGCGACACGATCAGTTCGCCGGCTGAATAGCCGCCGGCCAGGAGCGGCTCTTCGCTCTCGACGGCCAGCATGCTCCCGTCTTCACGGCGCGTTACCCGCACGCCGTATGCGGGAAGCGCCACCCGAAACGGCTTGTCGGTGCGGCGGGCCATCGCTTGTATCCAGCGGCGAGCCTGGTCCGCATCGAACAACCCAGCGCGCGGATTTTGCACCATGTGCACCTACAAGACGACTTCGTTCACCGGCGCGAAAAACGGCATCAAGCTCCGGCGAGGACAGCCACGCCGGCAGGGTGGTGATCGACAAGGGGATCGTCTGGTCGAGATGGGTGCGGACACGTGCAAGAAACCGCGCGTAGGCCGCCAGTCTTGAGACACCGCAGTCATGATCGAGCTCGAGCCCGGCGATGGGCGCTCCCATTCGCTGCCATCGAAACAGCAGAGCCTCCAAATCGCCGCGCAGCCGATCGTCGTCGTAATGTGCGAGCTGGCCGTTGATCCGCACGACCGCAATCACAGGCCGGCCGCTATTCTTCAGGACCTTCCAATCTACGGCCACCGTTCGCAGGTGGCTGCGTTCGTCGGAATAGGCGGCGAGCACACGCCACGCATGAACCAGATCGGCAGACTGGGTCACCGCAGTATGGACGGCGGGCGTCCATTTGCGCTGCCAGATGTAGGCATCCTGGGGTAGGACGCGACGCGCCTGGCTCGCTCCGGACAGCAAGGTGAACGCAAGAGTCGCGAACAGCAGGCGTGCTTGAGCGGAGTACATCGCAGCGTGACTGCGAGTTATATCAGTCCTCATTATGTCCGTCAAAACGATCGCTCCCACCTTGAAACCAGAGATTGGTCGAAATCGGTTCAGAGCGCCAATTATTTTTGCGGACGACCATCAGGCTGAGTGCAATTTGCAGAGGATGGTCCAGGAAAGAAAATTCCCCACCCTTCGCGACTTCTTGCGAAGGGTGGGGAATATACGTACCAAACGAAACGTCAAAGATAACGCAGCGAAAACGACCTAGTAGTTGTTGCTGTGGCCGTAGTTGTTACCCTCGGCGTTATGGCATGTGCCGAAGCCCTTGTCGCTATAACCACTCGCAGTCGGTGCAGGAACGGTAGGACCGTTGGTCGCAACTAAACCTGTAGGACCTGCCAGTGCCGACTCGTAGTCCCACGCGTAGCCGTTCGGATTGAGCGTCAGGGCCATCACACCCCAGTAGTCCCCGGTATACGCCTCGAGATTCTGTTGGTTGAACATCCCGTCCCAGTCTGTCGTCGTGGTGGGTGCTGCGACGACCTCATCGAGTGTCTCGCCGCCGGTGCCCACGATGAATTCCCGGATGCCCCTGTGCGGATCGGAAGTCCCGAGCCAGGTCCCGGTAACACCGGTGACAGAAGTGTCGGCAGAGGCGAAGTAAGGCTTAACGGGGGCGTAACGGGCGTAGAGGTGATCGTGTCCGTTCAGCACCAGGTCGGCTCCGGCCGCGTAGAGCATTTGCCACCAGGTCCCAGCGGTGATGCCCTCTTGGGTGAGGCTGTCGGCAGCGCTGAACGTGGGCTGGTGCCAGTACGCGAGCGTGCAAGGGGAGTGGTCCTCCTCGAGATCCTGTTTCAGCCATGCGGTTTCGGCGGCAAACCAGGTGCCCGTGCTCGAACAGCCGCCCGGCTGCGAATAGCACTCTATATTGAGCGAAATAAGGTGCCACGAGCCCAAATTATAGGAATACCAGCTATCTCCGACCCCGACTGGGCCCCCCGCTGGTACGATGGCGGATTCAGGTCCACCCGACTCCTCGAAGTGCCCGGCCTGTCCATCCGGGCGCGGAATGGGGTTGGAGGAGAGGTCCGCAGTGGGAGTTTTGCCCACCTTGCAACTGGCTGATGCTACATTGGTCGATGGTGCAGGGTTGGTGGGGTTGATGCACGGGTCCGAGAGCTCAGTCGTCAGAGGCATGCCCTCGGGATTGATCAGGAAGCCGTTGTAGTAGGAGAAGTAGCCGTAGCCGGCCACGCCGGTCTGGCTATGCTCGCTATAAAACTCGTGGTTGCCGGGCGCGGGCCGATGTAGAAATTTAAAAGCGCCATAGGTCAAATCGAACGATTGCTCAAAGTCCGAATATCGGCCGACCTGGTATTGCAGATCTCCGAGGAGCGCGACGGCGTCAGGTTTCATAGTCTCAATCTGATTCGCAGTGGCCTCCTGGGATTCCCACAGAGAGGTGCTGCTGTAAGGGGCTGCGGGGTCGGTGCAGACTTCATCCGAAGCCTCGTCAGTCACCTCCGTGCCTGGCTGGCAGGCGACGTCGCCAACCACTGCCAGCACGGGCGATTTACCCGTCCTTGCGTAAGGCCACGTATTGTCATTGGAATGTGGATACGGTTCCCAGCCAGTTGCAAATACCAGCACCGAGGCGGCCGCTGCCGTGAGCATTGCCGCTCGGAACCTTCCGCCGATCTTCATAGCTTCCTCCCATCCGGACTTTGCGTTGGATAGTTGCCAAAGACGCCTTTTTATCCGTTTAACATTTCGCCGGTATGTCGGATGTGTGAAAAAGCCGTAACACGGATTATTTCGGGGGCCGTTTAAATCGTCGGCAGGACGGAATCTCCCTGCAGAATCGCCACAGTCTGCATGCTTGATGCGGTGCTCAGGCGTAGCGGAACAGCGCCATGAACCCAAAGTCCATGTGCTGTTGGATATGGCAGTGAAAGAGGCTGAGGCCGGGCTGGTCGGCGACCAGATCCACCGCGGTGCGTCCCCATGCGGGCACGATCACGGTATCTTTTTTGATGCCGGCCGTCGGCTTGCTATTGAGCTCGACTAGCTCGAACAGGTGCCGATGCATGTGCAGGGGGTGAGCATCGTCACTGCGATTGTGAAACACCAGCCGGTAGCGGCGTCCCTGCCGGAATACGAATTCTCCTTCATGCGGATATTGCTTGCCGTTGACGAGCCAGTGATTGATCCCGTTGGGACCCCCAGGCACTTTTTCAAAGACCATCTGGATGGTTTGGTCGGGCGCTTCATGCGCCGCGGTCTTGCCAAAGATTGTATAATCCCAGCGCGCCTTCGGAGGCGGAAGCCATTGCGCGCGCGGCTGTACCTGATTGGCGTACTCCACCACGATGCCCAGGCCGGATTGCCGCGCGCCGTCGCGCAGCTCACCTAAAACCCACACCCCCGGGAGATTCATCTCCACGATCGCATCCACGCGCTCCCCGGGGGCGATCTCAATCACCTCGACCGGCCGCGGGGTGGGCACGGGATTACCGTCGAGAGCTATCACCTGAAAATGGTGACCGAATAAACCTATGCGATGAATTTGCGAAGCGCTGGCGTTGAGCAGGTGCATCAGGATGCGCTGACCCGACTTCACGCGCAGCGGTTCTCCCGCACCGAGCATTTTGTCGTTGATTGAGTAAAGCGCAGCGCTGACTTCGAGCCCATTGGGACGCGGGTCTTTAGTGGCGGGTTTTTCGGGCATCGGGTCATTGGGATCCGCCGACCCCTCGTCCGGATCCATCGTGGTCAAGTAAGACTCCCAGTCGCGCAGTGCCAGAAAGACCTCCTGGTCGTAGCGTCCAGGGTCATTCGCGGAATCGATCATGAAAAACCCGAACTGGCCGGTGTAGGTGCCCCGATGCAGATCCATCATGGCTGCGGTGTGTGAGTGGTACCATCGCGAACCCGCTGGCCTGGCCACGAATTGATACCGCCGGCGGCCATGCGGGGGTACTGCGGGTGTACCTTCTTCCTCCACTCCGTCCACGTCCGAGGGAATGTGCAAACCGTGCCAATGCACGTATTCCGGAACGTCGGTGTCATTCACAACTTCTACGGTGACGCGCTGGCCCTCTCGCACCCGCAGCAAAGGACCGGGGACCTTATTGCTGTAGCCGATGGTGCTGATTACAACCTGCGGGGCCAGCTCGACCATCATAGGCGCGATTTGCAAGGTGAAATCGGCCGGGGCCGCCAAGGTCGCCGCCATAGGATCCTGTGGCGGCCTCGGGCCTTGGGGGAGCGCCGGCGCGGCCTGCGCGAAAGCGGGCCGTAGCATGGCTGCCCTCGACGCGATCAAGGTGGCCCATCCAAACCGGATAAAATCCCTTCGGTTCATGCAATCTTTATCCCAGTTCCAAGAGCACAAGCCGAAGCGAGCTTCCGAGGGAGCGCTGGCGCTACGAAAATCGGCCCTCGGGGCGTTTGGCTTCTATTCTTCGCCGTTAGAGTTGTGGCTGAAGGTTCACAAACAGCGCGATGCTAACCGCCTCAACCCGGTATGTCCAACGTGTGGAACGTGGCGGCAGTGTCCTTGTGTGACCTTCACCGTCCGATCAGAAAAAGTATAAAGACACTTGCGCTGGGAAGATTGTCAACGCCGATTGAGTGTTGACCCACTTCGCCGGGAAAGTCGCCGAAGTAAGAACTGACCCGCCCACCGCGTTGCTGAACAGGGGGAGCGTCCCCCTCGCCACTCTCAAGGACCTCCTGGTACCAAGGTACAATAGAGTCGGAGCGTCGATTTAACCAAAGTTAATCGAGAATCGTTCGATAAGGAGCGCAATGAATACACCATGAACTCTGGTCGGAAGATCCCGAAGCTGGCCGGCGCTTTCGTCATCGTCGTGTTTCTCGCGTTGAGTCTCCACGCAAACGCTCAGACACCAGCGCTTGCATCGTGGAACGACGGGCCAGCGAAACAGGCGATCGTTTCTTTCGTCAAAGAAGTTACAGACAAGTCTGGTACCAAATACGTCGAGCCTCAGGATCGGATTGCCACCTTCGATCAGGATGGCACTCTTTGGGTCGAACATCCCCTGTATGCTCAGGCCGCGTTTGCGCTAGCCCGAGTGCACGATCTGGCCGCCCAGCATCCCGAGTGGAAACAACGCGATCCGTTCAAAGCGGTTCTCGCGAACGACCGTGCGGCGATGGCCAAGTTCTCGGAATCGGACTGGGAAATTATCCTCGCAGCGACCCACGCCGGGATGACCACTGAAGCATTCCAGGCGCTGGTGAAGGAGTGGTTGGCAACGGCGAGGGATCCGAGATTTCATCGGCCTTATACAGCACTCGTCTATCAGCCGATGCTTGAGGTGATGGATTACCTGCGCGCCAATGGATTCAAGACCTACATCGTCACCGGCGGCGGCCAGGAGTTCGTGCGGGTATACAGCGAAAGTGTTTATGGTATCCCGCCCGAGCAGGTCGTGGGATCGAGCATCCTAACCAAATACGAGTACCAGGACGGCAAACCGGTACTGATGCGGGAGCCGAAAGTGTTCTTCATCGACGACAATGCCGGCAAGCCCGTCGGGATCAACCTGTTTATCGGCAAGCGGCCCTATGCGGCGTTTGGCAACTCGCCCGGCGACAAGCAGATGCTGGAATGGACCCAGGCGGGTGATGGCGCGCGGTTGATGATGTTGGTCTTGCACGATGATCCCGCACGCGAGTACGCATACGGCCCCGCCGATGGCCTACCGGACACCAAAGTCGGTACGTTCACACAGGCGCTGTACGATGAGGCCAAGTCCAAGGGTTGGAACGTGATCAGCATGAAGAATGGCTGGAAGCGAATTTTCACTTTTAACAAATGAAGGCGATTCGAGACATCCGCGGACGGTTTTACTCCTATCTAAAAAGTGGAGCATTACATGAACAGATTCGCGAAGTTCGCCTCAATCAGCGTTTGCCTGGCATCGTTGCTGGGCTATTGGGGAGCAGTCATGGCACAACAAAGTCCCATCACTGCCATCGACATAGCGCTGGAGCCGGATGCCACGATGGTGCAACACGCAGAAGCCGTCAACGCGCGCCTGCGCTCGGTGTTCCCGAAGGGCTTTTCGCTCGACGCGGCGCATCATCCGCACATCTCGATGTTGCAGCGTTACGTCCGCACGGCGGATCTCGACAAGATTTACGCCGCCGCCAGCAAAGTCCTCGAAAGCTACCATACTACCAGTTTTAAATTGAAGGCCTACAAATATTACTACCTTACCTCTCCGTCGCTGCCGGGCTTAGGCTTATCGGGCATTGTAGTGGAGACGACTCCCGAATTGGTGAAGCTGCAGAAGGATTTGATTGACGCCGTGGCGCCTTACACGGTGCAGAGCGGAACCGCGGCCGCATTCGTCACCACTCCCGCTGCCCCCGATATCAATGAGGCGACGATCCACTACATCGAGGTATATGTGCCGGAGCATTCCGGCGAGCATTTAGAGCTGCACGTTACCACCGGCCTTGCGCCAGTGGATTACCTGAAACGGATGGTCGCAGCACCGTTTGAGGATTTCACCTTCTCTCCGTCAGGAGCATCGGTTTTTCATCTCGGCAACTACGGAACGGCAGCGGCAAGACTCAAGGAATTGGACGTAAAGTGAGTCTTCTTAACCAAGGTCCCGACCTGAGATACACCACTACAGGCTAGTGTTTGGCCACCTTCATTGGGAGCGAGGACTCGAGCCTTGCGTTTGTCTTTTAGTCGATAGCTGTCGCCATTGATGCTCACAATCGTCGAATGATGCAGCACACGATCGAGCTAACAAGACAGGTCATCGAGGCGACATACGTGCCCCCCCCGGAAACCGCGGTTGCCGCCCGCGGAATTAGAACAAGCGACAGTTAAGGTTGCGACTTGGTGCGATCGGTGAAAGCGCCTCTCAGAAACGGGGATGCAATTGCGCTAGACCAACTTGCAGAGTTTTTCTTGCAACAGTTTTTTTTGCAACACATAAGCGTGTTAGCAGAGCAACAGCGCGGATCTCTCTCAAATTTCCGGTGGCCCTGAAAAAGTCTTGCCCGTCTTTGGCCGGACCTTAGGGCTTCCAGAGCTCCCATCATCAGATCGGCTCGTAGGAGTCCGAAAACATTAAGTTTTTGCGTTATTACGTTCAGGTCTGATTGTATAGTTTACCGTATAATGTGGCGCAATAGCCACTTTCTTGTAGCACCCAGGAGTCCAAGTTTCATTGGGGCATGCGATTTGCTGCATGCACCTATCGCGAAAGATGCCGGTTGAGTTCGAGTGAAATATCGGAAAACGGGATCAGAGCTAATCCGCGCGAATTCCCGAACGGGGGGAATATGGCTACCAGGAAGAGGTCCAGAGGCAAAAGCCACAACTGGTGGGAAAAAATCAAGAGGTTTATTAGCCTTTTGGCTTCGCTGCTGACAATTTTAACCGTCGGGTGGGCCCTTCGAAATTTTTGCCGATTGGCGCTCGCAGTGTCTTCGCCACCCTGTGGACGGCCCCTACTTCTAGCGCAACCGAGACACCCAAGGTGACCGCAACGCCTACTGCCGCCGCGGCGCAGGCCACGACGCCGATCGCGACCCCGCCGACGGACGGCGACCACGACGCTTAACAGTGCGAGTACCGCCAATCCTTCAAGAAGCGCGGGTTTTCTTGACCCGGCAATTCTTGGTGGCGGGCGCGGCGGCTACGTCATTATCCTGGTTCCCTCCTTCGGTGCGATGACAGATGGACGTGCCGACTCGCACTGAATTGGAATCCATCAGCGATCGGGGCATTTGGAAGCACCTTGGGCGCTGGTCGTGGTGCCAGGCATCGTGACCAGTGCCGCGCGTGCCCAATCTCTCAGTCTCATTACTTCGCAAGCGGCGCTAAATTCTAACGACAATGTGTCCTGGACCCAGCTGGGTCCGGGCAGTGCTCAAGCCCTCGGGGTCGAGCTTTAGCGCGACCTCGGCCAACGATGACCAAGTGATAGTCAGCCGCAGCGGAACGAGCAGCATACTTGCGGTAAGCTGTCCCGCGTCATCCTGCAGTTGGGCCGGGTCGGAGATGCCTTCGGACGATACACTGAACTAGACTTCCAACGGCAACAATGGAGCGAATGGTCCTTTAACTGCCAGTTTTAGTCATCAGACCGGAGATGGAGCTTTCATCCCGGCCGACGGACCTTCGCAATTCAATGCACAGATTCAGGCCTACAATAGCGCCGGAGCTCTATTGGGAAGTCTCACTGAAGAGAGTGACTCCAAAGGAGAGGCGATCTTTATCGGAGTACTTGATCGTGCGGGTGCCCAGATATCGACCGTAGTTTTCAGCCTCGTCAGCGCAGAGCGGCCTACTTCCGACTTTGCGCTCGATAACCCGTTCCCGAAATTATCCAAGCATCCACCGCCTCAACTCCCTCCGACGTGGGCCTTCGATTCAGCAACGGCGTTGTCGATGCGAAAGCGACGGTCGGTTATCCGATGCGCACCATTCCACCATCAATCGCGTCGTTGCGCGTTATGCATTGCGTTGTCGCGCTACCCGTGGCATCGTCAGTGTGGGAAGAGTTTTTGGTGATAGCGCCCGCTCAGGTCAGGTACCCGGTCCAAGGATGAGTCCGCCAACCGCTCGGTTTGCACGGATGGCGCGCTTTCTGCCCATCCTGATGATGGTCGGGTTCACCCTCATGATGGTGCCCAACTCCGGATGCGGCAAGGGAATCTTCCCCGAAGTAACCCCAACCATAACGGCGACCACGGTTCCCACCGAAACGGTGACCGCGACTGCGAGTACGCCGACCTCGACCGCACCAACCGCGACGGCGACCCCGCACGGCGCAGACGAACAGTTCAGCATGCGCGGAAGCGGGATCCAGGCCACGCCGATTGTGGGGACCTGCAATGGGTCTGGTTGTGGCGGGTCGACTAAGCATTGCGAATGCTTGAACTTCAGCGGCACGCTACTCTCGACCGTAATCGGCGACTCAAACTGGACTGCGAATATCACGGTTAATGAGGACGACTGCACTGCCACCGGAACCTCCGCCGGATTTTGCTGCGTCGGCGACGGAACCTTCAACGCGACCAATGGGACCGGAAAGTCCGCCAACGCGCTGGCTTTATCCTTCACCGGAAATATTTGTGAAGATGCCAACGCCTCGCTGGATTCATCACTGCAGGCGCCATTCGAGATTCTGACTTCTACGAGCGGCGGAAAGTTCGCGAATTCAAATGGGACCGGACAAATCAATATTTTTACCAACGGAACGAACGCCTACCTCACCGCATTGGGCCAAATCCAGCTAGGTAAACCTTGATGTTTCAGTTCAAGATGATATCGCTCAGTTCGCTGGCCTTGTTGGGGTTCGGGAGCCTCGCGATCGCCGGCTCCAGTCATCCCGATGCCGCGACGGTGCGGGCAGCTTTTGAGAATCATGCTGCGAAGCGAGCGGCACAACCGGCCGCCGCAGCGACGCCGTCCGCATTGGTCACCTTCTCGATGCTCGGAAGCGCCACCTCGACCCTCGACGATACTGCAGCCTGCCCAGGTGTCACCTGCAACGGCTCCGGCGGTGATTGCAACTGTCTGACCTTGCAAGGAAGTCTTGATGGGACCGACGTGGGGAAGGCCACCTGGAATTCGACGGTAACCGTCAATGTTGACGACTGCATCAACACCGGAACCACCGACGCTCAGGGTGGTGGTTTTTGCTGCTTCGCTGGAGGCCCGCTGAGCGCCTCGAGCGGTGCCAATACGCTTGCAATGTCATTCACCGGGCTCTTATGCGAAGACCCCAACGCGGGAGATCAATTCAACGTCCAGGGTGGATTCATCATCATTGCCGGCGCGGGAAAGTTTGTTAACTCGGCAGGTACTGGGCAGTTGGACATGTCGGTGGGAACCGATACCGCCGGAACTACCTATTTATCGGGAAATGGGCTGTTGCAGGTCGTCTCGCCCTTTTAGGGTTAGATGCCTGCTCGTTTGCGATAATTAATGGTTATACTTTCGATGGTGGGCTGATTCGACTACGCTGCGTCGGTAAAGTCCATCAATGCCGGATTGCCATCCATCCTGCCTATGGATGCTGGATTTTTCAGCCTAGATCGTCTCAGATTATTACTTGCTCCAACGAACCGACGGTGGCACAATCTGGGCGTCTGAATCGGCCTCTGCGCCGATGGGGGAACGCCAAATCGAGCCTGCTGCATAGAGCCTAAGCCCTCGGCCTAGGATCGCAATCGCAGTGTTTGCTCGGGGGGGAACGCATGAACGATACGCTGTTGTTGTCGATT
Source organism: uncultured delta proteobacterium (assembly GCA_963783145.1). Taxonomy (GTDB): domain Bacteria; phylum Desulfobacterota; class Binatia; order Binatales; family Binataceae; genus DATGKG01. The sequence goes on from CAWAMM010000005.1 coordinate 246,858, forward strand.
AGCTTGCTCGTTCGCACTGCTTCCGATCGATACATTTCCTTTCGTCCCCTCTGGGAGGTGTGCCAGTGATGGCCGCGTGGGGGGCAGCCTCGGTGAGCTTCGGCTCCGCGCTTCGACTGGCGGGCCTGCGCTTTATCGGCGCGACGCTCGCGGTGCTGTTGCTCGCGACCACATCCACCTGGGCTGATTCGATGGCGGTGGTGACCTCGCAATCCGCCCAAGGACCGAATGATACCGTGTCATGGTCCCGTCTGGGTGGTAATGCGACGGTACTCGGGCAGAGCTTCAACACCAGCTCCGCCAGTGGCACATCGGTGAGCGTCAGCCTGAATGGCCCCAACAGCCTGCTCGCGGTGGTCTGCCCCGCAAGCACATGCAGTTGGGCAGGTGGCGGAATACCCGCGGGCGATACCCTGCTCTGGACCTCCAATGGCAACAATGGCGGCAACGGACCCATCACCCTAAGCTTCAATCGCGGCGTGGCGGGCGTCGGCGCTCTCATCCAGGCCGATGGTTCAGCGCAATTTACCGCGTCTATCCAGGCCTTCAATGGCTCGACGTCGCTGGGTAGCTTCACCGAAACCAGCAATTCGACGGGAACTGCGGTCTACCTTGGGGTAATTGACCGAAGCGGTTCCAACATCACATCAGTAATCTTCAGCCTGACCAGCGCGCTGGGAGTGACCTCTGATTTCGCGATTGACACCCTGAACCTCGGATCCTCGTTCGTCAGTCCACCACCGGCGACGCCAACCCTCACCATCACACCGACCCCGGTTCGCACTGCCACCCCGGTCCCCACCGCGACGGCTACCATCACCGTCACCCCGACCAAGGCCCCGGTGCAGGCGCCGACCTCGACCCCGACGCCCGCTCCTCCGCCTCCGTCTTCGTCAGGAGGAAGCATCACCTTCGTGGGCACGAGTGCGATAGCAGATAATAGCGCCGCCGTTAGTACGGTCGCGATCGGCCTCCCCTTGGGAGTTCAGTCCGGCGATGTCCTGATCGCCCAGATCGTGGTTTACGATGGTACCGCTTCCAACGTTCCGAGGGCTCCGACTGGATGGACCGCGATTCGCGACGATGCGGTAAATAGCGGAGACAAAGCGACCTCATGGCTCTATTATCACGTCGCGGCATCGAATGAGCCGGCTTACTACTCATGGAGCATTGTTCCCAACTTCGCCGCCGGTGCGATGGGCGCGTGGCGCGGCGCCTCCAATACCCCGATCGACAAAACCTCCGGAGCTACGGCCGCCGGCACTGCATTTTCACTCGCAGCGCCCTCGCTGACTCCAGCGCAAAATAACGAGCAACAGATTTATTTCTATGGTGCGCAGTCCGGCTCCGCTCCCACCATCAGCGTGGCGAATGGCTTAAATCTACGCTTTGATACCCGCTCCACGAAGGAAGGCTTCACGCTCGCCTTCGCCGATGTTGCCGCCCCCTCGGCGGGCACCGCGTCGCCCACGTATGCTGCCACGAGCGGCAACGCGGCGATGACCGCGCAGGCCATCCTGCTCTTCCCCAGTTCGGCGGGCGCGAATAACGCTCCTGCACCGCCCGCACCACCCGCGCCGACCGTGACTCCGACGCCGGTACCCGCACCCTCTGGAGGAAGTATTTCGTACGTCGGAGCCGGTGCTTTAACCGACTTTAGCAGCCCGACCTCGATGGTTGCTCTGGCGGTCCCATCCGGCATTGAGTCGGGCGACACGTTGGTTGCCCAGATCCTGGTCTACGATGGCACCGGTTCGGACATGCCGACTGCGCCGGGCGGATGGAACAGCATTCGGCACGATTCGATCAGCGACGGTAATCAGATCACTTCATGGCTCTATTACAAAGTCGCGGGGTCAAATGAACCCGCATCGTACGCGTGGACTCTAAGCTCGAACTACGCCGCAGGTGCGATGGGCGCGTGGCGCGGAGCCTCCTCCAGCTCGCCGATCGATAAGAATTCTGGAGCAGGGGCCACCGGCACCAGTCCGGTTTCGGATTCGGCCCCCTCGCTGACACCGAGCGGCAATGGAGAACTGCAGGTCTACTTCTATGGTTCACAGTCTGCTTTAGCTCCAGCGCTGACGCTCTCGGGGGCGCTCAATCGACGTTTCGACGTCGAGTCGGCAAAGGAGGGGTTCTCCCTCGCCTTTGGTGACGCGGCCGCGCCGGGCGCAGGGACGCCATCTGCCACCTATTCCGCCACTGCCAGTATTGGCGGAGGCGCGGCGATAACGGCGCAGGGCATCCTGAGCATCCTTCTGCACTAGGGCGTGGCGATTGCGTTCAGGATGCGATCTTCGGGGGATTGTTGCGCAAACGGGACTTTAGGGGGTCAAGGTGACTCGGACGCAAAGGATGGGGCGCAAAATGAACCATCGATGCAACAATAGTGAGACAGCGCCCATGGGGGCTTGAAAAAGTTGTTAGTTTGCAGGGAATTTTTGGAGGAACAGTTTTTGCTGAATCGTGCGCCTGGGAGGGGAACTTTCTTACTTCTTTCGCACCACCGCCATCAGTATAAGAAAACGTTCCTTAATACCTTGGGCAAAAGTAGCCCGAGGCCCGAATCGTCTCCAAGGAAGGGTTTTTAGGGGGGAATAATGAAGCGATCGCTTATGTTTTTCGGCCTCGCTGCCGCCGCGCTGCTATCGGCGGCCGTCCCGGCTATTCACGCGCAGGAAGAGGGCGCGACGCCGTCGATCCACCTCTATACCAAAACCATTCCGCTCGATGGAGCCGGCGTTAAGGCAGCGCACCAGGCGGCGAATACCAGCGCCGGCGCGGCGGTAGCTGGCGCGGCCGTGGCTTCCGCGACCCTCCCGATGTGGAACTACACGATAGTCGCTCCGAAAGATGGCAATACCTATCCCGGCACGATGGTGGGTGCCAATCCAGGTTTCAACGGCGCGCGAACTACGAACATTCCGACCGTGGTAGTTCCCGTAGTTATCGTTCTTTCGAATGGTAGTGTGTACGATCCGACCGCCTCTGACACATGCTCCCCATTTTCAAGCAGCGCACTGAATCTGTTGATGAATTCGCCCATCTTTCTGTCGTCCTCATACACCATCAACGGTATAAACATGGGCAGTGGCCAATATATCGACGAGTTCCAACGCGCAAATTTTTACGACACCAATGTTGAAATTACCGGCAACAGCTATCACACCGTATTAAATCCAGTCTCCACAGCCGCATCAGTAACATTCCAGGTACCAGCCGGTCTCGGCGCTTCGTGGTTTATGGGTGGTTGCAAGAATCTCGCGGTAGTCGATTACACCACCTTCAATAACTTCGTGACGAGTTTGCTCCCGAATCTTGCGTCGCAGGGCGTCAATCCGGCCAGTCTTCCCGTGTTCCTTCTGCACGATGTCGTCATGGCAACCGGTGACTCGCCCTTTGGAAACTGTTGTGTTGTTGGCTATCACGGTGCGGTAGCTTCCGGCTCTTCGATTCAAACCTACGCAGAAGCGGACTACGACACCTCGGGTGGCATCGGCATTCCGGACATCCAGGCATTCAGTACCGCAATCGGGGAATGGATGGACAACCCTTACGGTACGAATGCAACTCCGCCCTGGGGTGGCACTGGATCGGTGGGAGTTGGAGCATGCGACACCACTCTTGATGTTGGCAGCCCTCTCACTGAATGGGGTTTCCCATCAGTCTTGATGCCGAATGGTGTCTATTACAATCCGCAGCAGCTCGCATTTTACTCGTGGTTCTTCGGTCAAATCCCCTCAATCGGGGCTGGCGGAGGATACGCCGACGGAGTCGCGTTCACGGTGCCCGCGCACAATTGTAGTACCTGATTGATTCCGTACCAGCTACTCGACCCAGGGCGAATCGCGGGTGCCTATGAGACCGGATTCGCCTTCGCTTTGTAGCCGGCGTTTGACGAGCGGCTAAGCATTCCATTCCTTCGTCTGCTCTCCGGATCGGGAGAGCAGATGCGCCAAGCTGTTGAGATGACTTTTGAACAGCCTGCCAGGCTGCCGCGACGGGTTCTAAATTGCCGAAATGCGGTCGGCCCCCGCCCCCGCCAAGTGGTCTAAAGCCTAAGACTCGCTCCATAGAGTCCCTAAAGATTCTCATACATTAATTGACCGCGATTATCTCATCGCGTCGCGTGGATGATGAGATTCCCGCGCAGAAATAGGAGCTTGCTTCTACCAGTCCGGCGACAGGCTAAAAAAATCGTGGATTTTTCTACAGTTTTTAACGGATCGCTTCTTGCTGTCCTGCCACTTGCGTAGGTTTTAGCCGGTTCCAAGGGGAGCCGCGCCCCGTAAGCGTCGCTCTTCGCTTTCGATCGATGAATAGCAAGGAGGACGCAACTCGAAGGGGTGAGTTTTACGGGGGGAACAATGAAGCGAATCCTTTGTTTGTTCTTAGGGCTTGCCGTCGCCGCTTTTATGGCTTTAGGGTCCAAGGCCTACGCCGCCGGCGCTGAATCGCTAAGCCTCTCAGTTTCCGACGGATGGGCGGTCTTCAGCGCGATTGTCGAAGCTGGCGCCTTTTCGCTGGCATGGTGGCAATGGCGCCAGAACAAGCATCGGCGTGAGGAGGATTTTATCGCCGCGTTGTTCCTCGCGCGAAGTACTTTTGCGACCTTCGATGGCGCCATCAAAAAATTGTTGACCTTTATCCTCGAAGACGCGGGTCGCCGGCGCTTGGGCCCATTCTCCATTGATAGAGGAAGAAACGAGACCCAATTGCTCCACCGGTCGACGGTCCTGGCGGCAGGATCTGCGCATGCTGATGCGTTAAGGAATCTGTCCGACTACGTCAGCGCCAAGGATCGGAAGCGGATCGCCTTGATCCTGGATCAACTAGCCGAGTGCCAATTTGCCGATAGCGACTCAGCTCTGCTTCAGTCCGCGATCGAGGCTCGGGATAGGTCACGAGACCTGTTGTCCGGCATCGGGCCTCAAGAATTCGGAAGGCATCACTCGGACGACCTCGGCCAACCAAAATCGGCCTATCGGCGTCGTTGATCGGCGATCACAGGGGTACCGCCCTGGCCCCTGGCCCCTGCCCATCGCTTGATGGTCCGAATCAGCGATTCGTCCAAAAGCTCTCGCGTGTGATGCGTATGCTATTCCGCGGGGAGAGACTTTTGAACGGCCTGCTGGTGAATGCGGCGGATTCCAGACGAGCCAAATGTCACCACCGCCATAACCCGATCGCAACAAAGAGATACTCCGTTGTGCCGAGCTCGTGCCAAGCTGAGGAGGAACGTCGTCGGATGGCGATCATGGATTAGGAGCTGGGGTCGAGTTTGGCGGCCCCGACAGAGTGTAACCCAGGGGTTGCCACTTGTCATCGTCGTAGGTCGCCCCAATCTCCTCGACCGTAGACTTTACGTTGGAGAAAGAGCTGTCCCAGGTGATTGTCACATAGGTACCCTCGGGCATTCCCTCCATGTTGGTCTTATATTCCACGCTTTTAACCTTCCTGGAAAGCAACTGCCCGTACGCTGAGCGCATCGCCTGGATTTGCAGGACCCATTGTTTCTTGGGATCCGCCTGTTTTAGCCAGGCGCCGGTTTGGTCCCAGCAGGTCGCGTACTGCCCCTGATCCAGCAACTTCAGCCACGCCTCGATTGCCGCAGTAGCATTTTTGGTCGAGTCCTCTTTCGTGGTTGGTGGTATCTTCGCCTTGTCGTGTACGACCTGCGATTGCGGAGACTGCGAAGACTGCGGCGCCTCGGGTGTGTCGCACGCATAGCCACCCAACACCGCTAACAGCACCAACGAAACTATTGCTCCTCTCGTCATTCTCCTTCCTCACCCAGCGAAGCGAATTCTTATCTGACTTGGAGCCCGGCAGCAGCCGTTTGCCCGCGACAAGGATAATCGATTTTTAGGCGGGCTGCGAGAAATCGGGCTCAATGTTTAGTGTAGCGTCGAGACCCGCACGGTTCGAGTCTGACCTTCAAGAAAATGAATGCTCTTCAATCGAAGTACGAATTTCTACGACCCTCGGAACGACAAACCGCCGCCCGTGGTCTCCCACGGGCGGCGGTTTTTGCCTGCCGATTGATGAACCAGTTACGGCGTGAAACCGATGATACTGGCGGACTGCGATATCGCCACTCCCAGCACCGGATCCTGTAGGAAGAGGTTTCCTCCGGTTCCAGTGCCAGTCGTAGGATTCGAGTAGGTCCAGTCTGAGCCGCCATCACTCGTGATCGGAACCGTCACTCCACCACCCGTGGTGGTGTTAAATCCACCCGGAGGAGTCCCGCCGGTGTCGCCCTGTATGTAGGCTTGCAGCATTCCGATGTAACCCACCGGGCTAGTGGTGGTACCGGATGCCGGGGTGCCGCCCATAATCTGATTGATCGTTATACTACCGGTCGGATCAAATCGATCAGGTAACGTTCCAACAAACGGACCGTCAGTTCCGGCGGTGTTTTCCACCTTGTCGGTGATCGAGATACCACCGTTCAGCGGCGGAGCGAGCCCGGTCGCCGACATGCCGAGTCCGATGTGTCCGGCACTGGACGGACATGTTCCGCCATTGCTGTTACAGGTCGTACTATTGCTTTCGCCGAAGTACGAAAACACATCGCTGCTGCTGAATCCGCCAACTGCGCGGCCATTCGCGGGCACCTGAATCTCTCCACCAGGCTCTCCCAAGTTGCTCGTGTTGCTCTGGGTGACGGTGTTGGTCAAACTGCTACTGCTTCCCGAGTTAAAATCGAGAATCGGAGAAGTGCACGGTCCACCAGCATCCGATCCATTCTGAAGGCACGTGTTCGAGTAGGTGAAACCTGCTGCCATGCCGCGCGCGGAAATCGCCGTGCTGGTGGTGGTGTTGATATAGGTGAAAGTGAACTGATTCGTGAGTTCACTCGCGGCCGTGCCGACCTCGTGCCAGAACATTGCCTGCTCGAGGTTCCCGGCTACGATAGTGTTGCTGGAACCACCAATTTGTTGCCACGGCGGGATTCCCGTTCCTGGGGCCGGAGGCATGATCGTAATCGGAGGTGTACCGGTCGGTGCAGGTGATGGAATCAGCACGTTCACCACGCACACGACGAGATCACCAGTCGTGCGAGGCGAACCCGGCGGGCAAAATACTACCGTGTTTCCGGCTTGTCCGTTGTTTTGAGCCCCTCCGAGCGGCGGAGAAGGTGCGCTAACGGTCGGCGTTGCCGTCGGCGTAATGGTCGGCGTCGGCGTTGGGGTCGGCGTCGGCGTACCGGTGGTAGTCGGCGTCGTGGTCGGCGTCGGCGTGAGAGTTGGCGTCGGCGTCGGCGTAATAGTCGGCGTCGGCGTGGCCGTAGTAGTCGGGGTTGGAGTCGGCGTCGCCGTCATGGTCGGCGTCGGCGTTGGGGTCGGCGTAGCCGTCGTGGTGGTAGTCGGCGTCGGGGTCGGCGTCGGCGTAGCGGTGACGGTCGGCGTCGGCGTCGGCGTACGCGTCGCCGTGACAGTCGGCGTCGGCGTTGCGGTAGTGACGTCGGAGTCGGAGTCGGAGTCGGGACCGGCGTCGGCGGAGGAGTCGGCGGGATCACGGGGCAATTACAAATGCCACCGCCGGTGCCATTTCCCACCAACGCGCCGCACTCGCTCTGCAGATAGAAAATGTTGTTCGGGTCGCCACCGCCATTGTCAAACAGCGCAATCTGGGTCAGGCCGGGGATGAAGATGCTGGTGCTGGTTCCCTCGGTGATTTCCTGATTGTGCGTAATGGCGCCCAGAAGATTGAACGCAGACGAAACACTGAAGCCGGGCTGAGCGGTCGGATCGCAACCGGCGTAACATGCTCCGGTCTGCGAATCGGGGCAGAAGTGACCGTTGCTGCCAGGTCCGTTGGGAACGTAACCCACGTTCGCGCCCGACGCGATGATCGCGATCGAACCTTGCCCATTGTCGAGTCCGAGGGGAGTGGTGATCGCCCAGTCGTGGGTCAGATCATGCTCAACCGAAAAGGTCTCGATGCCTGCGGGGCTGATGGGACAGCCGCAGCACTCGCCCATTTCCTGGTCGGCGTCAAACACATAAATCATGGCGCAGGTGTCTTGCCCTTCGCCACCGATATTGGTGTCGCCGCTGCCATTGGGGTTGATCAGGGTGAGGATGTTATCGCCGTGCCCGTCAACGTCGGTGTCCTTGCCGAAGGTATCGTAGTAGGTCCAAAGGACTTCGCCGGGGCCACCCGAATTAGCCTGGGCTCCGACGGCGCCATTGCGCAGACTGCTCGCCTGCGTCGGGCTTACGAGCGCCGTAGCCGCGAGTAACAAAACTCCGGCAACGATCAAAGCTCGTGCTTTTCCCGTACTAAACATGCTCGTTCCTCCCCGATGTGCGGCAAACCATTGCTGCCGCGACTTTATGCGTCCGACATACGTCAAGCGCCGTGATGTAGACCTGTGATGCATAGTGACTGGCCTGCTTTTCGATCCGAAAACCTCCCACGCAGGCAACGCGAAACTTCGCGAGAATATGGGCCGCCGCGGATGAAGTGTCCTGCGCGTCGAGGTGGTTAGAACTGGCTGACCCAAGTTGCATAAATTCTGCGTACCTTTAGCGCTTTTGATCGTGTAGACGCAAGTGCAACATGTCTTTTTAGTCCGTTTTCATGCTCTTTTGGAGAATCGTTAACTCGCGGCGCTTAGCTAAACCATACATCAACGAATAGGGATTTTGTCCCTTTTTGCCCTACCAAGGGACCGCGATCCGCTCTCCTTTATGCGACCCCTGCCGGCCTCGCATTAGAAACCCATTAAATTTCATATGCTTGCGGCTAACCAGCGGCGCTTAAAAGCGTCGCGCAGACGGCGGATTGCCGTGTCCTTTGGTGCGGCGCTGGGGGTTTTACCGCTCACCATTTGACTTTAACCCGCTAAGCAAGCAAAAGAAGAGACGTTTCCATCATTGAGGTTGATTTGATGCGTGGCCGGATGCCTCCGCAGGCCCAGGTCAGATGCATCGACAGGAGCGACATGCTTTTCGCAGGGCATCCGGCATCCGGGGCGCCCATAAAATGAGCACCGCTTTGGTGCCGACATTCTTCACCAGGTTGTCGCGAGCGCTGATTCGCGACCACCCGCATGGGCGGGTCAAGCTTCGCTACGAAGTGCTCTGGATTGCGGCCCTCGCCACGCTATTTGCCGCTTGCTTCGGCTATAAGGTGCTACCGTATCTTTCGCGGATCGCGCTCGCCAATGATTGGGACTATCATCTGGAGCTGCGATGGGTGCCCTTCTATACCATCGTACAGTTCCATCAACTACCGCTGTGGAACCCCTATCGATGCGGTGGGATGCCGATGCTCGGCCATCCGCAATCCGCGCTGGTCAGCCCGTTTCTGCTGCTCGATTTGATACTCGGCCCGATGGTCAGCATGCACATTCAGGTCGTCGTTCATATCGCCATCGCGTTTAGCGGCGGATGCTTCCTGGCGCGCGCGATGCGCATCTCCAGGCTCGGCGCGATCGCCACCGGCGGATGTTTCGCGGGGAGCTCGTGGTACTACATCCACATGGCGGCGGGACATCCTGACTTCCTGCCATATACCTTCGTCCCGTGGGTCATCGGGCTTTTTTACCTGAGCGTGCGCCGTCGTCGAATGTTGTACGCCGCACTTTCCGGTCTGGCGATGGCGTTTATGTATCTGGAGGCCGGAATTTATGCAGTACCGCAAACCGCTCTGATCCTGGGTTTGATCGCGGCAACCCTCGCCCTCGAGGAGCTCAGCTTCTATCCTCTGTTGACGCTGGCGTTGGTCGGCGGATGGACGTTTGGCTTCGCCGCGATCAAACTGCTGCCCACCCTGGACTTCTTCGGCCCGGGGGGGAGACCGATGGATGCGGGCGAGCGGAATCCGCTGTGGATAATCGGGCTGGCTTTGTTTTCGCGCAACCAGGATCCGGGGCGCGAGCTCGGAAAAATGTCGTGGGGCTTTCATGAGTACGGCGCATACATTGGGGTAATCTTCGGAGCCCTCGCGCTATGGGGAATCGCGCGCAATTTTCGCCGTGGTCTCCCATGGCTGGTCGTCGGCGGCACAACCCTGGCTCTCTCGCTCGGTTACTTCGGACTCTATTCGCCATGGGTCCTGATTCATAAACTTCCCCCCTTCTATTCGGAACGGATACCTTCGCGCTTTCTCATCCTGTTCTCGCTGTCGGCAGCAGTCCTGGCCGGCCTGGGAGTCGACTCCCTCGCAGAAAGGTCCGGCCCCTGGAGTATCGTCGCGGCGGGTTTAGTCGCGGTTGCGCTGGTTGACGGATGGCTGGTCAGCCCATCGTACATGCATCACGTGGTGGAGGGCGACCAAATCCCGAAGCCGTGGGCGGCCACCTTCATCCAATCCTCGGAACCTCGAACCGGAGGCCATGCTATGTATATGGCCTCCAATGCCAATATGGGCGTGATTGCCTGCAATGATTCGGTCCCGCGCAAGTTCAACGTGCACGGCTTCGAAGACCCCGGCTATCGCGGAGAGCAGTATCTGCTCGGGCCAGGCAGCTTGTCACTCACCGAATGGACTCCCAATGCGCTTAGCTTCGAGGTCGAGGCCGCGGCGCCTACCGTGCTGGTCGTCAATCAGAACTACGATCACAACTGGCACGTGATCGCTGGGCGCGGTGAGGTCTTTTCCTATGCGGGTCTCATCGCAGTCCACATCCCCACGGGACATCAGCAGCTGGAACTCGCGTTCCGCAGCAATGCATTCAGAATCGGGCTGCCTATCACGCTGCTGACCGCGTTCGCGATGATCGTGGTGTGGTTGGCGGAAGGTTCCAGCTATCGATGGTTGGTAGTATGGCCCGCGATGAAACCAGCTATCGCACATTTCTCGCCGCCCGCCTCGAGGTTGCCATGCGCAGTCGATGAGGCCGAAAGTAATCCGCCGGATACCAAACCTGAAGACCTGACGGTCTAGGTCACCATGGTCATCTTCAAGTCTGCCTTACTGAGAGTATAAGTCGGAACTCCAATCTTGACGACACCTGGACCGAGGTCTATCAGCTCGCTGATTCAATCGAAAATCCGCGCGATGCCTGCGCTGGATCGCGTCTCGATGGTATTCTTTCTCGCGGCGCTGGTGTTGGTCGCATCCGACAAAATCTATCTAGGCCACTATTCGCAAAGTCCCAACTATCTCGCGATTCTTGCAGTGGTTGGCGCCGTGTTCGGGCTCGTCAATAGGACCGGGCCCGCATTAATCGCCGCCCCCGCGCCCGATGAGTTCCCGATCGCGGCCGGTGCGCAACGGTGGTCGGTGTTCGCGGTATTCCTGGCCTTCCTCGCGTTCTACGCGGTCACCGGCAACCTCGAACCCAGCCCCTACAATGCCCATGTCCGACAGGCGGTAGCCTTCCTCCACGGACACACCGATATCGACTATGACCAGGGTATCGAGATGGTAGTTTTCGCCGGCCGTCATTTTCAGCTCCATCCGCCGCTACCCGCCCTCCTGATGATGCCCTTCGCGGCAATTTGGGGGATGGACACTAATCAAACCGCCTTCTCATTAGTCACGGGAGCGATCGACGCCGCATTAGCATGGTGTTTGCTGGGACGCTTGAAGTTGTCGCTCAGCGGTCAGGTTTGGCTCACCCTATTCTTCGGCATCGGCACCGTAATGTGGTTCGAAACCATTAATGCGGGCAGCTGGGATGTTAGTCAGACTGTCGCGGTAGGTTTTGTCTTGTGGGCGCTGGCGGAGGTTTTTGGCCCATCGCGTCCGGGAGTTATCGGCCTGCTGGCGGGGCTATCCGCGTTGGCGCGAAATGACCTGGCACTCGATTTTCCGATTTTCGCGGGTCTCTGCTATGTCCAAAGCCGCAACTGGCGACAACTACTGTGGATGGCGCCCGGTTTCGCGCTGGCGGGAATCGTATACATAGGTCTAAACGAAGCCCGTTTCAACAGTGTGTTCGACCTCGGCCAGTTTTTGTATACGCCCGGCACTCCAACCTTCGCCGTGATGTTCTTGCCGCAGAATCTTTACACGCTCCTGTTCATGGCGCCCGTTCTCGATAATACCTTTCCGTTCATCCATCCGAATCAAACGGGCCAGGCTTTGACCTTTACCTCGCCCGCCTTCGTGCTCGCGTTGCGCGCGAAGCTGACCGATATCACTCCCGCCTTACTACTGGTGGGCGCGCTGCTGGCGATGATGCCCAGTTTGTTTTTCAACAACACTGGTACCGCGCAATTCGGCACTCGCCACTATATTCATTCGTTTCCGTTCCTGTTGGTCCTAATGGCAAAGGGCTTGCCCGGCGGCGTGGACCAGCTCACCAAGATTCTTATCGTGACCTCGATGGTTCTGATTGGCGCAGGAGTGCTGCAGATCCGGGTCTGGGGCTTCGGTTGAGCCGCGCGCGTAGTTCGGATTGGTCGCGATCGCGACCCCGGGCCGTGTTACTCATAAATCGGGGCTTGGGTCAGGCACGCCGGCCGCCTGGCTCGCAGATTACTTCCCACTAACCATCGAAAGAACCGTCCGAGCGAGACCAGCAGTCGATTCCACCAGTTGATCTGCGCCGGAAGCCTCAAGTTCGTCTCGGGTCCCATAACCCCAGAGTACGCCCAGACCGCGCATTCCAACCGCATGGGCACCGGAAATATCATCTCGGCGGTCCCCGACCATCAGACTGTGGGAGAGCAAAACATTGTGCTTCGACAAAATATGGGCGAGCAGTTCAGGCTTATAATCCAGCTCGCCGCCTGGCACGGAACCGTGAATGCCATCAAAGTACCTTGCAAACCCTAGATGGTGCAAAATGCGGCGCGCAAAAGTTTCCCGCTTCGACGTTGCCAGATAGATTCGCAATCCGGCCTGCTGCATCTCTTTAAGCGAGCTCCCAATTCCCGGATAGGGCACGCTTCCGAGAAAGCCGCTCTCGCCATAGTGTTGACGATATGCCGCGACTGCTTCGCCGACTCGATCGTCTCCATAGCGTTGCAGCAAAACCCGCATCGTGTCTTCCAGCGGCGGCCCAATGCTGCGCTTAATGTCGAGTGTCTCGTCCGGTTCATGCCCAAGGGCACGTAGCGTTGCAAGGCAGCTTGCTAAAATGCCAGGCTGCGAATCAATCAGAGTGCCGTCAAGGTCGAGAAGTACGGAGCGGGTGGCGCTCTTGCGCATGAGGTCTGTGAAAGACAAGAGTGAGGGCGCAGGCGGTTGAAATGACTTTTTCAAAAGCGGCCAGATCAAGGCGTCCAGCTTCCAACTCGCGCGGAGGTCCGGTCAGCCGTGCGCCAAACTCTCTGGATCAGGTATAGCCAGACAGTTGCGATTAATCCTACCAGGAAGATAAGACACCCGTGAAAAAATGACGTTGAGTGATAGCTAAGCTCGAGGCGCTGCTTTCCCGCCGGCACCTCGACCGCCAGCAGGCCATTCCTTTTGAAGAGCTCCCCGCGTCCCTGGTTTACCTTCCATTCAGTGTCATAGTTTTGATTAATCACCAAAGTCGCAGGACTTCGCGCGTCAATATCATAGTCGAGGATATCCGGCGTCCAGCGCGCGAGACTGACCGCGCCGTTTCCAAGCAAGTATTGCTCCCCGCGGTATCCGTTTACGTTATATCCGAAGACATTCCTCGCGGCCGACGCGGGCTCATAGCAGTTGACGACACCAAGATTCGCTTGCGCCATCATGAACATCCGGTTGTTCTCGGGTAGATAAGCCTGCTTGAAAATGGAACTCGGCTCAAAAGTGCGCTGGTCTCCGCCGCCCAAAAGGTATCGCGAATTGGGAGTGCTCACCATCCAGGTATCGATGATCCCGATCAAGGTGATAATCGCTACCAATCCCGTCAACCAAACTCTTCGCAACGAGCACAGCGCGTCGATTCCGAACCCGGCTAGTATCCCAACGCAGAGCGCGAACAGCATCAGCATTCGAGTCGGAGCGTGCTGGGCCGAAAAAATCGGCAGCGGATGAAGCAAGACCCACGGTGAATAATTCCCATGGTTTCCCGCCGCAAGCGCCAGCAGCACCAGCGCCGTTACCGACCATGGAATCGACCGCCAAAAGCGCAACGCGATTCCTATCATCGCCAGCAGGGCGAAGATAACTCCGATGTAGGCGCCGAACTCCCAGAAACCCCAAAAGCCACCCATCGAGTCGCGGGAAAAAAATTGATCGCGTGAGAACAATTCCTGGATAAACATCGAGAACGAATTCGCTTCGAAAGGATCCACGTAGCGTCCGTAAGGCCCCATGAAGTGGAACAGCGGAAGCAACTTCGGCGCGGCAAACATCGCGGTAAAGATACCTGTCACTGCCAGCAGAGCTAATGGGAATATGCTACGGTATTGCGCGGCCAGTCCCACCGCAAGTACCGATAAGACTAATCCCACATAAGGTGTTTGGTAGATGCCGCCCTCGAAGAAGATCAACGCCATCATGAGACCGGTCGGCGCGGCCCAAGTCAAAGACCGCCGTTGCCAGCCGGTCCAGAACAGCGCCACGATGCACGGCGCGTACATCCCGGACATGAAGGTGGCATGCCCGGGCGCGAGGTGCAGATAGTAGGAGGAACTCCCCGCGAACACCGCTCCGCACGCGATCGCGCCCAATTTTCCGATCTCGAGTAGGCGCGCGAGAAGGTATGCGCCACCGAAACCGACCACCAGGTGCGCGATAATCTCCAGGTGGATTCCAATCAGGGGTCCGAACAGAAGATGAAACAAGAACCACGGGGTCAATATCCTGGACTGTGGGTTACCAAGGAGCGGCGTGCCGCCGCATTTGTAGGGATCCCATAACGGGAACTCATGAAAATGGGTCACCGTGTAAAAAGGCGCCCACTGCATCTCCATCGCGTAGTCCCAATCGTGATCGAGTCCGAGGCCGCTGATGTTGCGCAGGATCCAATAACTGAACGCAAGTGCGAATCCTAAGGAGGCGAGCAGGCCGACAACCGTCTCTTGTAGTAGCCTGCCGGCTCTAGAAAGATGCATGCCTGGAAAGCCCCGCTCTCGACATGTTGATGGGATGGTTAGGGCGCCGCTTTCGAGTGGTCATCTTTGCGACCTATCACTTCATCCACGTTCATGCCGAACCAGGCCAGCTTGGCAACCTCGCGAAAGCGGTACTTCCTTCCATACCGCTGCACTTCGTCCGGCCAGCTGACCGTATAGATAGGCCGCTTGCCGTAGTAAAGGTCGATGGCAGAGGTAAGGTCATTCCAACCCCGCGGCAGGGCCTCACTATCGTCCATAATAGTAACGTCGGGGCGCTTGCCTTCTACATATCGTCCGTACCAAAGAGCTGTGCTGGATCCCCACCATGACAGGATCAAGGCATTGGGCTTTACCGCCGCGAAAACACCGTCGATGAAGACCTCGGCGTCATGATCGTTGTGCAAGTCCGAATTCCACAGGCTGTGCGCCATATAGCAGGGGAATAAGAGGATCAACCCGATCCCGAGCACCGCCAGCGATTGACGAATCGATCCTCGATCGATCCGGCGCAGCGAACTGATAAAGATTGCCTGCGTCCCGACCGCGGCGAGGAAGAACAACAGCCAGTTGGACATGATGAAATAGCGTCCACGCTCGGCATTTGGAACAGTGATCGACGCGTACATGGGAAAAAGAAGGCCGAACGAAACCGTGAAGGCAAGGCGCCAATCGCGCCGCATCAGAGCAATGACACCTATCACGGCTAAGACCCACACAATCGCTCGGCCGGCGGGCGTCAGCCACTCGCCGTACCATGCATAAATTTGGGGGGCGTAAATTCCGATAACTCGCGGAGCTTCATGTAAGCCTTGCCAACTGTACAAGTCGCCGCCACCGCTTAAAACCACGTCTCGAAATCTTTCCCAAGTCTGCGGATTCCAGTAGTTGATGGGCGCGTTCATCATCGCGCGGATGGGAAGGTAGGTGTAGATGCCTACCACGCCGATCACGCCGAGTAACCCGGCGACGATCATGGTTATAGGATAGAAGAATCGGCGTGGTTGTGAAATCACGGTGTAGATGATGATCGCCGGCAGTTCCGCAACTAGCACTGCTGCGGCACCCAGTCCCAGGCCCGATAGGAAGGCTGTCGCCCATAGCCAGCGACGGTCTCCGGTATCCTTCCACCTGAGCGCCATCAACCATAATGACGCGGCGATCAACGCGGTTAGCGGATGTGGATCGGCATGCTGCGCGGTGTGCCAGACATTTTGCGCAAACGCAAACGACAAGGCGGCGGCAAACGCGACCGGAGGGGTGATGTCATAGCGAAACAGAAAGAAGATCAGCATCGCGGCCATGATTGCCAGAAATACCGACGCCATCAGGTTCATGCGATAACCGAATGAACCAATCGGGACTAAGGTGCCGAAGATCTTCCCAACTATCCCATACAGCGGGTAGCCGGTCTGATGCATGTTCCCCAGCACGTAGGGCGCTACCTGATACTCCGCGGTATCGAAAAAGGCCGGGCCCTGCATGATGGTTTGCAGGTAGACGATCATTACTACGACGAAAACTACCGCCGCGGTTAGATAGGTGCGTCGCTCTACTATAGCCTGCCGGATTGACTGCCAATCTCCGATGAAACTCGTAGTCTGGCTCGACCGTGGAGCGTCAGCAGCCGACAATACACCGCTCCGTAAGCTAATCATAAGGATGAGGCCTGCAGTCCCGGTCCGTCGCGAAGGTCGCGACCGTTGATTGTTTTGCCGGACTGCGCTAGCACGATCAGTGACACTCCGAACGGCACCGACCATGAACCGAGGAAATAACGTTCACTGGAAAATAGTCCTTTGAGAAGGTTATTGATCGAGGCAGAAGGCATCTTGAGGTCATGACCTTCCGAACTCGCCCCTAAGATGCGCTGCATCACGCGAGCGCCTGCGATTACCGGAAAGAGTAGAAAGTTGTAATAGCTGAGATAGCGCACTTCGAAACCCGCGGTCTCAACAACCTGCCGCAAACGCGCCGCATGATACCTACGTCGATGGTGATGCGCGACATCGTGCTCGCTCCACATCCAGGACAAGGCCGGAACCGTCGCCAGAAACCAGCCACCTGGTTTGACACGTTGTCGGAGTGCTACCAAGGATGCGACATCATCGTCCAGATGTTCCAGGACGTCAGTCATCAAAATCAGGTCGAAGCTCAAGTCCGCGAAAGGGATCTCGTTTGGGAGGCTGCCGTCAGCAATCTTTGCCGCTCCAAGTGAAGAAGCAATCGTGCGGGCCGCCTCGAAAGGCTCCATCGCATACACCCGGCCATGATGAGCAAGCATCTTCAGGTTGCCGCCGGTGCCACAGCCCGCTTCAAGAATCGCGGCGTCCTTGGGCAGACCAAGGCGGCCAAGGATTTTTTCCACGATATCGCGACGAGAGGCGAACCAC
Source organism: uncultured delta proteobacterium (assembly GCA_963783145.1). Taxonomy (GTDB): domain Bacteria; phylum Desulfobacterota; class Binatia; order Binatales; family Binataceae; genus DATGKG01. The sequence goes on from CAWAMM010000005.1 coordinate 264,190, forward strand.
CAATGACGCTCCTCGACCTCAGCCATCCTGTCATAGATGCGCGCATCCATAGTGAATCAGCCGGTCAAGTCCTGGTTGGAAGTGCTGGAGGTTTCCTGCAGGCCAAAGGTGTCTCTAACCACATAGATCGGTCGCGCCTTCACCTCGTTGTAGATTCTGCCCAAGTACTCACCGACGATGCCTAACGTGATCAACTGCACTCCACCGAGGAACAAAACTACTACCATCAAAGAGGCATAACCGGGCACATCGATTCCACGTGAGAGTTTCAGCGCGGCCAGGAAAGTCGCATAGAAAAAAGCGAACAATGAGATCGCGAAGCCCAGGTAACTCCAGATCTTGAGCGGTAACGAGCTGAACGAAGCGACCCCATCGATGGCGAAATTCCACAACTTCGCATAGCCCCAATTCGTATTACCCGAATGACGCGCTTCGCGGTTGTAGACCACGCTGGCCTGACGGAATCCAACCCACGAAAACAGTCCCTTCATGAAGCGGGTCCGCTCCGGCAGCCGCACCAGCACTTCCACCACTTTGCGATCGAGCAGGCGGAAGTCCCCGGTATCGAGCGGAATCGGAGTATCTGTAATTCCGGCAAAAATGCGATAGAAGAGTTTCGCGGTAGTGGTTTTGATCCAGCCTTCGCCGGCACGCTCGAGTCGAGTAGCGTTCACTACCTCGAACCCTTCATGCCATTTGGCCACCAATAGTGGAATGACCTCCGGTGGGTCTTGAAGGTCAGCATCGATGGGAATTACCGCGGCGCCTTGGGCATAGTCCAGTCCGGCGCTTAGCGCCGCATCCTTTCCGAAATTACGCGATAGACCAACTATCTTGATCGAGGGGTTGCGCCGATGCTGCTCGATCAGCAAGGGCAGGCTCGCATCGGTGCTGCCGTCATCGATACAGATAATCTCATAGGTCATCCCGAGGCCGGCCAGCACCACCGACATGCGGGAGAAAAAGGTGTCGAGGTTAGTCGCTTCATTTTTGATTGGAACCAGTATAGAGAGTTTCGGCTCACAAGCTGCCGACGGAACCCGGTTGGTGCGCGCAGACACTTTGTGCGCTCCTTCGATCATGATTGGTCCGCGCGTTTAAGGTCCGCGATTGTGGTGATGCGCATTTGTGGACTCAAAGCCCGAGGAGCTGCTCCAGGCGGCGTCAAATCATGCCGTCGATAGAGTTGCAGTGCCCCGCGCTCGAAGATCTTATCATAGTCATCGGGTGGAAATTTTACCGAATCCGGTGGTGGTACCTGGATCAAGATGTACGGCGGCTTCTGCGCGAGCGCTTCAGGCAGCTCTGCCATTTGCCGGACCCGCCCCCCCGCGAGCCATCCCACATCGCTGGAAGGGATTTCCTGCACGATAGGGTCATCATCGATCCCGGTATAAACCGAAAAACGGTTGAACTGACGCCATACGATAGCGTCATTCGCGATATGAAGGACATGCGTCTTCATGGTGATGCGACCGGCCTTTCGCTCGTCCTGCAGGACGTCCACCAGCGCCAATTCATCCGGTCCCATGGTCCATTTTGGATCGGGCGTGGAACCCCAGTAACCACGTCCCGCAGTGGAGATATCGATTCCCCAATTTTCGGAAATCGAATGCTCTTCGTAGTCGTAGTTCCCGTTCGGACGCGGATTCCACGGGTAGATGAGTATCGCGAGCACCGCAATGACTACCACAGCACGGCGTCCGCGATGAAAGAGAACTGCAAATGGAAGCGCCGCCGGAAACACCAGAAAGTAGGGGGTCCAGTATTCGTCTAACTTGTAGTGAAGATCGTCGATGCCGGCATGGAAGGCAGCCGAACCTTCCATCGAGCCCAGCTTGCGCGCGATCATTTCGACCACGATAGTCACTAGCAGCGCGATTATCAGCGGCGAGCCGTCGATCGATTTGGCGTCGCGTCCGCGCAAGGTTCCGATCACTAACAGTCCCATCGCGGCAAATGCGGAGAGCAACGGGAACTGTTGGAATATCTGCGCGTAGATGGAGTCTGGGACCCTGGTAAGCGTGTAGGCCAGCACGACCAGGAAGATCGCGAACATCGCAACGTTGTAGCTCCGAGGATCGTAGGCCGAAGGGCTTTCATCATCGCCTAGCTCCGGCTCGGGCAGCGCGCGGGCGGCAAATACGATCGCGCCAATTCCCGCGATTTGCAGCATCGGCAAAATCGGATAGGCAAGTACAGTTTTGGTTGAAATCGCAAGGTCCGGCGCCGCGACCAGCACCGAACCGAAGAGGCATACACCCTTAAGCAGGAGGATTTGCGGACGGGTCGCATCGCGCAGAAGAATCGCGAACGACGCCACCGCGATCGCGAAGCCGCCGTCGATGGTATGCGACGCGACCGCCGCGCCGAGGATGAGACATCCGAGCGCAAAGGTGGAGCGTCGCGCGCGTCGATCCAGCACCAATCCGAGTCCAACCCCGACCAACGCAAAGGCCACCGCGGTGCCGCGCACTCCAACCGCGCGCCGAAAGGTGTTGGTGAAGAACAGCATTAGCGATGCCACTCCTCCCGCCGCGTCTCCCAGCGTGGCCGCGCCGAGCCGGTACGCCCCGAAAATGATCAGACCGGCCATCGGGACGATAGTCGCGCTATGGGCCAGCAGCCCCAATTTTACCCGCGAACCCATCGCCAGCATTGCGAGAAATAGTTCCAGACCGGGAGTCTGTGCCTGCGGCCCCCAGCATCCGTAAGGATCGTTGTCGAATGGCAAATAGCGCCCGAAACTTAGGATCCGCTGCACCGATGCCGGATAGGACATCACGTCCATATACGGTGCTGCGGGAGAGCCGAGTTGCAGGGGGATCAGCCCTACCATCACCAGAGCGAATGCGAGCATCGCCATCGCCCGCCCCGGGGTCAGGCGCGGCATGACAAATTGAGTCGGAGTAAGAAAAATCCATGCACCTGACGCAATCAGAAGAATCCAAATTACGGGCGCGCGGAACAGGCCGATCGGGCCGAGCACCTGCCCCAGAATGTAGGCGGCCATCCAGGCGCCGGCGACCCCGCCGAGGAGCGCGTCGAAGGAATCGATTCCAGGATCAAGTTTCAGTTGGACGCCGGCGATGACCGCGGCAGTCAACGCCCAGAAGGTCCAGATTTTCAACGCGGCGAAAAATGTCGCGCCGAGCACCGGCCGGATCCCTTGAAACGCCGCGGAAAAATCAATCTGCCATGGCGTGCCTAGGAGCCGGTAGTACGAAAATATCGAAATGATCAGCAGCGCCGCCGCGACTCCGGCGCAATCGCGTAGAATCCTGATGTTGCGCGGGGCCACCTGAATCGTCGCAACCACCACGCCGCGGTCCGTGCTGGCGCGGAAAAATCGAGTTTTCTCCATGGTGGATTTTTCAGGGGTTTCCAGACAGGGAAACTTTTATTCGCTTGGCGGCCTTTTTACCAGATTAGCTCCTCGCCGTTTCGAACTCTAAGCAATCCCTCCGGAACCCTGACGGATAAATCTACGGTTTGGAGTAGATGCGCGATAACGCGGTCGAATATCGGAGCGCGAAGGGTCCTGCTGCCGCCCCAATTCCCCCCTGGGACCACGACCCGGCCCTCATTTGCAAAAGCAACTGGAAGGTTTCACGCACGCATTTGCGGAACTGTCTCCAGGGACGCAGGTGGGTCGTTTTCCTGACTGACAGGTGACGGTACATTTCGGACAGGGCGGCGGACCCTCCACGCTACAGGACGCCGGCTTCGAGAGGTCCCATCCGGGCGTGGCGGTCGGGGTCGCCGATGCGACTTTGGATTTGTTCGCGCCCCCCTTGCCTTCGACCTTGGATTTGCTCTTTTCGCTGCCGACCGCCGCGAGGGGCAAAAGCATTAGAACCATCAACAAAATCGTAACCGCGATCTTTTTGTCTTTCATAAAGTCTTTTTGTTTTTCAAACGTCGGCAGCGCAATCTACCCCACGCGCGTCCGACGCCTTTGGGAAGGAAGCCATCTTTCCTCGCCGGGAGGAACTAGGCAAGACCCCAAGCGACAATCGCGAATATCACAACGAA
>CAWAMM010000006.1:0-10000 GCA_963783145.1 uncultured delta proteobacterium
GCCCTGGAAAATCGGCATCGAAAGCACGCCATCATACGACGCACCATAATGCTACCAAGGTGTGGCCGATCGACACCGAGCGCGCCCGCGGTCAGCGCGACTTGCAGCGTGGGGTAGCGCTCGGCCTGCGCGGCTTGCACCTGCATCTTGGAGGAATCGATGGCTCACTTCGCCGCGCGCATGGTGGGGATGTCGCGAACCTCGCCATCGGGCATGGGTGGAGCTCGCGGATGTCGACGATATCGAAATCGTTGCGGGTGAAGTCGCCGATCATCGAACCGAGCATAGCCGCGGCCCGAAGCTAATCGTTGCGGGCGTCCGAGAGTGCGAGTTCCGCGGCGTCGCGCGTAGTGCGAACTTTAAGCGTGTCGTTTTCAATCGCGCGGCCACTGCGTTGCAATTGATCGATGGTCTGACATAGCGGCGGAGCCGATGACGTTGGCCTGGGTCTCATCGCCGCGCACTTGGCCCGCATCAAATCGAAGTACGCCACCGAAATATCGAACACAATCTGCGCGCGGGCGGCGACGATTCCGAGCCGCGCAGCCTCGGCCGCGTAACGTGCGGCGCGAACCCGCGACATCCGCCGTCCGAAATCAAGCGCGGTGTAATCGAGCGCGAGCAGCCCGCTGCTCAGACCGCGATTGGTTATGACCTCGTCGTAGCCGGGCGCCTGATAGTATTCGGCGCCCGCCGAGATCGCGGGCATCATCGGCGCGAGCATTTCTCGCGTGCGCGCCTCACTCAAGTCACTGGTCGCGGTCGCCATCTCCAGCGAGGGCGCGAAGCGCAGCGCATGATCCATCGCATCCTGGAGTCAGGGTATCGGCATGCGAGGTTGGCGCGAAGAAAACCAGCATCGCAACCGCGGCGGACAAGAGTCGGGTATCGGACCGGGCCCAATCAATCTGCTCAAAGCCACGTGCCCCTCCTTCTTAAGCGGTAACTTCGAAAGAGATGATACGTAAATGGCGCGCCGTGGGTAATCAGCCGCGCCCGGAGATGCGACCGGATCAGCAGTTGGGTTACCTACGGAAGATCGATCAAGAGGCACCCTCGAGAGCTTCGTAGATGTTCTTGAGTAGCTCCTCGAAGGTGTCTCCTTGGGTTGCGCAGCCGGGAATCGGGCACTTCGGCCCAATACCACCTTCTTCGGCCTCATGAACGACGACTTTGAGGTTCATTGCGTTGCCATTTTATTACGGAAACCTGCCGTAAGCGTTTGAGTCGCGAACTCAGATGAACAACAACAGAAGGCCGGCCGCGATCAGAGCCGAGGCCCAGATGACGTCGAGGTTGATCCACGCGCTGCGCAAAATTGCGAGGCCGATTTCTCGTAAATCACGATCGCGATGGTGCCCATTACGATCACCATCGCGGAGGTGTGCACGAGGGTGACCAGCGCGCCGGTCAGGAAAGTCGCGTCCATCTGCGGCATCGCGTGATGGTAGTACCTCGTCGTGCGACAGATCGGCATTACGCTGATGAGAATTGGGAAAAGCATGAGGCCGGCGCCATGCGCCGAGGCCATCAGAAATGACCACAACGCCAGTTCGCCCGAGTTGACTCGCATGGCAACCCAACGCGGATGCGCGTGCGGCCAGATCAGCCGAAAAATTCCAAACCCGATCAGGATGGCCGCGCCGCCAAAGCGGACATAGTCGGGGTTAAAGGAGGTCGTTCGCAGGCCGCCCACCAGCGTGACCACGACTGCGATCGAGAGCAGGTGGCCGATCGCGATCGGGAGCAGCGCCCACAAAACTCGCGACCGGCTTTTATCCTGTAAGCCGAGGGCGACCGCGAACAGCCATCCCATCGAGGGGTCGACGCCGTGATAGGCGCCCAGCATGGCGACGGCGACCCACGGCCAGGCGCCACTCACGGATAGCAGTAGGAATCAGAGGATGCGTCGCCGCCTTCGAGACGAATCTGATGCGGCCGCTCGCCCTCGAAGGTCACGAAGAACTTCGGATCGACCTCGAGCCCGCCGGCCGGATTCGCATCGAGCTTCGCGACCCATCCGCGCAGGCCTTCGGGGTAGAACTGTCGTCCCACGCGCCGTATAGCGAATTGCTCATGTAGACGCGCTTGCCGTCGCGACTGAGCTCGAGCATTTGCGCGCCGCCGTTGAGGGGTCCCGACTTCGGATGCGCCGCATGCGAGGTGATACCGCCCAGTCGCACGCATCCGGTCAGCTTCGGATGAAATGGATCGCTGACATCGTACTGGCGGAGATCGCCGGTCCCGTAGCACGAGGTGTAAAGAAACTTGTCATCGAGGGTCAGGTTGATATCGGTGATCAGCGGCGGCACCGCCTTAAATGGCTTCAGCGCGGGCGGCAGCTTGTCCGGATCGGCGGGCTCGGCAGGAACTTCGAGGACTTTTTGAATCGCCCAATTGCCGTTGCCCTCGCGATGCCACAGCCAGACCGAGGCGGAGAGATCCTTGGTCGAGATGACGACGCCGCAGAAGCCGTATTGCTTGGTCGGATCATGCGCGGGGCGCAGTTCGAGCGCCATCTGGTTTTCGGCGCCGAGGTCGAGGGTATGGAGATGACGGCGCTTGCGCAGATCCCAGATATGTACCGCATGACCATATTTGCCGCCCAGCAGTAGGTCGGGACTAATGCCGTTCTCGATCATGTTGGGCGTGCCCCATTCGCTGGTGACCGCGACGTCCCATCCGAGATGCCACCAGAAGTCGTAAGCGAGCTGCTGGGGACCGCGATCGACCTCCCACCGTCCGAGCACATCGAAGCTTTCGTGGTCGAGGAGGAAAATTCCCCCCGGTCCATCGCCATTGGGGGCGCCGAGCGCGCTGACGTAGATCGCGTCGGGGCCGCAATGAATCGTGTGCGGCCGGCTATAGCCGGTCTTCGAGGCGATCTCCTCGGGTTCGATGATGCGCGCGATGCGCGGGTTTCGCGCGTACGGCTTGGTATCGATGATGTAGATGCGTGAGGAGCGCAGCCCCGGTACGACCAGATAGCGACGCTCGATATGCGGATGCGGCGCATAGGGGCACAGCGCGGCGCTGCACGCATTCCACCCAAAGTGGTGCAACTCGTCGCCGACCTTCGGCATCTCGATGCGGCCGACGACTTTTCCATAGCTGCTTTGCTTGGGGTCCAGATCGATCGCGCACAATGCGTCGGGTTTGCTCCGCTTTGGGTCAAAGGTTACGACGTAAGCGAGACTCTCCGGCGGCGCGGCCATCGCCATCCGAGCGGATGGATAGAAGGTCGGATCGGGCTTCCAAAGGGCCATGACGAAATGCTCCTGCGAGTAGGTAATCGCGGAGATTACTACATGAGCGGTTTATCACAAGAAGGGCTCGGCCTCGCCGCGCGCCAATGTTCATTGCGCCGCCGCCGGATGACCTGCGCCGTGCCCGACGTTTTCAACTTGATGCGGTATCGCCTGAGCTTGCAGCATCGGTGCGAATGCCTCGCGGTAATCCCACGCAAGGGAAACCTCGAACGCGAGCAGCATCAGCGCCACCGGAATTCCCGCGGGCGCGAGAAACAGGTGGAACAGCAGAATATTGACGACGACCGGCGCCAGCATCGCGAGCGCGAGTGGAACGAAGAGGCCAACCAGCAGCATCGCGCCGGCGGCCGCTTGGGTCATATAGAGCAGGGGCAGCATGTAGCCGGTCGCTGCGAGGCCGAGAAAGAATTCCAGCGCCGGATTGCGCATCTTAAGCGGGGAAATGAAATGCACGAATCCGTTGAGGCCGAAGGCAAGGAAACTGAAGCCCAGCACTCGTTGCACAATCCTGGTAGCCTTGACCATTGCTGCACCCCCACAACGAGACGCGATTAGTAACTAAGTGTAATGACAGGGCTAAGCGAGACAAGGCCGCGTATCCACGAGAAATGGGCGCCCAGGAGAACAAAATGCGAAGCGGCCCTTGCCATAAATCGACAAGAGCCGCTCTCGCGGTTATCCCCCCACTGGCCCCCTGCGATGCGCGGAGCAGCTCCCCACAAGCTACTTCGCGCCCTGCGTGCCCCCAGTCACCCTTTCCCCATCGAGGTTCGATCGTTACGAATTTGTCAGGCTGACAAGCGCGTCTCCTCGCCCGAGGAGAACACATACCGTCGAAGCTGGATAACCAGACGACGCTCGGTGGCTTCCATTAAATCGTCGAGCTTGACGGCGAGCCTGCATAGCGCCTTTCCCGCTTCCGCAATCTCGCCATCGGACCCGGCTTCAAATGATACCGAAGCAACTGTACGCGCGAGCGAACGGATCTCGGCATAGCGTTTTTTGAGAAGGTCGCTCGCAGTAGTCGATCCGACCGCATCCCCATCCCAAGGGAGCGCGGAATCGGTCTGAGCAAGAAGATGCTCCGCCAGCAGCGCGCGGATGGTTTCCCATGACCGCTCCGCTTTTTCGCGCATTTCGTCATCGCGAGGATTGAAGCTCAGCACGACCCCTGCGATCGAAGCGTCGAGCAGGCGGGCGTCGCGCGAGAAATCCTTGCGCTCCAGGCGATTAGCTGGGCGAGAAACAGAACTCGAGCGAATGACAAGTCCGATCGGAAGCGGAACTGATTTTGGCGAGGGGGTGGTGGTCGCGAGCATGGCTGCCTCCGTCGGTTATGCAATGAGGACAATTGCAGCGAGCGTGCCAGCGCACCGTGAGTGTTTGAAAGCGGGAAAATCTCGCGCGGAAGCGCCGATTGGAGGACATACGCCGCGACAGCTCATCCGAACCCGGTGGGCGGATGTGGTCCAAACGGGGACACCTGATCCCGACTGGGACGCCGAGGCGCCGATCGCGAGCCCTCGCAGCTAGGGAGCGCTCGGCGGCAGTTCGTCCGCGGGCAACTCAGAAGACGCTCGCCGGGCGGCCCGCGCGAGGCCCGGCCCATCGAACACCATGACCAATTTGCGCATAAAAGAGTTGCCTTTAGGCGGACCGGTCAGTGGGCGCGGAAATGGGAAGTAGACCTCGGCGGCGTCCGCGCGATAATCATCGATGAGCGACTTCAAGGCGTCATACGATCCGACCACGCCGAGCTGGAGTTGATTGTCCTTCCACGGCCCGAGGATGAGGCCGTCCCTCGGGTAGATGTCGTCGTCGAGGGCCCAGCTCGTCGGTATCAGTTTCAACTTCGCGACGCGCGCGGGCGTGAGCAGGCGCGGGTCACCACCAGACGAAAGATAACGATCCGCCGCGACGATGAGGCGATCGAAGCGGTCGCGATCGTAGCGCCGCTCCAGTTCGATCGGCGTGAGGCCGCGATACTTCGCAATCTTGTCGGTCGCGATCGGAAAGACGATCACATCTCCGAGATGGGTAGCTGGGAGGCTGAGATCGTGCAGCATCGCGAGGACGGGTAAGTACTCCGCGGCGCGCTTCTCCTGGACAATGACGTGACGGACATCGTGAGTTACGAGGAACGCGCCGAGCTGCATCGTCGCATCGGCCATGTCGCTTCCCCAGTAAAGCGAGTTGACGATCGGCCATTGCTGAAACTGGTTGATGATCGCGGGCCCTGTATAACCGCCTGCCATCCTGAAGGCGAAATCCGTCTCAGCCTGCCAGAGCATGCTGTTGCCACGATTCTCGTAGGGAAGGATCACCACGACCTCGTCCCTCTGAATGAAGCGAGAATATGTATCGTCGGCAAAAAAAGCCGGGAGATCGAGGGGTGAGGTCCAGAATCGATAGTCGAGATTCGGCAGCATGAAAACCGCGATGGCGAAGCTCAAAGCGTATTTCGTTAGGTTCGAAAGGTCTGCGGAGGCGAGCACAGTCGCTGTCATGAGGCTCAAGATCAGAAAGCCATAGACCATCAGGCGCGCGGGCAGCGCGCTCTTCAACAGCGGCAAATGTTCAATCAGTTTCCATGGTAAGCCGAAGAGCGTGTAGCCGTCCACATGGAGACGCGGGCCCAGCGTCGCGACCACGATCAGCGCCAGCACCACGAGAAGAACCTTACCCAGCGGTTTGCGCCAGCGCGAGTAGAGGTAAAGCCCGATGATCGCGAGCAACGGCCACGCCACCCATGCATCGGCCTCGGAGCGGAAACCAAATCGGGATGAAACGCTCTCGAAGGCCGCGTTCGCCCCGAACAGGTTCGCCACGGTGGGAATCAGGAAGTTGAGCAGATCGTTCGAAACGCCGCTCGGCGAAATAATCGAGCCCCCCGGCATTCCGAAAGCGAACAGGTAGTACCAATACGGAGCGACGAGGAGAACGGCAATCGCGTAGCTCGCGGCCAGCGGCGCCGCGGCCTTCCTCACGGCGAGGCGCCATTGCTCCGGGCCGATCGCGAATCCCACCAGCAGCGCTGCGCCTCCCATTGCCGTGAGGGTCGCGAAGAGTTCCAGGGAAAATCCGATCTGGAGGGCAAGAACCAGCGCCATCAGAGGAGCGAACACGCGTGGGCGGATGCTGCCCGCGAGCAATCGTGCGGCCAGCAAAGCCGCGAGCGGGATCGGAAACGCGAGAATCAGAACCAGGTGACTTTGCAGATGCGCCAGGAAGTAAGGCGAGAACCCGAATACATAGCCACCGACGATCGACGCGCGGTTGTGTCCGGTGAGGTGACGGCAGAGTAGAAATGCCGCGAACGCGGCCGCCGGCAACGCGATGAAGCTGAGTAGGTTGAAGCTCGCGACCGGGCCGAACGTTCGCGTAATAGGCCATGTGAGCATCGCCGCGCCGGGAATCGAGGTGATCCACGCGAGATTGATGCCGACCGGCCACCATACCGAGCGCGTGAGAAACGGATCGAGATGGTTGGCAATCGCGTGCGGGAACCAGGCGAGACACCAGATCATCAGCGAGGGATCACGAGGCGTAGTAGTGGCCGCGATGCGCCCGGTGAAATCCCCGAGCAGGCCGCGTCCAACCAGGATGTAGGCGGCCGCGAAGTAGATGAGGATCGCGCCCGCGGTGCTGAGCGGGCGCTTGAAGCGGGAGAGGTCCATCGCCTGCGGCTTTTGCGCGATCTGGGGTGACGGTTCCTCGCGCGTCAAATTTACACGGGAGCTATTTGCGTGAGGCCAGCGCGGCGGCCGCATCGGTCAGGCAACGCTCGGTGGTTGCCCAGTCGATGCAGGGGTCGGTGATCGAGACGCCATACTTCAGCGCCGCGCGATGTTCTCCCAGCGCCTGACTGCCCGCTTCGAGGTTGCTCTCCAGCATCGCGCCGAGGATCGCATTGCTGCCGCCGCGAACCTGCTCGATGAGCGCCGCGAACACCTCGGGCTGCCTGGTGTAGTCCTTATTGGTCTGCGCGTGCGAGCAGTCGACCATCACGCGCGGCTCCAGCCCGACCTTCGAGAGCATCTGCACGCACTCGGCGATACTGGCGGCATCGAAGTTGGGCTTCTTACCGCCGCGCAGCACGATGTGCGTGTCGGGATTGCCGGTGGTGCGCACGATGCCGTTGCGCCCATCCTGCGTGATGCCCAGGAAAGCATGCGCGCGGCGCGCCGATTGAATCGCGTTGATCGCGACTTGCAGATTACCTTCGGTGGAATTCTTGAAGCCGACCGGCATCGAGAGTCCGCTCGCCATCTCGCGATGGGTTTGTGACTCGGTGGTGCGCGCGCCGATGGCAGACCAGGCGATCAGGTCCGCGATGTACTGCGGCGTGATCGGATCGAGCGTCTCGGTCGCCGCCGCCAGCCCCATCCGGTTGATCTGGATGAGCAGGGTGCGGGCAATGCGCAATCCTTCCGGGATGTCGCAGCTGTCGTCCATATGCGGATCGTTGATGAGCCCCTTCCATCCAACGGTGGTGCGCGGCTTCTCGAAGTACACGCGCATCACGACATAGAGCTGGTCCGCGACCGCGTCTTTCAGCTTGCGCAGACGCTCGGCGAAATCCAGTGCGCATTCGGGATCGTGAATCGAGCACGGGCCCACGATGCACAACATCCGGCGGTCGACGCCCTTGACAATCTTGCGAATGGTCTCGCGCGCGGTGACCACGGTGGCAACGATTGCCTCATCGACCGGCAATTGATCCTTGAGGTCCTTCGGCGCGATCAGCGCATCGATGGAGGAGACGTGTATATCCTGTATTTTCCGCATCAGCTTAAGACATCTATTCTTAGCGGAAAGCCGTGCGATGACAAATGGGCTGGCAGCGACCCCGCAATGCATCGAAACGGCGGCGGCGAATCTTGCGGGGGACGGACCGCGCGGCTTAGTCTGCATCTCCGCAACCTTTGATGGACCAAACGCATCCAGACAAAGCCGCCATCAGTACGGTCGCGGAATCGGGGCCGCCGCCGGTCGAGACCCGGCGCACCGGCTTGTGGCGCGCGGTGGCCGGGATGGCGGTGGCGCTGGCGATCGCGGCCGGCATTGTCGCGGTCGATCTCTCCCATGAGCTGGTGAACCGCGTGTCCACCTACCGATCGCGCATCGCTTCGCTCAACCAGCGAGTGGACCGCCTCAAACAGAAGGCGGTGCGGGACGAGCAGCGGCTGGCTGACGCGCGTGCGGAAATCAAGGAGCGCAAGCTGATGGAATCGAAGGATCGCATCAAGGCGATCCTGATCGCGCGCGACCGCAAGCTGATGAAGCTACTCCCGCCGACTCCTCATGAGGTTGCCGCCGGGACAGTGACTATCAGTGAGAAGATGGGGGGCGCCGTGCTGAACGCCCTTGGCCTCGCCGCGCCGGCCGAAGGGCAAGTCTACGACGCATGGTGGATGCTCAAAGACGCGCCGCCGGCCAAGGCCGCCGAGTTTCGTAGCGCGACCGACGGGAGCGTCAGCGAATATCTCGATCCTCCGCCGCAGGACGCCACGGCGGTCGCGCTTTCGATCACGATGGAGCCGTCGGAGGGCGGCATCGCGCCGAGCGGCCCGGTCAAGCTTCAGGGCAAGGTGCCGAGTGCGATGAGCGAGGAGCGCAGTGTCGGCGCCAAAAAGCATTGAGCTGCGCGGGGGCTACATCCAGGTACCAGCGCCATTGAGCAGGATGCGGAAGTAGCAGTAGTTGAGCTCGACCAAATCGATCTATGGGCGCGCGTTTTGGCTGGTGTTCTTCGCGACCTTTGCGCTGAACTGCTGCTCCAACCTGTTCGCGCTGTTCCCGCTGTGGGTCGTCGATCTCGGCGGCGGCGTCAGCACCATCGGTGCGCTGGTCGGAACCGGACCCCTGTTCGCGCTGCTCGCGAGGCCCTACGTCGGGAGCGCTATCGATCGCCGCGGACGCCGTGCTACCTCGCTGTGGTTTCTCGCGCTCGATGTGGTCGCACTCGCGCTCTACCTCCCGATTCATTCGCTCGGATGGCCGATCTACGCGGTGCGCGCGATTCATGGGGCGGTTGAAGGAACCGCGCGAGTGGCACTCTTCGCGATGGTGTTCGACCTGCTGCCGGAAGGCCGCGAGGGCGAGGCGATGACCGTCTTCAGCCTGAGCGGCATGGGGCCCGCTTCGATCGCGCCACTGTTCGCGGAGATCCTCATCAAGCATTCCGGCTTCACCGCATTCTTCCTGAGTGCGGTCGCACTGGTCGCAATCGCGACCGTCCTCGCGATGCTGCTTCCCGATGACCGGCTGATTCATCACGAGCAGCATGAAGCGCCGCGCGGACCCAGCTATGTGGGGTTGATGCGCGACGCGAAGCTGCAGCCACTATGGGTGGTGACGCTGCTGTTCTCGCTGGCGATTTCCTCGCGCCTCAGCTTCGTTGCGCCGTTTGCCTATCAGAAGGGAATCTCGACCGTCGGAGTCTACTTCGTCATCTACGCCCTGGTCGGCGTCGTGGTGCGAATCGTTGGAAGGCGCGTGCTCGACCGGGTGGGTTTGGGCAGAGTACTGGTTCCATCGCTGGTGATCCTCGCGATCGGGATGGCGATGATCGCTGGCACCGGCCACGCGGGGGTGCTTGATGTGGCGGCGGTGATCGGCGGCTTCGGCCATGGCTATCTCTATCCGGCGCTGAGCGCGCTGGTGATCGCGCGCACCGACTTGAGCGCGATGGGGCGTTCCTCGAGCATCTATACCTCGCTCTACGATGC
>CAWAMM010000006.1:17500-310782 GCA_963783145.1 uncultured delta proteobacterium
GGCAGCGTCCTTACTTGAAGAACTGTCTCTTCGGCGAGTGGGAGAGATTCGATTTGGTGAAGAGTCCGGTATTTGGGAACGAAGCGCTCGGGCGGTTCGGATAGTCTCAGACCGCCGAGCAGATTTTTCGCCGCTATCTCCCATGCTGACACCGCGCTGAGGAATGCGTCGTTTTCTGCATTTTCAAATGCCGTGCGCGCGTCGACGGACTGGGCGCGATCGCCGGCTACCAGCCATAAAAACGTGCAGGTATCTAAGAGCAGTTTCAATCGGGTTCTTTCCCCTCGAATGCATCCAGCATCCAGTCAGGAAGCGGATCCCAAAAACCCGGAAGAATTTTGGCTTTGCCCTTCGCGAGACCGATGGGACGCTTACCGGCCGGTGGCTTCTTCAGCGGCCGGATCTCGGCGATCGGCACGTTGCGCCGGCAAAGGACGATAGGCTCGCCCTTCTTTTCCATGCGCATCAGGTATTTCGAAAGGTGAGTTTTGGCTTCGTGAATGTTGAGCCGGATCATTCCGCCACACTAAACTAGCAAGTGAACTAAGTGAGGTTTTCATAAACCTTCCGCCCGCCATCGCGAAGAACGAAGAGAAGCTCAGCACTCAGCTATCTGCGCCCGAGGTATTCAGCGCCACCGCGGCGCGAATCAGATTTTTGAGGGCTTTCTCGTTGACCTTGTCGCCTTCGTGGAAGTCGATCGCGCGCCGCACTCTACCCTCGAGACTGGAATTGAAGAGACCCGAGGGGTCATCCAATGAGGCGCCCTTGGCGAAGGTCATCTTTACGACCTTTTTGTAGGTCTCGCCGGTGCAGATAATTCCGCCGTGGGACCAGACCGGTGTCCCCATCCACTTCCACTCCTCGACGACTTCGGGATCGGCTTGCTTGACCAAAGCGCGGAGGCGGGAAAGCATTGCGCCGCGCCAGTCGCCCAGCTCGTGGATTCTCGCGTCTATCAGTCGCGATGCAGATTCGCCGCTCTGGGGTCCACTCTTTTTCATCTGATGGGACGAATGTATCTCTAAAACAAAGATGACCCAAGAAAAAATCACGCTCGCGGCGCATTCGGAAGAAGCGCATCCGTGGAAGGAGGATCAAAGACCGATCGAGTGATTCGCAGCCGTAACAGAGGCTTCAGTCGGGGTGTCTTTCGATACAGACCGATACCGACTGAAGCTGGCAGTTACGGCAGAATTCCACTATCGGCACAGATGCCAATGATGGCGGCGGAAGTAGTGATTGTGGCACGCGATCGGGCGACCGCCGAAAAATCCGACCTGCTCGATGCCGGCGGGCTGCCAGTTTCCGACCTCGGCCGCGCCCGCTGGACCCGGTGCAAATAACATCAACAGAGAAAACATGGCAGCCATCGCTGTAATGGTTATCTTCATTGCCGTTACCTCCTAATCTGTTAGACGATTTAAATTCCGGGCGGTTTCCGCGTTGGCGATGAGCTTGGGCGGGCAATGGGCACCGCGATTGCTCTATCGGCGCGGGGTTTCGCGCGAGTTTCGCGGGGCGGTCGCGGGAAACCTCGCGCATCTCGAAGAGACGGGGCTGGGAAACGAAAATGGGAAGCGCAAGCGTCGCGGAAATGGGCACCTCGGTGCCTGTTTGGTCAGCATATCCACGCCGTGAGGGGCTGTTCGACGAGATGATCGAGCTCGCCAAGTCGCCTCGCTCGGTTTGCACCAACATCACCCGCGGGCTCCTGTCGATGCCACCGGCCAAGCTTCAGGAACTATGCGCGCGGGCCGAGATCATGTTCCGGCGCATGGGCGTCACCTTTAACGTCTATGGTGAGCAGCGCGGCGTCGAGCGCATCTTTCCGTTTGATCCGATTCCGCGCGTCATCGACGCCCAAGCCTGGACCGAACTCGAGGCGGGCCTAATCCAGCGCGTGCGCGCGCTCAACGCCTTCGTCGGCGACGTGTACGGCGAGGGCGCCATCATGAAAGACGGCGTCATCCCGAGGGACCTGGTGCTGAGCTGCCCGCAATTCCGGCGCTCGGCGGTCGGCATCAAACCGCCGCTGGGTAATTTCGTTACAGTTGGCGGCATCGACATCGTGCGCGGCGCCGATGGACGCTTCATGGTGCTCGAGGACAACGTCCGCACCCCGTCGGGCGTCTCTTATGTCATCGAAAATCGCGTCGTGATGACGCGCCTGATGCCCGATCTGATTCGCGCCAGCCAGGTGCGTAGCGTCGAGCGCTATCCGGCCGACCTGCTGCAGTCGCTATGCGAGATGGCGCCGCATGGCAACTCGCATCCGAGCATCGCGATACTGACGCCGGGCCCCTTCAACTCGGCATTCTTCGAGCACGTGTTCCTGTCCCAGCAGATGGGCGTCGAATTGGTCGAGGGCCAGGACCTCGTCTGCGTGGAACATAAACTCTACATGAAGACGGTACACGGCCTGAGCCAGGTCGACGTACTCTATCGCCGCGTCGACGATGACTTCCTCGATCCGCTGGTGTTCCGGCCCGACTCGATGCTGGGTGTCCCCGGGCTGACCGCGGTGCTGCGCGCCGGCAACGCCGCGATCGCCAACGGCATCGGAACCGGGATCGCGGACGACAAATCCATCTATGCCTACACTCCGGCTATGATTCGCTACTACCTGGGCGAGGAGGCGATCCTGCCGATCGTCGAGACCTACCTGATGCGCGAGCCCGACCAGCGCGAGATGGTGCTGCGCAATATCGAGCGCTATGTGGTCAAGCCGGTGGGCGAATCGGGAGGGTACGGCGTCGTGATCGGGCCGCACGCGAGCGAGAAGACGCTGGAGGAAACCCGCACGCGAGTCCTTGCCGATCCGGATAATTACATCGCGCAGCCGGTCATCAGCCTCTCAGTGCATCCCACCATGATCACCGACAGCGAGGGCGTCCCGCATCTGCAGCCGCGCCACGTTGATTTGCGGCCGTTCGTGCTCCTGGGCGCGAAACCGCGCGTGTTGCCCGGAGGCCTGACGCGGGTCGCGCTGCGCGAAGGCTCGCTGGTGGTGAATTCCTCGCAAGGTGGCGGCAGCAAGGACACTTGGGTTTTGGGGGCGTAAATGCTGCGCCGGATCGCCGACAATCTGTTCTGGGCGGCGCGCAACCTGGAGCGCGCCGAATGGCGCGCGCGCCTGGTCGACGTCAATTATCATCTGCTGATCGAAACGCCGCCGCGCGATAGCGCGCCATGGGAGCCGCTGCTGGCGATCTTCGGGGAGATCGAGCAGTTCACCGAACAACATTCGATTGCCGATGAAAGCTCGGTGCTGGATTTTTTCACGCTCGATCTGGAAAATCCCAATTCTATTCGCAGTTGCATCAATGTCGCGCGCGAGAATCTCCGTTCGCTGCGTCATTACGTATCGTCGGAATTCTGGCTCGATGTAAACACGCTCTACCTGTCGGCACAGAACTGGACGCCCGAGGCATTCGTTAATCCCGGGGTTTATTCGTTCTTCTCGGATTTGCGCGATTGCTTCTATCGCATCTCCGGGATTCGGCAGAGCACCTTGCCGCGCGATTTGTCTTACGATTTCATGCGGCTCGGGATCATGTTGGAGCGCGCCGAGGAAGTTTCCCGCATGCTCGACGTGAAGTATCACTTCCTGATGCCGCGGCTGGAAGATATCGGCGGCGCCGCCGACCTTTTGCAATGGGCTGGAGTTCTGCGCAGCGCGTCGGCTCTGGAAGCCTATCGCAAGCGTTTCGGCAACGCGATCAAGCTCGACAATGTGATCGATATCCTGCTGTTTGATCCGACCTTTCCACGCTCCGCGCGCTACTCAATCGAATCGCTCGAAGTCTCGCTGCGGCGCATCGCGAGCAAGGGCGGCGAGGCCCCGCGGATGATTCCCAAAGGCGTCGGCGAGCTGCTCGATGAACTCCGCGTGGAAAAAGCCCCCCAGGCAATCGAAGAGGGGCTGCATGAGTTCCTGCTTCATATCCAGGAATCCTGCGACGCCATCTCGAACCAAATCTACGAACAATATTTGAAGGCTGAGTAACGGATTAGTATTGTTGAAGACTGGCTGATGCTGCTGCGGATTTCTCATACCACGCGCTTTGCCTACGACGCTCCCGCCTACCAGTCTCACAATGAAGTCCGGATGCGGCCGGTCGATAGCGCCGCGCAAAAATGCCTCGAGTTCGTGCTCGAAGTCGAGCCGCCGGCCTCGATGTTCGAGTTCGACGACTTTTACGGCAACCGCGTCCATTCGTTTTCGATCTACCCGCAGCACGACGTACTGCAGATAACATCGCGTTCGCTGGTGCAATGCATCGAGGAGCAGCCGCCGTCGGCGCCGACGATTTCGTTCGAAGAATTTCTCACCGATGATCGCGCGCGGGTGCAGACCGAATACGATTTTCTCGGCGCCAGCCCCTACGTGCCGTTCAGCGAGCGGGTGAAGAAGTTTTTTTGGATCGCGCGTCCCGGCCGGACCGACGATGTAGGCGCGTACGTGCAGCAGATCGTCGCGTTCGTGCGCGACCAGTTCAGCTATGAGCCCGGCGTGACCCGGGTACATTCGACGGTCGATGAGGTCCTGACCATCGGCGCCGGCGTGTGCCAGGACTTCGCGCATCTTACCATCGCAGTGCTCAGACTTGCGGGAGTGCCCGCGCGATATGTATCCGGCTACCTGGCACCGCCGCCGAGTTCGTCGCAGAAGCTGCCGATCGAATCGCAAGCCAGTCACGCGTGGATCGAAGCTCAGGTGCCCGGCCAGGGATGGGCGGGCTTCGATCCGACCCACGGATGCCGCACCGACACGCGCCACATCAAGGTGGCAATCGGGCGCGACTATTCCGACGTGACTCCGCTACGCGGGGTATATCGAAGTTTTGGCAAGAAGCAGACGATGACCGTGGATTTGAAACTGGAGCGCGAGACTTCAACGCAATCGCAAAGCCAAAGCGGTCAGAAGCAGAGTCAGAAGCAATACTCGCAGCAGTAAATCGCTGCCCGGCGTATTTTTACGGCGTGTAAAGTGAGGCCCGAAGGGGGCGCGGAGCGCCGCGCCGCAGGCGCCCCGAGGCGGAGCGAAGCGTAGTCGAGGGATTGAGTTTCACGATGTCGAAAGTGAGGCCCAAAGGGGGCGCGCAGCGCCGCGCCGCAGGCGCCCCGAGGCGGAGCGAAGCGTAGTCGAGGGATCTTAAAATGACTAATGATCGCGACTATCGACTCGACTTCTGCCGCGGCCTCGCGCTGATTCTTATCTTCATCGATCACGTGCCCGGCAATCCTGCTTCGCTGTGGACGCTGCGCAAATGGGCGTTTTGCGATGCGGCCGAAGTGTTCGTGCTCATCTCGGGAATCTCGTCGTATCTCGCCTACGGCTCGAAGCTCGACAAATTCGGCTTCAAAGGATGCTGCCGGGCGGTCGCAAAACGGCTGGGCAGGATCTATGGCGCGCACCTGTTACTTTTCATCAGCGCGGCCTTATTCGTGCGCCTCGCGGCGGTTTATTTCGCGCGCGTCGACTATGTGGATTTTCTGCAGGTGAAGCATCTGTTCGCTGATCCACGCCATTACATCCCCGCCGCGCTGACGCTTTCGTATCTCCCCAAGTACCTCGATATCCTGCCGCTCTACCTGGTCCTGCTGGCCGCGGCGCCGGCGATCATTTACGTGGTGAAACGCGACCCGTGGCTCGCGCTGATCCTGTCGGCGTTGGTGTACGCGATGGTTCGGATGACTGGTTTCAACCTGAGCGCGGGTCATGACGGGCTGGGATGGAACTTCAATCCGTTCGCATGGCAGTTCCTCTATACGATCGGAATCGTGGTCGGCCATTTCAGCAAGGTCGGCATCGAGGCCGACAGCTTTCACTATCGTCATCAATGGGCATGGCTGACGCTGGCGGGCGGCTTCGTGATATTCGCCTTGCTCGCGGCCGCGCCGTGGAGCGGCAGCGAGGAGAGCCGAGCGCTGTTCAATCTGTATCTGTGGCCCGCGGAGAAAACCTTCCTGTCACCGCTGCGCGTCGCTAATGTGGTGGCGTTGCTCTATCTGTTCGTGTTCTTTGTGCCGAAGCAGGCGAAATTCTTTTCCACTCGCGCCGCGAGCCTTTTCCTCGCATGCGGACGCAACTCGCTGCCGGTATATGGGGTCGGGGTGGTGTTGAGCTGCGCGGGATATGTGGCGCTATCCGAGATTGACGCAACCAACATGGCCTCGCTTGGAGTCAATGTGCTGGGCATCTTGAGCCTCTTCACGCTAGCTTATGTGCTGGATTGGCGACGCAAAAATTCCCGGACGTCTGAAGAGGGATACGCCTCGGCGTCGGCGCGAAACCTGGTCGCCTAGCATATGTCGAGGACATCCTCGCGATTTGAATCGAATATCCGCGACTTCCTCACTGACGTCGCTCATCGACGCGGTTAGTCTTGACGCGCCATATGCGCCAGCGCGAGGAAAATCCCGGGAATTGAAAGAGAAGAACCCAGACAAAACACCAAGACACCAAGGTAGGACGAGTGGCGCTCGTTTATTGGGCGCAGGATCAAGAAGTCGAGGCCTCGGAATCAGCCAGCAGATGCGGGCCGCAGCGGCCCTTCTCGAACACCAAGGGAAGATCAAGAAGAAAAGATTTCCGAACTGGACGCGGGTCCGGTTAACGGTCTCCTTTTTTGAAATTCTCTTCTTGATCCCAACCTGGTGTACGAGAAGGGCCGCTGCGGCCCGCATCTGCCTGGCCTGCTCTTTGGCCGCGATTCCTTGATCCCGCGCCTACTAAGCGCACGCTCTCATCCTAACTTGGTGTCTTGATGTTTTGTCTGGGGTCTTCTCTCTTCCTCAATGAGCACTTGAGCGTTTAGAAAGCTAAATCTTGAGTGAATTCAACACTGGCCCATAGAAGGAGCTGCTGATCGGAAGAGACCTATCCTGGCTGTCTGACGCCTGAGCTAACGCCAAATCCACGCCACGACCCCGCCGCCCGCAAGCGCCACCAGCAGCGGAATCCATACCAGCAGCGAAGCGCGCAGGCCCGCGAGGAAGGTCATCAGCGCGGGTTTCACCAGCGTGTTTACACCCGCGGCAATCAACATCGCTATCGTGGCGACGGCGAGGTCGACCTGCTTCTGCGCCACCATTGACGAGACCGACAGCGTGATCGGGGCCGCATCGGCAAGCCCGGAAATCGCGGCGAAGGTGAACAGTCCGTTGTTACCGAGCATGGTCTGCGCGGCTCGGCTGGCCAGCATGATGGTGGTAAGCAGCAGACCGAATTTCAGCGCGAACCATAGATCCAGAGGATTCCGGGTCCGCAGGTCGTGGGTTTTCTGCGCCCGCTCGATATGGCGCGAGTGCCACGCGAACCATCCGGCAGCCGCAAGTGTCAGGACGGTGGCGACCGTAAACGCCGGCGTCGCGGCGAGCGCCAAGTCCGGCGTCAGCACTGCGGCGAGGATGAGCAGGCGCGGGAACATGATTGCGGACGCCGCCAGGATGGCGGCCGCGACCACTTCGCGTTCCTGCTTTCGTTCACGTGCGATCGGCGACAGTGTCAACGTCACCGCAGTTGAAGACGTCATCCCGCCGAAGAGTCCGGTGACGATCATCCCTCGCTCTTCGCCGAGAAATTTGTTGGCGAAGTACCCGACGTATGAAATGGCCGCAATCAGCACCACCATCCACCAAATCTGGTACGGATTCAGCGCATGCCAGGGGTCGAGGGCGCGATCGGGCAGGATTGGAAGCACCACCACGGTTATCAGCAGCAGCCGCATCGTCGCGTTAAGTTCCTCGTGCTCGATGTGCGCGACCAGGCTATGCAGTTCGATGCGGAAACCGAGAATGGTCGCGACCACGACCGTCACCGACGAGGCGATCGCGAGATGTCCGAGCCCTGCTATCGCGCCCAGGCTGAAGGTGACCAGTGCCGCGATCGGGGTAGTGATACTGATGTCGGTCGAGTCGCGAGTGGCGCGCCAGTATCCGATGCCCATCAGCAGCGCGACGGCCAGGATCGCGGCGGCGAGAAAAACATCGTAGTGGGGACTTCCGAGCTGGACCGCGACTGCGCCGAGCAGCGAGATTAGACCGAAAGTGCGCAAACCCGCGACGCGGCCGCCTTCCGGAAGCTGGCGATACTCCCACCCGCGCTCCAGCCCCATCAGCAGTCCGATCGCGAGCGCGACGGCCAGGCGGCCCAGCAGATGTGCGTCTTGGGGTGTCATGACTGCTGGTTATTTGATGAATGGCGCGGCGGCGAAGACGATCTCGATCAAGATTAGCACCGCTACCACGATTTCGAGGGTTATCAAACGCCGATCGCGCGCCACGTCGAGTACCAGTTCGAGCGCCTCCTGGATGCTGCGCAGCTTGGATTCCAGCGCGGCGTAGCGATCGACCAGATCAAACTCGGCGCGCAGGTCATCATAGATACGATCCATCGCGGGGTCGTCCCAGGTCGCATCGGGTTTGTCGAGCAGATGCAGAATCGAAAGGACTTCGGTGCGGGTCGTGATCGCCTCGCCGATGAAGCGATGAAGCGGACGGGTGCTATAGGGCACGGTGCCTTTCTTTTCGAGGCGGTCGACCAGCACGTTGGTGCGCTCGAACAGCGCCTCGACGATGCGCTCGTAGTATTCCATCGCGGCGCTCTGAGCCATCGTGAGCGCGACGATCGCCGCGCGCCCGGGCGTGAAGCGATCGACATGCAGAGTGCCATCCTGGATGCCGGTGGCGAAGGAGGGATCCTCGAGCACCGCGTAATCCTCGCGGATCACCTGCGCGGTCAGGCCGGGGCGCGCCTTATGGAGGCGCTTGAGCTCGGAATCGCGCCGCTCGGGCGGAACATCGTGCATGACGACGGCGCCGAACGGGTAGATATAGAGGCCGCCGTCGTCATCGACGGGGATGTAGAGCTCGTGCGGCGAGACGCGCGCGCTGGGAAAACTGGGCGCGAGCGCGCGCAGGGAGAGATTTTCCACGAATGCGATGGCGTAAAATTGATGGATTCGAGGCGGCACGGCATCGGCATCGTAGCCGAGAAGCGCGAGATAGTCTCCTCGGGGGATTTAACCAAATCGCAATGCCGCGTTGAATCGCGCAACATTAAGCCTGGCTAGCGATGGAGGCGCAGTTAAAGCGGCATTACCATGGGGTGGGCGTGACCCGAGGTGCGCCTGCCTCTTTTTTAGGCATCAGCGGCCGGTGAATTTCGCCTCGCGCTTCTCGAGGAAGGCCTTGATGCCCTCGGCGACATCTTGCGATTTGAACAACAACATCAACTGCATCAGCACATGATGGGTATGTGACTCGAAGTCTTCGCTGAGGCCGTGGCGGAAGAGGCGCTTCATCGCGCGAATGGCGAGGGGAGCGTTGCCGGCAATTTTTTCCGCCCACGTATGCGCTTCGGTCATCAGCGCGTCGTGCGCGACCACCTTGTTGACGAGGCCCAGTTCGAGCGCACGGTCGGGCGAAATCTCCTCGGCGATGAAACCGATTTCGCATGCGCGTGCCCATCCGATCAGGCGCGGTAGATACCAGGTCCCGCCGCTTTCGGGCACGATGCCGCGTTTGGCGAACGCCGGCGCGAGTTTGGCGCGATCGCTGATAAGCCGCATGTCGCATCCGAGCGCGAGGTCGAAGCCATAACCTGCGGCCGGCCCATTAATCGCGCAAATCACTGGGACATCGATGCGATTGAGGGTGACAGTCGGAATTTCAAGCGTGCTGATGTGCGATGCGCCGCCGCCCGCGAGGGAGCCGCCGAGGCCTTTCCCCGCCGCGGTATCTTTCAGATCGAGTCCGCTGCAAAATCCCCGACCCTCGCCGGTCAAGATGATGGCGCGGACCTGCGGATCCTTGTCGAATTCCGCGAGGCTGGTACCCAACGCGGTCAGCATCTCGGTGCTGATGGCATTCATCCGGTCCGGCCGATTCAGTTTTATTACTGCGACGTGGTTTTGTTTTTCGCAAACGAGATCGCTCATCGATGTTCCCTCAGACATCGAGAGTATCGCGCGCGAATCGTTCGTCACAGGTCCGAGCTGAAAAAAACGGCCCACCGATCACGCGATCGGCAGGCCGTTTTCCAATGAAGCCTAACGATGGCCTAAGATTACGGCCGGTTTTCCTTTTCATCCATATAGCGATCGAAGAATTTCTGGATTTCTTCCTTCTTCTCGCCGGTCCTTTCCTGAATACGGCCCATCATCTTGTCGATATGGCCCTCGCCGTACATCAAATCATCATCGGTTAGCTTGCCCCACTTCTTTTTGAGCTCGCCTTTGATCTGATTCCATTTACCTTTCAAACGATCCTCGTTCATGTGGCACTCCTTTTAAGGCTTTCCCTCGACTCCGCTTCGCTCCGCCTCGGGTACGGCTGCGCCGTGGCGCTGCGCGCCCCCTTCGGGTCTCGTTCCGACGGCTGGCGAGCTAGTTGAGACATGCCGTTTGGACGAAGGCGGCCGTCGGGGAATTCTATCGCGCGAGGTTTAAGTGCGGGATCGGAATATTTATGACATTTATGCGGCGAGATTTCGGCATTTGCGCTAACTCGCTACAATCCGCGCATGATTCTGAAAGTCGCGCGCCTCGGTCATCCGGTCATTCGAACCAAAGCTCAACCGGTCGCGGTTGATAAGATTAAGACCCACGATTTTCAAAAACTGCTCGACGATATGGTCGAGACGATGCACGAATATATCGGCGTCGGACTTGCCGGGCCGCAGGTGCATCTGCCGCTGCAAGTCGCGGTGCTCCAAGTCGAGCAGCATCCGCGCTATCCCGACATGCCCTCGGTGCCGCTGACGTATTTGATCAACCCGGTCGTCACAATTCTCGATGACTCGAAGATCGATGACTTCGAAGGATGCCTCAGCATCCCCGATATGCGGGGACGCGTTCCGCGCTTCAAGAAACTTCACGTCAAGGCGCTCGGGCGAAATGGCGAGACGCTCGATTTCATCGCCGAGGATTTTCACGCGCGCGTCATCCAGCATGAGACCGATCATCTGAAGGGCGAGGTTTACCTCGATCGGATGCCTGACATGCGGACTCTCGCGCATCTGGCGGAATGGCAGCGCTACGTGCTGCCGGAACTGCATCGCCAGAGTGCCAAGGACGAAAAGGACGCGGCGGATTAGCCTCCTACGGATGAAGCATCATTTAGGAGGATAGGCCAGTTTGAGATCCGGCATTTTGCCGGTGGCTTTGTATCCTGCGATGGCCTTGCTCAAGACGTCATTCTGCGCGGCGAGACTGGCCTGCTCAGCCTGAACCTTATCCAGATCGGATTTCATTTTTTCGTTCTCGGCCTTGAGCGTATCGTTCTGCTGCTTCAGAGTGGCGGTTTGCTGTTGGAGGTCGCTGATCTGCTGCTGATCTTTTTTGTATTCCTCGCCCTGGGTATACCAATTCCAGTAGAAGATTCCGCCCGCGATTACAGTAACGACGACGATGGCCCCGATTACTCGTCCCATCGCATCAGCATAGCTTCGCGCGGAAGGGGTTATAAAGGGAATCGTGACAGCTGAATAAACGCAGCAAAATCTGCCAAAGCTTCAACGCCTCGCCTGCTCCGAAAAATTGCTGAAATCTGACATATTAAAGCGCCCGTATTTCAGCATTGGGTTGGAGGCGCTCGGTGATGCGATTATCGATTCCGGCGATTGCCGGCCTGGCGGCGATTTACACGATCAGTTTAACTTCCATCGCAAATGCCTCTAAAAAGCCCGCCCCCAAACCTCCGACCGTGCATACCAAAGCGGGCCGTGTCACTGGCTCAACAGTTGGCGAGGTAAATGAATTCCTCGGCATCCCTTACGCCAAGGCGCCGGTCGGTGGGCTACGCTGGCAGCCGCCGCGAGCTCATGGAAGCTTCGCCGGAGTTTTTAAGGCGGATAAGTTCGGCGCCGCCTGCATCCAACCCGACTACGCCGCCAGCACCGAGGACTGCCTATATCTGAATGTCTACACGCCCGCGTCGGCAGTGCCCTCCTCCGCGCTGCCGGTAATGGTATGGATTCATGGCGGAGCACTGGTAAAAGGTGATGCCGCTGATTTCGACCCGACCGTTCTGGTGCAGCAGGGAGTGATCGTCGTCACGATAAATTATCGGCTCGGCTATTTTGGATTTTTCGCGCAATCCGCGATCGACGCCGAAAAGCATCTCCATGGCGACTATGGATTAATGGATCAGCAATTCGCGCTGGAATGGGTGCAGAGAAACATCGCAGGTTTCGGCGGCGATCCGGGGCAGGTGACGATTTTCGGCGAATCCGCAGGAGGTGAAAGCGTATACGCCAATGTTGCTTCGCCGACTGCGGCGGGACTGTTCCGGGGCGCGATATCGGAGAGTGGCGCGAACGTATTTCAGAGCCTCTTCGATCCGATCGTTACGTTGACGATAGGGGAAACCACCGGCACCGAGGTCGTGCCCTCGGGCAGCGCTATAACTGCGAGTGTGGGATGCACGACGCATAAAACGGCCAAGTGTCTGCGCGATGTTCCGGCCGCAACTTTGGCCGCGCTGGAGCCGGCCGCGGTGCATCCTTTTGTCGATGGTACCGTGCTGGCCCAGACTCCCAGCGCTGCGTTTGCGAGCGGGGAGTTCAATCAAGTGCCGATGATTTCCGGCAGCAATCACGACGAATACCGCTACTTCATCGCCGAGCAGTATGACCTCGGACCAGCCGGGCCGCTGACTGACGCGGAGTATCCGACGGCAGTTTCTTCGGTGGTGCGCCAACCCGCGGCTAGCACGATGGTACAAGCACTCATCAATACCCTATATCCGCTGAGCAACTACCCTCCGCCGACGGGCTACAGCGTGAGTGCGCCGCTGGCGCTGGGCGCCTTGGGGACCGACTTCATGTTCGGGTGTTCGGTGCGCAACGCCAATCTTTTGCTGGTAGCGAATCATGTTCCGGTCTATGCCTACGAGTTCAACGATGAGAACGCGCCGTCGGTCTTTTCAACATCGCTGAGTTTTCCGCCCGGCGACTGCCACACCGTCGAGCTGCAATATCTCTTCGTGACCGATCCATCTCCTCTGATGGGGGACGAAATCACCCTGTCGGACACCATGATTGGGTATTGGACTCAATTCGCAAAAACTCTCAACCCGAATTCGACGGGTGCGCCGACGTGGCCCGAATACAGCGAAGGCGGTTCCATCGAGTCGCTGGTGTCACCGACGCCGGCCACGGAGACCGACGCCAGCTTTGACACCGATCATCAATGTTCCAGCTACTGGAACACTTTGTGAAAGCGCCGGAGCGCCAAACACTGATCGATTAAAAAGACGAATTGACAGTTTGGCTTTTCGATTCATAGAATGAAGATCTCTCACGGGGCATAAAAGACATTCTGATGATAGAGGTCCAGGACCTTACCAAGTATTTTGGCCCGACCCTCGCGGTCGACCACGTCTCGTTCAAGGTAGAAAAAGGCGAAATCATTGGGCTACTGGGGCCGAATGGCTCCGGAAAAACCACCATGATGCGCATCTTGACGGGATTTTTTCCTCCCACTTCGGGGCGCGCATTGATCGGCGGGCTCGATGTCGCGGAGCATTCGTTGGAGACCCGCCGCCGGGTGGGATACCTGCCCGAGAACATGGTGCTGTATCCCGATCTGAGCGTATCGGCGTTGCTGGAGTTCGCGGCGCGGGTGCGCGGACTGGATTCCAAAACCACTCGCGATCGCATGGAGTATGCGATCAAGATTTGCGGCCTGGCCGAGGTCCGTAAGAAGCTGATTGGTAAACTCTCCAAGGGCTATCGGCAGCGCGTCGGAATCGCGCAGGCAATCCTCGCGGACCCGGAGGTCCTGATCCTCGATGAGCCTACGGTCGGGCTCGATCCGCGCCAGGTGGTAGAGATTCGCGAGCTGATTCGCTCGCTCGCGGGCCGCTCCACGGTTCTGCTTTCGACCCACATTCTGCCCGAGGTCACGATGACCTGCCGTCGCATCGTCATCATTGATAAGGGGCGCATCGTTGCGCAGGACACCCCGGAAAAACTCACCGCGAAGTTGCAGGGCAGCGAACAGAGCATCATAACCGTTGCGGGGCCGAAAGATCAGGTGCAACAGACGCTGCTCGGCGTCGCGGGTGTACAGCGCATCGAGGAGCGCATCGGCGACGCGCCGCAAAACGGGGTAGGTAGCTTTGTTGTTTTCTCCAGTGGCGAGGGTGACCAGATTCGCGGCGCGATGGCCGCAGCGATCGTACAGCATGGATGGGGCCTGCTCGAAATCAAGCCGGTCGCGCTGAGCCTGGAAGACCTTTTCATGCGCATCGTAACCAGCGAACAGCGTCCGAGTGCGAACTAGCGAATTCCAGTTTTTGAGGTAATCGATGGCAGATACTGCAGTAACGCTGGGAGCCGCGGCGGCGCGCGAAGCAAGCGTCGGCGTTGGCACGACGCGCACCGGCTTTTCCCCGGCCAGGATGTTCGCGGTAATGCGCAAGGAGTTGCGCTCCTACTTCGCATTCCCGCTGGTCTACATCATCTCGGGAATCTTCCTGATGCTCTCGGGATGGTACGCCTACACCGACCTGAAATTCTTCACCACGATCTCGTTCTCGCGCGATATCATCCAGAACTATTGGAGCATGCTGCTGACCGATATCCGGCTCGGCCTGCTGCTCACGATTCCGTTCATCACGATGCGTCAATTCGCCGAGGAACGAAAACTCGGCACCGTCGAGCTGCTGTATACCTATCCCTTGCGCGATGGCGAAATCCTTGGCGGGAAATTCCTCGCCTCGGTGCTCATCTTCCTGATGATGCTCGGACTGACGCTGCTCTATCCGATCTTCATTTACTCGATCCACGCCTTCGCGCTGTTTCCGATGTTCGCTGGATACCTGGGACTGGTGCTGCTCGGATGCTCGTTCATCGCATGCGGGTTGTTCATCTCGTCGCTGTGTGAAAGCCAGGTCATCGCGGGAATCGCGACGATCGTGTTGCTGCTGTTCCTGTGGATTCTCAACTGGAACGAAGCGGCGTTTCAGTCCGGCACTCTCGATGTGTTGCGGATGTTGTCGATCTTCGATCAGTTCAACGGCTTCGCCAAAGGCGTGGTGGAATTGTATTCGATAACCTACTTCCTGTTTTTTACCACCTTCTTCATGTTCCTGACGCTGCGCTCGATGGAGGCACGTAAGTGGACCGGCAAGAGGTAAATGCGGCGCCGCGCCGGCGCGGTCTGTGGCTCAACTGGATCACCGTCATCTATACGGCAGTGGCGCTGGCGGCGCTGTTCGGCATCGCCAACCTGATCATCTTCGATCACAACATCAGATGGGATCTGACGCCGAACAAACGCTACTCGCTGTCTGACTTCGACAAGCGCGTGCTCGACGGCCTCAAGCATCCGGTCAAGGTGATGGCGTTCGTGCGCACCGAGGACGTTTCCTACCTCGAGCTCGCGGACCTGCTCGGCCAGGTATCGGCTTACACGCCGCTGGTTAGCTACCAGGTCATCGACGTGAACAAGGCGCCCGGTCTCGCGCGCCAATATGGAGTTTCGACCTACGGCGAAGTCATCGTCGAATCAGAGGGACGCCGCCGCGACTTCGACAACTCGCGCTCGGAGCTCCTGATTCCGGCGCTGCTCCAGATTTCCCACGCCTCCAACAAGCACATCTATTTCACGGTTGGTCATGGCGAGCGCGACCTGTTCGATACCGATCGCACGCTGGGTTACTCGCAATGGCGCGGGTTGTTGGAGCAGAACAACTATCAGATCGATAACGTATCGCTCTTCGCGGGCGGCGTTCCCGACGATGCGACGATCGTCGTTTCGCTCGGACCCCGCAAGGATTTCCTGCCCGAGGAGCTGGCTTCCCTCGCGAAGTACCTGGCCAAGGGCGGGCACTATATCGCCTTCATCGATCCCTATGGCTCGCCGACCCTGGTTACCTTCCTCAAGACCTATTACATGGACTTCCTCGATCAGGTGCTGGTCGATCCGGCTTATCGGCTGTCGGCCGGTGAGATCTTGACGACCCAAGTGCCGCTTTTTTCCCGCGACAATCCGATGACGCGCTCGATGACCGCGCCCGCCGTGATGTCGATGGCGCGGGCGATTCAGGTTACCGGCAAGGCGGGAGACAAGGCTCCCGACGGCTTGGTGTTCGATCGCAGCAGCGACTTTCTCCGCTCCTCGCATGAAAGCTGGGCCTCGGGCGATACCAAGGCGGTCACCACCGGCATTACCGAGTTTCAGTCTGGTCGCGATATCAAGGGCCCGGTCGCAGTCGGAAGCGAAATCGATTTTGCGGTCAACGGCAATACGCATGTTGCCGTGCAGAATATGGCGCGCATCGTGGGCTTCGGCAGCACCGCGTTTCCCTCGAACCAGTTCATCGAGATGCTGGGTAATCGCGACATGGCGGTGAGCGTGATGAACGAAATGGCCGGCGACGAGATCCTTATCGCCAGCCGCGAACGCCTCAACGAGGGCTATACGGCGGGATTTTTCGTCAGCGACCAGAACGCCGAGCACCTTAAGTACCTTGGCGCGTTCATCGAACCGCTTCTACTGTTCATGATCGCGGCGGCGGTATTCGTGCGCAGGAGGTTCTTCGTTTGAGTCCTCGCAGCGCAATTATTTTCACCGTCCTCATCGCAATCCTGTTGCCCTACTACTACTTCGTCGATCGTCCCGAGTTGCGGATCAAGGAGTTGACGAGCTCGGTGCAGGAGAGCCTGCTCGATTTGCCGGGCGGCATCGATTCACTTACGGTGACGCGGGAGAACGAGAAGGTCCGCTATGAGCGCCGCTCGGACGGGCAATATAAGGTGGTTGAGCCGGACGGTAAATTCGTCCCGCAAGATCTAATGAAGGCACTGGCGGACCTGTTCGAGGGCGCCAAATCGGTGGAAGTGGTTTCGACCAATCCCAACGACCTCGCGGAATTCGGACTCGATAAGCCCAAAGGCGAGGTGATTCTCCAGGCCGCCTCGAAAAAGCCGATCAGCATTTTCTTCGGCAGCGAAAACCCCACGCATACCGCGGTCTACGCGCGGATCGAGGGCATCCCTAAAGTCTTCCTGCTGGGCGCCAACCTCGAGTATTACCAGACCCTGATGTTCCAATGGGTCGAGGGCAAGCAGGGCAAGAACGCCTAGCTCAGTGATCGTGATCCTCATGTCCGGCTTCGGTGATCTCATGCATTTTGGTCTCTAGTGCCGACGCATCGACGACGCCTTTCTCGCGGAGCAGATTTTCCAGCGCACGCAGGAAATAAGTGTAATAGCCGTCACCGGGCTCGACCCATCCGTGGGCGCGCACCTTGTCGGCCTTGCCGATTTCGGCGATCAGATGCGCTCGAAACTCATCCCAGGTGCAGAGGCCCGATTCGCTAAGCCGCACCGCCATCGCGAAGGCGCGCGCTTCCCACGGCGCGCTGAAGGTAAGTTCCTTTTCCAGCGGTGTACCCGCGAGCAACTCTTCCGGCTGCAGCGTCTTCATGGGCGTGCCTTTACCAGGCCCACGCCAATCATCGAATCGCGGGTGACGAGTTCCGCGAGTTGTTCCTCGCTCATCTTTTCGGTACCTGCAGGACGTTGCGGGATCACGAGGTAGCGCTGCTCGGCGCTGCTATCCCATACGCGAACTTCGACCTTCTCAGGGATCTCGACGCCGAATTCCTTCAGCACCCCGCGCGGATCGCGCACCGCGCGCGAGCGATAGGCGAAGCTCTTGTACCATACCGGCGGCAGGCCCAGGACCGGCCACGGATAGCATGAGCACAGGGTACATACGACGAGGTTATGGACCTTCGAGGTATTTTCGACCGCCACCAGATGGCCGCCCTCGGGGCCACCAAAGCCAAGTCCTGCGATTGCGGCCGTCGCGTTTTCCAGCAGCCGCTCGCGAAACTTGGGATCGGTCCAGGCTTTTGCGACGACGCGTGCGCCATTGCGCGGGCCGACCTTGGTTTCGAACCGATCGACGAGGGAATCGAGCGCGGCCGCATCGACGAGGCCCTTTTCCTCGAGGAGCGTTTCGAGCGCCTTGACGCGCAATGCCGCGCCGGTGGGGACGGTGACGTGATTTGCGCTCATCGCTGGTTGCCTCGTTTCGATCGCGTGATGGGCGCGGACTTCTTCCTCGTGGGCCTGCTCTTCATCGTCGAGTCCGCTTCCAGATAGTCTTCCCACAAATCGATGCGCACGGTGTCGCGCGCCGGCGCGGTTTGGCCCCATAACTCGCGCGCCTGGAAGGTCACTGAATAGACGTGTTGCTCGCGCTCTCCGGCATGATGCGCGTTGCTGTCGGCGAAGACGTAGGTGCCCCAATCGCGATGAATCACGCCGCGCTTTCCTCGGGTGTAGCGCGCCAGTCGCGTATGCCCGGTGGGATTGAGGTTGCGGGCGACGACGCGATCGCCCTCGCGAAAGCGCGCCCTCCGACGTTTGACTTTCGGCGGATCTCCGCGAAATTGATTCGCGGGTTGCGCCGGGACGACCGGATCGGCGCCGCGCGCGACCAGCTCCTCACGCGTGACTTTCTTTTTCTCCACCAGCAGCGTCATCATCGCGTTGAGCCATCGCTCGTAGTAACTCGAATCGAGGTAGACCGGCGCGGGAATGCGCTCGATCGCGTGCCGGAACTCGTCGGTGTTGCGGAACTCGCGCGCGAGGCTGATTGCGATCGCGTACATCCGCGCCTCCCACGGCGCATGAAAAACCGGTTCGTCTCGCTCGATCGGAATCGGACCGAAGCCGTCCATGCCACCCATGTCATGCACGCCATTCATGTCGCGCGACCTCGCGCGGATTATCGTCGAGCCTCATGCGGGCGGCAAGCGCCGCGCTTGAACCGACTCTCTGTTCTGATAGATATGCCTCGCCGATATGGCCGCCACTACCGACATCAAGCGCGCGCGATGGCCTCGCGATCTGAAACTATTCTCGTTGCTCGCCGCGATATGGGCGGCATGGTTGACGGCGCGAATCGTCATGCGCGATGTGACCTACTACGCGCAGCCGCCGGTCGAGGCGGTCCTGCTTGGCATCAGGCTCGAGGGCTTCACCGCGCGGCTGGTGCTGGCGGCGCAGGCGATGGCGGTTGCGACGCTGGCGCTCGGTCTCGCGACCGAAAGACGCTGGGGCATCCTGTTCGCGCTCGCCTGCCTCATCGAGGTGGTCATGAGCAATCTCATTTTCATGACGACCTACATGGGCGACCTCACCCAGGGCCGCAGCGTACGGCTGGCGGGGCTTATCGGGATCGGCTCGGTCGTGATCCTTCTATATCTGTGGATTCGTACCCGCGATCGGCTTTTCGAGTAGAGGCGGGCGCGACAATCGATATCGTTCGGAGTAAGTATCTGCCTATGGACGAACAAATCTCCTCGAAGCTGAAGAAACTCGATGATGCGATCGCGCGCTACGTGCGCCCCGACACTTTTCCACTCGCAGTGCGCATGCTTCGCCATGGCGAGGCGGTTCCCGAAGGCGTCAAGGTTCCGAGCCGCAACTTCAATGAGAATTGGATCGTATGCCAATCGATCGGCGTCGCGCGCCGTTACGGATGGGCCATCGCGGTGGGCAAGGACGACGTGATCTGCCCGCTCTCGGCGATCGCATTCGGCTTTCGCAAACCCAACGACGCGTATCTTAAGGGCTTCGCCGCGGTCGGGATGTATTGCGAGGACGAAGCGGGGGCGACCAAACTCGAGGCCGAAACCTGGAAGTTTGCGCCGGGCACCTACGATTACGTCTGCATCGCGCCGATTGCACGCGCGACCTTCGAGCCCGATGTCATCGCGGTGTATGGCAACAGTGCGCAGGTGATGCGGATGGTTAACGCGGCGCTGTTCAAGCGCGGTGGCCGCATCGAGAGCACCACCGGCGGACGCCTCGACTGCGCGGAAATCGTCATCCAGACGGTCCTGACCGGAGAGCCAAAGGTGGTGTTGCCCTGCAACGGCGATCGCGTCTTCGGGATGGCGCAGGACACCGAAATGGTTTTCACGATGCCATGGAATCGGGCCGACGAAGTCCTCGAAGGCCTCGAGGGGACGCAGAAGGGCGGGGTGCGCTATCCGATTCCGGTGGCAATGCGCGGCACGGTCACGCTGCCGAAGCATTACCAGGATCTCCTCACGATGCTGAAGAAGGAAGATCAGCCGGCCTGAGCCCGCGTCTCGTAACGGGAGATTATTCCGAGCGGTAGACGACTAAATCTCGCCGCCTGCCGGCAACGAATCCGCGCCCCTCAGTGACAATGCGTTGCGGTTTGGGCTGGCCTTCCAGCGCCAGTTCAAGCGCCGGAGGGTTGGATGGTGGTTCTTCGTTTGGATCAAACGCGAGGACCGTAGTGTAGCCGTTGTTGCCGATATCCCGCAGGGGTCCCCGAAGCTCCTCCTGCTGTTGAATCAGCAATCTCAAATCCGAAAGCGACAATTCCGGATTGGCATTCACATAGCTCAGCGCCATAGGCTAAAAATCCTCACCCGTTACATTCTTAAGGAGAATGGATACTGCGTCCATATCTGCACTTGTCTCCACGCGCCCCGCCACTTCGTCGACTATGTTGGCACGCTCGACTTTTAAGCTCGGACTTTTCTCGATCTTCAGGATATCGCAAATTCGATCCATCTCGAGTTTGACTTTTACGTTATTAATGAAGCGCCGGAACTTCAATCGACGTTGCTGCAAAGTAGGGACAACCGGCTCCGCAATACCTTTTATTTCGAGTCCTCTCCGGCCAATTATGATGGAGTTCGCGCTTTGAATTCTTTCCGCGAGGGCTGCTGCCAAACGCTGCAATTCGGAACGTAGCAGCAGAACGATGGTCAGGGTCGTGACTGGCCACGCGGTCGCTCGAACCAATTCGATAACGTCGCGCGTCGGATGGCGGCCATTCTGATGGCTCAACAAATAAGTAGCAGATGTTCACACGGTTTGACGAGCGGAGGCGGCTGAGGAGGACGAGTGGCGACGGTAGGAGTCGAACCTACGACACTGCGGATATGAGCCGCATGCTCTAACCAACTGAGCTACGTCGCCACGAACCGATCACATTAGCGGGAGCATCGTTGCCGAGAAAGGGGATGCCGAGGCCTCAACGCAGCGGCGTCTGACGCCCAACTACGCGCCGCGCGCCCCGCTCGCATTGATAAATGACGCCTTCGTTGAATTCCAGGCAGGTCAGCTTGCCCCCATACACCAGCCCGGTATCGATGCCCAGCTTGTAGGGAAGATCGATCATCACGCCGCGCATCGGTGTATGCCCGAAGACCACGATCGCGCCCGCCTCGTGCGGATTGAAGATGAACTCCTGGCGAATCCACAGCAGGTCTTCGGGGTCCTGCTCCTCTAGTTGGCGCGCCGGAAGAATTCCCGCGTGTACGAAGAAATACGGCGGGCGCAGATAGCTCAGCGACAGGCCACGATAGAACTTCACATGCTCAGGGGGGAGCAGCTCGAGGGTCTGCTCGAGCTCGGCGTCGGCGATGCCATAGCTGTCCATCGTCGCCGCGCCGCCATTGAAGAGAAACGACTCGCCGTAATGGCCCGGGAAACCGAGGAACGACAGCAGCATATCCTCATGATTGCCCTTCAGCGTTACGACTTCGGCGGGGCCTTTCTGCAACTCGATTACGATCTCGACCGCATCGCGCGCCGACGGTCCCCGATCGACATAGTCACCGACGAACACCACGGTGTCGTCCTTGGTCGGCTTGATCGCCTTGAGCATCACCGCGAGCTCGTCGGGACAGCCGTGGATGTCACCGATCGCGAATAGCCGCCCCTTATGTTTTTGCTTGTCGCGAAACATCAGGCGAGATTCCCATTGCTGCCGACTGCGAGCAGTTCCAGCAGCTTCGCAGGATCCTCGAGAATCCTGCGCACCGCGCCGTAGGGATTGAGATTTCCCTCGCGCACGCCCACGAGCAGGCCGTCCTCATTGCCATTTTTGAGCGCGCGCACCGCGCGATCTCCGAGCTCGCCGCTGAGCACCTCGATCAGTTCGGCGGTGCGGCGATCGGCCTCGCGCGCCGGATCATGGTGAGCCGCAAGATACTCGCCATGCTTCGCGATCGATTCGACCACGCGCTCGACGCCTTTGTCGGCCGCCGCTTGTGTCATCAGAACCGCGGGACTCCATCCGCCGGGGGGCCGCAGATGAACGTTGAGCTCCAACTCGGCCTTGATGCGATCGGCGCCGTCGCGGTCCGCTTTGTTGACGACGAAGACATCGGCGATTTCGTTCAACCCGGCCTTCATCACCTGCACCGCATCGCCGCCCTCGGGCACCGTCACCACTACGGTCGTATCCGCCAGGTCCATGATGCCGAGCTCGGTCTGCCCCACGCCGACGGTCTCGATAATGATGATGTCGTGCCCGAACGCATCGAGGAGCTTGGTGATCTCTCGCGCCGCACGGCTAAGCCCGCCATGACTTCCGCGCGACGAGATGCTGCGGATGTAGACGCCGGTATCCTTGTAGTGATCGGTCATGCGAACCCTATCGCCGAGCACCGCGCCGCCCGAGAACGGACTGGACGGATCGATCGCGAGCACCGCGACCTGCTTTCCCATCGCGCGATACTTCGCGATCATCACATTGACGAGAGTCGATTTGCCCGCGCCCGGTGGTCCTGTAATCCCGACAATGTGCGCGTGGCCGGTCTTCGAATAGATTCGCTCGATGACAGCGTTGCGTTCGGGCGCGTGGTTCTCGATCAGGGTGATCAGGCGTGCGAGTGCGACTTTATCTCGGCGGTCGAAACGCTCCAGCAGCTTTTCCAGCCGCGGGCTCACGTCCGCTTGATCTTGCCCTTCACCCTGATGCTTCATTCTGATGCCGAATGCCCATGATACCTATACCGGTTTCGCGCACGCAACGCGCGGTCCGTGAATGGCGCCCCGATGCCTCGTCGCCGGTCCGCAATTTTGTATCGCCACATTCCGCGGCGAGGCGAAATGGATGCGCTTCGCGCGATCAAGATTCAACGGGTCGTTCCCGAACGACCCCTACCAGGAGGTCTCGTGGCATTGGGCGCGCAGTCGCCTCGGCATACGCATCGGTTGGTAGGGCATGGGCGCCATCGGCATGCGCATCGTCTGGTGGGCACGGTCCGTCGGGCCGGCCCGCCACCTCTTGGTCGGTAGGGGGCGTTCGCGAACGCCCCGTTAAAATCCTGGATGGCTTTGGTCCTTTTAAGCGGCATAAGGGAGAGCGCAAATGCAATTGAATCCGCATCTGTCATTCGACGGCCAATGCGAGGAAGCCTTCCGCTTCTACGCGAAATGCCTCGGCGGCAAAATCCACATGATGCTTACCGACGGTGATTCGCCGATGGCCAAGCAAACGCCGCCGGAATGGGGCAAGAAGATCCTGCACGCCAGCATC
This sequence comes from uncultured delta proteobacterium, assembly GCA_963783145.1. Lineage (GTDB taxonomy): Bacteria > Desulfobacterota > Binatia > Binatales > Binataceae > DATGKG01. The sequence goes on from CAWAMM010000006.1 coordinate 40,843, forward strand.
AAATTGAATGATCAGGAATTGATCGGTGCCGATGTAATGGAACGCTATCAAAAACCGCGCGGCTTCTCCCTGATACTGCACCTCGAGGACGCGACCGAAGCCGATCGAATCTTCGGCACGCTGGCGGAAAAGGGCACGGTGCAAATGCCACTTCAGGAAACCTTCTGGGCGCTGCGTTTCGGCGAATGCATCGATCGCTTCGGCATCCCATGGACGATCAATTGCGGAAAGGGGATGCCGGCCGACCACTAACTCGCCAACCGGATCCCGACATCAACATTGGCGGCGATGCTAAATAGAAGCGCTTCGCGCGATCAGGATCCAGGGCGCGTTGTGTTCGCCGCGAGGCCGCCCTATCCTCGAAACATAGTGAAGCTGCCCGATATCTATAGGGATTGGCGCATCATGGCCGGTCTAATGCTGGTGGCGCTCGGCGCCGGCAACTGGATCATCGGATTGAACAAGACCCGCGTCGCCAATCAGATGATTGCGCAGGCGGCCAACACCTCGCCCAGCACCGACTATCGAAGTTTCGATGAAGTTGACTCTGCCGCCGGCGTTCTGCAGCCGTTCACCGAAGAGGAGGCGCGGGTTTCCTACGCCACCGCGCGGATGGATTTCTATCACGCGACTTTCCTGAGCGGCCAGGCGATGGTGATCGTTGGACTGGTGGTGACCCTGATCGGATTTATCAACGTGATCCAGCGCGACACGCGCCGCTCGATCCGCCGCATCTCCGATGAGGTTCCGTTGCGCATTCGCGAACGCCACGGATGACGCCGTCTCGATGGTAAAACTGCTGGCGGAGCGCGCCTGCGCAAAAATCAATCTGTTCCTTCGAGTCACCGGACGCCGCGTTGACGGCTACCATGAGATCGACTCGATTTTCCTGCCGGTTTCGCTCAGCGATCGAATCAGGATTGAAGTCCGGCCCGCGCAAACTTCCAGCATCACTTTGCGATGCAATATTGCGTCGCTCCGCGATCCCCAATCGAACCTCGCGGCGCGCGCCGCTCGCGCATTCGTCGAGGAGTTCGGAATTTCCGCGCACGTGATGATCGACTTGGAGAAAACGATCCCCGCCGGCGCCGGCCTCGGCGGAGGATCGAGCGACGCGGGCGCGATTTTGCGGATGCTGGCTACGATGATGTTGCCGGCCATCGACGCATCGAGCGAGTCCGTCAAGCGGCTGCGGAAAATCGCCCTCGGACTCGGTGCGGACGTTCCGTTTTTCTTGAACCCACGACCGTCGCGCGTGACCGGCATCGGCGAGCGCATGGAGGCCTTCGATGGGTTTCCAACCCTCCAGCTCGTGATCGCGGTTCCCCGCGTCGAAGTGCCGACCGCATCGGTCTTCAAGGCGCTTAGGCGAGAGGGATGGAGCGGCGCGGCGGAGGCTGGCGAAATCGAGCAAATTCTTGGCGGAAACATCGCCGCGCGGCATCTGGTGAACGACCTCGAAACCCCGGCTATGCAACTATATCCACAGATCGGAAAGCTTAAAGCATTACTTGGAGAATGTGGTGCGATGGCGGCCTCGATGAGCGGCAGCGGGGGCGCGGTCTTTGGTCTGTTTCCCAATGCGGAGGCTGCCGCCTTCGCCGCTGCCTCCCTCCGACTCGGAGCGCCTGACGCGTTGGTGTTCGAGCTTAAATCGTCATTATGACGGTTTTCACTACGTTTAGTCGATGCTAGATATCATTCGCCTGTTGAGCTAGCCGCTAATGTTTGAGTGCTTTTGGTTCGAACGCGGTTTGGACGCGGGAACTTCCGAAGGAAGCCGCGCCGCGGGAGGAATTGCGTGACGAGCAATGGAAAGCTGCGAGTCTCTATCGTCCTGGCGGTGGTGCTGACGGCGCTATCGCGCTGATCGCGCCGATTGAAGCCGGCAGCCTCCGAACCCTCAGGAGCGGTAGCCATCAGTTCCTCGGTAATCGGCAGCCGCCCCGGAGAAGTTCTCTGGACGTATTACGGTACGACGCAGGCTGCGACCGCGTGCACCTCCACCAGCAGTACCGGATGCGGGTACGGCGGCCACGGCGACAACATCCTGCGGCTAATCAACCCCAACGGCAACGCTAACCGTTCTTTCGGTCTGGTGAATGATCGTTTGCGCAATGATCTATGTGTTCGACGACGAGGATATGGGAGAAATGCCGTGGGTGTGCGCTCAGCCCCGCCGACGTCAAAGTTTTTCTCGGTCGAGCACAATTTGAGCGACAATTGGGGACTCGGGAATAATCCCAATCGGTCCTCTAGTCGGAGCCATGGCGATCGTCGCGACCGCGCCCAACGTCGAATTTGTGCCCCCCGGCGATTCCCCTAGCAATGGGCAAAACTGTCCGGTTTCACAGAGCGCGGCGTGCAACTCAGGATGCGACACGACCAATCAACCGGGTTACGGGTCTCGATCACAAGCAACCTGCTTGGTGGCATCACTCATAGTCAGATCCTGGGTAGCGATAGATCAGTCGCTTCGGGTCTGACCGAAGTTCCATTGTTCGACGATGCGGCCGGCGATCTGAATAATCTGATCCATCTGCAGAACCATTGCGGAGCGCTCGTTGGCGACGGCAGCGGAGCCGGTATTTGCCGTTGCCCAACAGATCCAGGGAGTCGAGGCCAATTCCTACGGCTACCGCGATGGCTATCGTGCTGCTAACGCCGACGCCAACCGTACCTGCTCAACAAACCGCGACCGCCACGCCGACGAGCACGCGAACTCCGACGGCAACGATCACCCGGACTCCGATGCTTACGGCGACATCCACGGCTAGGGCGACGGCAACTGCTACCGCGACCGCGACGGCTACCTCGACCGCAACGGCGTCCGCGACGACTACTTCCACGGCGACAACTCCCCCGACTCTAAATGCCACCGCAACGGCGACCAAAACTCCGACCGCGACGGCTACCACTACGGCCACGACTACGGCGACCATCGCTGCAACTCCTAAAGCGACGACGACCGCGAGCCCCACCCCGAGCGCGACACTGACGCGCACGGCTACTGCCACGACGACCGCCATTGCGACGCGCACCGCGACCCCGACTGCGACCCCAACGCCTGTGTCCGGAGTGGTGAGCGGGGTTCATCGGCCCCGTCTGTCGCCTTGATTGAGCTGTACGCCTCGGTACCCGGAACACCTTCCCCACCTCTGCACGGGGGTGGGGAAGACTCCCGCTGGCGACCGTGTAGAAAGGGTGGAGATTGACAGCGGAAAACCTCGCCCATAACATCGCTAGTCTGCGCCGCGCGAATTGCATCCGCAGCTTATCCAGAGCGCGCGCCATAAAATTGTGAATCTATGATGCGCTGGACGGGCCCAAGTCTCCCGTTCGGCGCCGATTTTGAGTACATTCAGCGGTACAGGCTCAATGTGGGTTGTTAACGAGCCCCTTGGTCGCTTTGCTGGGCGGTCGCCAAGTTGGTAAGGCACCAGCCTTTGGAGCTGGCATTCGAAGGTTCGAATCCTTCCCGCCCAGCCATCGAAAAATGCCTGTGAACGGAATATGAACTGGTGAGCCGAACAGGAAACGGAGCAGATGTCGGAACGCGTTAAAGACGAACTCGAGATTTTCACGGGCAATTCCAACCCCGCACTCGCCCGCGAAGTATGCGAGCATCTCCAGGTCCGCCTCTGCGATGCCGACGTCGGACATTTTCCTGACGGCGAAGTGATGGTCGAGGTCAAGGAAAACGTCCGCGGGGGCGACTGCTTCGTCATCCAGTCCACCTGCAGCCCTCCCAACGACAACCTGATGGAATTGCTCCTGCTGATGGACGCGCTGCGGCGTGCCTCGGCGAAGCGGGTCACCGCGGTTGTCCCGTACTTTGGGTACTCACGTCAGGATCGCAAAGTTGCGCCACGCGTTCCCATCAGCGCGAAGATGGTGGCCGACCTCATTACCACCGCCGGCGCCTCACGAGTGCTCACCGTCGATTTGCATGCGGGCCAGATCCAGGGCTTCTTCAACATCCCGGTCGACAACCTCTATGCGATGCCGGTGCTGATTCAATACCTGCGCAAGCGCGTCGATGGCCAAAAGATCGTCGTCGTGTCCCCGGATGCCGGCGGCGTCGAGCGCGCGCGGGCGTTCGCGCGGCGCCTCAATGCTGACCTCGCGATCATCGACAAGCGGCGGCGTCGCGCGAGCGAGGTTGCCGAGATGAGGTTGGTTGGGGAGGTCAAGGACGCGATTGCTATTTTAGTTGACGATATGATTGATACCGCAGGAACCATTACTGAGGCGGCCAAGGTGGTCGCCAATGCCGGGGCGAGCGAGGTCTTCGCCTGCGCGACTCATCCGATACTTTCGGACCCGGCCTGCGATCGCCTCAATCATTCGGTCATTAAAGAGCTAATTACTACTAATACCATTCCCTTAAAGGCTAAAGCCCAGGCAGAATTGCCAAGGATTAAGGTAATCTCGGTTGGACAGCTTATCGCCGAGGCTATCCGCCGCATTCATAACGAAGAATCTGTGAGCTCGCTCTTCAGCTAGCGGGCCGCGCGAGGAATTAATGGAAACCGGAGAACTACTTTGTGAAATACGACCGACCAAACCCAAGGGCGCGCGCCATCAGGTGCGCCGCGAGGGTCGGGTGCCGGGCGTGCTCTATGGACCCAAGACCACGCCGACGGCGGTGTCGGTTAATGCGATCGATTTGAAAAATCGCGTCGCGCACGCCGCCAGCCAGCGCATTATGCGCCTTAAGTCGTCGGCCTCCGAGCTCGACGGCAAGCACGTGCTGGTGAAGGATATCCAGCGCTCGCCGGTCTCGCGCGAGATTCTGCATGCCGACCTCTACGAGGTCGATCTCACCCGCGCGATTCGGGTTAGCGTTCCCTTGCACTTCGTCGGCAAGGCGGCCGGGGTTGCCGACGGCGGCATTCTGGCGCCGCTGGCGCGTGAGGTCGAGGTCGAATGCCTCCCCTTGGAAATTCCGGAATTCTTTGATGTCGACGTCAGCGCACTTGGCATCCACGACGTCATTCACGTCTCGGCGATGAAGTTTGCCGGCAATGTGCGGCCGATCTTTGACACTGACTACCCGGTGGTAAGCGTACTACCGCCGACCGTCGAAGCGGCTCCGACTCCGGTGGCTGCTGCGGAAGTTGCCGGCGCCGAGGGCGCCGCTCCCGCCGAGGGGGCTGCCGCTGCCGCTCCGGCCGCCGAGGGTGGCAAGGAAGCCGCTCCGGCCGCAGGTGCGAAGAAGGAAGAGAAGAAGAAGTAGTCCCCCGAGGGGGTTGTTTGGTGGCACAGGCTTGAGCCTGTGTTACAGATGCGTTGTCAGGTTTGCTTTCGGTGGCAAAGAACCTGTGGCACAGACTTTAGCCTGTGTCCGCAGGTTTTTGGTGGCAGTGGATGAGGGGTTAATCCGCCATGAGTTTTGCGCATCTCCATGTACATACGCAGTTCAGTCTGCTCGACGGCGCCAATAAAGTCGGACCGCTGATCGATCATGCCAAGGCCTCGGGCATGGATGCGATCGCGATCACCGATCACGGCAATATGTTTGGCGCGGTCGAGTTTTTCAAAAAGGCCAAAGAGAAGGGCGTCAAGCCGATCATCGGATGCGAGGCTTATCTCGCGCCGGGCAAGCGCACCGATCGCACCCAGATCGCCAAGAGTGATGACTTTGAAAACGGCGGGAACTTCCATCTCATCCTGCTCGCGCAGAATAAGATTGGATACCGCAACCTGTGTCGCCTGCTCAGCGCGGCTTACAAGGAAGGCCTCTACTACAAGCCGCGCATCGACAAAGAGATCCTCGCCGAATGTAATGAGGGTCTGATCGTTCTATCGGGATGTTTGTCCGGCGAGATTGCGCGCAACCTCCGCGCAAACAGATTCGACAAGGCCTGCGAGGCCGCCGAATGGTACGCGAGTATCTTCACGGATCGCTACTACCTCGAACTTCAGGACAACAAGCTGCACGGCCCCTACAACCAGGCCATTGTAGACATTGGGAAGAAGCTTGGGCTGCCTACCGTCGCGACTAATGATTGTCACTATCTACATCGCGACGATGCCCGCGCCCATGAGGTCCTGCTCTGCATCCAGACCGGCAAGACCATGGCCGATGAGACGCGCTGGAAGTTCGATACCGACGAATTGTACGTAAAAACGCCTGAGGAGATGGCGGCGGCGTTCGGTGCCGATTCGGAGCCGTATCGCAATACGATGGAGATTGCGCGGCGGGTCGAGTTCGAGTTCGAGTTCGGCAAGTTTCACTTCCCGGTCTACAAGTCGGTGGGCGAGTCCGAACAGCAAATGGACTACGAGGCGGAAATGACGCGGCGTGCGCGTGAGGGCCTCGAAAAACGCCTCGCCGAAATTCGCGACCGCCGCGGCGAGGACTTCGATACCGCGCCCTACTACGAGCGGCTCAACCAGGAGCTGCCGGTCATCTGCGACATGGGCTTCGCGGGCTACATGCTGATCGTGCAGGACTACATTGGGTACGCACGCGGGAAGGGAATTCCGGTTGGCCCCGGCCGCGGCTCGGTGGTCGGCTCGCTGGTCAGTTACGCGCTCGGCATCACCGAACTCGACCCGATCGAGCATCGACTGTTGTTCGAGCGATGGCTGAATCCCGGGCGCAAATCGATGCCCGACATCGATTCCGATTTTTGCTTCGAACGCCGCGACGAAGTCGTTGACTATGTCCGCCAGAAGTACGGCGAAGAGCGGGTCGCGCAGATCATCACGTTTGGAACCATCAAGGGTAAGCAGGCCATTCGCGATGTCGGACGCGTGCTGGGCCTGTCGTTCGGCGAGACCGACAAAATCGTCAAGCTGTATCCCGCGCCCAAGCAGGGCCGCGATTTTCCGCTGGTCGAAGCGCTGGAGATGGAGCCGCGCCTCAAGGAAGAGCGCAAAACTCATCCGGAGTTGTTCGCTAATGCATTCAAGCTCGAAGGGCTGCTGCGGCATACCTCGAAGCATGCCGCCGGCATGGTGATTTCGGACGTGCCGCTCGACGAGACGGTTCCACTTTATGTGGACAAGGAACGCGAAGAAGGCGGCCTCGCCATTACGCAGTATTCGATGAAGGGTGTTGATGAGATCGGGCTCATCAAGTTCGACTTCCTCGCGCTCAAAAATTTGACGCTCATCGCCAACACTCTCGACATCATCAAGGCCAGCGGGCAGGAACCGCCCGATCTCAATCGCCTCGCCTCGACGATCCCGATGCGTATCGGTTGCTTATCGCGCGGCGATACCGTCGGCGTCTTCCAGATGGAAAGCTCGGGGATGCGCCGCTTTCTCACCGACCTCAAGCCGTCATGCTTCGAGGATGTCATCTCGGCCGTCTCGCTGTTCCGTCCGGGTCCGCTCGACGCGATCGAGGACGGCAAAACGATGGTGCAGCATTTCGTCGATCGCAAGCACGGCCGCGAGAAAGTCGAGTACGATCATCCGCTCCTGGAGCCGGTGCTGAAGGACACCTACGGCGTCATCGTGTACCAGGAACACGTGATGCGCGCGGCGCAGGCGCTTGCCGGATACTCGCTCCAGCAAGCGGATATCTTGCGCGCGGCGATGGGCAAGAAGAACAAAGCCGCGATGGAGAAGGAGCGCGAGGGCTTCATCAAGGGCGCGGTCAAGAATGGCCTCTCGAAAGAACTGGCCTCGACGATTTTCTCCAAAATCGAAACCTTCGCGGCATACGGATTTCCGCGCGCGCACGGCGCCGCCTACGCGCTCACCTCGTATCGCACTGCGTATCTGCGCGCGCATTTTCCGCGCGAGTTCATGGCGGCGTTGCTCACCCTCGACATGGACGATCAGTCGAAGACCTACAAGAATATAGCGGCGCTGCGCGAGATGAAGATTGGCGTGTTGCCGCCCGACGTCAATCAGAGTGGCGTGAAGTTCACCGTCGCGGGTGAGGCAATTCGCTTCGGCCTGGCGGGGCTGCGCGGCGTCGGCGTGAAAACGTCGGAGGCGATCATCGCGAATCGCGAGGAAAAGGGCCCATACGAAAACCTGATGGATTTTTGCACTCGCGTCGACGGGCAATCCATCAATCGCCGGGTACTGGAAGCGCTGGTCAAATGTGGCGCGTTCGATCTCACCGGCGACAGCCGCGCCACGCTGTTCGCGCAAATCGAAGACTCGCTCAAGATCGCACAGCGCGAGCAGAGCGATGCGGTAAAGAATCAGATCGGACTCTTCGGCGCCTCCGCCGCGAAGCTGCCTCCGCCACGTCGCGAAGCGATCGTGGAATGGAGCTCCAAGGAGAAACTTAAACTCGAGAAGGAAACGCTCGGGTTCTACATCACCGCACATCCGCTCGATGCCTACGAGCGCGAACTAGCTCGCGTCAGCAAAGTAACGACTGACGACCTGGCAAACGCACCCGACGGCAGCATGGTGCAACTCGCGGGTGTGGTACAGGCGGTCAAACTGAAGAACAACAAATCGGGCAAGCGGTACGCGACCTTTTCGCTCGAAGATCGCAGCGGTACAGTCGAAGTCATTGCGTGGCCCGAATCCTACCAAAAGTATGAGTCGATCATTACCGGTGACGAACCGGTGATGGTGCGCGGTAAGCTCGATGTCGATGAGGAGCGTGCGCAAATCATCCTCGACGAACTCAAGACCCTGGATGCGGCCTTGCTCGCCTCGATTCGCGAGGTGCGCATCCGCACGCCGAAGGCCCGGCTCGTCAATGGCGGCCTCGATCAGTTGCGCGACACGATTGCGAAATTTCCCGGCCAGCTCGATGACGTACCTCTATCTCGATGTGGAAGGCGGCCGCGAAGCCGTGCTCCTCCTGAGCGATCGCTTCCGCGTGACGCCGACCGAGGCCTTCGTCGCCGCCATCGAGCAGGTGCTTACCCCAGGCTCCGTGGAACTGCGCTAGCGACGACTTTTTTGATAGGATGGTAGGCAGTTCACCGCAAGCCGAGGTTTTCATCTGCGTAGCACTAGCAGTCAATCGCTCACACACATTGAACGCGCGATATTGGTCGGGATCGAGCTCGGGTCGCGCGACGAAATTCCTACCGAGGAGTCGCTTGCCGAACTCAAGGCTCTAGCGGAAGCTGCCGGCGCGGAGGTGGCGGAAACCGTCTCGCAGAAGCTCAAGTCTCCTGACCCGCGCACTTTTATCGGCAAGGGCAAGACTGCCGAGGTCAAAGAAATCGCGCATCGGACCGGCGCGACCCTCGCGATTTTCGATGACGCGCTCAGCGCCGCGCAGGCGCGCAACCTCGAAAAGGAACTCAACCTTCGCGTTATCGATCGGAGTCAGTTGATCCTCGACATTTTCGCGCAGCGCGCGCGCACGCTGGAGGGTAAGCTGCAAGTCGAGATCGCGCAGCTCAGTTACCTTGCGCCGCGGCTGACGCGGCAATGGTCACATCTGTCGCGCATGACCGGCGGCTCGGCCGGCGGCGGCGCGGGCGGAGGAATGGTGGGCACCCGCGGCCCCGGTGAAACTCAGCTCGAAGTCGACCGGCGCAAGATTCGCGAGAAGCTCACGCGCCTGAAGGCGCGGCTGCGCGAAGTCGAGCGCACGCGTTCGATCCAGCGTCAGCGTCGGCTCGAGGTTCCCTATCCTACGGTCGCGCTGGTCGGCTACACCAATTCCGGTAAATCCACCTTGATGAACGCGCTCACCGAGGCCGAGGTCGAGGCCGCCGATCGGCCGTTCTCGACGCTCGATCCGACGATTCGGCGTCTGCGCCTAGCCAACAAGATGAACGTGATGCTGGTCGACACGGTCGGCTTCATTCACCGCCTGCCGCACATGCTGATTGAGGCCTTCAAGGCGACCCTCGAAGAGGTCCGCACCGCGAGCCTGTTGCTACATGTTGTAGATGCGAGCTCCCCGCTGGCATCGGACCGGATGAAAATCGTGGATGGGGTGCTGGAGGAAATCGGCGCCGGCGCGGCACCCCGCATCATGGTGATGAACAAGATCGATCTGATGCATGATGGAATGCGCCCGCACGTCGAGCACGACTCGGTCGCGATTTCGGCGCGCACCGGCGATGGACTTGACGACCTTCTTTCGGCGGTGGCGCGGTTCTTCGCGACCTCGCGCGAGGAAGTTTCAGTTACCTTGGAAGCCAATCGCGGCGACCTGGTGGCTATGGCGCGGCGCGACGGTGAGGTGCTAAGCGAGGAGTACGAAGACGGCCGGGTGGCGATGCGCGCGGTGGTGAGCGCGGCGGTTGCCGGCAGGCTTCGCAAGGCCGCGCTGACGTAGGAGAAATCCGGAACCGATAATATGGCGACCCCGTTAAACGCGCCGTCGCAAAAGAAGGCTACCCCCGCGTCCGGCTTTGTCCGGGTACCGCTGCGGGATCTGCTCAACCTTCCAAACTCCCTCACCCTGCTCCGGTTGTTCTCGATCCCGGTTTTTCTCGGAATGCTCGGCTATCGCCATTATCGTGCGGCGCTGTGGGTGTTCGGATTCGCGGCGCTGACCGACAGTCTCGACGGGACCGTCGCCCGATGGTTCGATGCCAGGACCGAGTTGGGTTCATTTCTCGATCCGTTCGCGGACAAGCTGATGCTGGTCAGTGCGTTCGTGGTGCTGACGATGGACGGCGATTTTCCACCGTGGCTGTTCGGGATCGTGATCATCCGCGACGTGATCATCGTATTTGGATATTTCGCGGTAACATTTTTGACCGGCGAACGGATTCCCGTGCGCCCCAGTTATATCGGAAAGGGGAGCACATTCTTTCAACTGGCCTGCGTGGTCGCCGCATTGGCGCGTTTGAACCAGTTCTCACCGCAGTATTTCAACTATTTGCTCTATACCACGGCGAGCTTCACCGCCCTTTCGGGGGTACACTATATGTATCGAGGGCTCGAAATTCTCTTTTATCGAGAGCCTGGCATGTTCGAGTAGTCCAATTCCCACAACGGGGGGAAACCATACCGGAGGCACCTCATGAAACCTGTACCTTCCCCGCTCGTCACCGCCGCGATTTCCGCGGCACTCGCGTTCGCTGCATTCAGCCCATTAGCGCAGGCGCAGCAATCGAACACCGTCACTGAGCAGACCGTAACCCAAACCACCACGACGCATACCACCCCACCGAAAGCTATCGTGACGACGGAGATCGACTTTCAGCCGGCGGCGACAGCTAACGATCTCAATGTGCCGATGTTGCGTGACTTCGCGAACGTCAAGCAGTCGGACCCCAAGGTTGCGACCGACATCGCGCGTGATCCTGAAGTGGTCGCGAGCGCGAGTTATGTCACCAAGCATCCGGCGCTGCAGGCATTCCTCGAGAAGTATCCGGATGCGCGCGACGAGATCACGAGCAATCCGGGAAATTTCGTGACGCCGGGGCCCGGCTCGAAGTGGAATAGTCACGAAGCGGCCGGCATTCCGCGCGACTGACCAACTGACCGAAACTCCTACCTCAGGTAGCGCGGGACGCGAGGGCTCGCGCTACCCGAATGCTTCAGCGCTGAATTGACAGCGCAGCGGCGAAAATCGTACTGCTCAAGGATTGCGCGAGATGGATTGAGATCGTGGAGGATTCGATGAGTTACGATCGGGCATCGGTGCGAGAAGTTCTGGACCAGGTCAAAGCCGAGGGGCGCACCTCGCTCACTCCTGCCGAATGCGAAACGCTCTGCGTGGCTTACCAAATTCCGCAGCCTAACGAGGCGATCGCAACTTCAGCCAAAGAAGCGGCACGCCTGTCCGCGGAAATCGGTTTCCCGGTGGTCATGAAGATCGTTTCGCCCGATATCCTGCACAAAACCGATGCAGGGGCCGTGATGGTAGACGTTAAGCACGCGACCGAAGCCGAGCGCGCCTATGAAGCCATTCTGCGCAATGCCAAAAGGCACCATCCTGCGGCACACCTCCGCGGCGTGCTCATCCAGCAGATGCTCACCGGTGGCCATGAGGTGATCGTCGGCGCGCTGACTGATCCGAGCTTCGGCAAAGTGATCGCGTTCGGACTCGGCGGCGTGCTGGTCGAAATGCTCAAGGACGTAACTTTCCGCCTCGCGCCCGCGAGCGAGGTCGAGGCGCTTTCGATGCTCGACGGAATCGCCGCGGCGGGAATCCTGCGCGGGGTGCGCGGCGCGGCGCCGGTCGATCGGGCGGCTCTCGCGAATATTATCGTCGCGGTCGCGCAGCTCGTCACCGATTTTCCCGAGATTCATGAGCTCGATTTGAACCCGATCTTTGCGTCGCATGCCGGAGCGATTGCGGCCGATGTTCGCGTCATCGTGGACTTCGCGCCGCATCGCGAGCGTTACCGCCCGTCGCAGGAGGAGATCCTGCGTGCGATGAATCGCATCATGAAACCGGACGCGGTCGCAGTGATTGGCGCCTCGCCGGAGGACGGCAAGATCGGCAACTCGGTGATGAAGAACCTCATCAACGGCGGTTACGCCGGCGCGATCTATCCGATTCATCCGAAAGTGCCGGAAGTGCTGGGGCGCAAGGCCTACAAGAGCGTCAAGGATATCGAGGGTCCCATCGATGTGGCGGTGTTCGCGATTCCCGCGCCTTTGGTGGCGGGCGCATTGAAGGAGTGCGGCGAGAAAAAAATTCCCGGCGCGGTGCTGATTCCCTCGGGCTTCGCAGAAACCGGCAACGTCGAGTTGCAGGATCAAATCCTCGCAGTGGCGCGCGAATACAACGTTCGCCTGATGGGCCCGAACATCTACGGGTTCTACTACACGCACAAAAATCTGTGCGCTACTTTTTGTACGCCCTACGACATCAAGGGCAAGGCCGCGCTGTCGTCGCAGAGCGGCGGGGTTGGGATGGCGATTATCGGCTTTAGCCGCTCGGCCAAGATGGGAGTCTCGGCGATCGTCGGGCTCGGCAATAAATCCGATATCGATGAGGACGACCTGCTGACGTTCTTCGAGCAGGATCCCAATACCCAAGTCGTCGCGATGCATGTCGAGGACCTCAAGGACGGCCGCTCATTTGCCGAGGTTGCGAAGCGCGTCTCCAAAAAGAAGCCGGTGATCGTGCTGAAGGCCGGCCGCACTGCGATGGGGGCTCGCGCGGCGAAGTCGCACACCGCGGCGTTGGCCGGCAACGATCGCATCTATGATGACGTTTTGCGGCAGTCGGGCGTGGTGCGCGCGATGAGCCTGAACGACATGCTCGAGTTTGCGCGATGCCTGCCGATTCTGCCCACGCCCAAGGGCGAAAATGTTCTCATTATCACCGGCGCGGGAGGCTCTGGAGTTCTGCTCTCCGATGCGTGCGTCGACAATGGACTCACGTTGATGACGATGCCGCCCGACCTCGATGCGGCGTTTCGCAAGTTCATCCCGCCGTTCGGTGCGGCCGGAAATCCCGTTGATATCACGGGCGGAGAGCCGCCGCAGACTTATCAGAACACTATTAAACTGGGCCTCGAGGACCCGCGCATCCACGCGCTGATCCTCGGCTACTGGCACACCATCATCACGCCACCGATGGTGTTTGCGAAGCTCGCCAGTGAAGTTATCGAAGATGGGCGGCGACGCGGTATCGACAAACCGGTGGTGGCATCGCTGGTCGGCGACGTCGAGGTTGAAAGCGCCTGCGAGTATCTCTTCGATCGCGGAATTCCGGCGTATGCATACACGACCGAAAAACCCGTTGCGGTGTTGGGTGCGAAGTATCGATGGGCTCGTGCGGCGGGACTGCTCTGATCAAATGATTGAGGTCATTTGATCACGTTGCCGGCGCGGAGTTCCTCGATTTGCGTGCGATCGATGCCGGCCTCGCGCAGTACTTCCTCGGTATGCTCACCCAACTTTGGTGGCACGCGGAAAAGTTTCGCCGGCGTCTCGCTGAAGCGCGGACCGGGCGTGACGGTGCGAATTTTGCCCGCCACCGGATGCTCATAAATCGTGAAACTATCGTTCGCGAGGATTTCTTCGTCGCTGAAGAGCGTATCGTAACTATGTACCGGCCCCGAGGGGATGTCGGCCTCTTCGAGAACCGGTAGCCACTCCGCGGTGGCTTTCTCCGGGAACAATTTCGCGCATCCGCGCATTATGCCGCGCAGCCGCTCGGTGCGATCCGCGACGCCGGTCCACCATTCCGGATGTCCGAGTCCGGTGCACATCCGCTCAAATTGCGCATCGGTGAAGGGCGCGATCGTGAGCCATCCGTCTTTGGTGCGAAACGGATCAAGCGTGGTGCTTTTGGGCGCCTGCCCTTTGAAATCCGCTTCGGGAAGAAAAGTGTAACCGTAGATGCTGTCGTTGGCCGCGAAGTTCATCATCGCTTCCAGCATCGGCACCCGGATGTACTGGCCGACGCCGCGCACGCGCGCCGCATGCAGCGCGCTGACGATGCCGAGCGCCGCCGTCATCCCGCTGACCTTGTCTGCAAGCGCCATCTTGACCGCAGTCGGCTGCCCGGATTTTCCGCCCTGCACATTCGCCATGCCCGAGTATCCCTGGATGACCGGATCGTAAGCGGGGTGATTTGCCTTCTTGCCCTTGGGAGCGAAACCGCAGATCGAGCAGTAGACGATTTTTGGATTGGTGCGACGAATGTCCGCATAGCCAATGCCGAGGCGATCCGCCACGCCGGGGCGATTGTTCTCGACCAGCGCATCGGCGCGAGTCGCGAGTCGGCGCACCAGATCGCGTCCGTGCTCCTTTTTCACGTCGATGACGATGCTGCGCTTGTTGCGATTGAAGTTGATGAATGCCGCGGTGAAACCCGCGCGCTCGGGACGCCCAGTGCGGCGCATCGAGTCCCCTTCGGGCGCTTCGATCTTGATGACATCGGCACCGAGGTCGCCGAGCAACTGTGTGCAGAATGGTCCCGACACCACCTGCGTCAGATCCAGGACTCGAACACCAGCGAGAGGGCCGTCCGCCATAGGTTTGATTCCCCAGTTCAGCGCTTTTGAAGAAAGACGGATTCTATACGGAGCCGCGCTCTACGTCACGCGCCGCGAGGTCGTCCACCTGCGATGGTGATTTAGTCGAGAACGCTATCGCGAGGCGCTGGCAGTATCGGCGCCAGGCTTCGGCACGTCCATTCCGTAGGCAACTTTCAAATCGTCACCGGCGAAGGGATAGACATGCACCATCCATCCGAAGGCCTGCTCAACCAGATGGCCGCCCGCGGCGTTGCAGGCCCTGACATCGGAGATCTTCCCTTCGAAGCCGAAGCGGCCGTCCGCGAGGAAACCGTAGCGATGATTCAGTTTCACAGCGTTGGGACCGGCGGAAACCGGAAGCATCCCCGGGATGTCGGCACGATCCGCGCCTACATCGTTATGTAGAAGGTCTTCGATCGTCAGGCCCTCGGGAAGGCAGATATTCGTATGTACATGCCATCTTGCAATGCTCAAAGGCACGATCGCGTCGAGATCTTGAGGCAAGGCCTCCGGCGGAGCGCTGTACATCGCGCCCACCAGCGTGTAGCCGCCGTCGGGATCCTTCGCATAAAGCAGTGAGCCGGGATGCGCCATATCGAACCGGCCCTGGTATTCATTGCCGGTCTGCGTGTAATCCGTGAAGTGGTAAACGTCCTGTGGAATGCCAGGCAGGAAGATACGCATCCCCCTGGCGAGCGCGACGCGATAGTTGCGGTAGCGCACCAGCGAGCTGCGCAGGGTCTGAAGGATATCGCGTGCGCGTGCCTCGTCATCCGGCGTTGAGGGGCGCAGGTCGGTCATCCGCATGTGATTTTCCATCATCTGCATGTGACCGCCCATCGCAGCGGGCGCCATCGGATGGTTCATCGAATCGGTGCCCATTCCGTCCATCGCCGCCATGTCATGCGATGACGCGGCGCCGGCCGCCAGAAGACCTCCGAACGCGCCCGCGGCTGCGACGAAAATCATCCTGCGAGCAGTGCTGAACTTTCTCATCGGAATGCCTCGCTCAGGCTTTCAGTTTCGCATGGGTCAACGCCGGCAATTCATTACGGACGCGATCGAGGTAGTGAAGGTCGATCGGCGCGGTTACGACCCCCTCCTGATCCGAGGCGCGACCGAGCACGCGACCCCAAGGATCGATGATCATCGAGTTGCCGTAATCAGAGTAGCCGTGAACGTTAGGGCCGAATTGGGCCGGGGCGATGACGTAGGTCTGATTCTCGATCGCGCGGGCCCGCAGCAACGATTCCCAATGCGCCTCGCCAGTAGGGAAAGTGAAGCAGCTTGGTACGATGAGGAGCTTCGCCCCTTCGAAGGCCAGGCGGCGATACAATTCGGGAAAGCGCAAGTCGTAGCAGATGCTCATGCCTACTGCGCCGACCGAAGAAGCGACGCATACCACGTCCGAGCCGGCCAGCCGCGAGGCGGACTCTTTGACCGTCACGCGTCCAGGCAAATCGATGTCGAACAGATGGATCTTGCGATAGACGCCCGTCCGTGCGCCGTCGGGCCCGAGCATCACCGAGGTGTTGTAGGTTTTCTGCCGACCATTGATGCGCTCGGTGATCGATCCGGCGACGATATGCACCTTGAGCTCGCGCGCCAGCCGCGCCATCAATGAAACCGATTCGCCCTCGAGGGTTTCCGCGGCGGACGCTTCCTCGCCGCGCTTCCCGCGCCAGTTAAAGGTTTCCGGCAGCGCGATCAGTGAAGCACCATGCGAAACCGCGACGCGAATCAGCCGCTCGGCACGTTCGAGATTGGCGGCCTTGTGGGAGCCGGCACTCATCTGAATTGCTGCGGCCAGGTAAGACATGGGGTTATTCTATCGAACTCTCAGTAGTGGGGAACCGAGGGATCAATCTCCGACCAGTCGTCGATGCCGCCTGTCAGATTGAGAACGTGGCGGAAGCCGCTGCGTGTGAGGTACATCGCAACCTGCGCGCTCCGCACTCCATGATGGCACATCACGATCGTCTCACGCTCGGGATCGAGCTCCGCCAGGCGCGACGGAATATCGCCCATCGGAATGTTGGTGGTGCCCGCGATCGAGGCGGTCGCTATCTCCCACGGCTCCCGCACATCAATGATTAGCGGCCTGTCGCCCTTCGCCAGGCGGCGCTTCAGTTCAATCGGATCTATCTCGGAAAGCCCCCGCATCTGCGCCAAAATTCCTGATCGGCCCCCCGACGATGGTGGTCAGGGCCGGGTGTCGTTTGAGAACATTTCGACCTTGGCAAACTTCGGCAGCAGCGGCAACGGCACATCCATCACGAAGCTATCGCTATCGCCAGGCTTGATCGGAGTGAAGTGCGGCTTCTCTTTGAGGATGCGTTCGATCTCTTCATCATCCGAGAGGCTTTCTGCTTGGTGATTGTAGACGCTTTCGGCGTGAAGCACCTTGCCGTCCGCGTCTTCGAAGGCGAAGACGAAATGTATGTAGTTGACCGGCTGCTGCGACACATTGGTAACGTGGCCCGAAACCACCAGGTCCGGTGGCCGGCAGCATGAGCGAATGATGCGGTCGGTATTAATCGCGATCTTGAGCCCCGGATGGCTGATGGCCTCGGTTTTCGGGTGATCATTGAGGTTCTTGTCGTAGATGGCCTGGCGCGCGGCCTCTTGTGCCTCTTCACTCGGCTTGATTTCGACTTGAGCCGCGGCAAATGCCGTTGACGCGATGGTGAGAGCGAGCGCCGTCATCAGCAGCTTCTTCATATTCGAAAGGCCTCCGATTGCAGGTCTATGGCTGAACTCCCCGACAACCTGTGAAGCGATCCTGAAACGCCGGATCACATAAGTCAACGTGCTATTACAAGGAAGATGAGCCACCTCAAGCAGAGCGCCCAAGATGCCGTTTTCATGCGGGAAGCCCTCGCCGAGGCGGTTCGGGGCGGATCAAGAGACGAGGTGCCGGTCGGCGCGATTGTGGTGCTGGATGGCAAGATCATCGGGCGGGGGCTTAACCAGCCGATTGCCGACCAAGATCCGACCGCGCACGCCGAAATCCTCGCGATTCGAGAGGCTGCGCGCGCCGTTGGAGCCTACCGGCTTCCAGGCGCAATCCTGTATGTGACGCTAGAGCCGTGCGTGATGTGCGTCGGTGCGATAGTTCACGCGCGGATCGCGACAATCAAGTACGGCGCGCGTGACTCGAAAGCCGGCGCGCTCGGCTCGGTATACGACATCGGGCGCGATGGGCGGCTCAATCATCGCATCGAGGTAATCGGCGGCCTGCTCGAAGATGAATGCGCCTCGGTGCTGCGCGAGTTCTTCCGCCATCGCCGCACCTAAAACCCGGATAACTTACTTGCAGAAATAACCGGGTGGAAAAGCGGCCTCGCCACTGCATTGCTTTTCTAACATCGACGGCTCACATTCCGGGGGCAACGTGACCTCGCCGGGTTTGTTCTTGATCTTGTCCACCTCAAGCCACTCGTCGAGTGCCGGATCAAAGATGTTTTGATAACCATAGTGCAGCATCTTGCGAATCCGACTGGAATTATTCCGGTCGACATAGATGTCACCTTGCATGACCGGGAACCGAAATGCCGGATCGACCGATGCCGCACCGAACACGACGCCTACCCGAAAGTGATTGACCCGCGGATGCCTGGTTTGCGCCAATGTCTCGGCCCCCACAAAACGCGAACTGTTCAAGCACTGATTGAGCGTAGCCAGGGGTAATTCCCCGAGGCAGACGCATTTGACCGGTTGTGGCGGCACGATTTTGTCCCATTTGTAGGTCAGCGTGTATAGTTGGTCGTGATAGATGAGATTAGTGAAGTGAATTGCCTCATCTTCGCTGCCGGCAATCATCTGCATGTCGCCATCGTTTCCTTGCCACGAAAAACTGACATCGACGCCAAGGTCCTTAACGAAATATCGGCCTTCCCATTGAAAATCGCGCGGGAGTTGAGGCGGAGGCGGATCTGCCATCGCGAAAGTCGCGCTTGCGATGAGCAATGCCAAAGCGAGCAGTAATTGGCCTTTCATTGTCACTATCCCCCCAAGAGATCTTACCTTCTAACGCTACAACGTCATAACGCTGCCGAAACCGTGTCAATCGGAGTAAAAATGCCGTTATCCTGCTCTGCAAGACTTAAATGACGCGCTTGGCTCTATAACCGAACTATTGCGACGGCAGAATCGTGACGCTCGGGTTGCTTGGAATCGCGGTCATGCTCCTCAGCGCGCACTTTGAGCGGAGCATTACCAAATGAGTTCGCCTTTCCGCCGATATGCAAAGGTCCCCAAGTCGGTGTAGGCTAACGATCGTTAGTTTTTCCGGGGAGCTTTCCTTACCAATGACTGTTTCGAACTTGGTGGTCGATTGCGATTCGCACGTGATGGAGCCGCCCAATTTGTGGGAGCGCTACATCGAACCCAAATACCGCGATCGCGCCATAAAGATCGTCCGCGATCCGGCCGACGGCCTCGAAGTGTTGATGATCGACAATCAGCCGATGCTGCGCGGGATGCTGGCGGGCCTCGGCGGCGCCAACGTCGAGCGCCAAAAGCTCTTCGTTCCCGGCATGGTTTCCTACCTGGACGGATGCCCGCCTGCGAGTTACCTCCCTGAGGAACGGATTCGGATGCTCGACGCATGGAGGGTCGATGCGGGTGTGTTGTTCCCCACCGTCGGGATTTTGTGGGATGTGGCCGACAACGGCCTCGCATTGGCATACGCCCGCGCCTACAACAACTGGATCAACGATTTCGCGGCGCACAACCGCCGCCGAATAATTCCCATTGCGCATCTTGCGTTGCAGGATACCGAGGGCGCGCTGGCGGAGTTGCGGCGATGCCTCAAGCTCGGTTTCAAGGGCATCTTTCTCCCGCCGGAGAACATCAACGGCAAGCGCTTCTCGCACACCGATTTCGACCCGATTTGGCGTGAATGCGAGGATGCGGGTATTCCGGTTTGCCTCCACGTCATCGTGCGCTTCAATCGGCGCCCGGGAATTGTCGGCGATTTCTACCAGGTCGGTGAGTTTCGCGCGGTGTGGGGTTTCGCGCTGGGCGGCTTCGCGCAAGTCGTACCGGCCGCGATGACGATGGTTGCGGACGGGCTGTTCGATCGCTTCCCGCGCCTGAAGGTTCTATGCGTCGAGGCCGGATGCGGGTGGGCGCCATATATGATGGATCGCCTCGACGAAAAGTATGAGCATCTGGGCTGGACCCATCCGACTAAAATGAAACCGAGCGACTACTTTCGCCGCAACCTATGGGTGGTTGCCGAGCCCGAGGAGCGAACCATCGGTGCGGTCATGGACCTGATGGGCGAAGATCGTGTGCTCTGGGGCTCCGACTTCCCGCACATCGATTCGACCTTGGAAGCCTCGACACTGATTCGCGGGAGTATCGCGGCGCTTAGCCCGGAACGTCAGCGCAAATTGCTCGGCGGCAACGCATCGGGCGTTTTCTCACTATAAATACGATACGCGAACGTTGCTCTTGTCGGCTATCGCGCTAGAGTCGAGCGGATGCGGGGGATTCAGAATGCCGAGTGAGAAGGCCAAGGAAAACAAAAACTTAATCGCCACCTGCGTTGCATGCGGTAAGCCGGTCTCGACCGAGTCGATGGTGAGCTTGCGCGGGCGCGAGGACGGCATTGCCAGGAGCTTTGCCGTATGCGTTCCATGCGCGAACAAAGGATGGCGTCCGCCCGGCTTCGCCGGCGTTTACGCTGCCCGTCCCGAGTAACCTTAGACTCCGTACATGCGCTTCGCTTCGGCGCGCAGCTCATTGCGGAAATCTGGATGCGCCACCGCGATGAGTTGGTTGGCGCGATCACGAATCGATTTACCCTTCAACCGTGCGACGCCATATTCCGTTACGACATTGTGCACGAAAGTCCGCGGCGAAGTGATGACGCTGCCGGGCGGCAAACCGGGCATGATGCGCGAAAACCGCTGACCCTTAACCATCGAAATCGACGGGGTCACGATGATGGTCTCGCCGCCGCCCATCGAGGCGCCGATTACGAATGCGGTTTGACCGCCGGTTCCGGTATACATCATCGGCCCGTGCGATTCGGCGTTCGCTTGTCCTGTCAGATCGACATTCAACGCGTTGTTGATTGAGATGAGCCCTTCTTCCTTCGCAATCAGCCGGATGTCGTCGGTGAAGTTGAAATCGTATAGCTGATAGCGAGGGTTACCATTGGCGAGCTCCAGCTCCGCCTGCGGCGTAAGGACCGCGAACGCTGCCCCCACCACCAACTCCGGAAAGATCTTCTTATATTTGCCGGTTAACACTCCGTCGCGTACCAGGGGCGTGGTTCCCCACGGGATAATCTCGGTCTGCATCCCAAGGTCATGATGATTACCCAGGTGGTACATCAGCATCCCGGACATCGAGCCGACGCCGATCTGGATCGTATCGCGGTCGTGCACGAATTCTTTCGCGACCGTCGCGCATACCGTTGCTATCGCGCGCTGCTCCTCTTCATTGGGGGGAGGCAAAATCGCTTCGGGAAATGGCATCACGCCCTCCACGAAGTAATCGATCTCCGAGAGATGCATCTGATTGTCGCCACCGACCCGAATCAGCTTCGAATCGATTTCCGCGATCACCAGGTCTGCGGCGCGTGCCAACATCTTCTGCATGATCTGGATATCGCCGAAGTTGACGAAGCCGTTCTCGTCGGGTGGCGTGACCTTGATCAAGCAGACGTTGAAATTTTCGAGTCCGGGCGGAAGCGAGCCTTCGCGATAGTAGGAGACCGGGACGAACTCCGCGCGCCCGGCCGCATACACCGAGCGATCGTACGGCGAGCAGTACATCGACTCGAGGCGGTAACGTTCGCCCAGCCCCGGAAGGTCCCAGTTGAAGGCCGCGGCGCCGTGGTTGACGACCACGTTTTCAAGTTCCATCAGCCGGCCGGAGAGCGCGGTGCACACCGTCAAGGGCGTCGCCTGTGCAATCGAGACGACGATCCGGTCGCCGGACTTGATGTGGCCTACGGCTTCATCAGGTTCAACCAGACGCGCGCCGAGCTGCCCGCGCCAGTCACGCGAGGTTGGTGTGTAAGTGCTGGGGGAAACGGTGGGAGCTGTTGCCATCGCGACTGTCTCTCTTCATTCAGATTTCACGAAGAGAGCACACAAAATGCGTTGCACGCAAACGCAGCAACCCTCTCCAAGAGCGAGAGGGTTGCGCCGGTCTCCTCAGAGATATGGAGAAGAACTAGGCTAGTAGGGTTTGGCCCAGCGTCGGGTCGATGCCGATATCGCGTAGGAAGCCTGAGGTGCGCTCGTTCAGCAGCCCCACCTTCTTGATGTTAGTAACGACGGTGGTATGCATCTCGCGCTTGAACAGTTTTCGGAACATGGTCTGATCGTTGCCGTCCCGAGCCGCCTGCTTACGGACCTTCTTGACCTGCTCGATTTCGGCCGCGTTCATCCCGATCGCTTCGTACGCTTCTTGCGGGAACTGACCCCCAAGGACCAGATGGATGGCGTCGCGGGTGAAGTCCTCGACCTCGCGCAGGTCGCTGGGGCTGAGCGACCGGATCTCATCGGGCAGGCTCAGAATCGAAAATCCCATATGGCGCGATTCATCGGCCAGGATGCGTTTGCAAATCAGACTCAGAGTCGGATCCTGCGCGGTCTCGCCGAGAAGGCGGAACAGTGCCACCGCAAAGGTCTCAGCGATGAGCTGCAGGCCAACGGTTTTGATAAACCATTTGCCCTGGCCCAGGATGAAGTCGAACAGCGTCTTCAGATTGGGGGTGACCGGATAGATTTTCCCGCCGCATTTATCGATGAGGTAGCGGCTCAGCACCTCGGTATGCCGCGCTTCGTCGACGACCTGGGTTGACTGGAAAAATTTCGCGTCATTGCCAGGCACCATATCGACCAACTGGCTGCACGCGAGCATCGCGCCTTCCTCGCCATGGAGGAGCTGCGAAATCCGCCAGCATGAAAACTCTACATTGAGGCGCGCGAGGGTTTTCGCATCGAGATGTGCCAGCGCATCGCTGCCGTAACCGTCGATCAGCTCGTTGGCGAAGATGCCCTTACCGAGGTCGAGCGGTGTTTCCCAGTCGATATCCCGCGAAGCGTTCCACTGATCGCGTTTGGCCTTTTCGTAAAGGCCGCGCAGGTCAGGCGCATCGACGGTATAGGAACGCTGCCAGAGCGTATCGAAAGTGCTCGGTATGAGGTCAAACGTTGCGACACCCATCCTTTGAATCTCCCTCTACCAAACGGTAGGTAATGCGAGGAGCCTAGCAAATTTTCATCCGATTCGGAAACGCAACCGTTGCGTGATCATCTCCGACAAGCCGCAGACCTCACTTTGCGCATGCGATGACGATGCGGTCGCGGATTCGGTCGGCGGTTCGCGGCAACCGAAGCGAGGAAGGTAATTGCATCTCGCCCCTTTTCTTGGCGTAAAACGCCAGAATAAGCGTCAATGCAACTTTACCTCGCTCCAGGAATCACGAATGAAACCGATCTTCTCAATCTCCCACAGGCGCCATTCTCCCAGATTATGGGTTTTTCTCGTCGCGGCTATTGCCGGCACAGGAATCTTTGCCTCGCTGGTGGCAGATGCTAAAGAACCTTTCACAGCATTCAATTACGCAGCGTCTCCTGTCCTCACCACTCCGGGTCAGGGGAGTCCGGCCTGTATGGAGACCGGAGTTCCGACTTGTCCGGCGGAGCATGTCTGCGACTATTTTGGATACAGCGGCGCAGGCGTAGGGAAGCCGGGTTTCGGGAAAACCACTATCGATGTTTGCATCAAAGAAGATCTGAATCTGGGCGTGCCGAACGCTACTGGCGGAAACTGTTCCCAATCTTCCGGATTTGCGCAGATCACCTATCAGATAAGACCTCGCTCGCAGAAGATCATTATCCTGGGTTTGTTGGGGCAAACCTGTGACGTTCAAGGAGCTGCAACCGCGAGCCTTCTGCAGAACATGGCTGTGACGCAGGGTCCTTGGTCCGGAAATTTGTCAATTTCGTCGCTCGATACCGATGGTTTCAACGCATTTCTAAGTATCTACGGCACGATTCAGTCCGGACTCAAGTGATCGAGGTCTATCGCCTGCCGCGAGCCTTCGATTTTGGCGACTTGCCGACACGGCGCGGGATGGCTTTCTTCGCCGCCACCGGGCGAGCGACTTTCTTCCACAATTCGCGCGAGGCGATCCGCGCTCCTTCCGCCATCGTCTTCAATTTCGCCCAGGTGATTTTCGGATCGACCACCGCCATTCCGGCGAAAGTCGAGAAGCCGCAATCGCTTCCCGCGATCACATTTTCGCGCCCGACTACGCCCGCGAAATTGGTGATGCGCTGCGCGACCAGCTCCGGATGTTCAATGAAATTAGTTGATGAATCGAGAACGCCGGGAATCAGAACCTTGCCGGACGGAAGCTTAATGTCCTGCCAAATCTTCCATTCATGCTCGTGCCGTGGATTGGACGCTTCGAAGGAAATCCCGGCCGGCTTTGCTTTCAATACGATGTCGATAATGTCCTTCATCGCGATATCGCGATGATGTGGTCCCTCGTAATTGCCCCAGCACAGGTGCAGGCGTGCCGCCTCGGCGGGAATGTTGACCAGCGCGTGATTGAGGGCCTCGACTTGCGCGGCGGCCTGCTTGCGAAACTCAGAAGTTTTGAGATCGGCGAACTGGATATGTCGGTTCATGGCGAGGTCGGGGCAGTCGAGCTGAAGCAGGAAGCCGGCATGATAAATTGCCTCGTACTCAGTTCGCATCGCATCGGCGAGCGCGGCAAGATAAGCGTCGCGCGTAGAGTAATGTTGGTTCACGAGGAACACCGAGATAACGCCCGGCGATGCGGCGCTCATGAAGACCTCCTCCGCTTTGGTCCGCGCGGTCGCGGCCTTCAGATTCGCGAGGTCAATTTCCAGATCATGTGTATCGCGATATCGAATTTCTCCGTTGCATGCCGGCATCTTGAGTGCTGCGGCTGGGCTCTGCGAAAAAAGCCGCGCGCCATACTCGGGAAAATCCTTGATGTCGGCGAGCTGGCCGAGGAGTGTAACCGATTCGCCCTCGAAGCCGGTCAGCCGATCCTTCACGTAGGTCGAATAGCCGACCTTGCTCATTTCGCCGTCGTTGATGACATCGACGCCGGCCTCCAGCTGCTTGCGGACGATTTCCGCGACCGCATCGCGAACGGCGGTATCGAACTCCGCTCGATCTGCCAACGTGCCGGCCTCTTTCGCCGCCAACAGTGCGAGCAAGCCCTCAGGGCGTGGCAGACTTCCAGTATGAGTGGTGAGGATTTTCCTGACGCTGCGCTTCATGGCCGATCCCTCCGCGAGATTGAGAAGCGAGATTAACTCCGCGGCGCGATTTCCTCCAAACGCGAAGGATGCGGCTTACTGACGTCCGTGGTTGCTGACGGCGGCGTTGGACACCGTGCTACTTTCCGGCGGACCCGGCGTCGCGGGCTGGTCGAGCACGATGGTCGACTTGGATTCGACCGGTTGCGGCTCGAAGTTTTTCGCGAGCCCTTGCAACTTTTCCTGCAGCGGCTTGAGCCCATCGAAGATTTTTGCCAGCTCGGAAATCCGCGCCTGGAACTCACGGGCCGGATCGAGCAGAGCGGCCGCGGCGGAGAGGTTCTCATAGAAGGTTCGCTCGATGCCGTCGAATTGCTGGCGTAGTTCGCGTGCTGCTTCGACGTTGAGCGCGGTTTGAAAAGTGCGGATACCGTCGTATGCCTTCCCCAGGCGCTCCATCTCGCTGGTGAAGACTTTGATCTCGTCGATGGTGCGCGCGGTTTGATTGAGCACGCGCTCAAGCGGTTCGGCGACCCGGGTGATTTCGGAAATCTGGACCTCGAAGGTTTTCAGCGGATCGAAGATTCTGAGCGCCGCGCGACCAAGCGCTGATGTACCCGCTGCGGTCGAAGCGCCATTGCTGGTGCGTTCATCAGCCGCGTTCACTTTAGCGAAACGTTTTCTGATTTCGTCGAGCGATGCCATCGGAACCTCCAGTGGGGACAAAAGCCAGGAAAGTGGAATTTAGTGCCGCCCAGCATGATCCTTCGAGCGGATCTCCAAATGCAGAAACAACCCGTTAGACGAGCGGAAAAAACCGACATTCAAACGTTCTTGAAAATTCCGCGTGCGGGAATCAATCCGATGGCGTCAGGATCACCGACCCGCTCGAAGTAAGCGCGTGGTTCGCACCGGAACCGACCGCGTTGCCGGCGCATCCCGCGATGTTAAGCCCGCATCCTTGCATGGTGATCACGTTGCCGAGGCTGCTCGAAACCGGCGCGAGGTTGCTCAATTCGCAGCCCTGGATGTCCTCGTCGGGCGAGTGGAGTTTGAGCGAATACGCGTCAGCCGCCAGCGCGCTGATTTCGCCGACTACATTGCGTGTCTCATTGAAGCCAAAGAAGCTCATCGATCCGCGACAGGTCGAGGCCGTCTTCGTGTCCGGGTCGCTCAAACATTGAATGTTGAAGCCAACCTGCGTGACCGTGGGTGTGCAGTTGGGCTGCGGCGTCGGTCCCGGCATCGAGCCATTGTAGTTTTGCGGTAGGAAGGTGGCGCTCCCGCCGCCGGAAAATCCGACCTGCATCCGCTTCGGCATCAGTGGATTACTTCCCTGGATGGCTTGCTGCTGTTGCTGCAGATTGCGCTCGGAGTCGTTGCTCTGCGCGCGCGCCGCGGCGGCCGTCGTGAAAAATGCGATCGGGATGAGAACAGCGATGAGTTGGTAACGGATGGGCATGATGTGGCCGAAGAATGGCTGCGCGACTGAAATACCGCTAACAGGAATCTCCTCGGCGTGAAAGTCGCAGGTCTCGCGATGCCAAGGTGACCGCCGCACAGTCTCAAGATGACATCCGGTCGGATTGCTTTCGTTTGACGCCGCTCAATCGTTCAGCATCGGCGCGAACCCCAGCGCAAGTCGGGACACAAACCCAAGGCATTCGAATTGCTGCTTCTTATAGCGGCAGTCCCAATTCGAGACGCATCGTCGCGGAGGTATGGGATCGCCGGATGGAGATTCGCGCTGAGCCAATCGGTTGATTGAAGACCTCACAGCCAGCTTGAGAGATATAGTTCCCGCGAACGATTCGCGCGCCTCGATGCGGCGTGATGCGTGGGTATTAAGGATGATCAGGTTCGGCGCCGCGCCGGTCCTGATTGCCGCGCTGCTTAACATCTTTCAGTTTCATTACAAAAGCGGGCTGCTCTGGTCATGGGCACTCGGATGCGCCTGGTTCAATGCCCTGTTGGGCAGCACCACGCTGGCGCTGAGCTTTGCGAAATGGTTTACGCGCAGATGGCGCCCGATAACATTTTTTATTCTTAGCTCGCTGGTCGCGAGCGACACCGTGCTCGGCACCCTGGGCCACGAACCAAAACTGCTCTTTATTTCGTTGTTACTGCTGATCGTTGGGACTGGCTCGATCCTACCGTGGCCGATTCGGGTTCAAATCGGCTTCAGCCTGCTGTGCCTGTCGGCCTGGGTGACGCAGAGCATCTGGGTTCCCGCGCTCGATGGGCTAGGCGCCTACAAGTTGGTGGCTTTGACCACTGCTGCGGGGCTGTCGTATTTCACCTGCTATCTGCGCGATCGGTTCGTGAGCGAGTATGAGGAATCGGAGCGGACCATCCTTGAAAGCGAACGTTCGCTGCGCCAGCTCTTCGATGCCAACACCGATGGTATCACGCTGATCGATCTGGCCACCCGCCGCATTCAGGACGTGAACGAGCATTTCCTTCGCATCTCGGGCTTTAGGCGCGAGGAGGTGGTCGGCAAGGCCATCACTGAATTGGACGTGGGGACCGATCCGGCGCTGGCGGAAGAGTTCATTCGCCGCCTCCAAGCCGAAGGCGGCATCACCAACATGGAAGTCAGTTTTCGGGCGAGCGATGGGCGGATGATTCCATGCCTGCTCTCCGCGGTCGTCATCGTCATCCACGGGCGCAAATGCCTGATGACGATGGCGCGCGACATTTCCCAGTTGCGCGAAACCGAGGAGAAAATTCGCATCAGCGAAGCTACCCAGCGCAGAATTTTCAATGCCAGTCTGGATTGGATGTCGATCATCGATATGGGCACCGGCGACTATCTCGATGTCAACGAATCATTCGCGCGCGCGACCGGTTACACCCGCGAGGAACTGGTCGGGTCGAATTTCTTCAAGTTGGGACTGTGGCCCGATGAAGCTGCGTGGGCGCCGTTTACCGAGGCTCTGATCACCGCCAGCGAAGTCAGAAATTACCCGGCGACCTTCAGGATGAAGGATGGGCACCTGGTTCGCAGTTTGATTTCTGCCGTTCAGTGCGAGCTATGGGGCAAGCGCTGCTGTATCTCGAGCGCACGCGACATCAGCGATCTTTCAGTGGCACAGGAACGATTGCGCCGTAGCGAGGAGACGTTCCGCAAGATTTTCGACGCCAGCCTCGATGCCATGACCATCGTCGATGGAACCACCGGTGCTTATATCGATGTGAACCCGGAATTTCTGCGTGCCACCGGCTTCAGCCGCGACGATATCATCGGCAAAACCGGCGACTCTCTCGGTCAGTGGGTGAATCCTGAGCAGCGGACGGAATTCGAGCGGATCCTGATGAAAACCGGTGAAGTCCGCAACCTCGAGGCCGAAGGCCGCCGCAAGGACGGCAGCACTATTACCTGCCTCACCTCGGGAGTGCTCGCCGAAATCGATGGACGGCTTTGTTGTCTGGGCGTGACGCGCGATATCTCGGACCTCAAGGCCGCCGAACGGAAACTGCGCAAGAACGAAGCGATGTTGCGCGCGATCTTCGATGCCAGCCTCGACAATGTCACGCTGATCGACCTGACCGATCAGACCATCATCGAGGTCAACCGCGAGTTGACCAGGACCATCGGTTACTCACGCGGCGAAATTCTCGGCAAGACCTTCGGCGAGCTGGTTCCTCCAGTGGATCCGGTGCGGCAGGGCAAATTCTTCGCGATGCTGATGGAGGGCCGCGAGGTCCGCAATCATGAGATGAATGTTGCCGATCGGCAGGGGCGTACGCTCCCGGTTCTGATTTCCGCCTCGACCCTCAGCCTCGAGGGGCGTCCCTGCGCGCTGTCGGTCGCCCGTGACATCACCGATTTAGTCGCAGCGCGCGAGGCGGCATTGGCCGCATCGAAGTCCAAGTCCGAATTCCTCTCCACCATGTCGCATGAGATCCGTACCCCGATGAACGCCATCCTCGGGATGGCGGATATGATGGGCGAAAGCGAACTCAACTCCGAGCAGCGGCGTTATCTCGATACCATCCTGAGCAACGGCAACGCGCTGTTGGATCTAATCAATAGCATCCTCGACCTCGCCAAAGTCGAGAGTGGGCGGCTCAATCTCGAAAACGTCGAATTCGATCTGATCGAATTGATCGAGCACGCGGCCGACACGCTCGCCGTCCGCGCCCATGAGAAGGGAGTCGAGTTGGCGGTGCGATTCGCGCCGGACCTGGCGCCGATACTGATGGGCGATCCCTATCGCTTGCGCCAGATCCTGAACAACCTCATCGGTAACGCGATCAAGTTTACCAGGCAAGGTGAAGTGGTGGTCACCGTAGGGCGCAATCCAGACGCGGCTAAGCCGGGAAATTTTCGCTTCGCGGTACGCGACACCGGAATCGGCATCGCACCCGATCAAGTCGACAATGTTTTTTCGGCTTTCACCCAGGCCGACACCTCGACCACCCGGAAATTCGGCGGTAGCGGGCTTGGCCTCGCCATCGTGCAGCGGCTGGTCGCTTTGATGGGTGGCAAGGTCTGGGTCGAGAGCGAACTCGGCAAGGGCAGCACGTTCATCTTCACCGCCGATTTGAAACCCGCGCAAACCGAGGTGGCTAAGCTTTCGCCCGCAGATGCCCCGCATTTGAACGGGCTGCGGGTACTGGTCGATGTGGAAAACGCGACCTCACGGAGCATCGTGGCTGATTTGCTCCGTGCTAGCGGAGGCGCGGTCGTCGAAGCCGAGTGCGAAACCGCCGCGCTGGCGCTGCTCGAGGCCTCCAGAAGCTGTGCGGCACGCTTCGGACTGTTGTTGATCGATTGCGAAATGCGCTCGGGACAAGGCTTAGAAGCGATCCAATGCATTCGTGCCGCGGAGCCTCGCGCGCCCCTGGTTGCGTTGGTCAGCTCCCACAGTCTGGCCGGCAAGCTGCGGCAACTGCGAGCCAAGGGGATCGAGCATTATTGCATCAAGCCGGTCAAGCGGCATGATTTGTTCGAGGCAGTTGCGCAGGCGACGGCCAACGCGGCGCGGCGAATGCCACGTCAGGCGCCTCGCGAGACGGCGATGCCGAGTGCCGCGCAACGGAAGACCACCGAGCGTCCCCTGCGAATCCTGCTCGCCGACGATTCACCCGACAACCGCATGCTGATTCGAGCCTACACCAGGAAGACCTCCTATACCGTCACCGAGGCAGAGAACGGCCAGATCGCGGTGGAACGCTTCGTCGATGGAAGTTTCGACTTGGTCCTGATGGACATCCAGATGCCGGTGCTGGACGGCTACAGCGCCATCCGTGCGATTCGAAAATGGGAGGCCGAGCAGCACGCGCACCATACTCCCATCATCGCGTTGACCGCTTCGGCTCTCGAAGAAGATGTGCGGCGCGCCAAGCAGGCTGGATGCGACATGCACGTCAGCAAGCCGATCAAGAAGTCGACGTTGCTCGAATCGATCGCGCGCGCGGTCGAAATCGGCGACGGGCCGTCCGCGAATGAGCTAATCGCCACTGTTCCGGTCGCCGCAGGACCCGATTTCCACATCTAGCCTTACTTCTTCGCGCTTGTGCGCGGTGCCCGTGCGTCGCTATTAAACCTTCAAGAGGTTTTGTAGGATGCCCAACCCCAAGGCCGCCGGTCTTTCACCGTCTCGACTCGAAACGCTCGATCGCTTCCTTCAGAGCCGCTACATCGACGCCGGCAAGATTCCCGGCGCCTTGACGCTGATTGCACGGCGCGGCGAGGTCGCCCATTTCAGCGCGCTGGGCATGGCCGATGCCGAGCGCAAGAAGCCGGTGCGCGAGGACACCATCTTTCGCCTCTACTCGATGACCAAGCCCCTCACCAGCGTGGCCTTCATGATGCTGGTCGAGCGGGGTCTCACTGCGCTGGATGAGCCCGTACACAATGTGATTCCCGAATGGAAAGACCTCGGTGTTTACCAGGGCGGCTTTATGGAGACCTATCGCACCACGCGGCCCGCGCGCCCGATGCTGATGATTGATCTCTTGCGCCATACTTCGGGGCTTACTTACGGCTTTCAGCAGACCACTAACGTCGATGCGGGATATCGCAAGTTGCAGGTTGGCGAGCGGCTGGCGGGCGAGACCCTGGACGGGATGATCGCGAAGCTCGCCGGCCTGCCGCTGGAGTTCTCGCCAGGCACGGCCTGGAACTATTCGCATTCCACTGATGTGCTCGGATACCTGGTCGGCAGGATCTCCGGACAGCCATTCGATCAGTATTTGCGCGAGCACATCTTTGAACCGCTCGGAATGACCGATTCCGGCTTCCACGTGTCGGCCGGAAAGGAGTCGCGCTTCGCGGCGTGTTACGCCTTCACTCCGAAGAACCCGATGATGCTGTTCGATGACCCCGCCAGGAGCCCCTACCTCCAACCACCCTCGATGGTCTCAGGTGGTGGTGGCGCGGTATCGACGGCCTCCGACTATCTGCGTTTTTGCCGGATGCTGCTTAACGGCGGCACTCTCGATGGCGTCCAGATTCTCAGTCCCAAAACCATTGCGCTGATGACGCTGAATCATCTGCCCGATGGCCAAGACCTGCCTGCGCTGTCGCGCTCGCTCTTCAGCGAAGTCACCTACAATGGCGTGGGCTTTGGCCTGGGCTTCGCCGTGACCCTCGATACCACGCGAACGATGCTGCCTGGAAGCATCGGTGACTACTTCTGGGGCGGCGCCGCATCGACGTATTTCTGGATCGATCCGCGCGAGGAGCTGATCACAATTTTCATGACCCAGCTGATGCCCTCGACGACGTATCAGATCCGTCGCGAACTTCGCACGCTGGTGTATTCGGCTTTCAGCGAAGCGCATCGCTAACAAAGGGAGTTCTTCGACGGACGCTAAGTCGCCATGAAGGTTCTCAACGGCGTAACCATGCCGATTTCGATGAGGCGTCGGGAAGCAAATTTCCATTCCCCGTGTACTTTTGTGTACTCGTCTTCGTAATAGCCTGAGCCAAGCCATTCCATCTCGAGCTTCGCGGTGCGCAACTCGACGTAGCATCGGCCGGTTGCGCTGTTCGCGCCACGCAACTCGATTAGATGGGTGTGGGTGTATGGCCGCGGGCGGGTCTCCTTGATCAGATTTTCATACATTTTCTTAAGTTGCGTGCGGCCCCGCGTCACGACTTCATTTTCGGGATCTTTGACGGCGAAAGTGCCATCTTCGGTGAAGAGACTCACCATGCCTTCCAGATCATCTCGCGAGATACAGTCGCAGTAGCGGATCGGAAGATTGCGGATGGCTTCGCGGTCGGCAAGTTCACGCACCAATTCATCGGTAGTTTTCATATTTAGTCCAAGATTGGGTGTTTCTGCCGCCAATCCTCGCCTTGTTATTCCTGCCGCGAGATTGTGGCAAATCCATCGCCCAGAGGTTAGTCCATTCTCAACGGAGGAAGGGCCTGTGGCAGTGAATACTGATAGACGCGGCCGTTCCAGTTGAAGGTGCCGACCGGATCACCAAAACTTCGATCGAATTGCTTCAGTTGCTCCTCGTCATCGGGGGACTTGGTCAAGGCGGGCGCATACGCGAGATAGGTGGTGTGATCGATAGCGATTACCGAGGGCAGTGGCGGCGAGAAATTCATCTCGAGGAAATGTTCCGCCGGGCGCCATCCGTCGGCCGCAGTGTCGTATTCGACCACCGGGGTCCAGCGCGCGTCGGAATTGGTGAAATCAATCCGCAACTCGCGATACTCGGGAGAACCGGTTGCGTCCTTGCGTAACTCGATCACGCCAGGGGAATCGTCGACCGGTTTCTGCGCCGCTCCAACCGCCGCAGATGCGAGTTGCACGCTGGTTCCGAGCACTTGGGGCGCATACTGAAGTGCATAGAGCCAGCATCCGCTAGCGCTCAGCGTTAGCGCCGACGCAATCAGCGCGGTTCCGATACGCGAAAGGTTGCGATGCCCCACGGCGTCGAGCGTAACATCATGCGTTATCTGAGTGTAGCCAAGAGATACCGACTGTAGGGTGAGCTCCGGAACCCCGTTGATTGCGGTTGAGTCTCCTACGTCCCCGGGGGTCGAAAAATTCTTCCGAATGGCACATGCTTGATCCCGTTGTCGTTCAGTTCAGGCGGGAGCGACAAGGAGAATGGCGATGCGTCCAATCATCGGCGAATACAATTTCACCAGGCTCGAAAACGTCCTCTATGGCCCGGGCAAGGTTGGCCTGTTGTCGCGCGAGCTCGCGAAGCGCAATGCCAAACGCGCCCTGATTGTTACCGGTAAGACCCTCGGCAAATCGAGGCTGCTAGACAAGGTGAAAGCGGCCGCGGGCTCCGCGCTGGTGGGAGTGTTTGCGGAGACCTCGCAGCACGTGCCGTCAAAGACCGTCGAGGCGCTGATCGCCGAGGCTCGCCGTCTCGAGGCCGATTCGTTCATCACCTTCGGGGGCGGCACTCCCAACGATACCGCCAAGGACGCGGCGAATGTGTTGCTGGGCGGGAAGCTTCCCGGCGGCATCGATCTTTATGGGTCACCGGCGCCGATCAATCCCGATGCGGACTTTCCGGAAATCGCGATCCCGACCACGCTTTCCGCCGGCGAGTTCACTCCCTTCGCCGGCATGACGCACGAGGAGACGCGCGAGAAGGGTGGGGTCGGCGACCCACGACTGCAAGCGCGCGCGGTGATTCTCGATCCCGAGCTGACGCTGGAAACCCCGGCTTGGCTATGGGCCGGCACCGGGATGCGGGCGCTCGATCACGCGATCGAAGGGGCCTACTCGAATCGGCATAACCTGATCAGTGACGCGATGTCGGCACGTGCCATCAAGCTATTGAACGATCATCTGAAACCTTCGCTGCAAACCGCCGGCGAAGACGAGCTATACCATCGCGGGCAATGTCAGATTGCGGCATGGATGTCGATCTTCGGCGCGCTCAACACCCGCATGGGCATCTCGCATGCCCTGGGACATCAGATTGGACCGACCTGGGACGTGCCGCACGGCTTCACTTCGTGCATCACCTTGCCGCATGCGATGCGCTTCATGGCGGGAATTTCGCCCGAGCGGTTCGGTCCTATTGCGGAAGGATTCGGAATCCGTTTCGATGAGAAAAATCCTCGTTTGAGCGCCTACGAATGCGCCGATCGAGTCGCGCAGTTCATTCGCCAATTCGAGGTCCCGAGCCGCCTCCGGGACGTTGAAGTGCCGCATTCGCAATTGTCTCGTATCGCGGAGACGGTGCTGCACGAAGTGAACCGATCCCATACGGTCGATCGCGAAGTCACCCGCGAGGATCTCGATCGGCTGCTCGAGGCGGCATACTGAAACCTTCAAACTGAAATTCGAAAGGGCCCGAACTCCTGATGCACCGTTACCGCTTCCGACCACATCTCCATCCACAATTCGCCATTTTACTTATTCTCGTCACCGCGCTCGGACTCTCTGCCGGATGCGGCTTCGTCTATCCGCCGCCTACCATCCCCGAAGCGGTCCAAAAAGAAATGTTTCATGTCAGCGACCCAATCCTGTTGCTGACCTTCGAACCCGGCCGCACGAAGGGCCACCTCATTGGCGAACTGCATCAATGGCCGTTTCCACACATGGAGGGCAGCGAGGGTGTTCCCTCTCACAACTTTACCTACGTCGGTGAGTTCACGGTGATCACCAAGTCCGATGAGGATGGGATGCCATCGGGCGCGGAAGGTACTCGCAAGGTCTATTTCCACGAGGAGATGCCGCAGCTGAACTTCACCGATGCGCGCGCCTATGCAGCGGGGCAGGCGGTGGCGCTCGACACGATATCGCTGTCATTCGCGTTCAAGGAGAACCACAAGATCGTTGGAGTACGGATGATCTCGCAACAAAAAAGCGCCTTCCCGTTCACCTATAGGGGGAGAAAAATTGATCCACCCAAGGATCGCGACACCGCCGATACGCTGGAGGGTGAGTATTCCCCGGACCTCGGGGGCTATCTGCTTCACAGCTTGAACGAATAACACCGCCAGCCGCAGCGTCAGGTATAGAGTAGGCGCTTCGATACCCGGGTTGTTATCTAGAGTTACATCTGAGATAACTTAGTTATCGTACGCAAACGACGCATAGACGTGAGGTTGCGCGCGGGAACCCCCTATATCCGCGCCGCTTTGGCTTGGATTTCCCGAAGGCTGTGATATGGCGTTCGCACAGACAAATGACAGCGCAAAACTACTTGTCGTCGAGGACGACGAAGGCGCACGCGCCGCCCTAGGAGACATCCTCGACCTCGAGGGTTATCAGGTCGCGCTGTCCGCCAATGGTCGGGAAGCGCTCGAGTATCTGCGCAACGAGCCTCTGCCGGACTTGATCATCCTCGACCTCCAGATGCCGGTGATGAACGGATGGCAGTTCCGGCGCGAGCAGACCAGGGACGCCCGTTTCGCGATGGTACCGGTAATCGTGATCACCGCGTTTCAGTCGGCGGGCGATATCGACGTGACCGAGATCGTGCACAAGCCGATCGACATCCAGCGACTCCTCGCCGTCATTCGCCAGCTACTGATGACCGTTCATTCCTACAATTAGTTAGCCATGAAGCGGATGCGCGCGGCGAAACTCGCTCGCGACCTCCGCCATGGTGACGAAGCTGACGCCGGGCCGGCTACGAATGTGCGCCAGGAGCCTC
Source organism: uncultured delta proteobacterium (assembly GCA_963783145.1). Classification (GTDB taxonomy): domain Bacteria; phylum Desulfobacterota; class Binatia; order Binatales; family Binataceae; genus DATGKG01. Next base: position 76,550 of record CAWAMM010000006.1, read on the forward strand.
TCCAGCATCAGCAGTCGATGGCCACGTCCGATCACCTGCGGATGCATCGTCAGCGTGTACACGCCTTCGCCAACCCGGTCGTACAGATAATCGAAGTCCCCCGCCCAGATTTCGTAAACTGCCGACGGCGAGGACAGTCCCTGCTGGATCCCACCGCGGCTGGTCACGTACTCGAACGCGGGAAAATCGTCGAGGCCCCACGTGAACGGTATCTCGACCACGTCGATAGGTTGCCCGAATTGGTAGGGCGCATCGGCTGGTGCCTGATCACCGACGCGCATGTAGTGCGGCGTGAAGTCATCGCCCATCAGGCTCGAGTCATAAAGAAATCCATGCTTGAGCAGGAGGCTGACCATGTTGAAGCTGAGTCCCGCGCCCGGCGAGCGAAAGCCGAGCGGACGCTTGCCGGTCACGCGCTCCAGGACGTCGTTGCCACGAATCAGGATGCGCTCTTCGTCCTCGGGGCTCTTTGGATGGGAATGGAAATAGCCATGATTGCCGATTTCATGACCCTCGGATGCAATCTGTCTCGCGATCTCCGAATAGGTTTCCGCGCTATGGCCCGGCACGAACCAGGTGGAGGGAATTTTCGACTCACGCAGCATCGCGAGCAGGCGCAGGGCGCCGACGCGGCCAAACTCGCCGCGCGAAATGGCGCTGAGCGATTTCGCATGAAATCCGCCGAGCCACAGAGAGATCGCATCGAAGTCGAAGGTCAGACATGCGGCGATTTTTTTTGCCATCGGGCTCTCCCGGTCGGTCTTCCTGTATCCCTCCCTCGCATTTTTCCGCGCCTTAGAGCAAGCGATTCGGGTAACGACAAATCAGGCCGCCTGCGGCTGATCAAGCTGCGAGGTGCAATTCGGGCATCGAGAGGCCGCCATCGCAATCGTCGACAAGCAGTAGGGACAGTCCTTGACCTTGGGCGGCTCGACTGGGACCGGCGTTTCAAAGCGACCAGCCATCGACTGATACCATTGCACGATGATGAACATTGCGAACGCCACGATCAGGAAGTCCAGCACGTTGTTGATGAACGCGCCGTAGTTAAAGGTAGCCGCGCCGGCTTTTTTCGCCGCATCGAGCGAGGCGTAGGTTTTGCCATCGAGGCTGATGAACAGGCTGTTGAAGTCGACCTTGCCGCAGAGCAACCCGACGGGCGGCATGATGATGTCATTTACGAGCGAGGTCGCGATTTTCCCGAATGAAGCGCCGATCACGATTCCAATCGCCATGTCGACTACATTGCCCTTGATCGCGAAGTCTCGGAATTTTTTTAATTGGGTTTGCAACATGGATAAGTCCTCTCGTCGATAAGGTTTGAGGGAGCGCGAATTACCGATCGCGCACGCCAGCGAGCACCAAATAAATCGCCCGATTATCTCGATGCGAGGCCAAAAATGCTACTCAGGAATCAGTCTACTTGCCGTTACCGATCAGGCTGATCGAAGCCCCGTTGCCGGCGTTGCTCGAAATCGTCGCGATCCCGTTGTCGGGTCCGCGCATCGAGGGCGTCAGCCTAATCCCGTATTGGCATTTGCTCCCAGGTGCGAGCATCCCCGGATTCGGGCAGGTCGTCTGCTTCCCGGTGGCGAGGTGATAGTCGCTCGGCAGCGCGAGGTTGAACAGCGTGATCGGAAACGCGCTCGAGTTCGCGATCTTCAGAGGCTTGACGCTGCTGGTTCTCCCTTCGCGTACCTTCCCGAAAGAGATCGGCTGCGTCGGCAGCGTAAGCGACGGAAGCGGCGCCTCGCACGGATTGCTCTGCGGCGTGCCGCGAAAAACCTCGAAGCTGCTGGTGGTGACGCCGTTGAGGGGAAAGTTCAACGCGAGCAGATTCCCGTACTGATTCACGTCGCCGAAGGTATTGGTGGTTCCGGTGATCCCTGCGCCGCCGTATTGCCAGACGCACCCGTCATTCTTGCCAATTCCGATGCTGTAGAATGGATAAAACGCCGCTCCCGCAGGAGGATTGGTGCATCCCGTCCCGGTGCTCGTGTTGCATGAAGACTCAATCGCCGGCATGTCAGCTTCGAATGTCGTCATGTCGTAATTGGCGAGCGTCCCCGCCGTCGCAGGACTAAAAAGCGGGCTCGCGAAGGCAATCGTCGTCGGATGAAACTTCGCATCGGTGGCCGGGTTGGTGCCCGGCCAGTTGAGGTTGTAGGAGACACCGTCAAAGTCGAGGTCATCGGCGAGGCATCCTCCGATCTTGATCCCCCGCAAGCCGCTGGGCGCAATGCATTCAACATCATCGGGTTCGTTCTTTCCCGGTTGCGTGCAGTTGCCTTCAGCGTCCACCGAGCTGCAGTAATCGAAATGACCGAGCTCTTCGGAGAACGCGACGTTGAAAGTATCCGCTCCCCATCCGAGAACGGTGTTAAGCGCGGAGGTCGCATACATCGGGTGGAACGCATACGGCGTGCTGGTGCAGGTCGAATCGTTGGGCGCGAACTTCACCTGCGCGAAGCCATTCGCGACGCTCGCCTGCATCGAACCCTTTTGATGGGTGCTGTTGTCGTAAATCACCACCTCGAAGCCATCGGTGGTGTCATGCATGTCGACGGTGATGTTGTCCTTGTCGTTCATCAGCAAAACATTGGCTTGATCGTGCGCAAAGTGCTCGACATGAAGCGGGCCCGCTGGGTAATCGGCCCTTCCGTTCTTGGTGACGAGGGCAAAATTGGCGCTCTCGCGGCCAACACTACTCAAGCATTGGCTGTTGTTCTGCAGGTTTTTGTTTGGATCGAAGTTGAAACTGTCGATGTTGAGCGCGGCGCACCAATGGGTGCCGCAATACGAAGTTGCCCAGTCCGGTGGATAAAACTGCAATTCCATGTACGCAGCGCCCGCATGTTTGCCAATGTAGTCGGCGGCCTCGGGGTCAGGGCTGGCAAAAATATTGGCGTCGCTGTCGGGGACGCAAGTGTTGGTAAATTCGGGAAACGATTGCGTATCGCACATCACCATCCCGAGCCAGAACGCCGCATTTAACTGGAAGCTGAAGGTCCCGCCAGTACCGTTCTGCTTCGGCAACCTCGGCGGATCCTTCGGCAGGGTCAGATTGTAGATCGCGGAGTTACCTGAACCCGGGGTGCTGGAATAGAACAGCAACGCCGGCTCATCATGCCCGATACGCTGGCCGTTCAGATAATTGTAGTGATTTTCGGCGCAGAGATATTCGTAAGTGTCACAGTAAGGCGTTCCGCTCCACGACTGCGCCAGCGACGCCGTGCGGGCGACGAGAATCGCTGCCGTGGCCAGAGTGAGCGCTGCAATCAGCCTCGCTGGTGCGCTGCTACTCATCAAACATTTCCGCAGCTTGTCGCAGCTTCATGCGAGCCTGCTCCGATGACTACCTCGATCAGGTCTTGGATTGGTTCACTGCCTCCAGCTTGTCGAGGCGCTCCTTGAGCTTGCGACTATCCTCGCGAAGTTTGTCCATCTCGCTGCGCAACCGATTGCCCTCCTCGATGCGACTGCGCCCCGCGAGTATCGCATCGATCGCGTTCTGGGTTCGGCGACGTATACGGCCATCGAGCTCGCGATCGAGCAACCGGCGCAGCGCTTCGACCGCGCTCGCGTCGCCGATTTCCTCGAAGGCGCCGGGGATGCGCATCCGCACCATGAACTCGGGATCGTCGACCAGCGGCATTAGAAAATCCACGATCGCGTCGCGGTGGCTTTCATTGAGCTTCGCAAATCTCGCCAACGCGCCGATCGCTGCGACCCGCGCGCGCGGCGGTTTGCCGTATGCGCACCATTGATGTGCCACCTCGATGCCTCGCTCGTCGCGCAGCTCCGCCATGCCCCCAAGCGCATTGGCGCGCACCGTCTCGAGGTACGAGTCCCTGGTCAGCGCCGATTGCAGATGTGGAAACGCATTCTTATCGCGGGTGCGGCCGAGCGCGTACACGGCCTCCGATTCGACGAAGTAGCTCGGATCGCCTTTTTCCAAAACGCCGGCGAGGGCTGCCGCGGCATCGACATCGCCACGAAATTCTCCTAGCGCGCGAGCGACGGCGCGACGAGCCTTCGGATGTGTGAGCGCGAGGCCTTCGACAAGCGCGTCGCGGGCGTCGGAGGTCCTGACAGTGCCGAGCGCGGTGGCCGCATCGGCCTGCACGCCCCAGAATTTGTCATTGAGCATGGCCTCGCGAAGCGCCGCGACGGCCTTCGGGCTTGCTTCGCGGCCCAACTCGCGCGCGGCCTCGGCACGACCGATCGCTTCGGGTGCATGCTGGAGAACCTTCTCGAGCGCCTCGCGCCCGCGCTTATGCTTGAAGGTCTTGAGCACATCGAAGCCGGGATCGACGCGAACCGCCTTCGGAGCAGATTCGGCGGGCAAATGGAAAATGTTGTCCTTCTCTTTGATCTCCACCTGATGGCGCACTTCGTTGCCGTCCGCATCCATCAGCGCGATCGTGATCGGAAAACGAAATAGCGGCGTCGTGTCCGAGGTCTTGTGGGTCTGCTTGATGGTCACGCTCGCCAGCTTCTGCTTGTCATCGTAGCTGCTCGAAATCTCCAGCTCCGGATGGCCTTCTTTGTAAACCCACTGATCGAAAAAGAAATCCAGATTGCGTCCGGTCGCATCCTCGAAGGCGCGCTGCAGGTCCTGCGTAATCACATTGTGGCCACGATGGCGCGTGCAGTAGAGGTTGAGCGACTTGAAAAACAACTCGTCGCCGACCGTACGCCGAAGCATATGCAGGACAAGGCTGCCCTTCTCATATAGATGGCGGTCGAACAGTTCGATCGGCGCGCGATACTTGTTGGTGACGATGGGACGCCGGTAGGAGCGCGAATCCTCGTCGATGATTGCCATCCGGTCCTGGCGCAGGTTCCATGCGAACTCGTCGGCGCCCTTATCCTCCTCGCACCACAGCGCCTCGAAGTAAGTGGCGAAACCCTCGTTGAGCCAGGCGTGCGACCAGTCGCGGCAGGTCAGCAAATCGCCCCACCATTGATGCGCCAGCTCATGCGCGACCAGCGGGTCGCTGGAAAAATCCAAATGCGCGCGCGCATCGTGCATCGTGTCCGCGGTCTGCGTGGTTGCGGAAGTATTTTCCATTCCGCCGAAAATGAAATCGGCGACCGCGACTTGCGCATACTTGGCGTATGGGTAAGGCACGCCGATCGCTTTCTCGAAGAACTGGATCATGCGGGGGGTGTTACCAAACGCGCGCCGCGCATCGTCCTCGCGGCCCGCGCGGCAGTAGTAGGTGACCGGAGTGTTGCCTGCAAAGTCGCGAAGCTCGACGAACTCGCCCGCCGCGAGGCTTATCAGATACGACGAGTGCGGCACGTCGTGGCGCCAATGAAAGGTGCGCGTGTGCTCCGCGCGATTGACGTTGTTCGACAGCAGTTCGCCATTGGAAACCGCGGTGAAAGTTTCGGGCGCCGTCGCGACCACTTCGCTGGTCACGCGATCGTTGGGATAGTCATAACAGGGGAACCAGTAGCGCGAGTCCTCATCCTCACCCTGCGTCCATGCCTCCAGCGGCTTGTCTGGATAGCCGGCATCGGGTCCGACGAAGTACAGTCCGCGCCGAGGCCGCGCGGAATAATCAATCGCAACTTCGACTTCGTCGCCCGCATGCAGCGCGCGCTCGAGAGGGATGCGCAATTTCTCATCGCTATGTTCGAACGAATGGGGCTCGCCACCGACGCGCACCGCGCTGATTTCCATCTCGGCCGCATCGAATTCCAGTTTCTCAAGTCCATCGAGAATCGCGGCCAGAGTATGTGTCGCGGTGCCGATAATGCGCCGCGTCTTGAAGTCGAGCCCGACCTGTAACTTGATGTGCTTGATATCGACGACGCGGTCGCGCGGCCACTTCGGCTCGACATAGTCGGGCTGAAAGGGCCTACGTATACCATTAATGAAAGCGCCGAATGCGGACTCGTCGGCGAAATCGTTCGCCATTGCGAAACAATCGAAAAAGCGCGGCTTATGCATGATCGAAATGTAGGGGAGGCCTCACACCTCGCGCAATCGTTACGCGACTTCCAGCACCACGCCTTCGTTGGGTGCGAGGTCGACTTTGCCGCTCACGGTGCCGTTGCGGTTGGTCGTGCTCAACAGAATCGAGGAGTGCTCCATCTCGATACGACGTGGCTCGTCTGCAAAATTCAGCACCACCATCAAATGCTCACTCGGTGTTTCGCGGTGAAAGACGAGGCAATCGTTGGGTGCGTTCGCCTCGGTGCGATAGGTCCCCTCCGATAGCGCCCGGTTCGTCTTACGCAGATGAATCATCCGTCGATACAGCGACAGCATCGAGGATGCGTCGCCACGCTGTTTCTCCACATTGATTGCGTGGGCGTCGCCGATCGGCAGCCACGCCTCCGATGCGGTCGTGAAGCCGCCGTGGCGCGAGGCATTCCACTGCATCGGCGTGCGGCATCCGTCGCGCCCGACCGGGTCGCGTTTGCGATCGGCGGGAATCTCGACATCGCGCATCCCGATTTCCTCGCCATAGTAGATGAAGGGCGTGCCGCGCATCGTCAGGAGGAGCACGGCAGCCATCCGCGCGCGAGCCTCGGCATCGATCGCGCCATAGCGTGTGATGTGACGCGGGAAATCGTGGTTCGAGAGCGTGTAGGTCGGCCACGCCTCGGTACCGAGCGATGATTCGACGTCTTCGATACGCGCGCCAAACGCGTCCGCCTTCCACGGCGAGAACAGAAAGCGAAAGTTGAATGCCTGCTGCAACTCATCGGGCCGAAGATAATCCGCAAGTGAGCGCGGATCCTGAGGCCACACCTCACCCACCATCATGCGATCGCGATAGCCGTCGAGCACGCGCCGAAAGCCTCGAATGATGTCGTGCACTTCGGGCTGATCGGAGGAGTAGCACTGTTCATAGGCAAGCCGCTCCAGTTGCGATAGATGCTGTCCCGCAGGCACTTCTGGGTTGTCGCGAAACTGCGAGTCCTTGATCATCTGCGCTATCACATCGACGCGGAAGCCGTCGACGCCGCGGTCGAGCCAGAAGCGAATGACCTCGTGCATCGCCTCGACGACCTCGGGATTGCGGAAGTTGAGGTCGGGCTGCTCACGCAAAAACGAATGCAGGTACCATTCGCCGCTGGCCTGATCGAATTCCCACGCCGAGCCGCCAAAGGTGCTCTTCCAGTTATTCGGGGGACCATCGCCGCGCCCGCGCTGCCAAATGTACCAATCGCGTTTCGGATTGCTCCGCGAGGATCGCGATTCGAGGAACCATCGATGCTGATCCGAGGTGTGATTTGGTACCAGGTCGAGCACGACGCGGATGCGGTGCCGATGAGCCTCCGAAATCAGCCGGTCGAAGCTCGCCAGCGTTCCGAGGTCGGGATGCACGTCGCGGTAGTCACTGACATCGTAACCCCAATCCCTCAATGGCGACGGATTGATGGGGCTCAGCCAGACCGCATCGATGCCGAGCCACGACAGATAGTCGAGGTGCGCGATGATGCCATCGAGGTCGCCGATGCCGTCACCATTCGCATCCGCGAAACTGCGCGGATAGATCTGGTAGAAGACCGCGTCCTGCCACCACTTGCGAGGCATTCAGATTATGCTGCCCGCGTGCCCATCATCTCGACGAAGTTGCTGGTGTAGAACCGATGCTTCGCGTCCTCATCGATGGCGACCGTCGAATTCTCGAACCGCTTGAGCGGATTGCGCCCGCCCTCGATATGCGGGTAGTCCGATGAAAACAAGCAAAGCTCGGGGCCGGCCTGCTCGATGATCCATCCGACCGGCTCATGCGGATACGGCGTGAACTTGAGCTGGCGGCGCACGTAGTCCGATGCCTTCATCGGCAGGCGCAACGATGGCTCGGTGCGCACGAAAGTGTCCTGCGAAATGTCGAGGCGCCTCAGCCACGGCACAATCCACATCGCGCCCTGCTCGATACATCCGCCGCGCAGGCGCGGAAACTTTTCAAAGATGCCGTCGAGCACCATCGCGGAGAGAAACGTCTCGGGTCCGTAGTGCCCGACCATGAAATCCTTGGAATGGAAATTTTCGCCGCCGCCGAGAAAATCGGTCACCGGGCGATCGTTTTTGAAAAATGCTTTGGGAAACGGCATTCCGCCGCCGCCGACATGCAGCATGAAAGGAACATCGGCATCCTGAAGTCGCGCCCACACGCCGTCGTACTTCGGGTGGGTCGGCGAAATTTCCGGGGGCACCGACGGGATATGAATCGCCGCGCATCCGAGCGCGATCGCCTCGTCGATTTCGCGCACTGCGAGATCGGCATTGTCGAGCGGCACGAAACCGACGGCCATCAGGCGCTTATCGCCGGCGCAGAATTCCGCGATGGCGCGATTGTGTGCACGTGCCCCGCCATAGACGACATTCGGATCAGCTTCGCCGCGTTTGAAGATTCCCCAGAAATGCGACAGCGCGAACGTCGTGAAGACGAGCTGCCGATTGAAGCCGAGCAGATCGAGCGCATGGGTCCGTTCGGTGGGATCGAACGCGCCCAGCGCCTTCCATCCTTTGTATAGCATGAGGTTGGTCTCGGCCTCTGCGACCGCCTCGCGATCGCTCTTGCGCTTCTCCGCCGCGCTGACCGCCTGCTCGACCTGGTAAGCGATGCCACCCGAGGTCAGATCCAGCGGCGCGAGGCGCTCGCGGATGCCAGGGTCGGCATAGCGCGTCATCCAATCGCGCGTTTCCATCACATGGCTATCGGCGTCGTTGAAGATACGGCCTTGGGCGTAAGGCATTGTGCTTCGATCTCCTCAGGCGATGTTGCGCGGAAAATTCCTGCGCACGAGCGACTAAAATAGTCGAAGCCTGAAGCTTGGTATAGCAGGAGCGAAGAGGCGAAATCTCATTTGCGCTCTTGCCTCCTTCAGCACATCCAACTATTAACACTAGTTAAGTATTAAGATCGGTATAGAGTCATGACGACATTGGAGGCGTGGCCGATGAAAGAAATAGAAAGCCCTCAAACCTGGGATCCCGATCGCTACGCGCGCAACGCACGTTTCGTCTCCGACCTGGGTATGCCGGTGGTCGAGCTGCTGGCCGCGCGGCCGGGCGAGCGCGTCCTTGACCTCGGATGTGGTGACGGCGCGCTGACCGCGAAGCTGGTCGCGATGGGATGCGAGGTGGTCGGCGTCGATGCGAGTGAGCCGCAAATTCGCGGTGCGCGCGCGATGGGCCTCGATGCGCATGTCATGGATGGGGAGCATCTCACCTTCACCAACGAGTTCGACGCCGTGTTCAGCAACGCCGCGTTGCATTGGATGCGCCATCCTGACGACGTGATTGCCGGCGTGAAGCGCGCGCTCAAATCGCATGGACGCTTCGTCGCCGAGCTGGGTGGCCATCGCTGCGTCGAAAAGATTCGCACCGCGCTGGTCGATGCGCTCAATCGCCGCGGCCTCGATGGTGCGGGCGCGGCGCCGTGGTATTTTCCCACGGTCGAGGAATATTCCGAACGCCTGATCAACGGTGGCTTCACTATCAAGTACATCGCGCTGATTCCGCGCCCGACGCCGCTCCCCGGCGATGTGTCGGGTTGGCTCGAGACTTTCGCGGAAAGCTTCACCTCGAAGCTGGTCCCCGAAGATCGCCCGGCGTTCATCGACGAGGTGCGCGAGGCCCTGCGGCCTCAGCTATGCGACAGCAGTGGTAAATGGACCGCCGATTACACGCGCCTGCGTTTTGCGGCTCATCGCGCGGACTGAGATGATGGGGTATGGATCCGAAAGATAAAGTGGCGCTCATCACCGGCGGTGCGCGAATCGGGCAGGTCGTTGCGGATACGCTGGCGAAGCGTGGATGCGCGCTGGCGATGCTCTATCACTCCTCGCGCGAATCGGCGGACAAAACGGTGGCCGCCGCGAAGGCGGCAGGCGTCAATGCGATTGCGGTGCAGGCCGATGCGCGTAACGCGGACCAGATTGAAGCAGTGGTGAACGAGACCATCAAATCGCTGGGACGGCTCGATATCCTCGTCAACATGGCCTCGACCTACATCAAGACGCCAAACCCTACTGAGGCGCAGTGGACCGACGCGATCGATTCGAATGCGAAGAGCGCGTTCCTGTTTTCCATCCATGCGGCGCGGGTCATGAAAAGCGGGGGTGTGGGGCGCATCGTCAACATCAGCGACTGGCTGCCGATTAGCGGGCGGCCGCGCTACAAAGGGTATGTCCCGTACTATACGTCGAAGGCCGCGGTAGCGGCCCTGACCCAGAGCCTCGCACTCGAGCTGGCGCCGGAGATCCTCGTCAACGCGATCGCGCCGGGACCCATCCTCGCGCCACCGGACATCACGCCCGAGGAGACCGCGCGGGTCATCGAGGCGACGCCGCTGCGCCGCTGGGGCGGCGCCGAGGAGATCGCGCGCGCCGCGCTGTTTCTCATCGAGACGGAGTTCGTGACCGGCGAATGCCTCCGCGTGGATGGCGGCCGGCACCTTTTTTAAGAAGTCGGCAGCCGCCATTTCTCCCAGAGGCTATCCAAGCACGCCCGATCCAACGATTTCGCCGATTTGCTCTTCGCTGTAGCCGAGGATTTTTTCCAGGACGTACTGATTGTCCTGGCCCAGCGTGGGCGCCGCGCGCCGCGTCTGCGCAGGAGTGCGCGAGAGTTTCGCGCGCGCGCCCTCGACGATCGTCTTGCCGTAGACCGGATGTGGTAGCTCCACGAAATGGCCGCGATGCGCGACTTGAGGATCGGTGTAGTACTCGGCGCTGTTCTGCACCGCATGCGCCGGGATCGATCGCGCTTGCAAGAGACTTTCGGCCTCGCGTGGTTCCAACTCGCGACTCCAATTCGAAATGATCTCATCCAGAGCCGCCGCGTTCTGGTGTCGATTCGACAGCGCTTTGAAACGCGCGTCGCGCGCCAACTCAGGACGCTTCATCACATCGCAAAGCGCGATGAAGTCGTCGTCGGTCTTGCATACGATCGCGACCCAGCGATCCTCGCCCTTCGACGGATAGATGCCATGCGGCGCGAATTGGAGATCGCTATTGCCTGCGCGAATGTTGGTTCGGCCGTTGACGCTGTAATCCAGCAACGCAGGGGTGAGAAAATGTAGCGAGGCTTCGGCCTGCGACTGGTCGATGTACTGGCCTTTGCCGGTTCGGCGTTTGTATTCGAGCGCGGCCATAATCGCGATGGCGGTGAAGCGCGGCGAAACGTAGTCGGTGTACGCACCGAATGGTCCGGCCGGGTGCCGATCGGGCCATCCGGTGAGATTGTGGAAGCCGGAAATCGCGGCCGCGAGATTTCCAAAACCGGCGAAACTCGCGAGCGGACCGGTCTGTCCCATCAGGCAGGAGCTCAGCATGATGATGTCGGGTTTGATCTTGCGAAGCGCCGGATAACCCAGCCCCCACGCGCGCATCGCCTTGGGAGAGAAGGACTCGGTGACCACGTCGGCCCATTTGACTAGATCGGAGATGACCTCGCGCGAGCGCGGATTTCCGATATCGAGCGTGATACCGAACTTGCCCGCGTTGCAATTGCTGAACAGCCCCGACGCATCGGGCCCGATCTGATTGTTCTGATAGGGCGCCAGCGTGCGCGCGGTGTCGACCCGCGTGGGCGACTCGATACGCACGATAACCGCGCCATAGTCGGCGAGCATCCGAGTCCCCGCCGGGCCGGCCATCACCCACATGAAATCGAGGATTTTAACGTCTTCGAGCGGTAACCGCGCCATCAGATGATTCCTCGCTCTTGTAGTTCCGCCAAGTTGCGATCCGACATCCCTAACTCGTCGCAATAGATCTCGTGGTTGTGTTCGCCGATGAGTGGCGGACGCCGGCGATACTGAATCGGTGATTCGCTGAATTTCACGAACGGTCCCGGATAACGGAAGGAGCGCCCAAGTTCAGGATGCTCAACCTCCTGAAAATAATCGCGCGCGCGAAGTTGCGGGCTATCGACGACGTCCTCGATGGTCGACACGGGCGCGAACAAAAAACCTTTTTCGATCGCGAAACGCAGCAACTCGGCCTTGGTATGGCTCGAGGTGAATGACGACAGGATTTCGCAGGCACGATGGTATTCGGACATCGGCTCCGCGCCGCTGGCGAGCGCCGCGCCGAATCCGATCCAGTCTTTGTGGCCCGTCGCCTCGTCGCACCATCCCTGCTCCGCGAGGTAGCGCATCAGCTTGACGGTGAAAACGCCAAGCGCGGTGCCGAACAGAAACGTGCACGAAATCCAGCCGTCCTTCGCGGGCCACAGAAGTTGCGCCGTCATCGCACCCGATTTCACCCCGCCGGCGGCGCGGCGATATTGATCAGCGTCGAGTGGTGCGGCAAGGATCCCCGATTGCGTGGCGAGCGCGAGCGATTGCTGGGCCGATATATCGACGTGCTGGCCCAGTCTCGAGAAACATCGCTCATGATGCGCTGCCAGCGTGCCGACCGCTGCGTCAGCGCACGCGTGCAAGTAGCCTTGCGGCACGCTGACCCGCACTGGAGCGCGATCATCGTCGCCGGTCAGGACCAGCGGCCCACCCGCCGCGAGAATCACCAAATCGCTGTCCGCGTAGCTCGCTTTGGGGCCGTCCTGTCCGAATGGTGTGATAGAAACGCCGATCAGCGCGGGATTGGTGGCGGCCAGATGCTGGTAGCCCAGACCCAAGGATGCGAGATAGCCGGGACTATCGGACTCAATCAAAAAATGCGCATTCTTTGCGAGGCGCAAAAGAATCTCGCGGCCCTCGCCGCGCGTGACATCGAGCGTGATGCTCCGTTTGTTTCGATTATACGACCACCAGTAGAGCGAGCGATTCGGATCCGGCTGGTCCTGAAAGAACGGCCCGATGCGGCGCGCCGAGGAACCGCCAGGCGGTTCGACTTTGATTACATCGGCGCCGAGATCGCCGAGGATCTGGCCGCACAGCAAGCCGCGCTCGTTGGTTAGATCGAGTATCCGATAAGGCGAAAGCATCATGGTTGCATAGCATTGACCATTGAATCGGCCAATGCCGGTAGTCCAATATTCGCAACCATCGGGAAGTGGCGATCATGAACCAAGGAACCCTGATCATACTCAATGGCGGATCGAGTGCGGGCAAAACCACGCTGGGAAAAGCCTTACAGGATGCGATGGAGGAGTGTTACCTGCTGCTCGGCATCGACGCGTTCTGGTTTACGCTCCCTCCGCGCCAGCTCGATCTCAATCGCGTTGAGCCAGACTACTACTCGTGGGATGTAACCATCGAGGACGGCCTGGAATATTTCAAAGTCACGCCGGGACCGATCCTCGATCGGGTCATGGAGGGCCGCTATCGGGGAATTCGTCAATTCCTCGATCTGGGTTTCAAGGTGGTCGCTGATGACGTGATCTGGAAACGCGACTGGCTGTTGCAAGCGTTGGAGATTTTTGATTCGTACCGCGTGTTCTTCGTGGGCGTCTACGTCTCGGATGCGGAGGGTGCGCGGCGCGAGATCGCGCGCGGCGATCGCCATGCGGGTTGGGATCGTGGTTCAGCGCGGTTCGCGCACCATGATGCGATCTACGACTTCACCGTCGATACAACAGACCATGATCCGCGCCAATGCGCGCTCGAAATTAAGCGTGCGCTGGCTGATCATGCCCGACCAAAAGCGTTCGACGAGATGCGCCGCCGGTTTCTGTCGCGCTGATTTCAATAGGGGCGCGCGTCCTTGCCGATGATTTCGCGCGCCACCAGGCTCTTCATGATTTGGGCGGTGCCGTCGCCGATTTCGAGCCCGATCACGTCGCGCATGCGCTGCTGATGGGGCAAGTCAAGCGAAAATCCCAGATGGCCATGGAGCAGCAAACATTGATGGATAACCTGCGCGGAGAGTTCCGGTGCCAACCATTTCGCGCCCGCCGAAATCCATCCGTGCGGTTGGTTGCGATCCCTGAGCCACAGCGCTTCGTAGCAAAGCAGGCGCGCCGCGCGCAGTTTCACCGCGGCCTCGGCCAGTGGAAACGACACCCCCTCAAACCGCGCGAGGCTGCCGCCGAATGCCTGCCGTTCCGTGACGTATGTACAAGTTTCATCGACACTCTGCTGGGCGGCGCCGATGCACATCAGACCAATCATCGAGCGGCTGAAATCGAAGCCCTGCATCACCTGGACGAAGCCCATGCCCTCCGCACCGATGCGCGAATCGGCGGGCACGCGGACCGAATCGAAGAAGATGCTTCCTCGCCCGACCGCGCGCGAGCCGAGGTCGCGAAAGCGCGTGCGACTCACCCCCGGTGAATTCAGATCGACATAAAATGCGCTGACCCCGCGCGCCCCCTGCTCGAGGGTGCCGGTGCGAGCCATCACCAACGCCGTCGCCGCGGAGCTTGCGAATGAAATCGAGGTTTTCTCGCCATTGAGGATATAGGTGTCGCCGTCGCGTCGCGCCTGCATTTTTATATGAGCCGCATCGGAGCCGCCGCTGGGCTCGGTCACCGCCAGTGCCGTAATAAAATCTCCACGGCAGATGGCCGGTAGAAATGCCGCCTGCTGGCGTTGATCGCCGTTGCGCGCGACGATCGCTCCGATCAACGCCGCGATCAGTAGGACATATGCGGCGTTGAAGTCGCCGCGCGCGATTTCTTCATGCGCGATGCCGAGCGAGACATAATCGAGCCCCGAACCGCCAAAACGCGGATCAACCATCGAGGCGAGCACGCCGAGTTCGCCGAGCTGCCGCACCAGTTCGGGCGGCAGATCGGCATCGCGATCTCGTGTCATGTAATGCGGTTCGAGTTCGCGCTTCGAAAAATCGCGCAGCGTCGATTGGAGGAGTAACTGTTCCGAGGTCAGACCAAAATCCATCGCGATACCTAGTTTGCGGGCAAAGGCGAGTCGATGCCGGGGAGCTGCTGGAGGCTGGCGCCGAGCGGGGTCGGCATCTGCTCTTCCGGCTGCTCCGTGTTGCCGGATCCTTCGCCGGATTGATTTTCGGAGTGCTTCATCATCATTTGCTGAATGTCTTTTTTCTGCGTCGCCTGGTCGGGTTGGATTCCTTCCCCGCGCGCGAACTTCATCCGATCTTCGGGGCTCATGTTGAGCCAGACCTGGCTGGCCTGCATCGAGTTCCCGCGCATCAACGCCTCGGTGTATTCCTGTTGTGGCGATTCTTTATGGAAGAGGAAACATCCCGACGATCCCACCAATATGATCGCGAGCAACAGCGCTGATGGTCGCGGCGTCATCGGCGCTTCAGTAAAGCACCACGCTCCGAATCGATTTGCCCTCATGCATCAGGGTGAAAGCGTCGTTGATTTTTTCCAGCGGCATCGTATGCGTAATCAGATCGTCGATGTTGATTTTCTTGTCCATGTACCATTCGACGATTTTTGGTACATCGCGGCGGCTTTTCGCGCCCCCGAATGCGGTCCCCTTCCAGGTGCGGCCGGTCACCAGCTGAAATGGCCGGGTCGAGATTTCCTGGCCCGCGCCTGCAACTCCAATGATCACCGAAGTGCCCCATCCACGCTGGCAGCATTCGAGAGCCTGGCGCATCAACGTCACATTGCCGACGCATTCGAAGGAGAAATCCGCGCCACCGCGGGTCAGATTTACGATATGCGGCACGAGGTCGCCCTCGACTTCCCTCGGGTTCACGAAATCCGTCATGCCGAATTTCACCGCGATTGGGACCCGTGCAGGATTCACATCGACGCCGACGATCTGGCCCGCTCCAGCGAGCTGCGCACCCTGGATCACGTTGAGCCCGATGCCGCCGAGGCCGAATACGACTACGCGATCGCCGGGCTGAACCTTCGCTGTATTGATGACCGCGCCGATGCCGGTCGTCACGCCGCATCCGATGTAACAGACTTTGTCGAAGGGCGCGTCCTCGCGAATTTTCGCGAGCGCGATTTCGGGCACGACGGTGTAGTTCGCGAACGTCGAAGTGCCCATGTAGTGATGCAGCTTCGCGCCAGCGCGTGAGAAGCGGCTAGTGCCATCGGGCATGACGCCGCGCCCCTGGGTCTCGCGAATCGCGGTGCACAGATTGGTTTTGCCGGAGAGACAGCTCGGGCAGTTGCGGCATTCCGGGATATAGAGCGGGATGACGTGGTCGCCTTTTTTCAGCGAGGTTACGCCCGGTCCGGTCTCCACCACGATGCCAGCGCCTTCGTGCCCGAGGATCGCTGGGAACAATCCTTCGGGATCGGCGCCCGACAGCGTGAAAGCGTCGGTATGACATACGCCGGTCGCCTTGATTTCGACCAGCACTTCGCCTGCATGAGGTCCTTCGAGATCGACGGTGGTAACTTCGAGTGGCTCGCCGGCCTGGTTTGCGATCGCGGCCCTGACTTTCACGAGATGCTCATCTCCTCAGTTGAATCGCGCCATTTGAGATCGCGGGCTCGCCACTCTGCGTCAAAACATCGAAGTAGACGATGTCCGATTGACGCGCGAGCGTTCGAACGGTGATGTCCGAGGGCATCAGCACCATGCCGCTGAAACGCCCCGTGATGCGCGCGACACGTATCGGATCGCCACCCGCCTCCGAATGGACGATGCGCGAGACCGCCAAAGCCAGCGTCGCCGTGCCATGAAGAATCAGTTCGGGCAAGCCGGCGTCGCGCGCGACTTTGATGTCAGTATGAATCGGATTCCAGATTTGCGCGCATTCGGTGTAGGTATGCGCGAGGCCTCCCGGCACGTGCACCTTCGCCTGCGCGTGAGGCTGCTTTGGAAACTCTCTCGGGCGCGGTAGGTCGGTGTGCCCGGTGAGCGGCTTGTCGTCGCCGATGACCTCGACACCACGATAGATGCTGCCATACATCGAGGTGCAGACCGGCTTTCCGGATTCGTCAATAGTTTCGAGTTTCGTCACCTGGTATGCGCCGGGCTTGCGCCGTTCGACCGAGGCGACGATGGCCCGTGTGCTCAATTTTTCCGGTGGCCGAATCGGGCGATGAATCACAAGATCATGGGTTGCATGAACGCCGCGCCGCGCCTCTTCGGCGGTTAGATCGCCGCTCTCGAAATGCTGGCGCATGCTGATTATCACGGGCCATTCGATACAGACCGGGAACATCGGGTGGGCAAGGAAATTCTGGGGGTCGCGCGTATCCATGTAGCATGGCATCAGATCGTCGAGCGCGGCAGCATACGCCATCGACCATCGCGGCTCGATTTCGGCGATGCGCGGCTCCGACGAAGCTCCAACGAATGATGAAGGCAACGGCATAGCCTATTTCTACGCGCTCGAGTTTTCCTCGTCCACCGCCGCCTCGCCGTGACATAGCCGTGACATAGGATGATGGATAGCTTACGCTTCAAACCGGAGAGATTCTGATGTTCGAAGATGAAACGGTTGATGTGAAATGCCCGAAGTGCGGGCATTTGAATTCGATATTGATCCATGAGATCGAGGAGCACGCTGAAACTCACTTCGTATGTGTCGGATGTAAGGCCGGCGTGCGACTCGAGGCAGCAGAATTCCGCCAGCATCTAAGCCATGTACAGAACGAACTGCGGCAGCTCGAACGCGACGCCGCGCGTCAGGCGACGCAGGGCAAGCGTCCGAAGAAGGACGACTTTCAGATCTAGTGCGCGTCGATGAAATCGATCACCGCTTGATTGAACTGCTCGGGATACTCGGACATGAACAGATGCCCGCCCGGCAGCTCCTTTAAAACCGCGCCGGGAATTCGATCCGCAATCAGCTTGGCATTCTGCGGCATGACGAGGCGGTCTTCGCGCCCGGTCATCACCATCGTCGGAACGTGAATCTGGCCGAGGCGCGCGCTCGCATCGAAGCTTTGGGCCGCACCGACTTGCCGCGCCAACGCGAAGGGTGGAATCGCATGCTGCGCGCGGATGCGATTGTCTTTCTCGACCACCTCGGGATGGTGTTCGATAGTGTCGTCGCAGAACACCGCCTGCATTACCTGCTTCTGCTGCTGCGGAGTCGCATTGGATCCCGCCACAATCGCGGCGAGGTTTTCCGGCGGCGTCGGCACGATGTCCTTGCCACCGAAATGCGTGCATCCGAGGATCAGGCAGCTGAGCTTCTCCTGATGATTGATCGCGAACTCCTGCGCGATCATCCCACCCATCGAGATGCCGAGGAGCGCTGCGCGAGTGATGCCGAGTGCGTCCATCAGGCTTGCCGTGTCGTCGCCCATCTGCTTGATGGAGTAGGGCGCATCGGGCTTATCGGTGCGACCCGCGCCGCGATTGTCGAAGACCACGCATCTGTAGTGCTGCGCGAGCACGTCAATTTGCGCATACCAAGCGAGCAAGTTCGAGCCGAGTCCGCGGATGAGCACCAACGTCCGGGGTCCCGCGCCATGCACTTCGTAGTAAATCTCGATATCGCCAACGCGCTGTCTGGGCATAATCAGCAATTTAGTCACATGCGCCGGCGATGCCAATGGATTTTTCGGTTGATCTGCGGCCTGGTCAGGTGGTCCGTTGTCCACGACTCATCGCTATGAATTTCAGCAGGGGTTCGGCTGCGGACTTGTCCCAGTAGTCCCGCCAGGCCTTGATTTTGCCATCGGCCATCTCGAAGACTCCGACTACCGGCAGGTCAAAAGGCTCGACGGCGTTGGTCTTGTTCCTAAAGTGCTCGACGCGTTCCGCCATGACTGTGTCCCCGTCGCCGACGATAGAAACGACCTTAAGCCCAATCTCCCAATCCTTTTGCATCGGACTTAGTTTAGTGTGCGCCGCCTGCGGGCCGATCGCTTTCGCCTTGGGAAATGGCACGTCGTAGTAGATGCAGTCTTGCACCAGCAGTTGTGCGAACTCCTTTTCTGACAGCCACGCCCAACGCTCGCAGAGCTTACGCACCGCCTCGATATTCGCCGAATTCTTCATCCGATTGCGCTCTCCCTTTAATCATTGATATCGCCGCAGTTTCACAACAGGCTGGGCCGGCCGGCGTGTTGTCTGGGCATGATGCGGAATCTAGCCTCATGCGGCGCGGATGCCAAATCGCAGTACCCGCTAACCTCTGTCATCGATCTTGCGCTAAGAACTTTCGAACCTGGAGGAAGTTGCCATGGCCGATGATGCTCGCAACGAAATTTTAATCGAAAGAAACCTGCTGATTCCGATGAAGGATGGAACGTCGCTGTCTGCGGATCTTTATCGGCCCGCCGGTGGCGGCAAATTTCCCGCGCTGATGAGTTTCTATCCGTATCACAAGGACGACATGATCGGGGCATCGTTCGAGGCCTCGCGTCGATACTTCGCACAGCGCGGCTATGCGCATCTGCTGATCGATTTTCGCGGGCTCGGCGGCTCCGATGGCATTGCGTGGGAAGCGATGCATCGCAACGAGGGGGTCGACGGTGCCGAAGCGTGCGAATGGATCGCGCGCCAGAGCTGGTGCGACGGCAATGTCGGGATGTGGGGTCTGTCGTATGGCGGAATCAGCTCGCTGAAGGTCGCAGCCGAAAATCCGCCGCATCTGAAAGCGATCGTGCCCATTCAGGGCTCCGCGAATATCTATGCCGACTACATCGCGCCCGGCGGATGCCGCAGCCTGCTCGGCTCATATGGCGCATGGGGTTCGTTTATGCTCGCGATGAACCTGATGCCGCCGACCAACACCGACGCCGACGGCCGCTGGTACCGCGTGTGGATGGATCGCCTCGAAAAGAGCGTTCCTTATGTGCTTCCGTGGTTCGAGCATCACGACTTCGACGAGTACTGGAGCACCAAGGCGGTCGACCCCGCGAAGATTACCATCCCGACCTTCATCATCGGCGGATGGCGCGACATTTTTCCCGAAGGCATGCCGGCGCTCTATCCGCATCTCAAGGGCCCGAAGAAATTGCTGATGGGGTCGTGGATGCACGGTCTGCCCGACGGTTCGCCTTACGATGCGATCGAGTTTCTGCCCGAAATGAAACGATGGTTCGATCATCACGTGCGCGGCGAGAAGAACGGGATCGATAAGGACTCGCCGGTCACCATCCATGTGCAGAATTCTCGCGAAGGAAACGCATGGCGGCACGAGCACGAATGGCCGATCGCGCGCGCCAACGCGCACACGCTTTTTCTCGGCGCGAACGGGAAATTGGGTCCGTCAGCCGATCGCGAAGAGCAGGGCGAGAACTATCGCGCCGATCCGACCATCGGCACCGCGGCGGGACTCTGGGATCCGATGGCGCTCGGGGTCGGGCTGCCCCAGGATCAAACTGACGACGATCTGAAATCGCTGGCGTTTACGACGGAGCCGCTTTCCGAGGATATCGAAATCAGCGGCGCGCCCGAGGCGACAATCCACGCTGCCATCATCGCGGGTGACGATGCGAACCTGGTCGCCAAGTTGTGCGACGTCGATCCCGATGGCGGTTCGGCGCTCATCACGACCGGATGGCTGAAGGCGAGTCATCGAAGCTCCCTCGCGCGGCGAGAAAAACTTCGCAGCGGCGAGGCCTATGAATTCAAAATTCCCCTGTGGAGCACCGCGTATCGAGTGCCGAAGGGACATTCGATTCGCCTGAGCGTTTCCTGCTCCGATTTTCCGCATCTGTGGCCCGATCCGAAGAAGCCGGAGTTGCGCGTGTTCTTTGGCGGCAAGCGCGCGTCGAGTATCACGCTCCCGGCGATTCCCGTATTGAATGAGAAACTGCGCGGGATGGAGATTCGTCCCCCCGCCGCACCTCCGCCTCCCTCGCCGATGCGCCCGATTTGGAAGATTGAGCGCGACTTGGCCGCCGGCGCAGTCAGCGTCAGCACCGGCATGACGAACACTATTCCGCTGCCGCAGGGCGGCACCATGAACATCGATCATTGCGTGGTGGCGAGAGTAAGCGAGGCGCGTCCCGATACCGCCTCAGTCGGCGGCGACACCACCATGACGATCGATTTGCACCACGTCGGCGGCATCGAGGTGCAAACGCAAAGCCTCGTCACGCAGACCGGGTTGATGCTCAGCGGGCGCGTCACGATGGACGGTAAATTGATCTTCGAGAAACGTTGGACGCGATGAGTGGCGGTCGTCGGAGCAGAGGCAGAATCCAGAGCTGATGACCCTCTCCGACCCGTCACAGTTCATGCTTCGCGGTCATCGATCGTTTTGAACGAATTCTAACCTACATCCAGGACAACGCGATCTGCTGGCGTGAGGATCCCCGAGAATGCGGCGATAGCGATGAGGACCAAAACGATCTGAGGATTCTAACGGGGCGTTCGCGAACGCCCCCTACCAGTTTTACCATCGCGGCTTCCAATGAGGGTCCGCACCGCCTGTCAGCACAACCTCGAACCCGGTGGGTGCGCTTCGGTCGCCACCTGGATGGGGACCTGCGATCGCCTCCGAACCGTAGGGGTCGTTCGGGAGCATCGTATCGATGAGCCGCATCCACGAGCTGCTGCCCACGCCCGACCGGGCTGTTTGACAACGCTATTTCTACGAACACATCATCCGCAGCGAACGCAGCTATCGCAGGAACTGCGTTCTGGGCCAGCTCCCCCAAACAATGGAGGAGGTATAGAAAAGACGGCGGGAGACAGAGCCGGTGCTACTTGACCTCGCCGAGGGAAAACTCCGCGGCTTGCTCGCGCATCCGCTGCTTGGTTTCCTCGTCGCCCAGACCGCTATGCGCGAGGTCGGGCCGCACCACCGCGATCGGGTCTCGAAGATCGTCGACATAGCCGAGGGCGTAAGCGCCGCGCGCATAACCCATCAGGCGCAACAGGTCGACCGGCAGCGTGCGTGCGATTTCGAGCGGCACCGAGAGATACTGATTTTCTTCCTGACGGAGCCACGAGACATTGTAGGTGATGTTGATGCCGACACGGGTTGCCTCGGAGCGATTCGCCCCGCCGCCGTGATAAACCGCGCCGGTGTAGAAGAGCACCGAGCCCTTGGCCATCTCGGCCGCCACGCTATCCTTCTCGCTGAACTGTAATTTGTCGTCGAAATGATTGCTGCCGGGAACCAGGCGAGTGGCGCCATTCTGTTCGGTGAAATCAGTCATCGCCCATAGCGTGTTGCACTGAACCTCGTAACCCTTCGGGAACGGGAAAAAATCGAACGCCCATTGATCGCGATGGATCGGCTGTGCGGGTTCG
Organism: uncultured delta proteobacterium; assembly: GCA_963783145.1. Classification (GTDB taxonomy): domain Bacteria; phylum Desulfobacterota; class Binatia; order Binatales; family Binataceae; genus DATGKG01. Next base: position 98,551 of record CAWAMM010000006.1, read on the forward strand.
CCCGAGCCGATCGCGATCACCTGAGTCAGATGAAGCTGAAAGCTCATCGCGTGCGAGAGGACCTTCTTGGTCGTCGCGAGAACGAGCGGATTCATCACCAGATCGCGGCATCCCTGTGAGCGCGCAACTAAGCCTCCGGTGCGCTTGGTGCGCCGTCCGGCGAAATTATCGGGCCCGAAGCGAGTAGCATCGATGAAAGGGCGCAATTCCTCGGCGACCTTGTCCATGACCTTTGGGGTCACCAACTGATCGATGATTGCCGCGCCGTCCTGCGCGAGTGCAGCCGCCACTTCATCTGCCGATACGGTCGCAGGGAAATGCTTCAGGCTCATGGGAATCCTCCGCTGCCACACTGTATCAGGATGCGACGCGATGTCCCATTGCCAGGAAACGCGTCGTCAGGCTTCGAAGCTAGTGGGGCGGATAATTAGCGCCGCCGAGAATCGGTTCCTCGAAGTGACACACCACTTGTCCCTTCTAACCGCTGTGTCTGTTCCAGAGGTGAGACAGTCCACAAAGACGTGAGGCTCAATACTCTTCCAGTTAGGAAAACGGTTTTCCTGTCTCACAATTCTCGGCTCGCCCACCATCGTCGGCCCGAACCTTGTTATGTAGAGGCCGTACGAGGGAGCCGTATTAGCGAGCTTCCATCTGAACCAGAGGGCCTCCGCGTTCGCGCGACACAGGGGGGCCCGTGTCAGTTCATCCACGATCAGGTCTCGAAAAACTCTTTGCGATCGTAGTCGCATTCTTCCTGATTGGATTTATCAGCATCAGTTACTTTTTTGGTCTGAGCTACTGCGACGATCGAACCCAACTGACCGGCAATCATCCGCTCTCAGCGGAAATCGCCCCAACCGTCGGCGATTCGGATCCCAATGCTCTCCTCGACTTGCAGATTCGGTTTGCGCTGCGGCATAAGGCGGCGTTGGCGCGGCTACTTTCCGACCAACAAAACCCGGCATCAGCGAACTACCATCATTGGCTCAAGACAGGGGACTTCTTCCAGCGCTTCGGCCCGAGCAAAGCGGAAGTTACCGCGGTGACCGACTGGCTCAGCGTCGAAGGGTTTAAGGTCAGCAGGGATTCTGCCGGCTATCTCGAATTCAGCGGGACAGTCGAGCAGGCGCAAAGAACTTTCGCGGTGAAGATCGCCAGGTTCGGCAACGGCGATGCCTACGCCAACACCAGCGATCCGTTAATTCCGTTTCGATTTGCCGACGTGATCGGCGCTGTCACCGGAATGGATAACATGGTTCATGCCGCGCCGGTCAGCCAGGCCACCAACACTGGAGCGTTCGACCCGAATGCGATCATCAGCGGCACTACTGCTTTCGGCCCGGCTGATTTCCAAACCTTCTATGATGACAATCCGAGTCCGGGTCGCGATGGAAGTGGCGACTGTGTAGCGATCGTAGGCACCTCGGATTTTCTCGATTCCTCGATGAGCGCATTTACTACTCAGTTCGGTCTGCCGCCGATCAGCTACACGCGCGAGGTGCATGGCACCAATCCCGGCATCAATGGCGCCGAGGTTGAAGCCGAACTCGATATGCAATGGGCGTATGCGGCAGCGCCGGGCGCCTCGATCGTATTTCATCTCGGCAGTTATATCGTCGATGACATCACCGGCGCGGTGAACGATAACCAATGCGGCGCCATCAGTATCAGTTACGGTTTCTGCGGACCGTCCCCGGCCTTCATCAACGGCGTGATCGATCCGTTGTTTCAGCAGGCGGCGGCTCAGGGCCAAAGCGTTTTCGTATCGGCCGGCGACCAGGGCGCGGCAGGGTTGGGATACGATCCAATTACCAACTCGTGTGTGGCGGGCAGTTCGCCCTCGGTTAATGAGATGTCAGCCGATCCCAATGTGACCTCGGTGGGCGGGACGCAGTTCAAACCATCATTCGCTAACGGCAATGACCAGGGCTACACCCCCGAGAGCGTATGGAACGATGAAAGCGGCGCGGGCGGCGGCGGCGCGAGTCAGATCTTCTCGAAACCCAGCTATCAGACCGGTCCCGGCGTCCCCAACGATGATGCGCGCGATGTACCGGACGTCGCGATGATGGCGAGTCCCAACGCTCCCGGCGCTTTCTTCGGTCATGACATGAGCGGTACCGGGCAAGTGGTATGCTGTGTGGGCGGCACCAGTTTGTCGGCGCCGATCTGGGCCGGTTTTTCGCGCGCAGTGGCGGAGATCGCCGGCCAGACCCGACTCGGCAACCTTAATCCGATCATTTATCAGCTCGCCAACCAGCAATACACGACGGCAGGATTCCATGATGTGACCAACGGCAATAACGGCTACAACGGCCTGCCCGGATTCAATGCGGGTCCCGGCTACGACCAGGCGACCGGATGGGGAACCGTCGATTTCGAGGTCTTCGCCGATGCGGTAAACAGCGTCCTCAATCCGAACGCCTCGCCTACTCCGTCGGTGGTGCCGACCGCAAGGCCAACTGCGACTCCGGTACCGACGCCGACTCCTCTGCCGACCGGCGGTACTCTGAGCCTGCCCGCCACCGTCAATTTCCCCGCCACTGCGACCGGTCGCCCCGGTACGATGAAGACCCTGGTTATCCGCAACCTAAGCCACACTTCACCGCTATCGATAGATGTGGGAACGCTGGCCGCACCCTTCGCTGTCTCAGGCGCCGGGCATTATTCACTGGGGCCTGCCTCGAGTATCTCAGTGGTGATTTTTTTCAGTCCGGCCGATTGCGGGACGGCGAAGGATTCGCTTCAGATCACCAGCGGTGATCCTAGGCACCCCAACGTATCAGTCCAGGTATCCGCCGTTGTCGCAGGCGGCAAGCTCAGGATGCCGGCGAGGGTGGCGATGGCCTCAGCGCTTAGCGCAATCGCGACCCGGACAGTGACGCTGAAGAACTCCGGCGCGGGGATGCTGTCCGGAAGCGCGCAATCATTCGGCGCCAACTCACCCTTCACGGTCGTCGGCGGACCGGTCTCATTCTGGCTGGCGCCGGGGCAGACTCAGGTGATCACGATTCAATTCAAACCCACGAGCAAGGGAACCGTCCAGGGCAGCTTGACCATCGCGCTGGCGGAGCCTACCAGCACTGCGTCGGTAACGGTAACCGGATCGGCGAAGTAGTCTCGCTAGCGACCGAGTTGCTCGGTTCGTATCAGCGCGGCGACGATGTAATGGATCGAAGCTAAATTCGCCAAGCAGATGCTGGCCTTTTTCGATGGTTCCCTTATTGCTTGATGACCTGCCGGTATGCGCAGGTTTCCGGCGAAGTCAGCGGTTGGTGTTCTTCATCGATTGGGCCGGTTTGTCGTGGTTGCTACAGGATTCGGGGCGCTCAGCTTATCGATAATTGGGCATCACCCGGTTACTGGGTTTGCCGATGACCGGGTACGGCTGAATGGAAACCACCCCGTTCAGGCCGAAGCATTCGCACCGCTGGGCGGAGCGCCAGTCGATGCTCCGCTCCAGATGCAGATTCGGTTCGCCCTTCGTCATCAAGCCCAGCTCGACCAACTTCTTGTGGACCAGCAGAATCCCACCTCGGTGCACTATCATCGATGGTTGAAGACCGGTGAATTCTTGCGCCGCTTCGGTCCGAGCAATTCGGAAGTGAAGGCGCTCGAATCCTGGCTTGGCCGCCAGGGCTTCACGATCAAGAAAAAGACTTCGGGTTCGCTAGAGTTCGAGGGCAGCGTCGCTCAGGCGCAGCAGGCATTTGAAGTGAAGATCGCCCGTTTCGGGGATGGGAGTTTGTATGCGAACACGTCCGATCCGGTTTTACCGCAACGATTTGCCGGGGTGATCGGCGCCCTCCTGGGTATGGACAATATGGTCCATGCCATTCCGGTCACGCGCCAACCGCTACCCGCCGCGGACCTCAATCAGGCCGCCTCATCCACGCCGGACGCGATTATCGACAATATTGAAGCTTTTGGTCCCGGCGATGAACGCACGTTCTATGATGAAACGATCGCTGCCGGGCAGGATGGCAGCGGCGACTGTATCGCGATCGTCGGCGTCTCAGATTTCCTGGATTCCACCATGACCGCGTTCACCAAGCAATTCGGCCTGCCTGCCATCAACTACACCCGCGAGACGGATGGCGGCAATCCGGGCATCAACAGCGGTGAATCGGAAGCTGAACTCGACTTGCAATGGGCGCATGCCGCCGCGCCGGGAGCTTCGATCGTCTATCACCTTGGAAGTAACCTCGTTTCCGATATCAGCGGCGCGGTGAACGATAACACCTGCGGCGCCATCAGCATCAGTTACGCATTCTGCTCGCCGACCGCATCGCTCATCGAAAACACGCTCGATCCGCTGTTCAAACAGGCCGCTGCGCAGGGACAAACCGTTTTCGTCTCGGCCGGCGACGATGGCGCGGCAGGCCTCGTCCTCAACGGCGGCGCTTGTGTGGCGGGGACCACCAAATCGGTCAACGAGATGTCGGCCGATCCGAATGTCACGTCGGTTGGAGGAACCGAGTTCACTCCCACCTATTCCGGGGGAAACGATGTCGGCCACGTCGTCGAAAAGGTCTGGGACGACAGCGCTGGGGCCAGCGGCGGTGGCGCAAGCGAGTTTTTCTCGAAGCCGAGCTATCAAACCGGCTCCGGCGTTCCTGATGATGGCGCGCGCGACGTGCCTGATATCGCGCTGATTGCGAGCCCGAATTCTCCGGGCGTTTTCTGGGGCCATGACGTAAACGGCACCGCCCAGATCTCATGCTGTATCGGCGGCACCAGCCTGGCGGCGCCGTTGTGGGCGGGATTCTCCCGCGTCATCGCGGAGATCAGCGGCAATACCCGGCTGGGCAGTCTGAACCCGCTGATCTACAGCCTCGCCAACACGCAATACGCTACCGCAGGGTTTCATGATGTGACTATCGGCAACAACAACTTCAATGGCGTGACGGGATTCAGCGCCGGTCCCGGCTACGATCAGGCCACTGGATGGGGCACGGTCGACTTCGATGTTTTCGCCAACGCCGCCAGGAATTGGCTCGCGGCAAGTGCGACTCCGACGCCAACCGCAACTCCTACTTCCACCGCAACCCCAACCGCCGCACCGACTGCGACAGCCACCGCGACTGCCACGGCTACCGCCTCCGCGACGCCGACCGGGACGGTCACTAAGACAGCCACCCCAACATCCATCCCGACGCCAACAACCACCGCGACTGCGACCCGGACGGCCACCCTCACTGCGACACCAACCGCTGCTCCAACCACAACGGCCACCGGCACGGCTTCGGCGACTATGACGGCCACCATCACAGCGACACCAACGTTGATCCCGACAGCAACAACCACCCCAAAAGCGACGGGGACTGCCACTCTCACTGCGACGCCGACCGCTGCTCCCACCACGACCGCGACCGGCACGGCTTCGGCCACCATGACGGCCACCATCACAGCGACACCAACGTCGAGCGTGACGGCAACAACTACCGCAAAAGCAACGGGGACTGCCACTCTCACTGCGACTCCCACCGCTGCTCCAACCACAACTGCTACGGCTTCGGCGACCATGACGGCCACCATCACTGCGACCCCGACGAGCGCGCCGACTAATACCGCCACCGCGACACCTACCACCGTCGCATCGAAGACAGCCACGCCAACTACCATCGCCACGCCGACGCCAACTTTGAGCGCGACCGCTACGGCATTCGCCACGCCGACGAATACTGCTACGGCCACTCCCATCGCGACGCTCACATCGACTGCGCCTGCCGTTCAGACTCCGACCCCGATCCCAACCGCCGCGCGAACCATCGTGGTTACCTCGACCCCGACCCTCTCCGCGACGCCGGTTGCGACACCGACTATCGTCGCCACGCTCACGCCCACCGCGACCCCGACCCCGGTGTCGGAGCCGAGCGGGGGCACACTGAGCGTGCCTTCAGCAGTTCGTTTTCCGAGCCTCGGAATTGGAATGGCCGCCGCGCAGCGAACTATTCTCATCAGCAATCGCAACGCATCCTCAACCCTGACAGTTGATATCGGAACGCTCTCGTCCCCCTTCACGGTATCCGGCGGCGGCCATTACACCGTGCCTCCGAAAAAGAACGTATCGGTCACGATCGTTTTCAGCCCGGACCTCGTTGGGACAGCTGGTCAAACCCTGCCGATCCGAAGCGGAGATCCGAAGCATCCGCTAGTCGATGTGACGGTCAGTGGAACTGTGCAGGCCGGCAAGCTTTCGGCGCCTGGCAAAGTCGCGCTGGTGGCGAAGCCTGGGATTCCGGCGACAAAGATTGTGACGCTCAGGAATTCCGGCAAGGGGATGCTGACCGGGACGGTTGAGCCGTTCGATCCCAGCTCCCCCTTGACCCTGGTGGGCGGCCCCGTGCAGTTCACGTTGGCGCCGGGCCATGCGCAGCCGATAACGATTCAATTCGATCCGTCGAGCGGCGGGGTCGTGACTGGTAATCTCGCGATTGACACCAGTCCTCCGCCCGGAACCACCACCATCGTCGTGACCGGTTCGATGCGCTAATCGGGCCGGCCTTCGAATCGCTCCAAACCAGCCTTCCGGATAAACGGAAACGCGTCGACGTACTTTCGCCACTCGCTTTGCTAGATTGTTTTCCAACCGATCGAGTCCAACATTCATCGAATGATTCGCCTCCACTATTCAAACCGGCTGGAGAACTTGATCGCGCCGCTGGCCGACGCGATTGCAGCAGCCCAGCGCGAACGCCCTTTGGATCGCGTCACCATCGTGGTTCCCAGCCGCGTGATCGAAAACTTCGTCAGGCATCGGGTCTCCGAGACCATCGGAATCGCCGCAAATCTCGATTTTCCGTTTCTCCGGCGATTTCTCGCCGGAGTGCTGGAGAAGGCTGATCCGAGGCTCCGCATCCTTGATGTCCAGGAGCTTGAGCTGGTGTTGTTCGAGAGCCTGCGAGTCGCCATGCGGGAACGCTCTCGCGAATGGAGCGTACCTATCGCGTATATTGAGCAAGGCGAGCCGGCGGAGAAAGAAAAAGAGCGTCGGACCTTTCATCTTGCGCGTCAGCTGGCGCTGCTGTTTCGCGAATACTCGATTGCGCGCGGGACGATGCTGCGAAACTGGACGAGACCTGACTACGCGGCATCGGAACAATTGTCCGAGACGGAGCGATGGCAACAGCAGCTTTGGAAATCCATTTTCGGCCCGAATAGTTGTTTGCGCGGCGAATGGAAAGCGGATGATCCCGAAACCGACTGGAGGTTGCTTCCCGACGCATTCGAAACTATCGCGGCATCCAGACTGAAAGTCGCCCTGCCTCGCGTCGCCCACGTCTTCGGCCTGGCTTATGCGGGGCCGGCTTACCTTCGAATCTTCTCGCAGATCGGAAAGTTTATCGATCTCAACATTTATGCGTTAAATCCGTGCCGCGAATTCTGGGAAGATGTCGAGCATTTGCCACGCGCGGAACGCGAGTCATGGACCCGGCGCCATAGTAAGGTCGGCGATCTGGAGCACTCTACTGATCCGTTCGGCCTGGAAGCGGCCAGTGACACTCCCGCGCTGCGCTTGTGGGCACGGCCCGGCCGTGAGTTCATCCGGATGCTGAACGAAGCGACCGAATGTGACTTCGACGCGCATTTTACTGCGCCCAATCCGGGCCGGGCGACCGTGCTCGGGAATCTGCAGGAAGATATTCTGAATCGGGCTCCCGAACGCCAACCAGGCGAGTCAGATTTTCTCGAAGACGACGGAAGCATCCGGTTTCTCGCTTGCCCAGGTCTTGCGCGAGAAACCGAAATAGTCGCAAACGAAATCTGGTCGATGCTGGAAAACGATACCCGTGGTCACGACGCGCCGCGATTTCATCAGATCGGCGTGATCGTGCCGGACGCGCTCTACCAGGACTACCTGCCACACATCGAGAGCGCGTTCTCACGATTGCATCGATTGCCGATGAATGTGGTCGATCGCGGATTGGGCAGTGATAGTGCGGTGCTGGAAGCGATCTTGCTGCTCTTGCATCTCCCACTCGGGCGGTTTTCTCGCGACGAGATGCTTCATCTTCTGAATCATCCGGTGATCAGAGGTGAGGAAGCGGAAGTTGAAACCGATCAGGCCGCCCGCTGGTGCGGGGAACTCGGCATCTTTTTTGGCGCCGATGCGGACGACCTCGCCGATACCTATATTCCCGCCGACACCTATCATTGGGATCAAGGTATCCGCCGGTTAGCGCTGGGTGTGTTCATGGGAGAAGAGAGGGATCAGGACCCGCAGTTCTACCGTGGCCCCGAGTCCGTCGAGTATTTGCCGTACGAAACCGCGCAAGAAGAAATTCCCACGGTCGCCGCCTTCGTGAGAAATGCGCGCCGGCTTCTTTCCGATGCCAGCGAAATTCGATCGCGAAGGATGACTCTCCCGCAATGGTCGTGCCTGTTGAGTGATCTGATCGTCACCTACATCCGGGTCGACGATCCCGTTGATGAACGGATGCTAGAGCGTTGCCTCGAGGCGGTTGAGTCGATCGCAAACCCGCAACTTCGGTCGACGCCAGTCGCATATCAAGGCGCATACGATCTGGTTTGTGCGCGATTAGCGGATACGGAATCGCAACCGGCCCAATTCAGCGAACAGGGCATAGCTGTTGGACCTCTGTCCGCTTTGCGCGCGATACCTTTTCGAGCGATCTTCCTGCTGGGATTGAACGAAAATCAGTTTCCGGAGCGGGACCGCCGCGATCCGATTGATCTTCGGCTCGCTCGGCGCAAGGCGGGTGATGTGACTCCCACCGAGCGCGATCGGTATCTGTTTCTGGAGACCCTCTTGGCCGCGCGGGAGCGAATCTGTTTGTCGTATGTCGCGCGCGATGCAAAGTCCGCGGAGCGGCTCGATCCGTCATCGGTGGTGCGCGAATTGCAATTCATTTTGCGCCGCTACGTGGATCGCGGAACTTTGGATCGCCTGACTATCGAACATCCTTTGAGCCGGTATGACCGCAGGTATTTTCCCGATGATCAGCCTGCTGATTCCACAATTGGTCACGAATTTAACAGCTACGATTCCGAGGCGCGGCGCGGGGCGACCATGGCGGCCTTGCGCGCGGACCTCACCCTTCACTGCGAAGGATTGCCACTCCCGGGCCGCGACGAACCCATCTATCAGCAACTACGCAAGGAAGCGCGCGAAGCCGTGCGGCCTGGATTGCGAATCACGGAAGTTCCGCAACCTTCTGAAGGTCGAATCGAAGCCGCCAAAGAGTTCTCGCTGCCGATTGCCGCATTGCGGAAGTTCCTCGAATGTCCGCTGCAGGGTGCCGCACAATACGCCCTGAGAATATTCGAGGACGAGGTTGAAGACCTCGAGCAATGGCAGGATGAACCGATCGCGCAATCGATACTTGAGCGCACCACTTTGCTGCGCGAGGTGTTCTGGAAGTCGCGTGGTAACCCCGAGTTGCTTGCGACCGAGTATGCCAAGTCGTTTCGTATTTCACGGCTTGCCGGCCACGCCCCGGCGGGCCCATTTGAACAGGCCGCGAAACGAGTGGATTTCGAAAGCATGCGGCATTGGATCGATCAGGCGCGGCACGGCGGGTGCGCAAGCCTTGACCGATGGAATGAAATCAGAATGGGCCGTGGCGACGAATCGGCGAAGGCCGACCGCTTAATCGCCGAGGTCGTGATTCCCTTGGATACCGGATTGGGCGGCGCTAAGCACGATCGAATCGTCAGGATTCACGGAAGTTTGGGTTTCGTTTCGCATTCAGGCGACGCGTCACTACGTCTGGTCCTGCGCGACAAGCCCAAGGCGAAGGATTTCCTCGGAGGGTTCCTCTCAGGCATCGTTCTCGCGGCGGCGGGAGAGCTGGATAGCAATCAATTTCACGCGATTGTCGTGGGCGCGGGAAAAAACAAATCCTGGAGCGAGACCCGCAGCCTGGCTCGTCCGACCGCAGAACAGGCGCGCAATTACTTATCCGACCTGGTTACCGACCTGCTATTCGGCAAGAATCACTACTTCCTTCCGATCGAAGCCGTCGAAGAAGTGGACAAGGAGGTTGCGCGTGACCGCGGCGGCGATCTGCTCGACATAATCTACGACCTGCGCGACAACGACTTCGCCAGGTGCAGTTCCGATTATGGCCCGATTCGAAACGCGCGCCGCTTTGATCCGCCAACACTCGAAGCCTTGATACGCATTATGGATCGGCGCTTTCGGTTGCCTGGCGCGATCTTCGGCCGGGAGAAACACTGAGCGATGTCGACGCTTGCCTATCGCAGACCGGCGATTCTGAACGCGCTTCCGCACGATCGGCATTCAGTGATCGAGGCCGGCGCCGGCACTGGCAAGACTTACGCGATCGAGCATCTGGTCCTCGATCTTCTGCTGACTACCAGTTGCTCGATCGAGGAAGTTCTGGTGGTGACTTTCACCGAGAAAGCGACCGCCGAGCTGCGCACGCGGATTCGCGCGCTGCTGGAGGAGGTGCTGTCCGGCTTGGCCTCGGTGGCGGACCATCCGGCGACCGAGCTGCTGGTGATCGATGACGAGGGCCGGCGCAAACTCGAAAAGGCGCTGTCCTCGTTCGATCGCGCGTCGATCAATACGATTCATGCCTTTGGTCGGCGCATCCTCACCGACCTCGCCTTCGAGACCGGCGCCGCGTTTGGTCTCGAAGTGGTCGATGCGCATCGGGTGTTTCATCGCGCGTTCCGAAGCACGCTGCGCGAGGTTCTCGCAGTGAATGCTTCCACCCGCGAACTCCTCGACGAATGGATGACCGATGGTGAAACGTCCGGCCATTCGAACCGGGTCGACTCACTCGAGGGCCTTCTGCGCGAGGCGCACTTCAATCGCTATTTGCAAAGCGGCACTTCTGAACTAGATCGCCGCGCGCTTAGTGAACTGAGTGAGATCTTCGATCCGGATCTGCTCAAGAAGCTCTGCAACCGAAACCGCAAGGTATCGCCTGCCGTCTTGAAAGCAGTTGACGAGCTGGCGAAAGTGGTTGGCACGGCCGGTTCGACGCGAAAGCAACTAGACTCGGCCTTCAGGGCTTTCAAGGACGATTTCTTCTCGGATCTCGCGGTAAAGGCGGTCAATTTAAAAGAACACCAGCTGTGCAGAGCCTTGCTGGCTGGGCGCGCGGCTAGCTCTCTCGATGGGCGTGTGGTCGATTCTTTCCTCCCCCTGGTTGCGGACCGGCTTCATCGCGATAAACGCGAGAACGGTGAGATCGACTACGGCGACATGCTCGACCAGGTGTGGCGAGCGCTGGCGGGCGCACGCGGGGATTCGCTGGTGTCGCTGTTGCGCGCCCGTTTTCGCTACGGCCTGGTCGACGAATTTCAGGACACCGATGACCTGCAGTGGAAAATCTTTCGACGAATTTTTCTTGAAAGCGAGGGGACTAATATTCTGTGTGTCGTCGGCGATCCCAAGCAGGCCATCTACGCCTTTCGTGGCGCCGACGTTTTCACCTATCTCCAGGCGCGCCGAGAGATTCTCGAATCCGGCGGAGTCCTGGTGAACCTGGTCGAGAACCATCGCTCGACCAACCACCTGATCGACGCGCTCAATCTCATTCTCGATCAACGAGTCACCCCGGCGCTCTTCAGCGGCGAGATCCGATACGACCATCCGCTCCGATGTGGACGTCCCGATCTTCGCGCCGGTGACGGCAGGGGAAGGCCGATTATCCCGGTCACGCTGCTCAAGTATTGTCCCGGCAATTCCGCGGGCTCGGTGGCCCGGATGCGCGCCAGCATCGGGCGCTACATCGCGTCCGAGATTCGAAAAATCCTGGTCCAACCCGATTCGAAGCTGATGCTGCATTCCGATACGGGCTCGCGGTCCGTCGAGGCGGCGGACATCTTCATACTAACTCGCAGTGGCGCAGAGGCGATCGAAGCCGGCAGCTATCTTCGCGAGCAGGGGGTCCCGTTCGCCTTCTACAAGAAAGATGGCCTGTTTCAAACCAGCGAGGCTTACGACGTCCTCGATGTCTTCAATGCGATCGAAGATCCTGACTCCCAGTCTAAACGTCTCAAGGTCTGGATATCACCGTTTTTCGCCTTGCCCTACCAGGATCTTTTTGAAGGAGGCGAAGCGGCCGCGACGCAATCTCTCAGTGGACTTTTGTTTGAATGGAAGGCGCTCGCCGAGCAGGAACGGTTCGCGACACTCTTCGATCAACTGGTGCATCGAAGTGGATTGGTGAGTCGCGAGCTGTTTCTTTCCAACAACCAGCGCGAATTGACTAACTATCTGCATATTTTCGAAATCCTTTTAGAGCAGACCCTGAAAGAACGGCTTTCGCTAAGGGAGATCATCAGCCGCCTCGAGTCGTACATCGCGGAGACCGCGCTCCCCGCGGGTATCGACGGCAACGTCCAAAGAATCGAAAGCGAGCGCGCCGCGGTCCAGATCATGAGCGTCCACCTGAGCAAAGGCCTGCAGGCGGACGTGGTTTTTCTATTCGGCGGCACGGTGCTGCCGAATGTGCTTCCCAGAGCGTTTGTTTATCACGATTCGAAGCATGAACGACGGATCACTATCGGCAAGACCGGGAGAGCGCTCGCCAGGGAATTCCTGGACCATGAGTTGCGTTGGGAGAACGAGCGCCTTGCCTACGTCGCTCTCACCCGAGCCCGGGCCAAGGTATATCTCCCAGTCTATCCTGAGGGCTCGACCAGGCGGCGGGTTAACGGATACTACGAAGCGTTGAACGATCGCTTGAACGCGCTGATTCGGGAAACCGATGCAAAGGCATTATCCCGGAAGCTCGTGGAAACCGTCGACGTGCATGAGGCCGCCTATGATGTAGACCGCGTCGCGGCGAAGTTGGCAGAGAAAATAGCAACCTGGTCGCCTCCGCAATCGCTGCTCGGTCTCGCGGAAAATGATAAGCCGGAATCGTTTTTCGACGAGCTTCGTGCTCGATCGCGCGCGATGCAGACGCGATCCTATACCTCGCTCCAAAATCGGCAGGCGACGCGGCCGAACCCCAACGATGTCGAGATCGAAGAGTTCAAATACGATCTCGATACCCCGGCCGAACTCGCTGATTTGAAGGGCGGGCGACGGGTCGGCATTTTCCTCCACGAGGTCATCGAGAAACTTGATTTGGAATCGTTCAGCGCGGCCGGCGATGTCGGCTCCTGGAGGGAGCAAGAGCAGGTGAAGCGGGTTTTCGCCGACGCGATGCGGCGTCATCAGGTGACCGATGCGCGGTGGTTCGAACGTGGAACCGAAATCGTGTACAACGCGTTGACCTCACGGATTGCGACCTCTGATGGAACATTGGTGGGTCCGCTATATCAATGCCGCAACGTGCGCGAGATGGAATTCGTTTTCCCAATTCCAGAGCGAACCCATCCGCTGCTGAAATCCGCAAGCCATGGTCAATGGTCGGTCGAGCGCGGTTATTTGAAGGGTTTCGTGGATTTCGTTTTCGAAGACGGCGGGCTCCATTATTTTGCCGACTGGAAGAGCGACGCGCTTCCTTCCTATGATCGCGACACCATCGAGCGTCACGTGAAGGAACATTACGATCTGCAGGCCAGGATTTACTCGGTAGGTATTGTTCGTCTGCTTGGTGTCCGAAGCAAAAAAGAATACGACCAGCGTTTCGGCGGTTTACTTTATCTATTCATTCGAGGAATGAAGCAAAACGGTTCCGGCGATGAGGGAGTATATTTTCATCGCCCCGATTGGCTTGAGATCTGCCAATCCGAACATGCGCTGATCGCGGCGGTCCCGGAGATCCTGACCCTACGATGAGTGTGCTCTACCACCAGCTGGGGCTGAAAACGGCGTGGCGGAAATTCGCGCTCGACGACGGCGCGGACTCGCGATCCGAATTCGAACGACAACTGCGCGATATCGAGGCGGGAATCCCAGCGCTCAATTTAAGCTCCGGGGTGGTCCATCTGGCCGCGGAAATTGCGGCTTTCGAACCCGCTCTCGACCGCGAGTCGCGCATCGCACTCATCCTGCTGGTCGTCGTTTCGCTTGCCGCATTGGAAGAGGGCAGCACTCGTTTTCCGGTCACCGGCGCGCAGTCCGTCGAGCCGATGCGACGGCTGCTCCATCCTTTGTGTGGCGAGGCATTTGGAGCAGACGGTGCTGAGCGAATGAGGATTGCGATCGAGCGAATCCTCAGCTCGAATTCCGCTCCCGGTGTGATCGGGACCACTCCGAATGACTACAAGCCGCTGGTCTACCAGTCCCCGTTCATCTACCAACACCGGATTCTTTCAACTGAAATCGGGCTCGCGCGCCGACTTGCTGCGCTGATGGAAACCGCGCCTCCAAAAGTGGACGAGGTCCGGATTCACGATTTGCTGTCGCAGTTGGATATTGCGCTCACGACCTCAATTGAAACGCGCGTCGCGTGGTCCGAGGAGCAGCGGGCGGCAATTAGACTGGCGGTCAATGGGCCATTGACGATCATTTCCGGAGGTCCCGGCTCCGGAAAGACTTCGATCGTGCTTGCGATACTGCAGGTGCTGATCGGCGCGGGCCTCGATCTGAAGGAGATTGCACTGGCGGCGCCGACCGGAAAGGCCGCCTATCGAATCGGCGAATCCATTCGGCAAAGTTTTCCTGGCGATGCCGCGTCCACTTTGCCCTGGAAGGCTGGTCCGGAGCCTACCACCGTTCATCGTCTGCTCGGATATTCGCCCACCCGGAGGCGCTTTCGCTATGACCGCAACCACCCGCTCGAAGCTCGCGTCGTAATCGTCGACGAAAGCTCGATGCTCGATCTGGACCTGATGTCGCGTCTGCTCGAGGCGCTGCGGCCCGAGGCCCGCCTGGTGCTGCTCGGCGACGCCGACCAGCTGCCGTCGATATCCGCAGGCGCGGTCTTTCGGGACCTCGTGCCTGCCACAGGCGACGCCGGTTCCGCGCTCTCGCGCCGCTGCGTACGACTCTCGCGCAGCTACCGGATCGACCGCGACGAGAAAGCCGGCCGGTCTATTTACCATCTCGCCAACGCGATCAACGCGGGGCAAAGCGAAATCTTCACTGGCAGTCAATTCGACGGCGAGGCGATCCTGACCCGGCGCGCTTCTGCCGAGGACCTCGAGTTCGGCGGCGCCGAATGGCTCGACGAGGAGACGCCGAGCACCGCATTTCTGGAGCGATGGTATACGACACAAGTTCTGGCCGATGGCGCGGTCAGCGACCTGTATAGTCGTATCTTCATCACGATCGAAGGCGGTTTTGCGCCGGCTGATTGCGATGCTCTCCGGCTCATCTTCAACGACGTCGCGAGCTCGCGGATCCTCTGTGTTACGCGCGTCCTCGATTCCGGATCCGAGAGGCTCAACTCCAAGCTGCATCGGCGGTTTGCGCACGACCAGGGAGTATCTCCCGATCGCAATCGGTTCATAGTCGGAGAGCCGGTCATGGTGTTGCGCAATGACTACCAGCGGATGCTTTTCAACGGCGATCAAGGCGTGGTGCTGCGGGTGCAACTTCCGAATGGTCAGGCCGCGCCGATGGCGGTTTTCGCGCGCGGCGACAATTTCGCAGCCTTCCCGCTTGACGCGCTCAAAGAACATCTCGAACTTTGCTACGCGATGACGGTGCACAAGGCGCAGGGCTCGGAATTCGATTCGGTTGCGGTGATCATGCCCAACCAGGATCTTCCAATCCTGAGTCGCGAAATTCTCTACACCGCGGTCAGCCGCGCGCGCCGCGCGGTTGCGATCATCGGATCATACGCGGTAATCGGGGCTGGACTCGCGCGCCGGATCGAACGCTACTCCGGGGTGCGAGAACAACTTGCACAATGTCTCAGCGAATCGCAGCGAGCGTGACCTATGCCCAGCAATTTCATTTTCGAAAAAAGCGGCCCCATCACCACCATCACCTTCAACCGCCCCGAGCGGCGCAATTGCCTGAACGAAGAAGTGATCTTCGATTTCGAGAATCTGCTCCACACGGTGCGCGACGATCGTGAGACTCGCGCGTTGATCGTCACGGGGACCGGCACTGCCTTCTGTTCCGGCGCGGATCTGTCGGGGTTGAAGCGCGGTGAGGGTGGCGAAGAGCAGCGCGTATTCTCGAAGCAGGCGGGCAAACGCATGCCCCGGCTCATCGGGCGCGTGTTCGATGTTCTCGCGAACCTGGATATCGCCACCATCGGCGCGATTAATGGCTACGCGGTCGGCGGTGGATGGTCATGGGCGCTCGCGTTTGATTTTTGCCTCGCGGTCGAGGCCGCGGAATTCTGGGTTCCCGAAGTTGACATGAACGTTGCTTATCGCGGCGCGCCCGCCAAGGTTCTCGCGGCGCGGCTCGGTCCCTGGCGCGCGAAAGAAGCGATCTTGATGTGCCGTCATTACACAGCGGCCGAGCTGCTCGCGCTCGGGGTGATCAATCGCATCGTCAAGCCCGAGGAGTTGATGCCGGCGGCTCAGGAGCTCGCGCGCACGATGGCGGCCAAGCAGCCCGAGGCGATCGCGAATTCCAAACGCGACATCAACGGAGTCTTCTTCGGGCAGCGGCTGTTCTGAGAATCGCGCGTGCGCGATTGTGCTTGGCAATCGCGAAGCTTCGGTACTACGCTTCCGCAACAACGAATTGTTTGGAGGCGCGAGCCATGTCTGCCGAGAATAAATCCGAAGCGCAAAAGATTCGCGCATCGCTTAAGCATCCGGTGGTCGATGCCGACGGTCACTGGCTCGAGTTTCCTCCGGTCATTGCCGATCAGCTGAAAAAAATCGGCGGCGATACCGCGGTTAGCGGTTTTTTTTCATTCAACAAGGGCGTCGCGAAGGCGCTCGCGTCTTCCCCGGAGCAGCGCAAGTCGATGCGGCGCGCGCAGGAGGCGTTCTGGCCGGTGCCCACGCGCAACACGCTCGATCGCGCCACCGAGCTGATGCCGAAGCTGCTCTACGAACGGCTCGACGAATTCGGCATCGACTTCACCGTCCTCTATCCGACTTCCGGGCTGGGGGTTCCGTTTCATCCCGATGAGCACACGCGGCGCACGACTTGCAGCGCGTTCAACACCTTCATCGCCGATTACTTCGGCGAGTTTTCCGATCGCATGACCCCGGCGGCGGTGATTCCGATGAACACGCCCGAGGAAGCTATCGCGGAGCTGGAACATGCGGTTAAAAAACTCGGCCTAAAAGTAGTGATGATGGCCAGTATCGTGCGGCGCCGGAATCCGGCCGATCAATCGACCGTCGGAGCGCCGGTGCGATGGTTCGACGTGCTCGGTCTCGACAGCGAGTACGACTATGATCCGGTCTGGGCGAAGTGCGTGGAGCTGGGCGTCTCGCCGACGTTTCATTCCGGCTCGCGCGGCATCGGGCTGCGCATGTCGCCGACCAACTTCGTCTACAACCACATCGGTCATTTCGCCGCCGCGAGCGAAGCGGTGTGCAAAGCGATTTTCATGGGCGGCGTGACGCGCCGCTTCCCGACTCTCAAGATGGGTTTCCTGGAAGGCGGCGTCGGATGGGCATGCGGGCTGTACAACGATCTCATCGGGCATTGGAAGAAGCGCAATCGCGAGGCGCTCGAGGAAGTGAATCCCGCCAACCTCGATACCGCGAAGCTCGCGAAACTGGTGGGCCAGTATGGCGGCAAGTGGGTCGAGCAGTGGCGCGACAACATCGAAGCGATTGTGAAACCGGACCTGACCGCCGACATCGGCGGCATCCGGGAGCTGGATGACTACGCGCCGTGCAAGATCAAACGCGCCGAGGACATCCGTGACCTGTTCGTCAACAACTTCTATTTCGGATGCGAAGCCGACGACCCGTTTAATGCCTATGCGTTCAATCGCAAGGCCAATCCGTACGGCGCGAAAATGAACATTTTGTTTGGTTCTGACATCGGCCACTTCGATGTGCAGGATATGAGGGATGTGGTCCCGGAGGCGTTCGAGCTGGTCGAGGATGCGCTCATCACCGAGGGTGACTTCCGCGACTTCATGTTCACCAATCCGGTGCGCTTCTTCGGCGAAGGCAATCCGAACTTTTTCAGTGGCACGCGAGTCGAGAAGGAGGCGCGCGCATTTCTCAGTGCGACGAGCGCCGCCGCGGGCCGGTAACATACGCAGAACCAGAAAGGCGACAAAAAGGCGAAAGTATCGCACATTGAGTTACATTCTGATAGGATGAAGGAGCGGCGCCCAAAAAGGGGCGCCGCAGTCGTTTCGGGAGTACCTACGATCAATGCGAAATTACCAAACGAAGCCACCAAGTACTTGAAAACAAAGGATTTTCGATTTTGGCTTCGGTTAAATAAGCCACCACGAGCATCGCGACTGGTGGTCCTGAGCGCCGCGCGAAGGACCTCGGATGGCACGACGCGCAATGTGAAAGCACGAAAACAAAGCCACTTCGAGATCAGGAGCATGGATCGCGTAAGCCATTGATATTATTGGGAAATGGAACCGAAACGGACCGCTCGGTTAGGTCAAACGAAAAGGGCGAGACCGAGGCCTCGCCCTTCTATTACTCAGTCGAATAGCTACTCGAATAGCTACTAGCTATGCCACGGCTCCACGAGGATCTTCGCATGCTTCTCCGGTGAGGCCAGGTCCTGGAATGCCTGCGCCACGCCCTCGACGCCCACCTTGCCGGTCACCAGCGGCTCGACCGGCACTTTGCCCTCGCCGATGTGGTTGAGCGTGGTCGCGAACTCCTCCGGCGTATATCCGAGCACGAACTGCAGGTTGAGTTCCTTGTTGATGCCGAAAAACGGCTCGAAGTGGTCCGGCTCCATGCACACCCCGACCACCACGATGCGGGCCGCGCGCGGCGCCTTCATCATGATCTGCTCGATGACGCCCGGTACTCCGACCGCCTCGAAAATGACCGCCGGCTTGAGCGCGAGCCCGGCCATGAAGCCCGGCGCCGCGGCTCCGGCAGACGGATCCTTCGCCATCTCGGTCCAGGTGTCGTAGGGCGATTTCTCCTTGGGATCGACGACGATGTCCGCGCCCATCTTGACCGCCAGGTCGCGCCTGCGAGGCGAGAAATCCGCCGCAATGATCGGTCCCGCGCCCTTGAGCTTGAGCGCCGCGATCACCGCGAGGCCCACCGGACCGCATCCGATGACCAGCGGTACGTCGCGCTTGTCGAGCCGCGCCATCTGCACCGCATGGTACCCGACCGCCATCGGCTCGGTCAGCGCCGCATGTTCGGTGGAGAGGCCGTTGGGCACCGGCAGCAGCAGGCCCTCGGTCAGGCGCATGAATTCGGCATAGCCGCCCGGGTTGTCATTGGAATAGCCGACCGCCTCGACGCCTCCGCCGCGCAGCAGAATCGGAAACGAGCAGACGCGCGCGCCCGCCTTGAGGGTCTTTTGGGTGCCGGGCCCGAACTCGACCACCTCGGCGCAGAACTCATGGCCCATCACGATGTCGCGTTTCAGGTCCATCCCGAAGGCGCCGCCGCCCGAGCGTTTGACGGCGTCGACCATCTTGTCGGCGAACTTCAAGGCGTGAAGGTCGGAGCCACAGATTCCACAGGCCAGCGTCTTGACGAGGACTTCGCCGGGTCCGAGCGAGGGAACCGGCATCTCATCGACGACGAGTTTTTTGTTTCGCATGATGGCGGCGCGCATAAATCCTCCGCGCGGCGTCATGATTGAAGCCCCGACGCCGCATCACTCGCGAATATCACATCATCGGATGGAATCCTCAAGCGCGCTCCGCCATTGCGGGTAGATATGGCAGGCGGTTAACATCGGGCGGCAGTCATTTAGCCCCTTTTCCGGGGGAATTCGTGTTTATTAAACCAATATTGATTCGTGCGGGTCGTATCGCATCGATGGCGAGGACCTGGATCCGAAGCGCCTCGAGTGCGCGGACCTCGGTGAAGTTCATCCTGCTGATGCTCGCGGTGCTCCTGCCGGTGGGCATGATGCTTCTCCAACTGAGCCCCAAAGCTGATCAGATTGATGCGGCCAGCACGGGTTCCGGCGGGAAAATTCTATTTGCTGGCGGCGCCTTGAACACCAGCGAACTGGCCTCCACTGAGCTGTTTGACCCGGCAAGCAACAGCTTTGCACAAGCCGACCAGACTGTCTTGATGAATAGCGCGCGCATCGAAGCGACCGCCACATTACTCACAGTTGGTCCCAATGCGGGAAAAGTTCTTATCGCAGGAGGCGTCGACAACAATGGTTCCTATCTCTCTTCCACCGAAATTTACGATCCCGCAACCAACAGCTTCGCGCCGCCAAATCAGACTGCGTTCATGAATACCGCTCGCGCGGGAGCCACCGCGACATCGCTCACGATAGGACCCAATGCCGGTAAGATTCTGATCGCGGGCGGCCTTTCCTTCGGGTCGTTGGCTTCGACCGAACTCTACGATCCTGCGACTAACAGCTTCGCACCGGCGAATCAGACCGCATCGATGAATATTGGTCGCGAAGAAGCGACTGCCACGCTGATAACGAACGGCCCGAATACCGGCAAGATTCTGATCGCGGGTGGCTTCTCTCAACTCACGGATTCTGTTTTGAATTCTACCGAGATCTACGATCCAGTAGCCAATAGCTGCGCGCCATCCGATCAGACAGCGACGATGAATAGCGCCAGGTGGTTCGCGACAGCCACCGTGGTCCCGACGGGACCGAACGCAGGGAAGATCTTGATTGCGGGCGGCGTGATTAATCGAACTAACGGCGGCACGATTTCCGCTTCCACCGACCTCTACGATCCAACCACCAATAGCTTCGCCGCACCGAACCTGACTGCGACGATGAACAGCGCCCGCGCTCAGGCGAACGCTACCGTTATCACGAGCGGCCCCAATGCTGGAAAAATCTTGATAGCAGGCGGCGCTGGCGCCGATGGAAATAGAGTAGCCTCCACCGATCTTTACGATCCTTCGACCAACCTCTTCGCACAACCCAACGAGACTGCGGCGATGATTTCTCCGCGCCTATTCGCCCCCGCCACGACGCTCGAGACCGGACCGAATGCCGGGAAAATTCTGATCGTAGGAGGCGGTAGTAATTCCGGTGTTTTAGCCTCCACCGAAATCTACGATCCGACAACCAACAGCTTCGCGCTGGCGGCTCAGACGCCGTCGATGAATATAGCCCGCGAGGAAGCCCTGGCGGTGCAACTGCCTGAGACGGGACCGTCGCCGATTTCCTTCGTGGGGGCGGGCTTTCTCTTCAATCCCTCCGTCCCGGTCACGGCGGTAGCTGTCGGGGTGCCGTCCGGAATCCAGTCGGGCGATCTGATGCTCGCGCAGATCATCGTATACGACGCGAATGCGACCAATGTGCCGTCGGTGCCAATCGGGTGGTCCGTTATCCGCCATGACGCGATCAGCGGCAGCGGCGGGAACAAGATGACCTCGTGGCTCTACTACAAGGTCGCGGGCAGCAGCGAACCAACTTCCTATACCTGGAACATCTCCTTCCAATACGCCGCCGGTGTGATGCGCGCATGGCGCGGCGCCTCGGTCTCATCACCGATCGATCAGGCGTCCGGATCGACCGCAGTAGGCTTCAACCCGATCTCGGTTGCCGCGCCCTCGTTAACCCCGGTTACCAACAACGAGTTGCAGGTCTACTTCTATGGCGCGCAGGCCTACCAGGCTCCCACGATTACCGAGCCGAGCGCGATAACTGAGCGTCTGAACGAGATGTCAGCCGTCGAGGGCTTCACCACTGCCTTCGGAGATCTGGCCGCGCCTCCGGGAGGGACTCAATCGCCGACCTACCTGGCGATGGCGACCTCGAATATCCCCAATGGCGCGCCACCGGTGATGACCGCGCAGGCGGTTTTGCTGGTGCCGCTCAATTCGGAGCCAACTCCAACCCCAACCGGTCCCGTTCCGACTCCACCGCCCACGATGCTGCCGTCTCAAGCACCGCCCCCTCCGACCCCCGCCACGCCGTTCCCAACTCCGGGGACTACGGTTCCTCGGTTCGTGGCCAGTGGCGCTCTTACGGATTCCGCGCAGCCCCTTACCTCGGTGACCGTCAGTCTGCCGTCCAATGTTATCTCGGGCGATCTGCTGGTCGCGCAGATTGCGGTCTGGGATGGCGCCGGCACCAACGTGCCCCTCGCACCGGCTGGATGGTCCTCCATCCGGGATGACTCCGTCGGCAATGCCAACAAGATAACCTCGTGGCTCTACTACCACCTCGCCGGGGGCAGCGAGCCGGCATCATATAGCTGGAGTATCGCCTCGCAATATGCCGCCGGTGTGATGGGCGATTGGCGCGGCGCGTCGTCATCTTCACCGATCGATAAATCGTCAGGAACAGCTGTCGCCGGGCCCAGTCCGGTTTCCGATGCGGCCCCATCGTTGACCCCAGCCAACAACGACGAGTTGCAAGTTTATTTCTATGGCTCGCAAAGCATCGCCGCGCCAACCATCGCGGAACCGGGCGCGATCACATCGCGCGCGAACCTCAAATCGTCCAAGGAAGGATTTACCCTGGCGTTCGGCGACCTCGCCGCGCCATCAGAAGGAATCGCCTCGCCGATCTACGCGGCGATGGCGGGCATACCCAGCGGCACCCCGGTGCTGAGCGCGCAGGCGATACTGCTACGCCCCGGCCCTTAGCAGCCGCGCGATCGATTCGAATTGTCCACCTGCTCCGCCGGTCCGAAATCGGACGGCGCCGCGGTATGATTTCACAGTTTTTCACTTGTTCATCTGCGTGGAACTAGGTTTACTGGCGCATCAGAGGTCATTGCGGCTCGGCATGACACACAATTAGGATACGACGGGTACCGATGGGATCGGGCGTGGGAGGTTTCGCTTTGATTATCAAGTCGACGCTGGTAGTAGTGCTGGTTGGTCTGTTGCCCGTTCTGAAATTCCTCTGGTCCCGGAACCAACAATCTCGCGACTCGTCCCCCCGAAAAAACCGTTTCGGTCGTGCGCTATCATCTCCGTCGCTCTGGGTCAGAAGTGCGTCGAACGCGCGGACCTCGCTCAAGTTCACCCTATTGATACTCGCCGTGCTGGTGCCGGTAGGCGTCCTGCTCGTCCAATTGAGCCCAAAAGCCGCCCAGCTTGCTGATGTAGTCGTGAGTTCCGGAGGGAAGATTCTTGTCGCGGGCGGCGCTAGTTCTTCGATGAACGATTTCACCGCCACCACCGAGCTCTTCGACCCTTCGACCAGCAGCTTCGCACCAGCCAATCAGACTGCTTTGATGAATACCGGCCGCGACGAGGCGACCACTTCCCTCCTCACGAGCGGCCCCAATTCCGGTGATGTCCTGATCGCGGGCGGCGCAGGCAACGGCCCCGGCGGTGAGGGCATCACCGTGCTCGCTTCGACCGAGCTCTACAACCCCACGACCAACAGCTTCGCGCCGGCTGGTCAGACCGCCACGATGAATGGGGCGCGCGGTTTAGCGACCGCCACCACGCTCACGAGCGGCCCCAATGCGGGGCAGATCTTGATCGCGGGCGGGGCCAACGCGAGCACCGCCTTGAGTTCCACCGAGCTCTACAATCCCGTGACGAACACTTTCGCCGCGGCCAATCAGACGGCATCGATGAACGATGAGAGGTACGGCGCGACCGCTACCGTGCTCACCATCGGACCCAGCGCGGGGAAAGTTCTAATCGCGGCGGGCGCCAACAATACCGGCTCGCTGGCATCCACCGAGCTTTATGATCCCGCCACCAATACTTTCGCATCGGCCAATCAGACCGCGACGATGAATGCTGCCCGCTACGGTGCGACGGCCACCTTGCTGATGAGCGGGCCGAATGCGGGCAAGGTTCTGTTGGTCGGCGGCTTCGGCGCCGCCCCGACTTCCGTTCCGTTGGCATCCACCGAGCTCTATGATCCGGTGAGCAACACCTTTGCCTCCGCGACGGAACAGACCGCTTCGATGAACACCGGGCGCTACCTGGCGACTGCGACGCTGATCCCCAAGGGCCCCAACGCGGGAAAGATTCTGATCGCCGGCGGATTTGGCGCTTCCGGCGCTTTGGCTTCCACCGAATTATACGATCCGGTGGCCAATACGTTCACCGCCGCGAATTTGACCCCCTCGATGAACAACGCCCGCGCGGCAGCGACGGCCTCGACCCTGATGACCGGGCCGAATGCGGGACAAATTCTGATCGCCGGCGGTCTCGATGGCGGCGCGACCACGTTGTCCTCGACTGAGGTTTTCGATCCGGCATCGAACAGTTTCATCGCTTCCGGGCAGACGCCCGCGATGAATACCGATCGCTCGATGGCGGTCGCGGTGCAGCTTCCCGACGTCAGTCCATCGCCCATTTCGTTTGTGGGGGTGGGACTTCTCGCAGATTTTTCCGAGCCGGTGACCTCGCTCCCCGTGAGTATTCCGCCGGGGGTGCAAGCAGGCGACATAATGCTCGCGCAGATCGTCGTCTACGATGGGGCCGCAACCAATGTGCCGGTCGCGCCTGCGGGATGGAACGTCGTTCGGCATGATGCAGTGAGCAGCGGCTCGGTGCAGATGACGTCCTGGGTGTATTCCCATCTTGCGGGAGCCAGCGAGCCGACCAGCTATACCTGGAACATCACGCTGCAATTCGCGGCCGGCATAATGCGCGCGTGGCGCGGGGTTTCGCAGGTATCGCCGATTGATCAGTCTTCCGGGGCGACCGGATCGGTCACCAACCCGGTTTCACTTGCGGCGCCGTCATTAACCCCGGCGACCAATAACGAATTGCAGGTCTATCTCTACGGGGCGCAGGATTTCGTCGCGCCCACCATTACGGAACCGCAGGCGATCACTCAGCGCCTCAATATCAGGTCCGCCCAGGAAGGCTTCACCCTCGCGTTCGGTGATCTGGCCGCGCCGTCGGAAGGTACCGCATCGCCGACCTATCTTGCGATGGCGACCGGGAATGTCGGCGGCGGCTCTCCAGTCATGACCGCCGAGGCAATTTTGCTGGTACCGGCGGGCGTCGTGGTCGCAACTCCGACGCCCACCCCAACCTCGACCTCGACGCCGACTGCCACCTCGACTCCCACCTCGACGCGGACGTCCACGGCGACGCTGACCGTGACGCCTACAACATCCACAACTCCGACCCAGACGGTGACTACCACGCCGACCGCATCTCTGACGGTTACCGCGACCCCGACCGTCACGGCGACTCTTACTGCGACCGCCACTCCTACGACGACGGCCACCCGGACGCCTACTTCGACGCAAACCACCACCCCGACCATTGCGCCGACGCCGCCGCCAACCGTGCTGCCTACGGGGCCATCACTGACGCCGACCCCCACGTTCACCCCGCCCCCGAGCATCACGTCTACGCCGACTTCGACGCCGACCGCGGCGCCGATAATCACCTTCGTGGCCGGGGGGCCGTTGGCGGACTCCGCTCAGCCTGTAAGCACTCTGACCGTGAACTTGCCACCCGTGGTTGAGCCGGGCGACCTTTTGCTCGCGCAGATCGCGGTATGGGATGGCGCCGGCACCAACGTGCCCGCCGCACCCGCAGGATGGACCGTCATCAGGCATGACGCGGTCGCCAACTCGAACAAGATAACCTCGTGGCTCTATTACCACGTGGCAGGAAGCAGCGAGCCGGTCTCGTATAGCTGGAACATAGCCTCGCAGTACGCGGCCGGGGTGATGGGAGCGTGGCGCGGCACGTCATCGGCATCGCCAATCGATCAGGCTTCCGGGTCGACCGCAGCCGGACCCAGTCCCATCTCGGATGCGGCGCCGTCGCTGACGCCGACCAACAACAACGAGTTGCAAGTTTACGTCTATGGTTCGCAAAGCAACGGAGCCCCGACCATCACCGAGCCCGGCGCGATAAACACGCGCTCGAACATAATGTCGGTCAAAGAGGGCTTCACGCTCGCCTTCGGCGATCTGGCGGCGCCTTCGGGCGGGACCGCGTCACCGACCTACCTCGCGATGGCGAGTTTCCTACGCGGCATGCCGGTCATGACCGCGCAGGCGGTCCTTTTGGTGCCACAGAGTGCGACAGCTACGGCCACCGCGACCCTGAGCCCGACGCCGACGGTTACGGCTACGGTTACCTCGTCACCGACGCCCACGCCTACACCTGCGCCAACTGAAACCGGCACGGAGACTGGAACTCCAACCGCGACCGCCACGGCGACGATTACCTCGACGCCGACATCGGAGCCAACTGAAACGGGCACGGCAACTAGCACTCCGACGACCACTCCGACCTCTGGCCCGACCACGGTTGCGCCAACCCCAACGGTCGTTCCACCAACGCCTACGCCGGTTCCGCCCACACCAACCATCGTTCCACCAACGCCTACGCCTGTTCCGCCGACACCGACGCCTTTGCCACCGACGCCGACAGGGTTTCCGACTTTGATACCGCCGACGCCAACGCCTGTTCTACCCACTGCGACTAGCATTCCGCCGACGCCGACCGTGGTTGCGCCCACCCCAACGGCTGCGCCAACGACGGTGCCGATGATCGGGTTCGTGGCTGCCGGTCCGTTAGGCGACTCCGCGTCGCCTGTGACTACGGTCACTGTAAGCGTGCCTAAAGGTATTCAATCGGGCGATGTGTTCCTCGCGCAGATCGTCATCGCGGATGCGACCGGAACCAATGTCCCGACGGCGCCTTCGGGATGGACCTTGATTCGCGATGATTTTGTGGGCAATGGCAACAAGATGACCTCATGGCTCTATTTCCACGTCGCCGGAAGCAGCGAACCTGCGACCTATGGGTGGAAAATAGCCTCGCAGTACGCCGCCGGAGTGATGGGCGCGTGGCGTGGAGCATCATCCTCGCCGCTTGACCTGGCCTCCGGCACGACCGCGGCCGGCCCCAGTCCGGTTTCGGCCGCGGCGCCTTCGTTGACGCCGAGTAGCAACAATGAATTGCAGGTGTACTTCTATGGCTCGCAAAACTTCAACTCACCCACCATCACCGAGCCGCCCGCGATAACCTCGCTGTCGAATACTGAGTCAACTAAGGAAGGCTTCACGCTGGCATTCGGTAACCTCCCCGCGCCACCGGAAGGAACCGCGTCGCCGACTTATACCGCGATGTCGACCTTCCCACTGGCGAAGCCGGTGCTAACGGCGCAGGCGGTGTTGTTGCGCGCGGGCCCATAGGCGTGAGTGCCTCGAGGTCAGAGTGACATGCTAGCCGGCCTTGCGCGCGGGCTCGCCGGTCGGTGCCACTGCGGAAGTCTCGGCGCCGGTCCCCGCGGACGGCGTTCCGGAGAGTCGTTCGACGAGTACGAATAGGGCTGGCACGAGCAGGATCGCAAAGCCACTGGAGAAGATCATTCCGACTATCGTCACGCTGCCGATGAGACGGCGCGCCGCGGCGCCTGCGCCAATCGCAGTCCACAGCGGGAGCAATCCGAAGATGAAGGCGAACGAGGTCATCAGGATTGGCCGCAGGCGCAACCGCGCGCCGCTCAGCGCCGACTGCACCAGCGATTCACCTTTTTCCAATTCGGCGCGTGCGAACTCAACAATCAAGATGGCGTTCTTCGCCGATAGCCCGATCAACATGATCAGGCCGATTTGGGCATAGATGTCGTTGTCGAGTTTGCGCGCCCAAAGCCCGAAGAACGCACCGCACACCGCGACCGGCGTGCTCAACAGCACGCTGAATGGAAGCGACCAGCTTTCATACAGCGCCGCCAGGATCAGGAAGACGAACATCAGCGAAAGTCCGAAGACTCCGGCCGCGCCGCCGGCCTGCGCCTGCTGATAGCTCATCCCGTTCCATGCGATTCCCATGTCGCGGGGCAGCACCTGGTTGGCGACTTCCGTAATTGCGTTCATCGCTTGGCCTGCGCTGTATCCGCGCGCTGGGGAGCCGAAAACCTCGATGCTCCGATATTCGTTAAATCGCGTGGTGAACTCCGGTCCCGAGGCCTTTTGCAGATCGACCAGCGTCGAGAGCGGCACCATTGCGCCCGTTTTGTTGCGCACGTAAAACTGCCCGACATCCTCGGGCCGCAGGCGATAGGCCGGCTCCGCCTCGACGAAAACCTTCCACACGCGACCGAAGCGATTGAACTGGTTCACATACAGCCCGCCGAGCAAGGCCTGAAGAGTGCCGTAGACATCCGTGGTTGAAAGGCCGAGCTTGAAGACTTTGGCGTGGTCGAGACTGGCGAAGAGTTGCGGCGTCGCGGGATCGAACAGGATGTTCATTCTGCCCAACTCAGGTCTTTTCTTAGCCGCCGCGAGAAACTTTTGCGTGTTGTCCCACAAATAGTCGACGGTCTGCCCGGATTTGTCCTGCACCATCAGGTCGAAGCCGCCCGCCTGGCCGATACCTGGAATCGCGGGTGGAGGGAACGCGAAGGCCTGCGCCTCGGGCAGCGCGGCGAGCTTGCGATTCACCGACTCGATTATCGCGCTGGAAAAGAGCTGGCGTTGCTTGCGCTGGTCATACGGCTGGAGCTGACAGAAGTACAAACCCGTCCGGGTGCTGCTGACTTGCGAAAGGAGGCTGTACCCAGCGACCGCGGAGTAATTTTGAATGCCCGGTTCGTTCTTCAGGATCTCGCCGATCGCTTTCATCGCCGCCGCGGTGCGCTGCAAGGAGGCCGCCTCGGGAAGCTGAACGTTCATGATGAAGTAGCCCTGATCCTCATCGGGCAGGAAGGAACTCGGCACGATTTTGCCGAGGCCTCCCGCCAGCGCGATAAAGCCGACCAGCAGCAGTATCGCGATCGCCAGTTTGCGAATCAGTAGCGAGCAGATGCTGGTGTAGCCGTCGGTGACACGGGCAAAACCGCGATTGAACCATCCGAAAAATCGTCCCAGCAATCCCTTGCCGCTGTGCTCATCGCGTGGTTTGAGTAGCAGGGCGCCCAGCGCAGGACTCAAAGTGAGTGCGTTGAACGCTGAGACGATGACCGAAAATGCGATCGTCAACGCGAACTGCCGGTACAGCGATCCGGTGATTCCGACCAGGAAGGCGGCCGGGATGAAGACCGCCGACAGCACCAGGGCGATACCCACCAGCGCCCCGCCGACTTCGTCCATCGCTTCGATTGCGGCCTCGCGCGGGGATCTCCCTTGCGCGATTTTCACCTCGATGGCTTCGACCACCACGATCGCATCGTCGACCACCAGGCCGACCGCCAGCACCAGTCCCAAGAGCGAGAGACTGTTGGTCGTGAATCCTACGGCGGGGAAGAAAAGAAATGCGCCGACCAAAGACACTGGAACGGTAAGGATGGGAATCAGCGTCGCGCGCCAGCTCTGGAGAAAGATGAACACCACCAGGACGACCAGCGCGATTGCTTCGAGGAGGGTCTTGACGATTTCCTTGGCGCCCTCTGTGATTGGAATGGTGGTGTCGAGCGTCAGCGCCGATTTCATATCCGGGGGAAAATGCGCGACCAGTTCCGCCATCCTTTGCTTGGCCTTGGTCGCGGCCGCGAGCGCGTTGGAGCCCGGATTCTGATACAGCAGAATCACCGCTGCGGGCGCGCCATTGGTGGTGGCCTGCTGCGTATAGCTTTGCGCGCCAAGTTCGATTCTGCCGACGTCTTTGAGCCGCACCAGCGAGCCGTCGGGATTGGCGCGCAGAATGATGTCGCCGAACTCGTCGGCGCTCATCAGGCGGCCCTGCGCGCGTACCGTGTAAGTGAATTCCTGGCCCGGTGGCGCGGGTTCGTCGCCCAGCCGCCCGGCCGGATTGACCACGTTTTGGGCCGCGATCGCGTTGGCGATGTCATTGACTGTGAGTTGCAGCTTGGCGAGCGTATCGGGCGCGACCCACACCCGCATCGCATAGTTGGAAGCGCCGAAGATCTTCACCTGCCCGATCCCTGGGATGCGTGAGAGTTCGTCCTGGATGTTGATCGCTACGTAATTCGACAGAAAGGTTTGATCCCAGGTCCCCTTGGGCGAGCTGATGGCATACACCAGCAACGGGATGCCGACGGTCTGCTGGGTGGTAAGTCCGTAGTTGTTAACCTCGGTGGGCAAACTCGAGGTTGCCTGCGCGAGGCGGTTCTGAACCTGCACCTGGTCGAGGTCCACATTGGTGCCGACCTCGAAGCTGACCTGCAGCGTCATGGTGCCGTCGGCGCCGCTGATCGACTGCATGTAGATCATGTTCTTGGCGCCGTTGACTTGCTCTTCAATTGGAGTGGCGATGGACTGCTCGACGGTAAGCGCATCAGCGCCGGTATAAACCGCGGTGGTTTGGATCTCGGGCGGAACGATTTCGGGGAACTGCGCGACCGGAAGGCGCAGGATCATCACCGCGCCGGCGATCACGAGCACGATCGCAATCACCATCGCGACAATCGGACGATCGATGAAAAATCGCGACATGAGGCTACTGATGCCCCATTGGGGGCGCGGCAGAAGATGGGCCGGGATTCGGCGCTGCCGGCAGGGGTGACGATGGAGGCGCGGGAGCAGATGCGTAGGTCGCGGGGTCAGACTGCGCAATCACCGCCATCCCGTCTTTGACTTTCTGCAGGCCCTCCGTAATCACTCGATCGCCGGCCTTCACCCCGTCGGTAATGATCCAGAGGTCGCCCGACCGATCTCCAGGCTTGACGTTTCGGATCGATACAACATTGTCCGTCCCGACCACTGCGACCTGGTATTGACCCTGGGTCTCCTGCACCGCGCGTTGCGGTACCAGCAGAGCGCCGACCTGGGTTTGGTTGGCAGCGCGTATTTTGGCGTATTGACCGGGACGCAGCACCGCTTCGGGATTGGGGAATAGCCCCTGGACCTCGATGGTGCCGGTCTGGACGTTGACCTCGCGGTCGACGCGATAGAAGCGACCGGGGTATTTGTAAATCGAACCATCGCCGAGCACGAGCTCGAGGTCCGGCTCACCCTTCGCGCGGCCGGTGGCTTGATGCTCCTTGATCTCATCGGAGGCGCGTAGGTACTCCTGCTCGCTGATCGGGAAATTCACCTTCATCGGATTTACTTGCGAGACGGTGGTAAGGAGAGTCGCCGGGGTGACTAGATCACCGACCTGGGCGACCGCAAATCCGGCGATCCCGTCGATGGGTGATTTAACCTGGGTCCATTCGAGGTTGAGCTGGGCGGTCTCGACGGCGGCCTTGGCCGATTCGACCTGCGCGGCGCTTGCACGCGTGGCCTGCTCGATGTGATCGAATTCCTCGGCACTGATTACGCCTTGCGCCACTAATGTTTTGTCGCGGTCGAAATCCTGCTTGTTCTTAAGATAATTGGCCGCTTGCTGCGCCAAGTCGCCCTTCGCCTGATCCAGCGCCGCCTTGTAATCCCGGTCATCAATCTGAAAGAGCAGCTCGCCGGCCTTCACGGCACGGCCATCCTGATAGACCTGCTTGAGCAGATAACCCTGCACGCGCGGATGGATCTGCGCATCGACGAATCCGAGCGTCGTGCCGACCCATTCGGAATAGATAGGCACGTTCTTTTGGACTACCTCAGTCACCAGAACCGTCGGTGTCGGCGGAGCCGGGACGGGCTTATGACAGGCGACCATCGAGAATGTTGCCGCGACCGCAAGACAGATGAGGGGTGTTTTCAGCGTCGATCGCATCAGATGCATGGCGCTCTCGAAGAATGCAGGTTAAGGCAGTTTCGGCGACCGCGCTGCAGGGAACAGCTAGCAGCGGCGAGCATATCGTCGCCCTCGATGAGCGGCAACCTCGCTTTAGCTAGCACGGCCTGCACGCGGATTCTTGACCCCGACCGCGAGGTCAGGATAGCATCCTCTTCTTAAATTCATGGCGCTCCACATGTGCGGATGACGCGCGTGCGGGGCGCTTTGTGTAAACGCCATTTCAAGCCGAGGACCAGTTTCATCGCGCACCACCGGCGCCGACTTACGACTTCGTATCGTCGGGCCGAGGGCTAAATCGCGCGATGTTCGCATCCTAAGCTGACAATTTGAAGGAGCCCTGGCGAATGCCGCTAAAGGATTTTCTCTTCACGTCTGAGTCGGTCAACGAAGGCCATCCCGACAAGATGTGCGATCAGATTTCGGATGCTGTTCTCGATGCGCTGATTGCCGAAGACCCCAACTCCCGCGTCGCGCTGGAAACCCTCACCAAAACCGGGCTCATCGTGTTGGCCGGGGAGATCACCAGCCGCGCACATCCCGACTTCGTCAAGATTGCGCGCGACACCGCTTGCGGCATCGGTTACGACGATCTTGAGACCGGCTTTGATGCCAAGACCTGCAACGTGCTGATGGCGATTGAGCCGCAATCCCCCGATATCTCGCAGGGCGTTACGGAAGGCGAGGGACTGCATAAGGAGCAGGGCGCCGGCGACCAGGGTCTGATGTTCGGCTTCGCATGCGACGAGACCCCGGAGCAGATGCCGCTGCCGATCGCGCTCGCGCATCATCTGATGGAGAACATCACCAAGCTGCGCAAGGAACAGAAGATCGATTTCCTGCGACCCGACGGCAAGAGCCAGGTCACAGTGCGCTACGTCGATGGGCGTCCCGAGCAGGTCACCGCGGTGGTCGTGTCGACGCAGCATAAACCCAACGTCAGCCATTCGACGATCCGCGAGGTTATCATCGAGGAGCTGATCAAGAAGACCATCCCCGCGCGCTACCTCGATCGTTCGACCGTTTTCCACGTCAATCCGACCGGCAGTTTTGTCATCGGCGGACCGCACGGCGATTGCGGACTGACCGGACGCAAGATCATCGTCGATACTTATGGAGGTTACGGCAGGCATGGCGGTGGCGCCTTCTCGGGAAAGGATCCGAGCAAGGTCGATCGCTCGGCCTGCTATATGGCGCGTCACGTCGCCAAGAATGTGGTGGCAGCAGGCCTCGCCAAAAAATGCGAAATTCAGGTCGCCTACGCGATCGGGGTCGCGGAACCGGTTTCGATTCTCATCGACACCTTCGACACCGGAGTGGTTCCGGACAAGAAGCTCGAATCGACGATTCGGGAGCTGTTCGATTTCCGCCCCGCCGGCATCATCAAGACGCTCACGCTGAAACGCCCGATTTATCAGGCCACCGCGGCCTACGGACATTTCGGGCGCACGCCGGTGAACGGCCTTTTCCCATGGGAAGAGACCAACATGGCTGACGCGCTGCGCTCGGCGTTTGGGCATAGCAAGAATTAACCAGGAATTGGGGAGTTAAAATACGGTGCGAGCAATAGCCAGTAAGCGTAAAGCCATGCCCAAACCACGGCGCGTCAGCCGTGATTACGATGTTGCGGATCTGGGCCTCGCCAAGGGCGGCGCGGCGCGAATCGAATGGGCCGACCTGCAGATGCCGGTGCTGCGGAAAATCCGCGAGCGCTTCGCCAGAGACCTGCCACTCAAAGGCCTCAAGATGAGCGCATGCCTGCACATCACTGCCGAGACGGGTAACCTGCTGCGTGCGCTAAAAGCTGGCGGCGCGCACGTCACAGCGTGCGCATCCAATCCGCTCTCGACCCAGGATGACGTCGCGGCCGCGCTGGTCAGCGAATACGATATCCCGTGTTACGCGATTCACGGTGAAAATCGCGACACCTATTACACGCATATGCGCGCGGTGCTGGAGAGCCATCCGAACATCACGATGGATGATGGCGCCGATCTCGTTAGCCTCCTTCATACAGAATTCAAGGAGCAGGCGGCCGAAGTGCGGGCCAGCATGGAGGAAACCACCACCGGCGTCATCCGCCTTCGCGCGATGGAAAAGGATGGCGCTCTGCGCATCCCGGTGGTCGCCGTCAACGACGCGCAGACCAAGTTCCTGTTCGACAATCGCTACGGCACCGGCCAATCCACCGTCGAGGCGATCGTGCGCTCGACCGGAATCCTCGTCGCTGGATCAACTTTCGTCGTCGCCGGCTACGGATGGTGCGGACGCGGCGTGGCGTCACGCGCGCATGGCCTCGGCGCCACTGTGGTCGTTACCGAGGTGAATCCGATTCGCGCGCTGGAAGCCGCGATGGATGGGCATCGTGTGATGAAGATGTCGGAAGCAGCGAAGATCGGCGACGTGTTTGTCACCGTGACCGGCGATCGCGAAGTCATCCGCGCCGAGCACATGAAGGTGATGAAGGACGGGGCGATCGTCTGCAACTCCGGACACTTCGACGTCGAGATCGATCTGGTTGCGCTCAAGAAGCTCTCGAGCAAAGTTGAGAAGGGACTGCGTGAGATCGAAGTGTACCATCTGAGCGGCGGGCGCAAGATTTACCTGCTAGGACAGGGCCGCCTGGTGAACCTAGCGTGCGCGGAAGGCCATCCGGCGCAAGTGATGGACATGAGCTTCGCAACCCAGGCACTCGCCTCGCGATGGGCTGCCGGCGACCACGAGCTCTCGGTGAAAGTGCATGACGTTCCGATCGCGATCGAAAATGAAGTCGCGACGTTAAAGCTGGCCTCGATGGGCATCAAGATCGACAGCCTGACACCGGAGCAGAAAAAATATCTAGAAAGTTGGACCAGCGGCACCTGAGCGCCGAAACATTCGGAATCGAGAAGAGGGCGTCGTCACCACGGCGCCCTTTTTCTTTTGCGAAAGTCGTCGAATCGGACATTTAGTGCCCGCGACGTAACACATCGATAACGTTTCGCGCGCCAAAAATTCAAACAAATTGGCAGCTTTCCTCCACCGCCCGTGCTCTGATCGTCGTGGGTGTTGGTGAGGTCGAGGGGAAGCGTCGTATGGCTGATCGAAGTATGCCTGGCACCGAACGGTCGCATTCGATGGTCCAATCCATCGGCGATTTATCGTGGCCCGACGCGTCAGCTCGCGAGCGAAAGTATTACCGCTCGATCTGGATCTCGGACTTCCATCTCGGCACCGTCCGGTGCAAGTCCGCTTCGTTGCTGGATTTCCTACATAATCACTGCGCGGAAAATCTCTTCCTGGTTGGTGACGTGATCGACGGATGGAACGTCGGCCCGGGATGGTGCTGGGACGCCGCGCAGACCGCCGTCATCGAAGAGCTCTGGGCATGGCGCCGCCGTGGCACCCGGATGATCTTCATGCCCGGTAATCACGATGAACGCAGTACCGAAATGGTGCAGACCCTGTTCGGTAGCGTCGAATGCCACGAGGACTTCGTGCATGCGACTGCCGAGGGTCGTCGGATGCTGATCACCCATGGTCATCAATTCGATGGCGGCATGCATGGCGCGCGCTGGCTCTCCGTCATCGGCAGCATGGGCTACTCGGCGGCGCTGCGCCTTAACCTTTGGTACAACCGCGAAGGGGCGGGCTCGATCTCGAGCCGGCGCGCCGCGCGCCTGTATTTCAAGCGCCAGCTCAAATCCGCGGTTCATTACCTGATGGATTTTCGCGATGAGCAGGTGACCCATGCGGCGCGCCATCGCAAGGTCGACGGCGTGATTTGCGGTCACACGCACAAACCCGACCATCGCATGATTGGCCCGATTCTGTACGTCAACGATGGCGACTGGGTGCAGAGCCGGACGGCGCTCGTCGAAGAGGCGAGCGGCGCGCTCAGGCTGTTGCGATGGAACAAGCTCGAAAGCGCTGCGCCAGAGGTTCGAAAGAGAGGTTGAGCAGATGAGCCGTTTCTATCCTGTCCGGCAACTGTTTGCGCCCGAGTGGGAACGAAGTGAGGCGGACTATGCCGGGCGCGCGCATGCGCGCAGGCAATCGGCACCGAGAAGGGTCGATCTGATTTTCTTCGATGCCGGTGGAGGTCATCGCGCGAGCGCGACCGCCTTGCATTCGATGCTGGAGCAGGATCGCCGCGCCTGGGAGGTCAGGATGGTGAATCTGCGCGAGGTACTCGAGCCGATCGATATCATCAAGAAAATCGCGCGTATTCGGGTCGAAGACGCCTACAACCGGCTGATGCTTCGCTATGGGATGACGTTAGGTACCGGCGCGATGCTGCGCGGCATCCAGATGCTGATTCGGCAGATGCATCGCCCCTCGGCGGCATTGCTTGCGCGTTTTTGGAAAGGGGCGCCAGCCGACCTGGTCGTCTCGTTGATTCCGAACTTCAATCGCGCGATCTTCGACGGTTTGCGCGCCAGCGATCACGAACTCAATCGCGTACTTACCCCGATGCTGACTATTCTCACCGACCTCGCGGACTATCCCTCGCATTTCTGGATCGAAAAGCAGGAGCAATATTTCGCGTGTGCGACCCAGCGCGCGGTGACGCAAGCGCTTGCGATGGGCCATCCGCAGGAACGAATCTTCCGCACCTCAGGGATGATCGTGCGGCCCGAGTTTTACCATCCGGTCGAGGTTGACCGCGCGCGCGAGCGCGAGCGCCTCGGATTGCGTCGCGATTTGCCGACCGGCCTCGTGATGTTCGGCGGCCACGGCTCGCGCAAAATGCTTACCATCGCGAAACGGGTCGCGGCGGCCGGTTTGAAGACGCAGCTCATCTTTATCTGCGGGCACAATCAGCATTTGCGCGAGCAGCTCGTCGCGCTCGACCTGCCGTTCCCATTTCACATCGAAGGCTTCACCCGCGAAATTCCCCACTTCATGAATCTGGCGGATTACTTTGTCGGAAAACCTGGGCCGGGCAGCATCAGCGAGGCGCTGGTGATGCGCTTGCCGGTGATCGTCGAGCGCAATTCATGGACGATGGTGCAGGAGCGTTACAACACCGACTGGATCATCAGCAATCGCGTCGGCGTGGTGCTGCATTCCTTCGCGGAGATTGCCACCGCGATCGTGCCGATGCTCGACCCCGAGCGGCTTGGGCAGTTTCGCGCGCGGGTCGGCGAACTGAACAATCGCGCGATTTTCGAAATCCCGGAGATCCTCGAGACTATCATTGAACGCCATTTGCGGCCGATTCATCGCGACGCGCAGTTGACGATGTCGTGGCAGGATCGCTCGCCGACGAATCCCAACGGCGCCCTCGGGAGCTGGGCGGCGAATACGTGAAGGCCCTCACTCTTGTCTCTCCCCAGTAGGGGGAGAAGGTGAAGGAAGGCGGCCAGTTCTAGGACTCTAAAATGGGTTCTTCGGCGCCGATCTTCGACCAGCGGCGCCAGATTTCACCGCATAGAACGCTGAGGCCGATCAGCAACAGCGCGAGGAAAAATCTTGGCGACATCGGATGCCATAGTGCGTCGCCCAGAAATGCGAACAGGATTGTGCCCGGTATCATCCCGATCATCGATGCCCAGAAATAATCCTTGAACTTGATCGGCGAGGCGCCCGCGAGCAGGTTCAGCGCATTGTATGGAATGACCGGAACCATCCGCAGGTAAAAAATGATCTGGAAGCCGTTGCGCGCGATTTTCCGTAGCACTTCGTGAAAGCGCTCGCCTACGATGCGCTCGACGAATCCTTTTCCCAGCCATCGTCCCGCGCCGAACGCCACCACCGCTCCGACATCCGCACCAATAAGCGAATAGACCGAGCCCCATCCGGTGCCGAACGCGAGCCCGGCCGCGATCGTCATCACCGCGCCGGGCACCAGGAATGACGGACCGACCGCATACAGCACCATGTAGATGATGGGTCCCCAGATTCCGAACTGCACGACTTCGCGCTTGACCGATTGCGGGTCGCGAAACCATTCGGAATGCGCCCACAGCAGCCATCCGCATACGCCGACGATCGCGATGATCGCGGCGATCTTCACGAAGTCGAGAAAGCTGAATCCGCTGGCAGGCTTCGCGGGGGGCATGGTTATCGGGTTGATCGCAGCCATTATGAAGAAATTATGATACGGGCGGCTCCGCCATCGAGACAAGAACTCCTGGCGCGAGTTTGTCGAAGGCGTTCAATGCTATTAGAGTCGCGAAAAATATCTTGCACCAAGGAAATCCCATGAACGAGCTCGCAGACAAAGTCGCAATCATCACCGGTGGCGGATACGGAATCGGCAAGCAGATCGCGCTCAAATACGGCGCGGCGGGTGCGAAGGTTGTGCTCGCGGCACGCTCCATCGATCCGATGAAACAGACTTGCGCGGAGCTGGAAAAGATCGGCGCCAAGGCAACCTTCGTGCAAGCCGATGTGGCGAAGGAAGCCGATTGCAAGAAGATGACTGACGAAACGCTGAAGGCATTCGGGCGCGTCGACATTCTGGTAAACAATGCCGGCATCTCGGGGCCGACCAAGCGCATCACCGACATGAGCCTCGCCGAATGGCAGGAAGTCATCGATATCGATCTGACCGGCGCATGGCTCGCCTCGCGCGCGGTGATTCCGCATATGGATAAGGCCAAGTCGGGCAACATCCTGATGATTTCGTCCGGCGCCGGCCGCCGAGGATATCCGCTCCGCTCACCGTATGCGGCAGCGAAGTGGGCGATGATCGGGCTGACGCAAACGCTGGCCGGCGAATGGGGTCAGCGCGGCCTCCGGGTGAATTGCATCTGTCCCGGCGCTATTGAAGGCGATCGCATCGAGCGTGTGATGCGTGCGCGAGCGGAGTCGCTTGGGCAACCCTACGAGGTCGTGCGCGAAGGCTTTCTCTCGGGTGCCGCGCTGCGCCGAATGGCTACTGAGGACGAAGTTGCGCGCGTATCGTTGTTCATCGTGTCGGACGCGAGCGCAGGCGTGACCGGCCAGACCATCAACGTCGATTGCGGGAGTAGTATGAATTGACCTTTCGGCAACGCCGAAGGTCATCCTGAGCGCTTCGCGAAGGATCTCCGCGCAGCGATTTTTCTCACCGCGCGACGTCCTGGTCGCGCACGAGGACCTCATAGCCGCTGCGTGCGAGGCGATCGCGGAGCTCGCGCGCGAGCGCCGGCGAGCGATGGCGTCCGCCAGTACATCCA
The DNA here is from genome assembly GCA_963783145.1 of uncultured delta proteobacterium. Lineage (GTDB taxonomy): Bacteria > Desulfobacterota > Binatia > Binatales > Binataceae > DATGKG01. Next base: position 137,151 of record CAWAMM010000006.1, read on the forward strand.
AGGCCAATGGTCAGGTAGCTTTTTCCCTCGCGCCGATAAAGCGGGATGAGGAAATCGAGCATCCTGCCCACTTCGTCGATAAATTGGCGCGATTCGGGTTTGCTCATCACGTAATCGTGCACGGCCGGATCAAGCCCGGTGAGCATCTTCAACTCGGGAACGAAAAATGGGTTGGGGATGAAGCGCACGTCGAGCACCACGTCGAGGCCGACCGGTGCTCCGTATTTGTAGCCAAATGACACGATCGAAATGACCATGCGATCATTGGTCGCCGCGCCCATTACGGCGGCGGTCACACGCTCGCGGAGCTCGTGCACGGTCAGAGTCGTGGTATCGATGATGCGGCTGGCGCGCTCGCGCAGTTCGGCGAGCGCCTCACGTTCCTCGTGAATCATCTCGACGATTCCCTTGCCGCTGTGCCCCAGCGGATGCGGGCGCCGCGTCTCAGAATATCGCCGGGCGAGGATTTCGTCCGAGGCATCGAGGAACAACACCTCCGGATGCATCCCCGCGTCCTCCAGTTCCGCGGAAATCACCGGCCACTGTGCGAAGAAGCTGCGCTGGCGGGAATCGATTCCGAGCGCGACGCCGGCGAAATCCTTGCCACTTTCGCGCGTGAGCGCCAGCACGGTGGGAGCGAGCGCAACCGGGAGATTATCGACGCAATAAAAACCGAGATCCTCGAGCACGCGCATCGCCGACGTGTGACCAGCGCCGGACACGCCGGTAACGATGATCAATCGCAGTGGTGTGGAATCGACCGCCACGCTTCCTGTCTAGCAAGCCGAAGCGGCACGAACTAGAACTTGCTGTCTTCTTCGCGAATGAGGCGGAAAAGTTCGTTCGAATCGGTCGCGCTCAAAAGCTTCTCGCGGAAGTTGCCATCTCGCAGCAGGCGCGAGACGCGCGCCAGAGCCTTGAGATGAAGGCTGGTGGAATCCTCCGGCGCGACCAGCATGAAAAATAGATGCGTAGGGTTGCCGTCGAGCGATTCGAAATCAACGCCCTGGATGTGCCGCCCGAAGGTTCCCAGAATACTCGTCACCTTGGGAAGTTTGCCGTGTGGGATCGCGATGCCGTCGCCGATTGCGGTCGAGCCCAGCCGTTCGCGCTCGGCCAGCACCGCGGTCATCTCGGCGGACGGAATCTCCGGATGCTGCTTGGTGAGGCATCCTGCGAGTTCTTCAAGAACCGCAGCTTTAGTTTGCCCCTTGAGCGAAGGTGCAATCATCTCGGGTGTCAGGAAGTCAGTAATTTTCATGAAGTCCGTTCCGGTCCCATACGTATCTATGTAGGAGCGCGTCGCGAAGGTCAACTTTAGCGGAGCGATACACGAGGAGGATTGTGTCCCCGGCATTTTAATTGTGCTACTGCTGTCGCCGCTAGGTTTCCTCCGCCGCGGCGAGCACCTCCGGTGTCGAGGGCGAGCGCATTTTCTTACTCTTTACCTTTTCAACATGTTTCTTCAGTTGGTGGCCGATCTTATCTGTCAGCAAATCAATGACCGCGTAGAGGTCGGTATTCTCTTCCGCCGCGGTCGCCGCGATGCGTCCCGACTTGAAGGTCACCTCGCCGCATTGGCGATACTTGTCGACTTCGAGGATCAAATGCGCCTGGCCGGGCTGTTTCAGAATCCGCCCCAAATGCGCGAATTTCTTTTCCGCGTACTGCCGCAGCGCATCGGTCGCCTCCATGTGGCGGAAGGTGACGTTGACCGCGACCGCCGACCCGGTGAGGCGCACGGCGCGTTTGGCCTTGCGCGCGACGGCGCGGCTCTTTTTGCCCTTGCCATTTTTGATACTCATAAGAATTGGCCTGGACCTTCGATCGGCAATCTTTAGCCGACCCGTTTACGGCTCGCCGACGGCAGGATTCCCAGCGCTTGCCGATACTTCGCCACCGTGCGGCGCGCGATGTTGATATTGTCGCGACGCAAGATCTCAGCGATTGCCTGGTCCGAGAGCGGATTATTGGACTGCTCCACGGTCACCATCGCGCGGATTTTTTCCTTCACGGTTTCCGCGCTGACGTCCTCGCCGCTGCCGGCTTTGACACCCGAGGTGAAAAAGAATTTCAGTTCGAAAATGCCCTGCGGCGTATGCGCGTATTTGTTGGCGGTCGCGCGACTGATGGTCGATTCGTGCATTCCGATATCTTCCGCGACATCCTTGAGCACCAGTGGCCTGAGACTGCCGATACCATGGTCGAAAAATGCGCGCTGAAATTTGATGATCGAGTTGGCGACCTTATAGATCGTTTGCTGCCGCTGATAGATCGACTTGACCAGCCATTTGGCGGAACGCAGCCGCTCTTGCAGATATTCCTTGGTTTCTGCCCCCGTCTGGCCATCGTTCATCACGCGCTGATAGTAACCGGCCAGCCGCAGGCGCGGCACCGCGCTCTGATTGAGGGTAACGATGTAATCGTCGCCCATCTTCACGATGAACACGTCGGGGATGACGTAGGTCGGCTCTTCGCCGCCATAGTCGCGGCCCGGCTTGGGTTCCAGCAGCGAGATAATCTTTTGCGCCTGGTTGACGGCTTCGACGCTGACGCCGAGCAGTTTGGCGATTTCGTTGTAGCGATGCTTTTCGAGCAGCTCGAGATGATTACCCACCACCCGGGCGGCCAGCGACTCCTCCATCCCGAGGTTTTTTAGCTGGAGCAGCAGACACTCGCGCAGGTCGCGTGCGACGGCGCCCGGGGGATCGAGCTGCTGCACGCGTTTGAGCACCCGCTCGACGTCGGCCTCGGGGACTTCCAGTTGCGCGGCCAGTTCGGCCAGCGGCGTTTCGAGGTAGCCGTCATCGTTCAGGTTGTAGATGATGGTGGCGCCGATGCGCTGGTCGATCTCGGTCAGGCTCGACAGCCGCAGCTGCCACATCAGATGGTCTTCGAGCGAGGTTTTGCGGGTCAGGGTGTTCTCGACGGTCTGACGCCGTTCGTCATCGGGATCGGCGGGTTCGGCCTCCTGCCAATTGTTGGAGTAATTCTCCATGTATTCGCGCCAGTCGAGCTTGTCGATGCGGTCGAACTGCTCCATCTCGACCGCGGCATCGCGCGCCTCGCTGGGCGTGACCGGAACCTCCTCGGACCCCGGCGGCGCATCCCATTCGTTGGGCGGCTCGTCGGCGGAGGCGGGCGCGGCCTCGCGCTCCTCAGATAGCTCGCCATCGGGGGGAGGGGTGAAATCTTCGTCGGAATTGCTGCTGTTTTCGGGGGCGTTTTCCGCCGGGCTGGTATCTAGCGGTTCCAGTACCGGGTTGGAGTCGAGTTCGGTCTGAACCACCGCTTCCAGTTCCGGAAGCGACAATTGCAGGATCTTAATCGCCTGTTGCAGCTGGGGCGTCATCACCAGCTGCTGACGCAGGCGTAAATCTTGTCCGAGCTTTACTTCGAGGGCCATCCGTTTCAACTAACTCACGGGCTACGGCGCGTCCCCATTATCCGGGTTTTTCGAGTCCCGAGGGAAGATCACCATCCGCGGATTTTCGACATTACTTTTTCCGCTCACCAGGTCGACCGAGATTATCGAACCGGTGATCTGGTCCTGCCCGTCGTGAACGACCGGGTTACCGGTAAAGGTAAGGATGTGTTTGGTTTGATCAAGCACCGCATGGTCGCTGGTGATCCATCGCGTCCCCTGGCTCATCCGTACGTTACCATCGGCATACAGCATCTTAACGTCATTGAAATCCTGGCCATACTGAACCCTTAGCTTATCGCAGGTCAGGTCGCCGCCGGCTTGAACGGCATGCACGTGTCCGGTGTAAAGAAAGAACTTGTTTTGATAGTCGAGCGTCCCGGTGTCCGAGTTGATATCAATCGGGCCCTTCTGACTGCCGAAGGTGCCAAACGGTGAATTTGCCGGTACGATCTCGGGACCGTTGCCGCCTTTGGAAGCTTTAGTTTTTGGCCCCGACGTCGCGCTGGTCGACGAAGATGCGACCGGCGTGGGCGCTGATGTTTCCTGCGATTCTTTCGCCTCGGAGTGGGAAACCTCGGGTTTGCGTTCGCGGCTGATGGTCGAATGCCAAATTGTTCCAGATGTTGTTCCAGGCGCGGTTCCCGGCGTCTCCATCGATGCAGGGCTGTTCGCCGCAGCAGGGGAGGGTGCTGCTTCGGCCGTCGGCGCTGAGGCCGGGGAGCTATCGCTCACCGGAGAGGTTGCCCCCTCGGGGCTGGCCGCGGGAGCGCCGCGCTCGACATCGCCGGCGGTAATCGGCACCCATTCGGTGGGCTCAGCCTGCGGCGTCTCGATTGGCGCCGTTTCCGGTTCGCCCTCGTTCTGTGCGAATGCCGAATCGACCGGATGAGATATCAACAATCCGAGACAGAGCGCGACCGCCGCGACGACGGCTAAGAGCTTTTGGGCGACCCCAGTCATTGAATCGAGCCGGCTTCAGCCTTTCTTTGAAGCCTGGCCAACCGGATGCCGGGGTGGGATGTCGGTGGTGACCTGTTTCAGCAGCTCGAACTGACGGGTCTTGGTATGTCCGGTCAGACCGACGCCGGTGACCTTGATGCCCTCGCCCACGATGGTCACGAAACCGGGCGCGTCGACCTGGTCGGCATCGGGAAGAAAGATCGCGATATCGGTGGTCATGACAAAGTCGCCGTAATGAATCTCCGTCCCGCCGCTGAGGGTGGCACGCTTGACCTTACCGCTATTGATATCAAGCACCGCCTTGGGCGCCTTAACCGTAACCGGCTTCCCGTCCTTCGACACCAGCGTGACGATGGGGTCATTGAGGATGAGGGAGGTCTTGTCGTTCGAATAGTTGGCATCGTGTGCGGTCAGGACCCATTCCTGCTGGCCGCCCTTCATTTGCGTCCAATGAAAATCGTGCACGTGATAGAGCGATCCCGGAATGAGCCCGGCGACGGTGCTGATCAAGGGCGCCCCGGCGCGATTGTGGACGACGTAGTAGGTTACGACCACCAGCGCGGCGAGCGCGACGGCGCCTAAAGCGGCGATTGCTTTGGCTATTTGTTTAGGACGCAAGCAGTTGCCCGATCGATGAGGCTATCAAGGGGTATTTTCGAAAGAAAGGTGGGGTGCGCAAAGTGCGCCATCAGAGACCTAACCCCCGGCCCCTTCCCGTGCGGGAAGGGGAGCAGAAGGATCCTTCCCCGGCGCAGGCTTGCGTCACATCCGGTCCCCTTCCTTCAAGGGAAGGGGTCAGGGGTTAGGTCTGCGGCCTTGCAAAAGAATCGAAGAACTATCGCGATCAAGTTCGGGAAATGATTTCGTGCGCGATGGTGTGGAGGCGTTTCAAATCATCGAGCAGCGTTGCCAGCTGATCGAGGCGATATGAATTAGGACCATCGCTCAGCGCGCGATCCGGGTCCTCATGCACTTCCATGAAGATGCCATCGATGCCGGTCGCCACTGCCGCGCGCGCCAATGCAGGGATGAACTCGCGCTGGCCGCTGGAGCGATCGCCGGCGCCGCCGGGAAGCTGCGCCGAATGGGTCGCATCGAAGATCACCGGATAGCCGAAGCCTCGCATGATGACCAACGAGCGCATGTCCGAGACGAGATTGTTATAACCGAATGACGCACCACGCTCGGTCACCATGATGCGCCGGCTGCCCGCCTCTTCGGCCTTCGCAACGGCGGACTTCATGTCGCCGGGGGCGAGGAACTGCCCCTTCTTCAAATTAATGGCGGACCTGGTGCGCGCGGCCTCATGCACCAGATCAGTTTGACGCACCAGGAACGCGGGAATCTGGATCACATCGACAACTTCGGCAGCGTACTTTGCCTGCGAGGCCTCGTGGATGTCGGTGAGAACCGGCACGCCCACCTCGCGCTTCACCCGCGCGAGGATTTTCAGGCCCGCCTCGAGGCCGGGACCTCGAAACGAGGCGTGGCTGGTGCGATTGGCCTTGTCGAAGGAGCTTTTGAAGACGTAGGGGAAGCCGGCCTTGCGCGCGATTTCCGCGATGCGGGTGGCGTGGCGCAGGCACGAATCCTCGCTCTCGATGACGCAGGGGCCGGCGATCAGCACCAGCTCCGCTGCGCCAAAAACAACATCACCAACTCTGACTTGTGCAACCTTACTCAAGAGACGGATCGCAACTCGCGTACCTTCGGATGCTTCGGTTGAGCCGCGGCGGCGCGCCGTGTCAGGGCAGCCTTGATCAGGCCGCGGAACAGCGGATGCGGATCGAGCGGGCGTGACTTCAACTCGGGGTGGAACTGGCATCCGAGGAACCACGGATGGCCCTTCAGCTCCATGATTTCCACCAGATGATCATCGGGCGAGACGCCGGTCGCGACGAGGCCGACGCTTTCGAGCCGCTCGCGATAATCATTGTTGACCTCGTAGCGATGGCGATGGCGCTCGGAAATGTTGCTCTTGCGATAGAGCGACAGCGCGAGCGAGCCCGGCTTGATCACGCATGGCCACGCACCGAGGCGCATCGTGCCGCCTTTTTGCGAGACATCCTTTTGCGAGTCCATGATGTGGATAACCTGGTCCGGCGACTCGGGATCGATCTCGGTCGAATTTGCCTTCGGCAGATTGAGCAGGTCGCGCGCGGCCTCGATGACCATCATGTGGAGGCCATAGCAGATGCCGAGAATCGGCACGCCATTCTCGCGTGCGTAACGAATCGCGCTGATTTTTCCGCGCGTGCCGCGCTCGCCGAAGCCTCCCGTCACGATGATCGCATCGGCCTTGGAAAGCCGCTCGACGACGCCGCCCTTTTCGAGTTCCTCGGAATCGACGTAATCGGTAACGACCTTGGCTTCGTTGGCGATGGCGCCGTGAGCGATCGCTTCGTGCACGCTCTTGTAGGAATCGACGGTATGAACGTACTTGCCGACGATCGCGACGTTCAGGGTGACCTTCGGATTTTGCGCGGTCTTGACGATGCGCTTCCATTTGCTCAGGTTCGGCTGCCCGGTCCAGATGTTGAGCTTCTCGCAGACGCGCTGGTCGAGACCCTCATCATGATAGATGAGCGGAACTTCGTAGATCGGGTCCGCATCGGGGGCGGAGACCACGCAGGCCTCCTCGACGTTGCAGAAGTGCGCGATCTTCGCCTTGACCTTCTTGTCGAGCGGCTTGTCGCATCTGCAAAGGAGGATATCGGGCTGGATACCGAGGCTGGTGAGTTCCTTGACGCTATGTTGAGTGGGCTTGGTTTTTACCTCGGCCGCGGTGCGGATGAACGGGACCAGCGTTACGTGCGCATAGACGACGTTTTCCTTGCCGAAGTCCCATCGGAATTCGCGAATCGCTTCCAGGAAGGGCAGACTCTCGATATCGCCGACGGTGCCGCCGATTTCGACGATGAGAATGTCGCATCCTTCGGCGGCGAGGCGGATGCGGCTTTTGATCTCGTCGGTGATGTGCGGAATCACCTGCACCGTCGCGCCGAGATAATCGCCGCGGCGTTCCTTCTGGATGACCGTGTCGTAGATTTGCCCGGTGGTGCAGTTGTTGCGCTTGCTCATCCGGGTCTCGACGAAGCGCTCGTAATGCCCGAGGTCGAGGTCGGTCTCCGCACCGTCATCGGTGACGAAGACTTCGCCGTGCTGCAGCGGACTCATCGTGCCGGGGTCGACGTTGATGTAGGGGTCCATCTTGAGGAAGGAGACGTGGAGCCCGCGCGCCTCGAGCAAGGCGCCGAGCGAGGCGGCCGCCAGCCCCTTGCCGAGTGAGGACACTACACCGCCGGTCACGAAAATGAATTTGGTTTTGCCGCGCTCCGCCATAATTCCCTCCCGCCCGCGATCCGTTACTGATGCCCCGTTTGCGAACGCCGCGCCCTGGCCAGGTCCTCGGCAGTATCTATCTCAAGCGACGGCGCCACGGAAGCGACCACCCTGATGCGATAGCCGTTTTCGAGCGCGCGCAGCTGTTCCAACTTTTCGAGCTGCTCCAGTTTTCCCGGCGCCATCGATGCGAACTTGAGCAGGAAGTCGCGCCGATACGCATAGATGCCGATGTGCCGCAGCGCACCGGCCGGCACACCCTCGATATCGCGCGGATATGGAATCGGGCTGCGCGAAAAATACAGCGCGTTGCCGGAAGCGTCGCATACCACTTTGACCTTGGTCGGATTGCGAAACTCCTCGAGGTCGGTGATCGGCGTCGCCAGCGTCGCCATGTCGATGCTCGCATCGCTCAGCATCGGCGCGACGACCGCATCGAGATCGCGCGGATCGGTGAATGGCTGATCGCCCTGCACATTGATGTAGATATCCGCGGGAACCTTCCCGGCGACTTCCGCGATACGATCGGTGCCGCTCTGATGCATGGCCGAAGTCATCAAGGCCTCGCCACCAGCGTCGCGCACCGGCGCGGCGATGCGCTCGTCATCGGTGGCGACGATCACGCGCTCGATCGATCGCGCCATGCTCACTTGGCTCCAGACCCGCACCACCATCGGCACGCCGCCGATATCGGCAAGCGCCTTGGCGGGAAGCCGCGTCGAGCCATAACGCGCGGGGATGACGGCGATTACCGGCATCGATGCCCTGACTCGGTTTGATGATGTGGAGGTGAAAAGCGACGCCGCACAGTCCACGTTAACCGTGCCGCTGGCCTCTTGTCAATTTAGGGGTCGAACGGTATTTCACAATCGAGAGCGCCACGCTCGCTCGGGTTCGATCTACCCGGCGGCACGCCTGCGATTGGCGGTGCCTCGCGCGCGGGCGCGAATAGCGCGGGGCATCGGCAATGACTCGCCGGTCAAGCTCAGATGGTCCAGCCAAACACCAATTGCAACCTTGAGTTCCTTGATTGCCTGCGCTTCGGAAGGAGCTAGCCCGGACAATCCTGGAATTTCGTCACATTCCGCGACGTACTCTCCAGCTTCGGTTGACCAAAAGACTCGATACGAATAGTGCGGTATTTTGCGCATTCGGCTACTTTCCTGCGCGAGAGATGATACCCAGCGCTTCAGCCATCTTGAGCATCTGGCGGACTTGATATGCCTTCGCGCTTTTTCCGTCCTCAGCACGTTGCAGGTTAAGCAGACGGGGGAAGTGCTTTCGAATCATGCCGCCTTTGGGATGCCTGAAAACCCGGTGGCTCCCGCAGCACACCGACTTCTTTTAAAGAGTAGATGCCTGGCCAGAGCAAGAGCTGCTTCGAATGACAGACTCTGCGGTGCGCGATATGCCTTCGCCAGCAGCTTCGAGTCGGCATCCGCGGACATTGGTCTTAACAGCCACCCGGCATCGATGCCGCGATTCGATTTGATGATGTGGAGGTGAAAAGCGAAGCCGCACAGTCAACGTTAACCGTGCCGCGCCGGTCTTGTCAATTTAGGGGTCGATCAGCTTTTAACCGCGGCGCGCTTGGGAGACTTTCGCGGGTGCTTGCGCGTAGCGGCCGATGCGGACCGCGTCCGCGGCTTTGGCTGTTGTTCCTGCGCCTCGACAAATTCGCGCAGGACGGCGTTGATCTTCGCCCGATAATCAATCCCGAGGTTACCGAACCATTGCACGATATCCCTGTCGATGCGAATCGAGATAGGTTCTTTTCCCTCCGGCCAGACGATCCGCGCGTTCGCCCAATCCGCTTCCGTCGTCATCGGCGCATCAGGATCGCTCGCCGCGGCGCGCTCGATGTCTTCGTCGGTCATGGCCCGCAGGGCTTCCCAGTCGGTGAGGCTCTTCATCTTATGAAGATCCTTGAGCGAGACCCTTGTAATATTCTTCTCTTTCATGGCTGCCGGCTCTTCGTGCGGTGATAATACGGATTTTATCACCGCGTCGCGTGTAGACTACGTAGAGGAGGAGCTCATCCACTTCGCCAAACACGCTGAATCGATCTTCGCCATAATCGCGCCGCCGTTCCTCTCTCACCCTGATTGGGCCCTCAAACACTCGCGCCGCGTCAGCAAAGTCGACGCGATGCTTCGCGAGGTTCGATAGCCGCTTCTTTTCATCCCATTCGACGTCCACTCAATTCCGCACGCCCTAAGCAGATTTCTAAATCAAGCGCGCGAATCTACCTAGCCGCGGATGCGGGTCACGTTGCGATGCCGTCGCTTCTTGCGGCGCGAGGCTACCGGTTCCATCCGGCGTTTGCGGGAAAGTTTGCGGTTGCGACGATTGCGCGTTTTCGATGCCTGGTTCATTGATTCACCTGATTGTATGAGGGATCTGCGTGGCTGTTTTCGGTGGCGCCCACTTGCTCAGTCGGGACCTCCACCGCGATGGGGCTGACGACCGTGACTTCGGTCACCGTTTCGCCATGGTCCTGCACCAGGACCTCGCCCACTCGCTCCCCGCTAGTCAGGGAACCATTTATAGTGGTCGGCACCTTGTATTCAAGATGGACACCCTCGACATCGCTCATCGGAAGGACGACGTTCACGTCTCGAGGGCAGATCGGCTGGATGGTCGCGGTAGGTCCGACCTGCACATGCACCGGGAGCGGCTCCCCGCCACGCAGCACTGAAACCGACTTGAAATGCTCGAAGCCCCAATCCAGCAGCTTCGCCGATTGGATGAAGCGCTGCTGATTCGAGGGCGCGCCGAGGATCACCGAAATGAAGCGCAGGTTGCCGCGCTTGGCGGTCGCGGTCAGGTTGAATCCGGCCTGGAACGTGAAACCGGTCTTGAGCCCGTCGCATCCATCGAAGTGCCCGATCAGATGATTGGTAGTGTGTAGCATGCATACGCCGCCATCGAAGGGACATTCTTCCTGGCTCGACCATCTAAGGAGATCGGTGGTGTGGATGATTTGATAGGCCACCCGCGCGAGGTCGTGCGCGGTGGTGATGTCGGCATCGTGGGTCGGGCGGGGCGGCAGTCCATCCACGGTTTGATAGAGGGTGTGTGTCATGCCGAGTTCCTGCGCGCGATTGTTCATCATGCGCACCATCGCCTCGACCGAGCCGCCGACTTTCTCGGCAATCGCCACTGCGGCATCGTTGGCCGATTTGATCAGAGCGGCCTTGATCAGCTCGCCGAGCGGATAGATTTGCCCTTCCTCAAGGCCGACCCGCGAGCCGCCGGTGTGCGCCGATCGCTCGGACACCCGCACCGGGTCGGCCGAACTGAAGCGGCCGGCCTTGATCTGTTCGGTGGCGACCAGCAGCAGCATCATCTTGGCCATCGAGGCCGGCGGCCATGGCATGTCGGCATTGTCTTCAAAGAGCACCTTGCCGGTATCTGCGTCTTCGAGCAGCGCCCCGCGATAGAACGGAATGGGTCCCTTGGGCTTGAGGCTCTTGGTCGCTTTGAGGTGATGATGATGCATGGCGGCGTGCGCCGAAGGTGCCGGCATTGCGACGCAAAAGATCATTCCGATCGAAGCAATCGCGGCTAACTTGCAAGAGCTTGGCAAAGCAGCGCGATTAAAGATTTTTTCTGTAAGGTGAGCTATCAATCGATAGATCATTCCATCCCCCGCCGCATCATCTTCGTTGTCCCCTCGGGCTCCGCTGCGCTACGCCTCGGGGCGAATGCGTCGCGGCCTGCGCGCCCCTTCGGGCCTCATTTCAAATAAGGTTCGCGTTATTAAGGCTCGTGAGCCAGCCCATTGCTGATGTTTTCCGAGCCCTTGATCTCGCCCCGTTCGACCCGTTGAAGGATTACCAGATTCTCGCGCGCAGGAGCATAGTTCGGGTCGGCCTGAATGACCTCTTTCCAGGTGTCCTGCGCGCGCGAGTATTTGCCTTCCTCGGCATAGATAGTGCCGAGCGTATTGCGCCCGTCTACCTGCGTGGGATCGATTTGCAGTGAGAGAAGGGTTTCCTGCTCCGCTTCCGGCAGCATCCCGAGCCGCTGATACACGACGCCGAGGTTGAAGTGGGGTTCCGCGCGGTCGGGCCCCAGTAAGGTTGCGAGCTTGAGCACCTGCATCGCTTCGTGGAGGTTGCCGGCCTCGAGGTATAACAGTCCAAGATTGAGGAACAGCTGCCAATCGTCGAGGCCAAGATCGATCGCATCGCGATACTCGGACAGCTCCTGTTGATGTTGCCCCATCAGGCCGTACGAGAAACCCAGATGATAGTGGGCGAGCGCGTTGTCGGGATGTTCTTTTATCACTAGCTGATGGCGTCGGATCGCCTCCGGATAGTCTTCCATCCCAAGAAAGTAGTCGGCGAGTGGATCGCAAACTTCCTCATCCTGAGCGGACGACGCGCCGACAGCCGCCGCTGAACTACCCTGCGCGAGCAGGGAGAGTCCGAAAACGAGCACCAGGGCGAACCCCATTCCTTGGCGGCTTCTCAAATGAGTGGCCTCGCGCATTTACTCCTCGCGCGTGGACGTACTCGAATGTAGCAGGATTAACTTGCCGATAAAAAGCGCCAACCGCTCTGAGCGGCACGCAGGCATTGGTCGCCGTCGAAAGACGAGCAAAGAAAGACGTAGAAGAGCGTACGCCCGGTGGTTATCGCACGGGAAAATCCGCGTCCGATAACCAGCCGGGCATTCACTTCGAGAACAAATCAGTTCAGCAAATGTCGAGGCCTAATAGCCTCCGGTCGGGCTGTCATCTGTGCCGGTTCGAGCGCCGGCATCGGCGCGCTTACCGAGGTCGGCGTTCAATGCGGCATTCGCATCCACGCCGCGGCGCGTATCCGGGGCAATGGTCGATGGATGCTGCACTACCCTTGGAGAGACGACAGTCGGCGTGTTCGGCTCGGCGCGTTCCGCGTCGGAGTTCGCGACGTCGGCATTGGCGCCGATGTGATTGTTGCTCTCGCCAACGGTGGCGTTGCCGGCCACTCCGGCGCCGACCTGGGCGAAGGCCGGAAGCGCGATTACGCTTGCGAAAAGCGCAGCGGTAAAAACAGTTAACGTTCGTTTCATAATGTTACCTCGTCGAGGGCGATTTCCCGCTCCACCTCGAGTGGCGCAGAAAAAACTGGAGTGACGATATCGCTCAGCGCGAGGCGTCGTCGGAGCGCTCGGTCACGGTGCGTCGCGTGGTAGTTTGCTCCACTACCGGCGGAGGAACTTCCGCGGTCGTGGTGCGCGTCGTCACCTTGCTCTCCACATGTTTCTGCACTTGCTCAGGTGGCGTGACCGGCGCGGCGACCGCCTCATCAGTGCTCTCGCTATGATATTCGCGCTTGCTCGTCTCAACCGAATTCGTCATCGGCGCCGGCGCAACGGAATGGTATTCCTGCTGGCTGCTTTCGCTGGAGGAGGTCTTGCTGGTTGAGGTTTCGCTGGAAGCGCCGACCTGGGCGAAAGCCGGTAGCGCGATAGCGCCTGCGAAAATCGCCGCGGTGAATGCGGTCAGGGTGCGTTTCATAAATCGTCTCCTTTGGAGGGTGCGGTAGTAGGGACCGCGCAAGTGGTGGTGAGGATCAAAAGAGCCAGTCGCGTGCCATGCGATTTGGACCGCAACTGCTCCAATAGAGACGACAGCGTTTGTTGATGCATTCAATGCGCGAGACGATATGGGCGAGAACGCACGATTTGGGGCGGGCACGAAGTGAAGTGCGACCCTCAGGAAAAAAGAAACGCGCGGCGTCGACCCGCCGCGCGTTCTGATAACTCTCCGGTTGCCGAAGATCGGTTACGGAGTTGCCGCTGCCGGAGAAGCTGCCGGTGAGGCCTCGCCACCTTCCGCAGCCTTCTTGTGATGCTTGTGATGCTTCTTCATGGGCTTCTCGGTTCCCATTGCCGCGCCGCCTTCCGCAGGAGCAGTGCTCGAGCTCATCGCGCCGGCGGACGGAGCCGCAGCGGGCTCTTGTGCAAATGCCGGCACAGCAATCGCGGCGGCGAACAGCGCTGCGGTCAGGACGGTTAGTGTACGCTTCATCTTCTTCTTCTCCCTCTCTTAGGTGCGATCGTTAAGGACCGCGGTTTCCTGTTTCCTCTCTACTGCTAATGCCGTGCCACGGGGTTCCTGCAAAATGCACAGCTTTCCCCATTCCTTTTTAGCATCTCTGCGTGGCCAGCTAAACCAATCGGTTCAGATAATAACCGCTTTGAGGTGGGATTTCACGACTGCGGTTAGCGTTTAGTCAAGGCCGTGACGGCGCTCACTTTTTAGTTCGCCATATAGGGTGAAAAGCTCCTTAAACGCGCGTGCGATTACTTTGAAGTTCGCACCAGACTGCTCTCCGGCCAGGCGCGGCAGATGATGCACCCCGACCTCCTTGATTTTTGCGCCTCTTCCCGCCACCCGCGCCATCAGCTCGGTGGATATCATCGCACCGTGCGCGCGCAGTTCCATCCCCTCGAGGAATTCACGCTTGAACAGCTTGAACCCGCAATCGATATCCGAGATCCCTATCCCCAGGACTATCTGCACCAGCATCGTCCACGCCTTACCGTTGATGCGTCGCATCAGCGGGTCGGCGCGCTGAATGCGCTTGCCGGCCACAACATCATACTCGGGAACCAAGGCGGCGAGGCTGGCCACTTCCTTTGGATCGAATTGCCCGTCGCCGTCCGCGAGTACCACATAAGGTTGCGTCGCGGCGCCGATGCCGGAAATCACCGCGCCGCCGTAGCCGCGATTCTTCGGATGATGAACGACTTTGACGTGCGGGTCTTCGCTCGCGAGGCGATCCGCGATCGCGCCGGTCTTATCGGTGCTGCCGTCGTTGACGACGATCACTTCCCAATTCTCGGCGACGTGGGGAAGCTCGGCAAGAAAGCCGCGCACCACGCGCTCGACGTTCGGTTCCTCATTGTGCGAAGGCAAAAAAACGCTGATGCCCGGCAGGCGTGAATCGGAGCTCACTGCGATGCTGATGGTCCGCGGCTAGTCGCCGAGGGCGCGATAGCCGCCGCGAAAAAACATCAACGGCTTGCCCTCGCGGGTCTGGGCTTCCTCGATCTCGCCGACGTAGATGGTGTGGTCGCCGCCGTCATAAGCCGCCGAAACTTTGCATTCCAACCATGCGATGACGTGGTCGAGAATCGGCGCGCCATTGCCGCCCGGGTGATAGGCAACCCCGGTGAACTTGTCGCCGCCGCTCACCGCGAACTTGCGCGACAGTTCTTCCTGATCATCGCGCAGGATGTTGACGGTGAAGACCTTGCTATCCTCGAACGACGGATAGCTCTCGGCCTTTTTGTCAACGCAGATGATGCATAGCGGGGGCACCAGCGACAGCGAGGTGAAGGCATTGGCAGTGAGGCCATGAAGCGTCCCTTCGCGATTGAAAGTGGTGATGATGGTGACGCCGGTGGCGAAATGGCCCATCACGGTGCGCAGTTCATTTTTTCCGATAGGCATGCCCAATCCTCTCCGCAGTGGATGGCGATGCTAACAGAGCATTTTACAAGCGGTCAAATATCCCGTCGGGTTGGCGGCTCCGCCGGAAGTGGGACACGGGGCGCTATCGACGCTACGTCGGTAGGCCGGGCCAAGTGGCTTTGTTTTTTTGCTCTCGCTTGGTGCAATCCGGGTCTGCCGCAGCACGGCTTCTGTCTGTGTTTAGATGGTCAAAATCGAAAAACTCTTTGTTTATAAGCATTAAGTGGGTTTGTTCTTGCATTTTTGACATTCGACGCGTGCCATCGAGGTCCTTCGCGCAGCGCTCAGGATCACTTCTCGGCGGTGCTGAGAAGTGGGTTTGTTCCTGCACTTTTGCGATGGGGTCGGAGTAGCGGTTGCCAAGCCCTCTTTCGGACCGCCTGAATGTAAGGAGTCCTTGATTTTCCTCGCTTATTTGGCTTCGTTTCGTCAATTTCGATGTTAGCGCGACGTCCGAGTGGGTTTGTTCCTGCAATCGCTGTCCGCGGGGGTCATAGGAAAACATCGCCAAATATCAGTATACACGATAAGCCCGCTCTCCACCGCTGGTCTTGCGGGCTTGGCGCAGCGCGACCTCATCTAATAGGCTATTTGCAGTGCATCGCGAGTCACTTCGACCTGCCGCATCTGTTGCGTGGCTCCGTGGATGCCGGGGGGAACGATGGCAGGTCAGCATTATCAGAGGGTTCGCAGCGCACGATTTACCTCGATCGTAATCGCGATGGCGACCGCGATGGCCGCGGCGGTAGTCCTCGGTCCGAACGCCGGTACCAAGGCCTCGCCGGCGAAGCCCCCCGAGGTGCGCAGTGCGTACGGCAACCTTCCGCTCAGCTTCGAGGAGAATCGCGGGCAGACCGATGCGCGCGTGAAGTTCCTCGCGCGAGGCGGCGGATACTCCCTGTTTCTGACGCCGACGGAGGCCGTACTGAAGCTGCGCGCGCCATCATCCGCGCAAAAGCAAGCGAGAATTGGCGCGATGCCAATCGCGTTTCGGCCCGCGAGGCCGAAAGAGAAATTCTCGACGTTGCGGATCACGCTCGAGGGCGCCAACCCGCGCTCGGTCAGCACTGGAGTCGATCCGCTACCGGGCCGGAGCAACTACTTCCTCGGGAAGGATCCCAAGCAGTGGCGCAGGAACCTTCCGACCTTCGCCGGGGTGAAGTTCCGCGAGGTCTACCCGGGAATCGACCTGGTCTATCGAGGCGCGCAGGGTCGCCTCGAGTATGATTTCATGGTCGCGCCGCATGCCGATCCATCGCGCATCAAAATGATCGTCGATGGCGCCGAAGCAATCGCGATCGACCGCGACGGGAACCTCGTCATCAAGACTTCCGGCGGCGAGGTCATCCAGAAGGCGCCGGGCATTTATCAGGATGTGGCGGGCGCGCAGCTTCCGGTGAAGGGAGGTTACGTCCTCATCGGAAAGAATAGCGCGGCTTTCAGGATCGGCGCGTACAATTCTTCGGAGCCGCTCATCATCGATCCGTTACTGACTTACGTGAGTTACCTCGGAGGCGGGGGAGATTCGGGAACCGCGATCGCGGTCGATGCGACCGGGGCGGCCTTGGTCACCGGCACCACCACCTCGACCAACTTTCCGGTGACCACGAATCCCCTCCAGTCGACTAATTTTGGACAGACCGATGTGTTCGTGTCGAAGATATCCCCCGATGGAACCAGCCTGGTCTACTCGACCTATCTGGGCGGCACCGCGGACGATTCGTCCTCCAGCATCGCGGTGGACCCGATGGGCAATGCGTATCTCACCGGCGTGACGTTCTCCGCCGACTACCCGATCTCGGATGGAGCCTATCAATCCACCTTCACTGGGCAGGCGGCTTTTGTCACCGCGTTGGATCCGTCGGGAGGATTGATCTATTCCACCTTCCTCGGCCAGGACTCAGCAGGCAGTGGGATCGCCGTCGATTCCGCGGGTGACGCGTGGGTCATCGGACCACCTGGATTCATCCCCACTACCTCGAGCGCGTTTCAACAGTCCTGCCAACATATTATCGGCGCCGCAAACGGTTGCCTATTTCTGACGGAATTCAACCCGGAAGGTACCGCGCTCGTATATTCCACTCTCTTCGGGGGAGGGGATACGATTGGTACTGCGGTTGCCCTTGATGCGGCGGGCGAAATTTTCATAGCGGGCATAGCGGGAGAAACGTTGGCCCCCGATTGCGGGGAATTTTTGGATGGCGAATGCGCCTTCCTTGCCAAATTTAATGGCAGCGCCTCCAGCCTGATTTCGTCGATGTTTTTCCCTTCGCTAACTTTATTGAAAGCGCCAACTCTTTAGCGGTCGACAGTGCCGGCAATGCCCACCTCGTGATGAGCAATTTCTCGATACCGGGTGGGCAAGGCGTCGCGAAGGGATCCTTCCTGGTGAATGTAACCCCAACCGGAGCGGCCAACATCGATGATTTTTCCTTTAACAGTGACGATGTACCGTCGGCTGTCGCGGTGGACCCCATGGGAAATCTCTGGATTGCGGGCATCGCCAATAGCGACGACATCGTGACCACTCCAGGTGCGTTTCAAACCAACTTTGGCGGTAATTCGGACGGTTTTCTGATCGAGCTGGACCCGTCGGGAGTCTTCACGCTTTATTCCACCTACCTGGGCGGCTCCAGCGGCGATGGAATCGAAGGCCTGGCTATCGATTCTTTCGGCAACCCGTACCTCACCGGTTTCACGCAGTCGAGTGACTTCCCTTCAACCACCGGAGTTTTTCAGCCCAATCTGGCCGGCGCTGGAGGGAACGCTTTTGTGGCGCGAATCGTGGCTTCGCCGAAGCTATCTCCAACGTTAACCCCGACGGTGACCGGAACACCGACCGTTACCCCCACTGTGGTGCCGATAACTCCGACCGCGACAGCGACGCCGAGCGCGACCATAACGCGCACAGCTTTACCCACCCGAGTACCTCCGACCAGCACTGCCTCGATCGCGGTGACGCCGATTGCCAGCCCCTTCTCGCCGCCGACGTCGACCGCGACTCAAACCGCGACGCCGACGATGACGCCAACCATCACCGCGACTCCGACCGCGACGCCCACCCCGATCGGAGCGCTGAATCTCTCGCCGGCTGCAGGAATCAATTTCGGACGTATTAAAGTCGGCCAAACCAGCGGCGTTCGATTCGTTGAGGTCGCGAACAAGAACAAGGGCTCCGCGATGCCTGCCGCCATCGAGTTGCGCTCCATGGTGCTGGGATACGTGAGCGGCTTCGTCATCGACGAGGTCAAATCGACCTGCAAGGTCGGGGCGGCGATTGCGCGTGGAAAATCCTGCAAAGTCGCCATCACGTTCACCCCGCCGGGTCTGGGCGCGTACGCCGATAACGTCTTGCTCACCGGCAATTTAACTAATAGCGGCCAGCCCGTGGGGTTATCCGGCACCGGCAAGTGATCGCGAGAGCCGGGGCAGCCCGGCCCTCGCGATAGCAGCGCACCTCAGGCCGAGGCGGCGCCGTTTTGCGATTCCCTCGTCATCTGAGGCTGAGGCTCGATCGAAACGCTGTCGCTGGTCTCCCCGATATTCGCGGGGAAACGCACCGCGCGATGACCGTCGCGGGTCTCAAAACCGGTGGACCACACCCGGCTGATCCAATTGCGCAGATGCTCACCTTCCGAGACCATCGCGCGGCAATAGATCTTGCCGCCCTCGAGCGTGCGCGCGTAGGGCCATTCGATCGGCTCGCCCACCGGCACGAGGTCGCGATAGAAGCCGGTCAGGTCCCACGGTTTCACGATCGCATAACCGACCACCGCCTGCGCCTGCTTCAGGCCGAGCAGCAGGACGGCGCCGAGCTGCGCGCACATTCCGGCGCCCTTGGCCAGCGACCACATCTCGCCGATTTCGAAGACCGCTTCCGGCGGATAATGGCTGAAGTCCGGCTTGGAATAGGACAACGCAAAGGACGCCTGATCGTGCATGATGAAGCCGGCGATCATCTTGTCCGGCTCGCTCGATTCGTCGTCGAACAGCGCGTAGGCCTCGCCGAACTGCAGGTGGATGCTGCCGATGCACGACTTGTTGGTTTCGCGGAATCCGCCGTTGCGGAACGCGCGCGCCTGGGTCATCCGATTCGCGAACATTTCGCGCTCGTGCCCGTCTGTAATAATTCGTAACTCCATGTAGGTGAACCTCCTGACTGTTTACTAAACCTTGATTTGGCCTATTTCTCCGCCATAGACCAGAGTTGACTTTGGTCATAGAGAGAAGGGGTGGCGAAAGGAAAGGAAGCGTGCGAAGGCATAAGAAATTGTTTTATAGACAGCCTGTTGCTCTTGACATGCTCGTTCCCCACTTGGTCAAATGATTTCGCCACCGATTGTTACCGTCGAAGTGATGAACTCGAAGACCAAAAACGGCCTGGGCGCTCTGCGCGGTATCGCCTTGGACATCCTGGCCGGCGCCAGGCTCTCGCGGGACCAGCGCGCCTTTTGGCGCCAGCCCTTGCGCGATCTCGAGAAATTGCTCCACCGCGACTACAACCGCGCGCTGCGGGAAAATGTCGATCGAGCGGCGGTCGTGAAGCTGGCCGCATCGGCGACCAGGCTGTGGCCCGCGCTGAACCGGGAAAAGCTCCCGGTGCCGACCAAGGAGGAGTTGGCGGCCATTTCAAAGCAGCTCTCGCTGAATCTGTCGATCCGCAAATGCCGCGAGCGTGACGGGATGGCGCTGCGCGGATTTTACGTGCGCTCGATCGAGGAGATTGCCCAGGCGCGCCAAAAAGGCGGGCTCATCTACCTCAACACCGCGCACCATCCGGCCGCGGTGGGCGCTACTTTCTGTCACGAGATCGGCCATCATTTGGCGCTCAACTTTCTGCACCATGCCGACGACCGGCCGGTGCATTATTTCTTCGATGCCGCATATTCCAGTCATCTGGACGATCCGGTCGAGCTTACCGCCGACGTGTTGGTGAGTCTCGCCGCGTACCCAAAATCCGCGGCGCGCAAAATGTTTAATAAGGAGATTGCGGCCCCGCAGGAAGTGAGTGGCCGCAACCTTGTGAAGTTGCTGGATTATTTGAAGACCGGATGGGGGATCGATTTTCAGGGGCCACGGCAGCCGCGACACCATCTGATTTATCTGGCCGGAATGGTTCATTACGCGAAACTGCGGAGGGCGCTACTAACCGAGTATCGAATATGAAGAAACAAACTCTTGGCGAAGTAATTAAGAAGGCACGCAACACACTGGGGCTCAGTCAGCGGCAGCTGGGTGAGGAAATCGGGGTCAAGGGCAGCCATATCGCCTATATCGAGGGCGGCGAACGGCGGCCCTCGCTGCACATCCTCTCCAACATCGCCGATGTGCTGAGCCTGGACAAAAACGAGCTCTTTTTGTTGCTCCATCCCGAGGCCCACGAATTTGTTCCCACTCGACGGCCTTCGGCACCGCGACCCAACGAGGCCTGGAGGCAGTTTCTCCTCAGCCGCGCGATGTTGCGGCAGAACAAAGTGACACCGGCCGAGTTGCGAGTGCTCAAGCAGATCAACATGCTCGGGGTGGTGATTTCCCCGCGGATGTTCATGTTCGTGCTGAACTCGATCCGGCAATCACTCCAGTAGCAGAAATCGTCCGCGCAATTTAGGCGACACCTCAAGGGTGAAGCGCTCCCGCGAGCGCTTCGCCTTCGAGAGGGCACACGTTGCAGCCCTACAATCTGACGATTGTCGTGGCGGGCGCTATTGTGCTCCCGGAATGAGCAGGACGGCTTGGGCCGTTAACACGGCTCCGCCTGATATGCTCGCGCTGGCGGAGTAAGTGGGCGAGGCAGTCCCAGCCGGCGGGGCGGCAAGGTCGGCGTAGGCGAGCGTAAATCCTTCCTTCGACGACTTCGTGTTGAAGAGCTGAGTAAGCGTATTCGATAGCGTCACGACCGGCGCCGATGCGGACTGCGAAGCATAGAAGTATATTTGCAACTCGTTCCCGCTATGCGGAGTAAGTGAGGGAGCCGCCACCGAAGCTTTAGTTGAACTGCCCGCCGCCGCGCCTGAGGAGCCGTCGATCGGGGAGCCGGCGGCGCCGCGCCACGCGCCCATCACGCCCGCAGCCCAGTTCGAACTTATATTCCAGGTATATGACGCAGGCTCACTTGCGCCCGCCACTTTGTAGTAGAGCCACGAGGTTACCTTGTTCCCATCGTTCACCGCGTCATGGCGAATGCTGGTCCATCCGCTCGGCGTGGTAGGCACGTCCGAGGCGGTGCCGTCGTAAACGATCACCTGGGCGATCAAAACGTCGCCCGAATGAAAGCCGGTCGGTAAGCCGAGGGTTATCGCGGTCAGCGCGGTGCTGGAGTCGGTCAAAGCCCCCGAGCCGACAAAGGTGATATTTGCAGCTACCGGTGTCGCGGTCGCGGTAGGCGTCGCGGTCGCGGTTTGAGTCGCGGGTACAATTGGGGTCGCGGTAGGAGTTGGGTTTGTCGTCAGGGTTGCGGTCGCGATGGGTGTAGCCGTGCTGGTCACGGTCGCAGTAGGTGTCTTCGTCGGCGTGGTGGTCGCGGTTCGGGCCATGGTTGCCGTCGGCGCGGTAGTTGGGGTCGCGGTTGGCGCGATGGTCGCCGTGGCCGTCGGCGCAGCGGTCGCAGTGGCGGTTGGCGCAGTGGTCGGGCTCGGGGTCGGGCTCTGGGACGCCGGAATCAGCAAAATATCCTGGGCCGTCGCCACCGGACTGCCCGGTATGCTCACGACTGCCGGATAGGTGGGCGATGGGTTGTTCGCCGGAGGTGCGGCGTGATCGGCGAAAGCCAGGGTGAAGCCTTCTTTCGATGATTCGGTATCGAAGCGCTGAGTCAGGGCATTCGACAGTGTGATGGTTGGCGCGCTGCCGGATTGCGAACCATAGAAAAATAATTGCAGCTCATTGCTATCGCGTGGAGTCAGCGCGGGAGCGGAGATGGAGCCGGCGCCCGCCGCGGTCGATCCTCCGGTACTATCGATCGGTGAGGTTGAGGCGCCGCGCCACGCACCGATTACGCCCGCCGTCCAATTCGAACTGAGGCTCCATCCGTACGACCCAGGTTCACTCGCTCCCGCCACTTTGTAATACAGCCACGAGGTCGCCTTGTTGCCGTTGCTTACTGCATCATGACGAATGCTGGTCCAGCCACTCGGCGCCGCCGGCACATCCGAGGCGCTCGCGTCATAGACGATGAGCTGCGCTACCAGAATATCGCCGGAACGAATGCCGCTCGGAGCGCCGACGGTGAGGCTGGTGACCGCGGTTCCAGAATCAGCCAAGGGGCCTGCTCCAACGAACGTGATACTCGAAAATGGGGTCGGAGTGGCAGTAGGCGTTGCAGTAACCGTCGCGGCGGGCGTTACCGTTGGAGTCGCGGTAGAGACCGGGCTGCCGGTCGGAGTTGGGGAAGGTGACTCTCCGAGAAAAGTCTTCACCGCCTTGGCGAAGAGGTTGAAATCGATAGTGCCCCACCCGGTGGACTGATCGTAGCCAGGTCCGGCGTTAAACCCGGTCACGCCATTGAAATTGTTATTGCCGGTGGTGACATCATGAAAACCAGCGGTGCCATAACTGCTGTTTGCCAGCGGATAGATTATCAGGTCGAGATTGCCCAACCGGTTGCCGACTTCCTGGCCAAGGACGGTCGCGAATCCCGCCCACAACGGCGCCGACAAACTGGTGCCGCCGATGCAGCAGGTAACCACCGGGCTACCGCTTTGATCATCCGCCCAGAAAACTCCCGGGGAATATGGACTCGCGATTAGTGCAATATCCGGCACATCGCGCGCATTGTCATTCGGCACTCCGGAACCGGTCTGGAAGGCGGGCTTGGAAAAGATCTGGCTGGCGCCTCCGCCGGTCGCGCCTGCGGGATCATTCCACACGCTCTCGGTCGCGTAGCCCTGATCGACGCCGCCGACGTAAATTGGAGTGAATCCGGTTCCGCCGACCGAGGTAACGTTTGGATCGGCCGACATCTCATTAACTGAACGGACCGAACTGGTTGCGCATCCGGTGCCCGCGGAATTCAGCGTGAGGCCGGCGGCGCCCTGATCTCCCGCGGAGATGAAAATGCTCTGCCCCTGGGCTGCGGCGCGCAGAAATAAGGGATCCATCGTCTGCATCATGAACGCGGAAGAGACGCCGCAAAACGAATAGCTGATGCTGATCACGCCGCATGCGTTGTCATCGATTGCGCCGGAGATGTCGTCGACCAGATTGCTACCCAGGTAAAATCTGATTGATGCTCCCGGCGCCGTGACATGCGCCCATTGCACATCGAGTTCAGACTCCTCGTCCTCGCCGAGAATGATGCCGGGGTTCGAGCCTTCCAGCACCCGCGAATAATTTATCGCCGGCAGTCCAAACTGATTGGTGAAGGCCGGCATCGTGGAATCGAGGAAGTCCGACACGTCGATTATTGAGATGCAGGAACCGGTGCCGTCCGCGCCGGGGCCGACGGTCTGGTCATAGAAGTTGCGCAAATCGGTGGGGCCGAATGACAGCGTGGATCCGACGACCGCGTCAGGATTGGCGACATCTCCGCTGCTGGTCGCTCGTTTGGCCAATGCGACCGCATGCAGCATGTTATCCATGCCGCTTACAGCGCTAATCAACCCGGCGAATCGTTTCGGGATGATCGGATCGGTGGTATTGGCATAGACGGTTCCATCGCCAAACTTTGCGATTCGCACCCCGAACGTCCGCTCGGCTTGCGCGACCGATCCGGAGAACCCGATCGAAGTTGTCGATTGTTGCGAAACACTGAAGCCTTCGGAGCTGAGCCAATGCGCGACCGCCGACACTTGGGCAGCGGAGGGACCGAAGCGCTTCAGAAACTCGTCGCTGGTGAGCCAGTGGTGATAGTTCTTCGAGGACCGATTCTGCAGTTGCGCCAGGAGGCTTTGCAGCCCCGGCTTATTTCGCAGCTCGAAACGAATCTCCATCCGCAGCCGAAGCTCAGGACTGGCCGCTCCAAGTTCGCGAAAGCTTTCTGCTTCGACCGGATAATTGCCCGGCAGTATCGCGTTGTCATCGGCGCGACCGACGCTCGAAAAGAGCAACGCCGCGCACAAGCCGACGACGCTGATGGCTGCCATCAGCGCGAGAAATCTACCAATCAGACGTAGCGAAGGAGCTGGTCGCGATTTGATCATCTGCCCCCGAGGTACCCCTCAAGCAATAAGCGTTCCGACGCGAAGCTAAAGAGAAACCGAGCGCCGACGATGCCTCCAATCACCACAAAACGGCATATATCGGACGTTAAGTGCATAGGAGCCACGGCGCGTAGACAGCTTTGCAACAAGTACTGTCAACTATATAGTCAACTTCGGTAGTACATCCGAGCTGAACCGCTCCAGTGAGCGCATCGCCTTCGATGGTGCCAGACCAGGAAGCTGCATGTTGATGATCAACTCGGTCGCGCCCGAGGTCTCGATGACCTCGGCCAGGCGCGCCCGCACCGTTTCCGGGTTCCCGATGATACTGCTCGACTTCAACTGATTCGCATCGGGCTGGATCCAGTTCTGGCCCGGCGTCGCGGCCGAAAGCCATTTGCCATAGAGCCCGGCCTGATACATCGCGGCTTGCTCGATATCGGCCCACGCTTTTTTCTCATCATCGGCGACATACACGATACGGCTATTAACGAGACTGTAGTTGGCCGGGTCCTTGCCGCGCGCGCGCATCGCCTCCCGATAGATTTCGATCTGATGGCGCCCGAGGTTGCATGCAAACCCCAACTCCAGCTCGGCGGCGCGCTGGATGGCCTTGGTCGTCATCCCGGCCCATAGCAACTCGGGATACGGCTTGCTGGTCGGGCGTGGGATTACCCGCACGTCGTGAAAATTGAAATGTTTACCCTCGAAGCTGAAGCGCTCGCCGCTCCATGCGCGCTTGAGGATTTCGATGGTCTCCAGCGTTCTGCTCAGCCGGGTCTTCTTGGAGACTTGCAGGGCGTCAAACTCCTCCTCGCGATAAGCCATTCCGATCCCGAGACGGAGGCGGCCATTCGAAAGCACATCGATCATCGCGGCGTCTTCGGCGAGGCGCAGCGGATGATAAAACGGCGCCAGCAGGACGTAGGTGCCGAGCGTAAGGCGCGAGGTGCGCGCGGCGATCGCGGCCAGCATCGGCATGATCGGCGCGAGGTAGCCATCATCGACGAAATGATGCTCGGTGAGCCAGATCGAATGGAATCCGGTGCGCTCGATGAACTCGATCTGGCGGAACATCTCGGCATAGAAGGTGCCGAAGTCAAGATTCGAGAATTCCGGATTGCGGAAATCCAGCATGTACCCGAATTTAATCGGTGTAGTCATCGAGGAGCCTCCTGGAGTTGTTTGATAAAGTCGGCGTAATCTTCGATCAAACGGCATCCAGCGCGCTAGTGAATTCCTCGAGCAGGTCGCGCCAATGCTCAGTGCCGACCGAGATGCGCACTAGCGCATCGGTGATTCCCGCCCGCGCGAATTCCTCTTCGGAAAATTCGCTATGCGTGGTCGTCTTCGGATGACAAACGAGGCTCTCGACGCCGCCGAGACTGACCGCGTTCTTCGCGATCTTCAGATGGCGCAGGAACTCGAAGGCGCCGGCCTTGCCGCCGCGAATTTCCAGCGACATCAGCGAGCCGGGATAGTCGGTCTGTGTGTCTCGAATCCTTATCTGCTCCGGATCGGTGAACAGCGACGGATACAGCAGCCGCTCGATCTTCGGATGCTTCGCGAGCGCTTCGGCGATTCGTTGCGCGTTCTTGCTCTGTCGATTCATTCGCAGTCCCACAGTGGACAAGCGCGAATCGAGAATCCAGCATTCGTCGGCTTGCAGGATGTTACCGAGCAGCGCGCGAATTCCTGCCAGCCGCTGAATCAGCTCGGGGTCCGAGGCCATCACCACTCCGGCGAGGAGATCGCTGAAGCCGCCGAGGAATTTGGTTGCCGAATATATGACGAGGTCGGCGCCGCGCGCGAGCGGATGTTGAAACGTCGGGCCGAGCAGAGTGTTGTCGACCGCGAGCAGCGGCCGCTTCGGATGCCGCCGCACCGCCTCGGCGGCTTGCTGTATGTCCGTCATCGTCAGCGTGGGATTCGCCGGAGTTTCGATGAACACCAACTTCAGGTCGGCGGTCTCCTCGATGGCGCGGGTCAACGCCTTCGCGTCGCCGGCCCGCACTCCTCGCGCGGAGAACCCCAGCGGCTCAATCACCTGATGAATCAGGTGCTGCGTGCCTCCATACAGAGGTTGCGTGTAGACCATCGAACTACCGCGATCCATGAAAGCGAACAGCACGCTGGAGATCGCGGCCATCCCCGAATTGAAAACCGCGGCCGTCTTCGCACCGCGCTCCAGCGGCACCAGTTGCTCCTCGAGGATTTCAGCATTGGGATGATTGAGGCGCGCATAGATCAGGTCGGGACGATCCTCGCCGAGCGCTTTGACCTTGCCGAGGACGATGCCGAACGCTCGCTCCGCGGCCTCGGGACTCGGAAATACGAAGGTCGAGCTGCGATAGACCGGCGGCCGCGCCGACCCCACGGACAGCGCAGGATCGAAGCCTCGGGTCAGGACCGCGGTTTCGGGTCGTACGCGATAGGAGATTTTTGCCATGGCTTACTCCATCGGGGCATCAGGCGGGGCATTGAGGGTTTCATTCTACACGTTGCAGCTGTGAATGATCTTCACGCCACGAGCAATTAACCGACGTTGCAATCGTTCATCAGATGATGGATCGATCGAGCGGCACAGATCCCAAATCACGCTCACGCGAAAGCCATCCTTCACCGCGTCCTCGGCGCTCCATCGCACGCAATAATCGCGCGCCAGCCCGCAGATGAAAACCTCGCGCACGCCATGATTTTTGAGATAGCCGGTCAGCCC
The DNA here is from genome assembly GCA_963783145.1 of uncultured delta proteobacterium. Lineage (GTDB taxonomy): Bacteria > Desulfobacterota > Binatia > Binatales > Binataceae > DATGKG01. The sequence goes on from CAWAMM010000006.1 coordinate 164,207, forward strand.
AGTGGGCGGCCGCTTGCCGCGCGGATTCCAGTTGTTGCGCAACGCGCTGTATGAATCGGTCGCCGGGTCGGTCGCCTTGCGGATGACCGCGGCGACCTTGTCCCACGGAAGGTCCGCATGAAGCTGCGCGCCATGTGTCCCTTGCACACAATGGTCAGGCCACAGCGTCTGGTCGTGGTGATAGAGCCGGATGGTATCCATCACCTGATGATCGGGATGACTGCTCGCGAACGAGATGTGGCCGCGCGGATGCCAATCCTGCGTCGCGACGATGAGATCGAACGCGCCGGAGTTCATCAGCGTCCGCAACGGCGCGAGGATCTCGTCGCCATGCGGCACCGCGAGCGCGCCACCGGGCAGGAAATCATTCTGGATGTCGACCACCAGCAGCGCGCGACGCGTATTCGTCATGCCACACGAAAGCATTGTGAGGGTTGAAGATCGAGCGGCGCTTATGCGCACAATCATGGCTGCATTCCACATCTCAAGGTCGAGGAAAAATTACCATGCCCTACGTTGAGGGGCGCACGATTCACGATGCCGACGCGCACATTATGGAGGCGCCCAACTTTCTCGATGACTACGTCGAGGCTCGTTACGCCGCCGAAATCAGGAAGAAGAATTTCTTCGGCGGACTCGGCGACACGCAGGGAAAGGATCTCTTCGCGATAGTACGCCATCGTCATGATGACCCGGAGTGGCGCGCGGGAAGCAGGGAAAGAATCCTGCTGCGCAAAAATTACGAGGCGCTCGGCTCATGGCGGCGCGAGGATCGCCCGCTTGCCGTCGATGAGCTCGGCTTCGGCAGCCAGCTCATGTTCACCACCCAGTTCCTCGGCATGCTCGACCTCGAGCATCGTGGCGACCCGGTGGCGCGCAATGCGATCGCGCGCGGCTTCAATCGCGCGATGGTAGATTTTTGTTCCGTCGATCGCCGCCTACTCGCGAGCTGCTACGTTCCGCTCGCGGATTTCGACGAGGCCGCCGCGATCGCGCGCGAAGCAATTGCGCTCGGCGCCAAGGCGCTGCTGATTCCCTCGCGATGTCCCAAGGGTCATTCGCCAAGTCATATCGCGCTTGACCCGGTGTGGGCGCAGGCGCAGGAGGCCGGGCTGCCGATCCTGTTTCATGTCGGCGGCGGTGGTCAGCTGATTTCATCCGACTATTTCAAGAACGGGATGCCGCCGGTGCCGGACTTCCATGGCGGCGACGGCAACTTCCGCTCGGTCGACTACATGGCGATTCCCAACCCGCCGATGCAGACCCTCGCGACGATGATTTTCGATCGCGTGCTCGATCGCTTCCCGCGTCTTAAGTTCGGCGTCATCGAGCAGGGTGCATCGTGGCTGCCCGGATGGATGCGCTCGATGGATTCGGCGCATGTCGCCTTCATCAAGAACGAAGAGCGGCTGCAAAAAATGTCGCTGCGGCCCAGCGAGTTCGTGCGCCGCCAGGTCCGTGTGACTCCGTACCCCGCGGAAGACACCGGCTGGATCATCGCGAACTCCGGCGACGAGGTGTGCATGTTCTCGTCGGACTTTCCGCATGTCGAAGGTGGACGCAATCCGCTCAAGCGATTCGAGGACGCGACGCGTAATACGCCTGACGCCGCGAAGCAGCGCTTCTATTGCGACAACTTTATCGACCTGATGGGCGCCGGTTTGCCGGAAGACCTGCGCCATCCGACCGCGCAACAATCAGGCGCAAATGCCTAACCAGAAGTAGAGGATAAACATCATGCAAAAACGAAAGCTCGGCAGTCAGGGACTCGAAGTATCGGAACTGGGACTCGGATGCATGGGGATGTCGCAATTCTACGGTCCGCGCGACGATAACGAATCCACCGCCACGCTGGAGCGCGCCATCGAACTCGGCATTAACTTTTTCGACACCGCCGATGTGTACGGCGTCGGTCACAACGAGGAGCTGGTCGGCAAGACGCTGCGCAAGCATCGCGACAAAGTCATCATCGCGACCAAGTTCGCCAACCAGGTGCTGCCCGACGGCAAGCGCGCGATCAACGGACGCCCCGAATACGTACGCTCGTCATGCGATGCATCACTGAAGCGCCTCGGCATCGATTGCATCGATCTTTATTATCAGCATCGCGTGGACAAGAACGTGCCGATTGAGGACACCGTCGGCGCAATGGCGGAGTTGGTGCGCCAGGGAAAAGTTCGCTACCTCGGATTGTCAGAGGCCGGTGCGAAGACGATCCGGCGCGCGCACGCAACGCATCCCATTAGCGCGCTGCAATCGGAATACTCGCTATGGACGCGCGACTACGAGGACGAAGTCATCCCGACCCTGCGCGAACTCGGCATCGGCTTCGTGCCGTTCAGCCCGCTGGGACGCGGCTTTCTCAGCGGCAACCTTCGCGAGCTCGATGACAAGGATTCGCGTCGCATCATCTCACCGCGCTTCGCCGCAGAGAACATGGCAGCCAACCTCAAGGTAGTCGATCGGATAACCGCCATCGCCAAGGAAAAAAACATTACGCCGAGTCAACTCGCACTCGCATGGGTGCTGGCGCAGGGCGACGATATGGTGCCGATTCCCGGAACGAAGCGGCGCACCTACCTCGAGGAGAATGTCGGCGCGACCAAAGTGCAGCTCTCGAAGAGCGATCTCGCGCGCATCGAGGAAGTGGCGCCCAAAGGCTTCGCCGCCGGCGGCCGCTACCACGACATGAGCACGGTGAACGTATGAATCAGGCGTTAGAACCATGTACCATTAGATGCATGTAGCGCGACTGTGGAATTTGAATGGGATTCGGAGAAGGCCGAAAGCAATCGCAAAAAACATCGGGTGCGCTTCGCGGAGGCTGAAACGGTTTTCAAAGACGACAGCCTCCTCACAATCTTCGACGAGACGAGTGACGAGGAAAGATATATAGCTATCGGAGTTGGCTCATCGGGAGAAATTCTCTACGTCGTTTATACCGTGCGGAATGAACATATCCGCACCATCTCCGCGCGTAAAGCTACTCAACAAGAATGCCGCCAATACGAAGACAGATTATGAAGCGTGAGTTGGATTTCAGCAAAGCCCGGCGCGGCGCTCTGGTTCCAGAAGATCCGAACAAGACGCGAGCCACGATCTGGCTCGACAAGAAGCTGGTTGATTATCTTCAATCCATCGTCGATCGTGCGGGCGGCGGTAGCTACGAAGATTTCGTTAACGAACTGCTATGCCAGCGGGTTTTGTCGAGCGGACGTGAGGTTCGTGGCATAAAATCGCGTTTGTCTAAAAACGGAACTGGACAAGATAAACTATTCACTGCATTGACAATTCTGGACACGGGAGAGGCTCCGACACCCCATTCTGGCCGCGCATACTCTACCCGTCGAGCCACCCGACAAGTCCAACATAGCAAAAAGACGCACGGCCGAAGAGCCGTGCGTCTTTTTGATTTCGATACTTAGTACGCGTCAGATGCTCAAGTGATACAGCTCCGCGCAGTTGTCGTGCAGCACGTAGTTCTTCTCGTCCTCGTTCATGTTCACGGTATGCTTGGCCAACACATCCTGTGACCATGGCCACGTCGAGTCACTATGCGGGAAGTCGTTGGCCCACATCAGGCGGTGGATGTTGCACATGTCCTTCATCTTGAACGCGACCCAGTCGTCCTGGAACGTGGTGTAGATGTTCTCGCGGAAGTACTCGCTCGGCATCTTCGAGAGCGCACCGGCCGGAAGCCAGTAGCGATGGCGGTCATACGCGTGATCCATCCGATACATGTAATGCGGAACCCATCCGGCATCGGCCTCCACGCACACCACTTTGAGTTTCGGATGGCGCTCGAACACGCCGCCGAGGATGAAGGTCCCCATGATGTCCTGGCATCCGCGGATAATCGACAGGAAGCCGTTGAGCTTCGGACCGCGGGTTTTGAAGTTGTCCTGATTGCTGGTCAGGATGTGGAAGCTTAGCGGCATTTCCAGATCGATGGCCGCCTCGTAGAAGGGCGCGTAGACCGGGCTGTCGTAATCCTCGACCGCCGGATTGCCGGGCATCATGACACCCTTGAGCCCCAGCTCCTTCATCTTGCGCAGATCCTCGATGCCTTCCTCGACCGAGCGCATCGCGGTTTGGCCAACGCCGATCAGGCGATCAGGATGCGCGTCGCAGTATTCCGCGATCCACAAATTGTACGCATCAAAACATGCCTTTTTGTAGTCGAAGTCACGATGGTTACAGAGGATCATTCCAACTGTCGGATAGATAACCTCCGCGGAAACGCCGTCGCGATCCTGATCCGCGAGCCGCGCGTTGGGATCCCATCCGCCCTTGTGCAGGTCTTCGAACTTGGCACCGAAGATGCGGAGCTTCTCGGCATCGATGCCGGCCGCGGCCGCCAGTCCGATCGTGACTGGACGCGGGAAGTCCTTGACGATGAAGACGTCGCCGAGCTTTTCGTCGCGCACCATGTGCGGCGCGCTGTCTTTGTACTTGGAGTCGATCCGGTCCACGTAGGTGCCGGCCGGCTCCGTGATGTGGGAATCTGCGGATATGATTGGCTTCTTCATGCTTGCTCCTCGATTTTTTCCGTCGCTGGAAAACTTACCGGGAATTTTTCTCTATGGTCGTAATACCGGATGCTCGTGCGGTTTGACAAACCGACTATCTCACTCGCATCGGTCAGGTCAAAACGGATTCTCGGTCGGCAGGCCCAAGGCATGACGTCCGAGTGCCTCGGATACGCGGTCCGGGTGCGCGTTGATGTGCAGCGGCATCGCTTGGAAGTCGCGATAGCGCCGCTCGAAGGACTGCCCCTCGCGCAATCCGTTGCCGCCGAGCACGCGCAGGATCAGACGCATCGCCTCGTCGCACAGCCGCAAAGCCATCATGCTGGCGCCGAGTTGTTCGAGGTAATCGGCTTCGGTCGGAATTTGATGCGCTGCGACGCGCGCATCGGTCTTCGCACACGCGTCATAGATCGTGGCGCGCGCCGCGCCGATGATCGCGACCGCCTGACCCAGGTTCAGGTGAATGGTAGGTCGCTCATCCATCTTGACGCCCATGATCGCGATGCGGCCCTTGATGCCGCTGCATGCTTCCTTGAATGCGGCGTCGGCAACGCCAACCGCCATGCAGCCCAACCATAGATCGGAGAGCGCAACCCAGTCTTCGCGATAGCGACGATCGATCATCGCGTAAGATGGATCCCGGAAAGCGACGCGGTAGGGCAGGGGGAACGCCACCACCGACGCGAGAGGCACGCGCGCGCCCTCATAGTAAACGTGGTCAGTCGCCGAGGCGCGCAGGCTCATCGCCTTCCAGGTCGGATCGATGCGTACGCCCTTTTGATTGGTACGCACCAACGCCAGCTGCGGCGCGCGCTCGCCTTCGAAGACGAAGGTGACACCCGCGTAGTCGGCATAGCGGCCGCCGGAGCCGAACGAGGCGACGCCATTCAGCACGACCTCGTCCCCTTCTTTTTTGCCAATCACTCCGGTACCGGCGCCCGCGGGCAGGCATACCCAATGCCGATTAGCGGTGATGCTGCGCAGCAACTCGATGTGAGCGGGACCCAAAAGCCCGCAGTAGAAGTGGAACACGCAGAGATGGTTCCATAGACACCACGCGGTCGAGCCGCATGCCGCGGCCACGGCTTCCAGCTCGCGTCCCATCGCGGTGATGCTGCTTTCCAGCCCGCCGATGGCACGCACGGCCGACATGCGCATGACGTCGTTGCCCTTCAACGCCGCAATCACGGCCGGAGCGACGGATCGGGTGGCATCAGCTTCCGCCGCCTGCGCTGCGATCATCGGCAGCAGCGGCGCGACGAGGAGGTTACTCAGCTCGGCCGGCTGGTGGTTTTCCGAGGAACGTTGATTATCCATTTTAACGCTCATCTGTATCGCTACTATTCGATGCGGTTGTCATTTGACAAACGGACCATCCTGCTCGCATAGGTCATTCTATTATGAGGATGAAAGATAAAGTCGGTATCGTCGTCGGCGCGGGGCAAACGCCTGGCGAGACGATTGGCAATGGACGCGCGGCTGCGATCCTGCTCGCGCGCGAAGGCGCCAAGGTGCTGCTGGTCGATCGCGATATCAAATCGGCCGAGGACACCGCCGCGATGATCGTGAAAGAGGGCGGCACCGCCAAATGCATCGCGGGCGACTGGACTCGTCCGGCGGACTGCAAAGCCTACATCAAGGCGTGTCTCGATGCGTGGGGACGGGTCGACTTCCTGCACAACAACGTCGGCATCGGCGCCAACGATGCGGCTCCCGAGCGCGTCACCGAGGAGGCCTTCGACCGCATCATCCAGGTCAACCTCAAGGGATGCCTGTTCTCCTGCCAGGCGGCGATTCCGGTGATGCGCGAGCAGCAGAGCGGTAGCATCGTGAACATCTCCTCGCTCGCCGCAACGGCGGGCGCGGTGCCGCTGACCGCATACAAGATTTCCAAGATCGGTATGAATGCGCTCGGTCAGTCGCTCGCGCTGAGCAACGCCAAGTACGGAATCCGGGTCAACACCATCATGCCCGGCCTGATGGATACCCCCATGGCAATCGAGGGAATCTCGCGTGCCAGCGGCCGCCCTCGCGAAGAGGTGCGCGCTCAACGCGACAAGGCCGTGCCGCTGCGAGGCAAGATGGGCTCGGGGTGGGATATCGGCTATGCGAGCCTGTTTCTGCATTCCGATGAGGCGCGCTTCATAACTGGCGTCGTGCTGCCGGTCGACGGCGGCCAGGGCGCGAAGGTCGGATGAGGCCCACTTTCAGCGTCGCCGGATGAGCGGCGTTACATACTGGACGGTTTGGAGGGCCGAGCCGATTAACACCAGGAATGCGCCATAGCCGCCGAGTGCGCGATCGGGCAAGTTATCGGCCCACCATTCCACCGGGGGACTCAGGATCGTGATGGTGGTGTTTAGGGTGCCAACCACCAAGCCGATCTGGATTCCATGCAACAACGCCTCGGAGCGCCCGGTTATGGCGCCGCTGATAATGCCCGCAAGACCCACCGAGACGCCTCGGATAATGTCGCCTCGCACAAACGTCCGCTCAAGGCGCGGCCTCTGATAGATGCGATAGGTGTTCGTACCGAAGCCGAATTCGTACGCGATATGCATTACCAGGGCGCTCAGGATGCCGAATGCGACTCCGAAGTCGCGGCCCACGGTGAGCCATCCGGCTGCACCGAAAGCCAATCCGCGCACGGTCGCCATCAGCGACCACTCCAACGTTGAAGGCATCAGCCCGTGCGCGCGTCGCCACAACTGGTATTGGAGGGCGGGCCCCAAAACGAACGCGCCGGCCAGACCGAACCAAAGCCCGAGCAATGCAGCGTAGCCGAGTCCGAGAATAGCGCTGTAGGTGAAAAGGCGTGCTAACAGTCGCAGCGGACCCTGCTTTGCCCCGAGCAGATCGTAGGCCAGATAGAGTCCGCCGAGAGCATTTAGCACCACGCCGGTGAGACTGAGAAGCGAAATGATTTGGTCGATCCTGATGAAATGAATTCCCGACACTTCTATCTCCATGGAGGCGCCGCGCGCCGACGGTGCCTCTAATCGGCCAAATTCCGAAAGGCGGTTTATCCGAAAATACGGGGCGACAGCAAAATGACCGGCAGCAAGCCAATATTCATTAGCGAAGGCTGACACTCGAACACTTGTCGGCTAATCTCGTTTCGTGAAATAAAGGGTGCAAGGGAACCAACATACCGATCGGTTAACCACAACGCCCACGCGACGCCGCATCGCCACTTCGCCTCGACGCGCTAAGGGCACGGAGGATCCATGTACGACATAATCATTCGCAACGGGACAATCGTCGACGGTTCGGGGATGCCGCGCTTTCGTGCCGACGTCGGCATCGCGAACGGAAAGATCGCCGCGATCGGGAGGCTGCACGAGAACGCGCGCGAGACCATCGATGCCGATGGCCACATCGTGTCGCCCGGCATCATCGATGCGCATACGCACATGGATGCGCAGGTGTTCTGGGATCCCATCGGGACCTGCTCATGCTGGCACGGCATCACCTCGGTGGTGATGGGCAACTGCGGATTCTCGCTCGCGCCGTGCGCCGAGAAAGACAAGCTGCTGGTGATGCGCAATCTGGAGCGCGCCGAGGATATCTCGCCCGAAGCGATGGAGGCCGGCATCAAGTGGTCGTGGGAAACTTTCCCGCAGTACCTCGATGCGGTTGAGCGCACGCCCAAGGGCATCAACTACACCGCCTACATGGGGCATTCGGCGCTGCGCACCTACGTGATGGGCGAGCGCGCCTTCGATAGCGAAGCGAATTCCGAAGATATCTCCGCGATGAAGCGCGAGATGCGCGCGGCGGTTCGCGCGGGCGCCATCGGCTTCACCACCTCGCGCACCCGCAACCATCAGACCCCCGACGGCAAGCCGGTCGCGAGCCGCCTCGCGAATTGGGACGAAGTCCGGCAAATCGTCGGCGTGATGGGCGAGGAAGGTGCGGGCGTGTTCGAGATCGCAGGCGAAGATACCGGTTTCGATCCCGAGCGAATCAATAATTACCTTGGCCGGCTGAAGTCGCTGGCGGTCGATACTGGCGTGCCCGTAACCTTCGGCATGTTCAGCTCGCGTCGTGCGCCGGACTATTGGCGTCCATTCTTCAAACTCGCCGATGAGTCATCGCAGGCCGGCGGCAAGATGTTCATCCAGGTGCACAGCCGCTCGCTCAATTTGGTGATGTCGTTCGAGACGGTGACGCCCTTCGATCGCATGCCGGTGTGGCGCGACATCCGCAAACTTTCGCTCGCCGAGCAGGAAGCCAAACTGCGCGATCCGGAAATCCGTCGTGCGATGGTGCAGGCCACGAAGGAAAACGACGCGCGCAATCATGAGGCGGTCGGGGCCGAGCCGCGCGGCTGTAATTTCAAGTATCTATATGTGATGGACCAGCCGAATCCGCCCTTCCGCTCGGTGCAGGAAATCGCGGATGAGGCGGGCAAGGACCCCGTCGATTGTTTCATCGAGTTAGCGCTAGCGAAGAACCTGCACCAGTTCTTCCTGCAGCCGCTCGCCAACGAGAACCAGGATCACGTGCTCGAGATGATGCGTCATCCGCGTTCGGTGGTGACCTTCTCGGATTCCGGCGCGCACGTTTCGCAGATCATGGATTCGTCGCTGCAGACCCATGTACTCAGCCACTGGGTGCGCGACAAGCATGAGTTCTCGCTGGAAGAAGCGATCCGCATGCTCACCTTCGTCCCGGCATCGAATTGGGGATTACAGAACCGTGGACTGCTGCGCACCGGAATGGCGGCGGACGTGATCGTGTTCGATCCCGAGAAGATCGCCCCGATGTTGCCGACGCTCGATCATGATTTGCCGGCGGGCGCACGGCGCCTGAAGCAGAAGGCGACCGGCCTCAAGACCACGATCGTCAATGGCCAGGTGTTGCTGAAGAACAACGAGCACACCGGCGCGTTGCCGGGTCAGTTGCTGCGAGGCCCGTTGGCTGCGCGCGCCTAATCCTCGAAGTACACGGTACCGAAACTCAAAGGCCGGCTGGGATTTCCCAGTCGGCCTTTTTGCGATGTCGCATAGCATGTCCCGATCGCAAACACTTCGTGTCAGTTTAAAACACTGAGCGCTACTGTTCGCGCGAGATCTCTCTGTAATGCACTGGCACGCGCGCTGCTGAACATGGTGGAGCCATCCGCCTACCATGGAAAACATTTCATCGCGAATTCGACGAACCATATTTCTCGCCCGGCGCGCATCCGAACGCGGCCAGGTCATGGTGCTCATCTGTCTCGCGCTCGTGACGATCATGGGACTCGTCGGATTGGTCGCCGACGTAGGCTCATTGCAGGCGCAGAAGCAGCGGCTACAAATCGCAGCCGATAGCGCGGCGCTCGCTGCCGGGCAGGAGTTAAGCTACGGGGACAGCGTCGCGGCCGGTAAGGCCGATGCCGCCAGCAATGGATACACCAACGGTCAAAACGGGATTGTGGTGGCGATCAATAATCCCCCGCTCAGCGGACCCAACGCGGGGAAGTCAGGCTATATCGAGGCGATCGTTTCGCGCCCCGAGCCGACTTTCTTTCTGCGGGCGTTGGGAATGACCACCATCACCCTTCAGGGGCGGGCTGTCTCGTCGACAGGTAACGGGCCCAACTGCATATATATCCTCGACCCGTCCGCATCGCAGGCCATGTATCTCAACGGCAACATCAACATCCAGAGCGCGTGCGGGATGCTGGTGGATTCGAGCAGCTCCAGCGGCCTCTATGTCAACGGCAACATTTCAGTGACCGCATCGACCATAGGCGTCGTCGGGGGGTATTCCTCCAACGGCAACATCACGTGGTCACCGACGCCGAAGAAAGGAATCGTCGCGGCCGCTGACCCTTTGGCTTACGTCCAGGCACCCAGCTATGGCGCATGCAGCTACAATTCCTTCTCGCTCAACGGAAACTATGGGTCATCTGGTAGCCCATATGTGATGAGTCCGGGCGTCTATTGTGGCGGGATGTCGTTCAACGGGAACTTCTACCTCAAGTTCAATACCGGGACCTACGTCATCGCCGGCGGCGGCATCAATGTGAACGGCAACGCCACCATGACGGGCACCGGAGTAACCTTTTATAACACGACCGGCAGCGGCGGTTACAAAGGCATCATTCTCAATGGCAATGTCGTCCTTAATCTGAGCGCTCCTACCTCGGGAACCCTGTCGGGTATCTTGTTTTTTCAGGACCGAACGATCGCCGCGGGCTCCGCTAGTAGCACCATCAATGGCAACTCGGGCTCGACCATCGATGGCGCCCTCTACTTCCCAACTACCACGCTGACCTACAACGGCAACAGCAGCAGTAGCGGGTACAGCATCGTCGTCGCCGACAAATGGATCGTTAACGGGAACAGCACCCTCGGGAATAACTACACCTCACTCGCAGATGGCTCGCCCATCAAAGGGATCGTTCTCTCCGAGTAAAGCAGGATGCATCGCTATCGCCGAAAGCGCACTAACGGGCAGGCCTCAGTCGAGATGGCGTTCAGCGTTCCGCTGCTGATCGTCCTGCTACTGGTCGCAGTGGAAGCCGGCCGAATCTGCCTGGTCGCGGTCGCGCTTTCCAGCGCGGCGCGCGCCGGGGTTCAGTATGGAGCCCAAAATCTGACCACTGTCAGCGATACTACCGGTATGCAGAATGCCGCGAAGGCCGACGCACCGAACCTGACCGGCATGACCGCGACTGCCAGCTACTACTGCCAGTGCTCGAATGGTTCTGCTTCGACTTGTCTTGCCACCGATTGCGCCTCCAGTCACCGCCTCACCTATGTCAAAGTCAACACCACCGCGACCTATACTCCGTTGGTCAACTGGCCGGGAGTTCCTACTACGACCACCCTCACGAGTCAGGCGATTATGAGGGTAAATCAATGAGCGGATCGGCACCGAGATCGCTCTTTCGGCGAACCGGCGCTCGGCGTGGAACTTCGATGGCCGAGTTCGGCCTTATTGCGATTCCGTGCCTGACGCTGTTTTTCGGGATTATGAATTTTTCGCTGGCGCTCTATGACTACGACTTCGTTGGTTACAGCGCCCAGCAAGCGGCCCGTTATGCGATCGTTCGTGGCTCGACCGCTACGACCGTCGCCACTGCCGCCAGTATTAAGACCTATGTAACCGGCATGGTCGACGGAGTGATGGATACTACCCTGCTCACCGTCAACACCACCTGGTCGCCGAACAATAACCCCGGCGGAGTGGTTACCGTAACCGTAGGCTACACGTTCAAACCGCTGACCAGCCTCGTTTCCAACGTCAATATCACTTTGTCGCAAACCGCGGCGATGGTGATCTCCCAGTAGCCGGACGCCCGCGCCCCAAAAATGAGGGATCGCCGGCGTTTCTCGGCGCGGCCCAGTTCATGGTAAATCCGCAGTACGCCACCGACTCCGCGCATTGCCGCGCGGCGTCGAACGCGAGTGGAGGTTTATATGGACAAGAAGTACGACCGCGCCGTTGAGGACCTTGGCAATATTGTCGCGCTCGAACACGTCAACGTGACGGTGCCCGATCAGCAGCTCGCGACGCTCTTCTATATTGTCGGGCTGGGACTTACGCGGGACCCTTATCTGATGACCAGCATCAACAACATGTGGGTCAATATCGGGCGCAGCCAGTTTCATTTGCCCACCAACAAGCCGCAGGTGGTACGCGGTCACGTCGGCATCGTGATACCCGATCGCGAGGCGCTCCTGAATCGGCTGGCCCGCCTGCGCAAGCGGCTGGAAGGTACGTGCTTCGATTTCACCGAGCACGATTTATATGTCGATACGGTGTGTCCGTGGGGAAATCGCATCCGCTGCTACGAGCCCAATCCCTATCTCGGCCCGATGACCTTGGGAATTTCATATGTCGAGTTCGATGTTCCCGTGGGCAGCGCAGAAGGCATCGCCCGCTTCTATCGCCGCGTGATGGGAACTTCGGCCGCGATGGACAAGGACGCGGTGGGACCGTTTGCGAATGTGCCGGTCGGCATGGCGCAGAATTTTCGCTTTCGTGAGACCGACCGCCCGCTCTCCAAGTATGACGGTCATCATGTGCAGGTCTACGTCGCCGATTTTTCCGGCCCGCACAGCAAGCTCCAGGAGAAGGGACTGGTCTTCGAGGAAAGCGATCAACATCAATATCGATTCCGAGACATTGTCGATATAGAAACCGGTGCCCCCCTGTTCACCATCGAGCACGAAGTCCGCAGCATGAAGCATCCGCTCTATATGCGGCCATTGGTCAATCGCGATCCGGCTCAGAACATCATGAGCTACCGAGCCGGGCACGACGCGTGGGTTTGAGTCGGCTGAAAAAGGAGATAGGCGATGAATCAGCTTAATACCGAGCGCGAGCAACGCTTCGTCGATCTCGCGGCTTCACTCGCTGATGACTTCGCCACGCGCGCCGCTCAGCATGATGAGGATGCGTCGTTCCCGCACGAGAACTATGCGCGCCTCAAGGAGACCGGCTACACGGTCCTAATCATTCCTGAGAAACTCGGCGGACTCGGCGCTACGCTGTTGGAACGGATCAAGGCGCAGGAACGTCTCGCGCAAGGATGCGGCGCGACTGCCCTCGCGATCAACATGCACTTCAACACGATGGGCCTGCTCATCGATCTGAATCGCAAGTTCAAGACCGCCACCACCGAGGAGAAGTTGCGACGCATCGCCAGTGAGCGGCTGATCTGCGGGGGCTCCGGCTCGGAACCCGACAATGCGGTGATCAACCTGCGGCCTCGCACCACGGCGCGCCGCGCTGACGGCGGATGGATCATCAATGGACGCAAGATCTTCGGCACCCAGAGCATCGCGGCGGATTTGTTTTTCTTCGAAGCCGCGTGGGAAGACGCGCCGGAGGGAGTAACGATCCTTACCTGCTTCATCGAGCCGAAAAACACTCCGGGCTTCGCGTTCAAGGATGATTGGAACGTAATGGGCATGCGCTCGACGGCGTCGCGCAGCTCCGAATTCAAGGACGCCTTCATCCCCGACTCGGCGATCGTGTTGCAACGTCCGGTCTCGCGCAGCGGACGCGTGACCAAGGTTTTCGCGAAGGCGCCGTTTACGATTGGCGCGCCCTACATCGGCATCGCCCAGGCGGCGCGCGACTTCACTGTCGAGTTCATGAAGGATCGCAAGCGCTTCCCGCTCAAGTATCCGATGAGTCATCTGCCGAGCGTCTATAATAAGGTCGGCGAGATGGACATGCTTATCGAAGGGGCGCGCGCGGCGATGTATCGAGCGGCGGGAATGGTCGATAGCGAGCATCCGGCGAGCTGGTCGCGCAGAGCAGTCGCAGCCCGCATGATTGCGATCGAGAATTCGGTGAAGGTGGTCGACCTCGCGCTGCGCGCGGTCGGCGGGTCCTCGTACTTCAAGCGCCTGCCGCTGGAGCGACTGTTCCGCGATGTGCGCGCGGGGCTCTATCACCCGTTCGACAGCGACGAGAGCCTGGAGTTCCTCGGCAAGAGCGCCTTCGGGCTGCCGCTATTCGAAGGCCTCGACGCTGAGTGAGCAATTACTTTCCGTGCCGTCGCCAATGATGTCGTGAGGTCGCCAGTTCGTTTTTTTTGACCACTCACTGGGCGCACGTGAAATGTAAGTTTAAGTGGAGCTGTTAAAACTGCGCGTGCCACCTGATCAGGCCCCCTTCACGAGAAAGAAATTTCGAGAGGTCAGGCAAATTTTCTATGGTGTCAATGATCGCCGCAGCATCCTGCTCGACCGGTTGGACATCAAAAGCGTCGCCGGTAAGATGCTTGCTCAGCTGCGCGAGTTGCTGCGAGCTGAGACTGTCGAGCACGCTTGAAAGACCGCCCGCAATATCGCGCTTGAGGATTTTGTCCGGATTTTGATCGACCCATTTTTGACATGCGCGACTCGCGTCGTTTGCGACGTATGTTTCTTCGACCCACTTTCGATTGCTAACGACGTTGCCCGCCATCGCGGTCGCCTGGCCCTGCTTGTCGCGTCGTCCACTCGTGAAAATTACCGACGGATGAGCGGTCTTCAGTAAGTATGCCGCCGTCTTCGCGACTTCCGACAAATTCAAGGCTTCGATCGCTGAGTCATTGCCCATTGTGCTATCCTCTAGCATCTGAAGGACGAAGCCCTCACAATGATCGACAGCAAGATCGGCCTGGCTGCCGGTTTCCGATTGATGTTCTCAAAACAGTCTCGCTATAGCACGGAATTCCCGGCGAATGACAACAAGTCAAGCGCTGTATTCAAGCCCAAGGCGGCGTTTGCAAAGAGAGTTTCTCACCACCACCGCATCGAACACTAATGGCCACGCTTTTCCATCAAATCACCATATGCGGAGTCGGGCTCATCGGAGGCTCCCTCGCACTTGTCGCCCGCGAACAGAACCTGATCGATCGCGCGGTTGGACTCGGACGTACGCCCACCAACCTGGAGGTCGCGCGTAATCGCGGGATGATCGACCTCGCGACACAGGATCCGGTCGAGGCTGCCAAAGGCGCAGACCTGGTGATGCTCGCGGTGCCGATTCGCTCCATGCCCGCGGTTCTGAGCGCGATGATCCCTCATCTGCCGCCACACGCGGTGATCACCGATGTCGGCAGTGTCAAGGGATGGGTAGTGCGCGAACTCGAGCCGATCCTGAAACCCGGCATGTCGCTCGTCGCGGTGCATCCGATTGCAGGCAAGGAAACCACCGGCGCCGACGCCGCGGATCGCGAGTTGTTCGTTAATCGGCGCGTCATTGTGACGCCATCGAAGACCAGTACGCCCGAGGCGGTCGACAAAATCGAGCAGCTATGGCGCGCGACCGGCGCGAAGGTCGAGACGATGGATCCCGACACGCATGATCGGATCCTCGCGCGCTCCAGCCATCTGCCGCAGCTGGTCGCGAGCGCGCTCGGCGCAGCGCTCAAAGATGAGCGCATCGGGGGCAAGCTCGCGGCCGAATACGGCGCGGGAGGCCTGCGCGACACGACGCGGCTGGCGGCGTCGTCAATGGAAGTCTGGCGCGATATCTGTTTCACCAATCGCGAGGCGATCGTCGAGGCGCTGAAAACCTTCGATGCGACCTTCGCCGAGTTGCGGAAGATCCTCGAAGCCGGTGACGAGGAAAAATTCACCGCGCTGTTCGAGCGCGGGCGCGCGATGCGGGATCGGCTGAAGTGAAGCGCGCGCGTCCCATCATTGCAATCGACGGACCCGGCGGCGCGGGAAAATCTACCGTCGCGCGGCGCCTCGCGAAAGAGTTAGGATTCATCTATCTGAACACCGGCGCGATGTATCGGGCGCTCGGGCTTGCGGTCAATCAAGCGGGCATCAGGCCCGATGATCCGAGGCTCGAGGAACGGATCGCGCCGATTCTAAAAGCGATGAAGATTGAATTCGACGGCGAGCGGGTGCTGCTGAACGGACGCGAGGTTTCATCGGAAATCACCCGGCCCGCGATCAGCGACCTCGCCTCAAGTTACTCGACGCTGCCCTCGGTGCGCGCGCGGATGCGTGAGCTGCAGCGCGCGATCGGCGAGCAGGGCGGGGTGGTGATGGAAGGCCGCGACATCGGCACCGCGGTGTTTCCCGACGCTGAATTGAAATTTTTTCTCGACGCCGATCCGGCGGTTCGCGCGGGCCGCCGCTATGAAGAATTATCCGCCAAAGGCATCGCGGCCAACCGTGACGAGGTGTTAAGAGAACTAATGGAGCGCGAC
Source organism: uncultured delta proteobacterium (assembly GCA_963783145.1). Lineage (GTDB taxonomy): Bacteria > Desulfobacterota > Binatia > Binatales > Binataceae > DATGKG01. The sequence continues at coordinate 180,395 of CAWAMM010000006.1, forward strand.
CAGCGGGATAGCGGGCGTGAGCTCGCGCCGCTGCGACGTGCCGATGACGCAACGGTTATCGACACGTCAAACCTGCCGATCGATCAGGTCGTAAGCGCGTTAAAGGAACGGATTCAAGGGCTTTATCTACCCAAGAGAGCTTGAAACGAGTGCGTCACGGTTGTAAGTATCGCTACGGTCTCGAAGTCCCCCCGGAAGGTTCCCACTAAATGGAGAAAGTTTTGGCCGAACAACAAATGAGCGGAGGCGACAATGATTTTGAGTCGTTGATGGAAGAGAGCCTCAAAGCTCCCCGTTCCGGCGATGTGCTCGTCGGCAGGGTTCTGCTCGTCACACGCGATAGCGTCATCATCGACATCAACTACAAGTGCGAGGGTCAGGTTCCGCTCGCCGAGTTCCTTGATGCTGAGGGCAACGTCACCGTCAAGGAAGGCGACGAGGTCGATGTCTATTTCGAAGGCACCGAAACCGAGAACGGCACGGTTCTCCTCTCGCATGCAAAGGCGGAGAAGTTCAAAGTCTGGCGCGAGCTCGAAAAAGCGTTTCAGGCAGAAATTGCGGTTGAAGGGGTCGTCCTCGGCAAGGTCAAGGGCGGCCTGAAGGTAGATATCGGCGTTCCGGCGTTCCTGCCCGGATCGCATGTTGATATTCGTCCCGCGCGCAATCTCGATCGCTACGTCGGTCAGCGCGGTCGTTTCCAGATCCTGAAATTCAATCGCGCGCGCGGCAACGTGGTGGTCTCGCGCCGCAGTGTGCTCGAGCGCGAGCGCGCATCGCTCAAGGAACAAACCCTCCGCGTCCTCGAAGAGGGCGTCATCCTGGAAGGCACGGTGAAGAACATCACCGACTATGGCGCTTTCATCGACCTCGGCGGCATCGACGGCCTGCTGCACATCACCGATATGTCGTGGGGCCGAATTCAGCATCCGTCCGAAGTGCTGAAGGTTGGCGACAAAGTCAAAGTGGTCGTGCTGAAGTATGATCATGGCCGCGAACGCGTTTCGCTCGGCATGAAACAGATCATGCCCGATCCATGGACCAAGGTGGCCGAGGCGTATCCTCCGGGCACCCGGGTCAGCGGCAAGGTCGTAAGCGTCACCGACTACGGTGCATTCGTCGAGCTCGAGAAAGGCGTCGAGGGTCTCATCCATGTTTCCGAGATGAGCTGGAGCAAACGCGCGGTGCATCCGTCGAAGGTCGTCAATCCGAACGACACCGTCGAGGTCCAGGTGCTCGGCGTCGACGAAGGCAATCGGCGCATCTCGCTCGGGCTCAAACAGACCGAACCGAATCCGTGGCAGGCGCTCGCCGAGCAACATCCGGTCGGCACGCATGTGAAGGGCAAAGTCAAATCGATCACCGACTTCGGCGTGTTCGTCGAAATCGAGCCCGGCATCGACGGTCTCGTGCACATTTCCGATCTGTCCTGGACCAAAAAGATTCGGCATCCGTCGGAGATCGCGAAGAAGGGTGACGAGATCGAAGCGGTGGTCCTCGGCATCGATGTCGAGAACGAACGCGTCAGTCTCGGCGTCAAGCAGCTCTCGCAGGATCCGTGGGATACGATCTCGGAGCGCTACCCGCTCAACACCCGCATCAACGGCAAGGTGAGCTCGGTTGCGGACTTCGGCGTGTTCGTCGAGATCGAGGAAGGCATCGAAGGGCTCATCCACATCTCGCAGCTCTCCAACGAGCGCGTCGACAAGCCGTCATCGCTGTATAAGGTTGACGATCCGGTCGAAGCGCTGGTGGTGCAACTCGAGCCCAAGGAGCGGCGCATCGGGCTTTCGGTCAAGGCGCTCAAGCAGCACGAGGAGCGCGAGGAGATGCAGGCCTACGTCAAGAAAGAGCACGAGGCTGCGCGCTTCTCGATGGGTGATATCCTCAACGAAGAGCTGCGGCTGGATCGCGATGACGGCGAGCGGCGGCGCGCGGGCAAAGGACGCAATAACTGATCACTGAGGCCGGGTTTGCAGCGGGCGTGGCGCCACGATCACGAGGATCGCGAAGATCGCGAAGTTCGAATGACCAAGCGCGGAATCATCGAGGAGCTGCTGACCCGGCATAAGAACTCCACCCATCGCGAGTCCGAGACCATCGTCAATGTGATGTTCGACGAGATGGCCAAGGCACTCGCACGCGGCGCACGCATCGAAATTCGCGGCTTCGGAAGCTTCGGCGTGAAGAAGCGCCGCGCCCGCGAGGGACGCAATCCGAAGACCGGCGCCGCGGTTAAGGTGGAAGCCAAGCGCATCCCGTTTTTTCGTGCCGGAAAAGAACTCAAGCTGGAACTGAATGGCGCGGAAAATCCCACCTCGGTCGCGCGCGCCGCGGGATAAGTCCGCGAACCACGACGGAACTCCAGCCAACGGCGCGCGGTTATGGGCGCCGTGGCGATATCAATACATCCGCAGCGCGGGTGCCAAGTCCGATTCCTGCATCTTCTGTTTCGGTAAGCTCGATGCCGACGAGCGCAAGCGCCGCCTCGTCATATATGAGGGCGGAGATGCGGTGGTGATGCTCAACCGTTATCCCTACAACAACGGGCACCTGATGGTGGCGCCGCGCCGCCATGTGGCCTCGCCGGAACTGCTCACCCGCGAGGAGCGCGGCATCATCGCGGAGCTGGTTTCCGAATGTTGCGTGCAGTTGCGCAAGGCGCTGAATCCCTCGGGCCTCAATGTGGGCGCCAATCTCGGCCGCAGCGCTGGCGCAGGAATCGCCGAGCATATGCATTGTCACATCGTGCCGCGATGGGATGGCGACACCAACTTCATGCCGGTGCTGGCGTCCACGCGGGTATTGTCCCAGGACCTCGAATCGAGCTTCGAAATGCTCGCCCCGCTGTTCACAGCGACGAATCGGCCGAAGTAGGATCTGCTGAGACGAGTCGAGTGACGCTTATCGCGTGGGATCTTCGGCGATGCCGCGCGCCCATTCTTTCCTGCATAATCCCGCATCGAAGGTTGCCAGACGCAAGTGATGGCTACGGGCTAGCAGCACGAGGTGCGCATCCGAGACTTCTTTAGTTCCTCGCACCCTCGGTAACTGGTGCGCGCGGGTCGAATCCGACAAGAATCTGTGGTTGCGCATTCTGAGAATGGCGGCGAGTGACTCCAGCGCATCGCTTAAGCCGGCGCCGAATGCCGGGCTGAGGCTTACGCGAATGAAGCCAAGCTCGGTGAGTGGGCATGTCGCGAACGATGCAACCTCGGCCAGCCAACGGTTCGCGCGAGTATAGTCCGCGTGTATGTCCCATCCGCAGGCGAACAAGAAATTCACATCGAGCAGGTGGCTCATGGAAGCTCTTCGAGCAGCGCTATGACGTCCTCAGTGGTCACCGGCATGCGCGGTGATGTGGTGAGAATCATCCGACCGAATGGCCCTCGTTTAAGCTTCGCAATTCGCCCCGCCTTGCGCTGCAGGACCACTCGCTGACCTTCCAGCGTCAAGTCTATTTTGTCACCCGGTCTCAGATTCAGGGCCTTACGTATTGATGCCGGAATCACCAACTGACCCTTGGTCGATAGCCTCGAGGTGCTCATAACTTCAGTCTTACACGTCTTACTATTCGGGCCAAGCGAGCCAGGCTTCTTCAGACTGGTTTCTCTTGACCATATGAAGGCGCTGAACCAAGCTGCTTACAATCTTTTGCCGCGACCACCACCACGGAAAATGCAGATTCGGTTAAGATCAGGAGTACGGTAATGACACAACAGAACATCGCACCACACGATCCCGAAGCGCTGGTATCAACCGAGTGGCTGGCGGCGCATCTGAGCGACTCGGAACTGAGGATCTTTGATTGCACAACGCATCTGCGTCCGCCTCAGTCGGGAGCTAACGCGCCCTATCAGATCGTGAGCGGCCGCGAGGACTATGACGCGGCGCATATTCCCGGAGCGGGCTTTCTCGATCTGCAGGGAGAGTTGTCCGACAACCGTGTGAAGTTGCGCTTTATGTTGCCGCGAGCCGAAGACTTCGCGGCCGCGATGTCTCGTCATGGGGTGGGCGACGACTCCCGAGTCATCTTGTACTGTGCGGGCGCAATGATGTGGGCGACGCGGGTCTGGTGGATGCTGCGCGAGTTCGGATTTAGCAAAGCTGCGATCCTCGACGGCGGCTGGGAGAAGTGGAAGGCGGAAGGCCGGCCGGTTTCATCGGAGCCGTGCGGTTATGCATCGGCAGTGTTCAATGCGAAGCCCGGCACGGGTCTTTTCGTCGGCAAAGAACGCGTGCGAGCAGCTATCGGAGATCCTCAAACCGTCACTCTCAATGCGCTGCCTGCCGAGCTTCATAGCGGCAAAGGCCCCGGCCCTTACGGTCGTGCCGGCAGAATTGCCGGCAGCGTGAACGTGCCGTATGGCACTCTCATCGATCGGCAGACCCGGGCTCTGGCGCCCCTCGATGAAGCCGACGCCAGGTTTGCGGCCGCCGGTCTGGACAAATCTAAAAACGTGATCTGCTACTGCGGCGGAGGAATCGCGGCCAGCCTGGACCTGTTCGTGTTGCATCAACTGGGCTACCGCAACCTCAGCCTCTACGACGCTTCGATGAGTGAATGGGCCCGTGACGAATCCCTGCCAATGGAAACCGACTGAGGTTCTGCCGCGGAGCGGTTTCGGTTGAAATGCCTTCGTTTCTGACCGCGACGACAAAACTGAGTATCACACGGATTTGACTGTCGTCTTCGCGGCGGGTGGTGTGTTAGCTTCATCGCTGAGCGCGGTGATGGGATGGCGCCGCTTTTCAAAGCGATCGATGCTCAACTAATCTAGACGCAAGCATCGGCCGGAAAATCGCTTACGCGTCAGCCGGAATATAACCATAGGCGTCAGCCGGAATATAAATGGATCAAAATCTGCTCAATCTGCATACCTTCGGCGAACTCAAAAGCGCCGGTTACAAAATCAAGCCGGTCCGTATCGAGATGCGCGACAACCTCCTGGTCCGTCTGCGTAACAAGGAGCGCATCATGCCCGGCATCATCGGTTACGATGACACCGTGCTGCCCGAGATCGAGAACGGCGTGCTCGCGGGACATCACATGGTCTTCCTCGGCGAACGCGGCCAGGCCAAGTCGCGGATCATCCGGTCGCTCGCGCTGTTCCTCGACGAATACGTGCCGGCCATCAAGGGATGCGAGATCAACGACGATCCCTCGGCGCCGATTTGCCAGCGTTGTCGCCGGCTCAAGATGGAGCAGGGCGATCAAATGGAGATTGCGTGGATCGGACGCGACCATCGCTATGCCGAAAAGCTCGCCACCCCCGATGTATCGGTGGCCGATCTCATCGGCGAAATCGATCCGATCAAAGTTGCCGAGGGCCGCTACCTCGCCGATGAAGAGACGATTCACTACGGACTCATCCCGCGTATCAACCGCGGCATCTTCGCCATTAATGAACTGCCCGATCTGACAGAAAAGGTGCAGGTTGGTCTGTTCAACTTGATGGAAGAGAAGGACGTCCAGATCAAGGGCTACAAGATTCGCTTGCCCATCGATGTGGTTTTTTGTGCGAGTGCAAATCCCGAGGACTACACCTCGCGCGGGCGCATCATCACGCCGCTGAAGGATCGCTTCGACATCCAGATTCGGACGCACTACCCGAAGACGCTGGAGCAGGAAATCGCGGTGATGGAACAGGAGGCGACGTTGCCGCCTGAATCGGGGATGGCGCTGCGCGTTCCGCAATTCATCAAGGAGATCATCGCGCAGATCACCTTCGAGGCGCGCGGCTCCAACGAGATCAATCAGAGCTCCGGCGTGTCGGTGCGCGTGTCGATCAACAATTTCGAATCGATTCTCTCCAACGCCGAGAAACGCGCGGTCATCAACAACGAGAATGAAATCGTGCCGCGCGTGTCGGACCTCCATTCGCTGTATGCCTCGACTGCCGGGAAAATCGAGCTCGAATACGTCGGCGAGGACAAGAAGGAAGGCGACCTCATCGAGCGGCTGATCAATCGCGCGGTGCTGAAGACCTTCGATCGTTATTTCAAGATGGATGACCCGCAGCTTAAGAAGGTCGCCAACTATTTCGAAGGTGGATGGGGCGTCGAAGTTTCCGACAACTCCCCATCATCGGAATACACCGAGCCGATTCGCGAGGTCGAGGGTTTGCGCGAATCAATCCTCTCGCTCGGTCCGTTCGAGACGCCGGGCCTGATGGCCGCGGCGAGCGAACTGATTTTCGAGGGCCTCCATCTGCATCAGAAGCTAAACAAGGATCGCGAGGGCGGGCGTTTCTCCTACCACGCCTAGGAAACAGGTAAGCGCGATGGGCACCATCCTTCGCTACACCCAATGGGACGGCACTCAGCAGCTCAAGCTCGATACCGATAAGGTCTTCGAGAAGCTGGCCGAATATCTCTCGTATACCGACGACGTTCGCCAGGCGATGGACTGGATGATGCGCCAGGGGATGGACTTCGACGGGATGCGCGTGATGGGCCTCGATGAGTTTATCGAGCAGCTGCGTCAGGAGATGCGCGAGCGCTATCGCGAGGTGAACCTCAAGAACGCGCTCTCGGAGATGGAGCAGAAGCTCGAAGACATCCTTAATCAGGAACGCAGCACGCTCGATTCGCTCAAGGGCAAGAAACCCGGCGTCGAGGATAAAAATCGCGAGCTCAGCAAGATGCCGCGCAAGCTTTCGGAGGCGATTCGGAAGCTCGAAAGCTACGATTTTGAAGATGCGGAGGCTAAGGAAGCATTCGACGAATTGCTCGAGGAGTACGAGAACATCCGCGACCTCGAAAATTTCAAAGATCGCAACCAGCATCTTTTTCACGGCCCCAAGAGCCTTAACTATCAGCAGTCGCTCGACCTGATGAAAGAAATGGAGCGCATGCGCCAGCTCGAGCAGGATCTGATGTCGGGCAACTTCGACACCATCTCGATGGAAGATCTGCAGCAGATGCTCGGGCAGCAGGCGATGCAGGATTTCAAGAATCTCAAGCAGGTGATGGTGCTGCTCAACAACTCCGGCTACCTGATGCCGAAGGGTGAGCATTCCCAGCTTTCGCCCAAGGGCGTGCGGCGGATCGGCCAACTGGCGCTGCGCGACATCTTTCAAAGCTTGCTCAAGGATCGCGCCGGAAGTCATACCACCGATCATCGCGGTGTCACCGAGATTCGTCCCGACGAGACCAAGACCTACGCGTTTGGAGATCCGCTCAACCTCAATCTGGTCGGCACTTTGAAGAAGGCGCTCGCGCGCAAGCCGGGCGTGCCTTTGCAGCTCAATCCCGAAGATTTTGAGATCTACGAAAACGACTACGGCAGTTCATCGTCGACGGTGTTATGCCTCGATATGTCGTGGTCGATGAGCTGGGAGGGACGTTTCGCCGCCGCCAAAAAAGTTGCGATGGCGATGGAGACGCTGATCCGCTCGAAGTTCCCCCGCGATTTTTTTGCGATCGTCGGATTTTTCACCCGCGCGGTCGAACTCAAGCTCAAGGATCTCCCCGAGGCCTCGTGGAACATGGGCGATCCGTTCACCAATTTGCAGGACGGACTCCGCCTCGCGTCGGATATGCTGAATCGTCATCCATCGCGCAATCAGCAGATCATCGTCATCACCGACGGCCAGCCGACCGCGTACTTTTTGAACAAGCGTCTGTATTGCGAATGGCCGCTATCGTTCGGCGGCATCAGCATGCGCGCCGCGGCAGAAACCTTGAAGGAAGTGGAGCGCGTGACGCGCAAGGGCATTACCATCAACACCTTCATGCTCGATGATTCGCCGAGCTTGCGCGCCTTCGTGGAGAAGATGACGCAGATCAATCGTGGCCGCGCGCTTTACACGCGCCCCGATCATCTGGGCGAGTACATGCTGGTCGATTATCTCGCGAAAAAGAAAAAACGCGGCTAACGTCTGCCAATCTTTCTAGATGGTTTAGCGGATTCTTCGGCGGTCCTCATGCGACGATCGAGAATCTCAAACGCGTCATCGTATGTCCAAATAGTTATTTGGTGCCCTTGAATTTGATTGTTCTTGGCCCGCCATGGGATGCGGCGCGCATCGGAATCGCTGATCCAGTGTCGCCTTCCGATAATCAAAAGGAAATCGACATCAGGATCTAATCGTCCGAAGATAGGCTCTTTGTTCGAGCTTGCCGCGGCCTCCTGTGACAACCTCCAGGCCCAATCGACGAGCTGGGAAAATCCGTGCTCGAACCGAACGCTCCACCTTCGATATTGACGGTGCTTGCCGCCCTCGAACACGCTGTATTCGCGCGCGTCCTCTAGTTCTACGAGAGTATATGAATTCGTTGTGGAGTCTCCGACTGCGATGTCGCAGCGGAATTGACCGAACAATGAGAGTTCCAAACCCAGCTTGTCGGCCTTTCCGAAGCGGGGGTGGACCGAGCCCGATGCAGCGCACAAGTCGGGCCGTCTTTTGAAAAACGGCATCAGATCGCGTTTCTCTGAAAGAGCAGTTCTTTTGGCTAGGAGTGTTCTGAACTGGGTGATTTGCTAGCGCAGAACTCCGGCTCCAGGCGTAAAGTCGCTCAGCAGACTCATTCCTTCGTGTCCGGCGCTCCTGCGTGCGAAAGGAACAAGGTCTTCAACCTGCTTTGACGGACCACGTCGACAATCGTGATGGTGTTACCACGTCTCCGAAAAAGTACGCGCAGGTCAGGCGTTGCCCTCAAGACCCAGACATCGTCACCCGACAACTTATGAACATCGCGAAGGATGGAATCGACCGTGGTCGCGCGAAGGCGCGCCAGCTTGCGATCGATCTTCCTTTTATCGGGGGGTGGAAGATGCTCGACGGTCATCTCGGCGGCTGGTGTGAACGAAATCTCCATACAGTACCTGCGCTCTGATAGTCAATACGCTATCACTTTTAGACCAGCTGTCTAGCGCCCGGACGCGCTGAGCTTCGATTTCGCCGATTCCGGCAAAGTCCAGGTCCCGCCTATCTCGCGCAGTACGACGCGATCCGATTCCGGTCCCGCCGCGGCGAGGAGCCGAGTCATCGGCTCATCCACCGGCTCCTTTCCAAGTCTGAAGGTTCCCCAATGGATCGGCAGCAGCCAGGTCGCGCCGGTCTGTTTGAACATCGACCACACTTGTTCCGGATTCGCGTGATTCCAAATCCACGGATCGTAGGCGCCGTTGGAAAAAACTGCGACCTCAGGAGGATTGCTCGCCAATGGCGCGAACAAATCGGTATGCGCGCTGTCGCACGCGATCAGCATGCGGCGCCGATCTTTCTCGAGCACGAAACTATCAAAGCCATAGTCGGCGCCAAGCGGTGGCCATCGCCTGCCCCAATGGCGCGCGCCCATGGCGGTAATCTTCAGCCCGGAAAATTCCGTGCTTTGACCCCATTGCAGTTCGCGGACATCGGCGAAGCCGAGTGGTTTGATGATGCGCGAGCATTTGTCGCATGCGACCACGGTGGCAGTTTTCGGTAACGCCTTCAGCGATCGAACATCCAGATGATCCATGTGCGCGTGGGTGATGAGGATTAGCTGGACCTCCTGCAAATCGGCCGGCGCGAGCGGCGGTGCGCTTATGCGTTTGGGTCCGATGGTGAAAATCGAGTCGACCGCGAGCCCTACGCGCTCGAACAGAGCAGGGTCGGTGATTACTCGCACGCCGAGAAAGTTCATCAGCAGGGTGGCATGGCCAAGGTTCGAGACCGTAATCCGATCGTTGGGCCAGCTGGTGGGATTGGGTCTTATCGTTGGAGCCATCGGCTTATCCGCGCGCGCGGTTGCGAAAATCGCCAGTCCTGTCGCGAGGGCCACGATCAGGGCAACCCCGCGAAAATGTCTTCGCATCAAGCAATCCTATTCCTCGGGTTCCGGAAAACACGGCAGGTGCTTGGAAACCGTATAGGTGTAATATTTCCCGCTCCATTCGAAGGTGCCCACCTTCTGTCCGAAGTTGTCCGCGATACTCATCATCTGCTCGCTGTCCTGCGGCGTCACCGCGACGCTGGGCGCATACGCCAAGTACTGAGGATCCTTGTCCGGCAGCAGGAACTGCAGTGCCGGATTGAAATGGAGCTTGTCGAGGTTGTTCTGGGGACGCCATCCGTCGGGCGCGCTTCCCCTGGAGCGATATACCACCCATCGATAGCTGTCAGCGGTGCGTTCAACCCGTATCTCGCGCGATTCGATCCCCAGTTGCGGCGTGCGGCGAATCTCCTCGAGCCCGGGCGGATTGCGCACCAGCTGCTCGCACTTCAGTGTCTTGTCATCGTCCTTATTGGTGTTCGGCTGGTGCGACTGAGAGTTTTCAACCGCGGTCGAGTCGGATGGCGGCGGCATGTTCTCGTTGTCGTGCGACGACGATGACTTGCCCAGCAATCCGCACCCGGGCATCGACCAGCACCATCCCGCAATGACTAAGGCGGCCGCAGCCCGCGAGGCGATGAATATCAAGGAGTAAAATCTGGCTCGCATTATAATTTGTGGGCAATCACCATCGAGGAAGTAAATGGCGGACTCGGAAGCGCTCGCTCCTCGACGTCCTGGAATCCGGCATCGCGCATCCACCAGCATACCTCATCGAAGCTGAAGTCGCGTCCATGCGTGGTCAGGAGCAGATACAGCGAAAACACCGCTCCGGCTGCCGGATGCGTAAGTTCCCGGTTCATGATGTGGTCCTTGACGATCAGCATCCCTCCCGGAGGTAACGCATCGAAGCATTTCTTGATTAGCGGAGCGTTGGTTTCCGCAGGCTCGCTATGAATTATGTTCGACATGAAAATCGCGTCAGCGCCGTGCGGCAGTTGGTCTTTCGAATAGTCCACCCTCACCAGTTCGATGCGATCGTGAACGGTTGGCGCGCGCTCGGCAAGCACCTCGCGAGCGATGGACAGGGTGCCGGAAAGATCCCAGATCGAAGCGCGCAAATGCGGCCATCGCGTCAGCATCGCCGCGACGTAGGTGCCAGGCCCTCCGCCGAGGTCGGCAATGCTGCCGATCTTGCGCAGGTCGAGATTCTCCGCGACCCAGACCGCGTCGCCTCGCGCGCGCACCAGGCTGTCCATCGCCCGGATGAAGCGCGCGGTCTCCTCGGGCGTTCTCTGAAACATGTCCGGAGTACGCGCGGGCTTGCCGCTACGAATGGAATCTTCCAACCGGCCCCATACGTCCCACAGCGCGGCGTCGAAGAGAATCATGCCGCCGAGATATTCGCCGGAGTCGCGTAGCAGATAACGTCGAGAAGAATCAGTGAGGGTCAGATCGCCCTCATTTTTATGGAGCAGGCCTAAGGCGGCGAGCGCATTGGCGAGGAGGCCGGTTGCGCGGGCATCGGTTCCGATCGTGCGCGCCAGCGACGCCTCATCGAGCGGGCCTCGCGAGAGCGCTTCGAAGAGTCCGAGTTTCAGCGCAACCTGAATCGCGCGGGCCTCTGCATGACCACCGGCCATCGCGGCAATGTCGCCGAACCTCATTTCGGGCACCGGTGAATTCTTAGCGGACAAAATCCTGGGTGACGTAGGTCAGGCCGTCGCTGGAACGTGCGATGCCGATGCCGGTCTCTTCGAAGTCCGCCGAGAGCAGGTTGGCGCGATGCTCAGGGCTGTCGAGCCATCCCTTAAGCGTCCGCTCACCGAGCGACTCGAGCGTGTGATAGTCGTCAACGTAAATATTTTCAGCGACTGTTGCGAACTCCACTCCGACGCCACGAATGCGATCGGCGGGCGTGCTTCCCTCAGGACTGTTGTGAGCGCGATAATGCCGAATCGCCATGTCATAGCTATGGCCGCGCGCGACCACCGCGAGTCGCGGCGAGAACTTCAACGCCTTGAGACCGCGTCGCACCCGCTCCGCGTTTACCTGTTTGACGATCTCAGCCTCGGGTTCGCTGACCCCGGCCATCTCCTCAGGCGAAGGTGGCGCATTGCGCGTCAGGTACACGCGCATCGCAATTGCGGCCAGCAATGCCGTTATCACGACTCCGATTCCCGCGCGCACCGCGCGACGGCGCTTGACCACCTTCGGGGTCTTCATCGGAATGATTTTAGCCGGGCCGCGCGGTCGTCTGGCGGTCCTGGGGCCTATGGCGGAAGATGTTTTCATGCGGGGAACCCGTCGCAACCGGGAAGGGTTTCTAGCTTCAGTGAAAACCGGATCACCATCGCATTTACAAATCGCCGGCCGCATCAGCACGCTGCCCGCGAGAATCCTGAGCTATCGCGCCTCCACGAATATGTCAACGCGAAAACTCACGGCCGCGCTTTTCGCCTTCGCAGTCATGGCTTTTTGCGCGATTGGCATCCGATCAACTTTCGCCGGCGAGCCGACCCGCTCGGCGACCGACGCTTTGCCGGAGCATGTACTCAAAGACTCCCCGAGCCTCTACCTGCGCGAGGCGGCGACCGGACCTATCAGATGGCAGCCGTGGGACGAGGCAACCTTTACCCTGGCGCGCAAGCTCAAGCGCCCGGTGCTGATCGATATCGGCGCGGTCTGGTGTCATTGGTGTCACGTTATGGATCAGACGACCTATGCCGATCCCAAGGTGGCTGCGATGGTGAACGAATCCTTCGTCCCGGTGAAGGTCGACACCGATGAGCGTCCCGACATCGATGGGTATTACCAGGTCGCAGCACAGAACTTCAGCGCCGGTGGATGGCCGCTTACCTGTTTCGCCACTCCTGACGGCGCGCCGCTGTTGATCGCGGGATACCTTCCGCCCAGTGGAGAGGAGCACCGCGGGATGCTGTGGGTCCTCGGCGCCGTGAGCGAGGCCTACAAGAAAGATCCGAAGTTCGACAAATTGGCGCATGAAATAGCGGCGAAAGTCGGCGCCTCCGAAATGGCGGTCGGCTCCAAGCCTGGTTCGTTCGATGAGCTCCGGAGCGGCATCCTCAATGGCACCCGGCTCGCGTTTGAAGCGGAGGCGCAGGGGCAAGGCGAGGGTGCGAGCTTTTATGATTTTCCGGCGACGCAGGCGGTCCTCGCGCACGGATTTTTTGGGCATCCGGAGTTTACTTCCATCGCGGTCTCCAGACTGAGGACGATCGCCGCCGGTGGCGTCTACGATCAGCTCGGCGGCGGGTTCCATCGCTATTCCGTCGACCCGAAGTGGCGCGTCCCGCACTTCGAGAAGATTGCGTATGACCAGGCGATGGCGTTGAAGACATACGCGCGAGCATACGAGGCCACACGCGACGAGGATTTCGCGCGAATCGCAAAATCAATCGTCTCATACGTCAGCGGCACGCTGCTCGACGCGAAGTCGCACACTTTCTACTCGCATCAGGACGCCGACTCGTTCGCGGGCGATGACGGCAGCTACTACACCTGGACCGAGGATGAGGTGCGCCATGTCTTGAAAGGGCACGACCTCGATGCCGCGCTGATGCACTTCGGTTTCACGGACGACCCCGGCCGCGCACCCGACGGCCGAATCGTGCTGCGCGATGCGATGTCGTCCGGCGATATTGCACGTAAGCTGAAAATCTCGGCGGCGGAGGCGAGCGCGGCGATCGAGCGCGCCGCGCAGCAACTGCGGAGGGCGCGCGAGAAGCGTCGCGCCCCGCAAGTGGACACCACCGTGCTGATCGATCGCAACGCGCTGATGGCGTCGGCATATATCACCGTCGCGGAGGCTCTCCGCGACGAGCAACTGAAGCGGATCGCGCTCGACGATCTCGACTTTCTTTACGCGAATGCGCGCGCCGCCGACGGCAGCTTCTATCATGTCCTCGACCATGGGAAGCCGAGCGTTCCGGGCCTCGCCGCGGACCAGGTCTATATGATGAACGCGCTGCTCGACGCATATCAGGTCAGTGGCGATCGCAAGTACCTGGATCGTGCGTCGTCCTTGGGCGCGTTGGTCTTCGAGGGCTTCCGCGATCCCGCTACCGGCATGCTGAAGAGCCGCGCACCGGCCACGCCGGGTACCGTCCTCACGCAGGCTGCGCCACTCGCGCAGGTTTTTTATGACGATCCGACCCCCGCCATTCAGGCCGCCGCCGCTCAAGCATTCCAGACCCTCGCATCGCTGACATCCGATCAGAGCTATGCGGCGAAGGTGGAGGAGATTCTGCGTCCGGCCACGACTCGAATCGGATCGTTTGCCGGTCCCAACAACGGCGCGTTGGGCCTCGCGCTGGAAGAACGCGCGAACGGCGAGGCGGTCGTCGCAATTGCGGGTTCTGGCGACGACCCGCGGACTGCCGGGCTGTGGCGCATCGCGCTGGCGACCTATCGTCCGGGAAAGGTAGTGATTCGGATTATTTCGGGGAACAAAAACGCCCAACTCCCAGAGGCGATGAAGGCGATGTATGAGGCCGCCATCCATCGCGAGGCGCCGCTCGCATTCGTGTGCGCCGGGACCGCGTGCGCGACTCCATCCGGAACACCCGATGCGCTGTCGAAGACGATCCGCGAGTTCCGCGCCTCTTGAATTATCTACCAAATGGTTGATAATGGGAGCATCGAGGACGGACATCCAGCTATGAGTGAATTCGTCATACCGAAAAGCGGGCTGATTCCCGCGCCTGAAGTCCCACAGCCCAACATCTTTCCGATGGAGTGGCACGTCGAGACGCCGAAGCTCGCGGAGATTTACGAGCGTGCCAAGCGCGAGGGCTACAATCCGTCGGCGCTGCCGTGGGAAACCTTCGATGCGAGCGCCTACACGCAGGATCAGCGCGTCGCGATGATGTACTGGTTCGCGCTGCTCTCCAATTTCGACGCCTCGGGGCCGGCGGTTTTCGCGAAGGCGACCATTCATGCATTTGAACAGCATGAGGAAGATCCGGTCCGCAAATGCTTCTTCTCGATCACTCGCGACGAGATGAATCACGAGGAGACTTGCGGTCGCGCGATCTCGAAGCTGGTTCCCGGCGGCCCAGTCGACTGGGTGCCGCGCACCGAGCTGGAGCGCGTCGCTTACAACAACATCAAGTGGCTTTACCACAATGGCGGACGCTACTGGAGCGGCTATTCCAATTCGCTCGGCAAATATCCGCTCGCGATTCTTTTCACCTCTTTCATGATGGGTGAGGTCGCCTCCTCGACGCTGTTCCATGGGATGTCGCGCGCGTCGACGCATCCACTTTATCAGGAGATGTTCAAGAAGATCGGGCTCGATGAGTCGCGGCACCTGCAGATCTGCATCACGCTGCTGGAGAAGGATTGGCCGGGACTTTCTGACGAGTATCGCTCGTTTGTGACCAAGCAGCTGCGCGCCGGATTCGTTTTTCTCTCGATGATTCTATGGGAGCCGCCCAATCAGTTCTGGGATCTTCCCGACTACTTTCTGCCCAACCATCGCGTGCTGCTCAACATTGCGCGAAAGGCCGGCCTCGGCATTCTCAGTGTCGATGAGCAGGCGGACAACTGGCGGCTCGCGATCGCGCGCGTGCGCAAGCTGGTCGAGAAGTGGCGCATCGAGTTCCCGGCGATTCCGGAACTCGATATCGCGGGTGTCGATGTCGGCGACATCAGTGCCGCCGACATTATTCCCGTCTTCTAGTCAGGCCGTATTCTAGTTCGCGGCGATTTCTTGTAGACCATTGACGATGGCTATCGACATCCTCGTCCAAAATTCGGTCGGCGAGATCGTGCTCAATCGGCCCGACAAAATGAACGCGCTCAACCATACGATGATGAACGAGTTGAGCCAGGCCTTCGATACCGCGGAGAAGGCGCAGGTCCGTGCGCTGATCATTCGCGGCGAGGGCCCGGGATTTTGCGCTGGGCGCGACCTCGCGGATGCGGATCCGGGCAATGAGGATGCGGAGGCGATTCTTCAAGAGGTCTTCAATCCGGTGATTCGGCGCCTGGCGGATTTTCCGGCCCCCACCCTGGCCGCGGTCCATGGTGCGTGTCTCGGAGTGGGGCTCGGTCTCGCGCTGGCGTCCGACGTGGTTTACGTTTCCGAGGATGCGAAGATCGGCTCGCCCTTCGCGCGGATCGGCGCGGTGCTCGACTCCGGCGGTCACAAGTTTTTCGTGCAGCGCATCGGACCTCATCGCGCGCTGGAACTGATCTATACCAGCAGGCTGCTTTCGGGCACCGAGGCTGCCGCCTGGGGACTCGTGAACCAGTGCGTGTCGAAAAAAGAATTGGTGGAAAAAGTTCGTCAGCTTGCCGCGACCGTCGCCCAAGGTCCAACTGCGGCGTTCATGGAATCAAAACGCATCATCAGGATGATCGACGAGGAAGCGGCGGGGCTTTCTGAGGTCCTCAACTACGAGGCGCGCGCGCAAGGTGCGGCCGGCAGGACGGCTGACTATAAGGAAGGCATCGTCGCGTTCCAGCAGAAGCGCCCGGCGAAGTTCCAGGGACGGTAAGCTACAACGCCTTGAGTTTGCCGCGATGAGCGAGGCGGCGCGCCGCTTCACCCAGGGCGCCGGCCCGATGCCAGCGGCTATATTCCTCGATGGTCAGGCCGCGTGCCGCCTCCAGCGCAACCGAGAGACCTGCCAGCACAAAGACTTGCGCCAGTACGCTGATCCGTGGCGCGAGTCCGAGAATTCCGCCTTCTCGTTTTACCGGCGCGTGCAGCACCAGATCGGCGATTTGCGCGAGCTCCGACTGCTCGTCGCCGGTGACGGCGATTAACTGCGCGCCGTGATCCCGAATCGCCATCGCCGCCTGGCATAGCTCGCTGGTATTGCCGCTGTTGGAAATCGCGATGACGACGTCGCGCGGATGCACCTGGCCGAGGCTTCCATGGAGCGTCTCGGTGGCATGCAAAAACGTCGCGGGAGTGCCGACCGAGCAGAGCAGGCTGGCGCCGTAGCGAGCAACGTGCTCGGGCTTGCCCACGCCGGTAACGTGAACGCGGCCGCCCTTGGTCAGCGCGCTGCGAATCATCTCGACGGCCTTGTCGATCGAATTGAGATTCACTTCGCGGCGCAGTGATCCCAGTTCCTCGAGGGCGGTGTCGAAGAATCTTTGAATCTCGATTTCAGGATCGAATGCTCCCGTTGTCTGCGGCATTGCCGCCTTCAGCTTGGGGCGCTGCGTGACCGGCAGCGGATGCCCGTAAAGCTTCAGAATCTGGCCGCGCAACTCGAAGCTGGAAGGAAACGCGCCGAGCCTTCCGATTCCGATCGCGGCCGCAGCATTGGCCAGCCTGCCGATTTCCGGCCACTTTAATTTCCAGAGCAGCCCGGCGAGGACGCCGCCCAGGAACGCATCACCGGCGCCGGTCGTATCTACTACCTTCACTTTGAAGGCCGGCACGCGCACGCTGGTGTCATCAGCCGAGATCGCGCATCCGCTGGCGCCGGCCGTCATGATCACCGCTTCGTTTCCATAGCGCGCGCGGATCTGTTCCGCCATCTTCAGCGGATCGCTGCCCTCGGCCAATTCGCGCGCCGCACCTTTGGCCGGCTTGAGGTAGGTTGCGAGCTTCAGCGCCTGATCGAGCTCAGCCCGAGTGCCGAGAGTACTGACCGCATCGGAGGGCGGGACATCGAGGTCGAGCACCGTTGGAATCGAATTTTCCCTCGCGAATTTCAGAATCGCAATTACGGTCTTGAGCGGGAGCTGCGAGATCTCGGTCGAAATGATCCTCGCGTTTTTGATGAAAGCCCCGTGGCGCGTGCGAATCTCGCTCGCTTTCAGTTCGCCGGTGGCGCCGCGCATCATATATATGGCGCGATTGCCGTCCGGATCGACGAACACCGTGGCGTAGGAACTCGCGGAGCCGTCGAGGGTCAGATGGTGGCGGATGCCGAGGCTCTCCATTCCATCGCGCAGGAATTCGCCATTGCGGTCGTCGCCCATCTTGCCGAAGATGCCGGTTTCCAGCCCGAGCACCCGCGCCCAGCCGAGATGGTTGAGGACCACACCGCCGACTGAGGCCTGTTCGATCGCGACGCCGGCGCCGTTTGCATCGAGAATGACCTTTTCGTCGGCCTTGATGATTCGTGGAGTGCGGTAAAACAGGTCCACCACCATGCTGCCGCAACCGACCACGTCGAGCTTCGAATCAACCATTAGCTGAGGCGCGCCCCCTGGTTGCAGCATCATATGCGCTCAACCATTCGGGCTCCAGAACGCGAGCCCATTTCTTTCGCAAGGTATCGAAGCGCGCGGCGAACTCTTTGCGCTCCTCGGCGCTCAGCGGCGGAGTGCCGGTGGCAACCGCGTCGCTGGAAACTACGCCCAGCTCCGCGAGCGACGCCTTGAGGCATGCGATCATCGGAACGTAGGAAACCCCGGATCGTGCGAACGAACACGCATCGCGAAATTCCTCGAGCGCGTGCGCATAGCGATGCATCTGCTCGGGGTCCTGCTTGCGGCACCATTGCCAGGCGCGCTGCCATTCGCGCGGCATCGCGTTGGCCGGTCCCGCGACGACCCCATACGGAAGCGAATGGCGCGTTAGATAGTGGTTCCAATAGCGCTTGGCCGTGGCGACGACGCCATCGGGTGGCGCGAACAAATCGAAAATGAGATGTGCATTGCCGGCGTAAATCACGAACTCATGCGCGAGTTTGAAATGCGAGGCCGCGCGCGTGTAGTTGCCGAGCTCGCTCTTGCTCGCGGTCACCTTGATTCCGCGCACGTAGGGAAGCTGGCTCATCTCTTTCACATCGCGAGTATGCAAATGGAGCGGCTTGCCGGGCGCGGCGATGTCGGCATTGTCGTAGAGGAACACTGGCAGCATTTTTCCGGCGCGTTCGAAGAGAGCGCCGATATCGCGGGTGACCAACTCGACCGGATTATCGAGGTCCCTGATGGAGAGAGGCGAAATCACAACCGCGTCGGCGTCGAGCGCCACCGCATACTCGAGATTTTCCAGCGTTTCGCTACGGGAGTGTGCGGTAATTCCAACCCACGCCTCGACCCGCCGATTCGTGGGCGAAGAGCGTCGACATTCCTCTACAATGATGCGCGAGGCGTCCTGCCGGTGGGTGTTGTCGATGCGGTCCCATTCGCCATTGGTACCGACCGCGAAAAGAATGTCCGCACCGCGTCCATCCTGGATGCAAAACCTCACCACCGCACGCTGCTGATCCTCAAGGATATTTCCCTCGTTATCCAGGACCGTGACGATGGGAATCGACAAGCCTGGATGTGGGACGTAGGAGGAGAGCGGGTCGTTGTCTACCGAGCGCATGATATCGCCGTCCACTCTAGAGTATTGCGAGGCCCATGTACGTCTTGAATTCCCAGTGTTCGCCGTCCATCGAGGCGAAGTTTTCAAACCGTGCCTCGATGCGGAACTTGTAGTTTCCGCTGGGATCGGCGGCCCCAGCGGGAGGATTTTGGATGTAAAGCCCCTTCTTGCACGCCGCGATTACCATCCTATCAACCGCGGCGGCGCCGGAATGCTGGTCGACGACTAATTCCTTCAGCACCCCGTCGCTATTGAGCGTCGCGGTTATGATTACCCATTTGAGGTCGGTGGGAAGTTTAAGGTGCGAAATCTGATCCTGATCCTCCAGGTGCGCGATCTGCTCGAAGACCTGGTCCATCAGGTGCCCCGAGAGCATCACGAACTGCGCGGCTTTCTGGTTGAGTAATCGCTGCTCGCAGGGGTGCTTGTCATCGCCGGTGTTGCGGACGGATGCGAGCCCACCGATATTTTGTGCATTGTTTTCGCTGATAGCGGATTCTGAGGCGATATTTCTCGCAATGATTTGGTCACGCTTGCCGAATGGGTTCATAGCGCTGCCGGGAGCTACCTGCGAAAGGTCAGTCACCGGATGAGGTGCGTCGGGAGCGGGAATCGGAGCTATCGGGATTGTTTGCGAGGAGTTGGAGCCGCAACCTTGAAGCATCGGGAACAGCGCCAACAAAAGTGCGCAAATCGATGGTAGCCAGTCCGCTCGCTTCATTTGCTCAATGCCGGATCCCGATCCAGCGCCAGAATTGCCGGGCGCGCGTTATTGTAATCCTTAACGAACGCATCGAGAAACTCCCTTGCGAGCGCACGCTCCTGCTCGCGGACTTTGGCGTTGTCTTTATCGGCAATCGAGTCGGCCAGCTTGGCGAAAAATTCCAGCGCCGGCGAGTACATGAACTCCGCGCTGGTTTGGGAGCTGAAGCGTATGGCCCCATCGGCGAGCGCGTTTGATTTGACCTCGCTATGCATACCGCCCGAGCCCCGCGCGATCTTACGCATGAACTCTCCTGCCACGAAATCGGCGCCCTGCCGAATTCCCGGCGGAGCGACCACCACCGGTATCGCCTCCATCCGGCTCTGAAAGCTCGTCATCGAGTCGTTACGAGTGAAGTAATTGGTGAAGTTGAGATTGTCGAGGCCAAAGGTCATGCCAAGACGACGCAGGCGAATCGAGCTATGGGTGTGGGTCAAGCCATGGCGCAACGAAGCCAACGCGAGGGGCTCGCCAATAGGATGATACGCCGCATCGAAAGCGGAGAGCTTGCCCCCGCGCATCATAAAGATCATCCAGACCCTGCCGTGATCGAAGCCGCTTCGCATCCAGTAGTGGTCTTTGTCGTCCAGCACCTCGACCGTCGTCGTTACTGCCGGAGCGACCTCCTCGTAGAACTTGTGTAGATCGGGAAATTTCTTGAGCGCATCGGACCGGACCTCGGCGGCGAAATTGAAGAGAACGTAGGGACCGCCCGGCCCATCGAATTCGTCCAGGATGTTGTCGTACTTGAAGTATTGGTGGAATTTATCGTCGAGGGCCGGCAGGTCGCGCCGGAAACGCTCGCGCGCGGCATCGTCGTGACGGTTATAGATGCCGGGTGCGGTATCCCACGGCGGTGCGAGAGTACCGTAGACTGCAGTGAGGATTTGCGCGACCGAATCGACGATAGCGCCGAAGCCGAAAGTATCGGTGCTGATTTCTCCGCCGAAAGTTGCAATCACCGACGATAGTGACGACGAGCTGCGGGCCAATTCCGGCGGCGGCTTAAGCGCGAAGTAAGCACCCAACCAAAACGGTCGCTTTGGATTCTCGCATGACGGTGAGGTCGTCACGTAGAGATTCTCGCCGTGCGGATATCCTTGCGCGCAAAGTTGATGTTTTCCATCAAGTTCATTCCATGGAATGTCCGCGTCCGAATACAGGGACGCCGCGCGAATCAGGGTCGAGTTGCGCGGCGGAATCTTGCCGAACAAATCCTGAAGGGCCGGACTATATTCCGGATGCAACGCGCGTCGTTGGAATTGGAGTTGCCGATCCAGCGCCGACATCGCGCGCTCCGCACGGCGAGGCCCAGGCGACGCAAGTTCCAGTATCGGCGCGAAGTCGGTGCGCGCCGATGGCGCGAATCCTGCCGGGACGGTAGGCGTCGTCAGAGCGCTCGGTAAGGTGGGCGAGGGCGGCGGATTCTCACCCGCGGTGTTTGCGAGGGCCGGGAAAAGCCCTGCTAGCCCGACGATTATTGCGATCGCCTGGATTCTTTGCACATTGACCAACCGAATTGTGTGGTTATCTTGGGGATGGTATCTTGTCAGGTCGATACCAAGGACGACTTAGATGAAAGCTGCAATCCATCCCGAATACCATCGATGCGTAGTGACGTGCGCATGCGGAAATACCTTCGAAACTCGTTCGACAGCCAGCGAGCTCCACGTTGAGGTGTGCTCGAATTGTCATCCGTTCTACACCGGCCAACAGCGGCTGGTCGATACGGCAGGACGCGTCGAACGCTTCAACCGCAAGTACGGCATCAAGAAGGCCCCCGAAGCCGCCGCCGCTGAAAAGTAGCATTGGAACTCCCGCCACTTTGGGCGCAACGCGCTTGGGTGTGCGGGGGCTGAAACTTCGCTGGGAGAATGGAACGCCGCCGCGCGCCATCTCCCTTTTTCTTTCCCGCAATGAGACTCGAGACTACGCGAGAGAGGCGCGAAGCGGGCGAAGCCGCGCCGCAGGCGCCCCGAGGCGGAGCAAAGCGGAGTCCGAGGGAAATTTAGATGAAGCGACCTAACTCCAATGCTCGACGATAAAATCAAAGGCATCGAACAGCGCTTCGATGAACTCGAAGGCCGTCTCAGCGACCCGGCCGTAATCGCCAATCAGCGCGAGTACACCGCGCTGGCCAGGGAGCGCTCGCAAATGGCCGAAGTCGCGGGCGCGGTGCGCGAGTATCGCAAAATCTCCAACGAAATCGCCGAATACAAGTCCTACATGGATGGCGATGACGCCGACATGCGCGATCTCGCCAAGTCCGAAATGCCCGAACTCCAGAGCCGGCTTGGAACTCTGGAAGAAAAGATCCGTATCCTGCTGACTCCGCGCGATCCCAACGACGACAAAAACGTCATCCTCGAAATCCGCGCCGGCACCGGCGGAGCCGAGGCATCGCTGTTCGCGGCTGAGTTATTCAGGATGTACAACCGCTATGCCGAACGCCATCGATGGAAGGTCGAGACGCTCAGCATGTCGGATACCGGGCTCGGCGGCATTAAGGAAGTGGTCGCGAGCATCAACGGCAAGGGCGCTTATTCACGCCTCAAGTACGAGGGCGGGGTACATCGCGTCCAGCGCGTTCCCGCGACCGAAGCTTCCGGCAGGATTCATACCTCGGCGGTCACCGTCGTGGTGATGCCCGAAGCGGACGAGGTCGAGATCAACATCAACGAGGAAAAGGATCTCCGCATCGATGTGATGCGCGCCTCCGGCCCCGGCGGCCAGAGCGTCAACACTACCGACTCTGCCGTGCGCATCACGCATATCCCGAGCGGAATGGTGATCATCTGCCGCGATGAGAAATCGCAGCACAAAAACAAGGCGCGTGCGCTGAAGATTTTGCGGGCGCGGCTCCTCGATAAGGCCAACGCCGAGCAGGACGCGAAGATCGCGGCGCAGCGCAAATCGATGGTTGGCACCGGCGACCGCTCGGAGCGCATCCGCACCTACAACTTCCCGCAGTCGCGCGTCACTGACCATCGCGTGAACCTGACGCTGCATCAGCTCGACCAGGTGATGGACGGCGACGTCGACGCGCTCATCGACGCGCTGACGACCCAGGAACAGGCCGAGGCGCTCAGCGCATAGCGTCGTTCGCGCAGCAACGATGTGCGAAAACAAAGCCACTTCCTCATCGCTCGCAATAACGGAAAAAGGCAGTCATATCCTCGCAAATGCCGGTATCGATACCGCCCAGCTCGACGCCGAGGTTCTCCTCGCGCATGCATGCGGCGTGGCGCGCGCGACGCTTTTGGCCGGGTTAGCCGTCGATGCCGATGCCGCGGGCAAGTTTCGTCAAATGATCGCCCGTCGCGCCGCCCGCGAGCCGCTCGCCTACATCATCGGATGCAAGGAATTTTTTTCCCTCGATTTCGAGGTGACGCCCGCCGTTCTAATCCCGCGGCCGGAAACCGAAACGCTGGTCGAGGCCGCGCTGAAATTTCTTGCGACGCGGCCGCGCTCCCATGTCCTCGATATCGGCACCGGTTCGGGCGCGATCGCGATTGCGATCGCGGCTAATGCGCCGAATGCGCGAATCCAAGCTACCGACATATCTGAAACATCGCTTGAGGTTGCCCGGCGCAATGCGCTTCTTCATCGATGTGAAACTCGTGTCAACTATATCGCCGCCGACCTCTTCCCCGATGATCCTTCTCGCTTCGACCTCATCGTTTCGAATCCTCCCTATATCGCCGAGGCCGCGCTGGAAACGCTTCAGCCCGAAATTCGCCTCTATGAACCGCGCCATGCTCTCGTCGATGGCGCCGATGGCCTCGCCTTCTACCGCCGCATCGCCACCGGCAGTCGCACGCGCCTGAATCCCGACGGTGCGGTGATGGTGGAAATCGGGGCGGGGCAGGCGGCCGGCGTCGAGGCTCTTTTCCGCCGCGCCGGTTTCAGCAACATTGATGCGATACGCGATCTCGCGCGCATCGAGCGAGTAATTCGCGCGCGCCTCTCGTAAACCAAAATGGACAAAATGATCATCCACGGCGGCGCTCCTCTTCGCGGCGCCGTCAACGTCAGTGGCAGCAAGAACGCCACGCTGCCGATCCTGATGGCCTCGTTGCTGACCAGCGAACCGGTCCGGATTCGCAACGTGCCGCATCTGCGCGACGTCGAAACCGCGCTCGCGCTGCTGCGCCGCCTCGGCGTGCAATGCGCCTGGACCGGCGATCACAACCTGGTCTTGCAGGCGGAGAGCGTGACTTCGCACCAGGCGCCCTACGATCTGGTTAAGACCATGCGCGCGTCGTTTTTTGTGCTCGGGCCGCTGCTGGCGCGCGCGAAACGCGCCAAGGTTTCCACTCCCGGTGGATGCGCGATCGGCGCGCGCCCGGTGAACCTGCACATCATCGGAATTCGCGCGCTCGGCGCGCGAGTTCAATTGCGCAACGGCTACGTCGAAGCGCATGCCGACCAGCTTCAGGGCGCGCGCATCTGGCTCGATAATCCTTCGGTGGGCGCGACCGAGAACATCATGATGGCCGCGGTGCTGGCGGCCGGCAAAACCACCATCGAGAACGCGGCGCGCGAGCCCGAGGTGCAGGATCTCGCGAAATTCCTGGTCGCGATGGGCGCCAACCTGCGCGGCGCCGGCACGCATGTCATCGAGATCGAAGGCGTCGCCAAGTTGCATGGCGCCGATCACGAGGTGATTCCCGATCGCATCGAGGCGGGCTCGCTGATGGTTGCCGCGGCAATCACCGGCGGCGATGTTTCGATTCGCAACGTGCCGGTCGATCAGCTCGAGGCGGTCATCGCCAAGCTGCGCGAGATCGGCGTATCGGTCGTCGCGGCGGATGGCGGCGTGCGCGTAACCGGCGGCGGCGCGCTGCGTCCGGTCGAGCTCCGCACACTACCCTACCCGGGCTTCCCGACCGATCTTCAAGCGCAGATGATGGCGCTGCTGGCGCAAGCGAATGGCACCTCGGTCATCACCGAGACGATTTTCGAAAATCGCTTCATGCACGCACTCGAGCTGATGCGGATGGGCGCCGACATCGTGATGAAGGGCTCGACCGCGGTGGTGCGCGGCGTGCCGCGATTGCAAGGCGCTCCTGTGATGGCGACCGACTTGCGCGCGAGCATGGGATTAATCCTCGCGGGATTGAGCGCCGAGAATCACACCGAGATCGGTCGCGTCTATCATCTGGATCGCGGCTACGAGGCGCTCGACGCGAAACTGTCATCCTTGGGCGCGCACATCGAGAGAGTAAAGGATTCTTAGGTACTAAGTTGCGGCAGAGCGATGCCTATTTTTCAACAGGAAAACTGCGAGGGAAACATCGAATGGGGCTCCCATCAAACGCGGGTAACCTTTTCGCTCTCGGTCGCTGATACTGGCGAGATTACGATCGAATTTAAAGAGCTCCAACTTACAAGAGAAACAGCATGGCTCAATGAGGTCTATCTCAAGGACGGAATAGTTGCACAAAAGATGGTGCTGAGCGGCCGAGCCATGGACGGTTCCTCCATCGAGAGCCGGAGCACAGTAATACTTTCACTAAACAATCGATCAACGCCTTCCACAAGCACTATCACGCTTTCTGCCACCGCGCTCGAATTGAAGGTCGACCTCCCGAGTTTCTCGTCGGTGGCAGTTCGGAGAAGCGCCGGGCTCGACTATTGGGTTGTAGGTCTGCGATCTTATGGTCAGGTCGCCGCGATCTCTTCCGTAGGTGCGCTGAGCATTGCGGCGCCCGCTCAAGTGGACTTCACAAAACTAACCGGTTGCATAGCGATTCGTCAGCCTGACATTGGCGATTCTGACCTTCAGTTGTGGTTTGCAGAGAGCGATAAATGCGTTCGGTCGATCCTTGAAGTGTTGTCTTTGTCGGACGGTCGTTCTATGAATTGGAGCCTTCGTCGCTTTTTCAGAGGAGGCCAGCTGGCCTCGATCATATTCTACGGACCTAAAGATAGCGGACCCCCATTTGAACCCCTCTTCCATTTCCTCAATCTGCAACCCGTGATCGATCTCGCGGTTTCGAAATATATTGCAAAAGTTCGTGACTCCACGGGCCTCGGAATTGCGATCGAATGGTTCGTTATGCATCCAAGCTATACGGAGGCTCAGTACCTGGCCGCAATGACGGCGCTCGAGCATCTTGTATTCGTATTCGCGCGTAATTCCCACGATGCGATATTGTCAAAGAAGGAGTTCAAATTATTCTCGCAAACGGTCAAAGAGCTCATCGATTGCACTTTTCCGCCATCTATCTCGGAGCAAATGGCACCCAAAATTCAGGAACTCAATAGGCGGATTTTCATTGAAAATGTAAAGCTCTTGCTGACTCACTATCACGTTCCCTTAGCCGGAATCTCTCTCGATCAAATCGCCGCAGCAATAAGCGTTCGGAACAAGATAGTCCACCGCGGACGTTATGCACCGGGCTCTTTAGACGGGGCTTCGTTGCTCCAGAATCTGGCTATACTGAGAGAATTGCTAAAAAGAATCTTCTTATCGATGCTGGAGTACGAAGGCACTTACTGCACCTTCTTGCGAGGACCGAAGTGGGTCAATTTTCCACCGAATGTTATCGAGCATTGACAGGATGTTGGAGAGACTGCCTTGACGATAGTCTTGCCCTAAAATCATGAAGCGGCGCACCGACGCCGGAGTTCAGGCGCTTCCTCAATGCGATCGTCGCACGCCGCGCGGCGCGGGTGGAGATGCTTCGCACATCGATCCGCCGTGGCCGACATCGTCGCCGATGTTCGTGGATCAAGTTTCATTTGTCCGACTTCAACGCCCGCTCTATAATATCGCATGTGATATCGCATGACGCTCAGACGGATTGCGCAGTTGCGGGCGCTTATAGCGGAGCTGCGAAGGGCAAGGAGCGTGAAGAGCCGCGAGATAGTGCGTCTGGCCCGAGCGGTCGGCCGAAGACCCGACACCAAAAGAGGCAAAGAACCGACCTACGTTCATCCGGAATTGCCGAATCGCAAACCCTTATCAATTCCAAATCACCCGACGCTGGCCCCGGGCACCAAGAACAACATCTTGGATGACTTGGAAGGTGACCTGGACACTTATGAAGAGACCCTTGGTTAAGAAATCGCCACGAGCAACAGCGAGCTTCGGCAGAAGGAGCGCCAAGGATTATCTTAAGCTTCCTTACGCCCGGATTCTGATTCCGGGAGAGGATGGCAGGTTCTCGGCGGAAGTCCTGGAATTTCAGGGCTGTTATTCTCAAGGCGATAGCGCGGGCGAGGCATTTACGAACCTGGAAAAAGCGGCGGCAGCCTGGATCGAGGCGTGCCAAAAGCTCGGCCAAGAAATTCCGCCACCATCGGCGAATCAAGGTTTCGGGGGCAGATTCGCTCTCAGACTCCCGCGAAGTCTACATCGATTAGCCGCGCACAAGGCGGAGCGCGACGGAGTCAGTTTGAACCAATGCCTCGTTGCCGCAATTGCAGCGTGGGTAGGTGCCGATAATTTGTTCGAGAGAATTACGCGCAAGGTCGATACCCATTTTGTCCAAATGCTGCGGAAGTCCGATCGCGACGAATCAGATATCGAAACCCTTTTAAAAAGCACTCCCAATATCGACCGCGAGATCTTATCGCAATATCTGGAAGAACTGATCAGGGTGCTTCGGGTGCCTGAGAAGCGTGGGATCACCTCGCCATACCCTGGCCGACGATTGACGCCAACCGACAAAACAACCTGGACCGGTTCCCGAAAAGCGCAGCGCTCTCACTATTCAGCGATCTGATCGCGCAGGATGCCACTGCCGCGATGGCTACAAGATTGCTTCGCATCGAGGCCCCTGGACCGCCATCATCGCGGATATTCAGACACGCGACGAACGACTATCCTCGCAGCCGACGATGGTGCACAACCGTGAACCATCGCTAATCGCAGGAGCTGGGGGACGACGACGGTGAGACATCGAGGGTTCTTCGGTGGGTCAATCCGATTCGCAGGCTTCGGTCTGGCGGCGGTGATCGCCGTTTGTGGGTGCCATCATTCCGAGCCCACTTCATCGACGCCGCAAAATCCCGTCGCGGGCCGATGGCAGGCGCAAATTCCCAGCCCGGTCGGCCTTCAGCAATGCGAGATGGAGATTGGTGACGTGGGGCAGATCGCTTATGGCGAGTCGTGCCCGATGCCGTTGGCGAGTCAGCAGGGCACCATTGCGACCGTACCCACCGGTGCGTATGCTCCGAATCTTTTCGTCACTGGCAAAGACACCGGCACCTTCATGATCGTGGGCGGTGCCGGCATCACCGGGATGGTCGGAGCGTTTCGCGTCGAGGGCGACAAACATCTGGAAACCCGAATTGCCCCCGGCGCCGATATCGAATGGACCCGCAGTTCTTCGACCGCGCCGATCCGAGCCGCCGCCGGCCAGATGCCTCCCGCGCAAGGTCAACCCCCGCAGGCACCAATACCCAGCGTGGCCGTCGGCCAGGTGCTCCCGGGGCAGGTTCAATGGCCGGTGAGCGGAGTGCCGGAGATCGCTCAGCGCGCAACGGCATACGTTCGAAGCAAATGGCAGCCGGATGCTTTTCTGACCTCGATCCAAATGGAACTGAACGGCGGGATCGCCAATGCCCAATCTCCCGCAGGCGGATTGATGATCCAGTTCACCTTCTACTCTCCCGGTCAGCAGCAGACGCTCGCCTATATGCCCAATTCACCTGCCGGTGAGTTGATCCCCGGCTCCAGCGCCGATCCGAATGACGAGCGTGCAATGCCTGCGAACTTCATGGACCTGCCCGACGCGGTGGCCAAGCTGCGCGCGAAAGGTCTGCGCGGCAAGCAGATCAAAACCGTGCATATCGAAAACTATGGACGCGGATCATATTCCGGGAGCTTCGCAGTGTTCGGCCCCGAATGGGTTATCGATTCGGCGCTCGACGAGCATGGCGCGGTGCTGGCGGAGCTGCCGGATCGCGGAGGCGACGTGAGACTTTCCACGCCGCAAAGCGAAGCCGGCGCGGATGAAAATCAACCAGGAAGTAACATCCACGTCGAGATCGCGGGCCTGCGCAATAATCGGGGCCAAGTCTATTGTTGGTTGTTCACCTCCGCGCAGGATTTTCCCTCCAACGGCCACGGAAACGCGGAGAGTACCGCGTCGACGATCACCGATCGACACGCCGCATGCGACTTCGAAAATCGTGACTCAGGGTCTTACGCGATCGTGGTGTTCCACGACGAGGATAGCCAGCACGTCATCGAGTTGAACCCCAACGGCACTGCTCGCGAGGGCGTGGGATTTTCGAACAACCCGAGCATTTCCGCCGCAATGCCCGGCTATGACGCCGCGATGTTTGCTTATCGGGCCGGCGAGCTGAATCTCACCATCAATATGCAGTACCCCAGTTCGGCGAATGCCCCCGCTATCGCCGTCGTGCCTCGCACCCTGACCGGGTTCGCATTCGTCGACGGCTCGGTGACGGGACAGGGGTCGCACGCGAAACTTCCTGAGGGGACCAGAATCTATCCACCGGGTTCGACGATTACCGGAACCGACGGATGTCCGACCACGCGCTACCATACCGATGGCATGATTGTCGCGGTTATCGACTATCAAGGCCGGCCGACCGCCGGCAAGGTAGCAGTGACGCGTCATCCCGCGAGCGGAGGGCAGTTCAACAACGCGCCCTACTACCTCGACCTAGATCCCGGTCGCACCTTACAACTTCTCGGCCCTATCTTTGAAAATGGTACCTACGATGTCCACTTCGAATATGATTACAGCCTCGGTGAACCCAAGACGGACTCCGCAACCTTCGTATTGGCGCGCAGTTGTCCTGCAACCTGATCGCTGTGTCGAGCTTGCGTCGGGAATGATATCCCGATG
This sequence comes from uncultured delta proteobacterium, assembly GCA_963783145.1. Classification (GTDB taxonomy): domain Bacteria; phylum Desulfobacterota; class Binatia; order Binatales; family Binataceae; genus DATGKG01. The sequence goes on from CAWAMM010000006.1 coordinate 210,054, forward strand.
GAATCGGCTCGCATGAATCCAAGAAAGAAGCTTCTTCGCAACCAATGAAGCCGCGGGTGCTCAAGTCGGGAACGCCGGAGTTTCGGCGCTTCCTCGAGGCCATCATCGCGCGGCGCGGCGGCGACGACGATGCTTCACGCATCGATGGCGTCGTGAGCGCCATCATCGCGGATGTGCGCAAACGCGGCGATGCCGCGCTCATCGAGTACACCGAAAAATTCGATCGCGTGAAGCTGACGCCGAAAACGTTGCAGGTCTCCTCGAAGGAACTTCGCGACGCGCTGGCGCAGCTTCCAAAAAAGGATCGCAGCGCGCTGGAACTCGCCGCGCGGAGAATCGCGGCATTTCATAAGAAGACCATCGAGAAGCCGTTTTCCTACACCGATAGCCTCGGCATGCGGCTCGGTCAGATGGTGCGGCCGCTCGACCGCGCCGGAATTTACGTTCCGGGCGGGATGGGCGCGTATCCATCCTCGGTGCTGATGAATGCGATTCCGGCGCGCGTCGCCGGAGTGCGCGAGATCGTGATGGTCTCGCCGCCGTCGGCGGAGAGCGAGCGCCCAGAAGTGATGGCTGCCGCGGCGATTGCGGGCGTTGATGAGTTCTATCGCGTCGGTGGCGCGCAGGCGGTCGCGGCGCTCGCGTATGGCACCCCGAGCATCGCGGCGGTCGACAAAATCGTCGGTCCGGGGAATGCGTATGTGCAAGCGGCGAAGCGCATGGTCTACGGTGTAGTGGATATCGACAAAATGGCGGGTCCGAGTGAGGTCCTCGTCATCGCCGATGATAGCGCCCACCCGGCCTGGGTCGCCGCCGATCTCATCGCGCAGGCCGAGCATGGCTCCGGCGATGAATCCGCGGTGCTGCTCACGCCGTCGCAAAAACTTGCCGATGCGGTGTCCGATGCGATCGTGGAGGCGCTCGCCGATTTGCCCCGCGCTCGGGCCGTCGAGACGGTCCTCGACAAGCGAGGCGCTTTAGTCGTCGTACGTGACCTGACCGAGGCTTTCGAGCTCGCTAATGTCATCGGACCCGAGCACCTGGAGTTGGAAATCCGCAATCCCTCGCGATGGCTACCCAAAGTTAAAGCAGCCGGTGCGATTTTCCTCGGTCCGATGAGCCCCGCTCCCCTAGGCGATTATCTCGCTGGGCCAAACCATGTTTTACCTACGGGCGGCTCGGCTCGATTTGCCTCCCCTCTGGGTGCTTACGATTTTCTCAAGCGCACCAGTATAATCGAGGCGTCGCCCAACGCGCTGCGCAAGCTCGGTCCGACGGTTGCGCGTCTGGCGAGGATGGAGGGATTCGAGGGTCATGCGCGCGCGATGGAGATTCGAAACAAAGCCAGCGCGCCTCGGAGAAAATAATGGCGAGCAAAAAGAAGACGAAAGTTAGGGCAGCCTCGGCACCCGCGCGACGGGTGGCGAATTCCAACGGCGCGCTCGATGACAGTCGCGCGCTGATGCCGACCGTGCACCCGGAGAACGGCAAGCGCGTCGCGCAGATCGATCGCAGAACGCGCGAGACCGCGGTGAAAATCGCGCTCAAGCTCGATGGCAACGGGCGCGCCGAAATCGCCACCGGCGTTCCCTTCCTCGATCACATGCTGGATAGTTTCGCGCGCCACGGTTTCTTCGATCTCAAAATCGACGCGAAGGGCGACCTTCACATCGACGAGCATCACACCGTCGAGGATGTCGGCATCGTGCTCGGCAAGGCGTTCGCGCAGGCGCTGGGCGATCGCTCGGGCATCAAGCGCTTCGGCGAGGCCACGGTTCCCCTCGATGAGGCGCTCTGCTCGGTGGTGGTCGATATCAGCGGGCGGTCGTATCTCGCCTACAATGTGGAGATCACGCAGGAGCGGGTGGGTTCGTTCCAGACCGAGCTGGTGCATGACTTCATGAAGGCGCTGAGCGACAACGTCGGGATGAACCTTCACATGAACATGCTGAGCGGGCGCAACCCTCATCATGTGATCGAGGCATCGTTCAAGGCGCTGGCGCGTGCGATGGATACGGCGACCTCCCTGGAGCCTCGGGTGGCGGGAGTGCTATCGACCAAAGGAACTCTGAGTTAGCGGCAAACCCGCGGCTATTTCTTCACCTTCGGCGCTTTGCCGGTTATCGATGTATCGACGGTCAGCTCGCCGAGGCTCGAGTTGCTGGTGATCTCGACGCTTCCCGGGTTGGCGCCCACCGCCGAGGGCGTCATCGTAAATATCAAGGTGCATTTTCCTTTCGGCGCGAGACTCATCCCCGTGGTGCAGTTGCCTCCCGCTCGCGCGAGATTCGAGCTCATCGCGAAGCTCTTCAACGTGATCGATGCGCTACCCTTTCCAGCCCCATTTTCTAGCGTGAGCGTTTTCGGTTTGCTTGCAACCTCTGTGGTGGCGGTTCCGAAGTTCAAGGATCCGGGACTAGCTTCCAGTTTTGAAGCTACCGGCGGCGTTGGCGCATCGAGGTACGCGGTGATGAAGGCGTCGGCATCGATCGAGCCCCATCCGGTCACCAGGTCGTAGCCGGGGCCGGCAGAATATCCCTGCACAGTTACGTCGCCTTTCCCACTGACGACACTGATGTAGGTATTGTCGCCCGAGGTGATGTCATGGAATCCATGCGCGGCCTGTCCCGCGCCACCCAACTCCCAGATTATCGGGTTCAGACTGCCGAGCCGATGGCCGCCGTTTGCGGTTTGCAGAAGTCGCGAATATCCAGTCCATAGCGGCGCCGCGAGACTGGTACCGATGACTAAATAATCGGACTTCGTAGGCGTCGCGACACCGGCTACGTCAGTATCCGCGAAAATGATTATGTCGGGGTTGCCGGCCAGCGAGGCCACATCGGGGAGGTCGCGAGAGTTATCTTTGCTGGTTCCCGCCACTCCCAGTTGCCATGCAGGCTTGGTGAAAATCGAGCTGATGCCGCCTCCACTGACCCGGTTCTTACCGGCCAGGCTGGCATCGCCGTTTTGGCTGTTCCATGACACCTCGGTCGAATAGCCGGTTGAGAATCCGTTGGAATCAAAAATCGGAGAGACTACTTGAGTGCCGCCGACCGAGGTGGTCAGCGGATTGGCGCCGAGTTCGTTTACATTGGGCGAACCGGTCTGGCAGGTATCCGCACCATGATCGCCTGCCGATACGAACACAGATTGGCCCTGGGTTTGCGCCCTGGAAAACAGATCGCCGAGGGTAGTGGTAAAAAAGGAGTTTGACGCGCCGCAGATGTGGTAGCTGAAATTCAGCGCGGCGCACTTGTTCTCGGTGGTCATTGCCGTGATCGCATCGGTCAGATTCTGGGAGAATGCGAGTTTGTCCGGGTTGGTGACGTACAAAGTGATCGGCGCGCCCGGCGCGATCAGGTGCACGGCTTCGATATCGAGATAGGCCTCGGTGTCGGCGCCATTGCCGATAACTCCGGGATTGGTCTCCTTGGAAAAATCGATGGTGATGACCGGGTCGGGGGAGAATGACGTATCCTCCGAGAAAAGCGCGAAGTAGTCTTTAAGAATGGTGGCCTGCGAAGGCTCCGCAAAGATGTTGGTGTTGGCAAAGATCCCGATACAGTCGCTGCCATTGGCGCCGGTGTTGCCGCCCTCCAGCAGCGGGGTTTCGTCATCGAAGGTATAAAAGTCCGGCGGACCGAAGGCGAAGCCCGCGCCACCGATAGCCTCCAGGTTAAAATCGGGACCAGACCCGGCGGCGTGGCCATCGCGCTTCAAGACCGGGAGTTTGCGAGGACTTCTCTCCAGCTTGTTAGTCGCATAGTCAGGTTCGAGGCTGCCCAAATTCTGCATCCCCAGGATATCGCCGATCACATCGGCGAACTGCGCGGGAATTTCAGGTTCCGTGAGATTGGCGAAGCGGCCGCTGCCGAAATCCTCGAGCTGGGTATTGAAGACCCGCTCGGCCGAAGCTGTATCAGTAGTGAAGCGAAGATAGCCTCCCTCACGCGAGCCGCCGAGGATCTGGAATCCACTCGCAGTCAGCCAGTCCTTCACTGCCGAAAAATCGTTGGTGCTTGCTCCGAACCGGCGCGTGAATTCATCCGCGGTGATCCATTGATGATATCGAGGCGACGCGGGATTGGTCTGATCCGCGATTAGCTGATCGAGCTGCACGCGGTTGCGCAGGGCGAATCGAATGTCGAGGGTTAGAGCCTCCGCGGGATCGAGATGTCCCTGGCTCGCCATCGTCGCCGCGCCGGGCGGCACCGTTCCGTGCATCTTCACCACCTGCGCCATCACCAGGGAAGGGATGGCGGCCAGGGCAATCACCATCGCAAACAAGCCTGCAATCGTTGGCGCGCTACGCTTGACGAATGGGAAGAGAACCAGCGGCAAAAGCCTTTCCACGCCACGCCCCCCTTGGACGCAAGGTGTGGGGCGGTCGCTTCCACACCTGAATTGAGCGAAGACCAAATGGCGCTGCATTCAAGCACACGATCCAAAGGCTTCGCCAGCGAGAATTTTGATGGTCAATTCCCGCCCGGAGAACCGCCGGCATCACCGTTTCAATCTCAAGGGGTTCGTATCCATCTTATGCCGTTATAGTCGTGAGCGTGGTTGCGATCGCTCCATCCGGCAAGCCGCTAATTCCTGGTGGTCGGCACCTGCTTTAGCGACTCCTGGATCTTGGCGTCGAATTGCGAGTAAGGCATCGCACCGACGATGCGGACCCCGTTGAGGTTGCCATTCTGTACGTGCCCCAGGACGAACGAAGGGGTTCCCGTAATGCCGACAGCTGTCCCTTCCGCGATGTCTTTGTCGATCACCGCCTTGTACTTGTCCGAGACGACACAGGCTTTGAACCTGGTGACATCGAGTGACGACTTCCCGGCGTCATCGAGTATGTTGTTGGCTTGTAGCTGTTCCGAATTGGCAAACATCGTCTGGCGCATTTCCCAATATTTTCCCTGCTCGGCGGCACATCGACCGGCAACCGCGGCGCGCCGCGCATTCTGGTGAAATTCGAGCGGGAAGTCGCGGCTCACGAACCGGAGCTTGCCGGTGTCGACGTAGTTGGTCTTGATCTGCGGGAACGCGCCGGTCTGAAAGCGCTGGCAGAACGGGCACTGGTAATCGGTGTATTCGACCAGGACCAGCGGCGCGTTATCGCTGCCGACCGACAATCCGCCCGCGGGAAACGCATAACTCACTTTGCTGTCTACGGGGCCACCCGGCGCGGGCGCGGTCGGCGCCAAGGGGCGCTGCTCGAGGTCTTTGCGAATCGCCTTGAGCTCATCGATTATTTGCTGCGCCTGCTGCGACGTAATGGTGTCAGCGGCCGCAGGTAGCACACAAAAAAGCAGCGCCATTACTGTAGCGAGTCCAATTACGCGTCGCCGTGTTTGGTTCATCATTGTCCATCCGTTTTGCTTGGTGATTCATTCCGGCGCTCCTCCCGAACCGGCGGAGCTGCCGCGGGGACATGCACGACGAAGGCGCGGCCTGGAAAACCATTACTCCAGCGTTACACATAGCGGCGGGTCGCCGCATTCACAATGAGAGGTACCGACTTTATTTGTCACAAGAGCACCCCTTTGCTTTACCGGGCACCCTTTTGCTTTACCGGGCACCCTTTTATTCTCCATCTAATCAAATGGCGTTGCCTTGTGGTTTCTTTTGAGGTGCGCTAAGGCAACGGTTGCGACCTGAGGCTCGACAAAAGAATCGAGTCCAAAACGTCTGCGGCTCGCGCGGGAAGCACGACGGCTTCGCCTCCCACCAACGCACCAGCCCTCACCTCATCACCTGCAGCAAGTGAGGCAGTGCCTTTTCGGAGGGAGTTATGGCACGCATCGGGGTCATCGTGTCTCGCCTGTTCGCGTTCACGTGCGTATCGTTCGCCGGGCTGCTGCTCATCGCCGCGAGCACGGCGCTCGCAGGAAGCAAAGCCGCGGTTCCCACTGCGACTCGGACTCCTTATATAAGATATTCCTACCAGGCCTGCCAGATTGGCGGCGTGATCTACGCGCCCGGCACCGTCAACGCCACCCAGTGCCAGAGCTGCCAGCCCGCAGTGAGCACGACGGCATGGAGTGATCTAGGCAACGGCACGAGCTGTAACGACAGTAACGCCTGCACCCGGACCGACGCCTGCCAGAGCGGCGTGTGCGTCGGCAGCAACCCGGTCGTCTGTACCGCCTCCGACCAGTGCCATACCGCCGGGACGTGTAATACCGGCACGGGCGTGTGCTCGAACCCCGACAAGACGAATGGCGCCGCATGTAACGACGGCAACGCCTGCACCCAGACCGACGCCTGCCAAAGCGGCGTGTGCGTCGGCAGCAACCCGGTCGTCTGCACCGCCTCCGACCAGTGCCATACCGCCGGGACGTGTAATACCAGCACGGGCGCGTGCTCGAACCCCGACAAGACCGACGGCACGAGCTGTAACGACGGCAACGCCTGCACCCAGAACGACGCCTGCCAGAGCGGCGCGTGCGTCGGCAGCAACCCGGTCGTCTGCACCGCCTCCGATCAGTGCCACACCGCCGGAACATGTAATACCAGCACGGGCGCGTGCTCGAACCCCGTGGCAACCGGCGGAACCACCTGCGTCAACGATTGCGTATCAGGCACCGCGACGTGCAACTCGTCGGGACAGTGTACCGGCACCAATGCCGCAGACGGCACTACCTGCAATGGCGGCAACCTTTGTTTGACCGGGGGAACCTGCGCGAGCGGAACGTGCAGCGGCGGCGCCGCCAAGATTTGCTCCGGTGAAGACGCATGCCACACCCCTGCTACTTGTAATCCAGTCGATGGCACCTGTGCTGCCGCCATCCAAAAAGCAGATGGTCTCGCCTGCAATAGCGTCGCTTGTCAGGTTGGCGGAACCTGCTCAAGCGGAACGTGCGGCGGCGCCAAGGCAGCGACTGGGGGGAAGACGGTCCTGTGTCGCCCGGTTGTAGTTGCCGCAGACGGCACGACCTGTGATGTTCCTGAATATTGCGATGGTACGAATCTAACCTGCCCGGCAGATGGTTATGTATCTGCGGGCACGCTTTGCCGAGCCGTCGGGACTGATCCATCTATTTCTACATTCAATCTTTGCGACCAGGCGGAGTATTGCACCGGGACCTCGAACGCTTGCCCGCCCGATACCGGCCTCGCGCTTGATGCAACGTGCGGAGGCGTGGGCTGCACTTCGCAGGGAGTTTGCCAGGGACGTTGCGGTGGACTTACCGGTATTGGTACCTCCGCATGCAGCAGCGATGCTGATTGCGCGGGTATGACTGGAACCCTGGCCCAATGTCTCCCGAGTACACTTGCCCACGGCCTGCTGAAATGTAGCGGCGGATTCAGCGAGCCCAACGGCCATACATGCACCGACAGTAATAACGACGCTGGGACCTGCGCAGATGGTCTTTGCAAGACGAGCTTTTGCAGCTACGACATCATGTGCCCTGATGGATACGTCTGTGACTCAAACCATGGCTGCGTCCTTGCTCCTGCTGGTGGTTTGGGCGCCGCATGCACCGGTGACCCCACCGGCAAAACCGTCTCCGGGACCTGCGGCTTTGATCAAGCGATCAGTACGAATGACGACTGCTGCGCCGGGATGCAGGGAACCGGCCAAGGTGCCGCCGCAGGCCCTAACGCGCCTGGGCGCTGCGAGCAGTGCTGCAATACGCCAGACAATATCGTCGGTTGTGGTACTGGCAATGTAACCCAGTGCTGTAACGGCAGATGCGCCGACACCGCCCACGACATCGACAACTGCGGCGGCTGTGCATATACCCCCCCAACCCTCGGCGGCGGGACCAATTGCAATGACCTCCTCAATGCTTGCTCCCCGAGTGCGACATGCAACCTGGATAATGGCGGCTGCGTTTTGTCGGACGCTTGTGGCAGCACCCCGGGCGTGGGCCCGAATACTTGCCAAATCCCGACAGTGACGATTACGAACGCCACTTGTAACCAATGCTACGGGTCGAGCCTCGCCGAGGACGCAGAACTTGGAGTGACTTTGGGCAGGAATTGTAGCACGGATGCTGATTGCGACGACGTTGCTGGGGCGTGCCGATTCTTCACGACCTTCTGTGATTCAAACAGCGCGTCACCTGGCTTGGCCTGCACGTCGGACAGTGATTGCACGGATCCCACTTTTAGCCTCGGTTCATGTGCTGAAAATTTCACGTGCTTAACCACACTCGGAGTTACAACTTCTATCGCACCCGAGTGCACCACTGCGCCTTACACGTCCTGCGGGCTGATTTGTGCTATTGGAAGCGAGGGGAACATCGGAACCCAATGTAGCGTAGATTCCGATTGCACTAGTGCACCGGACGGGTTCGGAGAGAAGTGTGAACTGACCAGCTGTCCAGGTTCCCCTGACGTGGCGCAGGTCACGAACAGCGGTACATTGGCATATCAATGCTTATTTGATCCCACCTACACCTGCCAGTTTCCAGGTGAGTGACTAGTTCAGACGAAGGGGTCGCGCATTAGCAGGTTGACTCACCGCCATCTCGGCGGAAATTCCGCATCGCGGATGGGCGATCCTGGACGGCGCGATATCGGTGGTGCTCGGACTCCTGCTCCTGATTCACTGGCCGGTATCGGCGCTTTGGTTTATCGGCTTCGCGGTGGGAGTCGCGCTGATTTTCCGTGGATGGGGGTGGATAATGTTGGCGCTCACGTTGCGTGGACATAGGCATGCGACAGCGTAACGTGCGCGCTAGCGGGCGGACGAACAACGCGACAAGGACATTGCATGCTGGGGGCGGGGATCGATGTGGGAGCGGAGGTACATCAGAAGATGGTCCGAGACGAGAGAAGCGCCATTTGCTCAGCGTCGGGAACGATTGACGCAACCCCAGCGGGACCCTTCGAATTTGCCATCGCGGCTTTGCGCGCCTGATAAGCAAATCGCGTTCGCAGCATGACCGCCAATGAAATAGATTGTAAACTCCTAAAACTGGGGGTGGATTCCACGTCGATTGCGACTAATTTCGTTGGGCGCGAGCGCGAGCTTGCGGAACTCATTGCGGCTTGCGAAGCCGGTGCCGACAGCGACGCACACCTGTTCCTGATTTCCGGCGAGCCCGGCATCGGCAAGACGCGGCTGGCCGATGAGTTGGCGGCGCGGGCAAAAACCCTCGGCATGCAGGTGCTATGGGGCCGATGCTGGGAGGGTGAGGGCGCGCCGGCGTACTGGCCGTGGATTCAAATAGTTCGCGCTTTCCTCGGCACGCTCGACCCGGAGCAACGAAGTAGTCTCGTGGTGGAGTCCGAAGTCGCCTCCGAGGTAATCCATCAGGTGGCGCAGATAATTCCAGATCTGCGACCCGCACCGATTGCTCCCAATCCTTCAGTTAGCGAGAAGCTCGAACCGAGCGAGGCGCGCTTTCGCCTCTTCGATGCGGTTACCAACTTCCTCAAAATCGGCGTCCGCTCGCATCCGATGCTGATCGTGCTCGACGATTTGCATGACGCCGATGAGGCGTCGCTCGCGCTGCTGCATTTTATGTCGCGTGAGCTGAAGGGCTCGCCAATCTTGATTGTCGCGACCTATCGCGAGTTGGAGGTGCGGCGCTCACCAAGCCTCAGCAAGATGATCGGACAGCTGAGCCGCGAAGCGCGTGCGATTCCCCTAAGCGGCCTGAGCGAGTACGAGGTGTCGCAGTTGGTCGCGAGCAGGGCGGGACGGGCACCGGAGGAGATGCTGGTCACCAAGCTTTGTGACGCCACTAACGGAAATCCGCTGTTTGTGGATGGCATCGTTCGCAATCTGATAGCCGAAGGAGCGCTTGGATCGGCCGGAGTGCTCGACCGTCCGTTTAGCATTCCCAGTGGCATTCGGGAGGCGATCCGTAATCGTCTCGACGCCCTTGCGCCGGAGTCGATCGCGATTCTCGCCGTAGCAGCGGCAATCGGAAATGAGTTCGAATTCCATCTCTGTCGCGCCGCAGCAGAGATTCCCGCCGACGACGCACATCGCCTTCTCGATGAAGCCGCAAGCGCCGGCCTCGTGACGGCGCTCGGATATGGTCGTTATCGATTTTCTCACGCGCTGGTGCGCGCCACGGTGTACGACGACCTCGATAGCAACCGCCGCATTGGAATTCATGGCAAGATCGCTAGCCGGATAGAGGAGATCTATCGACAGGACGTTGACGCCCACCTCGCCGAGTTGGCGCACCATTTCCGCGAAGCGGGTGTCACGGAAAAAGCTGCCGAATACTCGGTTCGCGCCGGACGGGCAGCTGCCTCAGTCTTCGCGTTCACCGAGACCATTATGCATTGGCAGGCCGCTCTCAAGCTGATGGAGCAACACGGCGGGAGCGCGCTTGAACGCGCAGATCTGCTGCATGAGCTCGGAAGATTTGCATTCGAAGTTGATCGATCGACGTCGCTCAGGTACGGGGAGTCGGCAATTGCCCTCTACGAGAGTTTAGGGCGTCTCGATCAAGCGGCCCACGTACATATCCTGATGGCGCAAATCTTCCATATGAGAGGTGACCCGCTCGCCAATTCGGTTCTTGCTTCCGAGCATCTGCGGCGGGCTGAGTCGGCTATAGCTAACGGGCCTGAGACGTTTCACTTAGCCCATCTTTTCTGCGTCACCGCAGCTAACGAGTCCGCTAAATTGAACTTCGTCGAGAGCGCAAAGGCCGCGCGCCGCGCAATGGGAATTTCCGATCGGCTGGGCGACAAAGGGACCTGGCAATGGGCGGCGGTCTGTTATGGCTGGTCCTTGTGCATGGAAGGGCGACTGAGCGAGGGCTTTGCGCACTTCGAACGAGCCTTCGAGGCCACCTTGCAAGCGAAAATTTCGGGTTATTCGGCCGCGTGGGGTGCGGGCTTCATCAGCAAATTGTTGGGAGATCCACGCGGTTCGCAGCTATGGTTCGAACGCGAACAGAACAGGAAGAGAAAAGAAGCCGCACCTTTACCCTTCAAGTTTTTTGCTGCCTGGATCGAAATGACCCGGTTCGACCAGGGGCACCTATCCAAAGCCGAACAAAAAGATGGTTTCAGAAACCCAGGGTTCCGATTTTGGGGCGATGGCGAATGGGAGGCCGTTGCAGACTGGTTGGAGAGGCGGGTTGAAGAGTCCGAGCGAACCGATAACCGACTCCTTTCACTAGACCTTTGTGTATTCGGGGGCCTTACGAATTTGCTTATTGGTCAGAACGGTCGCGCCGAAGCTCTTTTCCGGTACGGTCTGGATAATCCCTATCCGGCATCGGTGGTGCTTCTGGAAATGCGTGCTCGCCCGTGGCTGGCGCGTCTTTACCTCGCGATGAACCGGGTCGATGAGGCAGCCGAACAAATGCTTCGATGTCGTCAGATAATGACCGCCGGAGAAGACTGGCGTGGTCTAGTAGGCAGCGTCGTACTCGCGGAAGCAATAGTTGCGACCGGGCGTGGCAACTACGACGTCGCGAAGCGACAGTTCGAATCAGCGCTGGCAATCCATCGGAAATATCATTTGGGCTGGTGCGAAGCCGATACGCTGCAATATTGGGGACGTGCGCTCGCGGCCGCTGGCGATCGCATCGGCGCAGCAGAAAAGTTCGATGCTGCGATCGAAAACCATCGGTCGCGCGGAGTCGGTTCTCGCATGATCGACTATGTAGTGGCCGACAAGATGCGCGCGCTCGGAAGCACCTCGCCTTCTCGGCGGCAGCTGGAATCGAAGCTGATGGGGGCGTTTCGAAAGGAAGGCGAGTACTGGACCATCAGCTACGACGCCGCCACTTTCCGGCTGAAAGATGCAAAGGGCCTTCGCTACATCGCATACCTGTTGGCACGTCCGGGGAAACGCATCCACGTGCATGACCTGATCGAAGCGGTTGAGGGAAGGGCAGCTAACGGGCGGACGACGATCGATCCTGAGTCCGAAGATTTGGAAATCGTTCGCGAGCTCGGCGGCCCGGGTCCAACCATTGATGCTCGAGCGCGTTCCGAATACCGCACCAGACTGCGCGACCTTCAGGCTGAACTCGACGAAGCGGAACGGATGAACGACCTCGGTCGCTCCCAACGCCTGCACGCCGAGATCGAGATGGTCGGCCAAGAACTCACCGGATCATCGGGGCTGGGCGGACGTGCTCGCGCAGCATCGAGTAGTGCAGAACGCGCCCGCGTGCTAGTCGGCAGGAACGTCCGGGCAGTGTTGGAGAAAATTCGCCACCAGCATCCCGGGCTGGGACGTCATTTTGCGACCTCGATCAGCCTTGGCTACTTCTGCTCGTATCAGCCCGACCCCGACCGCCCCATTTCCTGGCAATTTCTAGTCGAAATTAGTCGCATCGCCACATTTGGTCGGTCCGATCGAACATTGGTCGGTCGGTTGTCCCGCCTTATCCGGTAGACAGGCTCGTCCGCCCGATGCGCACGACCCTGATCACGGGAGGGAACCAAATGAAAGTTTGCACGAAGGTACTATCCTTGCCGACCGTTTTCGGTGCGCTCTCTATTCTATCGTTCTTGAGCTTGACCCTTCACAGTCAAGCATTCGCCGCTAGCGAGAGCATCCCGTGGAGCTTTGGCAGCGGCACCGACGGCGATTTGCCGGCTGCCCGCCTGATTATGGATAGCCACGGCAATCTCTTCGGCACCACCCGGACGGGCGGGGCTAACGATAACCTCACGTCGAACCTCGGGGGCACAGTCTTCGAGTTGACACCTCCTGCGACTGCCGGTGGAAGTTGGACCGAATCAGTTCTGTGGAACTTTGGTGCTGGGACCGATGGAAACCAGCCTAAGGCCGACCTGATCATGGATACCAACGGCAACCTCTACGGCACCACTTCCAGAGGCGGGGTTTTCGCTAGCCCATCCGACCTCGGAGGGACGGTTTTCGAGCTGACCCCTCCGGTTGTGGCCGGCGGAAGTTGGACCGAATCGCTCCTCTGGAACTTCGGCAACGGTACCGACGGTAGTCAGCCGCAAGCCGGCCTGATCATGGACAAAACTGGCAATCTTTACGGCACGACCTTCAGTGGCGGGTCTGACAGCATGGGGACGGTGTTCGAGTTGAGATCTGCCGGAGGGGGTTTTACCGAGTCTGTCCTCTTCAGCTTCGATGGCACCGACGGCGAATTCCCTACGGCCGACTTAATCATGGACGCGGGCGGCAATCTCTACGGCACGACCCAAAACGGCGGCTCCTTTAGCGAGGGGACGGTGTTCGAGCTGACACCTCACGCGGGAGGAACTTGGACCGAGTCCATCCTCTGGAACTTCGACCCCGGCAGCACCGGCACGAAAGACGGCATCGAGCCCGTGGCCGGCGTGATCATGGATGCTGGCGGCAAACTCTTCGGCACCACCGCACTCGGTGGGGCCAACTTCAAAGACGGGGCCTCTATCGACGATGGGGGTACAGCATTCATGCTGACACCTCCCGCAACCGTCGGCGGATCATGGACCGAGTCAATCCTGTGGAACTTTGGCAAAGGCAAGGACGGCGTCGATCTTGGAGGTGGCCTGATCGCGGATAAGGCCGGCAATCTCTACGGTACGACCCGACACGGCGGGACTTCCGGGCTTTGGCGGAACGGTCTTCAGCCTGACACCTCCGCACACCACTCGGGGAAAATGGACCGAAACAATCGTCTGGAACTTCGGCAGCGGCGCGGACGGCAATAGTCCCCAGGCCGGCCTGATCGCGGATAGCAGCGGTAACCTGTTCAGCACGACCCAAAACGGCGGCGCGCACGCAACCAATTCGGGTACGGGAGGGACGGTGTTTGAAAATCCCACCGGATCCGACTAACGCTTAGCGCCTCGCCGAGCCAGCAGACGGTGCTGACCGCCGCGCCTGCCGCGTCAACTTCGGCAATGTCGGTAGCGCCGGAACCAGCAAACCGAAGAAGGTGACGCTGACCAACAAGGGCAAGACCCTGGCGGCACAGATCTCCGATGTGACCGCTACCGCGCCATTCATGATTGGCGGCGGCGCGAACACCTGCTCGGGCGAGACCATCGCGCCGAAGAAGACCTGCTCGTTTGGGGTCGAGTACACACCACGACCGTCGGGGCGGTAGACGGCGGGTTTGCAGCCGTAGCGTATAACGGTACAACCCCTCGGTAACACTGAAGGGCATCGCCATCGGAGTGAAGCTCAAGACGCCGCAATCCGCGTCGTTCCCGCCGGTAAGCGCCGGCAGCGTCGGGGAATCGAAAAGCATCGTAATTTCGAATCCGAGCACCGTCAGCGTGACGTTAGGTACCGCGATGTTGGGTGGAACCGATCCGGGGTCCTTCAAGATTGCGACCGACAAGTGTTCGGGTCAGCCTCTCGCTCCGAAAGGAACCTGCGCCATCGAGGTTGAGCTCGCACCGCCTGGTAACGCGACCGGCACCCAAAGCGCGACGCTCGCGGTCCCGTACGCCTACGGCGCGAACCAACGCAGCGTATCGACCGACTTATCGGGGAAAGTGAAATGACGAGCTGTCGACGAGGCCTCGCGATGATCGTCGCCAGCTTGTTGGTCGCGCTGCTTCCCACGCGCGCCACCCTGGCTCAAACCGGCGATTTTGAAGTGACGCCCGCGGGTACCGACGTTTCGGTGGTACTAAGTGGGGGCGCAATATCGCATCCGAGTACGCCCATCTATCACATTCTTCGCGCCAATACCGATGCGGGTAGGCATACGCCGCTACTATATGGACCTGCCGCGCCATCGCACTCAGGAGCCGCCGCCAGCGTAACCGCGCGGGCCAAGTTGCCAAAACCGGGGTTCTATCCCGCGGACCTGTCATTTTTCGGCGGCACTGTCATCCGGCAAGGCAATTTGTTGAATGTCTATTATAACTGCGCCGATAGCTCCTGCTTCGGCGATCCGGAGCGATTCCAGACCGATCTGGCCAGGAGCAGGTTCATTCACGTAGTGGATCAGTACGTCGGTTCGAAAGCGAACAACCGATACCCGTTGTCGACAACACCACCGGTGCACATAAACGGTAGCTCAACGTTCTTTTCCGCCGCCGACATCGCGACGATGGTCAGCTCGGCGGTCCCCTCGGTGGGGGCCGGTCACATATTTAACGTCTTTCTTCCTCAAGGCGTGGATACCTGTTTGGATCCCGCTAACACGGTATGCTACTCGCCCGACAACCCTTCGACCTTCGGGTTCTGCGCGTATCACTCAGCTACCACGGTCAGCGGAGTCGATGTTTTCTACACCGTGATCCCCTATGAAGGCGTCCCCGAATGCATGCTCCCGGCGCCGAATCCCAACGGCGCGCTCATCGACACGGCCAATTCGGCATTGTTGCATGAGACATTCGAAACCATCAGCGATCCGGAGCCGGGTAGCGGATGGGTAGCGGATAGTTCTTCGTTCGATGCCGGCCTTGAGATGTCTGACATCTGCCAAGGTCAATACCCTTCGTATGTCCTCGTGAAAGGGCGCACCTATCAGACGCAACTCGTGTACTCCAATTACCGCCACGGCTGCGTGAACGCACCGTAAACTTGATGCGCAGCGCGTTGCGGTTCCCAATAGATGCGTTTTTGTTTGCCGTGACGGCATCGCGATCGCCGATGGTCGCGGAATAGCGCCGCGTCCCGCCCCGTTTCTCTCACCCGACACCGATGCCGCGCGCAGGCTGCGTGCAGCGCTGGCTATGCATCCATCGACGCTGGCGGACGCGCTCGCGTAGCATCGAGTAGTCCAGAACGCGCCCGTGTGCTGGTCGGCAGGAACGTCCGGGCAGTGTTGGAGAAAATTCGCCACCAACATCCCGCGTTGGGACGTCATTTTGCAGCCGTGATCAGCCTCGGCTACTTCTGCTCGTATCAGCCCGATCCCGACCATCCTATTTCCTGGCAACTCTAGTCGAAATTAGTCGCATCGCGGCGTTTGGTCGGTCCGATCGACCATTGGTCGGTTCGTTGTCCCGCCTTATCTGGTAGACAGGCTCGTCCGCCCCCGGCGCGCACGACCCTGATCGCGGGAGGGAACCAAATGAAATTTTGCACGAGGGTACGGTCCTTGCCGACCGTTTTCGGTGCGCTCCTGATTCTATTGTTCTTGAACTTGACCGCTTACGGTCAAGCATTCGGCGCTAGCCCGAACATCCTGTGGAACTTTGGTAACGGCACCGACGGCGCTAGCCCCGAGGGTCTGATCAGGGATACCAAGGGCAATATCTATGGCACGACCCAGTTAGGCGGGACTTACGGCGGGACTGACGCAAGCGGCAACAACATCGGAGGGACCGCCTTCGAACTGACACCTCCCTCCATCCCCGGCGGAACCTGGACCGAGTCGGTTCTGTGGAGCTTTGGCAACGGCACGGACGGTACCGGCCCCGGCGGCCAAAACGGTCAAGTCGCGAGCGGCGGCCTAATTATGGATACCCACGGCAATCTGTACGGCACGACCGGCGGCGGCGGGACTTATGCACGGGTTGATCAAAACGGGAATCCATCTGGAGGAACGGCTTTCGAGCTGACGCCGCCCTCGATTAGTGGGGGAAAATGGACCGAGTCAATTCTCTGGGACTTTGCCAACGGTATGGATGGCAATTATCCGGGGGGGCCACTCATCATGGATGCCGGCGGCAATCTGTACGGCACGACCGGTGGCGGCGGGACCGACAACGATGGAACGGTCTTCGAGCTGATGCATCCTTCCACCCTCGGGGGGAGTTGGACCGAGTCAATCCTCTGGAGCTTTAACGGTACCGACGGACAATCTCCCAATTCCGCTTTGATCATGGATGCGGACAGAAATCTCTACGGCACGACCGGAGGCGGTGGGACTGGTGGCGGAACAGTCTTCGAGCTGACGCCGCCCTCGAGTACAGGCGGGAATTGGACACAGTCAATCCTGTGGAGCTTTCCCAACCCTTCTAACGGCGAACCTGACGGCTCTCATCCCGAAGCAGGGTTGACCATGGATGCCGGCGGCCATCTCTACGGCACCACCTTCACGGGCGGACGTTATCTTAACATCGTGCCAAGCGAAGCAGACAATCCGGGGGGAACGGCGTTCGAGTTGACACCTCCCTCGAAGTCCGGACGAGCTTGGACCGAGTCAGTCATCTGGAACTTCGGCAACGGCGACGGCACTCAGCCGTTTGCCGCTCCAATTATCGATAGCAAGGGCAATCTATACGGCACGACCTTTTCCGGCGGGGCTTCCGGACCCTTAGGTTCGGGAACCGTGTTCAAGCTGACACCCCCGAGCACCGCGCGTGGAAAATGGACCGAATCAGTCCTCGTGGACTTCAGCCTATACAGTGTAGCCTCGAGGCCTGATGCCGCCGTGATCATGGATACCAGCGGTAACCTCTATGGGACGAGCACAGAAGAGGGGACTTACGGAGGAGGGACGACATTCCAAATCCCTCCCCAGACGGTCCTTAAAGCATCACCGACCAAGCTGAACTTCGGCAAAGTCGATGAGGGCAAAACCAGCCGGCCGAAGCGGGTGACACTGAGAAACAACGGCCCGGTTGCAGCCGTGATCTCCTTAGTACTCGCAAACGCGCTCACGCAACTCGGTCAATTCACAATTGCAGATGGCGCGAACACCTGCTCAGGGGAGACCATCGCTCCCAAGAAGACCTGCTCGTTCGAGGTCGAGTTCGCGCCGACGATCGCGGGCGGCACAATACTTGGGGTAGCCGGGGTAGGCTACAACGGTGCAAGTCCGGAAATACTTCTGCAAGGCGACGCGATCGCCAAAAAGTAGCGGCATCCACTATGGCGATGCCTAAGGCGGAGAGAACGGTCGCTCCCTCCACATCCGGGCGATCAATGCCAGGGGCACCAGTACCCACGAGGCGTTCGCGAACAGCACCATCCCAAGCTTCGGCGTGGCATGGGTTCCCCAGGTCTCCTCCGACAGGATGATCGTCACGTTGGTCAGCATTACCGAGGCCCACATCACGCTCGGCAGCCGGATCCATTCGCGCCCTTTGACGAAAGCATAGAGCGCCACCGCATAGAATGGCCCGAACAGGAGCGCATCGATCCAGATGGTGGCCTTCCACCAGGCCGGCCGCGCGATCAGTACCGGGTCGAAGTTATGCCCCCACCAGTGCACCAAATCGACCAGTCGCGCCGGTGGCCACCGTGGATAGGTGAACTTCGCGGGGTCGTCGATGACCAGTTGCTCGACATCCACGATATAGGTGATGAAGCCGAGGTTGAGCAGGAAAAACGCGATGAAGACGAGATCGACGGGGCGCTTTCGCAACGGGAGGACTGGGTCTTCGAGCGCCTCGCTGGTCATCAATTGTGGTCGTGATGATGAGCCTTCTGCTCGGCCCACTGCCATTTGTCGTGAACCTTCCGATACTGTTCACCGTTGGATCCTTCGTATCGCCAGTCCTTCCCGTTTTGCACCCAGCGTCCTTTATGGCCTTGATAATTCTGGTTGTCCCATTGTTCCGGACTCATTCCATTATGATGCTCGGCAAAGGCTGCGCGCGCATCCTGACAGTGTTTGCTATTGTTGTTGGCGCAGCCAGAGTAGTGCCCTGCCAGAGGATTGCCCATCTGAGCGGAAGCCAGCCCGGTTGATGCCAGAGCGATTAGAATTGCAAAAACAAAAGTCTTCATGATGGTCTCCCTGCTCGCGACAGTTCTCATAAGTTAGCTTCCTTCCAGCCTGGGGACAAGGCGGCGGCTGACAATGGCTGTCCCCGACCAGAATAAGCAAGCCTAATGCGTTCAAGCCTGACGGCTGAGCGGGTTGGCTCCGTTATCTCATAAACCTAAGGTAAGACTTTAGTTTTAGTTCAACTGGTTGCGTAACTAGCTGACTTTATTGCTACAATTTTCACCAAAGCTGAATTCTTTCAGACTTTATCGCGTCAAATATGCTCGCGCGGTCATTTTCGATGGTTCGGTCTTTGACGTTTTTCCGTCAGTTATTAAGGAAAACTGTTTGCCTTATTGATTATTTCTCTGGTAGGTTTTCGAGTGTTAGTCGACTTTAGTGTCTCAAAAGGGGAAAGCGGTGCGCCGCTCGTGCTGCGCCGCGTCCGGAACAACCACCGCGTGCCGCAGATCGCAGCAATTTCATGACTGCCGATGCTGCCGCTGACTGGTGGAGCGTCGTTGTAAAGCTGTTAGGGGGTCGGAAATGAGTGAAATGAGGCACCCAATCGACCCTGTTAGCGGCCACGAACCGGTTTGCCGAGTCGTGATTTTAGCTCCAGCGACTCAAATCGGTCGCGGTACGGTCACGAGCTTCAAAGAGCCCGTTTAAGCATGGAACAAGTATTTGTCCGGAGAGCATTGCGCTTTAGTTTGGTCGCGGTGCTTTTCGCGATCGTCATCACCTTGGGAACCGGTTGGTCGCTGGAGCAAACGATGGCGCTTGAGGGCAATCGGCCGCAGGAAGCCGCCACCGCCGGACTCAGCGCGCACGCGGCGGCTAATCGTCCGCTTAAGCTCCATGTTTCGTTCCGCCTGCGCAACCGTGACGCGCTCGCGAAACTCCTGACCGACCAGCAAAATCCGCACTCGCCACAATATCATCAGTGGTTGACGCCGGAGCAGTTCAACTCGCGCTTCGGGCGCACGCCGGAGGAAGTGAAGGCGGTCGCCAAATGGCTTTCCTCGCATAGCATGCGCGTGGAGCATTCTTCCAATCGCGAAATCACCTTGACTGCCACCGTTCATCAGGCCGAGGAGGCTTTGACGACCACGATCGCGGCCTCGACGGATGGTGCGAGGTATTCGAATAGCTCGGTCCCGCAAATTCCGGCGCGTTTTGCCGATGTAATTGGCTCGATCGAGGGGCTGGATAACCTGCGTCACTGGTCTAAGGTTGCCACCCGTTCGCCCAGTCTGCCCGCGGTTGGGGCGTCCCCCGCGACCTCCAACAACAACGCCTTTGCGCCGCAGGATTTGTGGACCTTTTACGACGAGACCCCGCCGCTCAACGGCGCGATCGACGGCAGCGGCGGCGACTGTATCGCGACTATTGAAGATTCCGATTTCCTCGATGCTTCCGTAACTCTCTGGAACAATAACTACTTACTTCCGGCAGCCGACGTGAGCCGAGTCTTCGCGGACGGCTCCAGCCCCGGGCCCAACGGCGACGAGACCGAAGCTTTAGTCGATATAGAATGGTCACATTCTGCTGCGCCGGGTGCTCCGATCACGGCGTATATCGGCAATGCTGACTCTGCGGACATCGATCCCTTGACCGACTCGCTCTTAAGGGCGGTCTCGGATAATACCTGCGGCACCATCAGCTTCACCTTCGCATTTTGCGGGGTTCCCTCCAGCTTCTATACCGGGACGCTTGATCCCGCGCTGGCACAGGCCTCGGCTCAGGGACAGTCGGTGTTTGTCTCCTCCGGTGACTGGGGTTCTGCCGGGCTGACCGCGGTGAACAACGTGTGCGTGGCTGCCACCAGCAAAAACGTCAGTGAAGTGGCGGCCGATCCTAATGTTATCGCAGTCGGCGGAACCCAATTCATTGCTAACTTTGACTCCAACGGCAACGACGTAGGGTTTGTTAATGAGGCGGCCTGGGCAAATGGGGCGGGCGCCACCGGCGGAGGCAAAAGCGCCATCTTTCCGAAGCCGTTCTTTCAAACCTCGGTCACCCCCAATGATAATGCCCGCGACGTTCCCGACATTGCTTTGGGCGCGAGCAATATCACCCCCGGTTTCTTCTACGCCGATGCCGAGGGGACCACCCCGCAGCTGACCTGCTGCATCGGCGGCACCAGCATTTCAACCCCGGTCTGGGCGGGCTTCTCCAAGCTCATAGCCGAACTCGCATCCGGACGTCTGGGGAATATGAATCCGCGGATTTATCAGCTCGGGGCGTTTGGGGATGAATCCATGTCCGGTTTGCGTGACGTGTTCGCGGGCAATAACAGCTTTAACGGGGTGCCCGGATTCAACGCCACCATCGGCTACGATCAAACCACCGGCTGGGGTACCGCCGATGTGCAGACCTTCGAAGCCCAATACCTGTCCTCTGCGATACCGCAACCCCCCACTCCGACTCCAACCCCAACCCCCAGCACCAATATAACCTTCGTCGGGGCAGGATCGCTGACCAGCTCCGCCAGCAAGGTCAGCAGCCTGACGGTCTTCCTGCCCGCCGGGGTTGAGCAAGGCGATACCCTGTTAGCTCAGATCGTGGTCTACGACGGCACCGGCTCGGACATACCGACCGCCCCCGGTGGATGGACCCTTATTCGCCATGATTCGGTCAGCAGTAACAGCAACCAGGAAGACATTACCTCGTCGCTCTACTTCAAGGTTGCCGGTCCCAGCGAGCCCGCTTCCTACGTTTGGACCCTGAGCCCCAACTTTGCGGCAGGCACGATGGGCGCGTGGCGCGGCGCCTCGACCAGTTCGCCCATCGATGTGAATTCGGGAGCGGCCACCGGCGGCGTCAGTCCGATTAGCCAATCCGCTCCCTCGTTGGCGCCGACCCACAACAACGAGCTGCAGACATATTTCTTTGGCTCGCAGGGCGCCACCGCTCCGGCGATAGTCCTGTCCGCGTCGCTAAATCAGCGCTTTAACCTGGGTTCCACCAGCGAGGGTTTCACCGTGGCCTTCGGCGATGTGGCCGCTCCCTTCGCCGGTTCGCCGTCCAATGCCTACCCGTCGACGGCGACGCTGGCCGGCAAAGACGTAGTGTTGACCGCGCAGGCAATCTTCCTCACCAGCGCGCAGGGTGGTGCGACCGGGACGCCGACCGCAACGCCGACCCCAACTGCAACTTCGACCTTCACCCCGACCGCCACCGCCACCCCGGTCACGACGGCGACCATGACCACTACCGCAACTGCAACCGTTACGCCGACCAGCACTATCACGCGGACTCCGACTCCAACCGCAACTGCGACCATTACTCCGACTGCGACCGGCACCACGACCCAGACCGTCACTCCGACGGCGACGCCGACCGCAACTGCGACAATGACGGTGACCGCGACCGGCACGGTAACCAGCACCGCCACTCGCACCGCAACCCCAACCGTAAGCGCGACCGGCACCGCGACCACCACCGCCACTCAGACGGTTACCCCGACTCCAACTGTCACAACCACTGCGACGGCGAGCGGCACCGCGACTCAGACCGTCACTCCGACCGCGACGGCCAGCGTCACTGCGACCATTACTCCGACCCCGACCGGCACCGCGACCCCGACCTCGACTACGACTGCGACGCCGACCGCAACTGCGACCAGGACCGCCACCGTGACGGGGACTCCGACCACCACCCCCACACAGACGGTCACCCTGACTCCAACTCTGACCACCACTGCGACGGCGACCCCCACCGGAACCGCCACCGCCACCCAAACCGCGACCCCAACCGCGACGCCGAGTTCGAGTATCACTTTGATCGGCGCGGGAACTTTGACCGACTCCGCCACCCAGATAACGACCGTGGTGGTCGACTTGCCGGCCGGGGTTGAGCCGGGCGATGCCCTGATCGCTCAAATCATTATCCATGACGGTGCCGGCACGGATGTGCCGACGGCTCCCGGCGGCTGGACCACCATTCGTCACGATTCGGTAAACAGCTCCAACCAGGCGACGTCATGGCTCTACTACCACGTCGCGGGCGCGAGCGAGCCTGCTTCGTACTCATGGACTATCAGCCCGAATTTTGCCGCAGGTGTAATGGGAGACTGGAGAGGCGCATCCTTTACGCCGCTGGAAAGTTCTTCGGGAGCAACCGCCGGGGGCAACAGTCCGGTTTCCGACGCGGCGCCCTCGCTGACGCCCAATAACAACAACGATCTCCAGGTCTACTTCTATGGTGGACAGGCGCAGGCTGCGCCCAGCCTCACGATCGCGAGCGCCCTCAATAGCGGGTTCAACCAGGCTTCCACCAAGGAAGGCTTCACGCTGGCGTTCGCGGATCTGGCGGCGCCGTTTGCCGGAATTGGATCGCCCACCTTCTCCGCGACCGCCCGCAGTTCGAATACGGTGGCGATTACCGCGCAAGCGGTCATGCTCACCAGCGCGGAAGGCACCACTCCCACTCCCACGGCCACTTCGACTCCGACCGGCACCGCAACCCCGACCCCGACTGCGACTTTGAGCGCGACGGCGACCGCGACCGCAACCACCACCGTGACCGCGACGCCGACCAAAACGGCCACTCAGACGAGCACTGTGACCGCCACGCAGACCAGCACGGCGACGGTCACGCAGACCAGTACTGCGACCGCCACGCTGACCCCGACTACGACCGCGTCGGCCACGCGAACGGCGACGCCGACGAGCTCTGCGACCGCCAGCGCAACCCTGACTCCGACCACGACCGCGTCGGCCACGCGAACGGCGACCATTACCCCAACCGTCACGTCCACGCCGGGAACTCCGACGATGACGTTTACCCCGACCATTTCGATTACCGCGACTCCGGTCGAGACGGCGACGGCGACCACTACCTCCACCTCAACGGCGACCGGGACTACCACGCAGACCGCGACCCCGACCCCGACCCAAACTCCGACCCTGGTAAGTGTTGGCAGTCTGCAAGCTAACAGTTACCAAACTGGCACGCTGGTCCGATGGCAGGCTGGTTATCAGCCGACCAATATCGGATTCAGACTCTACCGCGAGGTTAATGGCGCAAAGGTTCCGGCCAGCCCGGGCTTGATCGCGGGCTCCGCCCTGCTCAGCGGACCGCGGATCTCGCTGGTGGCTGACCGCGGCTATTCCTGGTGGGACAGCTACTCTAATCCCGGCACGCGTTACTGGATTGAGGAACTCGATCTCAGCGGCGCGCACACGTTCTATGGGCCCGTAATTACGCAGCCAGGAACCGGTGCCGCGCCGGCCCAGGTAAACTCCCCGATGCTGGGCAACAACCAGGAAGCATCGCAACCCGCAGCGCTGATCGCGCACGCGAGCTCGGCGCGGATACTCGCGCAGCCCGCCAAGGTTACGGCGGCCGGGCCGGTGAATCTGTTCGGCACCAAAGCGATCAAATTCGCGATCAGCCGGGCCGGATGGTATCGGGTCGCGCTGAGCACGTTGAAGGCGGAGGGATTTAATCCCGGCGCCGGCAAGAACCTTCACCTGTACGCCGAAGGGATCGAACAGCCGTTTGAGCTGCATGCGGGTGGAGTGGAGTTTTACGCCACCGGGCTCGACACCATCAGCACCGCGACCCGAGTGTATTGGTTGGCTAATGGCGCGGTGAACAAACACCACCTCGCGATTTCGACTCTCACGGGAGGCCCCGGCGCAGGAGCCGATTTCCTCAGTAGCGTGACGCTGCGCGAGCGCACCACCTACTTCCCCGCAGCCGGCGCCGCGAACGGTATCGACTACTTTGGCGATGTGGTGGATTCGACCCCGCTCGATGAGCCCTCACTGACCGCGGCCAATCTATCGCGGCCCGATAACGCGATGCTGGAAGTGGGACTGCAAGGAGTTACCGCGGGCGCGCACAGTGTCAGCGTGGAGCTCAACGGAGTCACCCTGGACACGGTGACCTTCGATGGGCTGGCCAACGCGACCTTCGAACTGCCCGCCTCCTCGATCACCAACGGAGCCAACACCGTTACGCTTACCTCTGATTCGCCCAGCGACCTGAGCCTGGTCGATCACCTCACGCTGACCTACGCGCAGTTTTATATCGCGGGCGGAAATCAGTTGGAGTTCAGTGCGCCCGCAGGGGATCAGGTGGTGGCTAAGCGGATTCAGCAGCCCCTCCGTACGGATGATCGACATCACCGATCCGGCAGCGCCGATCGAGTTGACGGTCTCCGCAACGCCGAATGTGGCCGGCAGCTTCGCGGCGACCGCGCCTGGAACCGGAACCCGAACCGTGCTGGCGTTTAACGCTGCCGCGATTGGGACCCCGGATTCGATCACGTTGCATAAGCCGGCGAAATTGACTCCGCTGGCCGGCGATACCAATACCATCATCATCACCCCGGCCAACCTGGTAAGCGCGGTACAGCCGCTGATTAAGCACCGCTTGAAAGTGCAGAAGCTGCATGTGGTGGCGGTGGATATCGCGCAGATCTACGACGCCTTTAATTTCGGCGAAAAGGATCCGCAGGCGCTCCGGAGCTTCCTGGCGGCGACGCAAACGGCCAAAAAACCTCCCCATTACGTGCTGCTGGTCGGCAACGCCAGCAACGATCCACGCAATTTCCTCGGCCCCGAGCCCAAATCGGATCTGGTGCCGACCAAGCTCATCAACACCGAGGCCTTCCAGGCCTTAAACGATGGATGGTTCGCCGACTTCCAGAATGACGACCAACCGCAATTGGCGATTGGACGTCTGCCGGTGGAAGTGCCGTCCGAGGTAACCGCGCTGGTCGATAAGATCATCGCCTACGACAGCGTGCAGCCGGGCAACGCGTTCCTGCTGGCATCGGCACCGTCCGATCCCGGGGTAACGCCGACCTTCACCGACTCCAGCAACACCCTGTTGAATCTGTTGCCGGCGGGAGCGGTGACGACCTCGATCACCTTCAACGACAATCATGCGGCATTGATAAGCGACCTCGATGCGGGCCCGGACCTGGTGAATTTCATCGGACACGGAAATATCGATGCCTGGACCGGCAACTGGCTCAGCACCGCCGATGCATCGACCCTAACCAACCAGGCCCATCCGGCATTTTTCACCATGATGACCTGTCTCAGCGGATTCTTCGCCGACCCGGTGCAGCCGAGCCTCGCCGAAGCGCTGCTGAGCGCCAAGGGCGGCGCGGTCGCGGTATGGGCATCGTCGGGAGTGACGGTCCCGTCGGGGCAGTTGGAGGCAAATCGGACGCTGTACGGCCTGCTCTTCGGGACGCCGAAGCCGGCCTCCTTGGGCGAAGCGGCGCGGCAGGCGCAGAACTCGAGCTCGGACCCCGAGGTGAAGCAGACCTGGAACCTGCTCGGCGATCCGGAGACCACCTTGCGATGATAGGGCAAAGAAGTAGCGCTATGGCAGTTAACCAGCGGGTTTAAACAGAGATTAGTTTCAGTTAAGTTGATCGGAAGCGGATTCGAGTCGATTTAAGGGCATCGACGGCTGGGGAGTAATGACCGCGGAGCGTCCGAGTTTTTGGACGGAAGGTGGGAAATTTAGTTTTGCGGATCTCAAATCGTCCTAAAACCATTCGATCACGGAGCTTTATGCTGATTCTCGGCTCCGTGATTACGGTATCAATTCTGTCGCTGTTCTCGGTCGACTATGCCGATCGATTGGTCGCCAAACGCGATGCCAATGGCGCGGCGCTCGCGCTTACTCGACCGTCTCGATTCCTGAATCATGGCACCCAGCAGTTCCGCGAGGCCTACGAGCTCTCGCGCCAGGGTCTCCAATTCGGCGTGTCGAAGCAGGCGCTTCCCCACGCAGTATCGCAAATGCATGCGATGGAGCGCTCCGCCAAGCTACGCGGTGACAGCCTCGATAGCAGCAGTGCCGATGCTTTGAGCCGCTCTGCTACCGCCAGCGGCACCTGGTTCTCGCTG
This sequence comes from uncultured delta proteobacterium, assembly GCA_963783145.1. Lineage (GTDB taxonomy): Bacteria > Desulfobacterota > Binatia > Binatales > Binataceae > DATGKG01. Next base: position 236,452 of record CAWAMM010000006.1, read on the forward strand.
GGACCGCAACCGATGTCGCAGGTCGCCAACTTTACCGGCGCGCCGATCGGCAGCAACGTTAATATGACCGGCCGCGTAACCTCGATCGCCGCCGATAATACCGGACTGATCGTGGTGGGAACTGCCGCGGGCGGACTCTGGGTCTCCACCAATAACGGCAACAGCTTCGCTTCGGTCTTCGATAGCGAGCCGACCGAGGCTATCGGCGCGGTGGCGCTGGATACCACCACTTCTCCCAGTACCATCTATGCCGGTACCGGCGAGGGCAACAACACCATTGACTCCTTGTATGGACAAGGGCTGTTCAAGTCCTCGGACTTAGGCCAGACCTGGACGGCGCTGGGGCCGAGCGGATTGTTTGCCAGCGGCTCGTTCACTTCGCTCGCGATCGATACCACTACCACCCCGGGTACGCCGCGCATCTTCGCCGGCATTACCAATGGGTTCAGCGGCAGCCGCGCGGAAGCGGGAATCTTCGAAACCCAATCCACCATTACCGGCTTGTGGTTTTCCGGCGATGGCGGCAACACCTGGTCGCAATACCCCGAGTCCACCTTCAACGGTTGTGATTTGATTGGCGATGGCACTGCGCCGTGCCCCGCCGACGACGTGGTGATCGATCCCACCAATGCGAAGAATGTGTATGTCGCGATCGACACTGAGAATGTTTACTACTCCAGCAATGGCGGTCAGAGCTTCACCGCGGCCAATTTAACCGGCAATATTCCGCACGGGCGCGACAGCCTGGCCGTAGGTCCGCCGGAGGGACCGCCGCTGGGCCCGAGCAATCCACCGGGGGTGGTTTACGCGATGGTGGGGGCCGCAGATGGGGCAGAGTACATCGGCTTTTTCGTGTCGTTCACCGGCGGTACGACCTGGAATCCCGCCGACATATTGACCCCGACGGTCCCCCAGTTTGCCGCCAATGGGGTCACCATCGACGGCAGCAATCCCGACAATTTCTCCCAATCATTCTATGATCAGGCGATGGTGGTTTCGCCCACCAACCCTGGGGCCGTATGGTTTGGCGGAGTTGGTCTCTACGGGTCCGGCGGGTTCGGACATAACTGGAGCCCCCTCTTTACCAACGGCGGAATTCATTCCGACCTGCACGCGCTGACCTGGGACCCGGCCAACAATCAAATCCTGGCCGGTACCGATGGTGGGTTGTTCATGTTCTCGCCCACCACCTTCACTCCGACCTTCGTGTCGCTTAATCAAAATATCAATGCCGGCCTGATCCAGGGCATTGGCGTACATCCCACCAATCCCTCGCTCCTGATAGCGGGCTTCCAAAGCGGCGGGACCCAGCTTTTCAGCGGGTCGGTCGGCAACTGGGCGGCGCCCAACAGCGAGAGCGGCGACGGTGGTTTCGCGTTTTACGATACCCAAGATCCTAACTACCTCTACCACGACTTTTCGCTCGATCAGGTCAATGGCAACTTGATCTCCGCCTCCTCGAATGGTGGGCAGAATTGGTGCAGTCAACCCGGCTTCGCACCCTGCAACGTCCAAGACACGGAATGGACCCCCAACCTGATAAATTTATTGAACGTGACCGAAGATCCCGGTCCCGCGTTCTATCCTCCGCTCGCGGTCGATCCCACGGTGGCACATCGGGTTTGGTTCGGCGCGCATTCGGTCTACGTCTCCACCGACGGGATGGCCCACTGGGCGCAACAGACCGATCAGGATCTGACTGCGGACGGCTCGGTGGGAGGCGATCTTTGCGAAGATGAGACCTGTGCGCTGGAGGATCTCGAATTTGCTCCCTCCGACCACACCCATGCCTGGGCCCTGGCGATGAGCAGTCTTTCGGGTTCGATCGCTTTCGCGGTCAGCAACACCCTGCAGGGCGACGTGATGCTCGATAGCAATCATGCGCATGGGGGATTCTGGAGCGACGTAACCAGTGCGCTCAATGAAGCGATCGTGAAATCCAGTCCCGATTCGGGCGGGGTTTTGTCCACCCAGGCGACCAGCATCGCACCCGACCCCATCAACTCCAGCGTGGCCTATATTGGATTGTCCGGGTTCACCTCGAATACGCTGATCGGGCACATCTTCAAGACCGTCAATTTTGGCGCAACCTGGACCGAAGCTGACGGTGGCCTGCCCGACGTCCCGGTCCTCAAGCTCCTGGTGGATTCTACCGACAGCAGCGGAACCTGCGGTGGAAACCCCTGCAGCAACAGCGTCTTCGCCGGCACCGACATCGGGGTCTTTCACAGTTCCGACGGTGGCAATAGCTGGCAGCCTTTTAATCAGGGCGTGATCCCGGTGGTGCCGGTCTACGACCTGGCGCAAAATACTACCGGAACCCTGTTCGCCGGGACCCACGGTCGCGGCGCCTTCGGCCTCGGCGTGACGGCGGTAACCGCGACCCCAACTCCCACGGGATCTCCGGTCCCCACCCCGACCCGGACTCCGACCGTGACTGCGACTTCGACCGTCCCGCAGCCGACCCGTACTCCCACCACCACCGCGACGCCCACCACGACGGCGACTAGGACCGCCACTACCACGGCCACTCCTACTGCCACGCCGTTCTCGGGTATCACCTTCGTCGGTGCGGGTCCGTTGACCGATGCGCCCAGCGCGATCAGCACTATCACCGTCGCTTTGCCCAGCGGGGTTCAGTCCGGAGATACCTTGATCACGCAGATCATCGTGCACGATGGAACCGCCTCTGATGTGCCGGCGGCGCCGGTGGGATGGTTCAGTATCCGGCATGATTCTGCCAACGGCACCAGCCTCGCGACCTCGTGGCTCTATTACCACGTCGCCGGGGGCAGTGAACCGGCATCATATTCGTGGACCATCACCTCGAATTTTGCGGCGGGCGTGATGGGTGACTGGCGCGGCGCCTCGATCGCTCCGGTCGAGAATTCCTCCGGTGCGACCAACTCCGGGTTTACCCCGATTAACGTGACCGCACCGTCGCTGACCCCAGCCAACAATAATGATCTGCAGGTGTATTTCTATGGTGGGCAGGCCAACACCGCGCCGACCATCGCGATCGCGAGTGCGCTGAACAAGCGTTTCAACCTCGGTTCCACCAAGGAGGGCTTTACCCTGGCCTTCGCCGATATCGCGGCCCCGTTCGTGGGTAATCCGTCGCCGACTTTCACCGCCACCGGGAGCAGCAATGGCGCCCTGGCGATGACCGGGCAGGCGGTCCTGCTGACCACCGCGTTCGGCACCACGCCGACCCCGACCAACACCCCGACGCCGACCAGCACTGCGACCCCGACCAGCACTCGTACTCCGACGCCAACTACGACGCCGACGCAGACCGGCGTCCCGACGCCAACCGGCACTCGGACCGCGACCCCGACGACGACCCCAACTTCCACCACCAGTTCGTCGATGACGCCGACCCCGACCGCCACCGCGACCGCAACCGGCCTCGCGACGCTCACCCCGACCTCGACTGGGGCCGCGATCAAGACTCCCACTCCGACACCGACTGCAACCACCACGGGTGGCCCGACCAATACCGCCACTCCAACCGGGAGCCCCTTCGCGACCCCGACCGCAACCTCGGCGATCGTCTTTGCCGCCGCAGGTCCGCTGACCGACTCCAGCATCGCGCTCACTGCGATTCCGGTCACAGTACCTACGGGCGTTGCGGCGGGTGACGTTCTGTTAACGCAGCTTGTGATCTATGACGGCACCGCGTCGAATGTTCCGATCATCCCGACCGGCTGGACCCTCGTGCGGCATGACTCCGTCAACAGCACGGTGCTCGAAACCTCGTGGCTGTACTACAAAGTCGCGTCCTCGCATGAGCCGACGTTCTACACCTGGACCATCAGCTCCAGTTTTGCCGCGGGTGTAATGGGCGACTGGCGCGGCGCCTCGAGTTCGCCGTTGGAGCAGGCGGCCGGCGCCGGAACTTCGGGACAGCTCCAGGTTAGCCTCGCGGCGCCCTCGCAGACCCCGAACAATAACAACGATCTGCAAGTCTATTTCTATGGCGGACAGGCCACTCTTGCGCCGGCCCTGACGGTCGCAACCTCGCTGAAATCGCACTTCAATGTCAGTTCCTCCAAGGAAGGGTTTAGCCTGGCCTTCGCTGACATTGCGGCCCCCAACGCGGGTTCCGGATCGCCGTCGTTCCCGGCCACCGCCAAAGGCAACGGAGCGATGGCAGTTACCGCGCAGGCGGTCCTGTTGACCTTGTCAACCGGCGCCTCGCCGACTGCCACCGCGACCGCAACTCCAACGCCCACGGCCACGCCGACCGCCACTGCGACCGCAACCGTCACCGCGACCGCGACTCAAACCGCGGGAACGCCGACGACTACGATAACTCCGACCATGACCACCTCGGCGACGCGGACCGCCACGCTCACGGCGACGCCCACTCCGACGGTCACCACAACTGCGACCGCGACCGCGACCACTACGGTCACGGCCACACCCACGGTCAGCGCGACTGCGACCAGCACGCGCACCGCCACCCCGACCACCAGTGTCACTGCGACTCCAACCGCGACCCTGACCGCGACTATCACGCAAACCCCGACCCCGGCGCCGACCCCGACCTTCCTGGTCCCGACCAACACGCCGACCGGGGGAACGCCGACCGGCGGAGGAACGCCAACCGCGACGCCGACGGCCACGACGACGGCCACTTCGACCAGCAGCCAGACCGCGACGCCGACCCCAACCCAAACTCCGACCCTGATCTATATGGGCGGCTTGCAAGCTACCAGTTACCAAAATGGAACCCTGATCCAATGGCAGGCGGGCTATCAGCCGAGCAACCTCGGGTTCAGCGTCTATCGCGAGGTCAACGGACAAAAGGTCCTGATCTCGCCGGAGCTGATTGCGGGCGCTGCCTTGTTAACGGGCCCGACCATCTCGCTGGCCGCTGGGCGCGGCTACTCATGGTGGGACAGCTACGCCAACCCGGGCACGCACTATTGGGTCGAAGAGTTTGAGATCACCGGCGCTGCCACCTTCTATGGACCGCTGATTGCGGCGCAAGGAATCGGCAACCCGCCCAGTACGCAAAACTCGTCGCTCCTGCACGACCTGAGCGCGTCAAGCCACGCGGCGCAGCGGACCGTGCTGCCTCCGGTCGGAGACTTTTTCGCGCTGGCCGCCAAAGCTACTCCCAAACCCAAACCGACTCCGAAACCGAGCCCGACGGCTACGCCGTTGGCCGCGCAGACGGCGATTAAGCTGGGGGTTAGCCAGCCCGGATGGTACCAGGTGCCGCTAAGCACGCTGACCGGGGACGGTTTGAAAGCCGGCAACGGCAGCAAGCTGCATCTCTACGCCGAAGGGGTAGAGCAGCCGCTCGAGCTGAAATCGGGCGGGGTCCAGTTCTACGGCACTGGTCTCGATACCCCGAGCACCGACACGCGGGTCTATTGGCTGGTCAACGGTACGACCAGTAAAAACCACCTCGTCACCTCCAAACTCAAGGGCAAGGTGGGCGCGGGAGCGGACTTCCTGTCCAGCGTGGAACTGCAGTATCGCAGCATCTATTTCCCCGCCGCGGACAGCGCCACCGGCATCGATTTCTTTGGCCCAACGGTGGATTTGACCCCGCTGGATGAAACCATCAACGCACCGGGCTTCTCGCGAACTGACAACGCGATGCTCGAAGTTGGCTTGCAGGGAGCGGTGGCCGGCCCGCATAGCGTAACGGTCGAGCTTAACGGCGTGCTGCTGGACACGGTCAGCTTCAACGATCTCGCGAACCAGAGCTTCCTGCTGCCGGCGTCCTCGATCGTGGCGGGAGCGAACACCGTTACGCTGACCTCGGCCGGCGCGGGCGACATCAGCCTGCTGGACCACCTCACGCTCAGCTACGAACAGACTTATACCGCCATCGGGGACAGCCTGCTGTTCACGGCGCCACCGTCGGACCAGGTGGTAGTGGGTGGCTTCACCAACGCGTCAGTTCGCATGATCGACATCAGCAATCCTTCCGCGCCGGTGGAATTGGCAGTCACGGTCAAACGTCCCAAAGGCGCCGCCACTTATACTGCGACGGCAACCGCTCCGGCGGGCACCGTTGGCACCGCCCAGCTGCGCACGATCTACGCATTCGGCGCCGATCAAATCGCCGCGCCGGATTCGGTCACGCTGCATACACCGGCGACTCTGACGCCACTGGCAGGCCCGACCGATACGATTGTGATCACCACCGCGACCCTGATGAGCGCGGTGCAGCCGCTGATCGCGCATCGGCAGTCGCAAGGGTTGAATGTACTCGCGGTGGATATCGCGCAGATCTACGACGCGTTTAACTTCGGCGAGAAGGATCCGCAGGCGATCAAAAACTTCCTGGCCGCGACCCAAAGTGCCGCGCATCCGCCGCATTACCTGCTGCTGGTCGGGGACGCCAGTTACGATCCGCGCAACTTCCTGGGCCTCGCAACGGTGCGTCCGGACCTGGTGCCGACCGAGCTCATCAGCACCGACGCTTTCCAGGCGGTGAGCGATGGAGAATTAGCCGACTTCCAGAACAACAACCAACCGCAGATGGCGATCGGGCGCTTGCCGGCGATCCTGCCGTCGGACGTAACCAACCTGGTCAACAAGCTCATCGCGTACGATACGGTGACGCCGGGCAACGCGTTCCTGCTCGCCTCCGACGCCTCCGATCCCGGGGTTACCCCGACTTTCACCGACGCCAGTAACACCTTGTTACCGCTGCTGCCGGCGGGAGCGAGCACAACCTCGATCACGCGCGATCCGGTTAATAACAATAGTGCGGCGCTGATAAGCGACGTTAACTCCAGCCCCGACTTTGTGAACTACATTGGACATGGCAACGAAGGTACCTGGGGTGGTTTGAGCACCGGTCAGGACTGGCTGACCAACAGCAACGTGCCTTCGCTGACCAACAGTGGACATCCGGCGTTCTTCGCGATGATGACCTGCCTCAGCGGCTACTTCGCCGATCCGATGCAGGAAAGCCTCGCCGAGGCGCTGCTGCGGGCCAATGGCGGCGCAATCGCGGTGTGGGCGTCCTCGGGTGTTACGGTGCCCTCGGGACAACTACAAGCCGATCAGGCGCTCTATCAGATGCTGTTCGGGAGCGCGGGAACACCACCGCTGCTGGGTGAGGCGGTGCGGCAGGCACAGAACCAGAGCTCGGACCCCGACGTTCAGGAGACCTGGAACCTGCTCGGAGATCCGGAGACGCAGCTCCGATGATCGCGGCTTACAGCGAACTTCCGCAGTGGCGAGGGAGTTCGCTTTGAATGGAGAGGATTGACCGATTAGGTTGGGCGGATGGCTTCGCCTTCAGCAGTTTCGGGGTGCGGATCGGCATCCGCAGCAACCAACCCGGGCTCACGCAGGCGCTGCGCTGCGTATTGCCGCCGGGGCATCGGCCGTCATCCTCGAGCGCCCTGCAGCGGCTCTATTCGCTGGTAATCGGCGGTTCTCGGCGGGAGCATGGTGAGCAGCGCCTCAACATCCTCTATGACGGCGCCCAGCGCTTATGCCGAGAACCTGAATTGGCGCCGGTCCTGAAGGTTTTAGAGACGCAGATACGCCGCGCGGTTGCGCAAATAGCGCCCCGTCGTGTATTCGTGCACGCTGGAGTCGTTGCGCATCGCGGGCGGGGGATCGTTATCCCCGGCGCCAGCCTCAGCGGCAAGAGCACGCTGGTATCCGAGTTGATCAAATTGGGGGCGACCTATTACTCCGATGAGTTCGCGGTTTTGGACCAATATGGGATGGTAGCGCCATTCGCCAAGCCGCTATCCTTGCGCGCGCCGGGTTCCTACCAGGGTTCGGACTACGCGGTGGAGCATTTCGGGGCGAGCGCGGGGGTGAAAGCGATACCGATCGGTCTGGTCGTCATTACCAGGTACGTGGAGGGCGCAAAATGGCGTCCACGGAGGCTCTCGGTGGGCCAGGGAGCATTGGCGATGCTGGCGAACAGCGTAGCGGCGCGGGAGCAGCCTCGGCGGGTGCTGGGAGCCTTGCAGCGGGGGCTGGAGAAGGCCTCGATAGTGAAGGGAATACGCGGAGAAGCCTCGGCAACTGCGGCGCAGATACTGGGGGAAATGGCCGCATCCGACGCATCGTCGGTAGTGGCAAGTTGGTAGGGACGAAAGGCAACATCAACTACAGTCAACTAAGGAAGCATAAGTCATGGCTGACATAAATCCTGAAAATCCCAAGGCCCGGGCGGAGAATTTGCTAATCGAGGATGTATCAGGCGAGTTGCTCATATTTGATGTGAGCACCAATCGCGCCCATTGCCTGAACGAGAGCGCGGCCGCGATTTGGCGCCATTGCGACGGCACCCGTTCGGTTGACTCGCTTGCCGGCCATCTTTTCCCCGAACTCGCTCCCGCCGATGCGCAGCGTATAGTCAGCCTGGGCATCGAGCGCCTGCGTCGGCGTCGGCTGGTGGAAACCTCGGCGTCGGCGGTGCCGAAGGTTGATATGACAAAGCGCCAACTGCTCAAGAAAGTAGCAATCCTAGCGACCGCGGCCGGGGTCGCAGCGCCTCTAGTTACCAGCATCATCGCGCCCACCTCCGCCAACGCGTTCAGTTGTACGCCATTCGGTTCTTCTTGCACGTCGCCGTTTGAGTGCTGCATGGGATTGCCATGTGTGGCAGGCACTTGTGGGGGGTGATATGATATGCTCCACCTGCCCCGTTAGCCCTCGCTCCGCTCCATGCAACAAAATCAACCAAAAGGGGCGTAATACGACCTTTTCCGTTCTCTCCGTTTGACATATGCGCAGCAAAGCGCGATACATCTTTATCCGTGGCGTCCTCTGCTTTTAGGGCGGGTAGGCGATGGGAAAACCTCAGATTGAAGGTTTCTTGCCGCTCAAGGTGATGATATGAATGACGGCGGATGGACAGAGGCGAATGTAGTGGCAGCTGCCGTGCGGATATTGGGTGGAGCGCAAAAGGTCGCGGACTCGTTGGGAGTGAGCCGAAGTCAGGTTTATCGATGGATAAAGGCCCGGACTATGGCACATGCGACTTATTTTTACGTCGCCAAATTAGCGAGCCTCTCGGGGATCGATACGGGTTTCCTCGGCGGCGATGGTTCTCCTTTGCCCTCATCGAGCGGAAAGGATTTTTCCCCCAAATCATCGTCATCTCGGGTGAAAATCGCTTCGACTCAGAGCGGACGCAATCCGAACGCTCGCTCTCGTACAGCGCGCAACGAAGAAAGGTTTACCGCCGCGAAGCAATCACTCAACGGCGGGATGAAGGTGGGCTTGCAGGAAGTACCGGATCGCCACCTCGGCGGAGAAGAACTGGTTCGGATTGAAGCGCAAAAAGGAGGGATACAACAAACTTGCGTAATACAGAGCAATGGTGTGGCGCCCGGGGGTGGCGATCACTACGGGAGGAAAAGGACTCTGCGAACAAAAGGACAGGAGGAATCGCGTGAGCATCAGCCTTAGGAAGCCTCGATGGCTAGGGAGAGGCGCACTTGCGTTAGTGGCCGGAGCGGCTTTTCTGGCGTCTGTGTCGACGCCCGCCCGAGCAATCATGTTACCCGGGAGTGCGCTTTTCGGATACTACGACGTTAGCGAACCAACTACTATTACCTCGACCAGCCCGGGCACGGTAGGAACGGGTGATGGCGACAGCATCTTGCGTTTGGTCAATCCATCCGGCAATGCCAACTTCTCCTTTCAACCGGTGGTCAATACCTGCGCAATGATCTACGTGTTCGACGATGATCAGGAGATGGGTGAGTGCTGCGGTTGCCCGCTCACGCCAACTCAGCTAGCCACATTTTCGATTCGGCACAATCTGACGGCCAATTGGGCAATCACAGGCCCTGAGGGCCCGGACGTCAACAACGGGACGATCGCTATCCGTTCCGCTTCGCCCCCGAACGCTACTGGATGCGGGTCCTTCTCGAATCCAGGGGAAATAAATCCCGCGTGCAATGGCGGATGCGATCCGACCAATGGTTTTTCGGCGAGCCAAACTATCCTCGGGAGCATCACTCACGTCCAGAGAATTGATGGGAACGGGCCGGATCTAACGGAGGTTCCTCTTTTCGACAATGGCATCGGAGAGCCTTTCGATAACACTTACCTGATTCAGCAGTGCGCGGCTCTCGTTGGCAATGGCACTGGCGGCGGAATCTGCACCTGCCCGACCGAAGGGTAGTTCAAGAGAATAGAACCAGAGGAGATGATTGTATGCTGAAACTTTGCCGAAACCTGCCAAGAGTTGGGGTAGGTTTTTTGGGTTTAGCATTGGTTTCGATGTTTAGCATGCCTGCGCATGCGGAGAGCCTTCGCCGCGGCGGGACGACCTCTTCGACGGTTAGTACGTTGGCGGGAGTACCCGTAGGAGCCAATCCTGCCGATGTGACCCCCGGGGATCCACCGTCCGTTCAGGAGTTTTCAGTTGCCGGTTCGGGTAATGTCAACTTCGCGGGTTCTGACTCCGACTGCATCGCGGCAGGATTAACTTGCAACACTGGGCAAATTTGCGGGTGCATGGAGGTTACAGGAAACGTCACCGACGGTCTCGGACCTCTATATCACGGTACCGCTTCGCTGCTGTTGAGCTATGTCGCCACAGTGACCTATCCCAACGGAAACAGCCAAGGAAACCCCAGCGGTCAGGTGTGCTTTTTCGCTTCCGGCATTCTGTCTGTGAGTCCGGCAGTTGGCTCGACCATCACATTTGTTACCAGCGGCCCGCTGTGCAATGGCCCCCAGAGTGGAACTTCGCTTTATTCCGGAGGCTTCATTATCGGGCCGTCGACCGGTGGATTTTCCAACGCCGTGGGTAGCGGCACGATCGGCTACGGCGGCAACTTTTTCACCGATACCGGAGTTTTCGATCTGAAAGGCGCTGGCACCGGCCTCAATTAACTCGTTCCAACAACTTGCTCGAAAAAGGAGCCCCACGCTTCGCGGCGTTGGGGCTCTTTTCTTTCCTGCGATAGGCCGCCCTGATCAACGCATTACCTGCGCGATCGCTCCCTTCGCCAGTGGTGCCCGTCCCGGAATCGAGGGGCACTGACTCTCATCCCACATTCCGCGTTCGTATTCGGCTAACGCGCTGTTTACAGCGCGATCTGCGGTCTGCCTGTCGCCCTGCACTCGACAGCCTTCGACTGCGAACTGCATTGCTCTTAATTTCTGATGCCTTTTTTCCACTCTGGCTAACGCATATTGCACGGCGCCGCAGAGAGCTCGGCGGCATTCGGTCGCAGGATTTGACCGCGTCATGCTCCCCAGCGGCTGCGCATACGGCTGAGCGGGCCGCGAAGCGCCAAATTGCGGCGCTGCCACCGCTTCATGTTCCAGCATCCCGGTGGAGATTTGCGGATGGGCCTCGTCGGCTCCTGAAAATCCGGCGGACGGTTTCGCTTCCGCAGACACCACAACTTTTTTCGTATCGGCGGACGAAACCAGCGACGCATCGATATTGCCCGCTTCGAATCTCATTGCGAAGAAGAAGATCACGGTCAGCACGATGGCCGGGAGACCGTAACGAACCCAATCCGACTCGAGATTCGTAATCGCGGCAAGTATCGTAGAGGGGAGCTCCAAAATGGATCGCACAACGCTTTTTCCCTCGCTCATCGCTGCTCGCTTTTTCCTTGCCCAAACTGAGAAGCCAATTCCAGCGCGACGGGGGTTTCGCCGACTTTGCATCGGCGCCGTTGCCGCTACACTCTAATACCATTCATTGCTATCAAAGACCTTATCGGCAATGTGTTAAAATGTTGGCGATGCTCGAAGAAGTAGATGAACTACCCGCAACGACTGGTCACTGCCTTGTCGAAAAGCGCGTCTGAACGAAGCAATAACGCCGTAGGTCATCGATCTGACCTCGAATTGAGCGTGGTAATCCCATGCTTGAACGAAGCCCAGACGTTGGCCGGATGCGTCGATAAGGCCCAACGTGCGATTCGAGACCACGGCATCGCGGGTGAGGTTGTCGTAGCCGACAACGGAAGCTCCGATGGCTCGCCGGAGATCGCGCAGCAAATGGGCGCCAGAGTAGTGCAGGTCGCGGCCCGCGGTTATGGCAATGCACTGATGGGTGGAATCGCGGCGGCCAGCGGAAAATTCATCATCATGGGCGACGCTGATGGCAGTTACGATTTCGCGGCCATCCCGGTCTTCCTGCGAAAGCTCCGCGAGGGTTTCGACCTTGTGCAAGGTTGCCGGCTGAAATCGGGGGGCGGCACCATCACCCCGGGTGCGATGCCGATGCTGCATCAGCGCTTCGGCAATCCGTTTTTTTCTTTTGTTGCGAAGCGATGGTTCAATTCCGAGATTCACGACGTCTATTGCGGCCTGCGCGGATTCTCCAAGGCTCATTTTGAACGGTTGGAGCAACGCTGCACCGGGATGGAATTCGCCACCGAGATGATCGTCAAGTCGTGTTTGTTCGGCGCGAAAATCGCCGAAGTTCCGATTACACTTTACCCCGATGGCCGCACCCGCGCGCCCCATCTGAGGACCTTCCGGGACGGCTGGCGCACCTTGCGGCTCTTCCTGGTCTGCAGTCCTCGTCAGTTGTTCCTGATTCCAGGCGCGATTCTGATCGTGCTGGGGCTTCTGGCTTATCTCCTGGCGATGCCCGGGCTAAGGATTAGGGCGGTCCAATTCGACGCTCATACCCTACTGTTCGGCAGTCTTGCGATGCTATGCGGTTACCAGGCAATTTTCTTTGGGATCTTCGCGAAAACGCTTGCCGCGCGGGAAGGCATCTTGCCGGAAGATCCGTACGTCAGGCGAATCCTCGCCTCGGTCACTCTCGAAGTCGGGCTAATCGTTGCAACCGCGGCTTTGCTCCTGGGTGTAAGCCTGCTTCTGATCGCGTTCAATCAGTGGCGCGTCGCGCATTTCGGAAACCTCCAGTATGCGCACACGATGAGACTGGTGGTACCGGGCCTGACCCTGACAGCTCTCGGCTTCCAAACTATCCTCTCCGCTTTCCTTCTGAGTATCCTGGACCTTGGCCGGCGCTAATCAAATTGGAGAGAGTAATCGGCTCCAGCCTGGCAATGAACTGATAGGACCGCTCAAAAACCCAACTTGCAGGGGCAGGATAAAGGCCCAGTCGATTCCGCTTTTCTACCATCGACAGATTCAGTTTGCGGAAAGTCGCCAGCCATTGTGCTTGCGACCAGTAGCTTGCCGACCAGGCGAAGCTGTAGCCGGCGTTCCCGACCAAATCCATAAAGCGCAAGACCAGTCGCGCGGGCAGGCCTTCCGCAAAGTGATCCTTGATTAGGATGCACCTGCGCGCTACCCGTGCCGCTTCTCGCAACAGACCAGTAGCATCCGAGGCGTGATGCAGGACATCAATAAAAATCACCACATCGAAGCTCTGGTCAGGGTAAGGAAGGGTAAGCCCGTCGAACGGACGTACCGGGATTAGCGCTTCCGGGCGCGGAAACAGATCGGTTCCCTCGATCAACAGATTGCTGCGCCGCGCTAGGATTGCCTGGTCGATAAGTCCGTCGCCGCATCCGACATCGAGAAGCGACGCGGCATCGTTGGGAACCAATTCGGCGAGATGTTGCGCGAGAACTTCCGCTCGACTGCGGCGAACGAATCGGCCGTGCAGCTTACGAATCGGCTCTGAGATGTGAGCCTCCATGGTGTGGGAGCTTCTCATCTCGTCGCTAACTCCGCAAGCACGGCGGCAGTTACCCGCGCGCCGCTCCTCTCAACGGTAATCCGGTCGAGGGGAGCGGCGTGTGTGAGTGCTACTTGTTAGAGCCTTGCGCAGACGCAGGAACTAGCAGCACCGCCTGCGCCGTCAGCGCTGCGGTGCCGGACATGCTCGCGACGGCAGGATAGGTAGACGACCCATTACCCGCGGAAGGCGCCGCGGCATCCGCAACGGCGATGGTGAAGCCTTCCTTCGATGAGATGATGTCGAAGCGCTGGCTTAGCGCGCTCGAAACTGTAATTTGCGGTCCCGCGTGGGACTGTGAACCGTAGAAGTAAACCTGGAACTCGTTGTTGTTGCCTGGGGTAAGTGATGGAGCAGCGGCGGTAACCGGACTTCCTCCCGCGCTTGCGAGTCCCGAAGCATTGTCGATTGCGGAGGCCCCTCTCCAGGCACCCATCACCCCTGCGGCCCAGTTCGAGCTGATGTTCCATCCATAGGATGACGGCTCATTCGCCCCCGCGACCTTGTAGTAGAGCCACGAGGTTATTTCGTTGCCATCGTTGGCGCTATCATGCCGGATCGCGGTCCAGCCACTCGGAGTCACCGGCACGTCGCTGGCGCTTCCGTCGTATACTATGATCTGAGCGAGCAAGAAATCGCCCGACTGAACACCTGAGGGCAACCCGACTGTTACCGTAGTTACTGCGGTGCTGAAGTCCGCCAACGCTCCGGTACCAACAAAGGTCACGTTAGCTGGGGTCGCGACCGCGGTCGGTGTGGCTACAGTAGTATTCGTAGCAGTCGGCGTCGAAACCACCGTCGATGTCATGGTTGGTACGGCAGTCGGAATCGCGGTGGTGGTAGCGATCCCCGTCGGGGTTGGGGTGCCGCTTTGCGCCGCAGCTCTCAGCATGACGGCCTGACCCGTTAAAGCGGCGCCACTGGAGATCGTCGCGGTAGCGGAATAACTGCCCGAGGCATTCCCGGCGGACGGAGCAGGAAGATCCGCGAAAGCGATCGAGAATCCTTCCTTCGACGATTTCGCGTTAAAGCGTGGATTTTGGCCCGCAGACAACGTGAGGACTGGAGCAGCGCTTGACTGCGAGCCATAGAAGTTTACTTGTAGCTCGTTGTTGTTGCTGGGGGTCAGCGACGGAGCGGTCACGGAAACCGGACTGGCGCCTGACGCCCCCGCGCCGGAAGCGTTGTCGATCGGCGAACTGGAAGCGCTTCGCCACGCACCCATCGCACCCGCAGCCCAGTTGGAACTGATGTTCCACCCATAAGATGAAGGCTCATTCGCCCCCGCTACCTTGTAATACAGCCATGAGGTCGCCTTGTTGCCGTCGGTCGCCGCATCATGACGGATGCTGGTCCAACCGTTCGGAGCGGACGGCACATCTGACGCGCTGCCATCATAAATCAGTATCTGAGCGAGTAGGATATCGCCCGACTGGATACCTGCCGGCACCGGGACAGAAACCGTGGTCACTGCGGTGCTGGAGTCAGCCAGCGGACCAGCCGCTACAAAGGTGATACTCGAAGCCGGGGTCGCGGTCGGCGTAGCAATCGCGGTCGCGGTCATGGTTGCGATCGCGGTAGGAGGCGTGGTTGGAGTCGGCGCCGGCGCCCCCACAGTGAAGGTCGCAATCGCAGTAGGCGTGGCGGTTGTAGTAGCGACTGGGGTGGGAGTCGCGGTCTTAGTGGCCACAGTCGGAGTCGGACTCGGGCTCAGGGACGCCGGCAGTAGTAGAACCGCCTGAGCCGTCATCACTGCGGTACCCGAAATGCTGGCGGTCGCGGGATAAGTCGCCGAAGGATTGCCAGCGAACGGCGCCGCAAGGTCGGCAATGGCGAGCGCAAACCCTTCCTTCGATGAACTCGCGTCGAAACGCTGATTCACTGCGTTGGATGACGTTATCACGGGACCCACATGTGACTGAGAGCCATAGAAGTAAACTTGCAGTTCATCATTGTTGCCCGGCGTCAGAGATGGTGCCGAGGCAATAATCTGAAGCGCACCCGCAGCCGTCGTTCCCGAAGTATTGTCCACCGGCGAGGTGGAAACGCCTCTCCAAGCCCCCATCGCGCCTGCTGCCCAGTTTGAACTGATGTTCCATCCGTAAGACGCAGGCTCATTCGATCCCGCAGTCTTATAGTAGAGCCACGAGGTCTCCTGCAGACCATTGCTGATTGAGTCGTGACGAATGCTCGTCCAACCACTCGGCGGTGTCGGCACATCTGAGGCGTTGCCATCGTAGACGATGATTTGAGCGAGCAGCGTGTCGCCCGACTGAACGCCGGCCGGCAAGCCGATAGTCACCGTCGTTACCGCAGTACTATAGTCCGCTAACGGACCCGCTCCTACGAAGGTTATACTCGAAGTAGGTGTCGCAGTCGGAGTAGGAGTCATCGTAGCGGTCGGCGTCGCAGTTGCCGTAGCCGTCGCGGTCGCGGTCGCGGTCGGAGTGGGTACTGGAATAGTTGGTACCACAGTCGCCGTCGCAGTCGCAGTCAATGTCGCCGTTAGAGTAGGTGTCGCGGTAACCGTCGCGGTCCTGGTAGCGGTGATGGTCGACGTCGGCGTCGCGGTACGCGTGGGCACACCGGTTGCCGTCGGCGTCACCGTCAAAGTTACAGTGGGAGTCACATTTGCAGTCGGTGTCGCGGTCGGAGTTTTGGTCGGAATAATAGGAGTGACAGTCGCGGTCGGAGTAGGTAACACCGGTCCGCTAAGGAGCAGACTGTCGATTGCAAAGTCGGAGGTTGGTCCTTGTGAACTCACCAGGCTGAAGACCACCGAGGAAATCGTAGCTCCCGCGTGGTCCTGCACGCCGATAAAGATTGCATCGCCGTTGGCGTCGCTGCTTTCGGTGAAGCTTCCCAGAGAAGCGCCCGAACTGGTGAAGGCCTGGATCTGCGCGGTAAATTGTGAAGGACCATCCGCCTGAATGAACGCGCCCGCGGCTGCCTGGGGGTGCCCGAGGGTCACAGTCATCGGCCCATTGCCACCGTTACTGCCGTTCGAGGTCCAGATGAGCGTATCACCGGCGACCATTCCGCTTCCCGCCCAACTACACGACGACGCCGGACAGCTCACCGCAAGAAGACTGTTTGCTCCGTTCAGATTGACGGTGATCGGGTTATTATCGTTGGCCGAAGTTAGGTTGAAGCTCGACTGCAACGACGATCCATTCGAACCCAGCTGAGCCCAGGATACGTTGTCATTCGATTGCAGCCCGGCTTGCGAGGTTACGAGGCTCAGCGATTGCGCGCGCGCGGCGCCGGCCGAAAATCCGACCATCACGATGGCTAGTAGCGTCGCGAAATAGCGTCCCACCAGCGAGTGCATACCCGCACGATTTTTCTTGGTTCCGGTTCCGTCGATGGCGCTCATCGGCCCACCGACCCTTTGCCGATCGTGGAAGAATTGCTCGAAGTGGTTCGGCGAGGGAGCGCGAAAGGAGCAGGGTCAGGGTACCGGGGAGACGTGAAATAGGAATCACGAAGCGATAGTGCCGGTTCCGGCACTTGTCCAAATGCCGGCGGCGCGGATGCCGATATCGCAGTTGCGGCCAGCCCAACGTCCCAAAAAAGGGCTCGCTTCATTGTCCTCCCCCCCTTAAAGCTCACCCCGTAGCGTCGCCTCCTGCTTGCGTGTCATCGATCGCAAAGCGAAGGGCGACTGCTCCCGGGCAGCGCGGCCCCGTGCGGAACCGTGTGTAAAACGTGTACAGGTGGGTTGTTCGCAAAAAGCGCGCCCTAAAAAAATGTAGGAAAAATCGTCTGGATGTATAATTCTGACACACAATGTAGCTCCCGGGAAACGGGTTGCAGCCTTGGTTGCACAGGTTCCGGGATGACGGGCAGGCGGTAAATCCCTTGGCTACAGGCCGTTCGGCAGACCTCGCCCGAACTCCAGAGAGAGGGATTTCAGGTCGGCAATTGTGTGCCGTTCTGGGCCGCTGATTCGAAATGAGGCGAATCGAGTCCCTCGCGCCCCCGAATTGGCCTCGCCGGACCGAAGCGAGCCGACCAGCGCCCCCATTAATCGTAATTTTCCGATCTATGAATCCGACCATTTGTCTATCCCGACAGTCCGATTCCGGAGGTCATCTTGGGCAATCGGAACAAAGCTCCGAAGAATTCCAATTTGTTAGAAGAGATAGCTTCCGCCTTCGAATAGCTCGGTGTGCCATAGATACCAAGGCGACAGGGAAAACATTTGCGGGTATCGAAGCGCCCCCAAAATCGAGAATGCGGCGCTGACGATCACTAGCGCGAGGAAAACGGTTCTCCAGGTCCATCCAGTCGACCGAAATGTGTAGGCTGCGGCGACCGCCATCCAGGGTAAAAAAGGTATCCAGTAGCGCGGCCCGAGGCAGGTCCCCACCGGGAAGTTCGAAGCGGCCAGCACCGCAAGTTGCATCGCCATCGGCAGCGACATCTCGCGCAGGAATGCCGGCCGCCCTCTTATTGAACAAAAGGCTTGTCCAATCGGAAAAATCGCGAAGATGGTCCACGGCGCCCAGATGAACAGACCGTGTTCACTCCCGATAAAAGTCTCACCCAAGCGATGAAAGTCGTGCGCCGTATTCGAACCAAACGGCCAAGGGCCGCTCACGTTGCCGGAAATCATCGCCGTTCGCGCAAGCCAATAGTTGAAACTCACCAGGGCAACGCCAAAAACTCCCAGCACCGCGAGTATCACGATGACTTGGTGCCAGCGCTTTTTCTGGAGTCGATCGAGGACGAAACCTCCGCCAATGATTGCCATCGGGGGCTTGAAGATAGCCGCCGCGGCTGCCGCAGTGGCCGCCAATATTGGACGTTCGCTGTCGAGCGCCCATAGCGCGATCACCGCGGTCAACCCGATGACCGGTTCTGCAAAGAACGAACGGTTATACGCGAGCCAGGGACTCGCGAAAGCTAAAAGCGCGGTCGCGAAAAGGGCATAGCCGCGTCCCATTCCGACTTTTCGAGCCAACAGAAAAGTGAAGATCGCACCCAGCCAACAGGTCAGTACCATAACCAGGCTGGCGTCGCCCTGAACATCGTCCATCTTCGGACGAAAGGGGAAAATTAAAGCCGCCAGCATCGCGGGATACGCTACCGGATGCGAGGAAACTTCGTACACATCTGGACCAGGAGCTAAATCCGGATCCAGGTGATGCTCGAACCAGGTGCCGTGCTCGCCGGTCCGTCGGTTGACTATGATGGTGTGATGGTCGGGGAGCGGTATACCTCCCGCATCCAATCCGGTCTGAGCTCGCTGGTAGTCATCCTGTAGCTCCAGATCGTGATCAAAGAGAATACTGTTCAGGACCAGCAGATGATGAGGCTCATCGCCGGTAGTGACGTGAGGGGAAACAACTTGCACGGTCCAATCCGGAAGCAATTCAATCCTGGTTATCCCCCAGAATCCTACCAGTAGGATCACAAAAAAGCTGACCACGAGGTAGCGAGGTATCTGACCAGACGAGGCGGCTCTTATTTTCAGCGCAACATTTCCCACTCGAGGTCCTAGTCGTGACCAAAAGGACGAATCCGCACTATCTTGAGAAGCTAGACTTATCGTGGTGATCCCGCTTGGTTCGCGCCCGGAGCCGCCATCAATCGCAAATCTGGATGACTTGTTCAAAGTAGTACCGTTGGCGCCCGGCTAAAGTTCGTTGCGAGCCGGCATTCGTCTTCGATGCCGCCAAAGAAGCAATCCGACTGCTGATAAGTAAAGGACTACCCCAGTAAGAGAAACCCAACGGCCTAACACGTATCCAGGGGGAGCATACTCGAGATGAATTAGGTGCTCCCCGGCCGAGAGCGCTATTGCCATCAAAGTATAGTCCGCCGGGAGTACAGTATAGTGTTTTTGGGCACTTCCCGCCTCCGCGGACGCTCGCCAGTAGCGGCTGTAACAGTCAGTGATGAGCAACAGACTAGGCCGGGTCACCCGCGCAGAGATAGTCATCGAATCCGTACTGCTTCGAACCAATTGCACCGTCCCAGGCGAATCCTCGGCTGAAACGGGTTGCGGATCGGGATTGCCTTCCAGGATTACGGTCCGCTCGGGATCGAACTCCGATGAATTTAACGAGATAAGGGTCTCATTACGATCGGATGGTTGCGCCCATTCGCCGAGAAGAAGAAGGTGCGGAAGCGTTTTCCTGGTTTCCGAAGCCAGCATCTGATGGCGGAAAACATAGCGCAAACGCAGCAATTCAAGCATTCGACTGACTCGCGAAAAACCCACATACATATCCGCTTCATCAGGATTGCCGCCCTGCGAATAGGTCACGAACTGCGAATATCGTCCGAGCACCATCGGATCGTAACCCCAAATGTCATTGGCGCCGATTGCGATCGCGCCGTTGGGGTCGGGAAGCTCCAGGATACGGTAGTCACCAGGATTCGCGTCGATGAAATCACGCACCGAAGTCGGAACCGTGTCCGCCAGGGAGAAGGTCGCTATCGAAGAGTTAGCAAACAGGAAAACTTCGCCGATCCCGAGAATCGCCAATGCGAACGCCGCCTTCTCATAGCGCGCGCGAAAATAGAGCAGAAAGGCTATCGCGAATAAGATCGCCGCCGCGACCAGGCATTGTGCGCCCGCAAAGGAAGCTGCGTTCGCGATGAAGTCGGAGTCCGCATACTTACCCGAAGGCAGATAGGATTCGCCGGTAGCCGCAATCGCGGCCATTAGTTGTTCCCAACCGGCCTGGACCGACGGGAGAGTTGGAGCATACCGCAAGCATATCCCCGCGGCTCCGACACTCAGGCTGAGGAGCAGAACCAGTCCCGCTCCCAACCTGGTACGGTGTGACGATCGCAGCACCTGATTCATCCCCTGGCCGATTAAAATTGCCACGAACGGCGTAGCTTGAACCAGAAACTTCGAGTGCGACCGAAAGTGATCGAAGCCGGGGACGAAACGATAGAGAAGCACGAACAAAGGCGTGTGATTGCCTAGCGCAAGGAGAATTGCCGCCGCAACCATTGCAAGGCAGATGGCACGTCCCGGAAACCTCACCGTGGTTCCGAATATCGCCATCACCAGGCCGGTGAGTCCGATGAAGGCTGACATTTCCCACAAATAGCATCGGCCCCAGTAGGGCAAGTCAGTCATATTCCCAAACAGGCCGGGAACCACCAGGGTCAGGAAGTTCTCGGGCGGGAAGGAAAACATTGCCGCGAAGGCGAACGGTACGCCGCCCTGGCGCGTGCCCTCCGACGATGCGTTGATTCCCGTCCAAAGCTGCACCGCGGTAATCGTGAGAGCGGCAACGCCGATGATCGCGATCGCGAGAATGGTTTGCCGGCGATACGCCGCTCGCCAAAAACGCAACGTCCCGTAGATAACGCAGGTCACGATCGTGTTGAAGAGTGTCTGCGGATGGCCGGCGAGGAATTGCATTGAGAACGCAAAAATTCCGATCAAGATCCATCCCGCCGTCGGCTGGTCGATCAATTCGTCGAGGGTGAGAAGGATCAACGGGATCCATGCCATCGCGTCGAGGGTCGCGAGGTGCCCTGGATAGATGTGAAGAAAGTACGGCCCTCCAAACATCGTAACGGCACAGGCGAGCAGCACTGCCAGCGGATGGAGCGCATAGCGTCGTAACCATGCAGCGGTAAACCAGCCCAGCAGAAAAACGTGCAATATGATTTCGCAGTTAATTGCCGTGCTGAGCGGGAGAACCAAGTAGATCCAGTTGAATGGATAAAACAGCGCGGCCTGAAATCCGCCCATGAAGGGCACTCCGCTAAATACGTGCGGATTCCATAATGCGATGTGCCCGGCCCGCAATTGGTCGAATCCGAATTTCCGCCAATAGACAAACTCGGCCGAAAGATCAGTTCCCAGGTGCGATAGAGTTTGATCGCCACCCGCAAGCAATACTTTCGCGAACATCGCGAGGGTCATCGCCGCGAGGACGGCGGGGAAAAAAAACCGCGAATGTGGCCAATCGGAGAACCGAAGCAACCACTGTTCCCTCGCCCTTTGTTCTTCTCCGCTGACCAAATTTCACCTATTGAGCCTACATTCAAAGCCTATCTGCCCACGCACGATCAAGCGCATCCTTTTAACTTGGCGCGGCAGCAAAGTCATCCTAAAATATCGACTTGCATAATTAGGCAAATGGCAGCTAGTTGCGAACCGTAGACGGTAAAGGCGATTTTATCATGAAGCTCAACTTCGGCATTGGTGTTTTTTCGCTGCTTCGGCAAAATTGTTTGCACTGCTGATCAGCATTCTGATAAATTAACGAGTTCAAAGTAGCGTAAGTGAGTCAAAAGGGGAGCGCTGTTTTACGACCTCGGTGGCGTGGCAGACATCGCGGAGTCTCGCGTGTTGTTCGCGATCGTCGATGTGGTTGAAAAACGATCACATAAAGCGTGGAATCGCGACGCATGGGCTCGAAATCCGTTTATTAAGAGCGTGTCAATCCGGTTTGGGCAAAATCGAATTGCTGCGACGGCTCGTTACGAGAGATTAAGTCAATGAGTTCCGGACAATTTCCATCGGGCGCGTCGAAGGCGTTTACCTTGGCGCTTGTGCTAGTTCTTCTTCTCGCCCCCTACAAAAGCGATATTTCCATCCTCCGTGCCGAGGCCGATTCCGCAGATCGGAAGGTCGCAGCGCGCCAGAATGAAACTCCTCAAGAGGACCATCAACCCGCGGCCCTCCGACGGGAACGTTTCCTATCCTCGCGCCACGGTCTGCAATTTGGAGTGCCCAAGCACGCGATTTCGCAAGCGGTGTCGAAAATGCGTGTGATGGAACAGGCGGCTCATGCCCGACTCGGCGCAACCTCGAACGCTGCCCCCGCCGCGGTATTTGGAGCGGGTACGCCTGCCGCTAGTATTTCGGGTTCATGGTCGTCGATCGGCCCGCAGCCGATGTCCGAAACCGCCAATTTCACCGGCTCCGTCCTCGGTTCCGCCACCGCGATGACTGGTCGTTTGACCTCAGTTGCGGCGGACGCGACCGGACTGATCGTGGCCGGCGCCGCTTCCGGTGGATTATGGGTCAGCACCAACAGCGGCGCGAGCTTTACATCCGTATTCGATAGTCAGCCGACCCAGGCGATCGGTGCGATCGCTCTCGATACCACCACTTCTCCAAGTACGATTTATGTAGGTACCGGCGAAGGCAACGGTTCGATCGATTCGTTGTACGGATCCGGCCTGTTCAAGTCCACCAATTTGGGGCAAACCTGGACCCCAGTCGGGCCGACCGGAACCTTTGACCATGCCTCATTCACTTCGCTTGCGATCGACACCAGCACCACGCCGGGTACCCCACGCATCTTCGCAGGCACTACCAATGGGTTTAGCGGAAGCAGGGCGGACGCTGGAATCTTCGAGACCGATGCGAGTAAGGCAGGGTTGTGGTTGTCCACCAATGGTGGCAGCAGCTGGTCGCAATACCCTGAATCCCTCTTCAACAATTGTGATTTGATTGGCGACGGCACCGCGCCATGCCCAGCCGACGACGTGGTGATCGACCCCAGCAATCCAAAGAATGTGTACGTCGCGATCGACGGCGAGAACGTCTATTACTCGAACAATGGCGGTCTAACCTTCACCGGGGCCGCTCTAACGGGTTCTGTTGGCCAGGGGCGCGACAGCCTGGCGGTGGGTCCTCCGGAGGGACCACCGCTGGGTCCGAGCAATGCACCGGGCGTGGTCTACGCGATGGTAGGGGCTGCGGATGGGGCCGAATACATTGACTTATTCGTGTCGTTTACCGGCGGTTCGAGTTGGGACCCCGCCACCATACTGACGCCCACCGTCCCTCAGTTTGCCGCCAATGGAATTACTATCGACGGCAGCAATCCCAGCAACTTCTCCCAGTCATTCTACGATCAGGCGATGGTGGTATCGCCCACCAATCCTGGGGCCGTTTGGTTTGGTGGGGTGGGTCTATACGGGTCCAGCGGGTTCGGGCATAACTGGACCTTCCTAGCTCCCACTGGTGGAATTCATGCCGACCTGCACGCGCTGACCTGGGACCCGGCCAACAATCAAATCCTGGCCGGTACCGACGGTGGTCTGTTCATGTTCTCTTCCACCAGCACCACTCCGACCTTCGTGTCGCTCAATCAAAATATCAATGCCGGTCTGATCCAGGGCATCGGACCGCATCCCACCAATTCATCGCTACTGATAGCGGGCTTCCAGAGCGGCGGTACTCAGCTTTACAGCGGGTCGGTGGGCAACTGGGCGGCGCCCAACAGCGAGAGCGGCGACGGTGGTTTCGCATTCTACGATGCGAAAGATCCTAACTACCTGTACCATGACTTCTCTCTGGATCAGGTCAATGGTGATTTGGTCTCGGCCTCCTCGGATGGTGGGCACACCTGGTGCAGTACCCCCGGCGTCGCACCCTGCAACGTCGCCGACGAGGAATGGACGCCTAATCTGACGAATTTGTTGAAGGTGACCGAGGATCCCGGTTCCACCTTCTATCCTCCGCTCGCGGTTGACCCTACGGTCGCACATCGGGTTTGGTTCGGCGCGCATTCGGTCTACGTCTCGACCGACGGGATGGCCCACTGGGCGCAACAGACCGATCAGGACCTGACTTCCGACGGAACCTTGGAAGGCGCTGCTTGCGATACGTCGGCCTGCGCAATCGAAGACCTCGAGTTCGGTCCGGTCGACGGCCACAATGGTAACCCGGCCTGGTCAGTCGCGATGAGCGATCTGGACGGAACAGTCGCCTTTGCGGTTAACAACACGACCCAGGCAGAAACCGAGCTCGACAGCGCTCATACCAACGGAGCTTTCTGGAACGACGTGACCGAGGGTCTGCAAACTCTGTTTATCAAGACCAGCCCTCTGGGGGTTTTGTCGACCCAGGCCACCGGAATCGCCCCCGATCCGCACAACTCTAACGTAGCCTATCTGGCACTTTCCGGGTTTACCGCCGACACGCAAGTTGGACATATATACAAAACTGTCAACTTCGGACAAACCTGGAGCGAAGCCGACGGGAACGGTATCGCAAACGGCGCGATCGTACAAAACGCCAACGGGCTGCCCGACGTTCCGGTGCTCAAGATTCTGGTTGATGCGAACGACACCAGTGGGACCTGCGGCGGACTTCCGTGTAGTAACAGCATCTTCGCTGGAACTGACATCGGCATCTTTCACAGTTCGGATGGCGGTAACACCTGGCAATCGTTCAATTCCGGATTGACCACTGTCCCGATTTACGACTTGGCGCAAAATTCATCCGGAGTAATCTATGCCGGCACTCATGGCCGCGGAGCATTTCAACTTATGCTCGCGTCGGTGACTCCGACCCCCACCGCGACGCCAACCAACACTGCCACCTCCACTCCGACCTCGACGGCGACGGCTACTGCAAGCGCGACTTCTACCCCGACCTCCACATCAACTCCAACGCCGACCGCTACTTCTTCGGCGACGGCCACCGCAACTGCCACCCCCACGGCCACCGCGACTCCAACTGCGACCGCCACCGCGACCCCGCTTCCAAGCGGTGCGCGAATCGTCGCCCCGGCAAGTATGAACTTGGGCTCGGTGGCGATTGGGCAGGTAACGAGCAAGGGGTTTAGTATCAAGAACTCCGGAAAGGGGAATCTGCTCGGGAATATACAGGTATTGATCGATCCCCCGTCGCGAAGTGCGGTCTTCAGCGTCACCCCGAACACATTCAACATACCGCCCGGGCAATCGCTGCCCGAATCGGTAGTTTTCCAGCCCGATACGCCGGTCAATGCGGCACTTGCCATCATCAGCACTAACGATGCGACGCGGCCGACGATTGGCGTCGTTCTCAGCGGCAGCGGTGTGGCCGGGAAGCTGTCCGCTCCGGCCACCTTTACGATGTCGGCGCCGGCTGGGACGAGTATCCAGCCCAGTCTCACGATCAAGAATACCGGCAAGGGACAACTAAGCGGTACCTGGGCCAGCCTAATGACTGCGAACTACAACGTCACCGGCCAGCCCTTCACGATTCCGCCGGGTTTGAGCACTACGGTCCCGATTACTTTCAGTCCGAGCGTCAAAGGCAATGCTCCCTCGGTTGCCCTGGCCATTTCAGTCATGTCCCCGAGCACCAGCAGCACGGTGGTAAGGTTGAAGGGAGTTGGTAAGTAAAGCGGTAAAGTGCCGCCTCGCGCCGCCCTATGAATCCCGACCTCGGAAAGAAGTTACGGCGTTCGCGGTGACAACGAGACTGAGACGGGTTCCGATGGGACCCTCAAGTATGAAAAATTCTGGCCTAAGCCGCGGCACACCGCACTATGGACTTGTGGCTACGCTTTTCGTAGTCATGTCCATTCTTGCGGCACGATCGTCATTGGCACAGACAGTGACGCTGGACGACAATCGTCCACCTCAGGCCGCCGGTCTGTCGGCCCCCGCGGCGGCGACTCGCCCGCTCACCCTTCATATTTCCTTTCGGCTGCGCAATCGCGATGCGCTCTCTAAACTTCTGAAGGATCTCCAGGATCCAGCCTCGCCGGATTATCATCGCTGGTTGACCCCCGCGCAGTTCAACGCAAGATTCGGCCGCACCCCGGCCGAGGTAAAGGCGGTCTCGCAATGGCTCTCGAAACACGGCTTGCGCGTCGTAGAGTCATCGAATGGCGGAATAACGTCGGCCGCTACCGTCGCGCAAGCTGAAGAAACTTTCGCAACTAGCCTGGCCGCCTCGGCCGATGGCGCGCGATACTCGACTACCGTGGCGCCTCAAATTCCCGCGCGCTTCGCGGACGTTATCGGCTCGATCGATGGGCTCGATAACCTGCGTCATTGGACGAGGGTTAGCACGCGTCCTCCGAGCCAGGAGGCTGTTTTGAAGCAAGCCTCGAACAGCGTCGGCGAATCCCCGGTAGTTTTGTCGAGCCGGTCGGCCTCGAAAGCCGCGCTGTCCGGGCCTGCGGAAGACAGCAGCCCCGCCGCCAGCCAACAGGCTTTTGCTCCGCGGGATATATGGACGTTTTACGATGAAACCCCGCCAATCAACGGTGCGATTGATGGTAGTCGCGGTGATTGCCTGGCTACTATTCAGGATTCGGATTATTTGGACGCTTCGGTTTCGACCTTCGATCAGAGCTTCAACCTACCGAATGCAATCCTGGGCCGGGTCTTTGCCGATACCTCCAGTCCCGGGATCAACGGCGACGAGACCGAAGCCCTGGTCGACATCGAATGGGCGCACTCCGTGGCACCCGGCGTTGGCATCGCAATCTATATCGGCAATTCGCAGTTCCAGAAAATCGATCCCTTGACCGATTCACTGCTGAGAGCGGTCAGCGATAACTCCTGTGGCGTAGTCAGCTTCACCTACGCATTCTGCGGAGCCGCGCCGTCTTTTTATACCACCACCCTTGGTAACGCCTTCATCCAGGCCGCCGCACAGGGACAGTCAGTCTTCGCCGCCGCGGGCGATTGGGGTTCTGCCGGCCTGGTCAGTCAAGGGAATATCTGCGTGACCGCATCGACCAAAAATGTTAGCGAGCTGTCGGCAAATCCTTACGTCACTTCGGTGGGCGGAACGCAGTTCGTTCCTACCTACGACGCCAACGGTAACGACGTAGGCAACGTTCCCGAAAGTGCCTGGAACAATGGCGCGGGAGCGACTGGCGGTGGCCAAAGCACGCTCTTTGCTAAGCCGTCATACCAGAACGTCGTAACTCCTGGTGACGGTGTACGCGACCTTCCAGACGTAGCAATGGCGGCCAGCAATGCCACTCCCGGTTTCTTTTGGGTAACGGATCGATCGGGCGTTCCGGAGCAAACCTGTTGCATCGGTGGAACCAGCATCTCCACCCCGATGTGGGCAGCGGTGTCGAAGCTGATCGCCGAGATCGCGGGACCCCCCTACCGACTGGGAGCCATGAATCCCCGCATCTATCAACTCGGAGGTCTTGGGAACGCCTCGAGTTCCGGTTTGCGCGATGTCGTAATGGGAAACAATAGCTTCAACGGGGTGGCGGGATTCACTGCCGCCCCCGGTTACGATCTGGCCAGCGGGTGGGGTTCGCCCGATGTGCAGACCTTTGAATCGGCATACCTCTTCGCCACCATTCCGCCCACCCCGAGCCCCGCACCGACACCGAGTCCCAATATAACTTTCGTTGGCGCAGGGCCTTTGACCGATTCGACCACCGCACTGACTACTGTCACCGTGGCTTTACCATCGGGGGTTGAGGCCGGCGACACGATGATCGCGCAGATAGTCGTATACGACGGCACCGCTTCCGATGTACCGACTCGTCCGAGCGGCTGGAGCAGTATTCGCAATGATGCGGTAAACGGCGGCAATGAGGCGACCTCCTGGCTCTACTACAAGGTGGCGGGTGCGAACGAGCCTGCTTCCTACTCGTGGAACATCAGCTCTAATTTTGCGGTAGCGGTGATGGGGGCATGGCGAGGCACCACCCTGGTTCCCATCGAAAATTCCTCCGGCGCAACGGCGGCAGGCAACAGTCCGATCACGGTCTCCGCTCCCTCACTGACTCCCAACCTCAATCACGAGTTGGAGGTATATTTTTACGCGTCCCAGGCTCCCACTGCTCCAACTCTGACACTGTCGGGAGCGCTAAATCAGCGCTTCAACCTCAGTTCACTAAAGGAAGGCTTTGCCCTCGCTTTCGCCGACCTGCCCGCGCCCTTTGCCAACAACGCATCGCCGACCTATCCCGGAACCGCCAGCACCGCCAACACCGCGGGCACCGCCGGCACTGCGGGTTCGGCGGTGATAACGGCTCAAGCGATGCTGCTGGTACCCGGAGCGACTCCGACCCCGACCAGTACCGCAACCGCGAGCGCCACCGCATCTGCCACCAGCACACCGACGCCTGTTCCAACTCCGACGCGCACTGCAACCGTAACGGTTACCGCGACTCCGACGGCCAGCGCTACCGCGACTGCCACCACGACTCCCACAACAACCGCAACCCGAACTGCGACTGCCACCCCAACGCCGGCTCCGACCGGCGCCAGAATCGCCGCCCCCGCGTCGGTCAACGTGGGGTCGGTGGCTATCGGCGAACCAATCGCCAAGAACTTCAGCATCAAGAATTCCGGAAAGGGAAATCTCATCGGAAGCGTCGAGGTGCTGATAGACCCGCCCTCGCGAGCCTCGGTCTTCACTGTCAACCCACCCTCATTCAATATCGCGCCCGGACAATCCGTCCCTGAAACGGTCACCTTCGAGCCCGATGTACCCAATGACTCGGCAGTCGCCATCATCAGCAGTAACGATGCAACCCAGCCCTTCTTCGGCATCGTCTTGAGCGGGACCGGGCTCACCGGCAATCTCTCGGTTCCCAGCACCTTTACGATGACGGCGCCCGCTGGGACAACAATTCAGCCCAGCCTCACCATCAAGAACAACGGCAAGGGATCACTCAGCGGCGATTGGGCCAGTGTGACGACCTCCAACTACAGCGTCGCACCCGGGTCCTTCGCGCTTGAAGCAGGCCAGACGACTACCATCCCCATTACCTTCATCCCAACCGTTAAGGGCAATGCGCCGTCGGCGGCCTTGGCGATCAGCGTCATCGCCCCGAGCACCGGCAGTACGATCGTGACGCTGAAGGGGGTCGGGAAATGACCACCGTCGCGGAATTTAATTCCTCCCTATGAATCCTGATGAGGCCGATCGCCGCATCGGCGAGAATGGGTCGAGCCTCCCCCGCCACTCTTGAGGGCGTAATCCGGAAGTGGTACGTGGAATCGTGTCGCTGCCGTCTATTTCATCGCAACCAATCTTCCGTTGCCGCGTCTTATGGTTCGAGTTCGTCGAAGCCCGAGGAGTTTGATTATATTCGACGGCGTAGACGCTCTCTGATGGCACTTTCGCCTGTGAACCCTTAACGCAAGCGAGGAAGATTTGTCGATTCGAAAAAGTATTGCGCAGTTGATGCGCTTCGTCGTGGCAGGATCCATCGCGGTGGCCGTCGCGGCCTCGCTAAGCATTAGCGCCGGATGCGGGAAGGGATTGTTTCCGCTTGCAACCAATTCGGGGACCATCACCCCGACGCCAGTCGGCAACGCATATCTGTACGCTACCAACTTCAATGATGGTACCGTCAGCGCGTTCACTCGCAACACCAACACCGGGTCGCTGGGATTTATCTCGAAAACGAGCGCGGGCGCAGCTCAGGGACCGGTCGGTCTCGCGGTTAGTGGGGGGAACAGCTGGGTCTATGTGGCCAATTCCGCGGACGGAAATGTCTATCAATATTCCATTGCGACCAGCGGCGTGCTCGGGAGCCTGACTAGTCTCGGAAAGATCTCATCCGGTAATACCCCGCAGATGATCGCGATAGATTCTTCGAACACATATGTCTATGTAACCAACCTCGGATCAAAAACCGTTACCGAATATGTGATCGCTTCGTCAGGCACTTTGAGCTTAATCGGCAGTATTGGCAATTTCGTCGGACAACCCTTCAGCGTCTTCGCACATCCCTCGCTCGGCCTGGTCTATGTCGCCGATAACGCGGGCCTGATCTACGCGTACTCGGTCGGAAACAACGGCCTTCTGAGCCAGATCGGCGTGGCGGTTAACAGCAATGGTTCCAGTCGAGGAAACCCGGGGCTGATGGCAATCGCAATCGACAGCACGCTGAGCTATTTGCTGGTGGACGATCGGACCTTCGGCGTCGTCTCGGTATTTACCATCCAAAGCAACGGTGGCCTGGTCTACGGCAACACTTTTGGTGTTTCGCAATCGAGCAGCACGCTTGGGATCGGCGCGGTCAACAATCCCAACGGGAGCAGCTTCAACTACGTAATTACGGCCAACACCAACGGCAACTTTCTGCAGCCGTATACGCGCAGCGGCATCGCTTTGACCCAACAATCCAGCGTGGCCGATTCCACCGGACCCACCGGTCTGGCGATCGATCCGGCCGGGCTGTTTGCATATACAGGAAATTCAGGAAGCGGCACCATCGCACTGATTGGGCTTAATAGCAGCCAATGCGGGAGCCTGGCGGTCTGCGTGATACAGAGTTTCGCAGGCGCCCCAAACACCTCCAATCCGGGGACCCAATTCGTCGCCACCACGCATTAATCAACCGTTTTGAGGGGATAAATCTCGCGAAACCGCGCTTGACTCATTTGTAGCATAAACCTACTATTTGCTGGTCAACGGCTGGCTCAGGGGGACTGTATGGCCGGAGCGAATGCCTCGTCCAAGACGGGGTCAAACCGCAATGAACTGCTCGAACGATTCGGCGTGCACGGCGAATTTCTCGCCGCGCATGGCGTCACCGAAGAAGAGCTCGAGTTGCTCAAGACCGTATCGCTGTTCGGAAATCTTTCCAGCGCGCGCGATATCGCCTTTATCCTGAAAAACATCCGCGGAACCAAAGCCCTCGGTTAGTTCGCCCGAGTCAGGTTCATCCGGGCCGATAGGCGGCCCAATCGCGGCTTGCGTGAAGGGTCTTTTTTCTGTTTTTCCAGGTGGCCGACTCGCGCTCCGATAGCATGATGGCGGCGATCTAACCTCAAAAAAGAGCGCCACCGGACGATAGGCCCGGTGACGCTGAGAAAATCCGCAAACCTGAAGGGGACGAACTAGCCCTCGGTCGGACAGTTACAAATTCCGCCCCCGGTACCATTACCAACCAGCGCGCCGCACTGTATCTGCAGATAGACCTCGTTGGCAAACTGCCCATTACAATCGTCGGATAGCGGAATTTCTGTGATTCCTCTTTGGCCGTCGCGCTCCGGGTCGAGTATCTGATTATGGGTAATGCTGCCGAGCACGTTGTTGTTGGTGCTAACGTCGTAGCCCGGTATGCTGGTCGGATCACAACCACCATTGGCAGCCGCACCGCCGCCCCCCGGGGTAAGAAGTGTCGTATTCGGCGCCGCAGCGATGATGGCGATGGCGCCGTTGCTGTGGTCCCCTCCCAAGGTTCCGTTCGCGAGGCCCCAGTTAGAGGTCAAATTCTTTTCGACCGAGAAGGTCGCCAACTGAGTCGAAGAAAGCGGGCAGCCACAGCACTCGCCCATTTCCTCATCATTGTCGAACACGTAGATCATGGCGCAGACCGGCTGTGCTTTCCCCCCCGCGAGGTTGGTATTTCCGGAGCCATTGGGATTAACCAAACGGATGATGTTGTCGCCGTTTCCCCCGGTGTTGCAGCCATCGGGATTCGCGGTCGTCGTTCCGCAAACCGTAAATGATTCGGTAGTCTCAAAGTATGTGAAAAGAGCCTGACCAGGCATGCCCATCTGCTGTGCATGCGCCGAGGGGCTCAGTCCAAACGCGATCAGAAGAGCTCCCAACGCCCCCAATACCCTAAATCTCATGTTATTCTCCGTCCCTTTTAGCGCTTTTTAGCACATTCATCATCGTTTCCCTGATTTTGAGCGCGTACTAAGGGCTTCTCATACCACAATTAAACGCTGCGAGACAAATCGAGCCGAAGCGCTAGCCTTAATGGGCCATGACATGATATTGCCTATTACGTAGAGCGATCCTATTACGTAGAGCGATCCCGCTCTAGGGGGTTCGACCGGTTGTCAACGGTTGATGGCAACGATGCGCTTCCGTCCGTTCAAATCACGCAAATCGTTCGTAAGAGGAATCACCGCGCATTATGCTCTCCGTCGGCGCCGTACGGTGGGCGAAAATTGCTTCCTTTCGTGGGAATTTCCGATTGATGATGAACTGGGCTCGAATCATCGCAGGTCGTATTTTCCTCCTGCTGGCTTTCCTGCTCAGCCTGACCTTTTGCACCGCGCTTCCGGCGTTGGCCCAATCGAACCTGCTCAATAACTCCGACTTGGAAGCCGGTTCCTCGATGCCGGATTCATGGCATCCCTCGCGGCGCAGCGGATGTGAAAGCTTCGAATGGTTTCATCCCGGGGGAACGCCCGGCGAATTGAGGATCAACAGTGCTCCGGGCGCCGATGCTGCCTGGGTGCAGACCGTAAGCGTATCGCCAGGATGGTACGAGTTCAGCGCCGACCTGCGGACTGAAGATGGGGGCCCGATCGGTGGTGCCCTCCTTGCTGTCAAGCAGGATAGATACTCGGTAACAGCGCTTTGGCGAAATCGGGATTGGGAACGTCACGAATTCTACGTTCGAGTTTGGGGACCCGATTCGCTCGAGGTTCAGTGCGGCCTATCTTCGCCGGATCTACGCACCAAGGTGTTCTGTCGTAACCTCACCCTAACCAGGATTTCCGGGGCACCTCCGGCCGGCGCGCAACGATTTGACCTTCCCAAGCCGCGACCCTCGGCTGGGGTGAATTGGGTGAGCCTCTCGCTGGTTCTGGTCCTGGGTCTGCTCGGGTTTGTCTACTACCGGTTCGCCGATGGTGCGACGCTATGGGACCCGGCTCAGGCAAAGATCGGTTCTGAAGAATCAGGCCGACGGGATTCCTGGCGCACCGTGGGAGTAGTTCTCGGATTCATTGTTTTGTTGATGGCAATCTTTGCTGTAACCAGAGTGGAGCTGGTACCCGGCGCAGGACTGTCGATCGTTACTCCGGCGGCGGTTCGAAGCGACGAGCCCCACTACGTCATCCTGATAAACAGCTTACTGTTCGATCGTGACTTCGAGTTGCAAGACGACTATGAGCGCGTTTACGAGGGCGGCCTGGATGCAGGAGCCCGATTCAAGGGCCACGACCTCGACCATCATACCCTCCTGGTTAATCGGCGCACCGGGCATCACGCATTCGCTTCGGAAAACTCGCCGAACTCGGTTATTCCTTGTGACCCGGAGTTCATTCCCTCCGACGATGTGTACGAGGTCTCGGCTCATCCGGTAGGATTTTCCATTTTAATGGCGCTCGCGGTCGCGCCGTTCCAACCCGCCATCGGCGATGTCGAAGGAGAAGTAGCTATCGTGCTCGCGCTGATCTCATGGCTTGGAGCACTGATGACCTACCTCGCGGGACGCACGGTTGGAATGGGACGCACGCGAGCGATGCTGGCAGCCCTACTACTGGTAGCGGGAAGTCCGTGGCTGGCGTATTCGCGGTCGTTCTTTCCGGAGGCGACGATTGGCCTTGCCTTGATAGTAGCCCTGTGGGCGATCGTCACTGACCGACCCATCCTTGTCGGTATCGCCACCGCGGTTGCGGCAATTCTAAAGCCGCCGTTCGCGGTGATAGGAATTGCCTTCATCATTAATGAGATATACGCGGGACGCCGACGCAACGCCGCAAAAATCGGAGTAGTGCTGGCTTTGTGCGGCGCCCCAATGTTGGCATTTAACTACTGGTTGGCTGGAACACCGGTGATTTCAGGAAATGCCAGCTGGGTCCAGGGATCAAGGCTGCAATCGCTATATGACACCTTCCTTGAACCGGGACATGCCCTGCTCTACTTCGTCCCATGGGTGGTTATTGCCTTCATCGCCATCGAACGCGCTTTCCGCTCGCCTGAACCTGACGCGAAGCTGCTACGCCCGATGGCACTGCCACTCGTTCTGTACCTGGTGCTATTAAGCGGTTCGGGTACCGGACCCGGTCTTTGCTATGGGCCCCGCTACTGGATTCCTTTCATGCCATGGTTTGCGCTTGCGATCATGCAAAGCGTCAATCGTGCGCGGCGTCCGGCCATCCTTGCCTGCGGGGTTCTCGTTTTGGTCGCCATACTCATAGCCATTCCGGGCGCCCTTCGCTATCCGCAGATCTTTTCGCAAGTACCATGGGCGGCGTGGCAATTCAAATAGGACCGGCCGCCGTATACTCGTTCGATCATTTGAAGGTGCAATCTCCATTTTCATTGCCATCCAGGTTGTGAGGAAATTGCTGAGTCGCTGGGTTCGAGAAAATCGTGTCGAAGCTCATTCCGTTCATCGGCGTAATGAATGACTGAACCGGCATCCCGGCATGTCCACCCGTCAGATAGGCAAGCTGATTCATATTCGATGGATAGGGTAAGCTATAGTCAGTTGGTCCTCCATACGGCGTACAGACGGTAGGGCCGCTCGGCGAATAGGTATTGTCTGCCATAATCGTGTACAGCCCGCATCCATCGGCCGGACACGAATAAAACGACTCTCCATCGCTTGGGTCTGGGCAGGGGTCGTTGGTGTTTCCATTGCACCCCGGAGTCCCCAGCGGCGATGAGCCAATTCCGTTTTCCTCGGTCTGTTGGACTGAGAGGAACAGCAGACCGTTGGTGGCGTCGTAATAGAATGAGTTCGGATCCAACGTCCCGGGCAGCGGACTGCCGGAGGTTACGTTGATTCCAGTAAGTGTCACCACGGTACCGTTCGCGGGAGCCGCCGGGCAGTTCAATATATTTTGCGGGCTCGAGAAATCGATCCCCTGGCAGGTGGGAATCTGCATGTACAGGAATGGTGCCACCAAAGGAAGATTACCGCCGGTGTTAGACCATGACTTACGGCCTAGTTTCACCGTAAAATCGCTTGCCGAAGCTGGGCTGGTACCATTTTGGGTCTTGTAACAAACCCCCAATCGAACCCCAAAGGGATGCGCTGAAGAGATTCCGTTAGCCGCCGTAGCGTCGACCAGCCCGAGATCCATAAAAGATGGAAATCCTTTGAGCGATTGCATGGTATATCCAAGGCCATTGATAACTTTCGGTTCGTAGGAGCCGGTCTGATTGCGTCCGGCCAGGCTGATACATGAATGGTCAGGCGCGCACGAGATGAGTTCCAACCCACTGGGATTGAAGGGATTGCTTAGTGTCGCCTGACCCAGATTGTCGACGTCGTACTGCTGCACGCCAGGATAGTCCTTCTGATCCTTAGTGAAGTGAAACTGGTTACAGTTGGCCGCGTTGTAGTTTCCAATCTGGGTAGGCGGACTGCCGGCCCATGAGATGCACGGGCACGTGGGATCGTTGGGCTTGCCGCTGGCGGGACAATTTACCGTCGCCGCAGGAGGAGTCAGAGCGTTCACCTCGAGGGTGGCATAGTCCTGTGGACTCATAAGCGCGGTCGCGCGCCCCTCAAATACCTCATCCTGCGGCCCGCTCGCGTGGCATTCGTCAACTGAATTGGGAGTGCCCAGGAAAGGGAGATTGTTGAGTGAGATCGGATACTTTCCTGTAATCTTGGTTCCAGTCGAAGTCACCACGTAGTAGCCATTCAGACTCCCATCGCGATCGAGAATGACCGTGCCCTTATCACCATCGACGAAAGGTCCCTGGTTGACCTCCTGAGTGTAGACCTGATGTCTGAGGTCAACGTTCTCGAAGATCATGTGCTCGCTGTACTGCGTGGGCGGATAATTGTTGACGTTGGACTGGAACCATCCAAAGGCAGCGTCACCTTCATAAACGAATCCGGAATCGGCCGGACTTGGCTTGCCGGTGGAGTTACTCGCATTATTTCCCGGTATCGTCGCGCTAGCCGAATATTTGCAAAGAAAGGTCGCGTCGGCATTGGTAAGTAGTCCCGGAAAAGCGGAGATGGGCGTCGCACAGTTAATTTTGATCGCTGCCGCGGTAGTGCCGATGCTCGCGATGTCTTGCAGAAAATTCACGAAGCGGTCGCTGTCCAGACGCGCGGGTCCGTCATAAAACATGTATCCATACTCGTTCCAGTAAGGCTGAGGATAACCGCGACCCGCGAAGTCGTCGCCGTTGCATCCGTGCAGGCCGTCATTGCCCCACGGCCCGGGAGGCGTCTGGGTCGGAGTTATCGGGCAAGGTCCGAATCGATTGGGGTTGTTCTGGCTCTCGCCGATTACCACCGAGTTCGCCATCAAGCCCCATTCACCTGCTGGAGAGCTTTCCGGACCGCCGCCCGAAACCAGCGAGATGCTCTCGCGATTGGTCGCGAATCGGGAATTGGTCACGACGAAGTAATTGGGACGCATCCAGGTCCCGAAATATCTATTTCTAGTCGCGGTCAGTCCGTCGAAGGTCGTCAGTTGATCCAGATTGGATGAGTCCTTGGGTTGGATGTTATTTTGATTGCCGGAATAACCGGGACTTAGACCGTAAGATGCGTCCAGTCCCACGTAGCATCCGTGCACCCGATTATTCATGAAAGTTGCTACCGGACCAGTCTGAACCGGAATCGCCGGCAGATACAGGACACCGTTTCCGTTGCCCTGGCATCCGGCGATCGAATTGCCAGTCAGTGATGCAGATATGTTCGTGATATAAAAGCCAGACACCGGTGCCTGGGCCTTCGGTGGCGTGGTTAGGTCAGTCAGCGGGATGTTGTAACCATCATAGTGACTAACCGCCGCGAGGTTGTCACCGAGCCAGAACATCTGCCGCGCCGCGAACTGAGCCGCGGTCAAGCCGGCGCAGGCGCCATTGTAGTTGTTCGAAGGATTGCAGGTTCCGAAACCATACTCCATCGCACCCGCGCCGAGGTTGTTGCTGAACGCGATGTTAGTCGCGGTCCCATCGGCGAGGTCATATAGGTGTCCTACCGCCCGCGCAATTACGTTGCCGGTGATCTTCAGTCCGTTGGGCGGCATTCCGCCGGTTGCCGAACCCAACACGATTCCGTGATTGTAACTATGGTGGATAGTGTTATCCGCGATGTCACCATCGGCAGTATTCGCGGAAGGCAAGGTGGTGGGTCCGTTGATACTAATCGGCGAGCTACCCCGGTTGTCCTTGCCGAAATTCTCGATTTCGACGCCTTCGATCTGAACGATAGCGCCGCCCGCTATATTGATTTCGCCACCCCAGTGCAGGTCGATTGGCCCCATGTTAGTCCAAACCACCGAGCCGTCATCTACCGTCGCCCCGGTTGCATTCGGAAAGTTAGGCGGGAGGTTCACCGAGCTGGTTCCTCCGGTAGTGGCCTTGAACTGGTAGGTGGTCACGACCGGGGGCGAACCCGACGCGCCAAGTGCCTGACCCTGAATGATGGCCCCGGTCGCATAGGTGGCTCCGGGTTGCCAGAAAGGAAGCTCGCTCTGCGTCGAGGTAAGCTTGATGTTGCGCGTGACGAGACCTACCTCGGCACGCTCATCGACGCCGAAGTTTTGCGCCGCACCCTCACAGTAAGAAGCCTGAACCACCACTCCATCGCCATTCTTACAGTTCGGATCGCTGAGACTATTGTCGGGGGCAGCACCGCCAAAATGATAATTCACGAGATTTTGTTTCAGCGAGATAGTAGTGATTTTAGTCTCGGAGTCGTATCTAGGCTCCGATGCGATTTCGACAAATTCACCCGCGTCGGGATCAAAGTCCGTCGATGCGATTACGATCCAGTCACCAGCCTTCCAGTCGAGCTGTCCGCCAACTCGGATGGTGTCAGCGCCATCCGCGGGCACTGGAACCTTCGCGCCCGGTGTGCTGGGTCCCGCAGGCATCGCAAGGTAGGTCCAGCTCACATCTGATGCGCGCATATTGAGGGGGGTCCCTTTTTCTCCATACATCGAGAGCGTTCCGCCGCTCATCACCGTAATGCCCTTTGGGATTGATGGCTGCGGCGGCGCGCCTGTAAAGTTGATAACATCCTGATCGGTGATCGCCTTGTTGCCGGCCGGGCACTTGCTGGTTCCGACTCGCACGATGCCGCCGCTGTTGACCAGGATGCCCGCGGTATCGAGCTCGCGCATCGCCTCATTATCGGGAAAATACAAAATGCCGGCGGAGTTTACCGTGATGGTTCCCAGCGCGGTGGCGCCAGTGAAACTCTGATCGACAAATACGTCAGGGCCGCACGCCCCAGTCCCGATCACGACGTTGCGGTTGGCATCCAGCGGGCAGGTGGAAAGTCCAACGCCCGAAGGCGATGTCCCCGAGGTGGAAGATCCCGACTCGAATGCCGATGAGGTGAATGCCTGTGAACATAGCGCCTGGTTTTGCGACGCCGGAGCGGGACTGGAACTGCTACCACCGCACCCCGGTAGTAGAATCAATCCAGCGAGAATAATGCTGAGCACATGTGAATCGCGCACTGACATTCCCTCCCTGATTCCAGTCACGCGGATTATCCTACTTCCACGATTTGCTTCAACCTCGATTTGCTTTTCGCTTCGATGACAAAGTACGATTCCATCCGTTCCCGCCGATTCGCATCAATTCTTAATACCCCGCTTCGCCCGTCGGTCGTGCTGTCGCGTTCAGATGGATCGCTTTTTTCTCAGATGCTTACAAGTAACCACAATCAGTCAAATAAAGGAACCGTATGAGTACGTTCGAAACGCTGGAAGATGAGTATTCGCCGGCTGCGGTGGCGGTGGCACGCGACTACTATGTTGTGATTTCCGGGTGCTCAGGCGGCGGCAAGTCGTCCTTGCTGCGGGAATTGTCGAATCGCGGCTATCGTGTCTTCGCGGAGCCGGGCCGGCAAGTCGTCAAGGAACAAAATTTCATCGGTGGGGATGGTATTCCGAGCAAGGACGTTTACAAATTTGTCGAGCTGTGCGTCTCGCGCGTGATCCATAACATGATCAGCGCGGCCACTACCAGGTCCTATGTTTTCTTTGACCGATCGATTATCGACAATTTCAACGGTTTGGAACAAATGAAGGATGGGGCTCCAGCTCACATCAAGAAGGCTGCGCACAGTTTCAGATATAGCAAGAAGGTCTTCATCGCGCCGCCGTGGCCGGAACTGTTTCGCACCGACGCAGAGCGAACCCATAGCTATGCGGATGCGTTAGCAGAGTATGAAACTCTGCTACCGGCATATCAGCGCCTGGGCCACGATTTAGTTTTTCTTCCCAAGGTGTCGATTCTGAAACGAGTGGATTTCATCCTCGGAGAATTGAAGTCCTAGCGCGAAGCTGCGATTGCTTGCGCTACCGTGAAGCGCCCTTCATAGAGCGCGCGGCCGGTGATCACACCCACCACACCCTCCGAGAAAAGCGTTTTCAGATTCATGATGTCCTCAAGCCTCGCGACCCCACCGGATGCGATCATCGGGAGGCCCACGCTCCTGGCCGTCATTCGAATCGTATCGACGTTGATACCGGCCTCGGTACCGTCGCGCGAGATATCGGTGACAATCGCCACGACGACTCCAGCGTCGCGAAAACGCCCCGCCGCATCGGCGACCGTCAGCGCGCTCGTCTCGATCCACCCTTTGATGGCGAGCTTGCCGTCGCGCGCATCGATGGAGCCGAAAATCCTTCCCGGATGTGTCGCGCATGCATCTTTTAGAAGCGCAGGATTGAGGAAGGCCGCCGAGCCAATCGAGATGCGCGTCGCGCCCGCGCCGATGACGTCGCGAATCGAAGCCATCGTGCGCAGCCCGCCGCTCACATCGAGTTCGCATCGGACGGCGGAGCGGATCGCGCGAATCGCATCGAGGTTCTTCGGCTCGCCTGCGATGGCGCCATCGAGGTCGACGACGTGGATGAGCTTGGCGCCTTGGCGCTCGAAATCGCGCGCGACCGCCGCCGGATCAGATCCATAGACAGTGGCCTGATCCATCGCGCCGCGCAGCAGTCGCACGACCTCGCCATTCTTGAGGTCGATCGACGGAACAACTGTGAATCTTTCGAACAAGATTCCCAATTCTTGCTGTACCCCTTCCCTAAAGGGAAGGGGTACGGGGTAAGGGGTTAGGTCCGCTGCAGATGCTTACGAATTTGCGGCAGCACGGAGGCGAGGGTGCGGATATCACTTTCTAGACAAGAGTTTGCTTCATCTAAATATACTGCGAGCATGAGGAGGAAAATCGGGACGGCACTCAATCGTGACCTCCTTCGCCGCGCTCGTTTCCGCCGCCGCACGGGAAGGAAAACGCTTGAATCAGTTGATTGAAGAAGCGCTCAGTAGCATCTGGCGCGCAAATCCTCTGCGGGCGCTCGCGTGGTAGCTCGAACCGCCGGCATGTTCAAGCTTTCAAAAGACGAGGTTGATCGGATCCTTCGCGAAGAGCCCAGCATACTTGATGACATTTGATGATCTCGCGGAAGGGGCCGGCTTTCTTCATAGACGCGAATATACTCATCTATCACTTTGTCAAAAGCTCACCCGGTGTAATTCCTTTCTCGCCTGATGCGGCTCACGCGAGCTGCAAGGCGCAACTTCAGTTCTGGTCCTGGCGGAAGTGAGCCACGGTCTGCTTCTAATGTGTCCGGGTAGAGCTTTTGATTATGCGTATACGCGCTAATTGACACAAATAGCTCCAAATTGTATTAGCAGAGCTAGCAGAAGCCCAAGTCTGCTCCAATAACGCGTAGTGGCTGCTCCGATAAAATGGGGCAGTTCGCTCGAGTATAGCCGCCAGCAGCGGTGGCGATGAGCTCGGATCCGGTATGGACCAGTCTGGAGCGATTTCCCTTCTATTCACGCATCTCATCGATTCCAGCGATTATATGCTGGCAGCCGGCGACGAAGCGGCCGGTGCGCTGGTGCGAACCCACCACAAGATGATGACCGGCGCGATCGAGGCCGGCGGCGGCCGCGAGCTGCAATGGCTTGGCGACGGCGTGCTGGCGGCCTTTTCCTCGACGGCTGACGCCGTACGCTCCGCCATCAGCATGCAGCAAGCAACGCGGAGCATGGAACGGGACAACAAGTTCGAACTTCAAATCGGGATCCATTTCGGCGAGGTGCTGCGCCGCGACGAGGGCTATTTCGGAACCCCGATCGTGATTGCGCGCCGGCTGTGCGATCGCGCTGACGGCGGACAGATTCTATGCAGCAGGATGGTCGCTGACATTTTGTCAGCGCGGACGACCTTCCGCTTCCACGATCTCGGCGATTTCGAGTTGAAGGGCATCAAGCAGCCGGTGGGCGTCTGCGAAGTGCTCTACGAACGCAACGATCCTGGCGCGATGATTCATCGCACGCCATTCGTCGGGCGCGCTCCCGAGCTTACCCGGCTGGCCGCGCGGTTTGATGAGGCCGTCCACGGTCTCGGGTCGATTGTGATGATTCGCGGCGAGCCTGGAATCGGCAAGAGCAGGATGCTCGAGGAATTCGCCGATCAGGCGCGCACCCGTGGCGCGGTGGTGCTGCGCGGAGCGTGCTACGACGGCGAATGGCAGCCGCCGTACGGGCCTTTCGCCGAAGCAGTCCTCGACTATTCGCGCGCAGCTCCATCGGCCGCTCTCAGCGCGGCACTCGGCGCGCGCGCGGGGATTATCGCGCGGATTGCGCCGCGCTTGCATGACTTGCTGGGCGATCTTCCCGAACCGGTCGTGCTCGACAAAGAGGAGGAACGCGTGCGGCTGTTCGACGCCGTGATGCAGTTCCTGATTGCGATTTCTCAAACCAGTCCGCTGGTCCTGATTCTTGACGATCTGCACTGGGCTGACCGCGGGACGGTGGCCCTGCTTAATCACGTTACGCGCTTCGCCCGCGGCAATCCGATTTTCGTGATTGGCGCCTATCGGGATGCCGAGGTGAGCCGGATTCATCCGCTTGCGGCGGCGCTGGCCGCTCTGGGCCGCGGCCGCAATTTTGAAACCATCACCCTTAGTGGCCTTCAGAGCGGTGAGCTGGCGAGTCTGCTCGAGGTGATCGGTGATGAGGAGGCGCCCGCCGAGCTGGTCAAGGCCTTCAACAATG
Organism: uncultured delta proteobacterium; assembly: GCA_963783145.1. Classification (GTDB taxonomy): domain Bacteria; phylum Desulfobacterota; class Binatia; order Binatales; family Binataceae; genus DATGKG01. The sequence goes on from CAWAMM010000006.1 coordinate 278,496, forward strand.
CGACCGAGGGCAACCCGCTGTTTTTCCGTGAACTGCTGCTGCACCTGTTCGAGGAAGGTAAGATTCTGCGCGACGGATCCGGATGGAGTACCAGCTCGAGGATCGAGGAGCTCGGGATTCCGGAAGGGGTTCGTCAGGTAATTGGTCAACGGTTGCTGAGACTTTCAGAAGCCGCGAACCAGCTGCTCTCGGTAGGCTCGGCTTTCAACGGCGCGTTCTCTTTTGAAGTCGCCGCGGCCGCCGCCCAACTCGACGAAGATGCAGCGCTGGGCGCCATCGATGAAGCGCTCAACGCACAGTTGCTGCGGCCGGGTTCCCACCCCGACCAGTTCGATTTTACGCACGCGCTGATCCGCCACACCTTGTATGCTGAAATGAACCCGCTGCGGCGAACCCGGCTTCACCGCAAAATCGCCGAAGAGATGGAGCGCGCCTGGAGCGAGCGAACCGCACCCCACGCTGCCGAAATTGCCTACCAGTTCTGGCGCGGTGCGACCACCACGCGCCCGCCGCGTGGCGCCGAGTATGCGATCGCCGCGGCGGACAATGCCGAGGCTGCTTACGCCCATGACGATGTCGGTGCTTTTCTCAGGATCGCACTGGAGCTGCTGGCTCCCGACGATCCGCGCCGCGCTGGCTTGCTCGGTCGCCGCGCAATCGCGTTGGCCTGGAGCTTGAATCATGATGAGGCGCTGGAGCTCGCGCGCCAAGCGGGAGAAATGATCGCCGCCCAGGAGGGTCCTCAGGCGGCGGGCGCGTTCTACGAGCAAACCGCACGCACGATGCTGAGCGCCGGTTGCACCCGCGCGGCGTGGGAGATGACGGCGGAAGGACTCAAGTATCTCGGCGACCGGCGCGATCTCATCTGGGCCAGCCTGACCGAAATTGACACCTTCCGCAAAGAAGCCGCGGATCCCGACAATCCCGGCATCCGGATTGATTCGGGCGAAAATCGCGAACTATACAACGTTTTGAGAAGTCTTCCGCGTGAGCAACTCCAAACCAGGAACTTCGAAATCCCCTTCGATTCGCGCGCCGAGGTGATCCAGGACACCACGCAGCCGCCGCGCGTGCTCCTGATGATGGCCGGCGATTTCCGGCGCTGCCTGCCGCTGCAACAGATCGAAGCGGGGGAAGACGAACAGCGTGGCGCGATTGCCAAGGCGACCAGGGGTTGGAGCGATGTGGCACGCTGTCATTTCGCACTCGGCAATTTCACGGAGGGCCAGGCCGCGCTCGATCGCGCGTTCAAACTGTCGGCGCGAATGACCACCCCCAGCAGCGTAGGCCTCCTCAGCCTGGTCGCGGCCGAGGGCGAACTGCATTACGCGACGGATGAAGGCTGGGAGCAGCTGATGGCGAATTCTGCCGCAGTCGCATTTATCCAAAGCCCTGGGGCCGAGAGCAAGTGGGCTTCCGCGATGATCAACGCCTACGTGTCATATCTGCTGGCCCAGATCGGGCAACCGGAACTCGCATTGCAACGAGTCGAGTCACTCCCGGCGGCGCTGGAACGCGGCGCGCCGTGGGACCGCACCTATTGCTCGATGGCTTGCATCGGGACCGCCACCTTGTGGATGCTGAATTCGAACGCCTATGCGGAGATCCTCGAGCGCAACATCCGCGTGAAAGTGCTCGGGCCTGATTTCCGCGCTCCTGTGAGTGACAGCCGTCTGTCGCTCGCGCGTCTGTGTGCGCTGCAAGGCCGTTATGACGAAGCAGTCGAATGGTTCGCCCGGGCGCGCGAGGTGCTCGACGCGCAGGGCGCACGACCGCTACGCGCGATCGCCGACTTCGATCTGGCGCTGATGTACATTCGGGCTCCGAAGGAAGGCGCGCCCGAAAATGTACGAATGCTGCTGGAGAGCGCCGCGGCTCAATTCCGGGCTCTGGAGATGAACGGGTGGCTGAAGCGCGCGGAGCAACTTCAACTGCAATGGCGCACCAACCCTTCCCCGCCAATGCGCGATCACCTTGAGCAAGCCTGAGTCCTGCTCGCGCCGCACTCGCCGCAAATCGATGATTTGCTTCTGTCGAGGCGCCTTTATTTCACCAGCTGTACGGCGGGCGGCTTCCACGATCCGTTGAGCGCGGCCTCCTGGGGCCAGTAGAGGCGCATCGCTATGTAGATCGGACCATCCGGCGCCGGCAGCCAGTTAGACTCCTTGTCAGCGCCCGGGGAGTCCTCCTGCATATAGATGGTAAGCGAACCGTCGGGATTGTTTTTGAGCCCCGGCAGCATCGGCGAGTTGATCAGATATCGATGGATAGGATTCTCGATCAGCAACTGCGTCTTGCCGTCATACATCGTCACCGACCAGAAGGCGTTGACCGGTGGAAGTCCTCCGGCCGGGAAGGTCAGCGTGTAGCGGTTGGTTTTGCAATCGGGCTTTTTCCCCGCGCTGTCAGTCTTCAGTAATGGATACAATGCCTCCGCCGGATCATTAGCGTAGATTCCGGCCATCGCGACCGCGGCGCGGAAGGTCCAGTCCCCCGCGTATATCTCTCGGTTGCCGAAGCCGTGGGTTGCGACCCGCCAGCCATTCTCATCCTCACCGAAAGTCGCGACCCGCCGCTTGATCTTGTCCACGCCGGCCTTCATGGCCAGCTCCAGCTCGACTTTTTTCACTTTGGTTAGCTGCTCGACCGGAAACGGCTTGCCGGCCTCGACACCTATCGTAGCGAAACGCGCCCGCAGCGGAATTTCCACCGCCGCGGGTCCCGTCGGAGGGCAGAACTGCAGGAGGAAGTTCAGATAGGCGAACGGATTGGCGGAGGCCAGCTTCTTGTCGATGTTCGGCCAGTTGACCTTCGGAGCCGCCGCCGGTGCAGACTTATGCTCAAACTGTGAGAGCGTCTCGCCACGGTACCCGGACTGAATCTTCTTGACCTTCTCGAGGTCGGCCGGGTTAAACAACTGGGTGCGGATGAGCGCCATCGCGAACTCCGTCTCGCTGTGGAACACCTCGCCGATACCTGCAGGCTTTTCGCCGTTCCACTCGGGGCCGGCGATCATGTTGCATGCGGCGCCGTTGCCGGTTGTGCGGCTCCCCATGTACCCGAAGTTGAAGGTGTACAAGTCAATGAGCTGGACCGAGAAATAGCGTGACTTCTCGATCTCCGGGTTACACACCACGAACGGCTCGGCCCGCAGATCCATCGCGATGAATGAGTAGGGGGTGTCGCTGTTGGGCGTGACAATGGTGGTATCCTGCGGCGTATAAACCCGCGCGGTGTTATAGAGCTGGTTGAGCGGAGCCTTGAACGAGGGCGAGGACTGGTCGATGAAGTAGTCGTGGAACACCGCGTAGTTCATGACCATCGGGAAGCCATACACGAAAGCCTCCTCGACGGTCGTGCGCCGATCGGCGTGTGGGACCTCCTCCTCCGCCTTGGTCGCCGGAGAAAAACCCACCACCGCGATGACCGCGAGTGGTATCAGCGGCTTCAGGACCTTGATGAGGGACCAGCAGCGTTGGTTACGGAGCCCTTCCATTAGTTCGCTCCTTACATTCCACGGGTTTCTTCAAATTGCGCGTGAATTGTAGGGGCGAACGTTCTCCCTCCTCTATGGTACTAAGGTGTCACTTAACTCGCGGCTACCGGGCCTCGGTTGAGTGCTCCTGAATTGATCCGACGGCTAAGCTACGTCCCGTCGCGCCGGGGGCGAGACCGCGCGCCAGCCTAAAATCGCCACCAACACTAAAAAGAGATAAACTGCCAGCACGCTCCATCGCGTACCCGGAGGGTATTTCGCCGGGTAAAACGCTTCCTTCGCTTCCGATGATCGAAACCTCGAGTCCGCGAGCATTTGCAGATCGTATTTCTCGGGATCGTCTATTTCGGCTGACATTTGCGGTTCTTTGGCGACCACCAAGACCGGATTGCGCAGCTGGATTTTGCCGGTGTTCGGACTTCCCCAGGAGCCCAGCGCGAGTCCGACCGCCACCTCGCGAACCGCAGGCCCGGTTTTGAACAACAACTCATAGGTTCGCCAGCCACTCCTCCATCCCATCGGATGACTCCTGGTCGAGATGGGAAGGGTTAGTGACTTGGCGAACAGCTCCGGCGCGGTGCCCTGCGAGCCCACCGAATCGGTCTTTATTTCGGCGGTGAACTGGTACCATCCCGGGGTCAAGGTCAAGGATTGCGCCAGCGACGATTCTGAAGGTTCTTCGCTGTCGAACTCAAATTCGCCGCTTCCATCATTGGAGTCAGACGGTCGATGTAACTGGAAGCTGAATCCACAGGGCGGGAGCGCATCGACTGTCCAAGCGGTCGGCACACCACCGGCCTCTGATTTGAAATCGCTATTGCGCAGGAGGTTCTCGCCACTGTTATCTGTTGCGGCTGCGGCTCCGACACTGATCCACATCAAGGCTGCGGCGATGGTCGCGGTGACAGTCACGATTCCGAAGCGCCGGATGATTTCGTAAAACTGCTTCATTTCCAGTTCCCCAGTCCCGCATTACTGAACCACATGCGCGCATCAATCGCGTCGGTCGTCATCGGTTGCGGAATCCAGAGCGGAAGGAAATAGAAGAACACCGCGATCGAGGCCGCGAGGAAAACCATGCATACGAATTTGCCGCGCCATTTGCCAATCCAGGTCAGCGCGCTGAATCCTGCCACGGTCGACCCCGTTACAATCGATCCGCTCAGGTATCCAAGTCCCAGCAGTGACACCGCGAAGACCGGCAGCAGAAGGGGCGCTTGTTCCCATCCGGGTGCGGTTTCCTTCCAGCATTCGTCGAGCAAACCCGCCATAGCTATGATGCCGAGGTAAAGGGCGGGCATGTAACTGTATAGGTATACGGATCGATGCACCGGGATGAACATTCCCAGGTAGGCCAAATATCCGATGGTAAGGAAGATCCAGCTTAGGCCGCCGCCGCGCACCGCTCGAATTCCACCCAGAACAAAGGCTACCAGCGCGGCCCACCAGATCGCAGGATTACCTCCTCCCCAGGTCGTGAGGTACATCCCCATGTCATCCGGCGCCTGCCACAGCTTGTACGCCCGCAGCATCAAAGGCCACTTCCACCAGGGAGAATCCTGATGGTTAAGCGGAGGTGGATAGAACCGGTTGGCAAGTAACACGCGATGATAATACGTAGTCAGCGACGATATTCCGTTCCACCATCCGAGCGCATAGTTGGGTAAGAACGTCAGAAAGAAAACAATCCCACTGATACCGCCTAGTAGAGCAATCGCGCCTACTAGGTAACTGGCGCGCGAAGCCCCGTAGCCATCGCCACTCTCAGTGGGATTAGCTGGAACCAGAATTGAGTAGGCAAGGAAACTAACTACCAGCAGCCAGGTGATTCCCGGGATCGCGAATTTGGAGCCGAGCCCCAGTCCCAGCACGATTCCCATCCACACCAGCGTGCGCCGATGATCGATTGGGTCGCGGGTCTGGATGAAGCGGAACAGCGCCAAATACGCCGCCGCTCCCATAGTGAGGTAGACGATGTTGATGAGGGCGAGGCGCGAGTACTGCAAAAACATCCCCTCGCAGAGCACCAGCAGCGCGGCTAACATCGCGGCGCCGCGCGAATTGAACATTCGCCGCGCCAGAAAATAGGTGATGGGAATCAACGCGGCGCCGATAACCGCATTGGCCACCCGCCAGCTCCACGCACGACAGCCGAAGATCCTGGCGCCGGCGACAATCAGCAGAATCGCGAACGGCGGATGAACCTCGAAAAAAGTCTCGCCGCGGAGATATTTGTATGCCTCTTCAACGTAGATGTGTTCGTCGTAAACCAGCATGTCGGGCACGCCGATCCGCCAGAAATGGGTGAACAGCGCGGCGGCCAGCATCGCGCAAATAACGATCGTATCGAAGCTCGACCAGCGCGGCGTCGACGCGCGCGTTTGGCCGGACAAATTTTCGGTCATGCGACACAGAAACACAGCGCTCGCAGGCGCGCAAATTTTTTGGACCTGTCCGCGAAGATCACTTCTCGCGGTGGGCCGGCGCTCCCGACCCTGCTCGCCCCCCTGGAGACTCTTCCGAAATGATCGGTGAAGTACCTAGCATCCGCCATCCGGCAACCATTGCCGCAAGCAGCAGCAGCCAGACCGGAAGCAGGGTCCAGGGATTTCCCGCCCATAGCCTGGTGTCGGCATCGAGGTCGAGAACCATCGCATTGGGCGGTGCGCTATCGAGCTTGTAGAGCACCGCGTTACGAAAGTAGGCCTGGCCCACCGCAAAATTCTTGAAACCCGCGAGGCGCACCTTCACATCCACCTTGGTGTTTGGACGGTTGACGGTAAAAAATGCTCCGCGCTCATCCCAGGAGTAACTGTTGCCCTTGACATCCATTGAGGCCACTGACTGATCCCCGATACTAACCAGCGCTCCGGCCCACGATTGTACCGGCACTCCATGAGTCGAGATTTCCGCGCCGGCGTAGTACAGTCCCGGACTCAGAGTTACTGACTGAGTCCACCGCGAGTCGTTGAGCTGGGCGTTGCTTATTTCCAATTCGCCCGGCTCACCGCTGACGGGCGGAATCCAGGTGAAGGTTGTAGTAGGGAGATCGATCCAGCTCTCGCTCTTCCAATCCGTAGGCTGGTTGTCGGAGCCCTTGGAAAAATCGCCGTTGACGAGCAGGTTCCCAGCCGCGTACCCATTAACCGCCGGAAGCAGAAGACCTATCATCAACGCGAAAGAGCAAACTCCGCGCATGATGTGACGCAGTCGCCCGATGCGGATGCGATTGCCTACATCCATTTTGCGACTCCGGGCCCCTGCAGCCAGATTCTGGCGTTATAGGCCGCGGGATCGAGCGGCTGCCCCAGCCAGACCGGAAGGAAAAAGACGAAAGCTGCGAGGGCCGCCGCTACCACCAGCGCGCCGGCGAATTTAGCTTCGACTCTAAAGCGCCAGGCAAGGATCACATAGACCGCCGCGATGCCTACCAGGCAGAAGCTTCCAGTCATCGTTCCAAACCCCAACAGGCATCCGGGTGACAATGAGACGAGCAGCAGTACTTGTTCCCACCAATGACACCTACCATTCCAGCAATTAGCCAGAAGCGCCGCCAGCATCAAGTATTGCAGGTAGAGCGGTGTCATATAGATATACAGGAAGAAAGGATGCCTCGAGACAGACAGCGCGCCAATGTAACTGAAATATCCAATCAGCAGGAAAGAGCGCGATACGGTTGGACTTCGGATCTCCCTAACTATGGTGATGACCAGCGCGCAGAGAGAAGTCCACCACAGGATCGGATTTCCTCCCGCCCAGATGACAGTGGTCATCTCGCCGTCTGCCTGGCCATGCCAATACAACGGCGCCCGCAACATCAAGGGCCAGCTCCACCATGGAGACACGAAAGGGTTGGTCGTCAGCGACATCTGACCCAGATTCCACAGGACTTCGTGATAGTAGTGAAACAGCGACCATGCGCCGCCCCACCATCCTAGCCAGTAGTTAGGCATAAAGGATAGGAAATAGACCGCCGAGCTGACCGAAAGAAGTAGAACTAGAGTTCCGATGATGCGGCGATCGGTTACATGAATCCCGGGACTGCGCGAGATGATGCCATAGATCGAGAAGCCGCTCACCAACAGGAAGGCGATCTCGGGTAGTACGAGCTTCGAGGCCAAGGCCGCGCCGGAAATGAGACCCAGGTAGAGAATCTTGCGCCGCGCCGCCGCCGGATCGCGGGTGCGCAGGAACTGAAACAACAACAGATAGGATGCGGAGGTGAAGGTCACATGGAAGATCTCCAGCATCGCGAGGCGCGAGTGAATCAGAAACATTCCGTCGCATAAAACGAACATCGCGCTTAGCGCTGCGGCCAGCCGCGAGCGAAACATTTCCCGGCCCAGCAGAAACGTAATCAGCACCAGCGAGGTGCCCAAAACGGCGCTCGAGACCCGCCATACCCACGGATGATGCCCGAGGAGTTCGATCGCGCCGGCGATCAGCAGCTTCGGCAGGTTGGGATGCACATCGAGGAATTGCTCGCCGCGCAAATATGCGAACGCCTGGCCGACAAACTGGATCTCATCGAAGACCGGCTCTGCGGGATAGCCCAGGCGCCAAAACCGGGTTACCAGCGCAGCCCCGGCAAGGATTCCCAACAGGAGACTGTCGGTCGGAACCCATTGCAGGTTGACCTCAGAAGCGTTTTCGGAATTGGCGGATCGCTTGATTGTCATCGAGACACAGGAGCACTCTTCGCGCCGTCGATAACTATCAGTAGCACAAGGTCGGTGAAAGTCCCGCTTTGACCGCTACTAAGATAAATGTCGTCCTATTTGGATTTCAAGGCCGGATCATCGGATGAAACGCAACGCGCGTTTCGATATCGCGCCGCAAGGAAGTCGCGTCCCGGTCTCCGCAAGGTTGTCTTAGGTGTATTGGTGGCGGGCTTAACCATGCTCTTTTGCAGGCGCTCTTTTTCCCGTTCGCATTCCGCCTTGCTGGCGTGGCTCGAGTGAAAATTCCACTTCGACAAGTCCTGGTTCAGATCCAGGTGCAGCGTACGCGAGGCCGGCGGCAACATCAGCGACCAGCTCGCGAGCGCGAGCGCCACAGTGCGATGAAACTTCATATGTTCCGGGCTCATCCATCAAAAGACGCCGCGATCATAGACTCCGAATCGGCCGAAAACAAGTTGAAGATCTCCTCGATACCATCGAGCGGCTCAGCCTCCCGCGCCACTCATTTCCCGATGCCTTTCAGCGTAACCGTGGTGCTGCCGGTGCCTGGTGCGATGACTCCGATCGCCAGGACTACGGTCGGGGCATTGCCTTCCGCGGTGGGCGTAAAACTGAACGGGATGCTGGTGGCCATACCCGGTTGAAGAACGAAGCTGCCGGGGTCGACATGGTAGGGCAGGATCGTGACTCCGGCCCAGTCACCACTCAGGATTCCCTGTCCGGCATTTTTGATGACCAGGTTGGCCGGGATAGTCTGCCCGACCGGCCCCATGATGGTGAAGGTCCCCGGCACCTTGAGTTTTCCGGTAAGACCAGTGCCGGTGAGCCTGACTCCTACCGTCGGCTGGGTCCCATCGTTACTGCTGATGATCAATGCCGCCGAGTTGCTCGGCTCATTGGGCGCGAACGTAACAGTTTCAGACTGTGACTGTTTCGGCGCTATGTTGAACGAATCCGGCGCGACGCTGAACACCGATGCTTGCGACGGATCTGCAATGGAGACCTGCAGACTGCCAGTCAGGTTCCCTACGCCGGAATTCTTGATGCTGAAGCTTTTGGTGGTTGATAGACCTATACCTATCGATCCTACGTTCATCGATGATGGAGCGACGATTCTTGCGCCGGTTGAGACCGGCGTAGGGGTTGGTACGGGTGTAGCACTCTGAGACGCCACCGGCGTCGCGCTCGCGGTTATGGTAGACGTTGCTGAGAGGGTAGCGGTCGCAGTTGGGGTCAGAGTTGCAGCCACGGTTGCCGTAGAAGTTGCGGCTCTAGTTGGGATCGTGGTCGCGATGGAAGTCGCCTTCGTAGTCGCAACCGCGGTTGGCGTGGCCGTCGCAGTGACGGTCGGCGTCGGGGTAGAAGCAGGAGCGGATCCACTCGTGATCAGAACCGCCTGCGCAGTCATTACTAAAAAGCTGGACGAGCTCGCGGTCGCCGGATAGGTTGGCGATGCGTTACCGGCAAACGGGGCACTCACATCAGCAAACGCGAGCGAGAAGCCTTCTTGCGATGAAGCGAGATTGAGGCGCTGCGTCAGCGCGTTCGACAAGGTCAGAGTAGGAGCAGCCGAAGCCTGCGAACTGTAAAAATAGATCTCAAGATCGTGGTTGGTGCCCGGAGTAAGCGACGGCGCTGAAGCGGAAATCGGAGTCAGGCCATCAGCCGTCGTCCCGGACGAATTTGCCACCGGCGCGGCCGAGGTACCCCGCCAAACACCTAATACGCCCGCGGCGAAGTTAGAGCTGATACTCCAGGTATAGGTCGGAGGCTCATTCGCTCCCGCGATCTTGTAGTAGAGCCACGAGGTCTCCTGATTCAAGTTGTCTACCGCGTCGTGCCGAATGCTGCTCCAGCCGCTCGGCGGAGACGGAACATCCGCGGCGGTGCCGTCGTGGACGATGATCTGAGCTACCAGGAGGTCGCCCCGCTCAACTCCAGTCGGCGCCGATACTGTTACAGCCGTCACCGCGGTGCTGGAATCGGCCAGCGGGCTGGCACCGACGAAGACGATGCCGGAGCTAGGTGTCGGGGTCGCGGTCGGCGTAGGAGAGGGAGGGATCGACGTCGACAGGAACGCAGCTTCAAACGTCTGGACATCGGGCGAGCCCCAGCCGGTGGCAAGGTCATAGCCGGCGACCGCGTTGAACCCGGGGACTCCGTTAAAGCCGTTGTTTCCCCCTACCACATCGCGCAAGCCGGATCTGGAGGCGTCTGCTAAGGGCCCCAATGTATAGATCCTTGGGTTCATGTTGCCTAAGCGTCGGCCCGCCAACTGGGCAATCAGTTTCGAGAAACCTGCCCACATCGGCGTGGCGATGCTGGTTCCACCGATGCAGCAGTCCACCACCGGCACGCCGTCACTGTCGTCCACCCAATAGAAGCCGGGCGTAGTGTTACTGGCGCCGGCCGACACATCGGGAACGTCGCGCACACCGTCGGCAGGAGTGACTGGGTTTTGGTAGGATGGTTTGGGGAACACCGTGCTCTTGCCCCCGCCGGTGGCCCCGGCTCCATTATTCCACGCCATTTCAGGCACGCTACCGATATCGTTGCCCTGCGCGTCATAGTTAGGGACAAACTGGGTCCCGCCCACCGCGGTTACGTTAGGATTCGTAGCGACCTCACTTACGTTTTGGGTGCTCGCGGTCACGCACGCGTTGTTATTGTCGACCAGCCCGGCCGAGCCCCAGTCACCGGTTGCTGCCATCATCGTCTGACCCTGGAGGGCGGCCTGAGTAAAAGCATTCCCTAAGGTTTCGGAGTAGAAGGATGGCGCCGCGCCACAGAAGACGTAAGTGAAACTAATCGTCCCACAAGCGTTGTCAGAAACTGCTCTCAGTAGACCGTCGGTCAAAGGATCGACGTCCTGAAACTGCTCATTGCCGATGTAGACATTTATCGGCGCCCCCGGGGCAGTCGAGTGAGACCATTCAATGTCGACCAGGGCCTCGGTCTCATCGCTGTTAGTTCCCGGACTGGAGCCGTCGGAGAATATACGAGTCAGGCTTGCGGGCGGAAGCGAAAAGCTCGAATCGAAGGTAGTTACCGAGTTGTCGAGATAATCGGAATCCTGGATGATTCCAATGCAATCGCCGCCGCGACCGTCGAGCGCGCCGTTGATAGGCGGTGTTTCATCGTAGAACGTCCAGAGGTCCTGAGGACCAAAGTTCGGGCCGGTACTACTGTCTGCCGGCCGGGTGAGCGTGGCGCTCGGTGCCCATGGGCCGCGACCAGGTAGCCGGGCGGGGTTCCTCGCGCTGAATCCGGCGGTCAAAGTCGCTGGTCGTGCCGCTACTGGTACCCAGTGCCGGAGATTGTCCAGTCCTTCGATAGAACCTATGACGTCTGCGAAGCGGGTTGGAATTTGTGGAGCCGAGGTGTTGGAGAAATGCACGCCGTCGCCGGATGCCGCGATGGTAGTGGCGAAAGTCCCCTCCGCCCGCGCAACTGTGGCGGCGGAGACTATCTCGCGGTTCGAGGATCTAACGATCTTCAAGCCGTGCGTGGAAAGCCACTGCGAGACTGCGTTTACTTCCTCCGGCGTCCGGCCGAACTGTGCCTCGAACTGCTGCGACGTCAACCACCGATGGTACCGGGGCGAGGCAGGATCCTGCACCTCCTGCAGAAGTTTTGAAAGTGCTTCGCGGTTGCGCAGCCGAAATGTAACATGGAGGTTCAGCGAACGATCGGCGGCTGCTCGCGCGGTTAACCTCGGCCCACTTATGGAAGGACTGGCGCCGCCGCCGGCCGCCTTCTGCGCCAACAACGACCCCGGCAGAATCAAAGCTAGTAGTAAAAAAGCGACCGCGCCAAAACCGGTCCGCGATGCGCGTCTGCTAACTCTCAGATTTTCCACGCTTGAACAACTCCTATCCCAATCGTAGCTACCAGGGCTAAGCAACTCAGGATCATAAGAAATTTCTTGAGCTTGCTCGATCGATATTCAGCCGTGACCTGATGCCGGCCCGGCGTTAGCTGGGTGCCGATAAAACTTGGCGACACCATAAAAGCAGGTTGTTCGCGCCCATCGACGAACACATGCCAGTTCGGATGGTAGGTAGTCTTGAAGATGACCAGTGCCGACGCCGTAGCGGTGACCTGAGCGCTGAACGAATCCGGAGTAACGGTTTCATTCTCGACAACGCCGGGTGAGGGATCGTCTTCCGTCGCGGAGCCCGGGTTGGCGATATCCTGGTTAAGGTCAGATTTCTCGAGTGAAGGGCGGTAGGCGAGGTAGCGCTCGTGATCAGGCGCATCGCTCGCAATCCAACCGGTGTTAACGTTGAAGAATTTTACGGCGGAAGGCATCGCCAGGACTTTGCTTATTTGCCCAAGTTGGATATAGCCGCCCGACTCTACTTGGTAGAGATTGTAGCGTGAAGTGAAAAGCAGCGGACGGTAGAAAGATGGAGGTTTTAGCGCGCGCGGAATCACCAGGTAGCGAATGTTGAACAGGCGGCAGAGTTTCTCGCTGGGTATGTTCAACCGCCAGAGGTAAGGAGTATTCAGCGAAAGCGATTGCCACGGCATCAGGGTGGCGAACATTTCGATCGGCAACAGGTCGTAGACGCAGGTGCTGCCGACATTCATCCAGGTGCCCCAGTTTCCGCGCGAGCCGGCATAGACCCTGCCCGGCGGCGCCGCTTTCAGGGCGGAAATGACTTGAGCGAGATCGGTATCATCGTCGAGTTCCCGCGCGGAGGCCTCCATCGCATCTTGCATCGGTCGATAGAAGGTCCATCGTTCGACTAGGGCTATCGCGCATAGGGCTGCCAACAGCACCAGCGGTGCGATAGTTCGGTCGCCACGGAACTTCCAGGGCCACCGGTTCCAGATCAACTCGCCACCGAGGCCTGCCAAAAGGATCGCGCCGAAATCACCCCCGGCGAGGAACCGTGAAAAGGGAACCAAATGCGATAATGGCAGCAGGACGGAGAACGATCCCAACAGACCACGGCCGAAAGTCAGGAACATGAAGGTCGCGAACATTACGAGCCCGATCTTCGCCTGGTCGCTCCGGGCCACGACGCCATACCCGATCCCGAGCAGGACCAGCAACGTCAGGACCGGCAGCCGATGGTTATCGTACAGATGCCCACCCAGGAGATTCGCCCAGGCCCCCGTGACTCCGATCGAGGCGTGACCTAATCCGCCGGCGCCGATTCGAGTATTGAGGTACTGGACCTGGTGCAGGAACGGAATGGTTTGATAGGCGCTGATCAGCAGCGCGAGGAAGGTGACAATCGCGAAGCGCGTGAACAGCCGCAAAGCTTTGGCCCGCGCGTCCGTCGCGCCGCTGGAGTTGGCGAGCTGCTTCAGCATGCTCAGCAGCCAGAGGATCAACGCCGCGACCGCGAAGATGTAGCCATAAAGGAGGTCCGACAAAACCACCGCCGAACTCGCGATCGCGGCGGCCGCGAATCCCTTGCCCTGTTCCAACATGTCGTAGAGGCAAGCCGCGCCGATGAACATCAGATGCATCGCGCACAACTGCGGGAACATTCCGTTGCCGATCCAGATATAACTGTGGTAGTCGAACCCGTAATCCAGCCGCGAGGACAAGGTGGAGGAGAACGCCGCGCCGACCGCCGCGGCGATCATCGAAAACCCCATCCGCCGCATCGACCAGTAAACCGTTAATGGGAACGACACCATCAACAGATAGCGAAGCAGGTTCAGCAACCTCAGCAAACCAATCCGCTCCAACACCAGATGATGGAGCGCGACCACGGTGAGATGCGGCAGGTTTTGATAGTAGAGGAATTGGGAAAAACCGGCCTCGAGCTCGGGGAGCCAATGGTCGAAGGGGTTGTCGCCGGCCGCGAGGGCCTGATTTGCGCGCTCGATAAAAAGGTAGTGAAAAATCTGATCGTTATCGCTCGGCGTGGAATTCAGCAGCTCCGGAAAGAGCGCGATAGCATTCAGCAGGATTGGCACGGCGACCAGTAACAGCACCGCTAGCCGAGGTGGCCGCGGCGCGACGCAGGGGTCAAGGGAGAGGTCACGAGCCATCGGCTATCGAGGCAGTGGGGCGTTTGTAATCATCGGACCGACGACACTAATTCGACCGCAGGGCAAATATCTCTCCATTTAAGCAAGCTCAATCGGGTTTGGTTCGCCTCCCGCGACCAACTATGTGCACGAAGCGCACTCAATTTTCTCTCCGACTTCGTTGGTGGGCTTCTAGAATAGTGGGAAATCCCCACAACCCGGAATCAATTATAGCAAAGCGGAATCCGCGACATAATGAGCAAACTGCGCGTTGGCCCATCGTAAGACGATTAGACCGCCCTGCGCGAAGATGCCCCGCGTTCACGCAATCCCATGCAAACGCGCATATTCGCGTCGCAATCTCTGCTAAACTTGCGTCAGTCGTCGGTGGCCCTTACGATCCTCAGGATCAAGGTTGAGTTTGATGACCACTATGTCCTGCCGTTTGGGCGATGCTCAGTAGCCCATGAACAATCGGCTTTCTGAACGCCACATAATGGTGCTGAATTATCTCCTGATCACCGTGTTAGCGTATTTCGCTGCGCTCGCAGCCAATGACATCGTGTCTGGTCATTCTCGGACTTCGGAGGATTTCTTCGCACGGACGGTCTCTCGAGCGGTTGATCGAATCCCCAATCATTCGCGAACGGATTACCAGGCGATCGTTGAGCGCGACATTTTCAACCTGACGCCGCCGCCCGTCGTCGCGCCACCGCCGGTTATCGAAGATCTCCATTTGTCGCTGATCGGGATCTCGCGAATGAGCAAAGGCAAACCTTTCGCGATCATACAGGACCAGCGCGGAGAGCAGGCTATCTATCGTGTCGGCGAGACGATTCCCAATTCCGGCAAGTTAATCGCGGTGGAAAGCGATCGTGCGATTGTCGAGCACGATGGACGCAAGGTAACCGTGGCACTTCCCGCGGATGGAATTTCCGGTCCACCGGGACTGCGTCGCCTCGAAATGCCCGAGCAGGTGGAAGACTCGGATCAAGGCGGCGAAAATGCGGATCCGCAATCGGTCGATTCATCCACTGACCCCTCGGCGGATGGCGACCAGTGAAAGCACCAGCAGTTCAGTCGTCGATGGTCAAAAGCTCCATCAAGTCCTCAAACATTTCGCGGATGCCTCGGTGAATCAATGGCGTTTCCGGCGCCGAATCGCGCGGAATTTCAGGAGCGAAGTGAAAGCCTCGACACCGCGGCTTCAATCGCCGGAAACGGGCCGAATGGCGAGTTCACTTGCAATGTCTCCTTTAGGCTACCGAATCGAAGGCAAATCAGGCGGCTGGACGGTTTTTGTTGGTTATTTTGTAGCCCGATTTCGTGTCGGAGGCATCGGGTAGTTGTCGCCTCTGTGCGACGGGCGAAAGAATTGATTCGACGGCAGTGACGAAATCGTTTGACATATGACTGAAAAAGCGTCAAATGTTCTCCCGAACCGAACCAAGCTCGACTACGTATTTGGAGTCGGGTGAGGGTTGCGAGAAATTGATCAGTGGGGATATGAGAAGAACGTAGGATGTCGCAACCGGCATATGCTAATGAATGGGCTGGAGCCGGGGGTATAATTACCGCAAGCGCTTTGCAGTCGAGCATGCGTGAACTTGAGAAACGTAGCGGATTGATGTTCGACCACTATTTCATCGCTGGGAGTGCGGTCACGGATTTTTGTGAAGCAGCACTGTAACAATATCTCAACGGCAGCAATCGTTTACGCGGCATTCATCACCCGAATGCTGAGAGGAGGGAGAAATGATTTCTAGGGTGACCAGCGGTGGCCAACGTTTAAGCCGCCTCCAACGGGAGAACCAAACGCTGGCAAAAGGGGAAAATCACTTAGGAGGCAAAATGTCTTTTCATACGAGGAGGAAGAATCGCGTGAGAAATCACACAATCAAAGGACTTGCGTTAGCGGCGGGAGCGTTCCTGGTCGCGATCGCACTGTCGGCATCGGCGAATGCGGCGACGTTGCGCAGGCCTACCGCCAGCGGTAGCGCCGAAGTAACCGGATCCCTACCGGGTCAGGTTCTGTGGACCTACTACGACACCACGGATGCGTTTACGCTTTGCAATTCGACCACGTCCGACACCACGGGCTGCAACGTCGGCGGCAATGGCGACAACATCATTCGCCTGATCAATCCGAACGGCGCGGGTAACCCCAACCTTTCGGGCGCCAAAGAGCAGTACGTTTGCGCCATGATCTACGTTTTCGACGATTCCGAAGAAATGGGCGAGTGCTGCGGATGCCCTCTGTCGTCCACTCAGTTGGCGACTTTCTCGGTTGAGTTCAACCTGACCAACGACTGGGCCCTCAGCGGTGGACCGACCGAAGGCTCGCACGGCGACGGTTCGATTGCCATCGTGGCAAGCGCGACCAACACCACTGCGCTGTCTCCTGGTGGCGGCGAGGGTGCGGCTAACTGCGGACCCGGTGCGGTGGGATGCTGCGACCCGACTGACGTCCCTGGCTACAGCGTGACCAACTCGAGCAACCTGCTCGGCAGCGTTACGCACAACCAGCTCGTTCAGGTCGGTGGCACGGGCTCGAGCGAAGCGACCAGCGGAATCACCGAAATCGGTCTGTTTGACGATGCGGGTGGCGATCCGACCAACCTGATCTATCTGCAGAATCAGTGCGGAGCGATCGTTGGAAACGGAACCCGGGGCGGAATCTGCACCTGCCCGACTGAAGGATAAGGTTCGTCTTGATTCGCAACTTCAGTTGATCTAGTTTAGGAGCGCCGCCGGATATGTTTCTCCGGCGGCGCTCATTCGTTATAGCGACCAACTCAACAATAGGAACTCGAATCGTGCGAGGCGGCAGTGACTGCCGCATCGCCCTAAAGGGGTATGATGAAGTTCGGTACCTTCCCTAAACTTTTGCCTGCTCTGGTCTTGGCTTCCGCGCTTTTGATGGCTGGCGGAGTTGCATCGGCGGATGACAGCTCCTCGGAGGTAGTGGCCGAGGTAGGTGGGCACAAGATAACCAGGGCCCAGCTCGAGCAGAGCCAGTCCGACAACATGGCGCGCGCACGCTCCGATCTTATGCATGCTCGGATGGCGTACTACGAGGCTGAAAGCTCCGCGCTAGAGCGCGAAATCGACAAGGAACTGCTCACCCAGGAAGCCGCGAAGCAGCATATCACCGGCGATCAGTTGCTGAAGCGAGAGGTCGAGGGTCGAGTCAAGGATCCATCCGAAGAAACCCTGAAAATTTACTACCTTGGCATCCCCGGGCAAAAGCAGCCGTACGAGGTGATGCGCCCCCAGATTTTGCACTCTATCCGCGCGCTGGAAGAGAAGCAGATCGCCGACGATTACATCAAGAAGCTCCGCGAAAAGCAGACCGTCAAGGTTGCTTTGCTGCCCCCTCACCAGGAGGTTGCGGTCGGTGCCACCCCAATCATCGGATCATCCGAAGCCCCTGTAACGGTGGTGGAATTTGCCGACTATCAGTGTCCCTATTGCCGACAGGAAGAGCCAACCCTGAAGAAGCTCCGCGCCGAATTCAAGGATAAGGTTAAATACTCCTACCGAGACTTTCCATTACCGATGCACCAATACGCGCGAAAGGCAGCGGAAGCCTCCCGTTGCGCCGGCGAGCAGGGACAGTATTGGACATATCACGACAAGCTTTTCTCGACCGGTGAACAAGACCTGGGCGTCGCTGGTCTGAAGGCTACGGCGCGTCAATTGAACCTTAACGGGGACAAGTTTGACAAATGTTTGGATACCGGGGCGGAATCGGCCGCGGTGGAAAAGGACTTCGACACCGGCAAGGATTTGGGCATTAGTGGCACGCCGACCATCTACGTCAACGGCTATACAGTTAGTGGAGCCGCCTCGCTTGACGTTCTGCGCGAGCTAATTCAGGCCCAGATCGACCAGGAAAAGAAGGCCGACGCTTCTTCCAAACCGCAAGCGAAGGCGGAATCCGGGACGCTTCTCGCGACTAACGGCGGCGCGAAGGACTAATCTTTCGAGCGAAGCCTGCGAGCCGTATCGTGGGAGCGGCTGACGGGTTATCGCGCTGTCTGTTGTAAAGATCGAGAGGAGGCTTGGCTAGTTTCTAGCCGAGCCTCCTTTTTTTCGCCGCTTGAACGCAGTTGCCGCGTTAGGTTGGAAGGGCCGGGCCTGCAAGAAGCATGAAACCTCGGAAAATCGAATCCGCTACTCGGACGCCGCGCCAGCCCCGGCCGCGGTACTGGTATGAGAGGTGGCGGCCGCTGATCCGCTGATATCGAGCGGAGCGGAGGTCAAAGTCTTGAGGATGAAATCCCGGTGGTCCGCAGGCACCTGTTGCGCGTCTGACCGGTAAGCATAATAAGAGACACTCGCCCGTCCCTTGGCGATTCTCCCCATCGTGTACTTATATCCCCTGCCGTAGCAGACCGAATCCGTTTCCTCGAAAACGACCTCGTTTTCGGTTTTCTTCAGGACATTGAGGTCTCTGGACTGGCAGATGAACTCGGGCTGGAAGACCTGCAGTAGTTCGTCGGCTGATTTGGAAAGAAACTCGGGCTTGCGGAGTATGGTGATCCACATTTTCTCTTCGGAAACCCGCTGCTTGGGGACGAATGACGCGGAATACATGTCAGGACGCGGCCGCTGATGACCCATCCTCCAACCTACCGGCGGTTCGATTGGTGCCCGTGCTGTAGGCGGGGGTGCGGGTGGATGGCACGCCAGCATCCCAATTGACAATACTCCAGCCAGAATGTAATCGAAGCGTCGCGATCGCATAAGGGCAAATCCTATTCGATTCCTGACCGATCTGGAAGGCGCACACAGCGCGCGACCTTGGCGTTTCTCTCACCTCGCAAGCAAATTGGGTTTTCTCCGAAGAACTCAACCGTTGGTCAACAACCGCAAGACCGCAACGCGGGATTTTCGGCGGGAACTTGCCCCAGCTCAAAACGCAAGGTATACCCGTATATCCTCATTTTTTCAGCGCCCATCAGAGGAGCCCGTCGCGGACCCGCCGAGGCATCGATGAAGATCCAGTTTCCGAAAGAGGTGGTGTGGACCAAACTAGGCGACGAGGTTGCGATCCTGGACTCGCAATCCGGAACCTACTTTGGTCTCGATCAGGTTGGTTCTCGAATCTGGTGCCTAATGGCCGAGGGCGCGGCGATCGATGAGGTGGTCGCGACGCTGCTCTCCGAATATGGAGTCGATGAGCAGCGGATCCGAAATGATTTGCACGAATTGATCGAACAATTGGCAGCGCGCTCTCTTGGTAAAAATTTCCAACGACGAAGAGGCGCCGGGCTGAGCGCCGATCGGAGAAGTCCGACCGCCCTTCTCAGGGCTTCGCGACGCCAGTATGATTGCGTGCAGTTTTGCAGCCATGCGACGACCGCTTGCCGTCAGATCCAAAAAATCTCTCCGTTTGAAGCGAGATAAGCAGGTATGAGCGGCATTGCGGTGATATGGAACCGGGACGGTCGCCCGGTCGATGGGGCGCAGATCGTTCGCATGACCGAGCTCATGAAGCATCGCGGCCCGGACGGTGAACGGCACTGGCGCCGGGGCCCAGTCGCAATCGGCCACTGCGCGCTCAATACCACCCCGGAAGCATTGGCGGACCAACAACCGCTGATTGATGAAGCCGCGGGACTGTGCATCACTTTCGACGGGCGGATCGATAATCGCGAGGAGCTTAAAACGCTGCTCGACATCAATGGATCTGACCTGATCTCGGTTAGCGACCCGCGACTGGTTCTCGCCGCCTATCGAAAATGGGGCGAGGCATGTGTGGAACATTTGCTCGGAGATTTTGCGTTCGCGATCTGGGACGAGCGTCAGCGGCGACTTTTCTGCGCGCGGGATTTCCTCGGTGTGCGTCCCCTCTTCTATGCGCTGGTGGGAGATACTTTCGTCTGCGCGTCAGAGGTTCGGACGCTCTTTGCGTTACCTGGTCTTAAGCGGGAACCGAATCTGGCCGTCCTTGCGGCGCGACTTTTGCGGCAATGTATCGAGTTTGATGACACGCTCTACCTGGGGGTTTCGCGGCTGCCCATGGCGCACTGCCTGACGCGTCACGCGACGACGCGGTTCGTCGCGGCGTTATTGGGACATCGATCCCTTGCGAAAGACCCGCTACCGAATCGATGATCAGTACGCCGAGCATTTTCGCGAATTGTTTTTCGACGCGGTCAGTTGCCGGATGCGCAGCATCGAGCCGATTGTCGGGATTGCTTAGCGGCGGGCTGGATTCTTCCGGCATCGTTTGCACTGCCCAGCGGATTCGCAAAGGAAGCGGAATAAACGCAACCGAATTTCGAGACCTTCAGCATGGTCTTCGATCGCGTCGTGTCTTCGACGAACGGCCATTCATGGATGCGGTGGTCCGTCAATCCGGGGTAAAAGCAAATTTTCATCATCGGTGATCGAGATCCGGCGGAGGCTGCGATCGCTCGTTCAGCCATTTATCCCGGCTTGCTCTATTCGCCGCAAACGATGGTTTTGGGCGAGATGTTTAAACACATCAAAGCCGAGCGGATTTTCGGTGGTACTCGACGGAAACGGGGGCGACGAACTTGCCGGCGATGGATTTCGCCACCTGATCGACCTAATGCGTTGGGGCAGATGGCTGAGCCTTTCCGCGCTGGTGCGCGAATACGCGGCTAACTACACAATATCTTCCTGGCGACTGTTCTTCGATCACGTCTTCAGACCGGCCATTCCGGCTTCAGTTAAAGGGCTGTATCGGCGATTTATTCCGCGCGATGAGCAGGGCGGCCCAGGGCCGGTCTGGTGCGGGAGGATGCCTCGTCGCGAGCGGCGCACGGGAGCGAATGGCGCATCCCGCGGCGGTGCCCGCTTTCCCAGCGCTAGAGCATTCGCAAATGTATGAGGCAATATTTACCGGTTGGGGACCAATGGTCGTGTCGGAATCATATGAGCTGCTGGTTTCATACGCCGGGATCGAGATGCGCCAGCCGTTCCGCGATCGGCGACTGGTCGAATTTGCCTTGTCACTTCCATCCAACCAACTGTGGCGTCAGGGTTGGTCGCGCTTCGTCTACCGAAACGCGATGAGGGGAATCTCTTCCCGGAGAAGGTTCTGTGGCGACGAGGGAAAGGGGAATTCTGCGCACATGTTTCGATTCGGTACTCGGCGGTTCGCAGGCCAACGAGGTTAGGGCGCTTTTCGACGATCCGATATTGGCGCAGCTTGGGTTGCTGGATGCGCAAGCGGCCCGAGGCCTGGTAAACAGACTATCAGAATGCACCGAAAATCGGTCAGATCGCAGGTAGTTTCGGAGTTGGTGGCGATTGAGACTTTCTGTCGGGAAGATCTCGGAGACCCGATTGTGCGAAGATGACGCCAGGCAAGAGAGGTCATCAGACGGAAATGCCGCGCAATCGGGCAGTTCCGGAATTTAGTTCAAAAGCAGTTGCACTTGGACGAAGAACAAGTATACTTGGGCGCGTTGGTGCTCAAAAAGTGACCGTAAGGAAGGGGAACCCTGCCCTGGCGGCTCATGCTAATCTTTCGATCACGTGGCTGAGATCGGCGTAGACGGCAGGGGATTTTCCGAATTGCGTCAAAGCTAGGAGTGGATCTCGATGGCAAAAGAAGTGCTTCAGATGGCTGAACCAAAAGAGCGGATCGAAGGACTACACGAAGCCGCACCTCATCGAATACGGCAAGGTTGAAGAGATTACGAAGGGCGGGCAGGGTTCTACGCACGATGCGCCGTTTACGTTCCCGACCAAGTAAGGAAGTTTTGTCGGTGGAGCATTTTCATTATCTCGCCGATCCGGTGAATTGAATTTCGCGTTCACCAGTAGCGAGGGCGGGTTTGCAGTACGACATATGCGGCGTGAGCTTTCTTTCCGCTGAAGCGTTTCCGGAGCTCACGCCCTCAATTTCGCCAAGTTCACAGGTCAGCCTGCGGCTGCGTCGAGTCACTCGAATCACAGCCGCAGGCGAAACCCTTCGGTCGGCCGCCACTTGGACCTTACCCGGTGGGCGGGTTTTTCTGGTTTCCAGCAAAACCAAAAACGGCTATCTTCTCCATTTCGACCAGCTCGCAGATTTCTTCATCGATCAGGCCGGTAGCGAGGTGGTATATGCACCGCTCCCCGGCGTTCCCGCAAATTCGATTCGGCACTTGATTCTGGACAATGTAATGGCGTTGGCTCTGAGCCTTCGCGGTCATGCGGTATTCCATGCGAGCGCAGTTGTGACGCCATTTCGGCGCTTGCGCGTTTGCTGCTTCCAGCGGGACCGGAAAATCCACCCTGGCCGCGACCTTCCAACAAGCCGGCTACCAGACCCTGACCGACGATTGCCTGCTCATCGAGGCCGAGGAAGACGCCGTATATGGAGTGCCATCATATCCAGGGGCCCGATTTCGTCAGGACAGCCTGACGTTATTAGGCGCCGAAGCTAAAGCTACTCGCTCGGTGGCACACTACAATTCCAAGCGGCGCTACGCTTCCGGTTCGTTCGCGACCGAACGCCATCCGATCGCGGCCATCTACTGCCTCGAGCGCCCCTCGATGATCGGGAAAGAAGTGCGGAAACCGCGCATCGAGACGCTTTCCGGTCATGACGGCTTCCTTACTGCGGTGCGCTACCTGTTTTGCATGGATCCGCGCGATCCAGGGATGCTCGTGCGGCAATTCAAGATGGTGGAGAATCTGCTCGCTCACGTTCCGATTGCGCGTCTTTCGATTCCTGACGACTTCGCCGCGCTGACTCGCGTGCAAGAGGCCGTGCTGGCCGATTTGAAAGCGCGCGCAGATTCCCGGCTTTCGTTGCCCCATTGAATCTGTCCGCAGTTTTGCCGAAGAAATAGGTAAGCCATTAATCGCGCGACTTGCGTCGTCGAGGCGTTAATGCACGTTAAGCGGTGGAATGGCGCCTCATAATCGCGTCACACAGGCTTCAATGGGCTCAAAAACTACCATTTACGACTTGACCTGATGGAGCTTGCTAGCGTTTAATAGAGCCTCAATTTCCAACAATAGGGCACGCCGCAAGCTATCTAGAGTAGGATTATCGCTCGCTGGCGACATGCGTGTGCGTAACCGGAGCCTTCAATCCGGCATCGCCCATCCGTTCGATCGCTGGATGGAACGGATCAGGGAAGGGCGGACGCTTGCTTAGAATCGGCTCCTCGCGTTCGATGACGAAGTTAAGCCCGCCTTCGCAGTCTTCCGCCTCAGCGATTTGTCGATACTCGTGCAAATGGTGGCATTCTGCTGCATCATCGCGAGCTTACTCCGCATCAGTGGATGGCAAGAGTTTCGCAGGATAATCGATTCGGGCAGCCGCTCATCATGGCTCCGGCGATTTCCGCTTTCTCATCTCCACTACTCAATCGAGCATCTTAGTCGGTTGGCCGATATGGCGAGCAGCGTGTGTCCGCGCAATCGATGTCTGGTGCGATCGATGGTTATTTTGTGGCTCCTTCGCACGCGCGGAGAATCCGCCGAGGTAGTGCTAGGAGTTCGCAAACGCGCCGGCGTTTTTGAGGCTCATGCGTGGACCGTAACGGAACGCGGACCGGTGGGGGATCAACCGGAAGCGATCGCGGATTTCGAGACCTTGATGACATCGGGAAGACCACAGTCGTGAACCCGGTGTTGCGCGAATATATCTCGACACTTTACAAAGCGACCGGATGGCGACTGCTGCTCTCGGTGATACTCGCGGCACTATGCTCGCTTACCGAGGGCATTGGCATTTTGCTGCTGATTCCCACGCTGCAAGTTTCCGGGCTCAACCTGATGGGGCAGGGCAGGGTCCAAAGCTACGCCGCCGCGATCGATGTGATGCTGCGCCGGATGCATCTGCCTCCGTCGCTTCCGATCCTGTTGCTCATCTTCATGGTTCTGATCTCCGCGCGCACTTTGATGCAGAAGCTCGAAATGGTGGTCGGCTCGGAGGTCCAACAGGGGATTCAAGCTTATCTGCGAGAACGACTGCATCGCGCGATCGTCGGCGCCGATTGGCTATTCCTGTGCCGCAAGAAATCCTCCGATTTGGTGCATGTCCTCACCAGTGAAGTCGAACGAATTGGGATGGCCACCGTCTACGCGCTGCTGCTTGCGGGCGATGTTCTGGTTACCGCCATCTACGTTGCGGTAGCGGCGGCGCTCTCGATCGGAGTGACGCTGATGGTTCTCGGCGCGGGGCTCTTGCTCGCGATCGTCCTGCGCGAGAAGACCCGGGCGCTGCAGGCACTCGGTAGCGAGATGGGGCGCACCAACCAGCTTCTTTACGGCGCCGTCATCGCGCATGTGCAAAGCCTTAAAACGACCAAGGCCTACAACGCTGAATCGCACGATCGGGAAGTCTTCGCGCGATTTGAGTTCGGCGGTTTCCGACGTGCGCAACGACGCCGCCCGTAAACAGGCGTTCAGTAGCGGATGGTTCGAATCGGGATCGATCGTGATCCTGATTACCGCCATCTACATTTCCATTCGCGTGTTTGCGGTCGGGCCGGCCGGCATCTTGATTTTGCTGCTGGTCTTCGCGCGCCTGATGCCGCGGGTGGTGGCCGCCTATTCGCACTATCAGGGCATCATCAACCAACTGCCTGCGTTTAGCGCGGTCATCGCGCTCGAGCGCGAATGCGCTGGGGCGTCCGAGCAGCTGGACTCCGATGCCCCGCCGATAAAGTTCGGCCATCTCCTCGAACTCCGGAATGTAAGCTTCGCTTACAACGCGGCGATGGGGCCGGTGGTTCGCAACGTCAGTCTGGCGATTGGCGCGGGCCAGACGGTGGCTTTGGCCGGTCCTTCGGGCTCGGGGAAAAGCACGCTGGCGGACCTCGCGATCGGTTTGCTGCGGCCCGACACGGGTTCCGTGGCCGTCGATGGGATCGAACTGACCAGGTCGAATCTTGCCGGATGGCGCGCGCAGATCGGTTACGTCTCGCAGGACACGGTGCTTTTCCATGACACATTGCGATCGAATCTCGCCTGGGCTCGCCGCGAGGTGAGCGAAGACGAGATGTGGCATGCGCTCCGATTGGCCGCGGCCGAAGATCTGGTCCGCAAACTTCCCGCCGGACTGGATACGATTGTCGGCGATCGCGGCGCTTTTCTATCGCACGGGGAGCGGCAGCGACTGGCGATCGCGCGAGCCTTGCTGCGCAAACCTGCTTTGCTGGTATTAGACGAGGCGACCAACAGCCTCGACCACGAGAATGAAGCGCGAGTGCTGGAAGCGATCGATAATCTTCACGGCGAGCTTACGATTCTGATCATCGCGCATCGTTTTTCCACCATTAAGCGCGCTGATATAGTTTACGTGATTGACCATGGAAGGATCGTCGACTCGGGAAGTTGGGAGTCTCTGGTGGCTAAACAGCACAGCCTGGAATATCTTCCTGACGTGGACGAGCCAGCCCCAGATCTCCGATCGGTGATGCGCCACTAGCTCGTTTCACTCGGGGCTCCGAGCAAAATCTTCCTCTGTCCGCGAGAGTTTTGCCGGGAATAAAATCCTGCAAGCAGCGAGAATTGAAGTTAGCGGTTTCGTGCAGGAAAGGAACCAGCACCCGAAGCGGAACCCGGAAGACCCTGGGGTGCTGCTGGGGTGGGAGTCGGCGCGTTGTTGCCGCGCCGTATCACATAAGCATTGTCCTGGTCGCCTATGCAGTTGCACGCCGGTAGACTGGTTACGCTCTCGGTCTCGTAATATTGAGGAATGGCCTGTCCAGCACAAATCACCATAATGGGTCCATCCACCGGTTCAATCTGCCGTGAACGACACGAACCTGCACACGTCACGGAAGTGCCGGATGCGGTTATCACCATATTCTCCGGAGGTACATCGCCCGCGCAAATGATCAGGGCATTTGGCTTTGACGGGAACGGCAGCTCAGTGTTTGGGTTTTGACTCTGACTCTGATTCTGACTTTGATTCTGACTTTCGGGAAATGCTTGTTGCTGCGCCATAGCAGATGCGGCGATCAGCAGGATCATAGGAATGAACAATCCAACAAATTTCATTGCGCCCTCCAGGACGACGGACAGTCTGTCATATAGTAACGAATCGGGAAATGCGTGCGGTCGCGAAAGGGGGATTTTCATGAAGGCAATTCGCTGGGACAACCGGGTCGCGATAGCAATCGGCAGTTCTCTTCGTACGAGGCTAAAGGATTGCTTTCCGCTGGCCTTAATCAGCCTCTCGTTGCTGCTGGCTGCCCCAAAGGCGCTGGCGCAACTCGGCAACAGCGGTGCATTAAGCTCTACGCTAAGCAATCTCAGCACGGGGCTAGGTGGTGGCCAACCTAGCACAGCGGACATGCAGAAGGCTCAAAACGCGGCAAGGAATGGTCTAAGCGATCAAGAAATGGATCAGGCCTGTCAAGGCGCCATCAGCAAACATATGAGCGCCTCCGATGTCGATTCATTTGGCAAGACCATGGGTCTTTCACCGGCACAGGCCGCACAGCTCAGCGACTGCGTTGCGCGCGGGGGTCCTTCTCCCAACGCGAGCACAAGCGGTTCCGTAACGCCACAAATTCCTGTGCAAATGCCTCCACGGCAGACGGAGACCTCCAGCATTGAAGGGCGTTTTCATGAGCTGGATACGCCCTACAAACTCTTCACCGCTCCTACCGCGGGTTCGCTCGAACAATTCGGCTACGATCTATTCGACACCAGGATTTCGTCGTTTGCCCCGACTGGAAACGTTCCGGTGGGCGACGACTATATTGTGGGACCGGATGACGAGTTGAATGTTTACATCTGGGGCCGCGTTAACCAGACCGTCAAGTTAAAGGTCGATCGTGATGGCGCGCTGATGGTCCCAGAAGTTGGTCCGATTCAAGTAGGCGGGTTGACCTTTGGACAGGCGAAAAAACTCATCGAGGGGCGCATGGGTCAGATCACCGGAGTGGAAGTTGGGGTAACAATGGGTCAGGTCCGCACCATACAGGTGTTTGTGATCGGCAAGGTTGCTCATCCCGGACTTTATACCGTGAGCGCGCTCTCTCACGTCTCAAATGCTCTGGGCGCGGCTGGCGGTATCAGCAAGATGGGCTCGTTGCGCAAGATTGAGCTGCGCCGGGACGAGCGGCTCGCGATGACGATCGATCTTTACGACATACTGCTTCGTGGAGATACCCGCGGTGACGTCCGGCTGAAACCGCGCGACGTCATATTTGTTCCGGTGATCGGTGCGGTAGCCGGAGTGACCGGCGATGTGAAGAGTCCTGCAATTTACGAAATGCTCGGAAACGAGAACTTGGGCAATCTGCTCCGCATGGCGGGCGGGGTTACCGCGTTCGGGTACTCGGAGCGAGTCCAGGTCGAGCGCGTCGAGAATCACGAAAAGCGAATTGCGCTGGATGTTAATCTGAACCAACGTTCGGCAGGTCAGTCCCCGATATATGACGGCGATCTGGTCAAGGTATTCTCGGTTCTTCCTAACGAGCGCAACGTGGTGCGAGTAAAGGGGAACGTTAATCAGCCGGGCACCTACGAATGGCACCCCGGAATGAGAGTAGTCGACCTGATCAGGGAGGCACAGGGTCCTAGCGATCACACTTTCTTTGACTACGCCCTACTGGAACGGCGTGAGGGTGCCGAACGCAGGATGAGGCCATTTCCGCTCAACCTGGGAGAAGCACTCTCCAACCAGCTGGGGGCCGACAATATGCCGCTTCGGCCGGAGGACAGCGTCACCGTTTATAGCCAAAGCGAACTGACACAAGTGCCGATGGTTGATGTTCGCGGGCAGGTTCGCAAACCGGGCAAGTATCCCCTCATCCCAGGAATGACGGCGCGTGAACTCGTTTATACGGCGGGCGGGTTACTGGAGAATGCTTCACTTGATCGTGCCGAGCTGACCCGAACCGAAATTGCAGATGGCTCAGTAGCAAAATACAGCCATATCGATTTGGACCTGCGACAAGTACTCGACGGTTCTGAGAGCACCGATGTGGTGCTCAAGCAGGGCGACGAATTGCTGGTCCAGCAGGCCTCCAACTGGCATGTTCCATGGCACGTGGAGCTCGTCGGTCAGGTTAACCGACCCGGACCCTATCCCATTCGCGAAGGTGAACGCCTGGCCGCGGTGCTCAAGGCCTGCGGTGGATTCCGTCCGGATGCCTATCCGCGTGCCGCGGTGTTCATCAGAAAGTCAGTTCAAAAGATACAGCAGGAACAACTCGAGCAAGCGCGCGCGCGCCTCCAGCACGAGATGGTCCGGCTGGCGCTCATGCCACATCAGGCCGGTCAGGCCGATACAAACGCGGACACTTTGAATGCGATTCGCGAGGTTCTCAACCAGATAGATACCACACAGGCAACGGGACGAATTGTAATCAAAATCTCCTCTTTGGAGGCTTTGGAAAGATCGTCAGAGAATATTGTCCTTGAAAACGAAGACCGTCTGGTCATTCCGGTTCAACCCGCCGCAGTCCAAGTCCTGGGGCAGGTATACAGTCCCAATGCCATAGTATATCAGCCCGCGCTTCGGGTCCGTGACTACCTGCAAAAGGGCGGCGGGCCAACTGATGCTGGTGATGAAGATCACATCTATGTGATAAAGGCTGATGGATCGGTTTTGACCGACGAAGGGGTCAAGGATAGTGAGAAGAACCAGTTCTTTCCCTTACTGCCCACCATCGGCGGGGGGCTTCAGGATCAGCACCTTGAGCCGGGCGACACCGTTTATGTTCCGGAGAAATTGATTTACATCAGCTCGCTGCAATATGCGAAGGACATTACTTCGATTGTGGCGAATAGCGCCCTGGGTCTAGCTACTCTGGGCATCCTGGCGAGCAGCCTCTGAGCGAGGATGGCTAAGTCGATGAGAGGGTATGAATATTTGAGTCATTTGCAAGTCTTGCCACGGATGGAGTTCGATCAGTGGCCCTAAAGATCGAAAAATCGGAATCCGAAGGTTACGAAACCAAGGGACGATTATCCCCGGTCCTACCGCTGGAGGACACCTCCGAGAATCCATATCTATTGCTCATCCTGGATAAGTGGAGACTGATTGCGGTTGCTACTCTTATCGCGGTCGTTGCCACTTACGTTCTCACCAAAACGGTGATGACCCGGTGGTATCAGGCCACTGCTGTGATCGAGCCAATTCCCGAAGGCGCGGTGGAGAATCGAGTCGAAGGAGGGCTTGGAGGTTTTGCGGGCGGAGGGATGTCGTCGTTTCTGATGGCCACCGGCATGGATTCCCAGGCCCAGGAATACCTGACGATTCTGCGCAGCTTCACCTTCAACACCAACGTCGCGGTAAAGCACAATCTGACCGATGATCTGCTCGAAGACCAGAAGAAGCCCAAAACCGAACGCAAGCTCAAAATGAAGCTTTTCGACATTTTGAAGGGCCGCTTCAAGGTCGATTATTCGATCCAAGGGCACAATCTGAGTGTGCATTTCATTGATCGCGACCCGATCCGGGCGCAAGAAATTCTTCAGTATTATCTGGACGATTTGCGAGAATTGCAGAGACAGGTAGCCATCCGGAATGCGTCTGCGGCGATTTCATCTCTCGAAAAGGAAGCGACCACCACTGGGGATTCCCTACTCAGAGAGAACCTCTACGCCTTGGTCGCAAGACAGGTGCAGCAGCAGAAGTTGGCTGAAGTAGAGGCTGACTTCGCGTTTAAAGTGTTGGAACCGCCGGTTTCGCCAGACAGACCTTACTCCCCGCGCGCGAGTCTGAATTGCTTTTTGGTAATGATCCTGATTCCGATGTTCTTAGTTGCCGGAATCCTGCTTCGGCAGACTTGGCGAACCGAACGCGGAAGGAGCCCCGCTCATTACGATCGGCGCCGGCCAGCTGCTGAGCACGGCACATCGTTCTAGTGGCATTCTCGATTGCACAGCTTGCCTATTGTTCCACCTTCTGTTCGGAAGGCGTTCGCGTAGCGTTCTCAATTCCTCTGGCGCAGGGATAATGCACGTCGTTTTTCTCGGCATAAACTATTGGCCGGACGAAACCGGTATCGCCCCATTTACCACGGGCCGATGCGAGTACTTGGCCAGTCGGGGACATCGGGTCACGGTGCTGACCGGATTCCCTTACTATCCGACTTGGCGGATTCCGGAGCGGTATCGCGGCCGCTTCTTCAGCCGTGAAGAACGAAACGGAGTCCTGATTCTCCGCTCTTGGCTTTATGTACCACAGCAGTTGAACGCGACACGGCGTATATTGCACGAAGCGTCGTTCATCGTATCCTCCCTGCTCCGCGCGGTAACTCGAGACCGAAAGTACCAGCCTGACCTGCTAGTGGCTACGACCCCACCTCTTGCACTGAGTCTAAGTGCGATCGTGCTTTCCATGATGTGGAAGATTCCCTTCATTCAGCACGTTCCAGACCTGCAGCCTGACGCGGCGGTTGATCTTGGCATGCTGCGTGAGGGGCGCCTGACGAATGCGCTTTACGGCCTCGAACGGATGGGCTATCGCAAGGCGGCGCTTGTCTCGACCCTGACAGACGCCATGCGCGACAAAATCGTCAGTAAGGGCATTCCGGCCGAGAAGGTGGTGTTGTTTTCGGACTGGGCGAGATCCGAGTTGTTTCAAGTGCCAGCCTTCGGTGGCGGTGTGGAGTTCAGGCGCTCAATTGGCCTGGGAAATGAGCTCCTGGTCGTCCACGCGGGTAACATGGGGGTTAAACAGGGGCTCGAAGTAATTCTCGGAGCAGCAGAACGATCGCGCGAAGATCGGAGCATCAGGTATCTGCTGGTCGGCGATGGTTCCGTTCGTCAGCAACTTGAACAGCGAGGGGAAGTCTCTAAAGCTTAACAACCTTACATTCATGCCTTTGCTACCGGACGATCAATTTTTGGATATGCTTGCGGCGAGCGACGTAAGCCTTGTGACCCAACAGAAAAGCGTGGCCGATATCGTGTTTCCTTCGAAAGTTATCACCCTCATGTCTTCTGCCCGCGCCATAGCCGCCTCGGTGAGCCCCGGCAGCGAGGTCGCGCGTGTTCTCAAAGAAGCAGAAGCAGGTGTCCTGATTGCCCCGGAGGATCCGAGCGCTTTGCTGGACGCTATCGTTACATTGCGTGATGATCCCGCGCGTCGAAGCAGCCTCGGAGCGAAGGGTCGAATCTTCGCCGAATGTTTCTGGGAAAAGCAACGGACTCTTTTGGTACTGGAAACGCATTTGCTTGCCGTCGCGGCGAGAGGAAATTCTTCGCCCGAAGTAAAGGCCGGCGCGATGGACAAACCAGCTGGTTGCAGAAAGTGAGGAGGGTCGACGATGACGAAGGTTCTGATCACTGGTGCGGGCGGGTTTATCGGACATCATCTCGTTAGCTTTCTCAAGCAGCAGGGATATTGGGTTCGTGGCGTGGACCAGAAAACGCCGGAATACTCGAAGACCGATGCGGACGAGTTCCTGTTGCTCGATCTCAGGCGCTGGGAGAACTGTCTCACCGCCACTCGCGGCATCGAAGAAGTATACGCCCTCGCTGCGGATATGGGCGGTATGGGATTCATCTCGGCGCATCACGCAGAGATCCTTCACAACAACTCCTTGATCAATATCCACACCCTCGACGCAGCGCGGGAGAACTCAGTCAAGCGCTATTTGTATTCATCGTCGGCCTGTGTGTATCCCGAATACAAACAGACCAACGCGGATGTGGTTCCGCTGAAAGAAGAGGATGCCTATCCGGCGCAGCCGCAGGATGCCTGCAATGGGAGAAGCTCGTGACTCAGCGACTATGCACCCACTATCGCGAGGACTACGGCATCCAGACCCGTACCGTCAGGTTTCACAATATTTTCGGACCGCTAGGTACTTGGGAGGGCGGACGCGAAAAAGCGCCTGCCGCGATGTGCCGAAAAGTCGCTATCGCCAAGTTGACCAGGAACGAAGAAATCGAGATATGGGGTGACGGTAAGCAGACACGATCGTTTTGTTACATTGATGACTGCGTAGACTGGTATATATAGGCTGATGCAGTCCGATTACGCGTATCCACTTAATCTAGGTCAGGATCGAATGGTAACTATCGACGAGCTCGCCGACCTGGTAGCGAGCGCCGCCGGATTCAAGGTTCGCAAAAAGCATATCGACGATCCTCAAGGAGTGCGAGGCCGCAATTCCGATAACACGCGTTTGCGCGAGGTTCTCCACTGGCAACCTGAGATCTC
>CAWAMM010000007.1:0-903775 GCA_963783145.1 uncultured delta proteobacterium
ATCGAAACGCGCCGCAACGCCTCCGAATCGTTGCTCCAGACCGACGCCGCACGATCCATGAAGCGCCGATTGATTTCGTAAATGATTTGCAAATGACGCGGGACCACGCGCTCCAGGAGGCCCGCCGGCCATCGTTCGAGCGCCTCCGGCATCAGCGTGTGATTGGTGTACGCGACGGTCGCGCGAGTGAGCTCCCAGGCTTTGTCCCACGGCACTTCATGCTCATCGACGAACAGCCGCATCAGTTCCGCGATGGTCAACGCCGGATGCGTATCGTTGAGCTGAATCGCCACTTTATCGGGGAAATCGTCGAAATCTTCGCCGCGTCGCAGATAGCCGTGGACAATGTCCCGGATTGCGCAGGCGACGAAAAAATATTCCTGCAGCAAGCGCAACTCGCGGCCCGCCGCTACCGCATCTGAAGGATAGAGCACTTTGGAAATGGTCTCGGAAACCATTTTCTGCTCGACCGCCTTCATGTAGTCGCCCGCGTTAAAGATCTGCATGTCGAATTCGTTGGACGCCGCCGCTGAGTACAGCCGCACGAAGTTGACCGTGCTGCCGCCGTAACCCGCGATCGGCAAATCATACGGAATGCCGGTCAGGACGCGCCGGTCGACCCAGGTCTGCCGATACTCGCCGCGGCGATCGGGGCGATATTCAATTCGCCCATAAACCGGGATCTGACACGACTCCTCGGGCCGGGCGACCAGCCACGGAGAAGTTTCGCGCTGCCAGGCATCGGGATGCTCGACCTGGTAGCCGTCGCGAATCTGCTGGCGAAAAATTCCGAATTCATAATTGATGCCATAGGCGTAGCCGGGCATGTCCATGGTCGCCAGCGAATCGAGAAAGCATGCCGCGAGCCGGCCCAGGCCGCCATTGCCGAGCGCCGCATCCGGCTCTTCTTCGAACAGCGGATACAGATCCATCCCGTTCTCGGAAAGATATTCGCGGCAGATATCGAGGATGCCGAGATTGAAAAGATTGTTCTCCAACGATCGCCCGATCAGAAACTCAAGCGATAGATAATAAAGTTTCTTGGAATCCTTGCGATCGAAAGCCGCCCGGGTCCCGAGCATCCGCTCCACGAGCATGTCGCGCACCACCATCGCGGTGGCGCGATACCAATCGTGCTTCGACAATTCGGTCCGACGCTTGGCCAGCGTGAAACGAATGTGATGTTCGATCAATCGTACGAACAGAAGGCGATTATGTTCGCTGGTTTTTGCCGCACCCATTCTGCGTTAAACATTCCCTGCAGGCATCCACCCAATTTGCAGGGTAGAGAAAGTTGACACAAGGGCGTCACCATTGCTGCCCATCAAAACGATGCGGAGACGGGAATCGCGCGCCTCCATGCCCTAGTCGGCGTTGGTGGAACCAGTCGAATTGATTTTTTAGAGGATGTCGCCGAATACCGAATAGACGCCTGGGATGCCTTCGATGCGTTTCTCGCGAACGATGATTTTCTCGCGTTCCAGCTTTCGCGCCGTAGCTTCCAACAGCCCCGGATCGATCTGGAGAATCCGCGCCAGCGCGCGCTCGTTGCCGAAGCCCGCAATTTCGAAGTAGCGCCGCAGCACCCGATACGCCGCCTCGTTCTTCGATAGCGCGCGGCTCTCCTTCAGCGCGTCAGGCCATCGATGCTCCAGTGTGTCCCATACATAGGTGAACGGCTCGTAATGCTCCTCGACCTTGAGGGCGAGAAACTTCCCCTGCAGGTCCTTCATCGCGCGATCGAACTCGGCGCGCCGGTTCGGCTGCGAATATCCGGTCGCGAGTTTCAGCGCCATGGTTTCCGAGGCGCCGCGTTTCGTGAGCGCGTCCATCACGCCCTTCGCGCAGTGACTGAGCAGCCCTCGCGCGTAGAGTTTCGCATATCCCCCCGGCTCGATGCGCAAGCGCAGGAACGCGCCCAGCAGATCGCGCGCGATGAAGCTCGGGCGGCCCGCGATGACCTTGCCATAATAGACCAGCCGCTTCGCGGGCAGCGTGTCCTTGATGCCCCAGGTCATGCCAATCGCATAGTCATGCTGTAGATGTTCCGGAATCTTGGGCTCGCGTTCGCCCGCAATCGCCTCGCGCAGGCACGGAACGCCGAGTCCCGCGCTGAAGCCGGTGCAGAAGCCGACTTCATTGATGAACGCCAGCGCGCTCTTCTCGCCGGCCACGCGCCGCTTCGGAACTCTTCGGAAGTGATGATCGCGATGGCCCTCGAGCGCCTCAAGTTGGACGGCCGCGCTCGCACTCGACCCGCGCGGATTTATTTTTGCAGCGCCCGCTCGACGCATCGCTCGAAGATGCTCCGGTAATCGTCCTTGACGCCCAGCCGCATGATGATGCCTTCCAACCCGACCAGCGCGCGCAGCAGAAAAACGCTGTGGTCGGGCGATTTGTAGAGCTTGTTCTCCAGCGCCAGCTCGCCGACCTGCTGGGCCTTCTTGACCGTATCGTACGAGGTCGGATCGAATTCGCCTCGCGTGTACATCGGTTCGAACAGGATGTGGATCACCTTCAGCATCGGCTTGGGATCCTGCGTGCGATCGATGTATCCGAGCTTCACCAGTCCGACGGCGAGCGCCTTGTCGTCCTCATCGATGATCGCTTTCGAGACCTGCAGATAGCCTTTTCGTACCGGCTCGGAAAAATGGCGGACCGATCCAAAATCCAGAACTCCTAATTTTGGATGGTAGGTGACGAGATAGTTGCCGGGATGAAAATCGGTGTGCAGCGAACCGAATTCGAGGACCTGGCGCCACGCGAATTCGGAACATTTGCGCGCGACCCAGCGCCGCAGCTCCTCTTCCACCGCGCCCCCGAGCACGTCCATCAGCGGGTAGCCGTCGATGAAGGTCATCGTAAGCACCCGGCGTGAGCTCAATTCCTTGATCACCTGCGGAACGATGATGTCAGGATCGTCGGCGAAGAATTTCCCATACTCGGTCATATTGCGCGCTTCGAGGTAGTAGTCGAGCTCCTCCTTGAGGCGCACTTCCAATTCCCCATAGATAGTGTTGACGTCGACCTTCTGGCGCATCACATCGCGCGCAATCGAGCCGAGCGTCTTCAGCAGGATTTTCAGATTCTTCAGATCCTGATCGACGGTGCCCGCGACGCCGGGATACTGCACTTTAACGGCGACGTCGCGTCCGTCTTTCAGCCTCGCGCGATGCACCTGCCCGAGCGATGCGGCCGCGAACGCTGTTTGATCGAAGTTGCGAAAAAGCTGCTCCGGCCGGGCACCCAGTTCCTTGCGAATCTGCTCCGAGATCATCGGATAACTCATCGGCGGCACG
This sequence comes from uncultured delta proteobacterium, assembly GCA_963783145.1. Taxonomy (GTDB): domain Bacteria; phylum Desulfobacterota; class Binatia; order Binatales; family Binataceae; genus DATGKG01. The sequence continues at coordinate 3,300 of CAWAMM010000007.1, forward strand.
CTCGATTGCGTCGCCTTGAGCACGTCGAGCGCCTCGCCGGGCAGCAAATCGTGACGCATCGAGAGCATCTGGATGAGTTTCAGGAACGCGCCACGAAGCTGCGCCGACCCCTCGACGATCCGCTGCGCATTCCTGATGTGAGTTTCGAGCAGTTCGCGGTCGCGCGCCGGCGCATTGAGGAACGGGCGCCGAATCGAAGTCCACAGGTAGCTGTACCCCACCTGCGACGCGAGCTCGCCCATTTTCATCGCGCGCCTCGCGCGGCCGGTGGTGAGATCGCGCTTCGCCATCAGCCGCCGTGCTTCAACCCGACTCGATTGATCAGCGTCGCGGCGAGCGCCGCGCCAAAGCCATTGTCGATGTTCACCACCGTGACGCCGCTGGAACACGTATTCAGCATGCCGAGCAGCGCGGCGATGCCTCCGAACGCGGTTCCGTAGCCGACACTGGTCGGCACCGCGACCACCGGCTTGTCGAGCAGACCCGCCACCACTGATGGCAGCGCGCCTTCCATTCCGGCGACGACGATCAGCACGCTCGCCGCCTTGATCGATTCGAGGTTCGAGGTCAGCCGATGCAGTCCCGCCACGCCGACATCGTAGAGCCTCGACACGCGATTGCCGAACAGCTCGGCGCAAATCGCGGCCTCCTCGGCAACCGGAATGTCCGAGGTCCCCGCGCTGATCACCATGATAGAGCCGTGACCCGAAGGTTTGGTCGGCTCGACGATCACCGTGGCGATGCGCGGATCGGGCAGATACTTGAGGCGCGGGATTTTGCGCTTCAGGAGCCGCGCCTTGTCGGCCGCCAGCCGCGTGATGATCAGGTTGGTGCCGGTTTTTACCACCCGAGCGGCAATCGCGGTCATCTGATCGACGGTTTTGTTTTCGCCGAAGACCACCTCCGGAACCCCACGCCGCATCGTGCGATGCGAGTCGAGTTTCGCGAATCCCAAGTCCTCGAACGGAAGGTCCTTGAGCGCCTCGAATGCGGCCTCGGCGCCGACCTTGCCGGACTCTACGGAGGCGAGAATTTCGCGGATTCTTTTTTCGGTCATTCGCGGCGCGTGTACTCGGAGCGGAGCGGCCGCCCAAGATGCAACATCACTTCCCGCACCGCGCGCGCGTCGCTGCGCAGCACCGTCACCGTGATGTCGCCGGCCTTGAGCTGCTCGCCGGGTTTTGGAATATGACCCAACCGTTCGACCACCAATCCGCCGATGGTAGCATACTCGTCCGCCTCGGGGAGTTTGAGCCCGAAGCGTTCATTGAGTTCGGTGACCGGCGCGCGCGCCATCACCCGCAGCGTGCGATTATTGACGATGCGGGTCAGGCGCTCAGCGTCGTCGTATTCATCTTCGATCGCGCCGACGATTTCCTCTAGGAGGTCTTCCACGGTGAGAATTCCCGAGGCGCCGCCGTATTCATCGACGATCACCGACAGATGCTCGCGCGTGCGCTGGAGCGCGAGCAGCACTTCGTCCAGCGGCATCGACTCCGGAAAATAACTGACCGGCCGCATCACCTCGCTGACCGGCGCACTCAGGTCGGGCGCTTCCAGCAGATCGAAGACGTGCACCACACCGACCAAATCGGTGATTCGCCGGCGGAACACCGGAATCCGGCTGTGACCCTCGCGGCGCACCAAATCGATCGCAGCATCGAGGTGCATATCCTCGGGCATCGCGACCACCTGCACCAGCGGCACCATCGCTTTGCGCGCCTCGGCATTGGCGAACCTGAAGATGCGGCTGATCATGCGGCGTTCGAGCGGCAAAATCGCATCGGTTTGCGGCGTGGATGCGCGCGGCAAGCGCCGCTCCAGCAGCAACTGGAGATCCTCGCGGCTCAAAAACACGCTTTCCACTTCCGATGGCACACCGGCGATAAATCGGAGCAAGCTGCTCAGCGCCGTTTCGGCGGCCAGCAGCGGACGCAGAATCGTGGCCGCCATCGACAGCGGACGCGCCGCGACCCGCGCGATATCCACCGAACGCCGGAGCGCGAGCATTTTCGGAATCGCCTCGCCGGCGATCAGCGTCAAGGGCGCGAGGATAAATGGCGCCCACAGCGCATAGCGCGGTCGAATGCCATGGAGAAAACTCGTCAGGAGGGCGGCCGCGATGACGGTCGCGAGGTTGTTGGTGGTCAGCACCAGCGCGAGCAGCCGATCGCGGTTCTGGAGAACCTTGCCGAGCACGGCCGCCAGCCGCCCGCCACTCTCAGTCTCCGCCTGCATCTTGGCTTCATCGGCTGAGACCAGCGCGATTTCGCTCGCGGCCGAAAGCGCCTGCAGCATGATGCACGCGATGACCGCGAGTCCGACGCCGACCATCGAGATGATCATCGGCGCAACCTCACCTGCTCGATGGTGGCTCCGCGCACGCGCTCCGCGATCGCATCGAAGTCGCCGATCTTGACCGACTCGCCGGCCCGCGGGACGCGGCGCAAGGTTCGCAGGATCAGGCTGCTCAGCGTGCGCGCTCCACCGGCAGTCAGAAACCCGTCGCCAAACTCCTCGCGCAGACGCTTGATGTCGATGCCGCCCGAGACCAGCCACTCCCGGTCGCCAACCTTGGTCAGCTCAGGACCTTCGAGATCGAATTCATCGCGAATCTCGCCGAACAACTCCTCGAGCACGTCTTCCAGCGTCACCAAGCCGAGCAGCTTGCCGAACTCGTCGACCACCAATGCCATCCACACCCGCTCGCGGCGGATTTCGTCAAACAATTCTCCCAGCGGTTTGCCCGGAGGAACGAAGACCGCCGGCCTGATCAGGCGATCGATGCGCGGTGGAGTCGCGTCGAGGCGCCGGCTCACCAGATCCTTCGCGTTGAGCACGCCGACGATATTTTCCGGGCTGCCGCGATAAATCGGGACGCGCGAGAAATGGCCATGGATGACCTGCCCGAAAATGTCGTCGGGCGGCGTGTTGATGTCGAGCATGAAGATGCGATCGCGAGGAGTCATGATGTCGCTGACGCGGCGCGCCGCGAATTCGAACACCCGATTAATCATCGCGCGCTCGGAAGGTTCAACCTCGCCGAGATTTTCACCCAGCCGCAACAGCGCCTTGAATTCAGATTCGGAAACCGGCTCCGGACGCGGCGCCTCTTCGCTTGCAATGAAGTGGCGCGTGAGGGGGTGTACGATTTGCACCAACTCCGCCAGCGGCCGCGCCATGATATTGGCGATGCCGCCAGGAAAGCCGAGCGCGAAGGTTTTCGGGGTGATGTCGCAGAAGAGCAGCACCAGGGTGAACATGACCGGCACAGCAACATAAACGCCGAGCGGACCGAGCCAGGTCAAAAAGAAAATCGTCCCGAGGCATTCGGCGAACACGTTGGATGCTTCGTTCAACCCGATTGCCACGATCAGCGACTCCAGTGGCCGCCGCATCAGGCGCTCGAGCGCCGCGCGCACCGGCGCCGATAATTGCTCGCGGGTATGCTCCATGCGGGTGAGCGCGAAGAGCGCGGTCTCCGACGCGGCGAGCAGCGCGCTCACGAGCAGCAGTCCGGCAACGGCGAGGGGAAGGATTTCTAACAAACCAGCGGCCTCACGCGTGCGCTCGCAACTGATCCCAGCCGCGAAGTTTCGGTACGATTGCTCCGTCGACTCCCCGCAGGAATGTTCGAGCTCCTTTGACGATGCGCCCGATTCGATGCACAGGCGCTCCCAGAGCCTTCGACAGCGTCTTGCTCGGAAAATCCGGGACGCGCGCAGAACAGCAGCTCGTAATCTTCGCCGCCACCGAGCGCGAGAGTCAGATCGTCACCCATCGCAGTTCGATACGCCGAGGACAGCGGGATCGAGGCCGCATCAACCTCGGCGCCGACATGGCTGCGTTCGAGAATGTGTCCAAGATCCTGCAGGAGCCCGTCGCTAATGTCGATCGCTGCGGGAGTTGGTTTGATCTTCGCCAGCGCAAGTCCCGCCTCGATGCGCGGGGTCGGGTTCAGGTGGCGCTCGATGAGAAATCTTCGGGCAGCCCCACGCACCGCGAGCTTACCGCCCAGAATCGCCAGCCCCGCCGAGGAATCGCCGACGGTGCCGGTGACGAAGAGGTCGTCATCCGGGCGCGCGAGGTCGCGCCGCGTCACATTCCTGGAAGCCTCGCCCAGCAGTGCGATGGTGATTGCGAGTCGATCCGCGCGCGTAATGTTGCCGCCGACCACATCGGTACCGAACCGCTCCGCGACGTTTCTGGATTCCCGCGTAGAGGCGGTCAAAGAAGCGCGCCTCGAGGCCGTCGCGCACCGCGAGGTTGATCACACATGCGGTCGGCCTGCCGCCCATCGCGGCGATATCGCTCAGGTTGACCGAGAGTGATTTCGCGCCGAGCTTCTCGGGCGGCCCCCATTCGAGACGGAAGTGAACGTCCTCGACCATCGAGTCGATGGTGAAAAGTTGAGGTCGCTTCGAGGGCGCCAGTATCGCGCAATCATCGCCGGGGCCGAGCATGGTCCGCCGTGAGAGCGAACACCCTTGACCAGCCGTTCGATGAGCTCGAACTCGCCGGGCGACTTTGTTTTCGCAGGCATCAAAATCAGGAGGCGCGCGGCTTCGATTCGATCCTCGCCGACGGCAGTTCCGCGATGAGTCTGATTCTATCTCCGGCCGGCAGGGTCAGCTTGACCCGTCCGCCGGAACTCTCGGCCAGGGCGCGCGCGACGTAAATCCCCAGCATCGTTTTGATCGGCCGATTCCCGTTGGATTCGCGAGCGAGCAGGGTTGCGAGCTCCTCGTCACTCGGCAGCGGCCCGTCGTCCTCGACCTCGATGGTGATTCCCGTGTTGAATGGAAGAGTGCGCAGTCGAATCTCTCCGGCGGAAACGCGCGAGATGGAATAGGCCAGCAGGTTGCGCGCGATGCGCTCCAGGTGGCGCGGATCGAAGTTGCCGCGTGGCACCTCGCCATAGCTGACCGTAAGCTTCAGCCCCTTGTGGATGGCCTGGGGCGCGCAATTCGAGGCCGCCTCCGCGACGATCCGATTCGGATCCACTCGCGCGGGAGTTGCCGCGATGCTCCCGCCACTGAGCTGGTAAAGGTCGAGCACGTTACTGACCGTGAGATCCATCGCCCATGCGGTATTCCCGATCCGCGCCAGGACGGCCTTGCGATCCTCGTCGTCCAAATCCTCGTCCTCAAGGAGCTCGACAAACCCGGCGATGGCGGCGACCGGGCTGCGAATGTCATGCGCCATGGTGGCGATTTGCGATTCCCGAAACGCGGCCGCCTGCTTCAGTTGATCGACCTGCGCGTCGATCCGTTGACGATAGACCCGCATGAAAAACGAAGTGCATTGGGCCACCGCGACTGCCGCGAACAGCCCGAACCATCGATAGATCGAGTCGGCGGCAAGCGGGACAAAGAGCTCCGCTAGCCCATACAGCACGATGCAGGAAAGACCCATCAGCGCCTGCCAGTGCCATTCCCAATTGATGAAGGCGGCGGTCGCGACCGGGAAGAGCAGGATTACGATGTACCTTGAATCGCCGTCGGAGGTTTGCGCGCTGATCATAATGAAGATGGAAATCAATACGATCGAGAACAGCAGGTTCCAGAGCTTCCAATGCGTGCGAAAGCCGGCGGTGAAGCTGGCCGCAAAAAATCCCAGTGTGACGAGGATGGTGATCCAATGAAAAACCTCGCTTGAAAAGCCGCCGCCGCGCCCCAACAAAAGATCGTACCCGAGGTAAAGAAACAGGAACACGAAGGCGATCGAGCAGCCGGCGCGGAGCACCTGAATCGAGATTCCCGCCTCGCTCAACCGCGCGTCGTCGTCAGGCAGTGACGGCCAAAACGCCGAAATCAGTTTGTCTCCGAGGGAGCGCCGCCCACTGTTGCTTTCCGAAACCATCCGCCAACAAGGTTCACTGAGCGCGGCGACTAACTCAAGTCTCCCGCGCGGACCAATTCCAGCGCGCGCCGCATCGCAGCGAGGGCGAAATCGACTTCCGCAGTCTGGATGTTGAGTGGGGGCGCGAGGCGCACCACCTTTTCCGCATTCAACGTCCAGTTGATCACCACTCCGTTGGCAATCGTCGCCGCAACAAATCGATGTGCGATTGCAGCGTCATGAAACTCAATCCCGACCAGCAAGCCAAGGCCGCGCACCGCGGCAATTTCCGGGGCGCGGAGATAAGCCAGGCGCGCGACTATTTCATCGCCGAGTATCCGTGCGCGCTTAGAAAGATTCTCGCTCACGATGACCTCCAAACTCGCGAGGCCCGCCGCGCACGAGAGGGGATGGCCGCCAAAAGTAGTGATGTGCCCGAGCGGTGGATCGTGCGAGAACTCCGCGATCAGCTGGTCGGCACCGCACAAGGCACCCAGCGGCAGTCCCCCGCCCAGCGCCTTGGCGAGCACAATGATATCCGGCGTCACGCCGAAATGTTCCAGCGCAAAAAGTTTTCCGGTTCGGCCCAGGCCGGTCAGGACCTCGTCGAAAATCAGCAGCGCGCCGGTGCGGTCGCATTGCTCGCGCAGAGCTCGCATGAAACCGATGCTCGGAATTCGCACCCCACCTTCGGCCTGGACCGGCTCGATGACGACTGCGGCGATGCTGGTATCGATCTCATCGAGCGCGCCGACATCATCATACGGAAGATGGCGAACCGGGCCGGGCAGCGGCTCGAAAGGTTCATGGAACGCCGGATTCCCCATCAGCGCGAGCGCGGCCATCGTGTCGCCGTGATACGCGCCCTCGAAGGCGACCAAGCCTGCGCGCCGGGTGTGCTTTTTCGCCAGCTTCAACGCGGCCTCGATCGCCTCGGCGCCACTGTTGGTGAAATAGATCCGTGACAAATCGCGCGGTAGCAGTTCGCTCAGACGGGTCGCCAATTTCACCTGCGCCTCGATGACGTATTCGCCATAGACCATCACGTGCAGATGGCGGCGCGCCTGCTCGGCGATCGCGCGCAGCGGCGCAGGATGCCCATGGCCGAGCGCTGAGACCCCGATTCCCGCAACAAAATCGAGATAGCGGCGGCCGTCGGCGCAATACAGCCAGGAACCTTCGGCGCGAAGAATTTCCAGGCCGAGCGGGGAGCCGGAAGTTTGCGCCACGTGATGCAGGAAATGGTCTTTGAGGCTACTCATCGCGCGCCGCAAGGAAATCCAGAAATGCGCCGCCACCATGCGGCCAATTCAGCGGCGGCGACTGCATCTTGCCCGGATCGCAGACGTAGGTCACACCCGCGCCGGCCAGCACATCGAGGATTTTGGGGCGCGCCGATGACGGCGCAGCAAGCCCAAAGGCCTCCAGCCGTCCGGCTACCGGCGCCAGTCTCGATGCGAGATCGTCGGCATCACGAATCGAAGATACCGTCACCGCACGATAGCCAGGCGACATCGTGAAGCGCGCCGCCGGATCAAAAACCACCGTCCAGGCCAGGTCGGCGCCTTCGAAGAGCTCAACACGATGTTCGCCGATCGCGCGCCATCGCGCACGCTCGCGAATCCGGCGGATTGCCGCCGCGGTGTTGAAGGAGAGTCTGGCCGATGGCAAGTTGGCGGCGAACAAATTTAGCGCGTCCGCCAAACACCTCGCAAAATCGCGAGCCTGAGCGCCGCCGGCATCCTCGATGAAAATGTGCTGCGGTGAAAGACAGCCCTGCTGTTCGAAGAGTATGACGTCGCGCGTCACCGCGGCGGCGAGCGCCGCGAAATTCGCGGGCGTTATTAACGAAAGGAGCGCGCCGCTGGTCTTGCTGCCGAATCCGAAGAGCCGCGCCGGGCCGGCAAGCCGCGCGAGGCTCGCATCATCGCCCAAGGCGACGATAAAGTCACATTCCTCCTCCATGATGCGGATCAGATCTAAGCGCTCGCGGCCGAAGGGAACAACTTCGAGCAGGCTCCCTACGATGGGATCGATTTCCCGCAGCGTTTGCGCGAACGCAGGAAAAAAGACCGGCTCGCGATGCGAGGCTTTCACCATCGCCCCGGCGCCCGAGATCAGCGCCGTCACGAGTTCGTGCATACCGGCGCCGGGAACATTGGCCGGCATGATGAAACCGCCGACCCGCGCGCGAGGAGAGACCTCCGCCGCGAACGATGCGAGCGCGGCGCGCGAAAACGGCGCGAGGAGCGCATCAACGGATTCGTCGAGGAGCGGCACTGACCATCCTGAAGCGGTTGCGATCCGCGCGATCGCATCGCTACGTCCCGCAAAGCCACGCTCGCGCCATTTCTCAAATGTGGCCGCCAGCACCCCGGCCACGCTTCGCGCGCCGGGAAATCGTGCGAAGTTTTGCCTCAGGCGCGCGATGGTTTCGCGTATCGTCGTCGGCTGAACCGAAGGATCTATCTGCGCGGCCTCGATCATTGCACCGGCTGATTTTCGGCCGCTTCGAATTCCTCGATCGCGAGAGCGCAACCGCGCGGCTCGGCGACGCCGGCTCGACCGAGCACGCGTGCCCGGTCTCCACTTTCGTTCACTACGCCTACATCCTCGGTGAGAACCATCGAGACCGAACCGACGTTGGCGAGGTCGAAGAATCGCAGCATCCCAAGTTGGCCCGCAGGAACAGCCTTGAGACTGACGGGATCGACCGCGGCCGCGCGCATCCACGGCGGAGCAATTTTCACGCGCTCGGTCGGGGTCGAATCATCATCCGAATTAAATGAGGTCGCATCGTAAAGCTGCGAGCACAGCTCGGTCATCCCATATTCGTTGATGACGAACTGGGGCGCGATGCCCAGCATCTCGCTCGCGCGAGCACATACCGTCTCGGCGTCGAGCGGAATGGTTTGGCCCTTCGCGCCGCCGGTATCCATAATTCGCGATCCCGGCCGGAGCGCGAGGCGAGCGTTCTGGCGTTCCAGATAAGCGAACAGCGCTCCCAACGATGCGGTGGTGCCCAGAATGCATACCGGCTTGTGATTCAGCTCCGAAGCTTTCAGAAATTTCCACGCCGCCGCAGCATCGACAGCCTGGCGATCGGCGACGCACTCGCACCGGATGAGGCCGAACTCCTCGATGCACCAGCTGATCATCTGCGAAAGCGATGACTCGGGCATCCGGTCCGCGGTCGGATGCATCGCGAGGATGCGCATCCTGCGGCGGTCCGGGAACATCATCCGCTCAAGATGTGCGAGCGCGGACGCGCGATAGATTTCCGGCCGCGCGATAACATGGGTGCCTCGCTCCGCGCGCCCGATGGTGGTTCCACTGGTGAGGAAGATTCGCTGGTCCGCACTGGTTTCATCCGCGGCGAGGCGCGCATACTTGAAAGCGAGCGTACTCACGGGAGGGATGTCCTCGATGCGGGTGATCGAATCCTGATGCGCGCCGATAGCGTGGCAGTATTCGCGATAGGCCGCGACATTGGCGACCTGATGACGAAAAACTGCGAGCGCGAGCTGGTTGAACTTCGCGGGATCGGGCTCGGCTATAAATCCGATGACATCGTGGTAAATTGACATTGGGGAATTACAATCGATTCTAACCGGAACTTTGCTCGACGAAAGATGCTATCAACACCCTGCCATGAATCGGTTTGTCTAGTTAACAATGCCATAGTAGGCGAATGTGGGCTAAGTGTGGCTGTTCGTGCGATGACGTGTTCGATTCGCAGCCGCTTTATCGAAGCCCTGTGAGTTGAAACCACTTTTGCAGTTGATTCGTATATTTGCTACAAAGTTACGTAGGGGAAGGTTGCGTCCATGAAGAAATTCGTTGCAGGGGTGGTGGTGGGCTTCGTCGCAAGCTGTGCGTTCGCGTTCGCATCGTCGAGCGCGGATCACAACGGCTTGTTCTGGAATCGGCTTAATCGGCCCGTCAAAGAGGGCTATGTCAACGGCTATGCGGATGCGATGCGGGTGAGCGCTTCCAAGCTCGAGACCTTGATCACCGCGGGAGACCTGTTTCATTGGAAGGGCTCGCGCAAGCTGATTCATCAATTGGAGACCCAGCTCTCGATGGGCGAGGTAACGCCGCAGGAAGCGGTCAATCGCCTCGACACTTTGTACGATAATCAGAAGTACAGCGAGCTTGACCTCGGCACCGCGCTGCAGTTGCTGGCGCTGCGCCCGCAGGCAAACGGCGCGGATCACGCTCCTTCGAGCAAGTAAAACCTTTGATTCCATCTCGAGGCGGTCTCATCGCGAGGCCGCCTCTTTTTTTGCCGGCCACACATCACTGACCGAGGCTTGATGCGCAAGGGCCCTCGCCGCTTGAATCCAGGCGGCATTTGCTTAAGGCTTCAATCTGTGAACGCCAGGCCTCGATTGTTGGAGAACGTCGCGCGCGCGACGGTGGGAGTGCATTCGCAAGTTCCCGATACCCACGTCTCGGCTGCGATTGGGCTCGGCACTGATCGCCGCGGGACCGGCACCCTGGTCAGCAGCGACGGGCTCATCCTGACCGTCCACTACATGCTGCTCGGCGCGCAAAGCATCATCGTCACGCTGGTTAATGGCGATCAACTTCCCGCGAGGATCATCGCCAAGGATTATTCCACCGGCCTCGGCCTGCTGAAAATCGAAGGCGCCAACTATCCGCGCGTCGAGGTGGTCAGCGCCGAGAAGTGCGTGCCCGGCGAGGAAGTCTTCAGCGTCGCCAGTCTGGGCGGCGAGAAGCGCTGCGCCGATGCCGGCATGATCACCTACACCGGCCCCTTCGATGCGGTGTGGGAATTCATGCTCGACCGCTCCCTGTTCGTCACCGCCAGCTCGCTCAACATCGGCATGTCGGGGGGCCCGGTGTGCAACTCGCGCGGCGAGCTCATCGGCGTGTCGTACCTCAATTTCGCCGATATGGGCCGCGCGATCCTCGCCATCCCCGGTGAATGCGTGCTGCAGACGCGCGATGAGCTGATCAAGTTCGGCAAACGCGTCACGGCGCCCTCGAAGGCCTGGATCGGGGTGCTCTCCTACACGATGCGCGAGCATGTCGTCATCGCGGGTGTGATGCCCGGCGGGCCCGGCGAGCGGGCGGGCTTGCAGCAGGGCGACCTCGTCATCACCGTCGATGGCAACGACATCAACGAGCGCCGCGCGCTCTACGAATCGCTGCGCAATCACGGCCCCGGTGACATGGTCAGATTCAAGGTGCTGCGCAACAATCGCGTATTGAATATCGAAATTCCCGCGGTTCGCGCCGAGGACTACTTCGCATGAGTGCCGAATCCCGCGCTCGCCTGCGCGAGCTGCTTGCCCGAAAAGACATGACGGTTGCGCCGTTCACTTTCGATTGCCTGCAGGCCAAGCTCGCCGAGCAGGCCGGCTTCGAGGCCATCTACATGACCGGCTTCGGCACCTCCGCCGCGCGAGGATTTCCCGACCTCGGCCTTTTGACGATGACCGAGATGGTCGCCAATGTTCGCGCGCTCGCCAATGCGGTGAAGATTCCCCTCATTGCCGATGCCGACACCGGCTACGGCAACCCGATGAACGTGTGGCGCACCGTGCGCGAATATGAAGATGCGGGCGCGGCGGCGATGCATATCGAGGATCAGGTCTTTCCGAAACGATGCGGCTTCCTCGCCGGCAAGCAAGTCATCCCGATGGAGGAGATGATCCCGAAAGTTCGTGCCGCCTGTGACGCGCGCCGCGATCGCAACCTCGTCATCATCGCGCGCACCGACGCGCTCGCGGTCAACGGATGGGAGGACGTCAATCGCCGATGCCGCGCCTATCGGGAGGCGGGCGCCGATATGGTCTTCGTCGACGGCATCCGCACTCGCGAGGACCTCGCCAACTGCGCGAAGCTGACTGACCTGCCGGTGCTCTACAACGGCGCGATTTTGCCGGTGCCGGAACTCGCGAAGATGGGCTTCAAGGTAAACATCAATCCCGCAACCATGATGGTGGCATTCGAGTCGATGCGCGCGGCCCTGCGCGAGTTGAAGTCGACCGGCGAAGTGAAGGGTGGCCGCCTCGGCGGCGGGCAGTTCAACGACTTCGTCGAACTGATGGGCGCCGCCGAGATGGACGCCCTCGGGAAGAAGTACAACGACTGAATCGTAAGGCGCATATCGCGGCAAGACCAATCCTCGGTCAAAGGACCAGAGCCATCTGAAGATTTTATCGGGTCGTTCGCGAACGACCCCTACCATTTTTGCAATCGTGGATTGCCGACGAAGGTTCCCGCTGCAGAAACCTCGAAACCGATCGACGCTGCTCCGCTCGCCACTAGCATCGGGAAACGGCACCACCTCTGAACCGTAGGGGGCGTTCGCGAACGCCCCGTTTGAATCCTAATCCGCGAAGCGCACCTCCCCTTCCAAGGGCACCGCTGGGGGCCCCTATGATCGGTGCGCGCTGCTCGCCCTCGGAGTCCCGCAACACCTTTAAACCGGTAGGGGGCACGGCGTGAGGCATTTCAAACGTGTCGCGATTCGCTGAAGGACGCGTTGAAAACCTCGCCTCCGGAATCCGGCAACCACCTCGGAACCGTAGGGGGCGTTCGCGAACGCCCCGTTAGAATCCCAGTCCGCGAAGCGAACCTCCTACACGTCCTTGAATTCGCGCTTGCCCTTTTTCGCGTCGATGGCTGATTGAGCGACCGCTAACCGCGCGACCGGAATCCGGGTAAGGTGAGGACGAGACGCAGTTCAGTTCGAGGTGGTTATAAATCTGAGGTTCGGCATTGCGCGAGCTGAAGACCGGCGGCGATGAGAAAGGCGGTCGGCTCGGCGGCGAGCAGTTCGACTACTTCGTCGAACTGATGGGCGCTCCCGAGGTCGATGCGCTCGGCAAGAAGTACAATCAAATGAACGCCAAACCGGTGCTCAACCCCCAATTACGCGTCTTGCTTTGGCGGAGATGGTGCGGGGGCAACGACTTCCGCCGCAGGAGCCGCACCTTGTTTCAAAAGAAAATCACGCAACGCACTCTCGGCTGCATCAATCTGTTGAAAATGCTCCTCCGGACTTTCCATAGGCTCAATGACGGGTTTGCCGCCAACCACCGTTAAGCAGAACATTTGCAGTGGTAGAGCGACGCCTCCGGGATTTGTTTCGGCCACATGACGAACGGTCCAAGCGGCTACGAATCTTCCTTCCGCGATAGTGGGGGTTCGATCTTTCCAGAGTATCTTTCGCAGAAAAGCCAAAAAAGGATCGGCTATTTGTTGTCCACTGCCCAGAGCAACGCACGGCAGTTCCCTGGTCGCAGATTCAGGAATTCCGCTATTACCAAATTGAAACAAGCGCGGTCCATTCCTAACTGCAATAGCGACCAGAGATTGGCATAAGGCGTTAAGTCCACCTATTTGTTGAAACGCCTGAGCATTCGAAGCGTAGATTTTGACTGTTTCAGCAATTGTTGCGCCGATCTTACCCATCGCTTCGATCGGGCTAGCATTCATAAAATAGGCGGGGTTCCAAACACCGCGAAGCCTGTCTGTTAGCAATTGCGACATGCCGATGCCGCCAGTGGAGCTATAAAGGATGGCTTTTTCTATACTATGAATCTTGGTGACGGGCTGTTGTCCGATAGTCTGCATGAAGCCAGCGCCAAGCGCGGCTGCACTATCCGACGCCATCACCACTCCGTCGGAGCACAAGATACCAACGATTAAGGTCAAGCGAATCTAGTCTCGAAAAACGCTTTTCACTTTCATATCCGGATAGTCCTTATAAATTGCCCTGACTAGAGCCGTGAAAGAGAGTGACCGGGCCCACGCTACAACGTTGTCGAGATACTCCGTAACAACCGGCTCAAGTTCTTCTCGTAACGCTTTTGCACGATCCAAGCCCGCAGGTGTCGCACTGTAGTCGCGGTAGCGAGCCCCGGCGAAGGGCTCTATCACTACCAATCCCTCATCTCGCAGTTGCTGAGCGTCTTTATAGACCTCGGAATTGAAAGGGCCGTAGTCATACGGCTTGAAGGGATAATACTCGGCGACTTGGAGCTGCTCACTACTGAGATTACGCCCGAGTAGGAACAACGCTTTTTGGAGATGAACAGGAGAAAGAGGCAGCCCCTTTCCAGCCGCCACTACGAGAAGGGTCCACTCTTTTGCCGTCACGCTAACATCCTAAACAAATAGCTTATGAGAATCAACGTTTCTTATCTGCGAGACTTGCAAGGCCTACACATCCTTGAATTCGCGCTTGCCCTTTTTCGCATCGATGGCTGATTGGGCGGCGGCCAGGCGCGCGACCGGAATCCGGTACGGCGAACACGATACGTAGTTCAGCCCCAGCCCATTGCAGATGCGGATACTGGCCGGGTCGCCGCCATGCTCACCGCAGATGCCGAGCTTGAGGTTCTTGTTGGTTTTGCGCCCGCGCTCCACCGCGATCTTCATCAGGCCGCCAACGCCCTCGCCATCGAGTTCCTGAAACGGGTCCTTCTTATAAATCCCGCGCACGATGTAGTCGTTGAGGAATTTGACCGAGTCGTCGCGCGACAGCCCATAGGTCATCTGGGTCAGGTCGTTGGTGCCGAAGGAGAAAAACTCCGCGGTCTGCGCGATCTGGTCCGCGACGATGCACGCGCGCGGCACTTCGATCATCGTGCCGACGGTAAATGCTACTTTTTGTCCGGTCTCCTTGAAGACCTCGGCCGCGACTTCGTGAATCTCGCCCGCCAGTACCTCGAATTCTTTTTTGGTGCCGATCAGCGGCAGCATGATTTCGGGAATCGCCTTCACGCCCTGCTTGCGAAGCTGACACGCCGCCTCGATAATCGCGCGCGCCTGCGCCTTGTAGATCTCCGGATAGCTGATCCCGAGCCGCGAGCCACGATGGCCGAGCATCGGGTTGAACTCGAACAGGCTTTCTCGGACTTGTTTGAGATGCTCCGGGGTCGTTCCGATTTTCTGCGCGAGTTCACGGATCTCGCCCTCTTCTTTGGGCAGGAACTCATGCAACGGCGGATCGAGCAACCGAATGGTGACCGGCAGACCCTGCATCTCCTTCAGGATGCCGACGAAATCGTCGCGCTGCATCGGCAGAATTTTCGTCAGCGCCTTGGCGCGCTCCTTGGCATTCTGCGCCATGATCATTTCGCGCACCGCGTCGATGCGCTCCGGGCCGAAGAACATATGCTCGGTGCGGCACAGGCCGATGCCTTCAGCGCCGAAATCGCGCGCGACCTTGGCGTCATGTGGCGTGTCGGCATTGGCGCGCACACCCATCGTGCGTTCCTTGTCCGCCCACGACATGAACTTGGTGAAGAACGATGACATTTCGGGATCGACGGTCGGCACCCGCCCGAGGATAACCTCGCCCGCGGTGCCGTCGAGGGTGATGAATTCGCCGCGACTAACGATGGTGTCGCCGGCCTTCATCTTGCCTTTGTTGTAGTCGATTTCGAGCGAGGAGCATCCCGCCACGCAGCATTTGCCCATCCCGCGTGCGACCACCGCGGCGTGACTGGTCATTCCGCCGCGCGCGGTCAGGATTCCCTGCGCGACCTGCATTCCGTGGATGTCTTCGGGCGAAGTTTCGATCCGCACCAGGATGACTTTGCGGCCTGCCTCCGAAACCGCAACGGCCTCATCGGCGGAGAACACCACTTCGCCGAAGACCGCGCCGGGCGAGGCCGGCAAGCCTTTCGCAATGACGGTTTTCTTGAATTTCGGATCGAGGCGCGGATGCAGCAACTGCTCGAGCTGCACCGGATCGACGCGCATCAGCGCGGTCCGCTTGTCGATGAGCTTCTCGTCGGCCATGTCGGTGGCGATACGCACCGCGGCCTCTGCCGTGCGCTTGCCGTTGCGGGTCTGCAGCATGAAGAGCTTGCCGCGCTCGATGGTGAATTCCATGTCCTGACAGTCTTTGAAGTGATGCTCGAGCCCTTTCGAAATCTTGAGCAGCTCGCTGTAGACCTTGGGGAAAGTCTCTTCCAGGGAGAGCGACTTTTCGCGCCGTTGCGCTTCGCTCATGCCCTCGCGCTCGGCTTCCGCAAGGCCGGCCTTCTTGCTGATCGGATGGGGCGTGCGGATGCCCGCGACGACGTCCTCGCCCTGCGCATTGACCAGGAACTCGCCGTAGATTCCCTTCTCGCCATTGGAGGGATTGCGCGTGAAGGCAACGCCGGTCGCGCAATCATCGCCGAGGTTGCCGAACACCATCGATTGCACGGTGACCGCGGTGCCCCAGTCGCCCGGGATATTGTTGATGCGCCGGTAGGTGATCGCACGCTCGTTGTGCCATGAGCCGAACACTGCGCCGATCGCCTCCCACAATTGCTCCTCGGGATTTTGCGGGATGTCGCGGCCGACGCGCTTGCGAATCAGCGCGCGAAACTCGCTGACCAATTCCTTCAAATCCTCGGTCTTGAGATCGGTATCCTGGGTGACGCCGCGCGAACTCTTCTTATGATCGAGCAGTTCCTCGAAGGGATCGGGATCGTTCTTGTTCTCAGGCTTCAGCTTGAGCACGACGTCGCCATACATCTGGCAGAAGCGCCGATACGAATCCCACGCGAAGCGCTCATTGCCGCTGTCGACCACCAGACCGGTGACCGTTTCGTCGGTCAGCCCGAGGTTGAGCACGGTATCCATCATGCCGGGCATCGAAACGCGGGCGCCGGAACGGACCGAGAACAGCAGCGGCTTGGTCGCATCGCCGAACTTGCGCCCAAGCGCTTTCTCGACGCGCGCGACGCTTTTCTTCACGCCCTCGGCGAGGCCTTTCGGATATTTGTTGCCGTGGTCATAAAAGTAGTTGCAGACCTGGGTCGAAATGGTGAAGCCGGGAGGAACCGGCAGTTTGAGCGAGGCCATCTCGGCGAGGTTGGCGCCTTTGCCGCCGAGCAGATTGCGCATCTCGGCGCGACCTTCCGCGATTCCGGCGCCGAAAAAATAGACTTCAGGATGAACACGTGCCATCGAAATATCTCCTTAAGAGTTCCCTCGCCTCCGCTGCGCTCCGGACTCGGGTGCGCCTGCGGCGCGGCTTCGCCCGCTTCGCGCCTCATTCCTAAATCGGTGACGCTTTTTCTGTTTCGGTAATTAAATTTCCCTCGCCTCCGCTGCGCTCCGGACTCGCGAGCGCCTGCGGCGCGGCTTCGCCCGCTTCGCGCCTCATTCCTAAATCGGTGACGCTTTTTCTGTTTCGGTAATTAACGCGACCAGCCAATTCGAGAGGTTAGTTCTTCCACCAGCTTGGAGATAGCGACCCGATCCTGGGTCATGGTGTCGCGATCGCGCAGGGTCACGGTGTCATCTTCCATGCTCTGATGGTCGACGGTGATGCCGAACGGGGTGCCGACTTCGTCCTGCCGGCGATAGCGCCGCCCAATCGATCCAGCTTGATCATACGCCACCGTGAAATGCTTTTTGAGCATCAGCAGAACTTCGTTGGCTTTCTCCGGCTGGCCGCCTTTGCGCAGCAGCGGATAAACCGCAGCCTTGATCGGTGCGATGCGCGGATCAAGCCGGAGCACGATGCGCTCCTCGTTCTCGACCACGTCTTCGTCGTACGCATCGAGCATGAACACCAGCATCGCGCGATCGACCCCGAGCGCCGGCTCGATGACCCATGGACGGTAGCGCGCCTTCGCTTCCTCATCGAAGTAAGTTAGGTCCTTGCCGCTCGCCGCCGCATGCTGATCGAGGTCATAGCTGCCGCGCTTCGCGACGCCCTCCAACTCGCCCCATCCGAACGGATATTGGTACTGAATGTCGGTAGTACCTCGCGAATAGTGCGACAGCTCCTCCTTCGCATGCTGATGGAGCCGGAGATTTTCGCGCTTGGCCCCGAACTTCAGGAACCAGTTGAGGCGATGCTCGACCCAGTAGTCGAACCACTTCGCCTCTTCGGCCTCATCCGGCTTGATGAAGTACTCCATCTCCATCTGCTCGAACTCGCGGGTGCGAAAGATAAAATTCTCCGGCGTGATCTCGTTGCGAAACGATTTGCCCATCTGCGCGACGCCGAACGGCAGCTTGACTCGTTGTGTATCTACTATATTCGCGAAGTTAGCGAAAATGCCCTGCGCGGTTTCGGGGCGAAGATAAACGGTGCTCGCGGTGTCCTCGACCGGGCCGAGAAAGGTCTTGAGCATCATGTTGAACTGGCGGGCCTCGGTCAGCTCACCACCGCAGTCGGGGCATTTGGTCGGATCGGGAATCTGATCGGCGCGAAATCGATGGTGGCATTTTTTGCAGTCGACCAGCGGATCGGTGAAGTTCTTCAGATGTCCCGACGCTTCCCAGGTTTTGGGATGCTGCAAAATCGCGCTGTCGAGTCCGATCACGTCGGTGCGCTCCTGCACCATATAGCGCCACCAGGCTTCCTTGACGTTGCGCTTGAGCTCGGCGCCGAGTGGCCCGTAATCGTAGGTGGAACCGAGTCCGCCATAGATGTCGCTGGTAGGAAACACAAATCCGCGCCGTTTGCTCAGGTTGACGATTTTTTCCATCGTGACCGCGCGCTTCTCAGCCGGAGCCTTTGGGGCGACATCTTCTTTACGATCTGGTGCGGACAACGAATCCTCCATCAAATGTGCGAGCTGCGCCGCTTACGCGAGCTGAATGATTTCGGCAGATGCTGTGCCGTTGGATATTTCTAGAATCGCAACCGTGCCCGGCCGATAGTAGAGGTTGCGCGGCAGCGTCGCGCTGCCCGGATTGACCACCAGCGTGTCGCCATAGCGTACGATGCCCTCGCAGTGGCTGTGACCCTGCACGATGATATCCATCGGGCCGCCGAAATGGCGATCCATCGCGTTGAGAAACACCTGCTGTGATGTTTCATCGGGAGTCGGGATCGCATGCACCAGCCCGATGCGCACGCCCTGGATTTCGAGCCGATGCGCCTCGCGCACCCGGTCATCATCCTCAAGCCGGTGCTTATGGCCGTCGAGGCCCTCGTCGCCATTGCCGAGCGCGGCGATGACCGGCGCGATGCTCGACAGCTCGTCGAGGACGCGGTTCACATAGACATCACCGGCATGCATCACCAGATCGACGCCGCGAAAGACCTCGAACACCGCGGGTGGCAGATGCTCGCAGGCCTCGGGGATATGAGTGTCGGAAATGATCCCGATTCGCATGGCCCTAGGGTATCAGATGTCCTCAAAAGGCGAGCCACCAAAGGTATCACGCGCCTCATGGCCTAGCAATTTATGCGATCTTTTCGGAGAGATTAAGTGTCCATCCAATGCACACGCGCCGATTTGGCGCCGAGTTTAAACGAAAGAACGTGCCGCACGCTGGAGCAACCCACAGGAAATGACAAGTCTTTGCTTCGGAATTCGCAGAAATCAGACGAGAGACTAGATGAGTCGGAATCGACCGCCTTCTTTTTTTAAGAAGCCGGCTTTGCCCAACACGATTTTCACGTCCGTCTCGATGATCTGAACCTCGCTCCCTCCGAGTTCGCGTGCTCGGTTTAGAAGCTCCTCTGAAGTGAATGAGGAATCGGGCCCCTCTGTCAGGGAGATTGCCGCCAGTTCAAGCAAGGTCATGATCGCTTCAAGATCTCGAGGATTGGCCGGCGATATCGTTGGTACCGGCGTGATGCCGGTGGGGACAAGATCGAGATCATACGACATGGCTTCGCTCCCCGCAGGGAGTGTTTTTGCACTCCCGAGGGATTTTAGCAAACCGGTCGCGAGCCTATCCAGTTCGTGCATCCTTTCCGACAACGGTTCGTTCATCGGCCTCCGGCCGCGTTGGTTGCTTTTCCAAGAGCGCAGCAATCACCATCAACCACGACGCGTGGCCGAAGGTGCAGTCGACCACGTCCGATCGATAAACAGAATGCAGGTTATTGGCGCGCGACAGTCGTTTCAGTGGAAGCGGATGATGATCAAGCAGAAAGAACTGCTTTTCGGGCCGGCTTTTCGCGAATTCGACCAGGGCTTCGGCCTCGGCCTCGAAAGAAGACGGAGCAAACATCAGATCGACAAAAAATACGCTCTGCGACATGTCGATCTCGGGAGTCTTCTCCAGGCTCGTCCAAATCTGATGACCCTTCGTTCGTTCAGGATCGACGACCGTGGAAATCTCGAAGTTCGGGACCGTCGCGAGATTGCGGGGTACTTGTTACGCGACGACGTGGCCATCCGCATCAGCATGGCTTACGATCAGTACTTGCTTCACGGCACGCACCTATCAGGCCTGCCAAGGCAATTGGAATTGCGAAGGTTACTTTGGCCTTCGCGCGGAGATCGTCAATGCCACCGAGCGATCTCAAACGTGCGCTTCTGGAACTCTCCCACATCCAGTCAAATGTAGTTCGGGCTGGAAGATTTTCAATGGGTATATCGGCAAGGTGAGCTTTAACCGTGGGTTCTCCCGTCCTCTGATGACTTGGCGCCGTTCCCACGAACATTTCCATTGCAACGACAGGAGCTCTACGAGTTGGCGGGAACTCCGCAAAGGGACCAAGGATAAAGCGACTCGGAGGGGCACGTTCCGCCATCCTCTTTTGCAACTTCGCGAACCACGTTGAAGGCCACAACATCTCCCTCCGGAGTCGCCGAGATGATCCGCCGAGTTATTGTCCAAAGCGGTTCGGCCTCAAGGGCGAGGGCGACCTTGGTCACCGTTGACAAAGTGTCGACATCCGGGAAGACCAAGGTCGCCGCGAAAACCAACCGGCCATCAACAAACCCCGCAATCTGCTTGGCCGTCTCCTGCGCAATCGTCTGCGGCTCGGTCCCCTTAATCACAACCTCGCGTTGTCCGGGCGTAGGCTTGGTCGCCAAAAACCGAGCGAAGACACAACCTATGGCCGCGTATTTTCGCTTCCACGAAAGATAGATATCGAGGGGATCTGCCGCCATAGCGTTCAATTTCGTAAAATTCTTTGCTGAGCATACACCCTTGGGGTGTTGATATAAATACCGAAATGTAGGCATGATACACCTGTTAGCTGAAGCCAAAAACGCACCTGCCGATGATCGTACGATTTAGGACAAATGCCCTTCGGCGCTGCTACCAAGACGTGAGGGAGGGCACGAGGAACTGGAACGAGAAACTTGCGAGGGCGTACATTCAGCGAATCAACATACTTTATGCATGTGAGTCGACCGCGGACATACGTCGCCTTCCACAACTCCACTTCCATTCGCTGAGCGGCGATCTGGAAGGGCGGTTCGCGATCAATTTAGAGAAGAAGCGTTGGCGAATCATCGTGACGTTCGAGGAGCACGAGCGAATCGTCTGTATTGAGGAAGTGAGCAATCATTATGGAGACTGAAACTCGACTGTGGCCGAATGTAGCCATTCCGCCGGGAGAGACGCTGGCGGAAACAATTGATGCTCTTGGCATATCTCAGGCTGAGCTCGCGCGACGCGCGGGGCGACCGGTACAGGCAATAAACGAGATCATACAAGGGCGAAAAGAAATAACGCCCGCAACGGCAATTGAGCTGGAGCGTGTGCTAGGTGTTCCGGCGCACGTGTGGGTGCGACTCGAAGCAGACTACAGAACAGCAAAAGCGATGTTGGCGGACCGCGAGCGCCTCAAGGAAGAATTGCCATACGCGCGCCGTTGCCCATATGGGGAAATGGCCGAGCTCGGTTGGCTGCCGGAGGCCCGGGATTCAATCGACCGAGTCCAACATCTGCTTGGCTTCTTCCGAGTGGCTTCGCTGTCAAAATTGGCTGCCACCGCCGCTTGGCGGAAATCAGCCTCACTGACCGCGGAGGAGTACGCGCTCGCGGCCTGGTTGCGAAAGGGTGAGCTCGAAGCGCAAGAAATCGAGCTCGAAGAATTCGATGCCGACGCACTCCTCGCCGCTCTCCCGACCGTTAGGCACTTCACGCTGGAGCCCCCGGCTCAGTTCTCGCCTAAGCTGAAACGGATGCTGGCGAGTCTTGGCGTTGCATTGGTCTTTGTTCCTCATCTCAAGAACTCCGGGGCCCATGGAGCCGCACGTTGGATCGGTCGAAAGGCTTTAGTGCAATTAAGCGTTCGCTTCACGTGGGCTGATGTCTTTTGGTTCACTCTGTTCCACGAATTGTCTCATTTTCTATTGCACGGTAGAAAAGGAGTATTTATAAATTTCTTGAGCGATCAAGAGAATAAGTACGAGCGAGAAGCTGATGCCCATGCTGGAGACATTCTCATTCCTCCAGTCCTATACTCGAAATTTCTTGAGAGATCCGGCCGCTTCGGGTTCTTACATCGCTCGGCTGTGGTGGAGTTCGCAGCTGAAATTGGCATCCACCCAGGAATCGTAGTGGGTCGTTTGCAGCACGACGGGCGACTAAAGCCGTCCGTCCTCAACGAGCTTCGTCAACAATATCGCCTTAGGCAGGTAGACGCGGCTTAACGTCGGAGTCGCGTCCGCAGCGCCCGATCAGCCTGCGCAAAAAATGGCGATGTCGCTCGCGGTATTCTGGCTGATATCGGGGCAGCTAACCGGGAAAATTTCAGTGCCGTGGATAGTTCCCATCACCTGGCGGCAGCGCGCCTGCACCCCGCTATTCATGAGGAGCCGGTAGAAGGCGACCCCTTCATCGCGCAACGGATCGCATTCGTTGACGCTGATGATGGTGGGAGGAAGCCCAGCGACGTCTGCGGAGGTGGCGAACGACGGCCACGCCAGCGGGTCGCGGTTGCGGAAAGCCTCGATGCCGTAGCCCATCGCGCCGCGATTGTTATGCAGGTCGAGCAGGATCCCGTTGTTTTCGATCGAGGACGGATATTGAGCTTGGGGCCATTCGCCGGCGATATAGGGGCACAGCGCATAGAGGCCTTTGATGAGCCCAAGGTTTCCGTCGCGCTTCAGCTTCAAGCCGCTGGCCAGGGTGAGATTTCCGCCGCCGCTCTCCCCTGCCACGATAATCCGCGCCGGATCGATGTTCAGCTTGGCGGCATTGGCGTGGACCCATTTCAGGCCGGACACGCAGTCATTCAGGCCGGCCGGAAACGGCGCGACCTCGGGGACCGACGACGGGGACAAGGCGTTGCGAAAGTCGACCATCGCAACCGCCACGCCTTTCGACGCGATCATCCTGCCCCACGCCTGGTAATTTCCGTAGGTACACGACATCGCGGCCATGCCGCCGCCATGGATGTAATAGACGCACGGAAGGCGCGTCGCATTGTCGGGACGGATGAACTGAATTTTGATGGTATTGCCATCGGGCGCCGACACGACGGTTTCAGTGCGAACGCTTAATCCCGCCGAGGGTGCGATCTCCTCGTAATTGGGAGAGTTGAGCCATGCCATTAGCGCGGCGGCCCGCGCCTTGCCGGCCGGGCTGTTCTCCTCCGCCAGCATCTCCTCGCGGCTGGCAGCGTTCCCTCCACCGCTCAACTGCTCCATCGCTCCGAATGCTGCTTTGAGGCGGGGATCGATACGGGGATCTTGGGCGAGTTTCGAGGCCATGGCATTTTACTCCGGGATTTCGTGAATCTATCCAACACGTAGTCGGGCGCTGAAGCCTCCGTCAAGTGACCATCGCCATATCTTCATTTTCGCGGGCCCTTGGTCATGTCGATGAGCGTCATCGCGATGCCGAACGGATCGAGGATCACCGCGCATTCGCCGATTGCGACGTCGAACGGCGGCGCGGCGATGGCGCAACCCTCGGATTTGAGTGCCTCGACCGCCGCGACCACATCACCAACGAGATACGTTACATCGACGCGGGCCGGGATGTCCTTGATACAATGGAGGACGATCTCGGCGTCGCTTTCGCGGAACTTCAGGCCTGCGCTGGTTGCATCGCGCCATGCGGGAAGCATCCCGAAAACGCGCACATAAAACTCGCGCGCCTGGTCGATGTCATCAACCTTGACCATGATGCAATCGATCTTGCGCAGCGTGGTGGGCGTCGCCATCGTGCGAGATCGCGGCGTCTGCGCCACTGCGTCAATCGCGAAAGAATCACCCCGGAAAACCTTCCGGCGCTTGAACGGGGGTTCCTCTACCGTGCTAAGACTGATGCTACCGCTGGATGGAACCAAATCGATGTTGGGGAGGAAACCTTGGTGGTAAAAAATCGGCTCGCATTGGCGGTATCGATGATTGCCGGCGCGTTGCTGCTCGCGGGATGTCAACATCGGTTGGTGGCGGCGCCGGGCGACACGACGGTGGCGATTTATCCCGACCGGCAGACCTACGACAAGCTGGCGGACCTGAAAAAGCAGGGAGCATTGGGGGCGCTGGCGAGCGGGCTGGGCAAGGGCGTCGAATCGAAGAATGTGGATGATAAAACGCCAGTAAACATCATATCGAGTGACGATGAGGGCGATACCATCGAAGTGAGTGATGGACCTAACAAAGGCGTCAGCGGTTTCGTCCCGAAGAACAGCGTCAACTAACGTGAAGCATAAATCGAAGGAGAGAGCATCATGGATGAAAATGCAAAAAAGAAAGCCCTTTTAATGATTCCCTACGGCCTCTATGTCCTCGGCGCAGCCCATGGGGGCAAATCCACCGTCGCCACCGTCAACTGGGTGACGCAGACGGCGTTCGCGCCGCCTCTGGTCGTGGTCGGAATCAAGAAGGACTCCGGTTCCCATGCGATGGTGAAGGATTCGGGCAAGTTCGCGCTTTCATGCCTCGAGACCGGGCAGAAGAAAATCGCGACCTCATACTTCAAGCACGTCGAGCCGCAAAACGGGAAATTTGGCGAGTTCGCGTATGAGACCGGCGCCAACGGATGCCCCATCATTAGCGATGCGCCCGCCTCCGTCGAATGCGACGTGGTCGGCTTCTATGAGTTAGGTGACCATAGCACGGTGGTCGGCAAGGTGACCGAGGGGCATCTGAAGCGCGACGTGAAAATCATGATGCTGTCGGAGACCGGCTTCAACTACGGCGGCTGATCTTAATGGAGATATCGGGGGCGGTGCGAACCGCCCCTCTTTTGTCACGTTGACATGACCGCCGCCTCACTGGAGAATCGAAGCACATGGCACGCATTACAGTAGAAGATTGCCTCCTTAATGTTCCGAATCGTTTTGAACTGGTGCTCGCCGGTGCGCGTCGTGCCAAACAGCTTTTGAAGGGCGCGCCCCCGCTGGTGGAGTCCGATAACAAGGAAGTTGTGACGGCGCTGCGCGAAATCGCCGCCTTCAAAGTCAAGATCGAGTTCCCGGAAAAGGAATAACGCGGATAGTGCCCGCCGTTTGCGAGGCGGGCTGCGTTGCTCAGCGCCACCCCTCGTAGCGATTGGCCAGGTTCTGGATTTCTGACGTGGCTCGTAAACCCCGGAAAGCTGCTCCTCCCAAACGTGCACGAAAGGCACTTCCGCCGGTCGTCGAGCCCGAAGTGATCGAACCGCCGACGCCGACCAAGAGGAGCAAGTCGCCGCCTCTCGCGGTTTCTGAACCCGACGCGGTCGAGATCCTGCCTGCCGCCGACGACGAAGATGACTCCGCGCCCGCAGAGATCGAGCTGAACCCCGACGCGCAAGGTGCTGTCGAGCCGGATCATGTTGAAAGCGAGGACAGTGACGCGCTGCTCGAAGCCGCCGAGGAGGCCGAGGTTGCAGCAGAACGGCAAGCCGCGCTAGTCCCCTTCGATCCCTTGAGCCGATATCTGGCTGAGGTACGACGCTTTCCTCTGCTCACGCGCGAGGAGGAGACCGTCATCGCTAAGCGCTACGCCGAGGGGCACGATCGCGAAGATGCCTTTCGCTTAGTCACCGCGAATCTGCGCCTGGTGGTGAAGATCGCGATGGAGTTTGCGCGCGCCTCCAAAAACCTCCTCGACCTGATCCAGGAAGGCAACGTCGGTTTGATGGAGGCGGTTAAGAATTTTGATCCCTACCGCGGGATAAGATTCCCCTCGTACGCGGTGTGGTGGATTCGCGCCTATATCTACCGCTATCTCATCAACAACTGGCGCTTGGTAAAAATCGGCACCACCCAGGCGCAGCGCAAGCTGTTTTTCAACCTCAAGAAGGAAACCGACCGCCTCGAGGCCGAGGGCTTCAGTCCACAGCCAAAGCTGATCGCGCAGCGGATGGGCGTCAAAGAGAGCGAGGTCCGCGAGATGCAGGAGCGGATGTCGCAGAGCGAGGTGTCTCTCGATCAACCGGTCCCCAATACGGAAGACACGCGGCTGCTCGATGTGCTCCCCGACCACGATCCCTCAAGTAATCCGGAAGAGGCTACGGCGGGCGAGGAATTCCGCCAGTTCGCGAAAGACAGCGTCGATGAGTTTGCCAAGACGCTGGAGGGCAAGGAACTGGAAATTTTCCGGGCGCGCTTGCTCTCGGAGGACCCGGTAACGCTGCAGGAAATTGGCGAGCAATTCGGCATCAGCCGCGAGCGCGTGCGTCAGATTGAGAATCGGCTGAAGAGACGCTTCAAGGATTTTCTCAAGGGGCAGGCCGGCAATATCGAACACGCCGACGGTTAGCGACTTGGTGGCCGGCGCGCCTTGCCGCATCGCGATCGCGTTAGGATAATGCGTTGGGAATTATGCACGATCGTAGTGCCGCATTGGTCGTTATCGGAAATGAAATCCTGTCCGGCAAAGTGCAGGATAGCAACGCCTATTTCACCGCGCGCGAGCTTCGCGGCTTAGGCGTCGAACTCAAGCGAATCGCGGTGGTGCCCGATGAACTCGCCGCGATCGCCGAAGAAGTCGCGTACTGTTCCAGTCACTTCGATTTCGTAATCACATCCGGTGGCGTCGGTCCGACTCACGACGACATCACGATGGAAGGCGTCGCGATCGCTTTCAATCGCAAGCTCATCCAACATCCTGACCTGGCCAACCTTATTCATAAACACATGGGTGAACGCGCCAATGCCGCGAGCCTTCGAATGGCCGAGGTTCCCGAAGGTGCGGTGCTGAACGATGCGGGCGATATTCGATTTCCTACTGTCCAAGTCGAAAACGTTTACGTGCTGCCCGGAATCCCGCAACTCTTCGAGAGCAAACTGAATGCGCTCAAGCCGCGGCTGCACGCCGATCCGTACTTCATGCGCGCTATCTACACCAACAGTATCGAGAGCTCACTCGCCGAACATCTGAATGCGACTCTCGCGATATACCCGCAGTTGATGTTGGGGTCGTATCCGAAGATTGGGAATCCGGAATATCGGGTGAAGTTGACGCTGGAGTCCAAGGATTCGGATTACCTCGAACGCGCTTTTCATCATTTAATGGAGCTGATTCCACGCGACGCGGTGGTGAAAGTGGAATAGAATTTTCGGTACGATGGAGTGGAGGAGGACGACGATGAGGAAGAAGATCAATTCGAAGTTATTGGCCGGGCTGCTCGCGGTGACGATGCTGGTGCCCATTGGCACATTCGCGGGCAGCGCGTTCGCGCAGACCAGCACCTCGCAGTCGGCGCAGGTTCCGCAGCCCGACCAGGGCGGCGTAAATTGGGCCGGGGTCGGGTATGGCGCGGGCTCGCTCGCTACGAATATCCTCTATATTCCGGCGAAGTTGGTCTATGCGATTTTTGGCGGTATCGTCGGCGGCGGCGCATGGTGTCTGACCGGCGGTAACACCCAGACTGCCAATACCATTTGGCGCAGCTCGCTCGGCGGCGACTATGTCGTCACCCCCGACATGCTTGCGGGCAAGGAGCCGATTCACTTCAGCGGACCGACTGACACCGCTCCGCTCCCGCCGGACAGCAGCGCCACCGTGCAGCCGATGACGGCTCCGGCTCCGAGCGCGCCACCGGCCACGAGCAATGCCGCCCCCGCGCCTGCCGCGGGCGGCGGAACGCCTATGGACCGCGGCGCCGGCGCGGTGAATCATCCACCCTCGTCGCTGCCCGACACCAGCATCGAATAGTTGATAGCCCTGAAATATGAAGAAGCCGAAATTTCTCTGGAAGTCAACCTGAACCACCTGCCGCAACGCAAGAAGTTTCTTGCGCAATGATCTCGGCGTGGAACTGGACGAGCGCGACTACGCCAAAGACCCTTTGGGTGAACCGGAGCTCAAAGCATTCTTCGATGAGACCGGGCTCGACCCGCGCGACTTTCTCAATCCCAAGAGCCCGGCCTACAAAAAGCTCGGGGTCAGCGACCAAAAGCTCACTGCGGCCGAGGCCATCAAGTTGATGGCGCGCGATCTCAATCTCATCAAGCGTCCGCTGGTGATTGCCGGCAAGACCGTCATCGCCGGATTCGATCGTGAGCGGCTGCGTGCCGCACTCACCTAATCCAGATCTTCATCGCCCAGTTCGGTTTCGCAAGTGGCATCTGATTTCCCGCAATGTTAAAACCTCGATCACCGAGGTATCGTCACATGGCATTTTCCGACGAGTTGTTTTTCGCGCCGGCCTCGCAGCTGCTCCAGATGCTTCGCTCCCGGCAAATTTCTTCCGCCGAAATGGTTTCGGCATTCATCGAGCGTATCGAATCACTGAATCATCACGTTAAATCCGTCGTCACCCTGGTCGAGGAGCGCGCGGCCGAGGAATCCGATGAGGCCGATCGCAGGCTGGCAGGCCGCGAGGACATCCGCCCACTCGAAGGCTTGCCGATCACCATCAAGGATTCGATCGAGACCAAGGGCGTCCGCTCGACCGACGGCATGAAGATCCTCGAGCACCACATACCGACCGAAGATGCGCCGTCGGTCGCGCGCCTTCGTGCCGCGGGGGCCATCATCATCGCCAAGACCAACGTTCCGGAAATGGCGATGGACTACGATTGCGAGAATCCGCTGTTCGGAGCGACCAACAACCCCTGGCATACGGGGCGCGTGCCGGGCGGCTCCAGCGGCGGTGAAGCGGCCTCGCTCGCCTCGGGGATGTGTGCGCTGGCGTTGGGCTCAGATTACGGCGGATCGATTCGGATCCCCGCGCACTTTTGCGGAGTGGTGGGATTGAAGCCGTCATGGGGCACGATCCCGGGCACCGGCCATCTGCCGCCATCACCCGCAGCACCGCCGCCGATCGCGCATATGGCGACCATCGGACCGATGGCCCGCTACGTCGATGACCTGACGCTCGAGTACAACCTCCTGCGCGGTCCGCATCCGAGCACACCCTATACGGTGCCCTCCCCGGAAGCGCGCCCGGAAAAGGTGAAGCTAAAGAAGGTCCCTTGTGCGTTCTTCACCAATCTAGAGTCCGCAGTGCCGGTCGCCGCTGAAATCCGCGCGGCGGTCGAACGCGCGAGCAATGCGCTGCGCAAAATTGGAGTACCGATCGAGCACAAGACCCCCCCGATCAAGGAAGCGGCTCGAATCTGGATGGACTATGCGATGGCGGACGGGGGCGAATTGCTGCGAGATATGCTGGCTGGCCGAGAGCATTTGTCGCGCGAGCGATTGCGCCGAACCTTCATGACGCCGCTGCCGTCAAGGTCGGCGGCGGACTTCTTCCGCACCTCCATCGAGCGCGACATGTTTCGCATTCAGCTCCAGCAGTTCATGGAGAAATATCCGATCGTCATCAGTCCACCATTTTGCGTCACCGCTTTCGAGCACGGTCTGACTGATGTGAACATCGATGGCAGCAGCTTCAACCTTTTCGCGGCGAACTGGCCCGCGCTATGGGTCAACTGCGCGGGACTTCCGGCGGCAGTGGTTCCGGCCGGACTCGATCGCGATGGACTCCCCATCGGCGTGCAGATCGTTGGACGGGCGTTCGACGAGGAGACCGTGCTGGCGGTTGCCAAAGCGCTGGAGCAGGAGCTCGGCGGGTTCAAGAAACCGCCGCTCCCGAGTTAAAGCCGCACCCTCGTCGCGCTAGGTTCGATCCGGTAATCGTCGCACCGTCGCGCGCGCGAGGGGCCGTTCGATTGCGACCTTCGGATAGCCGCGGGAATTTGCAACATCCTCGATGAGCTTCTCCAGCTGGTGCAGCATCTGCTTTAGATGCTGCACGGTGCGCGAAAAAGTTCCCGACACGGACGAATCGAACATTTTCTCATTCGCGACCATCGCCATCTGAGTAACGCCGTCGCTGATAGCACCTCGCAAGGCATCGAGAACCCCCGCGACGATCTTGCGATCGAACTCGAAGCATTTCCGCTCGAAGTCGCTCGAAATTTCGAATCCACGGTTCCCGTTGGCACTCCGTTCAGAGCGATCGGGCCGACTTCGAGAATTGCTGGGAGCAGGATGACGCCGGGCCACTAGTCTTCCCTCCTCTAATTTCCCCAAGGTCTGAAGCAGGTCGTCTTTTCCAACCTACGAAGGTAGCGGTGGGTCAGCATGATGCCCGAGGCTGATTGTGCCGTTACGTTCGATCTATACAACTCAGGCTCTCTCACGTTGTCTCTTCCCTAATATTCTGGGAGTTACCAGTAACTTCACCTTGGGTCAATGGACTCTTTTCGGCAGCGTTCGACCCAAGGCGTCGAGTCTCATATCTATCGTATGAAGGCGAAGAGATTGGTGTTTTACATCTGTTCGGAAGTAGTCAGCGGCAGGTACTCGACTGATCAATGCGCCAAATTCTACAATCGCCTCAACCGCGATGCTGAGGGTATAAAGCACCATGGCAAACGAACTGAATAGCGACGCTGGCGAAGCACGGATCGGCGATCCGTGCACGATGGTAATCTTCGGCGCGGGCGGCGATTTGACCAAACGCAAGCTCTTGCCCGCGCTCTACAACCTGAAGGCCAACAACCTGCTGCCGAATGAGTTCGCGATCATCGGATTCTCGAACAACGAATTCAACAGCCAGCAGTTCCGCGAATCGCAAAGCAAGGATATCCACGAATTCGCGACCACCAAGGTCGACGACGAGACGTGGAACTGGTTCAACGAGAGAATCGAATACGTGCAGTGTGATTTTGCCGACCCGGCCGCATACAAGCGCCTGGCCGAGATGATCGACAAAGTCGACAAACAGCATTCGACCAAGGGCAATTGCCTTTTCTACCTGGCGATTGCGCCGCGATTCTTCGCCGTCGCGGTCAAGCAACTTGGCGATGCGGGTCTGACGACCGAGGAAAACGGGCGCTGGCGACGCGTCATCATCGAGAAGCCGTTCGGGCGCGATCTCGAATCGGCGCATGCGCTCAATGCCGATATCAAGAAGACCCTCGAAGAGAATCAAATTTATCGCATCGATCACTACCTGGGTAAGGAGACGGTCCAGAACCTGATGGCGTTTCGGTTCAGCAACGGCATCTTCGAACCGATCTGGAATTCCCGCTATATCGACCACGTCCAGATAACTGCCGCGGAAACCGTCGGCGTCGAAGAGCGCGGCGGCTATTACGACCAGTCCGGCGCGCTACGTGACATGGTGCCCAATCATGTGATGCAGCTCATTGCGATGGTCGCGATGGAGCCGCCGTACTCATTCGATGCGGATGCGGTCCGCGACGAGAAAGCGAAGGTCCTACACGCCATCCCGCCGATCAAGGCAGAAGAGGCTTTACAGACGGCGGTTCGCGGTCAATACGGCGCGGGCACCGAGGACGGCAAGCCGGTGCCGGCCTATCGCACCGAGGATCAGGTCAAGCGCGACTCGAATACCGAGACCTATGCCGCGTTGAAGCTGCACATCGACAACTGGCGATGGGCGCATGTGCCGTTCTATGTGCGCACCGGCAAGCGCTTGAAGCGTCGCGTCACGGAGATCGCGATTCAGTTCAAACGCGCGCCCTTCACTCTGTTTCGCGACACTCCAGTCGAGGCGACGATGCCAAATCTGTTGCTGGTCCACATCCAGCCCGATGAAGGAATCTCGCTCGGCTTCAGCGCGAAGATCCCCGGCCCCACGATGAAGCTCGGGCAGGTCAAGATGAACTTCAAATACTCGGATTACTTTGGCGCCGCCCCCAGCACCGGATACGAGACGCTCATTCTCGATTGCATGATAGGCGACCCGACGCTGTTCCAGCGCGATGACATGGTCGAGGCGGGATGGCGCATCATCAACCCGATAATCGATCTGTGGAAGGCATTGCCTGCACGCGAATTCCCGAATTATCCGGCGGGGTCATGGGGACCGAAGGAAGCAGACCACCTGCTTGAGAAGGACGGCCACCAATGGTGTTTTCACAACGAGAAGTAGCGCGCTAGGCGGTCTCTTTGTCGGACCAACGATATGAAAGCTACGCGATTTCAGTGGGGCGAGCCGCCGTGGCCGCGAGGACCGGAACTCGCCACCAACTCCAGTCCCGCAACTTCTCGCACTCCCGATGTCGCAATCGTCGGCGCCGGACTGACGGGTACCTCAACGGCGCTTCATCTCGCGAAGCGCGGAATTCGCTCGGTCGTATACGAAGCCGGATTGGTCGCCGACGGCGCGAGCGGTCGCACCGGAGGCCTCGTCCTGGAGAGTACGGCCAGAGGTCCCCTCGATGAGGTAAATACCTGCGTCGCGGGATTGGAGCGCATCGTTGCCGAGGAGCGCATCGATTGCGATCTCTTTCTACCGGGATGTTGGGAGATTGAACATCACGGCGCCAGTCCAGAGAAGATGCTCCCGTGGACAGATGCGGGCCAGCCCGTCTGCATCATGAAGAATGTCGCGGGTGGCGTGGTTCAGCCCGCGGCTCTTACGATCGGCCTCGCGCGGGCCGCGATTCGCGCCGGCGCAACCATCTGCGAGCATTCTCGCGTCGCGCGAATTTCGTTCGAACCTGACTTAGCGCTCGAGGTCGGCGGCGAGCGCATCACGCCCGGCCACATCGTCATCGCCACCAATGCGTGGATTAACGCGACGCTGCCCGATACTCCGCCGCTGAGCAGTTGCCTCACCTTCGCGTGCGCGACGGAATCGCTCGATGCTTCCACCTTGGCCGCGATCGGTCTCGACAAGGGCATGCCATTTTACACCACCGACATGCCGTACCTGTGGGGCCGGACGATTTCCGATGGCCGGGTTATCTTCGGCGCCGGCCTGGTCTTCGGCGCGCCGTCCGATTTGGAAAATGTAGATGTTCACGAGGGCGAGTCGCGCGAGGTTCTCGAACGCATGCAGCGTCGGGTACGCGGTCTCCATCCTAAACTAGACAATGTGCAATTCTCCGCCGCATGGGGCGGGCCAATCGCATTCCGCGAAGGGGCGATTCCAATACTCGGCGTGCATCCGCGACATCCTCGCGTGTTCGTGTCCGGCAGCTATGCCGGTCATGGCGTCGCGCTAAGTGTCCGCACCGGTGAGTTGATTGCCCTCGCGATCGCCGAGAATCATCCACTCCCGAAATGGGGTTCCCTCACGCGATGAGAGCGCGGCGGACTACCTCAAGCGTGACATGGATTGTGGCAATTGTTGTGCTGCCATTTTTAGCCGCTACGAAATTCGCGTTCGCCCAATCGGAAGGAGGTGACGGATGGGTCGAAGAGCCTGCCGCGGTCGTCGAGGGCGAGCCGGGACATTCATACCTGGATCCCTCATCGACTCGTCGCGGCGACGATGGCCTCGTCTATTTCAACGAAAGTACCGGCGTGATGAAGCCTGAGGAAATCGGCCACAAGGGCTTTATGAAAGATGCTTATGATTGCGCCAGGAACATCAAATACATGTGCGTGGGGTCCGGCGATTGGAAAAACGATCTGAAGAGCACCATCAAAGCCTCGAATGATCCGGCCTTGCAGGTCTATCGCAAATATCTTTGCGGCGACGCTGATCTTCCTGCTGCGAAAGCAGCGCGCTGATTCTTAAGCGCCTATCCCTTTTCCACCCACCAGGGGCGGCGGCCCGCGTGACGCTGGTGAAACTCCGCCGTCCATCCCGCCTTATCGCGCTGCGGATGATGCGATAGCACCAGCGATCCATCGGGAACCTCGCGCACGATGGTGGTGCCCGAGGCCACGTAGACATCGTTGCCGAGTTTGACCGGCGCCACTAACTGCGTGTCGCATCCAATCATGCAATGGTCGCCAATTTCGGTGACGAACTTGTCGTAGCCATCGTAGTTGACCGTGATCACGCCGCATCCAATGTTGGTGCCCGCGCCAATCACCGCATCGCCGAGATAACTGAGATGACTCGCCTTGCTGCCGACGCCGAGCCGCGCCTTCTTGGTCTCGACGAAGTTGCCGATGCGATTATGCCCCGCGAGTTCGGTGCCGGCGCGCAGATGGGCGAACGGGCCGATTTCGGAATCGTCACCGATGTGGCATTCCTCGGCGCGCACACCCAGCTTCAGATGACAGCGGTCGCCGATAGTGACATTCGAGAGCCATGCGGTGCCCTCGATGCGCACGCCGCGCCCGATTTTGCTCGCGCCGAGAATCTGTACATTGGGACCGATGACGGTATCGGCACCGATTTCCGCAGTCGCCGAGATATATGCGGTCGCAGGATCGATGAACGTCACTCCGAATGCCATCAGCGCGTGGTTGGTCTGGTCGCGAATGTCGGCTTCCATGGTTGCAAGCTCCTCTCGTGAATTGACTCCAGCGAATTCTTTGGCGTCGCTCGCGCGCCATCCGAGGATGCGCATCCCCCGAGCGCGCGCGATCGCGATGATATCGGTCAGGTAATACTCGCCCTGCGCATTGTTGGGGCCGATTTGATCGAGAGCCTCGCGCAGCAAGGCCGCATCGACGAGGTAGACGCCGGTGTTGATTTCGCTGACGGCGCGTTGCGGAGGGGTCGCATCGCGTGCTTCGACGATGGCGGTGACGTCCCCTGAAGAATTGCGGATCACGCGGCCATAGGCACCGGCATCGGGCAGAGTAGCCGTGATGAACGAAACCTTTGATACCGAAGACTGATGAGCCGCACGGAACGCCTGCAATGTTGCCGGCGAAAGCATCGGTAAATCGGCATAGGTAATGAAAATGTCGCCCGCGAAGTCGCGCGAGATGGCCGTCATGCCACATCGCGCGGCGTGGCCTGTTCCGCGCTGCTCCGGCTGACGCGCGAACCTCAAGTTCGCGCCGGAGGGAAATGCTGCGCGCGCCAGCGCTTCGACCTCGCGAGCCTGATGTCCGACGACGATGCATAGCGGCGTCGGGCCGAGGGACGCGACCGCGCGCATCGCCCGCAGCAGCATCGGCTCTCCGCCGAGTTCATGCAGCACCTTGGCGCGCTCGGAACGCATTCGGGTGCCGAGACCTGCGGCAAGGATGATCGCTGCGAGATTAGTAGCCAGGAAACCTAACCCCTAACCCCTTCCCCTGAAGTGGAAGGGGAACAGATGATGACATCTCGAAACATTTCGCAGACTCTTTTTTCTGACCCCCCTTCCACTTCAGGGGAAGGGGATGGGGGTTAGGTCTCCTTCAGTCATACTCCGAATAATTCGATACCTTCCAAACCTCGCCATCCTTCTTTGCCGTTATCATCCAGAACTTCTTGAAGGTACCGCCTTCGGGCACATCGATTCGGGCCTTGAACAGGAAGGTGGTTTTGTCGCCATCGTTGCGAGTTTTTTCCAGTGAGTAATGCACTACCGGCTTGCGCGTCGATTGATCGATCGGCTGGCCCTCGGTCAGCTTCATCTCGTCGTGGATTTTGTCGAGGGCCAGGCCGGTGCAAAGCGATTGCATCTGCTGGTGGTCGATGAGGATGTAGCGCGCCTCGATGAAACGATCGACAACGCCGCGCGCGCTGTTCGAGCGTGTGCATCCGGCTATGATCAGCGTCATCAAAAGGAAGAGGGCGACTTGAATCCCGAACTCTCTTCGATGCGTCACTTCTTTTTGAATAGTGCCTCCAGCTTGGCCTGCGCGGCTGACGTCGACTGTGCCTCGGCCCCCGCGCCTTTGCCGCTGCCGGGCACGAAATACTCGCAGAAATTGAAACGTTCCTTATCGACGACGCGCTCGGCTTGCGGTTCCCGGCACGCGTTGTTGTATGCGGGATCATAGAACTTGCAGTTGCGGCATACATGAAGCGCGCGGCCGCAGCCTTCGCATTCGTCGCGAAATCCGACTCGCTCGACAACCTCGATCATCCTGCCGCAATGCCAGCATTTCATAGGCACTTCTCAGCATAGCGACGACGCTCCATCGGTGCGAGGCAGCCACTTTAGATGCCTCACTGTGGTTGATAGCATGCTCGACGGATGCTTACCGACATCGAAGCGTTTGCGACGTCGCTGGCGAAGGCGGCACGTGCCTCCCGACATACCGTCAGCAACTATCGCCGCGACCTGGTGTCATTGCGCGCCTTTCTTCTGGAACGCAACAGCCTCGTCGATGCGAATGGCGAGGTCGCCGTCGATGCAATCACCGCCGACCACGTCCGCCAGTATCTGGCCGAGCTGATGCGCAATGCCGCCGCGCGCGCGACGGTGCAGCGTCGCCTCAGCGCCATCAAGGCGTTCTTTCGCTATCGCGAAGCGACCCTCAGCGTGATGAGTCCGGTGCGTGCGCTGCGATCGCCAAAGTCGCAACGCCACCTGCCCTCGATCCTCCAGGAAAACGAGGCGAGGCGACTCATCGAACATGAGCCCGAAACGGCTGAGACTCCCGCCACGGCGCGCGATCGCGCGATCCTCGAGGTGCTGTATTCCTCGGGCCTGCGCGTGAGCGAATTGGTCGGCCTGGACTGGCGCGACATCGATGATGAAATCGGCATGCTCACGGTGCGCGCCGGCAAAGGCGCCAAGGATCGCGTCGTTCCGATCGGCGAGCCCGCCCTCGATGCGTTGAGGGCATGGCGCGCGGTGATGCCGATTCCCGCCGACCCGAACGCGCCGGTGATCACGAATTTGCGCGGCACGCGGCTGACGACCCGTAGCGTCGAGAAAATCGTCGCGCAGCGCATCGTCGATGCGGGCCTCACCTCGAGCGTCACGCCACACGGCCTACGCCATTCGTTCGCGACCCATATGCTGAATGCAGGCGCCGATCTGCGCTCGATCCAGGAGATGCTGGGGCATGCGAGTCTCGCGACCACCCAGCGCTATACTCACGTCAGCGTCAATCATTTGAAGGAGGTCTATCGGCGAGCGCACCCACGGGCTTAAGATCAGCGAGATGGAATTTCACGGCACAACAATTATTTCCGTCCGCCACGCGGGCCATGTGGTGGTCGCCGGCGATGGCCAGGTCACGATGGGCAATGCGACCATCATGAAGATGACCGCAAAAAAGGTCCGTCGCCTGCACAATAACCAGGTGCTGGCGGGTTTTGCGGGCGCGGTTGCCGATGCGGTCGCGCTCTTCGACAAGTTCGAGGGCAAGCTTCAGGAGTACAACGGCGTCCTGCGCCGAGCCGCGGTGGAACTGGCGAAAGACTGGCGAACTGATCGCGTGCTACGCCGCCTCGAGGCGCTGCTGGTAGTTGCCGATCGCGAAACTTCGCTCCTCATCTCGGGCACCGGCGAACTCATAGAGCCCGATGACGGTATCCTCGCGATAGGGTCCGGCGGCAACTATGCTCTCGCCGCCGCGCGCGCGTTGGTTCGTCATGCGTCCGCGATGAGCGCGCGTGAGATCGCCGAGGGCGCGATGAGAGTCGCCTCGGAAATTTGCGTCTACACCAACGATCAGTTTGTGATTGAAGAGTTATGATTCCCGCATCTTGGCGATTCGTGGTTAATTATTAGCGATGCCGGAATTATTGGCCCCACCCGCGGTGATGACGCCGCGCGAAATTGTCTCGGAGCTCGATCGCTACATCGTCGGGCAGCATGATGCGAAACGTGCGGTCGCGATCGCATTGCGCAATCGATGGCGCCGGCAAAAAGTCGCGCCCGAGCTGCGTGACGAAATCGCGCCCAAGAACATTTTGATGATCGGGCCCACCGGCGTCGGCAAGACCGAGATCGCACGCCGCCTCGCGCGTTTGGCGCAGGCGCCGTTCATCAAGGTGGAGGCTTCGCGTTATACCGAGGTCGGCTACGTTGGCCGTGACGTCGAATCCATGATCCGCGATCTCACTGAGCTCGCGGTGAAGATGGTGCGCGAGGAAGCCCAGCGCGGCGTCGAGGTACGCGCGAGAGAGAATGCAGAAGAGCGCCTGCTCGATATCCTTTTCCCCACGCCGACCAAGGTGCGCCGTCCCGTTGGTATCACGCCCGAAGGCGCGGTCGAGGTCGAGGATTCGTCGCGGGCCGACACCCGCGAGAAGCTGCGCAAACTGCTGCGCAACGGCAATCTCAACGATCGCGAAGTCGAGATTGAAGTCAGCGCGCAATCCACGCCAATGGTCGAGGTCTTCACTCCGCAGGGCATGGAGGAAATGGGGTTCAACATCAAGGACCTCATGAGCCAGATCATGCCGAAGAAGACGCGCAACCGTAAGGTGAAGATTCCCGAGGCGATCGAGATCCTCTCTCAAGAAGAAGCCGCCAAGCTGGTCGACATGGAAAATGTAGCGCGCGAAGCGGTCACGCGCACCGAGCAGTCCGGCATCATCTTTATTGATGAGATCGACAAGATCGCCGGACGCCAGGGTGCGGGCGGTCCTGACGTTTCCCGCGAGGGTGTGCAGCGCGACATGCTGCCGATCGTCGAGGGCTCCAGCGTCAACACCAAGTACGGCGTGGTGCGCACTGACCACATCCTGTTCGTCGCGTCGGGCGCGTTTCACACCAGCAAGCCCTCGGATCTGATTCCCGAGTTTCAGGGGCGTTTTCCGATCCGCGTCGAGCTGAATGCCTTGACTCGCGAGGACTTTATCCGGATTCTAACGGAACCCGAAAACGCGCTGACCAAGCAATATGTAGCGTTAATGGATACCGAGCACATCAATCTGAACTTCACCGACGATGCGGTTGCCGCGCTCGCGGAAATCGCGGCGCAGGTGAACGCGCGCTCGGAGAATATCGGCGCGCGCCGGTTGCATACTGTGCTCGAGCGGCTCCTCGAAGAGATTTCTTTCAGCGCGCCGGAACTCACCGAACGCGACATCAGGATTGATGGCGAATATGTACACCGCCGTCTCGATCCGATCCTCAAA
Organism: uncultured delta proteobacterium; assembly: GCA_963783145.1. Classification (GTDB taxonomy): domain Bacteria; phylum Desulfobacterota; class Binatia; order Binatales; family Binataceae; genus DATGKG01. The sequence goes on from CAWAMM010000007.1 coordinate 41,919, forward strand.
AATGAGGACCTGTCGCGCTACATCCTGTAACAATCGTGGGATATAGGAAGTTGGAAGCGTCGCAGGTCCGAAAATGCGGCGCGGCGATGCATTTTTATCGGAACGCGTACGAGGCAATAACAGATGGGGAAACTTGACGGCCGGGTGGCGGTCATCACCGGCGGTTCGGGCGGAATCGGTCGTGCCGCAGCGAAACGATTCGTCGATGAAGGCGCGAAGGTGCTGCTGGTCGACCTCGAAGAGCGCGCGTTACGCGATGCTGTTGATGCTATCGGACGAGAGCAGGCAAGTTTCGTGTGCGCCGATGTTACCAGCGACGAGGACACGCAGCGGTACGTAAAAACCGCCGTCGAACGCTACGGCCGGATTGATATTTACCTCGCCAACGCTGGCATCGAGGGTAACATCAAGCCCATCACCGACTACCCAATCGAGGTTTTCGATCGCGTCATCGCTGTCAACGTCCGCGGCGTATGGCTCGGTCTGAAGCATGTGATCCCAGTGATGGCGAAAGGTGGCGGCGGCAGTATCGTCATCACCTCATCGACAGCCGGCATCAACGGCTATGCGGGTGCATCAGCCTACGTGACGAGCAAGCACGCTGTGATTGGAATGATGCGTACGGCGGCGCTCGAATGCGCGCCGCTAAAGATCCGCGTCAACACCGTCAATCCCGCGCCGATTGAAACCCGCATGATGCGCTCGCTTGAAGAGCAGTTCGCGCCGGGCCATGCGGGGCAGGCCAAGGAGCAATTGCAGAGTGCTATCCCGCTGGGGCGCTATGGGCATCCTGAAGAAGTCGCCGATGTAATGTTGTTCCTCGCGTCAGATCAGAGCAGCTACTGCACTGGCGGCGTCTACATGGTGGACGGCGGCACTTCCGCGAGCTGAGGGTTTCAGAGTGCAAGACCTTTTCGATCGAGCGCAGATTCTGGCCGAGGCGCTTCCGTATATACGGCGCTTTCGCGGCAAGACTTTCGTCATCAAGTACGGTGGCCATGCGATGGGCTCCGCTGACCTCGCCGAGGCCTTCGCCCAGGATATCGTCCTGCTCGATTTGGTCGGTATCAACCCGGTGGTCGTCCATGGCGGCGGTCCGCAGATCACGGATCTCATCGACCGGCTCGGACTGAAGTCGACCTTCGTGCGCGGGATGCGCGTGACCGATGCGCCCACGATGGAAGCGGCCGAGATGGTGCTGCAACGCATCAACAAGGATCTCGTGCAATCGATTTCGCGCCAGGGTGGTCGTGCGGTCGGACTCTCCGGCAAGGACGCCGACATGATCGTCGCGCGCAAGATGCAGATGATCGTTAGCGACGAGGCCGGCAAGAAGAGCAAGGTCGATGTGGGCCTCGTGGGCGATGTGGTCGAAGTGAACGTCGACATCCTGCGCACGCTCGATGGTGCCGGATTTATTCCGGTGATCGCGCCGACGGGCTTCGATCGCGAGGGGCAGACTTACAACATCAATGCGGACGTAGCTGCGGGTAAAATCGCGGGCGCGCTCAAGGCCGAGAAGCTGATCCTCCTCAGCGATGTCGAGGGCGTTAAGGACAAGGAAGGCCAGCTTATCCCAACGCTCGATCCGGCGCAGGCGAAGAAGCTCATCGCGCGCGGCGTTATTCACGAGGGCATGATTCCCAAGGTGGAATGTTGCATCGACGCCTTACACGAGGGCGTTGCGAAAACGCACATCCTCGATGGGCGGGTGCGGCACGCCGTGTTGCTGGAGACGTTCACGGACAGTGGCGTCGGCACCGAGGTTACGCCCATCGTTGCAAAGGTGGCCGCATTGAACGGCCGCGGTCGTGGTCTGCGTCGATAGATTCGCAGGTCGGATTGCTAGCGTAATTTTGCGAAGGAGTAAGACGGAACTCAGCCGAACAATAGAATGAATAGCGCCGAAATTGTCGAACTTACCCACGCCCACATGGTTGATATCTACGGTTGCCTGCCGCTCGCGTTCACCCGCGGCGAAGGCTCCTACCTATACGACGCCGATGGGAACCGTTACCTGGATTTTTTCTGCGGCCTCGCCGTCACCAGCCTCGGCCATAAGCATGCAGGGGTGGTCCGCGCGATACAGGAGCAGGCGGAAAAGCTGACCCACGTTTCCAACGTGTTTCATACCGAGCCGGGCGCGCGGCTGGTCGAGCGACTCGCGAAACGCTTTGGCGATGGAAAGGTGTTCCTCGGAAACTCGGGCGCAGAGGCGAATGAGGCCGCGATCAAGCTCGCACGCAAATGGGGTCACAAGGATGGCAAGGGCCGCTTCGAGATCCTGGCGACGCTGGGTTCGTTTCATGGCCGCACGATGGCGACGCTGAGCGCGACCGGGCAAGAAAAGTATCATCAGGGTTTTCTGCCGCTTGTCCCCGGCTTCAAGCTGGTCAATTTCGACGACATCGCTGCCATGGAGAAGGCCATCGGCGATCAGACCGTCGCAATCATGGTTGAGCCGATTCAGGGCGAAGGCGGTGTGGTAGTTCCGCAACATGATTATCTGAAGCGACTTCGTGAGTTGTGCGATCGCGCGAAGCTGCTACTCATCCTCGATGAGGTGCAGACCGGAACGGGCCGCACCGGCAAGTTCTTCTGCTATGAGCATACGGGAATCAAGCCCGATATCGTCACGCTCGCGAAAGCGCTCGGCGGCGGAATTCCAATTGGTGCAATGATCTCGAAGCCCGAGATCGCCAGCGCCTTCACTCCGGGAAGCCATGGTACGACCTTCGGCGGCAACCCGGTCGCATGCGCCGCGGCCTTGGCTGTCAACGATGCGCTCGACCAAGAAGGCGCCATGGCAAATGCGACCGAAGTCGGCGCATATATGCTGAAGCGGCTAAAGGAAATGTCGTCGAAGCTTGACCGTGTCGCTGAGGTACGCGGCCTCGGAATGATCATCGGGGTGGTTCTCAAACACGAACCCAAGCCGGTGGTGGACGCATGCCTGAAGGAACGGCTTATCGTCAATGGTACCGGCGGCACCGTGCTGCGGCTGCTGCCACCGTTAAATCTTTCACACGCCGATGCTGACGCAGGCCTCGCGATCATTGAGCGAGCACTGAAGGAAGCTCCCGTGCCGAAGATCGTGGGCAAGTGACGGTGCTACGATGAAACGCGATTTCCTCGATTTCGCCTCACTCACTCCCGACGAATTTAACGGGCTACTCGCGCTTGCGGCCCGTCTCAAGGCCGAGTTGAAAATCGGCCTCGAGCATCCCCACCTGCGCGGAAAAACTCTCGCAATGGTTTTCCAGAAGCCTTCGTTGCGTACCCGCATCACCTTCGAAACCGGGATGGCGCAACTCGGCGGTCATGCAATTTATCTTGCTCCCGGCGATATCGGGATCGGCGAGCGCGAGTCGGTGAAGGATGTCGCGCGCAATCTCGCGCGCACCGTCGACCTCATCATGATTCGCACCTTTGCGCATCAGACTGCGGTCGAGATGGCGCGCGAGTCCACGGCCCCGGTCATTAACGGACTCAGCGACTTGCTCCATCCGTGCCAGTTGCTCGCCGATTTGCAGACCATGCAGGAACGCTACGGCAAGGACATGAGCAAACTGCGGGTCGCATTTCTTGGCGATGGCTTCAACATGGCGCAGAGCTGGATCGAGGCCGCGGCACTCGGAGGTTTCGAGCTTCGCATCGCGTGCCCTTCCGGCTATGAGCCGCAAAAAAGCTTCATCGATCGCATGCGACGCGAGGAGTTGGGCGTCCTCACCAATGATCCATCCGAAGCGATCAAGGATGCCGACGTGGTTTACACCGACACGTGGACCTCGATGGGGCAGGAGAAGGAAGCGGCCAAGCGGCGGCGCGACTTCAAGGAATTCCAGGTGAATAAGGCGATGCTCAAGCGTGCCTCGCGCGATGCGCTGGTGATGCACTGCCTGCCCGCGCATCGTGGAGAGGAAATCACCGACGACGTCATCGATGGTCCACAATCTGTCGTGCTCGATCAGGCCGAAAACCGGCTCCATGCGCAGAAGGCCGTGATGGTGTGGTTGCTGCGCCCGGAGATCATGCAACTCGTAACCCCAACTCCAGGAAACTGAGATGGCAACGCAATCGATAAAAAAGCTGGTGCTCTCGTATTCCGGCGGGCTCGATACCTCGGTAATCCTGCGCTGGGTCCAGGAGGAGTTCGGATGCGAAGTCATCACGTATTGCGCCGACGTCGGCCAGGCGGAAGAAACCGAAGGCCTCGAGGAGCGCGCGCTGAAGACCGGCGCGAAGAAACTCTATCTGGTTGATCAGCGCGAGGAGTTCGCGCGCGATTTCGTTTTCCCGATGATGCGCGCGAACGCCGTTTACGAAGGTTACTACCTGCTCGGCACCTCGATCGCGCGTCCGCTCATCGCGAAGAAGCAGGTCGAGATCGCGCGCGCCGAGGGCGCTGATGCGGTTGGACATGGTGCGACCGGCAAGGGCAACGATCAGGTGCGCTACGAGCTGACCTTCGCGCGCCTCGCTCCGGAGCTGCGGATCATCGCACCGTGGCGACTCAGTTCGTGGCCATTCAAGGGTCGCGCCGACATGATCAAATACGCCGCTGAGAAACAAATCCCGGTACCGGTCACTCAAGAGAAGCCCTACTCGATGGATCGGAACCTGGTCCACGTCAGCTACGAGGGCGGCATCCTCGAGGATCCGTGGCGCGAGCCCTACAACGATATGTTTCGTCTTACCGTCTCGCCCGAGGAGGCTCCGAATCAGCCCGAGTACGTCGAAATCGAGTACGCCAAGGGGAATCCAATCGCAATAAACGGCGATCGGCTCGGCCCGGCAGCGATTATCGAGCGCGCCAATCAGATTGGCGGACGCCACGGCATCGGTCGCGTCGACCTGGTGGAGAATCGCTACGTCGGGATCAAATCGCGTGGCGTGTATGAGACTCCGGGCGTGACGATCCTGATGCATGGGCATCGCGCGGTCGAGCAGCTCACCCTCGATCGCGAGGTGTTGCATCTTCGCGATTCGCTCATCCCGCGTTACGCCGAGATGGTATACAACGGCTATTGGTTCGCGCCCGAACGCGAAGCGTTGCAGACTCTCATTGATGATGCGCAACGCAATGTCGAAGGGGTCGCGCGCCTCAAGCTATTCAAGGGCAACGCGACCATCGCGGGACGCAAATCTCCCAAGTCGCTGTACGACGCGAAGATTGCGAGCTTCGAGGAGGCCGGCGGGTATCAGCAGGCCGACGCGGAAGGCTTTATCCGATTGTCGGGAATGCGGCTGCGGGCTTTGGCAAAGGTCGAGCGCGAGAGTAAGTAGTCATCAGGCATATCGACTTTGGGCAAAGTTCTTCCATTCAAACCGAAACGCAACGGACTCCGCCTCGAGCCCAAAATAGTTACCGGCGGATGCCCGAAGTGCCATCACAACTTGAATGTCCACATCCAGCATCCGAACGGCGGCGTGAGCTGCGCGGCGCGCGGGTGCAATTGCGAGACCCGCCCCACCGGCGAATGGCCGAAGGTCTAGAGTCGCTGCGTCACTCTCACTGGCAGTCCCTCCGAGGGGGCGAGTGCGATGCTTGAGCGGATAGGCTTCGCCACGTAGCTCGGCGCAGGGGCGAGTTCGACACTCCTCAGCAGCTCGGATACCACCACCTTCATCTGATAGGTCGCGAACGCGGCGCCAATACATCGACGCGTTCCACCACCGAACGGGAAAAACGCGTACGGATTGGAACGTGCATCGAGGAAGCGCGACGGACTGAACTTCGCCGGGTCGGGCCACAAATCCGCGCGTCGATGCGTCAGGTAGATGCAGGGCGCGAGCACCACGCCTTTCGGAAGGTTGCGGCCTGCGATTTTCATCGACGCCTGAAGTTCGCGGCCTACGTTCGGCACCACCGTATCAAGTCGCATCGTCTCGTTGACTACCGCATCGAGATATTTGAATGAGTTCGGGTCGGCATCAGCAGAAGCGTTGATGACCTCCGACTTTGCCATCTCCATCACTTCGGGATTCGTCACCAACCGATTGATGGCCCACGCGAGCGATGCCGCAGTCGTCTCATGACCGGCAAGAATCAGCGTCATCATCTCGTCCCGGAGCACGCGGTCGCTCATCGGAGCACCGGTCTCGTCGCGCGCGAGGAGCAGCATCGACAGGATGTCGTTGCGCCCGCTTCCTTTCTCCTCGCGTCGACGCGCGAATTCAGCAAACAGCAGTGTCTCGACCTCTCGATTGATCCGCACGATGCGGCCCCACGGACTCCACGGCCCCAGGTCGATTTGCATCGCAGGCAGTTGCAGCAGCGCGCCGAAGCGGCCGGTCGACACGTCAAAGAATCTCCGAAGGGCCTCTTTCAACCGCGCCGCATCAGCGGAATCGTCGAGACCGAAGACCGCCCGCATGATGACGTCGAAAGTGATCGCGCGCATTCGCGGATGAATCGGGAAAACCTGGCCAACGGGAAATCGTGCAATCGCTTCGCGCGCGATTGCCTTCATCATGGCGCGGTAAGCCTTCATCCGTTCGCCCTGGAATGCGGGCAAGAGTAGGCGTCGATCGTGCAGATGCGCGGCGCCATCGAGGAACAGAATAGATTTCTCGCCCATGAAGGCGCCAAGTGGCCGGTTGGCCTTGCCCGCGTGCAGCTGTTCGGAATCGCCGAGGAAAACCTCGCGCACCGCGGCCGGATCGCTGGTGAACACGAATGGCGAAACGCCGGGCACCCGCACCGTAAACCAGTCACCGAAACGACGTGCGCAATCATCCATGAAGCGAAAGGGGTTGCGAACGAAATTAAACGTCTCGACGATGCCGGGTCCGGGCGGCAGGCTTGCAGTGTCCGTCTTACTCCATTGCACGGCTGAGCCTTACGCCGCCGCGATGGTGATGACAACCGCTACTTGCTTAAGCCGAGCCAATGCTCGAGGCGCGAGTTCATATCTTTGTAGTAGCTCAGCCATGCCGTCGATCGATCCGGATGCGCCGGTGCCGATGATGCGGGACCTCCATGGCTCGCGACCTTATGCTGGCGCTTGTGTGCGGGCGTGGCCGGCGCCGGCTCGGCGCCGCCTTCATCGGTCGTCTCATCGCCGTTATCCGCGAGTTCGTCGGTGTCACCACGCGCGAGCCACGCCGAACGCTGTGCCGCACCCTCGCTGGTGAGTTCGGTCAGCATCTCACCTTCGATTTTTAACATCGTGCCATTATCCCAATGCCACACCGCAGTCGCGCTTTCGGGATCGTCGCAGTAGGTGCAACTGTCCGGCTTGCCGTATCGCGATGTCATCGCGTCGAGCCAATGTTGTGCATTATGCGTATCGAGCAGGATCTGCCCGCCGACCACATGACCTTGATAAATCTGAAACGCGCCCGGCGACTTGACGCTCGCGCCGTGGAGCGTCGGCACCTGGTAAACCTGAAAATGGCGGTCGCTGTCGGGATTTCGGGAAGCGTCGGGGTAGCGAGACTTGAGTTCCTGCAGCGAAGCACCCAGCGCTACGTCACCGAATTCTTTCGGTGCCGGAGAATCGGCGGCCAGCGCGGTCGCGGCGAGCGCCAGCAACAACGCGGATGTCAGAAGGATGCGCATCGTAGTGAGTCTAACAACGCTTCGATAATTCAGAAACGCATGTGGAAAGGCTTTCGCCGACCCTCTTGCAGAGACTCCTTTCGCGATGGACGATTGACCTGCGTTGCTTCCGACGCTCTTCTCGAATGAAACATACTCGGCGCGAGATAGTCACCTCACCACGCGCATCCGAGCGCATCCGGGCCGCGATCGGCTTCCTCGAGGCGCTGCCCGCAGGCGCCGAAGCGTTAGTGATCGCGGCCAGTCGCGAAGCGGCCGACGATCTGGTGCGCGGCATTTCCCTCAACCGCAACGCGACCTTCGGCATCCATCGGTTGACGCTGAATCGCCTCGCGGGATTGCTCGCCGCCGACCATCTCAATGACAACGGCCTCGCGCCGGCGGCGGGACTCGCGATCGAGGCGATTACCGCACGCGTAGTGCATCGCCTCAAGGGCACCGGTGCGCTCGCCTACTTCGAGCCGGTGATCGATCGGCCCGGATTTCCGCGCGCGCTCGCACGCACAATTTCGGAACTTCGCTTGAATCAGGTTTTACCCGGCGCGCTGCAGGGCCAAGGCGGCGCAGCCGAGGCGCTGGCCAATGCGCTCGCCGAATTTGACGCAGAGTTGAAGGCCGCGAAGCTCGCCGATCGCGCCGCTATCCTGATCGCGGCGGCGGATGCGTTGCGGGCAAAGGATGCTCCTCGTTTTTCCGCGATCCCGTGCGTGCTGCTTGATGTTGCCATCGAGACCGCAACGGAGGCGGCATTGATCACGGCGCTCGCTTCGCGCGCACCGTCTTTCCTCGCAACCATGCCTGCCGGCGACGAACTAACCCGATCATTTCTACCCAACGCGCTCAGCACGAAAATCATCCAGCTCGGTGGCGGAGTGGACTCCACCATCAACTCTTTAGGACGATTGCAAAATCATCTTTTCTCGAATCCGCCTTCAACCGAGTCAGAACTCGACGGCAGCGTCACCGTGGTTTCGGCGCCAGGTGAGATGCATGAGGCGGTTGAGATCGCGCGCCGCATTCAGGATGAGGCCCGCCGCGGAGTCGCCTTCGATCGAATCGCGGTCCTTTGCCATGTCGGCGAACGCTACGGCCCGTATCTCGAGGAGGCGCTGAACCGCGCCGGAATTCCCGCCTACTTCGCGACCGGTACGCGCCGACCCGAGCCCGGCGGCCGCGCGCTGCTACAACTGCTTTCATGTGCAAGCGAAAATCTCTCGGCAAAATGTTTTGCCGAGTACTTGTCCCTGGCGCAGGTTCCCGATCCTGATTCAAAGATCGCGAGCGTTGATGTATTCGCTCTCTCGGAAGCGGAGGTTTTCTCCGCGCCGCTGGCCGCCGATCTCACGTTGCCGCCGGCAATCCCCGAGACCGAGCCGCCCGAAGTCAGCCCGGTTCCGGTTGTCGAGGGCACCCTCAAAGCGCCGTGGCGATGGGAGAAGTTGCTGGTTGAATCCGCCGTCATCGGAGGCCGGGATCGATGGCGGCGCCGGCTTGCGGGAGTGGAGACCGAGTTGCGCCGCAAGCGCAGCGAACTTCCCCCGGAGGAAGTAGGATGGATCGATCGCCAGCTCATCGACCTCGATCATCTCAAGACCGTCGCGCTTCCAATCATCGACAAACTCGCCGCGCATCCGAAGAATGCTATCTGGCGTGACTGGCTGGACTACCTGCGCGAGCTGACGATGCTCGCGGTGCGAGATTCGGGGCCCGTTCTCGCAGCGCTGGCCGAACTCGAGCCGATGGCGCCGGTCGGCCCGCTCGGCCTGGCCGAGGTCCTTTCGGTTTTGTCTGAGCGGCTGGGCCGCCTCGAAGCTCGCCCCTCCAAGCGCCGGTATGGACAGGTGTTCGTCGCGCCACCTTCATATGCGCGCGGGATGGCATTCGACCTCGTGATCGTTCCGGGCCTCGCGGAACGGATGTTCCCGAAAAAGCTCACCGAGGATCCGATTCTCTCCGACGCGATACGACGCCGAGTCAGCGCCGATTTGAAAACCCAATCGACCCGCTCCGATGCAGAACGAATGGCGTTGCGCCTCGCCGCCGGCGCCGCAACTCGGTCGGCGATGTTCACCTATCCGCGGGTCGATCTCGATCAGGGCCGTCCTCGCGTGCCGTCGTTCTACACCCTGGAGCTAATGCGCGCGGCGGAGGGGCGGCTGCCCGGTTTCGCCGAACTCGCGCGCCGCGCGGCCTGCGAGCAGGCGACGCGCCTGGGCTGGCCGGCGCCGGAAAATGAAAATGTCGCCATCGACACCGCGGAATTCGACCTCGCAGTGCTGAACAAACTGGTCGGCAAGGACCCCGAGGAAACTATCGGCGCCGCACACTATCTCCTTAATGAAGAGTCCAATCCTCATTTGCCCCGTGCGTTGCGCGCCCGCGCTCGTCGGTGGCGTCCGAAGTGGACCAGCGCCGATGGCCTGGTCGATCCAGGCCCGGGTGCGATGCAGGCACTCGAGCGTCATCAAATTTCCACGACTGCCAACGGCCGCGCCTACTCGCCGACCGCGCTCGAGAATTTCTCTAAGTGTCCCTACAAGTTTGTGTTGCAAGCGATCTTTCGCCTCGATCCACGTGAGGAGCCGGAAGCTCTCGAAGCGATTGATCCGCTCACGCGCGGCAGCCTAACGCATGAGATTCAATTTGTGGTTCTCACGCGGCTGCGCGAGCTGCACCTGCTTCCGGTCACGCCCACTAACCTTGAGGCTGCGCAGGCCGAACTGGAGCGCCTGGTGGACGAAGTGGCGGAGCGCTCGCGCGATGACCTTGCGCCGGCGATTGAGCGGGTATGGAAGGACGGTGTGGACGCGATTCGTGCCGACCTTCGCGAGTGGTTGCGACGCGCCGCCGGCGATCCGCAAAAATATTGTCCCGAGCGTTTTGAGCTCGCTTTCGGCCTCAAGGGCCGCGATCATGCCGACCCCGCGAGCTCGCCGGATCCAATCGCGATCGCCGGAGGCCTAAAGCTGCGCGGCTCCATCGATTTGATCGAGCGTTCCGGCGACGGCGTGCTGCGCGTGACCGATCACAAAACCGGCAAGGTGCGGGCGCAGAAGAATTTCGTCATCGCAGGAGGCAAAACCTTGCAGCCGGTACTGTATGCCCTGGCAGCCGAGCGTTTGCTGGCCGAGCCGGTCCGCTCGGGGCGTCTTTACTACTGCACCGCCACCGGCAACTACGAGGAACGGATCGTCGAGATCGATGAGACTGCTCGCGCTGCCGCGCTGGATTTTGTCGCGACGCTCGATAACGCGCTTAAGGCCGGATTCCTGCCCGCGGTCCCCGAGCCTCGCGAATGCAACTGGTGCAACTTCCGCCGCGTATGTGGTCCCTACGAAGAACAGCGGATGCGCATCAAGGCCGGCGGCCTGGCACCCAAGCCGGGAGCATCTATAAGCAGAGAAGCGCAGCGCGTCGCGCCGTTGTGGAACCTGCGGGGCAAGCCATGACGCCGCCGGCCGACCAACGCGTGCGCGATCGCATCAGGCGCGACCTCGATACCACGCTGATCATCGAGGCCGCGGCCGGCACCGGCAAGACCACCGAGCTGGTCAACCGCATCATCGCGGTGATCGCCTCGGGGCGCGCGCGACTGAAGGCGATCGTCGCGGTGACTTTCACTGAAAAAGCTGCCGGCGAGTTGAAGCTCCGCCTGCGCGAGGAGATCGATCGCGCCTGTCGCGACAAAACGTCGTTTAACGCCGCCGAGCAGGCGCATCTGCTTGCCGCGTTGGAGGACCTCGAAGAAACCCGCATCGGCACCATCCATTCGTTCTGCGCCGATCTGCTCCGTGAGCGTCCGGTCGAGGCGCGCGTCGATCCGGCTTTAGATGTTGCTCCGGAAGATGTTGCGACTAGTCTTTTTGAAAACGCGTTCGAGCACTGGTTCGAGGAGACGCTGAAAAATCCGGCCCCCGGGATGCGGCGGTTGCTGCGCCGTCGCGATGCAATTCAAGGCGAAGGACCCCGACCGATCGCGCGCGGCGCCGCGAATGCTTTGCGCGAGTGGCGCGACTTCGATGCGTCGTGGGAACGCGTCCCATTCGATCGGGATCGCGAGATCGACGGCCTCGTTGACGACATCGAAAAGCTCGCGCGCATCGCCGAAGATGGACGACCCGACGATTGGCTACGCCGCTCGCTCGACGAGATATGCAGGCCGGTCGCGGAAGCCACCCGCCTCGAAGGTCCGCAGCGCGACCGCGACTACGATGCGCTCGAGCATGTGCTCTGCTTGCTCATCCGCAACCAGAACAAATTCAGCTGGGGCAGTCGGGGCGAGATGTTCGGCGAGCGTCCGCGCGCCGAGGTCATCGCGCTTCGGAGCGCGCTGCATACGCGGCTACAGGAATTTCGTGAGGCTGCGGGCAAAGATCTCGCACCGCTGCTGCGCGAGGAAATGCGCCCGGTCATCGAATATTACGAGGAACTCAAGCAGCGCGCGGGCGTGCTCGATTTTCTCGATCTGTTGTTGGTGGCGCGTGACCTGGTGCGCGACAATGCCGACGTTCGCGCCGACCTGCAGCAACGCTTCACCCACATTTTCATCGACGAGTTCCAGGACACCGATCCGTTGCAAGCGGAAATTCTCCTGTTGCTGTCCGCCGACAATCCGAGGGAATCGAACTGGGAGAATGTCCGCCCGACGCCGGGAAAGTTGTTCATCGTGGGCGATCCCAAGCAGTCGATCTATCGCTTTCGACGCGCCGACGTTTCGCTCTATCAAGGGCTGAAAAATCGGCTGGTGAAGCGCGGCGCCGCGCTCGAACATTTGACTGTAAGTTTTCGCGCGATCGCGGAACTTCAGGAAATGGTCAATGCCGCGATCGCACCGCTGATGCCTGCCGAATCGGAAACCCAGCCCGGATACGTTCCGCTGCAAAAATTTCGCGAGGAGGTCGCGACCCAGCCCTCGGTCGTCGTGCTGCCGGTGCCCGCGCCATATTCGGACGATGGCCGCTATATCCGCCAGTGGAAAATCGACGAGTCGCTCCCCGATGCGACCGCCGCCTATGTCGATTGGCTGATCAAACAAAGCGGATGGACGGTCACTGAGCGCGAGGCGCCCGACCAGCGCGTGCCGATTGAGGCGCGCCACATCTGCGTTTTGTTTCGCCGCCTGAACAGCTTTGGCGACGATGTCACCCGTCCTTATATTCGTGCGCTCGAAGCGCGTCACATCCCGCATGTGCTGGTGAAAGGCGGTTCGTTCAACGAGCGCGAGGAGGTTGAGGCGATTCGCAACCTCCTCGGCGCGATCGAACGTCCCGCCGATGAGCTGGTGGTGTTTGCGGCGCTGCGCGGCCCCGTGTTCGCGCTGTCGGATGGCGCGCTACTCGAATATCGCGAGACTCAGGGCAGTCTGCACCCGTTTCGGAAAATCAAAGAGGGTGCATCCGATGAGGTGCGGCAGGTCAATCACGCGCTCGAACTGCTGCGCGATCTCCATCGTGGACGCAATCGCCGTCCGATCGCCGACACCATTTCGCGCGTGCTCAACGAAACGCGCGCGCACGCCGGCTTCGCGATTTGGCCGACCGGGGAGCAGGCGCTGGCGAACGTGATGCGTCTGATGGATATGGCGCGGCGCTACGAATCGCGCGGCGGCGCAACCTCGTTTCGCGGCTTCGTCGATGAGTTGGAGGCGCGCGCCGAGCGCGACGAGGCCAGCGAGGTACCGGTCGTCGAGGAGGGCACCGAGGGCGTACGCATCATGACCGTGCATCGCGCGAAGGGGCTGGAGTTCCCGGTGGTCGTCCTCGCGGACCTGACTTGCCGGGAAACCCGCGAGCCCTCGCGTCATGTGAATCCTGCCAAACGACTTTGTGCGCAGCGCCTGGCCGGTTATGCGCCAGCGGAGTTGCTCGACAACGCCGAAGAGGAGGGTCGCCGCGAGCACGAGGAAGCGCTTCGCGTGCTCTATGTGGCCGTCACGCGTGCGCGCGACCTGTTAGTGGTGCCGGCGGTCGGCGACGAGGAGCGCGAGGGTTGGCTGCAGGGGTTAAGCCCCGCGATTTATCCCGATCCGAAAAAACGTCGCGGCCCAATCACACGCACGCCGCCGGGTGTTCCGGAATTCGGCGATGACAGCGTGCGCGTTCGGGTGAACGGCTATGGCGCTTCCGGGAAAGAACGATCGGTCATGCCGGGGATGCATCAGGCGCGGGTCGGATCGCATCGCGTGGTCTGGTGGGATCCTGCGAAGCTCGAACTGGAGGTGCGCGAGACAATGGGCCTTCGACAAATCCGGCTGCTCGAAGCGGATAAGGAAAATGTCGTTTCGACGCGCGGCCGTGACCAATGGACGGCGTGGAATGACGCGCGCGCGCAACTAATCGACATCGGCAAGACGCACACCATCGATGTCAAGACGGCCACCGAGCTTTCGATCATCGAGCCTCGGGGGTTCGGCCCGAACGAGATCGAGATCATCGAAACGATGCGCGATCCCAACCGGCCGCATGGGCCGCGCTTCGGCAGCCTGGTCCATCTGGCGATGCTGCGCGTCAGCCTCGATGCTTCTGACGAAGCAATCCGCAAAGCCGTCGCCGCCGAAGGCCGGATTATCGGGGCGGACGATGCGGAAATCCTCGCAGCCGCGAAGGCAGTATCGCTCGCACTCAAGTCACCTCTAATGACTCGGGTGCGCGCCAGCTCGGATGTGCGCCGCGAATGCCCGGTTCTTTTAAAGTTCGATGACGGCGCGATAATTGAGGGAATCGCCGACCTGGCATTTACTGAAGGCTCCAATGGCAAAACGGTTTGGAACGTCGTCGACTTCAAGACCGACCTCGCGATTGCCTCGCGCCTCGACGAATACCGCGCGCAGATCGCGCTCTACGCCCGCGGCATCGCGCGCGCGATCAACCTTCCAACGCGCGGAATTCTCTTCTGGATCTAGCCGCCCGCATCGTTCCCAAATAGCATTGGCGCCATCGGCAAATTCATTAGGCGGGAGCGGCCATATGGCGATCGATATCATCCACGGCGAGAACGTCTCCAAGGGCGTCGATGCGGATACCAAAAATGGGTTGTGGCTAGATGCCGGCGACTTCAAGCGAGTCGCCGGTTTCGAGCTCAAGCCCGAGGGCTTCTGCAAGGGCGAACAATGTTATCCGGTCCCACCCGCACGCAGAGCGGAATTCGAAAATGCCGGCCGCTACAACCTCGCGGCGCTCGCAGAACTGATCGGACAACCGATGGTCGTCGATGAGGCGCATCAGGTGTGGTGCTTCGGCGAGGCCGCCGCGAATCGCAGGCGCGCGCTCACTTCGCTGGAAGCGCCCGACTTCGCGCTTCCGGATTTGGACGGGAAGATGCATTCGCTGTCGGAGCATCGCGGCAAGAAGGTTCTGCTGGTCTCATGGGCCTCATGGTGAGGATGCCGCTTTGACCTGCCCGTGTGGCAGGCCCTGTACACCGAACTCGCTCCCAAGGGATTTGTTCCGATAGCGGTCGCGTTTGATAGCGCGGGCAACGAAGCCGCGGAGCCATGGATCAAGGCGGCAAATCCTACTTATCCATGCGTGATCGATCGGCGTCATATCGTCGCCGAACTATTCGACATGGTGAATGTTCCCAATGCCGTCTGGATCGATGAGAGCGGGAAGATCGTGCGCCCCTCGGAGCCGGCAGGTTCGTGCGATGCGTTCCGAAAGATGGATCACACCACCTTTGCGATTCCGCCCGACGCGCTCGCCGAGTTGCAGGTGAAACGCACCGCCTACCTCGATGCGATTCGCGACTGGGTCAACCAAGGCTCGGCGAGCAAGTTCGCCTTGAACGAGCACGAGGCGGTGCGCAGAATGCATACGCCGAGCGATGATCATGTGCGGGCGGCGGCAAACTTCCGTCTCGGCGAGTACCTGGTGGAAATCGGGCATCCAAAGGATGCGCAGAAATATTTTGAGGAAGCGAAGCGCCTTCGTCCTGAGAGTTGGAACTACAAGCGCCAGGCGTGGGCGCTCGAAGATCCGATGAAAGCCGGCGGACCGGAATTCTGGGCCGCGGTCGACGCGCTGGGGGACAACAAGTACTACCCGAGTTCCGACGATATCTGACCGCCGCCGGCGTATGCGGACGCGAGCAAACGACGCTATTCATTCGGTTGCGAGCTGCCGAGGAGCGCTTCACGCGCGCCACTTACCTCGGCTTCGATATCTGCCAGCGCTTCTTCGGTGTTATCGGCGTTACCTTTTTTGGAATTGGCTTCAATCTCGGCACAGAGTTCCCTCACGCGTGTGATGCCGACACACCCTGCGGCGCCTTTCAGCTGATGCGCGATTTGTGCGGCGCGCGCGCGAGATCGTGAACGCCGATGGTGGCTCGGAGCTCCGCGATGTGCTTGGGGGCTTCCGCGAAAAAGACTTCTGCAGTCTTGCGCAGTACGTCATGGCCGGATTTTTTCGAGATCTCGCGCAAGTCCGAGATCACGGCAGCATCGATGAGGACGTGGGAATTTGCCGAGGGCGAAGCTGCGTGCGCCGCATGCTCCGAGGCCGGAGTCACCCGCGCGAGCCATTGCCGCAGCTTTGCGGCAAGGATGTTCAAATCCACCGGCTTGGTGATGTAATCGTCCATGCCGGCGTCGAGACATTTCTCCCGATCGCCGTCCATCGCGTTAGCCGTCATCGCGATGGTGGTGGTATGCCTCTGTTGCCCTTCTCTTTGCCGAATCGATGCGGTGGTCTGATATCCGTCCATCATCGGCATCTGACAATCCATCAGGATGAGGTCGTAGCTCGATCGGTCTAAGGCCTGAAGCGCCGCCCCACCGCCATCGACTGCGTCAGCTTGGTAGCCGAGATAGTCAAGTTGGTTGAGCGCGAGCATCTGATTGACCTTATCGTCTTCGACCAGCAGGATTTTTGCCGGCCATGGCGCCCGCGGAGCCGACGCCTGCTTGCCGTCACCTGCAGCGGCCAAATCAAAATGACCATACGAATGAATGCAATTTGGAGTGTCGACAGACGTGAGGGCGCACAGGGTTTCGATCAGCCGGACTCGCTTGACGGGTTTGAACAGCAGGGTGTCGACTTCCTCCGGAACCTTGATCTCGGAAGCATCCGCGCTGGGCGAAAGCATCAACACCAGCCGCGTTCCGGCGAAGCGGTAATTCGCCCTTATCGCATGGGTCAGCTGTCGTCCGTTCATTCCCGGCATGTTCATGTCGATCAATGCCACGTGGAATCCTTTACCCGCGGCGGCCGCTTCATTTAGCGCGGTGAGGGCTTCGACGCCGGATTCCACATAGGTCGGCTGGATATGCCAGGCCAAGAGTTGATTGCTGAGGATGACGCGTTGGCTGGCGTTGTCGTCGACCACCAGCACGCGTTTGCCCATCAGTCCCATTCGCCCTGGTTCGCCGGAGTGCTGGGGCCGTTGCGAGCTGCCGAAGCTCGCTGTGAAGTGAAAGCACGATCCTTTGCCAGGGGTGCTTTCGACCTCGATGGCTCCGCCCATTCGCTCCACCAATTGGCGGCAGATTGCCAGGCCAAGCCCGGTGCCGCCATAGTTGCGCGCGGTCGAGGCATCGGCCTGCACAAAGGGCTGAAATAACTGTTGCTGCGCGGCGGGGGCGATGCCGATCCCGGTGTCAGTTACGCTGAAACCCAATTCCGCGTGGTCGGCCGAACTTTCACGGGCCCACACGCTAACGATCACCTCGCCACGCGCGGTGAATTTGATGGCATTACTGATCAGGTTGTTGAGCACCTGGCGCAGCCGGTTGGGATCGCCGCGCAGGGTGCGCGGCACCTCGGCGTCGATCGCGAGTGCGAGTTCCAGATGCTTGGCCTCCGCGCGCTCCGCCATTGAGTCGACCGCGGCTTCCACCGTCCCCACCAGATCGAAATCGCAAGTATCGAGCGACATCTTACCGGTGGCAAATTTTGAAAAATCAAGGATGTCATCGACCACCCGGCGCAGAAGATCGCCGCTGGACCAGATGGTTTCGACATATTCACGCTGGCGCGAATCGAGTTTGGTGAGGAGCAGGAGCTGCGCCATGCCCAGCACCGGATTGAGCGGGGTGCGAATCTCATGGCTCATATTGGCAAGGAACTGCGCGCGTACCTTGACCGCCTCTTCCGCCACATCGCGCTGGTTGCGGATTTCCTCTTCCCGCTTACGCTCGGTGATGTCGACGACGACATCCGAATAGCCGAGGATTCGCCCATCCGGCCTCTTGATGGGGGCCAAACTGAGAAGGATAGGAAATTCTGAACCGTCTTTGCGCAGACGAACGGTCTCGAAATTTCGCACGGTCTCGCCTCTATTCAGCAGCGCAGAGATTTCTTCGGCTTCGTCGGTCCGGCTCGGGGGCACCAGCAGCTTGCGCGATTGTCCAATCGCTTCGGCCTCGCTATAGCCGAATAAGCGCTCAGCCGCGGGATTCAAACTCGAGATTCGAAAGTCCGCGGTCAAGCCAATAATTGCATCCGGGCTGGATTCGACCAGCGATACCAGCCGAGCGCGTTCCATATGGATCCGCTGATCCTCGGTCGCGTCAAAAAAGACCACCATCCCACCGGAGATGGAATTATCGGGACCGCGCAACGGATAAGCGGAGACATCGAGCCACTCGTGCTTTGCCGCGCGGAGCGAGCAGACGCCCAACAAGAAATGCTCCCGAGACTCACCTCCAAGTCCGCTCCAGAAAGGCAATTCATCGATGCCAAGCGGGTGGTCTAGAGGGCCATTCTCGGCAAAGAAAGTGTGCTCGCGCAGATACGCCTCCAGGTCGAATGGGTCACCATGGTTGCCGAGAATCTCGCCGGCGTGCTGATTTTGATAAAGCACCTTCCTCGTATTGTCGAAGACCAGCACTCCTTCCTTCATCGTGTCGAAGACCAGCTTCAGGATGCCCGCTTGGCGATCGAGCGAGGAAGTGCGCTCGACGAGCTTCCTCTCAACCACCTTAAGGGCGCGCAGTCCGACCACAGCGAGTAGGCCGAACGCGAGGAAGCGCGCCAGCAGAAAATTGTTGCGCTCCCATAGCGGTAAATTTTCCGCGGAGTACCGAGCGGTTAGCAGCTGGGTCACAAGGAGGATTGCGAGAACTATCCAGATTGAGCCCGCCGCGGTGCGCCAACGGCTACGGTTCCGTGCCTCGCGGACCAATGTACTCAAGCTATCTAGCATCAGGTGAACCCCGGTGCCGATCCGCACGATCGGTGCCATGTAGCAATCCGCTTACCAGTCGATTCGAAAGCAGCGCGGTTAATCCTGTCCGTCCAATTCCCACTTCAATGACGGGTGTCCCACTTTGCAGTCGCGTATCTGAAGATATCCACCAGCAGCGACCGATTCTTGCCGCTTCAACAAGGTGCGGTGTGAAGATTCGCGATTCCGACCCACCCACGCCCGCTCGCTGTCCCGGTTTGCAACCTGTTCCGCGGGAAGTGTCCGCTTCTGAGACAATTATGGGTCACTTAGACAGTTTTGCACCGAGGGGTCGTCGGCTCGGCAGCCTTGCGAGGGTACAACGATTGCTCCTGCCTCCTCGTACACCGGCCGAGGAGGCATTTGAGGAGGCACATTAATGACCCCGACCTTCGCAAGTTCGTTGTCCAACCAGCAGTTCGCTCTCATAGGCCTCACCACTGAGGAAGCAAATGAGGTCAGCGCTGCGCTATCACAGGTCTACGCAACGGCGGATCGAGTTTCGCGTGATGCCGCGCAGGTCGCTCTTCACGGGTTGGCACCTGATCACACGTGCATCGTCGATGCCTCCATGATCGACGCGGACGTGTCGGTGGGCGGCATCTCGTTGTCGGAGATCGAGCATCGCCAGGTGCTCGCGATCGTGGATGAAGCGAGACTGCGCGAGAGCGATCTCGCATCCGCGCACCTTGAATGGGAAGTTATCGTGAGACCGCTCCGAAGCCCGGAATTGCTGCTGCGCCTTTCGCGCCTGATGTCGAGAAGCAGAGAAAAGGTAGATGTGACGCGTTCGGATAAACCCGCCAGCCATAGAGTATTGGTGGTGGACGATGATGAAACGGTACGCGCGCTGCTCTCGGGCGTGCTGGAGGCCGCGGGCTTCAAGTGCGATTGCGTCCCCAACGCCAGCGAGGCGCTTGCGGCGTTAGCGGGGAGTCACCATGACCTCGTGTTGCTCGACATCGGGATGCCTGACATGGACGGATTCAAGGTCCTGAAGGCGATGCGGGACCACCATCCTGTTCAGAGACCCACCGTAATCATCGTTACCTCGGACAAGGACGAGGACAGCGTTTTACGAGGTTTCGGGCTCGGCGCCGACGATTACGTGACCAAGCCGTTTAACCCGCGCGAGCTGATCGCCCGCTGCGATCACGCGATTCGGAATGTTGCGAAGCTTCGAGATTCTGTTGTCATCAACACGCTGGATGGACTCGCATCCGGCGGTCCGATCCTGGGTGGTGGTTCATCCATGTTTCGGTCCGCCTGAAATCCGCCAGGCCAGGGAAGCCCGGAATCCAGGCAAAACACCAAGACACCAAGGGCGGATCAAGAAGGCAGTCCTTCCGCGCATCTGTGACTTGGGCGAGGGCGAATAGCCGATCCGATTTCTTGTAGGGGCGGTTCGCGAACCGCCCGCAACGATGCCTCAATCGCCAGAGATTTCTACGCGGCTGAGACGGTTGGGGTTCCGCAATTCCGAAAAATAGGACGCGCAATTACCTCCGCGGCGTCACAAGCAGAAAATCGACGCATCCGGCATACCGCTGCGGGCGCTTCGCGAAGCGCCCCTACACGGAATCGGAAACCGGCAGCCATTTGTGGCGGCGCGCCGGTCAGCCTTTCTTCTTGATCTTCCCTTGGTGTCAAAGAGGGCCGCTGCGGCCCGCATCTGCCGGCTGACTCCGAGGCCGCGATTCCTTGATCCTGCGCACACCAGCCGCGCACCACTTTTCCTACCTTGGTGTCTTGGTGTTTTGCCTGGAAGCGCTGTCACGCGTGCGCGGCCATCTGGCGCGCGGCGCCGGTCAGCATTGCGGCGAGGGCAGTTAGATCGTTCTCGTCGTAGTAGTCGATCTCGATGCGCCCGGGATTCTTGCCGCGACGCCGAACGACCCGCACCTTGCGCTTGAGCGCGCGCTGCATCGCGTCGATGAGAGCGCTGAGATTCGGATCTGCCGTCCCGTTGGCGCGCGACTTCAAGGCGCTTCCTGCACGCGCATGCTTCCGGTGCGCCGCGGCAATCTCTTCGGCTCCACGAGCCGTCATCCCGCTATCGACGATTTTCTCCACGGCCTCGATTATTGCCTCAGCTGATGACAGCCCGAGCAGCGGGCGCGCTTGGCCTGCGCTGAGTTGCCCTTGCGCGATCATCGCAAGAATCGTTTCAGGAAGGCCCAGCAAACGAATCGCGTTGGAGACGTAAGGACGGCTTTTACCAATCCGCTTCGCGATGTCGTCGTGACTGAGAGAAAACTCACGGTTCAGTCGCGCGAACGCGCGCCCTTCCTCGACC
Organism: uncultured delta proteobacterium; assembly: GCA_963783145.1. GTDB lineage: Bacteria > Desulfobacterota > Binatia > Binatales > Binataceae > DATGKG01. The sequence goes on from CAWAMM010000007.1 coordinate 62,942, forward strand.
GCATTCAATTCCTCGCGTGCGAGGTTTTCCACCAGCGACATTTCCAACGCTGCGCGATCGTCGAGGTCGCGCACGATCACCGGCACCGTTTCGAGGCCGGCCGCGCGCGCCGCGCGCAGTCGGCGCTCACCCGCGATGAGCTCATAGCGCGGACCTTCGAAGTCATCGGGATTGCCCACGATTCGCACGATCAGCGGTTCGATAATTCCCTGGCTCTGAATCGCGCGCGTCAGCTCTGCAAGCCGCTCCGCATCGAAGTGCTGGCGCGGCTGAAATTGCCCCGCGGAAATTCGCTCGGCCGGCGCCATCGTGATCGAGGTATTCTCACGCGCGGCTGGCGACCGGGGTGCGGCGCTTTCGAAGACGGTGCTCTCGATCAACGCGCCCAATCCGCGGCCGAGTGGTTTGCGAATCATTTATGAATCTCCTCAGTCGACAATTCCGCAGGTTCTTGCTGCATGGGAGCCATTGATGCAGCGTCGGCTTCGCGCGCGAGAATTTCCGCCGCCAAGTCGCGATAGCCCTCGGCGCCGGCGGACCTGGCTTCGTATTCCAGGACCGAGAGACCATGACTCGGGCTCTCGGACAGGCGGACGTTACGGGGAATGATGGCTTTGAAAACCTTGTCGCGAAAATGCTCGCGGACTTCGCGCGCGATCTCATGACTGAGGCGATTGCGCGAATCGAACATCGTCAGCACCAGGCCTTCAATCTCGAGCGCGGGCCGCAACTGTTCCTTCACGCGCTTGATGGTGCCCATCAGCGAAGTAAGACCCTCCAGCGCGTAGTATTCACATTGCATCGGGATCAAGCACGGTGTCGGAAGCGACCAAGGCATTGAGCGTTAGCAGGCCGAGCGATGGTGGCGTATCAATTAGAACGTAGTTATATTCCTCGCGGACGCCATACAGGAGGGCGCGCAGGCGGCGCTCCCGGCCCGGCATCGTGGCCATTTCGATTTCGGCACCCACCAGATCAGCATCGGCACCGGCGAGAAAAAGGTTTGGTCGTACCGGATGAACGATATCAACCATCGCACCGCCGGAGATGAGCGCCTCATAGATCGTGCGTCCCGAGGCGAGCGCGGTGCGGATTTCGTCGGAACACGCGAGGCCTGAGGTCGCGTTGCCTTGGGGATCGAGATCGATAAGGAGGACCCGCCGACCATGCTGTGCGAGCGCATACGCGAGATTGATGGCCGTGGTGGTTTTCCCCACGCCACCTTTTTGATTCGCAATAGTAATTACTCGGCCCACCGCCTCGCCTCACCGCACCCTGATCGTTTCACGTGAAACGATCTCCTACGAGCATAATGGCCCGCGCATCCGAGCAAATCAATTCCTGCTATTACGGCTAGTCCACAGGCTGTCGATACAGGGCCAGAATGCGCGCTACTTTAGTCCCTCGACGTGCGACGCTGTAGGACAGGCGCGTAACCTCGGGGGCAAAATGCTGCGATGGGTTAGCATAGAGCATCGCGAGGCCGCCGGGTTTGAGTGCTTTAGATGCGAGCGCGAAGAAATCCGCTGAATCGCCGAACGCGCGCGCAGTTACAAGATGGTACTGGCTGGCGAGACCGAGGTCTTCGACGCGCTGGGATTCTATCCGCGCATTTTCGAGACCCATCGCAGCAGCTGCCACTTGCAGGAAGCTGGCCCGCTTACGTCTTGATTCAACTAAAGTGAAGTTCGCCGACGTTGCTGCGGCGAGCACCAACCCCGGGAATCCGGCGCCGCTACCGAGGTCTAAAATTTTCCGATTCGCATCAAAGCTATCGGCCAGGATGCTCGATTCGACTCCTGCGAGGATTACCGGCATCAGGCTGTCGAGGACATGAAAGGCGATTTCATCGGGATCCTCGGGATGCGCAGTGAGGTTCATCTTTGAGCCCCATCGCGCAATTTCGATGGCAAATTTTTCTATGCGAGCCGGAAATCTCGAATCAACGGCGTTTGGGCTCGCGTGCAGAAACGCCTCTATCGAAGTCCTGACCGATTTGCCGATTTGAACGGGATCAGGAGGGGCCTCGAGAGCGCGATGTTTCACGTGGAACGTGAGACTCAGATGGCAATCGAGCCCCGATTGCGCCTCGACTTGATGTGCACTGCCAGCAAAGATACCGCCGCCGGTGTGATGCCCGGCATCCTGGCGGCTTGCCCAAGGGAGCGCGGACGCAGATTCGTCAGTCGCTCCTTGACCTCGGTCGACAATCCGCTCACGGCACTGAAATCAACCCATTCGGGAATCGGTGCATCCTCCAGGTGACGGAAGCGCTCGATAGCCTCGGTCTGCCGCTTCACATACCCATCATATTTAATCTCGATCTCGAGTTGGGCCGCTTCATCAAAATCCAGAGCTGGCTCGAGGCCGGTCATGCTCAGAACCATCGCGTAGCTCAGCTCCGGCCGTTTCAATAGTTCGATAGCGCGGAGCGATTGCGTCATCGCCGAGGAGCCGACCTTCGCGAGAGCTTCCTGGTTTTCCCGCGTATCGGAGATCACATGCGCTCTCAAGCGCGCAATCTCTGCGGCCACCGCTTCTGTCTTTCTGCGCATCCGCAACAATGGCACACCGTCAAGCAACCCGAGACGCTCACCAATAGGAGAAAGCCGGCGGTCCGCGTTATCTTCCCGCAACACAAGGCGATACTCCGCACGCGAGGTAAACATGCGATAGGGCTCACCGCCGATTCCACGTGTAACGAGGTCATCGATCATCACACCGATATAGGCCTCGTCGCGACGCAAGATGAGGGGTGTCTCGGACCGAACCTGTAGCGAGGCATTGATGCCGGCCATCAGTCCTTGCGCACCTGCTTCCTCATAGCCGGTAGTGCCGTTGATCTGCCCGGCAAAGAACAGCCCTCGAATCAGCTTGGTCTCGAGCGAAGGTTGCAGTTGAGTCGGATCCGAGAAGTCGTACTCGATGGCGTATCCATGGCGCATGATCTCAGCCTGTTGGAGGCCCTCAATCGAGCGCACCATCGCGATTTGAACATCAAGCGGCAGGCTGGTCGACAGCCCATTGGGATAAACCTCGACGGTATCGCGACCCTCGGGCTCGAGAAAAATCTGATGTCGCTCCTTGTCCGCGAAGCGCATCACTTTGTCCTCGACCGACGGACAGTAGCGCGGGCCGCGGCTTTGAATCGTACCGGAGTAGATCGGCGATCGATCGATGTTCTCGCGAATCACCTCATGCGTCCGTGCGTTGGTGAAGGTTAAATGACATGGGAGCTGCGACTGCTCTATGCGTTTGGTCCGAAACGAAAACGGTGGCGGCGGCTCGTCGCCGGGCTGAACCTCAAGGCGCGAGTAATCTATTGTCCGTCCATCGAGGCGCGGACAGGTCCCGGTCTTGAGGCGGCCGACGCGAAAGCCGAGTTCGCGCAGATGATCACTGAGGCCCATCGCGGCGAAGTCGCCGACGCGGCCAGCGGAAAAATGTTTCTCCCCGACGTGCACGAGGCCCTTCAGAAAAGTCCCGGTCGTGAGCACGACAGTGGGAGCCTCGAAGACTTCGCCAATCTGCGATTCAACGCCAAGCACCGCGCCATCTTCCACCATCAGTCGCTCGACGCTCGCCTGGCGGATTTGCAAATTCGGCGTTGATTCGAGCACGCGCTTCATCCGCGCGCGATACGCGGCCTTATCGGCCTGGGCCCGGCGCGCCCGAACCGCAGGGCCCTTGCTCGTATTGAGGAAGCGGAACTGGATTCCCGTCTCATCGATGGCGAGACCCATCTCGCCGCCGAGCGCATCGATCTCACGCACCAGGTGGCCCTTGCCGATTCCGCCGATTGCCGGATTGCACGACATCTGGCCGATGTGATCGAGATTGAGCGTGAGCATGAGCGTTTTGGCGCCCATCCGCGCAGCCGCCAGCGAGGCTTCGATTCCGGCGTGCCCCGCGCCGACTATGATGACGTCATATTGCATCTACAATTTGTAGAATTATTATACTAAAAGGAGAATGCCAAATCCTTTTTGCTTCGCTCCGGCGGCAATCCTAGCAGATCATTTGCCGATGCAGAATTCGCGAAACACCGCATCGAGCACATCCTCGGTATGCACCTCTCCCGTGATCTGCCCGAGCGCCTCCGCGGCCAAGGCGACGTCAACCGCAATGATCTCCGGGGGCATCGATTTCAGCGCGCTATGCCGGGCCGCCTCCAGAGCTTCGAGGGCACGCCCCAATGCATCGCGCTGACGGGCGCGTGAGATCACCAAGTCTTCACCGGTACTGGGTCCGCTTAGAGATTCGAGCACGTGGAGCAGCTCGCCCTTCAGATTTTCGAGGCCATCTGTTCGCACTGCGGAGAACGACAGGATTGGAAGCTCGATTCCAACTGCTTTCAAATCACCAGCACTGATCCTCTGAGGTAGGTCATTCTTGTTCAGAATCGCAAGGCCGCGGTGGCCTCGTGCATGATCCGCAATCGTCACGTCTTCAGTCGTCAGATCTTCGGAAGAGTCAAAGACCGCGAGGATGACGTCCGCCTCTTCTAGCGAGCGTTTGCTTCGATCGATGCCAATTCTCTCGACTTCGTCCATGCTCTCGCGAATTCCGGCGGTATCCTGAAGGACCACCTCGTAAGGCCCCACCTGGATCGAATCTTCGACGACATCGCGAGTCGTACCCGGAGTAGCGGTGACGATTGCTCGGTCGGTACCAAGGAGGATGTTGAGAATGCTCGATTTGCCGACGTTCGGCTTGCCTATGATGGCGGTGTGGGCACCCTCGCGCATGAGTTGTCCTCGGCGATAGCTATCGTGCAAGATCGCAACGTCAGAAATGAGATGCCCGATAGATGATGCAATATCGCTACGGGAAGGCAGTTGTATGCCTTCATCTGAGAAATCAATCTCCGCTTCCAGATGTGCAGCTATAGAGATTAGCTTACGCCTCATTCCATTAAGTTTAATCGCTAATGTACCGATTAGATGGGATATAGACTGTCGCAGCGCATTTTCACTTCGAGCCTCAACCAAATCCGCGATCGCCTCCGCCTCGGTCAAATCCATTCGCCCATTGAGAAATGCGCGCCGAGTGAATTCGCCGGGCTCAGCCATTCGAGCACCTAATCGCATCGCGAGAGCAGTTATCCTGCGAATCAAGTAGCTGCTACCGTGGCATTGCAATTCCACCACATCCTCACCGGTCTGGCTGTGAGGATGTCGAAAGAAAACGGCCATCGCCTCGTCCAGCTGCAGGTCCGTTTGCGGATCAACAATGGAACCGAGATAGAGCTTTCGCGGCTCCAAAGTGGCTTTGTTTTGTGAATTCCAGATGGCGCGAAGGATGTTAAGGCTTTCCGGGCCAGACATGCGGACGATCGCGACTGAACCGGTTCCGGGAGCGGTGGCTGGCGCCACGATGGTGTCTCTTACGTACATTTAATAGAAAAGTCCGTTATTTTCCTCGATTTATTGGCTTTGTTTTCGCATGAATTGTAATTTCGAATTAGCATTGTCGCTCTCGATTGTGGCATCTAATCGGAGCATTGTAGCGGAAAAAGAGGCCCTGGGCGGCGAGCCCTAAATTACCCTTCGAAACAAACCTGGATAGACGATGACGAGGCCATCCCCGTCGACCTCGATATCGCGCGTGAAGTCGCTGTCGATGGACTCATATCGATAGTGCTTGGCATCGAGGCGCGTATAACGCTGCCGGTCGGTGATAATTTCGAGACTCGGCACCGGGATATAGACCGCCAGAATTTCTGCTGTCTGTCCCTCCTTCAATCCCAAACGGCGAATCGGCAATGTATTAGTGAATGGTGTGGCCGATATATCGATATCGATTGCGCCTCGAAGGTGTGGCAGCGCGATGCCGGCTTCGTCGACCCAATTCCCGGACCCATCACTCGCGATTTCAACTGGTTTATCCTCTCCGATGCGTGCGATCCGCGCTCTTCTCACCCTCCACATCGAGTCGCACTGAACCCGGTACCGGAGCGCGATTGCTTCTGCTTCGATGGTCGCGAGGATCGCTGAGTCGGTCTCGATTCCCGCAGGTCCTTCTTCCAGGACAAGGTGTTCAAGTCCCACAGCGGACCAATCCTGCCATCGAGCGATGATTCTTTCGGCCATGTGGTCGGCGTCTCCTCAAAAGGAATTCCGCGATACTCGATCCTTCAGCAGCATGGCAACCGCCCTGCTGGTTGGGTAGAAGAATTCTAATGCAATACCGACTCGCCTCGATACTCGCCCTTTCGATCGCGCTAATGGGATGCGCATCGCAGAAGCCTCCAGTCGGCGCGATAACCAACCCCACCTCTCCCCCACGGAGTCAGGCCCAAACTGCGCATTCCGGATGGTACCTGATGCAGCCACCGGTTCATCACGGAAACTTGGACAGCAACGTGCGGTTAGCCGATTGGCAATCGATCGCGTTTTTCGACTACGCCTCGCAATGCGATGCGGCTCGGGAGCGCGGCTTGTCCGCCTACAGCTCTTCTCTCCGCACGTCAGGATCCGGCACGAAGGATTCAGTACAGCTGAGCCAACACCTGGCGTCCTCAACACTATGCGTCGCGGCTGACGATCCTCGAATCAACTGGTTCTATATCGTGTGGAAATGAGCTCTCCACGCCATTTTACCGGGCTGTCGATTTGCCTTGCAGATCTGCGTAAAGACGACTAGAGGATGTTGAAAACCTGCCTCGGTGCTATGTAGTGCGGCGCTGGAGACATCGACTGGGAGGAACGCCTGCATGCGCAAGTTATCCAGTAAACCCGCGATTGCCAATGTTTTCGGAATTCTGATCCTTACCCTTGGAATCTCAGGATGCAGCATGTTTTCAGCTTCCAACGTGCCGGTAGACTGCAACGCGGTGAAGAATCAGGAGGCGTCCGGAATGACTGACGCCCAGATCGCCTCTGATCTCGGTGCCCAAGTCGACCAGGTAGCGGCCTGCCACGGTCCGAAAACCGCGGTAGGTCCTCAGGACTAGCCGGCCGACCGCGAGCGCAGTCGAGCGCTCCAAATCACAATCGATCGCGAAAGATGTGGGAAGACTCGAATTCCCGCACCTAGGCATTGTTGTGTAGCGTGGGTGGCGCCTGCCGAGTACAACAAAGGCAATTTCTTTAACGGTGATGAAAATGAAACCTCATCATGCGGCCACCCTCGCTCTTCTCGGCTGGTATCTCATGATCGCCCCACACCCCGGCGGTATCCTGAAGCCGTACGATTTCAATGCTCCATTGTCGCAGTGGCAACAAAGCGAGAGCTACGATTCGAAAGCCGACTGCGAACAAGCCCGCAGCACGCGCATTTCGCAGCGGCAGGACAAATCCGATGAAATCAAATCCTGGAAGACCAAGCGCATCCTTCAGCATGCGATCGATGGGCTTCAGCATGGACAATGTATCTCCGCCGATGATCCACGCCTGAAGGGGGCTCAATAGGCACGCCCGGTTAGAATCCTTCCATCCGCGTAGCGGTCCTTCTCTACGATCACGGCCGTCTTCCACAGATATTACCCGCATGCGCCCACGCGGAGGCTGTTGGGCCATTCTGCATCCCAGACAATCCGATCCACAGGCGGGATCCCGATGAGGACCAAAGCAATCTGAAGATTCCAACGGGGCGTTCCCGAACGCCCCCTACCAGTTTTACCATCGTGGATTACCGAGAAGGCTCCACGCTGCAAAAAGATCCACAAGGTTCCCGAAACTGTAGCAGACCTCGAACCCGTTAGGCGCTGCTCGGCTTGCTACCAGCGTCGGGAACCTAGACCCCCTCGGAACCGTAGGGGTCGTTCGCGAACGCCCCGTTAGAATCCTTCCATCCGCGTAGCGGTCCTTCTCTACGATCACGGCCGTCTTCCACAGATATTGCCCGCATGCGCCCACGCGGGGGCCCGTTGGCGTGAGGATCCCAAGAATTCGACTGATCGTAATAAGGGACCAAGGCCATCTGAAGATTCCAACGGGGCGTTCCCGAACGCCCCTACCATTTTTAACCATCGTGGATTACCGAGAGGGGACCACGCTGTCCACAAGGTTCCCGAAACTGTAGCAGACCTCGAACCCGTTAGGCGCTGCCCCGCTTGCTACCAGCGTCGCGAACCGGCACGGCCTCGGAACCGTAGGGGCGTTCGGAAATTGACGCGGCGACAGGGCAGGTGCTTGCTCCGATGCCACTTCTGTGGTTCCATTGGCTGTTCGTTTCATAGACAATCATCCTACAAATATTTGCTAAATTCCCGGGTCGCATGCTGGGCCCCGAGTATCGCTAAAATTGGTCAGGTACGATGAAAAGGACTTACCAACCCCACAATCGCCGCCGAAAGCGGACCCACGGATTCATGGCCCGCATGGCAACCCCCGGCGGACGCAACATTCTAAAGCGCCGTCGCGCCAAAGGACGCCATCGCCTGGCGATCGACATTCCGGCCAAGCAGCCGGGTTGACGCACGCCCGTGGGGCTGCGAGCTTCGCGCCCGCCGATCGTCTCCATCACAGCGCCGAGTTCCGTTACCTGCAACGGCACGGGGCACGCGCCGAGGCAGCGCATTTCGTGCTCTATGCGGGACGCTTTCCCGGCGACGAGAAATCGCGCCTCGGTGTCACCGTCTCGAAACGCGTGGGCATCGCGGTGATTAGAAATCGCGTCAAGCGTCGGGTGCGCGAAATCTACCGTCTCATGTTGCGGGCGATGCTGAAGCCGGGAATCTCGCTGGTCGTGATCGCGCGCCCCGGTGCGGGTGAGTTGACCTCCGAGGCAATCGGTGGCGAACTCAAAACGGCGGCTCTGGCGATCGCTCGGCGCTTATGACGAATCCAACTCCATCGACGACGACGAGGCCGAGCGTGACCGCGCGGCTCCCGCTTCTAATGTTGCGAATCTATCGGGCGATTCTCTCGCCGTTGATCATGGGTATCTATGGACCGGCCTGCCGCTTCGAGCCGAGTTGCTCGGAATATGCGCATCAGGCGATCGCGACCTACGGCGTGATGCGCGGGGGGGCGATGGCTGCGCGGCGACTCGCGCGATGTCATCCGCTGGGCGGCCATGGGTATGACCCGGTGCCGCGCGCGCAAACGGGAAGCGAGTAATCGGAGGCAAGGCATCGTTTGGACACCAGTAGACTCCTTCTCGCAATCCTCCTCTCGCTCGGTCTGGTCTTCGTGTACCAGGAATTTGTGCTGAAAAAGATGCTGCCGCCGCAGCCGCAAAAGACCAACGAGGAGGCGCCGAATGCGACCGCCTCAGGCGCGTTGACTGCTCCGGCTGCGATTCCGGTTCCGGTCGCTCCTGTCACCGCGGCGCTGGTCGGAAGCGCGCCGACGCCCGAGAAAATCATCGAAGTTGATACCGAGCTGTATCGCGCGGAGTTCACCACGCATGGCGGCCGGCTTAAATCTCTGCGGCTCAAACAGTATCGCGAGACCGCCGCATCCGACAGCCCGCCGTATGAAATGGTGCGGGCGACCGGCAGTGATGAGCTTCCACTCGGCGTCACGCTCGATGACGGCAGCAAATCCGCCGATGACCGCGATCTCGACTACGCTTCCAACATGCCGGACCGGATCGAGCTTCGCGATGGCCAGCAGGCCACTATCAATCTAAATACGAAGACTTCAGATGGCGCGATCATCGAAAAGACTTTCAACTTCGTGGGCGACAAGTACGCCTTTGATATGGAAGTCGCCGTCAATTCGCCCAAGCCTCCGGTGAGCATCGGCCTGGCGATGATGGAGCCGCTGGCCGAGCGTGGCGAAGGATATTACGACATCCCTGCGTTGCAGGCGGACATCGGCGACAAGGTCCGCAACGAAAACGAGAAGTCGTTGAAGAAAGGCATCGCGCCGATTTCGGGACCGATCGCTTTCGTAGGCTTCGGCGATCGCTACTTCCTCAATGCCTTTTTGCCGATGAATCCCAACGCCGGCACCCTTGACATGGAATTCCTCGGCACCGAAGCGAGCGCGCGGCTGCTGTTCCCCGGAGCCTCGAGCGTCAAAACTGGAATCTACATGGGGCCCAAGAAGCTGGAGGCGCTGGAGGCGGTCAGCCCGACGCTGACCAAGTCCATCAACTTCGGCTGGGCCAGTATCCTGGCGCTGATATTCCTCCGGGTGCTGAAAGTATTTCACATCTTCGTCCCGAACTGGGGATGGGACATAATCCTGATGACGCTCGGACTCAGGATTCTAATGCTGCCGATGTCGATTAAGGGCCAGCGCTCGATGATTCGGATGCAGCGTCTGCAACCGCAGATGGAGCGGCTGCGCGCGCAGTTCAAGGACGATTCCGAGCGCCTCAACAAGGAGATGGTCGACCTTTACAAGCGCAATCACGTCAATCCGGTCGGTGGATGCGCGCCGATGATTATCCAGCTTCCGGTGTTCATCGGACTTTACGAGGCGCTGCTCAATGCGGTCGATCTGCGCCACGCGCCGTTCATGCTCTGGATGAAGGATCTATCAGCGCCCGATTGCTTTCCAATCTCGTGGATGCCGCAATTGCCCATCATGCACTGCCACGGAATCCCGGTCCTGGTTTTGTTGATGGGAGTCAGCGCGTATCTCCAGCAGGCGATGACACCGACGCAGCCCGACCCCAATCAGCAGCGCATGATGATGCTGTCGCCGATCATTTTCACGATCTTCTTTGTCAATTTCCCGGCCGGGTTATCGCTCTATTATTTCGCTTCCAACGTGTTGGGAGCGATCCAGCAATTCGTGCTTAATCGCGAGTTCAAACAAGCTGCCCCTGCATCATGAGCAACAACGACTCAATCGAAATTTCGTCAGCCACCGTCGAACAAGCCATCTCGGAAGCCCTGCAACAACTCGGCGCCGCCGAGGACGACGTCGTTATCGAGGTCCTCGCCACTCCGCGCTCTGGATTGCTCGGGCTGGGCGCGCGCGATGCGCGCGTGCGCGTGTCACGCCGCGCCGAGGTTGCCGCGACCAGCGGCGTCACCGCTCCCCCTCCGGCACCTCCTCCGCAACGTCGCGAAGCACCGCCGGCCCAGCGTCCGCAGCAGCCTTCTCGACGCGTGGAGCAACCTCCATCGCAACCCAAAGCTGAAGCTGCATCTCCGCCGCGTGCTCCGCAAGCGCAACCACCCGCTCGTGAGCCACGACCCGAGCGAGAAAGGCAGCGCTCCCGGCCACCGCGCCAGGAACGAGCGGCCGCATCCGATGCGGATGATCTTTCGGCGGATTCCGCAATGGAGGATGTCGGCGACGCCAATCGCCATTCCGCCAACCTTGACGAGCAGGTCAAGGAAGCCTCGGAGCTCCTCGCGCAAATACTCGAGCTGATGAATGAGAAATCGGAGATTCGCCGTGGCCAGGGCGATCGCGAATCCCTCGAGTTGGAAATTCGGGGCGATGGCTCCGGCATCCTCATCGGCCGTCACGGTCAAACCCTCGACGCGCTGGAATACCTGCTCAATCGCATCGTCGCACGCCGCATCAAAGATGCGATGCCGATTCTGCTCGACACCGAGTCGTATCGCGCGCGCCGCCGCGAACAGCTGCATCGCATGGCGCTCTCGATGGGCGAGCGGGCCAAGCGCGACCACGCCGGGGTGAAGCTCGACCCGATGCCGCCGCGCGATCGGCGCATCGTGCATCTCGCGCTCAAGGACGATCCAATGATCACCACCCGGTCGGCCGGCGAAGGTTTCCTGCGCGCGGTTGAGATTGTGCCGGTGGACGCCCAGCGGGAGCGGCGCGGCAGCGGGCGCGAGAACCGACGCGACCGGGATCGCGATCGCGGCAATGAACGTCCTCGGGAGCCGGAGCAGCGTCCTCGCGAGCGCGAGCGCCCGTCGCCTTCGGGACAGTCACCGATCGGCGAGCAGGGCGGCTTCAAGCACGGCCAAAAACGCCTCTTCTGATCGGTCTGCTCCGCGTCTGGCGCTTACCGCACTACTTCGGGTAACTAAGTCTGCAAGTCGCAGACAGTTCGGATGAAGTAATATGCGGAAAGAGCTTGCCCTGACGCGAAGACAATTTCTGCTGGCTGGTGCACTGGCGGCAGGCGCCACTCTCAGTGCCCGGGGCAATCTCGTCAGCGCGCGGGCCGAGGAAAGGGTGGACGAGTACTCCCTCGAATCGGCCTACTCGGAACGACAGCTTGGGCCCTTTGCGATTCGCACGCGAACCTACAACTCCAGCCTCCCCGGGCCGCTGATAGTCACGCGACCGGGAAACACGCTCCGGGTCAAGCTGACTAACCAACTCCCGCCCGATCCACCAGCGACGGCGCCGGCGGGAATCGATCCGCTGAACAATCCGCACGCGTTCAATATCACCAATCTGCATGTTCATGGGCTCCAGGTGATTCCGCACCTGTTTCAGCCGATCGGTTCAGTGGATCCAACCGCGCCGCTCATCTCGGTGGGATCGGGGCAGAGCTACCACTACGAGTTCAAGCTCCCCGAGGATCATCCGTCCGGCCTCTATTGGTATCATCCGCATTATCACGGTTCGGCCGGAGTGCAGGTGGTGAACGGCATGGCCGGGCTGATCCTCGTCAAAGGGCCGATAGACGAGGTTCCGGAAATCGCGGCCGCGCGCGACGAACTCCTCGCCATTCAGAATATCAAGCTTAACCCGCTCGATAAGTCTTCGAGTAGATGGGGGCTGGAACCTCTCGCGTATCGACCGGCCAATCTCGGCGGTTACTCACCTGTGAGTCAGGTTGAGCTGATAACCACAAATGGCAATCCGGTGATGATTATCGACCGCCGCGGCGCGAAGCCGATTGCATCACCGCAGCCACTCCCAGTCTATAAGCTCCGTCCCGGCGAGGTCATGCGGTTGCGCATCCTCAACGGCACCGACGGGATTTTTCTGCCGCTCACGCTGCCGGGTTTCGAGGTTTACGTGATTGGGCAGGACGGCATCAATCTGCTGAAGCCTGAGAAAGCCGGAAACGATCTGAAGTCGGCCATCCGGATGGCGCCGGGGAATCGCAACGAGCTGCTGATTCGCGCACCGATGAATCCTGCTAAAGGCACGCTGCGCGCGCTGCCGCAAATGGCGAAGTCGCCAAACCTGCTGAGCGAGACCATGGGGGAGATGATGGCGGCGCCCGAGATAGCCATCGCGACCTTCGAAGCGTCGGGTATACCAAAGCAGATGGTTATCCCCGATAAGCTGCCCACTCCGAGTCGCGAATACCCATTGATTAGCGACTCTGAGATTAGAGCGCGCCGTACTGTGACTTTTTCCATGACCACCGGCAGCAAGAGAATCATCGATGGGTTCGAGTACCTTATCGACGGGCAGCTATACCAGGAGGGGAAAGTTGACCCCACGGTCAAAGTCGGAACTGCCGAGGAATGGCGCATCGTCAACAATTCCGATGGCATCCATCCTTTCCATATCCATGTAAACTCTTTTGAGGTCATGGGGATACCGTCTGATCCCAGCTATCATCGCCTGCACGACACTATCTGGCTGCCGCCGTTTTCCGGTCTTACCATGCGGACGCGCTTCAAGACCTGGAAAGGCAAGACCGTCTACCATTGCCACGTGCTGCCCCACGAAGACTCCGCGATGATCAAGAACTTCCTGATTTCCTGAAGCTGGTTATGCGATGAAAGCAGCGCGCATCGGCACGCTTTGCCTCATTGCAATCCTGACTGTTGGTGGCGTCGCAACCTCGCAGGAACAAGGACCCTGGTGGACCTGGTCAACCATCGACGGCGACTGGGGCGGCTACCGCGACATCCTCGCCGACCACGGATTGGCCTTCTCCGGAACGAATGTCGCCGATTTTCAAGGTAACGTTTCGGGCGGAGAGCGCAAAGGTTTCGCGCCGGCTAATTCGCTCCTCCTGGCAATCGACGCGGATCTGGAAGAACTCGCAAGTCTCAACGGGCTGCTTTTTCATGCCGAATTCGTGGAAGTCGAGGGTCAGAATCTCTCGACCAAGACTCTCGGTAACGTATTACAGGTGGCTAACGCCTTCGCGCAACAGGGTTACTATCTAGGTCAGATGTACTTTCAGCAAAAACTATTTGACGAGAAACTAATTTTGCAGGCCGGCCGGATGACCACGGCAAACGATTTTGCCAGTCTGGCGGTCTTCGACGACTACGTGTCGTACGCTGACAATCCAGTTCCCGTCAGCCTGACAAATAATACCATCTATTTCTCGAGTCTCCCGTCCGCCACCTGGGCCGCGGTGGCGCGCCTTATGCCGATGGAATCGATCGCACTTGCATTTGGTCTCTATGATACCAACCTTGCCTCGGCGCAACCCTTTGCCTCGCGCCATGGAGTCGATTTTTCCTTCAATGAGAGTGACGGACCGATGGGGGTAGGTCAGTTTACCTACAACCTGAATGGTGGTTCGGATAGCACCGGCCTGGCCGGCACTTACAGCCTTGGCGGGTTCTATTCGGGAGCGAGGTATCAGTTGCTATCCGGCGCCAGCCACACTCACGGCAACTACGGTTTCTATTTCGAAGCCGAGCAAATGATATACCGTTATGGTGGGCCTGGCAGCGATATTGGACTGACCCCGTGGATAGCTATCACCTACAATCAACCGCAGAACATCAGCCAGCTTCCACTCCTGGTGATGTTAGGCGCGACCTATCACGGTCTGCTTCCCGGACGCAGCGACGATAGCGCGGCGATCGCTTTCTACTACGGAAAGCTCAATACCACTTCGCCGGAAGTCCCATCGAGCACAGTGGCCGCGACCGCTGATTCTACCTCAGTTTCCTCCGAAAAGGTTCTGGAGTTAGACTACACGTGTTGGGCGACACCCTGGCTCGGGATCACGCCTGATCTGCAATATGTCTTCAACCCCGGTGGAAGCAGCAGCAGCCGCAATGCCGCAGTTCTCGGGGTTCAGTTTGAGATGCTGTTCTAGGTTCCCAATGGCTACCAACCCTCGATCCAGGGTCTATTCATTAGCGGTGACGACGCGATCGGTGTGGGCAATAGCCATGCTGTTGCTTGCGCTTTGTGGGTTGACCTATACCGCCACGGCGCAGCCGACGATGCGAGCCACATCGATACCGGATGGACCAGGTACTGTGACGGGCGGCAAAGGACGCCTATACATATTTCGCATGGTCAGGCCGTTCGGCGCCGATATCGATGAAGAGGTGACCGTCAATGGGAAGCCGGTCGCGAGAGTCAGTTCGGGCCACGGCTTCTATTGCGACGTCAAACCCGGAGACTATGTTATCGGCGTTTCTCAGCACAAGACTAATCCACTCCGAGTCTCGGTGACACCGGGTCAAGGTCAATACGTTTGTGTGATGCTGCAGGATCGGGAAGGCAGCGCCCCTCGCCAGGGAGCGCCCACTTCGAATCAGGCATTCGATCTTCGATTGTTGGAGCCGAGCTTCGGCGCAGAGCGAATACAACAATACCATCTAACCCCTGCGAACTGTCAGCCTTAGCCTTACTTCAAATAGCGATCGAGAAATGAGAGCGTGCGCGACCAGGCATCCTCGGAAGCTTCCTGGTCATAGCCGGGTGCAGCGCGAAAATTGAATCCGTGCCCGACCTGGGGATAGACCCGGAGCTCGGTGGTCGGCTGATGCTTCGCGATGACGTTGTGCAGATGAATCGAGTCGGCGACGTGCGCGCGGCTGTCCGCGTCGCCTTGCAGGATCAAGGTCGGAGGAAAATCCGAAGCCTGCGCGACCGCCGCCTCGACTTTGCCGTTTGAAAATCCGTAGTAGTCGACAATTGCGCTGATCAGATTCGGACTTAGCGCCGCGGTTATTACCGCGAGGGTGCCGCCGAAGGAAAATCCGACCAGACCGATGCGCGTCCGATCTGCTTTGGGTTCCTGCGCCAGCGAATTGCCAGCGGATAGTAGCTCGTGCATCCAGGTCTGATCGGGGATCTCCGCGTCCGGCGCGAGGCTGATGCTCGAAATCATCGCGAGATCGCTGCAGTTCGGCGCACCCAACGGACCGTAGTATTCGATGAACATCGCATAAAATCCGCGCCGGGCGAGACCGACGCACATCCGCTGAAATTCGCCGACGCCGAAGTTGGTCGGCGCGCATCCGTGCAGCAGCATCACGACCGGATGCTTGCCCTCGGACTTCGGAGCGCAATGAAAATCATCGATCGTTTCGCCCTCGGAGACGAACTGACCTCGCACCGGTTCGATGCCACGCTCGACTGCCGGTCTGGGGGCATCAATGGACGAGGCGCCAACGATAAGACCCACTATTAAGGCGATCAGAACTGCGGCCCCTCGAGCGCGCCAACTGCCACAAATCATTCCGAAAGTGTACCCAGAAAGAGTTGCGCGGTCAGGCTGCCTCGGTTTTCGCGAAGCCGCCATTTCTTGAATAGGACACTGCCGCCCCGGTTTGGTCAGAGGCGGCAGTCGACCTTACTGAATATGAGGCAGGATTAGGAAGCGGACGCCGCCTTGGCTTGACCCAGCAGCTTCTCGGCCGTTTCCTGATGATGCTTCAGCTTGGGCAGCAATTGCGCGATGAGTTCCTTGACCTTCGGATCGCTGGTCGAATTCATCGCCTCGGTGAGTTTCTCGATGTCGTGCCGATGGTCCTGGCTCATCGCTTCGAGGAAGTCGCGATCGAATGTGTTGCCGCTGACGTTGGCGAGCATCTCCTTAACCGCACCGTCGTGATTCTGTTTCTTCTCCAGATCGGTGCTCGGCTTGGCCGGCGGCGAGAGCTGCACGTTTAATTCCCTGGCGATCGCGGTCACCTTGCGATCGGCGGTCGAGTGATCGTGTTCGAGGGTTTTACCGAAATCTCGAACCTCGGCGGTCGAGCCCTTCTGCTCCGCCAGCCTGCCGACTTCCATCTCGGCCTGATCGGTTTCATGGATCTGCGAAAGCACATCGGCGGGAGTGCCTGCTGGTGCGCCGGCGACCAGGGTTTTGGCTTGTTCCGCAGTGTCGCTCATTGCTGATTCAGCCTTCTCGGTAATCGATTGCGCGATGGAGGTGGCTGGATAAAGCGCCATCGCGGTGACCGCGGTCATGATCGGCAGGTATCGTCCAAAACGATCTTTCTTCATGGGTGGGACTCCAGAATTAGATGTGAGACAGGTTTCCAAAGTCATCGCGCTCGCAACGCGGAAGATTCCCAAAGACTGCAGTTTCAGACGTTGCCGCTACGTCCTGAATTCAGCCATACATCTATTTCGGTCAGAAACGCGACCGCGGCAAAAGCTGATGCGCCATTGGCGCGCGCCAAAAAGCAACTGGCGCGACCTCATCGAGGCCGCGCCAGTTCGGGTCAGCAGATTTCGCGCGTAAGGCTAGAAGCTTGCGGCGCGAACCATAGCATCGGTGGTGAAAAAGGTTTTGTCCACCGCGCCCATGTTGATGTACCAGCACTCACGCTCCGGCGTCTCGGCGCCCGGCAGGTAGCACATGGTGCCTAGACCGGACTGTACGTCGGTCGAAACCGCGCCGACGACGAACGAGCGCTTGAACGGATAGATAGCGACCTTCGCGTCCGGAACCGGACGATCGCGCGTCGCCAGCCAGTAGATGTGGCTGCGGAAAAGCTTGCCGCTACGATCGTAAGTGTCGATGTACGGCTCGAACCACATTTCGCTGTCAAGGTAGATGACGGTGCGCGAGTCGATCGCATCGATCCGACTGCGATCGGGCAGCGCCTCGATCACGTACATGTGACGCATTTCCCACTCTTCCGGGCAGGCGCTGGTGCCGCCGTCGGTAGCGCAGCGCAGCTCAGGCGAATGCGCGGCGTGAGCGCAACCGAGCATGTTCTTCTCGCCCAGGAATTTATAGAGATACTGTTCGGTCTTGGGGTTGAAGCCCGAGTAGTGATCAGGATCCCATGAATGCGCCGAAGTTCCCGACGCAGTCGAGGAGCTCATGATCGACTCGTTGATACGGCGGACGCGACGCGAGCCGGCGCCGAGGCTCCAGATGTCATCGCCGCGGCGAGGATCAGCGTAGCGCCAGCGAATGAAGCCGGTACCACGAATTTCCTGCGGTGCGAGAATCGGATAGAGGCCGAACACCCAGTAGCGTCCGGTGGTCTTGAAATCCGGATCGGTCGGCAGCGGTTCGACTTCGGTGCGACCCACCAGATCGTAACCGGCATAGTGGCCGATCTGGAAGTACTCGATCTGTTGGGTTTGCGGTCCGTTCTTGGTGAAAGCGGAATCGCAGTCGTAGAAGCGGAGGTCGTAGTCATCGGAGGTGATCGGACGGAATACGTTGTTCCAGACGACCTTGTTGGCGACCCACGGATCGTTTGGATCGATCAACGGGAACGGCTGTCCCGCAACATAGCCGATGATGCTGCGATGATCGTTACTAAGCCGAACCTGCGCGGAATACTTTTCCGTCGCGTCCTTGTACGGCGGCGGCCAGTCGATGCGCGAGGTCGGGATAATCTTCATCGTCATCCCATGCTCGACTTTGTAGTTGACGCCAGGCGAGACGAGGTCTCGAACCTTAGCTGCATTTTCCGGGGTGATAAAATCCCCGGGTTTTACCTGGGCGAATGCCGAGGTTCCCAATAACAGGGAGAGCGACAGGGCAACCAGCGCAGTGATTTTGCGTTTGGTTCCCCTTACCAAATCAAACCGCATAAGCAGACCTCCGATCGGTGATTAACTCATCTGAGCGCGACATTAGGGGTCAGGGATTTGAATGTCAACGCAACTTCTTTTTTGTTGCACAAGGCGATATTTTGCGGTATTAGAGGAGGTTTAGTCTCACATTAGCCCAGATACTGAGTTCAAAAAATGGCGCGACCTCCAAAGAGGCCGCGCCATTTGCGCGAATAGATTTTCTGCGCGCTAGAAGCTGGCCGCGCGCACCATCGCGTCGGTGGTGAAGAACTGCTTGTCCACCGCGCCCATATTGATGTACCAGCACTCGCGCTCCGGCGTCTCATTGCCCGGCAGGTAGCACATTGTCGCGAGGCCCGACTGCACGTCTGTCGACACTGCGCCTACGACGAATGAGCGCTTGAACGGATAGATGGCGACCTTCGCATCGGGAACCGGACGGTCGCGTGTCGCCAGCCAGTAGATGTGGCTGCGGAAAAGTTTGCCGTCACGATCGTAAGTATCGATGTAGGGCTCGAACCACATTTCGCTGTCCATGTAGATGACAGTGCGGGAATCGAGCGCGTTCACCTTGCCGCGATTGGGCAGCGCCTGAATGATGTACATGTGGCGCATCTCCCACGCTTCGGGACATGCACTGGTACCACCGTCGGTGGCGCATCGCAGTTCCGGCGAATGTTCCGCGTGCACAGTGCCCAGCATGTTTTTCTCGCCGAGGAACTTGTAGTCATACTGCTCGGTCTTGGGATTGAAGCCCGAATAGTGATCGGGATCCCATGCGTGGGCCGAGGTCCCGCCGGCGGTGGTCGAAGAGCTCAGGATCGACTCATCAACGCGGCGAACGCGACGCGAGCCCGCGCCCAGACTCCAGGTATCGTCACCCTTCTTGGGATCGGCGTAGCGCCACCGAATGAAGCCGGTGCCGCGAATTTCCTGGGGCGCGAGCAAAGGATAAAGCCCGAACAGCCAGTAGCGTCCGGTGGTCTTGAAATCGGGATCGGTCGGCAGCGGCTCGACCTCGGTGCGTCCGACGAGATCATAACCCGCATAGTGACCAATCTGAAAATATTCGATCTGGCCGGTCTGGGGACCCTTTTTCTCAAACGAAGAATCGCAGTCATAAAAGCGCAAATCGTAGTCGTCAGTGGTGATTGGGCGGAATACGTTGTTCCACACGATCTTCTCTGCGACATCGGGATCGTTCGGATCGATCAATGGGAAGGGCTGTCCCGCGACATAACCAACGATGCTCTTGTGGTTTTGGCTGAGGCGGACCTGCGCGGAATATTTCTCCGTCGCATCCTTATATGGAGGCGGCCAGTCGACCCGCTGGGCGGGCGTGATCTTGAGCTGCATCCCGTGCGAAACTTTGTAATACACTCCGGGCGACACCAGGTCTTGAACCTTGGCCGCGTTATCGGCGCCGATCATATCGCCGGGTTTGACTTGCGCGTGGCTTGGTACGCTGATCAGCGCGGAAAGTACCAAGGCCGCGGCGGTCGCCATCGTAAGAGACGACAATCCCTTGTGCCTTCGCATAACTTTTTTGCTTTCTCCCGAATGGAACTGGCGGCTTGTTGAAACAAGTCCGCACGTTGGACTGCTACGAAGGTAAGGATGCCGCGTATTTCAAGTCAATGCAGTTCCTGCTTCACCACATACCGGTCGTTCAATTGGTGATGTATCAAGGTGACACAAGGGCAGAAAAAACCGCGCCTTTTAAGGCTGATCTCCGATATCTCATAAGCGACCGATAAGCTGACCTTCTGAATTTTTAATGACAATTTTCGCGTCGATTTTTCCTCTTTTCAGCCGATCTGATTCGTTTCGAAACCCCTGTCTCCCAGTGGAAAAAGAAACCGGCCCATCACCATCGTGATGAGCCGGCGTTAACGGAACCTTAGCTATTAGAAACTATGCGTTGGGATCTAAGCCCCACTTCTTTTTGTTCGCCGCCACCTCATCCGCATTTGGATGCTTGCCCTGCTCAAACGCTTTCACCTTGAATTGGTCCTTCAACTCGAGCAGCGCGTGATTGAGATCGATGTCGGACTTGAAGACCTCGGGCACCGCGGGCTCTTCGAAGATCGCCTGCCATGGGCATTCCGGCTCACACGCTCCGCAATCGATACATTCATCGGGATCGATATAGAGCATGTTGGGGAATTTCTCTTTGTCGGATCCCACGTATTCGTAGATGCAGTCGACCGGGCAAACGCTCACGCATCCGGTGTCGACGCAATCGATGCATAGTCGGGTAATCGTCCACGGCATGGGTCAATGTCCTCTCTTGTGGGGCGTGTTTTTCTAACCTATATGGAGCGCTCAGCCTTGAAAAGTTCCGCGCCAATATCGCTTTCCGCGTTCAAAACCTCAAGTACAATAGGGGCGGTCGCCGGCGCAGGGAAGAGGCGCCGAGGTGACCGGTTTTCCAAGGAGCACGCATCATGAGTGAGCAGCAGCATCGCGGTCCGCACCGCACCGAAACCGACAGCATGGGCGCGATCGAGGTTCCCGCCGATCGCTACTGGGGCGCACAGACCGAGCGCTCGCTGCTGCACTTCGCGATCGGATTCGATCGGATGCCGCGTTCCGTCATCCGCGCCTTCGGCCTGCTCAAGCGCGCGTGCGCCGAAGTCAACCAGGAACTCGGCAAGCTCCCTTCCGAGAAGGCCAAACTGATGGTGCAAGCCGCCGAGGAAGTCATCGAGGGCGCGCTCGACGATCATTTTCCCTTGCGCATCTGGCAGACCGGCTCCGGCACGCAGACCAACATGAACGCCAACGAGGTCATCTCGAACCGCGCGATCGAGCTGGCCGGCGGAACGATGGGGTCTAAGAAACCCATCCACCCCAACGATGACGTCAACATGGCGCAGTCCTCCAACGATACTTTTCCGACCGCGATGCATATCGCCGCGGCCGAGGAGATCAACGCGCAACTACTGCCTTCGCTCAAACGGCTCATCGATGCGCTCCGCGCGAAGGCCACCGAATTCGAATCCATTATAAAGATTGGCCGAACCCACCTCATGGATGCGGTGCCGCTGACGCTAGGGCAGGAGTTCTCCGGCTACGTCGCGCAGCTCGAATATGACCTGCGCCGCATCGAGGCCGTCCTCCCCGACATCTACGAACTCGCGATCGGCGGAACCGCGGTCGGCACCGGGCTCAACACTTATCCCCAGTTCGCCGAGAAGGTCGCCGCGCGCATTGCAAAGCTGACCGGCCTGCCGTTCAAATCCGCGCCCAACAAATTCGCCGCGCTCGCCTCGCACGATGCGCTCGTTTTCGCATCCGGCGCGCTCAAGACGCTGGCGGCCTCGCTGATGAAGATCGCCAACGACGTCCGCTGGATGGGCTCGGGGCCGCGCTGTGGGCTCGCCGAGCTGAGCCTGCCCGAGAACGAGCCGGGCTCCTCGATCATGCCCGGCAAGGTCAATCCAACCCAGAGCGAGGCGATGACGATGGTGTGTATCCAGGTCATCGGCAACGACACCGCGATTTCGGTGGCCGGCTCGCAAGGCAATTTCGAGCTGAACGTCTTCAAGCCGATCATCATCCACAACTTTCTGCATTCGACGGTGCTGCTCGCGCACGCATGCGACGGGTTCCGACGCTATTGCGTCGAGGGCATCGTCGCGAATCGCGAGAAAATCGCCGAGTATGTCGCCCGCTCGCTGATGCTGGTGACTGCCCTGAGCCCGCACATCGGATACGACAAAGCCGCAAAGGTGGCGAAACAGGCCCACGTCGATGGTACGACGTTGAAAGAGGCGGCAGTTGCGCTGGGGTATTTATCGGCGGCCGATTTCGATCGCCTGGTACGCCCCGAAAAGATGCTCGGCCCCGAGTGACCCGCATCGCTGAACCAACATGGCGCCAATTCCCGAGTTCATAAGGCGCAAACTGGATCCGGGCGAGCGGGTTATCTGGCTCGGGAGATCACGGGTGCCCCAGGTAGTGCTCTATACCGCGGTCACGGCCGCCGCGGTGGTAGCCTTTTTCATTTGGATACTCCCGACACGTAAGGACATTTTCAGCATCGGTCTGGCGATTTCTGTCGCGCATACGCTCCTGGTTCAGCTCGATGCCCATTACGTGTTGACCGATAGCCGCGTGATTACCATCAACAGGATTCTTCCGCCGCATTGCGTCTACATAAGTCTGATCGATACTTTGGGCGCTCCGGTCCCGATCAAGCTCGGCTGGATCGATGGAATACGATTCGGCGGGATTCTTCCGCGCGAACAGACCTTCCGCAACCGGTTTGTCGGCGGACCAGTAACAAGTCTGTCCTTCCGCGCGCTCGAAGATCATAAAACCGTGTACGATTTGGCTCTTTCCGCGCACCGTGCGGCTTAAACCCCGGTGACGACGGTACGCCCCGAAAAAAAGACGCTCGGTCCCGAGTGCGCGGGCTATTGCATTGCGCGTGTGCCGATGCTTTCGGCAAACATGATGAGGTAGCCGTCCGGATCCTGCACGAGGAATTGTCGCAAGCCATTCTGGGTCGTGCCCGCGCGATACCAACGCTCGCGCGGCTCTTCATAGAGCTGCCACCCGAGCCGCCTCAATTCGGCCAGAATCCCGTCGATCTCATCTAGGTAGATCTGAAACATCGCGCCCTGACCGAGCGGCGTTGCCATCGGACCGGTTTCGTAGCGTCCGTGGCGTTGGCAAAGCATGATTTGCGCGCCTTGCCGTTCGAGGAACACGAATCCTTCTTCGTCCCGCCGATACGCGATGGCCAAACCGCAAGCGTCACGCCAGAATGCGAGGCTCGCTTCGAGGTTGTTGACGTGAAGCTCCGGTACCAGTTTCGCGAATCCACCCTTCGGCGGGTGACCTTCGTGATCATTCGACATAGCTGTGTGACGTTACCATTGCGGCTTTCACGTGACGACCGCGAATCGTTAGTTCACGCGACGACCACGTCGATGAAATGATCGCCTCGCGTATACACGCGATGCACGGTCCTCGCGCGGCATTCGCTTCGATGAAATTAACCACCCGCTACGGGATCGCGACCTCAAAGCGCTCGAATTCGACAAGGCCATGACGCTGGTCATCGGGATGGCTCCGTCCGCGCCGGCGCGAGGTTACTTTAACGGCTCGGTTCGTCGGAGGGCATCGCGGGAAGCCGAAGCAGTTCACGCGCCCTTCGAAATGGCGCAAGTCATGGGCGCATCTGTTTCGAGAATCTCGAGCTGCCGTGTAGACGAAAGCGCGGCCAGTTCCCCGCGTCCTTCCGCCTTCCGGGCGAGGGAGGAGTCCCTGTTTCAGCCTGAATTTCCACCTCGACCGCCTGATCGAGACATTGCGCATTGCCGGCCCTTCAGGTCGTGCCGGCTATACGCGTTTGCTAACAGCGCGAAGAACAACGCTAGGCCACTGGTGGAACCGGCGAGTCGTGCGCGAGGGTCAGAAACCCATCGTGGTCGACGGTGGCGCGGTCGCCTGTGATGTACCATCCGTCGCGCATGACCTGGCGCGTGAGATCGGCGCCTTCGACGTAGCCCTTCATCACGTTGGGCCCCCTCACCAGCAACATTCCCGGGATGCCTGCCGCGACCGGCGCGCCAGTCACGGCATCGACGATCCGTATCGAGACGCCCGGAACAGGTTGCCCGACGGTACCCCGCCGGGTGCCGGGCTGGCGCTCCACGCCCTCATTGTAGTCGGGGACGTTAAGCGAAATGATCGGCGCACACTCGGGACATCCGTAGCCCTGAAGTGGTTCGATGCCGAATTTGTCGACAAACCGGGCGCGCAGTTCGTCGTCGAGCTCACCGCCGCCGACAGCCACCTGCCGGAGATCCGGCAGATCCGCCTTTGCCACCGTGTCAATTATCGATGCGAGCATCGACGGACTCGCCGGAATCACGCTGACGTGATTGGCGCGGCAGAATGCGCCGAGCGCCGCCTGACCAAGGAGTTCCGCGCCGAACGCGACCCGCGCGCCCGCCAGCGCCGGCACCAGCAGGGTGCTCGAGAAACTCATTGCATTGGAAAACGGAATTAATCCGAGGATGCAGTCCTCACGCGTGACGCGGAAGATTTGTCGCAACGATTCCAGGTTCGATAGCAGGTTGTGGTGCGTCAGCATCACCCCTCGCGGCGCATCGGGAGCATCGGTGCGGTACGAAAAAAGAATGGTTGCGACCTGATCGACGTCGGTGGTGGTGCCGCGAATGAAGAGCCGCGCGATCGAGGCCGCGCGCGTCAGTCGACAAATCGTACTGATCTGACCGAGCCGCGCGGCGCTGATTTCACCTTCCACATCTTCGAAATACTTCACTACTGCGGGGGCCAGTTGCTCGAGCGAATCCAGCCCGGCCGCCAATTCGCGCGTTGTTATGATGGTGCCAAGTTGCGCGTGCGAAACCGCCGCATGAGAAACATCGACCGCGTCGAGGTTGACCGGAATATGCCCGGCGATGAGCGTCGCAAAGTTCGCCAGCATCGCGCCGATTCCGGGTGGCATTAGGATCCCGACTCTTTCTCCCTGCGCATCGGTGCGATTCCAAAGCGCCTGGCTGAGCCCGATTATGCGCGTCAGCGCGGCGCCGAAAGTGATGCTTGAGCCGTTCGCCTCGACCGCGAGGGTCTCATGCCAGCGCCGCTTCGCGCGTTGTATGAAAACTATGTGAATCGGTTTTTGACGCTCCTTGTGACGCTCAAAAGTTTGCGCCGAAAGATCCTGGATCGCGCCACGCACTTCATCGGCCGTCGCGGTCGAGGGCATCGGTTTCCCATAAACCACCGTGATCGGTTCGAACCAGTGCTTGGGAATTTTGAACAGGAAGCGCCCACGTTCAAAGCTGAAGATGCTTCCCCATACGCCGTCCAGGTAGATGGGTATGATGGAGCAATTCACTCCCGCTGCGATCCGCTCCAGCCCGCGCCGGAATCTGAGCATGTTGCCGGTGCGCGTTATGGAGCCCTCGGCAAAGATGCCGACCACGTGGCCACGCCGGATCTCGTCGCGCGCGCGTTCGAGCGCCTCTTCGACTTGTTCCTTGGAATCAAACTCGGAGACCGGGATAGCGCGGCCAAGTCGATAGTATCGATTGAGCGCCTTCATCTCGAAGATGGGGCGATAGGTAAGATGGCGCACCAACCGGCTGGTCGATCCATTGATGATAAGGTGGTCGGCGTAGGACGTGTGATTGGTAACCAGCAGTGCTCCGCCCTTGGGTTGGTTCTCCTCACCGACTACGCGAATTCGGTAAATGGTGTTGGTTACCAGCCAGAGAATCAGTCGCATCAGGAAGTCCGGTAAGCGCCGGACCACGTAAATCGTCCCGGCCAACGTCACGATCGCGGCGAAAACGATCACCTCCCGGATGCTCAAGCCGAAAAGGTTAGTGAGCAGCCACGGCGCACCCGCGGCAACCAGGATAGCCCCATACTGAAGAACATTGCCGAAGGCGACCAGGCGCCCCTTCATTCCCTCCGGCGCACGCTGCTGCAGTAGCGAGTTGAGCGGGATGATGAAAAAGCCCGCGGAGAATCCAATCATCAGTATGTCGAGTGTCGCGTCCGCCGGCAGTCCCACCAGCGGCACGATACGCTCGCGGCCGGAGATCGTGAGCAGCAACGAAAAAATCGTGATCCCGACGCTTCCGATCGGGACCAGGCCGATCTCGACGTGCCCGCGCGAGAGACGCCCCGCCACCACCGCACCGATTCCGAGTCCGATCGAGAGCAGCGCGAACAGCAGTCCTACTCGCGTTTCATCCAGTCCCAGCTCGTTCTTCGCAAACACCGGCACCACGGTCAGGAAGAACGAGGTGATAAAACCGAACCATGCGATACCGACCAGGGTGTAGTAGAGGGTCGGATTCCCGCGCACTTCGGCATAGTCGCGCCGAAATGAACTAACGACGTTCCAGACAAAATGCGCCTGCTGATTACCCGCGGGCGCGCGCGGAGCGAACCCAATCGCGAGCGTGCCGACGCACGCGATCGTTAGGAATACCAGCCCCGCATTGGTCAGGTTCGATGCGAACAGACTGTACACAGTCACGCCCAGCAGGGATCCGATCAGGATTGCCAGATCCCTGACCAATTCGAGGATGCCGTTGGCGGACGATAGGGTGGCGTCATCGAAAACTTCCGGCAGGATGCCGAATTTTGCCGGCGAAAAGAATGCGGTCCGCGCCGCGATCAGGAACAGGACCACATACAGGAACGGGAGATTACGCAGATAGAACCCGACGGTCGCCAGCACCATCGCGGCGATCTCGGGCGCCTTGGTCCATAACAAAACGCGATGCTTGGGGAATCGATCGGTGAAATATCCGGCGATCGGCGAGACCATCAGGTAGGCCAGCGGAACCAGCGCCGTCCCGATGCTGGAGTAGCGAACCTGGCGCGCCTCACCGGAAACTGTCGCCAGCACAAACAGGATCAAGGTCACCCTGAAACTGCTCTCGTTGATAACGCCGAGAGATTGCGCGACCAGGAACGCGATAAATCGCGCCGAGCCGAGGCTCACCTTCACCGCCAGCGGTGGGGCGGACTGCGTCTCGCCGGAGAACTCCATAGAAGCGCGAACTTTAGCAATTAGCTGTAGAATATGTCGACTCTCAGGCGGATCGTCGAGGTCACTTCGAAGGCAATTTTGTCCGCCAACTTCCTTTCTTGACCAAATTTGTCGTTCCGCAACGTTTCAAGGTCGTTTGGGCTCGCGCGGCAATCAGCTTCGATGAAATAATCACCTCGATGCGGGAACGCGACCTCAAAGCGCTCGAGTTCGATAAGGTCATGATGCTGGTCATGGGCATGGCCACGTCCGACCCTGCGCGCGAGGTGTTGTCGCGCGTGCGCCCTGCCGTCGATGCCGATATCGTACGCGACCGGCTGCGCGCGACCGCCGAAATGGCCGAGCTGCGTCAGCACACCGGCTCGATTCCAATCCAGGAGTTCTCCGACCTGCGCGGCTTGTTCCTCGCCGCCGCGCGCGAGGGCGCGATTCTTGATGGCGAGTCGCTGGTGAAGATTCGCGACTTCGTGCTGTCGTCGCGCCACGTCCAGAGTTTCATCCGCTCGCGGGTCGAGCCGTTCCCTCATGTGGCGGTGATCGCGGCCAATCTCCTGGCACCCAAGGAGCTAGCCGATGCGCTGCTGAAAGCGCTCGCCGACGACGGGCAACTCCTGGACGATGCGAGTCCGCTCCTCAACCGGCTCCGCAATCGCCTGCGTGCCGAACGAGTCGAGCTCGAAGCGCGCCTGCTGCGTTCGCTCAATCAGCCGGGCATGGAGGGGTTCATCTCCGATCACATCGTCACGCTGCGCAATCATCGCTTCGTGCTTCCGCTCAAGCTGAACTACACCGAGAAGCTGGCGGGCATCGTGCAGGATCGCTCGGTCTCGGGCGAGACGCTGTTCGTCGAACCGATGTGGGCGGTCGAGCTGAACAATCGCCTGATGATGCTGGAGAGCGAGGTCGAGGCCGAGGAGCATCGCATCCTGATGCAGCTCTCCGCGATGGTGCGCGGCTATTCCAACGAGCTGCATCTCACTTTCGACGCAATGGTTTCGCTCGACCAGTTAAATGCGCGCGCGATTTTCGCCGAGCGTTTCGAGTGCAGCGAGCCGGAAATCAGTACCGGCGAGATCGAGCTGCTCGAAGCGCGTCATCCGTTGCTGACAGTCGCGGCGCACGATGTGGTCCCGATCGATCTCCGCATCCCCGCCGATCACAAAGGCATCGTGATTTCGGGGCCGAACACGGGTGGGAAAACCGTCGCGCTGAAAACCTTGGGCCTGTTCGCGTTGATGGCGCAGGCCGGCCTCCTTATCCCGGCGCGGTCGGGGAGCAAGATCGCGGTGTTTCGCAGTTTGTTCGCCGACATCGGCGACGAGCAATCGATTGAGACGAGTCTGTCGACGTTTTCGGCACATATCGCGAACCTGTCGGAAATCGTGGGTTCGCTGGTGGAACCCGCATTGGTGATCCTCGATGAACCCGGCGCAGGCACCGATCCGG
Organism: uncultured delta proteobacterium; assembly: GCA_963783145.1. Taxonomy (GTDB): domain Bacteria; phylum Desulfobacterota; class Binatia; order Binatales; family Binataceae; genus DATGKG01. Next base: position 91,478 of record CAWAMM010000007.1, read on the forward strand.
CCGAGGGCGCGGCGCTCGCAATCGGGCTCATCAATCATCTGGCGGCACGTCGATGCCTGGTCGCTGTAGCGACTCATTCAACCGCGGTCAAAGTGTACGCGTACTCACGTTCCGATTTCGACGTAGCCGCGGTAGATTTTGATCCGGACCGTCTCGTCCCGCTCTATCGACTCAAGCCACACACTATCGGGCAAAGCTATGGCCTCGTAGTCGCTCGACGTCTCGGACTTCCCGAGGAGATCATCAAGGGCGCGCAGGCGGCGATGGGCGAAAGCACCATCGAGCTGGAGACCGCCATCGAACGCCTCGAACAGCAGCGCACCATTCTCGAAGAAGAAATCGTCCGCGCTCGCGAGCGATCGGCCGATCTCGAAGAACGCCAACGCGAAGCATCCGCAACCGAGGAGCGCACGCGCGAACGCTTCGAGCGCGAACGCAAGCGCCTTCGCGATGAGGTCACCGGCCTCATGACGGATTTTCGCCGCGAGGGCGACGATCTCCTGAAAGAAATTCGCAGTGGCACCAAATCTCGGCGCGATCTGGGCCAGTTTCAGGCGCGCATCGCGGAAAAACTCGAGGCCGCGTCACCCATCCCACAGGATGAGGAGCCTGATCCCGATCAGTCGCCACTGAAAGTCGGCGATATAGTCGAGCTCGGCGGCATCCGCGGCGAGTTGGTGGTGATGGAACCCGGTAAGGCGGTCATCAGCCGCGGCGGATTGCGCATCGAGGTATCCCCCGAGCGGCTGCGACGCGCGAAGGCTGAGTCCGTCGCGGCGGATGCTCGCGAGCGCCGCGCGACATCCTCGGTTACCGTCAGCTCAGGTGCCAGCGAGCGGGAAGAACTGAATCTGATCGGGATGCGCACCACTGAGGCGCTTCGCAAACTCGAGGAGTTCCTCGATCAGGCGTACCTGACCAATCGCAAAGAGGTGCGCATCATCCACGGCATCGGTTCGGGGGCGCTACGCAAAGCGGTGCTCGAATACCTCAGCACCTCGCCCTACAGCTCGACCTACCATGAGGCCGAACCGCATCACGGTGGCGCCGGCGCCACTGTCGTCGAGCTCAACCTTTAGGGCGAACTTCAGTTGAACAATCCTTTCAGCTGATCCAGCGGATTATTTTTACCCTTCTTGCTGCCGAAAAGCTTATCGACGACGCCCTTGCCGGTTTGACGAAGCAAATGCCCGGTGGCGTTCTGGGCCAAGGTCGCAAGGTCCGGGGAAACGTCCGGCTTCGGCAGCTTGCCGCTGATTCTAAGCGGGATATCGACCTGCCCGTCCTGGTTGGTGATGTAGACAACATTGTGCTTTGCGTCGACGATTTCCTTACTGAACTGCGGCGTCAGCAACGCATGCCCACTCAGATCGACATTCTTATCCATGTCGAACCATCCGGCGGCGGTCATCCCGTAGTCTGCTGCCTGCACCACCAGGTCGCGGGTACTGATGCGAATTCCGTTGAGCACGAAGGTCAGGCTGGCGCGGTCGATGTCAGTATCGGCATTGTTGAACAGTTCGGGATGCCGCTTCATCAACGACGCGGGAATGAGATCTCCGATTTCGGGAATCCCTTTGGTCTTGTCGAGTGCGATGCGGATGAGGTTGACCCCGACCAATTTTCCGTTGCGCACTGCGGCGCGACCGCTTCCCTTCAACGTGGGCTTGATGTCGTCGAACTTCGTTCCGCGCCCCGACACCTGCAATTGGGTATCGACGTTGCCTCGAAACATCGCGGCTGATTTAGGATCCTGCACCATCAGCGCCTGCTGGATATCAACATTGTTTGCGTTGACCTCGAAGGAGAATTGCGGAGTCTTATCGAGCGTCGTGGTCCCGCTGCCGGCCACATTCCCGTTGAAGACCGCAATCTTGAATGACTGGATATCGGCCAGCTGGCCGTCGGTCGTGGCCGCGAGGCTCAAGTCCTTGAATGCAGCATTCGCGATGTTTCCCTCGGCAATCGATACCTTCGCGGTGCCGGAAGGCAGCTTTGGCAACGGCTCGGACTGAGTTATGCTACCCGCCGCGAGAACGGTACTCAGGTATTCGCCTGCAGGACGGTTCGGGACCAGGTCGCCCGGCTTAATATTGTCGATGGAGAAGTTGTAGGTCGCTTTCAGTGGTTGCAACGAGGAAGCGGTAAGCGTGGCTGCGGCATGCCCATCACCCATATCGAACTTGAGCGGCCCGACATTCGCCGCGTTACCATCCAGCTTGATATCGCCATTCAGATTGCTAACCAACGCCGGCTTAGCGTCGGGCAGCGAGAGCGTCACATCCGCGAGCGAGACCGTGCCATGAGCACTCGGTTGCTTGTTCGCCGTGCTCACGTCCGAGTGCACCTCAACATGACCCGATGGGTTGTACTTCTGCAGGGCCGGGACCATCTTCGCCAGCGAGGCGACATCGAAACGATTGGTATCAATCCGAGCGCTCAGGTTGCCGCCGTCAAACTTGATGTTGGAGGCCTTGGCGTCGAGGTCTGCGAGCTGCACATTCGCTTGCGTGACTTCGATATTCGTATCGGTACGTGAACCATCAGCGCTGAGTTTGAGGATGACCGAGGCGGGCTTATCGAAAGCATCCGCCCAGGCAATGCGGTTACCGCTCAGATCGCTTTCGACATGAAACTTGACGGCCGAAGCAGTGCCGTCCACATTCGCCTGGAATGAAACCGGGTCGGGAACCGAGAGCGCCTCGGGAATGGCTTTGCCGATGGAACCAATCGCGCGCAGTTTGGCCAAATCGAGCGGGCCGACCTTTTCCTCAATAGCGAAATGAGCGTTTTTAAGATCCACGGCGCCGTCCGACGCGAGTGGGCCCGCGGTCCCGGAAATATCGACGTTCTGCTTATCGGATAGAATCGCGAGTTTGAGCGTGAAGTCGAATGCGCGGGTGACGCGAAAATCCTTCACCGACAGATCGACGTCGTTGATACTCACGGTCTGCGTGTTAGCTCCACGCTCCTCGTAAACGATGACGCCGTTATCTACGAGGAGGCTTTGGACATACACCGCAGCGAGGTTTTCAGCGCCGCGGCGTTTCTCAGGCTTCGCGGTCATGGTGCCGCTCTCCGAGGTGATCGGTGCTTGCTCCATCGATCCTGGCGAGGTTTGCGCTGGTGGCGGTTCCTTTTCTGCCCCGGATTTTTTGCCGATGGTCGAGACGTTGAGTTCGCCCTGCTCGGTTCGAATGATGCGGACCACAGGGTCTTTCAGCGTCACCTCGGTCACGTGGATGCGCCGCGATAAGAGCGGCAGCAAATCCACCTTGGCCGAGGCTTCACTCGCTTCGATAAACGGGCGATCTGAGAGCGCAGGATCATCTTCAATTTTCAATCCGGTTAGTTCGGCGACCAGGCCCCATCCCAGCGAGGCCTTGATGCTTTCCACTTCGACTTTGCGCCCGAGCGAATCGCTGACCTTCTGCAATAGGACCGGCTCGCGCTCGGCGATAATCGAGTTGAGGTTGCGCGCCGCATAGATCAGAACTGCGGCAATGACGATGACTGCCACCGCGACCACGGCGCCGACAATCATTACGGCCTTTTTCATTAGAGCTCCGGTTGCGACAGGTGAAAAGCGCCCAACGCGTCAAGTTTAGTCGAACAGCGTCACTATCTCACGCGTTTCCGATACAATTTGTTCGGCTTACCAGGATCTTCACAGTATGGCGAAGAAGAAGAAACTCTCCCGGCGAGGAGTCGCAGAAGATTCCGATCAGGCTCCCAAGCAAAAGCCGGTTTCTTTTTCGCCCTTCAAAGACCTCAAGAAGATGCTCGCGGATAAAGCCGCAGAGAATGGCAAGCAATTACTTCCCAGCCAGCAACTGCTGGTGGCCAAAGCAACCCTGAGGAAACCGGTCGCGCAACCATCGCCACCTCCACCGCCTCCCGAGGTAGTAGACGAGAACGCTATCCTTCGCGAGGCCTATGCCGGCGTACGCCCGCTCGGTAGCGCGACGACCGGCCATCGCATGCCAGTGGTGCCGGAGGTGCATCGCGCAGTGGTCAGCGAGGAAGCCGAGGTTCTTGCCGCGTTATCCGACCTGGTCTCGGGCGTAGGAAACTTTGATCTCACCGAGACCGAAGAATATGTCGAAGGGGCGCGCGTCGGCCTCGATCCTCGATTACTTACTCGTCTGCGACGCGGCGAGTTCGCGGTCCAGGATCACATCGATCTGCACGGGATGATTCAGCCCGATGCGAAGTTCGCCCTGCAGCAGTTCGTCATCAAGTCGGTTGGCAAGGGGATGCGCACGGTGCTGGTGGTGCATGGCCGCGGACTGGGCTCGCCGGGAGGCCGCCCGGTCCTGAAGCATGCCGCGGCACAGTGGCTCTCGCACGGGGAAATCGGCGCCCATGTGCATGCCTTCGCGACCGCCAAGCCGCAGGACGGTGGCGCGGGTGCGATGTACGTCCTCCTCCGTCGTGATCGCCGGCGCGCCGCATTCGATGTGCTGCAAGGCGCGAAGCGCCGGGATTGAAATCGTGAAAAAGAAAACGGGGCCCGACAGGAGCCCCGTTGTGCGAACTGATTTCGCAGTCGACTAGATTTTGCCTTGCAGCAGGAACGCGACGACGAACGCATACAGAGTCAATGCCTCGATGAACGCGAGTGCGATGATCATCGGGGTGAAGAGCTGACCCGTGCTGTTGGGATTGCGTCCGATCGATTCCATCGCCGCGGCGCCGACCCGCCCCTGTCCAAGGGCGCTGCCGAAGGCCGCGATGCCGATACCGATATTCGCGGCCAGTGCGATGAGACCCGCGGTGCCGCCGTGACCCCCGCCTGCCGCGCCCTCTTGCGCCATCGCAAGCAAGGGCGATGCAAGCACCAGCATCGCGACCGTACTCATTACCGTTGAAAGCTTACGAACCATCAAACCAGTCCTCCTTGTCAATCGCGCCTTTCCGCCCGGCCGCAGCCCTTCTCCTCTTCCTCTGCCACCACCATTTGCTCAAGCCGTTCGAAGAGGTCGCGAAAAATCCCGAATTAATGCCGCCGTCAATGATCGTGGCTCGCGGCCAGCCTCACGTAGCTCAGCGAAAGTATCATGAAGATGAGCGCCTGAACGACGCACACGATAGCGCCCAGCGCATAGAACGCGAGCGGAAAAACGAGGTAGGTCAGCCCGGTAAAGATTCCGAGCACCGTATGATCGGCGAACATATTGGCGTAAAGACGAACCCCAAGCGAAAACGGCCGAAAGAGATTATCCGCCAGCTCGATCGGCAGCATCAGCGGGGCAAGAAAAAGCACCGGCCCCAGAAAACTTTTCAGATACCACACGCCATTGGAGCGAAAGCCCTGCACGATGTAGAAGGCGAAGCATATTGCGCCCAGCGCGAAGGTCAGATCGGAGTCCGAGGTGGGCGGCTCGAAGCCCGGGATCAGGCCGAAGAAATTCGCCATCACGATGAACATGAATAGGCTGCCGAAAAATGGCACCAAGGTGCGGTAGTGATGGTCCTCGATCACGCCGTGCACCGAACTGTCGAGGAATTCCGTGAATGCTTCGCCGATCGCGCGCAGCGATGCGCCTTCATCGGGAACTACCGGGTCGGTAGCGCGCTTGATCGCGTTACCGGCCAGATATCCAAAGATGAGCAGGATGCCCATCACGATCCAGGTCCCCAGAAGGACCTCGGGAATTTTTCCCCCGCCCAGGAGCTCAAGAAAATTAACTGGCTTCAAGATTCCTCCGGAATTCCGGAATCAGTTCGATTCTTTCGAAACGACATGCGCCCGGTCTCAATAATTATCGCCGTCACCTGAGTCAAGACGCCCGTCGCAAAGCCCAATCCATCGATATGGACGCGCGCAAAGACGAGGTATATCAGCCCTACCACCAATGCGACTTTAAGCGGCAATGCGATGAGGCCGAGCCGACTTACTCCCCCGCTCTGGCGCGCCGCAGATAAGGCGAACCGGCCGAGTGCGGCGAGGAGAAACATATTGGCGATAACCACCCCGCCGCCAACCAAGCATCCTATCGCCGCAGCGCGAGAAACGAAATACGCCATCAACCCCGCGCTTAGCACGACCAGGACAAGATTGGTTGCCTGGATCGACCAAATCGTCGGCACTTGCGTGAGCGGGAAACTCGAGGTGGTTTCCGGCGAGGTCATTTCGGTCCGGAAGGTACCTTGAGAATCCGCACCAGATTGATGGTGCCGCCGATAAAGCCGAGCAGGAATCCCAGCAGTGCAAAAATCGGCGTGGCCCCATTGGGACGGAAATGTCTATCCGCCAGGTAGCCGACAAACCCGCCCGCGAGCGGCGAGGTGGTAAATTGCGTGGCGGCGGCAAGATATAGCCACGCATTCCCGCGCTTTTCTCGATCGTCCGGCATGCCAGGAGAAATCCTTTCAGGCCACAGCCAGGTCGCGCAATGACTCGCGCGCAGCGTTCACGGTCGCGTCGATGTCAGCGACAGTGTGGGCGAGGGAAAGAAACATCGCTTCAAACTGCGACGGCGGCAAATAGATGCCGCGTTCTAACATCCGATGGAAATAGGTCGCGAACTTTGCAGTGTCTGAGCGACGCGCTTCATCCGCGTCGGTGACCGAATCGCGGCCGAGAAACATCGTGACTAGCGAGCCGGCGCGATTCACGCATCCTTTCTCGCCTGCGGTGCGGAGCGCATCGAGAAGTCCCTTCGCCAGGCTCTCGCCGGATTTTTCCAGCTGCGCATAAATGCCCGGCTGCGCGAGTATGCGCAGCGTCTCCAGTCCGGCACGCACCGAGATAGGATTTCCCGACAGCGTCCCCGCTTGATAAACGGGACCCGCCGGGGCGAGGAGATCCATCAAGTCGCCGCCTCCTGCGACCGCGCCAATCGGCATTCCACCGCCGATTATTTTCCCGAGCATGATCAGATCAGGCGCGACGCCCATTTCTTCCGCGATCGAGCCGTAGCGGAGGCGAAACCCGGTGATGACTTCATCGCAGATAAGCAATGCGCCGTAGCGTTTGGCTAACGCCGCGAGTTCTTTTAGGAATTGCGACATCGGCGGCACCACGCCCATATTGGCGGCGATCGGCTCGACGATCACGGCCGCGACCGCGCCCCGATTGGCCTCAAAACAATTTGTAACGCTTTCTAGCGAATTGTATCGCGCAATGATGGTCATCGCAGCCAGGGCGTTTGGCACGCCGCCGCTATCGGGAATTCCCAGCGTCATGCCGCCGGAGCCGGCGCGCACCAGCAGTCCATCGCTGTGCCCATGATAACATCCGTCGAACTTGATGATCTTGTCGCGCCCGGTGGCGGCGCGCGCGATGCGAATCGCGGTCATCCCGGCCTCGGTACCGGAATTCACCAGGCGAACTTTTTCGGCTGAAGCAATCGCGCCACAGATCGCCTCGGCCAGTTCGACTTCGAGTTCGGTGGGAGCCCCATAGCCAAAACCTTTTTTCACTTGTTCCGTCACCGCGTCGGTAATTCGCGGATCGGCATGGCCGAGGATAGCCGGACCATAGGAGCCGACGTAATCTATGAAGCGATTGCCATCAGCATCGAAGACATAGGCACCGCTAGCGCGCTCGATAAACAGCGACGAGCCTTTGACCGCCGACCAGGCGCGGACCGGAGAATTGACGGCGCCGGGAATTTTTTTTAAAGCACGTTGGAGAAGGTCACGCGATCTTTTAGTTCGCAAGTTCATCCTGATGTTCCTGTCGTTATCATCGGAGGAGACAGGCAGTTAAAATTTTAATTTCATTGAATCATAATTTTTCGATTTGCGGATAGAAATTTTACGATCGCGCGTGTAGGCTCCTGGAGCGGTGGCGAAACGATCAGGCAAAAGTGTTGCGAAACTCATCGCGATCTCGCGTCATGTTCCGATCACAAAAATCCACGACGGAAATTCCTTCAATTCCGCGCTGTTCTCTAATTTTTGATGCGGCTGCTTGAGACAAGCTTGCAAAGCGTTTATCTCCTTCCATTGGCCGTCGAACTTTAAACCCAAAACAGCCTGACTCGAAAAAATCGAGTCGCGTCCGTGCGCAGAGTTATGGGCCCCAATCCGCGTTTCGATCAACGCTGCTCCATTGGAATTAGAGGGCCAGAAATCCATTCCGCACGTCCGTGAGTTGATAGTTTATCGGATTTGGCTGTGCAGTTGCTGTGACCGCCGAAGGAAAAGTGGCTTATCAACAGCTGTTAATAAGACTGTGAGTAATTAATCGATCTTCGTTCAGACCCGCAATCGGGCAATGGGGTTGCCCGGCTTCTGGGAGGGGAACAAATGGACGGTGTATGGGAACGTGCGGGCGATCGCATGCGCGATCAGCTCGGCCAAGTCGGCTTCGAAACCTGGATCGGCCCGTTGAATTTCGTTGGCGTGAATGGGGGAACCGCGACCATCGAGGCGCCCAATCGTTTTTTCAAAGATTGGGTCAACGAACGTTACATGCCGCTGCTGCGGCAATCGCTCTCCGCCGAGGTTGGAGAACCGGTCGACGTCAAACTCACGCTCGGCGAAAATGGCGCCGTCGTGATCAAGAACGGCCACGGCCACGGATACGCTAACGGCAATGGACGACATACTTCATCCTCGCTAATGAGCCCGCGACCAGAAATGCAGCAGCGCGACCGACATCCTCAACTAAACCCTCGTTATACCTTTACCGAATTCGTGGTTGGTTCAGGAAATCAATTCGCGCATGCGGCGGCGCTGGCGGTCGCCAATCAGCCGGGCGAGAAATACAATCCACTGTTCATTTATGGTGGGGTCGGCCTCGGTAAAACTCATCTGGTTAATGCGATCGGACATCAGATTTGGCAAAGCGATCGCAACAAAAAAGTTCTTTTCATGTCGGCAGAAGTCTTCATGAACGAGCTGATCAACTCGATTCGGCGCGATAAGACCACCGAGTTCCGTGATAAGTTCCGCCGGGTCGACGCGCTCATCCTCGATGATGTGCAGTTCCTGGCCGGCCGCGATCGCACGCAGGAGGAATTCTTCCACACCTTTAACTCGCTCCACAGCGAGCGCCATCAGATCGTGCTCACTTCCGATAAGGTGCCCAAGGACATCCCCGGACTGGAGGATCGCCTGCGCAATCGATTCGAGTCCGGCCTGATCGCGGATATCGCGCCTCCCGATCTGGAAACCCGCATCGCAATTATCCAGAAGAAGGCCGCCCTCGAACGCCTTCGTCTTCCCTCCGATGTGGGCCTCTACATCGCGCAGAATGTCTCGACCAATGTTCGCGAACTCGAAGGATGCCTCACCCGATTGGCAGCGCTAGCCTCGCTCAACAGCTGCGAGATAACGCTGGAGTTTGCCCGCAAGGCGCTGCATGACCTGATTCGCCGGCAGGAGCAGAAGCCCGACATCGAATCCATTCAACGCACAGTGGCGGATTACTTTCATGTGCGCCTCGCCGACTTGAAATCGAAGAAGCGCACCCAACACATCGCATTTTGCCGTCAGGTCGCGATGTATCTTTGCCGCAAACTCACCGACTCCTCGTTCCCCTGCATCGGCGAGGCTTTTGTCCGCGATCATTCAACCGTCATCCATGCGTACAATTTGATCGCACGGCGGATGAGCAACGATTCCGCGTTCAGAATGTCGATCGAAAAAATCGAACGCGAACTAAAAGCGATCCGAAACGCCGCATGAGCGATTCGAAGAGCATGGACGATATAACAACAACATTGTTCACAGCAGGTGGAGAACCGGCGGCATATCGACAGCTTTGCGAGTGCGCGGTCACCGCGCGCGATCCGCGCTGCAATCTCTCGACAGCTTTATGGCTGGCGATTTCCGTTTATTTCTGAGACCTTGTAGGCACTATCAACAAATGCACAGCACCTACTATTACTTCTGACTTTTCCTAAGAAAGAATTAATATAGGAGTATTAGGATCGGGTCGCGCACTATGGGAATTGTTGTCGAACGCCAATCGCTCATGAACGGGCTCTCGCTGGTCCAGGGGATCGTCGAACGCCGCAACACGGTGCCGATTCTCGGTCACGTGCTCATCGAACCCGAGGCGCAAAGTATCCGGCTCGCCGCCACCGATCTCGAGGTCGGCATCAGCACTCAGGTTCCGTGCAAATCCGGCAAGGAAAAAAGCCTCACCCTCAATGCGCGCAAGCTTTTCGAAATCGTGCGCGAAACCGAAGGCGACGAATTTTCCATCACTTCGCTCGACAATGATTGGGTCGAGCTCAAATGCGGCCGCTCGCGCTTCAAAATGATGGGGCTCGATCCGCGCAGTTTCCCAGCGATGCCGAGCCAATCGACCAAAGCCGATGGACCCAAGAAATCCGTTAAGGCCGCATTGACGATTAGCGCCGCGGTCCTCGCCACGATGATCGACAAGACAATTTTCTCCGTTAGCCCCGATGAGGCTCGCTACAACCTGAGCGGCGTCTACCTTGAAGCGCACGATGCCGGCAAAGCTCGCATGGTCGCTACGGATGGCCATCGGCTCTCGATGATCGATCGGGTGGTGCCGGGATTTTCGATGGAAGGTGGCACTATCATCCCGCGCAAAGGCCTCACAGAACTACGCAAACTGCTCGATCAGGGCGGCGAATCCGAAGTGAAGCTGCTCCTCGACGGACAACTAGCCTCGCTCAAGCGCGGCCCCACCGAAGTCTCGATGCGCCTGGTCGAGGGCGAATTTCCCGACTACCGCGGCGTGGTACCGAAGCAGACCAAGTATCACATCAAGGTTGGCCGTGACGCGCTGCAAGCGTCCATCAAACGCGCCGCGATTTTTTCCAACGAGCGTTACCATGGCGTGAAGCTCGCCCTCGCCGCCGGCGCGCTGACGGTTTCATCGACCAGCCCCGAGATGGGTGAGGCGAGCGAAACCATCGATGTCGAATATCGTGGCGACGAATTCTCGGTAGGCTTCAACGCGGCGTATCTGCTGCAAGCGCTCGCGGTTATTCCGGCCGAAAGTGAAATCGATTTAGGCCTTTCGGATGAAGCCAGCCCCGGCCTGCTCCGGACCCCCTCCGACAGCGAATTCAGCTACGTCGTAATGCCGATGCGGTTGTAGTCGATGGATTATGCGCCACGTGCCGCGAATTGCCGAAAGCACGTGATTGTTAGCGTTCGTGGAATCTGTCGCGGAGCAGTGCGGAAGGTGGTTTAGGCGGGGGAAGCGAGATTGGCCGATAGAACAGCAGAGGAACTTGTGAGAGCCCATGAGAGTGGCCTCACCGATGAACGGATAATCATCGAGTTCACGAGATCAGAAGTTAACTATGCGAGGCTCCAAGAAACGGCGCGCAGGTATGCGCCAGCGCTAGGTGTCAGCTACGCGCGATTTATGATGATTGCTCGCGGGCATCGGGCGGGTCAGCAACGAGACGTTCGATAGCGTCGATCCCCTTACGGCACATTTGAGGCCACGTATCATGGGCTCGTTTTAAATCCGAATCAGAGAGTTTCAATTCATCCGTTATCAGTGAGCGGATCGAATCGGGAACAAGCAGTTCTCGTCCTTTAGGGCGAATAAGATCGGTGTGCTCGGGAATTACGCGAATCTTGGCGGCGTGATCCCAATCTTCGGGACGAATTTCCAGTTCGTAAAATTTCGTCTTTAGCGATTCGCCATGGTCGGCCTGGCACTCGTTAATCGCGCGGTCTATCGTATTGAAAGTGGCGCGATTAGGTTTCCTTAATTCCTCGACAAATTCGACAAGGATCTCACCTCTATCGGTGAGCGTGTTGTTCTTGTGCAAGTGCCCGCTCAGTACGAGCATTTCGTGAGCTCGTCTGAGATCGTCGCTGTACGCCCCGTATTTGTAACGATAAAACCGAAAATGCGGGCCGACCAGATTCTTTGCCCTCAAGCGAAGCTCAACCCAGAAGCAAGTTTTCTCAGTTTTGGTGTTCCCAAGAACGGGGGCCGCACCCTTCAGGATGTACGCAAGCAATGCTCGGTCTATACTCTCCTGATAAGGCGGCATACACCGACAGCCTGGTCTATCGTAGATCGGCGCTCAAGATCTTTACCAAGAGCGCACCGCAAGTCGCCGTATTTGCTTGCGAATTACGCCCTCGCTAAATGTCCAATTTGAAGTCTCGTTATCCGCGCCCTGTGCGATGAATTTAGCGACAACGCTCCGCGCAATCACCCGCGGCACAGTCCTCAGCCTATGTGGCTGTTCCCTTCAGCGGGCCGGAGTGGAGGCGCCGGCGCCGAGCTTTATCAGCACCACTTTGTTCCGATGCTGGTAGTCGGATTCCCATGGATAGGAAGCTTCCTCGACCAGGATTTCCGTCGGGAGGTTGATGGTCGGAAGATCTCTTCGCCGGACGATTACCCAATCGATCTTCCCTGATCTGACCGCATCCGCCAGATCATTCGGCTTGTCGAATTCCGCGAGCGGCGCCGCAGGATCCAGATAGAAGAGTGGCCCAATCGTCCGATAAAGCCCGAGCTCGGAAGTCTGCGACCCGATGCGGTCACGTACCGCATACGCGAACGGCCTCTCACCGCGGTACGCCTCGGCGGCAGGCATCGCGAGAATGTAGATGTAGACCATCGCGGCGTACGCAGCGACACCCATCGAAAGCATCATGCGTAGGCGAGTGAAATTACGAAACGTGTAGATGATCGCGGCGAGAACGATTGTCCACATTGCGGCGAAGACGAGGCGATCCGGGGCGACAGGAAGCCGCGCCATCAAGCCGGGAAGCACCGCAGACGGAGGAATCAGCAGCGCGAATCCCATAATCACGACCGCAACGAAAACTCCGTAACCGAGGTTCAACAGCCTAAGCCCCCAATCGGAGAGTCGCTCGGAGGGCGAGGTCAGCAGCCGCGCAATCAGCATTGCCGCGGGAGGAAGAATCGGCAGGATGTAGTAGCTGCGTCGCGAGCCGGAAACCGTGAAGAAAATGAACGTCGACCAGAAGAAAATTAGCGTGAAGCGATCGCTCTTCGCCGGCTGGGCCTCGATACGGCGTTCGTGATGGGCCTGGACGATTGCGGCGGGTAGCAGAATCGCCCACGGTGCCATCAGCGCGAAGATTACGTAGAGATACAGGTAAATCGGTCCGCGATGGTCGAAGGGTTCGAAAAAGCGCACCACGTTTTCGCGGAAGACCATGTCGAGACCCGCGCTCGATCCCATGATGGCGCGCGAAATCCGAAACGGTGTCATGTAAATCGCGAGGCCGATCGGAACCGCGATGATGGAGCGCCAGTTGAATAGCCATCGATTGCGCTCGATCACCCAGCGGATGCGATCGGCGATGGCGCCATGCAGGATTTTCTCGCCGAACGCCGCCCATCCATCCGACAGCGTCGCGTAAAGCCCCATCACCATTATCGGCAAAGCAAAGCCAAGCAGTCCCTTAGTCAGTGAGGTGATGGCCATGATGATCCAGAGCCAAACCGTCCACCATCCGGCCGGCCGGTCCTCATGCTTCATGAAGAGAAGCAAGGCGGCGAGCTCGCCGGTGATGGTCTCGACGTCGGCGGAGGCGTGGCGAGAGAAGAAAACGAAGCTGAAGCTGGTCGCCAGGATAAATCCCGAGATCACCCCGATGCGAAGATCGTAGAGCCGCCGCGCCAGCAGGATCAGCAAGCCGACCGCGAGCAGCCCCGCTATCGCGCAGGGCAGCCGCGCCGCGGTTTCATCGAGGCCTCCCGTGATCCAAGTCGACGCGAGCACCAGCCAATACGAGCCGAGCGGTTTGTCGTAGTAGAGATGGCCATTGATGGTGGGCCAGAAATAGTTGCCGGTGCGAATCATCTCGCGCGAGATCTCGGCCCAGCGAAATTCCGATGACCACAGCGCGCGCGCGCCGAGCCGGGTGAAATAGAGGATGGCGGTGAGCGCGATAACGCCCCATCCCGCGAGCCGCCAATCAATCGGCGATCAGAGGGCGGACGATTCGGCCAAATCCGCGCGGGAATCTGAGTCGCGGGTCAGTTGGTTCCGATGCACACCGCAATGCTACCGTCGCCAGCAGCCGCGAGCGAGTAGCCCAAACATCGCTCCAATCTGAAGCGCGTAACTCAAGCGAGTGGTGGGTTCCCCAACGAACGCCAGAGGTACCAACAAGCGACCGAGCGATACGGCCGCCACAGGTCCGCCAGTTCGGTCAGGTTGCTACTCGAACCGTACACCCGAGCCACCGCGCGAATAAGGCCCAGATCTCCATCAGGCAATACGTCGGGTTCTTTGAGCACGAGTATGCGGAATATCGCGATCGTCCAAGGCCCGACGCCCTTTATTCCGACCAGTGTCTCCTCGCAGGATTTCCCTGAATCAAGTTCAGTTCCAATAGTCCGAGCTCTGCGCGCGATTTCCTCGCAGCAGGCAGCTTTCCTGGGAGATACGCCACACAGCATAAGTGCCGAAGCATTGAGCTCGCTCATGCCACCGCCTGAAGGTAGTTGGGGATACTTTCGTGCGACACGGTCTATAATGGTAATAGCGGCCTTGGTGGATATTTGTTGGGCAACGACGGTTCGAATGAGCCCCCAGACCATATTTTCAGTCCTGCATGGGTTCCAACGATTTGGTCTTGCCGTGATGATCTCCGATAAACGTGGGTCTCGACTCAGATGACCCTCGGGGGTTTGGCTCTGGAAATCAGAGCACGATGCTTGCGCGCTGCTGCTCGTTTCTCTCGTGCCATGTTTCCCTGACGGATCCGCCTGCATCGGTACTTCCCCTCTGGAGCGTGCAGTTTTGAAAGGAGTGGTCGATAAGTTCAATAACCTCCTGCGGCTTCGTAGACTTCAGAAGTTGTGGGACGAGTCTTTCGAATTCCAGATAGGTTAGAGATCCCAACTTGATTTGGAGCGGAGCAATATCGACCTTGAGTTCGTCGAATTTCTTCTTTGTTGTGTCCCAGTGTCTTAATTTTTCTTCTGTGGTAGGAGGCAGCACTTGGATCACCTTGTCGAACCGGCCAAGGCGGCTTATCGCGACGTCGAAACGGTCGATATAATTAGTCGCGAGAATGAAAACCACGGTTCCGCGGTCGTGGATGCGGCTTAGCTTGGGAAGTAGCGCCGTGGTCATGAGTCTCGACAGAACTTCAGTACCCTCCGATGAACGATCTCTCACCATTTCGTCGAATTCGTCCAGAAGAACCACCAAACACTCTGCCGTTTCGAGCATCCCAAAAATGACGTTGGCTTCAGACTGAATCATATCCATTCCGCGCTTAACGACATGCGAGGGATCCACTACTAGCAGCGGCCAGCCGAGAAATTTCGAGATCTCCTTGGCCAATTGTGTCTTCGCCGTTCCCGGAGGGCCGAAGAAAATAGCGGTGGAGAAGCCAGGCGGCAAGGAACGCCCTTCAACTACTTGCTGCGTGCATCTGGCGATAGGCTCGACGAAGTGTTCCCAAATCGTATTCAGCAGCGATCTAGGTTCCGAGTCTGGGAGCTGGAGCCGGCTATCTAAGAGTTTAGGGCAAAAATCCTTACGAGCAACCTTGGATTCGACGGGCGGTAGATATTCTTGATCAAGATATTCGAAAATGGAGCGGCGGATGGCCTCTGCTACTAACCTCCCCATAACGTGAGCGAAGTGGAATACAGACGCGGTGGACCAAGATTCCGGTCCTCGAAGTTGTGGATGATGATCCGACGCCCATCCAAGCGCTCCGCCACCGAGTTGAAAGGCGCCGCCCTTCAAGGCGTACGCAGCTTTGCTGAGGTTCGCGAGGAACTCCAGCAACGTTGGTTGAAGAACCTTCTGCTGGAGCAACTGGACGAGCATCTCGTACTCGTAACAATAGGCGCTCCCTATCCGAGGGTAGTGGAACAGCGGCCGACTATAGGGCCAAGAACCATTAGAGAGTTGAGAGTCGAAGACTTGCTTAACCGCACTCCTAATCGTCCAAAGCTCATCAGGAGTTATGTCGCTCGAGTTAGAAAGAGAAGCGAAGATGATGGTGGAGTAAGCGAGAGAGTAAACATCAGATGTCTTTGCCTTGCTAAGAGATAGAGCTAATTGCCGCGTCATCTCTTGGAGCGACCATGCGCGTGCATCTTTCCATAATTCGTCGTCCAAACGTTTCCGATTTTTGAGCACACGAACGACTAGTTGCGTTAGGTAGGCCGAAGAAGGATAGTCCTGAAGATGTGCAGCGCCGCGATCGCTTGTCTTGAGTGATTCAGCGAGTATGCTTTCGGCTTTAATGATCAGCGCTGCATCAGTGCTCTCGTAGTTGAGGTCGACGGCAACTAGTTCGAGTGCTGTTATCGTCTCGAGAATGAACGCGGTCGTGAATACGTTGTCTGCGGGTAGTCCAGCACTGCTCCATTCCGAGCGAAGAAGAAGCAGGAGCAATTCGCTGGCGCGCGCCTTCCATATTCCTTTGTCGCCTTGATATTCCCCTGCTGCTATGAGCGATAGAACGCAAGTTCCCGTACTGGCCTTGGAAAGCTTCTCCAAGCCACGATACTCATGCCGAAAGCCGTTTGATTGCTCGTGCCAATACTGAGCCAGCGATTGCTGCTGAACTTTGCTGATCTCGGCAAGAAAACGCCTGAGAGTTTCCAGCTCGGAGAAGGTCATGCGCTGGGACCGTACCTTCTATCTCGCCGGTCGGAAAGCCCGAAAAGTCCACCCAATTCTTGCCGAAAGTTCGAAACGTCTAGAGCGATGTTCTCACTTGGGTCGTGGCGCTGACCACTTAACGATTTTCCCATCCGGTCCAGAACTGCATGAGCTTCATTTATACTGGAGTGAGGGTCGATCAAAAACCCATCTGGCTTTGCAGTCGGGAGGAATTCTTTGACCTTACTAATTGCGATGTGCATGCTGTCCACGGTTCTGACGTATTGTCGCAAGGTCAGATCCGTGGGAGCTCGGGTAGCAAAAATTGGAATTTCGTGCGCAATAGCAAAGCCCAATTCGCAGGAGGCGGATTGTCCCACATAACCGTCTGGGGCGACTAACCACAGAAAGTCGGACGAGCGAATACATTGCAGATGCCGATCTTGGACCAAGCGAACAGATCGGACGCGGTCGCTCGCTACAAACAAGAATTCACCGTGGGCGTCTACAATTCGGGGATCCGCGGGCGAGAGTACGCGCGCACCCAGTAGAGTGAGTTCCTGAACGGCGAGACTGATGGCGTGCAAATGCCGATGAAAACTGCCGGAAACCGTGACTTTTAACATGCTGTCCTCCGGGCATCCGAAGATTCGGAGCTCCAGAATTCGATCAAGCGGACTTTCTCAACTCTGCCGCTAGTTCTTTACGAAGCTGCTCTAGTTTCACGACAAAGGCAAAAGCCAATTGCCGCTGCGGCAACTCCTCGAGCGAACCGTTGTCTTTGAAATAAACTTGCACTCCATCAGTAATCAGATATCGCGAAGCGGCTGAGGTCGGCGTGATCTCGGGGTGCGAATCTCTCAAAACGCGAAGAGAGTTCCTCAACTTTCGCACCGATATTCCACCCCTAAGAAGCTGCGTCAGGCTTCGGAGGACTACGATATCTCCGAACGTGTACTGGCGATCGCGACCTTTGCCCGGATGACCCAGCTGGCTCGGTAGCCAGACCTCCGAGCGGCACAAGTAGTCGAGCATGTAAGCCGTGAGTCCGGTTAGCGAACTCGTCCGAGTGATGTCGAATGGTCCGTACTTTTTGTCCTTCTGGCGCATAAAGAGTGTATTGCTTGATACTAGTTTTTAGCACCGAATTTAACCAGAAGTCTACAGAAACGATGGACACGAATAGGTTGCAAAGGCGGATTGAAGACCGCGGGCGCGCTCGGTGGCGGCTCCATTCAGTGTGCGGGTAGGGCGTGGGGTTCACGGCACCAAGAGGGGCATCTGGTTCGATGCACGTCCGCACATGCTACCGTCGAAGTCCGGCGCGAGCGAGTAGCGCAAACATCTGCTCTCGTCAGTCAACCCTAACTTCACCGATTTGCCGGTTTCGAAAGAGCGTCCATGAGCGACAAGCATCAGCATCCCGATCGCAAGCCCAATCGATTGATCAACGAGCAGAGTCCGTACCTGCGTCAGCACGCCTACAATCCCGTCGATTGGTATGCGTGGGGCGATGAGGCGCTCGCGCGCGCGAAAGCGGAGAACAAACCCATCCTGCTGTCGATCGGTTATTCGGCCTGCCATTGGTGCCACGTGATGGAGCGCGAGTCGTTTGAGAACGAAGGCATCGCGCGCCTGATGAACGAAAATTTCGTCGCCATCAAAGTCGATCGCGAGGAGCGCCCCGACCTCGACCACATCTACATGGAAGCGGTCCAGATGATCACCGGGCGCGGCGGATGGCCGCTGACGATGTTCCTCACGCCCGAGGCGAAGCCGTTTTTCGGCGGCACCTATTTCCCGCCGGTTGATCGCCAGGGGATGACGGGATTTCCGCGCGTGCTGATGGCGGCGGCGGAAGCCTACCGGCGCGGCGCGCACGAAGTGCAACATAATGTAGAAAAACTCACCGAGGCGTTAGATGCGCTCGGGACCTATGCCGGTGGCGAGGGTGAGATTCAGCGCGATCTGCCGATCGCTGCGGCGCATGCCCTTGCGCGCTCATACGACACAGTTAACGGCGGCCTCGGACAGGCGCCGAAATTTCCCAACTCGTTCGTATTTTCGTTGTTCCTTCGCGGCTACGACGCCGACGACGATCCCAGCTTCGCGACGATGGTGCGCGACACGCTCACGAGGATGGCCAAAGGCGGCATCTACGATCAGATCGGGGGCGGTTTCCATCGTTACAGCGTCGACGATCGATGGCTGGTGCCCCATTTCGAGAAGATGCTCTACGACAACGCGCTACTTGCGCGGCTTTACCTCGACGCCGGGCGCGCGCTGAACGAACCGGAATTTCTTACCGTCGCGCGCGAGATCCTCGATTACGTTTTGCGCGAGATGACCAGCCCCGAGCACGGGTTCTATTCCACGCAGGACGCGGACAGCGAAGGCGAGGAAGGGAAATTTTTCATTTGGACGCCCGATGAAGTTGAATCGATTCTTGGCGACAAGCTCGCGCCGATTGCGGAAAGATATTTCGACGTCTCTGACGAAGGGAATTTCGAGGGCAGCAACATTCTGCATCGTCCCATCGAGCTGACCGATGCGGCGAAGCAATTCAAGATCACCACGGAAGAGATGGCCGACGCGATTCGCACCATCAAGGAAAAACTTTTCGCGGCTCGCGAGAAACGCATCAAGCCGGGGCGCGATGAAAAAATCCTCGCGGCGTGGAACGGCATGCTGATCTCGGCATTCGCCGAGGCGTATCGCGCATTGCACGAACCGCGATACCTCGAAGCTGCGGAACGTGGGGTCGGCTTCGTGATGACGAAGCTATGGGACGGCCATGCGCTGCGGCGTTCCTACAAAGATGGGGTCGCGCGCTTCAATGCGTACCTCGAAGACTATGCGATCCTCGTCAACGCTATGGTTGATACCTATCAAGCATCGCTCGATGCGAAGTACCTCGCGTATGCGCGAACATTAGCCGAGGTGATTCTCGATCGCTTCCTCGATAAGCAGCGCGGCGGCTTTTTCTTCACCTCCGAGGATCACGAGCAGCTAATCACGCGATTTAAAGGCGCTTTCGACGGCTCCACGCCGTCAGGCAACAGCGCGTCGGTAATGGCGCTGCTGCGGCTTCATGGCTACACCGGCGACGAGCGCTACTTTCGCGAGGCCGAGCGCACCCTCAAGTTATTTCACGAGTTTATGGACAAGCAGCCGTTCGCTTTCTCACATCTCCTCGAGGGCGTCGATCTCTATCTGCGCGGCCCCGTCGAGGTGGTTATCGTAGGCGACCGATCTTCGCCGGATTTTCGTGAATGGGTCGAGCGCATCGGCCTGCTCTATGTCCCCAATCTGGCGATTTATGCGGTCGATCCGAACAATCCCTCTGCCGATTACGTCCCAGAACAAGCGCGTGACAAAAATCAACTCGACGGAAAACTGACTGCCTATGTGTGCCGCGAGCGTTCCTGCTCGATGCCGCTGACATCTTACAAAAACCTGGAGGCGGAAGTGCGCGGCTGAAGAATCAGGGGAGGAGCGATGACACTTTCCATGCTTCCACAAATTCGGAGGCGTGATGGTGTCCAGATTCGTGAGATTCCTCTTACCTGTTCTCTCCCTCTATGTGCTCAGCGGATGCGCCGCATTGGCGGGTTTGATGCCTGGCGGTAGCAGCAGTAGTACTGGCACGAGCGCAGCGCCGGCGGCGGGAGCGGCGACCGCCTCGGTGCCCTCGATACTCGATCAAGTGGAACCGTCAACCAGACTGGCGATGTTCTCGCCGGCCGCCTTGCTCGACGGGAGCACCTCCCTCGATGCGACGATACTCGATTCGCAATGTCGGTTTCGCACCGCCGATCCCCCGTTCCTGGTGCCAACCACCATCGCCAACAAAACCTGGACCTTTGACGGACGTGTCAACTCGGGCGATGCCGATCGCCCGGTTGGACGGGATGCGGAAGCGCTCGAATATCGCAGTTGGTTCGGGTTTGGCACCCCCAAGCAGCAGCTTAATACCTGGCCGGTCAGTATGGTGACGCTGAGCGAGATGCCCAAAGCCTATCTTGACGACCGGCTCACGATGCTTTCCGATCATACTTATCAGGTGAACAAGGCGCAGACCGACGCGCTCGCCGCCGATTACATCAGCGAGTCGCGAAGGATTCAGGACCGCGTGCAAATCCTGGTCGCGTCGTTTGACCCGAATAAATGCCCAACCCAATAGCACCGACGCCTCTCGCTCCATGACGATCGCGCAGCCGATACCGGCGGAGCCCCCGCGCCAATCGCACCGATTCGAGCCGATCGTCGAGAATCGTCCCGCTACGCTGGCGCCCGGACCACTCCGAGTGGTGGCCTTCAATGCGCAAGGCGGTACGCGGTTCGAGGGAATTTTGCGATGCCTCGCGCGCGACCCGCTGCGTAGCGCATCGGTGCTGTTGCTCAGCGAGATGGATTTCGGCACCGGCCGCTCCGGCGGCCGCAAGGTCGCGAGCGAGCTCGCCAATGCGCTGGGCATGAGTTGCGTCTACGTGCCCGAGTTTGGCTTGATCACCCCGGACGGCGTGACTCGCGCCTACCTCGGCAATGCGATTCTCTCTCGCGCGCCGATGGAAAACGTCATCGCGATACCGCTGCCCAAGGTCAGCAATCGCGAACCCCGCTTTCCACGCTCGCTCGCCCAGTTCCGGCGCGAAGGTAGCCAGGTCGCGATAGTCGCGACCGTCAAAGTGCGCGGTAAGGCGGTGCATCTGTCGGTCGCGCACCTGGACAGCCGCGCGCATCCCAGCGGCCGCGACCTCCAGATCGCCGCGATGCTCGAAGGTTTCCCTGTCGAGGGGCCTGCGATCTTCGGCGGTGACCTTAACACCACCACCGTGGAGCTCATCGACCCCGCGAGCTTTCCGATCGTGATGCGCGAGATGCTGCTTAACTCCACGCGCTTTCGCCATCCGCAGGTTCACGAGCCTTTGCTCGCGCGGCTGGGGGCGGCCGGCTTCGAGGTGCGCGGCGCGAACGCTGACGGCATCGCGACCTTTACCTTCGCGCGCGTGATTCCGCCCTGGATGCGTCCCAAGCTGGATTGGCTCGCGCTGCGCGGTCTGCACCCGGTGCCCGGCTCCGCGATGGTCCTTCCGGCGCGCCCGGGCTTCTTTGCGCCGCGGGTGTCTGACCACGATTTCATCGCGGTCGATGTGGCAATCTGAGATGCTGCGTGCCTGAGTCGCCGTTCCGCTTTTCTGGCCCACTCGTCTACAATCCCGCGCGTCTTCCCAAGCGCTGCTGCGTGGAGCATGTACAAGGAGAAACGTCGATGGCGTTCAATGGGCTCGAACTTCACCTGGGAAATCTCTCCCGCCTGTCGGATGCGGAAAGCCGCTCCATTAGCCCGGAAAATCCGACCGGCGAACGCGGTAAGGGCGCGATGGCGATTCCCGATCCTGCTACCAGCCCGGCGCGCGAGCTCGGCCAGGGATGGAAGGTCTCGCCATACATCATCATCAAGCCGGGCGAGTCCGCGACGCTGGCCAATATCGTCGGGCCGGGAGCCATTCAGCAAATCTGGATGACGCCGACCGGCCTATGGCGCGACAGCATCCTGCGATTTTACTGGGACGGCGCCGAGGCGCCCGCAGTCGAATGCCCGGTCGGAGATTTCTTCGCCTGCGGATGGAACAAATACGCGCAAGTCTCCTCGCTCGCGGTCTGCGTCAATCCGGGGAGCGCATTCAACTGCTACTGGGAGATGCCGTTTCGCAAGTCATGCCGCATCATGATGACGAATATCGGCGAGGCGCCGATGATCCTCTTTTATCAAATCAACTACACGCTGACCGCGGTGCCTGAGGACGCCGCGTATTTTCATGCGCAGTTCCGCCGCGTTAATCCGCTTCCGTATGGCGAGGTCCACACCATCGTCGATGGCGTGCGCGGGCGCGGTCAATACGTCGGCACCTACCTCGCGTGGGGCGTGAACAACTCCGGATGGTGGGGCGAGGGCGAGGTGAAATTCTACCTCGACGGCGACCAGGATTTCCCGACCATCTGCGGCACCGGCACCGAGGATTATTTCTGCGGCTCCTACAACTTCGATGTGGGCAAGGAGAATGGCGGCTTTCGCGAGTTCACCACCCCCTACGCGGGGCTGGCACAGGTCATCAGGCCGGACGGGCTCTATCAGTCGCAGCAACGGTTCGGGATGTATCGATGGCACATCATGGATCCGATTCGGTTCAAGAGCGACTTGCGGGTGACGATCCAGGCGCTGGGATGGCGCGGCGACCCGCGCAAGGGCGCCCGATTTTTGCCATTGCAGGATGATATCGCATCGGTGGCGTACTGGTACCAGACGCTGCCGGCGGCGCCGTTCCCGCAGCTTCCCTCGCGCGACTATTTGCAGATCATTTGATCCACTGCCGTCGGCCCGTTTTGTCCCTGGTAGGGATCGTTCGCACCCCCCCTGCCAGTTTCACAATCGCGGATTGCGAAGGGTTCGCACTTTAAAGAAAGGTCGCCAGGTTTTCGAAAATGTCACATCGTCCGCCGCGATCGATCGTTGGAACGCATTCTATCCTACATCCTGGAGAACCCGATCCGCTGGCGTGAGGATCCCGAGAATTCGATGATCGCGATGAGGACCAAAGCGATCTGAGGATTCTAACGGGGCGTTCCCGAACGCCCCCTACCAGCTTTATCGTCGTGGATTACCGAAGAGGGTTCGCACCGCCGGTCAGCACCACCCCGAAACCGATAGACGCTGCTCCGCTCGTCACCAGCGTCGGGAAACGACACCGCCTCGGAACCGTAGGGGACGTTCGCGAACGACCCGCAACGATGACGCAATCGCGCGGCCCTTCCGCAATCGCGGAGATTTCCGCAATCGCAATATCGTTGCGGGCGGTTCGCGAACCGTCCCTACCAGGAATTCTAGATCATTCGCGTAGGCTTTGGGTGCGCGGCGGGATTTTCTTCAACAGCGCGATTGCCGCTGAGGCCTTCCTGACGCGCAGTTGCTTCCAATCGGTGCCGGCGATGCCTTTCGCGCGGTCCGTTAGGAACGCCCACTCTGGATTCGGCTTGGTGTGATCCGCGCGCGCCATCAGCCATAGCTTCGCGAATTCGCGGTAGGTCGGGGCCTCGCCGCGGGTCCAACATCCGCGAAGGACTTCCTGCGAGATCGCGCCTGCCTCGAAGGCGCCATTGGTCAGGCGCTTCATCAGATCGAGGAAGCTGGGATCCGAATCCTTGTAGTGGCCATAGAAAATGCGATTGGTCTCCGTCGGCGCAGAAGGCATCGGCTCGAAGCGCACCACCGATTTGGCGAACACCGTCCGTGGCTTGATGATGCGACTGTTCAGAAAATGCAAAACGCGATCGATGACGATGCCTTTGCGGTCAACATCGCGGGATTTGCGGATGCGCC
The DNA here is from genome assembly GCA_963783145.1 of uncultured delta proteobacterium. GTDB lineage: Bacteria > Desulfobacterota > Binatia > Binatales > Binataceae > DATGKG01. The sequence continues at coordinate 115,376 of CAWAMM010000007.1, forward strand.
CATCCTCAGTTTCGAAATAGATCGCAAAGGGAATTCCGTGCGCGTCGCAGAATTCCCGCAGCTCCTGCATGTTCAGATAGTAGATGTTTTCCAGCAGCTCGGTCCGCTGCGAATCAGTCAGCTTGTCGAGCAGCGACGTCACCGGTGCGCGCGATCAGATACTCGGCGGCGGAATGGCGCCACGCGCCGCTTCGTACGCCGATGACACCCGCAGTACCGCCGGCTCATCGAAGGGGCGTCCGATGATCTGCATCGAGAGCGGCAAGCCGTCGCTGCCGAGGCCGGTTGGAATCGCGAGCGACGGCTGACCGGTGCAATCGAACGGCGCGGTGAAGCGCAGAATCTTGTCGACCACATCGACCCGAGGTTCGCCGTCGCCAACCAGTCGGCTCTCGCCGATTTTCGGCGCGGTAATCGCACTGCCCGGCGCTGCGAGGACGTCATATTTCTCCATCGCGGCGAGCACATCGGCGAGGATTTTCGCTCGCGCGCGCTGGGCGCGAACGTAAGCGACGCCGGTGATCGCCATCCCCGATTCGAGCAGGCGGCGCACATCGGTGCCGTAGTCGCCGGGGCGCGTACGCATCCACTCCTCGTGGTATTCGAGCCCCTCGACAAAGGTCGCGATGCTGTTGATGACGTTCGCGCTCGGCAGGATGGGAATCGAGACTTCATCGACTGAGGCGCCGAGGTCGGCGAGCTGCTTCATCGCCGCTCGGAAGGATTTTGCTACGTCATCGGAAAGCCCATCCATGAGCTCGCGGATGATCCCGATGCGGATGCCCTTCACCCCGGCATTCAGCATGGTGGTGTAGTCGGGTACCGGCTCGTGGCTGGAAGTGGAATCATTCGGATCGTGCCCGGCGATAACGTTGAGCATCAGCGCGGCGTCGCGCACGGTGCGCGTGATGGGGCCGACATGATCCATCGTGTAGGCGAGCGGGACCACGCCATAGCGGCTGACGCGGCTCCAGGTCGGCTTCAGCCCGACGCATCCGCATAGCGAGGCGGGAATTCGAATCGAGCCGCCGGTGTCGGTGCCGATAGTCGCAGGCGCGGTGCGCGCGACGATCGCCGCCGCCGAGCCGCCACTGGAGCCGCCGGGAATGCGATCGAGAGCGTACGGATTGCGGCAGATGCCCCAATGCGGATTCGACGAGGTGATGCCGTACGCGAACTCGTGGAGGTTGAGTTTGCCGAGCATCACCGCGCCCTGCGCTTTGAGGCGCGCCCATGCGGTCGCATCGAAATCGGGGCGAAAGTCGGCAAGGATTTTTGAGCCTGCGGTGGTGAGCACGCCCTTGGTGTAAAGAAGGTCCTTCAGACCGACCGGGACTCCATGGAAAATGCCCAGCCAATCGCCCGCAGCGATCTCGCGCTCAGCTTTTTTCGCGGCGGCGAGCGCATCATCCGCGGTGACGGTGATGTAGGCGCGAATTTTTTCGTCGATGCTCGCGATCCGATCGAGATAAGCCTTGGTGACTTCGACCGGGGAGATTTTCCGGGCGCGCAGATGCTCCGATAGTGCGGCCACATCGAGGTCTAGAAGGTCCATTTGCTTCCTCAGCTCTTCTTCGCGTTGAGATGAGCAGCTTCAGCGTTGAGGTTCAGGTAGCCGAAGGCGGGGCCGATGCCGGAGAGCGGGAGCGCGCCGAGTTGCCGGGCGAGGGTGAGCATTGCGCCGTCGGTATTGGCGACCGAATGCGCATCGTGGTCGGAGATTTCGTAGTCGAAAACCTCTCTCGCGATCTTCTTGACGGTATCGCCGGTCAGTTGCGCCATCAACGTTCCTCCGAAATGACTTTTGGGCCACGATGCCTGAGGCCGCAAGCATCCTAATCGCTAGGAGTGTGCGTCGACCTGATCGGTGAAGCCGTCGAGGTCGTGGGTCATGATCAGCATATCGCGCACCCGGCCGCCGCGATCCTCGACCCAATCCGCGAGGACTGCTTCAACCCGAAAGCCCAGCCGTTCAAAGGCGGCGCGCGCGGCGACCTGATCCGGCGTCATCATCGCGCTGAGCTTGCGCAAGCCCAGCGACTTGGCGAGCTCAAAGATTTCCCCCGTCAGCCGTTTGCCGAGCCCCCGTCCGCGAAAGCGTGGACTGCCATTGACGCGAATTTCACCGACCCGCCGAGTCCAGCGGGCCTGTTCGAGATGGACGCTGGCATACGCGACGACTTCGCCGCCGACTTCGGCGAGCAAAGTTACGGTGTTGCCGCGTTTGATATTGTCGGCCCACAGTTTGACTGTCTGCCGATCGGTGATGTCGGTGCGCAGGAAGAGGAGATCCTCCTCCGGCAGCTTCGCAGCGAAGGTGATGATCTTGTCCTGGTCCTCAGGATCCATGCGACGGATCGTCACCTCAGTTCCATCGCTCAGTTTGATCTGCTTGGGAAACGACTCGCGCGAGTTGCTGCCTTTATCGGCCATGGGATCTCTCCTGTATGCACTCGCGCCTGGCGGATGCCCGAGGTTTTGCCAAGGCGCGAGGGAAGCCATCGTACGAACATCGACGCCCACCCCGCAAGCGCTTTCGTGCCATCAGTAACTGACCGGTCGGCTTAGCTTCCCTTCAAATCGAAGGCTATCGGTTGGCGTTCGCGGGCGGCTATCCTAAGCTCGATATAAATAGGCAAGGTTTCATCGACGTTGTTTTAGAGCCTCAACCGGGGGTTTTTCCGGATTGCGGCAAAACACCCACCGCGAGATACTTTGCGCACCCACTCCCTGATACTCGTTAACCAGGAGGTCCAAGCATGGCTGACAAGGAACATACCTCCCGCAGATATCGTCTTTCTTCGCAGGACGCATCATTCATATACGCGGAAACTCCCAACGGCCCGCTCCACATCGGCTCCATCCTGATGTTCGAGGGCAAGATCGATTTCGATGACTTCGTGCAGCATGTCGAAAGCCGTTTGCATCTGGTACCTCGTTACCGGCAACGCCTGATGCAGGTGCCGTTCAACCTCGGGCATGCGGTTCTAGAAGATGACCCCAGCTTTCGCATCGAAAATCACGTGATTCGGCATCTGCTGCGCCCCGGTATGAGCCAGGCAGAGGCTATCGATGAAATGCTGCGTCATTACGAGGTCAAGCTCGACTACGCGCGACCGCTATGGGAGATGCATTCGTTCGAGAACCTCGAGGGCGCGCGCACCGCGATCATTTCGAAGGTACATCATGCGCTGGTCGACGGCGTATCGGGCGTCGAGCTGCTCAAGGTGATGTTCGACCTCAAGCAGAACCCGGATCCGATCGAGCCTCCCGCCGAGCCGTGGCAGCCCGAGGAACCATCCACCGCGATCGGCCGCTTCTTCGAGGCCGCGCGCGATGCGGCCGCGGTGCCGGTCAAAACCGCGATCGAAACCTCGCGCGAGTTGATGCGCGATCCCGAAGCGCTCGGCGACGAGGCACGCACCTTCGCCGACGGCTTCCAGCAGCTCACGCAAGTCACCACGCGCCGCATCGTCTCGACGCCCTGGAACTCCGGGCTGGTCGGGTCGCGGCGCTCGCTCGCGTGGTCGACGATGTCGTTCGGAGACTTCCGCAGAATCCGCAATGCCTTCGGCGGATCGATTAACGACGTGGTGCTGACGATTCTCACCGAGGCGGCGGCGCGCTACCTGCAACATCACGGTTACGCGGCGAACGGCTCGCTGTGCATCGGATGCCCGGTGAACGTGCGGCATAAGGAAGAAGCAACCGCGCTTGGCAATCGCGTCTCGATGATGTTCCCGATGCTTCCGGCGGAGCCGATGGACCTGGTCGAGCGACTTCGCTACGTCAATGCCGAAACCGAACGGATTAAGGACGCGCAACTGCCGCAGGCGCTCGAGCGGATGATGTCGATGGCGGACAATATCCCGCCCAGCTTGATGGGCATGGGCTCGCGCATCACTACCACGGCGCTGAATGCGGCCACTACGCTATTCAAGCTGTCGGGCTACAAGCCGCGCCCCGACGGCTTCCTGCTGCCGACGATGGGCATCAACTTCATCGCGACCAATGTGCCGGGCGTTCAGGTCCCGCAATACCTGTTCGGCCATAAATGCCTCGAGCAGGTGCCGCTGGTACCTTGCGGCGCGACCCTCGGCTACGGCGTCGCGATTCTTAGCTACAACTCCACTCTATGTTTCGGCATGAGTGCGGACCCCAACCTGATGCCCGACGTTTCGCTGATGAAGTTTTTCGTCGACGAAATATTCTCCGAGTTGAAGGAGCGTGCGCAGGCCGCACAGGCCGAAAAGGAAGCCTCGACGACCTCGGCCGCGGCGGGAGGCGCGTAACTCTGCCCGAGCGCGCCCAAAAGGCCAAAGGTTCGACGCCGATGGAATCCGAGCTGACGCGATGCACCTGGGCCCGCGACGATCTCGCACGCCGTTACCATGACGAGGAATGGGGCGTGCCGCTCCACGACGAGCATCGGCTCTTCGAGTTTATCGTGCTGGAGGGCGCGCAGGCCGGGCTTAGTTGGGACACTATCCTGCGCAAACGCGACAGCTATCGGGAAGCCTTCGACGATTTCGATCCCGCCAAAGTCGCGCGCTACGATGCGCGGCGAATCGAACGGCTGCTGAAAAACGCGCTCATCGTGCGCAACCGCATGAAGATCGCCTCGGCGATTCAGAATGCCCGGGCGTTTCTGAAGGTCAAAGACGAGTTCGCTACCTTTGATAAATACATCTGGGGATTCGTCGATGGCGCGCCGAGGCGCAACGCATGGAAGATTCATAAGGAGATTCCCGCGGTGACGCCGCAGGCGGAAGCGATGAGCAAGGAGCTTCGCAAGCGCGGGTTCAACTTCGTCGGCCCGACAATTTGTTACGCTTTCATGCAGGCGGTCGGTATGGTCAACGATCACCTGGTCGACTGCTTCCGCTACCGCGAAATCCGCTAAACTGTTGGTATGCCGAAGCACATCGGAATCGTCGCGATCAGCGCCGAGGGCGCCGCGCTTTGCTACCGGACGATTTGCATCGAGGGCGCGGCGACCTTCGGCCCCCATAATCATCCGGAAGTCACGATGCATACGATTCCGCTCGCGCGCTACATGGACCGCCTCAATGCCAATGACTGGGCCGGCGGCGCCGAGCTGATATTGGGGTCGGCCCGTAAGCTTGCCGGTGCGGGGGCGGATTTCCTGATTTGTCCGGACAACACCGCGCATCAATCGATCGATCTGATCATCGATAAGTCGCCGCTACCATGGCTGCACATCGCGAGCGAAGTCGCGTCGGTTGCCAAGGCTCGCGGTTATCGCCGCATCGGGGTGCTGGGAACGAGGTTCCTGACGGAAGGACCGGTCTATCCGCCGAAGCTTTCCGCCGCGGGCATCGCGCATGAAATTCCGGCGGCACAAGATCGTGAGCGCATCAACCGGATCATCTTCGACGAGCTGGTCTATGGCCGTTTCGCAGAACCGGCGCGCCGCTTCTTCCAGGATGTGATCGCGAGGTTGAAGGATCGCGGATGCGACGCTATCGCATTGTCGTGCACGGAAATTCCGCTTCTCATCAGCGCGACGGATTCCTCGCTGCCGACCCTCGACTCAACCCGCCTTCTCGCCCGCGCGGCTCTACGCGAAGCCGCAACAATCTGACCCCCGGAAACCATAAAGAAATCCAGCGTTCCGCACTTCCACGGAAAACGCAAATCTCCTGGGTTCAAGTCAATACGAATATATGATGTAGGCGATATACGATTATATATATCCAGGTATTCGATCATGAGAGCCGCTCAGACTAGCGCTAAGGTAAAGCGTCCTCGCGCCAAAGGAACCAGCTCCAAATCGAGCGGCCGCAAAATCATCGTCGCCTTCCCGGCCGACTTATACCTGGCAATGGAGAAAGCGACGGCCCGATTGTCGATCAACCGGAGTAGGTTGATTCGCGCCGCGGTAGGAGAATACCTCGCGAAGCTGCAGCAGCAGGACCTCGAGCGGCAATTGGCGGAGGGCTATATCGCCAACGCTGAGCAGGCCAAAGAGCTCGCTCAAGAGTTTGAGCACATCGATTTGGAAGTGCGATAGCTGATGCCTGGCAAATGCGTAAGGGGCGCCGTCGTCGAAGTCAATCTCGAACCCGTCCTGGGCAGCGAAGCCAACAAGACACGCCCGTGCGTCGTTATTCAAAATGATATCGGCAACAGGTTTTCGCCCATCGTGATCGTCGCCGCTATAACCGGCGCTGAAAACGTCCCGCGGCAGTATCCGATTGACGTCCACGTCCCAAGGGGTGAAGGCGGTCTAGTGAAGGATAGCGTCGTACAGTGCAATCAGATTCGATCCGTCGATGAGAAGCGACTGGTCCGGACCCTGGGCCAATTGCGGACCGCGACCATGACGAAGGTCGATAAGGCGCTCAAGATAAGCTTGGCGCTCTGAAGTGGTTTTCCAGGTCGCGCGACCAAATTATCGGCGCTGCAGATCTTTGACGGTGCGCGCCTTGCGCAAAGCCGTGACAATTTGAGGGCGCTTTCAAAGATCGCTCAAATCGACGAAACCTTCCTTCTTCCCGCGAGCGATCGCGTCATCGATCAGTTTCCAAAAACGCTTGTTTTGCGACAGCGCCAGCGCTTCGAGGTCGGTGTCTTCGGTGACCGGCACCAACGCCGCACACGGCCTGCCGTTCTTCGTGATCAACACGGAGCCGCTCTTCGGAAGCTCCTTGACGTAGCGACTGAAGCGCGTCTTAACCTCGCGAATGTTTTCGACCTTCATAGAGGCACCTTCCTGCCGCCGATGAAAAGCTGGTTACCCCGTTTGCGTCCGATCGCGTCGACCAGAACCAGGTTACCTTCGATGCGATAGAAAACACGCAGATCACCACTTCGGAATTCGAATTCAAACTGCCCGGACGGCCGCCGTAAACGGAAGCGGTTCCTGTTCTCGACGGTGGCGTCGTCTTCTCCGAGTCCCGCCGGTAGCTCAGCCTTTAGTCGCGCGCGTTCGCCGGCAGTAAGCGCTTTGAACTGTCGCACCGCGTTGGGGCCAAGTTTGACCGTTCGACCCGGCACCTTAGGCAGTGTAGTTCAGATTGTGACCACATACAAACGACTGCGCTTAGACGCGCGGCAAATCTTTAACGGTGCGCACGTTTATAATATCGCCGGTGTTCAGTGTCGTTTTCGGCTCCAGCAGCAGGATGTGCGCCTCATCGTCGGCAATCGGGAGATGCTCGATGCCGCGCGGAATAATCATGAACTCTCCCGCATCGAGATGAATCTCGCGATCGCGCAACTTGATGAGCAGGTGTCCCTTGATGACGAGAAATAGCTCGTCCTCGGCGTCGTGCTTATGCCACATGAACTCGCCCTTGAACTTGGCAAGTTTGACGTACGAATCATTCAGCTCGCCGACAATTCTTGGGCTCCAGTATTCGTCGAAGAGGCTGAACTTCTCAGCGAGATTTACCTTCTCCATCGCACTGCTCCCGAAATAGGGAATCGCATCAAAGGTTCTCGATTAGTCCTGGTAGGGCGGTTCGCGAAGCGCTCGCAACGATATCGCTCTTACGAAGGATCCTCGCAATTGCGTCATCGTTGCGGGTCGTTCGCGAACGACCCCTACCAAGACAGGTGCCTCCTCGCGGCGGCGTACACCTTGCCGCGATGAAGCAGAATCAGATGCCGGTTGCCATGATGTGATTCCAGTACCGGCTCGAGGTCGAGCGCCTCACCACGTTTTTTCGCCCACACCCCGGCGGGAACGATGATGTATCCGGGCGGCGCGTCGCCGAGTTTTCCGCTCCACTCGGGCGCGTCGCGATCCAGATAGAACAGCAGCGGCGCAACTTCCTCGCCGAAGCCATAAAGATAGAGCGGCTCGCCGGAGGCGACTACTTTCGCGATTTCGTTCGCCGCAGGACGAAACGAATCACCATCACATTCGCGCGCCTCGCGCCGCGGGATGACGACGAAATTGACGATGATCATCACAACGCACAGCGCCGCGTATGCGCCCTTCAAAGACCGGCCCCCAAAGCGTTTAGATGCGACCGTCACCATCCATGCGAGCGTCACCGCCGACGGCGGCCACAGCGGCAGTAAATACGCGCGCCGTTTGTAGGCGGCGATCGAGAAGAACACCACCGTGACAATCCAGAAGATCGCGAACAGCCGCACGGCCTCGCGCGGCGCGGCGGTTGCGGGGGTGCGAATTTCCTCGGCGCGTGACGCCCGCGATCTGAGCGCTATCACCACTGCGATCGGAACCAGCAAACTGAGCGGCCCCGAATTCAGCAGCAATGGCATGACGTAGTACAACGGCGACATCATGCCGAGCGCGCCGAAAAATCGCCCGACGTTTTCGGTGCCGAGCTGACGATTGAGGAATCCGTATTCCTGCCCCACCCAACAGATGATGTACCAGCTGGAGCCGAGCAGAATTGCGAAGACTACCGCGAGAATCGAAATCCGCCGAAAAGCTTCGCGCAGGCGGCCTTCGACCAGGACGAAAATTCCCATCGCGGCGAGCGGGAGCAGTGCGCCGACCGGACCCTTCGCCAGCACCGCCAGCCCCAGTGCGATCGCGAGCACCCACTGCATCACCTCGCTGACGGTTTCCTGCGCGAACGACGGATGTTCAGTCGGTTTGGGGCCAATCCACCAGAAAAACGCGAACAGCGAGAGCGCCTCGAAGAATGCGAGGGTCATGTCGACGCGGCCGAATCTTCCGAGCGTGATGTATTGAAATGCGCCTGCCAGTGTCAGCCCGGCGAGGATGGCGGCTTCCAGCCCGAGGAGATCATACGCAAACAGCATCGTCAGGATGACGCCCGCGACCGCATACAGCGCCGACGGAAGCCGCAGGTTGAACGCGGTGACTTCGTGCGCATTGCTCGCGAGATCGAGGGCGGTTGCGGTCCAATGAAATAGCGGCGGCTTGTACATCGGGACGCGCCCGTTTTCGAGCGGGAACAAAATTTTCCCGTGCTCGACCATCTGCTGTACGAACACGCCCTCGACCGCCTCGTTGCCGCTGCATACGTCGCGCACGCCGAGCCGATAGGTCGTCAGCGCCAGTGTGATGCTCGCAATCACGAGGATCGCGGCAAAGATCCGCAGCGTGTCCGACGAGAAAAAGCGGCGACCGGGTGCCGAGGACGAAGGCGGGACGATTTCAGCCACACATCACCTCCATCACGGCGTCATTACATCAGATCGAGCCGGAAGATGCTGATGCGCTCGATGCGACGGGAATCGTAGCCGCGCCATTTGAGCGAGGTCACCTGGTCCGGGCCGACGCGGCGGAACTTCAGCTTCGAGAAAAAACGCGCCGCGCGCTCTTCGCTGGTGCAGGCGAATACGTACTTGAGTTTGCGCGCCTTCGCTTCCTTGATGATCGCTTTGATCAGCTCGGCCGCGACTCCCTCGCCCTGAAAACGCGTCAGCGTATAGAGCGCGGTGATTTCGCCGGTGCGATCGCGTCGATACGGATCGGTCAGCAGCGAGCAGATGCCGGCCAGATGCTCGTCGCCAACGTGATATCCGAAGCAGGAAGGCAGGATTCCCTCGATCTGCCCGGGGGAGCGCGGCAGCAGAAATCCCGCATCCTGCGCGCGCATGATCAGCGCTTCGACCTCTTCGAAATCATCGATCGAGATGGGCGACACGGTGCCGTATTCGGCCGGGGTGAACAGCGTGCCCAGACCGGTGAAGCTGAACAGCTCCTCGTAGACCCAGCGCGGCGAGACCAGGTTCACCGTGCCGACGCCATCGCGGATCGCATCCGCGGCGAGCCGCACCATTTTTCGGCGTAGCCTGGTGACGGCGCGGCGTTGTGCGCGCGCCCCGCGCCGGGCCTCGACGAATGACATCCGGTCGCCGTTTTCATCGAGCAATCCGCCGCCGCGATCAAGCAGGATAAGTTTGAAGACCCGCAGGCGCGATGCGAGCTCCTGGGCGAACACCACCAGGTCCTCGGGATCGTCGGTGCTGGTCGAGGCCACCACGATCGAGCCGGCGCGCAAGGCGTGCCAGATTTTCGCCACCGCCGAATCGGGAGGATACGGGCGGGTCCGCAGCCCGAAGGTAGGATTAAAAATCGGAGGCGCTTCGGGCGGCGCCATCTTGCCGAGCCGCCGCATCACCTTGGGCAGGGCGCTGGGCGACACGATCACGACGCATCGGGTTTGATTGCGCCGCAGCTCGCGCAAAGTTTTCACCAGCGAATCGAAATCGTTAATGCGCTGGCCGACCGGTGGAACCAGCGCGAACAGCAGGCTCTTGCCGTAGAACTCCTCGAGGTAAAAGGCCTTCTCGGTAAGGACCTGTTCCGGCCGCGGTGGAGTCAGCGCTGCGCTCGTCTCGGGGCTCATCGAATCGAGGCGCCTGACAATGGCGCGGGTAGAAATGACGGGGCGAGGTTCAAGTCAGGAGCGCGCGGCTACTTGTTCGCCGCGGCGATTTGCGCGGAAGGAAGCTCAGGGAACCCGGTGCTCATTCGCGTCGAGGAAATCTCCTGCAGCGAAGTGTCGGAAAATACTTCCAAAAGTACGCGCTGGCCTTTTTCCCATACCCGATACATCCGGCAGGTCGGTTGCAGCGCGCACGAGCTGGAGCCGTCGGTGCATACGTTGAGCGTGATCGGGCCCTCGACCGCCTCGATGATGTCGCGGAAGGAAATGTTCGAGGCCGGCCGCGCCAGCTGATATCCGCCGCCGGGCCCGCGCCGCGCATGCACTAGCCCGCGATGCATCAGGTCGCGAATGACCTTCTCCAGATAGTATTTCGGGATTTGCTCGTGGCGCGCGATCTCGCTTCCGCGTGCGACGCCGCTGGGGCGGTCAGCCAGATAAATCATGGCCCGCAGCGCGTATTCGATCTTACGCGGAATCTGCATCAGGCTCATGAGTTACCTCTCGGACGCGAAATCCACATCGCTCGATGATGCGAAACTTCTCGCATCATGATGCGGCGGCGGCCATCGCGCCGCGCCCGCCCAAAATCCGCTCGACGTACTTGGCCATCATGTCGCTCTCGATATTCACCTTATCGCCGGGCTCGCGGAAGCCCATCGTGGTGACCTTGAGCGTGTGGGGAATCAGTTCGCAACTGAAACGGCGGCCGCGAATCGAAAACACCGTCAGCGAAATTCCATCGATGGCGACCGAACCCTTCTCGATCAGGTAGCGCGCCTCATTGGCGGGAACTTCAAAGGTATAAAGCTTCGAATCGCCCTCCGGCTTGATCGAAATGACGTGGCCGACGCTGTCGACATGACCCGCGACGATGTGGCCGTTGAGCAGCGTGTTAAGCGTGAGGCATCGCTCCAGGTTTACCGGATCGCCGGGCTTCAGCTCGCCGAGGCTGGTGCGGCGCAGCGTTTCCGCGGAGACGTCCATCCGCACGGTACCGCGTCCCTTCGCGACCACGGTGAGGCACGCACCGTTGACGGCTATCGAATCGCCGATTTTGATTTTCGCGGTCGGCAGACCGGTGCGCAGCGTGATGACCGCGCCCTCGGCGCTCTGCTTGATGTCGGCAACCTTGCCCAAATCCTCGATAATGCCGCTAAACATGCTGTCCTTAAATTCGCCTGGTTGGAGGAGCGAAAAATCCTGAAAAATCATATCTTTTTGCGCATCGACCCCGCAACCATCCTGGATGCAGCGCCGGTGGTGAGGATTGCAAAACTCCATTAGTCTGAGTGCCATGAAGACCAAGAGCGGCCGCAAGCATCCCCGCGAGGATCTCCGCAAGGATCCCAAGGTCAGCGCACTGCTGTTCGATTTCGGCGGTACCCTGGCCTTTCTGGACTTCGAAGTTCTCGCGAAGGAATTTTCCCGGCCCCATCGCAAGCTCGACCCCCTCAAGCTGGAGCATGCCGAATATGCCGGCCGCGCCGCGCTCGATCATCATCTGATGTCGGAGAAGAGCCGCGACCCGAATGCCGCTTACGAGGATTTCTTTCGTGCCTGGATGAACGCAGCGGGGATTCCGGAAAAAGAATTTGCCCACATCTCGGCGCGGTTCCGCGAGATGCACACCGAGGCCTGCATGTGGCGGATCGTCCGCGAGGGCACCCATGATGCGCTCGAGCGGCTGAAGTCGGCGGGGTTCAAACTCGGTATCGTTTCCAACGCTGACGGACGCGTGGCCGGCGATGCGAAGCGGCTCGGCCTCGCGCAGTTTTTCGATGTGATCATCGACTCGCAGGTGGTGGGGGTCGAAAAGCCGAATCCGAAAATCTTCCAACTCGCGCTCGACGCGCTCGGAGTTCCGCCCGAGGAGGCAATGTACGCCGGCGATATCTATGCCATCGACATGCTCGGCGCGCGTGCGGCCGGGATCCACGGCAAGCTTATCGACCAGCACGGAATGTATCACTGGATCGAACACCCGAAGATTCGCCACGTCGGTGAGCTGCACATCCTCGACTAAGGAACAGACCAATGGGTTCAATTCGCGAGACGGCGGATAAATTGTTCGCGGGCGAACTTCCGATTCGCGAGCATCACCCGCTCTCTTTCACCGGCGAGTCCGAGGAAGTTGCGGACGGCGTGATGTTCTGCCGCTGGTTCGCCAACGTCAGCGCGATCAAGACCGCCGAGGGCCTCGTGCTGGTCGACACCGGCGCGTACTTCAATCAGCGCGGGACGCTGGAGGCGATTCGGCGCTACTCTCGTGATCGCGTCAACGCCGCGATCTACACGCATGGGCACGTCGATCACGCCTGCGGGATGCCGGCCATCGTCGAGGAAGCCGGCAAGAACCACGTCGCGCGCCCGCGCGTCGTTGGGCATCGCGCGGTCGCCGCGCGCTTCGATCGCTACAAGCGCACCGTCGGTTACAACAGCGTCGCCAATGCCCGCCAATTCAATCGGCCCTCGATATGGCCGACCGAGTATGTCTATCCCGATACCTACTTCGATCATCAGCTGAATGTCGCGGCGGGCCAGCATAAGTTCGAATGCCATCACGCGCGCGGCGAGACCGACGATCATTGCTGGGTCTACTTTGCGGCGCAAAAAGTTCTCTTTACGGGAGATTTGATCATCTGGGCCGCGCCTAATGCGGGCAACCCCCAGAAGGCGCAGCGCTATGCGCGCGAATGGGCCGAGGCCCTGCGTACGATGGCGAAAGTCGGCGCCAACATCCTCGTGCCCGGGCACGGCTATCCGGTATTCGGCGCCATCAAGGTGCGTCAGGTCCTGAATGACACTGCCGAGTACCTGGAAAGCCTCTGCCAGCAGACCCTCGCGATGATGAACGACGGCGCGTCACTCGACGCGATCATCCACAGTGTGAAACCGCCCGAGAAATTCACCGACAAGCCGTACCTGCAGGCGGTTTATGACGAGCCGGAATTTATCGTACGCAACATCTGGCGGCTGGAAGGTGGATGGCACGACAGCGTCCCGTCGCATCTCAAGCCGGCGTCAGAGTCGCAACAAGCGCGCGAAATCGCGGACCTCGCGGGAGGCGTCGGCAATGTGGTCGCGCGCGCGATCCAGAAACTCGAATCGGGAGACCTGCCGCTCGCGTGTCATCTGATCGATTGGGCGGTCTCGGCGGAACCCGATAACAAATCGGCGCATGAGGCTCGGGTCCGGATTTATCACCAGCGGGCGAAAGCTTCGGATTCCACCATGAGTCATGGGATCTTCCGCGCGGCGGTCATCGAGTCGGCGCAAAAGGCCGGCATCACACCACCGGACGATCCGCGCAGCTACTAAGCCGCGACCTCATGCGAGGTCGCCTGCGCCGAACTCGCGGACCTCGACAGGAGTTCCGGCGCGGACGGCATGCTCAGCGATACGTAGAGCCTCGGCACTCGTCGTTTCATCAACGTAGGCCTCGCCACAATTGGAGCAGATTTGGGCGGGCACCCCTTTCAAGACGATCGTCACCTCGCTGGAGGAGGGTCCAATCCGGCGCACAAAAGTCAGCGTCGTTGTTCCGGATTGAGTCTCGCCCTGCTTGCAGATAACGCATTTCATGAGCGTCTCCGTTTCTCGAAATCGTCTTCCCACACGCGGGGGTCGGGTTGGTAGACCGTGATAACTATCGTCTCGCCCTCGCCGGCAGCGGCAACAACATGAAGAGGTCTGTCGTCGATCCATCCTATCATTAAACGACTTGGATAGGGCCAATCGTTCGGGTAGTCCTCAATCGTCTTACCGGTCTCAACCACGAAACGCACTTCCTGCACGGACACACTGCGTTCGAACATTCGCTCCAAAGCGTGAGCTCTAAAAAGCAGCGCGTTCGCCATCTCATGATCTCGGTTTGGGCGGCAGGGTCAGCTTGCCGAGGATCGCAGGACTGGAGGCGCCGGTGACGCTCGGCAGGTTGCCCTGGCGGCCGCGCAGCATCTGGTAGCCGAGGATCGCAAACGCCACCACTTCCAGCGAGTCGCCATCAACGCCGACCGCCTTGGCAGTCAGCACTTCAACTTCGGGCAGATAGCCGTGAATCATTCGCAGCAGCGCGGGATTGCGCGCGCCACCCCCAGTCGCGAAGAGTTGGTCGACCGGGCCGAGTGGCATGATGTAGCGCCGAACCGCATCCGCAATCGAACGCGCGGTGAGCGCCGTGATGGTCGCCACCAGATCGTCGCCGGCGATGCCTGCCGAGAACGCGCGCCCTTCGACTTCCTCAAGGTAGTGAGATCCGAACTCCTCGCGCCCGGTGGACTTCGGCGGGCGACGGCGAAAATATGGATGCCGCATCAGCTCGGTCAGCAGTTGATCATGTATGTGGCCGCGCGCCGCGATCGTTCCATTGCGATCCATTTTCGATTGGCCGCCCGAAAGCTTGAGAACGAGCGCGTCGATCAACATGCCACCCGGACCGGTGTCGAAAGCGATCAGGGTCGGATCGTTTAGCGTCGCGCCCGGCTTCAGGTAGGTCGCATTTCCGATCCCGCCGATATTCTGGATGACCCGCCCGAGTCTGCGATCGCCGAACAGCCAGAAATGCGCAAGCGGCGCGAGCGGCGCCGCCTCGCCGCCCAGCGCCATATCCATCGGGCGGAAATCGGCGACCACCGGCAGTCCGGTCATCGCGGCAATTATCGACGACTCGCCAATCTGCATCGTCGACGGAGTTTGCCCTCGCGCGGCGGTACGCGGCGGTAAATGAAAAATCGTGTGCCCGTGCGATCCGACGAACGAGATTTGCGCCAGCGGTACCTTTGCGATACGCGCGATCCTGATCGCGGCGGCGCCGAAGATTTTCCCTAGTTCGAAATTGAGCGACGAAACCGCAGGGGCGCCGACATCTTTCATCGAGGCCAGGTCGAGCAGGCGCTCGCGAAAGGTTGCCGGGTAAGCAAAGGTGCGAAACGCGAGAGCCTCGGCGCGAGGGCGCGCGCGCTCATCGAGGCGCACGACCGCGGCGCTTACGCCATCGTGCGAGGTCCCGGACATCAATCCGATCGCGAGATGGGACCCGCGATCGAGATGCACGCGTACCTTAGGGCTCGTCGTCGTGCTCGTCATTCTCCTCATCGTCCTCGCGCCGGGTCAGCTTGAATTTTTGCAAGGATGCCACGATCAGGCGCCATCCGGTGGGAAACTCCAGCGTCCCGGTTTCCACGTGCGCCTCCGGATCGATGACCACCTTCTGTCCGCCATGCCATTGGACCAGCAACACGCGATGTCCGATCTGGCGTCCGGTTACGCGATCGATGGAGAAGTCGCCGAAAAAAGTAGTGGTGCGAAGATCGGAAAAGGCCGCGCGGATTTTGGCCGCATCGAAGCTGTCCGCGTTTTCGATCGCGGTTTTGGTCAGCAGTCCCGCCGCATACGCCTGCGCGGCGGGATAGTCGCACGCTACGTTTGGCGCATCGGCTCGCATACTTCGAATAAATTCCCGCGGGGTCGGTCCGATTTCCGGGCGGAACTGAAGCTGCTCCTCCCACTGGCTCGGCCCCACCAGGCCTTCAGCCGCCTCGCCCAAATCGCGCCGAAATTTTTCCACGCCCGCGGCGACGCATCCGAGCACCGGTAGATTCAACGACGATTGGGTTACCGCACGCATCACCGCGAGGTCGTGCTCGTAGCTGCCCGCGCTCACCAGCGCATTGACGCGATTGCGGCGCAACGCGGGAAATAATTTTTCGGGCGTCGTTTCGGGGTGGAATTGGCCCGCGTACTTCACCCGAATGCGGACGCCCTTGCGGCGCGCGTAGCGTTCGTTGCATTCGCGCTCGATGCCGTTGGTGATCGACTCCGCGAAGCCTCCGCTCGAGCGCACGATCGCGATCCGCTTGCGCCATAACTTCAGCCCGGCGACCAGGCGTACGAAGCCATTGAAGTAGTCGCTCGCCGGACTCAGGACCCCAACTATCAGTCTGTAATGATGCGAGAAAATGTCGTCGTCGGCGCCGCCATGATTGACGAAGAGCATTCGCGCGCGCTCTGCGATTGGTGCGGCGGTGCGGGTTAGTTCGCTGGAGTACGGACCCAACAGCAGGTCGACGCGCATTTCGTCACACAACGATCGATAGATTTCCGCGCATCGCGTGGAGCTGCTTTCGTCATCTCTGCAAAGGAGTTCGATCGCGCGCGCCTCGCCGCGGACGCGGATCCCGCCTGCGGAATTAGTAGCGGAAACAAAAAGCCCCAGTGCCGCTTCGGCCTGCCGCCCCATCGAGGCATACGCGCCGGTCAGCGAGAGCGAGAGGCCGATGCGGATTTTCTCAGCCAAGCTGATTCAGCTTGTGACTTCGGCGAGGCCGCCTTTGATGACCGCGCGACCGTCGGGGTTGTAGGTTTCGAACGCGAGAATTTTGCGTCCCTCGCGTTCGCCGTCGGGCCACACTTTGGTGGTGATGATCTGTCCGGGCAGCACCGGCCGCGTGAAGCGCACGCGCAAGCGCTTCAGCTTGACCGGATCGCCGCCGCACAGCCGGTCGATCATCACCTTGGAGGTGAAGGCCATCGTACACAGGCCGTGCACGATGATCCCCGGCAGTCCCGCCATTTTGGCGAAATTCTCGTCAACATGAATCGGATTGAAATCGCCCGAGGCCTCTTTGTAGCGGTAGGTCTGATCCTGGTCGATCTGCTGCGCCACCGTGACGATTGCCTCGCCGCGGTCCGGTTCCGCGACCCGCGCGTCGGAGCCGCCTTTACCGCCGCCGCGGATGAATGCGTTGAAGAGGGTGCGATTCACCTTCTCGCCGGCCTGGTTGGTCGCGCTGAGCTCGATAATCAGGGTCTCACCGCTGGCCTTGGTTTCGATCGACGCGACCTTTGCGGTCGCTGTGATTTTGTCGCCCGGCCGAATCGGGTGGAGGAATTCCATGTCCTGTTCGCCATGCAGCAGGCGGATGACGTCGACTTTCAAATCCGGATCGCCGACCGCGCCCATGATCGAGGACCACAGCATGACGATCGCATACATCGGAGGCGCAACGATTCCGCCCGTGCGGGTGCGATCGAAGAACGCCGGATTGTCGTCGTTGTACGCGCGCGCGTAGTTCTGCATCGCCTCGAGGGTCGCCTCGGTGGTGGTCGGCGGATATTCCTTGCCGAGGAGTTCCTTATTCAGCGCCATCTACATGCTCCACTTGCAGTCAGTTCAGTTCACGGCCCGCGAGGAAAACCGCTTTCAGCTCGAACGCATCGTTCAGCACGATAATATCCGAGACCGCGCCCGGCTGAAGCCTCCCCAATTCCGCATGACCGATGAGCGATGCGGGATTCGAAGCGGCCATCACCGCGGCCTCGGCGATGCTCGCCCCGGCTTTTTCCATCAGCAGACGCGCGCCGTCGAGCATCGAGATGATCGCGCCGGCGAGGGTGCCATCGGCGAGTCGCGCGGCACCACCGGAGATCTTCGCGCTTTCGGTCCCGGCGAGCGAAACCTTGTCGGTGGTGAGAATCATTCGCCGCGCGCCGCGAGTCATATAGATCAGGCGCAGGATTTCCGGCGCCAGATGGACGCCATCGGGAATCACCGCCGGCATCGCAACCTCGTTGGTGAGCGCCGCCGCGATGGCGCCGGGGTCGCGATGATTGAGCGGCCGCATCGCATTGAACAGATGGGTGAACATGCGCGCGCCCGCCGCGACACCCGCCGATGCCTCCTCGAAGGTCGCATTGGTGTGGCCGATCGATACCACCACCTCGCGCGAGGTCAGCCGGCGAGTCGCCTCGAGAGCTCCGGGCAATTCCGGCGCGAGGGTTACCAGCTTCAGATGCTCCAGTGCCATCACGCGCTCGAATGCTTCACCTCGAGGCTCGAGGTTGCGCTGCGGATGCGCGCCGAGTCGCAGCGGCGAGATGAAGGGTCCTTCGAGATGCAGGCCGAGAATCCTGGCGCCTCGGGGCGCATCGCGTTGACGCTCGATCGCTTCGCCAATCGTGCGATGAACGTTCTCGATGCGATCGATTGGCGAGGTGATTGCGGTTGGCAGCCATGCCGTGGTGCCCTCGCGCGCGAGCCGGTCCGATATTTCCAGGATGCCATCCGCCGTTGCGGTCATCACGTCGACCCCATGCGAGCCGTTGACCTGCAAATCGACGAAGCCGGGCAGAATGTAATCCGACGAGGTCGTGTCTGAATGCTCGATTGCGGAGATGATCGTCTCGAACCGTAGCAGCCCCGCGACCGTCGAACCGTCGGGGAGCACGATTCGTCCGGACAGGGTTCGCATCAAAATGGAGTCGCGCGCGACTCAGTTGGCGCCGTATCGCTCCGCCAGCAAGCGCGAAAAGCGCGGCATATAAAGGAGGTCGAAGGTGGCTTCCTTGCCGGGGAACATCGCGACCGCCGCGCCTTTGAGCGCGAGCACATGCTCCCAGGCCTGTTCCAACGTGAGCGAATCATCCTGTGCGATGGTGGCGAAAGTCAGGTTGACCAGGAAGCGAAGCCGCCGGATCAACTTATCTTCCAGCTCGATCAGGGCTTTGCGCTCGCGATCCTCCATAGCCATACTCCCGAAACGCGGTGAGACGAAACGTGTATAGCGCAGTATATCATGAGGCGCCAGACGGGTCCCGCCGGCCCGCGCCCATCGCATCCGGCGCGCGGACTTGTGTCGTCCGATTTGCGATGCCAACCTCGACGTCACAGTGACTCCAGCACGTCTCAGAAGCAGTTTCATTTACCTCGCCAACGCGGTTAACGATCTCAGCGGCGAATGGGCGGTGCTCGGGCTGACACTCGCGCCGCTGATCCTGATCGCCTCTCTATGTCTCTTGCCCGATGCCCTGAACCTCCAGCATCGGGTCGCCAACAGCTTCGAATCCGGCGATGCCCATAGCGTCAACGTGATGCTGAATCGGATCGCGCTGCGCGAGGTTCAGACCCCACGGGAGACCAACCAGACGCCGCCGGTTGATCCCTATCCGGAGTGGCTGACCTTCAGCCTGCATGCGCTCTTCCCGTTGGTGGTGCTGATGGTGATGCTGGTGGTGCTATGCGTTCTCTACCGCAGGATTACGCAGCCGCGCGCCCCGACACCGCTCGCCGAAGCGATCGAAGTCTACCGACTCACGCTGCGAACCGCGCCCGCATTTCTGTGGGTTTCGTTTCTGCAATTTATGGTGCTGGCGGCGGTCTGCGCGATCTTTCTGATCCCGCTGATGCTGTTGCACATCATATTTTTCGGCAGCCTCGCGATTGATCCTTATGTAAAGGCGCCGCTGCTGATCCCCGGACTGCTGGTGGTCATCGTGCTGCATTTTTCGAAAGCCGCATTGGTGTTCGACGGAATCCATAGCTGGTCGGCGCTGCTGCATAGCCGCGAACTCCAGCGCGGACGCTTCCTGAAAGTGGCGATGCGGATTGTCGTCTTCTTCGCGATGCTGTCGGGTTACAACTCGTGGGCCACCGGCGCCTTCCTGGTGGTGAGCGTGCTGTTGGGCCCGGTGGTCGCCGTCACCGGATCGGTATGGAGCATCGTCTTTGTGCTCGATTTGCTCTCAGTCGGCGTGGCCTATTTCACCATCGCATTTTTCGTCGCAGCCAGCGTCCGGCTCTATCAAGACCTGACGGCAATGCGGAAGGCGCAATCGATTACGACCAACCAGCCGTTGCCGGCGACCATGCCACTTCCCGATGCTGCGGCGTCCTAGGCTTTTTCGGCCAGCCGCGAGATCGATCGCACCACCACGTGCAGCGCCGCCAGCGAGGGCGCGGGGACGCTGTTCAACTCGGCGAGCAGACGCGTGGCATCGGCGAATTCACGCGGCCGCGTGTCCTTCAAATGATCAATCGCGGCATCGGCGCCGGTATAACCGAGCACGTATTCGGCCAGTGTGACCCGCGCGAGGCCCAATTCCTCGGCCAGCTCGCGCGCCGCCCTGCGCTCCCAGGGATCCTCCGATGAAACGTTCGCGAGCGCGGTTTCCAGCGCCGCGAAATCGATCGCCTCGCACAGTCCGAAGTAGGCCTGCGCGGTTTTTTGAATCGCGCCGGCATGTTCCAGATTCAAGCCGATGACGCTGAGCAGGTGATCGGCGAAGGCGAGACGCGCGAGCGTGTGCGCGAGTTGTTCCTCGTTCACCGTCGCGCGCAGGTCCCGGTAGATTCGCTCGAAGCGGTCGCGCTCGGTTGACAGCAGCATCGATTCGAATTCGGCGCTGAGGCTCTGGAACAGCGGGCGGAATTTTTCCACCGCCGCGCCGATGGCCACCTCGGGCGCGCAATGTTGAAGCGCCCAGTCGGCCGCGCTGCGGGTGGCGCGCGCGAGCGCCAGGAACGCGCCGACCTCCGCTTCCGCGGTCATCAGGTAAGCGTGGCCGCGCAGGTTCTCCGCGCGTGAATGGAGCTCCACGATATCGCCGGCGATGATCCACGCGCGGATCGCTTCGTGTGCTTGCGCGCCGTGATCGCGCACCATGATAAAAACGAACGTCGAGCCCATCACATCCACCAGCTCGTTCACCAGGCGGGTGGCAATCAGCTCGCGGCGCAGGCGATGATGCGCGACCTCATCGGAAAAGCGCTCGACGATGGAGGGTGGAAAGTACGGCTTCAAAAACCGCTCGACCAGGTATTCGTCGTCGACCAATGCCGCACTCTCGAGCCGTCGTGACAGGTTGATCTTGGTAAATGCGGTAACGGTCGAAAGCTCGGGACGCGTCAGCCCGGGATAGCGGGAGCGCCGCTCGCTAAGCTCCTCGCGCGTGGGGAGCGAATCCTCACCCTGGCGCACCAGCCCGCGTTCCTCGATCGCCTGCATCAGGTCGCAAAACGTATATGCATCGAGGCGCGAGCGCCGCTGCTCCAGGCTGAGCGACAGCGCCTGGTCGCGATTGTCGCGCAAGACGCGCTCCGCGACCTCCTCGCCACACGAGGCCAGAACCTCATTGCGTTCCCGGAACGGCAAGCTTTCCCGTTTCACTGCGGGTTCAAGAAGAATCTTTAGATTGACCTCGTGGTCCGAAGTGTCGACGCCGGCAGAATTGTCGATCGCGTCGGTGTTAATCATTCCGCCGGCCAGTGCGTATTCATTGCGCGCGCGCTGGGTGAAGCCGAGGTTGCCGCCCTCGACCACGATTTTTGTGCGCAATTCTTTGCCGGTGATCCGGCAGGAATCGTTGCTGTGGTCGCCGACGTCAGCATCGGTCTCATCGCTCCCGCGAACGTAAGTGCCGATGCCGCCGTTGTAGAGCATCTCGACTGGTGCGCGCAGAATCACGCGAATCAGGTTCTCGCTGTCGAGCGCCGCGGCATCGGTGCTGAGCGCGGCGCGGATTTCGGGACTCAATTCGATGCGCTTGAGGCCGCGCTTGAAAACCCCGCCGCCTTGGCTGATCAGCGCGGGGTTGTAGTCGGCCCAGCTCGAACGGGGGAGCTCGAACAGACGTTTGCGCTCCTCGAAGCTGACCGCGGGATCGGGATCCGGATCGATAAAGATGTGGCGATGATCGAAGGCGGCGATCAACTTCAGGTTGTTCGAGTAGATCAGGCCATTGCCGAACACGTCGCCGGACATGTCGCCGATGCCGATCAGCGTCACCGGCTTGCCGCGCAGCGGATCGCGGCCGATCTCGCGCAGATGGCGGCGGGCGGATTCCCATGCGCCGCGCGCGGTGATGCCGATCTTCTTGTGGTCGTAGCCGTGCTCGCCACCCGAGGCGAACGCGTCGCCGAGCCAGAAGCCGCGCGCGATCGCGAGGTCGTTGGCGAGGTCCGAAAAACTCGCGGTGCCCTTGTCGGCGGCCACCACCAGGTACGCGCCGTCATCATCGAGGACGGTCACGCGCGACGGATGCTCGAGGCCGTGGTCGGTGAGGTTGTCGCTGACCTCGAGCATCGCGGTGATCAGCGTCTTATAGGCCTCGACACCGTCGTTGGAGGTTGCCGGCTGCCCGGCCGCCTGCTTCACGATGAATCCGCCCTTCGCGCCGGTCGGCACGATGACCGCGTTCTTGACGGTCTGGGTTTTCATCAGACCGAGAATTTCGGTGCGGAAGTCGTCCGGACGATCGCTGAAACGGATTCCGCCCCGCCCCACCTTGCCCGCGCGCAGATGGCAGCCTTCCATTCGCGGGCTGTTGACATGAATTTCGTACAGCGGCGCCGTATCGGGCAGCCCAAGAATTTTCGCGCTCTCGAATTTAAGCGTGAGGTAAGGATGAGGCTGCGGCACCGGAAGAAAATAGTTGGTGCGGGTGGTGGCCTCGACCATCGAGAGCACCGCCCGCGCGGTGCGATCGTCGGCGATGTTGTCGACCGCGTTGAGCCGTTCGAGATAGCGCGCCTTGAGCTCCTCGGCGGTGGTTGGGGAGCCCGCGCTTTCCAGCGCGCCGTCTTTTTGCGCGGGGACCTGCAAATTCGGAAGGTTCGGGAGGTTCGGATCGAGCCGCGCGAAGAACAGGTCGATGAGAATGTGCGCGAGTTCCGGATGCCCCAGGAGCACGCGGCGAAGTGCTGGACGGGCGGGCGCCAAACGCATTTGGAAAGCCGCGCTCAGATACCCGCGCAACAGCGCGACCTCGCGCCACCTGAGTCCCGCAGTCAACACCAGCGCGTTGAGCGGATCGCTCTCCGCATTGCCGCTGCGTACCGCGACGATTGCGTCGGCGAGCATCGAGACGCCGGGCATCTTTTGCAGCGGAACTCCCTTCGGGACCTTGGACCAGAAATGATTCAATCGTCGTCCCGGTGGGCTTGCCGTCCAGCAGCGGCGACAACTGATGCGCGTCTTCCGAGAGCACGCGGATGCCGAAGTTTTGCAGCGTCGGCATCAGCTCGGAAAGAATCGGCGCGTCGCCGAGCGCATACATTCTCAGTTCGCAGGCCTCCCCGGCCGTGCCGTCAGGAACCACGCTGTTCAGCTCGACCTCGATGCCACTACCGCGGACCAGCCGCTCGATGTGTTCGGCATCGGCGGCCGCGCGCTCGACATCAAAAACGGCCTTGTATTGAGGCCCGAACGCGAGGCCCCATCGCGCGAGCATCTCGTGGGCGCGGGTGGGGCCGAATTTCTGCCCGAACAGCTCGCGCAGGCGATCGTCCCAGGTGCGCGCGAGTGCCGCGATTTCAGCTTCGACCTTACGCACCAGCGCGGCGGAGGGGGGCTGCGCGTAAAAGCAGAAATGCAGGCGCGCGGTGTAGTCCTCGCCCATCGCGAGATAATAGTAGAGCAGCTTGCCCTTGAGACGGTCCTGGAGCACGTGCTGAATCCGCTGGCGGACTTCGGCCGAGAACGCCTCGCGGGGCATCAGGACCAGCGCGACCACCTGCCGCCGACTCTGATCGGACAGCACGCTGAGGCGAACCGTGGCGTCGGCCTTGGTTTCGATCAGCAGGCGGATCTGATTTCGCAGCTCATCGATGGAGCCGCGAAACAGTTCTTCCTTGGGAAAACTGTTAAACGCGGCGACGATTTCCTTGAAGTCATGCGAGCCGGGCGTAGCGCCTTCCGCCTTGATCACCTCATTCAGTTTGGCGCGCAGAATCGGAATGTGTTCCGCCTCTTCGGCGAAAGCCTTGGAGGTGAACAGCCCGACGAAGCGATCGAAGCCGACCACTTTGCCGCTCGGCGCGACGCGGCGAACCATGATGCTGTCCATCGCACGGCGGCGGTGCACGTGCGAATCGATGCTGGTTTTGGTGATCGTCAGCGGCGGTCCGTCGAAGAGCAAACTCAGTTCACCCTCGCTGAACTCATCGATCGGGCTGGGCGGCGCGAACCGGGACTCGGGATAGTCGCCCAAAATTCCCGCACCGGACTCCAGGTCGGCCGCGAGGACCCGCGCACCGTTGCGGGTCTCGACCCGATAGCGACGGTAGCCGAGGAAAACGAACCCGCCGCGCACCAGCCAGCGGAGAAATTCGCGCATCTCGACCAGCTCGCGCACCGCCGCGGTTTCATCGCAGATCTGCAGCGCGCGTTCGGACATCCGCTCGAAATCGTCAGCCGCCCGGCGGACCTCGGTCAGCACCGCGCGAACTTCGTTCGCCATCTCCTCGGCGCGTTGCGAGGTCGTATGGATCACGAGTTCGGCCCGAACGTAGGACTCGGGGCCTTCGCGCAGCCCACCAGTCTCCAATGCCTGGATATTTCCCGAGCTGTCGCGCGCGACCCGGAACACCGGGTGCAACATCTCGCGGACCGGCGCGCCGATCGCATGAAAATACGCGAGCAGGCTGTCGACGATGAACGCGCAATCGGGAGTGAGGGTCTCGACCAGGGTTCCATCGTCGTCGGCGCCGCTGGTTACTCGCACCGCGACGGCCTGGTCTCGATGGCTGAAGAATTCCAGGCCCGCGCGCGAGATCGCGGCCTGGCGGTCGCCCGCGGTTCGCTGCACGAATTCGGGCGTGGCGCGTGCAAACAGCCGCTCGGCGAAAATCGCCAGCCGCCGGGCGTCCTCGCCCGAAGGAGGCGCCTCGATAAGTTGATTCAGGTCAGATCCGGTCGCCACTGGCAGTAACCTCTCTATCCGCGGTTGTCCGCACTCAATAAACTAGGTTGTAGGACGCGCCTTTTAAATGCCTGAAATCGAAGTGCATGCGATGACGTTCGGGCCCTATGCGGTCGCGCGCATGGATGGGACTGCCGTGATGGTCCCGAATGCCGCGCCCGGCGATCGCCTCGAAGTCAGGATTGCGTCGCGCCGGAAAGATTTTTCGATCGCACAGGTCGAACGCGTGATCGCGCCGGGGCCGGATCGGCGCCAGCCGCCCTGCCCCTTCCTCCCGCGCTGTGGCGGATGCGACTGGCAACATCTCAACTACCCCGCGCAGCTACGCGCCAAGGCCGAACTGATCGCGGCGGGATTGCGACGCGCAGGCATCGAGGTCGGCGCCGATGATCTCATCGAGCCCGCGCCCGAGGAATTCGGCTATCGCTCGCGCATCCGGCTCAAGGTGGGACGCGAGGGCAAGCTCGGATTCTATCAGCTCGGGAGTAACGCGCTGGTGGAGATCGATCGATGCATGGTGGCCGCGCCCGGACTGCGGTTGCCGTATGCGTTCGCCGCGGCACTGGGACGGAATCTGGACGAGATCGAGGTTGTCGCTAGCGGCGCGCGCGAGGTCATCAGCGCGACGACGCGCAAGCCGCCGTCATCGGCGGAAGTTGAGCGCGCGCGCCAGATTCTCGACCGCGACGCATCAATCCAGGGCATCATTTTGAGGAGTGGGCGCGAACGCAAGGTTATTGGCGATCCCGCGGTCACCATCAGCGTCGAGGATGGACTGGATATCGTCGTCGATGCGGATCTCTTCAGCCAGGTGAATCACGCGCAAAATCGCAAGCTGGTCGCGACCGTGATGGAGATGGCGGCGATCGAGCGCGAGATGCGCGTGCTGGATATTTTTTGCGGCGCGGGAAACTTGAGTCTGCCGGCGGCGCGTCGAGGAGCGATCGTCAACGGCGTCGATGCGGACGGGCTCGCGATTGCCGCGGCAACGATGAATGCGCAGCGGCTCGGCCTCGCGGAGGCCAAATTCATCGCGGGCAAGGCGATCGAGGCGGTCAATTTTCTCATGCGCGCGAAGTATCGTCCTGAGGTGGTGATCCTCGATCCGCCGCGGACCGGCGCGGTCGAGCTGATGACGCCCATCATCAAGTTGCATCCGCGCTCGATCATCTATGTCTCATGCGATGTCGCCACGCTCGCGCGCGATGTGCGGGTTTTGATCGAGGCGGGCTATCGCGCGCAACGAATTCGTGCCTTCGATTTCTTCCCAAATACGCATCATGCGGAGATCGCTGCGCACCTGCTATTGACTTAGTTGGCGGCGCGTTCTTAATGTAGGGCAGGTCGCTCCCGGACCTTCCCGCCAGAGGGTAGAATCAAAGGCGATGCCCAAACAGGAAAAGGAAAAGCTCACCCGGCCGAAGATCACGATAATTCCTGGTCGCGGAGTAGCGCAGACCATCAATTATCTGCTCGAAGATCGGGATGATCTCGAATGGATTATCGCGGTCGGCCGCACCAAGAACGGGGAACTGTTCTTCTATGATACCGGCGGCGACATCGTCGAGGATCTGGGTACGCTGGAGTATCTGAAGGCGCGCATCGTGCGCGCACACTTCGGCGACGAATACGAATAGCCTCGCGCCCCGCTCTCATTAGATTCCGTCGTCGGCGAATTCCTCCTGCGGAGGTGTCGCATAGATGATCTCGTCCTTGATCTCGAGCGGCACCCGATAGAGAAATTTTCCGCACGCGCTCGCCGGCCCCGCGATACATTCGCCGCTGCCCGGCTCGTAGTAGGCGTTGTGGGTCTGGCACATCAGGTAGCGGCCCTCTTCGGCGAAGAATTGATTGTCGACCCAATCCATCGGCATCGGCACATGGCGGCATCGATTGACGTAGGCATGAAACTCGCCGTTGAAGTTGATGAGGAAGCATTCCTCGTCGGCGCCGCGAATCGGCAGCAGGAACTTCATCGAATCTCCGGGCTGGAGGTCCTCGATGCGCGCAACTTTGAAGCGCGACGCGGTCGGCGGCTTGGCGCGACGCGCACGCGATCCAGTCAGCGCCTCGCGGCGGCGAGATTTGTCAGGCATCCGGTTTTCTCTGCGCGACGGACTCGGGTTGCCGGAGTTTTACAAAGCCCGTAGCATCTGTAAACGCAGGGACCAGCCTCACGATAAGATGGATAAGCCGCGGATTCGCCCCGTCGAAGCATTTCCGATTGAACAGCAACAGCAGACCTACATCTGCCTGCGCGATCCGACCGGCCTCGCCCCCGAGCCGATTCTGCTCGGGATGGGCGCGTACTTCATCATCACGCTGTTCGACGGGCGCAACGATACGCGCGAGATCCAGGGCGCGTTCGTCAAGCGCTTCGGCGAGAATCTTCCGCTCGACAAATTGACCGATCTGATCGCGACTTTGGATGACGGCTACTTCCTCGATTCGCCGAAGTTCGCCGAGCGGGTGCGCCGCGTGCGCGAGGATTTTCTATCGAGTCCCGATCGTCCGGCGGTTCACGCGGGCGCCTGCTACGCCAAGGAGCCTGCGCCGCTCCAAAAAGAGATCGAGGGATTTTTTGCCGGCCCCGAGGGTCCTGGCACGACCGAGCTGCCACGCCGCGAGGGCGCGCTTGCCGGCCTCATCGCGCCGCACATCGATCCGCGCCGAGGCGCGGCTGCCTACGCGCATGCCTATGGGCATTTGAAGGCGCACGACGCACCCGAGCTGATCATCATCCTGGGCACCTCGCACTATGGTTCCGGGCCCGAACTGTTCAGCGCGACCAAAAAGAATTATGCGACGCCGTTCGGTGCGGTGAAGACCGACGCGGAATTTATCGATCGGCTGTCGGCGCGCTATCGAGGCGATCTCTTCGCCGATGAGCTGCTCCATCGCAATGAGCATTCGATTGAGTTCCAGGCGCTGTTCCTGAAGTGGGCGCTCGGCAATCGCGAGTTCACCGTCGCGCCGATCCTGGTCAGCTCGTTCCATGAGATGGTCCTGAGCGGGACCACGCCCGGCAATGATCCGCGCGTGGCATCCTTCGTCGAGGCGGTCAGGGAAGCGCTCGCGGGTGAGAAGCGCCGCACCCTGATCGTCGCGGGAGTGGACTTCGCGCACATCGGGCGCAAATTCGGCGATACTTTCACCGCCGATGAGGCCGTGGCCGAGCGCGTCAAAGGTGAGGACCTGGGCCTCATCGAGTTTATCAAGCGCGGCGATCCGGAGGGCTTCTTCGGCGACATTTTGAAGGATCGCGACGCGCGCCGGATTTGCGGTCTCTCGCCGATGTACACCCAGCTCGAGCTGCTCCAGGGCCATCGCGCAGAGCTGCTCAAGTACGGCATCGCGATGGAGCCCGACACCGGCTCGGCGGTCTCCTTCGCCAGCCTCGCGATCAATTAATTTTCCGGCTTGGGTTGCGCGTGCCGATGCAGAAGATTGCGGAGGTGAAGACGCGGGTCCTTGGTGTCGATGCAACTCGCCGCCCGCGCAGCGAACTGTTTCTCACCCTGCGGCGTCTCGAAGGTGATCACGGCGGCTTCTCCGGTCTCGTCGTCATCCACTTCGCGCAGCATCTTCTTCCGATGTGCCTGGCACTCGGCCTCTGACTCGAGGAGCTTCAGAATTTTCCATCGCGAGAGCGATGCGTTGGGTTTGGGCAGTGGCGGCACCATCAGGTACCAGCCTATCAATGCTATCGCGGCGCCATGGGCGAATTTGGAAACGCGCCGCTGATCGATGCGTCGGGCGAGAATCCTCGCGCGCGCGGAATTGGATGACAAGATTCGGTGATCCCCCCGATATCTCTCGATTATCTATCGTGAGGTAAACGATTTTTCATCGGGAAGCAACGCGTATCGCCCAAAATAAAGGGAAGGTGCGCTGCGCGGATGGCGGATTCTAACGGGGCGTTCGCGAACGCCCCCTACGGTTCCGGAGGGGGTGCCGGTTCCCGATCCGGATGGCGAGCGTGGCGTCTATCGGATTCGAGGTTTCTGCAGCGTGAACCGTCGTCAGCAATCCACGATGGTAAAACTGGTAGGGGGCGTTCGGGAACGCCCCGTTAGAATCTTCAGATGGCTTTGGTCTTCATCGCTCGCGTCGGATTCTCGGGATCCTCACGCCAGCGGATGGGGTTGTCCTGGATGTAGGAGAGAATACGTTCCAACGATCGATTGCTGCGGATGATGTGTTCGTAGAAATAGCGCTGCCAAACGGGACCGTCAGGTGCGGGGTGCAGCGCGCGGATGCGCCTGGTCGATACGGTTTTGAACGCCGCGATCATTCGCCCCAACGGCTTCCGCGCGGCCTCATCTGGGTCAGGGATGGCGACGACACCGTGCAGATGATTCGGCATGACGATCCAGGTTTGGGTGTCTTCGGCCCAGCGGAACATTTCCGACCAGATTTGATCCACGATCGTTCCCGCGTCGCTGAGGATCATAATGTCATCGGCGACGTTACCGAAAAGATGGATTCTCCGATGCGTACAAATTGTCACGAAATATAGGCCTTCGGACGCATAGTCAAAGTCCGGCAACCGAAGGTTGTGTCGTCGTGGGAAATTCGGGCGCACGCGGTAAATATCAGTGGAAAACGGCCGTGATCATAGGGGAAGGTGCGCTGCGCGGATGGCGGATTCTAACGGGGCGTTCGCGAACGCCCCCTACGGTTCCGAGACGGTGCCGTTTCGCGATCCGGGTTCGAGGTTGTGCGGAAAATTTCAAGAATCCGGTTTCTGTCGTCTACGTTGATGCCGTCGTGAACCTTCGTCGGTAATCCACGATTGAACAAATGGTAGGGGGCGTTCGGGAACGCCCCGATAGAATCTTCAAATTGCTTTGGTCCCTTATCATCCTCACCCCAGCGGATTGGTTGTCCTGAATGTAGGTTAGAATGCGTTGTAACGGTCCATCGCTGCGAATGTGGATTCGCCGTATCGTTACGGTTTGAACGCCGCGATCGTAGAGGAAGGACCGCTGCGCGGATGAGGATTCTAACGGGGCGTTCGCGAACGCCCCCTACGGTTCCGAGGCGGTGCCGTTTCGCGATTCGGGTGGTGACATTTCTTACAGCGTGAACCTTCCTCGTTAATCCACGATGACAAAAATGGTAGGGGGCGTTCGGGAACGCCCCGTTAGAATCTTCAGATTGCCTTGGTCATCATCTGGATCCCCGTCGGCGGATCGGATTGTCTCGGATGTTGGATGGCCCAGCGGCCTCCGTGGGGGGCGCACGCGGTAAATATCGGCGGCAAACGACCCCGATCATAAAGAAGGACCGCTGCGCGGATGGGGGATTCTAACGGGGCGTTCGCGAACGCCCCCTACGGTTCCGAGCCGGTGCCGTTTCGCGATTCGGGTGGTGACATTTCTTACAGCGTGAACCTTCCTCGTTAATCCACGATGACAAAAATGGTAGGGGGCGTTCGGGAACGCCCCGTTAGAATCTTCAGATTGCCTTGATCCCTATCATCCTCACCCAGCGGATTGGTTATCCTGAGGGTAGGATGAAACGCGTCCTAACGGCCCATCGTTGCGGTTGAACGCCGCGATCGTAGAGGAAGGACCGCTGCGCGGATGGGGGATTCTAACGGGGCGTTCGCGAACGCCCCCTACGGTTCGGAGCCGGTGCCGTTTCGCGATTCGGGTGGTGACATTTCTTACAGCGTGAACCTTCCTCGTTAATCCACGATTGCAAAAATGGTAGGGGGGCGTTCGGGAACGCCCCGTTAGAATCTTCAGATTGCCTTGGTCATCATCTGGATCCCCGTCGGCGGATCGGATTGTCTCGGATGTTGGATGGCCCAGCGGCCTCCGTGCGGGGCGCACGCGGTAAATATCGGCGGCAAACGACCCCGATCATAAAGAAGGACCGCTGCGCGGATGGGGTATTCTAACGGGGCGTTCGCGAACGCCCCCTACGGTTCCGAGGCGGTGCCGTTTCCCAATCCGGGTGGGCAGCGAAAACGTGCCTGCGGGTTCGAGGTTGTGCTGACCAGTTTTCGAGAAATTTTTTTGTTGATCTTGGTGTCGTGCGAACAGTCGTCAAAAATCCGCGATGGTAAAAATGGTAGGGGGCGTTCGGGAACGCCCCGTTAGAATCCTCAGATCGCTTCGGTCCTCATCGCATCCTTCGCATCAATTCTGCGCGTACACCGGATGCACCACCTCGCCGTCGGTGGCGGCTTGGCCCACATTGAGCGCCACCAGGTCGTCGCCGTGGATGTCACCCTCGACCACCACCATGTTGCCGTTGTCATAGCCGAGCTTCACCGGCACCAGATGCAGATGGTTGTCGCGAACGATCGGTACGAAGACCTTGTTGTCGCGAAATACCAGCGCATCGTCACGCACCATGCTGCCCGCGGCCCCCGCCGTATCAACCGTGATGTCGAGGTGCGCATACATGCCGGGGAACAGCGCGCGATCCTTGTTGGGCAAATCCACCTCGACCAGCATCGTGCGGCTGGTGGTGTCGAGCGCCTCCGGATGGCGCATCACGGTACCGGTGAATTTCCTGCCCACTAGTTCATCGCTGACGATAGTCACCGCGTCGCCATTCTTGACCCATAGCGCGAGGTTCTGCGGCACTTCGGCATACACGCGCAAGGGCGAAACGGTTGCGACCGAGATGATCGGAACGCCATTGGCCGTGGTGGTGGCTTGTGGGATCAGCGCGCCGGGATCCACGTAGCGCGCGGTCACAATACCATCGAAGGGGGCGGTGATTTCCTTGTAGCTTTGCTCCGCGAGCAACTGCTCGTAGGTCGCCTTGGCTTCCAGCATGGTGGCGCTGGAGGTGTCGGCCTCCTGCTGTGCGATGACGCCCTCGCGGACCAGCGCTTGTTCGCGCCGGTCGGTGACCACTTGCAGCCAGTAGGCCGCCTTGGCGTCCGCGACCTGTTTGTCCAGATCGGGGGTTTCAAGGATGGCGATAACCTGCCCCTGCTGCACGCGATCGCCTTTGTCGACGTCGATGGTCTTCATGTAGCCGGCCACTTTGGCGTAAAGGGCAGCCTCGATGTAGCCGTGAATGGTCGCGGGCAGTTCCATCGAGCGCGAGGTTGGCCGCTCGAAAACCCTGGCGACCAGAACGTTGCGTCCCTGTGCCGCGCGATCGGCGAGTTGCGAGGTTTGCCGCTTCACGATCAGGTCGTGGCCCAGCACCAGTCCTGCGGTTAGCGCGACGACCACCACCGCGGCGACCACGAGGCCGAGAGCGAACAGTTTTCCCGGCCGTGGTCCCTGGTACTGTTTAGGGTCGTCTTCAGTGTTTTCTGTGTGTTCCATGAGATCCTTAAGCACATCCTTAAGCACCGGGCATCGAGACCGCTTCGATCTCCTGATCGCGTTCCTTCTTTCCTTTCAAAGTGCGGCTGAGAACCGAGTACACCGCGGGCACCACGAACAGCGTCATGGCGGTCGCGGCAATCAATCCTCCGATGACGGCGCGCCCGAGTGGAGCGTTGAGTTCGGCGCCTTCGCCCAGCGCCAGCGCCATCGGCAACATTCCCAGAATCATGGCGAGCGCCGTCATCAGAATTGGCCGCAGGCGGATGCGCCCGGCCTCGATCGCCGCTTCCACCGGACCGTAGCCTTCTTCGCGCAATTCATTGGCGAAAGTGATCAACAAATTACCGTTGGCGACCGCGACCCCGATGGCCATGATCGCGCCCATCAGCGATTCGACATTGATGGTAGTACGGGTGATCACCAGCATCCACAGCACGCCGGCCAGCGCACCTGGCACCGCCATCATGATGATGAGCGGTTCGAGCCAGGACTGAAAATTCGCCGCCATCAGCAGATAGACCAGCAGGATCGCGAGGAGGATGCCCAACTCGAGGGTGGTGAAAGATTGCTTCATCGCCTGGCTCTGTCCGCGAATGCTGATTTGGGTGCCGGGCGGAAGCTGGCCGAGTTGATTGATCTCGCGCTGAACGGCGTTGCTGACGCTGCCGAGATCGCGGCCGGAGACGCCGGCGTTGACATCCATCACGCGCTGCACGGTGTAATGCGCGATGACCGAAGGATCGACGTCGTGTACGACGGTAGCCACGTTACCCAGCACCTGACTCGGCGGCGTGACCGCATTGGCAGGCGCGGGAGATATTGGCGCGCCGGTGTCGGTGGTCGAGACGTTCATCGTGGAGGAATTGGTCGCTGAAGCGGTGGTGCTGGCCGAGGAGCCGATAATCGGAATGTTCTCCAGCGCCGCGACCGAATCGATAAAGTGCTGCGGCGACTGCGAGACGACGGTGTAATTGACGCCGCTGACCGGGTCGAGCCAGTAGTCGGGCTGCAACAGGCTGTTGCCGCTGAGCGCGGTGAGCATGCTGGAGGCGACATCCGACTCGGTAACCCCGAGCTCCAGCGCGCGATCCCGATCGACATTGACCTGGAACGCGGGATAGTCGAGCGGTTCCGCGACGCGCACATCGACCAGACCGGGAATGAGTTGCATCCGCTGTTTGAGCCGCGAGGCGAGCTTGAAATCGCTCTGGAGATTGTTGCCGGTAATCTGCGTGTCGATCGCGGCGGGCAAGCCGAAGTTCAGCACCTGGCTTACAATATCGGCGGCCTGGAAATATCCGGTCACCTGGGGGAAGTCGCGCGCGAGCAAGTCGCGAATCTTGTCCTCATACATCGCAGTGGGCTGATGCTTGGGCTTCAACTGGATCAGCACGTCGGCATCCTGCGGGCCGGTGCTGTCGGTCTGGTAGAAGGCGAGGTCATAGGAAATCGGCAGTCCGATGTTATCGCTGATGCTCTGGATTTCCGCGGGTGGAACGACGCTGCGAATTTCCTTTTCGAGCCGATCGACGATGAACTCGGTGTGCTCGATGCGGGTGCCGCTCGGCATCTTGACGTGCAGACGCATCATGCCGGCATCGACGGTGGGAAAGAAATCTTCGCCGGTAACCAGCAACAGGCCCATCGAGGCGACTACCACGATGGCCACGCAGATAAGTCCGAAGGCGCGGCGCGCGATGAACATCGCGAGCAGTTCGCGGTAGCGATCGCGGAATTTGTTGAACCCCGTATCGAACCATCGCACGAAACGATCCCAGCGGCCCGGACCTTCATGAGCCTCGGACTCCTGCGCGAGCAGATAATGAGCCATGGTCGTGACCAGGGTTCGCGAGAGGAGGTACGAGGTCAGCATCGCATAGACGACCGCGAAGGCGAGCGGGGTGAAGAGGAACTTCGCGACGCCGGAGAGCAGCGCGACCGGGAAAAAGACGATGCAGATGGAAAGCGTGCCGACCAGGGTCGGAGTGGCAATCTGATGGGCGCCATCGAGGATCGCGACCAGCAGCGGCTTGCCCATCGCGTGATTGCGATGGATGTTCTCGACCTCGACGGTGGCGTCATCGACGAGCATCCCGACGGCGAGTGCGAGGCCACCGAGGGTCATGATGTTGAGGGTTTGGCCGGTGAGCTTGAGGAGGACGATCGCGGTGAGAATCGAGAGCGGTATCGACGTGATGACGATAAGGGTGCTGCGGGGCGAGCCGATGAAGACGAGCACCATCAGCGCAACTAATACCGCGGCGATGACCGATTCGCGGACCACCTCGACGAGGGCGCCTCGGACGAAGGTGGACTGGTCGAAGGTGAGGGACATCTGGAGGCCCTTGGGCGCGGAGGCGAGGATTTGGGGCAGCTTCTGTTTAACATAGTCAACTACAGTGAGAGTGGAAGCATCGGCATGCTTGATGACCATTAGGTAGGTTCCGCGCTGGCCGTCGACGCGCACCACATTGGTCTGCGGCTGATGCGTATCGGAGACCGGCGCGACGTCACCGACATGGATCGGCGTTCCGTTGGTGACCTTGATGGGAAGCTTGTTGAAATCGGGCACCGTGTTGGGGCTCATGTTGAGGTCGACGTCGTATTCGTAATCGCCCATCTTCGCGGTGCCCGATGGGATCACGACGTTGGCCGCGGCGAGCGCATTACCAACGTCAGCTGGCGACAGACCATTCGCATAGAGCGTCGTTGGGTCGAGGTTCACCATCACCGCGCGCTGCACACCGCCGAGCGGCGCAGGGCTGGAAAATCCGGGAATCGTAAAAAGCTGGATGCGGATAAAGTTCAGCCCGTAATCGAACAGCTGCGGTTCGGTGAGCGTGTCGCTGAAGATGTTGAGCTGCGCGACCGGCACGTTCGCCGCGTCATAGGAGATCACTTGGGGTGGCACGGTACCGCGCGGCAGCTGGGAAAGTATCGATTCCGAGACGCTGGTGATTTGCGCGATCGCGCCACCGATATCGGAGCCGGGATAGAAATAAATCTTCAGGATGCCGAGGCCGTTCATCGATTCGGAATCGATATGCTCGATGCCGTTCACTGTAGTTGATGCAGCCCTTTCGCTGATCCAAACCATCCGTCGTTCAATTTGAAGCGCGGAAAGTCCGGGGTAATTCCAAACTTCGAGGACGACCGGCAGGTTGATCGCTGGAAAGATGTCGACGTTCATCATTTCGAACGACAAGACGCCCAAAACCAGCATTAGGAGCGCCATAACAGCTACGGAAATAGGCCGACGAAGGGCCAGACGAACCAGCGCCATCATATGCAGGAAAGCTCCGAGCTAAGACCGCCTTTGCGGCGACGTAAAAAAATCGAAGAAAGCACGATCGGATAGCGAAATGGGCGCACTAATGCGCCAGCGTTCGAGGAACCTAAGTTAGACGATGCAACCGCTCAAATAATTCTGGACCCGCGAGTCCGAAAATGCAAAGCGAGAAGCGTGCCGGTAGATTATCGTTGCGTTTGACGTTCTTTTATCCAAGCCAGCCTCGCAGAATGCGAAGGTGTACTCGATTTGCAAATGCGCGGCCGCCATCCGATGAATCGGCCAAAGATTGCGCGCGAGACCGACATGAACCGTGGGTTGCCTTTCCTATGCAGTTAGAATGCTGTTTCGGCTGATTTCTCAGGTGCGGCGATACATTCTGGAAGTACGCGCGCGCTTTGGAATAACCTCTGTTTGAGAGCAATTCGTCCGAGCCAGTAGGAGCCCTCCGATGCCTCTTTGCAGCGGCGCCATCAATTCCCCGAGGAACTGACCAGCAACATCGCCGGCGTCGGAGCACTGCTGAAACAGGCGGTCGAGTAGATTTCTTTTCGGAGGTAGGAAAATGAGGACACTGCGTTTCCTCACCGTAGCCGTATTAGCGGTACTGACGATCGCTTCCGCACCGATGATTGCAAACCATCGGTTAGCATTCGGTCAATTCGGTCCTGGGCGTGCGCTCGCCGACGACGACAATGCCCAGTATGAGGCAGATCAGGCACGCCAGCGCGATGAAGATGCTGAGCAACAGGAACGCTATCAGCAGGAACAGCAACAGCAGCAGATGGAAGAGCAACGGCAGCAGAACGACTATCAGCGGGAGCAGGAAGAGCAGCGCCATCAGGAAGAGATGGATCGGCTCAACAGCGAACGCCAGGACCAAAACTAACTCGGGTGCGGCATCGCGCCCGCACCCGAGGTTGAAAGTGTGACCTTAATGACTGGTGGACTAGCTGCTACCGGCCGGCTGCCATTTCCATCGCTTGCGGCTGGAAGAAGGCCTTATCCACTGCTCCCATGTTGATGTACCAGCACTCGCGCTCCGGGGTATCGATTCCAGGCAAATAGCACATCGTTGCCAGGCCCGACTGGACGTCGGTCGACACCGCGCCGACTACGAACAGGCGCTTGAACGGATAAATCGCCACCTTGGCGTCCGGCACCGGGCGATCGCGGTAGGCGACCATGTGAATGTTGCTGATGTGTAACTCGCCGCGCCGATCGTACACGTTAGCGTCGAGCGGAAACCACAATTCTGAATCGATGTACACAATGGTTTTGGAATCGCGCGCGCCGGAAGCGCGATCCGGGGTGGGGGTGGCCTCGACCACATAGTTGTTGCGGAGCTCCCAACCCTCGGGGCAAGCGCTCGCGCCGTTGTCCGTATCGCAGCGGATCTCGGGTGAATGAATCGCTTCCGCGACCGTGAGCATCGATCGGTCGCCGAGCAGCTTGTAATTGTATTCCTCGTTCTTGGCGTTGAAGCCGGTGTAATGGTCCGGATCCCAGGCATGCGCCGAGGTCCCGGGCGCGGTCGAATCGCTCAAGCTGGTCTCGTTGAGCCGGCGCAGGCGGCGCGTCGCGGGCAGGAACGCCCACACGTCGTCGCCCTTCATCGGATCTTGATAGCGCCAGCGCACGAAGCCGGTTCCCTTGATTTCCGCGGGCGCTAGAATCGGATACAGCCCGAACAGCCAGTAGCGATGCGTTTGCTTGAAATCGGGATCGAACGGCAGCGGCTCGACCTCGGTACGGCCAACCAGGTTATATCCGGCATAATGACCGACCTGGAAATTCGCGGTCTGGAAGGTCTGCTTTTTGCCGGCCTCTCCATACACGCTTTCGCAATCGAAGAAACGGAGGTCGTAGTCATCGGTGAAGATCGGCCGGAACGCATTGTTCCACATGATCTTGGTGGCGACGTCGGGATCATTCAGGTCCAGCATTGGGAATGGAAGTCCCGCCACATAGCCAACGATGCCGCGCCGATCGGATGAAATCCTGACCTGCCCGGAATACTTTTCGGTGGCGTCCTTGTAGGGCGGCGGCCAATCGATACGCCCGGTGGGAATGATCTTCATCGACATTCCCTTCATGATTTTGTAGTAGGTTCCGGGCGAAACGATGTCCTTCACCTTGGCGGCATTTTGTATGGTGATCATGTCGCCGGGTTTGACCTGTGCATAGCCGATGCCCTGAGCGAGGCCCAAAACCAGCACCACGCCGAGTGAGAGCACGAGACCTGTTTTAAACTTCATGCTGAATCTCTCCCCGAATTAGATTTTTCTCCCATTCCCCTTCCAGAAACGCCGAATCGTCTATCGACCAAATCGCTACAACCGCAAACTATTCTAATGTGAGACTAAAGCTGTGCTAATCTGATTCCAAGACTGGGTTGTGTCAAGCAGCGATTTTGACCCGTTATATGACGATTTGACCGAAAACTTCCCTGGCAGGCGCAAATATCTGGCGCTATCGGTCACGGATTGCGGCCAATGGGCAGCTTTCGAGCCGCTGGCGTGACGATGCCGAAAATTCCACGATAGCGAGGAGGACCAAAGCCATCTGAGGATTCTAACGGGGCGTTCGCGAACGCCCCCTACCATTTTTGCCATCGCGGATGGCCGGGGACGGTTCGCACTGCCTGTCAGCACCCCTCGGACCCGATAGGCTTTGTTCCGTTCGACACCAGCATCGGGGAAACGGTAACCACCTTCGAACCGTAGGGGGCATTCGCGAACGCCCCGATAGAATCTGCCATCCGCGCAGCGCACCTTTTCTGTGATGACGATGGTTTTTCGCCAATATTATCCTCATTCGCTTGCACGGAAGGCCGCTGGGCCTATCCCCGCATCCAGGGCAACCCGATCCGCCGGCGGGGGTCCCGATGAGGACCAAAGCCATCTGAGGATTCTAACGGAGCGTTCCCGAACGCCCCCTACCATTTTTACCATCGTGGATTGCTGACGACGGTTCACGCGATACCAGCGTCGACAAAAGAAACCAGATTCTGGAAATTGTCAGCACCCACGAAACCGATAGACGCCGCTCCGCTCGCCACCAATATCGGGAAACGGCACCACCTCGGAACCGTAGGGGGCGTTCGGGAACGCCCCGTTAGAATCCGCCATCCGCGCAGCGGTCTTTCTTGACGATCACGGACGTTGTTCCACTGATATTACCCGCGTGCCGCCTGGACGGAGACCGCTGGGCCATCCTGCATCCAGGACAATCCGATCCGCCGGCAGTGATCCAGATGAGGACCAAAGCCATCTGAGGATTCAAACGGAGCGTTCGCGAACGCCCCCTACCATTTTTGCCATCGCGGATGGCCGGGGACGGTTCGCACTGCCTGTCAGCACCCCTCGGACCCGATAGGCTTTGTTCCGTTCGACACCAGCATCGGGGAAACGGTAACCACCTTCGAACCGTAGGGGGCATTCGCGAACGCCCCGATAGAATCTGCCATCCGCGCAGCGCACCTTTTCTGTGATAACGATGGTCTTTCGCCGATATTATCCGCGTTCGCCTGCACGGAAGGGCGTTGGGCCATCCCGCATCCAAGGCAACCCGATCCGCCGGCGGGGATCCCGATGAGGACCAAAGCGATCTGAAGATTCTAACGGGGCGTCCGCGAACGACCCTACGAGGAAAAGACTGTAAAACCTCGCCCATCGGGCGAGGGGATCAGCAATGGCCTGGAGCTACCCGGTGGCGCGATCGAGGAACGCCCGCACCGCCTTGTTGAATGCCGCGGGCTGATCGATGTTCGCCGCGTGGCCCGCATCCGCGAGGATCACTTTTTCGGCGCCGGGGATTTTCGCCGCCATATAATCCGTCGCCGCGA
Source organism: uncultured delta proteobacterium (assembly GCA_963783145.1). Taxonomy (GTDB): domain Bacteria; phylum Desulfobacterota; class Binatia; order Binatales; family Binataceae; genus DATGKG01. The sequence goes on from CAWAMM010000007.1 coordinate 154,655, forward strand.
GGAATTGCACATCCTTGGCGCCCGCTAACACCAGCGTCGGCACCTTGATCGATGGCAATGACTCGATGACGCGCCCATCCGATTGCGCGAGCATCCCGCGCGACGCATGCGCGAGGCCTTGTGCGCTGCGATGATGCGCGAGGGTAGCTTCCGGTCCGGCGCCGGCCGCGGCAAGGCCCTTGGTCTCGAGCGCTTTCGCCATGCTGCCGGTCATCTTGTTCCATTCCTCGCGCGGGCCGTCTTTTTTGTAGCCGGGGCCGGTGTCAAACAGCATCAGCGCGGCGACGCGCTCCGGACGCGCGAGGTTGAATGCCAGCGTCATGTAGCCGCCCAAGGACAAACCACCGATGACCGCGCGCTTGGCGCCGCAGGCGTCGAGGATGGCCGCCATGTCGGCCACCGTCGCCTCATGCGAATAGAGCGCGGGGTTGTTGGGGGAATCGGAGCGGTCATGGCCGCGCATATCCCACGCGATGAGATGATAGCGGTCCGAGAGCGCTTCCATCTGGCCGGCCCACATCCGCGCGCTCGCGCTGTAGCCGTGGGAGAGCAGAACGGCGGGACCTTTGCCGCGTTCTTCATAGTAGATGTTGACGCCGTCGCGATTGAGATAGGGCATGCATCCTCCGCCGTCGCTTCCCGCGATTTGATGGTCGAGAGCGACTGGATCGTCAAAAATGATAGCTAGTCGCTAGCGCAACTCGATGCGGTCTGCAAACCGCTCCGTCGGCATCAAGCGCGCCGGGCGAAAAGTGCGTGATACAGCACCAGCACCACCACTCCGCCGACGAACGCGACCAGGATGCTGTAGAGATTGATCCCCGTGACGCCCGACTGGCCCATCGCGGTAAAAATCCATCCGCCGACGAACGCGCCGACGATGCCGAGCAGCAGGTCGCGCATGAAACCTTCGCCCGAGCGATTGACCACTTTGCTGGCCAGAAAACCGGCAATCAAGCCCACGATGATCCAGGCAATAACGCCCATTCAGGTGTCTCCTTGTGCGCCCTCGGCCTATAGCAGCAGCCGCGCGGGGCAGCTCGCGCGTTGCGTGCTTTGAAAAACTGGAGCACGGTCAGTATGGTCTGTTCTCCCGCGCGGCGTCTATGGCGAGCGGGAGAAGCCCAGGAGGCTTCATTCGATGGCGGAACTCATGAATCGGCAATGGCTGTTGGCGGCGCGGCCGCAGGGTCTTATCAAAGAGAGCGATTTTCGCTGGAATGAGGCCACCGTCTCGCCCCTTCAGGATGGGCAGGTCCTCGTCCGCAATCTCGCTTTTTCCTTCGATCCGACTCAGCGCGGATGGATGTCGATGGACACCTACATCAAGGCCATTTCGATTGGAAATGTGATGCTCGCGGGAACCGCAGGGCAGGTTGTCGAGTCGAAGCGGCCGGGCATCGCGAAGGGCGACTTGGTGCAAGGCCTGCTCGGATGGGAAGACTACACCATCAGCGATGGCAAGGGCCTCATGGGATTGCAGAAGCTTCCGGCGGGAACCGACCCGCTGCTGGCGCTGTCGTTGCTCGGCACCACCGGACTTACCGCATACTTCGGCACGCTATCGGTAGGAAGTGTGAAGGCAGGCGAAACGTTCGTCGTGTCGGGCGCGGCAGGCGCCACCGGCTCGGTCGCGGGCATGATCGCGAAGGTCAAAGGATGCCGCGTGATCGGCATCGCGGGCGGCCACGACAAATGCGAATGGCTGACCAAGGAAGCGGGCTTCGACGCCGCCATCGACTATAAGAATGAGAAAGTCGGCGACGCGCTCAGCAAGCATTGCCCGGGCGGCATCGACGTTTACTTCGATAATGTTGGCGGCGAGATCCTCGACCATGCGCTGGCGCGCATCCGCGATGGCGCGCGGATCGTGCTATGCGGCGCGATTTCGCGCTACAACGAAGCGGGGATGAGCGGCCCCGGCCCGCGCAACTACATGAATCTCATCCTGCACAGTGCGCGGATGGAAGGCTTCCTGGTGTTTCAGTTCCTGAAGCATTTTCCGGAAGCGATCGGCGAGCTGAGCGCGTGGTATGCGCAGGGCAAGGTGAAAAACCAAATCGATTTGCAGCATGGCCTCGAGAACGCGCCGAAGACCATCATCCGGCTCTTCACCGGGGCGAACTTCGGCAAGCAATTGCTGAAGGTGGCCGACCCGCAGTAGCGCGATACTCTTTCGAAAATGAACGAGGCCCGCGTGCGTCGATGCGCGCGGGCCTCGGTGTTTCCGAATATGAGTGGAGCTACTTCTCGCTGGCAATCGACCGCAGCTGGCGAAAGTCGCGCACATCGTGCGCGAGGCCGAGCTTCTCGAGTCCTCGAATGATCAAGTAGCCGACATCCAGCTGATACCAGGTCCATCCCAGCCGCGCGAGGCCGGGCCGCGCATGATGATTGCGATGCCAGTTCTCACCCTGGAAAAAATGGATCAGCGCGAGCCATCGCACGTTACGGCTAGAATCCTGCCCGTCGCGCGCCCCTTCCTGGGTATGGCAGATGCTGTTAACGAAGCATTGCGCATGCAGCGAGAAAACCAGGCGTATCGCGCCGAGCCAAAAAAACGCGGCCCAGCCGAAATACAATCCGCCGAGCAACGCCAACGCGAGAATCGGCACCTGCAAAAAGGTCCAGACATTGTAAGTCAAGTTATCGAGGTCAGGGACGAAGCGCTCGACGGAAGGCTGCTCCGCCTGCCACAGCCAGCGCAGGTGGGCCCACCAGAATCCCTGGCGCGGACTCGAGATGTCGTCTTCGGTATCCGCCGAGGCGTGATGGAGCCGATGGTTGGAGGCCCAACTGACCGGCGCCCCCGAGCCATTGAACATCGCGAAGAAGATGAGGATCCCGCGGACCAGCGGATTAAGCTTCAACGCGCGATGCGAAATGGTGCGATGATAACAGACGGTGGTGCCGATGCCGCCGATCCAGGCCAGTGCCAGCGCGCTCAAAAAGAGCCGCCATCCGGGCATCGGAAAAAGGATCAGTCCGGCCAGCGCCATCACGTGGATCAGCATGACCCAGGTAAAGGTTCCGGCATGATGCCAAGTGGTATGCCACCATGGCCATTTCCAGGGAGGTAAGGGTTGCCGCTCGGAAGATTCGTCGATGTTGAACGGGGTGATTGTTACCGGTGCGCCCGCCGCCACCTATGCCCACCGCGCGCGGGGGCGGCTGCGTCTGGAATTTTTGCTGGAGCGGAAAATCGTCACCGGCTTCGGTGCGGTTATCTGCGGGGCCTCGAAGCCCTCGACTGTCTCGCGATCCAATTGCTTACCCAACGTTCTCTCCAATCTCCCAAGCGTTGCCCGCTCCTCAGGAGTGACGAGGCTTAACGCTTCGCCTGATTTGCCCATGCGGGCAGTTCGGCCGATACGATGGATGTAGTTTTCGGATTCGTCCGGCAGGTCATAATTGATTACGTGAGATACATCGGGGATATCAAGACCCCTCGCAGCTACATCGGTCGCCACCATCACCCGATAGGTGCGATTGCGAAAGCCGGCCAGCGCGGCGTTGCGCTGACTTTGTGAGCGATCGCCATGAATAGCGATGGCCTTGATGCCGCTGCGCGAGAGCATCCGCGCGACCCGATCGGCGCGTGAACGCGTGCGGGTGAAAACGATCGCGCTTTCAACTTCGTCGCGGTTCAGGATCTCGATCAGCATCGGTCCCTTATTTTCGTTGGTCACGGGATAGATCGTCTGATGAATGCTCGGCGGTGGGGCGGCCTTGTCGCCGACATTGACATGCTCAGGATCCTTGAGGAATTCGCGCGCGACCTGGCCGACGCCCGACCCCATCGTGGCGGAGAACATCAGCGTCTGGCGCTTGGTCGGCACGGTCTTCATGATGCGGCGAAGCTGCGGCAGGAAACCCATATCGAGCATCCTGTCGGCCTCATCGACGACTACGATTTCGATGTTGGACAGCTTTACCGTGCCGCGCTCGATGTGATCGTTGAGACGCCCGGGACATGCGACCAGGACATTGGCGCCGCTACGCAGGTCGTGGAGTTGACGCGTCATCGAATCGCCACCGACGATCAGCGCGGCTTTCAGGCGCGTGTTGCGTGCAAGGACGCCGAACTCCTTGGCGACTTGCGCCGCGAGCTCGCGGGTCGGCACCAGCACCATCGCGCGGATCCCGGCCGGTTGTGGCTGTGGGTGCGCATGCGCACCGTTGTGATGGGCGCCATTGTGATTACCATCGTGATGGGCGGCGGCCTCATGATGGCTGCCGGCATGTTTTCCGTGCAGCTTGTCGATGAGCGGTATCAGGTACGCGGCGGTCTTGCCGCTCCCGGTTTCGGCGGTCGCGATCAGGTCGCGGCCCGACATCGCAACTGGAATCGCGCCGGTCTGAATGGGGGTGGCCTGATGGTGGCCGCGGTCTTTGATTGAACGAGCTAGTTCTGGGGATAGTGAAAATTCAGCGAATGACAAAATGCCTCTCGGTCCAGATCCAGCGGATTCCCGTTGGGCCGAGGCCGAACGAATGGTCTGTATTGGTTGGAAGGTTGGCGGTCGCGGAATCCGGACGCGCGCTTAGCCTTTATTGGCTGGTTGCAGTGACTGTACGGACAACACAGTTACGAGTCAACGGGGGTCGGAAATGGGTTTGTCTTTGATGATTACTGCGATCCAAGGTCCCATCGAAATTGACCACGGTCAGAATTTGCGCTAAATCCCGCAGGGTCGATGTTGCCCGCGAGGAGGTCCTCATGTTCCTTCGCAATTGCTGGTATGCCGCCGGATGGAGCCGTGACTTCGCACCCGAGGCGATCTCGGCGGTCACCATCCTGAACGAACCCGTCGTAATCTATCGCAAGAATGATGGCGAAGCAGTCGCGTTGCAGGATCGCTGCCCTCATCGCTTCGCGCCGCTCTCGATGGGGCGTCTCGAGGGCGACAACCTCCGTTGCATGTACCATGGCCTCAAGTTCGCGCCCTCGGGAAAATGCATCGAGATCCCCGGTCAGCCGAAAATTCCTCCTCAGGCCTGCGTGCGGCGATATCCGGTCATCGACAAATATTCCGTCGCGTGGATCTGGATGGGCGATGCCGCACGCGCGGACGAATCGCTGATCCCGAAATTCGTTGGCGTCGACGATCCGCGCTGGGCGATGAAGCCGGGTCGCATGGACTACAACGCGAACTACGTGCTCATCAATGACAACCTGCTCGACCTGTCGCACATCGCGTTTCTGCATTGCAAAAGCCTCGGCGCGAGCTTCACGCCCGAGGGAGTGTCGCGGCCGACCATTACCAAAACCGCGCGCGGGGTGCGTGTCTCGAACTGGATCAATAGCGGCCCGTCGAAAATGTCGGACGTTCTCAGCAAATCCAGAATCGACATCTGGCAGACCTATGAATTCGTGATCCCCGGCGTCTTCCTGCTGCACGCCGATTTTTATCCGCCAGGGACCGCCGCGAAATTCCCGGAGCGCGAACCGGTCAACGTCGAACCGATGCATCGTCAGTTCACCTGCCAGACCGTGACTCCGCTGACCGATGATCGCACCTGCTATTTCTTCGCTTACGGACCGTGGGCGAAGGAGCCGGAGCATGCCGAGACGCTGTATCAACTCGGACTTCGGGCATTCAACGAAGACCGCGTGATGATTGAGGCGCAGCAGAAGAACATCAATCGCGCGCCCGAGGCGAGGATGATGACTATCGCGATCGACAGCGGCGTCGCGCAGTTCCGCAGGATGATGGACGACGCGATGTCGGCCGAGCGCCAGACCGAAACCACCACGGCAGCCGCCGGCGCGTGAGCACAGAGATCTTGGCCTCCGCCACAGTCGTCGAAATCGGGCGCGCCGAGCGCAACAAGCGCGACAAGCGTGAGCGCCTCATCCGTGCCGCGCGCGAGCTGTTCCGCACCAAGGGCTTCGAGGCGACCACTACCAGCGAGATTGCCGAGGCCGCCGACGTCGCCAAGGGCACGCTTTTCTTCCATGCCAAATCGAAGGAAGCGCTGCTTGTAATGATGTTCCAGGAAGAAGTGGGCGACGCCATCGAGCGCGCATTCGCCGAAGTCCCCGACGCGCCCTTCCTCGATCAGCTGGTGCTCGTCTTCGAGGTGATGCTGCGGCAGAACCTGCGCGATGTCGGCCTCGCGCGCATCTTCGTCAAGGAGCTCGCGTTCGTCAGCGGCGAGCGCCACGGCATCGACCTCGTGATGGCGGGGCTGTTCGAAAAGCTGAGCGCTCTCATCGAGCGCGCGAAGGACAACGACGAGGTTGCCATGGAAGTCGATTCGGCGCTCCTCGGATATAATCTGTTCGCCTTGTATTTCGTATTTCTGATGCTATGGCTGGGCAGTGGGGCGCAATCGCCGGAGCAACGGCGGCCGTCATTGCGCCAGATGCTCGAACTACAGCTGCGCGGAGTGTCGCGACAGTAAGAGGTAATCCCAATGGCAACCACCAAAGTCGCCGGCGTGAATGTTTCAACCGATCACTTCATCGACGGCAAGCGCGTCGAATCGAAGCGCAAGTTCGCGAATTGCTCGCCCATCGACGGCAAGCATCTGGCCGATATGAGCGCTGCCAGCGCCGAGGAGATCGATGCTGCCGTCGCGGCCGCGCGTCGCGCCTACCCGAAGTGGGCGGCCCTCGGTCCCGAAGGACGCCATCCGATTCTCAAGCGTTTCGCGCAGGCGATTCTCGATCACGGCAAGGAGATCGCCGCGGTCGAAACCGAGGACAATGGCTCGCTGCTGATCGGTAACAACGCCCGCGTGATCCCGCGCGCCGCGCTCAACATCAGCTTCTTCGCCGATCGCGCGCGTCATCTGAGTGACGAGAAGATCGATTCGCCCGAAGTCGTGAATCATGTTCGTTTCGACCCTGCCGGGGTCGCCGCGCTTATCACGCCCTGGAACGGCCCCTTCATGCTCACCACCTGGAAGGTCGGTCCGTGCCTCGCCGCCGGCGATACCGCGGTGGTGAAACCTCCTGAATGGGCGCCGCTGACTTGCTCACTGATGGGTGATCTCGCCAACGAAGCGGGCATCCCTCCCGGCGTGCTGAACGTCGTGCAGGGCATCGGCGAGGAAGCGGGCGCCGCGCTCGCAGCTCATCCGGATATCGATCGCCTGAGCTTCACCGGCTCGACCGACACGGCGCGTCTCATCGGCGCATCGACGGCACGATCGCTGACGCCGGTGGCCTTCGAGCTCGGCGGCAAGTCGCCCTTCATCATCTGCGCCGATGCTGACCTCGATGCCGCTGCGAAAACCGCCGCCGGTCAGTACTTCAATGCGGGTCAGGTCTGTCTCGCCGGCACGCGCATCCTGGCGGAAGCGAAAATCGCCGACGAATTCCTCGCGAAATTCCGTGCCGAGGCCGCGAAGATGCGGGTGGGCGATCCGCGCGAGAAGACTACGCAGATCGGCCCGCTAATCACACCCGAGCACTTCAAGCGCGTCGAGGGTTTTGTCGATCGCGCGCTCAAGGCCGGCGTGAAGCCGCTATGGGGCGGTCATCGCGATAAGGCCGGCCAGCTCTATTTCGAGCCGACCCTGATGGATGGCGCCTCGCAGGATATGGAGATCGTTCAGAAGGAAGTCTTCGGTCCCGTGCTCACCTGGCAGACCTGGCGCGACGAGGACGAGCTGATGAAACTCGCGAACGGCACCGACTACGGTCTGGCCGCGGTCATCTTCAGCAAGAACGAAGAGCATGCGATGCGCCTCGCGCGGCAAGTCGTCGCGGGAACGGTATGGGTAAACTGCTTTTTCGTGCGCGAGCTCGCCGCGCCGTTCGGTGGCAGCCGCAACTCCGGCATCGGGCGCGAGGGCGGCAACTGGAGCTTCGATTTCTACTGCGATGTGAAAAACATCGCGGCGCTGAAAGGCTCGTTTGCGTAGACTCCTACCGACACATCGTCGATAAGCCTTGGCGCAGTGGGTTTGTTTTTGCGCTTCGTGGTCGACCGCGAGATGCATATTCCCCGCCGTCGATCGCAAAAGATGCAGTAATTTCTAGCATTTAATGGGTTTGTTTTTGCGATTCACTGGCGTCCCGAAGCCCCGCTGTCACAAAGTCCTTCTCTCGCGATACCTACGAGGCCTGAAATCAAAAAAACCCTTGATCCCAAAGGATTTAGTGGGTTTGTTTTTGCATTTTTATATTTCATGCGTGACGTCCGAGACGACAACGGCGCCCTCGAAGGGCGCCGTAACCATATGATAGCAGATCCTGACCGCGAAGGGCACCGATGATCACGTTCGGCACTTGGCATTCCCCTTCCCTCAAGGGAAGGGGTTACGGGTTAGGTCTACGCTCAGAAAATCGCTCCGCGTACGCCCTTCGAGGACTCAGGGCGACTGCTCCGGCCGCCTCGCAGTCGCTTGCCCGCGCCGGCGGCACTGGGTTATCGTTCGCTCGAAGTGAGCTAGATCCGCCATCAAGGAGACATCCATATGCGTGAAGTAGCGGTTATCGGCGCCGGCATGGTGAAGTTCGGCAAGTATCTCGACACCAGCATGAAGGTTATCGCGCGCGATGCCGTCAATGCCGCGCTGTCGAGCGCAGGGATGGATCAAAATAAAATCCAGGCCGCGGTCGTCGGCAACGCGATGGAAGGTCTCGTCACCGGTCAGGAGTGCGTGCGCGGGCAGGTCGTCCTGCGCGATATGGGCGTCGGCGGCATTCCTATCATCAATTGCGAAAACGCGTGCGCCAGCTCCGCGACCGCGTTTCATCTCGCGTGGCTCTATATCGCATCGGGCATGTACGACGTGGTGCTCGCGCTCGGGATGGAGAAGCTCTACCACGTTGACAAGAAGAAATCGTTCGCCGCGATCGGCTCGGCCGTCGACGTCGAATTGATGCAGCAGATGATCGCCGACATGAACGCTCAGCAAGAAACGCTGCGTAAGGAGCGCGAAGCGCGTGGCGAGAAGATCGAGAAGTCCGCGGGCGCGGGCGAGTCACGCTCGATGTTCATGGATTTCTATGCGGCCGGCGCGCGCGCCCACATGAAGAAGTACGGCACCACCAAGGAGCAGTTCGGGCGTATCGCGGTGAAGAACCATCGCAACGGCAGCCTCAATCCGCACGCGCAGTATCAGGAAGTCTACTCGCTCGAGGACATCCTTAATTCACCGACGGTGGCGGAGCCGCTCACGCGCCTGATGTGCTCGCCGATCGGTGACGGCGCTGCCGCGACGATTCTGTGCGCGTCCTCGGTGGCCGCGCAATACACCAACAAGCCGGTGAAGGTTCTCGCGTCGATTCTCTCCTCGGGCACCGATCATACCGCCGAGGAAGAAGGCGTGGTCACGCGGGTCGCGAAGCAGGCCTACGAAAAGGCAGGCGTCGATCCCAAGGACCTCAGCGTCATCGAGTTGCACGATGCGTCGGCGCCGGCCGAGCTGATGACCTACGAGGAACTCGGTCTGTGCAAGCCCGGCGAAGGCGGCAAGCTGATCGATGAGGGCACCACTGAAATTACCGGGCGCATTCCCGTGAATCCTTCGGGCGGTCTGCTCGCCAAAGGTCATCCGGTGGGCGCGACCGGTGTGGCGCAAATCTGCGAAGTGTTCTGGCAGCTGCGCAACGAAGCGGATAAGCGTCAGGTCAAGAATCCGAAGATTGGGCTTACCGAGAATGGTGGCGGCATGGTTCGCGGCGAAGCGGCTGCGATGTCGATCCACGTACTCGGAATTTGAGCGGGCCGCGCCAATCGACCAATACCGGCCACCACAGCCAGGATTTGATTTGGCATGAGGAGTCAGACTTTCGCCGTCACTGGAATCACTGGTCAGGTTGGCGGAGTCGTGGCCAGGAACTTGCTCGCCGGCGGCCATGCGGTCCGCGCGGTGGTGCGTAGCGTCGAAAAGGGGAAAGTCTGGGCGACGCAGGGATGCGATGTCGCGGTGGCGGAGATGAACGATGTCGGGGCGCTTGAGGCTGCATTCGCGGGCAGCGCCGGGGTCTTCGTTCTGCTGCCGCCGAACTTCGCACCCTTGAAGGGCTTTCCCGAAACCGCGGCTATCATCGCGGCGCTGCACCGGGCGCTTGAAGCCGCACAGCCCGGCAAGGTTGTCTGCCTGTCAACCATCGGCGCTCAGGCAAGCGAGCCGAATTTGCTCACCCAGTTGCAAATGATGGAGCAAGCATTAGGACTCCTGCCGATGCCGGTCGCATTTTTACGTGCCGCCTGGTTTATGGAAAATGCCGCAGGAGATGTCGAAGCGGCGGTCAAGGCCGGCGTGATTCAGAGCTTCCTCCAGCCCCTGGATAAACCCGTTCCGATGGTTGCCACCGCGGATATCGGCCGGGTGGCGGCAGAACTGCTTCAAGAGCATGCGAGCGGGCGAAACATAATCGAGCTCGAGGGACCGCGCCGCGTTACGCCGAACGATCTTGCTGCGGCCTTTTCGAAGGCGCTAGGACGCACCATCAGGGCGGAGGCTGTTCCTCGCGAAAAGTGGCTTGCGCTGTTCAAGGCACAGGGAACTGCTGACCCGGCTCCTCGCATGCGAATGCTAGACGGCTTCAACGAAGGATGGATCGAGTTCGAGGGTGGCGAGGCGGGCTCACGCAAAGGCGCGGTTCCTGTTGAAACGGTTGTCCGGGAACTCGTGGTTCATCGCTGACATGAAAATTATTGTCCCGGCGGTTTTTCAGCCCGGCTTCCTGGATGCCGTCGCCCAGTTTCCAATCGATCATCTGTATGGCGCGATGGGCGGGGATGTCGGCCTGCGCGCGCAGCAATGGCTGCCGCAACCGAAAGCCGATGAACTCGCGACCTACGTCGAATCCGCCTGCGCCAGGAATGTCGCATTTTTCTACTGCTTGAATGTCGCATGCCTCGGCAATCGCGAGTTCACCGCCGAGGGCCAACGCTGGCTGGTCGAACGCCTCGGCTGGCTCGACGATCTGGGCGTCGATGGCGTCGTGCTGTCGAACCCGTATCTGATCGCATTCGCGCACAAGCGTTTCCCGCGCCTGCGCATCGCGGTTTCGACCGCGGCGGCGATCGACAGCGTCGACAAAGCCCAATTCTTCGAGGGCCAGGGCGCGAGCGTTCTGTATCTGCCCGAGTACATCAACCGCGACTTCCCTCTGCTCGCGCAAATCCGCAAACGCACCCGCGCGGAGATTGTGCTGCTCGCCAACGTCGGATGCCTGCTGCATTGCCCGATTCGCCAATATCACATCAACCTCGTGTCGCATTCGCATGAGAGCGAAGAACTCGGCACCTACGTCGACTACCCGCTGATGTGGTGCTCGAAGGAGAAGGCGCGCGACGCCGGCCAGATGCTGAAGGCGCCCTGGATCCGTCCCGAGGATCTCGGCGTTTATGAGGAGATCGGCATCAACCATTTCAAGCTCGCGGGGCGGGAAATGGATCGTCCGTGGGTGGAGAGAGTCACGCGCGCATACGCCGAGCGTCGGTACGACGGCGATCTAAACGATCTCATCCTCGGCTTCGATCATCTGGAGCCATTCGGCAAGCTGCCGATCCGGATTCCGAATCGCGCGTTGGATGGTTTCCTGGAATTCTTCAAGAAGAAGCATGATTGCCGAATGGGATGCCGCGATTGCCGCTACTGCGATGACTTCGCCGCGACAGCCAGCGTCGTCACCGAGAGTGAGCGCGACGGTTTCGTGAGTCGTGTCGGCCGCGCCATCGATCGTTTCGAAAGCGGCGCATTTCGTACTGCGAGCGGAAAGTAATTTGCCTCAAGCGGTACGAATTCGATGATCGCGGACCAGGAAATAAAAACCGGTCGGATCGATCTGCGCGATTATGTTTGAACGCAGCCATCCTTCGACCAGCGTGCCGCCGGCCGGCGCCAGCGCGGATTTGACTCCCAGTTCAGCGGAATCGACCACTTCCCATCCGATGTTCAGCGGTTGACCGTCAGTCGGATTCAGCGGTCGAAGGTCGACGCTTGGCAGCGGGATGCCGGCCGCATCGTTCAGGTACCACGCGGGATGACTAGCGACGATGGGTCCGAGATCGCTGCGGCCCAGCAGCGTCATGACGTCCGCGCGCAGACGCCGCCCGATGCGCAATCGGCGCGAGGTGCTGAACGGCCGATCGATGGCCACGATAAGCCCCGCGCTGATTCGTCCGGTTAGCGCCGCGACCTCGTCGTCGAGCAGCATGCCGGCGCGATCCCATCCGCATACGACGTAGTTGAGGCTGGTGGGTAGTTGCGGGAGTTTCTCATCCCATCCGGCCCAGATGGTGGCGCCGCGATTCATCGCGCCGAGCAGTATCGCGATGGTCCACCAATTCGTCGGCGGCTCAAGGAGCAGGACGGTGATGTCTTCATTTAAAAGATAGAACGCACCCACGGAAATTCCGGTCGCGACAAGCGTCCGATGATTGTGCAGCGCCTCGCCGTGGCCGGCCGGCATCGCCATTGCGAGGATCAGGGTTCGGAAGTCGGGACGCCCGCTGCGCTCCTTTCCCGGCTCCGACATAAGCGCTGCGAAGGTCGCGGTTGGAGCGGTCCCATCTGGAGGATTTTCGCCGACGACCAGCTCCGGCGCGAATGCATCGAGGGCTTCCTTCGGCGGCGCACCAGAATGAAGGAAGGTGAGCACGTCGGCCTCGAACGCGCCGAACATCGCGATCAGCAGCTCCAACGGATCATCGAGGGCGATGGCGACCCGTGCGCCGCGCGCGACCCTGTCACGCAAAGCTTTGCCGAAGATCCGAGCCTTCTCGGCGAGCTCGCCGTATGTGAGATCCGTGCTGCCGGTCTTGAGGGCGATGCGCTCCGGCGCAGCCGCGGCGATCGGATAGATCGTCGTGTCGCCGACTGTCTTCAGCGGGACGTGCGCGTATCGAGGGGTATCCTCGGGCCAATACGCGGAAAGCAGTCCCAGCGCGCCCTTGCTCATACTGCGGATGCTGCCTCCTGCTCGGAAAGTATCGGAGGCACGCCTTTGAAGCGAAGTGGAAGATCGCGCACCGCTTTAATCTCAACTGGGATTTCGAGCCGTTGTGTCAGTCGAGTCTTCGCTTCGTCGAGAAGACCCTTCGCGCTGTTTTCCGGCTCGACAAGAAGTAGGCGAAGCATACCGTTAGCCAGGCCATCTTTTGAGATCACAAACGCCGTCCCCCGCAGCTCCGGCACCTCCGATTCGAGCGCGAGCTGAACATCATAGGGCAGCAGCGTATGCGGACCGACGGTGAAGCAGTCATCCCATCGCCCGAGCAGTTTGATGCGCGGCGAGGGCAGGCCGCATGGACATGGCGACCGATCCATGATGCCCACATCGCCGCCGTCGTAACGGAGATAGAGCGACCCAGCCGGAATGACACTCGAATGCACCACCGCGCCGCGCACATGGTCGGGCATCGCTTCGCCGGTTTTGCGATCGATCACCTCGGCGTAGCAGGTATCAGGCACCAGATGGAGCCCCTGCGCGTGCACGCAATCGACCGCGAGCAGATTTTCGCTCGACCCTGCAAGTTCAGTCACGCGCTGGACCTTCGTTATGTCCTGCAGATGTCGGCGCATGCCGGGCGTTATCGGCGCGCCGGTCACGACCAGCGTCTCGACGCCGGCGAAGAGCTGCTCGCCGCTGAGGCCCTGACGTCGCGCGGTGGCGAGGATCGAAAACACCATCGGCAAGAACATGGTCAGGAAGCTGGGATGGAACGCGAGGATCGCGTCGACGATGCGATCGGCAAATCGCGGCAGGAAGGTTCCGGAAACTACCACGCATGGATTGCCGAAATGCATCGCGATCGAAGGTTGAATCGAGGCATACGCGTGCCAGGCCGGCGCCGACATTATCAGCGGCGTGCCGGGACGCAGGCCGGCCCACCAGTGCGCGCGGCTCGATGAGTAGCCTTGCAGCTTTCGCCACCTTTTGGTGTGCATGACAAAAGTGGTGCCCGAGGTGCCGGAACTTAGACTCGCAGTCATCGGCGAAGCAGGCCCGGCGGTGTAGGCCTGCTGAACGCCGCCGCCGCGCGCGAATGAAAGCAGATCCTCTTTGTTGCAAATCGGCACCTTGCGAAGATCTTCGAGCGTGCGGAAGCGAGCGGGATCGAAACCGGCGGCGATGAAGCGCTCGCGATAGAAGGGCAACTCCTCGAAGGCAATCTGCAGCGCGCGTTTGAGTTTTCGCGTCCACCACCTCGCAAGCGCATCGCGCGAAAGACGATCGATATCGTCAAATGGCTCTGCGACCGCGGGTTTCAATATTCCAACCGCGCGGCGCGAGGCTCGCGCGCACAGCCGCCGCGGATGAGCGTCGCAATTCCGATGTCATAACGAACGGCGGGACATGCTTTGGCGAAGCGCGCGGTGATCGCGACGTGACCGGCCGCCAGAGTCTCGGCGCGATACTCGCGATCCAGATGAAACGCGCGGCAATCCGGGCATTCGCCGGAAAGTAGGAAAGCCGCATCGGATCGTAGGATGCGCCAGACCGGCACGCCGAGCCGCGCGGAGAATTGCACCGCCTCGGTGCGCGAGACGGCGCCCTCAACCTCGCTAATCGCAAGCCATCGCACGCGGCCGGCGAGAGTTATGCCGGCGGCTTCCAGAGCCATCGCAAGCGGCAGCATGAGATCGCGGCGAACGATCAGCATCGAGGGTTTCAGCGTTTCGATGATTGCCACCATGCGGCCCGCCATCGCCGCGACGCCATCGTTGCAGACCGCGTTCAGGCCGCGGCGCTCCGCGGCGCCGCGTCTTAAGTAACCGACATAGCCACTCGAAGTGAGCAGCACGAGAGGACTGGAGCCGTACTCGAAAAACGCGATGGTCTCGCCGGGCTTGGTGCCCCATCGGATCCACATCCGCTCGATAACGCCGGCCCATCGATCCAACTCCGGCGGGTCAAGAGCGATCCAGATCGGAGGATCCCCGGTAGCTTCGAGCTGGAGCGCGAATTTCGGAGCGACACCATCGCGCAACCGGCCGGCAAAGGGATCAGGTGGATGATTCGCAGCGAAATCCTCAAGATCGGCGAGGCCCCAGGGCCGCGCGGATTCGCCATCCATTCGTTCGCGATAGAAGCGAAAACCGGTCAAATCGAGCGCGTTCGACATGAAATCAGCTGCTCGCCATGATTCCGCCGAAGGCGGCGACGAGCGCGAGGGTCAGGTTGATGTAGGCGAGGCGATCCTGCCAGGCGGAAACTTTCGCTTGTGCGGCGCGGCGCTCCTCGAGGTCTCGTAACCCGGCGGAATACGGGAGCTTTTTGGTGAGGATGGTACCGTACCAGAAGCCGGAAAGCGTGCCTGTTATGACGAGCATCAGCCACGAAAACATCATCAGGGCTGTCCATTCAAGTCGCGAATCGCGCATAACATCAGCGGAGAAGAGGAAGGGAAGTTCACCGAGGATCCACGCGCGCGAGAATCCGCTGGCACCGAGGAAAAAAATCGCGGAGCCGCCCAGCCACATGAGTCCCGCGCCGATCTTTTGCGATACTACCGCGGAATGCGCAGGCGGGATGCGACGCAGCGCCGGCATCAGAATCCCGGTGTTGAAGATGATCGACCCCACTAGAACGATCGCGGCATAAATGTGAACGGCCCGCAGAATCCGGAACAGCAGCGCCGTGGCATGCTCAGTCATGCCATATTTTGGAGCGGTCGCGGATACGATCGTTCACGTAACCTTCGTTGTAATACGTGTCATAGTACTCAACATCGATGTTATGGATGACCGCGCCGAAGTGCGCCTGCATCGGATTGTAGGTCACCGGCCACTGCCCGAAGTTCTTGACGCAATACTCGATGTAGGCAATGCAAGCTTCCTGTACCCACTCGGGCGGCCGGGTTCGAGGGTGCGCGATGACTTTTTCCGCAGTCGCTTGGTTCCATGGCGATCCGACCTTGCGCAGGTAGTTATTCTCGCCTCGATGTAGCACGCCGCCGTCGCCGTACTTTTCGTTGTACCACGCCTTCACCAATTGCTCAGCGCTCTTGTATCGAGGTGAGGGCACGTAGGTCGCTTCCTTCACCCCCTCGATGCCGAAAATCTTCGTTTGCCCGGTCGAGATCGGCGCTTTCGGATTTGGTGCCTCGACGTGGAAGCCCAGCCCACGGGTGATTTCCGGCATCGCTCCCATCAAGACGTCTGGGTTAAACCCGCAGAACACCCACGATCCGAGGCCCATCGCCTCGGTCGCCAGGCGCATATTCTGAACCATCGCGCCGGTAGGAAATTGCTCCACCTGGAAGATGAGCTGCTCTTCGCCCGCGATCGTGGTCGGCAGCTCCAGCATCCCTTCGCCGATCCATTTTTCGAGTCCCGCCGGCCGCCCGCCGTTCCACTCATCAACCATGTAGTACTTCCAAAAATCCATGAAGTTGATGAGCGCGGAGTTGAGCCATCCCGCGTCGGTCAGTGGCAGGAACCAGGTCGAGCCGGGCATGTTGATGTTGAACTGGTAGGGGCCCATCAGCACTGCGTTCGGTGCGCCGGGCGCGCGCAGCCCAAAGTCGATATCCGGGCGCTCATCGAGGATCTGGATGAGGCCGTCTTCGTACCATCGAAGGACCTTGTCGTAATCGGCCTCGCCTTTAATCTCGATCACGCCCGAGCGCTCGAGGCTTGGCTTGTAGATATAGGCGCCGCTGTCGTTGATGACGAGTAGATCGGTCGCGCGCGAATTTCCCGGCGCGGGCGCCGTCCGACCCGCGATCCAAGTGAGCTCATGGAAGCCGCCGTCGACGGAAATATCCCATGCCACCAAACCGTTGGGGCCGCATGCGGACCAGCAAATCAGCGCTTCCTCGAGCTTGGTCAGCGGAAGCGGATCTTTTTTGGAGATGAACTTGGCCGGACCTTCACCCTGAGTGAGTGTGCGCCCCGTGACCGGGTGCTTCATCGAGGTGCCCGAGTCGATCCGATATCCGCGCCCGACGCGCCTGCTGCGAATGGTGGTGAGCAATTTGAAAAAGGTGTCCGACTGCTCGAACGCCCACTTCAATCGATCTTTGTCATTCATGAAAGAGATCCCCTGTCTCCCGCAAATTACTTCCCAAAACCGCCATCACCATATCGCTCGCCGGGTTTGGCGTAAAACGCGATTGAATCGCTTTGACACCGCGCAGACCCGAGACAAAACTGCCTGATACCGATCCGAATCGGCGGAAACCTTGGAGGACTTCCCGTTGCAAAAAAAGGTCGCTTACTTCACCCCCGGTCTGTTTCAATTCTTTCGTGAACTCGAGGCGAACAATCGCCGCGAATGGTTCATGGCCAATAAGTCGCGCTTCGAAACCGCGGTGCGCGATCCAATGCTGCGTTTCATCGGCGATTTCGCGCCCCATCTGCGCGCGATCAGCCGCCACTTCTATGCTGATCCGCGCCCGGTCGGCGGCTCGATGTTTCGGATCTACCGGGACATTCGCTTCTCGAAAGACAAGAGCCCGTACAAAACCCACGCCGGGATGTTCTTTCATCATCTGGCCGGCCGCGAGAAGGGCATCTCGACGCCAGGATTCTATCTTCATCTTTCACCCGACGAAGTTTTCGTCGGCGCCGGCCTGTGGCATCCGGAAAGTGAGGCTTTGGCGAAAATCAGAGACGCGATGGTGACGCATCCGGATCGATGGAAGCGGGCAATCTCGCAACGGGAATTTCGGGGTACCTGCCGCCTCTCCGGTGAAAAGCTGCAACGACCACCAAAGGGCTACGACCCCGAGCATCCTCTCATCGAGGATCTCAAACGCAAGGACTTCGTAACCGTCACCGACTTGAGCGAGAAACAAGCTTGCTCCGCCGGCTTCATGGATGCCTTCGTGTCATCGTCGAAGGCGGCTGCGCCCTTCATGCGTTTCCTGACCGAATCGCTCGGCCTCCGTTGGTGACCACAGATAGTCGACTTCCAGGCTCGCACCGCGTTTCGAGCAGAACTGTGGAGGGTCGACGCTAAGAAAGCGTTGGAATTTCGTCGATCTCCTTGCCGAGCTTTTGTGCCGCTTCCCAAGCGTCGAATCGCGCCTGCATATTGAGCCACAGCTCCGGTCCATTGCCGCACAGCTTGCCGAGACGAATCGCCATATCGGCCGTTACTGCGGTCTTGCCCTCCAACACTCGATAAAGAGTCTGCCGGCTGACTTTCAGCAGCGCGGCGATCTCGCCCTTGGTCCGCCTGCCGCCATCCAGTTCGCTGAGGAGATCCCCGAACAACACTCCCGGATGAGTCGGCGCCACCAAAATTGGTCCCATCGGATATTCTTTCCTGGCCATAGCCTTCACCAAATTTCACTCGGTAATTTTCATTTCGGACTAGTGATACTGCTCCAAGTCTACCCGCAAAGCGTTGGGCGCCTCCCAGGCAAACGTTATCGCCCAAGGACCATTGACGTGGATCGAGTACCGCTGAGGTTTTCCACGGAGCGCGTGGAAATTGAATCCGCTCACATTCAGTTGCCCCAGGTCGGTCGCAGCGTGCAATGCGTCGATTCGGATTTTGCATCGCGCGAGCAACTGCGGGGGCACGTTGGCGCTTTTTCCAGTCGAGGCCAATTCCTGGAGGCCCTTATGCAGAAAGGTTTTGATCACATAGAAATAAATGTACCATTATGTGGTGCATTTGTAAAGCGACGTGTCACAACCCCTGGTGGAGGCTCGAAAAACGACTCTACCCGGCGAAGCGGTACTTGCCGTCTGCCAACTCAATCCATCGCCCCTTATCCATGACCTGACCGCCGACGTCGATTTGCGTGCGTAACACGGTCAGCTCTTCTTCGGTCGGGACTTCGAGAACCTCCAGCTTCGGCGCGATCGCGGGCTTGAAACTCATCTCGGCCAGCACCTGCTCGACCGTCACGTAAGGCGCGATGCCTTGCAGCATCAACTGGCAGTCGGCGCCGTAGCCGAACATTGCCCATGGTGTGTAGACGCGCCAGGGGCCAGTGTTCGGAGGAAGACCATGGCGTTCGCGCGCGCCTGGACCATCGAGGAATCCGGGTGACGAAATGAAATCGACGCGATCGACGAATTTGCGCTTCTGCTGATCGGTCACGAGGATCGTGCGCCACGCGAGCGCCGCGATGCTGTCCGCTCCGCCGGGGCCGCCGAAGCGACGTCCTTCACCGCCTTCGTATTTGCCGATGACGGTCGAGTTGACGTTGCCGTAGCGATCGACCTGCAGGGTCGCGAGGATGCCGTAATCGACGTAGCCGAGGTGTGCGAGATCGGCCGCGTAGTTCATCGTGCCCCACTGCAGCGCGCGATAGTTGGCGCGCGAGCTGATCATCGTCATCAGCGGATCGAAGGGCACCTGCGCCTCGGGACCGACGACGCCGTCCTCGGTGAGATACTGCAAGTTGGGCGCGCTCATCCGCTTGGCGAGGAGCACCGAGCTGAGTGGCTCGCCGCCGCCACCGACCCAGTAGATATATTTGTCCTCGACCAGTCGCGAGATCTGACAGGTCACGAACTCGCGCTCATTAAAACTGGTTGCTGGAGTGCTCATGCGCTGTAGCCCTCCCGAATAGTTTCGCGCCGGCGAATCTCGGCGATTTTTTCCGGACCGACGACTTTCGCCAGGTACTCATCGTGCGACGCGACCGAGTAAACATGCTTCTGCAGGTAATCTTTGAAGTCGCCGCGATACATCGCACCCATCGCCTCGACCACGCCGGCGGGATCGGATGCGTAGTAGCCCTGCACCGTTCCCGGATACGCACCAAACGGCGCATGTACGACCGCATCGACCGCGAAGTGCGCGATCGAGGTGCGCCCAGGATCGCCTCGAAATTCCGCGGTATCGACGATCTCCTCGGCCGAGACGATCACGCGCTTGGAGGCGAGCGCGCATTCGGTATGCGCGATGCCGGTGCCGAAGACGCGCGCATTGCCGAATTCATCGGCCTGATGCACGTGGATGATCGATACGTCGGGATTGAGCGCCGGCGCCAGCAGCACCGGCTTGCCGGTGAAGGGATCCTCGACGATCTTGCACGCCGAATGTTGAAAGCCATCGGTGCCGCCGAAACTGCGCGCGGGCAGAAACGGCACGCCCATCGCGCCAGCCTTCAGCCGCAGCGTCATCAGCGCATTGGAGTATTCGTAGATGGTGACCTTCTTTTCTTTGACCGCGCGTGCGATCCACGGTCCGAAGCCAATGAAACCGATGTCGATGCGATCGGCGCATCCCGACTCGACCAGCAGCGCGCAAGCGACATAGGTGAACTTGCCGCAAATCCAGAGTTTCTGCTTGCGCTGGCGGATAATCTCCCGAATCAGCGATGACGGCCCGCGTTGGAAATAGTTGCAGTCGTAGGCGAGATAGTCGCCATCGCGCACAAAGCGCTCGACCGCCTCTTGGTGCGTCATCAGTTTGGCGACCATCTGATGCGGTTTGTTATCGCGCACCGCGGCCCGGTAGCCGTCGGGATCGACCTTCAAATAGTCGGCTTTTCCTTCTTCTAGAACGCGCATCTTCGAAAGTTGTCCTCCTTCCTTTTTCCCTCTCCCTTCAGGGAGAGGGTGGCGCTACCGCGCCGGGAGAGGTCTGTCGCGGGTTAAATCTGAATCCCTGATTGCAGAAGAATCCCATTATGTATGAGAAAACTACGGATGGTATTTCCGCGCCTGGGGCGGTCGCGAGGCTCGGCGCCGGCGGCCTGGAAATCCGCGATGCGCTCGGCCATCGAGCGGCGCCCCTTGATGCTGATCTTGGTTTCCTTGCCTTCCTTCTTAAGCAGGCACCTGGCGACGAGTTCGTCGGGATCGAGTTCGAGCGAGTCGCAAAATTCCTTTAGGTAAGCGACCCGCGATGGATCGTCGTGCGGATCGACCCCGGACTGCTCGCGCAGCCCGGTAAACCAGGTTTTTACCGAGGCATACTCTTCGATTGGCTTGTCGATCGTGGCCATCTTACTCGGGGAGTCCGAACATGCGCGCGAGGGCCTTGATCTCTTCCTTGCGCCATGGGAGCGGCGCCGGCGCCTGAATCATCTTCGCGGCCTTCATCGCCTCGGTGACCTTGGGATCGCCTTTGAAGGGCTTGCCGTACGAACCCTCGAAGAACTGCTCTTCCAGCGGCGGGCGCGGACGCTGACCGCCCGCCTCCCACGATTCCGCGGGATAACCGACCAGCAACACCCATAGTGGAATCCACTCGGGCGGCGCCTTGAGGATCTTGTTCATGTGTTCGTGCTGGAACGCTGACAGGCAAACGCCGAGGCCTTCGTCGACCGCGGCCAGCATCGCCTGGCAAATCGCAATCCCCGCATCAGATGCCGCGGCAGCCGCTACTGACGGCTGATTCGCGTTCTCCGCCAGCGGTTTCAGCACGTTCGGCCACACGAATTCGTCGACGAATTTATGACTCCATCCATGCGTCGCGTTGAGCGCGCCGACATCGACGAGCTTCTTGAGTCGCCCTTGCGCACCTTTGTAGGCGCCCATATCGGCGAAGGTGTAGATATGCACGGGGGCCAGTTCGATATTGAGTCCCGAGACCGGGGTCTTGATCGCGTCGAGCGTCTCGCGCGGAATATCGTCGCGGATCACGACGATTGCTTTCAGAAACGTCGCGTTGACAGCGCACGAGGCGATGCGCGCCGCCTCCAGCATGATCTGGATCTTTTCGCGTTCGACCTGACGCCAGGACTGGAAATATCGGATCGTACGGCGGCGACCAATAACCTCTTTAAATTCCATGATGTTCCTCCGGCTCGGAAACGTAGTGCGATGACCGCGCAAGCCCCATTCCTCCGGCCATCGCGCGTGACTTAACATATCGGGCCGCGGTTGTCATACGAGTGGCACAGGCTCTAACCTGTGCGGGATTATGAAACAAATCATCGATTTGAAGGGTAAACGCGCACTGGTAACCGGCGGTGGTCGAGGAATCGGGCGCTCGATGGCGCTTGCGCTGGCAGATGCCGGCGCCGACGTCGCGGTGGCCTCGCGCTCGCTCGATGAACTGGAAGCGGTGGCAAAAGAAATTGCCGATCGCGGCACGCGCGGCGCCCCGGTCATCATTGACGTGATGAATCGCGAGCGGATCACCGCGGGTGTCGACGAAGCGGCGCGCAAACTGGGCGGCCTCGATATCCTGATCAACAACGCGGGCGGCGTCATCGCTGAGAAGCCGCAGTTCCTCAATCCGATCGATCACGATCCGGCTACCTTCGAAGACAACCTCTTTTTGAATCTCACCCAGGCGTTCTACGCGACGCATGCGGCGCTGCCCTACATGATCAAGCAGAAGTGGGGACGTATCATCAGCATCGGATCGGGCTACGCGAAGAATGGCGGCGGCCCGATGGCTTATTCGGCGGCCAAACATGGCCTCATCGGGATGACGCGCTCACTCGCCTACGCGACGGCGGCATTCAACATCAACGTGAATGTACTGTGCCCCGGATGGACCAACACCAGGCTGGTGGATTGGAACATGCTCGGCTCGATGTCCGGAGTGAGCGCCGCGGAAGCCAAGCGCGATGCGGAGAACCACAACATCCAGAAGCGCATCGTCGAGCCCGATGAACTCGGTGCGATGGCGGCGCTTCTTTCCTCCGACGCCGCCGGCGCGGTGACCGGTCAAGTCATCAGCGTCGATGGCGGTTTCATGGTGTGATGGTTCAAGCCGCCTTGTCTCGCGGCCGCACCTGACGCGCAACCTCCGCCTCGAACTGGTCGCGTGCGACTTGCAGATCGAAGTCCTTTTGCATTCCGAGCCAGAATTCCGCGGAGGTGCCAAAGTATCGCGCCAGTCGGAGCGCGGTTTCGCCGGTGATACCGCGGCGTCCTTGCACGACCTGCGTAATCCTGTTGGCGGGAACGTGTAGTTCTTCAGCCAGTTGATTCATGCTCATACCAAGCGGCTTGAGAAATTCTTCGGATAGAATCTCGCCTGGATGGATCGGCGGCAGCAGTTTGGCCCGCTTCATTGGGCGATCTCCTCAGTGATAATCAACGATCTCGACATCGTAAGCGTCGCCGTCTCGCCACACGAAACACACCCGCCACTGATCATAGATACGGATGCTGTGTTGGCCCTGACGGTCGCCGCGAAGCTCCTCCAGCCGATTGCCTGGTGGAACGCGTAGATCCAGCAACGATCGAGCATGGTTCAACATCACGAGTTTTCGGCGCCCGGCGCCCTCGATGCTCAAAAAGCGCAAACAGCGACGACGATTAAACAGCGCTTCCGTATCTTTGCACCGGAAACTCGCGATCACCTCTATATCGTATTACGTATTACGAAGGTGATAAAGCTGCTTGCCAAAAGAAGCAGGTCGCGATCCTGACTCGACCTGCTTCTCCGGATTCGCCCAGGTCTCTATTCGAGCCTATCGATCACTTTGCCAAAGCCGAGCGTCATCTCGCTCAGCACATAGTTCGCGGCGATCACCTTCTTGACCGGCAGTCGGTTCCATGGATCGAGGCGCGAGGCCTCCGCGAATGCGATCGAGCCGGTGCCGGTCCAGGCCTCGTGCACTTTGACCTCGGTGTGGGTCTCGATGATATCGGCGCAGACCGGCCTGCCATTCTCTTCCGCCGAGGGGATCAACCGCATGCTCACCGGCGGTGGCCCACCCGAATGTCCATTGGGCGCGGGCCGTTCGGGCCGTACGATCGCGCTCGCGAGACGAACTCCGGCAGGCCGTTCGAGGGTGCCATAAATCATGTCGCGTTCGCTCTTGAATTCGATCTGCGCGAGCTTCTTTGGAAAGCCCCAGATTTCACGCCCTGCCAGCATCGGCGGCTCGGTCGTCACTGCGATGTGCATGATGTAGGTCATCGGGCGGCCCTTGTGCTCGACCAGCAGCGAGAGAATCACCTCGTTGTAGGGGCCGAAGGTCGTCCACGGATATTCGTAAAACGAGAGCACTGCGGTAGCCGGATCGGCCAGCGCGAGCGGTGCGGGCAACGCTTCCAGTGCGGCCTCGGGATCCGTTTCGAACGCAACCGAAATCGAGCGCGTGCCGCGATAGTAGAAAGGTGGGCTCTGATACGCGGCGGCATCCGCCGGCATCGAGTAGCCCGCGTTCTTCAGAGTAAGACGTCCGTTTTTTTTGGCCATCGTGCGATCCTCCAGGGCGGAGATTTCTATTGGGTCGTGGTCGTTATCGCTGCTATAGCGCCTCGCTGGACTGAAGACCAGCATCGGCGCACTTTGTCTCAGATGCCTCACTCGAAGATATCCGCGCGCAAGAAGTTGCAGGCGAGCGATCCGCTCGCGCAATTCACGCGATGGTTTCGAGAGGAAGTCGTCGCCGGTACCGAGCTACCAGAAGCGATGGCGCTCGCGACTGCCGGCCGCGACGCCATTCCCAGTGTACGGTTCGTTCTGTTGAAGCAGGCGGATGAGCAAGGGTTCTGCTTCTACACCGATATCCGCAGTCCCAAGGGCCGTCAGCTGATAGAGAATCCGCACGCCGCGATGGTGTTCTATTGGGGGCGCAAGGGACGCCAGGTCCGGATCGATGGCGCCGTCGAACCGATGAGCGCGCGCGAGGCCGATGAATATTGGGCTACGCGGCCGCTCGCGAGCCGGCTCTCCGGCAGCATCTCGCATCAGAGCCATCCGATCGGGAGCCGCGAGGAACTCGTCGCGCGAGTCGCGGAGCTGCGGCGCAAGCTGAATCGCAAGGCGCCCCCGCGACCGGATTACTGGCGCGGGTTCCGGGTGATTCCGAAGCAGATCGAGTTTTGGGTGCACGCGCCCCATCGCCTGCATCGGCGCGAATTGTTCGTTCGCAGTGCCGGTGGATGGCGCAAAACCTTGCTCCAGCCCTAGCTGGTTTGACGGCGTGCTCGCGGGTCTGATACTGCCCGAGTTCTGCTCAGAGCGGCGAGGTAGATATGAAATTCGACAATAAGGCTGGAGTTGTGACCGGCGCGGGCTCCGGAATCGGACGCGCAACCGCAATGGAGTTCGCCAGGCGTGGCGGCGCAGTCGTGGTGGCCGACATCAACGAGGAGACCGCGAGTTCGGTGGCACGAGAAATTTCGCGCAATGGCGGAAAGGCCGTCGCGATCGGCGCCGATGTCACCCGCGAGGCCGACGTCGATGCGATGCTATCGCTCGCGACCAGGCAGTTCGGGCGTCTCGATTTCCTGCATAACAACGCATTTGGACTTCCGCCCGCTCCCGAAAACGAGCAGGCAGTGACACGCACAGGCGAAGTTCCCGATTCTGTGTGGGACAAGACCATCGATGTCGGGCTGAGCGCGGTCTTCCGCACCATCAAGAAGGCGATTCCGATCATGAAGGCACAGAAGGGCGGTGCGATCGTCAATACCGCGTCGATCTCCGGGCTTTATGCCGATTACGGCATCGTCGCTTACAACGCCGCCAAGGCGGGCATAATCAATCTGACGAAGGTGGTCGCGGTTGAGTACGCGTCCGATGGCATCCGCTGCAACTGCGTGTGTCCCGGCGCGATTCATACGCCGCTGCTCGAACAGTCGCTCGTCAACCCGCGCATCAAGGAAGGATTCCTGCGCGCGATCCCGCTCGGCAGACTCGGCCTTCCCCAGGAGATGGCCAACGTCGTGCTGTTTCTCGGATCTGATCTCGCATCATTCGTGACCGGCGCGGCATTCGTGGCCGACGGTGGACAAACCGCGAAGACCGGCAGCCCCTCGTTTATTCCGGACTAGCAGGAGAACACATGGCCTCGGAACTTTACGAGAAAGGCCTGAAGCTTCGGCGCGAGGTGCTGGGCGATGACTACGTCGATCGATCGCTCGCGAGCGTCGATGACTTCAACCGTGAATTCCAGCAGATGGTCACCGAGCACGCATGGGGCGCGATCTGGTCCCGTCCCGGCCTCTCGAAGAAGCAGCGCAGCCTGTTGAATTTGGGAATGCTGGCCGCGCTCAATCGCCCCGAGGAATTCGAGCTGCATTTCCGCGGGGCTTTGAAAAATGGATGCACGCTGGATGAGCTGAAAGAGACTCTCCTTCAAATCGCGGTCTACTGCGGAATGCCGGCGGGTGTCGCGTCGTTTCGGATCGCGAGAAAGATCCTGGCGGAGCGCAAATCCACCGGCGCGACCTGAAGCAAATTCTCGTCCGGCCAGCCCCGCGCGGCGTTGCCCGCCCCTTACTCTGTCAGTAGCTTGTCTGATGGGACTCTAGCGCCCGTCGCATGCCCGAAGCGAGACAAACTAAAGCTGATCTTATAGGCGCGCCGCCGAAGCTCACGATTGAGTACAGTGCAGTAGGTCTCGTGATTCATCTGGGCGGTGAATGGCGCTTGACGCGCGATCTCCCGCAGCTCGCGCCTGTGGTCCGGGAACTGGAATCATCCCCAGCACGGAAAGTGTTCTACGACTCGCGGGCAGTCACCGCATGGGACTCCAGCCTGCTCGCGCTCGTCGACAAAATCAGCCAGCGCTGCAAGCAGCTCAGTATTGAGGAAGACCGCAGCGGGCTGCCCGAAGGTTTGAAAGCGCTGCTGCGCCTCTCGGAAGTGGTTCCCGACAACGAAGGGGCGCGCGCTCGGGTCGCCGCGCCGAATTTCGTCGCGGAGTTCGGAGCCGGGGTTCTCGAATTTCTGGAAGGCATTGCGGACTTCCTCGCGTTCTTCGGTGAAATCTCGATTGCGCTAGGTCGATTCGTGCGCGGTAAAGCGCGGTTTCGTGCCGAGGATTTGGGGATAGCGATTCAGGATTGCGGAGTGAAAGCATTTGGGATCGTCTCGCTGATAAGTTTCCTGGTCGGTGTGATCCTCGCGTTTATGGGCGCGGTGCAGCTCGAGCAGTTCGGGGCGGCCATCTACGTTGCCGATCTGGTAGGGGTCGGGATGGTGCGCGACATGGGCGCGATGATGACCGCAATCATTATGGCCGGCCGCACCGGTGCGGCATTCGCGGCACAACTCGGCACCATGAAGGTCACCCAGGAAATTGATGCGCTCACGACCATGGGCATCTCACCGATCGAGTTCCTGGTGCTGCCCCGCGTTATCGCCCTATTCCTGATGATGCCGCTGCTGTGCATCTATTCGGATTTCGTCGGGGTGCTCGGGGGCGCTGCGGTCGGCGCCGGCATGCTCGGGATCACGATGCATTCGTTCCTTCAGGAGGCGCTGCATGCGCTTACGCTGGGAGGTGCAATCGGCGGGGTCGTCAAAGCCACCGTCTATGGGGTGATCGTCGCGGTCGCAGGGTGCCTGCGCGGAATGGAGTGCGGCAATAGCTCATCGGCGGTGGGCGATGCGGCGACCGCGGCGGTTGTCACCGGCATCGTTTACATCGTGGTCGCGTGCGGAATCTTCGCGGTGATATTTCACATCCTCTACATTTGAGCGTTGAAAGAACCTTTGCCGATTCAAGATAACCAGAACGACGACGCCCATATCATGGTGAAGGATCTCACCATGGCATACGGCGACTACGTGGTGATGCGTGACCTCAACTTCACGGTCAATCGCGGCAAAATATTCGTGATCATGGGCCCGAGCGGATGCGGCAAAAGCACGCTCCTGCGCCATCTGATCGGACTCAACGAACCGGCCGCCGGCGAAGTCTGGTACGGCCAGGTCAATTTTACCCAAGCCGATCCACTCGAACGGCGCAGGATGGTGCGGCATTTTGGCGTGCTCTATCAAGGCGGCGCGCTATGGTCCTCGATGACGCTGGCGGAGAATATCGGGTTGCCGCTCGAGGAGTTTACCGACCTCAATCGCGACCAAATCGAGGAGATGGCGTCGCTCAAGCTTTCCCTGGTGGGGCTCAAGGGCTTTGAGAATTATTATCCCAGTCAGATTAGCGGCGGGATGCAGAAGCGCGCCGGCCTCGCACGCGCGATCGCGCTCGATCCCGATGTGCTGTTTTTTGATGAGCCGTCGGCGGGCCTCGATCCCATCAGCTCGCGGCTGCTCGACGATCTGATTCTGGAGCTACGCGACAGTCTCGGTGCGACTGTGGTGATCGTGAGTCATGAGCTGGCGAGCATCTTTTCGATCGCGGACAACAGCATCTTTCTCGATCCTGGAACCCACACCATCGCCGCGCAAGGGAATCCGAAAGATCTGCTTGCGCATTGCGAGAATCCCATCGTGCATCGCTTCTTGAGTCGTGGCGAATCGCCCGGCATGGACGCGGCAGCGCAAAAAGGCAACCAGGACGCGGCGGAAAAAGCCGTGCCCTCATCGGTGAGGTCCAATGGGTAAGCGATTCAGCCCCACTCTGGTCGGCGCATTTGTGCTGGGTGCGATAGCGCTCGGAATAATTGTCATCGTGATCCTGGGCTCGGGCCGATTTTTCACCGGCAAGAGTACCTTCGTCCTGTACTTCGATCGCGATGTGAACGGTCTCCGCGTCGGCGCGCCGGTGAAATTCCGCGGCGTCGACATCGGAACGGTTGACGCGATCCTGCTCAACCTCAGCGGAATCGATCAACAGAGCACTAGCGGGGCGCCCAACGTCAAGATCCCGGTGGTAATCGACATTGACTCGCAGAAGATCGAGAGTCACGGAGCACAGGACGACTTGGCCGAGCCGGCGGTAATGCGGCATGCCATCGCGCTGGGCTTGAGAGCCCAACTGCAAATGCAGAGCTTCGTTACCGGGGTCCTCTATATCGACCTCGACATGCATCCCGGGACGGAAGCCATATTCTCGATGAATACGGTGGAACAGCGCGAGGAACGCTATCAAGGCATCCAGGAAATTCCGGTCTTGCCCACCGCGTTGGAGCAGGCGCAGGAGACCTTGACCAAAGTCATCGAGGAGTTGGGGAAAACCGATATTCCAGGCCTGTTCAAATCTATCAGCCAAACCGCGCAGGGCGTAAATAACTTCGTTAATTCGACCGATCTGAAGAGCAGCGTAGACCAACTCGGGTTGGCGGCGCGAAATCTCTCAGAGGCGGCACTCAGTATCCACACGCTCGCCACCAGGCTCAGCAACGAGGCCGGCCCGCTGAGCGAGAGCCTGACCAGGAGTTCCAAGCAGGCTGGGGAGGCTTTGAAGCAGATGCAGATAACTTTTGCGCGAGTGCAGCATGTGGTCGAACCCGAATCGCCACTTGCGTATCAGCTTAACCAGACACTGCAGGACGTGTCGTCGGCCGCGGTCGCCGTCCATGGACTTGCGGACCTGTTGCAGCGCAATCCCGGCGTGCTGCTGCGAGGCCGCTACATCCCAGAGGTCCCTGCGGTCCGCCGATGAGAAGGCTTCAGGTCGCACTCGCATCCCTCGCCGTCTCGTGTATCGGGGCGTGCACCTTCGGCACTATCCTGCAACCCACCAGGGATCCGTCCCAGTTTTACATCCTCGCGCCGATGGATTCGTCCGCGCGCGGAGTTCCGCTAACCTACAGTGGGACGCCTGGACATCGAGCGCTTGAAATAGGCCTGGGGCCAATTAAATTCCCGGCGTACCTCGAGCGGCCGCAGGTTGTCACTCGCAGCTCTGTTAACCAGGTCGATCTTTCGGAGTTCAATCGATGGGCCGAGCCGCTGCAGAATGACTTCGCCAGCGTGCTCGCGCAAAATCTTGCCGGCCTGCTGGGCGCGCACGTAACCCCGTTCCCGTGGTACCGCCCTCTCAATCTCGACTATCAGGTCACCCTCGATATCACGCGGTTCGATACCGACTCCCAAGGCACGGCGCAGCTCATCGGGCGTTGGGAACTCAAAGATCCCGACAGTGGCGAGGTCCAAAACTCGGGTCAATTGAACATCGTGGAGAAGGCGCAGCCGGGCGAGACTCCGGCCGCGACTTTGAGTCGCGCGCTTGGGGAGCTAAGCACCCAACTCGCCGACGCCATCCGCGCTGCCAAGCCCCCCGCTCCGCGTGCGAAATCCGATGGAGGTTTTTGAGGACTACAATTCGCGGCGGCCGGTCAACGCCGAGGCGAGGGTGGCGGCGTCGCTGTATTCGAGGTCACCGCCGGCGGGTAGGCCCCGTGCGAGGCGGGTGGTTTTCACGCCGAGCGGTTTCAGCATCCGCGCGATGTAGAGCGCGGTCGCCTCACCTTCCACGGTCGCGTTAGTCGCAATGATCAATTCGCGGATGCGTGGAGGGTCGCCGATGCGTGCCAGCAATTCCTTCATCTTCAGATCGTCGGGGCCGATGCCATCGAGGGGTGCGAGCGCACCGTGCAGCACGTGGAAGACGCCGTTGAAGCTGCGCGCGCGTTCGATCGCCATCAGATCGGCGGGCCCTTCGACGACGCATACCACATCGTGCTCGCGCGCCTCGCTGTCGCAGATCTGGCAGCGCGGGGTATCCGACAATCCGTAGCATTCCGCGCACAATCCGACGCGCTCCTTCATTTCGAGCAGCGCTTCGGCGAGCGCGATCACTTCGTCGCGCGGTCGATTGAGCAGATTGAAGGCGAGGCGCGAGGCGGTCTTCTCACCGATGCCCGGCAGCCGCGAAAGTTCCTTGACCAGCCGCGTCATCGCGGGCGGCAATCCGTCCTGGCGCTTGATCGGCTCGGTCATTCGCCTCCGAAGCCGGGAATTTTCAGCCCGCCCATCGGGCCAAGCTTGCCCATTGCCTCTTGCATGAGTTGTTGCGCGCGCGCGAGCGCATCGTTAACCGCGACAACAATCAAGTCTTCCATCATCGGTTTGTCGTTGGTGGCAATCAGCGAGGGCTCGACGGTAATGCGGCGGATGCGCATCGAGCCGTCGGCGATCACTTTTACCATTCCACCGCCGGATTCAGCCTCAACAGTTTTGCGCGCGGCCTCATCCTGGACGCTTTTGAGTTTTTCTTGCAGCTGCTGCGCCTGCTGAAAAAGTTCGCTGATGTTAAACTCTGCCACGATTTTGTACTCCTCGACGCGAGCTAGTCCTTGCGGGGTGCGTCGGCGTCTTTCGCGGTACCAGCTTCAGTATCGGGCGTAACCCGCACCTCGACAAGGCGCGCTTCGAGCTCATCGAAAATGCGCCGCATCTCGGGATCCTGCAGGACAGCCTGGCGATCCTCGGGACCGCCGGCGCGCGATTTCGGACTGGCGTCCACCGCAGCGATCGGCGCGCTATCACGGACTACGGTCAGCTTCGGCTCGATCTCGCGCTGCGGCGCTGTCTCGATGTTTGAAACTTCAGCAACCGGCGATTTCGGGGTCCCATTGGACGATGCCGGACTAGCGCTTGTGCTGGGCGCCTTACCAGTCGCGGTGCTGACCACGGTTCCGTTCGAGGAGACTTCGACTTTGATTGGGCGCGCGAAAAATTCGCCCGCCAATTCCGCGATGGTCGCGCGATTGTCGCTTAGGTAGCGGATGTAGATGTCGTTGCGCGCGTTGACGCTGAGCACGTCGTCATTCAGCGCTAGTGACGCGCCCTGCTCCATGAACCCGGCGAGCGCTGCGCGCCGTGTGCGAATGAAATCGCGCAGCTCCGGTAAATCCGGTTTCATCGGGCCTGGTGCGAGGTTGGCAGTGAGCGGTGCCGTCGGTCTGGACGATGGCGGAGGCGGTGCAGGCGATGGCAGACGGGCCGGCGCGGTCGCGTTGACCTCGCCCTCCACTTTCATGCGCCGGGTACTGACCGTTCCGGATGGGTGGCTGGAGGTTCCGCCTGCGGAGGGCGTGCCGCCGCTCGAACCTGAGGAGGATGTAGATCCGCCACCAGTGCTATTGCCAATCGCACGCAGCAGTTCGTTGGCATCCATCACTGGCGCGAGCGCGGCCATGCGGATGACCGCCATCTCCATCAGCAGATCCGGATACGGAGACTTCAGCAATTCTTCCTGCGCCTCAGCCATCAGCCGAAACAGCCGCATCACGTCGCGATTACTGGCGCGCTCGGCCAGCCGCTTGAGTTCGACCGCCTCGTGATCGGGAAGATCGGCGAGCGGGCTCATCGAATCGTTGGAGGGAAGTTTCGCGACCGCGATGTTGCGTAGCGCTTCGAGGAGATCGCGCCCGAGCGATTCGAGGTTGGCGCCGCGCGAATGGAGCTCGCGCACCTTGCGCAGCGCGCTCGCCGCATCCTTGCTGATGATCGCATCGCACAATGCGTACACGACGCTGCGGCTCGCGACGCCGAGAGTCGATGCAACTTCGGCTTCAGTGACGAGGTCGCTCGACGCGCATGCGATGGAGGTCTCGAGCATTCGCTCGGCATCGCGCATACTCCCACCCGCTTCGCGCGCCAGCAGCAGCATCGCGGATTCCTCGACCTTGACGCCTTCGCGCGAGGCTAGTTCCTTCAGCCTTGCGAAGATGACCTGCAATGCGATGCGACGGAAATCGTAGCGCTGCAGCCGCGACAGGATCGTCTCGGGCATCTTCTGCGGCTCGGTCGTCGCGAGGATGAATTTGACATGCGGTGGCGGCTCTTCGAGGGTCTTCAGCAGCGCGTTGAAGGCCTGATCGGTGAGCTGATGCGCCTCGTCGATGATGTAAATCTTGAAGCGATCGCGCGCGGGCCGGTAGCTGAGATTCTCGATGATCGCGCGGGCGTCATCGATCTTGCGATAGGTCGCGCCATCGATTTCGGAAACATCGAGGGCGCGCCCGGCGCGAATCTCGACACAGGCGGGACACTCGCCGCATGGATCCGGCGTTGGTCCGCGCTCGCAATTGAGGCATCGCGCGAGGATACGCGCCGCAGTGGTCTTCCCTACGCCGCGAATTCCCGTGAACAGGAACGCATGCGCGATGCGACCGCGCTTCAGCGCCTCGCTCAGGGTGCGGGTGACATGCTCCTGGCCGACCAACTCCCCGAAGCGTTCGGGGCGCCATTTGCGCGCGAGCACCAGATGTGATGATGGAGCGTCGGCCATTGAATCCACTTAGTACCGCAAGTCGCGCTAGAGAGCATCAAATGTCGCTGCGCGAGAGATCATGCCCGTCGAATGATAGCCAGGCACCCCTGCGGCACAGAAAGTTGGCCGGTACCGTTGCTTCCTTCCGGACCTGGCGGGGTTCGCGGTGCTCCCTTGCGCAGGACCCGGCTATCAGCGGCGGGCATGACCTCACGCGCGACTCGGCTCGAGTGTCGAGCTATTAGATTATCACAGCGATGCAGTTGCAACTGCATCGCGTGGCAGATGTGGATGATTCGCTCGCGCGAAGACGGCATTCCCACTACCATCAGAATCGATGGCTACTACAAAACAGATTCTACCAAGCTGCTAAAACTGCCGAAGTCAGAGCGCGCCGCGCTCGCCACCGAATTGATCCGAAGCTTGGATGAAGCTGAGAACGCTGATGCCGCCGAGGCGTGGGTCCGTGAATTGGACAAGCGCGCGAACGACGTCAGTTCGGGTCGCGCGAAGATTGTCAGTTGGACAAGAGCTCGGAAGCGTATCGAGGATAAACTACGCGCGCGTCACGGCTGAGGCTCGATATACATCACGAGGCGCTGCTCGAAATTGAAGCCATTATCGAGTGGTACGATTCTGAGCAACTCGGGCTGGGACCGAGATTTCTCCAGCAACTAAGTCGCGCATTCAATCCAGTTCTGGAACATCCTCGCATTGCACCGGCGTGGCCCGGAACACACTCACGGGACATGATTCGGCGTTTCGTCATCCAGCGATTCCCGTTTGCGATTGCTTACCTGGTCGACGGTCGTCGGTTGGTTATCCTCGCAGTGGCTCATTCACATCGGCGGCCGCTCTATTGGCTGAGCGGCGCTAAGGGCTAGAGTCGGCCTGCAGCCGCTCATCGGAAATTCACGCTCCGAAACGCCGAAGAAGCCCGCCCCTGAATGAATCTCAACTTGAGAGACTCTCCATCTACATCGCGACAACTGGCAAGATAATCTGCTGATGTTGGATCACCTGAAAACAAACAATCGTGCGTGGGCGGCCAGGATGGTTGCCTCGGATGCCGAGTTTTTTCGGCGCCTCGAACGGCAGCAGGCGCCCGAGTATCTGTGGATTGGATGCTCAGATAGCCGCGTCCCCGCCAACGAGATCGTCGACCTCGCGCCCGGCGAGCTCTTCGTGCATCGCAACGTCGCCAACCTCGCGCCGCCGCAGGATGCCAACTATCTCTCGGTGCTTCAGTACGCGGTCGATGCATTGAAGGTGAAGCACGTCATCGTCGTCGGGCATTATGGATGCGGCGGGGTGAGCGCGGCGGTGGATGGCAAACGGCGCGGACTCGTCGATCACTGGCTGCATCCCATCCGCGAAGTGTTCCACGATCATCGTCACGAGCTTGAGGCGATAGCGGACCAGCGAGCGCGGCTTGAACGTCTGTGTGAGCTCAATGTCATTCGCCAGGTCAGGAACGTCGCTTCGGACATCATCCTGCGCGAGGCGTGGGCGCGTGGCCAGGAGGTTAGCGTCCACGGATGGGTCTACTCGTTGGCCAACGGGCTCGTCAAAGATCTCGAGGTCACGATGACGTCGCAACAGGACCTCGATCGCTAAGCGCTTCGTGAAATTCTGATGATACGATGGCGCGACGTTGCCGGCGTTGATATCTAGATTTACGACATGCCCCATTCAGCAAAAGATCGGCTGACGCTCGGACTCATCCAAATGAGTTGCTCACCCGAGCCGAAGCAGAATCTACAAAAGGCGATTGCACGCATCGAAGATGCGGCCAGGCGCGGCGCCGATACCGTATGCCTGCAGGAACTTTTCCGGTCGCAGTATTTTTGCCAGGTCGAGGAGAATAGCCGCTTCGATCTCGCCGAGCCGATTCCGGGCCCGACCAGCGAGAACCTGTGCAAGGTCGCGGCGGCCCGCAAGGTCGTGATCGTCGCGTCGCTATTCGAAAAACGCACCGAGGGCATCTACCATAACACCGCGGTCGTCATCGATACCGATGGGAAAATCGCCGGGAAGTATCGCAAGATGCACATCCCCGACGATCCGCGTTATTACGAAAAGTTTTATTTCACGCCGGGCGACCTCGATTTCACCGCGCATCAAACCACGAAGGGAAAAATGGGCGCGCTGGTATGCTGGGATCAATGGTTCCCCGAGGCCGCGCGGCTAACCGCGATGGCGGGCGCGCAGGTGCTCGTCTATCCGACCGCGATCGGATGGTGGCATGGCGAGACGCCCGAGGATCGCAAGAAGATGCTGGAGGCGTGGATCACGATTCAGCGCAGTCATGCGATCGCCAACGGCGTGTTCGTCGCGGTCACCAATCGGGTCGGGGTCGAAGGTGATCTGGAGTTCTGGGGGAACTCCTTCGTCGCCGATCCGTTCGGAGAAATCGTCGCGCAAGCCGATGCGAAATCCGAAGAGACACTCATCGTCGAGTGTGACCTCGGTAAAATCGAGCGCACTCGGCGCAACTGGCCGTTCCTGCGCGATCGCCGGATCGATGCGTACCAGGACCTGACCCGGCGATATCGTAGTTGAATTGACCAACTCCGGTTCAGACTTCGCATTTGCGGCCGCGCGGTTTTGGTGCAAACCTCAGCCGGCTTTCAAAAGCAGCGTGCGGAAAACGGTGAAGTACATCATTAGCTGGTTTGAACGTCCGCAAGGTTCGCCGATGGAGTACGAGAATGTCCAGAAGCGGATCCCGGTCGAGGACGCGGTCCGAGCCGAACTCGAAGTCATCCCGTGGCGCGATGGCCTGAAACGCAGCTGATTCCTGCCGATACCTATGGCGATCCATCCTGACCACGCGCGCCTGCGCCACTACCGGATGCCGGCCGAATGGGAGCCGCACCTGGCGACCTACCTGGTCTGGCCGCATAACCTCGATACCTGGCCCGGCAAATTCGAGCCGGTGCAGCCAGCCTACGCAAAGATGGCGGCCGCGATCGCGGAGTTCGAGCCGATTCGGGTGTTGGTCAAAGCCCCTGACGAGGTCGAGCCGGTCCGCGCGCTGATTCGAACGGCCGTCAGCAGCGGCGAGCTGATGAGTCGAGTCGACCTCATCGTCGAGCCCACCAACGACTCCTGGATTCGCGACCATGGTCCGATTTTCGTCAATCGTGTTTCAGCAGATGAGGGTCCGGACCAAATCGGGCTGGATTGGATTTTCAATTCGTGGGGGGAGAAGTACGGAGCCCACGATCTCGATGACGCGATTCCGCGCAAGCTTGGCGCGCGCTACGGCTTCGAGGTCCTCGAGCCGGGCATCGTACTCGAAGGCGGCTCGATCGACGTCAATGGCGAAGGGCTCCTGCTCACCACCGAATCCTGCCTGCTCAATAAGAATCGCAATCCGCATTTGAGCCAGGCGGCTATCGAAGAATACTTGATGAGCTACTTGGGCGTGACCCACGTGCTATGGCTTGGCGACGGCATCGCGGGTGATGACACCGACGGCCACATCGACGACCTGGCGCGGTTCGTCACGCCTCATACCATCGTCACCGTGATCGAAGATGATCCTTCCGATGTGAATTACCATGTGCTGCAGGACAACCTGAGGCGGCTGCATGCGATGCGCGATGAGCATCGGCGTCCGTTTCGGATAGAAACGTTGCCGATGCCGAAACCTGTGGTCTACGATGGTAGTCGTCTGCCTGCTTCGTATGCGAATTTCTACATCGTCAATGGCGGCATCATCATGCCGACCTTCGATTGCCCGGCCGACGCGCTCGCGATGAGTGCCTTGCGGCATCTTTTTCCTAGCCGCCGCATAGTTGGCGTACCCTCGACTGATTTGGTGTGGGGACTTGGTGCTATGCACTGTTTAACCCAGCAGCATCCACTTCCGCACCGCTAGACTTTATTTGTCTTCCACAAACTTTGCGCTGGTTATTTTTGTAAAATTTACACATATGACCATGTAAAAAGGTAAAATTACAGAGCCTTTCCGGCCGCTCAAAAGCAAAAAATCCCCGCAACTCCACGGTTTCTTGCCCGGCACGGGATGTGTATTACAACCTCCTCGACGATAAACACGAATCATGATGAAGGATCTCGCGTTAAGTCCCCTTGCACATCACGCGATGTTCTTCATGACGGTTAAGGCCGCAGAACCTTTTCGAATCGGGAAAAGGGGACCCTCTTCGGCAGAGTTCAGAACGCTGGCTCGGGTGCGATAATCGGCACCCCCCCACCGATAGGAGCAACCGGGCCAGCGCTGCCATTCAATAGGCCTCCATTAGGACCATCGGAAAGTCGGTAGTCCTGACGCAAAGTATCTTCCCCTCCACTTCCCCTTCCCCAGCTTGAGGTGAGTCGCGACCAGACGGCTCACCTCTTCTTTTTCCAGGCCATTGGCAGCACGTCGCTGGTTTCAGGCTCCCCACCTTAGTGCTGACCAAGCGTTCATTGGCGGAAGCTTTTCATTCAGCAAAGCGTGTCGCGGTCGGCGAATCCTCTGGCTGACATAGATCATCCTTGTTGGATGCCTCGAAAAAGCCAAAAAATATGTTGGTAGCGCTTCCGTCATCCAAATTCAGGACTGTGCGATTGGCAAAAAATACGAAACGAGGCCAACCGCCGTCTCCGCTTAAAAATGGTTGGTCTTAATATATTAAATTCTGTCCTTGACATAATTAATATTTTGATTCAGTATTCGTATTTATGACGGTGCGGCCGCTGATTCTCAAATGCCCCTCATGTAACGGCGACCTCGCCGTCAACAAGCTCCGCTGCCATTCGTGTGATATCGCCATCGAGGGGGATTTCAGTATCCCCGCGCTGCTCAGGCTGAGTCGCGCGCAACTCGATTTCGTCGAGGTCTTCCTCAAAAACCGCGGCAACATCCGTGAGGTCGAACGCGAGCTCGGCGTGTCCTATCCGACCGTCCGCGCCCGCCTCGACGAGGTGCTCGACGCAATCGGGTTTAATCTCGCGCCCAAGGCTGACGACGGTCGCCTCGAGGACTCCGCCACGCGACGTGCCGTGCTTGAGCAATTGAGCGCCGGAAAGATTTCCCCCGAGGAAGCGATGCAGACGCTCAGCGGCGGCGGACGGCAATCAACACCCAGGAAAGAAAGATCTGAACGGGAGGAACCCGACCATGGATAACTTCAGGCTAAATGACGTCGAGACAATTCGCGTGATGCGCGCGGGCGGCAACCTGCGCGTGCGCGGCGTCACCTCGGGCGACACGCTGCTGCAATGCGACCACGAACCGCAAATCCGGCGGATTGAGAATCGCGCGGAGATTCTCATCTCCTCCAACGCGACGCTCGAGGTCGCGCCCGGCGTCGCGTTCGAGATCCTCGAATGTGCGGGCAACCTCGATATCGAGGACATCAGCGCGCCGCTCTCGCTCGGCCGGGTGCGCGGGAATCTGCGCGCGCGCCGGATCGGCTCGATCGTGATTCGCGGCGAGGTTGCCGGCAACCTGAGCCTCGAGGACGCGCAAGCACTGGAAGGCGAGCAGGTCAACGGCAACCTCCGCGTCGAAGGCGCGCGGTCGATCAAGTTTCGCAGTGTCGCGGGTAACGCCGAATGCGGCACCGTCGAAGGCGAAGTGAGCTTCGAAGAGGTGCGCGGCCGCTTGCGCGTATCGGTCGCGGGGGCCGTCATCGCCCATCGCATCACGGGCAAGCTCGAAGTGCAGGGAGTCGCGTCGCTCAAGGCCGATAACGTCGCGAGCAAGGTCAAGGCGATTGAGGTTGCGGGCGACGTCGCGCTCGGAAAAGTTGGCGGGCGGCTCAGCTGCGATGACATCGCAGGAAACGTATCGGCGGAAGAGATCGGCGGCCACGTCGGATTGCGCGAGGTTCGCGGTGCGGTCGCGTTGCCGAAAATTGGCGGAGCGATTGATTTGCTGGGAGCGCTGCCCAGCCTGGGAATCTGGAAGATCGTCAGCCGTGGCAGAATCAGTGTCGAGATCGAGCCGGATACCTCGGCAAAGTTCACTGCGGTCGCGCGCAATGGAAGAGTGCGCCTCTACGGTGTCCCGGAGAGCAGCTTCACGCGCGCGGGGCGCGACCAGGTCGAAGGTGCGCTCGGCGCGAGCGGGCTCGATATCAGTCTGGAGGCGACTGATGCCGACATCATTCTGTTCGCCGACGATGAACATTCCCGCGACTACGACGGGCGACGACGTTCCAGCGAATTCCGTTTCGGGCATCGCTTTGCCGCGCCCTTCGAAAACTTCGCCGAAGACATGCGCGAAGAGATCCCGGAATTCGTCGGCGAGATCCTCGGCGCCGCGGGGCGCATCGTGTCGGGGAGCGGCAAGTTCACCGGCACCATCGCCCATGATGTCACCCGCTCGGTCGGCGAAGCGTTGCGCGAAGTTGAGCGGACCATTTCGGATCTTGACGATAAGGTTCCCCATGAGGTGAGCGACAAACTCACCCGGCTCGGACGCAAAATCTCCGACGCGGTCGAGCGCGCGGTCGACGAAGCCCGTGCGCGCCGGCGCGAGCGGAGGCAAGCTCCAACCGAAGGTGCGAGTGAAGGACGAGAGTCAAGCTCATCGCCGGAAGAGCCCCCAGTGCCGGGCGCCGAAGGAACCCGCGACGCGGCGATGATGAAGATTCTCAACGCGGTGCGCGAAGGATCGCTTAAGCCGGAAGAAGCTGACCGGCTGATCGCGGCATGGGCCGAACTGCATCGCGGATCGGGCGACACGCGCGCCGAATAGCCACCGACGGCCGTCATGACGGATCTGTATCCAGCGATCGAGCCTTATGCGCATGGCTGGTTGGAGGTTGGCGATGGCAACCGGGTGTACTGGGAGACCTGCGGCAACCCTGAGGGAAAGGCTGCCATCGTGCTGCACGGCGGTCCCGGCTCGGGATGTTCGCCATGGCATCGCAGGCTGTTCGATCCGTCCGCTTATCGCATCGTGCTGTTCGATCAGCGCAATTGCGGACGCAGTACGCCCTCTGCAAGCGCCCCGGATACCAACCTCGCGAGTAACACCACCGCCAACCTCATCGCGGACATTGAACGGCTGCGCCAACACCTCGACATCGATCGATGGCTGGTTTTGGGCGGCTCGTGGGGAAGTACCCTCGCGCTCGCGTACGCGGAGCGATATCCACCTCGGGTCACCGAAATCATTCTGTTTGGCGTCACCACCGGACGCCACAAGGAGTTCGATTGGTGTTTTCGTGGCCGCGCGGCAATTTTGTTCCCGGCGCATTGGGAGCGCTTGCGTGAGGCACTGCCGGCTGCCGAACGCGAGGGCGACATCGTGGAGGCGTACTATCGGCGGCTCCACGACGGCGATCTCGAGGTTCGGCAAAAGGCCGCGACGGCGTGGTGTCGATGGGAATCCGCGACGCTCGGATGGCCGCCATCCAACGATCTCGCGCCACGGTTCGCCGATCCTGACTTTGCAATGGCGTTTGCGCGCATCGTGACGCATTACGTTCGACACAACGGGTTCCTCGAGGATGGCATCTTACTTCGCGGCGCCGCTGCGATCAGTGACATCCCGGGAATCATGGTGAACGGAAGACTGGAT
The DNA here is from genome assembly GCA_963783145.1 of uncultured delta proteobacterium. Lineage (GTDB taxonomy): Bacteria > Desulfobacterota > Binatia > Binatales > Binataceae > DATGKG01. The sequence goes on from CAWAMM010000007.1 coordinate 194,852, forward strand.
CTTCAGGCACCGATCGGATGGGCCTGGGAACTCAACCAGGTGTGGCCTCGCGCCAGGCTGGTGGTCGTCGATGACGCCGGTCACGATGCATTCAACGAAAGCATCACCCGCGCGCTTGTGCGTGCGACAGATCTGTTTCGCGCGCGCGAGCTTTGTTAGCCTCGTCGCGATGCGAGATTCGATCGACGACAGCGCGATTTGAGGTTACGAAGGACGGCGGCCATCCTCGTGGTCTGCGCGGCCCTTATGCCGGGCGCGTGCCAGGCGAAGAAGGTCTCGCCGGTCGAGCGCGGCCGTATTATTTACATGGCCAACTGCCTGGTCTGCCATAACGCAGATCCGAATCTGCCTGGAAGCCAGGGGCCGCCGATCGCGGGATCTTCGCGCGAACTGGTCGCGGCGCGAGTGTTGCACCTCGCATACCCGCCCGGATACACGCCCAAGCGCAACACCCATGCGATGCGTGCGATCCCGACGCTCGCGCCTGAGATCGGCAATATTGTCGCGTTCCTGGCCGCTGCGAAGCGCCCGGAGCCAGGCACACAGTCTTCCCTATCGCCCTGAGAGGGGGCGTTCGGCATGTTGAAATAATGGAGCAATCCATGCTGTGATCTTGGCCGAACGAACCTTTGTCCCGATTAACCAACTAGCCAACGCGCGCGCGGTCGCAGCGCCAATGGCTCATCTCCCGAAAGGATGGTTGCTATGGCTTTTGAACTTCCCAATCTTCCCTACGCCTACGACGCATTGGCGCCCAACATCTCCAAGGAGACGCTGGAGTTCCATCACGACAAGCATCACGCCGCCTACGTCAACCGGCTTAACGAACTGACCAAGGGCACGCCGCAGGAAACCCAGTCGCTTGAGCAGATCATCAAGAGCGCGACGGGAGTCCTGTTCAATCAGGCCGGACAGCATTTCAATCACAGCTTCTATTGGAAGAGCCTCGCGCCCAAGGCGGGTGGCGAACCGACCGGTCCGATTGCCGATGCGATCAAGAAGGCGTTCGGCGATTTCGCGGCCTTCAAGAAGCAGTTCAGCGATGCCGCGGCGGGCCATTTCGGATCCGGATGGGCATGGTTGATACGTGACAAAGATGGCGCGCTGAAGGTGAGCGGCACCCATGATGCTGATTGCCCGATCAAATACGACCAGCATCCACTACTGACCTGCGATGTTTGGGAGCACGCTTACTACATCGACTATCGCAACGCGCGTCCCAAATACATCGAGGCATTCTGGAACCTGGTCAACTGGGACTTCGTGAACCAGAATCTCAAATAACCGCGTTGCGGTTATTTGAGTCCTGAGCGCTGCGCGAAGGATCTCGCGGGCAGGATTTCGCAGGATTTTGAATGATACAGGCGCCGGGCCGTCGAGGATGGTCCGGCGCTTGCGTTTTCGAAATTACCGCCGGCGTTGATCGTTAGCCGTTGCCACCGCCGCCGAGCACCGATCCAAACCACGAGACGGTCCCGGACAGAGCCTGGGGAAATTGCGCGCCAAGCAGGGTCAGGATCGGAATCACCGCGAACAACACCAAATGCAAGCTGAACGCGTTGTCCCAGTTGAATTCGCCCGGGTCGGTTCCAGAAAACATGCTGACGATGGGGTTGCGATTGATGCTGACGAAGACGTAGAGGCTAATCGCGACCGTTGCCAGCAATACTGTCCAACTCACCCATAGCAGGGTGTCGTGCGCCGGAAATGGATACGCGCTTACTGCGAGCACCATCGCAAGAACCGCCGGCATCGCGCTTCCGATCAGGTTGATGAGATGGGGAAAAACATTGCGGACGAAATCCCCCACCCGTGAGGCAACGAACAACTCCGCCTGATCGAGGAGCTTGCGGTCGGTGGTTGGTTTCTCATCAGTGGGCGAGCCCAGGTTGACTTCCCGCGGCGCATCGACGGCACTCATGCGCCAGCTCGGTTCGAACAGCGGCAAGATGATCTTCGACAGCTCGGTCATGCTTTGGTAAAGCGCCTTGCGCGCCACCACCGTGGTCGCCCAATTGATCTCCGCGAGAACTGCCTCCAAATGCCGTTCGGCTTTGTCGAGTTCATCTTGCAGCTCGGTTCGGTGATCGAGAATCTCCTTAACCAGACCGGTGGGCGTTGGATCGGCCCAAGTGGGATTGGCTTTTCCCTGGACGATTCGTAGAATCGCTCGCACGCAGCCCAGGCCGTATTCGATCGCCGTGAGGCCCGGGCGCGCCTCGTAGAGGCGAATCTTCTGGCGGTCTAGATGCGTGGGTTGCGCCGCAAGCTGCAGGTTCTTGTAGGAATAGCGCGACGGATGGAAATAGAGCCGATGGAGCAGGTGCCGGAGCGCAATCCACGTGAGCGCAAAGCGCAGCAGCGCGAAAGAGAACATACTGTAGACGCCAAACGCTAGAAGAAGGAACAGGATGTCGAATCGCCACCCATCCATGGAATAGGCAGCGTAGACTTTAGTTATACAAAAATAGACGAAAGCGGTTACCAGAAGAGGAAGCATATAAAAGGCCGCCGCGCGCCCTCCGATGATCGAGTTCTCAAGGAAATAGACAGCTCGCCCCCACAGTATCGCGACTCCCCGGAACGATGGCGGTTCTTTATCTGCAGGCGCCAACGGAGGGGGCAAAGGTCGATCTTCCAGCATTGCCACTCGCCAAAATGCTCCCGCAATCAGCGTGAATCCGGCGAGGCCGAGGAAGACCAAGGCCATCAGCGGTGATACTCCGCTGTAAAGGTGCGTCGCGCGCACAAACGCATAGAGAGCGAAGGCCAGAGGCGTTCGGGTCCATTGATGGCCTACGAAGCATAGCGCCAGAACGATCGGTGAGGCCGCCGCCAGCGCCCACAGCCACGCGACCAAAGAAGTGAATCCGAAAACACGCAACATTCGGAGGATCGAGATGATCGTGGCTAAAAGAACCAAAAACGTCGTGTAAATTTCAAACGAGAACGCTCGCCCACGCGCCAAACCAACCGCGTACATCCCCGACCAGAGAAAGTGCGCGAATGATAACAGCGCACTGCGCGTGACCAAATCGCCTCTTTGGATTAGGACAACTGGTATAAGGGCGAAGCCCAGGCCAATGATTTCCGCGAGTAACATTCCGATCGCGAAAAACATCAGGCACAGGGCGCGCTGCTTGATGAAACGCGGATCGCTGCGGGTGTTGATCAGCAAGGCGGTGAGCCACCATTGTTCGTGGACTCCACTGGGCGGCTGCCGCTTCGATAAAAACAGGAGAACCCGCTTCTTTCCTATCAGTGCCGCGAACCAATCCCGGCGCGCGTACAGTTCGCCGAGAAAGAGGAACGGAACACAGGCGAGAAAACCGATGTTCATAACCGCGATGAGGAGTTCGAACGCCGGTGGGTAGAGGCTTCCGTCCAGACGAAGAGTGGTCGGGGTCTCGGGCTGGTTTTCGAGATGGCTCCTCCAAACCGGCGTCTTGTTTCCGAGATTGGGGATCTGGAACGCGAGTGGCCAAATCTCATCGCGTCCGACCACGCCAACTTGAATGACAGGATACTGGGGCTGCTCGACGAACGGTTCTCCGTAGTCCACCGCCTGACCTGGTTCGTCAAGCTGAATGATCGTGGCATTGTAAACGCCGTGCGCCGAATCACTGGAGAATGTTCTCAGTTCGGATTCACCGCCAAACGGCCAAGTCCACTGCTGTCCCTGGTCAAACAGTGGATAGGTGCTGAAGACCAGCAAACCCCTCAGGTCGGTGTTAACCTGGCTATGGAGAAAGCGAATGTCCCCGGAGGTGGTAAATACGATGGTATCCGGGCAGTAGATGCGAATCTGCTGAACCAGAAAGATTAAGTCCTCAACATCGGCCGCGACAATTCCCACATAATGGATGTTTTCGCGCCGGATCGCGGTTAGCAGGTCACTTAGTATCAATTGGTCGTAAATGGCGCCGCGCGGTGAGTAGGTTGGAATGACATCCATGCGCTGTTGAGCGGCTTCGTCGGGCAGGTCGAGATCATGACGGCCCAGGTTGGGCCCGGTGGCGCCTTGGTTCTGGGTGCCCTGTTGGGCCGAGCGCAGATCGGAGATGTGAAGTGGGAAAGTCAGGTGCAGAATACCGTCGTTCTTCTCGTTGTTGGACGCTTTTCCGAAGACGGTATTTTCCCCGAGGATCGCCATCCAGGTAGGCGTAGGCGTGGCGGTCGGACCAAGGGGAGAGGCCCCGGGTGTGCCACTCGTCTCCGGTTGCGGAGTGGGTACTATGTCGGCGATGCTCTTGAGCATAGTCGGAAGTTGTTTCCAGAGAACGGAGTCAGGGACCTGAACGGTGTTGAAGGAAATAGCTGGAAGTCTCGCCCGGACATCGCCAGGGTCGGACAATTCGCCGTCTTTAACCGAAGTGGCGGTGCCGGAGACGATTCGGATCGAAGGAACCACCGGCACCTGCAGGCGCGTGGCCAACGAGCGGCGCCACTCTTCAATCGCATTGCGCAAAGACGGTACGGACCCGGAAAAGGTCGGACCAACGATTCTTATCTCGTTCAGTGGAGATGGAATGCTTTCAGCTTTGAATCGATCGACCAGATGAGCAGGCGGCTCCTTATGTTCAGCGTCAGCAGCCAGCCAGCCTTTCAACCACGCGATCTGATCGAGCGCATCCCGAAAAGCCGTCCGATTGATACCCCAAGTCGGAGTTTCGCCGATCACGAAGACGACCAGCAGCTTTTGATCATGACGGAACAAGATGACTCCGCCATCATGTTTCCACCGATTGTTGGCGTCGGTGATGGAATTTAACGCGAACGAGTATCCAGGCCGCTCGGGAGGGGAGGTAATATCGATTTCACTTCCCAGTTGAAACTTACCGGAAGTGTCTTTCGGCTCATTCCATGGAAAGTCGTAGCTATCCAGCGAGTAACCCGCGGTTCCGGCCGCGGACTCCAACGCGTCGAGTTCCGAATCAAAGAAATAACGAAGGGGCGGCGAGGTCGGTAGCGGCAAGGTCGCAATCAAAAAGCGCACCGAATAGTCTGCGCGCGGGTCGTGCGGAGAATCACTGGAAAAATCGGTGCCGGCGGGATGCGCTGGGTCAAAGACCGGATCCTGGTAGGTCGCCCAGGGTTTTTTATCCTCGACGCCGTCATCTATCTTCGAAAAGAATTTCTCTAACAGGAATGCGGCGCTATGTTCGTACCCCCCGTTTTTCTCATAATGAACGTTCGCGGCGGCGGGCTTGGCGGGAGCGGAAGATATGGTCGCCCCCGCTAAGGTAGGTGGATTGGCCGGCGCCGTCGAACGCCGCAGCGTCCCACCGATTCCGAGCGCGGCAAGCAGCGTGATTATTACGGCCGGCGCTCCAAGGCCGGAATTGTTTCGATCGGCCATAGCTGCCTCCCGGACGCGTGCACCCGTGCCCAGCACACCTCAATAGTTACGGTGGCCGTGCCCCCAATGACCGCAAGTCAACGCCGTGAGTCGAGCAGTAAGTATCGCGATGTCTACAGTATGTAAAGACGAATCCATCACCTGCGAGCGCCTCGCGCGCAACCGATTTTTTCGCTTCCGACGAGCCCTTCCGTTGCGCTGGTCGAAATCGCGCAAGCGATCTAGGATGGCCGCTAGCTGCGCTACCAGGCGCACTCTTCCGGGAGAGACGCGAAGCGGGCCAAGCCGCCGCGCAGCGGCTCCGAGGGCGGAGCGAAGCGTAGTCCGAGGAATATTAAGGGAGAACCGAAATGAAACTTCTGGAAAATCGCGTCGCAATTATCAGCGGAGGAACCGGTGCGCTCGGGCGCGCCGTGGCGGATTATTTTGTTGAAACGGGCGCGCGGGTCGCGATTCCATGGGTGGTCGATCCCGAAGTTCCGCTGCTCAAGAAGCGGCTGGGCGATCGCTTCTCCGATGAGAAAGTCTTCCTCAAGCGCGTCGATGTGGGCGACGAGTCCCAAATCGCGACGTTCGTCAACGACGTGACCAGCAAGTTCGGCAAGCTCGATATCATGGTCAATCTCGTGGGCGGATTCTGGGGTGGCAAATCGATCGCCGACACCTCGATGCCTGAATGGCAGGCGATGTTCGATCTCAACCTCAAGCCGACATTTCTATGTTGCCGCGCCGCGGTCCCGGCGATGAAGAAAAACGGCTACGGACGCATCGTGTCGGTCAGCTCGCGCAGTGGGCTAATGGGCGCGGGCGACTACGCCGCCTATGCGATTGCGAAGGGCGCCATCGCGACGTTTACCGCGTCGCTGGCCGAAGAATGCCTGCCGGACAACATCATCGTCAATGCGATCGCGCCGAGCACCATCGACACCGAGGCGAATCGCGCCGCGATGCCGAAAGCGAAGCACGAGAACTGGGTGAAACCCGAGGACATCGCGCGCACGGTCGGGTTCTTATGCTCCGAGGATAATCGGGTAACCTCGGGCGCGGTGGTCCCGGTCTACGGCCGCGCGTAAACGCGGCACAACCGGTTCAGGAGAGTGACGGAGTTGCCTCGCGGCGACGCGTCGTACGAGCAATCGGCGCGGGCGCAGATGAAGTCGGGCGCGGGGGGCTCGCGAGGCGCGCCGCGATTATCTTGAACACCTCGGTGTTGACGCCCATTCCGACGTGACTCGCCTTCACCTCGAGGTTCTCAACATTCTTCGCGCCGGATCGGTCAACGCAACTGTCCCAATGGACCACGCCGTCGGTTTTCGAATAGATCGCAGTGGTCGGAACCTCGCCGGGATGCCGTTCGACCAGCATCATGCCGCATGAGCATGACTGGGTGAGGCATCCGTCGTCCATGTTGCGCAGCCGCGAAACCAGCCGCGCCATCGTGATGACGAGCGCATTGGCGGAATCCTCGACCAGCCGAATTGGTGAGCCGAGGGTGATGACGCGCTCGACGAGCTCGGGACGCCGCGCCGCAAGTTCACGCGCATACACACCGCCAAGGCTCTGCCCGATGATGACGACTCGGCCCTCGTCCTCATGAATGCGCTCGAGGTGGCGCTCCAGATGCATCAGGGTTTCGCGCGGGCAGTTCGAGTTGGATCGGATGCCGGTGAAAAAGGTCTTATGTCCAAGCCATCTGCATAGACCAGCCAGTGGTGCGAGGGACATATCGCCGGCCATGAAGCCGGGAATCAGCATCACCGATTTGCGCGGTCCGTTTTTACTGACGTGCGGCCAGCGATGATGAATTCCCTGAACCCAAAACAGGGCCGCTTCCATTGGGAAGCGCAGCTCGAACAGGGAATGGAGCAGAGAAGGACGTTGCGCGAAACGCGCAGCCTCGATGGCATCAGCCGTTTTTTCGGACCGCATTTGACCCTTGGGGAACGGATGCCCCGGCAGACGGTTATCGATTTGATGTTCCGGAGAGTTGAGAGAGCCGCCCGCCGCCCGCAACCTCGTTCCCGTAACGATCGACTATTCTCCAATTGGAACGATTGTTCAAATGAAAAAGAGTGACCGCCTCGATCCGGCTGGAGTAGCCGAGCTAAATGCTGCCCAGCTAAATGCTGAAGGTCAGCGCCGTGCGGCGGCGCTCGGAGAGCATCTGCAAGGTCGTGCGCTGCAGTACCGCGGTCACCGAATCGCGCACCTCACGCCACACATCGCGCATCGGGCAGGGCTGCTCGCGTGGACAAGGCGAAGTGCCCCCCTCCTCTAGGCAATCGACGGGGTTGTAGTCGCCTTCGATGATCTGGACTACATCGGCCATCGTGATCCGCGCCGGATGCCGCGCCAACATATATCCACCGCTGGGCCCCTTCTGGCTGGCAACGAGGCCACCGCGCTTGAGCTCGATAAGGAGACGACGCAGATAGTTCTCGGGGACGCCTTGGCTCTCGGCGATTTCCTCGACCCGCAATGGCTCGGGCGACGGATAACGCTCCGCCAGAGCCAGCAAAGCCTTGAGAGAATAGTCGACGCCGACGCCAAATTTCATAGAATCTTCGAGCGATTAGTAGCACGATGCAGCTATAGTTTAAATAGCGGACTCGCTTAGTCATCTATTTAATTGACTAAGTTACTCACCGAAGTTATCTTTTACGGTCCGGAGTAGTCGATCGTGCCGAAACGTGAGCCCCCATCGCGCGAACTCGTTCTGAAGCGCAACTCTGTCGAGCGCCTCAAGGCCGAGCTATTTCCTACCGAGCTGTGGGGGCAATGGGATCGCTTGGCGACCACCTCCTACGAAAAGCTGCCCGAGGAGGACATCGTGCGCTTGCAGTGGTACGGGATGTATCACGACAAGCCGAAGGTCGGCACCTTCATGATGCGCGTGAAAATCCCCAGCGGCATTCTCAGCGCGGACGGCCTGCGCACCATCGGTGAGATCTCCGAGCAATACGGTCGCGACCAGGGCGAGCTGACCACGCGCCAGAACATCCAGCTTCACTACATCACGCTCGACAAGTTCCCGGAGATTTTCGAGAAGCTGAAAGCGTCCGGCCTCACCACGATGGGTGGATGCGGCGACGTGGTGCGCAACATTACCGGATGCCCGGTTGCCGGGGTCGATCACGACGAGCTTTTCGATGTGACCGGCCTCATCAGCGAGACCGCGAAATTTTTCTACAACAATCGCGAATATTCGGATTTGCCGCGCAAACACAAAATCACTATCGCGGCGTGCAAGTATCATTGTAATGCGCCCGAGATTAACTGCGTCGCGCTGATCGGCATGATCAAGGATGGGCGCGAGGGTTTCGCGATTCGCGTCGGCGGCGGGCAATCTTCGACGCCGCGGCTCGCGCGCCATCTCGGAGTGTTCATCACGCGCGAGCAGGCGATCCCAGTGATGCGCGCGATCATCGATACGTGGCAATCGACCACGGAGTATCGCATCTCGCGAGTCAAGGCGCGCCTTAAGTTCATGATCGATGACTATGGTCCCGAGGAATTTCGCAAGCTGGTCGAAGCGCGGCTTGGCTTCGCGCTCGAAGACCTCGCGGAAACGCCTCTTCCAGATGAGGAAAGCGATCACATGGGAATCCATGAGCAGAAGCAGCCGGGCTTCTACTCAGTGGGATTTCCGGTTTACCTCGGCACCATGACGGGGCGGCAGATGCGCGAGATCGCGGGAATAGTCGCGAGCTTCGGCGGCGATATTCGGCTGACGCGGCGGCAGAACTTTATCGTGACCGGAATTCCGAAGGATCGCCTCGATGGCGTCATTGCGGAAATCGGCAAGGTCGGTTTCCCACTCGAGGCCAACGGACTCTATGCCTCGTCGATCGGATGCATTGGCGATCCGCATTGCAACTACGCCGTCACACCGACCAAGACCAAGCTCGCCACCATTATCGAGCGGCTGGTGAATGACTTCGGCGACAAGGTCGCGGGCCTGAAGCTGAACCTCGATGGATGCCCGCACGCATGCGCGCAGCATTGGACCGGCGACATCGGGTTGCAGGGCACGACCTCGCGCGGACCCAATGGCGAACCAGTCGAATCCTTCGACATCATCCTGCGTGGCGGATTGGGCAAGGACGCGGCGATTGGCAAGCCGATCCTGCGCCGCATCCCGTCGCCCAACGTCGAGGACTATGTCGCCCGTCTTTTTGGCGGATATCTCGCCAAACGAGAAAGCGAGGAAACCTTCACAAAGTTTTGCGTCCGCACGCCGGACGCCGATTTGATCTCGATCGCGCAGGGCGGCGCCTCCGCCCAGGCCGCGGCCTAGCGTCAGAGGAAACCTCAGAGAAAGTCATGTCGACTCATCAACACAGCGAAACGCCCACCTTGATCCATACGATGGACGAGCTCGAAGCCGGTGAAGTCGCCGTCGAGCTCGACGACAAAGAACCGCAGGAAGTCCTCGCGTGGTCGATCGACCGATTCGGCAACGAGTTGGGCATCTGCTCCAGCTTCCAGGCCGAGGGCTGCCTGCTGATCGACATGGCGCACAAGATCGATCCCAACATTCGGGTGTTCACCATCGACACCGGTCGCCAGCCGCAAGAAACTTACAATCTCATCGACAAGATTCGCGATCGCTATGGGATCAAAGTCGAGATTTTCCTTCCCGACAGCAACATCATCCAGCAGATGGTGACCAGGCACGGCAACAATCTTTTCTATCGCGACCTCGATCTGCGCCTGCTCTGCTGCCAGGTGCGCAAGGTGCTGCCGCTGCGCAAGGCGCTGATGAACTACAGCGCGTGGGTGACCGGTCTACGCCGCGATCAGTGGGCGACGCGCTCCAACATCCGCAAGGTCGAGATCGATCACGACCACGGCGGCATCGTGAAGCTGGCGCCGCTCGCCGATTGGACCGAAGACGAAGTCTGGGACTACATCAAGCTGAACGACGTTCCCTACAACGAGCTCTACGACAAGGGTTATCAATCGATCGGATGCGCCCCATGCACCCGTCCGGTCGTCGAAGGCGCGGACCCGCGCTCCGGGCGATGGTGGTGGGAGACCGGCGCGCCGAAAGAATGCGGCATGCACTGCTCGATCGAGACCGGTGGCTTCGAGCATGAGCTCGCGGCCTTGCTCGGCGACGGCCACAACAACAACGGGCGTGGCATCTGATCGCTGACGGGATCAAGCTCGACTCGATCCAGCGCGAGGTGCTGCTCGGCGAGATCAAAAATATGCTCGCGAGGCCGCTCTCGCCGGATGTCCGCGCACCCTACGAGCAACTCCAGAAGTGTATCGAAGATAGTTCCGAGATTTCATCCGACCTGAATCCGCACCTCGGCATGATGATCGAGGGTTCGATCATTACCGGAAATGCGAAGCGCTTCGGCGCCGGTGTGCAACAATCGATGGTCGCGCTGTTCCAGAAATTGCCCAATGGCAAAGCGATCGCGGATTCAATCAGCGCCGTCAACGCAGCACTCGAAGAAGGTGCAGGGCCACGCCCTCGAGCAAGTATCAACGACGCTTCGCGCGCCAGGCGCCTATGCGCTCACGTTGAAAACCGACCAGCTCCAAATGGTGATCATCTTCGACCGCGCCGGCCTCAGCATCGAAAGCCTGGAAGTGAATCTGGGCTGAGGTTTCCGACGATGGTCCGGTAGAACTGCCGCCTGCCATCGAGGTGGATGGCCTCAATCGAGAGAGCCGGCAGGCTGACGCGCGCTCCTGACCAGCTGTTCAGTGACTTGTTTGACAATCCATCGAGGTTTCCATTTGCCGCCCTCGCGATACCAGTTGGCGACGGTCAAGGCAGCGCGCAAGATCACGAAGGTCATTAGCTTTGGATCGCCCCGGACAAAAATTCCCTTGTCGATTCCCCTACGCAGGATATCGACGAACATCTGCTCGTAACGCCTGCCCAAGGTTCGAATGCGGTTTCGATTCTCCGGGCTCAGGGACACCGGGTCAGGCAGTAAGGGCTCGTAACGTCCTTCCTCCTCGAGGATTCTGGCGATCACGGTTGCGATTGCTTTGCGCAAAGCCAGCTCCGGATCGTCGTGCGCGATCGGCGCAATCGCGGTCAGGCGTTCAATTAATCGGCCTACCGCGTCCATTCGGATCTGCGTGAAAATTTCCTCCTTACTGCGGAAGTAGTGATAGATGTGTCCTTTGGCGAGTCCGCACGCTTGCGCGATTTGGTCCATGTTGGTCGCGTCGTAACCGCCACGCGCGAAGGCGCGCGCGGCGCCCAGCAGGATTTCGCGGCGCCGCTCCTGCGCTTTGGCGACGTCGCGTACGCGATGGCCGCGCACGCCGACCGCCCCGGCCTGCGCGGCCGCAATCAATCCCCGCTTCGGTTGCCCAGAGGCCATTTCCTACCCTGCTTGACTCCGAACACACATTTTAGAATAGTCGTTCTAAGGACCTCAAGCGAACGATGAAGCGGAGAGATTTGATCCGGTTCGTCGGGGCGCCGAAAGTCCGAGTTGGAGTGTTTATCATGAATCGAACCTATGTCGTCACGGGCGCTGCGTCCGGCATCGGCGCGGCCACCACGCGCTATCTTCGGGAACAAGGCAATCGGGTCATTGTCTGCGATCTTCACGATGCCGAGGTGATCGCGGATCTGTCCACCAGCGAAGGGCGTACGCAGTTGGTCGGCGGCGTCACCCGGCTATCCGGAGGGAAGATCGACGCGATCGTCGCCAATGCCGGCGGCGGTCCAGCAGAAACCATGCTCGCGGTGAACTTCTTCGGCACGGTTGCGACGCTGGAAGGATTGCGCCCACTGCTAAAGGACAGCCCGGCTCCCCGCGCCGTGCTGGTTTCGTCGATCGCATCGTTGAGTCCGAGCGATCCACGGATCCTCGAAGCTTGTCTGGGCATGGACGAACCTGCCGCGAGCGCCGCTGGGAGAGAGGCCATCGCGGCCGGTAAGGGTCCATTGGATCTGTACGGCAGCGCCAAGCATGCCTTGAACCGTTGGTGCCGGAGGGTCGCGGTCAAAGCGGAATGGGCCGGCGCGGGAATCCCGCTGAATGTGGTCGCGCCAGGTTTCATCGACACCCCGGCTGCCGCCTACATCCTATCCGATCCTGAAAGACGAGCGGCGGCTGGTCAGATGGTCCCGCTGCGGGTGGCATATCCCGCGCGTCCGGAGCAGATGGCCGCCATCCTCGCATGGTGCGTGAGCCCGGAAAATTCGCTGATGACGGGACAAATCCTCTTCGCGGATGGTGGCTTCGAGTGTCTGACGCGCGGAGAAGCTTCATGGTGAGCAACCAGTTTTCAACTTCGCCGTCGTTGAGATTAACGAGAGGTTGATCGTGCCAGTTACACTCAGCGTGCGCGGGCTCAGAAAATGCTTTGGCGAGCGCGTCGCAGTCGATGGAGTCAGCTTCGCGATCGATGCCGGTGAAGTCTACGGAATGCTCGGGCCCAACGGCGCCGGGAAAACCACCTCGATCTCGATGATCGCCGGAATCCTTGCGCGCGATGGCGGCGAAATAAACATCGATGGCATGGATATCGACGCGGGTCCGCCCGCGCGCGCCCGGATCGGTATCGTTCCGCAGTCGATCGCTCTTTATCTGGACTTGACCGCGCGCGAGAACCTCAACTTCTGGGGACGGATGTACGATCTGAGCCACGACCAGCTCAGGATTGCGGTCGAAGCCGCGCTTGACGCGGTGGGCCTGATGCCGCGCGCCGATGATATCGTGCATACGTTCTCGGGCGGCATGCAACGCCGCTTGAACCTGGCCTGCGGCATTCTGCATCAACCGAAGCTGCTGATCCTCGATGAGCCCACGGTCGGAGTCGATCCGCAGAGCCGCAGCGCAATCTTCGCTTTGGTCGAGGGCCTACGCGACCAGGGAACTGCGATCCTCTATACCACTCACTACATGGAGGAAGCCGAACGCCTATGTACCCGTATCGGCATTATCGACGCGGGCAAGCTGATCGCGGAAGGCACTCGCATGGAGTTGGTCGCCAAGCTCGGCCAGGATGCGCGGATCGAGATTGGTTTGGATCATGGCGCGGGACTCAATTCCGCGGTCTCGGTGGTCACCGCGCTGGAAGGAGTGCGCGCTGCACAAGTGACTGATGATCACCTCAGCGTGTCCGCCGATCGCGGAGCGTATCGGTTGCCCGCGCTCTTGTCGGCCCTCCTGACCGCAGGCATGGTCGCGGACAGCATCCGGGTGGTCGAGCCGAACCTGGAAGATGTCTTTCTAGCCATGACGGGCCGCGCACTGCGCGACTGACCTGTATGCACTACGCATGGCAAATCTGTCGGAAGGACCTCCGCCAGCGATTTCGCGATCGCACCGCGCTGATCGTCGCCGTAATCGCCCCGCTGGCGCTGACCGCGCTGATCGGTCTCTCACTCGCCGGATCGAGCAGCTTTCGTGCGCGCCTGGCAGTGGTGGACCTCGACCGCACGCAACTCTCGCGCAGCTTCGTCGATTTCGTCCAGCGTGCCCCTCGCCCGCCGCTGCGCGGAGAAATCGTGGTGCGTGAGCTTGCCTCAGGCCCGGCGGCCGAAACGGCCATCAATGCGCACGATGCTGACGCGGCGGTGGTGCTGAAGCCAGGTTTTGAAAAAGCGGCTCAAGCCGGCAATTCCGGATCGATCGAGATTCTTGCCCCTGCCGACTCGCACTTCGCGGTGCTGATGATCGAGGCGCTGGTCCGCGATTTCGTGAACCGCATCGCCGTCAGACCCGGCGCTGTCCCGATTGCATCGGTAATACCGCGCTCCCCTGGCGGGCTGCTCAGAATGGTGGATTTCTATGCGGCTTCGATGGCAGTTCTCTTTCTGACTTTCGCGGTACTCTCCGGGGTGCGAGCACTACAAGGGGAAATGGACGACCGCACTATTTTGCGGCTGATAGCCTCGCCGGCAGAGCCAGCCGCGATCCTGGCAGGAAAGTTCGGCGCACTTTTGGTGCTCGGACTTACCCAAATGGCCGTAATGATTGCGGCAACCTCACTGCTATTCGGGACCAAATGGGGCAATCCGTTTCTGGTGGCGGCCCTGACCGTAACCAGCGTGCTGATGGCTATCGGGCTCACCGGGTTTCTGATGAGCCTGGCCAGGAACGCGGAGCAAGGTACGGCGATGGCGGCGCTGGTGATCGCTTTGCTGTCGGTAATCGGCGGCCAATTCCTTCCGCCGCAGGGTCTTCCCGACGTGTTCGAAACGCTAAGGCGCCTTACGCCCAACGGACAGGCGTTTTATGGCTTCATCGATCTGTCCGCCGCCGGGAGTAGTGGCAGCCTTCGAACTATCGCGCAGCCCTTGTTGGTTACCGGAATCGTTGGCGTGGTCGGTATCGCATTCGCCGCATTCAGAGCGCGCTCGGCACTAAAAGGAATGACTTAAAATATGCGGACCGGACTAAATGCTATCGCGGCGGCGTCCGCCGCCAATGCTGCGAGGACCCGTCGCGAGCCGCGCAGGCTCGCCCTGCTGTTCGTCGTGCCCGCCGCCGTGATGGCGATAATTGGAATTGCGATGGGCGGTTACAGCAACCCGGCGTTAGTCGTTGGCGTCCTCGATAACGCGGGCACCGGACCAAGCCGCACGCTGACCGCGGCGATTGCGGCCGATCGACAGGTGCGCATCCGTTCCTACACCGACCAGGAGAGAATGCGCCTTGCGGTGTTTCGCGGCCGGCTCGACGCGGGAGTCATCATTCCGCCCAAGTGGCAAGGCGCCGACGATCTCCAGGTGTACCTTTCCCCCGCCAGCATTGGGGCGCGCGTGCTCCAGGCAATCATCGATGCCGACCTGAGCCGTCTCGCACGCGGGACCAAACCGATCGAGGTACCGGTTGTCTATCCGGGCGGCGGTCAGGCGGGGGCGCTGCCGCTGGGCTTTCAGTACACCGCCCCCGCGAACCTGGTGATGTTCGTGATGATCAATGGATTCGTGTCCGCACTCAGCATCATCACGCTCCGGCGCAGCGGGCTTTCGCAGCGACTCCTCGCCACCCCGGCGCGAAGGTGGGAACTTTTCACGATGCTAACGGTTGGTCCGTTTCAACAGATGGTTGCGCAAGCGGCTTTCCTGATCCTTGCGGCGCGTCTATTCTTCGGTGTCCACTGGGGCGATCCGATCGGACTGCTTATGGTAACCGCGGCGGTGATCTGTTTGGGCGTGTCGCTGGTCCTGTTCATGGGCACCGTTTTCCGGACCCCGCAGCAGCCCGTTTCGTTAGGGCCGTGGATCGGTGTCTTCCTCGGCATGCTCGGTGGAACCTCGTGGCCGTTGGAGATTGTCCCACCTTTCATGAAGACTCTCGGACATCTATCGCCCGCTGCGTGGGCGATGGATGCCTACCTGGCGTTGATCTTCGGCCACGCTTCCGCGCGCGCAATCATGCCGGACGTGATGGTGGTTTTGCTTTTCGCCGCAGTGCTTGCGACTGTCGGGACCGTCAGGCTGCGTCCCCAGCTTTCGAGATGACAGTCAACCGAGACCGCACCAGCATCCGCGCGGCGTCGTAACGCTTGATATGAAAACGCGCCGCCCCGTTATCGAGGCGGCGCGTTTGGTTTCAGTCAGCAGGCGATCGAACCGATCAGGCGTGGCCGTGACGGAGGAGCTTGCCAGGCGTTGCGCCGGTGCAGCGACCCTCCTCAAACGTTTCCACTCCATTCACGATGATCGAGCGATAGCCCTCCGGACGCTGCACCCGCCGCCATTCGCCGCCCGGCAGATCGTGCACGATCTCGCCGACCCAATCGGGCTCGACGCCGAGGCGCTTGAGGTCGTAAACGACGACATCTGCAGCTGCACCTTCGCGTAGCGTGCCGCGGTCCTTGAAGCCCGCCGCATGCGCCGGCAACGCCGACAGGCGATAGTGTGCTTCTTCCAGGGTGATCTTCTGCTCGTCGCGCACCAACCAGCGCAGGAAGTCGGTCGTGAAAGCGCCGCCGGTGAAAAACTTGGTGTGCGCACCGCCATCGGAAACGCCGGGGAAGGTGAACTGCGAGTTGTTGATGATTTCGGCCATGTAGTCCGAGTTGAAACCACGGTTGGGGCCCAGGAATTCCGCCTTGAGATCGGTCGCCACCGCGAGGTCGAGCATCGCTTCGATCGGATGCTTGCCCTCTTCCATGCCGATCTGGCCGAGCGACTTGCCGACGTGTTTCTCGAGCTCTTCGATGTTTTCGACCCACTGGAGGATCAGATGGCGCGGGTTGCCGCCGACGCCGGCCTGGATCGCCTTGAAGTTGTTGTCGCAGTTGTCGTTCGCATGGATGACGGCCTTGCGCAGCGCCGGATCCTGCATCTTGGCCAGCTTCTCTTCCTTGGTGCCGGTGGTCAGCACGCGCCATTCGGGCAGGGTGTCATACAGGTTCCAGTTCTCCAGTGTGAAGGCGAAGCCGCTACGGACTGTACCCGCCTGGCCGAAGATCTGACGGCCCTTCGCGCGATTGCGTTCGACGAAGCGCATGCTGCGGCGATGGATTTCCGGGTTGTTGCGGGTCGGGATGATCGCCTGCCACAGGATCGGGCGCTGCGATTCATCGGCAAGTTTCTCGACGAAGCCAAGATCAACTTTCGCGTCGCCGGTGCCCTGCGTGATCTCCATGAAGCCTTCGTCGCGCCGACGCAAGACGCGCGCGAGGTTCAGGATGTCCTCGTCGCACATCGTATCGGTGACCATCGGTGAGCCGTCGAAGTCCGCCTGCACCGAGTTCGGTCCCAGGCGCTGAATTGAGAAACCGCAGAGACCGGCGTCCATACCCTCATCAAGGATGCGCGCCATCTCGGCCCGTTCCGCCTCGGTCGCGGGACGCGTTTTGGCCGCCTCGAGACCCATCACGTACGTCATCAGCGACGCGGTCGGCATGTACTGGATGCAATTGATGCCCTTCGGCGAGCGATCGAGCGAATCCAGATACTGCGGGATGGTCTCCCAATCCCAGTTGATGCCGGCCTTCATCGAGGCATAGGGAATCGCTTCGGTGCGCGTCATCGTGAGCATCGAGCGGTCGCGGAAGTCCGGCTTGCACGGGGCGAAGCCGAAGCCGCAGTTGCCGAGCACCAGCGAGGTGACGCCGTGCCATCCCGAAATGGTGCAGTAGGGATCCCATCGAATTTGCGCATCGTAGTGCGTGTGCAGGTCGACGAAGCCGGGGGCGACGATCAGCCCGTCGGCATCGATGACCTTTTTGGCAAAGCCGGGAGCGCGCCCGCCCAGTTGTGCGACTTTGCCGTCCCTGATCCAGACGTCGCCGCGATAGCGCGGAACCCGCGTACCGTCGACGATCGTGCCGCCTTTGATTTGAATGTCGTAGTCTGCCATCTGGTGTGCCCTCCTCGATTTGGTAGAGACCGTGGCGCTCGGAATTGATAGTTCTGTTACTTGAAACCTCTAACAGAAATTAGCCCGCTTGCAACAGTTCAGGCAGCCTGACTAATGGCCTCGTTCGTGGCTTTGGCGTTGCGAGACGCCCGTCGAGCCAGTCTCGACGCCGCTTGGGGCGGCGCCCCAACATCGAAAGCCTCTAAGTGAACTTGGGCTGAATCGAATCGGTTGTCGCGAAGAGGTTAATGCGCGAACATCGCTTCTTTGCAGAGTCTCTTAAAATTCCCTAACGCCGCGACGATCGATCACGCGGAAGATCTCCTTCGGACCGCAGCCACCCTGTTGTCGCCAGAGACGTTAGAGAACGGGATCACGATCGACCTTTCTAACCTTTTATCCGCTGACAGTTTCGGAGTTACCCTCATAGCGGCATGTTTTCACGTACTCGTCTCTTCAAATGTCCACGGGTTCGTGCGCCCTCCTCGGCAATCCTCAATGCACAACGAGTTCCTCAATGCCGGACTATACGAGGCAATCGGCATCGATCGCTTTGGTCCACGCAAGCCACGGCGCGACCGAGTCGATATCGTCCATATCACGGCTCTTCAACCGGGCTTTATCGATCATCTCCTCGATTTTTTGGAAAGTGTCCAACCCTTCCAGGAGGGTCTGCGGGATTCCATGCGCATGGCGCTGCTCGAACTCATCCAGAACTTTTCCGAACATTCGGGCTCCGGCCAAGGAGCTTGGGTGGTTGGGCAATTTGATCCTACTCAGAAGCGAATCGGGATTTGCGTTCTTGATCTTGGAATTGGAATACCAACGTCGTTAAGGACTCTCACAAAATACCGAAGTTACGGTGACGAGCGCCTGATCGAAAGTGCTACGCGATTGGGGATCTCGTCGACCGCAGGTTCACGTGGGCTGGGCCTGAATACTATTCGGAGATTTGTGGCCGCAAATGAGGGTACGCTTACGATCCTTGCCGGTGCAGGCTTAGTGAAATTCGAGGCCCAACGAGTGATGCATCGAAAACTAAGAGTGCCATTTCCCGAAACGTCGGTGCTCATGTCGCTGCTACCTACAAAGAGAGGCCTTTTTGTATTATGATGTTCACGTGGTTCGAATCGAGGTAAAAAAAGAACTTGGCAGTGACGTCGTTACCCGCCAGCACGGCAAACGACTGAGAGAGATGATCCTTAGCGCCTGGGCAAACCCACCTGTTGTTGTTGATTTCGAAGGCCTGCGAATCAATTCAGTATCTTTTTTTGATGAGGCCTTCGGACAGATTGCTCTTACTCACAGTTCCCAAGACCTTAAAAAAGTCGAATCACGGGGCCTCGAAAAGTTCGACGCCGCCCTTCTGCAGGACGTCATCGCTTCTCGACTGACCGAGGCTCGCAAAAGATCTGCGTCAAAGGTCTAGGCGGCCTTCTTCCGGACGCCGTGTTGATACTTTCGCGATAATCGCGTGCGCTCGGGAGATATCGATTCGAGTTCGCTGCCGGCTGTCTCAGGAAAGAAGATGGCCACGATGATCGCGGCCGCGACCGAGGCCGACATCAGCATCGTCACTGCGCGCCAATGATTTCCCACCAAGCCGTATAGCGACGACTCCAGCATCAGCCCGACCGAGCCACCGAGCGTGCCTGCGACCGCGATCGCGCTCTGCGCGGTCGAACGATGCGAGGTCGGGAACAATTCCGCGCTGAATGTATTGAGGATCGTCGATGCGGAGGTCTGGGCGAACAGGCTCGCCACCCATGCCGCAACCATGATGCGCCCGCTGCTTGCGAAGAACACCGCCCACATCGCGGGCGCGAGGATCAGGGCGATTGTGCCGAGGACGCGCCGACCGATTTGATCGCTCAGATCGCCGGCGACGACGTTGCCCAGAATCCCAATTCCACCGCCGAGAAAAATCAGCGTCGACACGTTCATCGGCGTCCACGCGCGCACTTCCTGCAGATATTTCGCTTGTAGCAGGCCGGCCGGCGTTCCCCCCATCGCATTCAGGAACATCACCGCGGCGACCATGATGAAGCGCTCCGGATACGACGACCACAGTGCGCGAAACGGATCAAAAAAACTTCCCGGCGCCATCGCCTTGGTCGTGCTCTCATAGCGATTGCTCTCCGGCAGCAACTTCCACAGCGGGATGACCAATAGGAGGGGGATGAACGCGAGCGCAAACAGCCCGCGCCATCCGAAGGGAACCACCTCGATCATGGCAAATCCGATCGCGGCCAGCGCGAAACCTCCCGCGCTGATCGCGCCGAGCATCCCGACCGCGAGGCCGCGAACATCGGCATTCATCTCCTCGACCAGGATGACCAGTGCGATGGCGCCCTCGGCCGACGAAAAAGTAATGGTCAGGAATTTCAGGATGACGAAGGTCGAAACTCCGCGCGCAAATGCGGTCAGACCGCTAAGCAGGCTGAACAGCGCGAAGCTAAAGAGCAGCAGCTTGCGCCGTCCGCGCCGATCCGCCTGCGAGGTGATGATCGGTGCGAGCAGGCTGCCGAGCGTGATAAGCGACGCCATGCGGCCCAGCGTCCGCTCGCCGACCGCGAGCCCGTGCTGGATTTGCTCAATCGCGAGGCTGAGCAGTGCCCCGTCATAGTTGTTGAAAAAGCCGGCCGCGCAGATCGCTCCGAAGGTGCGGCGTTGGCGAGGCGACAAGGCCCGGAGTTTTTTGGTGAACTTGAGCTCCACTCGATTGGCGTCGGTGTCCGAGGTGGTGGATGGTGATGTTTGGACCTCTCAGACGGTCCAAAAATTCATTTGCACTGGCTCCAGCTAAATCAATGAGCGCCCTTGGGCTCCATCGACCGGAAGGATCGCGCCGTTGATCCAGCTCGCGCGCGGCGAGGCCATCATCACTACCGCATAGGCGACTTCTTCGGGACGTCCGAGGCGGCCGGCTGGCGTCTCATGCGCAATGAAGTCTTTCTCGAACGCTGGGTTTTCCTTGAAGCGGCGCTCCCAGCTTCCACCCGGATACTGAATCGATCCAGGCGCGATCGAGTTGATGCGCACGTTCTTCGCCGCCAGCTCACGCGCGAGCATCTTGGTGAAGGAGATCATCGCGGCCTTGGAGGAGTTGTAGGTCAGCGGCCCGCCCGACTCGCGGCCATAGATCGAGCTGATATTGATGACGACCCCGCCGCGCGATTGCATCTGATCCGCGACCAGCTTCGAGAGGCGGACTGCCGAAAAGAAGTTGAGCTCGAAGGAATCGCGCCACGCTTCCTCGGACAACTCCCCCAGCGCGCCGGGCTTCGCGCCTCCGGCATTGTTCACCAGGATATCCACGCCGCCGAAGCGGCTGACGGTATCGTTCAGCCATTTCGTCATGTCGGCTGATTTGGTCACGTCGGCAGCCAGCGCAAGGACCTCGAAGCCGAGCTTCTGAAATTCCGCGGCGGCGTCTTTCAAACCGGCCTCGCCACGCGCGCAGATGCTGAGCTTAACGCCTTCGTCGCCGAACGCCTTCGCCATCGCACGCCCGAGTCCCTTGCTGGCGCCAGTGATCATCGCAACTTTGCCCTTGAGCCCGAGGTCCATGGATTTCGCTCCTGAGAGGTTGCCGTATCGTTTAGGGCATCCGCGGAAGATCCTCCACCAAGCGCCCGCTGCGAAGGTTTTCAGGCGGGTGTTCGTGCCGTCCTCGGGCGAAGTCGCCCCTTTATTCGCTTCAAGGAAACCCGACCGATCCGATGCATCAATGCCATATTCAACGGCGCATAGGTGATCGCGCGACCTGCCGCGTAAACCGTCTCCAGGGGACTGACGCGACCACGCCGACCGCCGGACAAAAAGACCTCCGCCCAGATCTCGGCTAAAATCCACCGCCCGTACCATCGCCCTGTGATATCTCCCCCGCGAGTTACATCTTCGATCTGAGCGCACAGCACGCGAGCTTCGGACAGCGGCGAAGCTGCGTTTAAGAGAAGCTTGTGGGTTACCCATCTAACTCGACTTCTTACCCATGGGTAACGGCCGCTCGAGGGATAGGTTCGTAGCGCCTTCAGCAATCTGTCCCAAGCCTCAGAAAAATCGCCGATGAGGATGAACGGAAACATCTCACTCATCGCGATTCGGACCGGCGTCTCCTCGCGAATTTTCTTGTAGCGAGGAGAATCGGGAAGCATTCGTACTGCCCTCTCCACAACACGACCATGGTCGCGTGCGGCGCTCCCGTTTGCGGCGCTGGAAAGCCATAAACCGTCGAGAGAAACGTTGTAAATCATGACCGGCCCAGGCTCGAACAGGAACTGAAAGTGAAACGCAAGGCGAAATGACAGGTCGAGGTCTTCGGCAGTGTTCAAGCTCTCGTCGAAGTAGCCTGCGGTATCGAAGGCTTCGCGGCGAATGAGAAGGCAGCCGCCGTGGACCGCAAAGCTGTAACTCAGCATCGCCTCGAACACGTAACCCGACGGCGCCTCCGACAGCTCCGGAAACAACCGCTCCTCTCCCTCCCCTCGCCGGATGCCCTGGCTATAGACCACACCGACTTCGGGGTTGCTCAGCAGCAGAGGAACCTGAACCCGCAGCTTGCATGGGAGCCATGTGTCATCCGCGTCGAGAAATGAGACGTATTCTCCGGTGCTGGCGCGGATGCCGACATTCCTTGCGCCTGAGGCGCCCTGCCGATGAGGGAGTCGCAGGTAGCGGACCTGGGGGTATCGCTGGACGACTTCCGGAGTGGCATCGGTCGACGCGTCATCAACGACGATAATCTCGACTTCAAACTGCTCGCCGAGCCCCTCCTGGGCCAAAATCGAATCCAACGCGCGGCCGAGGTACTGGCCGTAGTTGTAGGTCGCGATGACCGCGCTAACCAGTGGCTTGGCGGCATTTATCGGATCATCGGTGACACTACGCTGTGAAATCATAATCCAGGCTCGTTTAGCTCGCGAACCATATCAAACTGTATCGAAGATTCGATCACGTCGCATCGATGGAGACCGTCAATCGCGATCGGCACGGTTGACTACGCGCATCGCCAGACCTAATCTCGATGGGTTATTTCATCCGTTTCGGAGGCCTATGGAGATTCGTGTAGACGGTTCGCTCGACCAGGCGATGCGCGTGCTCAAGCGCAAGCTTGCGAAAGAGGGCGTGTTCAAAGAAATGAAGAAGCGGGCTTTCTACGAGAAGCCCAGCGTCCGCCGCAAGCGCAAGCGCTCCGAGGCTCAACGCCGCCGTCGCAAAGAACAGCGTCGCCGCCGCGCCTCCGCGATGTAGTTTTCGCTCCCCGCTTTTTCCTTCTAGATATTTTTGACCAACGGGCCGCCCTGCGGCGACGCACCGTTGCGTCTCATACTCGCGGTCGCTTCCACCGCGCTTCGCTTGTGTCAGGATGGCAAAAAAAACGTGGGCCGCAGGCTACGGAACCGCGCCGTCGGACAAGGGTCGCCAGGTGAAGACCAGTTGCCCATTCGATACGAAGCAGTCCAGATCCTGATGCGGCAACTCCGCGGCTTCGCGGGCCATTCGGAAGTTTTCTATTGCTTGTAGTATCGCGTCGGGTGCGGCGCTTGGCCGCTCGGAGCTTCGCGCAGAGGCGAAATCCTTGACGGCGGAGTCCAGATTCACCGGCAAGCAGTTGCGCCCACCATGTTCATCCAGCGGACCCGCCCCGATACATGCGCATCGGAGGCATAGAATGACGGGACATCGTTCGTCGGCCGGCGCGCGGAAAAACTCCGCTTGAAGTCTGCCGATGCCGATGGCGCATTCGGACCAGACCTGACGCGCACGCTCGGCCGAGAAACGACGGATAGCGCGGGCCAAATCGCGCATCATTACCGCACCTGAACGATGCTTCAAGGCGACGATGCTGTCGCTCTCGACCCGAATCGAGGGTCCCAGCTGTTCCGCCAGAAACGACCTCAAATTGATGGGGAGGCGGCTCCCGAGGTAGAGCCGCGACGATTCCCAGATTGGTCCTGCCGTTGGCGCCCGGGTGGGTCGCCGGTCGGCTAACGCGCTCAATGCGGCGAGGCGTTCCAACGGGGAAGGCGCGCCAGCCAGCGCGCGTGAGACTTGGGCGTTTCTGTGAACCAAGGGGCCGTTTCGCAAGTGCTATCCTCCATAGGTCTGAACCAAGAGGAGCCTGTGGCCAGCCTCGATCCTCCGCCCCCCGGAAAGATCGATGCCGTCCCATGCTCCCGCCAGCCGCCGGTCAGATGCGTATGTGTCGCGAATCCGGGGTGCTACCCCGAAAGGAAACTCAACATCGCTAAAAGAAAAACGCGCCGAGTCTTGACTATGAGAACTCGGCGCGGCGTGTACCACAGAAACCTGATGGCACATGGCGTACTCGGCCGTGGGGCCGTCTATCTGCGAAGCGCAGCAACTTATACGCGCCATGCGCTACAACTCGTCTCACCTGACCATCAGCCCGCTTAGCACCTCGCCCCGCTCGTACCTCAACCACCCAACCAAGCAGCAGCTACGATGGATTAGGCGCAGGGCTCTTCCCTGAAAGTGGGACACCATGCGCTGTTATCGGACTTCGGCCAAAACTTGCTACGGACAGTTAACCTGTTTAGCGCGCCGGATGATCTGGAGCAATAATTGAACGATCGATTAATTGGCGCTCACTAACTTGACATTGAAATTGCCACATGCCGTTGACCCAGCGCGCCGTTAATACTCCGAAAGATGGTCCATGAGGAACGCTTATGAACATCGAGTTGGCTCCAAATACGCCTATATGTGAACGTCTTGGAATCAAATATCCAATCTTGCAAGCGGGGATGGGGTTTGTCGCACATGCTGAACTGGCGGCCGCAATTTCGAACGCCGGCGGACTGGGATGCATCGGGTCAGGCAGCATGAGCTCGCACGAGTTAAAGGAGCAGATTTCGCGCTGTCGCAACCTGACCGATCGCCCCTTCGGAGTCGATATTCTTTTTGCCGAAATTAAAGCCGATAAGGCCGACTCGACCGTCGTGCGGTACAGTTCTGATGTCCCGCGCCTCATCGACACCACCTTCGAGGCCAACGTTCCGGTGATTGTGTCAGGGCTGGGCAACCCCGCCGGCATCATCGAGCAAACTTTCGTTCGAGAGCGTACGCTCTAGCCGCTCTTATCGCCGGGCAAATTTCCACCGTATCGATCGGCAAGAGACTCAACGGACATTGCTTCCATCTGCGAGCAGTCTTCCAGAAAGTTAAGAATCGGCCCGCGGTCGATCGAATTTGACACGACGAATTTTGCCAAATTTCTGCATCGGCGCTGAGCTCGTCCGCGCAAAGTTGGCTGACTAAATCTGATGCCTTAGACCACCGATAGATTTTGCATAGTCGAGGCGGGATCAAATAACCTCTGAGCCGCGTGGCAGCGACTCCAAAACCCGCGGTTGAAGCCGCCCATCCCTCCCTCGAACATTACGAGTACTCGTCCGCGCGCAAATGGATCATCGCCTTCTCGGTGATGCTCGGGACCATCCTCGAGGTCCTCGACAGCTCGATCGTCAACGTTTCGCTGCCCCATATGCAGGGCAGCTTCTCCGCCAGCGTCGATGAGATCGCATGGGTGGTCACCAGCTACCTGGTCGCCGCCGGCATCATGATCCCGATGACCGGATGGATCGCCGAGCGCTTCGGGCGCAAGCGCTACTTTATGGCGTCCGTCACCATGTTCGTGGCGTCGTCGGCGCTGTGCGGCGTCGCGCAATCGCTCAACCAGATCGTGTTCTTCCGCCTGCTGCAAGGGGCCGCGGGCGCCGCGATGATGCCGATCTCGCAGGCCGTCCTGATGGAAACCTTCCCACCACGCGAGCAGATGATGGCGATGGCGGTATGGGGCATCGGCATGATGGTCGCCCCCATCATGGGGCCCACCATCGGTGGATATATCACCGATGCGTGGAGCTGGCGTTGGAACTTCTACATCAATGTTCCGATCGGCGGCCTGGGCATCTTCATGGCCTACCGCTTCCTCGAGGACCCGCCCTACATGCGCGTGCTCAGGAAGGGTGGCAGCATCGATTGGGTCGGGATTCTGTGCCTGGTCGTCTCGCTGGGCGTAGGCGAAATCGTTCTCGAGCGAGGTCAGCGTTCAGACTGGTTTCAGGCGCCATGGGTCTGCTACTCGACGCTGCTGGCGCTCTCAGCACTTGCCCTGCTGATTTACAACGAGCTCAATACCCAGGATCCGATCATCGATTTGTCGATCCTGGCGGACCGGCGCTTCACTCTTCCGGTCACGTTGGTCATCTTCCTCACCTTCACGCTCTATGGCACCGGAATTCTGAACCCAATCTTCATGCAGGAGCTGCTCGGCTATACCGCATCGAAGGCCGGCGTGGTGATGGCGCCGCGCGGCTTCGGGACCATGTTCGCGATGATCATCCTGGGCTCGCTGGCGCGGCGCGGCTTCGATACGCGCATCCTGATCGCGATCGGGTTCTCGTTCGTGGCGTACGCGATGTGGGCGATGTCCGGTCTCAATCTCCAGTCCGATACCTTCCGCATCATCTGGCCGACCGTGATGCAGGGCATCGGGACCGGGCTGGTCTTCCCGGGTCTGTCGGCCGCGGCGCTCGCCTCGATGCATCGTCAGAAGATGGGGCGCGCGGCGAGCCTTTACTCGGTTACGCGAAACCTCGGCGCCGCGATCGGAACCTCGTACCTCACCACACTGCTCATTCGCCGTCAGCAGGTGAACCAGAGCCATCTGGCGGAGCATGTCTCAGCCTTCACACTCTCGCGGATGCGGATGCCGGGCGGCATGAGCATCGCGCAGCAGATGGCGACCGGGCATCGCGAAGGCCTGGCGATGGTCTATGCGATGGTGCAGCGCCAGGCGATGATGCTGTCTTTCAATGACATCTACCGAATGCTCGCGGTGCTGATGCTGCTGATGGTGCCGACCTTCATGTTCCTGCAGCGCGACCGCCGCAACCTGCCCGCCTCGCACGCGATGGGCGAATAAATAGCGAATACGTCGTAATTCCGGGCCTTTAGTGGGTTTGTTTTTGCATTTTCGTGATCGCGCGCAACGCCTCGAAACGCCGACGGCGCCCGAAGGCGCCGCTCAACCAAGATATCAGAATCCCTCCCACCACGCAGCAATCTTACCCAGCTTGAACGCCTTCCAGCTTCAAACCGGACGCGCACAAAGGACATGACGGCGGCTCCCACAAGCGATTCATAGGGAGCTGGGCGAGCGTCTCCAGCGGCACATTTTGGGAGGCGGCCAGCTCGGAGGCCGGCCTCCCAAGAACGAGTAGCGCGCCGAGGGCGACGAGACGCGCGCCGCAGCGTTGCAAATCCTCACAGGCTCCGCGTACCGCGGATCCTGCATTGATGACGTCATCGACCACCGCGGTGCGCTTCCCGTGTAAGGCGCGACGCAAAGCCGCCGGGATCCGATACCCGATCGGATAGAGCCCATCTCCATGCGGTTGAGAGAACTGCTCGGCAAAGTAGAATTCGGCGGCCATTTCCTCGGCCACCATCTGCGCCAGAAATGCGCCCTCGACCAGCGGCCCGCAGACCGCCTCGACCCGATGCGTGGAGAGCAAACCCGCCAGTGCGGCGGCATAGATGCGAAGACGTTTTGGAGAAATGTAAGCCGGAGGAATCTCCAGCCACAAATCGCCATGATGCCCCGACTCGAACCGGAAATGTCCCCTGCGCGCGGCGAACAGCGCGAAGATCTCTTTCTCCAGCGCGACGCGATTCGACCAGGTCATGCTGGATTCTCAAGCGGCTTCGCGCGCTCGTTCGTCAAGCACGCTCTGGAGCGGGCGGCAGGCGAGGCATGCAACGACGCACAGGATCGACACGCCGATGAACAGCCAGATCGCCGCGATGTAGCTTCCGGTGGAATCATGAATCCACCCCGTGACCACCGGACCCGCCGCATAGCCCAGCGTGCTTAGCACGCCGGCGATCCCCATCAGCGAGCCGAAGCGCTTGATGCCGAGCGATTCCAGCATCAGCAACGGGATTAGCACGCCGAAGGCGCCGCCGACCGCGCCGATCAGCACCGCATATACCATCAGCGCCGGAAAATGCCCCGCGCCGAGCAGCGCGAACACTGCTATGGCCGTCACGAACCAGGTTGCCGCCGTCGCGAGCCGCGCATTGACACGATCTGCCATCGGACCCGAAACCAGGCTGCCGATCATGGTAAACACGAACAACATGCTGACAACCCGCGCCGCCACGTTAGCGCTGTAACCCACATCCATTAGGTACGCGATGATGTGCTGCCCAAGGCCCGCGAACAACGAAGCGAACAGAAATTGCACCAACGTGATGAGCCACATCGAGCGGCCGCGTAATGCTTCGCCCACTTCGAGACCTGGAAGTTCGATTGGGGCGGGTATTGGTTCCGATGCTGAACGCTCTGGTTCAACCTCTGCTGCAGGGCGCGTGCGCACGAATGCGATTAGCAACGGAATAGTGATGAGGAGCATCGGAGTTGCGACTAGCAGATAGCCGAATTTCCATCCGTGGGCGGAAATCGCCCAGTTCGTGATCGGCGTCATCACCGCGCCACCGATCGATGCGCCCGCTAGCGCAATGCCCATCGCGAGACCGCGCCGTTCGCTGAACCAATTTGCAAGAACGAGTGAGGACGGGATGCCGGTGCACGCGACGAAGCCCACTCCGAGCAGCAAGTTGCACGAAAAAAACTGGGGGAAGGTATGCGTCCGGGTGATAAGGATGTATCCCCCCGCCACAATCGCCACCCCCGCGACCATCACCTTGCGCGCGTCCATCCGATCCAGCAGCCATCCGACCACCAGGCCGAAGGCCCCGGCCGAGAGCGCCGATGCCGCGATCCCAGAGGACAGCCGTGCGCGGCTCCATCCGAAATGTTGCAACAACGGCGGAAAGAAAACCGCGCCGGTGTTGGCGCCACCGCCCCATACGAAAAACCACGAAACGAACAGCACGGCAACCACCAGCCACGCCCCCGGAGCTTCTTTTTTGTTCATCAATGATCCCCATTTTGTTAGAGGGGCGAGTCTACTGCATTCGCAATGTGGTCGGGAATCGTAATTCTGCCCTCGTTGAAGAGGTTCCCGTTTATGCCAGGTGCCAGAGGTTCCGCACGTGTGCTACCATGTAACACATGAAGGGAAATACCATAACAGTACGAATAGATGACGATCTGTTGCCCGCTCTCGATGAAGTCCGCAAAGGGTCCGGACAGACCCGTAGCGAGGTGATCCGCGAGGCTTTGAGACGCCATCTTGCCGTTCGCCGTTTCCAACAGCTGCGGCGTCGGGCCATGCCGTTCGCCGAGGCGCGCGGCTTTTTGACAGACGAGGATGTGTTCAAAGTCGTATCTTGAAAGTGTTCCTCGACACCAATGTTCTTGCTAGCGCCTTTAACACCCGCGGCCTTTGCAATGACGTTTTCCTTCTTGTCATCGAAGAACATGAACTGGTAACCGGAGAGATCGTACTCGAAGAGCTGAAAGCAGTTCTGCGACGCAAGTTCGGCCTCCCTGCGACCACCGTTTCGCAGATCGACAGTTTCTTGCGCAAATACCAGGTCGAGTCGTTGCCGCAAGAAGCGCCGACTCTGAAACTCAGCGATCATAGCGATCTGCTGGTTATCGCATCGGCACTTAGCTCTGGATCGGAGATCGTTGTGACCGGGGATGCTGAAATCCTACGCCTTGAAGACAAGCCTATTCCCATAGTTAGTCCGCGAGAATTTTGGACCCTCGCTAGCCGCAGGAAGAATAAGCGATAAACTCAATTGTCGTGAGTGGGTGGCAGGAAATATCGGCGCAGTTTTATGGCAACCGGCTGCTGTTCGGCGATCCTGACGAGCCCGGCATCGTGGCGGTCGAAATCGCCTCGCGCACCGAGGTCGAAATCTTCAAGCGCGACGGCGAGCGCATCACGCGCGAGCGACGGCCCATCCAGCTGTTCGCGATCGTCGAGGATCGTGATGCGCTGCGCGGCTTCAAGGCGGCTCATCAGGTAAATGAGCTGAAGGGCGATTTCCGCTTTCGCCATCTGGTCACCTTCGCATCGAGCGAAGCGCTGGAGGATTTGAAGCGCCATCTCAAAAAAGTCACCGGCAAGACCTCCGGCTCGCCCGAGGCGCCCTACCTGCTGCTTTCCGATCCGGTCGAGCAGTACCTGATGCTGACCGGCATGACGCATTTCATCGGGATGGAGTTCGCGCAGCTTCGGCGCCTGCAACTCCACATCGAGACTTACATCACCTCGGGATTCGAATTTGCGTCGGCGGCGCGCGAGGGCGATCGCATCGTCGCGATCGCGATCGCCGACAACACCGGCTTCGAACACGTGCTTCGCGGGGATGCAGATGGACGAGCGTGCGATGCTCGCCGAGCTGGTGCGTATCATCGGCGAGCGCGATCCCGATGTCATCGAGGGGCACAATCTCTTTCGCGCGAATCTCGAATACCTCGAGCATCGCGCGCGCAAGCTCGGCATCAAGCTCGCGCTCGGGCGCGACGGCAGCGTGATGTATGCGCGTCCGGCACGGCTGCAAATCGCGGAACGCACCATCGCTTACCGCAAGTTCGACGCCTATGGACGTAACCTCGTCGATACGTGGATTCTCGCGCAACATTACGATATCGGCAGCCGCGAACTCGAAAGCTTCGAGTTGCGCGACCTCGCGAAGCATCTCGGCGTCACGCGCGAGGGCCGCATTTATCTCGATGCGACGCGCACCAGTCATTACTTCGACAACGATTGCGCGGCGCTGTTTCAGTCCGCGCTCGAAGAGGTGCGTGAGACCCGTGACATCGCGGAAGCGCTCTCTGCCAGCTACTTTGTGCAGGCGCAGATTTTTCCGTATTCCTACCAAAATGCGATCCTGCGCGGGAACGCGACCAAGATCGACGCGCTGATGATGCGCGCCTACCTCACCGAGCGTCATTCGATTCCGGCCGGCGGCGAGCCCAAAGCGTTCGCGGGCGGCTACACCGAGATGCGGCGCTGCGGCGTGGCGCGCAACGTTTTCCATTGCGATGTAACTTCGCTGTATCCCTCGATGATGCTGGAATTCGGCCACGCGCCCGCCTCCGACGCGCTCGGCGTGTTTCTCAAGATGCTCAGTGACCTGCGCAGTTTTCGCATCAAGGCGAAGGCGCTCGCCCGCGAACTCACTGGCAGCGCGCGCCGCAACATCGAGGCGCTGCAGCAGACTTTCAAGATTCTTATCAACTCATTTTACGGATACCTCGGTTTCGCGATGGGGCATTTCAGCGATTTCGATCAGGCCAGCGCGGTGACGCGGCGCGGGCGCGAGCTGATTCAATCGGCAATCGATGAGCTCGAAAAGCGTGGCGCGAAAATGATCGAGGTCGACACCGACGGCATCTATTTCGTGCTGCCCGGCAACTCCGACAGCGATGCCGAGGCCGAGGCGATGCTGGCGGAAATTGCGGCAACCATGCCGGCCGGTATCAAGCTCGAAATCGACGGCAAGTACTCAGCAATGTTTTCCTACAAAATGAAGAATTACGTGCTGCTCGATGCGGCCGGCGAGATGACGATTCGCGGCTCAGGGCTGAAGTCGCGCGGCCTCGAACGTTTCCAACGCCGCTTCATGGAGGAAATGTTTCTGCTCCTGATGACGGATCGCCACCCCGAGCTGCAAAGTCTTTTCGCCGGCTATCTCGCGAAAATCGCCGCACATGAAATCGGTATCGAGGCGCTGATGAAGACCGAGACCTTGCAGGACTCGCTCGACAACTATCGCGAGAAGGTCGGCGGCAAGCGGCGTAACGCCGCGGCGGCCTATGAGCTGGCGCTGAAATCCTCGCGCTCGTATGTCGCCGGCGACCAGGTTTCATATTACGTCACTGGGCGCGGCACCAAAGTGAAGGTTGCGACTGCGGCCAAGCTGGTGGGCGAGTACGATGCGAGTCTTCCCGACGAGAACATCGAGTACTATCAGGCGAAGCTCACCGACCTGTTCGAAAAATTCCGCGTCTTCGCCGACAAGCCAGGATTGTTCGCCGCGGCGGAACTCGAAAAGGCTGCCGAGGAGGTCGCGGACGCATCGCAGCAGGATTTTTTTTCGACTCCCGAGAAGTAGACCGCCCGCCGCGACTTGCGCGATACTCCCGCTTGCTCAGGAGGAATTTCCATGGCTGAAGAAAAATCATCCAAGCCGCAACTCGATTGGGACAAGGCGCGCAAGTTTCTGTTCCAGGTCAACAATGACATCGGCGCCGCGATGCTCGGTGCGATGAACTATCTCGGCGATCGGCTCGGCATCTTCAAGGCGCTGGCCGATGCGGGATGGGTGACCAGCCAGGAGCTTGCGGATCGCGCGAAACTCAACGAGCGCTATGTCCGCGAATGGCTGGGCGCGGTGACCTCGGCGGGATATGTGACCTACGATCCGGCCACGAAGAAATACATGCTGCCGCCTGAGCATGCGATGGTGGTCGCGCGCGAGGAGTCGCCATTTTTCATGGGCGGCTTCATGGAGATGGTGATCCCGAACGTCACCATGGCGCCGAAGATCGCCGAGGCCTTTCGCAACGGCGGCGGTGTCTCGCAGGCCGAGTATCCGCTCGAGACGTGGGAAGCGATGGAGCGCTCGTCGGCCGGGATGTATCGCAATCAGCTGGTCAAGAAATGGCTGCCCACCATGCCGCAGGTCATTGAGGTCCTTAGCAATGGCGGCAGCTACGCCGATATCGGATGCGGCAGCGGCCGCGCCACCATCGCGGTGGCAACCGCGTTTCCTAAAGCAAAGGTCTTCGGCTTCGATGTGCATCCTGGGTCCATCGCGCGCGCCCAAGCCAATGCCCAAGCGGCTGGCGTTGCCGATCACGTGACCTACGAAGCGCGCGATGCGACCAAGCTGCCGGAAAATCAGTTCGATTTCATTTCGACCTTTGACGTGGTGCATGATTCGGTCAATCCGGTCGCGCTGCTCAAATCGATCAAGCGCGCGATGAAGAAGGACGCGACCTACCTGATGCTCGAGGTCAACGTCTCGCCCAACCTCGAAGACAACATCGGACCGACCGGCAAGATGATGTACTCGGTCAGCACGCTCTATTGCATGACGGTGTCGCTCGCGCATGGCGGCGCGGGCATCGGCGCGTGTATGGGCGAGCCGAAGGCGCGCGAGCTGGTGGCGGAAGCCGGATTCTCGCAATTCCGGCGGCTTCCGATCGAGGACATGTTCTCCGCGCTCTACGAAGTTCGCGCGTAGGTTAGATAGAGCGACTCGCGACATCGGTTGTCGCAGGATCGCGCACAAGTGTTTCATTCAGGCGCCGAAGTCCACGCCTAAGATGGAGCGCCGCTTGCTCTCTCTGATGAGAGAGGGCAAGGGGTTTGCGCTATCTACGGACATTTTCATCGTTTGGTCTCGCCGGTTTCATTTTGATTTGCGCGGCGGCGTCGGCCTTCGCCGGCTCCCGCGGTGCGACGATTCTTGAGCCTGCCGCCCGAGCGGTGATCATCACCGCGCCGGTCAAAGCCGCGCGGGTCGAAGGGACGATTTCCTTCGCTGCAATCATCGGCACCAGCGTGCAGTGGATGGACTTCTACGTCGATGGGAAATACCTCGCCTCGTCGCCCCCGGCGGCGATTCTTTGGGACTCGACCTCGGTGCCCGATGGCGCGCATACCCTGTCAGTCAAGGGCTTCGATGCATCCAACAAGATGGTCGCCCACCCGAGCGTCAAGGTGACCATCGATAATGTCGCTGCGACGCCCGCGCCGACTGCCACATCGACTTCGACGCCAACCCCAAAGCCGGCGTCGACCACGGGAACTCCGACTCCGAGTGCGAGCCCGACCCCAGTCAGCGATCCGGTTCGCCTTTCGAATGATATTCCGAACAACCGCGTGCCGAGCGCTGCCGAACTCGCCGCGTTTCACGCCGGCGTCGGCGCTTGTGGCGGCCTCGACGATTGTAGCTC
The DNA here is from genome assembly GCA_963783145.1 of uncultured delta proteobacterium. Taxonomy (GTDB): domain Bacteria; phylum Desulfobacterota; class Binatia; order Binatales; family Binataceae; genus DATGKG01. The sequence goes on from CAWAMM010000007.1 coordinate 228,432, forward strand.
GATGCAAAACGTCGATGGGCAGTTCACCGGTACCACCAGTTCGATCATCGAGCAGGTCGCCGACAAATATTGCCCGAACTGCACCATCGTCAATCCCCTCGATGGCGAAACCTACAGCTTCAGCGATCTTCTGAAGGCGATCGCCGTCAATGAGACCAACTGGTATCAGTGGCAGACTGCGAGTTTATCGGCAGCCGATCCCATCACCGGTACGAAAACGCTGACCCCATCGCATGGCGACCTCGAGCACGCCACTCCGACGCAGCCGGATGGCGGTTCATGGGGACTCTTCCAGATTGCGGAAGGCGCAGCGCAGGGCTGGCCCGCGACGTTCCCGCTCAGCGCCACCTCGACCGGGTTCAATGCTGACTTCAAGACCGCCGAGCAGATGGGCGTGGAGCAGGGGCTGGTTTCCTATCTCGGCGATCCCGAGCGCTCAGTTATCGCGATCGATAACGGCTACGCGCCGTATGTCGACTACACCGATTCCAATGGTGTGCTGCATCCCGCATCAACCGATGTAAACCAGCGTCGATGGGGCGCGGTGGGCGATTGGTACAGCGGCGGCTGGTATGACTCGGGCGCGCTTCAGTACATCAGCCAGGTGCAGCAAATCCTGCACGATCGGCCGTGGACGCAGCCCGGATTCTAATTCAAAACTCCATCACGCAAGCCGCTTCTGCAGCGCGTCGCGCAAGGCGGGGATGATTTTGTCCCACTCCGCCACGAGGCCGATATCGGCGCGCTCGAAAATCTGCGCCTCGGGATCATTGTTGATCGCGACCACGGTCTGCGCGCGCTTGATGCCGATGGTGTGATTGATCGCCCCGCGAATGCCGACCGAAAAATACAGCCGCGGATCGATCGCCTTACCTGTAAGACCAACCTGGAGCTGACGCGGCATCCATCCCGCATCGGTCACGCGCCGCGTCGCGCACATTCCGGCGCGCAGCACGCGCGCGAAATCCTTCAGCACTGGGACGCCCCCGGCGCCAACTCCGGTGCCGAGACCCACGATGATCTCCGCGCCCTCCAGCGGCTCGATCGTCGTATCCATCAACGAATGCTCTTTGATCAGGCGGCTCAGCGGCTTCGAGATATGAGGATGCACCACTTCGACCTCGGCGTTGCGGCTTTCATCAGGGTCGGCCAGTTCGAGGACGCCGGAACGCACCGTCGCCATCTGCGGGAGCGTCCGCGAAAGAATCGGCGCGACGATGTTACCGCCGAACGCCGGCTTCAACGCGACGAGACGATTGTGCTCGTCGATTTCGAGCCCGATCGCATCGCCGGTCAGGCCGAGTCCGAGGCGCGCGGCAAGTCGCGGACCCCAGTCGCGTCCCCGCTCGCTCGCGGACAGAAAAAGTCCCCATGGCTCGTGTTCCTTGATGACCGAGGCCATCGCTTCGGCCGCGGTTTCGGGCGTGTAGGATTCGAGCGCGGGCGATTCCAGCATGACAACGCGATCCGCGCCGTATCTCCCGAGCAGGCCGGCATGTTTGCGCATCGATGCGCCGAATCCTGCCGCGACGACCGCGCCGCCGAGCTGCGTCGCGAGTTGATCGGCGCGCGACAACAGCTCGAGGCTGCCGCGCGTGACAAACCCTTCAAGGTTGGTTTCGACCACCACCCACACATCGCGTCCACGTCGCGGCTTCCTGCTTATGGAGGAGACCGCGCGACGTTTTCCCGCGCGAGGTTTCAACGCGCCGGCCTGGTCCAGCTCCGCGATCACATCGGCGGCCGCGCGCTCCGGGTCCGACGCATCGATGAATTTGCATTTGGTGACCGGCGTCTCGACCGCGCGAATTTCCGCGACCCAGGTCGGCGATCCTCGTAGCCCGAAGTCATCGGGGTTCGCGTTCAACTCCTTGAGCGATACCGCTTCGATCGGCTTGGTCTTCGCCTGCTCTGCCCCATCGGGCTTGACCTTGATCGGAGCCGCGACGCGTTCCGCGCAGGTCAGCAGCACCGGCATCGCGGCCTCGACTTCATCGAAGCCCTCGTCGCTCTCGCGCTCGGCCTTGACGATGCGGCCGTCGATTTCCAACTTGCGCACCCCGGTCATCTGCGCGACGCCGAGCAGCTCGGCGACTTCAGGGCCGACCTGGCCGGTTTCCGCATCGAGGGAATATTTGCCGAGCAGGATGAGGTCGAACTTCCCGCGTTTCAGTGTCGTGGCGAGGGCGCGCGCGGTGGCGAGCGTATCGGAACCCGCGAATGCGCGATCGGTAATATGCACCGCGCGATCCATTCCCATCGCAAGCGCCTGTTCCAGCGACTCGCGCGCCTGCGGCGGACCCAGCGTGATGACGGTGGTCTCTGCGCCATGGCGATTTTTCAAATCCATCGCGAGCGAAACGGCGCGCAAATCGAAGGCGCTGATGACATTGGGACCATCGCGCTTGATGGTTTTGGTGGCGGGGTCGAAATTGGCATCCTCGATGAGAGGAATTTGTTTGATTAAAACCGCGATGTTCAACACTGCTGAGTCCTTCCTGCGGGAAAACTAACGGTCGCAACCAATCTATGCAAATTAGTTCGGCAACGCACTTCGAATACGCGCCATTTTGCGTGCGCTTAAGGTCGCGGGTCGGATGAGATAGCTTCGCGAGGTGCCTCGAATTCGCCGCATATTTATCGCCGCCCTAATTGTCACGTTGATCACGGCTGCGAATTCACGCACCGCATGCTGCGCCGAGCGCATCGTGTCGCTGGTGCCCTCGATCACTGAAACTCTGTTTGCGCTCGGGGTCGGCGACCAGGTCGTCGGCGTATCATCATATGATGACTATCCGCCTGCGGTGATGAAGCTTCCGCGGGTCGGGTCGTTTCTCACCCCCAATCTCGAGGCGATTGCGGCGCTGCGGCCGACGATTGTGATCGGGCGCGGCATCTCGTCGAATCAGCGCGAGATCTATGCGCTGCGCGCGATGGGCTATCAAGTTCTGATGGTCGAGGATGATTCTCTTTCCGAGATCGAGCAGAGCATCAAAACCATCGGAGCGCGGGTCGGAAAGGCGCGCGAGGCCGAGGCCATCGTCGCGGGTATCGAGGCCAATGTGAATGACGTCCGCACTCGCGTGCATCCGTTTCCGGCGCGGCGCGCGCTGATGCTGGTGGGGCATCAGCCGATCGTCGCGGTTGGACCGGGGACATTTTTGGATGACCTGTTCAAGCTTGCGGGCGCGGACAATATCGCCGATGCGACCACCCAGCAGTGGCCGCAGCTCAGTATCGAATACATTGTCGCGATGAGACCCGAGGTCATCCTCGATGGTCAGATGGGGAGCGACCCCGCTTCGCCGACTCGATTCTGGGCTGCCTATCCAACCATCCCCGCGGTCATTAATCATCGCGTGGTTGGATATCCTGAGGACCCGACGCTGCACCCCGGACCGCGCGTTGGAACGACCCTCGAGATGATCGCGAAGCTGATTCATCCGGAGGCATGGCAGACTTCGCAATGAATGCGGCCATCAATCTCGAAGCATTTGAGGGAGCGTATCTCACTCGCGGCCGCATGGTTTTATGGCTGCTGATTCTGAGCGCCGCGCTGATCGTATCACTGATTGTGGCGGCGTCGTTCGGCAGCGTGCCGGTCAATCTGATACGCGCCATCTCTGATTCGATGAGCGCGGACCACGCGATCTTCTTTGGCGTCCGGCTTCCGCGCGTGCTGATGGGCGCGGTGGTCGGGGCGGTGCTCGCGGCGGCGGGCGCTGCGTTGCAGGCGCTGGTACGCAACCCACTTGCAGAAGGCGGCATTCTGGGGATTTCGGGCGGCGCGGCATTCGGCGCGATTGTCGCGCTGATCGCGCTCTCGTCCAGTCCGCTCTCCGATGCGATTGTTCCGCTTATCGCCTTCGGCTCCGCCCTGGTCGCGACGCTCGCGGTGTATCGCCTCGCCCTGATCGACGGCCGCCTCGAGCCATTCACGCTGCTGCTGATCGGAGTCATCTTTAATGCCTTCTGGGGCGCCGCGATCATGTTGGTCAACAGCGTGGTCAATTTTTACTACGCGCACAGCATCCTGTTCTGGCTGATGGGCAACCTCGAAGCGCCCAGCTATCGCGAGGTAGCGATCGTCGCGGTGCTCGCAGGGATCGGTTTCGCCGTGCTGATGTTTCGCGCGCGCGACCTCAATTTGCTCAGCCTCGGCGATGAAGCCGCGGCCGAAATGGGCGTCGAGGTCGACCGCCTGCGCCGCATCATCTTTTTTGCGACCTCGATCATGATCGGGGCGGCGGTTTCGGTGAGCGGGATTATTTCGTTCGTCGGGTTGATCGTACCGCACGTGTTGCGGCTCGCGCTGGGCGCCGATCACCGCTTGTTGCTGCCCGCTTCGCTCATCGGCGGCGCGGCCTTCATGGTGATCGCCGATCTCGTCGCGCGAACCGTAATCGCACCTGCCGAAATTCCGGTCGGCGCGATCACTGCGCTGTGCGGCGGTCCGTTCTTCATCTATATGCTGCGCCGCCAGGGCCGAAGGCCATTTTCTCTTTGAGCGAAATCATCAAAAACGTGCTGGTCCTCAAGGCCGATGGCATCGTCGCCGGGTATGGCGGGATCGAGGTGCTGCGCGGAGTCTCGATGGAGCTTCACGCCGGCGAGCTGCTCGCGATCGTGGGTCCCAACGGCGCGGGCAAATCGACGTTGCTGAAAGTGATCGGCGGCACGCTCACGCGCGTACGCGGCAACGTCGAGTTGTTCGGACGTCCGCTCGATTCTTATGATCGTCGCACGCTGGCGACCTTGATCGCGACGGTGGCGCAGGAAAATTCCCTCGCGTTTCAATTCTCGGTGCTCGAAGTAGTGCTGATGGGGCGCGCGCCGCATCTCGGCGCTTTTCATTTCGAGACTCGCCGCGACCTGGAAATCGCGCATTCGGCGCTGGAGCATTTCGATTTGCTCCCGTTGGCGCGGCGACCAATCCAGGAGCTTTCGGGCGGCGAGCGCAAACGCGCCTTTCTGGCGCGCGCTCTCGCACAGGAAGCGAAGATCGCGCTCCTCGATGAGCCGACCGCGTTCCTCGACCTGAAACACGTCGCGGATATTTTTTCGCGCTTCCGCACGCTATGCATCGAGCGTGGGATGGCGGTGGTCGCGACGCTCCACGATCTCAATGCCGCCGCGCTGTATGCCGACCGCGTGCTCCTGATGAAAGACGGCGCGGCGATTGCCTGCGGCACCCCGGAGGCCGTTCTCACCGAGCAAAATCTGCGCGAGGTTTACGACACCGAGGTTTACGTCGGGCGCAATCCGTCGAGCGGCGCGCTGGTCGTGCTGCCGATGGCGCACCGCACCTGATTTACTCGGGCGCGTCCACATGGGTACGATCGTGGCGCATGTCGATTGCAACCGCCTGGCGCGATGAAGCGCCGCTGAATCTGGTCCTCGATGCGGATGATACGTTGTGGGATTCGAACATCCACTTCCTCGAAGCGTTCGAGAACTTCGTCGCGGCGATCGCAGCGCTCGGGGTCGATACGCATCGCGATTCGATCAAGGCGGTCGTCCGCGAAGCCGAGTTGGAGCTGATTCAGACGCATGGCTATGGCCGCCGTCCGTATGTGATCGCGCTGGAGCGCGCGGTCGCACAGATCGCGCCCGAACCACATCAGGAGCCGCTGCGTCGCGAAGTGGAACGAATCGGCACCGAACTCATCGAGCGTCATTGCGACCTGCTGCCGGGCGTCGGAGAGACCGTGCCCGAGCTGGCGAGCCGTCATCGGCTGATCCTCTTCACCAAGGGCCAGCGCGACGAGCAGATGCGCAAGCTCGAGCGCTCGGGCCTTGCGCCGTATTTCAGCCGAGTCGAAACGCCGCGCGAGAAGAATCCCGATTCATACCGCCGCCTCGTCGTCGAAGTTGGCCTCGATCCCGAGCGCACATTTATGATCGGGAATAGTCCACGCTCAGACATAAATCCCGCACTGCGCGCCGGTCTGCGCGCGGCGATTTACATTCCGCATGAACATACCTGGGACATGGAGCACGAGGAGCTCGATACCGCCGACCCTCGAATCATCGAACTGCCTACCTTCCGCACCCTGCTCCACGTGTTCTAGGATAGATTTAGTTTTCGTCGCACGAGGCTTACCATCGCTCACACAGCACATCTGAAAACGCGCCCACTCAGGGCCAAGCCAAAGCCGCCGCTGCCGCTGCGTCCGATTCATCGGATGTGGCGTCGCACCATCGACGCAGTGGAGGTCAGCAACATCGCGCTGCCGGTGCGAGCGTTACCCGCCGCGCTCAAGGGCGTGGTTGCCTGCCAGATCAGCGACTTCCATCTCGACATGGATGAGGACGTCGAGCGGCTCGAACTCGCGGTCGATGTCATCAATCGCGAGAAGCCGGAGTTCGTGTTTCTCACCGGCGATTATTTTTCCGGACCCGACACGATGCGGCGCTATGTCGGCGCGTTTCGCCACGCGCTGGCGCGGCTCAATCCCAAGGTTGGCGTGTATGCGGTCGCGGGGAACCATGATCACTGGTCGTCGTTCGATACGATCGCGGCGGGCCTCGAAGCCGCCGGTGTCGACTTGCTCGCGAACGCAAATCGTCCGCTGAAGCTCAAGGGCGAACAGCTCACCATCGTGGGCATCGACGATCTGTGGTCGCGGCGCGCCGAGCCCTCGCGCGCGTTCAAGGATGTCGCGCCCGATGCCGCGACGATCGTGCTCGCGCACAACCCCGATACCGCGCTCTATGCGCGCCACCTCGGCCCCGGCGTGATGCTCTCGGGCCACACTCATGGCGGCGTGGTGCGGATTCCATTTTATGGATCGCCGCTGCGCTCGATCCTTCGCATCGGCAAGCAGTTTTATGCGGGCCTGAATCTCTACGAAGATTTTTACATCTATACCAACCGCGGGCTCGGCACATTCTGGGTGCGCATCCGCATCAATTGCCGTCCCGAGATTTCGCGCTTCAGCCTGACGCCGCTGGCGCTGCCAAAGAGCGAGCACCGTCCCGGCGGCGTCGCGGAACCTGTCATCCAGCCGCGCCGTCGTCGGCGCCTCCATCCGATTCGTCCCCGCAAAGCACGCGCGCATCGCTGAGGTTCGCCCTCGATGCTCGATCTCGCCATCACCGGTGCAACCGTAGTCACGCCCGGCGCGACCAAGCCGGCCGACGTCGGCGTCAAAGACGGCAAGATCGCGAGCATCGCCGCGCCGGGAAAATTGGAGCAGGCCGCCCAGACCCTCGACGCTCGCGGGATGCTCCTCCTGCCGGGCGCCGTCGATCCTCATACGCATCTCGACGCGGAAATGTTCGGCGCTACGACCGCCGACGATTTCGAATCGGGTACTATCGCGGCCGCGGCGGGTGGTGTGACGACGATCATCGATTACGCTTTTCAGGCGCAAGGCGGATCACTGAGCGAGGCAGTCTCGAAGTGGGATGACAAGGCGCACAGCCGCGCCATCATCGATTATGGATTCCATGTCGCGATCCTCGATCCCACGCCCGAAGCGATCGCCGAGATTCCGAAAATCGTCGAGCGCGGCGTGACCAGCTTCAAGATTTTCATGATGCGCGGCTTCGAGGATCGTGCGCGCGATTTTCTGCGCGCGTTCAAAATGGCGGCTGACTCGGGCGCGCTGCTCACTATTCATGCCGAGGATGAGCACCTGATCGGCTACTGCACGGAGCGGCTGCTGGGCGCGGGAAATCGTGGCGTCGCACATTTCGCTTCGAGCCGGCCGCCGTTGTCCGAGGCTGCCGCGGTGCTGCGCGGCCTCAAGATGACCGAGCTGACCGGCGCGCCCGCGTACTTCGTGCATCTCTCGAGCAAGGCCGCGATCGACGAGATTCGCCGCGCGCGAAAAAATGGCGCGGGCCGCGCGGTGCTCGCCGAAACGCGCCCCATTTACCTCTACCTGACGCAGGAAAAATTCCTCGAGCCGCAAGGCGAGAAGTACGTCGGCTATCCTCCGCTGCGCGAGCGCGCCGATGTCGATGCGATCTGGGAAGCGCTCGCCGACGGCACCGTCGATGTCGTGGCGACCGACCATTGCAGTTGGGAGCTTGCGCGCAAAACCGCAGCCGATCGCTTCACCCGGATTCCGCCCGGCATGTCGAACCTCGAAACCCTGGTGCCGATGCTGTATTCCGAGGGGGTCGTGAAGCGGCGGATTTCACTCGCGCGGATGGTGGAGTTGGTGGCCGCGACTCCCGCGAAGATTTTCGGACTCTATCCGCGCAAGGGCGCGATCGTCGAAGGCGCCGACGCCGACCTCGTGGTGTTCGATCCCGAGGCGAAAGTCGTCGTGCATGCGGACGAGATGCATTCGCGCGCCGACTACGATCCGTTCGAGGGCGTCGAGGTGACCGGATGGCCGCGCGTCACGATCTCGCGCGGCGAGCAAATCGTCAGTAATCGCAAATCGGCGGCGCGCGCCGGTCGCGGAATGTTTCTCCCTCGCGCGCCATTCTCATCCGAGCAGCGATCATGATCGTCGCCGTCGCGGGTGGGTCGGGATTTATCGGACGCGCGATTGCGCGGCGGCTTGCCGCGATGCCTGAGATCCGCGTGCGCGGGATGAGCCGCTCGCCGGAGCGCGCGCGCCAGCGCCTCGATCTGCCGAACCTCGAATGGATCCGCGGCGAGGTTACCGATCCATCCACCTTGCCCAACGCGTTGAAGGGCGCGCAGGCGATCGTGAGCACGGTGCAGTTCGAGGGCTATCCGGTTGAGAATCCGAAAAAAGGTTTGACCTTCGAGCGGGTTGATCTCGGTGGCACGATCGCGCTGCTCGAGGCCGCGAAAAAAGTCGGCGTCGAGCAATTCGTTTACATCAGCGGCGCCGCGGCGGACGAAAACGCGATGCATCCGGCCTTTCGCGCCAAGGGTCGAGCGGAGCGCGCGATTCGCGAATCAGGCCTCGCCTATACCATCTTTCGTCCCTCGCTGGTCTACGGCCCCGAGGACAAGGTGCTGAATGGCTTTGCGAAGTTGCTGAAATTCTCGCCGGCGTTCGGCGTGCCCGGCACTGGCCGCCAGAAAGTTCAGCCACTGCTGGTGGACGATCTCGCCGCCTGCGTCGCGCTGGCGATCACGGGGAAGGGACGCAACGCGACTTTCGACGTCGGCGGCCCCGACCTGATGACCTTCGATGAGATGATTCGCATTCTGATGGAGGTGACTGGCCGTCGCCGTCCCATCATTCACATTCCCGAGGGCGCGATGCGCGCGGGCGCATCGATGCTGGAAATGCTACCGACGCCGCTGCTCTCGCGCGACGCGGTAACATTCGTGACTGCGGACAATGCGACCGACATCGTGCCGCTAATCGCCGAATTTGGGATTCAGCTCACGCCTCTGCGCCAGGGACTTCGTTACCTCGCGGGCAAATAGGCGGCTATCCGACCCTTCGCCAGCCGTCGCCTTCGAATCCGAAGCGGAACGTATTCGGATGAATCAGCTCGGCGAGGATCTGCAGCGACTCGACTATGCGCGGGCCGGGCCGATTAAAATACTGATTGCCATCCGCGATGAACACGCGATCGTTGCGCACAGCGCGGATTTCTTTCCATCCATTCTGTTTTTGCAGTAGATGCAGCTCTTCAGATGCGCGCGGAATTCCGAAGCCGCATGGCGCGATCATGATCACCTCGGGGTCGGCGGCGGCCAGCTCCGCGAACTTCATCCACGGCGAATGCTCGCCCGCCTTGCCGAACAGATTGGTGCCGCCGGCCATTTCGATTAGCTGCGGCATCCAGTTGCCGCCCGCCATCATCGGCTCGATCCATTCGATGTCCACGCAGGTTGGCCGATGCTTCAACTTGCTCGCGACTTCGCGAATTTCCGCGCATCGCATCTGCAGATCGTGCACCAGCTTATCGCCTCGCTCGGGCGCTCCCAGAGCGACCGCGACGCGCTGCATGTCGGCGAATACATCGGCGAGCGAATACGGCGCGAGCGACACGACTTTCGGACGAAGCCCGGTCCATTCGGCCACCGCGGCGTCGACATCGGCCTGATTGACCGCGCAAACCTCGCATTGCGATTGCGTAACGATGACATCGGGTCGCAGCTCGCGAAGTTTCTCGGCGTCGACGCGATAAACAGATAGCGCCTCGCGCACGATGGTTTTCACCCGCGCGTCGATCTCGGCGCTGCTGCCCTCGGGATTGAACTTGGGCTCCGTCAGCGCGGGCAGCCGTTTCACCGAGGCCGGAAAATCGCATTCGTGCGAGCGCCCGACCAGCTCACTTTCGAATCCCAGCGCGCACACGATCTCGGTCGCGCTCGGCAGCAGCGTCACAATTCGATGGGGCATGCGCACCACGCTACTCGATCGAGCCGTTATCGGCGAGTCGATTGACGGTCGTCGAAAGTGGATGATAAGAGCCGATCAAGTTTAGGTAGCGGAGACTCCTTGATGGCTGCGATTCCAGTGCTGCCGGCGAACGCGCCCGCGAAAGATGTGGTGGCATGCCTCGAGCACGCCGGCTGCGTGGTCGTGCGCGAGGTGACTGATGTCCCAACGCGCGCGGCGCTCAAGCGCGAGCTGGCCCCGCACATGGAAACCTCGGACGCGGGCAATCTGCTGAACAAGGTTTACGAGGCCTCGGGCGGCAACGGCAGCTTCTATCCCGGCAACACCACGCGCATCACCGCGCTCGTCGCGAAATCGGAAACCTTCCGATCATTCGTGATGAATCCACTGATGCTTTCCGCGTGCGACGTGCTCCTGAAACCCAACTGCGCGAGCTACCAGGTGCATGCGACTGCCGGTCTGGTGGTTGGGCCGGGCGCGACGGTGCAGGTGCTCCATCGCGAGGAAGACGGCTTTCAGTTTTTCAAGGCGCCGCGCCCCAACATGGTGCTCGCGAGCATGTGGGCGATCAGCGATTTCACCGAGGCCAATGGCGGCACGCATCTGGTGCCGGGGAGTCATCGATGGGCCGAGGGACGCGTCGCACGCGATGAAGAAGTCGTCGCCGCGGAGATGCCCGCCGGTTCGGTTCTGCTCTGGATGGGCGGCACGCTGCACGGCGCAGGCGCGAATCGCACTGACCAGGAGTGGCGCTACGGCGTCTTCCTTTCCTACTCGCTCGGATGGCTGCGGCAGGAGGAAAATCAGTACCTCGACACGCCGCCCGAGATCGCGCGGACCTTTCCCAAACCGCTGCGGCGTATGATCGGATATGGCATGCACGCATCGCTCGGCTACACCGACGTGGCGCCGACCGATGCCGCGGAGAAGCGAACTTGACGGAGAATATTTCGTCGCCGGCAGGCCTGATCGATCTCGAGCGCTATCCAATCCTCGATCTCACCACTGATGCGGCGCGCGCGCTGACGCATCATTGCCGCGAGCAACTGGATCGAACCGGCGCGTGCGAGCTGCCGGGATTTCTCACGCCCGTCGCAGTCGAGTCGCTCACGCGCGAGGGCGACGAATTGTCCGCGCTCGCATACCACAGCGAATCGACGGGCACGCCATACCTCGAAATTCCGGATCGCAGCCTTCCCGAAGATCATCCGCGGCGGATTTACGATCATACTTCGGTCGGCGTCGTTGCCTACGATCAGTTCCCGCCTGACTCGGCGATGCGGCGTCTATATGAATGGCAGCCGCTGATGGATTTCATAGGCGCGGCGCTGAACAAGGAGCCGCTCTATCGTTACGCCGATCCGTTCGGAGCGTTGAACCTTGCGGTGATGCGCGATGGCGAGCGGCTCCATTGGCATTTCGATCAAACCGACTTCGTCACCTCGATCGCGTTGCGCGCCGCCGACGAAGGGGGCGACTTCGACTACGTGCCGCTGATTCGCAGCGCGGCCGACGAGAACTATCCGCACGTGCAGCGCCTGCTGAAGGGCGCCGAGGACGAAGTGGTGCGGGTGCCGATGACGCCCGGCACGCTGCTGCTGTTCGAGGGGCGCAACTCGATTCATCGCGTCACGCCGATTCGTGGACGTACCACCCGCCTCGTCGCGCTGCTGGCCTACGATACCAAACCGGGAACGCGGAGCAGCAAGCTGTTGCAGCGCGCGCGCTATGGCCGCGAGGCGTAGGCCCGCAGTCATTTCGCGGGAGGCCGCAGCTTCTCGCCTCGAGCGCGACTCCCTCGGCGAGCTGGAGGTTCCGGCGCGCCGACTCTATGGAATCCGGACCGTCCGTTCGATTAACCACCTGACTTTTTCCGGCCGTGTACTCGGCGCCTATCCGTCGTATGTGCGAGCGCTGGCGATGGTGAAAAAGGCGGCCGCGCGGGCCAATCGCGATGCCCGCGTGATCGAGCCGAAGATTTCCGTCGCGATTGAAGCGGCTTGTGACGCGCTGATCGCGGGCGACTATCTCAATGAATTTCCGGTTGATGTGATAGCAGGCGGTGGCGGAATCGCGGTCAACATGAACCTCAACGAGGTGATCGCGAATCTCGCCAACGAAAACCTAGGCGGCGCGCGCGGCAGCTATGATCCGATCGATCCGAAGCTGCACGTCAACGCGTCGCAGTCGACGGCCGATGTTTGTCATACCGCGGCGCGTGTCGCGATCCTCGAAAAATGGCTCGATCTCCACGCCGTGATGAGTGACTGCGTTGAGGTTGCGCATCGCAAGGCGGTGCAGTTTCAAACGATCCAAACCATGGCGCGAACCTGCCTGCAGGATGCGAGCATCGTTGCGCTCGGCGAAATCTTCGGTGGCTATGCCGCGGCGATCGCGCGCCGCGTCGATGAGTTGGATCGCGCGGTTATGATGCTGCGCAAAATCAACCTCGGCGGCACGGTAATCGGCGATGGAAGCGGCGCGCCGGCTGGATATCGTCGAACTGTGATCGCTCATCTGAACAAACTCGCGAAGCTCAAATTGACCTTGCGCGAGAACCTCTTCGATGCCGCGCAGAATATCGACGACCTCGCCTCGGTGGCGGCGCAACTGGGCGTCCTGGCCGAGGTTCTGATTAAGCTCGCGCAGGACCTTCGGCTGCTCTCGTCGGGGCCCCAGGGCGGGTTCGGCGAAATCACGTTGCCGGCGGTTATGGAGGGCTCCTCGTTTTATCCGGGCAAGATAAATCCGGTGCTTCCCGAGACGCTGCTGCAATGCTGCTTTCAGGTGCTGGGCTGCGAACGCGCGGCGCGCCTCGCGCTGGAGCGCGGCGAGCTCTACCTGAACGTCTTCGAGGGCGCCGCCGCGATTAACGTGATAGATGCGATGGAGATGCTGACGCGCGCGGTCGCGAGCTTCACCCAATCGTGCCTGGCCGGAATCGTCGCCAACGAGGCGCGGTGTCGCAAGCTCGCGTCGTTTGTGCGCAAGAAAGGAAAATCCCGATGAGCGAATGGAAAACCGACTACGTCCCCGGCGCGCCGAGAATCGCGATCGATCACCTCGGCGACGGAGCGTTGGTGCTCTTCATGCACGGAATCGGCGGCAATCGCACCAACTGGCACGATCAACTCCCGGTGTTCGCCGAGAAGTTCCACGCCGCCTCGTGGGATGCGCGAGGTTACGGTGCGAGCGACGACTATGCCGGGCCGCTGGACTTCAGCGACTTCAGCCGTGACCTGCTGCGCATGCTCGATCATCTTAAGGTTGGGCGCGCGCATCTCGTCGGGCTCTCGATGGGAGGGCTGATCGCGTTCGATTTTCATACGAGTCATCCCGATCGCGTGGCGACGCTCACCATCTGCGATTCGATGCCGGGGATGACCGGCCTTAGCGATGACGCCCGGCGCGAATTTATCCGCATCCGCCAGGAGCCGCTGCTGAATGGCAAGGAGCCGCGCGACATCGCGCCGAGTGTCGCGAAAACGTTGGTAGGAAAATCCGCCAAAGCGGGATCATTCGAGCGGCTGGTCGCGAGTATGTCGGCGCTGCACAAGGAGTCATACATAAAGACCATCGCGGCGACGACCAATTACACGCGGACGCTGGAGCTGGAGAAAATCCAGGCGCCGACGCACCTCGTGGTGGGCGACGAGGATACGCTGACGCCGCCGGCGCTGGCGCGCTCGATGGCCGCGCGGATTCCCGGCGCGCGCCTCACGGTCATCAAGGGCGCGGGACACCTGAGCAACATCGAGCAGCCCGAGGCGTTCAACGCCGCGGTGCTGGCGTTTCTCCTCGCGCATCGCGAACCCGCCACGTAGAGCCGCGCCTGCTCTGGAAGCCGTCGTCATGCGCGCGTCGATAGACAGATCTCGCGCCCGTGAAGCCAGCAAGTCGGATCGGCCTCGTGACTGTCGCGCCGCAACGATTTGATTTCCTCGAAGGTGCGGGTTGCCAGCGCGCTCGCGACCGCACGGTCTTCCTCGCGATCGATCGCGGTGACGCAGGGAAAAATTCCTACTGACGAGACGCCGCATGCAGCATATCCGTTCGCGACTCGAGTCACGCCGATCATCATCCCGATCATGCGACCCTTGAACGTTCCAGCGATTCGCTTCGGCTTCCCGCCGCGATGATTGAAGACGCTCCTCGGCTGCACCAGATGGGTTGTGATCAGCGGAAAGAGGAGCCGACTCCCGGGTGACGTCGCGTCGAGCCACTTCGCGCTGGGCCGCGTTGCGCCGGCATTGACGAAGATCACATCCGCCGGCTCGAGGTCGACTGCGAAGCCGTCGCCGTGAATGACGTTCACCTTTTTTAGATGCGCGAGATTTTCCGTTGCGCGCGGCGCCAGTTCGTCATCGATTTCAACCGCCGTGACGCGACCGCCGGGTGACACCGCATGCGCGATGATCGCGGTGTAGTAGCCGGTCCCGCATCCGATATGGACCGCGTGCTCGCCCGGTTTCGGATCGAGCCAGTCCAGCCACGACGCGAGGGAGGTGGGGTGCCCATTGTTGAGGAAGCGTTGCGGCAGGATTCCCACCAGCACGTCGCCGTAGAGATGGCGCGGATGAGCGTCGGGAGTTCGGACATAACCGAGTTTTCGGTAATCGGGGATCAGCAGTTGCCATGGCCCCGGACCGAGGAATTTCTCGCGTGGTACCTCGGCGAAGGCGCGCACCAGGCGCTTCGATCACAAGGCGGCTTTGCGCCGCAGCTTGCGCGCGTAGCGTTTGCGCGCTCCCGAGAGATTCGTCATGTGCGGGAACTCTACCACCGCGAGTCATCATCGGAAAAGATTTAGCAAAGACTTCGAGCGGGCCGAGACATCCTGAAGGTTTGGTTAGATTACCGCAAAGCTGTCGACGTTGACAAGATTTCGACGCCCGATCATCATGGCGCGCTCTACATGGTGATCGGCATGAGCACGAAGGCAGTCGGACTCGATTTCGGAACCACCAACAGCGCGATCGCATCTGTCACTGAGGATGGCTCGATCGCGCTCGCCAATTTTCCCGCGGGCCGCGAACGCGCGCGCTCCGAAACGATGCGCTCGATCCTGTTCTTCGCCGCCGATCCGCATGGCGATGAGCCGCGGCGCTCGGTGGGTGGCGAGGCGATCGATCATTACATCGCGTCAGGCGCCAACGGCCGCCTGATCCAGTCGCTCAAATCGTTCCTCGCCGATCGCCTCTTCGATGAAACCAACATTATGGGCGATTACTACTCGCTCGAGGATCTCATCACACCGATTCTGAAACGGCTGCGCACAGTCGCGGAAGAACAGTTCGGCGAGCTGCCACCGCGAGTGGTGGTCGGGAGGCCGGTGCATTTTTCCTCGGCGCAAAACGATGGCGACGACGAGCACGCGACCCGGCGTCTCGAGGCCGCGATTCGCCGCGCCGGATGGAGCGAGATCACCTTCGAGTTCGAGCCGGTCGCGGCCGCCTATCATTACGCCTCGACCATCGCGCGCGAGGAGTTGATCCTGGTGGCCGACTTCGGCGGCGGCACCAGCGATTTTTCGATTGTGCGGCTGCGGCCTTCATCCACCATCGATGCCGACCGGCGCTATGAGATCCTCGCCAACGATGGAGTCGCGATCGCCGGTGACGCCTTCGATGGCGAGATCGTCCGCCGCCTGGTCGCGCCGGAGCTCGGACGCGGCTCGCAGTACAAGACCCCCTACGGCCAGGTGCTCCCGATGCCGACCTGGTTCTATGCGCAGATGGAGCGCTGGCACTTTCTGTCGTTCCTCAAGGCGCCGACCACGATGAACAAGTTGCGCGACCTCGAGCATCAGGCGCTGGCGCCGGAGAAAATCCGCGCGCTGATCCACATCGTCGAGAATGACCTCGGCTACCTGCTCTTCAAGTCGGTCGAGCAGACCAAGCTCGCGCTCTCCGATGCGGATGCGACGACCTTTCGCTTCGCGGACGCCGCGGTATCGATCGAGAAGCCCACGACGCGCGAGGCCTTCGAGAGCTGGATCGCGCGCGAGCTGCACGCGATTGCGCAGTGCGTCGATCGAGTGCTGGCGTCGGCGGAAGTCCTGCCCGATGCCATCGACAGCGTTTTCCTCACCGGCGGATCGTCGTTCGTGCCGGTAGTGCGGCGAATCTTTGCGGAGCGCTTCGGCGCCGAGAAAATCCGCACCGGCAGCGAGTTCACTTCGATCGCGCGAGGCCTGGCGCTGCGCGCCGCCGCCTGAGTAGCGGTTTCACGGATTGCCTTTCCCGGCGCGCGCTGGTCATGTTTACATCCACAGTTTCGGAGGGATGCATGGCCAACATCACGGTCGTTTCGAAAATTCGCTTTGTCGCCGGTATCGCGCCGGTGATCCTGCTGATCGCGAGTCCCTTGTTGGCGTTGGCGTTCCTTCAGTTCGGCGAGATTCCGGCCGATATCCGAGATGACCAGGTCGCCTCGATGAAATATGCGCAGGGGATGGACGCCGCGCTCTACAAAATGGAGTGGGGCCGCCTCCAGCCCGAGAGCGCGCAGATTATCGTCGACCAGCAGCGCCGTTTTGCCGACTATCTCGATTCCTCGGTGCATCATGTCTACACCGACGAGCAACGCGACAAGATCGGCGCCATCGCGCAGGCGGCCAAGGTCAGGCTCGATGATTTCCGCCATTCCGATCCGCACGACGAAGTTATGAACGCGAAGATGCGCGATCTGCACATCATGGTAAACGAACTCGAAAGCACCGATGATGCCGCGCTCGACCAGTACGCCGACGCCGCGCAGCGGCGGGCGCGCCAGCTGGTTGCGATCGTCATCGTGACGGGAGTGCTGATCCCGCTGACCTGTCTCGCGCTGCTATGGCGGATGACTCAAGGTGTGCGCGTGGACCTGCGTGCGATGCGCACCGAGCTGGAAACTATCGCGGAAAATCCGGCGGCGAAGGAAGCTTCGATCGCGCGCGTCATCGAGGCGATCGATCAAGCATTGACGCGGCAGGGTTTTCCGAAACCCAACCCGATGCTCGCCGAGTAGCATAGCCTTTGATTTACGTGGGACGGTCTGCGTTGCTGCTGCGACCGTCTTTCGGTAAAGTAGTTCCCTAAAGGGGACTACTTATATGAACGTTGCAGCCGATCTCACTCCACGCGAAGTGGCAGAATTGTCGCAGGTACCGAAGCGGGTGATTGAAAAGGCCATCGAGGAACGGGTCCTGCGGGTGCAATTCCGAGCCGTGCAAGGTGCGACACGCCGATCTCGCCGTCTCCTTCCCACCTATGCCGTCGCCTATGCCACGATTGTTTCGAAACTGGATCTGAAGTTGGGGCTGCCGCAGAAGAAGCGACTGGTGGCGTGGCTCGCGCACACCAAACCCGATCAGATTCGAAAAGCTCGGTTCGAATTAGCGCCCGCTTTGGAGCTGAATGTTGGCCGCCTGGTGGGCGACGCGATGCAGCGTGCCGAACGATATCGAAGCACACGCGACGCTTTGATTGTTGTCGACAATGCAATCATGGGCGGCACTCCCCTGGTACGAAGTACCCGGATGACAGTTTATTCGGTACTCGGCAGGATCGATCATGGCGACACGGTTGCGGACATCCTCACCGACAATCCCGATCTATCGCGTAAGGCAATCGAAGCGGCGATCATTTATGCGCGTGCGCATCCGCTGATGGGACGGCCGGGAGGACGTCCGTGGGTCGATGCGGCGTGAAACTGTTCATCGACGAGTGTCTTTCCCCACAGCTTGCGCTGCGGCTCAACCGGACGAGCACGCACGACGCAGTCCATCCTTTGCATGTCGGCCGACGTGGCGAACCGGATCATAAGGTGCTATGTCGCGAACGCGGTCACCCGCCCAAGGAATTTTGAAGAGCAATCGGATGAGAAGAATTTTCCGAGCCCGTCTGATTTCTAATGAGATGGAAACGCCACTCTTCAGCCCAAAAACAAACGATGCCGTTTTCTGATGAGCGATGTCCCTATTAAAAATGACCGGGGTGCCGACAACACTCTTCGAAAATGATTCAGGAAAACGACCTGCGGGCACATCATCATTCGCGTACAAGAAATGCGATTTCATTTTGGAAGACTTCGATTCTCGAAAAGCCAGTGCGGATCAAGTCACCTCTTTGGGCGTTGATCTCTTGGCTGTGCGAGCTTTGTACGCGGCAGCATTGAAAACCACTCAGTTTTGTGGCCGATTTGCGTAACAAGTTTGGATCATCCCGAGCCGGCCAAGCAGCACCACACCGCTAAGCGGATCTTCGAGCGGCTCCGCGATGAGCACGGGTACGGCGGCGGGATCTCGATCGTCAGAGGCTACGTGCATGAGCGATCCTGATCCATATTTGGCGCCGTCGCAGGCCAAACCGTGGATCACACTCACGTACACCTGATACCAAGATACGGGGGCGATGTACGCGATCCGCGAGGAGGCATACGTTGGCTATTCCCAGCGAAGGCTCGGTACTGGAAGGAATAGGCGATACCTTGGATGTCGTCCATATTCCCAAAGTTACCCCGAATGACTATGCATTGCTTCATTCTCGACAATTCGGACTATGGACCGATCGCCATACCCAGCGCACCGCGGAAAGGGAGGATGATACTAGCGCTGGGCGTCACATTTGGATAGTTGGGTTGAGAGGCCAGGCTTGCCAGCGGTGGATAGACAGTTATGGTGGCAGGGTCGCAACACGAAGTTCCGCTAGTCTCGTTCGCGACATAGATGAGGCCATTCGAGTCCAGTGCAATACCTATAGGAAAAAAAAGTCCAGTATTAGGACCGGCAATAGTAGCAATTGGCGTCACATTGCCATTGCTGCCAGGGGGAAAGACCGTGATGCTGTAATTTCCGCTGTCGTTCCCAAAATTTGCGACGTAGATGTTCCCCTTGGAGTCCAGCGCGATACGGATTGGATCGAAGAGACCGGTTTTGTCTCCAGCGATGGTCGCGATCGGAGCAACGTCACCGCTGCTCCTAGGCGGATAGACTGTAATGCTAACTTGGTTGGCCACATAAATCTTTCCACTGGAATCGAGTGCGATGCCCCATGGGTTAAAAAAGCCGGGGTTTTGGCCGGCGATTTCCGCACTGGGAACCACATCGCCGCTGCTGCCTGACGGATAGACCGTGACACTGCTCTTAATCGTGTTTGTCACATACATGTTTCTGCTAGTATCGAGCGCAATGCCGGTCGGAAAATTCAGTCGCGTGTTGGAGCCGACGATATTTGAGGTGGGAGGCTGGTTGCCAATGCTGCCGGCAGGATAGACCGTAACGCTGCCGGGGCCATCGCCAGAAGGCGCGGACTCGTTCACCACGTAGATGTTTCCATTCGAGTCAACCGTGACACCCAAAGGCTCATAGAGGCCGGTTTTAGAACCTTCGATAGTAACGCTGGGAGTCGCGTTACCAGAGGCAGCGATCGGATATTCGAAAATAGCTCCGTCAAAAGAGCCGCCGGCAACCACGTAGATGCTTTGATTCACCGTCGCGGTAGCCGTTGGCGTCAACGTGGGCGCCGAAGTAACTGGAGGCATCGGCGGGAGGACCGGACAATGGCATACCCCGCTACTGGAGCCGTTACCAACCAGCGCCCCGCATTGTGCCTGCAGATAGGAAATACTGTTGGGATCTCCGGAGCCATTGTCGAACAAGGGAATTTGGGTGAGTCCCTTCAATGAATGAAAAGTACGGGAATTCGATGTAATCTGTTGGTTGTGCGTGATACCGCCTAGCAGGTTGTCATTTGGGAAACCTACGTCATAGCCTGGATTTGAGGTTGGATCACAACCGGCAAAGCAAGCCGCGCTCTGGGCGTTCGGACAGAATTTGCCGTTGCTGGTGGCGTCATTCGGAACGTATCCGACGTTCGCGGCTGTTGCGACGATCGCAATCGAGCCAGCACCGTTGTCGATACCTCCGGCACCTGAAGAAATCTCCCAATTCGCAGTGAGGTCATGCTCAACCGAGAAAGTTTCGATGCCAGCGGGGCTAATTGGGCACCCGCAGCACTCGCCCATTTCTTGATCGTCGTCGAATACGTAAATCATTGCGCATACATCGGGCGCAACATTGATGAGGTCGGGATTGGCGCTTCTATTTGGATTGATCAGAGTCAAGATGTTGTCGCCCCCACCGCCCGGACCGAAGGTGTCGAAGTAAGTCCAATGAACGTTGCCAGGTCCACTAGCTGGGGCTTGAGACCCGACATTTCCGTTTCGCAGGCTACCAGCTCTACTGTGTCCGCCGAGAACCGTGAGAAACGTTGAGAAGATGGCCACAAAGGTTAGTGCTTTCCCAAACCAGTTCGAGTGATGTATCATTGGCCATTACCTGAGAACGTACTTTTAATCACGGCCAACGTTCCGCTGCTATAAATGGCGCCGCCGTTGCAACCGGCCTTAGCTTTGTCGAAATATCGCCGGATCCAGTTTTTGGCTTTCTGTAAGAAACCGGTCATGGCCACCCTCCAGCGCTGATGCGCCTGAAAATCCAATCAAAACACTTCTCAACGCACATCGGTCATATGCGACATCGTTGTTGATTGGCGAGACCGGCCTGTCTCCAGGCTAGGCACGAGAAAAACAAGAAACAGAATTACGGGATGGTCAAACAGAGAGAAATGCTCAAGGCAGAAGCGGTCAACATCCACCCAAACTGCTTCTAGTCTTGCATTGTTGACAGGTTGGCTCGCTTAATTCTACATCGACATTCAAGGCTTTGTTCTCGGGGGAACCAATCGAGTTACTTGTCGTCTGGCATTCATTCCGACGCCCCGAGAGAGCAATACAGGCAAAATGAAGCTAACCGGCTTGAGAAACCGACTGTCGCCGGTCTTTGTTTCAGCATTCAGGCGTTTTCCGTGGACAAATCCCAAATAGAAAGCCTGGCGCACCTCCAGCGCTCAGCGCAGATGCGCTCGAGGATATGCTTCAAGACCAACGGCTAAATCACTGGGATGACCTCCTTAGTCAGGCGGAGGGACTGCCCTTCAGGTGATCACCGATCGAGCTTTTCATACCTCGCGCCAGTGTGCGGTTTCTGTACACATAGAGCAGCAGAATGGAGCCGAAATTGGTCGGTTGGTATTGCGGAAAACTCTCGATTTCATTGGACTTACGTTCGGGCCGTCTGTGCTGAGTTCACATAAATCTGGTGTTTCGTAATCAGGTGCGCTGGATCTGCGCGACACCAGAGTCTCTGTGAGTCAGCGAGCGATACGATGCACGCTAGCAGTCGAGGCAGGCATGACGGAACGGGTGAGAGAGGCGAGGTGATTTTTCGTGTGGCGGCAATGGCGTTTCGACGATCGAGATTCTTCCGTGTCGCGCTTCGCGCTCAACCTCAGAATGACATGGAACCGGCGGACTCGCTCGGAAAGACAGATAAATAATGCGGGGGGGATGGCGCGGCGGTCGCTGCTGGGAGAAAAGAGCGGCAGGCAGAGGGGAATTGTATTTTCTAAAGGACCCTCACCAGCGCCATCACTTTCGTTCTCGCTTCGGGCTCCACTTCGCTCCGCCTCAGCGGCTTCGCGCCCCATCGGGGGAGGGAAGAGAGAAATCGCTTCGCTTAGATCCCTCGTTTCGCTCGGGATGACAAAGCGGGGAGGAAGCGGCGGAGCGGGGGGCGGGGGATGGCGCGACGGTCGCTCGGTTTCTCTCTGCGACCGGCGTGCCATCCCTGCCTGCCGGAGGGGCGGTAGGTTGGAATCCTCGATGCGCGGGCGCTATCGGCGCACGCGCCTTCCTTCTGACCTCACCCGGCGCAATAGCGCCACCCTCTCCCTGAAGGGAGAGGGAACAAGGAAAGAGGACACCTTTCTCAGGCGCGGAGCTCGACCGTGTTGCCATCCGGATCGAGAATCCACAGCTGGCGGCCGGCCATGTTGCTCGGCGCCTCGAGGAACTCGATCCCCATCTCGGTGAGCGCGCGCTTGGTCTCATCGAAATCCTCGACCTCGAGCGCGACATGGGGCCCGAGCGGATTGATGACGCCCTCGCGCTTCTCGGCGGAGATGAGGTGGATCTGATTGTTGCCGACCCCGAGCCATGCGCCGCCGAAGCCGAAGTTGGGACGGCTGGCCAGCGGCTTGAGGCCGAGCACCTTGTCATAAAAAGAAATGGCGCGGTCAGCGTCGGTGATGCGCAGAGCGGAATGAGCGAAGCCGCGAATTTTGATCATAGCCGGTCTCCCTCGGGCGGGTGTCCTTGAAGATCTCTCGGAAAATCTCCCGGAAAATCGCCCGCGCCTCGGTATTTAGCATGGCGCGGCGAAGAGGGGAAAAGGCGGCGAGTGGCTCAGGAGTTCTCGACTTCGAGATCGGGGATGTATTCGCGGCGCTGGCTGGGGGCGCCATCCCATTGGATCACGGCAAACCATCCGCCGGAACTGATGACGGTGCCGCGTTTACATCCGAGGAGGCCGGCCTCCTTGCGATGGACGCGATCGCCGGTATCCAGCCTGGGAGGGTTGAAAAGCTCATCGAGAAAAAGGCCGCTCATGATGCTGTCCGCCATTGACGCTACAGCATCCATTATAGAGCTATTTCATCGCAATGCAACGGATGTACATCATATGCGAGCTTAGTCATCGGAGCTGGGAAGACATCTGTCAACTAAAATAGGGCAAAATGGGACCTCAATCGAAGGCGCTTTCATTGGTGATGTCGCGACCGAGGATCAGGGTTTGGACGTCATAGGTACCCTCGTAAGTGTTGACGGTCTCCATGTTCAGCATATGGCGAATGATTGGGTACTCATTCACGATGCCGTTGGCCCCCAGCATATCCCTGGCGACACGGGCGATTTGTAAAGCCATATCGACATTGTTTCGTTTGGCGAATGAAACGTGCTCGGGACGCATCTTGCCCGAATCCTTAAGCTGTCCAAGCCGGAGGCATACCATCTGCGCCTTGGTGATCTCGGTCATCATGTCGACCAGCTTCCGCTGTACCATCTGATAGCCCGCGAGCACCCGCTTGAACTGCTTGCGCGATTTCGTGTAGTCGAGCGCAGTATTGTAGCAACTCCGAGCGCATCCGATGGCGCCCCATGCGATACCATAGCGCGCCTGGGTGAGGCAGCTCAGCGGCGCACGAAGGCCTCGCGCTTCGGGCAACTGATTGCCGGCTGGAATCCGCACATCTTCGAGAATCAGCTCCGAGGTGATCGATGCGCGCATGGAAAATTTCCCGTGGATATCGCGGGTCGTGAATCCCGGCGTGCCCCTCTCCACGACGAACCCGGTTATGCCTTCGTTGACGCGCGCCCATACGATCGCCACATCGGCGATGGAGCCGTTGGTGATCCATCGCTTGGTGCCGTTGAGGATCCATTTGTCACCGTCGCGGCGCGCCTTGGTTTCCATCCCGCCGGGATCCGAGCCGTGGTCGGGTTCCGTCAGCCCGAAACATCCGATGAGTTTGCCCTTTGCCATCTCGGGTAAGTAGCGCTTCTTCTGTTCCTCGGTGCCGTGCGCGTAGATGGCATACATCGACAATGCACTTTGCACGGACGCAAAAGAACGTAGGCCCGAATCGCCCGCCTCCAGCTCCTGCATGATGAGGCCATAGGCGACATTGCCCATACCGGCGCATCCGTAGCCCTTCAGATTGGCGCCGAAGAAGCCGAGTTCGGCCATTTGCGGGATGATTTCGCGAGGAAAAGTTTCGTTTGCGAAATGCTGTTCGATATTTGGCAAGATTTCGCGCTGAACAAACTGCTTGACGGTATTGCGTGTCATCTTCTCTTCAGAGGTGAGAAATTCATCAAGATCGAAGTAATCGAGGTCCTTTAAAAGCTCGGGCATGATACGCTCCATTCCACATTTGGTGGATTTATGAACGATGGTTGGTAACCGAAAAGGCGGCTGGGCGTCATGATACCGCTCCGGATGCGGTCCGACAGGGTGTCGGAGCCAAGCCTATTGACCCAATTTTCAACATGCTTCAAGCTCATGTGAGTCCTGCTCAGATTTCAATCCAGCTACTGATTGCTTCAAATCTGTGCATCAAATAGACTTATATGTAAGAGCAGAAGTGAATGCATATTGAAACGCTAAAAGTCTTTTGCGACATAATTGAGAGCGGAAGCTTTTCTTATGCCGCGTCGCAAAATTTTGTCACTCAATCGGCGGTCAGCCAGCAGGTCCGCAGCCTCGAAGAAAAATACGATTGCCGATTGATAGAACGCGGGCGAGCGGGAGTCAAACCGACTGCCGCCGGACAAATCCTCTACACCTCGAGCAAGGAAATTGTTCGCAAATTCCTTGAGTTGGAAAATCGCCTGCGCGAAATCGGCTCCGTGATCGCCGGCTCGATCCGGGTCGGCACCGTCTACAGCGTCGGTCTGCACGAGCTACCGCCATACCTCACGGAATTCCTGCGCAACTATCCCGCAGTAAATGTGCATCTCGAGTATTTGCGCTCCAACAAAATTTACGAAGACCTGGTCGAAGGCAAAATCGATCTCGGCGTGGTTGCCTACCCGGCCAAGCGCAGCCAAATCGTCACCATTCCATTTCGGCACGATGAACTGGTGCTGGTCGTCCCGCCGGATCATGCGCTCGCCAAACACAACAAGGTTAGCGTGAGCGCGCTGGTCGGCCAGACCTTTGTCGGCTACGAGCGCGACATCTCTACTCGCAAAGCATCCGACCGCATCCTGCGCGACTATGGCGTGAAGCCGAATTACACGATGGAGTTCGACAACATCGAGACCATCAAGCGCGCGGTCGAGATCGGACTCGGGTGCGCGATCGTCCCGCGCCTCACGGTCGAGAACGAGATGACGCGTGGCTCCCTCAAGATGATCGAGTTTCAGGAGGGTCCGTTCACGCGTCCGCTGGCGATCATCTACAAGCGCGGGCGCGAGCTGTCACCGGCGGCGCGCAAGTTTATCGAGGTGCTGACCACCAGCAATCTGACGCCGCATGCGCAGGGGCACAGCGAAAAGGCCACCCGCGATCGAGATCGCGCGGAGCGCGAGCGCGGCGATCATCGTGAACGTAGCGAGCGGGGCGAGCGCGCGGAAAAAACCGCCTAGCGCGAGGCTTCATTGGTAAAGATGCCAAAAGCGGCCGGCCTCGCCGGCCGCTTTTTTTGGCGCTATCGACGTTTCTGATTGATCCGGGACCCCTTGGGTTAATTTTAGTAGCCGACTCGATAATGTTATGCTCCTTGACGATGGGCGCTGAGCCATGACCAGGAAGAGACAATCGATCAGGCGGCCTCATCTTGTGTCGATGACGTCAGGCGATAACTTGGCCGAAGTTGTTCGCCGCCTTGGCGAGGCCTATCACCCTCAGTCCATATACCTTTTCGGATCGCGGGCGCGCGGGGACGGAGGGCCTGACAGCGACTACGACCTGCTTCTGGTCGTAGT
Organism: uncultured delta proteobacterium; assembly: GCA_963783145.1. Classification (GTDB taxonomy): domain Bacteria; phylum Desulfobacterota; class Binatia; order Binatales; family Binataceae; genus DATGKG01. Next base: position 254,093 of record CAWAMM010000007.1, read on the forward strand.
CGACGACGTTCCGCAGGAGCGCAAGCGAAGTCGCCTCGCCTGAGATTTTAAAAGATTCCTCGATCGCGACCGACGTTCCGGTCTGCACCAAGTCTTATTTTGAGGCGCGCCGTCATCTGCGAGCATCGCTGCCGGGCACGGTGTTGCGAGAGGGTCGCCTGCTGCATGCCGAATGATCAGGCCCGCACGGCAGACACCAAAGCTTGGCCGCTGCTCGTGGTTCGGCTTGCGCTCTGTCCAGTCGATTAATGATTGGCCCGTCGCTTATTTGCTAAGCGTCACGTTGCGAGGATGAAGCACCGTCAGATCGGGGATCTTCTTGAAGTCGTCCTTTTCGTCGAAAGTCAGAATGTCGGCGACTCCATTGTTAGCCATGATAACGCTGTGGATGATGTCGCCGACCCCGGAATGATAACTAAGAATGCGCTCTCTGACGTGGTAGAAGAATTCACTGAAATCGTAGTCTGCGCGCGGACTGACATCGAGGAAGCGTATCTTAAGATTTTTGAGTCGGCGCTCGCTGGTCAGCCGAACTTTCAATCTCGGCGACCTCGCCACGCTCCATTTTCTTGTTCGAGATAAGGATGTTGACCATCTCGGTGACGGCCCACATCGAAGTACAGAGCTCGACCTCTTTGAGCCGCGCAAAAACGCCTAACGCGTTTTCGACCAGGTCTTTTTTTGACTCCTCAGACTTGTCGGGAGAGTAGTGCGAAATCAGGATGTTGCTGTCCAGGTAGATCCGCTTCATCTCGCCTTGGCGCGAAATCGAACAGTCCGCTTTTGCTTGGTGGTCTTGATTGCCTTGAAAGCGACGGTCTGGCCCGACTTGGTTTTGAATCGAACAGTTGTCGGCTTCGCGACGACCTTGACCGCTTCAAATCTGACGTTCTTCTTGGCCATGGCTTCAGCCTATCACTTTTACAACATCTCTCGCGGCAAAAGTATCAACGCTAGTTCATCATGATGCCGGCGTCGACATTGATGGTTTGGCCGGTCATCCCCGCCTATGCGAAGTAGTGCAGTCCCGAATGATCAGCTCGCGCTCGACGTTCTTCGATTTCGGGCGACGCCAAGTCTATATTCACCTCGAATTTGGAAATCCCAGAGCCGTCATGTTTATGCTTGATTTGGGTCGGCGGCGGGTCGATGATAAAGGAACGCACCTCTGGAGACTCGGCCGATGCGTCCGGAATATCGAGTCAGACCATTACTGCTGCTGCTTGCCGTTTCCGTTGCCCTTCTGACTACGGTTCAGTGCCTGACCCCATTGGCGAGGGCCGCCTCCAGAATTCCCACTCTCGTGAATCTTCGCTATGAGTCCGCTCCTCATACCCGCGAGGAAGTCGGCGACAAAGGCATTGACCTTACTAGGGACGCTCGCCGCGAGTGTACGCATGCACCCGCGACCGAACCCCCTCCCGCATTCTCCCGAGCGGAGTTTGTTGTTGATGCTGAGGTAGAGGTAACGCCTCCGCGTCAAATCCTCCACCGCCGAATCTCACCATCGTCGCCGGACGACGCTTTTCCTGCCGCATAAGACACCGAGCCGTTTTCCGAAACTCCGGGATTCGACTATCGAGCTGCGCTTAAGCGCATAGAGCTTCGCTCGTGCAAGCGTTCGAGCTTCGCTTCAGCGTGGCATCTCGGTCTCAGTCCCAACCACCTGAACCGCAAGAGGAGTTCGATTCCATGTTGCAAATGCAATTGAGGAAGATCGGGACATTGACGCTCTCGACATTATTGTTGTCGGCGTTGATGCTCGCAGTTCCGGCAGTCGCACAGGTCAAACCCGGCGACTTCATTACCGCCAATAGCGCCGCCAAAGTTAAGAACCTGGTCTCGCCGGGAGTTTACTACAAAGTCTCGCAAGGGATGTCGATGAAGATTATCCCCAGCGAGCGTATCGACTGGCCGCCGCCGTATCGCGATGCGACGGAAAAATACTCTGGACAGGTACGACTCAGCACGGACCATCGCAGCGTCGTCGGTTACGTTGCGGGGCAGCCGTTTCCGCTGATCGATACCAATGACCCATACGTTGCCAACAAGATCATCTGGAACAACGTCTTCCGTCCGATCACGACCGATGACTACGACCTGCGTTTCTATGATTGCAACAGCTCGTACGAGAGGCACGGTCCGCAGGCAAACCAGGTCGAGTATTTCCAGATCGGCCACTATGCGGGCTACGACCTGGTCGGACGTACCGAGGTCGATCCGCTGCCGATCGATCCGGATTTCAAAAAGACCAATCGTGTTTGGCTGTTCGCCCTTTACCCAATACTGGCGCCGGAAGACATTCACGGGACCGGCTTCATCCGGTGGCGCTATCTTGATGCCGATCGTGGCGATGACATCTGGACGCTAGATGGCGGCGCGCGACGAATTCGCCGTCTAAATGAAAGCATCATGTCATCGGCGACCGGAGCGCAAGCGTGGGATCCCGATCATTACTCGGGGTTCAATCCCAAAACGGAGGAATACAACTACAAGTTCCTCGGCGAAAAAAACCTGCTCGCGTGCGTGAATGCAGCGCATTCACCTGAGGTCCAATGTCCTACCGACGGCGGCACCAGCGCATGCCCGGAGAACTGGGAGATGCGGCATATGTACGTGGTGGAGGCGATGCCACGGCACGCGAAAATCAATGCGCTCGATTCCCGCACCGTGGTGTACATGGATTCCGAAGTGTGGTTCGAGCCCTATATCGATACCTATGATCGCGGGGGCCAGTTGTGGCGATCGCATATCTACTGGCTGGCAAATCGCGACCGTCCGGTGCCTGATGCGCGCGTTGCTATCTATCCCTTCAAGCGATCGTTCGTAGTCGGCGCGGTATCCACCGACGTGCAATCCGGTCAGGCCACGATGTGTTACCTGCCGGGGCGCGAGACTCCGGAGCATGAGTGCTGGTACATCAACATGGGTGCGGTGCAGAAGGACTTCTTTACCACTGATGCGATGGTGCGGGCGGCGGATTTCTAAGGGTCGGACCTCTATCCGCAGGGAAGAATAGGAAACGGGGCTATCGACATTCGTCGGTGGCCCCGTTCGCTTCTCAGACTGCCGTTTGCTTGCCCTTGACCATCCGCAAGGGGGTATACACCAACACCACCGTGCCGTCCTGCTTCACCACTTGATTGCGAGTGCGCACCAGTCCCAGGCCCGGTCGCTTCTTGCTCTCCTGGCACTCGATCACTTCGCATTCGACATGGATGGTGTCACCAACGAAAGTCGGCGCCTTGATGTCGAGTTCCATATTCAGGAACGCGAGGCCAACGCCCTGCATCACCGATTGGATCAGCAATCCTTCGGCAAAGGTATAAGCGAGCGCGCCGGGCACTACCCGCCCTTTAATAGCGGACTCCTTCTCGATAAACTCGGTATTGGTGAAAAGAACCTCCAGCATGCCGGTGCAGGTGATAAAGTTCACCAGGTCGGCCTCGGTCACGGTGCGGCCGACGGTTTTGAACTTGCGCCCGACCGGAAGGTCTTCCCAGTGGATACCTAGACCTACAGTTTCGATACTATCCATCTCACTTTCCGTCGCTGGCGACCGCGATACCCGATTGAATGAGCCGATCGATCTCGCCGGCACTGAATCCTGCTTCCTTTAGAATCGCGCGGGTATGCGCGCCGTAGTTGGGCGGTGGCTGAGGCTTGCGCTTCGCGCTATCGGCGACGAAGACCGGGCTGTTGACGGTTTCGATCACGCCATGTCCCGGATACTCACAATTCACCAGCGCGCCGCAGTCGCGCATCTGGGGATCGCGCACCGCTTCTTCGAGGGTCGGCAGCGGCGACCACTTGATGTCATAGGTGCGAAATTTCTCACTCCAGTGACTTAGCGGCTTGGCCTCGAACTGCGATTGCAGGATCGCATACAGCTCCGGCGCGTTTTCCTTCCGGGCTTCTTGCGTTGCGAACAATGGGCTGGTCGCGAGGTCAGGCTCGCCGAGCGCCTCGCACAAGCGCGAAAACTCGCGCTCCGGATCGAGACACGCGATGATCATCGCGTGTTGGTCGCTGCTCAGGTAGGCCGCGATGAGAGGATTCAGCGGACGCTGTCCCGCCTTGCGTTCGGGAAACTGCGCTGCGCACAGCTTGGCCTGAATGTCGACGCTGTTCGCCCATGCACCAGCCGCCATCAAGGAAGTGCTGACCTTGGAACCCTGACCGGTGCGCTCGCGCCGATAGAGTCCGAGCATGATGGCGCCGAACAAGGTGGCGGCGGTCGGATGATCGCCCATCGCGGGCCGCGCGCCCGCGGGAGTGCCATCGGCGCCGGTGACACTCGTCATCAAGCCCGAGCGTGCCCAGTAAGCGAGTCCATCGTAGGCCGGCGAATCCGCGTCCGCACCTTTCTCGCCATATCCCGTGATATGAGCATAGACCAGGCGCTGATTTACCGGGCGCAGGTCCTCCCATCTTAGCTGAAACTTGTCGAGCAACGATTGCTGGAAGTTAGTCACGAAGACATCGGCGCCGCCGACTAGCCTCAGCAGAGTGTCGCGACCGGCAGTCTTGGTCAGGTCGAGCACGATACTGCGTTTGTTGCGGCTGGTCAGTAGCCAGGTGTAGGTGAACTCCGTGCTCGCATAGCCCGGCACCGAGGAAAAATGCCGCCACAAGTCGCCATCAGGCGGACGCTCAATCTTGATCACATCGGCGCCGAAGTCTGACAATATCGTGGCCGCGGCGGGACCCGCGACATAGGTCGCGCAATCGATCACCTTAAGCCCCGCGAGGATTCCATCATTTTCATTCATAAGACCTATGCTCCTTAACGACCCATCTTCAGTAAGTCGTCGCCTGCCCATCCTTCTTTCAACGGCACCATGAAGAAGGGGGTAAGACTCATCTTGCTGAAGCGCCACTGCCCGTCACGTTTGACATACTCATCGTTGTAACGCGCGGCGACGACATAGCTCTCGCCGTTGTAGACCGGCTTGGCCTCGAGGTAGGCATAACCCTCAGCGCGGTCGCCGTGTACTTTGAGGACGTGGTTATGGATGAATTGCTTGACCCGATAAAGTCCCCGCCGCCGAGTGCCATCGGGCGCGGTGCGATCGGCGCCCAAGCCGCCGAAGAATGCTTTGATCTGGTCGCGGCCTTTCGCGCGACCAAGGTGGCCGAATTCGAGTTCGCCATCTTCGGTGAAGAGCTCGGGGATCGCGGCCAGCTGCGCTTCGTTGATGCATTCGTGATAGCGGAAGCGAAGATCGCGGATGGCCTCGCGGTCGTAAAGCTCTGCTACTTTCGCTTCCAGCTCGCGCACTTTGTCTTCGAGGTTGATTGCCATGATTCGCCTCCAGGGGTGCAGCTTAGCGTCGTCTCACCTCGGTGCGAAAGCGCGCGCGGCTAGTCGTTTTTCCATTCCTCGGGGTAGAGCAGCAGCAAATCGCGCCCGAGTGATCTGACCAGGAAGCGCTGAATCTCATTGATGACGCGCTCGAGGCCGCGTCCGCCAATCAGCCAATGGCCGCGGCCGGCAATCTTGACGATCGGCGCGTTGATGCGACGCGCGAACGACTCGAGTTTTTCATACGGCGCGAAAATATCGGACTCGCCCGCGACGATCAGCCGAGGCGCGGCTTTTTCTGAGGTCGCAAAATCGAGATTCCCATTCACAACCTCCAGCGCGGCCGCGGTCGCACCGGGAAGCAGGGCTTTGATTATTTGCTCGCGCGAATGCACGTCGGCGTCGGCGACGAACTCGAACAGCATCCGCCGCGAGGGTGGGTTGAGCGGATGTTTTTGCCAGCTCGAGAAGAGATTCCATTTCGGCACGATCAGGGGGGTGCGAAAGCCCGGCGCCAGCGGTGCAATTGCTACCGACGCCTTGATGCCGGGTTGCTCTGCAAGCTTGAGCGCGAGGAGGCCGCCGACGCCGTGACCGACGATGATCGCCTCGCGACCCAGCGCGGCGATCGCCTCGCTGGCGAGGTCGACGAGTTTCGCGAAGTCTATCTTCTCCACTGGCGGCGAGTCGCCTTGCCCGATCACCGCGCGCAGATCCGGGGCGTAGACCTCCCATCCAATGGTGGCGAAATATCCCACCATGGTCGCGAGATGGCGCGGCGTGGTGAACAGCTCGGGCAGCACCACGATCGGCCACGCGAACTTCAGCGGTTCGGGAACCTCGGCCTGCGCAGGAAAACGACCGAGAGTGGTTTCCACGTCTCAAACAACCGCGCCGCTGTGCGCCATCAGTCTCGCGAAGCGGAACGATGGAAAAGGGGTTTCGCCGTTCGCCATCTGCGCGAAACGCACCATCTCGTCGGCGGCCCATTGCTCGCGATTGGCCGCCAGATGCGCGAGGAGCGAGGCGCGATCGAGGCCGAGGTGCTGGGAGACCTTGAGGCTGGCGTTGTAATAAGGGATCAGCGCGAGGTCGCGCCGGCGGGTGAATTCTTCCATCGTGCTACGAGCGATAGTTGTGCCCCGCGACGATTCGAACCACGCGGGCGCGAGTTCGCCGAAAATTTCCGCGCTAATGAGCGCGAACGAATGTCCCTGGCCGAACAGAGGATCGACGTGCAATCCCGCATCGCCGATCAGGATTGCGCCGTCGCAAACCGGATCGCGCCAGGTGTTGAGCAGGAGGCCGGAGGAACGAATCTTCCCCACCAGACGCGCATCCGCGAGGAGTTTGCCGAGGGTGGAGGACTCGCCGAGGTAACCGAGGAAATTCGCCGTCAGATCGGTCCGGAAGTCGCGCATTTCGCGCGCATCGAAGGCAACCGCCGCAACGACTAGATCATCGTTGCATCGGCAGGCGAGGCTGGCGGTTCCGGGACTCGTCTCGAATTCGGTGATCAGCACATCATCAAGTTTTGCGCGCGGCACACCTTCGAAATATGCGTAGTAGTAGGCGCGCGCGCACTTCACATCCTTGCGTTCGAATGCGCCGATTTTTTCTGATCCGAGTTTCGCAAAGGTGCTGCGCAGCCCATCGGCGCCAATCACCAGCGGCGCGTGGAAGATGTGTGCGCCGGATGAATCCTCGCCGCGAATTCCTGCGATCGCGCCGTCCTCGATGATCACATCGGTGACGCGAAACTGTTCGCGCATCGCGACGCATTCGATGCTGCGCGCCGCATCGACCATCGCCGAGTCCATTTTATCGCGGGTCAGGCACAACCCACGGATATCGTCCGCCTGGTCGAGGCGCGCAAAATAATCGAAGCCGGAACCGACGGTGCGCATCGAGGAGAATCGCACGCCGCCCAGTCCTTGCAACGCCTCGAGCATGCCGAGACGAGCGAGCACCTGAGTGCCACCGGCGAGCACGATGTGAGTTGAGATGGTATCGGATGGAAATGCGCTCTTATCGACGAGCAGAACCTTGAGGCGCTTGCGTCCTAGCATGATGGCCGCGGCAGAACCGGCGACGCGCGCGCCGATGATGATCGCGTCGAAGTCGTGAGGAGAAGACATGCGTGCGGATCATATTGGGATGCAACGGAGGAATGCGCAAGGAGTGCGCGACATAAGGAAAGAGCCCCCTCTTTCAAGGGGGCTCTCCCGTTTTGCGAGGCCACGAGGCCTCGGCTTAATCCAGCAGCAGTTCCGGCATCTGGCCAGCCTCCGGAACGGTCATTCCGGAGGGAAACTTGTAAAAGTTACTTCTTTTTGGTTTTCTTGGGCGCCGCTTTCTTCTTCATAGCACTCTTTAACTTGGATTTAGATTTGGCCGCCTTCTTCGGGGCCTTTTTCTTCACACCTGGCATAGACACCTCCTCTTCTTTCTGGCTGCTGCTGGAGAAGCACCCTGCTTATTAGATAGCCTTTGCTACCTTTGATGATGCGGCCACTATATAAACCCGTTATGCGGAATGCAATAGATAGAGGGGCCAATATATAAAGAAATTTTAAAGTGGGAACAAGGCAGGAGACCTCGATGCTTTTCGCGCTGACCGCCAGCTTTGCTCATTAGCATACTTGAACTGACACCGCCGCCTGCTTTACCATTACGAAATGGTTCGCTTAAGTAGCTGGCTGCGGCGACAGTGGCCCAACCTAATGCTGGGATCGATCCTGGTGGGTTTGATTTGTAATGCCCTATTGTCCGCGATGGGGCCTCGCGACCTGTTTTTGCTGCGCGGGCGCAGAGCCGAACTGGAGGCGAAACGGGCCGATCTGATGCTTCACCGGACCGAACTTGAAACGAGCGTTCAGAACCTTCGTTCCAATGATCGCTACCTCGAACATCTGGTTCGCAAAGAGCTGGGGTACGCGCGGCCCGATGAGATGATCTACAAATTCACCCGCCCCGGAGCGGCTTCCGAGTCGCAAAACGAGGATCCCAATCAGACTGCACGTAGCAAAGCCCGCCAATCAGTTTTAGCGGGCATCACGCTTCAATTGCTCTCCGAATTGGGCGTGACGCATCGATAATCGCCGCGCCGCGTCAGCCAGGCGCGACCCGTGAGATTCCGCCTTCGTTCTCGGTCCAGTCCAGTAGGTCGTCAACCTGCCGTGCCGAAAGTTCCGCCGGCGCGATCGCACAAATCGATGCCGGGACGATTCTTGTGGTGACTCGCTGTGGAGTGTTGCGAAACAACCGCGCCGACTTTCGGGCCTCAGCGCGGAGTCGGTTCAGCTTTCCAAATCTCGTGCATGCTCGAGATCATCAATCATCCCGGTCTGGGTTGGACGCCATCCGAGCCGCTGCTGCGTTAGCGCGCTGGAAGCCGGAGCGTCGATTCCCGCGAAGAATGCGAACCAGCCAAAATGTTCAGCCGCTTTCTCGGTTGACATCGAAACTACCGGCACGTTCAGACGCCGACCGATTACTTCCGCGATGTCTCGAACCGCCACTCCTTCCTCGCCGACCGCGTTATATCGGGTTCGCGTGGATCCCTTCTCAAACACCAGCCGATAGAGATGCGCGGTATCGATCAGATGAGCCGCGGCCCAGCGGTTCCCCCCATCGCCCACATACGCGGAGATGCCCTTTTCCTTAGCTAGAGTGATCGCGAGGCTGACCAGGCCGTGTTTGAGGCGGTTGTGGACCTGCGGGAGGCGCACCACCATCGTACGCACGCCGCGCGACGCCATCGCAGCGGTGGCCTCCTCCGAGGCACTGCGCGGCATCCCTGCGGAACTCGAAATGGGCGGATCGTCTTCGGTCGCGACGCGGCCCGGTGTGATTGCGACCCCGGTGCCGGAGGTGACGATCAGCGGGCGATCAGAGCCGATGAGCGGAGTGCCGAGAGCCTCGATGGCGCGCCGGTCCGCCTCACAGTTAGCCGCATATTTCGAGAAGTCATGATTGAAGGCGAGGTGAATCACACCATCGGACATGGCGGCTCCACTGCGCAGACTGTCGAGGTCCTCCAGATCACCTCGATGAACCTGGGCGCCCGCGGCAACCACGGCCTTGGCGGCAGCATCGGAGCGAGCAAGGCCGAGCACCTGATGGCCGGCCTGAATGAGTTCCGGAACAAGCGCAGAACCGATAAAGCCAGAAGCACCGGTGACGAATACACGCATTGCAACTTCTCCTTCATTTGTGACGGTGATCGCCCTCGCAGCCAGTCATGATCAGGATAATGATTGAGACGATACGATCTATACTCTAGAGTCCGTATTATCTTCGCGATCGTCCGGAGATGCTGATGGATCCGCTCTCAGATGTGTTGTCGCTACTAAAGCCGCGCAGTTATATCTCCGGTGGCTTTGATGTCGGCGGAGAGTTGTCCGTCCAGTTCCCCCGCCATGACGGTATCAAATGCTACGCGTTGGTTTCCGGCCAATGTTGGCTCGAGGTGGAAGGGGTTCCCGAGCCGGTGCGCCTGACCGCGGGGGACTGCGTCGTGCTCCCGCGCGGATGGCCCTTCCGCCTGGCCAGCGATCTAAGGTTGACGCCGGTTGACTACCGCGTGCTGTTATCGACACCGCGAGTTAATGGCATCGGCTTGTACAATGGCGGCGGCGATTATTTTATGGTCGGGGGACACTTCGCCCTTACCGGTAAGCATGCTGGAATTCTGTTGGGGATGCTGCCACCCATCGTGCATATACGGAAAGAGTCGGACCGGGCGGCGCTACGCTGGTCGCTCGAGCAGATGCGGCAGGAGCTGCGCGATCCGCAGCCGGGCGGCTCTCTGATCGCGGAGCACCTCGCCTACACGATACTGATTCAGGCGCTGCGGCTGCATCTGGCCGAAGGGCCGAGAGGCGGCGTTGGATGGCTCTTCGCTTTGGCGGATCAACAGATGGGCGCAGCGATCAATGCTATGCACGACGATCCGGCGCATCGCTGGACCTTGCAGGAGCTGGCCAAGCGCGCCGGCATGTCGCGCTCGACCTTCGCGATGAAATTCAAAGAGAGCGTCGGATCGTCACCGATGGAATATCTGACCCGATGGCGAATGCTGCTGGGCGGCGACCGGCTGACGAATTCCGGCGATCCCATTTCCGCGATTGCGCTGTCGCTCGGCTACGAATCTGAAAGCGCGTTCAGCACCGCCTTCAAACGGGTAATGGGTTGTTCGCCACGGCAATACAGCCGCGTCCGGAATCCGGCCTCTCCTACACATACGGAAGTGGAAGAGGCCCGGGCCAATCGGCTCGAACCTGTGCAAATTGATAGCGCGGCCGACCAATCCTAGAAAATCGATCGCGCGAGGATTCCATATTCGCGGGCCTGGCGCTCCAAATCCTCGCGGAAGTCAGGGTGCGCGAGTCCGATCAGCGCCTTGGCGCGCTCGCGAATCGACTTGCCCTTCAGATTGGCGATGCCGTACTCGGTCACCACGTACATCACATCGGTACGCGGAGTCGTCACCACGTTGGATTCGTCGATGCGCGCGACGATGCGGCTGGCGCGTTTTCCTCCGCGCTCGTAGGTCGAGGCGAGACATAGAAATGCCTTGCCGCCGCGCGAGGCATAGGCGCCGCGGATAAACTGGAGCTGGCCGCCGGTGCCGCTGATCTGGCGCAGCCCGGCCGATTCGGAACAGGCCTGCCCGAACAGATCGATTTGCGCGGCGTTACAAATCGCGACCGCGTTATCGTTCTGCATAATGTGATGGGGCAGGTTGGTGTAGTCGACCGGCCCGGCAAAGCAGGCGGTGTTGCGATCGAGGAACTTGTACATCCGCGCCGAGCCGGCCGCGAAGCAGTAGGTCATTTGATAGCGGTTGGTCGCCTTATGCGCGCCGGTTACCTTTCCCGCTTCGTACAAATCGACCAGCGAATCGACAAACATCTCGGTGTGAACGCCGAGATCTTTGATCGATGAGCGCGTGAGAAGTTCGCACACCGCATTCGGCATCCCGCCGATGCCGATCTGGACGCATGCGCCATCCTTTATTTCGTTGGCAATGATCGCTGCGACCTTTTGATCGATTTCGGTGGCGGGCGGATTTTTCAATTCCGGCAGTTCGCTCGCGCCCCCATCGATGACGTAGTCGACATCGCTGATGTGAACGCCATTCTCGACGCCATAAACGTACGGCATCGATGCGTCAGTTTCGACGATCAAGGTTTTGGCGCGCTCGGTGATCGCCTTGTGATAGGTAACCGAGACGCCAAAGTTGAAGAAGCCGTGCTCGTCCATCGGCGCGGTTTTGAGCACCGCGAAATCGACCTCGACGAAGCGGCGATAGTAATCGGGCGCCTCGCCGAAGTTCATCGGGATGTGGCAGCAGAGCCCGCGGTCGTGCATCTTCCGTTCGAGGCCGGAAAAGTACCAGGAGTTATACGTCGAGTGACGCGATTCGGGGTCGGCTTCGATGACCGCGCGCGGGCGCATCGCGAGGCATCCGCGAATCCGGACGTCGTGCAGCTTGGTGATCCTCGAGGCCAGCGCGTGATCGAACAGCTCGGGCTGCGCGGCGCCGAAACCGTAGTCGAGCCACGTATCGGGCTTGACCATCGACGCGGCGTGCTCGGCGTCGATAGTTTTGCGTTTTAGTTCCGCTTGATCTGAAAGTGCCATAGATTATCTTGTTCCCCTTCGCGGACGCTTATTAACGCGCAACAATCAACCAACATCAATGCCAAGTCTGGAAGCAAGCAAGCAACAGCCTCGCGCGACGCAACCGGGCGCGTCGGCGCGGCTGATCCTATTTATAACCGTATTCGTCGATCTGCTCGGCTTTGGAATCGTGATTCCGCTGCTGCCGATGTTCGCTACCCGGCTTGGAATCTCATTTGCCGGCATCGGCGCGATCATGGCGGTCTACTCTTTGGCGCAATTTATCTTCGCGCCGATCCTCGGACGCATCTCCGATCGCATCGGACGCCGTCCCGTCATCATGCTCGGGCTGCTGGGCTCGTCGATCGGCTACCTTATCTATGGGTTCGCCGGATCGTTCATTGGACTGTTCTTATCGCGCGCCGTCCATGGAGCATGCGCCGCGACGATTTCAACCGCGCAGGCCTACATAGCCGATACCACCGATGAATCGAATCGCGCGCGCGGGATGGGCATGATCGGCGCCGCCTTCGGGCTCGGCTTCGTGATCGGTCCCGCCATCGGCGGATTGCTCGGACGCAGCGATTTGCGGATTCCAGGATTCTTCGCGGCGGCCCTCACCTTTGCGAATCTGATCTTCGCCGCGATGCGGCTTCCCGAATCGCATGAACCCGAACCGGGCGCGCGCATCGATGCTTCGGTGATCGTCGCGCCGATTCGCGATCTGCCGAATCAGCTCTTCACCCATCATCTGTCGCGGCTGTTTTCCGTCGCGTTTCTCACCACCTTCGCACTGGCGGCGTTCGAAACCACCTTTGCGATCATGATTCCGCGCGTCTATGGCTATGGACCCACCGGCATCGGCACGCTGCTCGCGTTCGCGGGTTTGATGCAGGCGCTCGCGCAAGGTTATCTGGTCGGGAAAATGGTCAAGCGCATCGGTGAGGCGAGGCTGCTATCGTTCGGCATCATTCTGTTCGCAATCGGCCTGGCCCCGATGGCGAATCTGCCGACTCCCTCCACGCTGCTGCTCGCGCTGGCGCTGCTGTCGCTCGGCTATGGATTCGCAAGCCCCGCCATCGCCAGCCTCATTTCGAAGCGCACCGAACGCGCACTCGAGGGCGAGGCGTTGGGCATCAACCAGTCGGCCTCCTCGATGGCGCGCATCCTCGGTCCACTGGCCGGTGGACTCGTCTACGCGGCTCTGGGAGCCTCAGCACCATATGTGGGTGGTGCGATCGTCGCGTTCATGGCATTCATACTTGCGCGCGGCCTCGAAGAGTCCGCCAGTTAAGCCACGGGGGAAAACAATTTGGCCAACATTGTAGGCTGGCTGCTAGTCTTTCATTTATTTGGGGTGATTTTCTGGGTCGGAAGTCTGCTGCTGATCACGAGCCTGTTGGCTCTGGTTCCCGATGAAGTGGGTCTGCCAAAGGAACGCTTCATCATGATCGCGAGCAGACTCTTCTATGGCGGCTGCAATATCGGCGGAGTGGTGACGCTCCTGTTCGGCATCGGGTTAATGGTCGAGGACAACGGCGTTCTTCGCGAAGGATGGCTCCACGTCAAACTGGGGCTGGTATTTATCCTACTTTTGGTACACCTGCGGCTACATCGGAGAATCGTCGCGCTAAGTGACAATCCCTCGTCGGTCACGCACGCGGAATTTCGCACCATTCATGGAGTGGTCAGCCTGTTGCTGCTGGCGATCCTCGCGATGGCAGTGCTGAAGCCCTTCTAGGCGTCGAAATTTGCTACAACCAGCAAGCCGGCGCGAATGTTGGTGTACCTGAGGCGCACGTCATGCGGCAAGGCATCGACGAGACGAAAATACCCCGGATTGAGGGCGCGAAAATCGCGATCCTCAAGTCGCGCTGGTATCCGGACATCGTCGAATCTCTCGCGGATGCCTGTCGAACGGCGCTGGCGAAGGCGGGCTGCTCATCGGTGTCCGAGCATACGCTGCCCGGCGCATTCGAGCTGCCATTTGCCGTACATCATCTGGTCCGTCAGCTCGGCCAACGTTTCGATGCCATCATCTGCCTGGGCGTCATCCTGAAAGGCGACACCTTCCATTTTGAAGTTATCACCCCAGAGGTGTTCGCCGGTCTCGCGCGGCTTAGCCTCGAAATCGACATCCCGATCCTGGTCGAGATCCTGCCCGTGCTCGAGCTCCGTCACGCTGTCGAGCGTGCAGGCAAGGACGAGTTCAACAAGGGTCTTGCCGCGGCATCGGCCGCCGCCGAGATTATCGCGTGGCGCCGATCGGCCGGGTGATCTTCGGCGTTCAGATACTCGGCCAGGCGGGCGTCGCGTGCCCCCGAGACAGAAATGCTTTACGGCAACTATGAGCTTGTTTGACGAAATTCGAGGCGCCTGCCGGGAGGTGGCCGAAGGTGCCCAATTAGTTCGTATCGATCGCGCACGTTTGCGCGACTATGCGATCTCTTTGACGTCTGCAGGGGTGCCTCGTCCTGCCCTCGATCCACGCCCGTACTTGCTCGGTCACGGCGATCAAACGCTCGCCTTCATCGTGGTTTTGGATACAATCAATTTCGGGTCGGGCTGGTTTCCATATCTTCGCAAACGACCAGGGATGTCCGGTTCTCTTACGATCGCTTCCGCGCTCGCGGACGCATTCAGGTCCGGACAAGACTTTTCGGCGCATCATCTGTTGCAAATTTCGCCCCATGATTGCGCTCTGACGTTCGGCCAGGATTCGACCGCATACCCCCTCGGACAACTAATGGAAAAGTTCGCCCAGGCGCTGAACGATTTGGGGCGTCTGGTCCTGGACCGCTATGGGGGCAGCTACGAGGCGCTGGTCGAAAGCGCTCACGGATGCGCGGAAACTCTGGTGGGGAAGCTGGCGGCGATGCCGTTCTTTCAAGATGTAGCAATGTGGCGCTCCCGGAAAGTCCCCTTCTACAAGCGAGCGCAATTGATGGCCGCCGATCTTGCACTTGCCTTTGGCAATCAAGGGTGGGGAAAATTTCACGACCTCGATGAGTTGACTATTTTCGCCGACAACCTCGTGCCTCACGTCCTCCGAGTCGACGGAGTCCTCACGTACGATGGACACCTTGCCCGGCAGATTGAACGGGAAGGGTTGCTTCCGTCCGGTTCAGATACGGAGGTTGAGATTCGAGCTTGCGCGGTACACGCGGTCGAACTCCTGGTCGAGGAAATCCAGGCTGCAGGTCAGGCCGCCACCGCATCATCACTCGACTTTCTGCTCTATAACCGCGGGCAATCATCCCCTCACTACAAGAGCGCCAGGCCGCGGCATCGGACGCGCACGGTCTTTTATTGAAACCGTTCTGTTCGAAAGCGCCGGCCCCAAAAACGCTCGAACCGAGCCAAACCTATCCGATCCGGTGAAGCGGAGAAAAAAACTATCGCTACGGCACTACGATCGGCCCACCGCTGATCGAGATCACTTCTCCGGTGATGTAAGACGACATATCGCTGGCGAGGAACAACGCCAGGTTCGCCACCCCATTCGGCTCACTGAGGCGGCCCATTCAAGCTCCTGCGACGAAGTAGCCGGCGCGCTTTCAGGACGGCATGGCTCGCGCGCGCGATTGCGGCCACATCCGCCAGAGCGCACGAGGACGGGTAATTGTAATCACCCGTCCTCGCTTCGTCTCATTGATTTCCCAAGCTCAAGGTCTTGGTCCGGCCACCATCAGTCGCTAATCGGTTTGTGCGTGACGACGCAGAGACCATTTGCGCCGGTGCTGCCTGGCCCGCCGCCGCCACCCCCGCCGTAATTGCCGCCTGGTCCGCCATCGGTGGAAGTAGTTCCCGCGCCGCCGCCACTTCCATCTGCTGGTGAGGTTTGGAATTCCGTGCCGCTCCCCCGGTTGCCACCGACCCTACCCGCCCCGCCCGTGGCGCCACCGTCCCGCCGGCGCCATTTCCGCCGGTGCCACCTGGCCACCCATCGCCACCCGTGAGCCACCCGTACCAGCCGCCGATTCTGTAACGCTCGCTGCATTATCGCCTGCCCCGTTAAGGCCAGCCGCGCCGCCGCCGCCGGCGGAACCACAGTCGCTCCCGCAAGTGCTGCCACCATCGCCACCTGCGTATACGGTCCCGCCGACACTGTCGGTCGTTGTTCCACCCTGGCCGCCTGAAGACCCGTCGCCGCCTGCGCCGCCCGCGGCCTCGCACGAGGCGTTTGCTGCACTCGATCCGCTAAACCAGGATGCGGTACCAGGGCTCCCTGTGGCACCCCCAACTCCGATCCCCATCATAACGCTGCTGCCGGGAATCAGCATGAGATTGACGATCTTGCAATAGGCGCCACCACCACCACCGCCGCCGCCCACTCCGGCGCCGGACACTCCGCCTTGGGAAGCACCACCACCGCCGCGCGCTTCGGCCCCGGACGCTCCGGCTTCGGAAGCACCACCACCGCCCGCACCGATGCACTGGATGCTATTGTCGTTGTCGTTCCAGTCGGCCGGAACGGTAAAGCTCGTGCCGGTGGTTAGAAAGAACGACGTTGTAGCTGGCCTCGCAGTTGGCGGTGCGGTGCAGTCGCAAACTCCGCCACCGGTGCCGTTGCCCACCAGCGCACCGCACTGGTTCTGCAGATAGATCAGGTTGCTCGGATCGCCGCCGCTGCGTCAGCCAAACCAACTTCGGTAATTTGGCTAACTTGCGCTTGGGAGGTCGAGGGTCCGGCCTGAACGACTTGATTGTGCGTGACCCTCCCCAACAGATTGGAGGTAGTAGTTACGCTGTAACCAGGGACATTGGTCGGATCGCAACCGGCCGAGCAGAGACACTGCCCCGCAGGTCCGCCTCCGCCGGGATTGACGATGGTTGAGCCGGAGAGCGCTCCGACGGTATTGGGCGCCGACGCGACGATGGCGATCGCGCCGTAGCTCTGCGCGCCAGCTTCGGGGCCGCCCTGCAGGCCCCAGTCGCTGGTCAGGTTGCTCTCAACCGAAAAAGTCTTGAGTCGAGCTGAGGACAGCGGGCAGCCGCAGCACTCGCCCATTTCCTGGTCATCGTCAAAGATATAGATCATCGCGCAGACGCTTTGCTCTTGCGCGCCAACCAGATTGCCGTTTGCGGCACCGTTTGGGTTGATCAGTCGAAGGATATTGTCGCCGGCGCCGCCGACGTTACAGCCGTCGGAGTCGGGAGAAGTGGCGCATAGGCCCCGAGGCCGCCGAAAGTATCGTAGTAGCCCCATAGTACCTGGCCGGGTAAGTTCCCCGAGACCGCGCCTCCGGCTGTCGAACCTTGGCGTAGTGAACTCGCATTCGCCGAGACTGACATTGCGATGGCAACCAGGATACCGCCAAAGGCCACCACAATAGGCTTTAGTCTGAGGCTACTCATTCGAGACTCATCCTCCCTTGCGTACGCGGTCTACCTTTGCGGTGTAGAACCGAAGCTCGCTCAGTTTAGCATATTGATGGGCAATAGAGCCAAGGCGAATACCCGAGTTGAGGTTGCCCGCCATTCACGGAGTCGTCAGCGTGCTGTTACTAGCGATCCTCGCGATGGCGGTTCTGAAGCCCTTCTAGGCGTCGAAATTTGCTATAATGCGGAATGGCGGCGCTTTGGAAGCCGCACCTCGACGCGGTTAGGCAGAACGCGAACATGTTGATCTGGCTGTGCGCATTATTCCTTCTTTGGATTGTACCGGTACTCACTTATCGCTGGGCGAGCCACGCTAAACCATCACATACCTTTTGCTTCGCTGGTATCGCGCTGGGTGCAGTCGCATCACCTGCTTCGATGGGAACTTATGGTCTCTTTTGGCTCGCCGGGAATATTGGTTTGATCGCCTTGCCGTTGGCGTTCATCGGGATTTTGGGTTTGCCATTGGCATTGCTGCACGGGGTGCCAGGTTTCTATCTAGCAACGACTCTGGGATTGACCGGACCCGAAGCGGCAGCTCATGGAATTGCTACGGTTTACATCGAGTCGCTCAATGCGGTCAGTTGGGTGATCGTGTACGGCCTAATCGGATGCTCGCTGGATTTTCTCATCCAGCGGCGGCGAATTCGAAACTCGAAATTACCAAACGAACCCACCGAATCGGTGGTATCGGTGAGCGGAAGCTGAAAAAACAAACCCACTATGGGAGCTCGACACCGCCTTCAAGCTGAGGTCGGAATTACATAAACGAACCCACCGAAGGGTTCATATTTATAAACGGAAATCGCAAAAACAAACCCATTAAATCGAGGGAAATAAAGGAGTTTCTTCCAACAAGGTCGCACGGTCATCGACCATACGTGGTGCCTTCCCCACGCTCATCCGCCCGTCACGGTTCTCGCATCGAAGCCATCGCGAGAACCGCGCCGCGCACTTCAATATTCGCTTCGACTCCGCTTCGCTCCGCCTCAGCGGCTTTGCGCTCCCGCTAGCGGTAGAAGGTACATAGAAGGGGAGTTATCGACACAATGTCGGAATAGTCTACGGTACCACGATCGAGCCGCCGCTGATGCTAATGACCTCGCCGGTGATGTACGACGACATGTCGCTCGCAAGGAACAATGCCAGGTTCGCCACCTCGGCCGGCTCGCCCAAGCGGCCCATCGGGTTGCGTTTCTTGGCGCCCTCGAACATCGACTTGGGATAAATCCGCTCCAGGAATTCGTTGTAGATGACGCTCGGCGCGATAGCGTTAACGCGAATGCCTTTACCTGCGAGTTCGCCCGCCGCCGCACGCGTGAGGCCCATGACGCCGGCCTTGGCCGCGGAATAGGGCGCCTCGCCACCCGAGGATGCGATCCATCCGGCCGCCGAGGCCATGTTCACGATCGCGCCCTTGCCCTGCTTGATCATGTGGGGTATCGCGGCGCGCATCGTCCACATCGTGCCGCGCAGGCACACGTTCATCACCAGGTCCCAGGTCTCGTCCTTGATTTCCCAGATCGGTTCGAGCTTGTTGATGCCGGCATTGTTGAACAGGATGTCGATGCGCCCGAACTTATCGACCGTCTGCGCGACGGCATCATCGACCTGCTCACGATTGGTCACATCGACGGCGATATATGGGACCTCGCGATTGAATTGCTTGCTCAGTTGCTCTGCGGTCTCCGCGGTGCGGCGCGGATGCGCATCGGTGATGACGACGTTGGCGCCTTCTTCGAGGAAGCGGGTGGCGACCGCGCGTCCGATGCCGACGCCCGCGCCCGCAGTTATCAATGCGACTCTGTCGTTTAACAACATGTAGGATTCTCCTAGGTAGGTGACGCGATCGAGGCGTGGATGTGCGCGATGCGCCATCCACTGGCGGTCTTGGTCATCACGAATGAGCGGCGATGCAATGGGCCGGGCAGCCGCAAATGAAATGTGATGAGGGCGGCATTGGGCGCCAACTCGCGGGCATCGACCTCGTGCGGCTCGATCTTTAGATTGCCGCCCGGTTGAGCTTTGACGAGTTCGAGAATCGACTCGAATTGCGTGCCGATCGCGCCACGGCCATCGAGGCGCGAGGCATAGGTTCCCATCGGCGAGAACATCTGCGCGTCGTCGTTGAAGAACGCCATGATGCGGTCGTGCTTCTGCGACATCACGGCTTCGAGGAATTGGTTGAGGGTGGCCAGCGCCTGAACAGTTGCTTGAGACATGGTTGATCTCCTAGAAGCGGTCTTTCAGCTCGCGGGCTTTTGCGAAAATCGAAATCGCATCGCTGCCGATCTTCGGATCGATGCGCTTGACGCTGGCCTGCAACTCGGGACTATCAGTGCGCAGGAACGGGTTCGTTTGTTTTTCGTCCTCGATGGTTGAGGGAACGGTGTCGCCGCCTTCCGAGGTCACCTTCTTGGACCATTCGTGCTTGGCCTTGAGGCGCGCGTTGTTCGGCTCCAGCGTCAGCGCGAAGCGGAGGTTCTTTTCGGTGTACTCGTGACCGCAATAAACCTTGGTGTCATCCGGCAGCGATGCGAGCTTTCCGAGTGAATCAACCATATTCGCGGCCTTGCCTTCGAAGACCCGGCCGCATCCACCCACGAACAGCGTGTCGCCGGTAAAAACCGATTTGAGTTGAGGGAAGTAGTAGGCGACGTGACCGTTGGTATGCGCTGGGATTCCGATGACGCGCGCCTCGAGCGAGCCCACCTTGAATTTATCGCCATCGGCGACCGGGTTGCTCAGCGCGGGGATGCGGCCATTCTCGGCACTCGCGCCGAAAACGTGTATGCCCGGGACCTTCCCGACGATGTCCGCATTGCCGCCGCTATGGTCACCATGCCAATGCGTCGTGAGCACTGCGGTCAGCTTCAGTTTGTGTTGCTTGACCGCATCGAGGACCTTGTCGGCCTCAGCGCAATCGACCACAGCGCATTCGCCGGTCGCATCATCGGAAATCAGATAAGCGAAGTTGTCTGAGAGTTGGTGAACGATCGTGATAGCCATCGCAGGCGCCTCCGTGAAGCTCTGGTGATGACATCGATCTCGATGTCACACGCCGACGATACTATAACCAACGTCCACGTAAACCGTCTGCCCCGTGACGCCGCTACCGAGATCGCTGAGCAACGCGGCGGCCATCCCACCGACCTCCTCGTTGCGCATAGCACGGCGCAGCGGGGCGCGATTCTCGACCTCATGCGCCATCGAATGGAAATCGCGAATCGCCGAGGAGGACAGCGTTCGCGCGGGACCGGCGCTGATCGCATTGACGCGGATATTCTTCGGCCCAAGGTCAGCCGCGAGATAGCGTACGCAGGCCTCCAGCGCGGCCTTCGCGACCCCCATCACGTTGTAGTTGGGAAGCGCGCGCACCGCGCCGAGGTAGGTGAGCGTGAGGATGGAACCTCCGTTGGGCTCCATCAGCGGCTCGGCGGCGCGTGCGAGGGCGACCAGCGAGTAGGCGCTGATTTCGAGCGAACGCGAAAAATTCTTGCGGCTCACATTCAGGAAGCGATCGCGCAGATCCTCGCGCTCCGCAAAGGCGACCGCATGCACCAGCATATCGACGCCGCCCCACAATGCCTTCAGCTTCACTATGGTTGATTCAATCTGCTCATCGACGGTGACATCGAGCTCCCCGATGATGTGCGCGCCGACCTGCTCCGCTAGCGGCGCGACCCGCTTCTTGAGCGCCTCGCCCTGGTAGGTCAGCGCGATTTGCGCCCCCTGCTTGTGCAATTCCTGGGTGATCGACCATGCCAGGCTATGATCATTGGCGACGCCGATTACCAGCGCCCGTTTGCCGTCTGCGATGCCCATCAGACTTTTCCCTTATTTTGAGCTGCTAATGGAGGCTTTCAGAGCTCAAGCTTCATGCCGTCGAAGCCCATCTCGATCTCGATGTCGCGCGTATGATTGATGGTCTCACGCCCCAGATGCGTCAAAACCATCCTTTTAACGTTGAAACGTCCAAGATTGCTCCTAAGCTCGGGATAGTTCATGTGAAAGCGAAGGTGGTTGGACTCGAAATAGGTGCATTCGCACAGCAGCAGGTCTGCCCCAGCGCTGAAATCCACCAGCTCATCATTCCATCCGGTGTCACCCGAGAAAACGAAGGTCTTCCCCGCGGCTACGATCTTGAGTGAGAGCGAAATATCCGGTGCGGTGTGCGGACTCCTGATGGTACTGATCTTAAGTCCCGCGAGGCGATAACGCTCTCCCGGCTCCATTACCACCCATTTCACGTTGTTTTGCAGTTGCTGCAGCTTGTAACGCGAGTACATCGCGCGCATCAGGGTCCAGGTTCGCCGCTCGAGGTTTTTCGGTCCTGCGATTGTCAATGGCCGCTTACGTGGGCGCTCCCACAGGTATTCGAGAAAAAGGAATGGAAGTCCGCAGAAATGGTCGCCGTGCAAATGGCTGATCAGGATCAGATCGAGCGAGTCGGCCTCGATACCGTTGCGCTTCATCTCGCCCAGTACGGCCGGGCCGGCTTCCAGCAGGACCCGTTTGCCCTCGATTTCCAGCAGATATCCGGCCTGCGCCCTGCCCCCACTGGCGAATGCATCCCCGGTTCCTAGTATGGTGAGGGTTACGGGCTTCGCTTTCGAGCCATCTTTGCCGTTGGCGGCGATGTCATCCATGAAAGTGGGAGCCAATCCTAATATCATGCGGCTGCATAGGCAAACTAGGGAGAGTAACAATGAAGCAAATTAAAGTCGGTGTCGGATTCGGATTGTGGCGCCTCGGGATGCCCTCGCCGGAAACCATTGTCAACGTCGCCGAGCGCGCCGAGGATTGGGGGCTCGATTCGTTCTGGCTCTCGGACCATTTGCTCGCCCCGTCGCCCGAGCTCGACGTCATCGCGACCCTCTCGCTGCTCGCCTCGCGCACTTCGCGGATGAAGCTCGGGCCCAGCGTTCTACTTCTTAATCTACGCCACCCGCTGCTGGTAGCGAAGGCGTTCGCCTCGCTCGATTATCTCTCCAAGGGCCGGATGGTGATGGCGGTGGGAACTGGCGCCAATCTGGCCGACTACGCCGCCTGCGGCATCCCGACCGAGGGACGCGGCAAGCGCCTCGATGAGGGCATCGAAGTCCTGCGCACCGTGTGGCGCGAGAAGAACGCGAGCTATCACGGCCGCTTCTTCAACTTCGACAACGTGACTATCGAACCGCGCCCGGTCGCGCGCACCAACAACGACTTCGGCACCATGGACATCTGGATCGGTGGCAAGTCCGACGCGGTGCTCAAGCGCACCGCGAAGCTGGGCGATGGATTTTTCGCCTCGTTCCAGACTCCCGACGAGTACGCGAATAGCATGACTTCGATTCGCAAATACGCGGTCGAGTTCGGCCGCGGCAACAGCCACATCGAGTCTGGGCTAATCCTGCTATGCCGCATCGCGACTTCGCGCCAGAAAGCCCTCGATGAAATGGCGCCGATGCTGAAGGCGCTCGGGCGCGGCGCCGAGGCGTTCCTCGAACGCACGGTCTATGGCACCGCCGAGGATGTCATCGCACGAGTTTCGGAGTACACGAGCCACGGCCTGGACAAATTCGTGCTATGGCCGATTGCCACCCCGGATGCATGGGCGACGCAGGTCGAGCTGGTTGGCCGCGAGATCGCGAATCATTATATGAAGGCGGCCGCGTAGAGGATGTTTGATGGGTAATGCCAGCCGATCGTGCAAGGAAGGCGCGCATTATAGGAGGCGCAAAGCGCTACAAGACCCCGGTGTTCTTATTTTGCCTGCCTTGTTGTGTTCCTCGCGACGTGGGCATTTGAAAATGTACTATCCGTTCAACAAGCAAAATGGCTCGAGACGTGCCTGCAATTAGTGGTTGGTCGGAGAACTCCTTGAATCAATTAGATAATTAAGATTGGCGGACATCGTCGCTAGTCAGGATTAAGTTGTTCTACTAAGCTGCGCCGTGTGCCCATCGAACTGAAAATAAAATGGGAGGGTTCCGCGCCCGGCTTAGCGGCCAAACGGCTAAGCGTCAGCGCCTTCGGCGAACCCCTCACGGCGCTCCTCGCCGGACTACGTAGAATCGCGACTAATATCGTTAGCGATGTTTTCGATGACAAACAGCCGCGAGGCCGTTTCGCGAATGCAGCACGCCAACTGGATATTGAAATCACTGATCTCGTAAAGGGGTCTTCGGGGTTCGACGGCGTGATCACCGTTTCGACGCCGCTTGGCAGCAATTTACCGTTACTAGATTTGGCGGCTAGTGCAGGCGCACAGCTTCTTGAGGCGCTGGATTCTGAAAGTCGCGGAATCGCACGGAACGCGAGCGTACGCCGATATCTGCAAACGCTGCCTCCGGGAATTACCCAGCAGGACTACTGGCTTCATCAAAATGGAACGGTCGTAAAGCATGTCTCGTTTGGTGAGGCTGTACTGCCGGAATTGCCAGCGGATGTTCCATTTATTATGCAGCATTCAGGAAGCATTATCGGTGTCGGGTTTGAACCAGGGCGTCCTGAAGTCCGGATGAAAACTGAATCGGGAAGCGTCATTCTCGTGGCAAATTCCGATCAGGTGGATAAGGCGCTTCGGCTTCGCTCTTCTGAAGTCAAAGCCACTGCCGTGGTGCATAACAATATGCAGCGGCTTCTCATTCTTACAGATGCGAAGGAGGCACTGGAGCCCCGATCGCGCGAAGATTCTATCTATCAACGCTGGCAGGGCGTCTTGAAGAGGCTTGCTCAGTGAATGCAGAACCGTGGAGTCATCTGATTTCCACAGAAGAAATCAGGAAAATCCACAGTGAGTGTATTGAGCGATTTGGCGGCGATCCTTCCTCGGCGGTCAAAGATGGCTGCGTAGAAGGAAGCACTGGCGCGGCTTGGACCGCCGAATTGTATTTGGAGAACTCGGATGCACTATCAGGGCTGTGTTTCGCGGGTGCCTTCTCTATTACCTGATGAAGAATCACTGCTTTGTGGACGGCAACAAACGGGTCGGCTGGGCTGCATGCATGGAAGTGCTGCGCGCGCTCGGACTCACGGTAACCGCCACCGACAAAGAAGCCGAAGACTTCTGCCTGGCGATTCTTGATCCAAATTCCGATGTCGCGCGAAATGCGATTGATGTAGCCGTATGGCTCGCGCCGCGACTCGTCGCTCTATAAATTCAAGGGCACTACCAAGACAGCACTAATCTATGCTGCCGTCGTTGGATTGGTTATGGCGGGACTTGGTGGCGTGGCGGAAAGAGGAAATGATTATGAGATATTCCGATTTGCTCCACGACCGCCGAGAACGCGCTCAGGGCAGTTTTGAAAAATGTGCCCGACGAACAAGGCCGCGCTCAGGCGGAAGCCTTCATATACCAAGCTTTTGAGCGGGGCGCTAAAGTTTGGGCAGAACAATATCTTCCGATTCTGGCTGGCTCTGATGAGAAAGCTAAAGAGATTTTAGCGAAGCTGGAACGTGAACAGATTTTGGCCTAAGCGCGCGTGGACTCATCGCACGAACAATTTCTTGACCAAATTCTCATACGCCAGCAGACGAAAAATCCGCCCTTGTCGCCGCGACAAATAAGCGACCTGATCTAACGATACCGGCCTAATCTGAAGCCCCGCCGCCCACCGCGGCGGACATTGCGGACTATCTTTCGGGTCACAATTTACCGCTGTAGAAGCGAACAAGGCGTCTCACCGGCTTTCGAGGCATCGGGAAGTCAGCATCAAAGGGACGGCTTCAAGTGATTCTCCGTGAGCTGCAAGATCAACCGTTGCGCCTCGATCTTCATGTCAGCCTTATCCCCCGCCCGCAGGTTCAAGGCCTTTCGTAGCCGCGCCGGGATTACGAGCTGTCCCTTGCTTGAAAGTGTCGAACTGCTCATGAGTTTCAGTCTTACACGTCTTACCTCCGACGCCAAGAGAAGTACCCATGGACGAAGGGCAAGCGTCTTTTCGTTTTGACAAAATAAAACACAACGCTCGCTCCAGGATGGCAGGGATGGGCGCTATGCTCGCGTCACGATGACATGTTCCCTCGATGCCCTATTTGTAATTTGCCCGTACTTTGATGGAATGATGCAAGAAATCTTCCATGAAAGCGTCAGCGTAACGAATGCATCATCGAGGACCGCGAATTTCGATTCCGATCGCACTGGTTGTGATGCTCGCGCTGCTGGGCGGATGCCAGAAATCATCGCCGTCGCAGGCGACTACCATCTCCGGGATCCCCGATCGCTTCGCCAGCGCGGAACAAATCGAGGAGAATTTTCGCGGGCGCAGTTTCATCCTCGGCGACAATGCCGGCGTCGCGCTGGTGCGGCCGGTCGACTCCGCCAAGGACGCCTGGCTCAAGGCGCCGTTCTGGTTCGGCATCAATCTGATGGTGCCCGGCGCCCTGCAACCCAAAGAGGGTGAATATTACGTCATCAGCGAGGCGCGTCTGATGAAGCCACTCGACGCCCCCGGCGAATGGATGATCGAGGCGGGCAGCTCGCTCATCAAGCGGCAAACCGTGCTGCAGACGACGCGCACCCATTATCTCGGCATCGGCAAGATTCTCCCGACCATCATACAGTTCATGGGGATGCGCGATTTCAAGACCGAGGACGGCAAGACCATCCAGATGCCCATCCTGCGCGAGGTTTCGCTGCCGATGAAATGGACCCTCGGCGGTGGCGGCATCCCGCAGAGCTATGCGAGGTATCGGACCGGATGAAATCGCTCGCCCGCGTTCTTGCCGCAATCGCATTGGTCATCGCTTTCGCCGCCTGCACTCCAGACAAGGCGATGGATTTCGGTCCGACCGGCGAAATCGATACCGCGCCGGATGACGAGCTGAGCCGGCAGATTCTGCATGACTTCGAAGGCCACGACTTCGAGCTGGGCAACAACGACAGTCAGGCGGTGGTGCGGCTGACTGACTGGCCCGACAGCAAACACGTCATCATCCCGTTCTGGCTCGGGATCAATCCGCTAATGCCATATTTTCATCGTCCGCAGGTGGGCAGAATTTACGTGATGAGCGAATCGGTGATGGTGCGCGAGCTGAGCAAGGATCGTTACCTGATTCGCGCCGGCTCCAAGGCCTTCAAGAGCGACGCGATTTTCGAGGCCAAGCACACCCATTACGACGGCGCCGGCAAGATGTTGCCGACGGTGGTGCGCTTCGTCGGCACCCAGGTCGCCACGCTTGCGCTCGATCCGCCGCGCACCGGCACCATCACCGAGAAGATTCCGGTGCTGCGCGAAATCTCGCTGCCGATGCATATCGAGGCGGTGAAGCCGGGCTACGCGAAATTCACCGTGATGCAGCAGGGGCTGCCCTCGCCTCCGACCGCCGATCGCGGCTGACGCCTGCTGTCTGGGAACCAGCGCTGCCGTCGTTCTGACGAAGCGAAGCGCGCCCTTGTCGTCCTGACGTGAGCGCACCCCCACTTGTCATCCTGAGGCAAGCGAAGCGTAGCGGAAGGATCTCGAAAGGTTCGCGTGCCGCGATCTCCTGGATGTGGGCCACCTTCGGCGATCACCAGAGGATCGCGATTGAGGCATCTGGTGGAAGCGTTCGAGGGATCGTGGCAGTCGGGCCATTCGAGATCCTTCCGCTGCGCCGCGCTTGCGTCAGGATGACAAGGGCGACTAAGTTATCGAAACTAATCATCTAGTGAACGATCAGTTGGTCGAAAGCTTTTTCGCGCGCGCGGCAGGAGGACCCGATGCGTTACCGCATGGCGGTCAGAGACGGGTCGATAGTCGTCATCATCTGCGGGTGCCTGGCGAACCTGGCCCCGGCCGCCAATGCCCAGGTGACTTGCACCGGGACCCAAGCGCTCACCGACGGCAGCGGAAACTCATGCTACACCAAAGCCGACGGTACGAGCTTCACGCAGGCTCAAGCCTCGGTCAATTCATCGGCGACTGCGGTGGCCAAGCGCGGCAGCTTCGCCAACTCGCAGGCCTCCGACTTCGGCATCGCCAATGCGAAGGCGCGCAAAGATGGCGACGCAGAAGCGACCGCCTCCGACCATTCGAATGCCGCGTCCGCCGCCGGCAACAGTAGCGCAGCGGAATCGACCGCCACTAGCTTCAGCACCGCCGATACCTGCGCCAGTGGCTCGAGCGAGGCGCAAGCGAATGCCGACACCTCGAGCACCGCGCAGTCGACCGCGGCCGGCAGCAGCAACGCGGACAGCCAGGCGAGCGGGGGGAGTCTGGCAAAAGCGCTCGCCTCGCAGAACAGCAATGCCCAGGCGGATGCCAACCATGGCGGCAGCGCGACGGCGCAGGCGATCAACAATTCGAATGCGAACGCGCAGAACAACACCGGCAACACCTTCGTGGGGGTGTATGCCACCAACGGCTCGACCGCCTCCGGGAGCGATAGCGCTCCTCCCGTATGCATCCCCGCCGCGGGCGGAATCGCGGTAGTGGTCAGTCCCGCGGGCAACTGCGGCCCCGTCGATCAGAGTCCGTTTTAATAGAGCAGCGCCCGCCCTAATAGTAATCGGGCACGAAGGTCTGATCCTCCATCGGCGGACGCTGGTAGTCGGTCGGCATGTTCGGTCGCGGCTCGAGGACGAACGGCGTCGGCGGCAGCTCCTCGTAAGGGATCAGACTCAGCAGATGGCGAATGCAGTTGAGCCGCGCGAGCTTCTTGTTGTCAGCCTTCACCACCCGCCACGGCGCCATTTTGTGGTCCGTGTGGCTGAACATGGCGTCCTTGGCCATCGAGTACTCGACCCACTTGGCGCGCGATTCGACGTCCATCGGGCTGAGCTTCCAACTGCGGGTGGGATCGTGCATACGGCCCTGAAAGCGGCGTTCCTGCTCCGCATCGCTGACCGAGAACCAATACTTCACGATGATCAGGCCGGAGCGGCAGAGCATCTGCTCGAATTCGGGAGCGCTGCGCAGGAATTCGCGATATTCCTCATCCGTGCAAAATCCCATCACGCGCTCGACGCCGGCGCGGTTGTACCAACTGCGGTCGAACAGGACCAGTTCGCCGGCGGCCGGCAGTTGGGCCACATAGCGCTGAAAGTACCATTGATGCTTTTCGCGTTCGGTCGGCGTGCCGAGAGCGACCACTCGGCAGATGCGCGGATTGAGGCTCTCGGTGATGCGTTTGATCACGCCGCCCTTGCCGGCCGCGTCGCGCCCTTCGAAGATGGCCAGCACCTTTAAACCCTTGTGCTTGATCCAGTTCTGCATTTTGACCAGCTCGATCTGCAGGCGGGCCAGCTCTTTTTCGTAGACCTCGTTTTTGATCTTGCGGGCTTCCGCTTTGACGTCGCCATGGTGAATCTCCAACGGCGGAGTGCCATTGGTAGCAGCGACAATCGGCATGGCCGGGTCGGCAATGATGAGGCCGTTTCCCTTGAGCTTCTTTTTCTTGTGCTTCTTCTCCTTGGATTTCATGGGAACCCCTAAAGGTGCGCGAGCGCGGTTTTTTAGGAAACCGCCTGCGCCGCGAAAACATCAACTTTTCTTACCGATTAGGGATTCCTGACGATACCCCCCGGGTCTAGTCGGCTGGAAAATCGGACGCGTCATCGATCAACGAGGCGAAGCTGGATTCGGTCAGGCGGAAGATTTGCCAGGGTTCGGCGTGGCGGAAACCGAGGCGATGATAAAAGCCGCGCGCGGGATTCCAATGCAGCACCGCAAGATCGATGCGCGCGCATCCACGCGAATGCGCGATCTTCGCAACCGCTGCGATGAGCCTCCGCCCGACGCCGGTTCCGCGTGCCGATTCCTCGACGAAAATGTCCTCGATGTAAAGCCCCGGCTTTCCTTCCCAGGTTGAGTAGTTCGGAAAGAACAGCGCGAAGCCGGCCGGCGTGCGATCGACTTCGGCGATCAGCACTTCGAAGCGGCGAGTTGCGCCGAATGCGTCGCGGCGGACATCAGCGTCGCTGATATGGACATTGGCGACATCTTCCTTCTCGAAGATCGCCAGCGCGCGAATGTAGTGGACTATTAGTGCCGCATCATTTTCAGTTGCCCAACGGACTGAGGTTTCCGCCATCGAGGTTCATCCTGTGACTGCTTCTTCCGGCGAGATCGCTTCGAGTTCGAGGCCCGCGGTTTCCGGAAAGAACAACATCATGATGATCGGCACCGCGAGCCAGACCACCGTGAGGTATCGAATCGCAATCCAATGCGACCCGGTCGTGCGATACAGCACGCCTTCGAGGAAAAATCCGAGCGCGCCGCCGGTAGTGCCGGTGACCGCGAGGACGCTGCCGGCGGTGGATCGATGGGAGGTCGGAAACAGCTCCGTGCCATAGGCCATGCCAATCGTGCTCGAGGCGACATCGAAGAAGACCTGGAGGATCCAGATTGGAATGACCGCGCTGAAGGAGGTGTGAAGCAACGGCAGCGCAATCCGGGTGGAGCTATAGGACGAGTACAGCCAGAAGGCGAACGCGGCCGCGAATACATAGAAGGTCGCGCCCATGCGCCGGCGTCCGAAGCGATCGCTGAGCCGCCCCGCAATTATGCTTCCCATGATGCCCAACGCCCCGCCCATGAAGTACAGGCTGGAAACGTTGCCGGGGGACCATCCATGCGCTTCCTGCAGGTATTTGGAAAAGAAGAAGCCCTGCGGGTTGCCGCCCAGGTTGCCGAGAAACGCGCACGCCATCAGCATGATGAGGCGTCCTGGATACGCCCTGAACAGCGCCTTCACCGGCGCCAGGACGCTTCGGCGACCGAGGCCCTCGAGCTGTTCGCGCTCGAAGCGCGCGCTCTCGGGCAGCGCCTGGCGCAGCGGGATGATCAGGATCAGGGGAATCAGCGCGAGGGCATACAGGCCGCGCCATCCGTACGGCATCACCCGGATGCCGGCGAATGCGAGCGCGGCGATTCCGAAGCCGCACGAGGCCAGCGCCGAGAGCAATCCAATCGCCCATCCACGCACGCCCGCGTCGACCTCCTCGGACAGTATGACCAGGGCGATAGTCCCTTCGGCGCCGGCGAATATGCGCGCGAGCATCTCGCATGCGACGAAGAAGTGCGCGGTGGGAGAGATCGCCGCGAGGCCCGTGAAAATCGTGTACGCGACCACGGTATAGAGCAGCAGGCGGCGACGTCCGAAGACATCGGCCAGCGGCGTTACGAAAAGCGATCCGATGTAGCCGAGGCGGATCAGCGTCAGCAGGTTGCCCAGCGCCGCCTCGGTAATTTGCAGCCCTTTCTGGATTTGCTTCAGCGCCAGCGTCAGCAGCGCGCGATCGTATTGATCGAAAAAGCCCGCGGTGGCCGCGATGAGAAAGACGCGCCGCTGACGCTTGGTGAATGGCGGCGTGCGTCCGAAGAGGCCGAGTGGAATGCCCCAGCGCTCCTCATCGGGCGCACCCTCGATCGCGTTGAGCTCGGCCGGTTCGACATTCAGTAATGGTTCGCTCACAAAATCTCCACGCTAATTAGTCGATTGCCATCGGGAGCGCGGCGAGTCCGCGCAGGAAATATGATCCTTTGTAATGCAACTTCGCTCCCGGATCGCGCAGGCGCAATTGCGGAAAGCGCTCCAGCATCGAGGAGAACCCGATCTGCGCCTCCAGCCGCGCCAGCGGCGAGCCGATGCAGAAATGGATGCCTTCGCCGAACGCAAGGTGGTCATTGGGATCGCGCGTGATGTCGAAGCGATCGGGATTCGGGAACTGTGCGGGGTCGCGATTGGCCGCCGCGAGGATCACGAAAATCGGAAATCCCGCGGGAAAAAAAGTCCCATTCAGTTCCACGTCGCCTTTGGTGAAACGGGCGGTCGATTGCACCGGCCCGTCGTAGCGCAGCATCTCCTCGATGGCGCGCGGCAACAGCGATACGTCGCGCTGCAGCATTTTCATCTGCTCGGGATTGCGTCCCAGCGCCAGCGTGCCGTTGCCAATCAGGTTGGTGGTGGTTTCATTACCAGCGAGCAGCAGCAGGATGACGAAGGCCATCAACTCGCTGGCATCGAGTGCATCGGATTCGGTATGCGCGGCGACCAGCGCACTGACGAGGTCGGGGCCGGGTGTCTTGCGTCGCTTGTCGATCTCCGCGGAGAAGTACGCGCGCAAATCATCCACCGAGGTGATGAACTCGGGTGGCAGAGGATTTCCCGGCAGCGTGTTATCACCCGCGACAATCGCGTCCGACCAATGCTTGAAGGTCGCGTAGTGTTCCCGATCCACCCCGAGCATCTCGGCGATGACCATCACCGGCAGCGGATTGGCGAGGTCGCGCATTACCTCGAAGTCGCCACGCGCGACGGCCTGGTCGAGGAGCATGTTGGTGAGCTCGCGGATGCGCGGCTCCAACTCGCGAATGCGCCGCGGGGTGAAGTCGCGCATCACCAGCTTGCGCAGCCGCGTATGCACCGGGGGATCCGCGAACAGCATCGTGGTCGCACCCTTGAAGGGCCCGCGCTGCTCCATCGAATCGATATCCTTGGCCTGCGCGGGCCGCGCGCTGGAAAAATGCTGCGGGTCGCGCAGAATCGCGAGGCAATCCTGGTAGCGGGTCGCGAGGCCGGTCGGGAGCGGAATTTGGGTGATATCCGCGCCCTCGAGGCCGAACATTTTCAGCAAATCGGGCGTGGCGGGAATCGTGATGTTGATGATGCGCGGCGGTCCGACAAGCATCGGCTTGTAGTGCGGATATGGGTTCGCGCGGAACTCCGGGTCCCATTGATTGAAATAGATTTCCTGCGTTTCTGATTCGGGCATGCTACTGCAAGCCTCCCTAACAACGGTTCGGTCAGCAAAAGTGTACCGGTTCAGGCAGTGATGGAGCTATCAGCAATCGCGGTGCCGTCGCGCGAGGGGCAAAATCCCGCGCAGCATAGGGAGGCCCGCATTCACCTCAGCGGGATCTCATGCATGATCGGTACTGCACGCAGGGCTTGCGCGGCATCATTCGCAGCGCGAATCGGTGTGGAAGCTAGTCTGCCACCATAGGGAGAGACTTCAAACTGCGCACGAAGAACGAGGTCTTGTAGTCCAGCCGCGGTTCCCCGTCGAGCCGCAGGCGCGGGAAGCGGTTCAACATCATGCCGAACGCCAACCCGGCCTCGAGCCGCGCGAGCGGCGCGCCGAGGCAATAATGGATGCCCTCGCCAAATGAAAGATGGTCGTTCGCTTCGCGCGTGACGTCGAAAACATCGGGGCGCTTGAACTTGGCGGCGTCGCGATTGGCCGAACCGATCATCAGAAAAACCCCGCTGCCTTTTTCGACACTGGTACCACCGATTTCGACGGCTTCTTTCGCGGTGCGAAAGACCGATTGCACCGGACTGTCATAGCGGCACATTTCCTCGACCGCGCGCGGCATCAGGGTCGGGTCGCGGCGCAGAAGCTTCAGCTGAGCGGGATGGTTTTGCAGCGCGAGCATGCCGTTGCCGAGCAGGTTGGTGGTGGTTTCGTTGCCGGCCAGCAACAGGATCACCAGGAACTGCATCAGCTCGCCGGCGCTCAGCATCTCGGTGTCTTCGTGAGCGGAGACCAGCGAGCTCATCAGGTCGGGGCCGGGGTGACGCCGGCGGCGATCGATTTCCTCGGCGAAGTACCCGCGCATCTCGGTCAGGGTGACGCGCACTGAATCGGCCGGGGGCGCGCTCGGCGGCAGGCTGGTCAGCTCGATCAGGGTATCCGACCAGCGCTTGAAAGTTTCGTAACGCTCGCCGGGAATGCCGAGGATGCCGGCGATAATTCTGACCGGCAGTGGAATCGCGAAATCCGCCACCAGATCAAAACGGCGCTTGTCCGCAAGCTCGTCGAGCAGCGCGGTGGCGAGTGCGCGCACGCGCGGTTCCAGCTCGCGGATCGCGCGCGGGGAAAAATCGCGGCTGACCAACTTGCGCATCCGTGTGTGGATCGGCGGATCGGAACTGATGATGGTGGCGGCGTCGCCGAAGACCTCGGTGGTCGCCATGGTCATGCGGTTGCGGATCGGCACGCTGGAGAAGTGCACCTGATCGCGCAGGGTCGCCAGCACGTCGGCATAGCGCGAGATCACCGCGACCGGGATGAAGAAGCGCATTACCGGCGGCGGGCTCATCCGCAGCGGCCGGTAATATGAATACGGGTTACGGCGGAAATTTTCGTCCCACGGATTGAATGACAGCCCCCCGCAGGCAGCCTGCTCAGTCATTCCACTCATCAATGTTTACCCCCCGAAAATGTTTACCCGCGCGATCCAACTCGGCTTTCGTGCTGCCAGCCAAGGATTTCCCGTGCCGACCGCTTGAGGTCATCCAACGCCCGAACCAGATCCGGTGGATCCGGTTCATCGGCATCGAGCAGGGCCCGTTCCAACGCCATCGATTCGAGTCGCCCGAAGGCGATTTCGACCACCCGCGCGAGCCGCTGCGCGCGCTCCGGCGGCGTCAACCCGTCGTCGAGGAATTTCGCGAAGACCTTGCGCATGCCGATCGCCAATCGGCGATTGGCCTCGCGCACCGCCCCGCGCAGGATCGGCTCGGTGCGGCTGGCGACCAGCAACTCCAGCCAGGCGTAGAAGCTGGGGCCGCGAAACGCCGCCCACATCAGATCGATCAGTGCCTCCAGCCGGAATTCCAGTCCCCCAAGCGGAAGTTCCTCGAATGCGAATTCGAGTTCGGCCAGACGCCGCGCGCTGATGTGCTCCAGCGCGCCGAGCACCAGTTCCTCCTTATGCCGAAAGTGATGCACCTGAGCGCCGCGCGAGACCCCGGCGCGACCCGCGATCTCGGTAGTGGTGGTGCCGGTGTATCCCCGCTCGCTGAGGCACGCGATGGCTGCCTCCAGCAACCGGCGCCGCGTTTCCGCGCTCCGTTCCTCCTGCAAACTACTTCGAGGCATAAAATCAGCCAACCGGTTTTGTCTCATACCGTACTGAATGATGCAAACAGGCGTGAATGTCTACCACGAGACTAGCTACGCGGATAGGCGCCGGGAAGCAAGTGACGCCGCGTCGGAAAGAGGTCGGAAAGACGACTAAGGAAGCTATTTGCCGCGGAAATTCGGCCGCCGCTTCTCCAGGAAGGCCTTGACCCCCTCGCGATAGTCCTCGCTGTCGAAGCATTGCGCCACCAGCGTCGAGACCGTCTTGCCGTCGCGATGCTCCGGGTCCTTGAGCGATTCGCGAATCGCGGTTTTCGCGGCGAGCATCGTCAGCGGCGCGTTGGTCGCCATTTTGGTCGCGTAATCGCGCACCGATTCTTCGAGTTGCGCGCCCTCGACCACACGATTGACCAGGCCCATCGCAAAGGCCTCATCGGTATCGAACAGCCGCGCCGAGAGCAGGATGTCGCGGGCATTGGCTGGCCCAACCACATTGATCAGAGCCGTGACTCCATCGAGCGGATAGGCGAGGCCCAACCGCGCCGCGGGAATGCCGAAGCGAGTGCCGCGCGCCGCGATACGAATGTCGCACGACAAGCCGACCTGCAAGCCGCCGCCGATGCAGACACCGGAGAGCATTCCGACCACCGGCTTGGGCGATTCGAGCATCGCGGAGATCGCGTTGGCGGGAGCGTCGCGATAAGCGCGCGCTTGGTCGGCATTCGCGCGCATCGCGGGAAACTCCGAGATATCGGCGCCCGCGATGAACGCTTCGGGCGTCGCGCCCCGCATGATGATCACGCGCACGTCGGGGTCGGCGTCGAGTTCCTTCATGCCCTCGGCGATGCGCTGCCAGCTGCGCAGATTGAGCGCGTTGCGCACCTCGGGCCGATTCAGAATCAACCATCCGAGCGGAGCTTCATGCTTAATGATCAGGGGGTCGCGGGTGCTGTGATGTTCGCTCACGGAAATATCCTCGCTTAATCGGGATTCACCGAATATTGACCGACTTTCCAAACCCCGTCGGGCTGCTTCTTAACGATGACCAACTCGGTCGCGGATTTCGCATTCTCGAATGCGGCAGTGAAGTGGATTTGCACGTATTCGCCTGGCGGCGCATTTTGCGGGTCCTTAGCGTAGCCCCTGTCCTTCACCGCGCGGCTGACTTCCTTGCCGAGCGGGCCGCGCGTCTGCTCCATCATCTTCGCGAAGGCTTCCTTGGGGCCGACGGTTTTGATCTCGTCGGCCGAGGCTGCCCACGCATCGTCATACTTTCCCGCGTCGATGAGCCCCAGCCATGAGACCGCCGCCGCGACGCCATCCTTGGTCGCATCTTCGGGGTTCGACGCAGTGCATCCCGCGAGCGCCACGACGAGTATCGCCATCAGCGAAAATGCCGCGAGCAGTTTCCTCATAACGACTTCGCGATCACCTCGTTGGCCATTTTCTCGAGGCCGCGCGTGAGGCCCTCCTGATCGAATGCGGGAGGCGGCACCACCACGCGCGAAATCCCGATATCCTGGAAGGCCCTGAGCACGTCGGGTTTCGCGCGCCCCATGCACGACAGCTCGATATGCGTGGCAGGGCGGCCGGCCTTCTGCGCTTCGGTCGCCATCATCGCGAACAGCTCTTTGAGCTTCGGAATTTCGCCGAGCGCGGGAAAGAAGCCATCTCCATAACGTCCCGCGCGCCTCGCCGCGGCCGGCGAATGTCCACCGACGATGATCGGAATGCCGCTCTTGTTGAATGGCTTCGGATACATCTTCACGTTATCGAAGCTGTAGTTCTTGCCATGGAAGGTCGCGGCGCCATCACTCCACAAGGCACGCATCGCCTGGATTGCCTCATCGGTCATCGCGCCACGTTTATGAAAATCGAGCCCGAGCGCCTGGAACTCTTCGGCGAGCCATCCGCTCCCGATGCCGAGCAGCAGCCGCCCCTTGGATAGCTGATCGATAGTCGCGGTTTCCTTCGCGACATAAATCGGATGGCGCTGCGGCAGAATCAGGATGCCGGTGCCGAGTTTGAGGTTCTTGGTGATCGCGGCGGCGAACGAAAGCGGCTGCAGCGGGTCGGGAATCGAGACATCCTCGCCGCCGGGAATTTTGCCCGTCGATGAATATGGATAGGGCGATTTGTAATCCTGCGGGATGACGACGTGCTCGACGGTCCAGATTGACTCGACACCGACCTTATCGGCGGTGGTGACGAGATGCGCGAACAGATCGGGATTGGTAAAGGGTCCGGAGTTGGCGAACATCAGGCCGATTTTCATTGCTGCCTCGCGAGTGGTGGATTCGGCCAATCTAGCGCGACCTGGAAAGAAAGTGGAAACGCCATCCACGCGCTTTCTCTCAACCCTGGCCGTTGTGTAGAATGTCACACAATGGCTACCAATCTCGACATCGATGAGCATTTGCTGAACGAGGCGCTGAAGCTGGGCGGTCACCGGACCAAGAAGGAAACGGTGAATGCGGCGCTTAGGGAATACATCCAGTATCGGAAGCAATTGGGAATTATCGATCTGTTTGGAAAGATCGATTTCGATCCCAAATATGACTACAAGAAGCAACGCCGCCGAAGGTGAACGTACTGGTCGACACTTCGATTTGGTCGTTGGTATTTCGACGGCAGCTCCGAATCGTCGATCGAGCAACCATCGAATTAGCCTCGCTGATAAGGGAAAAACGCGCGTTTCTGATTGGGCCGATTCGCCAGGAACTCCTTTCCGGGATCCGGGAAGCCGTTCAGTTTGAGGCCGTCCGAGAAAGGTTGCGACCCTTCCCGGATCTGGCGATTCATGAGGCGGATTATGAAGAAGGAGCTCTCTTTTACAATCGATGCCGCGCGCGGGGCCTTCAAGGTTCCAACACCGACTTTCTGATTTGTGCCGTTGCCGCGCGCCTTTCCATGTCGATTCTCACCAACGACCGCGACTTCCAGGCTTACGCCAACCTGCTGCCGATCAAACTTCACGAAATACCCTCCGGCTGAGCGCGCGCTCTGCAATTGCCGGCCTTGAGCATCGGACGATAGCTGCGCTACTTAGGGATCACTATGGAACTCGGAAAAATTGGAATGTGGTTTTTCCTCGACGCGATGTCCGGGCCGCAATCGGCGGAGTTCGCGCAAAAGGTCGAAAAACTCGGCTACCAAACCCTCTGGATTCCCGAGGCGGTCGGCCGCGAACCGTTTCCCCATGCCGCTTATCTGCTCGATAAGACCAGCCGCCTCAATATCGCCACCGGCATCGCCAATATCTACGGGCGCGACCCGATGACGATGTCGGCCGCCTCCAAGACCGTCGCGGAGCTGTCCGGCGGACGCTTCCTGCTCGGCATCGGCGTCAGCCATAAGCCGCTGGTCTCCAATCTGCGCGGGCACAGCTATGACAAGCCGTACTCCTACATGAAGGAATATCTTCCCAAGTTGAAGGGTGCGATGTACCAGGGCCCGGCCCCGAAGGAGCCGGTGCCGATTGTCATCGCCGCGTTGCATCCGAAAATGCTCGCGCTCTGCGCGGCGGAGACCCAGGGGACGCATACCTATTTCGTGCCGCCCGAGCATACCGCAAAGGTGCGCGCGCAAATCGGCCCGAAGCCGTGGGTTTGCGTCGAGCAGAAGGTCATCCTCTCCACCGATGCGACCGCGGCCCGCACCGCAGCGCGCTTCTTCATGAAGACCTACGTGCCGCGGCTGCCCAACTACACCAACAATCTCAAGAACCTTGGATGGGCAGATGCCGAGTTCGAGAACGGATGCAGCGATCGCCTGGTCGATGCGATCGTGGCATGGGGCACCGAGACGCAAATCAACGATCGCATTCAGGCGCACCTCAAAGCGGGCGCCACTCACGTCTGCATTCAACCGCTCAGGACCGATATGAAGCCGCTGCCCGACGAACGGGCGATGGAAGCCCTCGCACCAAAGTAAGCTGAATTTCGTACATGTTGCCTCGCGGGCCGCGCTCCGTTAACGGGGCGCGGTCTGCTACGATTTTCGCGCTCGGGAATCGGGTTGGGGAAGCGTTAGCAATGTCATTCGAATCAGAATCATGGGGCGTCGTCAGGACGCTTTGCATAGGAACCTCACTACTGCTTGCAGTCAGCATCGCGGGATGCGCCTCCACGCACGAGAAAGACGCCGAAGAGGCCGAGGCCGCCGCGGCGCGCTCGCAGGCATCGGCGGAGCGTGCCGAGGCTGCCGCCCAGAAAGCGCTCGAAGCCTCAGACGCCGCGATGAAGGAAGCCGACAAGGCCGCGGCGGCGGTGCGCGATGCGACCAAGGAAATGGATCGCGTCTCGGCACACCTCGAGCAGATGCAGAAGGAACGCGACGAAGAAGAAGCCGAGGAAGCGAGGCCGCGGCATCACAGGAAGGCGGCGTCCACCGTCGCGAAAGCTTCCGACGGGAAATCCGCTTCTGACAAAGCGGCCAACGTCACTCCCGCCGCCGATGCGGCGCCGGCGGCGCAACCTTCGCCTGCGAAATAGCCAATCTGATCGTCGCGAGGAAGCGCCTATGCCTGCCGGCTCGAAATTCTCTCATCGCGTGGGCGACGAAAACTTAAGCCCCGAGGAACTCGAGGCGCGGCGGCGCGAGGCCCAGGTCCGCGGCGAGCTCCTCGCAGGCA
Source organism: uncultured delta proteobacterium (assembly GCA_963783145.1). Lineage (GTDB taxonomy): Bacteria > Desulfobacterota > Binatia > Binatales > Binataceae > DATGKG01. Next base: position 292,820 of record CAWAMM010000007.1, read on the forward strand.
AAACCCGGCGTCACGCATGGCTCAACATCGCGGGGCCGCTCGGCGCGGTGCTGATCGCGATCATGCTCGCGGCGTTCTACAAAAATCCCATCGGGGTGTTGCGCTTCGTGCAGTCGACCCAGCTCGGATGGTCAGGCGTCCAGAAATCCGAAGTCGGCCTCGATATGGGCTTGATGACCTACTACATCAACGGCGGCTATCCCGACATGGAGCCGGTCATCATGATTCATGGCCTCGGCCCCAATGCCGCGCTGGTGTGGCGCGACGTGATGGGCCCCATCGGGCAAGGGCATTACAAAGTGATGGCGCCCAACCTCTACGGATTCGCCGATTCCGAGCATCAGCAGATCGACCATTCCATCGCGTACCAGGCAGCCGGCATCGCCAAGTTTATCGACCAGATGAAAATCGACAAGGTCAATCTGATCGGATGGGACCTGGGCGCCGATGTCGCGCTCTACTACGCGGTTGACCATCCCGACAAAGTGGAGCGATTGATCCTGGTCTCGGGCGGGCTCTTCGGCGAGGCCTCGGCGAAGAAGCTGCGGCAGGATTTGCTGCCGACCTCGATCGAGGCGATGCAGCAGCAGGCCAAGGACAGCTTCTTCGATCTGCCGCCGATGCCGGGTTTCATGTACGAGCGCATGATGGAGCAACTCTCCGGCGACGCGCAGGCCGAGACTGAGATGCTCAATTCGATTCCCAAGGACGAGGGCCACATCCGCTCCAGGCTGGGACAGCTCTTCAACACACTCACAGTCGTTATGTGGGGCGGCAAGGATCCCTACTTCGGCGCGCGCCAGGGCGACGCCATCAAGAGCGCTTTGCCGGGCTCGGCTACCGTCACGTTTAAGACGTCAGGTCATTATCCGCAGCTCGAGCACCCCGAGGAATTCACCGACTCGATGTTATTCGTGTTCAAGCAAACCGAGGGTGGTCAGTAGGACTTCCCTTCGCATCCGTTTTTCAAGATCTTCGATGCGTTGCGAGCGCATTCCGATCGCGCCGGGAATCAGACTCAGCTAGATCCTGCTGAGCGATTGGGTTTCGTGGGACCATCGCGGCCAGATCGGCGAGGAATTCACACCGGCAGCGCCATAGGAACGATAAACGTCGCAGCCCAGAGCGGCGAATCACGGCGCCATGTGAAAGCGCGACGAGCAGGGCGGTGGGATAGAAAAGTATGCGATGCAAAATCGCGGTCGCCCAGATTCCCGGCGCACTCCGACTCGCGCGAATCTTCGCGAGTTGCTCGCTCTGGAAGACCACGTGGACAGCTTCGTCACGGTAGAGTTGCTGGCAAATCGCGCGCAAGACCGCCGAGTTGGTCGCGGTGTAAAGCGCGGGATAGTAAATTTTGGCAATGATCTCGGCGGTTACCAGGACGCTGATAGAAATCTCCAGGCTGCCGGCCAGATTACGCAGCCGCCGGAAAATCCGATCGCTCAAGCCACGCGCCAGCTGCGGAATGCCGTTCAGTTCCATCAAGCGGGCCAGCGCGTCCGCGTGGCGCTGTTCCTCGGCGATTAACATTCTTATCGCCTCCGGATAGGCCGCATCGCCGCTGCGTTGGGCCCACGCCCGCGCGTATTCCATCAGATGCCGGCCCTCCGAACTTTCCCCGAGCTGAAACAATCCGAGGGAACGCGCGATCGCGGTTTTCTCCCCCGCAAGGAGATCCGCTCCGAGGTGCCACGGGACGCGCATCGCCACGAAGCCATTGCCACGGAAATACCGCACCCACTCCTCGCTAGTTCGCGTCTCGAATTTCTTCATTGGCTCCTCCGTGAGCATGATGCTGTATTGCGGGTTCCCCGATCCCTCCGAAGCGCCGGGTTCGACGATGAAACTCCTCGATCGCCAAACGCAGATGTTCGGGACGAAAATCGGGCCACATAATGTCGCTGAAGATCAGCTCTGCGTACGCGGACTCCCAGAGCATGAAGTCCGAGAGACGTTTTTCGCCGCCGGTGCGGATTAACAGATCGACTTCGGCGTCTTTCGGCGAACCCGCGTCCTCGCCGGTTGCGGACGCAGTGACCAGCCGAGCGAAGTAATCAAGCTCCAAGGGGTGCTTTCGAGCCACCAGCGATATCGCGCGAACCATCGAATCGCGCGAAGAGTAATCCAGCGCGATTCTCACCTTGAGACGGTTCCCGTTTCTGGTTGCGCGCTCAAAACGCCGAATCTCAGCCGGTAAACCCGCAGGCAAGCGGTCCAGCCTGCCGATGACGACCAAACGCGCCTGACTCTCGATGAAGTGCTTGGCTTCCCGCTTCAGGTAGCCGCGCATCAGTGTGATCAGAGCGGCCACTTCCGACCGCGGTCGCTTCCAGTTGTCGGAAGAGAACGCGAACAACGTCAGGGTCGAGATCGCGAGCTCGGGGGCGGTTTCGACAATCGCCCCGAGCGCGTGCAGGCCGGCACGATGGCCGGCGGATCGGGATAAGCCCTGACGCACTGCCCATCGCCCATTACCATCCATGATGATCGCGACGTGTAGACCCCTGGACTGCAAAGTACTTGTCATTGCAAAGCTTTCAAGCAAAAAAATCAGGCCGGCGAGAGGCGCGCCAATCGCTGCACTTTACCCCGCGATACCTCGCCCGCATCTCGCACAACTTGTTCGAGCACCTCTACATATTCCAGGTAACGGGCGCGGCCCTCCGCCGTGACCAGGCATCGCGTTTGCGGGCGCTTCTTCTCGTAGCTCTTCACCACCTCCACGAGCCTGGCTTCTTCCAACACCTGCAGGTGACGACTTAGATTTCCATCGCTCAGAGCACAGAGTCGCTTCAGGTCGCCAAATACGAGGCCCTTCCTATGCGCGATTAGGCAGGTCAGGATGCTGAGTCGCGCGCGCTCATGGATAACGCGGTCGAGACCTTCATAAGCAAAGCGGCCTGCGGGTTGCTCACCTTTATTCGATTGCGCCATCTGTAGTTAACTGCTCCATCGCAGTATTGCGGCGGCAAGCACCTGGCCGAACCCGAAGGGCACTCCCATCGCCCAGGGAGATAACGTGCGTGCGCCGGCCGACCATGCAAGACATGCGAGGCCGGCGAGCAGATACCACGCAGCAACGGCAAAAACCATCCTCGACAAAAAACGCGTGGACGCAAACACGCCGAGGCTTAAAACGATTTGCCACAGACCGGGTATCATCCATACGGAATCCGGCGCCATCCGGATTAGTACAATGGCGATAAGTATCCCGGCGACCGCGGAAGGCACCAGCTGCTCGACCGCATCAATGATCATTTCGGTAGCCAATCCGGAATGAATGGTGCGGGAGCGGATCACCATCTCCAGGCCTATCAGTCCGGTTGCAACTACCGCAGTGACGCTCCAGACCGCAATAAAAAGGTTCACGTTGTGAACCGCGTCGGGAAACATCCGCGTTTGCAGCGCCGCCGCAGCAAGCGCCAGCAGACCCGTGGCCGCGACGGTGACCGGACCGTAGCCACGAAACTCGGTGGCGCGCGCAATCTGACTGCGGATGGTGCTTATTTCAGCGAGCGCTTGGTTCAGGTCTTTCATCGGTCCAGATTTGCTGCCGCCATTGACTTTACGATGCAAAGTACCTTGCCTCGCAGTGTGAAGTCAAATGCCGCAAGCAAGCTACCGGATCCGCGGCCCGGCCTTGCAATCGACGATTCAAGCTGCAAGTCCAAAGCCTCATGAAACTGATGCAACTCGTCCGCCGCTGCGCGTTTGCGTTGATGCTGATCGCTCTCATCGGCCTCGATGCGCAAGCTGAGCAGCCTGACCCGCTGCCGCCGCAAGTGAGCGTGGATTTTTTCTTTCCTCCCAGTCCTCTCATGCAACACGGCACGCCGCGGCTGGTGTATGAGATGCGCATCTCGAACTACGTCCCGGTAGCCTACCTTCTGGACTCGATCGATGTGCAGGCGGGCGCAAAACAGTTCAGCTACGCAAGCGACACTTTGCGCAACATGATGCGATTGTTCGGCGACAAGCGTCCGGTCCCCCCGACCACCCGTTTCGAACCCGGGCAGAGCGCCGTCATTTATTTCATGCTCGACTTCGATAAGCCCGACGCGGTGCCGCAACAGCTCCAGCATACGCTTCATTTCACCTCGCCCAACGGAAGCCGGCATGCGCTGCGTTCCGTGTCCTTGAGCGTTTCGCAAACCGCGCCGGTCGCGGTGGCGGCTCCGTTGCGCGGCGACCACTGGCTCGCGGGAGACTCGGTTCACAACACCCCGGACGCCGCTCACCGGCGAACCATCATCCTCGAAGGCGCACAGCCATATCTGGCGCAACGGTATGCGATCGATTGGGTCAAATACCGGATGGAAAAAGGCGATGCGGTCACCTGGACAGGTCCCGAATCACAAAATTCAAGCTACTTATGCTACGATGCGCCGATCTACAGCGTCGCGAACGGCGTGGTGGTCGATGCGATGGATGGCGTGCCGGAAAACGTTCCGCATTCAGGAAAATACGCGGTAAACATCAATTTTATTAACGCAGGTGGAAATCATCTGGTGGTGGACATCGGCAACGATCGCTACGCGTTCTATGCGCATATGCGCCCGGGAACGGTGGCTGTCAAAGTCGGCGATCATGTCCAACAGGGACAGATTCTCGGCCACATTGGAAATACCGGTAGCTCGACCGAACCGCATCTGCATATGCACATCGTTGACCGCCCGTCGTTTTTGGCCGCCAACGGAGTGCCCTACGAATTTCAGAGCTTTAGCGCGAGCGCGGCGCCTGAGATAATCGAACGACCGCACGATGAGATGGTGTTCCGCAACTTCACCGCGCTGGAACCTTTTCGCAACGACTATCCGGCCACTAACGCCGCAGTGAACTTTCCCCCGCCGCCCTAGCGTTCGAAAGTCCGCGCGCAACCGCGAAGCGCGCCGGGCGCGTTCGCAATGTCGGGTTTCCGACGCTTGCAGTTGCGGCGCGCGTTTTGAGATAAGCGATCCTCAACGAGGAGCATCGATGAAACTCTACCAAAGCTTTCTTTCCAACTACGCGACCAAGAACCGCATCGCGATCTACGACAAGGGACTGACGGTCGAGTTCGTGGACCCACCCGGCGGGCTCCATTCGCCCGAATATCAGAAGATCAATCCGCTCGACAAAATTCCCTGCCTCGAGGTTGATGGTGTCATCATCCCGGAGTCGGAAATCATCGCCGAATACCTCGAGGAGAAATTTCCCGAGAAGCCACTGTTGCCGAAATCACCCGAGGCGCGCGCCAAGGTCCGTCTCTTCGGGCGCTTTCACGACCTCTACCTCGAGCCGCCGCTGCGCGCGCTGTTTGGCCAGATGAATCCCAAGACCCGCGACGACAATGTCGTCAACGAGAAGTTGACCGAGGTGAACAAGCGCCTCGATGAACTCGAAAAGATGCTCGGCGAGACCGGCTTCGCGGCGGGCGCGGATTTTAGCTTGGCCGATTGCTCCATTGCGCCGACGCTTTTCTTCTGCAATACGCTGCTGCCGATGTTCGGCGCCAAGCCCGCGCTGGAAGGGCGGCCGAAGATCGCGGCATGGTGGACGCAGGTGCAGACGCGACCCTCGGTCAAGAAGGGCATCGGTGAGATGCAGGAAGCGCTGGCGGCGATGAATCGCCGCTGAAGCGGCGCCTGATAAGAGAGCGGGGGATTCGCGATGTCCGATCTAAAGCACGGTTTCGCCAGCACCAATGGCATCAAGATGCATTACGTCGAGGCCGGTAGCGGCCCGCTGGTGGTGCTATGCCACGGATGGCCGGAGTCCTGGTACTCCTGGCGCCATCAGCTGAGCGCGCTCGCCGAGGCGGGCTTTCGCGTCGTCGCACCCGACCAGCGGGGCTATGGCGAGACCGACAAGCCCGCACCTATCGAGGCATACAATATCCTCAACTTAGTCAGCGACATCGTGGGGTTGGTCAATTCGCTGGGGCAGGAGCGCGCGGTAATCGTCGGACACGATTGGGGTTCCGCGGTCGCGTGGACCTCCGCGCTGATTCGTACCGATATGTTCCGCGGGTTGGGACTGTTGAGCGTCCCATATGTGCCGCGACCCCCGGTGGGACCGGCTGCGTACTACAAGGCCCTCACCGAGCACAAGAATTTCTATCAGGACTACTTTCAGGAACCGGAAACAATCGAGAGAGAACTCGAGGCCGATGTGCAGCGGACCATGCTCAGCGTGCTCTACACTGGTTCGGGCGATGCTCCCGCAGAAGACCGTTTCAAGTTTATATTCGAGAAGAATCAGCGCTTCGCCGACACCTTCGTGATTCCCGATAAGCTCCCGCCTTGGCTCACCGAGCAGGATCTCGCCTTCTTCACCAATGAGTTCAAGCGTTCAGGTTTTCGTGGCGGCATCAACTGGTATCGCAACTTCCAGCGAAACTGGGAGATGACCCCGTTCCTCGATGGCGCGAAGATAATCCGTCCGACCGTCTTCGCGGCCGGCGATCTCGACATTGTTTTGGACATGACCGGCGAAGCCTACAAGAACTTGGAGAACCACGTAGCGAATCTCTATAAAAAGTATCTGATTCCGGGCGCCGGCCACTGGATCCAGCAGGAGCGACCCAAGGAAATCAATCAGTTGCTGATCGACTTCCTGCGGAGTCTGTAGCGAGAGCTTGATCGCCGTGTGCAGGCAAACTAGTTTCTAAACATTCGCGAAGGAGAGGTTCGAAGGCGTGAGGAAGTAACTGCTCATCCCGGTTCGATCGAAAACCGACCGCGAGCGCGTTTGCGCTTGCGGGATGAGGAGCAGTTATGTTCGTACGCGTTGCACATCTCTCTTTTTCCTTTTCCGATTCCGTCGCGATCATCCGCGATGCTAACTTCCAGATAGCTACAGGGTTCACCGGGATCGTCGGGCCCAACGGCGCCGGCAAGACCACTCTGATGCGCCTCATCGCCGGCGAGTTGAAGCCGTCGTCGGGCAGCGTCCATTTCGATGGCGCCTCAACCGCGATCCTGCTGCCCCAAACCGTCGAGGCTCTCACGTCCGAAATCGCGCGCTTCACGTCTTCGCGCGATGGGGAAGCTTGTCGCCTCTTCGGCGAACTGGCGCTGAGACCCGAGGAAATCGCGCGCTGGCCGACGCTCTCGCCGGGCGAACGCAAGCGATGGCAGGTGGGCGCCGCGCTGTGGAGCAATCCCGATGTGCTGATGCTCGATGAGCCGACCGATCACCTCGATACCGAGGCCCGCGATTTCCTGATCGCGGGACTGCGTCGATTTCGCGGCATTGGAATCGTGGTTTCGCATGATCGCGCGATGCTCGATGAGCTATGCGCATATACAGTACGCATCGATCGCGGCACGGCGCGGAGGTGGCGCGGCGCCTATTCGGAAGCGAAGCGCAGTTGGGAGGCCGAGGAACTCGAGCAACTCGGCGAGCATGAGCGCCTAAAGCGCGAGCATCAGAAGCTGCGTCGCGTTCTCGCCGATAAGCGACGCATCGTTTCCGAGGCCGCAGCGAGTGCGAGCGCGCGCCATCGGATGAAGAACGCACATGACCATGACGCGACCGACAAAATGACCAAGGGCAAGGCCGGACTCGCGGCGAAACGCACCTCGCGCGATGTGACCGTGATGCGCGCTAGGACGGAACGCGTGGCCGAACAACTCGATGGCTTCGAATTCCGCAAGCAGAAAGGGCGCGCGTTGTTCGTCGACTATGTTGCGGCGCCGCAAAATCGTGTGCTCGGTATCGACATCGAAATGATTTGCGCGGGCGAGCGGCCGATACTGCGCGAGGTCCATCTATCGGTGATGCGAGGCGACAAAATCCGCCTCGCGGGTCCCAACGGCATCGGCAAGACCACACTGCTCAAGGCGATGGTGGAGCGCGCGCACCTCGCATCCTCGCGACTGCTGTATTTGCCGCAGGAACTCAGCGCCGATGACGGCGCGGCGCTCTCTGATGCGATCCACGCATCGAAGGCGGAAGATCGCGCGCGGATCCTCACGCTCGTAGCGGCGCTCGGCGTCGATCCGGAAAGAATCCTCGCGTCGGAGTTCCCCTCGCCGGGCGAGGCGCGCAAGTTGAAGCTTGCATTCGGCCTCGGCACGCAGGTGTGGGCAATGGTGCTGGACGAGCCGACCAATCACCTCGATATTCCCGCGATCGAACGCCTCGAAGATGCACTTGCCGAGTATCCAGGCGCGCTGGTGATGGTCACGCACGATGACACCCTCGCGCATCGATGCACCTCGACTCAATGGCGCATCGCGGATGGCCGAGTCGTCGCTGGATCGTACAGTTAAGAAGCGATAACTTGGAGGTGCAAGGGGAACGCGATGAAGGCAAGGGCGACAAAATCAAATCCGCGTGCGCGGAAGAAATCGACGGGGAAGGAGCCTGCCAAATCGATGACCAACAAAAACTCGCGGACCCGATTTCGGGACGTGGAAACAGAGTGGATGAACAATCACCCCGAAGAACTGCGCAAGTGTGCCGGCGAGTACGTCATCGTGGAAGGCACTGAAATTATCGCCCATGGGACAGATACTTCGAAGCTCTTCGCAATAGCGGAACAGCGCGGAGTCAAAATTCCGTTTATCTTTTTCGTGCCGCCTCTGAGGGCTAAGGACGAGTACTGGATCTGAGCCCTGCCGTGGCCTCAACGGTAGCCTACCTCTATTCGTTTGCGTATTTGGTCGATCCGGATTCGGGAACGACTTTTCCGGGATTGCGAATTAGCGTCTCCGCATTGGGAAACAGCGATCGAATTGTTGATACTGCGGCTCAATTGGATAGCGGAGTAGAAATGTCCTTGTTCGACGGGGCGCTCCTGGTTCCACGCCTGGGAATCGATTTGATGGCGGGGCGAGAAATCAGACTGGGCAGCATCGGTGGGTTCACGCTCGCTGCCCGAATTCATCGGTTAGAGCTCTCACATCCCGACCTTGGACGTTTCACCCTCGACGCCGCAATCAGCACAGTTCCTGTCCCGCGCAACCTGCTCGGACGCGATTTCTTTCAGCGCATCCAGATCGGATTTCGCGAATTTCACCATACCTTCCATATCGCCACCGCTCCCTGATCTCGATCGTAGACATTGCACGGGCGTTGAAAAGCCTACCCTCGGTCTGGTTTAAGGTCTGGTGACGATGGCGCGCCGCTGCGCCGTACCCAAAACTTGCGACAGACCGGAGCTGCGATGGACCAACATATAACCCGCCCCATCCTGTGGAACGTGCCCGACGCGTTCGTCGTGATCATGTATCTGCTCACGGCGCTGTGGACCGCGGCGGTCATCTATGCGGTGTGGCGATGGTTCCGCGTCGTGTCGCTGGGGCAGGCCGAGCAGGGCCGCTTCGAGCAGCTTCCGCGCCGCCTCATCCTCGCGCTGCGTGATTCGTTCGGCCAGGGGGTCGTCATCCGCGAGACCTGGGGCTGGATGCACTATTCGTTCTACGTCGCGTTCGTCGGGCTCTTCATCGGCACTTTGATTGTGCTCATCAATGATCCCAGCCTCGGTCCGGTCACGCCGGTGCAGATCCTGCTCGGCAAGATGGGGATCTCGACGCGGTTTTACTACGGCGATTTCTACCTGGTTTACAAAGCCGCGATGGACACCTTCTTCCTGCTGCTGATCCTGGGTGTTCTAGCGGAGGGGGCGCGGCGCGCGTTTCGACGTCCTACGGCGCTGAACCCGCCACCCGCTGAGAAAGTCATCGATAATTTCGAGAACAAGCTCGGCTACGAAATCCCGATGCTGATGATGGTGCTGGTCGCCGTCACCGGGTTGATGCTCGAGGGCGCGCGCATCAACGCGCAGCATCCGGATTTCACTGAATGGGCTTATCTGGGGCGTCAGATCGCGAAGATCGAAGGCGCGATCGGCGCCGGCGCGATGTACCATCGCACGCTTTGGATCGTCCACGTCATCCTCGTTTTCGGGCTACTGTTCTGTTTCCCCTTCACCAAGCTGCGACATTTGTTCTTCGCCCCACTGAATCTTTTTTTCCGCAACCTGAATCCACGCGGGCGGCTCGCGCCGATCAAGGATTTCGAAAACGCCGAGACCTTCGGCGTCTCGCAAGTCGAGCAGTACGGATGGAAGACGCTGCTCGACATGGCGTCGTGCCTGGAGTGTGGGCGATGCACCCTCAACTGTCCGACCGTCAACACCGGCAAGACTCTCAATCCGAAATTCCTCGTGGTCGAACAGCGCGAGCATCTTTTGCAGAAGGCTCCGTTCCTGATAGCGCGGCAGGCCCTGGCGGTAACCGGCGCGACCGAGCTGCCGTTGTACGAAGGCCCCGACATGATCACCGAAGTCGCCACTGAAGACGCGGTGTGGGGATGCACGACCTGCGGATGGTGCGAGGAGGGGTGTCCGGTCGGCATCGAGCACATCCAGCGGATCGTCGACATGCGCCGCCACGACGTGCTGATGGAATCACGTTTCCCGCAGGAGGCGACCAGCGCGTTCAAGGGCATCGAGAACCAGGGCAATCCGTGGGGCCTCGCGCAGGAGAAGCGCGCCGATTGGGCCAATGGGTTAGAAATTCCCGAGATGGCCGAGCTCGAAGACTCGAGCGACATCGACGTGCTGTACTGGGTCGGATGCGCGGGCTCCTATGATGAACGCAACCAGAAGGTCAGCCGCTCGTTTGCCGGGCTGATGAAACAGGCGGGCGTTAAATTTGCTATTTTGGGTAAGGAAGAAATGTGTACCGGCGATCCGGCGCGCCGCCTTGGCAACGAGTATCTCTATGCGACGGTGGCGGGGCAGAACGTCGAGACGCTCAATCGCTACCAGCCGCGGCGCATCATCACGCAATGCCCGCATTGCTTTCACAACCTGAAGAACGAATACCCGGACTTCGGCGGCAACTACCAGGTCATGCACGAGGCGGAATTCCTCGATGAGCTGATCAAGTCCGGCCGCCTCAAGCCTCGCAATGCAGTCAATGAGCGCATCACTTACCACGACCCGTGTTACATGGCGCGCCACAACCGGCAGTGGGACGGCGCGCGCAACGCGCTGCGTGCGATTCCCGGCACCGAGGTCGAGGACGTCGATCAGTCGAAGAATCGTACATTCTGTTGCGGCGCGGGTGGCGGCTGCATGTGGAAGGAAGAGCATGAGGGCACGCGGATCAACCAGAAGCGCTTTGATCAGTTAAGCGTCGCGAACCCGAAAACGCTCGCGGTCGGGTGCCCATTCTGCATGACGATGATGGAAGACGCGCTGAAGTCGCGCTCATTGGAAGACTCGATGCGGGTGCGGGATCTCATCGAGATCGTCGCCGAATCCACCGAGCCTCAAGGGAAGTAAACTGCTAGAATATCGGCATGCGGTTCACGGCAATATTCAAGAAAGTACCCGAGGGCTATATCGGTTTCGTTGAGGAACTGCCGGGCGCAAATACGCAGGGCAAAACGCTTCGCGAAGCGCGCGCGAATCTTAGGGAAGCAATCGAGCTCGTACTTGAAGGGAATCGCATTCTCGCACAGGAAGCGGTATCGGACGGAGAGGTCATTAGAGAGGCTATCGAGATCCCCGCGCGATGAAACGACGCGATCTGCTGCGCCATTTGCAGCAGCACGCATGTGAGATTCTAAGAGAAGGCGGCTCCCATACGCTCGTAGTCAACCGAAGCACGGGAAGATCGGCGGCCGTCCCAAGGCATCGCGAAATAAACGAATTGGTGGCCCAAAAAATCTGTCGCGCTCTCAATATTCCGGAGCCAAACTAACTTGCGGGTAAACGCGAACGAAACGGACCTCCATTCGCTCAATCGAGGCTTTGAGTGGAGGCCGATCGTTGGACCCTTTCGAAGAATCACCGACGATCAAGCACGGTCCTTCAATGAGAAAGGATTCTTCGTCCTCGAAGATGCCTTCGATCCCGAGACCATCGCGCGCCTGATTACCGAGATCGATCCGCATGAAGCCAGGATCGAGGAATTCGTTCGCGCACAGCCGGGCAAGCGCCTCCTGATTTCCGAAGCCGACGGCATCAGCTTCACGATTCATCTGGTGCGCCACTCGCAGTTTCTGCGCGAGTTTTCGGCCTCGCAGGTATTCGCAGATTTATGTCACGACCTAATCGGGCCTGACGTGCGGCTCTACTGGGATCAGGCGGTCTACAAGAAGCCGGAATACCCGAAGCATTTTCCGTGGCATCAGGACAACGGTTACACCTTTATCGAGCCGCAAGCGTATCTGACCTGCTGGATCGCGCTCACCGATGCGACCATCGAAAATGGATGTCCATGGATTATTCCGGGCGGGCACCTGCATGGGACCTTGAAGCATCGCGCGAGCGAGGCCGGCTACGTCTGCCGCGAAGAAGATGGTCCTGAAGCGACGGCGGTTCCCATCCGCGCCGGTGGCATCGTGGTGTTTTCATCGCTCACACCGCATCGCACCGGCCCGAATGTCACCAAAGAAGTGCGCAAGACTTACATCCTTCAGTACGCGCCTGAGGGTGCGCAGATCGCGCCGACGACTCCTTCATCGAAGAGTACGCTATGTGACGCGCCTGACCGGCAGTTTCTGATTCTGAAGAATGGCGCGCGCGTAGCGCCGCCACCCGTCATGAACTAGCATCGCGGCGCCCGCAGCACCCTCACCCGCTCGCCGATATGCGAAGCACATTGACGAGCGACCTCTCCCAGCGTGCGGCTTCGTAAACTTAGCCGCGGGAGAGGATTACTTCTTCAAGTCGGCGAGGAAATCGAGGATGGCCGCGTTTACCTCGCGCGGTTTTTCCTGCTGTGTCCAATGGCCCGAGCCCTTGATGAGCACCGTCTTTTGCAGGTTTGGTACCCAGGTCGTCATACCCTCGGCCATCTCAGGACGCAGTACGACATCGAGCTCTGCGGTGATCATCAGCGCGGGCTGATGAATCTTGTCGGGAAGACTCGCGCTTTCCTCCCAACTGCGATCAATGTTGCGATACCAGTTCAGCCCGCCGCGGAAGCCCGTCTTCTCGAACGCCTTGACGAAGACCTCGAAGTCATCGGCGGTTAAAAATTTCCCATGCGGGCCGTCGGCCAGGCGATCGAGGATTCCACCTCCGGCCGCACCGAAGACTCCCGGTGGCGCCTTCCTGATGTCCTCAGCGGTAATATTCGGCGGATCCTGGTAGAAGCCGCGCAGGGTGCGGCGCACGTCGCGCTCCAATTCCTTCTCGGCCACGCCCGGCTCCTGAAAGTACAGGATGTAGTGAAACCCGCCGGCCGCCATCGCACGCATGAGCTCGGTCGGTTTCATCGGCGCCCGCGCCATGAAGGGCGTGTTGATGCCGATCACGCGCGCGATGCGATTGGGGTACATCAAAGGCGCATTCCACGCCGTGGCGCCGCCCCAGTCGTGGCCGATGATCACGCATTTGTCGATTCCGAGCACGTCGAGCATCCCGATGATATCGGTTACGATTTGCCTCTGGGTGTAGGCCTCGATCGGCTGGGGGCAGTCCGTCTCGCCGTAGCCGCGCTGGTCGGGCGCAATGGCGCGAAAGCCGGCGTCGGCAAGCGCGCGAATCTGATGGCGCCACGAGAACCAAAGCTCCGGAAAGCCGTGGCACATCACGACCGGAAAACCATTGCCGGATTCCACCAGATGCATCCTGATGCCGTTGGTATTTACAAATTTATGATTGAATTCGCTCATTTAAGGCACCTCACCGCGACGCGCGTACTTCGATGAGCCTCGATAATGCGGAATTCTGTGATGGCATGCCAGTATCCAAAAGGCCAAAATTTGCGTTGACACGAATTTCAACTCGACCCTATCCTGTCGTGAACACCGCCCATCCACACTCAGTCGGAGGACTAGCGTCATATGAATCGTGATTTTGAGTTCAAACAGCTACTGCGAGCCTATCGCGGCGGCATCATCAGTGAATCCGTATTCGAAGCCGAGATGGCCAAGCTCGAGGGCAGTTCGCCCGCCTCCAATGGCGATGCCGGCGGCTTCCACGCGTTCGGCAAGACCTACAAGAACGAACGCGCGGCGATTGTAAGCTTTCTCGACAAAGTCCGCGCCGGCGAGGCCAACGGCGGCGAGGCGTTTGCCGCGTGGGCGTCGGTATGCACCACCGATTGCATCAAGACCGGCATCCGCATGATCGCCGAGCGCGAAGCCTATCATTCGAGGATTTTCGAGCAGCGCTTGATGGAGCTCGGCGGCGAGAAGCGCGCGGGCACCACCGAGGAAGGGCAGAAGTTCAAAGAATACCTCGGGAATCCGAACATTCCGGACAACGAGAAGCTGCTGCGCTTCACCAAGAGCGTCGGTGATCCCAAGGAAGCGATCAAGCCGATTTGCGATTTCGCCGCGCTGATCAAGGAAGACATCCAGACCAAGGAAGCACTGCGATTGTTCTCGGAAGATGAATTTTCGAGCACGACCTGGGTATGGGAATCATGCGCCGCGCTGAACAAACCGGCAGAGGCGAAGCCGGCCGAAGCGAACGCTCAGATGTAACGAGCGTTCATCCAAGATAGAACAAGATAGAAAAAGAGCGGGGCCATCGAGGTCCCGCTCTTTCTTTTGGTCCTCGGCGCGAGGCTTATGGTTTCGCGGGCGGTGGGGCCACCGTCAACGGGGCATCGCCCGCCGTTGCTCCGCCGCCCAGATTGCCTCCACTACTCGAACCGCCACTCATCCCATGCCCCATCCCCATCCCTGGCGGATGCGTCAGCATCGGTTCCCGCTTCGTGTAGCCGGCTGGAATCTCGAACTCGCTGGCGGGAATGGTCTTGGATTCGACCTTGGTGATTTCGATTCTGCTCACGATCGGTGGACGATTGGCGAATTGCTTCTTCAACTGCTCGGCCGCGGCCGGCGGCAGGTTGGGCATGTTCGCGATGCTCATCTTGGTGGTCGTATCCTGCTCGAGGGGGATCCCGTCGGGCAGGTTAGTGGGCATCGCGAACTGGGTGTCCTTCAGCTTGGACGACATAGCCTTCTGAAAGGTGGTGAACTCCGCGGCCCCCGGTATCGCGGTCGAAATGCAGGAGACCACCGTGAAGTTGCCCATCGAGAACTTGCCCTCGCCGTTGTAGTCCTCGCACTTGTAGCCGGCGACCGTCCTGCTTTTACCGGTCTTGGTGAAGGTTGCGGCGTGCGAACCGGCCGGTGCGCCCATCCCTCCCGGTGGAGGAAACGGCCGCTCGAAGTAATTCTTCTGCGCCGGATTGAGGATGACGGTAGTGCCTTTGTCGAGGTCGGTGATGATCATGCGTCCGCCATCGATGATGGTTTTCTGCTTGTTGCCCTGGATCATCATGGTCTGCGAGCGGGGCTGAGGTTTCTGGCCGTTCGGCTGCCCGCTCACCATGGTTTCGGTTTCGGTCAACACGACACCGGCGGCCGCGGTGGCAAATCCCGACGCCACCAGCGCGATCGCGGCGACCAGCGCTGCGAGAAATTGGTTCATTGCGACTCCTCCGATTTTCATCCTAAGGCGGCGATTTTGTCCGTACGGCCGGCGCCCCTGTCGGTTCCGACGGTCATCCGATGAATCATCAGGCTCACAAGCCCGAAAAGTACCCATACCATTTCCTTGATCCGGCGCAGGAAGCCGATCGCGAAGCCCACCCCGGCTGGATATCCAAGCAGCGCCAGAATCAGCGCCTTGCCACCCTCCTGGCTCACCAGTTTGGCCGGGATAACGAAGGTCGCGCGCTCCAGCAGGAGGCCCGCCGCTTCCACCAATAACGCAATTTCAAAACTTGCGGGCTGATGAAGCAACCTTAGCAGAATGTAAATCTCGACCGGACCGAGGCTCCAGGCGAACAAATAGCATAGACATGAGAGTAGCAGGCGCACCCGATGATACGAGTAGAAATCCAGCAGGAACTCGTCGGCCTCGGCGGCCGCGCCCTTATATTCATCAGCATCGATACCGGGCAGCTTCCCCGCCGCCGCCAGCAGATAGGAGAAGGGATGCTTGCGCTGTACGAATAAGAATCCGCCAATCAACGCGAGCGCGAGGCCGAATCCCCCCATGATCGCCCAGAAAAAATCCCCCGACATCGGCACCAACCGGATCGACATGAGGAGGGCGAGCGTTATGAAGGTGATTTGCCCGATCATCTCGGATAGTGACGCGATCACTACGGTAGCGAGGCCGGCCGCCATTTCCAGATGACGCCGCACCATCATCGCCATCACGAATTGACCGCCCAGCTGCGCCGAGGGCGTTACATAGTCGATTGCCTCGCCCGCGATGCGCGCGGCGAAGAGCTGGCTGAAGTGCAAGTCGTGGCCATGATGGCCGATCGTCACCCACCATCCCAGCGTATTGGCGAGGCGCGCGAAGGCCTCCAGTGAAATCGTGATCGCGAGGCCCCATCCCGCCAGGCGCACGTATCCGATCACCTCGCGGGTTCCGAAATGACTCAGGAACCAGACATAGAAGGCGAGTGCGAGGACGACGATGATGGTTTCGGCGCGGCGCATTTTGGCGAACGGTCAATTGTTTCAGCCGCGTCGAGGGTGCGCAACATCGACTAGCGGGTCAGATGCGCTTTGCCGAAAAGGAAGCGTTGGGCGCCGGTTACGATTTCCAGCGCCGTCATTGCCAGGCAGAGAATCGGGCCGAGGAACATCAGGTGGCGTGTCGATGAAACCAGCGCCAGCACCGCGAAAAAAATCAGCGCCTCGGTGCGTTCGAGGATGCCCGGCGGATAGTCGATAAGCTTGGGCCCGGTGCGCTCCATCGCCGCGCCGACCGCGAGGAACACCGTAATGTTGACGTACCAGCTCGCAACCAGCAGCAACGCATAGAAATCCAGCTCGCGATGGCGCCATACGATTCCGATGATCACCGCGGCCTCGACTACCCGGTCGAAGGACAGGTCCATCACGCCGCCGAATGGGGTCGAGGCGCCGCCGAACTCGCGCGCGATCGTTCCGTCGATAGCATCAAGTAAGGCGCTGACCGCGAGCAAAAGAATTCCGAGGCCTACGCGATCCATCGCGAACGCCACACCCGCGAGGATACCGATGATCGCGGCCACGATTGTCGCAACATTCGCGGTAACGCCGAGGCTATGAAGGATCCGCGCCGCGGTGGACTGGATGCGCCTTGTCGTCGGGCTGGCGCCGAGGACGCTATCGAGCATTGGCTAGCGCGCCGCTACTCGGGAAAGTTGCTTGAGACTTACGTCGCGGGTTTCGGCCCGGCGACTATCGAGATGAAACGTCCCGGTCATGTCGGGCGTACAAGGATGGAAAATGGCGCGCGGCTGCGGCGATTGCGGCGCGAAGCGCGGATCGGTCTGTTCTATGACGATTGGCAAAGCTCTCCCGCGACCAACGCTCCCAAATCGAGGGGGCGAGGGCAAGCGGCGATTTTACCCGGCGGCTTTGTGATAGAGGTATGTGATAGTTTGCCTCGCGATAGACGCCACCTCGCGCGCTCAGCCGCGCTTTGCGCCGGCGCACTTGTCCTTGCGCTGGCCTGCGCGCGTCGCGCGGACGCGGCAGCGCTCAACTTTCCGCCATCAGACTTCGATATTCTAAACGCCGAAAGCGGGGAACTCCTCGGTCATGGACACTACATCGTTGATCAGACCGCCACCTCACTGATGCTGCATGGCGAAAGTCGCTACCTAAACGGTGAGTACGATACCGAGGAAGATAAGCTGACCAGCTCACCGGATGGCCGGATGTCTCGGCTGATCAGTTTTCGCCACGAATTCTTCGATGCGGAGGGTTCGCCAGTCGCTGAACGCGCGGCTCGACCTGCGCACCGGGCAGGGAGTCTGTGGCAAGGTCGTCGCCGGCAAAATGGAGCTTATCGAAGAGCAGCTCAAGATTCCCGACGATACCTATGCCGGTGCCAGCGTGCTGCTGCCGATTCAGGAACTGGTCGCGCGCGGCGATCGGGGACGCACCCTGAAGCTCCACGTCTTCAATTGCGCGCCGACCCCCAGGCTTATCGCGGTCGACGTGAAATTGAAGCCACACCCGCAAACCTGGATCGAATATCCCGGCGAGCTTGAGCAGATCGACATCAAACCGAATTTCGGATTCTGGACCCTGGTGATCCAGCCCTTTATCCCGAAGCTTGCCGCATGGTTTGATCCATCGCAGGACATGCTGCTGGTAGGCGTGCAATTACAACGCTTTTACAAGGGGACTAAAATCATTTTGGTCCGCAAACGCGAGGCGAGCATCTCCAAAGCACCGACGGCAGCGGGTTCACCGCCACAGTAATGTTTGAAGCGAGGCGCGAAGCGGGCGCAGCCGCGGCGGAGCCGCTCCGAGGGCGGAGCAAAGCGTAGTCCGAGGACGATCCAGAAGTCCGCAAACGCGAGGCGAGCATCTCCAAAGCACCGACGGCAGCGGGTTCACCGCCACAGTAATGTTTGAAGCGAGGCGCGAAGCGGGCGCAGCCGCGGCGGAGCCGCTCCGAGGGCGGAGCAAAGCGTAGTCCGAGGACAATCCAGAAGTCCGCAAACGCGA
Organism: uncultured delta proteobacterium; assembly: GCA_963783145.1. Taxonomy (GTDB): domain Bacteria; phylum Desulfobacterota; class Binatia; order Binatales; family Binataceae; genus DATGKG01. Next base: position 311,249 of record CAWAMM010000007.1, read on the forward strand.
GGCGAGCATCTCCAAAGCACCGACGGCAGCAGGTTCACCGCCACAGTAATGTTTGAAGCGAGGCGCGAAGCGGGCGCAGCCGCGGCGGAGCCGCTCCGAGGGCGGAGCAAAGCGTAGTCCGAGGACGATCCAGAAGTCCGCAAACGCGAGGCGAGCATCTCCAAAGCACCGACGGCGGCAGGTTCACCGCCACAGTAATGTTTGAAGCGAGGCGCGAAGCGAGCGCTGCTCCCAAGGCTACTCCAACACCGCATCACCTTAGCCGGGGTCGCCGCGGAGCGAGCGCCTGCGCAAATCAAGCGGTTTATGGAGTTGCGACCGCGGTTCGGACTCCTCCTCAGCTACCTCATCGCTTCTGATCAGCTGAAGGATCGGTGTGGTGGCCAGCGTCGTGACCAGCGACATGACCACCAGGATGGCAAACATCCGGGGGTTGATGACCCTGAGTTGCAGGCCGATGTTAAGCACGATCAATTCCGCCAGCCCGCGCGTGTTCATCAATACTCCCAACGCGGAGGCGTCGCGCCAGCCCAGGCCCGTCATCCGCGCGGCCACGAAACTGCCACCGAACTTGCCAATCGAGGCGACCACGATGGTGAGTCCACATAGCAGCCACGCCTCCGCTCCGCTAACGAGACCGATCCGAGTGCGAAGGCCGGTAATGGCGAAAAATGTGGGCAACAGCAACACTACCAATACGTCTTCGAGCCGTTCCGTCATGTCGCGTGCGAGCTTGCTGTCCGACGGAATGATCGCGCCGAGAGCGAACGCGCCGAACATCGCGTGAATGCCGATAAGATCGGTAGCCAGCGCCGAGAGCAGCAACAGCACAAACACAATCGCCATCATTCCCTGGGTCAGGCGGGCAGTGCTTTCGTTTCTCAACGTCAATCGAACGATAGTGGGCCGTACGAGGACCAGCATGGATGCGACGTAGACAATTGCCATTGCCGCGGTAATCAGACTGCCTGCCCCATGTGACTCGACCACCCCGACCACCACCGCAAGCAGGCACCAGGCGGTTACGTCATCCACCGCGGCACAGGTTAGCGCCAATATCCCCAGCGGGGTTTTCTGGATTCCAAGGTCGGTTAAAATCCGCGACAACACTGGGAACGCCGTCACCGACATCGAGACGCCCACGAACAACGAAAAGCCGGTGAACGGTACGCCCGCAGCGGCGACCTGCGGATACAACACCAACGCCAGCAAGGTTCCGAGCAGGAATGGCGTGACGATGCTGGCGTGCGAGATCGCAACCGCGGCATGTCCTTGTCGCCCCACCAGCTTCGGGTCAAGCTCGAGACCCACCAAAAACATGTACAAGATGATCCCCAGCTGGGCGAGCACGTCCAGGAACGGCGCCACCACCGGGGGCAGCAGATACGTGAAAGCCTGCGGCCAGATGCGACCGAGCAGCGACGGTCCGAGCATGATGCCCGCCATAATTTCGCCCACCACCGCGGGTTGGTGCAGGAATCGAAAGAGCATTCCGCCCAGGCGCGCAAAGGCGATCACCACCGAGAGCGCCACCAAAATATGAACCATCACGTCGGCGTCATGCCCGCCCGCGGGACCGGCAGCGACCCCAAGTTGAGCGGTGGGGCGGGTGGGCGCGGGAAGCCGCATGCCGTACTCACGGATGATCAGGTAGATGATCACGGCTACGCTGAGTAATACCCCGTAAATGAGGGCCTCGCGCGCGAAGCGTTCCAATGCGCCTTCAGCGCGAGCGTCTGGCCGGCGGGCGAACATCATCCGCAAGTTAGCAAATGTCCGAGCGGGGCGGTATGCGAGGTCAGCGTCTCCAAAGCGCCTACGGTGGCGGGAGCGCCGCCACCGTAGCGTCATTGATTTGTGCGAATTGCGAGCGCGTTCGGTCCGCGCCCGCGATGGTCTAGAAGTGCGTCACGCCGCCCTCGTCGAAATGACGCACGAGGGAGGCCTTCGGTTTGACATACTGAAACGAGGTCTGGCACTGGGTGCACGTGCCCTGCGGCTGGCTGCCATTGCGGCGAACCAGTTTGATGTTGCGTACGATTCCGTCGGTGCATAGATGCGCGGCGACGGGGTAATCGTAGACGGTGCGGATCACCGCAGCTTGTTCGGCCATTCTTTTCCCTAACGCTCCCTCATGCAGATTTTCCTTTTTTTTGAGCCCTTCGATCCCGGCCGGTTAGGCTGAGAACGAAATTTAGAAGAGCAAATTTAGCGCAAATCTCCTGTCGATCAATGCTTTGATGACGATCGTGTTAAATATTTGTTACCGGCCTTCATGTGACGATGACGGGTGGCCGGACATTCACTTTTAGATCGCTGGACGACACCTCGATTTCAGGATGCCAGCGCGGCCGCTTCCAAACTCTGTCTGAAGGCTGAAATGCCGATATAGAACGGCGACGGAGCCGCCATGCTCCGCCGCCGTTGGAGAAATGGTTACTTAGTTCCGGTCCCGGTGTAGGTATCGGAAAACCAATTGAAGCCGTTTCCAGCCTGATCCGAGAGCAAAATTGCGCCGGTAAAGGTTGTCGTAAGGTTGGTTGTTCCAAAGCAGCCGGAGGATGCCTTGCCCGTTCCGCCATAGCAGGTAGTCATGCTGGTACCCTCGTATGCACCGGTATTTGTGTCCAGACAGAGGCTGCCTCCGGTAACGTAGTAGAAGGACAACTCCCCAGTGAAATCGTGCCGATCAACCAGCGCACCCCCAACCGGTGACGATGGGTTGACGTAGGTGAACAAACAACCCTCGCTGTTCTTTCCGATGGTGCAGGCCTGAATTGTACTCGGCGCGGTGGCGCATCCAGTACCCACGACCGGCACCGTTTCGGTAAGCGCCTGACCCGTATACGGACCGCTGGACGGGCCGCCCGACGACGAGCCTGAGAAAATGCCCAGCGCCGAGGTTCCCGTACAGAAGGTGGCGCCGTTGAATTGGGTGCAGCTAGTCCCGAAGATATCGACCGGAACCGAGGTCGTCGTGCCAGTCTCCTGCCCCGTGACGGTGAAGGTTCGGTCGCCTGCGGCTACGCCGATGGCGGAAACCACAATGGACAGGAGCGCGACCATACCCATTGCCGTAATGAACTTGAACTTGCTCATAAAATCATCTCCAACTCTGTTGCGAGGGGCGATTGACGGTCGTCGAATAGGCCGCTGTTCGCCGACGTAAGCTCCTGAGCCTCCATACTGGTACCGATCGGGCCGAACCGGGGTCCACGTTCTGAGGTCCCACCTGAGGCGCTGCTGCCCAGAGCATCGGCGGTTCGATTCACGGCATTCTCCCTCGGTCGTGAAGGCCCGGAGTAACCGGGGCCTTCTGGTTGCGCCGCGCATCATCGGTGGAAATGAACCGAGGAGAAATAGTGGGCAACTGAAGGTTTCCTGATGATTTTATGAAGGAATCCGCGGCTATCTTTTCGCGCGCGTGACAATTAGTGTCGGCCTAGGAGGGCGCCGGAAATGCCCGCAGATATCTGCCGATTTGCGGATTTCGAGCTCGACCGGAGCGCCTACCAACTCCGCCGCAAGGGGCGCCCGGCGCGGATCGAGCGCATTCCTCTCGACTTGCTCTTCCTGCTGGCGGAGAGACCAGGACAACTGGTGACGCGCGAGGAAATCCTCGAACGGATCTGGGGCAAGGACGTTTTTCTCGACACCGATAACAGCATCAACGCCGCGATCCGAAAGATCCGCCAGGTGCTGCGCGATGACGCGGAAACTCCGCGCTTCGTCGCGACGGTTCCCACCAAGGGCTATCGCTTCATTGCGTCATTGCACGAGACTCAGCGCGAAACGCCGGGCGACCAATCGGTAAGCAATGGTAAAAATGAAGTCGCGCCGCCGCAGATTTATGTGGCGCGACCCGAGCCTGAATCGTTCGAACCGCCTTCCGGCCCCGCGGATGCGTTTGCGCACGGCGGACGCGTCGTCTCGCTCGCCGAGGAAGCAGAGCTCTGCAAGCCACCCCAGCCAGCCCTCCGTCCGCATACTTCGGTCAAGACGGTGGGCGCCGGTGCGATGTCGGCGTTGGTCTTCATCGCAGCGCTCTTGATCTGGAGGTGGATGGGCGAGGGCTCCAGTAACCGGCCCAGCTCGCCCACTGTCCATACCATCGCCGTCCTTCCGCTGGAAAATCTCTCCGGCGATCCCGGACAGGAGTATTTCGCCGACGGCATGACCGACGAGCTGATTACCGATCTCGCAAAAATCAGCGGACTCCGAGTCATCTCGCGGACCTCGGTGATGAGGTTCAAGGGCGAGCATCGCGAGCGACTGGCCGAAATCGCCAAGGTGCTCGAGGTTGATACCATCGTCGAGGGCACGGTCCTGCGGGTTGGCGACAAGGTGCGAATCACCGCCCAGCTGATCGATGCGCCGTCCGACAAACATCTGTGGGCGGAAAGTTATGAGCGTGACACCGGCGACGTGATGACTTTGCAGGACGAGCTGGCCTCGACGATCGCGCGCCAGATCAATGTCGAGCTGACGCCGGATGAGCAGGCGCGCCTCGCTAAGCCTCATCCAGTCGACCCTCACGAGCTCGAGGCAATCCTCAAGGGTTTCTACTTTGTAACGAAGCAGACCGGCGGCGGAATGCAAAAAGGTCGAGAATATTTCGAGCAGGCGATCAAAATCGCTCCCGGGCATGCATGGGGCTATATCGGCTTGGCCACCTACTACGTCACTGCCGCAGACCTGGTCCTTTCCAACCAGGAAGCGATGCCCACGGCGAAACAGCTCCTCACCACCGCGCTGCGACTCGACGACAATATTGCGATGGCGCATTCGCAGCTCGGCATCATCTACTGGAACTACGATTACGACTGGATCGCGGCGGAGAAAGAAAATCGTCGCGCAATCGCGTTGGAGCCCGGAACTGCCTACGCGCATGGTTTGTATGGATACATGCTTCTATTCCAGGGGCGTTTCGAGGAAGCCGAGGGGGAACTGAAACGCGCGCAACAGCTCGATCCGCTCTCTCCGTGGAACTACGCCGCGCTCGGTCAGGTGCTCAACGTTCGACAAGACTATCCGAAGGCCCTGGAGCAATGCCGCAAGGCGATCGAGATAGACCCCAACTACTGGCCCGCCTACAGTTATTGCCTCGGCTTTAGTTACGACGGGACGGGAAATCAGCGCGAGGCGTTGAAAGCGTTGGAAAAGGGTGTCGCGATTGAACCCGGTCCGGCGCCAATAGCTATAATCGGTGCTGACTACGCCATGACGGGAAATCGAGCTCAGGCGTACAAAGTCATCGACCAGCTTAATCGGCTATCGGCGCAGACATATGTTTCGCCGTGTCGGCCGGCATCGATCTATCTCGCACTCGGGGAGAAGAACACTGCGCTGACCTCTTGGAAAAGGCGTACCAGGAACGCAGCGGATGCCTTGTCGATCTTAAGGTCATGCCTGGATGGTTCCCGCTGCGCGCCGACCCGCGCTTCATCGCGTTGCTGAAAAAAGTGAACCTCGACAAATGACGCGCTACGATGCGCGAGGAACAGGGCGGCGCGGGACCAGGACTTTGCGCCGCAGCATCATGATGGTCTCGTTTTTCTGATTAAAGCCGCGCGTCTCGACATAAACGATTCCGCGATCGTTTTTGCTCGTCGAGGGCGTCACCTCGAGCACCTTGGTTTCCGAGTACAGCGTGTCGCCCGCGAAGGTCGGCCCGGTATGGCGCGCCGATTCGTATTCCAGATTGGCGATCGCGGTTTCACTGATGTCCTTGACGCTCATTCCGACCACGATCGCTAGTACCAGCAGGCCATTGACGAGGCATTTGCCGTGCTGCGAATTCGCCGCATAGGCCGCGTCGAAATGAATCGGGTTGGTGTTCATCGTCAGCAACGTGAACCAGGTATTGTCGACCTCGCTGATGGTGCGGCCCGGCCAGTGCTTGAAAACTTGTCCGGGCGAAAAGTCCTCCAGATAGTTGCTCATTCGGTAATCCCCTCAACCTTTGTCCATCACAGTACGAATCTTCGCTTCGAGGCCTTTGATCCACACGTCGAAATCCTCGTCGCGGTCAACAATGACTTCGAGCTTGCCAGCCTTATCGATACTGACGCGCCCGGGGCTCTCAGTCCGAAGGGGGATCACGATCGCCTCGCGTGAGATGCCCATCGGTTCGATGACCGCGAAGATTTTTTCGATTTCCTTGAGCGTAACTGCCTTGAGCACGCGTCCCTCGCATCAGGTGGATTCGGGTCCTCTTTTACATAAGGCGTACGCGACGTAACCTCAACCAGTGTAATGCTCCAACTGGGTCGCGAAGCGGGCGTAGCCGCCGCGCAGCGGCCCTGAGGCGGAGCGCAGCGGAGTCGAGGGAAAATTAATATGACCGGAACGATCAAGAAAGTAGTTAAGGACAAAGGCTTCGGCTTCATCACGCCCGACGACGGCAGCGACGAGGTGTTTTTTCATCGCTCGCGCCTGTCCCCCAAAGTCTACTTCGAGGATTTGCGCGAGGGCGAGCGGGTACAGTTCGACGTGCGACCCGGCGAGAAGGGACCGCAGGCATTCAATCTGCGCCTCGGATAGTTTCGGCGCGCTTCCGGTAGTTCGCGGCGATGGAATCTTTCTACCGGATGGTCTCGCTCGCCTTTCGCTCCCTCCAAATGTTTGTTTGGGGCGTCATCGGCGTTGGCGTTTTCTGCCGGCGCTTCATCATCGAGAGCATTCGCGATCGCCGCATCAGCAAGGCCGCCGCACGGCGGGCGTTGGGTCGCGCCTTGCGGCGGATGCTGGAGGGCCTCGGCGCCACCTTCGTCAAGGTTGGCCAAATCATGAGCACGCGGCCCGACCTGCTTCCCTCGGAAATGATCGCGGAACTGGTCCAGCTCCAGGAGAACGTGAAGCCGTTCCCGGTTGCGGAAGTAAGCCGCATCATCGAGGGGGATTTGCACCATCCCCTGGATCAGCTCTTTGATAACTTTGAGGTTGTGCCGATCGCGTCCGCTTCGGTCGCGCAGGTGCATCGCGCGAAGCTGAAGGGAACCGGCGAGGCGCTCGCGATCAAGGTGCGGCGTCCCTCGATCGCGCGATGGGCCGAGCTCGACCGCTCGATCATCCTTGGCATCGCGCATGGGATCGAGCTGATCCCCTCGAAGCGGATGGTGTCGCCGGTCGCATCAGCGCGTCAATTTTGCGATGCCATCAATCGCCAGCTGGATTTCCGTCGCGAGGCCGCGAACAACCTGCGCTTTCGCGCCAACTTCGCCGGCGAATCGTACGTGGTGTTCCCGCGCGTCTACGAAAATCTCTCCAGCGAGCGCGTGCTGACGATGGAATGGGTCGAGGGCTATCGCGAGCGCGATCTGGTCGCGGTCGGAATCGATCCGAAAAAAGTTGCCGGCCTCGGGATGCGCGTGTTTTGCAAGATGACCTTCATCGACGGCTTCATCCACGCCGACCTGCATCCGGGCAACCTCCGCTTCATGCGCGACCATCGCATCGTGCTGTTCGACCTCGGGCTAACCGCTGAACTGACCGACGAGGACCGGCTGATGTTCGCGCAGACCATGTTCTACATGGCTAACGGAATGGGCCGCGAGCTGGCGAAGCAGATGTACGACCTCACCCAGCACAACCTGGATTTTGAGTACGCCGAGTACGAGCGCGAAATCAGCGAATATTTGACGCGCTTCGTCAATCAGCCGCTGGGTGAAATCGAGATGTCAGTCGCGATCGGAAAATTTTTCGACATCTATCGCCGGTACGGAATGCGCCTCGATGGGCGTTACACGGTGCTCAACGTTTCGATGATGGTATGCGAGGGGCTGGGCAAGAAGCTCGATCCGGGCCTCGATATTACGAGCGAAGCGAAACCATTCCTCGCGGCCGCGCTCGCCCCGCCGATGAAATCCGCAGATGTAAACTAGCGGCCGCTGTGACCACCGATGCGCCAGATTGGAGGAAATGCTATCCTTAGGCGGAGCGGCGCCCTTCGGGGCGCCGTCAGCGTTTTTGGAGCGGGGCACGAGATCATAAAAGTGCAAAAACAAACCCATTAAAGCTAGGAGAATCAAGGACTTTTTTGAATCGGCCCAAACCGCCAGCGACGCTATTCACGCTACCGACACAGCGTCGATATCTGACCGCCCAATGTTAGCGGCGCCACGCGAGAAGGCGCTCGAACAGGCGTTTGGTGAAGGGCGTCAGGCGGGTGCGATTGTAGGCGTCGCCCACCTTTTTGATCGCCGCGGCCTGCGTCGGATATGGATGAATCACGCTCGCGATGCTTCCCAGTCCGAGGCCGGCTTTCATCGAGGTGGTGATTTCGGAAATCAGATCGCCGGCGTGGCTCGCGACGATCGTCGCGCCGAGGATTTTGTCGGTGCCGTCCTGCACGTGAACTTTCACGAAGCCGTCGGTTTCACCATCAAGGACCGCGCGGTCGGCCTCCGCCAGTTGCTGCACAAACGTCTTGACCTTGATGCTTTTCTTTTCAGCCTCGTGCTCGTACATGCCGACATGCGCGATTTCCGGGTCAGTGTAGGTGCACCATGGAATGATCAACGCGCTCGCTTTCGCGCGACCGAAAAACAGCGCATTGCGAATTGCGATGCGCGCGTGTTCGTCGGCCACGTGGGTAAATTTGTAGGGCGAGGCGACATCGCCAATCGCGTAGACGTTCGGATTGGTGGTTTGCAGATAGTCGTTGACCCTCACACCCGCCGCGCGATCGTACTCGATGCCTGCCGCTTCGAGGTTGAGACCTTCGACGATCGGCGCGCGTCCGGCGCCGATCAGGATTTCATTCGCCGCGATTTCTTCCGCGGGTGTGATCAATATTTTGCCGGCGTCGCGTTTCTCGACGCGCTCGATCTTGCAATCCGTCACGATGCGCACGCCATCGCGAGTCAGCGCCGTCTCGATCAACTTCGCGGCGTCGCGATCTTCACGGATCAGGATCTGCGGCGCGACCTCCAGCAAGGTGACTTGGGAGCCGAAGCGCTGAAACGTCTGCGCGAGTTCGCATCCGATGGGGCCCGCGCCAATCACGACCATCCGACGGGGCAAATCGCTCAGGGAGAAAACCGTTTCATTCGTCAGATAGCCGGCTTCGGCGAGGCCCTGGATCGGCGGCGCCGTCGCGCGAGCACCCGTCGCGATGGTCGCGCGCGAAAATCGCAGCCTCGCACCTCCAACGTCGATGCTGTCGCGGCCGGTGAATCGAGCATCGCCGAGGAAGACATCGACGCCGAGGCTCTTGAAGCGCGCGGCTGAATCTATGGTCGCGAGGTCTGCGCGGATTGTGCGCATGCGCGCCATCACCGCGGGAAAATCCACGCGCACGCCGTCGGGTACGATGACACCGAGGCGTTTCGCATTGCGCGCCGAGGCGGCCGCCCGCGCTGCCGCGATCAAGGCTTTCGACGGGACGCATCCGAAATTGAGGCAGTCGCCTCCCATCAGGTCGCGCTCGATGAGCGCAACCTTCGCGCCGAGGCCCGCCGCGCCCGCCGCCGTTACGAGGCCCGCGGTTCCGGCGCCGATTACCACCATGTTGTAGCGCGGTGCGGGTGTGGGATTTTGCCATCCGTCGGGCCGCACACTCGAGAGCAGCCGGAGGTTGTGATCGTCGAGCGGCGCGGTCGCGAGCGCCTCATGTCCCATCGAAGTGTTCTCCTATGATGATGCGACGTCGAGCTCAGCGCTTTCGTTCAACGCGCGCGAGGCGATCCGCCCGGCATAAATCGCAACTCCCAGCGTTGCCGCGAGGCCGACGATTCTAAGCACCCATCGGGCGGGCGTCTGATGCGCCGCCGAGGATGCCGCAAGCGTGCCGCCGAGCGAGCCGATATACACATACAGCACGCTGCCCGGCATGATGCCGATCCATGTCGCCAGAAAGTAGTCGCGCAGACTCACCGCGGTCAGGCCGAAGGCATAGTTGAGCAGGTTGAATGGAAATACCGGCGAGAGGCGCGTCATCAGGACTATCTTCCATCCTTCCCGCCCGACTGCCTGATCGATCGCGGCGAATTTCCGATTGCCCTCCAGTTGTCCGCGGACCCAGTCTCGCGCGAGATAACGCCCGATCAGAAACGCCGCGGTGGCGCCGATGGTTGCGCCGATCGAAACATAGATCGAGCCCCATAGCAGGCCAAACAATACCCCCGCGCCGATGGTGAGAATCGAGCCCGGCACGAACAACACCGCGCCGATGATGTACAGGATGATGAAGAGTACCGGCGCGAGCGCGCCCATGTTGCGAATGCGATCGAGCATCGCGGAGAACACCTCGCCGAGGTGGAAGTAGTGTCCGAAAGCAATCAGCGCGGCGATTGCTACGATGACGACGATCACTTTGGGCTGCAGAAGAGTTTTCATTCGATTCATCTGGGTCCGAGGCTCGCGACTGCCACTTTTCTGAACGCCTCGGTAATGTAAAGGTTGGATGGTTGAGTGTACAGGAACATAAGCGCCATGCGCGCGCCAATCTCAGAGTGGGCGTGCTGACCGCGAGCGATACCCGCACGCCCGACGACGACAAGAGCGGCCAGCTCATCAAACAGCTGTTCGAGGCGGCCGGTCATCGCGTCGAGTTCTACCGCATCGTGCGCGATGAGGCCGACATCATCGCGGCTGCTATCACCGAGAATCTCGCGGGCCTCGATGCGATTATCGTCACCGGAGGTACCGGAGTCGCTCCACGCGACGTCACCGCTGATGTGGTTAAGAAGATGCTCGGCACCGAGCTTCCAGGCTTCGGTGAGCTGTTCCGGATGCTGTCGTATCAGGAGATCGGATCGGCTGCGCTGGCGAGTCGCGCCGTCGCGGGCATGCGCGACGGAAAATTCCTCGCCGCGCTGCCCGGCTCGACTGGCGGATGCGGGCTGGCCATGGAAAAATTGATCCTTCCCGAGCTTGGCCATCTGGTCGACTTGGCGAATCCACAATGAACCGCCTCACGATTCGACTCTTTGCCACTTTGCGCGAACGCGCGGGCTCTCCCGAGCTGACCCGCGACTTTTCCGATGATGCGACCGTCGCGCAGATTTGGGAGCGGCTGAAGGCCGAGTTTCCCGCGCTGGAGGGCCATCGTGATGCGGTCCGCTTCGCAGTCAATCAGGAATATGTCGAAGACGATTATCGTCCACGCCCGGGCGACGAGATCGCTTTCATTCCCCCGGTCAGCGGCGGCTCCGATGCGTCGCCATGGATCGGCAGCATCAGGATTGTCCGCGATCGCATCGATGTTTCCGCACTCGAAGCCGAGGTCGCGGATCCCCTCGCGGGCGCGATCTGTACTTTCGTCGGTACCACCCGCGAGAACAACGTCGGGCGCAAAGTGCTGAGGCTGGAGTACGAGGCCTACGAGGCGATGGCGCTGTCGGAGATTCGCAAGCTCGCGGATGAGGCGGGCAGGCGATGGGAGATCACTCGCATCGCGATCACGCATCGTGTCGGCGTGGTGGAAATCGGCCAGACCTCGGTGGCGATAGCTGTTTCGGCGCCTCATCGCGCAGAGGCGTTCGAAGCGTGCCGGTTTGCGATTGACCGCTTGAAGGAAATCGTGCCGATCTGGAAGAAGGAGCATTTCGAGGGCGGCGAGGTGTGGATTGGATGCCAGACGTCGCATCCGCCACATGCGCATGCTGCTAAATAGCGAGAATTTTTCAGATTGAGTATAATTTGAGGGCTTATTGACCTCTCGGACAGGCTTCTATATCTCCTCAAGGAATGCCATTAGGCCAAACTGTGGTTGAAAAAATCATTCTCGCTGAGCCCCGAGGTTTTTGTGCCGGTGTCGATCGCGCGGTCGAGGCGGTCCGCAGCGCTCTGCGCGCTTACGGGCGTCCTCTATACGTACGCCATCAGATAGTGCACAACCGCTTCGTGCTCGAGGGGCTGGAAAAAGAGGGCGCGATTTTTGTAGAAACCCTCGACGAGGTTCCGGAAGGCCAGCGAGTGATTTTTAGCGCGCATGGGGTCGCGCCCAGCGAATGGGATCGCGCCAAGGATCGCGGCCTGCGCGTCATCGATGCGACCTGCCCACTGGTGACCAAGGTCCATCTCGAAGTCGAGCGCTACGCCAGCGAAGGTCGTACAGTTGTCCTTGTCGGCCACGCTGGTCATGAGGAAGTGAAAGGCACGCTCGGCGTTGCGCCCGGCAAGGTCGTCCTGGTGGGAAGCGTCGAGGAAGCCGAGAAGGTTCAGCTTCCCGATCCGGAACGGGTCGCGGCGGTGACCCAGACCACGCTCAGTATCGACGATACTCGCGACATCCTCGAAATCCTCAAGCGCCGCTTCCCGAAGATGGCGACGCCGAAGACCGACGACATTTGCTATGCGACCCAGAACCGCCAGAACGCAGTGAAGGAACTGGTCCAGCTTAGCGAGGCGATCCTGGTGGTCGGCTCCAAGCAGAGTTCCAATGCGAATCGTCTCGTGGAAGTTGCAAAAATGCGCGGGGCGCGTGCATTCCTGATCGATTCGATGGCGGATGTCGAGCCCGAGATGCTGGCCGGCGTGAAGTCGCTGGGGCTGACCGCGAGCGCGTCATCGCCGGAATGGCTGGTCGAGGAGATCATCGGCGCGTTCAAGAATCGGGGCGCCGCGGTCGAGCTGCTCAGCGTCGCGAAGGAGCGGGTGCATTTCCCGCTGCCGATGACTGCCGATTGAGATGACCGCCGATTAGTTCCCTCCATAACGCATCTTGAAAATCTTCTTCCGAGGCCCTTCGCGAAGCGCTCAGGACGCGCGTCAGCGTTGCTGACGCGCGCTTGACAATTTGCACCATCGGCATAGAAACTCTTCCGTCGTTCGAGGGTTGGGGACCACCTCGACTCACACGAAAAGGAAAAGGTGATGCGAAAGGGAACTCAGCGCGCTCTTGCCTTGGCGCTTCTCACAATGATTTTTGCCGCCGCGGGATGCTCGCCGGCCAAGAAGCATTACAACAAAGCCGAGGATCTGCTAGCCAAGTTTCAAGGCGGCGACCACGATATGAACCTCGTCAAAGAGGCACAGAGTGAGCTTCGCGAAGCGGTCAAAGCTGATCCCAATCTGCTTGACGCGCACCGCTCGCTCGCCAATGTCGACGAAGTCCTGCACGACTACGATGAGGCGGGCAAGGAATACATGGCCGCCTCCGCGCTCGACCCGACTGACCAGAGGATGCGCGGCAAGGCGAGCTACTACCGCCATCTGCAGCAGCTCACCAAGCAAGCCGACACCGCGCTCGATACCATCAAGTCCGGCGATGTGACGGAGGGGATGTCCGATCTGAAGGGCGCGCTGCAGGAAGCCGGCAAAGCGAACCTGTCGAAGGCGACCATCGATCACATGATCGATGACTTGCGCCAGGGGGTCGCCGCGGTGGTCCAGCAGGCCGATCAGCAGGCCCAGCAACAGAAGTACGACGATGCGATGAAGACGTACGATCAGGCAGTGCGTGGGTACATGCTGCTCGCGCTCGCGACCAAGCAGGAAAAACTCGACCCTGCCGTCGATGCGGTTATGCATAATGCAGGTCAGGCCGCGCAGAAGGGCGGTCCGCAGGCCTCGCAGATGCTCTCGACCCTGCTCAACGATGTGCTGACGTTCGATCCCGACAACAAAACCGCCAATATGGAATTGGCGCAGCTGTCGTTGCATCAGGATCCACCCGACTATTCGACCGCGGCGGACTTAATGGAGCGCGCGGGCGCGCCGGATGCAGAGGTGAATAAACTTCGCGCCGAAGCAAAAAAACATCATTAGAACTCGGCCTGCCGGAAACGCCCAAGCGCGCGGCGCCCGCCAAAAAGCCCAAGCCCGAGCGCAAGGGGCTGATGGAGCGGCGCGCGTATATCGCGCTCGAAGGTCCGATCGGCGTCGGCAAAACCACGCTGGCGCAGGTGCTCGCACGCGAACTCAACGCCCGCCTGCTGCTGGAGGAAGCGGACGAAAATCCGTTCCTCGCGCGCTTCTACGAAGATCCCGAGAAGTACGCGATCCCGGTCCAACTCTACTTCCTGCTCACACGCTACAATCAGCAACGCGAACTGGTCCAGCATCCACTGTTGGAACAGGCGACCGTGGCGGATTATCTATTCGCCAAGGATCGCATCTTCGCGAATCTGAACCTCGCGCCGGATGAACTGGTTTTATATGAGCAGGTCTACAAGCTGCTTGATTCCCAGATGGCGAGGCCGGACCTGGTGGTATATCTCCTCGCGCGGACGGAGGTGCTGGCGGAGCGGCTGCGGAGGCGCAATCGCGATTTCGAGCGCGATATCAGCTACGAGTACCTCGAGCGGGTTTCGACCGCGTATCGTGACTTCTTCTTCTATTATGATGAGGCGCCGTTGCTGGTCGTTGATACGTCGGAAATAGATTTCGTGAACAATCCGCGCGACCTGGCCGATCTGATTCGCGAGATCGACCATGCTGGCCAGGGCGTCCAGCATTACGTCCCTCGTAAGGGGTAAGTGGTTTCAGTGGCCGCCGCTGGCGGCGCCCCATAGTTCGCGCAGACGCTGATCGCGTCCGCAATTGTAGCGATAGAATTTATAGCGAACCGGATTCTTCAGGTAATAATCCTGATGATAGTCTTCGGCCGGCCAAAAGGTTGATGCGGGAACAATCTCGGTCACGATCTTTTCCGGGAACGGCTTGGTCTCCTCGATTTGTTTCTCCGACGCTTTCGCCTCTGCTTCCTGTTCAGGTCCATGGAAGAAAATCGCGGTGCGATACTGATGCCCAACGTCGCAGAACTCGCGATCGCGCGAGGTTGGATCGACGTTGTGCCAGAAGACATCGAGCAGTTTCTGATAGCTGACCTTCTTCGGATCGAAGGTGATCTCGATCGATTCGGCGTGCCCGGTGCCGCCGTCGGAAACTTCCTCGTAGGTGGGATGATCCTTGTCGCCGCCGGTATATCCGACCGTCGTCGAGACCACGCCGGGAATGTGATCGAAGGCAGGTTGCATGCACCAGAAGCATCCACCGGCGAAGGTTGCCGTCTCCAGTCCGGGCGCCGCGCCATCCACCGCGCGCGCGACCGCGGGTAGGCTGAGAGCGGCGGCGAAAACCAGCGTCGCGAATATCAAAAGCGAGTTTCGTCGAGGGATCATGCATCCTCCTGCGCGAATGCCATCATATCGTAGAACGCGGCGGATGCGGTCGCGGTTCCGCAATCGGGGTGAATTCACGCTTGCTTGGAGAACTCCCGCTCGATTGCCTCGCCCAGCTTGAAGTCCTTCTCGGTGATGCCGCCCTGGTCATGCGTCGATAGCGTGAAGGTTATCCTTCTGTAGTTGATAGTGACGTCCGGATGATGGTCCATCTGTTCCGCGATCTCCGCGATGCGGTTCAGGAACCGGATCCCGTCCATGAACGCCTTGAAGGTGTACTGTTTCGCGATCGCTTCGCCTTTGCGCTCCCATCCCGGCAGCGCGTTGAGCTTGTCGGTGATTTGATCGGGGCTGAGTTTCGCCATGATAGTTCCCCTTCGATGGTTGATGTTATTCTCCGATTATACGACATCGCGGCGCCTGTGGTATGAACAAATTACCACCGAATTCAACGAGAGGATCACATCCATGGCCAACAAGATTGTTGACGAAGCAGCACGCAAGCAAATCGGCACGGTCGGCGAGGCGCGCAGCTACGATGTCGAGCGCGGCGCCATCCGCCGCTTTGCCGAGGCGATTGGCGATCCCAATCCGCTGTTCAATGACGAAAAGGAGGCGCGCCACGTCTTCGGCGGGATGGTCGCGCCGCCGACCTTTTGCCGCTCGATGGGCTCGCCTATCCCTAACGTGCAGCTCAAGGGCCTCGGCGCCGAATTCCGCGGCCTCGATGGCGGCTCCGATTGGGAATATTTCCAGCCGATTCGTCCCGGCGATCGCATCACCGTGCAATCGAAGCTGGTTGACCTGCGCGAGTCTGAAGGCCGCCTCGGCCCGATGATCTTCACCACTATCGAGACCACCTATACCAACCAGTTCGGCGAGTTGTGCGTGACGCAGCGCTCAACCGGAATCCGCTACTAAGGAGCACGACGATGGCGCAGCAGCGATATTTTGAAGATGTCGAAGTCGGCACCGAGCTCGGTCCGCTGGAGAAAAATCCCACCACTCAGCAGCTCGTCAAGTATGCGGGCGCGTCCGGCGACTTCTATCAAATCCACTACGACAAGGATTTCGCGCTCGCGAACAAACTCCCCGGGGTCATCCTGCACGGCGCGCTCAAGAACGCGTTCCTCGGCCAGCTCGCGACTGATTTTGCAGGCAATCACGGATGGGTCAAAAAACTCGGCGTGCAGTATCGCGGGATGGATCAGCCGGGCACCAAGGTCGCCTGCCGCGGTCGCGTAAGTAAGAAATATGTCGAGGGCGGCCATCATATGGTCGATTGCGAAATCTGGTTGGAAAACTCCAAGGGTGAAAAGACTACCCCCGGTAGCGCGACCGTGGTGCTTCCTTCAAAGAACGTTCACTAGGAACGATTTTGTAAATGCCGATCCGGCGTCAGTACGCGCCACGAGAAATAAATGCGGCCGAACTTCGGTCCGGCCGCATTGATCCCCACTACCAAAAAATCCTCGTGCGCCTGCTCGCCGCGCACGCGATGGCTGAGAAGCTGACCGCCTTCGGTTACGAGCGCGCAAGGGAAACCTGCGGCGACGATCCCGCGCTGCGTGGCGTCATCGAGAAAAACATCAAGGAAGAAACCACTCACGCGAAGCTGGTTTATCGCGCGCTCGAAGAAATCGGCGTCAGTCAGAAGGCCGCCGACCGCATGATGCTGCCTTTGATGAAAGCCCCCTCATTCGAAGCGCCGCGCTACTTCGCCGAGAAGGCCAGCGGCGAAATGGACCTGCTGATGGCCTCGCTCGCGCTCGACATGACCGGCCTCATGATGATCGGCGAAAACTACCAGGACTCCAGCTACGCGCCGCATAGCGCCGCCGCCGAGCTGATCATGGAGGACGAGGCCGACCACGAAATTTTCGCCTCCGAGCTGCTCGGCGACGCGGTCAACAAATTCGGCAAGCGTGCGGTGCAGGCCGCGCTGAAACAATGGCTTCCACGCGCAGTCAACTTCTTCGGACCTCCCGGCAGCGGTTTCACCTACGATTGCATCCGCTATGGGCTCAAGGCGCGCGACAACCAGGAACTCGCCGAGATGTACGTGACTGTCCTTGAGCGCCGCGCCTCCCAACTCGGCCTGAAGCTGCCGAAGCTGACCACCACGTATCCTCACCACGCGATCTGACAACCTCCGAGCTGGGCAGAATGCCGGGGTACTGACAGGCTCTACCAGTGGAAATGGAATCGACTTGAACCGCAGTTGAAAACTAAGAACCGAACGAATAAAAATTCGATTGCTGGCCTTTCGGCGGCTTCCGAAGGGGTTTTTCTAAAACTTGAAGAGAGACGAGGACTGATTCAATTAGGCCATGATCGCTTTATGCGCGATTGGTGCTGGACCGCCGGCCACGCTAACAGGCGAGCAACGTCGATCCGTCTAAAATTTTAGTACGGAGGCGACATGCCCACCACAAGCGAAGCATTTGTCACACCTGCGATTCTGCGATGGGCGCGCGAGCGCGCTCGCATCAGCCAAGACGAACTGGCCCAAAAACTTCATAAAAAGCCTGAATCCATCGCCTTGTGGGAGAGTGGGGAGCGTCGCCCTACTTTTCGTCAGGCCCAGCATCTTGCGAATCAACTACAAATCCCTTTCGGGTATCTGTTTCTTAGTACCCCACCCTCGGAGCCGATTGAGCTCCCCGATTTTCGCACCGTACGGGACGTAGAATTCGCCGCTCCGACCGCAGCATTTATCAATCTGCTCTACGACGTTTTGGCTAAGCATTCTTGGTATCGGGCGTTACGGGAAAGTGAGGCCGCCGAAGACCTACCTTTCGTCGGTCGCTTTACACTCGACAGCGCACCGCGTGAGGTAGCTGAGGCTATTGCCGGGACGCTAGGTATCACCCCTCAGTTCCGCGAATCAACTGGCAGTTGGGAGAGCTTTATCGGTCGTTTAGGGGACAAAGCCGAGCGCGTCGGGATCATGGTTATGCGAAGTGGGCTCGTCGCGGGAAACACCCGTCGCCGCGTCTCAGAAAAAGAGTTTCGCGGATTCGCCATAGCCGACAAATTGGCACCCCTGATCTATATCAACTCTAGCGACGCAAAGGCCGCACAAATTTTCACGCTCGGACACGAACTGGCTCATATATGGACTGGCCAAACGGGCATCTCTAACGAAAGTCCTGCTGACTTTAACGGTCGGGAGGTGGAACAGAAGTGCAATGCTATCGCCACGGAATTGTTAGTTCCACAAGTTGACTTTACTCGCCGATGGAATCCGTCGAGGAGCCTCGATGTCAACTTGTCCGACACCCTACGCTATTTTAGAGTCAGCTCACTTGTCATACTGCGGCGCACGATAGAACTCGCCTTGCTTGCTCCAGAAGTGGCATGGGCCAGATACCGACAGGAAGAGCAAGCTTACTATAGGGGGTCGGAGGGTGGCGGAGGAGATTTCTGGGTAAATTTGTTTATACGTAACGGCAAATTGTTTACGAGAGCCGTAATTGATGCGGTTCAGTCGGATCGCGCGCTTTACACCGAGGCCGCTGGTCTGTTGAACATTCGGGTTCCCACTATTCCCAAACTGGCCACGGAGTTAGCGAAATCATCAAGTGCGTAAATGCCTTTCTTTTGGCTAGATACGAACGTGTTCATTCAGGCACATCGAGGACCATATGCCTTCGATATTGCTCCTGGCTTTTGGGAAGGTTTGGAGAGAGGAATACACGACGGATTGGTGCGTAGCCCTAGAGAAGTTTTGGCCGAGATAACAGCGGGTGATTGGTTGGCGGGATGGGCGGACAGCGTTAAGTCGGACTTGTTCGTACAATCAGATGCCACCGTTCAAAGAGCGTTTACTCCGATTGCCGATCATGTAAAGACCTCGTGTCCAGCCCAGTGGGTAGCCAAATTTTTGGCCAAGGCAGATCCGTGGGTAATTGCTCATGCTCAGAACGACCATGGGACAATTGTAACTCTAGAAACCCGGACGGAACCTACTCACGTTAAGATACCGATTGTCGGAGAACATTTCGGGGTGAATTCGATTAATACATACGAGTTGATGCGACGACTGGGAATACGGCTCAGGTAGGCTTCTTTTTTCGACAAGCAAAGCATCGGTTTTCCCCAGACCGTTATTGGAGCGTCAACGGAGGAGGCCTTTTTGTAGCTCCCTTTTACGCTGTATTTTCCTCATCAGGCATGCAAACGTTTCCTCCGCCCCAGTTACCGCGCAACCATGCCGCAAGAAATCAACTGAACCGTCGCTTTCGTTCTGGGGAGGCGCGGAGCGAAGCGTTGCCGCGAGCGACGAGGCGCAACCGCAGATGCTGCAAACAACCAAGCGCATGCTCGAGGGATATCGCGTACTCGATTTCACCCAGGTGCCGCCGTTGCATCGGATGCCACGTTGAGCGGCGGGCTGGACCGAGATTTTCTTAGAGCACTACTGGCAGGCGGTGGCGGCATCGAGCGCCGCGTCTTGCGCACGCGCGAGACCCGCCGGACAGAGGTTTTTCAGGACGCTACCGGCGCGGGCCGACTTGTAGACTAGAAGTCGTTCGCGTCCGACTGTCACTACAGGTAGATTTATTAGGGACTTGAGGTGCCCAGGGGGGAGATAGATGTTTCGACGATTGCTTTCGAGGCAAGCGGTTTTCAGCTTACGAAGTTCTATAGCGTTACTGACTTTTTGTGCGGTCTTTTCCACCCTCCCGGTCGCATCGGCATGCGATCCCGTCGTCTACCTTTTCAGGCATGCCGAGGAAAAACCTGGCGGCGAACTCGCCAACACTCTCCTGCGGGTAGGTCAGCAACACGCAGAGCTTTACCCCAGCATGATCGAGGGTTTTCAAGCGAACAATTGCCCGGTGAGTTCGGTCTATACGATGTCGTCGTATAACGCGAACGGCAGTATTGGAACCACCAACCCTTACTACACGGCTTACCCGTCGGCTAGTGTGCTGCCGCAAAAGAAGCCGCAAGACATCATCGGGGACCGTAAATTATTTGAGTTTTTACCCAAAGAAGAATCGGCCTTCCTTGCGGACATCAAGAGCAAGCTGACGGACAGTCAGGGAGCATCGCACTCAGTTGCTATCTTCTGGTCAAGTCAGGGCATGTGCACGGTCGCCGAAATGTTAGGATCGAATCTCCCTAACTACAATTGCGACAGTACGAAACCGCCGAGAAATTCGTTCTATGTATTTGCGTACGACACCAGCAGCCAGACCTTTACCAGGACCGGCAACTACTTACAGTGCTTCAATTTTAATCCGTCGGTGAGCGGGCCGCTGGAGGACAAATTCAGCTTCGATCTTTATATGGGTTTCCCCGCGGGATTTGTCCCTGCTCAATATTATTGTCCAGCGTCAGGAAATTTAGCGGAAAATGACGACCCCGCCTACAAATCTGTCTTTGGCACCACTGGCGATAAAGCCACCAAGACGCCGGCCGCAAACGGGAGTATTACTGCGCCCGAGTTGTCGACGCTGTTGCGCGGACAGGTTTGTGACGTAGACAACCCGCAGGATAATTGCCACTTCTGACCTTGTATCCCAAGGTTCAGCCCGCCCGCAGTCTCGAAGACTACTGGCAGGCGGTGGCGGCATCGATCGCGGCATCTTGCGCGCGCGCGAGACCCACCAGATTCGCCACATTGTCGGGCGTGGCATCGAAACCGGCCAAAGTCGCGCCAAACACGAACTTGCCGTCCAGCGCGCCCAGACCAACGTGTGTCTCCGTCCCCTGGGTTACGCTTCCGGCGAAGGATTGCTGCCCCACCGGAGGAATCGAAATAGGAGTGAATCCCGGGACCGCCTCGCTCTTTTGCAGCGCAGTCTGATAGGCGGAGGCGGCGTCCGAGGTGTTGCGGTAGCGATCCGCGGTGATGGTCACCAGCAGGGTGCCGCCGTCATTTATAAAAAACACCGCTCTCGTCGCGACCGGATTTCCTTGGGCGGTTGAATCTTCGCCGGTACTTTGCTGTTGGGTGATCGCATCGAAGTACTGAGTCACCAGGTTAACCAGAACGACGAAATTTCGCGGCAGCAAACTCGAAGTAGCCCCATCTGCCGATGAGGATCCGCATCCCGCGATAGAAGTGACTATGGCAATCGTCAATGCCATGAAGGCGACCGCAAACGCTATTGAGCTGCCTTGGCGAAGTTTCATGCGCCACCTAGCACAGTACGCGTCGTTCTGTCGCCTGCGCTTTGTCAGCAATCTGTCATGCATGGTCAAATAGCGTCCTCTTATGGCTAAGTTGCTCTTGACCATGAGAAATCAACCTGAGCATTATCACTGCATTCCTCAATTGTGAACTGCCCCGATCACGAAATTGCGTCGGTTAGACAAAGTTGGGGGGAATGAAGGCTTTTAAAGGATTTAAGTGGGGGATTGTCACGCTCACGTTGGTCGTGGCGTTCGGATGCGCGGCCTGCGGTGGAAGTTCTTCGGGAAGCTCGTCAAGCAGTAGTACCACGGCCACCTTCAAAGCCGGGCCCTGTCCCGCGCCGGAGGCCCAGAAGCTCGCGGCACTCAACGCCTCCTGCGGCACCCTTACGGTACCGGAAAATCGCAGCAAGCGGAGCGAAGGCAAGGTCATGTTGCCAGTCGCGATCTTGCCGTCGAAGACACAGCCGCCAGCGCCGGATCCCGTCGTCTATATGGCGGGCGGTCCCGGCACGAATGCGATTGGACAGGCATCACTCCTCGCGGGCCTCGGCCTCACTCAGAACCGCAATCTCATCATCATGAATCAGCGCGGGGTCCTGTACACCGAGCCGCTGCTGACCTGCCCCGAGATCGATACCTTTAACGCAGTCTCCGTCGGCCTTCCCTACGATGACCCCGAGACTGGAATGATGCACGTGATGGCGACCACGGCCTGTCACGATCGCCTGGTCGGCGAGGGGATCGATCTCAGCGCCTTCAATACCAGCGAAAACTCCGCCGATTTCGCCGATCTGCGCAAGGCTCTCCACATCAAGGAGTGGAACGCGTACGGGTTGTCTTACGGAACCGATGTCGCATTGAGCCTGATGCGGGATCATCCAACAGGGATCCGCAGTGTGATCATCGACGGGGTGGTACCGCCGGCCGCGGCATCGCTCGGATGGACCTGGACCAACGCCAACGAAGCCATCAACAACATCTTTCGCGATTGCAACAATCAGCCTGCCTGCTTCGCGAAGTACGCCAATCTAAGCGCCACCTTCACGGCTCAGGTCCAGCAACTGGAAGCCAATCCTCTAACGATCACCGTGCCCGCGCCGTTCCCCAATGGCGCTCCGGTGAAGGTGGTGCTCGACGGCGGAGCGATCGTCAATTGGCTCGGCTCGCTGCCCGACCCCATCGTTCCGATACCATCAATTCCGTCAGCGATTCAGGAGCTGGTGGCGGGACAGCCGACGCAAATCGCCACTTCACGAGCCACGCTGGCAGATCCCTCGCTCATCGGCGGTGTCGGCTATGGTCTTATGTATGGGGTCATCTGCAGCGAATGGGTCCCGTTCGAGCCGCAATCGCAGATTCTCATCCAGGGGCGGCTCGCATTTCCCAACTTCCCGGATACGGTACTGTCGCAGCCTTCGGGTCTTCCCTTCATGACCGAGGATTGCGCGGTCTGGGACGTTCCGAAGGCGCCCGCCACCGTGCGCGACATCACGATCAGCAACATCCCGACTCTCGTGCTGTCCGGGAGCTTCGATGGCAAGACCTCGCCGCAATGGGCGGTCTATGTGGCGGGCACGCTGGAAAACTCGACCAACCTGGTCATTCCGGGTGGAGGTCATGGGTCGCTGATCCTTTATGGGTTGCCCAATGATTCGCCGGCCAAACCTTGCGTCATGAGTGTGGAGTCGTCGTTTCTCGCCAATCCGATGGCGCCCGATACGACTTGTGTTGACTCGCTGACTACCTATCCGTTCACCACCTCCGCGAGCTCATTGTCGCCCGACCAACTGACTTCGGAACTGGATAACCTCTCGCTGCTGGAATCGCACTATTGATGCCCGCGGAGTTCATCGGTGCGGCGAGTCCGGCGCCTAAATCGCGGCGAATCCGCTGACCACCACGGATGTGTACACACCGGGAGGGCCTCCGGTTAAAGTCGTCCTCGACGGCGGGGCGTTAGTGAACTGGCTGGTGGCCGGAGGCCTCGGATTTTTTCAACTGTGCCATCGGCGATCCAGGAACTCGTCAACGGCAACCGGTCCAGATTGCTAATTCTCGTGCCGCCGCGGCGAATCCCGCGGCCGTTAGCACCTTCGGCTATGGGTTGACCTACGGCGTGTTTTGCAGCGAGTGGATCCCGTTCGAGCCGCAGTCGGAAATACTCGCGAAAGGTCTGCTTGCCTTTCCTACCTACCCGGCATCGTTCCTCTCGCAGGCACCGCAACTGCCATTCGAAACCCAAGACTGTGCGATGTGGCACGTACCTAGAGCGCCGTCTTCCATCAGGGATGTAACCACCAGCGATATCCCTACCCTGGTAACCGCGGGTAGCTTTGATTCCAAGACCTCACCGCTGTGGGCGAAGTACCTGGCCACGACCCTGTCCAACTCGACTACCATCGTAATTCCAGGCATCGGTCACTGGGTCCTTCCTCAATCGGACTGCGCGCAGACTGTGCTGGCTTCATTCCTGGCGAATCCGAACGCACCGCCCGATTCGAGCTGCGTCGCAGGACTATCTCCGCCACCCTTCCAGTGAATCGTCTGCGATAGGTACGCGCGATCGGATTGAATAAAGCTTGCGTTTTGGACTGTGAGGAGCGATCAGTTGCGGCAAGCGAGGAGGCGCCACCGCAGATGCCGCAAACATCCAAGCGCATGCTCGAAGGATACCGCGTACTCGATTTCACCCAGGTGCTGGCCGGGCCGACCACCACCCGATACATGGCCGAGCTGGGCGCGGATGTTCTTAAGGTTGAATTCGCGCCTAACGGGGATATCTCGCGCGGCGTGCCGTACCTTCGCGATGGACGCAGCGCCTATTACGTGCAGCAGAATCGCGGCAAGAAAAGTTTGTGCCTCGATCTCAAAAATCCCGCGGCCGCGGCGATCATTCGGGAACTGATTCCCAAGGTTGATGTGGTCGTGGAGAACTATGCCCCCGGTGTCATCGGGCGGCTCGGCTTCGGCTATGAAGCGGTACGAGCCCTGCATCCGAGAGTTATCATGTGCTCGATTTCCACCTTCGGGCAGGATGGACCGTTGGCGAATCGTCCCGGCTACGATTTCATCGGATGCGCGTATTCCGGCGTCTTGAGCATGATCGGTGAGCGCGACGGGGCTCCTTCGCTACCGGGGGTAGGGCTTGGCGATATTACGACGGGAGTCCATGCGCTGGCGGCGATTGTGACCGCCCTGCTCCATCGCGAACGCACCGGCGAGGGGCAATACCTCGAAACCTCGCTGCTGGATTGCTATTTCAGCTACCATGACATGCCGGTGGCCACCGCGAGTCTGAGTGGAGGCGCGATTTCGCCGCGGCGTAACGGTGCGCATCATTTCGCGATGGCGCCACTGGGAGTGTTCAAGGGCAAGCGCAATCCGATCCTCATCATGGCCGGCATCGAAAATCAGTTCGGCTACCTGTGCCGTGCGATGGGGCGGCCCGAGTGGATAAGCGATCCGCGCTTTTGCAACAACGCAGCCCGGATGGAGCACGTCGAGGAGTTGAAGCACCTCATCCAGGACTGGTTCGATGCGATGCCGAGCGACGAGGAGGTCTACCGGCTCTTCAACGAGCATCGCGTACCGTATGCGCAGGTGCTGTCGACTGAAGAGGCGATGGCGCATCCGCATTTGCGCGAGCGCGAAATCGTGCGCACGGTCAATGACCGCTTTCTGGGCGAGTTCGAGGTCCCCGGTTTTCCGCTCCGATTCTCGGGCTACGGCCGAAATCCGGAAACCTCCGCACCGACACTCGGTGAGCATAACAACGCGGTGCTGCGCGAGTATCTCGGCTACTCGGCGGAACGCATCGCCGGCTTGGAGCGCGAAGGCGTGCTACATCGCGGCGAGCGGTGACCGTGACGGGGCGAATGAGCGAGAGGATTCGCATCGGAGTATCGTCGTGCCTGCTCGGCAATGAAGTCCGCTTCGACGGTGGCCATAAGCGCGACGAATTCGTCACCGAGATTTTCGCGAAGTTCGTCGAGTTCGTGCCGGTCTGCCCTGAAGTAGAAATCGGGATGGGCACCCCGCGCGAGAGCATCGCGCTGCGGCGTCAGGATGGCGAGGTGCGGTTGCTCGGCAACCAGAGCGGCGCGGATCATACCGCCAAGATGAAATCCTATGCGGACAAGCGCACGCGCGCTCTGGGAGCCGAGGACCTCAGCGGCTACATTTTGAAGAAAGATTCGCCGAGTTGTGGGATGGAGCGCGTTCGTGTCTATGCCGAAAATGGCATGCCCTCGCGCGAGGGCGTCGGAATGTTCGCTGCCGCGCTGATGCGCCGCTATCCGAATCTGCCGGTGGAGGAGGAAGGCCGTCTCACCGACCCGAAGTTGCGCGAGAACTTTGTCGAGCGCGTGTTTGCGTACTACCGCTTACAAAATTTCTTCGCCACGCGATGGACGCAGGGCGGGCTCGTCGCGTTTCATACCGCCCACAAGCTGGTGCTGCTCGCGCACTCGCCCAATGCTTACCGCGAGCTGGGGCGCTATGTTGCCGAGGCTGGGAAAATA
The DNA here is from genome assembly GCA_963783145.1 of uncultured delta proteobacterium. Taxonomy (GTDB): domain Bacteria; phylum Desulfobacterota; class Binatia; order Binatales; family Binataceae; genus DATGKG01. Next base: position 336,987 of record CAWAMM010000007.1, read on the forward strand.
CCGCGCGCAGATTTCCGCGCTCAATACGAAACCCGCTTCATGAGCGCGCTCAAGAAACTCGCGACCCCGCCCCGTCATGTCAATGTCATGCAGCACATGCTCGGCTACTTCCGCGAGCACCTCGACGATGTGGCGCGCCGCGAGCTGGCCGATCTCATCGATGACTACGCGCGCGGTCTGGTTCCGCTCATCGTGCCGCTCACGCTGATTCGTCACTATGTGCGGCGCTTCGAGGTCGAGTACCTCGCGGGCCAGGTCTATCTGAATCCGCATCCCAAGGAACTGATGCTCCTCAATCATGTCTGAGCGATTTCGCGGTGGCACGCTTTCAAAGACATTCGCGCGATGCGATTATGAAGCGCGATGGAATTCGCTGACCGCCTCGCCGAAGTTTCCCGAAGCAAAAAGAGCCTCGCCATCCTTGGCGTCGATCCCCAGCTCGATGGCCCCGAGGGCCCCGGGGTTCCCGCCGGCTACACGCTCACGAAGTTTTGCTGCGAGATAATCGAGGCCTGCGAAAAATCGATTGTCGCGGTGAAGCCGCAGCTCGCCTTCTTCGAGGCGCGTGGGCTCGAGGGCATGCGCGCGCTGGCCGAAGTGCTTCGATTCGCGCGCGGGCGCGGGCTCATTACCATCGCGGATGCGAAGCGCGGCGACATCGGATCCACCTCGGCCGCCTATGCCGAAGCATTTCTTGGCGACGGCGATTTTTCTTCCGACGCGATCACCATCAATCCCTACCTCGGCGCCGATGCGATCATGCCGTTCGTCAATCGCATCCGCGCGGGTCGCGGCGTACTGGTGCTGGTGAAGAATTCCAATCCGTCGTCGGGCGAGTTCCAGGACCTCGAGGCCTCGGGCAAGCCGCTGTGGGAAGCGGTCGCGGGCCGCGTGCGCGGATGGGGTGACGACTTCATCGGCAAGAGTGGACTGAGCTCGGTCGGCGCGGTGGTGGGCGCGACTTATCCGCGTCACGCGAAACGCGCGCGTGAGCTGATGCCGAATTCCATCATCCTCGTACCCGGCTATGGCGCGCAGGGCGGCACGGCACAGGATGCGGTCGCGTCAGCGCGCGCCGACGGTTCCGGCATCATCGTAAATTCGAGCCGCGGTTTGATGTACGCGTACTTGAAGAAAGCCGGCTCGAGTCCGGGCGCCGCAGCCTCGGCCGCCGCCGAGTCGATGCGCCTCGCACTCAATACCGCGATTGAATCCACCAGCGGCAAGTCCTGACCGCTAAGCAGCGGCGGTTTGCTCGACCTCGAAGCGCGCGCGCTCCTCGGCGAGCGGGCGCGTCGCGCGGATCGCGAGGCACGAGATCAGCGTCATCGCGGCGAACAGGACCAGCGCGGTCGTGTAGCTTCCCGAGACATCGAAGATTCGGCCGGCGATTATCGGTCCGGCCGCGAAGCCGAGCGTATTGAAGAACGCGAGGATTCCGAGCAACGCGCCCAGCCGTTTCGCGCCCAGCGATTCGCCTATCACCAGCGGCAACAAAAACGTCTCGCGCGCGAGGCCGAACACCACCACGAAAAGGACCAGCGATGCGATGTGCGCTGCTCCGAGCAGGCTCGCGATGCCGATCGTGCAGGCCAGAAAAACCACCGCCAGCATCGAGCGGCCACCGAATCGATCCGCCAGGCGTCCCGCCAGAAAGCTTCCGGCGGCGCTGAAGAGGAACATCGCGCCGAAGATTTGCGCGGCGTGCGTCGAGGTGTAGCCGAGCCCGGTCAGGTACGGAACCAGATGCACGCGGATCCCGACTCCGGCTGCGGCAAACAGAACCTCGGCGCCAGCGATCATCCAGAACGATCGCGACCGCAGCGCCTCACGCACCTCGAGACCGGGCAGATCCTCTGCGATGACTCGCGCGCTAGCGGTACTCTTCGCGACGTTCAAAAAAATCAGCATCAAGGGAATGACTACCAAAAGAATCGGCAGCGCCACCGCCACGTAGCCCGCGCGAAATCCGTGCTTAAGGACCACATAATTCGCGAGGATGCTGATACCCGTGCCGCCGAGTGGCAGTCCGGCGAACACGACCCCGAGCGCCAGCCCGCGCTGCTCGCGAAACAGATTGGTTATCACCACTGCGCTTGGAATTATCGTCGATGCGGTGATGCCGATGCCGAGCACGATGAAGATCACCAGGAACGCCGCAGCCGAATTCGCGCGGCTGAGTGCGAGATAACTGAGCGCCACCATCGCAGCGCCCGTTACCATCACGTTGCGAGGACTGACGCGGTCGAGCAGCGAACCGACAACCGGGCTGCTAAGCCCGGCCGCGAGCGGCGCCGTAGCGACCAGCGCCGAGAATAATCCGCGCGACCATCGGAAATGCTGGATGACCGGGAGGAAGAACACGCCGCCCGCATTCACCGGCCCCCAGATCAGGAACATCGTTGTGAACAGTACGCCGACGATCACCCAGCTTCGCTCATCCTGCCTGTTCATAAATTCACCGCGGTTACGGTTTAACGAATTTCAGCATGAAGCGGTCGCTGGTCCCGCGCCGCGCGCCCGCCCCCTGAGGATTCGATGCCCAGGTGCGGTCGTCCTCCGGATGACGCAATGCGCTCGACGACGCCGCCAGTTTGAAACCCGCTTTCTCCACTTCGCTGATGACAAACGCTTCGTCGATGCGATGGAGCTTGAGGTCACTCAAACCACTGCCGGCCTTGGCGCTGTGATCGACGATGCAGTATTCGCCCCCCGGCTTGAGCGCCTTGAAGATCGCGCCATTCACCTTGTCGCGATCAACTTTGAACAGCACCAGGTCGTGGTAGTTCATGTTGGTGATGACCGCATCGAGCGAGCCGGGCGGCACACCAAAGAGGTCATCGGCGTCGTAGGATTTACTGATCGCGACGACATTTTTGAGTTGCGGATTGGTGAGTCGCTTCGCAAACGCATCGGCGATTTGCTTGCGCTCGGGTGGAAAGACCGGATTTTGCGCATACACGGTTCCGTCGGGGCCGACCGCGGCGGAGAGCAACTGCGTGGTATATCCACCGCCGGCGAAAATTTCGCCGACCTTCATCCCGGGTTGGATGCCGAAAAACGCGAGCATCTGATCGGGCCGGCGTCCCGCGTCGAGCGCGCGGTCCTGCGGCGGGCGACTCGGCGAATCAACTGCAGCCTTGATGTTCTGCGGAATCTGGTCGGGTGGAATCGCCGGCGCTTCTTGAACGCTTGCTGATCCGGAACTGCTTTCGGCATGCGCAGGTTGAATCGTTAACAGCGAGAACGTGGCAATCGCCGCTACGATCGTAAGGACTTTCGATACTCTCATTGCCCCTCCAGGTTCGAGGTATGTATCGCCACGATCTTTGCCGCCGTGTGGCGGAAACAAAAGTGCGAATGATCGCACCGCGGATGTGCAGAAACGCACAGTAACTTCTTATTTGCGAGGGTGGCGCTGATGGCCGTAGCGCAGGAGCGTGGCCTTGCGCCGAAAAGCATCGGCGATGGCCGAGGAAAGCAGCCGAATCCGGGCCGCGCGGCGCAGGTCTTCATGGATTACCATCCAAATCGGCCGCAGCGTCGGTTCCTCATGGGGCCAGACTCGAACCACCCCGGGATACTCATCGCCGAAGATGCAACTCAACTCGCAGATGCCCAGCCCTTCGGCCGCGGCTTGCGCCTGAACAGTTTTGTCGTTGCTGCGCAGCGCGATCTTCACGCCCTCGACCGACTCCTTCATGAACAACGGCCCAAATCCTGCCGACGGGGTGCCGACGTAGCTGATGAGGGAGTGTCCCCTGAGCCCGCGTCCTCGAGTAGGAGTTCCGTGCCGCGCGAGGTAGTCGCGCGAGGCATACAGCGCGAAGCCGAATTCGCCGAGCTTGCGGCATACCAGGCTTGGCGCCGTAGGCCGCACCGGCCGGACCGCGATTTCCGCCTCGCGCCGGGCGATGTCCAACAACCGGACGCCGGTGAGGATTTCCACTTGCAGTTGGGGGTAGCGTTCGCATAACACAGCCACCTCCGGGACGATCACATGCGTGGCAAGAACCTCAGTCGTCGTAAGGCGGATGCGGCCGCCGTACTGCGAATCGTGACCGGCCACCAGCCGCTCGATGTCGAAGGCCGAGCTCTCCATCGCCTCGCACTGACGCAGGATCGCCTGGCCCGCCGCGGTGGCAGCGAGTCCCTCGGGGGTGCGCGTCAGCAGCTTGGCGCCGAGGCGCTCCTCGAGCGCCGCGATCCTGCGTCCGACGGTGACATGATCGACGTTCAACAAACGCGCCGCCCCCGAAAGACTTCCTTCGCGCGAGGCGGCGAGAAAGAAACGGACGTCATCCCACTCCCAGGTTCCGGGCATGATGTGCAGTTTCTCACATCATGAATGAACCGGAAACCGCGGCGATCTCAGCTTTGCGCGAAGGCGACGAGGTCGCGGTTAAAGCGATCGATATGAGTGAACATCAGCCCATGCGGCGCGCCCTCGTATACTTTGAGCTCGGCCCCCGGGATCAGCTTCGCGGTTTTTCGCCCGGTCAGATCCAGCGGGGTGGAGGCGTCCTTGTCACCCTGGATGACCAAAGTCGGAATGCTGATTTTTGGGAGCTCGGCGCGAAAATCGGTTTCGACGAACGCCGCGTTGCAATCGAGCAGAGCCTTGAGCGAGGCGACCGTCATCAGGCGCATCACCCAGTCCATCATTGCTTGCGAAGTACTGGCCACAAAGAATGGACGCGCGTTGTCCGCCAGCCACTTCGGGTAGTCAGTACTCAATTGCGCGCGCACCTGATCGAAAGCTTCCTTCGGAACGCCGTCGGGATTGTCGGGCGTCTTCAAAAGGAAGGGCAAGCTCGGCGCGACGAGCACAGTCCGACTGATACGGCCCGCGCCGTGGCGCGACAGGTAGCGAACGATTTCACCCCCGGCCATCGAATGGCCGATGAGCGTGACCTCGCGAAGATCGAGCTGTTCGATAACCGCGCCAAGATCGTCGGCCAGCGTGTCGTAGTCATAGCCATGCGCCGGTTGCGCCGAACGGCCGTGACCGCGCCGGTCGTACGCGACGCAGCGAAATCCCTGGCTGACCATCGGCGTCATCTGGTATTGCCACATGTCGGAGTTCATCCCCCAACTGGATACGAACATCACGTTTCTGCCCGCGCCCCAATCCTTGTAGTAGAGGGCGGTACCATCTTTCGCCGCGATGAAAGGAAGTCGCATAGTTGTTGCCTTCGAGGTTTGAGGGCTCGGCGCTGCCGAGACTCGGTTGCCGGTTGCCATTAGACCTGCGCCCGCGGCCGCCAGCGCGGCCGATCTTAGAAGATTTCGCCTATCCACTGAGTTTAACCTCCACTCGTGGAACATAGGCCGTGCGGAAAAAATGTCGATTACTTGGTAGGTAAGCGGGCGGCCTTATCGAGGACCTGGGCCGACGATCACTGGCGCGAGTCGCTATTTCGCATCGTTCTTCAGATACTTGTCGAAGAACTTGAGGGTGCGATCCCAGGCGTCGTCAGTGTCGCTGGGTTTGTACCACATCAGCGCTTCGGGAAAATTGAAGGCGTGCTCGGTGCCCGGATAAATCTTCATCTCGTGAGGACGGCCGGCCTTGGTCATCGCGGCATCGAGGTCGCGGGCCTGCTGAACCGGAACCATGCGATCGATATCGCCATGAAGGATGAGGACCGGCGGCAGCATCGCCGCGCGCGGATACAGCTCCGGTGACAAGCCGCCATAATAGTCGACGATCGCGGAAACCTCGTTGGGATAGGTCGCGCCATAGTCGACCGCGAGGTAGGAGCCCAGCGAAAATCCAATTATCCCTACCTTGCCGGCGTTGACTGACGGATTTTTCTTCAGTATCGCGACCCCGGAATGGATTTCATCCAGCCACGTCGCATAGTTGCGATGCATGCCGTCGATGTCGCCCGGCGAGATCGCATCGGTCTGGCTATAGTACTCGATAAACTCGGCGTAGTAGCCGTGCTCCGCGAGCTTCGCGCACATCTCCTCGTAATCTTCGGCGCCCGCGTCGCGCGGGCCCGAACCATGAAGGATGATGACTGCGGGGAAGGGCCCGGCACCGGAAGGAACACAATGATGCTCCTCGACCGGCTTGCCATCGGACTGGAATTGACCCTGCGTCCAGTCCGCATGCGCCATCGGTGCAACCAGACAGAACAGAACTATAGCGAAGGAAGCGCGCAGGGCGCGTCTCAAACTCGAACCAGCATTAAAACCCACACGCCTATCATGCGGAGTTTGAAATGAGATGAAAAGACTCGGATAGTTGCCCTCTCAAGCCAACGTAGTGCTCCCATGACCGACTTCCTTTTTGCCAAAGATCGCAAGTTTCCGCGTCAATGGCGCTTACCGCCTTGCCACAATTGATGCCGTTCTGCTCGAATACTGGCACACCCGCGAGTACGCGCGATGGTCAAATGAATCAGCACGCCGCCGGATTTTTCTCAAGTCGATTTTCTGGCGGATCAATTCGCAGACCAAAAGAGAGGGCCTCGGCAGTAATATGAACTCGGATACGCTGGAAAAGACCGGAGCGGCTTTTTCTCACGAAGCTTTGATGGCTGCGCGCAGGAACACCACCCAAGCGATTTCGCTTATCGCCGCTGGGGTGAAACCCGGGATGCTGGAGGAAGACGCCCGCCGGATGGCCAAAGAGACACTGGAACGCCTCGGCTCTCACAAAGGCTGGCACAAAATTCTGATCCGGTTCGGATCGAATACGGTCAAAAACTTCGAAGAACCATCGGCGCCCAACGTCCGCCTGGGCACCAACGATCTTTTCTTTATCGACATCGGCCCTATCTGGGGCGATACGGAGGGAGATCGGGGCGAGACCTTTGTGGTCGGTCAAGATCCGGATCCCGACCTGACTAAGTGCGCTGAAGATGCGAAGCGGATCTTCCACATAGTCCGCACCCGCTGGTCACAAAACGGAATGAGCGGAAAGGAGCTCTACGATTTCGCCCGCGAGACTACGGCCGATTTCGGGTGGGCTCTGAACATGGAACTCACTGGCCATCGGCTGTCGGACTTCCCACACAGCGCGTACTACGATGGAACCCTGGCGGCGGTGTCGATCCGCCCTTCACCAAATCTGTGGGTGCTCGAGATTCAGATTCGCCATCCCAGCAAAGAGCTAGGCGCCTTCTACGAGGATCTCCTGCTCGAAGACAAGGACTATCAATGACATCGACAACTCCTTCCAACCCGGTTTTTGCGCGCGGTCGCGGAGCCATCATTACCGGTGGCGCAAGTGGCATTGGTCTCGCAACCGCACGCCGGCTGGCGATGCTTGGTATGCGGGTTTGCATTGCCGATCGTGATGGCGAAGCGCTCGAAGCTGCGGCAACCGAACTAGCCGGCCTCGCCCAGGGCGGCATGACCGACGTGCTTGCAGTGAAGACCGACGTCTCTTCTCCCGCGGAAGTCGAGCGGTTGGGCGGCGCTGCCTTTGACCGGTTCAGCGACATCGCCTTCCTGATGAACAATGCGGCTGCGTTTCGCGGTGGTGACGCCTTTTCGGATTGGAACGACTGGCGCCAGCTTATCGATGTAAACGTTCTAGGTGTTTTAAACGGCGTTCAGCGCATCGGACATAGGATGGTCGCCCAAGGTAAGCCAGGCGCGATAATTAACACTGGTTCGAAACAGGGCATCACTTCACCTCCGGGCAATACCGCTTACAATGTAAGCAAGGCCGCGGTGAAGTCGTTAACCGAGGGCTTGGCGCATACTCTTCGCAACCTGCCCGGATGTCAGGTTACCGCGCATCTGTTAATTCCCGGCTTCACCTACACCGGCGATACGGCCAAACGTATAGCCAAGAAACCTGCGGCGGCATGGTTCCCCGATCAGGTTGCGCAGCGTCTTATCGAAGGTCTCGAAGCCGGCGAGTTCTACATCCTGTGTCAGGACAACGAGACCACCCGCGAAATGGATGAGCGTCGAATTCTCTGGGCCGCCAACGACCTCATTGAAAACCGACCGGCCTTGTCGCGCTGGGACCCCAGGTTTAAGGATGCTTTCGACGCCTTTATGGCCAACAAATCAACCAGCTGATGGCCTGAAATTCGTATCCTGAATTACGAGCGCATCAGTTGCGCTTCGTCGGCGGCCAGCGTCGCGTAAACCTCTTTGTCGATGGTGCGGTAGCGATTGAGGGCCTCATCGGCGCGGGTCTCATCGCCCATCTCCTTGGCGATGTCGCGCATCTTCCGCTCGATCCACGACAGGTGCCAGGTTTCGTCTTCGGTGACGGCTTTCAGGACGTCCATCGTTTCGTCGTCGACCCCGGGAAGGGCCGCATGCGCGGTGTAGCGGCTTTGCGCGCGCTCCTCGACCACTACGGTCAGGGCCAGCAGGTCGATGAGATTTTTGGGGAGGCCAACCCGGAGCCCGAGGCGGCGCTGATAGCCGTCCTCCACCGGAACTGGGGAACCGCCCAGGTCGGAGATACGTTTGGTCCACAGCCACGCGTGCCGGGTTTCGTCGGACAAATGCTTCGACATCTTGAGTTGAGCATCAGGATCTTGAATGCGACCCAGGAGGTTGAACAGAAGTCGTGCGCCGCGAAGTTCCGCGTCGCGGTAGAAGCTGAATATCAGAATCTGCTTTTCGGTCGCAGACATGCGGCTCAGATCCATTAGCCCTATTACTCCTCCGCCCCTTTAGAAGCGCTCATTTAGTGCGCCAGGTATGTGAAAACGAATCGATGTGAAAATTGTGTGAATCGAGCGGTCCCTGAACAGTATTCTATTGAAAAAGTACCGTCAATAAAGCTGGCCGCAAGTAATGCCCCGATTTCCCTTAAGGCCAGCTTATTGTAAAAGTACGCCCCGATGCTCCAGAGGTTACCACATTAGCGGGGTCAAATGCCCACTCCGGATGCATATTGGCTAGCGCTGCGGCGCGTCCGAGGCATTGGCCCGCGAATGTGCCGCCTCCTGCTGGAGAAGTACCGATCGCCCGAGGTCATTTTCGGCCTCGACGAGGCGCAAATCATCGCCAGCGGAGTACCGCGCCCGGCCGCCCGAGGTATTCGGGAGTTTCGCAACTTCGACCCGCTGGAAAAGGAGCTATGCGAACTGCCTCGGCTCGGCGCGCGCCTCCTGAAATGGACCGATGACGACTATCCGGCCAGCCTTCGCGAAATCCCGGACCCGCCGCCCTACCTCTTCGTTCGAGGGCCCGCCCCGCTCCATCAACCCGGATGCCTCGCCATTGTCGGGGCACGCGCCGCGAGCGAGGCTGGCCTGCGGATGGCGCATCGGCTGGGGATGGAGCTGGCTGCGAAAGGATTCACCGTCGTGAGTGGCCTCGCGCGGGGCGTCGATGGTGCCGCGCATCAGGGAGCGCTCGATGCTGGAGGCCGTACCGTCGCGGTGATGGGATGCGGGATCGATGTCATCTATCCACCCGAGCATCGCAAGCTGGCGGAAGCGATCATCGATGGAGGCGGCGCCATCGTCAGCGAGCTTCCGATGGGGACCCAGCCGATGGCGGAAAACTTTCCTACTCGCAATCGGATACTTTCTGGGCTATGTCTCGGCGTGGTTATAGTTGAGGCTGCTGAAAAATCGGGCTCCCTGATCACCGCCCGGATGGCGCTGGAGCAGAACCGCCAAGTCTTCGCGGTGCCGGGCAGCCCCTTGACTGGGAAGACGCGCGGTAGCAATCGTCTATTAAAGGATGGCGCCAAGCTGGTCGAATGCGTAGAGGATGTCATCGAGGAGATCGCGCCGCAGGTAGTGGCAGCGGGAGCGGGCATACCTTCAAAAAAGCCCACGAGATCGTTGGAGAATTCGTCGATTCGGGCCAAATCGGTGGTCGATAACGCCTCTGCTGAGGATAAACTAATTTTAACCCAGCTTAAACAGGACCAGAAGCTTCATGTAGACTCGCTAATAGCAGCATCGGGGCTTACGGCTCAGGCCGTGCTTAGATTATTGCTGGAATTGGAACTGAAGGGCGTCGTCGCCCAGCACCCCGGCAAGCTTTTCTCGCTTGCTTAGGTCAGGCAGCATATTTGCCGTCTGTGAAATATAGAGGGCATCAACCGGGGGAAGTCGGGTAAGAAGTGGCAAAGAATCTCGTCATAGTAGAATCGCCTGCCAAGGCGAAAACCATCAAGCGATACCTCGGGGCCAACTATATGGTGACCCCCTCGGTCGGCCATGTCGTCGATCTGCCCAAGAGCACCCTCGGCGTCGATATCGAGCATGACTTCAAGCCCGAATACCACGTCATCCCGGGCAAGGCCAAGGTCATCGAGGATATAAAGAAGCAGGCCAAGGGCAAGGACCATATCTACCTCGCCACCGACCCGGATCGCGAGGGCGAGGCGATTGCCTTCCATATCGCCGACCGGCTGGGCAAGGGCCTCAATGGCAAGGTCCAGCGCATCCTGCTCCATGAAATCACCAAGGATGGCGTAAAAGAGGCGATCGAACATCCGACCGAGCTCAACCGCCCCCTCTTCGATGCGCAACAGGCCCGTCGCGTGCTGGACCGCCTGGTCGGATACCGCATCAGCCCGATTCTCTGGGATAAGGTCAAACGCGGCATCAGCGCCGGACGCGTCCAGTCGGTCGCGTTGCGAATAATCGTCGAGCGCGAGAAGGAGCGTGAGGCCTTCCGCGCCGAGGAGTACTGGACCCTCGATGCCCTGTTGGAGGGCAAGAATCCTCCGCAGTTCAAAGCCAAGCTCTTTAGCCACGCCGGCCAGCGCATCGACAACAAGAACTACAAGCTTCCTGAAAAGGAAGCCCGTGAGGTGATAGCGGCCTGCGAGAAGCTGCCGTTCACCGTCAAGAGCATCGAGAGCAAGGAGGTCAAGCGCAGCCCGACGCCTCCTTTTATTACTTCGCGCCTGCAGCAGGAGGCGGCGCGCAAGCTGTACTTCTCGCCCTCGCGCACGATGAAGATCGCCCAGCGCCTGTACGAAGGCGTCGAGCTGGGCGATGCGGGCGCGACCGGTCTTATCACATATATGCGTACCGATTCGCCGCGGGTGTCGCCGCAGGCGCTCGACATGGTGCGCGGGTACATCGCGAATCGCTACGGCAAGGATTACCTGCCCGACCATGCGAACTTCTATAAAGGTTCGAAGTCATCGCAGGACGCCCACGAGGCGATTCGTCCGACTTCCACCGATCGCGATCCCGATTCGATCGCGCGCTACCTCGATAAGGATGAACTCGCGCTCTACACCCTCATCTTCAATCGCTTCGTTTCGAGCCAGATGCTGCCGGCGGTTTTCGATCGCACCACCATCGATATCGAGAGTGGCGACGCGATCTTCCGCGCGACCGGCCAGGTGATGAAGTTTGACGGCTTCATGCGGGTTTACATCGAAGGTCAGGACGAGCCCGAAGAGCAGGAAGGGATGCTGCCGCAACTTTCCGAGGGCGAAATCTTGAAGCTGTTGGGTTTCGATCCGCAGCAGCATTTCACGCAGCCGCCGCCACGCTTCAGCCAGGCCACCCTCATCAAGGAGCTGGAAGAGAAGGGCATCGGCAGGCCATCGACCTACGTTTCCATCATGAACAGCCTGACCAAGGTCTACGTCGAAGAAGACGAGAGCAAACGGCTCCGTCCGACCTCGCTCGGACGCGTGGTCAGCGATCTCCTTGTCACCGGCTTTCCCGACGTTCTCGAAGTCGGCTTCACTGCCAAGCTCGAGAACGAGCTCGACGATGTCGAAGAAGGCCGCGACGGATGGATTCCGACGCTGCATCGCTTCTGGAAGCCATTCGAAAAGCGCCTCGGCGAAGCCAAAGACAAGATGCCCGAGGTCAAGCGTACCGGCGTAAAGACCGGCCTCAAGTGCGAGCTCGACGGCGGCGAGATGGTCATCAAATGGGGCCGCAACGGCGAATTCCTCGCGTGCTCCAACTATCCGGAGTGCCGCAACACCAAGGAATTCAAGCGCGACGACCAGGGCGGCATCCAGATCCAGGCCTCCGTCGCCGCCACGATGACCGACGTCATGTGCGATAAGTGCGGCAAGCCGATGGTGCGTAAGCGCTCGCGCTTCGGCGAGTTCCTCGGATGCTCCGGCTATCCCGATTGCGACGGTATCAAGAAGCTGAAGGCCGAACCTATCCACACCGGTGTCAATTGCCCCGAATGCAAAGAGGGCGAGATGCTCGAGCGGCGCACGCGGCGCGGCAAGATCTTCTGGGGATGCGGCCGCTATCCGAAGTGCAAGTTCGCGAGTTGGGACAAAGTCATTGCGCAGCCGTGCCCGACCTGCGGCGCGCCCTACCTGGTTGAGAAAGTCACCAAGAAGGAAGGCGCGCGATGGCAATGCGCGAAGGAAGGCTGCGAGTATCGCATCCCGGTCCCCGAGAGCGCGACGCCTCCGTCGACACCTCCTGCGACCGGCGGTGCGTCCGGCAGCGAAGATCGTCCCGGCGCCTAGGGAGCGTGCTCGATGGCGAACTTCATCAATTCGCCGGGCCCGGTGGTACGCAGCGATCCGGATATTCTCGGTGGAACGCCGGTCTTTGTTGGTACTCGAGTACCGCTGCGCAATTTGATCGATTACCTCGAAGGCGGGCACAGCCTCGACTCGTTCCTCGATGACTTTCCTTCGGTTTCACGGGATCAAGCGGTCGCGGCTCTCGAGGCGGCTCACGAGGTTCTGACCGCGAGTGCGCGTTCTGCTCGATGAACAACTGCCCCGCCGTCTCGCTCGCGAGCTGACCGGCCACGACGTCCGCACGGTTCAACAGGTCGGTTGGTCCGGTCTCAAAAATGGAGAACTGCTGAGACGCGCCGCTGACGCGGGATTCGAAGTATTCCTGACGGCTGAACAGAACCTTCAGTTCCAGCAAACCATCTCTCATTCGCGGCGGGGCGTGGTGGTGTTGGTCGCGCTGAGTAATAAGTTCGAGGATCTTCTTCCGCTAGTTCCCTCCGCGCTGAATGCGATGGCCCGGAATTTACCGGGACAAGTAACACGCGTTTCCTTTTAGGTTCCCCTTTTCACCCGCGTCCGGGCAGTTCCGTCGAATCTCCAACGCGATCGATCCCGACGATCATGGCTGGCACGCCCTCAGGCGGCCTTGACAGGCATTGCCTGGTGGTAGTCGCGAATCTCTTTGATTTTGCCGTCAACGATCTCGACCACTTCCGCGCCAATCGCCTCGATCCTTCCGTGCTCCGCTCGAGTTCCGGAAAAGAACGACTCGGCGACGCCGCGGCCGCTGTTGCCGGCGCAGACGCGCAACTCGCAGTGGGCATCCGGAAACATCGCGAACTCGGTTTCGTAAGAACGGCGCACTTCCGCGAGGCCCACCAAGCGCTTGCCATTGGGACCGACCAGCACCGCCTGATCGTGGAAACATGCCACGACGGCTTCGAGGTCATGGCGGTTGAAGGCATCGAAATACCGATGGATGAGTTGCTCTTCCTCAGTCATGGGTGATCTCCAATCCGAGCAGTACGTCTTCAGGGAGCAGTGGTCAATCGGCCTTAAGCTATTTGCGAGTGACCTTCCGTGCCCGCTCGAGTCCTAGTTTTCGGGAGGATCTCTTCCCGTTGGACGGTTTACCTCAGGGCAAACCGCCCGGCGCGACGAGCCTTGATAAATTTGAGCACCCACTAGATGATGCGTTGGTTTGGGGACGCGATTAAAGGAGTCTTTTTTCATGGGCGAGTTGGAAAAACGCAACCTCGAAGTCGTTAAGCACTGGGCGGAGTTCCACAACGACGACGTCGACCGTATGGTCACTGAGTGCTATGCCGAGAACTGCACCGCCGCCTCGATGTTGGGCGGGTCGAAAGTTGAAGGGACTCAGCGTTTCCGAAAGCTTCGCTCAGGAGAAGCGCGACGTAGTACTTGCCCTCGACCACCGGGCGCAAGCTCCTCGACCATCATTTACCACGCGACAATTCCGCTATCGGAACCGCCCCACTCGACGGGAGCGCAAACGCCATGCAGGCCCAGTTCCCCGATCCGCTTCCATACGTGGACGGGTACCGCCTCGTCTTGATCCCATTGCAAGATGTTGGGGAGAATTTCGGTCCTGACAAATCGGCGCGTCAAATCGCGGATCGCCAGTTGATCTTCGGTGAACATCGTCGAACGCGGCGCGGGGGCATCATGCTCCACGGCTGGGCTCCTTTTCGCGAAACGGTACATCGATTTGCTTATCAAGCATCTTCAGGCTGTTTTGTGGCCCGGCGCAATCCGCATCCCGCGCGTTTCTCTTCGTTCGAGTGAGTTACCGGGCCCTGCACTTACGGTTCGGCGCTCGGACACCGGGTCAAACCCGGTCTGCGCAACCGCGGATGCCTTCTCTAGCTTGATCCCACTTCCTTCAATCTACGCTCGAGGAAGCGGCGGTCGGGATTGCTCGTTACCACCTCCAACGCGCGGCGATAGGCTGACGCGGCATCGATGAAGTTTCCCATCCGGCGCAAAAGATCCGCCTTCGCGGACCACATCAGGTAATAGTCGTTCAACTCGCCCGAGGCTTCGAGGTCTTCGATCAGCGCTAGTCCCTTGCGTATTCCGCGGGCCATGGCGATCGCGACCGCATGATTGAGCGCGATGATCGGCGTCGCGCGCAGCTCCAGCAGCTTCGCGTATAGCCGTGCGATACGCTCCCAGTCGGTGTCGCCGGGACGTGGTGCGCGCGCATGCTCGGCCGCGATCGCGGCTTGAATCGCATAAGGACCTGGCGCGGGACCGCTCATCGCATCCGCCGCGAGAGCGAGTCCCTCGGCAATCTGGCGCTGGTCCCATCGGCTCCGATCCTGATCTTCGAGGAGAACCAGATCGCCGTTGGAATCCGCGCGCGTGTCGCGGCGCGAATCATGCAGCAGCATCAGCGCCAGCAGGCCGCGAGGCGCCGGCTGATCCGGCATCAGGGCACTCAGGATTCGCGCGAGCCGAATCGCCTCGGCGCAGAGATCGCGGCGCACCAGCTCATCACCCGAACTGGCGAGGTAACCTTCGTTGAAAACCAGATAGATCACCGCCATCGCGGATTCGAGGCGTTCCGGCAGCGCATCGCCCGAGGGCACCTCATACGGAATACCGGCTGCGCGAATCTTGCGCTGCGCGCGCACGATGCGTTGCGCCATCGTCGCGGTGGGAGTTACGAATGCGCGCGCGATTTCCTCGGTCGTCAGTCCACACAGAGTTCGCAGCGAAAGCGCGATCTGCGCCTCGCGATTAATCGCCGGATGGCAGCAGGTGAAGATGAGGCGCAAGCGCTCATCGGGAAATGAATCGGCGCGATGGTCAGAATCGGCGGCCATCTCAAACTCGATCAGCCGCTGGATCTCGTCACTTCGTTCCCGAAACCAGCTCTGACGGCGGGCCTTGTCGATCGCCTTGTGACGCGCAGTGGAAGCAAGCCACGCGGGCGGGTTGGCCGGCGCGCCGTCGCGAGGCCATTGCTCGACCGCGGCGGCGAAGGCGTCCTGTAGCGCGTCCTCGGCGAGCTCGAAATTCCCCAGCGCGCGAATCAGCGACGCGAGGATGCGCCCATAGTGCTCGCGATAGAGGTTGGTGAGATCGGACGGATGCATGCGAGTTCCCGTCGATGATCGTATTCCGACCGTCGGCCAGGATTCCATAGCTCTGCGGTTGTCAGAATAAAGACCGCGCCGAAGATTGTGGACCTTAACCGTCGGCCTGTAAGCTGAAATCGGCACGAAGACAGTTTGTAGTGTTTCGCTTCAGTTTTATAACTTCAGTTGGACTCAGTCTGGGAGGGATTTGATGAAAGTGTTCGGAACCAGTGCGAAAAGCCATGTCGTATCGACAACGGCCAGGGCGGCTTTTTTTGGTTTGCTCATTCTTGCGGCGCCACTGGCAGCTAGCGCCGCCACGCGTTGCGTAACCACCGCGGCAAAGAGCGCCTGCCCCGCCGGCCTCACCTATGCAACGATTACCGATGCGATAAATGCTTCGTCCGCGGGCGATACGATCCAGGTCGCAAAAGGCACCTACGCCGAGGATGTAAAAATCGGCAAGAGTCTATTCATCGTCGGAGCGAGTCAGAAGAACACCATCGTCGATGCGACCGGCCTGAGCAATGGATTCTACGTCGACGGCATCGACGATCCCGGTGTCAGTGACGTGGTGATCAGTGGATTCACCGTGAAGAACGCGAACTTCGAGGGCATCCTGGTCGCCAATGCATCGTCGGTGACGATTTCCAACAACATTGTTACCGGTAACGATAAGGGACTGACGATGCCTGACACCGCGACGGTCGCCTGCAATGGTCTTCCGTCCTTCGAAACCGCGGAACCCGATGACTGTGGCGAGGGCATCCATCTGCTCGGAGCTGATCACTCGATCGTCTCGAACAACCTGGTGGAAAACAACGCGGGCGGAATCCTCATCAGCGACGATACCGCGCCGGCCACGCTTAATTTCATCACCGGCAACACCGTGCAAAAGAATCCCTTCGATTGCGGAATCACCTTGGCGTCGCATCCGCGCGCATCGATCGCAGGGTCGGGCAATCCACTGGGAGTCACGCAGAATACCATTTCAGAAAATCTATCCACCCAGAACGGCCTCAACAGCCCCGGGAACGGCGCGGGAGTAGGCATCTTCGTCGGCGCGGCCAACGGCACCAACTCCGGTAACATCGTGATCGGCAACACGCTTACCAAGAACAGCCTGCCCGGGGTCACGATGCACGCTCACGCCCCCGGCGAGGTCTTCACCAACAACGTCATCGTGGATAACACGATCTCGGGCAATCAGGCCGACACCCAGGATGCGATGACCAGCGGTCCGACCGGGATCAATGTCTATGGCCTCTCTGCCGCCACCGGTACTATCATTTCCGGCAATAGCATCACCGATGAAATGTTTGATGTGGTGGTCAACACGCCCGCCAATGTCGATGTGAATCTCAACAATCTGGAAGGCAAAGAGACCGGCCTCCAAACGCTCAACGCCGGCGCCGCGAATGCCACCCAGAACTTCTGGGGATGCCCCAAGGGACCCGGCGCCAAAGGATGCTCAACCACGAGCGGCAGCAGCATCACCTTCATCCCGTTCTCAAGCACCAGGTTCTAGTTTCGCGGATGAGCAGTATCAGGCGCTCGCCGATCATCGCGGTCGGCGAGCGCTTTCAGGTGGGACGATCACTTAGTCATCTTCATGTTAATCGCAATCGGACGCACCTCGACGCATCCCTGCCTGGCGCCCGGAATGCGCGCCGCGATCGCGATCGCATCGTCGAGGTCCTTCGCCTCGACGAGATAGAAACCGCCGAGCTGCTCCTTGGTCTCGGCGAACGGGCCGTCGGTGGCCGTAGTCTTGCCGTTGCGCACTCGGACCGTGGTCGCATTGGCGGTTTTCTCCAGCGGCTCGCCGCCCTTGGACTTGCCCGATTGCTCCAGCCACTTGGTGAACTCCATGTAGCCCTGAAACATCGCCTGCCCATCCGCCGGGGTCATTTTCGCCGCATCGGTCTCGCTGCCATAGATCAAAAGCGCGTACTGCATCATCTATCTCCCTATGTTGGATTGCGTTCTTTCCCTGAAGTCGAATGGGACTCAGCGAATTCGACATCCCCATGATTGGTCGGATACCATCGGGGCAAGTTGATGTGAACACTCTAATGTTAAATGTGATCGGGGCCGGCTTGGCCGGTAGCGAGGCTGCGTGGCAACTCGCGCGCCGCGGCATTCGCGTGCGCCTTTATGAGATGCGCCCGGTGCGCATGACTGAGGCCCATCAGACCCCGATGTTCGCCGAGCTGGTGTGCTCGAACTCGCTACGCTGCGCCTCGCTCGAAACCGCGGTCGGCGTCCTCAAAGAGGAGATGCGCCGACTCGGTTCGCTCGTCATAGCTGCGGCGGATAAGGCCCGCGTTCCCGCCGGCGGGGCGCTGGCCGTCGATCGCGAGGGGTTTTCGCGCGCCATCACCGACACGCTCTCGACGCATCCGCTTATCGAGGTGGTACGCGAGGAGGTCACCGCGATTCCCGACGGGCCGACCATCATCGCGACCGGACCGCTAACCAGCGCGGCACTCGGCGAGCAGCTCAATCAGCTCATAGGCCCGCGCAATCTATATTTCTACGATGCGATCGCGCCGATTGTCGCGCGCGATTCCATCGACATGGACCAGGCGTTCCTCGCGTCGCGCTATGGCAAGGGCGGCGACGACTATATCAACTGCCCGCTCACCGAGAGTGAGTACGACGCTTTCATCGACGCGGTGCTCGCGGCGGACAAGATGGCGCTGCATTCGTTCGAGAAGCCGGTCTACTTCGAAGGATGCATGCCGATCGAAGAGATGGCGCGGCGCGGCCGCCAGACGCTGTCGTTCGGGCCGATGAAGCCGGTCGGGATCGTCAATCCTCGCCGCGGGCAGCGTCCGTTCGCCGTGGTGCAGCTGCGCCAGGATGATCGCGAGGGCCGCCTCTACAACATGGTGGGTTTTCAGACGAAAATGACATATCCGGCACAGCGCCAGGTGCTGCGTATGATCCCGGGCCTCGAGCGCGCGGAGTTCGTGCGCTTGGGCTCGCTGCATCGCAACACTTTTATCGATTCGCCGCGTCTGCTGCGCCCGACCATGCAACTGAAATCGCGCGACGATCTGTTCCTAGCGGGACAGATGATCGGCGTCGAGGGCTATGTAGAATCGGCCGCGGCCGGACTGTTAGCGGCAATCAATGCAGCGCGTCTGGTCGAAGGGAGCGAAACGATTTTTCCTCCGCGGGAGACCGCGCTCGGCTCGCTGATCGCCTACGTGACTGATTCGTCGCGGCGCGATTTTCAGCCGATGAACGCCAACTACGGCCTGATGCCGGAGCTGGCGGCGCGGGTACGCGGGCGCGAAAAGAAAATCCAGCTGGGGCATCGCGCGCTCCAGAAAATGGATGACTGGATCGCGCTTAACTCGTTCGAACCGGCGTCACTCACCGCGGTCGCCATCGGATGAACCGGTGAAGCTCGCAACCTTCGACGTCGGCACCAACACCGTCCTCATGCTGCTGGTCGATTTCCAGGGCGATGGCGGCCTCACCACGATTCTCGAGCGCTCGCGCATCACGCGACTCGGAAAGGGTGTCGATCGCACCGGCCAGCTCGACCCCGAAAACTCACAGCGCACCCTCGACACCATCGCCGAGTTTGCCGGCGCGGCCCGCTTGGCCGGCGCGGAAAAACTTATCGCAGTCGCGACCAGCGCGCTGCGCGACGCGAAGGATGGCGCCGATTTCATCCGGCGCGTGAAGGAAACCGCCGGCGTCGAGCTGAAAATCATTCCCGGCCTGGAGGAGGCCGCGCTTTCAGAACTCGCGGTAAAACGCTCGCTGCATCTTGGCCCCGAACTGCGCTTGCTGGTGGCCGATATCGGCGGCGGTTCGACCGAACTTATCCGCTCCGAGCCCGGACACGAGCTGGCAAGCGTGAGCCTGCAGATCGGATCGGTGCGCCTGACCGAAAGAATCATCCAGCACGATCCGCCGTCGAAGGAGGAAGTCGAAAAGCTGAGGGCGACCATCGACGAACATTTGGAAAAGCTCGGCTGGTCGTTTCGCCCCGAGGTGCTGGTCGGGATTGCCGGCACCGTAACGACGATTGCCGCGGTGGCGATGGAAATGCGTGATTACGACGCCTCGCGAGTGCAGGGTCACGTACTCCGGCGCGATGAAATTTCCGCGATCGCTAGGCGCTTCGGCGAAGTGACGCTCGCCGAGCGCAAGCAAATTCCCGGCGTCCTCGCGGCGCGTGCCGATGTGATCTTTGCGGGTTCGCTGATCCTCGAGCGCGTGATGGCTCATTTCCATATCGATCGAGTGACCGTCAGTGATCAGGGGGTGCGATGGGGCCTGGCGTGGCGCGAACTCGACCGCGTGTCGGGCCGGACCATTTAGAGGCGCCGTTTGAGTCTTGCGTGTGAGATGCCCCCGGCCTAAGTAAGCCTCATGACCAAGGCGGAGCTCATCGAAGCGGTCGCGAAAGAGATCGATCAGCCCAAGAAAACGGTCGCGGGAATTATCGACGAGACCTTCGATCAGATTGCCCGCTCGATCAAAAAGGAAAAGCGCTTCTGGGTTCCCGGCTTCGGCACCTTTTCGGTGCGCCGGCACAAGGCTCGCGAGGGTTTCAATCCGCGCACCAAATCGAAGATGACGATCCCGGCGGCACGCAGCGTCGGGTTTCGCGCCGCACCGGAACTCAAAAAGGGACTCTAGACGCGTGCGGTTGATTTTCGCGAGAAGCCTCGCGCGATGAGCAGGAGCGCCCGGGTAATAGTTTTCCTCGCGCTGCTCGCGGGCGGGTACCTGCGATTCAACAATCTGGGCGCGTTTCAGATGTCCGCCGATGAAGGCGCGACCTGGGCGGCGGCGGATGCGCCATCCATGGGCGACGTCATCGCGCTTCAGCGCACCCACAATCCCGGCAAGCTTCCGCTGCACGATCTCATGCTCCACCGATGGATCACGCTTTTCGGCGACGGCCTGTTTGCGATGCGATCGCTTTCGGCGTTGTTTGGACTCGCAACGATTCTTCTGATGGTTCCACTCACGAGCGAGATCTTTCGGGTCAGGTTCGGGGGTGACGGCGCGGAATTCTCGCGATCGGACATCGACATGATCGCGGCGCTTAGCGCGCTCATCTGTGCGGTCAGCCTGGTTACGATTAAGTACGACCGCGACGCGCGGATGTATGCTCCGATGCTTGCGTTCGCGATGGCGCATCTGTGGTTTTTCCTGCGCGCGCTCCGCCGTCAGTCGATCGGTGACTATGTAATCCTCGCACTACTTACTGCCGCGCTGATCGCGATCAATCCCGTCGCCTTGGCGATGCTGGTAGTAGATGGTATCTGGCTATTCGCCGTCCTGGTCGATTCGGGAATTGACTATCGCGATCGAGTAAAAACGGTACTCATTGCGGGACTGGCGCTAGTGGCCGGACTAGCTATTCTCGCTCCCTTTCTATACGGACCGCTCACCGCCGGAGGAGCGGCGGTCGCCGCCGGAAAGTTCGACTGGCTGGTCAAACCGCCCTGGTGGGAGCCAGTGGCATTTTTCAACAAAGCCACTGGCAGCGTGGCCTTTCCTATACTCTTCGCGCTCGCCGCGTGGGGCGTCTGGCAAGGCCGGCGGCGCGCGCGAGGCGCACTCAAATTCACGCTTTTGATAATGTGGGCGCCGCCGTTAATCCTGGTCATCGGTTCGATAGTATGGCGTCCGATGTTCATCGAGCGTTACGCGATATACTCATTCCCCGCATTTTTCATTCTCATTGCGATGGGGATTTGGGAACTTGAGAGTAACCTGGCGCGCGCCGCGGCTACGGTTGCGGTAGTAACTCTCGCGCTCGGCCACATCAATTCATATTCGTTGAAAACGCACGACGTGGATTGGCAGGAAGCCGCGCGCATCGCGCAGGCGAGCCTGCGCCCCAATGAAACCATCGCGGTGGCCCCGCCCTACGCCGTCGAAGTGGTTCGCTATTATGTCTACCCGCCGCTGCGCGAAATTGCGGTTGGGTACGATCCAGCCACCGACCGAGCGGCAGTCGCGATTCTCGCAGAGCATGGAGTAAATGCCGTCACCGCGACGCCGATCCATCGCGACTATCCTCATGTTCTGGAGAGAGCGAACGGGGTTGTGGTCCTTTCGCGCTGATGGCTAAGCTCTGATTCCCCGGGAGGTCATCATGAGCAGCCAGGCTTTCGATCCGGAACGTTTCAAACGCGACTCAAAATCCAGTTGGGATGCCGCCGCCGCGGGATGGGAAAAATGGTGGCCGCTCTTCGAGCGTGCAGCTCAGTCGGTCAGCAATCGTCTGGTCGAACTAGCGCGAATCAAGCCGGGCGATCGCGTTCTCGATATCGCGACCGGAACCGGCGAGCCGGCGATCACCGCGGCGCGCAAGGTGGGTCCGAATGGGCGCGTGATCGGCGTCGATCATTCGCCGGGTATGCTCGAGGTCGCGCGGCGCCGTGCCGCTTCACTCGGACTCAGCAATGTCGAGTATCGCGAGGGCGATGCCGCCTCGCTCCGCGAGCCCTCGGCATCCTTTGATGCGGTCGTGTGCCGATGGGGCCTGATGTTCGTGCCCGACCTGGCAGCGGCGGTGCGCGGAATCCGCGACCTGCTCAAACCCGGCGCATCGCTGGCGACCGCGGTGTGGGACGCGGGCGACAAGGTACCGATGATAACGATCGGCGGCCCGCAGGTTCGCGCGCTGCTCGGGATCGCGCCGCCGCCACCGGGAACGCCGAATCCGATGATTCTCGCGGATACCAGCATCCTCGAGCGCGCGCTGACGAGCGCGGGATTTCGCGATTTTAAAGTCGAGCCGATGAATGTGACGTTCGAGTTCGACTCGCCCGAGAAATTTCTCGAATCGCGCAAAGACATTTCCTACGACTTTCGCACCGCGATGGCAGCGCAACCTCCGGAGATACAGCGCAAGCTGGAGGAAGTCGTCATCAAAGAGGCGCAGGCGTATGTCGGCGCCGATGGCAAGATGCGCTGCAACAATCAAACGCTGCTGATCTCCGCGCATACCTGATTCCTCGGTTCGCTTCCCCGATTGGAGGTTGACACCTAGTCTCGGTTGATGAGACTAGGTGATATGCTAGACGACTCGCAGGCCAGTTGCGATCGGAGGGCTTCGCTCCTCCGACATTCACCGGCGCTGGTTCTCATCATCATCGCGATCGCCGACCTCCAACGATGGGCCGATCCCGATTTGTGGGGGCACGTCGCGTTTGGCCGCGCGGTGTTGGCGACGCATCGCCTGGCCTTCCACGATTCTTATTCGTATTCGGCGCCTGGGCATCTGTGGCTCAATCACGAATGGCTGAGCGAGACGCTGATGGGCGCGTTCTACGATCTCGGTGGTGTCATCGGCCTCAAGTTGATGAAGTTCGGATGCTGCGTGGCAGTCATCGCATTACTGGTGCGGGGACTCGCCGAAATTGATTCGCCGCTGACGCTGCAGTTCGGGATTCTGGTCGCCGCCAGTATCGCTATCGCACCGCAGATGCAGTTCCGCCCGCAAGTCTTCAGCTTCGCCATGACCGCCGGCCTGCTCGCCATTCTGACGAGGTACACCTATCGCGGCGAAGCGCCACTACTAGTGTTGATACCGATGTTATGGCTATGGGCGAACCTTCATGGCGGGTTCATCATCGGACTTGCGGCGCTGGCGACGTTCAGCACAGTGCGAATGACCACCGATCTTTGCGGAAGCCGAGGCGCGTGGGTGGGTGCGAGGCTATTCGCGATCCTGGCTGCATCGACAGTTGTCACGTTGGTAACCCCGTATGGGCTCGGCACCTGGAATGCGGTTGGGCACGCGTTGACCAATCCTCACACTCGCGCGGTCATCGACGATTGGCAGCCGCTGACGAGTTCGCTCGTCGCGATGTGGCACGAGAATCATGTCGCTGCTCTTTCAGGCCTCTTCGCGATTGCGATGTTCCTAGCGCTGGTCGTGACCCTTGTGCTCAATCCTCGGCGTGGCGATTCGGCGATTGTCGCGGTCGCCCTTCTCATGATCATTGCCGCGCTGATCGCGATGCGAAATGTTCCACTCGCGGTGATTGCGACGGTGATGGCTCTGGCCCAGCATTCAGCATCGTTCTTCCGGGCGACCCAAACTCCGCGCGCGTCCCGAACCGGTCAGATTCTCATCGCGGCGGTAGCGGTGATTCTGCTGATCGGAAGCGGCTTGCTTTCGCCGACGCTGCGCGCGGGCTCTGCCAAACCGGTTGGCGCAATTGCCTTCATGCGGACGCATCGACTGAGCGGCAACGTGATGAGCGATTTCGCCTGGGGCGAGTACCTGATTTGGCATATGGCGCCCGCGAGCAAGGTTTTCATCGATGGCCGCTACGACACCGTCTACCCGCCGAGGGTGATCGATGACTACCTCGCATTCCAATACGGAGAACCCGGCGCGAAGAACGTTCTTCGAAAGTATCCGCACGATTTCATCCTACTCAGCCCCAATGACGAAGCGGCTCTCGCGCTGATTGCGTCGGCGCCCGAATGGAAGCGTATCTATCGCGATGGGACCTGCATCCTGTTTGCGCGCGCCGATTCCGAGGCCGCCAAAATTCCCGCCGTCGATGTCACGGCGCAAAGCACGCCGCCGAGCTACTTCCCCTGAATGCCACGCTGGTATTGCGCGAACAGTATGGTAGTTAAGAATGTTCGATTGCGAAGGCCCGGCGCTGCCGCCGCACAGCCTCGCCCAGAAATCGCAAAGGAGCAACTCAATGAAAGCCGCCATTTTCCATGGCCCCAACCAACCGCTCACCATCGAGGACGTCGAGGTCGACAAGCCGCAGGACCACGAAGTTCTCATCAAAACGGCGCATAGCGGCGTGTGCCACAGCGACCTCCATTTCGTCGACGGATTTTATCCCTACCCCGCGCCTGCAATCCTCGGCCACGAGGCCGCCGGCATCGTCGAGGAAGTCGGCCGCCAGGTCAGCTACGTGAAGCCCGGCGACCACGTCATCGCGTGCCTGTCGGTGTTTTGCGGCTATTGCGATCAGTGCATGTCGGGGCATCCAAATCGATGCGCCAACAAATCTGCTACCCAGCGCGCCGCCAACGACAAGCCCCGGCTTTCGCAGAAAGGCAAGCCCATCAACCAGTTCCTCGACGTTTCATCGTACTGCGAGAAGATGTTGCTGCATGAGAATGCGATCGTGAAGATTCGCGAGGACATCCCGCTCGATCGCGCCGCGCTCATCGGATGCGGCGTCACCACCGGCGTCGGCGCGGTGTTGCGCACGGCCAAGGTCGAGCCGGGCTCGACGGTCGCGGTATTCGGTGCGGGCGGCGTTGGACTGGCGGCGATTCAGGGCGCGAAGATCGCCGGCGCGCGGCAAATCATCGCGGTGGATAAATTCGAGGGCAAGCTCGCGATGGCGAAGCGCCTCGGCGCGACCCATACCGTCGACGCATCGTCGAGCGATCCGATCGAGGAGATCAAGAAGCTGACTGGCGGTGGCGGCGTCGATTATTCCTTCGAGGCGATTGGCCTCAAGGTCGCGGCCGAGCAGGCATTTTATTCGGTGAAGCCGGGCGGCACCGCGACCGTCATCGGCATGATTCCGGTCGGGCAGAAGGTCGAGCTCGACGGCTATATGTTCCTGACCGAGCGCAAGCTGCAGGGCAGCAACATGGGTTCGAACCGCTTCCGCATCGACATGCCGCAATACATCGATTTCTACCTGCAGGGGCGGCTCAACCTCGACGACATGATCAGCAAGCACGACAAGCTCGAAAACGTGAACGATGCGTTCCGCGCGATGAAGGCGGGCGAGGTCGCGCGCACCGTCATCGATTTCAAATAGCACGCGCCTGGGGCGCGAGAATCTCTTTGAAGGTACGATATTGGAATGAGGCGCGAAGCGGGCGCCGCCGCGCCGCAGGCGCTCCGAGGGCGGAGCGAAGCGGAGTCCGAGGAAAATCTAAGGAGCATCAAAATGAAAGCAGCAATCTTCAACGGGCCCAATCAGCCGCTGAAAATCGAAAATGTCGATATCGATGAGCCGCAGGATCGCGAGGTTCGGGTCAAAGTGGTCGCGAGCGGCGTATGCCACAGCGACCTACATTTTGTAGACGGCCTCTATATGTGGCCCGCGCCCGCCATCCTCGGGCATGAGGCCGCCGGTATCGTCGAGAAGGTCGGCAAGCAGGTCAGCTACGTGAAGCCCGGCGATCACGTCATCGCGTGCCTGTCGGTGTTTTGCGGATATTGTCCCGAGTGCATGTCGGGTCATCCGAACCTGTGCTCGAACACTGCGGCGACCCAGCGCGCGGGCACCGACAAGCCGCGCCTCGCGATGGGCGGGAAAGCCGTCAATCAGTTCGCCAACCTGTCCTCCTATGCCGAGCAGATGCTGGTGCATGAGAACGCGCTGGTGAAAATCAAGGAGAACTTCCCCCTCGATCGCGCAGCGCTCATCGGATGCGGCGTCATCACCGGAGTCGGCGCGGCGATCAACACGGCGAAGGTCACGCCCGGCTCGACGGTCGCGGTATGGGGCGCGGGCGGGGTCGGCCTCGCGGTGATCCAGGGCGCGCGCATCGCGGGCGCGCGGCAGATCATCGTCGTCGACAAATTCGAGCAGAAGATCGCGCTCGCGAAGAAGCTGGGCGCGACTCATGGCGTCGATGCCTCCGCCGGCGATCCGGTCGAAGCGGTCCGCGCGCTCACCAACGGTGGCGTGGAGTTTTCTTTCGAAGCAATCGGCCTCAAGAAGGCGGCCGAGCAGGCCTACGAGGCACTCGCGCCCGGCGGCACCGCCACCATCGTCGGCATGGTTCCGCTCGGGCAAAAGGTGGACATCGACGGTTTCTCCTTGCTGTTCGAAAAGCGCATCCAGGGATGCTTCATGGGCTCCAACCGCTTCCGCATCGACATGCCGCGGCTCATCGAATTCTACGAACAGGGCCGGCTCAACCTTGATGACATGATCAGCAAGCGCGGCAAGTTGGAGGACGTCAACGAGGCATTCCGCGCGATGAAGGCCGGCGAAGTCGCGCGCACGGTGCTGATGTTCGACTAGTTCACTAACGCAAAACCTCGAAGAGGGCTCCGGCAGGACCTGCGCTACTGGGTCGAGCCCCAATTCTCGCCTCCCCCATTGATTGGGGAGGTGGCCCGGCGCGAGTGGGAGTGTCCGCGCCGGTGGAGAAATCCGCGATGCTGCTAAAAAGACCCGGAAGGCTCAAAGGAAAGAGATACTAGGAAGTTTTCCGGAGTCCCGATGACACGCCCGCGGGGTCCCTCGGAAACCGATTTAGATATTTTGGATGACGCTTCCTTCAAGGAGGACGCCGTCCGAGAAGAGATTGTCCATCCTTTGCTCGTCCGGCTCGGGTATGCCTCGTCGGGCGACGCTCGGACCGTCCGCAGTAAAGCGCTGGCTCACCCGTTCGTGATGATAGGCACGACAAAGCGCCCGATTACGTTAATTCCAGACTACGTCCTTTCCGTTGGTTCCGAAAAAGTGTTGGTTCTGGATGCGAAATCGCCACGTCAGGCAATCACCTCCGGCCAAAACGTCGATCAAGTTTACAGCTACGCGATCCATCCAGAGATCTTGAAGACCGTGGGCGATTGAGGAAAGACGGGCAGACAGATTTCGGCTTCTGATTTCCCATTACGTATGAAAGCGGCGCCTCGAGAACGACACCTCCAGCTGTCCTACTTCTCTGCGTCCACCTAGGCACTGTCGTCAGCAGTATCGTGACGTCGTCGAATGGTTCAAGGCTCGCGGCCAGCGCTACCAGTCGCGCACAAAATGCCGTCCTCAAAGCGTACGTCGAGGCGCATCGAAAGGCCGGATGGCCCTTTTTCTTCGTTGTCATTCTTCTATGTCGATGAGGATGTCGATTTGGATGGAGCACAGCAATCGCGGGTGGGAGTCGCCTGGGCCGGACAACCCCGCATCGTGCGCAGGGACGGGAAAGCGCCCATCACGAGGAGCGATGGCAAACGGTGAGGTGGTGGTAGGGGCGGATGTCTCCACAGTGCAGCTGGAGGGTAGCGCAGTGGGCCAGTGGGGATAGCTTCAGCGTCGGCAACGACGCGGCCGGAGTGGCAGAGTTGCAGCCCGGTGCGCGTAGTGGCATTGGCAGGCAGTAGTGGTTGAGGCCCGCGGGGGCCGGAAGATCTACTGGTCTCGGAGCTGCGCGCGGCGCAGGTTGCGGTGGCGGTGGTAAATCCGCGGCAGGTGCACGAGTTTGCGCGCAGCTTGGGAAGCTGGCCAAGACCGATCGCCTAGATGCGTTGGTGTTGGCGCAGTGTGACCAGTTGACCAGTCAAGACGACTCCTACGACCTATTCAATCGACGATGCTGATGTTCGCTATGTCAACCGGGATGATCTTCTCGGTAGTTCATAAGTTGAGGCAGACAAGACTGAGGCACACAAACTTGACGATGTAGATACCAAGGCTCAAATTTCGGTAGTTGGTCTACGTGCATGCCAGATTTCTTAGCGCCTTACATTTGCAAGCTCGATTCGTACTGGCAGACTTATTCAATCCCAGCTACATCGGTTCGGGGAACGACCGTATGTCTAGAGAAATCAATAATGATCGCCGCCGCTTTTTGCGCAACGCCGTCATGGGCATCGCTGGCGCCTTAGCCTGGCTAAAGGCGAACCAAAGTACGACGATTTGGAGCAGAAACTTTTCGCAGGTCCCACTATCGTCGTGCCGACAATCACCATTGCCAGGGATTTCGACGGTCCGGCGCGGATGGGAGATCAAATCGCAAGAAATTTTCCGGCAAATACTCGCACCGAATCCTTAAGGGCATCGGTCACAATGTGCCCCAGGAAGCTCCGCAAGAATTTGCCAAGGCTATCGTCGAAGTCGACGGCTATTGATCGTCGCCAGCCGCGTGACCCTGCGGACGGTATAATCGCTTTAGATTCGCGAATACTTAATCAAAGAAAAAATTCCTCATCGCCAGGATTCGCCTAGGATTGCCGGACCCCGGGTCGCGATCGGGAGCGCAAGGCCGAACGACAAGCTTTAGAGTTGGAGCTTGGGAAACAGCAGACCGACCTGGAAATTTACCGTGAATTGTTCAGTCTGATTGGAGAACTGCCGGTAGGCTGTCCACTCGCCTGAGACCGAAGTGTCGATCGCGTAGCCGCTGGAGAACGTCCAGACCCTGCCGAACCCAGCGCTCAGAGGGATCGTGGTCGATGTATTATGGCGCAGATTAAACGTCCAGGTCGCATCGCTGGACTTAAGGTACCATGCACTCCCGAGCTGGTAGCTGAGGAGGGGTTGAAAGGTGAGCGAGGTGACCGGCTTCGCGCTCGAGGTGGTATAGGCGAAGGAGGTTGCTTGCTGCAGGAGCCCGGAGATATTCAGTCCCTTGATTCCGCGATAGGCGAACCCAGCGGCAGGTCCAGCCTGCCATGCTGATTGTCCGATTCGATTACTCGATGAAGTGGGAAATATCATATATGGCCCGATACCCCAGCGAAAATCGGTTTCGGCTGGGTTCGGCCACGGTATCTGGAACAGATCGAACAGTTGCATGTCGTCGAGGCCGGTCGTCGTCGAGGTTCCCTTTCCATTGGGGACGGTTACAACCTTAAGCGTTGGACGGATCAACTCTTCCACGGGTACCAGTGAAAATGGGCGAATCGCAAAGACCGATCGGAACTGAATCAGGTTCGGTTGCGCGTCGGTGTCATACGCCGCGGGCGTATACGCGTCTTTGATTTGAACTTGCGTAAGATGCGCGAGCGGATCGTTGACCTGCTCGGAGAGCGGCTCATCCGGCGGCTGAGTACCTGACAACGAACTCTCAGCAAATACAACTGACGGTGGCGCGTTGAGAAGCGCCGCCAGTAGCGCGAGACCTCGCGTCAACGCCACGAATCTTCGCATCCGGCCGCAATTGCTCCGGCGCGGCCTTGCACCTGAAGTAATGGACTTCGAGTCAGTCATCTGGCGTTCCAACGGCTACCCTGTACCGCGCGGCGAAGTGGGAAAACCCGACTTGCCGTGATCACTATGCTTCCCAAGAAAGTCTTCCGCCATGGTACTAAAGTCCACCATTCAGCCTCTTAAAGGCATCACGTGAACAGCAGACGCCAATGACACACGGATTCCGACTTATCGAAGCCGCCCGCTAACCGGTTCACTTTCGGCTAGGCACCCGATCCCATTTCTGATGGTGACATGGGGAGCAGCAATGAACTGCGACCGAACTGCCCCAGACCTCCATTCGTCCTTCGTCAGCGAACTTCCTCAAACTTGGGCTCTTCCAGATGCAAGTACTGATAGACCGCATTCCAACGGTTCACGCTGACCCCCAAGCAGATTGTTTGTTTGCTGAATCGTTGCGTTACAGGAGCTATTGGCTGCGTTTGCGCCATCCGTAGCCGAGATGAATCTAATATTTCCAGCCTCCTGTGTTCCTCCGAAGCGGCGCATTTGTTGCCCTAGCCGGCCTCGAAAACAAAGGACTTCGGCCGATTCCCCAACGAGGATAGAGTCAAAGACGAAAATTCATCGGGATCGGAAGCTCGCACTTCCAGTGTCGAGGTTGCCAAGGTTGAAATAACCTCGACGCCTCCCGTCAAGATTGCGCTGGTTGATGACGATCAACACGTCCGCGAAGCGCTGGCATTTCAAACTCGGCACCGCGGGATTTCAGGTCACGCGGTTTCCTTCTGCCGAGAGCTTCCTGGAGTCATCCGGATTGGAAAGCTAGGAATGCGTCATTGCTGACGTTTGTCTGCCAGGAATTAAACGGCCTACAACTTCAGGCCGAAACCCGGCGGCGGGCATCATTCCTGTCCATCGTGTTCATCACCGGCAGTGGCGATATCGCAATAGGAGTCCACGCGATGCGAGAAGGTGCGGTCGATTGCCCTCGAAAAGCCCGTCGATGAAACGGCGCTTTTGAAAGCGATGGGCGCGCCACCGATCTCTATCGAATGAGACTCGCGCAAAATCATCAGCGCGCCGAGCTGCGCTTGCGTGAACGACGACTGACGCCGCGCGAACGCGAAGTCTTCGCCTTGATCGCGCGCGGGCTCTTGAACAAGCAGGTGGGTGCTATGTTGGGAGCGACCGAACGGACGATAAAAACCCATCGCGGCCGAGTGATGGATAAGATGTGCGCTGGCTCGTTTGCTGATCTAGTCCGGATGGCTGATATTCTTCAGGCCCGACCTGCCTTGTCGCAGAACGGCTAGAACAGGGCCGAAATGTTCGGAACCGCGAAACCAGCTTCGCCGTTCCTACGGAAGCGGCGGATTGCCTCCAAATACTGTCGCGAAGGTACACAACCGGGCTAGACAGACTTTTTGAAAGCTTTTTTCGATGCGCGTGGCGATGCCTTGGAAAGTTTCCGGACCACTGTTGGAAGCGTGACGGTAAACGTGGCGCCGCCTTCCGAGGACGGCTTCACCGCGACCCTGCCCCCGTGATCTTCGACTATCGAGCGGGTTACCAGCAGCCCCAAGCCCATTCCGTGGGTCTTGGTAGTAACGAACGGTTCAAAAAGGCGTTCCTTCACCGATGGATCGACACCTGGCCCGCGGTCAGTCACCGCGACGACGATCCATCCGTGCTTCTCCGGGGCTACCTCGATGGTTACCTTCCGGTTGTCGCCTTCGACATTCGCGCTCGCGTCGAATGCGTTCATCAGCAGATTCACGACACACTGCTGTAGCAGGACGCGGTCCCCGAATATGGTGAGTGACGATTGCGGCGCTCGGATTTCGATGCGTACCTTACGCAATGCAGCTTCGCTGCTCAGCAGCCCAACGACCTCACTGACCAGCGCGCCAATATCGATCGAGGCTTTTTTAACGCCATTGCCCTTGAACATAGCGCGGACCCGCCGCACGATTTCACCGGCACGCTTGGCATCTTCGATGGCGTTGCTAACCGCCCTCGAAGCGAGTTCAGGATCCGGATTTCCCTGAGAAACGAGTCGCGCCAGTCCGCTCAGATTGCTGAGGACTGCCCCCAGCGGCTGGTTGAGTTCATGCGTGAGAGAGGCAACCAATTCGCCCATCATGCTCCGGCGTTGGGCCAGTGCGAGCTCCTCGCGAACCAATCTCGCCGCTACTTCAGCCTGTTTTCGTTCGATTGCGGCGCCGAAAATACGCACTACGAGCGCAAGATGTTCCAGAACTTGAGGGCTCCAGTCACGAGGAGAACGAAATCTCCCAAAGCTGGCGCCGCCAATAACGCGCCCGCCCGCCCAGATGGGAAACACTGCCGAGGCCTTGGGCCCATAGCGGGCGACAAACCGCTTGGCGTCCTCTAAATCAAAAGGGATCTCGTCGGGATGAGAGAAGACGATTCGGCGGCCTGCCAGAACCGTTTTGGTGGTCTGCTCGAGCAGCTTCTGCGGATCGTATTTCTTGGGAAAGGCCGGCACATTCGGCCGCACCCAGGTATGCGAGGTACGTACTAACCAACTCGGGGCATCGCGCTCATAGATTCCGCTCCGATCAAGATCCAAAGCGAGACAGATTTTCCCCAGCCACTTCTCTATTTCGCCATCGACCGCTTCCGCAGGCGTCTGCGCCATCGCTGCGGAAAGTTCATCCACCAGCGATTCAAACCGCTCCGCTTCCCGTCTTGCCCGGTCATCGGTAGCGGCAGGCCTCCGGTTCGACAAGGCGGTGCTGGTATTTACCGGACGTTTCACAAATTTGCCCCGAACGACCAACGAGCGTTACGAATTCTTTCGGCATCTCAATGCAACCAAAAGCAGCGCATTCGTTCTTATCGATGGGCTTTATATCAGAAAACCGGTCTGTGCCACAGCAAAAAAACGGCAGTTTGAGCGGGACCCTTCGTGGATTTTGTCGCGCCAATTTGAGCCGGCGCGCGCGGCAATTCAGGGCCGCCGTTTTGAGTGCGGTCGGGTGGCCTTTCGAATTGCTTGCACGAGGGCGGCTTCATCGAATGGTTTGAACAGACACGCGATCGGCTTGGCCTCGCGCATTAGGCGTCTGGTGTGCTCATCGTCGCGACCCGTCATCAGGATCGTCGGCAAATCCTTCCCCGTCTTTGCCAAATGTCGGCAGAGTTCTATTCCGCTCATTCCCGGGAGGTAGACGTCAGATAGCAGGCAGGTGTCGCCGTCGGGAAGTTCGCTGGCGAGCAGCCCCTCTGCATTCTGAAAGACGACTACACTGAACCCTAAAATCTCAAGCTGTGTCTTCAAGGCTCGACCAACGAAGATGTCGTCGTCGATTACTATCACTGTAGTCTTCTGACTGCTTCGCAACGAAGACACCCCTGATCGCCCCCGATGCGATCCGGCCCGATTCGCTCGCTCGACTATGCGCGCGAAACCAAGCGCCCGACCATGGTACCAAGGTCACACCTCCCCTCATGGTACCAAAGTCCCATATTCCTCGACTCCAAAAGCGACCAGTATGCGCGATTGACGACACTATCTGACACTTCGAACTGAACTCGCTCGACAATCGCCCATCGCGGAGGTGGCAATGTTTCACGGCACTAGAGTTTCCCAAATCCTTACCGGCATCATGTCGGCAACGCTCCTCGCCGCCCTCCTCGCCGGATGCTCGCAAACCGCGGCGCCCGAGCCCACCATCATCCAGCGCGCCCAAGGTGAGACCGTTGCGGCTCCGGCGCCAACCGGATTCCTCGGGAGCGATTATTCTCTGATGACTGCCCCGGCGGAGGGCTCCGACCAAAAGGCGATGCTCCGCTACGTCAACCCCAGCGCCAAATGGAGCACTTACAACAAAATCATGATCGCCCCCGTGACCTTTTGGGCCGGCGATGATTCGAAGGTTTCCGCAGCTGACCAGCAGGCTCTGTGTGACTATGCCTACAGCACTTTCACCAAGGAGCTCGGGAAAAACTATACCCTCGTCGATCAACCCGGTCCCGGCGTCCTCAAGATCTCTGCCGCTTTAACCGATGCCACCTCAGCTACCCCGGGGTTACGCAGCATTTCGGTGGTGATCCCCCAGGCCCGCGTGCTCAGTGCGATAAAGATGGCGGCCACTGGAACCTACGCGTTCGTCGGTTCCGCTCAGGGCGCCATCAAGTTTAACGATGCAACCTCGGGAGAGCTCTTAGCCGAAGCGGTCGACGAGCGGGTCGGCGGCACCTCGGTCAAGAACATTACCGTGTTCCAGTGGGGCGATGCGGAAAACGCGATCAACTACTGGGCGGACTTGATCGATCAGCGTCTCGTATCATTCGGCGTTCAACAAAACGGGGCCGCGCACTAAAGCCGAATTCACTCTTCCCAAAAAACCACCACGGAGGCAGACAGTGTTTCACGCTACCAAAGTTGGCCAACTCATGACCGGCCTGATCGCCGCATCGATGCTCGCGGCTCTGCTGGCGGGATGCTCACAGACCGCGGCGCCCGAGCCTAACGCTATCCAGCGCGCCCAGGGAGAAACGGTGGCGGCCCCGCCTCCCTCCGGATTCCTCGGTAGCGACTACGCCCTACTGAAGCCGGGTGCCCAGGGGTCCGGGCAGCAGGCGCTGCTGGCCTATACCAACATGACCGCCAACTTCACATCCTACAACAAGGTCATGATCGCACCCGTGACCTTTTGGGGCGACAAGGATTCGAACTTGTCCGCAGCCGACCAGCAGACCCTCTGCAACTATTTCTACAACGTCTTGCAACAGCAGTTCAGCAAGAATTTCACCGTCGTCAACGAACCGGGTTCCGGGGTGGCAAAATTGACCGTGGCTCTGACCGATGCGACTTCGGCGGTGCCAGGGCTCCGCACCATTTCAGTACTAGTTCCCCAAGCTCACGTACTCGGCCTGATCAAGCAGGGTGCGACGGGAACCTATGCATTCGTAGGTTCGGCGACCGGCGAGGCCAAACTCACCGACTCGGTGAGTGGCCAGTTGCTAGCCGCCTGGTCCGACCAGCGTTTTGGCAGCGGAGCAGTCAGGAACGCGGCTGTATGGCAGTGGGGCGATGCGGAAAACGCGATGAACTATTGGGCCAATGGACTCGATCAGCGCCTGGTGACTTTGGGTGTTCAGCATAACGGTGCAGTTGCCGCTAACTGAGCAGGCCGCAATTGTGTTAAGGGAACAACGCGGCGGTTCGCTTAACGGACCGCATTCCAAGGAGAGAGGAGAACCATGGGTCAATCTAAGCAACGTGTCATCGCAGCTATCGGATTCGTGTCGGCGCTCTGGATGCTTTCGCTGGCGGGATGTGCGGCCTCAACCCCGGCCCCCGACACCTCGGGCCTGAAAAGCACGCAGCTGAGTTTCAACATCAACAAATGCGAAATGCAAGGGCCAGGCTTGTACAAATGCCCCGCGATCGACAAGCCGATTTGCAATCCCGATTACACCGGAACTCCGGTTGAATGTCTGCACACCGACAAGAACGGCAACATCACCGTTCAGCAACTCCAGCAATAGAACCGTCGAGTGTGTCGGGGTGTGGGTCTGATCAAATGCAACCTGAGGTGAGCCCGGAGCAGGCGCTGGGAACCATCGGCGCCTGCTCGGTAGCCGCGCCGGCGAGCGACTCACCAGAAACCCTTAGAGAAGACCAATGAAGCAGCCAAGAAAACCAGGGGTCGTCCTCGTGACCGCACTAGCGATGGGACTCGTTGTCATTCTGGCAATGGCCGCGTCGGCACGAGCGCAGGACAAGAAACCTAACATCCTGGTCATCATGGGTGACGACGTCGGCTGGTTTAACGTCGGCGCGTATCATCGCGGAATCATGTCGGGCAAGACCCCCAACCTCGATAAACTTGCCTCTCAGGGCATGATGTTCACCGATTACTATGCCGAGGCCAGTTGCACTGCTGGGCGCGCCAATTTTATCACCGGCGAGTTGCCGATTCGGACCGGCTTGACCACCGTGGGCCAGGCGGGCGCCGACGTCGGCCTTCCCGATCAGGCGGTCACCCTTGCTACCGTCCTCAAAGCGCAGGGCTATGCCACTGGTCAGTTCGGTAAGAACCACTTGGGCGATCTCAATAAATACTTGCCCACCCTGCATGGCTTCGATGAGTTCTTCGGCTATTTGTATCATCTCGATGCGATGTCGGATCCCTACTGGTTCGACTATCCCCAGGACTGGATCGATAAAACCGGACCGCGCGATTTGGTTCATACCTGGGCCACCGACACGGATGATCCCACGGTGATGCCGCGCTGGGGCAAGGTCGGGAAGCAGAAGATCGTCGATGAGGGTCCTTTGGCGCCATTTCCGGATATGAAGGACATGCAGAATTGGCAGCAAGGGCGCAAGGCCAAATACGATATGGAGACCTTCGACGACGTTCTGGTTAAGGCCAGTTCGGACTTCATGGACAACGCCAAGAAGGCCGGCAAACCTTTCTTTGTCTGGCACAACACCACGCGCATGCATGTCTTTACCTACCTCCCGCCCAAGTACCAGGCGCGGATGAATGCCAAGGACAACTACAATGTGGAAGAGGCGGGCATGGCGCAGATGGATGACAGCATCGGCGCGCTCCTCCAGCATGTCGAGGATATGGGTGAGGCGGATAACACCATCGTCATCTTCACCACCGACAACGGCGCCGAAGTTTTCACCTGGCCCGACGGTGGCATGACACCTTTTAAGGCCACCAAGGGAACCACCTTTGAGGGCGGTTTCCGGGTACCGGCTATTATTCGCTGGCCCAACCACGTCAAGCCCGGCACCGTGGAAAACGGCATTTTCTCCGGCCTCGACTGGCTCCCGACCCTTGCCGATGCGGCCGGCAATCCCAACATCACCCAGCAACTCTTGAAAGGGGTTACTCTTGGTGATCGCACCTACAAGAATCACCTCGACGGTTATGATCAGATGGACCTGCTCACTGGTAAAGGGCCGTCGAAGCGCCACGAACTCCTATATTTCGGTGGACCCCACCTCGGCGCCATTCGAATTGATGACTTCAAGTTTCAGTTCATCCAGCAGCCCTACGGATGGCCGGGAGAAAAGGTCACCACCGACATGCCTACCATCGTCAACCTCCGGCAGGATCCGTTCGAACGGACGCCTTCGGTCCGCGGTGAAAGCCTCAATGATTTGGGCGGTGGATATATGAACGATTTCTATGCGCGCGAGTTCTGGCGCTTCGTCGTGGTGCAAAAAACCATTATGCAGCTCGCCCAGTCCGCCATCGAATATCCTCCGATGCAGGCCCCGGCCTCCTTCAACCTGTCGGCGATCAAGGCTCAGGTCGAGGCAGCGATCAGACAGCACGAAGGCGAGTAGCTAAGAATGCGATTTAGCGGGCGGCCGGGCCACGGCCGCCCGCATCTGAACGGTGCTGAACCCTCATGGTGGAACAGCTTTCGAGCTCCCGGCGAACTGTCTCGCGGGGCCGCGGACCGAGTTGCGAGATCTCGTGCAGATAACTGGGCGATAGCTGAGGACGACGATGCGGTTTCAGGTCGGATGGCTATATGCTTGTGTTGCGTTGGTGACGTTAGCGGTTGCGCTCCCGGCCGCGGCGCAGGAGCAGCCGGAAAACAAATCGCTCGACGAGGTTAACAAGGAACTCTCGAACCCGATCTCGAGCATTTGGGCGCTCCAGCTCCAGGAGAACACCTACTGGCTGAACAAACCCAATCGCAATGTGGTGAACCTTCAGTTCCAACCGGTGCTACCGCTGGCGCTGACCGATGATTGGAATCTTATTACCCGGCTGGTTTTTCAAGTGATGAACTCCAATCCCTATGTCAATGAAAGCGGCAACCTGCATCGCGTGACAGGCTTCGGCGACACCATCCTGGCAACCCTGCTCTCGCCGAGCCCGAAGCTGGCCGGTCCATGGCTGCTGGGGCTTGGACCAACTTTCATCTTTCCGTCGGCGACTAATTCGCGACTTGGGCAGAACAAATGGCAGTTCGGACCCGCGGGTGTACTCGGATACCTGGGTGACAAATGGCTTGGAGGGGTCTTTCCGCAGCAATGGTTTTCGGTCGGCGGCAACGGCTCTCAGACCGTCAGTCAAATGAACATTCAGTACTTCTTTGTGTACCTGCCTGGTGATGGATGGGGCATCGGCACCTCGCCCAACATACTGGTTAATTGGTATGCCAACAAAAGCGGCAACATCCTTACCGTTCCGGTCGGACTCAATGTGAGCAAAGTCATCAAGATTGGACCCTTGCCGGTAAAGCTCCAGGTCCAGGGCCAATACATGCCGGTTCACCCCGATGTGTTTGGGCAGAAGTGGGATCTCCAATTCGCGATCACCCCCGTCATCCCCAAGCTCATCAAGGGAAATCTCTTCGGCAACTGAACGATTTAGACTCGAGGAACCGAGGTTGATGGGATTGAAAACAATAGCTTCTTCAGTTAGTCCGCCCCTGCGATGTCGAACCGGCTACCGGGCCCGGTCCCTGGCGGTTGTGGTTGCGCTAAGCGTCATGCTCTCGGCGCACTGCGTGTGGGCGGCAGGATTGGAGTTGTATGAAACCGGCGCCCCCGATTTGGGCACCGCCAGTGCCGGCCGGTCGGCGATGGCTGCGGACGCCTCGACCGCTGCTTCCAACCCCGCAGGCATGACTCTACTCGACCGCACCCAATTGCTAGGTGCGGTCGGCGCGTTGCTACCCTCGACCAACTTCGATGTGGCATCGCAAACCACGACCAAGGGTGGCGGCGGCGGCGGCAATGCCGGCGTCTTTACTCCGCTCGGGTCGTTTTTCTTTGTCTATAAGCTAACCGATCAAATCCGCCTCGGCGTGGCCACCTATTCGGACTTCGGTCTCAGCGCGGACTACGGAAAGAAGTGGGTGGGACGCTACTACGTGACCGACGAATCGATCATCAGCAGCAAGGTCAGCCCGGAGATCGCCTATGCGGTGAACGAATGGCTCTCGGTGGGAGCGGGTTTCAGCTTTGGGGTCGCGCGCCTGGGGTTCCAATCGAAAATAAACAACGCTCTTCCGCGTGTCCCCGACGGCGGCCTCTCGTTTGAGTCATGGGATGAGGCCTTCGGCGGCAACGTCGGGTTTCTGGTGCGGCCAATCAGAAAACTTCGCCTTGGATTCCTCTATCAGTCGCCCGAGGACTACAAGTTCGGCTTTCGCCCGCACGTCACCGGGTTAGGTCCGGTTTCCAGCATCATTCGCCAGAGGATCGGTGGAACCAAAGTCAATATACCTCTGACAGAGCCACAGCGAATAACCGTCAGCGCGCTGTATGAGATTACCCCCAGGCTTAGTGTGATGGGTAATGTAGGATGGCAGAATTGGTCGGCCTTCGGTGAGTTCCCGGTCGGAATCTCGGCAGCTAACCAACGAACGCTGGAAGCCAATCTGCATTTCTCCGACACTTGTTCCATCGCCATCGGTGAACAATTCCGCTTCGCCGAGAGATGGGTATGGTCCGCGGGTTTTGCCTATGATAGCTCGACGGTGTCGAAGACCAATCGTAATGCGGTCCTGCCGATCGATCGCCAGCTCCGCTACGGCACCGGCATCCAATATGAAGTCAATCAGGACGTAACCGCCGGGGTCGCGGGAGAGCTTTTGGACGCAGGGCCCGGCCCGTTTAGCAACACGCGGGGACCGCTCGCCGGAACCCTACAAGGTCACTATTCGACCAACTACCTGAACTTCGTAGCGGCCAACGTTATCTGGAAGTTCTAGCTTACCTCGGACAGCACCAACTACTTGGCATAGTAAGTGGAGAATGGAATGAAATTGAGAGCCTTGATTTTGCTAGCAGCCACCTTGACCCTGGCGGGGTGTGTTCCCCAACAACAATACAACCAGGAAGTTCAACAGAATCAGCAATTGCTGTATTTGAACGGTACCTATCAACAGCTAAACCAGAGCCTTCAGTCGGAAGTTGCGACCAACCAGGTTCAAATCAAGCAACTCCAGAATCGACTGGTAGTGACGATGGTCAATTCGATCCTGTTCCCGGAGGGCGGTTGGGAACTCCATCAGCGGGGTCGCCAGCAACTGACCAAGGTTCTTCCGGCGCTTCAGGGCCTGACCGGAAAGCAGATTGTAATTCAGGGCTTTACCGATAACCTGCCCATCGAATTTCCCCTGAAAGAAAGATTTCCCAGCAACTGGGATCTCGCCGCGGGACGAGCCGTAGCGGTGGTGCGCTTCTTCGAAGAGCAGGGGCTGGATCCGAACCAGCTCTCGGCCGTGTCTTTCGGCAGGTATCATCCGGTCGCTTCAAATGATACCCCGGAAGGACGCGCACAAAATCGCCGCATCAATATAGAAATTCAGGATCAGCTGCCCTGACGCTGGTGGTCAATGAATAACCGCGTGGGCAGATAAGTGAGAGTTCAATGAATCTAGAAGCCGTCGTCGAGGCACACGCACCGAGTTCAGAGCCGGTGGAGGCGCCATCGCGGCGTCATTGGATGAAATACCAGCGCGCTCAACAACTGGTCGGCGGCAGCAAAATCTTGCGTCGCCTCACCATAGGTGTCTTCGCGAGACTCGAACTACTCCTTCTAAGAGGCCACAAGGATCGCATCACACTCGACCGCATCAAACGATGCCGTAGTAGCGCTGAATCCCTCCTCACGGGCAACGAGGCGTTCTTTTTATATTCGCTGGCTCGAGCACAAAAGGGCCTTAGCGGTGCGATGGCCGAGCTGGGTGTCTTCCAGGGCAGTTCGGCGCAAATCATCTGTGAAGCCAAAGGAGACCGCGCCCTTCATCTGTTCGACACGTTCGCGGGTCTGCCCCAGCCCGGCGAAATCGAGAAGCGCTTCCTCAGGCGCGGACAATTCTCCGCGAGTCTTCCCGCGGTTCAGGGTTTGCTCGAAGGATATGCCAACGTCAGTTTTCATGGTGGCGTATTTCCGCACTCCGCCAGGGGGTTGGACGGCGTGCGCTTTAGTCTCGTGCACCTGGATGGCGATTTGTACTCCAGCACCCTGGCCGGCCTCGAGTTCTTTTTTCCACGCATGGTTCCTGGCGGCATCATCATCGCGCATGACTATTCGACTCTGCCCGGCGTTGAGCAGGCCTTCACGGAGTTCTTGGCTGACCGGCCGGAAGCGGTGATCGAACTGCCGACGACTCAGGCGATGATAGTGGTGCAGGAACCGCAACTGATGCGCCATGGTGTCGGAGGTCGTGCTCGAAGCGCGGTATAGCCAGGTGTACAACCAACCGCTTGCCGATCCTGATGTTATCGCATGCTTACATTGCGACCTGTTGCAGCGCCTGCCCGATCTCGCACCAGGTGCATCGGCACGCTGCCCGCGTTGCAACAAGGAGCTATGGCGGCGGCGGGCAGACTCCATCAACCGAACCCTGGCGCTGACGATCGGGGCCGCGATCCTTTATGTGATCGCGAACTCAGTCCCGATGTTGGGCCTCACCATCGTTGGCCGCGATGCTTCTACCACTGTGATCGGAGGCGCGCGGCATCTCTGGGAAAATAATCAGGTGCTGGTCGGAGTATTGGTTCTCTTCACGGCGGTGATCGCGCCGGCACTGCAAATTGGTTTTATGCTGGCGATCATGCTCGCGGTCCATTTCAGACGCACCCCCCAATGGGTGGGGACGCTGCTGCGCCATCATCCCGCGACACGAACCTGGAGCATGATCGAAGTCATGATGCTCGGGGTCCTGGTCGCGCTCATCAAGATCGCCGACTACGCTACCGTAGTTCCCGGCATCGCCTTGTTCGTACTGTGGTCGCTGGTGTTCCTGCTGGCCGCGATCCAGGCCAACTTCGATCCGCGATTGGTATGGGACAAGATTGAATGGTCTGACAACGCAACCGAGGGCAAAGCTGGCGTCGAGCCCGTCGCGGAGACCGCCTCGTGAGCGCAGCCCCCCCGACTGCGATGCAGCTAGGTCTGCAAAGCTGCGACACCTGCGGCCTGCTCTCACGTCCTGCCGCCG
Source organism: uncultured delta proteobacterium (assembly GCA_963783145.1). Taxonomy (GTDB): domain Bacteria; phylum Desulfobacterota; class Binatia; order Binatales; family Binataceae; genus DATGKG01. Next base: position 378,338 of record CAWAMM010000007.1, read on the forward strand.
GCGACGACGAGCCTCGTTGTCCGCGCTGCGACGAGGAACTCGCTTTCCGCAAACATGACAGCATCCAGCGCACCTGGGCTTATCTGATCGGCGCGGCGGTCTGCTATATTCCGGCCAACGTCCTTCCGGTGCTGACCACCACCACCGCCGGTGGCGCCGATTCCGATACTATCCTGCAAGGTGTCGTGCTGCTGTGGTCGCCGACCGGATGGCCACTGTCAATCATCGTGCTGGTGGCGAGCATCATGATTCCCAGCGCGAAGATCCTGGCGCTCGGATACCTCCTCATTACTACCCAGCGCGGATCGATCAGGAACAATGCGCAGCGGGTGCGGCTCTATCGGATGGTGGAGTTTATCGGCCGCTGGTCGATGGTAGATGTTTTTGTCGACACCTTCACCGCGGCTCTAATTCAGCTTCAGCCGCTGATGTCGGTCGAACCCGGCCCGGGCTTGCTCTTCTTCGCCGCGGTGGTGGTGTTGACGATGCTGGCGGTCGAGTCCTTCGATCCGCGGCTTATCTGGGATTCAGCAATCCCGAAAGAGGTTCAGTATGCCTGATCCCGGTAACACGAGCCCCGCGGTTCCTGAATCGAAGGCTGTCCCCAGGAGTCGCACCCGGCTCTCGCTGGTGTGGGTCATTCCGATGGTGGCCGCGCTGGCGGGGGTCTGGATCGCGGTAACGAGGATCCTCAGCGAGGGCCCCAAGATCACGATCATCTTCCAATCGGCTGAGGGCCTGGAAGCCGGTAAGACCAAGATCCACTACAACGGCGTCGACATCGGCACGGTGACGACTATCCGTCTAGCTGATGACCATAAGACCGTGATCATCAGCGCGCAGATGGCTCCCGAGACGGATTCATTTCTTTCCGAAGATACCCAGTTCTGGGTGGTGCGACCGCGTATATCGGGGTCTAACGTAACCGGATTGGGAACCTTAATCTCCGGGGCATACATCGGACTCGAAATTGGAAGTTCGAAGGAAACCAAGCGTGACTTCGTAGGCCTGGAGGTACCACCGATCGTGACCGGAGAGGTTCCGGGACGTCTGTTCAAGCTGAAGACCGACAACCTGGGTTCGCTCGACACCGGCACGCCGATTTTTTTCCGCCGCCTGCAGGTGGGACAGGTCGCGTCCTACGAGCTCGATCCAGATGGCAAGTTACTGACGGTTTTGGTCTTCGTGCGCACCCCTTACGATCAGTACGTCAATCCGGAAACGCGCTTTTGGCAGGCGAGTGGCTTCGACGTGTCACTTTCCGCGACCGGCCTCAAAGTGCAGACCCAGTCGGTCTTGTCGATTTTGATCGGCGGTATCGCCTTTGAAACCGCCGCCAACGCTCCGGTGCTTCGACCCGCGGAAGCCAACACGGTCTTCACCCTGTTCGGCAGCAGGGATGAGGCTTTCGAGGCGCCGCCGCAACAGCCGCAGACCTATGTGCTCAACTTTAAGGACTCGGTGGCCGGCCTGTCGGCCGGCGCGCCGGTCCAGTTGCGCGGCATTCAGATTGGCGAAGTGGCGGACGTACGCGCGCAGTTCGACGCCAAAACCCAAAAATTCTCAGTGCCGGTAACGATTCACCTGGATCCGCAGCGACTGGGGGTAAGAGTGTTCGATCTGCCACCCGGGACAGATCTCGCACTGGTGCGCAAAAACTTCATCGATACTTTAATCGCTCATGGAGTCCGCGCCCAGTTACGTTCCGGGAACCTGCTGACGGGATCCGCGTTGGTGGCATTCGATTTTTTCCCGGGCGCGCCTCCGGCCAAGGTGGACTGGTCGCAGAATCCGGTGCAGCTGCCGACCATTCCTGGCCAGCTCCAGACGCTGGAAGCGAGCGTCGACAATATCATCAAGAAGCTCGATAAGATGCCGCTCGACCAGATCACGCAGGGTCTGCAGAAGACCATGGGTGACCTCGATCTAACCCTGGTGAGCGCGCGTGGCACCATCGATAGCGCCGGCACCATCGTGCGGCCGAATTCGCCGCAGGCCCAGCAACTGGATAGCACGCTGGAAGAAGTACGCCGCGCAGCTCGCTCGGTTCGGGTCCTCGCCGACTATCTCGATCGCCATCCTGAGGCGTTAATTCGCGGCAAAAAAGGGGAGGCCAAGTGATGGCGGGTCGAATTTCACTTTCAGTCACCTTCGGCCTTATCACATTTCTAACCGCCGCATGCAGCACCACGGCGCCCTCGCGGTTCTATACTCTGGATTCTACCGCGACTCCCGGGCCCGCGCCGGCGGCTCCCTATTCCGTCATGATTGGTGCGGTCTCCATACCGGCCGCGGTCGATCAGCCGCAGTTCGTGGTTCAAGTCGCGGCCAACCGCGTCGAAGTTGACGAATTCAATCGCTGGGCCGCGCCGCTCAGTGACAGCATCGCGCGCGCGGTCGCCGGCGACCTTGCGGCGCAACTCGGAACCTCTAATGTGGCAACCGCGCAGCTGCCGAACTTCAATCCCGACTTTATCGTGACGATTGAAGTCCAGCGCTTTGAGTCCACGCGCGGAAAAACCGCGTTCATCGAAGCAGTGTGGGCGGTGCGCAAGAGCGCGACCGGCGAAACCCTTTCCGGTCGCACCATCGCGCGCGAAGACGTGCAGGGCGACAGCTTCGATGCGCTCGCCGCAGCGCATAGCCGCGCGCTTGCGACCATGAGCAACGACATCGCCACCACGGTCCGGGCCGAGGCGAATGAGAAACAATAGCGACCCGCAGTAAGAAAAAATCAGCAGCGAGGGATAAGTGCATGACAACCTGGAAGAGCAATCAGCCCATCATGAAATGTATCAAAATCGGCATCGAACCAAAGCTAACTCTCACGACGTTGACATTGGTGGTTGCGCTACTCGGCGCACGATCAGTGTGGGCTCAAGGTGTAGTGCTGCCACTACCAGCGGAGGATCAGCAGACCATCACAGCTCAGCTCGGACCCGGGGTGGTCGGCGCCGCCTTGCCGAGCAACACGATCCAGGATGCCTCGACTTACTTTCCGCTTCAGGAGCGGTCGCCGACCTACCAGGTCACTGCCGGTAGCAACGCGGGAAATACCCAGACGCTGGCGGTGATAAAGACTCATCGTCCTAACGGAAGGGTAGCCTGGCGTTTTCAAATGTCGCCCACGCTGGCGGGCTTCATCCGTCAAACTCCCGCGGGCGATCTGGTTATGCCCACGGTCAACGATCCGGGCGAAGGGGTAATCGTCATAACTACACCTGCCAACCCGTTCTTACCCCAGGGCATGCAGCCTGGAGAGACGCGCACCTATACCCAACAGGTCTCGGTTAACTATCTCGACGATCCGACCGACCAGAGATACTCGGGAACCTTGAATGGTAGTTATACCTACGTTGGAACCTACCAGGTAACCGTCCCGGCAGGGACCTATCAGGCGGTGCTGTTTCGGATCAAGTGCGAGGGCAAGGTTGGTCCGGCTCATACGCAGAACACGGCGTATAACTTCTTCGCGCCGGGCGTAGGTATGGTCGCGATGATCATGCAGGAGGATGTGTCGGCCTTCTGGATCTACAACATCGACAGCACCGCCGGGAAAGTACTCCTCAGCCGGTGAGATAGGTTGGTGTTACAACAACTCCGGGATGGAGTGCGGCGGCATTTTTTGCCGCACCGCCAGAGCGCACTGATGGTCGCGATCATCGCTGCGTTCGCGGCGCGTCCTCTAATCGGCGACGTTGGAGCCGCTCCCACCATATTCAGCATCACAATATTGCTCGTTCTCTTGTTGGCCCTCTACAATATCAACGTCGACGAACTGGTGGGCGAAAGACGAGAGCTGCTGGCTCAATCCAGGAGACGACGGACCGTGGGTTGGGTGCTCGCCGTGATGGCAGCGGCGGAACGCTTGAGCGTCATTGTCGTCCACAACCAGATAATGAATCTGGTAGAGTCGATTGGTTGGCTGCTGTTCTTCGCCTTCGTTACCTTCAGCGAGATGCGCAGCATCTTCAAGCACAAAGATATTACTGGCGAAACCATCAGCATGGCGGTATCGATCTATTTGCTTCTGGCGGCGACCTGGGGTTTTTTGTACCTGATCATTTTCCAGCGGCACAGTGGTGCCTTTGCAGGCCTCGCGGTGCCAACTTCGGGCCACGCATCAGATATCCAGCCCCTGTTTGCAATTTTCGGCTACTATAGCCTCGGCACGTTGTCGACGATTGGCGCCGGCGACATCGTTCCTATCACCCTGCAGGCTCGTTATGCCACCGTCGCTGAAGCTATCGCCGGGCAGTTCTATCTGGCGATCCTGGTCGCACGTCTGGTGGGATTGCAGATGAGTCAGTCCTCCAGCGGGCGACCTGAAGATGCGACGCCCGGTGCAGATGTTTTGGCAAAGTCTGCTGCCGAATGAACTAAACCAGAAAGCCACCGCGACCTTCCGGATCACTCCGTCAGTGATTATTCGACAATCAAATCAGAATAACTAAACACCAGAGGGCCATAACTGAATGCAATAGGACCGCAGGCCACAAGGCTATGCCACGTGACTCCGAACTGACGCCAGCCGTCCCCAGAATCACAACTGCACCTAAATTGTAAACCACCATTGCGACGACTAAACCTTGCGCGGGGCTGCTTGGCATATCACCGCGGGCGAGCCAGCACGCGATACCCAGCGCCAGCAAAGCGGTGCCCGCCACACGTCCGAGAGTTATCGCCGCCGGCGCCTCCAGGACCGAACCGAGGAGCAGTAGGACTATCATCGAGGGTGCGATCAATAAGCCCAATCCAGTGGGCACTTCGACGACGGCGGTCAGTGTGAGCAAATGGCTCATCGCATCTCGAGCGCGGGCAGGTGTATTTCGACCATCTGCCGCGCGCGTACTGTCGTGAAACGGCTAGTTATTAACATTCCTAATCGCTTCCGCCTGGGTTTTCTGATCTGCCGGGGTCAACTGCGACGGTCCCAGCTTGAAAGTCAGCTTGTCGATGGTGCCGGTGAAGCGAAAGGGCAACTGATAGTCGTTGTCAACCGCCGTGCGGGTATCGATGCCTACGTCGAAGGTCTCATCGATGGACATAAGCAAGGGGATGGTGTGTTTGATCGTCTTGCGGGCCAGTTCCTCGCCGTCAACGGTGAATACCCCGGTGCCGCCTTTGCCCGGACCGGGTCCATCATATTTAAAGTCGAAGACAATCGTGTGCTTGCCCGGCTTTAGAGCCTCCGCTAGCGCTCCATGGCCGAGCGGTCCGCCCTCCCATCGAAAGCGCTCAAGATCGAGGAGGTTGTAGACGAAGACCGGTTTGCCTTTGTGCAGGTAGAGCCCGTAACCGCCGAAGCGGCCACCCAGAGTCACGATCATTCCCTCGGCTCCGCCCTTGGGGACCATTACCTCGGCGGTGATGGTGTAGTCCTTGTCCATAATGTCGGGCGCGTTTCCGACTGGTATACCGGAATTCTCACCGGTGTAGGTGAAAACAGTTTTCCCCGCAACGGCGCTCGGGCGCGGCGTTAGAAGACGTACGAAGCCTGAGTTATCCAGCGGGAAAACGTTGTACTTGGACGCCTCGGTCATGAACAACGCCTGCATCTCCTTCAGTTTGTCCGGCTCCTTGGATGCCAGATCGTTGTTCTCCGAATAATCCTGGTTGATGTTGTAAAGTTCCCATTTGTAACCGGTCATAAGGTCGGGCATCGTTCCGGTTCCCAATTCCCATGGTGGAGCGGGCGGAGTTGTTGCCGCGATCCAGCCGTCGTGGTAGATCGCTCGATTCCCAACCATCTCAAAATATTGCGTGGTGTGGCTCGAAGGTGCGTTGGCATTCGCCTTGTCGAAGGTATAGGCCATGCTTACGCCCTCGATCGGCTTTTGTTTAATCCCGTCGACCATCTCGGGCGCTGGAATACCGGTGGCTTCTAAAATCGTCGGAACTATATCTATGACATGGTGAAACTGCGTGCGGACGCCACCAACATCGGCTATGTGTCCCGGCCATGAGATGGCAAGGCCTTGCCTGGTGCCGCCGAAATGCGACGCCACCTGCTTGGTCCACTTGAACGGCGTGTCGAACGCCCATGACCATGCTACCGACATGTGCGGATAGGTCTTGTCGGAGCCCCAGTCTTCGTAGTGTAACATCTGGACTGCTTCCGGGAGGGTGAGAATCCCGTTATAGGCGGTCAGTTGGTTGAAGGTACCCTCCAAGGTACCCTCGGCACTGGTGCCGTTGTCGCCGCAGATGTAGATGATGAGGGTGTTGTCCAGTTTGCCTTCGTCGGCGACCTCCTGGATCACTCGGTCCATCTCACTGTCGGTATAAGCGGTATAGGCGGCGAAGACTTCAGCCTCGCGCGCGTAAAGTTTCCTTTGAATCAGCGAAAGCGAGTCCCAGCGCGGCAACTTAGCGCCACCGTATGCGTCTTGTCCCTCGGGCCACGGAGTGAGCTGAGTATCCGTTGGAATCACGCCGAGGCGCTTCTGGTTGGCGAAGATCTGATCGCGCAGCTTCTCCCAACCCATGTCAAACTTCCCGTGGAACTTGTCGATCCACTCCTTGGTCGGCTGATGGGGCGAATGTGAACCGCCTGGAACATAGTAGACGAAAAACGGTTTATCCGGTGCAGCCGCATTAAGGTCGTGGATGTACTTAATAGCGTCGTCAGCAAGATCGGTGGTCAGGTTATATCCGGGCTTGCCCACCCATGGAAACACCGGGGTTGTGTTTCGGTATAGATAAGGAGTCCACTGGTCGGTCTCTCCGCCCATGAACCCATAGAAATACTGGAAGCCCATACCGACCGGCCATTGGTCAAAGGGTCCGGCGACGCTGTATTGGAAACTCGGAGTGTTGTGGTCCTTGCCAAACCATGAAGTAGCGTAACCATTGTCCCGAAGGATCGTGCCGATAGTGGCATTGTCAGGTCCTATGACGGAGTCATAGCCCGGGTAGCCCGTGGACAATTCGCCGATCACGCCGAAGCCAACCGAATGATGATTGCGGCCCGTGATCAGCGCCGCGCGGGTCGGCGAACAAAGTGCGGTGGAGTGGAACTGGGTGTAGCGCAACCCCGCCTTAGCAATCCTATCCAGCGCGGGCGTCGGAATGACGCCGCCGAAGGTGCTGGAAACCCCGTAACCCTGGTCATCAGTCATAATGAGGAGGATGTTGGGCGCACCCTTGGGCGGCACCACGCGTGGCGGCCAGTAGGGCGTCGAATCCTTAGCGGTGTCTTTGATTACGCCGCCGAACGGCATCGGTGGCGGAGGCAATTGCTTGCCGTCCAGGGTCACAGTGGCGTTGGCGGAACCAGGAACGCCGTTGACCTGCTGAGCGCACGCAGTGCGGGCGGCAAATAACGAAGCTAGCGCCACTACTACAAGTAGCGTTCGGTTGCCACGATGCAGTTGGATCCTCATAGCCATCGATCTTGGCGAGTCCTAGCAGTATTGCCTATGAGACCTTAGTCACATCGTTGGAAGACTCCTAGGTTCTCCAGCGGGCTCACAATGGCCTCGTGACAACTCGCCGGCGGAGGTCGAAGCTCACAATGGTTCGGGCTTGTTCGCGGGTGGCGCGAAAAACAGTTTGAACAGAGCCCCTTTTCCCATTGCACGGCTAATCTCCTGGACCATCAGATAAAATCCGACGATCAGGCTGATCAGGAGCACAAAGCCGAGGAATCGATCGACATTTGCGTTGGCGATAAGCATGTTGATTCCGGCGTTAAAGCTGCCCGCCTCGTGGACGGCGCGGTGGATACGCTCACCCATCCCGACGGCGATCACAGCCAGCGCATAAATTATCGTCTTGATTAGGACCACCACGGCACGCCGATAACCCTGCTCGAAACGATGTCCGGTTCCCGCCCACTCGAGCAAAAGAACCACCTTGCCCATAATCAGCGCGGCGATCGCTGCTTTGGCGAACGCTGAGAACTCGATCGAATATTGCGCAACGAAGAGCTTGTACAACAAACCGATAAGACCAAACACGATGAAGAAAAAGAGCACGACCGGCGCCATCTCGCGCACCAGACCCATCAGCGCGTGGCCGATCGTGGCGGGCATTTTTGAAAATCCTTCGCGAAACTTATGATTCAATGGGCCCTCATTGCGGCGGGGAGGATGCGCAGGCCTGGATTTGGGACCGGACGGTAAGCGAGTGGTCTTCCGTCAAGCGATCAGCTCTCTTCTGCTCTTGAGGTCGTTCACGAGCCCCTCGAAAACGAGGCTAAGCGTCTCCAGCTCGCCCACTGAGCCGGTACATCGTTCTTCTTCCGCATTGCGCAAATTCTTGATCGAAGCGAAAACCGCGTACAGTGGTACTTTGGTGCCACATCGAGCTGTTCAGTTTCCGAGGGGCACGACAGGCGGCAATCGACGCCGGTGATTAAGACAGTACCACAGGTATCCAACCGCGGTCTTGTGACGCGTGCTATGGGTGCCCATCGAGGATCATCTATCACTGATGGCCTCGCCGGCTTGGAGATCGTGGCGGCTGTCGTACTCATCTTACATTTCTCGTATGGTGCTGCTTTACCAAACCCTGACTGGCATTTGGCCTGACGCGCCGATGGATGAGGCTCAGCGTGCGCTCGGCGGCGTGGCGGAGCTTCATTCTTCAGGGGTCGTGCGGGCGCGGCTGAAATGCAAAACCGAGCGTGATCGCCCTTCACAGCCGCGGTTCGCAAGTCAGCGCAAGGTCGGCTGCGGTGCGCTCGGAGATCGGCGATGAGTTGCGCAAACTCTTTTCAGATTGCTTCTTAGTCCGACGGAACAGTCTCGGTGCCAACCAGCAGAAAACGGAACGGCAGGCCAGAGCCCTCCAAAATCGACGATTTGTGTACAGAAAAGCCGCGTATTTGCTAAGGTTTTGGAGCCACCCGTCGGATTCGAACCGACGACCTGCTGATTACGAATCAGCTGCTCTACCAACTGAGCTAGGGTGGCCTCCGATTTTCGGCTGGATCCGAAGATTACCTGACCTCTCTCACTCGCGAAAGCATCACATCAGGGCGCGAAACGATCGCGCGTCCATTCGACCAGCACCTTCATCAACCGAGGACGCGGGTCACCGAGATGCGCCTTGGTTCCACCCGCGCGCATGAAGTGGTCGGCCCCCTCGATGAATGCCAGTTGCTTGTCCTTCGCGCCCGAGGCTTCGAACTCCGCCTTCACATCCGAGATGAAGATATCCTGATCGCCGTTCGCACCCACAACGAAGGTCGGCACCGTTACCTTCGGCAGATTGGCCGCTGTCCGCGCATACGACGATAGACCCGACCATGTCGACAGCCACGCATCCGGCGTGACCACGCGCCCGAGGCCGAACACCGCGTAATTAGCCACATCCGGTCGAGGCGCGAAGATCGAGCCGACCACGCGCTCTGATGGATCAAGCGACAAATCCAGGTAGTTCGGATTCGCCAGTGTGCGATAGACCAGCATCATGCGCGGGGCCATCGCGCGGCGCTCGATGAAATGGCGCGTCGCGGGCTGCTCGGTCTTGAAACTCTCCGCGCGCATCGCGATGCGCGCATGATTTGCCTCCTCGACGTGGCGGCGGGCAATCGCATCGATGCGGGCGCATCGCGCGCGCTGTGCCGCACGATACTTCGCGAGAAATTCCTGGGAGTAGTGGCTCTCCGCCGGCATCGCTTTGAAGCCGTTGCGTTCGTCATACATGTCGAGGTCGGGGTCGCTCGCGAACGGGTCGTTCTCGTCGACCACCGCCGCATCGAGGCAGTTCATCAGCACCATCCCCTGGCCCGGATGCGCCGCCAGCACGATGAAGCCATCGGCGGTGGGGAAATCATACTTATTGAGATCGGGCGGACCACCGCCCGGAGGCGACGCGACCCGGCTCCCTTTGGGTGCGCGCGCCTGCGCATCGTAATAGGAGAACAGCGAGCCGCCGCCCGAGTTCCCGATCATCACAATGTGCTCGAAGCCCTCCTCCTCGCGTAGATATTTCAGCGCCGCCGCGAGGTCGAGCAGGATGCTCTCGTGAATCATCGTCGAGTCGTTATTGAGATAGCGCGTGTTGTGCGCAAACGCTGCGTACCCGGCCTCGACCCAGTATGGAATCGAATAGTGATGCCCGAACTCGGCGCGCGGATGCGACATGATGACACAGGTCTTCGGCTTGTCCTTGGTGGGCATCCATAGAATGCCGCGCGATTTGCCAAGGTCCTGCGCGTATAGCTGCACGACCTTATGGACATTCGGACCGATTTCGGCGAAGTCGATCGGATAGCGCATCTGATAGTCGGCCGGGGCTTTCGGCATGGTCGATGTCTCCTTGCTCGATTCGCTGCATAGCACAAGCGCGAGGCGGTTGGACATTGGCGAGGTGCTGAACGATATTTTGCGAGCATCAAGAAAATCTCGTGGTTGGAGGATGACAACGTGGCCGACCTATTAGTGGAAATGGTGACACCGAAACTCACCGACCGCGTTCACCAGGTGATGGCGCAGCAGGGTGTCCCCGGGGTTGCGATAAGCATCGTGCGCGGTGCAGATCTGCTCTGGTCCGGCGGCTTCGGCTATGCCGACCTCGCTCTTAGTCGTCCGATGGATGCGGACACGATGTTCGGCGTCGCGTCGATCACCAAAACCTTCACCGCCACTGCGATCATGCAGTTGCGCGACAAGGAGCGCTTGTCACTCGACGATCTCGTGACGCGTTACATTCCCGAGGTCAAAAAAGTTCGCTGCCGCGTCGGGAGCCTCAAGGATCTCACGCTGCGACGACTCATGACGCATCGCACCGGGCTGGCCGGCGAGTCGCCGAGCGGGCATTGGTCGAACCTGACGTTTCCCTCGCGCGCCGAGATCCTCGCGATGCTGCCGCGCATCGAGGTGGTGTTCGAGACTGACGCGACCTTCAAATACAACAACCTCGCCTTCGTGCTGTTGGGCGAGGTGATCGCGCGCGTGTCGAAGCGGTCGTATCGCGATTACGTCAGAAAGCAGATTATCGAACCGCTGGGAATGGAATCGAGCGGATTTGACGTCGAAAATCCGCGCAATGCGACCGGGTACATGCCGGAGCGCTATCAAGACGCGCCGGAGGTCGCGCCCGATCCGTCGACTAACGGATACCTTGCGGCCGCGGGACTGCGCTCCTGCGTTACCGACCTGGCGAAGTGGGTATCGTTCCAGTTTCAGACCGACGCGACCGAGCGATCGGGCGCGCAGGTGCTCAGCGGAAAGTCGCTTAGCGAGATGCATCGGATTTCGTTCGTCGAGCCGACCTGGCTCGCGGGCTACGCGCTGACCTGGATGGCGACGCGCATCGGCGAGAACATCTATATGCATCATGGCGGCTCGGTGCCGGGCTTCCTTTCGATGGTGGCGTTCAACAAGCCGCATCGGCTCGGCGTGGTGGTTCTGACCAATAAGCAGGGAAATATTGCCGCATCGACGATCGCGATGGACGCGCTGGAGATGCTGGTCGGCGAAGTGAAGAAGGAAGTCGCGCCGCCGCCGACGACGCCCGCGCCCGAGTATCTGAAACCGATTCTCGGCAGATACTCGGGAATGGAGCACTTCGGCACGATTTTCCACATCGAGTGGCGCGGCGGCGGATTGCGGCTGGTTACGCCTCCCTCAGATCCGTTCATGATGCCGGTGCCGCCGGTGGCAATGATCGCGACCGAGACGTCGAACGTATTCGTCGTGCATGAGGGCCGCTTTGCCGGCGAGCCGATTACCTTCGAGTTCGACCCGGATGGTCGCGCAATCGGGCTTCATCTGAGCGCGCTGGGCGGCAATCGAATGCGGAAGACGGACTGAGCATGCGAGCCGCACTGAATCGAGATGACTTCCGCTTTGTGATTTACTGTTCGCAGTGAAAACTGGAATCATCGGCGCGCGAGGCGCCGGAAAATCTACCGTCTTCCACGCCTTGACCGGACTCGCGCCGATTCCCGGCGCCGCCGAGGGCAAGAATCGCGGCCGCCCGGGGCAAATCAAGGTCGCTGATGCGCGCCTGGATTTCCTCGAAGCCACCTACGGCTCCAAGAAGAAAGTTCCCGTCGAGTTGACCATCCTCGACTTCGCGCCCAACCCCAAGGAGCAGAAGGAGGGTGCCGCGCTCGACCCCAGCCTGCTGCCGCTGACCCGCGACCTCGATGCGCTGCTGGTCGTCGTTCCGCAGTTTGCCGGCAATGAGAAGGATTTGGTTTCCGCCATCGAGAGTATCGAGGGAGAGCTGATTTTTTCCGATTTCGATCAGGCCGAGCGCCGGCTCGAACGGCTCAAGAAGGAAAAAAATCCCAGCGACTTCGAGCGCGCGGGCCTCGAGAAATTCGTCAAATGGCTGGAACAGGGCAAGCCGCTGCGCCTGCTCGAAACGACCGCGCAGGAAACCGCGGCATTTTCGAGTTTCGGATTTCTCTCGCGCAAGCCAGTGCTGGTCGTGATCAACTGCGAGATGGATCGTGCGACGGCCGATATCACCGCGACCGAACATGAAGCGATCAAAGCTCACGGCATCGAGGTGTTCCGCCTCGCCGCGGCGTTTGAGTCGGAGCTATGGGAACTCGATCCCGCCGGCCAGACCGAGATGCTCAAGGCGGCCGGCCTTGATGCGCCCGCGCGCGATCGCCTCATCACGGCGCTCTATCATCACCTTGGCTTGATGACGTTCTACACCGCGGGTGAGCCGGAAGCGCATGCCTGGTCGCTGGAGCGCGGCGCTTCGGCACTCGACGCGGCCGGGCGAATCCACACCGATATCGCGCGAGGATTCATTCGCGCCGAGGTGGTGAGCTACGAGGATTTCGCACAGCTCAAATCGGATGCGAAGGTAAAAGAGGCGGGCAAGTTACGCCTCGAGGGGCGCGACTACGTGATGCGCGACGGCGACATCATCCATATCAGATTCAAGATATGAACCGGCCGCATATCCGATTCAAGATTTAAGCGGCCGAAGATGCCCAGCGCCGGTGCCGGGGCGAGACTCCTCCAGTATACCGCGCCACATCGCCAGCAGACGATCGACCTGGAGCCTCGATGAGAATTGATCTATCACGCGGCGGCGCGCGGCCCGACCCATTTCGGCGGCACGGAGAGGATCGGTAATCATCTGCGTGAGCGCGTTGGCCAAAGCGGTGCGATCCCGTGGCGGCGTCAGCAAGCCGGTCACTCCGTCGAGCACAAATTCCGGCATCCCGCCGACACGTGTCGCGACTGCCGGCACCCCGCACGCCGCGGCCTCGATCAGGCTCACGCCCATACCTTCGCTGTCGCTGCAAAGGACCGCGACCGCGGCGCGACGCCACCATCGCAGCACCTCCGCGCGTTCCAGTTCGCCGGTCATTTCGACGATGCCATCCAGCGAACGCGCCCGTCGCATCGTCTCCAGATGGTTTCGCTGCGCACCGTCGCCGATCATGACGCATCCGAACCTGACTCTGCGATCGCGAAGAATCGCACAGGCCTCCAGCAGCAGCGGAAGGTTTTTCACTGTCTCGTGCCGTGCGACGCAAACTATCAGTGGCGGTCGCTCATCGGCCACCCTCGAATCCGTCGCACTGACTGCCTCGCGCTCAGGACAGAAGAAGTTGGTGTCGACCCCGTTGGGAATCACGTGAATATGTTCGCTCGGGACCCCAAAGGCTTTAGTGATGTGACGCTGGTTGGCGACTGACACGGTCACCATTGCGGAGGCTGCCATCGCGCGCTTCCGAAAATCCTTCGGCGGGCGAAAATAGATGTCATATCCGTGCGCGGTCACAGTAAAGGGCACTCCTATCTCCGCCGCGAAACGAAGCGCGGCGGCGGCCGCCTCGGTAGCGAAGTGGGCATGGAGAAGCTGCGGTCGGAATTCGAGGAGGCTCGGAAGAAACCCCGCGGGATTGTAAATGGTCCGCTTATCGAGGCCGGCTTCCGCCACCAAGGCGTGGCGCAGCGCTTCTGAGGGCGGCCTCCTGAGCGATACGATCATTACCTCGATCCCACGCCGGCGCAATTCCGCCATTTCTCCAATGACGAAGGTCTGGGTCAGCTGCGGGAATGCCTTGAGGATGTATGCTACGCGCTCGACGCCGAACACTATTTTAGCTCGCCCACCTATGCTTTCCGGTCCGGCGAAAAAGAAATGCTGTCTTGTTTAATGCTTGACATCGTTTGAAAATAGTTAAACTAAGCCGCAATCATTGCTAATGACCTCATCGATATCAATACGCTCCGGCCTGCCATGAAGGCGGAATCGCTTCAGCAATTCTGCCGCGATCACCGCCGCAGCATCGAGCGGTTGTATCGGCAGAGCGGCGCCGGTAAGTGGAACCTCTCCGAGGGCGCATTCGCCGACGCGCTCTACCGCAGCTACTCGCGCCGCAATGACAGTGGACCCGAATTCGCCTCATCCGATCAGATTGACGCATTTCTTGACTCGCTGTTTGTCGACGATCTCGCGCTGGCGGCGGCCTGCCGCGACGGCAACGAGAACGCATGGCGTGAGTTTCTCTCGCATTACCGCGTGGTTGCGGAGGGGGCGGCGCGCGCGCTCATCTCCGATTCCTCCGCGGCGCGCGAGCTGGCCGATTCGCTTTATGCCGACCTCTACGGGCTGCGGCAGAACAACGGCGCGCGCAATTCGCCGCTCGATCGCTATCACGGCCGAAGTCCGCTGGCCGCGTGGCTGCGAACCGTAATCGCTCGACGTGCGGCCGATACCTGGCGTGCGACCAAAATTCACGAGCCGATGGACGATGCGGCCGAGCGCTCGATTAATCATGCCGCCTGCGAGCCGCAACCGCCGCTCGATCCGCAGCGCGGCCGCTACCTGGCGATGTTGTGTGATTCGCTCAAGTGCAGCATCGCAAAACTTTCGCCCTCGGACCGTCTAAGGATCTCATACTACTACCTGCAAGGGCTGACATTAGCGCAGATCGGCTCTCTTATGGGCGAACACGAATCGACGATTTCACGCAAACTCGCGCAGACTCGAATCCGGATCCGCGAAGACGTCGAAAAAAATCTTAGCGGCCAGTATCACCTCAGCGCCGACCAGATCAGTTCGTGCTTCGAATATGCAACCGAGGACTGGCCGTTCAACCTGGCGGAGGTCCTGGCGCAGGCTAAGTGATGGCGACGGCGGGCAATGGCAAAGACTCTTTCGACGCGCTCATCGCGCGAGGACTCGGCATGAGTATCACCGACTCAAACGGCGGATGTCCCGACCCGGACGTGCTGGCGGCGTTCGCGTCACAGGGGCTTTCGGCCGCGGAATATGGGCATTGGGAAGCGCACGTCGCGGGTTGCATGCTATGTCAACGCGACGTGGCCGCCCTCGCACGCACCGGGCTATCCATCGATCGCGCCGGCGATCGTGCGGCGCAGGCGGCGACGATAGCCGCGATCAGCGAAGACGATGAATCGACCTATCATGCGATTCGCAAGTCGACCAGCGAGATCGTCGAAACCATCCGCAGCGCGATGCGCTTCATGCTCGGACCGTTCCCACTCTCAGTCACCATCCACCTCGCGCTCATTCTGTTTCTAATCATCACCGTGCATGAGCAGCGCGGGCGCGAATTGATCATGGTTAACCTCGAGGCAGGTGGCGGCGGAGGCGGCGGCAGCGAGATGAACGACCTCGACATGCCGGAAGTGCCGATGCCCGACACCGCGCCGCAGCAGATGGAGCAACCGGTCGCGGTCGACACGTCGCAGGCCGTGGGTCTTGCGAATGACTACGTACGCGCCGCCGGTGGCGGCGGTATCGGAATCGGTCGCGGAGGCGGCGTCGGCTCCGGCTACGGCAAGGGTATCGGCTCGGGGTTCGGCGGCTTCATCGGCGAGTTGCGGCGAAAGGGCCTCGACGTCGTAATCGTTTGCGACGGCACCGGTTCGATGCAGCTGATCATCGATGACGTCAAAGCCAAGATGGGTCAGCTGGTCCATGCGATCCATCGCCTCGTACCGATCGCGCGCGTCGGGATGGTGGTGTTCGGCGGCAAGGGCAAGAAAATGGAAATTCAGCCGCTCACACTCAACCCGCAGAAGTTAATCGACTTTCTCGGCAGCGTTCATGCCGAAGGCGGCGACGAGTGGGAAGAGGATCTCGCCGGCGGTGTCAACACCGCGATTCATCAGATGGACTGGAAGCCTTACGCTAAGAAGGTGATCGTGCTGGTGGGAGATTCGCCGCCCAAGAAGGAGGACTTCCAGGAGGTGATCGCCGAGATCCATCAGTTCAAGGCCAATAATGGCACCTTCAACACCGTCGATGTCGCGGCGGAAGAACACGAGCGCTTCGAGCGTGAGTTCTGGCTCAAGGTGCATCGCGAAGAGCCGCCCAAGATCTCGCCGCTGCCGGAATTTTATCAGCAGACCCGCGCGGCGTTTAAGGTTCTGGCCAATGCGGGGGGCGGCGCGATGCGCAGTCTCAGCAAGGACTCGCACATCAATCAGCAGGTGCTGGTGCTGGCTTTCGGTGAGCAATGGCAGAGCCAGGTCGCGGCCTTCGGGCGCGGTATTACCGCCAACGCCAGCCAGTAGGTCTTTTTCTTCTGCAAGAAAATTCCGCGCGACCGTCTTAGGCATAGAGGCCGCACCATCAAGTAGTCGGGGCGCAAAATCGCGCGGCCTCTCCATCGCACATTTTCGGAGGTGAGGCCGTGATGACAATCGTTCTCGCGAGCGCGGCGATCTGCGTTTCGACGATTCTGCTTGCCTATCTGATTCGGCGCGCGCGCCGCGATCGTGCCACACGCAAGGCGCTGCGCTTCATCGGGGGACCGTTTCCACTTTCGATCGGGTTGCATGCATTCCTGCTTATGTTTCTCATCATCACGATGCATGAAAGCCGCGCGCGCGATCTCACACTGCTGACACTCGTAGCCGGCGGCGGCGGTGGAGGAGCCGATGAGATGCGCGACCTCGATTTCGACATTCAACCGATGCCGGAAATCGAGCATACGGCGTTTACCCAACCGGCCGTACCTGACTCCGCCGCGATCAGAGCTTTAGCAGACGACTATGTACGCGGTGTTTCGAGTAGCGGTATCGGAACTACTCGCGGAGGAGGAATCGGCGGCGGATATGGCCCTGGCCTCGGCAACGGATTCGGCGGCTACCTGGGGGACTTACGTCGCAAGGGTCTCGATGTGGTGCTGGTCATCGATGGTACCGGTTCGATGTCGCTGGTCATCCAGGATGTCAAAGCGCGGATGCGCGAGCTGGTTGCCGCGATTCATCGAATGGTGCCGACCGCGAGAATCGGGATGGTGGTATACGGCGGGAAGGGTGAGGCGATTCAATCACAGCCGCTCACGTTGTCACCCTCCAGGCTGGAGAGCTTTCTAGGATCGATTGGCGCGGCGGGCGGCGATGAATGGGAAGAGAATGTACGCGGCGGGATCACGACCGCGATCGACAAAATGGATTGGCGCCCGTATGCGAAGAAAGTCATCGTGCTGGTCGCCGATAGCCCTCCATCCAGGGATGATTTTCCGGCGACGCGACAAATGATCCAGGGCTTTCGCGCGCGCAATGGAACCTTCAACGCGATCGATCTATCGCGCCTCGAGCATGAGCGGTTTGAGCAGGCATTCGACGAGAAGGTCCACCGAGACCTTGGTGAAACCAAGACTCACGGTGGAACGCTGCCACAATTTTATCGCGAGACCCAGCTCGCGTATCAGGTCCTGACCCGCGATGGCGGCGGCGCGATGCACAGCCTCGACAGCAATGAGCAGATCAATCAGCAGGTGCTGCTGCTCGCATTCGGCGATCAATGGCGCGACATGGTCGCCGCCTTCAGCCGCCCCATCGCGAGCAAGTGATGAGGCTTCAGGCGGCGGCTACCGGTCGTGCCCGCTTCGCGCGACGGATCGACCATCGTGCCGACCAGTAGAGGACCGCTACGAGCCCTAAGCCGGCAAAGAGCAACAGAAGGATCGCCGCCAAAACGATCATTTTGCCAGGACGGGCTTCGTATCCGAGGGATGCGGATTCGCGCCAAGCGCGCTCCTTCTGAAAGGCTTCGACGATTTTGTGCATCTTCTCAAGGTCGCTCAGATTGCTGGATTCGCCTGCAGATATCGCCTGGTCCTGCCATTTGAGCGCTTGGTCAAAGTCTCCAGTCTCGGCATAGGCCGCCGCTAAAGTTTGGAGATAGCGTGCATCCTTGTACCGCGTAAGCTCGTTTAGACGGATCGCTAGTTTTAGCGCGGCTTCCCCATCGCGAACTTCTTCGTTCGCGGAGGTGGCCAGCCTCCATGCGGCTGTATTGCAGACATCGGAGTCATTGGGTTCCATACCAACGGTCTGTTCGAAGTCCGCGTGGGCTCGGCGCCACTGACCCAATTGCCATTCTATTTCTCCTCGCATGGAGTACAGCCGAGGGTTCTGAGAGTCTCGAGGAATTGCCTCGTCGAGGTTGTCCAGCGCACGCTTTTTATCACCCGTAACGGCAGAAACATCGGCTCGGCATTCGTATCCATCGGCACCGGTTGGATCAATGGACACTAGCCTGTCGCAATTAGCGAAGGCACGGTGGAACTCCTTCATGTATTCGTAGGTCAGAGTCTGCTCGCGGAGATATTGGCGATTGCTTGGGTCAAGCGCGAGCGCGGTATCGTAATCTTTGGCGGCGTCCTGGTATCGCTGTTGCGCATAGTCCAGGCGCGCCTTCTCCGCATGGTTTTGCGCATCCTTGGGTGCCAGCTTGATCGCAGTATTGAGGTCGGTCGCGGCATTGCCGAAATCGCGCATGATTTTGTACAGCCTGGCGCGTTCACGATAGACCTCCACGTCATTCGGTTCGATCGCCAGCATCTCGGTGTAGTCGGCGATTGCTCCGTAAACGTTGTCCTCCGCCGCGTGGATAGCGGCGCGCAACCCAATATAGAAGCGGTTCTTCGGCTCGATCTGTATCGCCTGTTCTATCTGCTCCAGCGCATGCGAATAGTCACGTTTGAAATAGAGAGTTTGCGCGCGCTCGGCGGCGGCGGAACCTGGTCCGGTCAACTGACCAAGGCTGCGCGTAGTTCGACGATCGCCATTTCCTCATTCAGATCGGGAGCCTGCGCGGTAGCCATATTGGCCCGGTTCGCCGCCTGAGGGCCGGTGAGGTGGAACGCGACGAAAATCGTTAACACCAACGTCAGATGCGCCACGACGCACGTCGTTAGTTGGCGGCGCCACACGAACAGCGCGACCAGAACGATCTCGGCAGGTAACGTCACAATCGTGTATCGCAGTCCCCAGAGCGGGATTCGTGCGACGATATCGATTACGAGCGCCACCGCCGCGGCGAGTGCGGTGGTCCCGACAATTGCCCGCAAGCGCCGAATCGCGTAGCCGCGCGCGGCAAGTTCCTCTGCAAATACGCCCGCTGCAATCACCAGCAGAGCCAGCCAGATCGGGGCCTGTCTCAATCCGCTGGAGTCCGCGGGCGCCATCGCAGCGATCAGGCTCGCGAACTCGCCGCCGCCGGTTGCACCATGATGGGGCAGCAACTCGGCCACCGCGGCGCTTAGCGCGATTAAGGCCAGCCCCACCGAGAGTCCGAAGTAGAGCTCCTCGGCGCGGAACTGATGGACTCCGAGTGAGCCGAGCGGCAAGCGGTCGTACTGGAGTGTGAGTATCAGCAGAGCGCCGAGCACTCCCAGCTCAACCAGGAGGCGTACACCGCTAAAGTCGATCGACCATCCGAGGAGCGCGCATAGCTGGTACCCGACACCGAGCGCGAACGGCATTCCGAATCCGATTGCAAGGCCGACCTTGAGCCGCCCCAGCCGCTGGCTGGAAGGGGTCGGGATGATGGTCGAGTCATTCATCGCAGCACTCATGCTTTCAGCGACACATTGTTTATCGCGAAGGAAGCTCAAGTGCGAGCACTAAATGAAGACTGCCGTCGTGACGTAAGCTATCCCTCACGGAACACCAGCTCGGCGCCGTGCGCGGTAGCGTCGACATCGAGGATGCGATTGCTGAGCGCGTCGGCGACCTCGGCGGCGACAAAGACTGGCAATCCATCCTGCTCGAAGACCTGGTCGGTCGCGTCGGGTTCCTGCTGGAAGCCTAACTTGAAGCCATCCCACGGGTCATTAGGGTTCTCCGAGCGCTTGATCCGAAGGCCCGCGGTAGGAGTTGTGACTCCCTCGCGAGCCGCCTTCAACACATATGCCGCTTCGCTGGTAACCGTCAGCATCTTGACTCGAAGACTTACTGTTTGGCTGGGCTGAAGAGTTTCATCAGTGCTTCGCGCGAAGCCGGAGGCTGTTTCATCGCCGCCAGGATGTCCTCGACGTGCTCAACTGACTTCATCCCCACCAATGCCACATCGATTCCGGGGGTCGAGCGCACAAACTGCACCGATCGTTGCGCATCGGAAGTAAGACCCGGGAATGCCTCGGTGAGAATCGGAGGAAGCCCTTGCGATAGCCGGCCTTGCAGCAGCGAGGCGCTCGCGCAGACCGCGATGCCAAAGGTCTTCGCGAAGGCGACCGGGGTGGTCTTCGCATTGGGCGGGCCCTGGTTCGCGAGCGTCACCGCCTCGGGCATCGCGAGGTTATAGGGAAGCTGAATCGCGCGGAAATGATGCTCGTCACCGGCAACTTCTCGCGCCACCCGCAGTAGCTCATCGAGCGAGAGCCATCCGCGCTCGGTCTGCTGCGCGCGATATCCGTTCCAGGTTGCGGTCCCATAATATGCGATCTTGTTTTCCGTGACCGCGCGCTCGAGGAACTCAAACGCCTTGCCCATCCGCGCGAGAAATTCCTTGCGCTCGATGGTAGCGAGCTGAGTCTCGGGATTGTGCACGTAGTAGATGTCGATGGTGTCGAGGCCGAGGTTCGCGCGACTCATCTCGAGCATCGCACCGAGGTACCTGGGCGTCATGCAATGCGAGCCCTCGACCATCTCGCGCGCTGAGACGATGCCGGTGCGGATGAAATGTTCCTCGAACCATTCGCGCGGATTCGGCGGCACCTCGCCATCAAAGGTGATGTAGCCGCCCTTGGTCGCGACCACGACTTCTTCGCGCCGCAGCTCACCGGCCGCAACCATCTCGGCGATAACTTTGCCGAGGGTGCGTTCGCTGCGCTGGAAGCGATAGTTCACCGCGGTGTCGACGAGGTTTATTCCGCCGCGGAGCGCGGCTCGAATCGATTCTTCATAGGCATGATCGGTTTCCTCATCGGTCTCGCCCAGATAAGTGCCGACTCCGATCGAGGAGATCGCGAGGCCTAGCACGCTGCGGAAATTTCCCGGTAGGTCGGCATGACGCGAAGCATAGGAGGCGGTTCCAGCAGAGGTCGCGCGATTTTTAAGCATTCTTCTCTCAGCCCTCAGTCGCTAGTAGGAAAAGCAGTTCAAGAAATTGTTAAAGGGGAGATGGTTGGTTCGTAGAGGACCTGGATCACATTGCCGTCGGGGTCGCGGAGGTAGAACGACACCGAGCCGTCGCGATGGCGCTTGAACGGATGTGCGATATCGAGGTGCTCCGCTTGCGCCCAGGACCACGCGGCCTCGACCTCGGCAATCGTCGGCGCGATGAATCCCAGATGATCGAGCACCTGCGCATCGGCGTTGCCATCAGATCCTTTGTGCAACGCGAGGTTGTCGCATCCCGATGACAAATACGCGTTGTCGGGGTCAGGCTGCCACACCAGGCGCATGCCGAAGACCCGCGCGTAGAATTGCGTGGCGCGCTCGACATCGGAAACCTTGAGCGCGAGATGGCGAAGTCCTCGATGCTTGATCACTTAATGACTGCCCCGGTGATGGGCTCAAGGAGGTCCGACCTGAGTTCCTCAAAAACGGTGCATTTTGCCATTGCAGGGTTCTTGGATACACTTGATATGTCTTTCAGTATCACAGCAAGAGTCAGCACTTGAATCCTGCTGCCACTCAACCGGTCCGTGCAGGTACCCTGTTTGAACGACTCCAAATTACCGCCGCATGTCGCCGAACACCTCGCCGCGATCATCGAGTCCTCTGATGACATCATAGTCTCCAAGACACTGCAGGGGATTATCACCTCGTGGAATCCCGCGGCGGAACGAATTCTGGGCTACAGCGCGGAAGAGGCAGTTGGACGGCACATCACACTTATCATTCCGCGGGAACGATGGTCTGAAGAAGACGATGTTCTCGCGCGCATTGGGCGCGGCGAGCGAGTGGATCACTTTGAAACGGTTCGGCAGGCAAAGGATGGCCGGCGGTTGCAGATTTCGCTGACGGTATCGCCGATCCGAGACGCGGAGGGCAACGTCGTCGGCGCCTCGAAGGTGGCGCGTGACGTAACCGATCGCAAGCTCGCGGAAGTTGAGCGCGAAAAATTGCTGGCCTCAGAAAAACAGGCCCGCACGCAAGCCGAGGAGGCCAATCGCCTTAAGGATGAGTTCCTCGCCGTGGTTTCCCATGAGTTGCGCAGTCCGCTTAACGCAATTACCGGGTGGGCCTCGCTTTTAAAGACTGGACGACTTACTGACGAGCAGACGCAACGCGCGGTCGGGACGATTCAGCGCAACGCCCAACTGCAGAATCAAATGATCGAGGATCTGCTCGACGTTTCCCGGATCGTCTCCGGCCGAATGCGCCTCGACATCCGGCCGTTCCAACTGATCGACGTCATCGAAGCGGCGATTGATGTGATCCGGCCGGCCGCTGAGGCCAAGGGCATGCGTTTGCAGACTTTTCTCGATCCGGTCGCAGGACCGGTGGCAGGTGATCCGGATCGTCTGCAACAAGTCATGACTAACCTCCTTTCGAATTCGGTTAAATTCACTCCCCGAGGCGGCAGGGTGCAGGTGCAACTGCATCGGGTCAATTCCCACGTTGAGATCATGGTAACCGACACCGGCGAGGGCATCGGTAGTGAGGTGTTGCCCTTCATCTTCGAACGATTCCGCCAAGGTGGAACCGGTAGCACCCGCGAATATGGGGGACTGGGCCTGGGCCTGACCATCGCGCGCCACCTCACGGAACTCCACGGCGGGACGATCACCGCCCGCAGCGAAGGCCTCGGCAAGGGTGCGCAATTCACCGTCAGACTGCCGATAATGGCTGCCGTGCAAACGGTCGAGGCGATTGGTGAAGAGCGCAGTAATTCCACGGCGCAGCTCGGTCTCCATGGCAACGCGCCTTCCCTGGCTGGGCTCCGAATCCTCGTGGTCGATGACGAAGAGGACGCGCGTGAGGTGGTGTCTCTTTTCCTCAGCAGTGCGGGCGCGGAAGTGGTGACCGCCGATAGTGCATCCGCCGCGATGGAACAGATAGAGCAACGGCGTCCAGATGTATTGGTTTCTGACATCGGGATGCCCCACGAGGATGGGTTCACGCTGATAAGAAGGCTGCGGGCGTTGCCTCCCGAACAGGGCGGTGGAATTCCCGCGATCGCATTGACCGGTTTCGCACGAACCCAGGATCGTTTGAACGTTCTATCGGCGGGCTATCAGATGCACGTGCCTAAGCCGGTTGAACAGCTGGAACTGCTTACGGTGGTGGCGAGCCTGACCAAGCGGCTATAGCGTCGAGGGGGTCCGATAGCCGACGACCGCCCAAATCGGATCCGATGGCGGATCGGTCGGCGCGCTTCGATCGATCACATCGATCTTCTCAAATGCGCCGCTCTCCTTAAAGTAACGCCCCACCAGGCCGACGCGGTCGCGCTCGTCGAGGTATTGCCAAATCGCCACCGCCTTGGTCGGGAACATCCGATTGGAAAACGTCACGATGAACGGCGCGCCCGGCTTCAGCACCCGGCCCACATCGGCGAAGGTCTCAATCGGATGGGTCAGGTACTGCACCGAAACGGTCATGATCGCGCCGTCGAATTGCGCATCGTCAAAGGGCAGGCGCGGATTTGCATTGACATTGTGAACGATGCTCTCGGTGACTTGAGGATTGTCCTCCATCTCCGCGCGATTAAGGCCAACACCGACCACGCGCGACGGATGCGTATGTGCGGTCAGATGCGTGCGCCAACTGCTCATCAGGTCGAGGATCGCGCCGCCCTGCGGAAGCAGTTGCGCATAAATCTCGCCGACCTTGGCGATAGCGCCATCATCGATGTGAACGACGAAGCGCGGTGCGGAGTAGAAGCCCTCGTCTTCGGAATCATCGAGGCGGCGAAAAAACTCGGGTTTAAAATCAGATGGCATTTAGCTGACGGCTTTCGCATCTAGGGACGTTGGATGCGCGATGCAATAGTCTCATAGGCGGAAAACTACTGCCAATTCGAGGGCAAAATCGGCCCCGAAGGCATCGTTGACATACTTTGCCATGCCCGTCTAGATTAAAACGCTTTCCCAAAATGGACTTAGCCTGCTCAGGAAGGCGAATGCCGAACCCTCATGGTAGTGAGACGCGATAAAACCAATTATCTCATCCAGTCGGTGTCGCATGCGCTCGACGTGATGGAGCAATTTTTCGGCGATGTCGATGAGCTCGGCGTTACCGAATTGTCGAAGCGTCTCAAGCTTCATAAGAACAATGTTTTCAGATTGCTCGCAACCCTCGAAGCGCGCGGCTATATCGAGCAGAACAAGGCGAGCGAGAATTATCGCCTCGGCATCAAATGTTTGCACCTCGGGCGCCGCTACATCGAGCATATGGGACTGGTGCGCCAGGCGCGGCCGATTCTTTCTGATGTTACCCGCAAATGCCGCGAGAGCACCTATGTCGCGGTGTATCGGCGCGAGGGGGTGATTCCGCTCGAGGCGGTCGATCCCGAGGATCGGGCGGTACGAATCAACTCGCCGGTCGGGCAGACCCTGCCGCTATGGGCGACGGCGGCGGGCAAGACGCATCTGGCGTTCGACACCGATGAGCAACTGAAGTCGTCGTTGCCGGATATCCTGAAGGCATACACCGACCGCACCATCACCGATCGCGCGCAGCTCTTCGCGCAGTTGGAGTCGGTCGCGAAAAATGGCTATGCGGTCGACAACGGCGAGTATCTAAATGAGGTTTCGTCGGTTGCGGTGCCGATTCGCGATTACACCCGCTCTGTAGTTGGCTCACTATCGGTATCGGGGCCGGCGTACCGGATTCCTGATGAGCGGGTGACCGCGGAAATCGCGCCGTTGATCCTCGATGCGGGGCGGGAGCTCAGTCATCGGCTGGGGTATAACGAATAATCGAATCGGGCTATTATTAGAGGAAGCTGATTTGGCGTTTGACTGGCATTAGCGCCGCTGTTACGGTTCTTGTCGCCCATAATTCCAAAGCAGACCAGCAGCTTTCTTTCGTATTAGCCGCAAATACACTGATACGCTTCAGGTGAAACTGTCGTGAAGATTCTTGTGCCCATCAAAAGAGTTCCCGATCCCGCAACCACCATCCGCGTGTTGCCCGATGGTTCCGGGATTGCCACCGACAACGTCAAATGGGTCATCAACCCCTTCGATGAGATCGCGATCGAGGAAGCCCTCCGCATCAAAGAGAAGCAGCAAGGCGAGGTCGTGCTGGTCACCATCGGCCAGTCGACCTGGCAGGAGCAGCTTCGCACTGGCCTCGCGATGGGCGCCGACCGCGCGATCCTGGTGAAGACCGACGCCGCGCTCGATCCGCTCGCGATCGCGGGAATCCTCGCCAGGGTTGCCGAGGAACAGAAGCCCGACCTCATCGTGCTGGGCAAGCAAGCAATCGACGACGACTCCAACCAGATTCCGCAGATGGTTGCCGAGATGCTGGGATGGCCGCAGGCGACATTTGCCTCGAAGGTCGAGTTCGCCGATAAGAAATGCACCGTCGTGCGTGAAGTAGATGGCGGCCTCGAGACCATCGCATTCAACTTGCCGGGCGTTATCAGCACCGACCTGCGCCTCAACGAGCCGCGCTATGCTTCACTGCCCGGCATCATGAAGGCGCGCAAGAAGGAACTGAAGGAAGTCGCGGCCGACAGCCTCGGCGTCGATCTCGCACCGAAGTTGAAGATCAAGACGCTGGCTGCGCCGCCGAAGCGCCAGGCCGGCAAGAAGGTCGCATCGGTGCAGGAACTGGTTCAGGTACTGCATACCGAAGCGAAGGTAATCTGAGGAAGTCTGAAATCATTTCCGATCCCCCTTCCACTTCAGGGGAAGGGGTTAGGGGTTAGGTCTACGAATCATGGGTGACGTACTAATTTTTGCCGAGCATCAACTCGGCCACTTTCCGAAGACAACTCTGACTGCGATTCACGCCGGCCTCGAGCTCGCGCAAAAGCGCAGCGGCAAGGCTATCGCGGTGGTCGCGAGCGACAACCCCGATGCGCTCGCCGCCGACATCGCTAAGTATGGCGTCGCGAAGGTAATCGCGCTCGCTAGTCCGGCGTTGAAGAACTACCTTGCCGATGCGCACGCGCAGGCGCTTGCCAACCTCGTCAAATCAACCGGGGCCGAGTATGTCCTCGCGACGGCGACCGCGATCGGCAAGGACCTGATGCCGCGGCTGGCCGCACGGATGAAGGCGCCGATGGCCTCCGACATCAGCTCGATCGGCGATGACGGCACCGTGGTCCGTCCGATGTATGCCGGCAATGCGATGGCTACGGTCGAGCTCGATGGCCCGGTCAAGGTCATCACGGTGCGAGGTACCGCTTTCGATGCCTCGAAGCCCGGCGATGCCGCCGCTCCCATCGAGAAAGTTACCGCTGAGATCGATGCCGCGTCGACCAAGATGGAGTTCGTCTCCTTCAACCAGACCAAGAGTGATCGTCCGCAACTCACTGAGGCGCGCATCGTCGTTTCGGGTGGCCGCGGTCTCAAATCGGGCGACAACTTCAAGACTGTCCTCGAGCCGCTGGTTGACGAGATGGGTGCCGCGATGGGCGCCAGTCGCGCCGCGGTCGATGCGGGCTTCGTCCCCAACGATTTGCAGGTTGGTCAGACGGGCAAGGTCGTCGCGCCTGAACTCTATGTTGCGGTGGGAATTTCAGGCGCCATTCAGCATCTGGCGGGTATGAAGGATTCCAAGATCATCGTCGCGATCAACAAAGATGAGGAAGCGCCGATTTTCAATGTTGCCGACTACGGCCTGGTCGCCGATCTCTTCAAGGCCGTCCCCGAGATGGCCGAGGAAGTGAAGAAGGCGAAAGCGCACTAGCTTCGAGTTATCACCGATGTCGAAAAAGGGCCATTCATCCGAACGGCCTTTTTCTTTGAGATGAAAAGAACACCCGGGAAGCTATCTCCGATAGGTAGCGTTCGCGTTAGCCGCGATCTGAGCTAAAGCGCGCGAAATAAATCCCTCTACGAACATTTTCATTCGGATCTGAAGTGTACTCGACATCGCTGAGGCGATTTCTGTGATTCGGGCACTAAAGCTTTCCTTTGTCACTGAGTCATAGAGGAGCAGGTCATCCTCACGGCCGCAATCCTTGGGCACGAGAAGATAGGCGTTGAAGTGAGTGGCTGCCGCTGCAGGCGGACCGGATTGAAAAGTCAGAACTAGTCCGTTCGTCGGAAGATTTGCAATTCGATATTCGCCAAAGGGATTTGCACTCGAGTTTACGCTGCTGAAGGCGACGCTCTTTGAAAGTCGTGGAAAATCAATTCCCTTCAACTGCTTCTGAAGTTCGTCCGAGAACGCGTTTAACAAAACCAATCCTACCTTATCGACCTCTTCCTGAGAAAACCCGCCCTTGGTGAAGTAAAGGCTTTTGAGAGCTGCTAAGGATTCTTCAATCGGTGGAGCCGCAGCAGCTTTCAAGTTCTCCTCTACGAGCTGAAGAGTATCGAGTGCTCTTTCCGAGATAAAATTGACAAATTGTTGTGAATCGCCTCTATCAGCGGACTCCAAGCTCGTGAGGTAAGCACCTTTCTGATCGGCGAATATGAGCAACGGTATCGAGTTCGCCCGATACATGAAGACCGACGACAGAGCTCTGGCGACTCTCCCGTTTCCGTCCGCGAAAGGATGAATAACCACGATTGCGTAGTGAGCATAGGACGCCTGCAAAATAGGATGCGCTTTGGTGAACTCCTCGCTTCGAAGCTCGCCCACGAAGCGAAACATCTCCGCGGGCGTCAAATCTGCCGGCGCATATGAATGCATTTCGCCATCCCGTCGCCTCACATGATTCGGCAGGAGTTTGTACTGGCCCTTAGGAAGAGGATGATCTTGCAGCCCGATAGCCGTCACTACTCGATAGGTTTCCTGAGCTGAGACAAGCTGAGCGTGTAATGCCCGGATTGCTGCTTCTGAGATCGGTTCAGCCTTGGTCGCCAAGTCTACGAGATAGTCGTATCCATTTAGCTGCGCTTCTATGAGGGAACGAACAGGCTGACCACGTTGGTCGAGTGCGGCTTCCCAAGCCGCAGCTTCCATGGCGATCGTCATGGTGAAGCCACGGTCGACGTCATAGAGTCCCTCGATTGCTCCAGTGTCGACAGCAGCAGCCCGAAGAGCAATCTTACGAGCTTGCGCCAATTGCTCAGATGACATCTTCCCGCGTTGTTCGAGCCCAACGGAATATCGGTCCCAACGTACCGTATCGACAGACAATTTCGACCATTCTGAAAACGGCGGGAAGCTGCGATAGCCGGCATCAAGTTGCCTGGCGTCGACTTCTGCGCCTGGTTGGTCGATAGAAATTTGTGGCTGCTCGCCCACAGGATCATAATGCTCCATTCTTCGAACTTGAGAAAGCAGTCCTAGTGGCCGCCATGTCCACCACCGTGGCCGCCGATGCCGCCGTGACCTCCTCCACCATGGCCGGGGTGGGAGAACACGCCGCCGCCGGGCCCGCCTGCTGAGCGAATAGGACCGCTGCCGGCGCCAGGAATCATCACTGGCCAGCCGCCAAGCAACAGCGGAGGTGGGAACGCATACCCGAAGGGACTGAGGCCTGCGACTTGCTCCGGCTGAACGTCATTCACGTATTCGGCCGTGTCGTGTTCCTGCTGAAGTAGTCCCGCATAGGTCTGATAGGATGTCTGATCGCCTTCGTACAAGCAGTGACAAATAGTGGGATCCGCAAACCAGAAGACGCTGCCGCGGGCGCTCTGATAGCGGTTGAGGCGATGCATCGGTAATTGCGCAACTGCGCCATTTTCTTGCGGCGTATCGATGGGAATCCTACGAAACCCCGCCTTCACTAACCGCGCTTCGACCTCCATCACATTCGCGGGGTTGTTCGCTTCGTGGTTTTCGTAGAGTGAGCATGATCCCGCGACTGCGAGAATCATGGACGCCAGAATCACTTTGATGACAGCAATACGCATCACTCTAGCGACTCTTATCATGGGTCGCCGCGATCACCTCGCGAACCAGACGCACCAGACCCGCGATGTCGAAATCGTCCCACTCCTGCGCCGGACCGAATCGCGTGATGACCAGCCGCTCCGACGGTATGATGACTACGCGTTGGCCAAGGAGTCCGGAGGCATAAAACGAATCCGCCGGCATCCCACCTCTGACTCGTCCGACCGCGTGCCGATTGTGGCCGCGATTGGTCCACCATCCGGCACCATAGTCGCTATCGAAAGTCGGCGTGGTCGAGTACCTCACCCATCCTTCAGGCAAAATCCGCTGCCCCTCGATGACGCCGTCGTCGAGATAGAGCATCCCGAAGCGCGCCCAATCGCGAGCTGACGCCAGGATATAGGTTGAACCGATGGGAGTCCCGGTCGCGTCGAATTCCATCGTGACGTGGCGCATTCCCAACGGATCGAAAAGCTCGCGCCGCGCGAAGCCGACCACGTCGCTGGTATGACCGCCGACCGCATCGCGGATGATGCGTGACAGGATCAGTGTGTTGCCATCGGTGTAGTTCCATACTGTCCCCGGAGGCGCTTCCAGACCGACGCTTTCCGCATAGCCGGCCATGTCACGCTCGAGGTATAGCATCCTGGAGACCGGCGATAGGGGGCCATTTTCGTCCACCGCGAGTCCACTGGTCATGCGCTCCAGCTCATCGATCGTGATCGCATGGCGCGGATCGTTGGGGTCGCTCCACGCGGCTACCGGCGCAGGCTGATCGACCGCCAGCTTGTGCTCGCGCACCAGGATGCCGAGCAGCGCGTTTATGATCGACTTGCTCGCGGAATATCCGAGGACCGGAGTATCTATCCCGTAACCGGACGCATAACGCTCGGCGATCACGTGCCCATCGCGCACGATGACGACCGCCTTGGTATGACGAAACGGTCGGCGATCGGCGGGCTCGGCGAAAATGTGTTCGAGCGCGGCGCGCAGCTTCGGGTCGGATGGCTCCACCACCGAGGGGCCCGTGATTTCCGGCAACAGCGCGGGTTGCTGGGCTGCAGCGTTCATGGCAGGCAAAGAAAGGTCAGGCGGCTCATCGCCCTGCACCAGAAGACATCCCAGTTGATCGTGGAAGACCGCTCGGCTCTCGAACCCACCCGCAATAGTTGTGCGGACCTCCTTGTTAGTCTGGTCAACCTTGTAAGCGATCTGCCAGTTGACCAGCCAAAGTCCCGGTCGCGGTTTCAAATCCTCAGCATAGATGACATCCGGATTCTGGCCGCTCACGAAAGTCTGGGAGCATAGCGTACGACTGATGAGACCAGTGGCAACCTGCAAATCCTGGCTGGCTCGATGACACCCGGTGGCGCAACAGATCCCACTCGCGACTACGAAAATGATCGGTAGCCAACCTTGGCCGCGAGAGTGATGATTCATGTCGGCAGCATCGAGGTTAGCCTTGTTCCAAGCTCACACCAAGGCAGTTTGCATCGACACTCGAATCGCCCAACGGAGCGTCGAGCGCAAGCGTGATCTCGAAAAAGGCCAAGCGCATCCTCCAGGAAGCAAAACGACGCCTGATGCGAAATGGTTCCCCTCACAAACATAGCCGAGGCGTGGGATTCTTCCGCGACTCGCCGTACTATCCGGACATGAAGCGTGAGAAATTTATCAAACCGTTTCGTGTCGAGCATGGAAAGCATTTCCGCCTCAAGGATTATGATCCAGGGGAGACGCGCGGTCTCAAGTCCGATGAGGATGCGGTCAAGCTGCTCGAGCGCGGTATCCATCAGATGGCGGAATTGCAGGACCGCCTGTATGCGCAGGATCGATGGGCGCTGCTGGTGATGTTCCAGGCGATGGACGCCGCCGGCAAGGACAGCGCCATCAAGCACGTAATGTCGGGGGTCAATCCGCAGGGATGCCAGGTTCATTCGTTCAAGCAGCCCTCGGCCGAGGAACTCGATCATGACTACCTGTGGCGCGCGACGAAGGTTCTTCCGCGCCGCGGGCATATCGGCATCTTCAATCGTTCCTACTACGAAGAGGTGCTGGTGGTACGCGTACACCGCGAACTGCTCAAGAATGAGCATCTGCCACATCCGCTGGAAACCAAACACATCTGGAAGGACCGCTTCGAGGACATCAGCAGCTTCGAGCGTTACCTGACCAATAACGGAATCGTTGTGCGCAAGTTCTTTCTCAATGTCTCCAAGGAGGAACAGAAGCGGCGCTTCCTCGAGCGGTTGACGGAACCGCAAAAGAACTGGAAGCTGTCACCCGCTGATGTGCGTGAGCGCGAGCGCTGGGATGACTATATGGCCGCATATGAGGAAATGATCGAGCATACCGCGAGCGAGCATTCGCCGTGGTATGTCGTCCCAGCCGACAACAAATGGTTCACCCGGGTGGTAGTCGCGGAGGTCATTGTGGAGACGCTGGAGAACTTGAAGCTAGGCTATCCGAAGCTGGACGCCGGACAACGAGGGCAGCTGAAAGAGGCGATGATGCAGCTGCGCCATGAGCGGGACTGACGCGGGGTCCGCAGGGCATACCTACGCCGTAGCATCGGAAAGACGTTAGACCTGACAGCGTCTAGCTGAATAGAACTGCTCTCTCATCGTCTCGATCAATGTGAACCTCCGTTGTGAGGTTAGATCGATGACGCGCGCGAGCTTCCGCGCGCAAGGAGCATAGCGATGACGTTGGCTCAGATAGCCGTAGTTCTGATCGTGATCGGGGTGGTCATGTGGCTCATCAACACCTTCATCCCGATGATGGGGGCGATTAAAAGCCTGCTCAATCTGGTCGTGATCGTGGTGGTAATGATTTGGTTGCTGCAAATTTTCGGCATTATCGGCCCGATTCCCGGCGTGCAAATTCCGCGTATGATGTAGTTACGTCGAGTCTTCTCATTGGGCGATAACCGAGCGAATGGCCAGCGCCAGCCATATCCCAAATGTCGGCGCCAGCATGTTCAGCAAGCGAGGACGCTTTCGCGCTCCGATCATGATGATGAAGCCCAGTATAATCAGTTCCGCGCACCCGCGCATGAAGGCCCAGTCTTCTGCCCACACCGCTCGCGAAAGAAACGCCCCAAGCAGCAGATACAAGAACCATGCGATTTTCACTCCGGGACTAACTGCCGATGGGATCAAGGTGATAGCCGCGAGTCCGACCATCGCGCCAAGGAACACAAGTTCCACGCACACCATTAAGCCCGCTGCGCTCCGCCGGAACGAATCCAAAGTTAGCGCCGATTGCACTCCCTGAATCAACAATAGCGCGATCGATTTTAGTGGAAAGACGTTCAAATTGGCACTCCCGGCGGCAGCTCCCAGGGTTCCCCATCTGGCGAAAATCCAAAGCTGCCATGCCGCATAGGTGAGCAGCGGGATCATAAGCCACAAGGTCTCGGTCCAGGCCGATTGTCTTCGCAACCTGCGCCGGATTGAATGCACGAGAAGCGCGGCGGCAAGAAGCACTATGGTTTCCCGAGTCAGGACGGCGAGTCCCAGCAAGCACGCACCGATGGCTATGCGGCGCGAATGAAGGAGGTACAGCGAGGACACCATCAGCGAAATCGCCAGCGGATCGGGGAGATCGCGAACGACTCCAAGCAAGATCCCAGGATAGAGTGGAAGCGCCAAACCATAGATTGCGGGTAACCCAAACCTTTGCGCAAACCCCGCGGCGTGGAAGGCCAGCCAGCAGACGGCAAGATAGTTCACGACGATCATCGACCAGGGAACCCAAGCGACCTTACCTAACGCCAGGACGTGCACGAGCACCGGATAGAGGATGCGCTGCTGCCGGTATGGCAGGTTGTCGATGGTGATTCCGTATTCCGCACGTCGATGAGTGAAGGGGTTCAAAGCAAGACGATAGTAGAATTGTCCGTCGTAGCCGTAGCGCGTGCCGGCTTTGAGTTGCTGCGGCACCCGCGATGGTTCACGGAAGGCCTGCCCTGCGGTGACGAAGAACGAGGCGTCCCACTGGTGGTAGGCGAGACGACCGAGAATAACCACTCCATACAACAGCGCGGTGGCCGTAACGACGACCATCATGCCGCACCTGTCTCGAATGCCCGAAAGCATCGGATGCGACGACTCCGCATCGCGCTCGAGTGCGTTTCTCCGACGGTTCTGGATCGGCGTCATCAAATCTTTGAAGCCAATCCCTAAGGCGAGAGATTAAGTACCTTGCGTCGTTCGGCTTCCCACTGTTCAGGCGTGTATTTCGCACGCAACTTTTGCGCATACGACGATAGGTCGAAGAACAGGATTCGTCGATCGTCGCGTTCGATCCGGGCCTTGCCGAGCAGCGCTTGAAGTTGCGAAGTAATGGTGTCTCCCAAATCCCAGAAGCCGCGACGGTCAATGTAAATACCGCTAAATCCCGCGAACGCCAGTGCATCAACCGCTTGCGGTCCAAGCCGTAGATCTATTCTTGGTCTACTTCTGTTCGCAGTGAAGGTCCCTTCAGCGAAATCCAGGCCATTGCGCTCCGGCCACAAAGCTGCTGGCCTTCCTCGCATTGCGCCGCTACTCCATCGCAGAGACCGGGAGTGTAGATATCCTCGAAGCTCATCGTATGGTCCCATCGAAACGATTGGGGCGAGCTCCGGAAAGCCTTCGTTCGGAAGTTGAAAGATCATGGCATTCGAAGGCACCGCGGCCTCAATCTGACCGATAAACTTCTGTTGTAGCTGATATCGGGCGTTCAACTCCGCATAGTCCGGGGTAAACGATGGACTAGTCTGATCAAGTATACCCAAACAAAGGAGAATGCCGAGGAA
Source organism: uncultured delta proteobacterium (assembly GCA_963783145.1). Classification (GTDB taxonomy): domain Bacteria; phylum Desulfobacterota; class Binatia; order Binatales; family Binataceae; genus DATGKG01. The sequence goes on from CAWAMM010000007.1 coordinate 412,253, forward strand.
TCCGTACCAGAGGAAAATAAAGTTGCCTCTTTCTGCTATCCAACGGCCAATCGCGTCGAAAAGCAAGGCTACCCCGAACAGAGAAAAGAACGCGATGTAAATGCTGATCCGGTTGTAAGCACGAAACTGAGGCGACACAAGATAGTTGAATATTACCCCCAATCCGCCCATCGTGCCGAGTAGGAGCGCGGAGAATGCCAAGACTGCCAACGCGTTTAGTCGTTCGCACTGAGAATTCCCGCGTGGAGAGCAAAATAGCCAACCAAGCAAACAAAAGAATCCTAAGTCGCCCACCAACCCGAGAGTGGCAGTCGTGCCCTCACCTCTTGAGGCGAATTGATCATATCTTTGTCTTATCTCCTTGAGAAATTCGACCCGATGACTACTCATTGGAAGAAGCAAGTGAGTCATCTTCAGTCCATAGATCTCGGAGTCGACAGGGAATCTCTTCGCCACTATAGGATTACTGCCGTGCCGCATGGCATAGATCCAGCTAGGGGACGTATTGATGAGTAGAACCGTGAATACCAGTGCGGCGAGACCGACTCCCCACGCAAACCGCGCCGGCGATTTGAGACGAATCGCAGATACTACAGCCCCTACACAAAGAAGGTAGCATCCAAAGAATGTATAGTAGGAATTCCCTGATCCGGCCAACGCGCAGATTATCGCGGCCGCGATTATCCTTCGGCGAGTCAGCGAGAATCGGTGCGGCTCCTGACTCCGGTCTGGGGAGTCTCCCATCCAGATCCACAAGATCACCATCGTCATCGGTGGAATAAGGAAATATGCAGACAGGAACAGGTGCGCCTCGTTTCGCTCGAAATGGTAAGGAAGAAAACTAAACAGCAGGCTTGCAACTAACGCCGATGGGTAGGAGACCTCGAATTCTCGGAGAACCAAGAGCGATGAAACGACCGTAAGTGGAAAGGTCAGGAGAAAGAACAGGTTCATTACGAGCCCGTAGCTCGCTGAGAACATCGCGATCGGCTTCATGAGGGTGAGATCCAGGTTGTCATAGAACGGAAAATCGAAAAATTGGGTTCCGTATGGGGCGCCGAGAAAGGGATTGTGCCCAACCCACCCATTGTCAACCAGCGACTTGATGAGCATGCTGTTGAGGAGTACATCGCCGCCGTCCGAGAGCGGGACTTCAAGGTGTGCACGATCCAGACGCAGCACCCAGGTCAAAAGTAGCATGCTCAGAGCTACAGCTACGGTACAGACGGCCGCGGCTTGCACCACTGGATGCTTGCGCAATTCTGCCGCGTAGCGCCACCTCATGTTTTCACCTCGAAACAATTCCCAAACGCCGATGAGGATACGCCACCGGTGGGCGGCTGGCGACGGCAGACATTTATGAGCCTCGCCCTTGATCGGCACCGAAGCGGCATGCTCCGATGACGGCGAATCAACGTATGACTCGCCTCGAACAAACTCTCGCCGCGATTCGGCCCATCGATCGGGAAGCCGCGGCGGCTGCTGATCGGCGGCTCAACTCACTGACCAAGCCTCCCGGCAGCCTCGGCCAGCTCGAGGATATCGCGCGTCGTTACGCTGCGATCCGTCGCGACGGATCTGCACGCAAGGGGCGCTGCGCACTGGCGGTCTTTGTCGCCGATCACGGAGTCGCTGAGGAAGGGGTTAGTGCCTTTCCGAAGGCGGTTACGCTTGAGATGTTGCGCAACATTGCCGGCGGTGGTGCCGCGATTAGCGTGCTGGCGAGGCGTTTTGGCTACGAGTTGCGCGTGATCGATGTGGGCGTCGAGACCGACACCAGCGCCACGCCGTTTTCAGGAGTTACCTATCGTCGCATCAGCCCGGGCACGCAAAACTTTCTGAACGGCAGTGCGATGACGCGCGACGAGGCACGGGAAGCAATCGAAGTAGGAATCGAAGTCGCGCGCGATTTTGCCGCCGCGGGCGTGACGCTCATCGGCATCGGCGAAATGGGGATCGCCAACAGCACCTCGGCGGCCGCGGTGATTTCGGCTGCGAGCGGAATCCCACCCGCGCGGCTGGCAGGCCGCGGGACTGGCCTCGATGATGCGGGATGGCGGCACAAGGTCGACGTCATCGAGCGCGCGCTTACGCTGCATCGCGGCGCACTCGGCAATGGCCTGGATATCCTGGCGGCCGTCGGCGGTTTCGAGATCGCCGCGATGACAGGAGTATGCCTCGGCGGCGCCGCCGCGGATGTTCCGGTGGTTGTCGATGGTTTCATTGCGAGTGCGGCCGCAACCGCGGCAAATCTGATTTCGCCCGGACTCACCGAGCATTTGTTTTTCGGCCATCGGTCCGCGGAGGGAGGCCATCGCGAGGTTCTCGAATGGCTTCATGCGCGGCCGATCCTGGATCTCGAGATGCGCCTCGGCGAAGGCACTGGTGCGGCGCTTGCGATGTCGACCATCGAAGCTGCGCTCGATTTGTTTCATCAGATGGCGACCTTTCAGGGCGCCGGGGTGTCCGGAAAAATCCGGTGACGACCGAGTTAGACTCGCGGTCTGAGGCCACAGACGGCGGACTCTTCCTGCACCTTCGGCTCGCCCTCAGCTTTCTCACCATCCTTCCGGTACCGATAGAATCCGCCAACGAATCCGATGTCGCCGGCTCGATGGCGTGGTTTCCACTGATCGGCTTGCTGATGGGGATCGCGTTCGCGGTCGAGGATCGCGCGCTGGCATTTATGCTCGGCCACGCGGTGCGTTCTACCATCATCGTGCTCTCGATGGCGGTGCTCAGCGGCGCGATTCATCTGGACGGTCTCGCCGACACCGCCGACGCGCTCGGCGCCGGTACCGATCGCGCTCGCGTGCTTGAGGTTCTTCGCGACAGCAGGATCGGCGCCTTCGGCGCGATCGCACTCTTCTTCGCGCTCGGGCTGAAGGTGCTTTCCCTCGCAAGCCTTTCGGGGAAGCCGCGACTGGCCGCGCTGATCCTCGCGCCGACGCTGAGCCGCTGGGCGCTGGTCGCGGTGAGCTATAAAATCGATTATTTGAGAACGAACGGCGCAGGCTCATCGATGCTGGGCCGCAGAAGCGATCGTAACCTGGCGATCGCCAGCATCACCACAGTACTCATCTTGATCGCGTTTTTTTCGCGCAAGGCGATCATCGCGTATGCGATTGCGATCGTCGCCACCCTCGCGATGCGGTCATTCTACCTTCGGTGGCTTGGTGGGATCACCGGCGATTTGATTGGCGCGTGCGGCGAAATCGTCGAGGTGCTCGCGATAATCGTTATTGCTTCGTGACGATCTTTATTTCACGCGCATCGGATGGCCGGCGACCATCAGGATCACATCGTTCGCGACCGCCGCGATTTTCTGATTGGTCCATCCGAGCAGATCGCGAAAGCGCCGCGCGGTTGGGTTATCCGGCACGATGCCGGCCCCGACTTCGTCAGTCACAACAATCAACGAGAACGATGCACGGGTGAGCGCGCCTGCCAGCCGATCAGCGGATGCGAGGATCGATTCATCCTGCGCGCCGATGCCCATCAGGTTCGATACCCATAGCGTCAGGCAATCGAGGATCACGCCGTCAGCGCGCGTTTCCAGCGAGGACAGCGCAATCGTCGGATCCAGCGCCTCCTCGATCGTCACGAAATGGGTTGGGCGCGTGGCCTTATGATGCGCAATGCGGGTGGCCATCTCGACGTCGCGCGCCTCTCCCGTCGCGATGAAGTAGAAACGATTGCCCTTGAACGATTGTGCCAGCGCGAGCGCATGGGAACTTTTTCCGCTGCGCGCGCCGCCGGTGATGAGCGAGATCCGTTTCATCGCGCCTTCAGATTATACGATGCCCCCGTAATTGCGGAATGGAGTTGACCTCGCTTGTCGCCGGGGAATTTCGTGGCCGGAATCAAGCTGGAGTTTGAATGAGCGAGGTCGCGGGCGTTTGCTCGCGCGCGAAACAACTCTCGAACGCGGTGCGAATAGCCTCGCGCCGGGCGCGCAGATCGTTCAGCAAGCGCGGCGGGCCCGCGTTGCCTTGATATCCCATCCGGCGCGCGAGCGGTCCCAGCGCACTGGGATCGGTCGGCAGAGCCCACGCGGGCTGATCGCTCTCGATGCGGAGCCGATTTTCCAGCCGCGCGATAAATTCGTAGCCGTCGCGCAAAGCTGCGGCTTCGTCCCTGGTGAGGAGCTGGAGCCATTCCAATTCCCGCAGCAGATCGCGGGTCGCGCGTTTGCGCAGCGCGATGTATCGATGACCATGCGCGAGCGCCATCATCTGGGCGACAAAATGTACGTCGACCAGGCCCCCATATCCTTGCTTCAAATTGAGGCGGGTTTTGCTTTCGGCGCCGATTTCGTTTTCCATCCGCGTGCGCATCCGTGCGATCTCGGCAATCTCGGCGCTCGAGAGTCCGCGCCCGAAGACGAACTCTTCGCGCGCGGCTTCGACCGCTTCACCCAGTTCGCGATCTCCCGCGACGACGCGCGCGCGAACCAGCGCCTGACGCTCCCAAACCGCGGAACTTTGCCGATGATATTCGCGAAACCCTTCCAGCGACGTCACCAGCGGACCCTGATTCCCCGAGGGGCGCAGCCGCAGGTCCAGTTTGTAGGCGTATCCTTCGCGGGTCCGCGCTTCGAGAATCCCGATGAGTTTCTGCGCCACGCGCGCGGCGATCTCGCGCCCGATCATCGCGTCAGCCCCGCTCTCGTATACGAAAATTAAATCGAGGTCCGAGTTATAGGACATCTCGCCGGCACCGAGCCGACCCATCGCGATGCACGATAGCTTCAGCGCGGCCGGAATTTCGAAATTCGGCGCGAGTTCGGTGGAGGCCAACGCCAGCGCCTGGCTCAACACCGTCTCGGCCAGCAGGGTCAGTTCCGCTTCCACCTCGCGCAGTTCGAGCTCACCCGCGACGTCGGCGATCGCGATGCGCAGGAATTCCTGATGACGAAAAGTCCGAATCGCATCAAGGCGCGACTCGAAGTCGGTGGAGGCATTCACCAGCCCGAAAAGCTCGCGGTCCATTTCTTCGCGGTGGCGGCGACGCCGCGCAAGATCGGAGCGCACCAGCGTGTCGAGCATATCCGGATGACGAATGAAAAGCGTCGATAGATAGCTGCTGGAAGCAAACAGACTGAGCAGTACGCGGCGGGTCGACGGATGCTGCTCGAGCAGCGCCAGGAACGAAGTGCGCGCGCCGACCGCAGTAATAAAGTCGGCCAGATTTCGCAGCGCCAGGTCCGGATCGGGCAGCCGGCTGATCTCGTCGAGCAGCATCGGCGCGAGCGTTTCGAGCAGCTCCGAGCGCCGCACGCTGGCGGGCGCATGAGGACTGCCGCGCGCGAGAATCTCCAGGTTAGTGGCGCTTTCCTTGGGCTGGGCGAAGCCCAGCGCCGCGAGACCGCGCTCGGCGATTGCCCGATCGGATACTGCTCGCCAGGCCGCGCGCGCCACATCGGAAACCCGGGTCAGGCTTTCCTCTTCCCCACCCGCGAGGGTCTCGCGGAACTGGTTCGCGGTAAGATCGCGATGTTTGCGCAGCGTCGTGCGCAAGCGTGCGAGTGCCTTCGAGCTCATGCCCGTCCGAAGTCGTACGGTCAACTGACGCATGCCTGTCTCGTTGCGCGGGAGGGTATGGGTCTGCAGACCCGAGACGATCTGAAGCTTATGTTCGACATCGCGCAGGAAAAGGTAGGCCTCGGCCAGGTTGCGCGCGCGGGTGGCGGGCAAGTAGCCGAAGTCGCTGAGCCGCTCGAGCGCCTCGATGGTTTTCTCGGTGCGGAGGCGCGGATCCCGTCCGCCATAAATCAGGGTGAGCGCCTGCACGATGAATTCGAGTTCGCGGATTCCGCCGTAACCCAGTTTGATGTTGCGTTCGATCAAATCCGGCGAGTTCAGCTCCACCTCGATCTGATGCTTCATCGCACGCAAGCGGCGCAGCGTGTCGAAGTCGAGGTAACTGCGATACACGAAGCGGTCGAGCTCCTCGAGTAGGCGGCGGCCGAGCGGCAGCGATCCGGCAACCGGCCGCGCGCGAAGTAACGCGGCGCGCTCCCAGGTTTGTCCGAAGGACTGATAGAAGCTCAAGGCGCCATCGAAGGACACCGCGAGTGGAGAATTACGGCCCCCGGGTCGCAGTCGCATATCGATCCGAAAGCATCCGCTCGAAAGGAGCTCGGTAATGATTTCGCCGATCCGCGCCGCGGCGATACCGCCCTCGCCCGGGGCCGGGGGATCGAAAATGTAAACCAGATCGAGGTCGGAGCTGAGGTTGAGTTCGCTCGCGCCTAACTTACCCATCGCGAGGACGCAGAATTCCCCCGCTTCAGGCGCGCGTTCTCCAACCAGGCGCAGCGCCATTGCGCAGGCCGCCCGGATGCATTCGTCGGCGAGGCGCGACATCAGCAGCATCGTGCGTTTGACGTCGCTAGGGCCGATCAGATCTGCGACCGCGATGCGGAAAAAAATTCTGCGCTTGAACAACGACAGATCGCGTGCGGCGTCCGCGCGCGTGCCGACCGCGCTGAGATCGCAGCTCATCTCACGGAGCAGCGAATCTTCAGTTTCAGTGCGCGCTGCATCGAACATCCTGAGCCATTCGGAGCCGGCCTGGGAAATTTCCGAAGCCACGACTTCGGAGGCGCCCACGCAGAAAATCAGATCGCGCGCCTTGGCTCGATCCGCCAGCGCCTCACGCATCGAGCGCGGCGACTCCTCGGCAAGTTTCATCAGCGTCGCGAGCGCGAGTTGACCATCGGCCGCATGGTCCTGGACCAGCCTCGCCGCCCGCCGTGCGAGGGTCGCATCGTCGATCGTCGCCTCGAGCTTGCGCGCGAGGCCGCCCAGCGGGGCCGGCAATCGTTGGACTGTCGCCATCGATTTCTAGGATAACAGACGGGGGCAAAATCCCGGACCCTTCAAAGCTGAGTCCGGCGGACAGGAGGCGACGATGATCATTCTCTATACGACCGAACGCGACTATCCGTGGGGCACACTGCGCTCCACGCATGCGTCGAAAACCAAAGTGGTGCTGGAAGAGAAAGGCATCCAGTACCGCATCGAAAATTTGTCTCCGGGAAATTTGTGGAAGAAGCCGCCCGAGATGCTCGCACGTCATCCGCTCGGCAAGGTTCCGTATATCGAGGAAGACGGCCGCACCTTTTTCGACTCCACGGTGATCGCCGAATACCTGGAGGAGCGCTATCCGCAACCCCGGCTGTTGCCGACCGATGTCATCGCGCGGGCGCGCGTGCGCGAGGCCGAGAATTTCGTTGACGAAGCGATGCTGGCCGCCAGCATTCCACAGATCTGGATGCCCTACTGGGCGGAGCCGGCCAAGCGCGATGCGGCGGGGATGGAGCGCGGACGCGAGCTGCTACGCAAGCGCGATCTTCCGTACCTCGAGAAGCTGCTAAGCGAAGTTGGCGCGGGCGGTTATCTGTGCGGAGAATTCTCGCTCGCCGATACCGCGCTGATGCCACTCGCGATGGTGCTCGAAGTCGACAAAATGGCGCTGGGAGATTTTCCGCGAGTTGAGAAGTATCTGGCTCGATTGCGTGAGCGGCCGAGTTATCGCGCGATCAGTCCCTCGACCAAAGTGGCCGACGCCTCGGGTAGCTGAGGTTCAGGACGGACGCGTCGCGCTATGCGCAGTGGCGGTGCGGGAATGCTTCTTCGAATGATGCGGCTTGGCGTGATGCCGGACCGGCGCGCTGACCTGGAGTAGCTGCGCGGTATGCAGCGGCGGCGGCACGATCGCTGGCTCATTCTCGATGCCGGGGAAGTATTGGTCCTCGTACTTGTGGACCTGCAGTGCCGCGAGGAACTCAGCGTAATAGTTCTTCACCGCGAATCCGAAATGGGGCCCATTATAGGTCTGCAGGATTTTGCAGTAGTCGCTGCCGCATTGCTCGGCTGCGCGCGCGGTTCCGGCGGTGCCATAGTTGTACGCAGTGATCGCGAGTGGCCAGTCGCCCAGCGTTTCGTAATTCGAGCGCAGCAGTTTCGCGGCCGCCTCGGTCTCGCGCGCGGGATTGAGGCGATCATCATGCCGGCCCCGAATCGTCATGAATTGTTTTCCGGTCGCGCGGGTAAACTGCCAAATCCCGACCGCTCCCGCGCTCGAGCGCACGCCGCGCTGGAATCCCGACTCGACCTGCGCGAGGGTAATCAACTCGACCGGAAGACCCGCAGTCTTGAAAATCCTTTCCATGGTGGGGCGATAGTATTTGCTGCGCAGCAGGCCCTCGCGGAAACGCTCCTTCAGGCCCTCCTGCACGCGCAGATTGTCGGCCGCCAGACGAAGTGCATAGGGCGTTCGTCCTTTAAACATCTCGGCGACATGGCGCTCATCCGTGCCCCGCGGCTCCGCCCCCGAAGCGAGATGCATCAGCATGTCGCCGTACTTGCTCTTAAGATAGGTGTTGACCCAATCGATATCGTCGCGGCCGGGGCAACCTTCACCGGGCAAATGGTAGACTTGATAAATTTTGTAAGGATCATCGCGATCGACGAGGACGAAATCGCGATACGAATAGGCAGTGAAGATATCGACCCAGAATTTTATCTGAGGTTCCAGAGTCGCAGGGCGAGCAAAGGGTTCAGCCGCGGCGTTGGCACGACCGTGACCAATCGTCAACGCCAGCAAGCATGCACAACTTGTATTAATCAGGATGCGCAAACCCGCGCGCATCCGGCGATTCTTCCCAAGCAAGTTTTCCCGTCTTCCCACCCTAATGACCAGATCCGGAAAAGGTAGCCCGCTACCGGCTGCACTATCGATTACATTGATGCGTTTCTCTAGTCAACGCGAGACGACGAAATAGAATTGCGTTACTAATGCTGAATCGGGCCGCGCAGAGGATTGATACCGTCGATATGCTACCCAAATCGCGCTCTTTGGTACTTTTCGAAGCGATTTTGATCCTCGCCGTCCGCGGTTGGCCGCATTGGCCTACTTCGCGTACCTGGCGACGCGCTCCGCTTCGGCCAAATCCGCGGATTCGCGACTGGGGCGCGCAGGCATCCAACCTTTGGTGTAGTCGCGCGTCTCCCACGTACGGTCGCTTGGATCCCATACGTAGGGAAGCGGTACTATTTCGCCGGGAGTGCTGATGCTCTCGAACGCGCGCATCGCGTCGCGAACGATCTGGCGCTGGATGCCTGGATCATTGGGACGCCCGGTCTGATGGCCGAGCGGAAAATTGACGAACACCGCGCGCGGCGCCTTCACCGATTGCGTAATGTCCAGCGCCGAGGTCATACAGAGCGTAGGGATTCCCGCCTCTTCGACCACCCGGGCAATCAGTCCAACGGACTGATGACAAACGGGTCAGGCGGGCACCAGGTAAAATGCATCGACGTGCGCGCGTTTGAGCTCATCGACGATCTGCGGCGCGAGCTCGTCGCGGACCTTGCGCGCCGAGTAGATTCCGCCCATGAAGCTGAAGGCGGGATCCGAGAGTTCGCCGATGACGTGGTCGGCCTCGAGCTCCCGCATCCGCTCGAGTGGAAACACGCAGTTGGGATCCTTCTCGGCATCGGCAGTGGGATAGCCGAAATGCCACACGTAAAGGTCCTCGCGCGCGGCGTCCTTCGGGATCCGCCGATATGACGCATCTTCATGATGAAAGCGAGGTTGGTCGCGATACATGATCCCGCCCGAACTCATCAGCGCGATTTTCGATTGCGCTATGGGCTTGCGAAGTGGCGTCCACGGCACCGTATCATTGATGACCCATTGATAGGGTTTGAAATCGCTGTAGAGTTCCCGCGTGCGCGGAATGTATGCGACTGGCATGAGAATGTCCTACACCCCAAACCATTAAAGGAAAAGCTCGCTATCAACCGTGCAGCGCGGGCAGGATTTCTCGGCTGAAGCGCTCCAGCGAGCGGCGCGCCTTCTTCGGATCGAGGCCGGGAAGCTGCATCGCAATCACCAGCTCCGTGATCGGCGCCGATTCCACGATCTGCTCGAGCCGCTGCCTCACCTGGTCGGGGGAGCCCAGTACCGTCGTGCGGCGCAGGCGTTCGGGATCGGGCCGAATCAGGACCTCGCCCTTGCCGCCGTCCTGGGACTGCGCGGTCTTGAGCCATTTGCCGTAGAGCTCCGCCTGGTACATCAAGGCCTCGCGGGTATCGGCCCACGCCTGCTCCTCGGAATCTGCGACGTACAGCGCGCGGCTGTTCACGATGCTGTATTTATTCGGGTCCTTGCCGGCGGCCTTGAGCGCGTCGGTATAGATGCCGATCTCCTTGCGCCCGCCCACGCACGCGAACGACATGTCGAGGCGCGCGGCGCGCTGGATCGCTTTGGGTGCTCCCACGCCCCATAGCAGTTCCGGATACGGCCGACTGACGGGGGCAGGCAACACCCGGATATCATGGAAATGGAAATACTTGCCGTGGAAGTCGAAACGCTCGCCCTTCCACGCGAGCTTGAGGATTTCCAGCGTTTCCAGCGTACGTCCGAGTCGCTGCTCGCGCGGAACGCCGAAGCCATCGAATTCCTCCTGCCGATAGCCTTGTCCGATACCGAGCCGGATGCGCCCGCCGGAGATCACATCGACCACGGCGACATCCTCGGCGAGCTTCAGCGGATGCTGGAACGGCGCAAGCAGGACAAACGTGCCGATCTCGACGCGTTTGGTGCGTGCCGCGATGGCGGCCGCGGCCGGCATCATCGCGGGTAAATAGCCGTCGTCGGTGAAGTGATGCTCGGTGAGCCAGATGGAATCGAAGCCGGCGGCGTCGGCCGCCTCGGCCTGCGCGAGCATCTCGGCGTAGACTTCCTGGAAGCTGCGCCCCGAATTGGGAGGATTGCGGAAGTCCAACTGGTATCCAACTTTTATCTTGCGCACGGCATCGCTCCGAAGAAGATTCTGCCAACTGATACCTCATTGTCGCTCAACTTGCACAAGGGACAGAAACGTCGGATTTTTGCCAATTACGCTCACCGCACTCACCAGCTAAAATCGGATCTCCCGCAAAAGCAGGAGCATCTTCATGAGCCTGAGGATCGAAGATTACGCCATCATCGGAAATACCTGCACGGTCGCGCTGGTCGGCAACAACGGGTCGATCGATTGGCTATGCGTGCCGCGCTTCGATTCACCCGCCTGCTTCGCGGCGCTGCTCGGCACCGAGAAAAATGGTCGTTGGTTAATCGCGCCGAAGGGCGAGGTCAAAAGCACGCGGCGCGAATATCGCGGCGATACGCTAATCCTCGAAACCGAGTTCGAAACAGCCCAAGGCGCCGTAGCGATAATCGATTTCATGCCGATCCACGAGCGCCTCGGGCAAGTCGACTTAATCCGGATCGTCGAGGGCCGGAAAGGGCGCGTACCGATGCAAATGGAGGTGGTCTTCCGCTTCGACTATGGGCACGTAATGCCGTGGGTGACCTCGAAGCACGAAGGTTTGCGCGCGATTGCGGGCCCCGACGCGATCAAGCTGCGCACCTCGGTGCCGATGCGCGGCGAAGACTTCACGACCAAAGCTGACTTCACGGTCGCGGAAGGCCAGCGCGTCCCGTTCACGCTAACCTACAACCCCTCGCACGAGCCGGATCCGGGCGGAAAACATCCGTACCAGATGCTCAGTGAAACCGAATCGTGGTGGCGCGAGTGGTCCGGCCGCTGCACGGTTCAGGAGCCATGGCGCGACCCCATCATGCGTTCGCTCATCACGTTGAAGGCGCTCACGTACGGGCCGACCGGCGGCATCGTCGCTGCGGCGACGACCTCACTCCCGGAAAAAATCGGCGGCGAGCGCAACTGGGACTATCGCATCTGCTGGCTGCGCGATTCGACCTTCACCCTCTATGCGCTATCGATCGCGGGCTACTACGACGAGGCCAAAGCGTGGCGCCAATGGCTCCTGCGGGCCATCGCCGGCGAGCCCGCCCGGATGCAAATCATGTACGGACTGCGGGGCGAGCGGCGTCTCACTGAATTCGAGGTGCCATGGCTGCCCGGCTATGAAAACAGCGCGCCGGTCAGGGTCGGCAACGCCGCGCATGAGCAGTTTCAACTCGATGTCTATGGCGAGGTGATGGATTCATTCTACGCCGCGCGCAAAGAAGGCCTCGCGCCTGAGCCGGAAGCCGAGGCGGTCGAGACCGCGCTGATGGAGTTCCTCGAGGGTGCGTGGAAGGAGCCCGACGAGGGCATCTGGGAAGTGCGCGGGCCGCGCCGTCATTTCACGCATTCGAAGATGATGGCGTGGGTGGCCGCGGATCGCGCGGTCAAGCTGATCGAGAAATTCGGCAACTCGGGACCGGTCGATCGATGGAAAAAACTTCGCGACGAGATTCGGGCCGATGTCCTCGCGCGCGGTTTCAATCCGGCCCGCAACGCGTTTGTGCAGGACTACGGCTCCGATCTCCTCGATGCATCATTGCTGATGATGCCGCTGATCGGTTTTCTGCCCGCGAACGATCCGCGCATGATGAGCACCGTCGCGGCCATCGAACGCGATCTCCTGAGCGATGGGCTGGTGAAGCGTTACCAGAACAGGCCCGAGGTCGATGGTCTTCCGCCGGGCGAGGGCACTTTTCTCGCCTGCACCTTCTGGTATGCGGACAACCTCACGCTGATGGGACGTCATGAGGAAGCGCGCGAGGTGTTCGAGCGGTTGTTATCAATCCGCAATGATGTCGGCTTGCTGGCGGAGGAATACGACACCATCGGCAAGCGCCAGGTGGGAAATTTTCCGCAGGCATTTTCGCATGTGTCGCTGATCAACACCGCGCACAACCTTTCCCTTTCGAAAGGCCCCGCAAAGAATCGCGCGAATTAACCGCGCGTCAGGTTCATCCCAGGAGCATTTCCAAATGCGAAGCAATCCGCTGCAAGGACAGGCCGCGCTGGTCACCGGCGCTAACTCGGGAATCGGTGCAGGGGTGGCGCGATGCTTCGCGGCTGCGGGCGCGCGCGTCGTCATCAACTACGTTACGCATCCCGAAGCGGCGGAGAAAATCGTCAACGACATCCAGCGCGAGGGTGGCGAAGCACTCGCGATCGAGGCTGATGTCTCGAACGAGGCCGAGGTGAAAGCAATGTTTGCCGCGATGTTCAAAGCATTCGGCACCATCGATATTTTATGCGCCAACGCCGGGATCCAGGACGATTCGCCCTTCCTCGAGATGTCGCTGGAAAAATGGAATCACGTGATCGGCATCAATCTGACCGGGCAATTCTTGTGTGCGCGCGAGGCCGCTCGGGAGTTTGTCCGGCGCGGCGTGCGGCCACAGATTTCCTGTGCCGCCGGCAAGATCATCTGTATGAGTTCCGTCCATCAGGAGATCGCCTGGGCAGGGCACGCCAACTACGCCTCGAGTAAGGGCGGCATCAACATGCTGATGAAGACCATCGCGCAGGAGCTGGCGCCGCATAAGATTCGCGTCAACGCGATCGCGCCCGGCGCGATCCAGACCCCAATCAATCGCAAGGCGTGGGAAACCCCCGGGGCGAGGAAGGATCTGCTCACGCTGATCCCCGACGGCCGCCTCGGGCAGCCCGAGGATATCGGACGCGCGGCGGTCTGGCTCGCCTCCGACGACTCCGACTACGTGCAGGGGACTACGCTGTATATCGACGGCGGGATGATGCTTTATCCGGGCTTCGCCACCGGCGGCTGAGGCAGCGGCTCACCATCCTCATTGGGACCACCGCCTGAAAGGTTGGGCAAATGGCAATGGTATCCGAACGGAAAGATGGAATATCAGAAATGAATAAATCGTCCGTAACGATATCCAAACCAGATCCAATGTTTGCGATCGACTATCTGGTTGACCACTTCGCAGACAGCCGAATTGTTCAGTATCTCGGTCGGGGTGCTTTGACCTCCGAATGTGAAAGCATCTCCATGGTGACTGCGCTACCGCCGAGACCCGGCGCAGATTGGAAGACCCACGGTGGTGGAAACGCCGGCTCTCCCAGGGACTGGCTAATCCAGGAGGCTCTTTCATATATGCAGAGGACTCCCGATGGGATAGTGGTCTTCGAAGACCTCAATTCCTCGCCATCCGATCCATATTTAAACACGTACAAACATCCACCATTCTGGCACCATGAAGGCCGACTTTTCGGGCCCGTGCTTCCGGTGGAAGTAAATCGCCACACTGTGGAGGAAGCACAGAATTGGGGAGCAGCAATGCGTGAAGTGGCATGCTTTTCCCAGGTGCCACGTGATTTGAAATCGGTATTCGAGACTCGATCACTATCCGACGATGAGCTTGAGTTTATTGTTTCGTCGATCAAATACATTCTGGCCGATGTTTTCTTTGGCGAAGGATATATCGAATGGCGCCGTCGGGTTTTGGCCAGCTAACCGATTTCGTGCGGCGCGCGCTCTTGTCATTGGAGGAGCGAAGAAATCTCATCCAAAACGGCCGCTCGCCGCGTAACGGGCGCAGATCGAGTTCGCGAGTTTCCTAATTCCTCAGGAGGGTGGCGCCCCGGCCCTCGGCGCGGTACACCTATCGCGGATCGGGAACCACCGTTGTTAACGTGCCGCTCAACCATTCGGCTCGACAATCGAATTGGTGGATTCGAGTAACTCGGGAAAACCGCTCACCAACCACTCCTAGGAACCCGTATGAAGTGATGACGGTCAGCGGCGAGAGGTGGTCCGGTCGCCGTTCGTGTATCACGGCTTGGGAGCAGGAGTATTGCGACCCCGGGAAGCTTTATTGGAAGCCCAAGGGAATGTTTACAACCCGGACCCGTTCCAGCTTTCGCTCAGTGGACTGCGAGGCCTCGCTCTATCCGGGCTTCGCCAACCGGCTGAGTGCGGCGGCTATTTCGGCGCGTCCGGTTTGGCCGGGTACTTCAAGGCCAGGCGATCTTGATCGTCGAGTTGACCAGGTCGTCCGGGACAACTTTGCGCCAGCCATCGCGAACTGATCTCGTCCGCGAGCGCGGTGCCATCGGCACTGGTCGCCCATGCGCGATTGTTGCCGGTCGTATAGATGAATTTCCGTTCGCATCCGCGGCAGGTGAAGGCGAGCCGCGAACCGCCACCGGCGCTGACAGATTCCAGGGTTTTGACTTTCCAGTCATGACTCTCCCACGGCGTTCTGTCCCGCGTCGATTGCATGTCGCACCACCCTTTTGAAACCCTTCAAAATCAACGGCGGGAAGAGACCGAAGTCCACTTCCCGCCGTGAAGGTTCAGGACGAACCGTACGGCTCGTCCTTATTTAGCGCGCTGTCGGCTACCAGCGGTTTCCACGTCCGCCGCCGCCACTGCGGTCGCGATCGCCACCGCGTCCGCCGCCACCACCACGAGGTCCGCCGCCACCCGCCTCACGAGGCTTGGCTTCGTTGACCTTGATGTTGCGGCCCTTGAACTCGGTGCCGTCGAGCGACTGAATCGCCGCGGCAGCTTCGCCGGCATCCGCCATTTCGACGAAGCCGAAGCCCTTGGACTGGCCGGAGAACTTGTCGGAGACAACCGCGACGCTCTCGACGGTGCCGGACTGTGAGAAGAGGTCTTTCAGATCCTCATTGGTGACTGAGTAGGCAAGATTGCCTACATACAACTTTTTGGCCACTTAGGGGCCTCCTTACTTTAGTGCTGGGAAGCTCGCGAACAGAAAAGCGGGGAGAAATTCCGGCGCTTAGGTGAAGGGATGCGTCCGAGCGGTTTCACCAACTTTATACGCCGTTTGTGGGTATGAGTAAACGGCCTCGCGATAAAATCGTCAACGACCACGCACATTTACCGGCGTAGCTGCTCCATGGCATTTTTCACTGCGCTCACTATCTCACGGACTGGTCGCGCCGTGCTCACATTCAGACGCCGTGTCGCGGGTATTTCGGAGAGCGGGACGAAGTCCTGGCGTTGACGGAGGTAGACTTCGACGGTCGCATCCGATGGGTCATTGCTAGTCCGCTGCCGCTCCATCAGGCGGCGGCGGATTTCCGCATCTCCAGCCTGACATTCGACGAACAGGATTTTTACCCCGCGGCGCGCGGCGAGTTCGAGGGCTTGCTTGCGATGCACCGGATCCTGAAACGTCCCATCCAGAATGACGCCGGTTGCGTTCTTGAGCAGGTCGCGCGCGCTCTCGATCATCGCCGTGTAGGTCGATCCAGTGATCGCGTCGGTATAGATGCCCGCCTTGTACGCGTCCTCGGCATGGCGTTCGAGCGGAATTGCGGCGAGCTTTTTGCGCGTGCGATCCGAACTGACCACCGCAAACCCGAAGCGATGATGCAGTGCCCGTGCGACGGTGGACTTTCCGCTGCCCGAAAGGCCACAGACCACAATGATCGCGGGGACCGTATCCATCGCGTAGCTGCTCGCAAGGGCGAAGTACCCGCGCGCGAGGGCAACTGCGGACTTGCGCTCCGCGTCCCCAATCTCCGCCTCGCGGCTACGCAAGGTCTCGACCACGCCGCGAATGATTGCGCGGTAGCATTTGTAAAACGGCACCAGAAGAGGCAGGTCCTCGTCCGGTGTCGACTCCGTAATATCGCCGACCAGCTCATCCGCGAGGTCCGGCGCGCCAAGACGATCGAGATCCATCGCAAGAAAGCCGACCTCGGACGCGAGGTCGCAGGTGCGCAGCCGCTCGCTGAATTCGACGCAATCGAAAATCGAGATTTTGCCGTCCTCGATACAGATGTGCTCGCAGCGCAAATCGCCATGACCCTCGCGAACCTGCCCCGCCGCTGCCCGCGCGTTGAGCATCTTCCAATGCGAGGCGATGAATCCGCGGCAATAATCCTCGATGGTCTGCAGCTGTTGGGCGGTTATGGTCACGCCGACGAGCGGTGCTACCTCAATCAGCTCGCCGATGATGAGACGCCATAGTTCCGACGCGATTCCATACCTCGACGCATGCGCGGAAGAATTCCCGCGGTAAAAATTCACAATAACCGAAGCCAACGCAAGAAACGTCGCGCGATCGACCTCGCCATGCGCTAACTTTCGATCGAGCATGCATTCGTTCGGGAGCCGGCGCATCTTGAGGACGTAATCGACCGCCTGCTCATGACCCTGGGTTTGCGCGCCGAGGACATAGTCCGAACCGGCCCGGATGATCGGGTACATCCCCAGGTACACCTCGGGCGCGAGTCGGCGGTTGAGACGAATTTCCTCGGCGCAAAAATGGCGGCGCTGCTCGAGGTTGGTGCAATCCAGAAAGGAGAAGCGCACCGGCTTCTTGAGCTTGTAGACAAACGCGCCCGCGATGAAGACGAATGAGATGTGCGTCTGAATCAGCTCGACCTTCTCCGGAGGTTCCGGGTAGAAGGCCGGACGCATCATCGCCTGGACGATAGCTGGAAGCGCGGAGGTATCGAGGGGGGTGGCGGTTTTCTCCGGCGCTGTCATCCTCGGGTGGTCATTTTTCCTGGATCGATTCGATAAAATCCACCAGCCCGGAAATCCGGTCGCGCACGCCTTGGTCAGACCGAGGTTGGTCGTTCGCGTCAACGCGATAACGCGCGCCCCATCGTGGCATGTCACCCGAGAAATGCGCCGCAATCCGATCCCGGCCATCGATCGCGTCGTAGACCTTCTGGCGCGGAAACTCGCCGCCGCCATTGCGTTTGCTGATTTGGGTCAGGTCGGTGGAGATATAGCCGGGGATCGCCCGCTTTTCTGATTGTCCGCCCTTCCCGTCGGCGCCGTGACACTCGGCGCAGTCCTGAAGGTAGTCTTTGTTGCCCGCCGCCTGCGCCCTCGACCCACCGGCCGCAAGCATGAGTATCAAGCCGACCAGCAGTGCGCCTTTGGTAGCTGTCCCCCGCATTGAATCCTCGCTGGTTTGATAAGTCACTAATCCATAGCATTTTCCCCCCGAACGATTGCTATGCCATCGAGGGCGCGCGACCGAGGAGCCATCAAGCCGGATGTATCGATCGGTGCCAGCGCTCACTACCGCTGGCACGATTCGCAACTCTCTCCGGCGCGAAATTGTCAACATAACGGATACTTTGGTGACTGCGTACCCCTTGGCAGGAGGTTTGCAATTCCTTGAGGCTGACCTGCGGCATCGCAACAAGGGAACGAACCATGGCTAGCGAAAAGGACAATTTGGGGCAAAAACTTCACGATGCCGAAGCCGCTCTTGAAAACCAATGGGCTCGCCAGCAAGACGCTGAATTGCTCGAGCAGATCCGTAAGAAGTGGACCAGCGCGCTGCATTGCCTCAAGTGCGGGCGAACGCTCCAAGCGAAGATCGTCGGCAAGGCGCAGTTGTTCGCATGTCCGGAGGGGCACGGAGCATGGCTCGATGAAGTGACCCTAGACTCGATTCATAAAAGTTGAACATCAAACGCATGGCTCGCAGAAATCATTCCCGGGGACCGGCTTCCGACGATGAGAAGCCAATCCTGGCCTTGCTGTCCCACGACCAGAAGCTGGCGGAAACCGTCGCGCAGACTGCGCGCTCGGAATGGTCGGTGATCAACCCCGAGATGTCTCAGATCGGCGATTTGATTCGAGAACCAAACGTCAGATTGGTAATTTTCGATGATCAATCGGTGGCGCCATCCGACCGCGGATGGGCCCTGACGGAGATCCAACGCTGCGTTTCCAAGGCCTCGGTCATCTACGTTGCCGGCGACCACGATCAGGAGAATGAAAAACAGGCGCGCACCCGGGGCGTGCTTTACTACACGGCGAAGCCGCTCATCCCAGGCGATGTCATCCTGCTGCTGCAACGCCTTCTCCATATGCAGAATGGGAACCGCCACCTTGCGAACCGATAAGTCCGCAGGCAAGGATAGAGCATTCATCGTCAAACGCGGGTGGAAATGAAGCGCAGAGGAATTTTCCTGTTGGTGGCCATCGCGGCGGCCTTGTCGTTCGGATCGTCGGCGCTGGCCGCCGACAGCAATGTCAATAAGAACGATGTCCGCGATGGGCAGAAATACTTCGTGCGTTACTGCGCGTCATGCCATGGGACCAACGGCACCGGCGATGGCCCAGTCGCCAAAAGCCTGAACAAACCGCCCGCCAACCTGCGTTTGCTTTCAGACAAGTACGGTTCGCCGCTGCCGGCCGCCAAGCTGGCCGAATTGATCGATGGACGCGATGCGGTCAGAGCACACGGTACCGCCGACATGCCGGTGTGGGGCGAGCGCCTCTATGCGATGGGGCAGGGCGAGCGCGGCGAGCTCGGCATCAGCGAAATTATCGGCAAGATCGTAGCCTACCTCGATACTATCCAGGACCGCCGCCAGGCGATGCGCTGAACGACGGCTTCGGTAGAGCCGCTTCCTGCCCGAGTGCCGCTGGATGACCATCAGCAGAGTCAGTCGTGCGGTTGACGCGATCGTTTGGGTCATCGACGATAGAGCGTGCCCGAGCTACCTGACGTAAGCGTCTATGTCGAGACGTTGCGAACCCGCATTGTGGGCCGCAAATTCGCGCGCGCCATCGTTAAGTCGCCGTTCTTGCTGCGCTCTGCCACCCCGCCTCTAAGCGCGACCTTCGACAAGATGGTGCTGGAAGTTCGCCGCGTGGGAAAGCGCATCGCCATCGGCCTCGACGACAACCTGTGGCTGGTACTCCATCTCATGATCGCGGGCCGGCTGCATTGGGCGACCTCGAAGCCTAAGCTCGGCAGCCGTAACAACCTCGCAGCCT
The DNA here is from genome assembly GCA_963783145.1 of uncultured delta proteobacterium. Lineage (GTDB taxonomy): Bacteria > Desulfobacterota > Binatia > Binatales > Binataceae > DATGKG01. The sequence continues at coordinate 431,824 of CAWAMM010000007.1, forward strand.
TCGAGTTTGACAACGGATGGCTATGGCTGACCGAGGCCGGCACCCAGCGGCGCGCATCGCTCACGGTGGTCGAGGGCGAAGCCGGTTTGCAATCGCTGAATGCGGGCGGAATCGAGCCACTCGAGGTTAGCCTCGATGCTTTCAGCATTGCGCTGCGCGCGGAAAATCACACCTTGAAGCGTGCGCTGACCGATCCGCATATCTTCAGCGGTATCGGCAACGCCTACTCCGATGAGATCCTGCATCGCGCACAGTTATCGCCGATCGCGATGTCGCAGAAGCTCAGTGCCGAGGAAATCGCGCGGCTTTATGATGCTACTCGCGCGATTCTCGTCGAATGGACTGACAGATTGCGTGCCGAAGCCGGCGAGGGATTTCCCGAGGGCGTCACCGCGTTTCGTCCCGAGATGGCGGTGCACGGGCGTTATCATCAGCCATGCCCGCGCTGTGGCGCCAAAATCCAGCGTATCCGCTATGCCAGCAATGAGACTAACTACTGCGCGCAATGCCAGACCGGCGGTCGCCTGCTCGCCGATCGCGCGCTCTCGCGCCTGATGCATCAGGACTGGCCGCGCACCCTCGACGAGTTAGAGGATCTCAAAAAGCGCCGCGCCACTTGATTCCTAGTTCTTTGCCTGTTTGGCCTCTTCGAGCTTGTCGTCGATTGCATGCTGGATGACGAAGGCGCGAATTGCATTCGCTTGTTGTTTGTTGAGGTCCTTGGCAAACGACACCATCCCCTGATCCTTGAACTTGCCGCCCAGCACGACGTCGTACCACCCATCGTCATCGAGGAGCTTGCTGTAGCGCAGATCCGGATTGATGCCCCCGCTTACCACATCGACGCCATGACACATGACGCAGTTGCGCCCGTAGAGCTTCTTGCCCTCCGCGATAGTTGCGGCGCCCGCGGTCTGCTTCGGCGGATCGAGGACCTTCACTTCCTCGGCGGCCGGAGGCGGTAAGCTAGCGCTAGCTCCCAGCTTATAGACCAGCAGTCTACTTATGTTGCGCTGCGGACCGGATATTTTGGCAAGCCCGCCGCCGAGGATCGCGTAGCTGCCGCCCCATCCGACCAGAGTGGCGACGTATTGCTCGCCGTCAACTTCATAGGTCATCGAACCCGCCAGCACGGCGGTCTGGGTGGGCGAGGACCATAGCTTGGCGCCATTGTCGGCTCGATAGGCCGCGAACTCATGAGTCGCGTTGCCCTGAAAAACGAGATTGCCTGCGGTGGTCATGGTGCCGCTATCCCACGGACCTGCATATTGATAGCGCCATGCTTCTTTCTGCTGCACCGGATCCCATGCGAGGAGAAAACCCTTCTCGCCCTTCAGTGCGTCCTTGAATGTTTTTCCCTTGCCGGCCGTCACCTTAGCAAGATCGATCGCCATGTTGTTGCCGACGGTGGTGCGCCGGAAGTTCCTGTCAGTCTCGAACGCGAAGCCTTCTTCCTGCGCCGGAATGTAGGCGAATCCGGTCTGCGGATTGAATGCCATAGGCTGCCAGTTGTGCCCGCCGCTGGGCGCCGGCCGGGCGACAAAGGATTTGCCGGTCTTGTCGTAGCGCGCGGCCGCGATCTCGATCGGACGTCCGGTCTTCGGATCGATGCCCTTCGACCAGTTAACCGGCACGAAGTTGTTGGCCGAGATCAGCTCGCCGGTTTTGCGATCGAGGACGTAGTAGTAGCCGTCCTTGCCGGCCTGCATCGCAACCTTGCGCAATTTGCCATCGATAGTAAGGTCGGCGAGGATCACATCCTGGGTCGCGTCATAGTCCCACACGTCGCCGGGCACGACCTGGTAATGCCATGCGTATTCGCCGGTCGAGGCATTCAGCGCAATGATCGATGCGAGGTAGAGGTTATCGCCACCTTTGGGACTGCGATGCTTCTGGTCCCATTCGGTACCGTTGGCGGTGCCGAAGTACATCAGGTCGAGCTCAGGGTCATATGAGATGCCGCCCCAGGGCGTCCCACCGCCGCCACTCTCCCACCATTTTCCACTCCAGGTCTTGGCTGCCAACTGCATCGCTGGACCTTCGAATCCTTTGGAAGGATCGCCGGGCACGGTATAGGTCCGCCAGATGAGCTTGCCCGTAGCGGCGTCATAGGCCGACATATATCCGCGCACGCCGTACTCAGACCCACTGTTGCCGATAACGATTTTGTCATTGATAGCTCGCGGCGCGGACGTGATGGTGTAAGGCTTGTCTCGGTCCGTAGTCTGGACGCTCCACACCGGCTGGCCGGTCGCTGCATCGAGCGCGATCAGACGGCCATCGATGGTGCCGACGTAGACCTTGCCCTTCCACACCGCGACCCCACGATTGACCGCATCGCAACAGACGTGGATAAGGATTTCGCGGCCTACCTTGGGATCAAAATCCCATAGCAGCTTGCCGGTCTTGGCATCGAAGGCCTTCACCATGCTCCATGCAGTGGTGACGTACATGACGCCATCGACCACGACCGGCGTCGCTTCCTGGCCGCGATCGGTATCGAGATCGTAGTACCAGGTCAGGCCGAGGTTCTTGACGTTATCCGCGTTGATTTTGTTGAGCGGGCTGAAACGCTGTTCGCTATAGGTCCTGCCATAGACCATCCAGTTGCCGGGTTCCTTGTCGGCGCCGACCAGACGGGCGGCATCGACCTGCGCGGCGGGCGCAGCAGCAGCGGGCGCGGGCGCAGCCGCGGCGGGCGCTGAGTTAGCCTGCGCATGCTCGCTGGAATGCATACATCCGAACGCGAACCCGCCGATCGCCAGACCGATAGCAACCGCTGCGAGATGACTGGACTTCACAATCATCGGGACCTCTTCAATATGTCAGTGTGCGATGCGATGCTCGCCGAACCGCCGCCGCCAATTACCCAAAACTTGCCCCACGACGGCCGCCGCGAACAATCGCGCGGTATCGACATACCACGCTGTCGCGGAAAGTCCATACCCGCGTGGCCGAAGGCAATGGTGTCCGCGCTTAAGAGCGTTAGGGGGACTGGCCAAGCAGGACCGCGGTAACCTGATTGCCGAGCGCGATGGTACCCAGCGATATCAACAATCCCAGGGCGAGCATCGAGGCCGCAGAGATGGCGCCCGTGGCGAGTTCCCATTTCATCTCGCGCGCGGTTGCCGATGGTTCCGTGCCGCGAAGCAGACCGTCCGCATCGGGCCGAACCCAAATCCCCATTGCCCAGCCGATATTTGCAATCACGACTTCGGCGGCCAGCGAGAGCATCGAGTTGGGCTGGACCAGCGCGGCAGTCTGGATCGCGTGAGCCTCGTACGATGAAGCCAGAACAAACGATACGGCCTCGACCGCGGCGGCGATCAGCAATCCTAACGCGATGCCGCTCCACGCCTTCGCGGACCATTGCCGGTCTATCGCCAAACCGCCCAGGAATCCATTCACGGCGCAGGTTGGAACGATGAATCCGAGAAAGGACGTCGCGACCGCCAACAATGCCCGTATCGCATTGCGAAGCGGCACGTCGCGAAGTCCGGCCGAGGGCCGCAGGAAGTAGAGTTGCACCATCGCGAACATGACCAGGCCCAGGCCGGTCAGCACACCGACGCTCAAGCCATACCATCGAGCCCGCTCGCGCCTCATGCCATGGATCCACGAAAGCGTGATGAGAGTGGGGGCGACCAGCGCCGTCAGCAACTGCTCCAGCACCACCATGCCATGGGCGCTGAGGCTCTCGCTGAGGTGGGCATGCAGCAGGCCATGCAGGAAGGCGGTGGCGACGATCGTCAGCAGCGCGCCCGCCCGGATTAAGATGTCATCCTCGTGGCCGAAGGCGTGGTGCTCGCGCACCGGCCCGATTCGTTCCAGGATCGGCTCGATCGCGAGCAGCATTCCGACTGAGGTCACGGTGATGACGATCAGCTCCTTGAACTGCTGATTGGGCGCGAGGTGCAGGAACTCCTCGATCGCCTGGTAGAGCACGCTGAAAAATGCCGCCACCAGCCCGGTGGTCAGGGCGAGCCATAGCGGGCGTGGATGAGGGGACTGACTCACAGGCTTGATAACCGGGCAGAATACCGGCGCAGAGGATTCAAGCCCAGAGTTGAGCGGAGGCGGGAATTCCAACAGTATCACCCTCGCGAGGTGCGAAGGTGGCATCGCGAAGCAGGTTTTCCGCCACAGTCTGGATGTTCGGCATCTCGATTGGGATGTTGCTCTTGGGAGCGGTCACTGAATCGAGCGCGGCCCCGTTTCCGAGTGCGCAGCAGGCGGTCGCGCAGCAGCGCGTCGAGGGCACCATCAACGACTCGCTCGGTCGCCCTCTCGCGGGTGCGACGGTGCGGCTTAAAACCGCCGATGGGCGCGTGGTGGCGAGTACAATCACCGATCAAAACGGAAAGTTCCTGCTCCGCGCCGGGGCGGGGAGCTTCGAACTCACCGCTACTAAAGATGAGTTCAAGCCGGCCGCCGAAGCCGTCGTGATCATCAGCGGAAATTCTCCGGCGCCGGTCGTGCTCGCGATGACCTCGAACCAGCCGCTGACGCTTTCCGTGCTCGCGCCGCGCTTCGAGCGCGCGCTCAACGATCTCTCACCCGAGACCGGCAGCAGCGCCTATCAATTCGATCGCCAGTCGATCCATCGCCTGCCGGAAGGAGACAACTCGAATCTCGCGCAGGTACTTCAGCAGGCGCCGGGGGTTAGCCAGGATTCCTACGGCCAGGGTCAGGAGCAGATTCATGTGCATGGGGAGAATGGGGGCGGGGTCCAGTATCGCGTCAACGGGATATTTCTGCCCGACGCGGTCACCAGCTACGGCGAGATTTTCAGCCCCCGCTTCGTGCACACCATTACCCTATTGACCGGCGTGATGCCGGCCGAGATTGGCTTTCGCAATGAAGGCGTGATCGACGTCCGCAGCAAGGACGGCTGTATCGATGCGGGTCCGGAGCTGAATAACCTCGAAATGTATGGCGGTCAGCGCAACACCGTCCAGCCCAGTTTCGAGCTGGGCGGATGCAGCGGCCGGTTTAGCTACTACGCCAGCGGATTCTATCTGCGCGACGACCTCGGTTTGCAGCCACCGACCGCCGCGGCGACCCCCAATCACGATCACACCGATCAAGGACAAGGATTCACCAACCTCTCGTACCTGATCGATTCGGAAACCCGCGTCTCGTTGATGGCTGGGACCGCGGTGAACTCGTTCGAGATTCCACCGACGCCGGGATTGACTCCCGGGTTCGTGCTGGAGGGGGTCCCCGCCTTGCCCTCCTCGGAAATCAACGAAAACGAATTGGAGCAGAACTACTTCGGCGTCTTAGGGCTACAGGGAGCAATCGGAGAGAATATAGACTATCAGTTATCGGCCTTCAGCCGTTATTACACGCTCAACTTCTATCCGGACTCGACCCAGGATCTTATCTACAATGGAGTTGCGGCGAGGATTTTCCAGAGCGGCTTCATCAACGGCCTGCAGGGCGCCGGCAACTATAAGCTCGGCGCGGACCACACTATCGGCGCCGGATTCTATTCCAGCGGCGAGGCCATCGAGCTGGACGACCATGCGCAAACCTTCAAGGTGGTGGGCGGGGTCCCGGAGACGACCCCGATCAACATTGTCGATAATCACAACCAGGTCGCATGGCTGTTGGGCTTCTATCTGCAGGACGAATGGCGTCCGATGCCGCAGCTCAAGATTAACTTCGGCGGGCGCTGGGACTGGATGAGCGCGTTCGTCACGCAAAATCAGTTCAGTCCGCGCCTCGGGGCGGAATACGAGGTGCGGCGCGGCACCATTCTGCATGCGGGATATGCGCGCTATTTCAAGGTCCCGCCGCTGGACGAGGTCGCGCTGGGCACCGTCCAGAAATTCGCCGATACCACCAATGCCGCGCCGGTCAACAGCGGCAACGACAAAATCGAAGCCGAGACCGACGACTACTTCGATGTCGGAATTCGCCAGCGCATCCTGGAGCGGCTGAATGTCGGCCTCGATGGATTTTTCAAGCTGGGCCACAATCAGCTCGACCTCTCTCAGCTAGGCAGTTTGGTAGTCACCGCGCCGCTGAACTATCGCCAAAGCCGTGCCTGGGGGTCGGATTTCAGCCTCGCCTACCAGGATGAAAAACTAACCGCATATTTCAATTTCTCGTATGCCATCCTGCAGGCCAAGTACATCAAGGCGGGCGCGTTTCTCGCCGACGATGCCGACGAGATTGCCTACATCGCCAATCATTGGATCAACACCGACGACAACCAGACGTTCAGCTCATCGGCCGGGGCGTCCTACAAATTGTGGGGATTTCTGTTTACCAGCGATGCGGTCTGGGGCAGCGGCTATCGACGAGGTTTCGCGAACTCGGGCGAGTTGCCGCCGATCCTGCAATTCAACGGGGGCATCGTGCGAAGCCTCAAGTTGCCGGGCCTCGGCCTGGCGGAATTCCGTCTGACGCTTATCAATGCCTTCAACCATCCGTACCAGATTCGCAATGGCACCGGGATCGGCGTGTTCTCGGCCTCGTATGGGCCCCGGCGCGCGACCTATGGAGGCATCAAGATTCCGCTGACGTGGACCCCGTCGCCCTAGCCGCAGCCCTCGCGCCGGCCGAAATTCTCATCAAATAAGTTTGCGAATAAGTTGGATTGACACTCCAACTCTTCAGGGCTAATGTCCGGCTCTCAGGCGGTCTAATTCTTGTTTGGAGGAGAACTTATGTCGTTGCTCGATTTAATGGTCGCACGGGGCAAAATCGCGATGGTCGGGGCGATTTTTGCTTCCATTCTGGTCGGTGCTTCCGCATCGGCACAGGTCAAACCTGGCGAGTTGGTCACCGCGGAAACCGCGAGCAAGGTCAAAGATTTGCTCCCGCCAGGAGTCTACTACAAGGTCGAAAAGGGCATGTCGATGAAGATCGTTCCTGCCGAACGATGCGACTGGCCCCCTCCCTACAAGGACGCGACCGAGAAATACTCGGCCCAGGTGCGCCTCACCGATGACCATCGCAGCGTGTTAGGTTATGTCGCCGGGCAGCCCTTCCCGCTGCTCGATCCGAACGACCCGACGGTGGCGACCAAGATCATCTGGAACAACGTCTTCCGTCCCATCACCACCGACGACTACGATCTGCGCTTCTATGATTGCGACACCGCGATGCAGGCGAAGGGACCGCAGAGCAAGCAGGTCGAATATTTCCAGATCGGACACTATGCGGGATACAGCCTGGTCGGCCGCACCGAGGTCGAGCCGCTGCCGATCGATCCTGATTTCAAGAATACCGGACGCTACTGGCTGTTCGCGCTTTACCCGGTGCTCGCGCCGCAGGATCTGCGCGGCGTCGGATTCATCCGCTATCGCTACGCCAGTCCCGCCCACGGCGATGACACCTGGTCATGGAACAAGGAATCGCGCCGGGTTCGCCGCGTCAACGAATCGATCCTGAGCTCCGCGACCGGCGCCTACTCATGGGATCCCGATCATTATTCGGGCTTCAATGCGAAGGTCGAGGAATACAACTATAAGTATGTCGGGGAGAAGAACATGCTGGCCTGCGTACATGCCGCGCATTCACCGGAACTGCGTTGCCCCCTCGACGGTGGCGCCAGCGCCTGCCCCGAGGACTATGAGATGCGCCACATGTATATTGTCGAGGCGACCCCAAGGCAGGGCAAGATCAATGCAATCGATAGTAAGACGGTAGTCTACATCGATTCAGAAGTATGGTTCCCGCCCTACATCGACACCTACGATCAGAAGGGCGAGCTGTTCCGTGCGCATATCTACTGGCTGGCGTATCGCGACCGCCCGGTTCCCGATGCGAAGGTAGCCATCTATCCCTTCAAGCGTGAGTTCGTGGTCGGCGCGGTATCCTCCGACGTGCAGACCGGCCAGGCGACGATGTGCTATCTGCCCGGCATCGAGACTCCGGAACGGGAATGCTGGTACATCAACATGGGCGCGGTGCAGAAAGACTTCTTCACCACCGAGGCGATGGTGCAAGCCGCGCAGTAAGCGCAACTGGGATCCGAATCCTCGCGGGGGTCATCGATGGATGGCCCCCGCTTCTTTTTGCATCCACTAGCATCGCTCTGAGCTAAGTTTGTGAGGATCGCGCAGACAGCGCCGAGAGTTATCCCGACGTTGTCGCACTTTCGCTAACCGTCGCGTGCTGATGACAGCCGGCGACTTGTGAGGGGTTTCTGACTAGTTTACCGGCTGCTCGACATACATCGCGGAACTGACCAGCTCGGCGGCCGGTTCACGCTCCCTCGTGAGTTCGGCCACAAACGCACGCCACTCGGGGTCGGCCTCGAGCTTTTCGGCATACTCACCGTAACTCTTGAAGTTGGCGTTCTCGATTCCGAGCAGAATCGTTCCCGCCTCGCCGCCGTTGGCAGTGTTCCAGAGGCGGATCTTTCCGCCGTTGCGATGTACGATTTTGCTGCCTTTCGCGACGTTTTTCATGAAATTTGACAGTTGTCCAGGACGCGGGCGGTAGGTGAAAACTTGTAGAATAGTCGACATGGCACAAACTCCCGTCTCAAGCGATATAGCCTGAAGCAATTTGGTAGATGTTGGGGTTGATTTAGCAGGGTGTTGAAAAACGCCTTGAGGCGTACGAGGTGAGTTTCCTTTCAACACCCTGAATCCTAAAACTGGCTGCTTTCCTTAATCTTCTCTCCCTACTGGGAGAGACAAGAGTGAGGGCGCAGGCTGCTGAAATGAGTCTTGGATGCCTGCTAGCGGAAGAGCCGATGAAGGCTTCGCCGTCGGGCGCAAGTCGGACGCGATCCATTTAACGATCCCGACCCTCTGACCGTGGGCTCAATCGATGCCGAAGTCAAGTCTGACGGAATCGGCTGTGCTCTGTTCACCGCGAGTTTGTCGAGTAGGTACGCGGCGACGTTTTCAGGCGCGCGCCCGAAAAGGCGCGCGAGCATCCGCCAACCTTATTTTTCTGTCGTTTTGAGGTGAGCGCGAAGCGCGCCGCCGAAGAATCTCGATCGTTGTGAGCACCACGATCCCAGTGCGCCAATCACCAGGACGCGAGTAACGAAGCCTTCCGAAGCCTCGCAGCCTGGCATATGCGCCAGCTTGCTTGACGGCTTTGATTTAAAAGCTTGTCCGCTTAAACACTACGTCTAATTTTGCTTACGGTAAGCATACACGATGTCGGTCAAAATGCTTTTCATCTCGTTGCCGTTAGGATTTGCTTTTTCGACCTTCGATAGCGGTCCTTAACTCCGGAAAGAGAACTGAGGTTGTGTGCCGCGCTAGATGGCCACGTTGCCAGGAGCTTTTGGGGCAATTCTCATACGGAGTAAGACCGCCGCGTGTTTGCCGAAAATTCCCTGATATTCCGCTGGCTGTAGGATCTCCGTTAGGGTCCGCACCGCAGTGGCCGTTATCGGTTTCGCTCTGTTCGCTAGAGGATGACCCAATCCGGATAGCAAGAGCCACACGGCGATACTGGTTTCCAGTGCTTCCTCGAGAAGAGCAGCATCCTTCTTCAACATTCCCAAAAAAAGCAACGCTCCGCTCAAAATCAGCTGGACTTGAGCTCCCACAATCTGTGGTATCGAACCGGAGAGCAACGCAAGCGCAACGTCCACCGCTGCTTCAAGATTCCAAATCGCTTCGCTGCCTTGCGTTGGGCTTTGTTGACGCGCAATGTTGACGAGGGCAAAACACAACACTTGCTGCGATCTTGTCCACAGGAAAGGCTCGCGCTCGGCGCTCAGGATCTTTAGGTCTCGGCGGACAATTGCGACAGCCTCGTCAAGACGCTCAACCCCGTCCTCTACTATTCCTAGAAGAGCCAATGAATTCGCCAAATCGACCTCGGCGGAGGCCCATTCACGAAACGCGGTCATCGGTGTGAGCGCTAAAAGCGAACCTCGAAGCGCGCTTATCGATTGTCTCAGCAGGTCTGATTTGTGATCCCGCTCCACAGTCCTCTGAGCGAGTTCGTACAGAGAAGCGCCGAGGTTCAGTTGAATCATGCGCCAAAGCGAAGGCGCGCCGTCTTGAGTTAGTACACTCAATGCCTCGTTATACGCTGAAACAGAGTCGCGCAGCAGTGTGACCCCGGAGGGCGATAGGTATTCAAGCGTTCCTCGCAAGGGGCGAAAAAGGGGACCGGAGGGCCAATCTGTGATCCGCACTCCCAACAACATAAGCGCATTTCCTAAACTCCCTTGCGAGCCCGCCCACTTGCGAGAATTCCGATCAGGATCTCGAAATTTCAGAACGGTACGATGCGCCGCAATCGCTTGTTTGAGGTGATCAACCCTCGATTCTCTTTCCCCGAGTCTCGCCAGCGCACATCCACGAACCTCAAGAAGATCGGCGCGAAAGCGGGCACCATCGCCATTCAAATTCTTTAGGGCGTCGCGACAAATGCTCGCTGCTTGCTCCAAATCTGCCGATTGCCAACCATCCTCGCCGATTCGAAGAAGAACGGCCGCCGAACCACGCTGGGCCATTAACCAGCTTTGCCGGTCGTTGCGGGCTGAACAGATTCCGAGCACTTCACGAAAGGCGGCCCTGGCCTTCTCAAGCAATTCGATTCCAGTCTCGCGAACGCCGAGATTTAGTAGGGCCCGGCCTAACAATAGCTGCGCCTGCAACCAGACGGACGTTCCAGTGTTGAGCGCACATTCTTCGAGCGCCTGGCTGCAGATTTCGACCGCCTGCTTCCACGACTCTCCGTCGTCTACTAGTTCTGCGCGCAAAACTACTGCTTTGGCGATCACGACCGCCAGTTTCCTATGGCTGTCATTGGAGCGATCGCTTTTGAACGGGTTCGCCTTGGCTAGGCTACGGGCCTTAGAAATGAAGGGCTCGAGGATCTCCTTAAGCCAGGGGCGAACTTCGTCCGCAGGTAGATAATCGGCCTCTTCGATTAGCTCGCCAATCTCCGTGGCGATGACCAGACAGATAACTGTAACGAGATCGCCCCAAATCAATTCCGGTAGCCTCTCGCCGAGTTGGTGACGACGACTCGAACGTGTTCCACGACCAGCGCGGGGAGTATAGTAAAGTCTGGCTTGTTGTAGATTGGGGCTCACAACAACTCCCCAAATCAAGAGGTCGGCTCCCGAGTTTCGGAGATAGAGCCGCGCCCGACGATGCCCATCCTTTTCCTGCCGCTCGTCTTGAGAGACGCCGAGCGGAATGACTCGGTCGAAATTTAAAACCTCCATCGGGCCACGCAAATCGTGCAAATGATCGAAGATATCTCGCTCGAATTGATGGTCCGGATCGTTTTCCAAATGAGCGATCGCGACCGCAAAATGATCGCGATTCGCGCGGGGAAGAGGCATTCGCCAGAGTTGGAGAAGCGCTATGAGATGTTCTCTTTCGCTCCAGAGGAACCACAGGGTCAGCAGCAACAGAAACGGGATCAGCAGGCCCGGGCCGAGCAGTCGGAATAATGATTCTCGAAGTAACTCTTCCATGGGCCTTCGCTCTTCCTAGATCTTGTCAACATAGGGTCGTGTCAAGCTAGCATATCAGGTCAATGCGTGGAGGGTTGGTACCGAACCGGCGATGCGCAAGCGCCATCGGCGGGAGTGCGGTTTGAGCATCGGGGCGGGTTTATCGCAGCGTTTTGATTCCGAGCGCTTGAATCACGATCTGAATTCGTTTGTCTGACCGAATCAGCGCGCGTTCGTACTCCGCCTCGATCAATGTCATCGCCTCCTCGACCCTACCGGCCGCTTGATACTCGTTGCATTCGATTGAAATGCGACTTAGCCGTCTAAATCGTGCGCGCATCCCACGTGGAATGCGTGGCGCAATCAACTTGAAGTCGCGATCACAACTGACCAAAATCTCGCCGTCTTCTTCGCTCACTGTCGCGATCAGCGGGTCGGGGGAATCGATTGGCAAAATATCGCGGACGTGCCGGACTCGATGGCCGTGCTCGCGAAACACCCGGCCAACGGAATCTGGCACGTTGTGGTCCAGTAGCAGACGCATACTTGAGGGCGGGGATAGCGCCGATCAAGCCTGTGCCGCCAGCTTTTCCTCGTGTTGCAGCGCAGCTCGAATGTCTTCGCGGGTAAGCGGCGGATATTCCCGGATTATTTTATCTGCCGAATAGCCGGCTTGATGAAAGCGCCAGATCGCGCCGGTTGGTATGCGAGTGCCGGCGATCACCCAGGCATTGTGAACGACGAAACGGTGACGCTCGATGCGGCCGATCTGCTCGCGCGAGCGCTGCTTAAGCTTCTGGGCCTCATCCGTGAGGTCATGAATGATGCTTTCGAGGCGCACCAGCGTGTACTGACCGCTGAGCACGCCGCGTATTCGTTCCGTTTCCGGCTCGCGAAAATAAACTTCCTTCCCCAGGACGTAGAGAATCAATTCGGACCAGGGACGATCACGATATTCGCTTAGCTGGCGCGCCACCTTGCGAAGCTGCTGGAGAGGAATTTTGTGGAGCTTGCGCAGATGGCTGAGCGTTCGCAGCCCGACCACATCCTGAAAGGAGTAAACGCGGCTAAAAGGACTGCGGCGATTCTCGAACGCGTAGCGTGGTCGGAAGAATCCGGTGTTATCCCAATAGCGCAGTTGCGTATGGGACAGGCCGGTCAGCCGGACCACATGATTGGCGCTGAACGCACGGATCACGCTGGTTGGGAGTTGACTACTTTCCTGTTCAACAATCACCATCGGAAGTTAACCAGCCCGTTCAAACTCCGTCAAACTGAGTTGCGGATTTGGAGGTAACACAGGCTTTAGCCTGTGTCTTTTCGGATTTGAAAATCACAGACTGAAGTCTGTGCTACTCGCAGGAAGGTGGGGGGGGCGGCGGGGCTGGGGGCGGGCGGGATGGCATGACGGTCGCTCGGTTTCTCTCTGCGACCGGAGTGCCATCATGCCCGCCATCTCCGGAATCCTCGATGCGCGAGCGCCATCGGCGGGCGCGCCTCATTCTTACTCCCCATCGACATAAGCCAGTTGAGGAAATTTCGGTTGCTCCAGAAGAAATCCATCACGTATAATCATCTGACGGGGTAAGAGATTATGAACGACTGGAAAACGCCTGAGTTCGTCGAAATCCGCTGCGATGCGGAAATCAACTGCTACAGTTCCGCGCTGCCCGAGACCGGCAAGGTGCGTATCCCCAACCGCCAGGTTATCGAGGCGGCGCCGGAAGCCAAGCCGCAGTCCTAGCGCGCGCTGGTGCGGGTCCATGTGCTCGGCTCCGCGGCGGGCGGCGGTTTTCCGCAATGGAACTGCAACTGCGCCAACTGCCGGGGGCTGAGGGCCGGAACGATTCGCGCCAAGCCGCGTACCCAATGCTCGATCGCGGTGAGCGGAGATGGCGTCGGCTTGGACGCTGCTCAACGCGAGCCCGGACCTGCCGGCGCAAATATCGTCATTCCCGGAACTATTGCCCAAAGATAGCGCGCGGGGCTCATCGATCACGTCGGTGATGCTTACCGACGGGGAACTCGATCATATCACCGGACTGCTGTCCCTGCGGGAAAACGAACCCATCGAGCTTCGATGTACGCGGCGGGTGTACGAATGGGTCTTCGAGGCGAATCCGATCTTCGCGGGTCTCATCCAACCCTCGCGGTTTCGATGGGAGGCGGTGGAGAATCATCAATCGACGCAGTGTCGGGGAGGATTGAGCATCGAGGCGGTGTTCGTCGAGGGCAAGCGGCCGACGCATGTTAAAACAGCGTTTGGAAGCATCGAGGGAAGCAGTCTGTCGTACATTGTGAACCATGGTGAGGCATCGATGCTGTACGTCCCCGCCACCAAAAAAATCAGCGAGGGACTGGTTGCTGTCGCATCGGAGTGTGATTGCATCTTCTTCGATGGCAGCTTCTGGTCCGATGACGAGATGGAGCGTCGAGGCGTCGGCAGCCGCACCGCGTTGGCGATGGGTCACGTTGCTATCGATGGACCCGATGGCAGCCTCGCGCGACTCAGCCACCTTCGCGCGAGAAAGGTCTATACTCATGTGAACAACACCAATCCCATCCTCGATGAGGCCTCGCCAGAGCGGCATGCGATCGAGGCGGCCGGATGGGAGGTCGCCGAGGACGGGATGGACTTCACGCTGTAGCTTCGTGGTGCGATGAGGATGAACCAGCCAAGCAATTCGGCTCCCGACTCGCCCGAGGATTTCGTCGCGAGGTTGCGCGCCATCGGCACCGCGGCATATCACGACAAGCATCCGTTTCACATCCTGATGCATCAGGGGAAGTTGACCCGGCGGCAGTTGCAGGCCTGGATCGAAAATCGTTTCTACTATCAATGGAGCATCCCGAAGAAGGATGCGACCATCCTCGCGAAGGCCGACGATCGCGACTTCCGCCGTGCCTGGATCTCACGCGTCACCGATCACGATGGCATCGGTGACACCGAGGGCGGTATCAGCAAATGGTACCGCCTCGCAGAGGCGGCCGGCCTCGACCGCGCGGACGTCGCCAGCCTGCGATATGTGCTTCCGGGCGTGCGCTTCGCCGTCGACGCCTATATAAATCTTTGCGCCGCGCGCTCGCTCACCGAAGCGGTCGCGTCCTCGCTCACCGAATTGTTCGCCCCGGTTCTGATGGCCGATCGAATCGTGGTGCTCGAGAAGCTGTATCCATGGCTCGATAGCCGTGGCCTTGACTACTTCAGGGGTCGGCTGGTGCTGGCGCCGCGCGACTCCGACTTCGGCCTGCAATATGTCGTCGAACATGCCACCACGCGCGAGTTGCAGGATCGTTGCGCCGAAGCCCTCACCATCAAGTGCCACATCCTGTGGGGCCTCCTCGATGCGATTCATTACGCCTACGTCTCCCCTGGGTATTTGCCCCCGCTATGGAACGATTCGCGCAAACTCTGATGGATGCCGATCCTACATGGCGGCCGCGCCTCGCCTCGCGCGCGCGACTCAAATTTGATTCGGTAGCGAAGCAGGAAATGCTGCTCTTCCCTGAAGCCGCGCTGCTTCTAAATGAAACCGGCGCGGCCATCGTGCGGATGTGCGATGGCACACGTTCGATCGATCAAATCATCGACGGACTGGCGGAAAAATTTCGCGGCACCAATCGCGAGACACTCAGAAACGAGGTCGAGAACTTCCTGGGATCGATTCGCGATCGAGGCCTGGTGCAATGACCGTCGCGCCGCGTCCATATACCCTCGTCGCAGAACTCACATATAGATGTCCGCTGCGATGCCTTTACTGCAGTAACCCGATCGATTTCGCGCGGACCCGTGACGAGCTTTCGACCTCCGAATGGCGCCGGGCGTTTTCTGAGGCTGCAGAACTCGGTGTCATCCAACTGCATCTGTCCGGTGGCGAGCCGATGCTGCGTGACGATCTCGTCGAACTGATTCAGCATGCGCGTGAGTGCGATCTGTATACGAACCTGATCACCGGCGGCACGCTTCTCGACGAAGACAAATTACTCCAATTTCGCGATGCAGGCCTGGAGCACATTCAACTGAGTATTCAGGGCGCATCGATCGCAGCCGCGGAAAAGGTTGCCGGCGTCCGATCGCATCGCAAGAAGCTGGAGGTCGCCCAGCTTATTGGCGAACTCGGGATTCCCTTTACGCTCAACGTGGTGATCCATCGACTTAACATCGCGGAAATTCCAGAACTGATTCGACTCGCGGCCCAACTCGGTGCGCAGCGCCTCGAATTGGCAAATACCCAGTTCTATGCGTGGGGCGCCGAAAACCGCCGCGCGCTGATGCCCACGCGCGAGCAATATCAACGCGCCGAGGAAATCGCGCTCGAAGCGATGCCTAAATATCGCGGCAGCCTCGAAATCGTGTTTGTGCAAAATGATTATCTCTCCGGCGAGCCGAAGCCGTGCATGGGTGGATGGGGTCGCAGCTACATCTGTATCAATCCGGCTGGCGAAGTGTTGCCCTGCCACGCCGCGAAAGTAATTCCGGGCCTGAGCTTCGAAACCGTCCGTGATGACTCGCTGGCAAGGATCTGGCGTGATTCTCCCGGTCTCAATGCGTTTCGTGGCGATGCCTGGATGCTCGAGCCATGCCGTAGTTGCGCGCGCAAAGATATCGATTTCGGTGGGTGCAGATGCCAGGCCTTCATGCTCGCGGGCAATGCCGCTGAGGCAGATCCGATCTGCCGTTTGTCCGCTCATCACTCGGTTGTTGAATCCGTACAGGAGGATGCTGCGGACGGTGCCGAATTGATCTACCGCGACGCGAAAAATAGTCGCCGTTTGACCCGCATCATTGCCGAGCAATAACCGCGCTTTCGACTGTCTCGCCGATCGTTTGTCATTTCGTTTGACTCTTTGAACCTGAAAGGCGGATCACCGGAACCGTAATGGTGTATGCGCTGGCAATCGGATGCGGCGTCGCGCTCGCGGCCGTCTTTGCGGCGGCGACGTTCACGGCGCTGAAGCCGCTATGGCAGGAACGCCGGCGGCAATTGTCGATCGTCGCGGCAATGCTCGCGGCGCTGACGCTCATCAAATTTTTTCTGGTGCCGCTTTTTCCCGGCTACCCACACGACATTTTCGAATTCCTCTTGTGGGGCGAGGTGATGACGCGCAATCCGGCGCACGTTTACGACCCCCAAATCAATTGCCGCTATATGCCGGGCTATTTGTATGCCCTGTGGGCTGTGGTCGCGCCGGCCCGCGCGTTCTACCTCGGCCGCGAAGTGACCGACGCTTCGGTCTCTACACTTCGAGTCTTGATAAGGATTCCGCCGCTCATCGCGGATTTGTTCCTCGGGCTTGCCATTTTCGCATGGCCAACCTTTGCCGACCGCGAGCGGGGCCGGCCGCGTGAATGGCGAGGACTCGGCGCAGTCCTACTTTTTGCTTTCAACCCGGCGCTGCTCTTTACCTCGGTCGCGTGGGGCCAGAATGATTCGGTCCTGACGCTTCCGGTGATGCTCGCGTTGCTGATGGGATCGCAGGGCAACTTCGCACTGGCCGCAGCGGCCGCGGCGCTCGCCGTGATCATCAAATTGCAGGGAGTGATGGTCCTGCCCATCCTTGGAATCTGGATGTTGCTCCACGGCCGAGTCCGCCAGTGGATCATGGCAATACTCGCATTTATCGCGACCGTGATTATCGCATTTGCGCCGTTCCAGATCGGCAGACCGTGGCATTTTCTCTGGAACGTCATCGCCAGCTCGGCGGAATATTTTCCGTACACCTCCCTGAATGCCTTCAACCTGATGGCGCTCGCGGTAGGGATGCGAATCCGGGATTTCGCGCCCCTTTTCGGTATCTCTTCGTTCAAGCTCGGAATCATCCTGCTGGCCGCGCTCTATGCGATCGCGATCATTGTCGTTTGGCGTGAGCGTTCGCCGCGTGGGCTGCTGTATGCGGCGTTTCTCGCGTACCTCGGATTCTTCGTGCTGCCGACCCGCATTCATGAGCGCTATCTGTACTTTGCGCTGGCGCTGCTGACGCCGCTCGCGCTGGAGTCATGGGCGACACTATCGATGTTCGGGATACTGACGGTTACATTTCTGGCCAACCAGATCGTCACGCTGCGATTTCTCAATGGGATGACGACCCTACCCCCTAACGACCCTGTTGCGAGCGCGATCGCATCCTTCAATCTGTTCGCGCTCGCTATCGCGATTACCTATGGACTGTTCATGGTCTCCAGAAATCATTCGCGATGGCCGTATCGAGTGTGTCGGTTCCTCGAACCATTTCACTGACGAGGGGTTTTACAGCATCGCGCGCGTGCGCTCGCGCGCTTCCTCGTATTCGCGAATCGTCTCCGCGATGAGCTCGGCCGCGCTCTGTACGCGCGCAACGCCGGATACCGAATGACCCGCGCTCCAGATGTCCTTGTACCTGCGCGGACCATTCATCTCGCCCTTGCTGCCAAAGTTGCGCGCTGCTTCTTCAATTGAAACGCGCGGCGGTAGCGTCCTCGGATCGAGTCCCGCCGCGAGCATCGAGGGCGTAAGCATATTGGTATCGAGTCCCGTAAAGGCTTGCGTGAGCATCACATCGTCCATGTCCGACTCGACCAGCATCCTTTTATATGCCTCGGGCGCCATACTCTCATTGGTCGCGATGAACTTCGTGCCCATGTACGCGAGATCGCATCCGAGAACTTCGGCCGCCCACAAAGCGGCGCCGTCGCTGATGCCGCCGGCGAGGACGATGGGTCCCTCGAACATGTCGCGCGCCGCGCGCACGAATGCGAGAGGATTGAGCCAGCCGGTTTGTCCGCCCGCGCCCGCAGTCAGAAGCACCAGGCCATCGACACCCGCGGCGATGGCTTTTTCGGTATGCCCAATCGTCGCGACGTCCGCGAAGACCGTGCATCCGATGTCATGCAGCGGCGCGATCGCTTCGGTCGGCGAACCGACACTGGTGATGACCAGCTCGATGCGGTGACGGAGCAGGCACGCGAGTTCCGCTTTCATCTCGGCGCGCTTGATGATCAGGTTGGGGCAAAAAGGCGCGGGAGGGCGATCCGGGTTTTCTTTCGCGACGCTCTCGAGTGTGCTTTCGATTTTCGTCAGCCAGGTATCGACGTTGTCGATCGTGCGGGCGTTGGCCAGTGGAAATGCGCCAATCACGCCGGCCTTGCACGCCGCAATCGCAAGCTCCGGTCCCGACACGGCCAGCATCGGCGCGGCGATGAGCGGAAGCTTCAACCGTCGCGCGATCTTCTCCGGCAGGCGCCGATTGATCATGCTCACGCGCCCTTCTCCAGGATGTGCACGACACATACCGCGCCGATCCCGACCATATGCGCGAGCCCCAATCGTGCATTCGGATGTTGCCGCGCGCCCGCCTCGCCGCGAAGCTGGCGCGTGATCTCTACTACTTGACCGGCGCCAGTCGGCCCGATGGGATGACCCATCGCCAGCAACCCGCCCGACGCGCTGATCGCGCATTTGCCGCCGATGTCCGTCGCGTTGCTGCCGATCATCGTCGCGCCTTCGCCCTCGCCACAAAGTCCCATCGCCTCGACGTAGAGCAACTCTTCGATGGTGAACGCGTCATGCAACTCGATGAGGTCAAGATCTTTCGGTCCGACCCCCGCTTCTTCATATGCTTGCGCGGTGGTCTCGCGAGTCAGTTCGGCGTCGAAGTTTTTCGCGCCGCGATAGACATGCTCGGTGCGCGTAACTGAAGCGATCACTTTCACTGCGCGCTTCCGATCGATCCCGAGCTTCGCGATCGCATCTTCCGACGCGACGATGACCGCGGCGGCGCCCTCACCGACCGGGCAACATTGCAAGCGCGTGAGACTTCCGGAAATCGGCGGGCCCGCCATCACTTCCTCGAGCGTGACCGCCTTCTGGCGCTGCGCGTATGGGTTGTGCGCGCCGTTGCGATTGTTCTTCACCGCGACGGCGGCGACCTGCTCGGGCTTCACTCCGTAGCGATTCATGTACTCGTTCGCCAGCAGCGCAAAATGCGTAAAGGGTACCACTCGCGAGCCGACCAAATCGCGAATGTTGGCCTTGCCGGCCGCGGCGGCCAGCGGAGCGGGTTTGTCGACGCCGATCGCCAGCGACACGTCACTGATTCCGCTCGCGACGTCGAGGCAGGCCTGGCGGAACGCGGTCGAGCCCGAAGCAGACGCGTTTTCAACCTGTGCCATCGGAATTCCGCTCGCGCCGAGGTGACGCAAAATCGGGCGCGACACCGCCATTCCGATTAGCGCGGTCCCCGTGTAAGCCGAGTCGACGTCGCGGAATTCGATTCCCGCGTCGCGCAAGGCCTGGCGCACTGCGGTGAGGCCGAGCGTCACAAAAGTGGTGTCGCTCATGTGCTGATATTTGTGCAGACCGATGCCGACCACGTAGACCGGCCGCATCTCGCGGATGGTTTTCTTCATCGCGCCGCCTCCGTCTTCGCGAAGCGAAGCTCTACAATCTGTTTTCCCTCGTCGTTGGTGCCGGCCGGAGCAAGCACCGAATTCATCCGGTCGCCGATGCGAAGCCCCTCATTGGTGCGCTCCATCAGAATCGAACGCACCGCCGGGCCGTCGTCAAGAACGATCAGTCCGACGGTGAACGGCGCCTGCAAACCCTTGCCGCTGCGATCCTGATGGAGATGGACGGTGGCAAATGAATGGAGTTTGCCGGCCCCCGCGAGTGCTATGGGCTCGAGTTCATCGGGCATCGCACCACAGAATTCGCATCCGTAATTTTGCGGAGGAAAGAAAACATAGTCGCATTTTCGGCAACGTCCGCCCCTGAGCTTGGGCGCGTCGTCGGAGGTGTACAGCGTCGGCTGGGCCAGTGTTTGTTCGGGCATCGTCGGAACCTCTCATCGCGCTTGAGTTCCCGCGTAGGGTAACGCAATTGTGTTAGTCAACCAAAATGCTGAACACCATTTGCATGATGATGAAGCATTGCCGTTCGCAATCGGATGGACGGGATGCTTAACGACATTCGCGTGCTGGAAATCTCGGCGTCCGAAACGATGCAGGCGGGAAACATCTTGGCCGCACTGGGCGCCGACGTTGTCGTAGTCGAGCCGCTTACGGGATCGGCGGGCCGCAGGATGGAACCCTTCCTCGATGAGATTCCCGGTGTGGAGCGGAGTCTCACCTGGCACGCACTCAATCGCAACAAACGCGGTATCACGCTCGACATGCATAGCCCCGATTCGCGCGAGCTGCTCGGCGGCCTGCTCGCGAAGTTCGATATCGCATTCGATGCGGCAGTGGCCGGGGTCGCGCCACTCGACGATTTCCCGATTCCCGAAAAGCTGATTCGAATTCGTATTGCGCCGTTTGGGCACCAAGGTCCGAAGAGCGCCTATGCGTCATCGGACCTCACGGTGATGGCGGCGAGCGGCGCCCCCGGCGTCACCGGCGATCCGGATCGTCCACCGCTTTTTTTCCCGGTGCCGCAAGCGATGATGGAAGGCGGTTCCGACGCTGCGATCGCCGCGCTGGCCGCCCTCGCGGCACGCGATCGCGATGGCCTCGGGCAAAGTGGCCATGTCTCGGCGCGGGTCGCCGCGATGATGAGCGCGATGAGTCAGCATCTCGCACCGCCATCCGGCAATCCGGAAACCCAACGCGGATACGGCGCGATGACGCTCGCGGGCGTGCAAATTCCGAGCATGTACCGATGCGCCGATGGCTTCGTGATGATCAGCGTCGCGTTCGGACCGGTATTCGGCCAGATGACGCAGCGCCTGGCGAAGTGGGCGGCCGACGAAAACCACCTCGCGCGCAACATTGCGGAGATTAGCTGGCCGGCGTTCTTCACCGACCTCGCCCAGAAAAAAGTGGCGTCCGCCGATCTGGCCGCGCTGATAGAAGGTTTGAAATCTCTCACGCGCAATAAGACCAAAGCGGAATTCGGCGCCGCCGCACGCAAGCTGGGATTGCTCGCCTGTCCCGTGTTCAGCATGAAAGATGTCGCCGAGTCTGCGCAGTATCGCGAGCGCGGATTATTTACCTCGGTGGCAGTCGCGCCGGGACGCGAGATCGACGTGCCCGCGCGCTTTGCGCAGTTCTCGAATTTTTCGATCGAAACGCACCGGCCAGCGCCGATGCTGTCGGAGCATACCGTCGAGATCCTCGAAGCTGACCTCGGCCTTTCTCGTATCGAAATCCAGGCGCTTTTTGCGCATGGGGTCATATAGGAGGTCCGCATGGCGGCGCCGCTTGACGGAATTCACGTTCTCGATCTCAGTTGGGTAATGGTCGGCCCGATGAGCGGGCGTTATCTCGCCGACCTCGGCGCCGATGTGGTCAAAGTTGAAAGCTCGCGCCGCATCGATCCGGTGCGCACACTCGGTCCGTTCAAGGATGGCCGTTCAGGACCGGAACGCTCGGTGAGTTATCACAACCTCAACGCCGGCAAGCGATGCATTACGCTCGACATCCGCAAACCCGAGGGGCGCGCGCTCGTGATGCGCCTCGCGCAATGGGCCGACGTGGTCCTCGAAAGTTTCACTCCCGGCGTGCTCGACGAATTGCAACTCGGCTATCGCGAACTCAGCGCGCGCAACCCGAAGATCATCATGGTGTCGACCGCCATCTTGGGGCAGACCGGCCCCGATGCGAAGGGGACCAGCGGCGTCGGCACGATGGGCGCGGCGATGTCCGGCGCGACGCATCAGTTGGGATGGCCCGACCGCCCGCCCTCCGGACCGTTCGGACCGTGGACCGACGGTGTCGCGCCGCGTTTCATCGTCGCGAGCATTCTGGCGCCGTTGCATCGGCGCAGGCGCACCGGCGAGGGTTGCTATATAGATGTCGCGCAATCGGAGGCTGGAGTGCAGTTCATGATGCCCGCGTTTTACGAATACGCCGCAAACGGAAACGTGCCCGAGCGTCGCGGTGCCGCGGGATCGCCGTTGCGCGTGCCCGAAGGAGTCTATCGATGCGCGGGTGACGATAGATGGATTGCGATCAGCGCGAGTGATGCGCCGCATTGGGAGTCTATGCGCAACCTCATCGGCGGTGCATTGCGCGAAACGCGATTCGATACGGTGCTGGGGCGTATCCGCAATCGACCAGCGGTTGATGCGGCGATCTCGAATTGGACCGGGGACAAGGAATCGGATGCGGTCGAGTCGACGCTCCAAGGCGCCGGTATTCCAGCGCACATAGTGAGCCGCGGCCTCGACCACGGACGCGATATGGATCTGCAGCATCTCGGGCACTTCAAGAAATTCAGTGACGAGGTTCTCGGCGTCGCCGAGATCGAGGGCCCGCGCAGCGCGTTCGATCGCACGCCGCTACTGGAGACGCGGCGCGGCCCACGCATCGGTGAGCATACTCAGGAAATTTTAGAAACGATCTGCCAGTTGTCGAAAGATGACATCGCGAAGCTCATCGAAGCGGGAGTGCTCGCCTGAGATTTGTAGCCTGGGAAACGATAACGCCGGCATCTTTCGATGCCGGCGTCGCTCGTCGTAACCACGTCAGTTCGTGAGGAGGAACGGACCGCGTTAGTTAGTCGGCGTTGACCTTGATCCGCAGCGGCTTGGTCTCCGGCTTCTTGGGAACCCGGACCTCCAGAATACCGTCGCGATAGGTGGCCGCGATTCCTTCGGTCAGCGCATCTTCGGGCATCTTGAAAGTGCGCCGAATCGGTCCATAGGTGCGCTCGCTCAGATGCACCTGCGCTTCCTTGGCCAGCTCGGGACGAACCCGCTCGGCCTCGATGATCAGATGACCATCCTCGACGCGAACGTCGACCGAGTCCTTCTTCAGACCAGCCATCTCGAAGGAGAACTGATAGCTATCAGTATCCTCGACGATGTCGGCGGCGGGCGCGTAGTGCGCCTTCTCGGTGCGCCCATCGAGATCACGGGCAAGGTCCTTCCAGATACCGGTAAGCTGACCCGCCAACCATCCGTTGGGCATGTGATTGGTGTTTAACAGCGTGACTTCCATAGTTTATTTGACCCCTGGTGGAGAATTGTTCTTTACGAAGATCAACTTAAGTACGAACGACGCGGCGTCAAGCGCGCGCCAAGGACCTGAACAATTGTTCCGAAGGTCTTGAAATTCGCGAAATCGTGGCTAGTTTTCGGTGTTTCCGGAGCCGGCCGACGAAGCCTTTTAGTGGACGGTTCGCGAACCGCGGTCGAGGTCTTTGAGGAGGGCGTCGAGCTGGCGAAGTCTCTCGGCGACACCCGGATGGCGGAGCGCTTCCAGGCCGAGAGCGAGCGCGCGCAAACCTATGTGCGTTTTTACCGGATGGCTGAACGGCGCATCGTCGAAAAAACCCATCCCGGTATCGTCTGCTTCATCTCGAACTACTCGTGGCTGGATGGTCTGTCTTTCACCGGAATGCGCGAGCGCTACCTGGAAGCATTTGACCGCATCTGGATCGACTGCCTGAACGGCGACAAGTACAAGACCGGAAAACTAACGCCCGACGGCGAACCCGACCCCAGTATTTTTTCAACCGAGTTCAATCGCGAGGGCATACAAGTGGGCACCGCGATCGCGTTGCTGCTGCGCCGCGAAAAATCGAGCGGAACGCAGGAAGTCGAATTCAGAGATTTGTGGGGCAAGTCCAAGCACGAGCAGTTGCTTTCTGACGCGGCTGCAGAAGGACCGCCGGAGTACGAAGTGCAGCATCCTTCGGTCGGCTTGGGGTTGTCCTTTCAAAAAGGCAGCAGCGAGGCAAATTACTTCGGGTGGCCGTTGTTGCCCCAGCTTTTTCCAGTTTCGTTCCCGGGTGTCAAAACGAGTAGAGACTACCTCGTAGTAGATATCGATCGGGAGCGGCTGCTGGAACGCGTGAAAGGCTATTTCGATCCGGATCTAAGCGACGCTGAGGTGAGCATGCTCGTACCTGGCGTCATGGAAGATTCGGCGCGCTACGACGCCAAGAAGATTCGCCGATACTTGGTGAAGCGAGGGTTGAAGCCAGAGAATATTGTTCGCTATTGCTACCGGCCCTTTGACAATCGATGGATCTACTGGGAACCGGAAACAAAGCTGTTGGACGAGAAACGCTCTGAATATTTCCCGAATGTCTTCGATGGCAACATTTGGCTGAGTGCGGGTCAGCGGAATCGTAAAGAGGCATTCTACCAGCCTCAATTGACGACCTTCCTTGCGGATATTCACCTGGTCGAGTCAAACGTTGGCATGTTTCCTCTATTGCTGCGTGGTGAGGGCTTGTTTAGTAATTCCCTAAAATCCACGCCAACTCCAAACGTAGGCATAGAGCAGGCAAAGTACCTGGACACAGTGCAGTCGGTCCCAGAAGAGACTCTTCTGCACTGCGCCGCAGTACTTCACAGCGTTCGCTATCGCAATGAAAACGCTAGCGCACTGCGGCAAGGTTGGCCGCGGATTCCGCTACCAATTTCTAAAGACGCGCTCTCGGCTTCGGCTGAAATAGGCAGAAGGATTGCAGCGCTGCTCGACGTCGAAACTCCCGTAGCCACCGTCCCATCGGGCAAGGTTAGGTCCGAACTTAAGATACTCGCCGTAGTAGCGCGCGAAGGCGGCGGCAATCTAGATCCGGACGCTGACGATCTCGATGTAACAGTGGGCTGGGGACATTTCGGACAGGGCGGCGCAATCATGCCGGGCAAAGGCAAGTCCATTGCTCGCGACTATTCCGCCGATGAACGAGAGGCAATTGAGGCCGGTGCCAAAGCGCTCGGCATTTCAACCAAAGATGTGTACGCACTCCTCGGCGATCGCACCCTCGATGTCTATCTCAACGATTCCGCCTACTGGAAGAATGTTCCACTTAAAGTCTGGGAATACACGATCGGCGGATACCAGGTCATGAAGAAGTGGCTTAGCTATCGTGAAAAGGAAATCCTGAAGCGCTCGCTGAAGATGGGAGAGGTGTACGAGGTGCGGGATATGGCACGGCGCATTGCCGCCATCCTGTTGCTGCAGCCCCAGCTCGATACGAACTACGAGGCGGTTAAGAAAGACACCTACAAGTGGCCGGCGACCAAGTGAGGAGCTGAGCGGAGCAGACACATCGCTTGCGCGGAGGTCGCTTCGAGACGCTCGCTTTGCGAGCTTGGCGACTCGGCAGCCTCGCTCGGGATGACAGAAGGGGGAGCGCGCGACGGTAACGGTTGCCATCTGGCGGGCCATGGTGTTGGGGAGGATCGAGATTCTTCGGCGGCGCGCTTCGCGTTCACCTCAGAATGACAAAAAGGACGGCCTCGCTCCCATCACATATAGGGGGGGTGGTGGATGGCGCGGCGGTCGCTCTACTTTCTCTTTGCGACCGGCGTGCCATCCTGCCTCTTCTCTTGGGGCGGTAGGGAAATCCTCGATGCGCGGACGCCCTCGGCGGGCGCGCCTCCACTTTTCAACATCAATCACGACACTGCACGATCGCGGGCACGACCGCGCGGCCGCGCCGAGGAGCGCATTCCGATCGACGGGATGCAGCCATTTATTTTTCGCGGGTTCCCGATCCGGTTTGCGCGCGATCGATCTCGGCCTGGAAGCGCGCGGCCATCTGCGGGTCGCCGAGCGACGAGGCCAACTCGACGCCCTCCTTAAACACCTCGACCGCGCGCGCTATGTTGCCCTTGCCGAGCAAGGTCCCGGCTTTGCGGAAGATGCGAGCATAGCGCTCGCCTTTTTCGGCGGCATCCATGAAGACTACTGAAAGTAGCGAAACCTGCGATGCGATCCTAGGCGGACGCATCCGGGTCATTCAGCCGCGGCGAGGTTATCGCTTCTCGGTGGACTCTATCCTTCTCGCGCGGTTTGTGTCGGTGCGCGAACGCGATCGGGTGCTCGAACTCGGCGCCGGAACCGGCGTCATCTCAATGGTGATTGCCGCGCTGCAACAGCCGCGCGAGATCGCCGCGCTGGAAATTCAACCGGATTTGACGGAGCTGATTCGCCGCAACGCGGAATTAAACGGCATCACTTCGATCCGTGCCATCACTGGCGACTTGAGCGAAGGGAGCGATGAGAAATTGGTGCGTGAGAGCTTCGACCTCGTGGTCGCCAACCCGCCCTATCGTGCGAGCAAGACCGGCCGCGTCAGCCCGCACGATGGGCGCCGCATCGCCAGGTCCGAAACTTCCGCGACCCTTGAGGATTTTGTTACCGCGGCATCACGATATACGCGCCGCCGTGGAAAAGCTGCGTTCGTGTTTGCCGCCGATCGATCCGCGGAGTTGATTTCGATGCTGCGGGAGCATCGGCTCGAACCGAAACGGATTCGCTTCGTGCACGCATATGTAGACGCACCTGCGACGAACATCCTAATCGACGCTCGCAAAGACAGCGGTATCGAGGTGGCGATCGAAGCGCCGCTGATCTTGTTCGACACGCCGGGCGTTTACTCGCGCGCTGCCCGGGAAATCCTCGGAGAAGTTGCCTCGCCACCGCCGGCTAAGTAGCTTCGTCCTTTCGACAAGAGATCGCCAAAGTTCAGAGGCCAGAGATCGCGGACATGAAAACATTCGGTGTGATGCTGTTTGAAGGCTTCGAAGTCCTCGACGTGTTCGGTCCGCTCGAAGCGTTCGGAATACTCGCCTACGACGGCAAGTGCCGCGTCATGACAGTGGCCGAGCGCGCCGGTGCAGTGACCAGTGCGCAAGGCGCTAAAGTGATCGCGGACTTCGGATTTTCCGAATCGGGCTTCAACGATTGCCCGCCCATCGACATTCTGCTGGTGCCGGGAGGAATCGGCACTCGAAGAGAGGTTACGAATCACACCGCGTTGGAGTGGCTGATCGCACACGCCGAGAAGGCGGAAATCGTCGCGTCGGTCTGTACCGGCTCCGCGTTGCTGGCGAAAGCGGGATTGCTCGATGGACTTCATGCAACCAGCAACAAGCTCTCATTCAAATGGGTAACGGAACAGGGGCCGAAAGTGAAATGGGTACATGAGGCGCGCTGGGTCGACGACGGAAAGTTCTGGACCTCGTCGGGAGTATCGGCCGGCATCGACATGGCGCTCGCGATCATCGCGCGTATTACGGATCTCAAAACCGCGGAGCAAATTGCGATTAGGATGGAGTACGAGTGGCATCGCGACGCGGGACGGGACCCGTTCGCGAAGCTGCATCCGCTGAAGTGACGGCGTCGCTCGCTAATCGACGGCCCGTTCCGCTGATGCGTTGCCCGCTGGTTCTGCCTCGGTGAGGCGTTCATGCGCTTCTTGCGCAGCGGCGAACATCTTCAGTTTGGTAAGTAGAAAACATCCACAGATGAGGGAAAACGTCGCGCACACGACCACCGCGATTCGAGGGCTCAGATGATCGCCGAGGAATCCCACTTCGAGACTTCCCAGCGGCGCGGTTCCGATGAAGGACAATGTGTAGAGACTCATCACGCGGCCGCGCAATTCGTCAGAAACGAACATCTGCAGCATGGTGTTGGTAGTCACCATATGATGCATCAGGCCCGCGCCGATGAACATCTGCGCGAGCAAGGATATCGGCATCGAGGGCGAAACCCCGAAGGCGAAAATCGCAGCCGCGGTGCAGAACATCCCGAACACCAGGTTCTGGCGCAATGCGCGCGGCGTCGAGGCGCGCGAGTTCATCGCGATCGCACCCGCGACCGCGCCGAGCCCTTGCGCCGCCATCAGGAAGCCGTAACCGCTTGCTCCGCTATGCAGCAGGTTTTTCGCAAACACCGGGATCAGCACCGTGTACTGCATCCCGAAGCCGCTGCTAATCGCGACCAGAATCATCAGATAGAGCGACGGCGGATGGTGCCATACATAATGTAGGCCCTCGCGCACACGGCGGAACATTGAGCCGGACGCTTCACTGATGACGCGGCGCGGCAGCTCCATTTCGAGCAGGCTCCAAATTACGGCGAGGTAGCTGATGCCATTAAGCAAGAAGCAGCCGGACACGCCGATGATCGCGATCAGGATTCCGGCGACCGCCGGGCCAACCATTCGCGCGCCGTTGAAGATCATCGAGTTCATCGCGATCGCGTTGGGCAGGTCCTCGCGCCCGACCATCTCGACTACGAATGCCTGCCGGCCCGGCATATCGAATGAACTCACCAGCCCGTTGAACGCGGCGAGAAAAATGACGTACTCGACCTTCACCGTGCCGGCCCACGTCAGCGCCGCGAGCACGAATGCGCTGATCATCAGCAGGGTTTGCGCGACGACGATCAGGCGACGTCGATCGACGCGATCGACCACGGCCCCGGCAAACAGACCCACCATGATCATTGGAAAATAGGAAGAGAAGGCGACCAGCCCCAGCGCCATTGCGGAGTTGGTGAGCTTGAGCACCAGCCACGCCTGAGCGACCGATTGCATCCAGGTGCCGATGAGCGAGATTAGTTGACCGACGAAGAAGAGCTGAAAGTTGCGATGCCGCAGCGCGCGGAAGGCTGCCAGCCTTCCGTCCCAAACGCTCTCGACCGACGCATCAGTGGATTGCTCGTCCGCCTCGGCAGCTTCGATTTCCGGTACCGTATCGATGATCAAACTCCGGAGGAACTTCCAGTTTGCCAGACCCCGACCAGCTAATCGAGCCGCATTGCGATTTCGTGCGTTGGTTGCGTAGGTTTAGACCAAATGGCGAGTGACAAAATAGAATTGCGATATCGCGATGGCAACGCATCGTCGCGGACGCTGCTACTCAACCTCGGTGAGCCGGCTGCGGAAGATAGCGGCGTGGCGCTCTCCGTGCGCATCGAGCAGGGTGACGGAAGATCGATGGTGCACACGCGGCTGTCGAATCGCAGTGGCAGTTCGATTCATCTGGAGTCGGTGCGCTTTCACATCGCGACTGGATTTCCTGCCGATGCACCAGCGCGATTCTTCAAGCATGGTTACCAATCATGGAGTGCTTCACATCCGATTGCCGTCGGCAGCTACACGCATCGACGCGACGATCTGAGCCGCATCGCGAAGCTCAATCATCAAAGCGAAGTGGAGCGTCCGCAGGACGCGCCCGAAGGTGCGACCTCGGAGCAGTTCACGATTGTGGAAAGCGAATCGAGGTCGCGCCGTTTCCTCGCTGGGTTTGTTGGTAGCGCGCATCAGCTAACGACGGTCACTGTCCGGACGCCGAATCAGGTGATGGCGCGGGCGCTACTCGACGATGTGGTTCTGCCATCCGGAGCGGAGCGCGAAATCGAACCGCTCGCTTTCTGGCACTCGGAGGAGAGCTCGGAACGGATGGCGTTGCGCTTCGCGGAAATCGTCGGTGACAAAATGGGCGCGCGGACCGCGGCACCGTATCAGCGTGGATGGTGTTCCTGGTATCACTATTTTCACGCCATCACCGAAGAAGCCATGCGCTCCAACCTGCGCGCGCTCAAGGAGTTACGATCGGCATTTCCCATCGAAGTCGTACAACTCGACGATGGCTATCAGGCGGCGCTCGGCGACTGGGATCGCACCAATGAGAAGTTCCCGAGCGGACTGAAAAAGCTCGCCGGCGAAATTCGCGACGCTGGCTTCGTCGCGGGAATCTGGACCGCGCCATTCTTCGCCGCGCGCGACTCTGTCCTCATGCGCGAGCGCGCCGACAGGTTCATCACGCACCGCGAAACCGGAGAGCCTCTCCGCGCCGGATACAATCCCAACTGGACCAGCAGCGAAGACAAATACGCCTACGCGCTCGACCCCAGTCACCCGGAATTCGCAGCACATCTCGAACGATTGTTCCGAACGATCGTCGAAGAATTCGGCTACGACTATCTGAAACTGGATTTTCTCTATGCGGCGGCAGCTGAAGGACTTCGGCACGATCCGACCATGACTCGCGCCGAGACACTGCGCCGCGGTCTCGCGGCGATTCGGCGCGGCGCCGGCGATCACACGTTTATCCTCGGTTGCGGATGCCCGCTCGGCGCCGCGGTCGGCATCGTCGATGGAATGCGCATCGGACCCGATGTTGCACCTTATTGGGGCGCGACTACGGGAACCACGGGCGAGCCGGGCACCGCGCTCGCAATTGATGCGATCCTCGCGCGCAGCTTCATGCATCGACGGCTTTGGCTCAATGATCCTGACTGCCTGATGCTGCGCGCAAAAGAAACCAGGCTGTCCAATGATGAGAGACAAGCTTTGGCGTGGACGATCGCGGCCTCCGGCGGGATGCTACTGATCTCGGATGACATGCGCCTGCTCGATGATGAGAGCTCGCGGCTTTATCGTAAAGTTGCGCATATCGGTGCGGAAATCGATAAGAGATCGAGACTTGATCCACCGCTGGTCGAAGATCTCCTGAGCGATTCACCGTTGAAAATTCTTTGTGATGGGACGCGCAAACTGCTTCTGAACATGAGTGATACCTCGCAACGGGTGGAGACCGAGGCTCTTGAGCTCGCTCCCCACGCAGCCCGCCTTATCAAAAATCCAAAGTCTTAGCGCCGAGCGCGCTCCTGATCCGCTAGCGGAGCGCGCCCGGCAGTGAGGCGCTATTCCTTCTTCTCCGTGAAAGCTTCGATGCGGTAGCCATCGGGATCCACCACGAACGCGGCATAGTAGTTTTCGCCGTAGTCTTTGCGAATCCCGGGCTTGCCATTGTCGCGACCGCCCGACTTCAGCGCTGCGCCATGAAAGCCATCTACCGCCTTACGGCTCGCGGCCTGCAAACAAAAGTGCAGACCGGATTCGTCGTCGCCTTTCACGGGACGTTTGACTGCAAGCACCCAGAACTCCGGGCCTTGGACGCCATAACCGAGATATGAATCGCCCTCAGCCAGACATTTGATCCCCAGCGGCGCCAAAGCCTTGTCATAGAAGCTCTTCGCTGCTGCGAGATCTTTCACCCCGATCGAAACGTGATGAACCATGACTCCTACCTCCTGAGCAAAAAACCAATGGCCTAACCTTCTAGATGGTTAGATATAGCGATGTGTTCGGTTTGTGTCAACCACCGTAGTGGTTAGAATATTGACAGGTGTCAGGATCGGAACATTCGAAGAGCAGCGACGACTTTGTTTTTACGTCACGGGTGGAGATGTGTCTGGATTTCGTCAACACGCTGGCGTACCGGGGCTGCGCTCCAACTGAGAGCCTGCACTCCTTCGCCGATCTGCTTAAATGGTGTAGCGATACCGGCGTCGCTCCCGATCAGCTCGCGCTGTTATTGAGCGCATGGTTGGAGAAACACCCAAAACGCGCTACCGAAGCTTTCAACGCAGCGATCGCGATTCGCGAGTTGATCTATCGCATCTTCCACGCGGTTGCGTTGGGTACCAATCCGGATGAGATGGATCTGGAGCTTCTCAACCGCGCGCTGGTTGATGCCCCGTCGCGCAGCAGAGTCCAACGCACCGTTGCGCGTTTCGGATGGCAAGTCGAAGAGTCGAAAACTTCCGCCACTTCGATCCTCGCGCCGGTGCTGTGGTCAGCGGCAGATTTGCTGGTCGGACCCCAGCTCGCGAAGCTTCGCGAGTGTTCGAACGACAAATGTCTGTGGCTTTTTCTGGATGATAGCAAAAACGGCACGCGCCGTTGGTGTTCGATGCAGGCGTGCGGCAATCGCGCGAAAGCACATCGTCACTATCTGCGTCAGAAGGGCGCCTGAGCGTGGGTCCTCACAATTCGATCACGCTCGCGCCCGATCCGGCATGCACAACCGTATGGAGCGCGTGCGCTGCCGCCTCCATATCCAGCTTCGCGTAGTAGTCTCGTTCGAGACGATGAAGCACCGCGCCGGTGTCTGCGTCACGTACCAGCGCGATCATGCATCCGCCGAAGCCCGCGCCGGTCAGGCGCGCCCCGAGTGCTCCTCCCGCGCGCGCCGACGCGACCATCGCATCGAGACCGCCGGTGCTCACATCGAAATCGTCGCGCAGGCTCTGATGCGAGGCGTCCATCAGTGCACCCATCTCTTCGAGGCGGCCGGCGGCCAGCGCCTCCGCGGCGAGGTTCACGCGCTCGGTTTCGGTCAGCACGTGACGCGCGCGGCGTAGAATCTCGAGCGGACGCGCCTCGTCCAATTGGATGCGCTGCGCACCCTGGAGGAGAATTTCAGCGCGCAAGGATTCTTCGCCGGCGTTTAGCAGTTTGGCGGCTTGCGCGATGCTGACGCGCTCCGGCGCGCTCATCGCGATAGCCTCAACGAGCTTGCGTGCGCTCCATCTACCGACTTGCTTCACCACATCACCAAGCACGCGCACATTTTCCATTTTCAGCGCCTTGCCCAGGATACGTGCCGCGATCGCGCACTCAACGACCCGCCGATTGTATTCTTCACGCACGCGCCCAGCCTTGTCCGCAACCTCCAGGCTATCGGCCACCACGATCGCCACGCCGGGCGGCATCTTCACCGTCGTCACTCGCAGCGGATCGAAGTGGATGAGGAGAGCGTGGTCGCGCCGCCCAAGCATCGAGGCCGCCTGATCCATTCCGCCGGCCAAGGTGCCGACGTACCATTCGCTGCGCGCAACCATCTGCGCGGTCTCGAGTGCATCAAGCGTGAGGCCATTTACTGCCATTAGTGCCAGCGCCGACGAAACCGTCAGTGCTGCCGAGGACGATAAGCCAGCGGCCGGAGGCACTCGGCCGTCAACGATCATCGTGACACCGCGAAACTTCTCCATCGCGACACCGCGCTTGCCGAAATAGTCGATGACGCCCTGGAATCCCGCCTTGACGTAGTTCCCCCAATCGGTGGAGGGATAAGCGGGAATACTCGATTCGATGCGAAATGCGCGGGCTGGAAAATTGGGATCGAGATTGCGCAACTCGACCATCGAGTCATCGCGCGGCGCTGTCACCGTGATGGTAGAGCGATCGATCGCGATGGGCATGACGGGGAGACCGCTGTAATCGGTATGCTCGCCGATGAGGTTGACGCGGCCCGGCGCGCGCACCGCAAATAGGGCGGCGACGCGACTGGATCGAAGTTCCGCAGCCAACCTTTCGGCGCGCGCGAGTTCCTCGCGATTCCAGGTCTCGGCCGATTCCATCGCTTTCACTTCGCGTACGGCAGCTTGAACAACCTGCGTGCCGATGCCAAATCTTCCGGGGTTCCGATGTCGCTCCAGAATCCGCGCACGTCTACCGCACGCACCTCGCGGCGGTCTTGGATCATCATGGCGATGGCCTGCGGCAATTCCAACTCGCCGCGCGGCGAAGGCTTCAGCTTCGCCAGGTAATCGAAGAGGAGAGGCGTCGCGGCAAACAGGCCGGCATTGTTCCAATGCGTGGTCGAGGTTCCCGGTGTAGGCTTTTCGACCAGCCGTTCAACGCGCATCTCCTCGTTGACATATACTGCTCCGCCACGCCACGGATCGCGTACCCGATTGATCGAAAGCATCAAGTCGTATGGTTCGGAGCGTGCGCTCCGAATGAAGCGCGCATAGTTTTCGGCATCCATCAGAATGTCGCCCCATCCGAAAATGAATGCGGCCTCATAGAGAACGAATTCGGTCGCGAGCAACATCGCGCCCGCGGTGCCGTTTAGCTCGGCTTGACGCAGCGTCGTGAGGTGCAGCGCGGGATTCTCGCGCAGGTGACGCGCGCACCAATCATCTATCTGCGAACCGAGGTATCCAGTGACGATCGCGATGTCCGGAACCTCGTTTGCGGCGAGCGCGTCGATGATGTGGCCAATAAGCGGCTTCTCCGCGACCTCGAGCATCGGTTTGGGGGTATCGTCCGTCAGTGCGCCGAGCCGTTTACCGCGTCCCGCCGCCAGCAGCACCGCTTTTCGAATGTCGCGCGCCACCCCATCAACATAGCAGAAGGGGGATTCACTCGCGCTTTGCAGGATGGTTAAAATTCTGATTGGGTGGAGCGATAAAACCGCCCGTAGGCTCGAAAAGGTCCAACTGATGTTCGGAGAAATTAGCCCTCGCACCAAGGCAGCGGCGCCATTTATTTCGGTCGAAGAGGCGCTCGAGGAAACTCGCCGTGGCCACATGGTCATCCTGATGGATGATGAGCAGCGCGAAAACGAGGGCGACCTCAGCATGGCGGCCGAGAAGGCCACCCCCGAACTCATCAACTTCATGGCCAAGCATGCACGCGGCTTGATTTGCCTGCCGATGTCGACGGACCGGATCGACCGCCTCGGCCTGAACATGATGGTGGGCGACAACCAGGCGCCGCTCGGCACGGCGTTCACCACCTCGATTAGCGCCAGGCGTTGCCATGGCTCGGGAATTTCAGCACAGGACCGCGCCATCACTATCCTCGAGGCAGTTCGGGAAGACGCCACCGCGGCGGGTTTCGTTACTCCCGGCTATGTCTATCCTTTGCGCGCACGCGACGGTGGTGTGCTGGTGCGCACCGGGCAGACCGAGGGCGCAGTCGACCTCGCGCGGTTGGCGGGACTCAAGCCGGCCGGCGTCATTTGTGAAATTTTGAAAGAAGACGGGACGATGGCGCGGCGCGACGACCTGATTGATTTCGCCAAGCTTCATAACCTCAAGATCGTCACCGTGGCCGACATCATTGAGTATCGGCTGCGCAACGAAACGATGGTGCAGCGTATCGCCGAGGCCAAGCTGCCGACGGCATATGGTGAGTTCACCGCCATCGTGTTCCGCACCCTGGTCGATTTCACCGAGCACCTGGCGCTGGTCATGGGCCATATCGATCCCTCGCGTCCGATCCTCGTCCGAGCCCATCGGGAGTATCTTCCCGGTGATGTTTTTGGATTGTCGCAGCGCAACACGCGCAAGTTGCTGCGCGCCGCGATGGAGAAGATCGCGGCGGCAGGCGAAGGCGTGCTGCTTTACGTCAAGCGGGAAGCGAATACCATCGCGGCCGAGCTCGACGCGCTCAATGCGCAGGGCGGTCGGACTCCGACCACGCGGGTGAACCTGCCCGACGCGGAGTTTCGCGACTATGGAATCGGCGCGCAGATAATTCGCGACTTGGGCGTACGCAAAATGATCGTTCTCTCGGACACGCCGCCACGGCTGGCGAATCTTCCCGGCTATGGATTGGAAATCGTCGGCAGCGTTCCACTCAGCGACGGCCTGAAATCAGCGCACCCGAACGGGAAATAATGGTTCAGGTGGAGGTCATGGGCGAGCAGTTAGAAGTGAGGCTTCCTTTGCGACGCAATGTCGCAATTAACTACACTCTGACCTTGCTTGTTTGCACCCTGCTCGCATCGAAGGCGATGGCCGCCTCCGGGGCGCCCGATTCCTCCGATTGGTTGTCGCGTGCGTTTACTAGCCGCGGCAATGTGATCGGATTCCTGCTGGTCCTCCTCGGCGGCCTCGCACTCAACCTCACGCCCTGCGTCTATCCGCTGATCGGCGTCACGATCGCATACTTCGGCAATCAAGGCGGCGGGCCGCGACGCGTTCTGATCCTCGCGATTCTGTTCGTGCTCGGCATCGCGATCATGTTTTCCAGCGTCGGCGTGGCGGTTGCGCTCTCCGGCGGCCTTTTCGGCGCGGCGATGCAAAATCCATATGTGCTTTCGGCGGTCGCCGCGATGATGCTGGTGCTGGCGGCCTCAAGCTTCGGATTCTTCGTGATTCAACCGCCACAATTCATGGCGCAATGGGCCGGCGCCGCGAGGCCCGGTTACGCCGGTTCCTTCCTGATGGGGCTCGGGATGGGCGTCGTCGCCGCGCCCTG
This sequence comes from uncultured delta proteobacterium, assembly GCA_963783145.1. GTDB lineage: Bacteria > Desulfobacterota > Binatia > Binatales > Binataceae > DATGKG01. The sequence continues at coordinate 467,731 of CAWAMM010000007.1, forward strand.
CATCGGGCCGATTGTGTTGGGCCTCCTATTGATGGTCGAGCGTAGCGGCAATCCTCTTTTCGGATTCGCGTTGTTTTTCACCCTCGCGATCGGGCTCGGTCTCCCTTACATCGGGCTCGCGATGGCGGCCGGAAGTATCCGGCGCCTGCCGCGCTCGGGCGAATGGCTGGCGTGGGTCGAGCAGCTCTTCGGATTCATACTGGTGGGACTCGCGATCTATTTCCTCGATCCGGTGCTGCCGAATCACCTGATGTCTCGCATCCTTCCCTACTATGCGGGAGGGGCTGGAATATTCCTCGGCTTCATAACGCCGGCAGGGCGCAACTGGCGTCCGTTCCTGGTGATTCGTAGCGGCCTCGGTATCGTCGCGGTCGCGGCGCTCATTTTCATGATGATTCCACGCGCGAAGGCGATGCCGGTGGATTTTCAGCCGTTCGATCCGGCCCAGCTCGATAGTGCCGCCGCCGAGCGCAAGCCGGTGCTGGTCGATTTCCGCGCCGACTGGTGCATCCCGTGCCGGGAGATGGATCATTCGACCTTCGTCGATCCCCAGGTAGTGAAGGAGACGCAACGCTTCGTGCGGATGCGCGCGGACCTGACCGCGCAGGACAAGAAAAACGCCGCGCTGATGGAGCAGTTCAAAATTCAGGGCGTACCGACCACGGTATTGATCGACTCGACCGGAAAAATCCGCAATCAAAAGGTCGGTTACATCGGCGCGAAGGAAATGCTCGACAATCTGCGCAACGTGGATTGATAGGACCTATCGTTCTGGCCTGTGGCCGCATCGAAAAAATTCAGAAATAAACCCACTGACGGCCGCGCTGCGATGCCGCCGGTCGATGAATGCATTCGCGCTGCGGAAGCGCTTCCGGCGCTCGCCGGACTGTCGCGCGCATATCTGAAAGTGCTGGTCACTCGGGCGCAAGGCGTGCTCCGAGCCCCCCTTGCAAGCGGGAAATCGGGCGCGACCAATCGGGAAGAGATCATCGAAAAGATCGTCGCGCAGGTGGAACATGCGGCAGCAGCGGATGAGCCGTCGCTAAAGTCAGTCATCAATGCAACCGGCGTCGTGCTGCATACCAACCTCGGGCGCGCCATTTTGCCGGAAGCTGCGATTGAAGCGGTTGAAGAGGCGGCGCGCTCGGCGGTCAATCTCGAGTTCGATCTGGAGGGTGGCGGCCGCGGCGATCGCGACGCGCTGGTGGAAAGCGAGCTATGCGCGCTCACCGGCGCCGAGGCCGCGACCATAGTCAACAACAATGCGGCGGCGGTGCTGCTAGCGCTGACCGCGATCGCCGAAGGACGCGAGGTCATCGTGTCGCGCGGCGAACTAATCGAAATCGGCGGTTCGTTTCGCTTGCCCGATGTGATGTCGCGCAGCGGAGCGCGCCTGCGTGAAGTCGGAACGACGAATCGAACCCATCCTGCCGACTACGAAAACGCGATCGGCTCCGACACCGCGCTGCTGCTGAAGGTGCATCCTTCGAACTACCGCGTGGTTGGTTTCACCAGTGAGGTGACGCTTGAAGCGTTGGTGAAAATAGGCCGCGCGCGAGGAATCCCGGTGATGGAGGACCTCGGCGCCGGCGCACTCATCGACATGAGCGTTTACGGACTTCCACGCGAACCGATCGTCTCCGAGCGAGTGGCAGCGGGCGCTGATCTGGTGAGTTTCTCCGGCGATAAGCTCCTCGGCGGGCCGCAGGCGGGCATCGTGGTCGGCAAACGCGAGCTGATCGCCCAGCTCAAGGTGAACGCGCTGAAACGCGCGCTACGATGCGACAAGCTGACGCTCGCAGCGCTCTCGGCGACGCTGCGCCTATATTTACGTGCGGGGAACCTCGCGGCTGAGATTCCAACGCTCAGGTTCCTGGCCCGCTCGATCGCCGAGCTGAAACAGATGGCGCCGCGCGCGCGCGATCTCCTGGCCGATCGTCTCGGTGCGGAATTCGAATGCGAGGTCATCGGATCGACCTCCCAAATCGGATCCGGCGCGTTGCCGACCGAGGAGGTGCCGACAGTTGCGATTCGCGTGACGCACGCGAAAATTTCTGCGAATTCGATTGCCGACATTTTTCGCCGCGCTCGACCGCCGATCATCGGGCGCATCACCGATAATGGTTTTCAGCTCGATTTGCGTACCATCGACGATCCCACGGTCTTCGCTATCGCGTTTCCCGTCTTTCGCGCATAGCGCTCGCTTGCTATCGAGCCCGCGACGGCGCTACAGCACCATTTACGACCGAAAGTCGTGGAGGAATTTTATGCCAGACAAGACTTACAAGATTGTCGAAGTGGTCGGCGTGTCCGATGAGAGTATCCATCAGGCGGTGCGCAATGCGATTACCAAAGCGAGTCAGACCCTGCGCAACATCGATTGGTTCGAGGTCAGGAATACTCGCGGAGCCGTGGGCAAGAATGGCGAGTTGACCTTCCAGGTCGAGGTGCGGATCGGCTTCCGGCTCGAGGGCGATCCGGTCTGAGGATTCATCCTTCACCAAAGTCTTTCTGGCGGGCGCGTAGTTTTTCGTAGGCGCAGCGGCGGAGCATTGTAATGAAATTCGCGACATTTCTCTTTCAGACTCAACCCTCAAGCATTACTTCGGTAACCCGCAAAGCTGAGGAACTCGGCTACGAGTCGCTATGGATTCCCGAGCACATCATCCTGCCGGTGCAATACAAATCGCCGTACCCATACTCTTCGAGCGGGCGGATGCCGGCGCCGCCTGAATCACCGTTGCACGATCCAATGCTGGTGCTGGCGTACGCGGCCGCACTCACCAGCAAGATTCGCCTCGCGACGGGAATCTTCGTGCTGCCGATTCGCAATCCGTTCGCAACGGCGAAGGCAGTCGCGAGTCTCGACGTGCTCTCGGGGGGACGCTTCATTTTCGGCGTCGGTATCGGATGGCTCGAAGAGGAATTCGAAGGCGTCGGTATGAACTTTAAGGATCGCGCGCTGCGGTCGCGCGAATATGTCGAACTGCTCAAGGTGCTGTGGACCAGCGAGGAGCCGGTCTACCACGGCAAGACGGTCGCCATCGAAGGCTTCAAAATGAATCCCAAGCCGGTTCAGAAGCCTCATCCGCCATTTGTGTTCGGTGGGCATACTGAGCCGTCGCTCAAGCGCGCCGCGCGCCTCGGCGATGGATGGTATGGGATTGGCGAGAAGATGGAGGAGGTCGACCGCGTCATCAAGCGGCTGCGCGAGCATGAGAAGGAGCAGCATCGAAGCAAGCCATTGGAATTAACGATAGCGCCGCGCTTCGGTGGACCCATCACGGTCGATCAGGTCAAGAAGATGCGCGACCTGGGCGTCGAGCGCGTGATCCTTGGTGCGAGTCCCTCGACGCGTGATCAGCTCATCCAGATGGAGCGCTTTCGCGACGATGTGATGGCGCGGTTCTAATGCGAAACTGTTGGCGCGCGCCACTGAGGCCAATATCATTGAGATAGGCGCCAAACATGAAGACCTGCCCCCGATGCAACCGAACCTATCTCGACACCGAAAATTTTTGTGAGGCTGACAGCAGTCCGCTCGTCTCAGAGCCCGCGTTCACGAGGCAGGAAACCGCCACCGAATGCCCGGTGTGCGGCGGCAAGGCCGAGCCCGGCGAGGTCATCTGCAACTTCTGCGGATCTCGGCTCGATCAGAATCAACTCAGTACGCCGACGCCACCTCCTGCAGCATCGCGAACCGGAGCGAAGCCATCGCAGGCGCCCTCGCCATATCCTCGGCTCAGTGGCGCACCCACCTCGACGCAACCTCCGGCCACCGCGAGAATGCCTGAACCGATCGAGCCTGACGAGGGCCGATCATCGCTCGGGCTTATCGGGTATATCATTGCCGCAGCAATCGCGCTGGCTGCCGGCGCATGGTTCGCGATTCATCTGAGCGCGGGCAAGAACGAAGAGGCGGGCGTCACGCCCTCGCCAGTCAGCATCGCCTCGCCGGCGCCTGCCGCGGTCGCGAGCGGGCCGATCGTGATCCTCGCCAATGGGCTTCCGGTGCAGGTTTCCGGCATCGCAGCGACATCTTCAGATCGTACTGCCGATGTGATCCGAAAGGCTTTCGATGACAATAATGCTTCCTTAGTTGATACACTCTCTAATTCGCTCACCACCGATCCCAAAATTTCCGACGGGATGTTGATTCGCCTCCACATCGGTGCCGATGGGACCGTCCAAACCGCCGCCGTACGCACCTCTACTGCGCCCAATCCTGCCCTCGATGCCAAGGTGGTCGCCGCGATGCAGATGTGGAAGTTCCCCGCCACCTCCGCCGGCGACGTGGATGCCGATTATCCCATCATTTTCACGCATGATTCCGCCGAAGCCTCCAGCATTGAGGCCGATTTGCAGGCCAAAGTCGCTAATCTTTCGCCTACTGAGGCTCCCGAATTCGCCGCCGCCCCCGAAGCCTCTCCAGTTGCCGCTCCCAGCGCCGAGGCCGCCGGTGCCGCCGCGAGTCCTGCCGTCGCCGCGTCGGTACCTTCCCCTGCGGCTGCTCCCTCCGTCGCCGCGCCTCCCGTTACCATCGCGAAGCCTCGCCACAAGCCGAAACCTCGTCCCGTTGCCACACCCTCGCTTTATGAGCAGGTGCGCGACAGCCTGAAGGGGAATCCCAAGTTGCGCCGCGTCAATGCCTACACCAGTGGTGGCACCGTCACCATCTTCGGCAAGGTGTTTGGCGATAGCGAAAGAGCGCTCGCCGAGCAAACTGTTCGCAATATTCCCGGCGTCACTTCGGTGGTCGACAACGTCACCACCGACGAGGCTGATTGGGTCCAGGAGCAAACCCAGATTGCGCAGCAGCTCGCCAACTCCGGCCTCGGCCAGGTGACCGTCAAGGTCATCGGTCATGATGCCTTCCTCGACGGCCAGGTGAAGACCGAACTCGAGAAGAGCCGCGCGGTGACCATTACCGAGGGCGCCGCGCCCGTGACCGTACGCACCAATCTGATTCGCGTGGTGCCGGGGAACATGTTTGGATTTTGAAATCCAGGCGCGCCCGAGTTTATCAACCTTGGACCTCATCAAAATGACTCTTGGGCTCGCGCCTTACCGCATCGACGTGATATGTTTGACTCAGTTCTGGTGGTATTGACATCCTCAAATTCTAAAGATTCAATGCTCGCATAGCGCGGCAACCGCCGCGGTCCGCAGGAGGATTCCGTTCCCATGGCTGACGAAGCACCCACGACTGCCAAGCAGGCATTCGAAATCATGCCCAGTCGCTTCAACAAGGAAGCGGCCAAGGGCCTCAACGCGGTTTACCAATTCGACCTTTCCGGCGACGGCGGCGGAAAGTGGCAGGTTGCCATCAAGGATCAAACGATCGACGTCAAGGAAGGCGCGCATGCTTCCCCCAACATCACGATCTCGATGGCCGCGCAGGACTACTTGGATATGCTGTCGGGCAAACTCAACGGGCAGGTCGCTTTCATGAGCGGCAAGCTGCGCATCGCGGGCGACATGGGCCTTGCGCTGCGGATGCAGAGCCTGTTCCAGACCTGAGGACCAAAGCTTGAAGCGCGCCGGACTGCGCGCCTTGCTTCGCGGTCCGGCGCATTTCGCCCCCAGCCTTAAGATCCTTTTCAAATAAAGCCGCACCAAAAGCCGCCGAACATCCACAGGTTAACGTCTGGGCACACAGCGGGCATAGTCAAAAATCCATCCAAATTTCATGTCTGGGATTCCCTGATGCGCTATAGCGCATGCCAAATTTTACCGAGAATACATTTTCGAGAGCGCATTTTGATGAGTGAGGTTTCGTGAGGTCCCAAAACGACCGAAAGGAGCACGAGCCCATTTTTATGGAGAGAGGAGCCACATGAGCTCAAAGGAAACACCAGGCGCACAGGACGACACGCGCGAAACGGGGGCCAACATCGTGACGCACGACGGCCGCGAGGGCAGCGACAACACGGTCGCACAGAAGCTCTCCCACGAGCTCGACACCTGGCGGCGTCAGCGCAACGGCTCCAAGCCGATGCGGCCCCAGGTCAGCAACGGTTCCAACGGGCAGTCTTCAGGCCCGGCGCGCACCATCAAGGTGCGTGGGCATGAGACGTTGGTAGTGCGGCGACCGAAGCTGCCGCCCAAGCCCGAGGACGCCGCGCCCGACAAGACCTGACCCGCCGCCCGCGCGCCCAATAGTTCTTCATACGCCCGGCATCGTCCCCGATGCCGTCAGCCTCCGCATGGCCCGGAATTATGTGTGCGGGTCGTTGATCCCCGTGTCATCGGCCTCAGGGTTCTCTATTCCTGGTAGGTAGGGGCGGTTCGCGAACCGCCCGCAACGATATCGCGATTGCGCAGGCTCTTTACGATTTCACCATCGTGCGCGTTAGCGGCTTCGATGGCGAAACGGTGGCTGCGCATCATTCCCCGGATGCGCGTCATGGTTCTCGCAAGTCACAGGGGCGAGAACCACGCCGCGCCCGACGCCCTCCGTACCCTCGCCCGATGGGCGAGGTCGCTCGCGAGGCTTTGCGAGCGAGCTGGAGTGGGACCTTATTCAGCGCGTCCTCGCGCGATTACGGAATTCTGCTTCTGTGCCTTCCTTCTGGATTTTTGACGAAGCCGGAGCAACGCAGAATCAAATTTCCTGAATCGCGCGCGGAGGCCGCACGCTGTATAAGGTCCCACTCCAGGTCATTCGCGGACTCATGACCCACCTCGCCCATCGGGCGAGGGTAAAGAGAGCGAACCGGATTAGGAAAATCTAAAGATCAGGCGCTCGAGTTTATCTTTAGTGTCAAGTTGATGGCTTCTACAGCAATTTAGCTTTTTGGACCTCGCCCGACCTTACCCCTCGCGCGCTTCTTACCCTCGCCCGATGGGCGAGGTTGGTTCCGAGTCTGCGAGGAACCTGGAGTGGGACCTTATTCAGCGCGTCCTCGCGCGATTATGGAATTCTGGTTCTTTGCCTTCGACTGGATTGTCGCGAAGAACGGAGCAGCCGCAGAATCAGATTTCCTGAATCGCGCGCGCAACGCGCGCTGTATAAGGTCCCACTCCAGCCCGCTCGCAGAGCCTCGCAGGCAACCTCGCCCATCGGGCGAGGGTCAAAATCAGGCGAGGATTTAAAAAATCAACCGCTCGAGTCTTTCAAGCACCGTTTCCATTCCCAACAATGCTTCGTGATTCCAGAACCGCACCACCCGAAATCCTTGTCGATTGAGAAACGCGGTCCGCCGTTCATCATATTTCCCGCTCTCGAGATGTTGCGAGCCGTCCAGCTCGATGATCAATTGTTTATCTATGCAGCAAAAATCGACGATATACCGGCCGATTGGATGCTGTCGTCGGAACTTGAGACCGCGGAACTTGTGGGCGCGAAGTTCGCTCCAGAGCGCATACTCGGCATCGCTTTGATTACGCCGCAGCCTTCGCGCCTCATCGCGCTCCAACCCGTGCAGTTTCGTTCTTCGTCAAACATGCGGGCAACCGGCGATAACAATTAGTGTAAGGCGGACAGCTTCTTATCGCAACTCGGCTCCTTAATCCTCGCCCGATTCTTACCCTCGCCCGATGGGCGAGGTTGGTTCCGAGGCTTTGCGAGGAACCTGGAGTGGGACCTTATTCAGCGCGTCCTCGCGCGATTATGGAATTCTGCTTCTGAATCTTCCGCGCATCTGGAAACGCCCCCGGCGATCCAGCCACAGAAAAGATTTCCTGAATCGCGCGCGCAACGCGCGCTGTATAAGGTCCCACTCCAGCGGCATCAAATGCCGCAACCTCGCCCATCGGGCGAGGGTTAAAGATCCGGCGAGAGCCAAAAAATCGGTCGATGATTTAAGAAATCAGCCGCTCGAGGCCTTTGAGACTTCGTCGGCGCGGTCGCATCGCAGCATGAAATATAAAACCTCGCCCGATTCCTATCCTCGTCCGATCCTTACCCCTCGCCCGATGGGCGAGGTTGGTTCCGAGTCTGCGAGGAACCTGGAGTGGGACCTTATCCAGCGCGTCCTCGCGCGACTATGGAATTCTGCTTCTTGGTCTTCCTCTGGATTTTCACGGAAACCGAGCAGTCTCGGGCCGGACTCGCTGCGCACCTTTCAGGTCCGATAGCGACCTCCCGGCGCCGCTCGATGAGCCGAGCGACACCTCACTAGGTCTGCTTCGGTTCGACGGCGGGTGTAGCAAGCAATCTTTTTACCGCGTTTTCGACCGCGGTCCCCTTGAAGAAATCGCGATTGGCTTCGCCGAAGAACCGCGCCGGATTGGTGAAGAGAAAATCCCGCAGGTCATCGCGCGTCATCAGACCTTCCTCGACCGGCTCGTAGGCCTCGCGCAAGACATCAGCCATGTTGACCACGTCGAAGTGCCCGATGTCCGACCCCATCAGGGTTTTAAGCCGCGCCTTGAATGGATTCACCTTATCGGCATAAGCCCAGGAATTCAGCGGATCATCCGCCTCGCATCCGAAGTAGAAGTTGCGGGTGAATAACTCGCTGATATCGGATGCGCGCGCGATTCCGCATCGCGCGTAGTCGTCGGGATCCTGCGACAGGGGCGGCGCGGGCGTGTAGAACGACTCCAGCGGAGCTTCGTCGGCGTCATACCGCGCCGCTAACTCGTGGCCACCATATTTAACCAGCAGATCGCGAAACATCGCGCGATCGAGGTTCGCCGGATTCACTTCCTCGAGCGCCGCGCGGTTGCGTTTCTTCCAATGCCCGATGAGATCGCTGTACAGCATGCAGGCCCACGCGACCCCGCCCTCCAGGAATCCGATCTTGAGGTCGGGGAAGCGCCGGGTCACGCCGCCGAGAAACAGCGACTTGCAGATCGCCTCCAGCGCGGCGGCGAAATGACCGATGTGGTTGTAGGTGAAGTTGCTGAACGAGCCGCGAAACCCGAAGCTGCGCGAGCCGGAATGAAAGGAGGGTGAGACGCCCAGCTCCTGGCACTTTCTCCACACCGGGTCATAGTCATAAGGGCTATCGATGCCGAATGCGTCCACCCATCGCGCCCAGCGCGCCGCCTGCGGGATCGTGCGCTGCACCGCAGCGATAGGACGGCGCACCGGATGCCCCATCATCACCACTTTGAGACCTAGCGTCTTAACCGCATACTCCAGTTCCGCGATCGCCTCGTCGGGCGTGTACATCGGAATCACCGCGGCGGGCGTGATGCGGTCGCGGAACTCGCGGAAGCGGTCGGCCAGATACATGTTGAAGGCGCGGCAGGTCGCGCGGCGCAACTCCTCATCCTCCATCGGCACCATGATCAATCCGCAGGACGGATACAGGACCGTGAAATCGATGCCGAATTCATCGAGGCGTTCATACAACAGGCGCGGAAGAATCGCAGTCGCGCGATCGCGGGTGTTCTTCGTCGGAATCACCCAGAAGCCCTCCTGCGGGATACCTCGGTCGCGGCGCTCCTCGGGCGTCATCCGAATCGACTTGCCGAAGGAATCGTGCGGCGCCTTGAACGCATCGGCAACCCGTTGGCCCGCAACGTTTTTGAGATACTCAAGGATGTCGGGGCCGAACTCGACGTAATGACCGTCGGCATCGATAACCGGATGGCCGAGGCGATCGTGAATCTGCCCGGAGGTCTGCTCGCTCATTGTCTTCTCCACGTCGCGAGACGGAGAGCTATTTCAAGCGGCGCGGCGCGGGCGCTTCACGTCCTTCGCCATCACTTTTTCCTTGATCGGCGTGAACATATAGGTTGCCACCCGCTTGCCGTCGAGTGCGTCGGTAGGTGTGATATCGGCCGTGCCTCCGCGCGCGCGCAGCTCCTTGATGGTGGCCGCGATATCGTCGGTCTCGATCTCATAGACCGCGAGATACTTGTAGGCCTTGCTGGCCTCGCCGCCAAACTGACTGTCAGTCAGCTTGAAGCGTTGTCCGCTGACGAAACCGGGAACATTGATCACGTCGGGAACGTGATGCTGGTCGTACCATTCGTTGAACTCGGCTTCTTTACCTTCGACCGGATTAGTCAGCGCAAGAAATGTGTATTTGGCCATGATGAGAACCTCCTAAGATTTATCGCTTTTCAGGATCGTGCGAGGTCGCCGGGGCCGAGAAACGGCGCCTTCACCTCACTGATAGTCACAATCTTCCACGATGCGCCGTCGCGCCGAACCATATAGCAGGCGCGAATGTGTTCCAGCACTGAATTATCAAACTTGTAGCGCGTCACGTCCGAAACAATCATCCCGAGATTTTCCGCCAGCGCCCAGGTCTTGATGCTATCGATACCCGACCGCACCCATCCGCGTTCTCTAAGCGTGGTCATGGTGTGACGAAAACCTTTGCGATTGTCGTCGTCGTTGGCGACTGCCGCGAGTCCGCGCGCGCCGGAAATCGCCGCATACGGATGCGCGAAGCAATCAAAGAAACGCTCGTCCTCGCGATTAAAGACCTCGATGTAGTGGCGATAGAAGCTTTCCAGCTCGCGCGCGATTTCTTCCGCGGTAGGCATCATGGTTTCCTTATTGCGCGGTCAGGCCGCCGTCGACCACGAACTCCGCGCCGGTGCAATACGAGGAGTCATCGCTGGCAAGAAACAGCACCAGCTTCGCAACGTCTTCCGGCGTGCCCTCGCGGCCCAGCGGCAGGACATTTTTCACGATGTACTCGCGTTGTTCCTTGGGAATGATGTCGATCATCGTGGTGTTGATGAGCCCCGGATGAACTGAGTTGACCCTGATCCCATCGCGGCCGTATTGCACCGCCGCGGACTTGGTCAGCAATCGCACCGCGCCCTTGGTCCCGTGATACGCGGTCGAGCCTTGCGAACCGGTAAGTCCCGCGACCGAGGAGATGTTCACGATTGAGCCGCCACCGCGCCGTTTCATCGCGGCCACGACCTCCTTCATCCCGAGCCACACGCCTTTCTGGTTGATGTTGACGATCGCGTCCCACAGTTCTTCGCTGGTGTCCTCGAGGCCCGAGGTGTTGAAGATGCCGGCGTTGTTCACCAGGATATCGAGGCCGCCGAATTCGCGCTCGCAGGCCGCGACCGCATTGCGCCAGTCGGTCCCGCGCGTCACGTCAAGATGGACCGCGACCACCGCGCGCGCCTTCGCGTTGATCTCCTTCGCGAGCGCATTGGCCACCTCGTCGAGCACGTCGCCGACGACCACCTTCGCGCCTTCGCTGACGAACAATCGCGCCTCGGCCGCGCCCTGCCCGCGCGCGCCACCGGAAATCAACGCCACTTTGCCTTTCAAACGATCCATCGATGGGAACCTCCCGCGAGCCTTCCCGTTCGATAGCAGGGGCATGTTCAATTTGAAAGTCGCGCGCAATCTTGCATGATGGGGCAGGACGGAACTTCAGCTCAGGAGAAAACGATGGCGGACCAAATCGCGCTGACCGATATCAAACTGAAATACGCATCCATCCAGGAAGCCAAGGCGCTGGCGGGCCTGCGCCTCATCCTCGGCGCGAACGCGGTGCCGGGTCCGTGGCGGGAAGCCTGCAAGGGGATTTTCCATGTGAAGAAGATTCCCTACACCCCGGTCGCATCGGCGGGTCAGGACGGATCGCCGCGTGAACTCATCGAGTGGACGGCGCAATCGAGCGCGCCGGTCGCGATCTGGAATGATGAGCGTCCACGCTCGACCTGGATCGAGCAGCTCTACCTTGCCGAGCGATTACAGCCCGAGCCCGCGCTGATTCCGTCGCATGCGGATGACCGCGTGTCGATGTTCGGCACCATCAATGAGATCACCGGCGAGAATGGCCTCGGATGGCAACGGCGTCACATCCTCATCGATGAAACGGTCAACCATCCGAAGACCGATGATCGGACGCGCAACTTTTGGAAACGCTTCGGCGGCAAGTACGGATACACGCCGGAGGCGGTGGCCGCGGCGCCGGCGCGATCCGCATCGATTCTGAAATATCTTTCCACGCGCATCGAACGACAGAAGGCGAGGGGGAGCAAGTTTTTCATCGGCGATCGGCTGACCGCCCTCGACATCTATTGGGCGGCGTTTTCCGCGATCATTCGGCCACTCCCAGTCGAGCTGTGTCCGATGGCGGATTCGTTCCGCATCATGTACACCGAAAAGGACCCGGCGGTCGCAGCTGCGATGTCGCCCGCGCTGCTTGAGCATCGCGATTTCATCTATCGCGAGTACCTCGAGCTGCCGGTGGTGTTTTAGGAAGGTTCATTTTTTCATGCGGAGGTGCGCGCGCTTCGAGGGTTCTATTTGGCGAACAACGACTACCGGCTGGTTGGGGCGGCCGCACCAGATACAAGCGATCGCGGCATCGGAGATGCTGTGGTTGCATTCCGGGCAAACTATTAGCGCCGTGTCTTTCGAAAAGCGCATCCAGGGATGCTTCATGGGCTCCAACCGCTTCCGCATCGACATGCCGCGGCTCATCGAATTCTACCAGCAGGGGTGGCTCAACCTCGATGACATGATCAGCGGGCGCGGCAAGCTGGAGAACGTCAACGAGGCGTTCCGCGCGATGAAGGCGGGCGAGGTCGCGCGCACGGTGTTGATGTTCGATTAGACGACAGAAGTATCAATCGACTAAGGGCCGGACGGCATCGCCGCCCGGCTTTTTTTTAGACGATTCGGTTTAAGGCAAACTTGTTTGAACGGCTACAGGGCGTAAAATAATCGAAACAGCCCTCGCTTGTGGCGGAGCCAAAATATGATTCGACGTCGTAATGAAGTGCTTCAGGCAATTACATCTGGACAAATTCTTTGTCGCATTCTCTGTATCCGACGAGATTGCTTTGCTTCCGAGGAAATTCTTCTCCAGTCACGCGACGTGCACAAGCCGAATTTCCAAAACCGCCGAGTGTTCTGCTCATCTCACCGTTAGAGCTTACCGTTAGACGAGCTTCAATTCCTTTACCGCGGTGCGGAGGTGGTCGGAGGCCGGCGCGGACCTCTACACAGCGGCATCCGAAGCTCATTCGCGCAGCGGCCCATGAACGCGAGCATCGGCTTGACGGGGCTCAAATTGGTCTCGATGAAAAGCGCGCGCATAACCGGCATCATCTTGTAGTGGATTTCGCGGGAGAAGCGGGCTGCGCAAACCGAAATGACGTGCGCTACCCCCTCGTGCTGCGGCGTGAGTTCGCATTTGCCAAATGGTCTGGCTCGCGGTCTTTCATGCCGAATTTCGCCACGACTTGCGCTACTGGGTCGAGCCCCAATTTTCGCCTCCCCCATTGATTGGGGGAGGTGGCCCGGCGCGATTTTCGCGATGGCTGCGAAGCGAAAATCGTGACGGGTCGGAGAGGGACCGCCGCGCTGGATTCTGGTTTTCCGTTCGATCCCCCCAGACCGCTCAACGTCGAAGGGATTCAGCGAACCTTATTTCTCAAACAGGATTTTCCCCAATACGTGGCGGGCCTACCCGCCCTTGGTAACAGAGCCTTTGGTGAGGAGAACATAAGCGCCTAGACTAAGGAGCGTCCACAGGGCTGCGCCAATCGCGATGCCTACTATGTTTGCTCCGTTGTAGCGGCCATCAATGGATTCGCGATTGTTGAGCCGATTAATATCAGATTGCACGATGATCAACGGCAAAACGGCTGCGAATCCGACAAATCCTCGAAGACCTGTCCCGACCGAAAATATGGTTAAGCTGATCCATAGAATGGCTAGCACGACCGGGCTCCATCGGAACCTAACTCCGCGCGCGATTCCTTGTTGTTTGATGGCCCGAAAAAGCGGGTACGCAAATATCCCATTGAACAACGCTCTGATGGCTGGATTAAATCCCCGCCGCTCGGACATTCGAATATAGTTCCATTGTCTGTAGAACCAGTGGATTTGGTAAATACCGAAGGTGAAGCCCGACATCACGACCAGTTTGTGAATCGCTATGGGGTCAAAAAACGGTGGCCTTCTTTCAGCAATCACCGAGTCAGAGATCGATTGTTGCGCTTCGAGGGTTCTATTTTCGTGAACAGGGACTACCGGCTGGTTGGGGCGGCCGCACCAGATACAAGCGATCGCGGCATCGGAGATGCTGTGGTTGCAGGCCGGGCAAACTATTAGCGCCATGTCTGTTGATCGCTGACCATTAGCCAAGCCGATTTCGTATCTGGTAGCAGACGCACTGCCATCGGGGCAATGTACTGGAAAGTTCAAACGGCTTTGGTCGAATCAGGCCGACATCTTAGGTGACGTTGCAAATGCGTCGGAAGCAGAATCCAGAGCTGAGGTCCCTCTCCGGCCCATCACGATTCATGCACGCAGCCATCGCATGAATCGCGCTGGTCCACCTCCCCCGATCAACGGGGGAGGGGTATTCAGGCGGCTCAGCTCTGGACGCCGTTGCACTACTGCTCTGTCTCTCTATGGTCAACTTCCAGACTCTGCCATACCACATTGTGTCATGCGCACTCCCGAACAACTGCGTGCCGATGTGCGTCGTCTGCGCCGCGAACAGACCGAGGCCGAAAGCCTGCTTTGGCAAAACCTTCGCGCCAAACGACTGGATGGTCTCAAGTTCCGCCGCCAGCATCCAATTGGCGGCCACATCGCGGATTTCTGCTGCCTCAGACATCGGTTGGTTATCGAGATCGATGGCAGCCAGCATGCCGACGAGATCGAGCAAGATGCGGTACGGACACGGCGGCTGGAAGCAAATGGATTCCGAGTGATCCGATTCTGCAATGATGATGTATTGCGAAATCTGGAGGGCGTGCTGACTAGCATTGTAGAGGCGGTGGGCAAAAGCATCGCGTTGGGGGCCGGGCCGGAGGAAGAGGCAGAGGTGGAATTCCAGAGCTAAGGGTCAATTATCCAGTCGCGGCGCACGACGAGATTTGATTTCGTCCGCTACCGATAGCTTCAGATTGGAGTCGCCAGCTTTACGTCATATGTGCGGGGCGGAAGGAAGTCACCGGGCTCGACCGAGGTAGTAGGAGTGGGAGGGTGTGGTTTTGGTCGCTCCCGGTGACTTGAAGATTTAGGGTCAGAGAGCCATCAGCTCCAGCTGGGAGGGGGTGTCCGAAGACTGGAGGCTGATGACTCTCGACGAATCGTAGGTAAAGCAAGCGCTGAGCCAAGCTGTCTGTTAGCGTGAGAGAAATATAGGTAGCTTTAGAAACATGCCGAATCCACCTGTCGCGCGACGGTAGCGCAACAGTGCGCGACGACTGCGCGACACAGCTCCTAATAAGGCGGGTTTGGTCCATAGTTCGTCGGGGCGGCGAGGTTTTCGGAGAATCTCCAGATAACCCGGCTAACGCAAGCGGTCAGGCCGCGCGACGAGATTTGATTTTGGCCGCCACCGATGGCTTCAGATTCTTGCGCGCCATTTTCAGATCATAGTGGCCCTGAAGGTTCATCCAGAACTCCGGGCTGTTGTCGAAATAGCGACCCAGGCGGAGCGCAGTGTCCGCGGTTATCCGGCGCCGGCCATTTACGATTTCAGTGATGCGATTGGGTGAGATTCCGATCGCCTTCGCAAGCTGGTTCTGTGACAGCCCATACTCGGCGAGGAATTCTTCCTTGAGCATTTCGCCGGGAGTTACCGGCACGAAGTCTTTTTTTCATTGGGACATCTTAATCGGAATCGACGATGCGGGGCAGTGCGGGGTGAGGTGGGGGCGCGGCGCGGTTCTCGCTCTTGGGTTGCGCGAGAAGCGTGCCGCGCATCCAGGAATGATGCGCGCCGACCTCGGCGCGCCACCGCTTTTGCGTTGGCGCGCCTACGGTTCTGAGGAATCGGGCGGGCTGCTATATTCGGTGAAGGTTGGAACTCCCCGTTTCGAACGGAGGTTGACCCCCAAGGAGCACGCCATGCCGCGAGGCCACAAGTTCAGCGACCCCCTCGATCAGCAAATCTACGACGCGCATCGCCGCTACATCGAAGTGATGGAAGATATCCGGATGAGCGCCATCAGCAATGAGACCAAAGAAAAGTATCTGCAAATCATCACGGTCCTGACCGAAAAGCTCGCGCTGCCGAGCAAGCCGCTGTCCGAGATTATCGGCGAGATGATGGCGGAGGCCGCTCCGTTTCTCTTTCAGACCATGCAGAATCGCTAGGTCACAGGCTGATTCTCCATCACCCCTCCACTGCATACGCGCTCTCATTGTGCTGGCTCAGGTCGAGGCCGATATGTTCCTCGTCCTCGTTGACGCGAATTCCCACCAGCGCATCGGTCAGCTTGAGCAGGATCGAGCTGCCGACGGCAGAAAACGCGATGGTCGCGAGCACGCCCACCGCCTGGATGCCTAGCTGGCGCGGGTTTCCGTAAAGCAGTCCATTGGCGCCCGCCGGGTTCACCAGCACGCTGGCGAACAGTCCGGTGGCGAGCGCGCCGAAGATTCCACCTACCGCATGCACGCCGACCACATCGAGAGCGTCGTCATAGCCGAAGCGCGGCTTCATCCGCACTGCCAAAAAGCAAATCACGCCCGCCGCCAGGCCGATGATGATCGCGGGAACCGGCGCCACGAATCCCGAGGCGGGCGTGATTGCGACCAGCCCGGCGACCGCGCCACTGGCCGCTCCCAGCACAGTCGGCTTGCCGGTCGCGGCCCATTCCGCGGACATCCATCCGAGCGCCGCGGCGGCCGCTCCCAGATGCGTCGCGACGAATGCCGAAACTGCGAGTCCATTGGCGGCCAACGCGCTGCCCGCATTGAAGCCGAACCATCCAACCCACAACAATCCGGCGCCGGTGACGCTGAGGACGACATTATGCGGTTGCATATGCTCGCGCGGATATCCCATCCGCTTGCCGAGGAAGATGGCGGCGACGAGGGCCGCGGTGCCCGACGAAATGTGGACCACCGTTCCGCCGGCGAAATCGAGCGCGCCGAGCTGATGGAGCCATCCATCGACGCCCCATACCCAATGCGCGAGGGGATTGTAGATGAGGACCGACCACAGCACGGTGAACATCAGGAAGCCGCGAAAGGACATCCGCTCGGCAATCGCGCCGGCGATCAGCGCGGGCGTAATAATGGCGAACATACATTGATAGATCATGTAAGCCTGATGGGGCACCGTCGGTGAATAAGCCGCGAAGGGCTCGGAGGCGCTCACGCCGGATAGCCCTAGCCATGCTAACCCACCTATAAAGGAGCTACCTGGTGCAAATGCAAGGCTATAGCCGAACAAGACCCATTCGATGGAGATGACGCCGGCGAGAATGAAGCATTGCATCAAGGTAGATAAGACATTTTTGCGCCGCACCAATCCGCCATAAAAAAGCGCCAGACCCGGGATCGTCATCATCAGAACGAGTGCGGATGAGGTCAGGAGCCACGAAACATCGGCGCCATTGACCTGCGGGGATGCATCGGCAGCGAGTGTGATCGATGCGGTAAAAATTGGCGTGAGCGCCACTACTACGACAGACCAGTAGAGCGCTCGACGGCCGGTTAGCTTCCCACCCATGAGACGATAACCTCCGGAGCCTCGGGAACGCATTTTCGTTTTGAAGCGTTCCGAAAAACTCGAACGACTAGAATTTTAAAAATTCGTCCGCCAATACGAGCGCAACGATTTAGATGCTCGCGTTGCCGCAGATGAGAGCAACAAACGTGCCCTCAGTAAAGCAGAAAAAAGGAGGGCGATGGATATACACCCTCACGAGATATTTTTCGCGAATGTTATCCCTTGGGCAGTCCCAGGATTCGCTCGCCGATCATGTTGCGCTGAACTGCTGAAGTTCCACCGGCGATCGTCATCGATTCACTCGCGAGGATTCGGCGCAGCCAATCGCCGTCGGGGGCCAGGGGCGATCGCCGCTCCAGCAAAGCATATTCACCCAAGAGACGTGTCGAATATTTGACCATCCGTTGGGACAACTCCGTCGACACCATCTTGGAGATCGAGGCCTCGGCGCCGGGGGGCAGACCCTTGAGCCGCTTGGTGAGGCTCCGCATCCCACTATACTTTTTCGCGGCGACCTCGCACGCGAATTGCGCGATCTGTTGCCGAACCGCGGGATCCTCGAGCGCTGGTTTCCCGTTGAGGTTGTTACGTTTCGCGAGGTCGACGATATGAGTAAGCAACTGCTCGCTGCCGCCCAGCGTTTCGCCGATTCCAATTCGTTCGTGCATCAGCGTCGAGACCAAGACCTGCCAACCCATGTTGACGGGGCCAAGCAGGTTCTCCTTGGGCACCCGCACGTCTTCAAAAAAGATCTCGTTGAATTCAGCATCGCCACTGATTTGCTTCAGTGGCTTGACGACCACGCCAGGCGCCTTCATGTCGACCAGTAGAGCGCTCATTCCCTTATGCTTCGGCAAGTCGGGGTCGGTGCGCACGAAGAGCTGACAAAAATCGGCGCGATGCGCGACGGTGGTCCAAACCTTCTGGCCGTTGACGACGAAATTGTCACCGTCGAGTACCGCGCGCATCTGGATGTTGGCGAGATCGGAGCCGGCGCCGGGCTCTGACATTCCCTCGCACCAGATTTCCTCGCCCGAGATGATCGGCTCGAGGTAGCGTTTTTTCTGTTCGTCCGTGCCCCATTGCATCAACGCGGGCCCGGTCATGATGACGCCCAGCACGTTGCATCCGAAGGGAAGATTCAGCCGTCCCAACTCCTGCTGGAAGATGACCTGCTCGATAAAGGTCGCTTGCTGACCGCCGTATTCCTTAGGCCACGTCAGCCCCATCCAACCGCCCTGATAGAGGCGCTTATGCCATTCCTTAAGGCGTTTCCATTGGCGATCGTCGCCGCCCATGCTGTCAGCGTCGGAAGATTCGAGTTTCGCGGGCTGATTGGCTTCGAGCCAGGCTCGGACCTTGGCGCGATATGCTTCCTGTTCGGGGCTATATTGAAAATCCATCGGTTAGAGATGCTCCGTTAATCTGCGTTTCGTTGAGACTGTAGCTCAGACGTTGGGGATTAGGTAGCTGAATGCCGTGCAATTGCACCTGAAAGAAATCGCGTCCCTTTTTGCTAGAAGAACCATGTATGCGAATAGCTCCACTATCATAGCGGCGGTTGCGGTGTGTCTTTGAGATGGATGGATTCGTATTCCGAAAGGGCAAGGGTGATCACTGGATCGGCGAAAAATCGGGGACTCTTCGACCGGTTGTGATTCCTGCGTATTCCGAAATCGGCCTCGACATAATCCTCGCCAATATGCGGACGGCCCGGATGTCGCGGTCTCGCTTTTTGAAGCTACTTGAGAAGTGCTGATTGAATTACGACGCAGCAGCTGGCCGTTTCCTGCTTCGTACCGCAAATGGAAGGGGCACCCTGACCGCCGTTCCGTCGCCTCGCGCGTTAGTTCCGCGAGACTTCAGCCCGCGTGCTGGAACCAAGCCAGATTCGCGCAGCACCACGTCGAGCGTTCCGCGTTCGTAACAACTGCTTAGAAACGACGCGAGCGCGTCTACCAGGTTCCGCTCAGCTTGCTCGCGTGTATGTCCTTGCGAGAAAACGTCGAGAAGCGGACACGACGAAATGAACCACGCCCCCTTTTTGCGGATCTTGGCAGGAAGTTCAAATTCGATTGAGATGCCCATGCTGCGCGACCTCACTATTCGTAGCACAATGCCTGGCGCCAACGGAGTCACGTCGGCTATGGATCGCACTTCTCGCTTTTCATACCAATGCAATCAGTGCGGGCGGTGCTGCCATAACAAGGTCATCACGCTCTCGCCGTACGATGTATTGCGGATGGCGCGTGCAACCGGTTTCAGCACCGGCGAAATCGTGCGCGGCTATACGATCCGACGCGGCTCTATCCTGCGCTTTCTTCCCGAGGGGATGTGCGCGGCTCTCGATGGATCGCGATGCACCTTACATCGAGGGCGTCCGCTCGCATGCCGACTCTATCCGCTCGGACTTGAACGCAGCGCGCTCGGCGACCAGCTGATCGCGCTTGATCCTGCCGAAGGATCGCTCGGGGTCTACGGCACTGAATCCACTGCCGGCGACTTCATCGATGCGAACGAAACCGCCCACTATCTCGCGGCGCTCGGGCGATATAGCCGATTGATTCCGGTCTTCCGCGAGCGTGTTCCAGCACTGGTGGATTTCGAACGATTCGAGCCGCGCGAGTTCTGGCGGCGAGCGGTGGTCGAGGCGCTGCGAGAAAACGGCTGCGACTCGAACCCAATCATCGATGCCATGTTCGACCCGGACGCGCATGGATGCGGCTCGGATGGCATTGACGAGACAATAACCGCGCATATTGAGCTGCTCAATGGGATGGCGCGGCGCGAAGGCGACGGCGACCGGCTCGCAGCGGGCGCGGTGATGCTCGCGGTCAGCCTCGGTTATTCGCCCGCCGAAGTGATCGTACGGCCCTAACCGCTATTTCGGAGCCTCGGTCGCGGCGGGCGACGCTGCCGCGGGAGGTGGTGGCGGGAGCGCGGAAAGAATTTCGGTCGCGTGAATCGAGGGATCCACTTTCGGATAGACCTTCAGGATGCGCCCATTTTCATCGATTACGTAGGTCACGCGCTTGTCGAGCCCGAGGATCGGAATGCCGTTGGCCACGCCGTATTCGGTCGCGATTTTCTTGTCCGGATCGAGCAGCAGCGGAAACGGGAGGTTGTATTTCTTGATGAACTTCTTGTGAGCATCCTCGCTGTCGACACTGCATCCGAGCACCGTCAGCCCGGCGGCCTGGAATTTCGAGAAGCCGTCGCGGAACGAGCACGCCTCCTTGGTGCATCCGGGGGTGTCATCCTTGGGATAGAAGTAGAGGATGACCTTTTTGCCTCGATAATCGGCCAAAGAGAAGGGCGTGATCTGCTCGCCGCTTACCATTTGTGTGGTTATGGCGGGCGCGAGGTCTCCCTCCTTGAGGACGTCCGCGCGCGCGACGCGCGGCCGCAAAACAACCACCGCCGCGATAACGACAATCGCCGCCAAAGACGCGATCAGAAGCACTCTCATTTTCTCCCCCGCCGACGCGGCTAAACGTAGTAAAGCCAACTTCTATAGCGGGGATCGCGTCCGCGCAATGCACTATCGAACGCGTGGCGAACCTTAAGCGTGATGGGCCCGGGCTTGCCGCTGCCGACCTTACGATCGTCCAGTTCGGTGACCGGCGTCACCTCAGCCGCGGTGCCGGTCATGAAGCATTCATCGGCGATGTAGATGGCGTCGCGACCGAACAACTGCTCGATTACCTCGACGCCCTCATCCTTGAGAATCTTCATTACCGAATCGCGCGTGATGCCGCCCAGCGCGTTGGTGAGCGGGGGTGTGCGAACGATGCCGTCGCGAATCACAAAAATGTTTTCGCCGCTACCCTCGGCGACGAAGCCCTCGGTGTCGAGCAACAGCGCTTCGTCGTAGCCGCCGCGGCGCGCTTCATAGCCGGCCATGATCGAGTTGACGTAGTGCCCCGAGACTTTCGCCAGCGGCATCATCGAATTGTGATGGAATCGCACGAACGACGAAGTCTTCAGGCGCGCGCCCTTTTCGATGCTCTCCGCGCCGAGGTACGCGCCCCATGGCCACGCGGCGATCGCCACGCGAGTCTTGTTAGCGCGCGAGGAAAGCCCCATCTCGCCGTCGCCGTAGAAACCGATCGGGCGCAGGTAACATTCGGCGAACTTGTTAATCCTGATCACGTCCGCGCAAGCCTTGATGAGTTCCTCGCCACTGTAGGGAATCGGCATCTCGCAGATGAGCGCCGACTCGAGCAGCCGGCGAATGTGCTCATGGCCGCGGAAGATCGCGGACCGGCCGTCATCGCCCTTGTAACACCGCATTCCCTCGAAGACGGCCAACCCGTAGTGAAGGCTATGGGTCAGGACGTGCACGTTAGCCTGGTCGTACGGGATCATCTCGCCGTCCATCCAGATTTTCTCGGAGCGAACGCTGCCGGTGGCCAAAGGTCTACCTCGCTATCGAAATTGCTGCGGAGCCTCTAACGACTGATGAGGCACCCGTCCCTGAAAGGTAGTGGATGGGGAAACATCGAACAAGCGCGAAATCGCCAGGCGAGGAATTTGCGCGGGCAGGTCTCGCTTCAAGAATGGGTAAGGGCTAACGTCGGAAGTAAGGAACAAAATTATGCCGGTCTCAACCCTCACCAGAAAAGGACAGACGACAATTCCCGGAGAAATCCGGCGACACCTGAAGCTGAAGGCCGGCGATCGAATTGAATTCGTCGTCGAGAAGGACGGAAAGGTCCGCCTCGTTCCTCTGAATGTAGACATCGCTTCTTTGAAGGGACTCTTGGCCCCTGCGCCTCGTCGCGCCTCGCTGGAAGAGATGGATGCCGCGATTCGAAAACGCGCGGCCCGCAAGTTTGCCGGATCCGGATGAGGGGCATTGATACCAACATCCTCGTGCGCTTTCTGGTTCAAGACGATCCCGAGCAATCACGCACCGCAACGGATCTCCTGACGCGATTCTGCACTGACGAGAATCCCGGCTTCGTAGATCAGGTCGTCCTATGTGAGCTGGTGTGGGTGCTGGAGGGTTTTTACGGATATGCACGTGAGCAAGTCTCGCTCGCTCTGAGTGGAATCATCCGTGCGACAAATCTCAGCATCGAAGAGCGGGAGGAAGTGCGCGAGGCGCTCAATCAATACAATGCGGGCGCAGACTTTCCGGATGTCCTGATCGGGCTGGTGAATCTACGACGGGGATGTGAACACACGCTTACCTTTGATCGAAAAGCGGGGCGACTTCGCGGGTTTCGCCGCTTGTAAAAGAGAACTCGGCGGTTGACCGGACCTGCCAATGCGTCCTTTAATCCCGCCATGGCAGGAATTGTTTCTTACGGTTCATATGTTCCCTACCGCCGCCTCAAGCGCGCCGCGATAGGGCAGGTACTCGGCGTCGCCGCCGGCAAGGGCGAACGCTCGGTCGCCAGCTTCGACGAAGATTCGGTCTCGATGGCGGTCGAGGCGACCCGCGATGCGTTGCGTGGGGCGAAAGCGGCTGATACCCAGGCACTGTTCTTCGCTACTACCACACCGCCATACGGCGAGAAGCTCAATGCCGCGACTCTCGGCGCCGCGACATTGCTTCCGGCCGAGATTCGCGCCGCCGACTGCACCGGCTCGGTTCGCGCCGGCCTCTCCGCGATGTTGCAGGCTTCCGATGCGGTCAAAGCGGGTGCTAAGCAAGCCGTCGTCGCGATGGCTGATTGCCGGCTCGCCGCTCCCGAGGGCAAAGCTGAGCAATCCAACGGCGACGCCGCCGCGGCATTCGTGTTCGGCAATGACAACGTGATCGCGGAAATCGAAGCAACCGCCTCGATGACGCGTGAAATCCTCGATACCTGGCGCGCTCCGGGCGAGCGCTTCGGGCATAGCTGGGAAGAGCGCTTCACGCTGACCCAGAGCCACGGCCCGATCCTCGCGCAAGTCATCAAGACGGTGCTGGAAAAGGTCAAACTCGCGCCCACCGACCTCGCGAAGATCGTCATCGATACACCCAACCCGCGCGCTATCGATGAGGTGGCACGTGCGCTGAAGCTCGAACCGTCGAAATTTGCCGATTCCTTCGCGCCTACCGTGGGGCAGACCGGCGCCGCGCACATCGGGCTGATGCTAACGGGCATCCTGCCAACGGCGAAACCGGGCGATCGCATCCTGGTGGTAAGCGTCGCCGACGGCGCCGATGCGATGGTGCTAAAAATCACGCCAGCGGTTGCGAGTTTCAAACCGACGCGCTCGGTCGGCCAGCAAATCGAATCGAAGGGCGATGTCTCCTACGGCAATTACCTGAAGTGGCGCGAGATTCTTCCCACCGAGCCGCCGCGCCGTCCCGATCCAGATCGTCCCGCTGGACCGCCGATGCTGCGCAGCGAGCGCTGGAAGTACGGTTTCATTGGATCGCGGTGCAAAAAATGCGGGACCCCGCAGCTTCCGCCACAGTTGGTATGCGTGAAGTGCCAATCCCGCGACATGGAGCCGTATTCGTTCGCGGACCGCACGGCCAGAATCGCCACCTACGCCATCGACAGATTGGCCTATTCGCTCAATCCCCCAACCATCAATGTTGTGATAGATTTTGAGGGCGGAGGACGCTTTTTAGGTGAGATGACCGACTGCGAACCCGAGAAGGTCGCGATCGGTGATGAAGTGGAAATGACCTTCCGTCGCTTGTTTACGGCTGGAGGCGTGCACAACTATTTTTGGAAGGCGCGACCCAAGCGCTAGCAAATCCCAGGAGGGACTAATGGCAAGCAGAGGAATCAAAGACCGCGTCGCTATCATCGGCATGGGCTGCACCAAGTTCGGTGAGCATTGGGACAAAGGCCCCGAGGATTTGTTGGTCCAGGCCGCCTACGATGCGTACGAATCGGCAGGCGTCACACCCGACGATGTCGACGCATACTGGCTCGGCACCATGGGCTCGGGAATCTCTGGCCTGACGCTGTCGGAGCCGCTCAAGATTCAATTCAAACCCGTGACCCGCGTCGAGAACATGTGCGCCACCGGCTCCGAAGCGCTGCGTCAGGCCGCCTACGCGGTAGCCTCGGGCGCGTTCGACATGGCAATGGCGATCGGCGTCGAGAAGTTGAAGGACTCCGGGTACTCGGGCCTCGTCGGCAACGTACCGCCCAATGACGGCACCGAAGGGAGCATGACGGCGCCGGCTTCGTTCTCGCTCCTCGCGCCCGCGTATTTCAAAAAGTACGGCCTGGATGCGGAGAAGGGCAAAGAAGTGCTCTCCCGCATCGCGTGGAAGAACCATAAGAACGGCGCAAAAAATCCCAAGGCGCAGTTCCAGAAAGAAGTCTCAATGGAAACGATCAGAAATTCGCCGAAAATCGCGGATCCTCTCGGCATCATGGATTGCTCGGGCGTGTCGGACGGATCGGCGGCCGCGATCGTGGTTCGTGCCGAGGACGCACACAAGTATTGCAAGCATCCCATCTACTTGAAGGCACTGTCGTTCGTCGCAGGACCGGCCGAAGGACCTCTCTCGCAGGAGTATGATTTCACTACTTTCCGTGAGGTCGTGGCCTCGGCCAAAGATGCCTACAACCAGGCCGGCATCACCAATCCGCGCGAACAGCTCAGTATGGCCGAAGTGCACGACTGCTTCACTCCGACTGAGCTGGTGCTGATGGAAGACCTTGGCTTCAGCAAGCGCGGAACCGCGTGGCAGGACGTGATGGACGGGTACTTCGACCTCGATGGCAAGCTGCCGGTCAATCCGGACGGCGGACTGAAGTCCTTCGGACATCCAATCGGCGCCTCGGGGCTGCGCATGATGTACGAAATGTGGCTGCAGCTGCGCGGCGAAGCGGGACCACGCCAGATCAAGAATCCGAAGTTGGGGCTGACCCACAACCTCGGCGGCGCGCCGGGCCGCTGCGTGAGCTTCGTGTCAGTCGTCGGCAGCCAGGTCGGCTGATCGACACAACCCTCACCACGTGAACCAAACGGGGATCGCAGTCGCGGTCCCCGTTTTCATTTGCTCAGCTTGAAGCGACGCGATATGATGTACACGGGTGTACACAAATGGCCAGTTTACCGAAGCAGCCCCCGAAGGAAACCGAGCGCGTTGGCATCCGCGAGTTCCGGCAGAACATCGCGAAGTACGTCCTCGAGAGCGGCGCGCCGGTTGTGCTCACGCGGCACGGCGACGAGGTCGGATACTTCATCCCGCTGCGCAAGCCCAAGCGCACCGAAGAAGAAAAAGCGGCTTTGAGAAAAGACGCTGAACGTCTTCAGAAGATGCTGGCCGAGAAAGGCCTCGACGGAGACGCAATCGTAGCCGAATTTGCGCGTTGGCAAAAGGCGCAAGGCAGACCATAGGTGGTGTGCGCTCCACGTTTGGTTTTTCCGCTACACCATGATGAATGGATCTCCCTGCAAAAGGTCTCGTCCTTGACGCGAACATTCTCATAGACGCGGTTCTTGGTACCCGAGTTCGAGCGGTTCTTGAAGCATTTGAGGACGAGGTTCGTTTTTTATGTCCGCAGGTCTGCGTTAGCGATGCCCGTCGCAACATTCCGATCATTTGTGAACGCCATGGGTTCGACGAATCGCTGTCGCTGCGGATTCTCCAGCAGATTGAGAAGATCATGGAGATCGTCAGGCCAGGCACCTACGCACATCGAGAGCAGGACGCGCGACAACGTATCCAATCGCGCGATCCCGATGATTGGCCTATCGTTGCGACGGCACTCGCCCTCGATCTGCCCATCTGGACCGAGGATCGTGACTGCTTCGGATGCGGGGTCGCTACCTGGATCACTAACACCGTCGAAATCTATTTGCGCGCGTAGACCAACCGATTGACGACCGCGTTCTCGCGATCGTAATTCCCATTGTGAACGATGCCTCGACGATCATACGGTATCCGCAATCAATTCCGGCACCATCACGAGGTCCATCATGGATTACAGCGAATACCAGCATCTCCTCTTCGAGCGCTTCGAGCCCGGCATCCTGCTCATCACCATCAACCGGCCCGATGTTCTCAATGCTACAAATCGTAGGCTCCATTGGGAGCTGAGCCGCGTCTGGCTCGATGTCGCCGAGGACGACAAGACCAACGTCGTGATCATCACCGGTGCGGGCCGCGCGTTTTCGGCGGGCGGCGATCTCGACATGATCGAGGACATGAAGGGCAACGCGAAGATAATCGGCGGCATGCTGAAGGAGGCCGGCGACATCGTCTACAACATGCTCAACTGCGAGAAGCCGATCATCTCGGCGATCAATGGCGTCGCGGTCGGCGCGGGCCTCGCGGTCGCATTCATGGCGGATATTCCGATTGCTTCCGAAACGATGCGTATCACCGATGGCCACACGCGGCTCGGTGTCGCGGCCGGCGATCATGCGGTCATCTTGTGGCCGCTGCTGTGTGGGATGGCGAAGGCCAAGTACTACCTCCTCACCGCGGATTTCATCGATGGCAAAGAGGCGGAGCGAATCGGCCTCGTCGCGCTATGCACTCCCGCCGACAAGCTGATGGACAAGGCGTTCGAGGTCGCGCGCAAGCTCGCCAATGGACCTCAGCAGGCGACGCGTTTCACCAAGCGCGCGCTCAACAACTGGATCAGGATGTTCGGCCCGGCCTTCGATGCGTCGCTCGCGCTGGAGATGCTGGGGTTTTTCGGCGCCGATGTGGCCGAGGGCGTCAGCGCGGTGAAGGAACGACGACAACCGAAGTTTCCTGGAAATTCCTAGAGGGACGAATCATGAAAGCATGCGTTTACAAAGCTCCAGGTGCGCTCCTCGAGGTCGTCGAAGTCCCCGACCCGAAGCCCGCGACAGGTGAAATGGTGGTGCGGGTGCGCGATTGCGGCATCTGCGGCTCGGATCTGCACGCCGCCAAATTCGGCTTCAAGATGCCGCCCGGCACCATCATGGGGCATGAGTTTTCCGCCGTCGTCGACGAGATCGGGGCAGGCGTTACCGGCTTCGCACCCGGCGATCCTGTGGTTGTGATGTCATACGTTGCGTGCGGCGCATGCGAATCATGCCGGACCGGCAAGAGCGCACGCTGCCGCAAGATGAAGGGGGTCGGCTTCGGCGATGTCCCCGGCGCTTACGCGGAGAAGATGAAAACCACGCCGGGCAGTTGCTTCAAGATGCCAGCCACCATGAGTCATCGCCTCGGCGCGACCGTCGAGCCACTGGTGGTCGGGCTGCATGGCGTCCATCGCGCGCAGCTCCGGGCCGGGGAAACCTGCGTCATCATGGGTGCGGGCCCAATTGGGCTGGTAACTCTACAATGGGCGCGCTTCGCGGGCGCCCGGACCATCGTAGTTTCCGAGATGGCTGATGGCCGTCGCGACAAGGCGCTCGCGATGGGTGCCGACGCCGTCGTACATCCGCGGGTGAAGAATCCTGCCGCGATGATTCAGGAAATGACCGGCGCGCCTCCCGATGTGATCTTCGAATGCATCGGTGCGAGCGGTACGCTCGACGAAGCGGTCACCTATGCGCGGCGGGGCGGACGCATAGTGGTCCTCGGGGTATGTATGGAGGACGATTCGTTCCGCCCGATGCAGGCGATGAATCGGGAATTGGATGTCCGCTTTAGTCTGGGGCTGGAGCCCGGCGAAATCGAAACCGCGATCGATATGCTGGCGGCGGGGAGGGTATCCACCGAACCGATGATCACTCACGTTATAGGAATCGACGAATTGCCGAATGCATTCGCGGCGCTGTCACGCCCGAGCAATCAGACCAAAGTGATGGTCGAGTTCACCGAGTAACAATTTGTTTGCAGCTCTTTGCTCCCGGTCACGATTTTTGGAATACTGTCTGCGCGTTTCGAGTGCGAATCCAAAATTCAACGAGGAGTCGAAACAAATGAAGCGAGTTATGATGATGCTTGCGCTCGGTCTAATCGGAGTGGGCATGAGTGCTATCAGCATTCCGCCTGCCTATGCCGCGGCTAAAAGCAAGGTCGATTGCGCCGCGGTGACGAAAGAACGGAACGGCGGCAAGAAGGCGAAACAAATCGCCAAGGAGATGAGCATTTCCGTCAGCAGCGTCTATCGATGCAAGCAAAAGGAAATGGCCGCTAAGGCAGCATCTAAAGCCGGCAACCAAACGACCGCCAAACCGGCGACTTCGACCGCTGCCGCGGCTCAGCCGTAGAGTTGGTTTTTCTCCGCGAAAGGAGCCCTGCGCGCATGATGCGTGCGGGGCTTTTCGCTATATAGAGATCCGAGGTTTAGTGAGCAATGGCCAAGTGCGATCTCTGCGAACTCAAACACTACACGCCCTGGTACTGTCAGTATGAAACGCCTTTCAAGTTCGCAATTCTCGATTGCGATTCCTGCGACACTCCGATGGCGGTGCTCGGCGACCATCGCACTTCACCAAGCGACGACGAGAAGGCCTTTATGATCGAAGCGCTGTCTCTCGTCGCACGAAAGAGGTACGGAAACAGCGATTTCATCATCGACGACGTGATGCGCCAAATACCGGATCATTGTCACATCCACGCGCGTCCGATTCGGCGCTGGTCTACCTGATTGATAGGTCGCGTTTACGCGACAACTTACTTTCGATGGTGATACGCGGAATGTAGTCTGGGCATGTCTTCTCATTTGATAGCTACTCTAGGGGACATAAAGATGCATTGACTACAAGCTGCTGGGGCTCAGTGCTGTAAATGGCAAATAGTCATTTGGATGAGTAAACGACTGAGTAGCTTAAGCAATCTTGAACGAGCGTTTTGTTTTCGGACTGCGCATGTGGTATATGCGCGGGCGTTACCTGTATTCCCGCCGTGGCGGCGGGTGTGGTTACGGTGACCGCGAGGCCAGCAATCAGCACTGGTTTCTTCAGGAGGTTCGGGGGAAATGGCTACTACCGGTACT
Organism: uncultured delta proteobacterium; assembly: GCA_963783145.1. Lineage (GTDB taxonomy): Bacteria > Desulfobacterota > Binatia > Binatales > Binataceae > DATGKG01. Next base: position 496,931 of record CAWAMM010000007.1, read on the forward strand.
GTCAAATGGTTCAGCCCGAAGAAGGGATACGGGTTCATCACAATGGAGGATGGGCAGGAGGTCTTCGTCCATTACTCCGCCATCGATGGCAACGGGTTCCGATCTCTCGAGCAAGGCGAGAAAGTTCAATTCGAAGTTTCTCAGGGGCCGAAGGGACTGCAAGCCGCTAACGTGATGCGCGCCTAGCGAATCGATTTTCGCAGCGCGCGGGGCGGCGCTACCGAAAAATTTCGTCCTTTAGTCAGCGCAGTGGGGCGCTTGCGCGAAGTCTCGTCCTCAAACGATTACTGACGAGTCCGGGCGCGACGCTACTCGGCCAGGGACCTCGCGGTTGCCGATCGAGGCTGGCATTATCTCGAAATGGATTCAGATGCGCCGACCGACCGCGTCGATGGGCGGCGCCTCGCGCTCGAATCCGCCGCGGCCGCCGTAGTATCGCTGGCATTTCTCCTCGCGCTGTCTCCCGTCGCTCCCTTTACTAAGGAACTCGGTGTGTGCGAGTCGGGTGCGGTTCGTGACGTCCTGTCCGGCAGCATGATCCTGCCGCATTACACCCCGGGCATCCCGGTACAGGTGCCGCCGATGTACTGGTGGGCAGCGGCAATCGCCGTGCGCGCTTTCGGCTGGAACGAGATCGCATTGCGGGCACCATCGATCCTTGCCACCGCGATGACAGCCGCGATCTTGTACGCATGGCTCGCATCCTCACTCGGCCGTCGTGTCGCCATTTGGTCCGTTCCTGTCCTGTTGTCAACGCAATATATCGCAGATGCGGCGCGCCAGCCTCGTATGGACGCGATCCTGATGATGTTCCTGACCGCGGCAACGGTTTGCCTGGAGCGCGCAATCTCGCGAATCTCGGCGCGGAGGTTCTTTCTCGCGATTGCCGCGTTCTCGATGGGAGGGGCGATCCTTACCAAGGGACCGCTTGGCATCGTTCTCCCCGGACTCGCCCTCGTCATCTTCCTCGCGATTCGACACCGGCTCGCGGAGCTATTTCGATTCGATGTGATCGCAAGCTTCACGGTTGCACTCGCGATAGGCGCGCTCTGGTACCTCGCCGCGATGCGCGAGGGCGGCAACGCGTTCTTCGAATTTCAAATCGTCCACGGCTTGTTGCGTCGATTTCTTGGTGCCGCGGCGGGCACCATCGGCGAATGCCAGAATCCCTTTTATTATTTCATTCCGCGACTGGTGACCGGATTTCTGCCGTGGAGCCTCTTCTATCCCGCGCTGGCGCTGATGCTGTGGACCAATCGCGGAAGGACGCCACCGCCAGTTACTTTCGCGCTATGCTGGTTCGTCGCGATTCTCGGATTCTTTACGCTCTCGGCCGGCAAATGTCTCGTCTATATTTTACCGCTGTTCCCCGCGCTCGCCGCGCTGATTGCATGGACGATCGCGACCGCGATTAATGCTCCGTCGCGAGCGAGTCTGTCGCGCAGGCTTTTCGATTGGGGCACGGTCGCGATCGCGGCCGGCATCCTGATCATAATACTCGGAGTAGCTGCGCTGGCCTTCTCTGGACCGATCTCAACCCTCGACGCGCACCTGCATCGCTCCGATAAGCGATTTCTCGAGCTCCTGATGGCAGCCACTGCGCAAGGTTCCGCCGGCGTGGTCCTATGGATGACCCTGTCTATCCTCGGCGCGGTGGTCGCATTGAGCTCAAGGGCACGGGGCCACGCCTGGCCGCAGTCGGCGGGCGTCGCTCTCATCGCGATCGCGGGCACGCTGTTCTGGTACGGCTTCATGAATCCGGCGCTGGCGAGCGAGGAGACCTTGAGGCCGTTCGCATCAATCGTCGATTCCACCGTCCCGCCGGGAATACCGATCAACTATATTGGGCAGCCGGATTGCGACCTCGCGTTCTATTCAGATCACGAAATCTCGGCATTGAAGAATTTCCAATGTAGCGCGGAATCACGCGCTGCGTTTTTTCTGATCTGGCAGGATCGCTTGCGCGGGCTGGCGCCGCAGCAGCGCGCTTGCCTCGATCCGCTCGCACAGTCGTCGCCGGTCGATAGCCACGGCGCGCGAGTGCTGATGATCGAGAAGAAGTGATATGACTATGCGTTCCTAACCTCGCGAGAAGGAAGGTTCTCATGAGCGACGCGCTTCCGCTCAGCAATCGTATTCGTTTCGGCGCCGGGATCGCGGCTGGCAATCGTGACGCTGCGATCGAGGCGATAAACTCGCTGGCGGCGTGGGGTTACGACATCATCTGGATGCCGGATCACGTCGCCTTCACCGGGCCGGTAAGCGACCCGCTGGCACAGCTTACATATTTCTCGGCGCTTCAGCCTAATCTCACATACGGAACCGGAGTTTATCTGCTGCCGCTGCGCAACCCGGTGACGGTCGCGAAGGTGGTTGCAAGTGTCGATCGCCTGATGGGCGCGGGGCACTTCATTTTCGGCATCGGAGTCGGCGGCGAGTTTCCTGCCGAGTACGAAGCTTGCGGAGTTCCGGTAAGGGAGCGCGGCGGGCGCACCAATGAATCGATTGAGATTATGCGGCGGCTGTGGACCGGCGAGCCGGTCGAGCATCACGGGAGATATTTCAACTTCGGAAGAATCACGATGCTGCCGAAACCGGCCACCCCGGGCGGTCCTCCGATCTGGATCGGCGGCCGTGCCGAGGCCGCGTTGAAACGTGCTGCGCGTCTCGGCGACGGATGGATGCCCTATGTGATCGACGCTGAGCGCTTTGCGAAGGGTCTGGAATTCATCGCGCGCGAGGCCGAGCTCGCGCATCGCAACTTCGAAAGCTTCGGAACCGCGGCACAGCTCTTTGTGACAATTGCGGATTCGTATGAAAAAGGCGTCGACATCGCATCCGAGCGGCTCAGCAAGCGCTATGCGATGGATTTCCGTGAGGCCACCAAACGTTACGCCGCAGTAGGCCGGCCGGCGGACATCGCGGAACAGATCAAGGCCTACATCAAAGCGGGTGCGCGCGATATTGGCGTCGATCTGGTATGCCGCCGTTCCGAGCGCAGCGCCCAGCTCGAGCAGTTCGCGAAGGAAGTGATTCCTTTGCTGCGCTGAACTATAGCCGATGCTACATCAGTTCGATTGCGACGCCCGAGGCTCCGGCGACCCGGCCGACGATGCAGGCGTCGCTAACCCCAGCGTCATGCAGCGCAGCGACCAGCCTTATCGCGTCGCCATCCGGAACCGAGATCAAAAGTCCGCCCGAGGTTTGCGGGTCGAATGCGATCGAGATCATCTCATCCGACACCTCTTCGGAGATTTTCACTCGCGGTCCATAGAATTCGCGATTTCTTGTGCCCCCACCGGGGATGAGGCCCGCGCGGCAACATTCCAGTGCGCCAGGCAACAGCGGCAGATCGGATTCCTCGAATACCAGGGTGACGCCGCTCCCATCCGCCATTTTGGAGGAATGTCCTACCAGCCCGAATCCGGTGATGTCGGTCGCGGCGTGCACCTCGAACTGCAACATTACTTCGGCGGCGCGTGCATTCAGCTGCACCATCGTTGCGACCGCGGAGTCGTAGTACTCAGGTGCGAGGCGATCCCGCTTGAAGGCCGTCATCAGCACGCCGGTGCCGAGCGGCTTGGTCAGGATGAGCGCATCGCCGATTTGCGCGCCCACATTGCGAATCACCCGGCGCGGATCGATAAGGCCGGTAACTGCCATCCCGTATTTCACTTCCTCATCGGCAACGCTGTGGCCTCCGACAATCAACGCGCCGGCCTCCTTGGCCTTCTCGGAGCCGCCGCGCAGAACTTCGTGCAGCATCTCGCGCGGCAGACCCGACTGCGGCCAGCAGACAAGATTCAGCGCAGTGATCGGCTTGCCGCCCATGGCGTAGACGTCAGAGAAAGCATTCGCCGCGGCGATTTGCCCATAGGTGAACGGGTCGTCGACGACCGGAGTGAAAAAATCCACCGTGCTGACGATCGCGAGATCGTCGCGCACGCGATACACACCCGCGTCGTCGCCGGTGGAAATCCCGACGAGCAGATTTGGGTCGCTGCCCAGATCGAGCCGCTCCAGAACCGCTGAAAGGTCCTCCGGACCTAACTTGCCGGCTCAACCCGCGGCTTTGCAGCGCGCGGTCAGGCGAATGAGTTCGCTCCGGCTCGCGTTACTATTTTCCTTCTCTGCCATAGGCGATTTCTAACTTATGCCGATGGTATCCGACGCTTCAACGGTGCGCCGAAACGCCACGCGAGGCTGGCCTCAGAAAGCTTTTGCGCGGAGCTTGCGCGCGTCGCCGACCCGTATGGTCACGCCCGAATGATCAAAGTAGTCGAGCAGCGCGATCGCAAACTTGCGCGACGCGCCGAGCAGGTCCCGATATGCACCCGCGGTTATCTCAGGATGCTTTTGCAGATAGTCGGTGAGGTGCGCCCGCGCCGCATCGAATGAGGTGCGCGCGAAATAAAGATCGGTCGCGATCTTGACGACCTTACCCTCGCGCTCAAGGGCCGAAAGCACGCTGCGAAGTTTGCCGACTTCGGTCGGCGGCAGCTTCAATGCTTCCGCCAATGGCTTCAGGTCGGGAGGCTGGAAGCCTGCGTTGCGCAATTCGTCCTCGATGCGCGAGACCAGTTTGCCGTCGCTCTCGCCAATCTTGACGCGATGAGTCTTGAGCCTGAGAGTACTTTCCTCCCGCACGATGTCGGTTTCGCGCGCGAGGCGGTCCGCCAATGCGCGGTAGTTGCGCGCGCCGATTTCGTAGGGCAGTCGCGAGCGTAAATCTTCCATCTCGAGGCCTGGCGAAAGCGGTTCTGCGGCATGATGCCTGGTAAGCGCCGCCAGCGCGAAAGTTTTCAGCTCGGCCCACTTGTTGGCGGTGGTGTAGCCTTCCTCATCACCCATCGAGAGCTTCACGAAGCGCGAATCTTTCAGAACAGCGTCGACCTCGAGGATGGGGAGATTCAGCATTTGCGCGATACGACTCGGAGTCAGCGCCAGGGCTTCCTGCAAATTCAGCAGTGCCTCGATCGATTCTGCCCCGGACCTTGCGGCGAGGGCTTCGAGATTCTTTCGATAGACCTCCAGTGGCTTGCGAATCCTGCGCCCCAGCGGATTCAGCACCACTCCACCGCCGAGCGTGCGCACATTGGTCTGATCACGAATGACGAAACGATCACCGGACAGCGCGACGACCGCCTCCTGGAGCACCAGTTGCACCAGCCCACGCGACTTGGGAGCAATGGCCGCAGCCTCGCCAAGAATTATCGCGCGCGCGAGCACTTCGGCAGTGCCCATGAAGACGCGCACACGTTCGTTGTCCTTGAGCGGACGTTTTGCCGATGGGCGGATCTCCAGCGTCGCATCGAAGCGCTCGGTGGTTATCTCGAGACGATCGTCAGCGAGCACATCGCCTCGCTTCAGATCGATTTTCTCCGTTCCCGTGAGATTGAGTGCAACCCGCTGGCAGAGGCCCGCCCGTTCGACCGACTCATTGTGCACCTCGATCGAGCGCACCCGAACCTCGCTACCGGACGGCAGGACGCGCAGCTTCTGTCCGACCGCAACTGTCGCGCCCATCGCCGTACCCGTCACCACGGTGCCGTGTCCCTTGATGATGAAAGCGCGATCCAGGGGCAGCCGGAAAATTCCCGTTGCGCGGCGGCCTTCGAAGCCGTCGAGCTTCCGGATCATTTCAGCGCGAAGTTCTTCGATCCCTGAACCTGAAATTGAAGATAGCGGAAGCACCGGCGATCCCTCTAAGGAGGTCCCGTCGGCAAGCAGCTCGATTTCGTCCCGCACCTCCGCAATCCGCGACTCGTCGACGAGGTCCGCCTTGGTGATGACGAAGATCCCGCGCCGCGTCCCGAGCAAATGGAGGATGTCCATGTGCTCCTCGCTCTGCGGCATCACCCCGTCATCCGCCGCTACCGTGAACAGCACCAGGTCGATGCCATGAGCTCCCGCCAGCATGTTGCGGATGAAGCGCTCATGGCCCGGGACGTCGATGATCCCCGCGCGGGTCCCGTCGGGAAGCGCAAAATAGGCGAACCCGAGGTCGATCGAGATCCCGCGCTCCTTCTCCTCCTTCAGCCGGTCGGTGTCATGCCCGGTCAGCGCTTTGATGAGCGCGGTCTTGCCGTGGTCGATGTGACCTGCGGTACCGATGATCGCGTGAGTGACTTGCGATGCCACGGCATTCAGTGGGTGGTACGCGCTCCCCCCTCTGTAATCTCCCCCAAAGGGGGAGAGCTAAGGGAAAGCTGACACCTCTTCTTACGCCATCTGCTTCGTATAACTCTGCAGATCGAAGTAATCGCGCCAGAGGGTGATTTTTCCGCCGCGCACTTCGAACATCCCGGCCACCGGCAGCTCGATGCGCTTCTCGCCGATATCGAACATGTCGATGCGCTCGTTGAACACGATATTTCCATTGCTCGCGGTATGCAGGATTTTGAATTCGATATGGTCCGCTCCGGGCAGATACGAATTGATCGTCGTGCGAATCGCGTCCTTACCCGTGGCCGGCTCCATTGGCATGTTGTGGTACACGGCGTCGTCCGTGAAGTAGCCCATGATCTCGTCGATGTTCTTGCGCTCGAACGCCTTGCAAAAATCGCCGACGATTTTTTCCGCTTCGTTGGCCATGATGCTCGCTTCCTCTGCTTACGACATCTGCTTGGTGAAGCTTTGCAGGTCGAAGTAGTCGCGCCACTTGGCGATTTTTCCGCCCTGGATTTCAAACACGCCGGCGACCGGAAGCTCGACATGCTTGCCGTTGGTGTCGAATGCATCGACGCGCTCGTTGAACACCACGTTGCCGCTGGAGCCGGTGTGCAGAATTTTGAAGGTGATCGTGTCCTTCTCCGACTTCGGCATGAAGGATTGAATCGTGGCGCGAATCGCCGCCTTGCCGCTTACCGGTTTCATCGGGATGTTGTGGTAGACCGCGTCGTCGGTAAAGAAACTCATGATCGCTTCGAGGTTCTTGCTCTCGAAGGCTTTGCAAAAGTCGTGGACGATTTTTTCCGCTTCGTTGGCCATGATGTGGTCTCCTCCTGAATCAGTTTCTCCTCCCCTCTCACTCCAGGGGAAAGGGCTGAAGACTAGGTCTAGCGCTATTTCTGATCGAGGTAAAAACGCTCTCATTCTTGTTATAGCCGAAAACTTCGGTGAGGATGCAGCGGTTTAATACCCGGGGATGCGGCGCAAAACAGATCCCACGAAGGCGCCGCGTTGGCGGAGCGAATCCACAGTCAGGTCAGGGTCGGGATTTGATATAGTCGCGCAAGGGCCGACAAACCTGAGATGAACCAGTTGCTGGCCAATATGAACGACACTGTAGCGAATTTTCGGCGGAACAACCGGGGAGGCGGAAGAGTCGCGCCGCGATCGTGCTCGACGGATTGAGCGGATTGAACGGCGGCTCTAGTCTATCCAACGTTGGTAGCTTTGGGGAATAGAGCGAAGTCGACACTGTTAAGCGTGCCTAAATCAGAGATCGATCAAAAAACCAAGAAAACAGTATAGAAGTAGCCCCCTTTTAGGGGGTCATTGAACCGGCATCCCCGAGGTACCAAAGTGACTTGCCATTAGTCTACCTTCACCGCGCAAAAGTTTGATGGCCTTGGATACCGACCCGCCCAAGGAAGACCGAGGCCATCGGCTTTTCTTCTATTCAGATCTCTGCTCTCGGAGGTGCTATTCCGTGTAGATTATTCTCGTCCTCCTCCTCAGGCTCCATTCCAGGAAAAAAAGGCGTCCGCGTTTCCAGGCCGCCCTCTGCAACGTCGCCGGTTTCGGCACGCCGGATCATTCCTAAAACGGCTGGTTTCGTCCGACTATGAGAAATATGTACGTGAGGGTGCTCCTTTCGATAAACACGAAAAATTTGATCCGCGAAACCCTGGCCGATGGTCTCGATTCCTTCAAAATCGAGAATAACCTCCTTGAATCGATTCAAGCGGTTCATCAACCGCTTCGCTTGGGAGCGCGAGATCAGCTCTGCGTTGTCATATCGCGCAAGCCGCACCGGCACGTGAGTTCTGGAAAACGAATAATCGTCGCTTTCCGCAGCGAACTTGTTCACTACTTCCGTCATGGTTCGGCGGCTAAAGCAGCTTATGTCCATCATGACGCATGTGCCCTTGACGAAAGTAGGAACAGTTTTGATTTCCACGTTGCAGTCGACTAAGTCGAACCACCAATCTCCCACCTGAGGCGAGCAGAATAGACTGAAGGTGTCGGACATGACGCTGAAGCGATCGAACATCCGAGAAGTGAAGAAAATGCCCTCGCCTGTGTGATTCTCGGGATCGGTCGTAAGCTTCCCTTTCGATAACTCGAAGATGGCTTCTTGCGGATCGTCGAGGTGCTTTTCCTTCTGGATTTTTTGAAAGATTCCTATGCCGTGATCAAAGATCGTTAAATTGACCTTTGCGGCATTTCTTACGATGATGATTTTTGCTGCCAGCGAGCCAGAGTGATCGATCGCGTTGTTCAGCATCTCGGTGAAGCCATGCTGGCAAATTAAAAGAACATTCGCCGGCAAACCTTGCAGCTTCGGCAGAATATCGTGCCGCCAAACACTGTCTTCGCGAAGATCGGGCGTAAGCTCAATGTCTCGATCGGTAACCTCCGAAATTAATTTGTAGCGCCGAGCGCGCGTCTCCCCAGTAGCCTCGATCAGTTTTTCCGAAACCATTTTGCTGAGTTCGCGATTTACTGTTTGACGAGATAGGCCAAATTGATGCATTGCGCCTAGGGCGATTGGCTCCGGTTTATCGGCCTCGATGGCAACAATCAGCCACTGTCGAAGAGACATTGGTCCTTTCATCGTATCAACCATGCCGCTATTAAATCAGACTTACGCTATAATTGCAACATTATTGATCCATAAATCGGCGTCATTCATTTAGTCTCGGCGTATGACGTCGCGTCGCTCTTCACCTTCAACCCCATCAGTGTCAAGCATTCCATTAATCCCTGCTGCGTTTCGGACGAATAAAAGGTGATAATTGTCACTAAATTAGTAAGGGTTAGTAACGAATTAGGAGACCAGGGCGCAGTAAGATTTGATGGGCAAGGCTTCCTAAGTCGCGCATTGTTCGGTGGGCGTGGGATTGCCCCCCTTCGCCAGCGCGGGCGTTACTGGGACGGCGAGGTCGTTGGCGAGGACGCGCGTACGGTGAGGGGATTGTTGTTGTTCTGCGAGGGAGATCGAATAGCCCTCCTTACTCCTCTCCGGCCTCTTCTAGAACAGATAAGACCGGGGAGAAAGCCGGTTCTTAGGCAGGGCCCTGGAAGGAACCTCGTTAGAACCGGTCTTTCTTTTTCACGCCGTTTAAGGAGGTGTGCGATGAAAGTTCTGGTTGCGGGCGCCACAGGCGCGATCGGCAGGCCGCTCATTCGTTGTTTGAAGGAAGGCAGGTCACGCGGTGTTTGGACTGGCGCGTTCCTCACATTCAGCAAGCGCGCTGGTTGAGATGGGTGCGGAGGCGGTTACCGGCGATGCGCTTGATGCTGCCTCCGTTAAGGCCGCGATTCAACGGATTATGCCGGATGCCATCATCAATGAGTTAACCTCGCTGCCCAGACATTACACGCCGGAAGAAATGAAGGCCGCGGCGGTTCGTGATCGCATAGTGCGAACCAAGGGGAATCTCAATCTGCTGGCCGCGATGCATGACGCCGGGGTGCGCCGCTACATCCTGCAATCGTCGGGATTCTGGTATGTCCCGGGCCCGGGTCTCGCCACTGAAACGGCGCCTTTTGCCGTTGACGCGTCTCCCGGGGTCGCTGCCGGAGCGCGCACCTACGTTGAGCTGGAAGCGGCTGCGTTCCAAACACCGGCGATCCAATGCGTCGCGCTGCGTTACGGATTTTTCTATGGGCCGGGCACCTGGTACGACAGCGCCGGCGATATGGGCGAGCAGGTGCGCGAAGGGCGTGTCCCGATCATCGGCGAGGGCACGGGGGTGTCGAGTTTTGTCCACATCGAAGATGCCGCTGCGGCGACCGTGGAGGCGCTTCGATGCGCGCCGGGAGCATACAATATTGTAGACGATGACCCGAGCGAGCAGCGCGTATGGCTGCCCGCATTTGCTCACGCGTGCCGAGCTCCCGAACCGCCTCGGGCCACCGAGCAGCAGGCGCTTGCCACGTCCGGCGTCGATTCCGTCTATTTTGCGACCCGGCTTCGAGGTGCGTCGAATAAGAAAGCCAAACGTGAGCTGAACTTCCGACCGCGTCCGTTGGAGTGGCTTCGGACTGCCTAGCAGGGTATTGAGAACGCAGGTCAACCGCGAGATCCTGATCTACAGCCCAGGCAATGTGCTCGGCGGCCTTGCGATAAGCATCGCGGTCCACCGGTAACCTTTCGGAGACTGAGACCGATGCGATATCGCACAACGATCAGAGGTTTTACGTTTGCTCTTATAGCAGTCGCTGCACTGTGGGCCGCACGCGCCTCTGCAGCTTCCAGTCCGACATCGGCAGGCGTAGTTCGCGTTCTGTCGCAGCGGCCCCTCGTTGGTCAGGCCGGCACTGATGTCACCGTTCTCACGGTTGACTACCCGCCGGGAGGTTCGACGCCGCCGCACGAGCATCCGGGGACGACGTATGCCTATGTGCTCGAGGGCTCGGTGGTATCGAAGCTCAATGATGGCCCCACTCAAACGTTCACTAAGGGACAGATGTGGACCGAGCAGCCGCACGATCATCACATAATCTCGAAGAACGCGAGCTCAACGGAATCGGCGAAGCTACTGGTCATGATGATAGCGCCGCACGGCGCCCAACTGACGACCTTCCTGCATTAGTCCGATGTAGACGAGGCGCTTCTGTTTACGCACTTTAATTCCAGCCAATTCGGCAATGCACCTACCGCATGCCGATGGTGACGAAAGCACATCAATACCTTCCAGACCGCGTTAAAGCCGACTGCGTGGCGTTCTAATAGAATTGGCTTCTCTTTTGGCGATGTGCTAAACACCGGACAACTTCGGTCAGCCATTCTTTCTGCGCTGGGCCGTCACATGCGCGCGGGAGGGAATGGAATGAGGAATCACACCTTAACAACGCTTGCCTTGGCCATTGGAATTCCATTGGCGGCGGTTGCATTCTCAGCCTCGGCCCAAGCAGCGTCGATGCGTCAGGGTACCACCGCGTCCAGTGCGGAGGTCACCGGGTCGTTACCGGGTCAGGTGCTCTGGGGCTATTACCAGACCGAGTACACCCTCAACCTGTTTAACTCCGCGGGGCACAAGATTAAGAGCGCTTCTGTTGAGCGGGATAACATCTTACGCCTGGTTAACCCCAATGGCTCGGGCAACAGTAATCTGCCCGGCGGCAATGCTCAGACCGTCTGCGCCATGATCTACGTATTCGACGATGATCAGGAAATGGGCGAGTGCTGTGGATGCCCGCTAAGTTCTACGCAATTGGCGACTTTCTCGGTCGACCAGAACCTGACCTCGGATTGGGGCCTCCAGGGCGGGACTGAGGACGGTGAAAACGCCATCGGCGCAATCGCCGTAGTAGCCACTGCTCCAAATGGTCTCGGGGGTACTTGCGATCCGACCAATATTCCGGGCTATACCGTCACGAACTCCAGCAATCTTCAGGGCAGCGTTTCAGGCGAGCGCGTAAGTTGTAGAACCAGGGGTTCCTATTCGCCTCTAGGGTTTTCCGAAACCAATCTGAATTTCCTCACCGCCGGAGGTCCCGGCCAGCTCAGATGTTTCGAGGATATCACCGAAACGGCGCTATCTAATGACGCCGGGGGCGACCCGACCAATCTGATCTACCTCCAGGAGCAATGCGGTGCGATCGTCGGCAATGGCACCGGCGGCGGCATCTGCAACTGCCCGACCGAGGGTTAGGGCGTTGGCGCGAGGGGAGACGTCCCTACATTTTCCCGGCTATTCCTGGTCGAGGTAAAAACGATCCTCATCCCGGTTGTAGCCGAAAAGTTCGCCGTAACGTCCCCAATTCACGATGGTGTTGAATTGCCGCTGCGGTGATTCATTGGGTAGCAGCATCGCCAGATGCTCCAGCAGAATTTCTTTCGGCAACGAATGATCGGGCTGGGCGCGCAGCAAGCGGATGAAATACGCGAACAGCGAGAGCTTCTTGAGCTGCTCGCGCAACATCAGCTTGCGGTGGTTGATGTCGAGCTCGAGGAAGTGCTTGCCCAGCGGTTCGATCACCACGTCACCGGCCGGGGTGCTCACCAATCCCAGCAGCTCGGCCGCCTTCATCACCTTGAGCAAGTCGGAAAAGTTGAACTGCAAGTCGCGCGCGATGCGATAGCCGTCGTCGCGGCCGCCGCGATCCTCCAGCGTTTCGAGCAGGCCGAATACCCAAGTCAGATGGCAATCCGGGATTGGATTGATGTGGTCGGCCATCAGGCGCGCTCCTCGATTAGCGAGAAGACCTTGTCGACCAGCTGATTGAACGCATCGGTGCGGCGGTCGCGCGGGCGCGGAATCTCGACCCGAATATCCGCGGCGAGGCGCCCCGGATGCGACGACATTACGATGATGCGATCGGCGAGTTCCACTGCCTCCTCGATAATGTGGGTCACAATCACCAGCGTATGCACCGACATGTCCGGCGAATGCCAGATGTCGAGCAGCTCCTCGCGCAGGGTGATCGCCGTCAATGCGTCGAGTGCGGAAAACGGCTCGTCCATCAGCAGGACCTTCGGCTCGACCGCGAGTGCGCGCGCGAACCCGACCCGCTGCTTCATCCCGCCGGAGAGCTCGCGCGGATACGCCTCTTCGAAACCGTCGAGGCCGACCTTATCTATGTATACGCCCGCGATTCGCTCGCGTTCTTCGGGACTGACGCCGCGCGCTTCGAGACCCATTTCGACGTTGGCCTTGACCGTCATCCACGGCAACAGCGCGAATGACTGGAACACCAGCGCACATTCGAGGTTGATGCCATCGACCTGGCGTCCGTTGTAAAGCACTTGACCCGAAGTGGCCGGGACGATTCCGTTGATGATGCGCACCAGCGTTGATTTCCCGCATCCTGAGGGCCCGACGATCGCGATGAACTCGCCCTGCTCGACGGTAAACGAGACATCCTCGAGCACCGGCAAGACGCCTTTGCTATGCGGATAGGCCTTGGAGACGTGCTTGAGGTCGAGCAGGGCCATGGTGGAGGTTCCGAGTCGTTTGGCTTCATGTTCGTGAGTCTTGTCTCAATAGTCGATACGGAAGCGCTCCGCGGCGATGTCATATAGGCGGCGCCACACGAAGTGGTTCAAGATTAGTACGACGGCGACCATCGATAACAGGCTCAACAAGATCATCACGCCGTTGCCGGTTTCGTAGGTCGCTACATCCAGCAGTTGGCCGAGGCCGGTCACCTGGTAGGTGTGATTGCGATAGATGAAGTACTCGGAAAGGATCAGCGCGTTCCAGCCGCCACCCCATGCCGTGATGCTGCCGGTGATGAGTGAGGGAGTCAGCGCGGGGATCGTCAGCTTGCGCCAGGTCGCGACCCGCGAGAGGCCGAAGGCGCGCGCAGCCTCCTTCAAATCCTCGGGCACCTGGTTCACCCCCGCCAGCAGATTGAACATCAGGTACCACTGCATCCCGGTCAGGATCAGCAGAATGGAAGCGAGATTCATCCCGCCGGTCACCTTGATCACGAACACAACAATCACCGGGAACAGCGCGGTCGCGGGCAGCGAGCCAACGATCTCGGCAATCGGCGCGATGATGCGCCGGAAGCGGATGTTATCGCTGGCGGCGAGGGCGACCGGCAGCGTCCAGCCGAGCGAGATCGCGTACGCGATGATCATTCGCATCGAGGAATAAAATGTCGCGAGCGGGATTTGTTTGACTTGCGGTGGCCATGGCTGCGCGAGGGTATGGAACAATGCGACCACGCCTTCTGCAACCCCATAGGTGAAAAGCGCGACCACGCCGACGATTCCCGCCACTCGGAGTGTTGATGCGGCCCATCCGATTGCTGGGACTTCCTCGGCCGACGGAATTTCGGGAAGGTTCGCGGTGAAATGCCAGAATGCGCGCGCGATGGGACGGGTGACGGTGCGCATCGCGCGCCGGACGCTGGGTCCGATGGCGCTGAAAACCTCGGTCATGCCGAATGAGATCGCGGCTGATTGAGGCGAGGCGGCAAACTCGTACTTGAACTTCTCCGACCACGCTGTCAGCGGTTGCCATACGACCACATCCATCAGCGTGATGATGATCAGGAGCGTGATCAGCCCGCTGACCAGGTCGAGGTTCTGGCCGCGATCCGCCGCTTCCATCAGGAAGCTGCCGAGGCCGGGCAGGCGATAGTGCGCGGGGCCGACCGTGATGATTTCGCACGCGATGAGGAAGTACCATCCCGCGACCCACGACAGGATCGAGTTGTAGACCAGCTTGGGAACCATCGCGGGGAGATAGAGACGCCGCAGCCGCAACCATCCGCGGACGCCGAAGGCTTGCAGCGCTTCGATCGAATCGTTGGGGATGGTGCGAATCGCCTCGAACACCCCGAGCGTCATGTTCCACGCCTGGCTGGTGAAGATGAGAAACACCGCGGCCATCTCGACGCCGAGCCGGCTGCCATGTGCGAGGGCGACGAAGAAAAACACCGCGGCGGGAAAAAATCCCACCACCGGCACCGATTGCGCGATGTCGACCGCCGGGATGAGGACTCGCTCCCAGAGCCGGCCGCGCGTCGCCGCGAGGCCGTAGATAATCGAGAAAATCAGCGAGATGATGTAGGCGGCCAACATCCGGTAGAAGGAACAGAACGCATAGTAGGGGAGATGGCTGAGCGAAACGCTGAAGCTGGGCGGATGACTAATCGCGACCTGATAGCGATATTCGAAGAACAGCGCGAGGATCGCCGCCAGCGCCAAAAACGACAGGATGCCGTTAAGGGTGCGACGCGTATTTGTGGTCCGCTCGGCCATCGTGCTCGACGATCAGTAATGAAAAACGCTGCGCAAGGTTTTTAACCATGAACCGTCGGCGGCGTAGGCTCAAGTTTGACATTAGCGTTTGGCTATTATTTTACATCTCCGTAGACTCGATCCTCACCAATGCCTGATCAGAATCGTCGCGACATCGACGAATGGCGCCTCGGCCTCGAGCCCGGCGAGCCGCCACATCCACCGCCGCCACCTCTGCCACCGGTGCCAGAGCCGAAGTCTCGCGACCTGAGCGACGACCGGCTCGATGCTCCTCTCTATGTGCTCACCGTCGAGCATTCGGGCTGGGCGGTTATCGCGCTGTATGCGCTGATCACCCGGCTGCTCGGGCTCGGGCTGCGCCCGCTAAGCTCAACTGAGGCGATGGATGCGCTGTTCGCACGAGACCTCGCGAGCCGCG
Source organism: uncultured delta proteobacterium (assembly GCA_963783145.1). Taxonomy (GTDB): domain Bacteria; phylum Desulfobacterota; class Binatia; order Binatales; family Binataceae; genus DATGKG01. Next base: position 512,239 of record CAWAMM010000007.1, read on the forward strand.
GCCTGGGGGTGCTCGCGACGAATCCTCCGGCCTCGGGATGGCTCGATCCGCTGCGCGCGGGGGTCTTCCTCGCATTCGGGACCGGCGACTTCGGCGCGCGGATCGTTGCCGCGGTCTTCGGCCTCATGCTGATTGGCGCGGCCTTCGTGATGCGACGTCACCTTGGGCGCGCGGGCGCGATGGCCTTCGCCGCGATGCTGACCCTATCGCCGACGCTGACCTGGTTCTCGCGTTCCACCTCGGCGACAGTGCCCGCGGTGGCGCTGGTCGTGGTGGCTATTGCGATTGTGTTCGCGCTGGTCGGCGCGGGCGACACGCTGAAAGTCGGGGGCCTCGCGCTCGCAATCGCGCTCGCGCTTTCGGCGGCGCCGATGGTGTTTCCGGTCGCCGCGATGTTCGTCGTCATCCTCGTTCTGTTCGGGCTATGGGAGCTTATCGTCCGTCGCAACCATCCGATGATCAGGTTGCGGGTCTGGTGGGAGCGGCGCTCGGCGCACCTGATTTTCTGCGCGGCCATCACCATCGGATTGTTCGCGGTTTTCGAATCAGGCCTGGGCCGCCGCAATGTTTTTCTTCCGATCGTTTACGGTGTGATGCAACAGTGGCTGCCGGTTTTGCATCCCGCAGTGCGCGCCGGCCTCGGCTTTTATCTTCCGGCCATCGCATTCTACGAGTTTGCGATCGCGATTTTCGGGGCGCTCGGCCTGCTCGCGTTTCTCACCTTCCAGCTCCGCTTGCGGATTGCCGCGGTCGCATTTCTATGGACGAGTTTCGCGGTCGCTTTTTTTATCGCGGATCCCGTCCGCAGTCAGGATTGGCTCCCGATGATGATCGTGCCGGCCGCGCTGATGGGAGCGGCCGTGATCGATCGAATCCACTGCACCGCCGCATGGCAAATCCTCAGGTACCCGATCGCGCTCCTCGCGCTGCTGACAATCTATGTGCAACTCGCCGCCAATTTCATCCACTTCGCGCCCGACCCCTCCGAAGCATCATGGGCGCATCACATGCTGCTTTACTGGACCGAGCCTGCGACCACGATGGTAACGGAGGAGGAGTTCAGCCATGCGGAGCGCGCGGTCACCGATCGCGGCACCGTGTTTCTTGCCGATCCTAACTCGGTCGAGCGATGGTACCTGCGCGAAATGAAGCCCGCCGACAGCATCGCGAGTGCCGATCTGGTCGTGTCTCCGGCGTCTGCGGAGAAGCTGCCCAATTTGCTCGAGAGCTCGGAGTTCACAATCGATGAAAAATGGAGTCCCAGCCTCAAGGCGCTGACGCCCGCTTCAGCCGCGCGATACTTCTTCACCCAGCGTGCGTGGAGCGAAGTTACCGATACCGAGATTCGCGTCGATGTGCGCGGTCCAACGCCCGTGACCCCAGAACCCACACCGACCGCCTCGCCGGAACCGAGCGCTGCGGCGGCTCCGAGCGAGTCGCCGGTTGCAGGTGAAGCTCCTGCCGCGACGGCATTGCCGGCCGCCGCGAGCTCGGGCACTGCGAGCGCAACCCCGACACCGTCCGCGACCGCCTCTCCCACAACCGAGCAAACTCCCGCGCCTACCGCAGTCCCGTCACCGATGCCCGCCGCTGCGAGTTCGCCGATTTCCGCCGTCGAGCCATCGGCGGCGCCGTCGGAAGTCACTCCCCCGGTCCCGACGACGGCGCCGTGACGCCCCTTCTCTTCACCTTCTACTCCCGGCGCGGTCATTATAGGATTCGATGTCGGGCGCGAACGCTGATTTGCCTGTGCATGCGCCCTCTGCAATAAAACAGTGACGTTTTTAGTAGTACTTTGTGATGCGCGGGGCCTGGCCGCCACCGAACCGCGGGACGAAGAGGAGTATCGCTAATCGATGGACAAGATCCTCGCGACTTTGCAGACGACTTTGCAACGTTGGGACCTCCACCCCGTCGTCGATCATTTCACCATCAGCCTGATAGTCGTCGGGGTCCTGATCGACCTCATGGCCAACCTGGCGCCGACGCGCATCTGGCTGCGATATACCGCCCTGACGCTGATGATCCTGGGCGCCATCGCCGCGGGCGCTTCGTATTTCACCGGAGGGCTCGAGGCCAATCGCGTATTCGACGCGATGTCGGAGCCGGCCAAGCAGATCTTCGGGCGCCACGCCAAGCTCGGGACCTACATGGCCATCGTCTTCGGCGTGCTCGCGGTGTGGAGGATTCTGATCCAGGGAGTGACCTTCTTCGCCGGCTCCCGATCGATTTATCTGATCTTCGCGGTCATCTCGGCGGGAGTGGTGATCTATATCGGACATCTCGGCGGAACCTTGGTATACAGCTATGGAGTTGGGACCGCGCTGATGAGCCCGCCCAGCGCCATCGAGACTCCGGCCGCGCCGCCGATGGCTAATACATCGCTGCCGACGGTGAGTGTGCCGACCGCGACCGCGACGATTTCAACCGCTGCGGCGATCGCAACCACGACCTCGATTCCGAGCGCGACGGCCACCGCCACGCCGCATCCTTAGGAAAGGGATCATCAATGAATCAGCAGGCGATAGAGACCGCAAGCAAACTTTTCCGCGCTATCGAAAGTGGCGACGTCGATGTGATCCGCAACATCTACACACCGGAGACGAAAATCTGGCACAACAACGATGGCATCGCGCAGAGTGTCGAGCAGAATCTCGCGGTGCTGAAATGGGTCATCGGCAACATCAAGAACGTGAAGTACACTGAGGTGCGCCTGCAGCCGACTCCGAACGGATTCGTGCAGCAACACGTGCTGCGTGGACGTTTCAAGGATAGCGACATCGCGCTGCCGGCCTGCATCGTCGCGACGGTCGAAGACGGCCACATCACGCGCCTCGACGAATACCTCGATTCCGCGCAGACTGCTGTCCTAACGAGCCGATAAGCCGAGCGATCAGCTATCGAGCCCGGCGGCATCAGCGATTTCGATTTTTGATCGCCAAGGAGTTACGCCATGAATAATCGACTGGGATTTGGGGTGTTTCTCGCGCCCCACCATCCAATCGGCGAGCATCCGACGCTGCAGTTGGAACGCGACCTCGAGCTGGCCGAATGGCTGGATCAACTACAGTACGACGAGTTCTGGGTTGGTGAGCATCATTCCGCTGGATGGGAAACCATCGGCTCGCCCGAGATGTTCCTGGCGGGAGCGGCGATGCGCACCAAGCGCATCCGGCTCGGTACGGGTGTAGTCTCGATTCCATATCATCATCCCTTCAATGTCGCGCAGCGTATCGTTCAGCTCGACCATATGAGCCGCGGGCGCGCGATGCTCGGAGTTGGACCGGGTGCGCTTCCCTCCGATGCGTTTATGTTGGGCATCGATCCCAACACGCAGCGCGATCGAATGGATGAAGGCCTGGGCGCGATAATGCGGCTGCTCAACGAAGACGAGCCGTTCACCATGAAGGGCTCATTCTTCGAGTTGCATGACGCGGCGCTGCAGATTCGCCCGCTCCAGGACAAGATTCCGGTCGCATGCGCCTCGACAATTTCACCGTCGGGCATGAAATGCGCCGGAAAGTATGGAGTCGGCGTGCTGTCGATCGCATCTTACTCGGAAGAAGGCTTGCAGGCGCTCCCGACCCAATGGCATTTCGGTGAAGTCTCGGCCAAGGAGTTCGGGCACACCATCGATCGCAAGGAATGGCGCATCGTGATCCCGTTCCACATCGCCGATTCCAAGGAGCAGGCACTGCGCGAAGTCGCCGATGGCCTGAAGAAGTGGCAGAACGAGTACATCGTCGGCATCCTCGGCAGCCCGCAGCGCCATCCCTTCAGCGACGGCTACGAAGCTGCGAAGCGGATGACGGAGTTCGGTGGCGCCATCATCGGCACGCCCGACGACGCGGTCGAGAAAATCGCGCGGTTGCAGGAACTGTCGGGTGGTTTCGGCACCATTCTGTCGTTCGGGCACGATTGGACCAGTCGTGAGCAGCAGCGCCGCAGCTATGAAATGATCGCGCGCTACGTGATACCGCGTGTGAACGGCCTCATCCGTCCGATCGAACGATCGGCCGAGCGCGTAACCGCGCGCAAGGGCGAGTTGATGCAAGCGGCGAGCGGCGCGGTGCTCAAGGCGATCCGCGATTTCAACGCGACGCATCCGCGCGAAGACAACGGCGCGAAGAAATCCTCGGAGCCCAAGGTTCGCGAGGGGCTGTAATAGGCAGGATGTTGGAGTGAGACGCGAAGCGGGCGCAGCCGCTCCGAGGGCGGATCGAAGCGGAGTCCGAGGAAATTAAAAATGGAACGCCGTAAGGTCGGAACGGTAAAGGCGCTGTGGCGCTTTCCGGTCAAATCGATGCAGGGTGAGCAACTCGACGAATTGCACATCACCTCGCGCGGCGTGGTCGGCGATCGCGCCTGGGCGCTGCGCGACCTCGAGAACCGGCGCATCGCGAGTGCCAAGAAATTTGTCGGTCTGCTCAAGTTTCATGCGCACTACGAAGGCACGCCTGAAGCCGGAAACCTTCCGCCGGTGAAGATCACTTTGCCCGATGGCCGCGAGATTCATGCTGACGACGGCAATGCCTCCGAGCTCATCTCGGAGGCGCTCGGCCACGGTTTTCATCTGGAGCATAGCCCTAGTCCTACGGGAGAACGCGCGGGCATCGACCCGGCGACCATCTTCGCCGACAATCCGATCGGCAACGTCATACCGGGACTAAAAGCCGATCAGATGCCCGACTATTTCGCACTCCACAAAGGGAGCTATCGCGATTCCGCGACGTTTCACCTGATCTCGACCGGCACGCTGGCGCACATGCGCGATTTGACCGAGGGCAATTCGGATTTCGATTATCGCCGCTTCCGCGCCAATCTGTTGGTCGACACCGGTGACCATGCGGCAGGATGGGTTGAAGACGAATGGGTCGGCGGCGTGCTCGAAATCGGCGACGGCGTAAAGGTCACCTCGATTGCTCCGGCGCTGCGATGCGTGATGACGACACACGCGCAGCAGGGCCTGCCGCGCGACCTCGGGATTCTGCGCACCACGGTGCAGCGCCATCAGGCAAACCTCGGCGCCTTCACCGCGATCGAGGGCGACGGCCGCGTCCGCCTCGGCGATTCGGTGTTTCTGGTCAAATGAATTCCTGTTTCTGATGGCGGTGCGTAGAAAAGCAGCGGCGAAGGCCGCGTCGGGCAACATCCTGCGCGGGCGCTTTGCAAAGGGGCGGCTGCCCGAGGTTGAGGCGTTCACTGCATCGTTGCCGTTCGATCGGCGGCTCTTTCGCCATGACATTCGCGGCTCCATCGCGCATGCCAACATGCTTGCGAAGGTGAAGTTGATGTCGCGGGCCGAAGCGATGGAGATCACCAGAGGCCTGCGCACCATCGAACATGAAATCGAAACCGGCAAGTTCATTTTCGATATTGCCGATGAAGACATTCATATTGCGATCGAACGGCGCTTGATCGAACTCGCCGGTGATGCGGGCCGCAAGCTTCATACGGCGCGCTCACGCAACGATCAGGTCGCGCTGGATTTTCGGTTGTTCCTGAAAGATGAGATTCCGGCAGTAATCGCGCTCATCGAACACCTGCGTGAAGCGTTGCTCGAGGTTGCGAGCGATCACGCCGACACTGTCATGCCCGGCTACACGCATATGCAGCGCGCGCAGCCGGTATCCCTCGCGCATCACATTCTCGTGTATGTCGACATGCTCGATCGCGATCGCGAGCGCTTTAGTCAGGCACTCGTTCGCACCGATGCCATGCCGCTGGGTGCGGGTGCGCTGGCGGGTACCACACTTCAGATCGATCGCGAAGCGGTGGCGCAGGAGTTGGGCTTTGCGCACATCGTCGAGAACAGCATGGACGCGGTTTCCGATCGCGATTTCACGGTCGACTTTTTATCCGCGGCAGCGCTGCTCGCGGTCCATCTTTCGCGCATGAGCGAAGAGATCATTCTGTGGAGCACGTCGGAATTCGGCTTCGCGGCGTTGCCTGATGAGTTCTCGACCGGCAGTTCGATGATGCCGCAAAAGAAAAACCCCGATCTGCTCGAACTGATTCGCGGCAAAAGCGGGCGCGTGATCGGCGACCTGGTCGCGATGCTCACCATCCTGAAGGGATTGCCGCTGACCTACAATTCCGATTTGCAGGAAGACAAGGAGCGCGTGTTCGATGCGCTCGACACCATCAAGCCCGCGCTCGACGTGGTCGCGAAACTCTGGCCGCGCCTCAAATTCAATGTCGATACGATGCGCGCGGCGGCCGGTGGCTTTGCGCTTGCCACCGACCTCGCGGAATACCTGGTCGAACGCGGCCTGCCTTTTCGCGAAGCGCATGAGATCATCGGTGCGCTGGTGCGCGAGACCATCGCCGCGGGAAAATCGCTGGAGGAGTTGAGCGTCGAGGATTTCCGCCGCCATTCGCCGCGCTTCGGTACCGACGTGCTCGAAATGCTCGACCCGGAGAATTCCATCAAGGTCCGCTCCGTGATTGGCGGTCCCTCGCCCGGGATGGTCCGCGAGCGCATCAAGAGGCTGCGCCGATGAAACCTCGATCGCGGTACGAATGGATCTCGATGGCGGTGCTCACGGCGTCATTCAGCGTGATGGGATGCGGGGTCAAATCGCCACCGATTCCGCCCGAGCGCGCGGTTCCCGAGCGCATCGTCGGGCTGGATGCCACCTCACAAAAAAATGGCGTCCTGCTATCGTGGGAGCGTCCTGATCGCACCGCGGGTGGCGGCAAGCTGCGCGACCTTGGCAGTTTCGAAGTCGATCGCGGCGAGAACACCGGCCCGTTTCAGCAGCTCGTTCAGATTCCGGTCACCGATCAGGACCGCTTTCAGCAGCAACGCAAATTCAGCTACCTCGATACCGGCGCCGAGGTGGGCCACCATTACCGTTACCAAATCATCTCCTCGACCATGGACTCGTATCGCAGCGATCCGTCCAATGAGGCCGAGATCACGCATGAGCTGCCGAAACCGCCGCCGAATCCGGAAGATTTCGTCATCCCCCAGCCCAAACCGCTCCAGTGATATCCGGCTGACGCTATGATAAAAACGACCCTTACCGATGCACTATTTCCAATATAAAAACGACGAGTTATACGCCGAAGAGGTGCCGATGCGCGAACTCGCGCGCCGCTTCGGCACCCCCTTTTACGTCTACAGCACGCGCACCTTGCGCCGCCATTTCCGGGTTTTCGACGAGGCGTTCGCCGGCACCGATCATTTAATCTGCTATGCGATGAAGGCGCTCTCGAATCTCAGCATCCTCAAGCTGTTCGCCTCGATGGGGTCCGGGTTCGATATCGTCTCGGTCGGCGAGATGATGCGCTGTCTGCGTGCCGGCGCCGATCCGCGCAAGATCGTCTTCTCCGGCGTCGGTAAGACCGATGAGGAAATGGCGGCGGCACTCGACGCCAACATCCTGATGATCAACGTCGAATCGCGCGGCGAGCTGCATCGCATTTCTGAGGTTGCGGGCCGAATGAAGAAGCACGCGCCGGTCAGCCTGCGGGTCAATCCCGATCTCGACCCGGGAACCCATCCGCACATTTCGACCGGGCATCGCGACAGCAAGTTCGGCATCCCTCTGTCGCAGGTCGACGAGTACTACGCTGAGGCAAAAAATCTGCCCAACCTGGAGCTGGTCGGCCTCAGCACGCATATCGGATCGCAAATCACCGAAACCGCGCCGTTCACTGAGGAAGGGAACAAACTAGCCGCGATCATCGGCCGGCTGCGCGGCGAAGGAATCGCGCTCAAGTATCTGGACATCGGTGGCGGGCTCGGAATTCGTTACCAGGAAATGCCTCCTTCGCCCGCCGAATACGGCAAGGCTGTGCTGCCTCCGATTGCGGGCCTGGGACTGAAGATTATCGCAGAGCCGGGACGCGTGATGGTTGGCAACGCGGGGGTGCTGGTCACCAAGGTTCTCTACAACAAGGAGACCGACGTGAAGCGCTTCGTGATCGTGGACGCCGCGATGAACGATCTCATCCGCCCGGTGCTGTACGAGGCGTACCACAACATTCAGCCGGTCAAGAAACCATCGACGCCGAAACTCATTACCGCCGATATCGTGGGTCCGGTATGCGAGAGCGGCGACTTCCTCGCGCAGCATCGCGAGATGCCGGAGCCCGCGCAAGGTGATCTCCTCGCCGTGATGAGTGCGGGCGCATACGGGGCGGTGATGGGGTCGAACTACAACAGCCGTCCTCGGGTGCCGGAGATCCTCGTTGATGGCGCCGATGTGCACCTGATTCGCGAGCGTGACACTTTCGAGGACATCATTCGCGGCGAGAAGCTCGTTGAGCTCAAGGCCAAGTGAGCAAATGGCAAAACTTGAGTTCACCAAAATGCAGGGATGCGGCAACGACTATGTCTATCTAGTCGCGACCACAACGCGCCCCGCGGATCCCGGCAAGCTATCGACCAAACTGTCGGACCGGCGTTTCGGCATCGGTGGCGACGGTCTCATCATGCTGGCGCCCTCCACGCAGGCCGACATTCGCATGGAGATGTACAACGGCGACGGCTCACGCGGCGAGATGTGCGGCAACGGGATTCGATGTCTGGCGCGCCTGGCCTATGAGAGCGGCATCGCACGCAAAAATCCCATCGAGGTCGAGACCGATTGCGGCATCAAATCCGTCGCGCTCACCTTCAGTGGCGGCAAGGTGGATGGCGCGACGGTCGACATGGGCGAGCCGATTCTCGAAGGCCGGGAAATCCCGGTCGACGCCGATGGCAAAATTATCGACTATCCCCTCGAGGTTGGCGGCCGCAGCGCGAAGATAACCGCGGTCTCGATGGGCAATCCACATAGCGTCGCGTTCGTTAACGACGACACCATCTGGAAGCTCGACGTGTACGAATTCGCGCGACTGGGACGGCAGTTTGAGCATCACAAGTTTTTTCCGAAGCGCGTCAACACCGAATTCATCCTGCCGCTGTCGCGCAATCATCTGAAGATGCGCGTATGGGAGCGCGGGTCGGGCGAGACGCTCGCGTGCGGCACCGGCGCGTGTGCCGCATTGGTCGCGGGCGTGCTAACCGGACGCGCGGACCGCAAGGCGACCGTCGAACTGCGCGGCGGCAACCTCGAAATCGAATGGCGCGAGAGCGGCGAGCGTGCCAATCATGTATTCATGACCGGCGAGGCGGTCGAAGTTTTTCGCGGCGAGATCGAACTCGCGGCCGGCGAGCTGGTCGCGGTTTAGCCGCGGGAGGGTCAAATGTTCAACGGTGCACTATCGGCAATTGTCACGCCCTTTCGCGATGGCGAGGTTGATGAGCGCGCGCTGCGCGACCACATCGAGTGGCAAATCCAGAGCGGCATCGACGGCATTGTGCCATGCGGCTCGACCGGAGAATCCGCGACTCTCACGCATGCCGAGCACGAGCGCGTCATCAAGATCACCATCGAGCAAACGCGCCGGCGCGTTCCAGTCGTCGCAGGCACCGGCTCCAATGCCACCGCCGAGGCGATTCGGCTTACCACCGCGGCGCGCGAGATAGGCGCGGACGGCGCACTGCTCCTTTCGCCCTACTACAACAAGCCCACTCAGGAAGGGATTTTCCGCCACTACAAGATGATCGCCTCGGCGGTCGACCTGCCGCTGATCGTCTACAATATTCCGGGCCGCACCGCCTCGAACATCGCGCCGGAAACCTTCGCGCGGCTGTGCGAAATTCGCAACATCGTCGGCGTCAAGGAAGCGTCGGGTTTGATGGATCAGGTCTCCGATATTCACCGCCTGTGCGGCGACCGGCTCACGATTCTCTCGGGCGACGACGGGCTCACAGTGCCGATCATGGCGCTCGGCGGCAAGGGCGTCATTGCGACAACCTCCAACGTGATGCCGCGCGAGATGCACGATCTGGCGGCGGCTGGGCTCGCGGGAGATTTCGCGCGCGCGCGTGAAATCCACTACAAGATTATGCCGGTGATGCGAAACTTGTTCATCGAGACCAATCCAATTCCGCTCAAGCAGGCGCTCGCCTTCATGGGCCGCTGCGCCAACGAACTTCGCTTGCCGCTCTGCCCGATGTCGGCGCCGGCAGCCGAAAAGCTGAAAGCGGCGATGAAGGAACTGAAGCTCATCTGACAGGCGCCCGTGGCGTCATTTCTTCACGAGCTGGACGAGGTCGACGCCGTTGCCTGTCGGGTCCGAGAGATTCGCTAGCGCGCTGCCGTCGGGCTTGCGCTGGATTTCGCGATCGAGTTTTCCGCCTGCTGCGAGCGCGCGTTTTACCACGGCGTCGATGTCATCGACGTGGAAATCGAAATGAATCGGCGTCCAATGCCGTTGGTAGTCGCGTGAGATCGCGCCGCTTGGACCGGGAGCGATCTTCATAATCCAGAAAACCTGCTCGCCGAGAACCGCCTGGGCCAATTCTTTTTCATGTCTCGGGATTTCGAGGCCGAGACCGCGACCGTAAAACTCCACGGCGCTGTCGACATCGTCAACGTCGATACAGATTTCGAATTTCACGACCGCGAATTATGACTCCGCGTCATGCGAAGGGCTACGAGGAGAAAACTACGGTTCGAGGCGCTCCATCATGCGCGGAAATGGAATCACCTCGCGGATGTGATGGGTGCCGGTGATCCATCCGACGCATCGCTCGATGCCCATCCCGAAGCCCGCATGCGGCACCGAGCCATAGCGCCGCAAGTCGAGATACCAACTGAACGGTTCGAGCGGAAGATTCTGCGCGAGGATTTTGTTCTTGAGGGTTTCGTAATCGTCTTCGCGCTGGCCGCCGCCGATGATCTCCCCATGGCCTTCGGGCGCGAGCATGTCGACGCACAATGCGACTTCGGGACGCGCCGAGTCCTGCTTCATGTAAAACGCTTTGCAGGCGGTCGGATAGCGATGCACCATCACCGGGCGATCGTATTCCGAGGAGAGCGCGGTCTCCTCGTCGCCGCCGAAATCATCGCCCCAGTTCACTTCCATGCCCTTGGCCTTGAGCTTCTCGATCGCTTCGTCGTAGCTGATGCGCGGATAGGGCGTGGAGGCCGACGCTTCGAGCAGCTTGGTATCGCGCTCCAGGCGCTTCAGTTCTTCTTTGCGCCGATCGAGCACGCGCCCGACGATGTAAGCGACGAAGTCCTCGGCGAGTTTCATATCATCGTCGAGGTTGAAGTAGGCGGCCTCGGGCTCGACCATCCAGAACTCGGTTAGATGACGGCGCGTCTTGGACTTTTCGGCGCGAAAGGTCGGGCCGAAGCAGTAAACCTTGCCGAGCGCCAGAGCGCCCGCCTCGGCATAGAGCTGTCCACTCTGAGTGAGATAGGCTTTGCGCTCGCCAAAGTAGTCGACCTCGAACAGGTTGGTGGTGCCTTCGCATGAAGTCGGCGTGAACACCGGCGCATCGAAGAGCACGAAGCCACGATCGTAGAAAAAATCGCGGCAGGCCTGCTCGACCTCGCTACGCACACGAAGGATGGCATTCTGCTTCGAGGACCGAATCCATAGATGGCGCAGGTCATGCAGGAACGCGACACCGTGCTCCTTGGGCGTAATCGGATAGTCGATCGAGGGGCTGATGACCTGGAAACTTTTCGCGGTCAGCTCATAGCCGCCAGGGGCGCGCTTGTCTTCCCGTACGAGGCCGGTCACCTGCAGCGAAGTCTCCTGGCTCAGATGATCGGCGGCCGTGAACGCATCGGCGCCGAGGTCGTTGAGGGTCGCGACGCACTGGCAGATGCCGGTGCCGTCGCGCAGTTGCAGAAAATGAATCTTGCCGCTGGAGCGCCGATTGTTGAGCCATCCGCAGAGAGTGACTTCATCACCGGCGTGTTTCGCAAGCTCTTCGATAAAAACCCGTTCGGGCATGTCCCTATTTATACACATCGGAGATTTTGATCGAACCGCCCAACTATCGCCCATTCGATCAGAGTTCGCTTATCCGATAGCTTTTCGAACCGGATGAACGGGCTCGACTTCGCCATCGTGATCGCGCTTTCGGTTGGCGCAATCTACGGACTCTCGCACGGTGCAATCCGAATGCTCACTTCGGTGGTGGCTTTGTTCGGTGGAATTTATTTCGCGTCGATCTACTATCCGGGCGCGGGACGACTCATCGAGCAGCAATTCGGCACCAATCCGACCGAGGCAAGCGTGATCGGGTATATTGTGCTGTTCGCGGCGCTGTTTTTCGTCATCGAGATCATCGGCACCATGCTGATGAGGATGCTGCACATCGTGCATCTGAGCTGGGCGGATCGGCTGGTCGGCGCCGCGATAGGGGCGACGGTGGTGGCGATCGGCGCGGGATTCCTGGTGACGATGATGGCGGTGGTGTTGCCCTCGGACGCGCAAATCCTGCGCGACTCGCGGCTTGCGCCGCGGCTGTTGCTCTACAATCAGGAGCTGGTGCGCTTCATTCCTCAGGATGTGAAGCAGGCTTACGAAACCAAGCGCGCCGAGATCATCCGCAGCTGGATAGAAAAAGAAACGAGGCTGGCCGAGCAACCGGCAGCCTCGCCTCAGGCATCTCCGAGTAAGTAGCGCTTACGCCAGGGCGCCGTCGACCGCGCGCTTGAGGTGCGCCTTGGGAACCGCGCCGACGATCTGATCCTTCACCTGACCGCCCTTGATGATGAGCAGGTTGGGGATGCCGCGGACGCCATATTTGGCGGGCGTCTGCGGATTGTCATCGACATTGATTTTAACGAATTTGACTTTGCCATCGTACTCGTTGGCGAGCTCATCGATCGAAGGAGCGATCGCTTTGCAGGGACCGCACCACGGCGCCCAGAAATCGATCAGAACCGGCTTGTCGGACTTGAGAACTTCGCTTTCGAAGTTGGAATCAGTGACGTGGAGGACTTTGTCATTTGCCATCTGGTGTTCTCCCGAACTCCACCGCGATTGTGTCTATCCCAAACAGTAAGGACGCCTTCTCGGCTAGTCAAGGCAATGCTCGCTTTAGCGCGGATGCGCGGCCGACAGTGGCTCCCGCGAGGTTTCCGCGAGCAGCGCCTGCGAACGACGGAGCGTCGCCTCGGCCTCGCGAACCAGGTCGGCGAAAACCTCCGCCGCGGGACGGATGTCATTGATCATGCCGGCGCCCTGTCCGGTCGGCATGAAGGTGCGCTCGGGATCCGCATGGGCGCCGTTAAGGCCTGCGAACGTCATGACGCCGTTCTTCCGCGAGATCACGCCCTGCTCCGGGAACGGTTTTATCTTCGAAGGATCCTTCTCCCACTCCAGTGCATACCCAGTCCGAATCACGCGGCACGGCTTGCCTGTGTAACACCGGGTGCGGATGGTGGAATCCTCGCGCGCCTTCACGATGGATTCGCGATACTCCTGCGCGGCCTGCGCTTCCGGAGTCGCGATGAAGCGGGTGCCGACGATCACGCCCTGCGCACCGAGCGTCAGCAGCGCCGCAATCTGGCTGCCATGCGCGACGCCGCCGGCGGCGAGTACCGGCAAACGAACCGCGTTGATCATCTGAGGTAGCAACGACATCAGGCCGATTTCGCCGGTATGACCACCCGCCTCGGTCCCTTGCGCGACGACGACATCGGCGCCCGCCGCCTGCGCCTTCTCGCCATGATGCACCTTGCCGCACATCACGACGATCTTCATGCCGTGATCTTTCATGGTCTGCACGAACTCGGTCGGCACCGCGAGCCCGGCGACGAAGATTTTCACTTTCTCCTCGAGCAGTATCGGCATATAGGGGCGCATCATGTCGGGAATCGGCGCCAGCAGATCGACTGCGAATGGTTTATCGGTGAGCTCGCGGGTCTGGCGGATTTCATCGCGCATCTGGTCGGGGGTGATGCCGGCCGCACCGAGGACGCCGAGGCCACCGGCATTGGAAACCGCGGCCGCGAGCTTATGCATCGCGACGCCGCCCATCCCGGCCAGGATGATTGGATATTTGATGCCGAAGAAATCGCAGATTGGCGTGTGAAGCATTGATGATAACTCCTGTGCGGTGGACCGCTCGAAGGCTGGTCCCCTCGCATGGCTATACTTCGGCCTCGCCCAGCCATCAACCCCGTTTCCCGAGGACGCAGCTTTTGTGCGAAAGTTCCTTCCGAGAGGACTACCTATGGAACGCGCGACGATTAACGGAGTTGAAATCGCCTACGAACTTCGCGGTGGGGGCGATCCTATCGTCATGATTCATGGTGCGCAGGGCGACCAGAGCATGTTCAACGGGATGGCTTCGGACTTCGCAGGCGAATATCGCGTGCTGACGTTCGATCAGCGCGGCTCGGGACTGAGCGGAAAACCCGACATGCCGTACAGCATCGCGATGCTGGCGGACGACACCGCCGCGCTGATGGATCATCTCGGAATCGCGCGAGCGCACATCATCGGAGTCTCCATGGGCGGGATGATCGCGCAGGAATTCGCGCTGCGGCATCCGCAGAAGGTTCGCTCGTTAGTGCTCGGATGCACCACCGCGGGCGGCCCGAAGTCGGTCCGCCTTGGGGGAGCGGCCCTCACAAGCGCATATTCGACCGCGGCGATGACGCCCGAAGCGCGCGGCAAAGCCCTTGCCGAGGCGGCGTTCACCAAGGGATATCTCGAGCAGCATCCCGAGGTTATCGCTTCGATGATTGAATCGCGTCGCAGCCGCCCTATCGACAACAGCGCGTTTCCGCATCGCATGAAGGCCGCGCAAGAGCACAACACCTACGATCGGCTCGGGGAGATTCGCAGTCCGACGTTGGTCATCACCGGTAAGGACGACGCGCTCATCTCGTGGGAAAATTCGCGGATATTGGCGGACTGCATCAACGGCGCGGAGCAGGTGATTCTGGAACCTGCGGGCCATTGCTTTTGGATGGAGCAGCCGAAGCAATCGCACGCCGCGATCGCGGGATTCATCCGGAAGCACAGTTAACCCCAGAGTTCCACCGCGCGCGGAAAACAGCTCACCCAGCGCGAGTTCCCCGATCACGTATGGATGGACCAGGACGGCGCCACCATCGAGAAGGTCAGCGAGCGCGCGGTTCCCACGCCGCAGATGGTCAACCCAGACCGATTTATCGACCAGAATCAGGTGATTTTTGGACGGCGTCGCGGCGACGCTTTGAGGCTCCGTTCACTGCCCCCCAGCCGCGCCAGTCGGCGCGCGCTTTCACGCTCGATCAAGGCTTTAAGCGCCTCTCGTACCGGGCGAGATTTCTCCTTCAGGCCGGTAAAAGCCTGAGCCTTGGCGACAAGGTCGTCGTCCATAGCCAGTGTTGTACGCATTGAAATAGTCTCCGGAGGCGTACCAAATAACATCGCCAGATGTCGGATTCAAAGCCATCACAGTAGGCGCGCACGGAGGCAGCGGTTGAGTTCGACGCCGACAGGCTCTCGTAATACGCGTCATTCACTCCGCAGGCGGTCGAATCTTCATCACCACCAGCTGATCGAGGAGCGCGCGCCGGGTCTTCGATAGTTCGGCGAGGCGAGTCGCGCGGTAACGGTGTACCTCGTCCTCGGTGTAGGGCGAAAAATCGCGCGGCAGATTGTTCTTGCTCATGTTTTCGAGGACCCAGTTCATCACGATTGCGATCTGCGCATCGCTCAGCGCCGAAAGGGATACGCCGGGGACCTCGACGATGTAGGCGCGCCCGCCATCGGCCTTGAGAAAATCGGCCAGGTTAATCAGCGGCGGCGCGGTGCCCTTGATGCCCTCGCCATGCGAGCCGTGACATCCCCAGCAATTTAGCAGATAGAGGTTGCTGGCTGACTCAGCGTGAGCAGACAGGGAAATTCCGAGGGCTGAGACTATGAGGAAAACGAGGCGCGCGACCCTCACTTCAAGCCGACGATTTCCGAGGTCGAGCAGTGATAGACCATGGTCGGCGCGCCGAAGCACCAAATCAGATCGCTGTCGAGTTGCGCGCGATAGATCGGCATCTCGCCTTCAGTATTCCCGCACAGGCATTTTCCGCACGCAGCCTTCCCACAGCAATCGCGATAGCTGACGATGTAGTCGCGATTGTCGCCCGGGTTGTGGCAGGTCCCTACCCATGAGGTTGGCGAGGGAGTGGCGCCGGGCGGGCAATCATGCGAATCACCGCCGCAGCAGGTGCAGAGGTATCCATCGATGGCGCAATACTTCCAGTAATCGCAGGTCAAATCGTCGTTGCGGCTGTTTTGCGCGGGCTTTTTGGTATCGGTGGCATTCGCGCTACGCGTGACCCGATCCACCGGCAGCAACGGAATCGCCGCGGCGCCGAGGATCAGCTTGCCCAGTCGCGCGAGGAAACTTCGCCGCGAGCTTCGTTGGGCGACCGCGCGGGTCAGCGACTCTACGAATTTGTCCATGTGCTATGTCCTGAGCGCCTCATCCTATGGACCGTATAACAGGAACGGGGCGCCGATGTCGTCGTACTTGCCAAGAAATTTGCCGTCCGGCGCGGTGTAGGTTTCCAGCCGGGAAGGAAGCAGCGACATGTCGAATAGAATGGGCTTCTCGGCATTGCTCACCATAATGGAATAGCCGGGGGTCTTGAGCTTGATGCGTGCGACGCGCTGATGAGTTTGCGCGTTGAAGACCCATACTTCGGTGCCGAACTGTTTGTGGGTCCATTCGCCGCCTTGATGCATCAGCGCGTACAGCAGCCCGCTCTTGGCATTATAGGTCACGGTTTGCCATCCGCCCGGACGCCACTTCTGCCCGCTATCGTTCGCACTGAGCATCGACCATGCAGGCTGCGCGACCGCTTCGGGTCCGGAAAAATCCACCGGCAAAACCATTCCATGATAGGAGATGAAGTAGGCCTTGTCGCCCGCTACCGCCGGCTGATCGAACATCGGATCGGTGTTGGGATCGAAGAGCGGCTTGCTCTGCTTCTTTGCGGTGGCCTTGCCCGAATCGTCGAATTGAACCGTCAGCATGGAGCCGTCCGCACACATCGAAAAAAATTGCCGATTGGCGGTGGCGGTGACCTGGGCGCATCCGGGGGTTTCGATTTCACCCAAAAATTTGCGCGCCTTGATATCCACCACCGTCACCGAGGTGGCCGGCGTCATGTTGGCGACCAGCAAAAAATTTCCGTCCGGGGTGAGCGAAGTGCTGTTGCGCTTGGGCACGATGAGCAGGCGTTTGGGCGGGATGACAACCTCGCCGAGGACGTTGGCAGTATGCGCGTCGAAGATTGTGACCACATCGGTGCGATCGCCGTGCCATCCGCGCGAGTAGTACGTATCGATCATGTACATCTCGCGATGGTCCGGGGAAATTTCGAAGTTACCCTGGTAGCCGCCATAGACGGTGCCGAGGATTTTTCGCGTTTCGCCATCCATGATCCAGATTTTTTGGAGCATGTTCGCCGGAACCTGGGTATCCAGGATATAGACCCAGTTCGGTTTCGGCTCCGGCAGCGTAAGCGAGGTCATCTGGTCGGCGGGCAGTTGCGCGCGGGCCGGCAATGCGCCGGCGAGCAGCAGGGTCGCGATCGCGAGCATCGCAAGATGTTTCGTGCGCTTCATCATTTTGACCAGACGGCTCCGCGTTGATCACGAGGCTTCGCGAACGAATACACTACTGAGCGAAAGTGGGTCAACGGCGCAGCGCGCGAAGTGATGAATCCTTAACGAGCAAAGTGTAGGTTAGAAAGCCTCGCCGCGGAGAGGTGGCCGAGCCCGGTTTAAGGCGCACGCCTGGAACGCGTGTAAACTCGAAAGGGTTTCGGGGGTTCGAATCCCCCCCTCTCCGCCAAGCAGTCCCCGAGGTCAGAGAGGTGTTACGCAATTTTCACCTCGATTCGGGCTACGGTGCATCACCGCCCACGTCGGCTGCCGGCGTTCCTTCCGTCGTGTCGGTGGCCGGAATCGTCAGACTGCCCGTGCATGGTCCACCAGTGATTCCGCTCCCAGAGAAGGAGGTTACTACCCCAGCTTTGATGTTGGTGGAATTGGTAACTCCGGTCTCTTTAGGAAGAGAAAGCGTGATCGAATCAATTTCTATGTGACCCGCATTCTGCGGCACCGACGTCGTGATCGTCAGCGAAAGCTCAGTTCCATTGGAGGAGGTACACCCCGTCCCTGCCGAAGGGGAGTTAAGATCGTTCTGCATGGTCAAGCCGGTCCACGTCTTACACGTGCCTTTGGCCGGCAGCGTGAACCCTATTCCAACCAGAACGTAGCTGCTACTCGCGAATCCGCTTATACAGTAGTTCTTGGCTTCGGCGACTCCTGGTGCAAAGACTAAAATTGCTGCAAACCCGACAAGTCCAACTCGTAAGCGACCCATAAAATTGAACCTCCCCAAGTGGCATAGGCTGGAGTTCTTCAAGCCGACTAAAATCCGACGCTCTCAGCGCAAACTATAGTGCATTGTTCGTCTCATGCATCGCAAACAGCTGTAGACCTTCGCAGGGCGTCGCCATTGAGGGGTTTTTCGATAGGCTCTGAGGTCGTCGTGAGTTGGATGGCTGCCGCGGTTTCTGGGTATCGATATCAAATCAGGCCAATAAAA
This sequence comes from uncultured delta proteobacterium, assembly GCA_963783145.1. Classification (GTDB taxonomy): domain Bacteria; phylum Desulfobacterota; class Binatia; order Binatales; family Binataceae; genus DATGKG01. The sequence goes on from CAWAMM010000007.1 coordinate 530,657, forward strand.
TTCAAAATAAACCGCGGCCTCTTCCATCACGATACCGGCTTTGGAGTAAAAATATACATATAGAAGTCACCCACGAGACTACCAAGACGAACTTCCCAGGAGGATTCTCATGCCCCGCACCTACTACCGATCCGCCGAGGTCAATGGTCTCAAGATTTCGTATCGCGAAGCCGGTCCGGCCGAGGCGCCGACCTTGCTCTTGTTGCACGGCTTTCCGACCGCCGGGCACATGTTCCGTGATCTGATTCCGCTTCTCGCCGATCGCTTTCACCTTGTCGCGCCTGACCTGCCGGGCTTTGGTCAGTCCGATCTGCCGCCACGTGATGCGTTCAAATACACCTTCGAGAATCTTGCCGAAATGATTGATAAGTTCACCGAAAAAATCGGCCTGAAGCGCTTCGCAATCTACATCTTCGATTATGGTGCACCGGTGGGCTTGAGGATTGCCTTAAAACATCCAGAGCACATATCCGCGATTATTTCCCAAAACGGCAACGCCTACGAGGAAGGTTTGAGCGACGGTTGGAACCCGATCCGTGCCTATTGGGAGAATTCCTCGCAAGCGAACCGCGACGCGCTGCGCGCTTTCCTCAAGCCTGAGACGACCGTATCGCAGTACACGCACGGCGTCTCTGATGCGACGGTGATTTCGCCCGACGGATACTCGCTGGATAATTTCTATCTAGCCCGGCCGGGCGCGCACGAGCCACAGCTCGACCTATTCGGCGACTACAAGACTAACGTCGCGCTATACCCAACCTTCCAGAAGTATTTCCGCGACCGCCAGCCACCACTGCTGGCAGTATGGGGAAAGAATGACCCGTTCTTCCTGCCGCCGGGCGCGGAAGCATTCAAACGGGATATTCCCGGGGCGCAGGTGCGCTTCTTCGATACCGGGCACTTCGCGCTGGAGACCCACGCCGCGGAGATTGCCGCGGCGATCCGCGATTTTCTCCTCCCTTAGCTTCGTGCCAATGGGCGACTCCGGGACGCGAAACTAATTGGAGTGTCATCAGATGAACGCGGCCCGCAGCCGCAAATCGTCGGTGTAGACCTGGATGACCTCGCGGATCAGTTGATCGCGCAGGGCAGGAGAGAACCAATGTCGCGTGAGAATGTGAGCGTTGTATTGGCGCACGGTGCCTGGGCTGACGGATCGAGCTGGGCCAAAGTCATCGGGCCGTTGGCTGCCGAAGGGGTCACGGTCCTCGCGGCCGCGTTGCCATTGACTTCGTTTGCCGAGGATAGGGCGGCGGTTGAGCGCACCTTGGAGCGAGCTCCCGGGCCGGTAGTTCTTGCGGGTCACGCCTATGCGGGCGCAGTGATCGCGGCTACACGGAACGAAAAGGTGCAGGCGCTGGTTTACGTCGCCGCGCTTGCACCTGACGAGGGCGAGACCGTCGCCGAGGTCTTCTACCATAGCAAGCCTCATCCGCTGGCTCCCAAGTTGGCGCCGGACCACCATGGGCTGATTTATCTGCCGCAGGAGGGATTCGCCGGCGCCTTCGCGCAGAATGCGTCCGCGGATGAATTGGCGCTGCTCGCCGCGGTTCAGCGGCCGCTTTCGCCCGCCTGCATCACGGTGCCGGTGAATCGTCCGCTCTGGAAAGACCACCCGACCTGGTTTCTCCTAGCGGAGCAGGACCGCATGATCGTCAAGGAGACGCAGCATTTTATGGCGGAGCGGATGCACGCGCGGGTGCGGATACATTCGGTAGATCATGCGCCGATGGTTACTGCGCCTGGCCTCGTCGTCGACATCATCCGCGAGGCGATTGGGAAAGCGATCAGCGGCTGACACGCGGGGCGATGGCGAGGCGCCGGGGGCCGCTTTCGTGGCGTTGGGGCGCGCTTGATGCTTTCTCTCGGCAGCCTTTTCGTGAGCAAATGATGATGCATATACTCGCGCCGTCCGGCACGTCGGCCAACAGGTAAGAACTGGAGCAAAACATGATCGATCAGACCAAGTCACACTATGAGGTAATTGTTATCGGCGCCGGAGTGGCCGGGATCTATCAGATCAAACTTCTGGCCGACCTCGGAGTAGACGCCACCGTGCTCGACGCCGCCGGCGACCTCGGCGGGACCTGGTACCGGAATCGCTATCCGGGAGCCCGCTTCGACTCGGAAAGCTACACTTACGGCTACTCCTTCTCCAAGGAATTGCTGAACGAATGGCACTGGAAGGAACGCTTCTCCAGTCAGCCTGAGAACTTGCGCTACTTGAACCACGTCGCGGACAAGTTCGGCTTGCGCAAATATATGCAATTCAATTGCAAGGTCGAGTCGGCCCACTTCGAGGAGGCGAATGACCTGTGGCGACTGAAGATCGCCGACGGACGCGAGCTGACCAGCCGGTTCGTCGTTATGGCAATCGGACTCCTTTCAATACCCACGCCTCCTCGGTTCAAGGGCATGGAGAAATTCGAGGGCCGCTCGTTCCATACGTTCTACTGGCCGCAGGAGCCGGTTGAGATGGCCGGCAAGAAGGTGGCCGTTATCGGTACCGGCGCCACCGGCATCCAGGTCATTGCGGAGATCGCGGACAAGGTCGGCGACCTGACCGTATTCCAGCGGCGCCCGAACTGGTCCGCTCCGTTGAACAACGGACCCATCGGCGAGGCCGAGATGGATGACATCCGGTCGCGCTATGACGACATCTTCCAGACCTGTGCGCGTACGCCGGGCGGCTTCGAGCATGAGCCCGACCGGCGCGGCTTCTACGAGGTTTCTCGCGAGGAGCGCCTGGCGCTGTGGGATAAGCTCTATGATAGCCCGGGGTTTGCGATCTGGCTGCGCAACTTCCGGGAAATTTTCACCGATGAGAAAGCCAACGCCGAGTTCTCCGAGTATATTGCCGATCGGATTCGCCGAAGGGTTAAGGATCCGGCCGTGGCTGAGAAGTTGATCCCCCGCGATCACGGCTTCGGGGTGCAGCGGGTGCCGATGGAGACCCACTATTTCGAGGTCTTTAACCGCGACAACGTGCATCTGGTGGACATCACCGAGACACCGATCGTCGAGGTAACCGAAACCGGATTGCGCACCACCGAGCGCGCCTTCGACTTCGACATCATGGTCTATGCCACGGGCTTTGATGCGATTACCGGCGCTTTCGATCACATCGACATTCAGGGCGTGGGCGGCGCCAAGCTATGCGACAAGTGGGGCGAGGGTCCGACGACATTTCTCGGCATGCTCGTCCATGGGTTCCCGAATCTTTTCATGCCGTCGGGCCCGCAGAGCGGCTCTGCGTCGACGAACTATCCGCGCGGCATCGAAACCGGCGTCAACTGGTGCACCGGGTTGCTCGAGTACATGTGGGAGCACGGGTACACCCGGGCTGACCCGACCCTCGAAGCCGAAGCGCGCTGGACCGACCATGTGAAAAAGATGTACTCCGCGATGTTGATGCGGAAAGCCAAATCGTGGTTCACCGGGTACAACTCGAACGTCCCCGGTCATGAGCACGGCAAGATCCGGTACCTCGTGTACAACGGAGGCTCCCCGAAGTACGTGTCTAACATCAACCAGGTCGCGGAAAATCGCTACGAGGGAATCGTCTTCGCTTCAGGTTCTGCACCTGTCGAGACGATAAACATCGAGGAGAAGAAATCTCTCACTGAAGCGGTCGAATAAAAGATGCTTGCTGCGGAGAGGTTTTGGATAGTTTAGCGAAATTGTCCAGGACTCGCTCCCGGAGCATTCACGTTCGCTGCCGGTCACACGCTACTTGATTCGAGAGAGCAATTCGGCCGCCCGCTCGATTGCGGCTGCCTGATGCGGCTGAAGTCCTTGATAACCCCAGCTCTGCGCCCCTTCGAGAAAAGGATCGACAGTCTCGGTCGCAATGCCGGACAATTCCTCCATGATGGCTAGCCCGCAAAATGGCACGTACACCGCCGAATATCCGCCTTCGTGCGAAAGCACCACGCGGCCCGCGCACACCTCGGCGGCGACCTCCAGAATGAGGCGCGTCAAGCGACGATAGTGTTCGCTGTGGAGCATCATGCGCCCCAGTGGATCAAAACCTCCCGCGTCGAGACCCGACGCGACCATTATCAGTTCCGGCTTGAATCTCCGTAGTGCCGGAACGATCAGCCGCTCGAAAGCCCCTATGTATGCGCCCCCTCCCGACCCCGGCGGCATCGGGATGTTGATGTTGTACCCAACGCCGGCTCCGACTCCGTTCTCGGAAACGGCGCCGCTGTTGGCCGGGTACAAATTTTCTTGATGGATCGAGATAGTCAGAACGTTTGGGTCATCGTAAAAGGCGCGCTGAGTTCCATTTCCATGGTGAACGTCCCAATCCACTACTGCCATGCGCGTCACTCCCAGTTTGGCTCGTGCGTACATGATGGCGATGGCGATGTTCCCGAAGATGCAATAGCCGCGGCCTCGATCGGGTTCGGCATGATGACCCGGTGGCCGCACCAATGCGTAGGCGTTTTCGACCGCGCCGCTCATAACCGCATCGACCGCCCGCATCACCCCGCCGGCGGCGAGCGCGGCGATTTCGAAGCTGCCGGGACCAAAGGGAGTGAATTCACCGGCCTCTCCTCCGCGCTCCGCCGACAGCCGCTTGATCTGCGCAATGTATTCGCGAGTGTGGAAACGGGCGAGGTCGTCTTCCGAGGCCGGGACCGCCTTGATCGGGTGTAGCTCTTCGAGCAGGCTACTGACCGCGAGAAGGTCGCGAAAGCGGCGCTTGGTTTCGGGATTTTCGAAGTGGTGACCCGGCTCGATCGGGACCCTCGTCATCGAGGCGTCGTGCCAGAGATAGATCTCCTCGAACAAGAAGCCGGTTTTTCTTTTCCCTGCCACCGTAATTCTTCCTTTTTCAGTGCGTTGCAACCACGCTTGGCACAAACGCTCCGACGTTGCCTGCCGGCTGCACGAGGTCTCTCCACACTGTCGCCTTCCTGATCGCCTGCGGTCAAACATAGGGGACACGCGCAGACCCTCCTCTGTCGGGCTCTCGTCGCGTCAGCTATTCTCGTGTCCGAGGAAGCGACCATGGCGAATGAACACCTCACCTACGCGGATCGGCTGACGGCCCTCCAGAATGAAGTCCTGGAATTCCTGCGCACTTTCGAATTCGTCCAGGAGAACCTCCGGCCCGGCATTCTTGCCGAGAATCAGGCGCGGATGGTTAACGCGGTCGGCGGTACCTTTCGCCGCTTTGAGTCTAGCTTCGTCCCGCTAACGCCGCCCGCGGAAATGAAGGAAGTCCATCAGCCGCTCTGCGATGCTATCCGCGAGTTGGGTAAAGCATACGACATCTTCATGAGTAAGCCGGGGCCCGAGTGGACCCTCGCCTTCCTTCATAGTCGCGCGGCATTCTGCCGGGCGCTCTACCAGCTATATGAACTGCGCGATAACCTACCGATAGTCGCGGCGCATTTCTTACTCGATGGTTCCAAAGCGCCCGTTCCCAATGCATCGGACGGCAAAGCTCGAGGTTTCATCCAGCATAAGCGGAACGACGAACGTTCTGACTATACCTTGTACGTCCCCGAAGATTATTCACCTGACAAGCCGATGCCGCTGATCATCGCCCTACACGGCGGCTATGGTCAGGGTAACGAATATATCTGGACCTGGCTGCGACCGGCGCGCAGCCGTGGCTACGTGGTCCTGGCGCCCAAGTCGTTAGACAATACCTGGGACATGAGTGCGGATAGTACCGATACGCACTCGGTCCTGCAGATGCTGAGCGAGGTCACCAGCGAATATTCCGTCGATCCCGCGCGCATCTACCTGACCGGCCTCTCCGACGGTGGCATTTTCACCTACATCCTGGGACTCGAACAGGCGCAACTGTTTCGCGGCCTCGCTCCGATAGCCGGCGTGCTGCATCCGGCGGTGGATTCGATGCTGCGCCAGGGCCGCGGCAAAGATACTCCGATGCTGGTGATTCATGGCGTCCACGACTTCATTTTTCCGGTCGCATTCACGCGTCAAACCTGCGACTTGCTCAAAAAGACCGGCTACCTGGTTACCTACGAGGAGCTCCCGGAGTGGGGACACGCGTATCCCTACTCGATTAATGAGCGAATGGTGTTGCCCTGGTTCGAGTCGCTGCCGGCTAAGAATCAAGCGCAATAAGCAGCGGTCATTGCGATGGGCGCGCCTCTGAGGAAAAGAATCCTGCTATCAGCTTGTGAAGCAGATGGTCCGGCACTTCATCGATGCCATTGGGTTCGAGGTCGCCTAGTTGAAAGGGGCCATAGCTGATCCGGATCAGGCGGGTAACCCGCAATCCGATTTGTTCAAGCAGCCTTTTGATCTCCCGATTCTTACCTTCACTCAGAGTCATAGTTAGCCAGCAATTGCTGCCTTGTTGTCGATCGAGGGTGACTACGACGGGCCGATAGCGAGTCCCATCGATGGTAAGCCCTTTGCGAAGCTGCGTCAGAGCATTCTCAGTCGTGATCCCATGCGCACGGATCCGATAGGTACGGGAGAGCGCCTGCGCGGGATGCTCCAGGTAGCGGGCCAGTTCACCGTCGTTGGTCAGAAGCAGTAGACCCTCAGTGTTGATGTCGAGGCGGCCGACCGAAATGACTCGCGGCAGTCTTTTAGCGATCGCGGAGAAGACAGTCGGACGTCCTTCCGGATCTCGCGCCGTGGTAACGAGGCCCGCCGGCTTGTGATAGCGCCAGAGCCGCGTCTGTTGTCGCGCCGCGATATCCTTGCCGTCGATCGCGAGCGCGTCGGTCTCATCGACCATAGTTGCCGGATGATCAACGACAACGCCGTTGAGGGTGACGCGTCCGGCGCTAATAAGACGCTCGGAGTCGCGCCGCGAGGCTACTCCCGCGCGCGCCAGGAACTTGGCGATGCGTTCCTTTCCTCGTTCGCGATCTTTCATTCGGATCTCTCAGCGAAAATTCGCACACCGCACCTTTACTTGACAAATGTATGAGAGGCGACCATTGAAAACGCATAACTCAACCGAGGTCCCCATCATGAAAGCACTGGTGTTTGAAGAGATCGGCAAGCCGATGGTGGTTAAGACAGATTGGCCGGAGCCCAAATGCCCTCCGGACGGCGCGATCGTGCGCGTCGAGGGTAGCGGCATCTGCCGCTCGGACTGGCATCTGTGGCAAGGCGACTGGGGGTGGATAGGCTTCAAACCGCGGTTGCCGGCGATTTTGGGCCATGAATTTGCCGGCGTCATCGAGGAGGTCGGCAAGGACGTTAAGAACCTCAAGCCCGGCGCGCGTGTGGTGGTTCCGCTCGCGCAAGGATGCGGCGTGTGCGACGACTGCCGCACCGGCCACTCCAACCATTGCATGCGCGGCGGCATGACCGGCTATGCGCAGTACGGCGTGCTCAGCCACGCCGACTTCAACTACGCGCCACTGCCGGACGAGATCGATTTCGTCGAGGCTTCCTCGATGGGATGCCGCTACGTGACCGCCTTCCACGGGCTTCTCGACCAGGGCCACGTCAAGGCCGACGAATCAGTCGTCATCTACGGATGCGGCGGCGTGGGTCTCTCGGCAGTTCAGATCGCTTCGGCGCTGGGCGCGCGCGTGATCGCGGTCGATTTGGATGATCGCAAACTGGAGCTGGCGAAGCAGGTCGGCGCGAGCGAAGTCATCAATGGCAAAAACACTGATCCGGTTAAGGCTGTAATGGACCTGACTAATGGTGGCGCCGATGTGAGCGTCGATGCTCTAGGTATCGCGGCGACCTGCCGCAACGCGGTCGCAAGCCTGCGCAAGCGCGGTCGCCACATCCAGATCGGGCTGACTACGCAGAAGGAAAAAGGCGAAGTCGCGCTCCCGATCGATCAGATCGTGTTTCGCGAGATCCAAATCGTCGGCTCGCTCGCGATCCAGTCCTTCAGATATCCCGCGCTACTCAGTATGGTGCAGCGGGGTCGATTGTCACCGCGAAAGCTGATCACCGAGACGATTCCGATTGAGAAGGCCTTCGGAGTTTTAGAGCAGATGTCGAAATTCGAAAACGTCGGCATCAGCGTGATCAATCAGTTCTAGGCAACGAGCCCGATCCAAGCGCGACATCTCGGGACTTCTTGAAGACGGCTCGACAACGGGACCAGATATGGTCATGATGAGGTCATGAAGCAGGTACGCATCGCGGAACTCAAGTCCCATCTCAGCAAGTATCTGCGGGCAGTTCGCGGCGGCCAAACTATCGCGGTCCTTGATCGCGATACCCCGGTGGCGCACATCGTGCCGGTCACGGACCAAGCAAAGATCAAGATTCGCATGCCGGCGCCGGATGCCCCTCCACTGAATCGTATTCCGCTACCAAAGCCTTTGAAAACCGGCATCGACATTGTCGAGCTACTGTTGGAAGAGCGGCAAAACCATCGATGATCGCATACCTCGACGCATCGGTTCTGCTACGCGTGGTTCTCCAAGAACCAAACGCTCTCCCGCAATGGCGCCAGATCGATCGCGGGATTTCCAGCGCATTGATCCTGACCGAGAGTCTTCGCACGCTGGACCGCCTTCGGCTTCGCGCCCGGCTCTCTGACATTGAGGTCGCGGCACGTCGGCAGACCATTCTCTCCGCTGTCGCGTCGCTTGAACTCATCGAGATCGACCGGACAATTTTGGAGCGGGCGGCCCAGCCGATGCCGACCGAACTGGGGACACTTGACGCCATTCACCTATCGAGCGCGCTCCTTTGGCGAGAAGTCAGGGGCGAAAACATCGCGATGGCCACCCATAATCACGCGCTCGCGCTCGGCGCCCAGGCACACGGTATGAAAGTTCTTGGGGTCTCACTGTCATGAGCCTACGGCCTGAATTGTAGCGCGCGAGGCACCAGCATCGTCGGTTGCGTGACGATGCGGTAGGCGTTCTCGACCCACTCGCATATCCAGCGCCGGGTGTCGCGAGGATCGATCATCTCCTCCATTTGAAATTTGTTGAGCGGCCCGATGGGGCCGCGCGCGCTTTCGATGCGCGCATTGATCTCCGCGCGTAGTGCCACCGGATCGGCGGCCTCGGCGAGCTGCCGCTTGTACGCGGCCTCGATGCCGCCCTCGGGCGGGATGCCGCCGACATCGGCCGCGGGCCATACCACGCGCGCACTGGCGCCGCTGCGAGGCGTCGCGAAGTTGTTGCCGGCGACTCCAAAGCTGCGGCGCATGATGGCGGTGAAAATCGGGATGGCGACCTGTGCGAACGCGATCATCCATTCGCCACCCTTGCGGATCGTGCCCGCGATTTCATGCTCGAGGCCCACCGCGAAGCCGGGATTGTCGATCAGATTCAGCAGGGGAAGATGGAACAAGTCGCACACGTCGAGGTGGCGCTTGAGCTTGTCGCATCCGTCGGCGGTGAGCGCGCCGCCATTGACGTGGCGGCAATCCGACGCGACCACGCCCATCGGATAGCCATTGAAGCGCACGAACCCGACGATCTGATCGGTGCCCCATAGCGGTCCGATCTCGAAGAACGAGTTGCGGTCCGCCATCAAGCGGATCGCGCGACGCATGTCGAACGTCATGGTGCGCTTGCGCGGGATGATGGTGAACAGTTCTTCTTCGCGGCGATCGATGGGGTCGCTCGGATCCGGCGCGAGCGCTGGCGGCGCTTCATAAACGCTCGGAGGGAGGTAGGAGAGAAACCGCTTCGTCATCGAAACCGCTTCTCCCTCGGTCTCCGCCAGATTGTCGACGGAGCCGTTGCGGCAGTGGATGTGCCAGCCGCCGAGCTCCTCCTTGGTGATGTCGTAACCCATCGCATGGCTCACCACCGGCGGCCCGGCCACAAACAGTTGTGCGATGTCACGCACCATTACCGAGAAGTGCCCGAGCACGGCCTTCGCTGCGCCGATACCCACCACGCTCCCGAGCAGCACGTTGACGACCGGTACCTCGGCGAGCTGCTTCACGTACATGCTGCTGCCGAGATGGCCCGGCAGGAATGAGCCGCCTTCGCTGGTGACGCGCGGTCGTCCGGCGGTTATGGTGCCGGAGCTTTCCTGCGCGGTGCTCTCGCCGGTCTTCTGCTGCTTGGGCACCATCGCGGCGATACTGCCGCCGCCCGACGAACCATCCAGCAAACGAATCGATGGACATTGCAGGTCGATTGACAGCCGGTCTAAGTGTGTCGCCTTCCCGCCGATGGCGCCGTCTGCATGTCCTCCGCGCGAGGTGAAATCGTCAGCGCATACCACCGTGGTCCGTCCCTCGATCTTGCCCCATCCGCCGATGTGGTTGGCGGGGGTGAAGCCTGCGACGCGTCCGTCCTCGTCATAGTCAGCGAAGCCCGCGAGGCTGCCCACCTCGCGAAAGCTGCCGGGGTCGAGCAGCAGGTCGATTCGCTCACGGCAGGTCAGCTTGCCGCGATTACGCTGGCGAACCACGCCAGGATCCTTCGAATCGGGTGCGAAGCGGCGATGGGCAATCTCCTGCAACGCACGCACATCAGCCAGCAGCGGCGCCCAGGTATCATCACCGTACTGACGCGGCGCGGCCGCGTCGGTTCGGTGGTGCGTCGGAGCGATGGTCGCGATGATTTGGCCGGCGGAAACGATGGCGCCGATGTCATCGGGGCTGATTCCGGTCACCACACCCGCGGATGGCGCCGTGATCGCGGTCTCCATTTTCATCGCGCTGATCACCATCAACGTATCGCCCGCCTCGACCGAGTCGCCGGATTCCACGCCGAGCTCGATGATGGTGCCCGCCATCGGGCTTTCGACGCCTTCTTCGCCGCTCGGCACAGTCAGGCCGGTCGTCGCCGGATGCGCGCCGTTCAGAGCTAGCGCGGCCCTCCCGCCGCGCAGCGCCGACGCCTGCTGTTCGAGCAGCGCCAGCGATCCCGAGGCGGATGCTTGCGCGCCAACGGGTGTGGCCAGATCGGCATGCTCAGAGAAAAGGGTGGTGCGCGCATCGCCCGCGCGCAGCGCCGGATGCGAGAGGACCGCGCGCAGTTGCTTGAGATTGGTCGGCAAGCCGGCGATGTGGAATTCATCGAGCGCGCGCAAGGTATGGTCGAGCGCTGAAGCGAATGAATTCGTCGAGTTAGACTGACAGACTAGCTTGGCGAACATCGGATCGAACTGCGGCGGCAGCGCATAGCCCAGATAGCCGCATGAATCGACCCGCACTCCGGGGCCCGTCGGCTCCTTATAGGCAGTTAGCGTTCCAGCTCCGCCCGCGACGATGCGCGCCTGCACCGCGTAACCGTGCGGCGCTTCGATGGCGGCTTGATCGCTGAGCCCCAGGGCTTTCAGCGAATCGCCGGCGGCGATGCGGAACTGCGCCTCGACCAGATCGATGCCGGTGACCTGCTCGGTTACGGTATGCTCGACCTGGATGCGCGGATTGCATTCGATAAAAAAGTATTCGCCGCGCTCGGGGTTGACCAGGAACTCGACTGTACCGGCGTTTACGTAGCCGGCCGCATGGGCGAGGCGGATCGCGTCTTCGAGGATGCGATGGCGCAACTTGCCGTCTAACCCCGGCGCCGGCGCGATCTCGATAACCTTCTGGTTGCGAAGCTGCACCGAACAATCGCGCTCATAAAGATGAACGATGTTGCCGTGCGTATCGGCGAGGACCTGGACCTCGATGTGCCGAGGCCGCGCGAGCAGCTTCTCGACAAACACCGAGCCGTCGCCGAAGGCTGCTTGCGCCTCGCTCTGACAGCGCACGAAGGCCGCCGTCATTTCATCGGCGCTGGCGACCGCGCGCATGCCGCGCCCGCCGCCGCCGGCCGCCGCTTTCAGCATCACCGGATAGCCGATGGTTTTCGCGAGCGCCATGGCATCTTCGGCACTGGCCAGCGGATGTGGGCTGCCCGGAATGATCGGGATGCCGAGAGAGCGGGCCAATTCCCGCGCCTTGGTCTTGTCGCCGAACAGCGCGAGCGTTTCCGCTCGCGGCCCGATGAAGGTGAGGCCCTCTTCGAGGCATCGTTTGGCGAAGCCGGCATTCTCGGACAGGAAGCCATAGCCGGGATGCACGCAATCGCAGTGCGTGGCCTTGGCGGCTTCGATCAAGCCATCAACATCGAGATAGGCGCGCACCGGATCGCTTGATGGTAATGCGGACAAGCCGAGCACACGCGATTCAGTGGTGACGCGGGTATGAAGCGAGAGCGCGTCCGCGGGAGCGTATACGCTGACCGATTCGACGCCGAGCGCCGACGCGGCGCGCGCGACCCGGATGGCGATTTCACCGCGGTTGGCGATCAATACACGTTTAAACAAAGGTCAACTCTCCCATCGCCTTGGCGCTGTGTCGTCGCTCCTACAAGTTGCGGCGGCGCTAGTTTTTTCGAACATTACGGAACGGACCGGTGTCGAACCGAGGCTCCTTTTCCAGCCCGAGCACGCGCTCGCTGATAATGTTGCGCTGGATCTCGTCGGTGCCTCCCGCAATGGAAACCGCGGGCACCGAGACCAGAATCTCCGCGATGATGCCCTCGCGCGGGCTCTCGCGTCCGGTCAGCATCGCCTCGGTGCCGGTCATCAGCGTATGCACGCGCGCGCAGGCGCGAGCGACGTGGCTGGCCGCGAGTTTTCCCAATGAGCCTTCCGGACCCTGCGGACGTCCTTGCTGCTGAGCGGCGCGCGCGCGGCGCGCGGTCCATTCCGCCGACTTCGCGAGGATCATCAGCTTCGCGATTTCCTGCCGAATATGCGGGTCCTGGTTCGCGCCGGTCTCCTTGGCCCGTTCGATAATGAGATCCACGCGGCCGGCCCGTTGCGGATACCATCGGTAGGGCTCGTTGGCCTTCTCGTTTTCGGTGTGCTCTTCGGCGTGGATCTTTCCCTGGCGGACGCCTTTCTTTGAGGGTGTCGCGAGGCCGTCGGCGCCGCGCCGCTCATGGGCGAGGGTCGTCATCGCCACTTTCCATCCGTCGCCGACCCGCCCGACCAGATTTTCCGCGGGAACTTTCGCGTCGGTGAAGAACACCTGGTTAAACGATGCGTGGCCGTTCATCTGCCGGAGCGGCTGCACGTCGACGCCGGGCTGTTTGACGTCGATCACAAAATACGACAAGCCCTCGTGCTTGGGCGCGTCCCAATCGGTGCGCGCGAGCAACAGGCCGTGGTCGGCATGATGAGCGCTGGTGGTCCATACTTTCTGGCCGTTGACGTTCCAGAAATCGCCCTTCAACTCCGCGCGGGTGGTCGCGCCGGCAAGATCGGAACCGCTGCCCGGCTCGCTGAAGAACTGGCACCAGGTGTCTTCGCCGGTGAGGATGCGGCGCAGGAATTTTTTCTTCTGCGCATCGGTGCCATGTTCGAGCAGCGTCGCGGCCGCGAGATGTCGCACTCCCGAGCGCGCCGCGCTCACCGCGCCGACGTTGGCAAATTCCTCTTCGACCACGCGCGCGAGACTCGACGACAGGCCGCGCCCGTACCATTCCTTGGGCCATTGCGGCGCGCCCCATCCGGAATCGGCGAGCTTGCTGCGCCACGCGAGCAGCGACATGTCGGGATCCCAGTTCGCCGCCAACCATTCGCGCACTTCGGCGCGCACCTCGGCTTCAGTGACGTTGCTCATCGTTCAAACTCCCCAACGCTGCATCAAAAGCTCGCGATGATAACTCGGCTGGCCGAGGAACACCTCGGAGCTCTTGGCGCGTTTGAACCACAGATGCGTATCGTTGTCCCAGGTGAATCCGATCCCGCCATGAAGCTGGATCGTTTCGATCGCGGTATGAAGGTAGGTCTCCGAAGCCGCGGCCTTGGCCAGACTCGCGAGCGCGGGCCACTCCGGGTCATCGATGGCGGCCGCCTGAGCGGCATAGTAGGAGGTCGACTTGCCGAGCTCGACGTCGAGCAGCATATCGGCGAGTTTGTGCTTGATGGCCTGGAACGAGCCGATCGTGCGTCCGAACTGAACCCGCAGCTTGGAATATTTCACCGCTGAGTCGAGCAGCGCCTGCGCGCCGCCCATCATTTCGTTGGCCAGCGCGATGGCGGCCTGATCCATCGTGCGTTGGATTCGCTTCGCGCCGTCATCGAGCTCGCCGAGCAGCGTGCAATGCGCGCCGCGAAACTCGATACGCGCGAGCTTGCGCGTCGGATCCATCGATTCGAGCAGAGTTCGCTCGAGGCCCGGGTCTTTCGCTTCGACCGCAAACAAACCCAATCCATCACGGCCGCTGGAGGAGGGGACCCGCGCGGCCACGACCAGCAGATCGGCAATGTGGCCATCGACGACGTAGCTCTTGGTTCCATCGATGCGGAAACGCGCGACGGTCTCGATGCTGGCCGGATCCCAGTTACCACTCGGCTCCGTGATCGCCAGCGTCGCGAGCCGCGCGCCGCTTGCGAGATCCGGCAACAAGCTTGACTTCTGCGCCTCGGTACCCGCGTTCATTATCGCAGTGGCCGCGAGCACCGTGGTGGAAAAATACGGCGCGCAGAGCAATGCGCGACCGAGCTCCTCCATCACGATGCCGAGCTCGACCATGCCGAAACCGGCGCCACCATATTGCTCCGGTATATGGATCCCGGGCAGCGCGAGTTCCGCGCTCAGTTGGCGCCACACGGCAGGATCGTAGCCCTGCGCGGTCGCCATGAGACGGCGAACCTCAGTGGTGGGCGATTTATCCTCGAGGAAGCGCCGCAGCGCCGAGCGGAACTGCTCCTGCTCATTAGTGAATGCGAACTGAATGCGGCGCGCCGGCTCCTTACCTGATTGCTCTGATTTACTCATAGTCCTTGAAATCTGCTCCCGTGAGAGCTCCGAGAATGATCGTCTAATGCCACGAACAGGCCGCACGCAGCAATGATTGGATCGCAGGCTCCCGGGGCCTCACTCCATGCGGTTGCACGATCGAGGTCGAGTGTCGGATTATCCGGCAACTGACCCATCGTCGCAGTATAAGGAGAGCAGCCATGCCCGCCGAGAAATTTTTTGCCGATAGCCCCGCCGAAGTAGGTCTCAATCCGGACAAAGTCCAGGCCCTCATGGATCGCGCGGAGCGCGATGTAAAGGAAGGCGTGCTCCCGGCCTGTCAGGTGGCGATCGCGCGCAACGGCAAGATCGCGGCGATGCAAACCTTCGGGCACGCAGTGCAGGGCGGCGTCGATAAGCCGGCCACCGATGAAACCGTCTTCGTCGCGATGTCGGCGACCAAGGCGATCACCTCATCGGCGCTGTGGCTGCTGATCCAGGAAGGAAAAGTCCGCATCGATGACAAAATCGTCAAGTACGTGCCCGAGTATGGGACCAATGGCAAAGAGCCGACCACCATCGAGCATCTGCTGATTCATACCGCGGGGATTCCGACTGCGCCCGGCTCGTTCAAGGACTGGGGCGATCATCAAGCGGCGGCTGGAGCGGTTCGCGCAATGGCGGCCGGTCAATCCTCCCGGCGAAAAGTTCTTCTATCATATCCATGCCAACTACTGGCCGATTGCAGAGGCGATCGAACGCATCACCGGGAAGCGCCTCGGCGATTTCGTGCGCGAGCGCATCGCGGAACCGCTGGGACTGCCCGACTTGCGCATCGGATTGCCGCGCGCGATTCAGCCTCGGATGGCCGACGTAAAATGGGTCGGCGAACCCGCCAAGGACGAGGAGTACCAGAAGCTCGGCGTGACGCCGCCGCGCGCCAACCTCGGCTCCATCACCGAAGACGCGGTGCTGGAGATGAACGATCCCGCCATGCGCGAGACGGATTTTCCGGCCGGAGGTCTGATGACCACGGCCGCCGACATCGCGCTGTTCTATCAGGCGCTGCTCAATGACGGTAAGGCGCACGACGGCACGCGCATCTGGAATTCGGACATGCTGCGCGAGGCGCGCCGCATCCGCAGCGGCAAGCTGATCGATGCTGCGCGCGGCATCACCGCGAATCGCGCGCTCGGAATCGTGATCGCGGGCGACGACGGCAAGGCGAATCTGCGCGGCTTCGGGCGCACCAACTCGGCGGAAGCGTTCGGGCATCCTGGGTTCGGCGGCCAGATCGGATGGGCCGATCCGGCGAGCGGAATTTCGTTCGGCTACCTGACCAACGGCTTCGATCGCAACGATCTGCGCGAAGGCCGCCGGAGCGTCGCGGTTTGCAGCCTGGCGGGGGCCTGCCGGGACTGAGAGCGTGCAGCTTCGCGTGAACCCGCCGGTCTTGCCGATGCTGTCGAAGCGCATTGGTGAGTTGCCGGCGGGGCGGCGCTTTATCTTCGAGCCGAAGTGGGACGGCTTTCGCGCGCTGGTCTTTCGCGACGGCGACGAAGTTTTCATCCAGAGCCGCGACGGAAAATCGCTCAACCGCTACTTTCCCGAGCTGCTCGATCCGATACGGGCGCAGTTGCCCGCACGATGCGTGCTCGACGGCGAAATCGTCATCGCGAACAACAACGGTCTTGACTTTGAGACGCTGCAACTTCGGATTCATCCTGCGGCCTCGCGGGTGAAGCTGCTCTCCCATGAGAGTCCCGCGTCGATTGTCTTCTTTGACTTGCTCTGCGAAGGCGAGCGGGATTTGCGCGGTGAGCCATTCGAGCGCCGCCGCCATGAGATGGAATCGATCCTTGCCGCCGCCGCGCCGCCGCTCCATCTGACGCCGGCCACCCAGGATCTGCAGGTCGCATCGGACTGGTTCAGCCGCTTCGAAGGCGCGGGTCTCGACGGTGTGATGGCCAAGTCGATTTCGGGGACCTATCAGCCCGACAAGCGCGCGATGTTCAAGGTCAAGCACGAGCGCGATTGCGATTGCGTGGTCGCGGGCTTTCGATGGCATAAGGGCCACTATGAACACCGCTATCGGCTCGCTGCTGCTTGGGCTCTTCGACGATGCGGGCGCGCTCCAGCATGTCGGCGTGTGCGCCAGCTTCACCGATGCCAAGCGCCGCGAGCTGGTCGAATTCCTCGCACCCTATCGTCGCGACGCGCTCGCCGATCATCCGTGGAAGCAATGGGCTGAGCATGCCGCGGCTGAGGGCGAAGCCGGGCATCGGATGCCGGGCGGCCACAGCCGGTGGAGTCAGGGCAAGGACCTGTCATGGGAACCGTTGCGCCCGGAGTTAGTCGTCGAGGTTGCATACGAGCATATGCAAGGCGAGCGCTTTCGGCATATGTCGCAGTTTCGACGCTGGCGCTCCGACAAAAAGCCGGAGGATTGTACCTATGCGCAACTGGAAGTGGTTGCGCCGCAAGAGCTGATGGAGATTTTCGCCACTGGCCGTTGAGGATCGCTCAGGGGTCATCTTTTCGGGCGCGCATCGAGCGCCACTCGCGGGTCGGATCGTCATCCGGGTCGGGCGTTTCCTGCTGCGGCCGTAGCTCTTCCGGCACATGACGGAGGTTCACCCGAATGCGAGTCCAGGTCGATGATCTGCCGCGCATCGAATCCACCAGCACGTCATCGACGGCGAGCAGTTTGGCCGCCTCGGGATACTTGGTCTTCCACCTTTCGAGTCCCGCCAGGGCCGCGTCTCGATTGGGAGAGTTCGCGACCACCAGCAGTGGCATCTTTATGCGCGAGGTTTTTACGACCGACCTGGATGCGGATTTGGCGCGCGAGGGGGCAACGCGACTCGGTTCACCCTCCATCTTGCGGAAGTGCGGAGGCCATGGTGCGTCGCCGAGGCCGGCGGCCTCGTCCTGCGCGGCGAGCTCGAGCAATTTTTCCAGCGAACCGGGTGCACCATCGATGCCCGAGTGCGGATCGCCGAGCTGAGCGAAACGCTTCGGCATCGTGAGTACGGTGAAATCAGCCGGCTCGCAATCAGGAACCTCGCGCCAATGCAGTGGCGCCGATACGCGCGCATCGGGGACCGGACGCACTGAATATGCCGAACAGGTGGTGCGATCTTTCGCGTTCTGGTTGTAATCGAGGAACACGCCGTGACGCTCTTCTTTCCACCACTTCGAGCTGGCCAGCGTCGGCGCGCGACGTTCGATAGCGCGCGACAGAGCCAGTGCGGCGCGGCGCACCTCATCGAAGGTCCAACGCGGATCGATCCGCACATTTATATGCATTCCGCGCGAGCCGCTGGTTTTGGGCCATCCGCGAAGTCCCATATCTTCCAGAAATGCGTTCACCTCGAGCGCGACCGCGCGCACATCCGCCCAACTGACGCCGGGGCCGGGATCGAGGTCGACCCGCAGCTCATCGGGATGGTCGAGGTCGCCGGCGCGCACCGGATGCGGATGAAGCTCGAGGCATCCAAGGTTGACGATCCAGGCCAGCCCCGCGGCGTCATCGACGACGATCTCTTCGGCGGTGCGGCCGGAGGGAAAGGACAGGGTTATCGTTCGCAGCCACGCGGGGCGCTGAACAGGCGCGCGCTTCTGGTAGAACGCATCGCCCTCGGCGCCATTAACATAGCGCTTGAGGACCAGCGGACGATCGCGGATTCCAGTCAGAGCACCGGGCGCAACCGCGAGATAGTAGTGGACGAGGTCGAGCTTCGAGAGCTGGGTCTGCTTCGAGAAGTAAAGCTTGTGGGGATGCGAGACGCGGACCTCGCGTCCCTCGATCGAAAGCACCTCGGTGGCTTCTTCTTTGCCCACGGAAAAGTCTACCCTATGGCTCGATGGAGCCTGTGTCCGATCAGATTATCGTCCGGAGTCCTCGCGCGCTATTCACTTTTGAATATACTGACCCCGTGCTAGGTATGCCCTTTCGCAGCCGGAACCGGAGAAACCATGCCTGACGGCTCTCAACGGTTAGTTGTCGTCCTGGGAATGCATCGCAGTGGCACCAGTGTGCTCGCGCGCGCCCTGCAAGTATTAGGTATCGAGCTTGGCGATCGCCTCATGCCGGCCTCGGCGGACAATCCCCGCGGATACTGGGAGGACCTCGAGGTCGTGGCAATCAACGAGCGGGTACTCGCCGCGCTTTCCAAGGATTGGCGCAGTCCGAAAGCTCTCGATGCGGAACAATGGCATTCGGCAGCGCTCGAACCGATCGCGTCCGAGGCCGAGCAGTTGTTGAAGTCACGCCTCGAGCAATATCCGCAGTGGGGCTGCAAGGATCCGAGGATGTGCATGCTGCTGCCGTTCTGGCAGCCAATTTTCCGCCGGCTCGAGCTGGCCGAGAGCTACATCGTTGCACTACGCGATCCTCGCGCGGTAGCCGATTCGCTGGAAGCTCGCGGCCGGATGGTACCGGAACTGTCGTATTTGCTCTGGCTCGAGCACTTGCACGCGGCCCTAACCGACACCGTGGGTAAGCCGCGAGTGCTGGTTGAATATGACGAAGTGCTGCGCCATCCGCGGGAACAACTTTATCGGTTAGCCGTCGCGCTTGCGCTCGAGCAGCCTGGTCCGGAGGATGCGGCTCTGCGCGAATACGAGAACGATTTCCTCGCCGCCGATCTCAGGCACCATCAATATTCCGCGGAGATTTCTCCGGCCGATTCGCATCTCGCGAGAGTCGCGCTAAAGGCGTTCCGAGAGCTACGCGTCCTCGCATTGCAGAAATCAGGCGATGGCGATTTTCGACCCGTTACCGAGGCGCTTCAGGCAGAGCTGACGGCGGCGGCGCCGATTCTTCCCCTCGTCCATCAGCTCGACCATCGCATTCAAACGGGCGAGCGGGAGTTGGTAGCGGCGCAGGAGCAGATGCATCAAAGCCGGCAGCAATTCGCCCAGCAGGAAAATCAACTGCGGCAGGAAGCGGCAGAGCTGCGCGGTGAGGCTCAAACTTTAACTGCAAGTCGTGAAGCACTGCGGCGCGAAATCACAGACTTGCGGTCTGAGAATCACGCTTTGACCGCCAGTGGCGAAAGCGTGCGGACCGAAAACGACAAGCTTCGAGACTTATTGGCCACTCGCGAAATCGAGTTACAGATCGCCCAGGATCAAGCCCGCCAGTATCGATTGGAATCCGCGCAGTTGGCACGCGGGTTGGACGACCTGCGCGCTCTCAACCAGGGTCTCATCGCCCGCGGCGAATCGTTGCAAGCCGAAAAGGCGGCGCTCGAAGTTCGTGCACAACAATCTATAAATGCACAGCAAGCCCTGGTGGCCGAGACTCACCGGCTCTGGAGCTCGAGTTCATGGCGGCTCGGTCGACCGGTACGCAATCTGCTCCGCCGGATGCGCGGCTATGGCAAAGAGGCTGAGCCGGTCCCCGCATTCGAAGTGGACGCGCTGCATACGATTCTTACTATCCGGCAGTCGCTGTCGTGGGAGCTGACGGCGCCACTGCGGTTAATCCATCGAGTTCTCCCGCTCCGCCGGCCCGCCCCGGCCCCAAGCGATCCGATTGCTCTCACCGTTGAAAGTCATCCTCTACCACCGCCGATAACCACCGTTGCAGGTCCCACTTCGCGTGAGCTTGAGAACGGTACGGTTGTGGCATCCGCGCCGCTCATCTCGGTGATCATTCCATCTTACAACCACGCGAGCTTCGTCGCGCAGGCGATCGACTCAGTGGCGGCTCAGGATCACCCCAATTTGGAGCTGATCGTGATCGATGACGGTTCGAGCGACAATAGCTTAGAGGTTATCGAGGCGTCGCTGAAGCGGGCCTCATCGCTGCGCAGCGAACTCTATCCGCAACAAAATCGCGGCGCGCACGCAGCCATCAATCGAGGTCTCGAGCTCGCGCACGGCGAATATCTCACCATCCTGAATTCGGACGACTACTACTATCCGAGCCGGCTCGCCGGCCTGCTGAAGTTCATGCGCGAAGCGAACCAGGAGTTCGCGTTCTCTGAAGTGGACCATGTGGGACCGGATGGAAGCAGACTGGCGGATAGCAACAGTGTGAGATTTGGCTATGTGAACGCATTGGCGGCGCTGCCACGCTTTCCCTCGGTTGGATTTCTTTTGCTGCTTTACAATCTTACCGTGACCTCCGGAAATTTTCTGATGCGACGGGACTTATTCGAAAAGATAGGATTCTTCCACGCCTATCGCGTGGTTCACGACTGGGATTATGTCTTGCGGGTCCTGATCGAGACCGAACCGGGCTTCATTCGCGAATCTCTAATGGCTTACCGGGTTCATGACAACAACACCCTGGGAAGGTCCGAGGAGCTAGGCAGCATTGAAGGTCCGCGGATTATCGCAAATTATTTCGAGACGGTCTCCCGCTTAAAAGCGCCCAACCCACTCGCGCCGACCGCTTACAACTGGCCGCAATACTTCGATCGGTTCTCCCGCAATTATCCCCTGACGCGGGTCACCGGCTGGTAGATTTCGTTCCGGGCGCGATGCGCTGAACTTCCGGCACTCGATGCGACTGATAGCCTTCTACCTTCCGCAGTTTCATCCCATCCCCGAGAATGACTTGTGGTGGGGAAAGGGTTTCACGGAATGGACTAATGTCACTCGGGTTGGTCCTTTGTTTAAGGGGCATCATCAACCGCAACTGCCGGCGGAGCTGGGATTTTACGATTTGCGGGTTGCCGAGACCCGAGAGGCGCAGGCGGAGCTGGCGCGGGCGCACGGAATCTCGGGGTTTTGCTATTACTATTACTGGTTCAACGGAAAGAAACTGCTGCAACGTCCACTCGAAGAAGTCATCGCCTCGGGCAAGCCGGATTTTCCCTTCTGCGTTTGTTGGGCGAATGAAAACTGGACCCGGCGCTGGGACGGTGGCGATAGTGAAATCCTGGCGGAGCAGAAATACTCGGAGGCTGGTGACCGAGAGTTTCTTCGCGCCTTAATTCCGATCTTTCGCGATCCCCGCTATATTCGGGTCGACGATAAGCCGCTGTTACTGATTTATCGCAGCGAACTGTTTTCCGATGGTCGACGGACCGCGCAAATCTGGAGAGAAGAAGCCGCGAAGGCTGGCCTGGGTCTCTATCTCGTGCGCGGCGAGAGCTTTAGCGCGTGTGATCCGGGAAGTATCGGCTTTGATGCGGCCTACGAGTTTCCCCCGAATGGTTTGCATGCCAATCTCGCATTTGATCCCACGAGAGTGCAGATCTACCGGCGACAAGAATTCTCCGGCCGCCTGCATGACTATGGAAAGCTGGTGGAGTTCATGTCGTCGCGACCTGAAGCCGACTACCATCGATTTCATGGAGTCATGGTAGGATGGGACAACACCGCGCGCAGACGCAACCAGGCCGATATCTTCGTGAACAGCGATCCGACCCTCTATTACGCGTGGCTCTCGGAGGCCATCAAAAAGACCTCGCGACAACCGGATGATCAGCGGCTGATATTCATCAACGCCTGGAACGAATGGGCTGAGGGATGCCATTTGGAACCGGACAATCGATATCAGCGTGCATACCTGGAGGCGACGGTAGCGGCGGTATCGGGACGGTCGTTCGTTTATGAGGCTGATCATGCTTCAAAAGAAGCCCCGAATTGTAATCATGATAGGGCCGACGCCAGGCCCATCGCACAGCAGATGCTTGATCGGCACTGGTACTCGACCTCGTGGCAGATAACCAGTCCCTTGCGCACGCTCGCAAGGCATTTTCGAGGCCTACCAAAGGAAACGCGGCCGCTGGTTTATTCGCAGGCGGAAGCCGAGCAGCTCATAAACACCATGCGCAGTTCTTTCTCATGGAAAATGACCGCGCCCATCCGATGGGGTGGGAGGTTTTTTCGTCGCCCAAGCGAAGGCAACTGAGCTACTTGTCTAAGGAACAGGCATAGCACTTGCCGAAACCCTGATTTGCCGGTCAAACTGCTAACCCAGTGCCGCCACCAAGTAACACGAGAATCAGGGAGGACGTCCTCGCGTATGGGATAGTGGCGCTGGTTTCGGCGCTATATATCGCGGTCTGCGCTCATACGCCGATTTCTATCCTTGCGAATGCCATTCACGATGACGACTTATTCATAGAGCATGGACGGCTGCTCGCTCACGCTCAGTGGCTAGGTCCGTTTAGTCAATTCACGCTGATGAAGGGACCCGGCTACCCGGCGTTTCTGGCTCTATCGGCCTGGAGCGGGCTTTCGATATCGATCAACGAGGCGATCTTCAACTGTATCGCGGTCGGTGGATTCTGCTTGATCGTAGAGCGATTGAGCGGCTCACGGGTCCTGGCGCTCACGACCTTCGTGCTTGTCTTATGGAACCCCGGGCTGCTCCAACAAAGAGTGCTGCGCGAGGCGATATATCCGGGACAGTTGTTGTTGTTCTTCGCGGCGCTCGCGTACGCTTTATTCTGCGTCACCAGACGCCGCGAGGCGCTTTGCTGGGGGCTAATTGCGGGCGCCTTGCTAGGCTGGCTGTGGCTGACACGTGAGGAAGGGACATGGATCATACCGGGTGCGCTGCTTCTGATTGTGGGAGCCTTACTAACTCGATCGGTCCCGACACTTGAGCTGAATCTTCCCGTCATAAGTACCACCGCCATGCTACTCGCCTGTATACTGTCGCTGATTGCCTTCCGCTTCATCAATCTGACCGCCTATGGCAGCTTTGTTGGGGTTGATTTCAAAGAAGCCAACTTCAAGGGTGCTTTGGAAGCTCTCCAAAGCGTGAAGGTGGGAAATCCGATTCCATTGGTCCCGGTGACGATGCAGGCGCGGCAGAAGATCTATGCGGTGAGTCCCGCCTTTGGCTCCCTGCAGCGCTACCTCGATCCTCCGGAAGGAACGCTGTGGAAAAGATATGGATGCGGTCAATATCCGTGGACCTGCGGCGACATCGCGGGACAGTGGTTCATGTGGGCGCTGCGAGACGCCGCCGGGGCGGAAGGCGCTTATCAAAGCCCGGCGCGGGCAAGCCGCTTCTTTGGCGAAATTCGCAGTGAAGTCGACTCCGCGTGCCGGCAAGGTCTGCTGCTCTGCGGTTCGTCGCCAATCCCGTTCATGCCACCCATTACCGAAGCGCAGATGTGGCAGATTCCAGGTCGCATCGCTAGCGCCTTATCCTATCTGCTATTTCGGGTCCCACCACCTGTCATCGAGGGACCCAGCAGCGGCACCGAGGCCGAGCTGAACGAGGCCGCCGATTTTCTGAATGATCCTGTTCACACGCCACTTCAACATCACATCACCGACAACCCCGTCAATAGCTCTGCCAGTGTGCGACTGGCAGTGGGGCTGCGTGCCTTCTTGAATTACGCCTACGCGATTCTGATGCCTGTCGTATTCTGGCCCGGAGTCGTAGCGATGCTGGTCAGCATTTGGATGATGGGGCCTAGGCGCGCGGCGACCGATCCGATCCTAATCCTTGCGGTCGTCACATGGATTCTGTTGATTTCCCGGGTAGTGCTGTTGGCGCTGGTCGACGTGTCGTCATTTACTGCAGTGAACTATTTGTACATCGCTCCCGCATATGCGCTAGCTTGTATCGCGCCGCTGCTTTCGCTTTGGGAGTGCTATCGAGCAATTCGGCCGATTGAGGTCATAGATGGTGAAAGAACCATTAGTTCTGGAGAATGACGGCTACTGCTCCATCTGCATGAGCGAGACCCGGTTTGTCGCCCGCAGAGAATGGCTACGCGATAACTATCTATGCGAACGCTGCAAAAGCATCCCCCGCCAGCGCGCGCTGGTCGAAGTACTTAATCTGCTGCGTCCTGACTGGCGTTCTCTACAGATTCATGAAAGCTCGCCGAGCATGCCGTTCTTTGCGCAGCAGTCTCGAGGCTATACTTGCTCATTCTTTTTTGAAGACGTGCCGCTGGGGACACTTAAGGACGGCAATCGATGCGAGAATCTGGAGGCGCTGACCTTCCCGCCGCAGTCCTTCGACATCTTTATCACCCAGGACGTGCTCGAACACGTTTTTCATCCGGACCGCGCCCTGTCAGAGATTATGCGCGTGCTGCGTTCCGGCGGATTGCACATTTTCACTGCTCCCAAGCACAAGCATCTGCTGAAAAGTGAGCCGCGCGCGAAACTGGCCGGAGGTTCCATCGTACATCTGAAGGAGCCTAGCTATCACGGCAACCCGATTGGCGATGGGAGAGCGCTGGTGACGTGGGACTACGGGGCGGACTTCGACGACCTTATCCAGTTGTGGTCGGGATATGCGACCTCCAACTTCACGATCCGCGACCGCCGACGCGGAATCGATGGGGAGTATCTGGATGTGTTTGCGACAGTCAAGGAGGCGGTGAACAGCTTGGACGTTCCCCGCCTCCGAGTTTAAGCCACCCTCACTCCTACCGGCAGCAGAACGAAAGATCTTGACACCGGCGTGGGCTGTGACGCATGTTCTCCCAGAATTCGGGAACGGGCAACGTTCGCTTTACGATCCGCGCCGTTTTTCCACCAGAGGGGGGGCATGCTATGCGATTACTTTCCTTCAGTGCCTTTGAGCCTGTTAGCCGATACTTTTCATGCGTGTTAGCAATAGTCGCGATCATTTTGACCTTTCAAATCTTGCAGCCGACTCCAGGATGGGCTCAAGCTGCTCCCTCGGCTGACAAAAGAGAACAGGAAATCGAACTGCTAAAGGTAGAGATTAAGCGACTGGAGCAGCGCGTGAGCACACTCGAGTCGCTGAACCAGAAGGTCAAAGCGCTCGGCAACGAAGTGGCGACCGAGACAGAGATCAAACAAATTCAGACCGATGCGGACCGGACCAAGGCTCTCGATGCGCCTGTGGTCAGGGCCAGCGATCAGGGGTTCCGTCTGCAATCCGGCGATGATGACTACCGGATAAGGTTTGGTGGCCTTGCCCAGGTGAACGGTCGTTTTTTCACCAGCGGCAATGACAAAGACCTCAGCAGCACTTTCTATGTGAACAAGGCCCGGCCGATAATCAGTGGAGCGATCGCCAAATATTGGGAATTTCAGATGATGCCCGACTTTGGACAGGGCAAGGTAGTTCTGCAGGATGGGTGGATCAACGCCGGCTATTTTACCCAGGGACAGTTCCAGCTCGGCAAGTATAAGGCGAACATGGATTTGGAGCGCCTCCAGTCCGACCCAGCCCTCGAAATGATCCAGCGCTCGCAAATCCAAAATCTGGTGCCCAATCGAGACATCGGGGCGCAGGTCCAGGGGCAGCTGTTGGATAAGCGGGTCGCATATACACTCGCACTTATGAATGGCGTCCCTAACAATACCGCATCTTTTGATACTGATAATAATGACGGCAAAGACTTCGTGGGGAGGCTGTTCCTGACACCTTTTAAGCCGACGGAAATGGACTGGCTTAATGGACTCGGCTTCGGCCTTGCCGGAACCTATGGCAACGAACGCGGTAATACAATCTCATCTTACAAGACCTGGGGTCAGAGCACGTGGTTTTCCTACAACAATGGTGTCACCGCGGCGGGAGAGCATGCGCGGCTGGGATTTCAAACCTATTACTACTTTCATCAGCTGGGGCTGATGGCCGAATATTCGGAGGATCAGCAGCGGCTCAATTTAAGCAGCAAGAATCTCAGCCGCAGTTTCACCAACACCGGCTATTTCGTGCAGGCATCGTACTATCTGACGGGCGAGAAGGCGTCGTTCGTACCGGTCTCTCCAATTCGGCCTTTCGAGCTAGGCGAAGAAGGTGGCCTTGGCGCCTGGGAACTGGCGGCTCGCATCAGCAATGTGGCCAACGATACGAGGCAATTCCAGCTCGGGTTTGCAAATCCCGGGGTTTCCGCGAAAACCGCGACCGAAATTGCGGTGGGCCTCAACTGGATTTTGAATAATAATGTAAAGTACATGGTCGACTATGCGCTCACGGATTTCTATCAGGGAGCCGGGACGGCTACCAATCCGACCAATCGACCGGCTGAAAGCACGATCGAGTCGCAACTGCAGTTTGCCTTTTAAGTCAGGCGTCAGACCTTCGCGAAAGGAACGTTGAAATGAAGCTTCAAAGAGTATCCTCAGGCGTGCGGTTTGGCGGACTGCTCATAGCACTGGCTACCTCATTAAGTGCATGCTCCGCAGTTCCATCCGGTGCCGCTTCCGCACCGATCGCCGTGCAAACCGAAGAGATTGAAAAGCTCAAGACTGCGGAATATCAGGACGATATTTCAGCTATGAAATTTGAAGACAGCAACCAAAAGCTTGGAAACTACTATGAAGCAAAAGCAGTTGAGGCGCATCGCCTGATCGACCAGATGGAAAAGGGACAGCCGGTCGATGCGGCCAAGATCGCCAAGGCGCTAAACACTGATGACGCCAATAACGACGACAATCGTCCTCCGGTCCCGCTCGACGACGAAAGCGGCAATGGTTACTAACCAATGCGCTTGGGTTTCTTCTGCGATGTTAGCCATCGTTCTACGTCACATAGTCGACTGTTAGACGCAAAAACCGCTTGACCTGTGTGTGGGCGGGGATGGCGCGGTCGGGTAGGGAAGTGGCATTCCCGGAATCCTCGATGCGCGGGCGCTTTCGGCGAACGCGCCTACCGATCCGGTGAATAGCCTGGAGATAACCTGCTCCGTCCGGCGGTAATTCGCACGATTCTATTTGGGGGGCGCTTTTCCTGGTTCCAAAGGGTACCTGCTAGCCACGCGTCGGTGGCCCTCGTCATCGAAGCCGGTCATCCACGCGGAACTTCTTACATATTGCAGGTGTGAGCGTTCGAGATATTCGAGTTGCGGAGAGCGAAAGCGGGCGCGCGCCTGACGCATCAATTCAAATTTGGTGTCCGCAGTCATGGAGCCGATTAAGGCCGGATGGAGAGAAGGTATCTGGCGCTCATACAAGTAAACCACGCTGTTGGCATAGGTGTGAGTTAGCATCCGGAAGTAGTCCGCGTAGTATTCCATCGTGATGTGAATCCACGCGTTCCAGGCTTCCCAAATATAATCTTGCTGGATCACTATCGAGTGACCAGGCACCAGCGATTGGAAGAATTCGTGGGTAACAAAATCACAAACGCTCCAATGTTTAGCGCAGTCGATGAATAAGATCTCAATAGGCCCGCCGGTCCAGTGTACGTGTGCCCCTACGCCGTGCCCCCGGATCTTTTCAGGTCGAACGACAAGGAGTCTCTCCCCAGCGCCAGGTCGGCGCGCCGCGAATCGGCGCAAGAATTAGTTTTCTTTGGACGTCTTGAGACGCGCAAAGGGCTCGTGACCTTCTGCGATGCGATCGATCAATTGGTCCAGCTGCTTGTCGAGCGCAGGATAGGAGTGACCTTTCTCGGCAAACCGTCCCTGGTAAATGGTGAAGATGCAATCAGTTACATCGCGACACGCTCCGGGTCCTGGCCGTTCGAGGCAAAAATCCTGGACAAGGAGCGCTCGCAAGCGCTGTCCTATCTTTGTGATACGGAGGGAGTGTTGGCTGTTATTCCGTCGGTTCTGGATAACTTCCCCAACACCGTGCTCGAGTGCCTCGCCAAACGAATTCCTTTCATCGCTTCGAATGTCGGGGGCATCTCAGAGCAAATTCACGCTGACTGTCATCAACAAATCTTGTTCACCCCGAGATCAGATTGCCTGGCCGCGAAAATCGCTGAGGTGGTCAGGACTGAACTGACTCCTGGCAGGTCGTCGTTCGACTTCCGCGCCAACAATGAAAATCTTTCCCGATGGCATGAGCAATTTGTTTCCGGATCTGGCGAGAAGAGGCGAGATCCCTCGCTGAACGAACGACCTTTGGTCAGTGTATGCCTGACACACTTTAATCGACCCGTCTATCTCCGCTGGGCGCTTGAATCGCTTAGAAAGCAAGATCAATCCTGGCCCTTTGAAGTAGTGTTAGTCGACGATGGTAGCACCGGTGATGAGTCCAAGGCTTACCTGGAGCACCTGGAAAGGGAATTTCAGGAGCGACGATGGCAGATTGTAAGGCGACCTAACTCATATGTAGGTGCCGCACGGAATTGCGCGGCGCGTCACAGCCGCGGCAAGTATTTGTTGTTCATGGACGATGACAACTATGCCGAACCCAACGAGATAGGTATTCTGGCCGGTGTCGCGGAGCGTACAGGTGCCGATATCCTTACCTGCGTCAGCCGAACTCTCCTTACCAACGAGTCTCCCGATCGGTCCGGCTTTAAGCCTGAGTGCCATCTACTACCGATGGGAGCGGCGCTGGAGTCCGGTCTGTTCTGGAACGCGTTTGGAGACGCAAATGCCCTGGTCAAGCGCGAGGTCTTCGAGTCACTCGGCGGATTCGCCGAGATGCATGGCACCACTGGCGAGGATTGGGAATTTTTCGCCCGCGCAGTTCTGGCAGGATTCGATCTCCAGGTGGTTCCTCTTCCGCTCTTTTGGTATCGGATCCATGACGAGAATTTAACTCGCAAGACCAGCGCGGCCGCCAACTATTTTCTCGCGATGAGGCCGTATCTGGAACAAGATCCCTATAAGATGCCGGGCGTCATTCTGATGACCCTTGGTCAGAATCTCGAACTGCAAAGATGGAGGAAAGGATGGAGCCAAAGCGCGAACGGAACCGGTGTCAATTTCGGACTTCTTTCTGAAATCGACAGCTTGTGGAGCTCCCGTTCGTGGGCCCTGTTCAGGCCGTTGCGCAATATTCACCGGCGATGGAAAGGACTGCCTCATGAGGTTAAGCCTATTCCTCACTCCACCACCGAGGCGTCACAGATAATTATCGAGCTTCGAAGTTCTCTATCCTGGGAGCTCACCTCTCCTATTCGCCTGGCGCATCGAATCTTCTCGAGACCGCGGAAGGTTGAGCATCGAGTCGATGCTGGATGATTAGGATACGCGGCCTGGGTTTCGCCAAAATGCGTGATTCGCCGGCGAATTGTTGAAACATGGCTGGTAGCGCTGGCTTGAGCACAGTGGGTGAGGTTCGAGAATGGCAACGATACGAGGCAGTTTTGCCCGGGTAGGTCCCGTCCATTTTCAGCCCCTGGAGCTCGAACTGGAGCATCTGAAACCCTTCGTTAAAGGCGCAGTAGTAAATGCGGGTTGCGGATATCGGGATATAACTCCTCTTTTACTCCAAATGGGCGCCACCTCAGTAGTAAACGTGGACTTGACGCTTCCGTGGACGCAATTCGCCGTGCGCGGCAATCTCGAAATGCTGCCGTTCGCGAGTGACCGCTTCGACACGGTTCTTTGTAACGCCGTCCTGGAGCACGTGAAATCGCTGGACGGGGTAATGGAGGAGCTCGCCAGGGTTCTCAGACCAGGGGGCCACCTGATTCTAGCAATTCCCTTCCTGCAACCTTACCATGAGGCACCGACGGACTTCCGAAGATTTACCCGCGAAGGAATGAAGCAACTGGGCGATCGCTTTGCCCTGCGCACCGTTGCGCTCTATCCTGTACACACGATTGCGCAGACCCTCGGATGGATTCTATGGGAACACTTAGTGGAGAGAGACAGCCGCATCCTTAAGGCCCTTTGTTGGCCGATAATTTGGACCGCGACTCGATACAATTTCCGAAGCGATCTCGTACATTCTCGAACTGCAAATACCTTTCAGGGCGTTTACACTAAACCGGGCTAATCGAATCGCTCGCCACGATTTTGAAATGTTTCGGCGGGGGGATGGCGCGGCGGTCGCTCGGTTTCTCTTTGCGACCGGCGTGCCATCCCTGCCTGCGGCTGGGCGGGCGGCGGAGGGGCCGGGCGGGGAGGTGGCATCTCCGGAATCCTCGATGCGCGGGCGCCGTCGGCGCACGCGCCTCCGCCGTTGCAGCCCCATGGACGCGAAAATCTACTGACAGTTATTTCTTTATCCCAGCAGGCGGATTAGTGTTGTGTCGGCATTTTGATTCGCGTATCTGTACGGAGACAGAGCATTCATTAGGCGCACATAGGTGAACTGGATAGCCCAATCTCTTGAGTGATCAATCTATGCGGTCAAAAATCTTTGTTACCGGCGGCGCCGGATTCATCGGTTCCAACTTCATCCAGGGCTGGCTCGAAGAGCCCCGTGGAGACATCGTCAACGTCGATAAGGGCACCTATGCAGCCGCGACCAGCAATGCTTTAGCGCCAGAAGACAACCGATATCGCTTCGTAGCTGGAGATATCGCCGACCGCGCGTTGATACGCGAGCTGCTGCGGGAGCATCAGCCGACCGCGATCATCAACTTCGCCGCCGAGACCCACGTCGACCGCTCAATCCTCTTCCCGGAGGAATTCGTCCACAGCAACGTGATGGGGACCTTCAACCTGCTGGATGAAGTTCGCCATTACTGGAGCGGCCTTGTGGATGCGGAAAAGAGCCGGTTTCGCTTCCTACAGGTCTCGACCGATGAAGTATACGGCTCGTTGCCGCTGGAAGAACCGCCCTGCGACGAGGTGAAAGCGCCTGCGCCCAATAGCCCCTATGCGGCGAGCAAGGCGGCGGCGGACCAATTCGTGCGCGCGTTCCATCAAACCTATGGGCTACCGACGCAAATTGCGCGATGTTGCAACAATTATGGGCCTTTTCAGCATCCAGAGAAGCTGATTCCGCACACGATCCATCGGGCACTTCGGGAAGAAGCGTTGCCGGTCTACGGTGATGGCAGGCAGATTCGCGATTGGCTGTATGTAAGTGACCATTGCGCGGCGCTGCGCAGCATCCTCGGGCAAGGGCGGGCCGGGGAAGTATATAACATCAGCGCACGGGCGGAGCGGACCAATCTCGAGGTGGTGCTTGCGCTATGCAGGATACTAGATAGAGAATATCCACGTGAATTAGGCAGCTATAGCGAATTGATTTCGCATGTTACGGATCGCCCTGGGCATGATCGGCGATACGCCTTGAACGCCTCGAAGGTGGAAGCGGAACTGGGCTGGCGGGCATCGGAAAGCTTCGCGACCGGGCTGGAAAAGACGGTGCGCTGGTATCTTACCAACATCGAGTGGGTAAGCGCGGTAGCGGATGGAGGCGCATACCGAAAATGGGTCTCTATCAACTACAGTCAACGTAGGTAAGGCTTCCTGCTTGAAGCGCATCGATACTGAATTACCGGGTGTATGTGTCATCGAACCTGAGGTCTTCGAGGATTCTCGGGGCGGCTTCTTCGAGACCTACCATCGGGAGAAGTTCACGGCTTTGGGGATCGACGCTATCTTCGTCCAGGAAAACCAATCCGTGACCCGCAAAGGGGTTTTGCGCGGCCTCCATTACCAACTCGCTCATTCGCAGGCCAAGTTATGCCGAGTCGTGGCGGGTGAAGTTTTCGACGTCGCGGTCGACATCCGTGTTGGGTCGCGCAACTTCGGGCGGTGGATTGGTGCAACACTGTCGGCCGACAATCGGCGACAGATTTTCATTCCGCGTGGTTTCGCACATGGATTCATCGTGCGCTCGGAGCTTGCCGAGTTCATTTATAAGTGCGATGACCTCTACCATCCTGAAGACGAGCGCGGCGTGATATGGAACGACCCATCCTTGGCGATAACGTGGGGAAGCCATACGCCGCAACTGGCGTCTCGGGATGCGAACTATCCGGTCCTGTCGAGCATCAAACCCGACCAGCTGCCTCGCGCCACTTGATGAAACCAGAACCATCGTTGCGGGATTCCCGTATCCGCAATGCTTACAACGATTTTCTCAATCGTGAGATCCAGTGGCTCGAAACCGAGCGCGAGGCGATGCATCGTGAGTTGGGACAGATTCGACAGAGTTATGCCTGGAGGTTGGTTGATCGCTATCGGCGTTGGATCACGCGCCACCGCGACCAGCAGGTCATCAGGCTGTATGAGAAGCTCGCGGTCTGGATTCTAGACCGATCTGTAGGAAGCGGCGAGCGTGACGCGAGGAAGAGCTACCAGGATTGGGTAGAGGCGCATGAACTAACTTCCGAGCGAATCGAACGGCTCAAGCCCGAGGCGATTGCATTCCCGTATCGCCCCCTCTTCGGCATAGTCCTGCGCGTCAACGACACCTCCGAACAAAGTTGGTTGGCGGCGGTGATCGATTCGGTTTGCACACAGGTTTACGACAACTGGCACCTGAGTATCGTTAGCAACTCAGCCGACCCATCTGTCGATGCGGTGTTGTCGCGATATGCGGCCACCGACCCACGCATATCGGTGAGACACGACGCGACAGGCAACGGGGTCACGGTGACCGCGCCCAGCTTTCACGGTCGGATGCATGGCGAGTTCACAACCTTCCTCGAGCCCGACGGGACACTTGGTATTAATGCACTCTATGAGGTGGTTAAGCGCCTTAATAGGAACCCTCTCGACGATCTCTTCTACTGGGACGAAGACCGCCTCGATTCCGCATGCCGACGGTCCGAACCCTTCTTCAAACCGGATTGGAGCCCCGATCTGCTCCTCTCGATGAACTACCTGGGCGAATGTTTGGTTATCCGAACCGCGCTCGCCGAAAAGCTCGGCGGTCTGCGTCACGATTTCGCGCCCAGCCAGATTTATGACCTCGCCTTGCGCGCGGTCGAACATACCGACCGAATTGTTCATCTTCCCGAGGTTCTTTTTCACCGCTACGAACCTTCCGTTGAGTCAGCTCATCCAACCGGGGAGGCTGCGGAGCGCGATCGGCAAAGTACCCGCGCGATCGAGGAAGCACTGCGCCGGCGCGGGGAACTCGGCATCGTCCACACGCTCGGTCCAGGCCTCTATGAAGTTCGCTACCAGATCCGTGGTGAACCGCTGGTATCGATAGTGATTCCGACCCGCGACAAACTCCAATTGTTACGACAGTGTATCGAGAGCATCGAACAAAGCACTGACTACAAGAACTACGAAATCATCGTACTCGATAACGACAGCTCAGAACCTGCCACGATGGCGTATTTCAAACAGATTGCTGGAAAGGCCGGCGTTTATCACTGCCCCGGAGGTTTCAATTTCTCCGCAATCAGCAACCTCGGGGCGAGTAAGGCTAAGGGTGAATTGCTGCTCTTTTTGAACAACGATACGCAGGTGGTCCGGCCGGACTGGATGCGCGCGATGATCGAGCAGGCGCAGCGCCCGCAGGTCGGCGCGGTGGGCGCGAAATTGCTTTTCGCCGACGGGCGCATTCAGCACGCCGGCGCGGTACTGGGGATTTCAGGCACCATCGGCCACGCTTTCAGGCTGGCCGACGGTGACACGCGGCATTACTTTGGCCTCTCCGATGTCATTCGTGACTGCAGCGCGGTGACCGCCGCGTGCATGATGATGCGTCGCGCGGTGTTCGATGAGGTCGGCGGATTTGACGAGAAGTTTATGGTCGACTATGCCGACATCGACCTATGCCTTCGGGTGAGACATCGGGGATATCGGATCGTCTATACGCCGCTGGCGCTGCTCCATCACTATGAAAGCTCGACCCGGCGCCGCATGCATGTTTCCGGGGACCTCGAAGAGTTCGTCAAGCGATGGGGTCATTGCTTGAAGAAAGCCGACCCCTACTACAGTCGCAACCTCACCCAGGATCGCGAGGATTGGAGCATCGCTCCATGATCCAATCGCCGATGCAGAACTGATGCGATGCGCGTGCGCCAATAGCGCCCGCGCATCGAGGATTTCCCAGCTAGATGGCACGCCGGTCGCAGAGCGAAACAGAGCGACCGGCGCGCCATCCCGCTCCCCCACTCACGGTGGTCGCAAGATGAAGAGCGTAGGGGTCTGCGTCGAATTGGTGCCGCCTTGGCGATGCCTGAGAACGAAGCTTGAGTTCACGTTCTTGAAAGGCGCAGACTTTCAAGTTCCTTCGGTATAAGCCGGCACTTCGTGTTAGGTGCCAACGAGGCCGAGACATGAAGATTGCGATCGTTGGGAAAAAGAGCGCATCTGGATCAAAGGTGAACTGGGCCCATTTCCTTCCTCCATCAAAGGCCGGCTGCTGGTATGAGTAGTCGAACCTCACTTCGGGCCGGATCTCGATCACACTGCCAACCCACCACGTCACGCCGAGCGTTTGTTCGGAGTAGGGCGTGGCGTAGCCGGAACGCTGTCCTTTGTAGTCGTCGTAGAACTCGTTTCGGACACTGATGAACGCATTCGGGCGAAACTGGTAATTGAGATAGTTCACGATTCCCCACGCAGGCGCGGTACAGGTAAGAGGCCCTTGGGCTCCCCCGGAACATTGGGCGCCATTCGAGTTTGGTATCAACAGCGGAGCGGCTTTCGGATCGGCCAGGTTCGGCACCTTGCGCATGTATTCGTAGTAGCTCTCGGTCGCCATGTTCCACTGCGTCCGGGCGAACTTGTGGTACCAGGTAAGCACATAGTGGTTGAGATTGTTGTATGCGTATTTCGCGTCCTTGATAGTGTTGAAGCAAGGATAGATGATGTCGTTTCCGCTGTTAGACGTCCATTGGACACAAACCGCGGGCGACGGCTTGACGTTCCTGGTGTCCCAAAAGGCAACGTCGTTACCGCCGGCAAACTCCACCTGCGTCGTCCAGTTGTCAGTCCTTATCGTGTCGACGATGCCGGTCTGGGTGTGCGGATCGACGGCGTAAGTGTCGGAGTGGCTCGCCCTCAGGTTGTCAGGGGCAAGCTGGGCCTCGATATCCGGGATCGAGATGTACCGTCCGGGAACTACAGATCGGTGTAGACCATAACCGGGTCGTAGCCGTATTTGTTGTGAGCCGTGATCTACTGGTCGCTTAGGTAGTCGTGAGTGAAGGTGTACTTGTAATCCGATCCGAAAAGGTTCGTGATACGGAAGCCCCAGTCGAAGTGATCCTGCTGAACCTCATCCGGCTAGCGTTGGATATAGAGGGTGAGCTGAACGAGGATGGTGTTCGGATAGACCTCGTATGCGACGAAGCCATTGCCGCCAACGCCGATTAGATGGCTGCCGCCGCTGGGATGGCCGACCCGGTACTCGCTGTTGGAGGTGCTGGCGTTGAAGCCCGGATTGAGCCAGCCGAAGACTTCAACCCGGCTGTCCTTGATAAACCTGCCATAGGGACCACACCAGATCGTATTCATCAAAGGAGTCGCATAAGACGAGTTATACGGACCCTGGTAACCGATCGTTTGGGTTGCTCCAATGGGGTAAGTCGAATAGGCAAAGGGCGGCTCGTCAAGCGGCGGCGGCGCGCCACGATATGCGGGCGGCTGGTCACTCGGAACTGGAACCGGGGTGCCCGCATTCCTCTGGTAGGCAGGGTAGTTAGAGGGATCCTTCCAGTAGTTCGACAACAGATCCGTGTAGGTGTCTCTGAGGCGCGCAAAGAACCCCTCATTCGTCAGTGACGGGGCACAGCCGTCGGCAGGACCAGATGGGTCCTCGGCGGCCACCGGCGCCTCTTCCTCGACGATTACTGGTGGCGCGGGAGCGTGGTGGTATTGCTCGCCGTCGAGGCCACGTCGAACGAGTTCAATTGCTGGACGGCCTGCTCGAACGACACCGCAGGCACATCCGCGGCGGTTCAAGATCGGCCTCCTAGCAGCGCGAGCACCGCGATCGGCACCGGCACTGCAAGTTTCGTAGCTCTGCAAACTGCACTGGTTCTCTTCACTTTGTCCTCCCACAGTCACACGATTGGACTCGCGACCGATTGGCTGGCGAGCCGAATTCGGGTTCGTGGGAGCATCAAGCATGCCGAGGCTGAAAGATCAGCCAAAGGCAAGTGTCAGGGTAACTTGGACATGGCGATCCTTCATTTCGAAATCGATTCCTTTCATTGTGAAACACGATGTGCGATTCCTCGCCGATTAAAACGGCAGGTTTCTGCCAAGCTTGGAGCAAACGCGAAGCTATCATTTCAGTTTGAAAAGCCGCCCATCTTAGAAGAATCGAAGCGGTTGAAGCCATTTTCATCGAAGCTTGATGGGAGTTAGACCTTTTCAGCGGATCGGGTCAAGCTCTCATGGGTGATTTCAAACCTGGTGGGAAACGCACTCCGCTACACCCCGAAAGCGGGAAAAATTGTGGTGGCCGCATACGCCAAGGATGACCAACTCGTCACTTTGGAAGTTTCCGATACCGGTCCAGGAATTCCGCCGGAAATTCGCGACCACATTTTCGAGCGCTTCGCGCAGTGCAGCACTCCGGGACATGAGGCGGGGGCTGCGGGACTAGGACTGTCGATTGTGAAAGACATTGTCGAGGCCCATGGCGGGCTTATTTCCATCGAAAGCAATAACGGAAGCGGCACTCGGTTCGTCGCGCAATTGCCGGCGTTTCAGGAGGCGGCATAAAGCGTGATCGTCGGCGGGCTTATTTCATGCCTCCCGCGGCTAAATCTTTTCGAGTCGTTTGTCATCCGCAGCGACGCATTGGCCTCGCAAACGTAGTTTCGCCTCGGCCGCCAGGTCGATAGCGCCCTTCTGGCCATTGCGGGCGAGGTCTTCCGGTGAGACGTGGTGCCGATAGTCTTCGCATTCCGCTTGCGAGCCGAACTCGGCGGCTTCCGTCCAATTGGCTAGCGGAGCCTTGGAATTAAAGTCTCCGTTCTTCACGTAAAGCGGGGTCAACAAGAGCCAGGCCGCCAGCGCGGGTGCAGTGAGCTGTAAGTTCTTCATGGTTAGGTTTCCATGCAATGAACGAATTGGAAGCGACACTATCGATAACTTATCTCCAAAACTGATCGAAATCTTCCTACCGCGATGACTCAAGTATCGGAAGCAACCTCATTTCAAATCGAAGGGCCAGCTTGCATTTTGCATTGGTAACTCTATTCGCTTCCGTGATGATCCGTTGGAAGTCCTTGCGTCATTCCTTTCGCCCCTACGGCACGCTTCGTGCGCGACTTGTTGATCAGTGAACGTCGCGCTTGAAACCGAGTTCGATCCTGCGATCTGTTGGCAAGCCATGAGCGCGCGTGATCCTCGTTTCGATGGAAGGTTCTTCGCCGGAGTGGTTACCACCAAGGTTTACTGTCGGCCAATCTGCCCAATTCCCCTACGAAAACCGGAAAACGTGCGATGGTTCCCTTCCGCATCTTCAGCGGAGAAGCAAGGCTTCCGCCCTTGCCGCCGATGTCGGCCGCATACTTCCCCGGGAACTCCGGCATGGCACGGTACTCTGGCCGTGGTCTCGCGCGCGCTGCGGTTAATCGAAGCTGGCGCAATGGATCATGGAAATGTGGACGAACTCGCGGAGCATGTTGGAATCGGGGCGCGGCACTTACGCCGCCTGTTCGCTGAGCATCTCGGCACAGCGCCGATTCAGATCGCCAATTCGCGGCGCTTACGTCTAGCCCGTCAGCTTCTCAACGATACCAGTCTCCCAGTCAACCAGATCGCCTCCGCGGCAGGCTTCCAGAGCCTACGTCAATTTAACCACGCGATGAGATCGTCCTTCGATGAGTCACCATCGGGATTGCGTCGCAACGATCGCATAAAGCCGGACCCGGGAGTCATTCTCGACATTCCATTTCGCTCACCTCCGGACTGGGACGCGATGCTGCGCTTCTTCAGGAAGCACACCATCCCCGGCATCGACGCGGTGGACGATCGTCGCTATCGAAGAACCATCCAAATCGCCGATGCGACCGGCTTTGTCGAAGTACCCGCAAATACTCAGCAACCAGGACTATCAGTAAAGGTCAGCCTAGACCGGGGAGATACCCTGATTGAGGTAGCGAATCGCGTGAGGACACTCTTCGACCTTCGCGCGGATCCTTCGTATCCTTCAGCATTCCCTGGAGCTTGGGACCCCTTCGAGCTGGCAGTGTTGGCGATACTAGGCCAGCGGCTCTCACGGCCCGCGGGGTCTCCGGCGATCCGGCTAATCAATACGTTCGGAGCGCCGATAGAAACCTCAATACCCGGACTAACACATCTGTTTCCAGATCCGAAGGCACTGGCCGAGGCCGATCTTGCCGGCATAGGTATCACGCGATCACAAGTCGAAGCGATTCGGGCGCTTGCGACCGCCTTTCGTGATGACCATTGCGCGTCGAAGTCTCACACCAACCTGTTGTCGCGCCTGGCAGGAATTTTTGGCGCGAGCGAGCCAGGCGAAACAGCTCTAAGATACATAGCTGTGCGTATCGGCGATCGGCCTAACGTCAGACGGCTCGCAACTCAGCCTGAACAATAATCCCGAGGTCGAGCACATAGAGAGCTATCACCAGATCGCCGAGGTCGGTGGCGAGTATGCTGGGCGGCATCAGCTGAACGACGCCCCATAACAGGAACGCCGAACCGAGCATGATCCGCTTCAGCAGTTCAACCGGCGGCGGACGGAGCAATCCTTGCAACGCCATGTATGAAGCACCCACCAGCAAAAGCGGTAGCGCCGAAAGCGGCGCGTGACCCAGCAGAGCCCAGGCACGCGGCGCCATCGCGAGGAGAACCTTACCAAGAACAACCAGCTGTGGTGCGGCATCGTTCAGCAACAGCGCAGCACTGCCGAGCAACGCCGCCACTGCCAGCACGCCGGCGGCAGACCGCAGAACCTTCTCCGACGTAGACCGCGCTTCGTGATGCTTCAGCGGAGTGAGATGATCGGGCTGTAACAAGTGCTCCGCGGGCTCATCGGTCGAGGCCCTCGCGGCAGATTCGACGCTCATCAGCGCTTGGTTTCCGGAGCCGAGGTCAGTCGTCCTGCCCATCTCGCGCAGAACTGGTTTGGTTGCTTCATTCACGAAATCGAGTCTGCCGAGATCGCCCAGCGATGGGAACAGCCAGCGCCCCGTTGAATTCGCATTACGTCCGAAAATTGCCAGTCGGGCCCTCGCGCGGTGGCGAGCGATCGGGCTATCTCCGAGATGGATGACGATAAACGATCGATTCTGGCGGCTGGTTGTAATCTTCTGGCCGGCTTCGGCCGTCGCGTTGATTCTTAGCCTGGCGAGCGCGCCGTTGCTTCACGAGGCGGTCTCAGACGGATCGGCACGATCGGCAGTGGCTGAGCCCGCTGCGGTGGAGTTTTCTTTCGCGAGCGGCGCGTCGATTCAGCCAACCGCGACTGCGCGTTTAATCAAGGATATAGCAACCGGTCATTCACACGTGCGGTACATTCACAAATCGAACGTTACGCCGAGTTCCACAAAAGCAAAAATGGTAACTCCATCGAAGGCGCCCATCGTCATCGCAGAAGTTGCGAGCCAGGCGACCAACCCGCCCGGTGAAGTGCTGAGTTCGATGGTGGTTGAACCGGCGCGAACGTCATTTACAGATGCGGTGGGGAAACAGGTTAGCGACGGTGTCCCATCGGCGCAGAAATGGCTGGTCAATGAGACAGGTATAAATGTTCATGGTTTGGTTAACATCGGCACCAACTACAACTTCAATCAGCCGGCTACCGGAAACAACACCTATCGGGTATTCGACTATTTCGGCGCCAGCAGTTTCGAGCCGAATCAGGCTGAGCTGTACCTCAATCGCTCGGTCTCTAATCAGCCGGGTTTTGTAATTGATCTGAACTTCTGGAACACCGCCGAGGTTATGCATGGCCTTACCAGCTACTACGGCGACCAACTCGGGTCTCACAATCCCACCGGATGGATGGATCCCACGCAGGTTTATCTCACTTATACAATACCTATCGGAAAAGGCATCAACCTGTCGGCGGGCCGACAAGTCAGTCTTATCGGTTTCGAGTACATTCCCTCGTGGAACAACATTAACTTCAATCAATCGATCGACCTTCTGTACAGTCTCGGCGAGCCTTTTACCGTAACGGGCGTGCGCGCCACCTATCCCTTCACCGATCATTTGTTCCGCGACCTTTGGTGTGAACAACGGCTGGGATACCATCGCTACGACCAATCTGTTTCAGACCCTGGAGGGACAGGTTTCGTTGATGTCTAATAAAAGCCTCACCTGGAACCTCCAGGGTGGGAGAAGTTGCCGAAACGATCAGCTATTCCTTTCCATTCCTAAGCAATCTCGCCGCGAGGCTTGAATATCGGCACGACATCTCGAGCGCTCATCCGTTCCCGAATTCCGGGCCGTTCGTGACCTTCGTATGCCCGGCAGGCCGATGCATCTCCACGGCACATACTTACAGCGGTCAGGACACACTGGAGAGCGCTTTGATACTGAAGTTCTAGCCATCCGATGAAGCCGCGCGGACGACCTGGCCTCCCATCGCCATTTTCCCGATTTCGATTAGCTTCGGCATCTCGCAGACCGCGATCGCCGCGGCCGGGAGCGCCACGATTACTACCAACGCCAATGCCGCGTGGAGTCCGATTGCCGCTGCGATCAATCTTCCGAGCTCGGTGGCGATCGCTGCCCATACCGCGTTGCGGATTCCCGGCGCGAGCGCCCGCATAAATTCCCATACGGAAAGCGCGATCAGCGTGTTCATGATCAATTGACCAACGATCGCGATACCTCCTTCAACCGTGCTCATTCCGATGCTGGCGGGTAGCAACCCGTGCGGTGCGGTCAGGCTTACAATCGCGACGATCAACGCGAGCCGTGCGCTATGGAGATAGAGATCCAGCACCGGCCTGCCCTTGGCATAGTAGATGGAGCCGATTCCCAACGTGACGCCGATCAAGGTGATTCCGATTGTAAGCGCGCGCAACGGTCCCGCCGCGGGATGCCACTGCGCGCCGTATACCGCGACCACCACCTCGGGCGCCGCGATCGCCAGCCCAGTCATCATAGGTAACAGGATGCGGCTGGTCTCACGAACCAAATCGCAATAGCGCCTACGCAGCGCCGCGTCATCGTCCTGCATGGTGGAAAAGAGCGGCAGCGTGACCCGCCCGACCACTTTGAAGAGCCGATCGGGAACGAAGCGCAGCAGGTCCCATGCGATGCCATAGTAACCCAAGGTGGTGCTACCGAGGATTCTCCCGATGATCAGGAAGTCGGCATTAAATGATAACGCGATTACCAGCCGCCCGCTGGTTACCGAGAGCGCGAAACGTGCAAGGTCCCGCGCCGCCTCAAGTCGTGGCAGCTCACGCGGCGCGTAAGGCTCGGCAATCAGGATCACCAACGCCTGGAGGCTGTAGCGCGCCGCCAGTCCTCCGGCGAGAGCCCATCGGGGCGCGCGGTAGACAAGCAGGAGGGTTATCGCGGTGCCGAGGAATCCCAGTTCTGCCAGTGTGTCGGCCAGCGCGACGGGCCCGAAGCGGAAGTTTCTGCGCAACCGAGCGCCTGCCGTGATCGAGGCGCTGAGAAGCAGAATCGGCAAACATAAAAGGCGCAGTTGCGCCGCCAGCCCCGGCATAATCAGCAATCCGCTGATTAGAGGCGCGAATCGATATAGGACCACCGCCGCGAGAGCGCCGATCGTGCAATTGATCCACCAACCGGTCGCCTCATGCTGCGGCCCGAGTGTCTTGCGCTGAATCAAAGCATCAGGAATGCCCGCTTCGATCATCAGCATCGCGATCGCGCCGATCACCAGCAGCATGCGGTACAGCCCGAAGTCGGAGGGTTCGAGGTGCCGCGCGAGGTAGATGATCCCGCCGACCCGGGTAAGCTGCACCGCGACTTCCGCGAACGCATTGTCGCGCACGCTTCGCGCGAAGCCCTGCAAGAGGGCGCGATCGGCGTCGCCTTGCGATTCCGGTTCAGAGACCGCGCGCATCAAGCAGACTCCAGGATTTGCCCGCGATTAGTTTTCCAGCGACTGACTATATTGGCTCTGCTGGCTGGGTGGATGGCGATTGGGTGGCGGACCCGGCTGAGCGGTTTTCGCGGCAATCACAAAAAACGATTTCCACAGCGGCCAGCGCCGCCCGACTCCGGTCCAGAGTTGGGGCGTGAAGCCGGCCCGTTTCAGCGAAGTATCGAGACCGCGCCGATCGTAGAACCGAATCCGGTAGTTATCGGGATAAAAATGTTCGTGGAATCCCCACAACGCGATCGAGAGATTTTTTATCAACCCATGATAAGGGGTGGTCAGGATCAATTGTCCATGGGGTTTGAGGATACGATTGAATTCCGACAGCGCGGTATGACCATCGAACAGATGCGCGATAGTTTCGCCGAACCATACCACGTCGAAAGTGTCGTCGCCGAACGGCATCGCCTCTTCCGCCGACGCGGTCACGAAATGAACGTCGGGATTGTCACGTCGCGCGCGCAGGATCGCGTTGAGTGAAATATCCGTGCCCACTACCTCCAGTCCGAGTTCGCGAAAAAACCTCACGAACGAACCGCCTGCGCAACTTGCATCCAGTACGCGAACTTCACGAGGCGCGCGCCCGTTTAACACCGGCACTAGCGCGCGGGCCAGGCGCCCTTTGCGCTGCGCCAGAATTGCATCGACCTCCGGCGGAGCACCGTCTTTAGACGACCAGTCCACTTCATAGAATTCCCTGAATTTCAAATCGAATCCCCCCCGGGTTCGCAGGAACTACCGACCGACCTGGTCAGCCCACAAATTATAGGTCACCGTTCGATACGGTTAAAGGCGCGGAAGTCGCTGCATTACTGTTCAAAATGAGCGCCGAGAAGATAATAGACCGTCTCGAGGACGGGGATCAGGAACCAATCCGCGCGGGGGAATCGCATCGCGATGAAGAAGCCCCAAATCGACAATACCGCGCCCACGTACTGCGGATGCTTCAACACGGAGAATGGGAAGGATTCATTCCAGGGGATCTCAAAGCCAAACCGGTTGCCGTAGAACACGCCCTTGTTGCCTAACTGGACGAATACCCCGAGGTTGAATACCTGGCCGATAGCGATCAGGAGGAGGCCGGTAAGTGGCGGCAGCAGACCGCTGCTCGCAGGCCACACCGATCCGTTGCCGTAGATGTAACACCATCCGACGAAGACCAGCAGTTGCAGCGACTTGAAGCCATAAAAGACTCTGCGTAGGGCGTCGACCGGTTCTCCAAGGACACTTCCGAGCGCGCCTCGGCACACGGCTCGAAAGGA
Source organism: uncultured delta proteobacterium (assembly GCA_963783145.1). Classification (GTDB taxonomy): domain Bacteria; phylum Desulfobacterota; class Binatia; order Binatales; family Binataceae; genus DATGKG01. Next base: position 574,082 of record CAWAMM010000007.1, read on the forward strand.
CTCCGGAAAGCGCCAAACCCAGACATAACAAATGCGCTCGAGGCTCAGCAGCGCTGCTGCAAGAAAAAAGACCAACGATGATGTCGTTTAAGCTTTCTGCGCATTCGAGGGCGCCAGGATCCTAAACACACAATCGTAGTATGCTCCCAGGTCAGTGAAAGGATCGGTGATCAGTTTGATGAACCAGATCATCGAGGTTCGAAAATCGAATTTCCAGACCAGGTAGGTGACGTGTCCCAGCACCACCGCCGCGGTCAGGAAGAACCATTCATGCGCGACGGCGGGAACGATCGAGCTGAGGGTGCTTAGCGATATTGAGCCGGCCTTTATCAAGTGAAGCGCCGGAAGCAACAGGTATCCTGCGACCAGAAATGATTTATCGCGGGTGTTGAATCCCAGCAGCGCCTGCTCCTTGTCATGGCACGGCGGCTCGAGGATTGCGTGGCCGAATTGCCGCACAAACAGCGCGGCAAGGCCGATGCACATAGCCTGGGTGAGATCGAAGAAGATAAAAATGTAGCAGAAAATGAAGACGCTCGAACTCAGAAGGTGGAAGAATTGATTGATCAGATTGCTGTGCGAGGCGACATGGTCGTCGTGTTTGCGCTGCATTATTTCCGCATAGAAGGTCTTCACCGGCTGTGGAACCTGGATCAGGCTTCCAGCCATTTCTCGAATAAAAAGAGTTCGCATCGCTTTTTCCATCCCCGGCTGCTGTTCTTCGCTCAACCACCAAGCGTCGCGTTTCATTTTATCGGCGGCATTCACGAGTTTAGTTCCTAGTTCCTGATAGTCATCGGCGCTAAAATCCAGGCTGGTCAGACAGCGGCCGGTTCCGACCCAGCTCAGAGTCACCCCTTCAGCGCGCAGGTAGTATTGAAGCAGCCAGTTGTACCGGCTCGGCCGTTTGAAGAGGACGGTCCATACAGTTGTGAAATGGACCACCCGGATCGGCAAATCCTGCTCGACGAGCCTTTGGTTGGTAGCCTGCGCCCACTCTTCACAACGGGTACTGGCGGTGTGGTAGAGCTCGGCGGCTTCCGTGGTCACTACCCATTTTAGAAACTCATTCATCGCACCCATGACCAACGGATGCGCTGAGAAGGTGCCGACGACATATGCAAGGCGCATCGGGTGAGCAGGATCAAAGCGACGCATCAAATCTTTCTTGCCGCATACCAGACCTATCGGCATTCCACCCGCGACGGTCTTCCCGTAGACAACCATGTCCGCCCTGACGTCGAAGTACTCCTGCGCGCCGCGCGGAGCGAGCCGGAAACCGGTGAACACCTCATCGAAGATCAGGGGAATGTCTTCTTCGCTGCATAGCTTTCGCAATTGCTGCAGCCACTGCGCGTACGATGAGCTGGAGTCTTGAGTCTTCCGGACACCGCTGGTGAGCAGGACGGTATCGCTGGGCGGTGGCAGATTGGGGTGAAAGGATTGTACCGGGTTGATAAGTACACCGGCTATTTCCTTTGCGCGGTGGCGAAGAACCTCTAGCGACGCTGGGCTCATATCTTTGAGAGTTAGACAATCGTCGATAGTACGCTCGCTGCCTAGGCCCGGCTGAACGCCATCCCACCAGCCGTGATAGGCGCCGGAAAAACACACGACGAGCTTTCTGCGGGTGTTAAATCGCGCCATTCGAACCGCCGCCATCACCGCCTCGGTTCCGCTCATGTGAAAGGACACTTCGTCCATTCCCGAGATGGACTTAAGGAGTGCGATGTTCTCAGCCACTATCGGATGCAGCGGTCCCAGCACCGGACCTAGGTCCTTGACGCGCTCCCATCCTTTCTCAGCCCACTCCTTGTAGCGATCGAAGCCTGCGACGTTGAGTCCGTATGAGCCGCTGACATCGAGGCTCCAATTCCCATCGAGGTCGCACAGCTTGGGTCCTTTGGAGGCGGTCACAACAGAACAAAGGTCAAACTTTTCGCGCATCATCCGCATGAAGGGAAAGGGCACCCGATTGGCGTCGGTAAAGCGCAGGTCTGAGAAGCTCTCCCGTACCTCATTGCCCCATGCGATAGATTTCGCGCACTGCGCCTGGAAGGCCGTAGCCAACCGATTGATGGCATGCTTGCGAAGTTGCACCCAGCACGGGTCGGCCCCGTCCGCGCGCATGAACTCCTCGTCGGAGTAATCGCGGGACTTCACCCACCTGGAGAGGTACCTCGATAGGGTTGGCGTGACTGCCAGTGCCTTCAAAGTGAGGTATGTTGTCCGGGCTTTTCGGTAAGCGACAAGGGCCAAAAGCGCCAGCACGAGGGCGCCAGCCCAGGTCCATCCACCATGCCAGCCGATCGAGCTAGCATTTATCCCCAGGCATTGTGTCGAGCGGTGAAAAAGATCATCCACAGCCATTCTCCTAGATCCTCCCTCTCGCGGCGAGCACCAAGCCGCGCGGCGTTATCATCGAACCAGAGCCTTCAGAGAAGGAATCTGGTCCCTCGGACAACTGCTCATGCGAACCTGTTACGAGCTTCTCGAACCTTTCCACGACGCGGGACCATTTGATGGAGGCGACATATTCACGCGCCTGCTGCCGTATCCGATGGATAGCCTGCGACTCCCACACCATCGAGGCCGAAGAATCCACGAAGGCTTTGGAATCTCCATAAGGAACCAGCACTCCGGTCTCCTTGTGCTTGATGTGGAGCTTCGCGGCGGCATAGTCATAGGCGACCACGACTAATCCACTCGCCATCGCTTCGAGCGTTACGTTACCGAAGGTTTCAGTTTCGCTGGGAAACAGGAACATGTCCGCGGATGCATAGTGCCGGGCTAGCTGTTCGCCGGTTTGCGTTCCGCGGAAGATCAGATCGGGATGCTCGCGCTGTAGTGACTCACGGAGCGGGCCGTCACCAACCATGACGAACTTGAGCGACTCGCGCTTCTTTTTCATCGATCGGTAAGCTTCCACCGCCACCCCAAGATTCTTCTCCGGCGCAAGCCGACCTACATACAATATGGCCAGGTCTGAATCTGACATGCCCCAGTCACGCCTTAGCTCAGGACAGCGCCGCTGAGGACCAAAGAGATGGCTATCGACCCCGCGGCCCATAAAGCTGACGTTTTTGAACCCCAACGCCTGTAGGCGATCCCTCAGGTCGGAGGTCGGGACCAAAGTTCCGGTCGAACGATTATGAAAGCCGCATAGATACCGAAACACCAGTCGTTCGAGGCAGCCCAGGCGATAGTGCTTGGAGTAGCTATGATAGTTGGTGTGAAAGCCGCTAAACGCCGGTATGCCCAGGTGCTGTGCCGCGCAAACTGCTGACCATCCTAAAGGTCCTTCGGTCGCGACGTAGACCACGTCGGGGCGGTTGTGAGTCCAATTGTGGCGAAAGAGCCGGCCCGACGGCAAACCGAACTGTAAACCCTTATATCCCGGAAGAGGCAGTCCGCGGACCAGCGTAGTGAAAGGATCGCCTGTACCATGGCAAGATTCCGCCTTCCGCTGGCGAGGACGAATGATCGAAACAGCATGACCATTCGCACGCAAACCCTCAACCAGATGCGATAAAGTTAACGCTACGCCGTTTACCTCGGGTGGATAGGTTTCGGTAACAATACAGATATGTTGCGGCGACGTTTCACGTTTGAGGTGTACCTCTTCGGTGTACATAGACCGGTCGCCTCCACCCAACCTAAGGATTCAGTCAAGCAGTCACACTGATCCTAGAGGTGACTTATACCAAGGTCGATGTAGAAGGTTGACGAGTTCTTGAACAATCGAACAGGAAGTCATGAATTCTTCTGTCATGCGGCTAATGCCGCGTGACAGAGAGCTATCGTGCGGACGAGAGAAGTGGGTGCGAAGACCTTGTGGTCAGAAATGAGTTGCGCCAGGCGAAGGCTTCACCTGGCGCATCGAGGCGGTGAGATCTGTGGGAATAGCTTACGGCTTCAGCGATGCCGGTGTTGGTGTCGGTGGCTGAATTCTACCCCGGCCCATTGTCTCCGAGGGCGCATTCATACTGACCGCGGAGCCGAGCGGCATACTAGGGATTGCCGCGCCGCCCTTGGTGCTCTTCATTTGTTTGGAGGACATCTTCTTCGGCTTCGCTTTCTTAGCTGTCATAGGGGACTCCTTTTGGCGCCATTTGCGCCATGGCCAAATGCGTCGTAGAACGCCTCTTCACCCGTACCTGATGCTCTGACACTTCTTCTCCGCTATAAACCCCTATAATCGACTATCGTCGCTGTTACAAGCTCAATTGTTGTCCCACCAAATGCGCGTAGAGACCGCCTTTTTCCAGCAAATTCGCGTGATCGCCCATCTCGACGATGGCTCCCCGATCGATCACGATGATGCGGTCCGCGTTGCGCACTGTCGACAATCGATGCGCGATCACGATCGTAGTTCGACCGCGTGAGGCGCCATCGAGATTCGCCTGAATCGCGCGTTCCGACTCGACATCAAGAGCGCTGGTCGCTTCGTCAAGCAGCAGGATGTCGGGATCGCGCAACAAGGCGCGCGCGAGCGCGATGCGCTGACGTTGACCGCCCGACACACTCATTCCGCGCTCGCCGACTTTGGTGTCGTAGCCCAGCGCCATCTCGTTGATGAAGTCATGCGCCCCCGCCATCCGCGCCGCGGCGACCACGCGTTCGAATGAAGTGTCGGGATCGCCGAGCGCGATATTCTCGCGAATGGTGCCGCTGAAAAGAAAAACGTCCTGCGGCACCACGCCGATGCGCCGGCGCAGGTTGCGTCGCGAAATTGCTTTGATGTCGTGGCCATCGATGAAGACTCTGCCTTCCGAGGGAAAGTAGAGTCCGAGTATGAGCTTCGCGAGCGTCGTCTTGCCGGAACCCGATCTTCCGACCACCGCAATTTTTTCACCCGGCCGGATTTCAAATGAGAGGTTGGCCAGGGTCGGGCGATCCTGGCCAACGGTGTAGCGGAAGGAGACGTTCTCGAAGCTGATAGCCCCCTCGAGCCGTGAGAGGCTCAAGGTTGTTCGCGCATCGCTCTCCTCCGGACTCGTGTCGAAAATATCGTTGAGGCGTTGCACCGCATTGCGCACATCCTGGAGCTCCGACCATGCATCGGTGAGGCGCACGATCGGCATCATCAAACTCGCGGCCAGCGCGGTGAACGCGATCAATTGTCCGATAGTCATCTGGTCGGCAAGCACTTGCCGCGCTCCATACCACAGCAGGAGCACCGCCGTGACAGTGGTGAGGAGGCTCGCGATGGTGGAATAAGCATTTTCCAGATGAGCTTCGCGCCGTCCGAGAATTACCGAATCGACAAACAGGCTCTCCCATTTCCATCGCACCGGTGACTCAACGGCCATGGTCTTGACGGTCGCGATGCCGGTGATCGATTCGATCAGATACGACCATTGCTCCGCATGCTTGGCGAACCATTCCTTGCGATTGCGTCGGATCGCCGGGGTGAACGCGACGGTCAATACGATAAAAATCGGGATCAGCGCGGCTACGATAAGCGTCAACTGCGGATTGTAGTAAGCGAGGAAACCGAGGTAGCCGAACGCCAGCGTCACATCGAGGATGAGGCCCGGAATCGTGCCGACCATCGCAGTGCGGATTTTTTCGTTCTCGTCGACGCGCGAAATCACGTCGCCGACCCGCCGCATATCGAAAAAGCGCATCGGCAGACTCATCACGTGCCGCAGAAAATCCGACAGCAGCCGCACATCGGCATGCGTCGCGATATGAATCAGGAGCAGCCGGCGGAGTCCGGTAGTCGCGGCCTGGAACACCGCCACGAATAGCATTCCAACCAGCAGCAGGTTGAGCAGGTCGGCTGCATGCAGACCCACCACCCGATCGATTATCACCTGGGTGAACAATGGCACCGCGAGGCCGAACAAATTCAGCAGCAATGATGCCGCGAACACTTCCGCCATCAGCGCGCGATATGGATGCAGCACGGCGACGAAGCGCCGATACGAATGCCGCACCGGCTGCGTGCGCTTGAGCTTTTCGGTGGGTGTCAGCTCGAGGGCGCGCCCGCTCCATTTGTGGCGGAATTCATCGAGCGAAAGTTTGCGAATGCCGATGGCCGGATCGCCGACAATGACGTGGCGATCCCCGGCTTCATACAACACTATGTAATGAAAGCCTTCCCACAGCACGATCGCGGGCGTGAGGAGCGCGGTGAGCGCTTCATAGGAAAGCTGCAACCCGCGCGCATGAAAGCCGATAGTCTCCGCCGCCTGCGCCATCGACCACATCGACGCGCCTTCCTGGTCGGTGTTGGCCAGGTCGCGCAGCCGCGCGACGCCCATCGGCACCGCGTAAAACCTGGTGATCATCGCGAGGCAGGCTGCGCCACAATCGGTCTCATCATGCTGCTCGACGAAGGGATAGGCGCGCAGGAACCGGCGCCAGCCCGGTTGCGGTGATGCCAGGCGCGCCTCGGGATCTTCCTCGGTTGCGTAATCCTGCGCGGGTATCGCGGCGGGCGTCGATTCCAGTGGAACCTCGTGGCGTGAGTAGGAGGCCGCGACGTGCTCGAGGCGATTGCGGAACTCCGGCGAGCCTTCGACGATCTTCTCGAATGCGGTGCGGGAAAGCGCGTAGAGTTTCGCCTCCGAGCGCGCGATCACGGTTGCCGAGCGTCCGCTCCCATTCATGAGCCCCAATTCGCCAAAGAACTCGCCGGGCCCGATGGCGTTCACCACCTGCTCGGTGCCGTTCTCGCGCTTGACCGCTTGAAACATTCCCTCGCGCACGATGAAGAAAGAGTCGGCGGGTTCGCCTTGCCGCACGACGACGGTGCCGGCCGCGACGCTGCGCTCTTCGAGTTGCTCCATCACCTGGCGCAGCAAGGCCGCCGGAACCGCGGACATCGCGGTGAACTGGCGCAGGAAATCGCGGGTGCTGAAATCCTGCAGGAAGCGCTCGAGCGCGAGGCGCACATGCGGATGCCGATCGAGGTAATCGAGGAAATCGCGCCGGTCCAGCCGCAGCAGCACCAGATCCTCGGCCGCGCGCACGGTTGCGGTCCGCGGCACATCCGAGAGCAGCGCGATGTCGCCGAAGTGCTCGCCGCGTTTGAGCACCGAGAGCGAAATCTCGCGACCTGCGGCATCCGTGCCAACAACCCTGGCGCGGCCCGAGGCCACCACGTACAAAGCATCGCCCGGGTCACCGCGTTCAAACAGCGTATCCCCGGTGCGCAGAAAGCACTCGGTCATCTTCGCGGCGAGGCGTTCCTGCTCCTGGCGGTTGAGCAGCGCAAACGGACTCGCCAATTCAAGAATCGAGCGCCGTTGATCAATATCCACTAAACTTCACTTGTGCCTGAGATGTCTGTATTCGTCAAATCGATGCTGAAAAGCTATATCTTTTGTTAAAGGGTGTCCTCTAGGCAGTATCGGCTACCGACGAAATGTCTATCGACGATAAGAAGGGCCAAGACGGCTGGGTCAAGGGCGGCGGGGTGACCATCGCCGCCGATGCCATCCTGCTCGAACTAAAGCTAGGAAGCGGCGAAGAGTTCCTTGGCGATTTGCTGACCCGGAGGATCGCGGTCGCGCTCGCGACCAGCAAACAGATCCCACTTTCCGATGACGAGGTGGATGATGCCCTCGCCACCTTTTATAGCGATCGCGATCTCTTTGAAGATGCGCAGATCACGGCATGGCTGGCCTCCATGCTCCTGGACGAAGCGTCAGTACGTGGATATGTGCGCGAGACCGCACTCCTGGCGCGAGCCAGAGCGACCCTGATCACCGACGATGCGGTCAATGATCGCTTCGCCTCGGACCGCTATGACTATACGACGGCCGAGGTCGAGGTGTTCGAGTTTGCCAGCGCGGGCGAGGCCCGGGAGTTCATGCTCGCGGTACGCGAGAAGGAAGCGGAAGCCACCGACGGTGAGCAGCGGCAGGTGACGCGGCGCGCAGCGCCCGAAGAAATCGCGGCCTCGCTGTTCGCATGCGAGCCGGGAGACCTGGTCGGTCCGGTCGAGAACGAGGACGGTGAGCATGAGGTCTTCGTGCTGCGTAGCCGCATCGAGGCCGAGCTGGACGATGAGTTGCGCGTCCAGATCCGCGACGAGATGTTCCGTCAGCTGATCGAAACCGAGCTGACGCGCGACCCGGCGAAATTCCTCAAGTAGCGGCCCACTGCGGTTGTCCCGAGTGAAGCGCCGGAGTTACCCGTCACTCCCCGATCGAAAAGCCGCGTTTGACCTTGCGAATCGGATCGAGGATCACATCCAGAATCGTGCGCTTATCCACCACGATCTCGGCCGTGAGCTCGAGGCCCGGGCCGAGGCGCTCGCGACCATGCGCGCCACTCAAGGTCAGCCGATCCGGTCTGATCCACGCCCGATAGGCGCCGTTCGCGTCAGCATCGGGATCAACCGAGAGAAGTCTCCCCGGCAATTCACCGAACTGCTGAAAGGGAAACGCCTTCAACTTCATCCGCACCGGCAAATCAGGTTTCACCCGGCGCATCTGATCGTTCGGAATCCAGACTTCCGCGAGCAGCGGTTCATCCGAGGGATCAATCGTCGCGGCGATATCGTTGGCGGCGAGATAACGGCCGGGTCGCGTGGATGCCATCGTGGTGACGATTCCGGCGGTCGGCGCCGCCAGCACGGTTTTCTTTTTCACCTCGACATCGCGCGAGAGTTTGATCTCCAGCGATTTGATCTTCTGCGCAGTCTCGGTCTCCATCCGATGGTTCTGGAGGCTCTCGGCTTGCGAGCGGTTAAGGTCGGAGTTGAGCTGCGCCAGATGCGCCTGGGTCTCCGCCACCTCGCGGTCCTTGGCCTGCACCTCGAACATCGAGACCGCGCCGCCCTCATAGCCTTCGCGCATCTTCTCGGCCTGATCCGCCATCAGCTTCATCACCTTGTCTTCGCTGGTGAGCTCCTGCGCGATATTGGCGGTGGCCGATTCGAGCATTCGTGCGCCCTCGGTGTAGCGCGCCAATTCGCCTTTCGCCTGCTCCAGTTCGTGACGATCGGCGGCCGCGTCGGCTGCTTCGCGAAATGGATCGATCTCGAGGATCGGCTGGCCCGCCGTCACTTTGCTTCCGACGTCGACGAGCACCTTCGATACGATGCCGCCCTGCGCGACCGAGAGACGCACCGGCTCTGCCTGCGGCGCGAGCCGGCCGTCGGCGCGCACGACCATGTTGACGCGCGTGACCGACGCCCACGCGAGACTCACAACCAGGATGATGGCAATAAGGTAGAGGAGCCCGCGCGAGACCAGAACGCCCGCGCGAGGGAGAACCCGATCATATGACGCAGCAGCGACATCCATGGTATCAATCAGGTAATCGGAGCGTGATAAAGCAGACAAAGCAAACGATAATCATCAAAGATGGACGTTAGCAAGTACACCAGCGTAGGCCAAACGCGGCCCACTTCCTCGGCGGTGAGGAAAGGTAAATAATGAGTGCGATGAGATGGCCAGAAGTCAGCGACATACCGACAGAGCGTCATGCCAGCCGTTGTGGAAATGCGAAAGCATGAAGTGGCACAGGCTTCAACCTGTGTCTTCAGGGACCCTGAATTGCCATCAATCTCGAGAATTACCAAACGAAGCCAAAAACATCCGGAAAATGCTGGGGTTCGGAAATATCGATGGTGCTCCACCACCGGTCGCGAAGCGCGACCGGCTCTCATCAGTCCGTCACGGTTCTCGCATCGAAGCCATCGCGAGAACCGCGCCGGCTAGCTTCTCTCGCAGAAAAGAGCGAGAGAAGCGACAGATCAGGGCGCAGAACAAACCCATTACTCGGCATCGCCGAGTAATGGAACCGAGCGCTTCGCGAGGGACCTCGACGGGCACGGAGCCGAACTAGGGAATGCGAAAACAAAGCCACTTCGACGATCCGATTTACGAAACGAAGCCAAATCATCGAGGAAAATCAAGGACCTTCACGTCTGCCAGAGGAGAAAACCGGGGAATATGTCGCGCCGGCGGGGCTCGATCGTCGAAAACAAAGCCACTTCGGGGGTACCGCAGCACATCCGAAATGCATAAACGAACCCACCGAGTCGCGGCCGAATGCGCGCGAAATGAAAAAACAAACCCACTGTGGCAACGAGACGTGGTTTGACTAAGAAAGGCTAACCTTGACTGTTAATAGTCCATATAAGATAGGTTTAGACAATAATAGGGACGATATGCTCCACGCTTACACCACCTTCCTAAATGCCATCGCAGGTGGGATGCGAGCCGCCTGAATCACGGGCAGCATCGCGCTCAGGATGCTCACGGTCAGCGCGATGACCACCGCCCATGCGGCGGTGTCCAGTGTCACCGCCATGTAGCCCAGTCCGTCGGTTATCTGGCCTAGCGAGATCCCCCGATGAAACGCCATCAGCGCCGCTCCAGCCCCGACGAGTCCCCCGGCGACGCCGATCAGCCCGGCCTCGGCCAGCAGCAGCGCGACGACGTGGATGCGCTCGAAGCCGAGCGCGCGCATCACCGCGACCTCGGTTATGCGATCGCGCACCATCATCGCCATCGAGTTAGCGGCGATGAGCAACACCGTCACCAGCACGACGATGCAGAGGCTGTACATGATGGTCTTGATGTCGCCGATACCGGTGACGACGCTGGCCAGCGCGTCGGACTCCTCGGTGGTTTCGGTCTCGGCATCCGAGTTATGGAAGTTCTCATCGATCTCGGCGATCACCTGATCCATGTTCTCGGCGCGATCGACCTTGACCGAAAGAAAGCTGGCTCGATCGCTGATATCCGAGCCGAACGTGTTCTTCACCGCGTCGTCGAGCACTCTTCGATCGAAGGCGAGGGTGCGCGCGGTCAGCAGCGTCGGAAGTTCCAGCATCGGAATCAGCGTCAGCTTCAACTTCTCATTTTCCGGATCGCGCAAGATGATCTGTTGCCCGATCTTCCAGCCTTCCTCGCGCATGAGCACCTTTCCGACCGAGCAGAACCGCCGGTCGGACGCCATCATCTTTCGCGTCTCCGGCGAGACCTGAAACTCATTGTCACTGCTCACCGTAAAGATGTCCTCGGTCACACCGAAGGTGGTGATGTAGTCGCGCGGGTCGCGATAAACGGTAGTGAACTGGATCTCCGGCGCGCATGCGACGACGTGTGGCATCTTTTTGATGTCATTGCAGTACTTCGCGGGCAGCTTGTAGGAGTTGTGCGCGATGGTGATAAGCCGCAGGCCCTTAGCCGCATCGGCGGCGATGCGATCCATCGACACCGGGACCGCGACCAACACCGTGTACAGAAAGACCGCGACCGCAAAGGTCAAGGCAGTGAGGATCGTGCGCCGCAGTTGGCGGCGCATGTTGCGCATCGCGACGATGAACAGCTTCGCTATCATCAGGCTTCCCGCAACGAATCGATCACGCCGATGCGCGCGGCGCGCCACGCCGGCGCCAATCCACCGATCACTCCGATGACCGCCGCGGCGATGAGGCCGGCAGCGATCGCAGTGGGTGTCGGACGATAGGAGAAGAAGGTCGAGCCGACGCTGAGCAAGTGGCTGTTGAGGCCGGTGGCCCACGCGACGATGAACGCAAGCACCACTCCCGCAATGCCTCCCGCGATGCCGAGCAGCGCGCTCTCGATGACGAAGCTGCTGATGATGTTGGCGCGCGAGAACCCCAGCACGCGCAGCACGCCGATCTCACGCTTCCGTCGCGCCACCGCGGTGTACATCGTGTTCATCCCGCCGAAGGTCGCTCCGATCCCCAGCGCGATGGCCACGATCAGTCCCAGCGTTCGCAACTGGTCGACTACCTTAGTCTGCGAGTCATAGTAATCGCGTTCCGTGAGAGCATCGAGCTTGAGCCGCCCATCACTCTTAAGGGCCTGTTCGAACGACGCCGACATTCCGGGCTTCAAAACCACGTGCAGCGAGTTGGTGTCGAGCCCGCCCTTGTATTGCACGTCGCTTAGCAAGTCGTTGTAGTCGGTCCAGATCTCCGATTCGCGCGCGCTATCGTCGTCGGCAAAAACTCCCACGATGGTCCAGTTGCGCCGCCCGAAGTGAACCTGGCTGCCGATGGTTAGATAGGGCTGGCGCGCCTGTACCTTCTGTCCGATGGTCCATTCGCCCTGGCCTCGAATCGGCCAGCGTCCGCTAACCAGGTGCATGTTGCGATGGACCCGCAGCGCGATTGGCGTCACACCCCGCATCTGGACGAACTGCCGCACGTGCTTGTCGCGGCTGATATTCACTCCGGCAAAAACTTCCTTCGAGACCAGCGGCTTGCCGTCCTCATCCAGCGCGATTTCCGGACGCACCTGCACGATCGCGATCGGATCGTGGCCGATGAAACTGGCGGTCTCGTTGGGAGCGCCCTTGCTGAGCAGGACCCAGTTGCGGTCGGCGCTCGCATTCAGCATGGTGCTCTTCAAACCGCCAATGAAGCCGAACAGGATCACGAAGATCATGGCGACCATGCCGAGGCCGAGCACGGTCATCAGCGACGTCGCGCGGCGCTCGAGCAGGCTGCGCAGGTTGTAGCGAACTGGAACCACCGGATCCTCGGTTCCTCGAAAATATCATCCGCGCCGCGGGAAATGGAATCATAAATGTTGATAACTCCCGGCCTTGCTCAGCGCGATTTTCTGTTGTCTGGGGCTGCGGATTGCAGCCTCAGCGCGCGATCCGAATTTCCGGTAAAAATGAAGGCAGCCTTGCGAAGCGACTTCTGAGGAGCGCGTAAATGAAGCTCGACGAGATAGACCTTACCGACCTCGATTTCTTCCGCGACGGCGACCGCTTCGAGGCCTGGCGCGTCATGCGTGCCGAAGCGCCCGTCTATTGGCACGAGCGCAAACCCGGCGAGGGTTTCTGGTCGCTGACCAAAATGCGCGACAGTCTCGCGGTCCTCGCCGATGCGCATCTCTTCAGCTCCGAGCTGCAAGGCAACGTCCTCAACTTCGTGCTCAATCGCGACCGCACGGGCGCTGATACCGGCATCGGCGCGATGCTCAATTGGACCGACCCGCCGCGGCACGAAAAAATCCGCGCCCTGGTCAATCGTCACTTCGGCCATCCCGAGGTTGCCGCGCGCGAACCCCACATCCGCCAAATCGTTAACTCGATTATCGATGCGATTGCGCCTCGCGGCCGGTGCGATTTCTCGGTCGACCTCGCGGGCAGACTCCCGACCGCCGTCATCTGCGAGATGCTGGGCATTCCATCCGGGGATTGGGATCTCTTGTTCGATCTCGGCCGCACCATGCTCGGCGCCGACGATCTGGAGTATCGCCAGGGGCGCTCATCGAGGGAAACCGAGGACGGCGCGCGCTCCCGGATGTTCGATTACCTCGGACGGCTAATCGCGCAGCGCCGGCAACATCCCGGCGATGACCTGGTGAGTGCGCTGGTGACGGGAACCATCGAAGGCGCGGGCCTTTCCCAAGCTGAGCTACTATGGAATGCGCTGCTGCTGATTCTTGGCGGCCTGGAAAGCCTCCGCATCGCGATCGTCGGCGGGATGCATGCGCTCCTCGAGAATCCCGCGGAGTTTGCGAAGCTGCGGGCCAATCCGGCGCTGATGGATTCCGCGGTCGCGGAGATGTTGCGCTGGACCTCGCCCGCCACGCATGCGATGCGGACCGCCCGGCGCGACGCCGAGATTAAGGGGCATAAGGTGCTGGCCAATCAGCGCATCGTGATGTGGTTCGCGTCGGCCAATCGCGACGAAGAGGTCTTCGCCGATTCGGAACGCTTCCACATTGATCGCGCACCCAATAATCACCTGACTTTTAGTCATGGCAGCCACTTCTGCATCGGTTCGGGGCTGGCACGCCTCGAAATGAAAGTCATGTTCGAAGAGCTTATTCGCCGCATGGCTGACATTGCGCTATCAGGTCCGGTGGAATGGCTGCGGACCAATTTCAACTGCGGCATCAAGCACATGCCGATTAGCTTCAAGACCCGCGCATAGACGGCCTGGCCGGCGGGTTCAACGGACTTCCTGGCTTTCGCGTAAGGCCACTAAGGCCTGGAGGGCACCTCGTGGTCAGGATGTTGCCGTTGTCGGCAGGTCCGTGGTACGCATGCGGAAAATGAGGCGGAACACTCTTTCATCATCGCGGCGATGTGATAAGCCGCGGGCACGACGCCTTTTTCTTTTGCTGGCTGTGAGTCTAGCGGGCTGCACCCTGATTGGTCCTGATTTTAGGCGTCCTTCCGCGCCGATCGCCCCAAAGTGGAGTGACACCGGCGATCCCAGGGTCGACAATGGTTATGCAGACTTTCCTGACTGGTGGAATGTTTTTAATGATCCCGATTTGACGCGGCTAATCAGGCTGGCTTATCGGGACAATTTAACGCTTCGTGCGGCCGGTCTGCGGGTGCTTGAAGCTCGGGCGCAGCTTGGTATCGCTGTCGGTGAGTTTTATCCCCAGCAGCAGGTTACAAGTGCGTCCCTGAGTTATAACCGAATTCCCGGCTCATTACCCTATCGGCTGAACATCAATACGTATTGGGCCGCTGCCTTTGAGTCTCAGGCCGCGTGGGAAATCGATTTCTGGGGCAAGCTGCGGCGGGCGATCGAATCAGCCGACGATGCCTTCCTTGCGTCGGTGGCCAACTATGACAATGCCTTGGTAAGTCTCCTCGGGGACGTGGCCACCGCGTATGTCCAGATCCGCACTATCGAGACTCAAATTGCGATCGCCCGCGACAATGTCGTGCGCCAACAGACTGCGCTCAAAATCGCGCGTGCCAAATATCAATACGGCACGGCTACCAAGCGGGACGTCTATCAGGCTGAGGATGTCCTGGGTGCAACCGAGGCCAGCATCCCGCAGTTGAATAGCCAGCTTGCTCAAGCAAAGAACGCACTCAGTGTACTGCTCGGCACACCCCCGGGAGAGTCAGACGATCTACTGGCGAACTCGTCGGGCATCCCTACCACTCGCGTCAATCTGGCAGTTGGGATGCCGGCGGACCTTCTTCGACGCCGGCCTGATATTCGGGCGGCAGAACTCGTAGCCGCCGCGCAGTGCGCTCAGATCGGGTTCGCCAAGGCCGATCTTATGCCGACCCTTGCGCTCACCGGAACCGTCGGGACATTTTCCACCAACGTCGGACAGGCAAGCCTTGGTGACGTCTTCAGCAAAACGACTCTGGCTTTCAGTGCCGGGCCCTCAATCCAGTGGAACATTCTCAACTACGGTCAAATCAGCAACAATGTGCGCCTGCAGGATGCGAAGTTTCAGGAAGCCCTGGTCAACTACCAGAATGCGGTCCTAAGCGCACAACAAGAGGTCGAAAACGGAATCACGGAATTTGTAGAATCCCGTCTTCAGGCCGAGTTCCTCCAGGAGAGTGTTACCGCGGCCACCGGAGCTTACAACATTGCTATGATCCAATATCGTCAGGGGATCGCGGACTTTACCACCGTTCTGACGGCCGAGCAGAATCTCCTCCAGGCCCAGAATAATCTCGCCTTGGCGACTGGCAGTGTGGCGCTGGGTCTGATTTCGACCTATCGAGCACTGGGGGGTGGATGGGAGCTTCGTGACAGTCACGACTTCATTCCGGCGCAGACCCGACGGGAAATGTCAAATCGAACCAACTGGGGAACCTTGTTGACTCCCGGTCTGCTACAGCCCCAGTCTCCTGGCCTGCCATCGGTCGATGATGAACAGAAACCTCTGGTACGCCCGCCGGAATTCTGAGGCAGATCGGGGCTGGATGGAAATGAGGATTGAATATCGTTTGAGGAGCCGAGTGACGCGCGGTGTCGAGTTTGCGACCGCTACCCTAGCCGCGGTCATTCTAATGGCGAGCCTTTCAGGATGCAGAGGTACGGAGCCTACCCCGCCACCAACTCAGGTAACAGTAGCTAAGCCCATCGTTCAAACCGTAACCGACTATTTAGAATTCACCGGCAACACCGCGGCTATCGATTCGGTCAATCTGGTCGCTCGTGTGGAAGGCTACCTTGAATCTGTGCATTTCGTAGACGGGTCGCGCGTGAAAAAAGGCGATCTTCTGTTCACGATTCAGCAAGCCCAATACAAAGCACAACTACAACAGGCCCAGGCGCAGGTGTCGGCTCAAAAGGCCGCCCTTTGGCATGCCAGGCGCGAGCTGGTGCGCTACACGAACCTCCTGAAGGAAGATGCCGCCACCCAAACTGAAGTCGATCACTGGCAGTTCGAAAGAGATAACGCACAGGCCGCGCTGCTTGGTGCAGAGGCGCAAGTTGAGCTCGCGACGCTTAACCTTGGTTACACCACGATCAGAGCTCCCTTCGATGGCCGTATCGGCCGGCATTTGGTGAACCCCGGGAATCTGGTAGGCGCGATGGGTCAACAGTCGGAGCTCGCTGAAATCGATCGGATTGATCCGATATATGTTTACTTTACGATTAATGAACGCGATCTCCTGCGAATCGTCGCACGGAACAAGAATCTCACCGGCAAGGCGCTGGCCGAAAGACAGATACCCGTACAGTTTGAACTGTCAAACGAAAAGGATTACCCGCACTCGGGACTGCTCGACTTTGCTTCGATAGCCGTTTCTTCGACGACCGGGACTTTGCAGCTTCGCGGTATCTTTCCGAATCACGATTCCACCATTCTGCCGGGTTTGTTCGTGCGCGTTCGAGTGCCGGCCGCGTTGTCGCGGGACGCGCTGATGGTCCCGGCGGAGGCCGTGAGTTTCGATCAGCAAGGCGAGTATTTGCTGCTGGTCAACGACAAGAACCTGGTCGAACGCCGGAGCGTAACCCTTGGCCCCCAGGTAGGCACGCTGCAGGCCATCGAGCAGGGGCTAGGCCCGGACGATTGGGTGATAGTCGAGGGACTCCTGCAGGCGATTCCCGGGCGAGTGGTAGCGCCGCAGAGACAGATTGAGAGTCGAAGATCTGCCACCTCGGTTGCCGAGTAGTCGAGGTTTACCTTGTCCAGGTTTTTCATCGAACGGCCGATCCTCTCTAATGTGATTGCCATCATCACAATTGTCCTCGGTCTCGTCTGTCTACTTAGGCTGCCGGTGGCGGAATATCCGGAAATAGTACCCCCGACAATTCGCGTCAGCACCAACTATCCGGGCGCGAGCGCGGAAACAGTAGCAAGCACGGTCGCGATCCCAATCGAACAGGCGGTCAATGGAGTCGAAGGCTCAATCTATGTTCAGTCGACCAGTGGGAGTGACGGAAGCTATATATTGACGATAACCTTTGCGGTCGGGACCGACCTCAATGCCGCCATCGCCCTCGTCCAGAACGCCGTCAACAGCGCCTTGTCTCAGCTACCCGACGCGGTACAAACGCAAGGCGTCAATATCCAGAAAGTCAGCACCAACATCCTCCTCATCGGGAGCCTTTATTCGGACGACAATCGTTTCGATGAAACCTTTTTAAGCAACTACGCGATCATCAACCTGGAAAATCCGATCGCGCGGCTTCCGGGCGTGGGACAGGTGCAGGTATTGGGCGCGGGTCCCTACGGTATGCGCGTGTGGCTCGATCCCGTGAAGCTTAACGCCTATGGCCTGACAGTGATCGATGTGCAGCAGGCGATCCAGAACCAGAACGTACAGGTGGCCTCGGGACAGTTAGGGGGTCCTCCTGTGGCAGGCGATCAGGTCTTTCAATTCACGGTCAACACGATGGGCCGGCTCTCGACGGTGTCGGAGTTCGAAAACATCATTGTCAAGGTGGCTACACCGTCCAATCAGACGAATCCGGCGTCAGCTTCCGGACCGGCCAATCAGACCGCGGCAGTGGTACGGGTAAAAGACATCGGAAAAGTGGAGCTCAGCCAGCAGGCGTTTACTACCTTTTCAGGGTTAAGTGGCAAGAAGGCAGCGCAGATCAACGTTTATACGTTGCCCGGGGCAAACGCGTTGAAAGTTGCTCAGGAAGTCCGGCAGTTGATGGCTGTCATGGGTGAAAAATTCCCAGCCGGACTGAAATACACTGCGCTGCTCGATAGCTCATCCTTCATCCACGATTCGATCCATGGCGTATACCTGGCGCTGATCGAAGCGGGAATTCTGGTGCTGCTGGTGATCATGGTGTTTCTGCAGAACTTCCGCGCGATGCTGGTGCCGGCGACCACAGTGCCGGTCACCATCATCGGAGCCTTCGCGGCCATGGCGCTGCTGGGCTTCACGGTCAACCTGATGACGCTGTTCGCGCTGATCCTCGCAATCGGGATCGTGGTCGACGATGCGATCGTGATCGTGGAAAACGCCTCGCACTACATCGAGCAGGGGCTGACGCCGAAAGCGGCGGCGATCAAAGCGATGGAGGAACTGACCGGACCGGTGCTGGGCATCACCCTGGTGCTGACCGCGGTGTTTCTGCCGGCGTCATTTCTGCCCGGGATCACGGGGCAGATGTTTCGCCAGTTCGCGCTGGTGATAGCGGCGACGGCGATCATCAGTGCGATCAACGCGCTGACGCTGAAGCCGACCCAATGTGCGCTGTACCTGAGGCCGGTGGCCAAGGATCGGAAGGTGAACTGGTTCTATCGGGGCTTTAACCGTGGCTATGCGGCACTGGAAGGCAGGTATGTCGCGATCGTGGCCTGGATGGCGCATCGGCCTATCCCCATGGCGATCGGCTTCTTTGCGGCCATAGGGCTGACCGCCTTGGGCTTCGCTCGTCATCCCACCGCATTTTTGCCGACCGAGGATCAAGGTTACTGTATCGTGGTAGCACAGCTTCCGGCCGGTGCCTCACAACCGCGGGTGCGAGGGGTGGCGAATGATATCGATGAGGTACTCGGTAGGGTCCCGGGGGTCAAAGGGTGGGTGACCAGCGGTGGATTTTCCGACCCTGACTCGGCAAATATTTCCAACGTTATCACAGAATATGTGATGTACGATGATTGGGATAAGCGCCCTTCTGATCTGACGCAGAGCGAAATAGTCGCTCAGTTGAGAAGTCGACTCCAGTCCATTCGCAAAGCTCAGTTTGAGGTGCTTACCCCTCCGCCGATACCTGGGCTCGGTGGTGCCGGCGGCTTTCAGATGATGGTCGAGGATCGCGCCGGTATTGGTTCGAGCGAACTGGAGAAGGTATCTCAACGGGTAATATTGGAGGCCGATGGCCAGCCCAGCCTTCGTGATGCCACAACGACATTCAACGCGAGAAGTCCGCAGTTGGAACTGGAGCTGAATCGAACGATGGCCGAATCACTAGGAGTCAGCATCAAGGACGCCTTCCAAACCCTTGAAACCTATCTGGGCTCCAGCTACGTGAACCTGTTTAACAAGTTCAATCAGAGCTTTCAGGTTCGTGTCCAGGCGGGCGCAGATTATCGTCGCCAGCTCGATGACATCTCGAATTTGTACGTCACTAATCGCGATGGGCAGATGGTTCCCCTGGGCGCGATAATGAACATCCGGCGGACGCTCGGGACCGAACTGATTACGCGTTACAACCTCTATCCGGCGGCTCCGATCATAGGTCGCGCCGCCGCAGGCTATAGCTCCGGCCAGGCTCTCGATAGCATGGAAGCGATTGTCAACGGAAACCTTCCTCTGGGAATGGGATATAACTGGACCGGGCTCTCATATCAGGAGAAGCTGATCGGCAACCAAGCCTATCTCATTTTCGCACTTTCACTGATTCTTGTCTTCCTGGTGCTTGCGGGACAATACGAGAGCTGGACCGATCCGGCGGCCGTCGTGATCACGGTTCCGGTGGCTTTGGTCGGGGTTCTGATCGCATTGACCCTGCGTGGCTTTGCCACCGACCTCTACACCCAGATCGGACTGGTACTTATGATCGCGCTCGCGGCAAAAAATGCCATTCTGATCGTCGAGTTCGCTCGCGAACTGGCCGCCGAAGGAATGTCACCGGTGGACGCCGCCATCGAGGCCACGCGACGGCGGTTTCGTCCAATTCTCATGACCTCGATAGCCTTTATTCTCGGCGTGATACCACTGCTGACGGCGACTGGCGCAGGCGCCGCCAGTCAGCAATCGCTTGGTACCGTGGTTTTTGGAGGCATGTTGGCATCGACGCTGCTCGCTATTCCGTTTGTCGGGGTGTTCTTCATAATTGTAGAGGACTTCAATACCTGGCGGCTCCAGCGAATGGGAGCTCGGCCTGTGGTCTCGAATGATACGGCCAAGGTAACCGATTGACGACGCATGCCTGTACAGGCCACCGCGGGCTGCTCTCGATATCCGTTCAGAGCATATAGCTATTCGTCATGTCCAGGTTTTTCATTGAACGACCCGTTCTCGCAAATGTAATAGCTATTATAACGATCCTTCTCGGAGCCGTCTGCCTCTACGAACTGCCGGTTGCGCAGTATCCTCAAATCGTACCACCCACCATCCAGGTGAGCGCGAATTACGCGGGCGCCAGCGCCGACACATTGGCGAGCAGCGTGGCTATACCTATCGAGCAGGCGGTCAACGGAGTTGAAGGGTCGATTTACATGCAATCGACCAGCGGGAGCGACGGGAGCTATACGCTCACCATCACATTTTCCATCGGTAGCGATCTGAATACGTCACTGGCGTTGGTGCAAAACGCCGTGAACAGTGCTTTGCCCCAATTGCCGCAACAGGTCAGAGCTCAGGGAGTCAGCGTTAAGAAAGTCAGCACCAACATACTCCTGATCGAGAGCGTCTACTCTGACGACGATCGGTTTGACGAGACCTTTCTCAGCAACTATGCCCTTATCAATTTACAGAATCCTATCGCACGACTGCCGGGCGTGGGACAGGTCAAGATCTTCGGCGCCGGGCCGTATAGCATGCGCGTATGGCTCGATCCCCAAAAACTTCAATCATACGGGCTTACTGTGGTCGATGTTGAGAATGCCATTCAGAATCAGAACATTCAGGTAGCTTCGGGGCAGATGGGAGGTGCTCCTGCAACGCCCGATCAAGTGTTCCAGTTTACGGTCAACATCTTGGGCCGCCTGTCCACTCCCAGCCAATTCGGGGAAATCATCGTAAAAAGCAGACCGACATCGAGCTCGTCTGTAACAAAGTCGGGCAACTACCCGGCTCAGGTGGCTCCCGCGGTTGTGCGTCTAGCGGATGTCGGCAGGGTGGAGCTAAGCCAGCAACAATATTCGGTCTTTTCAGGTCTAAGCGGGAGGAAGACTGCTCATCTGGCAGTCTTCGCGCTGCCCGATGCGAACGCTCTGGCAGTCGCGGTAGAAGCGCGGAATCTTATGGCCGAGATGAGCAAAACATTTCCGGCCGGCCTCAAGTATACCTGCCTCTACGACACGACGGAGTTCATCCACGATTCGATCCATGGCGTATACCTGGCGCTGATCGAAGCGGGAATTCTGGTGCTGCTGGTGATCATGGTGTTTCTGCAGAACTTCCGCGCGATGCTGGTGCCGGCGACCACAGTACCGGTGACCATCATCGGAGCCTTCGCGGCCATGGCGCTGCTGGGCTTCACGGTCAACCTGATGACGCTGTTCGCGCTGATCCTCGCAATCGGGATCGTGGTCGACGATGCGATCGTGATAGTAGAAAACGCCTCGCACTACATCGAGCAGGGGCAGACGCCGAAAGAGGCGGCGATCAAGGCGATGGAGGAGCTGACCGGACCGGTGCTGGGCATCACCCTGGTACTGACCGCGGTATTTCTGCCGGCCTCATTTCTGCCCGGGATCACGGGGCAGATGTTTCGGCAGTTTGCGCTCGTGATAGCGGCGACGGCGATTATCAGTGCGATCAACGCGCTGACGCTGAAGCCGACCCAATGTGCGCTGTATCTGAGACCAGTGGCCAAGGATCGGGGGGTGAACTGGTTCTATCGAGGCTTCAACCGTGGCTATGCGGCGCTGGAAGGCGGGTATGTCGCGATCGTAGCGTGGATGGCTCATCGGCCGATCACCATGGCGATCGGCTTCTTTGTCATTGTAGGTATCGCGATGGTCGGATTTGCCATTTATCCGAGCACACTGATGCCGCTGGAGGATCAGGGTTATTGTATCGTAATGGCGCAGCTTCCTGCCGGCGCATCACAGCCACGTGTGCGCGGAGTTGCGAACGAGATCGATGGATTGCTCAAAAACCAGCCGGGAGTTAAAGGCTGGGTTACTATCGGAGGTTACTCGGCGCTTGACACTGCCAAACTCTCCAACGTTGTGACTGAGTTCGTGGTCTTTGATGAATGGAGCAAGCGCCCCGCGGGATTCACCCAGGCAAAGATAATCAGTCAGCTGCAACGGCGCTTATCACTTCAAAGCGCTCGGGTCGGAGTATTGCCACCCTCGCCTATTCCGGGACTAGGAAATGCGTTCGGTTTTCAGATGATCGTCGAGGACCGAGCCGGTGCCGGCTTGGGACCGCTCCAGAAGACCGTTCAGGACATTCTACGGGCCGCTCACGGTCGAACTGGATTTCTACGCATCGGCTTCACCACCTTTAGTGCCGAAAGTCCGCAGCTCTATGTCGACATAAATCAAACCATGGCGCGATCACTAGGAGTCGAAATCAATGACGTTTCAAAGACCCTCCAAACCGAGTTGGGATCGACCTATGTGAACCTCTTTAACGAATTCAATCAGAGCTTTCAGGTTCGCGCGCAGGCCGGCGCCGATTATCGCAGTCAGCTCGACGACATTTCGAACCTATATGTGAAAAATGTCGACGCTCAGATGGTGCCATTGGGTTCAATGCTGGATATCCGGCGCGTCCTCGGATCCGAGTTGATTACGCGCTACAATCTCTATCCCGCCGCGCCCATTACCGGTATCGCGATGCCCAGGTTCAGCTCCGGCGAGGCGATGCAGGTGATGGGGAACCTCGCCTTGCAGCGGCTACCTCAAGGCATGGACTACGAGTGGAGCGGGCTCTCCTATCAGGAGACTCTGGTCGGGAACCAGGCCTATTTCCTCTTCGTATTGTCGATGTCGCTGGTGTTTCTGATCCTGGCCGCTCAGTATGAAAGCTGGTCGGATCCTATCGCAATCATTTTGACCGTACCGATGGCGCTGGTTGGGATCGTGATCGCATTGTTAGTGAGGCGATTCCCGGATGATCTCTATACTCAAATCGGTTTGATTCTAATGATCGCACTCGCTGCTAAGAACGCGATTTTGATAGTCGAGTTTGCTCGCGAACTTAGCGCCGGAGGGATGGCGCCGGAGGATGCGGTCATCGAAGCCACCCGTCGGCGCTTCCGGCCGATCCTGATGACTTCGATTGCTTTCATTTTGGGGGTGGTGCCTCTCATGACGGCCACCGGCGCCGGCGCGGCCAGTCAGCAATCGTTGGGCACGGTGGTTTTTGGAGGGATGGTTGCCTCGACGCTCCTCGCGATTCCGTTTGTTCCGATTTTCTACATACTGGTGCAGCGCATCAAGCGGACCCCACAGACTACATCGGACCGCTGATCGGCGCGCCTCGAACAAGCGCGCCATGCTGTCGGGTAGCTTGCGCGAAGAAAATTCGGACCCAAACCGGGCCAATCAAGGCAGCCCGGTAAACGTCCGATTCCTTATGAGAGGAATTTGGTGGAGGCGGGGGGAATTGAACAGAAGGCATTATTGCCTGTTCTGTCTAGTATTTTTGAGATGGTGCCGAATCCTTACCCCCAAAGTTACCCCAACTACAATAAGCCTGCGCGAGTCGGTTGAGTGCAATTTGGCGGTTATAGAATTGGCCTATCCACGTGGGCGCGTCGAGAATTTCCGCCAAACCATTGTTGATAAGAATTGGGGAAAGCGGCTGCTACAGGGACCTCCCTCGGACTCATGCAGCATCCAGCGAACGGTCCCCCTTTCCGAGCGGCTTGCCAGTGAGACGATTTGAGATGATCGCGCATGGGCGTCGTGCTACGCGGCTACGACGAGTCGAGGAGAGATCAACGTGAAGGAGATCATCTACGCCATGCCGATCGGTGGTCGAGGAACGCTGGGTTTCGAGTCCGAGGCCGGACTTGCGCTGCCCGTCGGTTGAAACGCGGTAGTAGGCAACGAAATCCGCAGAATTCTGCCCGTCGCTCTCGGCGAAGGGTTAGCCGGTCTTTCGGTCGAAGAGGGATCCGTATCAGGCCGCTTCTTGCTCGCTTTGAGCAGACTCCAGACCCGGTTTTCCCCCCATGATGTAGTCGGCCGCGCGCTGCGCCTGCGCTGCCGCAAGCACCACCAGCCGACGATCGTCGCGCAGCTTCCGTAACCAGCCCGAAACGTAGGCGGCGCTGTTGTCGATCGTTCGATTCTCGATGCCGCAGACTCCGCAAAGGAAGGCCGCCGTCATTTCGGCGATCAATTCCTCTTTGCTGTAGTTGGTCGATCCGAACGGACAAACGTCCGTGATGGTTTCGCGGTCCAGTCGGCTCTTGTGTCCGGTGGAATGCGCCAACTCGTGGAATTGCGTCGAGTAATATTCTTCGGCGCCGTCGAACAGGCTGCGGGATGGCATGTTCACGCGGTCGATTCCCGGTGAGTAGTAAGCGCGCGGCTCGCGGTGCTCGATCACGGGCGGGTTGGGCATCGTCGCTACGATCTGGTCGCACACCTCGATCGGGTCGATTTCCTTGGGTTCGGGAAGCGCAAGCTTCGCTGTCACGCTTTCCGGCAGATCGCACTGCTCGCTGTTGAAAACGTTGTAGTAGCGCAGGATGAAGCGTTTCCGCGTGGCGTCGAGATTTTCCGCGTCCGGCGTTTCGCTTACTTTCCAAAACACCACAGGCAAGCTCTTTTCACCTTTCCGCACGCACCCGCCGAGTTGCTGGGCCTGCTTGAAGCTCATCCAGTACGGAGAGACGTAACCCGCCGAGGCGAGCAGCCAGACGTTGATTCCGCGATAGACTTTCTTGCTGACGGCGTTGAGCGGCAGTCCACCACCTTGCCATGGGCGGTGCCAAGGCACTGTTCCACGCTCAAGGCGTTCAACGATCCGTTCCGTGATGATGCGGTAGACATCTTTGCGATCGATGGATACGGTTTCCATTCGAGTCTCCTCCTTGGGGGCTTGGGGCGCGTCTTCCTTTGCCGAGGGGCGCGCCCTTTCTTTTTGTCAGCATCATTATAAGACTAACGGTTAGTACAGTCAATAGAAGACTTGCCGTTAGTCCTTCGTATCGCGTATGCTGTGCAGCATGCCGGATGCGACGGACTCTCTAATAAGCCGGGCGATGAGCGTGATCGCGAAGCGCCGAATGGAAACAATGAGCCCGGAGAAACGCCAGCAAATCGCCGGTAAGGGCGGGAAAGCTTGGTGGGGCAGTCTGACGGAAGAGGAGCGGCGCAAAGCGATCGACCGAATTCAGAAGGCGCGCAGAAAGACGCGAACACAGAAAACCAAGGCGAACGAATCAAAGACTGCGCCTAAGCCGCGAAAGAAATCTCGAAAGCCGACTCGAACCGGGTAGGCTTCGCGCACCCAGCCCGTCATATCTGATCGCAGTTCCAGCTCGAACTCGCTGCGCCAGCACGCCCGCGAAATGGCGTGGGACTCCGGGGTGGAGTCCCTCCAGCCGCAAAGTAAATCTGGGACTCCGCGCGAGGGCCAGCCCGTGAGGGTAGCCGGATGGCGGAACATCAAGAGTCGCCTCACCGAACTCTCTTCAACAGCTCAGAGTGAAGAGAACTACCGGGCCGCGCCGGAAATTTTTTTCTTTGGCAGCAAAATGATACGAAGAGATCATCAGCAGGCCGTTCGGGATTCCTCCGAGGCGCACAGCATCGCTAAGGAAGCTCGACGGACGCGCAACCTCTCGGTCGCGATGAGCGGCATTGATAGGCAAACACGCGTGTTGGAATTGATCGCCCGCCTGACGGGAAAATTGGACGAATCGACACGCTTGAACGTCATCGTAGCGCAGAGGCAAGCCGCCGAGGCTGCGCAGGCAACGGACCTCGCGCGCCTCAGCGTCGAGGAAAGGGTCACCCTTGAGTCACTGCTCGCAAAGGCGCGGAACTGATGATGTGGTCGAAGTCGAAATGATCGAAAACCGCGTTAGCACGGCCTGCTCTCGTGGTCGGTAGCAGCTTTCAGGCAGTTACGTTGGGGGACCGCAAGCATGTGACGTAAATCACTCCCAGAGAATCGGTCCCGCAATCTCTTGATCAGCGGGTCCCCAGTTCGAGTCTGGGACGGTGCACCAAAAAGCCCTTTATATTCAAGATGTTTTTGGCCCATTACCTGAAGCCTGAGCGCGGCCCCGCATTTGTGGGTGGCCTTGGGGTAACCGCTTCTTCGTTGATTTTCAAAAAATAGGCGTGCCGGGTCTCGGATTGTGCTGCTTTCGCCATTGGCTCGAATCCCGCGGGGGACGTACACTCGGGCGAAAGCCGATGTGGAGAAAAAATCACTTATGAGCTGGTGCGACAGGTTGGCATCGACTCCGAGCGTGGGTTTGAGATTCGATCATCATTTTTCCCCTAGTTCAGAAATGCTGGACGTTCTCGCGCCAGTTCTTGACAAATTGATCGAAGGCGACAAACCGAAATTCAACATAACAAAGATCGATCCTCTCTCGGTCGAATTCGGAACTGAAGATGGCTTTCTGTACGGATTCGATTCGTCGAGAGCTTTCGTCGAATTTCAACATCGCTTCAAGTTTCGGTCGGTCAGCGGAGGACCCCCAGTCGCAGAGCTGCTCTCGCGGCCCGCGCCCTTCACAGAACTTCTTCCCGAGGTCGCGCGGCGACTGCTCTTCGCCAGCGAGTGTCTTTTGGAAATTCGCCCAAGGAAAGTGACGCGCGTCGGGGTCGTGTCAACACCGGAGTGAAAGTACATCAACACACCGGAGTAAAAATGCATCAGTGGAAGGTGCGATGGTGTGGGCGTCTGGCTTTCTGACAAGGGGGTGCGCGAGGGGGAATCGCCCCCTCGCAGCTGCGAAGAACCTAACTTCGTGAAAGACTGGAATCTTAGCTGGATTCTCCCGACTGATCGTCACTGATGCGACGCTTGCTGTGTTTGAGTCGGAAGCTGTCGCCGTTCATCTCGAGGATGTGAACATGATGGGTGAGACGATCTAGCAGCGCGCCGGTTAAGCGCTCGGATGCGAACACGCTGGTCCACTCGTCGAAGGGCAGATTGCTGGTGACAATGATGGAGCCCCGTTCGTAGCGCTGACTGAAGATCTCGAACAGCAACTCGGCCCCAGTCGGCGAGAGCGGGACGAATCCGAGTTCATCGACGATAAGAAGCTTATAGCCGGCGAGCTGTCGTTGCAGGCGCAGCAGACGCTTTTCATCGTGCGCTTCGTGTAACTCATTGACTAGCGCCGCGGCAGTGGTGAAGCCGACGGAGAGACCTTTCTGACAGGCGGCCAGACCTAGCCCAAGCGCCACGTGAGTCTTGCCGGTGCCACTGTTGCCAACCGCGATGATGTTCTCGCGGCGGCCGACGTACTCCGAGCGTGCCAGCTCCAGCACCAGCGACTTATTGAGCGAGGGGATCGCGGCGAACTCAAAGCTGTCGAGGCTTTTGACCGCCGGGAAGCTGGCTTCCTTGATCCGCCGTTCGACGGTGCGGCGTTCCCGTTCGATCATCTCCAGCTCGGCCAGGCGCAGAAGGTAGCGAGGATAGTCGACCTCTTCGCCCGCGCACTGGCGCGCCAGCTTGTCGTACTCGCGCAGGAAGGTCGGCAAGCGGAGGGTTTTCAAGTAGTGGGTGAGCAGAACCTGGGGTGTCTCGCTCATGAGCCTGCTCCCGCCATCAGGCTCAAGTAACTCTTGGCGAGGGTAGTCGCGACCATCGCCTGCGGCAGGTATGGGTAAACTTGAAGGTTCAGCCGCGGCGGTCGCCGTTCGATGCGGCACAGCACCAGGTGCTTGACCGCATCGAAGCTAATCACTCCGCGCGCGATCGCTTCTCGAACTCCGGCCAGCACATCTTCGAGATCAAACACCTCCAATAAGCGCAGGACCTGGACGAACTCGCGCTTGCCGGGCTTGCTCAGGCGCGCTTCAAGGAGCCGGCGTAAGATCGCGAACTCATCAGGTAGATCCCAGCCGACCAGCGGCGCGGCCTGATCCAGCGCGCCGATCTTCCGCTCCAGCAACGCCAGATAGTGCAAGGGGTTGAACACGAAGTCTTCGTGCTCGTAAGAACGAGTGTGCCGGGCGATCTCCTCCGCGCCACAGGCGATCACGACTTCGTGGACGTAACCCCGGACCAGCACCTCGCGGTGGCCGTAGGCGGTCGGCACCGAGTAGTCGTTGCCGCGATAACGCACCAGCGACAACGAGCTGACCCAGGCGGGCTTCTTTTCGCAGGCATCATAAGGAGCCGGCGGCAACGGCAGTAAGGCCTCACGGTCCCGCACCAGCCGCTCGCCAATGGTCTCATCATGACCGCGCAGCCGATCATTCAGGCGCCGGCGGCAACACTCCAATAGCTGCGCATTGAGCTCAGCGAAGCTGACTGCGCGTGGCATCGGCACCATGAAGTTGCGCCGCGCGTAGCCGACCAACCCTTCGACCTTGCCTTTATCATTGCCCTTGCCCGGTCGCCCGAACCGATCGGCGAACAGATAGTGGGACTGCAGCTCACTGAAGACTCGGGTGCGCTTGCGTGTGCCATCCCCGAGGATGCGCGCTACCGCCAGCTTGGTGTTGTCGTAGAGGATCGACCGCGGTACTCCACCGAAGAACTCGAAGCTGACATTGTGACCCTCACAGAAGGCCTCGGTGCTCTCCGCCGGATAGGCCTGCACCAGACACGCATCGCTGTGCGGCAGATCCAGCGCGAAGAAGTGGAGCTTGCACTCCTGACCCGCGATCACCGCGTAAGCTTCACCGAAGTCAACTTGTGCGTGTCCGGGATCGTGGTGCAGCGGCACGAACATCTCGCGCAGTCGCTCGCGGTGCTCATGCACGTAGCCTCTTACGACTGTGATCCCGCCGTCATACCCGTGCTCATCGCGCAGCCGTTCGAAAATCCGCTTCGCGGTGTGGTTCTGCTTGGTCGGCTGTCCCTTATCCTCCTCCAGAATCCGGTCGATGATCCCGAGAAACGGATCCAGCTTAGGCCGCGCCGGCGGCCGGCTCCGCCGATATCCTGGCGGCACCGAGAACGACAGCATCTTTGCTACCGTGCGCGGGTCGATCCCAAAGCGCCGCGCCGCTTCCCGCTGACTGATCCCCTCCACATAAACTGCTCGTCGTACCTGTGCGTACAGTTCCACCCGCTTCATCCCTCCGCCCACCTCTGCCGCTCAGCGGCGATGGGCTATTGCTGCCGGATTTTTACTCCGGCGCAACCGGTCTATCCGGCTGCTTCAGTGAGGGATTTTTGCACCGGTGCTCTCAGCGGGAGTCTATCTAGCCGCGAAGGTAATTCTCCATTGCGCGCGAGACCAGTCGTGAGGTAGCGGGATGGCGGAACATCAGGAATCCCGTTTCGAACTCTCTTCACAGCTCAGAGTGAAAAGATCCACCGGGCCGTGTTCCCCGATTTTTTTTTGGATCGAGCGAGCCGAATGATGAGAGATCATTGGAGGTGAAAAACGAACGCATGCATTTTGGCGATGCATTGCCTAACCGCCTTGGCGACGGAATGTCGCTTCGTGCTGCAAGCCGAAGATCTGTGAACGCGAGCAGACTCTTCCATCTTCGATTCACCTCACGGGTGGCCCTCGCAGATCGCTCCTGCGTCCAGACTGCGTGGACGAAACACCGTGAAAGCAAATCCCGCACTCCTTGAAAGAATCCAGGCCAATCTCTACCTACGAATTTCAACGCCGCCTATTGTCGTTACGTACGAATGCTGGTCCTCGACACTTAGGTCCACAGTCGCCAAGCCCATCCGTCTACCGTAGTAATCTCCGATTATGTGTGTTTGTCCGTTACAACCGCACCAAGCGACAAAATAGTCGTTGATTTCGTCCAAAGTCGCTTGGCTGCTAGTTATGGTCTGGACATCCGGGTTCGGCGTGATCACTTGAAGAGAATGACCATCAACACGTGCATCAGTGAAAAACGGCGCGGAATCGACTGCGTAGTTCTTGATCAGGAAGTCCTCAAACTGTTCTTGGCTCAGCCGCCGCATTTCTGGATAGCGCCGCTCCAGTCGTGAAATGGCTGGCTTCGCTCGCTCTTCTTCAGCTTCCGCGCGCTCTGCTTCGTGTTTTTTTTCGAGCAGGGACTTTGCTTCAGTGATTTGCCGGATCTGTCGTTCCCAATCTGAAATCCGAGAGGGATCTGCGTCTGACACCGTCTTATATTTGTCAAGCAATACTTCGGCTTGCGAGTCGTCGTGCGCGGCAATGGCCGTATCAATCGATCTGCTATAATACGACTTGACTTGAGTGAGTAGCGGAGCGAGCAAAGAACTGATTGCGCTATCCGCCTGTTTCGACGCCTCCAAGCAGTCCCCGTATTGGGTCTCGACTGAGTACAACGGCTCTCCGGCCTTCTGCTCGGAGATACAAATGCCATCAAGTGCCTCGCGCTTCTGGGCATCGTTCAAATAGTTATTTTTGGACGCGTTCCTGTACTCTTCGCGTGCGCTAGCATATCGCCCCGATTCGAACGCATTCGCCGCTGCCTTTAGCTCAGCGGCGACCTCGGACAGTTCCGCTGTTTTCTGTTGTTCACTAACAATTTGCTTCTGCAAGCTCAGAACTGGCTCGTGATTCTTGTCTACTATACAAATGGGAGCCCAGACCCAAGCAAAACTCACCAAATACAACGCAGCTGGTTCGCCGCTCTGGTATCCGTCGATGCAGGAATCTAGCGTGGATTGTGCTTCGGCGGGCCTATTTGCATCTAGTTCTTTCTGAGTACGTTGAAGCTTGTACGAGTTCACGGCGGGCGCACATCCAGATAACCATGTTAGGACCATCAAGCCGATGGTACTCCGTGTGAGACGACTGAATCTCCTGTGCTCGCTCAATTCGTCAACGATCGCGGCGACCGCAGTCGTAATGTTCTCGCGAATGGCCATCGCGCAAAAAGTATAGCCAATTTTAATTGTGACTCATAGTCCGTGGACGAATAATCCACATTCGACCAACGTGTCCGCGCGATGGCGCGGCGAACCGATATAACGGTCAGATTTGGGGAACGGCTCCGCGATTTCCGTAGACGCGCGGGGCTTTCCCAAGAAGAGTTTGCCGAGAAGTGCGATCTTGACCGGACTTACGTCAGTGGGATTGAGCGCGGGAAACGAAATGTCGCGCTGCGAAACATCGAAGCCATAGCGAAGGCGCTTAGCGTCCCGATCTCGGAAATAATGAAGGGTCTTTAGAAACGACGAGTGTGACAGTTGCCTCACGGGTGGCCCTCGCGAACAGGGCCGCGCAATAAACGGACGCCGCATCCCGAACTCCATCACCAAGTCACGGGTCAGGCCCTCGAACGGTACCGGCAGGACCCCGTCCAGCCGGATGGCGTTTGCGGAAAACGGCAGTAGCACAAAAGACGAGAGAGAGGCAGCCGGATCAACCTTGCCTCACGGGTGGCCCTTGCAGATCGCGCACCATCGAGATCGCCATTACCCTGAAACCAGTATACGCCGCCGGGGTGGGGCGTTTCCGCTCTTTTCGCGGTTGCCGCCGCGTTCGCTATCGATCTACTCTGTCGTCTAGCCGATGACCGAGTACCACACTCATGAGTGGAGGGTCCGGCGCGAGTGGCACGGTAAGCGCAGGAGGCGCACCGAATTGGCCGGTACTGCGGCGAGCATTTCGGGCGAAATTTGGGATTTTTTCGAGCGGGCACGCGGAGGAGTTTGTTTGCTATGGCGAGCGTGCCCTCACTCGAATGGCGTGCCGAAGTAAGCAAGTACCCAAAGCGCAACGAGGTAAACGCTCAACAACGATTGAAGCCCCGACACGAATCTGACCCACCCAGTCGCTTTCAGCCTGTATTCTCGGGGTTGCATTCGGCTAAACCAGACAGCAAAGTTGAACTCCTGCCAGCCGATGCGCACGGCAGACAGAAGACTAAAATAAGTGGCTAGGAACACCGAACTCAGTCCCAGAGTTCGCCAGATTCTGCCGGCGAGTGTCCTTGAAGCGTCCGAAATTGGAAAGCCATCATGCAATCGTTCGGGCTCATTTGCTCCTTCGTCTTTGCGGACTCGGTCTGCGGGCCAATCAGCCCAGATACCCCCTCGCGCGCTGGGCCATCTCTGTGCGAAAACGTAAATTATCGTGAAGCTCCAGAAGCTGTACCACAGTATTCGGATGGCGTGCCCCGGAGACATTCCATATCGGCAGGTAGAGTCGAAGAGCAGTCCATTGAAGATTTTCTCCAGTCTCCCGCCGCGCGCAGTGCGGGTACGCCAGATAGCATAGGTGATCTCGTTTTCCTGCTCTGTGAAGCCACGGCGCTTTAGCTCTTCGCGAATCCAGCTAAGCGTGCTTGGCGAGTCTCCTTCATAGGCTAACGCATTCAAGCCCTGAGCTTCGGCGAACGACCCAATGTTGGGCAGCGAGCCAGACGAACCGAACGTCAAACCTTCTAACCGTGCGCGCGTGAATTTCGCGCCCTGGAGTTCGGCGGAACTGCCTCCGATGTAGGCCTCCCTCAAATCTGCGAGAAGGAAATCAGAATCGGTTAGATTCGAGTCTTCAAATTTTGTATGACGAAGATCCGCCTGCACAAAGGCAGCACCCGTAAAGTCATTTCTTTGAGGTGTTATCGCGAATATTGCGCCATTACGATTCGACACCCCGCTCCCCAGTTCTTCGATGTGAGCGTTTTGGAAATCGGCGTACCAGAGTAAAGTGCGGGAGAAATCAATATCATGGAGGACCGCGAATTGCAGTTTGGAGCACCTCATGCTAGCTCCAGCGAAGTTCTCTCCTTCGAGGCGCGCCCGAAAAAGGTCTGCTCCATCGAGATTAGCCTGTCTAAGATCCGCGTTCGTCATCTCAAGAGGACCACCGTCGGAGCCAAATCCGGTCAGATCGGCTTGGCAGAGATTCGCTCTAAGGTTTTCGTTTTTCTGTTTCTCTTCCGGACGATCCCAAGCCATTTCTGATGGTCCTTGAGAAGAGCCTCTATCTCGTCATATGTGGGTTTCTTATCTTTAAATTTGCCCGCGCACTCATTAGCGATTTGGTCGCATTCGCCGTGTATTCTCGCCAATTCCGTCTGGTTCGATAGCGACTTGGGCTGATTTAGAACGACGCCCACTGCGATCGGGAGCAGCGAGGCCGTCACAATTACAACCGCGCGAAGAATTCCGGATGCGACTCTCATCGGTTCTTCCTCAATGGTCGAGCATCTTTAGCTCATCAAGACCGAGTGGCTCCAATTAGCACGAGGGCTCGCGGCTGCCTAACGTCCTTCAGCCTGAATTAACCTCGTCCTGTTTGCGTTCCAGCTCATTCGGCCGGCCCGCCTATTCCCTACGAATCAGCCCGCCAGCGCAGTCAGCGTGACGAATTGCATCCACTACCGTTCTGAGGGGGCGAATATCATTACGACCGGACGATAGAACCAGATTTTCTCTTTTGACCTTCAAAACATCCGATTCGCACCCCTTCACCTAACCTAGCGTAAGTCGTGCCCCGGTCTGACAATCGCGAGCCTCGCAATAATTGAGTCTCGGTTCGAGGCCCTTCGAAACGCTTCGCAGGATCACAAACGCGCAAGGGCCACCCGTGGTTTGTTTAAGGAATCAACTGAAAAGCAGCCTGATCCTAATCGGCGAGACCCGCCGAATGCGGACCACATCCGGGGACCGATTAGATCGAAGCTTGAATTTCTATCGAGGATCGAACCCGGACTTCCGGAGTTGTCGCCGCTCAGAATCGCGTTTTAGCTTCGGGCACGTGCGTAACATTTGCGTTTGTGCGTCAACCAAGAGTATCTAGTTGTCTGCCGCGGCAAAACGTCTCAAGTCAGAGCGCTTAGGTGTCTCCTGAATATATTTTGGAGGAAGAGAGATTCACCGACATCGAACTGAGCTGATCTCGACAAGAGCCGAGACGCGGTGGCGGAGCGAATTTTCCGAAATTGTGGATTTCATATGGTGCTTGAAAGCTTTGTAGCGCAGCAGGTGTTGGTATTTGTTCGTCAGGCTCACAGCAATGAAGGTTCGGTGGCCGATATTGCTGGGGCTATCGGCAACATTTCAATCTCGTTGGATAGAAAAAATCGCCAACAGTCTAGACGGAATCGCCAAGAGCTTAGACGGAATCGCCAAGAGCATAGAGCGCTTGACAGAAGCAACCAACCGCGCCGGAGACACAATGCTCGAAATTGCGAGACACGGTCCTAGCTTTGAAGCAGAAGGCCATATCGACCTCGCGATGAAGGCTCTAAACGCGAACGTCTTTGACGTTACCCTTGAAGACTTACAAGGCCGAACAACTAGATTCCACTCTAGCTGAATTATGGATCGCATATCTGGTAGTCAGAGCACGCGTTCGATTCTGGAAGAAGACAGCGTCGCAACAAGAGCAAGCGCTCGTTCGACTCCAGCATACTCTAGAAACAGAATTCGACCGAGCCATAAGTTTTCTCGACGCAGACCAAGCGCGCGATCCTAGTCGTAAGCTTCTTCTCAACTATTGTCTTTTCGGCGCGGCCGTACGGTTTCAATACCAGCAACCGTTCGATCAGAGGATTAACATTGCGCACCTTCTCGCGTCTACCAACACGATAGATCTGAACAACGCGGCGGAATACCTTGCCCCACTCATGACTACGAACCGTGACCGGGACGAGGGCTTGCTGGCGCCTGCTTTGCGAGAAGTTCGACGCTATTTTCACATAGATGTTCTCGAAGTTTGTGATAGTTGGATGTACTGCTTTAAACGACTGGCGGTTTT
Organism: uncultured delta proteobacterium; assembly: GCA_963783145.1. GTDB lineage: Bacteria > Desulfobacterota > Binatia > Binatales > Binataceae > DATGKG01. The sequence goes on from CAWAMM010000007.1 coordinate 608,724, forward strand.
CAATGAACATTTTATTCAAAGGCCCGAATACGTGAGGATTTCGAGCGCAGTCTACTCAAATGTGCCGGGAATTGATTAGGCAGGCCTTTAATGTGTTAAGCGATCTAAAGACACGGTATCGGTCTTTAAGAGCAACTGCGCACCGAAGTGAGATAGGGCAGAAATTCCCGATTCCGGGGGAAGAGGACTATCATGGAGTGGACCAATATGGAGCTGAAACTGATTATTCGGAGTTGCCCCAAATGATTACCAAAGTCTCCCACGGCGATTTTCTATGGATCAGCTAGATCGTCATCATGCCTTGGTTGGTTGTCCCATTCGCCCCATGGAGCTGGTACTATTCCCTGACCGGCACCTCCATCTTGCTGCTAATCTTTTGGCAGTTGCATCGGCTGTTATATAGAGCGGAACTACGGAAATTTGAAAGACGCGAATTGCCGATCCTGCGGTCGCGTCTGAAAGATCTGGATCGGGAATTGACGCCTCCTATCGATCAAATATGTCAAGATTTGAGCGCACTGTGTGAGAAGGTCGTTGCAGAGTCGGGACTCGCCGTACCTTACGCTTTTTGGGATGCACCCTTTTGGCAGGCACCATAACTTACCCTCACTTAATGGTGGAGTAGGTTGATGATACTGGGGATTGTCAGAATTGTAGCCTAGGCCCGGCGCCGCGTATTGGATCGATACCACTTCAATCTTCAAGGGGATCTGCACGAACCCGTCCCGCCGGATTGTGTTTGCGGAAAACGGCAGTACTACGAAAGGCGAGAGATTTGCCCGGATCAACCCTCCCTCACGGCTGGACCTTGCAAGTTAAGCGGCGCTACCGCCGGTTCGACGAGACTGCTTGTCGAAACGCAGAGTGGCTAGAATCCGATTGGAGGTGCGGTGGCTTTGATCGTTGGAATCATAGGCGGGTTACTCGGCATTCCCTTTTCGATCGTTCTGCTCTTCATCTGGTGGCGTTGGCTGGAAGCTGCCTCAACGAAGAATGGGACGACGAACGTTCTGAGCTTCTTCCAGACCGGCGGTTTCGAAAACTTGTCGCAGACTCCATAGGTTGAATTCGCACATACAATCGAAGGCGATGCGCCCGACGAACGACATTCGCCCTTTGGTCGCGTATGCGCGGTAGAAACAAAATCGGAACACTTCGAGATCGCTCATGGACTTTACCCCCTTTAATCGTCCCAGCTGTCTCGCGTGCTACCCGCGACGATGATTTTCTCGGACGAAGCAAAAGCATTTGATCCGCTGCGTCGCATGGGATACCGTCATCAGCGCGTCAATCATTCAGCGGGCGTTTATGTTGATGGCGATGCGAGTACGAACACAATCGAAGGCTTTTGGAGTCTCACGAAGAACGGCATCCGTGGCGTCTATCGCAACGTCAGCCACAAGTACCTACAGCATTACCTCGATGAGTACGCGTTCCGGTTCAACCGACGTGGACGCCAAAGCCCGATGTTTCACCACTTCATGGGCCAGATCAGAAAAGGAACAAAACTCAATCAAGTACGCTAGTCTTTCTTGCGGCGGACGGCTTTGTTGAGGTCTCTCTCAAATTGTTCCTCAGTCGGGACTGGAATAGTAATCGGCTCGCCTTCTTTGGGTGTGGTTATCTGTATGTCTTCGGCTGGTGCGATTGTAAATTCAACAGGCGAACTGTCGCTGTACTTCCTTTCGTGATCGGCACGTCGTTTCATGAGGGTATCGTTCGTCTCTATTAAATCTGTGATTTTCCATGCCGGTATGCATGCCGACATCCCCGACGTTACTTGAATATCAAACGTAGCGCCATTGATCATTGGACTTTTGGCCGTCTCACCCTTCAAACGACACCATTCAATACCTAGCAGTTTTTCGAGGAATCCATCTCTTTCCGAAATTTGTTTCTCCAATGGAGAAGGACGAAAGTGCGGGTCTTTCTGGCGCGTATCCCATGGCATGTGGACGAAAACGGGAGAACCGCTGAATCCGGGTATGGTGCGTATTTCGATTAAAAAACTCTCCTGCTGCTTTTGTCGCTTCGCGAGCTTGTCCTCGTACACGATAGGCTCATTGGGCATCATCGCTATGGTGCCGAATCGTACAACAGGGATATTTCGTTGCTTTCCATCGTGATTTAGAAATCGACCCACGAGGAAAAGATCGTCGCCTAGTCCAATTCTTAAATCATCAATATTTTTCTGGGTTATCAAATATTCGACATGGATTGGTTGATAGGCATAGTGCGCTCTATGTAGGGGCATTTCACTAACAGCGATATCGTCGCTGTCAGAGAGCGTCCATTCGCCTTCAAACACTTCAATCGGATCCTTTTTGTCGTGCGTGTTGATCCGAACGTAAGGCGACTGCATTTCTTCGACAACATGTCGATTCGTGACAACGTAATCGAACCATCCGTAGTGAGTCCGTTTCTGAACAATGAAACCCGTTCCACCGGCTTTAACAGCATCTCTAGCTGCCTGCTGTGACGGATAAAGATAGACGACCGTCCAAGTCAGCCGATCATTTACACGAGGCATCTTTCTCCAAACCGTGTACGGACATCCAAGAAGCGTGCGCTTCTCTATAACGCAATACGACCGTCGAGTATCTCAACAATTCTTTCGTGGTATTCCGACATTCGATATTAGAGCAGCTTTCGCTACTTCCTTCTAGGGATACGTGCCGAGGGTGAGTGAGCGTATCCGGTTTGCTGCACGGGACGAAAGCTATGTTTTCGCGAGTGTCCGCGTTATGCGAGAGGAGCGCAAACGATCCCGCCTGCTGATCTCAAAATCACTTATCCAGCGGCCACCGTAATGCATGCCGTCACGATCGCTGGCCCCTGAAGTGTACATGGCCATGGCTGTTGAAGATGGGTTCAGGGCGCGCTGGTTGGTACAGCTACGACTGGGTAGATAATGACGGCCATCCAAGCGCGACCGAGATCATTTCGCCCTTCAGCACGTCGCGCCGGGTGACGTGATGCCATCTCTGCCGGGAGCAAAGTCGTTCATCGTCGTCGCGGCGCAACCGGAACGTGATCTCATCCTGACCTTACGTGCCGCCGGCGGAGGCCTTCTGGGGAGTTGGGAGTTCTTCCTCGAACCGCTCGCCAACGCCGGATGGCCTGCTGGTGCGCGAACGCATTAGCCCGCAATGGCTGGGGGGTGGAGCGGAAAACCGGAGGCCTCTCCGCGCCCCATCAACACGTGTATCCGTTGCTCGCGAGACTTCCGCACCGGCTGATGGTGCCCGTCGTATTCTTCGGTCACGGCATTATGCAGACGCGGCGGCTTCGGGGATCGAGCGTCGTGCGGAAGGGACCAACCTCTAGGTGGACCGATGGGTTCAGGCATGTTCACTATCGGCCAAAAGGTCCGGGATGCCGATCCACCAGTGCGCGGCTCCGCAATAGAGCGCGGTAGACAGAAATGAAAATAAGTACACCGACAAGCATGCCAGCGTCAGCACTATCATCGTGAAACCTTAATGGGGATTGATGGTCACCGAAGTGAGTGAATATTGCTTTATCGCAAGTTGTAAAGTGCCGGGTAGGTCGGTGCGATTTGTGCGAAGTTGGCGTCCACACATTCAAAGAGAATGCGTTCCTCACCGCTATCTGCGTAAGCTTAATTTGTTTGATTCGAAGGGCCTCAAGCAGGCCGCCCGCACTATTCGTGGCGTACCACAACTGCTCCTCAAATCTTCCGTCTCGACATTTGACAATTAGGTCGTATCTCTGGCGGGAGAAGTTCAACGGGTGCCATGCAAATTCATTTTCACCTGCCATCGATGCGTCGATCTCATTTTTATGAAGCACGATATGATTGTCGGCGAGCAATTGTTGGATGGTCCCTCCGCCGCTAGGATGGTTGGTCAGCCATCTACGGTCCTCATCGGTGAATTCTGCATCGAGGTTGATGGCGGGTTCAGGGCCGTAATGACGGCATAAAAACACCATCGTACTACGGTCGGTCCAACCTCCGGTGAGGTACGCAAAACTAGCGCCAAGTGTTCGTTTGCAGATTCACTTCTTAGGGGTTATCAGAGGGATGAACGCCAGACAACAATACACGACAGTATGGTTCGGAGAGATAACGCTTTGCCGCTGGATGCCGGAGGCACAAATCCATCGCTATAAGAGCGAACAACAAAGCCACAACTATCCGCACCTTCTGTGCGCCTCGATTATTAGACGCATCATTTTGCACGGTGTCACGTTGGGGATAATACCCCTCGCTAGCGCACCTGCTCTTGACGAAAGAGAGGGAGGAAGTGCCGAGGCCCCTTCTTTTCTGACCTGCAATGGTGACAGTCGAATTTCCGCCGAACGATGATTAAGCGATCGACGCGCGCCCAATGGAGCGCATCGCCAGACCGGATTTGAGTGTCGGAATCTCCAATGGGATCTTTATTGGGAAAAGTGACACTGAAATCGCTAGTCGGATCACCCGGAGTTCCGCGTTCTGCTTTCCGTACCCGGATCGCATACGCAAGGGCCACCCGTGAGGCTTGTACGCTTCGGAAGTTATGCGGCAGCGTCGAATCGCGGGGACGCTTTCGTTTCAGCCCATTGGGTCCGGCTAAATCGAGGCTGCCAACTTCGCCCGTGCACCGCATCCGAACTTCTGCTCTCCCTTCGACCGCGATCGTGTTCGAGATCGAGACTGCCGCAATGGGGTCAGCCAGCCAGCTCCGCAGTTTTGCGCGTACCGACGATCAGAAAAGGGGCGGTCGCCCAACCCTCACGGGTGGCCCTTGCAAGTTGAGCCCACGCGAATTGGCGATCATCCCAGACCTTGAGCGTTGGTCGAAGTAGCGTGTTGACGCAGCTATGGTTCTGAGAACGGGCCACGCCGATGGCTGACTTCTAGTCCCCTCCTCATCGGGGATCGGTTTGAAGCCCACAACGCCGACACCTAGCAGCACGCCCACAGCGAGTTTCAGTCCCCTCCTAATCGGGGATCGGTTTGAAGCGGTGAAGCTGCGACCTGAACATCGCGGCGAATTCGTGTTTCAGTCCCCTCCTAATCGGGGATCGGTTTGAAGCTCCGACGTGCCGCCGGTGTCGTCCGGATTCGATTTCGGTTTCAGTCCCCTCCTAATCGGGGATCGGTTTGAAGCGCAGAGGCATCAGCTTCGCTGACGCAATGGCATCGTCGTTTCAGTCCCCTCCTAATCGGGGATCGGTTTGAAGCTCGAGCCTCTGCGACATGTACGAACCGGCGATAGCGAGTTTCAGTCCCCTCCTAATCGGGGATCGGTTTGAAGCGTGAAGCACGCGCTGATCAACTATCAGCAGCGGTCTGGAGTTTCAGTCCCCTCCTAATCGGGGATCGGTTTGAAGCCGATGAACTTCCGGCATCTGCTCGCAGAACTCGACGTGTTTCAGTCCCCTCCTAATCGGGGATCGGTTTGAAGCTCTGGAGCGACGGCACTTGATACCTGCGCAATTAGTGAGTTTCAGTCCCCTCCTAATCGGGGATCGGTTTGAAGCGCTTACCGCAGTGCTACTGGCGACATGCCGATCGGCGGTTTCAGTCCCCTCCTCATCGGGGATCGGTTTGAAGCTCGAGCCCATGCCGTCAGCGACAGTGCCAGGCTGTGATGTTTCAGTCCCCTCCTCATCGGGGATCGGTTTGAAGCTCGAGCTATCGCAGCTCGACGCGCTGCGTCGTCTGACGTTTCAGTCCCCTCCTCATCGGGGATCGGTTTGAAGCTCGACGACTACGCGTCACGATACGCGCCTCGATGTTTCAGTCCCCTCCTCATCGGGGATCGGTTTGAAGCGCTGGACGCGTCGAGCAGGTGACGCTGATTAGCGTTTCAGTCCCCTCCTCATCGGGGATCGGTTTGAAGCTCGCACGATCGCGAGCTGCATCGCAGCGCATTGGCAATGTTTCAGTCCCCTCCTAATCGGGGATCGGTTTGAAGCCGATGAAATAACCTCGATAAATCAAGGCTTTTTCCATCTGAGAGCATTACAATACTTCGCAACATTCGGATTTGCACCAAAAGGGCCTCCTTTTGCGAAAATCACCAAATGTCCGCGCAATAGTTGCGGAATTCGCATGCGACGCATCGCGCTCGCACCGGCGTCGGTCCCGGCATGTCTTCCCGCTCGATGACGCGCCGCATCTCGACGACCGCCCGCGTGACTTCTTCCCGTTCCTCCGCGCCGACGGACACCGCGACTAGCTGCTTCGATGGCACTAAGTAAACAAACGCGACCTTCGCTGGCCGTGCAAAATGTTCTTCGACGATCATCGCATAGGCCGCGAGTTGGACGCGATGGTTGTGCCGCACACCTCCATCGGTGTCTTTGAAGTCCACCGGATAGCATGCGTCGTCAGTAAGAATGAGCAAGTCGAGCTTGCCGGATAATCCGAGCGCAGCCGAATGGAGCCAGACTCCGAATCTGCGCTGTCCACCCTCAAGCCCGTAGCGGCGGAATCCGCGCCGTTTCTCCATCGCGTGGACTGCTGCCTCGACATCTCGGCCACGTTCCATCTTGTAGGTTCGCGCGAACTCGACCGGCATCACATGATGATAGTAGGGGATGCGTGGGCAATAGGCCCATTGTTTGAGATCGGTGACGGTCAGTTCAAACTGCCGCGCGCTATGGTGCTCGACGAGGTTCATTGCGCACTGGTGATTCGCACGATTTCACGGCGGGCCGCCACGTCCTTCTCGCACATCTGAAGCATCAAAACTTTGCCTTCGTTATTACCGAGCGTACCGTCGAGTCGTGCGAACATCTCATTCCGCCGTGTTGAGTCGAGCGGACCGCTGAAAACGCTGTACTGGATATGATCGAGGCCGTAATCCTTGCACACGTCGGCGATTTTGATCCGAATCTTGTCGTCAGTGATGTCATAGACGATGAACGTAAGCAGCTCTTGCCCACGCATGAGTCACCATTTGAATGAGAAGCTTCGGTAACTCTCGCCTCTTCGCAGGAAAGAAGCGAGATTTCGCGCCTGTATCTGGATGACCGACTTCAGTCTGTAGCGCCGACCACGGAAGTGTACCTCGCTTTCGATTCGCTCCAGCACGGCTGACGCAATGGTCCGGCGCGCGTCATCGGTGAGCATTCCTTGGCCTGTTTCGATCGAAGAGCCACGCCCGATAGCTGCGATCACAGCGCGATCGACAACTGGTTGCCGAAATTCTTCGACCATGTCGAGGACAAGCGAAGGCTTGCCCGGTCGATCGACGTGGAGAAAGCCTGCAAACGGTTCGAGACCTGCGTTCATGATCGCGCCCCACACCTGCGCGTAGAGAATTCCATAGCCGTAGTTGAGCGCCGAGTTTACCGGATCCGGGGCGCCGCGATGCTCTCTTGATTCGAAGCCGAGGTTCTCTGGGATTAGCAATCGGACGCCTTTCCAGTATGTGCGTCCGGCGAGTCCCTCAACCGAGAGCAGAGCTTCGCGCGCGGCATCGACATTGGGTTCCTCGATGCGCTTAACATCGGCACGGCCTCTCGCGATCACTTTTACAAGCATGCAGAGTTCGTCAAAGACTGGAGGATTCGATTCTTTGAGATATTTGCCGAAGTACTTCAGCAGCGAGGCCTGATTGCCGAGCTTGCCACGGACGATAGCCTTGGCGATCTCAACGCCGCGCGAATCGTTGAAGGCGGCTAACTGTTCGCGCCGGGTGATCACGGTAGCGGTGAGCATGGGCGAGGAGAGCATCGCATAAGGCCTGCCCGATCTGGTTAGAAACGAGAGGCGAATTCCACGCTCGCAGCATGCTTCGACAAGATCGGTGGAGATAGCGACGCCGGGCGAAGTGATTACGATTTCGCCGACGCGAAAGAGTGGAAGTTCGATCTGATCGGCCGATTTCTTCAGAGGCCTGACGCCGTTGCTGTCCGGGACGGACCGGCGAAGTGATGGCGCCGGAGCTTTTGGGCCATCCGACGTAAGAACGGTGAGCGTAGGGCGTTTTGGATTGGTCCCTAGGGGCAAAAAAAGTTGTGGCCCGCCCTCGATAAGCTCTAGGTTCGGCTTGGGACCGCGAATTACCAGCCGCTCGCCGGTCTTGGCCAATGTCACGCCATAGTCCGAGATGATGACTGAATTCATTGGCTTCCCCGGAACGATCTATTCGCGCCTATATTCGGTGAACCCCGGTCCCGTGTTCACTATGCCCACTGGAACGATAGTCTCTACGAACCGACGATGCAGATCACGTTTGGCACGCTTTTGTGTGAACGAGCTGAGCGTCTCTAGATCCGCATCCGGGCCAAAATCGTCCAACGGCAAGATTTGCGCGCGAGCGGGCGGACTCCATGCGCCTTGGCGAACCACGGGCTGGGTGAATTGCGGGCTGATGGTATTCGTTCGGGAAAGTTGAACGAAGCGTAAGAAGGAGCCCCGTTTTCCTATGTAAGAAATGTGCGGCAGCAGTTCGATAAGGAGGGACGCGATCTCGCTGTCGATGCTCACCAGATCGAAAGCCCAAGTGGTAGACGTGTTGAGGTAGGCAAGTTCACGGTACGCAATGGTTGAGTTGTAGGGGTGTAGAGGGTCGCCTTCACGGATTCCTGCCGAACCTTAACAAAGGTGTGAGTCACCACCACTTCTGATGCTGGCGAGATGCGAACCTCGATATGGACCAGTTGTTTAAGCAACGCGTCACATTCGTTGTCGGACAGGCCTATTCGGAAACCAGCATCTACGAGCGCCATCTTTATAGCGTAGGGCGTTGGAACAACGAGCGTTCTGCCGACCGAGCTATGGCGGAGCTGATCTTCAGCGAGAAAAGCGTTGTGGGCTCAAACTCAGCAAGAAGCCATCTTCCGGGCCCCGGAATTCCGGCTATAGATTCCGGTCCTTCCAGTCGCGCCAACCGCTCCACACGCGCGGCTTCGGTTTCTCTAACAGCAGTCGTTTTTGACTTTGCAGCCATGGTTCTTCAATTCGACAGTTGAAGCCCTTGGCTCAAATCGGCGAGAATTTTAACCCCGCCAGAAATAGTCTCGAAGTTACTCACCTCGATACTGCCCGGCTTGATGGTGTTAAGCACATCTGCCGACCGCTTCATCTCCTCTCGATAGTCTTTGTGCAATGGACTCACTGTGGGAGCTGGCAGCGAGGTTGCCGAAGTCGCAATCACACCTTTACAGTCCACGATATGCGGGTTCTGCGTGTTGCGCTGCGCACCGGCCGGTTTAAGCAGCGTCGCGACGAGAGCTTGAATAAGCGCGGTTGCTCGTTTGCGACGCGAATTCGGATCGACGACATACTGCCGGGTGATGTCGTTGAGACCAACGCGATAGAGGTCGAGGTTGCAGATCAATGCGTAAATTCCCGAAGAAGCCGGACGGTGAAAGATAGCCTGCCTACCTGAGACGGTGTCGCCACCAGCGGCGGTCCCGCGCCCCTCCGGTGCATACTTTACATGGAAGTGTTGCTCGGTCACAGTGAGGGGCTGGCCATCAACATCCTCTGGAAGTCCGACCACCCATCCGAATTCAACGACCGACTTGCGACCGACGGAACGACCCCTCGTGATAAGCGCTCCCGCGAGGTCTGTCAGGCTGCACTCGGCAAGTATTTTCGACATGACCTCGGAATCAAGCGCTTTGCGTTTAACTTTCTTGCCGTTGTCGGTGAAGGCTTGCTCTTTCTCGCAGAAATCCACGAATTCGGGGTTCACGGCGTTGATCCGGTCAGCATCGTGCACCGCTGCACCGGGCGAAAGCGGCTCTTTCGCATCCTTAAGTAGCGGAACCAAATGCTCGACCAAAATGTGCTTCAACATATCGCCGCTAATCGCGTTGACAATCGCACGGCGACCATTTTGATCGATAATATGCACCATGCGGGTCTGCTGCTGGTTCCCCTCTGTGCCCTCACTGTTGAGATTGTGTAGATCGATGGTCACCTGCGCCGAGATGGACAATGAGCTTAGCTGAGCCACTTTTCCTCCCCTAGTTCTCGTGTTCGCCGACTGTTTCAGACGTCTTGTTTTGATCGGGCTCGTCTTCTTTCGGCAGCCGGCAGGATCCGTAAGCGCACAGCATTGGTCCGACCGTCGAGGCGCGATACACGTCGATGAGCCTTACCAGCGCTTCGAACTCCTCTGTAGTTACGTTACGCGGCGCAGGCTTACCAAGTTCGCGTCGCCGCGCATTCTCAACGTTGTATAGGGAGATGAATTCGGAGATCGCTTCAACGAGCGATGCATTTCTCGGAAGGCTACTCTTGCGCCTCAGATCGGGAAGCAGGTCGTAGCGTATTTCCCGATAGTCCGAACGATTCATCGACTTCTGCGCCTGAGCATTAACCGTCGCGCTACGGATCGCGGCGGCGACCGCCTTGAAGCCCGGATCCGCGAGAATGTCCCCCAATCTCTGACTATTTCCCATAACCAGCCTCTTCAAATTGTCCGTTGTGAACTGTGGGATCTTCCGTTTTTGCTCTCGCGCGCGTAGGACGAATGCGCCATAGCGAGCCATAAAGTCCATGAGCATCGCGATCGCATGTTCGCCGCGAGCCTCAAGAAAACGGCGATAGTCGATTAATAGGCCAATCTCGTCGGAATGATCATCTTCGAGTGAGCGCAGCGCGCGCTGATGCTCGTCGAGGATCTCCAGAAATGCAGTTGCGTCGGCGGAAGAGTCGATGGTGAACCAATCTGGCAGTGCGATGGTTGAGATTGCTGATACGGCTTTTGCACTTCCTAGCGACTGATAGTTTGTAACCGAAATACCCGATATTAGGGTTGACGGATTCTTCCCACGCATCCGTATGCCCGGAAACGGTCTCGCGCCGGCAACTTGGCTATATTCCTCGGAATGGCGGATGAGGAGTTCCGCCAACTTGAGGGTAGCAAGGCTGTCTAACTTCGGCGGTCCTCCGAATATTCCCGCAGAACGAAACGCGCCTGCGACCTGTTTTAAGCCACTGAGAGAAAGCTCATGTGGAATAGGGCAAAGAAGGCGAACGTTCTCGGCTTTCTGACCCTGAAAGAAGGGACAGGCGACGACAAAATAACCCCGATAGCGCAGCCACTCCACGAAAGGGTCGGTCCACTGCTCTTTCGTCTTGTCGTTACGGTCAGTGCTGTCAGGTTTAAGTCGTGAATATCCTTTCGCCGCGCTTGGCGTGAAGAGTTGAACGGAATTCGCCGGCCACCTGAGTCCCGACGGACGCGAATTCTTAATCGCTTCAACTCCTCCAGCAATCGTTTCCGAGAATTCGCTTGGTTTCATATGCGCGATCAGCGCGTGAATTCGGTTGCTGGTTTCATCGCCCTGAAGAGTGTTGAGCACCTGAATAAGGCGCCAGTCGGGTCGAGCTTCTTCCTGTTTCAGAAGTTGCCGAACATCCGAATCGAGCGATTTCTTGGTCTTCCCCTGCATCAGCTTCTTGCGCCGATCTGCTTTTTCCTTCTCCAGTTTGTAGTCTACCCAGTTGGAAACTTTTTTCGGAATCACGACCTTCGAGTTGACCTTGACGAATGGATATCCGGGAGTGTGCGCAATCGAACCTAGGTTGCCGGTTGTCGTAGACGCGTAGATTTGAAACCCCGTCGCGGTTTCGTTGATCTGGACCTGACTCACGTCGGCTGCGCTGGATAGGAGATCCGCAAGTCCGACTGCGGCAAAGACGTCACCATGTGTCCCCGTCGCCTTGAGGATCACAAAGGAGGTCGCTTTACTCACTGCATGCCCATTCGGATGTTGCGCGCTGGTCCGAGAGCCTCAGCGTTCTCGTCAAGTAAGAGACCAGCGGCCACCATCTGTCCAGATTTCCGCGTCCGGTGGTCATTTCGAGAAATTGCTCCAAATACCCCCTCCGGTCCCTTTCGCTCGTGAGAGCTTCGACTGTCTCCCGATTCGGAGTATAGCCGCACTTCCCAACGATCTGCTCCCAGTCCTTCGACAATGCAAGGATTCCCAAATCGATATTCGCCGTCTTTGGAATGAACGCGCCATGGTGTGCGATGATCGCGGCCACGCATGCCGACGCCACCTCGCCCAGCAACTCCGTCGGAATGCCCATCAGCGCGCTGTCCAGCAGTGCGCACGAATAGTATGCACTTGCTGCGGCGTGAGAAGGCCTCCGAACGTCCAGTGACAGCTGTCGCGTCCGATCAGCTTCGTTATCGGGATTGAAATCAGTGTGAGCGAGGGGCGCGGTCATTCGGTATTGAGGATTTCGCGAGCTTTGCCACGCGACGGCCCATTGTTGCCATCGACTTTGCAGCTTCCCAAGGTCGTGTAGAAGGCCGCAGGCCCGGACGGTAACGCGCAATTGTTCTGGGGTCAGGTCATAGGTTTTCTGAAATCCGAGACCGATGATTCCATTCGGAAATCCGTCCCGCTGAAGACGCGCCTCCGCCACGCTCGCGACCATGCGCGCGTGGTTAATCCAAGCCTCTTCCTTTAGAGGGGCGTATCCCGGACGAGGCGGTTCCACGCGAACGGGGCTTTCTTGGTTGCCCAGTTGGGCGAGGCGCAGACCGATGTCGCCATCGTACGCTGCGAATTCAGGGCATAGAGCCACCGCGTAGGTCCGGGTGAGCGAGTTTCGTTCTGTCAGCGGTTTCCACGGCTGAAGTTCATCGCCATCCCAGTACCATCCAATTGGTTGCGCCGGCGAGAGATGAGGTGCTAGCGACCACCGCGACATCGATATTGATTCAACTTTTCCCGGGGACGTGGGCCGGCGGGATTCGTCACAGATGATCACACGGATAGATTCGCTGTCATCACCCCGGATCAGATGTGCGATGCCTACCGGGTCGCGTTGTATCGCATTTTGACGAATCGCATCAAAGATGTGGTTCATGCGGTCTCTGACCCCGGACCTGACCGCTTGTTCGTCAGTTTCGCGATGCACGGCATCGACCCATCTTGCCGCCAGAATCGGATCGAGCCTTACTTGTCCAGTCGCCCGCAGCAAATTGCGCGTGGCATCGATTGACGCGTCAGGCTGTTGAAGCGTCCCGTAAGGAAGCCATCCGCGATTGGGCGGCAGTTCATACACATGCACCATCCCTATTTCGCCGGAAAAACGCGCACAACGACCGGCGCGCTGCACCAGTGCGTTCATCGGACACAGCTCCGTATGGAGATGTTCGCATGAGATATCGATCCCTGCCTCTATCACTTGTGTGGCGACAAGAATTGCGGAGTCGTGCGGCTCCTTACCGAAAAGCGATTTCAGCAATCCCTCCTTGCTCTGTCGGTCATTCCTGAAAAACCGAGAGTGGAGGAGAATTAAGCGGATGTCAGAACCATTATCGAGTTTCGCCCTTAACTCTTCAAACAGGGTCTGCGCGCGGCCAACAGTGTTCGCAAGCGCGATGGATCTCCGCTCATGATGGCGAAGAACTCGATCTGCGGTCAGCATTGCGCTCTCCGGTACAAGCGTGCGAGTCACCGAATTCACGCTTGGCAGTGATTCCAGCATCTGCCGCATAGAGGCGTCGCCGTCAGGAACCGAAGAGGCTCTGAGCGCTTCGCGGAGTATTTCTTCCAAAGGAGCGGTAGCCGTAGCGGTCATCCAGACCGACTGAGACAAATTCTTGAACGCCTTCAGCCCAGCCGCAGCAGTAAGAAACGCCTTGTCCGGTGGCATGAGATGAAATTCATCGAAGACAACGAGCGCTCCAGCCACAGAAGCTGCGTTCACGTTGTGCAGTCGTCCCGACAAGCTGTAAGGCCCACAGAGAAGACCACTAAGCAGTTGATCGTACGTGGTAACGATGATCCGCCCACGTTCGAAAAATGGATCATCACCCTGTTCACCGGTCTGCATTGTCACGAACGGGGGCGCGATCTCACGGGCGCCTTCGGTCAGCGGGGTTGTCCGCAGGCCCATGATGCTAGCGGCTTCGAGAGCCTCCCGGTAAATTCCCTGTGCGAGCGTTCGGAGTGGTAGCGCGTAGATCAGGCGGGCCGGTGGATTTGGCCACATGTTGCTTAGGAAAGGTGCGAGGACTGCCCAAGTCTTTCCCGCACCAGTCGGCGCTCGAAGGACTACGTTACGCCCCTCGAAGAGCAGTCGTGCGACTTCGATTTGGTAGTCGTGCGGCGAATGTGAGGTCAGCTCTCGAAAGAACTTTCTATAACGGACTTCGTTCATCGCCGCGTTCTCGGACATTTGATTCAACGATTCGATATTTGCCCAAGCCGAATGTCGCGCCGTGGCCGACGTGAACAAGTTGTCCGAACTGAAGGAACTTCCGAAAAACGGCAAAGTCCCCCTGATACGTAGCGCGGCCCACGATTCCCTCCCATTGCATACGCCGATCCTGACGCGAACTGTAGCGCTGCCACCTTGTCCACCTTGTGTCGTCATGAATCAAGCGAATCGATGCCGCGCTGTCGATGAGTTCGCGGAAATCCACCTCCAACGGCGCGCCGCAGTGAAATCGCGATAACGAAGAAAGTCGGCCCAAAAGCCTCCGAAAAAGGATCTGGAATTCAGGCGTTCGCACGAACCGGCCCTCGTTCTTTAGTCTCGTTTGGGTGAGAAAGTGGATGGTGAGCGGGGCATCTGAAAGAGCCCCAGAGCGCTCTTCGATGGTGATGCTCTCCGCTGAGCCTTGGACCAGATTCTCCAAGGCCGTGTAGACCGAGCGAGATTGGTTCGAGTCTGAGCCGAGCGCGTCGATTCGCCGCAACTCTACCAACTGCCGTCCGCGCCCGATCCGGTTCACCTCGCGTAAGGCGACAACGAAATGAGGGAAGAATTCCTCAGCGCGACCTATCAGGACCAGCTCGAACGCAACCTCCTCGCCGGGCCGGAAAAGTCGTCTCCCGGAATCGCTTTCTAGCTCTTCTGAATCCGCTGGCGCGATGACAAACGGACGAGGAATCTCCTCGTGCGTCCGTAGTGCCTCAGAACTGGGTGGCGGCGAGGTCTCGAATATCAGATGGTATGGGCAACGTTGAGGGTCGGGGCAGTCGAGACCGCGACGCGATGGGCATGCGACGGCGCGGAACGCATGGCCGAACGCGCCCCGCAGAGTAGAACCGAGATAATTCGGTAGATCCAGCGGCTCAACAGCCTCGAACACTACTCGATATCTCGCGCACGACAACATCATCCGCCCGCCCACTGTTTCAAAAAGGCGGGCGAACGGCTCGGTCCGCCGCTTCCAAAGTCAACTTGAGACTGAACCACTCGCATTCCGGCTCTCTTTTACCTCGGACCATGCGCAAGGGCCACCCGTGAGGGGGTGGATGCGAGCTGATCGCAGAATTGTCTCCCATTTTCCAAGTCTCTTTGCTGGCTCGACCCGATCTTCGCGCGGTGACCGTATACGCGGTGCGGTGACACTTCGACCTTCCATAGTGCTAAAATCCAATCGATGGAAGCGAACGCCGCAACGTCTCCTCAAATCGGCGACAAGAGCAAAGTCCGCCCTCTACGTGGAGCGGCCAAACGGTCGTCGGTCCGCGCGCGTGACTTGGAGTTACGCGTTTGGAAATTAATGGAAGAGGGCAAGAAGCCGACGGCTATCGCTTCCCAAATCGGCATCGCCCGCCAGTCTGTTCACAGGATCGCCAAGCGCGTCGATGAAGCATACAAACGCGACACTTTCGCAATCGTCGATCGGATTAAAACCGAGCAGGCTTTGCGCTTGGAACTCATCGCCGACGAGGCAATGGCCGCTTGGCGCCGTAGCATCGAAGCGGACACGGAAAAGATCTCGATCAAGCGGTCTGCCGGTCAGGAGCGACACGGCGAGGTTTCGAAGACGACGACAAGAACGCCGGGCAACCCGGAATATTTGCGCGTGGCCATGGAAGCGCTCCAAGAGATCAGGCTGCTTTTCGGAGTCGGCACGGATGGGAAAGAGCACGGGGCGCAGTCGAATGGAATCAACATGGGAATTGGCGTTGTAGGACTGGATGGACAGCCTACTGGTCAAATCAGGATAGCTACAAGGTGGTCGACACCTGCCGAGCTGGGGATGATCCAGCCTCCGCCTGCGGCAGTGGAAGTTCCGGTCGAGCGAATCGAGGATCGTGGAGCGCACGAGCGGAGCGAACCGAGCGGACCACATAACAAGTGGGCGCCGAAAGAACCGAGCGCAGCCACTGGATGCGCGCCTTTCGACAAGGCACGCGGAATCTGAGCGCCTCAGGCAGGAGGCGCAAGCACGCGCGGCAAATTACGTGAGCTGTGCGGTGATCTATTTACGCGGAGCGCCGGGGGTCGCGACAACCAAAATTATGTTTTCGCTTTACGAAAACGCGGATCACGAGCGGCGATCACTACTCAACGAAACCAGCGATTCCTACAGCAGCAAAGAGGGCGGCAAATCGAAAGTCTCCACAACTTTTCGCCACGTCGTGAAGCCCAAATAGTGTTGCATCATGTCCCGTCGCTCAGCTTCGGCCACATGCGGGAGACTCGACGCCACAACCTTGGAACTCTCGATGTTGCGAGCCGCCTCTTCGCGGGCCTTCTTCTCCTTTTCCGTCTTACCATCTTTCGCCTTACCATCTTCGATGATGAGCATGGTGTAGTAGTCGAGTTCGCGTTGTCGTGCATACGACCGCGCACATTCGAGATTTCGCAAGACTTGATCGCGCCCACGATACCAACTGACATCAGGCGATGAACCAGCTTCGGTTCGCTTGCCCTCGATGAACAGCACAAGACGAGGGGTGAACAGCGCACAGTCAACGCTGGTCGTTCCTTCTAAGCACCACCACTTCCGATGATGATCGGACGCGGGATCTTTGATCGCGGATATCGCCTCCTGCAGAACGGCAGGATCTTTGCAAGCAGCTTGTCGCGTTTCTGCTTGGTCAAATCGCCGGTCGCATACTTCGGTCGATCGAGCTTTTCGGGATGAGTTACGAGCCATTCCAGAAAATCACGCGGTGGAGGTGCCGGAAATTCGAACCACGGTGGAACCGAAAGTATTCCCGGCGACTCAGGCGGTGCTCCTCGACCTCCGAGGCGCATCAAAGATGAAAGCCAACTCTTCCCCGTCGCGTCCCGGCGATTCAGTTCCTTGAAAATGGGCCCCACGCGAGTTTTCGAACTGTTGAATTTTCCCATGACGCGATCCTCTACCGGCTTTTTGGATTCTGAACAACTTCACCCCCCTTTTCGATGTTCGTCGAAACTGAATCGACGAATGGGAGAGCTGCGTCCGAACCAGCTCTGGGCTCCGACAAGCAAAATTCCATCTTCGCTTCCCAGTGGCGGTGCTGAACGCGATCTTCGCGGAATCTTGGCCCCGAAACCCTTAACCCCTCACGGGTGGCCCTTGCGCGGAACAGCTGAAGGTGACTGCCTTTTCGGTATAAGGGACGTTGAAAGCGGAGAGGGAAAAGGATACCCCGGACTGATGAAATCCAAATGCGGTGGCACTGCGATGGTATTAGTTGCGATGCTATCGCTCACCGGCTGCTCAGCTAGTGATACAACCGATCGCAGTTACGCTGGCGGATTGCAGTCGGCATCGGAAAAGGTTGATAGCTCGGTGAACCGGACCAAGGTTTTGGTCCAGCTCATTCGAGTATTCAAACGTTCCGAAATCATCGATCCGTCCGGGCAAGAGAAAATGTATACATCGGGCTGGCGTGAAAAGCTACTCAGCGCAGGCTATAAGGATTCCGATTTAGTTGACGGCAGCGAGGTCGTGACCATATCCGATTCGTATGCCAGCGCCAGCGCACCGGGCACTACGTGGCACGAGAACGCGTATATGGCCCATGTCCCTCCTAACTTCAAAGGACACCTAGTCCCACGGGAACGACAAGATAATTCGATTCCGGTTAACGAACGGATTTACGCACGTGGGGATGTGGTCGAGATCGAACTGCAAGCGACACCTTCCGGCTCAGTCATCGCTCTCGTTACAGCAATTCGCCGACCTTTTAACGATTGGAAAGACTGTCGACGCGACCAGCTTGTGCCTTCAGGTATTTACCTACTATCGCCGTTGGGACCACCGCAGGGGATCTCCCTAACTTGCGATGGACTCGAAGCCGAAAGCTGGAACAAGATGTCTACCATCTACGGCGTTTACGAGTGGCGGAAGTCACCGTCTGCGGCGCCAGCTCGCCCTGCCCAGCGGGGGGCGTCAAATCAATCTAATGGCCCCTCGTAAAAGCGCGCGTCATACAGGGCTCGGCTCTCATCAGCCGCACTCGTGAGATCCAAAAACTGGAAAACCGATCTCAACTTGCAAGGGCCGCCCGTGAGGATTGGTTCAGCGGATCGGTGATCACCCGAAATAGCGCAACTGATTTAATCGGCGAGATTCATCGATTTCGCGATTGGAAGCTCATGCACGCCCACCGACTTATTCTTTATTTCCTCCCTCCCGGACCACCTCCGGCCCCATAGACCCGCACAGGCGGGCACAGCCTACCCCCACCCTCACGGGTGGCCCTTGCGCTTAGTCCGCGATCAGGAGGAAGGTTCCGGTCGGGCTCGCCCGGATCGACTGGGTACGGACCACCACCCCATCGGATCATCAGAAACGTCAGTAACCTCAGAAACCTCGCCGGAGGCGTTATTCTGATGATTCTGAGATTTCTGTTGGTTTCGCTGGGTCCGAAGGATCATATGTCTCGAAGAACTGAGCATTCTGATGTTTCTGATGTCTGTAGCAGTCAAGCCTGAACGCCGTACGTTCTACAAAGTTCATCGATCCAAGCTTGATCCCATGTGATCGCGGCAGCGCCATTTGCAGTCGTGGCGGTCGCTCCCAATTTCAACATCTTTAGCATGTGGCCAAGTCTCTGCGCAGTTACCTGTTGATTTTCGGGTTTCTCTTGGTTGAAGGCCCGTCGAATCACTTTCTCCGGCAGGGTACCGTTTAACACTTCGCTCTTGCATTTGATGACAGCTTTCAGCAGTTCAACTTTTCGACGATTCCCACTGTCACTGCTACTTCCGAGGGATTCGTTGCGCATCAGGATTTCA
Organism: uncultured delta proteobacterium; assembly: GCA_963783145.1. Lineage (GTDB taxonomy): Bacteria > Desulfobacterota > Binatia > Binatales > Binataceae > DATGKG01. The sequence goes on from CAWAMM010000007.1 coordinate 627,640, forward strand.
TTGGCAGTCAGCTTGGTAGTATCACCCCAACGAATGCACGGCGCTCCCTCACCATTTTCTTCGATCGTGTAGACTCGTGACCGAGTATTCTTTGCCAAGTTATGCTTAGTTGGAGCCAATATTTTCGCGTCCGGGTTGTCAGGGTGTTGTAATGCAATAAAGCCCTGACGCGCTGTTCCGGCGATGCCAATGCTTCCTGAGCCTCGATATAACGCCGGTGTATTGGCTGAGGCTTTCGTCAAATGTCTAACGACGATGACTGCAGCGGAAGTCTTCTCGGCCAACTCCTTCAATCCGAGCATCACGGTCGCTATTGATTGAAACTTGTACGAGTCCGTTGTTTCAGCGAGGCACGACAGTAGCGGATCGATCACGAGGGCGTCTGCTCTTTCCTCCTGCATGAGTGAAGTCAATTCGGGGAAATGTGTTGGCAGCCTTAAAAGTGCGATGTCGCGTTTTCCTTCGTGCCCGGAAGAGCTGATCGTAGAAAGTATTATAATGGACTTCAGATCTGCGTCCGCTGCCATCAGCCGAGGGAGGATCGTGTCGTCCGCCGCGTCATCAAGGTTAGCGAGGACCACGCGGCCACGGGTGCACGGTGAGCCGTCTGGAAAATCTCTTCCCGTCGAAACGCGGGCAGAAATATCACAGGTGACGAGACTTTTGCCCTTGTCGGGATCACCGTCGATGATGGTGACCTTGCCTCTCGGAATATATCCCCGCCAAAGCCACTGTATCCGAGTAGGGCGGACATCCGAAGCGCGCACTCCCTGCCTAGGCTCTGGGAGTCTGTGTCCAAAATCCGAGGCGATCTTTCGCGCGATTGCGCGATCGACGCCGAGACGCTGAGCCTGACGGATTAGGGACGTTTCAATTTCGTTATAGTTACAACCGACGCTCTTTAGGCCAAAAGCCGTGTCGCGAAGCACTCCTAGTTTGTCAGCATTAGATCTGTTCTGCATCGCTCACACCTATCAACGCTTTGGAGTCATTGCGGGTTCGCGACCGGAGTGAAGCAGTTCGAGACAGACCTACCTGCCCACCGTCGAAGGAGGAGGTGCAAATTTCTGACTTTAAGTGGAAGCTGATCGCGTTGCCAAAGTCGGTAAGAAATTGCACTAAGAGCGCAGCCGGATCAGCCTTGGTGTGAGGTCCAACTATCTGAACAAACTCACCCGGAAGTCCGACGAGCGCGCGGTTACCGAGCCGCCGCGGATACGGATACGACACCCGGCTGTCACTCAACTCTGCATCGCGAGCGTTCCGGCTCACGATCGCACGGTCCCGCGCGCGTGACTCGCCGCCACGTTATTGGCGCACCGATTGCCGGGCGTTGGCGTGGGGCGACTCGCGAGCGACTCAATGAGCGCCAGAATGTCGGATGCCCGCCATGCAGTCGTGTTCGGGCCGAGCTTGAGCGGCTTGGGAAACCGGCCAGCACGGACGCCAGCCCACCAAGAGCTTTTCGAAATTGGCAGTAGGCGTAAAACCTGCCGCTCCCGCAGAAGAGAGGCCGGGTCGATCGATGATCGAAATTGATTCTCGGAACGTTGATGGCCCATGCGCGAATTTCTCCTTCACGCGCGGGCGACTTAAGAACTTTCGGAATGCGGAAGTCGCCGACGCGTGGTTTTTGCAAGGGCCACCCGTGAGGCAACTTTTCCCGAACTCTGGCGCTTAGTATAGCCGCGCAAGCATTGGAGTCAACGCCTTGGGACGCACATATACTGCTATGCACGTTTCAGAAGGGGAAGGACCACTCCGCCAGCCGCAAGGCCGTGAAGATAGTCGGCCCAAGCCTGCATCATCAGCCGCCGCTCATCGAGGTACGCCGCGCGGTTATATGCGTCGCGCACGCCATCGCGCTCGCTGTGCGCGAGCTGACGCTCGATTGCATCCCTGCTCCAGCCCTGCTCGTTGAGCAACGTCGATGCCGTAGTTCTAAAGCCATGGCCTGTGATCTCGCCCTGCTCGTACTCCATTCGTCGCAAAGCCGCCAAAATCGCATTTTCGCTCATCGGGCGGGTAACGCTTCGCGCATTGGGAAAAACATACCGACCTGATCCGGTGAGCGGATGAATTTCGCGCAAAATCTCAACCGCTTGGCGCGATAGCGGGACAAAGTGTTCAGTACGCATCTTCATCCGCTCCGCTGGAATCCGCCACGTTCCTTCGTCCAAGTCGAACTCTGCCCACTCCGCTTTCCGCAGCTCACCCGGTCGTACAAAAACCAGCGGCGCCAATCGCAAAGCACACTTCACCACGAACGTCCCCTCATACCCGTTGATCGAGCGCATCAGGGCGGCTACATCCGTGGGCATAGTCAAAGCGGCATGGTGCTCCTCCCGTACCGGCGGCAGCGCGCCGCGTAAATCAGTGGAAGGATCTCGCGGCGCTCTTCCGGTCGCAATTCCATACCGGAAAACTTGTCCACAGATTTGTTGAATCCGATGTGCGGTTTCCAGCGCTCCCCGGCTTTCTACCCGGCGAAGAACCGCCAGTAATTCGGACGCGGTGATCTCACCGATCGAGCGATGTCCCAACCACCCGAACACGTCGCGTTCGAACCGCCGGATGATCGTCTTTGCGTGCGAAGGTGCCCATCCGGGTGAGAATTTCTCGAACCACTCACGGGCCACAGCCTCAAAACCGTTGCCCTCGCGTTGCCCCGCCGCCGCCTTGGCCGCCTTTCGCTCAACCGCTGGGTCGATCCCCTCCGCGATCTGCTTCCGCGCCTCGTCGCGCTTCCCACGTGCTCTCTTGAGCCCAACCTCAGGGTATGTGCCCAACGAAACCAGCTTTTCCTTGCCGCCGAAACGATATTTTAGCCTCCACCACTTCCCACCTGTCGGCGTGACCAGCAAATAAAGGCCGGAGGCGTCAAAGAGTTTGCGCGGTTTCGTTCCGGGCTTGGCTAGACGAATTGCAGTATCAGTTAGCATCGGCGAGGTTACCCCATGCAACTTTGCGGCTACCCCCGAAACTTACCCCGATTTGGGGGTAGTTGGCAATGTTCTCAGCTGGACTGGTCTGGACCGGCAGACAGCAAAAAGCTCCGCGTTTACGGAGCTAATCGCACGAGTCTGGACGTGGTTGGACTCAGTTGTGGTGGAGGCGGGGGGAATTGAACCCCCGTCCGAAGACCTTCCGGCGTCGGCCACTACACGCTTATTCCGCGATTTGATCTCGTCTCCGGGACGCGCACGGACGAGCTGCCCTTCGACCAGCCGATTGAAATTTTGGAGCGTCGCTCAATCGGCGAACCGCGAGCTCCTAGCCCACTAAATGACGCCTCGACCCGCCGTCATGGGCGAGCGGCGGCGAGACGCTAGCGGCCCTTAGGCCGCCAGAGCGTAACCGTTATTGTCTGCGGGTAAATTTCGCAGTCTGTCTGGTTTGCGGGCCGACAGCGCCCGGCGTGCGACCAAAGCCCTATTGACTCCGTCGAACCCATTTCGCCCCCATAATTTCGGGGATAGATCATCGGACCATAAAGGACGGTCGGAACGGCTACGCATGTTAAGTGTAAGGCTTGATAGGCCACAAGTCGAGCTTTGCTATTTGTTCGCCGTATCATCGGATGGTAAAGTAGCGCTTCGTTCTTCGGTCATCCGCCGTTAGACTTCTTTCTTGGCTATGGCAAAACCTCCCGCAAAATCTGGCGCAAAGACGGACGACGGGTTCGAGCTGGTCGTCGATAATCGCAAGGCGCGCCACGATTTCTTTATCGAGGAAAGTTTCGAGGCCGGCCTCGCTTTACTGGGTACGGAGGTCAAGTCGTTGCGCGCCCATCGCGCCAACCTGCGCGACGCGTATGTGCGCATCAAAAATGGCGAAGCCTCGCTACAAGGTATCCACATCGGAGCCTACGCGCCTGCCGGGCAATTCAGTCATGCCGAGACGCGCCCCCGCAAGCTCCTGCTCCATCGGCGCGAAATCGATCGGCTCTGGGGGCGGGTCCGCGAGCAGGGCTATTCAATCGTCCCGCTCAAGATTTATTTCAAACGCGGTCGCGCCAAAGTCGAGATCGGTCTCGCGCGCGGCAAGAAGATGTACGACAAGCGTGAAGATATCGCGCGCAAAAGCGCGCGGCGCGACATCGAGCGCGCAATGAAGGCGCGCAATCGCTAGCGACCCTAGATCCCGCCTGGAATGATCAGTGGGATCGTCTTGCGCTTGTGCTTGAAGTCGAACATCTCCATCAAGTCGCCGATCGCCGGACTATTGGCTGGAACGTATTGGTTATCTTTCGACGGAATAGGATTGGGGAAGTTGTCCCGGCTGCGCGAAGACATCGGAGGCACCGACCAATTCGCCTCGATGAACTTAAGAATCGACCCATGATCATAGTATGTATGATCGATGTGGCCTGCCGCTGCATAAGGCGAGATAACCATCAATGGAACACGAGTCCCGTCGCCAAAGAAGTCCAACACCTGAACATAGCCTGAGTCATAATAGCCGCCACCTTCATCGAAGGTTATAGCAATGGCGGTGTTGTCGAAGAGCGCACGATTTTTCATGGTTGCGTTGACTATGCTCAGGACGAAGTACTCGTAGGCCGAGACCGCGGAGTCAGCGGGATGTCCGCTGTAGGCTTCGTAAGGGCGCACGAAGGATACCGCCGGCAACGAGCCCGCCTCGACATCATCATAAAAGGCGCTGATCCCTTTGATATTGACCCGCAGTGACGTCGTCATAACCCCTTTGCTGAATTGGAGAGGGTTACAAATCGAGCACCATTGATCGTTGGGCTTACCGTCTTGGAATCCGCCTATGTAGTACTTCCAAGAAACTCCAACTTTGCTCAGAGCCTCACCAATATTCGGGACAGTTTGCGGCGGCAAAGTGAACGGATGCTGCTTGACGTCAACCGGAGTCCCATCAGCATTGTAGGCAGGGCCGTAGTTATTCACCAGGTAATAGTGGCCGGGATCGCACCTGGGGTTGCGATGTAACGTCTTTAGATAGGCGAGAATGGCGGCGACGCCCGGCTGACTCTCATCCGCGCAGTTGACATAGGAACCGCCGGTGTAGCCATCCTGCGTATACCAGTTGTTAGTACCACCGAGCGGATTTGGATTCTCGATTTGGTTGTCAGGTGGTCGCCGAGCGTTGGCGTCGCCGTCGCTGTAGAACGCAGCGTCTCCGGTGCCCAGGTAGATAAAGTCGGCGCCGGTGCCGCCCATTATCCCCTGATGATAGTTATCGGCCAGCGCATAGTTATCCGCGATGAACTTGAACACCGGGACATCGCCCTGACTCATATTGTAAAAGCCCATCGCAACGGCGCCTTGGCGCGTGCTTTGGTCCGTAAAGAGTGTGGGCGCCGGCTGACCATTACTTCCGGTTCCAATGGTAACTCCAACCCAGGTGAAGAGGTCGCTCCTTCCTTCGTCAATTTGCTGCCACATCTGAAAGAAGCGGTGGACCGGATCGCCAGTATAGGAGAGCTGATAGGGAGCATATTTGCTGAGTTGAAAAGGACCATTGGCTAAGTTCGGTGGAAATCTCACATCCGCCACATTCGGCGGCTGGCCGACCGCATGATTGGTATTAGGTTGCGGCAGGGTGGAAAAGGGAGTCGTCCGCGTCGGAGCTATCGAGTATTGGTGCTTGTTTTCGGCCTGCCACTGCTGCGCCTTGCTAAAGTGTGGGCCTGGGGTCCCCTCCGCATTCACGATACCTTCGGACAGGAAATTTAAGACGCTTTGTCCCGCTGCGGGCCGATAGGTTGCGAATAGATGATCGAAAGTCCGGTTCTCACCAACGATAACTATCAAATGCTTGATCGGTGTCGCTGTCGTATGACTATCGACCGTGGGAGACAAAGCAAGAGCCGCACTCTCGGCGCAGAATGCGACCGTCAACATGACAACGATAGTTAAAACGATTGCGCGTCCTGACGATATTGGGGCGTTGCGCTGCATCTCTACTTCTCCACTAATTCTTTCGCGTGAGTACTAAAGGTGAGCAATCCCGCGAAAGAATTGCAATTACAGGCACTTTAAAGAAGAAGATTAGACGCGCGGCTGGAGACCGAACGCCTTAGCGAGCAACTCGTAGGAGCGCATCCGAGCTTGATGATCGTACACAATCGTCACGATCATCAGCTCCTCGAGGTGAAGCTGGCTGGCCATATCGATGAGTTTGTCGCGCAGCTCTTCGGGCGCGCCAACGTGGTAGCGCGGAAATTCTGTCGTCACCGGCAGCTCCTGATCGGGACTGGCTGCGAGCTCCTTAAGCGCATCTTCAGGTGTCGGCACCAGACGTGGGTCGCCGCGCCTGATGTGCCGAATCAAAACCCGCGAACTCGCGGCCAGGCGCTGCGCTTCCTCGGTGGTGTCGGCGCAGATTGCGCCGAGCGCGACGATCGCCTGCGGCGCCTTGAGGTAATCTGACGGTGCGAAGTGTGAGCGATAATACTCAATCGCCGACCGCGTCGGCTGTTGGTCGATGAAATGCGCGAACGCGTAGGGCAGGCCGAATTGCGCGGCCGCCGACGCGCTCCACATGCTCGAGCCGAGCAGCCAGACCTCGGGCCCACCTGGCATCGAAGGTGTGAGTTTGATGCGGCTGAAGGGGTGATCACTGGGGAAGCCGTGATTGAGGAAGGCGAGCAGCTCCGCCATCTGCTGCGGAAAATCTTCTGAAACCTCGTGCCGCTTGCGATCGCGCATCAGCGCGAATGTTTCGAGACCGGTCCCTCCCGGCGCACGCCCGATTCCGAGGTCGATCCGATCCGGCGAGAGCGCGTGCAGCATCCTGAAAGTCTCCGCGACCTTCATCGCGCTGTAATGCGGGAGCATTATGCCCCCGGAGCCGACGCGAATGTGCTCGGTGACTGCTGCTACGCGCGCAATGAGAATCTCCGGCGCCGGACTCGCTAGCGTCGCCATACCATGATGCTCTGCGATCCAATAGCGCTCGTAGCCGAGCCGATCCGCGAGCTTTGCGAGTTCGATGGTGTTTCGTAGCGCATCGCCCGGCGTCGAGCCCTCAGAAACCGGCGATTGATCTATGATGGATAGTTTCACCGCTCAGGTATTTTGAACGACATGCGGCTCGCGTACTAGCGTCCCGCTTTGATCTCTACTCGCGCCATAGCGCGCCCATCGCACTTTCCAACTCGGCCTCCGGCATTTCATTGCGGCATAGTTTTGCTAGATCGCGATGAACTTCGCGCATGGCATTGACACTCGCGGTGAGTGCCGCTGCCTCGGCGCCAATCGTCGCGAGGATTTCGTCTACGCGTTGATGCAAACGCGGCGGACGAATACTGAATCCGACACTTTGCTGGAACGCGCCCTTCTCGTTCATAAAAAACTGTCGATTGAGGGCAAACAGCACGAGCGTCATAAAGCCGGTCGCGCTCGCGAGGCATTGCGCGACATAAATGATGTCCGCGCGCGCCGCCGGCTTATCGGCGATTTCGAGATGAAATGCGGAATCGAAGAGATGTTTGCGGACCAGCGCGACGCGCATCTGCTCGGGATATTCCACGACCATCGCTTTGAGCCGCCCGAGTTTGCCGTCGCGATCGAAGATCGACCGGCAGAAGTGCGTCTCGCCAACATAGATCTGAGTTTGAAAACCCATCGGATGACCGAGTTGATAAAGCCCTTCGGGCTGGCCGGCGACGCAGTGTTCGACCACCTCGCGCACGCGGTTGAGATCGCGATAGAGGAAATCGACATGGTTGCCGTCAATCAGGAGCCAGCCGCCGCCATTTACGCCCGTCCCCCAAGCGCCGAGGGGAGTCACCAATCCGTCCAGATGTCGATCGTCGAGCTCGCGCGCAGCCGCGGCCAGTTCGGCGATCGAAAATGGATGGTCGCCGTCGTACGCGAGACCGAGGTCGATATCCGAATCGGCGCGCGCGGTACCACGCGACCACGAGCCGCCCAGCGCGACCGCTTCGATGCCGTCGATCCTGCTTAGCCGCTCCGCCACGCGGGCGCAGATGTCAGCTATGCGCGAGGGAATATCCATCATAGTAGGAGCTTACTGAGACGAGCGCGGAAATTCATACCCACTTGCGCTCCAAGTTAAACTAATGTTATTAGTTAAATCACTATGAAGACTAGCAATTTGCGCTGGGTTCCTTTGGCGCTACTTTCATTAGCCGTAAGCGCTTCCACCACGGTGGCCGCGCCGGTCAGCTTCCTCAAGCTTGGCGATGGCTCGCTCGCGTACGAGGATTCGGGCGGCAGCGGACCGCTGGTCGTATGCGTGCCCGGACTAGGCGACCTGCGCCAGCAGTATCGATTTCTCGCGCCGGGGCTGATTGGTGCGGGCTACCGCGTCGTCACCATGGATCTTCGAGGCATGGGTCAGTCGAGCGTCGATTGGCCCGATTACTCCGCCGCCGCGGTCGGCTCCGACGTCGTCGCACTGATTGCACATTTGCGCGCCAACCATGCCGTCATCATCGGCAACTCGATGGCGGCCGCGTCGGCGGTTTGGGCCGCGGCGCAGATTCCTGATCGCATCAACGGGATCATCCTGATCGATCCATTCGTGCGCGATATGCCGACCTCATGGGCGACCGCGGCATTGTTGAAAGTTGCTTTCGTGCGGCCGTGGGGTATCGCGGCCTGGTCAGCATATTATGGGAGTCTCTATCCCACTTCGAAACCTGCGGACTTTGACGAATACCGAGCGTCGCTGCGCCGTAACCTTTCCGAGCCGGGACGGCTGGACGCCCTGCACGCACAACTCGATGCGCCGAAAGCCCCGTGCGAGGCGCGGATTTCCGAAGTTAAGGCTCCGGTGTTGGTCATCATGGGCAGCAAGGATCCCGACTTCAGCGATCCCGCCGCCGAAGCGAATTTGGTTGCGGATCGATTTCACGGGCATCCTGTAATGATTGCTGGGGCGGGGCACTATCCCCACGCCGAGATGCCGAGTGAGGTGGGGCCGGTCATCATCAAATTTCTCGGAGGTGTGAATGGCGGCGAAAAAACTGGCGCCTAGACGACCGGGCCTCAGCCCCGATGTGGTTCTTGCAGAGGCAGCGAGACTCGCCGATGCGGGTGGGTTCGATCAGCTCTCGCTCGCAGAACTTGCCGGTCGGTTCCACATCAAGCCGCCGTCGCTCTACAACCATATTGAGAGCCTCGAGGCGCTCAAGCGCGGACTCGCGATCATGGCGCTGCGCGAGATGACCGACTCGCTCGGCAAGGCCGCTGTCGGCAGATCCAGGGACGATGCGGTCCGCTATCTCGCCGGCGCGTATCGCGAATTCGTGAAAAAGCATCCGGGGCTCTACCAGGCGACCCAACGCGCGGTCGGAGCGAGCGATCCCGAAATGAATCGGGCGAGTGACGAGGTGATCAATGTATGCCTCGCAGTGTTGCGCGGTTACGGGCTCGATCGCCGCGGCGCGTTGCACGCGTTGCGAGGGTTGCGTAGCGCGGTGCATGGCTTTGCGACCCTTGAGGCGGTGGGAGGCTTCGGAATCCCGCTTAGCATCGATGAGAGTTTCGCGTGGCTGGTGGAATGCTTCATCCGCGGGATCAATGCCGCCGCTGCGCCGCGCGAAGATCGCAACGAGCGAGGCAAATCTTCGCGCGCCCATGCGAAGGAACTAGAGCAATAGCTTGCGCGCCTCATCGACGTGCTTGCGCACTCCGCGATGCGGAACTTTTCCAAAGCGGCTGACCACCGACGCGAACACGCGTTGCGCTTCATTGCCGCGATTCATCGCATCGAGTCGGCGCGCCTTGTTGACCAACGCCCGCGCGACCTCCTGCTGAATCTGCGGATCGAGGCTGTTGCCGAAGCGCTGTTCTACCGCGTCGAGCGCCTCCAGCGCCTGAGCGGTGCGATTGAGCGTCGCGAGGTTGGAGGCTTTGTTGACCATCGCGCGCGCGACTCGCTCGAGTAGACCGGGGTCGGTTGATTCGCCGAAGCGCGCGACGACATCATTATACGTAGCGACCGCTTCCTGATGACGCCCCAACTTGCCGAGCCGCGCCGCCTTGTTAACAAGCGCCATTCCAACTTCTTTCTGAATACCCGGATGGGAGGTATCGCCGAATCGGTTCACCAATTGGCTGTAGGCCGTGATCGCTTCGGCGTTGCGCTCCATCTCTCCAAAGCGCACGCCGCGTTCGAACAATGCACGCGCAACCTGCGCCTGAACCTCCTGCGCGGAGTCTTCGTCGAAGCTCCTGATCACGTGCTCGCAGGTCCTGAGCGCCTCGTCATGGCGGCCGAGGACCGCGAGCCGCACTGATTTGTTCACCAGCGCCGCGGCCGCCGACCCCCGGAGCTCCGCCTCTTCTGCGTCGGCGAACTTTTTCGCGAGCTCCTCGTAGGTTTCGATCGCCTCTTCGTTGCGACCGAGCCGCCCCAGCTCAGCGCCTTTATTGAGCATCGAGCGCGCGACCGCGACGCGCAGCTCGAATCCTTCATCATCGGCATATCGATCGATTACGAGGTCGTAAGTGGAGCTTGCCTCCTCAAGGCGATTCAGCATCGCGAGATCGATTCCGGTGTGGAACAGCGCGGTGGCGACGCGAATGCGGAAGCGCGGATCCTCGGCAGCCTGGTAGCGACTGACCACCTCATCGAAGATCGCAATCGATTCCTCGCGGCGGCGCAGTTTAGAGAGCTGCTGGCCCTTGCGAATTAGCGCGATCGCGACCAGGTCGGCGATCTCAGGATCGGGCTCGGCACCGAAACGTGCATCAACCTCGCTGTAGGCCGCGATCGATTCCTCATGATGAGCGAGCGCATCGAGTGTCGCGCCAGCCTCGATCAGTTCACGAATGATCGAACTCGCATCGGTGGGGGCTTCGGTACTGTCCGCCATGCTTTACACAATACCGCGCGCATCGAGGTCGAAGCGATATGGCTGCCGCCGATCGCGAACATTTCCCCGGAGGCCGGAAATTCAACCGCGATCGGAAGCCGGAGCGGCAGTCGCGGGCACATCCAGCATCGCCTGCAGGCGTTCGATCCTTTTGCGCAGGGGAGGATGTGTCGAGAACAGGTTGGCGAAAAATCCGCCCTCGTCGTCGGCGTTGGCCGCGAGCGGATTGACGATAAACAGATGCGCAGTGCCGCGCACGCCCTCCTTCAGGGGCGATTCGGTCTCCGCGACGCGTTGCAGAGCGCGCAGCAGCGCCCGTGGATTGCGAGTGAACTCGACCGAGGAGGCATCAGCGAGGTATTCGCGTTCGCGTGAAACCGCCATCGCGATCACCTGCGAGAGAAGCGGCGCGACCACCGCTAGTAAAATCATCACAATCGCGACGATACCCCCGTCCCTACGGTCCGAATCGCGATCCATACTGCGAAAGAAGCTTGCGCGGATCATGAAGTCCGACAGCATTGCGATCCCGCCGACCAGCACCGCGACCATCATCATGGTCCGGATGTCGTAGTCGGCGATATGTGACATCTCGTGACCGATGACGCCCTGAAGCTCCTCACGATCCATGTTGTCGATGAGACCCTGTGTCACACAGATAATCGAATGCTCGGGATTGCGGCCGGTTGCGAACGCGTTGGGCGCGGAATCAGGAATGAAATACGCCTTCGGCACGGGAAGACGCGCCGCGACCGCCATTTCCTGGATCACATTTAGGACCATCTGATGCTTCGGCGTATCGGGCGTCAGCGGTTGGCCATGCACGGAGCTGAGAATCAGTGGCGCTCCGGCGAAGTAGGAAACCATGGATTGAACCGACGCGAAAATCAGGGCAAGGCCCATAAAAATCGGCGCGCCGTAAAGGTGCCCATTACGGATTTGGAGGGTGCCTGCGAAGAAATCGAACGCGCCACCGATCAGCAGAAAAATTACGATGAACCCGCTGACCAGGACCACCGTTTCGCGGCGATTCTGTCGTTCCAGCGCGCGAAAATCAGATGCGGCAGGCATCGCGGCGTCAGACGCGCGGGGTCAGGCCCAAGTCAACCTTCGGCACCGCCTGATCTTCGGGCGCGGCCTTGAAGTATTCGGCGCCCTTGAATCCGAAATTGGTCGCGATGATGTTGCCGGGGAATTTCTCCGTCTTCGTGTTAAGCGACAGCACTGCGTCATTGTAAGCCTGACGCGAGAAGGCGATCTGATTCTCGGTCGTGGTGAGCTCCTCCTGAAGCTGCATCACGCTCTGATCGGATTTGAGCTGCGGATAATTTTCCATTACCGCGAGCAGTTTTCCCATGCCGGCAGTGATTTGGTTCTCGGCCGCCATCCGCGAAGCCTGATCGGGCGCGCTGACCGCCTTTGATCGTGCCTCGACCACTTGCGTCAGCGTGTCGCGTTCGAAGTTCATGTAACCTTTGACCGCTTCGACCAGGTTAGGAATCAAGTCGTGGCGCCGTTTGAGCTGGACGTCGATCTGCCGCCATGCGTTATCGACCTGGTTTTTCGCGCTGACCAGCGAGTTGTACGCTGCGATCACGTAGACCACCACCGCTACGATTACGATGAGCAGGATTGTCATTGCCTTCGCCCCTCCGTTGCCAGCGCACCGCATCGCCGCGGATGACGTGGCAAATTGAGCATAGCACTTCAGTCTGTCCGGCTTGATGCAGCGCAAAATCTGCATCGCGAGGCCCATGAAGCGACGAGCCGGGGTCGAATGCCTCGCGCATTACGTTGAAGGTTGCGATTTGGAGAGCTATTGATTACAGCCGGATCGAAGATACGCAGAGTCGAACCGCGGACACGGCAGGAGGAAACCTTGGGCACCAACATTCTCGATCTTAAAGGACGCATCGGATTGATTACCGGCGCGGGGCAGGGCGTGGGCCGTTCGGTTGCGTTGCGCTTCGCGGAAAACAATGCGGGCGGCGTGGTCATCAATGATTTCCGCATCGAGCGCGCGGAGGAGGTTGCGGGAGAAATTGAAAAGCTTGGGGTCAAAGCGCTTCCAGTGCAAGGCGATGTGACCGACTTCGCATCCGTGACCGCGATGTTCGAGAAAGCCAAAGCCAGGTTCGGCGGTGTCGACATCCTGGTGAACAACGCGGGCAACGCCGGTCCCGATCCGAGCCGCGTCGCGCGCAAACCATTCTGGGAACAGGAGCCGAAAGACTGGGACGCCTTCATGGGCACCAATCTTTATGGCGTCCTCAACTGCGTGCGCATCGCAGGTCCCGCAATGATTGCCAAAAAGTATGGAAAAATAGTCACTGTAATTTCCGACGCCGGCCGCGTCGGCGAACCCTTCCTGGAAATCTATTCTGCCGCCAAGGCGGGCGCCGCGGGCTTCATGCGCGCGATGGCGAAGCAGCTCGGCCGGCAATCGATCACATGCAACTGCGTCGCGCTCGGGACCACCATGACGCCCGCGATCGCGCCGCGCATGCAGGATGAGGAAGCGCGCAAGCGGATTCTGAAGGTCTACCAGATCAAGCGCCTGGGCGAGCCCGAGGACGCGGCCAACCTGATCCTGTTCCTCAGCTCGGACGCTTCCGAATGGATCACCGGCCAGACCTATCCCGTCAACGGCGGCTATTCGTTCTCGATGTAGAGGGACAGCGCGTGAAATACCAAACGATAGTTCTCGAACGTAAGGGCGGCATCGGCTACCTCACTCTCAATCGCCCCGAGCGCGCCAACACCATCAGTTTTCAGCTCATGATCGATGTGGTCAACGCGATGGAAGAGGTTGAGAAGGATCCCGAATTTCGGGTCGTGATCGTTACGGGCGCGGGTGGGAAGCATTTCTGCGGCGGCGCGGATCTGCGCGATTTCGCCGAGCGCGCCCGTGAGGCACGAAGCAGCGGCGAGCGCCAGCAGGGCGGCGGCGACTTTGTCTCACCGCGACGCGATTTGTTCGGCGCTCTTGAGGAGTCGCGCGTGCCGGTGATCGCCGCGATCAACGGCGCGGCGATGGGCGGTGGATGTGAGATCGCGCTGGCGTGCGACATCCGCGTCATCGCTGATACTGCGACGGTCGGCCTTCCGGAAATTCGCTTCGGCGCGCTGCCGGCCGGCGGCGGAACGCAGCGTCTGCCGCGGCTGGTTGGGGCGGGTATCGCCAAGGAAATGATCTTCAGCGGCCTGCCCTATACCGCGGCGGACGCGCTGCGTATCGGTTTGGTCAACAAAGTGGTTCCAGGCGCGGAGCTGATTTCCGAATGTGAAAAGATCGCGGAAGTCTACATCGAACGCGCCGCATACGCGCTCAAGACTGCGAAAGCCTTAATTAATCGTGGCGTCGAGCTTCCTTTGAAGGACGCGCTGGTACTGGAGCGGAAGATGATTGCCGAGATGGCGACGCCGGAGGAACGGAAGAAAGCACAGGATGCCGCGGCTGCCACGCAAAAGACGTACGCGCGAATCTTCAACAAAACCTGAGGTCGCGCGTCAGTTGGCCGGTTGCTCGTGGCGACGTGATAACAGCTGGTCGACATCGAAGTTGAACATCCTCGCTGCGTTAAGGCCGAGAATCTTGGCTCGTTCATCTTCGCTCAGCCGCCCCATCTGACGCTCGATGGCTGGCGCCGAATGGGGCCACGATCCTTCATGATGCGGATAATCATTTGACCATAAAAAATTGTCGATGAGACCGAATTCCTTGGCCAAGCCGAGGCCCGCGCGATCCTCCTGAAACGCGACCGCGCCATGCGCGCGAAAATACTCGCTCGGCAGCATCTTCAGTTTCGGATAGGCCCACATATGATGCTTGATGTAGCCCTCGTCCATCGCATCGAGCATCCACGGAACCCATCCGATGCCACTCTCGATCGCGGCGAATTTGAGCTTCGGGAAGCGCTCCAGCACACCTGAGGCGCATAGCGAAGTGACCGGCTCGATTGCCTGCACCAGCGCGTGCGCGACATAGTTGATGACGGCGCCGCCTTCGCGGCTTGCTGCGCGGGGATCGCGTCCGGTGCCGATGTGAAAAGTCACCGGCATCCCGGTTTCCTCGATGAGCGCCCACATCGGGTCGTAGACTTTCTGGTTGTAGTTAGGGTCGCGCGGATCCTGCGAATTGAACACCGGCTTGCACGGCAGCGTGAGGCCACGGAAGCCGAGCTTCGCGACGCGCGCGATTTCCGCGATCGTCCCCTCGATGTCGGCGGTCGCGAGGCACGCCATCGGCGACATGCGATCGTTGTAGGCGGCGTAGGTTTCCCACGCCCAATCATTCCACACGCGGCATTGCGCCTGCGCGAATTTCGCATCCGAGGTGGCCCACATGAAGAGGCCCTTGTTGGGGAAAATGAGTTCGGCATCGACGCCGTCGCGCCGGCGATCTTCAAGCCGTTCGGAGATGACCGCGCCGGCCTTGTTGCGAACGAGATCCTCGCCCTCGAAGATGCTGTCTTGAAGCCGCGTGCGCCGCAGTCCGTCGCTAATCACCCACTTGGCGCCCTGCGCGTCGATCTCGATCCGCGGAAGCCGCGAGCGATACTCCTTGTCGAGACGCTCCGACCACAGATTGAACGGCTCATTGGCGTGACAGTCGCATGAGATCATCAAATAGCGGTCGGGATCCCCCGGCCTCGCGGTGCGTTGCCATCCCTTGTGTCCGGGCGTCGCCAGTCGCCATCGATTCGGGCTATCGATTGTCGCTGTGTCCATTTTTCCTACTCTTGGTTTCTATTCTTCGGTGAGCGCCTGCATATCGCTCAAAGCCTCGGCAAAATCCTGCATGAACTCATTCACGACAGTGCGGCAGGTCTTCACGCTATCGACCAATCCGACACCCTGCCCGACGAAGTAGGTCACTAGTTCGCGCGCTTTCTGATTTCCTTTGGCGGCGGCACGTTGCGCGACTTCGAGGGCGGGCTCGCTGATGAGGCTTTGCAACGGCATCGGCAAGGCGCCGGGACTGCCAGCGCCTTCCCAGGCATCGGTCCAGGCGGACTTCAGTTGGCGTGAGGGCTTGCCCGTGCGGCCTTTGGAGCGAACGGTGTCGCGCGACCGAGCCTCGATCATTTTCTCGCGAAAAATTTCCGAGGTCTCGGATTCCTGAGTCGCCAGCCATACCGAGCCGGTCCATACGCCCGCCGCGCCCATCGCCATGCAGGCCGCCATTTGCCGCCCGGTCATGATGCCGCCCGCGGCGAGCACGGGAACATTGCGAATTGGTTTGATCGCGCGCAGTACTTCCGGAATGAGCACGATGGTTGAGACTTCGCCGCAATGACCTCCCGCCTCACCGCCCTGCGCAACGATGATATCGACGCCGGCCTTGGCCTGACGAACCGCATGCTCCGGTGCGCCGACCAGCGCGGCCACCGGCACGCCATGCTTACGGCCCATTTCGATCATCCGCTCCGGCGGAACTCCGAGCGCGTTGGCGATGAGTTTTATCGGATGCCGAAACGACACCTCGATCAGCTTCAGCGCATGCTCTTCCTGCATTGAGAAATGAGCGTCGGGCGCGCGCGTGCTCCCTTCTTCCAGCATTTGCGACGACTCGATGCCGTGCTTGGCGAGCAAATCACGCACGAAGTCTTTATGCTTCTGCGGCAGGCGCTCCGCCAGCTTGCCGCGGGTGACGTCCTTCTCGCCCTTGATCGACAGATTCTCCGGAATGAGCACATCGATGCCGTAGGGTTTTCCGTCAATATGGTCATCGATCCATCGCAGTTCCTCTTCCAGCTGGGAGGGCGAGAACGCGGTCGCGCCCAGCACGCCGAAGCCCCCCGCGCGGCTAACCGCGGCGACGACGTCGCGGCAGTGCGTGAACGCGAACAATGGAAAATCGATGCCGAACATCCTGCAGACCGGTGTATTCATGACATTCCTACTTCGCGGCGAGGTTGTCGCTCGCGGTGATGCTGGTTCCGTTGCCCGTCATCCTCGGAGCGTTCGCGGCGACCAGCTTCTGACTGACCTCCGGCGTCCAATGATCGGGCTGATCGGCCCACAAATCGCGCAGATAGGGCGCGACCTCGTGGCCGAACAATCGGGTGTTCTCCGCGGCGATATCTTCCGCGACGTTACCCATGTGCGGCGTCGCAATGAGCTGTCCGATGCGCAAATCGGTGATGAGTTCGCGCAGGCGCTGCCGCACCCGTGCCGGCGTCCCCGCGATGATGTAGCCCTTCTCGTCGTACTCCCAGAAACTCATCTCGCCGCGCGCCGCGCGCAGGCGGTCCTCGGGTGTGAGCTTGCTATGGGTCCGCTTCGCGAGTTCGGCCATGAATTTGGTCGACTTGAGCGTCGCGTAACCGGCCGGCGCGGCGAATTCAGCTTTGGGCGCGCTGTTACGATGAAAATAGCGTACCGCCTGGTAGTAGTTTTTTTCTGCCTCGGCGTCGGTGTTTGCTACACACACGATCTGGGTGAATGCCATCCGATGCGGATTGGTGGTGCCACCCTGCTGGTTGACATATTCCCAGAACGCGTCGACCAGCGGTTTCGAGGAATACAATCCGGAGAACGACAGGTGGCCGTAGCAGTAGTCATGCTTGATCACGAGATCCCAGGTCTCGACGCTGCCGCCACCGCCCGGCACCCAAATCGGCAATTTCTTCTGCACCGGCCGCGGCCAGATATTCACATAGCGCAGCTGGTTGTATTTGCCATTGAATGCGAACGGTTGGGGTTCGCTCCACGCGCGCAAAATTAGCTGGCGCGCTTCCTCGAAACGCTCGCGCATTTCGATTGGCGGCTTTCCGTACGCAAACACCGAATCCATCGGCGTGCCGAGGACAAAGCCTGCAGTCAGCCGTCCGCCCGACAAACAGTCCAGATATGCATACTCTTCGGCAACCCGGGTCGGCGGATTATACAGCGCCAGCGAATTGCCGACGATCACGATGGTTGCGTTTTGAGTGGTCGACGCGAGACTGGCCGCGAGGAGGTTGGGCGAAGGCGACATGGCCAGCGGGGTCTGATGATGCTCGTTGACGGTGAGCCCGTCGAAGCCGACCTTGTCAGCGAGCTGCATCAGCCGGATAAACATTTTGTAGGTTTCGCCGGCCTTGATCGGATCGCAAAGATACGCCGGCGGTGTCACCCACGCCGAGTCGTAGCGCTCGCGAAAATCAGCCGGAAGATGAGGATAGGTAACTTCAGCGAACCAGTGGAATTTCACCGCTTGAGGCCTCCGCCATCAATCTTAGTTGAAATAGATTCGAGAGAGATAATGCGCCGCTAGCTCCGAATCTTGAGCGCTCCCGAAGGGCAGGCCTTCACCGCGGCGAGCACTTCTTCATCGGATGCCGCATTTGGATCGATGACGAATTTGCCGCCTTCGACTTTGAACACCTGGGGCAGCGTCTTTACGCAATTCCCTGAATGGCTGCAAACCTTCGAATCCCATTCGACTTGTACGGCCATAGTCATTCCTCCGGTCCAGGTTGGGTCAATTCCACTCCATCGCGAGCGCGGCTGGGCCGCGGAATTGGAAGGAGTCGATGTACGAGAGCGAATCAGTCGTGCGATGCGAATCCGCCAACAGCGGAATCACGCGCTGGAGCGCCGCAGTCGCTTCCATCCTCGCGAGCGAGGCGCCGAGGCAGAAGTGCGCGCCGAACCCGAAAGCCAGATGCGGATTGGACATCTTGCGATCGACGTTGAACTCCGCCGCGTCGATGCCACATGCAGTCTCATCGCGATTCGCCGAGGCAATCAGCACGGTGACCGTGGCGCCGTCCGGAATCGTGATGCCCGCCACCTCGACATCCTGCGTCGCGCGGCGGAACAGGTAATGCACGGGTGGATCCCATCGCAGGGTCTCCTCAATGATCGGCGCGATCAGGTCGAGATTTGCTTGCGCCAGCGCCAAGGTCTCGGGATGAGTGAGCAGCGCGCAGATCGCATTGCCGATGAGATTGGTGGTGGTCTCGCTTCCGGCGAACAGCAGCAGGTTGGCGAAGATGATCGCCTCCTGCGCGGTCAGCACCTCGCCTTCCTTCGCGCGCACCAGCACGCTGATGAGATCGTTGCCCGAGTCCGAGGTCTTCCGCGCGATGATTTCCGCGAGGTACTTCGACATCTCCGCACTGGCCGCCGCCGCGCCGCTTCCAGCGAAACCTAAATGCCGCTTCGAGCCGTTCATCCCCTGCGTGATGGTGGTTGCCCACTTCCTGAAATCGGCGTAACGCGAGGGATCGACGCCGAGTACATTGGCGATCACGATCACCGGCATCGGATTGGTGAGGCCGGCGACGAGGTCGAAGCGCTTCTCCCTGCGCATCGTGGTCACGCAGTCATCGACGATTTTCTCGACTGCCGGTTTCCATGCCGAGATCTGGCGCGGTGTAAATCCGCGGTTCACCACGTCGCGCAATGCGGTATGAACCGGAGGATCGCTGGTGACCACGCTGGGGCGCGGAGCGCCGGGCGTGCCGTCATACGATCGGCGCGGCGTCGAACCCACGAGCACCGTCGCCATCGCATCCGAGGAGAAGCGCGTGGTGTCCTTGAGCACGCTCATCACGTCGTCGTAACGGGAGACGACCCAGGTCTTCGAACCCTCGGCCCAGTAGACCGGTGCGCTACGGCGCATCTCCGTGTAAATCGGATACGGATCGTCTTGATGCGCAGAAAAAAACGGATCGTAGTCGATGTTCATCTGCACGCCTCGACTTACAGTGGCTGCGCGAGCGCGCCTTCCTTCTCGTTCCACTGCCCCGCGTCGTGGCCGAAAATCAGCCGCGCGCCGGCGCGCTCCATCGCGCGATAACGCATGATCACCTCGCGCATCGCGTCGTAGCTGTGCGCGAAGGGTGGCAGCACCATCTCCTCCAAAGCCTTGCGCATGTAACACGAGTCTGCGGTCATCACGACCTCGCCGCTATCGAGGCGCACCCGCAGCGACTGATGCCCGGCGGTGTGGCCGTAAGTCGGAATCAGCGTCACGCTGCCGTCGTCAAAGAGATCGTGCTCGCCATCGACGAGCTGCAGCTTGTGGCCGAGGTCGAAGTCCTTGCGGTTGTAGCCGTTTTTTCGAATGAGCTCGGGATTCGCCGCGGCCTCCCATTCGAGCCGCTGCACCACCAGCTTCGCGTTCGGCAGATCCTGATTGCCGCCGACGTGATCGAAGTGCAGATGCGAGTTGATCAGGTAATCAACGCGCGCCGGGTCCACATCGAGTGAGCGCAACCGCGCGCCGAGGTCCTCGCCGGGACGGAAGAAGACCTGGAACATTTTCCCGAGTGGGCCGAGGCGGTCGGAATTCTTCTGCAACTCGCGATGAAGGCCGGTATCGAAGACCGCGGTTCCCTTCGGATGCACGATCAGGTAGCTCGGGATCGGCAGGCGCAACCGACCTGGCTGCTTCGCCATAATTCCCGCAGCTTCGGTTTCGAGTACGCCGCACAACATCGGGTGGATTTTCACCGCCATGGTTTTCTCCTTTTGATAATCGCTCAGGCCGCTGCGCGTTGACGAAATTGCGGCAGCACTTCACTGATCAACGCCTGTTGCGAGGTCGCCCAGGCCTCGTGCTCTTCGGAAAAATCGAACGTGAGCACCAGCATCGTACCGAAGCCGCCCGAGGACCCATACATGTCGGCCAGCTTCTGCGTGACGGTGCGCGGCGAGCCTACCAGCCAGTTATGCTCGACGAGATATTCAGGCGTGACGTCGGAATCCGCGACGCTCGAGTCATGCTTGAACAACGAGAGGAGGCCGAAATCGCCGAATAGCGGCAGCAGGTATTCGCGATACGCGCGCGCCAGCATTCCCTTGAGCGCGAGCCGCTTCGCTTCCGCGTCGGTCTCCGCGA
The DNA here is from genome assembly GCA_963783145.1 of uncultured delta proteobacterium. Taxonomy (GTDB): domain Bacteria; phylum Desulfobacterota; class Binatia; order Binatales; family Binataceae; genus DATGKG01. The sequence continues at coordinate 648,294 of CAWAMM010000007.1, forward strand.
TGTAGACTTCGCGCACCACACGCCAGTCATCGCGCTTCGGCGTGCGCCCGGTCTTCGCCGCGCCGCGCTCGACCGAGGCCCAATGTTCAGCCAAGTACGCACTCGACAGATTGAGGCTCATCGGCATGAAGCCGCGTTCACCGGCGATTTCAAGTGTATCGGATTTCGGCGTCAGCCCCGCGATGCCGATTGGCGGATACGGCTTCTGATACGGCTTGATGTGGAACTTGAGCGTCTTGAGCATCGTGTCGATGCGATTGACAGTCCAGAATTCGCCCTTGTACTCGAATGGCGTGTCGGACTCCCACAGCTTGAGAATGATGTCGAGGGCCTCGCGCGTCATTTTGCGATTCTGGCCGCCGGTCCCGTCGACATTGAACAACCGCCAGTCGCTCGGCAATCCGCTGGCGCCGACGCCGAACATGAAGCGTCCCTTCGCGATGTGATCGAGATACGCGACGCGACAGGCGAGTTCCGCCGGATGATGATACGGCAGCAGGTGCGCCCCCGGCGCGAGCTTCATCCGGGTGGTGCGCAGCAGGCCCTGCGCGATGAGCAAGTCAGGCGCAGGATTCGGCTCCCATGGCGAACAGAAATGCTCACCGATCCAGGCCTCGGAGAAGCCGGCGCGATCGCATAGCTCGAGATGCTTCAGGTCCCATTCGAAGCCCTCGCGAAAACCGCGTTCCGGCGGATGCGACGGCATCATAAAGATTCCGATGTCCATTTATAGTTTTCCCTCGACTCCGCTTTGCTCCGCCTCGGGTACGGCTGCGCCGTGGCGCTACGCGCCCCCTTCGGGTCTCACTCGGACCGGCTTGGCAGTGCTGCGCCGTTCATCACTCTCGTTTCCCTCGACTCCGCGACTTCCTTTATACCGCTTCGACTCCGCTAGTGCTCCGGCTCAGCGGCTTCGCGCCGCCTCGGGTACGGCTGCGCCGTGGCGCTACGCACCCCCTTCGGGTCTCACCCGATCATGAGGTCTCTGAATACCCGCGGTTCATCAAGACTTCTCCTACCATATTGGCTACAAAACGCACGAGGCGGTGCGATCGCTCGCACCGCCTCGCACTCCAAACCCTGATTCGAATTCCCTAGGCCGCTTCCGCCTGTGCGCCGTTGAGCTTCTTCAGCTCCGGCATTACTTCTCTCGCGAACAGCGTCAGGCTCTTTTCCGCGTCTTCCCACGGCATGCCCGCATAGCTGAACACGCCGGTAAAATGATTCGCACCGACCTTCTTGCGGATTTCGTCGATCTTGTTGAAGCACATCTCGGGCGTGCCCCAGACCTGCAGATTGAGGAAGTACTCGATGGACGCATCGGCGCCGCCCTTGAGATTTTTCGCCATCTGCTCGTAATACTCGTAGCCCTTGGCCTTGCCGAAATGATCGGATGCCATCTCGTAGTGGCGCAGCGCGGTCTGCCAGTAGCCGCCGATGTACTTCACCGCCATCTCACGCGCGCGGTCGACGCTCTTGTCGCAGAAGGTCCATCCCGCCGCGATGGTCGGGAGCGGCTCGCCGCCGTTGACCTGCTTGTAGATCTGGCGATACTCGCCGAGCTCCTGCGCGACCGCTTCCCACGGCTTTTGCGGGATGATGAGGATGCCGATGCCGAGCTTCGCCATGATGCGCGAGGACTCGGGCGACACCGCCGCGGCATAGGTGCGGCCCTTGAACGACTTGAACGGCTTGGGCCGGATGTCGACCCGCGGCTGTTTCAGATATTTGCCGTCATACTCGCAGTAGCCCTTCTCGAGGCCTTCGATGATCATCTCGGCGTATTCGACGAAGCGCTCGCGCGACTCGCCCATGTTCACGCGGAAACCGTCGTACTCGATGCGCGCGAGACCGCGCCCGAAGCCGAGCAGCATGCGGCCATTGGACTGGTGGTCGATCACCGAGACCTGCTCGGCGACGCGGACCGGATCGTGCCACGGCAGGACGACCACCATCGAGCCGAGCTCGATGGTTTTGGTGCGGCCCGCGTAGTACGACAGGAACTGCAGCACGTCGGGACACATCGTGTAATCGTCGAAGTGATGCTCGACGCTCCAGATCGAATCGAAGCCGAGCGGTTCGTACATGTCGCCGATTTTGAGGTCATGCTGATAGACCTCGCGATCCGATAACTGGTTGTGAGGGTTCTGGAAAATTACTGCGCCGCCTACTTTCAATGTATCTCTCCTTGTTCAGAGCTTTTGCAGAAATGCTTCTCTTTCTTTTTCCCCTTCCCCTTCAGGGGAAGGGGTTAGGGGTTAGGTCTATCTTGCCGCGGCGCTCGCCTGCTCTTCGGCCACGAGCGGCTTGGGATTCAGTTCTTTCAGCGCGGGCATTACTTCTTTAGCAAACAGCCGCATGCTCTTTTCGGCCTTGTCGATCGGCATCGCGCCATACTTGAAAATGAACATGATCTCGTCGGTGCCAAAAGCGTTCGCCAGCTCGGTCGCGCGCTTGATCGCCTGATCGGGTGTGCCCCACGGATGGGTATTGTAGAAGCCTTTGGTGAACAGGGTAGGATCCTTGCGCAGCGCGTCCGATTGCGCGCCGTACTGTTCGTATCCCTTGATGTTCTTCAGATGAGTTCCGAGCAGTTCGTAGTGACGCAGCGCGGAATCGCCATACTCCTGCATATGGCGGGCGCCCTCCTCGGCCTCGCTCGCGGTTTCGGCCACATAGGTCCAGAGCGCAAGCCTGGTATGACTCGGTGTGTAACCGGCATCGCGGCGGATTGCCGCATAGCGGCGCATCCCGGCCAGCGAAATGTCGAGACTGGTAGTGGGGATGGTGAGCGGTTTGACGTCGTTCTTCGCGATGATTTCCACGGTCTCCGCGGTCCCGCCCGCGCACCAGAAATTCGCGCTCAGGTCCTTTTCCGGCTGAGGCCGCATATGCAGCCCGTGAATCTTGTAGAACTCCCCATCAAAGTTGCACTGCCCGGTGGACAGCAGCTGCTTGAGCACCTTCAAGGATTCGTCGAAGCGGCCGCGCGCTTCGTTCTGATCGATGCCGAGGCCCGCGTACTCGCGCCGACCGAGTCCGCGTCCGACGCCGAGGATCACGTTGCGCTTGGGTCCCAGGAACGCATCGAGCATGTTGACGTCTTCGGCGACGCGAACCGGATTGTGCCACGGCAGCACGACCACCATGGTGCCGAGGTCGACGCGCTTGGTGATCCCGGCGATGTAGGTCAGGTATTGCAGCGGATTGGTGACCATCGTGTAGGGGGTGAAGTGATGCTCGATGGTCCAGACCGCATCGAAGCCGGTTTCATCGGCAATGCGTGCGATGTTGAGTTCCTCGTTGAAAATCTCGCGGTCCGACTTGGCTGGCCGCTTCGCCACCGATTGGCCTTTCTCTTCCGCCTCGTAACGATCCCAATCGTTGTAGTTCTGGTTAAAGATGGTTGCCCCGACGCGCATTGGTTCTCTCCTTCGCGATCCTTGACTGCTAACTCTCGGCCATCTGGCTGATGATTGAGCGATTAAAACTTTCCCTATCCGACCGCCACGTTGAATTCGGAGATGTGCGCCTCGTTCCTGGCGCTCGCTCTGACCTCGCCGAGCGTGTCGCGCGCCAGAGTTTGCAGGAAGCGGTCGATCCGCGAGTCCGGCAGGTTGGCCATTTTCATCTGGACCAGGACATAGCCGGTCGACGCGATCACGCGCGCATCGTCGTCGGCGTCGGGGTCGCGCTGGCTTCCGGTCTCCATGCGCCACCGCCGAATCGTCCGCGCGATGATGCGGATGTTCTTCTCATGGAATTGCAAATATAGGGGCCACACTTCATCGCGCAGCGCGGTGCTCCATTCGAGCAGCACCCGTGCATACTCCGGATGGGTCACCATCGCATCGGCGAAAACGCGGCCGTGCTCCACCACGATCTCCGGAGCCGGCCGCTGAAGGTTATGGACCCGCTCCGTCATCGCGAGGAAGAAGCGGGCGACCTCTTCGAGGACTTCGCGCACCAGAGCCTCGCGGGTTGGAAAATAGAAGAACACGGTGGGGACGGCGACCTTGGCCTCGCGAGCGACCTCGGAATGACGGGCGCCGCCGAGACCGCGTCGCGCGAATACGCGGATCGCCCATTTGAGGAGCAAGGCTCGGCGCTCGGGCCGCTCCAGAGGACGTGCCCGGCGCCGCTTGGCAGTCGTTTTCGGCATCGAGCTTCCAGACGTACTAACGATTGAGCATTTTGTCAATCATCATTGACAAGATTATCAATGATAGCTGCAAAGTCTATATCGACGTAACGTCGGTAATGCGAACGTACAATCCGATGCCTAGGAAAAGGTAGTTATTTCAAGGATAAAGTGGGTTTGTTCCTGCGCTTTTCTCGGCGATGCCCCGTGCCATTCCAGGTTCCTAGAGCGGCGCTCAGGACCACCGCCCGCGATGCTCGCAGTGGGTTTGTTTTCGCGCTTTTGACAATCGACATCGTGCGCTTGGAGGCCCTTCGCAGAGCCTCAGGCCCACTTCTCGGCGATGCCGGGAAATGGGTTTGTTTTTGCATTTTCTGAGGCATGTCCAGCCGGGCAACGTAACCGCATCAGTAACTGACGTTCGCGGCCGGCGCCTCGGTTTTCGGCGCGAAACGCGCAGGCGGCGCCCATGGCGTCCCGAGCGATTCGAATTCCGCGAGCAGACTCTCCGCATCTTTGCCATGCGCATTGTTGCGGATGAGCTCGCGCAGCATTGCCGGACGATCGACGGAGCGTTGACGCATCATGTTCTTGAGCGTGCGCGCCATCAGCGCATCGACGACCGTGCCGCCGGCGATCTCCTTGCCATCCTGAGTCAGCAAGGTCCGCGCGCTGATCTCGGATAACGCCGTACGCAGATATTCCACGTGCGGGGCTTCGTCGCTGCGGATGTAGCGCACCAGGTTCGCCGCATCCACAGGGGCGTCGGATATTTCGGGGTCGGACAGTACCGCTTCGGCCCATGCAAAGGTTGAGGCCGCGAACACCTCGATCGCGAGCACATCGACCATAAAACGGATCAGCCGCTCGACCGGATCGCCGAGTTCGGGAAACAGCGCCTGCGGCGGACTAGCGCTGCGACGCGCCATGATCGCGGCGAAAATTTCTGGTGAAATGCTCGGGTTGGAAAGAGCCGCGTCACGAGCCGCTTCCCACATCTGCTTATGGCCACCCTCGGCATCCCATCCAGCTTCGTCACGGGCGTGCGCCTCGAACAGGCCGCCGGTCAGATGCGCGAGCGCGGTGCCGGTCACATCTTCGCGGATGAAACTCTTCAGTGCGGGCACCGGGAGCTCGCGGATGAAGGCGCCGAAGCCCTCGACGATCGCGATCTCGGTCAGGATGCGGATGAGCGGCTCGCGTACCCCGTTCTTCAACAGGAAGCGCGCCTGCGCGACATTGGGAGTGTATGGAGGAACGACATCGCGCGGCACCTCGACTAGCGGCGTAGGTGAGGTCGCCAGATGCTGCTCCTGCCATGCCTTGATGGCGGGGTTGCGCCATACAGTGCGCGGAGATTGATAATTGCCGTCTGGGTCGAAGCCGCCGTGGCATCGGCGATCGTTCACGATCAGAGTGCGATGGTATTTCGGATTCTCGAGCAACTCTTCCCAGGAGAAGTTGAGTTTTGATTCATTCGACATGCGATTATGTTTCCCTCACTGTCTACCTAACATACGTTAGGTAGTCGGATAGATCAACCGCCGCGGAGGGGAAAAATCATTGCGACCGAATTTCCGGCCGACCCGATCCAAAATCCGTCTGTCGGTATTGCTTCGCGCCAAAATGTAGACACATACTGGATCCAGTTGACATTCCACGACCGGTCAACTGGGGGGAACATGAAATTACGCTTATCGTTGGGTATGGTCCTGCTGACCGCAAGTCTCATTCTTGGGTTTGGCCGCGCGAGGGCGCAAACCCTCGCTACCCCAACCGCCACTCCCTCGCCAGGGGTATGTTCGATTTCGATACTGCCCAATGGGAGCCCCGCGATTTGCGCGACCGGCGCGGCCGAGCCGCCCGCATTTCTTGGAATCTCGGGAGGCAACTACAACAGCGTATCGACGGTAAGCGGAAGTACTAGCTGCGGCACCGGCACCCTCGGCGCCCTGGTGCAGGACAGCAGCGGAAATCACTATGTCCTGGGATCCGATCATGTGCTGGCACGCAACAGCGCGACCCGCGGCACTGCCGCGGTCAATGAGCCGATCGTCCAGCCGGGCCTGGTTGACCTCGGATGCTGGCAGGACCCAACCGACGTCGTAGCACAGCTTTCCAAGTGGTCCCCCCTCGCATTCACCAAGGGCACCAACACGATGGATGCGGCGATTGCCAAAGTCGTCAACGCCAACCAGGGTCCGGCCGGACCGTCCGTGCCGGGTGTGGATCCGGAGGGCAGAATCCTCAACATCGGACAAATCAGCACCACGCCGTTTGATTTCAACAACCTGCTGGACGGGTTGCCGGTTATAAAAATGGGGCGATCGAGCTGTCTGACGACCGGATTAATCGATGCTTTCGACGCGATGGGTTCAGTGGTCTATCCGGCGACCGACAATGCGGCGGCGTCAGGCGTTGCGTTCTTCGATCACCAGATCCTGGTTTTTGGTGCGGCCCCGGGCTCAACTTCCAGCGGCGGTTGTACGTTTGCCACCCAGGGCGATTCGGGTGCGCTGGTCATCACCGACACTTTCGAATGCCCCCAAGCGATCGGCATACTATTTGCCGCCACCGGTGGGAGCTCGTTCGGCCCGGACTCCGGCGGCCAAATCGTGGCAGTTACCCCGATCCAAACCATCCTGACCAAGTTCAAGGTAACCCTGGTCGGAGACAACCAGTGTACCGTGGGTACTGCGGCGCAACACTTTGATTTTTCGTCCGCCCCCGAAATGAACACCGGACTTCGTACGGCAATCGAGCAAGTGCGTGCGGTCAAAGAGAATCACGCCCGCAAGCTCCTGACCAATCATGAGATCGTGGCGGTCGGGATTGGAGCGGGCGACGATCCGGCAAGCGCAGCGCTAAACGTTTATCTGAACGAGGATACGCCTGAGATTCGGAGCAAGGTCCTCGCGGAGATTCGCGACGTTCAAGTCAAGTTCAAGAGTGCCGGCAAGTTCAACCCGCTGTGAGCGCGAAGGTGGAACGATCGGTGCGCGCGTGAAATCAGGTAGATCCTGCTAAGTCTCCGGGTCTTGGCCCTGGACGCCCGAGCAGACTTTGTCGGCCGGCCGCTCGCCCTCGCCGCTTCGTGGTGACGATAGTGCTAGACCGCCAGGCTGTGGTGCACTTCGGAGCCACAGTTGCGGACGGAGCGCGCACCAAGAATTTGCGGTTGAAGGCGCCTCTTCTGTGGTTCGCCGCCAACTCTATGCCGCGTGCACGCGGCGGGAAAATTCATCCTAGCAGGGTGTTGAAAAACGCCTTGAGGCCTACGAGTTGGAGTTTCCTTTCAACACCCTGAATCCTAAAACTGGCTGCATTCCTTAATCTTCTCTCTCTACTGGGAGAGACAAGAGTGAGGGCGCAGGCTGTTGAAATGACTTTTTCAACAGCCTGCTATGGCGCGGCCGCAACCATTGCGCGGACGGTGCAGAAATCCTTGTCAATGGCGCCCATGTTGATGTACCAGCACTCACGCTCGGGGGTAGTCTGGCCCGGCAAATAGCACATCGCGGAACGTCCGCCCTGCTCATCAAGCGCGCTGGAGCCGACCACGAACTCGCGCTTGAAGGGATAGATGGCGACCTTCGCGTCAGGCACCGGGCGATCGCGATAGGCGAGCCAGTAGAGGTTGTTCTTCCACAACTGGTTCTTGCGATCGTAGGTATCGACGTAAGGCTCGAACCATACCTCCGCGTCGAGATAGATCACGGTCTTACTTTCCAGCACATTGGTCGATTGCTTGCCGCCTTCGCGGGGGTCCGATTCCACGATGTAGAGATGGCGCATCTCCCAGTCTTCCGGGCACGCCGAGGCGCCCGCGTCGGTCGAACAGGTTACCTCCGGCGAATGCTTTGCATGAACGCAGGCCAGCATATTCTGCTCGCCGAGGAATTTGTAATTGTACTGCTCGGTCTTCGGGTTGTAGCCGGAATAATGATCGGGATCGAAGGTTTCGGTTCCGGTATTGGAGCTGAGGATGGCTTCGTCGAGCCGGCGGACCCGGCGCGCACCAGCCTGCCAGGTCCAGGAATCATCTCCGCGATTCGGATCCGCATACCGATAGCGGATCATTCCCACTCCGCGCTGGTCCTCGGGCGCGAGCACCGGGTATAACGCGAACAGCCAAATGCGCTCCGACACCAGAAAATCCGGATCCACTGGAAGCGGTTCGACCTCGGTGCGGCCGACCAGATTGTAGCCCGCGTAGTGGCCGATCTGGGTATCATTGATCACGCGATGCTCCCCACCCAGCTTCGGATACTGCTCCTGGCAGTCAAAGAACCGTAGATCGTAGTCGTCGGTGGTGATCGGCCGGAAGACATTGTTCCAGATGATCTTGGTGGCGATGTCGGGATCGTTCTGGTCGAGCAGCGCGAACGGCTGACCGGCCACGTAACCCTCGAGCGTCCGATGATCGGCGCTCAGGCGCACCTGGCCGGAATATTTTTCGGTCGCTTCCCGATACGGAGGCGGCCAGTTGACGCGGTCGGTCGCGACAATATCCATCGACATACCCATGGTGACGCGGTAGTAAACTCCAGGGGAAACGAGGTCTTTCACCAGGGTCGCATTTTGCGGCGTGATCACATTGCCCGGTGCCACTTCGGCATGTGCTGAAACAGCCAGCACGATCGACAGTCCAATCGCGGCAACGACGGTTCGCAAGGCAGGAAACTTCGACATCGCAGATCCCTCCCCAAGACGCGAAATATTACATTTTGTAGGATTAGACGCGCGGCCAAGCGAGTCAAGTCGATCGCGGCCCCCGCGCAACACGCGCCCGCGAGCAGACGAGAGTGGGGCTGCCGCGCGATTCTATTCGTAGCGGAGTGCGTCGATCGGATTCAGCATCGAGGCTTTGCGCGCCGGATAGTATCCGAAAAAGATTCCCACTGCCGCGGAAAACAAAAAGCCTCCGATAACCGCGTTGTAGGACAGCAGGGTCGGCCATCCTGCTAACGCCGAGATACTCTGCGAAGCGCCGATTCCCGCCAGGATGCCGGCGACTCCGCCAATCGCGCTGAGCAGAACCGCCTCGACCAGGAATTGCAGCAGGATATGTACTCGGCGCGCGCCAATCGCCATCCGAATCCCGATCTCGCGCGTGCGCTCGGTCACCGAGACCAGCAGGATATTCATGATGCCGATGCCGCCGACCAGCAGCGAGATCGAGGCGACCGCCGCCAGCAACAGCGCCATCACGTGGCTGCTGCTCTCGGCGGCCTTGGCGATTTCGCTCAGGTTGCGGATGTCGAAATCGTTGTCCTTGCCGGCCTGGATGTGATGGCGCTGATGCAGCGTGTCGGTGATTTGCTGAATCGCATCAGGGAGCAGGTCCTCGCTGCGCGCCTCGGCGAAAATTACCTGCACCACGCCGGTAAGCTTCGGCGGCGCGCCGAAGGGACTGATAACGGTGGTGCTGGCGTTGTATATCGCGGTTGCGTTGGGCGTGCTGGCGTACGGATTTTGCAGGGTTGCGGTGGTCGAGGCGACCGCCTGCGCGATCGGGGCAGCGACGCCGAGGACTTTGCGCTCAGCGGTGGTGAAAGGAATCAGCACCACGTCATCCTGGTCCTGTCCCATCCCCGATTGGCCTTTGGTGGCGAGCACGCCGACCACTTTCATCTCGACGTTCTTCACCCGGATAGTGGTGCCCACCGGATCCTGATGCTCGCCGAAGAGATTCTGCACCACGGTGTTGCCGAGCAGGCACACCAGCGCGGCGGAACGCTCGTCCTCCGGGGTCAGTTCGCGGCCGGAAACCACCGCCCAGTCGCGAATCTGCGTATAGTTGGGCGTCACCCCGTTGATGGTGGTGCTCCAATTCAGATTGCTGTTTTCGACCTGCGCAGTTTGCCGATCGAGGTAGCTCACCATCAAGACCGCGGAGTCGTCTTTGGTGATCGCCTCGCCATCCGAGGCGCGCAGGGTCGAGCGGCTGCCATAACCATTGCGCACGCCACTGGCAGTCACCGCGCCGGGCAGCACGATCAACAAGTTAGTGCCAAGACTGGCGATTTGCTCCTTGACCGCCTGATTTGCGCCCTGACCGACGGCGACCATCGCGATCAGCGCGGCGACGCCGATGAAGATTCCGAGCATCGTGAGGGCGGAGCGCAGTTTATTGCGAGCCAAGGCGCGCGCGGCTGCCTTAAGCGCCATCACGCCGAATCGCTGTGATGCCGCCGCCTCGCCTTCGACCGCCGCAACCAGGGTAGCGCTGGATTCTATAGAGGGATGGGTTTCGGAAGTAGTCATCGCCGCAGGGACACGATGACGCGAACGCTCGCGATGGTCCGAAACGATCACGCCGTCGCGCAACGTGATGACGCGATCGGCATACTCGGCGACCTCGGCATCGTGAGTCACGAGGATCACCGTCACCCCGCGCTCACTGTTGAGCTTCTGCAGGGTGGTCATGATGTCCGTGGAAGTCACGGAGTCGAGGTTACCGGTCGGTTCGTCGGCGAGCAGAATGGCGGGATTGTTGATCAGCGATCGCGCGATCGCCACGCGCTGCTGCTGTCCGCCGGAAAGCTGATTCGAATGACTGCGCTCGCGGCCTTCCAGTCCGAGCAGCTTCAGTGATGCACGCGCCCGCGCCGCGCTCTCGGCCATGTCGCCCGAATAAAGCAACGGCAGCTCGACGTTCTCGATCGCACTGGTCCGCGAGAGCAGGTTGAAACTCTGGAACACGAACCCGATGCGCCGGCTCCTGATTCCCGCCAGCTCCGGCTCGGTCAGCGATGCGACATCGACGCCCTCCAGTAGGTAGGTTCCGGTGCTGGGACGATCGAGGCATCCGATGACGTTCATCAGGGTCGATTTGCCGGAGCCCGAGGCGCCCATGATCGCGACGAACTCGCCGCGCTCGATGGTGAGGCTGACTCCGCGCAGTGCGCGCACCTCGACGTCGCCGAGGTGGTAGGTCTTGGTGAGGTCGCGAACTTCTATGACGATATCGGGCATTACGTGACTTCCGCGAATCGATTTAGTCACCGCGAGGACTCTAAAGGTGATGCGGGATTCCCATGGGGCCCCCGGCTCCTGGGCTGCCCGGCCGTTTGATACCTGCGGGGCCCGCATTCACCTGATCGATCACCACTTGGTCGTCGGCCTTGAGATCGCCGCTGACGATTTCGACCATGCTACCGTCGTCGAGACCGCGAACCACATTAACGCGGCGAAGTTTGCCACCTTCAGACACCCAAACATGTCCATTGCGATCGGAATGTGGGGTTTTGCCCTCGCCGCCTCCACCATGATGATGCGGATGCTCCTCCGCGCCGGACGGCGAAAACCGCAGCGCCTGGAGCGGCACTTTGAGGACGTCATCGCGTTCGGCAGTAACGATCCTGGCGTTCGCTGTCATCCCGGGCTTCAGCAGGAGCTCGGGATTGGAAACCGCGAGCACGACATCGTAGGTGACGACGTTTTGTACCGTGATCGGTGACTGCCGAACTTGGGCGACCGAGCCCCAAAAAGTGCGATCCGGAAAAGCGTCGACCGTGAAGCCGGCTTTCTGGCCGACCTGCACCGGACCCACGTCGGATTCGCTGACGTTGGTATCGACCTGCATCTTGGTGAGGTCCTGCGCGATTAAAAACAGCGTGGGGGTCTGGAAGCTCGCGGCGACCGTTTGACCCATATCGACGTTGCGGGCTACCACCGTCCCATCCACCGGCGAGATAATGTTGGTGTATCCGAGGTTAACCTTGGCCGCCCGCACCGAGGCCTCTTGTTGCAGGATGCTCGCGTTATCGACCCCGACCTGTGCAACCCCCGCCTCATAGGTGGCCTTCTGGCTGTCGAGAGCGTCCTGGGAAATGACATTTTCCAGGATCAATCGCTGGTCGCGTTCGTAAGTCACCTTGGCGTAGTCGAGGGTGGCTTGATCTTTGTGCAGCTGCGCGATCCCGTTGGCGAGGTTGGCCTGCGCCTGGTCGAGGGTGACCTGATAGGTGCTGGGATCGATTTTTGCGCACAACTGGCCTTTTTTGACCTGCGTATTGAAGTCGCACAGCATCTGGACGATGGGTCCGGAGACGTAAGTGCCGACCTGTACCGTCACCACCGGATTGACGGTTCCGGTTGCGGTGACGGCCTGCACGATATCGCCCTGGGAGGCCGCGGCGGTGACGTACTGTGCGCCCCCAGAACGGCCACGGAGAAAGTAGACCGAGACCGCGATGATCAGGACGGCCGCCACCAGCAATCGAACGCCCGTCTTCCGGGATAGAAGCGTCATTGGAATGCGTTGATTATAGGTGCCGGCCGTCCCACTATTCCAGTAAGTTTCCATCATCTGAATAAGACGCGCTTTGAAGATGTTAGTTACGCTCAAAAATCCCAGGAGGCTGCTATGAGCGAAGCTCCGCCGCTGGCCGGCATTAAGGTGATTGACCTCACCCGCTACCTCGCGGGTCCGTTTTGCACGCAAATTCTTGGCGATTATGGCGCCGAGATCGTCAAAGTTGAGCCGGTTGAAGGGGCGCGCGCCGATTTGGGCAAGTATTCCGGCAAGGACAACTATTTCTTCCTTAGCTCGAATCGTTCCAAGAAAAGCGTCCAAATCGATATCAAAAATCCTCAGGGCCGCGCGGTCCTGATGCGCCTGCTCGAGTCCGCGGACGTCCTGGTCGATAATTTCCGGCCCGGCGTTATCGAGGCGATGGGTTTCGGCTACGAGGCGCTATCGAGGCGCAACCCGAGGATCATCACCTGCAGCATCTCGGGCTTCGGGTCGACCGGGCCGCTGCGCGATTATCCCGGCTTCGACCAGATCGCACAGGGGATGTCTGGGCTGATGAGCGTGACCGGCACCGCGGAGAGCGGACCGACGCGGGTCGGCATCGCCATATGCGATCTACTCGGCGGGATTTTTTCGGCGCAGGGAATCCTGCTCGCGCTCGAGGCGCGCCATCGCACCGGCCGCGGCCAGCGGGTCGAAACCTCGCTGCTCGAGTCCATCGTCAGCATCCTGAGCTGGTCGGCCGGAATTTATTTCGATACCGGCCACACCCCTGGACCTGCCGGCAACAATCATCCGTTGTCGTCGCCGCATGGGGTCTTCAAGGCTTCCGATCGCGTCTTCAACATCGCGGTGGGGAACGAGGCGATGTGGCGCAAGTTTGTCGGCGTCATCGGGCGTCCGGAGCTTGCCAAAGATAATCGTTTCACCGGCACCGGCCATCGCCTCAAGTACCGCGACGCGCTGACCGCCGAGATCAACCGGGCGCTGGCGGCGCATCCGGCGCAGTACTGGATCGATCTCCTCAATCGGGAAGGAATTCCGGCGGGACCGATTCTCACCATCGAGGAGATGTTCAATCATCCGCAGACCGCGGCGCGCGAGATGTTGCTCAAGCTGCCGCATCCCGCGATAGGCACTTACCTGACGACCGGCCTGGCAGCGAAGCTATCGGAGACTCCCGGTCGCGTGACGCGGCCTCCACTATTGGGTGAGCACACGGAGGAGGTGCTGCGCGCGAGCGGCTTCATCGCGGAGGAGATCGCGAAATTGAAGGAGGCGAAGGCTGTCAAATGAGGGAGACAGAAACTTTAGAGTGCCGCTTTTCATTTTCGAACCGAACCATTTGTCGGTACCAACGTATCGCCGCCCTCGAAGAACGACTTAGGAGCGAGGGGTCAAGAGATGTCCTTAGTGAGCAACGCTTCGTGTTAGACTCGCCGAGGGCAAGTTGATCGAGACTGAATCTCGACATAGCGTATCGGAAATGGTTCTTCCTTATCAGCCTTCAGGAAGTGAAGCGAAGCTCATTTATGCTGCCAAGGAAGGCGGGGCAGCAGATTTCCTTTCCAGCGATGGAACCGCCGACGACCCCACAAAGGGAGACTCTTGGGGCGAGGAGAGAACCATTCGGGCCGAAATTATCTACACCCTCGCAATGGGCTTGTGGTCTGGCTGGAGCGTTCACACGAGGGGAATTTTTATCAAAGGCGCGAAAATTGTAGGAAGGCTGGACTTTGGCGGTGCGGCGCTCCGATATCGCCTAGCCTTGATTCAGTGCTACATCGAAGAGCCGATTAATATTGTAGATGCCATGTCTCTTACGATCGCTCTGGGGGGAAGCTACGCGTCAGGCATAGAAGGCGAACGTGAGCGAATAGATGGTAGCCTGTTTCTTAACAGGGGTTTCCGGAGCCGAGGACGCATCAACTTAAAGGGTCCCTGATAGCAAGTCAGTTGAACTGCGAGAGCGCGCAATTAGAAGTAGCAAACGTCGCCCTAGACGTCGAAGGCGCTCGGGTCACCGGAGGGATATTCTTGGGGCAAGGTTTTCATGCGAGAGGTGACGTGAGTCTTCTTAAAACTACCATCTATGGAGAGCTCAACTGCCGGAGCGGACAATTCGAAAAAAGCCAATAGGTATGCCTTGGGCGCGGATGGCGCAATCATTTCGGGCGGAGCCTTCCTGTCCGATGGGTTTACTGCTGTTGGAGAAGTGAGGATGCTGCGCGCTCGCATCAGCGGTCAGCTCATTTGCGATGGAGGAACCTTTAGCAACCCCGGCAGTCACGCGCTCGGCTTGGACGGAGTCCTGTTGGACGCGGATTTGTCACTGGGCCGTGATTTTGTTGGGAACGGCAGAGTAGTGCTAAATGGCGCAAGTGTTCGCGGGACGCTTTCTTGCGACGGCGGATCGTTCAAAGAAGGCCTCTGGCTCGAACGAGCGACGATCGGTTCGACACTTTCGCTCAGGGAGTTCGCGTCGAAGCCGGAAGGACCCGTCGATCTTTCGCACGCCCGCGTGGGGCAATTGACAGATGACGAGGCAAGCTGGCCCAAAGAGGGAATGCTCTTTTTGGACGGCTTCGAGTACGGCGCTCTTGCTCCAGGTTCACCAACGGATGGCGAAGCGAGGTTAAGGTGGCTTAACCTGCAGCGAAATTTCAGTCCGCAATCCTTTCACGCGCTAGCGCGTGCTCTGAGGTCCGGTGGACACGATAGCGCAGCGAGGAAAATCTTGATTGCCCTCGAGAATCGGCGAAGCGCCGGGGACTCGTTGTCGGCTTTGCAGCGAATCGGCAGATTATTTTACCGAACAATCGGCTACGGCTACGAACCACGATTTTGGGGTGCTCTGCTGGGCGATCTTCATCGTCCTTCTTGGATCGATGTTCGTCTGCTTCGGGAGAGGATTGATGACTCCAGTCCCACCTCACGAAGAGTCGTCAGCGTTGTCCCCGATTCTTTATTCCCTAGATACCTTCCTACCAATACACGCGTTTCGACAGGCGGATCATTGGTGGCCACGCGCAGAGTATTTCGAGTGGTGCTTCTGCAAGCCGTCGGACTGGATCGTTCCTTGGGGCTGGTTGCTGCGACTTTGGCTATGCTTGGAAGTCGTGTCAGGTTGGGCGCTGGTAGCGCTTTTCGCAGGAGCGTCAGCCGGTATCGTTCGACGTGAATGACGAAGGGATCCCTATCCGAAATGACACGCCACGGACACCTGGTGAGCAAAGAAAAAGGACCGCTCCCGAAGACAGCGGTCCTTCATTGACGTATCTAACCGCCTACTCGCGTTCCTGGAAACCTTCGAGGTTGCGCGAGCGGCCGGTCTGGCGCAATTTGGGCGGGCGACTTTAACGCTGCGAGGTGGCGAGCCAGCGCTCTACGATGCTTCTAGCTAACGTCGTGTGGCCGATTCCACGACGTTTCGCTCGCTTCTTCAGGGTCTCTAGGTCATCTTTGTAAAGCCTCACCGCAATCTGCTCCGTGCGCGCCGGTCGAATCTGGAGGTCGAGATCCTCGACGTGGTCGCCGAACTCCTCAACACTGTGGCGACTCCAGAACTTACGCTCGGCGTCATCGCTCTTGAAGCTTGGCAGCTTGTATTTTTTTGCAGTCATCTTCTTCCTCCTTTGCTGCGGCGCCACGCGCGATAACTCCGGATCTCATCCGGCGCCGACATCCGGGCACTTACGCACAGCCGCATCGACGGGTCGAATTCGAGACGTTGACCCGCCACGTCCACGGGCGGCACGATGAACACGTCCTCATCATCGAGGTCGCGTGCCTCTGCCGCGCGAAGCACGCAAGTCAAAAACTCGCCGTGCGCCAATGGCGCCACGACGAACCATCTTGTGCGAGCTCCGCGCCCGCCCCGCCGGACGCGGGCGGGACCGTGGCGACCAAAAACTGCGTCCGCTATGTCATCAGCATCAATGTCGCGCTCGGCTAGATGTTCGAGGCTGGCGGCGGTGAATACCAGCGTCCAGCCCATCATCTGCATACCGTAATGGTATGCAATCGTCGACGAGGGTGCAAATGCAGCCACTGTCCCAAGAGGAAACGATGCTGTCGACAGGCTCGTCTTCGAAGGTCAATAAAAAAAACCGGCCCGATGACCGGGCCGCTTTTTTTTACGTGAGGGGAATGACTACTCGCGTTCCTGGAAACCCTCGAGGTTGCGCGAGCGGCCGGTCTGGCGCAGCTTGCGTAGCGCCTTCGCCTCGATCTGGCGGATGCGCTCGCGGGTAACCGCGAACTGCTTGCCGACTTCCTCGAGCGTGTAGTCGGTCTTCTGGCCGATACCGAAGCGCATGCGCAGGATTTGCTCCTCGCGGGGAGTGAGCGTCGCGAGAACTTTGCGGGTCTGTTCGCCGAGGTTGCCCTGAATCGCCGCCTCGACCGGCGAAGGCGCCAACTCGTCCTCGACAAAATCCCCGAGCGAGCTTTCTTCCTCATCGCCGATCGGGGTTTCGAGCGAAATCGGCTCTTTGACGATCTTGAGGACCTTCTGGACCTTGTCGAGCGGCATTTCCATCTGCTCGGCAATTTCTTCCGGGCTCGGCTCGCGGCCGAGACGCTGCACCAGCAGCCGTGTGACCCGCAGCAGCTTGTTGATGGTCTCGACCATATGCACCGGGATGCGGATGGTGCGGCCCTGGTCGGCGATCGCGCGCGACATCGACTGGCGAATCCACCAGGTCGCGTAGGTGGAGAATTTGTAACCGCGCTGATACTCGAACTTGTCCACCGCGCGCATCAGGCCGATGTTGCCTTCCTGGATAAGGTCGAGGAACCCCAGCCCACGATTGGTGTAGCGCTTGGCGAGGCTGACCACGAGGCGCAGGTTGGCCTCGGTCAATTCCTTCTTTGCGCGGCGGCTCTTGCTCTGGCCGGCCGCGATGGTTTCGAGTTTGCGTGCGTAGTCCTCGCCGTTGGCCTTGACCCGTTTCTCGATCGCCTTGATGGCTTTCTGAGCGTCGCGAATTCGCTGCGCGATATCGAGCAGGTTTTCGCGGCTGTCGCCGACCTTGAGCACGTGGCGGCGATCTTCGGCCTCCCCCGCTTCTTTGATGAGCTGGTTCTTGGTGCGCCCGGTTTCTTCCTCATAGCGCGCGATCAGGCGCTCGGAATTGACGAACTCATGCAGCAAGCGACGCATCTCGCCGATGATGGCTTCTTGCAGGCGCGGCGACAGCGCCATGTCGCGCAACTCCTTCTTCACCTTGTCTTTGGTGCGAAGGTAATCCTTCTCCAGTTTGGGCTTGCGCCGCGGTCCAACCTTGCTATGAAACAGCTCTTCTTCGAATTCATTGAGGCGGTCGCGAATCTCGCTGAGCTTCTTAAGCGAGACGGTCAGCTTCTTGAGCTGCTTCTCGTCCGCCTCGGGCCCGCGTTCCTCGTCGGGATCGGTCGAGGGCTCGTCATTCTCTTCGTATATTTCGCGCAGTTCGGCCTCGCCCTGGAGCACCTTCTCGGCGATCTCGATTACACGATCGAGGGTAACCGGAGAGCCGAGAACTTCATCCTCGACTTCAATCTCGCCAGCCTCGATGCGCTTGGCGATTTCAACTTCCTGCTCGCGCGAGAGGAGTTGGAAGTTGCCCATCTCCTTGAGGTAGAGGCGGACCGGGTCGGATGATTCGCCGACCGATTCGGCAGCGGCCGCGGGTGCCGGAGCCTCGGGCTCGGCTTCTTCGGCTTCCTCTTCGGCGGCGGCCTCAGTTTCGGCGGTCGGAACTTCTTCGAGCACCTTGATATCAAGGTCCTCAAAGCTGTCCAACGCGGCACGCAGATCGGTCGGAGACGCGACATCCTGGGGCAGGAAATCATTGACCTGATCGAAGGTCAGGTACCCTTGCTCGCGGCCCAGATCGACAAGACCCTGTAGATCTTTTCCTTCGTACTTTGGCTTCATGCTCTCAAATTTTCCGCTGGCTCCGGAAACGATGCCGGAGCTGGCAAAATCACCAACGACCGCTTCGGAGCCGGAAGGAGCGACGAATATGAGGCTGGCTCATCAGATTGAGATATAGAACGTGGCTGCCAAGACGGCAAGCTCGCGACGCCGAATACTCAACGCTATTCGCGCGCGCACGCGCTGTCAAACCACTCAATATCAAGGACGAGATTACTCCGATCAAGTTTCAGTCCGGCCACTTGTTGGTCCGACGGCGAAAACGGACTCGTCGGACCTCTAGAGAATAAATATATGCACGACTGCTGGTCGCTGCTGCGTCGGAATCACAAAATCTTTAGAAGCAAGGGCCGTTCCCAGCCAACAGACAATGCTGCAACAGTTGAAACGACACGGCGGATCGCAAAAAAGAATCCGCGCACACCGCCCGCCAAATCCGGCGGTGTGCGCTAATCCATTGGACAGGGGCCAGCTTTCTTATTCCACCGTCACCGACTTCGCCAGGTTGCGAGGCTGATCGACGTCGGTGCCGCGCTCGACCGCGATATGATACGCGAGCAGTTGCAGCGGCAGAGTCATCAGCACCGGTGTTAGCAGCGCCGAGGTCTCCGGGACCTCGATGACATCGGCGGCGATACGCTCCAGCTCCGGCGATTTGCGATTGGTGACCGCGATGATCCTGCCGTTGCGCGACTCCACTTCCTTCATATTGGACAAGGATTTCTCGAATAGCGCGTCATTCGGGATGAGGACGACGACCGGCATCTTGTCGTCGATGAGCGCGATCGGGCCATGCTTCATCTCACTGGCCGAATACCCTTCGGCATGGATGTATGAGATCTCCTTCAGCTTGAGCGCACCCTCGAAGGCCACCGGATAGTTGATACCTCTTCCGAGGAAGAGAAAATCCGTCGCCGATGCATACTTTCGGGCTACCTTCACTACGGTTGGTTCGCTGCTGATGACCGACTCGATTTGCGAAGGGATGGCGAAGGCGGTCTTCAGCAGCTCCGATACCTGGCTCTCCGATAGCCTGCCCAGCTTTATCCCTAGATGTATCGCGTATAGATAATACGCCTCTATCTGCGTTATGAAGCATTTTGTCGTCGTCACGCTGATTTCCGGCCCACATCGCGTGTATATCTGCGCGTTCGCCCTCCGCGCGATCGAGGAATCCACCGTGTTCGTCAGCGCAATCAGATGCGCCCCGCGCGACGCCGCTTCCTCCATCGCGGCTAGCGTGTCCGCAGTCTCACCCGACTGCGACACCGCCATCACCACGGTGCCCTCACCGACCGGCGGCCGCCGATAGCGAAACTCTCCGGCATAGTCGACTTCGACCGGCACCCCCGCGATTTCCTCGATCATGAATTTGCCGATATTCGCCGTTATCCACGACGCCCCAGCCCCCAGCATCACGATGCGCTTGATCGATTCGGCGCCGGCCGGCGGCATCAGGTCGGTTTCGAAGTTGACGGAGGCCGAATTGGCCGATGCGCGCCCCGCCATCGTGTCGATCCATGCTTGTGGCTGTTCGGCGATTTCCTTGCGCAAATAATGCTTATAGCCACCTTTAGTAGCCACCGCCGAGCTCCATTCGACCCGCCGCGGCGCCCGGGTGACCGGCGTCCCGTCAAATAACATCACTTTGATACCGGATGCGGTTACTTCTGCCAGTTCCCCGTCCTCCAGCACCAGCGTCATTCGCGTATGCTCCAGCAGCGCGGGGATGTCCGACGCGATAAAGTTCTCGCCTTCGCCATAGCCGAGCACCATCGGGGTCGCGGTCTTGGCCGCCACCAGCTTGTCGGGCTCGCTTTCCGACATCACGACGATCGAGAACGAGCCGCGCAGCTCGCCGACCGCGGCGCGCACCGCCTCCGTCAACTGCATCCCGCGCCCGACATTCTCTTCGATAAGATGCGAAATCAGCTCGGTATCGGTATCGGACTTCATCTTATGGCCGCGCGCGACCAGCGCGGCGCGCAGCGCCACGAAATTCTCGACGATCCCGTTATGGATGACGGCGACGGGCCCGGCCTTATGCGGATGCGCATTTTCTTCGGACGGTTTGCCATGGGTGGCCCACCGGGTGTGGCCGATTCCGATATGGCCGGTCAGCGGCGACTGCCCGACCATCGCGCGCAAATTTTCGAGTTTTCCCTTGGCGCGCCGGATATGCATCGCGCCGTTTGCGACGAGGGTCGCGATCCCGGCGGAGTCGTAGCCGCGATATTCCAGCCGCTGTAATCCTCCTATGAGGATTGGATAGGCGTCCTGCTTTCCTACGTACCCAACAATTCCGCACATACTGATGCTCCTGTAGACCTAACCCCTGGCCCCTTCCCCTGAAGTGGAAGGGGAATGTGGTCGAGGCCGTCTTTTTCTAGTCCCCTCTCTCGCTGCGCGAGAGAGGGTGGCTGGCGCGCTGCTCGCTCCTTGTTTTCGCGAGCAGCGTGTCAGACGGGTGAGAGCCGGAGGGCGTCTTCGCCCGACGGTGCCGCAATCGGCACGCGCTCCGATGCTCTGTTCCTTTTCTGTCATCCCGAGCGGCCACTTCGGCCCGAAGGATCTACGCGCACCGATTCTCCGGTAGTGTTCGCTCAAATGACGCTAATGATGTCGGGAGAGTTTCAGATTTGAATGCGAAGCATGCTCTGCTCCGCCCACATGAGCCGGGATTTGTCGTGCGGTCACCCGCGCGGTTTGTCCGACTCTGACGATTGTGGAACCGGGAAGCCATCCGCCGAAGATCTCGATAAGCTCCCACCTCGTTAACTCGCGCGATGCGCGAGTCTGGCGCTACTCTCGGTAAAATGAATCGCTATTGATGAGCTCCTCGAATGACTCGGGCGCGCCGCCCTGTACAAATATTGTGACCGAGCGCGAGAAGTGAGGCAATCGACGACCGCATTGTACCATTTCCAATTGTTCTGTCGGGATCGTAGAATTTGCGTAAGGCCGTTTCCACTCCTCGTTGACGGCTGAATACTAGAGGTCTGCCTCCGAATGTATGGCGCGAAACAGGAGGATGATGATGGATCGGGACTTCGAGGAACTTAAGCTCCTGTTCGACTATACCCAGTGGCAATCGCGCTTCAGCCTGATCGTCGCCACCGTAGGTGCCGCGGCAGTTGGGTCATCGGACTATCATCTCAACGTCGCACAATGGCCAATGTGGGTTGCGATCATTCTGGCGATTCTGGCAGCTTTCTCGGCCGGAGTTGTTGCCTCAAGTATTCCAGATTTTCACCAGAATATCGAGAAATTGTGGGAAAAAAAGCTTGGTCCAATTCGGCAATTCATGGTGGCAAAACACTGGTTCTGGCTGCAACATGGCGCTCTTTATGTGGCATTATTTTTTGTACTTATCGGGCTGATCCTTGGAGGCTCGAATCCGACGACGACCTGCCGTCAAAGATCTTGGTAACTTGTAGTCCGATCTGAATCTGCATCCAATATTCTATCGGCACTTTGTCGAAGGGTGTTGGCGCGAAAAGCCAACAAACAAAGCTATTCTTCTCAAGTCGGAGACGCCATCGTTGTCACGAAAATCAGTTCTTCTTGGCGAATCGTACTCGTGACTTCAAGAATCCCCTCTCCTTCGCCCATTTTCTCATCGTCCTGAAGTAATCTCGCTTCCGGGAACTCGGTTTGCGGAATTTGCTTCAGAATCTGCTTTTGTTCTCTCAGCCAGTGGTCAAAACCTGCCGCTTCTATTTCTCGCTTGTCCTCCGTTTCTATCTGTTCCCGCCACTCCTCTTCTGTAAGGTCCGGCTTTTCAATAACCCAAGCCGCCATTTCTTTCGCCTCTGAGTCATTGTCACTGATCTTTTGAAGAGTAGCAGACACCTCCGGCGGATAGTGGTTCCTGATTCTCTCAGCTTGGAAAGGTTGCAAAAACCCGCCCACCGGTCCGTTAAGGCCAAACTTGTCGTCGATCGGTGTGTCCTGCAGACCGACGGGGTATCTGAGAACATGGAACGCGACGACAACTCTTACTACTTGAGTCATGAACGCAAGCCATTTCTTGAGCGATTCGTGGTTGAAAGTGTTGACGTTTGATTGGCTAAGTGCCCGACTCGAAAAGCGAATACCTCTCGTGTGGGCGAAGTCGCACAGCTTCTTATAGAGATTTTCAGTTTCGCCCAACAACCCATGCTTGTTATGGAATGCTCGGATATTCGTGTTGGTTTTCAGCTTTGCGAAGAGGGCGCGGCGAAAAGGCGTTACCTCTAAAGAACGGAGCCATCCTTGGGCGTCGATGTGAGCTGGGCCGCGGATATCCCAGTAGACGGATAAGCAACCTAGTTCGAGCACATTTCGGAGCGCGCTGATCGCGTGCGTATAAAATCCGAGCTTGCTAAGCACTATCGAGCTTTCGAGCTCGTATTCTCCTTCGGTGAGTGGGAAGGTATGTCCCGACCAGAATTGCTCGACCGTTTCCGGCACCAAATCGATAAGGGACCGGTATGCCCATAGGTGCTCGTTGATGTCTCGAGCGCCATCGTCTTTCTGATCCGTCAGGTACTTGTTGGTCTGGTCGAGGATATCCAGAACCTTTTCATCTGAGTTCAGCAAGTGTATCGGACTTACGAACCCTCGTTGTGCCATGGTGGTGTCGCCTCAACCCTACCGCTTCGCTCTCGTCGGCGCCTTCTTCGAAGATTTACTGCGGCGCTGGTAAATCGTAAATCGCCGCGCCCTCAAAATCGACTTCGACCACGCGGTTAACTAAGTCCGTGAGTTGACGTCGCTTCACCTCTGTCAATGCGAGACTAAATAGCTCTCGTTGCTGATCGCGCCACACGTTTGGTTTGAGAATGATCAGCCCGGAGTGAAGCTCCATCAGCTTGAATATGCGGAGGAAATCTTCGGCGTTGTTGGTTACGAAGGTGAACTCTTCCCGAAGAATAATGTCCTTAAGTTCATAGTCTTGGCAGCCGGCAAGTCCGAGCTCGACGACGTGATGAGCCTCAAACCCGGCGGCGTGAGCAATCCGCGTCAGGCTCTTGGCGCAACACTCATCGATCAGAAATTTCACGCCGTAACTTCGCGCGGCCTCTGAGCAACGTGCCACGGATGGCGCGGAGGGCGTCCGCGACGCGGATACGCGACGGAAAAAATCCTTGCGGATTCGAGGTCCTCTGCTTTGAGGGAGGGATACTCCTCGAGGAATTCGTCCTCGTTTGGCTCCTGTTCGAGCATCGCGGCGATTTCGTAGACGCCGATCCTGGTGCCTTTGATGACTGGCAGCCCGCCGCGGATTTCTGGATCTGAAACGACCTTGCGCTTGGCTTTCTGAAGTTGCGCGAGCCGCCTCCGGATCGCGCGGAACGCGGACTTAAGCTGGAAGATGCACCCGCCAAGGTCAAGATCAGTGCCCGCACGAAGGGACTCGCCGAGTTTCTTTCGAAGTTGTCGCTTCGCCGCAGCGGTCACCCTGACAAATCCTGAATCTATGCGGCCAATCAGATAAAGGAAGACTAGATCTTCGAGATCCAAAGCGCGACCTTTGCGGTTTCGCGCCGCGCCAAGAGGGCCTTCATCGATTGCTTTCTGAACGAAGCGAACAGGCAGATCGATGATTGCTGCGGCCTCGGTAGGAGTAAACTCCATAATTGATCCCTTTCGTAGGATTGATTATACGCCGGTAGGGCGGCCCAGGGAAATCGCTGCGGGTAGGTCCTTCCGCGGTCACCTCGGGACGACAAGTTGAAGAGCGCAGCGAGAGAAGAAAGGAATTGTATTTTCTAAAGGACCCTCACCCGCGCAATCAGATGGCGCGTCCTCTCCATTCTGGGAGAGGAGATCAGTGCGGATGCAGAACCATCACGATGTAGTAAAACCAGAGCGGGACCAGCGTGGCGCAGTAACCGTACATCCAGAGCATGCCGACGAAACCGCCCCATGAGGCCGCGTCGGTGCGAGGGTTTTTCACCATCATCGAGCGCGTCACACCCGTCGCAAGGCGCTGCAGTATCGGCATCGAGGTCTCCTTTCGGCAGCTTCGACATGATTCGGTCAGCGACGGAAAAACTTTACGCGTTGTTCCACTCGTCGCGCGAAATTGTCGCGCTTTTCAGAATCCAGCCAAGCAGGTCGAGGCCGATATCCCCTCGATGAGGATTTGGAATTCTCACCGTTCCGCGCGCGCCGGTCATGATTTGATGTTTTCCGCGGCCGATCGGTCCTTTCTCGTAACCCAATCGCCGGAGTTTGCGCACCAGTTCGGCATAAGAACAGGGAGATAGACTCGGCACTTGTTCTACCGCGCCGTAGGGGTCGCTTAGTTGCTTATTTTCGATGACTGCTGAGGTCGCTGCGTGTCGAAACTGTCGATGTCCGGTAGGCGATGGCCGCCCTCATTAACGTGGACGTCTATCCAGGAATGGAGGGCGTCGCGCAGGTCATCGCGGGCTTCATCGAGGGTCGCGCCAGTTGACCATAGTCCCGGCAGTTGCGGGATCGATCCAAACCACTGCGCGCCTTGTTGTTCGAAGTGCGCCGCGCGCATCGCCGCTTGGATGTATTCTGCGTCGGCTGCCATAAACTGACAGTAGCGCTTTGTGCGCCTCAAGGCCACGCAGCTGACGTGTAGGTCCGTCTGGAGACGCTCGCGACACGCGAGCTTGGCGACTCGGCCGCCTCGCTCAGGATGACAAG
The DNA here is from genome assembly GCA_963783145.1 of uncultured delta proteobacterium. Lineage (GTDB taxonomy): Bacteria > Desulfobacterota > Binatia > Binatales > Binataceae > DATGKG01. Next base: position 673,281 of record CAWAMM010000007.1, read on the forward strand.
CGCTAGAAGAACAGAGGGGAAGAATTGTATTTTCTAAGGGACACTCACCCGCGCCATCGGATGGCGCGTCTTTCTAATTTCGCTTCGGGCTCCACTTTGCTCCGCCTCAGCGGCTTCCGCGTCCCTTCTGGGAGGAGGAGATTAGTGCGGATGCAGCACCGTCACGATGTAGTACATCCAGAGCGGGACCAGCGTGGCGCAATAACCGTACATCCAGAGCATGCCGACGAAGCCGCCCCATGAGGCCGCATCGGTGCGAGGGTTTTTCACCATCATCGAGCGCGTCACATCAGTCGCGAGGCGCCGCAGTATCGGCATCGAGGCGTTGTTTGCGGCAGGGGAGGGGTTCCTCTTCATCTCGGCGCGCAGGCTCGCCAGATGCGCGGTCTCGAAGGGCAGATATGCAATGCCGAAGAGCACGCTCAGCAGGAGCAGCACTTCTTTACCGCCAAGCGCGCCACCGATTGTCAGGTACAGATAAGCGCTCGCGATCGCGTTGGCGGTGAAAATCAGCAGCCAGCCGGATTCCTCGTAGAAGTAGAGTTCGAGGCGCTCGGTCAGGATAGCCGTCCATACGAAACACTGGCTGATAACGACCTGCGCGACCATCAGCCATGAGAGCGCGGTGACCCATCCGACATGATTGAGGTTGAACAGGCGCAGGATATACGCGAACAAAAAGATCCAGGCGACCTCTGCGAATGTCGCGAGCAGTCGCGTAACGAAGATCGACGAGAAGAGGGAGGCATGGAAAACCACGTCATGCTCATAGCGCACCGGGTAGAGGCATCGATAGGCCGACACTGCGAAGAGGATCAGCGCGGGGAGCACGACATAGGGATCGGCGGCGCCCGACCCGAGCGTCATCGCGAGGAAATATAAATTGACGATAGCACCGAGCTTCAAGAGGCTGAGCGCATTCGTGTAGTCGCCGGTCGGCCAGGAATGGCTCGCAATTATGGCGGTCAGCGAGGCCGCGCTCCGTGATGTTGGTGTAACTCCGCTCTCCATCGTTACTTTCGTTGCCTGATTGCTCGCGTGATTTCCGGCTCCGTCTGATGACGGACCACCGTAACACAAAATTAACACGAAATTTAAACAAACGTCATGATTCGACGGTAGCGGAGAGTCAAATCGGACATCTGTTGGAGGGCGGGATTAGTGCGACGAGGCCGGGACCGCGCGCATCATGTTGTCCAGATCCGAGGACTGCGGCGATGACACCATCAAAGCGCGCGGGAATCGAGGGATCCTCGACGTTCGCGTAGGTGCTTCCGTCACCGAAGCGCATGATGCGCGTCGAGAAGGCATGCTCAGCCTGCGCCACCGTGCCGGAGAATTTCAGCATGCCATTGGAGGCGGGCTGGACGGTAAAGCCCTCGCTGCGAAGCCATTCGGAAACCGCATCGACATCGGCCTGGCTGGGGCCGAAGCGCCGATTGTATTCGCCGGGCGCCAGCCATTGGCGAAAGTGTGGCGAGGACGGGTTCTGCTGATCGGCGAGGAGCTGATCGAGTTCCGCCTTATTGCGCACCGCGAGGCTGATTTCCATCGAGAGCTGCTGGTTGGGGTCCGCAGCGCCGACCGAGGCGAGCGTGGCGGCCTCGCGCGGATGGTTTCCTTTTAGAATCACGGTATCCATAGCGGGCGTGCTCCGTAGGTTGAGGCTAAGCAGCGCCAGCGTGGCAATGAGCGCGGCGATCGCGATCCTACGCATGCTCATAGCCCAAGTTGCTTGCGGATATTAGCCACGATGGTTTCCGGGGGCGGGGCGATATCGACCACGATCGCATCGCGAGGCTCCTCCAGCGTATCGAACTGGCTGCCGAGGAGATCTTTGTTCATGAAATGATTCGCGCGATGCGCGATCCTCGATGCGATCAGTTCGGGGCTGCCTTTCAGGAAGACGATCTTCACACACGCGGGATCGACGACGATCTCATCGCGATACGATTGCTTCAGCGCCGAGCACGCGAGGACCACATTGAGGTTGCGCGTCAAGCTGTTCGCGATCAGCTCGCGGATGCTCGCCAGCCATGGCGCGCGGTCCGCATCGGTGAGCGCGATGCCCCTCGCCATCTTGTTTTTGTTCGCGGGAGAATGAAGATCGTCGGCGTCGTGGAATTCCCAGCCGAGCTGCTCGGCGAGCATCTTGCCGATGGTGGTTTTGCCCGCACCGGACACGCCCATCACGACGATAACCATCCATCCAGCCTACACGTCCAGGCCGAAGGGATCATCGAACGGCGAAGGTCGCTAGTCGGTTTCCGGGTTGGGGAGGAACGGAGAAGGCACGCCCCATACATCGTAGAGATTGGCGACGAGGGTGGGCATCCCCGCGATCGGCACCAGCACCAGGTCGCCCACGCTCATGCTGATGGGCTCCTCATTCACGCGCCCGAGCCCGACGAGATCTGCCTCGGCAGCCTGAACGAAGTTGCAATGCAGCCCGCTGTAATAGACCAGCCCGGGCAGCTCCACGCCCGCGAAGTAGAGCTCGCCCGCGCCGAGTTCGCGGGCCGCATCGCGTGCGCGGCGGGCGATTTTCAGATTGGGGATGCTTTTGGCGCGCTCGCCGGCAATCGTCTTGGAGATTACCCATATGCGCTCGGGCGCGAACAGCAGCAGGAGCGTCATCGCGACCACCCCCGCAATGGCGCGCGGATTGCCTCGCGAGAGGGGCGTCGCGAAGGCCCAGCCGAGGATCGAACCCGCGATCAGCGCGACCGGAATCAGCGCTGGGAGGACATACCATGGCAGCCGGGTTTGCACCGCGCAGGCCGCCGCGAATGCGACCACCAGCCAGATGAGCCATAGCTTCAGCGCGGGATGAATGGCGCGGATAGCTCGTGCGAGGCCCTCGCTCGCGTTCGCCTTCGCCAGCATCGACAGCGGTATCGCGAGCGGCAGCAGCCAGTAGGTCTCCTTAATGAACACCCACAGCGTATAAGTCGCGGGCTTGGTTTCATCCTCGAGATGAGTGGCGAAGCGACTGAGGGTCTCGTGCCCGATGAAGGTTTTCCAAAAGAGCGGGTTGTGGACCGCCTCGTACAGGTACCATGGGGACGCGACCAGCGCGGCCGCTGCGACGATGATGGCGAAGCCGCCGAGGCCGAGGCTCGAGAATTCCGAAATCATCGCGACTGCGAGCGCGACCACGATTAGCGGGATGAGGCCGGCGGCGCCCTTGCTCAGGATCGCGAAGCCGATGGCGGCGCCGGCGAGGGGAAGCCATCGACGGCTATGGCGCGCGCGCAACATCGCATAGAGCGCGAGGGTCGAGAACATCACCAGCAGCGGGTCAGTCGCGCATTCGCGCCCGCCCCGCGCGACGAAGAAGTAAAATCCCAGCGGCACGATTGCCGCGAAGGTCCCGGCGATGCGACCGCCGACCTCGCTTGCGGTCGCATAGAGCAGCAGCATCGTGAGGAGCGCGCATAGCATTGAGGGGAAGCGCGCCGCGAATTCGCTCTCGCCAAAAGCCTTGAAGGAACCGGCCACGACCCAGAACAGCATCGGCGGCTTCTTCATGTAGGGGGCGCCGTTCCATGAAAAATCGAGGTAGGCGTGATTGGCGAGCGACTCCCGCACCACCTGGACATAGGTCGCCTCGTCCCAATCGAGCAGGGGAGCGCGGGTGAGGCCGGGTGCAAAGACTGCCGTGCCCAGCGCGATGATCAGGATGACTTCGATCCGGGCCTGATGGAGGCGCCGACCGAAGCTTCGGCGGGGCTGTTTTTGGGGTTCTAGAGACGGCTCGATGAACGAATCGATAAGGGGTGCGACTGCAGGTGTTGGAAGGTGGATATCGCAGGTTTCCATCGAGATAGGTCTAGTATCTCAGGCTTCAAATTTGGTCGCAAAGGCGAACATAAAGTATACGGACGAAACTCAATCGCCGTTTCGTCAATGATCGATTTCATGCGCGATTCACTCCGCCGTCATTCGCGGCCGCCGTTCGCGCAAACGCTTCGATGACGCGGGCGGTGCGCTCAAGGTCCAGCGGCTTGGCGGTGTAGTACTGCGCCGAATACCCGCGCGCGCGCCGCTCGTCGGCCTCGGTATGCGTGCTGGCGATGTAGATGAGCAGGGCTTGCGGGACATACTTGCGGATGCGATCCAGCAGCCATCCGCGCGCTTCCTCATCGACCGCGCCATCATCGACGAGGACCAGACGCACGGAAGGTCGAGAAAGCACCTCGCGACCGATGGCGGGATCCTCGCAGAGTTCGATTTTCCAGGGTGCGCGGACGGTTGCTCTGACCAGCGCAGTTAGTTCCTTGTCCGATGAGAACAGGACAAGAATAGGCGTCGGTACCCGCAAGGACTCACCGGCCGGCTGGGAAGCCGCAGGTTCGGTCCTCCGGACACGACGGGGGCGATGAACTGCCGACATCCTCTTGGGTGATGAATTCCGCATGTTGGTGGTCGGCTTAGGGCCATTAATTAACTGGGATCTCGTAACGTCCGCCCGCATTTCGACGCGAGCCAAAGCCAAGCCATTCGATGATGATTATAGCCCGTAGCAAGCGATAGCGTCGAAAATTCACGATAACGAGAAGCGAGAACTGTGCCAGCCGTACGGATAGGTTGTTGTGCTTTTAAGCGCACATTTTACTTATCTCGCAGGTCACGGCTGTGCCCACAGGACTCATCCGTCGATCGCCTGTACCCCTTGGCGTCACTCCAACCCCGGCCATGATTTTCGGCTTGATCAGAAAATCCGGCCACCAACGAAGCAAAGTTAAATGGCGCATTCAGATTCAACGGCACTGACTCCGATCGATACACGTGACAAGCTCTGGATGGCATTCTTCTCCGATCTTACGATGCTTGAGGCTTTGCGGTTTCTTTTTGCCCAATGGCACAACAATCGCTATCGAGATGACGACGCCAAATTGGCTTAGGAGTTTGCAAAATGTCTCCTTCATATCAACGGATCCTTTGTCCGATCGACTTCGACGAGAACTCCCTTGCGGCGCTGCATGCTGCGGCGGATTTGGCGCGCCGCTCCGACGGCACAGTGTTCGTCCTGCACGTCGTCCCTATGATCGTGCAACCCACCGCAATGCCAGTCTATGTAGACATCTATAAATCGCAGGAAGAGACCGCCTGGACCCGTCTCAAGGATATCGCGCGCAAGGATCTGGCGGGCGTCAAATACGAATTATTGGTGCATATGGGCGAGCCCGCCGGCAGCATCATTCGGATCGAGAAGAAAGTGAAGGCCGACCTGATCGTGATGGCCACCCATGGACGCCGCGGCTTCTCACGTTTCTTCCTCGGCAGCGTGGCGGAGGTGGTGTTGCGCGAATCGAGCTGTCCAGTCCTGACGATTCGGGCGCAACCTGCCGATAAGAAAACCGTCGGCGCATGGATGACACATAATCCAGTGATCGCGACCCTGGACGACAAACTCTCCGCGATCGAGGCGAAAATGCGCGAGGGCGATTTCCGCACGGTCCCGGTTATCAAGGACGACGTGGTGGTCGGTATCATCACCGATCGCGATTTGCGCCGGCTTACCGGGATGCTCGACGCGACCAAGGTCAAGGATGCGATGACCGAGAACGTCATCACGGTGACCGTCAACACTCCGATCCATGAGGCGGCGCGCTTGCTGCGTCAGCGCAAGATCGGCGGCCTGCCGGTGGTCGAGGACGGTAAACTTGCAGGTATGATCACGATAACTGATGTGTTAGAAGCACTGACCGAGAGCGAGCCCGCATAATAACTTGTGAATGGTGGGGAGGATTACGAACCGTGAATCAGCCGGAACTTAATCCTCGTAGCTATGCCGTCGATGAGTTGCTGCGCGACGGCAGCCCGATTCACATCCGCGCGATTATTCCGGCCGACAAGGACCTGTTGTTCGCGCATTTCAGCGGATTAAGCCAGGACTCGCGCTATACCCGATTTTTCGGCGCCAAACGCACCCTGACCCGCGACGAGCTCGCGCGCTTTACCGAACTCGACTTCGACAATCAGGTCGGTCTCACCGCTACTCTCACTGAGGACGGTACCGAGCGCTTCATCGGCGTAGGCCGTTATTTTCGCTTGCAGGATCGCGCGCATGCCGAAGTCGCATTCGCGGTGCTCGACGAGTTCCAGGGCCGCGGCATCGCCACACTGCTGCTGGAGCATCTGCGACGCATCGCGAACGCCGGCGGGATCGCGGAATTCAGTGCTGAGGTGATGGCGTCGAACCGTCACATGCTCGATGTGTTCCGCGAGAGCGGCTTCCAGCACCATAGTTCAAATCAGGGTGGTATTATTCACGTCGCTCTGCGCACCGACCACAAAGTTGGCACGCAACCTTAACATGATACGATAGAAGCGCACTTCCCGAGCGGTATCCTCTCGCACAGCAACCGCTCTGATCAGATGAAGGCGCTGGTTTTTAACTGCGGCAGTTCCTCGCTCAAGTTCGAATTGTTCGAACTCGAGGCGTCGTTGCGCGCGCACACCACTCTTGCATCCGGAAAAGTCGAGGAGATCGGGGAGCACGCGACTGCGAAATTCATTGGCCCCGAGGGCAAGGAATCGCGTGGCGCCGCGCCCGCGTCCAATCACAAAGACGCTGCCCTCCATGCGCTGAGCTGGATCGAATCGCTCGACCCAAACCCGTTAGATGGACTCGATATCGTCGCACATCGAGTGGTCCATGGCGGCGGCGAGGTCGAGGAGCCACGCATCGTCGATGAGTCGGTGTATGCGGCGCTGACCCGCGCTGCGCAGTTCGCGCCGCTGCATAACCCCATCGCGATAAGTGTGATGCGCGCGGTTCAAGGGCATCTGCCCAAGGTGCCCGCCGCGGTGGTGACCGATACCGCCTTTCATCGCAACCTGCCGCCTGCCGCGCAGACCTACGCGCTGCCGCATCAGCTTGCCGAACAATATGGAATCCGCCGTTACGGTTTTCATGGCATCGGGCATGCCTGGATGATGGAGCGCTATGCCGAGATCACCGGCAAAAATCCGCGCGACCTTAACCTGATCACTTTTCATCTCGGCGCGGGATGCTCGGCGTGCGCGATTCGCAATGGCCGTTCGGTCGACACCTCGATGGGGCTTACGCCGCTGGAAGGGCTGGTGATGGCGACCCGGTCGGGCGACCTCGATCCTGCGATCGTGACCTGGCTCGGCACTAACGCCAAAATCGCGCCGGCTGAAATGGACCGCATCCTCAATCATGACTCCGGGATGAAGGGCGTCTCCGGCCTCTCCGATGATCTGCGCGAACTGGAAGAGGCTGCCGATAAAGGTAACCAGCGCGCGGCGCTCGCGATCGAGGTGTTCTGCCATCGTGCGCGCAAATATCTCGGCGCCTACCTCGCGATTCCCGGGCGGCCCGAGGCAGTGATCTTTAGCGGCGGCATCGGGGAGCATTCCGAGCGCGTGCGCGGGAAGATTTGCGCTGACCTCGAGTGGATCGGCCTCGAAATCGATGGTGCTCGCAATCACGACGCGACCGGGCATGAGACGCGCATCTCGACCGAGGCCTCGCGCATCGCGATCCACGTCATCCCGATGAACGAGGAGCTCTACATCGCGCGCGCCGCCCTGCGGCTGGTCTGAATCTCTAATATGATTCCGATCCTCGTAGGGGTCGTTCGCGAACGACCCGCAGCGAAGATGCGCGCCCGACGATTTTTTCCGGGTTCCGCAATCGCTGCGGACACTTCGCGAAGCGCCCCTACCGAAACTACCAACCCCAGTTAGAATGAACTGGGGCGCTGAATGAGACCGGTTACGGGCTAGCGTCTTCAAACTTCGTTTCCCACCTCGATTGGGCCTGCGCTATATCAACTCGGAAGTGGAGCACCCATGGAAGAGTTCACCGTAAAAGATAAAGTCGCGGTCGCCGGTGTCGGCGAATCGAAATACTACAAACGCGGGCAGGCGCCGATGCCCGAATTCAAGCTGGCGGTCGAGGCCATCAGCAAGGCCGCTGCGGATGCGGGAATCGCGGTCACCGACATCGATGGATTCGCATCGTACAGCGACGACCGCAATTCCGCGGTGCGATTGGCGGCGGCGCTGGGACTGCCGCAATTGCGCTTCGCCAACATGATGTGGGGCGGCGGAGGAGGTGGTGGCTCCGGCGCGGTGGGCAACGCCGCGGCCGCGATCGTCGCGGGATACGCGAAGTACGTCTGCGTTTTTCGCGCGCTCGCGCAGGGGCAGTTCGGACGCTTCGGCCAGGCGCCTCCGGTAAAAACGGTCTCGGGACCGGCCGCATACACGCTGCCATACGGGATGGCGGTGCCGGCGCATTGGGTCGCGCTGCGCACGCGCCGCTTCATGCACGATCACGGCATCAAGCAGGATCCGCTGCGCGCGGTTGCGATGGCCGACTACTATCACGCGCAGTTCAATCCGCGCGCCGTGATGTATGGGCATCCGCTCACGCGCGAGGAGTACGACAACTCGCGCTGGATCGCCGAGCCGTTTCATCTTTATGACTGCTGCATGGAAAACGACGGCGCCGCCGCGGTTATCCTCACCAGTGCGGAGCGGGCGCGCGACTTGAAACAAAAGCCGGTCTATGTGATGGCGGCCGCGCAGGGCGCGCCTTATCGAGGATGGGCCAACTCCGAGAACGCGCCTGACTACGCGTCATCGAACTTCAAGACACTCGCGCCGCGGCTCTACGAAATGGCGGGAATTGCACCCAAGGATGTCGACGTCGCCCAGGTCTATGAGCACTTCAGCGGCGCCGTGATGATCAGCATGGTCGAGCACGGCTTCTGCGAGCCCGAAGAAGTGATGGAGTTTGTCACCTTCGAAAACATCACCGCGCCTAAGGGCAAGCTTCCGATCAACACCAGCGGCGGCAACATCGCTGAATGCTATATGCATGGCCTCGAGCTGGTGACCGAAGCGGTGCGCCAATGTCGCGGGACTTCAACCTGCCAGAAGCCGGGCGCGAAAATTTCGCTGGTGGTTTCCGGCCCGATGGTGGCACCAGTCAGCGATTTGCTGCTGCATGGATAAAAAAATGGCGAGCCAAGAATCTAAAGCGAAATATTATCTGCCGGCTGGATTGCCCGGCCCCGCAGCCGAGCGCAGCGGAATGGATCGCGGCTTCTGGGACGCGGTCAAGGATCACAAACTGACCGTCCAGCGCTGCAACGCGTGCGGAGGATTTCAGTTCGGCCCCGAATGGATTTGCTATCGATGCCACAGCGACAACCTCGGATGGCATCAGGTGTCGGGGCGCGGGCGCATCTACAGTTGGGTGCGCATCTGGAATCCGGTTCATCCCGCGCTGAGGGACGCGTGCCCATACATCGCGCTCGTCGTCGAGCTTCCCGATGCCGACAATGTGCGCATGGTCGGCAATCTGCTCGGCGATCCGCGTCAGGAACCCGCCTTCGATGCTGATGTCGAAGCGGTCTTCGAGGATCACGACGAAGGATACACGCTGGTGAATTGGAAGTTGGTGTAAGCCCATGAGCCTGGTCAATTTTGATGTCGAGGAGAACCTCGCGATCGTCACCATCAATCGCCCCGAGGCACGCAACGCGGTGGATCATCCGACGGCGCAGGAACTCGCAAGCGCGTTTCGCCGCTTCGATTCCGATGAGTCATTGAGTGTGGCAATCCTCACGGGCGCCGGCGGATTTTTCTGCGCGGGCGCCGATCTGAAAGCCGTCGCCACCGGAAAAGGAAATCGCGTCACCGCCGACGGCGACGGGCCGCTCGGATGCACGCGGATGCTGCTCTCCAAACCGGTCATCGCGGCGGTCGAAGGCTACGCCGTCGCGGGCGGACTCGAACTCGCGCTGTGGTGCGACATGCGGGTGGCGGCGCGCGATGCGACCTTCGGGGTGTTCTGCCGACGCTTCGGTGTGCCGCTCATCGACGGAGGCACGGTGCGTCTGCCGCGGCTTATCGGCATGAGCAACGCGATGGACATGATCCTTACCGGACGCGGAGTTTCCGGCGAGGAGGCGCTGCGGATGGGCCTGGCGAATCGGCTCGTCGAGCGCGGCGAGGCGCTCGCATCGGCGAAGGAACTCGCGCGTCAGATCGCGGCATTTCCGCAGCGCTGCATGCGCGGTGATCGCATGTCAGCCTACGAGGCGTGGACGATGCCGCTGAGCGATGCGATCAGCAACGAATATCGCTACGGCATCGCGACCGTCCAATCGGGTGAGACCCGCGAGGGTGCGGCGCGCTTCAGTTCCGGCGTCGGTCGCCACGGCAAATTCTAGCTTCTATGGCGTGCCAGAACTGAAATCACTTCGAAGCGCATGAATTCGGCGCATGGCCGCGCCGTCCAATGCGGGTGTGCTCGAAGGAGCGACGCCCAGTCTTGCTCGCCGTGATCCCTCACCTTCTTGAAGCGGAGCCCATTCGTGAGACAGATCCTGAACTTCCCCAGCCGTCGTCATGCCGCATCTTTCAGAATGCGTTTTCTCCCGCTGGCTCTCGCCGCGCTGATTGCGTCATGTACTCCGCTCGGCAAGCTGATCGTTCATCGAGGCACCGAGCAACTGAAGCCGGTGGAAGCGCCGCCGCCACCTCAGGCGCCGCATGTTTTGATCTTCGCGCTGGATGGGGTGGGCTACGACCAGTTCACCGAAGCCACTAAGCCCGGCGCATCACCTAACGTTGATGCGGTGTTCGGAAAACCGCTTGGTGATGGTGTTTTCGAGCATGGCTACTCGATTCCCAACGCGGTGAGTGTGCTGCCCTCCACTACGATCGATGCGTGGACGGCGACTTTTACCGGCGCGCCGCCCGCATTCAACGGCATCACCGGCAACGAATGGTTTCAGCGCGAGAGCATGACGTTCTACGCGCCGGCGCCGGTCTCATTGCCGAAAACCGGCGGGCAAACCGTCGATGTCTACTCGGAAGATTTGATCGGCAAACAGATCAAAGTGCCGACGCTGTTCGAGAAGGTCAAAGGGCCATCGTTCGTATCACTCAACGGGGTGTATCGAGGCGCGAGCGTTTTCACCAGCGTCGACGTCACCTCGTTCGGTGCGCTCGCCAGCAGCTATCTCGAAAGTGAAATCGGCGATGATACCGCGTCCGAGCAGCAGGCCTACGCAAAAATGGATCTCGGCTCGGTATCGCTGATTATCGATGCGATCGAAAAGAACGGCGTGCCCGCGGTGCAGGTGGCGTATTTTCCCGGGATCGATCTCTACACCCATATCGCGAGCAATCCGCTGCACGACCAGGTCGACTATTTCAAAAGCGTCATCAATCCATCGATCGGGCAGATCATCGACGAGTATCGGAAGAAGGGCGCGCTGGAAAACACCTTCGTAATTTTCGTTTCCGATCACGGACATACGCCCGTGCTCAAGGACGACAAGCACGCGCTCGGCGCGAAGCCCACCGGTCGCGCGGCGCATGTACTCACTCGAATTGGCTTCCGCTTGCGTCCACTCGAAGTGGATACCAGCGTCAATGACTATACCGCGACCCTCGCGTATCAGGGCGCGATCGCATACGTATATCTCGCCAATCGCGCGATTTGTCCGCAGGGCCGAAAATGCGATTGGAGCAAGCCCCCGCGATTCAAGAAAGATGTCATGGCGGCGGCGCGCGCATTTTATACCGCCAACAAAACCGGCCTGCGAGCGCATGGCCTCGAAGGCGCGATTGATTTGATCTTTGCGCGCCGGCCGCGTCCGACCGGCCAGGACGCGCTGCCGTACGAAGTCTTCGACGGCCATAAGCTGATTCCGATCGAGCAATATCTGAAGGCGCACCCGCGCCCGGACCTCATTCAGCTCGAGCGCCGGATGCGATGGCTTTCCGCCGGGCCATGGGGCAATCACGCCGGCGACGTGTTGCTGCTTTCGAAGTCGGGACTCAATCGTCCGATCGAGGATCGCTACTATTTTTCGCGGCCGTATAATTCATGGCACGGCAGTCCGTCGATGCAGGACAGCCACATCACATTTGCGATCGCGAACGCGAAATCCTCGGGCGCCGCGCTGAAGGATGTCGCCGCTCAGATCGGCGACAGCGAGCCCTCGCAACTCGATCTGACGCCGCTGGTGCTCAAGCTGCTGAAGCAGCCTAACGTGCCGCCGGCTCAGGCCTTGGGTATGGGGCCAGTCAGCGACGCGCGCTGAGAAATCTCGATCCAGTTGCCATCCGGATCGCGGATGAAGCAGATGCGCGCGACCTCGCCTAAGGTTACGGGCGCGGAGCCTTCCCATACGCCGTTGGCGATGAAGTGCTTGAACGCGGCGCTGCAATCGCGCACCTGGATCGTTATGTAGCGAATTCCTACTGCGCGCATCGAGGTCATCACCTCGGCGGGACTGCGTGGATCCGAACGATCGGCGCGGCGCGCGCTGGGGTCGAGCTCGAAGCTCAACACGGTCTTGCCGATGCGATAACGCCTGGGCGCGAGCTTCTCGGCGCCGAGCACCTCGCCATAGAAGCGCTCGAAGTCAGCCTCGTTGGTGACGCCCAGGTGGATTCCGATTTGCTCCACGCCGTAATGGCCGCCCGGCACCAGTTGAATCTGATTACCATCCGGATCGCCGAGCGCGAACGGAATCGGGGTGCGACGATCCGCAATGATCAATCGCGAGTAGCCGCCCGCGATGCGCTCCGGCAGCGGATCGCGCGAATGATTGATCTTCAGCACCGAGCCGAGCAGCCCGTAGCGATACTGCCTGACCCCGCCGCCGACCGGCAGCAGTTCCTCGTAGGGCAAGCCGATGCGCTCGCTGTAAAACGCGCGCATCTCGTCGAGACGATTGGTCATGATGCCGACGTCGATACAATCCTTGGCGAGTTCCATACTTCGAGCTTATACACCTGCGCCCGCCGGCTGAGTATCGATGCCCGCGGTTAGGAAGGCTCAGCGACTCTCATGCGCGGCGCAATCGGGGCACACGCCGCGAAAGATAATCTGCACTTTGCGGACGGCGAAGCCGCGCCGCTCTGAGTCGGACAGCGCGAGGCCGCGCTCGCCGCGAGGAGTAACGTCCCAAGTCGAAGCGCATCGATCGCACACCATGTGCTGATGATGCTCGCCGATATTGGGGTCGTATCGTTTGGCGCCACCGTCGACGGTTATCTCCATGATCTCGCCGAGGTCGCGCAGTTCGCCCAAAGCATTGTAGACACTCGCGCGGCTAATCTCAGGCAAGCGGCGGACGGCACGCTCGAAAACCTGCTCCGCGGTCAGGTGGACGTGCTCGCCTTGCAGAACTTCCGCGATCGCGCGGCGCTGCGCAGTCAACCGCCATTGGCGGCGACGCAAGCGCTGGAGCAGAGTTTCCGGGACTGATTTTCCCGGTGGGCGCGATTTGAGCGGTTCTGTGTTCATTTCGTGAATTTATTTTAGCATGGCGGCGTTTGACACCAACATGGTCTAACCCTTGACTAAATCCTTGTTTAGACTAAATCTAAATTGATGCGAACGGCATTTGGATGGCTTCGGTTCGCGTACCTTTCAATAACTTGAACGTGATGATCGGAGGAAATTATGGAGGCAAACACGGACAAAAACGCGGGCCAGTGCCCGGTCGTGCACGGGACCACGAACGTCGGCATGAGGTCGAACAGCGATTGGTGGCCGAAGCAGCTGAACCTCAAGCTTCTCCGCCAGAACTCCCCCCTGTCTAATCCGATGGGCGAGGCGTTCAACTACCGCGATGAGTTCAAAAAGCTCGACTATCAGGCGCTCAAGAAGGATCTGGTGGCGCTGATGACGGATAGCCAGGACTGGTGGCCGGCTGATTTCGGCCACTACGGCGGCCTCTTCATTCGGATGGCGTGGCACGCCGCGGGAACCTACCGCGTAGGCGATGGCCGGGGCGGCGCCGGCACCGGTCAACAGCGCTTCGCGCCGCTCAATTCGTGGCCGGACAATGCCAACCTCGACAAGGCGCGCCGGCTGCTGTGGCCGCTAAAGCAGAAATACGCCAACAAGATCTCCTGGGCCGACCTGATGATTCTCGCCGGCAACGTCGCACTCGAGTCGATGGGCTTTAAGACCTTCGGCTTCGGCGGCGGGCGCCCGGATGCGTGGGAGCCCGACGAATCGGTTTACTGGGGAAAGGAGGATGTTTGGCTTGAGGACAAGCGCTACACCGGCAACCGGCAGCTCGAAAATCCGCTCGCCGCGGTGCAGATGGGACTCATCTATGTGAATCCCGAAGGGCCGAACGGCAAGCCCGATCCGGCCGCCGCGGCTATCGACATTCGTGAGACCTTCAAGCGCATGGCAATGAATGACGAGGAGACCGTGGCGCTCATCGCGGGCGGGCACAGCTTCGGCAAGGCCCATGGCGCCGGCGATCCGAAGCTGGTGGGGGCAGATCCGGAGGCCGCGTCGATCGAAGAGATGGGCTTCGGCTGGAAGAGCAAGTACGGCACCGGCGTAGGCAAGGACTCAATCACGGGTGGCCCGGAGGTCACCTGGAGCAAGACGCCGACCAAATTCAGCAACTACTTCTTCGAGACCCTGTTCGGCTGCGAATGGGAACTGACCAAGAGCCCGGCCGGCGCGCAACAGTTCAAGGCGAAGAATCATGCGGCGGACATTCCCGATGCTTTCGACTCGTCCAAGCGTCAGGTTCCAACCATGCTGGTCACGGACCTCTCTTTGCGGATCGATCCGGCCTACGAAAAGATCTCCCGGCGCTTCCTGGAGCATCCGGATCAGTTCGCGGATGCCTTCGCCCGGGCATGGTTCAAGCTCACCCACCGCGATATGGGTCCGCGCGCGCGCTATCTCGGCCCGGAAATCCCGAAGGAAGAGCTAATTTGGCAAGACCCCGTTCCAGCCGTCGATCATAAGCTGATCGATGCCAAGGATATCGCGGATCTGAAGGCGAAGATCCTCGGCTCGGGACTTTCCATCGCCGATCTGGTCGGGGCCGCTTGGGCCTCGGCGGCAACGTTTCGCGGCTCCGACAAGCGCGGCGGAGCGAATGGAGCACGCGTTCGTCTCGCTCCGCAGAAGGACTGGGCGGTCAACCAACCTGCTCAGTTGGCCAAGGTGCTGGAAACCTTGGCGGGCGTCCAAAAAGGTTTTAACGGCGCGGCCAGCGGCGGCAAGAAAGTATCGCTCGCCGATCTGATCGTTCTCGGCGGTTGCGCCGCGGTGGAGCAGGCCGCGAAGAAGGCTGGGCACAACGTGACGGTTCCCTTCGCGCCCGGCCGCACCGACGCGTCACAGGAACAAACCGACGTCGAGTCCTTCAGCTATCTCGAGCCGGTTGCGGACGGCTTCCGCAACTACCTCAAGGACAAATACTCCGTGTCGGCAGAGGAGCTTCTGATCGACAAGGCGCAACTCCTGACGTTGACCGCCCCGCAGTTGACGGTGCTCATCGGAGGCCTGCGCGTCCTGGGCGCGAACCATGGTAAGTCGCAGCACGGTGTCCTCACCAAGCGGCCGGAGACGCTGAGCAACGACTTCTTCGTGAACCTGTTGGACATGAACACTGAGTGGAAAGCGACCTCGGATGAAAATGTGTTCGAGGGACACGACCGCAAAAGTGGCGCCGCGAAGTGGACCGGCACCCGCGTCGACCTCATCTTCGGTTCGAACTCCCAGTTGCGCGCGCTTGCCGAAGTCTATGGCTCCGCCGACGCGCAAGCGAAGTTCGTGGCCGACTTCGTAGCGGCGTGGAGCAAGGTGATGAACGCGGATCGCTTCGACTTGGCCTGATCTGCCTCTTCGAGCACTCACAGAGCGCAGCCTCGACCGGACATCTGATTACCCGAACCCGGTCGAGGCTGCGCACATCGCGGCCTCAAGTGAAGAGGTAACCGGATGCTGCCAAAGGCTACACTCGCGGGACTTCTATTAATGACCGATCTGGGTTATTGCTTCGGCATACATAACATCACGAGAGGAATGCGATGGATTTCGAACTAAGTCCCAAGACCAAGGAATATTTTCCGAAAGTCGACGCCTTCATGCAGGAACACGTCCTGCCCAACGAAAGCAAAATCGATCACGAAGTCGAAACGCTGGGCGAAAAGTTCAACGAATCGCCCACCATGAACGACATCCGCAAGAAGGCCAAATCGCAGGGCCTCTGGAACCTCTTCCTGCCCGACCCGAAACACGGTCCCGGTCTGAACAACTTCGAATACGCGCCGCTGTGCGAATTGATGGGCCGCAGCTTCTATGGCGCGCGCGCGTTCAATTGCATGGCGCCCGATACCGGCAACATGGAAATTCTCGCGGAGTTCGGCAGCGACGAGCAGAAGAAGAAGTGGCTGCAGAAGTGCCTCGACGGCGAGATCCGCACCTGCTTCTCGATGACCGAGCCCGATACCCCAGGATCGGATCCGACCCAGCTCAAGACGCGCGCGGTTCGCGACGGTGACAACTACGTCATCAACGGGCGCAAGTGGTTCACCTCCAATGCGATCGGCGCGGCCTTCGCGATCGCGATGGTGGTAACCGATCCCGATGCGGAACCACATCGGCGCGCGAGCCAGATCATCGTGCCGCTCGACACCCCGGGAATGAAGATCGTGCGTCCCGTGCCCGTGATGGGTCACACCGGAGGCGGCGGCCATTGCGAGGTGCTCTACACCGATTGCAAAGTGCCGATCACGGCGCTGCTGGGTGAAGAAGGCGGCGGTTTCGCGATTTCGCAGGCGCGGCTCGGTCCCGGACGCATCCATCATTGTATGCGGACCATCGGCATCGCCGAGCGCGCCATCGAGTTGATGTGCAAACGCGCCAACACCCGCTGGACCCATGGCAGCTACCTCGCCGATAAGGCCAACATCCAGGAATGGATTGCCGACTCGCGCATCGAGGTCGATTCGACCCGCTTGATGGTGCTCAACGCGGCGTGGAAGATGGACACCGCCGGCAAGCGCAACGCGCGCAACGAAATCGCCGAGATCAAGGTGATGGCGGCCAACATGGTGATGCGCGTCCTCGACCGCGCCATCCAGCTTTACGGTGCGGCGGGCGTGAGCGACGACTATCCGTTGGCGCGTTTCTGGCGCGACAGTCGCGCGCTTCGCATCGCGGACGGCCCGGACGAAGTGCATCGGATGACGATCGCGCGGCGGGAATTAAGGAAATGGAAATGATCCAGGATTCATAGACCTAACCCCTAGCCCCTTCCCGCCTCACCCCGGCGAAGACGCCGCACCCTCTCCACAAAGTGGAGAGGGACAAAAGGAAGGCGGACAGTTCCGTAGGGAAGGGGAACAGACACGAAAAAAGCGGCGGTCCTCATCGAGGGCCGCCGCTTCATTTTGTCTGACGCCTAAAACGGGCGGTCGCCGTCGATCGCGATGCGCTCCATTCGCCGATGCGCGGTTTTATTGTCACCGCATACGCGATGCTGCGTGCATCGATTGTCCCACATCGCAATCGAGTTCGCGCGCCATCGGAAGCGGCAATTGAAATCCGGCGTCTCGAGGTGCCGATACAGGAAGTTCAACACCGCATCACTTTCCGCCGGCTTCATTCCTTTGATCGATGCGGTGAATACGGAATTGACGAACAACCCTTTCCGGCCAGTCTCCGGATGGGTGCGGACCATCGGATGTTCGGCCGAAAGTAGTTTCGGCGGCAATTGGTCTCCGGCGCGCTCGATTTTGTAATCCGCCCGCGAGAAAGTCCGCGCCGTGTCATGGATCGCGACCAGCTCGGAGAGCAGATGCTGCATCTTGTCGGATAGCGCTTCGTACGCCGCGTAGGTGCTCGCCCATATCGTGTCGCCACCGAACTCCGGCGCGAGAACGCATTTGAGGACCGAACCGAGCGGCGGAAGGTCCACGAAAGTCACATCGCTATGCCACGCCTCGGCGACATAAGGATGTTGCGCGTCGCTCTCCAGCACCACGAATTCCGGATGCCCGAGATCCTTGAGCGGTTGCAAAAAGGGATGGATTTGCAAGGTGCCAAAGCGTCGCGCGAAATTCTTATGCTCCTCTCGCGTGATCTCCTGATCGCGAAAAAACAACACCTGATGCTCGAGGAACGCCGCGCGCACTTGCGCGAAGGTATCCTCGTCGAGACGCCCCAGGTGAACTCCCTCAACCTCGGCGCCCAACGCTCCAGTCATCCGCTTAACCGAGATTTTTTGCGCCGTGCTCATAAGACCCTCCACCTCTAATATCGATGCAATCGCGCCAGGCGGTCGGCGTGGTAGTTCGCGTCCCCGAACAGTTCATTGCATACGCGCACGCGCTTCATGAAGAAGCCCATGTCGAATTCGTCGGTCATCCCGATGCCGCCATGCATCTGCACGCCTTCCTGCACCGCGCGCGTCGCGCTGGTTCCCGCGCGCGCTTTCGCGACCGAGACGATCGCGCTCGCCTTGTCGAATGACTCATCGAGAGTTTGCAGCGCCTTCAGCACGGCCGAGCGTGTGACCTCCAGTTCACAATAGAGATCCGCCGCGCGATGTTGCAAGGCCTGAAACTCACCGATTAGTTTCCCAAACTGCTTGCGCTCGCGCAGGTAGGTCACCGTGCGATCGAATGCCTCCTGACTCGCGCCCACCATTTCCGATGCGAGCGCGGCGCGACCGACATTCAGTGTGCCTTCGAGCGCGCTCCACCCCGCGTCAACCTGGCCGAGGATCGCGTCGGCTCCGACGCTGACATTCTCGAAGCTGAGCCGCGCGGCGTTATGCGTATCGACCATCGGCGTGCGTTCGGCCTTGATGCCCTTCGCTTTCGCATCGACGAGGAACAGCGTCAGTCCTTTGGTATCGCCCGTCGCGCCCGAGGTTCGCGCGACCACGATGATGAGATCCGCGACGTGCCCATCGAGGACGAAGGTCTTCGCGCCCTTGAGTGTGAAACCGCTGCCTGATCGCGTCGCCGCCAGCGCGATTTTCTCAGGATGATGCTTCGAGGCTTCATCGACGGCGAGGGTCGCGATCAAATCGCCACTCGCGATCTTCGGCAGATATGCGTTCTTCTGTTTTTCATTGCCGGCACGCGCGATGGCGCTCGCTGCGAGTACCGCAGTCGAAAGAAACGGCGACGGCGTCAGGGTGCGCCCCAGCTCCTCCATCACCACGCCGACTTCGACGTGGCCGAGGCCGAGCCCGCCGTGGTCGGGCGGAATCAGGATGCCGGCCCATCCGAGGTCGACAAATTCCTTCCACAGCGGGCGGGAGAATCCTGTCCCATCTTTGCTGTCGCGCAGTTGGCGGAAATGCGCGATGGGCGCGTTCTTGCTCAAAAAGCCGCGCGCATGGTCGCGCAGCATATTCTGTTCGTCGTTAAGTACTAATGACATTGGTTCCTATGCGCCGGGCAATCCGAGAATTCTCTTCGCGATGATGTTGAGTTGTACCTCGCTGGTCCCGCCTTCGATCGAGTTGGCTTTCGAGCGCAGCCACGCGCGCGCCGTGAAGCCTCCGCGCGAGCGCTCGCCTTCCCATTCCAGCGCATCGGAGCCGCCCGCCGACATAGCGAGTTCCATCCGCCGCTTGTTGAGCTCGGTGCCGTAGTATTTCAGCAGTGAGGAAATCGCCGGATGCGCCTTGCCGGTCTTGGCCATATCGCCGACCCGCTCCATGGTCAGGCGGAACGCGAGCGCGTCGATTTCGTACGATGCGATTTGCCCGCGCAGCACGGTGTCTGCGAGGACTCCATTCTCAACGCCGACCGACTCGGCCGCGATCTGGCCGAGCGTGCGACTTTCCGAGGTGCGGCCCATCCCGCCGATCATGTCGCGCTCGTGGGTGAGCAGATACTTCGCGATCTCCCATCCCTTGTTCATGGTGCCGACGAGGTTTTCCCGCGGCACCGTGACGTCATCGAAGAAGGTCTGACAAAATGGCGATGCGCCCGAGATCAGCGTGATCGGCTTGGTCGACACGCCCGCGCTTTCCATATCGAAGAGCACGAAGCTGATGCCCTCGTGCTTGGGCGCGTTGGGATCGGTGCGCACCAGGCAGAAAATCCAGTCGGCCTTGTCCGCGTATGAGGTCCAGATCTTCGAGCCATTGACGATAAAGTGATCGCCCTGCAATTCCGCCCGCGTCTGCAGCGACGCGAGATCGGAGCCGGCGCCGGGCTCTGAGTAACCCTGGCACCAACGGATTTGGCCGTGCGCGATTTTCGGCAGATGCTCTTTCTTCTGCGCCTCGTTGCCGTATTTCAAAAGCGCGGGGCCGAGCATCCAGATGCCGAAGCTGTCCAGCGGTGAGCGGCATCCGAGCGCCGCCATTTCCTGGCGCAGGACTTTGGCCTCGTCGCGCGAGAGCCCGCCGCCGCCGTATTCGCGCGGCCATTCGGGCACCGTCCAGCCCTTGGTGGCCATGCGCTCCATCCATTGACGCTGCGCCTCCGACTTGAAGGTCACGCGCCTGCCGCCCCAGCAGGTATCGT
This sequence comes from uncultured delta proteobacterium, assembly GCA_963783145.1. Taxonomy (GTDB): domain Bacteria; phylum Desulfobacterota; class Binatia; order Binatales; family Binataceae; genus DATGKG01. The sequence goes on from CAWAMM010000007.1 coordinate 693,606, forward strand.
CTTCGCTCAGCGCGGGCGTGCGCATTTCCGGAGGGCAATTGGCCTCCAGCCAGACGCGAGTTTCCTGACGAAAGGTTTCGAGGTCGCTCATAGCTGCGATCCGCTCCTCATTTGTAGTTGCGATTGAGGGGAACCATTATGGCGAGGTCGCGGTAGGATGTGTAGCGGCGCGATCGCATCCGAATTTTGCAATTGACACCTGATACGTCTCGGGTTACATCTGAGAACTGAGGTGATCAAAAGCTTCGCCCACAAAGGTCTTCGGCAATTTTTCGAAACTGGCAGCAACGCGGGAATCCAACCGGCACACGCAGAGCGATTGCGTTTGATCCTGACCCTTTTGAATTCGGCAGTTGCGCCTGAGGATCTGGCGCTGCCCGGACTGAATTTTCATCGCTTGGTCGCAGATTTGAACGGTTTCTGGTCGGTCAAAATTAGCGGGAACTATCGCATCATTTTTAAATTCGAAGACCGGAATGTTTTCGAAGTGGACTACCTGGATTACCAATAGGATAAATCTCATGGAAATGTACAATCCGGCACATCCCGGCGAAATCATACGCAAGCTGTGCCTCAAGCCGCTCGGTATTACCGTGGCAGCGGCGGCGAAGGCGCTCGGCGTCACGCGCAAGACCTTGTCCGAACTGATTAATTGCCGCTCGGGTGTCAGCGTCGAGATGGCGCTGCGGCTCGCCAAGGCATTCGACACATCAGCGGAAAGCTGGCTCGGCATGCAGCAGCAATACGACCTTGCGCTGGCGCGGAAGCGGGTTCGGCTCGGGAAGGTTCGAAGGCTTAAAGCCGCTTGAGGCTAGTCACTTGCCCTTCCAGTTCGGGGGGCGTTTTTCGGCAAATGCCAAGGCGCCCTCGCGCGCGTCATCGGTGCCGACCAGCCACTTATAGCCCTCGCGCTCGAGCTTGAGCCCGTCGGTCAACGGACGATCGAGGCCTTCGAGCGCGACTCGCTTGATGCGCTGCACCGCGAGCGGCGCGCTCTTGCAGATCTCGCTCGCGATACTTTCGCATTTGCTCATGAGCTGGTTCATCGGCACCACGTGGTCGACCAGGCCCAGGCGCAGGGCTTCTTCGGCCCCGATGCGATTGCCGGTGTACAGCATCTCCAGCGCGCGCCCCAACGGAATCAGGCGCGGCAGCCGCTGCGTGCCTCCTCCGCCGGGGAGCCATCCGAGACGCACCTCGCCGAGGCCGAATTGCGCGTGCTCCGCGGCGACCCGGATATCGCATGCCAGCGCCTGCTCCAGCCCGCCGCCATTCGCATGACCATTGATAGCCGCGATGATGGGCTTCTGGAGTTCGAGCATGATCGGGAACGGCGAGCTTGCGGGGTCCGCGCCGCGCGCTTCAACGTAATTCGATTTCACGTCGCTACCGGCGCAGAAGGCACGCTCGCCGGCGCCGGTGAGGATGGCGACCCGCAGGTCGGGATCGCCGCGGAATTCGGTCCAAATTTCGGCCAGCCGCCCGTAGGCTTCGAAGTCGCAGGCGTTGAGGCGCTCGGGGCGATTGATGGTGACGTAGGCGATGTGATTTTTCTTTTCGAAGAGCACTTTCATGGCGGATTCCTCGCGTTGATGATCGTACCTAGCGCGTCAGGTGGGTGCGCGACAACCGAAAGTCTGGTATGGTCTGGATGCGGCGTCCTTCGGGGCGCCGTTGTCGTTGGGAGAGCAACCGAAACAATGGGAAATTACCAAACGAAGCCACGGCGAAGCATCGCTGAGCCGTGTCCTGAGCGTTGCGCGAAGGACCTCGAATTGCACGCATGCGAATGCGAAAACGCAAAAACAAACCCACTGATGGATAACTTCCGGCGGTTGCTCTGATGCCAGATAACCTTACATTAGGCCATGATAAACGTCATAGAAGCCTTGAAGGCTCTGTGCCCGTAGGCTTTTCGATCCCGCCCGAAGTAGGCTATCTAAATAACGAACCCGATCGTAAAAAGAGTTTGACTGGGAGGATTTTCTCCGTTGCACGAAATTAGCTATGAAGTCCCGACTACCGTCACTCAGGCGGTGACGATGATGAAACGCCATGGCGAGAAGGCGCGTGCGCTCGTGGGAGGCACCGACCTCCTCATCCAACTGCGCGCCGGCGTGCCTACCGGGCACAGTGAAGAATTCCGCGCCGCTGCGGCGGTGCGACGCCCCGAGTTCATCGTTGATCTGAAGCACATCAAGGAGCTGCGGCAGATTAAGTTCGATGCCAGGAAGGGACTGCGTCTCGGCGCTGCGGTCTCCTGCATCGAGGTCTACGAGAGCGAGGTGATGCGCAAATATTACCCCGGCCTGACCGAGGCCGCGCACCTCATCGGATCGCTGCAAATCCAGAACCGCGCCTCGGTGGGCGGTAATCTGTGCAATTCGTCGCCGGCTGCCGATTCGACGCCCGCGCTGATCGCGCTTGGCGCCAGGGCGCGTATCGCGGGCGGCAAAACGGTGCGCGAGGTCGCGGTCGAAGATTTCGTGCTCTCGCCGGGACGCAACGTGCTGAAACCCGGCGAAATCCTGCTTGAGTTCGCGATTCCCGCGCCGAAGCCCCATTCGTCGGACGCGTATCTGCGCTTCATTCCGCGCAACGAGATGGATATCGCGGTGGTCGGAGTCGGCACTTCGCTCACGCTCGATGGCGATCTCGTGAAGGCCGCGAGAATCGCGCTGGGCGCCGTCGGTCCGACCCCAATCTTCGCGACCAAAGCCGGTGAATCGCTGATCGGCAAGACGCTGGACCAGGGCGCGATCGAGCAGGCCGCGCAGCTCGCGATCGAAGCCGCGACCCCGATTGACGACATGCGCGGGACCGCGGAGTTTCGCAAACACGTGACCGGCGTGCTGACCCGCCGCACCATCAAAATCGCCGCCGACCGCGCGCGTAACAGATAGTAGGAATTTATCGCAATGGCTCAAAAGGAAAAGACCAACGGAAAAGTTAATGGCCACCATCACGCGCACAAGACGCGGGTCGAGGCCACCATCAATGGCGAGACCGTCGAGTTCCTGTGCGAGCCGCGCCAGAGCATGCTCGAGGTGCTGCGCGACGTGCTCGAACTGACCGGCAGCAAGGAAGGATGCCTGACCGGTGACTGCGGCGCCTGCAGCGTCATTATCGACGGGCGCACGGTCTGTTCGTGCCTGATGTTCGGGGTCGAGGCGGAAGGCAAAAATATCACCACGGTCGAGGGGCTCGCGGACGGCGCGAAGTTGCATCCGCTGCAGCAGAAGTTCCTCGAAGACGCGAGCCTGCAGTGCGGAATCTGCACGCCAGGATTTCTGATGTCGGCCAAGGCGCTGCTCGATCGCAATCCGAATCCGACCGAGGCGGAGATTCGCTACGCGCTGGCGGGTAATCTGTGCCGCTGCACCGGTTACGACAAAATCGTGCACGCGGTGCTCGACGCGGCCAGGGCGATGCAGGCGGCCGGGTGACCGACGGATCGTTTCACTTTAGAATGAAAAGCCCAAATCGATTTTAGGCTTTCCCAAGCAGGGAGATCAGCATGGCAGAATCAACTAATGGACATTACAGGGTCATCGGAACGCGGCCGATTCGTCACGATGGCGTCGACAAAGTAACCGGCCGCGCGAAGTACGGCGCCGATTATGCCTTTCCGGGCATGCTGTTCGGCAAGGTGCTCCGCAGCCCCTATGCTCACGCGATCATCAAATCGATCAATGTCGAGAAAGCGCTCAAGATGCCGGGCGTCAAGGCGATCGTGACCTCCGCCGATCTTCCCGAGGCTGAGGATTCCACGCAGCAGGTCGGCGAAGCGGCGATGAATCCGCGCTACCTTTCGATGAATATCCTCGCGCATCAGAAGGCGCTCTACGATGGTCATGCGATCGCCGCGGTGGCGGCGACCAGCCCGCATATCGCGGAAGAAGCTCTGCACCTCATCGAGGTCGACTACGAAGTCCTGCCGCCGGTGATGACGGTGGACGACGCGATGAAGAAGAACGCGGCGGTCCTGCTGCCGAATCTCCGCAACAAGGAAGAAGGCGACAATCCAACCAACGTCGCGAGCCACTTGCAATTCAAGCGGGGCGATGTAGCCGCAGGCCTCGCTGCGGCGGACTTTGTAGTCGAGCGCGAGTTCAACACCGCGATGGTCCATCAAGGATACATCGAGCCGCACAACGCGGTCGGCATCTATAACTCCGACGGCCAGGCCACCATCTACTGCTCGACTCAGGGCGCCTTCGATGTGCGTTCGATGTGCGCGCAGGTGCTCGGCGTGTCAGTCGGCAAAATCAAAGTGGTGCCGGCCGAGATTGGCGGCGGCTTCGGCGGCAAAACCACCATCTATCTCGAACCGCTCTCGCTGATGCTGGCGAAGAAGACCGGTCATCCGGTCAAGCTGGTGATGACGCGCGGTGAAGTGCTGCGCGCGAGCGGGCCGACCTCCGGCTCGAAAATCAAAATCAAAATGGGATGCACGCGCGACGGAAAAATCACCGGCGCGGAAGTCTGGCTGGCTTATGAGGCGGGCGCGTTCCCGGGTTCCCCGGTGGGCGCCGGCGCGATGTGCCTGCTCGCCCCCTACAGCATCGACAATTTCCAGATCGACGGCTACGACGTCGTGGTCAATCGGCCCAAGACCGCGGCCTATCGCGCGCCGGGCGCGACCAACGCGGCGATGGCGTCGGAAACCGTTATCGATGAGCTGGCTGAGAAGTGCGGCATGGATCCGATCGATTTCCGGGTCGCCAATGCGTGCAAGGAAGGGAGCCCTCAGATTGTAGGACCTCCCTACAAGCGGATCGGTTTCATCGAAACCATTGAGGCGATCAAGAACAGCCCTCATTATAAGAGTGAGCTGAAGGGCAAGAATCGTGGCCGCGGGATGGCGGCTGGATTCTGGTTCAACGCCGGGATGCAATCGTCGGCGACCGTTAACATCCAGACCGATGGCACCGCCAGCGTCATCACCGGCTCGACCGATATCGGCGGCTCGCGCGCCGCGATGGCAATGATCACCGCTGAGGTATTGGGCCTCGATGTCAACGACGTGCGTCCGACCGTCGCCGACACCGATTCGACCGGCCATACCGACGTGACCGGCGGCAGCCGCACCACCTTCGCCACGGGCATGGCGGTCTACAACGCCGCGCAGGACGCGCTGAAGCAGTTGAAGGAGCGCGCCGCCAAGACCTGGGAGAAGAAACCCGAGGACGTCAAGTACGAAGACGGGAAGTTCAGCGCCGAGGGCGAGGGCATCAAACCGATGACGGTGAAGCAGCTCGCCAGCCGCCTCGCGCGCACCGGCGGTCCAATCACCGGACGCGCACAGGTCAGCACCGGCGGTATCGGCGTCGGCCCCGCGTTCGCGGCCACCTGCGTCGACGTCGAAGTCGATCCCGACACCGGCAAGGTCCAAATCCTGCGTGCGACCGTTGCGCAGGATGCCGGCAAGGCGATCCATCCCAGCTATGTCGAAGGCCAGATGCAGGGTGGAACTTCGCAGGGCCTCGGATGGGCGCTCAACGAGGAATATTTCTACGACGCCAAGGGCACGCTGCGTAACATCGGACTGCTCGACTACCGGATGCCGACCTGTCTCGACCTGCCGATGATCGAGACCGCGATCGTCGAGATCCCCAACCCGATTCATCCACTGGGAGTGCGCGGCGTGGGCGAAGTCTCGATCGTGCCCCCGCCGGCGGCGGTCGCCAACGCGATCTATCGCGCGACCGGGGTGCGCATGACGGAGCTGCCGATGTCACCGCCGCGTCTGCTCAAGGCGATGCTGGAAAACCGCCGCACCCACGATCTGCAAGCTGCGGCGGCCGACTGAGTTAACTTATCGGACTGGGGCCGATCGAAACGACGCGCGTCGCGAGATCGGCCCCTCTTCATTTTTTATGGCTACCGCGATAATCCCCTCGCTCATGCGAAAACTGACCGCCGGTCACGATCGGGTTACGGTCTCGGGCAAGAACCTGCGCGAGGCGATCGCGGACCTAGACCGGCAGTTTCCCGGCATCGCGAATCAGCTGCTCGATAATGGCGACATCAAGGCGTCAATCGCGGTGGCAATCGATGGGGAGGTCGGAACCACCGGGGTGCTGGAAGCGATTCGCGACAACAGTGAGATCCACTTCATGCCGTCGATCGCCGGTGGTCTCTGAAAAAAACCGCGGGTGGATTGCTCTCAATGAGCCAAGTTAGTCACATTATAGGAGCTAACGTGGCGCGAGGCGGAGGGCTTTGGCCTATCAAGCGTTCATCTGGCGGATTGCGAACTTCTCCGCCATTGCAAGCAGTTTAAAGTTAAGTACAATACGGAACGCTGGCCGGGGTTTGCCCCCCTTTTCCCGGTTGGCTTTGGGCCGGGCGGAGCAATCCGTCCGGCCTGAGTTTTTTCAGTGAGATCTGAACTCGATACCGCGCGATAAAGTTCCGCGCGCGCTACGACATGAAGACTTCCCGCACGTGATTGACATCATTGTACTCGCGCACTTGACCGAGCTGGTCGCCGTCAAAGCGGAAGTAAAAGTGATAGCGATTCGCGTATTTCTTTCCGTTGCCCGCGACCGTGTCCGATTCGGCCTGAATTGCGACTTGAGGTCCCTCCGCAATCACGGTGTGAATCTTCATGTTGAGGCCCTTGGGAAACATCGCCGCCATGGTCGCGGTGATGCCCTTGATGAAGACGTCCTTGCCGCGCATCGGCGCCACGCCGGGCAGCCGGCCCATCATCTCGAATTCGAAGTGGTCCGCGAGTAGGTCGCCGAGGAACTTCGCATCCGGTTTTTCCAGCGTCATCAGAAATTTGCGCGCGTTGTCCTTCTGCTGTTCGAGGTTCATCAGCCTTCTCCGATCAACGCCGGATGACGAGCACCGCGCAGCTCGCGTGGCGGATCACTTTTTCGGTGGTGCCTCCGATCAATGCTCCATCGGCGCCGGTACGGCCATGGCTCGACATCACGATTAAATCGATGCCGTGCTCGCGCGCATAGTCGCCAATCTTGACCGCGGGCGACCCAACGACCGTGGCACTATGCACCTTCGTGGAATTCTCGAGGCTGGCCTTTTTGATGCGCAGGAGTTCCTCCTCCGCCTGCTCGATCATCGCGGCCTCGCGCGTGATCTCGTGTCCGCTGACCGGCAACGACTCGATCCCAAGTAAGTGATGGGGCAATACCACGTGCACCATATGCAACTCGGTGGCGTTGACTTCCTTCGCCAGCTCCCAGGCGGATGTCAGTGCCTTCATGGAAGGTTCCGAAAAGTCTATCGGCGAGAGGATCTTCTTAACGTTCTGAATCATCGGCTGCCTCCGAGTTACTTTCGATATCATGGCCCTCACGGCCTTAGCAAATGGGCCACGGCCTGAGCGAATATCGGTTTTTGCGAGTTAAGAGAAGTTGCCCGCGACTCCCCAGAACTCTAAAGAATAGAGGCTTGAGGGGATGAAAGCGACCTTCTTTGGAGGCCGGCGCGACGCATCGAGAAGGGCCGGAATGATCCGACCCTCCTCGTTGGGCCAGGTTATCTTAGATCCGAAATCGCAGGGATGCAGCTAAACCGATTTCACCTTCGGTTCGCGATCCCAAAAGCGCAGTTTGCGGCAGGCGGCGAGGAACTTGGGAATGTCGCGCGGTGATTTCAGATTGATGATGCCGTCGTCGAGCTGGTCGCCCACGACCTTCGCCAGCAGCGGTCGCGAGCTTTCCGCGTATGCGATGAACTTGCAATGCGCGAACGCATCGGCGATGAAGTCGCGCACGCTGGCCTCGTGCTCCAGCATCGCCGCACCCTCTTTGGACACCAGGATCGCGACGCTATCGTAAAGCACCGAGGGACCGCCGTCGATTTTCTGCTGCGCTTCGATTATCTTTCCGTCGCTGGCCTCGACTCCGCCGATCATCGGCGCAACCAATTCCAGCATCGCGCCTTCCTTGTGCAACGCTTTTCGAAGCCCCTCCAGCAATTCGGCATCGACACCGTCGGAGAGCAGCGCTCCAACTTTGCGGCCGGCAAAACTCGGCGGCGGATTGCGCAGCATGCTCAGTGCCGGTGAAGGCTTGAGCTTCGTGATTGGACGGCGCGCAGGTTCCGCGGGCTTCGGCATTTCGGGCAGGCGCAGCCCCCGGGCGACCTTTTGCGCGAGGTCTCGATCGACATTGAGCAAATGAGAAACCATCCGGCTTCGAATCGCGGTCCGTTCCACCTTGCTGAGCTCGAAGGTGAACGACGCTGCGATATGTCCCTGCTCCACCTCGGTCTGGCTGAGATAGAACTGACGCGCCTGGCTGTAGTGGTCAGCAAACTTCTCCGCGCGCACCCGAAGCTTCGGTCCCTCCTCTTCGGCCGCGAAGGAATGAAAACCTTGCTCCGGCGTTTCGCGCGGGCCGCCGATCTCAGCGCCCCACGAATTTGGTTCATAGTTAGCGCGGGTCTTCGGATTCATCAGCGCCATATGCCCGTCCTGCTGAAACAAGGCGACCGGACATTTCGGCGCGTTCACTTCGATACGAGTGAAGTTGGGACTGCCGAGACGCTTCAACTGAGTGTCGAGGTAGGAAAAATTGCGCCCTTGCAACAACGGGTCATTCGAGAAGTCCACGCCCGGCACGATGTTGGCGGTGCAGAACGCGACCTGCTCGGTCTCGGCGAAGAAATTGTCCACGCATCGATTGAGCACCATCCGGCCGACCCTGCGCAGGGGAACCTCCTCTTCCGGAATGAGTTTGGTCGCATCGAGGACGTCGAACTCGAAGCGTTGGGCAAACTTCTCATCGAAGAGTTGCAAGCCGAGTTCCCATTCCGGGAAATTTCCGGACTGGATCGCCTGCCATAGATCGCGGCGATGGAAGTCCGGGTCGGCGCCATTGATCTTTACCGCTTCGTTCCAGAGCACCGATTGCAGGCCGAGTTTCGGGCGCCAATGGAATTTGACAAAGGTCGCCTTTCCGCGCGCGTTGACCAGCCGAAAAGTATGCACCCCGAATCCTTCCATGAAACGGAACGAGCGCGGAATCGCGCGGTCGGACATGATCCACATCGCCATGTGGATGCTTTCCGGGGTCAGCGAAATGAAGTCCCAGAAATTATCATGCGCGGTTTGCGCCTGCGGAAAGCCACGATCCGGTTCCGGTTTCGCGGCGTGAATGAGATCCGGAAACTTGATCGCATCCTGGATGAAAAACACCGGAATGTTATTTCCGACGATGTCCCAGTTGCCTTGCCTGGTATAGAGCTTGACCGCAAAACCGCGCACATCGCGCGCCAGGTCGGGGGAGCCCTGGTTGCCCGCCACGGTGGAGAAGCGCACGAACAGCGGGGTCTTCTCGCCCGCTCGCTGAAAGAGATCCGCACTGGTGAGCTCGGCCAGCGACTGGTAGTTTTCGAAGAAGCCATGCGCGCCGAAGCCGCGCGCGTGCACCACGCGCTCGGGAATCCGCTCGTGATCGAAGTGAAATATCTTCTCCCGAAAATGAAAATCTTCCAGCGCGGTCGGTCCGCGCGCGCCGATTCGGAGCGAGTTCTGATCATCGGCGATTGGAACTCCCTGCTGCGTGGTTAGCGGTTCAAGGTCTTCGCCGGCGGTCTGATGAGTATCGCCACCGCGGCCGAAATCGATTGCTTGGTCATCCAGCTTTGCGCGCTTGCGCGTATCTCGTGAGGTTTTGTGGGCCATGTCCTTCCTGGTGGAGTTTGAAGATTGAGGGGACGTGGATTAGACGCGAGCTGGAGGCAGTCATTCAGCGGCGGGGTAAGACCGCGCTCAAACTTCGAGCATTGACGCGAGCACTTACGCGAACATTGACAAATGATGGGCAGCTTCGTGGTTCATTCAACGCGGCGCAGCACTATCACCGAACGCCCTTCGACGTGAACCTTGCTGCCCGCCTTTAGCGCACGCGGACGGCTGCTCTCGCGCCGCATCGTATCGAGGACCTTCTCGAAACGCTTGCCCCATGGTCCGTCGGGCAGCACGAAGTCCATCGCTTCATGATGCGCGTTGAACAGCAGGTAGAAGCTGTCGTCCTTGAAGGGCTCGCCGCGCCTGCCGACCCCTGGGATCGCGTCGCCATTGAGGTAGACGCCGATCGATTTGGCGTACCCGCTGTTCCAGTCCTCATCGGACATGTGTTCGCCGTCGGGCTTGAACCATCCGATGTCACCGACCTCATTGCCGCGAATCGGGCGACCCTGGAAAAACCGGCGGCGGCGGAAGTTGTGATGCTGTTTGCGAAACTCGATCGCGGTGCGCACGAACTCGAGCAGATCGCGATCGGCCTGATGCCAGGGAAACCAGGAAATCTCGTCATCCTGGCAGTAGCCGTTGTTGTTGCCGCCCTGGCTGCGGCCGATCTCGTCGCCCGCCAGCAGCATCGGAACGCCCTGCGAGAACATCAGCGTCGCGATAAAGTTGCGCTTCTGGCGCGCGCGCAGCGCGTTGATCTCAGGATCGTCAGTCGGCCCCTCGGCGCCGCAATTCCACGACCGATTGTTGCTCTCGCCGTCGCGATTGTCCTCGCCGTTGGCCTCGTTGTGCTTGTCGTTGTAGGAGACCAGGTCGTTGAGGGTGAAGCCGTCGTGCGCGGTGATGAAGTTGATGCTGGCGTACGGACTTCTCCCGCTCCACGCATACAGGTCGGAGCTGCCGGTGAGCCGCGCCGCGAATTCATTGAGCGTCTGATCGGCGCCGCGCCAGTAGTCGCGCACGCAATCGCGATACTTGCCGTTCCACTCCGACCACAACGGTGGAAAGTTGCCGACCTGGTAGCCACCCTCGCCGACGTCCCATGGCTCGGCAATCAGCTTGACCCGCGAAATCACCGGATCCTGCTGGATGATGTCGAAGAACGCGCTCAGCCGGTCGACTTCATGCAGCTCGCGCGCCAGGGTCGCCGCCAGATCGAAGCGGAAGCCGTCGACATGCATCTCGGTGATCCAGTAGCGCAGGCTGTCCATGATTAATTGCAGCGTGCGCGGATGGCGCATGTTCAGGCTGTTGCCACATCCGGTGTAATCGACGTAGAAACGGCGGTCTTCGGCGAGGCGATAGTAGGTGGCATTATCGATGCCGCGAAACGACAGCGTCGGGCCGAGATGATTGCCCTCGGCGGTATGGTTGTAGACCACATCGAGAATCACTTCGATGCCGGCGCGATGGAAATCCTTCACCATGCTCTTGAATTCGGAGACCTGCTGGCAGAGCGAGCCACTCGAGGAATAACGAACGTCGGGTGCGAAATATCCGATCGAGTTGTAGCCCCAGTAGTTGGTCAGGCGCTTCTCAACCAGATTCCGCTCGGCGACGAAGTGATGCACCGGCATCAGCTCGACTGCGGTGATGCCGAGCCGCTTGAGGTGCTCGATCACCGCCGGATGGGTCAGGCCCGCATAGGTGCCGCGAATCTCTTCGGGCAGCGCCGGATGCAGCTTGGTCATTCCCTTGGGGTGGAGTTCATAAATGATGGTGTCTTCCCATGGAATGGAAAGTCGCCGATCTCCTTCCCAATCGAACCACGGCTCGATGACGACGCTTTTGGGCGCCAGCGGCGCGCTGTCGCGCTCATCTTTCTTGAGATCCTCCTCGCCGTTTCCGATCTCATAGCCGAACAGCGCATCGTTCCACTCGACCGTGCGATCGATCGCCTTGGCGTAGGGATCGAGCAACAACTTGGCGGGATTGAATCGATGCCCATTGGCCGGTTCATAGGGGCCATGAACCCGGTAGCCGTAGCGCTGGCCGGGACGGATTCCGGGAAGGTAAACATGCCACACGAAGCCGGTCTGCTCCGGCATCGAAATGCACGCCTGCTGTTGGTTTCCATCGGCGCCGCCGAAGAGGCAGACCTCGACCCCGGTGGCATTTTCGGAGGCGAGCGCGAAATTCACCCCCGCGCCATCCCAGGTGGCGCCCAGCGGATACGGATTCCCAGGTAATGTCTTCATCGAGGTTGCGTGACCCTTCGCGACCAAAGCGGATTCGCATGAGGCTATGCGGTTGATGTTACCGGCGAATGAACGAGCGCGCAGCGAGGTTGTTGTAACACTCGTCCACCCGCCCGCGAAACGCCGGATACGGTTTCGGCCAGGGGCCGCTAGCGCCGGCTGATCGCGATCAATTCACGATAGATGCGCTCGTACTTTTCCGCCATCACATCAACCGCGAACCGTCGCTCGTATTCCTCGCGGCAGGCCTGACGCGAAATGGTGTCCGCCTTCTTGACGGCCGCAACCAGGTCGTCGAACTCCGCCGCGATGAATCCCGTCACTCCATCGCGCATCACTTCGGGCACCGAGCCGCAGGGACGCGCGATCACTGGCGTGCCGCATGCCATCGCCTCAATCATCACCAGGCCGAAGGGCTCCGGCCAGTCGATGGTGAACAGCAATGCGAGCGCATTGCCGAGGAATTCGCTCTTTTGGGTTTCGTTGATTTCGCCGATGTACTCGACCCCGGGCGCGGCGTTGATCATCGGCTCGATGGTGGTTTTGAAATACTCGCGATCGACCTCATCGACTTTGGCGGCGATCTTCAATGGAATGCCGGCCTTGCGTGCAACCGCAATCGCGATGTCGGGCCGCTTCTCGGGAGCGATGCGCCCCAGGAATGCGAGGTATTTGCCGCCCTTCGGATTGAATTGCAAATGCTCGCGCGGCACTCCGTGATGAACCGTCGAGACCCAGTTTGCCCACGGGAGTGGCTTGCGCTGTGAATCACTGATTGAGATCAACGGGCGATCTTTGAATTGCTTGAAAATCGGAACCAGTTCTTCGAGATCGAGCCGTCCATGCAAGGTGGTGATGGTGGGAGTTTCGATCAGTTTCGCAAACGCGAAGGTCCAGTAGTCGAGATGACAATGAATGATGTCGAAGTCGTCGGCATGCTCGAAAACCTCGGCGAGCATCGCCATGTGATTGCCGAGCCCGTTGGCCGCAACCTGCGCGAGGCCCGACAGACGCAAGGAAGTTGGATAGCCGGCATGCAACTTCGCCGAGGTCGTCGAATCGCCGGAGGCGAACAGCGTGACCTGGTTGCCGCGACGCACGAGTTCTTCGGTCAGATAGGAGACCACCCGTTCGGTGCCGCCGTAAAGTTTCGGCGGAACGCTTTCGTAAAGCGGCGCGACCTGCGCGATGCGCAGCGGGCGGGGACGTTCAGTGATCGATACTCGGGGACGTTCAGTTTCAAGCGTGGAAATCAGTTCAGACATGTGAAACACCTGAGGGATAGGGTGCCGGACGCGCTGGCAACAGTTGGAAGGCCTCGGTGGGCTAGGATAGTTCGGTCCAGTTGGATTTTTCGCAAGTCCCGTTCCAGTCGTGCTATTTTGGATTGTAAGCTGTCTTTCGTGCTTTGACGGTCTACGCGCGCAAACATTCATCAGCAGAGGGGTTTTCCATGCCGCAAAACGTTAGCGACTCAGCCCAAAACGTCATCAAAGTGACAATCAAGGACGAGATCGCCTATATTGCGCTTAATCGTCCTGAAAAACGGAACGCGATAAACAATGAAGTGTTACATGCGTTACCAAAGGCTCTCGAAGAGGTAGATCGCCGCGACATCCGCGCGGTCATCATCTATGGCGAGGGCGCGGTGTTTTCCGCCGGCATCGATTTTACTTCGCTCGCTTCCGACACCGGCGCGCAAGGCGGCGCGGGCGGCGGTCCCGACCTGGTGCGCTTCCGCCGCTTTGTGCATGCCTCGCAAGCCTCGCTCGATGCGCTGGAGCGAATCGAGAAGCCCGTCATCGGCGCGTTACACGGCTACGTCGGCGGCCTCGGGCTCGAACTCGCGCTCGCATGTGACGCGAGAATCGCCGCGACCGGTACGAGGCTCGGAATGCCCGAGACGCGCGTCGGGCTGGTGCCCGACGTCGGCGGAACTATGCGGCTGACCCGCACCGTCGGCTATGCCCGATCCAAGGAGCTCATCATGACCGCGCGCATGATCGATGCGGTCGAAGCTGAGCGTATCGGGCTGGTCAATCGTGTGGTTGCGGAAGGCACCCAGATCGCGGCGGCCGAGGAACTCGCGCGCGAGATCGCGCGCAATTCGCCAATGGCGGTGGGGCTCGCCAAGCGCATCATCGACATCGGGCAGAGCGTCGACAAAGCCACTTTCATGGATTTGGAATCGCTCGCGCAGAGTTCGCTATTTCAAACCGAGGATTTTCGCGAAGGCGCCGCCGCTTTGGTGCAGCGCCGCGACCCGAAGTTCAAAGGACGCTGAGCCTGATTTCGAACAACGCTTCGAAGCGCGCGCTGCCCTGGGCTTCGCGGCGCCCTCGGCGGCGCGTTTCAACTCGCAGTGGCCCTATCCTTTGCTAATGTGCTAAACAACGCACGCTTGGCACGAATCCGTAGGGAGGGTCGAATGAGGAATCACCCTTTAAAAACATTTGCCTTCGCCATTGGGATTTTCCTGGCCACAATGGGACTGTCGGGGTCGGCGCATGCGGCCTCACCGACCGCCAGCGATAGCGACGACATAATTCGTCTGATCAACCCCAACGGCGCGGCCAACGGCAATCTCGCAGGTGCGAAACCGGAAACGGTATGCGCCATGATCTATATCTTCGACGACGACCAGGAAATGGGCGAGTGTTGCGGATGCCCGCTGACCTCGGCGCAGCTGGCGACTTTCTCGGTCCAGCACAACCTGACCTCGAACTGGGGCCTCGGGGGAGGAAACAACCTCAACGGGGCATTCGCGATCGCCGCTGCCGAGCCCAATGCTCCCGCCTGCCTGCAAAAAAGTGCCGCATGCAATGGTGGTTGTGATCCGACCAACGTTCCCGGCTACAGCGTCACGACTTCCAGCAATCTGCTGGGCAGCGTCACGCGCAATCAGTTTGTTGAGACTCCAAGCGGCACCAGTGAGCTATTCGTCGCCTTCGGAATCACCGAAACCGCCCTCTCCGACGATGCCGCCGGCGACCCGACCAACCTGATCTATTTGCAGGAACAATGCGGCGCGATCGTCGGCAATGGCACCGGCGGCGGAATCTGCAACTGTCCGACCGAGGGTTAAATAGGGGTCTTCTTATGCGTTTGGGACGGGGGAAAGCAGCTCGCAGTGGATTCGTCGCGATCTTCGTGATGGTGCTCGTGATCGAGGTGTTCACGTTGATCCGTAGCGCATCGGCCAACGTGCTCTGGGGCTACTGGCAAGTCGGTCCCCAGGTTTCCCGACCCACAGAGAGCGCCACTCCCACGGCGACCCCAACGCCAGCTGGGAAATTCGTTTTCGTGACGAGTTCCGGATTCCTTGGCAACCTGGGTGGAA
The DNA here is from genome assembly GCA_963783145.1 of uncultured delta proteobacterium. Classification (GTDB taxonomy): domain Bacteria; phylum Desulfobacterota; class Binatia; order Binatales; family Binataceae; genus DATGKG01. The sequence goes on from CAWAMM010000007.1 coordinate 708,874, forward strand.
CCGCAGGGGGCAACACCGATTGCAATAACGCTGCGAGTGCCGCGGGCCTTCCCGGCACCTACAAAGCATGGCTGTCGACCGCCGCGGCGGGAGACAATCCCGCCAGTTCCTTCACTCAAAGCACCATACCTTACGTGCTGGTCGACAACACGCAGGTGGCCGAAAACTGGGCCGGACTTGTCTCAGGGACTCTCGAGCACGCTATCGACGAGGATGAGCATGGGACGATAACGACGCAGTCGTCGGTATGGACCGGCACGAACGCCAACGGGACGGCCCCAACTTACCCCCAACAAGTTTTAGACTGCTTTGGTTGGTCGGACGATACTGATTTAGCCTATGTGGGCTCGCCCGGGGCTACCAACTCAAATTGGTCCATCCAAGAGGGCATCATGTGCAACAACGTCGAGCCCCTGTACTGCTTTCAGCAATAGGGGGTCGCGCCTCTTTCGGCCCCGCGCCTTCCTCGCCCTCCCGCACCACGCCCTCCGGTGGAGTGTTTCTTTTTGACCTCGCGACCAAGGGCGAGCTTCTTGGCAGGGGTCGTTAGGGAACGCCCGTTGAATCCTCGTCGCGCGCAGCGCCATTCAAAGGGCGCGGGAAAGATTATCGTCGATAGCCTTGAAGGGCCGCGATTATCGGTGCCGTATCCTCGAAAATCGTCAGTTGCACGACCTGGCCATTCTCCAGCCGGAAGAGGTGGACCTCGCTGATCTCGAAGAAGACGCCGGTCGCCCTGACCAGAGTGCGTTCGGACAGCACCACTGCGACGGAGTCATCTTGTGCGATGAATTGGTGAGGCTCCAATCGTTCGTACTCGAGGGTCTCGCTCAGTCCGGCGAAGAATTCCTCTAACCCTCGCCGACCGCTACGACTGCCCGCCCACGGCCAGATCGACTGCGGCATCGGGTGCTGAAATTCGAAGCCATCCGCGAACGGAGCGAGCACCGACTTCATATCGCCTCGCGCGAATGCCGAGTAGATACCCTTCACTAGCTCGAGGTTATCTTGTTCGCGCATCGACCTTCCTCGCCGACATTTTTCTCACTTAAACTAGATACCGCCACGGCGATCAAGCTTTTTCATCGTTAACTCGGAGTGCAAGTTGTGAGTTGAGGAAGGGAACGCAGGTGCGTCGGTTTGGCCGCCGAGTAGATGGCCGCGAGTAGTTTGCGCATGGCGGCGCAGAGCGTGACCCTGGTTCATCGCGCTGGATCAATGTGTCGGAGGCGCTTCGCGCGACGAGGAATTCAACGGGTCGTTCCCGAACGACCCCTACGGGAAAGATCTCACGCATCCGCTCGCAGTGTGCGTCCCTCCGCTGACCCGCGTCTCACGTTGGATAGAATCGCTCGCGCAGAGTTCGCTATTTCAGGCGGAGGATTTTCGCGAAGGCGCCGCGGCGCTGGTGCAGCGGCGCGATCCGAAGTTCAAAGAGAGCCCGCCGGCCCGAAGCCGGAAACGCTCCAAATCGAGTGAGATTGGAAGGACGCCATCAAGCGAGCGCTGACAGAGAAACGTCCGTAGTAGGATGGCCTAGCCCAAAACCAAAGAAGTAGGCACGAAAAGAGGCTGAATCAGGTCGGGGCACAGCTTCTTCAAATTGGAACACGATCGCGACTATGCGACTTCTCTATGGCCGAGGAATACGTTCGCGTTTATTAACTCGTCCGTTCCTTCGACGGTTGTATCAAACAATCGCCGGAAGTCGTCCTTACCGAGAATGCTTTCGCACCGCGCGAACGTATCTCTCTTTTGGGCCTCGAATTTAGAGAGAAATACGTCTGGTGTAATCTCTCCCGCCTCAGCCTCGCCCACCAAAACAATGCGGTTTATTTGGAGATTGTGTTGCAGACGAGCAACAGAGCTGAGTTTTTCGGGACTATATGTTGCGCCAAGTTTTTCGGCGTACAGCTTCCATAAAAGTTCGTCGGCGCTTAACAGATCCTCCGCATTTTCCTCGGTCGCTTGTTTCGGATCGATTTTGCGAAGCTCGTCGATGAAAGTCGAAAGCTGGGCTTTTTGTGAGGATGTAAGCATATCAGGTCCTCCTTGTGTCGGGGAGCGGGGCCCAGATGGTAAACATAATTGTATGCATTTCTTCTCCTCCTGCAAACGCTTCTTATTACCCCGCCCGTATTCTCCGTACAGGGCGATCGACGCTCCGTAACCACGAGCTTTTGCAACGGTTATACCAGTGTATTTTAGAATGCGGTTTGCGGCCTGATGGCACACGCCGTCAAACGCATAGCGCAATCCGGCATATATGGGCGCTGGTCTGTACGCGGGGTCGATCGGTTTCGACAAGCAGTCCGCGAGGGCGGAATTGCCATCCGCCGAGTTCAAGCGAGAAGTACTTCCCCTATCACGACCAAAACAGCCCCAGTTGTAACCATCATCGCTTTCGACGTAAACGTGGTCTAGTTGTCCGCGAAGAGCGGTTGGAACGTAGGGATTAGGATTCCCGCTGCCCGCCGCGAGCGATGGAATAATCCCAGCCCCCAACGCGTATGCGGTTAAAAGCGCCAAATCAGCGAAATTCTCCCGCAAGCCCGATGTCTTATAAGTATTGAGGTGCCACCGTAACGTAAAAACGAACACTTATCGCAAGCGAGAGCAACAATTAATTTATTAGCGCTTTAATGAACAATAAGGCCCCATCTATCCGCAACGCGACCTCTAATCGGCAAACTGCGTCAAGCACATACCCCCCATCAGGTGAGGGCGCGGTTAAGGAGGTCGGTAGCACGTGCTCCTACTCGAACTCGTCGGCGATCTCGGGGAACTCCGCGCTATGCAGTTGCCATTGATCGGGTCGCTTCGTTGAAGACGCAAACACCGTGGCCCGCAATCGCACGAGCGCGCAATTCCCTCGCCTCTCGCTGACCGTCTGCGTAGTGCATTTTGTGAACACATGTCCATTGGCTGATGTCCGCGGCTAATAATGGCACCGGCCAGAATCGGATATAAGGATGAACTTTTTCAGCCATCAGTTTTCTCACGGAGAGTAGGGTTTTCCGCACCAAAACGTCGCTCCACTGAATTAATAGTCAGTTCAGGTGCGGCCTGTCACATCCCATGTTGTTGATCCAGTTGCGGGGTCAATACCGCGTTCAAAGGGCGCTGAGCCGGAGCTCGAACGATGCCTCGAAGCGTGCGCCAGGCAGCAACTCCAGCATCCCGGCATCGATGCCCCGGGCGGCGAGATTGAATGCATCCGGGCCGCAGGTGTAGGGCTCCAGCGCGACGACGTCTGGCGAGGGCGGTGCGTATACCACCAGAGTGCGAAAAATCGGCGCCGCCCGCAGCTCCAGCGCCATCTTGAGTCGCGGATCGATGAGCCGCGCGGCGCGCTCATCGCGTTTCGGGTCGAGGCTGTACGCATCATCGTAAGTGCCGCTGCCGAGCGTCACCGGATTGCGCAAATCGAATTTTCCCGCCGGCGTTTGCCGCGTATCGCCGCCGGGTAACAAGCGCGCGTCGAGTTGCCAATGACGATCGATGTCGCCCTGGATCTGCATCGCCGCGCGGGTGCCGCGCGGATCAAGCGGCGCATGAAAATACGGATGCGCTCCGAGACCGAATGGCATCGGTCCATTCCCGACATTTTCCAATGCGGCGTGAAAGCGCAGTCCGTTGCCGATTTCATAATCGAGCTCGAGCACAAACTGGAATGGCCACAGCTTCGTCAAGTCGCCATCGGTGCGCGAATCCAGCCGCGCGGCCACGAAGTACGGTCCCCGGCGCGTGATTTTGAAAACCCGATTATAGATGAGTCCGTGAATCGCGCAGTTGTGCGTGGGATCGTTGATCGGCAGTTGGATTTCGCGCCCGCGATAGCTGAAGCGACCATCGGCGATGCGCCCCGGCCATGGAAAGAGGATCGGGATGCCGGAGCGAAACGGATGCGCCTTCCAGTCCGCCTCGGGATCTTGCGGACCGGCAACGATATCGAGCGCGCCGACCCGATAACTTCGGCATTGAAATCCCGCCGCGGGAGCGATGACCGCGCGCTCCGCCTGCGCTTCGATGGTTACGAATTCCACAAAAAATTCCCTCGCGCGTAAACGATCGTACCGCATCGCGATCACGTGACGCGAGGGTTGGATTAATAACTATGTTGAGCAGGGAAAGTGCGGGACTCTGGAGAAGAGCCTGGATGCTCCGGCGCGGCTGATGAGCGCCGAGCGAGCTCGGTGCGTTTCGGCAGCGGGCGCGTCGGTTCGCGCCTGGATGCCGTCGCGATCGGAACGGAACTAGCCGCGATCGCTCGCGCGATTGTTGCTGCGCGCCTGCGCTTCGTTGACGCGGATCGGACGCCCCTTGATATCGCGTCCGTTCAACTTCTTGATGGCCGCGTCAGCGGCTTCATCGGAGGCCATTTCCACAAAGCCGAAGCCGCGCGAGCGGTTGGTCGCACGATCCATGATGACCTGCGAACTGTCGACCTTGCCGGCCTCCGAGAACGCATCCTGCAGATCCTGATCCGTGACCGTCCAAGCCAGATTACCAACGTACAGTCGTCGACCCATTACTGTCTCCCGTCGCACAACGCAGACCTTTGCCTCATGCGGAGGTCCCGCATCGTGATCGATAATTGCCCAAAACGACTCGAGGCAATCAAACAAGAAAGGAGGCTGGTGGCGTGCATCTGTTAACTACGTTGCGCATTTTTATACCATCGCGCCATTTGCAAGCATAGTGGCATCTAGCCTGCGAATGACTATTGGAGGTGGTTACACCGCAGGCTTCGACATGGCGTCGGACTTGGGTGTCGCTGAGACTCAGTAAGAATCAGATGGAAGATTATAACCTAAGAAAAGAGGCCATGAATCGTCATTGTTATCGCGGATTGCTCGGCTCCAGGTGGCTCTGGAAAGCATCAGTTGCCGCTATGAGATGGATTCCTCCTCCAAGCAGGAGCCGCATCATCAGAACTGGAGCTTGGAAGGGTAATTTTTTACCTCGGGAACCATCCTCGGTGAGGCGGGTTCAATAGCCATTCAACGATAGTCAGTCGCAGCAGTCGGTAAATTCCATTAGGGAGATTGTTACTAACTAAAATGTAGCTCCGCGAAACTTAATGATTCTAGTTTCGTCATACTCTGGAGATGATTAATTTGTAGCGAGGAGAGCCATCCAGGATGCCACGCAAACGCGGTGCAAGCGTCACCTCCGCCTTTCGCCAGGTTCAACAGCAGGCGCGGGCGCTGATGGTGAATCTTCGCAAGGAGATTCGCACCCGGGAAACCGAGCTGCGTCGGCTTAAGGAAGAGGAATCGCGCCTTAGCATGCTTATTGGAGGGAAGGCATCATTGGCGACGAGGACTATTTCGACGCGTGGTGGCCGCATCGATTGGCGTATAGTACTGGATCAACTACCGAAGCAGTTCAAGGCCGCTGACATCCATCTGGTGCGAGGCCTCGAGAGCAAGCGTCCCTCCGAAGTGTTTGCCGCTATCACGCGATGGATCCAGACGGGGTTGGCGCGGCGCAAAGCGCGCGGGCTCTACGAGAAGGTCTAACTTGCTAACCGGCTGTCTCTGTAACACTCGATCGGAAAGATAATCGTGGCAATCAAGACTATCGAATGGCGCGATGACAGCGTTCGCATGATCGATCAGCGCCTGCTTCCCGCGCACGAAACGATTCGTACCTATAAAGACTACCGCGGCGTCGCCGAGGCGATCCGCACCATGGTGATTCGCGGCGCGCCCGCCATCGGGGTCGCCGCCGCGATGGGTGTCGCGCTGGGTCTTCGCGGCTATGCCGGTGCGCGAGCGCGGGCCCGGTTCGACGTCGTTGCGAAGGCGCTCAAAGCGACGCGCCCGACCGCGGTAAACCTCGCATGGGCGGTTGATCGGATGGGCCGCGTGCTCGAGGCGAATCTAGCGCTCGATGCGCCGAAGTTGTTCCGCTGCATGCGCGCCGAAGCCATCGCCGTTTACAAAGAAGACCTCGCGGTGAATCGCGCGATGGGACGGTTCGGCGCCGAGTTGCTGGCGCAATCGAGCACCGTGCTGACCCATTGCAACGCCGGCGCTCTCGCCACTGCGGGATATGGTACTGCATTAGGCGTCGTGCGTGCCGCAAAGGAAGCAGGCAAGCAGATCGCGGTCTTCGCCGATGAGACGCGCCCGTTCCTGCAGGGTTCGCGGTTGACGGCCTGGGAACTACACAAAGACAAAATTCCCGTCACCGTGATCGCCGACAACATGGCGGCTACGGTGCTCCGCAAGGGCAGTATCGATTGTGTCATCGTCGGGACCGATCGCACCGCTGCCAATGGCGACGTCGCGAATAAGATCGGCACCTATCCACTCGCAGTCATGGCGCGCCGCCACAATGTTCCCTTCTATGTCGCGGCACCCCTCTCTTCGATCGATCTCGACTGCGCCAGCGGTGACGATATTCCCATCGAAGAGCGTTCCGGACTGGAACTCACCGAATTCAAAGGCAAGCAGATCACGCCGAAAGGCATCGCGACATTCAACCCGGCCTTCGACGTCACACCGCATGATCTGGTGACCGCAATCATAACCGAACGCGGCGTTGCGTATCCGCCATACACTGAAAGCCTGAAAAAACTGAAGGAGCACGCCTGACGACGCGCTCCTTCTTTAGTCATTGCATTAGTCAGTCGATGACTATTGCGTAGCTACTCCTGCAAATGATCGAGATACTCGGCGAGGCCGTAGCCGATCTTGTCCCCCCATCGCCATTCAGTCATTCCTTCCGCGATGCGAGTGACTATTCCCGCGCGACGATTGCGCAGTGGAATCATCGACTGAACTTTCCCGGTAATGACTATCGGTGCTCCGCCATCGGAGGTCGCGCAGGTCACCTTGATGCGATCGTGAAGCTGCTGCTCACCGGCGAACTCGGTCTCGAGGTCGACCTTGCTGATGTTCACCGTCGGCTGTCCTTTGCGCACCATGAAGCCGCCCGGATGCTCGCTGCCGTCGCGGTTTACCGTGATCGATGCCATCCCGCCGGTTCCCTCATCGAAGTTCATCGTGAGCCATCGATAGAACTTGGGCGCCTGCCAGTAGCGCGGACCCCAGCTATGGTCGCGCAGCCCGAGGCCATCGAATTTGAAATCATGTGCGGTGCCTTCGATCTTCAGCGTACCGGTCGCATGACCCAGCTGCTCGAGGTGCCCCTTGGCAAATTGCTGTGTCGCATCACCCGATGCCATGAGGCTTTCCCATCCACTCGCAGTCTTCTCGCGGAGCTCGCCGCCCCATCCGGGCGCGGTGCCGCGATAATCGAGGCGCAGCTCGCACGCCGCATAAGGATTGTTCTTGAAGGCGACGGTCGGCTCCGCCATCTCGAGCGGATTCTTCAGCATGCAGAGCTTGCCCTGGTAGCTCACGCGATGATGCTCGAAGGGCTTAACCACTTCGAACTTCAATCCACCTGCGTTGTGAGCATCGTTGTTGCCGATCTCCGGCCGCTTGAACATGAAGCCGACGCTATGGTCCGGCAGATAGACGCATACCGTCATTTCGGCGTTGCCCTCGTTGGGACGATTGCCCATCCGGACGAAGCCGCCGACGCGATTGCTGCGATCGTAAAAGTTGTAGTAGGCGCTCTCGTTGAAGTTCGATTCCCCGCTGTTGTCGTGCATCAGGTCATCGGTTTCGAGGAGCACCACTTTGCGCTCGGACATAATCTCAGATCTCCTATTGATATCGATCTGACTTCTATCGCTCCCCACCACCGCGGTCCATCGGACGAAAGCCGATTAGGATTCGTAGCGGCCGGTTCGCGGACCACCACTGCCGAGTCCGCGCAATCTTCCCGTGCCACGGTCCCACGAAACGCGGTAGACTAGACGCGTCGTTGTGGAATCAGGACGAAGACTTCACGTCTCACGTGAAGCGGGTTAGCGATGCAAACAGGGGACACCATCGCGAAGCACGATCGACCGTTCAAAGGGGATCACGTCATGCAAGAAATAAGTAAATGCCTTTTGCGGTATGCTGATGCCAAGTGCCATTTGTGGAACGCTTACTTCGTCGACAGAATGGGCAGTCTTTCTGAATGTGAGCCGCTCGACAGTTTCGAGGCAATCGACCGAAGACTATTCTTCAGTCTGGTGTGCGTTCCTCTTGGGATCAAATATGACTATTCGTGGGCCGCGGATTGTATAAATCAGATCGTCATGAGGCCAACGACGAGCTCCATAATTCCCCTCTTAATCGGCCAGAAAGAGGGCGGCAACACTTCGTGGGAGGAAGAAAAAGCGTTCCCGATTGCGGGGTTGTCCTTCGCGTTCATAGAGTTCTTTCAGTGGGACCAGTATGGCTACCTGTACCTACCGAAAGTCCGCTGCAAGATAATTGCGTCTGACGCTCGTCCCGAATTTATCGGTCGAGAGGCATTGCTCGAGCGACAGCATGTTGGGTTTTTTCTCGCGGAGAAAGGAAGAGAATAGGTCAAGTCGATGTGGCCGCCGATTGTTCCGCATGTTCGTGCCAAGCATTTCAGGCGGCTTGGGCCCTGCGGCGGCGGCTGACGCGAGCGAGTCGCAATTCTACTCGCATTCCAGCTCGGGCGAGCATACTCACCAACGTATCGATGCTGAATAGGTCGATCTTCCCCCGAATGAGATCGCTCACCCTTGGCTGGGTTACGCCGAAAAGTTTTGCCGCGGCGCTTTGCGTCAGTTTGCGCGCCTTGATAACGCGCCCAACCTCCACCATAAGCTCCGCGCGGAGGCGCAGACTTTCCGCTTCTTTCGAGCTAAACCCCAAGTCGCGGAAAACACTACCGCTCGACTTTTCAATTTTTAAAGGCATACCTCTTTCCCGTTTCTTAAGTTGCACGCCGTCGCTGGAGCAGCTCGTGCAGTCGCATTCTAGCTGCTTGCAAATCATGTCTGCTGGTCTTTTGACTCTTCTTCTCGAAAGCGTGCAGTACGTACACTGACTCTTCAAACCTGGCGACGTAAAGGATCCGATACTCCAATTCCGTGCGAACCCTGATCTCTCGCACGCCTGGGCCTATCGATGACATCGGTTTCCAGTCGGAGGGCGATAAACCCCTCTGGACAAGATGAAGTTCGTATCCCGCGCGTTGCCGAGCGCCGGCTGGAAATCGCCGAACGGCACTACGAGAACTTCCGAGCCACGACAAAGGCCTGAGCATCCGCGCCCGAGAGTATATAAGCTTTTGTATATCGAGTCGAACTCAGCGCGACTTGTCAGGACCTACCCCGCATCTTCAAATCCGCTTCGAGGTAGCGAGGATTCGCAATCTTCAGCTTGTCCTCGACGATCTGACGCGTAACCTTCATCACCCGATCGCGGAACTCGCCGTTATCAGCCTCCCCGGCGCGAATCCGCGCGCTCAGCTCCTCGTTGAATTTGCGCGCCGCCGCCAGCACGTCGCCGGTGGTGTGAAGATGCGGCTTTTGCGCGCCCAGCAGGGTCGCGAGCGCATCGACCTCGGCGCGCAGCAGCGGCTCCCCGATTTCGATTTCGCGCGCGACGATACGCATCACATTCGCCACCACGCGCGATTGAAACTGCTTCTGCCCCTGCGTGACGGGAACGATCTCCCGCTCGACGAAATCCGCCGCCGCCTGCAGCAACTCGATCGAGGTTGGCCTGTCCTGCATTTCCGCTTGCCTCTATTGCTCGATGAGATTCAGCAATTCCAGCTCGTTCTCGACTGTGCGGCGCCCGATACTCGCGAGCTCGACCGAGCTCACCAGGCCATCCATATGGGTGCGCGCCTGACTGATGGTGATGATGCCCCATTTCAGGTTGCCGAAAACTTCCCACCATCGCGCGGCCTCGGGATCGACGGAAATGCCGCTGGCTTTTTGGTATGCGGCCCAGAAATCCTCACGCTGGCCGAGTCCCCCGACCGGATTCTCGTCAGCGCCGAAACGCCAGGCGCGCGTGCACATCCAGCCGAGGTCTTCGAGTGGATCGCCAAGATGCGGCAGCTCCCAATCAAGAATCGAGCGCACGCCCTCGGGCCCGAAGATGACATTGCCAATGCGATAATCGCCGTGTACGAGCATCTTGCGCGGCGACTTCGGCACCCGCTGATAGAGCCATCGAAAAGTCAGCTCGAAGGCAGGATACGGCTGCAGCGCGAGGGTGCGGAAATTTTCCTCGTAGCGCTGCACCTCGGTGAGCGCGGCGTTCGGTCCCGGCTCGGGCAGGAAATCGAATTGGTGCTTGATCGGGTCGATGCGATGGATGCGTGCGGCGATTTCGGCGAGCTGCGCCGGCATCACCTTGCGCGCGTTAGCGTACTGCTCGTCCCGCAGCAGACGGCGCGCGATAGTCTCGCCCTCGACGCGCTCCATGATGAAGAAATCAGCGCCCAGCACCGCCGGATCGTCGCAGAGCCAGAAAACTTCCGGAACCGGAACGCCCTCCTCGAAGGCCGCGCGCAGGATCAGGAACTCATGGCGTCGATTGCTCTCGATACGCTGCGCGGCCGGGTCGCGGCGCAGCACCATCCCGCGCGTCTCGGTGCCGCGCGCGCCTTGCATCGTGCAATCGAACGACCAGATTTCGCGCGAGGCCCCGCCCGGCATCTTGTGCAGGTTCTCGATTTTCACCGCGGCGAAATCGCCTTGCTCGCGGATGAAGGCGCGCAGGCGCTCGGTCAGTTCGGCAACGTCCATTCGATCATCTCTATCATGAAGTTGGTGGCGTCAGGAGCGGCGCCCGGCGAGTTGTGCAAGGCCATCGCCGAGGAGGTTGAAGGCAAGCACCGACAGACCAATCGCGATCCCGGGCGCCGTCGTCAAATGAGGCGCGACCAGGAGAAAGGCGCGGCCCGCATCGAGCATGTTGCCCCAACTCGGCGTTGGCGGCGGCGCGCCGAGGCCGAGAAACGAAAGCGACGCTTCGGCAACAATGATCCCGCCGATGCCGAAGGTCGCCTGCACCGCCACTGGCCCTGCAATTCCCGGCAGCAGATGACGCATCAGGATGCGAGTCGGCGGTGCGCCCAGCGTGTCGGCGGCTTGCACGTAATCACGCTCGCGAAGCGACAGGACCTCGCCACGCACGAGGCGGGCATAGCCGGTCCATCCCATCGCGGTCAGCGCGATGACCAGATCCATTAGACCCGGGCCGAGAATCGCGGCGAGCGCGATTGCGAGCAGGAATCCGGGAAACGCCAGAATGATGTCGACGAAACGCATCACGATGCTATCGATGCGGCCGCCCGCGAGGGCTGCCGATCCCCCGATCAAACTGCCGACCACCAGCGAAAGCGCGACGACCGAGATCGACACTGCGAGCGAGAGGCGCGCTCCGTACAGCAATCGCGCAAGCATATCGCGCCCGAGCGCATCGCATCCGAATGGATGGCCTGCGGATGGACCCGCGAGGGCAAGGCGCAAATCGATCGCCAGCGGATCGTGGTGAGCGAAGCAGGGACCTAAGAGCCCGAGCAAGATCAGAATCGTGACCAGCGCGCCGCCGATCCCGAGCGAAAGATTTCTCCGCAGCCGCATCGTGTCAGCGCGCTTCGCCGCTTAGCCTGATTCGCGGATCGATGAGGCCATAGACCAGGTCGGTCGCCATGTTCACGAGGACGTAGGTGAGGGCGAACGTCAGCACGCAGCCTTCGACCAATGGATAATCGCGCGCGCTGATTGCGGTGATCATCAACCGCCCGAGTCCGGGCCAGGAAAAAATCACTTCGGTGATAATCGAGCCGGTGAGCAAGCCGCCAAGTTGTAGGCCCAGCAGCGTGACCACCGGCGTCAGCGCATTGCGAAGCCCGTGGCGCATCAGCGCGGTATTGGCGCTGAGCCCCTTGCCGATCGCCGTGCGCATGTAGTCGGACTCGCGCACCTGCACCAGGCTTTGGCGCAACATCCGCGCGAGGATCGCCGCGAGCGCGGTGCCGAGAGTGATCGCGGGCAGTATCAGATGCGACAAGCCGCCGCGTCCAGTCAGCGGGAGCCATCGCAACTTGAGCGAGAAGAGGATCATCAGCAGCGGACCCAAATATAGATGAGGAATCGAGATGCCGAGCACCGCGAATCCCATCGCACCGAGATCGGCGGGACCGCCGGGATTGGCGCCCGCAATCAGGCCGAGTGGAAATGCGATCGCGATGGCCACCATCAGGCCGGCCAGCGCGAGTTCCAACGTCGCGGGGAGCCGCTGTGCGATCAGATGCGCGACCGGCTGATGCTGCGAGATCGATTCGCCGAGGTCACCGGTCGCGAGGCCGCCGAGGAATGCGGAGTATTGCTTCCGCAGCGGGCGGTCGAGTCCGAGTTCGTGACGCAGCCCCTGGATGTCGGCCGGGGCAGCCATGTCGCCGAGCATCGCCACCACCGGATCGCCGGGCACCACATGAATCAATGCGAAGGTAATCGTCGCGACCCCGAGCGCGACTGGAATCAGCGCGAGCAGACGGCGTCCAAGATATGTGATCAAGAAGCGATCACTCCGATGGCTCCGGCCCCGATGGCGCGAGGCTGATCGGCGAGCTTAGCGTCAGAGTCGCGAGCCCGAGCAGGCTTCCATTCGGATATGGTCTGAAGGTCGCGACGGTCCGATTCATCACCACCACGTTGTCCTGCCACCACAGCGACACGTATGGGAGATCGTCTGCGGCGAGTTTCTGCACCTGCGCATAAAGCTTCTTGCGGGCGGTCTCCTCGAGGGTGGCGTCGCCGGCTTCGACCAGCCGATCCATCTCCGGATTTGAATAGTCACCGCGATTGAGCCCGCGCGGCGGCGTCATCCGCGAATCGAACACCATGCAGTAATGATGCGGGTCGCGGATCCCGATCCAAGGCATCGCGGCGATGTCGAAATTACCGCGCTGCATGTCGTCGTAAAACGTGGCCCATTCATTGCTGCGAATCTGCACTTCGATTCCCACCCGCCGCAACATCGCTTGAATGATCTCACCCATTCGGGCGCCCTCGGGCGCACATTTGTAGACCAGGATCAGATCGCGCATGCCGCGCCGATCCGCCTTATAACCGGCGGCTTCGAGTAGTTTGCGCGCCTGGTCGGGATCGTAGGGATAGGTAGTCACCGCGCCGTCGTAAGCCCAATTTTCTGGCGTCAGCATTCCGCTCGCGATGCGAGCGGTGCCGCGCAGGTAGGCGCGGATGATTTCCTCGCGATCGATCGCGTGTGCGATCGCGCGCCGCACACGCAGATCTCGCAACGCCGGATCACGAAAGTTAAAGGTCAGGTACCAATAAGTCGTCCCCGCCGAGGTGATGACATCGAGCCCATTTTGCGCGCGCAGATATGGAAGCAGATCGGGTTGGATATCGTTGGGCGCGAGGTCACAAATACGCTCGACCAATTCCAACGCGCGCACGGTGGGATCGGGCACCACCTTGAAGACGATCCCTGCGACACCATTCGCATTGGGAGAGGAACTGCGCTCCAGAACGACCCGATCATCACGCGCGAAATTTCGCAGCTTAAAAGGACCCGTTCCCGATGGCGCATCCAGTGCGCCCGAGTTTCGACCGGGAGTCCCAACCGGCACGATGCCCAGCATCGCCATCTCGAGCGCCGGCGCATAGGGACCACGCGTCGTCATCTTGATGGTGTAATCGTCGAGCGCGTCGATCCGCGCGAGCTGTTGGAAACCGCCGGCCTTGGGCGAGCGATTTCTGCGGTCGGCGACGAAATCGAAAGTGTATTTGACGTCGCGCGCGGTCAGTTCGCGCCCATCGCTGAAATGGACGCCTTGGCGCAAATGAAAAATGATCTCCGTCGGCGAGGTGCGTTGGACGTTCTCGGCGAGATCACCGGTGAATCCCCCTTGCGAATTGAGCCGCACCATCGGATCGAACATCAACTCGTCGATGCGCTCGGAAATCGCGTCGGTCGCATACCGCGGATCGAGCGCGGTCGGCGACGTTTCGACATCGACTTGAACAAAACCGGGCAGGCGACGATCGCGCGCGCATCCCACGAAAATCACCGCCAGCGCACAGGCGACCACGCAGAGCTGTTTCATCGATCGCATGTAGAAAGCGCCTCGATGATAGCAGACGCGGCTTTGCGAGTTTCGCAATCGGCGATATAGTCCGGCGCGAAAGAACTCCCGGGCAGGACTTTTTATGAGACTCAAAGACAGGGTGGCGCTTATTTCAGGCTCCGGATCCGGCATTGGCGAAGCGACGGCGAAACGCCTCGCCGCGGAAGGCGCCGAGGTAGTGGTGGTCGACCTCAACGAGGAGGGTGCGCGACGCGTAACCGAGGAGATTCGCAAAGCAGGCGGCACGGCCGAGGCGCTCAAGGCCAACATCGGCGATCCTTCACAGGTCGAGAATATGATCAACTTCGCGGTCGCCAAATTCGGTCACCTCGATATCCTGCACAACAACGCGATTCGGCTCTACACCGGGCGCCTCGGCGAGATGTCGCTCGACAACTGGCGCAAGAGTGTCGAGGTCGGCCTTACGTCCTACTTCTATGCGACGCGATGCGCGCTCGGAGTCATGCTGCCGCGGCGCAAGGGCGCAATCATCAACACCGCCTCGGTTTCGGGACTTGCCGCCGACTATGGACTCGGCGCCTACAACGCGATCAAAGCCGGCGTCATCAACCTCACGCGCGCCACCGCGATCGAAAACGCGCGCAAAGGCATCCGATGCAACGCGGTGTGTCCCGGCGCGATCGCGACGCCGCCGATATTGAAGATGCGCCAGGCGCAACCCGACCTCGCGAGGTCCACCGAGCAGGCGATCCCGATGGGACGTTACGGCGAGCCGAATGAGATCGCGAATGTAGTGTTGTTTCTGGCTTCCGACGAGGCCTCGTACGTCACCGGCGCGTTCATTGTCGCCGACGGCGGGCTGACCGCGCACACTGGAATTCCCAGCGTTGCGGGCCGCGGGCCTGACTGGTAGCAACGATCCTATGGATCGTCGCACCGCCCTGCGATTAATGGTCACATCGGCGGCCGCCGCCGCGTGCTGGCCGTTGGCGAAAGCGGCATCGGGTCTGATGGAGAATCACATGAGCAAGTCGACGATGCCGGTAATCTTCCTCGCGCACGGCAGTCCGATGCTGCTCGACTCGCGTCGATGGATCGCCGAACTCAAGCAGTGGGCGAAATCGATGCCACGCCCGCGCGCGGTTCTTATGATCTCGGCGCATTGGGACCAGCGTCCGGTAGCAGTGGGAGCGACGCGCACGGTTCCCCTCGTCTACGACTTTTACGGCTTTCCCGATCGATACTACCAGGTGACGTATCCGGCGCCGGGAGCGCCGGAGCTTGCGAGCCGTGTGCGCCAACTCCTCCAAGGCGCAAAAACCGGCTTTATGGACGAGCCGGAACGCGGCCTCGATCATGGCGCGTACGTGCCGATGAAGTGTATGTATCCCGACGCCGACGTGCCCACGCTTCAGCTCTCGCTTCCCGGACTCGAACCGAAAACCGTGTATGCGCTAGGGCAGGCGCTCGCGCCGCTGCGCGACGAAGGCATCCTGATCATCGGCAGCGGATTCCTGACTCACAATCTGCGCGCGATCAGCGACGAAACTCCAACCTGGGCGCTGGAGTTCGACGGATGGATCGCCGACACCCTGATTCGAAACGATATCGATGCGCTGCTGGACTATCGCGCTCGCGCTCCGGGCGTCGAGTATGCGCTGCCGACCCATGAGCATTTCGTTCCGGTGATCCTCGCCAAGGGTGCAGTCTCCGATGCGCATGTGCCGACGACTTTTCCGATTACCGGCTTCGTCGGTGGATCGCTGACGCGCCGCTCGGTGCAGTTCGGTTAGCCTTTACGCGTTGCGGATCGTCAAACCTCCATCGACGGGAATCACCGCGCCGGTAAGGTATGACGACGCCGGCAGACACAAGCTGACCGTGATGTGCGCGACCTCTTCCGGAAATCCATAACGCTTGAGCGCGGTGCGGCGCTTGCCGAAGATCGTCTTGTGCTCTTCGGGAATGGCGTCGGTTAGCGCGGTGCGAATTGGTCCCGGACAAATGCAATTCACGGTGATGCCCTCGGGCCCCAAATCGACCGCGAGCCCGCGGGTGAGGCCGATAACTCCGGTCTTCGCGACCACGTAAGGAGTGTCTCCAGGGGTCGCGCCGAGTCCCTCGGTCGATGCGATATTGACGATGCGCGCCGCGTCCGACTTCCTCAGATGCGGCAACGCCGCGCGAACTAAACGCTGCTGTGCAGTCAGCAATCCCGCGATAGTGCGATCCCAAATGCGGTCGTACTCGGGTCCGTCGAGCGGATGAAATCCGCCGAAGCCCGCGTTGTTGATCAGAATGTCGAGGCGCCCGAAGCGATCGGCAACTTCCCCCACCACGCGTTTAATGTCGCCGTGATCCATGACATCGAGACGCCATCCGTGCGCGTTGCCGCCTTCCGATTTGATTTCGTCGACGACCCGCGTGACTCCCGCCTCATTTATATCGGTAACCGCGACCAGCGCGCCTTCCTGCGCGAACACGTGGGCAGTCGCGCGTCCCATTCCGCTCGCGGCGCCGGTAACGAGCACGCCGCGTCCTTTCAGCGAGCGACTCAGTTTCTTGATGGCATCCATCATTATTCTCCTTGCTTGCCCGGCATTTACCGGGAGCCAGACAATATCGTCGATCTGCTTTTTTGTGAAAGCCCACTTCGCTACTCTGCAAATCGAAACCGGAGAAGACTATGGAATTCGAACGCGCGAAACTCGATATCGATGGCAGTGTCGGCATCCTCACCCTCAACCATCCTGAGGTGATGAATGCGGTGTCGACTGAAATGATCGGCGGCATCATGAGCGGGCTCGCCGAGGTCGAGAGACCGAAGAACGGAGTGCGATGCCTCATCGTGACCGGCGCCGGGCGCGGCTTCTGCGCGGGCGCGAATCTGCAACCTTCCGGCAACGTGAGCGGACAACGCGACGCGGGTTCGGTGTTGGAGACCCACTACCATCCGATGCTGCGTAAGCTGCGCGAATTGCCGATGCCGATCGTCGGCGCCGTGAATGGCGCGGCGGCGGGAGTCGGCATGAGCCTCGCGTTGATGGGCGATCTGGTGATATGCGCGAAGTCGTCATATTTCCTCCAGGCGTTTCGGCGCATCGGCCTGGTGCCCGACGGCGGCTCGACCTGGATTCTCCCGCGCCTCGTCGGTCGTGCTCGTGCGATGGAGCTTTCGCTAATGGGCGAGAAACTGCCGGCCGAGAAAGCGCTCGAATGGGGGCTCATCTATCGCGTGGTCGACGATGCTCAGTTGATGGATGAGGCGAAAAAATTGGCGCGCGACCTCGCCAGCGGTCCGACCATCGCGCTCAGTCTCATTCGAAAACTCTACTGGGACAGCAACGAGAACACCTACGAGCAGCAGCTCAACCTCGAGCGGCAAATGCAGGGTAAGGCCGGCCGGTCGGCGGATTTCAATGAGGGCGTGCGCGCGTTTTTGGAGAAGCGGCCGGCGAAATTCAAGGGCGAGTGAGACTCGCCCTCGCGCATCATATCTTGCTGTGATCCCAGCTCGAGAATTTCTCGGGATGGAATCGAATCACGATGCGCTTGGTCGCCTGCGCTTCCAGCGCGCGATTCTGCTCCGGACTGACCGCGCTGGCGCCACTCATTTTCGCGCCGACCAGCCGCAAAACCTCGGCGGTGAATTTGACGTCCTCAACCAGCTCGGCGCGGCCGCGAATCATCAGGCCGCGCAGCTTGTTGTAGGCGGTGCCCGATTCCCACATCATCGTCGCGCGCGGATCGCGTCTGATGTTCACCGCCTTTTGCGATTTGCCGTAGGTGGTCATCACGAGGTCGCCATCCTTGAGGCCGTACCACATCGCGACCAGGTGCGGATAACCATCGCGCCCGTTGGTGGACAGCGTCGCGGTCCGTCCTTCTTCCATGAAGCGCCGCGATTCCTCGGGCGTCAGCTCTATCGATTTTCTGCGATCCATAAGATCCTCGCTCTCACGCTATGCAAGCGGCTTCTTGGCCCATCCTTCATCGTACGGCGTCAGCATGCGGGTGAAGAATCGCAGTCGCTTGAACTTCCATTCGCCGCCGACGCGTACGTAATCGTCTTCGTAGCGACCGGCCAGCCACATCGCGGATTCGGTTTCGCCGCTGCGCCGGGTCAGCGGTTGCATCAGGTACCAGTGGCCGGTAGCGGTGTCGCCCTCGACCTCGATGATCGGATTCATCACGTTATGGATTGCGAATGTGAATGCAGATGGCGCGCGGCGGAAAAATTTGATGATGCCCGCGTGTCCCTCGCCACTGCCGAGCGCACCGCCGTCCCATACGCCGTCCGCGACGAACAGCGATGCGATACCCTCAGCATCGTAGTTGTTGTCGCAGCAGGTGCAGTATCGCGCCTTGAGCTGCTTGATTTGTTCGACGTCTTCGAGCTTGCGCAGCCCTGCAATCAATTCTTCGAGAGTTGCCATATCAAATTCCGTAGAACGCCTTCGCGTTGTCGTACAACACTTTTCGGATCGAGGTGTCCGGCAACTTTGCGAGGCGCTCGCGCGTTGTCGTTACCGGATTTACGAAGCCCTCGGCATGCGGATAGTCGGAGCCGACGAAGAAACGATCGTCGCCCGCGAACTCCACCATGAGTGGCAACATCCGCTCCTCGGGATCGGCGCTGATCCAGATGTTACGGGCGAAGTACTCGCTGGCCGGACGCTTCATCTTCGAGGTGTGGCCCATGTACCTGAAGCGATAGTCGAGGCGCTCCAGCCACTCGCCAACCCATCCCGCCATCGCCTCGATGGTTGCCGCGCGCAGCTTCGGGAAGCGCTCGAACACGCCGTCGTAGACCATGGTGGTAAGCGCCATGCGCGGATCCTGGATCACATTCATCGTGATGAACATAAAGCCGGGGTCGTAGCCGCGCACCCATTGACTGCCAGTGTAGTCGCCATGCCCCACCAGATGGATGCCGACCGACAGATCGAGTTCCTGCGCGGCAGCCCAGACCGGATCCAGATCTGGATGACCGAAACCGTGACCGTTGATCGGCGTCGACGCCACGAAGATGGTTTTACATCCAAGCTTCGCGACCCGATGCATCTCGCGCGCCGCCAGCGCGGCATCGAGGAGCGAAATATGCGCGGCCGGAATCAGCCGATCCTTGTGCGAGGCGCACATTTCGAATGCCCAGGTGTTGTAGGCGCGACAGAGCGCATCGGCGAGCCGCGGCTCCTGCACATCGCCTTGCCACAAGATGCCCATGGTCGGGTAGATGACCTGCGCGGCGAAGCCCTCGTCGTCGAGGAATTTGACCCGGCGATCCATGTCCTGCCAGCGCGCGTTGCTGAACTGGTATGCGTCGAATTCGTTCAGCGCGTGGCCCTTTTCTTTTTCGCCGTAGCTGACGACCGCGCCCAGCAACTGCGCCGCGTTGCCCAGGCGCATCGGTTTGTGGTCCACGACTATCGCGAACTCGCCGGTGGTGGAGTTGCGCTCCACGCGCATCGCACGGTCGCGAAAACGCGGATCGATATACCGCTCGAAGAGGTCGAGCGGCTCAATGAAGTGGCTGTCGCCGTCGATCGCCTTCATGGTTTCGCCGCCGGCTACTTCTTCAGACGCGCGACTGCCTTGATTTCCACCAGTCCGCCGGGGAACGCGAGCTCGCTGATGCCGATTGCGGTCCAGGCAGGATAGGGCGCGGTGACGTACTGATCCTTCACCTTCATGAAGGCGCGCATGTTGGCCTGCAACCCGACGTGAAAAGTGGTGAGGTCGACCACCTCGCTGATCGACGCGCCACCGGCGGTGAGCACCGACTTAAGCGATTCGAAGGCCTGCTTGAACTGCGTCTCCGGATCGCTCGAGGCTTTGCCGTCGGGACCGACTCCGATCACGCCAGAGCAGAAGAGGCGGTCGCCGTCTTTAATCGCGGGCGCGAAGTGGAAGTTGTCGTACATCGCTTTCATTTCGGGTGGAATGACTACGCTGTTCTTGTCCATAACAATCTCCGGTTATTGCGAAAGTGCGACTAGAATCGCTCTTGGGGACCGAGGGCGTCAACTTGAGATGGAGGCGAACCATGCCGAACGCAGCGGCCCGCTGGCGTGACAAGGTGAAAATCTCGCAGGGCGACATCACCGAATGCGCTCACGATGCGATCGTCAACGCGGCGAACAGCGATTTGATCCTCGGGGCCGGCGTCGCTGGCGCGATTCGCAACAAGGGCGGCCCCGACATTCAGAGCGAATGCGATCGTATCGGCAGCATTCCGTTGGGCGAAGCAGCCGTGACGACCGGTGGCAAGCTCAAGGCAAAGTTCGTCATCCATGCGGCGAGCATGCGACTGGGCGCCCGTACCACGGAGGAAAACCTGCGCGCCGCGACGCGCAATTCGCTCGAGCGCGCATCGGAGCGCGGGCTCGCGAGCATCGCCTTTCCCGCCATCGGCACCGGCATCGCGGGATTTCCCCTCGATCGATGCGCGCGGGTGATGCTGGAAGAAGCGCGCGACTATCTGTCCAGGGAAACCTCGGTGAAGCTGGTAGAGTTCGTGCTTTTCGACCGCGCAGCATTCGATAGCTTCCGTAGATTCTTTCGACGAAGTGGGTTGACCAATCAGGTCATGCGCCCTCAATTCAATCGATTGACTTAAACATTCGATTGATCTAATAACGTACCATCACTTTTGATGCAGCGTGGAGCGCCAATGGCTGTGGCACTTGCGAAACGCGAAACCGCGTCCTCCGCATCTCGTGGCGAGGATACCCGGCAGCGGCTGATCGAGGCCGCGCTGAAGATCTTCGGCGAATCCGGTTTCGAAGGCGCCAGTACTCGGATGCTGGCTGACGCGGCTGGCGCCAACCTCGCGGCGATTCCCTATCACTTCGGCAGCAAGGAAGGCCTCTATCGCGCCGCCGCCGAGTTCATCGTGGAAAACTGCGGAAAGGAAATCCTGCCGACGATCGATCAAATCGAACTCGCGCTGACGAAGAAGCTTGCTCGCATCGATGCGATCGCTCTGCTCCATGAGCTGCTCGGGCGCTTTTCCGAGATCGTGATCGGCTCTCAATTCGCCGACCGATTCGCGAGTTTCGTGATGCACGAGCAATTGCAGCCCGGCGCCGCCTTCGAAATCCTCTACGAGGGCATGATGCGCCGGCTGACGGAGTCGTGCGCGAAGCTGCTCGCGATCGTGCTCGGCCGCCGCGCTGATGATCCGAAGATCCTGATCCGGGCGCAAACGGTGCTTGGCCAGGTTCTGGTCTTTCGGACCAGCCGCGCATCGGTCTTCAGGCAGCTCGGCTGGCGCGAGTATTCAAAGGAGCAGATCAAGGCAATCCAATCGATCGTGCGCGAGAATGTCGATCGGATGCTCACCGGTAAGTAAGTCATGGAAACCAACGCCCCCGTTTTCGAAAGTCACCCCCGTCCGATGAACGAGCTTCGACTCGACCACGAGCTCACGATGCTCGACGAAAGCCCGGTCGGCGCGCCCGATGCGGATGGGAAGCCGAGCGCACCCGAAGCCCCGCATCATCGGAAGAAACACCGGCGCGGCGGCGGCCGCGGGCCCTCGCCCCAAGCCCGCCGCGGAATCGGTTGGGCGCTGGTGCTGGTGCTCCTCGGATCGGTACTGATGATCGGAGGGCCTCGGTTGTGGAGATATCTCGATGCTTATGAGTCCACCGACGACGCCCAGGTCGACGGGCATATCGCGCCGATCAGTTCGCGTATCGAAGGGACCGTCGAGCACGTCTACGTGCAGGATACCGATTACGTCAAGGCGGGCAGCCTGATCGCGCAAATCGATCCGCGCGATGCGAAAACCGCACTGGCAAGCGCGCGCGCGAATCTGGAGCAGGCGAAGGCACAGCTCGGCTCCGCGCGTGCGGACTATGCCGCTTCACTCAGCAAGGTGCGTCAGAGCGAGGCCGTCGCACTGCAGGCGCGCAACGACGCCAATCGCTACGAATCGCTCTTCAAGATGCACATCGCATCCAACTCGGAACACGACGACCGGGTGCGCGCCGCTTCGGTGGCCGATGCGACGGTGGAATCCGATCAGGCCAGCGCCGAGGCCGCCAGCACGGTGATCGCCTCGCGTGAGGCCGCAGTCGACGCCGCGCAGGCAGGCGTCGATCAGGCGCTGCTCAACCTCGAATACACCCGTATCGTCGCACCGATGAGCGGGCTGGTCGGCAAGAAAACCGTCGAGGATGGTGAGCGCGTGCAACCGGGCGAGCTCCTGCTCGCGATTGTTCCGCTCGATGACATCTGGATCACCGCGAACTTCAAGGAGACGCAGATTCGCCGGATGAAGCCCGGCCAGCGCGCGACGATTTACGTCGACGCCATCGGCCACGATTATCAGGGCTACATCGAAGGCGTGGGCGGCGCGAGCGGCGAGAAGTACAGCCTGATGCCGCCCGAGAATGCCACCGGCAATTACGTCAAAGTGGTGCAGCGGCTGCCGATCCGAATCCGCCTCAAGCCGGGACAGGACCCCGACCATCGCCTGCGCATCGGGATGTCGGTGGAAGCCAAAGTCCACTTCAAATGAGCGCGGCGCCACGCCCACTCGCGCCTCCGGTCGCGCGGCTACCGCGCAATCCGTGGGCGATCGCATTCACCGTCACGCTCGCGACGTTCATGGAGGTCCTCGACACCAGCATCGCGAACGTCTCGCTGCCGCACATCGCCGGCGGCCTCTCCGCGAGCGTTGACGAAAGCACCTGGGTGCTGACCGCGTACCTGGTCGCCAATGCGATCGTATTGCCGCTCAGCGCGTGGGTCTCGGGATTCATCGGGCGCAAGCGCTTCTACATGACCTGCGTCGCGCTGTTTACGATCAGCTCGCTGTTCTGCGGCTTCGCCCCGACGCTCGCCACGCTGGTCGTATTCCGCATTATCCAGGGCGCCGGGGGCGGAGGTTTGCAACCGAGCGAGCAGGCGATCCTTGCGGATACTTTTCCGGGCGAGAAATTCGGCATGGCCTTCGCGATGTATGGGATGGCGGTGGTGCTGGCGCCGGCGATCGGGCCGACACTCGGCGGCTACATCACCGATCATTTCAACTGGCGGTGGATTTTCTTCATCAACGTGCCGATCGGTATCATTTCGCTACTGCTTACCTACCGCATGGTCGAAGATCCGCCTTACCTGAAAAAAGAAGAGCGCCGGGCCGGGTGGCGCGCCAACATCGACTTTATCGGACTGGGCCTGATCGTGCTCGGCCTCGGATGCCTGCAGGTGGTGCTCGATCGCGGCCAGGAGCTCGATTGGTTCGGCTCGCGCATGATCACCTGGTTTATCATCACCTCGACCGTCTCGCTCATCGCATTCGTCATATGGGAATGGCGTCAGAAGAATCCGATTCTCGAGCTGAGGCTGTTCCGCGAGCGAACTTTTGCGACCGCGATCCTCATGATGTTCATCCTCGGCTTCGGTCTTTATGGCTCGACCATCCTGCTGCCGCTCTATCTGCAGCAGCTGATGGGCTACACCTCGCAGTTAGCAGGGATGGTGCTCTCGCCGGGTGGCTTCGCGATCGCGTTGATGATGCCGATTGTCGGGACGCTGGTTTCCAAAGTGCAGGCGCGATGGCTCATCGGACTGGGCTTCCTCATCACCGGCTTCGCGTTTCTAGCGATGAGCAACATCAATCCCAATATCGATTTCCATACCGCGATGATCTACCGGATTCAGCAGTCGATCGGACTTGCCTTTCTGTTCGTGCCGATCACGACTATCGCGTATCTCGGCATCGCGCCCAACAAAAACAACCAGGTCTCCAGCATCATCAGCCTGGCGCGCAACATCGGCGGCAGCGTTGGTATCGCGATGGTCACCACGATGGTCGCGCGCCGCTCGCAGTTTCACCAGGACCGTATCGCCTCGCATGTGACCGGCTACGACCACGTCTTTCGAAACGGCATGAGCCTGCTGACCTCCAACCTGATGCATCAGGGGTACAGCTCTGCCGATGCGGCCAACCAGGCGTATGGGCGCATCTACGGACTGCTCGAACAGCAATCGATGGCGCTGGCGTATGTCGATGTCATCTCGGTCTTCGCGGTGGCGGCGCTGTGCATGGTGCCGTTGGTGCTCCTGATGAGGAAGAACGACCCGGGCAAGGTCACCATGGCGCATTGACCACTTCTAGCGCCGCTCGATCACAACACGCTCCTTGGCGATCCACATCGAGGAGTTTTTGAAGTCGATGAAGTTCCTCTCGTCCTCGACCGCGATCTCGCCCGCCCGCCGCGATTCGGAGGTCGCGACCGCATTCGCGCGATCGATCCACGCTTCCGCATGGCCGGTGTAGGGCGGAACTTTGGTGCCGCGTGCGGCGCGGAGCTGCTGTTCGATCGGATCCTCGAAACGATGAACCTGGAAGTATTTGAGCAAGCCGTTGCCCGATGCCAGCCCGCGAATGATTGGACCATGATTGGTACGCCAGTAGAGCTGCGCCTGTTCCAGCGTCTGATTCGGCAGATGACGAAGCGGGAAGAAAATTTTCACCAGGCTGCTGCTCGGCCGCGCGACGATGAACTCCGAGGGATTCACCTGCGGATATTCATACGCCAGCCAGAGCGGTGAATTCGGCAGGTCGATGAACTTCGCTTCGTCCTCGACCAATTCCTGTCCGGCCGCCTGACCTGCCGGGCTTCCGAAGCTCGAGGCGAGCGCTTCGCGCGTCGGCCACCACAACTCCGCGACGCCATCGTAGGGCGGCTCCATCCCGCCGCGCGCCTTGGCCATCTGCTCGTTCATCGGATCGTCGAGCGTGTGATCCTGCACATAGCGCAGGATATTCAACGTAGTTGCGTGCTTCGCCACGATCGGACCGTGCACGTTGTGCCAGCGATCCTGAAATTCCGCGAGCGACATTCCGGGCTTGCGCCGTAACGGAAAAATTAGTCGTATCATGCTTCATCTCCTCGGGAGCGATGTTGCTCCGTCACTAGCAGCAAAAGCCTCGCGCATCAAAGTGTTCGCAGCGGTGCCGAAGCGCGAGTTAGTATTGCGGCATCGAGGAGGTACCTCCGATGGACCACACCGAAGAACTCGCAATGTTTCGTACTGCGCTCGAGATCGCTGTTCTGCCCCCGAACGCCGCGGCGCTGCCGGATGATCATCAGACCATCGTCGGCGCGATGCGCTTTCATTATCTCGACTGGAAGGGCGCCGGCACACCGATTCTTTTCCTGCACGGCGGCGGATTGACCGCGCATACGTGGGACTGCGTCGCCGCGATGCTGCGCGATCGCTTTCGATGCGTCGCGCTCGATCAGCGTGGCCATGGCGACAGCGAGTGGTCTCCGGTCGTCGATTATCGGATCGCGTCGCACGTCGGCGACATCGAGGGCTTTATCGACGCGTTAGGTTTGGAGCGTCCGATCCTGGTCGGGCAATCGATGGGCGGGCTCAACTCGATTGCGTATGCGATTCGGCATAGCGATCGCATGCGCGCGATGGTGATTGTAGATGTGGCGCCGGAGATCAGCGCGCCGGGCGCGGATCGCATCCGCGATTTTGCCTCGACGCCGGAACTGGATTCGCCCGACGCTTTCCTCGAGCGCGCGGTTAAGTTCAATCCGATTCGCAATCCGGCGGTGCTGCGCCGCAGCCTTCATTACAACTTGCGCGAGACGCCGGCCGGAAAATGGACCTTCAAGCATGATCAACGGCGTCGCACCGATGACGCGATGCGCTCTTTTACCGAGGATCGCGTGCGCCTCGCTTCGGAAGTAGCGAAGATCAAATGTCCTACGCTGGTGATGCGCGGTGCGCTCAGCGACGTGCTTACCGATGCGTCCGCCGAGAAATTCGCGCGCTCGCTTCCGAATGGCCGATGGGTGCGCATCGAAAAGTCGGGGCACAACGTGCAGGGCGACAATCCGCGCGCGTTCCTCGATGCGATGAACGGATTCTTAAGCGAGGTCGGAATTTCCTGAAATTCCACTTGTACCCAGACCTCTACTTCGAGTAGCGGATAGATATGAGCGAGGCGAAATCCAACGGCAGGCGCGCGCTTGAGGGCGTGAGGATCATCGATCTGACCTGGCTGCAGGTGGGACCGCAGGCGACGCGGCTGCTCGCGACCTTTGGCGCACAGGTGATTCGCGTTGAATGGCGCGAGCGCAAGGCGATCGATTTCATCCGCTACACTCCGCCGTTCGCGCCCGATCACGCCAATGCGGAAGGCGGACGCAGCCAGGGAATTGCGCGGGGCCGCGCCAATGGAAGTTTCAACCGCGCGGGATACTTCAACAATACCAATCCGGGCAAGTACGGCATCACGCTGAACCTCAATCATCCGAAGGGGCGCGACCTGCTGCGCGTCCTGGTGCGCGATGCGAACGCGATTTGCGAGAATTTCAGTCCCGGCCAGATGGACAAGTGGGGCCTCGGCTATGAGGACCTGCGCAAAATCAATCCGCGCATCATCTATATACAGACCACCGGCGTCGGGAAGGCCGGCACCTATAAAGACTACGTCAGCTATGGTCCTACGGCGCAGGCGTTCTCGGGGCTGACGTTTTTGTCGGGGCTGCCAGAGCCGCGTCCGCCCGCCGGATGGGGCTATTCGTATCTCGATCATTCGCCGGGCTATTTCGGCGCGATCATGCTGACGGCGGCGATTCGCCGTCAGCGTCTCAACGGCACCGGATGCTACATCGATATGTCGCAGAGCGAGACCGGCTTGATGTTGTCGGGCACTTCGATCGTCGAGCACCAGATTACGGGCAAGCCGACGACGCGTTATGGAAACCGGATGCCCTTCCTCGACTGGTCGCCTCACGGCGCATATAGATGCACCGGCGACGACGCCTGGATTGCGATCTCGATTCAATCCGATGCGCAATGGCGCGCGTCTCATCGAGGAGATGGGCTCGCCCGATTGGGCGCTCGATGCGCGCTTCGCAAGCGCGGCCTCGCGCAAGCAGCACGAGGACGACCTCGACGCGAAGCTCAGCAGCTTCACCATCGGATGCGATCGCTACGATCTCATGAATCGATTGCAGGCGCGCGGGATTCCGGCGGGCGTGGTGCAGAAGGCGAACGATCGATTCGACGCAGATCCGCAGCTTAAGGCGCGTTCCTACTATGTCGACCTTCCGCACAGCGAAATCGGTACCTGGCCGATAGAAGGATTTCCCGCCAAATTGTCGCGCTCTCCGGCTGATGTCGGCGGAACAACCGGACGCGCCGCTCCCAAGCTCGGCGAGGACAACGAATTCGTCTTCGGAAAACTGGCCGGCTTAAGTACCGCAGAAATGGCGGCGCTTTCAGACGAAGGTGTCATTTGAATACCGACGGCAACCTCGGCAATTCGCTCGCCGGTTTCACGATTCTGGAAATCGGCGATCAGCTCGGCGACTACGCCTCGATGCTGCTGGCGGGGCTGGGCGCCGAGGTAATCAAGCTGGAGCCTCGGGAGGGCTCGGCGTCACGGCGCATCGGTCCGTTCGCTTCGCCGGCGCCCGATCCGGAACAGAGCATTTTCTTCTGGCGCTACAACCTCAACAAGAAGAGCGCCGTCCTCGATGTCGATGATCCCGCTGCGCAGCCGACGCTCGCAGCGCTCGCTTCGAAGGCCGACATTGTCCTGCTCGCGGGTGAGTATGAGACCGTCGAGCGGCGCTTGCCGAGGTGGCGCAAGCTCGCCGAGGAAAATCCGCGCCTGATCGTTTGCACCATCACACCGTTCGGCCTCGATGGGCCGTATCGCGCGCTCAAGGCCACCGATCTGGTGCAGATGGCGATGGGCGGCATCATGGCGGTCTGCGGCTACGATCCCGACCAGGACGGCGCGTACGATACGCCGCCGATCGCGCCCGCGATGTGGCATTCGTACCACCTCGGCGGCGAGTATGCGGCGGTTGCGATGATGGCGGCGATCAACTTCCGCGAGCTCAGTGGCGAGGGCCAGTTCATCGACGTCTCGGTGCACGAGGCGGTGAACACCTGCACCGAGGTCGCGATTCCTTCCTACATCTATGCGGGGCAAGTCGTGAAGCGGCAGACCGCGCGGCATGCGGCCCCGAGCATCACGCACGCGCGTCTTTCGAAAAGCGCCGACGGCATTTTCATGCTCGCCAGTCTCAGCCCCTTCGAGCGCGAGATGCGGGCGCTGGCGCAGTTGGCGGACCAGGTCGGAATCGCGCACGTGCTGGGCACGCCGGAATTCGCGCAACTCGAAAAAGACGATCACGTCGCGGCGGCGATCTATCGGCAGGATCTGCTGGAGCAGCTGGTCGAGAGCCTTCCCGCCGACGAGCTGTTCCATCGTGCACAGTCGCACGGCCTCGCATGGTCACCGATTCGGCGTCCCGAGCAGAATCTGGATGATCCGCATTTCGCGGCGCGCCACAGCTTTGCGACGATTCATCATCCGGAGCTGGGCCGCGACCTGAAGTATCCCGGCACGGTTGCGAGCGACGGCAGCGCGCCGCATTTTTCCTACACTCGCCGCGCCCCTCGATTGGGTGAGCATACGGAGGAAGTGTTGAAGCGCGCCCGACCCTGAAACCCTCACCCGATGGGCGAGGTGGGTCGCGAAGCTTTGCGAGCGACCTGGAGTGGGACCTTATCCAGCGCGTCCTCGCGCGATTATGGAATTCCTTCTCTGGGTGGGTTCTTTTGCACGGACTTCAGTCTGTGATTCTGCATGTCAGAAAAACAACACGGTTAAAGTCTGTGCTACAAATTCGCTGAAGCAGAATTCCTGAATCGCGCGCGAAGCGCGCGCTGTATAAGGTCCCACTCCAGGCCAATCGCAGAACTCATGGAACCAACCTTGTATATCCGGTTCGAACGCCGCAAAAGAGAAAGAGCCAGGGCGCGTCAGCTCGGAGCAACCCGGACCCCAAAAGGTCGTGGGCGAGCAGGAGGCGGCGCGCCTTAAACCGCGGAGCACAGCCCGAACGGTCGACGGAGCCGCCGCCGCACGGCGAGCTCGGATTAAACTGCAAGGAGGGGTGAGCGCTCCGCCAGCGAGGAGGAGAAGGAAGATGGATGCGGTGAATGTAGCGATCGACGTCGGCAAGCATCAGCTGGAAGTGGCCTTTGGTTCAGCAGGCGAGATGTGCGCGCTGGAGAATGAGCCGCGCGCGATCGCACGGCTGAGCAAACGGCTGCGCGGACTCAATTGTGCGCGGGTGCTGCTGGAGGGCGGTTCGTATCAGAATCTATTGGTGGCGGCGCTGCGCGCGGCGGAGTTGCCGGTGGTGATTGTCAACCCGCGCCGGCTGCGGGAATGGGCGCGCGGCATCGGACAACTGGCCAAGACCGACCGCCTCGACGCGCGGATGCTGGCGTTGTATGGCGAGCGCAATCAGCCGCCATTGCGTGAGTTGCCCGACCCGCAGACCCAGCAGCTGCGTGCGCTATGGGTCCGGCGCGAGCAGTTGATCGAGATGCTGGTGATGGAACAAAACCGCCTCGAGCACGCGCCCAGGGCACTCCATCATGATCTGAACGCGCACATCGATTACCTGCGCAAACAGATCAAGCGCGCCGACGATGACCTCGATCGCGAGGTGCGCGACTCCGCGCTCTGGGACAAGTACGAGATTTTGCGCAGCGTGCCTGGGGTAGGCCGGGTGCTGAGCGTGGCGTTGCTCTCCGATCTGCCGCAGCTCGGACGGCTCAATCGTGCAGAGGCCGCGGCGCTGGCTGGAGTGGCGCCCTTTAACCAGGACAGCGGCACTTTGCGCGGACAACGAAAGATCGAGGGTGGCCGCAAACGTCTGCGCCGGGTGCTGTTTATGGCGACCATTGCCGCGGTGCGCTGCAATCCAACCATCAAGCCCTTTTATCTACGCCTGCGTGCGGCCGGCAAACCGTTCAAAGTCGCGCTCATTGCCGCGGCCCACAAACTCCTGCTGATCCTCAACGCGATGCTCAAAACTAATACCCCATGGAGGCCGCCATGCCGCGTCGCTCCCTGAGAGCATCATCCGCGCGACCCTCTCAAACACCTTTGGAGGGTCGTGCGGATGATGCGTCTTGCTTGACTCCCAATACGGTCGCTCGCCCATCGGGCGAGGGTTTCAGAAATGGCGCTATTCGCTGAACTTCCAGGTGTTCGGCGAGGTTCCGCTGATGCGCCATCGCGGCATCACGATTTTCGGATCGCCGGTCTCCTCGAAAACCACCGATGCGGGTAGCCCGATCGCTACTTGCGATTCATCCTCCATCATAACGCCCGCGACACGAGTAACGGTGCCATCTTCTTCTTTGCAGTCGTCCAGTTCGATCACCGCGACGACATACGGCACCGCGCCGATAAACGCGCCCACGATCGGCTGCGTCACTACGACATAGCTGTGGATGACACCCTTGCCCGCGGTCTCGAACCAGTCGATGTCCATCGAGGTGCACTTGCTGCATGCGGGAAGATTCGGCGGAAACCATTTGTGGCCGCACTTGTTGCACTTGCGCACAAGGTACTTATGCTGACGCGTCGCCGCCCACCATTCGTGAGTGTCGGAATCGGGTAGGATGCGGAGTTTCGAATAGTCAATTGTCACAGCCATTTCGTGATTCCTTATGCCGCCATGCCTCTAAGTATCAGGCAGCTAGCCTGCGCTTCCCATCCCCACGCCATCCCGCAACAGATACGCGCCTTGCGAAGCTGACGGCATCCTTTACTGCGATCGTAGGTATGCTTGCCCTCGCGCCATCCGGGGCACGTGTCGTCCGCGCGATGGCGCAACTGGCGCACGTTCTCGATCACCATCTGCACGCCATGCGTATAGCCTTCCGATAGATGCCCGCCCGACAGATTGCTCGGCAGCTCGTGATCGATCTGAAGCCTCCCACCTTTGACGAACTCGCCCGCTTCGCCCTGGCCGCAGAATCCGTTGGCCTCGAGCTGGATCAGTGTGGTGAACGTGAAGGCGTCGTAGCAGGAGACGAAGTCAACATCGTCATGCGTGATGCCGGCCATGCCAAATGCGCGCTTCCACCCGTAGTTGCCGGCGACGTAATGGATCACGGGACGCGAGTAGTTCCACTGCGGGTTAGGCGTCATCGTGCGCGCATAGCCGCCCATGATGAAAACTGGCGGATGCTTCAGGTCGTAGGCGCGCTCGCGCGAGGTCACGATGATCGCGGCCGACACGTCGGTCTCCTGGCAGCAGTCGAGCAGGCGAAACGGCTTCACCACCCATCGCGAGCGCTGATGGTCCTCGATGGTGATGGGCTGACGAAAGCGCGCCTTGGGATTGAGGCTCGCATGGTAGCGATGCGCGACAGCGATTTCCGCAAATGCCCTGGTGGTGCACCCGGTGTCGTGCAGATAGCGCATCGCGGACATGCCGAAGCGCTGCGCCGGCGTGGTCCAGCCCCATCCCATGTTAAACTGATTGTCATCAGATGCGGTCGCGACCGGAATCGGACCGCCGGGAATCTGCCCGCCCATCCGTCGCCCAGAGCGCCCGTTCATCGAGCGGAAGATGACGATGGTTTTCGCATAGCCCGCTTCGATGAGCCCGATCGCGTGCGCGACCAGAGCCTCGGTGCTCGAGCCGCCGCCGAAAATATCGAGGCAGTAGTTCAGCCGCATCCCGAGCGCCGTCGCGACGTGCGCCGAGGTGGTGGAATCGGCGGCCTGGTAGCTGGTCATGCCATCGATGTCGGAGGCCTGCAGCCCCGCGTCGGCCATCGCGTTGGTGATCGCCTCGCACGCCATCGATAGCGTGGTGCGGTTTGAAGGCCGCATGTGCGGCGTCTCGCCGACTCCCACGATGCAGTATTTATCCGTCAATGCTCCCATGATTTTCCTCAATTCACGCCGGACGCGGCCAGACGTTCGGAACGCTGGTGGCGAGCCATTTCACGAGCGCCGCGTTGACTTCGAGTGGCCTCTCCTGAGCCACCCAATGACCAGCCTTGATCACCTCTTCTTTCAGGTTGCGGCTGTACTTGCGCATCGGTTCGCCGAGTCGCGAATGCACCGACTCGCAGACGTAATCGTACAAAGCGGCGATAAACAGTACCGGCACGTCGAGATACCCGTCGTTCACGGCTTTGCGCCCATACGCGGCGTTGGTCGCATGATTCATGTACCACGAACTCGGGCCGAAAAATCCGTTGCGCTCCAATGCCGACACATAGATGCTCAAATCCTCCTCGCTGATCACGTCGCTATCGCGCGGCACGTCAGGAAACTGCGCGCCGCCGAAGAGTCCGTGACCCTTGCGGGCCATCGCCGTCATCGCGCGTTTACCTTCGCCGGCGGGGTCGCCCTTGCGGAACGCGAGCTTCAGAAATTTACCCACGTTCGCGTCCATCGGATCGGTCGCTTCGTGGAAGCTCTCTTCGTACAGGCGCATATACTCCCACTGGCCGGCGGGAAATTCGTTTTCGGGATAGAGCTTGCGATCGACCAGCGCAATCGTATTGTCGAGGCCGTACTCGATGGTGTGATAAGGCACGCACAGGCTCGCGACCGCCTCGCATCGATCGGGATGATGACTCGCGAGGTTCCACACCACCGGACTGCCCCAATCATGGCCGACCCACACTGCCTTCTGACGCCCGGTCAAATCGAGCAATTCGATCATGTCGCGCACGATGAGTTCCTGCGCGTAGTCGCCATGCTGGTTGTAAACGGACGATCTTCCGTAGCCGCGCATGTCGGGTGCGATCGCGCGAAACCCCAGCGCCGCAAGCGCGGGAAGCTGATGGCGCCAGCTTATCGATAGCTCCGGCCATCCGTGGACGAAGATAATCAGTGGACCATTTTCGGGACCCGCGGCGAGATAAAAACTCGTATGCCGATCGGTTTTGACTGTGTGCTCGGTGATAGACACGTGCGCTACCTCGTGGACCGCACGTAACATGACCGTCCGCGCGAGCGCAAATGGTCAGCCAGCGCGAGCGTCAGAGCGGAAAGCGTCGATCATGCCGTGAGGCACTAGGGGCACCTTCGTCGCGTAAACATTCCGCACGTAGATGAATTTGACTTTCATGAAAGTTCTCCTTCTGAGTTCGGTCCAAAAGACTCCGCCCACGGCGAAATCAGAAAGTCAGGGAAAGGCCGGTCATCAAGTGGATAAGATGCCGCACGATGATCCACAGGATGGCGGCCGGCAACTTTTTCAGCGCCCAGTTACACGCAAACCAGAGCAGGTCGCGCAACCGGTACAGCTGCGCCTCTTTCGATGCGATATTCATAGCGTTCACCTCCTTTCCCACGCGGGCGAATTTCGAAACAAATTGGCGGGTCACAATGTTCATAGAATCTCCGGGTAAGAGTTGGCGACGGGCGAATCCTTCGAGGATCGAGGCCGAAAGACTCGTGCAATAGGGGATGTGAAAGTGCGTGGGGTCAGCGACTGAACGACGGGCGGGCAGAGGAGCAGAGAATACGCCGCGCGTTTACTCCAGCGTCGCTTCGGAACTGCCGAATCGAGTCGAAGACACTGTCACTTTCGTTTTGGTGTGATGAGCTGGCATGCTTTTCACCTCCCTCGCCGAAGAGATTTTCGCTGCGACTCCGGATCCTCGATGGGTCCGGGCGATAAGAACGCGTAGATGGTTTGCTTTGAGCTTACGAAAAGAGATTGTCCTGAACCGCGACCACGACAGCGATTTCAGGAGGGGGATTTCTACAGGGCCTTCATAGGATAACGCTCCTGTAGTGCAAATCACGATAGAAAGCAAGCCCCCCTCGGAGAATTGTCGATCACGCCCAAACCACCTGGCACCTCCTCACCCGGATCAGGCCAGGTTCCCTCCTCGCAAGAAACCGTTTCTGCGGCGCCGCGAACTGCGGTATCGTGATTATTCCGCATATGAAGGAAGCCTGAAGGAGGCACCCGACGAATGACTCGCACGATACCGATGCGTAATGGCATCTTCCTGGCCCCGTTCCATCCGCTCGACCAGGATCCCACTGAAGCTCTGCACCGCGACCTTGAACTGATCGAGAACCTGGATCGGCTCGGCTACGAGGAAGCCTGGATCGGCGAGCATCACTCGGCCGGCTTCGAGATCATCGCCTCGCCCGAGGTTTTCATCGCCGCCGCCGCCGAGCGCACCCGGAACATCAAGCTCGGTACCGGCGTGGTGTCGCTGCCTTACCACAACCCGCTGATGACGGCAAATCGCATCATCCAACTCGACCATATGACGCGCGGGCGCGTGATGCTCGGCGTCGGACCCGGCCTGCTTCCCTCCGACGCGATGATGCTGGGCATCAATCCGATGACGCAGCGCGACCGCATGCTGGAAGGCATCCAGGTCATCATGCGACTGTTCAACGGCGAGGTCGTGACCGAAAAGAGCGAATGGTACAACCTCGTTAACGCACGCGCACATCTGCTGCCCTTCACCAAGCCGCATCCCGAGATCGCGGTCGCGAGCGCGGTCAGTCCCTCGGGCGGACGCGCGGCCGGCAAGTACGGCTTCGGGATGTTGTGCGTCGCGGCGACCAATGCCAACGGCTTCGATGCGCTCAGCACCAACTGGGCAGTCGCGAACGAAATCGCGGCGGAAAATGGGCGCACGATGGATCGCAGCAAGCTGCGCCTCGTGGGTCCGGTGCATATCGCCGAGACGCGCGAGCAGGCGCGCGAGAACGTCAAGTACGGCATCCACAAGTGGATGGAGTACTTCGCGCGGCTCAACCCGCTCAACCCCACCGCGCCGGCTGGCGTCGATCCGATCGATGGAATGATTGAGTCGGGCAACGCCGTCATCGGCACGCCCGACGACGCGATCGCGCAGATCAAACGCCTCGAGGCGAAGCAGGGCGAGTTCGGCGCATTCCTGCAGCTCGCGCACAACTGGGCTGCGTTCGACAAGACCATCAAGTCCTACGAGCTATGGGCCGAGCACGTGGCGCCGATCTTCAAGATGTCCAACCTCAGCCGTCAGGCGTCGTATGATTGGACCATGTCGAATGCGATGGACTTCATGGGCCAGGCGATGAACGCGGCCGGCGCGATGATCCAGAAGCATGCGGAAGAGCGCGCCGCGAAAAAGGCTGCCAAAGCAGGCAACGGCGCGACGCAAGCAGCGTCGAAGTAGCACAGTAACTATGAAGGAGGGCGCGGCATCCTCGATGCCGTGCCCTCTGTTTTGGTGTTTGGGTTGCTGCAGATGCCGACTATGTTGGAGAGGATAAGTGAAGAGAGACTTCGCGCTTAGAATCGATTCGCTACTCGCGGGCGTCAGGGCAAGCCTCGATTCGATCAGCGACTTGATGCGGCACCATATTGCACAGGGCAATATCTCCGAAGAAGAATTCAAAAAGTATGTTCAATTCATCGGAGGGAGCATGAACTAATCTATTAAACTATCGCGCGATCTCTATCGTCTTTTTCCTGACATCGAGCCCGAAGAGTTGAAGGCGGATTCGGAATAGATCTCCTCCTTTCAACGCAGGCGGCGCATTCATTTCTGGTAGGGGCGCTTCGCAAAGCGCCCGTAAAATCCTGGACGGCTTTGGTCTTTTATCAGCAGCGATCCGCCCCTACCGGAATTGGCTTCGGCGGCTAAACTTTCGCACCGCGCGCGGCGATTGATTCGAGGCCGCGCACCACTTTCACGCCATCCTCGGATACCGCGGACGCTGCCACGACAAGGCGACTAACTCCCGCTTCCTGATACTGCTTCATCACGTCGGCGGTCAGCGTGTCGGCGCCGCCCATCAGTAGCACCGAAAATTCGAGCTTCTCCGGATCGCGGCCGAACTCCTTCGCCATCTTCTTAATCTGCGGAATGCACTCGCGCGCCTTCTCGACGCTGAGACCTCCCGGGCACCATCCGTCGGCGTAGCGCGCGACACGCTTAAGCGCATGCTTCGGGTCGTGCGCGCCGAGGAGAATCGGCGGACCCGGTTTCTGCACCGGCTTGGGCCCGAGCTTGATGGATGGGAACTTTATGATGTCGCCGGAGTAGCTGACGTCGTCGCCCGTCCACAAAACGCGCAATGCCTCGACGGATTCGCGCAGATGCTGCCAGCGCCGCGCGAAATCGACCCCCATCACTTCGGCCTCCTCGCGAAACCATCCGGCGCCGACGCCGAGAATGAGCCGTCCCTTCGAGTATAGATCGATCGATGCGGTGACCTTCGCGGTTTCGATGACATCACGCTGTGGGAGCAGGCAGATAGCGGTGCCGATTTTGATGCGCGAGGTCGCAACGGCGGCGATTGCCAGCGCGACGAATGGATCGATCAGCCGCGCATAGAACTCGGGAACTTTTCCATCGCGCGAGCGTGGATAGTGCGTGGTGTAGGTGGTCGGCACCGCCATGTGCTCGGCGACGAAAAATGATTCGAAGCCGAGGTTCTCGCATTCGCGCGCGATCGCGCCCGGATTGCCGGATTGCTCGGTGAGAAAAACCAACGCGCCGATTTTCATGATGAATTCCTCCATGCGGCTTGGGAGTGGCTCTCACCTTAGCACCGAACGCGCTAAAATCCCGCCCATGGCACTTCCCGCATCGAGTCGCTTCCAGTTCACCCCCGATCTCAGCATCTGCCGCATCCTCAACGGCATGTGGCAGGTTTCCGGCGCGCATGGCCGCATCGATCCGGCGCGCGCGATCCCCGAAATGTTTGCCTACCATGAGGCGGGGTTCACTACCTGGGACCTCGCGGATCATTACGGACCCGCCGAGGATTTCATCGGCGAGTTCCGGCGCGAGTTCGCGAAGCGCCACGGTGCGGAGCGGCTTGCGGAGATCCAGGCCTTCACCAAATGGGTGCCGAGGCCGGGCCGTATCACGCGGCGGATGGTTGACGATGCGATCGGTCGCTCGCTTTCGCGCATGAACGTCGAATGCCTCGACCTGCTGCAATTTCACTGGTGGGAGTATGCGGATCGCAGCTACCTCGATGCGCTCAAGCATCTCGCTGATATGCAGCGCGAAGGCAAAATTCGTCATCTCGCGCTGACCAACTTCGACACCGAGCGGTTGCGCATCATCACCGATGCGGGCATCCGCATCGTGTCGAATCAGGTGCAGTATTCGCTGGTCGATCGCCGTCCCGAAGCCGCGATGGCCGCGTTCTGCCTCGAACACAACATCACGCTGCTCACCTATGGCACCGTGTTGGGAGGATTGCTGTCCGAGAAATTCCTCGGGCGCCCGCAGCCGCATCGGAACGAGCTCAACACCGCGTCGCTGCAGAAGTACAGCCAGATGATCGATGCCTGGGGCGGATGGACGCTGTTTCAGGAATTGCTCGGCGTGCTGAAACCGGTTGCGGAGAAGCATCGGGTGAGTATCGCCGATGTAGGGATTCGCTACATCCTGGATCGCCCGGCGGTGGCCGGCGTCATTATCGGCACGCGGCTCGGCGTCGCCGAGCACATCGACGACAATGTGCGAGTGTTCAGTTTCGCGCTCGATGACGAGGATCGCGCGAGCATCGAAAAGGTCCTGGCAAAATCACGCGACCTGATGAAAGTAGTCGGCGATTGCGGGGATGAGTATCGCTAACACTTTCGCTTGACATACAAGAATGAAATGGGGAGGAAAATGCCCACACGGTTGGTGCGTGAGTGTTCGGCATTTTTTCAAACGCCGAACTTGTAGCTCAGCTGCATCGCTTCGCGCACTTCGGCCATCGTGGCTTGCGCGACGGCGCGGCCTTTGCGCGTCCCCTCCATGATGATCTCGTGCACCAGCTTTGGCTTCGATGCGAATTGATTGCGCCGCTCGCGGATCGGCCCGAGAAATTTCTCCAGCGCATCGAACAGCTTCTGTTTCACCTCGACGTCGCCCACCGTGCCCTTGCGATAGCGATCCTTCAAATCCTCGATTTCGTCCTTATTCGGATTGAAGACGTCGTGATAGGTGAAAACCGGATTGCCCTCAACGTGGCCTGGATCGGTCGGATGAATCCGGGTCGGGTCGGTGAACATCGACATGACGCGCTTGTGCACCACCTCGGTCGGATCGCCAAGTCCGATGCTGTTGTTGAGTGACTTCGACATTTTCGCGCCGCCGTCGGTGCCGGGCAGCCGCGCCATCTGGCCGAGCATCGCCTTGGGTTCGATAAGCACCTTGCGATAGAGCCGGTTGAAGCGCCGCACGATTTCCCGCGCCTGCTCGATCATCGGCAATTGATCCTCGCCGACCGGCACCAGCTCGGCCTTGAAGATCGTGATGTCGGCGGCCTGGGAGATCGGATAGGTGTAAAATCCTACCGGCACGCCCTTGGCAAAATTGCGCTGCTTGATTTCTTCCTTGACGGTGGGATTGCGCTCGAGCGTCGCGACCGTCACCAGGTTCATCAGGTAGATGGTCAGCTCGGGGAGCTCGGGCACCATCGATTGCACGACGAACTTGGCCTTCTCGGGATCGAGGCCGACCGCGAGATAGT
The DNA here is from genome assembly GCA_963783145.1 of uncultured delta proteobacterium. Classification (GTDB taxonomy): domain Bacteria; phylum Desulfobacterota; class Binatia; order Binatales; family Binataceae; genus DATGKG01. Next base: position 747,158 of record CAWAMM010000007.1, read on the forward strand.
CGCAAGCGACTTCGAAAATGTTGGCCTCGAGTTTTTCCGGATGCTCGAAGTTGTCGGTCAGCGCCTGCACATCGGCGATGAGTACGTAGGTGTCGTATTCGTCCTGCAGCCGCACGCGATTGGCGAGCGAGCCGACATAGTGACCTAGATGCAGCGGGCCGGTCGGGCGATCGCCGGTCAGGATTCGTTTCTGCATCAGAGCAGACCCTTGAGGGTCACGAGATCGGCGGCGATGTCTTTCATCTCGGGTCCCGGCTCGGTTTCGAGGCACATTGGGATGCCGAAGAAGCGCGCGTCGTGCAACAGGCGCTCGAAAGTCTTGGTGCCGAGATGGCCCTTGCCGATATGCTCGTGGCGATCCACGCGCGAGTTGAAAGGCTTCAGCGAATCATTTAGATGAAACGCGACGACGCGCTTGATTCCGATGTGCTCATCGAGCTCGGTGAACGTCCGCTGATAACCTTCTTCATTCGAAATGTCATAGCCGGCGGCGAAGGCGTGCTCAGTGTCGAAGCATAGCCGCAAGCGGTCATTCTCCTTGACCGCGTTGAAGATGCGCGCCATCTGTTGGAACGAGTAGCCCAGGTTGCTACCCTGCCCAGCGGTGATTTCGAGCGCGACCTTGGTCGTAAATCCGGGACACGCCTTATGCGCCTCGTCGATCGATTTTGCGATGGTTGCGATGCCGGCGTCCTCGCCCGAGCCGACGTGCGAGCCCGGATGCGCGACCAGCCACGGGACGCCAAGCGCCTCGCAGCGTTGGATCTCATCGATGAACCCGGCGACCGATTTTTTGCGCAGCCCTTCGTCGGGCGCGCCGAGGTTGACGAGGTAGGAATCGTGCGCGACGATGCATTTGATCTCGCTTTCGCGCACGTTGCGTCTGAACGCAGCAATCTCCTCCTCGGAGTACGGCTTGGATTTCCACTGGCGCGAGGATTTGGTGAAAATCTGGATGCAGTCGCATCCGATCGAGGTGCCGCGCGCGATCGATTCTGCGACCCCGCCCGCGATCGACACATGCGCGCCGAGCAGCGGCCCCAAGGGTGAAGATTTATTTGCCATTTTTTCAACCGCCCGACATGATCTTATATGATGCGGCGGCGAAATCGAGAATGCTAAGCATACTCATCCAGCTTGCCGACGATCTCCGCCGCCGCTATTTCTTTTGCGTGCTCCATTTTTGTCGCATAGGGATCGCACTCCTGATGGTGACGACCGTCGCCGCGTGCTCCAAGATCGTACTGCCGCCGCAAATCACCATGTCGGAGGTCGAGCCGTCGGGCCGCGCCGCCAGGCCGCCCGATTGCAACATGCCGGTGCTGCGCAGCCCGCCGCTGACGGAATATCGCGAGGTCGCGATCATCGAGGGTCTTGGCAACCGCTTCGTCGAAGAGAAGGACGTGCTGCCACTGGTGGTGGCCAAGGGATGCGAAACCGGTGCCGACGCGCTCCTCATCAATGACAGCCGCGCGCAGACCAGCGAGAACATGACCGGTTACTACATCAATGCGATCGCGATCATATACGGGAAAAAGCATCCCACCGTCGAACAGCGGACGCGCTAGGTGATCGGTCGCGCTTCCTCACTCATCATGATAAGTGCCTGAACGGGTGCCGAAACGTCCCATAAGAGCGATCGGAGTGGTGGTCAAGCGTGATCGGGCGGAAGCGCTTGAAGTCGGCACGACCTTGACCGGATGGCTGCGCGAGCGGCGCAAGAAAGTCTTCGCCGAATCGCCTGCGGCCGAGGTCATCGGCGCCGAAGCGGTCTCGCGCGAGGAGCTAGTTCGCCGCGTGGATCTTATCGTGGTGCTGGGTGGCGACGGCACGCTGCTCGGGATCGCGCGCAAGGTCGGAAAGCGCGAGACCCCGATCCTGGGCATCAACCTCGGCGGCCTCGGATTTCTTACTGAGGCCAGCATCGGCGAGGCGAAGCAGGCCCTTGAGCGCGTATTGGACGGTGATTTTGAAACTGATCGCCGGATCACCCTGGAAGCCGAAGTATGTCGAGGCTCCGGGAGCGACGCCCGCATCGTGCAGCGCTTCCTCGCGGTCAACGATGTGGTCTTCAATCGCGGTCCGACCTCGGGCTTATTGCAGCTCGAAGTGACCGCGGAGGGGGAGCGTTTCTGCGAGTATCGCGCCGACGGTCTGATTATCTCGACCCCGACCGGTTCGACGGCCTATGCGCTCAGCGCGGGCGGTCCGATCGTTTACCCGAGCCTGGGGGTGCTGGTTCTGGCGCCGATTTGTCCGCATACTTTGAGCAATCGGCCGGTGGTGTTGCCCGATTCATTCGAGATCGAAGTGCGCGTGAAAAGTTCCGATCACGATTCCACATTGATCATTGACGGCCAGGAGCCGGCGCAGCTGGGTCCTGAAGTTTGCGTGAAAATCCGCCGCGGCCGCTACGTCGTCGTCCTGATTCGCTCGGCGCATCCCTACTTCGAAATCTGGCGCGACAAACTGCGCTGGGGTTGAACTCGCGATGCTGGCCGAACTGAGAATCCGCAACTTCGCGATCATCGAGGAAGCGGCCCTCGAATTCGGTCCCGGCCTGAACATTCTGTCCGGCGAGACCGGCGCCGGCAAAACCATCATCTTGAGTGCGCTCGGCCTGCTGCTCGGAGGACGCGCCTCGCCCGAGGTAATCCGCACCGATGCGAAAGAGGCGGTGGTCGAAGCGCTCTTCGAATTGGAGGGCGAGCTCTCGCTCGAAGGGCTCGCCGAGCGAGCGCCGGATCAGCGCGAGTTGGTGATTCGCCGCATCATCGCGGAAGGCGGCCGTTCGCGGGTGCTCATCGATGGCGAATTGGCGACGGTGCAGACGCTCTCGCGGCTGGGGCCTTCGTTGGTACAGGTTTATGGGCAGCATGAGGCACAGTCGCTGCTGCGCGCGGAGAGCCATGAGGCGATGCTGGATCGCTTCGCGGGCGTGGAAAATCTGCTCGCGCAATATCGCGAGCTCCATCAGCATGCACAAAGTAGCAAAGCCCGCCTCGATGATCTGGTGCGGCGCGAGCGCGAACGCGCCGACCTTCTCGACCTCGCCAGGTTTCGCGTAAGCGAACTGGACAAGGCCGAGCTCATCCCCGGCGAGGATGAGGACCTGCGCAAAGAGCGCATCGTGCTGGCTAACGCGGCGAAGCTTTCCGCCGCCGCGCACGAATCGGAGGAGATGCTGTACGGCGCCGAGGGCGCGGCGCTCGACATCATCGCGAAGGCGGAAGCGCGCCTTGCCGAGGCCGCCGAACTCGACCTTGCGCTGGTGCAGCCACTGGAAACACTGCGTGCCTCGCGCGCCAACCTCGAAGAGACCGCGCATTCGCTGCGTGCCTATGCCGATCGAATCGAGGCCGATCCCGCCCGGCTCGAGGATATCGACGCGCGGATCCAGGAACTCACCCGCCTCAAGCGCAAGTACGGCGGCTCGCTCGACGAGGCCATCGCGACGCTGGCAAAATCGCGCGCCGAAATTGCCGAGCTGGAAAATGTCGAGGTCTCGCGCAATCAGGCGGAAGCGGAACTCGAGCGCGCCCTCGATGATCTCCTCGCGGCGGCGAAGAAACTCAGCCTCGAGCGCCAACGCAGCGCGGCCGATCTCAAGCGCAAAATGGAAACGGAACTCAAGACCCTCGGCATGCGCGCTCCGGTCTTCGAAGCGCGTCTCGGTAGCGCTGCATCGGGCGAGGGTGCGTTGATGCGCGACGGCATAGCGATGGGACCGAGCGGCATCGATGTTGTTGAGTTTCATCTCTCGCCCAATCTCGGGCAGCCGCCGATGCCACTGGCGAGGATCGCCTCGGGCGGTGAGCTCTCGCGGGTGATGCTGGCGCTCAAACGGCTGGAGGCGCAGCGGCGCGGCGTCGCCACGATGATCTTCGACGAAGTGGACGCCGGCATCGGCGGCGAGATCGCGCAGGTGGTTGGGCGCAAGCTGAAGGAGCTGGCAAAGTATCATCAGATACTATGCGTGACGCATCTGCCGCAGATCGCGGCCTTCGCCGATCGGCATTTTCACGTCGAGAAAGAGGAACGCCGCGGCGCCACCCGCAGCATCGTTCGTCAGCTCGAAGCTGCGGAGCGGACCGACGAAATCGCGCGGATGCTCGGCGGCGCCGATGTGTCCGACAAGTTCCGCCGCGCCGCCAAAGAGCTCCTCACCCGCGCGGGTGCCTGAGTCATGGAGATTCGCTACCTTGCCGATTGCCTCGAACATGTCCCGACACTGGCAAAATGGCATTTCGCACAATGGCAGCACTTTGTCGAAGCCGATTCGGTGGAGCGACGCCTGCAGCTCCTGCTCGCACGCGCAGGTCATCGCCGGATTCCCACCATTGTGGTCGCCATCGAAGGTACACAACTGCTAGGCTCCGCGACGCTCGCCGAATTCGATATGGAGACCCATCGCGACCTGACGCCTTGGGTGGTCGATGTGTTTGTCGCGCCGGAATTTCGTCGCCGTGGCATCGCGTCCGCACTGGTAAGGCGCGTGGTTCGTGAAGCGGCGGCTCTGGGTGTTGCGGAACTTTACCCCTGTACCACCGGACCTATGCGCGAGACGGTATACGCGGGCTGGGCTGGTCGGTGCGCGATCGACCGCTCTATCTCGGGAAGAAGCGGGTCATAATATCGATCGCGCCAACTTGACGGTCCAGCATCTACGGCGCTAAACGGCGATTAGGATCTCGCAACTTTTCGATAGGAGGGCGCGCCGATGGAAACCGAGAGAATTCTTTCCGCCGATTCCCACGTTATCGAGCCCGCCGACGTATGGACCGCGCGCATCGACAAGCGCTTTCTCGATCGCGCGCCGCGCGTGATCAAAAACTTTGGCGGGCGCGAGGGCGATTTCTTTTCCGCCGAGGGACTACGTCCGTTTGCGGTGGCCGGCTTCGCCGTCGCAGGCGTCGATCCAAAGGAGTTCGCCGAGAAGATGGCGGGCGGCTATCCAGGCGTGCGCCCGAGCGCATGGGATCCTGACCTGCGCCTGAAAGATCAGGAGCGCGACGGCGTCTTCGCCGAGGTCCTTTATCCGAGCCTCGGCATGCGGCTTTTCCAGCTCGAAGACGGCGCGTTGCGCGCGGCGAGTTTCCGTGCGTACAACGACTGGCTGGCGGATTACTGCGCGGCTAGTCCGCGACGTCTCGCGGGTGTCGCGATGATCGCGCTCGACAGTCTCGACGACGCGGTCGAGGAACTCATGCGCGTGGCGAAAAAGGGCCTCAGGGGCGCGATGATCTGGGGCGCGGCGCCGCGCGAGCATCCTTATCGCTCGCCAGAATACGATAAGTTCTGGGCAGCGGCGCAGGATCATTCGATGCCGGTAAGCCTGCACATCCTGACCGAGGCGCGCGGTGGCGAGGGCGACTTGTCGAGCGTCATGAAAGGATACCCGGCGCTGCATCATTCGGTAGAAAAAAGTATCGCCGAGTTAATTTTCAGCGGCGTGGTGGAACGCTTTCCGAAACTCAAGCTGGTGTCGGTCGAGAATGACATCGGATGGATTCCGCATTTCATCCAGCGGATGGACCATTCCTACGAGAAATATCGCTACCTCGAGAGCCGCGCGATTCCGAATCCCCCGAGCTTTTACTTCCACCGCCAGGTGAGCGCCACCTTTCAAGATGACCGGGTCGGCGTGTTGCTGCGCGAGATCGCGGGCGTCGGCAACCTGATGTGGGCCTCGGACTTCCCGCATTCGGATTCGACCTGGCCCAACTCGCGAGAAGTGATCGCGCGCGACTTCGCGGGCGTACCCGCCGACGAGCGTCGCAAAATGATCGCGGACAACGTCGCCGCATTGTACGGCATCGGATGAGTATCGGCAGAACCTCGGATTGACTCGGGAGACTGGTTCGGGTTAGCTGGAAGACCACCTCGAACAGGCAAACGCCGTGCGTCGGTGGGGCTGTAGCTCAATTGGGAGAGCGCTTGAATGGCATTCAAGAGGTCGGCGGTTCGACCCCGCTCAGCTCCACCAATCATCGCCTGGATTTTAAGCGCCGTTTGCTAATCCTCTCTCCATGCGGATTGCCGTCCAACTGCGCCTTTGATACGAGGGCAGGATGCGACTGCTGATCGCGTTCCTGCTGCCGTGGCTGACCTTCTTTACCATCGGGCGCCCGATCACCGGAATCATCTGCCTGGTGTTGCAGCTGACTCTTATCGGATGGATTCCGGCGACCATCTGGGCGGTATACGCGCTCAGCCAGTACAAGACCGATCAGAAAATCAAAAACGCGCTTGGCAACCAATAGTTTCGCGCTCCCGGCACCTGCGAAAAATAAAATCCAAAGAGTTGCTTGATGCCTATGTCAGTCGGTAGGCGCCGGAAAGGCCGCGGGCGTCGCGAACAAATGTTTGCGCTCGCGCCACAACTAATTTTCCGATTGTTACTTCCGTCAGCAAAAACCACCGTGATAACTTGAACGCCGTCTGGGGATTTCCGGCGCTCGAAGAGATTTGATCGGTTTCGGTTCCAGCATTACTTCCATTTCCGGTTTGTCATCTCTCTGATAGCCCGTTGACTATTGCGCACTCGCGAGGAGGCGATTTGGCATCGCTCGATTCGCGTCCGGGCAGCACTTACAGCAACCATGATCTCGTATAAGATTTTTCGCGAGCGATCGCGAACCCTGCTGCGAGCCTCGCGCTCGGCAATTGCGTGCCTCATCGGCGAAGTACTCTTTCGCCACAGCTTCGGAATCAGTCCGCCCGCATCCGACGATTACTGGTCTGTCGTCGCCTGAATTCTTGAACACTTAGCCAATTGCGCTGGGAGAGATGGACGATCGCGCGAGACAACTGCGCCTCGTGGGGCTCTCCTATTCACACAGTTGGTGGTCAGTTTGGAGAAGCATTTGATGTTGCAACAATTTCCGGGGAAGAAGGGGATCGCAGTACTGATGACTGCGGGTGTGATTTGCCTGATGCTCGAAGCGCGCGTGATGGCCGCCGCGGTGAGTATCACCTCACCGAGCAACGGCTCGACGGTGTCTGGTATGGTGACTGTGACGCTCAGTCCCGCCACCGACACTGCGTGGGCCAACCTTTATGTCGACGGGGTTTATCAGAGTTCCACGCCGCCGAATGTTTTTTATTGGCAGACTACCGGGGTCTCGAATGGATCGCATACCCTGTCGGCGAGTGCGTTTAACTCCAATGGCGGGAGCCTGGGTTCCACCAGCGCGACGGTGACCGTGGCCAATGGCAACGCGGTATCGCTGACCTCGCCCGCCAATGGCTCGACGGTGTCCGGCGCCGTGACTATCGGTCTGACTACCGGGCCCTCGACGGCGTGGGCCAACATTTACGTCAACGGCATCTATGAGAGTTCGACTCCGCCGGATTCCTTCACCTGGCAGACCACCGCGATAGCTAATGGACAGTACAAGGTCTCGGCGACTGCATTCGACAGCGATGGGAACAATCTTGGATCCGCGCAGTCCACGGTAACGGTAGCTAATGGCGGGGCCACAGTGTCGTCGAGCGCGGTTGGCATCAGTGCTCCCGCCAACGGCAGCACGGTGTCGGGTACCGTGAATATCACCGCAACGGTAGGTTCCGGGGTGAGTTGGATTAATTTCTACGCCGACGGCAATTATCTGAGCTCCAGTCCGCCGCTAACCGTCAGTTGGAATTCCGGCACGGTTCCCAATGGCAACCATACGATTAGCGCCGAGGCTTTCAACAGTTCGGGCAGCGCGATGGGCTCGGCCTCCTCGGTAGTAAGTGTGCAAAATAATGCGCTGACCCCAGCGAGCTATTTTTCGACGCTGCCTCCCGGGTCGACTTTGCCGAGCGGCGCGGCTTGCGCCGCCGCGGTGCCGCGCAATCCGAGCTTCGAACCGCGTCCGCAGAACTACACCGCGAACAACACCGTGCCCACGAGCACCGATCTGGCCACGATGTATGCGAGTAACACCGGCGCGATGGCGAGCTACTTCGGTCGCGTGGATGGCAACTTTACCGGCACTACCGACGAAATCCTGCAATGGGGCGCGTGCAAATGGGGCTTTGACGAGAACCTGGTGCGTGCGATCGCGGCCAACGAATCATGGTGGGTGCAATCCGCCGCCGGCGATTTGGTTTCCAATACCAGCTTGTGCCCGGCGGGTGCGACCTATACCAACGGCGAGTGCGCGCTCAGTTATGGAATCGTGCAGATCAAGTCGAGTGACTATCCGGGGACGTTTCCCTACTCATCAACCAGCACCGCTTTCGATTTGGACTACAAGCTGGCTTATCAACGCGCGTGCTTCGAGGGAAAGATTGCCTACCTGAGTCAGGAAAGCTCCAACTATCCCAATGGCGACGAGAACAACATGCTGTGGGGATGCGTCGATCAATGGTACAGCGGCGAATGGTGGGACGGCACCAACGACGCCTATCTCAATGAGACCCAAAGCGAGCTGGCCAGCCAACCGTGGCTGCTGCCCGGGTTCTAGACCGAGCGTTTAGCAGGACTGCCGGTCATCGAGACCGGCAGTCTAAAACTGCAATCGGTAGTCTGTCAGTCACGATAAGACAGCATTAGGGAATAGGTGCTGAAACGCTGGCCGCTGGTCCACGCGGCGTAACGATAGTCGAATCCCATTTTCATCCGCGAGAAGACCGGATTGCCAAGACGCGCGAGGCTGTACTCGAACCCCGCGCCGCCTTGCGCGCCTTCGAAAAGGCTCGCGCCCGCGATTGCCGGAAGTTTGCGCCCTGCGAGCCCAGTAGGGGGAAACTGTAGGCCGCCCACCAGCGGTGGAGTCTCGATGATATCGACCCAGATACCGGGGCCTCCGGTCAGATACGGCGCGAAGCCGTAGGACTGCCACCGGTCGTAGCGATATTTCAGGGCCGGCCAAACGGAAATCATACGCTGACGGAAGTCGACCTGGGTCGGCGCACCGACTACCGTCGAGTTCACCGTGAGCTCATCGTTGCCGCTGAACGCGACCGCCGCACCGAGTTCCAAATCGAGATCGCCGCCGGGCATCCCCTCGCTCTGTTGCATCAGCAGATGGTCAAGGAAGAGGCCATAGAAGAAGCCGCCCTCCTTCTGCCCGAAGGGGAAGCCCTGGTAGCCGGCGCGCACGCCATAGGAGCTGATGAGGTCGTGGCGGGGGCGCTCGTCGCGAGGATCGATCGAAACGCGGGGATCGCGCTCGGACGGTTCCTCGGCAACGGATGCCGTGTTGCGCGCCATTTGGGCTTGCAACGTGGCGTCGGCATCTTGCTGATGCTGGAGGCTCTCCTGCGCTGCGGTCTTCTCGCGCTTGAGGGTAACCACCTGGGCCTCGAGGCCGGTGACGCGGTTTTCGAGGCGATCCATGCGCTGGAGCAGTTGGGCGGAAGCTATGCTGTCAGTACGATTTCCGCCCGCGCGGGCAGGCAACCAGAATCCTTCCATCAGAATACACAGGGTCACAATTCCGATGCTGAAGCGTCCGGTATTCATGACAGCCAGCCTCCGTTTGTAACGATCTGATCGAGAAATAAGCGGCGCCGCCCGCCGGGAGGTGGAGGTGGAAGCGGGCAGCGCCGTGGGGGGGCAGTCAGTAAGGACTCGGGTACATGTAGGTCGAGGTCGGATGCGGGTCAGCCGGCGTATGCGTCGGCTTCGGCGTCTTAGTCGGTTTAGGAGTCTTGGTCGGTTTGGGCGTCTTGGTCGGCTTGGGAGTCTTGGTCGGCTTGGGCGCCACTGCCTGGATAAATCCAAACAGACCGGCCGCATAGCTCTTCGGTCCAGCGGTAAAGTAGATCGAATCGGCTTCGGCATTTGCTGCGCCATCACCGTCAACGAGTGACCACAGACCGGGGATCACGATGGTCTTTGATTTGTCATCGGCGAGTTGGCCGAGAAATTCCCCGGTGTTCACGTTGAACGCGCTGATGGTCCCATCGGCCAGGTTGCCAACTAGCAGGTCATTGCTGAATGCGCCAAAGTTTGGCGGCGCGATGGCCAATCCCCAAGGTTCCGCAAGGGTGCTGTTTTTGAAGGTCATGATCAGCGTGCCGGTTGGATCGAATTCGTCGACCTGCCCCACGGCTTGTTCTCCCTGCGCATAGGCCACGAAGAGGTCGCCGTTGAGGTTGGTGACGTTGTAGGGCTCGAAATTCGCGGGCAGACTCGGATCGGTGAAGCCTCCCGATGGCGTGATCGGATTGAAATTCGAGTCGAATACATCAATCGATCCGGGATGGTTGGCGACCCCAAAGTTAGCGGCATAGAGCTGGTTGGCGTCGCCATTTTTCGCCAGCGCCAACCCGGTGTAGGAGGCGTTGCCCGAGCTGGGAACCGCAACGACCGCGGTGTTTCCCAGGCCCTGGTTCCATCCGGTGATGGTTCCGTCTTCGGAATCAAAGATGAACAGCGCCGAACCACCCGCGGAAAGCGCGAACTCGCCGGTCCCGTTGGCGACGATTCCGGTGGGCTTACCTTTCTTGCCGCCGACGCCGGGAATCGTAACCAACGGAAGCGCTTTGAAAATGGCACCTTTACCGTCGATCAATTCGGAAACCCCGGTGCCTTCATCGTTTATCCAAAAAGGATCACCGGAAAAAAACGCGTTGCCCCAGGCATTGATCATGTGAACGTCTTTTTTCGGCGCGCCCGAACCGGCACTGCCGATGAGGTTGGTGACTTTGAATGCCCCGACCGGTTGGGCCGGCGAGCTATGGATGGTCGCCGCGATCATCGCCACCATGGTGAGGAAAAGGAAAAGCACCAATTTGTTTCGCTTCATTTGCATGAGTCCTCCGAGGATCCGAGCACATGCGGACTGGACGCACCGGGCCAGTGCGAACTCGGATGTCGTCATTAACTCATTTGATGGCCGTTCGGTTCCGCTGCTGCGGCTTGAATCGCGTGGAAGCGCCGTCGGGCGAAAAAATGCTGAATAATATCAATTAGATTCCGTCTCAAAGCTCGGGTAGTAATGGGCCGAAGATGTCGGCTCGCGCCGCCTCGTCCATGAACACTGATCTTCAAAACAAACCGGTTATCGATGACCTCGGCGGTCGTTCGGACGCCGACGACGGCAGCCAGGACGAACTGCGCTCGCTGCTGCGGATCGGGATCCCATTGTTCGCCGTGATCGTCGGAACCGCGGTGCTATATTTCGCGCGCGATATTCTGCTGCCGTTGGCGATGGCTACCATGCTGTCGGTCATCTTCAGTCCAGTCGCACGCCGGGTTGAAAGGATTATCGGGCATCTGGCCGGCACCGCGCTGGTGGTGATGGGAGCAATCGCGATGGTCGGGGCGATCGGCTATTTCCTCACCACCGAATTGACCTCGGTCGCCTATGAGCTCACCGACTACTCACCGAATATCGCGGCCAAGCTGACCGCAATCCAGAAAGATACGCCGGCCGGGCTACAGCGCATCCAGCGCGCGATCGAGGATGTCCAGAAGCAGGTCCAGCGCGCCGAACCGAAGGCGCCACCCAAGCCGCGTCCCGTCCAATCGGTTCCACAAACCAGCATCGGCGACAACCTGAAGCCGTTGGTGCCGGTGATTTCCGGGCTGGTCGATTTCCTGTTGATCGTGGTGCTGCTGTTCTTCCTTCTCTACAGCCGCAACGACTTGCGCGATCGGATCGTCAGGCTGGCGGCGCGCGCCCGGATTTCGGTCGCATCGCAGGCGATCGAAACCGCCGGTCAGACCGTTAGCCGCTACCTGATCCTGTTTTCGCTGACCAATTTCGCGTTCGGCCTGTCCACCGGCCTCGTCTGCTGGATGATTGGGTTGCCTACCCCTGAACTCTGGGGTCTGTTGGGCTTCCTGTTGCGTTACGTCCCTTACGTCGGTGCGCTGATGGCGGCGCTGCTGCCTACGCTGGTGGCCTTCGCGGTATTCCCGGGATGGGACAAGGCGATCGAGGTGCTGGTGGCGTTCATCGCAATCGATCAGGTCGCCGCGCAACTCATCGAACCGTTCATGGTTGGCCGCGGGATCGGAATCTCGCCGGTCGCATTGCTGATCTCCGCGATGTACTGGTCGTGGATATGGGGACCGCTGGGATTGCTGCTGGCGACGCCGCTCACCGCTTGCATCAAGGTACTGGGCGATTTCATTCCCGCGCTGAGTTTTCTATCCATCCTGCTCGGCTCGGAGCGTCTGCTCGAAGACCATCACGATTTGTACCGCAAGATGCTTGAACTTGACCGCGAGGGGGCGCGCGCGCTGGTCTTTCAGTACTACGGGGAGCATGGTTTCGAGGCCACTATCAACGAAGTGATCGTGCCCACGGTGATCACGGCTGCGGAGGAATTCGATCGCGACAACATCAGCGTCGAGAATCTGCTGCGTATCATGAGCACCTCGCGCGAACTGATCGTCGAGATCGGCAACCGCTTCAACAAGATTCAGCGCGCGCCGCGTCTGCGAGTCCTGGGCATCTGCCTGCCCGGCGAGGTGCACAACCTCGCGCTACTGATCCTGATGCAGCTGATGCGTCAGGATGAAGTTGCCGCGACGCTGGTAAGCGAGAACAAGACCACCGCCGAGCTGCGCGAGTTCATCCGCGGGTTCGCACCGGACTTGGTATGCGTATCGATCACGATGACCGACGCGTTGCCCCTGGGGCTGGAGTTGGTGCGTGCGCTGCGCACCGATTCGGAGCAACTCGGGATCGTGGCCGGCGGACTGACGGCGGCGCAAAATTCCGAACAGTTGCGGCAGGCGGGATGTACCGCGGTGTGCGCGACCCTCGGTGAGGGGCGGCGTGCGATCCGCAGTCGAATCGCGGATCGGATGCGCATCCGTCGCGCGTTATGGAGTTCCGGCCGCGCGGTAAAACCCGGCGCGACGCAGCCCGGCCGCATCTGAACTGCCCTCAAGTTCGATCTGTGCTACAATGTTGATACGGCGTCCCAATGGGGCGCCGTGGTTATTTAAAGCGGGAAACGGTCGCATCGTGAAAGTGCAAAAACAAACCCATTACTCGGCGTCGCCGAGTAATGGTCCTGAGCGCTTCGCGAAGGACCTCGGTTGGCAACAGGTTGAAATGGCAAATTTGCAGAAACAAAGCCATTAGCGGCACCGATGATGCTCGGAAAATGACGAAACGAACCCAAATTGTTCAAGGAAATCAACGGGTCCTTGATGGGAGTCCCTGTGGGAGGGGACGCGACAAGGACAGAAACGAACCCAACCGGATTTATCGCGAGTGGTGGTTCGAGGCTCCGCGAAGGGCAACCGTATCGAGCAGACCAAACGCAAAAACAAACCCACTTCGCGGTTCAGGAGAATGGATAGCGTAACGACGCGAAATCATTGGGAAATCTCGCCGCCCGAAGAAGCGAAGTTAGGGCAAAAGCCCGCTCACATCGAGGCGTAGAGCGCGTTGAATAGCCGCGCCGCGCGCGGGTCCAACAGCGGATCGGTTCCCATCTGATTCATCGTGTAGCCAAATCCTACTTTCGCATCGGGGTCTGCGAAGCCCAGCGACCCGCCCGCTCCTGGATGCCCGAAGGTATGCGGATTGGGACCCATCTCGACGCCCGGCTGCGACAGCATGAAGCCCAGCCCGATGCGCGTCTTTTGCTTGAGGACCTCATCCATACCGAAGGACTGCTCGGTGTAGCACCGCTCGATGCTCGCCGGGGTCAGCACCCGGTAGCCGTCGATCTCGCCGCCGCGCGCGAGTGCCGCATATGCCCGCGCGATCGAGCGCGCCGTCGCATGACCATTTGCGGAGGGAAGCTCCATCCCGCGCCATGCGCGGCTGTTGACGACATTCGGAGCCAATACCGCGCCGGGATTCATAATCGCCTTGAAGGTGATCGATTCGGGATCGGCCATGATTGCAGCGAGTTGATTTACTTCTCCGGGACCAGGCGGCGGCGAGGGAATTATGTCCGAGGTTCGCGAATCGTGTTTCGCATCAAGCCCAATGTGAGCATCGAGGCCGAGCGGAGTAACTATTTCATCACGGAAGTAAGTACCTAATGTCTTACCGCTCGCGCGCCGGACCACTTCGCCGACCAGCCATCCGTAGGTGATCGCGTGATAGCCATGCTTGGTACCTGGGACCCACCACGGCTCCTGCGCCGCGATAGCATCGGTCATGGTCTTCCAGTCGTACAATGCCTCGGGGGGCAGAGTCTTTCGGATCGCGGGCAGCCCGGCGCGATGACTCAGCAGATACCTGACCGGGAGTTTATCCTTGCCGGCCTGTGCGAACTCCGGCCAGTACTTCGCAACCGGAGCATCGAGGTCGAGTTTGCCCTGATCCACCAGTCGATGTGCGCACATCGCGGCCAGTCCCTTGGTGGTCGAGTAGATATTGACCAGGGTGTCGCGGGTCCATGGTTTGGTACGCGCCTGGTCGGCATAGCCACCCCAAAGATCGACCACCAGCTTGCCGTCGATATACATCGCGACCGCGGCCCCGACTTCGTTGGTAGTCTCGAAGTTGGCCGCGAACGCCTGTTTGACTTTGCTGAAGCGAGGCTCGCAAGTTCCCTCGATGCTAATCGCCATTCGATCTCTCCCCGATCACAAACGCCATTCGACTGACTAATCGACTGGCTATCTAATGACTAGCCAATTCGAGTCGTATCGGCCGGCTCCGCAATCACTCGATGCTCGATGCTGCCAATGCCCTCGACCTCGATCTTCACCACGTCGCCGGCTTTCAGCCATTTGGGCGGCTTCATCGCGGCGGCAACTCCACCGGGAGTTCCGGTCGAGATGATGGTGCCGGGGAGCAGGGTGCAGACGGTCGACAGCGTCTCGATCTGCGCAAAGCAATCAAAGATCAAATGTTTGGTGTTCGAATGCTGCCGCAGTTCGCCGTTCACCCAGGTGCGCAGCTCCAACTTGTGGGGGTCGGTCAGTTCGTCCGGGCGTGACGATCCACGGCCCAATCGGTCCATGGGTATCGAAGGACTTGCCGAGCGTCATGGTCGGGGCGCGACGCTGCCAGTCGCGGACGCTGACGTCATTGACGATGAGATATCCCGCGATGACCTCGTGCGCGCGGGCGCGCGGCACATGGCGGCAGCGCTTCCCGATAACGATGCCGAGCTCGCCCTCATAGTCGAGTGCCTCGGAAACGCGCGGCAGATGAATCGGATCGAAGGGCGCGTTGACGCAAGTCGCCTGCTTGTTGAAGAACATCGGAAACTCCGGCTGCTTCATTCCCGACTCTGCGACGTGGTCGGCGTAGTTGAGTCCGATCGCGAGAAACTCCGGCGGCCGCGCGACGGGCGCTTCGAGCTTCACTTCCTTAAGCGGCAGCGATCGCAGTTTGTCGCGGACCGCGTTGCGCGCGCGATCGAGCGCGTCCTTGCCGGAGCTCAGGAACGCGACCATCTCGCGCGGAAGTTCGGGGATCGCGCCGAGGTCGATGATCGAATCGTCGACCACCACGCCGATGCGGGTGGCATTGTTATGGGTAAAGCGGGCGAGCTTCATGAGTCTCCTGTTACTGCGCCATGTTGCGCATCACGTTGGGATCGAGTCCTTTCTCGGGGTGATACTTCTTGAGTTCGGCTTCCGGCACTCCGGCATGATACTGGCGCGCAAGTTCATCCGGATCGAAGCTCACGCCGATCGGATTTTTTGAAAAATCATTTCCGCGAAAGAATCCCTTCAGTTCCTCGATGCTGTCAAAGTTGTCGATCTGCAACTCGACCTTGTTACCGTCGGGATCGCGATAGTACATCGAGGTTGTGAGTCCATGATTGATCGGCACCACCGGTGTAATCCCCGCAGCTTTCAGGCGCTCGTAAGTGGCAACCAGATCACCGAGACTGGCGTATGTATATGCGAGGTGATCGAGGCCGGCACTACGTGGGGCGCGATCGCTCAAGCCGGGAAATCCCGCGATCGCGAGACGATGGTGCTCGTCGTCGAAAGTCATGAAGGCGAGAAATTCATTTTCGAAAACGATATCGGCCAGCAGCACAGTCTGGTACCAATCAACCATCGGTCGGAACTTGTTGGTGCGCAGGACTGCATGTGCAAACTTGCTGGGAACGATGCGTTTGGATTCGCCATTGGTGGAATTGCTGCTCATATTGCGCCTCCCGAGAGGTGGGTCGTTATGGCGACCATAGATCGATGATCGAAGCACGGCAATCGCCGCGAGCGGGATACTGTCCGGCGTCGCATGCAGTCTACCTCAATGTGGCAGAAGTGCTCCGCCGGCTTTCTCAAATTGTGACACTGGCGAGCCCTGAATCTTCCGGGATCGGCTCAGAAAGTAGTAGGAGCATGTCTACTCCGATGGCATGACCGTTGCGTTTAAGACGTGGGGGACTGATCTGTCGAGTTTGGGAACTCGACCGCAGATTCGTAATTAGGGCAGCATGGGGGAACTTCAAAATCGTGGGGGCGATCGCGCGGCCGGCGCGGCTGCGCAGACGTCTGCTGATGCGGCGGTATCGTTGGCGGCGGCGATCATCGAATCCTGCAGCGAGGCGATCATCAGCACCGCCTTGGATGGGCGCATAATCGGCTGGAATTCTGCGGCAGCACAACTTTCCGGGTACTCGGCTGATGAGATCCTCGGGCAAAGCTGGCAATTCCTGATTCCGCCGGGGGACGTCAAGGAAGTCGCGCGCGCGGTCCGGCGGTTCCAGGAGGGCGAAAAAACTTTTCGCCTCGAAACTTATCTGCGACACAAGGATGGCCGGCAATTACAGACCCTGATGTCGATTTCCGCCATTCGCGATCGAATGGGGAGCCTCGTCGGCTTCTCCGGAATGTTCCGCGATATCACTGAAGACAAACGGGCGGAAAACCAACTTCGTCAGAACGAAGAGAAGTTCAAGACAGTTTTCAAGTACAGCAGCGACGCGATTTCTATCGGGTTGTTGAGCGACGGCAGGTACCTCAATGTAAATGACGAGTTCTGTCGGATGCTGCGTCTGCCGGCAGAGAAGATTGTCGGCAGAACCGTGGTCCAATTGGGGATCCTTAGCGAGGCTCAACAGGACGGTTTCATAAGCGTCTTGCGTCAGCGCGGCGCGATACGCAATCACGAAGTCACCCTGACCGATCACGACGGTATCCCTCGGCGCTTGCTGGTTTCGGCAGTCGTGGTTGAGCTCGACGGCAATAAATGCGCGCTGGGTTTCATTAAGGATATAAGCGATCTCAGGCGTGCCGAAGACGACCTGCTGCGAACCGAGCGGCAACTCAATGACGTCCTGGCCAACGCGCCTTTGGCGGTGCTGGCGTTCGATACCAATCGTGTGATCACGGCCGCCCGTGGACGCGCGCTGGCCGGCATTCCGGTCTCGGTCGAGAGTCTTATCGGCAGTCGTCTGGTCGACATCTTCCTGCCGACTAATCCGGTCCTGCACAACATCGATCGCGCGCTCGGGGGAGAAACTTTCAGCGCTATCGAAGGCGTCGTGCGCGGGCAGCGGAGCTTTGAGGTTTGGTATTCTCCCGTATGGGATCGCTATCATCGCGTGGTCGGCGCCACCGCGGTGGCCACCGACATTACCGAGCGCCAACGCGCGGAGGACGAACTCCGTCGCAGTGAAGAGTACTACCGCTCGTTGGTCGAGAGCTCGGCGGATCTCACGGTGGTATCCAATGAAGAGGGTTTCATCCTGTTTGCGGCAGGCGAGGGCAGGAAAGACTTCGGCTATGAGTTTGCAGGATTTCATCGGACATCGCGCGATGGACTTCATTCATCCCGACAAGCATGAGGACCAGACCCGGCTTATCGCAGAGTCATTCGCGCGTCCAAATGTGATCGGACGTGGCGAGGCGCCGATCAAATGCAAAGACGGCTCGTGGCTTGATTGCGAGCTGATTGGCCGCGCCTCGATCGCGCCCGACGGAAAGCCCATCCTCGTCAGCAACGTGCGCAACATCTCCGGGCGCAAGCGCGCCGAGCTCGAAATCGCCAGATCGCGCGACCAGGCACTCGCCGCTTCACGCGCCAAGTCGGAATTTCTCTCCAGCATGTCGCACGAGATCCGCACTCCGATGAATGCGATCCTGGGGATGGCAGATCTGCTGTGGGAATCCGAGCTCAGCAGCGAGCAGCGCCGTTACCTCGATACCGTGATCAACAACGGCAACGCTCTGCTGGAGCTGATCAACAGTATCCTCGATCTGGCCAAGGTCGAGAGCGGACGCCTCAGCCTCGAATCACTCGACTTTGACCTGCGCGAACTGCTGGAGAAAGTCGCCGACACTCTCGCGGTTCGCGCGGACGACAAGGGCGTCGACCTCGCGGTGCATATCGATCACGATGTGCCGACCGCACTGGTTGGCGATCCGCTGCGCCTTCGCCAGGTACTGACCAACCTGGTCGGCAACGCTATCAAGTTCACCGAAAAAGGAGTCGTGGTCGTTCGCGTCACGCGCGATCCGGAAGCTGACAACTCGGGCGCCTTGTTGATTTCGGTCACCGACAGCGGGATCGGCATTGCGGCCGAGAAGCTGCCGACGCTGTTCGATCCGTTCAGTCAGGCCGACACTTCGGTGACCCGCAAATACGGAGGAACCGGACTCGGTCTCGCGATTGTTGATCGGCTGGTGCGTCTGATGGGCGGCCATATCACGGTCGACAGCGAGCCCGGGCGCGGCAGCATATTTTCATTCACCACGGAATTCGCGGTGCGCGAGGTTTCCGCGTCGGCCGCGGACGCGCCAGGCATGTCGCCCGATTTGCGCGACCTGCGGGTGCTGGTAGTCGACGACAACCAGGTCAATCGGACCATCGTGCGCGAGATGCTTCAGCCCTGTGGTGCGAGCGTGGTCGAAGCCTCATCGGCTAGCGAAGGAATCGAGCGCTTCCGCCGCGCAAGGGAAGCCGGCGAACCGTTTCGCCTGCTGATCTGCGACAACATGATGCCCGAGATGGACGGGTTCGAGATGGTCGGACGCCTTCGCGCGATGTCGGCGGGCCGCGAGCTAACCATCATGATGTTAAGTTCCACCGACCTGCCCCAAACGCTGGCAAAAGCGCGCGGGCTCGGCATCGGATGGTACGTGGTCAAGCCGCTCAAACGTGCCGAGCTCTACCACGCGATCATGGGCGCGATGGCGCAGGGGGGTCCCCTTCCGGCCGCGCCGGCTACCTCGCATGCGCGCGCCGCAGATAACCAGGACCCGATCATGCAGCATCCGTTGCGGATTCTGCTCGCGGACGACTCGGCGGACAACCGCCTGCTCATTCGCGCTTACCTGCGAAAAACGCCGTATCATCTCGATGAAGCCGTGGACGGCGCCAAGGCGACCGAGCTGATATTCAAGGGCAATTATGATCTGGTGCTGATGGATATCCAGATGCCGGTGATGGATGGCTATACGGCGGTGCGAAAGATTCGCGAGTGGGAGTCGCGCACCAACCGCACGCGCATCCCGATCGTTGCGCTGACTGCGTCGGCCCTCGATGATGCGGTGCAATTGACCAGGCAGGCGGGCTTTGATCTGCATGTGAGCAAGCCGGTGAAGCGCGAAACCTTGTTGAGTATGATCGCGAAGGCCTGCGCGCGTGCGGCTGCGGTCGGCAAAGGCTCGCTGGAGGCCTCGGGGCTATGACCTCACATCCGGTCTTGATGCCTCGCGCGGGACCTGGAAGCGCTAGACTCGGTGTTGGCAAAGCCCTAGTCTATCTGCGACCTCGAGGCGCGAGGTTAGCGTCGCACTGGCGCTGATTATGGAGAGAAAGGGGGGCGCTATGTACGGTGTATTGCTACTGCCATTTCATGGGGAACCGACCCTGGTCTCCTCGTTTCGCTCGCGTCGTGAATTTCTCGAGGCGATGAGTCTGGACGATAGCCCGGAAGGTTGGGAGGCTGCGCTTCGCTACGAACGTGCGGTTTACGAGATTGCCGGCCCCGCCGAGATCGAGGTGGTTCTGCGCGAAGTCTCCGCAACTTTTCCCGATTCGTTCGAAGGATGCGCGATCCTGATCGCCGAATGGGTCGACACCCAGAAAGCCAATTCGATCCTTCCCGAAGGCGCAACCTCCGAGTAAACCGCTTTCGCATAGCGTATCGTTCGCCTCGATCCGGGCGGCGTCCACCCTGGCGTCGACGCGGCAGTCCGGTTTGTCTCCAGTACCCTAATCCAAAAGCCTTTTCCGATGTGAGCACATCGTGCTTTACATGCTAGATCAGGTCAGAGAATTCCCGACTGCAAAGGTAGAGCATCGTAACAATGACTCCGAGCAATCTTCTGATCGCCAACCGAGGTGAGATCGCTATTCGCATCATGCGCGCGGCTGCCGAGCTCGAAATGCGCACCACCGCGGTCTACTCCGACGATGACCTTCATTCGCTACATACCCGCAAAGCCGATCACGCCATCGCGCTCAAAGGCGCCGGCGCCAAAGCCTATCTCGACGGTGAGCGCATCATCGCTATCGCCAAGGAAGCCGGCTGCGACGCGATTCATCCCGGTTATGGTTTCCTGAGCGAGAACGCGTCCTTCGCGCGCCGCTGCGGCGAGGAGGGAATCGCCTTTGTTGGACCTCGCGCGGAAATCCTCGAGCTGTTCGGCGACAAAGTGCAGGCGCGGGCGATCGCCGCTCGATGCGGCATTACGGTGATGCCGGGGACCTCGGGCGCGACCAGTCTCGAAGACGCGAAAAGCTTTTTCCAGTCGCTCGGCGGCGGATCGTCGATCATGATCAAAGCGGTCGCCGGTGGCGGCGGGCGCGGGATGCGCATCGTTCACCATCTCAATGAGCTCGAAGAAGCATACAAGCGCTGCCAGTCCGAGGCGCGCGCGTCGTTCGGCAATGGCGACGTTTATGTCGAGCAGCTGATGCCGCGCGCGCGTCATATCGAGGTCCAGATTATCGGCGACGGCTCTGGCGCGGTGAGTCATCTGTGGGAACGCGAATGCAGTATCCAGCGGCGCAATCAAAAAATCGTCGAGATTGCGCCAAGCCCGACGCTGCCGCCGCAAGTGCGCGATCGGCTGACGGCGGCGGCCGTGAAGCTTGCGAAGGAAGTCCGCTACAACAGCCTCGGCACTTTCGAGTTCCTCGTCGATGCGACCCGCGGCGAGGGCGAGCCGGCCTTCGCGTTCATCGAGGCGAACCCGCGCCTGCAGGTCGAGCATACCGTCACTGAGGAAATCACCGGCATCGATATCGTGAAGACGCAATTGCTGCTCGCGTCGGGCAAGACGCTCGCCGAGTTGCATCTCACGCAGCAGGAGATACCGGAGCCACGCGGTTTCGCGATCCAGGTCCGCATCAACATGGAGTCGATGGGTGCGGATGGCAACACGAAGCCCTCGGGCGGCACGCTGACCGCATTCGAGCTGCCGTCGGGGCCGGGTGTGCGCGTCGATACGTTCGGCTATGCCGGCTACACCACCAATCCAAATTTCGATTCGCTGCTCGCGAAGCTGATCGCGCATTCGCCGTCGCCGAATTTTGCGGATGTGGTCACCAAGACCTATCGCGCGTTGTGCGAGTTCAAGATCGAGGGGGTGCAGGCCAACATTTCGTTTCTGCAAGGCCTGCTGCGCCATCCGGAATTCATCGGCAATCGAGTCTACACCCGCTTCATCGAGGATAACGTCGCCGAGCTGGTCGGCGCAGACAACGGCGCGAACGGCCACAAGCGGTTGTTCTTCGAGCGGCCCGCCGCGGCTGCGACTCCGACGCCTGCGCGTCCGAGCGGTCGACTCGCGGGCGTCAAACTCGCATCGAGCGATCCGCTGGCCGTGCTCCATCATGGAAAATCTGATGCTGGCGCGGCAGTTGCGGAAAGCGCTCAGCCTGAAGTTGCGATGGCCGTCGCGTCAGACATTACTGGACCCGAGGGTACGGTCGCAGTTGCCGCGCCGATGCAGGGCACTATCGTTTCGCTCGATGTGGCCGAGGGCGACAGCGTTCATCGCGGCCAGCAACTTTTCGTTATGGAAGCGATGAAGATGGAGCACGTCATCCACGCGCAGGTCAGCGGGATCGTAAGGACGATCACTGTGAACAAAGGCGATGCGGTGTTCGAGGGGCATCCGCTCGCGTTCATCGAAGAGGCTGATGTGGGCGTCGCGCAAGCTGCGGAGTCGAAGGAAATCGATCTCGATCACATACGCAACGACTTGAAAGAAGTTCAGGAACGGCATGCGCTCGGCCTCGATGATGCGCGGCCCGAGGCAGTTGCTCGGCGCCGCAAGACCCATCAGCGCACTGCGCGCGAGAATGTTTACGACTTGTGCGACCCCGGCACCTTCGTCGAGTATGGCCCGCTGGTGATCGCCGCGCAGCGCCGCCGCCGCACCATCGAGGATCTGGTCAAGAATACCCCGGCTGACGGATTGGTTGCGGGCATCGGCAGCGTCAATCGCGATCTGGTCGGCGAAGAGAACGCCAACTGCATACTGATGTCATACGACTACACCGTGCTCGCGGGCACGCAGGGGCAGCAGAATCATCGCAAGAAAGATCGCATGTTCGAGATCGCGGAGAAGCAGCGACTGCCGGTGGTGTTCTTCACTGAAGGTGGCGGTGGGCGTCCCGGCGATACCGACGGCATCGGCGTCGCGGGTCTCGATTGCCTCGCCTTCAGCTACTGGGGCGGGCTTTCAGGTCTGGTGCCGCTGGTGGGCATCAACTCCGGCAGATGCTTCGCCGGCAATGCCGCGCTGCTCGGATGTTGCGACGTCGTGATCGCGACGAAAAACTCCAACATCGGGATGGGTGGTCCCGCGATGATCGAAGGCGGCGGGCTCGGCATCTTCCGTCCCGAGGAAGTCGGTCCTATCGAGGTGCAGGTGCCCAATGGCGTGGTCGACATCGGTGTCGAGGACGAAGCCGAAGCGGTAAAAGTCGCCAAAAAGTATCTTTCGTATTTTCAGGGTCCGCTGAATAAATGGGAGTGCGCCGATCAGCGCATCCTGCGCAACATCATTCCGGAGAACCGCCTGCGCATTTATGATGTGCGCGCGGTTATCGAGACTCTGGCCGATTCCGGCTCGGTGCTGGAACTGCGCCGCCACTTCGGCCTCGGGATGGTCACCGCGCTGATTCGTATCGAGGGTCGTCCGGTCGGGCTCATCGCGAACAATCCCGTTCATCTGGCGGGTGCGATCGACAGCGCCGGCGCCGACAAGGCCGCGCGCTTCATGCAGCTCTGCGACGCCTTCGACATTCCGCTGCTGTTTCTGTGCGACACGCCGGGAATCATGGTCGGTCCCGAGGTCGAGAAGACCGCGCTGGTGCGGCATGCGGCGCGCATGTTCGTGGTCGGATCGAGCGTCACGGTGCCGTTTTTCACAATCGTGCTGCGCAAGGGTTATGGCCTCGGCGCGCAGGCGATGGCGGGCGGCAGCTTCAAGGCGGGACTATTTACGATCGCGTGGCCGACGGGAGAGTTCGGCGGCATGGGTTTGGAGGGCGCGGTAAAGCTCGGCTATCGCAAGGAGCTCGCGGCAGAGGAGGATCCCGACAAGCGCACGGCGCTCTTCGATGAGATGGTCGCGCGGATGTATCAGCATGGCAAGGCCGTCAACACCGCATCGCACTTCGAGATCGACGACGTCATCGATCCGTTTGATTCGCGCAAATGGATCATGGGCGGCCTGCGCTCCGCGCCTCCGCTGGAACCGCGCACCGGCAAAAAGCGCCCCTGCATCGATACGTGGTAGAGTGCGAGCGTCTGGGTCTAAGCCGTCGCGTTGCTGGCGTGCGTGATCTCCCAGGCATCGGATCCGGACTGCGCCATCGTCGCGCCGTGTCGCCTGCCGACCGCGAGAAATTTCGCCGAGAGAGGTGTCGGCGCATGCGCAAAGACCACGCGGGCCTCGCGCCGAGAAGAAGCGGATCGCGCGTCATCGATCATGGCCAAGAGTTCGTCCACGAAGGATGGCGTTACCCCGTCGACTCCTGCGAAATCCAAAGTGACTTCCCCGTCTGCTTTTATTGACGAATCAATGGCGTCGCGCAGAACCGAGGCTGATTCGCGAGTGACTAGAATTTTCCGCTGCAAGAAATGAAAGACTTCGATGGTACGCATGCTGCGAGTATCCTACGTGGGGATTGACGCGGAAACGAGAGTGCCGGGAAAGCGGACCGCGGTTCGCGTCGCCTGCACAGTCGGGCCTCCGCCGCCTGCTCGCAATAACCCAATGCCCGAATGAATTATAAGCTGACGGCCCGGCTTCGCCATGTCCTCTGCGACCCCGAAGAGCCCGATACCGCGTCTGCTGGAACCGGTTCCGGAGATACCTTCCTTGAGGGCAAGCTCGATTGCAGTCCAGTCGTAAGTCGCTCGGCTTCGGAGAACCGAGTTTGATTCGAGCGAGCGCCTAATTCCAATTCCGCCGTCTGCGACGGCGCATACAAACCTCTCGTCGGCATCGAACCGATAAAACTGGATCAATCCGACCGAGCCGATTTCAGACTGGGAGTGCTGAACCGCGTTCATTGCCAACTCGGCAAATGTTTCTGCGACTACAGAGTAGAGATTGGCAGCGCCAACGCCCGCAGCCGTCAAACGATCACTAGCCTCGTTGGCGATCTTGTCCACTTCGGTCTCGGTATTGAAGCGGGTGATTGGTAAAATGAGCCGCGCAGCCGGGCGACCGCCCACCCCTCGATCGTCCACCTCCACATGGTTCTCACGCAGAATTTTGAACAACTCCGCTGATTTTAGATAAATCGCGACACCGAGATTTTCTGGGACGAGAAGACGACAGGTTGCAACCCTTGCTGCAAGAAGTCCGTAAACTGAACACCACAGCACTGCTGGAGGTTGAATGAACTCACAGTCACGTAAATCGATGTCTACGCTGCGCGACGAAAAGTTGGCTCTGCGTGGATCTTCTGAGGCTGAGCTCGGATCAAGATCACCCGCATGAACAAAGCGAACTGGCGCTTTGATTTCCATTACCGTGAGTATACCGGCCTAGGAGGCTGACTCTAAAGGACCCTGTTGTTGCGTGAGCGAATCGCGCGACACCAAAATTATGATCCCGATATCTATCGCGATTACGTCTGAGGAATTCATGTTACTCTCAAACTCGTCGCGACGGATTCGAATGCCGACCGCATCGCGGGCGCGCGGCTGACCTCGATGACGTCCTCGAGCTTCTGAAGCTGGAGGATGACCTGTCCGAGGCGGGCGTCATCTTTCACCAAAAGCAACATCTCGCTGCGGGTGCCCTCGCCAATTGGAACGCAAATGATCCCTTCGAGGTTGAAGCTGCGGCGCGAGAACAAGCCGCAGATGTGCGACATCACACCCGGATGGTTACGCACCAGCAGGCGCAACACCGCGCCCTCGCGCAGAGCGCTGTGCATTTCATCGCGATGCAATTCAGGCGCGCTCATCAGCTTCACCTCCAATCATGTCGCGATTGGCGCCGCCCGGGGGCACCATCGGGAAAACATTTTCCTCGGCGTCGATCGGCACGTTGATCAGACACGGACCGGGAGTTGCGAGCGCATCCGCTAATGAGGCGATCGGATCCTCGACGCGGCCCAAATCAATCGCGTTGACATCGAAGCCCTGCGCGATCGCGGCGAAATCGGTATTCGCGCGAAACCGCGAAGCGTGGAAACGTTTTCCATAAAAGAGCTGCTGCTGCTGGCGCACCAGGCCGAGATGCTCGTTGTTGAGCAGGATGACTTTGACGTTGACATTTTCTTCCGCGGCGGTCGCGAGCTCCTGGATGTTCATCAGGAGGCTGCCGTCGCCGCTAAAGCACACCACCTCGCGGTCCGGCATCGCGAGCGCGGCGCCGATTGCGGCGGGCAATCCGAAGCCCATCGTGCCGAGGCCACCCGAAGTCAGGAACTGGCGCGGATGCGAGAATGGATACGCCTGCGCGACCCACATCTGATGCTGGCCGACATCGGTCGCGACGATTGCATCGCGCGGCAGCATCTCGGCCGCGTATCGGATGATCCCATACGGGCGCAGCGGGTCCGACGCTCCGGGCGTCATCAGCGGATAGCGTCCACGCAGCATCGCGATGTGCCCGATCCATTCGCGCGAGGGCTTCGTTTCGATCATCGGCGTAATCGTGCGCAGGAACTCACCCGCATCAGCCGTGATCCCGAGCGAGGGATTTTTGATTTTGCCCAACTCGCTCGGATCGATGTCGACGTGCAGGATCTTCGCGTTCGGACAAAACTCCGCGGCCTTGCCGGTCGCGCGATCGTCGAAGCGTATTCCGATTCCGATCAGCAGGTCGCACTCCTCGAGGAGAAAATTGGTGTAGCGCGCTGCATGCATTCCGACCATGCCGACGAACAACGGATGGTCATTCGGAATCGCGCCGAGGCCGAGCAGCGTGGAGGCCGCGGGAATCGAGGCCTTGTCCATCAGGCGCAGCAGATCCTTCGAGGCTTCCGCGGCGATGATGCCGGCGCCGATCAGCAGCATCGGTCTTTGCGCCGCGTTGATCAGCTCCGCCGCGCGCTTCAGATCATCTCGGGCGATTGGCGGCGCGCGATCGGGACGGGCCGTATCGGGGAGCGCATCGATCTCGATAGTCTCGGTTTGCACGTCCTTCGGAACATCGACGACGACCGGTCCGGGCCGCCCCGAAGTTGCGATCCGAAACGCGTCGGGCAGGACTTCGAGCAGCTCACCGATGGAACGCACCTGGAAATTATGCTTCGTGATCGGAATCGTAAGCCCGTACGTGTCGATTTCCTGAAACGCGTCGGTGCCGATCATCTTGCGCGAGACCTGCGCGGTGATGGCGATGAGCGGAATCGAGTCGAGCTTCGCATCGGCGATGGCGGTCAGCAGGTTGGTCGCCCCCGGGCCCGAGGTCCCGAGGCATACGGCCGGGCGGCCGGTCGCGCGCGCCATCCCCTGCGCGATGAAACCTGCGCCCTGCTCGTGGCGCGCGAGCACGTGGCGCAGGTCGCTTTGACTGAGCGCATCGTAGAGCGGCAGACTCGCGCCTCCAGGAATCCCCGCGACGATGCTGACGCCATGGCGTTGCAGCGTCTTGATGATGAGTTCGGCGCCGTTCAGTTTCATGGAAGCTCTCCCATTCGGATTGCTCCCTGCGGGAGGGACGGACAGCGAGGTGGCTGAAAAGCGAAACCCCCGCCGGCCATCGCGCCAGCAGGGGTTTCGAAAGTTACTTGTGCATCCCCGCTAAGGCGCTATGGCCTCGGTAACGACTACGACGACTAGGATGAGCCCAAGGATTTGGGCATCGAGAATCAGGCTGTCTTGCGCATCGTTGGGGAACATCGAGCGCTCGATACTAGCGGCGAGACGAGAAGAAGGCAAGCGGCATGGCGATATCTGACGCAGTTGGCCAAGCCCGGCGAATGGACTCGCGGTCAAAATACTCATAGATGAAGCATGCGCTATTTCCGGGAGGGGCTAAAACACAAACCATGAGATGCACCGTGAGAAGGTGGGCCACCGTTTTTCTGGGCGCGATAGTAGCCATCGGGCTCCTGACGCCTTTGGCGTTGGCGGCACGCACCAGGAAATTCAAGGAGGACTGTTCCGGCGCTTTCCTCCCCGCTCAGTTCAGCTTCGATGGAACCGGCACCGCAGGCCAGTTTACGGCGACCTGCCGCAGCTCGATGGGCCGTGCGTTGAAGACGGGCGTCTCACAGAGTGCCACGACCGTCATAGGAAGCTGCACCGCGCCGGATGGAACCATCGGCACTCAATACAATTTGTTGGAGCGCTTCGACTCCGTAACGTTTGAAAAGGATGGATCGCAGCTTTTTTCTTTTTCCAATTCCGGAACGGAGTGTTACAGCGATACCACCAACGTATTCAGCAAAACTGAGAGTTGGACCTTCGTCGGAGGAACCGGGAAGTTCAAGAGCGCCACCGGAAGCGGAACTGAGTCAATCAGAGGAACTATCATCGACAAACCCGACAGTCCAGGATTTGGAGATTTTGGCGCGGAACAGACGAATTCCACCGGAACCATCTCCTGGTAGCGCCGTCCTCGAGCATTGTTCCGGGGTGGCAGACCTTCGATCGATTTTCGTTCGCGCGCGGGATCGATAGCTTGACGGTGATTTGGTCACGGCGCATATGATCGAACTGGCCACCTCTAACGGAGGAAACGCGTCGTGAAAATCGAATTGAACCACACGATCGTACCTGCGCATGACAAGGAACAGTCGGCGCGGTTTTATGAAAAGATTTTCGGGCTTAAGTATGAGGGCCCGTTCGGACATTTCGCGCCGATTCGTATCCCCGGTCAGTCGCTGTCGCTCGATTTCGACAACCGCACCTCGTTCCAACCGCATCATTATGCCTTCAAAGTCGGGGAGCCCGACTTCGATGACATCTTCGGGCGCGTGAAGGCGGAGGGGTTGGCCTACGGCAGCGGGCCGTTCAGCCCGGATGATATGAAAATCAACCACTGGAACGGTGGGCGCGGCGTCTATTTCCGCGATCCCAACGGGCATCTGCTGGAGTTGCTGACGAAGGACTACACCGCGGAAATGCTCCGATAATGGTGTGAACCTCATCCCATGGACAAGCACGCCGAGTGTGCTGATGATCCATAGCCCGCTGGTCGGGTCGTCCACATGGGATCGGTGCGCGGACCTGTTGCGGAAAATAGACTACGAGGTCATAGCGCCATCGCTCTCCGACGCTTTGGTCATCGGACCTCCCTACTACGAACCGATGGCCGGGCGCCTCGCTGCGGCGGTTCCGGCCACGGCTGATGTCGTCGCGATTATCGCGCATAGCGGCGCCGGCGCGCTGGTGCCGGCGGTAGCGGAAAGGCTTCACGCACGATGCTACGGCATTTTCGTCGATGCCATCTTGCCGCATCCTGGCAAAAGTTGGCTCCAAACCGCGCCGGCGCAATTGCGTGCGCATCTTCAGGCGCTAGTTCGCGACGGAACTCTGCCGCAGTGGGATCGATGGTTTCCTGCGGGAACGATCGAGATCTTGCTCCCTGACGCTTCGCTGCGCGAACGCTTCGTCGGGGAGTTGCCGCGAATCCCGTTCAATTATTTAGAGGAGCATGCACCTTCGGCGAATGTGGACGCCCTGGTCGGATGCGGCTATCTGCGACTCAGCCGCTCGTATGAGGATATGGCTGCGAAGGCGGAACAACTTGGATGGCCTGTGCAGCGAGAGTTGGCCGACCACCTCGCGATTCTGACCCGGCCCGAAATAGTATGCGCCGCGATTGTCAGGCTCTTCGAAGCATTGAACCTCTGACCAGTTCCGCTAGGACAGCACGCCGGCTTTGCGCTTCGGAAACGCCATTTTGCGCATCGCCGCGGGTGGGCCGTCGAAGAAGCCGATCGAGTTGAGCCATAAATCGCCACCGAGCAGATGACGCAGGCGCGACGACGCGCGATGCCATACTTCCTCGCGCACCGACACGATGTGATTTTCCTGCACCCGCAGAAATGGCCGGACGTAGTATGCGAATAGCGCGCGCCGCATCTGATCGCGCGATACGTTCGCCCCGGTCTTGTGCCAGGTGTATCCGTGCAGGAACGCGACCGAGCCGGCCGTGCCGGTAATCGCGACGGTGGGATATTCGCCATCGGGTTTCGGATTGTCGCGCAGCTTATGCGAGCCGGGGACGTAACGCGTGCCGCCGTTTTCTTCGGTGAAGTCATCGATCATCCAGACCGCGTTGGCCGCAAGCAGATACTCGGGATGCGGCGGCGGAACGTAGCCGGAATCGGAATGCAGCACCATCTCCTCGCCGCCAGGGCCGGTGGTGTTGGAAGAAAATCCGGACAGGATGAAGTCGCCGCCGAGCAGCTTTTCCATCGCGCCCATCACATCTTCATGCTGAACGATTTGCTCGAAGACCTCGCCCTTGTTCACCAGGTTGAAGACGCGCTGATTGACGCCCTCGGATTCGAGGAATCCATTGCCGCTCTCGCGCTCGGCCTGGTTGAGGATGTCGACCTCGGCGCGGATCTTCGCCAGCAGGACGCGAGGGATAAAGTCCGGCACCACGCAAACGCCCTCGGCCTCAACCCTGCCCACGATCTCGTCGATATCAGCTCGCATCGCAACTCCACCTTTCCTGAACGATCGTTTGATAGTGCATCAGCCCGGGCAAACCGCGCAAACTCGCACTGCTACCACTGCTCGTAATGGACGGCGCGGCGTTCATAGCCCGAGCCGCGTAACAAATCGCGGATTGCGATGACGCCTTTGCCGACGCCACATATGTAGAACTGCCGCGCGCGATTGGTATCGGCGTCGATCCAGCGCCGATTCACCTCGTCATGAAGGCGCTGATAGATATCACCGCCAACGATCATCGTTTCGAGATGGAAATTCGCATCGCGCGAGGCGAGCGCCTCGAGTTCATCGCTATACAGGAGGTGCGCGCGATCGGGTGCCGCATAGAGCAGGAACATCGGCGCATGCGATGCTTCTTGCGCGCGATGCAGCATCGGCCGAATCGGCGCGATCGCAGTGCCCTCGGCGATGAAGATGGTCTCCACTTGCGGCGGAGCATCGAGGGTAAAGCTGCCGAAGGGACCCATAAACTCGACGGCGTCGCCCGGAGCGCGCTCGAACAGCCATCCGACCCCGCGACCTCGGTCAACCTGGTTAAAGCAAATCTCGAGGACGCCGTCCTCCATCGATGCGATCGAATACGCACGCCGCCGGACCTCGTCGCCGAGCGGGATCAGAATCGAGATGAACTGGCCCGGGACGATTTTGAGCTTTGCGCCCTCGCGCACCTGCAAGAAGATCGAGCGCGTGTCGTCATTGTGATCGGCGATGCGATCGACGACCGCAAGCCAGGTACTTCGTAGCGAACTTGCATCGGCCATCGAGGCTAGCTCTCGTCGCGACTCTCACTCGCGAGGTTGATGGTGAAGCGCGGGATAACGACGGTGATCTCGGCGTCCGGGTCGGTCACCACGGCCTGGCATCCGAGGCGCGAGGTCGGCGTCAGGCCCGGTGCCTTGTCGAGCATGTCTTCCTCGGACTCCTCGGCCTCGCTCAGCTTGCCCATCCCTTGCTTGATAATTACGTGGCAGGTGGTGCAGGCGCAGTTGCCGCCGCATGCGTGTTCCAGGTGAATCTTGTGTCCGAGCAGAATATCGAGAATCGAGCCGGGACGGCCATCATGATGAAACGGCGCATCGGCTGGGTTGAATTCGATGACCCGGTCGGGTTCACCGCTTTCGAATTTGACATGCAACTTCGCCATGGTCTCGATCAGGATATGCGTCAGCGATGGTCTGGGAAACCGCGCCATTCAATGCTTACCGGACATTATTACAGCGCTTGTGTTTTCGCCGTACTTTCGCCATGATGCGACGAGGCTGATCCCACGCCGCAGGGGACTTACAATGCCGACATTGACGAAGCGCCAAAAGCAACTGGTTGACTATCTGGAAAATTATATCAGCGAGCATGGATACGCACCCACTTTGGCCGAGGTCGGCGAGTTCTTTGGGCTGTCGTCACTCGCGACGGTCCATAAGCACCTGCGCAACCTTGAGTCGAAGGGATTCATCAAGCGGCAGCACAATCACAGCCGCGCGTTGGAAATTGCGCCGCGGCGGCGTCGCGCGACGGGAGTGCAGGAACTCTCGTTGCTAGGGCAGGTCGCCGCCGGTCAACCAATCGAAGCGATCGAGGGCAATGAAACCATTTCGGTGCCCGAGGACTTTGTGAGACGCGACAACACCTTCTGTTTGCGCGTGCGTGGCGAATCGATGGTCGAGGACGGCATACGGGACGGCGACTACATCATCGTCGAGGGACGCGACACTGCGACCAATGGCGAAACCGTGGTGGCGCTGGTCGGGAACGAAGCTACCGTGAAGCGCTTCTTTAAAGAATCAGATGGCCGGGTTCGATTGCAGCCGGCGAACCAGTTGATGGAACCGATATTTGTCAGTCAGGGCGACTTGCAGATTCGCGGCGTCGTGGTGGGCCTGATGCGCCACTATCGCTAAGCGCCGATTGCCGAAGCGACCAACGCGTTCTAATGCAGGTAGCGGTTCTTCGACGGCATGATCGGGATTAAAAGATCATCGCGGAAGGAGCTTGGCCGAAACGCGACACACTCCCGGGCCTCATCCTCGCGATGAGCACCTTCTAGAAAGGTGTGCAGCACGAATCCCATTAACATTCCGGCGTTCAAAACCAACAGCAGCACTAGTGGAGTCATTTTTTCGCCTTTCTCAAAACGGCAACAATGTGGAACACACTTAATGCATCCGTCGTGCCGCTTCAGAGGCGCAAAAGTTGGTGAAATTGTATTGATCTACTAGGCGAGATTGAGGCGCGAGTGATCCGAAGTGCACACACCTGGCACGGATCGGAGACATGGGATTGTGACTTTGAAACATGATCCGGATCCGGGTATCGACTCCACTTCCAATCGCCCACCCAGCGCCTTCAGATGACGCTGCACCATCGGCAACCCCAGGCCGAGCCCACGATGACGACGGGTACTTGAGTGCGAAAGCTGGACCAGCGGTTCGAAGGCCGACGCCAGGAGTTCCTGATTGATGCCTTCGCCGGTATCGCAAACCGCGATTTCGATGGTCTCGTCACCGGAGACGCAAATTGAGACTTCACCCTGGTGGGTAAACTTAATCGCGTTGATAGCGAGGTTAAGAACGATTGATCGGAGAGGCCGGCGCTGTGCAACGATATTCTCAGGAGCCGCGTCGAGATTGATGCTGATCGCTAGATGCGGGTTGCGATTCGATGCGACCAGAATCTCCTCCATCTCGGCAAAGAATTCCGCCAGATCGATCTCTTCTTCGTTAGCTGTTTCAGCTCCCGCGGATGCGAGCACGAACTCCAGTAAATTCTCCACCGTCTGGGCGAGTTCGTGCACGTTGGTGTTCATCCGCTCGATTATCGCCCGATCGTCAGACCCTCTTGTCTCAGCTGCATCGGCGCGATCGTCGCGGAGAATATCGAGATATCCGAACAATACCTGGACCGGGGTTCGGAGTTCGTGCGCGAGATTAGCCAATGAACCAAAGTGAGCACCATAGGCCCAACCGTGCTCTGCCCCAGGCGCCGATTTGACGCAGCTAAAGGCCTGCTCCAGCGCAGCAGTCTCGGGCGGGCCTTCGGAGGAACGACTGTGCGAAAAAGGATCCATGGGCTTCCTCCGTCATTTGTCTTTTTTGAGCGAGATTTTTCTGGCGTATACCGAATGTCGTTCTGGAACACTCAAGCTAACTGAAGCTAGCCGGCGAGATAATCGGGCGGGTGCCTACGTGGACAGGAAAAACTGCCTAGTCATCTCTCGAAACCATCCAAATGAGACGTGTGGCATTTTGCCGTTAACTAACTGTGTGCGTCTCTCGATGTTCGATTTCAGCAACATCGAGAAATGCCCTTGTGATGTTCCGCGAGCGCTGCCTTTACCGCGCGCGCACGATCGCGCCGCGTTAGTTGCGATAGCTCGTCGTCTCCCAAGCGCGCCGAGTTGAGCCGCGCTAATTCGTTTGCGAGTTCATGCGACAGTCTCATCGCCAGGAAGTGGAGACGTTGCGACAAGGTGGCAAATGACGGGCCCGCGAGAGTGTCATATTTCGGCCGCGACATCGTCATGCCGCTTCCTCGTGCGCCGCTCTTTCCGGAGTCCCCAAAGTCAGCTTGCTCCAAACGCGAATTGAATCACTGAGGATCGTGATCACAACAATGATGAAAAATGCGGTGAGTGCGGCGTCGACGCGATCGTTCCAGATGAGGCGATCGATTTCGATGGCGCGTGCGGCGGTGGTCGTGGGCGCGGTCAGCTCGGCGGAAAGTTTAGCGGCGTGCGCAAGGAAACCCACATTCGGCATCACGCTGAAAATCTTCTCGAAGCCGCCGGTCATCGTCACCGCGACCAGCCACGTCAATGGAAGCAGCGTCACAAATGTGTAGCGGACTTTGCCGGAACGAATCATCGCGCTGGTCGCGACGCATAGCGCGATAGTGGCCAGCATCTGATTGGCGATTCCGAACAGCGGCCATAGCGAGTTGATGCCTCCGAACGGATCGATAGTGCCGAAATAGAGGAAGTAGCCCCAGGCTCCGACGATCACCAACGAAGTCATCACGATATTCGAATACGACGAGCTGTCGGCGAGCGGCGCATACAGATGTCCCAGCAGATCCTGCAGCATGAAACGCCCCACCCGGGTACCCGCATCCAGGGTGCTCAGAATGAACAATGCCTCGAACATGATCGCGAAGTGGTACCAGAGTCCCATTACCGCTTGCCCGCCGAGTGAGTGCGCGAAGATCTGCGCCATCCCG
Source organism: uncultured delta proteobacterium (assembly GCA_963783145.1). GTDB lineage: Bacteria > Desulfobacterota > Binatia > Binatales > Binataceae > DATGKG01. The sequence continues at coordinate 781,313 of CAWAMM010000007.1, forward strand.
ACCGCGAGCGAGGGTGCGCCTCCGGTGCGCGCATAAAGCGTCGTCTCGCCGACCGCGTTCGCAAGTTCTTGCATATGGAGGTCGTTGACCGGAAATCCCCACGAAGAAATCTTCGCGCAGGCCGCGGCGCCGGTGCCCACCACTCCAGCAGGGCTATTGATCGCAAAGTAGACGCCGGGCTGCAGCATCACCGCGGCGATTATCGCCATGATCGCGACGAACGATTCGACCATCATCGCGCCGTAGCCGACCATCCGCGCATCGCCCTCGCGCATCAGCATCTTGGGCGTGGTTCCTGATGCGATCAGCGCATGGAATCCGGAAATCGCGCCGCACGCGACGGTGATGAATGCGAAGGGGAAAACCTTGCCGCCGAAGACCGGGCCAGTGCCGTCGATGAATTGTGTCAGCGGCGGCATTAGAGCATGCGGATGCAACGCCACGATTCCCATCGCCAGCGCCACGATGGTTCCAATTTTGATGAACGCGGAAAGGTAGTCGCGCGGAGCCAGCAGCAGCCAAATCGGCAGGATCGAGGCGAGCAGGCCGTATGCAATGATCCAGATGGCCAGATGCGGCGCGTCCAAAAAGAAATAGCTGCCGAAGCTGAAGCTCTCAACGAAACGCCCTCCCCATACCGCCAGCAGAATCAGTCCGACACCGATTATCGAGCCCTCGACCAGGCGGCCGGGGCGCAGATGCGTCATGTAGATGCCGACCAGCATCGCGATTGGCACCGTCGCGGCGACCGTCGAGGTCGCCCAGATGCTGTGCTTCATCGCATTGACCACCACCAGCCCGAGCACTGCGATCAGAATGATCATGATCATCAACACGCCGATGAGCGCGGTGATTCCGGCGACCGGGCCGATCTCCTCGGATGCCATCTTGCCGAGAGAACGCCCATCGCTTTTGAGCGAATAGCCGAGGATGACAAAATCCTGCACGCAGCCCCCCAGCACTGCGCCAACGATGATCCAGATCGTCGAGGGCAGGTAGCCGAACTGCGCGGCGAGCACGGGGCCAACCAGCGGGCCAGGGCCGGCGATCGCGGCGAAATGATGGCCGAAGGTTATCCATCGGGCGGTGGGAACGTAGTCGCGCCCATTCGCGAGGCGTGTCGCGGGAGTCGGATGCGCGTCATCGAGCTCCAGCACCTTCGCGGCGATGAACGCGGAATAGAAGCGGTAGCCCAGCGCATACGCGCATACTGCAGCGACGATGAACCACAGCACGCTCGGCTCCTCGCCGCGCGCGAAGGCAATCGTGCCGAGGCCGATCGCCCCGAGCATCGCCACGCCGATCCAAATCAGAGTGCGAAGTATCTTCACGTTACGCGCATTTAGTCGCGCCTCGCATCCTGAATCAAGCCGACTTGCGCATTCGAAAAACCGAACATTGGCGCGGATAAAATCGCTGATGAATCCAGCGGCGAGGAGTCCGTCTAATCGATATTGCGCAGCAATGCGCACCAATCGAGCAACTTCCTCAAGGAGAACACCTACAACATGAAAGTCTCGACGCTAAGATTAACCATCGGTGCGATGAGTTTGGTCGGATTTATTGCCGTCGCCGGATGCAGCTCGCACGAGGAAAAGGTCAACAACGTGCCGCCCGAGGTGGTGGTTCAGCCCGCGCCGGTCGTCGTCGCACCGCCGCCCGCGCCGCGCGTAGTTACCGAAAAGACCACTACCGAGCGCTCCGTCGACGATGCGGCTAACACCAATAATGCCGGGGACGCGTCGCAGCAGACCAGCTCCAGTTATCATAGTGAGACAACCACGGTGACACCGGCCGCTCCTCCACCCCCTGTGGATGAGACGACTACGACCACCTATCAGAAGAAGACCTACGAAACGAATTATTAGCCGTGCTTGAAGGCGGAAGGATGCGCATCTTTCCGCCTTCGCATGCGCTGCTTCGGGAGGTCATCGCGATGGGATCGTCGTACAAATTCGTCGTCGCCACGCTGGCTGCTGCGGTCAGCTTTTGCACCACCATCAGCATCGCCCGTGCGCAAGATTTGAAGACCGATATCGTTCCTGGAAACGAGCCCGGGCAAAATGGCATCCCATCTTCGAATTTGGGAGCAAAAATCAGCCATTCGTCCGTTTCGCTCGACAAAGACAGCGCCTCGAGCGTCGGTCATCATCATTACAATTCCGATGCTGAACGCGCGCAGGATGACCTCCTCATTACCGAGGTCAAAAGCGCTCTCGCGGAGGACGGCATTTCTAAGGGATACCCGGTCGAGGTCGATGCCGACCACGGTACGGTCATACTCAGCGGAGTGGTGGCGTCGGCGGCTGATGTTAAAGCTGCGGCCCAAGACGCAGCCGATGTGCATGGTGTGGTGGCGGTAAAGAATCGGCTCCGTTCGCATTGACTCCCCAACCCTGAAATTGAGGTCGGGGGAGCGCGCCGAAGACGACGAGGCTAGGAAGCTTTGTTGTCGATAGGTTTGGTTTCGTCGGTTTTGACTACCGGCTTGGTTTCGGGCTCTTCGTTCATGGCTTTCTTGAAATCCTTGATTGCCTTGCCCAAGGCTCCGCCGACATCACCGAGTTTGCTGGGTCCAAAGATGATCAAAACGATCACCAGCAGGACCAGCAAATGAGTTGGTGCTAAAAGATCGCCCATGTTTTTCTCCGCTACTAGACCCTACAACTCTATCGCGTGAACCCGCTTCTGCCAACCTGCTGATCCGCTCAGCCGGGCAGTCGACGTCGCTTATAACCGCGATGATTGCTGAGCCGTCTTGGTGTGGGCGCTGTCCGACACGAAAACCGCGGCGCATCCGCTTTCCGGATTGGAAATTCGACGGCATTCGTGCTCATCTCCCCAAGTAAATCTTGGAGAGCGATGGCTGGAGCGCGATGCCAAATTCCCAAAATAGAATTCTGACCACCCACGCGGGAAGTCTTCCGCGGCCCAAGGAACTTGCCGAGACGCTGGGGCGCAAGAGCCGCCACGAGCCAGTCGACGAGGCCGCGCTCGAGCAGATGACTGCGGAATCGACCAACCGCGTCATCGCGCGCCAACTGGAATGTGGCATCGACATCGGCAATAACGGCGAACAATCGCGCGAGAGCTTTTTCACCTATGTGCAACATCGGATGTCCGGGTTCTCGGGAAAAAGTCAGCGCCCGTTCATGAGCGATCTGATTCGGTATCCCGGCTATCTCGCTTTTATGGGACGTGACGTCGCCCGCATGCAGGTCGACCTGATGCATGCGCCACAGGCCACCGGCGAGATTCGCTACACCGGCCTGGAGGCGGTGAAAAAAGAATGCGCGGATTTCCGCCGCGCGCTCGACCAGCAGAAATCACAGTTCGTTGAGCCGTTCATGACCGCGGCTTCGCCCGGCATCGTGGCGGCCGCGATGCTCAACGCGCACTATCCGAGTCTGCGTGACTATGTGATGGCGCTCGGCGCGGCTTTCAAGACCGAGTATGAGACCATCGTCAAGGCCGGCTTCGTACTTCAGATCGATGCGCCCGATCTCGCGATGGAACGTCATACCAGCTTCGCGGGCAAGCCGCTGAAGGAGTTTCTCGATTTCGTCGATGTAGTTATCGCGGCGATCAACGCCGCCATTGCCGGGCTGCCGAAAGAGAAAATCCGTCTCCACGTATGCTGGGGTAACTACGAGGGTCCGCATACCGACGACGTACCCCTCGATGAGATCATCGAGCATATCTACCGCGCCGAAGTCAGTGCGCTGCTGCTCTCGATGGCGAATCCGCGCCACGAGCACGACTATCATTCGCTAAAGAAGTATCGCTTGCCCCCTGAGCTGAAGCTGATCGTCGGTGCGATCGATTCAACCACCAACTACGTTGAGCATCCCGAGGTGGTGGCGGACCGAATCGAACGCGCCGCACAGGTGATCGGAGATCCTCGCCGCGTGATGGCAGGGACCGATTGCGGATTCGACACCAGCGCGGGATTCGGTATGGTAGCGGACGTCATCGTGTGGGAAAAATTGCGCGCGCTATCCGACGGCGCCGCGATCGCCAGCCGCCGGCTCTTCGGATAATTGGTTTTTCACCATGGCGACAAAATCCAACGATGGGCAATGGATTCGCGGCAAAACCTGCATGATCACCGGCGCCACCTCCGGCCTCGGACGCGCTAGCGCTCTCGAACTCGGCCGCATGGGCGGGAAGCTGATTCTGGTCTGCCGGAATCGCGAGCGCGGCGAAGAGCTCGTGCGTGAAATTCAGCGCGCCGGAAATCCGGAAGTGGAACTGATGGTGGCCGACCTCGAATCGCAGGCGCAGATTCGCAAGCTGGCGGCGGATTTTCTGGCGACCAAAAAACCGCTGCATGTGCTGATGAACAACGCCGGCGTGTTCAAGATGAAGCGCGCGCTCACCAGCGACGGCCTCGAAGAAGTCTTCGCGGTGAATCATCTCGCCTATTTTATGCTGACGCTGCTGCTGCTCGATCGCATCAAGGAGAGCGCGCCCGCGCGTATCATCAATGTCTCATCGGATCTGCACCAACGAGCGACGATAAACTTTAAGAACCTCGGCGGTGAGAGCTCCTATGGCGGGATGAGTTCTTACGCGCAATCGAAGCTCGCAAACGCGCTTTTCACTTACGAACTGGCGCGCCGTCTCGCGGGTACCGGCGTGACGGTAAATTGCGTGCATCCGGGCGCGGTCGCGACCAACCTCGCGAACCACAATGGCGCGGTAGTAGGGACGGCGTGGAAAATCATCAGTGCGTTTACGAAATCTCCGGACGTCGGCGCGCGCACGCAGGTTTATCTCGCGTCGTCGCCCGAACTGGAAGGCGTCACCGGAAAATATTTCATCGATTCGAAGGAAGCGCGCTCGTCGGATGTTTCGCATGACGCGGACCTCGCGCGCCGATTGTGGGAAGTCAGCGCGCAGATGACCGGCCTCCCCGCGACCTAGGTAGATATGCCCGCGATGTGCGAATGGTGTGAGGCCGCGCGCGGAACCCTGGAAGATTTCCGCTTTAGCTGAAATTTCGCCGTTGACTGCCTTGAACAACTGTTTTCGCCTATAAAGACGTTATATATCGATAGCGCGGTCGCGCCTGCCCGTTTAGAATGGCGCTACACAATCCGAGGGTTCACGTGAAGATTAGCGTATGAAGGTCGGCAGGGAATTCTTCAACCTTTACAACCATGACCTGGTTCGTCTCGCGGTTGCGATTCCCACCGTGCGCGTTGCCGATCCTGCATTCAATGGTGACCAGACCCTCGCGCTGATTCGGCGCGCAGCCGACCGAAAAGTAGCTCTGGTTCTGTTCCCGGAACTGGGTCTTTCGGCGTACACCTGCGACGATCTGTTTCAACAACGCGTGGTCCTGGACGGATGTCTCGCCGCGCTTCATCAAATCGTCGAAGCGACGCGCGATCTGCAAATCGTCAGCGTGGTCGGGTTGCCGCTCGAAGTAGGAAATCTGCTGTTCAATTGCGCGGCGGTAATTTCGCGCGGACGAATCCTGGGGATCGTTCCGAAGACCTACCTACCCGGCTATCGCGAGTTCTACGAGGTCCGTCAATTCACCTCCGGTACTGCGGCGCCGCAGGATCAGATCGATCTCGCCGGGCAGCGCGCCATCCCGTTTGGCAGCCGTCTGATTTTCAACTGCGAAGAACTTCCCGACTTCACTTTTCACGTCGAAATGTGCGAAGACCTGTGGGTTCCCATTCCACCGTCTTCGTATGCGGCACTGGCCGGCGCCACGGTTCTGCTAAACCTGTCGGCCTCCAACATCACGGTGGGCAAGGCCGATTTTCGCCATACGCTGGTGGCAAGTCAGTCGGCGCGATGCCTCGCTGCTTATCTCTATTCGGCTTCCGGGCCCGGTGAATCGACCACCGATCTCGCCTGGGATGGGCAGGCGCTGATCGCCGAAAATGGCAACCTGCTTGCCGAGTCGCAACGTTTCAAAGATGAACCCCAGCTGATCTATACCGAGATCGACCTCGAGCGGCTCGCGCAGGAGCGGATGCGGCAGAATAGTTTCGCCGAAAACATTCGTCTCGAGCATGAGCGCATCAAGCAATTTCGTGCGGTCGAGTTTTCCGTCGAGCCGCAGCGGATTGGCCGTCTCTTGCCCGAGCGAGTCTACGAGCGCTTTCCCTATGTTCCATCCGATCCGGCGCGACGCGACGAACGATGCTCCGAGGTTTATGAGATCCAGGTGCAGGGTCTCGTGACCAGGCTGCGCGCGACCGGCATCAAGCGCGTGGTCATTGGCGTGTCGGGCGGCCTCGACTCGACGCACGCGCTGTTGGTATGCGCCCAGGCGACGGATCGTCTGCGCTACCCGAGAAACAGCATTCTCGCTTATACGATGCCGGGATTCGCTACCAGCAAACGCACCCTGGAGCAGGCGCGCCGGTTAATGGATGCGATCGGATGCGAAGCGCACGAGATGGACATTCGTCCGAGCGCGCTACAGATGCTCAAGGACATCGAGCATCCGTATGCCGAGGGTCGCGCGGTTTACGACATCACCTTTGAGAATGTGCAGGCGGGCGAACGTACCAGCCATCTGTTCCGCCTCGCGAATCTGCACAATGGGCTGGTGGTCGGCACCGGCGACCTGAGCGAACTGGCACTGGGATGGTGCACCTATGGCGTCGGCGATCACATGTCGCATTACGCGGTGAATGCGAGCGTCCCCAAGACGCTGATCCAGCACATCATCCGATGGGTCGCGTTGACCAATCGTCTCGGCGACGCAGCCTCGGCCGTGCTCCGCGACATCGTAGAGACGCCGATTAGCCCTGAACTGGTTCCTGCCGGAGAGGAGTTTGGCGCGACTCCATTTCAAGATACCGAGGCGATGCTGGGCCCTTACGAGCTGCACGATTTCTACCTCTACTACACGCTTCGCTTCGGCTACCCGCCCTCGAAAATCGCATTTCTGGCGTACCTGGCGTGGTACGATCCTACGCGAGGCTCTTGGCCGGATATCCCGGTCCCGCTGCGCAATCGCTACGACATCGGCGAGATCAAAAAACATCTGCGGACTTTCCTGCAGCGCTTCTTCAAGCTCAGCCAGTACAAACGGAGCGCGATTCCCAACGCGCCCAAAGTCGGCTCGGGTGGTTCGCTGTCGCCTCGTGGCGATTGGCGCGCGCCAAGCGATAGCGATGCCACCGCATGGTTGACAGAGTTGGATATCGTGCCTGAACGTTCCGCGCCCGCGCTGATAAAAGGCAAGCGTGCCGGACTGGTTTCGCGTGAGCTCTCACAGCGCCGGCGTAATTCACGCCCGGCCGATTGACGCAAGTTTCGGAATGGCCAAGACGCCCAAAATCATTATCGACGCGAGGTCAACTAACCCACCTCGCTATACAGTTTGTCATTAAAAGTCTCCCAATCTGACACTCGGGGGCGCCTTTTCTTCGCGAGAATTTTGAGTACTATGTTTTCTGCTCAGGTGAATGATGCGGCTTTGGGATCCGAATGGGGGATTTGAAGTTCTAATAGCGCACGTGCAGCGAAACCGATTATACGGGCCGTGGCAGCCCGAGGATCTTAGGCGCCGGTTTCGCGCTGCGCATTTTCGTCCAACCAACCCCCGCGTTTTCGATTGATCTTCGACGTTGACCAAAAAGACCAATAGCCTCCCAGCGGACAAAACACGCCGCCGTCGCCGTAAACCGGAGGCCGCTGAAACCGAGATTCTTGATGCTGCGGAAGACTTTCTTAAGGAATTTCCGTTTCGCGACATGACGATTGACAACGTTATGGCGCGCACCGGCCTCTCCCGTCCTTCTTTTTACGAATACTTCCGCGATCGCAGTCATCTGATCGTGAAACTGGTCGAGCGCTTGCACGAGCGCGACCGGGCACTCAGCGCGCGCTGGTTCAACGAACGGGATCCGGTCGAAAGCCTGCGCAATACCACCAGGGAACTGGTGAGTGCGTACGTCAGCCACGGCCCTCTGCTACGGGCGCTCTCTGACGCTTCTTATGCCGATGCCGAGGTCGAAGCGCGCTATCGGGAAAATTTCGCCCACACGATCGAGGAGACCGGACGCCAGATCAGTGAATTTGTCAGCCGGGGTGCGATGTCTCTGGAGGGGCTGGATCCCAAAGAGATCGCCACCGCGCTCCTGTGGATGAACGAGCGGTACCTGATCGAAAGGTTGGGGCGCAATCCGCAAGCCGACCCCAAGGTGGTCATCGATACCTTGGTGGCGATTTGGTTGCGCGTGCTCCACGGCACTCTCGGGTAGCGCTTCGTTACCGCCTCACGATATCCTTCCAGTCCGCTAATCTTTGCTTAGGGTAGGCCGTCATGGCGGATTATCTCTACGATACGATTCGCCGCCTGGTTGCGTTCGACACCGTCAGCGCGAATAGCAATCTCGAGGCGGCGCAATTCCTTGCCGATCGGCTCGACCGCGCCGGCTTCAAGACGACCTTTCAGAAAGTCGAAATTTTCGGCGTCCCGCACGCCAACCTCATTGCATGGGCCGGACCTCCGGTTCGCGATGGCCTGATCATCTCGGGCCACATCGATACGGTGCCCTTCGAAGGTCAGCCGGGATGGACCCGCGAGCCCCTCAAGGCCGACCTCGACGGCGACCGTCTTTATGGCCGCGGCACCAGCGATATGAAGGGCTTCATCGCGCAATGCATCGATGCCGCGACGAAGCTGGATCGAAAAACCCTCCGCCGCCCGCTGGTATTCGTCTTCACCGCCGATGAAGAAGTGGGATGTCGCGGCGCGGAGCTGGTCGGTCCCGAACTCGGCGGTCTGCTCGGTGACCTTCCGATGCCGGAACTGTGCTGGATTGGGGAGCCGACCTCCTACGGGATTTGTCATACTCACAAAAGCATCGGCTCCTTCGAACTGAAGGTGCAGGGGCGCGGAGGTCATAGCGGCGCACCGGCCGAGGGCGTCAACGCGATCGCGGTGATGGGCAAGGTGATGGACGTGATCGGCCGCCTCCAGCAGGAGCGCGCGGCATCGCGCAGCGCGGCGTTTGCCGAGGCGTTTCCGGAATCGCCCTACGACGTGCTCAATTTCGGCACCATCAGCGGCGGCATCGCGCTCAACATGATTGCCGAGGAGTGCCGGCTGAGGATCAGTTACCGCTCGCTGCCCGATGTCGATCCGATGGAACTGCATCGGGAAATCGAGCGCCGTGTAAGCGAGCTCGATACGCGGGATTGGGCCAGCGGACCGCATCGGGCGACTATCAAGATGGGACGGCCGCAAATCGTGCCGCCGCTGCTGTCGACGCGAGGCACCACGCTCGAACGCGCGCTGGCCGAAGCGACCGGAGCCAAGACCTCGCGCGGCGCCCTCTATGGCACCGATGGTGGTCATCTCGCGCTCTCGGGCATCACCTCGCTGATCTGCGGACCCGGCGACCTCGATCAGGCACATCAGCCGAATGAAAGCGTTCGGCGCGAGGCTTTCGAGCGCGGCCCCGAGCTGATCCTGCGGGTCATCGATCGGATGTGCGGTTCCAGCGCCGCCTGATTCTCATCGCGCAAATTATCCGGCCAGCAATTCGCGCAGCGCAGCGTCGATGAATTCATCATCAACGGGATTGCCGCCAAAGGCCGCGACGTGCCCCCAGATGGAAGGGATCGGCCGCAGCTCGGCGTTCGGCATCTGTTCCACTTCGAGTTCGTTGTCGCGCACCCGAAAATAAAGGTCGGTGGCGGACGGCATCACGATGGCGCGCGCGCGGAGAGCGCCCAGGGCTGCCGCGAAATCACCTTTGAACCGGGGGTTGGCGCTGATATCGGCATGCTGCCAGGTCCACAGCATCGCCAACAAATCGTTCGCATCGCGCCGGCGAAAATATCCTTCCATGAAGCGCACGGTATCCTCCACCGAGGCGAGGCCCAGCTTGCGGTACTCTGCCCCGCGAAAGAAATCCTGCGAAAACACCCAGCCCGCATAGACCCGAGCAAAGGCTAGCAATCCTTTGATCGGCGGAGATTGATACCATCCGTCCGCGTAGGCCGCATCGACGCGCAACGCCGCCTTGACTCCTTCTAAAAACAGATGGTTATGCGGCGAGGTGCGCGCCGAGCCACACAACGGCGCGATCGCGCGGACCATGTCGGAGTATAACGCGCCCCATTGGAAGGCCTGCTGCGCCCCCATCGAATAACCGATCACCAGCCGGATGCGATCGATCCCGAGGTGCTCGGTGAGCAATCGATGCTGGCACACCACATTGTCGTACACCGTAACTCCGGGGAATGCGGCGCGATCGAATGGCGCGGGTGTGTTGCTCGGCGACGATGACAAGCCATTGCCGAACATGTTGGGCACGACGATAAAGTACCGCGCCGGATCGAGCGCGCGTCCGGCTCGCATCATCGGTTCGGTTTCGGCATGCTGGCCGCGGTAGAACGTCGGCATCACGATGACGTTGTCGCGCGCCGGAGCGAGCTTGCCGTAGGTCTTGTAGACCAGCTTCGCCTGCGGCAGCGTCAAGCCTGACTGAAGTACGATGTCGCCTGGCTCGAAGATTTCGTAATCCGGCATAGGTCGGCTCCCTTATTTCGGACTCAGGCTTTCAACTCATCGAGTAGCGCCTTGGCATCGATAAGGTCCGCGGTGTCGAAGCCCTCGGTGAACCATCCGTAGATGTCGGCGAGCATCGCACGCGCCTCCTCGCGATGACTCTGTGTCGCAAGCACCCGCGCCAGACTCATCGTCGCACGCAGCTCCCACGCCTTCGCACTCATCTTTTGCGCGAGCGCGATCGCGTCGTGGAAGTCGGTCTCGGCCAGTTGGGTCTGGCCTACTTTAAGCCTCAGAATCCCGCGGATGCGGAAGGTTTCGGGACGGAAATAGAGTTCCTCGGGATTCGCCTGGAGCGCCTCCTCGATGGTATTGAGAGCATCGCCGTTTTTGCCATCGAGAGCCTGGGCCTCGGCCAGACGCGTGAGCTGATCCGTGACATTTAGCCTTCCGCCTTCGGCCAGGCCGGCCAAAGCCTGGCGGATCAGGGCCACGCCTTCACCCGCGCGGCCAAGCTGCGCCCGCGCCCAGCCGAGCATCGAGCGGCTCTGATTCCGGGGGATCGGGAAGCCGTGCTCGTCACTGATGGCTAACGCTTGGGAGGCGGCAAGCTCGGCGCGCTCCGGTGCTCTTTGCAAGCACAACAGGCGGCTTTCAAAGACTCGCGCGACCGCCAGGTCGTAGGGGTGGTTGCTTTCCCGTGCGAAGGCAGTCGCCCGCGCCACGCGCTCGCGGGCTATATCGGCGCGGCCCAAGGCCCACGCGAGCTGGCCTGCAGAACCGATTGCGATCACGGCCGCGCCGAGAACTTGCCTGAAACCAGGCGCGCTGAGAAAGCTGCTCCAGCGAGCGAAGTGCTCGTCGGCACCGGCGAGGTCACCGCGAAGTAAGTGCACCTGTACCTGAGCACTGCATGCGAAGCCGAAGCTCGCGGGGCTGCCCTCGCGCCGGGCAAGCTCAAGTATCCGGTCCGCCAGCAGGGCCGCGGTGGAGTAGTCGCCTGTCCCGAAAAGGCTCCGCCAAATCTCGAAAACCTGTGCCACGAGTTGCGCCAGGTTGCCGCCCTTCTCGGCCAGCTCCCGGGCGCGCTCGGCGGCCGCCCGCGTCTGTGGCGCGGTGAAGCCTCGGGTTATCAAGAACATCTGCGCCAGGGTGCGTGCCAGCTCCAGCTCGCGCGCGTCACGCTCCGGCGCTTCCGGCAGTTTTTTAATCCACTCGAGACCTTGTTGCAGTTGTGCCTGCGCTTCGGCGTAGGCTGAGCGATTCAGCGCTTGTTGGCCGGCGCGCGTCAGATACTCGACCGCCTTGTCAGGATTGTTGGCGCGGCCGTAATGATGCGCCAGTTCTGCCAGATGTTCCGCGACCGAATTTGTGTAGAGCCGCTCGAGCGCCGCCGCCGTGCGCCCGTGCTGTTGCTGGCGCCGCTCCATCAGGACCGAGTTGTAGGCTACCTCCTGCGTCAGCGCGTGTTTGAAGATGTATTCGGTGTCGCCCACCGCCGGTTGCTCGTAGATGAACTCGCCCAGTTGCAGGTCATTGAGGAGGCGGTTGAGTTCGTCGTCCGACTTCGCAACTACCGCACGAATCAACGCGAGCGGAAATTCACGCCCGATGACGGCCAGCGTCTGCAGCAGGTCCTTTGCATCGGCGGGCAGGCGGTCGATACGCGCGGCCAGAATCCCCTGCACCGTTGGTGGTATTTTCAGTTCGCCCAGCGGTCGGGTGAGTCTGACCGCGGTTCCCTCGCGCACCAGCGCGCCCTCGTCGAACAGCACCTGTACCGTCTCTTCCATGAAGAACGGATTACCTTCGGTCTTCTCGATGATCACACGCTTGAGCGCTGCTACTTCGACCCCGTCGCCTAACAACGCCGACAGCATCTCCCCGGCGCTCTCCCTGCCGAGCGGATCGAGCCGCAACTGCGTATAGTAAGTTTTGCTGTTCCACTTATGTGAGTATTCGGGACGGTAGTTGACCAGCAGTAATATCTTCGCGGTGCCGAGTGAGTCGGCGAGCAGATTGAGGAACTCCTGGGTCGCCTCGTCGATCCAGTGCAGGTCCTCGAAGATCGCCATCAGCGGTTGATTGAGCGACTCGCGCAGCAGAATCCGTTTGATCGCTTCGAGCGTGCGCCGCTTCCTGATCTGTCCGTCCATCTGCGCCAGCGGATCCTCGCCCTCGACGATGCCGAGCAGGCTGAACAGATATGGAAGGGTGTCTTCGAGCGGACGGTCGAGCGCGAGTACGCGCCCGGTCAGCTTCTCTCTGCGCGTTCGGTGATCATCTTCGCCGGCGATTTTGAAATAGCCCTGCAACAGATCGAGCACCGGAAAATATGCCGACGCCTTGCCGTGCGAGACCGAAAATGTCTCGAGCACCATCCAGCCGGACTGATTCCTGGCCTTGAATTCGAAGTAAAGGCGCGATTTGCGGGTGCCGGCTTCGGCCATCGCCGCGACAATTTGACCATGGCCCGATAATGCGCGATCGGCGGCATGCTTCATCGCATCCATCTCGCGCTCGCGGCCGACGAACTTGGTCAGCCCGCGACCCGCCGAGCGCTGTAGTCGCGTCCGCAATGGCCCGAGGCCGGTGACTTCATAAATGTTGACCGGCTCGCTGACGCCTTTGATCCGCGCCGGTCCCAGTGGCTTCAACAGGAAATAGCCTTCGACCAGCTTGCGCACCGTCTCGCTGACGGCAATCGAACCCGGGTTGGCCAGCGTCTGCAAACGGGAGGCGAGGCTGGTCGAATGACCGATCGGTGTATACTCGGTCTGGCCCGCGCCGGTCGTGATCGAGCGGACTACCACCTCGCCGGTATTCACCCCCACTCGGACCTGCAGATTCACGCCTTGCTCGGCGCGCAGCCGCTCTGCATACCGCTTCACCTCGTCCTGCATTCTAAGTGCGCTGTGCAAGGCCCGCTGCGGATGGTCCTCATGGGCTACCGGCGCACCGAACAGCGCGAAGATGCCGTCACCGGTCGACTGCACGATGTACCCGTCGTAGCGATGCGCCGCACCGATCATCAGCCGGATCGCCGGATCGACAATCGCGCGGGCTTCCTCGGGATCGAGGTCCTCCATCAAGTCCATCGAACCCTTGATGTCCGCGAACAGCGCGGTAACGGTCTTGCGCTCGCCCTCGAGATTTTCCGGGGGCCTCTCGGAAGTTACCCGGATGGCGGGCGCTTCCGGTTGCGCGCCAACGCCGCTTGCGGGATCGGCAGACGTCAGCGCGACGCTCGCAATCACCACAGAATTTGAATGGCGGTGCGTTGTCGGCCCCGCACTTGGGGCATCGCATGGTGAATGCCGCGCCGCATTCGCCGCAGAATTTCTTCCCGGCCGGATTTTCGGTCCCGCATCGCGAGCAATGCATCGTCTATTTGCTCACCGTCGGTTTAGTTCTATCACCTGCCCTAAATCTTGCGCCAGTCGATGCTCTGCTCGTATGCGTACCCGAGCTTGAGCAGCGTTGCGTCATCGAAATGTCGCCCGATCAGCATCAAGCCGATCGGCAGGCCGTCAGAGATGCCGCATGGAACGCTCAGCCCGGGATGTCCGGTGATATCGAAAGGTGCGGTGTTGGTCAGCATCGCGTAGGGCGAGCGCTCATCGCGTCGATGCGCCTTCATCGGGGTCGAGGGCATCACCAACGCATCGAACTTCGCCAACACCGCGTCATACTTCGCGCGCAAACCGGCGCGCAAATTTTGCGCCTTCGCGTAGAGGCGGCCGTGATAGCGCTCATGCAGATATTCGCCGGCGCTCATCATGAACTTCACCGTGATGGCTTGCGTGGTCGGCATCTGGCGCCGCGCCGCGCCGAAGAAATCCGCGAGACCCGCATCATAACGTCCCGAATGATGCCTGCCCTGGAGGTTGCCGCGCCCGAGAGCCGCCATTCCTTCCAATCCGATGGGCCACAGGAATTGCCACGCGTCGCGATGCTCGGGGATCGAGACCTCCTCGACGGTAGCACCGAGTTTTTGCAGTTGGGCGGCGGCCTTGCGGACCGCGGCGTTGACATCGTCCTGCGCGCCCGGATGCGTGAAGCCTTCCTTCAAAATTCCCAGCTTCAAACCACCGATGCTTTTCCCGAGCGCCTCGCGATACGGCTGCCCGTGGACTTCCTGCTGGCGAAAGTCGGCGGGATCTTTTCCCGCGATGACTTCGAGTGCGAGCGCCAGATCGCCCACATTGCGCGCCATCGGACCGACGTGGTCGATCGACGGATCGATGCTCATCACGCCGGTATACGGCACCAGTCCGTAGGTGGGTTTGATGCCTGCTACGCCCGACCACGAAGAGGGCATTCTGATGGACCCGCCCTGGTCAGTGCCGATGGTGATATCGATCCAGTCGTAGTAAAGAGCCGCGCCCGATCCGCATGACGAGCCGCCGGAGCAATATTCCGGGCGATGAGGATTGAGTACATGACCATGCGCGCTGGTGGTGCCGTCACCCGACAGCGCGAAGTCGTCCATCACCAGGGTCGCGACGATTTCCGCGCCTTCATCGAGCATGCGACTGACGATGGTAGCGTCGTCATCGGGGGTGAAACCTTCCAGCACGTGCGAGCCTCCACTGATGGGGATTCCCGCAACTGCCACGCTATCCTTCACACCTATGCGTTTGCCCTTGAGCTTGCCCGAGGCCGCGCCCTTGACGCTGATTTTGCGCACCACCGCATTGAGGGGATCTTCCTCGCGAGTGGGACGCCGGCCCGCGTCGCGCGCGCGATACTTTTTCACCGACGCGCTCGGCTCGATCGGAGCCTGGTCGATGTAATCAAGGAAGGGGATGATCGGCTTGAACATCGCATCGATAGCTTCGGCCTCGCTATCGGTCATTTCGAAATGATTCTCTTTCGCGATGCGTTTGAGATCTTCTTTGGTCGGCGGCTGGATCGACATGGACATCACCTCGGGAGTTTCACACAACTAGTGCGAGCGGGCGCCAGTGTCTATCGCGCGAGGTCTTTCCATTTGTAGGCGCAGCATCGGTCGCGCTAAGTTTCGCGCGATACTCTCAATTCACGCGCAGGAGTCATGCTCATGAGCCAATGGAATATCGGCGACGTCAAAATCACCCGCATCATCGAGACCGAGGGCTCCTGGCCCGGCACCTGGCTGCTCGCCGACGCGACTCCGGATCGAATCAAGCAGGAGCGGCAGGGGAAGGATTGGCTGTCAGTGTTCACCGATGAGAAGGGCAAGCTGCGCATGAGCATCCATGCGCTGGTGATCGAATCGCAGGGCAAGCGCATCATTGTCGATACCTGCATCGGCAACGACAAAGTCCGCTCCAATCCCAACTGGAGCAAGCTGCGTCTGCCTTTCATCAGCGACCTGAAAAACGCGGGCTACGCTCCCGAGCAGATCGATAACGTGGTCTGTACGCATCTGCATGTCGATCACGTCGGATGGAATACCAAACTCGTCAATGACAAATGGGTGCCGACCTTCGACAACGCGCAGTACATCATTGGCGGTACCGAATGGGACTACTGGTCAACCTTCGATGGCGCCGATTCGCGCGATCCGGTCGAGGATTCGGTGCGACCGGTAGTGGACGCCGGCAAGGCCAAGCTGGTCGAATCAACCCACAAGATCACCGATGAGGTCTGGCTGGAGCCGACCCCGGGCCATACGCCGGGGCATCATAGTGTGAGGATCTCTTCGAAGGGGCAGGATGCCGTCATCACCGGCGACCTGATGCATCATCCGGTGCAGTGCGCGTATCCGGAGTGGGACGACGGCTTCGACAGCGACGGTCCGATGGCGAAGAAGACGCGGCGGGCGTTTTGCGAGAGGTACGCCGACAGCAACGTCATCGTGTTCGGCACGCACTTCGGAACACCGTCGTGCGGGAAGATCCAGAAGGATGGCGATGCGTTCCGGTTCGTGGCGCATCGGTAGCAGCATCCCGCCGATAGGCCACTATCGACATAACGTCGGTAGTGGCTATTTTCTAAGAAAAGGCCAATAAACTCCTCGATTAAGTGGGTTTGTTTTCGCGCTTTCGCGAAGACTCGCCCGCATCGCGCGGTGGGTTCGTTTATGTAATCCCGCCCCGCAGCTGCCGAAGTTCGCGCTTCCGCTTCTGATGATAACCGCCATTTCTAGAAACCCGCGGAATTGCTGCATTTAATGGGTTTGTTTTTCCACTTTCGCGACCACCGTCGGGGCATTCGAGGTCCTTCGCGCAGCGCTCAGGACCACTGCTCGCGATGCTCGCAGTGGGTTTGTTTTTGCACTTTCGCATTCTCGCGCGATCTCATCCTCCGAAAACGCCGAAGGCGCCCCCTGATGCGGACGCCATACTCTGAGGTTAGCACAAAAGCGCCGCCGACTTAATCTCAGGGCGTCAGGCTAACGTAGAATTCTCCAGCGGGCTCCCAGTAGCCGTGACCGATCTTCCGGGTCGCTCGGGTGGGCTCGTCATCGTAACAAAAGGTTCCTTTATTTCGAGCGTCAGAGCTAAACGCAAAAGATCTTCTGGATCTCTTGCCGACTCGATGACCCGCGCATTGTCGACCAGGATCCAGCAATCGGGATATTTCTCATAAAGCGCTTTGGCGTTCGCGGCGACCCATGCGAAAGAGCCGTCAGCGTCGTTTTCGTATCGAGGTTCTGTAGTATCTGGCACTTGATCCTTGCGAGGCGCTCGGTTGATACGCGTACGCAGGGCTTTGGTGCTATGGCTCCCTTGGAGCTTCCCAAGTGGTTTCTTGCCCATATGTTGATGATTGGTCATTTGCAAACACAGGGCAAACCAAATCCCGGCCGATTCACCTCGGCGCGGTTCGTCGCGTGCTACGAAATCTCTTCCGAGAATCGGATGGTGCCCGCGCGCATCCCCTCGATGACCACCTCGATGCCGCCGGAGCGCACCATCCATTCGAGGCGATGGTCGCGGTACTGGCGCTTGAACTGACCCGACGCGAGCATCGCCGAAAGCGCATCGAAATTGCCGGTAAATTCGCTGGTTGCGGCGACGGTTTTCTTGATGCTCTCGCGCCCGTTCACGCGCTGGAGCCATGCGCCGAGCTTGCTCCCGGCCTTCGGCCCGAAGCCCCACACGACCGAGCCATTCACATAAGGAAAGACGCTCAGGTCGCCCCATCCGAACTCGGCGCCATTGAAGAATGAGTTGCCGCCGAGCTCGCGCTCGAGGCGCTGATACATCCCGGACGTCTGCGCTTCGGCGCGCTTCGTCATCGCAGCGGCTGTGGCACCGGTGACGCGTTTCCACGCCTGCACTTCCATCAAGCCCCAGTTGATTGCCTCGTAATAGGTGTCGCAGAGGTCTTCGATCATCCGCACCCGCGCGCGATCGCGTGGCGAGGCCGGCAGCATCGGCGGTTTCGGCCATTTTTCTTCGAGGTATTCGAGGATCACGGTCGAATCGA
Organism: uncultured delta proteobacterium; assembly: GCA_963783145.1. Lineage (GTDB taxonomy): Bacteria > Desulfobacterota > Binatia > Binatales > Binataceae > DATGKG01. The sequence goes on from CAWAMM010000007.1 coordinate 799,227, forward strand.
AAATTGCGAATCCGTCATCAATCAGCGCCGGCACTTCGAGGCGCGGATTGCTCTTGCCGAAGTCGGTCGGACCGCCGCTGAAGGCGTTGGGAATTTCGGCTTCGAACGGAATGTTCTTTTCGAAAAGCGCGATTTTCACCTTCTGTACATATGGCGAAAACGGATGCTCGTAGAGTTTGATCATGATGACGAGGGCCTCCAGATCGCAGACTCGTGTGCGCTACGCAGTTTGTGTCAGGACGTCCGCTTTGTAAATCGGAATTTGTTGGAAATTATTGTTTAAGCAGGTCCAAGGTGCCGTGGTCGGGCGCCACTCCCCGCGCGCATGCCATCAATTTGTAGGAGCGGAAAATTTCGTCACCATTCTTGAAATTGCCGTTGAAGAGATATCCGCAGTTGCCCTTGGTAAAACCTCATCCGCAGAGCCATGGTTCCCTTCGCATTGAGGGTCCCGTTGATGAATGCGGGAGGCACAAACGGGGAGGGCAAGATGGTTATCCGGCGCAGCCTAAGTTGGGCGCGACTCAGAGGGGAGGAGACCCGCGCGCGATACTTCCCGTCCAAAAACCAAAGCCGGCAAGTCCGTCTGTCTTCAACTTCTTTCTGATAAACGGACTCCCTCTTCAACAACCGGCTTTCGGAATACTTGTCACCGACTGCCAGCGCAGTGCCGGGGCCGCGGCGTCAAGGGCGGTACGTACTGCGTGTGCCGGCGCGTGCAGCGTTTCAGACTCGCGATCACGGGGGCGGAGGGCCTTGACCGATATAACCTCTCGTATCGAGGCTGGCGCGCCGGCCAGTACGATCACGCGATCCGCAAGGTAAACGGCTTCCTCGATGTCGTGGGTCACGAAAAGAATCGTCTTGCGCGTACTCTGCCACAGCTCGATTAGCTCATCCTGAAGGCTCGCACGAGTGATCGCGTCGAGCGCGCCGAAGGGCTCGTCCATGAGCAGAAGATCGGGCTCGACGGCGAGAGCGCGCGCGAGGCCGATCCGTTGTCGCTGGCCGCCGGAGAGCTGCCCGGGCCATCGCGTAGCCAGCTCGCCGAGCCCCACCATATCAAGCGCCCGGCGCGCCCGCGCGCGCCGCTCGTCGCGAGTGACTGCCAGCCCTTCGAGTCCGAATTCGACGTTCTTGAGCACTCGCCGCCAGGGCATCAGGCGCGCGTCCTGAAAGACCAGCGCGGTAGGACGGCGTTTCGCATCGCTTTCGGCGAAGACTTTGATCTCGCCACCGGTAGGCTCCAGCAGATCAGCCAACAGCCGCAGCAGGGTGGACTTGCCGGCGCCTGAAGTGCCGACCGCGGCCACGAACTCTCCCGCCTCGAGCGCGAGGTTGAGGCCGGTGAAGATTGGCTTGCTACCGTCGCCTTGCTGATAGCCGAACGCCACTTCCCGGATGGTCACAAGAGCTGCCACGCGAGGAGCCTCCGTTGCACCATCATGAACAACATATCGGTGACACCATACAGCAAAGCCATCGTGAGCATGTAGACAACGACAATGTTGGCCTCGAGGAGGCTGGCCGCCTGCATCATCCGCGCGCCGACCCCCGGAATGCCGAATAGTTCGGCCGCCACCACCGCCATCCAGGCCTGGCCGAGCCCGGTACGAAACCCCGCCATGATTCCAGGCGCGGCGGCGGGGAGCAGAACCTTGCGCAACCTTCCGCTCAGGCTGCCATGGCCAAAGGCGGTCGCGAGTTCGATCAGATCGCGGTCAACCACTTGTACCGCCGTCAACGCGGCGAAGTAGTTCAGCCAGAATACGGAAACCGCGATGATGAAGGTTGCCGCGGTCGAAGTGATCCCGAACCAGACAATCGCAAACGGGACCCATGCGAGACCCGGGATCGGCCGCAAGATCCTCACCACCCACGTTTGAGAGGCCTCAAACCCGGGCGAAAGTGCAGTGACGACGCCGGCGCCGACGCCGAGCACGGAACCAATCAGCAAACCAAGTACGTAGTGGCCGAGGCTTTCCCGGACCGCGCGCGTCCAGTAGCCGCCGGCAACTTCAGCAAACCAGGTCGTGGGAATAGCGCTCGGCAACGGCAGCAGCGCACGCGGCATCAGGTTGAGCAGTCCGGCCGTTTGCCAAAGTCCCAGAAACACCGCCAGGCCCAGGAGTGACCGCCGCCAATCGACATTCGCGGGACGACGATCCGCAACCGTGGTTGATGAGCTTTCGGCGGGATTCATCGAGCGTCGCGAAAGATCGAAAGGTCGAACGCCTTATCCAGTGGAACCGGAGCTTTGAGCAGTCCCAGCTTCACCTGGTAGTCCTGCATCGTTGCCGTCGAATCAAGAATCAGTGAGGGATCCGATTCGAAGCGGCTCGCCGACGCAGTCAGCGCCCGATCGATAACATCCAGCGGAATGATGCCGGCTCCCAGTTCCCGATGAATCGGGATAGCAGCCTTCTTAGGATCACTTTTGATGAAAACCGTCGCGCGTTTTATGAGACCCACCAGCGTCTCGGCAAGCTTGCGATGGCCCGGGCGATCCAACTGATAAATGCCAAGCACCGAGCCTGGTTGGTTCTTGAAGATCTGCGCGCCGGTTGCGATCACTTTGGCAGTCTGGTCGCGATCTTCGATCAGCGTCAGGGCCGGCTGCCGGACTATCGCCGCATCAACGGCGCCGCCGACAAACGCCTGCTGGCTCGCCTCGATCCCGACTCCGACGATATCGACGGTATGCAGATCGATGTGCTCAACCTGGGTGAGCCAATAACGCAGGAAGAGATCCGGCACCGACCCGTAGGGCTGCGCGGCAATTTTTGGTTTGCGCCGATTGGCGGCGCTGAAGGCTGCGATCGCGGTCTTCAAATCACTGTTCTTTGCGAGTTCTCGAACCAGCGCACCGCGTCCGATGATCGATAGCTCCTCGGTCGCCAGCGCGGCGACAATCGTGATATCGATTCCGTGCGAACGCGCCAGCAGCAGCGGCGCGACCCCCGCAATATAGGCATCCAGTTGACCGGAAGCGAGCGCCTGAATCATTACCGTTCCGGTTTGAAACTTTATCAACTTAAGATTCAATCCGTCCCGCTTCGCCCAGCCTTCCCCATCGATGATAAAAAGCTGCGCTGACCCAAGTACCGGCAGGTATCCGATGCGAACCTTTGGTGGAGTCGCCGCCAATGCGGTAGAGGTTGAGAAAAAAAACAGGATTAAACCTGACAGTCGAGGGCGCCAATCGCGAGCCATGTGCATTACTTCTCCTGCAAGGCGCTATGCGCCGCTTCCCATCGAACAGGATCGAATCCCAACCAGGTCAGCAGTATGGCGGAACTCCATTCTCGTGTCGTTCATCGGTTTAGCAAGCGGCGCCGTTGAGTTCTGAGTCTGCCCTAATTTGGTGTTGGTAAGGAAGCGGGCGCGGCGCGAACATTGGGCGATATCTGGCAGACCTTAGGTCCGACACCAAGGTCTCGACAACCTATCGCAAGGGGTGCATAGAGGTTGGGCGCAGCCAGTGCTCACAATCGCTAGCAGTGCGAGCATAGGGGTGGCGAAGATTCATTCTTCGGCAGTCGTGCCGGTGCGCTCGAAATCCAGGAGCTTGCTAAAATCGAGTTCGTAAATCAGTTTGAATTGACCAAATTCGTCGGAAAGGAATCGATCGGTGCGAAACCGATCTTGCTCGTCTAATTGTGAGATATCTTTTCAACCACAAGACCATCGCCGGGAATAATCGTCGCAGCCTTCCTTCGGCAACTTAATACCCTTCGTTGATAAAGTGGATTCATCATAGAATCAGACCAGCCGTTGATACTCGAAAAGTCTCGTTCGAACGAGATATGGTGCTGCCAGTGAATTTCGGGCCGAATAAAAATGCGACTACGCTGCAAAAAGCGAACTAACCATGGAATGCCAGCGGTTTCGAACAGGCGCGCGAGTTCTGCCTTCTGTCGTCCAGCCGGGAGAAGAGCCGCTTTCGCTACCGCTAGATTAAATTCATCCGGATGAATTCGCTGGCCCATATGCGCATAGGAGTGAATCTGATGGAATCCGATAATCCATGCACTGGCCGCGACGAGCGACGTCACTGCAAAAAAAGACAGAATTGTCCGCGTCCATAGCTCCGAAACGATCAATCCGAGAAGGGCGACAGGGAGTGCAACATAGGCTCCTCGCGATAAATTAGCCATTAGGTTAGAAGGATCAAGCGTAGGACCTTCATGATGCTGTCGAAACTCGATCGCTATCGGTCCTAGAATTGGCGTTGCTGGCGGCCAAATGTAGTCAAAGCTGAGGTGAGCGAGTCCACTGACTAGATCAGTCAAAAAGCCGCTGAAAATAAACGCTGTGACTAGGATCCATAGTCTTCGATTGGCATCAGTGATTACACAATAAATAGCTAATGCTTGGATGACTAAACACGCGATCACGATGGTGTTCGATTTCTCCGGCAGGGCAAGAACCTTCATCGCGTAGGCATCCTTCTTTTCGATGTTGCCCTTTTTACGCGACATTTCAAAATATTGCAATCAAGTACGATCTCAGCAGCTAGTTGACAACGTGCACTCGCAACCTACCTGCTTCGTACCTGGGACCTGAAGGTGATCAAGCTGCACTGTAGCGGCCGCGACGGTCTTCATACCTCCCGCTCGCCCCTCCTCAACCCACCATCCAGGCTGAGAGTCGACGATGAAAAAGCTTGATCATCAACACGGTATCTAATTTGGAGATCCTCTGGGACGCGGCGGGATCGCGCACATCTCAAGGGGCGATTGATGTGCACTCCGCCGTACCGGAAACACCACGGGTTTCAAACTTCATAATCGGCCCGTCTGTTAGCCCGATCATGGCAAACCCGTCAACCAAATGTTTTTTGATGCAAATGTTTTTTGATGGCAGAACGTAGTGTTAATAGACTATTTGACAAGGTTAGGGACTTTAGATAGCGTGCTCTGTCGCAGTGTGCATGCTTAATCATCTCTATTGATTCAAGCGCGGGGGGAATCATGAATTGTTGCGCGATTTCGACCCAGGAACCTTTGGGTCCGCTTTTTTCTTTAGAGCTTCCGGCATGCCAGTCATTAAGTTAAGCGAGGCACATCAGATTATCGAGCGCGTGGACGAGCGCCTCGCGCGATCCACCGGGATATCGTTCCGTATCACCCGCCGCGCCTTGCTGGTGCGTGCCGCGGCGCTCGCGGCGGCGTGGACGCTCTGTCCATGGCGGATCGAAGTGCCCGCGTTCGGCCAGGGGATCGACGACTCGACCGCGACGCAGACGCTCCAAGCTTATACCAATACCCCGGGGATGACGCAGACGCTCGAAGCCTACGCCGATACGTTGATCCCGGGCCAGAAGCGCTTCCCAACGGACGTGGCCATCGCCGGCGTAGTTAGCGGCGCGGGTGCGGTGCAGGGGGGCGCGATCGAGATGCTCAAGTTCGCGCCGGTCGGCTTGGAGCCAGCACTGCCTGGTCTTGCCCTGCTCATCAATCTGTACGCCGTGGCGTATGCAATCAGCCAGAAGATCGTTCTCCATCTGGCGGTGCCGCCCTTGGTCGAGCTCGACTTCCCGTCGCGGACCGCGCTTCTGAGCAAGATGCTCGACCCGGGCGAGCCAAACCAGTCCACGTTCTATGGGCTCGCTGCCGTTTGTTTCATCGCGTACCACACAGCAGGTTTCCTTCCAACGGTGGTCGCAATCCAGGACGGCCATCCCGGTTTGGCAGCGATCGGCTTTCCGCCTCCCAATCCCGACGGAGTGTGGCGCTTCCCGCAGTTCTCATACGGGCGCGTCCTCGCGCAGGCGCATCCGGACTCGCAGTGCGACAACCCGGCGTGATCCAGGAGCGACGCAAATGACGAATGAAACGACCGACGTCCTGATTATCGGGACGGGCTTCGGCGGCTCGATCCCCGGTTACTACTTCGCGGCCGGCGGCGCGCGCGTGATCATGCTCGAGCGCGGGCCCAGACTCTCGAGCGCAGATTTCTCGCAAAGCCTGCAGGTCGGCACCTTCAGCCGCATCGTCGACAGCATCTCGGGCAACGGCATCGATGTCACCGCGGGCAACTGCGTCGGCGGCTCGAGCGTGGTCTACTATGCCGCGTCGCTGCGGGCGCCGAGTTTCGTCTTCGAGCGTACCGGCACGCTCGGCCGTCGGATCTGGCCGACGTCGATTACCCGCTCCGCGCTCGACCCGTGGTATCGTCGTGCCGAGCAGGCCTTGCCGGTAAGCCAGCTGAGCTGGAACGACGTACCGTACGCCGGCGGCGTTTTCGCGGCGGCGTGTACGCGCGCGGGACACACCTGCCAGCCGGTGCCGGTCGCGGTCGACCTCACGCTTTGCACCAACTGCAACTGGATGCATACCGGCTGCATTTTCGACGCGAAGCGCTCGATGCTGCTTAACTACATCCCGGGCGCGGAAGCGTCGGGCGCCGAGATCCGCCCATTGCACGAGGTGCAAATCATCCAACCGTCCCAGACCAGCGGCTACCGCTACGCGGTCTCGTATCTGCAACTCGACCCGAATAACTACAGCGTAACGGTCGGCAGCGGCGTCATCGAGGCGAAGATGGTCATCCTCGCCGCAGGCGCGATGGGAACGCCAGTGATCCTGCAACGCTCGACAAAGTGTCTCGGCGGGATGCCGCGGGCGGTCGGACGCTACTTCTCGGCCAATGGCGATCGGGTCACGGTGGCGGCTTTGAACGAGGATAAGGTTCAGGATCTGCTCGGGCTCCAACGCGCGCCGGGGGTCGCCTACGACGCCTTCCCGATCGGCAAGCCGATCAGCGCCATGACCTTTGACTATCTCAACCCGAGCGCGCCCGAGTTCTCGCGCTTCGGCTTGCAGCAGATCTACTTTCCGCCGATCACCAACACCCTCCCTGGCGTCGGGGAGCCGCCGTTCTGGTTCGGCGTCGCCAAGCGTAACCTTACCTCGCACTGGCGCTCGTGGCTGACGGTCCTCGCGATGACCGAGGATGCCAACGAAGGTGTATTCGGCGAGCCCCCTAAGACTGGCAATTTCAAGCGTGTCGGGCCCGCATCGGTCGGCCAGCTACGCTACGACATCGCACGGGAAACCACCCACGGCTTCAACCTGTCCGATTCGGCGAGCCGGTCGATCATGACGCTCGACGGCCTCGCCACGCTCCATCTCGTGAAGTCGACGAACAAGATCCAGTGTGCGCACCCGCTGGCGTCGTGCCGAATGGGCGACGATCCCGAGACGTCGGCGCTTGACGACTCCCACGAGCTGCGCGGCCATCCCGGCATCTTCGTCACCGATGCGTCAAGCGTACCGACCTCGCTCTGCGTCAACCCATCGCTGACGATCGCGGCCCTCGCCGAGCGCGCGTCTTCGATAATGCTGACGCGAGCCGCCGAGTATGGCGTCACGGTCACACCGGTGCCGCAGCTCCCCTGATCACCGATTCCACCGAGCCGCGCCGGAAGATGAACAACGACGCGCTCGAAGTCAGAGCGATGGAGACAAAGCTCGGTAACGCTCCCGGTAAGATCGAAGGTCTACGCGATATCGAGCCGGACGCCGACGTTATCGTGGGCAGCTACAGCTCCAACGTCGTGAACACCATGATGCTCGGGTTGAAGCACAGGACGAATGACCGTCATCCCGCGGAAGGCTGGATGAAGCAAATCGCGCGCAATATGACACTGTACGGCGGGGATTGCTTGCGAGCTGCCGGTACTTGCTGCATGACCGGGACAATACACCCACTCATTTCGAGCTATCATCGAAGCCGGGTTGGTAAAAGCCTTGCCCCTCCAGGCGCGGAGTCCGAACCTCAATGCCCATGCCCAAAGCTGTGTCCGATGGCGACGGCGAATCCTGCCGATTACTTTTGCGGTGCTTCGGTCCGGGCCGAACGCGCGCTGGATGATTTTGAGGAGTGGTCGTGTCCGGTTCACTTTTCCTTTGCGGCTCTCGTCGGAGCAAGACTTCCCCGAAAGAACACATCTTTTGTCCGGAAAAGGTCGGCGCGGCCAGCAAGGATCGTCTCGACACCGTCGAGCAGGTCGTCATAGGAAACCGTCATACCTAGTCTCCCGGTGAATGGTTCGGTGACGTGGAATGGCTGAGTAAGAAAGGCTTGCAGCAGGCGTCCTCGTCGGCACGCCAATCGGGTGGCGTCATCGAACTCCGAGTCGCTGTTCGCCTTTGAGTCCAGAGAGAACTTCCTATACCGACCGATTAGCTCTCTCGCATCGTGTGCAAGTCTGCGATGTCGGGCGCCGAATCCACCATCTTTCAAAAGCCGTGATGCTGACCCAAACGGATCGATCGCGGGATATATTCCGGATTGCGCCAGTACCGGATCGAACGCGATCAACCCGTCGAACGGTGGCTGCAGCCGGGCAGGTTGCGTGTTCGCCTGGAGAAGGCGCACCACAAATGTGGTTATCGCACCAGGGCGCAACGTTCGCAGTTGCGGCAGCATTGTCTCGATGTCGGCCGCGAAACCGGGCCGTTCGAAGAAGGTCAAGAATACGTGCTGGTGTTGATTGAGCAGTTCGGTCGATTTGGATAGCGCTCGCTGGGCCACCGTTCGACCATCGTCACTGTCATCAAATTCGCCCTTGACGACCTGGACCCGGGTTTGGATGTCGGTCTCTGTGAGAAGATGATCGAACTCACTATCACTCCATGCTTCGCTCTGCCACCAGACCCACAAGCACGCCAGACCGGGTCGACGGCCGACCACCGCGGCTAACTCGGAAAGAGTGACCAAGCGTCCGGCGTTCGTTGGTCCATCGACGCGAATGACCCCGCCGATCTGTATCGGCGCAAACAGATCGAGTGCTTTGATTCCAGTATGGAGGAAACTCCCCGGCTCCTCTCCTGCCAACCTAGCGGGAGTATTTGAGGACGACGGTTTTTCATCCAATAGACTAACCAGTTCGTTGAAGTGCTTCTCGCTCGCCCAGTCCGCGGCGGTACGCCCGTCGCGATCGCGCAGTTCACGACTCGCGCCGTGCTCGATCAGAAGCCGCACGAGGTCGGCTCGATTACGCATCGTCGCCACGTGCAGCGGCGTGTGACGGGCCGGGCCGGTCGCATTGGGGTCCGCTCCGCGCTCGAGCAGCCGAGAGGCCGCCGCTTCTCGACCGGTGACTATAGCCGCCCACAATGGTCGCTCCTGCGCGTTGCATCCGCATTGCTGGTCGACGCGCGCGCCACGATCAATCAGCGCATCGATGATTCTTACCTCTCCGCATGCTGCGGCCCGAACGAGTGGGGTGGCTCGGGTCGGGATGGGCAGATCGAGGTCGGCAAAGGCGGTCGGATCCCAATCCTCTTCTGCCTCGAGCAGCGCCGGATTGCGATCGAGGACTTCATCGACCGTCCCTAGATCACCGGCGCGAATTGCAAGGAACAACCGGACCGCATCAGGTAACACCCTCTGAAAAAATTGCCGTCTGGCGCGCAACTCGTTACCGACCATGCTCATTATCCCTTTGGACATTCGCTGCCGTGCCGAATGCAGACGTTGCTTCGCCGTGTTGGTGGAAATCTCAAGAAAGCTGCTGATCTGAACGAGGCTCTGGCTAGCGAAGTAGTGGAGCGCGATAACGATGCGCTCGTGCTCGGGTAGCATGGCGATTGCTCCGCGCGCGATGGCCTGGCGACGGCGGCGATCGACCAACGTTTCTGGAGCAGGCGGCTCAGCCTGCTCCGTCGAAAACGCCAGGTCCTCAATCGAACGGATCTTGCGCCGGGTGATACGATCGCAGTGCTTTGCGACTATCCGGCGCATCCAACTCGGGAATGCCTCGAGGTCGCGCAACTGGTTCAGGTGCAGGAATGCCTCGATGAAGGCATCCTGAGCGGCATCGCGTGCAAGTTCCGCATCGCCGAGCCTCGCGTATGCGAGGCCGATCGCAAAGTTCTGATAGCGACGTACCAGCGTCGCAAACGCATCGCGGTCGCCTTCACGAGCCGCATCCACTAACTTGCCAAGTTGGCCCCTCGCCATCGACGTGTGCCTTCCACCATAATAGACCCATCGAGGGCTGTAGCGGTTAGCGGAATATTTGCGACCGGAACCGGTCGGAGCCCGTCGCCCTCTCCCCCACGCGAAGACTGCTGAATCGAATTTACGGAGGCCCGAGCCTGGCTGGGACTGCTCGACGGAGTTGATTACAGGCAGCGTAGCCGTCGCGTGCTCGTGGCAGCACGCAAACTCGACCGCAGGTAAGTTTCGCGCTTGAACCGGTGGCCGCAGAACGGCAACGTGTTTGTATATCGGTGAGGAGTGAGTCAACTTTCGGGAGTGGGGCATCTATTCTGCGCGCGAACGGGTCCACCGCCTGAGCGCGCGATCAACCTGCACGAACCCCAGCGCTCGAATGCCGCCGCAGCGAATTGCCGGCACGCTAATGAGCGAGTTCGGGGAGATCGACCACTTCTTTTCGGTAGAACTGGTGCAGCACCATCGCCAAATAGCGCCTTGTCGGTTGACGCCGCGCCGGTTAAGACAGGAGATGTCGGGGGCAATGGACGAAACGCCGACTGTGCATCGCTACTGTCCAGCTGATCGGGCCGAGGTCTTCGATCTCTTTCGCCAGTCATTTCAGCCAGAGCTCGCCGCTCTGAGAAATCTCGCAGTTTCAATGGAAGTACGAAATCCGCCCCTTCACGCCCTCGGAAGGTCCCAACATAAACATTCTTCGGCTGGGTCCAAAGCTCGTAGGTCTGTCGTTGGGCTTTCATCTCCAGATGTGGATGGCCGGGATCGAATGCCCTGGTGAGGGACGCGGTGGTTGGGTCGTTCATCCTGCCTACCGTGGTCGCAACCTGTGGCGAGGAACCAGGACCCATCACAGGGGCGACCCGCCAGTTCGTTTCGGGTGGTCTCACATGCCCCACCAAGTAACGCGACGCACGGGTTACTTCAGCGACGCGGTGAGGCCGCTGGTTCGAGTCCTCAATGTCGGAGCGTTACTGGAAAAATTCACTCACAGTCGGATCCTCGGCTCGATAGGGAGCGTCGCGAGCGCCGCCCTGCCGCAGGCATCCGCCTCCCGTGCGGGGGGACAAAGCAGCGCCGTCGTGCGGCTGGAGGCCTTCGATGATCGCGTTGACCGACTCTGGGAGCGCGCTCGGCGTCGTGACCGCGCGATGGTTGTCCGCGAGCAACGCTACCTGAACTGGCGCTATTGTCAGCGCCCTGATGCGACCTACATTTTGTACGGCTATGAGCGTGGACCGGACTTGGCAGGCTTCCTTGTGGCACGCGACACTTGGTATCTCGGGATGCGGTGGGGCTACCTGGTCGACTTTCTCGCGCCGGCACGATCGAGCGAAGCGTTAACTTCGCTCATTCGAAACGCGCTTGCCGATTTTCGCGAGAACGGTGCTGCGGCAGCGAGTTGCATAGCAACCGACCCGCTAGCTCGTAGATCGTTTTACCGCAGTGGTTTTTTTCCCGCTCCGCAGCGCAGGCCCGTCCGATTTGCGCACTTTCTGGATCCTAGGCGAACCGACCTCGCAAAGTTCAGGGAGTTGAGACGGTGGTACCTGACGATGGGCGATGGAGACCTCGAATTGTAGTGACGTCAGGTGTCTCTGCCGCGGTGGTCCGGAGCTCGGGTGATAGTTGGGAATCGTTTTGCTGAAATTCTTTCCGTTTGCGCGAGGCGAGACGCGCCCGCCGGTTGCTCTTGATCCCAATTCCGCGCGGTGGCCGTCGAGGCTGAGCTCAAGCTCCACTCCGGACCCTCCGGTAATTTCGGGACCGTGAGGCAGACATCGGTTCGAAGAAGCGAGCGTTGACGACAGAATAAAGGTGGCTCGAGCACGAGATCTCCGTTCTGTCTCGCCGCGACTCGGAGACCGAAATGGGGTCAGGGAACTGCTTTCGGCTCAGCACTCATCCGCCGGCGAGATCGCGTCACGCGCATTAGCTCAGAGAACGTCGTCTCCCCTTCGACTTGCAATAACACTTTGTCGGACAATCCTACCGATGGGCAGAGCTAGCGTAAACGGAGGGAGGCTAGAAGGCGGCAGGACACAAGCCCGATACAGCAGCAGGCTTTGTAAATCCAGATTTTGTCGTGCTACTCCTCGCCCTTGCGGCTCGCCGAAGGTCGGCGGCATATGCGCCCGCCGAACATCGACGGGAAATGGAGGACGGATCATGGAATTCGGAATCGCGCTCTTCTCGAACGTCGACGCCTGGAAAACCGTCAAGCGCGCCGAGGAACTCGGCTTCTCGCATGCGTGGTTCTACGATTCGCAGCTCCTCGCGCCCGACATCTTCATCTCGATGGCGCTGGCTGCAGAGCACAGCTCGAAGATCAAACTCGCCAGCGGCGTGGTGATCCCGACCAACCGCATCGCGCCGGTCTGCGCCGATGCGTTCGCGACGCTCAACAAACTCGCGCCGGGACGCATCGTCTTCGGGGTCGGGACCGGATTTACCGGCCGCAACACGATGGGCATGGGGCCAATGAAGCTGTCCGCGATGCGCGAGTACATCCGCGTCGTCTACGGCCTGCTCAAAGGCGAGACCATCGAATGGGAGTTTGAGGGCGAGCGGAAAAAGATCCGCTTCTTGAATCCCGAGTTCGGCATGATCAACATCACCGACAAGATTCCGCTGCACGTTTCGGCCTTCGCGCCCAAGGCGCGCAAGATGACCGCCGAGATCGCCGATGGATGGATCACTTTTTCGGCATCGCCAGAGCGGGCCGTCCACGAGAACGCCGAGATGGCCAAGGCGTGTCGCGAAGTCGGACGCGATCCCAAGACGCTTTACACTACCGCATTCGCACTCGGATGCGTGTTGAAGCCCGGTGAGTCGGCGGCAAGCCCGCGCGCCAAGGCGCAGGCCGGACCGATGGCGGTCGTGACGTTGCACGGATTGATTGAGCGCTCGATCGATGGCCTGCTGCCCCCATACATCCAGAAGCTCGCGGGCGCGTATCGCGAGCAGTATGCGACCTATCAGCCTGCCGATGCGAAATATCTCCAGATGCACAAGATGCATCTGCTGGGCGTGCGCGCGGAGGAGGAAAAATATCTCACCGAGGACTTCCTGCGCGAAACCACCTTCACCGCGACCGAGGAGGTGCTGCGCGATCGTCTGAGGGCGTTCAAAGAAGCGGGTTACAATCAATTCGTGGTGCAACTGGTCCCCGGTCATGAGGATGCCATCGAGGACTGGGCGCGGCTGTTCGCGAAGGTTTAAAACTCCCTCGTTGGCGAGGCGTGATGGCTCTGTTACGCTGAGAGCATGCGTCGATTAGTAACCTCAATTGCAGTCGCGTTGATGATCGCGCTGACGTTTGCGGCGCGCGCCTCGGCGGCCGATATCGGCAAGCTGCTGGATAACAAGGAAGAGCCCGATAATTTCCAGATTATCCACGTCGCAGATCTCGCGAAGCTGATGGCTGACCCAGCATCGAAGGTGCAGATCTTCGATGCCAACCATGCATCGACGCGCGAGAACTTCGGCGTCATTCCCGGCGCGCATATGCTCAGCTCGCCCGGCAAATACGACGTCGCCAAAGAGCTCCCGGCGGACAAGAACGCGAAGCTGGTTTTCTACTGCGCCGATACCCATTGAATGGCCTCGCACGAAGCCGCCCGGCGGGCGGTCGCAGCAGGATATAAAGATGTCGCGGTGATGAGCGACGGCATCCAAGGCTGGGCCGATCAGCATCAGTCCATTCGCCACGTCAGTGAATCCGAGGCCGAGGGAAAATCCAGCTAGGCTTCTTTCTTCGAGGCTGCGAGAGTCGCCTCTGCCATCGCCTGAAAGCGTTCGTGGCCGACCGCGATGAAGAGACCCTCGGCTTCAGCGGTCACGACTCCCTCGGCGGACACCGTGCAATGAGTGAAGATCTTGCGTCCCTCGGTCTTCGTCACGCCTGCCTCGAAAACCAGCTCGGTGAGCAGCGGCGTTGGTCTGCGATAACGTATCGATAGCGTGCCGGTCATGCCAGGATTGCCGGTCAGCGATTGCGCCATGCCGAGGACCTCATCGAAGGCGGCCGCGATTATGCCGCCATGCACGTATCCCGGCGGGCCCTCATAGGCAACGCCAAAGTTCGCATGCCCTATAACCTTGTCGTCGACCACCGCGAGGCGTATCGGCGGCGCCAGAGGATTGGCCAGCCCGATCAGCGGGCTATGATCGAAGAAGGCGTGGGTGTTGCCCGCGTTGGCGGTTTCCGCAAAGCCCTCGTACGCGCGCGAGACCGGATACTGCGCGAGCCGCTCCGCGTACTTCTCGAGCGCGTCGGCGGCGGCGCGCAGGCTCTCCTCGGGCGCGGCCACCTGCACCAGATGATCGATGACGCGGCGCATCGCGCTCGCGAGGCGATGAGCCTCGGCACGGCGTCCGGTGGCGGGCTGCTGATTACGCGCCCAGGCCTCCTCGAAGTTGAAGCTGTCTCCGGCCATTGAGCTGTTTTATGGGATTCGGCCGCGTGGGAATAGCTCGCGCGAGATATCGAAGAACACTTTGGCGGTGATCGCTGCTTTGCTATGCTGCTGCGCATGCGTCGTTGGTCAGTATTAACCGCTATCGCGTTGACGATCGTGGTCGGATTCGCCGCGCGCGCTTCAGCGCAGAGCCTCCGCATCCTCATCGACGATCCGCCGGGCCCGGAAAAATTCAAAACCATTCATGCCGATGACCTTGCCAATTCGATGGAGGACCCGTCGTCGCACGTAAAGGTCTACGACGCGAATCTTGCGGACACGCGGCAGCGCTTTGGCGTAATCGACGGCGCACATCTCCTCAGTTCATACGACCAATACAATGTCGCTAAGGAGCTACCCGCCGACAAAAACGCGAGGGTCGTTTTCTACTGCTTCGACAAGCGCTGCATGGCGTCGCATGCGGCCGCCCGGCGGGCGATCGATGCCGGTTATAAAGATGTCTCGGTGATGTGCGATGGCATCGTCGGATGGCGCTTGATGGGTGCGCCGATTCATCAGGTGACTGAAGCCGAAGCTGCCGGCACGGAGTAGGGCCGTTTCGCGCTCGATCCGGCGGCGCGATTTCCATACGATCATTCGGTAGATGCGCCGCTTCTACCTGTTTCTCCTCACCTGCCTCTTAGCGATAACAGCTTCCGTTGTCTCCGCGCCTGCTCAAGACGTGATGCAGGGTGAGCCGCAGATCGCGCCCGCGCCGCGGGCCACGCGGGTGCCGCAGCAGCCCTCCAATCCCGAGATACAGATTCCGCAGCAGGCGCCTCAACAACCATGGACGCCGCCGCCGACGCCCGCTCCGCCGCCTCCGCAAGCCAATGTGCCGTTGGTCACCGCGCAGCCGGTGCTGCCGCCGGTGTTTCGCGGATGCTGGCAGGGAACGGTCGAGAGCGTCGATTCGATCACGCGCGCACCCGGAGGGCATAAGCTCGGATACTGGACGCCCAAGACTTACCGCCTATGTTACAAGCGCGTCGGCGACGGTCCGTATCAACTGACCTTCGGCGAGACCAACGTGGTCGCGACCGAGAAGATCAAATACTCGAAAGGCACCGTCGAGATTAAGCAGACCGACGGCCGCAGCTATGCCGAGTTGCGCGCCTTCCTGCATTTCGACGAATACCAGGCCGGCAGAACTTTCAGCAGCTCAACCTTCGCGGTCGACGAAGTCACCATGCTCGAATGTAAAATCGACGGCGACCAGATGCAGGTTATCGCCGACGTCGACGGGCGTCGCGAGGACGAGCCGTGGTTCCATGCACATTGGCGCACCACCTTCATCCGAGTGCCGATGTAAACAGGCTTGCTTGCACACTCCGCGCGCTATGGCTTAAGACTCCATCAGCGTAAGGAGATTGCCATGCAACCGCTCGACCCGCAGGTGAAGGTTCTTCTCGATCAAATGGCGGCTGCCAACCAGCCCGCATTCCATAGCCAGTCGCCCGTCGATGCGCGCAAGGCGATGGAAGCGATGCTCAATGTGCTCGGCCCCGGTCCTGAGGTTCATAAGGTTGAGGATCGCAAGATCCCCGGTCCGGTGAGCGAGATTCCGATTCGTATCTATACGCCGGCGGGCAAGCCGAATGGCATCCTGGTTTATTTCCATGGCGGCGGATGGGTGGTCGGCGACCTCGCCAGCCATGATTACGTCTGCCGTGTGTTCGCCACCGAAACCGGGTGCACCGTGGTCGCGATCGATTATCGCCTCGCTCCCGAGCACAAATTTCCCGCGGGTCCCGACGACTGCTATGCCGCGACGCAATGGGTAGCGAAGAATGCGGGCTCGCTCGGTAGCGATGCCGATCATATCGCGGTGGGTGGCGACAGCGCCGGTGGCAACCTCGCGGCGGTCGTCTCGCTGATGGCGCGCGACCGCGGCGGCCCGCGCATCCGTCATCAGATGTTGATTTACCCGGTGACCGACGCTGCGATGGATACGCCATCGTACAAGGAATTCACTGCCGACGGCTTCGTGCTATCGAAGCTCGATATGGAATGGTTCTGGAATTACTACATCCCGAACCCAAAGGATCGGGCGAACCCGTACGCGTCGCCGATGCGTGCCAAGGACCTGAAAAACCTCCCGCCCGCACACATCATTACCGCCTCGCATGACCCGTTGCGCGACGAGGGCGAGGTCTTCGCGGAACTTCTCAAAGAAGCCGGCAACAGGGTCAAAGTGAAGCGCTATGAAGGCGTCGTGCACGGCTTCGTCAGCCTGCAAGCGGCCATCGATCAGGGCAAGACGGCGACCCGGGAGTTGGCCGAAGAGCTAAAGGCCTCGCTCAAGTAGACCGGCTACCGACACATTGTCGATAGCCAGCCCGGCTGAAATCGGCAACGGCCCCAATCTCCTTGGAAGACCAGGACCCTTGGATTTCCTCGACTATTTGGCTTCGTTTGGTAATTTCGTCGTCATTCGAGCCGCCATAGTGGGTTTGTTTTCACACTTTTGGCATTCGAAACCGTGCCTACCCAAGTCGCCTACCCAAGTCCTTCGCGTAGCGCTCAGGACCACCGCTCGCTCGCGGTGGGTTTGTTTTTGCATTTTTCGCATATGCCCATCGCGTGCCCACAATGACTTGCGGCACCCGATGAGGTGCCGTAAGAGCAGCCTAGCATACTTCGGTTGATTACGAATCCGCGTGATTTCCGGGCCGTTGCCATCGGTGAAATGACCCATCGTCTCGCGCTAAACTAGCGCGCGATGTTCAGACGATTGCGCGCTCACCGAAGAACCATCGCCGGCGCCGGGCCGCAGCAGCCCGAAGCCACCATCCTCGGCCTCGAGGATAGCCGCTTTAGCGACCTCTACCATTTCCTGCTCACCGAATCGTGGCCGGTGCTGCTGGCCGGTATCGTCATCATCTTCGTCGCAGTGAATTCAGTCTTCGCGATTGTGTACATGCTGGACAAAGGTGTGGAGAACGCGCGCCCGGGCTCCTTCGCCGACGCGTTTTTCTTCAGCGTGCAGACCATGGCGACCATCGGCTACGGCAAGATGGACCCCGACACGTTCCTGGCCGAAGTCATGATGAGTATCGAGGCGCTCACCGGACTGGTAGGCCTCGCGATGGTGACCGGGCTGGTGTTCGCGAAGTTCTCGCGTCCGACCGCGCGGGTACGCTTCAGCCGCGTCGCGATCGTCTCGAATCGCGATGGCATTCCCAGCCTGCAATTCCGGATGGCGAACATGCGCGCCAACCGCATCGTCGATGTGAGCGCGACGGTGGTTTTCGCGCGGCAGGAAAAAACCCTCGAGGGTGAGGAAATGCGCCGCTTTTACGATCTCAAACTTCAGCGCGATCGCAATTCACTCTTCATCTATTCATGGACCGCGATCCATCCGATTACTGAGGATTCGCCCATTAATGGTGTCACGAAGGAAGCGATGCAAGCGGCGAGTGCCGAGATTATCGTTTCGGTGCTGGGACTGGATGAGACCTTCGCGCAGACGGTCCACGCTCGCTACAGCTATCGGGCGGGCGACATCTTATGGGGCCAGCGTTTCGTCGACATCCTGGAACGCAGGCCCGACGGCGCCCTCTCGATTGACTACACCCATTTCGACGATGTGGTCCCGAGCACCATGGCGGTCTCGAATGAACCCACCACCGGCGGCATCCCCACGGAATGAATGCCACGGCCTCGCGAGTTTGCGCGCTGATTATTGCGATCACTATCTCAGGATGCGCATCGTACTGGCTGCTTTATCCGGGGATGGCGGAATCGACTGATCCTCATCTGGATCCAGCCGCCTCCGGCGATCAATACCAGTTAATTTCGGTCGCCAATGCGAATCGGGTCAGCCTCAAAGGATGGCTCTTCGCGCGGCCCGGCGATCGCGGAACCGCTCTTATCCTCGGCGGCAACGCGATGAACATTTCGGCCACCTACGCGCAGAGCAAATATTTGATCGGCCACGGCTTTCGGGTGCTGATCTTCACCTGGCAGGGCTTCGACAGTAACGGCGGCGAGGCCGAACTTACCTCGCTGCTCGGCGATGCAAACGCATTTTATGCCTATGTGCAGAGCCACTTCCCCGGCGAGCCGATTGCCTTCGTGGGCTACTCGACCGGTGCGGTGACCGGGCTCTGTCTCGCGCCGAAGGATCCGATGAAGGCCATCGTGGTCGAAGGCATCTTCAATCCCAAAACCATCGTCGACGATCGTCATATGTGGTACGCGATGCCACTGGAGGGAAGGTTCACCGCGGAGGTTCCCGATGAGTTGGACACCGCGCGATGCCTCAACGGAATCAAAGCCACGCCGATTCTGTTCGTGCACAATCGCGCCGATCCGCTGGCGCCCTACGATGCGGCGCGGCGGCTCTTCGACGGCTACCAGGGCCCGAAGGAATTCCTCGATACGCGTCAGCTCGATGCTTCTGAAGCGCACATGGGCTCGGCCTTCGACGACACCGCGCAGGCAAAAATTCTGGCGTTTTTGAAGGAACAGCTCAGCTGATTCGAAATGGGTCCTGCTCTCCTCGCCCTTCAGAAGTGAAAGGGTCTACGGGCGGCGTCCTGACTGAATGAATGCGGCGCTTCATTGACCGCGAGACTTGAAATTCGCACGGCGACTTCCATACTACCAGTAACAATGAGTGACGGTCGGTTGGCGCTCGCAATCGTCGCCGTTGCGGCAGATGATCCAAAAACAGTGGCGCTTACGCGCGTGATGAGCTTCTTTCCATTTGGTCGAAACCATCGGACCGGAGCGAATCTTGATAATCAAATCGCAGACAGTGAATCCGGCTGCCTCGGCCATCCGCATGAAATCGCAATGCGGCCACTTCGACTTATGGTTGTTCACCATGTCGGTGATTTTGGCGAGCAGTAAGCCATTCGGTTTCAGTACCCGCTGGGCTTGCTTCAAAAATGGCGGGTAGAGATAGCTCAGGTTCCAATCCTGTTCCTTGCCACATTCAACCGTTGCGCCGAAGTCCACATCAAAACGCTTCTTGCTCTTATCACGCCCCTGCGGCCCAACATGAGGTGGATCGTAAACCACCGTCCCGAATGAGGCGGACGGCACGCCGGCCATTTCGCGGTTGTCCCCGACGATCATCGTTTTGTACTGAGGGTCGATATCCATCGACACAACTTTTCGACGCGAGTCCTTCCAGAATCGTCCCGCATTGAAGGTCGCGTCCATAATGGGCTCGGGCTTGATGGTGGCGTAAAATCTGAAGATCTCTTCGAGTAGTTCGCCGTCGGCGCCCTCCCAAACGCTGCTGAGCGGCTCGTATTTGGAGGTAGGCTCGGCGTTCGCGCTGGATAGACCGGCTCGTCGGGCGCGCTCGCGGCTCGATTCCCTCTCGACACTCGAATCCTTGATGATTCGTAGCGCCAACTGATTTATGTCGAGTTTCCGCTTATTCAGCCGCTTTGGCATTCGCGCGATTTTGACAGATTACGATTCTATACGCACGCGAACGATCGTTTGATTTGCAACAGGCGCAATGACTACCCCCTTGACGATTCTCATAACCAAATGATAATTATTATCAGGTAATCGATGGAACTAAAGTTAATCAATGAGGTGCGCCGCGCCGCATATGCGGCCGGCCGGCTCGGCGAGTTCGTCGAACGATGCCACAAGGGCGGCCTCGCGGTGACCCCGCAGCGGCTCGCGATCATCAAGGCGCTGCTCACCTCCCCGGAGCATCCGCGGGCCGATACGGTGTACGAGGTCGTGCGCCGCGAGCATCCGTATATTTCGCTCGCCACCGTGCATCGGACGCTGGAGACGCTGTGCGAGATTGGCGAGGCGCGCAAGGTCACCACGCTGCACGATAGCGCACGCTACGACGGCAACCTGACGCCCCATCATCACGTGGTATGCGTGAAGTGCCGGCGCGTGCGCGACATCGAAATTCCCGAGCTCGAACAGGTGCTGCGCGGGCGCGCGGCGATTGGTGATTTCAAGCTGCTCGGCAGCTCGCTGGAAATCCAGGCGCTGTGTGCGCAATGCCGCGAGGATCGGCGGCCGCGTCGCAAGCGCGAGTCGTCTTCCCATAAGTCAGTCTAGAAACTAGAAAGCTAGTACGTTCAAACGGTCAGGAGAAGAAATGCCAAGTCTGAGAGGAACCAAAACCCATAAGAATCTGAAAGAAGCGTTTGCCGGCGAGAGCCAGGCCAATCGCCGCTACCTGTACTTTGCCAAGGTCGCCGATGTCGAAGGTCAGCCCGAAATCGCGGGCCTGTTCCGTGACACCGCGGAAGGCGAGACCGGCCATGCGCACGGCCATCTCGATTATCTGAAGCAGGTGGGCGATCCCGCGACCGATCTGCCGATCGGCGATTCGTTTCTCAATCTGAAGGCCGCCGTTCATGGCGAGACCTACGAGTATACTGACATGTATCCCGGCATGGCCAAGACCGCCCGCGAGGAAGGCTTCGCCGAAATCGCGGATTGGTTCGAGACCCTCGCCAAGGCTGAGAAGTCGCACGCCGGCCGCTTCGGCAAGGCTGCCGACAGCTTGAAGTAATTCTCTCCGGGTATGATGGGCCGGCCGCATGAACCTCGCGGCCGGCCTCGACAACCTCATCGCCGGGTGCGGACGCGAACTCTCACCCGGCGATTTGTTCAGACCATTTGTTTCAGGCCACTTGTTCAGGCCACTTGTTCAGGATTGATTCCACATGAGCCGGATCTCATCCCTACCGACTGACGGGCTTACCTACAACGCGACCGAGCCGAAGTACTGGGACCGTAAAGGCCTCGACGAGGAGGTTACCCGCGTCTTCGACATCTGCCAGGGCTGCCGGCTGTGCTTCAATCTGTGCCCTTCGTTCCCAGCGCTGTTCGACGCGATCGACAGCAAGCCGGATGCCGACGTTCGGCTTCTCACTGCGGAGGAGAAACGCAACGTCATCGACCTCTGCTACCTGTGCAAGATGTG
Organism: uncultured delta proteobacterium; assembly: GCA_963783145.1. GTDB lineage: Bacteria > Desulfobacterota > Binatia > Binatales > Binataceae > DATGKG01. The sequence goes on from CAWAMM010000007.1 coordinate 820,575, forward strand.
CGAGGTTAGATGCCCCTACACGCCCGGCGATGGGCATGAGTTCCAGCTCGATTTTCCGCGCCTGATGCAGCGCGACAAGGCGGTCACGGCGAAGGAATCGGGCGTGCAGTTTCGCGACAAGATGCTCTCGAATCCCGATCGCCTCGGGAAGCTCGGGAGCCTTTTGCCGGGGCTGGCGAACTTCGGATGCCGCAACACGCTCAATCGCGCGTTGATGGAGAAGCTGCTCGGGATCCATCGCGACAAGAAGCTGCCGGAATTCGCCGATCAGACTCTCGAAAAATGGCTTCGTGAAAATTTGCCGAAGCCGCCCACCAATCCGAATGCCAAGGTGGTGCTGTTTCCGACCTGCTTCATCAATTATTACAACACCGCGCCCGGCAAGGCCGCGGTCAAGGTATTCGAGAAAAACGGATGCGAAATGGCGTGCCCGAAGCAGAACTGCTGCGGGATGCCGGCCGTCGATGGCGGCGACATCGCCTTCGCGCAGAAGCAGGCGCGCTCCAATGTCGATTCGATGCTGCCCTATGTGCGGCACGGATTTAAAATCGCGGCGATTAATCCGACCTGCTCGATGACGATGCGGCGCGAGTATCCGCTGCTGCTCGCGGGCGACGACGTCAAGGAATTCGCCGCCGCCGTAGTCGATCCGAATGAGTTGCTGTTCCAGCTCAAGAAGGAAGGCAAATTCAATCGCGATTTTCGCACCACGCCGGGAAAGATCGCGTATCACATCCCATGTCATCTGAAGGCGCAGAATATCGGCTTTCGTTCCCGCGACATGATGCGCACGATTCCCGGCGCCGAGGTCGTCAGCGTCGATGCGTGTACTGCGCACGACGGCATCTGGGCGATGAAAAAAGAGTACTTCGAGCTGTCGATGAAATGGGGCGCGAAAGCATTCAATGGGATGCGTGACGCCGAGGCGAAAATTATGACCACCGACTGCCCGCTCTCGGCGATTCAAATCGAGCAGGCGACCGGGGTACATCCGGTGCATCCGCTCGAGGTGCTCGCGGCTGCGTACGAGGACAAGGGTTTTCCGAACAAGGTTCCGCCGCCCGAAACCACTTGAGGATTTCGCATGAAGAAAATAACCAAAGCCGACATTCTGAACCTGGAACACTGGGAGCGCGCACGCACGGTGCTGCGGCTGGTCTTTATTCATGAGAAAGAGCGTCGGCGCCTCGCGGTCGGATCGCATCTGACGTTTCTCTTCGAGAACACCGCGACGGTTTGGTACCAAATCGAAGAAATGATTCGCTCGGAGCGGATGACCGACGCGGCCGCGATTCAGCATGAGATCGATACCTACAACGAATTGATTCCGGCGCGCGGCGAAATCTCTGCGACTTTGCTAATTGAGTTCGCCGAGGCGAAGGAGCGCGACGCGGCGCTGCGGCGTTTGGTCGGAATTGAAAAACATCTGTCGCTCAAACTTGGTGAGGTTAAAGTTCCGCTCAAGTTCGACGAACGTCAGATGTCATCGGAGCGCGTCAGCTCGGTGCAGTTCGTGCGCTTCGAGGTCGGGATGGATAGCGAGACATTTCTGAAACTCGCGTTAGCTAATCAAGTCGCCATTCAAGCCGATCATCCCAACCTAGGCGCGGAGGGAAAAATCACCGGCGAACTCGCCCAATCGCTCGCCGAGGATTTGGCCGTCGAAAGCCCTTAGCGCAACCGTTCAATCCCTCCTCAACGTATAGATAAGAGCCCAAACGGTGTCGTCGGAGCAGCTAATGCGCCGGACTGAACCGAGTCCAATTATTAGTTGCGCACGTGGTGCCGAATTGCGCGAATTATCCATTCCCAAGTGATCGATATGGTCCCCCATGCGACCTATTCCGGCTAAATATGCGATTTTGCAGGAGCATCAGCGCTTGACTCGGTCGTAGACCCCTGCTTGACAACCTCTTCGGCAAGATGCTACCTAGGCCGCGTTAACGTGCCGGTAATCAAAGAGGTGCGAGGAATAGAGGTGTTTCGGTTCGGGGCCTAGCTGATCTCCGAAAAATGCAGTCGGCTTTGGGGAGCATATGGTGAAAAGCACAATGGGAGTTGGTCGCGGGGTGTGCTGGCGAAATTTGTTAATCGCCGCATGCGCCGGGATCGCAACGCTGTGGACCTCCGCAGCAAACGCAACAATCACGCAGGGTGACTTCTCGGTGTTCGGGTTCTTCGAAACCCGAGAGGCAGGTCGATGGGGTGAGGGCGGCTCCAATGGCGCCAATGTCCCAACCACCTTTACCGGAGGAAGCCTCAAAAATACGGTAACCCACTACGGATGGGCGGCGAGTTCGACCGGCGGCAGCTTCGATTTCAACCATTGGGACCTGGTTGAGATGCGCCAGCTTGCCGATATCCGACCCGACTATCACATGGTGAAGAACTACAAGTTCATGGGTCGGCTCGACACCCTGGTGTTGAAGGATGCGGACTTCTTCGCCTTTTATCGGCCCTGGTATGATGCGTTCGGAAGTCTAAAAGACCGGGGAGTGGCGCAGGCAGACCGTGATTTTAACTTGGACGAATACAATCAGCATTCCATCCAGCAGGAATATGTCCGCAACGACCTGCGCGAATTCTATGGCCAGCTGAACTTTACCGACAACTTCTCGATGCGTGTCGGAAAGCAGCAGGTCATCTGGTCGGAAGCCGATGCGCTGTCCGGCACTGAGCTCACGAACTCGTCGGACCTCTCGTATCACTGGACTCATTTTGAATCGGCGGAAAATCTGCGCAAGAACGTCCGGATGGTCAAGCTCAACTACATCCTGCCGGACTTTCTCAAGACCGCGAATAACGAAGCGGAAGGCTTCTGGATTCCCGGCGACTACGAGGGTAACGGCGCGGTGGTCTCCACCGACATCCGCGACCCCTACTGCCTGCGCCTGCCGCTCAATTCCTGGGCGACTCCAGGCACATTTCCGAACGGTAACAACCCTCCAAGCCCCCAATCCACTTTCAACCTCGAAGGGCAGCCGGTCGGGTACAAGACTCTGGCGGACCTTCAGTACGTCGCGATGGAACCTCTCAATCTCGGGGCTGGAAATGGTTGGTTTCAAAAAAATGTGTTCGCGGCGAACGGACCTCCGACCAATTCGATCCTGAATAGCGAATTCGGCTTCCGCTATTCCTCGCTGCTCCCGGTCGGCAATGGCCTGCAGATGAGCGCCATTTACCTCTACGAGGCGCGTGATTCGCGATTCTCGCTATGCTCCTCGTGTACCGCAGCCTTCACGCGGGCAGCGTCTAATGGCGGTCGCGGAGGACCGAAGGTTCCCTACGCCAGATTTTTTAACGGAATCTACCTTGCGGAAGGTGTCAACCAACTCGCTCCAACGCAACTCAACAGCTTCGGAACGCTGCAAGTACCGGATGTCACCGACTATCGCCGCAATCACTTCTTCGGCCTCACCGGCACCTATTACGACAAAGACCTGACCGACATCGTGTACCGCTACGACGTGTTGTACGCCCCCAAAGTTGGCATCTACCTCGCGAATCCAACTACCCGCGGGAGCGTGACGGGTACCTCCAGCAGCGCGTGGACGGAAATGACCCGCTGGATTGTCGCCGGCGACCGGCCGACCTACATCCCGTGGATTTCCAAGCAGCACACCTTCATCGTGGCCCAGTACGTTAACACCTGGTATCCCGACCGGCCTTTCGGCGCCTGTCAGGGCGTCTTCGGGACCAACGGCAAACTGCGCGAGGACAGCAACTTTGCCTTTCTGGCGGCGACCAACTGGCTGGTCAATGGTCAGCTGACCTCGACCAACGCGTTCGTCTGGGACATCGACGACAATACCGGCGACCTCGGCAGCACCAATGTCTATCGCTACTCGCGCAACGTCCTGCTGGGCGTCAACGCGATCTGGTACATGGGACGCAGCGGCCGCTTCACTGATCCGTTCTTCCAGAGCGTCAACCAGCGCATGAGCGAGCTCGAGGCGACCTTCAGCTACGAGATCTAATTCCTAACCTGATTCGCTTACCGAGGCGGCTGCGGGACCACCGCAGCCGCCTTTCCTTTGTGCGCCCAGCAGCGCGATTCGTCTTCGTAGCTGCACTTCAAAGGTTGCCGGCCGGTTGTCTTCCCGCGCCTCGATGCTAGTACAATTCGGTTCGCGGCAGGCAACCGGGAGGAAAAGATGCCCGAGCGCAGCGAATTCGAGGTCATCATTATCGGCGGAGGGATTGCCGGAGCATCGCTGGCGTATTTTCTCACCGAGCGCGGCATAACCGATCTCGCGCTACTCGAGCGCGAGAGCCAGCATGGCTATCATTCGACCGGACGGAGTGCTGCCACCCTCGTCGAGAAGGATCCGGTTCCCGCGGTCCAGCAACTCAAGGCGATGGGTGGCAAGTTCCTGCGCAATCCGCCTGAGGGGTTCAGCGACAACCCTCTCCTCAATCCCTGCCCGGTGATGTTGCTGTACCGGCGCGACAATTTGGGGCAATTCGATGTCGCCGTCGAGGCACTTCGCCGCGACCGAATCGCTTTCGAGGTCCTCAACGCGGCCGAGGCCATCGAGCGAGTTTCTGTGCTGGCCCTCCATCGGTCGGAGCGCGCGATCGTACTTACCGCCGACGGCCGCATCGATGTGCATGAACTCCTGACCAGCTACCTGCGGCATGCACGCGGGCGTGGCGCAACGATTCGTACCTCCAGCGAAGTACGCGAGCTGATCGTCGAAGGCGATCGTTGCCGAGGAGTCGTGACCGATGCCGGGAAGCTCACCGCTCGATGGGTTGTAGACGCCGCCGGTGCCTGGTCCGGCCAAATCGCGCAGCTTGCCGGCGCCGCCGATATTCGATTGGAGTCGCGACGGCGCACCATTGTCACTTTCGCGTCTCCACCGAATCTCTCAGTGAGCGGATGGCCCTTCCTCATCAGCGAAGCCGATCAGATCTACTTCGCGCCCGAATCCGGCGGTCTGCTGCTGAGCCCGATGGATCAGGAGCCGATCGCGCCGTGCGATGCGCAGCCTGACGATGAGGTGATCGCCGCCGCAATGGAACGTCTGCGCACACTCGCACCAGCCCTTGTACCTACAAGCTTGAAACGCAAATGGTCAGGGTTGCGGACATTCTCGCCAGATTCGATTCCAGTGGTCGGTGAGGATCCTTTCATCAAGGGATTTTTCTGGCTCGCGGGTCAGCAAGGATTCGGCATCGAGAGCAGTCCCGCGATCGGACAGATCGCCGCAGACCTGATTGCGCGAGGTATTACTGATCGCTTCGACGCATCGATTCTCTCGCCCCTGCGCTTCACAGCGACCTCATCATCTCGCTAAAAGGTTTCATTTGTCATGCGGAGGTCCCGATGAGCCTGGTTCCATATCCAGATCAATCAAGCTTGTGCGAGGAAGCGCGCGACGCGCTCGCGCAGGCGCCCGTGCTGCTCAACATCTTCAAGATGATGGCGAATGCCGACACCTTGATTGTACCGGTGACGCGCCTGGGCGGCGCGATTCTCAGCCGCCAGAAGCTCGATGCTAAGTTGCGTGAACTCGTTATCCTACAGGTCGCTCACATCGAAGGGGGCGAGTATGAATGGATTCAGCACGTGCCGATCGCGATCGCGGTTGGCGCCACGCAGGCGCAGGTCGAAGCGATAAAAAGTCAGGCGCTCGATGCGCCGAGTCTCACGCCACTGGAACGGCTCACGCTGCGATTCACCGAGCAGGTCATCAATCGCGTGAAGGCCGACGAGAGTGTCGTGAGCGAGCTGATGCAGTTGCTTTCACCGAAGGAGATCGTCGAACTTATCTTCACCATCGGGTTCTACATGATGGCAGCGCGGCTGACCGAGACGACACGCACCGACCTCGATCCTCCGGCGGGAACCAAGGTCCTCGATGCGCTGAAACGCCAAGCCTAAGTAGCAGCGCGCGCCGTAGCGGCGCGGCGTGCGCGTTCGGGATCCCCGGACCACATCCACGCTTGCTCGGTGCGGCTGACGCCCACCAGCACGCCGTTGAATGCGGTCGGATGAATGAAAAGCTCGGGCATCCCGGCCTGGTCGCGCGGGCGCGGCGCGAATTTCGATCCGCGCGCTTCGAGTCGCTGTGCGAGCGCATCGACATCGTCGGTCTCGACGAAAAACATGTACAGCGAATCGCCGCGCTTGCGATGGAAGCGGCCCATCGCTTTTTCGTAGTCGGTGATTTGCGAAATCTCGATGCGATCGAGGCGCTGTGGCGGATTGAACAGCGTCAGTGTGCCGGTGTAACCGAACTCCGGACTGGTGATGGGACTGAACTTCGAAGAATCGAGGCTGAAAGTCTTCGCGTAGTGGTCCGATGCGGCGCGCCAGTCGCCTACGACATTCGTAACCTCATAGATCCACTTAATCGCGCCGACCGGATTGCGCTCATGGTGCGCGCTCAGCACCGCATTGATTCCAAATGTCGCTTTGGGATCGAGATAGAGTTGGCCCGAGGCGCGCTCGAAGCGGACGCCGTGCGCACCCAGGTGTCGCGCGGCGGCATCGAGGTCCTCGACCGAGAAGCCGGCCCCATAAAGTCCGCCCTCATACTTCGCAACGAAGTCCGCAACTGGTCCCGCGCCATCAGCTTCCAGCAATTCGATAAGGCTGCTGCCTGCCTGCATCGTGGAGCGCTTCGCGCGCAGGATCGAAAGATCGTCGCGGCGCAACAGTTCGGCGCCGAATACTTCCACGACAACCCGCTCGGCGGCAGCGTTATCGCGCACCGCGATTTGAACTCGATCCACGCACTTCAGCATCGATGTTTACCCTACTGGAGTTGCGGTTCTGAACCGGGCGGCTCCATCACCGGCGACCCGTGATGCATCACCATGAACCATTCGTTGCCGACGCGCTCGAAAACGTTGGTGGTGAGCACCTGGGTTTTCATGGTGCCGTCGTAGCCGCGCTGAGTGAGATTCTCCTCGACCACCACCACTGCGAGATCGCCGGTCATGATAACGTCAACATCACCGATCTCGAAACTCATCTGGAAAACGCCCTCGAAGATGCGCTCCCAGCTTTGCATCACCGGCCCCCATCCTGACAGCTTGCGCCATCCGGGATGGATGCAAACGATCTGGCGATCCTTGAGCCAGACCTTTTCCATGTTCTCGAGGTCGAGACTTTCGAAGGCGCGATAGAACTTGCGGTTCGCTTCGACTACTGCTTCGTGTTCGGACATTTGGAACCCGGCGTTGGGATGTGAATCAGCCTAGCCGCCGAGTGATATCGCCGCAAATGGGCTATTCCGGCGGGAGCTGCGCGGCGAGCTTGGCGCCGGTGGCGCGATGATGAATCGCATCGTCGATGAGCCCGGCGATTTTCTTCGCCGCCTCGCGAATTGGAATTCCACCGCGATGGATATTCGAGATGACGGTGCGATCCGGCTCCAACGAACTCAACCGCGGACGATAGATGACATACGCGCTGAGGCTCTCCGCAGTCGCGAGGCCCGGGCGCTCGCCAACGATCATGCAAATCACCTCGGGCCGCACAATCTCGCCAATATGATCCTCGATTCTGACGCGCGCGTTCCTGACGAATATCGGGTTCAGGAGGCGGTATTTCTCCTCCAGTGCCTTTTTCAATGCGCCCATCAATGGTCCTGCGTTGGCTTCCACAGCCGCCGAGGAAAGACCATCGCCGACGAAGATCAACACCGATGGTTTCGAGGTTCCTTTCTTTGAGACGGGCTTATGGAGCGCTTTGAGCTTCGCGATTGCGTCGGCGCGCAATCGGCGGCCATGCTCGGGACGATGAAGAAAGTCATCGCGCGTGGAGGCTTCGCTTTGGAGCTCGACAAGACCATTTCTCCGCGGCCAGTCGCTGGAGACCTCGGTCATCACCGCATCGACGGCGCGCGCATGGTCGGCGCGAAACTTCAGCAGCGCGGCGGTCTTGTAACGCGCACCGGCTCTGCCGACATCCAGCCGCGCCGGCGTTTCTGCGCCACCAGGCTCAAGCCTCCTCATCTCGTTCTGTTGACGAGCGAAGGATCGCCGGCGCGGCGCGTGAGTTTCCCATCACGCAGAATCCCGCGCTCCTCGCACCATTGTTCGAATTCCGGCGCCGGCCGCAGATTCAGCACCGCGCGCAACGCTGCCGCATCGTGAAAACTCGTAGACTGGTAGGAGAGCATGACGTCATCGCCCATCGGCAACGCCATGAAATAATTGCATCCGGCGGCGGCAAGCAGCAGAGCGAGATTTTCGCAATCGTTCTGATCGGCGCGCGCGTGATTGGTGTAGCAGGCGTCGGCGCCGAGCGGCACCCCGAGCAGCTTTCCCATCATGTGATCTTCCAGGCCCGCGCGCGTGATCTGCTTCGCATCAAAGAGATATTCCGGCCCAATGAAGCCGACGACTGTGTTAACCAAAAACGGATTGTAGCGTCGCGCGAGGCCATAGCATCGCGCCTCAAGCGTCACCTGGTCCGCACCCTCGTGTGCATCGGCGGAAAGCTCCGAGCCCTGGCCGGTCTCGAAGTACATCAGATTGGGCGCGTCGAGCGCACCGCGCTCGCGAATCGCGCGATAGCTTTCATCCAGCATCGCGACGTTGATCCCGAATCCGCCGCACGCCTTCTCGGTACCCGCGAGGCTCTGAAACAGAATGTCGATTGGCGCGCCGATTTCGAGCGCGCGCATCTGGGTGGTGACGTGGCCGAGCAGGCAATTCTGGGTCGGGACTCCCGTGCGCTCGATGATCTCGGCGGTGAGGTCGAGCAGGCGCTTGAGATTGGCCGGTTCATCGATGCAAGGATTAATGCCGATCAACGCGTCGCCGCTTCCATACGCAAGGCCCTCGTAGATCGACGCCGCAATCGCATCGGGATCGTCTCGCGGATGATTCGGTTGAAGACGCGTCGAGAGTCGTCCGCGCAAACCGATGGTGGTGCGCGCCCTGGTAACAACCCGAACCTTGGCGCCGAGGGTGATCAGATCGAGATTCGATGACAATTTTGCAACAGCCGCGGCGATTTCACCGGTACATCCGCGCCCGGCTCGCGCGATCTGCTCCTCGTTGGTTTCGTCATTGAGCAGCCATTCGCGAAATTCGCCGACGGTCTTATTCGCGATAGAGTCGTAGGCGGCACGATCGATCGCATCGTCGGTGACGCGAGTCACCTCGTCATGTTCATAGGCCACCACCGGATTCTCGCGCAGGTCACGCAGGGTGAGCTCCGCGAGGACCATCTTCGCAGCAACGCGTTCCTGTTCGGATCGCGCCGCGATGCCCGCGAGTTCATCACCGGAGCGCGCTTCATTGGCGCGCGCGAGCACCTCCTTGATGGATTTGAACTGATAGGATTTCCCGAACAGACGGGTCGACAGTTTCATCTAAGGTTCCGGCGGCGCCCTAGAAGTGGAATACGCGGACCGATTTTATCCGTTCGCGCTCCCATTCGATGAGTTCCAGTACGTGCGCCGGCTTATCAGTATCGAGATTCGAATGTCGGAGATATTCGACGGCGGCGCTGGTATCGCTTTCGACCACCGAAACAATCTCAAAGCGCAGTGTGGTGAACCTCGCCGTTGCGCGGCGCGCGTATTCGCGAATCTGGTCGCGCCCCTTGAGCACCGAAGCTTGCGCCTCCGGATAGAGCTGACTTACGACCGCGCTGGCATGAGTTGCGTCGCGCGCATACAGCGCTGCGACTTTATCGGGATTGCAACTTTCCCACGCCGCTGCCCATGCCATGACGCGGGTGCCTGGCGTTGACATCGAGGTCCTCCTTCTACCGCCGCGCTGGAATCACCGGCAGCACCAGGTGCGAGGCGAAACCGCGATGGTGCATCACGGTCTGAATCGCCGGCCGGGTCTCCGCATCGGCGAACAACGGATGGCCGGTATTGGGATTGCGATCGAAGCGTGGAAAATTGCTGGAGCTGATTTCCAGCCTGATGCGGTGTCCCTTCTGAAATAGGTTCGAGGTCGACCACATATCGATGGTGAATTCCGTGGTCTCACCAGGAGCCAGCATCTTCTCGTGCGCAAATGATTCGCGGAAGCGCGCGCGAATGATGCCATCGGTGAGATTGCGGGCGAAGCCGCACGGATTCACATCGACCAGCTTGGCGGTGAAGTCGGTGTCGGGCGCCGAGGATGAGGCATAAAGCACCAGGCGCACCGGACCCGTTACCTCGAGGTCTTGCTCCAGTGGCTCGGTCGAGTAGATGAGCACGTCGGCGCGGGTTTGCACCTCGCGCTGATCCCATGCGCCGCCCTGCAGCGCGCCCGGATAGCAGCACAGCCCGCCGCCGATGGTGGGTGCGGGATCGAGCGGGTTGTAGAGATATACGTCCGCCGGTTCATCGCCGGGGGGCGCGGTGGAAAGCGCGCCGTCATCGAGAGCGGAGTGCGCGCGGCCGCGGCTATGCAGATAGAAGCGGCGAAAATCGGTTCCCGGCAACGGCCATTCTTTTTCGTCGCGCCACTGATTGATGCCCATGGTGAAGACGCGTACCGGCGATTCCGCATCGAAACCGTTCTTGGCGCCCTTGAGCCAATGGTCGAACCATCGCAGCTGGATGCCATCGAGGTCGATCGAAATCGGGCTCGACGCCATCCCGAAGTCGACGCTGCCGACCAGGTTCGCGAGCGGGACCGCATGATGCCACGGGCCGAGCATCAGCCGCTGGCCACGCCGCGCGCCATCGTTTGCGCCGTTCTCGCGCATGCCGGTGTAGTTGCGAATGGTGCCGCCCTGAAAGATGTCGTACCAACCGCCGATGTTGAGCGCGGGTACCGTGATTTTGTTGTGCTGCTCTTCGATGCTGAGCGCTTTCCAGTATTCGTCGTAGCGTGGATGATCGAGCCAGTCGAAGAAGTAGGGCGCGCCCTTGCGAAACATCGGGAAGTCGCGCAGCGGCAGAAAGTCCATCTTCTCGCGCATCCGATCGATCGATCCGACGGTCGTACCGAGCTCGGCGAGTAGCGCGCTATCCGAGCGATTTTGATCGCGCTCGCGCAGCAGCCTTGCTGGCGCCAATGCGCCCATCGTCCAACTCACGTTGAAAAACAGCGAGAACGCGCCGCCCTGGTAAGTCCATCCGTCGTGATAGTCGCTCGCGGTAATCAGGGGCGAGATACATTTCAAATGAGGCGGCGCGTGGGTCGCGGCGAGCCATTGCGTCGCGCCCATATATGATGCGCCGTACATGCCGACGTTGCCGTCGGACCATGGCTGGCGCGCCGCCCATTCGACGGTGTCGTAACCATCGCGCGCTTCGACCGTGAAGCAATCCCATACGCCGTCGGAGGCGAAGCGTCCGCGGCAATCCTGGATCAGCACGTTGTAGCCGGCGCTCGCGGCGCGCAGCGAATCCATCGTAAGCGCGAACACCATCGGCATCGCTTTATTGTAGGGCGTGCGATTGATGATGACGGGGAGCTTTTCAGAGCCGTCCGGACGAAACAAATCGCCGCGCAGCACACATCCGTCGCGCATCGGGATTTCGATGTTTTTCTCAAAGATGACTTTCACTATGGTTGACTCCCGCTTCTAATGGGCTTGTAGCGCTTCCCTCCTACGCGCATCAACTGCCGATGTGTATGATAGCGACAGATTTATGCGCCGCTTTTCCCTGCTTCACGTTTTCGCCATCGCGATTGCCGCGCTCACTATCGGGGCGACCACGACCGGAAATCTCAAGCTCGACGTGATGGGCGAGCTCGGCGCGGGCGCGAAAAACCAGGCGGAGGTTATTGCTCCCGATGGTAAGGTGGTCGCGAAGGTGACGCCCGGTGCCACCATCGCGCTGGCGCCGGGAACCTATAAGCTCCGGCTCCCGCTGATTGGCGGCACTATCAGCAAGGACGACATCGCAATCGAGGCCGGCCGCACCCACACCGTGCTGATCTCGAACGCCGCGGCGCTCTCGGTGTCGGTCAAAGACAAGGACGGCCACGACCCCGGCTTCAGCGTGACCGTCAATCAAACCGACGCTCCTCATACCCGGCTTGCGACGTTTCTCTCGGGCGAGAAGTTACTGTTTGCGCCCGCGATGGTCGATGTCAAAGTCGATGCGCCGCCGCAGGGTTACGATTGGCACGCTGTTACGCTGATCCCGGGCCGGCGCGCGAACCTCACCCTCGATGAGGTGCAGCACGCTGAGCTGACGATTCAGCCGGAGCTCGCGAAACTCGCGATGGACAAGACCTCACGCGTGATCGTGTATCGGGCGGGCACCCAGAGCCAGGTTGCGGTCAGCGAACCCGCCCCCGAGCATCGCATCACATTGGAACCGGGAAACTACGATGTCTACGTCGAAAATCATTCCGGCCACGGACGCCCTTACGCAACCCTCAATGGAATCCATTTGGACCCGGGGTCGAAAGTTTCGCGTGACGTTCCACTGGATTGAAGGCCGCGGGAAGGCGGACCGTTCTCTCGGCACACCACGCCCAAAAAGTAATGCCGAGAGTACCGTCCTCGGCACTCTCGGCATTATGGTGGATATTGCTGAGCCAGGTTACTTTTTGGGCCGGGCCATCATTCCGCCTGATTGGCTACCCTTCGGTCGGGCAATTACAGATTCCGCCGCCGCTGCTATTGCCGACCAATGCTCCGCATTGCTCCTGCAGGTAGATGAGATTGGTCGGGTCGCCGCCACCATCGTCAAAGAAACCGATTTCACTTATGCCTAGGGAATGTGGTGCCACCGCCTGGTTGTGCGTGAGGCTCCCGAGGAGATTGCTCGCGTTCGTCACACTGTATCCGGGAACGTTGGTCGAGTCACAACCGCCATGGCAAGTGCCACTCTGACCAGTGCAGGTGGAAGCAGCATTCGGCACCGCTGCCACGATGGCAATAGCGCCACTCCCGTGCGCCGCGGACTCGCCGCCCCGAAGTGCCCAGTTTGAGGTCAAGTTCTTTTCCACTGAAAAAGTCGCTAACTGCGCCGAGGTTACGGGGCATCCGCAACACTCGCCCATCTCCTGGTCGTCGTCAAAAACGTAGACCATGGCACAGACGGTCTCCGCCTTGGCGCCCGCAAGATTAGCGTTTGCCGCCCCGTTGGGGTTCACGAGACGGATGATGTTGTCTCCCGCACCTTCGGTATTGCACAGAATGTCCCCCGTTGTGTTCGCGCCCGGAGGGCAGAGTTCACCTGATTGCGTGGTCAGATAGTAGCCCCAAAGCACCTGGCCCGGTAATGAGCCGGTAACCACCGCTGCACCACTGGAGCCCACCGAACCCTGATGTGGCGACGCAGCCAGGGTAGGCCCCGACAGCGCCATTGCGAGCAGGCAAGCTCCTAGAGCTACTGCGAGCTCTTTCGCGACATGATTCGTCACACCGTTCTCCTCTCTTAAACGTAGCGTTGCCCCCGCCGCGATGAGAAACATCAAATCAGGGATTAATTTAGCATATTTAAGAGAGAATAGGCCAGTAAAAATGTCACGAAAAGACAATTGTCGTGCGAGAGCACGCAATTCGCTTGACTAGAATGCTATTCGGTCGGGCAGTTGCATACGCCTGCCCCCGAACTATTGCCGATCAGCGCTCCGCACTGCGTCTGGAGATAGATCGAATTTACTGGATCGCCCCCGCCATCATCGTAGAGAGAGACCTCGTTGATGCCCGAAACAGCCCGTCCGTCCAGGGGGTTCCCGGCAACCATCTGATTGTGGGTAATACTCCCGAGCAGGTTATTGGCAATTGTAACCAAGTAACCGGGAACATTAGTTGGGTCGCAACCTCCATTGCAGGCTCCGCTGTTCCCGGTGCAAAGAGGGGTCGCATTTGGCGTAGCCGCAACAATCGCGATTGCACCAAGGCCGTTGGCGGGATCGAAGTCATCTGCTCCATCGGATGCGCCCGCCAAGGCCCAATTCGAGGTGAGATTGCTTATCACTGAGAAGGTCGCTAACTGGGCCGAACTCAGCGGGCAGCCGCAACATTCGCCCATTTCCTGGTCAGTGTCGAAAATATAGATCATCGCGCAAACTGTCTGAGCTTTGGCGCCGGCCAGGTTGGCGTTCGCCGCACCATTCGGATTGATCAGGCGCAGAATGTTGTCAGCGTTACTCGAGGTATTGCAGAGACCCGGCCCGGGAGCGGAGCCTGGTAGGCATAGTTGACCCATTTGGATGGTCTGATAGTAGGTCCAGAGCACCGGACTCGGCGGCGGTCCGACCGTAACGCCACTCGAGCCCATCGAAGCTTGATAAAGTGAGCTGGCCCTGACCGAACCCGAGACAACCAGTACTCCCAGAAACGCTCCCACACCCACCGCGAACCAACGCGAAAAACTTAGGTTCCTCAAGCCGACTGCCCTCATGACCGTATTGCCGTACTAAATAGTCAAATTGAATCGAAAACGATCCTGCATAGCACATCGAGGCGGGCTTAGGCCAGTAAAGCCTGAAATAGGCCCTACCGAGGCGAAAAGTAGCAACCCGAATGACTGCCTGAAACCGCCATGCCGGGGCGCGTTATTCGCTGCTATGGAACGATGATGAGGTCGTACGCGGGCGGTAATTTTTCCGCGATGGTAATCGGTTCCGATGCTTCGCCGTCCGTGCTTGTTCGAGTTACCGTCCCGTCATCGGAAACCGCGAAGAAGCCCCCGGGGTCTCCCGGAATGCTGCGAAATCGCATCACCATTGCGCGATGCACTCCGCCGCGGCGTGCCACGGTATGGAATGACTCTCCCATATCGTCGCTGCGAAACATGGCTGAGTCGGCGCCACGCGTACCCACGCGCCACATGGGCGGCGGGGTCGCCGCCGCTACCGTGTAGATCGTCGAATGTTCGCCTCCGGCCACGATTAGCGGCACGGTGTAGGTGCGATGGAATCCCTCTTTGACCTGACGCCACGAACCGCCGCCGTTGTTCGAAAGATAGAACCCGCGCCCGGTGGTGGCGTACAAGCGGCGTGAATTTCCGGGATCGATCGCCACCGTATGCACATCATCGTAGAGCCCGCGGTTGAGCGATTCGAAGGATTGCCCGCCATCATTGCTGCGGAAAATCCCACCCTCCTCGACTCCCACATACATCAGCCCGGGTAGACCTGGATCGAAGGCGATCGTGCGCACATGGGGGATGTGCGGTGGCGGGGGAAAGCTCCATCCATCGCGCCCGGGCACCTTGAGAAATGCGGTCAGCTCGTGAAAGGTGCGCCCGCGGTCGTCACTGCGCAGCACTCTGCCGTGCGAGGTCCCGATAAAGACTTGTCCGGCGACCTGCGGCGATGCCGCCATCGCCCAAATCTCCTCTTCGTGAGCGCTCTGCGGCGCCATCTCCACCCAGGTACGCCCGGCATCCTCCGAACGCGCGAACACGGCGCGGCCACGAGCGATCACATCATTGGAAGCGGCATAGATGCAGCCTGGATCCTCGCAATCCTGCGCCATGCACCAAACCGGCGAGGGATCGGCCAGCACCATCAGGGGGGTTGAGCCTCGATCAGGATCCAGGATGACGATCCCTTTGGATGTCCCTACGCAGAGCCTCATCGCGTTTCGATCCTAATCTACTGCCCGGTGAGGGCAAGCCTCGTGCGTAAGTTTGGGTTCCTTCTCGCAATACTGGCAAGATTGAGCAATGGCAAAATCGTCCAAAGAGAAACCAAAAAAGGAACGTCGCGTCACGGCATCCGGCCTCGTCGAGGCGCTTGAACAGGATGTCGAATTGTCGGCCGAACAAATCAAGGAGGCCGCACACGAAGCCGTGGTCGCAGTCGAGAAGAAGCTCGGTGTCGGCAAACCCGCCAAACCGAAGGCGAGAAAGAGGTAGTGAAGTTACCCGTTGAAAGAGAAGCTGTCGGGCGTAATCGTGGCCGATATAACCTTTGTCGGCAGGAAGGAAAAGAACAAGCATTTCCACGAACGCGAGGGACGCTCCAAGCCCGGCGGCAAGGGCAAGATTCCGGTTTTCTCTCTGGTAGAGCGCGGCGGGAAAGTACGCTCAATCGTCATGGACAAAGTGACTGCGCCAAATCTCCGAAAGGCGATCACGGAGAATGCCGAGCTAAGCTCGCGCCTGATGACCGATTTGCAGAGCGCCGACACGCATATGGGGCGATTATCTCACGCGCCACGATATGGTCGATCACAGGGCGGAAGAATACGCGCATCGGGGCGCGACAGCGTGATGGTTTCCACCAACCGCCGCGAAATTAGCGAAAAAGTTCAGGTAAATACGCCAGTTTTAGGCATCTGCCAAGTCACTTGACAAAATGCCTATAATAGAAGCGTGGGATTCCCGTTCAACGAAAAAAAGGCCACTCAAGCTGCAGCATTTCTTTTGAAGCGGCACGGTAGAAGCCTGAACTACATGTTGCTGATAAAGCTCTTGTACTACGCAGATCGAGAAGCCCTTCTCCGGCGCGGAACGCCTATAACTGGCGATCAAATGGTGTCAATGGATTATGGGCCGGTATTGAGCAACCTGCTCGGCCTGGTCCGAAATCCCCACAGACCCAGCGACGCTTGGCGGAACCACATAGAAACCGGGGCAAACTATATTGTCCGCTTGCGGGAAGAAATAGACACCAGCGAACTCTCACGCTTCGAGCTAGAACTCCTCGCAGCAATTGATGCGAAACATGGACAAAAGGATCCGTTTGAGTTGAGTGGTGAGTCACACCTTCTACCAGAATGGGTAGACCCAAAGGGCTCATCAATCCCGATCCAAGTTGAGGATCTTGTAAAGGCTGAACATGGATCGGACCAAGACATTGCCGATGTTGAAGGTCTTGCCAAAATCGAGTGGTTCTTTCGCGAGCTAGAGAAAGATTGATTGGTCCCTGGGGACATCTTTCGCATAACCGGAAATCCGGGAGTACCAGACTACCCTTGGATTGTCTTATGTGATCAGGTAGGAACGGTTTTGGTCGCACCGGTCCTGCCGGCAACACACAAAAGTTTCGATGATGCTTGCAAACTGGCCCGAGGGTCACACCCAGAAATACGAGCCGACAGTTTCGTAAACTACCAACTTGCGCGGGCCTTGCCACCGAATGTTCAGGCCAAATTATCTGCTTCGATCCAAGTCAATTCTGTTCAGGCATCAGGCCCTCTCTTGGATAGCGCGCAGAAGGGCGCACTGAAGTCTTTGCAAACCTTCAGACGGCATCAGGATATGTTACGCGCATGCGGGGTGACCCCGTAGATTCTGCTATCGTCTCGAGATGACGGGGCGTTATCAAAGAAGTAGCCAAGGAAAAGCGCAAGCCTCGACCCAAAACTTAACTATGCCAATTTGGCAGCGGTAAATCCGGCCTGTCACGCCGCGTCGATTTTAGCGCCTTGGGTTTGTCAAGTTTAAATTCCCAGTTACCCCAGCCGCATGCCCACGCGAATCTCGCCGGAGGACAGCAACTCGGCGGGCGTGACTTTTTTCGCTGCCGGCTCGATGCGGGCGCGCTTAATCGTGAGCACGCCGCCCGCCAGCGCGATCTTCATCCCATTCCCGTCAATCGAAACGATCGTTCCCGGCGCCGCACTAACTCCACCGACCTCTAGCGATGGCTCGTAGAGCCTGATGCGGCGTCCGCCGGTATCGCTGTATGAAGCCGGCTGCGGATCGCATCCACGAATCAGGTTGTGCACCTCATTGGCGGGCTTCGAGAAATCGATCTTCGCATGTTCATCGCGACAAATCGGCTCGTAGGTCGCTTTGCTTTCATCCTGCACGATGCGCGGCGCGCTTCCGCTCTTGATCAGTTGGATCGCCTCGATCATCGACTCGATGCCGAGTGGAAACAGCCGGTTGAAATAAATCGTTCCGACCGTGTCATTGGGCTCGACCGGGATCTTTTTCTGAAGGAGAAGCGGGCCGGTATCGAGACCCTTGTCGGGCCAGAACCAACTCACCCCGGTCTCCGTATCGCCCGCGATCAGCGTCCAGTTGATCGAACTCGCGCCGCGATGACGCGGCAGCAGTGAGGGATGAAAGCAGATCGATTGATGTCGCGGCGTATACAGCACCCGCTCGGGAACGATGAGCGTCACGAATGCGAGGACAGCAAGGTCAGCGCCGAGCGCCTTGAACTGATCGAATGCGGCATCGGTCTTGAACGAGGCCGGCTGACTGAGAGGCAAGTTCAACTCGCGCGCCTTCACGGTTAGCGCATTGGGGCGACCCGAGGGCGGATCGGGCGGTGCGAAAACCTGTACGATTTGCTCGCCATGCTGCAACAGCGCCTCGAGCGCCTTTTCCGCGAAAGCCGCCTGTCCAATCAGCGCAATACGCAAGCCATTTCCTCCGATCTCCTCCACAGGCAACGCGAAGTCTTTCGCAAACTACCAAATCAAAAAGGCAGTTGCATCATGAAACCTGCCGCCCCGAGTAGCGTACACTACAAAGTGTGAAACCGCTTGACCGTATGCTCAGGGGCATCCACAGGCTCCGAGTCATGGGCGCCGCGATGGTGATCCTCGCGGTGGCAGGCAACCCTCAATGCCTGCAAGCGGCCAGCACTACCGCACCCCCTATCGCTCCGTGGGACCGCGTCGAGAATGTGCGGCTGGGGAGTTTCGATCGGCATTTCATCGTGCACGTCCCGGCCACCTTCAATCCCAAACGCAAACTCCCGGTGGTGATCATGCTCCACGGCGCGGGCGGCACCGGGCAGCAGGCGATGGAACAAACCGGATGGGATCGCAAAGCCGATCGCGAGGATTTCATCGCGGTGTTTCCCGATGGGGTCGCGGAACATCCGAAGCTGCCACCCAGCTTTCTGCTCAATCCGCAGACCTGGAACGAGGGTTCGGGGCGCCATGCTTCCGGCAAACGCAACGATGGCGACGTGGATTTCCTCGCCTACATCATTGATACGCTCGAGACGCGCTACGGGGCTGATCCGCATCGAATCTTCGTCACGGGGTTTTCCAACGGCGCCTCGATGACCTTCCGCGCAGGCGTGGAACTATCCGATAAGCTCGCCGCGATTGCGCCGGTTGCCGGTCATCTCCTGGTTCATGATCATCAATTGAAGCGCCCCACCCCGATGCTCTACATCATCGGGCGCGACGATCCGCTCGAACTCCCCAACGGCGGCGTGCTCAGGATTCGCGGCGAGGAAATCGAACAGCCGCCCATCGAGCAGAACCTCGCCCAATGGCGCCAGCTCAACGGATGCGACGCGGACCCGGCCAGTGATGCGCGCGCCGGCGGCGTCGAGACGATCAGCTTCGACGACTGCCGCGACGGCGCGATAGTGGTGGAATATTTTATCGACGACATGGGCCACGTATGGCCCGGCGGCATCAATCGGCTGCCTGAGCGCTTGGTCGGCAAGTCGAGCAACAAAATCAACGCCACCGATGTGATCTGGAATTTCTTCAAGGCCCACCCCAGACCGTAGACTGCTCGCGGTCGCTTACGATTCTCATCGCGGATGTGGTCTACTGAGCGGCAGGAGAGCATGACCATGGCGACCGGTAAGACTCCCTGTGGTATCGCGATTCCCCAAACCAGCGCGCCGGCCGATGTGCAGCTTCCTGCGCGACTATCTCCGCCGCGCGGAAACCCTCGGCTACGACAGCGTATGGGTGCAGGAACAGATCCTCGGCGACTCGCCGATGCTCGAGCCCATCACGCTGCTCACTTTCGCCGCCGCGCTGACCGCGCGGGTGCGCCTCGGCACCTCGGTAATTCTGCCGATAACGCGCAATCCGATTCATTTGGCGAAATCGCTGTCATCGTTGGATCAACTAAGCCAGGGGCGCTTGATCCTGGGCGTCGGCATGGGCGGCCCGCATGTGCCGGAGCAGGCTTTCGGGATCCCGAAAGAAAACCGTTCGCGACGCTTTGTCGAAGTGCTGAAGGTAATGAAGGCGCTGTGGACCGAATCGCGCGCGACTTTTGCCGGCGAGTTCTGGAATTTTGAAAATGTCGCGATGGAACCCAAGCCGCTGCAGAAGCCCTATCCGCCGATTTGGTTCGGCGCGCGCGACGAGGTCGCGCTCAAGCGCACGGTGCGCCATGGCGACGGATGGATGGGCGCCGGCTCGTCGACGACCGCGGACTTCATCAAACAAAGCACGATGCTGCGGCGTCTCCTCGAAGAAGCGAAGCGCGACCCCGCGAAGTTTCCGGTCTCGAAGCGGGTCTACCTCGCTCTCGACGACGATCGCGAGCGAGCGGAGCGGCGGCTGCGCGAATGGTTCGGCGCACGCTACAAAAATGCCGAGATGGCGCCGCGCGTCTCGATTTGGGGCGGCGTCGCCGAAGTCATCGACAAGCTGAACGAACTGGTGCGGGCGGGCGCGCAGCATTTTCTCCTCAATCCCGTGTTCGATGAAAGCGAGCACCTGGAGCAATTGGCCTCCGAGGTCATGCCGCACCTGTAGAACCGACCGCGCCAGGGCGCAGCCATACCCGAGGCGGAGCGAAACGGAGTCGAGCGAAAACTAAAAACAAATCAGAGCTGCCAGATTTTTTCGTAGTATTCCCGAATCGCTCGATCCGAAGAAAACCGACCCATGCGGGCGATGTTCAAAATCGACATCCGGGCCCACTTCCGTTCGTCCTTGAACGCCTCCGACACGCGGCTTTGACAATTGATGTACGACTGATAGTCAGCGAGCACCAAAAAGGGATCGTGATTTAAAAGCGAGTCGACTAGCGGACGGAAGATCTCCTGATCGCCCCGCGAGAATATGCCCCCTGCGATCGCATCGATCGCCTCGCGCAACTCAGGGATGCGGTCATAGAACTCGCGTGGCCGATAGCCCTCCGCCTGGATCGCGAAAACTTGCTGGGTCGTCAGACCAAACAGAAAAAAATTATCCACCCCGACTTCGTTCATGATCTCGATGTTCGCCCCATCCAGCGTGCCGATGGTCAACGCGCCGTTCATCGCGAACTTCATATTGCCGGTCCCCGAGGCTTCCTTGCCGGCAGTTGAAATCTGTTCGGATAGGTCCGCGGCCGGATAGATCAGTTGGCTGGTCTTGATGTTGAAATTCGGGATGAAGACGACTTTGATCCGATGGTCCACTTCGCGATCGGCATTTACGACCTCGCCCACCGAATTGATCAGCTTGATGATGAGCTTGGCCATTGCATAGCCGGGAGCGGCCTTACCGCCGAAGACGAAGGTCCGCCGTGGCATACTCATCCCGGGGTTGCGCTTCAGCCGGTTGTAAAGCGTGATGAGGTGAAGAACATTGAGGTGCTGGCGTTTATATTCATGAATGCGCTTGACCTGCACATCGAACATAGACTCCGGGTCAATTTTTATTCGGGTAGTCTGTTCAGCCAGTTCCGCGAGCGCGCGCTTGTTCGAAAGCTTGATCAAGCGCAGCGCGGACTGCGCTTCCGAATCATCCGCAAAGTTTTCAAACTGGCGCAATTCGGTTTCGAGATTGGAAAGCCAGCTGTTGCCGATTTTTCGTGTGATGAGATCGGTGAGCTGGGAATTACTTACCGCGAGCCAGCGCCGCGGCGTCACTCCGTTAGTAACGTTGGTGAACTTTTCCGGATAGAGCTCGGCGAAATCGCGCATCACGTCGCGCTTCAGCAACTCCGAGTGAAGCTCGGCGACGCCATTGATTTTGCGGCTGGCGATCGCAGCTAGATGAGCCATCCTTACATAGCGTTCGCCACTCTCATCGATAATCGACAGGCTCGCGATCCGTTGCACATCGTTCGGATAGCGCTCCCGCACCTGATCCAGGAAACGCGCATTGATCTCGTAGATGATCTGCAGATGACGCGGCAGCAATTCCTCGAAAATCCGCAACGGCCACTTTTCGAGCGCTTCCGGTAGAAGAGTGTGGTTGGTGTAAGCGAAGGTGTGACGGGTGATCTCCCACGCTTCGTCCCAACCAAGGTTATAGTCATCGAGTAACAGACGCATCAGTTCCGCCACCGCAATCGAAGGATGCGTATCGTTGAGCTGAATCGTCCAGTACTTATGAAACTCGGTTATCGAGCGGCGCCGCAGGCGATGTAACCTGAGCATGTCCTGCAGTGAGCAGGAGACAAAGAAGTACTGCTGCTCAAGACGAAGGATTTTGCCGCTGACCTGTTCGTCATTGGGGTACAGGACCTTGGTGACGTTCTCGGATTGGACCTTTGCTTCCACCGCGCCGTAGTAGTCGCCCGTGTTAAAAGCCCTGAAGTCGAAAGACTCATGCGCTTCGGCCTTCCACAAGCGCAGCAGATTCACCCATGGCACGTGGTAGCCGAGGATCGGCGTGTCATAGGCGACTCCCTTGATGACGCGATTAGGAGTCCATCGAGTGCGCATGGTTCCGGACTCATCCGCGACACGTTCGACTTTCCCGCCGAATCCTACGTAGTGGAAATTCTGCGGCCTCGCGATTTCCCACGGATTGCCGTTGCGCAACCATTCATCACTCAGCTCCACTTGCCATCCGTCGCGAATTTCCTGGCGGAAGATACCGAACTCATAGCGAATACCGTACCCTATCGCTGGCATCTTGAGGGTCGCCATCGAATCCATGAAACAGGCGGCCAAGCGCCCTAGACCACCATTCCCCAGCCCCGGCTCCTGTTCTTGCCAAATAAGGTCCTTCAGATTTTGGCCTAACTCAGCGACTGCTCGCTCAACTTGTGGAAAGATTCCCAGACCGATGATGTTGTTGTGCAAATGGGGTCCGAGAAGAAACTCGGCCGAGAGATACGCAACCACGCGCTCATAGTTCGACGATCGCACATCGGTGCCGCTGTACCAGTGGCCAACGAGCAACCCCCGCACCGTCATCGCTAGCGCGGTGTACCAGTCGTTGCGCGTGGCATAGTTGGGCTGCCTGGCCAGCGCCCGTTCGAGGTTTTCCAAAATTCGTTGCTTAATCGCGGTAACTGATGTGTGGTCGGTTGAATTGAGCATGCGCCCCGGTCCTTAGGAACCTAAAAGTGGCTGGTCCACGGCCAAAGCCTCCTTATATGCGGGGCAGAAGATCGCACGCAAATGAACAATTCGTGACGTGGCGCAGCACCGACTTCCGGTGGCGAAAATGGAAGATGATCACGATCCCGCAATCGTTATGAAAACCGACCCCAGACTTTCGGACTCGTCCAGTGCTAGTCTAAACCCATAAGAAGCGAAATCTCGGCATTTATTTATGAAGTTGAATCCGCTTGCTGGAAAACCGGCGCCCCCCTCGATGCTGGTAAACGTCCCGCGCCTCATAACCGCCTACTATGCGGAACGTCCCGACCCCGCGATTGCGTCGCAGCGGGTGGCGTTCGGCACCTCGGGTCATCGCGGTTCGGCATTCGAGCGCGCCTTCAATGAGGCGCACATCCTCGCGATCACCCAGGCGATTTGTACCTATCGCAAAGGGCAAAACATCGATGGTCCGCTTTTCCTCGGCATGGATACGCATGCGTTGTCGGAGCCCGCGTTCGCTTCCGCAATGGAGGTGCTGGCCGCCAACGAGGTGCAGATAATGATCGATAGCGCGCGCGGCTACACGCCGACGCCGGTCATTTCGCACGCGATCCTGACCTACAATCGCGGGCGCAAAAGCGGCCTCGCCGATGGCATCGTCATCACCCCATCCCACAATCCTCCGGCCGATGGCGGCTTCAAGTACAACCCGCCTAGCGGCGGCCCGGCGGATACTCAGGTCACCGGCGCGATCGAAAAATCCGCCAACGCGATTCTTGCGAACGAACTGCGCGAGGTGAAGCGCATTCCTTTCGAGCGCGCGATGAACGCGCCGAGCACGCATCGCCACGACTATGTCGAGTCCTACGTCAGCGATCTTCAGAGCGTCGTGAACATGGATGCGATAGCGAACGCAGGGGTTCGCATCGGCATCGATCCACTCGGAGGCGCCGTCGTGCACTACTGGGGACCGATCATCGATCGCTACCGCATCAAGGCCACGGTGGTGAATGATGCCGTCGATCCTACTTTTCGTTTCATGAGCGTGGACTGGGACGGCAAAATCCGGATGGATTGCTCCTCGCCCTATGCGATGGCGCGGCTGGTCGAGATGAAGGATCGCTTCGATATCGCGTTCGCCAACGACACCGACAGCGACCGCCATGGCATCGTGACGCCCAGCTCGGGTTTGATGAATCCCAATCACTATCTCGCGGTAGCAATTTCCTACCTGTTCAAGCATCGCGAGGGCTGGCCGAAAGACGCCGCGGCCGGGAAGACCGTCGTCAGCAGCAGCATGATCGATCGCGTGGCGGCCGCGCTAGGACGCCGCCTCGTCGAGGTTCCGGTCGGTTTCAAATGGTTCG
Organism: uncultured delta proteobacterium; assembly: GCA_963783145.1. GTDB lineage: Bacteria > Desulfobacterota > Binatia > Binatales > Binataceae > DATGKG01. The sequence goes on from CAWAMM010000007.1 coordinate 844,757, forward strand.
TCGACGGGCTGCTCGACGGCTCGATCGGTTTTGGCGGTGAAGAAAGCGCGGGTGCATCCTTCCTGCGCCGCGACGGCGGCGTATGGACCACCGACAAGGACGGCATCGTTCCCGCCTTGCTCGCGGCGGAAATCACCGCGCAAGCGGGCCGCGATCCCGGCACTCTGTACCAGGAGCTCACGCGCGAGTTCGGCGCCCCCGTGTATGAACGCATCGATGCGCCGGCGACCGCGGAGCAGAAAAAGATCCTCAGCAAGTTGTCGCCCGATCAGATCACGGCTAAGGATCTCGCCGGCGAAAAGATCATCGCGACGTTGACCAATGCGCCCGGCAACGGCGCTTCGATCGGCGGATTGAAGGTCGTCACCGAGCATGGATGGTTCGCCGCGCGGCCTTCGGGGACCGAGGAAGTCTACAAAATTTACGCCGAGAGCTTCAAGGGCGAGGAGCATTTAAGGAGCATTCAGGAAGAGGCGCAGGCGCTGGTTGGAAAAGCCTTCGCCGCGGGAAACTAAACCATCAACATTCTGGAGAATCACAATGAGCTACACCGGCGGATGTCACTGCGGAAAAATCGGGTTCGAGGTCGACGGCACCATCGATTCCCTTGCCGAGTGCAACTGCACCATTTGCACGAAACACGGCTACCTCCATTGGTTCGTGGGTAACGACAAACTGCATCTCAAAACGCCGCAAGCGAACGTCGGTACCTACACTTTCCGCAGCGGCAAGTACCAACATCATTTCTGCCCGAACTGCGGATGCGCGCCGTACATTACTTCCGACGAGGGAACTTCCATCAATGTGCGATGCCTCGAGGGCGTCGACACCGCGGGCATCAAGCTGGGCCACTTCGACGGCCGCAGCCTTTGAAGCGCGACTATTGCGGAGCGCGCGCCGGCGGCAGGATGAAGTTGGTCTCCTGAAGCTGCCCGCGTTCCACCAGCTTGTGCCATAGATGGGTCGGGTCGGTGCTGAAAACCTGATCGGCGTCGGCGGGCACCACATACCATGCGCCCTGCATGATTTCGGCGTGAAGTTGCTCGGGAAGCCACTGCGCGCGGCCGATGAAGATCCGCAAATCGGGCGAGGCCTTACGATCCTTGAGAACTTGCGCGATCGTCTCGGAGTCGGTGCTCACGTAAAGATCCTCAATGATTTGGGTCGCTCGGTCCGGCGGATGCGACGTGCGAATCGCCAGGGTCGGCACACCGTTGTCAATGGGTCCTCCGTAGTAGGCGCCGTCGCTATCGTCCTTGAGCGATGGAACATGCGGAAACAGCTCGCGCGCCGAGGTCCCGGTCGGTTCGTTGATGATAACGCCGGCGACCAGCGGCGCCTCGGTGGTCGGCACCATCATAATGACGGAGTCGCGGAACACCGGGTCACCCATATCGGGGCTGGCCACCAGAAAGTAGGGTTTTGCGTCATCGGCGCCGGCGATACGGGCCGGCATCGGCGCCGCGATGAGCGCTGATACCAATAGAAGTGCTATTCGGAGCGAGAGGCGCATTTTCCAACCGCCATCTTCAACCCGTAGGCGGTAATGGCGCCCGGGTCAAGTTGCGGGTTGGACGAGGGCGCATCGCCGCTCGTCCAGTTTCTGAACCGGCCCCGCCCACCACCGCGAGCTGGCGCTATTTGATCTTGCCCACCAACGAAACCGCCAGCGGTGTGCCGGCATTCACCCCGTAGGTGAAGGTGAGACCCAGGGAACCGGCGGTGGTGGTTGGCGAAGTTGGCTGGAACTCTACTCCGATCGTGCATTTTCCTTTCGGTTTGAGCGAGGTGTTGGAGCATGAGTCGGTGCTTCCCTTAATGAAAGGTCCGTGCAGTACCGCGGTGCCAATCTGCACGGTCGCGGTCGCGCTCAGATTTGAAATCGCGATGGCCTTTTGCGCTCCGCTCGATCCCACCGCCACCGGAGAAAATGAGACCAAGGTGGGAGCCTTAAGCGATACCACGGTGCCATTGCCCGACAGACTCACCGTTGCGGAACCGCCATTGTACGGCGCTGACAGCGATCCGGACGACGCCACCGGCATACTCGGCGAGAACAGCACCATCACGGTGCAGCTCTTTTTGGGGGCCACGCTCTGCCCCGAACAAAGATCGGTTCCCGGCGCGATTTGGAACGGGGCCGCAACGCTGACCGTTCCCATGGTCGCATTGACACTGCCCTTGTTCGCGATACTCACCTTGTGCGCCTTGGAGGAGCTGCTCGCATCGAGATTGCCGAAGCTAATTTGCCCCGGTGTTGCAACCATCGAGGTCGATGGCGCGGACTGGCCGTTCTTCACCGCGGCGGCAAAGACCTCGAAATCGATCGAGCCCCATCCACTCGCCTGATCGTAAGCGGTAGCGGCGGAAAATCCCTGGACGCCGCCGAAACTGTTGTTGCCCGAGGTAATGTCGTGGAAGCCATTGTCGGTGCCCGGAGTTCCGTATTGCTGCCGCGCTAGTTCATAGATGGTCGTGTTCAGCGCTCCCAAGGGGCCAAGTTGCGCTTCCAAATCCTTACCGACCCCGGCCCAAAGCGGAGCGGCCAGGCTGGTCCCGTCGATACAGCAGATGAGGACCCCATTGGAGCCGGAATTGCTGCCGATGAATACCGCGGGCGAGCCGCCCAGCAGCGCTACGTCAGGCGTATCACGCTTGCTGTCATTGGGAACGCCGGGGCCGGTCTGATATTTCGGCTTCGCGAATATCTGACTGGCGCCGCCGCCGGTCGCGCCACCGCCGGAAGATCCATCCTCCTGATCGTTCCACACCGTCTCGACCGGATATCCCTGATCGATGCCGTTCTGGTCGTAGTTGGGATGCAGGATCTGGGTTCCGCCGACCGCGGTCACATTCGGATCAGCCGCCATTTCGCTGACCGTCCGGCTGCTACCGGACACGCACTTGTTATTCACGTCAACGCTGCCGGCCGCGCCGTGATCTCCGGTCGACACGAAGACGGATTGGCCCTGGCTCGCAGCTTTCGCGAACAGGGGATCGAGGGTGCCGGTGTAAAATGAATTGGGAGAGCCGCAGAACTCAAAGCTGATGCTGATGACTTTGCAAGTGTCGTCGCTCACCGCTTTGGAAATGTCGCTGACCAGACTCGCTCCCTTGTAAAAAACCTGCGGCGCGCCGGGCGCCATTACATGCGACCACTCGATGTCGAGGTATGCTTCGACATCGTCGCCGTTGGTTCCCGGATCGGAGCCGACCAGCTTTTGAGTGAGATCGATCGCCGGCAGGTCACTGAACTGATTGGTGAAGGTAGTGAGGGCCGCGGTGACAATGTCGGAGGTGCCGACGATCGCGATGCAATCGCCAGTGCCCAGTTGGAAATCCGCTGGCACATCGTAGGTGTTGCGCATATCGGCGTCGCCGTATGCTTCGCCATCGTTGATGATGACATCCTGCGCCAGCGCAGACGCGCCTACCGCAATGTTCGAGAGCGCTTTCCTGCGGCTTAGTTTGTGCCCCGGAGGCGCGATGGTCCGAAGCGCCTTGGAACCCGCCGGGATCTTGAGCACAGGCTCGGAATGCATCAGGTTATCGAGCCCGCCGATATAGCCGATGAGCGGCGCCAGCTGCGTTGGCACTTCCGGATCTTCCAGGTTCGAATATTCGACCGCGCTTAACTTCGCTATGTGGACGCTAAAAGTCCGCTCCGCCTGCACTACCGAGCCGGTGAACTGGACTGACCCCGAGGTCGAGGCAATCGTGAATCCCTCGCCGCGCAGCCAATTCGCCACCGCGTCGATATCCGGCTGCCGGGGTCCGAATTCGCGATCGAACTCTCCGGGCTTCAGAAAACTGTGATAATTGGGCGAGGCAGGATCCTGAATCTCGGCGAGCAGCTGATCCAGGCGCGCGAGGTTACGCGGCTTAAGCCGGATCTCCATCGTGAGCGGTTGATTGGCGTCGGCATTTCCTACTACAAGACGCTGTTCCGCTTCGCCCGGATGATTGCCCTCCAGACGCGATACCTGGTCGCCATAACCTGGAGAGTAAGACCCCCAGAGGGTGGCATTAAGAACCAACAACGCGATCACGAGCCGCTTCATTCGAGATCCCCTTTTTGCGCGCACCCGGGTCTTGGCGTTCCCATCTCCGGTCGGCGCTGCTACGCCCAGCACGACGACATAGGATGCGCTATGGTTGGGCTAGAGTCGCTATAATAAGGATACCTTCCCGCCGCGAACGAACGAAGAGGCCACCCGCGGCTGCATCCCGGGACTGCCCTTATCGATAGGGAATCGGGTGCTGCTGCTCGTAGGTGGCGATGGCGGCGGCGTGCTCCAGCGTCAGCGCGACATCATCGAGGCCCTCGAGGAGGACACGCCTGGAATGCGGCGCGATCTCGAAATGTGCGGACCACCCAGCCTCGTCGAAGACTTTCTGCCCGGCGAGATCGACTGATAGTTTATATCCAGGATGTTTCGCGATCGCCTGGAAGATCGCGTCGACCTCCTCGGGCTTGAGGATGAGCGTCAGAAATCCATTTTTGCCTGAATTGTTGAAAAAGATATCCGCATACGACGGGGCGATGACCGCGCGGAAGCCATAGTCCTGCAGTGCCCACACCGCATGCTCGCGCGAGCTGCCGGAGCCGAAATTGGCGCGCGCCACCAGGATCTCGGCGCCTTTGTAGCGCGGCTCATTGAGGACGAAGGCGGGATTGTCCTTGCCCTCGGGGGTGAAGCGCCAATCGAAGAAGAGTCCCCGCCCCAGCCCGCTTCGGACCACCGCCTTGAGGAACTGCTTGGGGATGATCTGATCGGTATCGACGTTGGATCGATCGAGCGGCGCGACCAGACCGGTAAAATTCGTGAATAGCTTCATTTTAGTCATTCCCCCAATTGCGAATGTCGACAAAATGCCCTGCCACCGCCGCCGCGGCTGCCATCTCGGGGCCGACCAGATGGGTGCGGCCGCCCTTGCCCTGTCGTCCTTCGAAGTTGCGATTCGAGGTGCTCGCGCAACGTTCGCCCGGCTTCAGGATGTCCGGGTTCATGCCGAGGCACATGGAGCATCCGGATTCACGCCATTCGAATCCGGCTTCGGTGAAGATTTTGTCGAGGCCGAGTTTCTCAGCTTCTTCTTTGACGTGCTGCGAACCGGGCACCACCATCGCATGCACAGTATTCGCGACCTTGCGCCCTTTGACGACATTGGCGGCATTGGTCAAATCGCTGATCCGCGAGTTGGTGCATGAACCGATGAACACCCGATCGATCTTGATGTCCTCGATCTTCGTGCCCGGCTTGAGCGCCATGTATTCCAGCGCCGCCTCAGCCGATTTGCGCGAGCCCTCGTCCTTCATCGCGGCGGGATCGGGAACCTTGCCCGTGACCTCAACCACCATGCCGGGGTTGGTGCCCCACGTCACTTGCGGCGCGATGTCTTTGGCGTCGATGCGTAATTCGCGATCGAACTTCGCGCCCTCATCGCTCGTGAACGTAAGCCACTTTGCCGCCGCCTTTTCGAATTCCGCACCCTTCGGTGCATTCTTGCGGCCGCGCAGGTAGTCGACGGTCTTCTGGTCCGCCGCTACCATGCCGGCGCGCGCGCCCGCTTCGATCGACATGTTGCATACGGTCATTCGCTCTTCCATCGAGAGCGCCTGCACCGCGCTGCCGCGATACTCGACCACGCATCCGGTCGCGCCGTCGGTGCCGATGCGGCCGATGATCGCGAGGATCATGTCCTTGGCCGATACGCCCGGGAGCAGCTTGCCATCGATGCTGATGGAAAAGGTCTTCGGCTTCGCCTGCCATAGGCATTGCGTTGCCAGCACATGCTCGACTTCGCTGGTGCCGATACCGAACGCGAGCGCGCCGAACGCGCCGTGGGTCGCGGTGTGGCTGTCGCCGCATACGATCGTCATCCCGGGCTGTGTGAGTCCCAGCTCGGGGCCGATCACGTGCACGATGCCCTGATCAGGAGAGGCGAGATCATAAAGTGGAATGCCGAATTCGCGGCAATTCTTCTTCATCATCTCGACTTGCAGCGCGGAGTCGGGATCGGCGATGGGACGATCTCGATCGACGGTGGGGATGTTGTGGTCGAGCGTCGCAAAGGTGCGGCCGGGCACGCGAACCTTGCGACCCGCCACCCGCATCGCCTCGAAGGCCTGCGGCGAAGTAACCTCGTGAATCAGATGGAGATCGATGTAGAGCAGGCTAGGTTGACCGGGCTTCTCCATCACGGAATGTTCGTTCCAGATTTTATCGAACAGAGTTAAAGCCGCCATCTGATATTTACTCCCCTACTGAATTTTCGATCGCGGAAACCTGGCGGTCTCCACGCCGCGAATAGTCCTCAATCGCACGCACCAGTTTTCGCGCAAACTCGGCGAAGGATTCGATTTCCGATGCGTCTTGCGTCATCCAGACCGATTCGATCGCGGCCTCGCGGCTGCGCTTCAAATCCGCCAGCGCACGCTCGCCCGTCGACGTCAGCCGATACTCGCGATTGCGCCCGTCATTTTGCGAGATGGCGACCGATACCAGTCCCGCATCGAGCAGTTGCCGCAGCGTGCGCGAAACCGCCGCCGCGGAACTCTCTCGGCGGCGCGCAAACATCGAGGGCATGAAGCGCCGCGAGCCGATTTCCTCCATCACCCGCCATTGCTCGACCGTGACGCCGGCCTCTGCCGCGAGGGTATCGCGCCGGCGCTCGAAGACATCTACCAATATCGCCAGTTGCTCGATCGCCTCATGGATGTGGCGCGTCTTGGCAGTCGCGACGCCCGCGCGTTTCGGAGCTACTTTCACGAAGGAGATTATTAACTGATGTTAAGTATTTGTCAAACCTCGTCGAACGTGTAGCAACTGTTCAGGGGCGGTGGAGGTGGACGACGATGGAATCGGACCAGTCTCGCGGATCGAAATCTTCTGAGACCGAATTGGAGGCCGAGCGCGGTGCCACGCTATGCGATGCTTGCGGCTCGCCGATGAAACCGATGGGGCATTGCAAATACTGGTGCCTCAAATGCGGCTTCCTGCGCACCTGCAACGATGTGATCTGAGATTGTGCCGCGGCCTCGCTTGACGGGTTGCGGGCGGCGCATTACCTACCGTCCCAGAGGCCATCGTGATGACAGACACATTCACGGACCGCATCGATGTCCATTTCCACTATCTGAGCCCCGAGTATCGCGAGAAAATGATCGATGCCATCGGCAGTTGGCCCGATGGATTTGCTGCGCCGCAATGGAGCGCCGAGGGCGCGCTCGCGATGATGGACCGGATGGGTATCGCAACCGGAATGCTGTCGGTCTCCTCTCCCGGAGTTCATTTCGGCAACGATGCGCACTCCCGCTCGCTCGCACGCTCGGTCAACGAATTCGCCGCGCGCATGATGGCCGATCATCGCGGGCGCTTTGGCGGCTTCGCCAGCCTCCCACTTCCTGACGTCGACGGCGCGCTGGAAGAAATCGCCTACGCCTTCGACACCCTCAAGCTCGATGGCGTCGTCGTGCTGACCAACTTCAATGGCGTGTACCTGGGAGACCAGCGGCTCGATCCGGTCTTCGATGAGCTCAATCGGCGCGGCGCGGTAATCTTCATTCATCCCACCTCGCCGATATGCTGGCAGCAGAGCGCGCTGGGATATCCGCGCCCGATGATCGAATTCACGTTCGACAGCACGCGCGCGGTGGTCAACCTGATCTTCAGCGGCACGCTGGCGCGATGTCCCAAGCTTCGCATCATTGTTCCCCACGCGGGCGGCACGCTGCCGTTTCTCGCTCGCCGAATCGGCATGTTCGCGCGAGGCCTCGCGGAGCGGGCCATCTCTCCCAGCGCGGAGGATCAGTTGCGTCGGCTCTACTACGATCTCGCAGGATCGCCGGGCTCGAACGCGCTTGCGCCGTTGCTCGAAATGACCGAACGCTCGCACATCCTGTATGGCAGCGACTATGTTCACACTCCCGAGCCGATCGTGGCAGCGCATCTCAACGAATTGATGGGCAGCAAGCTGTTGTCGCCCGAGGACTTCCGCGCCATCGGACGCACCAACGCACTGTCTCTATTTCCGCATCTGCGGTGAACAGATCCCGGTTCAGCATTGCCTCCGTGCCGGTTGCTCGTAGGGGTCGTTCGCGAACGACCCGCAGCGCTGATGCGCGCGCGGAGATCTTCGCAACCGGCACATCGTTGCGGGCGCTTCGCGAAGCGCCCCTGCCAGGAATTGCCCGAACCCGGCCAGCGGCGGCATCGCTTGACGCAGTCGCGCATGCCATCGAAAATTCAGCGCAATGAGCAATCAACCGGCTGTCGAAGTCGTGCAACGCATCTACAAAGCGATCGTCGAAGGAGACATTCCTGCCCGCTTGAGTTTGGTGACCGACGATTTTGATCTGCGTTTATTTGGTTCCGACAAGGTTCCAATGGCGGGAAGGTGGCGCGGTCGAGAAGGTCTGGAACAATTCCTTACCATCATTGCAGATTCGCTCGAGTTTCAAATTTTCCAACCGGACGAATTTATCATTGCCGGAAATGACGTGGTCGTGCTCGGCCACGAACGATGCGTGGTGCGATCGACTGGACGGGTGGTTGATGCCAACTGGGCCCACGTCTGGACGGTCCGCGACGGGCTGATCAGCAGGCACCTCGAATACACCGACACTGCGGCTTGGGAGCGCGGGTTTGCTGCCGCGGAGAACCCTCACTAGACGGGGATGCTTGACGCCATCGCGGGTGGCGCGCTAAGGCCACCTCCATGAAGACCGCGCGCGTTGCCACCACCGAATGGGGTACCGTCTCGGGCCATCGCTCTGGGGGCATCGATTTCAAACGCCTAATCCAAGGTGCGGATGGCGCCCCCGACAACTTCGAGTTCAGCCTCGTGCGCACCGCGGGCGACTACTACACCCCGCGTCATCGGCATAATTTCGATCAGATTCGCTTTTGCCTCGAAGGCTCGATGAACTACGCGCCTGGCAAGAATCTCGCCGCCGGCGCCGTCGGATATTTTCCCGAGGGCACCTTTTACGGGCCGCAGCAGGACACTATCGGCTCGATTGTGTGCATCGTGCAGATGGGCGGCGCCGCGGGTTACGGCTTCATGAGCTATCGCCAGCTCAACGACGGCTACCAGCGGCTTTCCGATCTCGGCAATTTTGATAAAGGCGTGTTCACTCGCACCACTGATGACGGTCGCTCGCGCCGCAAGGACGGCTACGAGGCGATTTGGGAGTACGTCAACAAGCGCGACCTCGAATATCCGCCGCCGCGATACGAAGAGCCGATCGTAATGCATCCGGAAAACTTCGGATGGCGCGCGATTGGTGGCGGCTTCGACTACAAGCATCTCGGCTCCTTCGGCGAGCGCGGGCTGGAAGTCGGTTTCGTTCGTGGGCCGCGTGGCGCGACCCATACGCTTGGTGCGCTCCCATCGCCGGAACTGGCACTGGTGACCAAGGGCGCGTTTGCAGTCGAGAGTTTGCCGGGCGAGAAACTCGATGAGCATTCGGCGTGGTTCGTCGATGCGCGCGATCAGGGCACCAAATTCGAGGTCCTCGAGGACACCGAGTTTTTTCTGATTCGGATGCCTACGTTCAACTGAATTCCGCTTTCGGGGGAGCAACATGGCAGCACGCGCGATGCATACGGCTACGCGAACTCGCAAACCCACAAGGGGAAAGCAAGCAGCAGGCCGGTTTCATCAATGCTGGTACGCGATCGCACGCTCCGATGAGGTCGCGCCTGGCCAGGTCATCGGTCGCGATTTCCTCGAAGGCCGCGCGGTCGTCTATCGCGGCGAAAGCGGGACACCCGCAGTGATGAGCGCATGGTGCCGCCATCTCGGCGCCGACATGAGCATGGGCAAAGTCATCGGCGACGATATCCGCTGCGCATTTCATCATTGGCAATACGGCCCCGATGGCGGATGCACCAAGATTCCCGCCTCCGACAAGATCCCGAAAGCCGCCATGCTGTTCAAATTTCCTACTGCGGAGAAGTGGGGCCTCATCTGGGCGTTCAACGGTCCCGAGCCGCTCTACGATGTTCCCGATTTTCCGGGCTATAGCGCTTCCGATCTCGATTTCCGCACTGCCGAGGCCTTCGATCTGCCGGTCGAGCCGTGGGTGCCGTTCACCAACTCGATGGACTTTCAGCATCTGCGCGTCCTGCATGGCCTCAAGATCGACTGCAATCCCGATCAGATCCACGTCGGACCATACAAGATCGAGTACGATGTGCGCTTCGAGGATCCGCAACTCGGCATCTTCGATCAGTCGATTCGCGTCAGCGGCACCAACACCATCGCACTGTCCGGCAAGCTCAATGGAATGAGTGTGCTCTCGATGGCGACCGGCACGCCGACGCCCGACGGCCGCACGCACGGATGGTCGGTGACCGCGACCCCGCTAGCAGAGGGTGACGAGGAGACGCGTGCGCAACGCATCCAGATCGGGCAGGCGTTTTTTCAGCGCCTGATCGAGGAAGACACGCCGATCATGAGCACGATTCGGTTTCGCGAGGGCCTGCTCATCGACGCCGACCGCGCGCTCGCGATGTTCTTTCAGTATGTGAAGAAGTTTCCGACCTCGCAGCCCGCCGCGCGCTTCACCTGATTACGCGGCCGCCTCGCGCTCAGCGCTGTAGAGCGCACTCCAGTCAACGCCGCGCTGATAGACCGTCGATGAAAGGACGATGCGCGGCGTCGCGAGGCGGTTGGGCGAAGCCGCGTGCATCATCACCGGATCCACGAGGTAAACGTCGCCCGGCTCGCCGGTCATCTCGACCACGCGGACTTCGACATCTTCGAGTGTGGTCCCCTGCTGCATGAAGCGCTCCACGCGATCGAGCGCGGGCCGATGCGAACACAGCTCGTTGATCCACTCATTACGCTGCATCAGGCCTTTGCGGATATCGGCCGAGCGCAATTTGGCCACGCCACGCGCGTCGGCGAGCATGTGCGCAAGCCGCGGCGAACCCGCGAGAGCAAGCGTCGCACCGCCGCGCGGCGCCACCTCCGCGAGGCAAGCGAACATCCGCACGCCGTAAAGATCCGGCAGCGCGCGCACCATCGGCGCATCGAAGTGCCAACCCGCATGCGGCACGTCCCATCCATTGGGCGCTTCAGGAAATGCGCCAGGGAACGAGACCAGCAGCGAACCCCAATGCTGATCGCAGTCCCATTTTTCCGGCGCGAGGAGCTGATCGAGGTTCGCGCGGAGCGTGGGATTCACGACCTGCGCGACGGTGATCGCTTTGGGACGCTCTTTGGTTCCCATGATGCGCTGCGCCGGCCACGTTGCGGGATCGTCGCGGCGAACCTTGTAATTGCGGGCCATCATGTCCCATACGCTGTCGCACATTGACGCCGCCGCGCGCGCCGATATCGCGCCGGGCATGCGCACGATTCCGCACCGGCGGAATTCGTCGAGTTGTTGGGGAGTAAGCATAGCGACACTTTCAGCTGAGTGACCCCATTTTGTGAAACCGCACGTTCCCATGCAAGTTGGGGAGATGTCACAATAATGCGGAAAGACGCCGACGCCCGATGGAATTTCACATCATAACGCTGTTCCCGGAGATGTTCGAGTCGCCGTTTCGCGGCGGCATGGTCGGACGTGCGATTGAACAGGGAATCATTGCTGTCAAACCGCATCCGTTGCGGCCTTTCGGTCTCGGGAATTACAGACAGGTCGATGACCAGCCCTACGGCGGAGGAAGCGGCATGGTGATGCGGCCGGAACCGATCGCCGCAGCTATCGATGCGGTGATGGCCGAGCATCCAGATCTGTGGCGTATCCTGATGACGCCGCAGGGCGCGCCGCTATCGCAGCATAAGGTGCGCGAACTCGCCAAGCGCAAGCCCGGTCTGCTGCTGATCGCCGGTCGTTATGAGGGCGTCGATGAGCGCGTTCGCGCATTGGTTGATGAGGAAATTTCCATCGGCGACTACGTCCTCTCGGGCGGCGAGCTCCCTGCGATGGTTTTGATCGAGGCGGTCGCGCGCATGCAGCCCGGAGTGCTGGGCAATGCTGAATCGGTGATCGAAGAATCGTTCAGCGCGGATCTTCTGGAGTATCCGCAATACACGCGGCCCGAGGAGTTTCGGGGGATGCGCGTGCCCGAGATCCTATTGAGTGGCGACCATGGCAAAATTCGCGCGTGGCGCGAGGCGCAGGCGCGGAAACGCACGGAAGAGCGCCGCCCCGATCTACTCGGACGTCGAAAGCCGTAGATGTCAGATCTGTTCCTCGCGTTGATTCATCATCCGGTAGTCGACCGCAACGGCCGCATCGTCACCTCGGCGATCACCAGCCTCGATCTCCACGACATCGCACGGTCCGCGCATACCTATGGCGTGAAGCGCGCATACATCGTGCATCCTATACCGGAGCAGCGCGAGTTCGCCGCGACGGTGATCGATCATTGGCGCTTCGACTTCGGACGCAGCTTCGATGGCCGCCGGCGTGAGGCATTGGAGATAATCAAAATCGTCGATACCCTCGACGACGCGATCGCCGATGCCTCCGACATCGGAGGATCACGACCGCTGATCGTGCATACCTCGGCGCGCACCTCGGGCGGTATGATGACATCTGACCTCCGTCGAAAGCTTGAGGCTCCCGATGCGCCGCCGATGATGATTCTGTTCGGCACTGGGTTCGGACTTGCCCCCGCCGTTCTCGAGCGCGCGGACATCGTGCTCAATGCGATCCTCGGGCCCGGCGATTACAACCATCTGTCAGTGCGCGCCGCGGTCAGCATCATGCTCGATCGCCTGCGCGGCCGGTGAGCGATTTGCGCGAATCCATTACGCGCGCCACACTAGACTTCATGAAGACCACCGCAACATCGCCAGGGAGTCTTCCTCGCGGGCCGGCACGCAGGTCAGGTTACGAGGATGATTTCTATGCATGGTTGCTCTCCCAAGTCAGCGCATTGAGAGAACGGCGCTTCCACGATCTGGATTTGGAAAATTTGATCGAGGAGGTCGAGGATTTGGCGAGGGGCCTTCCGCGCGAGCTTCGAAACCGATTCAGGGTTATCCTGGTACATCTTCTTAAGTGGAGATATCAGCCTGGGAAAAGGTCGACCTCGTGGAAAGTAACCCTGTTGGAGCAGAGGGATCAGGTCGAGCAGCTTCTTGCGCAAAGTCCAAGTCTTCGCCAACAGGTTCCGCACTTTATCGAGAAGACTTACGTGTCCGCGACCAAACGAGCGGCCGTGGAGATGCGACGCGAGAAAGTGCGACACATCTTCCCGCCACAATGCCCATGGACCCCGGCCCAAATCCTCGATGAGGACTACCTGCCAAACGGCATGCGGACGCGAGGTTGAGTCGCCGATGAGGTTCCGGTAAATTGACCTGCTCTACCGAGGGCATTTTCCCATGAATAGCATCATCCAGAAGGTCGAAGACCGAGGTCTTCGAAGCGACCTCCCTGAGTTCCGCGTCGGCGACAGCGTCCGCGTCCATGTGAAGGTTCGCGAGGGCGAGAAAGAGCGCATTCAGGCGTTCGAGGGCGTGGTGATCAAAATCAACCGTGGCGGCAATCGCGCGGCGTTCACGGTGCGCAAAATTTCCTATGGGGTCGGGGTCGAGAGGATCTTCCCGCTGCACTCCCCGCGCATCGACAAACTCCAGGTGCTTTCGCGGAGCAAGGTCCGTCGGGCGAGGTTGTACTATCTGCGAGGTTTGTCCGGTAAGGCTGCCCGGCTCGATATCACTGGTTGATGCTTCAACCAGTACTATAGCGGTGCTAATTTGCCTTCGAGGGTTCCGGTCCGCGACGCGATGTCATTCGCACATTGCCGCTAAAGTAGGCCCCTTCACATACGGTGAGGTTTTCCGCGGTTATGTCGCCATAGACGCGCGCATGTGAGCCTAGATAGGCCCGCGTCGCATCCACGATGTCCCCCCGCATCTCACCCAGCACCACCAGCTTACTGGCCTTCATTTTCCCTTCGACGGTGCCGGTTTCCGCGATCACCACCAGCGATGACGAGGTCACCTCGCCCCGGAAGGTCCCCTCGATACGTACCGGCTCGTTGAAGATGAGCCGGCCCGAGACGTTGACTCCCTGACCGACGGCCACCCGTGTGCGTTCCTGAACCCAGGCGTTAGGCAACAGCGCGTCGCCGCCTTGTTGCGGATCCTTCGATCGCGAATCGGTTCGGGTTGGATTTTCGGCAATCCTGCCGCCCACTTTCACCAGGCCGGGTCGATCATTTTGCGCCGCCATTGATTACTAACCTCAGGTCGCGGGAAAAACGTGACACGCGACCGCATGCTCGCCGTGGCCCCGCTGAAGCGGCGGCTCCGTCGTCCGGCAGATATCCTTCGCATATGCACAGCGTGGATGGAAGCTGCAGCCGCCCGGCGGATTGACCGGACTCGGCACTTCGCCCGGAAGTTTCACGCGTTCGGGCTTGCCCACCGCGCTCACCGACGGAATCGCCGACAGCAGCGCGCGTGTGTAGGGATGGCGCGGGTTCGCGTAAATCTCGTCGCGCCCGGCGATCTCGACGATCTTGCCCAGGTACATAATCGCCACGCGATTGCTGATGTGCTCAACCACCCGCAGATCGTGCGCGATAAACAAATACGTCAACTTAAGCTGCTCCTGTAGGTCCTGCAGCAGGTTGATGATTTGCGCCTGGATGGAAACATCGAGCGCCGAGACCGGCTCATCGAGGACGAGGAAGCGCGGCTTGACCGCGAGCGCCCTCGCGATGCCGATGCGCTGGCGCTGCCCGCCGGAAAATTCGTGCGGATAGCGCGTCATCGCATCGGGCGCCATCCCGACCATCTTCAACAGCTCGGCGATGCGATCGAGTTTTTCTTTCCCGCGCGCGAGGCGATGAATCTCGATTCCCTCGCCCACGATCGATCGCACCCGCATGCGCGGATTGAGCGAGGCATAGGGGTCCTGAAACACCAACTGCATGTCGCGGCGCAGATGCCGCAACTCCGCGCGGGTCAGCGTCGAGAGGTCGCGGCCTTCGAAAAAGACCTTCCCTGAGGTGGGCTCGATGAGCCGGAGGATGAGTCTTCCTAACGTCGATTTTCCGGAGCCCGATTCGCCCACCAGCCCCAGCGTTTCGCCCGCGACAATTTCCAGGTTGACGCTGGTGACCGCTTTGACGGTGAGTTTGCCGCCGCCGAGCACGCCTGATGATCCCGCCGCAAATTCCTTTGAGACGTTCTCAGTCCGAACCAGCGCGCCGGCCGCGGCGACGGCGGCACTCTGGACGGCACTAGACGCGGATGCAGGCGACATGATGGTTTGGTCTCTTCTCCTCCAATGGAGGATCTATCTTAGCGCAGTTGGGTATCGCCACCGGGCAGCGCGGATGAAATCGGCATCCTGACGGCGGATTGAGCGCGCTCGGAATCGTACCCGGAATCGCCTGCAAGCGATGGTGCCGGGTACCATCGACGCCGGGAATAGAATCTAGCAGTCCCTTGGTATACGGATTGAGCGGCTCCTTAAATAGCGCCGCGCATGGCGCCTGTTCCATCACCCGCGCGGCGTAAAGAATCGTCACCGCATCGGCATATTCGGCGACGATGCCCAGATCGTGCGTGACCAGGATCACCGCGAGCTTCAGGCGCGATTGCAGGTCGGCTAGCAGGTCAAGAATCTGCGCCTGGATAGTGACATCGAGCGCGGTGGTCGGCTCATCGGCGATCAGCAACTGCGGATTGCACGACAGCGCCATCGCGATCATCACGCGCTGCCGCATCCCACCCGACAATTGATGCGGATAGTCGTCGACGCGCCGCTGCGGGTCCGCGATTCCGACCGTCCTGAGTGCCTCGATCGCGCGCTCGCGCGCCTCGCCGCGTGAGGTCTTCTGATGGAGGCGGACGGCCTCCGCGATTTGGCTGCCGATGGTGAAGACCGGGTTGAGCGAGGTCATCGGCTCCTGGAAGATCATCGCGATCTTGGCGCCGCGAATTGAGCGCATCTCCGGCTCGGGCAATTTGACCAGGTCGCGCCCTTCGAAGAGGACCTCGCCGCCGACGATTTTCGCGCTCTCGGGGAGCAGCCGCATGATGGACAGGACGGAGGCGGTTTTTCCCGATCCCGACTCGCCGACGATTCCCATCAGCTTGCCGGGTTCGACGGAAAAGCTGACGCCATCCACCGCGCGGACCTCGCCGTCGTCGGTGAAGAATGATGTCCGGAGGGACTTTACTTCGAGCAGCGCCACCTGGGGCTTAAGTTATCATCGAGGCGAACAGCGTCCATAGCGGGTGGCGCTTCGGAATGACAGGAAAACCGGCGCCGGGTAAAAAGGGGCGAGGTGGTTGCGGGAGCATTCTTTTGGTTCGCGATTCTAAGGCAGGCGTCCTTTTCATTTTGTCATTCTGAGGCAAGCTTGCGCCGCCGAAGAATGACAGAAATAAAAACTCTGGCTTCAAAAATGACAGAGCGACGGAATGACAGAAACGAGCGCTGGGCTTGCCGCATCAGAATGACGAGAGAAAATCAGCGCCGAGTGGACGGGTCGAGGCGGTCGCGCAGGTGGTCGCCGAGGAAATTAAACGACATCACCGCGAGGAAGATGAAAAGCCCCGGAATCAGAATCCATGGATAGCGCGCCAGATTCTGCACATCCTCGGCCTGTGCCAGCAGATTACCCCAACTCGAGGCCGGTTCCTGAATGCCGAGGCCCAGCAGCGAGAGCGCACTCTCACCCAGGATGAAGCCCGGAATCGAAAGCGTCGCCGCGACGATCGCGTAGCCCAGCACCGACGGCATCACATGCCGCGTCAGCACGCGCCATCGCGAGCCGCCCAGCGCGCGCGCCGCTTCGACAAAGGGAACGGAGCGCACCGAGGCCGCCATCCCGCGGATAATGCGCGCGAAGCCTGCCCAACTGATGAAGCTCATGATCGCGACGATCATGAAAAAGGTCGCGACCGCGCTCATGCCGGAAGGAATGATCGCCGCCAGTGCGAGCAGGAAATAAAATGACGGCAACGACATCTCGATTTCCGACCATCGCATGATGAGATTGTCGAGCAGTCCGCCCACGTAACCGGAAAGCGCGCCTACCGTGATGCCGAGGCCGAAGCTGATCGTGACGCCGATGAGTCCGACGAACATCGAGACGCGTGAACCGTAGACGATGCGCGAAAAAAGATCGCGCCCGAGGCCCTCGCTACCCATTAAAAAAAACGGCGGCGCTCCGGGTTCGGTGGTGAAGAGGTGCCCATACGACAGCAGGTGGACAAAAGTTCTGATGCTCCGGTCTTCGGTGAATTTGCGCGCCTGCGCGTCGACCATCGTCATTGGATACGCATAGAAAAACGCGTGCGACCATTCGGATGGCGGGCTGAGATGCAGCGCCATCGGCGGACAATCGGGCAAGCGCCGATTCTGATAGGTGGGATCGTAGGGCGCGATGACCGGCGACGCGATCGCGAGCAGATAGAACAGCAACAGGCAGAGCGCTGAGAATCGCACCGGCCACGATGCCATCCGCCACTCGCGCCGCAGGCCGTGCAGGAAACCCCGGCTTGGCTCCGGCGGAGCAATCTGCATCGGGATGTGAAGTTGCGGCGCGGCGCTCATTGCGATCCCATCGACGAAAAGTCGACCCGCGGATCGACCGCGACCAGCGCGATGTCGGCGAGCAAGTTACCGAGCAGCAGCAGCACCGTGCCCATCAGCACCGAGCCCATCACGAGGTAGATATCGAGCGTGCGCACCGCTTCGAGGAGCAACAGCCCGAGGCCTTGCAGGTTCATCACTGCCTCGACCAGCGCGGCGCCGCCGAGTAGATCGGCGAGGCCATACCCCGCCATCGTGACGAAGGGATTCAGCGCGTTACGCAGCACGTGCTTGTAGATCACGGTGCGCTCGGAGAGGCCCTTGGCGCGCGCCGTGCGAACGAAATCGGAATTCTTGATTTCGAGGATTTGCGAGCGCATCAGACGCATCAGGGAGGCCATCCCCGCGACGCCGAGTACGAATACCGGCAGCAGCAGGTGATTGATGCGGTCACCAATTTTGTTCACCCAATCAAGTTGCGCATAGTCGACCGAGTAGGTGCCGCCGACCGGAAACGACCAGCCGAGGTAATGATCGAGGAAGGGTCCGGTGCGTAGCGCGACATACATCATCAGAAACGCGAGAAAGAAATTGGGCACCGACATGCCGAAGAATGCGAGAAAGGAAAGCACCCGATCCCAAATCGAGTTCTGCTTGACCGCAACGATGATTCCGATCGGAATCGCGATCATCCACGCGAAGAGCATGCTGGCCGCCGACAGGATGATCGTGTTGAACGCGCGCGAGCCGATCAGGCTCGTCACGCTGACGCGATAGGCGAGCGAAATGCCGAGGTTCAGATGCATCATCGCCCACAGCCACTTCGCATAGCGCACCATCAAGGGCTGATTGAGTCCGAACTCCGCCTCCATCTCCTTGATGAGTTGCGGCGAGATAGAAGGATTCATCTTGAGGTTGGAGAGGAAGTTGCCGGGCACCAGCGACATCACGAGGAACGACAGAAACGTGATTCCGAGGATGAGCGGAATCATGTTGAGAATTCGGCGCAGGAGAAATTTTCCCATCGTTGAGGTGAGGCGGCGATTCGCGCGCTCATTCCTTGAACTGAATGTATTCCGGCCGGTAGTACCCGAGCGGCGTGACTTGGAGGTTTTCCAGCTTGTTGGTGTAGGCGACATACTGAAGCTGCAGCACCGTTTCGATGATCGGCAGTTGATCGTGCAGGATCTCCTGGATGCGCCAGTAATACGGCACGCGTTTTTGGGGATCCATTTCCGCGGCGCCCTCGACCAGCAGCTTATCGATCTCGGCTTCCCACAGCGTCGCGGGTTTTTCCTCGCCCGGGTTCCAGATATGCAGCGGACCGGCAGAATTGAGGAAGTTGGCGCCGCCGTTGGGATCGATGGTGCCGGTAAAACCGAGCAGCACGCAGTCCCAATCGAAGTTGTCGTCGATCTTTTCGATCATGGTGGTGAATTCGAGCGGCCGGTAGTTCACCTTGATGCCCAGGCTCGCGAGGTCCTGCTTGAAGATGGCGCACATCTGATTGCGCAGATTGATACCCGCGCTCGTCATCAGGTTGAACTCCAACGGATTTCCTTTTGGATCGACGCGCACGCCGGGACTCACCAGATGATAGCCGCCGGCCTCCAGTAACTGCGCGGCTTCCTGCAGGTTGTAGTCATAATCCTTCAAATTGGGATTGTAGAAGAGCTTATTGGCGGGCGAGATTTCCGACACCGCCGGAACTCCCATCCCATGGAAGCAGAGGCTGATCATGCCCTGCTTGTCGACCGAATGCGCGATGGCGCGCATGAAATTGAGATCGGTAAACCATTTAAGCTTCGGATCTGTTTGCCCATCGCGCACGTAGTGACGCGGGTTGCGGTTGAATGCGAAAAACAACTCGCCGTTGTCGACGCCGGCTTCCTTGATCGTGAGGTTGAGGCGTTGCGCCTTCTCGCGCAGATCGACCGCCTCATCGGGACGGAGATCGTAGCGGCCGTAGACATCGGTCTGACCGGAGAGAAATTTCAGATAGCCCGCATTCGCGTCGGGCACGATGAGGATGGTCTCGCCGCGCAGACGCGGGAGCGGATTACCCTGCGCATCTTTCATCCAGAATTCCGGGTTGCGCGTGAATTGCGCCATCTGCGCGGGCACGTAGCGAATCATCTGATACGGCCCCAGCCCGACGAGATCCTTCGGCGGCGTGTTGATGTTCCAGGTCTGGTTGAAATGGCCGGCGTTGTAGATCGGCTCCAGGATGTGCGCGGGAATGATGCCGAATCCGATCGAGTACATCAGCGGCGCGAACGGATGCGGCAAGCGAAACGTGACCGTGTAATCGTCGGGCGTCTCGACTGCCATCTCCTTGCCATCGATCAGGAGGATCGAGCGCGCCGAGTTGGGCACGCGCTTGTCGTACATCACCTTCATCGTGAAGGCGACGTCATGCGAGGTGAACGGGGCGCCATCCATCCACTTGATGCCGTGGCGAAGGTGGAACGTGATCGACTTCTGATCGACCGCAATCTCCCAGCTCTCCGCGAGATCGGGCTCCGGTAATGCGGTCACTTCGTTGATACGAATTAAGCCCTCGAAAATATCGTTAATGACGGTGGCTGAATACAAATCGCTCGCGATCACGGGGTTGAAGGTACGCGGATCGCCGACCATCGAGGTGTACATGACCTGCTGCTTCGCGTGATTGTCGCTCGCATGCTGGACGCGGCACCCGATGATCGCAATCGCCGCCATCGCGGCAATGATCCCTCGAACGAGCTTAGCCATCGTGACGGCCTTTCACCGAGGGCATCATGCCGAGGTCGACTTGCTTCGCATCGGGTCCGGGCGTGAGCGTGAAAACCGAATCGGCGATGGCGCCATTCACGATGGGACGCTTATAGACGAAGCTCACGCGCGTTTGGGCGGCGGGAAAATCGGCGTCGACCTTGTAGGCGAACATCACTCCACCGATATCATGATAATCGGCGTAGCGGATCTCGAAATCTATCGCGCCCGCCGCAGTTCGCTTACGCACCATCGCAAGCTGCCCGTCCTGGAAACCTAACTCGCGCCGCGAAAGATCCGCCTCGGCATATGCCAGGACGGTCATATCGCCTTCGGTCGTGACCGCATCGGGTGGCGAGGTGGTTTGCGCCTCGGGCACAATGCCCATCAGCAGACCGACCGCATCGCGCGGCGCCATCGGGATGCGCGCAAATCGCGCCAGAGTGGCCGCATCGGCAGTGCCGCGCATGAGCGTGTTCTTCGAGGGCTCGAAAATCTGCAGACGCGAGTCCTGCGCCGCGACGATGAGTGCGACACCGAAGGGCGACATCGCCTCGACGCGCAGGCTGGCCGGGCGTCGCACCACGATGTCCTCGCGCGCCTTAACGTGATCGGCGCCATTGGTGTATTCCATCACGGCGCTGGTCTGGAGCGACTCCAACGCGCGATCGCGATGCGCCATGGCTTCCGTCAACGGTGAAATGTTGAGCTTGCCGACCGCCGCGGGAGCTTCAGCTTCGGGAGGAGTGGTCGTTGCGCATCCGGGAAGAATCAGCAGTAGGGCTGACAGGACGAGCATCGAAAGCCGGCCGGTAGCCGCAGAGGCATACGTCGCGGGAGCGATGAGGAAATCCTCAGTGGCCGGCAGAGGCCGCGCCCCCGCCCATCGCGGTACGCAGGTCCTGGATCTTGTCCTTCAGGCGCGATTGCTGATCGCTCTCCTGCGACTTTTTGAGCGCGTCGTCGTACGTGCGGCTGGCTTCCTTGAGCTTGCCCATCTTGCGATAGGCGTCACCGAGATGCTCAGTGATAGTCGGGTCGTTGTTGGTGATAGTTACCGCGCGCTCAAGCTCCTCGACCGCGCGCTTATACTCACCCTTCTGATAGTAGACCCAGCCGAGGCTGTCGACGTAAAAACCATCCTCGGGCTCGACCGTCAGCGCGCGCTTGATGAGGCTTTCGGCTTCGTCCAGATTCTGCCCCGATTCCGCGTAGGTGTAGCCGAGGTAGTTGAGCGCCTGCGCGTTTTTCGGATTGAGCGCGATGGCTTTTTTCATTTCGTCGACCCCGGCATCCTTCTGCTTGGTTTCATCGAGCAGGGCGCCGAGGGTGAAATGGAATTTGTCGCTCTTGGGATCGATCGCGATCATCTTTCGAGTAATGTCGATCGCGGTCGGATAGTCCTTCTTTTCCTGATAGATGCCGACGATGAAGCCCATGTACTCGGTATCGTTAGGCTTCTGTTTGAGCGCTTCGTTCAGGGCCGCGATCGCGTCGTCATACTGATTGGCCTTGTCATAGAGATAGGCGAGCTGCAGGCGCGAATCGACGTAGTGGTCGCTCGATTCCGGAATCTTGTTGTACTCGGCGATTGCCTTATCGTTCTCATCCAGCTCGGTGTAGGTGGTGCCGAGATAGTAGTGGACGCGGTAATTGTCCGGTTCGGAGCCGAGCACCAAATTGAACTCAGTAGCGGCGCGATCGTAGTCGCCGCGCTCGAGATAGAGCAGGCCAATCTTCATGCGCGTATCGGCTGGGTTGGTCTCGACGCCTTCCAGCTTCTTCAGATCGGTCAGCGCGCTCTCAAAGTTCTTCTGTCCGACATGAAGCTGCGCCAACAGCTTGAGCGCCTGCTGATTGTTCGGATTAACCTCGATGACCTTGTTGTAATATTCTTCGGCCTGCTTCGGCTTGCCCTCGATCTCGCGCAGCATCGCCATGTCGAGCAGCACCAACTCTGACTGCGGGTTGAGGTTGAGCGCCTTGGCGTAGTAGTCCTCGGCGGCGGGATAATTCTTCGATGCCACCATCACCCGGCCCGCGTAGTAGTAGCCGAGAAAGGAATTCGGGTCGGCGTCGATGAGCTTTTTGAAGGTGGCCTCAGCGGCGGTATAGTCCTCGCGCTTGGCGTAGAGGGTGCCGAGGTAAAGATAAGCCTCCTGGTTCTTGGGGTCAGCGCGCAGCACCGATTTGTAATCCTGCTCGGCATTCGCATCGTTGCCGAGCGCGGAGTTGATGCCGGCGGCGAGCAGTAGCGCGTCGGGGTCATCCGGCTTTACCGCAATCGCATGATTGACCTGCTCGAGTGCCTCTTTCAGCCGGCCCGAGCGGACATACATGGTGGCGAGCTGAACCCGCAATTCCGCGCTGTTGGGGTCGTACTTGACCGCCTCTTCGTACTGAGTGAGAGCCTCGGCGCGATCGCCCTCGTTCATGGCGTACTCAGCCTTGAGGAAGGCGCTCATCGCCTTGGCATCGTCGGGGATCTCGACCGTGGGGGTGCCGCCGAATGGATTTACACCATCGGTGCTGACGGTTTGCGTGTAACCTTGATGCGGTCGTTGAATCGAGGTGCATCCGGCGAAGATCGCCGAAACCACGGCCAAAATCACGATCGCGGACGTGGAGGGAACTTTGCGCATGAAACGGGAATCTCGCGAGTGTCCTTGAATCACAGCTAACATGACACTTTTAGACCGTCAACGCATCGTGGGTAATAATCAAATTTCCGGCTCACTGATCGACATTATTATGGTTTTACCTCTTTGACGCGACCCGCCAACCGCGGTTACAGCAATCTTCTTGCGTGCCGATGACAGCTCCCATACAGAGGTGCCCGAGGGTTCAGGAGTCCGCCGCGAATTGAGCGCCATCCCAGAGTCATCCACAGCGTCGTCGTCGCCGCCGTCGGTCGCGGCTCGCGCGACGACACGCACGCTCGGCCTGATGCCGCTGGTATGCGTGATGTACCTCGTGGTCAGCGGCGGCGCCTACGGCCTGGAAGATGCGGTGCGGCTGGCCGGACCTCGCCTCACCATCGCGCTCTGCCTGCTGGTGCCGCTAACACTTAGCTTGCCCACCGCGCTGATGGCGGCCGAGCTTACCGCGCTGATGCCGATCGAGGGCGGCTTCTATTTCTGGGTCAAAGAAGCGTTGGGACCATTCGCCGGCTTCGCCGAAGCGTATCTGACGATTCTATATACCGCGGTCGACATGGCGATCTATCCCGGCCTGTTTGCCGCGTATCTATCCTTTCTGATCCCGATCGGACCCGCGTTGCAGATAGTCCTGGCGATCGCGCTCATCTGGCTCGCCGGCGGGATGAACCTGCTTGGGATTCGCCCGGTGGGGCTCAGCTCCATCGTGCTGGCCGCGATACTGCTGGCGCCATTCGCGGCGCTGGTGATCATTGGCGCCCCGCATCTCATCCATTTCACCCCGCCAACGCAGCCGTTGTATGGGCCGGGATTCCTCGGCGCGCTGGGGGCGGGCCTGACGGTCGTCATCTGGAATTTCGGCGGATGGGAAAATCTGAGCGTGGTGTCCGGTGAGTTGCACGATCCCAGGCGCAACTATGTTCGTGCCATCGCCGTCGCGTTGCCAGTCGTGGTCGCGGGCTATGTCCTGCCGCTGCTGGTTACTGTGTCCGGCGCGCGAAGCACCGCCGACTGGCAGATGGGATGGTTCTCGCACGAAGGCTATCGCGTCGGCGGACCGCTGCTGGGGGGCGCGCTCGCGCTCGGCGGCGCCGTGATGTCCTTTGCGGTGTTCGAGGCCGCGATGCTGTGGATCTCGCGGATGCCGTTCGTGCTGGCGCGCGAGAGCTACCTGCCGCCCGCATTCGGCGAAATCCTCGAAGCTACCGCGACCCCGTGGAAATCGATCGTATGGTGTTGCGCCGTCTTCACCCTGCTGGTGCCGCTCGGATTCCTGGCGCTGGTCGTCCTCGACGTCTTTTTCTATATGGCGGCGCTGGTGCTCGAGATGATCGCCTTGCTGAAGTTACGCCGGCTGCGCCCCCGGCGCGAGGGACTGTTCGTGGTAGGCGGTGGAAAATTAGGCCTCGTCCTGATCGCAACGTTGCCGCTGATCACATGGATCGCGACCTTCGGCCTGGCGATCTCGCAGGGCGGGGCGCATATCGACTTTCTAATCGCGATCGCATTGGTGGCGACGGTGTTTCCGGCCTATGCGTTCGCGCGGCGGCGATGGGGCGGTCCCAAGGAGCCAGTCAACGCGGCGTTAGGTGGTACAGATCGATAAGATCCGATTGAGCGATCGAATCGAGGTTGAACGATGCGTTCAACTGCGTGAGTTCATCCTTCAATAGGTCCGCATAGTCATCGCGCTCGGGCCGAGTGATCAGAAGATACGCCGGGCGGCCGGCGCGCATCGCGTCGATGAGCGTTTTCGCCTCGGCATCATAGAGCTGGGAGCCTCCAAACAGAACCGGCGGTACCGATCCTGTCCATCCGGCGGCTTTTCTCACATATAGCCTCGCCAGATGATAATCGGTGAATTGTCCTCCCGGATCGAACGCGTTCAGTCCGATCAGCTCGGTCTTCGGTTTGGAGAGATAGAGTTCCAGAAACTCGAGTGAGATGTTGCTGATTACGATCGCGTCTGGTTGCAGTTGCGGACCGATGGCGAGCAGCGTCGGCACGATCTTCGATTGCGCAGGCGCTGCGGTTAAGCGGCCCGTTGTCTCGGCCACCATCGAGATCGCGAGCATCAGGTCGAGCGCGACCACTCCTGCGATGATCGCGCTATCGCGCGAAGTCTTGCGCACTCGCGCATACGCCTCGCGCATCGCGCGATTTCCCCAGACGATCCCATAGCCCGAGGCGACAAATAGAATGAACGTTGCGGGAAGGATGAATGCGATCTCGGTGAAGAAGTAGAAAAGGTAAACAGCGACCAAAACCGCGAGGAATGCGAGGCCAAACCACATCACGCGCAGAACATTGCGCGACGACGACTTCATCGCGAGGACGATTCCGATGACGGCGAAAACCGCAGCTGCAAATGGATACATCAGGTAGCGCGGGTCGCCGGGATCGCCCATCATCCCGTCGAGGCCGGTCAGCGTCAGCACGTATGAAAGCACGTTGCCATAAGGATTTCCCGGCATCGTCGCGCCGAACAGAAAGCGCGGATTGAAGGTTTTGGCGAAGAAGCCATACACCTCGGGCACCCAGAAGACATAGCCACTGTCGGTCAATCCGCCGAGATAGCGCTCGTTCGTCCATCCTTGCCAGATCGGAAAAATTGCAAATGCCAAACCGAATGCGATCGCTATCGGGAGCAACTCGATGAGCCGCCGGCGCGAACGAACCACGAACATCGCGGTGGCGATGCCAATCAGCATCGTCGCGTTGGTAGGACGAATCATCACGGTGAATCCCGCGAGGAGACCGCACAGCGTCGCCCACACTAGTGATGTCGATGAGGACGCATCTTCGGCTTCGCTCGCACGATAGAGCATGTGCGCGGTCAGAATCGTGACCGCCATCGTCGGCACGTCGCTCAGCACCAGCGTCGAATACGTAATGAAAACCGGGGACAGCGCCAACAATACGCACGCGGCGAACGCGCTCGGCCTGCCGAACATCGCGAAGGCGAGAAGGTAGAGAGCGATGATCGCGACCAGCCCCATCACCGCGGTGGCGAGACATAGCAGCCCGACGCGATGGCCGAGCATCGGATAAGCGGCGGCGAGAATCAGCGGGTAGCCTTCGGTGTAGCGCGAAGGATATGAATAGCCTCCAAAATGGAGCACCGGACCCATCCCGCGATCGAGGTTCACCGCCGCGGCGGCATATTCCAGGCCATCGGGCCACGGCATCAGCTCCATTCCGCGGCGAAATCCGCTGCGCGCCATCATGAACAGCGCGAGCGTGAGCAGCATCGCGACCAGCGCGCCGTCGAACAGATTGAGGCCCGCCGGGAGTGATGCGACTTCAGGCGGAGACGTCTTTTTAGATGGCGCGGGCTTCTTCAAAAAGCGCTCCCGCGATGATCTCCCGCAGCGACATCGGCGCCGCGCTGCTGATCATCTTTGCGATTCCGCGACTTGTGCGGCTCTTTTATCCAGCGATTTGGGTCGAGGACGATTTTTACCTCGAGGCCGCATGGCTGGTGAGCGCGGGGATGCGGCCCTACCTGGACTTCGTGCATCCGCATTTCCCGCTGCTGGAATTTCTCAGCGCGGGATATCTGAAGATTTTCGGCGCCAGTCATTTCTCAATCGAGATCCTCAATGAGGCGGCGATCTATATAACCAGCCTGCTTACCTTCAAGCTCGCCGCGCGCATCACTACTCGGCGCGCAGCGATAAGCGCGGCGATTCTATACGCAACCAGCTCGCTTGTCTTTCGCTATCACGTCTACGAGCGCGAATGCTTCATCGCCCCGCTGGTGGTCGCCGCCGCGCTCCTCGCGCTCGATGAGGAGCCTGGGATCGCTTGGATAGCGATCGCGCTCACCGCCGCATGCCTCATCAAGCTGACCTCGTTTATCGAAGTCGGGGTGATCGTCGCATTCACTGGGATGGTGCAGCGTCGATGGCGCGACGCGATCACGGTTGCTATCGCGGTTGGCGTCGCGATGATCATCGCGACGCGAATTTGCTACTTAATGTACGGTCGCGAGTTCCTCTTTCAGACGTTCATCTTCCATTTCATGAAGGGGCGCACCGATTTTCTCTCGGTGATGACGTATCCGCTCGCGATTCTCGACCTCCAGCTCCCGCTGTTCGTGATTGGATGCGTCGCGGTGAGGCGCGAGGTTCGGGCCAACTCGGCGATGCTACTGATCCTCGGAGTGGTCGCCGCGGAGTACTTGTTCTTCGGCATCCTCAGCCCCACCTCGTGGGGACACAACTACCTCGAAGCGCTGCCGTTCATCACGATCATTGGCGGCATCGGCGTCGACTGGATGATCGCGCAGGTGCAAGTCGCATCGAAGGATTCGCATACGTGGCGCC
Source organism: uncultured delta proteobacterium (assembly GCA_963783145.1). GTDB lineage: Bacteria > Desulfobacterota > Binatia > Binatales > Binataceae > DATGKG01. The sequence continues at coordinate 872,023 of CAWAMM010000007.1, forward strand.
GGCTCGCGGGGTGCACGGCCTTCATCATTATTTCGATTTTATGGATCTCGCCAATCGAGAATGAAAACTGGATGCAAGGTTCGGCCTATGGATTCGGGTTCGTTCCGCGCGAGGAGGTTTCGCGTATCGGCGCGGCGCTGCACGATGCCAGCCGCCCCGATGAAGACGTCCTCGCGCCGTCGTTCATCGCCTTCCAGGCCAATCGGCGCGAGATGATTCGCTTTCCTGAGACTTACGGGGTCTTGCGCGAGGCCGAACTGGAATACGAGCGGGATGGTTTCGCGGCCGCGCGCGCACATCTCGGGCATGAGAATTTCTTCCAGCTGATCGCGGAGACCTCGCACTACTGGCGCGACCCGATCATCAAATCGATTCAGGATGGAAAGCTGAACGCGATTATTCCCGACTCGCCGATTCAGCTCCTGCCGCTAGTGATTCCCCCGGTCCTGCTCCCTGCGGATTTCCAGCAGGTCCTCATCGATAACGGCTTAAAGCCAATATCGCAGACCGAACATTTCGTTTTGTGGAAGCGCACTTCGTCTGATCACTGAAAGCGTCCCTTCCAATAATTCGGGCGCCGGCGCAAATGCATTATCGCGACGACGTGAACCTCAGTGGGCAAAACTCGGTAGATGATTCCGAAAGGAAAGCGCTTGCACAACCGCTTCCTCGTTCTCCTGCTCGACAGGACTCCCGCGTCCGGATTTGCTTGAATGCTTTTGAGAAGACGCTGAACTTCGGCGCTGAACTCCAGCCCAATCTTTTCGGATTGCAGGGCGTAAAATCTTATCGATTGCTGAAATTCCCTTTCGGCGCGTCGATAAAAAACGACCTCCCTCATCGGCGAAGCGAAGCTCGGACGCGCTTGAATACCTCCGCAGCTGGAATTCCAACTTCCTTGCCGGTCTCGAAGTCGTCTATGCGGCGCTCCACTTCTTCAATCCATGCCGCGAGTATCTCGGGATCTTCGTCCTCAGGCTTCACGGGAAGAGTGTCCAATAGCTTCCGCGCGAGGCGTTCCCGATCGCGCTTCGGCAGCTTAACCGCCGCGTCCTCGATTTGCTTCGCCGTCATCGCGCGATCCTTCACGGCAAGTTTAGCACGGCCCTTCACTTGATGACCTTCGGGACCGGGCGCGTTTTGCCCTTGGGATCCTTATGCCGCTTTCGCGCCTGCGCCGCCCATGCTTCCTTCGGCGGATTGTAGACGTGGAAGAACGAGAACGCCGCGATCGTCAGCGAATGCAGAATTTTTTCAGATGCGATCATCTTGGGGATTTCGCGCAGCGGCACCAGCACGACTTGCGTCTCTTCGGCGCCGTTGGAAATCGGCTTGGGAACTTTGTGCACGTCACGCGCCAGGTACGAGTAGCAGTAGTTCGCCTGGATCGCCGGATTTGGATGCACCCGGCCCAGCTCGATGATGTCTTCGGAGTCGTAGCCGCTCTCCTCGATCATTTCGCGCCGCGCCGCGTCTTTGGGATCGGGGTCATCGGGATCGACCATCCCGCCCGGCAGCTCGACCGTGAAATCCTCGATGCCGTGGCGAAATTGCCGCACCATCACCACCTCATCTTTGTCGGTGAGTGGAATGATGTTCACCCAATTGGGCGCCTCGAGAATGAAGAAGTCCTTCTGCCCGCGTTGCGGATGCGCGGAGCGGCGGCGGTGGAGATCAAAAATCGGGGTGCAGTAAACGGTCCGCGACTCAACCCTGAGCCATTTGCGAAGTTTCAAGTCGTTCTCCGATACTGAAAGTCAGAACAGCCGACGGTATTCGATCGCGGGGCATCGATCCATGACAACCGTCAAGCCCGCCTGTTGCGCGCGTGCCGCGGCTTGCAGGTGAATCACGCCTAGCTGGCACCACAAGATGCGCGCGCCTTTTGCGATCGCAGCCTCTGCGATTTCAGGGAGGAATTCGGAGCGGCGGAAGACATCGACGATTTCGACCGGCTCGGGAATCGAGGCAAGATCGGGATAGCATTTCTCGCCCAGCACCTTCATGAGCGCATCGGGCCCGAGGACCGGGTTGACCGGAATCACGCGGAAGCCGTGGGCCTTAAGCAGCTTCGCGATAGTGAAGCTGTCACGCGCCGGACTGTCGGAGCATCCGACCACCGCAACGGTAGTCGGGTGCGAAAGAATCTTACGGATCTTGGAATCGGGAGGATTTTCGAATTCCATGCAACGAGGTTAGTCAATCAGTCGTCGAGCGACCAGTCCGCGCCGAGGATCCGATCGGCCACTGCGGGAATCAGGCGCTTAATCTCAACCCGCACCTGGGTGAACTTTTCGTCGCCCTTCTCGAAGGGATCCTCGATGTCACCGACTTCATCGGCAAACTCGCGCAGCGTATGCACAGGCTTGCCATCGGCGCCGGGGAAGAGCTTCAGCAAATCAGCCTTCTGCTGATCCGTCATCGCGATCACGACGTCGCAGTGTTCGAGCAGCTCGGGATGGCGCTTCAAGTCGGTCGAGGTCGCTTCTTCGCCGAGATGAATGTTGTCATCGCGCAGCGCCAATCGGGTATCTAGCGACACCAGCGCGCCATCGCGAGCGTAGGGCGCGATCCCGGCCGATACGACCCGCACGTGGCTCTCGATACCGCGCTCGCGCAGTTCCCGGCGCAGCATATGCTCCGCCATCACGCTACGCGCGGTGTTGGCGGCGCAGACAATCAGTACGGAACGAAAGCGCGGCCCTTTGCGGGCCGCGCTCTCCCCATACTGCTTGGGTTTTGATTCGTGGTTAGACGCCACCGGCCATCACTTGCCCCATGCTCTCTTTCTTGGTCGCGCCCTTCGTGAGTTCTTCCTTAACCTTGGCGCCGAGCTCGTTGGGATCCCAAATCGCCTTCTTCTGAATCCGGCCGACCGAATGCCATCCCTGCATCAACCAGACCGAGCCCATGCCGACGCGGAACACTTCGCCGTGGACGTCCTTGGCATCGTCGCTGCCGAGCCATGCGACCAGCGGCGCGACGTTGGCGGGACCGAACGCATCGAATTCGCCGGGCTTCGCCGCCGGCATCCCGGCCGCGGTCTGCGGGGTCGCATCGACAGTAAGCCGAGTGCGCGCGACCGGCGCGATGGCGTTGGCAGTGACGCCATAACGCTGCATCTCGCGGTCAACGATAATCGCCATCGCGGCGACCGCGGCCTTCGCCGCGCCGTAGTTACTCTGCCCGGCGTTGCCGAGGATGCCCGAATCGGAGCTGGTGTTGATCAGGCGTCCGTTGAGCATGTTGCCGGCCTTGTGCTGTTCACGCCAATACGCGCAGGCGTGGCGGGCGACGTTGAAGCTGCCCCTCAGATGAACGGTGACCACCGCGTCCCAGTCTTCTTCGTTCATGTTGAAGATCATGCGGTCGCGGAGGATTCCGGCATTGTTTACGATGATGTTGAGCTTGCCGAAATTATCGGTCGCGCATTCGATGATGCGTTTGGCGGCTTTAAAATCGGTGACGCTCTCGAAGTTGGCGACGGCCTCGCCGCCGGCGGCGCGGATTTCCTTAACCACGTCTTCGGCGGGCGAGCGCGACTGCCCAGTGCCGTCAAAATGTCCCCCGAGGTCGTTGACGACGACCTTCGCGCCATGCTTCGCCATCAGCAGCGCTTCCTCGCGTCCGATGCCGCGGCCCGCGCCGGTTATAACCGCCACCTTTCCGTCCAGTAATGCCATTGTCTTAGTTCCTCTTTGCCTTTTCGTTCTGCTTGGCTTTGTCTTGCGAATCGTTCTGGGCCACCGGCGTAACGTCGCCGGGTGGGCCGGGTCCTACTACGTCAAATTCTTCGCGCGGCTCCATCAGTGCCTGGTCGACATTGCTGGGAATCTCGTAAATCAGATCGATGGTGGTGGAGGTTTTATCGTCATCGGCGGGATAGAGCATTACGCTCCCCGGGCGGCCGTCCTTGTGGAAATCGCACGACCAGGTTTTGCGCGCGGGCATGGTCAGCGACGAGGTAATCTTGAAGTCGCCTTTCTTGAGCCCGTCCTTGTAGAAGCTCACCATCTGATTAAGCGGCGGGGAATTTTTCAGCTCGAAGACGATTTCGCGCATCGCGCCCTTGGGCTTGCGCACGTGCTGAATCGCGGCGCCCGGATAGATCGGCATCCCCGCGTACAGGTCGGAGGGAATCTGTCTGGAAGCTTCGTCCTGAACTTTAGCGGTCGGCACCGCGGCCGGCTCCAGGACCGCCTCCTGCTGGCTGCCATGACAGGCAGCCAGCGAAACCGCGGCGATCAGGCCGAGCGTCAGGAGCATGGTTGGCTTGAAGAAGGCACCTCGCGCGACCGTCATATACTGATTTGGGAATAGCACGTTTTTGGGGACCAGCAACTTTACTGAAAAAAAGAGACCGCCAAGCGGTCAGACTACCGATTAGACTTGGGTGCGCAAGAAGTCAAGGCAATCCGCGTCTTAAGAGTGCAACGTCACGGCAGCGTTGAACCGGGCACGGGACAGTTTTTGGGGTTCACTGAGATGGCGAAAATTTCGCGCATCAAGAACTGCTTGCGCAGGATGACCAGTATGCGCGATTATAAATTGACTTTGCGCGAACCTCTCTGCTCTCCTTCATCGCGGCAATCTCGCAAGCCGGTGCAGTATCAAAATATCGTTTCAGCGATCGCTCTTGACAAAATTCAGCCTTTGTCGCATTTACACAGTCCGCGGCATCCACTCGGTCTGCGGTCCTTGCGACAGGGGCAAGAGCGGCTATTGCGGTTAGAGTGCGCGAAGCGACCGAGTGACGCAAGAGTGAAGACTGAGAATCGATAAGTTCGCAGTAATTTAAAGTTTGCAGTTGAAAACAGGTTGGAGCGGGACCTTATAAGCGCCGCTCAAATCTCGGGACAGGTGAAAGGATAACAATGGGCAGTCAGTTCAGTATTTTGGGGATGATCCAGCAGGGCTACTACGCGACCTATCCGCTGCTTTTCATCTCGGTGGTGTGCCTGGCGATCATTTTCGAGCGCGTATGGGCTCTGGCGGGGATCCAGGGCCGGGCCGCGAAACTCGCCGACACCTTGGTGCCGTCGCTACGGCAGGGCAAGTTTAATGAGGCGCTGCAGGCGACGCAGGCGCGCAGCAACCCCGCGGAACGTGTTTATCACGTGTTGATCGCGGCCGCGCAGACTCTCGATCGCGACCATCTGGTCGAGCTCGATGAGGAGCGCCGTTTCCAAGAGACCCTCGAACTCAACCGCTACGTCTGGGTGCTTGCGACCTCGGGAGCCTCGGCGCCGTTTATCGGACTGTTCGGCACCGTGGTCGGAATCCTGGTCGCCTTCCAATCGATGGCGATCATGGGCACCGGCGGATTCTCGGTCGTCGCCGCCGGTATCTCGGAAGCGTTGATTTCCACCGCGCTCGGACTGGCGGTCGCGATCATTGCGGTTATTTTCTTCAACTACTTCTCGGTCAAGATCCAGAACATCAACGCGTTGTTGCAGATCAATGGCGATCGTCTGATCGACGCGGCGTTGCAAGGGAGACAGGCCGGTGGCCGTTAGTGGACCCAAGGGTGGCGGCGGTGGTGTCTTTGCGGACATCAATATCACGCCGCTGACCGATATTTTCCTGGTCTTGCTGATCATTTTCATGGTGACCACCTCGGTCACCGTCGAATCGGCGGCGCACGTGGATCTGCCACTGGCGGAAAACACCTCGCCCGAGAACAAGGGCGTGATTGTGACCTATACGTCGCAGCACGAGCTGTTCGTCAATTCAAAGGACGTTCCAGAGCGCGAGTTGGTATCGAGCCTGCGCGAGGCGCTGGCCAAGGTCGACCCCAAGATGGTGGTCTTCCAGGGCGATCGCAAGGTCCTGCTGGGCGATATGGTCCGGATCCTGAACACCGCGAAGGCGGCGGGAGCGGCGACTATCGCGATTGGGGCCAAGCGCGCGACCAGCGGGCAGATCGAGCACAACGCGTCGTCGGGAGGCTGATCCAATGGCAGTTAGCGGACCCAAAAGTGGTAGCGGCGGCGTTTTCGCCGACATCAATATCACGCCGTTGACCGATATCTTCCTCGTGCTGCTGATCATCTTCATGGTGACCACCGCAGTAACGATCGAATCGGCGGCGCATGTGGACCTCCCCAAGGCGGAAGCCCAGGCTAATCCGAACGACAAGCCTAAGGGCATCATCGTGACCTATACGGCGGACCATCAGATAATGGTGGATTCGACCAACGTTACGCTGCCGCAGTTGCAGGGCTCGATCCATGACGCGCTGGATAAATCGGCCGATAAAATCGTAATTTTTCAAGGCGACCCGAAGGTCATCCTTGGCGACATGGTCCATATCCTTGATATCGCCAAGAGTGCGGGCGCGGAAGCGATCGCAATCGCAGTGTCGCAGCTACCTCCGGGTGGGGGAAGCGGCGGTGCTCCGGGCGGAATGTAACGCGTGGTCGACGGCGATTTTTCGGTTCGACGAATGGTTAGGTTTCTAGGTAATAAAAGAGAGGCGAACGGAGATCCCAACCCAAGCCAGCCCTTATCGGCAGTAGGTGGGAAAGCAATCTCGATATGCTTTTAATAGGCGCAATAATTCTGGTCATTTCGACCGTTGTCGTCGCCGCGGTGCTGTACCGCATCATGGGCCGCAGAGAGGCCGCCGCGGAACTTGGTCGCGACGACGATGAGGCCGATGCTGAGCGGCTGCAGACCTGGAGGGACTACCTCCGGCTGATCGCGGGTCCCTTCCCGTTATCGGTCCTTCTTCATGTCGGTCTGCTGCTGTTCCTGATTATCACCGTCCATGAACAGCGCGGCCGCGAACTGATCATGGTGAACCTCGAGGCCGGCGGCGGCGGAGGCGGCGGCAGCGAGATGAATGATCTCGACATGCCGGAAGTCCCGATGCCCGATACCGCGCCCCAACAGATGGAACAACCGACTGCGGTTGATACCTCGCAAGCGGTCGGCCTCGCCAACGACTACGTCCGCGCTGCCGGCGGCGGTGGCATCGGAATCGGTCGTGGAGGCGGCGTCGGCTCCGGCTACGGTAAAGGGATCGGCTCCGGGTTCGGCGGCTTCATCGGCGAACTTCGGCGCAAGGGTCTCGATGTCGTAATCGTGTGCGACGGCACTGGTTCGATGCAGCTGATCATCGACGACGTGAAAGCGAAGATGGGCCAGTTGGTCCATGCCATCCATCGCCTGGTGCCAATCGCGCGCGTCGGGATGGTGGTGTTCGGCGGCAAGGGCGAGAAGATGAACGTTCAGCCGCTGACGCTCAATCCTCAGAAATTGATCGACTTCCTGGGAAGCGTGCATGCCGAGGGTGGCGACGAATGGGAAGAAGATCTGGCCGGCGGAGTCTACACCGCGATCCAGAAGATGGATTGGAAGCCCTACGCGAAGAAGGTCATCGTGCTGGTCGGCGACTCGCCGCCCAAGAAGGAAGATTTCCAGGGCGTGATCGCGGCGATTCATCAGTTCAAGGCCGAAAACGGAACCTTCAACACGGTGGATGTTGCGGCGGAAGAGCACGAGCGGTTCGAGCGCGAATTCTGGCTCAAGGTGCATCGCGAGGAGCCGCCCAAGATCTCGCCGCTGCCGGAGTTCTATCAGCAAACCCGCGCGGCGTTTAAGGTTCTCGCCAACGCAGGTGGCGGCGCGATGCGCAGTCTCAGTAAGGACTCGCACATCAACCAGCAGGTGCTAGTGTTGGCCTTCGGCGAGCAATGGCAGAGCCAGGTTGCCGCGTTCGGACGGGGTATTACAGCCAGCAGTAGCCCATAGTAAAATGGAGGGTCAACGACTCCGTGAAATGTGACGGAGAAGGAGACCATGATGAAACGGATTTTAGCAACCAGCGCGGCCGCCCTTGCGGCCGCGCTTTTATTTCTCGGCGTCATCGGCGCCGTTGGTGTTTCGACCGCCTCAGCGCAGGACTACGTGATGCGCCGCGTGCGCCAGCCCAAGGACCTTCCGCCGGGATTGCAAAAATCGCTCGACGACAAGGTATCGGAGGATGCGGCACCCTATCTCGACAAGGAAGACGAGAAGAAGATGGGCGGTAAACCGTACACCGACTTCGTGCCGAAGTTCGAATACTTGCCGAATTACGGGCCCAACGGCCAGCTCTCGACCGTGAGCGTCAAGCTCGGTGGCGCCGAATACGATCCGACCGATAAATCAACCACCAAGGGCAAGGCCACCGGCAAGCTCAAATACCTGGTCTTCAGCTATACGCGTCAGGGGAGCAAGTGGGTGCCGATCTCGCAGCCTAAGTGGGAGAGCCAGGATCTCGGCAAGAAGGCTGCGACCGAGATGACCGAACATCAGAAGATTGGCGATCACAACAAGGCGATCGTCGAGAAATATCAGGAACAGCAGCAGGCGAAGAAGAAAGCGCTCGCCGACGCCTTGCAGAAAAAGTACGGCGACAGCAGCCAGTAGCAGTCTGCCCTGACGATTCCCGATGCGATTGCTCATACCAACTCCAGTTATCATGTAGTAATCGTGAGCGTCGACGTTTTCAGTCCCAGGTCATGGGTCTTTTCCGAGGGTTGCTGTGCGCATGTCACAGTGAGTTCAGAAAATTGGTTAGGTCGGTTTGCTCTTGCGCATTAAGCGAGAAGGTGAAGAAACGGCGTTGATAAAAGTTGACAACTGCCGGTATGTCCGCGGCTGAACCGTTATGAAAGTACGGCGCTCGCGCTGCGAGTCCGCGCAGGACCGGCACCTTTACCTTGCCGATGTCTTCGCACTTTCCGGTGATCAGAGCTCGGCCTGGATCGAAGGTGAAGAAGGCCTGGCCCTCGAGTGGGCCCTTATCGCAGTGGATGGTGAAAGCGGGTAGCGGCAAGGCCGGAGCGACTCGCGACGGATCCGAGGTACCAATGTCCAGGGTGCCATCGACGGAGCGACTCCCAAGATTCGGCGTATCGTGACAGGTGCCGCAGGTGCCGGTTATCGAGGCTTGGCCGAGCACATCGTTGAGACCTGCAACGCCCGAGATCGTGAAGATCCTGGTGTTGAATATCTGCTCGCCGCGCTCGATGGATTGGCGCAATTCGCGAACCGCTTTCGAGCCGGTCTTTATCGGAGTAGCCCACGCCTCGAACAGATTGAAGATGTGCGGGTCAAACGGCGTGCTCATCGGGTTGGCGCCGAATGGATCGTTGATTCCGACGAAGAATCTTTGCATCGAAAGCGCGACCGGCCCGCCCATGGCGCCGTTGGAACTGAGATCAAGTGCCATGGCTTTTGCCTGGGCGGTAAAGATTCCACTTTCGAAACCGACCATCTGATTTAACTCGGCGTCATCGAGGGGAGTGGTGCTCTGCGCATGAACGATGGTCGCGTCGATAGCTTGACTCGCGAGATTCGGCTCGCGCCCGTCCCACATCAAGGTGCTGTCGAATTTCAGATTGGTAGCCGGTAGTGGACGCCGATAGATCGATACCGTCCCACTGGCAGAGCTGCTTAGACCGAGGTTGGGGTCGGTATTGCACCCGTAAGGATCGCTTACCGAGGTGATGCTGAACTGCAAGAGCTCCTCCGAGGGCATCGGACGCGCAATGCGGATCAGGCCTTGACCGAGCAGGAGCTGATAGGCCCTCTTCATCGCTTCGATGGACGAGAGGTCATCGGTGGGATTAGTTGCGCCATCGCTCGGAGTGAAGATCGGGTCCTTACCGTTGGTAGCTTTGAAGCGGGCATTGGCGTCAGCGGCGCTGATGCTCCAGTCGTCCTGCGGGCGATGACAACTGAAACAACTCCGTCCATTGGTGCCGAGGCTTTGAAAGAACGCATTATTTGCGGTGATGGTGGTGCCGCCAGACTGATAGCTCTGAAGCTTCCCATTCGGGTTGGCCGTAGTAACTGTACCTGGGATGGCTTTCGGAATCGCGCTGTTCTTGCCGACGGTTGGCGCAGCACCCGGATATAAGCGGTCCGCCACCGACAGACAAACAACCGTAGTCAGCGCACCGACGAATAGGACTTTCAACATAATTCCTTCGAGCTTCAAACCTGAGGTGAGGGTGCAACCGCGGGCACAGATGCTACCCGCGGTCGCTGCATATGGTCATTTCACGTCGACTTCGATACGCATCCAGGGATGAATGCAGCATTGAAACAGATGCTTGCCCTTCGAGAGGTTGTTGACCTCGAGGCGGCTGCCCTGCAGGATTCGGGTCCTGGCCACCGCAACATTGGCAAAGCCCCCGGCGCACTCCGGAACCGTATCCTGGCCACCGTTGAGGGGAGCCAGGAATCCGCCACCGAATTGCTGTACCTCGGTAAAGGTGTGCGGCTCGCCGCCTTCGTCTACGACCGATAGCAAACTGCCTTTTTTTATCGTCATTGCGCCGGGCGAGAAATTCCAATTCGGATCGGGGGTGCCGGCGGCTGCCTCCGCAAGCAGATTTGCAAACACCGTGCTTGCTCCCAGCGCAACGTTCTGGCAGAAGCCCGCGCCGGCGGCTGACGGATCGTTGAAGGTTGCCGGATCGCATTCGTCCAGGGCCACCACTTGTGCCGGACTGGGTGTGATGACAGGCCCCGCGGCCTGACTGCTGCCGGCAAACATCAGACAGCCAGCTAGCAAAATTAGAGTCTTAACCTTACGCATTCTCGTGCCCTCCAATTTGAAGCAAATTATTCCTCCGTGCTTCGACGTAGCTTCAGGCATTGGGCAAGGTTCGCCAATGGACTGCCACTGAACCGCGCCTGAACTCTGTCTGAACTCTACGGGAAGCCTTCCGGTAATCAGGCGCGAGGAATTGACGCACGATTGTCGAGGCCCGGCACGATTCGCGACGGCGCGAAATTGCTTCCGCCTGGAACGCTCATTTGCGCGCGCATTCGCCAGGGCACAGCGGCTGTACGCTGATTCGTCGCGGCAGTAGAATTCGGCATCGAACCAATGCCCGAAGATCTATTCCAGTTTGGCGATTTCGTGCTCGACGGCGCGGCTTACGAGTTGCGGCGCGGTGATGAGATTGTTCCGCTCCAGCGGATTCCCCTCAAACTGCTATTCCTATTGGTCGAGTGCCGGGGACAAATCGTCACGCGCGAGGAAATTCTGGAGCGCGTTTGGGGCAAGGGCGTTTTCGTCGATATCGAATCCGGCATCAACACCGCAGTCCGGAAGCTTCGGCGCGCGCTGTCTGATGATCCCGACGCGCCGCGCTTCGTGGTTACCGTGCCCGCTCGCGGTTATCGATTCGTCTCGGAGGTTCGCCACTTGGAAATCAGCCGCACCGAGCGCTTTCGACCTCGATCGCCGGCATTGATGGTGGGACGTGAGAGCGAGTTGGCGAGCCTGCTGAGTGGACTCGAAGACGCCAATGCTCGTCGCGGGCGTCTATTCCTGATTTCCGGTGAACCCGGCGTCGGCAAGACGCGGCTGGCCGATGAGGTCGCCGCCGAAGCCCGCTTGCGGCGGATGGTCCTGTTGGCCGGGCATTGCTCTGAGCATGAGGAAGCCGTCGCCTATTTGCCATTCGTTGAAATCCTGGAGAACTTTGTCGATCGTGTTTCCGATCCGGACCATGTGCGCGAGGCGCTAGGCGATCAGGCACCGGAGCTGGCGCGCCTGCTGCCGAAACTCAAGAGCCTCCTTCCCGGTCTTGCCCCACCACTCGATTTGCAACCAGCGCAGGCGCGACGGCATTTGTTCAATTGTGTCTTGGACTTCGTGGCACGCGTCGCTTTGCACCAGCCGATTTTGATGATTCTGGAGGACCTTCACTGGGCCGATGATTCAACCTTGGCGCTGCTCGACCATCTGGCGCAGCGGCTTTCCGACTTGCCTATGATGGTGGTTGGAACGTACCGAGATGCTGAACTGAACGTTAGACGCGAATTGGCGAAGACGCTGGAAGATCTACTGCGCGGACGGCGCGCGACCCGGGTCGCGCTCGGTGCTCTGCCTCGGGATGAAGTGGCCGCGATGCTGAGCAGCTTGAGCGGCAAATCGGTGCCGGGCGCGGTGGTTGGTGAGATATACGCCGAGACCAACGGCAACCCATTCTTTGTCGAGGAGCTGTTTCGTTATCTGGAGGAGGAAAAACGGCTTTACGATGCCACCGGAAAGTTTCATTCCGAGCTTAAGATTGGCGAGCAGGACGCGCCGCCCAGCGTGCGCCTGGTGGTCGCGCGCCGCTTGGGGCGGCTCAGCGAAGCGTCGCGGAAGATGCTCGCGACCGCGGCGCTTATCGGGCGAAGTTTCGGTCGCGAAATTCTTCAGGCGGCGGCCGGCCAAACTGATCCTGATTCGTTGCTCGAATGCATCGAAGAAGGCGAACGGGCCGGATTGCTTACTTCTGTCGCGCAGGGTTCCGGGATCCGATTTGCGTTCTCGCACGAGCTCATTCGCCAGGCGGTCATTAGTAGTTTGTCTCCAGCTCGCCGCCAAAGGCTCCATCTCGAAATCGCGACTGCCAGCGAGAAAATCTATTCCGCCGCGCTGGAGACGAACCCGCAGGTGAGCTTGAGGAACCAGGTCGCGGAGCTGGCCCACCATTACGCGCTCGGCGGCGATCCTCGCAAGGCCGTCAAATATTGCCTGCGTTCGATCAGACAATTGGAGGAACTTGGATCCTTTGCCGAGGCTATCGCACAATTCGCGAACGGGCTTGAACTGACCCACCAAATCCTCGACGAGAACCGTCGGGCTGATATGGAGTTGGATCTCCGGATCGCGGTTAGCGGATCCCTGGGAGACAGCAAAGGCTTAGCCTCGCTGGAAATCGAGCAATCCACCGAGCGTGCGATGGTGCTATGTCAGCGGCCCGGGATCAACCGGGAGAGGGCGTGGTGGGCGTTGTACTCGATGTTCTGGATCCGCCACCTGCGCCCCGAAACACAAAAGGCCTGCGAGATAGCAGAGGAGCTGGTGGAGCAGGCAGGGCAACATGGACAGGCCATGCATCAGGCGGAGGCAGATCTCTCGTTGGCGTGGACAAGGATGTACGCGGGCGATTTCGAGATCGCCGACCAACGCTTTGATCACGGATGGGCTTTGTTGGAATCGATTAACCGGGTCTCTGATCTGACACCGCAGCCGCTGGAGCAAATGCGCTTCCTTCACACCCTCAGGCAACTCGGGACCGCGCAAAACAATCGCGTGGTCTCGGGATGGAACCTGTGGTTCCTCGGTTACCCGGAGCGGGCGCTGGAGCGAATGACGATCGCGACCCACATTGCCGATAGCGGGACACGCCCGATGTTGGCGGATATTCATGGATTCGCCAGTTACATCCACGAACTCCGTGGCGAGCCTGCGCAGATGCGTAGCAGGGCGGAAGCAAGACTCGCGATGGCGATCGAATCGGGCTACTCGACCGGTCGCGCGCTGAGCGAAATTTACCTCGGATGGGCCGACGCGCTGGCGGGCGATCACCAAGGCGGCATCGCGCGAATGCGTCACCATTTGGCGGAATTGAAGGCCATTGGCTCCGAGTACATCAGCGATCGGTGTCTCGCCTTTATCGCCATCGCGCTGGTCAGCATGAAGCGGTTCGACGAAGGCCTTCGGACGCTCGACGAGGCCTTCTCGTTTGTCGCGCGAACCGGGCAGCGATTTTACGAAGCGGAGTTATTTCGATTAAAGGGCGAATTGTTACTCGCGCAGATGGCCTCGAATGCCGCGGCGGCGGAGCAGTCCTTTCGCACCGCGATAGAAATTTCGCGCAAGCAGCGTGCGAAGTCATGGGAACTGCGCGCGACCACCAGCCTTGCACAACTCATGGCGAAGCAGCGCAAACGCGGCGAGGCGCGCCGTATTCTCGGGGAAATTTACGGGTGGTTCACGGAAGGCTTCGACACCAGCGATTTGAAGGACGCAAAGGATTTGCTGACCAAATTGAAAGCTTAGAAATTTGCAGCATAGCCGTTGCCGCTGAGCTCACGAGCGAAGCGGTTCAAAACAAAATCGTCGTACTGAACCAGATCGTCGAGCATTTGGTGGCTCGTACGGATTCTAATTCTCCGTCTACCGGGGGCATCGGCGCGAGGCCTTCGACGAGCCGAGCAAAGTTCAGACCGAGTTCAGCGAGAGTTCAGACCAAAACCGTTGGCGTCTGAGTTCGATTAACTTACGATTTGCGCGAGCAGCTAGGAGATGTTTTGCGAAGGGCCAAACTCACGGAGGTCTCGCAGCATGGGAACAATCAAGTTGATCACAATGTACGGATCGCCCTGGTCGGAGCGGGTCCGATGGGCGTTCGCATTCAAAAAACTGCCCTACGAGAAGCAGAATTACGAGGCCGGCGTCGATGAAGCGGCGGTGAAGAAATTGACCGGCCAGGCGATGGTGCCGGTGGTAGTCACCGACGATAAAGTGATTCCGGATTCGAGCGCGATTTTGGACTGGCTTGAGGAAACCCGACCGGAGCCGGCACTGTTGCCCAAAGCGGCGAAAGAACGCGCGATCGCTACGCTTTGGGAGGAAGTCGCGCTCAATGCGCTGGGGCCTCATGGCCGGGTGATGATCACCGGACGCCTGCTCCGCATCGATGATCCCGAAGCTCAAAAGCGCGGAAAGTACTTCGCCGAAAAGTATGGGTACTCACCGTTCGAAGAAGAGCAGAGCAGGCGCACCGTCACGCGGATTCTTGCGAGTCTCAAGGAAACGCTGAGTGGACGCGAATACCTGGTCGGTGATTCGTTCACGCGCGCCGATATAACCACCGCGGCGATGCTGATGCTTTTCAAGGCGGCTCCGCAGGAGTTTTTCTTCTTTGAGCCGCCAGTGCGTATGGTGTACCTCGACAAGCTCGGTGAAGATCCAACTTTCGCTGAGGTTTTTGCCTGGCGCGACCGCATGTACAAAAACCATCGTGGCGAGGCGGTCAAGCCCTAACGCCCGCGGTCCGGCACATGCGCTGCCCCAAATGTAGCTCCGAAAATCCGTCGGGCACCAGATTCTGCGGCGAGTGTGGAAGCCCATTTGCCTCGAAGTGTCCCAAGTGCGGTGCCGCGTATATGGCCCCTGCAAAGTTCTGCCGCGATTGCGGCTTTCTGCTCGATGCGAAAGGCGCGACCCCCGCTGCCGGCAAGCCCGCCCCGGGCGAAGCCGCGCCGGCGCGCGAGTTCCCCGACCTGTCCGCCAATGAAGGCGAGCGCAAGACTGTGACCGCGCTCTTTGCGGATATCAAGGGGTCAATGGAGATGATGGAGAATCTCGATCCCGAGGAGGCACGCGCGATTGTCGATCCGGCGCTCAAACTGATGATTGATGCGGCGCACCGATATGGCGGATACGTTGCCCAGTCAACGGGCGACGGAATCTTCGCGGTGTTCGGCGCACCAATTGCGTTTGAGGACCATCCGCAGCACGCATTGTATGCCGCCCTGCGCATGCAGGAAGACCTCAGGAGTTACTCAAAGCGGTTGCGTGAGCATGGACAGGCACCCATCTCGATTCGAATCGGGATCAACGTCGGTGAAGTAGTGGTTCGAACCATCCGGACCGGTGCGGCCGACACCGAATATTCGCCGCTCGGTCATTCGATAAGCCTGGCCTCGCGATTACAGGCGCTGTCGCCCCCGGGTTCGATTGCGATAAGCCGCGCGGTGCGCCGCCTCGTGGAGGGCTACTTCACCATCAGCGATATGGGCCTCGCGCGCATTAAGGGCGTCAGCGAGCCGGTCGAGGTGTTCGAAGTAATGGGACTGGGGCCCCTGCGCAGTCGACTGCAGCGCTCCGCAGGACGCGGCTATACCAGGTTCGTCGGGCGGCAGAATGAAATGCAAGCGATGAAACGCGCCGCGGACCAGGCCAAAGCAGGGCGCGGGCAAATTGTCGCGGCGGTAGCTGAGGCGGGAGTCGGCAAATCACGCCTTCTGTTCGAGTTCAAGGCAGTATCGCAAGCGGGCTGGATGGTCCTCGAAGCATTTTCAGTGTCACATGGACAGGCATCGGCATTCTTGCCGATGATCGATCTGCTGTACTCATACTTTGAAATTTCATCCGAAGATGATGCGCGCAAGCGGCGCGAGAAGATCAACGGGAAGGTTCTCACGTTGGATCGGTCGCTGGAAGATACGCTGCAGTACCTATACGGGCTGCTTGGCATCTCCGATGAGGACAATCAGATCTCCGAGATTAACGCGCAGACTCGAAAACATCGCGCACTCGACGCGGTCAAACGGATCCTTTTGCGCGAGAGCCTCGACCAGCCGCTCATCGTCGTATTCGAAGATCTGCACTGGATCGATAGCGAGTCGCAGGCATTTCTGAACTTGCTCGCGGACTCGATAGGCACGGCGCGGATCCTGCTGCTGGTCAACTATCGGCCGGAGTACCGTCACGAGTGGGGGCACAAAACCTACTACTCGCAGTTGCGGCTCGACCCGCTCGGCGAGGACAGCGCGGATGAGATGCTGACGACTCTGCTCGGGGAGGAGCCGGAATTAGCACCGCTCAAAAGGATCATCATCGAAAAGACCGAGGGCAACCCCTTCTTTATGGAAGAGACTGTGCAGGTACTCCTCGATGAAGGAGCGCTGGTACGTAACGGCCGTCTCAGACTTACCAAGCCGCTGCGGGAGCTGAAGATCCCGCCGACGGTCCAGGCAATCCTGGCCGCGCGTATCGACCGATTACCACCTGATCAGAAAGATCTGCTGCAGACACTCGCAGTCATCGGAATGGAGTTCAAGCTCGGTCTGGTTCGTAAAGTATGGGAGCCGCCGGCCATCTCGGCGATTGCGAGGACGAAACGCGAAGGAACAGTGACGGCGCTGACATCGTTGCGCGATGAAGGAGACTCGGAAGCATCGGACCTGGACTCAATGCTGTCGGAGCTTCAACTAGGAGAGTTCATCTACGAGCAGCCCGCGGTCGGAGATATCGAGTACACCTTCAAGCACGCTCTTACTCATGACGTGGCTTACAACTCGGTTCTCAACGAACGGCGGCGGCTGTTACATGAACGAATCGGCACTGGATTGGAAATGGTCTATGGCGAAAACCTGAACGATCACCTCGCCGCGCTGACCCACCATTACGCCCGCAGCGGCAATCCAGCAAAAGCGGTCGAATATTGTGCGCGTGCCATCCAGCAGAGCGAAGCGCGCGGCTCGTTAAACGAGGCAGTCGCCCTTTTCGAAACCGGACTTGACCTGTTGCAGAAGCTTCCCGACGACGACTCGCGTGCCGACCGGGAGTTGGACCTTCGCAACCTGGCCAATAGCGCCCTTGGAGATACGAAGGGACTCGCTTCACCCGAAGTCGAACGCTCGACCGAACGTGCACTAGCCCTTTGTCAACGCCCCGGCATCAGCTGGGAAAAAAGCTGGCAGGCGCTTTTCGGTATTTTCTTTGTGCAGCAGATGCGTCCGGACGTGCGGAGAGCGGGGGCGATAGCTTCAGAATTGATGGTGCGCGGCGAGGAACGCGGCGCTGACGGACTTGTCGCGGAAGCCGGCAATTGGCTGGCCTACACCAAAATGGTCGCGGGGGATTTCGAAGCCGCCGCCGCTACTTTCGATCGAACCTGGAGCGTTCTGGAATCGATAACCAACCCGGCGCCGGGAGCTACGCACAAGCGCGCAGCAAAGAATTCCCAGGCGCAGGCCGCGGTGCAGATTTTGTATACATTGGAAAACAATCGCATCATCTCAGGTTGGAACCTGTGGTTCCTCGGTTACCCCGACCGCGCGCTGGAGCGAATGAATAGCGCGACCGCAACAGACAATCATCGTTCAAAGAGCTTGATCGGCGACTTGCACGGATTCGCGGCGTACATTTGCGAGCTTCGGCGCGAAACCCGGCAAATGCGCGCCCAAGCCGAAGCCAGACTCGCGATAGCGAACGCTTCGGGTTTGTTCACCGGCCGGGCGCTCAGCGAGATTTATCTCGGATGGGCAGATGTGCTCGACGGCGACCTGGAAGGTGGCATCACAAAGATGAAAGCCCACATCTCGCAGCTTAAGACAGCCGGCTCCGAATATATAACCGATCGCGGTCTGACCTTTATCGCCACGGCTTTGGGGCGTGCCGGGCGGTTCGAAGAGGCGCTCGCTACGCTCGAGGAGGCTTTCCTTTTCATCGAGCGGACCGGCCAACGCTACTATCAGGCGGAGTTGCATCGCCTCAAGGGTGAGTTGCTGTTGGGCCACGACCTCGCGAATGCTGCTGCGGCCGAGCAATCATTTCAATCGGCGCTCGATATATCGCGCCGGCAACGCGCTAAGTCATGGGAGTTACGCGCAAGCAACAGTCTCGCGCGGCTGCTGCGAGACTCCAATCGCCGCGAAGAGGCGCGGTCGCTGCTGGATGAAATCTACGGATCGTTTACTGAGGGTTTCGATACCGCGGACTTGAAGGATGCGAGAACGCTCCTTGACGAGCTGAACGCGTAGCGCGATGCAAGGCCGGTGCAAGCGCAAGAGCGCCCGAAGCGTGAAACAACTAAGGTCAAAGTCGAAACGAACCATAGCCTCCCAGGAGGTTACGAGAAACCTGCGCACTAATTCGCGCGCGGAGCGCATCCTCAATTTCTGGCTAGCGCCCGATCATGGCGCCGAAGATAGTTTCCAGATTTGGTCGCGATGGTTTGTCCCTGACCCGGACTTCGATAGGTTGTGCAAAGCCCGTTTCCTGAGCAGCTACAGGGACGCGGCGTGTGGACGTCTTGATGGCTGGATGGAAACTCCGAGAACTTGCCTCGCACTGGTGTTGTTGCTGGACCAGTTGCCGCGCAACATGTTCCGTGGTACAGCGCGAGCCTTTGCGACCGACGCCAAAGCGCGGGAGGTTGGCCGCCATGCCATAGGATCCGAATTTGATCGCGAATTTCCGCCAATCATCCGGATGTTTTTCTATCTGCCCTTCGAACACAGCGAACATCTGAACGATCAAATGGAATCGGTGCGCTTGGCCGTCGCTCTGGCGGAAGAATGCGGAAAATCTCCGGAATGTGCGGCAATCCGGAAATCCGCCGAGTTGCATCATGAGACAATCCAGCGCTTCGGCCGGTTTCCCGGCCGCAACCAGGCGCTCGGACGACGATCGACGAAAAAGGAGCGCGAATTCCTTCGCCAACTGAATGCCGGCCTAAAAACTACCCCAAGCGATGTTCTGCCAGGGATCTCGGCGCGTTCGGATCTAACTCCCCTCTAGGAGGCGCTCTCTGATTGCTCTTGCCACACCGAGTCGATTGTCGCGATACTCGCGCGGTGCGCATCGATGAGCGAGGGTCCTTTGCCTCGTTCGAAGTAGAACGTAGCGAATGCGGGAAGGCAGTGCGACAACTTGAGAGTGCGTTGGGTGAGGATTGCGAATTGTGGGTTCTGAAAGTCGAGAAGTAAGCTTCGGATTAGAATCGAATCAACCACGTCCTTGGGATTGGCCTTGGTGGTACGTGCCTCGGCAACATGTGCCGGTGTTCGCCTGGATCATCTTGATCCATATCACTGCGGCGATTGGTCTGATTCTTTTTCCGTGGCCCGGATGGCGGATTGTTCTGCTGATGCTCCTGGTCGGGTGGCTCGGCGGGTTGGGAACCACCGTATGCTTCCATCGCGCTATCGCCCATCGCTCGGTGAAGCTTCACCCCCTCGCGGAAGGGCTGCTGACGTTTTGCGCGATGTCCAATGGTTCCGGTTCGCCGGTGAGCTGGGTATCAAACCATCGTTTACATCATGCTGCCGCCGATACCGACGATGACGTATCCAGTCCGCGTCATGGTTTCTGGTGGTCGCATCTCGGCTGGCTGTGGCAGGCCCCGATCCCTTCGATTGAGCGTTACTGTCCCGACCTCGACAACTCCTATTACCACCTATGGACTTACCTGCTCGTCCCGATTCTGCTGATGGCATACTTTTGGGGCTTACTGTTTAGCCTTCAGGCCTTCTTTTGGCTGGGTTCGATCCGAATGATCATCGCCCTTCATGGGCAATGCTTCGTGAACAGCATCTGTCACATGCGGCCTGACGCGATCCCGGGTGAGGATTCGAGCCGGAACGTGCGATGGCTGGGAATCATGCATCTCTTCGTCGGCGAAAACTGGCACCACAATCACCATTCACGTCCCGGGATCGCGCGACTCGGCTGGAATTGGCATCAGGTTGATGCTGGATATCTCCTCATTAGGGGGCTCGAGCGCATCGGCCTGGCGACCGAGGTGCGGGATTTCCGGCGTTCACGAGTGCCGTCGAACGGATAGTTGTGGCTCATAGTCCAGAAAGCCTTGACATTTTCCAACTCGAAAATTGGTCCAGACTGAGAATGCTGAATCCGCCGACGACCGAAGCGAACGTCCGGCGCGCAAAAAGCGTTCAATGAGCAAAATTGCGTTCTTTAGAGCGTTGCTACATCTTGTACGATATACGGAATTTAAGTACTTTAATTTTGTCCAAATTTACAGACTTGCGCTTTAGGATGGTTTCGCGATGGCCAGAACGAGCCCACCGCCCGGAACTGAACGCCATCAGATTGACGATGCGCAAATCAGACTGAATTGGCTGCCAAGCGCGGTCACCTGTCTCGGACTCTTCCTCGGTTGTTTGGCCTTGGTCGCGGCCTTTAACGGGCAGTACAAGTGCTCCGCATGGCTGATCTATGGGTCGCTATTGTGCGACGTTCTCGACGGTCTGGCCGCGCGCTCGTTGGGTACCTCGAGCGCTTTCGGCAAGGAACTCGATAGCTTGTCGGATTTGGTGACCTTCGGGGTCATACCGGCGAGTCTAATATATTCGGTTGGATTACGGCCCCTGGGATTATTCGGCGTCGTGCCGGTCGGTTCTTTCGTAATAGCAGCGGCGGTGCGTCTCGCCCGGTTTAATCTGCTCAGTGCGGCTGGGCGGTCCAGCAGCACGAGGTTTGTTGGTCTACCGGTGCCTGGTGCGGCCGCGATTATGGCGAGCGTGGCTTTCGCCAGTCAGAATGCGCCACATCTCGCGCCGCAAATTCTCTGCGCGCTGGTCTTCGTACTTACGATGGCCTTGAGCGCCTTAATGATTTCGCCAATACCCTACCCGGCCCTGAAAATTGCCCGTCCTGGTCCGGTTCTTTGGATAATTGTCGTCGCCGGACTCTCCGCCGCCGCAATAGCGTGGCTGGTCTCTACCGGACTAGGCGCCCTATTTTTTGCGACAGTGTACGTCCTTTGGGGGCCATTTCTCGCAGTTCAAAGGAAACTTCGCTCAGATCGGCGCCCGCCCCGAGCGAGTCTCATAAACACGATCGATCGTCCGCCAGCTTCTGGCTTCTACTACGGCGCGGAAAACTCCGAGCCGGAACGAGTTCAACAAACCTGATCGTGCCGAAACGAGAGCGTCAGCACTAACGAAAGGAATGATGGTCAAGAATTCTGCGCAAGCAAAAAGCCCGGAGACTGATTCGGTCGACGATGTGGTCGAATCACCTATAGCAGTAGCTGTATTCGCGATGGTCATTTTACCCGCGATGGCGGGCGCCTACCTGGCGATGCGAGGACTCGCGGGCTTCGGGGCTCTTGAAGGGACGATGCTCGCCGCCGGAATTCTGCTTACCGGGTTCGGCATCACCGGCGGATATCATCGACTCGTAACTCATAGGTCCTATGCGCTATCTCCAGTTGCAAACTGGATCGTGATCGCCTTGGGTTCGATGGCGCTTCAAGGCTCGGTTTTTGACTGGGCGGCGACTCATCGTCAGCATCATCAGTTTTCGGATCGCGCCGGCGATCCTCATTCGCCCGTGTTCGGACAGCGGCCTTCGCTCGGCGGCAAGTTCCGAGGATTCCTTCACGCCCATGCGGGCTGGTTCTTTGATTCAGGCCTACGATCCTGGAGTCCCAACTACATCCCGGACTTGATGGCCGATCCACAGGTCACGCAGTTAAACGGGTTGTTCCCGGTTTTTGCCGTTCTGAGCATCGCCATTCCTACATTAATCGGCGCCCTGGTACGAGGCACCGTGATCGGGGCGCTGGATGGGCTCTTCTGGGGCGCCATCATTCGAATAGTTTTCGTCTATAACATGACGTTCAGCATCAATTCGATTTGTCATCTGATAGGCACACGGCCTTACCCCACGCGCGACGATTCACGAAACAATTTTATTATTGCG
The DNA here is from genome assembly GCA_963783145.1 of uncultured delta proteobacterium. Classification (GTDB taxonomy): domain Bacteria; phylum Desulfobacterota; class Binatia; order Binatales; family Binataceae; genus DATGKG01. Next base: position 894,050 of record CAWAMM010000007.1, read on the forward strand.
TTCTTGACCATCGGAGAAGGATGGCACAACAACCATCACGCATTTCCTACCAGTGCGTACCACGGCCTGCGATGGTGGCAGATCGATGTAACCGGCTGGGTCATTTCTACTCTGCAAATAATGCACATTGCTACCAATGTAAAAATAGCCCGCGAGCGCTAACAAGCGCTCAGGTCCAGAAAGCTGGGTGCAAGTCAGTGACTGAGAAAGTCGAATTTCAGACGTATCCGATGGATGCAAAGTGGCGCTTGCCGTTTCGCTATGTGTGGGGTGTGGCGGCCACGGCGCTTTCGCTCCTCTTCACCGCGTTGCTTGCTCCAGTTGCCTTCCTTGCTGCTCGCGCTCATCGGGTAAACATGCTCGCTTGGCTTGGGAGATTCTGGGCGCAGGGACTCATCAAAATCTGCAGCGTAAAGGTCGAGGTGGTGGGCGTCGAAAATATCGCGAATCTCAAGTCGGGCGTAATCTTTTCAAACCATCAGAGTTTCTTCGACGTATTCGCGATGCTGGCCTACATGCCGCCCGACACTCGCTTCGTTGCGAAGAAGGAACTGCTCAAGGTCCCTGCCTTTGGCTATGCGCTTGAACGTTCTGATCATGTCGTGATCGATCGCGATGGCGGGGGACGCCAAATCCGGCACGCGGTGCAGATCCTGCGAAGCGGCAAGAACCTGGGGATCTTCCCCGAGGGCCATCGGCACACTGATGGTCAAGTGCACGAATTCGAAGAGGGTGCGGCGTGGCTCGCGATCCTCAGCCAACGGCCGGCCGTGCCGGTAGCGATCGTCGGAGGAGCGACCGTTCTCCCACCGTCATCGCTGTTCGTCTGCCCGGGACGGACGATGCGAATCGCCATCGGAAAACCCATACCCACGGCCGGAATGCGCAATGGCGATCGCGCTAAACTCACCGATCGCATTCATAGCGATGTGAGTGATTTGTATGTTAGTGCCGCGCGATCCTCGCAGCCTTAACTATCGGACCGAACCCGAGGTTCGACCGCGACGCGAAAGCATAGGAAGGAAGCTTTGAAGGACTACCCAACCCTCGGTATGGTCGTGGAATAGGTATGGTCGTGGAATGGGCCTTGAACCGTGACTTCGCATGATGAGGAACTAAGAACCAAGCTCGCGGCGATGCCCGCGCTCGAAAGCCTCGACGCTCATTCACTGGACCGACTGATTGCAGAACTCGAATGGCTGAGTCTTCCCGGAGGGCAGTTTCTATTTGAGCAGGGCGATCGCGACGATTCGCTGTATATGATTTTATCCGGGCGCCTTGGCGCCATTATACGCGATGAGGAAGGGCGTCAGATACTGATCCGTAAAATGACCTCTGGCGAGACCGTCGGCGAATTGGCATTGCTCTCGGGCGAGCCTCGCTCAGCATCGATCTTCGCCTTGCGCGATACCGAATTGGTGCGACTGTCCAGAACCAATTTTGAACGATTGATCGATCAGCATCCGAGGACGCTCCGTTTCCTCACGGATTTGCTGGCTCGTCGGCTTCGGACACCTGCGCGAGTGGCAGCGTCGCGCGAGGCACCCCGCACAGTGACGCTTGTCCCCTTACATCCCATGGATGTTCACGCGTTCGCTGGTTCATTGAAAGAGGCTTTCCGCGAGCTGAAGCTGGACGCGATCCTCCTCGACAAGGGTTCTTCTAAGCAACCCCTCGAATGGTTCAGTCAACTCGAGGAGGGTCAGCGAACCTTATTCTATTTAGCGGATCCCGAAGCGACAGAATGGTCGCAGTGGTGCCTGCGCCAGGCAGATCTCGTATTGTTGCTCGCCGATGCCGACTCGGAAGCGACCGACTCGTGGGCAATCCGCAACCTCGAAACTGCCGCCATAGCGCGCGCACCCGTCGAACTTGTATTGCTCCATGGCCGCGAATTGCGTCGGCAGTCGACTGCATTGAAGATTCTGGATCGATCGGAGATTCGTCTTCATCATCATGTGAAGCGCGCGGAGGCGCGGGATTTCCGTCGACTCGCGCGAATGATAATGGGCCGCGCGGTGGGACTCGTTTTGTCGGGCGGCGGGGTCCGCGGTCTTTCTCATGTCGGCGTTTTGCGTGCGCTCAGAGAGGCAGGCGTCGAAGTTGATCTCTTCGGCGGCACGAGCATGGGCGCGATTGTCGCGTCATGTGCAGCGCTCGGTTGGACCGATCAACGCATCGCCGAACAAATGCGCGACACATTCATGGTCAATAATCCGCTCAATGACTATACCTTACCGATGGTTTCCTTCGTGCGCGGGCGACGCGTCTCGCAGGCACTCCAAAAGAACTTCTCCGATCAACGCATTGAAGACTGCCATTATCCTTTCTTTTGTGTCTCTTCGAATCTGAGTACCGGCAAAGTAAAAATCCATCGCACCGGACCAATCTGGTTGGCGGTCAGGGCCAGCGTCTCGGTGCCTGGTGTTCTGCCCCCGGTCATCGAAGGGGCTCAAATCCTGGTTGATGGCGCCGTGATGAACAACCTGCCGGTAGACGTTATGAGCGAGATGCGTCGCGGACCCATAATCGCCGCTGACGTGAGTTCAGAGAGTAACTTCGAAGCTTCAATCGACGACATCGAACAACGCTCTTTTTGGCAGATCATGCGGCATGCGCGCAGGGGAACACCGAACATCGTTACGATTCTCGTGGCAGCCGGCAGCGTCGGTAGCGAGGCGCAACTCCGCGCCATGCGAAGTCATGTTGACCTGCTGATCCAGCCTCCACTCAAAGACGTTGGAATGCTCAACTGGAAGGCGTTCGATATCGCTGTCGAAGCCGGCTATCGATCTGCAGTGGAGGCGCTGGAGAAAGGGCGCGACTCGCTCTTTCGCTGATCGATATTCGACCAACCATCCCGCGTGGACCGTGGTGTTTGACTTTGAAACATTCGTCGTTCGATCAGCTCAGCGATACCTCCATGAGCTAAAACCCTGGCACACAGGGCAGCCTCAGCACCGAGGGCGCGAATTCCTCGCCGGCATGGGCTAAGGAGCGCACGCCGCTCGACCCGGCCACATCTCTGCTAAGGAAGTAAGACCGCGGCGACTTCGAGGTAGATCTGACTACATGTCCTGTCTACCGACCGCGTCCGCGAGTCCTCACCTTACTACGTACCCAAGCCGGTGCAGGGCGTGCTCGGCATTCTCACGCCATGGATGGTCCAGGAAATCATTCAATCCCGTCACCGCGCGATGCGCGTTGAGCGCGACCATAGCCTCCACCCGGCTCATTCCCTGCACAATCAGAATCGCGTATGTCAGCGTCACAGATCGATTGATCCCTTGCGAGCAATGTATATATAAGACCTCGCCCTGTCCCTGTTGATACGGCATCCAAAAGTCCAACCCTTGTTTGAAAAATAAATCCGGAATCGGCTCCAGCCCAATCGCCGCCTCGGGCCTCCAGTCGGGAATCCCGTCGAACAAGTAGAAGTTAGGATTGTTGTTAAGCAATCCCGCCTGTCCGAGCAAACCCCGATCGTCGAACTCCGCGCGACAGTCGATGATCCGCGTGGGCTTCACTCGATTCATGAGTTCTGTGACGTCCGCAGAATCCTTAATCGCAGATCCCAACCAAATTTGCGATGTGATCCGACTATAGTTCATTACGTCGTTCCCCGCGCCGGCCGCCGCTGCGGCTTGTTCAACTGAAGGCATTTCGTCTTCGAAAGACGGTCCTATCCCGCTCACATCCAGTTACCTCTGTCTCCGTGATACTAAACCGGCCATTCGATGTCCATGGCGCAAACGCAACCCCGGGTTAAGCCAGCACAATGCTTAGACAAAAAGACGAGGTGGTCCATGTCGTCCAGGAAAGCATGCAGCTGCAATCGCCGATAGAAAACCATCAACCACGGGTTGCTCTGGGTCGCGGCGCTCGAGGTCGGCATCCATAACGCTCGCCGTACCCGCCGACTACCGAGCGGGCTTAGCGAAGAATTTTTCGGTTGACTCTTACCGGAATGCTTGTGTCCCGCGAACAGCCCCACATAGGCGGTCAATGCCGCAGCGCTGGCGAAGCATGCAGGGTCGCCGAGTTCAGCGATGAGCATGGCCGCGGTGGTCTCGCCGATGCCGCCGATGGTGGTCAAGAGCTGACCCACTTGATGCCGCTGAAGCGTGCCCGCAACGTCTCCGTCCAGCCGCTTAAGCCGCTTGCGTAAAGTCTCGAGATCCTCGCAGACGTAGCGCACGTCGAGCTGGTGGCCAGGGCTATGTTGACTGCCGACCGAGATCGCCACGGCGTCGATCAGTTGCTGCGCATGCTCAGCATCCACGTGGTGGCGGCCATCGTAACTAAGCTTCGCTAGCCGCTTACGCGAGAGACCGCGAAGGCTAGGGCGGTGGGGTAATGCTGCAAGGATCGCAGTAGCGAGTGCGGTGTTGAGGTCTTTGAGATAGCGCGTGAACTCTGGGAATCGCAAATCCACCAGCCGATGAAGCTGATCAACCCGCGCCACTACCTCCTACGGGTCCCAAAGATCTTCCATTTGCGACGCGATCCCTTCGAGCGAGCCGACGAAAACTCCAACACCTATTATGATTGGATGATTGCTCACGTGTACATCATTTACGCCATGCAGATCGAAAACTTCCAGAAATTCCCGCCGCGTCAGAAGCCGGCCTCCTTCAACCTGGATGCGGTGATGCGGAGATTGGTCGACGCGAGCGGTGGCGGCAGCCATTGTCCCATTAGAATTAACCTGGGGGGCGCGGTGTCCGGCGAGCGCACCGGACACCGCACCCATCTAGTGACGCGTTGGAGCGGCGGGACTACAATACAGCGAGGAAGATTTTACTTTTGGACGAGGCGTTTCGCATAGTTGCTGCGATCGGCAAATTCCTCCGCCGTGAGTTCTTCGCTGCGTGGCCGGTGTTTCTCTTCTTTTTGGTTGGATTCCTGATTTTACTCGCAATCATCAAGCTGGCGCTGGCGAACTTCTCCATCGAAGTCACCGCACTTTCCAAGGCCGTAGTCGGCGCGCTGCTGGCCGCCAAGGCCTCGCTTATACTGGACGAGACATCTCTCGCTCGCCGTCTTGAGCAAAGCCGGCGGATCCTCGCCGTCGCAGTTAAGACCTTGCTTTATGGCTCTATCACGCTGCTGTTGGGCTATCTGGAACGTGGCCTAGAAGCCTTGCGACACGAACATAGTTTCGAGGGCGCGATCCGATATCTTAGCGACCAACCGACTTTGTATCGATTGCTCTCCTGGGCACTTGGGGTAAGCCTCGTATTTTCGATCTACTTTGCGTTGTTCGAGATCGATAAAGGCATGGGCAAGGGCAAGCTTTGGAGATTGTTTTTCGATTCTCCTAAAACGGCCGGCAGTCCGACAATTGCAAATATTCGAGCGGACTGAGAGAGTCTTGCGTGCAAATGCTCAGTCGCCTGTGGGTGAATCTGATTGGGCGGATTGGCGGACCACTGACTTTCCGGCTGGCTCTGCAACCGGCGATGGCGGCCTTTTTTGCGCTGCGCGCCGGATGGAAGGATGCTCGCGAAAACCGCGTCCCCTACGGGTGGGTCATTCTCAGCGATCCGAAGCACCGGCGAGAACTACTCCACGAGGGTTGGAAAGACGTCGCCAAGGTCTTTCTCGTTGCGATCGTCATGGACTTCGTTTATCAGATCATCGAACTGCGCTGGTTTTATCCGGAGGAGGCAGTTATCGTCGCGACGCTACTGGCTTTGCTGCCGTACCTGCTGCTTAGGGGTCCGGCGAACCGGATAGCGCGGTATTGGCAGCATGCCGAAGAACCGCGATGAGGGGTTTTGGCGCCAGGTGATAGAGATGGTGCCTCCATAGACTATCCAGATGGCCGAGCGAATCACTAACAGTGAACCGGAGCTTGATTTATCGACCAGGCTCGCCCTCGATCGCACGCGGGCCGCGTATGAACGAACTATGATGTCGTGGATCAGAACCGGAACCTCGCTCATTACCTTCGGCTTCACCATCTATAAATTCTTTCAGCTCGATACGGTAAGCGAGAAGCGACGGGACTACCTCATCGGACCGCGCGAGTTCGCGATCGCGCTCGTCAGCATCGGACTCTTCTCGCTGTTGTTGGCTACGCTCGAAAACCGCCAGAACATCCGGGCGCTCGGAACCCAATACGCGGGCAGGCAGCGATCTCTGGCCGTCATCGTAGCGGCGTTGGTCTCGCTCCTCGGCGTGGTTGCATTTACCGCAATGATCTTTCGTCAATAGCGCGCGGATCAGAAACTCCTGCTCAGTGCCGCAGTCCCGATTGAAATCACGGGTGCGACTCGGGGCTGAAAACGAGGTGCCGCGGCAGCCAGTGATCGTTCACAGCACGATCCGATACGCCTGTATCTGGGTGCCTACTTGCGCCGCGCTGAGGACTTGGCGATTCGCGCCCGGCGAGTGTCAGACCATAGATTACCTCCTGCTTTGCACACAAATGGTCGTAATGGTGCGTGCCAGATCTATCGACAGTCCCCTGGGCAGTCGCCTTATGTGAGGACTTGATTGTTTGGATTAATTAGTGTTTAAGGAATCGCGGCGGCCCGGTAAACGGACCGCGGGCTAAAGAGAGAGGAGACAATGGGTCAACCAAGGAAATGCGTCGACGTAGCTATCGGACTCGCGTGTGCGGTTTGGTTAGTTTCGCTGGCGGGCTGCGCGGCCTCAACCCCAAGTCCCGATTCGGCGGCGCTAAAGCAGACGGAGTTGAGTTTCAATCTCAACAAATGCGAAATGCTCGGCGCAGGCTTATACAAATGTCCCGAAATGGATAAGCAAATTTGCAGCCCAGACTACACCGGAACTCCGGTTGAATGCCTGCATAGCGATAAAAATGGCAACATCACAGTCCAACAGCTGCAGACTCAATAAGGATCCGCACCCAGTGTGCGGGTTGGTCAATAGCAGGCATCAGGTGAAACCGGGCGATTTTGTGGGAGATCTTTCCAACAGCGGTGCGACGGTGTTCAGTCAATCGCGCAGCCTGGCCAATTCTGTTCGAGCCAACTACAAATGAACTGGGAATCTTTCACCCGGCCCCGGGGTTCGTCGCCACTCGCACATCTCATTCGAAATGCCGTCGTCGCAGACCCACCTCCGCTCGCTGAATTTTGCGCAGCTGCACCGAGGCGAGCGCACAGTTCTGGGACCCGGAAACGCCGTTGCCGCACCGCAAACGGAGAACTGAGCAAACATATCGGGGACCTGTCGCGCGAGGCGCATTCGATTCCCTTAGCGGGTCTCAGCCCACGTCGAGGTCGCGCAGTTGGTCGGACTTGGCACGGGACAGAGGCCTGACGATCAGTTGGTCTCGAAGCTCCATGCCGCGACTGCTGGCAATCCGCTGTTTGTGGATGGCTTGCTGCGCGTGCTGATCGTCGATCGCAATGCCGAATCTGACGGCCAGTTCAAGACTCCCGATACGTTGCGCGAAGCAATCCGTCACCGGCGCGCGCGCCGCGGGTCTCAGGTGGCATAGGCCTGACTCATCGCGCTACCAACCGTGGCGCGCAACCGCTCGGGCAGTGCCTCAGTCACGTGACGCTTCTTGTGCGCGCGGCAGCGTTGAATCAGCGCATGCGATCCAAACACCTCAACCACCGCCTTGTGGAGCGCCTTGGCCCCGTCGATTACGACCAGGCGCGAACACTCGGGGTCTAACCCGCGTTCCACCAATTCGCCGAGGAGGGCTCGCACCGCAGCGACATTTTTCGGTTGCGCCCCACGCAGTCCCAGGACGTGCTTGGTGCCGCGATCATCAACTCCCACCGCCGCCAGCACCACATGCTCGGCGAAGTGCACGCCATCGATTAGCAAGGCCACCAACGGGAGCTTGCGCAGTTCGCGGCTCATCAACTCCGCCAACTTGCGCTCGGTGCCATAGACGAAGCGCTCGCTCACCGCGCTCTTGCTGGTGCCCCGCGTTGTGATTGCTTCCGGTAAGGGTTCCAGCGAGCGCGCGTAGCGCCGGGTCGATACTCCTAACACCATCTGCTCGACCGCGCGCTGCTGCAGCGGATCGCGCGCACTCCATTCCTGCCAACTCGGTAGCTTGAGTTCGTGACCTTCCGCGCTGCGCACCCGTGGCCGGTTTATCGCGACTCGCCTTCCACCCAGCACCAGCGAGCTGGCGACGTGACCCGCACGCGACGCCTCGCGATCGACCAAATGCGCGTAACGCTCTCCGCACAAAGCCACGCGCTCGGCTTGTAACACTTCATCCACGCACGCCAGCCCGGCTCCGATCACGGTCTCGTACAGCGCCTCGCGGACCAGTCCCGGTAACCGTAACCATAGCTGTCCCGTGCTTGCGGCTTTCCTTCCCTCCGTGCTCTTGGCACTCTTGCTCATGGCGGCCTCCTCCTCTTTCCCAACCCGATCTTCTGATCGGGCGAGCTGTGCCGCCACTCAAATCTCAACAACCTTCAGGACATCGCCGGCTCGCCGCCAATCACCCGAAGCGCAAATTCCTCCCAGCTATTTCGAGAAGCAGAATTTTGATGATTTGCGAAATATGTGGGCATGTCGCTGTGCTTATCCGCAGGGGACCCACGTTTGGCAAACTAGATACCGTCCTGGTGATAAGCTCTTTCATAGTCGAGTCTCGCGGCAGGTTGAGGGTTGAGGAAGGGCACGAAGGGACGTCGGTATTTTGCCACCGAGTAGATGGCCGCCAATGGGTAAATGATCGAGGCCGCTTAAGGGTCCGAAGTCGAAATCGCATTTCCAGGCGATGTACTCCCGCTACTTCAATCCGAAAGGAGATCGCGCAGCCGGCGCGCGCGGTTGCGGATGCGGCGCTGACGCCAGATGCGAAGATAGCCGAGCTCGAAGGTCTGATGGTGGGTACAGTAGCAATCGCTGATGGCATCACGCAGCCGCTGTTGCGGCTGACGGCATCGCAGGCCGATCGGTCCTTCATCTGTTCGCATCTGAAGAACGTGGGCTTCGCGCAGGTATATGGCTCGAATCATTTCCCCCACTTCGAACGGACGGCGCAGGCCCAGACCGTGATCGAAACTTTTTTGTCGTGGCTATGATGGTCCGATCCGCGCACGTTCGGTTCGTTGACAGCTAAGCGCCGTGAGCGGAGGGTCTTATCGAATCGGCGAGACCGCATACGGCGGGCGCTATGGATGCTGGTGGCCTTACCCCTCCAAGTATCCCAGCGATGAGTTAGTTTCTGCCGGAAAGGAAGGCAGACACAAAACGAGCGCGGTTCAGTGAAGAGCAGATCATCAGCATCCTGAAAGAGGCGGAGGCCGGCGCGAAGGTGACGGAACTGTGCCGTCGCCACGGGATCTCGGACGCGACCTTCTAGGTCTGGCGCAACAAGTACGGCGGACTGGAAGCCTCGGAGATGCGGCGTCTGCGCCGACTCGAGGAAGAGAACCGGCGGCTGAAAGGGATCGTGGCCGACCAGGCACTCGACATCCGGGTGCCCAAGGACGTGCTGGCAAAAAACGGCTACGGCCCGCGGTGAAGCGAGAGATGGTAGCGGAAGTGCTGGCGAACCATCATCTGTCGCAGCGTCGCCTGCGGGCTGAGCGGAATTACGCGACGCACGTTTGGCTGGCAGCCCGGCCCAGCTCGCGACCACGAGCTGCGGCAACGGCTGCGAGCGCTAGCTGAAGCGCGCCGCCGCTGGGGCTGCCCGATGCTGTATCGAGTGCTCCGCGGCGCGAGGAGCTTGGGGTAAATCACAAACGCATCGAACGGCTCTACCAGGAG
>CAWAMM010000008.1:0-27237 GCA_963783145.1 uncultured delta proteobacterium
AAATTAGCTCGACCTCGCCGAGCCTCTCGCGTGCGGGACTGAGAGCATCGCGCCCCAGGTATGGGCGAAGTATGTTCCGCACCCGGCGCATCCGCCGCGTCTCAAAGATCCCCTTGCCAACTTAGCCTGCCCAGGCTGCAACTCACAGGGATCCGACGATCTGCTATACTTCGAATATGGAGTTTGGCGGAGCACGGCTGCCACGTTTTGCAAGGTGAAATTACCTAAACGAACCCACCGGCGACGGATGATGGCGACCGCGAGACGAACGCGAAAGTGCAAAAACAAACCCACTTCAGCCTGATTCCGTTACGGGCTCGCGAATAAGCGAAATTACCAAACGAAGCCAAATAACCCTTGAAAATGCTGGACTTTCATTTTCGAGGAAGCCACGACAAGCCAATTTCGCCGGCGCTTCCCGCCTTGAACGGGGCTCTGAGCGGCGGATTTAGGCCCCCGGCCGCAAACGCCGTCGCAGCAGAATTCCGAGAACAAAGCCACTCGCAGTGGGCGAATTAAAAGCGAAACGGTTCACGTTCGCGCAACACGCTGCAACCATCGGACGATTAATCCTACAAATTGTTAATCGCCCTCCGCGCGCAGCGACTCCGGTTCCATCGCCACGAAATACCCGCCCCCGATCAAAGAGAACGCTCCCGAAACGATGAACAATGGCCCGTAGCCGAACGACTCGCCGACGATTCCCAACACATACGGACCGGCCATCGTTCCCGCATCGTAGAGCGAGGTATAGATGCTCGAGGAACGCCCCATCGCGCTCAAGTCGGTGCGCGCGATCACCAGCGCGCTCAGCGCCGGATAGAGATAGCCATGGCCGAGCCGCCGATCACCGCCGCCACATCAAGCACCCCCGCGTGGCCGGTGCCAGCGATCATCGCCATCCCGATCGCGAGGATCACCAGCGATGGAACCAGTACTCTGCCCAAACCCACCCGGTCGAGCACGCGCCTTCCAACGATTCGCACCACGACGCCGACCAGGGCGTAGATGACGAAGTAGACTCCGACGGTCGAGATTCCCTTCTGATAGGCAAACGGCGCAACGAAGCTGAGGCGCGAGGAAATCGCCAGCGAGAACAGCAGCGTCACCACCCATAGTGGCTGCAGCTTCGCGTCGCGCATCAACCCCACATAGCTGGGTCCGCGCGGCGCTTCATGCTGCTCGTGATGAATCAGCCGGTCATCGGGAAGCAGCATCGCGAGGACGGTCGCGATTGCGACCAGTGCGACCGCACTCAGGAAGAATGCGGTGAAGCCGGAATGCTTGATGAGGATCTCCGCGAACAGTGGCGCGATCGAAGCGGGCCCCATGCCGCTCAGGCTGAAGACGGTCATCGCCTCGCCCTCGCGGCCTTCCGGCAGCGGGTCGAACACCATCGCGAAGAGTGCCACTCGCGCGGTTCCTTCAACCGCCCCATGAATCGCGCGCACCGCGTAGATCGGCCATCCGAGCGAATGAATCGGGAGGTAGAGCGCGAGTGCGACCACATCGAGCGCGAGAAACCACAGCGAGGTAGCACGGCGTCCACGGCGATCGATAGCGCTCCCGACGTAGGGCCTCGCGAGCAGCGCGAACAGGGGTCCGGTTCCGACCAGCGCACCGATGGTGCTGACGCCGCCGCCGAGATCGACGACCCACAGCGGGAACAGCGCGAACAGGTTGGAGCAGCAGTTCAGCGCAAAGGTCGCGAAGAACACCAGCCAAAACGCGCGCCCATAGATCGATTTGGTCGAGCTCAACTACTGCTACTTCCGCATCCTGCTCAATGGCGCTGGTACCTGGATGTAGCCCCCGCGCAGCTCAATGCTTTTTGGCGCCGACACTGCGCTCCTCGCTCATCGCACTCGGCACCTTGCCCTGAAGCTTGACCGGGCCGCTCGGCGCGATGCCGCCCTCCGACGGCTCCATCGTGATCGAAAGCGCGACCGCCGTGGCGTCCTGCGGCGGAGGATCGAGATATTCGCTGACGCTCCCGTCGGTCGCGCTACGAAACTCGGCGGCCTTGGCCGGCGGCGCGTCTTTGAGCATCCACCATGCGTCGTAGACTTGCCCTTCGGCCGGCGCGGCGAGGCCAAGGGCGTTCAGCACGGCGCCCCCCATCTTCTCACTGATAGTCACTGTCCCGGCGGCAACCTCATGAGGAGTCGGCGGGAGTAGCTTCATCAGCTTGCGGTCGCGCGCGATCAGGATCGCCTTGATGCGATCCTTCGATTCCATCAGCTTGCGCTCCTTGATTTCCGCACGCGCGTCAGCCAGCCGCTGCTCGTCCCGCACCGCCTTCTGTTTGAGGCGGTCCACTCGCTGGTTGAGCGAAGCGATGCGCGATCGGTAGGTGGACACGCGGTTCACCAGCTCATGGGAGAGATCGACCGCGACAATGCCGGCCGCGATCGCCAGCGCCACCGCCATCCCGGCCACCGCGCGCCACAAGCCGGTGCGCCGGGTCTCGACCGGCGGCGGCCCCGATTCCGCGACCGTACTGATGGCGGCTTTGTCTGGATGCGTTTGGTCCATCAAAGGTTGCGGAGATGCAGACTAAGCCGCGCGGTCCGTCCCCCGCAAGATTCGCCGCCGCCGTTTCGATGCATTGCGGGGTCGCTGCCAGCCCATTTGTCATCGCACGGCTTTCCGCTAAGAATAGATGTCTTAAGCTGATGCGGAAAATACAGGATATACACGTCTCCTCCATCGATGCGCTGATCGCGCCGAAGGACCTCAAGGATCAATTGCCGGTCGATGAGGCAATCGTTGCCACCGTGGTCACCGCGCGCGAGACCATTCGCAAGATTGTCAAGGGCGTCGACCGCCGGATGTTGTGCATCGTGGGCCCGTGCTCGATTCACGATCCCGAATGCGCACTGGATTTCGCCGAGCGTCTGCGCAAGCTGAAAGACGCGGTCGCGGACCAGCTCTATGTCGTGATGCGCGTGTACTTCGAGAAGCCGCGCACCACCGTTGGATGGAAGGGGCTCATCAACGATCCGCATATGGACGACAGCTGCGACATCCCGGAAGGATTGCGCATTGCCCGCACCCTGCTCATCCAGATCAACCGGATGGGGCTGGCGGCGGCGACCGAGACGCTCGATCCGATCACGCCGCAGTACATCGCGGACCTGATCGCCTGGTCTGCCATCGGCGCGCGCACCACCGAGTCACAAACCCATCGCGAGATGGCGAGCGGACTCTCGATGCCGGTCGGCTTCAAGAATTCCACCGAAGGTAATCTGCAAGTCGCGATCAACGCGATTCAATCGGCGCGCCGCGCGCATGCTTTCCTGGGCATCACGCAGGATGGGCGCAACGGCATCGTGCGCACCACCGGCAATCCCGACACGCACATCGTGCTGCGCGGCGGTAAGAAGCCCAACTTCGATGCCGCCAGTATCGCCGAGTGCGTGCAGATGCTCTCGAAGGTCGGGCTGGAGCCGCGCGTGATGGTCGACTGCTCGCACGCGCAGACCAATAAGGACTACACCAGGCAGCCCGAGGTGTTCGCGGCGCTCATCGAGCAGGTTCGCGGCGGCAGCAATGCGATCCTCGGCGCGATGCTGGAGAGCAACCTCGAAGCGGGCAGTCAGGCGCTGGGAGAACATCGCGCGGCGCTGAAGTATGGCGTCTCGATCACCGACCCCTGCATCGACTGGGCAACCACCGAGCGTTGCCTGACCGATGCGGCCGCCGCGCTGGCCTCACGCAAATAGCTCCCGTGTAAATTTGACGCGCGAGGAACCGTCACCCCAGATCGCGCAAAAGCCGCAGGCGATGGACCTCTCCCGCTTCAAGCGCCCGCTCAGCACCGCGGGCGCGATCCTCATCTACTTCGCGGCCGCCTACATCCTGGTTGGACGCGGCCTGCTCGGGGATTTCACCGGGCGCATCGCGGCCACTACTACGCCTCGTGATCCCTCGCTGATGATCTGGTGTCTCGCCTGGTTCCCGCACGCGATTGCCAACCATCTCGATCCGTTTCTCACGCGCTCGGTATGGTGGCCGGTCGGCATCAATCTCGCGTGGATCACCTCGATTCCCGGCGCGGCGATGCTCACATGGCCTATTACGCGAACGTTCGGCCCGGTCGCGAGCTTCAACCTACTCAGCTTCATCGCGTTGCCGGCGGCCGCGTTCGCGGCATTTCTACTCTGCCGTCACCTCACCGGACACAACCGCGCGTCGATCGTCGGTGGCTATGTATTCGGGTTCTCGCCTTACTTCCTGGCGCATCTGCAAAGTCACCTGGTTCTGATTCTCGCGTTTCCGATCCCGCTCGCGGCTTTGCTGGCCGCACGATTGCTCGCGGGCAGCATCCGCCCACGCGTCTTCGCTCCTCTGATGGCGCTGGTTCTTGCCCTCCAGATCGGATTTTCCCTGGAACTCTTCGCGACCCTCACGGCAATGGGAGGCGCAGCGCTGCTGGTGGGATTCGCGATCGGCCCGGAGCAATGGCGCCTCGCCGTGAGGAAGGCCGCGGCGCCGCTGGCCGCGAGCTACGCGATTGCCGTTCTCCTCGTCGCTCCGTATTGGTACTACCTGTTCGCTTTCGGAATGCCGGGGGGCTCGATTATTTCGCCGAGCGGCGTTTCGAACGATCTGCTCAACTTCCTGATTCCCACCGTGGCGAACCTGTTCGGGGCGAACGCGGCCTTCGAGAGCGTTTCATCCCGATTTGGTTTCCGCTCCGAGGCCGATGCATGGGTGGCGTGGCCGTTGCTCGCGATCATCGGGCTTTACCTCTACTCGCGCTGGCGCAAACCGCTGGGTAAGGTTCTTCTCGTGGTGCTGGCGCTGATCGTGGTCGCGACGCTGGGCCCGCGTCTCCATGTGGACGGCTACACGCTCTTCGGCTTACCATGGAAACTGATTGAACATTTGCCGCTGTTGAAGAGCGCGCTGCCCGCGCGCCTGATGGTCTATGGCTTTCTGATCTTGAGCCTCATGACAGCGACTGTGCTCGCCTCCGCAGACCTTTCGAACCTAACGAAATACGCTTTGAGCTTCGCCATCGCGGTTTTCATGCTGCCGAATCTCGACTATCGATTCTGGACCTCACCCCTCGATCTCCCGGCTTTTTTTGCCGACGATACATATTCTCGCTTCATTCAGAGGGACGAGGTCGTGGTGATCCTTCCCTACGAGAATCGTGGCAACAGCATGCTCTGGCAGGCTGAGACGGATTTCGCCTTCAGGATGGCAGGCGGTTATACAGGGCCCGCGATCATCAACCAGTTTCAGCAATGGCCGATCGTCAACTCGCTTTACTGGGGAAGCGACATGGCCGATGCGACGATGCAGCTCGGCGCGTTCCTCGTAACTCACGATGTCCGTCACGTCATTGTCCAGGAGAAGCGCGCCGCGGAGTACTTACCCGTCCTCGCGATGCTGCACGATCTCAGCCTCCCAGCTACCCATCTCGGAGATGTGATCGTCTTTCCGATCGCGACCGACAAGATTGCGAAGTATCGCGGCCTCACGCCGATCGAACTGGAGCGGCGCTACGATCGCGACCGCTTCGATCGCCTCATCGTCGCGGCGGATCGTTATCTTTCGTCTGGTGGTGACCCGCGCCTGCTCACGCCCGCGCGCGTCGCGAAGTTGAAACTGATACCGACGAGCTGGGCCCTCGACGACGACATCTACCCGAGGGACGGCCTCATCCTCGGGCCGTGGAAGGACAATCAACTCCAGCTCGGCGTGGTCGGATCGTATGACGCCTTGAAGTCGCTCATCGATGATTATCGCGCGGACGCCGCCGAGGTCTACTTCCCATTTCCGCGCCCACTGACCGGTCCGCCTAAAGGCAACTCTTTTATGCGCAAATTGGTCATGGTGTTCGATGGGCCGGGCCTCGCGCGGGCCGCCCGGCGAGCGTCTTCTGAGTTGCCCGCGGACGAACTGCCGCCGAGCGCTCCCTAGCTGCGAGGGCTCGCGATCGGCGCCTCGGCGTCCCAGTCGGGATCAGGTGTCCCCGTTTGGACCACATCCGCCCACCGGGTTCGGATGAGCTGTCGCGGCGTATGTCCTCCAATCGGCGCTTCCGCGCGAGATTTTCCCGCTTTCAAACACTCACGGTGCGCTGGCACGCTCGCTGCAATTGTCCTCATTGCATAACCGACGGAGGCAGCCATGCTCGCGACCACCACCCCCTCGCCAAAATCAGTTCCGCTTCCGATCGGACTTGTCATTCGCTCGAGTTCTGTTTCTCGCCCAGCTAATCGCCTGGAGCGCAAGGATTTCTCGCGCGACGCCCGCCTGCTCGACGCTTCGATCGCAGGGGTCGTGCTGAGCTTCAATCCTCGCGATGACGAAATGCGCGAAAAAGCGGAGCGGTCATGGGAAACCATCCGCGCGCTGCTGGCGGAGCATCTTCTTGCTCAGACCGATTCCGCGCTCCCTTGGGATGGGGATGCGGTCGGATCGACTACTGCGAGCGACCTTCTCAAAAAACGCTATGCCGAGATCCGTTCGCTCGCGCGTACAGTTGCTTCGGTATCATTTGAAGCCGGGTCCGATGGCGAGATTGCGGAAGCGGGAAAGGCGCTATGCAGGCTCGCCGTCAAGCTCGACGATTTAATGGAAGCCACCGAGCGTCGTCTGGTTATCCAGCTTCGACGGTATGTGTTCTCCTCGGGCGAGGAGACGCGCTTGTCAGCCTGACAAATTCGTAACGATCGAACCTCGATGGGGAAAGGGTGACTGGGGGCACGCAGGGCGCGAAGTAGCTTGTGGGGAGCTGCTCCGCGCATCGCAGGGGGCCAGTGGGGGGATAACCGCGAGAGCGGCTCTTGTCGATTTATGGCAAGGGCCGCTTCGCATTTTGTTCTCCTGGGCGCCCATTTCTCGTGGATACGCGGCCTTGTCTCGCTTAGCCCTGTCATTACACTTAGTTACTAATCGCGTCTCGTTGTGGGGGTGCAGCAATGGTCAAGGCTACCAGGATTGTGCAACGAGTGCTGGGCTTCAGTTTCCTTGCCTTCGGCCTCAACGGATTCGTGCATTTCATTTCCCCGCTTAAGATGCGCAATCCGGCGCTGGAATTCTTTCTCGGCCTCGCAGCGACCGGCTACATGCTGCCCCTGCTCTATATGACCCAAGCGGCCGCCGGCGCGATGCTGCTGGTTGGCCTCTTCGTTCCACTCGCGCTCGCGATGCTGGCGCCGGTCGTCGTCAATATTCTGCTGTTCCACCTGTTTCTCGCGCCCGCGGGAATTCCGGTGGCGCTGATGCTGCTCGCGTTCGAGGTTTCCCTTGCGTGGGATTACCGCGAGGCATTCGCACCGATGCTGCAAGCTCAGGCGATACCGCATCAAGTTGAAAACGTCGGGCACGGCGCAGGTCATCCGGCGGCGGCGCAATGAACATTGGCGCGCGGCGAGGCCGAGCCCTTCTTGTGATAAACCGCTCATGTAGTAATCTCCGCGATTACCTACTCGCAGGAGCATTTCGTCATGGCCCTTTGGAAGCCCGATCCGACCTTCTATCCATCCGCTCGGATGGCGATGGCCGCGCCGCCGGAGAGTCTCGCTTACGTCGTAACCTTTGACCCAAAGCGGAGCAAACCCGACGCATTGTGCGCGATCGATCTGGACCCCAAGCAAAGCAGCTATGGAAAAGTCGTCGGCCGCATCGAGATGCCGAAGGTCGGCGACGAGTTGCACCACTTTGGGTGGAATGCGTGCAGCGCCGCGCTGTGCCCCTATGCGCCGCATCCGCATATCGAGCGTCGCTATCTGGTCGTACCGGGGCTGCGCTCCTCACGCATCTACATCATCGATACCAAGCCGTACGCGCGAAACCCGCGCATCGCGCGCATCATCGAACCCGAGGAGATCGCCTCGAAGACCGGCTATAGCCGGCCGCACACGATTCATTGCGGCCCCGACGCGATCTACGTCAGCGCGCTCGGCGCCCCCAATGGCGATGGACCGGGGGGAATTTTCCTCCTCGACCACGAAAGCTTCGATGTGCTCGGACGGTGGGAGGTCGATCGCGGTCCCCAGCAGCTCGCTTACGACTTCTGGTGGCATCTCGGATGGGACGTCGCGGTCACCAGCGAATGGGGCACGCCCAACATGATCGAGAACGGCATTAGTCCCGACCTACTGCTGGGCGGCAAATATGGTCATGCGGTACATATCTGGGATCTGCGCAAGCGCCGTCATCTCCATACCCTCGACCTCGGCGCCGAAAACCAGATGGCGCTCGAACTGCGCCCCGCGCATGATCCGACCAAGCAATACGGCTTCTGCGGCGTCGTCATCTCGACCAAGGATCTCTCCGCCTCGGTCTGGCTGTGGCATCGCGAGGGCAACGGCAATTGGGCGATTCAAAAAGTCCTCGAAGTTCCTGCCGAGCCCGCCGATCCGGACAAGCTGCCGCCCGCGCTGAAGCCATTTAAGGCGGTGCCGCCGCTCATCACCGATATCAACCTGACCCTCGATGACAAGTTTCTTTACACCTCGTGCTACGGGACCGGCGATCTCCGCCAGTACGATGTCAGCGATCCATTTCATCCGAAGCTGACCGGATGCGTGCGACTGGGCGGTATCACCTCGCATGCGGCGCATCCGAAGTCGGGACCCCTCAACGGCGGCGCGCAAATGCTCGAGCTCAGTCGCGACGGCAAGCGCGTCTACATGAGCAATTCGCTATACGGCGCGTGGGACGAACAGTTCTACCCCGAAGGCCTGCGCGGATGGGTCGCGAAGCTCGATGCGAATCCGGCCGGCGGTCTCGAGGTCGATCCGAAGTTCTTCGTGACCTTCGAGGGCGAGCGGCCGCATCAGATTCGTCTCGAAGGCGGCGACGCATCCTCTGATTCCTACTGCTATCCGTGAGTGGCGCCTGGCCGTGGGTCGCCGTCGCCATGCTGGGCGCCTATCACGGCGTCGACCCCTCGATGGGATGGCTGTTCGCGGTCGCCCTCGGCTTACAGGATAAAAGCCGGTCGCGAGTTTTGTGGGCGCTGCTCCCGATCGCGATCGGCCACCTGCTCTCGATCGCAGTCGTGGTCACGCTGGTGGGCGGCCTGCGAACGACCTCCTTTAACCCCGACTATGTCCGCTTTGGCGGCGCGGCCATCCTGATCGGGTTTGGAATTTTTCGGCTCATCTGGCCGCACGCGCATCCGCGTTGGGTTGCCATGCGAGTCAACTCGGGCGAACTGGCGTTGTGGTCATTTCTGATGGCCTCGGCGCATGGCGCCGGCCTCATGCTTTTCCCAATTCTCATCAGCGTAATGCCGATCTGTCGCACGACGAGGTACTACCATCACGCGATGCCGCAGATGGACGCGACTTTCCTGACCGGCGCGCTGGTCACCCTCGTGCACACCTCCGCGATGGTGATCGTAATGGGCACCATCGCGATCGTGATTTACGAGAAAATCGGCCTCGCAATTTTGCGCAGCGCGTGGATCAACCTCGACGTCATCTGGGCCTCGGCTCTGATCGCGGCCGGCCTTCTGTCGTTGTTCATCTGAGTTCGCGACTCAAACGCTTACGGCAGGTTTCCGTAATAAAATGGCAACGCAATGAACCTCAAAGTCGTCGTTCATGAGGCCGAAGAAGGTGGGTATTGGGCCGAAGTGCCCGCGATTCCCGGCTGCGCAACCCAAGGAGACACCTTCGAGGAGCTACTCAAGAACATCTACGAAGCTCTCGAAGGGTGCCTCTTGATCGATCTTCCGTAGGTAACCCAACTGCTCATCCGGTCGCATCTCCGCGGCGCGACTGATTACCCACGGCGCGCCATTTACGTATCATCTCTTTCGAAGTTACCGCTTAAGAAGGAGGGGCACGTGGCTTCGAGCAGATTGATTGGGCCCGGTCCGATGACGCGACTCTTGTCCGCCGCGGTTGCGATGCTGGTTTTCTTCGCGCCAACCTCGCATGCCGATACCCTGACGCTCCAGGATGCGATCGATCATGCGCTGCGCTTCGCGCCCTCGCTCGAGATGGCGACCGCGACCAGTGACTTGAGTGAGGCGCGCACGCGAGAAATGCTCGCGCCGATGATGCCCGCGATCTCGGCGGGCGCCGAATACTATCAGGCGCCCGGCTACGACGAGGTCATAACCAATCGCGGTCTGAGCAGCGGGCTGCTCGCGCTCGATTACACCGCGCTTGATTTCGGACGGCGGATGTCGCGGGTTCGCGCCGCACGTTACGCGGCCGAGGCTGCGCGGCTCGGAATCGTCGCCGCCCGCGCGCAGATTGTGTTCGATATTTCGGTGGCGTACTTCGATCTGATGCGGGCCAAGCGCGCGGTGATCGAGACCCAGGCCAACGTCGATCGGCTCCGCCGCTATGTCGATACCATCGATCAATTGCAACGCAGTGGCCGCGCGATTGAAAACGACACGCTTAAAGTTCGCACTACGCGCGACGCCGCGGAACTCGCACTCTCGGACGCCCGCAACGATCAGCTTCGGGCCGCGGCTATGCTCGGTTCGATGATCGGTGACTTCACCCGCAACGATTTCGATATCGTCGACATCCGCGAGCTTCCACCCATGCCCGACGGCGAGGTTCGCAACACCCCCACCATGCGCGCCGCGATGCGAGCCATCGATTCCTCCAAGATGCAGGTGCAAGCCGCGCAGGCCGAGCGCTACCCCACGCTGCAAGTCGCGCTGACCGCGGGCGCGCTCGGAGTCGATCCGGCCAACACCTTCGGGCAGCATTATGGTGCGTCGTATGATGGCGTGCTTTCGATGCCGATTTTCCAGGGCGGGCTGATTTCTTCGCATATCGATCAGGCTAAAGCCAAACAGTTGCAGGCGCTTGCCCAGGCCCGCTCGGTCGAGTACGTGCTGCGGCAACGCTTCGACGATGCGCGGCTCCGTTATCAGCGCGCACTCGACGAGCTGGCGATCCTGAAGCGCGCGCTGCCCACTGCGGACGACGCGTTCGCGCTGACCTGGACGCGCTTCCTCGGGGGCGGCACCGCTACTCTGCTCGAGGTCCTCGACGCTTATGAGGAGGCGGAGAATTTGCGCATCACCCGAATCCAGCAGGACTTCGCCGCGCGCGAAGCCGCCGCGGAAGGAGCGCTGCTCTATGGCGCTACTCAATGACTGATCGATCCTACATCCGGATGGTTCGAAGCTGGGTGGTGTTTTTTGCTCTCGCGATCCTGATCGCCGGATGCCATCGCGGTGCCTCCGATGACGACGCACCTCTCGCGGCCGCCGCGCCCACGCTGTCAGTGAGTGTGGCGAAGGTGGGGACCGCCCCGATGAACAAGACCTTGCGCCTGCTCGGCACCACTGCCGCGACCCATGAGGTGATACTGCGGGCGCCGGTAAGCGGGCGCGTGCTCGGCATGAATCTCAAAATCGGCGATACTGTACGTAAGGATCAGCAGGTGGGGCGCGTGCTCAGTCTCGAGGTTGAAGCGGCGCGCCACGGGCTTGCGGTAGCGAAGAAAATCGACCCGCAGGACGCGCCTCGACTTGAACAATCGATCGACAAGTATGGCCGCGGCGCAGGGATTCCGGTGATTGCGCCCGAAGGCGGCGTGGTCTCTGAACCGCCGGTCGCGAACGGACAAGTAGTCGCATATCTCGATCCACTCGCGGACCTGGTCGACCCAAATACCGTGTTTGTCGACTCCGCAGTGCCCGCCGAAGATGTGCATGCGATCAGCGTCGGAATGCCGGCCATCGTAAGGTCGCCGCTCAAACCCAATATCGAGATGCCGGGGCGCGTCGCCGCGATTTTGCCGAATTTCAACGCGGGCAGCGCCACTTCGCCGGTGCGAATTGAGTTCATCGGCCCCCAGCGAATCATCGAGGCGGGCGCACCCACCGAAGCGACCGTCATTATCCAATCAGCGTCCGATGCGCTCGTGGTCCCCGCCGCGGCGCTGTTTCA
The DNA here is from genome assembly GCA_963783145.1 of uncultured delta proteobacterium. Classification (GTDB taxonomy): domain Bacteria; phylum Desulfobacterota; class Binatia; order Binatales; family Binataceae; genus DATGKG01. The sequence continues at coordinate 11,895 of CAWAMM010000008.1, forward strand.
GGATGATGACGGCAGCTTTCACGTCTTCATCATGGGCAAGGACGACCGCGCACATCGCGTGCCGGTCACGCTTGGGATTCGCAATCGCGACCAGGTACAGGTGACTTCCGGTCTCACGCCCGGCGATCTCGTCATCACTTCGGGCGGTTACGCGCTATCCGACGGCCTTAAGGTCAGCGTCGAGCAGGCGAGCAAGTAGCGAAGGCGTCGTGGCGCGATCGACTTCCATCCTCGCAATGCTCGCGGTGGTAGGTTTGACCCTCCTGGGAGTGGTGCTTGCGTTCTCGATTCCGAGTTCGGTGTTTCCCGAAATCACCTTCAACCGCGCAATCATCATGGCCGATGCCGGCGACCTACCGGCCGAGCAGATGATCGTCGCGGTCACTCGCCCGCTGGAGGAAGCCGCGTACGGAGTCGTCGGCGTGTCGCTGGTGCGCTCGACTACCACCCGCGGGACTTCCGAGGTCGATGTGACCTTTTCCGAGAGCGTCGATCCTACAACCAGTTTTCAACTGCTCAACGCCGCGCTCGGAGAAGTTCGCGGGCGGCTTCCCAACGACACGCAGATCGACACCCGGCTTTTGACCACCGGCACTTTTCCGATCGTCGACATGAGCATGAGTTCAAAAGTCCGTTCGTTGCGCGAACTCACCGACGTCGCATTTTACGATATCGTGCCGAGCCTGCATCGCATTCCCGGCGTCTATCGGGTCGAAATGATCGGCGGGAAATATCGCGAGTATGTGGTACGGATCGATCCCGCAAAATTGCTCGCCCGCGATCTCAGTCCCGATGAGGTGGTCAGCGGCCTCGCGAAGGCTAACATCATCGAGTCCGCGGGTCGCATTACCGATTCGCATCGGATGTTGCTCACCGTGGTCACTGCAAACATCGCGGATCCCGAGCAGGTCGCGGCGGTTCCGATCGCCACTGTGGGCGGGCAGCCGGTGACGGTGCGCGACATCGGCAGCGTCGACCTCGGCATCCGCGAGGATTACATCCGTACCGCTTCCGAAAGCGGACCTGCGCTGCTGATCGGCGTTTCGCGCCAGCCCAGCGGCAACACCGTCGAGATTTCCAATGCGACCCGTCAGCTGATGAACGCGCTACGGCTGCGCTATCCCGATGTGCGGTTCTCGCTTTCCTACGATCAGGCGGCGCTGGTGACCGAATCGTTCCAGAGCGTGCGCGATGCGATCGTGCTCGGCCTCGTGCTCGCAGTGTTGGTGGTGCTGCTCTTCACCGGCAGCGTGATGAACGCGATCATCGCGGCGATCGTGGTGCCCTGCACGCTGGCAATCACCTTCGTGGTGATGAAGGCATTCGGACTCAGCTTCAACATGATGACGCTGGGTGGCCTCGCGGCGGGAATCGGGCTGTTCATCGACGACGCGATTGTGATGATTGAGGGGATTCATCGCGCGCGCGCCCAAGGGATCGCGGCCGACGAGGGCATTCCGGCCGCGCTCAAGGAACTGCGGCGTCCGCTGTTCGCATCGACACTAACAGTGGTGCTGGTGTTTGCGCCGCTGATTCTGTTGTCCGGCGTGACGGGAACCTTTTTCCGCGCGCTTGCAATTACGCTGGGCGCGGGGCTCTTCATCTCGCTGCTGCTCGCGATCTATTTCACCCCGGCGCTGGAAATCTCGTTGGAGCGGATGCGCCGCGCGGCGCGGCCGGCGGGCAGATTCTTCATCGCGGTTCGCAATGCTTATCTGGCTGCGGTCAGACCATTTGTGCGCGTCCCTGCGTTGGCGATCGTTCTTGCGATCTTCGCCGTCGGCACCTCCTACCTTTTGTATGGCGTGCTCGGCACCGACTATCTCCCCGCGCTGGACGAGGGCGCGTTCATCCTCGACTACACCACCCCGCCGCAAAGCACCTTGGACGATACGCTTGCGATGCTCGCGAGAATCGAGGCGATTCTAAAAGCCACTCCCGAGGTCGCGGCGTTCTCGGTGCGCACCGGAACCCAGCTGGGGTTTTTCCTCACCGAATCGAACACCGGCGATATCTCGGTGCGCCTCAAGGCCAATCGCTCGCGCGATATCGAGGCGATCATGAATGGCGTGCGCGCGAAGATCCTCGCCAGCGTGCCGGGAGTGCGAATCGAGTTTGCCCAGGTCATCCAGGATCTGATCGGCGACCTCTCGGGGACTCCCGAGCCGGTTGAAGTAAAGGTTTTCGGCTCCGATGAGGTCGCGATCGCCAACACCGCAGGTCATGTCGCCGATGAGTTGCGCAAAATTCCCGGCATGGTTGATGTCTTCGATGGCATCGTGCTGAGCAATCCCGAGCAGGCAATCCTGGTTGACGAGATCGCGGCCGCGCGCTACGGAATTTCGGCGACCGACGTGCACGCCACGCTACGCTCGGTGATCGAGGGCACCGTCGCCACCCAGGTTCGCGTTGGGGATCGATTGTATGGCGTACGCGTCCGTTATCCCGACAATTTTCACAACGATTTGACTTCACTTTCCGAAGTAATGCTCAAGACGCCCGGCAGCGGGCGCGTGCCGCTGTCGCTGGTAACGACGCTCAAGTATCTCGGCGAGCGCGCCGAAATCGATCGCGAGCGGCTGCGCCCGGTGCTCCACGTCACCGCGCGTCTCACCGACAATCTCGATCTCGGCACCGCGATTGCCGAGGCGCAAAGCCGCTTGCGCCGCGTCACCCTGCCCGCGGGCGTTTCGCTGGAGTACGGCGGACTCTATGCCGAACAGCAGCGCGCCTTCGGCCAACTCGCGATGGTGCTGCTCGCGGGCGCGGTGGTTATCTTCCTGATCCTGGTGTGGGAGTTCGGCCGCCTTGCGCCGTCGATCGCATGCCTCATCGCCGCGATGGCATCGCTGGCGGGAAGTCTCGCCGCGCTATGGTTCACCGGCATTACACTCAACATCGCGTCGTTCATGGGCATCATCATGGTGGCCGGTATCACCGCCAAAAACGGCATCCTCTTACTTGATCATGCTGAGAATAACATGGCGGCTGGATTCGCTCCCGCCGCCGCGCTGATCGAGGCAGCTGAAGTTCGCCTGCGCCCGATCCTGATGACGACGCTCGCGACGGCGGCCGGATTGTTTCCACTCGCGCTCGGAATCGGCGCGGGCGCGAAGGTTCAACAACCGCTCGCGCTCGCGGTGATCGGCGGGCTCGGCTTCGCGATGCTGTTTGCGACGCCGCTCGCGGGTGGCATCTATCTCCTCGGGACGCACGCGCCGCGAAAGCCTCAGCCCGCGCCATTCTGATTGAGCGCAACCGGCGCTCGTCCGACGCGTCTAACTAATTAGGTGTACCGTCATGAAGATGTTCGTCATGGCGGGATTGGTGTTTGCCGCCGACCTCGCCGCCGTATTGCTAATCGTTTTTTCGCTCTGGTTGGAGAATTGGCTCGGTTTGGGCCGCGACGTTGTGCTCGATTTCATTTTCGTCGCCGCTACCTGCTATGGCATCGCGGGTTGGATCGTAGGGAAGCTAGTGATGACTGAATTTCCCGCGTTACCAACTCTAACCGAAAAGGTGCAGCCGCCCGCGGCACATACCGCGCCTCCCCGGCTGTAGGTCGAAACTGCTCGACGCATGGCAGGCAGCTCGCCTAAGCTGAAGCTTCGGGCGATGAGCACCACATTATTCGACAAAGTCTGGAGCGAGCACGTCGTCGACTCGATCGCTGGCGGCGGCGACCTCATCCACATCGATCGCCATCTGCTGCACGATCTGAACGGCGTCGGCGGATTTCGCGAGATCAGGCGGCTCGGCTATCGCGTGCGAAACCCCGAACTGGTTTTTGCGACGCCCGACCATGCGATCTCAAGCGAACCCGGCCGCGACACCGATCCATCGGCGGCGGGCGCGAGGTACGTCGCGATTCTGCGCGAGGAATGCCGCGCACGCGGCATCCGGATGTTCGACCTCGGCCACGACGGCCAGGGCATCGTACATGTCATCGGCCCCGAGCTCGGGCTCAGCCTGCCGGGAACGACGATCGTATGCGGCGACAGCCATACCTGTACGCATGGCGCGCTCGGCGCACTCGCGTTCGGTATCGGCTCGACCGAGTTGGTGCATGTGCTTGCGACGCAGACCGTGATGCAGCGCAAGCCGAAACGGATGCGCGCGCGCTTCGAAGGCAGCCTCGCGCGCGGCGTTACTCCGAAGGATCTCATTCTCCATCTCATCGGGCGCATCGGCGCTGCGGGCGGTTCCGGGCACGCCATCGAGTACGCCGGCTCGACGATTCGCGTGCTCGGTCTCGAGGCGCGGATGACGATTTGCAATCTCTCAATCGAGCTCGGCTCGAAGATCGGAATGATCGCGCCCGACGATACCACCTTCGAGTATCTCGCGGGCCGCCGCTTCGCCCCGAAGGGCGCGCACTGGGATCAGGCGCTTGCGCATTGGCGCACGCTAGGCACCGATGGCGACGCCACCTTCGATCGCGAGGTGAGCATCGACGCGACCGAGGTCGCGCCACAAATCACTTGGGGTACCAGCCCTGAGCATGTCATCGCGATCGATGATGTGATTCCGGACCCGGCGCGCGCCGATGATCCCAATCGTCGCGAAGCGATGCGCGCGGCACTGGAATACATGGGCCTCGAGCCAGGTGAGACGATCGCGGGCACGCCGATCAATTGGGTCTTCATCGGTTCATGCACGAACAGCAGGATTTCCGATTTGCGCGCGGCGGCAGAGGTCGCGAAACTCGGCCACGTCGCGACCGGCGTGCATGCGTGGGTAGTGCCTGGCTCATACGCGGTGAAGCGCGCGGCTGAAGCGGAAGGGCTGGATTTCATTTTTCGCGAGGCTGGGTTCGAATGGCGCGAGCCCGGCTGCTCGATGTGTGTCGCCGTCAACGGTGATACGGTGCCGCCGGGGCAACGCGCAGTGTCGACCAGTAATCGTAACTTCGTCGGACGTCAGGGGCCCGGCGCACGCACCCATCTCGCCAGCCCCGCGATGGCAGCCGCGGCCGCACTCGCCGGCCGGATCATCGACGTACGGAAGGTCGGCGCCTGACATCAAAGATCTCAGCCAAGAAATGATATGGAAAAATTCACTCGCCTGACCGGAATCGCCGCGCCGCTGATGCGACCCAACATCGATACCGATGTCATCATTCCCATTGACGATTGCGTTTCGGTTCCGCGCGCCGAGCAGGGCCGCTGCGCGTTTCGCGCGTGGCGCTACTTGCCCGACGGCACTGACAATCCAGACTTCATGCTCAACCGCGCGCCGTTTCGCAGTGCGGTCATTCTGCTCGCCGGGATCAACTTCGGATGTGGCAGCTCACGCGAGCCAGCAGTTTGGGCATTGATGGGACTGGGGTTCCGCGCGATCGTAGCGCCGAGCTTCGGCGATATCTTCTATAACAACTGCTTTCAGAATGGAGTCCTGCCGATCAATCTTCCCGAGGAAACCGTGCGCGCGATCGCTGCCGAGGTTGAGGCCGCCCCCGATTCGCCACTGACCGTGGATTTGGAAATCCGCCTCATTTCCAATGCGCGCGGGTTGCGGATTTCCTTCAACCTCGATGAGGCGCGGCGTTCCGCCCTCCTTGAAGGGCTAGACGAAGTAGGGCTAACGCTCAAACGCGACGCGGAAATCGCGGCCTGGCAGGAGGGTGATCGGGTCCGCCGCCCCTGGGTGTATGTTTAGACATCGCTCTCGCGATCAGGTTTTGTGATCAATGCCGCGAAGGTTTCGATCACGTACAAGCTTTGTCTGTTCGCTTTCTCTTAACATTACTGTAACGAAGGCTTGATAGTGTGGCGCGGCGCGAATTCCAGGGAGGGATCGCACGCACCATGAAGAAAGGTTTGTCATTTTTCGCGGCGTTGGTCGCCGCCGCCATGATACTGTTGCTATCCGCGACGGAGCCGGCCTTCGCGAGGGAGCCTAAGATCGCCGCACCCAAGGCCTTCAAAGCTGATTTCACCTACCAGGTAGGGAGCAATCCGCCGGAGAAGGGCGTCATGTATTTTTCGCACGGCAACATTCGCGAAGAGGTAACGCCCGCCGAAGGGGGAACGAAGAAGGTCACCATCATCGACCAGGTCAGCAAGAGCATTTACGTCCTTGACCAGGAAAAGAAGACTTTCAGGACCCTGCCATGGGACGCCCGGTCAGCGCTCATCTCTCAGGCGCTCAAGAAGTTCGAAAAGCACAAACTGGTCGACACCAAAACGATCGATGGTCAGCAGTGCGAGGACTTTGAAATCGAGCCGAGGGATAAGACGATCAAGCCATTTTTTCTCTTCGTCAACAAAGCTACGCGATATCCGGTGCAACTGACGACCCAAGATCCCGACCCCTCAAAAAAGATCCAAATTGAATGGACCAACCTGACTCCCGGCTATCAGCCGGCGATAATGTTCGCGCCACCGCTGGGATACCAGGAGATTAAGTGAAAGATTCAGGAAAAGAGCGGAGGGACTGACGCGTGCCTCCGCTCTTTGAAAGATTAGTGGCTGCCGTTGCCGTTAAGAGCAGCGCCGCGCAAAGGAATCAACCAGTCCCATCCGTAGCGCGAACGGACGCCATCTACCTGCAGATGACCCATGATCGAATCGCCGCACTGCGCGCAGAACATAAAGGTGTCGTTCGCTTGACCGACCGCGGCGGTGAGAGCACGCTCGCCGGTCGGATTGGCGGCGAAATCCTTGCCGCATGCTTTGCAACCATCGGAAACCACTTCCGCTCGATTGACCACCAGATGTGGCACCACGTGACCGTTCCCCTCTGACATTTCAAACCCTCCCTTTGTATTCGTCAAAAAGAATCTCGCAGTCAGCTGACGTCGGTCAGCGGCTATAAGATAGGCATCGTGTAGAAATCGAGTCTAGCGGTGGAAATGTGATGCGTTGGCCAGGCTCCAGCGATTCGAGGTACCTCGTTGGGTCGCTTGAACTAGTGCATCCGCTCCTCCTCGAAGGGCGTAGAATGTTTGCGGCGCCATGGTTTCATACACAACGCTGACGGTAGTGATTGTACTCACGTGCGCGGTATTCGCGGGCGGTCCCGAGGCACAAGCCGACATCGACTACAGCAGCGGGCAGGACACCTGGTTCGCCCATTCTGAAACGCTCCCGTGGTGGTTGTCCGGACAAGGGAACTTCGTCTTTCAATGGCATCCGCGTTTTCCCGCCGAATACAGTGGGCCGCATAGCTTCGAGCATGCGTCGGAGCAGGCGGCTTCCGAGGTGACCACGTTATATTCGGGCCTTCAACTGGACCCCACGACCGAAGCTGTGCTCGATGTGGAAAGCGCCGGTGGTAGCGGGCTTAGCCAGGTCCTTGGGCTGGCAGGTTTTACCAACGTCGACGCGGTCAGAAATCCGGAGCTCGATGCGACGCCCTATCTGGCAAGGCTTTGGTTCCGCAAAGTCATCGCTCTTAGCAGCGATACAATCTCGGTGGATCGAAATCCGCTCTCGCTTTTGACGACGCTTCCGGTCCGCCGGCTCGACATCCATGTGGGCAAACTGGACCTGGTGGATTTTTTCGACCTCAACAGCGTTGCCGGCGATAGCCACTCACAGTTTTTGAACTGGACGGTGGTAAACAACGGCGCGTTTGACTATGCAGCCGATACCCGAGGCTATACCTATGGCGGCGTGATCGATTACGAGGATCGTTACTGGGGGTTGCGCTTCGGCGAGGCGCTGTTATCGAAGCGCGCCAACAGCCTGACTCTTCAAAAGAATCTGCAGAACGCACATTCGGAGAACTACGAACTCGAGGTTCGTCCCGAATTGCTCGACGTCCGCGATACGGCAATTCGCTTTCTCGGTTTCACCAACTTCGCCAACATGGGCGACTATCATCAGGCGGTCGATCTTTTTCTCGCCGGAAAAACCTCGCCACCTGAAATCACCGATCATCCGATGCAGGTAAGTCTAAAATACGGATTCGGTTTAAACGCGGAACAGGAATTCACCGAGTCCGTCCGTGGCTTCCTGCGCGCGGGATGGAACGAAGGCCAACACGAATCGTGGGATTATACTGAGGTGGATGAGACGGTAGCGTTCGGCGGCGATCTGCGTGGCGCCCTATGGGATCGTCCACACGACAAACTCGGAGTGGCGTTTGTGGTTAATGGAATCTCGCGCAACCATCGCGAATACCTTGGGCTGGGCGGGCTAGGATTCGTCCTCGGAGACGGCAGGCTCACCTACGGTCCTGAAAAAATCATGGAGTGCTACTACAACTTTCCGATTCCCTTGCACAACGGCGTCTCTGGGGCTCTAGACCTGCAGTATATCGATAATCCCGGATACAATCGCGACCGCGGTCCTGTGGTGGTCCCGGGGCTCCGTCTCCACATAGAATTGTAAGCTTCAGCCCTTACGAATCGATTCCCGCATGCGCCTGATCATCGCCTGCGTCGATGCGGTGTCGTTGAGGCGCGGAAACGGCTCGCTCGGCACCCGCACTTCGAGGAAACGGCACAGCGGCTCCCATCCTTCGCGCACATCGAACACCAGGAGCCGCTTCGGTTCGATAGTGTCGCGCACCTCTTGATTTGTGACGGTTGAAGACCTCGATCGTGTGCGCCTTGTCTTCGAAGCGGTTCTCGAAGGTCTCGGCGAGGATCGCTTTGCGCACCATCTCGTTCTGCATCCGCACCAATTCCGGCGCGTGTGCGGGCGCCGGATACTTCATCGGCTGGTAGATGGTCTCGCTCATGCTTTTGTACCAGGCTTCCGGATCGCGCAGAGATAGCAGCACCTTCGCATCAGCGAAATAAGCAGCGATTTCGGGCCACCATCGCGCCGAAGGCCAATCGACCGTCGCGCGAAAGTCACGGAACATCAGGTCCCAATCGATCGGGTTGCCGAATGCCAACCGATGCCACATCGCGACGTGGTCGGGTCGCGGGAAAACCTCCATCATGTGGTAGCAGGGACCGAAGCCGATTTTCTCCAGCGCGTTCTTGAGCGATAGGGTACCTGTTCTTCCGAATCCGGCGCCGACGACCTTAAGTGCCATCTAGAGTTGTCTCCTCGAAGACGATGCGACCGTTTACATCACTTTCGTCGTCGAGGTCCATGCAAGCGGCAAGACCGACGCGGGCTCCGTCTGTGGTTTTACCGCCCCCTAAGCGCCCTCTCCGAAGATTATCAACCTTCCAATTGTGGTTTCGTCCTGAGGCGTCACGTGACGATTTTGGGCTAGTGCATGCATAATCTCGGCTCTCCTGGCCGGTCGCGGAATTTCATTTCGAGCGAGCAGATTGGGCGGCTGCATTTCATTTTGAAAACCGAAATAGGCGAGTTTCGTCTCCTTGGTGACCAAAATGCCAATCTACGCGCCTAATCTACAACCAAAGGCGGATAACCGATCCCTCCCGGTAGCGTACCTTTTCTGCCGTCTCGAGGTCCGTAGCTAAGTGGGCCACTCCCATAAACTGGGGTTTTGCGGCAGCTAAGTCTTTCATCAGGAGGTACCTCTTGAACTTGCCGAATTTTATTTGCGTCGGGCCCGGAAGAACTGGAACCACTTGGCTGCATGCCGCATTGACCGGACACGCCGGATTGCCGCGCCGCGTCAAAGAGACTCGATTCTGGGGGCAGTACTATCACAAGGGTATCGAATGGTACGCCGATCACTTTAGCAATTGTGATCCCTCCCATCCCATCGGCGAGGCGTGCCCCTACTTTGCAACCGAGGGCGCGCGCGAACGGATCGCGAAGCATATTCCTGATTGCAAAATCATCATCACGTTGCGGGACCCGGTTGAACGTTCCTACTCACAATATCGGATGTTGCGCCGGATGGGGTTAGCGCACCTCAGCTTCGAGCGCGAAATGCATCATCCTCGCATCGTCGAGACCAACCGTTACGCCTTCCATCTCGAAGGATGGTTCCATCTATTCGGCTGCGACAATGTGAAGATCCTGCTTTTCGACGAGCTAAAAAGCGCGCCCCAGAGCTTCCTCGACCAGGTCTCCGACTTCATAGCGGTACCGCGAATTCCCTTGGCAATGGTCAAAATTGGATTGCGCGACGTAAATTCCTACGCGATGAAGCCCCGCAGCCGCCGGCTCTCGCGCCGGATCGGCAGGCTGATGGACTGGATGCACGAACAGCGCGTCTATCGCACGATGGGCCTGCTCGAACGTTCGGGTATCGTCAATTTTCTCCTCGAAGGACGGCGCAACTTTCCCCCTATCGCCCCGCTCACCGAGGCCCGATTGCGCCAGCAATTTCTTCCCGAGCTTGAAGCGGTGGAAAAGCTCACCGGTTTCAACCTCGAGACCTGGAAGAAACCCGCGCTCGTCCAGCAGCTCGAAACCGCCCGGCGCGCGCGTATGGCGATGCCGGGCCGCCGCGAGCTCGCAGCTTTGTTGCTGGCGCTAATTCCGCTCGCGACCGGCGCGGTGCCCGACGGCCTCGACCTTGGCACGATGCGCTTTAATCCGGCGCAGGTCGTGGCCGCACTCGAAGACGGCTCGGATGATCACAGCGCCGAGGCGGGACTGATGGCGGCGATGGCGTAGAAGCGCCGTCAGGCGGCTTGCGGATGCGCATCGCGTGCGCGTTCCGCATGGAGTGCCATTACAACTTCCCGATTCCCCTGCGCAGCGGCGTCTTTGGGGCTCTAGACCTGCATGCACATCGATAATCCCGGATACAATCGCGACCGCGGTTCGGTGGTGGTCCCGGGGCTCCGTCTCCATGTAGAACCGTAACCTTCAGCTCCTGCGGATCGACTCACGGTTCCGATATCATCCCGGACTTCCGTTCTGACGACCAAAGCAACCTCGTGTTGAGCGTGGAGGACGCCCCGAACAAACCTGTACTCACGATATGCCCGAAGGGCCCTAAGCAGGATGGATGAGCTCGGGGTGCAAAATCGACAAGAAGAGGGGAGATGTGGAGTGTACTGGTCTCGTTTTCTAGGGATCTTCCAACTGGTCGGAGCCAATCAGCAGCGTAGTCTCAGCAACAAACTTAGTGTGGTCGGCCTCGTACACACCGTCGTTGGATATTCAACCCTAGCGATTGTCTAAAGCGATACGCGACCGCACTCTTGCTCTTGAACGAACTCTACCTGGCACACTGATTCAGGATTTCGAGAGGCAGCAATGAATGACTTTTCCACGACCGTCATACTGACGGGCACTGGCATTCCTCACCCCTCGCCTGGCGGGCCAGAGCCGGGACACTTGTGCGTTACGGCAGCATCGCGCTCCAGTTTGACGCCGGACGTGGAACGGTGGTCCGCTTGACGGAGGCGGAGTGTCACCATATCCGCTGACGGCCCAATTCGTGACCCATATGCACGATCACGTGGTCGGTCTGGTTGATGTGGCAATGACCCGCTGGATCCAGCAACAGATCCATCGGTCGGTCGCTGACGGTGTTCGCCGCCGAGGGCGCGTCAGCCAGGTTCGTGCGGCGGACCTTTGAGGTTTACGCCGACGACATCGCGTTGCGTGTGGGGCATGAACGAGACGGTCCTCGATCCAGCCCGCAAGGTGCACTTGGGGATTTGGCGTGACGAACCCGACGACATCACGCGCGCGTTCTTCCGCTGGGAGGTGCCAGAATCGCCGTGTGTGTGCCGCGAAGCTATGGCAGCCGGCGTTCGCGCGGACCCAAACGGCATCTACCTCGGTAGGGTCGCTCAGTTACTGCAGCCCGCCTACCCCCCGCTCGAGATAGGCGTTGCGCGATGCGCTGACGGGGGCTGAGCGTCGCGGTGTGGACAGCATGGCCTGGCACGACTGCGGAGATGATGGACTGGTGGTTCGGCTGGCAGCTTGCCCGGACCGAGCGCTATAAGCCCGATCATCGCACGCGGCAAAATCATGGCGCGACCAGCATGCCGATCCCCCACACTGCCATTGCCGTCGTCCGTCAAATCAATGTGCTAATGTTGCAGCGGCAAGAACATTTTGCCGACAGGACCGAGCCACTGAGGTTTTCGAATCAGGTAGCGCATCATTATCCTACGGCGATATTTAGTCTAAAACGCCGCACCGGGAGCAAAGATCAAATGCCGTCATATGTGATACTTTTCCACTTTACTCACGAAGGAATCGAGCACGTGAAGCAGAGTCCGAATCGGGTCGACAAGATCAAGAAGGTGTTCCGCCAGAATGGCGGGAAAGTGAAGGACTTTTACCTCATGATGGGCCAATATGATTCGGTATTCATTGCCGAGGCGCCTGACGACGAGAGCATCGCTCGCATCGCGCTCCTGATTGAGGCGCAGGGAAACGTGCGTAGCGAAACCCATCGCGCGTTCAGCGAGGCGGAATTCCGCAAGATCGTGTCCGCTCTTCCTTAGCACTTTTGGGTCCGTATGAAGCTGCGCCACGCCGCTGCGCTCGCGCTGTGATGCCGCGCTATCCGACCGCGCCCGTTATGAGAAGCCTCTGGCTGTGCGGCGTGTTGACACTCTTGGCTTGTCTTGGCCGCGGAGAGGCTTGGGCGCAGGACACTGCCGCAGAAGAGGCACTGCGCCGCGCTATGGTTATAGCGCCGTTGCCGCCGGATGCGGCGAAAGTTTTGTTCGGACGTGAAAGCACGCCGGCGGCCGGACCGCCGCAGGCGATCGGGTCCTATGATCGGGGCTGCCTGAGCGGCGCCATCGCACTGCCTGCCGAAGGACCGAACTGGCAGGTCATGCGCCCGTCACGCAACCGCGCCTGGGGCCACCCGGTCCTGATAGCTTTTCTCGAGCGGTTGGCGCAGAAACTACCGGGCGAGGCCGGCTGGCCCGGGCTTCTCGTCGGTGACATCGCGCAGCCGCGCGGCGGACCGATGCTGACCGGCCACGGCTCACATCAGATCGGGCTCGATGTCGATATTTGGCTGACGCCAATGTCAAATCGGCGGCTCAGCCCGGCCGAGCGTGACAGCGTCTCGGCCACAAATATTGTCGCGGGAGATGGGATGGATATCGACCTGACGGCCTGGACACCGCAGCATCGTCGTCTGCTGGAGGCAGTTGCCCAAGAGTCCTTGGTGGAGCGCGTTTTTGTTAACCCGGCGATTAAGCGCGCGCTGTGCCGCGAGGGCGCTCCGGGTCGGGCCTGGATGGCGAAGATTCGGCCGTGGTGGGGGCACAATAACCATTTCCATGTCAGGCTATCCTGCCCCAGCGGCAGCCCTCAATGTCGTGGGCAAGCACCGCCGCCGCCAGGCGACGGCTGCGGCAAGGAGCTCGATTGGTGGTTCTCCGAAGAGGCGCGTCATCCGCGACCGTCAGCTCCGCGAAAACCGCTGCGGCTCGGTGACCTGCCGCCGGCCTGTGCCGCCCTCGTCACAGCGCCAGTCGAACAAGAGCTGCGGCCTCGGCAATGAAGCAGTCACGCGCGCGTTACGGCTTGAGAAGCATTCAGCCCAAACTCGCGGAGGAAAATCCCTTTGGGCATCTGCGCCAACTGCTTGCTGCGCAGCGCCTGGTAGAGTCTCGTCGCGTGCGCGTTCGGTGCCGCGTTGACAATCAGCAGCACTATTCACGACCAGAACACTTTCGCACCAGGTTTTCTCCCGTGGTGGATCCCCAATCCTTAGCGCAAACTCATGATGCTAGCGCTCACACCGGGAGCGAATGTCTAAGAGCCCAGTCCATTGACCGTCCGCGCGAGTGGTCCCAAAGTTAGCGATGGTAAGGCGGATGCCACCGGTCACCTCAGGATCGGCGCAGAACTGGATCAAATGAAGTCGCCCTTAGCGGAGTCTTTTCTAGTTGATCGAGGAAAGGATCGTCGAGGCTATGCAAGTGCTGACGGAAGCTGAAATCGTCGGGTCTAGGTGTTGTCATTTCACGGAAATACGTCGGGCTGATACGAAGCTCTATTTATCCGTAAATTGCTAAGATGAACTCTGCCAGGATGAACCTGGCTGGTTGATTCAATCTGGACTCGTTGGTTTGGCTATCAATACAGGCGTTCGCGCGAGAAGGAGAAGCGGTATTGTGAAGCGCTGTCACACGCCAAGGACCATAGCCTGCGGCCTGTGTGTGGCGAATTGCTGATTTTAGCAGCTGATCAGCAATGCACGTTGGATGACCGCCTGGTTTGGTCGGGATCGTACACGCCGGCGCTCGACAGCGCTCCCTGAAATAATGAGGGCGCCCGGATGCGCTCCGACCAGCTGAAAGATACCCCAGAAAACCGGACAGGAGCATTCCACGTCGCCCTTTCGATTGACTGAGCACGGCGAGGTCATACATCCGGCGTAGGGACGTCAGCGCTACCGCAAGCAGCAGGGCGCTTCGACCGCTTCCAATACCCGCTGGTTGGTGAAAGCGGCCTAGATCGCATTGCCGACTCGGACCGCGCTGGCGACAGCAGGTCCAACACTGCCGGTTCCCGCTGCGGAATCGAGTTGTACGTCTCGGCAGACCCGGGGCAAACACTTGCGAATTCGGGCCAAGAACCAGCTCGGTGGAGGTCTCCCAGTCCCGAAGGATATCCCCTCCATAGCGGCCCCACTATCCAGATTCGTACACTTCTGGTAAATGAGTTTGAACAAACCTCAAGGCCCGGCCTTACTTCCCCGAATCCGTAGCACCCATGAGTAAAACAAAGCACCATCCCCACGAAGGGTCGGATAGCGAGAGTGTTGGCTTCCATCGTCCGTACTGGAAAAGCGCACACAAGGATTGGCGATTGTGGATCGCGGTAGGGCTGATGTTTGTGGCCATGTTCACTTACATCATGACCGGGGATTTGGCATGGCGATCAGCTGGCCATTCGCAGCAGCCACCGTCGAGTGCGGGTGCAAATAAGTAGCCACGTCCGACGGTTGCCGTAACCGCCGTGCTGTCATTTCAATCTCGGTTTTCGTAGTCAGGAGACTCCCGCTCAATCCTAATTCTCGAATTGTTCCTCAAACACCTGGAGGTCTGCCTCCCATGACACTCGCGCTTGTGGAAGAATGGAAAGAAGAGGGGGAGAATGCGGAGTGAAATTTCATCTCGAATTGCGTCAAGCGTTATTGGCCTGGCTCGGTATCACAGCGCTGGATGTTCTTGATCTTCTGATGAAACGCCGACCCTCCGGATGATTCGGGCACTTTTGCTCCCTCATCGTGGCCCAAAGATGTAGGTTCACGGAGGTGTGCAGGAAGTAGTTGCTACGCGAATGCCTCAAGCCGCGAGAGCCCAGCTTACAGTTCCTTTAAGAACTGGATGCGCAATCTTCTCAGCGCCGCCCGCGAAAAAACGCGATCGCCGCGCAACGCCAAAAAGCAAAAGGACTGTCCCTTCCATGGCCAGTTGCTGCTTGGTCTTATCGTAAATTCGCCGATGCCCAAACAGATAGGGAACTTGGAAAGGCTTGCCATCGTAACGTTTCAGGTAAGCCAACCGCAGCCAGAAAAG
>CAWAMM010000009.1:0-483312 GCA_963783145.1 uncultured delta proteobacterium
GAGTCAGCTGCTCTACCAACTGAGCTAACGGCGCACCGCGAGCCGATGTACCTAGCAGGAATGGATGGGGTGAGTGAAGGGGATTGAACCCTCGACACCTGGAGCCACAATCCAGTGCTCTACCAACTGAGCTACACTCACCGCGCTACATCGAACTCTAACAAAAATCTCCAAATCGCACAGCGCCGACTGCAACCGTCCGATGCCGATCCGCTCGTGGCGCGCCAGAAGGGATTCGAACCCCTGACCCGCGGCTTAGAAGGCCGCTGCTCTAGTCCATCTGAGCTACTGGCGCGATGGTCGGGGCGACTGGATTCGAACCAGCGACCCCCTGCGCCCAAGGCAGGTGCGCTACCAGGCTGCGCCACGCCCCGACACTTCTATGCTTAACTCGATCACCCGCAATCTCCCGCCTCGAATCGAAACGGCGCGACGATGCGCCCGCCGATCCTTCAATTGGGAGACTGCTCCGAGCGCGCTACTCTAACAGCGATACCAAAAGTAAGAAAGCCATGCGACAGGTTTGGAGATTATCGAACCGCCGTGAAGCGTCCGCAATTTCTTCAATGCAGCCTCAAATCTCCTGCACCGCCGAATGCTCGATGAGAATTTTCGATTGGCGGATGCGAAAAACTCGTCCCGAATCCGCGAGTGCGCTAGCAAAATGCGAAACCCCTGATATATCGGCGGTTTGCATCAAATATCGAAGTACGAAGCGCAAATATTTTCGCATTTCACAAAAAAAATCGCAGGCGTGATCTCAATCAATCCCATGCATTTCTTTAGGCATATTGTTTGCTCAACCACCAGTCGGCGCTGCTGAATCTCTCCCCCGAGAACCTTTTTACAGCGCCTGTCCCCAAGCTGGCCGGGCTAATGGTCGTAGGTCGCCCCAACTTACGACACCTCTTTAGCCCGGCCTTTCCTCTTCTGATTGCCCTCGCCCTAATTGTCGAAATCTTCTAATCCGTAATTTCGCGATCGGTCTCAGACGACGTAGAGTCCTCAATCGGGATTGGATCCCGAGATTCGAGGGAGGTCGCGTCGATAGTCTCTTCACCGTTGTAATGGTTCGGTACCTGAGTAGCTTCCGCCGGAGGACGTTTTCCTCGAGCGGCCGAGGGGCGAGCGACGCGGTGGCGGCGGGTACGATATTGCTTGAGCGGGATGTCGGTCGGCGTCAGCGATTCCAATCTCTCGCGTAGCCATTGCGGATCGATACCCAGGAAAGAACATACCGACTCGAAGGAAAACAAACACGGCGTACCGCGCGTATGGAACCAGGTTTGCGCGTCGAGGAATTCCGCACGCTTCACCGCCGATCGGCAATCTTTGGCGCGTACGTAACAGCGCAGCGCATCCTCGAGGATCGCGAAGAAGAGCTTGAATTCGCCGCTGGGAGCGCGTCCTCCAACCACTCGTTCGTAGTACTGGCACGGCAGGATAGGATCGTATTCGTTAGGCGCTGCTCGCTTACGATCTCGATTCCTGCTTCGCGCAGGCCCGCGCGCATTGAATTGATCCCCCATTTGTTTCCTCGTCGAAAGAAAATCCCGTGACCCGCTGGCGAATCACGGCATCTTGAAACCGACCTTGGTAATACTCTTGATGGCGAGGGAGAAGATCTGAAGGAGCCGAGCCAAATCGACCCTCGCCGAATTTGATTCGTGTTCGTCCCCTCCAAAACGGGACGCGCCGTTGATATGAATGGAGAAACTCATCTACCCCTAAAACAATTGGTCCGGGCAACTATCGATCACCCACCGGACTGGGTAACGTAGCTAGTGAATACCACACGAAGCTAGCTAAAAGAATGGATGCTATGTCTTGTCGTGTCAGAAATGTGCCTAGTCGAGACTAAAAGAATACCTATGAGGCAACAAAACCTCCTTTACGCTAGAGCTACGATTGGATGTGCGTTGAATATTTAAGAGAGTCTAGGCGATTTAAAGCGAAAATACGCTCAGACTTCGAGGGTGCCTTCCTGCGCGACCGATCAGGCGGCGAAAAATGCCCACAGGCGCTCCGTCAGCGCTTCGGATGCCTCTTCGGGAATGAAATGCCCGCAATCGAGGCCCTCGCCGCGCACATCAGTGGCCCACGATTTCCAAATCTCCAGCAGCGAGGTGCCTCGACGTCCCTTCGCACCCCATAGCGCCAGCAGCGGCATTGTGAGCTTGTGGCCCGCCGCGCGATCAGCTTCGTCGAACTTGCAATCGCAGGTGAGGCCCGCGCGATAGTCCTCGCAACTGCCGCGAATTACTTCGGGATCGCGAAATGACTTTCGATATGCCTCGAGCGCTTCCGGACTGAAGGTGCCGCTGCCGCGCCAGCTTTGCAGCGAGTGTTCGAGGAAGTAATCCGGGTCTTTGCCGATGAGCGTTTCCGGAAACGGTGCGGGCTGCGCGAGAAAGTACCAATGATAGATCGCGCGCGCGCCGTATCGGTCCACGCGCTCGAATTGCTCGATCGTCGGGATGATGTCGAGCACGGCCGCGCGCCGAACCCGCGCCGGATGATCCAGCGCGAGGCGATAGGTAACACGTCCGCCACGATCATGGCCGACCACGTCGAAGCGATCGTAACCGAGCGCGGTCATCACCTCGGCCATATCGAGCGCCATCGCGCGCTTCGAATACGGCAGATGCTCGGCATCGGTGGGCGGCTTGCTGCTGTCGCCATAGCCACGAAGGTCGGGAATCACCAGGGTGAATTGCTGTGCCAGGCGCGTCGCGACCTTATGCCAGATGACGTGGTTCTGCGGATATCCATGGATGAGCAGCAGCGGCGATCCAGTCCCTCCTTGCAGCAGAGCGATCTCTGCGCCCGAGGTTTTGATCCGCTTGGAAGTAAATCCTTCGAACATTGGCCGATCCTCCTTGCTCAGATATCGCAATAATGGTTCGCGCAGAAAGTACCAGATGCCCAGTATTCCCTGCGCATCGTCAAGCGAAGGGGCGTTCGCCCGCGAAAAAAGAAGGTGGTATCTTCGCTCGCATGAGTAAACTCCAAGCTTTGGAGAAGCGAGTCTCCGCTCTCTCGGCCGACGAACTGGCGGAGTTTCGGCGGTGGTTTGCCGAGTTTGATGACGCCAAATGGGATCGCCAGGTCGAGCGAGATGCGAAAGCCGGCAAACTCGACGCGCTCGGCGATGAAGCCCTGCGGGACCATGCGCAGGGCAAATCGACCGAATTTTGAGGCACTTTGCCTCTCCAAAGTTTTGGACCTGTTACCGAGGACTGCGCCCCGCAGTCAGGCGCCTGGCCGAGGAAAAATATCAGCTTCTCAAGGCTGACCCTTAGCACCCCTCTCTTCATCTCAAGCGCGTGGGCCGCTTTTGGTCTTGCCGAGGAGGCCTTCGTCATCGCACCCTCTGGGTTGATGTGGAGGGCGGGATCTTGTGGTTCTGGATCGGGAAGCACGCCTAATATGGTCGCCTCGTCGGCTAACCGTCCCCTATTACCGGATTGATTTCCGCGCTGAGTTTTTGATCCGTTTGGAAGTAAATCGCCGGTCCTCCTCGATGATGGCATCAGGCATAGCGCTTCGGAACCAATGCGAATAGTCCGCGCGAGAAGTTAACAGATTCCAAGGACGCCGCTCCGGAGCTGCTGGATAATATCGATACAGTGATGTATCGTATTTATGACGGGAGCACTCAGGGAGCCAGTCCTATGGAGCAGTTTGAAAACAAAGTTGCGATCGTCACCGGCGGCGGCATGGGACTCGGCCAGGCTCTGTGTGAGGAACTTGCACGTCGAGGCGCGATGGTGATTGTCGCCGATATCAAAGACGAAGCGGCAAAGCTGGTGAGCTCGCGCATCGCGCACAATGGCGGCCAGGCTGGCGCGGTGCAGGTTGATGTTTCGAAGCAAACCGAGGTTGCACGCCTTGTCGACACCACGGTCGCCGAGTTCGGGCGCCTCGATTACATCTTCAACAACGCGGCGATTGCTATCGGCGGCGACACCCGCGACCTCACCGTGGAACAATGGGACCGCGTACTTGAGGTCGATCTGCTCGGCGTCGTCCATGGGACGCTGGCCGCATATCAAGTCATGGCGAAACAGGGTCACGGGCACATCATCAACATTTCCTCGGCCAGTGGGTTGATCCCTCAGCCGGGCAACAGCTCGTACTGCACCTGCAAGCACGGAATAATCGGGCTCTCGCTTTCGCTGCGGTTTGAAGGAGCCGACCTGGGTGTGAAAGTGAGCGCGGTTTGCCCCGGCGACATGAAGACCAGCATCTACGAGAACATGACGGTGGTGAACATGAAGGTGCCGCGTGAGCAGGTGGTCGAGCTCAGCCGGCGCTCGCATTTTTTGATCCCGCAGATTACCGCCGAAGAGGCGGCGCGGGAAATTTTGCGTGGCGTAGCCCGCAATCAGGCGCTGATAATTTTTCCCGCGGCGATTCGATTCATCTGGCGGATGTATCGGGCGTTCCCATATTTGATCTACTGGATAAGCATCCGTCGCATGAGAATGTTTCGTAAGATTAGGCAAGATTAGATCGATGCTTGAAGTCGTCTCGCAGTCAGCCGCCAGGTGAGTACCAAAACGCGTCAACCCAAGGCGGGACCGGGACGGCCGCGCGATCCGAATGCCGATACTGCGGTGCTTCGCGCCGCGTTGGAGCTCTTCGTCGAACACGGCCTCGAAGGCGTCAGCTTCGAGCAGATTGCCAAGCGGTCGGGCGTCGCACGGACGACTATCTACCGCCGCTGGTCGTCGCGCGAGGATCTTCTCGCCCATGCGATGGAGACGGCTCGGGAAGCGCCCGAGCGATGGTTGACAGATGTTGACGGAGTCCCGCCTAAGCAATTTATTCGCTGGCTCATCGATGCGCTCTCCGAAATGGTCAGCCGGCGCGATTACCGTATGATCGTCGCCAGGTTGATCGGCTCGGCTTCCGATTCTCCGAAGCTGATGTCGGTGTATTGGAACAGCTATCTGCTCCCGCGGCGCGAGATGGTGTCCGAGGTCATGGATCGCGCGCGCATTGCGGGCTTGCTGCCCAAAAGCGCCGACCCGGAATTGCTGCAGGACCTGATCGGCGGCGCGATCATGTATCACCTGCTGGTCCGGCCCGGTCATCGCAGCGCCGCGGAGATGCGCGCCTATATCCGCCGAGTGCTGAGACAAGTTGGAATCCCCGTCACCGACGATCATTGAATCCCAGCCAATTTTTTCCGCGACAGCGATGGGCGCTTGACATCGATCGGTTAGCGAGGTATTTAACCAATAGGTTATTTAACTAGACGGTTCACAACAGATGGCCCCAGAACTCGCAACCGATCAGCTCTCCAATACCTTCGCGGCGCTCGCCGATCCCACCCGCCGCGCGATTCTCGCGCGGCTCGCCTCGGGCGAATCCTCGGTTACCAGGTTGGCCGAGCCGTTCGACATGAGCCTGCCCGCAATCTCCAAACATCTGAAGGTGCTGGAGCGGGCCGGACTGATCGCGCGCGGGCGCGAAGCGCAATGGCGTCCATGCCGGCTGGAGGCAGGTCCGCTCAAGGATGCCTCCAAGTGGCTCGAACATTATCGCCGGTTCTGGGAGCAGAGCTTCGATCGCCTCGAGGATTATCTGCGCGAAGTGCAGGCGAAGGAGGAAAAGAAAAATGGGCGCAAGAAGCAGCCCCGTGAATGAAACCGCCGATCGCGAGCTCCAAATCACGCGCATCTTCGACGCGCCACGCGCCCTCGTCTTCCAAGCCTGGAGCGCCCCCGAACATCTGATGCGATGGTGGGGGCCGCACGGCTTCAAGGTGCTGTCGTGCGAAGTGGATTTTCGCGTCGGCGGCGCATGGCGTTTGTCGATGCAATCGCCAAAAGGCGTGGTCGATCGTCAGCGCGGAGAGTTTCGCGAGATCGTCGAGCCGGAGCGAATCGTGTTTACCTACGCCTTCGAGGATTTCCCGGAGCGGGAAACTTCCGGACGCTGGTCCGAGGCGAGCGGCAAGCCCGGCCATCAAACTATCGTGACGGTGAACTTTGAAGATCTGGGCGCGCGGACCAGGCTCACTATCCGTCAGGCGGTCTTCGAGTCGGTTATCGCGCGTGACGAGCATATTCGTGGCTGGGGCGAGACATTGGATCGTTTCGCCGCATACGTGTCGAGGGCCTGAAGGAAATCTCACGCGGCAAGGAGTTCGCATATGCAAACCACTAGCAGTATAGCGACCGGTAACTCCGAGCGCCAGCTGGTTATCACTCGAATCTTTGATGCGCCGCGCACTCTCGTTTTCAAAGCATGGACGCAGCCCGAGCATTTGATGCGATGGTGGGGGCCGAAGGGCTACACGGCCCCAACCTGCGAGATGGAGGTGCGTCCCGGCGGTGCGCTGCGCCTGTGCATGCGCCCGACTGAGGGAAACGACACCTGGGTAAACGGCATCTTTCGCGAAGTCAGCGAGCCCGAGCGCCTGGTCTTCACTGCCATCGACAACGCCGACCCCTCTAGTGCAACGGTGATTGCGGTCACCTTCGAAGATCTGGATGGAAAGACGCGGCTTACCATGCATCAGACCTTTGGCAAACACGAAGTGGCGCGCGGCGCGAAGGAAGGCTGGAACAGCAGCTTCGATCGTCTCGCCGAGTATCTAACCAAGGCTCTATAAAGCCCTCGCAGACCCATCCGAAGGAGTAGAAATATGGAGACCAGTACCAGCGTGACCGATACTTCAGAGCGCGAGCTCGTTATCACGCGCGTCTTCGATGCGCCCCGCTCACTCGTCTACCAGGCCTGGACCGAACCCGAGCACATGATCAATTGGCTCGGCCCACAGGGCTTTACCAGCAAGATTCTCAAGAGCGAGCTGCGAGTGGGCGGCGTCTATCGTTTTTATATGCGCGATCCGCAAGGGGGCGATCATTGGCAGCAGGGAGTTTTTCGCGAGATCGTCGCGCCCGAAAAACTCGTCTTCACCTATGAATGGGCCAATGCGCAGGGCCAGGCCACCCGTCCACAGACCGTCGTGACCATTCTCCTCGAGGAGATAGGCGGAAAAACCCGGATGACCTTGCGCCAGGGGCTCTTCGAATCGGTCAGCGCGCGCGATGACCATCAGGGCGGCTGGAGCAGCAGCTTCGAGCGCCTGGCGAAATATCTGGTGAACACTCAGTAGTGATCGGGAGTAGCAAATGGAAAACAGCAGCAATGTCGTAACCAACGCCTCCGACCGCGAGGTTCTCATCACCCGGGTTTTCGATGCGCCCCGCAGCCTGGTGTTCAAGGCGTGGACCGATCCCGCGATGTTGATTCAATGGTTCGGCCCGCGCGACTTCACCGCCACCATAATCGAAAACGATGTCCGCACCGGCGGCGCTTATGACTTCCACATGCGCGGCCCGAATTACGACGATCATTGGAAGGGAGTCTATCGCGAAGTCACGCCGCCCCAGCGGCTCGCGTTCACCTGGCCGGCCGGCCCCAATTCGATCGTGACGGTGACCTTCGAGGATCTCGGCGGCAAAACCAAACTGACCCTTCACCACGGCGTGTTCGAAACTGTCGAGGCGCGCGATCGTCATAATCAGGGCTGGAACAGTACCCTCGATTGCCTCGCGGATTATCTGAAGGTGGCCCATGAATAGCCTTCGACATTACCAGGGCGTCGATTTCGAAGTATGGGATGGACAACAGACCTGGTTCTGGTTCGTCATCGATCCGCATCGCGAGGGCGGCGCGATCGGCGCCGCGGCCAGCGAAACCGACGCGGTCCGCGACGCCTGCCTGTCGATCGACGAGATGATGTATACGCGGCCGGAATCGCTGATGGCGGCTGAATGGGAAATCTCCCTGGCCGAACTGGAGCGCTATCTCATGCAGCGCTGCGATCAGCGTGACATTTGATGGAGGAGCCGAATTATGAGCGAATTCAATCAGGTAGAATCGGTGGCCCGCTGAAAAAAATGGAAAGGGACGAGCGATGGAAAATCCAAAGGACTACTACAAGGGAACCTCCTCGATGTCCACGGCAGGGGCGCATGCGGAAGAGCTGCGCGCGCTTCCGAAAGACCTCGCGAGGCTATGCGAGATCGTGCAGGGCGTGCTGGTGCATCGCGATATCGCGCCATGGCTGTACGACCTCAAGCTGACCGAGGCGCAGCGCGACGATGGGAATACGCGGCCGCTGGCGAAGATGCTGGACCGGATTCATGCGCTCGATGATCGCCCCTTGACGATTGCGCGCGACCCGGCGCATCGGATGCCCACCGTCTGTCGTCATTTCTCGCTGATGCTCGGCGGGATTCTGCGTGAGCAGGGCGTTGCGGCACGCGCGCGATGCGGCTTCGGCGCCTACTTCAACCCCGGCAAGTTCGAAGACCATTGGGTCTGCGAGTATTGGAACGCGCAGCAGTCGCGCTGGATTCTCGTCGACGCGCAAATGGACGCGATCCAGCGGAAAGCGTTCAACCTCAGCTTCGATCCGCTCGAGGTGCCGCGCGATCAGTTCATCATCGCGGGCGACGCATGGCAGCAGTGCCGCTCCGGGCGCGCTGACCCGAAGAACTTCGGCCTCACCCATATCAATGAGTCGGGGCTGTGGTTCATCGCGGGCAACGTGGTGCGCGATTTCGCATCGCTCAATCGGATGGAAGGCCTACCGTGGGACGTATGGGGCATGATGGAGATGGGCGATGCCTCACTGACCGACGAGAGAAAGGCCTTGCTCGATCGCGTGGCGGCGCTGACGCTCGCCGGCGATGAGGCGATCGCGGAGATTCGCAAACTTTACGAATCGGACGAGCGCCTGCGGATGCCGCCGATGGTGTTCAACGCGCTGCGCCACGCGCCCGAGTCGATTGCGACCTAACCTCGGGATCTTGGTGGCACAGGCTGGAGCCCGTGCCACCATTAGTTCTCAGCTGAACTTCAATCCCTTCAACTCGCCGTCAGATCGCCACTTGCGGATGAGCTCGTGGAACTCGATCGGCCCGCCATCATACAAACCGCCGACGAACCCGGGACCTTTATCGAGTTGGCCCTCGTTGTTGTAGTAACCGGGGGTGCATTCGTAGTGGAAATCGCCCTGCGAGGCTTTCTCCCGGATGGTCTCAGCCCATTCGGCTTCCGCCTCCGGCGTAGGCTCAAGGGATCGCGCCTCATGCAGCTTCGCATGCTGAACGACATCGGCGATGTGCGCTGATTGTTCATACAGCATATGGGTGAAGTTTGCGGTCAGCGCATTTTGCGTGATGCCCATGTGGAAGCAGTTCGGAAAACCGGCGCTATAGAAACCGTGCAGCGTCTTAACCCCGTCGGCCCAATGCTGCGTGAGCGACTTGCCGCCGCGGCCGTAGATCTCGAAACCTGCGCGACGCGTGTAGGCGGTGCCGACCTCGAAGCCGGTCGCGAAGATGATGCAATCGACCTCGTACTCGACGCCATCGAAGACGAGGCCTTTCTCGGTGATGCGATCGACGCCGCGCCCGCGCGTATCGACCAGCTTCACGTTGGGCAGGTTGAATGACGGCAGGTACTCGTCATTGAAGGTGGGGCGCTTGCAGAACAAGCGATACCAGGGCTTCAGCGCCTCGGCGGTTGCTGTGTCCTTTACGATGGCGTCCACTCGGGCGCGGATCTGATTCATCTTCTGAAAATCCGCCAGCTCGGTCATCTTTCCGGTGGCTTCGGGAGTGATGGAGGGATCCGCAGCCGCGGCGGCGGCGATCGCGTCCAGGTTGCGCTTGATATCGGTCCATCCGTCACTGACGACATCTTCTTCCTGCTCGATGCCCTTGATCAGCGCGGTGACGTTGACCTGCGCATTGAAGTTATCCATCCGGCGCTTCTGCCAACCGGGAGTCAGCTTCTTCACCCACTCCGGATCAGTCGGACGGTTAAGGCGTTCATCCACCGAGGACGGTGTGCGCTGGAAGACGTACAGTTGCAGCGCGGATTGCGCGAGATGCGGAACGCATTGCACCGCAGTGGCGCCGGTACCGATGACGGCGACGCGCTTGTCGGCCAGCTTGTGCAGATTTCCCGTCGTGTCACCGCCGGTGTAGGCGTAGTCCCATCGGCTGGTATGGAAGGTGTGCCCCTTGAAGCTGTCGATGCCGGGAATGCCCGGAAGCTTCGGCCGGTTGAGTGGCCCGTTGGACATCACCACGAAGCGCGCCCGCATCTGATCGTTGCGGTTGGTGGTGATGATCCATCGGTACTCGTCTTCGTTCCAGGTGATGTCTTTGATTTGAGTCTGAAAGCACGCATCGCGGTACAGGTCGTATTTCTTCGCGATGCGTTGCGCATGCTCGACGATCTCGGGTGCAAAGGAATAGCGCTCCCTGGGGATGTAACCGGTTTCCTCGAGCAGCGGCAGATAGACGTACGCCTCGACGTCGCACTGCGCGCCCGGATAGCGGTTCCAGTACCAGGTGCCGCCGAAGTCCCCGCCCTTGTCGATGATGCGGATGCTTTTCACCCCAGCCTCGCGCAAACGCGCGCCCGCCATCAGGCCGCCGAAGCCGCCGCCGATGATCAGGACCTCAACCTCGTCGGTCAAGGGCGCACGAGTGAAGCCGGGCTCGACGTAGGGATCGTCGACATAACGGCTGAAGTCGCCCTTGGTCTCGACGTATTGCTGATTGCCGTCGGAGCGCATGCGCTTGTCGCGCTCCTCGCGATATTTGGTGCGCAGGGCGTCGACGTCGATATCGATCCGCGGAGCTGAAGTCTCGTTACTCATCGGGTAAACCTCCCTTCTGGGTCGGCACCATCAAAGCAACATTTTCCGGAATTCACAAAGTCGAATTTCAGGGCTTGATGATGACGATGGTGCCTACCGGCAGCAGCCGATCGAGATCCTCGATGTCCGTGTTTTCCAACGAAATGCATCCGGTAGTCCAATTGATGTGGCCGGCATTGAGAATCGGTACATCGGTGCCGTGGATGCCGATGGCACTGCCGACCAGTGGCGACTTGCCATCCGGATCGACCGGGACCACGCCGTTGACCTTCATGGTTTCGTAGCGCACGCGGTCTTCGAGATTCGGGTAGTTCAGCCGGAGGAACCATCGAAAGCGCGCGCTGCGATATTTCTCCTCGATGTAATAGACCCCCTCGGGCGTGCGGCGATCCTGCGCCCAGAGCTTGGCGCCGAGGTCCAGGTTGCGCCCGAACACCGCGTCATATCTCTTGAACAGCCGACCCTTGAAGTAGACGTCGAGCTCATGACGTTTCTTGTATACGCTCACCGCCCAACTCAAAGGATCGAGCGCGGAGTCGTCGCGGGTCGCATCGAAGAGAATCGCGCCCGGCGTGCGCGAGGTGCGCGGATCGAGGGGACCTACGAAATCCGCGGGAGGCGTGATGGCCGCGGTCTGCGCGCCGTCGTGCGGTGCGGAAGGTCCTACAAACGCGCCATCGAGCTTCGCTTCGTCGCCGCTGGACGTTCCCGCTGCCTCGGTAGCGGGAGATTTAATCGGATTGATAGCTGCCGAGGTCGCCAGTACCGGAACCGGTGGCAGTGCCGCGGCAAGTCGTGGCCGCGGAGTGTCGTAAATCGATGACTCCGGGACTGTGACCGGGGGCGCGACGATGGGCTCCTCGGTCGGCGAGTTGGTGATGCGCATCACCTGCGAATCGAGGCGCGGTCGATGCCGGTTTCCTGCGAACGCGGGAGAAGCCGCCAGGACCACCAGCATGGTGGCGCTCGCAACCAGCCCTGACCCCATCTTCATCGTTAGGCCTGCCCCTTCATCAACACCTAATTTTGCTAGTCCCTTTTGGCTTGGTCAATTGCGCACGCATTCTTATATGTATGATGCTGTGAATAGCCGCAATGGATAAGGATATCCGCATCGCGATGGCGAATTTGAGCACCGGCATCTATGTGCTCACGGTCAACGACGGGACCCATTGCCACGGGATGTCGTCCTCGTGGGTGGTGCAGGTTTCCGGCGCGCCGCCCTTGTTCATGGCCGCGGTCGACAACCATCATTTCTCGCGCGCGATGGTCGCGAGCGCCGGGGCGTTCGGTTTCAACATCGTGGGCCGGCGCGGCAAGGAGCTGGAGGATTATTTCTACTCGGCGCGCTCGCGCAAACCTGACAACCTCGAGGGTCTCGGCTATGCGCTATCGCCCACGCTCAAGATGCCATGGCTCGATCTGGCGATGATCTCGATCGAGGCGCGCGTAGTCGACAGCTTGGTCGCGGGCGACCATACGCTGTTCATCGCGGAGATGGTCGGAGTGCGCATCCGCGAGAAGGACCAACCGCTGACGTCGTTGGATTTGGATTATGTCTATGTCGGCGGCAAGGAGCTGCTCAAGCGCTGAGCTAACGCATGCGACAGCTTCAGCGCGAGCGCGGGCC
This sequence comes from uncultured delta proteobacterium, assembly GCA_963783145.1. Lineage (GTDB taxonomy): Bacteria > Desulfobacterota > Binatia > Binatales > Binataceae > DATGKG01. The sequence goes on from CAWAMM010000009.1 coordinate 12,330, forward strand.
GACCCGGCCCGCTTGTTTGCGATCGGTTTTGGACGCGGATGCCAGCGCGCTTCGGCCGCCGGCCTCGGGCGCGGCTAGCTTGCGCAGTTGCGCAAAGCAGGTTCGGCAAAACGGCATCGCAGCCTGCTTCCAATGACGCTTGGCCTGTTCCGAGGCAAACAACAACAGGGCCGCCACCGGTTTGTGAGCTTCACCGCATCGCGCACAAATGAGCTTCTTTCCGGCGGTCTCCTTTCCCTCCACAAATGATTTGACCAGCAGTGGACGGCTAATCGCGAGCGTCTCCAGTAAATTCTCGGGACGGAAGAGCTCGCCCCGACGGTATGCGACGTATTCCGCCGAAGCGGCTCCTTTCGGCTTGCGGCGGTCATTCCTGGCCGCGGCTTTCTCCTGTTTGAGCAGCAGCCAGTTCTCCAGTTGGTCGGCATCGAAGCGTAGGACCCTGCCGATGCGGAAGTAGGGCAGCTTGCCCTGCTTGATCAGCCGGTAGACCGTGATCGGATGGACCTGGAGGAGCTCCGACACTTCCGACAGGGTAAGAATTTTCTGGGTCGCCATCGCAAGTCTCTCTTATCACCCGGACCACGCAAGGCCTAGGCGAACCAGTCCTTCCCGCACGCAATCGATAAGCTCCCGGCGTTTCATGACGGCAAGGTGTGCTTCTTCACATCGCCGCGCATTTCCCGAACGTAGTCCTGCAGCTTGCGCCGCGCCGTATCGAAGGCGTTGCGCACCGCGATCGAGAGGTCCTCGCCATGTTGCCGGTTCACTGCCAGTTCGCTGCCGGGAACGTGCAGCACGATGGCCACATCGAAGGGCCCGCCGTTGCGATGATGATGAACCGCGGGCGCCGACAGCACCACATGACAACTGGTGATGCGGTCAAAGTACCCGTCGAGCCGCTCCGCGCGTTTGCGAATCAGCGTTTCGATAGCTCCGGTCAGGGCGAAGTCGCGCGAAGTTATTCGAACCTCATGTTCCATCGATCTGGCTCCCTTCTTCCAACTCCAGGTGTCATGGACCGATCGCGAGCGGTCGGTCGTTGCGGTTCCATAATCACAGATACCCAATCTCTTTGGCGCGCCGATGCAGCTCCTCGCGGAACTTCGGATGCGCCAGTCCGATCAGCGCCTCGGCGCGCTCCGGCGTCGACAGGTCGCGCAAATTCACCACCCCGTATTCGGTCACGATGTATTCGACTTCCGAGCGTGGGTCGGTCGCAGGTCCTTCGATCTGCGGCACGATGCGCGAGACGGTGCCGTGCGCCGCGGTCGAGTATGCGGTCAGAATCGATTTGCCGCCCTTGGAGCGCTGCGCCCCGCGCACGAAATCCAGTTGCCCGCCGGGCGCGCTGTATTGGCGGCCCAGCGCGACTTCCGAATTCACCTCGCCGTCAAGGCCGACCTGCAGGAACGCATTGATCGATACGACCTTGTCATTGCGCCCGATCACCTCAGCATTGTTGACGTAGTTGACCGGATAAAGCTCCATGCTGGAGTTGTCGTTGAGGAACTCGTACATCGCGTCATCGCCGAGCGCGAGGGTGTATACGTTCTTGAACCGATTGATGGTCTTGTAGCGATTGGTCACCGCGCCCGACTTGATCAATGCGACCAGCGGCGGCGTCATCAGCTCGGTATGGACGCCCAAATCTTTGTGATTGGTGAGCGCCGCGCAAATCGCGTTAGGAACTCCGCCCACGCCGATCTGCAAGCAGGCGCGATCCGGCACCATCTCGACGATCAGCTTGCTGATCGCGACGTCGCACTCGCCCGGCGGACGCGCCGGAAACTGCGCCAGCGCGCTCTCATGCTCGACGATCGCGTCGACGTCGGAAATGTGGACCGCGGAATCGCCGAACACCCGCGGCATATGCGGGTTGACCTCGACGATGAGCTTCCTGGCGCTCTGCGCGGTCGGGATGGTGTAGTCGCCATTGGTGCCGCAACTGAAAAATCCGCCCTTGTCCATCGGCGCCACCATCACGATGAAGGTGTCCATCCCGATGTCGGCCAGCACCCGCGGCATCTTGCTGAAGTTGCCGGGCATGTAGAACACGACCTTCCGGCCCTCGAGCGATCCGCGGCGCATCAACTCGCGTTCGGCTGCGACCGGAAAGAACGGATGCGGTTTGATGACATCCATATATTCGTACTTCAGGATCGCCGATGCCGCCGCGACCGAATGCGAGTAGTAGACGCGCAGGTTTTCGATCTCATGGCGCAGGATGCGCTGTTCGAGTGCCGCCAGCACCGCGGGCGGCTCGCTCACGCCCATCCCCATCGAGAGGGTGCCGCACGACGGAATCAATTCGACCGCCTGCTCCGCGGTGCATAGCTTCTTTTGATATTCGGCTTCGAACATAAATCCTCCCCAGACGTGCGACGCCCTCACCAGGGCGTGCGACGCTGGTTGCTAATGGCGATGCTCGATTTCTTGCGCGTTCCTTGCGGCGCGTGCCGCTATCCGTCCGTGACAGATCGCGATGTAGACCTCGGCCACCTGTTCGCGCAGTTGATAGTTCACCCCGCCGCGGATCGGGCGCCCGGCTTCGTACGCCAGGTCGTCGAGGGAGAGGATTCCAGCCAGCTTACCCTCGCGGTCGATCACCGGGAGGCGCCGGACGTGTCGCTCGCGCATCACGCCCATCGCGTCGCTCAGCTCGTCGTCGAGATGGCAGCATACGATGCGGCTCGCCATGGCGCCCTCGACCGTCAGGTCCTGCAGGAGCTTGCCGCGCGTGTATGCGGCCATGCAGATGTCGCGGTCGGTAAGAAATCCAATCGGCCTGGAGTGAGCATCGACCACCACCAGTCCGCCGCAACTATGATCCCACAATAACTGCGCCGCCTGGTTCAGAGAGTCTTCCGGGTGGCAAGCTTTAACGTTCCGATTCGTCATTTGTTCTACTTTCATTGGGGCCGCTCCATTGGTTGGGACCCTATCGCCAGAGTCGTGCCATCGCACGGAAGCCGCTCGGAACCAGAAGTGCTCGCCTAGATGCCTTAATTCAGTCTTGATGGCGCGATCGGAGACAGCTTTCTGTCACCATGCGCGCCAGCTGGTCGAATCGCGGGCGTTCCCCGTCCAATCCTCCAGCAAGCCGCGCGGCTCCGACGCGACTCGGCTCGAGGCCGAAATGGCGCGCCTCTTGCGTTGAGGCTGATCGACCGGCGTCAGATTGAGCGATTGATCAACCAGCCGGGGCGCCAGAACTGGAGGGACATTCACATGACGACCGAAGCCACCGAAGCGAAGCGGCGCGAGACGCTCCATAGCATGCTGGTAGCGCTGCGTGACGAGACCTACGAGCGTGTCCATGAATTGCGCCATGAGCAGGCCGACGACGCCGAGCTCGCGCCGGGCGACGAGATGGATCGGGCGCGCGCCACCGTCGACGTCGAAACTCATGCGAGTCTGATCGCGCGCGCCGAGGAGCGCCTGCGTTACATCGATGAGGCGCTGGGCCGGGTCGAGGAGGGCCGCTACGGAATCTGCGCGGGCTGTCGCGAGCACATTCCCCTCGCGCGCCTCACCGCGCTGCCGTTCGCGGTCTACTGCGTCGAGTGCCAGCAGAAGCGCACCCGCGCCGGTCATGGCTGGAGCGATGGCACGATGATCGAGCCCTACGACCAGCAGTGGACAGTGCCGGAAGAAATGGCCGAGCCGCCCGAATACACCGCGGCCTCGGAAGAGGTGCTGTCGGTGAGCTACGGCAGTCCGTTCGCGGAAGGCAAGCCGAGTGAGACCGCGCAGCCGGCACCGCTACGCCATCCGCGCCCCTGCAAGAAGTAGCGTGTTCCTAGAAACTCCTTTCGGTGTCCCCTCTCTCGCTGGCGAGAGAGGGTGGATGGCGCGCTTCTCGCGATGGCTGCGATGCGAGAAGCGTGACAGACGGGTGAGAGCCGGGCGCGCTGCGCGCCCGGTGGTGGAGTGCCACGCAATCCGGTCCGATCCAGTTCAAATGGCTGATCCTCTTTCCGAAGGCGGACGGTGCGATCGCGCGCGGCGTACGGCTCGGAATTGATACAGAATGTAGGAATATCCGTCTAGCGGGCTAATCCCGCGAGGGCGGACGCCGCGGGGCGAGGCTCTCGCGCAGCTTCAGCACCCGGTCCGCGGCCTCCATCACCCGCTGATGCCGCTCCAAAGCCTCGGGATCCTCTGGGGTATTTGGCTTCGTTTGGTTATTTTCCACCGCCCCCGCGCCCTCCGTTCCATTCTCACCCGCGGCGGCTGCCTCGGCGGCCTCTTCCGCCCGGATCTCCGCTTCTTCTTCCTCGCGCTCCCGTATCGCCATCGCATGCGAGAAGAGCGAGGTGGCGACCGACAGCCGGCGCGCCGCCGGTCCGCGATTGCGCTTGCTCGCGTTGGCGTCGACCACCACTGCACGATCCTGCGGAGGTCGGGTTGCCGCCGGCTCGTCCTCCGTGGCGCGCCGCACCTGCTGGGTTGCCTTCAGTTGCGCGAGCGCATTGCGCAGGCTGCGCGTGATCGAGCTCTCGTAGCGAATCAAACGCATGGTGTCGGCCTCGCTCGGCAGGTCGAGGCCGAGGCCCGCGCAGTCGAGAACTTCGGTGCCCTCCTGGCGCGCTTTTTCCACCTGGTAGAGCGGCGCCATCCCGCGCTCGGGCTGGTTCATTTCGCGAAAGGTACGATTGTCGCGCGATTGAAAGGCGGCGCGATTCTCGAACATCAGCAGGCGGCGCTGACGCCAGATACACGCGGCGATCTGCTGCACCAGGACCTGCTCGAAAGTTCCCACCGGCACGAAATCATGCGCGAGGCCATCGACCAGTTGTTCAAACGCCTTGCGCTCATCCTGTCCTTCGATGGTGGTGAGGACGGCTTGCGAGGCGAGCACGCCATGCTTGAGGGCATTGAGTCGCGACCAGGCCTTCCCCTGGGCGGTTTTGGGGCCGGTCGACTTCGCGGCGTTGCGGCGATTGGCTTGGGCCTTGCGGTCGGAAGTTGGTTGGGGAGTGCCGGTAGCGGGATCGTCATTCATAGCGGGAAACTCCGTGGCGGGTTAGTCAACACATAGTCGGCCACAGGACTACGTATCGGGGCGGGATCTAAAAGCATTTTCCGATTCATCGGACGAGTAAAGGGGGGGGCGACGGACGATACGCGCTGCCCGCGCCGTCTGTTCCCGTAGGGGTCGTTCGGGAACGACCCGCAGCGATGGTGCAATCGAAATGATCCTTTGCAATCGCAACATCGCTGCGGGCGCTTCGCGAAGCGCCCCTACGAAGAGGGACGGATGGCGCCGGGCCGGCGCAAGGGGCGAACCGTTTCGGATTCGGTAGATGAATAAGGGGGATGGTGCAACGGACAGTGCGCGGTGGTCGTGGGGTCCGTTCCTCGTAGGGGTCGTTCGGGAACGACCCGCAGCGATGGCGCAGTCGTTAAGATTTTTTCAATCGCGATATCGTTGCGGCGGCGGACGATCGGAGTTTTTTCCTGCTCCACCACCGTCGGGCGAGGACGCCCTCCGGCTCTCACCCGGCGGTCACGCTTCTCGCATCGCAGCCATCGCGAGAAGCGCGCCACCACCCTCTCTCACTAGTGAGAGAGGGGACAAGAAGGAGAGGTGCGACTATTCGGGGAAGCCCAGTTCCTTGAGGCGCTGCAGCGCGTCGTCGGCCACGTCGCGATGGACCATCAATCGAATCGGCATCGCGGGGCTGTTGCCGAACATCCGCGAGTTTTCACCATCGAAGACGAAACATGGGATGCCGGAACCTTCCAGCAGGTCGCGCGCCATCCGCATCTGGGTCGGATCGATGGCGGCGAGGACTTCCACCAGTTCCGATTCGTCGATGGGCGCGGCGGTGTCTTTCGGATCATTAGCCATGCGAATCATCCTATCTCGCCGGTGCGGCGCCGCGCGACCTATTTGGTTGCGGCAGGCGCGGCGGTAATGCCGCGAATCCGGTTGTAGAGCACCATCCCCGCACCAATCACCAGCAGCACCGCAATGATGCTGTCGAAGCGATGGAAGTAGGGGCCCAGCGTGCCCCAGTTCTGCCCCAGCTTCATCCCGAAGTACGCCAGCGCGAGGCACCATGGATAGGAACCCGCAAGCGTGTAGATGGTGAACGGGGTCAGTCGCATCCGCGCGACCCCGGCCGGAAACGCGATGAAGGTGCGCACCACCGGAAGCATCCGGCTGAAGAACACCGCGGGCGCGCCCCATCGATCGAAGAAGCGATCCGCGATTTCGATTTCATGCGGCGCGATCAGCACCCAGCGCCCATAGCGCAACAGGAACCATCGCCCGCCGCTCGCGCCGATGTAGTAGGCGACATAGGAGCCGAGCAGGCATCCGAGCGCGCCGGCGATTGCGACCAGCTGGAGGTTAAAGCGGCCGGTCGAGACCAGATAGCCGGAGAACGGCATGATGACTTCGGAGGGCAGCGGGATGCAGGCACTCTCGATCGCCATCATCAGGATCACGCCGGAATAACCGAGCGCCGCGATGGTTGCGACGATGAACCCGGAGAGCGCGCCGAGAATTTTATCGGCCATAAATTTTCCCGTGCTGAAGCTTCACCTAAATTTCATTTCCGTGTCGAATCGGACCGCGGATTGCAAAACGCAACCGCAAGAGACTGCCACGGGCGGGAAGGTGAAGCGAGACGGGCGCTAAAAATAACGTGAAAAAAGTTCAAAAAGGGTTTCCATAAAAATCGCCCGCGTGTATAATCTTGAACTGTATAAATGTTGAACGGACTCGATATATGTTGATGCGGAGCAGGCAGCCTTAAAATCTATTTCGCGCGAAACTTGCAGGGAGAGCAGCCATGGCCAAAGACACGCTGAGTGTTACCGACAACCGGACCGGTAAGAGCTACGAGATTCCGATCGAGGAAGGCGGCGTGATTCGCGCCAGCGCGCTGCGCGAAATCAAAACCGGTCCCGAGGACTTCGGCATGATGTCGTATGACCCGGCGCTGGTGAACACCGCGACTTGCAAAAGCCGCATCACTTTTATCGACGGCGACAAGGGCATCCTGCGTTACCGCGGCTATCCGATCGAGGAGCTGGCCGAGAAATCCAACTTCCTCGAGGTCGCCTACCTGATCGTCAAGGGCGAGCTGCCCGACAAGAAGCACTTCGCGACCTGGGAGCAGAACATCAAAATCCACACGATGGTGCATGAGAACATTCGGCAGTTCATGCAGGGCTTCCGCCACGACGCGCATCCGATGGGGATGCTCCTGGGGACCGTGGGCGCGATGTCGACCTTCTATCCCGAGTCGAAGGAAATTTTCGACCTGGAGACGCGCCGGCTCCAGACCCGCCGCCTGATTGGCAAGATTCCGACCCTGGCGGCGTGGGCGTTTCGGCATACCCGCGGCCTGCCCTACATCTATCCGGACAATGAGCTGAGCTACACCGGCAACTTCCTCTCGATGCTGTTCAAGATGACCGAGTTGCAGTACAAGCCCAACCCGATACTGGAAAAAGCGCTCGACGTCATCTTCATATTGCACGCCGATCACGAGCAGAACTGCTCCACCAACGCGGTGCGCGCGGTCGGGAGTTCCGATCCCGATCCATACGCGTGTATCGCGGCGGGTATCGCGGCGCTTTATGGGCCGCTGCACGGCGGCGCCAATGAGGCGGCCATCCGGATGCTGATGGAGATCGGATCCAAGGAAAAAATCCCCGGCATGATCAAGGCGGTCAAAGCGGGAGACACGTTGCTGCAGGGCTTTGGGCATCGCGTGTACAAGAATTACGATCCGCGCGCGAAGATTCTGAAGAAGCTCGCCTACGACGTCTTTGAAGTCACCGGGCGCAATCCGATGATCGACGTCGCGATTGAGCTCGAGCGCATCGCGCTGGAAGACGATTACTTCATCAAGCGCAAGCTCTATCCCAATGTCGACTTCTACTCCGGCATCATCTACCAGGCGATGGGTTTCCCGATGTCGATGTACCCGGTGCTGTTTGCGATCGCGCGGACCGCGGGATGGCTGGCGCAGTGGGCCGAGATGGTGCGCGATCCGGAACAGAAGATCACCCGCCCGCGCCAGATCTTCCTCGGCGAGGGGACCCGTCATTGGACGCCGCTAGAGCGGCGGCCCACGCCCTCGATGCGCGAGGACGCGGTCAGCGAAGCGATCTAGCGGTCAAATAAGCCTACAAATTGACGTGAACGGACGGGGCTCCCGAATTGGAGCCCCGTTTGCTTTCCCGCCACGACGCGGGTGCCTTGGGCCCGCTGCGTTGACATCGAAACGGCGTGCCCTGACACTTGCACGGCGAGGTGTGTGATGGACCAATTGAGCGAACGCGCGAAACCCTACTTCGATAAGGTTCAAAAGCTCGCGCCGATCATCCGCGAGCATGCCGACCGCGCGGAGCGCGAGGCCCAGATGCCGCAAGAAGTTGCGGATGCCTTTCACGACGCGGGGATGTTCCGGCTGCTGCTCCCGCGTTCGATGAACGGCGCCGAGGTGACCATTCCCGACATGTTGCGGCTCATCGAGGAAGTCTCGCGCATCGACGCTTCGGCCGGATGGAACCTCGCAATCTGCGGCGGCGGCCCGGCCTTCGGGCATTTCATCGCACGCGAGGCATTCGAGAAGATCTATGGCGACCCACGCGGAGTCACCGTCGGTTCGCTCAATCCAATGAGCAGTCAGGCGATCCCGGTCGAAGGCGGATGGCGCTTTAGCGGCAAGGCCACCTATGCCAGCGGCTCGGCGCACGGGACCTACCTGATGGCGGCTGCGCTGGTGCTGCGCGACGGCGCGCCGCAATTCGTCGACGGCATCCCGACCCTGCGCGCGGGCTTCTTTCCGATCACCCAGGCGACCATCCTGAAGACCTGGTCGACCGCCGGCATGCGTGGAACCGGCAGCAACGACTGCGTTTTCGAGAATGTCTTCGTGCCCGATGGTTACACCTTCGACTGGCTCAATGCGGAAACGACCTGGGTGCGGGGGACCTTCGCCAATATTCCACTGCAGCTGCAATTTGCCGGCGACCTCGCGGCCACGGTGCTCGGCGCGGCGCGGCACGCGCTCGACACCCTCAATGAGATCGCGCGCGCGAAGATTCCGGCTGCGACCCAGGCGCTGTTGCGCGAGCGTCCCATCGCGCAGACGCAATTCGCCCAGGCCGAAGGTCTGTTACGCGCTGCGCGCGCCTACTTCTACGAGGTCAACGACGAGGTCTGGCGCAAGGGCGAGGCCGGCGAGCCGTTTAGCGTGCAAGACCGCGCGCACGTGCGCCTCGGCATCGTGACCGCGGTCAAGCTGGCGCTGCAGGCGGTCGATCTGTGTGCCGATGTCGCCGGGATGAACGCGGCGCAAACCGCATGTCCCATCGAGCGATGCTGGCGCGATGTCCACACCGCGTCACAACATGTGCTGATGAGCACCTCGCGCTTCGAGGTAGTGGGCCGGGTGCTGTTCGGGCTCCCTCCCGGCTCCCCGGTTATCTGACGTTATGCCCGAGCCGCGTATTTAGGTTTGCGTTTTTCGACGAAGGCCCTTGCTCCTTCATTTTGATGACGCTCGACTCCGCTATGCTCCGCCTCGCGAGCGCCTGCGGCGCGGCTACGCCCGCTTCGCGGCTCAGTCCGTCATCGTGCCGCCTCTGATCTAAGCGCGAACTGCGTACTTGGGCTTGCGCTTCTCCACGAAGGCGCGCGCGCCCTCATCGATGTAGCCGGCGCGAACGCATAGCACCTGGTTGCGGTCCTCCATCGCGACCGCGGCTTCGAGCGAGGGCGCATCGATATTGGCCGACAGGCATTCCTTGGTCATCCGCAAGCCCAGCGGCGAGGTCTCGATCATGTCATGCGCGAGCTTGGCTGCGGTGGCATCAACTTCGGCATCGGGCACCAGCTCAGAAACCAATCCGGTGGCCAGCGCGCGCTGTCCATTGATGAATCTGCCGGTGAGCAGCAGCTCCGCGGCGACCGAGCTGCCGACCGCGCGCGGAAGCATATAGCTGACGCCCATGTCGCATGCGGTCAGCCCGATGCGAATGAATGCCGCGTTCATCCGCGTAGACTCGCCGGCGATGCGGCAATCGCAGGCGAGCGCGAGGGCGAAACCTCCCCCGGCGGCCGGTCCCTTGATAGCCGCGATGAACGGCTGCGGCGCGCGGCGTATGGCGACCGTCAGATCGCTCATGCGGCGCTGCGATTCATAGACCGCGGTGGTGCTGCGACCGAGCGCCTCGGGACCGCCGCGATTCTGCTCCTTCAAATCGAGGCCGGCGCAGAAGGCGCGTCCGGCGCCGCGCATGATGACGACGCGGGTCTCATGATCGTCGCGCAGGCCGGCGAGGAACTCCTCGAGCTCGGAAACCATCTTGGCGCTGAGCGCATTGAGGTTATGCGGGCGGTTGAGAGTTAGCCATAAAATTGACTCTTCGCGACGAATTTCCAGCGTCTCATACGCCATGGCGTGTTCTCCTTATATATGCGGTTCCGGAACCAACGTAAGATTTAGCAATGCTTACCGAACTAATTTGCGCTCTTACGATAGCTCAAATGCGTGCGCAGATGTGAAGCGCATCGGCAGAGACGAAAACAGTTCGCGCAGATTACTTGACATCGGCGCTGCTAACGAAAACCATACTGCACAGGAAACACATACCTTTTGCCCGGGGGGGTAAAGAAGAGAATCGATGCCTCCTGACGAGCAAATTTTCACCGTCACTGAACTGTCCGAGCACCTGCGGGTCCATCCAACCACCATTTATCGGCTACTGAGGCGCGGCCTGATCCCGGGCTTTCGCGTCGGAAGCACCTGGCGTTTCAGTCGCGCCGCCATCGAGGAATGGGAGCATGGCCAGGGCCTCGCCGAGGCGATGGCGGGGCTCGATCAGCCGCGGCGCGGGCGCAAGAAGGCGATCAAGCCGGCCGCTACCGGCTAACCCTTCTCACGTCAGGCACAGCGGGCTAAGCTCGGACAAGGGAGCGAGTCTTGGCCGACGATATTCCATCGAACGCGCGGCGATCGCCCGCTAACGTCGCGCAATATTTCGGACGCCTCGCGCAGGTCTATGGGGAAGGCGAATTCTACCTGCGCAGGCGAGTTGCGGTGGTCGATGCCATCGCTGCTGAGATAACCACGGCGCGCCGGATCCTCGACCTCGGATGTGGTAACGGCCGGTATCTATACGATTTCAGAAAATCCTCGCCCCATGCGATCGCGATCGGCGCGGACCTCACTGCCGAGATGCTCGGCTCGGCGCGCGCTCGCAACGGCCCGCGCACTCCGCTGGTTCGTGCCGATGTCACTGCGGCGCCATTTCGCGACGGCGCCCTCGATATCATCTTCGCCAGCCATGTTTTTCAGTTCGTATCGGATAAGGACGCGACGATGCGCGACCTCGCACGATGTCTCGCGCCCGGCGGCGCCATCATCCTCACCATCGGAGGCTCGGGCATCCGCGAGGCGCTGCACGGCTTCGCCACCGAGGAGCAATGGAGTCAGTTCGCTGCCGCGGTATTCCCGAGCCGGCGCAGGATCGTGGCGGCGGAAAATGAGGACCCGCATCGTGAGGCGATGAGTCGTGCGGGCCTCGCGATTGAAACGCGCGATGTGGCCTTTCCGGTCACCTGGAGCGGCATCGTCGAATGGATCGATCTGCGTTGGTCGCCGTTCATGGATGCTGAGCAGCGCGCGACCGCCGCGCGCATCCTGGATGAGATGGCGCCGGCACTTTCCACACGCACCTTCGACCTCAGCGAACGTCTGCTCATCGGGCGGAAGGCGCACTAAGACCGATTGTCACATTGTTGAACTTTCGGGTGTGTGCTAGGCTGATGCGCAGCATTTCCAATTCGAAGGCAACCCTCGAATGGCACTAAAGAAAACCACACTTCGAAGCAGCAAGTTTGAACGCGTAGGCGACGTGATGCCGGATGCGAGAAACCGTGTATCGCTCGCGAAAGCGCTCAGTGCTTTGAATGGCTTTCTGGTCAAGAAGTCTGGGCGCGAAGAAGAATGGCGACTTGCGATTTGAAGTCCATATGAATGAGGCTGGCCAGATCCTGCTTTCGCCCCATCCGGTTTCTCCGCACGAAGCCTGGCTGTACAAAAACCCCAAGGCTCTGGCTAGTCTCCGCCGGGGTATCGCGCAAGCTGCTCGTGGTGAGCTGCATGATCTTGGATCATTTGCGAAGTATGCGGACGACGAGATCGATTAGGCTCGATGCCTTCGTTCGCGCTGAGGTTTAGCACCGAAGCGAAGGCTCAACTGGAGGAGCTCGCAGCGAGTCAGACTTTTGCGAAACGACTAAAGTCGGTGCACAAAGCGATAGCGTATCTCCAAACCAACCCTCGACATCCGGGCCTGCAAACCCACAAATACTTGGACAATAGAGGGCCGAACGGCGAAGATGTATTCGAGGCGTATGCGGAGAATCGCACGCCCGCTGCTTATCGAATCCTCTGGTATTACGGACCAGGTCCGAGATTCATAACAATCCTGGCGGTCATCGCGCATCCCTAGACGCGTTTGACAATTCGCTCGCGAACTTAACAGCAATCCTTCCAGACACCTCGATGCGTGCGGGTCGCCGTTCATGGATGCCGAGCAGCGCGCGACTGCCGCGCGCATCCTCGATGAGATGGCGCCGGCACTTTCCGCGCGCACCTTCGATCTCAGCGAGCGTCTGCTCATCGGGCGGAACGCGCACTAAGACCGATTGTCACATTGTTGAACTTTCGGGTGTGTGCTAGGGTGAATCTTCCATGGCAGCGAAACGACCCACCGTGCGGAGCAACAAATTTGAGCGCATTGGCGACGTCGCGCTCGACGCGCGAAAGCGTGTGTCGCTCGCCAAAGCGCTTGCGAGCCTGAACGGCGCCCTCGGCAAAAAATCCGGCGGGCAAAAAAACGGCGATCTGCGGTTCGAAGTTTTCCGCAATGACGCGGGCCAGATTCTCCTGACGCCGCAGGTGATCCCTCCTGAGGAGGCATGGCTGTACAAGAACCCCAAAGCTCTCGCGAGCGTGCGGCGGGCGCTCCGGCAGTCGGCCAATGGCAAGCGGTATAATCTCGGGTCTTTCATCCAGTACGCTGACGATGAAATCGACTAGTCGCGATGGCTTCGTTCGAGCTGGATTTTCTGGCGGAATCGAAGGTCCAGCTCGAAAAACTCTCCGCGAATCGAGGACTAATGAAGCGCTTCAAAGCTGTTCATAAGGCACTCGGGCAGATTCAGCGAGATCCTCGACATCCCGGTTTGCGAACACACAAATACCACACCTTTCGAGGTCCTCGCGGCGAAGATGTCTTCCAGTCTTATGCCGAGAATCAGACCCCTGGAGCCTTTCGAATCTTCTGGCACTACGGACCCGGTGTTCGCACCATCACCATCCTTGCGATTACCCCGCATCCCTAGCGGGTTTGACAACCCACGCGCGAACCTAATAGCAATCCTTCCAAACACCTCGCAAAGCACACGAGAGGGCTTCGGCGATGCCGACCAAGTACATCAATATCAACGGACACGCGGTCTACATGCATTATGCGGGAAAGACCACGCTGCCCGAGGTCATCCCTGATTTTTCCAGGGGCCGCACGGTCGTCATGGTGCATGGCGCGGGCGGCAACGGCCATAGCTGGCACAAACAGATCGCACACCTGGCCAATGCGCACAGTCCGATCGCGATCGATCTGCCGGGCCATGGGCGATCCTCCGGCGTCGATGGGATGAACTCGATGCGCGAGTATTCCGATTTCCTCGCCGCCTTCCTCGATGCGCTCCAGATCAAGTCCGCCGTCATCGCGGGTCATTCGATGGGCGGTGCGATTGCGATGCAGACCGCGCTGGCGCATCCCGCGCGCGTCGACGGCTTGATGCTGGTGGCGACCGCGGCGCGCTTCAACATTCCCAAGGATCGCATCGCCGCCATGCGCGATGTGATGATGGGCCGTACGCCGCAACCGTTCACCACCGACGCGTACTCGCCACGCACCATCAAGGAGAATTTCGACCTCGTACGCGAGGGCTGGATGGAGCAAATCAAAACCGACCCGCGCGTGCGCTACACCGATCTCGTCGCTTGCGACAAGACTGACCTGCGGGCCGACCTCGACAAGATCAACAAGCCTACGATGATTCTCGCGGGCGTCGATGACGCAATCACCACGCCCGCCGACGCCGAGGGCATCGGCTCGAAAATCAAGGGCGCGAAAATCGAAGTGATAGCTGACGGTGGCCATGCGCTGCCGTGGGAACGGCCCGCCGAGGTCGACGCGGCCTTCGACAACTTCCTCGCGGCACTGAAGTAGGACTCACATCATGATGAACCTGAGCCGGAAAGCTGCGGTGGTCGGCGTCTACGAGCATCCGACCCGCTTCGCACCCGACAAGACCGTTTACCAAATCATGGCGGAGAGCCTGAAGGGCGCGCTCGACGACGCCGGCCTGACCATCAAGGATGTCGACGGCATCGCCGCCGCCGGCATCGGCGGCGGGATGGGAATGATCGGGCTCTGCGATTATCTCAACCTGACGCCGAACTTCGTCGATGGCACCAACGTCGGCGGATGCTCGTTTCTCGTCCACACGATGCACGCGGCGTCGGCGATCGCGGCCGGCCTATGCGAGGTCGCGGTGGTCCTTTATGGATCGCAGATTTCCTCGGCGCGGTTTGCGATTGGCACCGGTGGCGGAGGTGGCGGCGGCGATGCGCCTGAGCAGTTCGACGGTCCCTTCGGCGTCACCACGGTCGGCTCCTATGCGATGGTCGCGCAACGCCACATGCACGAGTACGGCACCACCTCGGAGCAGCTCGCCGAGGTTGCGGTGACGATGCGGCTGCATGCCTCGATGAATCCGGCGGCGAAGTATCGCGACCTGATCACGGTCGAGGACGTCCTCAAGTCGCGCGTGATCTCGTCGCCGTTGCATCTGCTCGATTGCTGCATCATTTCCGATGGTGGCGGCGCGCTGGTCATCACCTCGGCCGAGCGCGCGCGCGATCTGAAGAAGAAGCCTGCCTATATCCTCGGCGCGGCGGAGACCGTACGCCACGGCGGCGCGGGTCATCGCGACTACCTGGAGAATGCCGCAGCGCAGACCGGCCGTCTTGCGTTCGAACGCGCGGGCGTGAAGCCGGCCGACATCGACATGGGGATGATTTACGATTCGTTCACCATCACGGTGATCTCGCAGCTCGAGAACCTCGGCTTTTGCAAAAGAGGGGAGGGTGGGGCATTCGTATCGGGCGGTCGCATCCGCTTCGATGGCGATTTTCCCATCAACACCGATGGCGGCGGGCTGTCCTCGAATCATCCTGGGATGCGCGGGATTTTCCTCGTCATCGAGGCGACCAAGCAGCTTCGAGGCGAATGTGGTCCGCGTCAGGTGAAGGATTGCAAGCTGGCGATTGCGCACGGCACCGGCGGCGCGCTCGGTACGCGTCATGCGGGCGCGACGCTCATTTTGGGGAATCAATAAGCAGCAGACCTCTCCCGGCGCAGTAGCGCCACCCTCTCCCTGAAGGGCGAGGGAATAAGGAAGGAAGCATCATTAAGATGGCCGACGAGAAACCGAAGAAATATTCCAAGCCGCTCCCTCATCTCGATGAAGAGATTCGTCCGTGGTGGGAGGCGCTCAAGCGCCATGAACTCTACATCCAGAAGTGCCGCGAATGCGGCTTCACGCGCTACTATCCGCGCGCGCTATGCACTAACTGCCTGTCGTCGAAAACCGAGTGGGTGCGATGCTCGGGGCGCGGCAGCATCTACACGTTCACGGTGACCAATCAGAACCAGGCCCCGGGTTTTCGCGAATCGCTGCCCTATGTGATGGCGTATGTCGACCTGGATGAGGGGCTCAAGATGCTCACCAACATTGTCGATTGCCCGCCGGATCAGGTTAAAATAGGGATGCCCGTCGAGGTCGTATACGAGGATGTCACGCCCGAGGTGACGCTGGCGAAGTTTCGCCCGGCGAGGTAAGGAAAAATGATTCGTGCCAACTGTCCTTGATTTGCACGCGCACAGTGAAGCCTCCGAAGACAGCCGCGCACCGGTAGAGGCCTACCTCAACTGGATCAAAATGCGGCGCGCGCAGGTGCCGGTCGACGGAGTTGTGCTCACCGAGCATCGCCAATGGAACGGGAGCGCTGACTATCGCGCGCTCGAAGACAAGTTCGGCGTGATGGTGCTCAAGGCGGCCGAGGTCGAAACCGAATATGGCCACGTGCTGGTCTTCGGCGTCACCGATGAGATGGCGAAGCGTTTCGACTTCACCAACATCCGACTCCCGGCGCAGATACTCGTCAACGAAGTCGCCGAGATGGGTGGCATCGCGGTGCCATGTCATCCGGGGCGTCCCAACATCGGGCTCTACGAGCATTACCTGAAAAAACCGGTGCTCGAGAACGTGGTCGCGGTAGAGCTGCTCAACGGCGGATCGCGCAAGGGTGAGAACGAGCGCGCCGCCGAGATGATCGAGAAGTACCATTACAAGGCGACCGGGGGCTCGGACAGTCATCTGGTCAGCCTCATCGGGCTTTGCGCGACCCGCTTCGAGGCTGATATCAAGAGCATCGAGGATCTGGTGCGCGAACTTAAAACCGGCAATTACGAGGCGGTCGATTTTCGCCCCAAGCGCAAACCGGTGCCGCATGCGATACCGGCCGAGGCGAGCTGAACCAAAGCCGAAGGCGAATTTATAAAGTGGTAGATTTCGATCCCGCAATCATCAACAAGGTTTTCGAGACCACCGATCCGGTGCCGGTTTCGCGCGAGAAGATCGCGAAGTTCTGCGAGACTATCAGCGAGACCAATCCGATCTTCACCGATGACGAGGCTGCGAAGAAGGGACCGTACGGCGGTGTCATCGCGCCGCCGGGCTTCGCGACCACGTTTCGCAACGGGCGCCATTTCTTCGAGAAGGTGCCGCGCTTCGGGCGGCAGGGTTTCGACGCGGGCAAGGATGTCGAGTTCGTCGCGCCGATTCGCCCTGGCGATGAGATCACGCTGAGCTCCTCGGTCAAGGAGATTTACGACAAGACCGGCCGCACCGGGACGATGGTGTTCGTGGTGATCCGTTCGACCCTGCGCAATCAGAAGGGCGAAGTCGTCGCGCACGTCGATCACAGATTTATGAGCCGCACCTAGGACAGACATGAAATTTGCAGACGTTCAAATCGGGACCGCTATCGGCCCGGAAGAAATCTTCATCAGCAAGGATCAGACGCGTGCGTATGCGCATGCGAACCATCTTCCGGCCCCGCGCTTCACCGATGACGAAGGCGCGAAGAAAGAAGGGCTGCCCGGCATGATCCTCCCCGGCAACATGAGCCTCGCGCTGCTGGCCAAACTGGTCACCGATTGGATCTCCGGTAACCCCGCGAAGATGGTGCGCCTCGGCACGACCTATCGCGTGCCGGTGCAACCGGATCGCACGCTCATCCTGCAGGGCTTCATCACCAATACCTATCCGGAGACGAAGCAGTGCGAGGTCGACATCTGGATGGAGAACGAGGACGCCGAGAAGCTGGTGACCGGCACCGCCACCGTCGAGTTCTCGGAGTAGGGTTCAAGTTGGTTTCGCCGGCACTGGCTGGTTGATACGCAGCAGATTGCCGCTCGGATCGATGATGTAAAACTCGCGCATTCCCCATGCGCGATCCTCAGGCGGCTTCGCCTGCACCCCATGGGCGATGAACTCAGCGTATAGAGTGTCGACGTCCTCAGAGCGGAGGCAGCATCCGCTGTTCTCGGCAATCTTTCGGTCGCTGCACGCCCAGAAGTGCAGCTCGATACCCTCGCGGCGCATGATGAGGTAGCCCTCCTGGCGCATGATCATCGCGAAGCCAAGCTTCCCGTAGAACGCGATGGTCTCGTCATAGTCCATCGAAGGCAGGATCGGGTGCGCATCCGAGATGAGCTGTTTCATGTCCATGACCTCTAATTTGTCAGCTTCGGTAGCGCCATCGGTTGTTTAAGCGCGACCGCATACGATAAACTTCACTCGCGACTTTTCAATATAAGATAAAAACCAATCATGGGTGCTAATCGCGACCAATTCGCTCTGATCGAAAACATCTCCGCGATCAGTGGCGAGGCCGCAGCCGATCTCCGCGAGACCCTCGATAAAATCGTCGCCGCGATCGCCGAGGGGATGGAGGTCGAGGTCTGCTCGCTCTACCTCTTCGACCCGCAACGCGAGCGCCTCGTGCTGCGCGCCACGATCGGACTCGATCGCGATTCGGTCGGCAAAGTCTCGATGCGCCAGAACGAGGGCCTGGTCGGCCTGGTGATCGAGAAGGGCGAGGCAGTCGGCGTCACCGATGCGATCAGCCATCCGCGCTACAAATATTTCCCCGAGACCGGCGAGGAGCGCTATCACACTTTCCTCGGCGTGCCGGTGCAGGACGGACGCAATAAGCCGATCGGCGTGCTGGTGGTCCAGACGCTGACCCGGCGCAAGTTCACCAAGAGTGAAGCGCGCCTGCTCAAGACCGCGGCCAACCAGGTCGCGCAAATTCTTTCGCATTTCCGCCTGCGCGAGACCCTCGCCACCAAGGAGAAGGAGCGCGAGGAATATCGCCGCCGGATGATCGAGGCCAATCGTCAGCTCAAGGATTACGAGAAGGTCGGCGGCAAGACTCGGGTTGCCGCGCCGGTCAAGATTCGCCGCCCGCGCCTGGTGGGATTGCCGGCCGCGCCGGGCTTCGCGATCGGCGGTGCGCATGTGGTCGGTACCTTCATGAGCACCATCGATCGCAACCTGCGCTCCGGTGACATGAAGACCGAGCAGAAGCGCCTCGAGGAGGCGCTCGCGCGGGCGCTCACCGAGCTGGGCGCACTCAAGGCGCGCATGGCACCGATGATGGCGGAATCCGACCTGAAGATTTTCGACGGCCATCGCATGATTCTCGAAGACGAGGAGTTCGTCGGCCGGGTGCGGGAAACCGTCGAGCAGGGTTTCGCCGCCGAGAGTGCGCTGTTCCGTGTCATCGATGAGTTGGCGGCGCAGATGCTCAATGTCGCCGATGGCTATCTGCGCGAGCGCGCGACCGACTTCCGTGATGTCGGCCATCGGGTACTGCGCCATCTGCGCCAGGAAGGCGGCAAAGGCCCCTTCAACAAGCCAACCATCATCGTGGCCGAGGAGCTGACGCTGTCGCAACTGACGCTGGTATCGCATGAAAACCTGGTCGGCATCGCACTGCAGTCGGGCGGGGTCACCTCGCATGCCGCGATCCTCGCGCGCTCGTTCGAAATCCCGACCGTGGTCGGCGTCGAGCACCTGATGGAATCGGTGGTCGAGAACGACACCCTGGTGCTCGACGGAAACTCGGGCATCGTCTACGTCAACCCCAGCCCCGACGTCGAAAAAGACTATACCGCGCTCACCAAGCGTTACGAAAATTTCAAGCGCGAGTTGATGGAGGATGCGGACCAGCCTGCGGCGACCCGCGACGGCCATCGGGTGCATATGTATGCCAACATCGCACTCTACAACGATATCCCGCTCGCGCTGCAATACGGCGCCGAAGGCATCGGGTTGCTGCGCTCGGAGTTTTCGTTCCTGACCTACGAGGATTTTCCCGACGAAGACCAGCAGATCGCGCTCTACAACCGGATGCTACAGGCATTCGGCCAGCGCCCGGTGACGATTCGCACCCTGGACATCGGCGCCGACAAGTATCCGCCCTACATGCGGGTGCCGCGCGAGGAGAATCCCTTCCTCGGATGGCGTTCGATTCGCATCTCGCTCGAAATGTCGGGACTGTTCAAGGTTCAGTTGCGCGCCATCCTGCGTGCCGCCACCCGGTTCAATGTGCGCATCATGTTCCCGATGATATCGAGCCTCGAAGAATTGCGCCGCGCCAAGGAACTGCTCGCCGAGGCGCAGGCTGAGCTCTTCAACGAAGGCCTGGACCATAATCCGGCGGTGCCGGTCGGTATCATGGTCGAGGTGCCATCCGCAGTGTGGCTGGCGCCGCGCCTGGCGCCGATGGTTGACTTCTTCTCCATTGGTACAAATGACCTCATCCAGTACGTGCTGGCCGCCGACCGGAACAATCCCAAGGTCGCCCATCTGTACGAGGCGTTTCATCCTGCCGTCATCTCGGCCATTTCCGAGGTGGTCAATGTCGCCCGCGCCGCCGACAAGGAAGTCGGCATCTGCGGCGAGATGGCATCCGACCCGCTTGCGACGCTGCTGCTGGTCGGCCTCGGCTTCGACGAGCTGAGCCTGAGCCCGCTGTTCATCCCGGTCGTGCGCAAGGCGCTGCGCGAGGTCGACTATCAGACCGCCCGCCAGGTCGCCCGCGAGGTGCTGCAGATGGGGAGTGTGCAGGAAATCAAGGGCTATTTAATCGAGCGCTACCGCGATCTGGGGCTGATAAACCTGGTCGAGATGTACCATTAGACCCGTCTTGCCTGTTTCAGACACCATACATCGTAGTGAAAGTTTGGTTACGATGGGTCCAAAAAGGATTGAGTATGTGGGGATTCAAGGGGACAATGGTTGACATAGAAGGTCTGGTTTAGGTAACTCTGACCGGTCGGTTAGATCGGTATCATTCTGGTCGTCAATTTGGCAGCATTCATCAAGAGCCGATCGCGGTTCCGTGTATAACTAGAGGAAAACTTGATGGTCCTACTGGTCCTATCTACGTTCGTAGTCGCCTTCCTGGCGTTCGCCGCGACTGTTTTGTACGTCCTACTCGGGCGCCATCGCTATGGCGGGGATAAGCCGGCCAATATCCTGCAGCTCACCGCGGATGCCGCCGCGATGCGCAAGGGCTCGCTTAATCCCGAAACCGTCAGAATTGTTCGGGTCTACTTCATCAAGCCGTCCAGATACGACGAGGACGGCTATGTTTCCGTGTTCCGTTACGGCGTCCAGCCCAACAACACGCTCAACGTGCTGTCGGCGCTCAATGATGAGTTCAACCGCCATTTCTCAGGCAAGCGCAACGTCCATCTCGAGACCATCATCTGGGACGAGATCTGCGATGGTGTCATCAGCCCGCAAACCATTAGCGCGATCAAGGAAAAGGCGCATGAGGACGGCGTCGAGCTGCTGATTGGACTGGCCGGCGTGCAATCGAATCAGTATCCGCGCGGGCGCGACCTCGCGCTCCAGTTCGTCGCCGAGGGCATGACCACCATGATGGGCGGCTTCCACGTCAGCGGTTATCCCGAGTCGTGTAAATTCCTCAACTCGGTGGGCGTGACCACCATCGTCGGCGAGGCGGAAAACACCTGGGGCTTCATCATCGAAGATTTCCTCAAGGGCGAGCTGAAGCCACAATACTCGGTGACCGAAGGAATCCGCGCCAAGACCGGCCAGGACGACATCATCGTGCCGATTATCACCGAGGCGCAGCTGCCGACGATCGATGACCGTTACCTGACCCGCTTCTTCAACACCCGGATGACGCCGCTGGACACTTCGCGCGGATGCCCGTTCACCTGCTCCTACTGCAGCGTGAAGAACGTGATGGGCCGCACGATGCGCTCGCGCGAACCCAACGCAGTGGTCCAATGGGTGCGCGATGCGATGCGTTTCCACGGCATCACCTCGCTATTCCTGGTCGACGACGATTTCTTCCGTTCGCCGCGATGGGAAGAGATTCTCACCGGGCTGGTCGAGCTAAAGAAGAATGAGTTCCCGAACCTCTCCTTCATGATGCAGGTCGACGTCGACGCTTCGTGCTATGCGAACGTGGCGGAGGGCGAAACCGAGACCGCCAAGCATCGCCGCAGCAAGCGCTTCGTCGAGCTCGCGGCCGCGGCCGGATGCTACCAGGCATTCGTTGGAATTGAGTCGCTTAATCCCGACAACCTGAACTTCGCCACCAAGTACCAGAACACCGACGATCGTCAGCATAAGATGAAGATCGAAGAGGCGCGCGCCCGCGTCATCGGCAAGTATCAGCGGGTGGTCGATAACTGGCACAAGGTGGGCGTCTCGGTACACGCGGGATACATGCTCGGCTTCCCGTTCGATGGCCCGGATTGCGGCCGCGTGGCGGCGCAGACCCTGCGCAAGATCGGCTTCGATATCGTGTCGTATTTCATCATGACGCCGCTGCCTGGGACCGAGGATCAGGTGCGCTATGCGAAGGAAGGTGACATCATCGATTGGGACTTCAACCAGCTCGATTCCCAGCACGTGACGCTGCGTCATCCGCGGCTCGACACGCGTCAGTGGATGCAAGCCTACAAAGATGCATTTACCGGGTTCTACAGCATCGGCGCGGCAATCCGCGAGATCTTGACTGTATGCGGCGGGCGCAACCTCAACGCGGAATCACGGCGCTCGACGCTGCTGCAGTTCTGTTACTACTTCTTCAGCTACCGGCAGGGACGCCATCCGATGGTCGGCGGCGTATGGCAGATTCGCCGGCGCGATGTGCGTCGCGCGGTCGTCACCGATGATGAGGCCTTGCGCTTCTATCTCGGCGGGCGGCGCTTCGGTGCTATCCTGCGCGGCGATAACGACGGCGGCTTCGCGGCAGCCCCGGCGTAGACCTTAACCCCCCGTCATTCAATCTGGCTAGGACTCGGGCCTGCGCTCTTCGCGGGCCCGTTTTTCTTTGGCGTGGTGGTCTTCTTTGATGCGCTCCCTCTGTGGACGGTCTTCTCGAGCTTGCCCTTCACCCGCTGCATGAACGACCGCTTCTTCTTGTGATGGTGCGGATGCGCGACGGCGCCGCTCGCGGACGGACTCGCGTTTGATGTGGTAGGCGCGGCGGCGCCTGCCGGAGGATTGGCCTGCGCCATCGAAACGCGAGGCCGTAGCATCATGATGATCGCGCCGACGGCCATCGCCGCCGCGATCGATTTGTTTGCGCGCATGGCGGAAGGTACGCCATTCACGCGCGTCCGTTTCATCCTTGCTCTTTTCCCCCTTCCACTTTAGGGGAAGGGGGCTAGGGGGTTAGGTCTTCCTCCGCGCGCGGGCCGCTGCGCGCCTCCGTTCGTGGCGATTGCCCGGAGATATTGGATTTAATGGCTTTGTTTTTGCCGATTCGGATAGCGACGATTGCGGTGTTTGAGGTCCTTCGCCGCAGCGGCTCAGGACGCCGCTCGACAGCGTCTCGCGTCGATGCCCTGCCGGCGCATCAGTCGCGCCCGATTTCCACCTTCGGCTCTTAGAAATACCCTGATTTTCTTGAACAAAGTGGGTTTGTTTTGGCTCTTTTGCCGATGACGCGAATGCAGTTCGGGCCGCTCGAAACCCCTCCAGCTCCGCAATTGCGCCCCGAATCGTGCGATGCAGCTTGCCCTCATACCGGATGATGGCCGCCGCCTCCCGAGGGCCCGGGATCGTCGGCCGCGACAGTCCCGCGCGGCGCAGCTTCTCCCGATCAGCCTGCAGCCGCGCCGCCTCGGTCGCATCCGCGGCCGCGATGCGGTCCTTCAACGCGCGCTCGCATTGCTGATGGTATTTGAGGGCGGCGATGCCTTCGTAGCGCCACACTGCCGCCATCCGCACCCACGAATCCGCGACGATCGCGACGCATACCTGCTCGCGCTCGCTACGCGGCTCGAAGTCGCCGCAGAGTCCGGCGAAGGTGTCGGCGAAGTCGCAACGCTGCTGCTCGGTCCATCGCTCGGCATCGGCGAAGAATCCATGCTTTATGGCATTGCGCGCGACACGCGCTTTGCCATTGGAGGTACGCGGTCCCGTCGACCTCGCGGCATTGCGCCGGTTGGCCTCGAGCCTGCGCCGCGAGAGAACCAACGGTGGTCGTTTTGAGAATGAGACGGGTAAAGGAACGCTACCGGCGAAAGCTGCTGCCATTCCAGGACTCCTTTGGCGGAATCCTCCCGGGAGCGACCTCGCTATCAGTATGTTCCTATGACATTCAGTTGTCGAGGCGCTGAAGCGATCACCGCATCGGCACTACTTCGGGGGACGCTGCTGGTGGCGGATGGCAAGGCTGATTTTAAAGGCGTGCCCTGCATCGCAGGCCGCGCCTTTCTTTTGGCTCACGCAACTGTCGAAGCAAATAAGAAAACGGCGGGAGGACCTCGAGTCCACCCGCCGTCATCATGATCGAGTTATGCCGCCGGTCGCTACATCGACGCTGATGCCGATGCCGACGCTTTCGCGGTGTCCGCGTTCAATGCCGCGCAGGTGTCCCAGAGCCATTTCGCGCTCGACAGCTCATCTTCCGCGAACAGGCGGATGGCTTCTTTGGTCATCATGTCTTCGCGCAGGCTCTCGCCGAAAGCCTTGATCGGTGCGAGGGCTTCGTCAGGCTTGCCGAAGTTGGTGGTGATATAGAGGAACTTCTTGTTGTCGGGGATGTCGCTGCTCGACAGGGTCTCGGTCAGCTTGCGCCCCTGCTCGGTCGCGCCCGCCTGCTGCATGCCGCCCAGCTCGCCGAGGCGCTTGGCGAAGATCCGCGAATGATACGCCTCGCGTTCCGCGATCATCTGGATCCCCATGAAGATGCATTCGGTTTTGCAGGTCTTGACCCATCCGTTGAAAGCCTCGGCGCCGCCGGCCTCGCCCGCGCGGGCGCGATCGAGGAATGCCAGCACGGCTTCCTTCTCGGAGCCGTAGGTTTTGCCGAAGGCGGTAAACCCGCGATGGCCGTTGCTGCCGGCGCTGCCGTTCTCGAGCGCGTGAACCTCGGACTCGAAGGTGGCTTCGTCGATAATTCCGCCGCGATAGGCGCGGAGCAATTGTTTGAATTCGAAGTTACGATTCATGGGCGTTCCTCCTCTATTAAACGATCGTTTAGGGCGACGATAGGCAGAGTGCTCGACAGAGTCAACTCGCGAATTCCGCGCCGCCGGCGCGATTATTCGGAACTTTCGGCGCTGCCCGATTGCAACTGAATATAGTTTTCCAGACCGATTTTTGGAATCAGCCCGAGTTGGGTTTCGATGAAATCGACGCTGTCCTCTTCCGCCTTCATGATGTCCGCCAGCAGCTCGCGCGAGACGAAATCCCGCACCCCTTCGCAGTAGGCGATCCCATCGCGCAGATCGACCAGGCCCGCGTGCTCCAGCTTGAGATCGCCCTCGAGGATTTCTTTGACGTTTTCGCCAATCATCAGGGTGCCGAGGTCCTGCAGATTGGGCAGCCCCTCCAGAAACAGCACCCGCTTGATGAGCAGGTCGGCATGCTTCATCTCCTCGATCGACTCATGATGCTCGTAGCTCTCCAGCTTGGTCACGCCCCAGTTCCCCAACATCCGCGCGTGCAGGAAGTACTGGTTGATAGCGGTCAGCTCGTTTTTGAGGATCGCGTTGAGACGCTGGATGACGCCGGGATCACCTTTCATGGCTAGTTGCTCCGCTTCAGGTTTTGGGTTCGGGACATTCGCCCGAGTGAAGTACGTGCGTTCAGATGTCGATTATCATGTTTGCGGGGAAGAGCCGCGGTCGCAAGCGGAAAGTAATCGCGAGCCGGGATTTTGGGGAGGGGTTAGCGGCGTGCTTTCAGGCCGGCCTGACTAGGCCGCCGCTTCGGTGAATCGGGCGGCGGTGGCTTCGGCGCGAGATAGTTCCTTCACTAACGGGACGCATTTGCCACATTTGGGAGCGCAGCCGAGCGCCTTGTAGACATCGGAGAGGCGGCCTTGACGCTTTTCGCATACCGCCCGAACCTGGCCGTCGGTAAAGCCGTTACAGATACATACGTACACTGCGCGCATCCTCCCGAGCTGGAGTGAATCTCTTACTGGAGAGGACGGTAGCAAAATCGCGGATGCGTTGTAAATGAGAATCATTCTCATTTTCAACGCATGGCAATTTCCGCTCAGGACCGCAACCGCAACCGTCCGCGGCGCGGCTGCGACCGTTTAACCCGCCCGTATTTGTAAAATCATCGCGGTCTGCTACAGGTCACTGCGACTCTCTATTCGAAACCACAACCGCACGAGTAAATCATGGCTCTCGCGATCATTTTAGTTACCTCGGACTCCGCTTCGCTCCGCCCTCAGTGCGGCTGCGCCGCGGCTTCGCCCGCTTCGCGCCTCGGTTGAGGTAATCATGGCTCTCGCGACCCTCTTAATTATCGTAGTCGTCTTCCTCGCATTGATAATTTTCGTACCGTTCTTTCGCAGCCTCCTGCGCGGGTTGATTCGCTTGGGGTTTCTCATCGTGGTGATTTTCCTGGCTGCGGCCGGAACCGCCATCCTGATGAACAATGAAACCATCTTCGATACCCCGGGATGGAAACCGCGGACGGTAAAGTTTCTCACCGAGGATTCAGCCGCTACCAGTGAGAAGGGTTATGGCGAAGCTCCATGCATCCTCGATCAGCCCGCTATCGAGCAGCGCGCTAAAGAGGAAGCCGCGCGCGCGAAGCTGATGAAGAAGCAGCAGGAGGCGGCTGCTGCGGTGCCCGCGCCCGCGGGCCAATCCACCCTGGAAGTAAGCGCGCAGCCGACCGCCACGCCGACTCCGTCGCCGGAAGAGATCGAGGCGAACCTTTACGACGAGCTGATCACGCGCAACTACATCTGCCCGGGTGACACGCCGATTGCGGTCGGACGCGCCAAGCTGCTCGACATGGTGCAGCAGACCATCACGGAACTCAAAGGATGGAAACTGATCGGCATCGATCAGCGTACTGGAGTATTGAACTGCGTTTACACTTCGCAGGTGTTCGGCGTCGAGGATGATGTGCGGATCCTGGTTACCCCCAAGAGCGATGTCGCGATATGCTCACAATCGAAGAGCGGAGAACCGCAGTCGGGTTCGTTGCTGGGCTTTTTCCCCGGCGACTTCGGTGCCAACATGGGGCATATCAAGCAGTTCTACGCGGCGCTGAAAGATAAGACCGACGCGTACTGCACAGAGCTGGAAGAGAAACAGAAACCCAAGGGCCCCAATCATTAGGTCGGTATAGGTAGTCATGCTGCGAGAAGTACAAATCGATTCGCTCGCCGCGTTCCTGGTCAGCGGGCTGATCGCGAAGGGCACCCTCAAACCCAAGGGCGATGCGAAAGATATCATCGCCCTGGTGGTCGAGTTTTTATCGGCGAATTTTGAGATCGAAGCGCAGATCGATGAGGAAGCCGACCGCACCGCGGAAGACCTCGCGCGGAAAAATCCCGGCATGGATGTGACCCGCCTGCGCTCGCTGACCCGCCAGAAACTGGCCGAAAAAAAAGGCTTCGTGCTTTAGGCCTCGAGCATTATCGAGCCGGGGATCGTTTTCATGAAGTTATCGGAAGAAAGAATTCTCTTTCTCGCACGCGAATCGCTCACCCAGATCCGTGACGAGGGACTCGCCGAGATTGCCAACTTTCCGCTCGCCCTGCGCCAGGCGCGCGAACTAATCGCGCAGTGGAATGACAAAGGTGACGAGATCGATCAGGCGGTGCGGCGCAAGATCACCTCGCAGAAGCGCAACATCGTCGAGGGCAGCGACGAATGGAACATCCTGTTCCGGCGCTATCGTGACGAGGAGCTGCGGAGGAAGGGCATCCTGAGGTAGACCTAAACCCCTGGCCCCCTTCCCCTTCTGGGAAGGGGGAAAAGCAGCAGAATGTTGCGTGAATCTTCTCTGGTCCCCTTCTCCAGAAGGGAGAGGGGTTAGGGGTGAGGTGTGCTATCAGTCGATTCGTGCTATCCACTAGTCGGTGGCGAAACCACACCTTCGCATAACCCGTGGCCAATATGTCTCTCGAGAGAAGCTCGATTTGGCGCGGCAGTTTCGGAAGAATCCGACCCCCGACGAGCATACATTGTGGAACGCTCTGAAATCCGACGCTCTCGCAGGACTGCATTTCCGACGCCAGCAAGTAATCGATGGTTTTATCGTCGACTTCTATTGCGCAGGCTCGCAAGTGGCGATCGAGCTGGATGGAGCGGTTCATTCGGGACAAACGGCGGAAGACGCGGAACGTGATCGGGCTCTCGCCGCGAAAGGTATTCGGACGATTCGGATCCTGTCGAGCCGGGTGGCGAGTGAACTGGCGGTGGTGCTGGAGGAGATTCTATTTGCTTGCAAGCAGACCTAACCCCCTGGCCCCCTTCCCCTACTGGGAAGGGGGAAAGGAGCAGGATGCTCGAAACCTTTTCCGGTCCCCCTCTCCAGAAGGGAGAGGGGTTAGGGGTGAGGTGGTCTCAGCTGAACTCGCCGCTCAGATAATCCCGCGTGTGCTTCTCTTTGGGATTCTCGAAGATCGCCTCGGTCGGTCCATACTCAACCTGATACCCGGTGCGTCCACCCTGAGTGGTGTCGACATAGAGAAACGCAGTCATGTCGGCGACCCGCTTCGCCTGCTGAAGATTATGCGTCACGATCGCTATCGTGTACTTCTTCTTCAGCTCCTTCATCAGTTCCTCGATTTTATGGGTCGCCACCGGATCGAGAGCCGAACAAGGCTCATCCATCAGCAGCACCGCGGGCTCGGTTGCGATCGCGCGTGCGATGCATAGCCGCTGTTGCTGTCCGCCCGACAGCGCGAGGCCGCTCGAATGAAGTTTGTCCTTGACCTCATCCCACAATGCGGCCTGACGCAGCGCCTGCTCGACCTTGTCGGAGACCGAGCCCTTATATCGGTTGAGGCGCAGACCGAAAGCGACGTTGCGAAAGATACTCATCGCAAAGGGATTAGGCTGCTGGAAAACCATCCCAATGTGGCGTCGCACCGCGACCGGATCGACCGTCGGCTTATAGATGTCCTGGCCGCGAAAGATCACGTGGCCGCGGAAACGAAATCCACGCACCAGATCGTTCATCCGATTGAGGCATCGCAGCGCCGTGCTTTTGCCGCATCCGGAGGGTCCGATGAAGGCGGTGATAGTGCCCTTCTTGATCTTCAGTGCGATGTCGCGGACCGCCTTGAACTTGCCGTAGTGGAGGTCGTCGATCTTGCAATCGATCAGCGTATCGTCGGGAAGGGCCAGTTCGACGGCGCCGTTGGTTTGGGGTTGGGATTCGAGTGCGGACATTAGAATTTCCTCATTTGATATTGGAAGTTCGTTTGGCCAGGGCTTGCCCCGCAATATTGGTCAATAGAACGATCAGCACCAGCGCGAGCGCGCCCGACCACGCCATCGCAATCTGATTATCGAACGGTGATCCGGAAAAGTTGTAGATCATCACAGCCAGCGAGGCGGTCGGTTTCATCAGGTCGGCAAAGCTTTTGGGCAGGAAGTTGGGCGCGGTTCGGCTCATCCAGAAGTCGCTGAAAAGTGAGGTGAATAGTAGGGGAGCCGTTTCGCCCGCGGCACGAGCGATGGCCAGCATGACACCTGTCACGATGCCCGGCAAGGCCGTCGGAACCACCACTCGGGCCACCACCTGGGTCTGCGTCGCGCCCATCCCGACCGCGGCTTCTCGCATTCGCGGAGGTACGCGTTTGATAGCTTCCTCGGCGGTCAGCAGGATGGTCGGAATCATCAGCAGCGCGAGGGCCACTCCGCCGGCGGGCGCGGAGAATCCTCCAGTCAAAACCACTATCACTGCGAAGGCGAATACACCGGCGAGAATCGAGGGAAGTCCGGTCAGCACTTTGGCTGCGAAACGGACCGCCTTGGCGGTTTGCGAATCGGGCGCGAACTCGGTGACATAAATCGCGGCGAAGACCCCGACCGGGATGCTGATCAGGGTGGCGATCACGACAATCACGATGGTTCCGACCAGCGCATTACCGAAGCCGCCTCCGGTGCTCATTGCGGCTGGGGGAAGTGAGGTGAAGGCGGTGTAGGTCAAGCCTTCGATGCCTTTTTCGAGCAGTAGAAAGAGCACCGAGAAGAGCGGCAGCAGCGCCGCGATAGTCGCCGCGCCGGTCAATATGCTCATCGCATAGCTGAAGGCCGACCGCGGCTTGCGCAGCGAGTATTCGAGGTCGCGCAGAGCCACTTCATCGAGAGTGAAGTCGGCCGGGTTGGCAGGTTTGGCGATTGGCTCGGCCATCAGCGCAGTCCTTTGAGGCTTGCGTCGGCGCGCTGGAGAATCAGCGTTCCTACCACGTTGACCGCGAGGGTGATCACGAGCAGCACCAACGCGGCATACATCAGGGCGCCCACCTCGACCGCATCGGCTTCGGGGAAATGATTGGCCAGCAGCGCGGCGAGCGTGTTGGCCGGCGAGAACAGCGACCAGCTGATGACGTTGGCATTGCCGGCGAGCATCGCGAGCGCCATCGTCTCGCCCAGCGCGCGCCCGAATCCGAGGATCACGGCGCCGAAGATTCCGGTTGCCGCGGTCGGGATGAAGATCGCGAGGATCGCTTCCCAGCGGGTCGCGCCCAACCCGAAGGCGGCCTCGCGCATTTTGGGTGGGACCGCCACCAGCGCGTCGCGCGAGATCGCGGAAATCGTCGGCAGTACCATGATGGCCAGTACTATCGCCGCCGGCATCAGGCCGGGCCCGCCGAGCGTCGTGCCGAAGAAGGGAATCCACCCCAGGTGCCCGTGCAGCCAGTCGGCCCACGGTCGAACTAACGGGATAATCACGAAGATTCCCCACAGCCCGTATACCACGCTAGGAATCGCCGCGAGCAATTCGATGGTGACTTTCAGGAAATCCTCGAGCCGATCGGGCAGCGAGGCGAACGGCCGCGTCTCCTCGAGGTGAACCGCCTGAATAACCGCCTGCAGTCCCGAGGAGAGAAAACCCTCGCTCAGAAAAATTGCGATCGCCAGCCCGAAGGCCGTACCAATGATGAGGCCGAGCATCGAACTGTACATGGTGCCGACAATGGCGGGGAGGATCCCAAACTGTTCCTTGTTGACGTCCCAGGTGCTGCCGGTCAGAAAACTGAACCCGTAGGCGCGCACCGCAGGAAACGCCTGCTTGCCAATCGACAAGACCAACCAGAACATCAGGCCAACCACGAACCACGCGATGATCCAGGTCGAGCGGCGGAACGCACGATCGCAGATAAGGTCGAAAGTCGAAGGCGGCTTCGAGATCTCATCCGCCAACGGGACCGTCATTGCGTGGACGGAGCCGCCGGCGGCAGGTAATTCTTGGGCCATTCCAGTTCCGGTCGCGCTCATGAAATCTGATCGAGGGCCTTGGTCACCACCGTCACCACGTTGGCCGGCAGCGGAATGTATCCAAGCTCGACGCTATCCTTCTGCCCGTCAGTCAGGCCGAACTGGACCACGGACTTGATGGTCTGCGCGATCTTCGGGTCGTCGTACTTTTTGTAACAAAGCAGCCAGGTATAGGTGACGATCGGGTAGGCGGCATCACCTGCGGGATCGGGAATCCAGGCGCGCAAGTCGGACGGCAGTTGCATCGTGGCGAGTGAGTTCTTGCCACTCTCGAGGTCGGCCTTGACGAACTTTCCGCTGTGATTCTCCAGCACCGCCATCGGCATGCCGGTTTGCTTGGCGTAGCCATATTCGACATAGCCAATCGCGCCGGGAGTCTGCTTGATCAAGGCGGTCACGCCGGGATTGCCCTTGCCCGCGACGCCGACCGGGAAATTTACCGACTTGCCCGCACCCGGGCCGGCTTTCCATTCGGGGCTGATCGCCGAAAGATGAGTGGTGAACACGTAGGTTGTGCCGCTCCCATCGGAGCGAGTGACGACCGTGATTGGTGTGCTCGGGAGTTTCACCCCAGGGTTCGCCTTCGCGATCACAGGATCGTCCCACTGCTTGATCTTGCCGAGGAAGATGCCGGTGTAGGCGGCGCGCGAGAGTTTTAAGTCAGTCACGCCCGGCAGATTATAGGAGATCACGATGCTGCCGGCCGTCATCGGCAGTAGCACGACGCCGTCTTTGACCTTTTTCATTTCTTCGTCGGTCATCGCCGAGTCGCTGGCGCCGAAGTTCACCAGCCCTTGCTGAAACTGCTTGACGCCGGCGCCGCTGCCGAGCGCTTGATAATTAATCTGAACTTCCGGGTGCAGCTTGTTATATTCGGCGAACCATTTTTGATAGAGCGGCGCCGGAAATGTCGCGCCCGTCCCCTGCAAGGTGATGTTATCGGCCGCTTGCGCGACGCCGCCGCGATCGAACGATCGCAGGCCGAGCGACGCGCATAGCACCAGCGCAATGGACAAGCAGACTCCCGTGACGATCTTCATCAATTCCTCCCGTGTGGGCGAGACTTTAAGACGCG
Organism: uncultured delta proteobacterium; assembly: GCA_963783145.1. GTDB lineage: Bacteria > Desulfobacterota > Binatia > Binatales > Binataceae > DATGKG01. The sequence continues at coordinate 44,350 of CAWAMM010000009.1, forward strand.
CGGTCGCCGCGCATCACGCGCCCATTAGAGCGAATCAATGTTTCGGGAGTATGACGCCGAAGTGACGATTTGACTCAAGGTCTCACGTTAAGAGTAAAATTCCGAAACATTCCCGTCACATTTGCCTGCTAAACTCGACCCCAGCGGGCAATCAGCAGCGGCAACGGAGGGTTTCGTGACGCAATTCGACTATGACCTGGTGGTTATCGGTTCCGGACCCGCAGGGCATTCGGCCGCGATTCAGGCCGCCAAACTGCACAAACGGGTGCTGGTGGTCGAACGCAAAGCCATCGTCGGCGGCGTCTGCATGAACATCGGCACCATCCCCAGCAAGACCATGCGCGAGGCGGTGCTGTACCTATCCGGCTATCGCGAGCACACCCTTTACGGCGAATCCTACAAGGTTAAGGAAAAGATCACGCTCGCGGACCTGCTGTTTCGAGTCGAACCGGTGGTGCGCCATGAGGTCGACGTCACGCGCCATCAACTTTTGCGAAATGGCGTCGAGCTGGAGCATGCGGAGGCCTCCTTCGTCGATGCGCACACTCTCAAGCTCGCGTTTCAGGAAAACTCCGGCACCCGAACCATTACCACCGACAAAGTCCTCATCGCAGTCGGTACCGAGGCCGCGCGTGATCCGCGGATGGCGCTGGATGGCAACTGCGTTTTCTCCAGCGACGACATCCTGCAACTGAAGGACCTTCCGGGATCGCTCGCGGTCATCGGCGCCGGCGTCATCGGATGCGAGTATGCGAGTATCTTCGCCGCCCTCGGGGTTCGGGTGACGATCATCGAGAAGACCCCGCGCCTGCTGCCCTTTGTCGATGCGGAAATCATCGAGGCGCTGACCTATCATCTGCGCGAGCGGCGGGTGACGATGCGGCTCGGCGAGGAAGTGGATCGCGTCGAGCTGATCGACGACGGCAGCGGCCGTCCGCGCGTGAAGATCAATCTGGTCAGCGGCAAGCAGATTATCGCCGATAAGGTGTTACGCAGCACCGGCCGGTCGGGCGCGACTTCGAAGTTGAATCTCGAAGCGATCGGCGTGACTACCGATGCGCGTGGACGGATCAAGGTCAACGATGTCTACCAATCCCAGGTCCCCAACATTTACGGCGCCGGCGATGTCATCGGATTCCCCAGCCTGGCCTCGACCTCGCGCGAGCAGGGTCGCATTGCGACGTGTCACGCATTCGGGGTCGAAGCCAAGCATGCGCCTGAGCTGTTTCCATATGGCATCTATACGATTCCCGAAATTTCCTTCGTCGGCAAAAATGAGGAGGAGCTGACTGATAAAGGCGTCCCCTATGAGGTTGGCAAGGCGCAGTATCGTGAGATCGCGCGCGGTCAAATCGTCGGCGATACCACTGGGATGCTGAAACTGCTCTTCGAGCGCAACACCCGCGAATTGCTCGGCGTTCATGTCATCGGCGAGGGCGCGGTCGAGCTGGTTCACATCGGTCAGGCGGTGCTTTCGCTCAATGGCAAGGTCGACTACTTCGTGGAAACCGTCTTCAACTATCCCACCTTGGCGGAATGCTATCGGAACGCCGCGTTCGACGGCATCAACCGGCTCCAGATGTAAGAGCGGTCGCGTCGGCGAGCATCTGTTAGAATCGGCGCCATGGACGACAGGGAATTCGTTGCGAAGTCGGATGCGTGCCTCGGGCGGGTTGCGAAGTGGCTGGAGGATTTCGATCCCGATGAAGTCGATTACGCCACCGCCGACGGGTCGGTGACGCTGGAATTTCCCGACGGCGCGAAGTTCATCCTCAGCCGCCAATCCGCGACCAAACAGATGTGGCTCGCCGCCGGCTCATACGGCTATCACTACAACTACGATTCCGCACGCGATACGTGGGTCGACGACAAGGACGGCCACGAATTATATCCGCGCCTCGCGGAAGCGATCTCCTCGCAAATCGGAAGAGAGGTGAAGTTTAAGTAGCGTCGCGTCCCGCTCGTTCAGCGTGTTGCTTGTTCTGCGCTTCCTTCGCTGCCCTGCTCGCCGCGCGCTCTCCCGGAAGTAAGAATAGTCCAACCACGAACAGAGCGAGGCAAAACATCAGCGGCGTTAGTTCCGGTAGATATGGTTCGAGCTCGTGTAGCATTGGGCTTTTAAGCGTTGCGCGTTCTTTCGAGAAAAACACCCAACGCAAAGATAATAGCACCGACGCCAAAAGTCTCCAAAGAGTCGGTCCACGTGTAAGGCCGATGCTCGACCCACCGATCCAGGGGAGCGAAGACGACCAGCAAAACTGCGACTTCGCGGAACGCTTCGCCCATCATTTCAAGGATGGTCTTGCGCGCGCCCTCCATGCGGAGGGTATTTCACAACATGTGTGGTCTCACAACCTCGATGTCATTATCCGATATGGAAACCGTCCTCCCCGCAAACTAACCGAAGGCAGCTCGAACAGTTCGGTACTATTGCGGATGCTTAAGCCCTTTGCGATGCGCGATCTCGAATTGTTCATCGCGATTCATCACTTAAACGAAAATCGATAGTCCGCGACCTAAGAAAAGATACTGCTCTTCGCTCCTATGCGCTTTCCCATCGCATCAACATGCAGTCGTATTGCACTGCGCTTACGATGGGTTGAGAATTTTGAAGACCGCCTGGTGTTGGCGCGATCGCATTCTCACGTATCGCATTTTCTCAACCTCGAGGTGTTCAATCATGCGACTTCCCAACCGCTCCCGATTTCTTGTCCCTCTGGCTCTTTTCTCTCTCGCGATGCTCCCCGGATGCACTTATTCGGTGGTGCACGATAATCCATCCGCTCCCCCCAATGTCGTCGCCCATTGTCAGGGCTCCGAGAACGTCGATGATTCATCGATCGCGGTGGTTCCGATCCCGGTGGTGGCTTTTCTCTCGCCACATGCTGAGTTGCATCAGGTCGAACCGGAGGATTACCTGAACCGATGCGGTCAGCCGACTAGGCTGGTTAACCGTGACGTCACTCTCGACAAGACCGACTGCATTCCAGCGTCCCTGACAGAAATCGTGACGCTGGGGATTTGGCAATGGTGCCCGGCGACTATTTCCTACACCGCCGATGTAGTTGGCCCCCCTCAACCGGCTCGAATGAGCTCGACTACCGAATCGACCGTTGCCGACAGCAACTGGCAATCGGCTCGTTAGCGTCTCGCAACGCGGCGGTCCTGAAATACCAAGATGAGGGGCCGCCGTTTCATCAATCGAGGTGATCGGAGATCGCCTGCAGCAGTGCGCGGGTAGCGTCGCCGGGAGAGGCCGCGCCGAACACCGAGCCAATCGCGGCAACTCCGGCCATCCCGGTATCATCAAGCTCGGCAATCCGGTCGGCCGTGATGCCCCCTAGCGCATAGACGGGAAGGTCGCTGGCCTCGCACGCCTCACGCAACGCATCGATTCCGGTAGCCGGGCCGTAAGCGCTTTTGGAAATCGGATCATAGACCGGCCCGAACACGATGAAATCCGCGCCGGCTCGATTCGCCGCTTCGACTTCGGCCAGCGTGTGGGTCGAGCATCCGATGAGCTTCGATTTTCCGAGCAGCTCGCGCGCATCGCGCACCGAAAACGAATTGGCCGGAAGATGGACACCATCGGCATTACACGCCATCGCCACATCGATCCGATCGTTGATCAAGAGCAATGCGCCATGCGCCGTGCAGATCTTCCGTAGCTCGTGCGCGAGGGCGAGCAGTTCGCGTCCGGTGAGGTCCTTCTCGCGCAGCTGCACCGCGACGAAGCGCCGATACATCCGCGCCGCCGCGAGCACCTCCTCGCACGTAGCGGCGAGGCCACCTTTGGTGAGCTTTCGATCCGTGATCAGATAAAGCGAGAACGCCGGATGCGCGGTGCTCACCTCGCTACTACCCGATTAGTCCGGTGATGGGGCTCGAGGCGGTGGCGTAGAGCTTGCGGTCGATACGTCCGGCGAGAAATGCAAGGCGGCCCGCCTCGATGCCGAGCTTCATTGCGCGCGCCATCGCGATCGGATCCTTGGCACCCGCGATGGCGGTGTTCATCAGCACGCCGTCGCAGCCGAGTTCCATCGCGACCGCCGCGTCTGATGCGGTCCCGACGCCCGCATCGACGATGACCGGCACCTTCGATTGCTCGATAATGATCCTGATGTTGTAGGGATTGCGGATGCCGAGGCCTGAACCGATCGGCGCCGCGAGCGGCATCACTGCGGCGCATCCGATCTCCTCCAGGCGCTTGCAAGAAACCGGATCGTCGGTGATGTACGGCAGCACCGTGAAGCCTTCCTTGACCAGGATCCGCGCGGCTTCGATGGTTGCGGGCACATCGGGAAAGAGCGTCTTCTGGTCGCCGATGATCTCCAGCTTCACCATCTCGCCGACGCCGACCTCGCGCGCGAGCCGGCAGGTGCGAATCGCCTCGTCGGCCGTGTAGCATCCGGCGGTGTTGGGCAGAATCTGCCAGCGCTTGGGATCGATGAAATCGAGCAGATTCTCGCTCTTGCGATCGGTGATGTTGACGCGCCGCACCGCGACGGTGACGATCTCGGCGCCGCTCTCCTCGATCGCGAGGCGGGTCTCATTGAAATCCTTGTACTTGCCGGTTCCGACGATGAGGCGCGATTTGAACGATTGCTTGCCGATGTTGAACGGAGTGTCTTGCATAGATTTTTCCCGTCAGCCACCGCCGACGAAGTTGATGAGTTCGAGTTCATCGCCTTCGCGCAGTGTGATTTTTGCGTAATCGGCCTTGAGTATGATGTTGCGATTGAGTTCGGCGGCGATTCGGGTCGGTTTCATCTTGAGCGCCTCGATCAGCGTCGTCAGCCGCGGATCGCCGTCGATGACGTACGGATCGCCATTGAGCCGAATCGTGATTTTGGGGTTGAGTTGTGTTTGCGAGGGCATTTAGAAAGCCGCTTCCTGGCGCCGGGAAGCGGCTTGGGACGGGGCCGCGATCGCTCCGTCATCCAGGCTTTCCCTACGCCGGTATCACCCGGATCAGGTTCGAGGGGTCTCTCGTCATGGCGAGATCTCAGTGCCTCGCGGCACACCCCCAGCCTGATCATCATATATCGCGCAAGAGGGAGACTGTCAAAAAACGTTTCCCCCGCCTCAAAACTATCCACGCTGTCCACAGGGTGGTGCGGGGGCGTTTCATTGACTGTCCCTACCTCGAATGGTTAGCTGAGTCGCTCTCCCGCAGTATCATTTTGTAGGAATTGCCTGAACATGACCGCTCGCTCGCAACGTCCGACCATTATTGAAATCGATTTGGGCGCGCTGCGCCGCAATTATCACGCGCTGCGCGAGGCCGCCGGTAGCGCCGATGTGATGGTGGTCGTGAAGGCCGATGCCTATGGGCATGGCGCGGTGCCGATCGCGAAAACGCTGGCTGCCGAGGGATGCGGGCACTTCGGGGTCGCGACCATTTCCGAAGCGAGTGAATTGCATGACGCCGGCATTCGCGCTCGCCTGTATCTGCTGGGTGGGTTCTTCCCGGAGCAGGCTCGCGAGATCCTCGCGCTCGAGGTCACGCCGTTCGTCTTCGATGTCTCGATCGTCGCGCCGCTGAACGCCGCGGCAAAGGAGCTCGGCCGCAACAACGTGCCGGTGCACCTCAAAATCGACACCGGCGCGACGCGCCTCGGCATCCTGCCGTCGGAACTCGCGCGCGCCATTGAGGAGTTGCGCGCGGCGACTTCGCTCAAGCTCGAAGGGGCATGCACGCTGTTCGCCAACGCCGCCGATCCCACCAGCGATATCACCGATGAGCAGTTGCGCGTCTTCCTCAATGCGCTCGCGACTCTCTCCTCCGCCGGCATGCGTCCCGAGATCGTGCACGCGGACAACTCGGCCGCGCTGGTACTCCGGCCCGACACCCATTTCGATCTGGTGCGCCCCGGGCTCGCGATTTATGGGTTGCCTCCGGTTCTTGCGGTGCGCGAGAAGGTTGAGCTGACCCCGATCATGACCTTCAAAACGCGCCTGATGCAGATGAAGCGCGTGCCGGCGGGGACCGGCGTCGGCTATGGGCATACCTTCGTCACCCAACGTCCCTCGGTGATCGGCATTCTGCCGGTCGGCTATGCGGACGGATATCGGCGCGGTCTTCAGAACGGATGCGAGGTGCTGATCGGAGGGCGTCGCGCGCCGGTGGTTGCCGCGGTCTCGATGGATCTCACCGAGATCGATCTCACCGACGTGCCCGGCATCGCGGTCGGCGACGAAGTGATATTGTGGGGACGCAGCGGCGACGACACCATCAGCGTGAATGATGTCGCGCGCATCGCGCAAACAATTTCATACGAGATGCTTTGCACCGTAGGGCGGCGGGTTTCGCGGGTCTATCGCGGATAGCCAACAATCGGCGAGAAGAACATGGCAACCGACAAGGTCGTTATCAAACGGGCGCTGCTGGGAGTCTCCGACAAAACCGGACTGGTCGATTTCGCGCGCGTGCTGGAACGCCACGGCGTCGAGATCCTTTCCACCGGAGGCACCAAGGCGGCGCTCGAAAAGGGCGGCATCCGCGTCAAGTCGGTCGAGGATTTCACCGGCTCGCCCGAAATGCTCGATGGACGCGTCAAGACGCTGCATCCGAAGATCCATGGTGGAATTCTCGCGCGCCGCGCCGAGCCCTCGCATCAGGCGCAGATGCGCCAACATGGCATCGAGCTCATCGACCTGGTGGTGGTGAATTTTTATCCCTTCGAGCAGACCATCGCGAAATCTGATGTGACGCTTGAAGATGCGATCGAAAACATCGATATCGGCGGCCCGACTCTGGTCCGCGCGGCCGCAAAAAATCATGACGACGTTGCAGTCGTTGTGGATCCCTCGGACTACGCCGCGATCGCGCAGGAGCTCGAGACGAACGGCGGCGCGACCACCGCGGAGACTCGATGGCGCCTGGCGCGTAAGGCGTTCGCCCGCGTGACGGCCTACGACTGCGCGATTTCGAATTACCTCGGCGCGCGTACCGGCGCCGACAATGGTCCACTCGGCGAGACCTTCAGTCTTTCGATGGAGCGCGAGCAGGGGCTGCGTTACGGCGAGAACCCGCATCAGACCGGCGCGCTCTACGGCAACTTCCTGAAAATTGCCGAGCAGCTCCACGGCAAGGAACTTTCCTACAACAACGTCATCGATATCAGCTCGGCGATAAATCTGATCATCGAGTTTCGCGATGAACCTAAAGCGGTGGTTGCGATTCTCAAGCACAACACGCCCTGTGGCGTCGGCATCGGCGACTCGATGAAGTCCGCATGGGACAAGGCCTTCGCGACCGACCCCGATTCGCCCTTCGGCGGCATCATCATCGCGAACCGGCCGTGGGACCTGGAGTTCGCGCACGCGGTCGATGAGCTTTTCACCGAGGTGCTCATCGGTCCCGATTATCAGCCCGGCGTACTGGAATTTTTGCGCATGAAGAAAAATCGCCGCGTAATGCGCTTTCATCCCGACGCGATTCATCGCGAGGAGTTCGACCTCAAGCGCGTACTCGGCGGTTTGCTGGTGCAGACTCCGGACCTTGCGATCGAAAATCCGCGCGAGGCCAAAGTCGTGACGAAGCGCGCGCCGACCGAATCCGAGCTGCGCGCGATGGAGTTCGGCATCAAAGTCTGCAAGCACATCAAGTCCAACGCGATTACCTTCGTCACCGAGGATCGCACGCTCGCGGTAGGTGGCGGCGCGACCTCGCGCATCGATCCGGTCTATGCGGCGCGCGAGAAAGCGGAGCGACTTAAAGTATCGCTTCAAGGTTCCGTGCTGGTGTCCGAGGCGCTGTTTCCCTTCCCCGACGGCCCCACTCTGGCCGCCGAGGCGGGTGCGACGGCAATCGCGCAACCCGGCGGCGCGGTGCGCGATAACGAAGTCATCGCGGCGGCGGACAAGTACGGCCTCGCGATGGTTTTCACCGGCGTGCGTCACTTCCGTCATTAGAATGCGATGAAGGTTCTCGTCATCGGAAAGGGTGCGCGCGAGCACGCGCTGTGCTGGCGGCTTCATTCGAGCCAGTCGGTATGGGGGCTCTTCTGCGCGCCCGGCAATCCCGGAATCGATCAGCTCGCCAAGCCGGTGCCGATCGCGCAGGACGATTTCGCGGGGCTCGTTGCATTCGCGAAGGAGAACAAAATCGATCTCACCGTCGTCGGTCCTGATGATCCGGTGGCAGCCGGCATCGTCGATGAATTCGAAAAAGCGGGGCTGCGAATCTTCGGGCCCTCGAAGGCGGCGGCGCAGCTCGAAAGCAGCAAGGCGTTCGCGAAGTCGGTCATGCGCGAGGCGGGAGTGCCGACCGCCGATTTTCAGGTCTTCGACGATCCGCAAGGGGCGCGCGAGTATGCGCAAAGTCGCGCCGGCAAAATCGTGGTGAAAGCCGATGGCCTCGCGCTTGGCAAGGGTGTCGTCGTGTGCCGCGATCTCGAGACCGCGAACGCCGCGATCGCCGATGCGATGGAGGCGCGCAAGTTCGGCGCGGCGGGCGCGCGCGTCGTCCTCGAAGAGATTCTGCACGGCGAAGAGTTGTCGTTCTTCGCGCTGTGCAACGGGGACGACGCGATCCCGCTCGGCCTCTGCCAGGATCACAAGCCGATCTTCGACGGCGATCAGGGTCCCAACACCGGCGGAATGGGCGCGTATACCCCGGTTCCGCAATTTCCCGCCTCGCTAGAAGAGCGCCTGCTCAACGAAGTGGTGCGGCCGGTGCTGCGCGTCATGAAGGCGCGCGGAACGCCATTTCGAGGGGTGCTCTTTGTCGGCTTGATGGTGGACGGCGAGCGCATCAACGTGATCGAATTCAACGTGCGCTTCGGCGATCCCGAATCCGAGGCGTTGATGATGCGCTTCGACGGCGACCTCGCGGAGACGCTGCTGGCGTGCGCGGAAGGGGACCTCGCGAAGGCGGCGACCAAGCTCTCGCCCAAGAGCGCGGTCACCGTAGTGCTCGCGTCTGGCGGCTATCCCGGCGACTATCGCAAAGGAATTCCGATTTTTGGGCTGGAAAAGATCGAAGGCAGCGCGCCATCCGATCTCAAGGTCAAATGGGCGATGGAAAAAACTCGGGTGAAGGTTTTCCACGCCGGCACCGCGATGCGTGATGGGCAACTGGTGACCGACGGTGGCCGCGTGCTTGCGGTCACTGCGGTTTCCGACACGCTCCAGAAGGCGGTTGTGGCGGCGTACCAGGTGGCCGACATGATCGAATTCGAAGGCAAGCAGCTGCGCCATGACATCGCGGGCAAGGCGCTCGCTTATCTCGCGGGGGACCGCTGAACATCTGTGTCCGCGCATTCAGTTGAAATCGCCGGGCTTCACGATGCGATCGCCACGCTGCGCGCGGGCGAGTTGGTGGTCTACCCAACCGAGACTTTTTATGGCATCGCCGCCGATCCGTTTTCGCCGGCCGCGTTGAAAAAATTGTTCGCGATCAAGGGCCGCGATCCGCAAAAGCCGATCGCGCTGATCGCCGCCGATGCTGAAATGGCATTTGAGGTCGCGCGCGATGGGTCACCGATCGCACGACGCCTCGCCACTGCTTTCTGGCCGGGGCCGCTGACGATCGTGCTGCCGGCGCGCGATGGATTTCCGCCTCAACTGGTCGGACCCGATGGCGGTGTGGGGATCCGCGTGTCGCCGCATCCGATTGCGCGCGCGCTGAGCGACGGTTTCGCACGGCCGATAACAGCAACCAGTGCCAATCGCTCAGGCGAGCAACCCGCGACGACAATCCGGGCGGCGCGCGAATCATTGGGAGATAAGGTTAAAGTGTTTCTCGAAGGTGGAACTTCTCAAGCGTCGGCACCGAGCACCGTGATCGCTTGTGATGCGCATGGCTACCGAATCATTCGCGCGGGTGCGATCAGCGAGCAGCAAATCATCGCGGTGCTTCGCGCAGGAGCGCCTGAATGACACGCCTGTCCAAACGGATCGAGCCGTTTCGCGCACTCCTCTACAACCAGGAGCGAGTCGGCAACCTGAGCGAGGTGGTCGCGCCGCCCTACGATTTGATCGACGCCGATCGCCAGGATGAACTCTACAATCGCAGTCCCTACAACATCGTGCGGCTGGAGCTCGGGCGCGAGTCCGACCGCTATGCCGCATCCGCGACGACGCTGGCGAAGTGGCGCGCCGACGATATTTTACGTGTCGCACCGCGGCTGGCGATCTATCTCTATACGCAACTGTTCGAGTCGGGTGGACGCAAGCTGCGCCGCGACGGTTTCGTCGCGCGCGTGCGGCTGGAAAATTTCACGCGCGAACGCATCCTGCCGCATGAGAAAACTTTTCCGGCGGCCAAGGCCGATCGCCTCAAGCTGCTGAGCGCGCTCAATACCAATGTCAGTTCGATTTTCGGCCTCTACTCGGGGAAGCATGCGGAACTCGACGCGCTTATCTCAAATGCCTCCGCGCGCGCGCCGCTCGCCGATGTCGTCGATGATCTCGGAATCGAAAATCAGCTCCGCGCGATCGAGACGCCCGAGGAAATCGTAACGGTCCAGCAAGCGCTGGAGTCCTCGCTTATCCTGATCGCCGACGGGCATCATCGGTACGAGACTGCGCTTAACTTTCGCGAGCTCCATCGCGGTGAGAATGCTGCCTCCGACTACACGATGATGACGCTGGTCGGTCGCGACAGCGCTGGCCTGGTGATCCTTCCGACGCATCGCGTGGTGAAGCAACTCGAGGCGGGCGCGCTCGCGTCATTCGAGGATCGCGCGCGCGAGGTTTTTGTGGTCGACGCATTCGACGATCGCGATCGCTTCCGCACCGAGCTCGCGCATCGCGGTCGCGGAACCCTCGGCGTCGCTTTGCGAGGCTCCAGGAGGTTGTGGCTGTTGCGCCTTCGCGATCGCGCGGCATTGGAAGTGGCATTGCCGCAAACACCAGCGGTCGTTCGCGAGCTCGACGTCTCGATCCTCCACGCGATGGTGTTCGACCGCATTTTCGGCGTGAAGCCCGAGGCCGTTAAGGCGGGCGGCAACCTCGAATACACCATCGATGCGGCTGGCGCGCTGGACGCGGTGTCCTCGGGCCGCGCGGATGGCGCCTTCCTGATGAATCCTCCCTCGATCGAGGACGTGCAGCGCGTGAGCGATTCGGGTGCCACGATGCCGGAAAAATCCACCTACTTTTATCCCAAACTCATCACCGGCCTCTTCATGAATCCGCTCGATACGGACTGATTCTCGCGCATGAATCATCGTCACGATCTCAGCTTGGTGCTGGTTCGCCACGGCGAGACTGAGGGCGAGTCGAGCATCCGTTATCATGGCCGCAACGATGTGGCGCTGTCGGCGCTGGGTCGTGCGCAGATGCTGGCGGCTCGAAGCGAGATCGAACTGCGGTTCGGCAGCATCAGGTTTGATCACATTTTTGCAACTCCGCTCAGCCGTGCGATGGAGGGGGCGAGGATCATCGCCGGACCCGAGGCGAACATCATCACCATCGAAGAATTTATCGAAGTCCACTTCGGGTTGTTCGAGGGTCTCACTAAAGAAGAAATTCAGGCGCGTCATCCGATCGAGTTCGAGAAATGGCGTGGTGACCCGCTTTCGCCTTCCTACACCTACCCCGAGGGCGAGAACCGCGCGGCCTTTGCTGAGCGTGTTCGCAGCGGCCTCGCAACCATGCTGAAACTCGTCGACGCGGGCAGACGCGCTGACAACGAGTCTGCTTTGGTGGTCGCGCATCGCGGCGTGATTCGCACCATCGTGCAGACGCTGACCGGTGCGGAGCCGGTAGTGGATTTGGGGTCGATTCAAATCCTGGCGCGTGACTCCAGGTGGCATCCGCGGGTGCTCGACTTCACCGCGCATCTCGATCGGATCGCATAACGATTGCAGGCGCGGCGCTTTCGTGAAAATAGATGCCTTACGAAACTAGCCGGGAGGTGAACCCATGAAATACACCCGCATCTATGCCGACGCGCAAGGCGAAACTCATCTGCAAGATGTTGAGCCTGAGATGAAGGATGCCGGCAACGCCTCGACCATGTCGGATTTGGTGGCAGCCAAGGGCGTGATCTTTCGCGACACCAGCAGCGAGGAATATTTCATCGATTGGCACAATGCGCCGCGCCGCCAGTTCGTGGTGAATCTCACCGGCGAAGTGGAGATCACGGTCAGCGACGGCGAAAAGCGCCGCTTCGGGCCCGGCTCGATCCTGCTCGCGGAAGATGTCACCGGAAAAGGTCACATCTCGCGCGGCGTGGGTAAGTCCGAGCGCCGTACGCTGTTCATCCCGCTCGCGTAGCCGGGCAGTGGCACTCCACCACCGGTCGCGAAGCGCGACCGGCTCTCATCCGGCTGTCACGCTGGTCGCGAAGTCAGAAGAGCGACCAACGCGCCATCCACCTTCTCTCGCACTGCGAGAGAAGGGAGCTACTTCGGTTTAACACCGGAGAGGACCGCGAAGATCAGATTACGATACGAACACGCGACGTCGATGAAGCCGGCGTCGCGCATCCACACCAGCTGCTGACCGACGGTGGCGGGCAGGTCCTGCTTCATCCGCTCCAGCGCGGCTGCGAGGTCGCGCTCGGCGATCTTCAGCTCGCGCGCCCGCGCCATCCACCTCTCACGCGAGCGGCGATCGGCGGCCGCGCTATCGCCCGCGACCTGATCCGCGTTGATGAACACGCCACCGCCAGTCAGATACTTGAACACATCGCCGAACAGATGACGCTTGCCGCTGTCGGGCAGGTGATGGAGCGCGAGCGCGGAGACCACCGCGTCATACGACCGGGCCTCTTTGTCGGTGGCGAAATCGGCGGTGACGAAGCGCACCCGCTTGCCCAGCGGCTTCAGTCGCGCGCGCGCAATCATCAGCATCTCGGGGGTCACGTCGAAGAGCGTGAGGCGTGCTTTCGGAAATGCCTCGGCGATCATTGCCGAGAGGATTCCGGTGCCGGCGCCGAGGTCGAGGACCTCGAACTTGTCCTCGGGTTGGAACGGGATCAGCTCGAGCGCGGTGCGATAAAAATCGTCGAAGCAGGGGACCAGTTTGCGGCGCGGGCGATCGTAGTTCTCCGCGTCGGCTGCGAAAGCTTTGCGAACCGCTTGGGCCATGGCCGCCAGCCTAGCGAGTTCACCCGCGTTGAGCGAGAAGGGCGGGGCATCACATGCAGGGCGCGATCGACTCAACCGGATTGGCCGGATTGGCCTGCCAATCGAGGTAGCTGAGGTAGTAGAGCGACACGTCGGTGAAGCCGGCCTCGATCAGCGACAGCGCCGCGAGGGAGGATTTCGCGCCATCCTGACAGTACACGATGATGTGATCGTGACGGCGCAACTCGAAGTTGAAGAAAATGGAATAGAGTTTCGCCGGCGCATCGAGGAAAAACCAATCCGGATCGGTGGCCTGCGGGGTCAGGAGATTTTCGACCGGGAGGTTCCTCGCACCGGGAATATGCCCGCCGCGCTTGATCCCGGGGAGCAGCAGGCATCCGGCGAACTCGGCCGGGGTGCGAAAATCGAGCAGCGTCACTGAAGGAGCGCCGAGCACCGCGAGTACGTCCTGCTGATTGACCAGATGAATCGGCTGGTCCTGCACTTGCGCATCGAACGTGGCGGGAGTGATGGGGCCGGGCGTGGTCGCCCGCAATTTGCCGTCGGCAATCAGGGGCTGCAACGCATTGAAGCCGCCGTTGAGCAGGAATGCGCGCCGCACTCCAAAATAGTCAAGGAGAAAACGCACGCGCGAGGCGAATTTGAGCTCGCCATCATCGTAGATGATCACGGTGCTTTTGGTGGTGATGCCCAGCGCGCCAAATAGCCGCGCCCAGCCCGCGAGATCGGAAAACGCCCCCGGCATCTGTCCGAAGTCGGTGATCATGTCGACATCGACCGGGATCGCATCGTTGACGAAACCGGGATTGGCGATCTCCAGCATCGATTGGGCGGAGAGAAGAATCACGCCCCGATGCTTGAGCATCGCGGGCAGCGCGTCAGGTTCGATGAGGAATCGATGTGACAGTCCGATAGCGCCGGAAGAATTTCCGCTGTCAGCGGAACCGGAGCCGCACGCCACCACGAGCACGAGTAACGGCAACATCAGCAGCGCCGTAGGAATCCGTATCTTCATATTGGAAAATCCCCGAAATATTTCACACCTTCTTCAAGACCCCGAGCCAGCGACGATCGCATTGGTCGAGCGGCGTAACGAACGACAGGTCGCTGTATGTAGCGATCATCTCGAACATCCGCGAGGCTTGCGCCGCGAGTTCCAGCAGCGGCGGTACCGTGTAGCGAATCGGGATCACGTCGCGGGTGGTGACGATTTGCTCGGGCCGATCGCGAAATTTGATCTGGCACTCCAGCTCGAAGATCGATTGGATTGCCGAATGCCACGGGAACGGGCGATCGTAGGTGGTCACCTCGACGGTCGCCTCAGGGGTGCGGACTTTGCGCCGTTGCCATCGCTTGCGCTCGCGCACCGCACGGATGCGATCCATCCGGTCGATATCGATACAGTAGAGGCCGCCTTTTTGTAATAGATTACCTACAGAATGTAGATGCGAGAGCAGGTCAGCATTGGTGATCAGGACGGGGAAAGTTTCCGACATAAAGAACGCCACGTCGAAGGGACGCTCGGGAATCGTGAACTTATTGATCTCGCGCCGATAAAAACTCACCCCGGCGGCCTCGCGCGACCCCCGCTTGCCTGCCGCGATCATGGTCGGGGAGCGATCGATGCCGACCACGCGCATCCCCTCGCGCGCGAGGATCTGCCCATGCGGCGAATCGCCCGACGCGATATCGAGCACGCGCCGGACCGGCTTCTTCAGATGCCGCCGCCATACTTTCTGTAGGAATTCGGTTTCTTCCTCGATCTCGCCGGGCTTCTCCATATGCACGCGACGGAAGATCGAAGGGTATTCATAGACGCTCGGCTCCATGGGCAAGGCAGCTTAGCATCTTCGCCCCCGCGCCAGCGCCTTTGCCTTCCGGCGCTGATGACGATTGCCGGTTAAAGTGCCGGTAGATGTTGCATTTAATGGGTTTGTTTTCGCATTTTTAGTTTTCTCAGGAAGCGCGGGCGGGGCGTGGGGTGAAGCTCGCATGACACCGCTCGACGATCGATGGCGCGCCGCCGCAATCGACGCCGAAAGACCACCTTTTGCGTCATGCGAATATCCAGAAATCCTTTGAGTTTCCTGGATTAAGTGGGTTTGTTTTTGCGCTTTCGAATGCCGCGCCGGTGCCCGCGATGCTTTCAAACCCGGCAAATCGGACATCGCCGCACGGATGGTCCGATCGAGCTTGCCTTGATATCGACAAATCGCGGCCGCCTCGCGTGGAGCGGGGATCGTCGGACCCCAGAGTCCGGCGCGGCGCAGCTCCTCCCGGTGCGCCCTCAGCGCTTCGGCCTCGGCCGACTCGGCCATCGCGATCTGCGTATCGAGGTCCCGCGTGCACTCCTCATGATGTTTCCGGGCCGCGATATTTTCGTAATGCCACAACGCCGCCATCCGCACATACGACGCCGCGATGGTCGCCACACATCCATCTTCATGGGTATCGCGCGGCTGGAAGTCCTCGCGCAGCCCCGCCATCAGCTCCTCAAAGTCCCGATGCTGCCTGAGCGTCCATCGCTCGGTCGACGCAAAGAATCCATGCTTGATGGCGTTCCTCGCGACGCGCGCTTTGCCCTTGGGCGTGCGCGGGCCGGTCGATCGCGAGGCATTGCGGCGGTTGGCTTCGATTCTGCGCGGACTGAGGGCGATCGGACGGCGCCAGATAATCGAAGTTGGCGAAGCAGGCGAGGCGGGAATTGCGACGGGACACGCTGCCATAGCAGGTTCCTCCTTGGATAAGGCCGGCGCAACGCGGCGGCTATAACCCCTCAGTATTTCCTCATGACAAGGAGTTGTCTAGTCTGCCGTCGATCGAGGTTTCAGCTTGCCCAGGCGACCACAGTTGCGGGGAAAGACCGCAGCGCCACATCGCGGGCGCATCCAGGCCCAGGGCGGAGGCGTCGAGAAGTCGGTAAGCTGGAGCCGGCAGACTCCACCGACGGAAAGTGAGATGATGGCGATGGTGGCGCAACTGGAATCGAAACTGACGCCGGCGGAGCGCCGCGAGCGCGAAAAGGCTTTCGAACAATTGCGCGAATATATCCACAGAGCGGTCGCGAAAAACGGAACCGGAATAATCCGGACCAAGCGGTTTCCGTTCAACGCGGCCCGCGGAATTCGGCTCGATTTGGAAGTACTCAAGGGGACCGCTGCGGTACCAGATCAGAAACAAGGCGAATAGATGTACCTTTTCCCTAACTTCCTTAGTGATCCGAAAGAATATGCGAAGGCCGAAAAGTTTTGGGTTCGGGCCTGGTCTAGCCTCGTCACGCGGCTTGATCAGCAAAAGAATTGGCAAGTACCATGGTTCGAAAATAAGTTTGGGAACGGTGAGCCTTGCCTCGATGGAAATCCCATTTTTTCAGCGCTCGATCGGAGGCGCCGTATTGTAGTTCGTGTGCTTCAGGCACCCCCCGAGACTGAACGCGAGGCGGATTTAACTTTTTGGACTAACACCTTCGGGAAAGGCGATCCTGAGGAGCTGGAGGAACTGGTCATCGCATGCGTCCTCAGCGATAAGACCCTCGCTAAGGCGACCGACCTCATGACCAAATGGGCGAAGGACGGCTCACTTGAAGATTCGCTTCGCCCCGCCAAGGCCCACCGGAAAGCACGCCCGCCCGCAACGCGCTCTCGCGCTTCGCGCGCTTGAGAATTTCACCACCGCGGCATGATAATGCCCGCTCATTGAACGAACGTTTAATGATTGAGGGTCGACATCATGGGAAAGCCGCTTGAAGGTCTGAGGGTCGTCGAGATCGCGCAGGAAATCCAGGGTCCCTTCGCCGGATTGTTTCTCGCCAGCCTCGGCGCCGACATCATCAAGATCGAAAATAAGGAGACCGGCGACTTGAGTCGCTGGATGCTCGCGCAACTCATCGGCGGTCCTGACGTCAAAAACGCGAACGTCTCGCATTACTTCATCGCGATGAATCGCGGCAAACGCAGCATCACGGTGGACCTCAAAAAGCCCGACGGCATCGAGATCGTGCGCCGCCTCGCGAAGTCGTGCGACATCCTGCTGACGAATTATCGCCCGGGGGTGATGGAGCGGCTGGGTCTCGGCTTCGAGGACCTCAAGAAGCTCAATCCGAAAATCATTTTCGCGCAGGGCAGCTCATGGGGTCCGATCGGGCCGTGGAAGATGCGCCCGAGTCGCGACACGCTCGCGCAGGCCGCCAGCGGCATCATGGCGAAAGGCGGATTTGCGAATGATCCTCCGCTGCCGGCGCCGATCTTCGTCGCGGATCATTCGGGCGCGCTCAGCCTCGCGGCGGGAATCCTCGCGGCCGTCGTCGCGCGCGATCGCACCGGTGAAGCGCAACGCGTTGACGCCTCGATCTACGGCACCATGATCGCGATGCAGGGAATGGAAATAAATTACACCTCGATTACCGATCAGGAGCCTGAGCGGGCAGGGCGAGGGCATCAGTTCCTGCATGGCGTATGGGGGGCGTTTCCAACTAAGGACGGCCACATCTGCATCGCGGGCGTTGACGAGAAGCGCTGGCCCGCGTTCTGCAAAATCATGGGCATCGAGCATCTGCAGAATGATCCGGCCTACAGTGACAATGTGGTGCGCAACTTTCACGGCGAAAAGATCCAGACCGTCCTCGATGCGCTCTTTCCCAAGAAGACCAGCAAGGAATGGCTCGCGGAACTCAACGACGCCGATATCCTCGCGACCGAGGTGGTCGACTATCACAACATGCTGAAGAGCGAGCAGGCGCGCATCAACGGATACCTGCTCGAACTCGATCACCCGGTGGCGGGAAAAGTTCTTATCAGCGGCCAGCCGGTGACGATCAATGGCGAGGTTCCCTCGCAAGCGGAGATGCCGCCCGAGCACGGCCAGCATACCGAGGAGATCCTCCTCGAAGCCGGCTACTCGTGGGAGGACATCGGAAAATTGCAGGAAAGCGGCGCGGTGTGATCCTCGCAGCATAGCGAACAGATTTCTTTCGCTCTAAAATGCGAACCTCTTACATCGAAAGAGGTTGCAGCATGGCATCCGGGACTGACATCGCGGAAATCAAGGCGCGCGAGATTCTCGATTCGCGCGGAAACCCGACAATCGAGGTGGATGTGCGGCTCGCATCGGGCGCGATGGGCCGTGCTGCGGTGCCGTCCGGCGCGTCGACCGGAGTGCATGAGGCATTGGAATTGCGCGACGGCGACGCCAAACGCTATGGCGGCAAAGGCGTGCTCAAGGCCGTCGCCAACGTCAACACCAAAATCGCCGCCGCCCTCCGCGGCTTCGATGCCACTCGCCAGGCCGACCTTGATGCGCGCCTGATCGCGCTCGACGGCAGCGAAAATAAGGCGAACCTCGGCGCCAACGCGATGCTCGGGGTTTCGCTCGCGACCGCGCATGCCGCCGCCGCGGCGAAAAATCTTCCCCTCTATCGATATCTGAATCCCGACGCCCACCTCATGCCGGTGCCGATGATGAACGTGCTCAACGGCGGCAGCCACGCCGATTCCAGCGTCGACATGCAGGAGTTCATGATCGTGCCGGTCGGCGCGCCGACGATGGCCGACGCGGTTCGCATGGGGGCCGAAGTTTTCCATGCGCTCGCGAGCGTCCTGAAGAAGCGCGGGCAGTCCACCAACGTCGGTGACGAGGGCGGCTTCGCGCCGAATCTCGGCAGCAACCAGGAGCCGATCGAGGTGATCCTCGAAGCGATCGCGAAGGCCGGTTACAAACCCGGCGCCGATGTCGCCATCGCGCTCGATCCCGCTTCGAGTGAATTTTTTGAGGACGGCAAATACGTCTTCGCGCGCTCCGACAAGAAGGCGCGCACCGCTGACGAGATGGTGAAGTTCTACGCCGACTGGCTTTCGCGCTACCCCATCGTGTCGCTTGAAGATGGCCTCGCCGAGGATGACTGGGCCGGCTGGCAGATCCTGACGAAGGAGCTCGGCTCGAAGGTGCAGCTGGTCGGCGACGATATCTTCGTGACCAACACCAAGCGGCTGGAACGCGGCATCAAGGAAGGCATCGGCAATTCCATTCTCATCAAGGTGAATCAAATCGGCACGCTGACCGAGACGCTCGGTGCGATCGAAATGGCGCGCAACGCCGGCTACACCTCGGTCATTTCGCATCGCTCGGGCGAGACCGAGGACACCACCATCGCCGACCTGGCGGTCGCCACCGGCGCGGGCCAAATCAAAACCGGCTCGATGAGCCGCAGCGAGCGCATCGCCAAGTACAACCGTCTGATCCGGATCGCGGAGGAGTTGGGCAGCCGCGCGGTTTATCCCGGTGCATCGGTATACCAGCGATGAGCAGGCCTCCGGTTGCGGCGCTGATCATTTTCGACGGATGGGGCATTCGCGCGGCGCGCGAGGCCAACGCGATCGCGATGGCGAAAACGCCCACCATGGATCGCCTCTACCAGACCCAGGCCCATTCCGAAGTCGACGCGTCGGGCGAGTCGGTCGGGCTACCGCCCGGCATCATGGGAAATTCGGAGGTCGGCCATCTGACCATCGGCGCCGGCCGCGTGATTTACCAGGACGTGATGCGCATCACCAAGGCGATCGAGAAAAGCGACTTTTCGCGCAACCCTGCGCTGCTCGATGCGATTCGCAACTCGGCTGGTCACACGCTGCACATCTGGGGACTGCTTTCCGACGGCAGCGTGCATAGCCACATCGATCATCTGATCGCGCTGCTCGATCTCGCCGCGAAGAATGGGGCGGGGGAGATTGCGGTGCACGCGGTCCTCGACGGGCGCGACAAGCCGCCGCGCTCCGCGCTCCCTTTTATCGATCGAGTCGAGGCGAAGCTGAAGGAACTCGGGCGCGGCCGTATCGGCACCGTCAACGGACGCTACTACGCGATGGATCGCGACAAGCGATGGGATCGCGTGGAGCGCGCATGGCGCAACATCGTCGAGGGTGAAGCTCCCGTGGTCGCATCGGCGCGCGAGGCAGTAGAAAAATCCTACGCCGCGGACAAGAGCGACGAATTCGTCGAGCCCGTTTCAATCGGCAAGCCGAGCCGCGTCGACGACGGCGACCAGATCATCTGTTACAACTTCCGCGCCGATCGCGCGCGCGAATTGACTAGCGCCCTCGCGCTCGAATCATTCACTGGCTTCACTCGGCCGCGGGTTCCGAAGGTCGGCTACGTCTGCATGACCGAGTACGAGCGCAGCATGAATCTCGCGACCGCATTCGGCCCCGAGGATTTGAAAAATACGCTGGCCGAGGTTTTCGCCCGCGAGAAAATCCGCAACATCCGCATCGCGGAGACCGAGAAGTACGCGCACGTCACTTACTTCCTCAATGGGGGCGCCGAAAAGCCGTTTCCGTTTGAGGAGCGCGTGCTGATTCCCTCCGCGAAGGTCGCGACCTACGACCTCGAACCGACCATGCGCGCGAAGGACATCGCGGAGCGCGCCGCGAAGGAAGTCGCCGACGGGAAGGTCGATGTCATCGTCATCAACTTCGCGAATCCCGACATGGTCGGGCACACCGGCGTGATGGCCGCGACCGTGACCGCGGTCGAGGCGACCGACGTGGCGCTCGGCATCGTCATCGATGCGCTGGAAAAACGCGGCGGCATCGCGCTCATCACCGCCGACCATGGCAACGCGGAATTTATGGCCGATCCAGCCACCGGGCAGGCGCACACCGCGCACACCACCTATCCGGTGCCGCTGATCATCTTCGATCCTTCTTATACGGGGAAGCTGAAGGATGGCGCGCTCTTCGATGTCGCGCCGACCTTCCTCGGGATGTTGGGCATTGCGAAGCCCGCCGAAATGACCGGCCACGATTTACGCATTGCGAAGTCTTAGTTCTGTCCGATTCCTCGTAGGGGTCGTTCGGGAACGACCCGCAACGATGGCGCGGGCGCGAAGATTTTCTGCAATCGCAACATCTCCTAAACCCTCGCCCATCGGGCGAGGGGTAGGAAGGCTCACGCAGAGAGCATCGAGCGGATGAGCGGCAGGTGCTGCCGGCCGAGGTAGACCTCGCCATTTACGAGGTAGCTCGGTACCTCGAAGACGCCCGCATCGCGCAGCCCCGATTGAAGCCGCGCGAGCTCGGCGCGGCCTTCGCCCTTCACGAATGCCTCGAATCCGGCCGAGGCGCCGACTTCCGCGAGCAGTGCTGCGATCGCGCGCTCATCTTCGAGGTTGAACGCCTCGCGCCAGTAGCGCTCGAAGACGCGCTCCACGTAAGCCCGCGCAATCGAGGGTCCCTGTCGCTTCGCCCATAGCAGACCGATTGACGCCACCGTCGAATCGGTGTCCCGATGTAGTCCGCGCAGCTCGATGCCACGATCCGCGGCATAGCGGAGGACATCGCGATCCATATATTCGGTGCGGATGCGACGATGACGCGTGCCGCGATCGTTCCCGGTATTTGCGGGGCCCGGCGTATTTCCTTGACTAAGAGCCATCGGCAGCCAATCGATGGCGATGCCGAGCTCATCGGCGAGCGCACAGGTCGGGAGGGTTGCCAGATACGCGTAGGGATTCTTGAAATCGATCGCGAACGGAAGCGTCAATTTTTCGCGCGCGCGTTCCGCCGATATATCCCCATACGCAGTATCCGGCGGCGTGCCATGACGGCCAGTGAGCATCCATCGGAGGCGCGGAAGATGCTCGCGCCCGAAAAACATTTCGCGATCGATGATGTAGGTCGGCACCCCGAAAATTCCCGCCTCGAAGGTCGCATGCTGGATGGTGTCGTGCAGCGCGCGTCCCTCGCCCGATACATAATCGCGGAAGCCAATGGTGCTTGCGCCGGCTTCCTCGAGTACGCCCTCGACAACAGCGAGATCTTCCACATCCAGTTCGCGTTTCCAGAAGCGCTCGTAGGTGATGCCGGTGTAGGCGCGTAGCACCTCGGGACCTTGCGCCTTCGCCCATAGCATCGCGATCCCGGCCAGCGAGGTATCCCAAATCTTGACGGTTCCGCGCACGACGATGCCGCGCATCGAGCCGTAACGCCGCACATCGCGGTAGGCATACTTCACGCGAAGCCACTGGCCGGCGGAGCGCTGCTCTTCGACCACCTTGCCTTCACTATTCAGCTTGGCGGAGCCGAGGTAGCTGGCGATGTCGAGGGTGAAGGGCCGCCAATCGACCTCGATGCCGAGTTCCTCGGCGAGCGCGTAGGTCGGCGCGATCGCGAGATAAGCGTAGGGACTTTTGTAATCGATGTAGACGATTAGTGGGGCGGAGGAGGCGAGGGGATCGAATGCGATGGACGACATGGTTTTCTCCGTGTGCGGAGCAGAGGCAGAATTCCTGAATCGCGCGCGAAGACGCGCGCTGTACAAGGTCCCTCGCCAGGTCGCGATAAAATCGCGACCAACCTCTCCCATCGGGAGAGGGGTGGGAAAGAGCTACCACCGAATTACCTGCTCGTAGACCTTGGGCAACTGCATCGGCAGCGACGCGATGTCCTCGATGACCAAGTAGCGCGACGACTGGCACATCTGGCGCAAGTAGTCGTGGCCGGTCTTGTCCACCGTGATGCAGAATGGCAGCACACCGGCGAGCTCCAGCTCCTTCAGCGCGACCATCGTGTCTTGAATCCCGTATGCGTTGGAGCGGCGGTCGTGCCCGTAGTCGAAGTCCTGCGGAAATCCGTCACTTAACAGGATCATGTGCTTGGAGCGCTGCGACACGTCCTTGAATTTTTCGCGCACGTGACGAATCGCCGCGCCCATCCGGGTCGAGCGCTTGGGCTCGATCGATCCGATGCGGCAGCGGACCTCGTCGGACATTTCCTGGTCGAATTCCTTGATGTTGTAGAACTCGACGTTGTCGCGCCCGTGGCCCGAGAAACCCATGATCGCGAACGCGTCGCCGATTTCCTCCAGCGCCTGCGCCATGATGATGAGCGCTTCCTTGTTCACGTCGATGATGCGTCGCGGGCGCTGACTCTGTTGCGGTCGGCGCTGCCATGCCTTCATCCAGTCGTCATCGGCGTCGTCAGTGTCGTTGAATTTGCGCGGCTCGCGATGAATCGGCTCATCGGTCGAGGCCGACATGTCGAGCAGGAACAGCGTGGCGACGTCGCGTGATTCCTTTTTGCGCGCGCTGTATACGCGCACGTCAGGCACCTCGCCCATGAGCCGGGAGACGCGCATCTCGATGGTGCGATCGATATCGATCTCGTCGCCGTCTTCGAGGCCGCGCACCAGCCGAAATGACGCGGGGCGGATGCGCTGGAAGTGGCGCCGCACCACCGGCAGCATCTCGGAGTAGCGCTGCAGCGTGTTGTTGTAGAAATCGCCGTCGTCGCCGGAAACCTCGACCTCGCGCAGACGGCACCAGTTGCGCCGATAATCCGCCAGCACATAGTCCCATTCGTCGTAGGCGAAGTAAGAATCCTGCTTGGTGCGGCTCATCACGAGGCGCCCGTGCCCGGACATCGAGCCGATTTCGCCAAGCTGCTCGCGCATCTGCTCCAGCTCTTCCGCCTGCTTGCCGGAAAGCTGCGTGAGGTACATGCCCTCGCCGTCGGCGGCGCCGCTGGACTGTGACGGATCGATTTGCGCGCCCTGCTCGAGCAGCTTCTTCAGCTCCTCGGGCGAGAGCGCCTTGCTCTTGCCGCCCTTGGGCGACTTGCCGGAGACCTGCATGTTGACGTTCTCGTCGGTCTCGCCGCCTTCGGAATCGCCGTCGCCCGGCTGATCGCCTTCGCCGGAATCGCCGCCGGAGCCTTTGACTGCGCTAATGAGATCATTGCGGACCTGATCGGCGCCTTCGAGTGGATTGCCTTCGCCGGCCTCGCGCGCCTGTTTGATCAGATCCTGGATCCAGCTGTAGAGCGCACCCGCCTGCCGCGTGCTGTCGAGGACATTGGCGCCCGCGTCACGCAGCGGCTCGAAGTACATCGAGGCCTGCGCGGCGAATCCCGCGGTCGCGTATTCGTCGGGTGAGATGAGCCCGAGCGATGCGCGCACCAGCAGCGTGCTGAGCGAGAGCGGATTGAGCCTGTTTACCAGTGCGAGGTTGAGGTTCTCGACCCGAGGCGCGAGGCCGCGATAGTGTCGGCGCAGTTCCGCATCGATGCGGGAGGACTCGCATAGCCGCATCAGCGCACCGCCGAGCCCGGGATCTTCGAATGACGCGACGAAGCAATCGATCGCCTCGGCGCCTTTCTCCCCGCGCTCATCGAAGCCGGGGATATCCGACAGGTTGAGATCGAAGGTGCCGAATTCGTGACGGCTCGCAAGATGCGCCGCGACCGCGAAAAAGTAATCGTGGGTTTGTTTCGCGTCTGCGAGCGAATCGATGCGCTCGGGGAGATAGATCATCTCCCCCGCCATCAGCGGATAATGAAACGGAAGCATCACCGACGAGTTGGTGAGCGAGTCGACGCGGAACTCCAGCGGAAACAACATCCGCATGAATTTCGTGACGACGCCCTTGATCTCGTGCAGTGAAAGAGCCGGTTGAGAAACGCTGTCTGCCATTGGTTATGGTGATTGTGGCAAAGACCGAGGCCCTCGCGCAATTTGTTTTTGGCGAAGGTTTTCGCTGCCAGATGCGGCGTGCCAGTGCAAATCCGCGCGATTCGGTTAGTTCCTTGACTTGACCGAAGGGGCGGGACTTAATCGATAGCACGCCATGCTTCACTACCTTCGTGTCAAATCCGCTCCCGCACTGGCCTGTTCGCTCGCACTCGCGGTTTCGATCGCGCTCGCGAGCGCTGCCGGCGCGGGAATTTCCGATAACGTCAAGACCGAGACGCTGCCCAACGGGCTCAAGGTCCTCGTGCTGGAGAACCATAAGGCGCCGGTCGCCACGTTCCAGATTTTCTACCGAGTGGGGTCGCGCAACGAGCAGATCGGCAAGACCGGCCTCGCGCATCTGCTCGAGCATCTGATGTTCCGCGGCACCAAGAAATACAAGCCCGAGGAAATCGATCAGATCATCCAGGAGAACGGCGGCGACCTGAACGCGGAAACCTCGGAGGACTTCACCGTCTACTTCGAGAACATCAATAAGGATCACCTCGATGTGCCGATCAGCCTCGAAGCGGATCGGATGGCGAATTTCGATCCCAAGGGCTTCGACCAGGAAAAGGCGGTGGTCATGGAAGAGCGCCGCATGCGCACCGAGGACAGTCCCGCCGACGCCCTCGACGAACTCGCCCGCGCGCAGGCCTACATCGAGCATCCGTATCACTGGCCGACGGTGGGCTGGATGCATGACATCCAGAACCTGACCCTCGACGACGCGCTGGCGTTTCACGCGGTCTACTATTCGCCGCAAAACGCGCTCATCGTGGCGGCCGGCGACTTCGATGCCGACAAGGTGATGAAGCAGATCAGTGAGCAGTTCGGCTCCATCAAGAATGGCCCCAAACCGCCGCCATTCGATCAGATCGAGCCTCCGCAGCAGGGCGAGCGGCGCGTGATTCTACGCCATGCGGCGAACCTGCCCTCGTTCGAGGAATCGTTTCACGTGCCGAATCTGAAAAATCCCGACGCCTATGCGCTCGAGGTGCTCTCCGAAGTTCTCGCCGACGGAAAAAGCTCGCGGCTCTACAGGGATCTCGTGATCGACAAGCGGATGGTGGTCAGCACCAGCGCGGGTTCCAACATGACGTCGTTTGATCCGCCGCTCTTCACGTTCTCAGCGCAAATGCGGCCCGGGGTGAAGACCGACGATGTGCTCGCGGAAGTCGATCGGCAAATCAAGGCGCTGCGCGATAAGCCGGTGAGCGAGGACGAAGTGCAGAAAGCCAAGAACCTCGAACAGGCCGAGTTCGTATACGGCCAGGATTCGATCTTCAATGAAGCGATGCAGCTCGGCGTTTACGAGATGCTCGGCGACTATAAGCTCATCGATCAGTATCTCCCCTCGATCGATAAGGTCAGCGCGGCCGATGTTCAGCGCGTCGCGCAGAAATACCTGATCAAGGACAATCGCACGGTCGCGATTCTTGAACCGACCGGTTTGCTGCCGAAGCAGGCCGGCGGCGCCGGACCCAGCGGCGGAACGATGCATCGGTCGATGAGCTTCTTCACTGAAGGCGGTGTGCGATGAAATACCGGTTGACGACTTCGCTCATCGTGGCGCTCCTCGCGCTGAGCTTCTTTGCCTCGCACGCCGATGCCCTCGAAATGAAGCGGACCACGCTCTCCAACGGCGCCGTGCTGATAGTTTCCGAGCAGCATCTGTTGCCGATGGTGACGGTCGCGATCGCCTTCGATGCGGGGTCGCGTCGAGATCCGAAAGGCAAGGAAGGCCTCGCAGAACTCACTGCCAACAGCCTCACGCAGGGCACCAAGGATCTCACGGAAACGGAATTCAACCAGAAGGTTGATTTTATGGGCAGCGAGGTTTCGGTCGGCGCCGGGCGCGACACCGCGGAAGCTAGTTTTACCTCACTCAAAAAGTATGAAGATCAAACTTTGAGTTTGTTGGCGCAGGTGCTGATCAATCCGGGACTGCGTCCGGCGGATATCGAGCGCAAACGCGCCGAGATGGTCGCCGCCATCAATGCCGAAGAGGAATCGCCGCACTACGTAGCGGAGATAGCCTTCGGCAAGAACCTGTTCGGCGCCGACAGCCCGTATGGGCATCCGTCGGAGGGATTCAAGGACACCACCTCGAAGCTAACCGCGGACGACGTCATAAATTTCTATCATCAATATTACAAGATGGGCGGCGCGGTCATCGCGGTTGCGGGTGACGTGACCAGCGATGAGATCAAGGCGAAACTCGAGAAGGAATTCGCCGCGCTGCAGGGCACGGTGCCTGCGCAAACGGCGCCCGCGGCGCCGAACGTCCCGCCCGGATTGCATCCGACGCTGATCGATCAGAATGTCGCGCAGGCCACCGCGATCATCGGCTTCGGCGGAGTCGCACGCTCCAATCCCGACTACTACAAACTCCAGGTGATGAATCACATCCTGGGCGGCGGCGGACTCACCTCGCGCCTGATGCAGGAAGTGCGCAGCAAGAAGGGCCTGGTGTATGGCGTCGGTTCCGGATTTGACGCGGGCTTATTTCCCGGCTCGTTCCGCGCGATCTTGCAAACCAAGAACAAGAGCGCCAATGAAGCCATCGCCGAGACGCTCCATCAGATTCGCCTGATGCAGGAAGCGCCTGTCACCGACGACGAGCTCAGCTCGACCAAGAAATATCTGGTCGGCAGTTTCCCGCTGAAGTTTGACGCGCTCGCGAAGATCGACAGCTTTATGCTGCAGGTCGAGCTGTACGGACTCGGTCTCGACTATCCGGATCGTTACCCCAAGCTTATCGACGACGTGACCAAAGACGATGTGCTGGCCGGCGCGAAGAAGTATCTCCATCCGGATGCGGCGATCCTCGTGGTAGTCGCCAATCAGCAGGAAGCCGCGATCAAGGTTGACAGCCTGCTGCCGCATTGACGGAGTGCTGGCCCGGCGCTATCCCTCGCATTGGAGAACATCATATGAGCACCGCGAAACAGTCGTGGAAAATTCAGGGCGAATATTTCGAATCGTGTAACTGCGAAGTGCTGTGCCCATGCCTCTTGTCCGGCGCAACCGCGCGACCCACCGAAGGCCATTGCGATGTTGTCCTCGCCTTCCGCATCGATAAGGGAAATTACGGCGCGACCGATATTTCAGGACTGCACGCGGCGCAAGCGCTAATCACCCCGGGGCCGATGGCGCAAGGCGGCGGCACA
The DNA here is from genome assembly GCA_963783145.1 of uncultured delta proteobacterium. Classification (GTDB taxonomy): domain Bacteria; phylum Desulfobacterota; class Binatia; order Binatales; family Binataceae; genus DATGKG01. Next base: position 72,062 of record CAWAMM010000009.1, read on the forward strand.
CTCGCAGTCTATGTCGACAGCCGGGGCTCCGCGGAACAGCGCGCTGCTCTCGAAGCGATTTTCACCGGCGCCGCCGGGGGTCCACCCTCACTCTTCGGGCCGATGATTTCGAAGCAACTGGCTCCCAAAGCGGTCGAGATCAATTTCACGATGCATGGCAGCGAACGCAAGCTGGTGATTCCCGGCATCACCGAGGTGACCGTCAACGGCATTGCCGGTCGCGGGGGCAAAGACGTCGTTTGGTTCGAGAATGTCGGGCATCCATATTCGAGCCGGCTCGCCGCTGCGAAGGGCGCCGACAGCAACTTCAAAGATCAGTCATTCGATTTTCACAATTCGGGGCGCAACGGACATTTTTCCGGCATCGATTGGACCAGCGGTTGACGGGCCTGGGCCAGTGGCCTCCGCGCCTGAAAGTCTCGCACTCGCCGCTCCGCCCACGCGCGACCGCATTGTGTTGTGGGGCGGCATCGTCATCATCACCGCGCTGGCGTGGATCTATTTGATCATCATGCCAATGGGCGCGCAGTCGTGGCTCCTCGACGCGACGCTGATGTTCCTGATGTGGGCGGTGATGATGGTGGCTATGATGCTGCCGTCCGCGGCGCCAATGCTGTCAACCTACGCCCGGATCGCCGCTCCGCGCGAAGGCTACCGTGCCCATCACGTATGGATGTTCGCCACGGGCTACTTCGTGGTGTGGACCGCATTCAGCCTTCTAGCAACGGTGCTGCAGTATGCGCTGCAGCGCGTCTCGATCGTATCCAACGGTCTGCAAACGACCTGGATTGCGAGCGCCATCATCCTCGTGGCGGCGGGAATTTATCAGCTGACCCCGCTGAAAAACGTATGCCTCAAGCGGTGCCGCACACCGATTGGATTTTTCATGACCAACTGGCGCGACGGTGCGGCGGGCGCATTCAAAATGGGCCTCGAGCATGGATGGTTCTGCACCGGATGCTGCTGGATGCTGATGGCACTACTTTTTGTAGCGGGAGTGATGAATCTGGCGTGGGTCGCGGCGATTAGTGTGCTAGTACTGCTCGAAAAAGTGGCGCCCTTCGGTCGCGCGATCGCGCTCACCTCGGGAGTAGCGATGATCGCGGCCGGCGTCGTCCTCGCGATTCGCTAACGATGGAGCGCAAGCTCATCTTCACGATCGGGCACTCGACCCATCCGATCGAGGAATTCCTTGCGCTCCTGTCGCAACACGAAATCGCGCTCCTCGCTGATGTGCGATCGTATCCAGCCTCACGCAAATGGCCGCAGTTCAATCAGGAGGAATTGCAACGCGCCGTCGAGCGCGTCGGCCTCGAGTATCGATGGTTTAAGTCGCTCGGCGGCCGGCGCCATTCGAAGGATGCGGCGTCGCCTCATACGGCGTGGCAGATTCCCGCGTTTCGATCCTATGCGGACCACGCCGACACCGACGATTTTCGCGCTGGCTTCGCCGAACTCATCGCACTCGCCGCGCATAAGCGCGCCGCTTACATGTGTTCCGAGGGCCTCTGGTGGCGATGCCATAGGCGGATAATTTCGGATCATCTCGTTGTTCGTGGCTGGACGGTCATGCACATCATGCCGACGGGGAAGGTGGTCGAGCATTCGCTCCCCGACTTCGCGCGCATCGAAGACGGCCGTCTGATTTACGATTCTGGTTCCCCTTCCCAGTAGGGGAAGGGGTTAGGGGTTAGGTCTACGCGGCCGCGCGATGATTCAACACCTCGCGCAGGAATTGCCCGGTATGCGAATTGGTCACCTGCGCGATTTGCTCCGGCGTGCCCTTCGCCACCACGTTGCCGCCGCGATCGCCACCTTCAGGTCCGAGGTCAATGATGTAGTCGGCGGTCTTAATCACTTCGAGGTTGTGTTCGATGATGATGATGGTATTGCCGGTATCCGCGAGCCTGCCCAGTACTGCGAGCAGCTTCTTGATGTCGTCGAAATGCAGTCCTGTCGTCGGCTCGTCGAGGATGTAGAGCGTGCGCCCGGTGGCGCGGCGCGCGAGTTCCTTCGCCAGTTTGATGCGCTGCGCCTCGCCGCCCGACAGCGTCGTGGCCGACTGCCCGAGGTGGATGTAGTCCAGGCCGACGTCGCGCAGCGTTTCGAGCTTCTGGCGAATGGGCGGCACCGAACCCATGAACTCGATCCCATCGAGTACCGTCATGTTGAGCACTTCGGAAATGCTCTTGCCCTTGTACTGAATCTCCAGGGTGTCGCGGTTGTAGCGCTTGCCGCCGCAAACCTCGCAGGTGACATACACGTCGGGCAGGAAGTGCATCTCGATGCGAATGATGCCGTCGCCCTCGCACGCTTCGCAGCGCCCGCCCTTCACATTGAATGAGAACCGGCCCGGCCCATAGCCGCGCATGCGCGCTTCGGGAAGCTGCGCAAACAGCTCTCTGATATGGGTGAACAGCCCGGTGTAAGTCGCAGGATTGGAGCGCGGCGTGCGCCCAATCGGGCTCTGATCGACATGAATCACTTTGTCGAGATTTTCTACACCCTCGATGGTTTTGAACGCCCCGGCGCGCTCGCGGCTGCGATTGAGCTTTTGCGACAATGCCTTGTACAGCGTGTCGAGCACCAGGGTCGATTTGCCCGAGCCCGATACTCCGGTAACACAGGTCACAACTCCGAGTGGAATCTGCACCGTCAGATCGCGCAGATTGTTCTCGCGCGCCCCTTTGATCGTCAGCCATCGATTGGTGATCTGCCGCCGCCGCGAGGGCACCGGAATTTCCATCTCGCCGGAAAGATATTTTCCGGTCAGCGACTTTGGGTTAGCCATCACCGCCGCGGGCGTGCCTTCCGCGACGATGTCGCCGCCATGAATTCCCGCGCCCGGCCCCATATCGATGAGATAATCGGCTTCGAGCATGGTGTCGCGATCGTGCTCCACTACCAGCACCGTGTTGCCGAGATCGCGGAGGCGCTTGAGCGTGTTGAGCAGGCGTTGATTGTCGCGCTGATGGAGTCCGATCGACGGCTCATCGAGGATATACAGCACGCCCACCAGGCTCGAACCAATTTGCGTGGCGAGCCGGATGCGCTGGCCCTCGCCGCCGGACAGCGTGCCCGCGGTGCGCTCCAAGGTGAGGTAGTCGAGGCCCACATCGGCGAGGAATTTGAGGCGCTCGTTCACTTCCTTGAGAATGAGGCGCGCGATTTCCTTTTCCTGCGCGCTCAGCTTGGGCCCTTCGAAGAACGCGAGCGCCTGCTTGATCGACATCGCTGTGACTTCGGAAATCGATTTGTTGTTGAAGCGCACGAACAGGCTCTCTTTCTTCAGGCGCGCGCCGCCGCACGACGGGCAGGGCCGCATATTCATAAACGCGCCGAGCCATTCGCGCACCGATTCCGATTCGGTTTCCTTGTAGCGCTTGTCGAGCCACTGCAGCACGCCCTCGAAGGGACGCGCGTAGCCATGGCGATGGCCATGACGTTCGTAGGCGAATTCGATTTCCTCGTCGCCGGAACCTTCGAGAATTTTCTTGCGCACTTTCGGCGCAATGGTTTTCCATTGCTGATCGAGGGTGAAGCCGTAGTGCGCGGCGAGCGCTTCGAGGATGGGCAGGATGTAGTTCATCGTCGCCCACGGCGCGATCGCGCCATCGGAAATGCTCAGCTCGTCGTTTTGAATCACCAGCTCCGGATCGAAGTACATGATGGACCCGATCCCCGAGCATTCCGCGCACGCGCCGTGCGGGCTGTTGAAAGAAAACATTCGCGGCGTGATTTCGGGATACGAAATTCCACAATCGACGCACGCGAAGCGCTGGCTGAAATAAATTCCCTGCTCTTTCGCGCCGTCCAGGCGCTCGATTTTGAGCAGATCCTGACCGTACTTGAATGCGACTTCGAGTGAATCCGCGAGCCGCTTCTCGATGCCGCTGCGAATCGCGAGCCGGTCCACCATCACCTCGATGGTGTGGCGCTGATTCTTGTTGAGCGCCGGTTCTTCCCCGAGCTCATAAAGCTTGCCGTCGATTTTGGCGCGCACGAAACCCGCGCGGCGCATGTCCGCGAGCTCCTTGCGATACTCGCCCTTGCGATCGCGCACGATCGGCGCGAGGACATGGATCCTCGTGCCCTCGGGGAACTTCATGATCTGATCAACGATTTGCTGCACGCTCTGCTGGGTGATTTCTTTCCCGCAGTTGTAACAGAACGCGTGGCCGACCCGCGCGAAGAGCAGCCGCAAATAGTCGTAAATCTCGGTGATGGTGCCGACCGTCGAGCGCGGATTGCGCGAGGTGGTTTTCTGCTCGATCGAAATCGCCGGCGACAATCCCTCGATAGAATCGACGTCCGGCTTTTCCATCTGCTCGAGGAACTGGCGCGCATATGCGGAGAGCGATTCGACATAGCGGCGCTGCCCCTCGGCATAAATGGTGTCGAAGGCGAGCGAGGATTTCCCCGAGCCCGATAGCCCCGTGATAACGACGAGGCGGTCGCGCGGGATTTCCAGATTGATGTTCTTGAGGTTGTGCTCGCGCGCGCCGCGAATTATCAGCTTGTCCGCCATCGTAATAACTTAAGCAGCGCGCCGTCCCGCGGCCTCACGCGCACGCACCGCGTGCGAAGCGTATTCGATCGCCGAGATCATGCTGGAAGGATTTGCCACGCAGCGCCCCGCGATATCGAACGCGGTGCCGTGGTCGGGCGAAGTCCGAATGAAGGGAAGACCGATGGTGATGTTCACGGCACGATCAAACTCCAGGGTCTTGAGCGCGATCAAGCCCTGATCGTGATACATAGTCACAGCCGCGTCGAAGCCGAAGCGACCGTCGTGCTTGACGAACGCGGTGTCGGGCGCAAGGGGACCGTACGCGTCGATGCCGCGTTTTTGCGCGCGCTTGATTGCGGGAGCGATGATGCGCAGCTCCTCGTCGCCGAAGAGTCCGTTTTCGCCGCCGTGGGGATTGAAGCCGAGCACTCCGATGCGCGGACTTATCGCGCCCTCATTTTCGCGCAGATGCCGATCCAGCAGCATGATGGTGTCGAAGACATTCTTCTGAGTCAGCAGGCGCGGCACCTGTGCGAGGCCGACATGAACTGTCACCAGCGCCATCCGCAGCTCGCTGCCCGCGAACATCATTCGCCAGTTGCGCGAACGCCCGACCTTCGCCATTACCTCGCTATGCCCGGGGAAATGATGCCCGGCGCGATCCCACCACTGCTTGCTGATGGGCGCGGTCACCAGCGCATCCACGGCGCCATCGCGCGCCATCCGCGCACCCGCCTCGACGTAGCGAAAAGATGCGTCGCCGCCTTCGATGCTCGGCTGACCCGGCCGCCGCGCCGCCCGCGAAAGTTCCGTCAGGGGCAGCACCGCCAAGCCATTGGAAGGAAGCGCTTCTCCCGGATGCCATTCAACCAATGGCGGTAACTCGTCGATTTGCGCCGCGGCCTCGCGCATCGCGGCAAGGTCGCCGATGACGACGAACTCCGGCGCATCGCCACGCCGCGCGAATGCCGCGACCGACTTCAGCACGACCTCGGGTCCGACGCCGGCGGGATCGCCCATGCTGATGGCGAGGAGCGGTGTTTTACGCCTTCGCTGCAGAGGAAGGTTTGTGGGCTTGCGCGGCACCTTAGTACATCGTCTCCACGTCGTGCTGCTTGACCAAATCGGTCTCCACCCAACTTTCCAGGCGCCCGCGGGTTTGCTCATCGACGAGATGATTGCGGATGTCTTCTTTTACGACCGGCAGCGGTTGGAGCCCGGCAACCGCATGGTGCTCGACCTTGACGATGTGGAATCCGTGCTTGGTGCGAACGATTTCGGAAATTTGTCCGGCCTGGAGATTTTTGATCGCCGCCAGGATCTCGTCCATGATGTCATCGGGTCCGAAAATACCAAGCTCGCCGCCTTGCGCTTTGGAGTCGTCATCGGAGTAGCGCTTGGCGAGCTCGCCGAAGTCCTCGCCCGCGACCGCCTTCTTGTGCACCTCGTCGGCTTTGGCTTTGGCGGCCGCAACCTCGGCGGGCGAGGCGTTGGGCGGGACGGCGATGAGGATTTGCGCGAGCTGGAATTTCTCCTGCTTGACAGTGAACTGATCGTGATGCGCGTCGTAGTAGGCCTGGATCTGTTCGGGCGGAATGGTGACGTGCTGGCGCAACTCTTCGTTGAGCATCATGGCCTTGGCGAGTTCGACCTTGGCCTGCTTGCGGAAATCGTCCCAGCTCACGCCGTTTTGCATCAACGATTGTTTAAGCTGCTCGTCGCTGATGCCCCGGTCCTGTTCGACGTCGACGATGTACTTGTCGATTTGGCTTTCTTCGATCTTGTCGTCGAATTTCGCGACTTCCTGGGCCAGCAGCTTCTGCGTGATCACTCCTTTGAGGCCTTCCTTGAAGGTTTCATTGGCGGTGGGATCGCCCGGGGGTATCGGTCGCCCTGCGTCCGCGGCGAACTTCCTGACGTCGGAGATGGTGATGGGCTCGCCGTCCACGCTCGCGACAATCCTGTCGACCTGCTCGGCATATAGTGGGCGCGCCGTGGTGAGCATCGCCAGCGACAGCAGGATGGCGGATGCCAGCAACGCATTCGCTTGAATGAAGGAGAAAATTTTCTGCATCGATACTTCGCTTCGAACCGTAGCACGCCGGCGCCGCGGACCGAGCGCTAGTTAGCCAGCTGTCCGGTGGTACGCTCCGGCCAGCTTTCCAAATTCTCACACGTCCGAATCGCCTGCAAGACGGCATCCACCTGCGCGAAGGTTTTCTCGTATTCTCGTTCTTCCACCGGCTCCATCTGCACGATGATCTGAAAGGATGGAGTCAGCCGCATCCGCTTGCGATTGGCTTCGACCAGCCGGGTGAGCTTCGGCGCGTCGACCGGCGCATCCGGATGGAAACGGATTTCAAGCTGATTGGCCTTGGTGATCGCGCTCAGGATCAGCATCGCGCGCATCTGGCGTCGGATGTTCATCGCAAGGATCAGATTCTCGACCAGGGTCGGGATCGGGCCGGCGCGATCGCGCATCTCGTCGCGCAGATCGTCGAGATCCTGCTCCGACTCCGCACGCGCCAGCCGCCTATATAAGATGAGGCGCTCGTTTTCGTCCGGCACGTACGAATCGGGAATGTAGGCCGGGATGCCGAGGCGCAACTCGGGTTCGAAATCGGGACGCATCGGCTCGCCGCGCAGCTCGTGGATCGCCTGCTCCATCATCTCGGTGTAAAGCTCGAAGCCGACGGCCGCGATCTCCCCGTGCTGCTCACGGCCGAGCAGATTGCCCGCGCCGCGATGCTCGAGGTCAGCCATCGCGAGTTTGAAACCGCCGCCGGATTCGGTGTCGACCAGTTCCCGTAGCGCCTCGATGCGACGCTTGGCATCGCGGGTGATGATGTGTTCCCCGGGGATCAGCAGGTACGCATAGGCCTTTTGGCGCGAGCGCCCGACCCTTCCACGAAGCTGGTAGAGCTGCGCGAGTCCGAAATGGTCGGCGCGATTGATGACCATGGTGTTGGCGTTGGGAATATCCAGCCCCGATTCGATGATCGCGGTGCAGACCAGCAGATTGATTTTGTTCTCGATGAAATCCCGCATCACATTTTCGAGCTGATGCTCGTTCATCTGGCCGTGCCCGATGCCGATGCGCGCCTCGGGAATCAGCGCGCGCAGATGACCGGCGATATTGGCGATGTTCTCGACCCGGTTGTGCACGAAGAACACCTGGCCGCCGCGATTGAGCTCGCGCAAAATGACTTCGCGCACCAGCCCGTCTTCGAAATGCGCGACGAAGGTGCGAATCGCCTGCCGCGCGGGCGGCGGCGTCTGGATCACCGACAGATCGCGAATGCCAAGCATCGCCATGTGCAGAGTGCGCGGAATCGGCGTGGCGGTGAGCGTCAGCACGTCGACCAGCTTGCGCATCTTCTTCATCTTCTCTTTGTCGGCGACGCCGAATCGATGCTCCTCGTCGATGATGAGCAGGCCAATCTTCGCGAACTGCACGTCCTTGGAGAGCAGGCGATGCGTTCCGATCACGATATCGACTTTGCCGCGCGCGACATCATCGATCACCGCCTTGTTTTCCTTGTTCGAGCGAAAGCGCGACACCATTTCGATGCGCACCGGATAATCCTTGAAGCGGGCGCGGAAGCTATTCCAGTGCTGCTCGGCAAGAATCGTGGTCGGCACCAGGATCGCGACCTGGCGCCCGTCCATCACCGCGAGGAACGCGGCACGCATCGCAACTTCGGTTTTGCCGAAACCGGCGTCGCCGCAAATCAGGCGATCCATCGGCTTCGGACGGCACATATCGCGCAACACGTCATCGATCGCGGCCTGCTGATCTGGAGTCTCTTCGAACTCGAAGCGCTCGGCGAATTCCTCGTAGTCGCGCCCCGGATGCGGGAACGGATGACCCTCCATCACTTCACGCGCGGCATAGATATCGAGCAGCTCACTCGCCATCGCGAGCACCTGCGCCTTGGTGCGGCGCTTGACCTTTTCCCAAGCGCCGCTGCCAAGTTTGTCGAGCTTCGGCTGTTGATTGTCCGCGCCCCCGATGTAGCGCTGAACCAGGTTGATGCGCTCGACCGGCACGTACATGGTGTCGTTGGCGGCATACTCGAGGTTTAAAAAGTCACCTTCCGTGTCGGCGACCTTCATATGCTTGAGGCCGCGATACTGCGCGATTCCGTGATCTAGATGCACGACATGATCGCCGGGCCGCAGCTCTTCGAGGTTGAGCAGCGCGGCGCCTTTGACGCGTGGCTTGACCTTGCGATGGGCGCGCGGCTCGCCGAAGATTTCCTCTTCGGAATAGAGGTAGAGGCCGTCGGACTCGAGCACCACGCCGGCGGAAATTTCACCCTCGATGATCGCGGGACGAAAATCCGTCCGTTCGAGCAGCTCGGGAAATGATTTGCAATCGACATTGACGTCGATTTCGTAGGCTTCGAGGTGACGCCGCAGCCGCGCCGCCTGGTTCGCGCCCTCAACCACCATCACCGCATGCGACTGCGAATGCTGCACCGCTTTGAGCTCGACCGCGAGCGGCTCGAACGAAAGCGCGTGACGCCGGCCGGTCAGCTGCACCGAACTGAGCTTGAGCGCGGGGGCGGAGGCAACCTCGATCGGCGGCGCCCAACCCTCGCGCGGCGCCACCGCGGTGACCAGCGAACCGATCTCGACGGCGGTCATCCGCGCGAGCTCGCGCTCCATCTCCTCGGCGGTGAGATACAGCGACGCCGGTTGCGGGAAAAAAATCGGCTTGGCCTGTGCCGTGGAGGCTTCGGCATTGACGAGCTCGGTGCGCCGATAGGCCTCGGCGATGACGCGGCCCGGGTCCATTAACCACGCGACGGCGTGGTCCGGAACATACGCGAAAATCGAATCGAGCGGATGCCGATAGACATAGGGCATCAGCAACTCAGCGCCGGGGAAAAGTAGGCCGGTCTCGAGGGTCTCGGCGAGTTCGGCGGCCTCCTTGCGAATCATGCCGATTTCGGCGGCGCGTAGCGCGACCTCATCCAGAACCGCCTTGGACTTGAGCGCCGCGGGTGCGACGTAGCGCGTGCGGATGATGGTGGCCTCGGAGATCTCTCCCAATGACCGCTGCGTGGCGGCTTCGAAGTGACGAATCGAGGTGACGATGTCGTCCTCCAGTTCGAAGCGGATGGGATGCTGATAGAGCGGCGAGAAGACATCGACGATGCCGCCGCGAACGGAAAAATCCCCCGGCTCCTCGCATTGCGGAACGCGCTGGTAGCCCATCGTCGATAACGTATCGATGACGATTTCGAGATCGAGGCTTTCGGCGCCGGCAATCCTGATGACCGAAGCATCGAACTCGCTGCGCGGGATGGTGCGCATCATCAGGGCTTCCGCCGAGGTAATCACGATCGGCGCGGCCAGACGTCGCATCGCGTAAAGTGCCGCGAGTTGCGAGGCCTGCACATCGGGCGGCGGCGAGATCGCTGCGAAGGGCTTCAGCTCCCATCCCCGCAGCAGATGGACCCGGCGCGAGGGAACGTCGGCATCAATGGACTCGCCGAGGAAGAATGCCAGCTCGTTGGCGAGGGCCTCAGCCTCGGAGGTGAGTGAGGTGACGGCGACGATTGGGCGTGCAAGTCGCAGCGCGGCCTCGCGCAGCATCAGCGCATTGGCGGCGCCGCGCAGTCCCATCACCGGAAAACGGCGGTGATGGTTGGACTTCAGGCGAGCTTCGAGTTCGCTCGCGGCTTCTTTCAGGCTTCGTTCCAAATGGTGCTCAGTCGATTTTCCGAAAATGAACGCAACAGCGCCCGCCGGTCGCGCGAAAAAAGCCTCGCACGCCAGCCAGCCTGAGCAGGTAGTATAGCAGAGATTCGATCGCGGAAAGTGCGGGAGGTGTTGCTTCTAGTTTGGCGGCGACGCGGGTTGCGCTGATGCGGTGGTGGCATCCGCGCACGATTCTGCTGTGCCGGGCTGCCACCTTCCTACACTAACCGCGATTCTCATGGTTTTGTGGTCGCCACCCGGCAGCGGGCGAATGACCGTCATGTAAAGGGTATCGCCGGGGCGCGCCTTCGCCATCGCGTCATCAAGGTCAGCTTGGCTTCGCACCCTTTGATCATCGACAGCGACAATCAAGTCGCCGCGATTCTCTTGAGCCGCCTTTTCGAGGAAATGGTTAGTAAACAATTGCACCGGGCCCAAAAATGCGCTCGCGGTTTCAGCGGCGGAGATCATTCCGCCCTTGTCGCCGGTAGCCTTGAGGCCAGCGGTCTCTGCGGGGCTGTTTCTATCGATGCTGGTGATTTCGAGGCCGTGCTCTTCGGCGCCTTTGAAGCAGTAGCTCGTGTAATTGACCGTGATGCCGAGGCAGCTCTTGCCGTTGCCGACCTGCCCGCCATGGTCCTCCTCACCCGGCCTGAATTCGCGATTGATCGACGAAGTATCATCGCCAGGTTTGAATTCGCGATTACTCGGAATCTCATCGCTACTGCCGGTCGGCGGCTTGATCCCCGTTTGCGGCGAAATTTCCAGCGTTGCGTCATCGCTCGGCTGATGTGCGATGCCTGGGTTCGATGACGCCGCGCCGCCGGGTTGCGATTCGATACCAGAGGCCGAACTTCCAGCGCCGCCCTGTGATCCGGCACCGTTGTCGTTTTGCGCCGCGGCACCAAACGAAGTGGTTAGGAACAGCACTGCCCCAAACACAACAGCTCGTCTGAATGTAACTCGAAAAGACACCCGATTCCCGAGAGGGATAATAGGCGCAAGCCTCGCTTCGCTCAAGCCGGACTTTTCCGCTTGATGCGAAGCGTTTTGCGTGCGAAATTTCCGACGTGGCTTCCCTCAAAATCATTTCCACCGTCGCGCTTACTGAACCGCATCGCGACCTGCTACGCGGCGCGGTACCGAATGCCGAGGTTGCCGATCGCACCTGCCGCACTCCCGACGACGTCCACGCGCTGATCGCCAACGGATGCGACGCGATGCTCACCTTCATCATGCCGAACGACCTGGAAGATCGCGCGCCGGATTTGAAGTGGGTGCAACTGCTCAGCGCGGGGGCCGATCACGCGATGGGAGCATTGCAGACCGACCGCATCACGATGACCACCGCGAGCGGAATCCATGCGACGCCGATCGCCGAGTACACCATCGCCTCGATGCTGGCGTTTGCGCATCGATTCCATCTGATGGTCCGCGCGCAGGAACGCCACGAATGGCTTCGTTCGGGATTTCCCGGCACGGTCGAAGAGCTCAACGGCAAAACGCTCGGCGTTATCGGATACGGATCGATCGGGCGTGAGACGGCGCGACTTGCGCAGGCCTTCGGGATGCGAATCCTCGCGCTCAAGCGCGATCCCGGTCATCGGCGCGACGAAGGATGGTGTCCGGCGGGGCTCGGAGATCCGGCGGGCGTGATTCCCGAGAAGTTTTTGGGACCCGACCATCGCGTGGAGTTGCTGGCTGAATCGGACTACATCACTGTTACGCTGCCGGGGACGAAACATACACGGAAATTTATCGGCGCGCGCGAAATCGCCGCGATGCGGCCGGGCGCCTACATCGTGAACATCGGGCGGGGCGAAGTGATCGATGAGGCCGCGCTCATCGAGGCGTTGAAGGCTGGAAAGATTGGCGGCGCGGGGCTCGACGTCTTCGAAAAGGAGCCGCTGCCGAAAGAGAGCCCGATCTGGGACCTCGAAAATGTGATCTTGACCCCGCACATGTCGGGCGCCAATCGCGGCTACATGGACAAGGCCTGTGCGCTGTTCGCGGACAATCTGCGGCGTTTCACTGCAGGCCAGCCACTGCTTAACGTGGTGGATCGGCAACTCGGTTACTGATTCGCCAGCCCGGCGAGAAAGCGCTCTTTCAAATTCTCGAACGGGCCGTTGGACATGAACAGCGCGATGTCGCCGGGTCGCGCATCGTGCAGCATCGAGGCGAGGATCTCATCATTCGATTCGCAGGCGACCGCGAGCGGCCCGCGCTCGGTGATGGCATCGGCGAGTTCGGTAGTATCGAGCCGCTCCCCTTCGGGAATCGGATCGTTGTCCTTAAAATAAACCGGTCCGAGGTAAACCCGCGAGGCGCGATCGAATGCAGTGGCGAATCCATCCCGCAAGACATTGCGGCGCGCGGTGTTGGAGCGTGGCTCGAATGCGGCCAGGATGCGATGTCCGGCGAAGCGCTCGGCGACGGCTTCGAGGGTGACCCGAATCGCGGTCGGATGATGCGCGAAGTCGTCGACCACGGTGACCCCTTCGGACTCACCGATCACTTCCTGGCGACGTACCACACCGGTGAATGATTTGAGGCCGTGCGCAATCTCGTCGGCGCGGAGTCCGCATTCGATCAGCAAAACGAACGCGCCCAGCGCATTGGCGATGTTCATGCGTCCGCCAATCGGCAGATGAACTTTGTCGATAAGATGATTGCCGGCGCGTGCGATCGAAAAATGCGCGCCGTCCACCGCCATCCGAATGTCGACGGCGCGAAAATCTCCCGCGCGGAGGCCGAAGGTGAGTTTGCGCGCACGCGCCTTTTCGCTGACATTGAGCGCTGCGGGAAAATCCGCGCATACGGCCAGGATGCGGCCCTCGTCCATCTGGTCGACCAACGCACGAAACGCCGACTTAACGTGATCGAGATCGCGATAAATATCGGCGTGATCGAATTCGACCGCGGTGATGATCGCGGCGTGGGCGCCGTAGTGGAGGAACTTCGGTCCCTTGTCGAAAAATGCGGTGTCGTATTCGTCGCCCTCGATGACGAAATCGCCGCCAGTGCCGAGGCGATAGTTGGAGCCGAAATCCTTCGCGACGCCGCCCACCATCATCGAGGGATCGCGTCCCGCGGCCTCGAGCACGTGGGCGATCATCGAGGTCGAGGTGGTCTTGCCATGCGTGCCCGCCACCATCAGCACGCGCTTGTGTTGCAGGAAGAAATGCCACAGCGCCTCGGGCATCGAGAGGTACGGGATTGAGGTTTTCAGGAGCGCTTCGGCTTCCGGATTGTTGCGTGTGATGACGTTGCCGACCACGACCAGGTCCGGCGCCGGCTCGAGGTTCAGCGCGCCGAAACCGGTTTTGACTTCGACCTGCGACTGCTTGAGCAACGACGCAGTAGGTTCGTAGAGCTCCCGGTCGGACCCGGTGACACGAAATCCGCGCTGGGCGAGCATCCCCGCGAGGGCCGCCATCGCGGTACCCCCGACGCCAATCAGATGCACAAGCTTCGCTGATGCGGGAACGCGGGCGAGTCGCGCTGAGCTCTCGGAATCAGGCACCGGCGATGGCCTCCATGATCAGGTCGTGAATTTTCGGGCGAAACTCGCGGATAGCCTGATTGTCGCGCGATGGATGGACCCGGTTAGTGAGAATCGACACGGCGATTTCGCGCTCGGGATCGATCCAGATCGAAGTTCCGGTGAAGCCGAGATGTCCGACCGCAGTTGCTGGAAAATGGTGGCCCGAGCTCGAATGGATCGGCGACGGGGTGTCCCATCCGAGCGCCCAGGTTGAGCCTTGCACCGCGCCGTCGCGGGTCCAGAACTCGCGCACGATTTTCTCAGGCATGAAGTTCGAGCGGCCCTTGCAGCATGCGATCAGCTCTGCCGCGATGCGATCGACCTCGCGTACTGGAGCGAAAAGGCCCGCATGACCGGCGACGCCGCCCATCGCGAATGCGTTCTCGTCGTCGACCTCGCCGATCAGGATGCGTTTGCGCGATGGGCAATTCTCGGTGGCCGCGAACATCTCCTGCACCGGCTCCAGCTTGCGGGTGCGCGCGGTCGAGTTATCAATGAATCCGGTGGTTCGCAGACCGAGGGGGCGAAAAATTCGCTCGTGGCAAAATCGATCCAGGGTGGCCCCCGTCGCCTGCTCGACCGCTTCGCCAAGAACGATAAAGTTCAAGTCCGAGTAGATCGCCTTGGTGGCCAACGGCGCCTCGGGTTTCTCGCGATGGATTTCTTCGAAGACCCATTGCTTGGCGCCGAGGCTCGACATGAAGTTGACTCGGCCACCACGCTCGATCTCAGCGACGAGCTTGTAAAACGGCCGCCACGCCGTCAGACCCGAGCAGTGCGCGAGCAGATGGCGAAAAGTGACGCGATCTTTTCCGTGAACTCCGAACTCCGGAAAGGCGCGCGTCACCCGATCGTCGAGTTTGAGCTTGCCCTCGCGAGCCAGCAGCATCACCGCGATGGTGGTCGCGAGGACCTTGGTCAGGGACGAGAGGTCGAACACCGTATCGAGCTTCATCTCGCGCGGCTGCGGCACCAACGTGCGGAATCCGAAGGCTCCCTCGAAGGCCAGATCGACACCGACCCGCACCACGACGGTGGCTCCGGGGATGATACGGCGCTCGACGGCGTCATTGAACGCCTGCTCTACTTCACGCCATCCCAAATCTGGAACCTCCGCGTCATAATTCGATGCGAGAAGAATACTAGCGCGCTCCGCGATTGTTCGTCAGCGCAGCGGAGCGAATTTTCAGGAGACGCCGGATTCCAGGATGGTTAGCCTGCGCGAAGCCGAGTCGATCCGCGCGCGCACTCCAAAGGGCAGGGTGAGATTATTGGTAAAGTGGCCGGCGTCGATCCCGAACAGCACCGGGCTTTCCAGGCCCGCGGTCTGCTCGGTGACGAAGCGATGAATCATGCGCGCCTCGTTTTCCTCGCCACCGAAGGGACGAATCGCGCCGAACACGATTCCCGCGCATCGCCCGAGCGCACCCGACTGCCGGAGCTGCACCAGCATCCGATCGATGCGATAGGCGCGTTCCCCCACTTCCTCGAGGAACAAAATCTTGCCATCGAAATTTGGTGCGTAAGGGGTTGCCAGCATCGCCACCACAATCGATAAGCATCCGCCCATTAACTCACCCTCGGCGGAACCCGGGTGGATGACCTGCTGAGCCTCCATTTCGAAGCTGTCGAGCTCGCCGGTGAGAACTTTTCGTAAATGTTCGAAAGAGCGACGGTTGCGCTCCTCGATCGCGTGGTCGATGGCGAGCATCGGGCCATGAAAAGCGGCCATCCTCGCGCGCTCGACAATCGGATTGAGCAAAAATGTCAGGTCGGAAAATCCGATGAAGGGCTTGGGTGTGAGGGAGAGGGCCTCGAAATCCAGCAGCGGTAGAATCCGTCCGGAGCCATAGCCTCCGCGCGCGACGAAAATCGCACGGATGTCGGGGTCAGCGAAAAATGCCTGCAGCTCCTCGGCCCGTTGGCGATCTGATCCAGCTAAAATGTCGTCACGCTCGAGGACGTGCCTCGATACTCGCGCGTGGAAGCCGATCGAGTGAATGAGTTCGAGGCCGCGCTCGAGTGCCTTTTGCTCGACCGCCGCGGCCAGCGACACCACGCCGACGGTGTCGCCCGGCTTGAGCGCGGGTGATTTCGCGGGTGGTCCTTCCAGGTGATTCTCCAAGCGACCCATCAGACCATCAGGCCCTGCTTTATCAGCACCCGCGAGGCTTCGCGATACGTGAGCGGCGAGAGACGGGTACGATTCCTGGTGACGAAAGCCTGAACGCGGTCGGGCGCCGTGTAGGCATACTGACGCAGCGCCCATCCGATCGCCTTGCGAATGAAAAAATCCTTCTCCATTGCTTGCGCCAATGAGTAGCGGAACAGGCGCGCGTGATCGGTCTTATCCTTGTGCGTGAGCTGCGAGATGATCGCGGTGCGGCGAATCCAAAGGTCTTCGTCCTCGATCCATCGATCCATCAGCGGTGTGATTTCTTTACGACTCCGCAATAAGACCGCGCCGACCAGATGCGCGGCGATCTCATCGACGAAATCCCACCACGCGCCTTCTTCAATCATCTTTCGATAGAGCGGTATGGATTCCGGCACGATGAACTCGCGCCAGGCTCGCGCGACATCGATGGCGAAATATTTCTCCTCGCGATGAGGGAGCTTCCACAACCCGCGTACCGCGCGCTCATAATCCGTGCGATTCGAAATGGTGAAGCGTTTCATCATTTCGCGACGGACCTGTTCCCTTTCTGGTTTCGGCACTCCATAGAAGGGCATGCTGGTCTTCATGTAGGCCGCCATCGCGACTGCCTTGCCGGTGTCGGCACGATCCACGAGCTCGCGCTGAACAAACGCGATTAGCTCTCCAATCTGATCCGCCGATTTCGCTTTAACGCGCGCGGCCATCGAGCAGCTACATCGTGCGGCCAACCGCTTCCGCTACTGGTTTCACGGCCGCGACCAGCTCGGCGAAATGATCGGGGCGCAATTGCTGAGGCCCATCGGAAAGCGCGACCGCGGGATTGGGATGCACCTCAATGAGCAGGCCATCGGCACCCGCGGCGATGGAGGCCAGCGCCATCGGCTTCACCAGCGTCCAGAGGCCGGTGCCATGGCTGGGATCGACGATGACCGGCAGATGCGTCATTTGCTTCAGCAGCGGCACCGCGTTGAGGTCGAGGGTGTTGCGGGTCGCGGTCTCGAAGGTGCGAATGCCGCGCTCGCATAGCACCACGTTGGGATTGCCCTCCGAGAGGATGTACTCGGCGGCCATGAGGAATTCCTCGATGCGCGTCGACATACCGCGCTTCAGGAGGATCGGTTTTTTGGTGCGCCCGAGCTTGCGCAGGAGCGAGAAATTCTGTGCATTGCGCGCGCCGACCTGCAACATATCGGCATGCGCGACGAACAACTCGATATCCTGCGCCTCCATGATTTCGCTGACGATCGGAAGCCCGACCCGCCGCCCCGCATGCTCCAGCAGGCTGAGGCCCTCGGACTCCATCCCCTGGAATGCGTAGGGCGAGGTGCGCGGCTTGAATGCGCCACCGCGCAGCAAATTGGCGCCGCCGGCTTTGACCGCATCGGCGGAAGCATTCGACCTGCTCGGCGCTTTCGACCGCGCATGGACCGGCCATGATGGCGATTTTGCGGCCGCCGATTTTCACGCCTCCGACATCGATGACGGAGCCCTCGGGACGGACCTCGCGCGCCGCCAGCTTGTAGGTTTTCAGAACCGGCATCACCTGCTCGACGCCGGCGAAGGCGACCAGATGCGCGAGCGAATGCTGCTCGCCGCGCTCCTCGCCGACGCACGCGACGACGGTTCGCTCGACGCCGCGGATGATGTGGCCGCGGTAGTCCAGCTCCTCGACCGCGGTGACGACGGCCTGGATTTCCGCCTCGCTGGCGTGCGCCTTCATTACAACAATCACGACAACAACTCCTTGCGGGCAAAACTTGGCATGACGAAAACTAGCGAGAAGTCCGGCAGAGGATTACATCAGGATAGAACCGGCCAGCAAAGTCTAGTATTAACTATGGTCTATAACGAGCCGCGGGCGAATGCCGATGAGAGTCGGCGCGCCACCCGGCGAGTGAGAATCCAGTTGCCTGCGAAACCTCGAAAACCACTTAGATTTGTCCATACCTCGGACGTTCATCTCGAAACCGACACCTTCGGCGCGACCGATGCCGGCGTGAAGCTGCGCGACAAGGTTCGCAAGGCGTTCGGCAACGTGATCGACGTCGCCAACAATCGCGACGCCGACCTGCTCCTCATCGTTGGCGATCTGTTCGATTCCAGCCGCGTGAGCGAGGAGGGCCTGGCGTTCGCTTTCGGCACTATCGCTCGCGCGAAGATGCCGGTGGTGATGATTCCCGGCAATCATGATGCGCACGACGAGCGCTCGATCTACGCGAAACTTTCGCCCTCGGTCTTTCCTCGCCAACCTGCATCTGATCCTCGAACCGGAGGGTCGCGTGCTGGATTTTCCCGAGTCTCGAAGCGCGGCTGTGGGGTCGCGCGATGGTCGAGCATACGCCGGAATACCGGCCGCTGGCGGGGATTCCCGATCCGCATCCGGAACTATGGAACATCGCGCTCGCACATGGGTTCTATACCGAGGACGCCGAGAACATGCGCTCGTCGCCGATCACGCCTGAGGAAATCGAGCGCAGCGGATATCGACTACATCGCGCTGGGCCACGTGCACATCTACAGCGATGTCTCGCAGGGATCGACGCGCGCGCTCTATTGCGGGACGCCCGCGCCACTTTATGCGAGCGACAGTTCGGGATGGGTCGCGGTGGTGGAATGCGTTCCCGGCCAGCCGCTGGTAGATCGACAAAGTTATCGTGAAACCCGATTAGCCTTGATCGCGGCCGTGGCCGACATCATGGTGGCAAAAGTACCAGCCATCAGCTGCGGATGCGCCCTCGAGAGTGTGCGCCACAAACTCGCGAATTCGAAGGGCGCGGCGAAACATTCTAAAGCGCCCGCCACGACGAAGCTTTGTGCCTCTTGCGGCGACAGCGTCGTCGCTACCACCAGCATGGTGGTGTCCGGCGCTTCGCGCTTGATCAGGCGAATGAGGCCGAGCGGATTGGGTTCGTCCGCATAGCTAAGCTCGGCGCCGAGGATCACGATTTCCGGCTGTACGGTCCTGAACAGCGGTAGCGCTTGCGCGGTGGTCCCCGCCTCCGCGACGATGTCGCATCCGATACACTCGAGATGACGCCGAATCGCATCGCGAATCGCCGGCGAGCCTTCAATAATCAGAACACGAACTGCCATGATGCCCTCAGCCCCGAAGCTTCCGACCCTTATATCTGTCCGGATGGTTCAGGGGAACTAACTAAATTTAGGTAGCAAGGGCGAGGCCAATTGCGACGGTCTGAATCGACGCAGGACGCTTCAGCCGCAAAGGCTTGTGTTTTCGCACGCAAACCGTTGCTTTGATCTTCGATGCTGTTCCGTGACATTCACGGCAAAATCCGACTTCGCCGGGTAATGTCCCCGAATCGCCCTTTGGGTGTTGCAGCAACGTGACCGGTTTGGAGGACTTCGTCGCCGGAGTTCCAAAAAGGAAACGGCGAAGCGTTTGGGGTTCCACCGCGTCACTGTGACTAATAGTTGACAGATTGTGCGAGTTCGCTACACTTCGCTAGGCTGATGGCAGAGCCTCGCTACTGTGCACGATCGTGATTATCGGCGTTTCCGTCCCCGCGCTCTCCTTGTAAATAAGTCAGATGCCGAAAATATGGCCGGTACATTATGCGCTGGGGATGGCCGGAGTCGCGGTAATCCGAAACTGGATGGTCGGCGACGAAACTGCCGAAGAATGCGCCGAGGAACTTCGCCTCCTTGCCAATCGGTTCAACGAGGAACCGTCGCTCAAGTTCCAGCTCGACATTCCTGATATGGATGTCACAAGCGGCTATCGACTCTGGGCCGATACCTATGATGACTTTCACAATCCGCTGATCGCCGTCGAGCAGCCCATCATCCGGCGGCTGATCGAGCCGATTCCGCCGGGTCGCGCGCTCGACGCTGCATGTGGAACCGGCCGCTATGCGCGCCTTTTGAGCCAGTTCGGGCATCAGGTCTCGGCGGTCGACATCTCGCCCGAGATGATCGAACGGGCGCGCGCCAACGCGCCGGAGGTGGATTTCCGCATCGGCGGCCTGGAGGCCTTGCCCTTTCCCGAGGAGACCTTCGATCTCGTGGTATGTGGGCTTGCGCTCACGCACCTGCCGGAAATACCCAAAGCGATTTTCGAGCTCGCGCGGGTGCTCAAGCCGGGGAAAACCGCGCTGATTGCGGACCATCATCCGATGGCAGGTTTCCTGGGCGGCAGCGCGATCTTTCAGGACCAGGATCGCTTCTATCGCAACGTGAAGAGCTACGTTCATCCGCACTCCGAATATGTGTCCGCGTTCGTTGCCGCAGGTCTCGACATTCGCGAGTGCCATGAGCCCGCTATGACGGAAGAACTCGCCGGCAAGGGGCCTTTATTCGCGATAGCTCCGAAAGCCTTCGTGCGCGGCGCAGTGGGGATGCCGATGGCATTGATTTGGCGGGTAGTCCGGAGGGGGTGACGACAATAAAAAGCGGCGGAGCCATTTCTGACTCCGCCGCCGCATAACCCGAGTAACTGGTCTTGCAGGCTCAGACTACATCATGCCGCCGCCCGGCATCGGAGGCGCTCCAGCGCCTTTCTCCTCGGGCTTCTCAGCCACCATGCATTCGGTGGTGAGCAGCAATGCCGCGACCGATGCCGCATTCTGCAGCGCGGTGCGAACGACCTTGGTCGGATCGATGATGCCGGCCTTCATCAGGTCCTCGAACTCTTCGGCATGGGCATTGAAGCCGAAGGCGCCCTTGTTGTTGCGGATCTTGTCGACGACCACGGAGCCTTCCCAGCCCGCATTCGAGGCAATCCACCATGCCGGTCCTTCGACCGCCTTGCGGATGATGCCGATACCGACCTTTTCGATCTCGCTCGCGCGAAGATTGTCCAACGCGGCGCTCGCACGCAGCAGCGCGACGCCACCGCCGGGGACCACGCCTTCTTCCACCGCGGCGCGGGTTGCATGCAGCGCGTCCTCGACCCGAGCCTTCTTCTCTTTCATTTCGACTTCGGTCGCCGCGCCAACCCGAATTACGGCCACGCCGCCGACCAGCTTCGCGAGCCGCTCCTGAAGCTTCTCGCGATCGTAGTCCGAGGTGGTTTCCTCGATCTGCGCGCGAATCTGCTTGATGCGTCCTTCGATGTCGGGGCGCTTGCCGGCGCCATCGATGATGGTGGTGTTGTCCTTGTCGACGATGATCCGCTTGGCGCGGCCGAGCTGGTTGAGCTGGACGCTCTCGAGCTTCACGCCGAGCTCTTCAGCAATCATGCTGCCGCCGGTCAGGGTCGCGATGTCTTCGAGCATCGCCTTGCGACGATCGCCGAAGCCCGGCGCCTTAACCGCGGTGCAGGCCAGCGTTCCACGAATCTTGTTGACGACCAAAGTGGCCAACGCCTCGCCCTCGATGTCCTCGGCGATGATCAGAAGGGGCTTGCCCGACTTGGCGATCGCCTCGAGAATCGGGAGCAGATCCTTCATCGAGGAAATTTTCTTTTCCTGAATGAGGATGTACGCATCTTCGAGACGCGCCTCCATGCGCTCCGGATCGGTCACGAAATACGGCGAAAGATAGCCGCGGTCGAACTGCATACCCTCGACCACTTCGAGCTGGGTCTCCAGTCCGCGCGCCTCTTCCACCGTGATGACGCCTTCTTTGCCGACCTTTTCCATCGCCTCAGCAATGATGTCGCCGATGGTCGAGTCGTTGTTGGCCGAGATGGTGCCGACCTGGGCGATTTCCTTGCGATCCTTGGTCGGTTTGGACATGGTCTTCAGCTCGTTGCTGATGGTCTCGACGGCGCGATCGATGCCGCGCTTGAGTGACATCGGATCGTGGCCCGCGGCCACCATCTTGATGCCTTCGGTATAGATCGCGCGGGCGAGCACGGTCGCGGTGGTGGTGCCATCGCCGGCGACATCCGAGGTCTTGGAAGCGACCTCCTTGACCATCTGCGCGCCCATGTTCTCGAATTTGTCTTCGAGCTCGATTTCCTTGGCGACGGTCACGCCGTCCTTGGTGACGGTCGGCGCGCCGAAGCTCTTATCGAGCACGACGTTGCGGCCCTTGGGCCCGAGCGTCACTGTCACGGCATCGGCCAGGACATTGACGCCCCTTAGAATTTTTTCTCGCGCGTCTTGCGAGAATCTTACAATTTTAGCGGCCATAAATGAGGTTCTCCTAGATTCTTGATGTGCCTCGAAAGCGTTTCAGGCGCGGGGTCTTATTCGATGATTCCGAGGATGTCGTCTTCGCGGAGGACGATCAGGTCGTCGCCTTCCAGTTTGATCTCGCTGCCGGAATACTTGCCGAACAGGATTTTGTCCCCAGCCCTGACTTCAGGAGCGACGAGTTTGCCGTCATCGGCAACCTTGCCTTTGCCCACCGCCACAACTTTGCCTTCCTGGGGCTTCTCCTTGGCGGTGTCGGGGATGATGATCCCTCCCTTGGTCTTCTCTTCCTCTTTGATCCTCTTAACCAGAATGCGGTCGCCTAATGGTCTAAGCTTCATGATGCTTAGCATCCTCCTTCGTTCGTTTTTAGCGGTCGATGTGAGCGCTAGGTAAAGTTGCCCGGCGAGAAGATAAGCACTGGAGCCGGATTGTCAATTGGCACTCGACGGGTTCGAGTGCCAATCCCAAGACTCTATACGTATCCCGCAGAAAAGCAAGGCAGATTTCGCGGCAATCTCGGGAATGGATCCCCTCCTGGCCTTCTTCGCGGGACGTGGGTGCAATATAACGGGAACATGGCTGACAGCTATCGTCGCGAGGAGCCGGGCGCCCATCCTCCTTATTTGCATCAAGCCTATGGGAGCACCATCAAACGCGCGCCGCACCACCCGCTGGTTCGGGTCGAGCATACATTGTCGGAAATCACCGGACCGCGCTTCGGGCGCGAGATCATCCGTCCTGGCGATATCGATCTAACCCATTTCGCGGGTGGCGAGGCCATCGGCGAGCGTATCATTGTCAGCGGCCGCATCCTCGATGAGGATGGCCGCCCAATTCCTGAAACCCTGATCGAGATTTGGCAAGCCAACGCGGCTGGCCGCTATGCGCATCCCAACGACCAGCATGCGGCGCCGCTCGACCCGCACTTTTCCGGCAACGGCCGCGTGATGACCGACCGGGAAGGCGTCTATCGCTTCACCACCATCAAGCCCGGCGCGTATCCGTGGCGCAATCATCACAACGCCTGGCGTCCCGCCCATATCCACTTCAGCCTGTTCGGTCCGAGCTTCGCAACGCGACTCATTACGCAGATGTATTTCCCGGGCGACCCGCTCCTCGTGCTCGATCCGATTTTCAACAGCGTTCCCGACGCGAGCGCGCGCGGGCGCCTCGTCGCCCGATTCGATATCGAGACGACGATGCCTGAGCATGCACTCGGCTACCAATTCGACATGGTCCTGCGTGGCCGCTATGCCACTCCGGCGACACCCGAGGAGCATCCGCGATGAACCCGCGGCAAACCCCCTCGCAGACCGTGGGGCCTTTCTTTCGGCCCTCGCTGATCGAGGCGGGTTCGGAAAATCTGGTGTGCGAGGAAACTCGTGGCGAACGCGTCACGATCGAGGGCCGCGTCATCGATGGCGACGGCGAACCAGTCACCGATGCGATGCTGGAAATTTGGCAAGCGAATGCCGAGGGGCGCTACGATCATCCTGAGGACGACCAGGAGAAGCTCCTCGATCCGAAGTTCCATGGCTACGGCCGCGCCGCTACCGATGCGCACGGGATGTTCCAGTTTTATACCATCAAGCCGGGTCCGGTGCCCGGCGTCGGCGATGTACTCCAGGCGCCGCACATCAATGTTTCGATTTTTGCGCGCGGGTTGTTGAAGCGCCTCGTCACGCGGATTTATTTTCCCGATGAGCCGCTCAACACGACCGACGCGGTGCTGAATTCCGCGCCGCGCGACCGCCGTGCCACGATGATCGCCTCCTGGGTCGACACCACGCGTCGCGTCCTGCGCTTCGAGGTTATCCTTCAAGGCCCCCACGAGACTGTTTTCTTCGACATCTAAGCTGGAGCGTTGATGGCCTCTACCGCGTTCGACTCGCCGATTCTCGGAAATCTCTTCAGCACCGAGGCGATGCGCGAGATTTTCAACGATGCGAATCGCGTCGCGATTTATCTCGATCTCGAAGCCACGCTGGCACGGGTCGAGGCGCACCTGGGGATCGTTCCTGCGGATGCCGCCGCCGAAATTTCCGCACAAGCGAAGCTCGAGCACATCGATTTGGAACAGCTACGCCGCCGGACCGAGGTCGTCGGTTCGCCGATCATTCCGCTGCTCGAGCAACTGGTTGCGCGATGCGGAAAGGGTGCGGGCCAGTACGTGCATTGGGGCGCCACGACCCAGGATCTCACTGATACCGCAACCGTGATTCAGATTCGCGAAGCCCTCGCACTCATTGACGCGGACCTTCGTTCGATTTCCGATTCCCTCGCGAAATTGGCGCGACGATATCGCGACACTCCAATGCCTGCGCGCAGCATGTTGCAGCATGCGGTGCCGATTACCTTCGGACTCAAGGCCGCCGAAGTACTCGCAGCGATTGAGCGCCATCGCACGCGGCTGAAGGAGTTGCGACCGCGCGTGCTCCTCGGCCAATTCGGGGGCGCGGCCGGCACTCTCGCATCGTTGGGCGCGCGCGGACTTGAGGTGCAGCGTGAGCTGATGAAGGAACTGCAACTGGGAGAACCCGAAATCGCTTGGCATACGCATCGCGACAACTTCGCGGAGGTGGGAGGCTTCCTCGCGATGGTGACCGGCACGCTCGCCAAGTTCGCGACCGACCTCAAGCTGATGATGCAGACCGAGGTCGCGGAGGCGTCGGAGCCTGCGGAGGGCGGACGCGGATCGAGCAGCACCATGCCGCAGAAGCGCAATCCGGTCGCGTGCAATTTCATTGTCGCGTGCGCATCCGTGGCACGCCAAAACGCGGCCGCATTGATGGAAGCGATGGTTCAGGATCACGAGCGCGCGAGCGGGCCGTGGCTGGCCGAATGGGTTGCGCTGCCGGAAATTTTCCTAGCGGCCTCGGGAGCGCTCTATCACGGGCGCAATTTAGTGGCTGGACTGCATATTGATGAGAAGCGGATGCGCGAAAACCTCGAGGCGACCGGCGGCCTTATCTCATCGGAAGCGGTGATGATGGCGCTGGCACCTCATCTGGGCCGCGGCCGCGCGCATGAGTTGGTCTCGGACATTTCTCGCCAGACGGTCGCCCAAATAAAACCGTTTATCGAGTTGCTCGCCGAAAATTCGGAGATCTCGAAGCATCTGGATCGCGCCGCGCTCGCGAAGTTGCTCGACCCCGCCAACTACCTTGGGCTCTCGCGCGAGATGGTCGACCGCGTGCTCCAAAACGTCGATAGCAGAAAGTAGGCTTTCCTCACTTCGAGGCGACCGGAACTGCGGTGAGGATTTTCTCCGTCGATGGCATCTCGCGAGAATAGGGCGAGGTGAAAATCCATCGCACCACGCCGTCGCGATCGAGCAGGAAAAATGCGGGGATCGCGTTGTCCGGCTCGCCATCGCGATGATGTTGAATCAGCCCGAGCGGTTTCAGCAGCGTTTGTTTCTCATCACTCAGTAGCGGGATATCGGTGCGCAGGAATCCGGCGAGCATCTTCGATCTGTCGATAGGATCCGTGCTAATCGCGACAGTCTTAATGCCCTTGCTGAGCAAATCCGGCTGATGGGCGGTCAGTTCGGCCAGTTCGTAGCGGGCGAAGGGATCGAAATCGCCGCGATAGACGACCACCAATGTTCCATTCGTGCCGGCCTCAGTCCCTTGGTGAACAGCGCCGGCCTGATCAGGCAGCGCGTAGATCGGGAAACGATCGCCAACTTCGAGATTCAGCGTGAACGGCGGATTGCGCGTGCCGCGCAGCGTGTAGCTCACGAAGCGTCCGCCTCCAATGCCGACCGCCGCGCAAGCGAAAAACGCCAGCAGCCCCAGCGCGAGCTTCGCGTGCGGCGACCATACTCCGAGCGCAAGCCGCACGCTGACGACGCATAGGACCATCGCGGCGGCGATTCCGAAGTAAGCGGGGTAGGGGATGCGGTCGTGGATCCCCATTGTCGGCGAGGACCAGAACGACAGCAGCACATATTCGTAAAGGCCGAAGCCTCCCGCGGTGAAAAGCAGCGCGAGCACGGCGCGAATCGGCTGGAACGGCGGCCGGATCCAGATCTCTTCGGCTTCCTCAACCAGCAGCGCCTCGGCCTCGATGATTTCGGCCTGCACGCCGATGGGCTCTTCGATTTCTTCGGACGCGATTTTCGGCGGTTCTGTCAAATGGCTCGAATGAAGCGGCATCAGCCTCGCCTCACCGAACATACATATCACAACTGCGCGCCTACGATTCTTTCAGGCGGGCGGGATACCTTGATGAAAGCGGAAGACGCGATGCGGGTCGACCGCCGACTTCACTTGACGCAAGCGAGGGAGGTTGTCGCGATAGTAGGCTTGCTGCCAATCGACCAGCGAAGGATCGACAAAATTCTGATAGCTCTCCGGCAGTGCGAACGGAACCAACGCGTTATAGAAGCCGTTCTGCCAGGTGTGGCCGCGCTGAACCGTCTCACCGGAGTCTGCGGTGCCCCAGCTCAGGTCAAGTGCCATCAACCATTCGCTGGTACGATGCACAAAAGCGGTCGCATCGGCAGTCATCGCATTCACCTGCTCCCCGGTTTGAAAGAGCGTGAACTGAGCCCCCGTGGAAGTGCCCGGGAACTGGCGCGAGAAACTGAAGATCTCGGTTATGGCATCGGCGCTGATCGGATCGGTGAAGAACAGCGAGCGCTCCTGGTAATAGCCGGGAAGACCGGGTTGGAGAAGAAATGTCGTTTGCGCATCCCAGTAGCTGAGCTCCTCGATATCCGAGGAAGACGGTTGCGCAACTTGATAAACCGGCGCGAGGATGCTCGCGAGATCGGAGGCGCTGCCGACCAACTGCCCAAGTAGCGAGATGCTCACATCCTGGCCGCCCGCGAATTGTTCGGGCGTGACCGGATTTACGGCGAGTCGCGTGCCAAGTCCTGGCGGTCCCGCCGCGAGCGCCGCCAGCAACGCCGCATATACGTCCTCAACATTAGCTGTCCATAGCAGGTTGAAGACGGTCAGGTCGGTGACGGGGAAGGTTTGCATGCTGAACGAGGTGTTGATGCCGAAGTTGCCGCCGCCTCCACCGCGACATGCCCAGAACAGGTCGCTGTTGGTGGTGCCGCTGAGTTCCAGCACCTCACCATTGGCGGTCACGATTTCGCTCGCGACCAGCTGGTCCGACCCGATGCCGTGAGCTCGCATATTGAAGCCGATCCCACCGCCGAGCAGAAATCCCGCCGCGCCTACTGTGGGACAGCGGCCGTGAGTAATTGAGACATTAAACTGCTGCAACCCGCGGTAGACGTCACTGTTGAGCGCTCCTCCGGCAACCGTGACCACCCCGGTCGAGCTGTTGAGGCTGACCTGGTTCATTTGGGTGAGATCGATCATCAAACCCATAGTGGTCGAATAGCCGGCGTACGAATGCCCGCCTGATCGTGCGACGAGGGGAACGCCATAGCGGCGGCACCACAGGATCGATTGCGCGACATCGTCGGCGGTTTGGCATAGAGCGATACCGCCCGGCAGGATCTTCGCGTAGCGAAGGTTTTGCGGTTGCGCGAGCATGGAGAATCCCATGTCGCCGGGACGCAGCAGCGGACCGGATAGTTTGCGCGCCAGTGCATTCCACGGCGGCGCGGCCTGTGCCGTCGAGCTCGAACCACATCCCGCGTTTGAAAGCAGGCCGAAGCCCAGTCCGGCGCCGATGCCGAATCGCGCCGCGCGTCTGAGGAACTGACGCCGGGTTATCGGCCCGGATCTTTCGGATGCCGTTCCAGGCGACGAGCGGGTAGCCATCTAGTGGCATCTTGTACTTCGCTTCTCGACGCTGAAACAAGACCGCATTTGTGAGGCGAGAACTTCGACGAGAATTTCAGGGGGAACGAAACTGTGGGAGGAGATCAGACTTCGAAAACGATGCGCGCCTTCCATCCGTTTTCATCGGACTCGATGCTGAGCTGTTCATAGTTGACAGCTTTCAGTTCCGTCAACATCAAATGGCGGCGGCGATCGAAGGGCTCGCCGGTAAGCTTAAGTATGATCGTGTCGGGTCGCTCTTCGACGGTCGCGTCACGCCAAATGAAATCGTCGTAGAGAAAAAGATTGAGCGCATCGGAGAGCGCATCGAACATGAGCTCTTCGTCGGTCTCGCCAAACACCGTAATGGTGTGAGTTTCCCGCGGTTCGATGCCGTCGGGCGCGACCATGATGCGTGCGACTCCCAGCGCGGCGCATGCGAACAGGTCGGCGCGCGAAGGGGCCTCGACCTCGACGCCCGCGTCGCCGGTGTGCTCGAACTCGCGAATGAATTCTTCAGTCGTCACTAATCTGCCTTCGAGTAGGTGGTCGCTCGACCTCAGCTAGTCTGGCGAGCATCAGAAATTATTGTATGGGGAGGGGGCAAGCCCCGAAAGACATTTTTTCGGAAACGGAATAAAGATTAAAAATAGTTTCGCTTTTGCTGCGTTTATGAAGCAGCGTTTGGCATCCGATCGAGCATCTTTGCGGACTCAGAAATGTTCCGGCTCGCGATGCCGTCGGCTGTCGCGCTCGAGCTGCACCGTCATATGACGAATCTTGAATTTAAGCTCGAGTAGCTGATGCATGTCGGAGAGCACGCGGTCGTGGTCCGCGTCGGGCGCCACTACCGCATGCGCGGCGAGCGCGAATTCGCGCGAGGTCAGACACCATACGTGAAGATCATGGACTTCGGCGGTTCCATTGATAGCGAGCAAATCCTCACGCAGCTGATCGAGATCAATACTGGCCGGCACCGACTCCATCAGGATGTCGATGCCTTCTCTGATCAGGCCCCATGAGCTGTAGAGCACCAGCCCGCCGATGACGAAGCTCACGACTGAATCTGCCGCGGACCATCCGGTGAAATAAATCAGCGCGCCGGAAATGAAGACGCCGCCGACCCCAATCAAATCGGAAACCGCATGCAGGAATGCCGCGCGCACCGCCATCCCGGGACGGCCCTCACCGCCGGCGTCGTAGGTCATCCAGGCCGAGAAAACATTCACCATCAGGCCGATCACCGCGATTCCCATCACCGGGAGAGCCTCGACGGGAGACGGGTGGTGCAGGCGATGCGCGGCTTCGATCCAGATGAACGCGACCAGCAACCAGAGAAAAATCCCATTGAGGAACGCACCGAGGATTTCCGCGCGCAGGTAGCCAAAGGTTTTTCCGCCGCTCGCAGGCCGCGTCGAGATCCATAGCGTCAGCAGCCCGAGGCTCAGCGCCGCGATGTCGGTCAGCATATGGACCGCATCGGTCATCAGCGCGAGGCTGTTCGTGAGGTAGCCGCCAACGAACTCCGCCGCGCAATACATCGCGACTGCAACCAGCACGATCTTGAGGCGCTGCTGGTCGCCGGCGACCACCTGGTGGCGATGGTCCTGGCTTTGGTGGTCGGAACTCACGATTCGAATTGGTATTGCGGGCGACGCTAAAGCCCGCGCCACCTCATTGATCAATCATACTGAATGAGTGAGGTGATCGGCACCGGGGCCAGGCGCTGGCGGCCTCCGAGCGCATTCAACTCCACCACGAAGCCGCATCCGATGACTTCGCCGCCGATTTTTTGCACCAGCCGGATGGCGGCGTGCGCGGTGCCGCCGGTCGCGAGGAGATCGTCTACGATTAGCACCCGCGCATCGCGTACAACCCCGTCCTCATGCATCTGCAACTCGGCGTGACCATATTCCAGTTCGTATGATTCCTCGACAAAGTTGTAGGGAAGCTTGCCCGGCTTGCGCGCGATCGCGAGGCCCACCCCGAGGCGATAGGCGACCGGCGCGCCGAAGATGAATCCGCGCGATTCGATGCCGAGCACCGCGTCGACTTTGCCGAGATAGGATTCAGCCATCTGGTCGACGATGGCGGCCAGCCCGCGGGCATTGCCGATCAGCGGCGTGATGTCGCGAAACAGGATTCCCGCCTTGGGGAAATTCGGAACGTCGCGGATCAGTTGCTTGAGTTCATCAACATTCATGGCAGTGTTCTCCCCGATGCGACCTGATAGCGCGAGCCGGCAAGATACAGGAGTCAGCAAGATACTAGGAGCCGCTATTTCGAGCAAAGGAGATCCCGGCGGTTTGATCGGGGCGTGGCAAATAGGCGAGCGGATTGCGCGCGGTGTTGTCGCGCCGCACCTCGAAATGGAGATTGGCTCCGGTGGTGCGGCCGCTCTCGCCGATAGTCCCGATGACCTGGCCGCGCGCGACCGCATCGCCCTCGCGTACGAGGTTGGTGGAGTTATGGCCGTACACGGTGACGTAATGATCGTCGTGGCGCACGATGATCACATTGCCGTAACCGCGCAGTCGTCCCGCGTAAATCACGGTTCCGCTCTCGGCCGCATGCACCGCGGTGCCGAGGGGTGCCGCGATATCAACCCCATCGTGCATCGTGCCATTGCGGATGCCGAATCCCGAGGAGATCTCGCCATGCTCGACCGGC
Organism: uncultured delta proteobacterium; assembly: GCA_963783145.1. GTDB lineage: Bacteria > Desulfobacterota > Binatia > Binatales > Binataceae > DATGKG01. The sequence continues at coordinate 102,504 of CAWAMM010000009.1, forward strand.
CACGCGAACATGCGGGTAGGCCGTTCCAAGGAATAATCGCTGCCGAAGTTATCGATCGCGCTGTAGGAGGTGTATCCGGGAATGTTCAGCACTTGCCCGACCTGGAGATCGTGCGGATTCGTGATGGCGTTGGCGCTCATCAGGCTACTGACGCTGACGCCATAGCGTTGTGCAATGCGATGAAGCGTATCGCCGCGCTGTACGGTATAGGTTCCCTGACTGCGAGTGGTATGCGGGGTGGACAGATTTGACCTCGAGCTGGAGCATCCCGCGGCAAAGAGAATCCCTCCGAGCACGAGGCCCAGCAGCACCACCACCCCAGCACGCCGGATCTGCTTGTCCGCCACTGTCCACCCGCCCCCGGGAATCGCGGGTCGTGCGAGAAATTCCCGAGCGGCGCTACTTCAAAGAGCCTTCAATCGGTGAAGCCGTGTTTGCCGGTCATCTTCACGTAACGGCATTCGCCGAAATATTCTTCCTGCCAATGGCCATTGATTCGCGCGATCCGCACCAGCGTCTGCAATTCCTCCTCGCCGATGGGCGCGATCAGCCGACCGTCTGGCTTGAGTTGCGTCAGCAATGTGATAGGAACACCGGGCATCGCCGCGCTCACGACGATCGCGTCGAAGGGCGCCTCCTCGAGGCATCCGAGCGAGCCGTCGCCCAACCGTACCGAGACATTGCTTGCGCCGATGCTCTGCAGAATGATTCGCGCGCGATCATATAAATGTGGGATGCTTTCGATGGTCACCACCTGCGCGGCCAGCTTGGACAGCACGGCGGCCTCGTAGCCGCTGCCAGTGCCGATTTCAAGCACGTGCTCGACCCCGGTGAGCTGTGCGACCTGGCAGGTAAGTGCCACCATGTATGGTTGCGAAATGGTTTGTTCGGAGCCGATCGGAAGCGGGCCGTCATCGTAGGCATGCTCACGCAGTTCGCTGGGAATGAAGCGATCGCGCTGCGATGGTGCGCATCGCCTCGAGCACGCGGGCATCGGTGATGCCACGAGCCCTGAGCTGCTCGGCGACCATTTTCTCGCGCGCTTGCGTCGAATCCTCGTCCATAAGTCAAACAGATTATACGTCACGGCCCCTGCGGCCGCCTAGCGCGTCGGCAGACCTAACCCCTAGCCCCTTCCCCTGAAGTGGAAGGGGAATCAGAATGCATCTTAATGCAGCATGAAACTCAGGTGCGCCTCATTCGCGAGGCACTGACATCGATCGATCGCGGCAGCCCGCCGATGACCGAGGTCTTCACACGTAATGACCCGCGCACCTACACCTCGCCTGAATGGGCGCAGCGCGAACGTGAGATTCTGTTTCGCGAGTATCCGCTGGTGGCCGGTTTTAGCTGCCGCGTGAAGAAGGCGGGTGACTATTTTACTGACAGCCTCGGATCGACGCCGATTCTGGTGACCCGCAACAAAGATGGACAGCTTCGTGCGTTCGCAAATATCTGTCGCCATCGGGGGTCGCGCCTGGTCGAGGGATGCGGCTCCGGCGCGGTGCGCTTCACCTGCCCGTATCATGCCTGGAGCTACGACACCGACGGCAAGCTGCGTGCGATTCCCGAGGAGGCCGGCTTCGTGACGCTAAATCGCGAGAGTCACGGCCTGGTGAGTTTTCCGGTCGAGGAAAAATTCGGGCTGGTATGGGTGACGCCGCGCGCGGGTGCGACGATCGATGTCGCGAACTATCTCGGCGGGCTCGCCGAGGATCTCGCGTCGTATGGCATCGATGATTTCGTGCTAGCCGAGCAGCGCATCGTGCGCCGCAACATGAACTGGAAGCTGGTGAGCGACACGTTCTGGGAGGCCTACCACATCAAGGTGCTGCACAAGAGCAATATCGCGCCGATGTTCGTGAAAAACCTTGCGCTCTATGACGGGTTCGGCCTCAGCCATCGACTGGTAGGGATTCGTAACTCGATCGAGAAGCTGCGTGATCTGCCCGAAGCGAAATGGGACCTGATTCCGCACGCGACCATTCTTATGAACCTCTTCCCGAACACCATCTGCGTAATGCAGAGCGACCACCTCGAGACCTATCGCGTGTTTCCGGTGCCGGGAAGCGTGAACCAATCGATCACTGAAATAAGTGTGCTCACGCCGCCCGCCGATGCGGAGAATCCTAAGTGGAAAAAGGTAATGGATTTGCTTATCGGCGTGGTCGAGCAGGACTTCGCGATCGGCGAGCAGATTCAACGTAACTTTGAGTCGGGCGTGCTGCCCGAGGTCGTGTACGGGCGCTATGAGCCGGCGCTGGAGCATTTCCATCGCTCGATTCGGATGGCGCTCGGCGAATAGGAAGGAGCCTCCGATGGAGTACCGCGGCTTCGAACGACGTGACCTGACGCAGGTAATCGGGCTTTGCCAAGTTGAGGGATGGGAATCATATGTCGCTGACCCCGAGCGGACTTATCGGGCGCTGACCGCCGCGAACGTAATCTGTCTGGTGGCGACTGAAGGTGAAGCAGTCGTGGGCTTTGCTCAATGTCTTACCGATGGAGCGATTCGCGCATATCTGGCCAATATGGTGGTTGCATCGTCCAGGCGCGGGACGGGCATCGGCCGAGGTCTCATCAAGGAACTTCAGGTCCGCTGCCAAGCCGCGTACATCGATCTGTTGTCGACCGACGGAGCGGAGAGCTTTTACGAAACCTTTCGGTATCAGAAGCTTCCCGGATACCGCATCTACCCAGGATAGGCCCCGAGCGCCCATCCCTTGATCCTCGAAGCCGAACGCGGCAGTTTGAACCGTCGGCCTGGTGCTACCTGGCCCCAAAGCAATGAAGTCACGCGGCCACATACAGACGACGCGCAAGCTCGCGATGCTCGCGGCAATCATCCTTTTGCTTGGGCAAACGATCGCGACCGCGCACTTCCATCCGGTGTCGCGGCAACCCCAAGTCTCGTCGAGCACCGCGGCCGGGATTGCCGATACCTCATGCGCGATTTGCTCGGCACAATTGCATTCGTCCTCTGCTCCCGCAGTGGCGCCTGCACTTGATGCGCCTACGGTTCAACAAAATCTGGTTGCTCTGACGGTCCCGAGCGGACCGCCGTCCGTTTACATCGGCAACTGCTTCGGCAGGGCTCCTCCCGCATTGTCCTAGGCTCCCAACTCACGAAATTCGAACCTCGCGCGCGGCGACTTTCCGAATCGGAAACGCGCGCATCCGGTTGCGCGCAAAAGACGAACTGATGCGGGCGACCGGACCAGGAATCTGAGGAGTTTGCGATGCCAAGGTGCTTTATCCTGGCAGTCGGGCTTGGCGTGATGTTGATGGGCGGAGTTGGTGCCACCGCTCGTGCAGCAGAGACGCCGAAGGCGGCTACCCAGGAAGTTAGAGGAACCGTTAAGGATGCGCTCGGCAGGCCGATCCCGGCCGCGGCCGTGACGCTTCAAGATGCCCAAGGAAAAACCAAAGCCAAAACCAGTAGCGATGCCGAAGGGAATTTTACCTTGAAAGGCATCGCGCCCGGATTTTACGCCGTGGTGGGTAACAAAAAGGATTTTAAACCGGCCACCGCGATCGTGTCGGTGACGAAGACCGGCGCGAAGCCGGTGCAGCTGGCGTTGCAGGCCAAGGAGTTAAGCGTCAGCGTGGTGGCCAAACGCCTCAATCAATCGCGCAACGCGCTGTCACCGCAAACCGGCGGTAGCGTATATACGTTCAGCGCGCAGGCCATCCATGAACTGCCTCAAGGCAGCAACACACCACTGAATCAGGTGCTCCTGCAGGCCCCTGGCGTGGCCCAGGATTCGTTTGGACAGGTTCACGTGCGCGGCGATCATGCCAATCTTCAATATCGCATCGACGGGGTTCAGCTCCCCGAAGGCATTACCGGTTTCGGCCAGGTGTTGAGTCCGCGTTTCGCCAACAGCATCAGTCTGCTCACCGGTGGCCTGCCGGCCCAATTCGGGCTGCGCACTGCCGGTATCATCGACATCAAGACCAAGGATGGATTGCTGAATAATGTTGCTGACGTGGATTTCTATGGAGGTCAGCGTGGGACCGAGAATCCGAGCTTCGAATACGGAGGATCCAAGGGCAACTTTAGCTGGTTCACGACCGGGGAGTATCTGCATACCGATCGCGGGGTCGAACCGCCGACGCCGGGTCCGACCGCGATCCACGACACCTCGAACCAGGGTTCCGGATTCGGCTATTTTTCTTATTTCCTGAATCCAACCACCCGGCTCAGCCTGATAACCGGCACCGCGGTGAACCATTTCCAGATTCCGGCGAATCCCAATCAGCCGCAGGTTTTTAACCTGATCGGGGTTCCGGTCTATGCTTCAGCCGATATTCACGAAGGGCAGCTGGAGCAGAACTACTTCGGCGTCCTGGCGCTGCAGGGCACGGTCGGTCCAAATATCGACTATCAGATTGCGCCATTCAGCCGCTATTCGGCGGTTTCGTTCTATCCCGACTACGAAGGCGATCTGATTTACAACGGCGCCGCGTCGAAAGTATTCCGCAGCGACTGGAGCAACGGCTTCCAACTCGACACCGCTTACCACGCAATCGCGGACCACACCATTCGATGGGGCGGCTACTTCGATTCCGAGCGCGCCGAAATCGACAATCATGAGGCAGCTTTTCCCGCTTTTCCGCCACCGCCTCAGCCGGGGAACCAGATGAGCAGTACCCCCGTGTTCATCGTCGACAACATCGCGCTGCAAACCTGGATCTATAGCGTCTACCTGCAGGACGAATGGAAGCCATTCGAGAAGCTAACCATCAACTACGGCGTGCGATTCGACCTCTACGATGGACTCGTGCGCGCTGATCAGGCGAGCCCACGCGTCGGCGCCGAGTACACGCCCATCAAGGGAACGACGCTGCATGCGGCGTATGCGCGTCAATTCACCCCGCCGCCAACCGAATTGGTTACCGTGAGCACGGTGCAGAAATTCAAGGACACCACCGGCGCGCCGGCTTCCAATGGCAATGGAACTCCGACGGTAGAACGCGATCATCTGTTTGATGCTGGGATAATCCAGCAACTGCTCCCGGGTCTCACGGTAGGAGTCGATTCCTACTACAAAAAGGCGTCTGACCTTATCGACGAAGGTCAATTCGGACCCGCCTTAATCTTCGAGACCTTCAACTACAACAAAGGCCGCGTATGGGGTACCGAATTCACCAGCTCATACACTCGCGATAACCTCTACACCTACGCCAACTTCGCCTATTCCGTCGCGCAAGGTACGCAGGTCGAGTCGGGGCAGTTCAACTTCACGCCCCAGGAGCTTAAATACATCAACAGCCACTATATCTTCCTGGATCACGATCAGACCTTCACCTCCTCGGCGGGTGCGGCCTATCGATGGAAAGGATTTACGCTTACCTTTGACGGGATTTATGGGAGCGGACTTCGCTCCGGGTTCGCAAATACCGGAAACCTCCCGTTCTACATCCAGTTGAACGCCGGCCTCATCAAGCGCATCGAGCTGGCTGAAAAGGGCGCGATCGAATTGCGTGCGGTAGTAGAAAACTTCGCCGACCATACTTATCTGGTTCGCAATGGGACCGGGGTCGGAGTCTTCGCGGATCAATATGGCCCGCGCCGCGCATTCTACGGCGGCATCAAGTGGGAACTTCCTTTCGGCAAACCACCAGCCCCGGCCAATCCGTGACATCATGAATCAATGGATCGGTATCCTCGCCGAGGAGGAAATCTATCGGCCACAACGGTGGCAGCGATTCGCGCTGACCGGGCCGTTGGCTGTCATCGCGATTATAGCGATGCTGTCGGGTTCGAGGTTCCTCAAGCCCTCGTTGCCGCATCCGCCGGAGCACAACGCCATCGAGGCGCAATTGGTCGAGGTGGTGCCACCCAAACCTGCCGGTTTGCAGGGTGGTGCTGCACCGGTGGCGATGAAGCCGAAAACCGTCGAAAAGCCGCATCCCAAACAGGTGGCGGCGTACCATCCTAAGGTCGAAGCGCGGCCGGTGATCAGTCCCAGCGAGACGAGTGAGGTCGGAACCGGTCCCAGCGTGCCGACGACTTCGGGAGCCCCGGGGAAGGAGGCCTCGGTCGGGATTCCGGGCGGCACCGGGATGGGCAGCGGGGCGGGTATCGGCAACGATGCCTCGGGGGCGCGCGCGATCTACGCGCCGACGCCGACCATTCCAGACGACATGCGCGAGGACGTTTTCCAGGCCGTTGCCATCGCGCATTTCAAGGTTGGTCCCGATGGCACCGTCGAGGTAACCCTCGCGCAGCCGACGCCGAATCCGCGCCTGAATCAGATTCTGCTCAACACTTTGCGCGAGTGGAAATTTTTCCCCGCGATGAAGGATGGCATCGCAATTAATTCCGAGTTCGATGTGCGGATTCCGATCAGCGTGCAGTAACCGCGGAGCGGTTTTTTCCGTTAGGAGGGCCGTGTTATCGCTGAGCCTTAGCGAGCAATAGATCGAGTTCGCGATTGGCGTCTTCCAACGATTTGATAATCCGATCCAGAGCGCGCTCGGTGGTTGCCTTGTCCATAATGCCGTTTTCGCTCGCGGCATCTGTCAAGGCTTGAATTCTCTTAGCGGTTCCTCTGACGGTTTTCATAATCGCCGCGATCCGTAGTTTGAGGTCTCGGTCTAAACGGCGCGTATTCAGTTCGCGCGCTTTTGCAATTGCCTCAAGACAAAGATGGCCGATTCGCTCAATCTTGTCCATGCTTGATAATGATAAACCCGTTTCGAGAGAGCAGCCTGACAGATCGAGATTCTACTCGCACCTGGTTCATCGCGCGCATCTGACCCAAAGCCGGGCCGGGCTACGACCATACCGATCGGTTTGTAATTTTGCCGCGCCTTGTGTTACCCGCTTAGTCTCAGGGAGACAGGCGAACTTATGGCAGATAATTCCCGCGAATGGCACGAGGAGACCGTAAAGGTCGACGGCACCAACCTCAGGGTCATCAAGGGTGGCACTGGTGCGCCCCTCCTGATCCTGCACGATGAGCTGGGCTTCCCCGGCTGGCTCAAATGGAATTCCGAGCTGGCGAAAACTCGGACGCTGCTGATCCCGCTCCATCCAGGCTTCGGGGCTACCGACCGCGCCGAATGGATCATGAACATCCGCGACATGGCGGGCTTCTATGCGCGTTATCTCAAGGAGCAGAAGCTCGCGCCCATCGATGTCATCGGCTTTTCGCTCGGTGGATGGATCGCGGCTGAGATGGCGGCCAACAATCCCTCGCAGTTCCACAAGATGGTTTTGGTCGCGCCCGAGGGCATCCGCCCGCCGGAAGGCGAAGGCTATATTCTGGATTTTTTCCAGGTGATGGCGCCGCAGCATTTTGCCGCCACCATGTATAAGCCCGCCGAAGTTCCCGAACTCGCGCAACTTTACGGCGGTCAGGGTCCCGAGGCGTTTGAGTTGTGGGAAGATGCACGCGCGCAGACCGCTCGCATCGCATGGCAACCGTTCCTGTTCAATCCCAGCCTGCCGCATCTGCTCGGAGTTGCAGCCGGTTTGCCGACTACACTGATCTGGGGGCGCGAGGACAACATCGTGCCGCTCGCGTCGGCGCATGCATACCATCAATCGATCAAGGGCTCGACCCTGAAGATTTTCGACCAGTGTGGTCATCGTCCAGAGGTAGAAAAAAGCGCACAGTTTGTCGCTGAGGTTCAAAGCTTTCTCGCTTAGCGCAGAAGGAAGAGGTGCCATATGCACATCATGTATTTCACGGAGCGCCCATATCGGGACGCGCCCAACGACGAGATCATCAAGAATGGATACTTCGGCCTGCCCAACCGGCTTTATGATTCGAAGCGGGGTTCAGAGCTCCTGAACGAATATCTCGACGAGAAGGTCCTCGCCGAGCAGCTGGGCTTCGACGGCGTCATGCTCAATGAACACCATGACACCGCGTTCTGCATGGGCTCGGTGATGAACGTGGAAGCCGCGATTCTGGCGCGGATCACTGAAAAAGTGAAAATCGTGCTGCTGGGCAATCCTTTGCCGGTAGTCGGAAATCCGCTGCGGCTGGCCGAGGAACTCGCGATGATCGACATGATCTCGCGCGGACGGCTTATCACCGGATGGGTGCGCGGAGCGGGCAGCGAACAATTCGCGACCAATGCGAATCCGGGCTTCAACCGCGAGTTGTTCAACGAGGCGCACGACCTCGTCGTCAAGGCATGGACGCAGCCCGGCCCATGGCGCTACGAGGGCAAGCATTTCCATTATCGTTTCGTCGATCCATGGGCGCTGCCGCTGCAGAAGCCTCATCCTCCGATTTGGATTCCCGGCTTGCTGAGCCCTGAGACCGTCATCTGGTGCGCGCAGCATCGTTATCCGTACGTGGCGCTGGCGACCTTCCTCGAGCCGACGGTCGAGCTATGGAACATCTATCGCGATGCGGCGGCGAAGGAAGGCTACCAGGTCGGACCGGAGAACTTCGGCTATCTACAAAAAGTCTACGTGGCGGAGACCGACGAAAAAGCGCGCGAGATCGCGAAGTTCGATATGTTCGGTGGCGCCGGCATCGGCTACTCGCTGTTTGGCCAGCCGCAATGGATGTTTCCGCCGGGATATAACTCGAAGGAAGCCACGCGGCGTATTGCCAAACAGTTCACGGATCCGGCCAATCAGGACCAGGCTTTCGGCGGCGCATTCTCGGCGCCCACTACCAATGACAACATCGCCGCCTCGCAGGTCGAGGTTCGCGCCGGCACCTGGCAGCGGGGCGAAAGCCGGGTCGACACTGCAGCGCTACGCAAGCAGATTTTCGATGCGTTTCCCAAGGTCGAAAAATCGATGCAAGTGATCTGCGGGACGCCGAAAACGGTGCTGCCGAAGATTCGCAAGGTGCTCGAAGTGCTGCGACCGGGCGTATTCGGCTTCTGGCAGAACGATGGCCCGATCTCCGCGAAGGATCGCACCAACAGCATGCGGCTCATCGCGACCGAGGTGCTGCCCGCGGTGCGCGAGATGGGCAAGGAACTCGATCTGGTGTCGCCCTTCGAGCGCACGCCGGGTCAGCGCAAGTTGCCGGCCACCGGCGTTCCCGAATCGGTGGGTTCGCTGGAGGCGCTCGCGTCGTAGAGTATTTTTTTGCTTCAAACGCAGCGCCTGCGGAGACGGCTCCGTGGGCGCTGTTCTTTTCAGGAATCCGCCGAGGCGATCACCAGCGCGACTGCTCGCGGGCGGCTATGACTTTGCCACCTCGCGTGGAGATAAATTCCGGCCGCCATCGATGCTACGAACGCCACGACCGGCATCGCTCCTGATGCCAGCGACGTGATTGCCGGCCCTGGGCAGAATCCACTCAGCCCCCATCCGGCGCCGAAGATGACCGCACCGAGGATCAGTTGACCGTCAAGCTCGGTGCGTTTCGGAATCGAGAACTGCGCCGCCAGTAATGGCGCGCGCATCTTTCGAGTGAGCCGATATGCGACGAAGTAAACGCCGATCGCGCCGATCATCACGAACGCGAGGCTTGCGTCCCATGCGCCCGCGAAATCCAGAAAGCCGATCACCTTCGATGGCTGCGTCATTCCGGAAATCCCGAGACCGAGGGCGAACACGATTCCAGAGGCGAACGAGACGAGGCTGGCTTTCATCTTAGCGTCCCATCACGTGATCGACGAGGTAAACGACCACCGCGCCGCTTGCGATGAACGTTATCGTTGCGACCATCGAGCGCGGCGACAGCCTGCTTATGCCGCATACGCCGTGGCCACTGGTGCATCCGTTACCGAGCCGCGTGCCGAAGCCGACCAGCAGCCCCGCGATGATCAACATGCCGTACGGACGGATGATGCCGAAGTCGAAAGCGCGCGGCAGAAAAATCCGCAGCAGCCCTCCTCCCGCGAGGAGGCCGGCAATGAACGATGCCTTCCAGGCTGTTTCGCCCTTGGCGGGATTGAGGACGCCGGCGCAGATGCCGCTGATGCCGGCGATCTTGCCCTCCAGCAGCAACATCGCCGACGCGCTCAGCCCGATGAGGATTCCGCCGACCAGCGCGGCGAACGGAGTGAAGTTATGCATTTTACCCTCGGTATCCGGCGACTCGCGTTCAAATGATGGCTAGAATTAGCACGGTGATTCGGCTCAGCAAGATAGTTCTGATCTTCGCGCTCGCGATGGCGTTCGCAATCCATTCGCCGATCGCATGCCAGGCCGCGAACCAGAGCTGTCATCACGCCACGCGCTCCGATGCGCCATCGATGCCATGCTGTAAGACCGCGATGTGCCACTCCCTCGCGGTGCGCCACGATGCAGTGACTCCCGCGCCATCGCTCGCGAACACCCTCGCGCCCGCCATCGTTGCTTACGTTGCGCCGCGACCGTCACTTCTCAAAATCGCTTTCGATTCCGCGAGGACTACCTCGCCCCCCGTCGGAACGCCGCTAATCATCGAACTGCAAACTCTCCGTATCTGATCCAGCCGACCTCGCGTCCGCCGGCGCGAAAGCGCCAGGCCCATATGTGCTTTTTTGCGCGAAATCGGTTTTGCGGAGATCAGAATTGAAGATTCAACATTTCACAATTTGCATTGCTCTGGTGTTTTTCCTGTCCGCGGGCGCGTCGGCGCAGGATGCGCTCGACCTGCCGATGAATCGCGAAGGCTCCGGGACTGCATGGCAGCCGGACTCGACCCCGATGTATGCGAAAGGGTTCATGCTCGGCGGTTGGAGCATGATGGCTGGCGAACTCGCCTTTGGTGGCTACGACTACCAGGGCAGCCGACGCGGCGCTGGACAGGTCTTCAGCACCAACTGGGCGATGCTGATGGCGGAGCACGAACTTCTCGGCGGCGAACTCGGCGCGCGCCTCATGATGAGCGGCGAGGAATTCACCGATGGCGGCCGCGGGTATCCGCTGCTCCTACAATCGGGCGAGGAGTTCCACGGCGTTCCCAACCACGACCGGCAGCATCCGCACGATCTCTTCATGGAGATGGCCGCGACCTATGCGCATTCAATTACCAAAGATCTCGGCCTCGAGTTGTATGGCGGCCCGGTTGGCGAGCCTGCGCTGGGACCGGTTGCCGCGCCGCATCGCGAGTCAGCGGCCGCAGATCCGTTCGCGCCGCTGGGACATCATTGGATGGATTCCACGCATGTTACCTTCGGCGTTGTCACCGCCGGAATTTTTACCCGCAACCTCAAGCTCGAAGCTTCATGGTTCAATGGCCGCGAGCCTGACGAGAATCGATCGAATTTTGACTTTCGGCGGATGGATTCGTACTCAACGCGCCTCAGTTACAACCCGATGCCGGATCTCAGCATGCAGGTCTCCTGGGGATACCTGAAAAGTCCCGAGCAGCTCGACCCTAACGTGAGCGTCAACCGGATTACCGCTTCGACAACCTACGATCGGCCCCTTGCGTCGGGGGGAAACTGGGCGACGACCGCGGGATGGGGCCGCAACATCGGCTCGACCGGTAAACCGACCGATGCGCTCTTGCTCGAAAGTAACCTCGACTTCGACACTAAAAATGTGCTGTTCGGGCGCGCCGAGTTCGTGCGCAAAACCGGTGAGGACCTTGATTTTTCACCAGCCGGACAAGTTTACAATGTGGGCGCCATCAGCCTCGGTTACCTGCGCAACTTCGATTTGTTGAATGCGTTCGTAGTGGCGCCGGGTGTGATGGTGACCACCAACTTCATCGATGGGCGACTCGACAGCGCCTATCACTCGCAAACCCCGGTCGGGGTCGCGGCGTTTATCCGGCTGCGTCCTGCACCGATGAAGATGGACTGATCTGGGACATCATGGCGTCGCGATTTCGAATCTCGATGGTTCGATTCAGAAAAAATCTACGGCGAAAGCCATATCGCTTTCCGACGCCTCCATCGGCATGCGCTGTGCTGAATGCCGCTGGAGGCTCCGAAAATGTTGCGATCAATCAGCATCCCGCGGGAAGCGCTTTGGGCATTTGGGAGTTGGGCAATCGTCCTCTTGATAACGGCCGCATTGGGCGAGGTCTATCTCCGCAGCAGCACACCCGCCGCAGTCGCGTTGGCCTTCACCGAGCGCAACGCGGCCGTACAAGGCATGGTCGGGGGCGCCGTGCATGCTCAACTGAACTGGATCGGCAGTATCCATTACGAGGGTGATGCGAGTTGGGCGACCTTCAGGATGGAAGTCAGCGGCGCACGCGCCAACGCCACGATGGACGTTACGTTGCAGCAACAAGCTGGGCAATGGAACGTCGCGAATGGACGACTGGTTACGGATTCCGGCCAGATCGCTCAAATTCCCGTGATGGCGAACCGAACGGATCAGGCCCGCGCTGAGAATTGACGTTCCCAACCCGCGATCATTTCGCGACCAGATGACACGAGTAGGTCTTGATGACGAGCCAGACTTGCGAGCCCGGTTGAAGCTGGAGATCGGCGCGCGAACCCGGCGTCAGGCTTCTTCAGACTGTGGATTAGCTGGGAACAATTTGAATAAACAAAGAGTGCAGAAACGTCTCACACCGTGACATAGAGACGCTTGTTCTCCAGCCCTAGGTCTGCTCTAAGTAGAGATGTGGTTAGTTGGGAGAGCGTACAGCCGCGCGTTTCTTTTATATTACCGCTCAGTTTTTAGGTGGCCAATATTATGAGCGAACCTACCTACGTAGTGCGAACGACGTGGGACGATGAGGCCAAGGTGTGGGTGGCCGTGAGCGACGACGTTCCAGGTCTTGTGACCGAAGCGGCGGATATTGACGCGCTGATCACGAAGCTGCGCGTCATGATTCCGGAAATGCTGGAAGCCAACGGCGTAGTTCCAAAGCATGCGCACGCGAGAATTGAAATTCCTTTGCATTTTCCGATCGACTTATCGACTTGAAGACGCTGGTCTCCGATGGCCAGCTATACCCCCGAACTAAAACGTATATTGAAGATTGCCAAATGCTATTTCGTCCGCCACGGCAAAGGCGATCACGAAATCTGGCATAGCCCCATTAATGGCAAGAATTTCACTGTTGATAACGAGATCAAGTCTCGCCATACGGCGAATGAAATTTTGAAGCAGGCGAGGGTAGGGAAGGCGTTCTAAATTGCGGCTCGAACACAAACCAGAAGCGCAATACCAATCAGCCTCGGCCCGCGGAGATAGGCGGGGACCCGCTTGTGATGTCGGCCTAAATTCAGTCCGGCAGGTTCGTGAGGTAAATAATTCGCGCTTCAGCGGGCAATTAACTCCCGACCAGATGACACGAGTAGGTCTTGATGACGAGCCAGACTTGCGCGCCCGGTTGAAGCTGGAGATCGGCGCGCGAACCCGGCGTCAGGCTCACCTCAAACGTGGAGCCCGCCTGGACCGTAACCTTCGCGCGATGCCCCTCGGTACGAATCGCCTCGATCGTCCCCGGAAAAACATTGCGCGCGCTGAGGTCGCGCGGGTGGCTGGTCGCGATCATAATGTCGCCGGCGCGAATCGCTACCCGAATCGGCGTGCCCGGTTGCGTGCGCGTCAGCGGCACCTCGAGTTCCAGCGCGGTCCCTGAGAGCGCGCAAACCATCGTGCCGCGATCGTCGTGTACTGCGCCGACCGTGGCGTCGAACAGGTTTTCGAAGCCCGCCAGTTGCGCGATGGTCTCCTGGCGCGGCGCATCGAGGACTTCCAGCGGGTTTCCGCGCGCGATGATTTTTCCCGCCTCCAGCACCACCACCGCCTCGCCTACGGCAAAGGCTTCTTCCAGCGAATGAGTGACGTAGATGATCGGGATGCCATGCGCGGCATTCCACGCGCGCAGGTCGTCGATGATGGCCGATTTGGTGATCGCATCGAGCGCGGCGAGTGGCTCATCGAGCAGGAGCATCGCGGGATCGGTGACCAGCGACCGCGCGAGGGCGACGCGCTGTCTCTCGCCGCCGGAAATCTCGGCAGGCTTGCGCTTGGTCAGACTGCCGACCCGCATCTCATCGAGGACGGCCGTGGCGCGTTCGCGGCGGGTATTCGCGGTGAGCTTGGCCAGACCGTACTCGACATTCTGCTCGACGGTGAGATGCGGGAAGAGCGCAAGATCCTGGAACACGAAGCCCACCGATCGTTGCGCGGGGGTCAGGTTGATCTTCGCTGCCGCATCGAAAAGCGTATGCGCATCGAGCGCGATACGGCCGGAGTCAGGAGTGCCGAGACCTGCGATGCAATTGAGCAGCGTGGTTTTTCCTGAGCCGGAGCGTCCGAACAGGATCGTGAAGCCGGGGGCCGCGGTGAAGTTCGCCTCGAAAACGAAGGCTTCCGACAGCCGTCTGCGAATGTCGACCGAAAGCGTCACCGGCTCCCAAAAGGCTGCTTAGACCAGCCGTTCCATGGCGGGCGAAGCCTGCGTCGGGTTTCATCCTCACCCGAGCGAAGTCTTTTTTGTTTGTCATCCTGACGCAAGCGGAGCGCCGCGGAAGGATCTCGAATGGTGGCGTATTGCGGTCGTCCGGTCGCCGGCCACCGGAAGCGTCCCTTGGCCGCGTTTCCAACCCGAGGTGGTCGGACTGGAATTATCGCGGCAGTTTTAGCATTCGAGATCCTTCCGCTGCGCTCCGCTTGCATCAGGATGACAAATTGAGGAGAGGCCCGACGCTTCACTTGACGACCGAAGGCGCCGAAATGGCGCCGTTGCGGCGCAGCGTCCACGGCCCCCACATCTTGCGGTTGAGCGAATAGGTAATCGACAGCACCACGAAGGAAAATATCAACAACACCAGCGCCGCGTGATTTGCACCGCTGTAGTTGAGCGCCTGCACGTCATCATAAATCGCGATCGAAATGGTTTCGGTGACGCCCGGAATGTTTCCGCCCACCATCAGCACCACGCCGAACTCGCCCAGCGTATGCGCGAAGCTCAGTACCATGCCGGTGACGACGCCCGTGATCGAGAGCGGAAACACGATGCGAACAAAGGTGCGCATCCGCGACGCGCCCAGAATCGCGGAGGCATTGAGCAGGTTGGGATCAACCAGGCTGAACGCCGCCACCATCGGCTGCACCGCGAAGGGCAGGCTGTAAATCACCGATGCCAGCGCAAGGCCTTCGAAGGTGAAGGGCAGCAGGTGCCCGGACCACGAGGTATAAAGCCTCCCGAGCGGACTCTGCTGCCCGGTCGCCACCAGCACGTAGAAGCCGAGCACGGTGGGCGGCAGAACCAACGGCAACGCGACGATCGCCTCGACGATGAATTTCCATCGCCGGCGGGAAAAGGTAATCCAATAGGCGATCGGAAGTCCGAGCAGGAACAGAATCGTACATACGAGCCCGGCCAGCTTCAGCGATAGGAACAGCGCGCCCCAGTTCATCGGAAATCAGTCGCCAGGCTGCTTGATGCCGAAATGCGGGCCGAAGTTATTCGCATGTCGCGATGACATATGCCATGGTAAAAGGAATCCAGACAAGCACTATGGCTATCACTTCGGCTGAAAGAGAACACCCGGTTCGGGCCGCGCGCATCGCCCAGGGCCTCAGCCAAAGCGAGCTGGCCAAACGCACCGGCATCTCTCGACAGGCGCTCGGCGCGATCGAATCTAACACCTACCTGCCAAGCGTGTCAGTCGCGCTCGCGCTCGGCCGTGAACTCGGCGTTACCGTCGAGGCGTTGTTCGGCGCGAATCGCGATGACGTCCGTCATGTTCACGCGCGATGGGATAGCAACGGCGCGACGGGCGTCGGGGCCAGCGCGCGAGTGGCACTGGCGCGGGTCGGCGGCAAACTGGTCGCACTTGCGCAGCCGCCGGTCCATCTCGCGCTCGCCCCAGCGGCGGGGATCGTCGAGCATGCGGCCCGCGGCGGTGCCGAGGTGGCAAGCTTCCGTACCGAGGAGGAAATCGACGCGACGGTGTTGCTCGCGGGCTGCGATCCGGCCGCGGCGCTGCTCATCGAATGGCTCGCGCGCAGGCGCGCGCCGATTTCGATCGTGGCGATGAACTGTTCAAGCGGTAAAGCGCTGGATGCGCTGCTGGCGGGCCGGGCACATATTGCGGGGGTTCATCTGCGCGATCCTAAAAGCGGTGATTTCAATTCCGGTGCGGTCCGTCGCGGGATCCGGCGTCATCCCGCAATGCTGGTGAACTTCGCGCGATGGGAACTCGGAATCGCCACGGCGCCGGGCAATCCATTGCGAATTCGCGGCTTTGCCGAGGTGGCGCGGCCGCGCTTGCGCATCGCTAATCGCGAAGTCGGCTCGGGCGCGCGCGCCGCTCTGGATGAGGCGATTGCGGAGCTCTCGATCCGCGCGGATGCGATCGAAGGTTATCCGCGCGAATACCCGGGACATCTGGAGGTCGCAGCCGCGATCGCGGCGGGCGACGCCGACTTTGGCGTGACGATTCGGCTCGCTGCGGATCTCTATGGCCTGGGGTTCGTGCCGATTCGCGAGGAGCGTTACGATTTGGTCATCCTCAAGCGGGATCTCGATTCGATTCCCGTTAAAGCGATGCTCGACGCGCTCAACTCACGCGCACTGGCGCGCGAGGTCGCGCAGCTCTGCGTCTACGACACCTCGCAGATGGGCAAGGTGATGGCGCACCTGAATTAGCATTCCTGCTTCGTAGCTCAGAACTGGTGGCACAACCTTAGCTGTGTTCCAGCCACGGGACACGGGCTAGAGTCGATGGCTCACGAGGGACAGGATCGGGACGAATGGGCACCTTTCGAATCGCACTTGCCAACCTTCGATTTCCAGCGACTCGTGAAGAGTCAACCACTATGGCACAAGATGCCATCGCGCAAGCCGGCATCGAAGGCGCGGGGCTCGTCTGCTTTCCCGAATGCTTTATTCCCGGATACCGCGCCGCAGGAAAACGGATACCACCGCCCGATGCCAAGTTCCTCGATCGAGCATGGTCCGTGGTTGCGGCTGCCGCCGCCAAAGCGGACGTCGCGGTGGTCCTCGGCACCGAACGCATCGTCGATGGAGCCCTGCTGATCAGCGCGATGGTCTTCAATCGAGACGGGACAATCGCGGGCTTCCAGGATAAGGTGCAACTTGATCCGTCCGAGGAGGCCACCTATACGGCGGGTTCGGGACGGCGGGTTTTCCAGGCCGATCCGCTGACGTTTGGAGTAGCGATCTGCCATGAGGGTTGGCGCTATCCGGAGACGGTGCGCTGGCCGGTTCGGCATGGTGCGCAGGTCGTCTTTCATCCGCATTTCCACCAAGCCGAGGCGGGAAGTTATCGACCCTCGACGTTCGCCGATCCCGCGAACTCCTTTCATGAAAAAGCCGCTCTATGTCGCGCGGCGGAGAACACCTGCTATTTTGCAACCGTAAATTGCGCCGGCGATGGATCGCCGACCACCTCGGCGGTAGTACGGCCCGACGGGACGCTGATGAGCTATCAGCCTTACGGCAAAGAGGGACTGCTGATTGCCGACCTCGATTTGGACGCGGCCACCGGCCTCCTCGCATCGCGCTACAAGTCGGACTATGAGAAGCAAATAGTTTGGTGAAGATGAGAAGGATCGCTGCGGCGATGGCCGCGATAATTTTGTTGATCGCTTCGGCCGCGCATGCAGCCAACTTTTGCGCATTGTTCGGCAGCGCCCAAGTCGTTGCGAGCGGCTTGACCCTACCCGCGAGCGGATCTTGCGCGGCCTTTAACGGCTTCTATAGCGGCAGTGCGAGGCTTTTGGCCGGCGACGTCTGCCGTAGTTCCAACGGAACAACTTTTCTGTTCAACCTCTTTACCCAATATATGGGAACGACGGACAGCCTTGCCGGCACTTGGGTCGCCTCGAGCGGCAAGGGATCGGGCCAGGAATGTTTCACCAGCCCGTGCCTCTCGTTCAATGTAACGGTCAAGAAATGTCCCGCGACGCTGACTATCCCGGCAAATCTTTCGAGCTTCGAATCAGAAGCGCCGCCGCCTTCGCAGACAATGGGAGATCCGGATTCTCCTTGAGCTCGGCAAACGGGAGCCCTAAATGGGACATGAGGGATTACGCTGCGAAGGTGGCGTCATTTCGAACCGGCAGCGTTGCTCCCTCGTTGTAACGGTTCAGGCAATCGAACCATTCGAGGCCTGGTAGGCGCGCAATAGTCCCATCAATCTGCGCCGCCGCCCGGTTTCCCCGCTCTCCGGCGAAAAGATAATTTTGCATTCGACGCATATCCGCTTTGCCGCGCACCGGACTCCCCACGGGGCTCCAGAAGGCGCGTAACGCGACCGAGGTTAGTCTCTGCGCGGCGCGCGGCTTCAGGCGAATTCGCGCCTGATTGTAGTAAAAGGCGAAGTGACGGCGTTCATCTTTGATGATCCGCGAGAGAACGGTGGTGACCATCGGATGCTGGGCGCGGTCGATCAACGCCTCGTAGGCGAGTATTCCGGTCAGCTCATTGATAGCGCCCCACGTCATGTGAATCGCCGGGAAATGGTCGGTGAACAGGGCGGCAAGCCGCGCGCATTTCTGTGCGATGTAGTCGCCTGGGGTCTGCCGGGAAAGCTCGGTGAAGTGGCTGGCGTCGATACGCACCCCTTGAGTCTCGAGCAGCTTTCCCAAGGTGCGCGAGTGTGACCATTCCTCATATAGCCAACATGCGAGGAAGGCCGCGATCGATGGATCCTCTGCGATGGTAGTTGATAGAAGTTCACGCATGTTGACTATCGTGTTCGCCTCCACATCCAGCATGAAGCCCAGGCAGAACAGCGTCCCTTCATCCAGCGGCGGCCCCGGCTCCGACCAGTCGAACGATTCCGGCCGGGTTCCCACCGCCACCCGAAGATATTTCTCCAGATCGAACTCATCGACAGTTGAGGAATTCGCGTATGAGCTTTCCATCGGTTCCTACAGAATACTAAAACACATCACTGAGCGTCAAATAGACGATTACTGCGGAAAAATGGCCGTTTAAGGATAAGATATGCTCCGCGTTATGCGATCTTATCGACATGATGTTGATTTTTCCCCGCTGGCTTACTCAATGCCATTCGAGGCAAGATGCCCATCGGTTATTGATTCCCTGATGCGTACCGAAGCCTTTAACCGTGCGATAACGATCTTCTTTGGCCTCATCGCGCTCGCTTTGGGCATAGCGACGTTCGTCAATGCACCGCTCTCTTATGACGGCGCATACTTCCTCTTCCGCGTCCTCGATGACCATCAGTTCGCCGCCTTTCACGGCCGGCTCATCAATATTCCGCTCCAAATTCCGTTGCTGGCCGCCCTCCGTTTCACCCAGGATATCCGGCTACTGAGCCTCGCCTTCTCCGCTGCCTATGCCTCCATTCCGCTGTTGGGATTGGCGCTCTCATGGCTCATATGCCGCTCCCGTTGTCCCTCGCTCTTCATCTGGCCGGCCATGTCGATCTGCATCGCCGCCCTCCCGGGACAATTCTCGCTGCAGAGCGAATCGATCATGGCCGCGACCCTGCTCTGGCCGGCCCTGCTCGCAGTTCTGCTCGGCGCGACGCCCACGGTCTTGTCATTGGTGGCGATCAGCGCGCTCGCGGCCACCGTTGCGCATCCCGAAGCAGTGGTCGTGCTCGCCTTCATCGTGCTGGTTGCGGCGATTTTGGCCATCGTGCGCCCCACATTCGCGCCGCGTGGCGATCGGATGCGCCCTTGCCTTCGGCGTATTGCTGCTGGTGCGCGCGCTAATCCCGCTGGATCCATATGAGGCTAATGCGCTCACCTGGGGAACGATCGTCGCGGCGATCAATGACTCGCTGCTTGGATGGCCCCTGGTCGCGCTCGCTTTGGTGATGGTCGCGGCGCTCAGTTGCGTTTTTCCGGCGCGGCCGCATGCGCGCATCTACCTGATGGCCTCCCTAAGCCTCGCGGGCGTCGCGCTGGTTGCATGGGCAATTCGGCCTGGGAACTGGGCCTTCTGTGAAGACTATCGAGGTTGGGTGGCGCCGCTTTCGTTGCCGTTTATGGCGGGTGCTGCGCTCCAGACGCTGCGGCCGCCAAAATCAGCGGAGGCGCAGTTGCAAGCCCTGCGGCTCTGCGCGATACCCCTAATCGGCGGGATCTTTTTCCTGGTTCTTTCGATCCAGAGTTTTCAATGGGATCGGATCAGCGGTCGCCTCGCCGCCGAGCTGTTCAATTCAGATCGCGGTTGCATTTCCGATGTGACTTCGATTCAGGGTACGGCGCTGGATACCTGGCCGACCACCTTTTATGCCCTCGAGCTGCAAGGCCGAAAGCCGAGAACCTTGTTTCTTCCTGAGGGATTCGGGTGCCGGCTCTTCGCTCTCAATGGTGACGCATTGTTAGCAGAGAAGGGATCTTTCACCTACCTCCGCCACCATGGACACGGCTGGTTCGATTTCGAGGACGCGCGGTCGCGCACCCGAGCATCCCGCCAATAGTCCAGACAGCGATCTCCGGTTGCCGACGTGATCGTTGGCGTCGGCTCCCGTGTCAGCAGTTGATCGGGCATGGCGAATCGCCTGCCGAGGCCTTGCCGGCGTATGCAAATGGCTGAGGCGCAAGCGGCGTGGTAAGCTTGCACCGGGAAGCGGAAAGAACCGTCGAAATTACTCGATGTCGGTTTGATCCAGGTACGGCGATGGGTCGATTATGCGAGCTGGCTGGCAGGGTTCTAGCCGTTCGGAAAGAGCGCACCCCGGAAGGTATCCGTAGGAAGAATGGCGCTGTTTGCGTATTGACATAGATGAATTGACTGGATGTCTGGCATGGTGTCAATGAGCAGATGCTGAGGTCGGATGCCCAATCGCGGGGTCGAGAATCGCAGAATAGGGCGCACAGCATGCACCTGCCAACAGTAATTGAGGCCGGTGGATCGGTTACCGGCGACCCTCGCGCGAGCTTGTTGATTACAACGCTGCCGCCGGCGGGAAGCGAATGGTCACCTGAAGCGCGCCGCCAAAGGCATATCGTGGCGGATGCGATTTTCGACCAAATTTACAAAAACCCGGAATGACCTAACCAAGAAAGGTATTGATTAGAGATAGCAGGAAATTAGTACAAAGCGTGACTTGACACGCGCGCGAACGGCACTAAACTATCACATTGCAGTCCCTACGGGGGCTCGCTTTGATCCCCCCGGTGTCTGATCGCGAGAGTGATCACACGCCGGGGTTTTTATTTGGCCAGCGGGAAACTGGATCGAGCGATTCTTTTCGTCGATGGGAACAATTGGTTCCACAGTCTCGAAGAAGCGGGCGTCGAGCATCGCCTCAAGCTCAATTACGCAAAGATCTCGGAAAAGCTACTGCTTTCGCGTCAATGGATCGCCACTCGATATTATATCGGGCAGGTAGATCAGCGACAGGGTGCCAACGTCTACGCCGACCAGCGCCGATTCGTCGCAAAGCTCGAACAAGCCGACAAACGAATCAGCGTCCACTTTGGTCGAATCGAGCCGCGTTGGCAGGCAAGCGACGCTGCGAAAGAATTGCTCGAATATCTGGCCAGTCTCAAGTACAAAATCGATTCGAAAACCTATACGGATTTGCACGATATTGGTAAACGCCACGCTGGCACGCTGGTATGGACGGAAAAGGCTGTCGATGTAAAGTTGGCGGTAGATATGGTTGTGATGGCGACCAGCGACCAATACGACGCGGCCTACATCCTATCCGCTGACGGTGACTATACCGGAGCTGTCGATTATGTGAGGGGCATAGGTAAAAAGGTGTTTGCGGCATCCTTGTCGCATGGCGCTCAGCTCGCTGCTGTTGTCAATACCTTCATTCCGCTCAAGTCTGAATGGTTCGATGATTGTTATGACTGAGTCCGGCCTCTCCCTTGCCGATGCGCCGCGTCGTTGTATGAATCGCAACGCCTTTTGGCGCTCTGCGAAATCGTTTTGACCTCGGCACGGTAAGACGAACCACTTCCGGAACGACATCAGAGAGGCCAAGCAGGTCGAGCGCGCTTTCATGCGAGACGATGGCGCTCTCCTTACCTGCCGCAAGCCACGCTGCGATCACGTCCTCGCGTGGCGAACTGGGGTATTCCCGGATTCGGTAAAGTCCCTTCCGGACTCCAAGGAAACGGCCGGTCTTCGCGTGATGGGCAAGCAGCGCCCTACTGAAGCCACACGCCTGAGCTCGGGCGGTGGTGAAATATCCACCCTGCTCGGAGGCGATTTCAAAAAGACGCGAGCTCGGGGATGCGGAACGGGCGGTTTCCTTGTCATGCATTAGTCAAATAATACTTGACTTTCGCGTGACATCAATGGGCTGCTCCTGAACATTTGCTACTACTCGCACTCAACAATCATCCAAACTTACGCCCATTGGGAAATTCGTCGGGTCACGCCACCAGAGCAAAAAAGTATCTTCGTGATTTGCCCCAACTGCGACGGCAGCCAGGTTGGCCACTGCGATCTCCAGATCGCGGTACTGTAGTTTCGACGCGCCGGGAGGGGCCGCGCCACGACAGAGAAACACCGCACACGGCCACATACTAGCCGTACTTATTGCCGTCTCGAGTTCCTCCTCCGATGAGTCTCCACGCGTAAACGAATAGACCTCATTCTGGTAACTCACCCATTCCTTTCCCGCGGCGCTCAACATCTCGGGATGGTGGGACGTCACGCCGTCCAGCGTCATAAGAGTGTCCTGTCCGAATAGCCGATAGTTCGGCGTGATGGCAAAAGCTCGCACGATCCTCGCCAGAATCCGAGCGGCCTTGAAATGTACCCCGAATATTTCATCCCGAAATTCTGTATAGCGCCTGGGATCCGTGTTCGGGTCCGTCAAGTTCTGGAGGTGATCGGGATCGATTCGCTTAGGCACGATCATGAAGAATGCGCCCGCGTGAAAATCGATGCGCTCAAGAGTCAGCTTCGCGAGGCTCGTTCCGTCAGCGAGTTCGCCGATCAGATAAGCTCTGGCGCGCTCAACGTTGGTGAGAAGTTTTACGACCGGCTGGAATCCCGAGAAATCGAAGTCGCGAACCGATTCATAGATCTGATCGCTCGTGAATTGGAATCTCTCATCTCCCCAGCCAACTCGAAGTGTAAGAGCATCCGAGACTTCTTCGTCACCAACTTGAAGATGACGCTCTTCCCGTATGCGTCCCGTTGCCTCGCTCAAACTCTGGCTGAATCGAAGCAATGTTTTCGTGTCGGTAGTCATTGGTCGTTCAATTCCACGAGACGAGTGACGTGTCACGTTTCCAAAACACGCAAAGCGCTGCGCGGAGCGTGTCTGCGATTTTGACGTCACTCGGGGACGTCGGACAACAGGTCCAGCGAGGTTGGAAAGTTGGTCGGGCCGGTTGACGGGATAGGGGCTAACCGGAAAATTTGGTCCGGTCTGGTTTTCTCGAATCAGAACCCTCCGTACGACGTCCCGTCAAAACCGGCCACCTGTGATTCTCGACGCTCCGAGCGGTTTGATCTAGCATGTCCAATCACGCAGCCATGCTTAAGCAACCATTGACCAAAGCCGAGGCATTGGAACTCCTTCGACGGAAGATCCCGTCCGACTGCGACGTTATGGACGATGCAACCATCGAACGCCCTTATGGTTGGCTGTTTTTCTACCAAACCAAGCGTTTTATTGAAACGCGCGACTGGCAGGACGGGTTAATAGGTTCGGGCGGCATTTTAGTCGAGAAGCATGGCGGGCGCTGCGTCGAGTTTGGAAGTGGGCACCGCGCCGAGGTCAATCTTAAGATCTATGAAGCTGGCTACCTCGACCATGACAACTTCGACTTAGTCATTAGCGCCGTTTCAAACCTCGAAGAAGCAATAGATCTCTTGTTAAGGCTGGATATCGTGTTCGTCAAGCCAGAGGTGGCGTATGGAGAGACCTGGCGCATTGCCACTAGATATTCCCCTGCGCAACTTAGAGAACGGCTCTCGAAACTGCCCTGTAGGTTCAACCTCGGTCGCCTTTACCGCTACTACAGAGCCCTTGAGCGTATGAAAAACAGTCGCTGTTTGAAATACGAGCTGCTTCCCAACGCTGGATTGCGCAATGAGATTTAGCCCACTACGAATTTTTCTGAAAGAATATCCGGAATTACCCATCGCCCGCAGGTAGGAACAGTTGTTAGACCGCGTGTCTTGGAGTCGCTGCGAAGCGTCCACGCGATATCAGTCCTGCGATGGTGAAAAATACCTGCTTTGCGCCTGGCGCGCGAAATCCACTAACCCGATCATTACTGGAACCTCGATGAGCGGCCCGATCACCGCGGCAAAGGCCGCTCCGCTGTTGATCCCAAAAGTCGCGATGGCAACCGCAATCGCAAGTTCGAAATTGTTCGAAGCCGCGGTGAATGACAGGGTCGCGCATTGCGGGTAGGTCGCTCCAACTCGCCGGCTCAATGCGAACGAAACCACAAACATGGTTCCGAAATAGAGCAAAAGTGGAATTGCGATTCGCACCACATCGAACGGCATCCGAACAATCGCGCCGCCCTTGATCGAGAACATCACCACGATGGTGAAAAGCAGGAACGTAAGTGTCAGCGGGCTGATTTTCGGAATGAACCGCTGCCGGTACCACACCTTCCCCTTGAGCGTGGTTAAAACTTTCCACGTTGCGAGACCGGCGATGAATGGGATCCCGAGGTAAATGCCGACGCTCTCAGCGATCTGACCGATGGTGACATGGACGATTGCACCGCCGAGCCCGAGCCATCGCGGGAGCACGGTGATGAACAGGTAGGCGTAAATCGAGAAGAACAACACCTGGAAAATCGAGTTGAAGGCTACCAGTCCCGCGCAGTAGTCCGCATCGCCATTGGCTAGATCGTTCCACACGATTACCATCGCGATGCATCGTGCGAGGCCGATCATGATCAGCCCGACCATGTATTCCGGTCGATCCCGCAGAAAGATCACCGCCAGCCCGAACATCAGGATCGGTCCTATGATCCAGTTCTGTACCATCGACAAGGCGAGGATTTTCCAGTCGCGAAAAACGTCGCCGAGTTCGTCGTAGTTCACCTTCGCCAGCGGGGGATACATCATGAGGATGAGCCCGATCGCGATAGGTATCGAGGTTGTGCCGACACTCATCCGAGCGAAGGCTCCTTTGACCCTGGGGAAGATCGCGCCGATCGCCACCCCAACCGCCATCGCGAGGAAGATCCAGACTGTGAGATAGCGATCGAGGAACGAGAGCCTGCGCGCCGGGAGTGTCTCGGTTAGCGACAACGTCGCACTCATGGAGTAGCCGCGCGCCTCATTTCCTCGTCCTTTCTGACGGCTTCGGAACCTAGTCCGCGAGGGTTTTTATCTTTCCGATTTCCTCAAGTCGCTGTCGAAGCTGACTCTGACGTGGGCGTGAAATCGCTTCATACGGTTACCCTCCGATTCTTCTTTGACTTGATGGTGGTTTTTTCCGGCGCGCATTCGGGACCGCAACTCTGCCCAACCGCGGGACTGCATAGCTCCGGGTGCCCGCCGCAGCAGTTCTCCGTCAGGTAGCCGAGCAGATCGTTCATCGCCTTGAAGTTGGCGCGGTAGATAATCGACCGGCTCTCGCGCCGCGAGGTGACCATGCCCGCGAACCTGAGTTGGTTCAGGTGAAACGACATGGTGGGTGAGGGCTGCGCCAGCCGCGAGCCGATCTCGCCGGCCGGGAGCCCTGCGGGACCTTTTTGGACTAACATCCGAAAGATGTCGAGCCGGGTTTCCTGCGCCAGCGCACCCAGCGCCGCGATTACGGTTGACTTCTTCATAGTTTAATACTTTTAAAACTATCGTATATCAATGTCAAGAGTGCACGAGTCAAACCAGTCCAGCCGGAATATCCATTCGCGAACGCTGACCTTCGGTTAGGACAACGGTCATCAGATAGGCGGCGGGGGATGAAGCTCCGCGCCGCAGCGGTTGTGCTGATCTGGCGGTTTCGCTACTTTCGCGGCAATGCGACTCGGCAGGAGCACCTTTCTCGCCGTCATTTTGGCCGTTTCATTAGCCGAAGCGGTTGTGCTTGCCCGGGGCGCCTCGGCCAATGTGCTATGGGGCTACTGGCAAATCGGCCCTCAGGCATCCAGACCGACACCGACCGAAACCGCGAGCGCGACTGCTACTGCGAGCGCGACGCTACTGCGAGCGCGACCGCTACCACCACCGCTACCCAGACGGCGACGCCCACCGCAACCGCGACCACCGTTTGCCTCCTTAATCTTGACGGTGGCTGTGCTGCTTGCGTTGGAAACAACAGCGTATGTATCGATGCATGTGACAAGTCATGCTCTCCTGGGCGCGCCGGATTCATCGCCTGCACAGCACAGAATTCGAGGTGTAGCTGCCTATGCGAATCACCATAGTGGTCCTGCAAATTTGGCTACCCTACACCCCAAAATAGGCCAGTAGCGTACCTTCGGCATCGCAAAATCAGCCCACCACGAATTTTCTGCAAGAATCTCTGGAATTCCGCATCGCCCGTATGTAGAACCAGTTGCTAGACCGCGTGTCTTGGACCCGCAGCGACGCCTCCGCGCTCTCGGCATGGCACGCTATCGAGGGAGAATGGAATGAAAAACCACCCCTTAAAGACACTGGTCCTGGCCCTGGGGGTTTCTGTGGCCGCGGCCGCCATGTCGGCGTCGGCGAACGCAGGTTCGCTGCGCCAGGGTTCGACCGCCTCCAGCGGCGCAGTCGTCGGATCACGGCCGGCTGCCGACGGAATCGAAACCCAGATCCCGCCGGTTGATCTTTGCCCTCCGGGTACCGGCCCTGGAGACCTCTGCAACACCGTAAGCGACGGCGACAACATAATCCGCCTGATCAACCCCAACGGCTCCGGCAACGGCAATCTGGCCGGCGCCAAAACCCAGACCGTGTGCGCCATGCTCTATATCTTCGATGATGACCAGGAGATGGGCGAGTGCTGCGGATGCCCGCTGAGTTCCACCCAGCTCGCGACCTTTTCGGTGCAGAACAACCTGACCTCGGACTGGGGTCTCCAGGGTGGACCGGAGGGTCTCAATGGCTTCCCTGGCGAAACCTCCGTCGGATCGTTCGCGGTGGTTGCGGCGGCGCCCAATACCACCGCCTGCACCGGTGGCGGAGGCGGCGCGGCCTGCAACGGCGGTTGCGATCCGACCGACCTCCCGGGCTATAGCGTGACCAGTGCGAACAACCTGCTGGGCAGCATCACCCACGATCAGATCATCGTCACTCCCATCCTTAGTACCACTTCGGCTGAAGCAATTGCGGGGGTAACGGAAACCGCGCTGACGGATGACTCCGGCGGCGAGCCGATCAACCTCATCTATCTGCAGACCCAGTGTGGCGCGCTGGTTGGCAATGGCACCGGCGGCGGAATCTGCAACTGCCCGACCGAGGGGTAAGCTTCCTGCTCCTGGCCGGAATCGGCCGGTTCGGCGACTGGCCGGCCATGTTTTATGCACTCGTGCTGCGAGGCCGGAAGCCGAGAACCGTGTTCGTTCCCTAGCGATTCGCATGCCGGCTCTTCCCTCTCAATGCTGACGCATTGTTAGCAGAGTAAGGATTCCCCACCCGCCTCCGCCATCGGGGACGGGGCCGGTTCGATTCGGATGACGCGCGGTCGCGAGCCCGCACGTCCGGCCATTGAGTCCAGGCAGAATGCGCCTCCCAGTCAGTGCGGCGGCGCCGCCGGCTCGGGCTGTCCGTTAACTGGGTCGGATGATACAAACAGGCCAGCCCCATCGCCGGGTAAAGGGCAATGCATTGTTCGAAATGCGGAAATGACAACCGCGAGGGCCGCAAGTTTTGTGCTAAATGCGCCGCTCCACTGGCACGCTTGTGTCCACAATGCGGCGCTTCCAATGAGCCCGGGGAGGATTTCTGTGGCGAATGCGCCGCCGCGCTCGGGCCAGCTCGAACGGCCTCAGCAGCGCGGTCCAGCGATTCCCCGATTCGTGTAGCGGAGACGCCTGCTCCTGAAAATCTCGACGGCGAGCGCAAGACCGTTACCGCGCTGTTCGCCGACATCAAGGGCTCCACCGAGATGATGGAGGACCTCGATCCCGAGCAGGCGCGCGCCATCATCGATCCCGCCCTCGAGCTGATGATGGAAGCCGTCCATCGCTATGACGGTTATGTCGTGCAGTCCACCGGCGATGGCATCTTCGCGTTGTTCGGCGCGCCCGTCGCGCACGAGGACCATCCGCAACGCGCGCTCTATGCGGCACTCAGGATGCAGGAAGAGTTGCGCCGCTATTCGGCGAAAGTGGTCGCCGACGGCGGCACTCCGATCCAGGGGCGCATCGGCATCAACACCGGCGAAGTGGTGGTGCGCTCGATCCATACCGGGGCGGGGCACGTCGAGTACACGCCGATTGGGCACATGACTAATCTCGCCTCGCGGATGCAGGCCGCCGCTCCGGTAGGGTCGGTCGCGGTCACCGAAGCCACGCGCAAGCTGTGCGAGGGCTATTTCGTTCTAAAGGCGCTCGGCGCAACCAAGGTCAAAGGCGTCAGCGAGCCAGTGAATGTTTATGAGGTGACCGGGCTTGGCCCGATCCGCACGCGGCTTCAGCGCTCGGCAGGGCGCGGGTTGGTGAAGTTCGTTGGACGCCAGCGCGAGATGGACGCGATGAAGCATGCCGCCGAGCAGGCCAAAGCCGGACACGGCCAGATCGTGGCCGCGATGGCCGAAGCCGGAGTCGGCAAGTCGCGCCTCTTGTTAGAATTCAAGGCGGTCTCGCAATCGGGATGGATGGTACTGGAGGCGTTTTCGGTTTCGCATGGCAAGGCGAGCGCCTATCTTCCGCTAATCGATCTGTTGCACGGCTATTTCGAAATAGGCTCGGAAGACGACAGCCGGCGCCGAAGACAAAAGATCCTGGGAAAATTGTTGGAGCTGGATCGCGCTTTGGAAGATACCGTGGCCTACCTCTATGCGCTGCTGGGAATCGTCGAAGGCGAGGACCCGCTGATGCAGATGGATGCGCAAATCAAGCAACGCCGGACCTTCGAAGCGATCAAACGGTTGTTGCTGCGCGAATCGCTCAATCAGCCGCTGATGGTGATCTTCGAAGACCTGCACTGGATCGATGAACAGACCCAGGAATTTTTGAATCTACTCGCCGATTCGATCGGCACTGCGAAAATTCTCCTGCTGGTGAATTATCGGCCCGAGTATTCGCATCATTGGAACAGTAAGACCTACTACACCCAGCTCCGACTCGACCCGCTGGGTGTGGAAAGCGCGCAAGAAATGCTGGCCTCGATGTTGGGCGACGGCCAGGATCTGGTTGCGCTCAAAAGCCTTATCATCGAACGGACCGAGGGCAATCCGTTTTTCATGGAAGAGACGGTGGAGGTGCTGCTCGATGACGGTGCGCTGGTGCGCAATGGCAGTATCCGGCTGGTCAAGCCACTGGTGGAGTTGAAGATTCCGCCCACGGTGCAGGATATCCTCGCCTCGCGCATCGATCGTCTGGCGCCGGCGGAAAAGGATTTGCTGCAAACGCTGGCGGTAATCGGAAGAGATTTTGCGCTCGGCCTTGTGCAAAAAGTGATTACCCGGCCGCCGGAAGAGCTCAACCGCATGCTGCATACTCTCCAACTGGCCGAGTTCATCTACGAACAACCCGCTGCCGGCGATATCGAGTACACCTTCAAGCACGCGCTCACCCAGGAAGTCGCCTACAAGTCGCTGCTGGCCGAGCGCCGCAAGGTCCTTCACGAGCGGGTCGGGTTCGCCCTCGAGGAATCATTCGCTCAATCAATCGACGACCATCTGAGCGAACTCGCTCACCACTATGCGCGCAGCGGTAATTCCGAAAAGGCGGTCGAGTTTCTGCGCCGCGCCGCGATCCAGTCGCTGCGCCGCTCGGCCTACCGCGAAGCGAGTGCCTATCTGACCTCGGCGATAGACCTGGTGCGCGCCACCCCCGAAAGCGCAGCCCGCACCCATAGCGAACTGGTCCTGCTGAACATTCTTGGTCAGGTCACCAATACGTTGGAGGGCTGGGACAGCGCGGAGGTTGAGCGCACCTATACGCGCGCGGTCGAGCTCGCCGAGCGCGTTGACGATCCAATCCAAACGCTAGGCGCCCTCACCGGAAAATGGTCGATCCATCTGATCAAGGGAGAAATGGCTATCGCGGTTCCGCTGGTCGAGCGCATCCGCGAATACGGCGCGCGGAGCGGCGTCCCCGCTTTGTCAATCGCGTCACATTTCCCACTCGGAAACAATATGTTTTACATCGGCGATTTTGCACGGTCGTATGCACACGCGGAGCAGGGGCTGGCCGCGTATTCCACGGACCTCGAAAATCCCGGTCTCTGGGTCGGCGACGTCAGTATGTTTGGCTACATCTATTCCGCACTGAGTTCATGGTGCCTCGGATATCCCGAGCGTGCGTTCGCGACGATCAGGAAAGCGGCCGCGCTGGCTGAACGCAGGCCCAACCGGATGGATCTGCTGGTCGTCAGGGCTGCGGAAAATGATCTGAGCGCATGGACCCAAGACCTCGCGGCAGTCCGGCGCTATTCGAACGCGATTATCGAGATAGGATTCGCGCACGGCTTCACCTCGGGCTTCCTGCCGACCGCGCGCGCACGACTCGGATGGCTGAGTGCTCGCACCGATGCCCCCAGGACCGCGCTCGGCGAAATCGAAGGCGCCCTCGCCGAGGCCGAACGACAGCGAGACATGATCGCGATCATGTCAGTCATGATGCTGTTGGCCGAGGTTAATCGTCTTGCCGGGGAACGCACCGCCGGCCTCGGGGTGGTGCAGCGATTACTGAGCCTGATTGAGCAAACCGGCGTCGAATTCTATCTCGCGCCGGCGCATCAGATGCTCGGGGATCTGTTGCTTATCGGCGAGAACCCGGATGCGGACAAGGCGACCGCGGCATTTCGCGACGCTATCCGGATTGCGCAAAGACAGCAAGCCAAGTCGTGGGAACTGCGCGCGAAGATGAGCCTGGCGCGGTTGCTCGCGAGACAAGGTCATCGCGACGAAGCGCGCGCGATGCTCGCCGACATCTACAACTGGTTTACCGAGGGCTTCGATACCGCCGACCTCATCGAGGCGAAGGCGCTACTCGAGGAGTTAAGCCCTTGAGATGGGTTTGAAAATGTTGGGGAAGTTGGTCGGGACGGCGAGATTTGAACTCGCGACCCCTTGCACCCCAAGCAAGTGCGCTACCAGTCTGCGCCACGCCCCGACCGCGAACCGTTGATTATAGTCGCGCTGCGATGAAAACAATACCTCGCCGATACTTCCCCGCAGGGCGGGTTTGGGGATAGAAACAGCGCGGGAGAAAAGCATGCTGCAATATCGTAGCTTCGAGGAAATCAGCGACCATCCAGGCTTGCGTATTGTGCTGGTCAAAGGTGTGCCGAGCCCATGGGGACAGGCCGCCAAGACCATTTTCGAAGTCAAAAAGCTCGACTATGTCGCGGCTCCATGGGTTGGAGGCGAGCCCAACGAGGCTATCGTAAAATGGGGCGGCGAGAGCAGCGCGCCCATCGTCGCATGGGCCAAGGAAAAACCCGTGCATCGATGGATCGACATCCTGTATCTAGCCGAGCGGCTGGCGCCCACTCCATCGCTCCTTCCGAAGGATGCCACCCAGCGCGCGTTGATGATCGGACTGTCGCACGAAATCTGCGGCGAAATGGGCATCGGATGGAATCGGCGGCTGCAGCTCTTCGCGCCCGCCGTCAGCTCCGGCAACGTGGGTTTCACCAACATGGCGCGCAAGTACGGCTTCAACGAGGCGGACGTCAAGGCCGCCGGTGAGCGCACCGCCCAGTCGCTGCGCGCCCTTACCGCGCAACTCAAATCACAACACGCGCGCGGCGTGCATTACTTCATCGGCGACGGGCTTAGCGCCCTCGACATCTACTGGACCGCGTTTTCCAATTTGCTCGATCCGCTGCCGAAGGAGCAGTGCCCGATGCCCGAGGCGCGCCGCCCTGGCTTCACCGTCAGCGATCCGGTGATTAAAGCGGCGCTGGATCCATTGTTGCTCGAGCATCGCACGCGGATCTTCCGCGAATGCTTCCGCGATCCGATGGAGCTGTAGTTCCGCGCTACCGGCCGGCCTAAAGCGATGCGCCAGGGAGGAGAGCCCACCTGGCGCAAAGAAGTTTCGAAAGACGCGAATAGCGGCGCGCCGCCGCAAATTACCTTTTGAAAGTCCGTTTCGCTCCCTCGTCAAGCAGGCTCTCCTTCCGTTCGCCTACTTTGGCGGCCAATCCGCCTTTGGTCTTCTTCATCTGTTGCTTGGACATCTTTTTGACGGGCTTCTTCGCGGGCATAGGCTTTTTCCTTCGCGACGCGATGCGCGCCGCAGTTACTGGATGCTTTGGCATCCTACAAACCGTATAGATCAACGAATGTGCTATAGCAAGCAATCTCGGCCATAAAGACATTTTTGTCGTCAATCGAGCATCGGTCGCGGACCTTGGGCGAATGCTTCCGCAACCCGATGGAGCTGTAAGTCAGCGGGCGGTGTTGCGAGCCTTGCGAAGCTGATCCAGTTCCGCGGTCAGCGCTGCGATGCGCTTATCGCGCTCGGCCAACATCGCTTTTACATCAGTCGCGTCGATGAGCTGCGGAATATGCTGCGGACAATTTGAATCCCATGCCGCGACACTGAAGAGGATCGCCTGCTCAACGCGGGCGCGGTAGCCCTCGACTTTCAAGGTTTTCAGCAGACCGGGATCATCTTCGATGACGCGCGCCTCGCCCCAAAGCTTGATTCGCTGGCGATGTGCATAGTCGAGCAGGAAGAGGAACGCCTTCGGATTCTCGGTTAGATTTCCCAGCGTGATGTACTGACGGTTCCCGCTGAAATCGGCGAAGCCGATGGTCTTCTCATCGATGACCTTGAGGAATCCGGGTGGGCCGCCGCGATGCTGGATGTAAGGTTGACCGGCCGCGCTGGCGGTTCCGAGAAAGACGCTGCTCTGCTGCGCGATGAACTCCGCGAGTTCCGGCGTGATGCGCGTCTCCCAGCCGCCGCGCTTTTCCATTCCGGCGTAGCCCGCGCGCGAACCCTTACGGCTCTGGACCTCTTTGACCGCGGACGTGAAGGCGACGTCGCTGGAATACGCGGGCGCCTTCGAGGTCGGTTCCGAAGTGGAAGTTTTCATCGCGAGAATTCCCCGGCGTCAGGGCGTGGGATTCGCCCGTGCTGGAGTCGTTACGGCTTCTTCTTCGGGGCGACGCGCGGACGCCATTGCGAATACGAACGCAGGTCGACTTGGAAGCTCCACGAATCCTTGGGCTGATGAATCAGGTGGAGGATTTCATCGCAGATGCGTTTGGGCGAGACGAACCACGACGGATCAACCTCGGGCATCGACTCGCGAACGCGATCGCTGTCGACCGCGCCATCCACATCGAGGGCCGCGGTATGCACGCCGAGATGGCCGAACTCATACGCAAGCGATTCCGCGACCGCGCGCTGCGCCAGCTTCGATCCGGTGTAGGCCGAATACTGCGCGGGACCGCCGCGGGTCTCGGAGCCGAGCACAAAGATGATGGTGCCTTCGTGGCGCTCGGCCATCTTGGCGACCACCGCCTGTGAGCAGAAAAACGGACCGTAGCAATTCACCTTGAACTGGAAATCGAAATCCTCTTCGGTGATCTCGGTGAACTTCTTTTTCAGATAGGCGCCGGCATTGTTGATCAGCACCGAGATCGGGCCGAGCTCGCGCTCGACGGTCTCGACCGCCGCCAGCACCGCCGCGCGATTGGAGACATCGGTGGGGGTTACGACGGCCTTGCCGCCGGCCTTGCGGATGAGCTCCGCGGTTTCCTCGAGCTGCGACTTGGTGCGCGCGATCAGTCCGCATGCGTATCCGTCTTTGGCGAGAGCCTGAGCGATATCGCGGCCGATACCGCGGCCCGCGCCCGTAATGAGAGCAACTTTGGTGTCCGACATGGCGCGAATCTTAGCGATATCTGCTGACGGTGGAAACCGACGCGCGATCGCACGAAATGGGTTTGCCTCAAATTGCCGGGGTGATAGCCTCATGGCCAAAGGCTGTCATGAAAAGTAGCAATCCATGGAAGCTGATCATCTTCGCGATGCTGGTCGCGATTCTCACTACTGCTCCGCTGGCCATCGCAGATGATATCGATCCCGACGCCGATATTCCCGATATCAGCACGATGACCGATACGACGCCGGTCAACCCGGTGCTCGAAATCCCGCAGCAATGCGATCAGGATTCGGTCGCCGTACTATGCGATCGCTCCGCGGACGACAGCTCGCCTTCGGCTGACGTGGATGCGGCCGCTCCGAATGCCGACGCTGACGACTCCGGCGATGTCGCCAGCAATCCGTCGGACGTCGGTTCGGTTTACGACTACGCCAACCAGAACATTACCAACGAGGCTTCCGCGATGGGCACCACCAGCGTGCCACTCGGAGTCGCGGTGCCGGGATATCCGGTGTTGTCGCCGGGCCCGGTCGTCGTCTCGTCGGCGCCGTTGATGGGACCGGGTTCTTACCCGCAATGGACCGGGGGACCCGGCGCGTATCAGCAATGGGTGGGCGGTCCGGGCAGCTATCGATCACTGGTTCCCGGACCTGGGTACATTGCACCAAGGCCGTTCGGCTATCATCCATTCGGCGTCGGGGGCGGTTTCGGGATGCGTTCGTTCGCCGGAGGTCACTTCGGTCGCCGATAAACCCATGCTCGTCGCCATCGACGTCAGCAACAATCAGACGGTGTTCGGCATCTATGCGGGCGACCGCCTGACCCATCATTGGCGCGTCTCGACCAACCTCGAGCGCACCACCGATGAGCATGGCGCGATCCTCAGCACCCTGATGCAGACCGCGGGAATCGACGTTCCGATCCGTCCGGAGGGCGTCGCGGTGTCGTGTTCGGTGCCGCCGCTCAACCAGGTGATGGAACAATTGTCGATGCGCTACTTCAATTGCGCACCGCTCATCGTCGGACCCGGCATCAAGACCGGGATGCCGATTCTGTACGAGAATCCCAAGGAGGTCGGCGCCGATCGCATCGTCAACGCGGTCGCGGCCTACGATCATTTCGACAGCGCATGCATCGTGGTGGACTTCGGCACCGCGACGACGCTCGACTACGTGACTGGACGCGGCGAGTATGCGGGTGGAGCGATCGCGCCGGGCCTCGGCGTCTCGATGGATGCGTTAATCGAGCACGCGGCGAAGCTCTATCACGTGGAATTGGCGCGCCCCAAGGAAACCGTCGGCCGGACCACCATCGCAGCCATCCAATCCGGACTGGTTTTCGGGTATACCTCGCTGGTGGATGGATTGGTGGCCAGGATTCGCAAGGAGCGCGGCGAGAGCATTCACGTCATCGCGACCGGCGGCCTCGCGGGTTTGATCGCGCCGGAGTCTGAGAGTATCGAAGAGGTGGACGAGTTTCTGACGCTGAAGGGGTTACGACTGATCTTCGAGCGCAATCATCGCTAAAGTTCAGCGCTAAAGTTTAGATAGACCTGCGCGAGCATTCGCGGGAGAGCCAGATGGAAAAGCAGGCGGGGCGGATCGTTACCGATTCCATGATCGGAATGAAGCTGCCCGACTTCGCACGCCACTCCGAGCGCGTCGCCACCGTGCTCGGCCACAACCCGTCACCGTTCACCGGTCCCGGCACCAATACCTGGCTGATCGGTACCGGCGATCGTCCGATTCTCCTCGACACCGGGCAGGGCGTTCCGATCTGGATCGATCTTCTCGACAGCGCGCTTAAGGAATTATTCCACGGCGACGATGTCGATCGCATCGTCCTCACTCATGCGCATGTCGATCATATCGGCGGCGTGAAACAGGTCCGCGAAAAATACGGCGAGCATCAGGTGTTCAAGATGCCGTGGCCCGAGCATGATGCTCCGGCAGGGGACTCGCTGATCGCCATTGAAGGTGACGCGGTGGTCGAGGCTCCGGGCGTGACGCTGCGCGCGATCCACACTCCCGGTCACGCGCCGGATCATCTTTGCTATTACCTCGAAGAAGAGAAGGCGCTGTTCACCGGCGACGTGGTCCTCGGCGCTGGCACCACCGTGATTCCCGACGACACCGGCGACCTCGCCCAGTACATGGATTCGTTGCAGCGCCTGCTCAAGCTGGATCTCGAAACCATTTACCCGGCGCATGGCCCGGTGATTCGCAAGCCCAAGGAAAAGATTCGCGAGTACATCGCTCATCGCGAGCTGCGCGAGCGCCAGGTGCTCGGCGCGCTGTCGAAAGACGAGCCGCGCGAAGTGATGGCGATGGTCAAGCAGATTTACGCCGATGTTCCCGAGTACCTGCATCCGGCGGCGGCAAGTTCGGTCCGGTCGCATCTGAAGAAATTGCGCAAAGAAGGACGCGTCGTTGAACACGACAAGAAATGGAGCCTCGTCTGACGCGCAAAGTTTGAAGCGTCGCGCGCGGCCACCGATTGTCTCGCTGATTGCATCGGTTGCGGCGCTGGTGTGTGCCTTGTCATCTGCGCGTATGGCATCCGCCGCCGACCCCGACGATCCGCCGCTCACCGCGGCGGAGGTTTCTCGAATGGTGCCGCTCGCCTCGGCTGTGCCGGCGGCGGTTTCCACTCCCGCGAGCGCGGCAGCCGAGATGCCCGCCCGTCCAACCTTCACGACGCCCTCGGTGCCGCCAATCGAGAATCCGGGCTATGACGACGCGCAGGTGAGCGCTCCGCAGATGCAGGAAATCCCGCAGGCGGCGCCGCCAGCGCCTGGGGTCGCGACCGCGCCAACCTCCAATACGACGACCTCCAATGCGGCTCCGACTTCACCCGACATCAACAACTACATGCGTGAGGATCCGGACCTCGGCCCCGGCATCGGCACCGCGCGGGATTTCGTTGCGGAAGGCGAGGAGACCTCGCCCATCGGCTTCGAGGTGCGCGAGTCGCGCTGCCGGCTCAAGACCGGCGAGCACGCCGACGGGCTGCTCATCCTGCGGGTCTTCAAAGGCAGTCCGGCAGCCAAGGCTGGGCTGCAGTCATACAACGGTGGCAAGCAACATGCGCTGCAGGCGCTGGCGATCGGCGCCGGCATCGCATTCCCGCCGGCGATGCTGCTGACGATGGTCGCGCTGCCGATGATCGAATACACCGAAATCGGCAAGTCCTACGACCTGATCATCGGGGTCGACGGAGTGCGGGTGACCAATTTTCTCGACTTCGAAGATCGGATGCGTAATGTCCTGCCGGGCGAGGTGGTGTATCTGAACCTGGTGCGTAACGGCAAGCGGCTCCAGGTTGCGGTCCCGGTTCCGGAGCTGGCCACCTCCGCATCGAATTGACCTTTCGACAACGTCGAAAGGTCACCCTGAGCGCTTCGCGAAGGGTCTCCGCGCAGCGATTCGTCGACAACGTCGAAAGGTCACCCCTTCCACTTTTCCTCGCTACGCCATTCCGATTCGGGCAGGCGCCGGTAAATCCCCTTGTTCCGCGCCAGCATCCGGTAACCGATCATGTCGCGCCGCAGCGTCGCCGTGTCCCAATGATGGTGCTTGAGTATCCCATTGAGCTGATTCTCGCCGTACTCCGCGTCCGCATCCAGCCGCCCGGCCAGCCACTTCAGGATCGCCCAGCGCTTCTTGCGCGCGACCGGGATGTCCTTGATCCGCTCGCCGTCCATGAAGTTGCTGAGCACCTTGCGCTCCCAGTCATCCGCATCGAGGTCGTTGGCGATGCTGGCCAGCTTCTCGCGGGTCAGCACCGTGCGGCTGACCGAGTGCAGCGTCTCGAAGTCGAGGCGATACCAGTGCGTGTTGCCGTCGGTGCGCATCTGAACCAGACCGGCTTCGCGCAGGATGGCCAGGTGATGCGACACGGTGGGCTCCTTGAGCTTCAGCAGCCTGGCGAGGTCCTGCACGTTGTGCTCGGCGGCCGCGAGCAGGCCGATGATCTTGAGCCGGCTTTGGTCGGCCAGTGATTTGAAGAAGCGCAGCAGCGCGGTCGCGGGATCCACGATTCGACGGTCCTCTAATTAGATGCTCATCTAACTTGACAGCTATCTAATTAGACGATTATCTAAATGGAGGCAAGAGGAGGATTCGCCATGATCCGTACGCGAGGACTATCGCACGTCAACCTCAATGTTTCCGATATCGAGCGCTCGGCGCGCTTTTATCAGGACGTTTTCGGGCTCGAGCTGCTGACCGACTACACCGGCCCGATGGGGTCGCATCCGCATGCGCGCCAGATGATCTTCAGCACGCCCGGATGCGCCGATGTCATCGCGCTGTCGCAAGTCGACGGCGCGTCGGTTGGTGGTGGTGGCCTCAGTCATTGGGGGCTCAACCTCGAGCGCGACGAGGACGTTGACGATGCGATCACGCAGGTAATGGGCGCCGGCGGCAAGCTCCTCAGCCGTGAGGAATACGAGTTCGAAGGCATTCGCGAGCGGCACGCATACGTGGCGGACCCCGATGGGTACGTCATCGAGTTGAATGCGCAGCGGGTCCAGCTCAGCCGCAAGGGCAGGGCAGGCGACAAGCACATCGTCGTCGAGTCGGAAGGATAAAGTGCCCGGATTTGCGGCATTAAGTGGGTTTGTTTTCGCACATTTTTTATTCCGGATGCGCGGATAGCCATGGATGGTGAGTCACCACTTCCAGCTTCAGGCCGTCGGGATCGGTGAAAAATACCGAATAGTAATCCGCCCCGTATTGCGGATATTCCTGCGGCGGGTCGAGGATTTTGCCGCCGTTGGCCTCGATCTCTTTCGCGACCGCATCAACTTGCTCGCGGCTGTCGGCGCGAAACGCGATCTCGCGCAGCCCCACCCGTCGTTTGTGGAAGTTATCGGTGCGCAGATTGGCGGCAGAGTTCGAAAGCCACAGGCCTCCGCCGGGCCCGGAAAATCCCGTTCCCGGATCCTCGCCCTCGTAGGTGTGCATCTCCGGATAGCCGATTTTCGGCATCAGCCATGAGTAGAACTTCACCGATGCTTCGTACTGGTTGGCGTTGATCATGAGGTGATCGATACCGGGCATCAGAAGTGCCTCCGTATATGTTACGCGGAACTATGCTTTCAGAAACTGCACGATGCGCTGATGAATCCCGACCGGGTCGGCCGCCTGGAACGCATGGCCAGCATTGGGAATCATGAAGACCTCGGCCTGCGGGATACGGCTCTTCAGCAGATGCGCATTCGCGGGCGGGATCAGCAGGTCCTGATCGCCATGAACGATTAGCACCGGACACTTTATCTGCCCGAGACGATCCGAGGCATTGAACGTCATGATGCCCGCGATGGTGCGATCGACCGCGTCGGCCGGCGTCGCCGGCATCATCTTCATCCCGGCCAGCATCAGCTGTTTGATCTCGGGATGCGCCCTGGAAAATTCGTCGGGATAGAGCAGCGGCATAATGGTGTCGAGCCCCTGCTCGGGGTCCGAGGCCATCAGCTTGGTGCCCTCGACCAGCTTCATCGCGACTTCGGGCGAGGCCATTTTCGCCTCCGGGCCGCCCGCCGTGGTGCATCCGAGCACGACCTTCGCCACTCGCTCCGGATGCCGAAGGGTGAGTTCCTGCGCGATCATACCGCCCATCGAGACCCCGAAGACCTTGGCCTTGGGGATGTTGAGCGAACTCAGCAGGTTGCTCGCGTCATCGGCCATCTGCTCGATGGTGTAATTCCCTTCCGGCTTGTCGCTCAGGCCGGTGCCGCGATTATCGAAGTAGATGCACTTGAAACCGGGCAGCATCGGCAGCGATGGCAGCCATGCGATACCGGGCATCCCGAATCCCATGATGAGGAGCAGCGGCTCGCCCTCGCCGAAGGTGTCGTAGTTGAGGTTAATCGATCCGGCCTTGATTTTCGGCATGGTGCGGACTCCTAACGTAAAAAGGCGCGATCGTTTCCGACCGCGCCTTCAGATTATCATTGCTTGCTCGTCTTTCAGAATGCCCTAGGCGATCTTCAAAATACTTTCCGGATGCTGGTCGTTGGGATCGACGCCGGGCGCCATCTCGTACACCACCGCCTTGTCCACCACCAACTGGCCGTCGTCACCGACCGTGATCTTGAAGCGATCCATCGGGCGCGGCGCGGGTCCTTCGAAGTTCAGGCCGCTGATGTAGTACCCTGAGCCATGGCATGGGCACTTGAATTTCTGCTCGGCCTTGAGCCATCGCGGGGTACATCCGAGGTGGGTACACTTCGCGAAGATGGCGTAGAAACCCTGCTTGGTGCGCACGATCCAGGTCCGGAAATCCTGTTTGAATTTTTCGCTCACTTCGCCGACCACGTAATCGTCGGGGAAGCCCGCCTTAAACTTCGACGGAGGAAGAAACAACACGCGCGGGAAGGCGCTGCGCACCGCGGCGAGCAATCCTATCGTCGCGAACGCGCCGAAGCCGCCCCATCCGAGACGGCCGAGGAAATCGCGCCGGCTCCATAAGGTGCCGATTTCGGCTTTTTCACGATCGCGCTTGGACCGCTCCTTGGCTTGTTCGTCAAGCCGCCAGCGCTTCAATTCTTCCGGATCGGTCGGAGCTTTTCCCTTTGGTGCAGCAGCCATCTAACTACGCGCCCCTCCCATGGGCTCAACCATATATATTAGCTTACCAACGAATATTAGACGCAATCGGATTAGCAAAAATTCTGACAATCGAGGACCCAGGCTAGCAAGCTTAAGTACCGCCGCTATCGATGCACGTGATTCGCTACGAGAATCATTGAATGACCGTCTGCGTCTCGGCGCCGGTTCCCGCACCCGTCGGGGCTCCCTTGCCGGTCGACGGCGGCCGCGTTTCCTCGGTGCTTTTGGTCCTGACGTCGTTGGAAAAACGCGAAGGCCGCGGCGGTTCGTCGCCCACATCGTCGAGCGGAATCTCCGCAATCGCGGGCGGCGTGAAGGTAGGCTCACGCGTCTCCGCGTTCATGGCCGGCGCAAGAAAAGTCTGCGTCGCCAGATAGTGCAGCGGCCGCGCCACGCCCCATTCGAGCGCATACCCAAGCGGCGCCACGAAGTAGGCCACGATGCGCAGCGGCTGCGAATCCTCGTCGGTATATTCGTTCGGATTCTGCCGGTCCGGATCTTCGTACTGCGCGCGGGCCAGATGCGGGACGCCAAGGATCAGGGCGGCACTCAACAAAATAATCGCTCGCCTCATACCCTCCAGTTTTCATGTTTATGGTGCCGCATGTCAACGCCATCGGCCGGGTTTACCCACGATCCGATGCGCCCTTGCGTTGTCGCCCTTGCGTTGTCGATGGTGCGGCGCAATCCTTAACGGCGATGAGTCCGAATTGTCACCCTTCCAGTTTGATCCCGAAAACCCTTCTGATCCTGTTCACGCTGACCGCCGCGGCGGCGATGTTCGCGCCGTCCGCCTTTGCCGCGGGCAAGGCCGCGCGCATCGTGATCCTCGGCACCGACGACCAACTCTACGTTTGCGCGGGCGATTGCGCGAAGGTCGAGTGCCTCACCTGTCCGGTCAAGGGTTTGCAAGTGCGAGCGCGCGCCGGAATTCGCCCGGTTTCGATGAACGCGCAATTCGACATGCCCGACATGCCGCCCTCGCAAGAGGAGCCGGAAGCGCCGCGCGTGCCGGTCACCAAATATGGCTGGCCGACGTTCTCGCCCGATGGCAGCAAGCTGGCGTATTCGTGGATCGGCCGTGACGCGGACGGGAATCAATTCGGAATCTCGGTGTTCGACTTTGCCAAGCATTATTCGATTCCGATTTTCGCCAGCCGCAACGAGCGCGTCGACTATGTTTTCTGGACCCCCGACGGCAAAAACGTTTCGTTCCTGCTCGGCGAGCCCGAGGGACTGAGCCTGATTCTGGCCGAGATCAAGGAAAAGAAGCCGGTGCGGATGGTGCTGAGCGGAATGCCGATTTATTACGATTGGAATCGCACCGC
The DNA here is from genome assembly GCA_963783145.1 of uncultured delta proteobacterium. GTDB lineage: Bacteria > Desulfobacterota > Binatia > Binatales > Binataceae > DATGKG01. Next base: position 144,171 of record CAWAMM010000009.1, read on the forward strand.
CGATCGCCTGGTGGTGCACACCAACAACAGCAACCAGTCGCGCTCCGAGCATGTCACCCTGATGAGCGTTTCGCCCACCAGCCAGGACTCGCTGCGCACGATGTCGCGTGGCCGGCTGCCGTTCAAGACGCCGTGCTGGTCCCCGGACGGAAAACATCTCGCTTACATCGAGAACAACAACGCCGAATCTTATCTGGCGGTTGCCGATGCGGATGGGAGCAATCCGAAAGTGATGGCGAGTCTGCCCATCGGCGAGAGCAGCTTCGTGTGGGCGCCCGACTCGCGCCACCTCGCGTACTCGAGCGCGGTCATCGGCGCCGATTCGGTTTTGCACGGGATTCGCGTGGTCGACATTACCGATGCGGAATCGAAGCGCCTGACCGGCGAGGACGTCGCGGCCTACTTCTATTCGCCGGACGGAAAATATCTCGCCTATATTGCGGTCCCGGCGGATCGCCCGTTTTATCAATGGGAACTGATCGATTTGAAAAACGACAAGACCCGCAAGCTCGACATGTTCCTCGCCACGCAGGATGAGACGGTGGCGTATCATTACTTCGATCAGCTCGCGCTCTCGCACACCATCTGGGCGCCTGACTCCAGCGAATTCGTGTTCGCCGGAGTGCGATTGCTGGCCGCGCCGGAGCAGGGCGGTGGCCCGACGCCTGAGCCGCAATTGTGGATTGAGCCGGTGGATGGCAGGCCGCCTCGGTCCGGACGCGCGGGCACCTTGGCGTTTTATTCCCCGGCCTCTTGAATCTCCTCTCCCGCGGCGGAGCTTGCGAGGCCGCACATTGGGAGAGGTCGATGCGCGTCACGCGAGCGTGATGCGTATCGGGTGAGGGTGCCGGGAGCACCACGATGGCGATGTCTTCGCGCAGCTACAAATTTGAGCGGACTGCACGCGCGCTTAATCCCACCGGCGGATTCCTCAAAGGATTTGCCTATTCGCTGAACCCATACATCGGATGCGCATTCGGCGCAGGCGGCGGATGTCCTTTCTGCTACGTGCGCGCGCTGCCCATCGCGATGAAGGGTGAGGGCGCGCCGTGGGGAAGCTGGGTCATCGCGAAGATCAATTTGAAAGAGCGACTGCTCGCGGAACTCGCGGCGATGCGCAAAGCCGGCCGCCTCGAATCCGCGACGGTGTTCATGTCGAGCGCGACCGACCCGTATCAAGGCCTCGAACGGAGGCTCCACCTCACACGTGATGCGCTGGAGGCGTTCGCCGAGTATCCGATTCGGCGCGTGCTCTTGCAGACGCGCAGTCCGATGGTCGAGCGCGACCTCGATCTGCTGAAGCAACTCGGCGATCGCGTGATCGTGTCCATCACGCTGGAGACCGACGACGACACCGTGCGCCGCGCGCTGACGCCTACCTCGCCGTCAGTTGAACGCCGCGTCAAGACTGCGCGCACGATGCGTGACGCGGGAATTCCGGTCCAGCTCGCCATCTCGCCGATGATGCCGAATCGTCCGGAGCATTTTGCGGAACTCGCGGACGAGGTTGCCGACCGCGTAATCGTCGACAGCTACTTCGCCGGTGATGGCTCCGGAGGCCGCCGCTCACGCTCCCTCGGCATCGAGGAGTTGTACGATCGCCTCGGCTATGAGGGATGGTTCAACCCCGGCGCCGAGGAGCCACTCCTCGCGTCGATGCGCGCCCGACTGGGAGAGCATCGCGTCCTGTACAGCCGCGAAGGCTTCAGCGCGGTGTAGCAGCCCGGAGGGCTGTGGCCTTCGACTTGGTTCGAAGTTCTTCGCGCAGGACGCGCCGAAGCGTCTGTTCCATCGAACCTTGTTCGATGAATCGACGCAGCGCATCGTTGATCGAGGTCTGATAGTTCCCGCCGCCACTGCGATGAACCTGTTCGCGAAACCATTCGAGAATGTCGTCGTCGATACGGATCGTGATTCGAGTTTTGCCGGCGCCGAGTGGTACCACCGCGCCCCGCTTTCCTTTGCTAAAGTCGTAGTCTTTTTTCATAGCTTCCGCCCGTAGTCCTTGGATTCCCGCCGATTTGCTTTGCGTGCCGAAATTATCCGAATGCTCTCACCACGTGGAGCGAAAACCACGACAAGGAGCCGTCTCATCAAATCGACGCCTAGAGCCACAAAGCGCTCTTCGCTTGGATGATCGTCGGGAATTACGATCGCAAAATCGTCGTTCAACACTGTTGCGGCATCGGCGAAGTCTATCCCGTGCTTTTCGAGATTGGTTCGTGCCTTGCGCTCGTCCCATTCGAAGGTCATCTAACAATTACGAGTATGCACGTATGTGCATACCGATGGAAGTAGGCCTTAATGGGCAAGAAAACGGATTTCTAGCGCGATGCTTCCAGCGCGTGAACGATCGCGACCAAGACAATCGCGCCGACCACCGACATCGTCAGATAGCCGATGCGCCCGTGCGGCGTCGCCCCGATGAAGCTGAAAATCCACCGGCCGATCACCGCTCCCACCAACCCAATGATGATGTCGGCGATGATTCCGAAGCCGGAGCCGCGCATCACCAGGCCCGCGATCCAGCCCGCAATCATTCCGAGGAAGATGGTCCCGATCATTCTGGAATCCTTGCGAAATCAGCAGCCGGGTGCGTGATGAATCTTGCCGCGCGTGAAGGCCAGGTTCTGCAGCTCCTCGGCCAGCTCGATGGTGCGAAGCCGCGCGGCGCGCGCGAGTGCCTGCGAATCCGCGTCGGTTGCGAGCTCGCGCAGAAACTTCACGCCCATCTCATGATGGAAGCGCTCATCGGGTTCGATGACTTCGCGATAAAGCCGCGCAGTCTGCTCGTCGCCGGCTCGTTCGCACAACTCGATGAACTGGCGGTTTTTCACCATCGCGATCGCCTCGCGGGTGAACTGTCCGGCCGCCACCCGCTCGACGTCGGTCGTGAGTCCCTTGAGATATTGAAAGATGGGACTGTAGCCGGCCGCGAGCGGATTGAATCCTGCGAGGTCGTCGCCGAGCTCACGCAGACGCCCCTCGATGAGGCCGTAGTGCTTGGCCTCGTCGCCGGCCTGACGCGCGAGGCCGAGCTTCAGCGCGACGCCTCCGGCGGAGGGCAGCCACATCGCCGCAATCTCACTCGCCTCGAGTTCATTTTTCAGCGCGACGCGCAGCAGCTTGGCGGGGGCCAGGTCGCCGCCGACCTCGGCCGTCAGCATCGCGGCCGGCGCCAGGCGTGCGAGGAGCTGATCGTTCTCGCGAATCAACTCGGCGACAAAAGTGTTGGCATCCATAGCCGAGTTTCTCCAATGCGAAAGCGGCGGCTTAAAATGACCGGGTCTGTGGATTCGGGATCCTTCGCGCCGCGCTCGGGATGACCACGGGGCGATGCCGCAAGGTCACTTCTTTTGTTCCATTGGGGCGCCGCAGCACTTCAGCATCCCGGTGCCGCCCTTGGTCACGATCACTTGCGAACTGCATTTGCTACAGATGTAAACTTTGCCTAACTGGTTAGCCATCGGCCCCACTAATCTCCTGTCGTTCGATTTACCAGATAAATATATTCACGCACCGCGAAAAAGCGGCTTGCGCTTTTCTAAAAATGCCCGCACGCCTTCCGCACGGTCGGCGGTGGTTTGTAGCAGGGCATACAGATCCTCTTCAAGCCTGATGCCCTGATCCAGCGTCATATCGTATCCCTTCCGGACCGCATCTTTCACCATTCTGACTGCCACCGGCCCACGCGTGAGGATCGCCTGCGCGACTTCGCCGGACCGCGCGCCGAGTTCTTTAGGACTGCCCGCAAGATACGTCACCAGCCCGATACGCATCGCCTCGTTGCCATCGATGGTGGTACCTCCCACCAGCATCCGGATCGCGTTGGCGACACCCGCCAGCCTCGGCAGGCGCTGTGTCCCTCCGAAGCGAGGCATCTCGCCGCGTGAGGGCTGCGTCAATGCCAACCGTGCGTCGGCCAATGCGATGCGGAGGTCGGCTGCCATCGCCAGTTCCAGCCCTTCGTCGAGCGCGTCGCCGTTGATGATCGCCACGGTAGGTTTCGAGATGACCGCAAGCGACTCGACCAGGTTGGGGTTCACTTCCGCGTCGAAGCCGCTACAGAAAATCTCACCCGCGCCGGTGATGGCGAGCATCGCGAGGTCGCCGTCATCCTCGACGCGTTCGAAAAGTTCCATCAGCTCGGTTGCCATCGCAGCGCTGATGCGATTGCCATTCGAGGGCGAGGTGAGCGTCGCGGTAACGCATCCGCCCGCGGTTGCGATCTTAACGCTTCCCGATTTTGCGGATTTTTGTACGGCGCCACCGCGAGTTTTTTTCACGCCGTCCCCCAAAAACCTGTTAAAGCATCGCGCGCAGTTCTTTTCGCAGAATTTTCCCGAGTGGATTTTTGGGCAGCGCGTCGATGAACTCGATCGATTCGGGACACTTGAAGCTCGAAAGGCGCTTGCGGCAAAAATCGATGAGCTCTTTCTCGGTGACGTTCTCACCGGGCCGCTTGACCACGAATGCTTTCACGACCTGGCCCCATTCGACCGAAGGCACGCCGATGATCGCGACCTCGTCAACCGAAGGATGACTCATGAGAACGGTTTCGATTTCCGCGGGCGCGATGTTCTCGCCGCCACGAATGATCATGTCGTCCTTACGGCCCGCGAAAAACACGTAGCCTTCTTCGTCAACCCACCCGAGGTCGCCGGTCGCGCGCCATCCGTCGGGCAACGCCGAATCGTCTTCGCGTCCCGCATAGCCCTTCATGATGCGCGGGGTGCGGATGCAGATTTCGCCGACCACGCTGGCGCCCTGAAACTTGCCGTCGTCGTCGCGAACCTTAATCTCAACGTCGGGCAGCGGCTTGCCGATGGAGTTGAGGCGCTTCAGCTTCAGCTCCTTCTGCTCCGCAGTCCCCTCGATTCGATGATCGTCGGGACCAAGCACCGTGAGCGACGAAGTCGTCTCGGTCTGGCCGTATGCGTTGACGAAACCGACGGTACTCGGGAACGCCTCGATCGCGCGGCGAATGACCTGGATCGGCATCGGCGCCCCACCGTAGGCGAGGTTGGTCAGGTTGGAAAAGTCGACGTCCTTAAAACCGGGCTCGTCGAGCAGCTGCTTCATCATGGTGGGGACGACGAACGCATGAGTGACTTTTTCGTCGGCGACCAGCTTGAGCCACGCTTTCGGATCGAATTGCGGCATGACGATAACTTTGCGGCCGGTCCAGATGTTGGTCATCATCGCGGTGGTCCCGGCGATGTGGTAAAACGGCACGCACACCAGCGCCACTCCACGATCGGTCCCATCAGCCATTTCGACGTTCGCGGTGACATAAGCGACGAAATCGCGGAAGCGCAGCATCACACCTTTTGGTAGCGAAGTCGTACCGCTGGTGTACATCAGGACTGAGACGTCTTCCTCTTCGACTTCCGCCTCGGTCTCGTCGGGTTCAGTGCGGCGGGCGAGTTCCGAGAGCTTATACATATTGCCATCGCCATCGCCGATTGCGACCACTTCGTTCACATTGAGCCGCTGCCGGATGCGCCCTACCAGATCGAGGTACCGATCGCCGACCAAGAGCACTTTGGCCTTGGCGGTATTGATCATGTACTCGAGCTCGGGATCCTTGGCGCGATAGTTGAGCGGCAAGAACGTCAGCCCCGCCTTCGCCGCCGCATAGTAGCTGGCGATGTAGCGCTCCGAATTGGTATCGAGCGCCGCGACTACGTCGCGGGGCCCGAGCCCCAGATGCTTGAAGACCGCGGTATAGCGGCTGACGATCTCGTTGAGCTGCGCATAGGTGAGGCGGCGATCGCCGGAGACCACGATTTCCTGATCGGGAACGATCGAAGCCGGAATCGTGACGAAGTTAACTGTATTCACTGACCCGCTGTCCTCCTGCTGCGGCTGCTCTATCGAGCGAAATGCTTCGCGCGCTTGGCTGAAGTTACGGTGGCCTTCGCGGCGGGCGCGGAAATCATCCTATATCTTTCAGCCAAACGCCGTTCCAGCGCGATCGCATCGCGCATCGGCAATTCGAGGCCTTCCCATATCGCAAGTTTGAGCAACGCTGCCTGTTCGCGTGGAAGCCGCGCCAGTGCCAGCGCAAGTTCCAATGCGCGGCTGGCCAAATCCTGCCCCGGGACGACTTCGGCGACCAAACCTACAAGCATCGCCTCGCGCGCGTCAATCCAACGTCCTGTTATACAAAGATCCATCGCGCGACCGAAACCCAATCGGCGCGGCGCGGTTTGCGTGCCGGCGACCCCCGGAATCATGCCGGCGCCGGTCTCCGGCAGGCTGATGCGGGTGTCCTCGGCCGCGATAGCGACGTCGCACAGAAGCGCCATTTCCAGCCCACCGCCGACGGTGAAGCCGTGGAGTGCGGCGACGGTGGGAATTGGCAGGGCGCGCAGCCGGCCCCATACGTCGCGGCGAAAACGCACCCATCGCGCGATGGTCGGGGAGGGCGCACTGCCGAATTCGCTCAGGTCGCCGCCGGTCGAGAAAGCCTTGCCGGCGCCGGTCAGCACCATCGCGCGAATGTCGGCATCATCGTGAACGGCACTCAGGATTTCGAATAGCGCATCGCGCATCGCCATGTTGTAGGCGTTGAGCTGGAGGGGGCGATTGAGCGTCACCCATGCGACCACGCCGCGCTTTTCGAAAAGCACCGCAGGCGCGCCACTATCGTGCGATGACGCTGATACAGTCTCGTCGGGCATTTTGAGTTGCCGACCGTGCTTTTGAGCTATTGACCAGAATGCAGGTCGGCGGTATCGCTCTGCGCAATCGCCGGACGACCGCGCTCATAGACTATACGCCCGCCCACGAGCGTGATGTCTACCGGAATGTTCATCAGGTCGGCCGGTGTCGCGCCGACGGGATTCTTTCCGAGAATGACCATGTCGGCGAGCAAGCCGGGCTCGATCGCGCCGGCGCGCAGACCGGCCAGACGCGCGGCCGAGCTGGTAAACATCGCGAAGGCCTGCTGCAAGTCGACCTTCTCATTTTGGTTGAGTTCGTAGCCTTCGAAGGACGTGCGCTCCATCGCGGCGGAAATCGCGACCAGCGGTTTTGCAGGGGTTACCGGCGCATCGCTACCCGCGGCGAGCCGGATGCCCTCCTCGCGCAAGCTCTTGAGTCGATAGAGATACGGAATCAATCCGGGATCGCCCGCATACTTGGCACCACGGTAATAGATGAAACCCGGATTGGTGACGACCCATGCGTTGGCGGCGCGAATCGGGCTGACGTAATTCGGCGGGATCAGGCCGCCATGCTCGATGCGGAATTGCACGCGCTGCGCCTGATCCGGTCCCAAGGCCTTGAGCGTGACTTCGATCGCACCCAACGCCGCGTCGAGCTCCTCGACTTCGGTCGCATGGAACGCGCAATCGAGTCCCATCGATGCGGCATAGCGAACTTCACGCGCCAACGCATTAGCCTGATTTCCACCGTAGGGCATAAACTTCGCCCCCGCGATCGCGATGCCCCCGTTGCGCGCTGCCGTGGAGGCCGCCGGGAGCGTGTTGAGATGTTGCCAACCGAGCATGACGCCGACCCGCTGGCATATCGAGCGCGAGGCCACCAGCTTGCCGAACACCTCGACCTGCGCCGCATCGTTACGAGGGCTCGCGTCGGTGAACGCGGTCACCCCAGCGGCGGCGAGCTCGCGGCTGAAGATGCGCGCGCGCGCCTCGGCCTCGGCGGCGGTCACGAGCGGAAGTTTGGAAGTGATCCATTCTTCCATCCCGACTACCAGTCCGGTTGCGTGTCCGGTCGCGTCTTTGACGACGAGCGCTCCGTTGGGGGGTTGAAAGTCGGGCTTCTCGATTCCGAGGGAGTTGAGCGCGCGGGAATTCAGCCATGAGCCGTGCAGGGTCGAATGCCGAATGCGCAGGGGATTTTTCGGGACGGCTTGGTCGAGTTCCTCGCGCGAGGGACCGCGGCCGTCGCGAATCAATGCCTCATCGCATCCGAAGGCGCGCAGCCAGTTGCCCGGCGGCGTCTTGCCGGCAGCTAAACGAAGCTCGGCGAGCAGCTCATTGAGGGTGCGATACTTCCAGACCGAGACGCCGGTGGCGGCCGCCGCCGCTTCCATGAAATGGAGATGCGAATCGATGAAGCCCGGGATGACCGTGCGCCCCGCCATCTTGAGCAGATGGGTGCGCGGCCCAACCATCGATTTCAGATCGGCGAATTTGCCGTGCGCGAGGATCGACCCCTCGAGAATCGCGACCGAGTCGCTGTCCGGATGCCCGAAGACCACTCCTTCGTGAAGAACCAGGTCGGCTTTATCAAGCGCCATCTACTTCTCGAATCCTCGACCCACCCGGATCCATTCCGATCTTGCGCCGTCTCCGCGTATGACGGCATTTCCATGTCGCGTTGCGCTCAGTCTGAAGAGGGAAGCGGCTTGGCCTCCTTGATCTTCATCTGACCCTCGCAGCACTCCAATTCTCCGGTCCCGGCTTTGTTGCAGAGTACCTCGGTGCCGCACTTCTCGCACTGATATCGTTTTCCAAGCTGATTGGCCATTGCTCCTCCGATAATTTCACATCAGGACTGCAAGTCCAGAATTTAATCACTCATTACGAACTATTTGTCGAATGGAAGTTCGCTCACGATCGCCTTGATGTCACCAGTCTCCTCGCGCGCATCGAGCGCAATGCCGGGCGCCCATACGCTGTGATGCAGGATCGCCAGCCCAATCGCGCCGTGACGCGGCGACCGCACCGAACTGCTTACGCGACCGACCTCCTTGCCGTCAAGAAACAGCGCGGTCTCCCTCGTGACCGGATGCTCGAAGCGCAGGCCGAAGAGCTTCTTCTTGAGCCCGCCGCGCGCGGTTGCCCGCTCGATGGTTTCTTGTCCGAGGTAACATCCCTTGTTGAATGAGATCGAACGCTCGAGGCGCGCTTCGAGCGCGATGGTCCTTTCGGTCGCATCGACGCCGACCTTCGCAATGCCATGTTCAACCCGAAGCACCTCGAGCGCGCCTTCGCTGACTTCAATTGCCCCGGCGGTGGGGAGGCGATCCGCTATCTCGGTCAGAACTACGCGATCGCCGAGCAGAGAAAACGCATCGCCACCAAACCTCGGCACACGCCCGAGGACGGCATTGACGGATTTCGAGCAATGCCACGGCTTCAGCGCGTGCGCACCTGAAATTTCGACTGTCGACAGCGCATCCGCCGCGCGAGGTCCCTCGACATGCAGGATGCTCATCGGATGGAATTCCTCCATCTCGACATCATCGGCAACCAGCAACTTTTCCAGGTGCTCTTTTTCACGCGGCCAGGCGGTCAGATCGGTTTCAAGGGTGAGCGCGCCTTCTTCGAACCAGATGAAGGCGTCGCCGATCACGTGGGCATGCTCGGTGAGAAACAGCGCCGGGCACGACATCGCCAGGATGCGCGCCCTTCACCTCGGCACTGCACATCCCATGAAAGAACGAGGCCCGATCGTCGCCGCTCACGCGCACGATCATGCGATCGTCGAGCAGGCGGAAGCCGACCCGCTCGGTCAGCGCACCGTACTCGGCCTCGAGCGACTGCGGCCCTTGTCGAATCGGTATCGATAGCGATGGAACTCATAAGGTCAAAATCCGCGAGCCGATATCAAATCGACTCGCACGTCCGGAAGCCACAACAAAATTTAGCAGATACTAATCTAACACAGGCGCTGGATTGAGCGATAAGTCGGCTCTTGGGCGTGCATTCCTAGGTTCGATAGACGATAACTAAGCACTTCTAGCAGTTTTTAAGCACGGTCCTTTGGCGTATGATTCCCTCGATGGGTTCCCTCCTCAAACGCCGGATGCGATTTGTTTTTGTGACGGGACTCGCTCTGCTCACAGCGCTATTGATGTTCGGCGTGCGCGCTGCGCGTACCGACGACCTCCGCGCCGACGCCGAGCAACTGAGCGACTCGGCTTTCGCGATTCTCAACTCGCTCACCAGCGATAGCACCAAGGCCAATGCCGGCGAGGTCACGGGCGCGATGGCGAGTTTCGCCGGGGATGCGCAGTCTTTGTCGGCAGCCATCGTAAAGGACGATCGTAATGAAGCCGGTGCCGCGATGACCGCACTGGTGGCCGATCGGCGCTCGGTGGACGAAGCGCTTCTCAAACACCCGGGCGCGATCGAATCCTCAAAGTGGGGGCCGCTCAAGGCGGAGCTCGCCTCGATGCAGAGCCGCGTACCCGCCGGCGGTCCGGTCGCGAGCGCGGCACCGGTCGAAGCGCACTCCGATGTAGTTAAGCCACCGGCGAGCGAGGCGGCCGCGACGGTTCCCGACGGCTCGGCGCCGCGTGTCGAGATCACCAGTCGCGAGACCGACGACAGCGGGCTCCATCTCAAAGGATATCTGCAAGGCACCGACCTCAAATCCGCCGGCATCTACGACGCCGAGGCGATGATTCAGAAGATCGATCTGGCGCCCGTGACCGGCGCGCAGCGGGTGCTGCTCGATTTCAAACTCGAGCAGGTCTCGCCGAGCGAAACCATTCGCGTCGAGGATTCGAGCGGGAGAATGGCCGAAGCGCACATCGCGGACAATAACGCTCCTCCGGTCGAAACCGGTGGCCATGAGAAGATGATCGAGCTGGGCGGTGGGACCTCGGTCAGCGATGCGCCGCCAATCGAAATGGCCTCGCGCGGGCCATCCAACGCGGCCGAGATTCCGAGCAAATCGCCCTCGCGCCGCCATATGCACGACGGCGACTCCCTCGCGCCGCTCACCGATGTGCAAATCAACATTCTGGGGGTGCAGCAGTCGATCGCGGAAACCGACAGCTACCAGGTCATCGGGCAAATCGCGGGCGCCAATGTCCATCGCGCGGGAATTTATATCGACGGCCGCCTGGTCCAGCCGATCGCGATTTCACCCGGCAGCGACACCTCGTTCAATGTGTCATTCACGATGTTCGGCAAAGAGGCGACCATTCGCGCATACGGCGCCGGAAACAACTTCGTCGAGTCGTCGATCGATTTGAGCGTCGCGAATGGGGCGGTTTACGGCTCGAATCCGCCGGTCGGCGTGTATTCCTATCCAGTCAATCCTTACGCGCGCAACCCCTACGGCTATCCGGTGACTCCATATGGCGCGCCCCCGTATGGATATCCGAATGGCGCCTATCCCAATGGATATCCCCCGAACGGCGGCTATCCAAACGGGTATCCCAATGGCGGGTATCCTCCGCCCTCACGTCCCTGGTGGTCGAAGATTTTCTAATCGCGTAGGGCTTCCTGCCTAACGCGTCCGTTTCGTGCTACCCTCAAGGTTCGGAGTCGTGACTATGAGCACCCTTACGATCACCATCGATGACGAAACCCTGCGCAAGGCGGAACTGCGCGCGAAGCAGGAAGGCTGGTCGGTCGATAAGCTGATTTCGGAATACCTTCTAAGATACTCGGGCGCGGGGACCGAGGCCTCCACCCTGAGTCCTGAGCAAGAGGCCGCGCTGAGGGATTTGCTGGAACGCTCCGAAAAAGCGACGACGCGACGCGGCAACCGACAATGGACCCGTGACGAGTTGCATGAACGCCGCAGCTGATGTTGTGCTTCTTCGATACGAATGTCCTGATCTATCTTTTTGATAAGGATTCACCGAACAAGGCTGCTGTCGCACGGCAGCTCTATTCACGGTTAGTTCGCGAAAAAAGCGGACTCGTTAGCGTCCAGGTTCTTCAGGAATTTTTCGTAACCCTGAGCAAAAAATTTGCGGTCGCGCTCTCACCTGATGATGTTGAACGAGAGGTGCGAGATCTTTCAGGTCTGCTGAAGGTTATTGAGACTGACGTCGCTCTCGTCCTGGACAGCATCAAGCTCAGTCGTCGCTATACGTTATCGTTCTGGGACGGTCTGATCATTCAGGCGGCCCTTCGCAGCGGTGCATCGGTCCTCTACACCGAAGATTTGCAAGATGGTCAGGTCTTCGAATCGCTGACCGTCTGCAATCCTTTCGCGGGCATTCAAGGCTAGGAGCGCTCGTCGCCGGATTGCTCCGTCCGGCGGGCGCCGGTAGAATGCAAAGTTCACTTCATTTCAAATCGCCGATAATGCTTAAATTGATTACCGTATGCTGATCCAAGCGACCCAACTGCGTCCCGGAATGGTGCTCGAGTACAACAAGGATCTCTGGCGCGTCATGACCATCACTCACATCACGCCGGGTAACTGGCGCGGGATGGTCCAAACCAAGCTGCGCAACATCAAAACCGGATCGCAGACCGAGAACCGCTTCCGCTCGGAAGACCGCGTCGAGCGGGTCATCCTCAGCCAGGTGATGATGCAGTTCCTCTATCAGGACGGCGACGACTACCACTTCATGAATACCGAGAACTACGAGCAGATCACGATTCCGCGCGATCTGATCGAAGACGTGGTCGGTTTCCTCATTCCCAATATGGAAGTGCAGGTCGAGTTCTACGAGACCACCCCGCTGAACGTTACACCGCCGAAGACCGTTGACCTCAAGGTCGAACGCACCGATCCGGGAATGAAGAACGCGGCCGTCACCAACACCTTGAAACCTGCGACGATGGAAACCGGCCTCATCGTTCAGGTCCCGCACTTCGTCAATGAAGGCGACGTGATCACGATCAATACTGAGACCCACGAATACGCCGGCCGCGGCAAGAAGTAGCCGGGAACCAACATGCGCCAGCCGCGTGACAAAGGCGCGGCGCCGCGCCCCGCACGTCCGCAAAAATTTCCGAGCACGTCCACCTACCGCGAGCGGGGATCCCTCGCGAAGGATTCGTCGCAGAAGTCTGCGCCACACCCGACGCGCTCAACCCAGACGCCACTTCGCGCCGCCCCCGGCGTTTACATCGTCCAGACCCAGCCGGGATTCCAATCGATCGCATGGAGCGAAATCGAGGCCGAGATTCCTCGCGCGACCAAACTCGGGACGCGTACCGTGCCCGAGCGCGCGGGCATGCTGATCTTCGAGGCGTCGAAACCGGCCCCGCTCGCAGCGCTCCGATGCGCCGAGGATCTCTTCGCGATCGTCGCATATCGGCAGGGCCTCGGCGACGACGCGACCTCGCTCGACAAGGTTCGCGGCGCGATTCGCGGATGCACTCATCTCGATGAGGCGCTGCACGCCCGCGTCGCTATCGTGAAGGGCGCGCGTGCGGGGAAGAAACTTCGCTTCAAGGTGGTGGCGAGGCTTTCCGGTGAGCATGAGTTTCGCCGGGTCGATTTCAAGCACGCGGTGGAGGCCGGCGTCCTCGAACATGGTGACCATTTGTGGCGCCTCGATGAGGACAATGCCGAGGTCGAGTTCTGGGCCACCATGCTGCGTGACGAATTCATTTTCACGCTGCGCCTCAGCGATGACACCATGCGGTTTCGCGATTACAAAATTTCCCATCGGCCGGGTTCGCTGCGTCCCTCGGTCGCCGCTGCGCTGGCGCTGGTCTCGAATCCCGCGCCCGACGATGTCTTCCTCGATCCCCTCTGCGGCACTGGCACGGTGCTGATCGAGCGCGCGCACCTGGGACGCTATGGCATGCTGCTCGGCGGCGACAGCGATCGCGACACGCTGGAGGCCGCGCGCGAGAATATCGGTCCGCGCTACAAGCCCATCGAGATCAAGCAGTGGGATGCGGCCGCGCTACCGCTGGAAACTTCAAGCGTCGACAAGATCGTCAGCAATCTGCCGTGGGGCATCAAGCACGGATCGCATCCGGAGAACCGGCGCCTTTATCCGAAGCTGATTGCAGAGTTTCGCCGGGTGCTGAAGCCGGGCGGCACGATGGTTCTCCTCAGCGCCGAGATGCGCCTGATGAGCGAGCTATGGACCAAGACGCACATTCGTCCCTCGAGCATCCTGCGGGTGACGGTGCTGGGCGCCCCCGCCGCCATCTACGTCTGCCGTATTCCGGTTAGCTAGCGACGGTGCGGCGCCGCCTCGATATTGAAATCGAGACGACGCCTTCCTCGGGGTTGCCTTCCTATTGTTTGTTGACCTTACCGAGATCGATAGGGAGACCGCCTACCCCGACTTGGTTGCCACCTTCCATAACGGTGACTGCAACGACTTGCTGAGTGGAGGCATTGCCGCCCGAGGTCCCGCCGGATCCGCCGCCACCGCATCCGGCCAGTGCCGTCGCCATCAGCAGAATAGCTCCGGATAGGATCGCGGCGCGCCGCCGTTTCCGGTCGCTCAAGGGTAAGATGACAAAACCGAGCAGTCCTAGTGAAAGCATGAGCGCGCCGCCCCCTCCAGATTCTTGACCACCCATGATCCCGGCCAGCTTCACCTTCGGCATCGTTTCCAATTCCGCGTTCTCTCCGCCGGAAATCACCCCGGCCAGGGAGAACGTGAGCGTCTGTTCGCCGCCCGACGGAATCGTGATGCTCGGGCTGAATGTGAAGATGGTTGTCGCCGTGATGTTCGGAGCGGTGACCGTCACCGAGCCCGCAGGTACGGAGTTGAGCGAGGCAGTCAGCGTCAATGAGCTGAAGATCGCCGGACGGCTCACTGTAACACTGATGGTAGTGATGACCTGCTGATTGAGGTCGGCAGGAGTGTATCCGAAACTGCCTGCGCCAACCGTCGAGCCCGGCTTGCCGCCTCCGCTGGCGGGTTCGATTACATCGACGGTGCCGGCCGGCGTCGGAGTCGGGGTCGGCACCAGCGTTGGGGTCGGAGTCATCGTGAGAATTCCAGTCGCGGTCGGCGTTGGAGTTGGCGTCTCAGTCGCCGTGGTGGTGAGAGTCGCCGTCGGCGTGTCGGTGGCCGTTTCGGTTGCGGTCGTGGTCACTGTCGCGGTTGCAGTTGCCGTGGCGGTCGCGGTCGCAGTGGCGGTCGGGGAAGCGGTCGCGGTAGCTGTTGGCGTATCGGTGGCGGTAGGAGACGCAGTCGGCGTCGCGGTGGAGGTCGGCGTCGCGGTGGAGGTGGACGTTGCGGTTGAAGTGGGCGGGCAATCGATGCCCGAGGGATTGATGACGCTCAGGAATGCCTGGCTCCCCGGCGGCATACTGCTAGTCGCGTTACTCGATTGAAACGCGCCGGGCGTCACTGGAAAATCGGTCGAGAAGGTAGCTCCGGCAACCACCATCGAGGTGCCATTTACCCCAAGCCCTCCTGCGACATCGGCTTGTCCGCTTCCGCCGAGCAGGGTTGAGAAGACCAACTGACTCGCAGCAGTCGGTTGGGTTGGATCGAGTTCGAGCACAAAAGAAGTAACCGGAACACTCCCTGACCCGAAAGTCAGCCCGGAGCTGCGATTGGTCTGGTAGCACGCAGAGGTGCTCACTGGGAATGATCCTGTGGTTACTCCCGAGGTTGCCAGCCCGGTGATGAAGACCTTACCCCCGGAGACGACGATATCGGTGGCAGCGTCGCCAAAGGGTACCGGGGGAGCGGCGCCGCCTGGACTGGCAGTGGTGCCGGTGCCGCTGAAGTAGGTCGAATAGAGGATCCCGGTGGGACCGGAGGTTGCCGGATCGAGATTGGTGACAAAAGCCGCGGTCGCGGGAGTGCCTGCGGTGGTCGACGCCATGTTGGTGTTTTGGTACGGCGGGATACTTCCTTGGCCGCCTCCCGGAACCGGAAAATTCGTCGAGGCGGTATAGCCGCTCACCCATATGGTGTCGGCAGTGGGATCAAAGGCGATTCCGGTTCCCACATCGCCGACCGAGAATGTGATTCCTGGCCCTGGGAAATTCGCGCCGGAACCGCCCAGGTAGGTGCCATAGATCAGCGATCCGCTACCGGTCTGAGACGGTCTGAACTCCGCCACGAAAGCATTGCTCGTGTTGTTGGTGCTGGAATACGTGGCCATTTGCGCGCCGGTTACGGTCAGGTCGCTGGAGACGGTTGAGCCAGTGATGTATCCATCGCCGAGCGCGGGATCGCCGGCTTTGGTGTTGACCGCGACCGCGATTCCGGTTTCACCGTTACTGCCGTTTCCGGATCCGCCATAGAGGGTCGCGTAGATGAGGGCTTGTGCACTGGTATTGACCACGATGAAGGTCGCGGCGCTGATTTCATCGTTAATGAACATCGACTGGAAGGGCGAGGCCGAGACCGGAAATCCGTCCGGACCGTCGCTAAAGGTGGTTCCGACCACGTAGGCTTGGCATGCGGGGTTGGGATCATTGCCGCATCCGGCCGGAAACAGCGCGACTCGCGACTCGCTCGCGGTGAGTGCGCCGCCGATGTAACAGGCGTAGGTCAGCGTGGCCCCAGTGTTATTGAGTTTGGCGACAAAGCCGGTGCCGATTGCGCTGACCGCCTGACTATTGCTTTGTCCGAAAGCGCCGCACGTATTAGTTGACGGAAAATCACTCGAAAATGTCTGTCCCACAATGAAGGTGTTGCCGCTCGCATCCTCGGCGATACCCGACCCGAAGTCGCCATTGCCTTGGCCCGCATCGGCGGGATTATTGTCCCCGCTTCCGCCGAGGTAAGTGGAAAAGATCAGCGCCGCGGCCCCCGCCATCGAGGGGTCGAACTGGGAGACAAATGCGTTAGGATTTTGTTGCGGCGGCGAATTGGCTCCCGTTAGATGATTCTGAAACGGCGTCGCGCTGGTCGGGAAGTTGTTGGAGTATGCGATGCCGGTCACGAACGCATCGCCGCTAGCCTGATCGATGGCCACATCGGTGGCGGCGTCGGCAACCCGATACAGGATGTTGCCGCCGCCCGAGAAGTCCGAAATCTCCCGCTGGAAGAATGGTCCGGTACTCGTACCGGTCCCGCCGAGATAAGTGGAATATACGATCTGATTCACGGTGGGGTCGATGGTCAGGGTCCGGCTGTGATCGTAGGCGGCGATGTTGAAGCCCACTTCGTGGCGCACGATGCCCGCATCGATGGTCCCATCACCGGCTATCGCGAAGGCGCCCTCGATCGGCGTGCTATTGCCCGAAGCGTCCCGTTGGTAGACGCGCGGCTTTTGCAGCACGACCAGACCGGCCGGCGTGGTGACAATGAGATTGCCGTTTGCGTCAATCTCGGTCTTGCTTCCGCCCTCGACGGCGAACCTCAACTTCGAGGTATCCGCGCCCGGCGCCGCGATGAGGTCATACTCGAGCGACTGCGGCGTCCCGTAGTACACGAGGTCGACGCCCGGATAGATGTTCCTCTCTTTGACGCGTCCGAAGATGGGGACGTCGCGATGATATTTGGAGGGATCGTTGCCGATTAGGTAATTGACGCGTCCCGGCAGCGGCTCGAGCGCCTCGAACTGCGGATGCTGATTGGCACCGAGAAGGCGGATTCGAACCGCGGATTCCACGAGCTTATCGCCGGCGGTTGGGTGATTCTGAACCGTGGCGCTTGGGTGAACCGACCCGCCGACCATCGTAACCACCGCCGCATCATCGGTCAGAAATAATGAGGATCGACTGGTATGCGACAGGTAGCGGACGCTGGGGTCGCTCTGGCCGACATTCTTCTCGAAGTAAAGCTGCATCCCGTTGAACTTCTTCAACGCTTCGTCGGGCCGATGCGAACCCGAATCGGGCCGGACGGCGCGGAAGTGCTTTGATTCGACCAGGCCGCTTATCACCAAAAACATGGACGCGGTGATCAGGAGCACGGTCTTGCTGATCTTGCCGATTTTCCATTCGCGACGCTCGCGCATTGGTCGACCCTCCCGGAGACATATGAAATCATGGTCATCAGATGGTCATATGAATGAGACTATCGGTGTACAGACCAAGGCAGAGATAGTTGTTCTCGCGAGTTGGAGCAAGCGGGGATGCGAAATTTTAGCGAACGCGAGCGGTTCGGCGTGCTATGTCAGGCCTGCGCGTGCAGGCGCAGGTCGCGCGCCTGGGTGCGAAACGGTTCGGGGAGTGGCACTTCATGGCCATCGCTCCACACGCTTTCCAGGCGATAGAACTCGCGCGCGGGCTCGTAGAAGAGATGGATGACGACGTCGTCGTAGTCGAGCACCACCCAATGCGCATGCGACAGGCCTTCAACCGCGAGCGCATGTTGCCCGTCATCGTGCATGCGCTCCTCGATGCCGCGCGCAATCGATTGCACCTGGACATCGGAGCGTCCGGTCGCGATCACGAAGTAGTCGGCAATCGAATTGAGATGCTCGACTTCGAGCACCACCAAATCGTAGGCCTTCTTTTCCAGCGCCGCCTGTGCGACGGCGAGTGCCTTGTCGAGTGACGTCACTTTATATAGCTCGATGAAGAAAGCGGTACGCGGAGTTGGAATGAAGAACGAAAATTCGGGGCACGAGCAGCATCAATAGAGCGCGTGGCGGCGAAGGTAATCGACCACATCGCCGGGCAGTAAATAATTGATCGATTCGTTGTTCTGGATTTTCTGGCGGATCTGCGTCGCGGAAATGGGAAAGAACGTGGTTTGAACGAAGGAGAGCGTTTGTCCGCCTGGATTCACGTAATGATCTTGCTCCTTAACATAACCAAACCGATTCAGCGCGGCAAGCGAAACCTTCGCCGCAGCCTCGCCGTCGCGCAGCCGCGTATGCACCGCGATGCTGCATAACTTCACCAGCTCGTCGCAGTCCTTCCAGGTCTCCAGCTCGAGGAACTGATCCGAGCCCATCAGGATGAAAATCTGCGCCTGATGCCGCAGCGTCGTGCTGAAGTGCTTCGCGGTGTCGATGGTATAGGAACGCCCGGCGCGCCGAATCTCGGCATCGGACACCATGAAATGGCGATTGCCCTTGGTCGCCAGCCGCACCATCTGCAGGCGATGCTCGCCGGGCGCCAGTTCGCCCTCCGGTTTATGGGGCGGCGACGATGCGGGTACGAAGTAGACCAGATCCAGCTTGAGCATCTCGCGAACTTCCTCGGCCGCGCGCAGATGCCCGAAGTGGATGGGATTGAAGCTTCCGCCGAAGAGTCCTACACGCAATTAACGCTCCGTCAAAATCGATCTAACGTCGCGGCGGCTCAGTTGCGGATCATTTCCGAATTTGGCCTTCGCCGCGAACGATATATTTGTAAGTCGTCAGTTCCCGCAAACCCATCGGCCCTCGCGCATGCAGCCGATTGGTGGAAATTCCCGTTTCAGCGCCGAAGCCGAATTCGAAGCCATCGGTAAAGCGTGTCGACGCGTTGACGTAGACGGTAGCCGAATCGACCTCGCGTTCAAAGCGCGCGGCGGCGCTCTGGTCCTGCGTGACGATGGCGTCGGCCAGGCCCGAGCCATGCCGCGCGATAAACGCAATCGCCTCATCGATGGAATCGACCACCTTCACCGCGAGAATCAGATCGAGGTACTCGGCATCCCAGTCTTCCTCGGTGGCGCGCTTGATGTTTGAGATAAGTGCGCAGGTCGTATCATCGCCACGCAACTCAACTCCAGCCGCGATGAATCGTTTCGCCATTGCGGGGAGAAACTTCGCCGCGACCTCGCGATGCACGAGCAGTTTCTCCATCGCGTTGCAGACCGAGGGCCTGCTGACTTTGGCGTTGAAGCAAATTTCCTCGGCCATTTTCAGATCGGCGGCGCGATCGACATAGGTGTGGCATTTTCCGTCGAAATGCGGGAGCAGCGGAACCGCCGAGCCGGCGAGCGCTTCCTTCAGCGATTCGCCGCCGCGCGGGATGATCAAATCGATCGCCTCGGGATGCCGCTTGAGGATCTGGATCGCTTCGCGATCCGGGGTGTCGATGAATTGGACGGCGGCCGGATCGATGCCGCCTTCCTCCAGCGAGCGCGCGAGCATCTTCGCCAGAAGCGTGTTGGCCGAGAGCGCTTCCTTGCCGCCACGCAGCACCACCGCGCTGCCGCTTTTGAAGATCAGCACCCCCGCATCGATGGTCACGTTGGGGCGCGATTCGTAGATGATCGCAATCACGCCGAGCGGGACGCGCACCTTCTGAATCTGCAGACCGTTGGGTCGGCTCCAGCGTTCGACGACCTCACCCACCGGGTCGGGCAGCGCCGAGACCTCCTCGACGCTTTTGGCCATCGATGCGATCCGCGCGTCATTGAGGGTCAGACGTTCGAGAAATGCACCCGCCCGACCGGAGGCTTTCGCTACATCGAGATCCTTGCGGTTAGCTTCGAGGATCGCGGGCGCATTCGTTCGGAGCGCCTTCGCGAGCGATAGCAGCACGGCGTTCTTGCGCTCGGTCGAGCACAGCGCGAGCGAGTGTGACGCCTCGCGCGCTTTTTTCAGTTGCGCAACTATTTGGTCTTCGAGCGCCATCGATTTCCTGAATCAGCCAAGCTCCTCGAGTAATACGAAATTATCGCGATGAATGATCTCATCGGCAACCTTATATCCCAGCAGACTCGAGATCTCGGCGGTGCGGCGGCCCTTGAGCTTCGCAACATCGGGCGCGGCATAATTAACCAGCCCGCGTCCGAACTCGATGCCATCGGGATCGATCAGGCTTACGCAATCGCCGCCGGAAAACTCGCCGCGCACCTCGCGGATTCCCGAGGGCAGCAACGAGCGGCCTTTTTTGCGCAGCGCTTCCGCCGCGCCCTTGTCGACGCCGAGCGCGCCCGTAGGCTTCAGCGCGAAGGCAATCCAATGCTTGCGGCTTTTGAGCCGCGTGCCCGCTGGCGTGATCAGCGTGCCGATTTCGCGCGCCGGATCGAGCGCCGCGGCAATAGTGCCGGGCTCGCGTCCGGGTGCGATTATCACCGCGATGCCCGCGCGCGCCGCCTGTTGCGCCGCTTTCAGCTTGGAGGCCATCCCGCCAGTCCCGAGCGGGCCCGCGCTCTCGGCGACGAGGCCCTTCATCTCGGCCTCGGGATTGGTGATGAGCGGAATCAGGTGCGCGTCGGAACGCTGGCGCGGATCGCCGGTCAACACGCCCGCTACATCGCTCAGGATCACCAGCATCTGCGCCTGCACCATCGAGGCGACCAGCGACGAAAGCATGTCGTTGTCGCCGAAGCGAATCTCCTCGACCGCCACCGTGTCGTTCTCGTTGATAATGGGAATCACGCCGGAGGCGAGCAGGGTGGTGATGGTTTGCATCGCGTTCTGACGGCGCTTGCGTTCGGAGACATCCTCGTGCGTCAGGAGAATTTGCGCGACCGTGCGATCGCATTCGGAAAACGCCGCCGCCCACGAGCGCATCAGCTCGATCTGGCCGGTCGCCGCAGCCGCCTGACGCGCACCAATCGTGGGTCCCGACAGCTTCGCGAGTCGCGCGCGCCCCGCGGCGATTGCGCCCGAAGTCACCACGATTATCTCGTGACCATCGCGAACCGCTTCATCGACTTCGGCGGCGAGACGCACGATAACCGCGGCATCGAGTCCGCTGACATCGGACAAGACCGCGCTGCCGACCTTGATGACGACGCGCTTCGCACCTTTGAGGATCGCCTGCTTGTAATCTAGCTGGGGCATGCGGCCTGTGTTTTCTGGGCTTCGATATCGCGCAGCTCGGCCGAAATCGCGGCGACCAGCGGATCGAGACCCGCATGTTTTTCTGCTGAAATAGCGATCACATTGAGATGCGTGGCAGCTTTGACTTTGCGCACCATCGCTTTGGCTTCATCCTTCGCAACGAGATCCATCTTGTTGAGCGCCACGATGGACGGGCGATTCGGAAGCTCCGGATCGAATGCTTTCAGCTCGCCGCGCACGACCCGAAAATCCTCGGCGGGTGTGCCGCTCGCATCGAGGACATAGACCAGCACGCTGGTGCGGCTGACATGGCGCAGGAAGCGGATGCCGAGGCCTTGCCCCAGATGCGCGCCTTCGATGAGTCCGGGAATATCGGCAATCGAAAACGCTTCCTCATCCGACACCATGACACGGCCAAGATTCGGCGTGATGGTGGTGAAAGGGTAGGGCGCGACTTTGGGCCGCGCGGCGGTGAGCGCGCGCAGCAGCGTCGATTTTCCCGCGTTGGGCAGACCGACCAGGCCGACTTCGGCAACGAGCCGCAGCTCGAGGCGCACCCAGCGCTGCTCGCCCGCGGTGCCCGGCGTCGCGATGCGTGGTGCGCGTCGCGTCGAAGTGGCGAAGTGGATATTGCCCTTGCCGCCTTCGCCGCCCTGCGCGATGGTCTTGCGCTCGCCGGGCACTACCATATCGGCGAGGACCTCGCCGCTTTCATCATCTATAGCGATGGTGCCGGGAGGGACGCGCACGATGAGGTCATTGGCGGCCTTGCCGTATTGTTGCTTGCCGCGGCCGCCTTCGCCGTCGCGTGCGATCAGTCGCGGTTGATATTTGAAATCGAGGAGCGTCGACATTCCCTCGTTGACTTCGAAGATGACGCTGCCGCCGCGGCCGCCATCGCCGCCGGCCGGCCCGCCCATCGGGCGATATTTTTCGCGCAGGAATGCGATGGCGCCATTACCGCCCTTGCCCGCGTGCACGAAGACACGTGCCTCATCGATAAACCGCATTTTCGAGGAGATGCTATACTACGAGATTCGGGGGTCGGCAGTAACACTTCCTCGACACCGCCGAGAAGTGTCCTGAGCGTCCTCACGAAGGACCTCGGGCGGCATGACGCGGCAGATGAAAATCGCAAAAACAAACCCACTTGGCGCCGTCACTCGTGATTGTGAAATGACGAAACGAAGCCAAAAAGATCAAGCAAATGCTGGGGTTCGGGAATATCGAGGGTGCTCCACCGCCGGTCGCGAGGCGCGACCGGCGCTCATCAGTCCGTCACGGTTCTCGCATCGCAGCGATCGCGAGAACCGCGCCGGCCAGCTTCTCTCGCAAAAAAGAGCGAGAGAAGCGACTAACAACGCAGCGCTTCGAGATTTGAAGAGCGCAAAAACAAACCCACTTTTCGGCATCGCCGAGAAGTGGTCCTGAGGCTCGGCGACGGACCTCAGGCGGCACGACGCGGCAGATGAGGATAACGCAAAAACAAAGCCACCTGCAGTTCAGGAGAACAAACATCGAAGCGGGCCGAGGTTGCTAGGCCTTTCGGCGGAAACTGAACGATCGTTCAGGGCAAAACCGGATGCCTAGCCGATGACGCCTGCCTCCTTCAGCCTGCCGATCTCCTCCCAGGTGAGGCCGGCTTCGAGCGCGACCTCCTCGGTGTGCGCGCCCAACTCCGGCGCATGGCGATACGGCGGATGCGGCTCGCTCCCGAAATCGATCGGACTGTTGACGACGCGGCATCCGGGAATGCTCGGATGCTCGATGTCGACGAACGCGCCGACCGCCTCGGCCTGCGCATCCTGCAGCACCTCGGCTTCAGTCTGCACCGGGGCCCAAATTAGTTGATGCTTGTCAAATATCGGCGCCCATTCCGCGCGCGTGCGCGATGCGATCGCCTCATCGATGAGCCGGGTCATCTCGCGGCTGTTTTTACGCCGCGCGCCGAAATCTTTGAAGCGCGGATCGTCCTTCCATTCGAGGTGGCCGAGCGCCGCGCAGAATTCCGGCCAGGAGCGATCGCTCTGGATCATCACGAAGTAGATCCATCCGCCGTCCTTGCATTGATAGGAATTCCACAGCGGATTGGTGCGTTCGCTGCGAGTTTCCTGCTCGGGCGCCTTCCCCGTGATGAGACCGATAGTCAGGTCCGCGGCGTTCATCCACAGGCCCATCTGGAACAGCGAAATGTTCACCTCGCAGCCATGTCCGGTCCGCATGCGTTGCAGTAATGCCGCTGAGATCGCACCCGCGAGGCCGAGCCCCGCAGCATGATCGATCATGCCGGGTCGCTGCGCCGGCGGCGCCTGACCCGGTTCGGCGACGGTATACATGATGCCGGAGCGCGCCCATGCCGCCGCGTAATCGAAAGCCGGACGATTCTTGTCGGGTCCACGATGCCCGTAGCCGTTGAGCGACGCATATACTAGGCGCGGATTGACGGCCTTCATCGAGGCGTAATCGAGCTTGATCCGCGCGAGCGTCTCGACCCGCAGGCTGGTGATGAAGACGTCGGCGTGCGCGATAATCTTCATCGCAAAGTCGACGCCCTCGGCGCGGCGCAGGTCGACCGCGACCGAGCGCTTATTGCGATTGTCGTGTTCGTAGGGCGGGACGGCGCGCGCGTCGGTCATCGCGCGCGTAGTGACCGCACCGCGAATCGGATCGCCACCATTGGGATCCTCCAGCTTGATGACATCGGCGCCCCAATCACCCAGCACGGCGCTGCATGATGGCCCCGCTACCCACATCGCAAGTTCGACGACTCTGATCCCGCTAAGCGGCCGCAAATTCTTAAGATCGATGGTTTCGGACATAGAAGGATTTGGTAGCAGGGATCAAAAATAAAGAGAACCTCGCGACCGCTTCATCGATCGCAAGGTTCTCAATGGCGAGGGTGGTCAGGCAGAGGTCTGCGCGGCGGCGCGCAGGCGATTGCGCCGTGGCTCGCGCCGGCGCACCCGATTGACCGTGAGCCGCTGAACACGGCTCGCCTCTTTTAGCCGCAGGCGCAGCGGCGTCGGCATCGCCTCGGGGTTGCCGGAGATCAGCGCGGCGACGCGCCACCGCAGCGCATCGGCATCGATGGCGAGCGCATCGCATACGTTTTCAAATGAGAGCGGGCATCGCACACCGGACTGGAAAATCCAGTTCTTGGCCTCGGAAAACGAGGACCGCTTGCGCGGGCTGATCGAGCGATGGCCTTCCTGGACCAAGTTGATGGCGTCGGCGAGGACCGCCAGCATCAGACGTTGCTCGCTGGTGAGGGCGCGTTTACCGATGGTGTCGAAGAACTGGCTTTTGAGGATCACGTCCGGAAAAGGCCGTTGATCCGCAACTTTATTTACGACCTGAGCTTCCAACATCGCTCAGCTCCTTCCTTGCGAAGCAAGCCCTTTCAGGAGCGCTATCGCCATAAAAATTCCGTCATCTTCCATTAGTCGGACCGAACCTTTTCACTTTGCTCAGCTAATGTAAATGCCCGGATTGGGAACCTTAATAGGGTCTAAGATCACTTGCAAGTGATATCGCTCCACATTGATGCACTTGACAATATTTAACCGACCGAAAGGCCGTCGATAGTGGTCATTTTATAAGCATTCAACCGAACGCTCGTTCTGAACCGATGTGTCACCAATCCTTCGCTCCGCAGGGTAAAAATACCACCCGATTTTTGCAGCCAAGGGCGAGCACGCACCACTGTACGGACTCCTCTCACAGCGCGGAATTGCATAAGGCCGATTGCCTTCATTTTTCACAGGAATTTAACCTGAGGTTTTCGGCTGCGCCCGATGAAATTTCAACTCCGAACGCGCTGAGCGGTCGGCTTCGACAGCGATGTTGTAGCTGGACCGATTTGGTATAGTTGCAGCAATCAGGTCGTCGTCAGGCTCAGTGTCACGACGGGCCGTTACGATCCTCCGGAGGAACGCGATGGGCGATTACTTAGGCGTTAAGGACAGCGCGAAAGAGTACGCGAAACTGCGCGAGATGGCCCCCGACATGATGAAGGGCTTTCTCGAGTTCGATAAGGCCGTATTCAAGGACGGCGCGATTCCGGGCAAGACCAAGGAGCTGATGGCGATTACCGCCGCGCACGTGACGCAGTGCCCGTGGTGTATCGATGCGCACGTGAGCCGCGCGAAAGCGAAAGGATGCACCGATCAGGAAATTGCCGAAGCGGTATGGGTCGCGGCCGCGATGCGCGCGGGCGCGGCATTCAGCCACGGCGCGCTGGCGATGCAGGTTGCGGAGCAGCATAAGCATTAGGATACCTAACCCCTGACCCCTTCCCTTTAGGGAAGGGGAAAAAGAGGCGCGAAGCGGGCGCAAGCCGCGCCGCAGGCGCCGCGAAGCCGATTCGGGCTGTCTGAGGGCCGAATCGAAACTACAAAATGACGCGGAGCGAAGCGGAGTCGAGGGAATATTAAAAAGTGATGGAGTCTCAGACTAACGTTCGAAAGACCAGAAAGATCGATATCGGCGGAACCAAGGTCGGTGGCGATGCGCCCATCGTGGTGCAATCGATGTGCGCGACCCGCACCACCGATATCGACGAGACCGTCAAGCAGTCACATCAGCTCGCCAACGCCGGTGCTGGCATCGTCAGGATCGCCGTTGATAACGAGAAGGACGCGGCCGCGCTGAAGGAGATCCGCTCGCAGACCAAAGGCGTGGTGCTGTCGGTCGACCTGCAGGAAAATTACAAGGTCGCGGACAAGGTCGCGCCGTACGTCGACAAGATTCGCTACAACCCCGGCCATCTGCATCATATCGACAAGCGCAAGACCGTGCCGGAGAAGGTGAAATGGCTGGTCGAGGTGGCGCGCGACCACAACGTCGCGATCCGTATCGGCGTCAACTGCGGTTCCGTCGCGCCATCATTTCTCGAGAAGTACCCGGGCGATCAGCTCAAGGCGATCGTCGAATCGGCCGCCTACCATTGCGAGTTGATGGAGGAATTCGGCTTCGATCGTTTCGTGGTGTCGCTCAAGGATTCCGATCCCGCCAAAGTGATGGACGCTAACCGGCGCTTCGCCGAACGGCGTCCCGACGTGCCGCTGCATCTGGGCGTCACCGAGGCGGGTTTGCCGCCCGACGGTATCATCAAGACTCGCATCGCGTTCGAGAAGCTGCTCGCGCAGCAAATCGGCGACACCATTCGCGTCTCGCTCACGCTGCCCAATGAGCGCAAGCACGAGGAAGTCATCGTCGGCCACAAGATCATCGAGGATGTCGAGGCCGGCCGCTTCATCTCGGTGCCGGAATTCGGCAAGGGCCTCAACATCATCTCGTGCCCATCGTGCTCGCGAGTCGAGAACGAGCAATTCGTCGAACTGGCGCAGCAGGTCAAGGTGATGACCGATTACGCCACGCCCTACAAAATCACCATCGCGATCATGGGATGCCGCGTGAACGGGCCGGGTGAAACCGACGACGCGGACCTCGGGCTCTGGTGCGGGCCGACTACGGTCAATCTGAAGAAGAAGGATCAGAAGCTCGGGTTCTTCAAGTATGACGAAGTGCTGGGGCATCTGCGCACCGAGCTGGACAAGCTGATCGCCGAGCGCATCGCGGCAAATTAAGAAAAGAATCCAGACAAAACACCAAGACACCAAGGTCGGAAAAGCGGCAACCGATCGGTCGGCGCATGATCAAGGGTTCGTGCCGAGAATCCAGAAGCAGATGCGGGGCGCAGCGCCCCTTTTCGACACGAAGGTAAGATCAAGAAGAAGGAAACCTCGGGTCGCAGGCGTTTTTTTGTCTTCTTGATCTTCCCTTGGAGTACGAGGAGGGCCGCTGCGGGCCGCATCTGATGGCCCGGTCTTCATGGCATGATTTCTTGATCCTGCGCCTAATGACAAATCACCACTTGTCCGACCTTGGTGTCTTGGTGTTTTGTCTGGTATGCCTTCAGCTCGCGATGCTTCGATCGGCCCTGCAATCTATGTCGTGGCGATCGCCGGTCTCGCCTACCTCATCGTAATCCTGGTTCAACTGCCGGGTGGGTCGCGGCGCGGCGATTTCAGTATCTACTATGCATGCGCGGTGGCGACGCATCGCGGGCTGGATCCTTACGCCATCAATCTGACCGACTTTACCCGCGAGCTCGGTCTGGAGCCGGATCCGTTTGTACATCCGGCCGACACGCCCACGTTTACGCTGCTAACCGAACCGCTCGCGCTGATGACGCCGGAGCATGCTTATGAGGTTTGGCTCCTGGCGAATGTTCTCTGCCTGGTCGGGTCGTTATATCTGCTCTTCGGATCGTCGGCTCAACTGAATCGCACGACCGCGATTATTCTCTCGATTGGCGCGCTGGGATTCACGCCGCTGGCCGACAACTTCCGATGGGCGCAGAGCCAGGTTTTCGCGCTGTTTGGCGTGCTGCTGTTTTTCCGATCGATGCAGCGTGGCCGCGACGGCGCCGCGGGTGCACTCCTTGCCGCACTCGGGCTGCTGCGCGGATTTCCACTCGTGCTCGGCGGCTATCTGATTGTGCGACGGCGATGGCGCGCGATCGGGTTCCTGGCGATGCTCTTCGGTGTCGGAGCTGCGGTGACCATCATGATGATGGGGATCGCGCCGGTGGAAAATTTCCTGCGCATCATCGGAATCCTCGGCGCGCATCAATGGTTCTCGCTCGAGCCGCGATGGGGAATGGCCGCGGCCAACGTCTCGCTCGACGCGTTCGTCTCCCGGCCGCTGATGGTGTTGTTCGGCACCGAGCTGCCTGCGCGAGTGCGGATGCTGCGCCGAGTGATGGTTCTCTCATTCCAGGTGCTGGTGCTCTGGATCGCGCTTCGCGCGACGGCGGATACGAAAGGCGATCCGCATGGACGTGGTTTATCACTCTGGGTCGCGACGATGCTGATCCTCACGCCGGTGGTGTGGTTGCACTACATGGTGCTGCTGATGATTCCCTTCGGCACGATCGCGGTCGCCGCGGCGCGTCGCGAAGTTGCCGCGCAGGTGTGGCGACTGGCGATGCTTAGCTACTGCTTCATCGTGTTGATGACGCCGCTGATGTCAACGCTCACATTCCGCAACGACATTTTCGATTGGAGCGTTGCAGCGATTGCCGAGCTGGGATTCCTTGCGCTGATGTCCGCGTGGTTTGCGAGCTATCGCTTCGCTAGCGAGCCTTTATCGGAAGCATCACATATGGAGGACCGATCGCCGGCACAGTCTGGTAGTTAGCTTCGATCGCGCGGCGCAGTCGCGGCCAGAACAGCGGCCGGCCGCGAAAGCTTCGCGCCAGCCCCTCCGGGTCGAGAGCCAAGGCAGCGATCTGGTGCTGCCGGATCGCATCAAGGAGTAGCTTGTCGTCGAAGGTTCCAAGCTCCTGCATTGAGGTCAGCACCATCAGATCGATCCACTGCAGGTTGGCGCGCTGATCGACGAGTTTGAGTTCGGCCGCATCCGTTACGATCGGTCCATCGACTGAACGCAGCATCGCCAGCGCGTGAGGATCCCAAGGATCGGTGCTTGTCAGATCGCAATGAATCGAGGGTGTCACGACTTCCCGCAGGCTCATCGCGACCGGACGCGGCGCGAAGAGGTACCCGAGCGACAGTATCAGCGTCAGTGCAGCGCCCGTTCCCAGCTGGGGAACTGCCCGCATGGCACTGATCCGCTCGAGCATCAGGTCGATTCCAGCGCTGGCGATGATCGCGAGCGCGGCGAGCACGGGCAGGAAGTAGTAGGCATTGCTGCCCCAGCGCAGACACGATGCGACATCGTGGATCGACGCGAGGATCAGCAGGCATAGCATCAGGCGGTCGGTCATGCGGTGGCGCGTGATCCCAATGATCGCGAAAATCACGAGGCCCAGATTCCCTCCCACCAAAATCACCAGAAACAGCACTGGCGCGCGGAAATCCAGGTCCATCGTGCGCACCGCATCGAAGGAGTTCAGCAGGTAGTAAGGATACAACCGCGCCAGGAGCGCGGTGCCCGCCGCGACCATCGCCAGCCAGATCATTGCGAGCGTGATGGCGCGTCGACGATCGCCCGAGATCCAGCAAAACAGCACGATCGTTGCGACGCCTACGGCGTGCGCTTGCTTGATGAAGAAGCTGACGACGAACAGCGTGATCGCGGTTGCGGTCGCGCCGCCCGCGAAGGCGACCAGGCCCGACAGCTCGCAAGCCAGCACCGGCATGTCGACCCGATACTCGAAGCCCCATCGCAGCACGATCGGGGAAAGCATGAACGCGAGCATCGCGAGCATCGTCGCGCCGGCGCTTGCGCCGATCCTGCGCGCGAGGATGAAAATCATCGCGCAGACGATGAGCGTGGATGTGATGGTGAGGAGCCGGCCCGCCTCGAGCGCCGCCATCGGTCCGTGGCCGAACAGCGGGGCGAGCTTCCCGGTCAGCGTCGGAACCACCGGCCCATACACCAGCGGTATGAATGGCGCGATGCGAAAGTCGCGATAGAGTGGTGCGCCCCTGGCGAAGAGGTCGACGTGGATCGCGAGCTGGGCGGGGCCGTAATCCCAGGTGGTTGGCATCGCGATGCGGCACAGCCAGCCCTGCATCGTGCGCAGGGCGAGAATCGACAGCGCCATGATCGCGATGGTCTCGCCTATGGGTGTCTTGGGGGAATGCGTGGCGGATCAACTCCCACGCGAAACAACGTGACTAGATGATTATCGCTTCGGGAGCTTGAAGCAACGAGAAGAGAGGAGCTGGATCTCTTCTGCTACACTGACTGCGTCAATGCGCGATGGACCGGCGCGAGCAACGTATCGGGACGTAACCCGTACACGCATGCGGTCGCGCACGGCTTCGCGCTGCATGACAGACAGGCCTGGGCACCCTTGCCGAGGAGCGCGTATTCGTCGCGCGCGAGGCGCAAGTCACCATAGTCGACGGCATACATCCTGGTGCGCAGGACCTCGCCGATCTCAACGCCATAGGGACACGAACTCTCACAAATGCCGCATCCCTGCCGGCATTGCGAGGCCGCGTTGAGATGCTCGTAGCGCTGCAGCAGTGGAATGTCGGCTGCGGCGGTCGCGCGCGCGCCGGAGGCGCCGAGGTATTCGTCGATCTGCTCACTGCTGGTCATCGAGACGATCAGCGCGTCGACATCGGGATTCGACAGCACCCATCGAAAGGCCGCCTGCGAGAAAGTCGCACCATCTTTTTCATACGGACGCAGGTCGTTGAGACGCGCACCGCGCAGCGTCTTCATCACCACCACGCCGACGCCCTTCGCATTGGCCTTCTTGATGACGCGTGGCAAATCGGCCTGAATCGCGACGAAATCGAAGGAACGAAAATAGCGCTGATAAAACGCCGGGTCCTGGCCGAAGTTGTATGCGCACAGGATCACGTCGAAGCGGCCCGAATCGATTCCCCAATCGAGGCATTCGATGAGATGGCCGGCGTGACCCGACATTCCGGTGAAACGAATCTTGCCCTGCTTCTTCGCAGCATCAGTGAACTCATGCCATTCGGGATTCTTGATGCGATTGACGTCGTTGATCGCGTGGTTGAAATAGACGTCGATGTGATCGGTCTGGAGGCGCTTGAGGCTGCCCTCGAGCGACTCCATTATTGTCGCTTTCGAGTCGGTCGCGCCGGCCATCGTCTTCGAGGTCAGGTAGACCTTGTCGCGCTTGCCCCTGAGCGCGTTGCCGATCACGGTTTCGGATTCACCGCCCGAATAGGTATCGGCGCTATCGAAGTAGTTGATCCCGCGATCGTAGGCATGGCGGACGACATCCTCGTCGCCCCGATTGAGGCGCGAACCGCCCAATGAGATATCGGAAATCTTGAGGCCGGTCTTGCCCAGCGGCGAGTAGCGGCGAACCTCGCCGGGCGGAATCGATGCGGTCGCCTCGCTCGCCGCGAGCATCGGAATGAGTCCCGCACCGACTCCGGCGATGGCGCTATGTTTGAGGAATTCGCGGCGAGTCTGGATGCCTTTCTTCCACGACCAACTCATAGGGTCACCGCCTCGCGAAGGATCGCTATCAGATGACGCTAGCGCGGCGGATCGGCTACGGAAAGCCTCAATTGGGGGGGCAGGTTTGCCCTTGGATGGAGCAGGAACGTCGTCATAATTGCCAACAACATTAATGTGTTACGACATTGCTTATTTTGTCGGACGTTCGACCATATTTCCCCGAATCGAGGCGCTCGAGCCCGGGCAGCTATAGGTCCCCACCGGTGACTCCCAAAGCGCATAGCATAAGTCGCCCCGTCCGGTGCCGAGGAGGACGACCTCGGCGAAATAGCTGCCGTCCATCGCCGGTCCGATAGTATGCGACCGGAGGATCGTCCAATTGGGCATTTGGTTGACGGTTTCACTTGCCGCGCCGAGCGATTGAAACCCGCAAATCGCCAGATCGATATAACAGGCGAGTAGCACGGCCATTAGCGGTTTAAGCTTAACGATTTTCATACACTCCCCACCGACTTACGCTCGTTCGGTCGATTCTCTCGATGGCAGCAATAGTCGCGCCATTGATGAAGCGATCGCACACGGTCCCGTCGTTGGCCCTTCATACAAAGTTGAGGAGGTCTAATCTGTCCGTAGATGCGCGGCTACGGCGCGGGTCGGGCCGGCCGTGAATAGTCCGACCGTCACTTTGATGACGGCCGTGAGCGATCTACAGCCCGTCCAGCTCGATCTCGCCCGCCGCGATACGCTGGAGGGTTTCCGCATAAAGCTGATGCTCAACCGCCAGCACCCGTTCCGCGAGGCTTTCGGGGGTGTCGTCAGCCTTCACCGGCACTTTCTTCTGCGCCAGGATGCGGCCCTCGTCGTATTCCGCATCCGCGATATGCACCGTCGCGCCCGATTCCTTCTCGCCTGCCGCGAGGACCGCCTCGTGGAGGTGATGCCCGAACATCCCCTGGCCGCCATGCTTCGGCAGCAGCGCGGGGTGGATGTTGAGGACGCGCCCCCGATAACGCGCGAGCGTCTTGGGCCCCAGCTTCTTCATGTAGCCGGCCAGCACGATGAGGTTCACCCGATGCTTCTCCAATGTGGCGAGAATTGCATCATCGAGGCGAGCGGGGTCTGGGTGAATGTGCGAGCTCAGGTGGAAGGCCGGTACGCGCGCGGCCATCGCGCGATCGAGCACCATCGCATCGGAGTTGTTGCTGATGACGACGCATGGCTCGGCCTCGAGGCGGCCGTCGCGGCACGCATCGAGGATCGCCTGCACGTTGCTCCCTCCATGCGAGGCGAGAAATCCCAGTCGCAGCTTCATCGCTCGGATATTATGCAATCATCGCGCGCGGGCGCGAAGTAGCCGAGCGAGGGAAACCCTCGCCCGGCCATCTTGATTCAATTGGGGAGCTGGCTATCCAAAACCGGAATATAGCTGGCCGACGGAACCAGACTACCGCCGAGGCTGCAAGTGTTGGTGGTTCCCAGAAGCTGGAACCTGCCATGAAATACCGGACACGTGCATACCGCGTCACCGGACTTTTTCATTTTGCAGGGCGCCGTCATACAGGCCGCATACGGACCGTTACAGGCCGTGATCGAGTCGGAACCTGCGGCGATAGCAGCAAGAATTTCCGCTCTCGAGTCGGAATCGTAGGTCGAAATGACGTTGGCGCCTGGAATCAGCTTTCCCTTGGTCAGATCCGCGCAGACCGGCGCGGTGTCGGGAGTGGTGCATTGCGAGCCATCGGCACCGCAGGTCTCAAGCGTATCGAGATACACGTTGTAATTGAGAATCGCGGTGATGAGCACATAGCTGGTGGAGGTTGCGACGGTGCAAGTGCAGTTGGCGTAGGTTCCGTTCTTGGTCAAGGTGCACGGAAGTGGATCGGCGCCGGAATGAAAACAAAGCGCGAATTGTTCGGTGCATGGAACCATGTACGATATCCCCAGGATCGTGTCGCGAAACGCGGGCCCGAAGTTCGTGGTCCAGTGCGCCGAGTCGTACCAGTAATTAATGTTATTCGGGACAAAATGGTGCGCGGTTTCAGCTCTTGCCGCTCCGGTTCCGGCCCCCAATACCATCAACAGCATCGCCGCCGCTACCCAGTTTTGCGTTCGTCTTGCGGTAACCATCTTTTCTCCCCTTGAGGATCCATTTGAATCCAAGCAATCTGCTGTCGCTGACTCTATGCACAAAATAGCAGGAACCATGTTTTAACTGCTATGGAATGCATTTTTACGCAACGGCGTCTTATCCTCTATCAAGGTCGTTGCAGCTCCGCCAAGCCACATATCGGACTCCTTGGCTTTTCTGACGCACGGCTCGGCTTCGAGGCATCAGTCGCGCCGGCTCAAGCCGCATCCCTTCACGGATCGTTTGACCGCGGAATCCCATCGATGAAAAAGTCCTCGCGCGCGGTCGCCGGCTGGTTGGTCGATGGTACGTCATTTGGGGGAGATCGTTTTTGAAGCGTGAACGATTACTGCCACTGCTGGTCTTCATTTTAATCCAGGTGGTGCTGTCTTTCGACGTAGTCTTTCACGATCCGACGATCGGCTACGATGCGCTCTCTCACTTACGCTACGTCGCGACCCTGGCCCAATTCGAACTCCCTGACCGGGATCAGACCGTAGAGTTCTTCTCGCCACCGTTACCCTACGTTGTCCCGGCGCTGGTGAAAGCGATCGGCGGAGTATCGCTATGGTGGGCGGGAAAAGCCGGCCAGCTCATGAACCTGATTTTTTCCATCGCGCTGTGTTGGTGTGTCTTGAAGATCTGCGGCGAGCTCGAGGCGGGTTCGATCCGGCTCCAATTCTGGTCGCTCGCTTTACTCGCGATCGTGCCGGTCTACTACAAATCCTTCTCGATGGTGCGCGGCGAACCGCTGCTGTCCCTGATGGTGGTCGCGAGCGTGTACTGGACGCTGCGGGCATATCGCAATGTCCCCCGGCGCCGTGCGGACTTCGCGATCCTCGGCGTGATGCTGGGACTGGCGATTCTGAGCCGGCAGTGGGCCTTTTTAATCTTCCCGCCGGTGGCCGCCTTCGCGTTGCTGCTTCCGGCTACGAGTCTGAAAGGACGTCTACTGAATTTGAAGCCTTTGCTGATCTCCTTTGCACTGGCGGCGCTGGTCGGCGGATGGTTCTACCTGAGCCTCAATCTGCGTTTCGGAGACTTTGCGACATTCAGTCGCCAACCCGGGCCGTGGTCCTTGTCAGATCAACCGGAGCGATTCTACTTCGGGCTGGGCCTCGACTCCGTATTCAGCGATCCGATTCGGCCGGCCTTCGCCGACGAATTTATCCCGACTTTTTATTCGGAGTTCTGGGGCGATTATCAATGCTACTTCCTCGTCTATGGACGCTACGTGCGAGGGCCCTTCCTATGGGGCGGCCATCTAAAGCAAGCGCTGGACGTGGAGCCAACGCCATTTTCGTTCAGCACCAATCGATACAGGATTGCCGCCTCGCTCGGACGCGCGCAGGCGCTCGCGATGGTGCCGTCGTTGGTCTTTCTTGGCGGCCTGGTGATGAGCATCCGCGCAATTGTCGGCCTTGGAGGCGACCATCGCGGATGGGGTCTGCTCGCGATGGTGGTGGTGAGTTCGCTGCTGGGCTATTTGGTCTTCGCGATTCGCGTCGCGAACTTGGCTACCGGAGAGACGATCAAGGCGACCTATATGCTTCAGGTGGTGCCGTTGCTGGCGATCCTTGGAGGGAGATTCGTCATAGCCGTAGAGAACCGGCGGCCGAGACTTTTCCGGGTTCTGGCAGGGTTGCTGACGCTAAGCGGCATCCTCAACGCGCCATTCCTGTTTACGCGCTACATAACCGTCCCGTGGTAAGAAAGAAGCGACCAGAAGTTACGAAGGTAAAACGGCGAGGGTCATCCGCTCTATGGGTGGTCGCACGGCCGGAAGATCTTGCCTGCATCAGCATCTATTGAGCTGGGCATGATAAAAACCTCCAACTTTGTCCAGCGCCGTTTGGGTGATACAATGCCAAACGAATCTATTTAGAGCTTGCAGGATTCTCAGCCAGTTGGCCGTAACAGAGAGATTTTTCGGGGAGCTTGCCTATGTTGGAAACTCCAATCGAAGTTTCCGAATCCAATAAAGCGACGCGGGCTTTCATCTTTGCTCACGGGTATATGCGTGCGCTCGCGGATGCCGAATCGAGCTTGAGCGACGCGCAACGGCGCGAATGGTCGGAGTTTATCAAGCAAGCGGTTTCGCTGGCGCGCAAAGTGGGACCGCAAGTGCGATCCCTGGTAATCAAATCTCAAGAAGCTGACGAGAACGAAGTGCGAGCGTTTCTGGCCAGAACCGTCAATATAGCCAATGCAGTCAGGGACATGGCCGCGACTCGCCAGGAGTTGTTGCGCAGACATCCAGAGGCCATAGATTTTTGGTCCGACGCTGCGCAAGCCGAAATCGACCATCTGAGCGAAACCTTTGACGAAGCTGTAGAGACGATCGCGCTCGGTCTGAGCGCCGATTTTCACCGGGCAATCGAGGCGGCCAGGGCGGAGGCGGGATTAACCCATGGCAAGCGCAGCGAGCCGGCCGCCTGACGTGATAGAAGCACCGGCGTACTCCAGGGATATCGAGACGCTTCGTGCCAGCCATAAACTGGTAGATGATCTGGTTGCTCAAACTTTAGCAACCGAAATCAAACTAGATCCAACATGCGGTTGGCCGATAAGAGGGTGGGACTCGCGAGTTTACAAGATCCGCATCCCCGATAAGTGCCACAATCGAGGGAAGAGTAACGGATTTCGTTTGATTTACGATTGGAACCCCACAACTAAGACCATCACGCTTCTGCGACTCTATACTCACGCGCAAATGGAAGACATTTCATTTGCCGAGATAAAAAAGGCTCGCGAAGGAGCAGACATCAGTTAGTCTTTTCTCCAGCGGGCCGTCTTCGCATTAGCGCTTCGTTGCTTCTTTGACAGCTTCGCGGCTCGCGCCTTCCCCGCCTCTTGAATTTGCCCTCGCGTTCGAGGCGATAAGACCGGAGGCGGCTTTATCGCACGGGGCCGGGGCGTTTTGGCGACGGGGATACAGCAAATCCGCGCGCGCCAGGGTGACCTCTGCGCGGCGTCTTCAAAGATGACAGCATCTCACTGATCGACTGGTTCAGCTTCGGATGCATCAGCGATGGCGCCAATTCGGCCATCGGCGCGAGGACGAAGCGGCGCTGTTCCTCGGGCACTGATTCTCCCATCGGGCCCTCATAGCTCGCTAGAGCCCCAACCCTCCCTACTTCGCTGCCAGCTTTTTTTGGATTCGTTCCTCGCAAATGAGCACGAACTGAGTGTATCGAATAGATACATCGCTAACTCGGGCTCACCTTAAGCTATCAATAGGTCACCTGGAACCTTACTTAAACGCATCTAGAAGCTCGGTCTGTTCAATCAGCATGCAGTTAGTCAGAAAGTGATTATTTTTTGCAATTGGGTGCTTCAGAGTGTGGGCTGACCCAAATTCCTAATCTGAGATGGAGAGTACAAGCGAATGTCCGACATTTTGATCTATCTTCTGGTTAGCTGTTCTGCTTTTGCAGCCCTATTCGGGCTTCTCGCTTTTGTGCGTATCGCGAGGGTACGAGACGGTGCCACGAGCTTGACGCAGGTTCGAGTCGACGAGATAGTTCGGTCGGAATGTGATCGCTTAAGGGCCGACGGGGCGGATCAAGCTCGTTCCCTGCGACAAGAATTGGGCGAAGGGATTCGTGGAGTCCAAACTGCGACACTCCAAGCTTTTGGTGAACTAGGCAAGCATTTCGGCGATCAGGTTAAGGAATTTGGTAACAAGCTTGACGTCGGCATCGCGGCTGTCGATGGCCGTGCGGGCGCGATCGGAACGAAGTTGGATCAGGTGTTGGGCCGCATGTTTGACGAGGCGCAGCGCGGGCGAGAAAGTTTGCAACAGACCATAGAAGCTAGGCTTGATGACTCAGGTCAAAAGGCGATCACCGCAGCGCGAGAACTTCGCGAGGAGGTATCGCACTCGGTCCGGACTTTACAAGAATCGCTCATGACCTTTCTTGGAGAACAGCGAGCATCTGAGGTTGAGCAGTTTGAACGCTTTGCAAAGCGTTTGACCGATAGCCTCGTGTCTATAGATGGGTTGCTGCATCGCGGTCTCGTTGACATGGCTGAAACCGGAGACGCGCGGCATCAGGCTATGTTGCTAACGCTTGATACGCGAACGACGGAGCTGACGAACGCCAGTTCTGAAACGGCTCGAACGCTGCGAGGCGATCTGACGACCAGTTTTAAGGACCTAGCTTCAGGTCTAAACGTTACCTTTACTCAACTGGGGGCTCATCAAAAAGAGCGCCTCGAGAATCTAACCGAAGCGCTCAGCGTCCTGACCGAAAGCCATACCAAAGACCAGGAGGCGTTACGTAACGCCGTCGAAGGCCGCCTGGATGCGATCAGAACAGAAAGCGCTGCGAAACTCGAGCAGATGCGCCAGACCGTGGATGAGAAGTTGCAATCAACTCTTGAAAAACGTCTTGGCGAGTCATTCAAGATCGTAAGTGAGCAGCTCGAGCGTGTCTACCAAGGGGTTGGCGAGATGCAGTCACTAGCCGCAGGCGTGGGGGATCTCAAACGGGTGCTGTCTAACGTTAAAGTCCGCGGTAACTTGGGGGAAATTCAGCTGGGTAATCTCCTCGAACAGTTTCTCGCACCTGAACAGTATACTTCTAATGAGCAGACCAAGGATGGCAGCCTTGAGCGAGTTGATTTTGCGATTCGAATGCCCGGAGGCGAGGACGGCAAAGAGGTCCTGTTGCCTATCGATGCTAAGTTCCCTCAGGAAGACTTCGAGCGGTTCGTGATTGCGACTGAGAACGGAGATTCTGTAGGGGTGGAGGCGGCGTTGAGTGGGCTCGAATCACGTCTGAAGGGATGCGCAAAATCAATTAAGGACAAATATGTAAATCCACCCCGCACAACGGACTTTGCCATATTGTTCCTCCCGACCGAGAGCCTCTATGCTGAGGTATTGCGGCGTCCGGGTCTCTTCGAACACCTACAGCGGGAGTACCATGTAACTCTTGCCGGACCTACGACTTTAGCGGCCATCTTGAATGGTCTTCAAATGGGCTTTCGCTCTCTGGCAATCGCAAAGCGCACGAGCGAAGTTTGGCAGATCCTCGGTGCCATAAGATCCGAGTTTGGGAAATATGGCGATGTCGTAGACCGCCTTCGCAACCAACTGAACACGGCCGTGAACACCATCGATAATTTGGGTACTCGCACTCGCGCGATGAATCGCAAGTTACGTGAGGTTGAAGTGCTCCCGGATGCGGCAGCACAGAGGGTCCTCGTCCTCGATGTGTATGACGATACGTCGGAGAAACGTCCGGCAGCGTAAAAGCCACGAGACCTGAGAATGCCGCGTGGCTTTGCACTTGGGGCAAAGGCTCCATCCGCCGAGAAAATGCGCTAGCGAGTTTCACGCATGTCACGCCTCCGCCGTTGAGCTCGGCCAACAGCTTACTGAGCCCGATTATCAATCGGCAGATGCCGCGGGAGTCCGAGACGTGAGGCGGATATGAAGCACCTATCGCACCGGGACGGGGCGTTTGGGAGGAGGAGGGCGCAGCAGGTCGGCGCGCGCGAGGGAGACCCGATGCGGAGTCTTCAAGGAAGACAGCATCTCGGAGATCGATTGGTTGAGCTTCGGATGCATCAGCGTCGGCGCCAACTCGGCCATCGGGGCGAGGACGAAGCGGCGCTCCTGCAGGCGCGGATGCGGCACCGTCAGCGCGCGCGTGTTGATCACTTCCTTGTCGAAGAACAGCAGATCCAGATCGATGATGCGCGGCTTGTATTTTCCGCGCAGCGGCTTGCGGCCTTTGAACGGCTTGCGGCCCATCCCGCGCTCGATGGTGAGCAGCCGCTTCATCAGCTCTTCGGGCGTGATTTCAGTATCAACCTCGATCACGCCGTTGAGAAACGGCCACTTGAGCATCAACTCGTCGCCGACCGGTTCGGTCTCGTAGATCGAGGATTGGCGCACGACGCGCGTACCGGGGATGGCAGCGATCTTTTGGATCGCCTCCCGGTAATTACCGGCTCGGTCGCCGAGGTTACTGCCGATTCCGATGAAAGCCCTATGGGGCATCCGTTGACGTTACAGCCTGAGCGCTTTAATTCGTTCAACCGCCTCTTTCAATCGATCGCTCGACACCGTCAATGAGAATCGAACGAAACCTTCACCACCCTTGCCGAATCCGGAGCCGGGAGTGATCGCCACTCCGGCCTCTTTCAGCACGCGCTCAGTGAACGAGACCGAGGTGTATCCCTTGGGGACCTCGGCCCAGACGTAGAATGTGGCGCGCGGCAGCTCGCATGCGAGACCCATCGCGCGCAGTGCGCCAACCAGCAGGTCGCGGCGCTCTTTGTAGATGGCGCAGTAGGCTGCAAGCTGGTCGCCATCGCCACCTTCGAGCGCCGTGATCGATCCTTCCTGGATCGCCTGCGGGACGCCCGAATCCATGTTGGTTTTGACTTTTCCGAGAGCGCCGACCAGCGCTGCATTGCCGACCGCGAAGGCGGCACGCCATCCGGTCATCGAGAAGGTCTTCGACAACGAATGGAAATCGACCGCGCATTCGCGGGCGCCGTCGACCTCGAAAATGCTCGGGGCTTTATAGCCGTCGTACGCGATTTCCGAATACGCATTGTCATGCGCAAGGATGATGTTGTGCTTGAGGCAAAAGGCGACCGCATCTTTGTAGAATCCCAGTTCGACGGTCGCGCCGGTGGGATTGTTGGGATAGTTGAGCCATAGCATCTTGGCGCGGCGCGCGATCTCGGCCGGAATCGCATTCAGGTCGGGCTTGAAGCCATTTTCCTTACGCAGCGTGAGGTAATATGGCTCTCCGCCGTTAAAGACGCATCCGGAATAATAGACCGGATAGCCGGGGTCGGGGATCAGTGCGATATCGCCGGGATCGACCACCGCGGTCGCGAAATTCGCGATGCCTTCTTTCGATCCAATCAGCGCGCAGACTTCGGTCTGCGGATTGAATTCGACGCCGAAGCGCCGCTTGTACCATGCCGAAGCCGCCTGCCGGTATTCCAGCAAGCCCTCGTAGTCGGGATAACGATGATTCCTGGGCTCATCGGCGGCGTGCTTGATGCTGGAAATGATGTGATTGGGGGTCGGGAGGTCGGGATCGCCGATGCCGAGGCTGATGACATCGACGCCTTTGGCGGCGACTTCCTTCTTGAGGCGGTCGAGCTCGGCAAAGAGATAGGGAGGTAAG
Source organism: uncultured delta proteobacterium (assembly GCA_963783145.1). Lineage (GTDB taxonomy): Bacteria > Desulfobacterota > Binatia > Binatales > Binataceae > DATGKG01. Next base: position 184,667 of record CAWAMM010000009.1, read on the forward strand.
AGGCCGAGTCTCGCGGCGGTCTTGATCTGCACTTGGTCGCTGAATCTCCGTGAAAGTTAGTTGCAAAATAGAACTACCATAATTGGTGGGGCTTCGAAACAATGGGGACGAATTTGCTAGAAAATTTCACTTTTGGAGGAATCTCTGCCCACCGCGCGGCATTTTTTCGGGTTGGCGATCCGAGAACATAGCGCGCAAAAGAGAATTTATTGAAATGTGAACAATCGTTCAAACATCCCCGGCGACGATCCACGCGGATCGCCCAAAGCCCTTCTGCGCGAATGGTAAATGCCTGTTTTGCAGCAGCCGCGAGGCGCCTTCTGATCGCCCCGGGTCCCATCCAGTATTAAAGTTGCTTGATCATCGACGATCGCAATGTTAGACAATTTAACGTATCGATTTTCTGGCGGCGTGCCCGCTGAAGGACTAATGCTGATCGAGGTCCTGGCGTGGGTACGCCCAAGAAAGGCTCCGTAATCGTCTGAGCCGGGACCTGGAGACGAAATGCGCCGCCTGCTTGGAGGCTGCCGAGCAGGCGACTTACCGGCCATAACTGGAACCTGAACCGGATTGCCTGGTTCTTTAGCTAGAACATGAACCGGACCCTGCTTCCTCTAGCTATCACCCTGCTGGTCTTCGGACTCGGCACGTTCGCATTTTCTCAAAGGCCCTGGGCTCCGCGTACCGATGTCGAACAGCCGATTCCCTTCAGTCATCGCGTCCACGCCGGGGTTAACCAGATTCCCTGCCAGTTCTGTCACGAGTATGCGCGGCGCTCGCAGACCGCGGGCGCCCCACCGGTGGCGAAATGCGTCGGATGTCATGGCGCGTCAATCGTAGGCGGCCTCGAGCCGGTCACGCGCCCGTGGACCGATGACCAACAGCCGCCCTTCGAAATTCGCTGGAACCGGGTCTACACGCTGCCGGATTTCGTACGCTTCACGCATAAGCCGCACATCAACGCGGGCGTGCAATGCGAGGAATGTCATGGCGACGTGAAGACGATGGATCGCATCGTGCCGGTGCATGAGATCAACATGGGCTTTTGCGTGGAGTGTCACACCAAACGCAACGTGACCCTGGACTGCGCGGTGTGCCACCACTAGGAGCGATCATGGCAGACGGATTCACCAGACGCTCCTTTATAAAGCTCGCCGCGACCGCGAGTGCGGCCGCCGCCATTCCCGGATGCCAACCGGCCGCGCGCAAGTTGATCCCCTATGTCGTGCCCGATGAGAACGTCATCCCGGGTGTGCCGACCTTCTACGCCACCACTTGCGACGAATGCTCCGCCGGATGTGGCATTGTCGCCAAGGTGCGCGAGGGCCGCGTCATCAAGTTGGAAGGCAATCCTATTGACCCTATCGGCAAGGGTGCGATCTGCGCGCGCGGTCAGGCGGGGTTGCAGGGACTCTATAATCCGGACCGATTGCGCGCGCCGATGCTGCGCGGTGCGGACGGCAAGCTCAGCAAAATTTCCTGGGATGATGCGCTCAAGCGGTTCGCGGATCATCTGAAGCAGGCGGCGGGCAAGGGCAACGATCGGATCGCGATGATCGCCTCGCCGCAGGGACCGACGCTGCAGAAGATTACCGCGGCGTTCCTCGGCGCGTACAAATCAAATCGCGTCACCTACTATGAGGCGCTCAGCGACGAGCCCGCGCGCGAGGCCGCGCAGATGGTGTTCGGGCGGCGCGATCTGGCGTCATATCGAATCGACCAGGCCGAGCTTCTGATCTCGTTCAATGCGGATTTCCTCGAGACCTGGCGCTCGCCGATCGAATACGCGCGCCAGTATGCGGAATTTCGTGCACCGAGAAATCGCAATGGTGCGCTCACGATCGGCCGCGCGATCTATGTCGGACCGCGCCTCAACATGACCGCCGCGAAGTGCGACGAATGGATCGCTTCGCCGCCCGGCGCCGAGGCGATGCTTGCCCTGGCGATCCTGCATGTGATCCTGGCGCAGGGATGGGTCGGACCCAACAGCGGGGTGGATGCCGCGGCGCTTAAAACATTCTCCGGGGCCTACGATCCCCTGTCCGTCAGTCAGAAGACCGGCGTCCCCGCCGATCGTATCAGCAAGATTGCGGAGCGGTTCGGCAAAGCCGACGGCGCCCTCGCGCTCGCCGGTGGCGATGACCCGACCCTGCATGCGGCGACCTACATCCTCAACGCCGCCACCGGCAACCTCGGTCGCACGATGCAGTTTTACGACGGCGAGCCAGCGGAAATCGTCGCCAGGAACGACGAGATGGCGGCCGCAATCGAACTGCTTCGGATCGGCGTGGTCGGGCGGTCGAGTGGCGCCGTGAATGGACTGGCGAACCTGGAATTCGAATCGTCGAGTGTCGAGGTGCTGGTGGTCGCCGATGCCAATCCGCTTTACTCGATGCCGCAAACCTGGCGGACCCTCGAAGCGTTCAAAAAAGTTCCGTTCGTGGTTTGGGCCGGTACGGTTCCCGATGAGACCGCCGAGTATGCGCATCTGTTGCTGCCGATTCATCATCCACTGGAGTCGTGGCGCGATGCGTTTCCGCGCGCCGGCGTGCATGGCCTCGGCCAGCCGGTCATGCAGCCGGTCTTCGCGAGCAAGCCGCTCGGCGATGTTCTCATCACGATCGCGAGTCAGAGCGGCGGCGCGCCGATGCCATGGAAGGACACTGCCGAAGCCATCAAGGGCGAATGGGCCAAGCTAGCGGGCGGAAAAGATGCCAATGAGTTTTGGGTCAAGTCGCTCACCGAGGGTGGAACTTTCACCGACGCGACCCCCGCGAAGGTTGCGCTCAAGACCGACGCGCTGAAAAGCGGCCCGAATGCGCCGGAGATCCCCAAGCTCGCGCTCTATACCTATCCGCATCCGTTCCTCTATGACGGCCGCGGCGCCGATAAACCGTGGCTCCAGGAAATTCCCGAGCCGGTCACGCAGATTGTGTGGGACAGCTGGGCGGAGATTCATCCTGAAACCGCGCAGGAGCTTGGAGTCACATCCAACCAGGTGGTCGAGGTGCGCTCCTCAGAGGGCGCGATTAACGTTCCAGTGCTGGTGAGCGGGCGCGTAGCGCGAGGCACTATCGCGGTGCCGCTCGGGCAGGGCCATACCGCGTACGGGCGCTATGCGAAAAACCGCGGGGCGAATGCTTTCACCGTGCTGCGCCCACGTCATTTGCAGATCGAAGTCAGCGCCCGCGCCACCGGCGATACGCAAACGAACGTCACGCCCGCCGGTTTCGACTACATGCTCGGGCGCAGCTTTGCCGAGGCGGTGAGCGTCGGGCAGTTGGCCAACCACATCGAGCCAAAGTACGTCGGCGAGGAACTGCCGGACGTGCCCTACGAGATGTACGCATCGTACGCGCCCAATCGAAAGCATATGTGGGGCATGACCATCGACCTCAACGCATGCACCGGATGCAGCGCATGCGTCGCGGCCTGCTACGCGGAAAACAATGTCCCGGTCGTCGGCAAGGAGATGGTGGGCGAGGGGCGCATCATGTCGTGGATTCGGATGGATCGCTATTTTCCCGAGCCCGCGCATCCGGAGCCGCAGCCGCAGCTCTATCTGATGCCGATGCTGTGCCAGCAGTGCGATCATGCGCCATGCGAGCCGGTCTGCCCGGTCTTTGCGGCGGTACATACCAATGAGGGGCTCAACGGGCAGATCTACAATCGATGCGTCGGGACCCGCTATTGCGAGAACAACTGTCCTTACAAGGTGCGGCGTTTCAATTTCTTCGATCCCGACTGGCCCGAGCCATTCAACTTACAGCTCAATCCGGATGTGACCGCGCGCAGTGCCGGCGTGATGGAAAAATGTACATTTTGTATTCAACGGATCGTCAGCACCGAGATCAACGCGAAAATCGAAAAGCGCGAGGTGCGCGACGGCGAGATTATTACCGCCTGCGCGCAGGCCTGCCCGACCAAAGCGATCTCCTTCGGCGACCTGAAGGATCCCACCAGCGAGATGATGAAGCGGCGCGAGGCGAATAAGAATCGCGCCTACCGCTCACTGGAGGAGCTCAACACGCAGCCGGCCATTGTCTATCTGCGCAACGTCTACTACGAACGGGAGAAATCCTAGTGGCCGCGGCGATTGAACCCCTCAATACCACTCCGAGCTTCGCCGACATCGATCGCGGCGTGCATCGCATCATGGAGCCGCCGGGCCTGCTGTTTTGGGCGTGGATTGTTTTCTGCGCGATGCTGGTGGCGATCGCGGGCGCGTTGTGGACGCGGCAGATCTATGAGGGCCTCGGAGTCACCGGCCTGAAGCAGCCCACGATGTGGGCGGTCTACATCACCAACTTCGTGTTCTGGGTCGGAATCGCACATTCGGGCACGCTGATCTCCGCGATCCTTTATCTCTTCCGCACCCGCTGGCGCACCGCGGTCTATCGGCTGGCCGAAACCATGACGCTGTTCGCGGTGTTGACGGCCGGACTGTTTCCGTTGGTCCACCTTGGACGAGTATGGAATGCCTACTGGTTGTTGCCATACCCGAACGAGCGTTATCTGCAGCCGAATTTCCGCTCGCCGCTGGTATGGGACGCCTTCGCGGTCTCGACCTACCTGACCATCAGCGCGACCTTCCTGCTGATGGGACTGATTCCTGATGTCGCCAATGCCCGCGAGGCGGCGAAGGGCTGGCGCAAAATCTTCTACTCGATTCTGTCCTTCGGATGGCGCGGGACCGGCGAGCAATGGCGTCACTTTCAGATGATGTATCTGCTGCTGGCGGGCCTCGCCACGCCGCTGGTCATCTCGGTGCACAGCGTGGTGTCGTGGGACTTTGCGATGGCGCAGCTGCCGGGATGGCATAGCACGATTTTCGCGCCCTACTTCGTCGCGGGCGCGATTCTCTCGGGCGTCGCAATGGTGCTGACGCTTCTGATCCCGATGCGCTGGCTGCTCAACCTGGAAGGCTTCATCACTCCGTGGCACCTGGACAACCTCGCGAAGGTCATCCTGCTGACGTCGCTGATCGTCAGCTATTCGTACATCACCGAGACTTTCATCACCTGGTACAGTCAGGACCAGTTCGAGGTGGTGACCTTCCAGATGCGCTACTTCGGTCCGTGGGGGCCGCTGTTCTGGCTGATGGTATGGGGAAACTGCGTATTTCCACTGGTGCTGTTCTCGCCGCGAATTCGGCGCAGCACCATCCCGCTTTTCATCGTCACCATTTTCGTGAACATCGGAATGTGGCTGGAGCGCTTCGTGATCATCGCGGGCTCGCTGGCGACCAACTTCAACCCGTCGCAATGGAGTTTCTTTCACATCTCGATCACCGAATTCATGATCACGGTCGGGAGCTTCGCGTGGTTCCTGATGCTGTTTTCGCTGTTCACCCGCTACTTGCCGATCATTTCGATGACGGAATTGAAGGAAGGGATTGGCTGGCTGCGGCAATCGCTGCGCGACGATTACTACCCGGATATTTCAAGGGACGGTGAATGAGCGCTGAAGTCGAATTGGTCGGCAGCTTCGCCGCCGAAGAACAATGCGTGCACGCGGTCGAAGCGTTGAAGCGCGACGGCATCGCGTTCCGCGTCTTCTCGCCGATTCCCAGCGAGCATCTGCTGCATGCGATCGGACGCCCGCTGAGTCCGGTGCGCGTATTTGTGCTGATCGGCGGCATCCTGGGCGTCCTCACCGGCCTCGCAGTGACGGTTGGCACCTCATGGGAATGGAACCTGGTCGCGGGGGGCAAGCCGGTCGTGTCCTTGCCGCCGTTCATCATCATCATGTTCGAATTGATGATCCTGTTCGGAGGATTGTCGGCGGCGCTGAGCTTCTTCGTGTTCGCGAGGTTGCCGCAATTCGATCCGATCGCCGGCTGGTCGGAAAGATTCGGCGCCGACCGTTTCGGCCTCGCGGTGAAATGCGACGAAGCTGACATCGCGAGAATCGAAGCCTTGATGCGCGAGGCGGGCGCCGAGGATGTCGTGCATGAGGACCCGCGCGCCCGGGAACTCGTCACCCACTGAGGCAATCGATAAGAATTGCAATGAGCGCACAACCTAAAGCATCAGTGCCACAAGCTCCCGCGATGATTCCCGGCGCGGAAGGTATTCGCACGCCGATGGCGCTGGTGGCGATCTGCGCGATTCTCACCCTGATCGGAGTCGCGGGCTTCATTGGCGGCGTGATGACCGAGACCGAGCCTCACGCATGGCAGGCCTTTCTGGTGAACTTCCTTTTCTTCTTCGGCGTGGCGCAGGGCGGCGTGATGATTTCCGGCGCGTTCTATCTGACCCAGGCGCGATGGGGCGGACCGGGCGCGTATCGGCTGGCGGAATCGTTTTACGTTTTCATCCCGGTCGCGTTCGTTTTGTTCTGGGTGCTGTTTTTCGGGCGCGCCGAGCTATGGCCCTGGGTGACGCGGCCGGAGCTCGCGAAGAATCCGACCTGGCTCAACACGCCATTTTTCTTCGCGCGCGAGGGTTTCTGTCTGCTCGCATTGACGATGCTCGATCTATGGTTCATCCGCATCTCGCATCGCGTCGACGTGCGCCAGTGGGCGCTTTCGAATGACAACATCGAGATGCCGCCGACCGCGATTCGTCGCATCGCGCCCGCGCTCGCGCTGACCTATGCGGCGGTGATGTCGCTGATCGCATTCGACCTCATTATGTCGCTGGCGCCGCTATGGAAGAGCACCCTCTTCGGCGCGTTCTTTTTTGCCGGTGCATTCTGGAGCGGTATCGTGGCGATGGCTCTCACGGCCGTCGTGCTGCGGGGCCGCCTCGGCGCGGGAAATCTCTTCACCCGCGACACCATCCTGCACGACCTCGGCAAGTTCACCTTCGCGTTCTCGGTGTTTTGGGCGTACACGCTGTTCGCGCAGTACATCGTGATTTGGTACGGCGACATTCCCGCGGAAACTTTTTTTCTGGTGGTGCGCGGCGCTCTCATTGGCGGACCCGCCGGCTACACCATCTACACCCCGTGGATGATCCCGACCTGGACCGTGCCGGTTCTGATTTGGGTGATTCCGTTCGTGGTGCTGATGGGCGTCAAGCCGAAGAAGACGCCCGCGATTCTCGGCACCGTCGCGTTTCTCGGCCTCATCGGCATGTGGCTCGAGCGCTATGTCCTGGTGGTCCCGTCGATCACGCCGAAGTACGTCCCGTTCAACTGGATCGAGCTGGCGGTGACGCTGGGATTCCTCGGCATCTTCGGCCTGTGCGCGATTCCCGGAATGAAGCTGACGGTCGCGGCGGCGGCGGCGCCCCAGGTTCTGGAGGCCGCGGAAGAATGAAGCTGCGCCACTTCCAAGGCCTCCTCGGGTTATTCGCAATGCTGATTGCCGGATGCGGCGACGATGCGGGCCATCCGATGAGCACGATGGCGCCGCGCTCGGATCTGGCGAGCTGGTGCTACGGCATGTTCATGGAGATCACGGCGTGGGACCTCGGGATCTTTATAGTCGTGATCGTCGCGTTCATCCTCGCGGTATTTTTCTTTTCAACTCGCGTCGGTGAAGCGGGCCCGCCGACCTCGGTCAGCTCTGATTTGAAGCTCGAGATCGCATGGACGCTCGGGCCGGCGCTGATTCTACTCTTCATCTCGATTCCGACCGTGCGCCTGATTTTCCGGACCCAGCCGCGCAACCCCGTTGCCAATGCGCTCCCCATCACGGTGGTCGCGCATCAATGGTGGTGGGAGTTCCGCTATGACGACGGGACTGGAGTGAAAACCGCGAACGAGCTGCACCTCCCGGCGGATCGCCCGATTCACCTCAACCTGGTTTCCAACGATGTCATCCATAGCTTCTGGGTGCCGCGGCTGGGAGGAAAACGCGACGTGGTTCCCGGGCAGGTCAATCAGATCGATCTCATCGCGACCGTGCCGGGCGAGTACTACGGGCAATGCGCCGAGTTTTGTGGAATCTCGCACGCCAACATGCGATTTCGGATTTTCATCGACAAGCCCGACGACTTCGCGATGTGGCAAAAATCGCAGGCCGAGCCCGGCATGACTCCGGCCGAGGAAACGCCGGCCAGCCGCGGCGCGCGAGTGTTCGCAAACAGCCCCTGTACGACCTGTCATACCATCAACGGAATCTCCAAGGGCTATGTCGGGCCCGACCTTACGCATCTGGCGAGCCGCACGACGATCGCGGCGGGAGTGCTGGCCAATAATCCGCAGCTGTTGAGCGAATGGATCGAACATCCTGACGAGATGAAGCCGGGCGCGCGGATGCCGGACTTCGGCCTCACCGGCGATGACCTCAACGACCTGGTCGCGTATCTGGAAAGCCTTAAGTAGAGGACGTTTCCATCATGGCTGCCCAACCACAAGTTTTATCCATCGAAGAGCCGAGTTACCTCGAAGGCGGCCTCATCAGCTGGCTCAACACCGTCGACCACAAGAAGGTCGCGATGCTGTATGCGATGTCGTCGCTGTTTTTCCTCGCCCTCGGCGGCATCGAGGCGCTGCTGATTCGCATCCAGCTCTTCTATCCCAACAACCATTTCCTCTCGGCGGAGTTATACAACGAGCTGTTCACGATGCATGGCACCACCATGATTTTCCTGGTGGTGATGCCGCTGCTGCTCGGCTTCTTCGCGAACTTTCTGATTCCCCTGATGATCGGCGCGCGCGATGTCGCGTTTCCTCGCCTCAATGCGTTGAGCTTCTGGATTTTTCTCTTCAGCGGAGTTTTTCTCCACCTCGGATTCTTCTGGCGCAATGGCGGCTTCCCCAATGCCGGATGGTTCGGTTACGCGAACCTGACCGAGCGCATGTACACGCCCGGCGTACACATCGATTTCTGGGATATCGGGTTAATCATCTCCGGAGTCGCGACCGTCATGACCGCGGTGAACTTCCTCGCCACCATCGTGTGTATGCGCGCGCCCGGCATGACCTACATGCGGATGCCGCTGTTCGTGTGGACCATGCTGGTGACGGTGGTTCTGATCCTGCTCGCGTTCCCGGCGCTCACTGTCGGACTGCTTTTCCTGTTCCTCGATCGCTTTTTCGGCGCGCATTTTTACCAGGCGATGGCGGGTGCGACGCCGATTCTATGGCAGCACCTGTTCTGGCTTTTCGGGCATCCCGAGGTCTACATCATGGCGTTGCCGGCGTTCGGAATAATCTCGGAGATGCTGCCCACCTACGCGCGCAAGCCGCTGTTCGGCTATCCGATGATGGTCTACTCGGTGATGCTCATCGCGTTCCTGTCATACGGCGTGTGGGGGCACCATATGTTCGCGACCGGGATGGGGCCGGTGGCCGACAGCGCGTTCGCGATCACCTCGATGCTGATTGCGATTCCCACCGGCATCAAAATTTTCTCCTGGATCGCCACCGTATGGGGCGGCTCCCTGCGGATGACCACCGCGATGTACTTCGCGCTCGCGTTCATCCTCGAATTCACCATCGGTGGATTGACCGGAATCATGTTCGCCAGCCCTCCGGTCGATTTGCAGCAGACCGATTCCTACATCATCGTGGCGCATTTCCACTACGTGTTGTTCGGCGGGGTCGCCTTCGCGATTTTCGGCGCCTTTTATTATTGGTGGCCGAAAATGACCGGGCGGATGCTCGACGAGCGACTCGGCAAGCTCGAGTTCTGGCTCACCGTGATCGGATTTAACGGCACCTTCTTTCCGATGCACATCCTTGGGCAGTGGGGCATGCCCCGGCGCATATACACCTACGCGCCCGAGATGGGCTGGACTTTTATCAATCAGTTCGAGACGGTCTGCGCGTTCATCCTGGGCTTCGCGTTTTTGGTGTTGTACATCAACATCATCAAGAGCCTCATCAACGGCGAACGGGCGCCCGCCGATCCGTGGGATGGACGCGGACTGGAATGGGCAACTACCTCGCCGCCGCCCGCGTATAACTTCGGCGCCATTCCGAATGTGCGGGGTCGCGATCCGTTCTGGATCACCAAATACGGACGCGCCGGCTCGCGCGGCGTCGCGATGTATGCGGCCGGGCAAATTCCACCGGTACCGCACGAGGCCGCGACCGAGCCAATCCACATGCCGGCGCCGTCATTCTTTCCGATCGTGATCGCGGCGGGCCTCTTTGTGATGGGCCTCGGCTGGATCGTGATGTGGTACCGGCTGGTCGCGCTCGGGCTGCTGACGATGTTCCTCGGCATCGTGGGAATGGCATTCGAATATCCGACCTTCGGGCAGGAAACGCATGAGACCGAGGAGGCGTCGCGCTCGGCCGGCGCCGACGTTCGCAAAGTGGGCCTGTGGTCGTTCATCGGATCGGAGTGCCTGTTCTTCGCGACGTTGATTTCGACGTACGTGGTGTACAAGGCGCGCAATCCGGGACCGCCCGGCGCCGAGATTCTCGAAATCCCGCTGACCTCGTTCAGCACCTTCGTCCTTCTAATGTCGAGCGTGCTGATGGTGCTCGCGCTCAACGCGATCCAACGCGACGACAAGCTGTGGAATCGCATCTGGCTGATCGGATGCGCATTCTTCGGAATGATTTTCCTGGGCGTCGAGATCCACGAGTTTTACGGCTTCTGGCTCCAGGGCATGGCGTACCAGACCAACCTGTTCTCGCAATGCTTCTACACGCTGGTCGGGACGCATGGCACGCACGTCGCCATCGGCATCATCTGGATCTGGGTGCTGATCGTGGCGTCGTTTACCGGCAAGCTCGACAAATCGCGCGCGCTGTCGGTCGAGATGGCGGGCCTCTACTGGCACTTCGTGGATATCGTGTGGGTCATCATTTTCACGCTGGTCTATCTGATGCAGCAGGTTAAGGGCGCATGAGCGAAGGCACTCACCTCGAGCAAGAGCAGCCGCACATCAGCAACAGCGTCTACCTGATTGTGGGCGGATTTCTGATCGTGCTGACCGCGATGGAGATCACGGTGGCCTACATTCACGCGCTGCGCCCGGTGATGGTGCCGATTCTGGTGATCCTCGCGATGGCGAAATTCGCGCTCATTGCGATGTTCTTCATGCATCTGCGCTACGAGAAGTGGGCGGTCAACACGATGTTCCTTTTCCCACTCACCATCGCGCTTGGCGTATTCCTCTCGCTGATGGGGTTGTTCCTGTTTCTATCTCATCACGCGGTCGGGCCGGGATCGGGTATCCACTATTTCTGAGTATGAGCTGGATCAGCGACATACATCCGAGTGTTGCGATCGGCATCGCGGTGCTGATCGCGATGTACGTGGGCGCGGCCACCTTCGGCAATCATCGCGTCACCTCGCGCCACTGGTTCTGGTTCGTGGTGACCGTGGCAATGACGATTTTCACGCTAGGGCCCGTGGATGAATGGGCCGAGCAGCGCTGCTTCACGATGCACATGCTGCAGCATTTCAATCAGACCTTTGTGATTCCGCCGCTGATGCTGCTCGCGGTGCCCGCCTCGATGCTGCGGCCGTGGGTGCTGAGCCGATGGGTGCGTCCATTCGCGGAATTTTTTACCCGGCCGGTGATCGCGTTCCTGACTTTCACCGCGGTATTTGTCGTCGCGCACAATCCTCCGATCTTCAACCTGATGTGCCGCAACGAGAACGTCCACATCGTGATTCACCTCGCGTTTATGATCAGCGGCGTCATCATGTGGTGGCCGATCCTCAGTCCGCTGCCTGAACTGCCGCGCCTTTCGTATCCGCTGCAGATTTTTTACATCTTCCTGCTGATGATCCCGATGACCGCGGTCGCCGCGCCCATCACGCTCGCTTACTCGGTCGTGTATCCGTGGTACCTCGAAGGACCGCATCCGTTTGGGTTGCGCGCGATGGAGGATCAGATCCTCGGCGGCCTGCTGATGTGGGTAGGGCAGGGCACCTACCTGATGTGCGTGTTCACCGCGATTTTCTATCAATGGTCGCGGCGCGAGGACGACAGCGACCTGCCGTACGTCGAGGAACCGCCGCGCCTGCGGCTGCGCATCATACCGGGACGCACGCGCGGCTAGCTGGGCAGAACTCGCAACGGAATATTCGCCGCGCTGGGCACCGCCTTGCGATAGGCGAAACTAAGTGTCCATAAAGTCGTCGCGCAGTATAGGAGTCCGCCGATCGCGATGCCGAATGCTCCCACCTGAGCCAGCGCTGCCGATGAAAACAGAAATCCTACAACCACGAGCGCAACTCCGGAATTGTACACGAGCAAGACCAGCCATCGTGGCGATTTGATCGAGAGTTCCGCGATTGTGACCGCGCGCCATCCTGCGGCTGATCGCGCGTGCACCACGAAGCCCGGAAATAATTGATACGACATTCCGATGATGAAGTTGGAAACCCATCCGAGCAGTCCCATCGCGCCATATGCGGATGCGATGCGGCTCCCCGCAATGCCTTGCGGGCCGATTATCGCGAGGGTCAGTCCGCAAACAATGGCGAGTACCAGCCAGATGATTCCCGCAATGGCGTGGCGTGCGGCGAAATCGATCGGCATCCGGTGTGAGCGAACCAGCCGACCTATCGTGACCATGTAGGCGACCAGCGCAATCGCGATCGCGATGCTCCAGAAGAGCGCGCCGGGCAAACCGAGCAGCAGCGTCACGCCGAGCGCGAGGGCGCCGGCCGCCAGCGCCCATAGTTGCCACATCGCGCTTCGCGGCAGATGGATTTTCGGCAGCACGAAGGCCGGGAGCATCCGATACGAGACTGCGCAGATGGTCAGCGTCACCCATCCGATCGCGGCGAAGTGCACATGACTGGCAAGGTTGGTCAGCACGTCGCCGCCGAGGAAGTTGTAGGTCTTGTCGAGCGACAGCACGAACCCAATCGATGCGGCGATGAACAGGAAGCAAATCGACAGAAACATCCCGGTCTCGGCGACGCCGCGTCCGAGCTGCGCGTATAAGCACGGAATCATGTTGGCCGCGAACATGGCGATGCTCACGATCAGGATGCCGGCCGAGAACCACGTCCCGACCCAAATCCCATTGGCGAAATGCGAGATGATGCCGATGGTGCCGACGATGAAAAGCACCAATTGCCAAATCGCCACGCGCGGATACGCGATCGGATGACGCGTGAGCGCGGGCACGTAGCGATACATCACGCCCATGATCGAGGCGCTGATCCATCCGAGGGTGAAGGTATGCACCAGCGCGAGGATGGGTGGTTGGTAGAAAAAGTCGACAATTTGGCTGACCAGAAATGGCGCCGCCACCACGCCGCATGCGAACCAGATTACCGCGCTGGTGAAAAAATGGATCGGCAGCCGGCCGATCCTGAGCGCATCGGTCCTTTTAACTTCCGCGGTCATCAAACCCACAGATTATCCGACCGCGCGAGGACTTTATAATCCGATCCTGGTCGTCGCCATTAGGAAGATGACTTCATCAGGGCAAAAAGCCTTATCGAAGAATTTGCGCGCGCGGATTATAGTGGGCTAGTAGTTTTATCGGAGTCACTTCACGATGCCGCATTCCAGGTCCCGGATTATCATCGACGGCGCGATCGCTGGACTGCTCGGTGCGGGTGTGGTCGCGCTGTGGTTTCTGATTTTTGACGCCGCGCGCGGACAGATTTTCGAAACCCCGGTTCTGCTCGCCGCCGCGATTCTCCACGGATCCCATCCCGAGGGAATCAGCGCGATTCAACTGATGCTGGAATACTCGGTGCTGCACTTCGGCGCGTTCATCGTCGCGGGAATCGTCGGCGCCAACCTGCTCGAAGCCGCCGAAAACGAACCCACGCTGATGATTTCGCTGCTGGTGTTCCTCGGCGCATTCGACGTCTTCTTCGTCGGGGTCGTCATGTTCCTCGGCGCGGGCGTGATGCACGCGGTCACCTGGTGGGGAATCGTGATCGCGAACCTGCTGGCGACGGTGACGATGCTGTACTACTTTTTGTCGCGGCATCCGGCGCTGGCGCGCAATCTGCTCGGCCCATGGATTCCGATTTTGCAGGAAGGCCTCACCGCCGGACTGATCGGCGCGGTGATCGTGGCGGCCTGGTTCCTCGCCTACGATCTCGCGATGGGAGAGGCGTTCAAGACCCCGCTGCTGCTGGGCGAGGCGATCTTCAACAACTCGATGACCGCTGCGCCCGACACGGTGGCGCCGCTGATCATCGCCTACACGATCATCCATTTTGTCGGATTCGTGGGCTTCGGGGTCGCGCTCGCGGTTTTGATGGCCGCGACCGATCGCGAGCCGCTGGTTGCGCTCGGGGTGCTGGTCGTGTTCGCGATTTTCGAGGTGTTTTTCTTCGGGTTGGTAACGGTAACCGATGCTTCCCTGCTGGAACAACTCGGGTGGTGGAAGATCATTGTCGCCAACGGCCTCGCGCTGATCGGCATGGTCGCATACGAGATGCGCGCGCATCGCGGACTATGGGTCCGGTTGCAGGAACGCTGGGCCGCGCTGGAGCATGAGGGCGAGGAGGCGACCACGCCGACGCCGCGCCGTTAGCGCCTACAGTCCGAGCACGTCGCGCATCGTATAAAGTCCCGGCTTCTGATCGACCAGCCATGCGGCCGCGCGGATTGCGCCGCGTGCGAGCGATTCACGGCTCTGCGCGCGATGGGTCAGTTCGAGCCGCTCGCCGGTTCCACCGAAAATCACCGTATGATCGCCGACCGCGTCGCCGGCGCGAATCGCGAGCACGCCGATTTGATCTCGCGGACGCACGCCGGTGATGCCTTCGCGGCCGTAGATCGCCTCATCCGCGAGGTTTTGCCCGCGCGCATTGGCGATTGCGCGCCCGAGGCCTAAGGCGGTGCCGCTCGGCGCGTCGACCTTGGTCCGATGATGGATTTCGATCACCTCGGCGTCGAAGTCTTTGAGAATCGCCGCCACCTCCGCGACGATCTTGGTCAGCACGTTGACCCCGATGCTCATGTTGGGCGCGATGACGGTGCGGGTTTTCGCGGCCAGTTCCTTCGCGCGCTGCTCCATCTCGGGCGTGAAGCCGGTCGAGCCGATCACGATAGCCGCGCCGTTTTTCGCCGCGACTTCGAGATGCTCCAGCGAGGGAGCCGCGCTGGTGAAATCGAGTGTGACCGTATCGGACCGCGCGATCGAGGCATAGTCATCGGTGATGCTGACGCCGAGCTTGCCGGCGCCGGCCGGAGCGCCCGCATCGCTGCCGACCGCGGGGACGCCTTTGGCCTCCAGCGCGCCGACGAGCCTATGCGCCGGGTCATTTGCGATCATCAGGATGAGCATCCTGCCCATCCTTCCCGCGGCTCCGGCGACGATCAGATTAGCCATCGCGACGCTACCCGATGTTCGGAAAATGCCTAAGAGGCGGGCGCCGCCTCGGCAGGAGCAGCTGCGGGTGCAGCTTCGGCGGCCTTCGCGTGTGCGGCCTTCCAATGTTCATCGCACAGGCTGCCCTTCGGACCGCGCGCCTTGCGGCATTTTTCGAAAGTGCAGATCTTGTATCGAGGCCGCGGCATCTCGCCGGCCTTCCATAAGCGGTAATGCTTGCGGCAGTAGCCCTTGGCAATTACTTCGCGTTCACAATCCTTGGCTTTGCAGGTTTCCTTCGTTGGCATCGATATCTCTTTCCTGAATTTGCCGCGGCGCTAGAACTCGGACTTCAGCGCGCGGCTGAGCAATTCATCGACGATAGCTTTTGGCGGAGCTGCTTCATAGAGGGCTCGATACACCGCATCCACGATCGGCATCTCGATTCCAGAGCGGCGCGCCAGCATCCTGACCGAGCGCGCGTTGACGATGCCCTCGGCCACCGGCATCCCATCCTCCTGCGTCGCGGGGATTTTGAAGCCGCCGTCACGGCCGATCTTCATTCCGAGGCTTCGATTGCGCGATAAATCCCCGGTGCAGGTCAGGACCAGATCGCCGAGCCCCGCGAGTCCCATCACGGTTTCGCGTTTTCCCCCGGCGGCTTCGACCAGGCGCGCAATCTCGGCCAACCCGCGCGTGATAACCGCGGCGCGCGCGCTCGAGCCGAGGTCGAGACCGTCGCTGATACCGGCCGCGATCGCGATCACGTTTTTGGCCGCGCCTGCCAGCTCGACCCCGACGACATCAGCACTGCGATAGACCCGCAGCGTCGGCGCCGCGAACAGATGCTGGACCTTTCGAGCGGCCTCTTCGTCACGCGAGGCGACGACCAACGCCGCAGGTTTTCCGCGCGCCACTTCGGCGGCGAAACCCGGACCGGAAAGCGCGGCATATGCGCGCACGTTGGGAACCACCTCGGCCAGCATCGCGGTCATGCTCGCGAGCGAGGTCTCCTCGATTCCTTTGGTTGCACTGACGAGGATTGCCTCCGCCGGGATAGCTCTTGCGATGTCCTTCATCGCGGACCGCGCGTATCGCGAGGGGACCGCGACCACGATCGCTGATGCTCCCGCGACCGCATCGGACCACGACGCCGTGAGTTCGACATTCGAAGGAATCTCTACGCCCGGCAGGTAGGTGGAATTTTCACGCGTGCGGCTCAACTGCTGCAGCGATTCGTCGCGGCGCACGCCCAGCATCGTGTGATGCCCGTTGCGCGCGAGGATGATCGCCAGCGCGGTTCCCCACGCGCCCGCCCCGAGGATTGCGGCGGTTTCCATCGTCAGCGCTTCCACGCCAGGTAGGCGAAAAATTCCGGCGGCTCGCCGCGCAGGATGCCGGATGGCTCCACGGCAAGGATCGCCGCGCGCAGGTCGCGTTCGAAGGCAGCGACCCGATCGCCCAGGATGCGGCGGCTGCAGAACGACATCGAGTAGAGATTTCCGATCATCGAGTCGATCGTCCAGGTGATTTCCAAAGGCTCGGTGTGGGAGATCAGATCGGTAAAGCGCGAGCGCCGTAGATAGGCCTCGTGCAGCTCGTCAGGCTGCGGACTGCGAACGTCCCAGGGAAGCGGCCGATCGCCGACATACTTCCTGACAACTTGGTTGACGGCCACACGCCACGGCGTCGGCGGTGGGGGCGATAGCGGTGCGCCCTCGCCTACGACCGCAATCCCTCCGCCCGCGATCACGAGATCATAGAGCGCGTCGAGGGTGCGCTCGCGATCCATCCAATGGAAGGAGTTTCCCATCGTGACCAAACGGAACGAACCGACCGCAGCGGAGAGATCCTCGGAGCTGCCGCGCCGCCATTCGATGTTTGAAACCGAGGCACGCTCGGCCTGGGCCCTTCCCTCGGCCAGCATGTCAGGTTCGGGATCCATCGCGACCACCTTCTCGAACAGATGCGCCAGCCGAATCGCTACCGGCCCCGGACCGCATCCGAGATCGAGCAGCCTCCCGCTACCGTCGAGGCCGAAGGTATCGCGCAAAAGGGAGACGAGAGTTTCCGGATAGCGCGGGCGGAAGCGCGAGTAGTACCAGGCGGTGCCCTTATAGATGTCCGGGTCGTGTTTCGATAGTTCGGCCATGGTCTCAGGAGACCGATCGAAGCACGCGATAGAGCGGCTCCAACTCGCTGAACGCATCGAGGAGTTCAGCGCGATCGAGGTGCAGCGCGTCGGTGACTCGCCATCCGAAGCCGACATCGAGGGTGCCGGTTTTCTTGCCGAATGTCTCAGCGATCGATTCGAAGAACGCCGGGTCCGCGGTCATCGTTAGCGGAAGACTGCGGAAATTCCAATTCTCGTAGTGCGCGATCCTGGTCCCGCGGAAAGATTGCGCCAGCTCCGATGCCTTCGCGCGGATCTTTGCGCCCATCTCGGGACGCTGGTCGGCTTCATTTTTCACCACGGCGCGGGCATGCAGTCCAGCCGCCGAAATACATAGCGCCAGATATCCATACTTTTTGTAGCCCTTGGGCGAGGGGCCGAACGCGGCCCACGTTTCCGGCGGCGGATTCACGGTGCGCCGCGCGTGTTTTGCCACATGCGGAAAGAATTCCAGGTGCAGCTTCCTCGATAACTCGGGCGCCAGCTCGTTGCCGAGCTTCACCAGCTTGGGGCGCACGTGCCGATAGAGCAGCTCCATGCGCGGGCCGAAGCCCTCGACCTCGAAGACCTCGAAATCCCGCGGCTTGAATCCCAGGGTGGACAAGATTACTGCTCCCGCGCTGAGCGCTTCGCCTTGTAGCTCGCGACGTTCGCCTCCCAATTCTGCCCGTCGAAATATTCGATCTTCAATGACGCGAGGTCGACGCCCTCGAGGCATCTGACGTTGATGTCGACTTTATCGGGATCGGAGCGCGGGATGTAAAACGATGCGACCCCGCAGCGCGGACAAAAATGATGCTTCGCAACGCCGGTGTTGAAGCTGTAGGTCGCCAGATCGGTCGCCGGCGTCAGCAGCCGGAAGGCTTCGCGCGCGACGATCCAATGCAGGTAGCCCTTTTTGGTGCAGATCGAGCAGTTGCACTGTTCAGCCTTGTTTAGCGCGCCGGTCACCTCGAAGGCGACCCGCCCGCAATGGCATCCGCCACGATAAACACGCGTTTCGATTGAAGAATTCCTCACTGCGCGCTTCCCTAGGGTACCGAGAAGTTTAGACATGCGATCATTGGCGGGCAAACGAGTGTCGGCTTTCTCACCAAAACCTCAACCGCATCGAATTATCATCGATCGTACGCCGTCAGCGTTGGGAGGGCAGTAGAGCTCAGCCGGAGGATTTCGCGCCTACCTTCATTTCCTCAGCGCCGGCAAATCAATCAAGGAGAACCATCATGAAACGTTTTGCGACTTTTTTAACTGCTTCAATGTTCGCGTTAGCGATGTCTATTCCGTGTGCGGCGTTGGCGCAGGCTGGTGGTGGCGGTGGCGCGGGTGGCGGCGCGGCGGGTGGTGGCGGCGGTGGGGCACCGATGGGTGGGCCGGGCGCGGCGAGTCAGTCGAATGGCTCCGGTCCGGGAAGCCCAAGTTATAGCGGTAATGCGGCGTCGGGCCCCGGAAGTCCGAGCTATGGCGCAGGGGCCGCATCCGGTCCGGGTAGCCCGATGTATAACAGCGGTCCTGGCGGAATCGGGGCGAACGGCAACGCGACCAACGGTTCCGGCAACCTCGCCAACAGCCCCAACGCATGGACCGGCGCGGGAAGCGCCGGCAATGCGAATCCGAACGTGAATGGAAGCGCACAGAACAATTCAGAAGCGCCGCAAACCAATTAACGATGCGACCGCATCGCGATCGAAGGAGGCCCGGAGTTCCCGGGCTTCTTTTTTTGCATGAAGCCGTCGGCGGCTTGCATGATTTTCCCCCGCGCATGCTAATAGTCGAGCCTGAGCCGCGCGGCGGCATCATTTAATCAAGGACATCACAGGCGATGGCGACACGTGCCGAGGGTATTTGCGATCCGAAGTTCCGCAGGGTCCGGCAGGCTTTCGAAGACAATTTCGCAAGCCGCGGCGAGGTGGGCGCGTCGGTCGCCCTGACCATCGATGGCAAGCACGTGGTGGATCTGTGGGGCGGATATGCCGACCGAAAGAAGACTCGGCCGTGGACGCGCGACACCCTGGTCAATGTCTACTCGACGACCAAGGGACTGACCGCCATCTGCGCCCATCGCCTGGTTGACGAGGGCAAGCTCGACCTCGATGCGCCGGTGGCAAAGTACTGGCCCGAGTTCGCGCAGGCCGGCAAGGAAAAATTGCCGGTGCGGTATCTGTTAAGTCATCGCGCGGGACTGCCGGCGGTGCGCAAGCCGCTGCAAGCGACTGACCTCTTCAACTGGGACACGATGTGCGCTGCGTTTGCCGCGCAGGAGCCGTGGTGGGAGCCGGGCAAGAAGCATGGCTACCATGCGCTGAGCTTCGGCTTCCTGGTCGGCGAAGTGATCCGCCGGATTACCGGCAAAAGCCCCGGCACTTATTTACGCGACGAACTGGCGCGACCGCTCGGCCTCGATTGTCACATCGGCCTGGATGCGAGCCATGATGGCCGGGTCGCGAGCATGATTCCTTCGCCGCCGCCACCTCCGGGAGCGCCCAACATTTTTGCCGAGATGGGCAAGAATCCGGAATCGGTGACCGCCAAGACCTTCAACAATCCTCCGACCATGATGAGACCGGAGTATGGCGCCAACTCGCGGATCTGGCGCGGCGCGGAACTTCCCGCCGCCAATGGCCATAGCACGGCGCGCGCGCTGGCGCGGCTCTATGGTGCGCTCGCGCGTGGAGGTGAAGTGGATGGGGTGCGGGTGCTGAAGCCGTCGGGCATCGCACGCTGCTACGACGAGCAATCCTACGGGCCCGACGAGGTGCTGATGCTGACGACGCGCTTTTCGCTGGGCTTCATGATGTCGCAGCCGGGTGCGGCGCTCGGTCCCAATCCACATTCCTTCGGGCATCCGGGCGCGGGCGGCTCGCTGGGATTCGCCGATCCCGACGCGAAAGTAGGATTCGGCTACACTATGAATCAGATGGCGGCGGGGATCCTCATCGATCCGCGCGCGACGGCACTGATCGATGCGGCCTACGAATCGCTGTAGGAATTTGAATCGGGACTTCGCTCGGGGGCGAAGTTTTGTTTATGGCGTCATTCGATCGGATGGAGCCACTGGCGCCGAGCAAATGACGCCACTTGATGCAAGCTTGGCAGGAGCCTAGAATCTAGATTCCGTGGCGAGCGGTGGCAACGGAAAGCGGATATCAGCGCGCGAACTTGAACTGCAATATCAACTGCGGTTTCGAAGACTTGATTTACTCGCCAAAGCGCTCGACTTGTTGATTCCCGGATTGGTCGGCGTCGCCATTGTCTATTTTGGCGTTTATCGTACGGCACATGAA
This sequence comes from uncultured delta proteobacterium, assembly GCA_963783145.1. GTDB lineage: Bacteria > Desulfobacterota > Binatia > Binatales > Binataceae > DATGKG01. The sequence continues at coordinate 205,274 of CAWAMM010000009.1, forward strand.
CTAGCAAACAAGACGACTACCGCGGAACTGGGAATCAAGCTATTAGGCGACGCGAAGCCTGATCAACTGATCAGTTACGTCACTGCGCTCGTAGGCTGGATTTTCGGGTTAAACGCACAGAGGCTACGCCGAAATACAACAGAACGATTGACAAAGCGTATTCAAGAATTGGAGAAACAGAAGGATCCGAACCGAACCACGAGCGGTTTGACGCCGAGAGGCTTAACCCCGCCAGAGGAATAGGCTGTTATGGACTCGACAACTGCTGCGTGCGTCATGCGGATAAGCATCGGATTGTTGTTCCTTTGGGGCTTGTTTTATCTGAGCATCCGGCAACTTTTGCTCGACAACGTCCGCCAACGAATATTTGCGCTCCGCGACCAAGTATTCGACTTTGCTGCCGACGGCGGAATCGCGTTTGACGACCTTGCATACCGTGGACTGCGAGACAATCTTAACAATCTGATCCGTTTTGCCAACAGACTTAGTGCGATCCGTGTGATCGTGGCTTTACGGGTATCCTTACCCGAGGAAAGCGCTAAACAATATGAAGCGTGGCGGCAACGGGTAAACCAGCTAAATCCTGTACAACGACGCGTTCTCTTAAGCGCGGAACATGATGCGAGTGTGGCCCTGGTTCGATATGTTTTTCAACGTTCGTTGTTTCTCTATGCCGTTTATTTGTTGATGCAGCTTGCGTCTCTGTGGATATCGACGGTACGCCGCTTTTATAGCGAGCTGCTTCCGAGTCTAGCGGCACAACTAGAAGTGCAAGCCCGCGAAGAATACAAATCGGCGGCTTAAAGACGTTTCATTTCTTCGGGCTCGGTCTCTCTGCCGCTCTACCGCCTTGGATCAGGTACGGCTGAATGGAGTGCGCCTGCCAAGCGTATCAGGCAGCGTCACCGGCGGTGCCTCTTCCGGCTCTTGGGCGGCTTGGATTAAACTCCACATCGACCAGATTTGATCCGTGACGCTAAGGGCCACCGCTGGCGTCATACGCTGCGTTTCGTGGACGCGGCAGAGATTGTAAAAGCGAACCCACAATGCGATTGCCGCGCGACGTTCGCGTGCCTCTTGGAAAATCCATTCGTCAACCGCGTGAAGCGGCGCATCTGCATCCAAGACGACAGATTGAAGCGTTCCACGTATGACGTGCTGATATGTTCGGTCGTTGGGCATCCTCTTATCACAGTCTGTTCCGTGCCAGTGACTTTGCTCGGCGAGTAGCGGTGCGCTGCATTGGTCGCAGTGCCTTCGACGGCGTAGTGCTTCCCGAGGGGTGTGAAGTCTACATCATCGCCGAATGCCCTTCCATCGCAGGCGGATAGCCCGGATAGCCGCCGCTGCTGATCTGGACTCGATTCACGATGGGTGGCCCAAGTCGGTAAAAAACTCCCGCGTAGAGATTTCGTTCTGCTTTCCGACCGTGTAGCTGATGATCGCCGTCTGTGTGGCCGCCAGCGCGATGTAGTCCTGCCCGTTCTCGCCCGCTCCGTTGGGGCAAGTACATTATGGCGTTCGTCTATGACGCGATTGACGGTGACGTGGGTAAGAAACTGCGAGAGATAAATCCCGATCCTCATTTTCGCCTAAGCCATCATCAGTGGTTGAAGGAATTCGGGCGGCAAAAGGTTCACGATCAGATCGAACGGGTAATTACGATAATGAAGCTCTGCGACGACTTGGACGATTTTCGACGCAAGTTTGCATGGGTTTTTAAGAAAAGCGATGGTGGAACAAATGAGTTTCAACTGGGATCAGCCATGAAGCTTCGCCACGCCCCTGGGCTCGCGCTCGTGGGCTGGTACCTGATGATTCCGCCAATCGGTATAAACGGATCGGTGGATACCGATGCTCCCCTGAGAAAGTGGAAAATATCAAGCAGCTATGACGACGCTCGTGAATGCACCGATGTGATGCTGTCTTCGCAGGGCTACATGCCCGATCCGCAAACAGGAAGAAAAGTCCTGTCACGAGCAATCAGCGGTTATTGGACGAGGCTTGCATTTCGACTGACGATCCGCGCCTTGGGAAATGACGCCAGTGCCGAAGTTCTAGAGGCCGGCCTTTTCGAGCAGCGCGCAGCGGAGCTTGAAGAAGTGCACCATCGAGGTGAGATAGCGCACCCGCCATACGTTGCCCATTTTGCGCTCGGTCAGATCCAGATCGTAGCGCGTCCCGACCAAACCGTAGGCGCGCCGGATGCGCCCGAAAAGCTCGTCGGATTTTCCGGGAATGACGTTTTTCAGCGGACCGATTTCCTTGATCAGGTCGCGGCCGTAGGCGGAGAAAGCCACCAGGCTATCGGCGAATAGCTCATCTTCCTCATGAAGATGATTGCTGAAAGTTCCCTCGAGAAACGCCGCCATCGGGGCGCGCTCGCCGACCAGCGAACCATAGATGTAGTGCCCAATCTCATGGCCGAAGGTCGCGACCACCGCGCCCGGATGGTGCGCGGTATTGAGAAAGATAACGAATTTGTTTTTGGCGCCCACGTTGGCGCGACAGAAGAAGCCGCGCAGCGCGAGACCTGCACCCTCGAGGTAGGGCTCGGCGCGGAGTTCGAGATCACGCCCGCCGAACAGCTTGGTAATAACGGGCAGGATTTCGGGAGCCTCCCACGGCTTCTTGCCTGCCTGATACCAGGAAGCCATCGCATCCTTAATGTCTGAATCGACGACGCGGGACAATTCCTTGAGGAGATTTTTGTCGGGAAGGTCCGCTTCTTCCAGGTAGTCGGCAGAGAGGACCTTCTTCAGATCCGCCAAATGACCCAAGACCCGTTTGCCGAGCGAGGGGAAGGGGATTTTGACTTCGGTGAGGAGCTTGGAAACGAGGCCGTCAACTTCACGTGCCGTCAACGCATCGGGTTGGCCGCTGAGGGCAACCTGCTTGCGGGAAGTGGCTATCGATAGCGAACGTGCGCTCATAATAGGAACGACTTTAGGAATTACTCAGATGCAACGGTGTGTCAATATCCCCTACCATTTGTCGCATTGAGCCAAAGCGGGTGGTAGGGAGCAATGGGGAGCAGGAACCCCAACTAATCGACCGACGCGACATCGTATATAACCACCTATAGTCCGAACCTCCCATCAACGCCTATTTTTTAGGCATCGAAAATATTGTCAACTATCCCGCCTTCGCGCTGATTGATTTAGCTTTCAGGCCCCAGAATCATACTTACTTCCCGAATTCGCTCGGTTCAGACACTCGCGACCAGCGACTGGCGAATCGTGTTCAGGATGTAGAGGAAATCGCGTGAGCTGCGAACCTCGCCCATCATTGCCACCTGCGAGAGCATGTCCAACTCGCGAGGTTTGATCTGGTGAAGTTGATGTAATTGTACATTTAGACGAAATGCCTCCCACGCCGAGGCCTCCGAGGCTTCCGGCTGCGGGGTCAGCATCGCCTTCGCGTTTGGGTTGGCGAGGAAGAACAGCTCGCGCCGGTCAAATCCCAACACATCCGCGATGCGGGTCAGGATCTCATCCGAGGGATGACGTTTGCCGGATTCGATATGCCCGATGTAGGGCGTCGAAGTGCGGATGCGCCGCGCCAATTCGTCCTGGGTGAGTTCCAGCTGGCGTCTGCGGTCGCGAATCAGCCGTCCAAATCTGCTCTGGTCATTCATGCAAGCCTCCTCGGTAGGCCTTCTGGCGCAATTGGTTTTAAACGCGGATTGGCACGGTCGCGCTGAGCATCGCTCGTCGCGGCATTGTAGGCCCTCTTCCGGCCCGCGCCTGCGCCGTTTGGCATACTTCGAATTGTTATAGTTATCCTACAATCAGTCAATAGGGTTGTAGAGGTATTTTGCAGATGCACGAGACGTCTGGCGGGTGTGCAAAGCCTTGCCGGATATGGCTTTTCGGCGAGCGGCGGGAAATTCTACATAATGTACGCTACTTTCAGGCGCGCAATTTTTCGACAAAATCCAGCCGATCCTTGCCCCACAAGAGCTCCTCTCAGACGACGAACGACGATGCCCCGAACACCGCGCGCGCGACGCCACCCTCGGTGGCCGCCGCTGGATACCGTGGGCTTGTTCAAGTTAAAAGTTAGGTTGGCGGGTACGAGATCGCAGGCGGGGATGCGATGATTCGATACTGGGTTGCGCTGATTCGCAACTTCATGGGGCTAATACTGTTGGCGGCGATCGCCGCCGGTGGAGCATCGGCGCAGGACGACAATCCCCGAGCCAAATCTCCACCTGACGTTTCCCAGCTCATCCACCAATTGAAGAGCCTTGATCCGCAGGAGCGCTTACACGCGGCCCACGCATTGGAGAAGATAAAGCCGCTCCCACCTGAAGCCATTGAGGCTCTGGTGGAAATGCTGAGAACGGCGCCTTACAACGAGGCTCAGTACGCCATTAAAGCTTTGAGTGGAGCGGGACCAGGGGCAATCCCACCTCTCGCCGCGTTGGCCGAAAGCGGGAATGAGACGGCGGTCTGGGCGCTGGGCCGCCTGGCCTTTTCCGAACCAGCGGCGTGGCCGATTTTAGTCGATGTTTTCAAGAGCCAGTCCGCTGATATCCGGAGTGCCGCGGCGTCTCAGCTTGCGATTGCCGGTCCACCGGTCGTGCCTCTATTGGTGAAAGCTCTAGCGGACGACGACCCGCGCATGCGTGCCGGCGCCGCGGAGACCCTGGTGCACATCCGGCTTAGGCCGACCAATGAAGTTGGAGTCAGGTATGCAAAGCCCGAGGATCTAGCCCCCGCGGTACCCCTGTTGGCCAAGCTGTTAAACGACCCCGATGAAGAGGTTCGCGATCGCGCCGCTCTCGCGCTCGCCTATGCAGACCCTGGCGACCAACGGGCCGCGCCGATTATTGGGCAAATCCTGGATCGTGGTGGCGCCTACGAAACTCCGCATTTTTTTAAAACAGATGCAATTGCAGCGTTGCAAAACATGGGCAGCAACGCGAACAGCGCCGTCCCGGCTCTCGCACGCGTCCTGGCCGGCTACCCCGACGCGAACACGTGCGAGTTGGCGGCGCGCGCGCTGGGCAAAATCGGCGGAGCCGAGGCGTGCGCCGCATTGACGAAAGCAATCGTAGGCAGCAAGAACGATGAAGCCCGAGGATGGAATAACGACGCGGTAAGCGCGGTAAATGAAGTGCGCATCGGGGCGGCCGATGCGATCGTGGAAATATCGCCAGTTTGCCCGCAGACGATTCCAATTCTGATGGCGACTCTCGGCAAACCCTGGTCGGCATCCGGCGCGCTTACCAAACTCGGCAGTCCTGCCGTACCGGCGTTGGTGACAGCATCAAAAAGCCCGAATCTTAGCGTGCGCGAAGAGGCGGTCCAGACACTCGCCGCGATCACGCCGGTCCCTCCTGCCGCGGCGCACGCGCTTACGCTCGCGCTCCGAGACGCGAGCCTCGACCTCAACACGCGGCAAGCGGCGGTTGGCGCGCTGGCGAACGTCAAGCCGCCCACCCCCGAGGCGGTGGACGGGTTAATGCTTGCGCTGAAAGACCCGAGCAACACCATACGATCGACGGCCGCGACGGCATTGCAGGACCTGGGCGGCGAGGCAGGCCGGGTCGCCCGCGCCGAGCTAAAGCACGAGCAATTGGCTGCAGCGCAAAGCTCTCAGCCGGACACCCGCAGCTACAGCAAGGAAGAACTCGTCGCTACCATTCGGGATCCCGACCTCGAGTATCCGCTCACGCTCACATATCTGGTCCCGATTCTTCCTACCCCCGGTTCGATAGACGAGGCTCCATTCATCGTCACGGTGCATAGCGCCGAAGAGGGTCAAAACGAGCGTCTGATCGTCTGGAAGAAGACCGGCGTCGACGAGTACCAGAAGATAAACGTAATGGATGCCGATCCGGGTAATCAGGAGCATTTTCATGTTCCGATCACCTTCCGGGCCACAGTTCAAGTGACAACCGCGGATGGGCAGCAATCCGAAGAGCGAGAGTTTTTCGTCGAGATTCCTGTGGAGTGGTACCGGGGTGGCGAAGAGCGCGTATTCGCGGTTGACGGCGATGGTTGGCATTCGGTGGAGATCGAATCGCCCAATGAAATGGTGTCAGATCCAAAGCAGATCGCGTTGAAATACCAAACCTCCGGCGGCCCCGACCTCGGTTCGTACCACCAGCTCGATTGGTCCTACCTGGTCTCCAACGAAGGAGACGCCATGTGCTGTCCGTCGGGCGGGGAAGTAAGCGGGACTTACAAGATCGTGCAGGACCGCGCACAGAATCCGCCGACCTGGAAGATGGTGGTCGCAACCGCCAAATTTAGCGGGGAGTCAGATGCGGCCGAGGCAGCGAAGAAGCTCGCGGAAACTTCCCGGCTGATAGGCGACCTGAAAAGCTCCAATTTGCAACAGCGCAGAAAGGCGGTCCTTAAGCTCTCAAGTACCGATCCGCTGCCCCCCGAAGCGATTCAGGCTTTGGCGGAAGCGGCGAAGACCCTGGATCCTACAGAACCTCCGCCCGCGGTGACTCACACGCCGGGGCAAGGCGCTGAGAATACCGTAGCAATGGCCGGGGGCATCAGCCGAGGCGGCCAGCAGAGTTGCGAAATCGCGATTTACGCGCTGGGTCGCGCATCGGAACGCGATCCGATGGTCTGGCCGATTCTGATCGACGCGCTCAAGGATTGTTCCAGTCCCAAGCCTGCCGCCGTTGAGTTGGCCAAATTCGGCCGGCCGATTCTGCCCTTGCTTCTGGAGGCGCTCAAGGACCAGGACCCTCGCATGCGCGCGGGGGCTGCAGAGGCACTAGGACTGATGGTGAAGCCTCCTGGGGAACGGTATTTTGATCCGGACCAACCCTTCGGTACTCCGGTGCGCCAGGCGACGGCGAGCGCCGCGGATCTGGCGCCTGCGGTACCCGGACTGACTGAGGCGCTGCAAGATCCGGACTCAAGCGTACGCAATCAGGCGGCCATCGCGCTTGCGCTGGCGCTGCCGAACAACAGGCAACCTGTGCCGATCCTTGTTCGACTTCTGGAGAGTCCGGACCAAGAGTTGCGCCAGGCTGCACTGGCAGCACTCGACGGGATGGGGGAGAGCGCCAAAGATGCAACACCGGCCGTGGAGCGTCTGCTGGCGGACGACAAGGATTCTCAGACGGCCGGGCAAGCCGCACACGTGCTCGGTTCAACCGCCGGAGCGGCGGCCTGCGATCCACTGACGCACGCGATCACGGATAGCAAGGATAATTTCGTGCGCCAGTCTGCGGTCGCCTCCATGGGGCGACTCGGGCCAGCCTGCCCGCAGACCATCTCCACGCTGATGGGAACATTCGGCGGCGATGAGCAAGTCGCGTTTTCCTCGGTGCGCGCGCTTCGCACGATTGGAAAGCCTGCGATGCCCGCACTGACCGCGGCGTTAAGAAGCTCTGACCCAAAGACGCGGCGGGCAGCGCTTGAAGCGTTTGAGGGCATGCACGTAGCGCTCACGCCGGAAGCCGCGGACGCGCTAACGACCGCGCTTGGGGACCAGGACTCCGAGGTGAGATCGAGAGCCGCGCAATCACTCCACAACGCCGGGGGCGCGGCCGAGCAAGCCGCCCGCGCCGAAGAGAAGCGCGAGGAAGCGGCAGAAACGGCAGCGAATCCGGAACCGCATATTGCGCCTGCTCCGAAATTCAGCAAACCGCAGATTATCGCTCCGATACCTGCCGATGCGACTCACGAGCACCCTCTCAAGCTTGCGTTGTTCGCCCCGATTTCAGGTTACGCCGTCACTCTTCATACCGGGAAAGATCGTCCTGAGCGACTGGTCTTCTGGAAGGTAGCCGATGACAAATATCAGAAGGTAATGCTCATAGAGTCCGTTCCAAATTCCGGCGAACATTTTCAGGTTCCGACCAGCTTCGACGCAACCATAGAGAGCCCGCCGCCACAGAGTTTTATTGACGTCGCGACGTTAGGACGCCTCGGCATCACTGACCGGGTGCTCCACACCGATTACGATGAAGATCATTGGCAACCGGTCGAAATCGAATCACCCCAAGACTGGTACAAGGACAAGCTGGCGCCATCCGAGACCGTGCGGCATCCCGGCAGGAATTTCTTCAGCGACGGTGGACTCGAATTCGAGTTCCAAATCTGGAACTCGAACGACCAGGACTGCTGCCCGACGGCGGGACGGGTAACCGGCACCTACAAAATCATCAGGGCGCAATCCTCGATTGGCATTGCTTGCGCCGATTCAATTCGCGATTACTGCGGTGCCTCGCGCTGGAACAGTGACGGCGGGCGCTGGTCACATTGGAGAAAGACCGCACGCGGGCAACGTCATGGAATCGGACATTGAATCGAACCCAGTGCCTCCCTGGAAGATGGTCGTCGACACTGCCGAGCGGCAGCCTGCTAGCATCGCGTCGCTCCTGAATTGTCCTACTGGATAGGGCTTGCGAGCTTCTTCGGCTTCGCGTGCCGCACTGATAACATTTAAAGGAGAACATCGTTAATCTGACAACCTCCAGGGAGCCCCCGAAACCTGACCCACATGAGCTCCAGAATCCCCAGCGGAACCTATCGTTTCCAGCTTCATCGCGAGTTCAACTTCAAGGATGCGATGGCGCTGGTCCCTTACCTGCACGACCTCGGCATCAGCGACTGCTATCTATCGCCCATCACCGAGGCGCGGGCCGGCAGCCTCCATGGTTACGACGTAATCAACCACAGTGAGATAAATCCTGACCTCGGCACCGAGGACGATTTTCACGAGTTCGCGCAGATGCTGCACGAGCGCGGGATCGGCATCGTGCAGGACATCGTGCCCAATCACATGTCGATCGGAGATGCCACCAATCAATGGTGGAATGACGTCCTCGAGAACGGGCCGAGCTCTCCATACGCCGATTTTTTCGACGTCGATTGGAATCCGCCCAAGCACGATCTTGCCAACAAGGTTCTGCTGCCGGTGCTGGGCGAACAGTACGGCAAGGTGCTGGAGAACAAAGAGATCCAAATTGCCTACGACAATGGCAGCGGCACCTTCCAGGCGCGTTACTTCGAGCATTCCTTTCCGCTCGCGCCGCGCAGCCTGCAATGGATCCTCAAGCCGGCGCTGCGCGCGCTTACCCAGAAGCTCGGCGATTCGGATCCTGACGTGCTCGAGCTGGAGAGCATTCTCAACGCCGTCGAGCATCTGCCGGAGCGGACCGAGTCCGATTTAAAGAAGGTTCGCGAGCGGCGGCGCGAGATCCCGGTCATCCGGCGTCGGATCTCGGATCTGTACGAGAAAAGCCCCGACGTTCGCGAAGTGATCGAAGACTCGCTGGAGGACCTCAACGGCGTCAAGGGCGAGCCGCGCAGCTTCGATCGGCTGGAACATCTGCTCGCCGATCAGGCCTTTCGTTTGAGCTTTTGGAAGGTCGCGTCCGACGAGATCAACTATCGCCGATTTTTCGACATCAACGAGCTGGCCGCGATCCGGATGGAGGATCGCGCGGTTTTCGATGCGACCCATGAGATGATTCTGAAGCTCATGGGGCGCGGTCTCATCGACGGATTGCGCATCGATCACGTGGACGGCCTGCTTGATCCGCTTCAGTACCTTCGCCGCCTGCAGCGCGGCGCCACCGAAGCACTGGCGGAACGCGCCTCGGATCCCGACCGGCGACTCTATGTCGTGGTGGAGAAGATTCTCGGCGAGCACGAAAAGCTGCAGCCGTGGCCGGTGCACGGCACGACCGGTTACGAATTCATGAATGTCATCGGCAGACTGTTCGTGGCCCCCGAAAATCAAAGGCGCTTTCGCGAGCTCTACACCGGGTTCATCGGCGAGCGCCTGAACTTCCGCGACATCGTCTATGAGAGCAAGAAGCTCATCATCCAGACCGCCATGTCGGGTGAGATGGCGGTGCTCTCGCGCCGCCTGGACCGCATCTCCGAGCAGCATCGATGGTCGCGCGACTTCACCCTCAACGGCCTCACCGACGCGCTGGAGGAAGTGATTGCCTGTTTCCCGGTCTATCGCTCCTATGTGCGGCCCGAGACCGGCAAGGTTGACGACGCCGATCGCACTCAAATCATGACCGCGATCCGGCGCGCCAAGCGGCGCAACCCCAGCGTCAGCGAATCGATCTACGATTTCATCGCCGCGGTCCTGCTGCTCGAAAATCCCAGCGGCCTCAGCGAGGCGGAGCGCCTTGAACGCGGCGAGTTTGTGCTGCGCTTCCAGCAATACACCTCGCCGGTGATGGCCAAGGGCTTCGAAGACACCGCGCTCTATCGCTATTACCCACTCGCATCATTGAACGAGGTCGGCGGTGAGCCCGACACGTTTGGGATCAGCCTCGATGGGTTCCACGAGTGGAATCGCGAGCGGTTCGCCAGTTGGCCGGCCGCGATGTCCGGCAGTTCCACTCACGACACCAAGCGCGGCGAGGACACGCGTGCGCGTCTCTCCGTGCTGTCCGAGATTCCGGACGAATGGGAGCAGGCGGTCAAACGCTGGTACCAAATGAATTCCGCCGCGCGAAAACCAATCGAGGACAGCGAGGTTCCCGATCCCAACGAAGAATATCTTCTCTACCAAACCCTGGTCGGCATTTGGCCCGACGCGCCGATGGATGCAGCCCAGCGTGAAGACTTCATCAAGCGAATCCAGGCCTATATGGAGAAGGCGGTCAAGGAAGCCAAGGTCCACACCAGCTGGATGAATGCCAACGAGCAGCACGATCGCGCGCTCAGCGAATTTCTCGCAAATATATTGCAGGAAGGAACCCAGTTCGTCGCCGATCTCACGAAATTTCAGGCTCGCATCGCACGCGCCGGCATGCTGAATGCACTGTCGCAAACGATTTTGAAGATTGCAGCGCCGGGCGTGCCGGACTTCTATCAGGGCACCGAGCTATGGGCGTTGAACCTGGTCGATCCCGACAATCGGCGACCCGTGGACTATGCGCGACGCTGCGCGATGCTCAAAAAAATCCGCGAAGCGGCGAAGCGCGACCCCATCGCCACGACCTGTCATTTGCTCGCGGACATGCGCAGCGGCGCGATCAAGCTGTTCCTCATCAATCGCGCGATGGAGTTCCGTCGCGACCATCCCGAGCTGTTCATGCGCGGGGAATATCTTCCATTGAATGTCACCGGGCCGCGAGCCAACCACATCATTACCTTCGCCCGGGTGCTCGAGGGCAAGCGCGTAATCGTCATGTGTGGAAGATTTTTCATGCAGCTGGCCGCTGCTCCGCCGCTGCCGGTCGATCCCGCGGTATGGGCCGGGACCTTTATCGAGGTCGGGGCGGATGCGTCGTCGTCGATGACGGATGTGATCACTGGGCGTTCAATTTCGATTGTCAGTGGGCGGCTCGCGGTTGGCGAAGCATTCGCGCAAATGCCGGTGGCGATGCTTTACGACTAACTGCGCGATAGTTTCGGCAGCTCATTCCTACAAACCAACGGAAGTGCTTTTCTGAGGCATCGAAACCTGTGTCTGCATCCAGGCAAATGGAAAACCCGTGGCGTCTTGAGTTCGGCGCGCGCCCGCTTCCTTCGGGCGGCGTACAGTTTCGCGTCTGGTCGCCGCTGACGAAAGAATTGTCGGTAAAGATAAAATCGCCGCGTGAGATGGTCGTGCCGATGAGATCAGTCGATGGCATTTTCAGCGCGGCGGTGAACGAGATCGGACCCGGCGCGGATTACATGTACGTGATCGACGGGACCAAGGAACGATCGGATCCCGTCTCACGATTTCAACCCGGCGGCGTCCACGGTCCCTCGCGCATCGTCGACCCCGATGCCTTCAAATGGGGCGACGGCGAACGGAGAGGCCTCGCGCTCGAAGATTACGTGATCGATGAGTTGCACATCGGCACCTTCACGCCCGAGGGAACCTTCGCTGCGGCGATCGAAAAGCTCGCTCATCTGCGCGCGACCGGAATCACCGCCCTCGAAATAATGCCGGTCGCGCAATTCCCCGGCGCCCGCAACTGGGGTTATGACGGCGTCTATCCGTACGCAGTGCAATCGACCTATGGCGGTCCCGACGGATTGAAGCGGCTGGTCGACGCGGCCCATCGCGCCGGGCTCGCCGTCATAATGGACGTCGTCTACAACCACCTCGGCCCGGAGGGAAATTATCTTCCGGACTTCATGCCGTGCTTTTCCCATCGCTATCGAAGTCCGTGGGGCGAGGCGCTCAACTACGATGGCCCCTACAGTTACGGCATGCGCCGCTACGTGATCGAGAATTCGCTCTACTGGCTCACCGAGTACCACATCGATGCGCTGCGGCTGGACGCGGTGCATAGCATTCTCGATTTCGGCGCGAAGCATATGCTCGCGGAGTTGAGCGAACAATTTCACGCTGAGGCGCTGAAGCTCGGTCGCAAGGCATTCCTGATCGCGGAAAGCGATCTCGATGACGTGCGCGTGATTACGCCGGTCGACCAGGGCGGCTGGGGGATGGATGCGCAGTGGAGCGACGCATTTCATCACTCGGTCCACACTGCCCTCACCGGCGATCATCATGGATACTTCGAGGACTACGACGGGTTGCGCGATCTGAGCAAGGCGCTGCGTGAGGGATTCGTCTATGACTGGCGCTTTTCGAAATTCCGCAAACGCTTTCATGGCAGCTCGTCAAAAGATCGTCCCGGGAGTCAGTTCGTGATCTCCACTCAGAACCACGATCAAGTTGCCAATGCGCTGGTGGGCAAACGGCCCATGACGCTTACCTCGCGCGGGCTCGAAAAGGTCGCGGCGGCGCTTCTGATATGCGCGCCGAATATCCCTATGTTGTTCATGGGCCAGGAATACGGCGCGACCACGCCATTCACCTACTTCACCGATTTTCCGGATCAGGAATTGGGCAAGGCCGTTAGCGAGGGGCGCAAGAAAGAGTACGCGAGTTTTCTCGGCGCGGGGTTTATTGATCCGCAAGCGCGCGAGGCCTTCGACACTTCGAAACTGGATTGGCGCCAGATGACGCAGCCGCAACATCAGGAGATGCTGAAGTTCCATCGCGATCTGCTGGCGTTACGAAAACGTCACCAATGTCTTTCCAATTGCCGCAAGGATCTCACCGCGGTTGAGTTCAACCAGGATGAACGCTGGATTACGATCGAGCGCGGAGACGATTCCGGAGAACGAGCTATCGTGGTGTGCAATCTCAATGACAAGCTAGTCGAGGTTCCGATCAACCTCCGCGCGACTGCTCAACTTGCGCTCTTCGGCGGGGAGGACGGTGCGCATCCGCCACTCGCACGGCTTGAAGCGGGTCGCCGCGTCGTCACCCTGGGTCGCGCGGGCGCGGCCATCTATATCGGGAAAGGTAATTCAAAATCATCGTGACCTCGATCATTATTCATGGCCATTTCTATCAGCCGCCGCGCGAAAATCCGTGGACCGGCGCGGTCGACCGCGAGGAAAGCGCGCGGCCTGCGCATGACTGGAACGAACGCATCCATGCGGAATGCTATCGCCCCAATGCTTTCGCGCGAATTGTCAATGGCAAGGACCAGATCGAGCACATCGTCAATAACTATGCGAACTTGAGTTTCAACTTCGGGCCGACCCTGATGCGATGGCTCGATGCGATACATCCTGAAACCTCGGCGCGCATCGTCGCAGCCGACCAGATTAGCCGCGAGCGTCACCATGGTCACGGTGGCGCGATCGCGCAGGCCTACAATCATCCGATCCTGCCGCTGTGCAACTCACGCGACATCCGCACGCAGATAAAATGGGGCGTCGCCGACTTCAAGCATCGCTTCGGTCGCGAACCCGAGGCGATGTGGCTGCCCGAGACCGCGTGCAACGGCGAAGTGATGGGCGCCCTCATTGACGCTCACATGAAGTACGTCATTCTGTCACCGCATCAGGCCGAGCGCGTGCGGCCGCTGGACCCCAGCAGCAACGGCGGCGAATGGAAGAACGTCGCCGATGGCAGTATCGATCCGCGCAAGCCGTATCAGTGTTTTCATCGCGACGGCTCGGGACGTTCGATCGCGGTGTTCTTCTACGATGACGGCATCGCGCGCGGCATCGCATTTGAAAATCTGCTGTGGTCGAGCGAGGTGCTGCTGGAGCGGTTGGTGCGTGGCGCGGGGGACGCCGGACTGGTGAACGTCGCCACCGACGGCGAGAGCTATGGGCATCATTTCAAGTTTGGCGATCGATGCCTCGCATACGCGCTGGAAGTTGAGGCGGCGAAGCGCGGCATCGATGTCACGAATTACGGCGACTATCTTGCGCGCAATCCGCCGCGTGACGCAGTCGAAATCAAGGCCGGCCCCAACAGCGAAGGCACCGCGTGGAGCTGCGTCCACGGGGTCGGGCGATGGTGCAGGAACTGCGGCTGCAGTACCGGGGGCCAGGCCGGATGGAACCAGGAGTGGCGAGCGCCATTGCGCGCTGCGTTCGACTTGCTGCGCGACGAATGCGCGATTCGGTTCGAGGAAATCGGCGGCAAGCTGTTTCGCGATCCATGGAAGGCGCGCGATGACTTCATCGAGGTGATCCTGAATCGCACCGCCGCGCACGATAGCTTTGTCGCCCGCCATGGACGGCACAAACTCGATGGCGAGGCGCGTCTGCGCGCGCTCACGCTGCTCGAAATGCAGCGCAACGCGATGCTCATGTATACCAGCTGCGGATGGTTCTTCAACGAGCTGTCAGGCATCGAGACCGTGCAGACGATGAAGTACGCGGGCCACGCGATGGACCTGCTGGAGAGCCTCGGCGCACCCGCCCCCAGGGAGCGCTTCCTCGCGGTGCTGGCGGAGGCGAAAAGTAACCTGCCGGAGATGGGCAACGGCGCCGACGTGTTCCGCCGCTTCGTCCCGGCATCGCAAGTGACGCGGAAAAGAATCGCCGCGCATGTCGCGATTTCGCGGCTCGCCGATCACCGCGATCGCGAAACCTGGATCGGCGACTACTACTGCCGCGAGGAGGAACTGCGCCACGAGAAGAGCGGGAGGATCGCGCTATCCACCAGCCGCGTGATGTTGCGCAACTCCATCATCGGGAGGCGCGACGAGTTCGCCTGCGCGGCGCTTCACCTAGGCGGGGTGGATTTCTATTGCGCGCTCGGGGAGTTCGGCACCCTGGATGAGTTTCGCGCCGCCACCGAAGCGCTGTGGTCAAAATTTCCGGCCGCGCCGCTGCCGGCGATCATTCGTATTCTGCAGAAAGAATTCGGCCGCGAAGAGTTCAGCCTTGAGGATATTCTTCCGGACGGTCGTCTCGCGATAAGTGAAATGATCTTCAGCGACCTGCTGGAGGGATTCACCGACGAGTTCGCGCGGCTCTATGAGGAGTACAACCGCGTGGTCGAGATGCTGCAGGCTTCCGGGTTCGAGCCGCCGCCGCAATTTCGTCAGTTGACGGAATTCACGCTGGGACGCCGATTCGAGCGCGAGATCGCCCGGCAGCAGTGCAGTCACGCTGCGGTCGCTTACGCAGGTGCGGTTGAAATCGCGAAACTCGCCGCCAAGCGTGGCTATAAGATCGAAAAAAACCGCGCCGATGAAAGTTTCGCGGCGATGATCAACGACGTGGTGAGCAAAGCCGTCGAGCGACCCTCGCGAGGCCTCGCCAACACCGCGCTGGAACTTATCGCGCTGTCACGCAAGCTCGATCTCGAACCGAACCTCGAGCCCGCTCAGGAGCGCGTCTACGAGGCGCTGCATGCCGGCGTTCGAAATACCGGCCAGCTCGCGCGCCTCGCGGGTGCGCTCGGCATTGCGCATTCGGCGGTGCGGCGCCCCAAGCCTGCGCTCGCACCGCATGATGGTGCGATTGCGCCTCATGCGCCCTCGGAACCGCAAAGCGGCGCGGCCTCGGCGCGCCGGCCATCGCGGCATCGCCCAGCGTGAAAGACGGCTACTCGCCTTTCATCAATCCGCCCGCCAGCAGCACCACTCCGATCGCGAGCACGCCTCCGCTAAGAATCGGTGGAACCATATGCGTCTGTTGCTCGTTTTCCTGAAGATGCAACGGACCGACATTCGCCACGTCTTTGGTTTGCTGGGTCGTGAAGAACGGATAGGCGAGCAGAATCAATCCCACGATCGCGAGGACGGCGCCGAGCGGTATCAATGATTTCATGGTTGATACCTAGATGCGGCCGGCCAGAAGCAAAACCAGCAGGATTACTACCAACAGGCCCGCACCGCCGCTTGGATAGTATCCCCAGCCCGCGCTGTACGGATAAATCGGGAGTGCGCCAATCAGCAGCAAAACCAGAACAACGAGAAGGATAGTAGGCATAGGTGTCTCCAGGTTCAGGTAGAAGATGAGCCGGTTGTGCGAATGGCTCCGGTTATTCAGACGACGAAATGCGTCGATAAATTCGACGCCGCTCGCCCGAGTCCCCGACCCGCTCGACTGACTATTCCAAAGCGGCGGGCAGCGAGTCGTGAAAGATCAGCAGCTGACCATTGTGCGGATCGCAAACGTAGGCATTGTTAATGTCGTCGGCAGTGACACAATGACCACCCTTCGCGGTTGGGACCGTCGCGAGAACGCTTGGCTTTCCGCTCGGTGAAATGCCGACGACGGCCATCGTCGCGCTGGCCGCGCCAGGCACATAAGCATGATGCAGCGCCGGTGCGTATGCGATTATATCGACCCCTTCGCCGGCACTGACTTCGCCCAGCGGACGCCCGTCGAGGTTGAGCGATTCCAGCTTGCCCACCTTGCAGCCCACGAAAAGGAATCCTCGCGCGCTGTCGAGCGCAAGGCCCCGCGAGCCGCGACAACCATTTTTCCAATGCGTGATGACCGCGCGCTTTTTGAGATCGATCACGACGGTCGAGTCGCTCCACAAGTTCGCATACGCACGTCCGCGCGTGACGTCGATCAGCAATGATTCCGGGCCGTTGGCGATCTTGATGACGGCGGCATGGTTGGGTTGCGGGAGGCCATGTTCCGCTAGCGAAAAGATTTCGATCTGCGATAAGTGCGGCTCGGTGACCCAGACCTCGTTGGTCGGGGCGACAAAGCGAACATAGTCGGGACCCGAGGCAAGCGGCGTTTTCGCCAGGATGGTTTGCGTCCCGGGATCGATCACATCGAGCGTCTTCTCACCTCGGTCCGCGGTAAAGATCGCGCCGCGCCCAAAGCTCGCCGAGGTGACTCCCTGCCCATGCGCTCCAGGGGTAGCGCCCTGCGAGGTGAATCCGCTGATTTCTTCCATTTTGTGCGAGCCAGGATCGATCAGCATCAGCTTACCGAGACCGCCGGTTCCGACCATCAACTTCCCCAACTCGCGCGAGAATTCCAAATCATCGAAGCCGATTGCTTTGGTATCGCTCGATATCACGAGGGGGGTGGTGGTTAGCGCCGGCCCCGCATGCGCAGTGGCCGCGAATAATGAATAGCCGGTCAAACAAACTATCGCGAACCATCGGGCCCGGCGGCGATTAGTCATTGATGGTACGGCGCTCAAGCTCCACCTCCTCAAACCATGCCGCGAGTTGATTGGTCATGCGCGCGACGCGCTCGGGATATTGCTCGGCGAGGTTAATTCGTTCGAGCGGATCGCTACTCAGATTGAACAGCTGGGGTTCCGGCACCGAGTAAGATGATCGCAGAGGCGCCGGCGAACTGATGATCTCACGATATTTTTGCGGATTGTATTTTGCGTCGACATCCATCGCGAGGTCGTCGCGGCTGACCTCCATCAGTTCGCTGATCGCGGGCCGCACCAGCTTCCAGTTTCCGTCGCGCATCGCCGCATTGCACTCACCAACCGGCGTGTAGCGATTCCATTGCCAGAAGCGCGTCGGATTTACCTCGCGACGGTCGCCTTGAAGGAGCGGTGCGAGGTCGACGCCATCGATGCGCAGGTCGTCGGCAAGCTTTCCTCCCGCGAGTCCCACCAGCGTCGGCAGCCAATCGGTAAGATGCACCATGTCGTGGAGTTGGCGACGACCCTCCAGGCCGGCGGGCCATCGCATCACCATCGGCAGCCGGATGCCGCCCTCGTAGACCAGCAATTTGGATCCCGCGAACCCGCAGTTGAATCTGTCACTGCACATTTCGCCCTTGCCGCCGAATTGCGGACCGTTGTCGCTGGTGAAAAGCACGATGGTGTTCTCAGCGATGCCGCCGCGATCAAGTTCTTCGAGCACGCGCCCGATTCCGCGATCCATGCATCGAATCATCGCGTAGATACGGCGTACCGCCTGCGTGAAATTTGAATCGTCGAACAGTGCGAGGTCGTCGTCGGGCGCTTCGTACGGATAATGCGGCGCGTTGTAGGCCAGATAGAGAAAAAACTTTTCGCTGCGATGGCGCCGGACAAATTCGATCGCCTCGTCGGTGAAAACCTCGGTGAGGTAGCGGCCATCTCCGCGCGAGAGCGCGCCATTGCGATCGAGCTGCCATTTCCAATACGGTTGCCATCCCCCGCAAAATCCCGCGAACTCCTCGAAGCCGCGTCGATTCGGATGATAACGATTGTCGTACGCGCCGTTGTGCCATTTGCCGATCAGGCCGGTGACGTAACCGGCCTGCCGCACGAGATCGGCGAGCGTCCGCTCGCGCAGCGCCAGCCGATCGAGGCCGCGCGTTTCCAGTGTGTCGACGACTCCGGTGCGATGCGGATAGCGTCCGGTCAGCAGCGACGCGCGCGCGGGTGCGCATACCGGCGACGCCGAGTAGTGCTGCGTCAGACAGAGACCCTCGCCGATGAGTTGATCGAGGACGGTCGTTTTCGAGGCGCCATAATTGAAGCAGCCGAAATCGCCGTAACCCATATCGTCGGCCACGATCAGCACAATGTTGGGTCGATTGGGCATCCGCACAGTATACCCGCCGTGAGTTCATCCGTTGAGCGTCGAAGCTGCTCCGTGCTAGCGATCGCATAGGTTCAATGCCGGCAGATCCAACCACCAATAAAGGTCCGTTGAGCGGATATCGGATTATCGACGTCACGCAAATGCTGTCGGGTCCGATGGCGACGATGATCCTCGGCGACCAGGGTGCGGACGTCATCAAGATCGAACCTCCGGGGGTTGGCGATCTCACGCGCGCGATGGGCGCGAACAAGCGCGGGATTCCGCCGACCTTCGCGGTCATCAATCGCAACAAGCGATCGATCGCGATCGATTTCAAGGACCATCGCGGACTTGGAGTTTTGAAGCATCTGGTCGCCGGGGCCGATGTCTTCGTGCAGAATTTCCGGCCCGGGCGCGCCGAGAGAATGGGCCTCGGCGAGCACGAGCTGCGACGCATCAAATCGGATCTCATCTACGTTTCCATCAGCGGTTTCGGTGAAAAAGGGCCGTACGTCGAGAGGCGCGTCTACGATCCGGTGATCCAGGCCTTGTCGGGGCTCGCTGCGATCCAGGCCGACTACAAAACCGGGAGGCCGCAAATGATGCGCCTCATCATTCCCGACAAAGTTACCGCGCTGACCGCGGCGCAGGCGATCACCGCGGCGCTGCTCGCGCGCGAACGCACCGGCGAGGGCCAGCACGTGAAGCTCGCGATGCTGGATGCGGTCATCGCGTTTCTGTGGCCCGAGGGAATGGCGAATCACACTTTCATCTCCTCCAATGCGACACCGGCGCGCGCAGGTTCGCGCGATCTAATTTTCGAAACCGCCGATGGTTACATCACAGCCGGTGCGAATTCGAATGCCGAATGGCGCGGGCTCGCGACGGCGCTCGGTCGTCCTGAATGGATCGACGATCCACGTTTCAATACCGTTGCCGCGCGCATCCGCAATGTGGCCGAGCGTCTCGAATTGACCGCGGAAATCCTTGCGACGAAAACCTCGGCTGAATGGCTGGCGGTCCTCGCAGCCAACGACGTGCCCTCCGCGCCGGTGCTCAGCCGCGAGGAAGTGCTGCGCGATGCGCAAGTGGCGGCGAATGAATTGATCGTCGAATCGGAGCATCCGCACGCAGGTGCGATGCGTCAGCCGCGCCCGGCCGCGCGCTTCGAGGCCACGCCTGCCGGACTGCATCGCCCCGCGCCGCTGCTCGGTGAACATACCGATGAGATTCTGCGCGAACTGGGAGTTACCAACGACGCAGCCGCGGACCTCCGCGCGTCAGGCGTCGTCGCTTAGTCTCGGCCTCTCCACCAATTCCAGAATCGCCGGCGCGGTTTTGGATGATTGGGATTGGGATGATTGGGATTCGGATGGTTCGGATTCGGGGCCATCAGATTCAGCTGGCGGCGGGTTTCCTGGCGTTGCTCGGGCGTCATTTGCTGCCAGCGGTGATAGTTATTGAGCACGCGCTGACGCTGCTCGGGTGGCAGTTGCTCGAAACGCTGGTAGCGCCGCATGATCTGTTCGCGTCGCTCCGGCGGTAGCTGGCGGAATCGGCCGTAAGCCTGGCGCAGTTGCTGACGCTGCGCCTCGGGAAGACTTCGCCATCGACGCAGCGATTCGAGCGCCTGCTGGCGCTCCTGCTGCGGCAATTGACGAAACTCCTGGAAGTTTCGCTGCGCCGTACCGCGCTCCTCGGGGGTCATGGATTGCCACTTCCGATAATTCTGCAAAACCCTCTCGCGCTGATCGGGCGTGAGTTGCGACCACTGGTCGGAATGCTGCTGGACGAACGCCTGTTCCGCCGCGTTGCCCGGAATTCCGGGGCCGAACGATTGCGCGCGTGCGAGGGGCGCGGAGACACCCAACGCGATGAGGAGCACGACGATCGCGATCGCACGTCGCATCATTGTTGTGCCCCCAGGCTTTGCTGCGCGGAACGCTTTGGCGCGTCATTGGCGGGTTCAGGACCATCGTCATCAGGGAGGGGATCGTCGGAGCTGAGATACCCCATCGCTCTAAGCGCGCGCAGTTGTTCGAGCGTTGACCCGCCGCCGCTCGTCGATTGGCCTGGCTGCTGGCCGCCGGGTTGCGCGGTGAACAAATCGAGGTTCAGTAACATCCTCGGAGAGGGCGTTTGATCCTGAGCCTCGGACGTGCGGCTACTGATCAGAAGGATCGTGGCCGCGAGGAGAATCGTCGTAATCAAGTTACGACCGCGTGTCATGGTTGTGTTCAGCGGCCGGTATCTGGTCGAGGTGTTCGATGACGTCGTAGTTTTCCAGCAGGTCGAGATGCTCGACCACCGGGTAGTCGCGAAGCAGGCCCACGTCGACCGGCTCAGCCGGCTGCTCCAGCGCGAGCTGATCCACTCCGGGCGTCACGCCTGGCGCCGACGGCCGCATCGATAGCGCGAGGATCAGCGCCGCAATCCCCACACCCGCGGTTGCGAGCGCGGCCCAGACCACGCCTGGCCGCCACCAGCGCAATCGGGGCTCGGTGCGCTGCGCTAGTTTGATTCGCAGCTCGCGTCGATACGCGCTCCATTCGGGGGTCGGCAATTGCTCGATTCGCGCGGAAACGCGCTGCATCGTCGCTGCCAGGCCATCCATCGATTCACGGCACTGTCCGCATCCATCGAAATGATGCTGCACGCGGTCCCGCTCGGCGGTGTTCAACTCACCGCGAACAAATGGAACCAGGTCAGTTTCCGGATGCGTGGCCGGCATAGTCAATCATCCTTCAGTATCTTCTTTAATTGCGTGAGTCCTCGATGGATATGTACCCGCGCGGTGTTTTCCGAGCACTTGAGGACTTGGGCAATTTCGCGGCTCGACAGACCCTCCTGCGCTTGCAGCAACACCGCGACTCGCTGATTCGGTGACAGATGTTCGAGCGCTTCGCCCAGCTTGACGGTCGATTGAACCAGCATCGCGGCGACCTCGGGACTCGGCTCCGGCGAAGCGGGATTGATCGCGGGCGCATCGGGATCATCGGCCGGACCCGAAAGCGGGACCAGCCTCCGCCACCATTTGTCGCGCCGCTTGTGATCGATGCACAGGTTGACCAGCACTCGATAGAACCAGGTCGAGAAGCGCGAGCGCCCATCGAATCGGTTGGCGGATTCATAGAGCCGGATGAAGGCGTCTTGCGAGACGTCGCGCGCGTCGGATTCGCTGCCGAGGATCGAGCAGGCGAGCCGGTAGGCGCGCGCCTGATGACGCTCGACCAAAAGCTCGAACGCCTGTGCGTCGCCTTTTGCGACATTCTGGCACAATTCCTCATCCGACAGCTCCGGCAAAACCGATCCGCTCCCTTACGGATTCGGCCGTGTATCCCACTTTTCCGGGGCGAAGCGGGAGCGAAAATCGCACCGGCCGTGAGCACGATGCTATCCTCCGCGACCCCTAGGACGAAACCACGGCGCGATTCGTTTACTAACAAACTTAAGATTTTTTATCGCGCATCCTTCTGCGCCAATCGCGGCTCTTTGGTCCTCCTGTCGATGTAAACGGATCGATTCTTTTGCGCGTCTAACGCACCGAAGCAGGAGCATCGGATGAAGCATCAGAAGCCGAACTTCCTCACCAGTTGTGCGGTCGCCGCGCTCGCGATTGCCACGATGGCTGGATGCGCCGCCTATGATCCCCAAGGCAGCGCGCAGCAATACGCACCGAGCTACTACAACGCCCCGTATAGTTCGCTCAGCGCGGAGCAGAAGATGCAGCTCGAAGATCACCTGGCAAATCAGAGCAACCAGGCGTGGCGGACCACTGCCAGCGTCGCCTCTGGCCTCGGCCATCTCGCCGGCGGCACCGGAATCCTGCTGTGGGCGGCGCGCCATTGACAGCTTCGAAACCCTATCAACCCGACCAGAATTCTTATTCGGGAGGACCATCATGAAACGGACAATTACTACTTTTAGCGCGGCTTTGATTTTGACCGGAGCGATCTCGACGGCGGCTATGGCGCAGTATCCGCCGCCCAACGACGGCATCACGCGCGGCGAGGTCTCGCGGTTCGATAGCGGCTACCTCGACGAGCATCCCGAGGTCGCCAGTCAATTGGCACACGACCCACGACTGGTCGACAAACCGCAGTATCTCGCGACCCATCCCGGGCTCGATAGTTATTTCGCGTCGCATCCGGGAGTGCGCACCGAGCTACAGCAGCATCCCGATCGCTTCATGACCGATGAATGGAAGCATGAGCGCTGGGAAAACGGGCACGGACCCCATCCGCTCGCGAACACCGATCACTATTTGGATCAGCGTCCGGAAGTTGCACAGCAGCTAAACAAGGATCCGCGGCTGATCGACAATCGCCAATATGTGGACAATCATCCGGGCCTGCACGAGTTCCTCAATACTCATCCGGATGCGCGCCGGCAATGGGAATCGCATCCGTACAAATTCATCCATCGCGAGGACCGCTACGATCGGAATCATTAAAGGATGCTGTGCGGAGTTGAAGGGGAGCGGGGCCGCGGCGACGCGGCCCCTTTTTAATTCAACTACCGTGCGCCCACGACTCGACATATTCCTGCTGCGATGGCGTCCAGCTATCGTGGCTGCGGCCGCATCTGCTGGCCTGCTTTTTCCTCCGCGATTCCCCGATCCTGCGCCTAAAGGTAGGCTGCCACTTTTCCGACCTTGGTATCTTGGTGTCTTGTCTCGTTCTTCTCCTCCTCTTTCTCCTTGTTATCTTCCCGCTGAATTGCGATAGAAGGATCAAACGCCGTTGCAAGGAGGAGGACCCCTATGGCCTCGAACCGTGTCATCTCGGCTGATTCTCACGCGATGGAACCCGCCGATCTCTGGACCTCGCGCCTCGATGCGAAGCTGCGCGACAAGGCGCCGCATGTCGTCGAAACTTCCAAGGGCTATCTGTTTTCCGCGCCTGGGGTGCGGCCCTTTCCGGTTGCCGGTGGTTTCGGCATCGGTAAGAGCGGCGACGACCTCAAACAACATCTGAAGAAGGGCTACGAGGCCGCGCGGCCCTCAGGATGGGATCCCGCCGAGCGCCTCAAAGATCAGGATGTCGATGGCGTCTCAGCGGAGGTCATTTACACCACCCTCGGCATGTCGCTGTTCGGCCTCGATGATGCCGAATTGCAGCAGGCCTGCTTCCGCGCCTACAACGACTGGGTGAATGAGTACGCGTCGTACAACCGCAAGCGGCTCTATCCGATTGCGCTGATCTCGTTGGAGGATCCGGAGGCGGGCGCGCGCGAGCTTGAGCGATGTGCGAAGCTCGGTCTGCGGGGCGCGATGATCTGGGGCTCGCCGCCGCGCGAGAAACCCTATTTCGCGGCGGATTACGATCCCTTCTGGGCGGCGGCGCAGGAACTTGGCATGCCGCTGTCGCTCCACGTCGTGACCGGGAAGAGAGAGAACACCGCGCGGGCCAAGCCGGGCGGTCCGCCCGATCGTTCGATGCTCGATGCGGGTGACGACTCGCCGCGCGGCGCTGCGCCGTTCCTACTCAACGCGATGGGCGCAGTACATTCAGTACAGAAATCGCTCCAACAAATGATCTTCGGTGGAGTGCTCGACCGCTTTCCCGCACTCAAGGTCGTGTCGGCGGAGAACGACAGCGGATGGGTCGCGCATTTCATGTATCGGCTCGATCACGTTTACGAAAAATTCGGCGTGATGTGGGACAAGGTCGGTCTCAAGCTGAAGCCGAGCGAATACATGCGCCGCAACGTATGGGTCACCTTCCAGGACGACATGATCGGGCCGATGACGTGGCGTTACTTCGGCGCCGACAACTACATGTGGGCGTCGGATTTTCCGCATGCGGATTCGACCTGGCCCAATTCGCTGAAAGTGATCGCGAAAGACTTCGAAGGAATTCCCGACGACGTGACGCGCAAGATGACTTGCGACAACGCCGCGAAGCTTTACCGGATGGATCTGAACTAGAAGGAAAATCGTTATGGCGTACGACCTGCTGATAAAAAATGGCACCGTGGTCGACGGGACCGGCGCGCCGCGCGTGCGCGCCGACGTGGCGATCGCGAACGGCAAGATCGAGGAAATCGGAAGCGTCACCGAGCCCGCCAAGCGCACCATCGATGCGTCGGATCTGATCGTCGCGCCCGGATTCATCGATCCGCACACTCATTACGATGCGCAGATCTGCTGGGATCCTCTGGTC
Organism: uncultured delta proteobacterium; assembly: GCA_963783145.1. Lineage (GTDB taxonomy): Bacteria > Desulfobacterota > Binatia > Binatales > Binataceae > DATGKG01. The sequence continues at coordinate 230,150 of CAWAMM010000009.1, forward strand.
ACCTGCACCAGCTGGCATGGCGTGACTTCCGTCGTGATGGGCAATTGCGGCGTGGGTATCGCCCCATGCAAGCCCGAAGTGCGTGATGTCGCGGCGTGGGACCTGGTCAACGTCGAGGCGATCCCGTACGACGCGCTCAATAAGGGCATCACCTGGGATTGGGAAACCTTTCCGCAGTTCATGGACGCGGCGCAAAAGCGCGGCAGCGGCATCAACCTCGGCTTCATCGCGCCGCTCACGCCCTTTCGTCATTTTGTGCTGGGCGAAGAATCGATGCAGCGCGAAGCGACGCCCGAGGAGACCGCGAAGATCGCCGGCCTCATCAAAGAGGCGGTCGCGGCGGGGGCATTCGGATGGTCGACGACGACGTTGCCGCAGCACATCGGGTTTCATGGACGCCCGCTGGCGTGTCGGCTAGCCAGCCGCGACGAGCTGAAAGCCTACGCGGGTACGCTGCGCGAGCTCGGTAAGGGCGTTATCGAGGTCGCACTGACGCGGCGTGCGGGGCGCGTATCGGAAGAGGAAGAGGACTTGCTCGGATTCCTGGTGAACGAGAGCACCCGGCCGGTGACGTGGCTCGGCATGTCGAGCCAGCCGAAGCATCCCGAAGTTAGCGCGGACACGATGCGCCGCCTCGAGCCTATCATCAGGCGTGGAGGCATTCCGCAGGTGTTGCCCAAACCGTTCGTGGTGCAGATGAATCTGCGCGACCCATTCACCTTCGCGGATACAGAATCCTGGAATCCGATTTTCAATCAGCCGGCCGAGAAGCAGAAGGAAATCTATCGCGACAAGGGCTGGCGCAATCGATGGCGCGAGGAGATGAAGAAGCCGCGCCTGTTCGCCGGCAAGTGGCATCGGGTCGAAGTGCTCGAAGTCACCAATCCCGCGATGAAAGGTCTTGAGCGTAAGACCATCGCGGAAATCGCTGAGGAGCGCGGCGCCGATCCGCTCGATACCTATATCGACCTCGCGCTCGAGGACGATCTCAACATCCAGTACACGATGGCGCAGTTCGACGAGAGCGGCATCGAGCGCCTCATCAAGGATGACCGCACGCTGGTCGGGCTGTCGGATGGCGGCGCGCACGTCAACATGCTGTGCGACGCGGGATATTGCACCTACCTCCTCGGACACTGGGTGCGCGAAAAGCAGGCGCTCACGCTGGAGCAAGGCGTCAAGCGGCTGACGACGGAGCCGGCGAATTTCTTCGGAATCAAAGATCGCGGGCGTCTGAAGAAAGGCCTCGCGGCTGATGTGGCTATCTTCGATCCGAACACGGTCGGCTCGGCGCGGCGCGCGCAGATGCGCAATGACCTACCGGGTGGCGGCAAGCGCCTGGTAATGCCGTCGCAGGGCATCGAGTACACAATCGTCAACGGCCAACTGCTCTACGATCATGGCAAGCATTCGGGCGCGATGCCGGGAACCGTACTTCGATCGACCAAAAACTAAGTAATGAACTGACTATCTGACCGGGTAATTGAGGAGTAATCGCGATGGCTGACTTCGGACTATTCATGTTTCCCACTGACTATGCGATCCAGCCAGTCGAATTGGCTATGGCGGCGGAGGAGCGCGGCTTTGAATCGATTTTCTTTCCGGAGCACACGCACATTCCGACTTCGCGAAAGACCCCATTCCCGGGTGGCACTGAACTGCCGAAAGAGTACTCGCATACGCATGATCCGTTCGTCGCGCTTGCTGCGGCTGCGGCTGTTACGAAGAAGCTGAAGCTCGGCACTGGAGTATGCCTTGTGATCGAACGCGATCCAATCGTGCTCGCGAAGGAAGTCGCATCGCTCGACATGATTTCGGGCGGGCGCGTGCTGTTCGGAATCGGCGGCGGATGGAACGTCGAGGAGATGGAGAATCACGGCGCCAACTACAAGAAGCGCTGGAAAACGGTGCGCGAGAAGGTGCTCGCGATGCGCGAGATCTGGACCAAGGAAGCTGCCGAGTTTCACGGTGAGATAGTCAACTTCGACAAGATCTGGTCGTATCCGAAACCGGTGCAGCCGGGCGGCCCGCCGGTGCTGATGGGCTCGCAATCGCCCAAGACTTTCGAGCGCGTGGCCGACTACTGCGACGGATGGCTGCCGATCAACAATCCTCGCAATGACTGGCCGGCACTCATCAAGAAATTACGTGATGCCGAGAAGGCGAAGGGGCGCAAGAAGTTGTCGCTGTCGTTGTTCGGCGCGCCCGCGAAGGAGGACGCGCTGAAGCAACTCATCGAACTGGGCTTCGAGCGGCTATTGTTTCCGCTGCCGCCGGCGCCACGCGACACCGTGATGCCGGTGATCGACAACTATGCGAAGGTCATGGCGAAGATGAAATGACGTCGCGCATTAATGGGGTAAAGAATCCGACTCGGGAAGCATCAAACTGATGACGCTTCCGTTTGAAGGGATTCGGGTGGCGGACTTCGGATGGATTTTCGCCATCCCACATGCGACCGCATGGCTCGGATCGATGGGAGCGGAAGTGATCCGCGTCGAATCGAGCGTCGCGCCCGACCTGGTGCGTTTTTTGAGTGGCACCGATGGCACCCCCGGAATCAATCGCAGCGGAATTTTCAATTCGATCAATTTTTCGCGTAAAAGCGTCTCGCTCGATCTCACCAATCCGAAGGCGCGCGAGATTGCGCATCGCCTGGTCAAGGTCAGCGACATCGCGACGGAAAACTATACCGTCGGTAACATGAAGAAGTTTGGCCTCGACTATGAAACCCTGCGCACGATCAGGCCTGACCTCATAATGTTGTCCGGCACGCCACTTGGGCAGACCGGGCCGTATGCGAACACGGTCGGTTTCGGGCCCACCACGCAGGCTTTCGCGGGGATGTGTCACCTGACGGGATACCCGGGCGATTTTCCCTGCGGTATCGGCGGGACATGGCCGGATTTCGCGGTCGGTACCGCGATGGTGTTTTTTATTCTCGCGGCGCTGCATCATCGCGATGAGACAGGCGAAGGTCAGTACCTCGATCTCTCGATGGCCGAGACCGTCACTACCATGCTTCCGGAAGCGATGATGGATTACTTCCTCAATTGGCGCGACAGCGGACCGAGCGGAAACCGCGATACGGGGATGGCGCCGCATGGCGTGTTTCCGGTGAAGGGCGACGATCAATGGATTGCCGTCGCGATCGCGAGTGACCAGGAGTTCGAATCGCTGTGCGAAGCCCTCGGAGTTTCCGCGCTCGCAAAGGAATCGCGGTTTGCGAGGCTGGCCTCGCGCCTCGCGAATGTCGATGAGCTGGAGCGTGAGGTTGCATCGCGCACGCGCGAGTTCGAGCGCGACGCGCTGGTCGCGAAACTTCGCGAGCGCAACCTCGCCGTCGGTCCAGTCTATGGCCCGCTGGATCTCATGGAGGATCCCGCGCTGCGTGAATCGGGCATGCTGATCGAACTCGATCATCCTGAGAGCGGCAAGCGCGTCGTGCCGGGATTGCCGGTCACCTTCAGCGCGATCGAGCCCGACTATCAGCCGGCGCCCGCGATCGGCGCGGACTCGGAAGAGGTGCTCGGTGAGCTGCTCGGATATTCGCGCGACGAGATCGCCCGATTTCGCGACGAAAAAGTCATAATCTGAGGTCCCTATGACAGACGCGCAAGCGATTCCTCAAAGTGGCGGCGCGCGCCCCGGCGCGTTCGCGATTTGGCTGCAGGCGGTTCGCGCTCCTTCACTCAGTGCAGCGGCGGTTCCGGTGCTCCTCGGCACGGCGGTCGCGGCACGCGCCGGATATTTCCACGGATTGCGCATGTTGATCGCGCTCATCGGCGCGGTCGCGATCCAGGCCGGCACCAATCTCATCAACGATTACTACGACTTCCGTAGCGGCGCGGATTCGCACAACTCGCTCGGCCCCAGCATGGTGATCCAACGCGGGCTGCTGACCCCTGAGCAGGTGTGGCGCGGGGGCATCGTCGCTTTCGCGATCGGCGCGGCGCTGGGTTTGACGCTGGTCTACTTATGCGGATGGCCGGTTCTAGCGATCGGAATTCCCAGCATTGCGGCAGGGTACTTTTACACCGCGGCGCCGGTTTCGCTCGCCTACATCGGGCTCGGCGAGCTGACGGTGTTCCTGTTTATGGGACCCGCGATCGTCCTCGGCGCATATTATGTGATGGCGCTGACGTTTTCATGGAGCGCACTGTGGGCCTCGGTCGCGTTAGGCTTCCTCGTTGCCGGCATCCTGCACGCCAACAACATTCGCGACATCGAGACTGACGGTCTCCATGGCAAGCACACGCTCGCGACGATCCTCGGTCGCGAGGGCGCGATCTGGGAATTGATTACCCTCGATGTTCTCGCTTACGCGACCACGCTTCTCGCCCTCCTTGCGCACACGCTGCCGTGGACGGCGCTGTTGGTACTGATTACGCTTCCTCGCGCGCGCGATCAGATCCGAATCGTGCGTAGCACGACCGACGCGAAGAAGTTGAACCTCGCGCTGTTACGTTCCGTGCAACTGCACATGGAGTTCGGCATCCTGATGATCATCGCATTCGTGGTGGCGGCCATCCTCAAGTGGTAGCCGCGACCTATGTTTTCGGTATGCGGGAGCAAATTCGCGATCGCCTCACCGAAGTCGAACGTCAAATCGACGACCAGAGCTACCGTCCCGGCCCTTGGGACAAGCTGCTGAAGGACGCGCGGACGCTGCCGCGCGAGGATCGCTTAGCGCTCAAGGAAGAAATCACCCGCGTCAGCGGCAAGCTGCATCGGCGTGACGGCAAGCGGACGCTGACCGTCAGGACTGGGTTGGTGGCTGAGGTCGTGCTGACCGGAGTGGGCGGCGTGCTGATCATTCTCGCGATCCATAACCAATCGAACGTGCTCGGCATCATCGCGGCTGCTATCTGGACGATGACGTTCCAGCCGCTGGTGAAGATCGGGGTTGGATATCTGCTCGGCGTCGCCTACGAATACGCGTATCTCTACAATGCCGAGCCCCGCTTCAAGATGCGCTTCGGGGACTACCTTGCGGCGCCGCGATGGGCGCGCATCCTGCTGCATCTGTCGGGCACTATCGGTTCGCCGCTGGGAACCTGGCTGGTGCTCATATGCCTTCCCTCGGATCTACGAATCGCGATCGATGTGTGCTGGGCGATTTTCTGGATTGTGGTCGTGGTGAATATCGCCGGGTTCATCGTCGCGCTCGCAGGAGTGAAGAAGCTTGGCCCGATGAAAGCTAGTGCGAGTAGTGGCGGCACCGCCGCGCTGGAACTTCGCGAAGCACTGGAGTTGTGATTCGCTCTGAGGGTTTCGTCAAGACGGCGGAAACACGAGGTGCTGGAAGCGCGGGAGTGAGGTCTCGAACTCCGCGTGCAATGCTTCGTAAGCCTTCAGGTCATCCACGGTGCGGAAAAATCCGCGGTGCACGTAACCGAAGACCGGCAGCCGGTTCGCCACCATCGGGCCGAATAGCCCGGTGAACAGCGCCCATGGGGGCGTCTTCGGAATCAACTCAAATATCGCGGGCTTCATCACGATGACTCCAGGATACATGTAGGAGTCGAGCAATCCCGGATCGACATCACTTAACTCCGCCGGATAGTCGACGTAAGTGAGCGGGGCGCGGGTCGTGATGAGCCGCATCCGGCGAATTCGCGCGTCGCGATCGATCTCGATGTGCTCGTGCGCCCGGCCGTCGTTCGGCTTGAGCAGCCCGATTGTGGCAATCGCGCCGCGATCACGATGAAACGCGATCATCGCGGCGAGATCCAAATCGAGGATGCTGTCGCTATTGGCGAGGATGAAAGTCTCGTCGCCGAAAAACCCGCGCAACGCGTTGAGCGGACCGCCGGTGCCCATCAGCGTCGGCTCGGGCGAGTAGGTGATCTCCATCCCGAGCGCCCTGCCGTCGCGCAGCCCGCGCTGAATTTCGCCCGCCAAATGATGGACGTTGATGGCGACCTGGGTGATTCCGGCGCGCTTGAGCATCGCGAGCGGGTAGTGAATCAAGGGCCGCCCGCCGACCTCGAGCATCGGTTTGGGAGTTTTCTCGGTGAGCGGGCGAGCGCGCTCACCCAAGCCCGCGGCCAACACCAGCGCCTTCATCGATGAAACCTTTCTTGTGGCATCACGCGCCAAGAGCCACTCGCAGATTCGGAAAATCTGATCTGAGGCGCGCGAGCATCCGGCGTGCCTGCGCAAGCGCATGCGGAGTGTACGCGGCGTATTCGGGTTTGCCTTCGCGTTCGAGGGACACGAACAGTCCAATGCATTTGAGCGCGTGCTGCAAAACACACCTCGAGTAGCTTTCCAGGAAATCGTCGCGGCTCATCGTCGCGACGCCGCGCCGGATCAGTCCCGCGAAATAAAAATCTAGCAGCCGCTTTTCCATCGCAATAGAGATTAGGTCGCCGGTATTGCGAGTCGTGAGCAGGACCGCGAGGTCCTGAGCTGCGGGCGCCATCAGCGCATCCTGAAAATCGATAATGCGCATTCTCGGCGCTTCAATCGTGCCGTGAAGAAAAATGTTGTTGCCATGGTAATCGCGATGAGAAAACACGCGCGGAAGTTTTCCCAACTCGCGCGCAAGTTTCGTGAGGTCGGGCTCAATAGTATGCGGATCGACGCCGGGCGCGACTGCGGTAAGGCCCCGCTCGATGAAGCGCGGCATTTCCCACGCAAACAAGCGCTCGTCGTATGCGATCTGAAATGCGAGGCACTCGCGATTAACGCTCGCGGTGCCGTCAATGTGGAATCGCATCAACTCGCGAACCGCCTCGCGATAGAGATCGGCGGCTTTGCCTCGATTCGAGCGCGCGGCCTCGAATAGCGAGAGCGAGCCGACATCCTCCACCATCAAGAGGCGATCGCTCGCCGACCATCGATAGAGAGCTGGAATCGGCGCGCCGAGGGTGGTGAGGAATCGATGGAGGTTGATCCACGGTGGTTCCGCGAGCGGCCTCGGATACATTTTGAGCGCGCGCGCATAGAGCGGAAGGTCTTCGGGACCGAGATCGATCACGACGGCGCTCGACGGAGCCACTGAAGATCCGTCCATGGCGACGCGCCAGAACCGCCGCGAGGAAACATCGCCCTTAATCGCGACCAGCGCCGTACCGTGAGCGTCGCGCCATTTCTCTTCGATAGCTTGATAGGCCCAGTTTGCGATGCGTCGGTCGTCGGCTTCCATCCGCCTCGAATTGTATGCACCGGCGAGTCCGCAAAAAAGCAACCGGCCCACCCCATTGGAGGCGGGCCGGATTGCGCATATGAGAAGAGGCTCGGCGGCCCTAGTCGCCCGACACCGCGTGTCCGCCCTGCGCGGCGGCGGTCAGTGCCTGGGTGGTGAACCAGCTTCGATCCACCGCGCCCATGTTGATAAACCAGGAATCAGAGCTGGGCGCGTGCGATGACGGATGATAACACACGGTAGCAAAACCACTCTGAACGTTAACCGTCGACGATCCGACCTGGAACAGGCGCTTGAAGGGGTAGATCGCGATGCGCGCATCGGGCTGCGAACGGTCCGCGTAGTAGGTCCACGACACGTAGTCGTTGAACAGCTGGCCGGAACGATCGTAGGTGTCGCCGGTCATCACGAAATCCGCCTCGGAATCGACATACAGAATCTCGTGATCGTACAGCGAATTGAAATGCCCCGTGCGCGGGCGCGCTTCGACCAGGAAGTTGTGACGCATCTGCCACGGATCGGGACAATGGCTCGCGCCACCATCAGTCGGGCATTGCACGTCTGGCGAATGGCCGACGTTGATCGCGGAGAGCATGTTCTTCTCGCCGAGGAATTTGAAATCGTAAAATTCATTTTTCCCGCTGAACCCTTCGTAGTGATTGGGGTCGTAGGCCTGCGGGCCGGTCGCGCTGTCCATGATTGCGTAGCTGAGGCGGCGGACCCGGCGCGCGCCCGGGGTGTATGACCACATGTCGTCGTCGCGCTGAGCGTTGGAATAACGATAGCGGATGAATCCGGCGCCGCGGTCACTCTGCGGCGCGAGGACCGGATAGAGGAGGCTCAGGAAGTAGCGTCCAGTACCCTTGTAATCTGGATCGATCGGCACCGGATCGACTTCGGTTCGGCCGACCTCGTTGTAACCGGCGTAGTGGCCGACCTCATAGTCATTGATTTCCCGATAGGGCTGGTTCAGTCCCCAATAGGTGCTGGGGCAATCGAACCAGCGCAGATCGTAGTCATCGCTGGAGATGGGACGGAACGCGACGTTCCACATGATCTTGTCCGCGGCGTGAGGATCATTGGAATCGAGGATCGGAAACGGCTCTCCCGATACGTACCCGACCAGGCTGCGACCGTCGGGTGAGAGGCGGACCTGCGCGGAATATTTTTCGGTCGCCTCTTTGTAGGGTGGCGGCCAGTCGATGCGCTCGGTCGGCGCGATCTTGAGCGACATGCCGTGCAGGACGCGCAGGTATTCGCCCGGACTGACGAGGTCCTTTACCTTGGTTGCGTTGTCGGGGGTGATGAAATCCCCGGGCTTCACCTGCGCGAGGGCGGGCGAAACCGCCGTGAACATTGCGCCAGCCACCGCAGCGAGAGTGGCGCGCCGCAGAAATCCTCGAAGATGCCCCATCAGAATATTGCCTCCGCGTAGGTTCGGTTCATGTTCTCAATTGCGATGGGATGGGTACTGAGTGAGCTTCTCCAGTACCATCGTTACCGTAGTGCGGTCAGTAGCCTTGCTGACAAAAACTGTCAACTCGAATGTGGCAAAGATCGTCGACTAACAGTCGAGACCAAGCGAAGCGACCGCGCATTCCTAGCGGAGAGTAAAAGTGCGGTGGTCGAGCAGAGTGCACGGGAAATTCGAAAAAATGAGCCGCGAACAAGGTAAATCAGAGAGCTCGATTCAACACCTTAAGCGCGACGATTCCGCCGCTCTCAAGTTCGGCTTCTAGACCGCAGTAGAATTTCTCATGCCGAAAAAACTCCGGCCCACCCCCGATGGGGTAGGCCGGATTGCGGACAACCACTTCGAAGCTTAAGCGATCAGTCGCCGGAGATCGCGTGACCGCCTTCAGCCGCGCGCGCCATCTGCTCGGGAGTAAACCAGTCGCGATCGATAGCGCCCATGTTGATGAACCATGAATCGCGCGAAGGAGCGTACATCGACGGGTGGTAGCAGACCGTCGAGAAGCCGCTCTGCGCGTTGACGCTCGATGAACCGACCTGGAACTCGCGCTTGAAAGGATAGATGGCGATGCGCGCGTCGGGTTCGGAGCGATCGGCATAATACATCCACGAGGTGTAGTTGACGAACAACTGCCCCTGGCGATCGTAAATGTCATTGGCCATTACGAAAACCGCCTCGCTGTCCAGATACAGAACCTCGTGGTCATACAGCGACACGAAGTGACCGGGACGGGGCTTCGCCTCGATTACGAACATGTGGCGGATTTCCCATGGGTCTGGACAATGGCTGGCGCCGCCGTCGGTGGGACATCGCACGTCAGGCGAATGGCCGACGTTGATCGCCGCGAGCATGTTCTTCTCGCCCAGCATCTTGAAATCGTAGTTTTCGTTCTTGCCGCTGAAGCCCTCGTAGTGATTGGGGTCATAGGCCTGCGGTCCCGAGGCGGTATCCAGAATGGAGTAATTGAGACGACGCACCCGCCGCGAACCCGGAGTCCAGGTCCAGCTGTCGTCATCGCGACCGGGATCGGCATAGCGGAATTTGATGAGCCCGGTACCGCGCGCGTCCTGTGGCTGGAGAACAGGATAGAGCAGGTTCAGGTAATAGCGGCCGGTCTTCTTGAAATCCGGATCGATTGGAATCGGATCGACTTCGGTACGGCCGACCTCATTGTAGCCCGCGTAGTGGCCCACTTCGTAGTCGACGATCTGGCGGAACGGAGCGTTCTTGCCCCAGTATTCGCTGTCACAATCGAACCAGCGCAGATCGTAGTCGTCGCTGGAGATCGGACGGAACGCTTCATTCCACATCACCTTGTCGCCAGCGTGTGGATCGTTGGCATCGATGATCGGAAACGGCTCGCCTGCGACATAGCCGACCAGGCTACGTCCATCAGGGGTAAGGCGGACCTGCGCAGAGTACTTTTCGGTTGCTTCCTTATACGGTGGCGGCCAATCGATCCGCTCGGTAGGAGCAACCTTCAAGCTCATGCCGTGCTGAATCCGGAGGTACTGCCCTGGCGAGACCAGGTCTCGCACCTTCTCCGCATTCTCGTCAGTAATGAAATCGCCCGGCTTGACTTGCGCGAGCGTGGACGAGGCCGTCGCTAACACTGCGGTAATAATCGCAGTCGAGGCGGCGGCAACCCAAAATCTTCCAAAACTCCGCATAAACATTGGCCTCCGATGTCCCTGCTTGCTACGTAGCATTAATCCTTAACCAAATCTTCAAGAGCAAACCTTATAGTGCGTGATTAGCTCCACAGGTAGAAGCTGTCAACAGACATAATGTATGGGCTCCCATAAGCCCTTGAACCATCTGATCCAAAAGCTGAACTAACGTTCAGAATATGCGACGGAGGTGGATCGGCGAGCGAGCCATCGGTTGGAAATTACTTGCTCAATCGGTAAGGATAGTTCCGATCAGATCAAGGCTCGCGGGTAACATATATGGTGACCTGGTTTCCGGTGCTGGTGACATTGGTGGTGGCCGGCGTGGTGGTCGGCGTGATGGTGAATATCAACGCGCTGATCGGTCCCCGGCGAGTAACGAAAATCAAAATGGAATCGTTCGAGTGCGGCAACCCTCCCAGCGGCAGCGCATGGGGCCGCTTCTCGGTGCGCTTCTACCTGACCGCGCTCCTGTTTCTGGTCTTCGATGTTGAAGTCATCTTCCTTTATCCGTGGGCGGTCGAACTGCGGAAGCTGGGGATGTTCGGCTTCATCGAAGCGTTCATATTCATCGCGATTCTGTTCGTCGGTCTGATTTACGCATGGGAGCGCGGCGCGCTCGATTGGGATTAAGCCTCGATGCTGATCGAAAAGCTCCAGGAAAAATTCGGGATGGCGATCCTCCAGAGCAGCAGCGCGCTGGGCGAGGACACCGTCGTCATCGATCGTGACCATGCGCCTGAGATCTTCCGCACGCTTCGCGATGACGATGACTTCTCCTTCGAGTTTCTCATCGATCTAACGGCGGTGGACTGGCCCGAGCGCCGGCCACGCTTCGATGTCGTCTATCAGCTCAAGTCCATGACCCGCGCGCTTCGGTTGCGGGTGAAGATCCAGGTTGGCGCCGGTGACGACGCGTGGGTGCCGAGCGCGCATCCGGTTTGGAAGTCGGCCGACTGGCTGGAGCGCGAATGCTTCGATATGTTCGGCATCCAATTTCGGGGACATCCGGATCTACGCCGCATCCTTCTGTATGACACCTTCGTCGGCCATCCGTTGCGCAAGGATTACCCGTACCAGAAGCGGCAACCCATCGTGCCGGAAATAGATCCGATCACGAAGCCGCTCCGACCGACGAAATAAGGGACTCATCATGCCGCTGCCCGCACGCTGGTCACAAAAAATCGAGGCTTCCGATCCCACCGATGAGATCATGGAGCTGCAGATGGGCCCTTCGCATCCCGCCGCGCACGGCACCATCAAGTTCAACCTCAAGTTGGACGGCGAGCGAGTCGCCGATTGCGACGTCGAGGTCGGCTACCTCCATCGCGCATTCGAAAAGATGTGCGAGCAGGGCACCTGGACCCAATGTTTCCCCTACACCGACCGGCTCAATTACGCCTCGCCCTGCATCAACAATGTGGGCTTCGCGCTGGCGGTCGAGAAGCTGCTCGGCATCGAGATTCCGGAGCGAGCAAAGTATCTGCGGGTGATCATGAGCGAGATCTCTCGCATCACCGATCATCTCACCTGCCTGGGGATGGCGAGCCAGGAGGTCGGCGCGACTACGGCCAGTTTTCTTATGATCGAAGGGCGCGAGATGCTTTACGACTTGGTGGAAGCGGTGACCGGCGCGCGTCTGACGGTGACCTGGTGCCGCGTCGGGGGCGTTGCGCACGATCTTCCGGACGGCTTCAAGGAACGCGTCGGGATCGCGTTGAAGCACATCGATGAGCTGCTTGCCGACGCCGACAAGCTGCTTTCGCGCAACCGCGTCTTTATCGATCGGATGTCGGGCGTCGGCATGCTTCCACAGAAAGACGCAATCTCCTACGGATTGACGGGACCGCTGCTGCGCGCCACCGGCGTAGCCTATGATGTCCGTAAGGCCAATCCCTACCTGGTCTACGATCGCTTCACCTTCGACGTCATCACCGGCGAGCGCGGCGATAACTATGATCGCTTCAACGTCCGCTTCCGCGAGATGGCCGAGTCGCAGAAGATCATCGGACAGGCAATCGCGGATCTACCTGACGGTCCGATCATAGTGGGGGATCCGAAGATTGCGCTGCCGCCCAAGGAGCGGGTCTACAATTCCATCGAGGGGCTGATGAACCACTTCAAGCTCATCATGGAGGGAATCAAGGTACCGCCCGGCGAGACCTACTCGGCGGTTGAAGGCGCCAACGGGGAGCTCGGCTTCTATGTGGTGAGCGACGGCAGCGGTCGGCCCTATCGGGTGCGGGTGCGGCCGCCTTGTTTCCTTGCGATGGGCGCGCTCAACAAGATGCTGATTGGGCATATGATCCCGGACATCATAACGACGTTTGGGATGATCAACATGATCGGCGGCGAATGCGACCGCTAGCCCGAGGCTAAACCTCCAGCGCCGAGATACCTATTATTATCGACGTGTTGTCGGTAATGTGGATGACGTCTAAATAGCCCTGAAATAGCTCTGCGTTTTGGAAAAGTGCAGGGATTTCCTCGATCATTTGGCTTCGTTTGGTAAAACGTCACGTATGACGACGGCCGAAGTGGGTTTGTTTTTGCACTTTCCATTCGAATGCGTGACGAGCGGTGGGTTCGTTTATGTAATTTCACCTCTGCCGCACGCTCCAAAAATGCGGGTGGCGCCCGATGAGGACGCCACTACCTAAACATTAGCATATTTGACAGAACGATGTATTCCTCAGGTTGCGCTATGCATAGGAGCCAAGTTTGGAGAAACCCCTCCGGGCTTTAATCATTGGTTTAGTCGATCGTGCGCCGCGCGCACGCGGCAGCCGTGCGGCCTTGGCATCACGCGGTAAAACTTCGCGCTCAACTTGTTCCTCGATCCGATATTTCGCCTCTTCCAGCTCGTAGCGCTTTTGCAAATTCATCCAGAACTCGGGAGAGGTTCTAAAATAGCGTCCCAGCCGAAGGGCTGTTTCCGCGCTGATTCCACGCTCGCCGTCAACGATTTGGCTGATCCGATTGGCCGGAACTCGTAGCGCAAGTGCGAGTTGATGCATGTTCAGGCCGAGCGGGCTGAGAAATTCCTCGGCCAAAATTTCGCCCGGATGAATCGGTGGTACTTCTCTTCGCTGGCGCCGCACTATCGTTGCAATCCTTATCCTCAGTGATAGTCGACAATTTCGACCCGTTCCGCATCACGCCCGCGCCATTCGAAGCAGATGCGCCATTGTCGATTTATACGAATACTGTATTGACCGCTGCGACCGCCTCTTAGTTGTTCGAGTTCATTGCCGGGAGTCATTGCGAGTTCGTTCAAGCTGATTGCGGCATCCAGGATTTCAAGCTTTCGCCGCGCGCCCCGTTCGATACTCTGAAAGCGGCGGCTTCGCCCGCCAATAAAGAGCTTCTCCGTCTCGCGACATCTGAAACTCTTGATCACGTATGAAAATCGTATGACGGAAACAGTATAACGTCAATCATACTCTGCGGCGGCTTACTTGATGATGCCGCGGGAGCGGAGCGAGGCGATGGTCGCGGCGTCATAGTCGAGGAACTCGCGCAGCACCTCGTCGCCATGCTCACCGTGCAGCGGAGCCGCATGGCGAATGCTTCCCGGCGTCGCGGAAAACTTCATCAGCATTCCGGTCTGCCATACCTTGCCCCATTGCGAATGGTCCAACTCCGCGAGCAGATCGTTCGCCACGATTTGCGGATCGGAAAACAAATCGCGGAAATGATTGACCGGCGTCGATGGAGTTTTTGCCTTCGCCAGTTGCGCGAGTGCGTCATCGCGATCGAGCTGCTGGAATTCCTGGGCCAGAATCGACGCGAGCCTCTCATGCCCATGCTCGGGTTCGCGCGCGGCTGCGGTGTAGTCTAGCTTCGGCAGTGCGGGAAACACCTTGCCGAGCGCTTGCCATTGCGCGGGCGCATCGAGCGCGAGAAACAGCCATTCGCCGTCGCGACATTGATACGCGCGCGACAGGGCCGACCCACCTCGACGCTCGGGCGCGCCATTTTCCATGTCAGGACGGCCATTATAGAAAATGAACTCGCCGGCCTGAAACGCCATCGAAGCCTGTAACAACGTGGTCGAGCAAAACTGGCCGAGCCCGGTCTTCTGGCGCGCGCGCAGCGCGAGGATACATCCGAAGGCCGACAGCATCGCGGCGCCGTAATCGCAAATCGCGCAGGTGAGATAGACCGGATGATGATGCGGCCCACCCTGCGCCGCCATCACACCCGAGCGCGCCTGCAGCAGCGGATCGAAGCCCGGCTGATTGTGATCGGGGCCGGTATTGCCGAACGCATTGACGGACATATAGATGATGCCGGGATTCGCCTTCGCCAGCGTGTCGTAGTCGAGCCCGAAGCGCTTCATCCGCCCGGGGCGGAGATTTTCCACCAGCACGTCGGCCTCTTCGGCGAGGCGATAGACGATGTCGAGGCCTTCGCGATTGTTGAGATCGATCGCGAGCCCGCGTTTGCCCTGGTTCCATCCGAGGAAGCCGAAACCGAAAGTGCGAAACGCGTCGCCTTCGAGATTTTCGATTTTGATCACATTCGCGCCGAGCTGTGCAAGGATCATCGGACCATACGAACCCGCGATGTAGCTGGCGAAATCGAGCACCGTGACGCCGTCGAGCGGGCCCTTGACGAGGCTGCTCTCGTTGGTCGCGGCTACAGGATGAGGCGCATGGTGGAAGGTCGCGTGTTGATGCGCATTCGGGGTTGCAGGGGCGGGTCCGATAATCTCACCCGGAGTCGCGGTGAGGGTCACGGGCACGCCGAGCTGCACCGTGTCGCCGAGGATCGAATCGCGCACTTCCTGGCGCATTCCGATCGCGGCGGTTTGCGGATACGCGATGAATTCCTGCCGCGTCATGACCGGCGCGCACGGCACATCGGCCTCGCGCAGGATCTTAACCCACTCGTCGCGCGGTTTGGTGCGGATGACAGGTTCGAGGATGTCCTTCAGAGCCTGCCAGTGTTCCGGGGGAATTCCCCACGGCGCGCCTTCGAAGCGCGAATCGGAAACCAGCTCCGGCAGATCGAGCGCGAGGACAAATTTGCCCCAGAACGTCGCGTTGCCGCATGCGGCGAACAAGTACTTGTGATCGGAGGCCTCGAACAGCCGATAGCATGGGATCGGGCCCAGCGGATCCTGCGGTCCGTGATAGAGCGTGGTCATCTTCTCATGCTTCAGCACGCCGCCCGTCTGTAGCGATAGCGCGCCGGCCAGGATCGAGACCTCGAGCTCCTGACCCTCGCCGGTGTGCTCGCGCGCGATGAGCCCGGCGACCGCGGCGCTCGCGCCCATCACTCCGGCCGAGTAACTCGCCGCCGGAAACACCAACGGAACCGGATTGCCGCTGCGCGACCACTGGCTGCCGGCGATGCCGGCGCGGGCCGCGACCAACTCGTCACTCGCGTCGAACTCGGCCTCGGGACCGCGACTCCCGAAAGAGGGGATGTTGAGCACTAGCGTGTGCGGATTGATTTTTCGAATCGATGCGTAATCGAGCCCCTGCGCTTTCAGACGCGTAGGAGTCGAGCCGGTGATGACGAGGTCGGCGCTTTTCACGAGCGCCGCGATCGACCATTTGCCGTCGGTCGAGGCGGCATCGAGGGAGACCGAGCGCTTCGAGCGATTGAGGACCTGAAAATGCGGGGTGCCGCGTTCGGGGGCGCCGCCCGGCGGCTCGACCACGATGGCGTCGGCGCCCTGCTCGGCCAGCAGCATCGCGGCATAGGCAGCGCCGAGGTTGGAGTGAAACTCGAGGACGTTAATTCCGGTAAGTGCTTTCGCCATTTCAATCGGATATTCGTCTACTCGAAGGCTTGACTTCAAGGCGTCGCAACCGATCGTTAATCATTTCGTAATCTGATTTTCTTAGGGTTGGCGGCTCGACCCGGTAGCATCAATACGGGACGAATCTGTCCATCGTTCAGCCAAATCTCTGGTGGGGAAATTGAATGCGAAACCGAAAGGTTCTCTTGGTCTTTTTTACTGCGTTAATGGTGCTCGCGGGGTGGCGCGCGGGATGGTCTGATCTGCTGATCAATGGCGCAGGCGCCACCTTTCCATATCCGATCTATTCGAAATGGTTCGATGTTTATGGCAAGACCCATCCGGGCGTGCACATCAATTATCAATCGATCGGATCGGGTGGTGGAATCCGTATGGTCACCCAGAAGACCGTCGACTTTGGCGCCAGCGACGCCCCGATGAACGACGAGCAGTTGAAGGCCGCATCCGGGCTGCTGCATTTTCCGACCGTGATGGGAGCCGTCGTGCTCGCCTACAACCTGCCGGACCTCAAAAGTAATCTGAAGCTGACCGGACCCGTGATCGCGGACATCTTCATGGGCAAGATCACGAAGTGGAATGATCCGGCGCTCGCCAAGCTCAACCCCGGCGTCAATCTGCCGGAAGATGACATCACGCCATGCCACCGATCGGACGGCAGTGGCACCACCTATATCTTCGCGGATTACCTCTCGAAGATGAGCCCTGAATGGGCAAAGGGAATGGGCAAGTCTACCTCGCTCAAATGGAGCGGGGGTTTGGGCGGCAAGGGCAATGAGGGCGTGACCGCGCTGGTGCAGCAGACTCCCGGCGCGATCGGTTATGTCGAGTTGATCTACGCACTCAACAACCACATCACTTTTGCGGAAGTCCAAAACCACGACGGAAAATTTGTCATCGCGAGCCTCGCGAGCGTGACCGCCGCGGGCAACTCTGCGGTACGTTTGGCCGACCGTCTGCGGCTGGCGGTGCACGCTCCGGCCGAGTTCCGGCTTTCGATCACCGACGCCCCTGGCGCCGATTCGTACCCGATATCGTCGTTCACGTATCTGCTCGTGTATCGACAGCAAACCGATAAGGCCAAGGGGCAACAGATCATCGATTTTCTCAAGTGGGCGCTGCACGACGGTCAACAATATGCGCCGGCCCTTCAGTACGCGCCGCTGCCGGACTCGATCATCGCGCTCGAAGACAAACAGATCAGGGAGATTCGCCTGCCGAAATAGTGCCATTCCGTCCTGGCAGACTCGCGGCTGGACACTACGTATGATTTGCGGGGAATGAAGCCCGCGCGATAGCGTTGGCGTTCCATGCAATGAAACGAATCGCGCAAATCCTTACCGCGGTGGTCTGCACGCTATACCTTGCAGGCGCCGCCGCCGCGCAATCCAGCAGCGTCGACAAAAACACCAGCGCCAAACTCACCAAGTATCTCCACAACCATCGGCTCCCGATGGTGGGTGCGCAGGTGTCCAATACCGATTCGGGCCGCCAGCTGATGCTGTATGGCTTCGTCGCGACCGATTTCGGCAAGGACGACGCGGTAACGAAGTCCAGGGCCTACCTGCACGATTCGACGATCGCCGTCGTCAACAATATTCGCGTCAATCCGCAACTGAAGCGTATGAAGCGGCCGCCCTCGGATGAGGACGCATCCGGCGCGATGAATTCCGGCATGAGCCCTCCTCCTCGGGCCGACTGGGAAAACACCTTCGACAATACCTTGCGCGCGGGCGGTGCCTCGCCATCGAACGATCCCGCGTTGAAGATGCCCGCCCCCGGCGGTCCCGCTCCGGTTGCTCCTGGCGGGACGTGGTAAGAAGCGATCCCTATTCCCGCATGGTACAATTCCGACCGCCGTGGTCGACAAGATAATCGTTTTGCGCGAAGGGGGACGCTCCAAGGACCCCAACGACGAGCGCAACTTCCGGATCAAATACGCCGAGGTCCTCAATCCCGCGCAGTATGAGGCCGTAGCCCATCGCGAGGGCCCGCTGCTGGTGGTCGCCGGCGCAGGGTCGGGCAAAACTCGCACGCTGATTTATCGCGTCGCGCGGCTGATCGAGAGCGGCGTCCCTCCCGGCGCGATTTTACTGCTGACCTTCACCCGCCGCGCCTCGCAGGAGATGCTGCATCGCGCCGAGCAACTGGTCGGCGATCGGAGCCGCGCGGTCTCCGGCGGAACGTTCCATTCATTCGCGAATACGGTGCTGCGCACTTGGGGCGCGCCGCTCGGGCTGAAGCCCAACTTCACCATCCTCGATCGCGCCGACATGGAGGACGTGATCAATCTGCTGCGCAGCCGGATGGGACTCGGATCGCGCGAGCGGCGCTTTCCGAAAAAGGGCACCCTGGCCGAGGCCATCAGCATGGCGCGTAACAAGCGGCGCGTGCTCGACGAGGAAATCGAGCTCGACTTCCCGCATCTGATCGAGCACGTCGAGGAGATCGTCCAGCTCGCGAAAAAATTCGAGGCCTACAAACGCGAGCGCGGCCTGCTCGACTACGATGACCTGCTCGACAAGCTGGTCGAATTGCTGCAGCAGCACGAAGGGGTCCGCCAACGCCTCTCGGACGCATATCGCTACATCATGATCGATGAGTACCAGGACACCAACGAGGTGCAGGCCGAGATCGTGCGCCTGCTGGCGGCGAATCATCGCAATGTGATGGCGGTGGGCGACGACGCGCAGTCGATCTATTCATTTCGCGGCGCCAACTTCCGCAACATCCTGGATTTCCCGAAAATTTTCCCGAACGCGCGCATCGTCAAGCTCGAAGAGAACTACCGCTCGATCCAGGGCATCCTCGATGTCGCCAATGAAGTGATTTCGCGCGCCGCCGAGAGCTACACCAAGGTGCTGTTTACCAAGCGCCAGGGCGAGCTGCGCCCGATGCTGGTGCGCGCCGCCGACGAGCACATGCAATCGCGCTTCGTGGCCCAGCGCATCCTCGAGTTGCGCGAGGAAGGCGTCGAGCTGAATGAAATCGCGGTGCTCTTTCGATCGAGTTTCCACTCCTTCGATCTGGAACTGGAACTGCAGCGGCGCGATATCCCGTTCATCAAGCGCGGCGGCTTCAAGTTCATCGAGACCGCGCACGTCAAGGATGTCCTCGCGCATCTGCGCGTGGTGGCGAATCCCACTGATGCGGTTTCATGGCTGCGCGCGCTCACGCTGGTGAAGGGGGTCGGCAATCGCACGGCAGAGCGCCTCATCGAGCTGCTGATCAACGCGCCGGAGCCGGAGAAGGCGCTGATTGCATCGAGTGCGGTGTCGATCGCGCGAGGCGAAGGGCCTGATGGCTTCCGTCGTCTCGCGGAGTTGCTCGCATCGATGCGTGGCGAGGCGAAACGACCGGCCGACCAGGTTGCCGCGACGATCGCCTACTACCTGCCCATCATGCGCGAGGCCTATCCCGATGATTTTCCCAAACGCGAGCGCGACCTCGAGCATTTCCAGAACATCACCGAGCGCTATCGCAGTTTGCAGTCGATGCTTTCCGATATGGCGCTGGAGCCGCCCAACGATTCGCTCGGCGGCGTGCTCGCGACCGACACCGAAGACGAACTGCTGACGCTCAGCACGATCCACTCCGCCAAGGGCCTCGAATGGAAAGTGGTGTTCCTGATTTGGGCGGCCGATGGCCGCTTCCCCGGTCCCCAGAGCATGGATCCCGAGGACCTCGAAGAGGAGCGGCGCCTGATGTACGTCGCGACCACCCGAGCCAAGGACGAGCTGTACCTGTCGTATCCGATTTACATGTTCGATCGCGCGATGGGCTACACGATGGGCCGCGTGTCGCGCTTCCTCGAAGATATGGCGCCGGAGATTCTGCCCACCGCGATGCTCCAGGAGAGCGAGGACAACCCCGCCTGATGCTGCGTCGCGCACCTCTCGTTATCGTCGCGTGGATCGTGTTGGCGCTGATGCCGGTCTTGGCCGCATGCGACCCGACGTCGCAGGTCACCATCGTTTCGGCAGACCATACTGTCCGCGGGGTAGTCAAAGTGGAAATCGCCGCCACGCCCGATACGCGCGAGCTGGGGTTGATGTATCGCAATCACCTCGATGACAACGCGGGAATGCTATTCATTTTTCCAAGCCCCAATACCGCGCAGTTCTGGATGAAGAACACCGTCATCCCGCTCGATATGTTTTTCGCAGATTCAAATCGCAAAGTGCTCGGCATCGTCGCCAATGCGCAACCATACTCGGAGGCGCTGCTGGGCGGCTTCAACGGCACGCTCTATGTCCTCGAGGTGAACGCCGGATATGCCGCCAAGCATGACATCATGGTGGGCGACAGCCTCGAATTTAAGGGTTTCGATCCCCATACCGTTCGTTGAAGCGGCGTGGTTTACTGATTGTCGCGTGGCTTTAACGCGCGGCTCGGTTGCGATATCTATTTGCGTGGCGCGCCATGAACGCTTGACTTAAGCGAGCCGGCGCGACCTCTTCCGCCCGAAAATTTGGAGCATGGGTCTTAAAGAAAACATCGACAGGATGCAGGAAATGTCGCGCCTCGCCGAATTTGGCGGCGGCGCGGAACGCCTCGAGAAACAGCGCAAAGCCGGGCGCATGACGGCCCGCGAGAGGATCGATTTCCTGCTCGATCGCGGCTCGTTCATCGAGCTCGACAAGTTCAAAACGCATCGCATCACCGATTTCGACATGGCGAGCAAGAAGATTCCCGGCGACGGCGTGGTGACCGGCTTCGGCACCATCGACGGGCGTCAGGTCTGCGTCTTCTCGCATGATTTCACCGTCTTCGGCGGCAGCCTGTCGGGCGCCTTCGCGGAGAAAGTTTGCAAGGTGATGGACCTCGCGATGAAGGTCGGATGCCCCTTCATCGGCATCAACGACGGCAGCGGCGCGCGCATCCAGGAAGGCGTCGTTTCGCTCGCCGGTTACGCGGACATTTTCCTGCGCAACGTGATGTCGTCGGGCGTGATTCCTCAAATTTCCGCGATCATGGGTCCCTGCGCGGGCGGCGCGGTGTATTCGCCGGCGATGACCGATTTCATCATCATGGTGCGCGAGAGCTCCTATATGTTCATTACCGGCCCCGAAGTCATCCGCGCGACCACCCATGAGGAAGTCTCGATGCAAGAGCTCGGCGGCGCGGATACTCATTCGCAGCGCTCCGGCGTGTGTCATCTGGAAGCGGACGATGATCAAGGCGCGCTGATGATGATTCGGGAGATGCTCTCCTTCATGCCGTCGAACAATGCCGAGGATCCGCCGTTTCGCGCGAGCAAGGATGATCCCGAGCGGCGCGATGCAGAACTCGACACGATGGTGCCGGAGAATCCCAACAAGCCGTACGACATGGTCGAGCTGATTCGGCGCGTCGTCGACGATGGACACTTTCTGGAGATTCAAAAAGACTGGGCCGCCAACATCCTGATCGGCTTCGCGCGCATCGGCGGATACTCGGTTGGTATCGTGGCGAACCAGCCGGCCAATCTCGCCGGATGCCTCGACATCGATGCGTCGGTGAAGGCGGCGCGCTTCGTGCGCTTTTGCGATTGCTTCAACATCCCGCTCGTCACCTTCGTCGATGTGCCGGGATTTCTGCCCGGCACCTCGCAGGAATTCCAGGGCATCATACGGCATGGCGCGAAGCTGCTGTTTGCCTTCTGCGAGGCGACGGTGCCCAAGGTCACGGTCATCACGCGCAAAGCCTACGGCGGCGCCTACGACGTGATGTCCTCGAAGCACATTCGCGGCGATTTCAATTTCGCCTACCCCGCCGCCGAAATCGCAGTCATGGGACCGGAGCAGGCGATCAACATTCTGTATCGCGGCGAGCGCACCGCGGCGGAACGTTCCGCGCTCACCGACGACTATCGGAAGACCTTCGCCAATCCGTTCAAAGCGGCGGAGCTTGGGTATGTCGATGAGGTGATCATGCCGCGCGACACTCGCCCGCGCGTTATCGCGGCGCTGAAAGCGCTCGAAAACAAAGTGGATAAAAATCCGCCCAAGAAGCATGGCAACATCCCCCTCTAAGCGAGACATGTTTAAACGAATATTGATTGCCAACCGCGGAGAAATCGCGGTCCGAGTCATTCGCGCATGCCGCGAGCTCGGTATTGAATCGGTCGCGGTTTATTCCGAGGCCGATCGCGCCGCACTGCATGTCCGCGAGGCGGATTATGCGGTACTGGTCGGTCCCGCTCCTGCGGCTGAGAGTTATCTGCAAACCGAAAAGATTCTCGCTGCCGCGAAGCAAACCGGCGCCGATGCGATCCATCCCGGCTATGGTTTCTTTTCCGAGAACGCGGGCTTTGCGCGCGCGGTTGAGAAAGCCGGCATCACGTTCATCGGGCCGCCGGCGGACGCGATCGTCGCGATGGGCGATAAAGTCGAATCGCGCAAGCTGATGACCGCGGCCGGCGTCCCGGTCGTTCCCGGCTCCCCCGATACGCTGGAAACCGAAGAACAGGTTCGCGAGATCGCCGAAAGGATCGGCTATCCGATCATGGTGAAAGCCGCGGCGGGCGGTGGCGGCAAGGGTCTGCGTCTGGTCGAGGATGGCAAAAATCTCGCCGCAATTGTGCGCACCGTCGCGAGCGAGGCGAAATCGTCTTTCGGCGATGGCCGCTTCTATGTCGAGAAGTTCGTGCGCAAGCCGCGCCATATCGAGGTGCAGGTCTTCGCCGACAAGGCCGGCAATACCGTTCACATGTTCGAACGCGAATGCTCGATTCAGCGCCGCCATCAGAAGGTGGTCGAGGAATCGCCATCGCCATTCGTCACGCCCGAGATGCGCGCGAAGATGGGCGAGGTCGCGGTGCGCGCCGCGAAGGCGGTGAACTACGTCGGCGCGGGCACCATCGAGTTCCTGGCGGACGCTGACCGCAATTTTTACTTCCTCGAAATGAACACACGCATCCAGGTCGAGCATCCCGTGACGGAAATGGTGACCGGCCTCGATCTGGTTCGATTGCAGATCGAAGTCGCGGCCGGTGCGAAGCTGCCGTTCAAGCAATCCGACTTAAAGCAAAATGGATGGGCGGTCGAATGCCGCATCTATGCCGAAGATCCCGCGGCGAATTTCGTTCCCGCGCCCGGGAAAATCGAGACGCTAAAGTTTCCCGAGGGCCCCGGCGTTCGCAATGACGCGGGCATCTACGCCGGCGCCGAGGTCACGATGTTCTACGATCCGATGATCTCGAAGCTCGCTGTGTGGGGATCGAGCCGGATGCAGGCGATCGAGCGGATGCGACGCGCGCTGGCGGAATTTCAAATCGCGGGCGAGCTGACCACCAACCTCGACTTCCATCGCTGGATAATGACCCATCCGCGATTCCTCGCGGGCGATTTCGACACCAACTTCATCAACCAGGAATGGCACCCCGAGGCTGCCGCGGCGACCGAAGATCCAGAGCGCCTCGCCGCGATATTGCTGGCGGCGCACGCCGCGCAAACCCAACAGAATCACGCCAACGGGCAGCCGGCCTCGACGGCTCAAGGCCCGCGTGTGTCGCCCTGGAAGACACGCGGTCGTCTCGAGGTGCTGAGGTAAGCAATCAGTGGCAACGCAATATCACGCAACAATCGACGGCATCGAACATGAGCTTGCGATTGAGGAGCTCGGGGATGCCGGAGCCTTCGAAATCAATCTCGGCGGCAAGAAGATCAACGCCGATCTGCGACAAGCCGGTCCCACCTCATTTTCGATCGTGGTCGGCACGCGCTCGTTCGATCTTGATGTAATCCGTCAAGGCGAGGAGTTCGTGATTTCCTCGCGCGCGGGCATGACTCGGTTGACGCTCGAAGATGCGCGTCGGCGTGCGATGCGTTCGCGCGGCGCGCGCGAAGTGAGCGGCAAGGTCCAGATGCGCGCGATGATGCCGGGCCGCGTGCTTTCGGTTGCAGTCAAGGCTGGCGACCAGGTGGAGGCGCAACAAGGCGTGCTGGTGATCGAAGCGATGAAAATGGAGAACGAGCTAAAATCGCCCAAGGCGGGCAAAGTCGTCGAAGTTAAGGTTACCGCCGGTCAGACCGTCGAAAAAGGCGAATTACTGATCGTGATCGAGTAAGATTCTGCCGAGGACTTGGCATCGATGTCCCAGCAAAATTCATCTACGGATTCGAAAAATAGTTCCGACCTCGAAACCGCACGCAAGAATTGGGAAGAGAAGAAGCTCAACCCATCCCTCAAGCGCGGCAAGGAACGGCGCGAGAAATTCGAAACCAGTTCCGGCATCGAAATCAAGCGCGCCTATGATCCATCGGATCTTGCGGGCTTCGATTACGTCCGCGATCTCGGTTTCCCCGGCGAGTACCCGTTCACCCGCGGCGTCCAGCCCACAATGTATCGCGGACGCCATTGGACGATGCGCCAGTACGCCGGATTCGGCACCGCCGAGGAATCCAACAAGCGTTATCGCTACCTCTTCGAGCAGGGCCAGACCGGGCTTTCGGTCGCCTTCGATTTGCCGACCCAGATGGGGCGCGATGCGGACCATGAGCTCGCCCATGGCGAAGTCGGCCGCGTCGGAGTGTCGATCGGATCGCTGGCCGATATGGAGACGCTGCTCGACGGCCTACCGCTGGACAAGATTTCCACCTCGATGACGATCAATGCGACCGCCTCGATCCTGCTGTCGCTCTACCTGGTCGCGTCGGAGCGGCGCGGCGTCAAATGGGATCAGGTGAACGGCACCATCCAGAACGACATCCTGAAGGAATACGTCGCGCGCGGAACCTACATCTATCCGCCGCGCGGCTCGATGCGCATCATCACCGATATTTTCGCCTTCGCATCGAAGGAAGTTCCCAACTGGAACACCATTTCGATTTCCGGCTACCACATCCGCGAGGCCGGCTCGACCGCCGCGCAGGAACTCGCGTTCACCATCGCGGATGGGATCGCGTATGTGGAGGCCGCGGTCAAGGCGGGCCTCGCGATCGACTCGTTCGCCAGCCGGCTGTCGTTCTTCTTCAACGTACACAACAATTTCTTCGAAGAAGTCGCGAAGTTTCGCGCCGCGCGCAAGCTGTGGGCGCGCATCATGAAGGAACGCTTCAAAGCGAAGGACGAGCGCTCGATGATGATGCGGTTTCATGCGCAGACCGCGGGTTCGACGCTTACCGCGCAGCAGGTCGACAACAATGTCGTGCGGGTGACCTTGCAGGCGCTCGCCGCGGTGCTCGGTGGCGCGCAGTCGCTGCATACCAACAGCAAGGATGAGGCGCTCGCGTTGCCGACGGAGTCCTCGGTGCTGCTTGCGCTACGCACGCAGCAACTCATCGCGAATGAATCGGGCGTCGCGGACACCGTCGATCCGCTCGCCGGCTCCTACTACCTCGAAACTTTGACCCGTCAGCTCGAAACGAAGGCGCAGGAGTATCTTTCGAAGATCGACGACTTCGGCGGCGCGGTCGCGGCGATCGAACGCGGCTACATGCAGCGCGAGATTCAGAATGCCGCGTTCCTCTATCAGCGCGAAATCGAGACGAAGGACCGCATCATCGTCGGCGTCAATCAGTTCACCCAGGGCGGTGCGCCTCCGGGCGAAACCCTCAAAGTGAATCCCGATCTGGAACAGAAGCAGCAAGCCAAGCTGGCGAAGGTGCGCGCCGAGCGCAATGCCGATGCCGCCAATGCCGCGCTGGCGAAAGTCGAAGCGACCGCGCGCGACGACGCCAACCTGATGCCGACTATCATCGATGCGGTGCGCGCGTGGTGCACGCTCGGCGAGATCTCGGACGCGATGCGTCGCGTATTCGGTGAATATCAGCCGGTAAATGTGGTGTAGCGGGCCGCGCATAGCGCAGGCGTCTCGATTCCTATAAAAATTTTCCATTCGACTTGCGCGCGACGGAGTGAACTAGCGAACGATGGGTCCGCTGCCGAAAGGGGTTTTCCTAACCAAGGGCGTAGGGCGTCATCGCGAGCGACTGAGTGCATTCGAACTCGCGTTGCGCTCGGCCAACATCGCTGTCTACAACCTGGTGCGGGTCAAATCGATTTTCCCGCCCAACTGCAAATTGCTCTCGCAGCAGGAAGGTCTCAAATTTCTTTCGCCCGGTCAGATCGTCTTCACGGTGATGAGCGATAACGCAACCAACGAGCCGCATCGACTGGTGGCGTCTTCGATTGGCGTCGCGATTCCAGCCAACCCGGCGACTTACGGCTATCTATCGGAGCACCACAGCTTCGGTGAGACCGACCAGAAGGCCGGCGATTATGCCGAGGACCTCGCGGCGTCGATGCTGGGGACCATCCTCGGGATCGACTTCGATCCCAACACCAGCTACGACGAGCGCAAGGACATCTGGCGCATGTCGGACAAAATCGTGACCACGCGCAACGTCACGCAATCGGCCATCGGCGATCGCGACGGACTCTGGACCTCGGTGGTTGCGGCGGCGGTGTTTGTTGACTGGCCGGATAGGTAGGAATTGAGTCGCGCCTTGCGGCGGACTACGCTTATCTCATGGCTACCGAAATTCTCTACTGCGCTGCTTGAGGCTACCAACCACGCGCGGCCAGTTTGGCCGCCTCATTGAAATCCCGATTCGACGAGGCCACCGCGATCAAGCCCGGCAAGAGCGGTCAATTTGACGTGCTTCTCGACGGCGAATTGATCTTCTCGAAGTCGCAGAGCGGCCGCTTCCCCATCGATGGTGAAGTCGAACAGCTTTTTGGCGCGCGCAAAACCCAATCGCGCGGTTAGCGATGCATGTCGAGGATGTCCTTGAAGCCGCTCTTCGCGTGCGGCCCGAGGATCATCATCTCGAGGATTCCCATCCCCTCGCGCGCGCCAAACTTCGCGCGGCACACCGCCTGGATATGCTGATGCATCGGGTCGGCCTCGTTCACGTCGGAAAGCTTGAACGACTCATACGCCGAGACATCGTCGCCGACCCAATAGCCGTGGCCCCACTTCGGATGCCCATAGCCGATGCCGTGCATGTAGAAGTTGTAAAGCGTTTCGAGCTGCACACGATTCTCGCGGACACCCTTTAAAATGATCTCGGCGCGTTTCGCGTGACGAGTGCCCGGAAGATATTCCACACTCCAGTCGACAGCTCTGGCGATTTCAGGCGGCGTCGAAGGATCGGTTTTCGCGATGGCACCGAACTCATGCCATCGCGAGCCGTCAGGAATTTCGTTGACGTCGAAATGAGTGCAGGCATCCTCGAAGTTGCTCGGCGACCATAGCCAGAAAAACTGGAAGGGGGTTTTGTCCGGCACCCCCGGCGCCTGAATGCCGACCGGACGCACGCCCCATGAGCGATCGCGCGAGCCCCACACCCGGGACGGCGCCGCATCCCAGGTCTTTCCACCGACGGTCAGCCTACCCCCATAGCCGCCGTGCTGGGTGAAGCGCGTGAGATCCATCATGAGGCGATTATTCTCGGGATTGCGGCGGGTGAAGCGGGGCTCCTCGATCGCATGCGCGCGGGCCTGAAATTCCAAATCAGCCTTGAGATCGGCGTGATCGACTCGCAGTCGCACGGTTCGCATCGGCTGACCGATTTCGATCGATATCGGACCGACTTTAGTATCGAGGCGATCGCTGCCGAGCACGCGCGAGGCGCGCACGCAATGCTGCACGCCATTGACGATCACGCTGAAGGCGGCGTCGATGACCCCGACGTTGGGATAAATTCCCATCGCGGCGGCGAAGTACGGCTCGCCCTCGCGAAAATAGCCGTTGAAGAAAAATCGATCGTAGAAATTCCGGTCGCTGGTGAAGACCTGCTGCACCGGTTCCGGCGTCTGATGAATCGGATAGTCGTCGCCTTTCGAAATCATCGTATTCCTTCCATTACTCGTTGAGGAGCAGCGTGCCGAGGTCGGCCGGCTCGGTGCGAATCGCAAAATAGAACGGGCCGAACTTCGCGTAGCCGGCGCTCGCCTCGTCGAAGCGCATCTCGTAGACCAGCTTCTTGAACACCAGCGCATCGTCGGCGAACAGATCGACACCCCACTCCCAGTCGTCGAAGCCGATCGAGCCCGAAATGATCTGCGTGACCTGGCCGGCGTAGCGACGCCCGACCATCCCATGCTCGCGCATCAGATCGCGACGGCGCTCGATGTCGACGCGATACCAGTTGTCGGCGCCCTCGCGCTTCTTGTCCATCGGGTAGAAGCACAGGTAGCGGCGCGGAGGGATTTTTGGATACAGCCGGGTCGCGACTTTTTCTCGCTGGCGCGCCAGCTCGGCCTCGACGGCGGCGTCCCATTCCTTCGAATGCGGTTCGATATTCTTCGCGACGAGATCTTTGTAGAGCACGACCGAGGCCTCATAGAGGCCCAACTCAACTACCGAGAGATATGACGTCCTCGGTTCGAGGTAGTCGGCGAGCTCCAGGCCCGCAATCGCAATCTCTGCTTGATTGAGTTCCTCGAAGCTGCGGCGGAAATGCACCAGCATCAGATCGCCCTTGTGGCCGAGCTGCGAGAAGAGCGCGCTCTCGCCATCCTCGCGCCGATACATCTCGCCCAGTAGCGAACCTGCTGCGGCGATCACGCGCTTCTGCGCGGCGCTCTCGATCGCACGCAAACTAGCGCGGCGGATGCGAAACATCTGATGAAGAATCGCATAGCCTTCGAGCGCGAGCGGCGCGGCGGGAAGTTCGTACGGTTGGTCTTTCATCACCTTGGATTCCCGAGTTCCTCAAATGCCGATTATGTTCCGCAGCGCCGGCATGTCGATAGCAGCCTTCACGGTCGCGGCGAGCCGGTGGTATTCCTCGTCGCGACCCGCGACGGTGCCTGAGGGGGTTGGCAGACCTCGTCGCCCTCGCAGCTTATCCAGCATCGCGCTCCGAATTGATGCATTTTCGAAAATTCCATGAAGCATCGTACCTACCACATTGCCCGCGCTCGAGACCGCGCCGTCAGCGTAGCGCGCATATTCGCCGTTGCGCGAGACGATGGTAAACGCGGGCGTGTCCGTATCGGTGGGGGTGACCGATCCCATGTGGATTTCGTAGCCGTCGACCTCCGGCGCGTGTTGGTTCGATGCGAACCAACCTGCGATGGGCCGCGCGATAACTCGCGCGGTGGACTTCTTTCGCTTGAAGCGCGTTCTTAGTGGAAGCAGGCCGAGCCCTCGCGCATACGGCTCATGCGATTCGATTCCATATGGGTCCTCGATCGCTTCGCCCAGCATCTGGCATCCGCCGCAGATTCCGAGCACCAGCCCGCCGCGATGCGCATGCTTTTCGATTGCTTCGGCGAATCCTTCCCGCCGCATCCACCCGAGGTCCGACATGGTGCTCTTGGTGCCTGGAATTATCACCAGATCGGCGCGCGCAATGTCCTCGGCGTTGTCGATGTAGCGAACGTGGACCTCGGGCTCATGTTCAAGTGCGAGAAAGTCATCGTAGTTGGAAATAAAGGGGAGCTTCACCACTGCGACGGATAATTCCGATGGCGAAGGTACGCGAGGCGCCCGCTCTTGCAGTGCCGCGGAGTCCTCATCGGCGATACGCAGTCGCTCGATCCACGGGACGACTCCTAGCACCGGAACACCGAATCGTGCTTCGAGAAAATCGAGGCCGTCCTTCAGCAGCGCGACCTCGCCGCGAAATTTATTGATCAGAAATCCCGCCACCCGCGCACGCTCATCGACCGCGAGCAACTCCATCGTACCGACGAGCTGCGCGAATACGCCGCCCTTGTCGATGTCGCCGACCAACAGCACCGGCGCATCGGCGATCTCTGCGACGTGCATGTTGACGATTTCAGAACGCCGCAGATTGATTTCCGCGGGACTGCCCGCGCCCTCGATCACGACGAGGTCATTTTTCGCGCGCAAAGTTTCGAGGCAGCTGCGAATGGTCTCCCGCAGCGACGGCATCATCGCGCAGTAATCGCTCCAATGCATACTGCCAATGGGCTTTCCGAGCAGCACCACCTGCGAGCGCATTTCCGGTTCGGGTTTAAGCAGAATCGGATTCATCTCGATAGTGGGCTCGATGCGCGCGGCCTCGGCCTGCACCGCCTGCGCGCGCCCGATCTCGCATCCGTCGGGCGTGACATACGAATTGAGCGCCATGTTTTGCGATTTGAACGGCGCCACCGAGAGTCCATCATCGTGGAAGATTCTGCACAAAGCCGCCACGATGAGGCTCTTGCCCACCGAGGACGCGGTCCCCTGGATCATGATGGTTTTGGCGCGCTTCATATCAGGATTCGCACGCGCGCACGAATGATTCTGCGATCGATGGATTCGAGGCCCAATGCGCATGAACATACGATGCGACGAGGTTTCCGCGCGCGTAGCCTTCTTGAAACTCCGCGCCCCACTTGGGACGAACCGTATAGAGACGCGCGATGTCTTTGGCGCTTTCGTTGTTCAAGGTTGAGTAGCGAAACTGATGCCCGCGAAACCGCGTGCCTGCGGGCCCGAGGATCGAGGGCGCGCGCGCCTCGACTTCCACGTAGCCGATTGCCTGCAGGCGCGGCGCCATCACCGCAACGCCGGGAATCAGGCCGGCCATCGGGAAGGTTTCGCCGCCGAGGGTGCGGATGGCCTCGGCGAGATACATCAGGCCGCCGCATTCCGCGTAAATCGGGCGCGAGGATTTCGCGAACGCGCGGATCGCGTCGATCATACCGCGATTGTTCGATAACTCGCGCGCAAGAACCTCGGGATAGCCGCCGCCGAAATACAAGCCGTTGACCGCGGGAAGCTTCGTGTCGTGGCTCGGAGAGAACTTTACGATCTCGGCGCCCGATTCCTCGAGGCGGCGAAGATTGTCTTCATAGTAAAAATGAAACGCGTCGTCCCATGCGAGCCCGATTCGGCATGATGGCGCGTTCTTTCGAACCATACGCGCGTCGTCGATTTCCAGAGCTGGGGCCGCGCCTGCGATCGAACTGATCGCATCGAGGTCGAGCCACTCCGAGGCGAGTTGGCCCCACGCATCGAAGAGGCCTTGCGGCACCGCATTTTCATCGGCGCTACGAAGCCCGAGGTGCCGCTCGGGAAACACCAGCTCCGCATCCCCAGGCAAGCCGCCGACGACCGGCACTTCGGTGGACGCCATCCGCAACATCTCGAGGTGTCCGCGGCTGCCGACGCGATTGCAAATGACTCCCGCGACATTCAGCGCGCGATCGAAGTGCGCGTAGCCGGTCGCCATCGCGGCGATACTGCGCGCCATCCCCGATGCGTCAGTGACAAGCAACACCGGCGCCTCCAGCCACTTCGCGATTTCCGCGGTCGAGCCCGCGTCGGCGGTGGGCGTGGCCGAGTCGAACAGCCCCATCATCCCTTCGATGATTGCGATACCGAAACCTCGGGTGGCGCGCGCAAAAGTCGCGAGTACCGCGTCGCGCCCCATCATCCAACCGTCGAGGTTGTGCGAAGTCACCCCCGCAGCGCGCCGATGATAGGTCGGGTCGAGGTAGTCGGGGCCGCATTTGAAGACCGCGACCTTGAGACCGCGCGCGCGCAACGCCGAGATGAGGCCGACCGTCGCGGTGGTCTTGCCGACGCCACTGCCGGTCGCGCCAATCACCAGGCGCGGAATGTTGAAGGAGCTGCGCACTGTCCGCGGATTCTACTACGCTCTCCGCCCGGATCGCATCATGACGAACTCAGCCATGAACGCGCGGAAGGACCTCGTTAACGAGGCGCTCAAACTGGCCCTTTTGATCCCATGAGGTGATGCGCAACGTGATCGCCTTGGCGCCGTCGTTTGCGAGATCGCGCAGATGCGCGGCGCATTGTTCGGGGGTGCCCGCCGCGGTCCACGACGCGACCATCTCGGGCGCGAAGACCGGCCCGTAGTAGGCATCGAGAAAGCGTTGCGATTCGGCAAGCGCCGCATCGCGATCGGGATTGATATTGATGTTGTGATACTCGATGTTGCCGAAGCTGGCGGGGTCGCGGCCCTCAGCGCGCAGGGCGTCCGACAGGCGCGCCCAGTTTCCCGCGAACATTTTCGGAAACATCTGCACCGTCATCCAGCCGTCGGCAATTTTTGCGACGCGTCGCATCGGCGCCTCAGCCGCGAGCGGGGCCGGATTGGCGGCGATCCAGATTGGACACGGCTGCTGAATCGGCTGCGGCGTGATCGTCACGTCCTCGAAGCTGCGATATTTGCCCTTGAAGTTGACGTTGTTCTCGCTCCATAGACGACGGCAAATCTCGATGTTCTCCGCCATCCGATTGCCGCGCTGACCGTCGCTGATGCCCCAGATGGCGCCCTCGCGCGCGCTCACGCCGCCCGCGACGATTCCGGTGCACGCTGCCAGCCACATCCTGCCGTTGGAAATCAGGTCCAGCGTCGCCCATTGCAAGGCGAACACGATCGGATCGCGAATCGGGAAGCTCGCCATGCATCCGACGCCGAGTTTCACGCGCTCCGTCGCCGCGCTCAGCGCGCCCAATAGCGCGATCGACTCGGGACGCGGCTTTGCCATCACACTGTCGCCGACCCAGATCGAATCGAAGGCGCCCGAGCGTTCCGCCTCCTGCGCGAGGTTCAACATTTCGGGCCAGCTTGCGATGCCGAAGAAAACGCCGCGCTGTGGGAGCGTGAATCCGAAGCTGATGCGCTCTGCCATCAGTTTTCTCCTTACTGGATTTTCAGCCGGGCGTGGTGCGTGAACGCCGGATCGAGGTCTCCGGCGCGTCCCCCCACCAGCGTCGCCTGATAAGGGCCTCCACTTCGCGTGCGGAGGAATTCAGCGACCGCTCCGTTGGGTCCGCGTGGCGAAACGATATCGAGCTGATGGCTCCCGAGCTGAAAGCGGGTACCCGCTGCGTCGAGGTCGCGATCCTCGATCGCCGTGCCCTCGCTTGCGAGCATGATGCGATACCATCCTGCGATTTTTGCCGCATCCGCGACCGCGACGGTGAGATTCGCGAGGCCGCTGACTCCGTTGCGATGCGTGCGCTCGCGCGGCACGCGCTCATCGCGCGGTGTTTCATCTTTGATCAGAAATGGAACGCTCCCGTTGAATGGCGCATTCGGGATCGAGAGCACCCAGCTCAGCCGATAGCCATCGGGACGGTCGCGCGTCATCCCATTGGGATCGCTGATGGCGATTCCGGCCCGGCGAAAGGTCGCGACATCGGCGCTGAGGTCATCGGTCTGCGCGCAAAAATCCACGATGCCGCCGCTCTTGCTCATCGCGTCGTACCACGGATGGCCGGCCACCGGCGCGAGGAATGCGATCAGCTCGATGTAGGAGCCATCGGCGAAGGCAATCAGCGCGTTGTGAGTCCCGATGTTATGCTTGCCGCCGCGTATCACGGTGAAGCCGAGTTCGCCGTAACTTTTGATGGCGGCCTCGAGTTCCGGCACGACTACGACAAAGTGATCGATTCCTTTTATCATCGCGATTCCCTTTGTTCTCGATGATGCTGCGACGACGCGAGATACAAGCGCATCGGCAGGATTTCGCGCGTCACCGGATTCACCATCAAGCCGAGACTCTCCAGCGTTAAAGCTCCCAGCAACGGCGTCACGTGCGATGGGCCGAAAACCACCTTCGAGGTGCCGCGTCGATCACCAAGTTCGAAAAACGCCTCGCCGATGTCATACGCACGATGGGTTCCGTCGGTCAGCGTGAACTCCTCGCGATCGAGTTTGGTCAGGGCGAGCTTGCGAGCGGTAGGCGCGGGAATCACGCTGTAGATCGCGCCGGTGTCGATGAGGAATTCGACTTCAATGGCGTTGCGCCGTGGCTGGCGAGGATTCGATATCGTCGCCTTGGTGAGTGTGATTCCCATCGCGATCCTCATGCTGCGCTGACGCAGATGAAGTGTCTACTCAACTATTCCAGTCCCCGTCACCTTCGATGCTTTGGGTGGGCGAGAGCGTCGGGGTTGGCGACTCGGATCGGTTTGTCGATCGAGGAACGCGACCACCGCTTCCACCGTATCGGTGTAGAAAGCGCGCAGCGTTTCGTGCGTGACGTAGCCCAGATGCGGCGTGACGGTGACGTTATCCATCGTGCGAAACGGATGATCGGCCGGTGGCGGCTCGACATCGAAGACGTCGATACCGGCGCCGGCAATTGTCCCCGATCGCAGCGCCGCGATCAGATCTTTCTCGACCACGATCGGTCCGCGCGAGGTGTTGATGAAATAAGCCTCGGGCTTCATCAAGGCCAGCTCACGCGCGGTCACCAGGCCGCGAGTGCGATCGCTTAACTGGACGTGGATTGAGAGAACATCCGCGAGCCGGAACAGGTCATCCTTCTCGACCCGGCGGGCGCCGACCGCGTTGGCGGTCTCCTCGGTCAGGTTCTGGCTCCATGCGATCACTTTCATGTCAAAAGCGCGGGCGTAGGTCGCCATCCGCTTGCCGATGCGGCCGAGGCCCAACAGCGCGAGCGTGCGGCCGGCCAGAATGGTCCCGATGGTGCTCTGCCATCCGCCCGAGCGCATCCGGCGACTCTCGAGGTTGAATTGGCGAACCACCGCGATCATCAGTCCCCAGGTGAGTTCGGGCGTCGCATTGAAGACGCCCGCATAAAGCGGGTTCGCGAAGTTGGAGTGCGCGACGATGACTCCATGCTCGGTCGCCGCCGCCATGTCCAGATTGGGCAGCGTCATGCCGATGATGGTGACCAGCTTGAGGTTGGGCAATCGCTCAAACAAGCTGCGCGGCAGGCTCATCCGTTCGCGCACCGTGCAGAGGACATCGAACGGTTGCAGGCGCGATGCGGCCTCATCTTCCGACAGATGCCGATCGAACACGGTTATCTCCGCCTTGCCGCGAAGCACCGACCAGTCCGCGGATTGCAGAGCGACCTTCACATAGTCGTCGAGGATGGCGATTTTGAGCATCGAGTTAGATCCTTTGCAGTCAGGTCGTGGGCATCTGTTTTATATCTGGCGAAACGGTCGTCGCGTCAATGCCAACGACGTCGGAACCTTGCAGACCGGAGTCGTGGGGCCTATTACGAGCAGTATGGAAGCCGTCGTTGATGGAGACAGCCACTTCATGGAGCCGCTCGACCTGTTCGAGCGCCACGTAGAACCGCGCTTTCGCGAGCGCGCCGTCAGGATCGCGGAAGATCCGATAACTCACAAACGCGCGATGGTGGTGGACGGCCAGCCGATGCGGCTGCGCGATGTTGACGAAGTCCTCGGCATCCTCAGCGGCTATGGCCAGAAGGAAGAGGGCGGCAACATCAGCACCTTCGATCGCTACGCCGTCTATAGCGCCGACCTGCAGGACATGGCCGCGCGCACGCGTTTTCTCGACGCCGAGGGAATCGGCCGCCAAGTCATCTATCCGAGTCTCGGCATCATCTGGGAGGGCGAGGTCAGCGATCCGGAGCTGGCCGACGCGCTCTGTCGCGCATACAACCGCTGGGCCTTCGATCTGGTCGCAAGTCATCGCGAGCGGCTGTTTCCCGCGGCGCATATTTCGATTCGCGAACCCGCGCTCGCGGTCAAGGAGCTGCAGCGCGTGGCGAAGCTCGGATGCCGCGCCGCCTTCATCGCCGCGATGCCGATCCAGGGCAAGAGCTTCGGCCATCCGGAGTACGATGCGGTGTGGGCGGCGGCGCAGGACCTGGACCTCGCGATCGCGCTGCACGTGGTCTCGCATCATCACTACATGGGCAGCGAGTTTTATCGCGATCCCAAACCCGGGCTGATGTACTTCACGATGAATCTGCTACAGGACGCGCGCCAGTCGCTGCTCACGATGCTGATCGACGGCGTCTTCGAGCGATTTCCGCGGCTGCGCGCCGCCACCATCGAAGCGATGGCGGGATGGGTCGGCGAATGGCTCGAGCGCATCGACTATCGGTACAAATACATGGGGCATACCTCGGGGATGAAGCGGCCGGTGTGGGAGTACTTTGCGCGCAACATCTGGATCAGCGGGGATCCCGAGGAGAAGATGTTCAAGTACGTGGTCCAGTTCGCGGGCGACGACAAGTTTTTCATCGGCTCCGACTATCCGCATGCGGAGGGCTTTGTGCATCCGGTGGCCAAGGCGCGCGAGCATCTGAAGGGGTTGCCGGCCGCATCAATCGAGAAAATCCTTTCCAGGAACGCGCGCGATTTTTACCACCTCTGACAGATGCAGCCCGGGCAGCGGATGCTCCATCACAAGGTCTTCAAGAATTCGAGGAGTTCCTTGCGCTGCTGCTCGTTGAGGGTCGCGCCTCCGATATGGCCCTCATTCGAGTTGCCCGGCAGCGTGGTGTCATAGAGAAACGCGCCGGGGGTCTTGCTGGTGATGAAGCCGACATTAACCGGATCGAATTCCCGCGAACCGAGGTAAAATTTGGTGATTCGCTGACTGGGTGGCAAGAGCAGCTGCGCCAGGCTCGGTACCGATCCATTGTGCAGATACGGCGCTGTTGCCCAGATGCCGTTGAGCGGCCGCCCCTTGTATGACTCCGGGTTGAATGACATCGCCTGCGCGATCGCTTCGTATTCGTTGATGGCCGCGTCGATCCCCTGGAACGGCTTGCTGAGCAGGACGCCGATCACCGCATTGTCAAGGAACGCCGTTCCCGCCGCGGTCGGGCCGAAGATGGGGCCGCCGATGATGTACTGCGGGGTGCCCTCCAGCGTGCCGGTCAAGCCACTGCGAGTGGCGGCGTTGACCGCCATCGAGGGATCGGTGCCGATCTCATCGACCGGAACCATGTTGACCGCGATGTCCAGGTCGGTCTGCGTTCGATCGATTAGTTGATGACAGTTGGCGCAGTACTGATTGTATAGCACCTGCCCCTGCGCCGCTTTCGCGGTGTCGATCGGCGGCAGGTATTGGTCTGGCCACTGCGGCGAGAGCAGGTTTTGCACCGATACCTCGAGGTTGCCCAGCGCGGTCAAATCGATCGTCGAGGGGTATCCGCTGAGCGACCCGGGTTCGGTCTGCAAGTTGCCGAAGACGCCGATCACTTCGCCGATGTTGCGCAGGAGCGGACCGAGCGGCCCCGCATTCGAGGCCGAGCCATTCCACTGCACCAGGTCGCATTGCGCAGTGGTCCATAGAAACGGCACCGAGACCGGATCGGCCGGCTGCTGGATGTTCGAGGGTTCGCCGACTTCATCGCCCATCAGAAGGTTGAAGATGTTGCCGAAGGCATCGAGACGTCCGAAGCCCGGTGCAATCTTCGGAGTATTCTGCAGGTTACGGCGCACCAGCGCCGCGGTCGTGTTTACCAGGTCGGCATAGAGCGCATCCGCCTGCGTCTGGGTATAGTTCGGGCCCAGGATACTCTCTGCGAAGCGGTTGAACTTCGCACTGTCGTCGATGGTGGCTTGCAGCGAGTCCAGCATCGCATTGAAGAACGAGCTGAAGTCGGCCAGCGTCCCGGCCCCTTCGATCAGCATGCCGGTGTTCTTGTAGTTGATTTGCGAAACGTGACAGAAGGCGCAGGTCGGTCCGAAGTAGGCGATGCCGCTGTTAGGATCGATGTTCTTTGCGAATCCGATCGGCAAGCCGTCGGGGTTGAGGGCGCTTTGCGCGGATGGGAGGTAACGGAAGCTCACAAGGTTCTCATTCGAAGCAAACGGCATCGTGTTGGTCGCCTGCTCCAGCGCGAGGAAGTAATCGTAACGCAGCATCTCCGACCCTTGCGAGGTGAAGTGGAACTGCTCACTGGTCTGCGCGCTCCAGCCTTGATCGAGGCTGACGATGGTGACGCTGGCGGCTGCCGCCGGCGTCGATGAGCTGGAGTTGTCTGGACCGCATGCCGCGATCAGGATCGAGAAGGCTAGGACCAGCGCCAGACCGACCAGGCGAGTGAAAGAAAATTCCACCTCCGGTGTCTGCGCGGCCGTCGTCTCATGCGTATGTTCGTGTTGCCTGGTGTGCGCGTCCTGGTAGCGCATTGAACCCCCCGGTCTGCGACTCTTGAGCGTACGTCGATTCTTAGAATGCCGACCCTCCGTCGGCATTCTGGAAACTATCCCATGATACACAGCGAGAGAGGTCAAGAACCCATCGCAATTTGTTCGGCGCGCCGGACGGACCGATGCGGTCGCGCACGCACGGTTCGCGATGGATATAGAATGTAGGATTAACCGTCTAGAAGGCTAATCTCGCGAGGGTGGACGCCGCGGGGCGAGACGTCGGGGATGACCCGCAGCGATGATGCAATCGCGAGGATCTTCCGCGATCGCAACATCGTTGCGGCGCTTCGCGAAGCGCCCTACCAGAACGGGTTATGCGGAACTGCCAGCGGCACAGGCTGAAGCCTGTGCCAGTCTGGCAGGTTTCTATCCGGTTGGAAGAGTTTGAGTTTTCGGTGCTATAGAGGCTGAAGCCTGGAGGTTCGCGATGGCGGATTACAAGATCGATGGTGAATGCGACAAGCGTTTCGAAGGGGTGCGGAAAGCGTTTGCGGAAAATCTCGAAAAGCGC
This sequence comes from uncultured delta proteobacterium, assembly GCA_963783145.1. Taxonomy (GTDB): domain Bacteria; phylum Desulfobacterota; class Binatia; order Binatales; family Binataceae; genus DATGKG01. Next base: position 268,545 of record CAWAMM010000009.1, read on the forward strand.
GGCGAGCTCGGCGCCGCTTGCTCGATCGTTCTCGACGGCAAATGCGTCGTCGATATCTGGGGCGGTCATGCCGATAAGGCGCGAACCAAACCATGGCAGCGCGACACCCTGGTCAATGTCTATTCGACCACCAAGGGTCTGACTGCGACTTGCGCCCATCGTTTGATCGATCAGGGCAAGCTCGATCCCGATGAGCCGGTATCGAAGTACTGGCCGGAGTTCGCGCAGGCCGGCAAGAAGGATTTGCCGGTGCGCTACCTCCTGAGTCATCGCGCGGGACTGCCCGGCATCACCAAGCCGCTCAAGGACGAGGACATTTACAACTGGGATACGATGGCATCGGCGCTGGCCGAGCAGACCCCGTTTTGGCAGCCCGGAACCAAGCATGGTTATCATGCGATCACGATCGGATGGCTGGTCGGCGAGGTGATTCGGCGCATCAGCGGAAAAGGCCTCGGCACTTATTTTCGCACCGAGATCGCCGAGCCGCTCGGACTCGATGCGCATATCGGCCTCGACGCGAAGCATGATGCGCGAGTGACTGACATCCTGCCGTCGCCGCCGCCAGAGCCCGGAATGCCGAATCTGTTCGAGGAGGCGCAAAAGGACCCCAAGGGCCCGACCTACGCGGCGTTCATGAATCCTCCCATCCTCAGCAAACCGAATGTGGCGAATTCGCGGGCGTGGCGTGCGGCCGAAATCGGCGGCGCCAATGCGCATGCCACGGCGCGCTCGCTGGCGCGCATGTACGGCGCGCTGGCGCGTGGTGGCGAGGTCGATGGCTATCGCATCGTGCGGCCGGAAGCGCTGGAGCGCTTCTGGACCGAGCAGTCATTCGGTCCCGACCAGACGCTGATGCAGATGCCGACGCGCTTCTCGATGGGCTTCATGTTGTCGCAACCGGGGATGGGCTTCGGTCCCAACATCAAGGCCTTCGGGCATCCGGGCGCGGGCGGCTCGCTGGGCTTTGCGGATCCCATTAAGAAGATCGGCTTCGGCTACACCATGAACCAGATGGCGAACGGGTTGCTGATCGATGCGCGCGCGCAGGCGATGTTCGACGCATTTTACGCCGCGTTGTAGACCTAACCCCCTAGCCCCCTTCCCCTGAAGTGGAAGGGGGGAATCAGAAGGAGAAGGGGAGCCATGGAAAGTTTGAAGGATCGAAGTTGTATCGTTGGGGTCGGTGAGAGCGAGTTCACGAGAGGCACCAAAAAGACCGATCTGCAACTTACGCTCGAGGCCTCGGTGAATGCGATTGCCGACGCGGGGCTGACGCCACATGACATCGATGGCATCGTCGGACCGCCGATCGGATCGCCGGCGGAACATTTCGCCGCAAATCTCGGTATCGAGGATTTGCGCTACGCCGTCACCGTCCATACCGGCGGCGCGGCCTCGGTGACGGGACTGCAGAGCGCGGCAATGGCGGTATCGATGGGCGTCGCGAAAAATGTCCTGGTGCCGATGGGATGGCTCGGGTACTCCGCGATGCGCGTCAGTACCAGCGGCCGTCGCGAGGGTGGCGGAGGAGGCGGGCCGCTCGGGCCGACCATCAGCGAATGGTACATGCCCTATGGCGCCTCGGTGCCGGTGCAGTGGTACGCATGGATCGCGACCCGCCACATGAACCTCTACGGTACGCCGTTCGAAGCGATGGCGGCCGTCTCGCTGGCCGCGCGCAAGCACGCGCAACTTAACGAGAAGGCGATCATGCGCGGGCGTCCGCTTACCCTCGACGATTACATGAAGGCGCGCTGGATTTCGTACCCGTTTCGGCTCTTCGATTGCTGCCTCGAGACCGATGCGGCATGCGCGGTGGTGGTGACCTCGGCCGAGCGCGCCAAGGACTTGAAGCAACAGCCGGTCTATATCTCCGGCGTCGCCGAAGGCCATCCGTATCCTGCCGATGACATCCCGTCGCGTCCAGATCCCTTCACGATCGGGCTGAGCTTCGCGGCGCCCAAGGCCTTCGAGATGGCCGGCATCAAGGGGAGCGATCTCGACTTTGCGGAAATCTACGACTGCTTCAGCTACGTGGTCCTCCTGCAGATCGAGGCGCTCGGTTTGTGCAAGCGTGGCGAAGTGAAGGACTTCGTGAAGGGCGGACGGCTCGAACTCGGCGGCGATTTTCCTATCAACACTCACGGTGGACTTCATTCGGAGGCGCACGTGTGGGGCATGAATCATGTGGTCGAGGCGACCCGCCAACTGCGCCATCAATGTGGCGATCGCCAGGTCAAGGACGCCGAGCTGGGCCTCGTCACCGGATGGGGCGATTTCGGCGACGGCAGTTTGGCGATCCTGAGGAGATAACGGAAGTTCCTGGGCACGATGCCGAGCGGAGGCCCGAAGGGGGCGCGAAGCGCCGCGCCGCAGGCGCTTCCGAGGCGGAGCGCAGCGGAGTCGAGGAATAATTAAAAGGAGATAGGCGAGACGAAATGTGCTAGGATGGCGGTGCGGCGCCATTCGAGGGCGCCGTCGCCATTTAGAGGCTGAGTGGACGGATCGAAAAGTGCAAAAACAAACCCATTAAATCGAGGAGGATCAAGGGTTTTTCGAGCGATGTTTGTTCTGATGACCGCGCCAGATACTCCGCTTTACGAATGAGATCGAGCGGCTGCGGAGAAGGCTCTCGGAAATCGAGCGACGGAGGCAGCGCTCATCGAGCGACAACTCGCGAAATGAAAAAACAAACCCACTAAATCGAGGAATATCAAGGGCTTTATCGATCTGTGAGAGGCGTCGACGGTATCGACATAACGTCGATAAGGACTGGCGCCAACTTAAACAGGAACGTTAGAAACATGCCTCAAGATGTCATCGAATACCGCAAACCGCTGCCCGCGCGCCGCGGCTATGCCAAGGAATTTTACGAGTACTGCCGCAACCACGAACTGCGCTTCCAGCGCTGCACCGATTGCGGAACGTGGCGGCATATCCCGCGCGATATGTGCGCGAAGTGCGCCTCATTCCGATGGGAATGGGGGAAGTCATCGGGGCGCGGAAAAGTTTTCTCATGGACCACCGTCGAGCAGCCGATGCTGCCGCAGTTCGAGGTGCCCTACAGCCCGGTGATCGTCGAGATGGAGGAGGGAGTAAGAATCGTCAGCTGGCTGGTGGGTGTCAAGCCGGAAGAATTGCGCCTCGAGCTGCCGGTCGAGGTGGCATTCGAGGATGTAACCTCGGAGGTTACGCTGCCGAAGTTTAGGAAGAGAACCTAACCCCTAACCCCTTCCCCTGAAGTGGAAGGGGGATCGGAAAAAAAAGAAACAACAGGAGGCTATCGTCATGAAGTCCACCGAAGAATTGGTTACTGAACTTGCCGATCGCGAGGCGATTCGCGAACTGCCGGTGCGCTATTGCGACTGCGTGTGGCAGAACACCCTCGATGCGATGATCGATCTGTTCGCCAAGGACGGGCAGTTCATCACCAAGGGGCGCAAACGCGAAGTCACCACCAAGGGCCACGCCGACCTGCATAAGATGTATGCGGGCGCGCTCGGTGAGATAAATCCTCGGCCTTACATCCACAATCACGTCGTCGATTTAAAGAGCAAAACCACCGCGACCGGACGCTGCTACGTCGAGCTGCGCAGCGCGAAAAAAAATTTCGAATGGATCGGCACCGGCTTCTACGACGACGAATACGTGAAGGTTGACGGCAAGTGGAAATTCGCCTCGCGCAAGTTCACCAGCTTCGCGATGGCTCAGCGTGAGGAATAGTCAGATGGCAGGAATCCTGGAAGGCAAAGTAGCGCTCATCACCGGCGCGGGATCGGGCATCGGTCGCGCGACCTCACGAATCTTCGCGCGCGAGGGCGCCAGGCTGGTCCTCGCCGACGTGGTCGAGGAAGGCGGCAATCAGACGCTTGCGATGCTCAATGACACCGGCCATCGCGATGCCGTCTTCATCAAAGCTGATGTATCGAAGACCGAAGACGTCGAGGCTGCGATCGCGAAAGCGGTTGCGACCTACGGACGCCTCGATTGCGCGTTCAACAACGCCGGCATCGAGGGCAAGAACGGCCTCACCCACGAATGCGAGCGCGACAACTGGGATCGCGTCATCGCCATCAACCTGACCGGCGTGTGGTTGTGCATGAAGGCCGAACTCGCGCAGATGCTGAAGCAGGGCAAGGGCGGCGCGATCGTCAATACCTCGTCGGGCGCGGGACTCGCAGGAGTGCGCGGGATGCCGGCCTACGTGGCGGCCAAGCATGGGGTCGCGGGACTGACGCGCGCGGCCGCAATCGAGTACGGCAAGCATGGCATCCGCGTCAACGCCGTGTGTCCCGGACCTATCCGCACTCCGATGATGGATCGGCTGCTCGGCAAGCGACCCGAAGCGGAAGAGCGATTCGCGCGTGGCGGGCCTTTGAAGCGGCTCGGCGAGCCCTCGGAAATCGGCGAGACGGTCGCGTGGCTATGCAGCGATCACGCCTCGTATGTGACCGGCCTGCCGATGCCGGTCGATGGCGGCTTCATGGCGCAGTGACCTTCCAGACCTGGTACTTGGGCGGCCAGGTGCCGTGGCCGCCCGGGTACTTCGCGTGCATCACGCGCGCGATATCGAGCCGAAATAGCGCCTCATCGTTGGTCGAGGTCATGCCGCGCGCCTTCTGATCGTCGCGCACGCGTCCGGCTTGGGCTTCATCCTCGAGATTATGCGCGCGGCCCATCACCAGGAACTCATCGTCGACGTCGTTCGCCGGAAAGGTGTGGAGCGCATAGCGGCCGTCGCGTTTGAGGTCTCCGCACTTTGGAGATGTTGGCAGGATCAGCGCGTAAAGATCGCCGTCCACGACCGTCGGACAGATCGGATGAAGTCGCGGTGCGCCGTCGCGGCGTATGCTCGCGAGGAAGGCCAGACCCGGACCGTGTTGATAGAGGAGCTTGCGCCCGGCCGCGGCCATCTCCGGCGCCTGCTTCTCGAATTCGTTCCATGAAGCCACGATGTTTCCTCCTCGATGGGTTGGATGTATGCAGATCGAGTCTTAGTCGAATCATCGGCGGCGTGCTAACTCGGAGGCATAGTGAAGGCCGACCGAATCGGCGTGCGCGCGCAGCCACTCGCTCAGCCGCGTCGGGCAGGTGGGAGGCTCCGAGGAGACCAGCAGGTTGCGCATCAGGCCTTTAACCTCGTCCCTGGTGAGGCGGCTTCATAACGCAATGACAAAAATCAGAAGGGGCGGAACGGACGATTGGCCGGCGTCAGCACTAGCTGCTTGTTGTGGAATTTTACCTTCTTCGGCTGGTCCTCGTTCGTGTCGATCGTAAGTTCGACCATTATGTCGCGATAACGGTCTTCTTTGAGCCATGCAACCGTCATGAAATCCGTGAAATATCCCAGGCTATCGTTAGCGAATGCGGCGGCGCCGACGGCGAAATCCGCCTTCACCTCGGTTCGGTCGCCAACTGCTTCGGAGGAGTTATCGATCGTCATGTCCCATTCATATGGAGGGTAGATCCGCTGCACAACTCCGCCCCGCACGAGGCAGCGAAAAGCCTGGATCCGTTGAGGTGGTGTCAACTTAAAGGAGGCCGGCAATGAGACGTCTACCACTTCGAATCTCTTCCTCTGCCACGCTTGGAATTTCTCGCGCTCCGGGCTTTGCTGTGCGAAGCTGCCAGATCCGTAAAACGCAAGCACCGCCAGCAAAAGTCCAATGGTGCGAACAAGTCGGCGCATGTGCTCTAATCCTCGAGTGGAGATACTATCTCTGATGCCGCGCAGGTGGTGACGATGGCGCGATGCATGCTGGTTTACCAGCGCAACCAGAAATACTTCCGCATCCCCGACGCCGAGGTCGAAGACTGGGATGAGGTGCGCGAGGAACTCGACGCCGAGCCGCAGCTTATCGAGCGCGTCGACGGGTGGGCGCCATACACCCACGCGTTTAGGCTTCCGAATGGTTCGGTCTACCTGGTCGCGCTGGAAGATAAATAGGACTGATAACCGGGGTGTCCCGCGCTGGGACGATGATTTGTCCCCGTTGCGCGGCGGCTAGCCGGTTCGGTGCGGACGAAATCGTGCGCAGCCTGCCAGTTCCAGCTGTTTAAGCATGCCAAGCTTTGCGCATGATATCGGCACGTCAAATGCTTTATGTGCCAGTGGCCGATGTAGGAGCGCACCAAATGGAAAACAGACAGCTCGAAAAGCGTTGCCGATTAGTTGGACAGATTCGAGATCACAGTGGCCGTGTGCGTTTTGGCGAACAACCGACCATCGTGCGCGAAGTCGACAACCTCGATCGCCACATGTTCCTGGTAAAATTCGATGACGGCGCGACCACCTTTCTGTTCCCTCACGAAGTTGCGATTAACTAGCGACCTGCGCCTTCACCCTTAGCGCCGGGTCGCTCCCGAGGCGCGCAGGACCGCATCGTGGAATAAAAGTTCCGCCAGCTCGCGATAACAATCCCGGCAAAATCCCACGCTCCCCGCCGCTTCGTCGACCGCGGCGGTCTCGTCGACCAGCAACACTACCGCGCGCAGCGCCCGACCGGGATCGAGGCATCGCACGCATACCAGTTGCTGGCCGCAACGCTGCCCAGCCTCGGTCACCGCGCTGACGAAGGTTGCATCATCGATCAGAAGCAACTGGTCCTCGCCGTCGGCGATTTCCAAGCCGGCGAGATCGTCGATGATGGGTGGTTTGGATTTGATCATAGATTCATGCCCTGCCCGCGCGCCAAACTGAATACCCCCGCAATTTATGCTCTTCGGCTTCGGTGGTGATTCCAGCAGTCGAGCAAGTCGAAGGCCACTCTCAATCCAGCAGAGGCCGATAAAAGTAGCCATTTTTGTGGCCGTTACGCCATTTTTTTGCTGGTACGTTCTATTCGGCCGTCAGCACATTGACGCTGTGTGGAAAATTGCCCCGGTGCAGTGCGAAATTTTTCCGCAGTCCTTTGACTGCGCTAGAGGTTCTTCAAAATTAAAGTGATGCTTCAGACATGATCGGCCCGCCGTAAAACCTTCCTGACCGAGAGGCGAATTTTGTCGAGTAGCTTCTGCGCCCATTGAAACTCGGTCGCCAAAATCGCCAATCCCGCCGGGATGATAATGAAGGCGGGTCCCGGCAGGAAAATCATTGCCACGCCAATCAGTAGAATCATCGATCCGATGATCAAGACCACGACCCGCCGAGCCCGCGGCGGAAGCGGCAGGCGGTGAATCATCTCCTGGCAGGATTCGATGCAGCGCGCCGACAGATGCGCGATGCGATTCTCATTCGGCAGGTTCGCGCGCAGCACCAGCGCTGCGCCGATCGCGACGAGGATCGCAATCACGCTCCAGAACACGCGCTCGGGCAGGATGCGCTCGGGATACGGTTGATGCAGCACCAGCGCAGACATCTTTTCGAAGCCCTCACTGAACAGCCGCACCGCGACCCATCCGACCAGAATGAAGCCGAGATGTTCGATTTCCGGGCAATTCTGCAGCAGCTTGACGAACAGCATCGCCGCATAGCGGACCGCGAGAATTCCCAGCGCGACGCCGGCCAAAACCACCCACAGATGATTCGACATGCCGACCGCAACCAGCGTGGAGTCGATCGCGAAGGCCGCATCGGTCAGCTCGACCATCGCGATCGTGATCCAGAATTCGCGCGGGGACGAGTCTTTACCCTCGTACAAATGCGCCTCGCGACGCAGCGCAAAGTGCGCGATCACGAGGTAGACGAGGTACAGCGCGCCGGCTATCTGGAGCCACCAGATGCTCATCAGCCATTTGGCGCCGAGGATCGCGACCGCGCGCAGGATGAACGCGCCCCACATTCCGTAGAGCAGCGCGCGCCGCTGCAGGGACGCCTCGAGCGACCTGACCTGCAGCGCCATCGCGAGCGCATTGTCGACCGAGAGAATCCCTTCGAGAAAGATCAGGGTTCCGATCGCGACGAGGCTCTCAAGCATCAAGTGACTCTAACGATGATTTCCATCGAGTAGGAAATCGCGGGAGCTCGAGACTGCCGAACGCTACCGGATCGTTGAATGGAATCGCTCAGGAAGATCGTAGCGCTGAAGCCGGAGAATTCTCGGCTACTTTCCGGTCGGGAGGTCGTCCGCAAAGATACCGGTCGGGAGGCCATCGATGCTGTGGAGGTTTTCCTTGCGTTGATACTCCACCACCGCATCCTCGCCACGCTTCTCCCAGTATTTGCGCAGCGTGTCGCGCTCTTCGAGACCTTGCAGCCTCGGCACCGCATAGCCGCATGAGGTCATCGCCGATTCCACCGTTATCTCGATGATCTGACGCACGCCCAACTGCTTGGGGAACCTCGCAAGGTAGTCGTTCCACTCGGAGTCGCGCGGATGAATCGCGCGCCCATGGCCGTAAAGCCGTGTGATATCCGCGGTCTTATCGAACGAGCAGAACATAATGGTGATGCGGCCGTCGTCGAGCAGGTGCGCGGCGGTTTCGTTGCCGCTGCCGGTCAAATCGAGGTAGATGGCGCGCTTCTCATCCACCACCCGAAAGGTATCCATCCCCTTGGGCGAGAGGTTGATGCGTCCTACATGCGGCGCGGTCGCGACGAAGAATACCTTCTGCTCGGCGATGAATTCCCGCATTTCGGAGGTGATGGTCTTGAACCACTTTGACATGGCGACGTCCTCGAGGTTGGCCTTAACTGAACGCTATACGCGCCCGATATGCGGAGCAAACCCTGCGATGTGTGTCGGCGGGCTAGCCCTCGTCGAGGCTTTCGCCGAGCTTGCGATAGAGCGTCTTGCGATCGATTTTTAAAATCGCGGCGGCCTCGGTTTTGTTACCACCCACCGAATCGAGAATCATCCGCGCGTATTGCTGCTCGATGCGCTCCAGGCTGAGCTTGCGCGCGACCGCATCTTCGAGCAGGTTGCCGGTCGGTGCCGCCATCCCGGTCATGCTCGCGGGCAAATCCGCCACGGTCAGGCGTCCCTCGCGCGACAGAATGACGCCACTCTGGATGGCGCTCTGCAACTCGCGGATATTTCCGGGCCATCGATAGCTCATGAAAAAGTCCATAGCATCGTTGTCAATGGAGGGGATCGCCTTACCCGCCTCGGCGCAGGCGCGCACCAGGAAATGCTTGACGAGGAGCGGGATGTCATCGCGCCGTTCGCGCAAGGGCGGCACGGTCAGGGTGAAGGTCGCGAGGCGATAGAACAGGTCGGCGCGAAATTTTCCGTCGGCGATGGCTTTTTCCAGCTTAGTGTTGGTCGCGGCGACGATGCGCACATCGATCGGGGTCTCTTCGGTCGCACCGAGCGGGCGCACCTTCTTGTCCTCGATGACGCGTAGCAGCTTGGCCTGCAACGAGAGCGGCATCTCGCCGATCTCATCGAGGAACAGGGTGCCGCCGCGCGCCGCCTGAAACAGCCCGAGCTTGCTCTGGCGGGCGTCGGTGAAAGCTCCGCGCGCGTAGCCGAACAGTTCGCTCTCGATGAGGTTGTCGGGGATCGCGGCGCAGTTGATCGGGACGAAGGGCGCATCGCGGCGGCGGCTCTCGAAGTGCAACGCCCGCGCCAGCAGATCCTTGCCGGTGCCGCTTTCGCCGGTGATAATCACGGTCGCGTTGGCATCGACGAATTGTTCGAGCTTGCGCAAGACCGATTTCATTTGCGGATCGGCAGCGATGATGGCTCCGATCCCGTAGCTGCGCGCGAGGTCGCCCCGTAGTCGCCGTATTTCCTGGCGCAACTGACGATTTTCCAGCACCCGCGCGACCAGGATCAGAAACTCATCGTTGCGAAATGGCTTGGTGAGGTAGTCGGCGGCGCCGCGCTTCATCGACTCCACTGCCGATTCGATCGATCCGAACGCGGTGATGATTACCACCGGCAAATCCGGGACCAGTTCGTGGAGCTCGGTCTGGAGCTCATGACCGCTCATCCCACTCATCCGTACATCCGAGATGACCAGGTCGGGGCAATTCTCGCGAACTTGGGCGAGCGCCTGGGACGCGGAGTTGGCGCTACTCGCGGTGTAGTCGGCCCCACGCAGGACGTCGCAGAGCAAGTTCGCCATCTCCCGATCGTCATCCACGATGAGAATTGAGGCGGCGTCATTCATGGCCGTTATTCCTTGCGTTCTCAACATTTCCCAGGACCGGCCGATGCGATCGCGGAAACGCCACGTAGAACCGGGTGCCGGTCGAGTTACTCTCCAAGGTTATCTCGCCATCGTGACTCTGGACGATGGTTTGGCACACCGCGAGACCCATCCCGGTCCCTTTGCCCGGCTCCTTAGTGGTGAAGAAGGGATCGAAGATGCGGCTGCGATTCGCTTCTGGGATCCCGGGCCCGGTGTCCTCGAAGACCACCACGATGCGCGCCGCACCATTGTCATGCTCGGCGCGGGCTCTGACCGTCAACGTACCACCGCTAGCGCGCATCGCGTCGAGTGCATTGATGCCGAGATTCACGAACACCTGTTGCAGCTGATCCGGATCGCAATCAACGAGTAATGGTTGTTCGCCCAACTCCGTGCGCACCATTACGCCCCTCTTGGTCGCTTCCGTCTCAATCAGGTGAATCGAGCGCTGCACGATGGGGCGCAGGTCCGCCGTCATTTTTAGCGACTCGCGATAGCGCGAATAATCCAGCAGCATCCGCACGATACTGGTGATGCGATCGATCTGCGCGATGATGATTTCGAGGCCTTCGGCGGTCTTTTGCGGCTCGAATCGCGAATGGGTCAAGTACTCGGCGCGCCCGCGGATGACGCCCATCGGGGTGCCGATCTCGTGCGCAAGGCCGGCCGCCAGGCTGCCAATCGTGGCGAGGCGATCGGAATGGAGCAGCCGCCGTTCCAGCTCGATTTCGCTGCGATGCTTTTCCAGCAGATCGGCGCGCGCCTTGGCCAACTCCTCGCCCAATTTGCGAAATTCCCCGATTAGCAGCTCGACCTCATCCCCGGTCGGCTCAGCCTTAAGCCCTGATTTAGCTCGAGCCGGTACCAGGTGGTCACGCGAAGTAGATTCGCCGCTGGAAAAGCTAATCACCCGCCGCGACAGCTCTGCCAGCGGCCACGAGATGTATCTGCGCACCGCAAATGCGATAAGCGCGACGATCAAAACCAGCGTCACCAGGCCGGCAACGACGGAAATCCTAACCCGGTCGCGTAGATCCTGGCGTACGTCGGTCCAGTCATTAGCGACCAGGAGGTAGCCGACCAGTGGATACTTAGGTGGTCCGAGTGGAACTACTTCGCAAATCCATTCGCCATCGGCATCCGCGTCGAGACGGAATTCCAGCGGCCGATCAGGGCGCGCCAATCGTACCCGTGCCGGCGACAGCTTCAGATTCTCGGGGAAAGCTCGTAACGCGTGCCAAGGTTTGCCGTCCTTGTCGAACACAGCTGCTTCGGTACCGTCCACCCGAATGCGTTCCAGCACGTCATCGACCTGGTCCCATTCGTTGGTGCGGATGTCGTCGTTGAGCGCCGCGCCCAGGCTGCGAGCGGTCGCCCGCGATTCCCGCTCCAGGTCGTGAACGTAGCTCTGGGTGGAACGATGGGCAGTCCAGTACATGTAGATGCCCATCACGGGCAGCAAGACCATTAACAGCGCGATTATGAAGCGGGTTCCGACTTTCACGAGGACAATCGATCCGAGGAGTTCCTTCCCCAGAGTTATTTACCCAGACGATCTCTCAATGATGGCCTACACCTGTTCCCCGGTCCACCAACCCCGCGAAGCGCCTCGTTGCTCGCCTTCCCCCGTTTGGCTACGACCCGCGCCCCACCGCAAGGGACAACAAGAGGGGAAGTCGTCGGGGGGGATGACGACCCCCGGGTGAGCCGGAGGGGCGCGGGTACCAGCTAGTAGAGCAACCGCGATGCCGTAAAAAAACCACGTCGAACATTGATGCGAGACGACTCAGGTGGGGCAAATTTCCGCAGCTTCGATTCGAAGCTGGCGCGATTTCCCACGCGGATAGAAAAAAAAGGCCGGCCCACCCCGAAAGGGGCAGGCCGGTTTCAGAAACCAGTTGCGGAGTTAAGAAGCTTAGTCGCCCGAGAGCGCGTGACCGCCTTCGGCTGCGCGCGCCATCTGGTCGGGGGTATACCAACTGCGGTCCGTCGCTCCCATGTTGATGAACCAGGAATCATGCGTCGGCGCATGCATCGACGGATGGTAGCAGACGGTGGCGAAACCGCTCTGCATATTGGCCGAGGACGAGCCGACCTGGAACTCGCGCTTGAACGGATAGATCGCGATGCGCGCGTCGGGCTCAGACCGATCCGAGTAGTACATCCACGAGGTGTAGTTTACGAACAGCTGGCCCTGGCGATCGTAGATGTCATCCGCCATCACGAAGACGGCCTCGCTGTCGATGTAAAGGACCTCGTGGTCATAGAGCGAATTAAAATGCCCCGGACGTACCCGGGCTTCAACTACGTACATGTGACGGATTTCCCACGGATCCGGACAATGGCTGGCGCCGCCGTCAGTTGGGCATCGCACATCCGGCGAATGGCCGACGTTGATCGCCGCGAGCATGTTTTTCTCGCCCAGCATTTTGAAATTGTACCATTCGTTTTTGCCGCTGAACCCCTCGTAGTGATTCGGATCGTAGGCTTGGGGGCCTGCCGCGGTGTCCAGGATTGAGTAATTGAGGCGGCGCAGTCGGCGGGCGCCCGGAGTCCAGGTCCAGGCATCGTCATCGCGGGTTGGATCCGCGTAACGAAACTTGATGAGACCGGTCCCGCGAGAATCCTCAGGCGACAGCACCGGGTACAATGCATTCAGGTAGTAGCGTCCGGTCTTCTTGAAATCGGGATCCACCGGAATCGGATCGACTTCGGTGCGGCCGACCTCGTTGTAGCCAGCGTAGTGGCCGACTTCGTAATCGACGATTTGGCGAAACGTCGCGTTCTTGCCCCAGTATTCGCTGTCGCAGTCGAACCAGCGCAGGTCGTAATCGTCGCTGGAGATAGGACGGAAGGTTTCATTCCACATCACCTTGTCGGCGGAATGCGGATCGTTGGTATCGATGATCGGGAACGGTTCTCCGGCCACATAACCGACCATGCTGCGGCCATCGGAGGAGAGGCGCACCTGCGCGGAATATTTTTCGGTCGCTTCCTTGTACGGCGGTGGCCAATCGATGCGCTCGGTAGGAATAATCTTGAGCGTCATCCCGTGCATGATGCGGAGGTACTGGCCCGGCGTCACCAGGTCCTGCACCTTGGTCGCGTTTTCGTCAGTGATGAAATCCCCGGGTTTGATCTCCGCGCGCGCGACGGAGGCAGTTGCGAGGAACGATCCGACAATCGCGGTCGCAGCGGCGACAACGCAGAATCTACTAAAACTCGGCATAAATGTGAGCCTCCGATGCGCTTGCCTGAAGCATTGTTACGAACGTTAAAATTAAAAAGTAATTCTTATTCATCTCATTAGACTTCAGAATGTAACCTGTCAATACGAAATGATTGATATACTCGGAGGATTGGTGCAAAACATGGCTCAAAAGGTTCCGATTGCGGCCGGTCGAAGGGGAAATAATCGGCGAAATTTCTCTAAAAGTAATATAAATGTTGCTTGTTTTAATTGTCTATAAAATTAATACTGTTCTGAGTGCGATGCGCCACGGGTCGGAAATGCGGTGGTCGCTGGAGCCACGATGCGGTGCGCAAGAACCAATCTTACCGGCAAGCGATGCGATCGGCCCGTCGTCGTGGGTAGCCGATTCTGCAACGATCATTTTGGAACCAAACCCGACAAGCCCCGAACCCTGAAGCTTCGCGCGGCCTTTCTCACCAGACTCTATTCATCCAGGAAGTTCTGACCGTTCCTCAACCGATCGCACTGATGACCGAAGCCGGTGCCGCGGTGGAAAACGCCTGCTTCCGACCTCGGTTGCCGCCGCGTCGCGAATCATGGTGCGAACTATTGAACGATCGGTATGCGAATCCGGTTTCCCATTTCGTCGGGATGTTCTATACCGATTGAATGCCTGAGACCTCGCAGCGCTTCTCCGTGATTAGCGACAAGAGCCTGACCGACCTCCGCAAACTTATCGGCGTGCCGATCGAAGATTCCCTTGAGCCGTGGTGCTACGAGGCCTCGCGCGACAACATCCGTCATTGGGCGCACGGCATCGGCGACGACAATCCGCTCTGGTGCGATCCGGCTTACGCGGCGAAGACCGAGTTCCAACGTGTGCAGGCGCCGCCCTCGTTTATTTTTCCCCTGAACCGATCGTTCAGTGGCTATGTCGGGGGCCTGGCTGGCGTCCATGCGATGTTCGCCGGCATCGACGTCACCTGGCATCGCGCGATGATGCTCGGCGATGCGTTCACCACGAAAGTATGGCTGAAGGATCTCGCCGAGCATGAGACGCGCTTCGCCGGCCGCTCCATCCAGCAGATCTATCGATGCGAATTTTACAATCAGCACCGCGAGCTGGTCGCCGAGGGCGACAGTTGGTGCTTCCGCACCGAACGCGATACCGCGCGCGAGCTTGGCACCAAGTACGAGGCGGTCAAGAAACGCGCGCCGGTGAAGTATTCGCGCGAGGACCTCGCGAAAATTTTCACGCACTACGAGGCTGAGGAAATCCGCGGAGCAAATCCGCGCTATATAGAGGATGTCCACGCCGGCGACAAACTGCCGACCATGGTCAAGGGCCCGATGACGGTCACCGGTTTCATCGCGTTCGCGCAAGGATGGGGTGGGCTCTACATCCGCGCCAACAAGCTCGCGTGGAAGCAGTTGCAGAAGCATCCGGGGCTGGGGATTCCGAACAAGTTCGGCATCCCCGATGTGCCGGAGCGAGTGCATTGGGAGGATGACCTCGCGACGCTGGTCGGCACTCCAGCCGCGTATGACTATGGTCCCGAGCGCTGCTCCTGGATGTCGCATCATCTTACAAACTGGATGGGTGACGCCGGCGTCCTACGCAAGCTCGAGGTCAAGATTCGGCGCCACAATCCGGTCGGCGACACGCTCTACATCAATGGCGAGGTGACGCGCACCTTTGCCGAGGGCGATGCCCACTACGCCGAGGTCACGCAGCGCGCGATCAATCAGGACGGTGAACTATCGGTGCTGGCAACCGGCATCATCCGTTTGCCAACCCGCGTCAAAAAGTAGCATTTGTGGGGAAGCAACTTTGTCACCTATCGGGCATCGCGAAAGGGAGCGAGATTAGCAATGAAGGCCGCCGTATTTCATGGTCCCAATCAACCACTGACGATCGAACAGGTCGATATCGACGATCCCCAGGATCACGAGGTTCTGGTCCGCACCGCCGCGACCGGCGTGTGCCACAGCGATCTACATTTCGTAGAGGGGCTCTATCCGCATCCTGCGCCCGCGGTGCTCGGTCACGAGGCTGCCGGGGTGGTCGAGAAAGTCGGCAAGGCCGTTACCTATCTGAAGGCCGGCGATCATGTGATCTCGTGCCCGTCGGTTTTTTGCGGCTACTGCGAAGAGTGCATGTCGGGCCATCCGAACCGCTGCAACAATCGCCAGGCGACCCAGCGAGCCAAAGACGCCAAACCGCGCCTCTCGCAAAAGGGCGCGCCGGTGCGGCAGTTCAGCGATCTTTCGACCTACGCGGAAAAGATGCTGGTGCATGAGAACGCGCTCTGCAAAATTATCAATGAGATGCCGCTCGATCGCGCCGCGCTCATCGGATGCGGCGTCACCACCGGCGTTGGCGCGGTGCTCAATACGGCGAAGATCGAGCCGGGCAGCACCGTCGCGGTGTTCGGATGCGGTGGCGTCGGCATCTCGGCGATTCAGGGTGCGAAGATCGGCGGCGCGCGGCGCATCATCGCGGTCGATCAATTCGAGAACAAGCTCGCGATGGCGAAGCGCTTCGGCGCGACCGACACCATCGACGCCTCGCACACCGATGCGCTCAAGGAAATCCGTGCCATGACCGGCGGTGGCGTCGACTACGCATTCGAGGCGGTGGGCCTCAAGAAACTTGCGGAGCAGTGTTTCGATGCGACCAAGACCGGCGGCACCGCGGTCATCATAGGGATGATTCCCATCGGCCAGAAGGTGGAAATCGACGGGCCGCGGCTTCTCACCGAGCGCACCCTGAAGGGCTCGATGATGGGTAGCAATCGCTTCCGCATCGACATGCCGCGCTACATCGATTTCTACCTGCAGGGCCGGCTCAACCTCGACGACATGGTGAGCAAGCGCGCGAAACTGGAAAATATCAACGAGGCTTTCGCATCGATGAAGCGCGGTGAAGTCGCGCGCACCGTCCTGATGTTTGACTGAGAGACTAGCTGAGGTGTGAACATGGAATATCGGAAATTCGGGAAGACCGGGGTCGACATTTCGGCGATCGGCTTCGGATGCTGGGAGATCGGCGGCGGCTATGGCAGCATCGAGGAAACCGATTTCATCAAAGCGGTAGGCCGCGCGCTGGACGCCGGCATCAACAGCTTCGATACCGCCGAGGCTTATGGCTTCGGGGCCTCGGAGAAGTCGCTGGCGAAAGCGCTCGGTAAGCGCCGCAAGGAAGCGGTCATCACCACCAAATTCGGCGTCGGCTATCCGGACACGCCTAACTACCGCGATAGCAGTCGCAAGCGTGTGATGGAGTCTATCGACAAGAGCCTCAAGGCTTTGGAGACTGATTACGTCGACGTCTACCTAATTCACTGGCCCGATCGGAATGTGCCGTTTGAAGAGCCGATGCGCGCCCTCGACGACCTCGTGAAGCAGGGCAAGGTCAGGGCGGTAGGACTATCCAACTTCAAGCTGAATGAGATCGAGGCGTGTATGAAGGCGCGCCGCGTCGACGTGGTCCAGTACTGCTGGAATATGTTCGATCGACGAATGCAGAAGGAGATTTTCCCCTACTGCCGGGAAAACAACATCGGCGTGATGGCGTACGGCTCGCTCGCCTATGGAATGCTGACCGGCACCCTCAGCGAGGAGAAAGCCTTCGAGAAAGGTGACTGGCGGTCGCGTCGTGGACAGTTAGGGAACATCAACCTGTTCCAGCATCTGTTTGGACCCGACCACTTCCTGAAGAACTTGCGCGCGGTCGAGGAGTTGAAAGGAGTGGCCAAGCGCTACAACAAGACTCTGCCGCAACTCGCGCTGCGCTGGACTACTTCGAATCCCGTGGTTAGCACGGCGCTGGTCGGATGCCGCAATCCCGGTGAGGTCGACGACAACCTCGGCGCGCTGGGTTGGACGATTTCCGACGCGGATATGAAGGAGATCGACGCCATTTTCGCTCGCAACGGCGCGATCACGATGCCCGAGACCTGGTTGGAGAGTTAACAAGTCGGTCCTAAGGGTCCGCCGACAGGAGTTACGATATGCCGACACAAAAATTTGCACCAATGAGCAAGGATTTCCCGACCTTCGATTGCGACGCTCACGTGACCGAGCCGCCCTGGCTATGGGAACGCGCCAAGGATTATCTTTCCAAGGCTGATTTCGAAGCGCTGCGCAACAGCATCTGGTTTGACGAGGAGAGCAAACAGCTCGTCGTCAACGGGTTCGCGAATACCGGACTGGGCTCGCAGAAAATCGGTGGCACCGCCGGCATGGTCAATGTGCTTTCGCTCGCCGGACCCGGCCTCAAGCACAACATTCAACGCGCGCTGAATGTTCGCAACCTTGACCCTAAGACCGCTCTGACCAAGGAACAGGCTGCATATATCGATCACCCTGGTTCCTACCAGCCGAAGCCACGACTTGCCGATATGGACGTGCAGGGCATCGATCAGGTGATGATCATACCTACCGACATCGACACCTACCCATGGATCACCAATTCGATGGGTGCGCGCGCGATGTGCAGGGCCTACAACGAGTGGGCCTACGAATACAGTCAGGAAGATCCCGAGCGCATCTTTTTCGCCGCATTGTTACCGATGCAGGATCCCGTCTTTGCGGCCGATGAGGTTTATCGTGTCGCCGCTAAGGGTTGTCGCGTCGGCCTGGTAAGACCAATCGACGCGATGGGTAACTTTCCGATTCAGCCCAAGTACGCGCGGGTGTGGCACGCGATGGAAGAAACCGGCGTGGTATATGGAATGCATCCGTTCCCGGCGCTCGGTTTCCTTAAGCCTCCCGGCTATACCGAGCAGTACTCGGGCGCAGAGCTCATAGGTCTGAGCGCCAGCTCGGCCGGCCTGCCTCATTCTTTCCTCATCAACGTGCAGGACTTCCAGGCGGAAGCTTCGCTATGGGTTACGACGGTCCTGCTGTCGGGTTTCTTCGATCGCTACCCGAAACTCAAGGCGGCCGTGTTTGAAGCATCATCCACATGGCTGAGCTTCATCCTTGATGAATGCGACAAGACCTATCGGCTCTATCGCAACGATCGCAAGATGCCCAAGCTGAGTGCGCTGCCGAGTGAGACCTTCTTCCAGCATTGCGTGACCGGCTTCGAGGGTGATGAAGCTCCTCCGTCGCGCTTTCCGGAGTTCTACGAGAACATCCTCGCGTGGTCGTCAGACGTCTACCATCACGATGGTGACGATGCGTGGCGTGCACTGGAAACCATGCGCAAGTGTGAGTTGCCGGAGAACTACCAGACCAAGTTCCTCGGTGAGAACGCGCGCAAGATGTACAACATCAAGGCACCGCGCAAGTACATCCGCGAGCGCGTGACCGAAATCGAGCGGCCTGAATGGTGGCCTACTGAAGACGAAGTGCGACAAGCGCTCAAACCTGAGGCCGCGCTGCGACGCTAGCCGGAGTAAGTCATCATGAATAAGAAGCAATTCGCGGTGCTGGATAGCGACTCGCATGTGGTCGAGACCCCGGAGCTATGGGAAAAATATCTCGAGCCGGAATATCGAACGCTGGGCAAGCACGCCCTGTGGCGCGAGGAAGGCAAGTTCGGCAGCTATCTGAAGGTCAATGGCAAGGTTTTCCGCGACACCATGAACTCCAACATTCCGCGTCATGCGATCTGGAAGCCGGGAATGACCTGGGACAAAGTTGGAGAGCTAGACCCGGAGACTCGTCACGCGATGACTCCCGGCGCCTCCAGCCCGCAGGCTCGGCTGAAAGATATGGACGCGATGGGTGTCGATCAGGCCTTCATGTACCCTACCTGGTTCGCCGAAGGATTTCATCTCGTCGAGGATCCCGACATCGCCTATGCGCTGGCGCGCGCATATAACAACTGGGTCGCGGATTTTTGTAAAGCCGCGCCGGACAGACTTTTCGCGGCTTCGATGGTTCCTATCCAAAACATGGATTATGCGATCGAGGAGCTGCGGCGCACCGCGAAGATGCCATGCTTCCGCGGCGCATTCATTCGCCCGATGTTCATCGAAGGCCACTACTTTACGCATCCTTACTACGACCCATTGTGGGCAGAGCTCGAGAGCCTCGGGACTACCTTGGCTGTGCATCCTACCGCAGGGTTATGGAATCCCGAGTGGACCTCGCATGGTCCGTTCATCGAAAAAGTAAAGGGTCGTCTCAACCAGCATTCGGGGATCATGAATGCGGGTGGAGGCCCCAACGCCGGAGGTGGTGCCGCGTCGAATTTCGCTTTGTTCAACGCGTCGCCGCCACTCGGCCATCCTATCTCACAGGTGCTGTCATACTGGCTCGACAACCATATGTTTGTCGCGGCGACTCTTATTGGTTTCACTGTGATGCAGCGCTATCCGAATATGAAGGTGGTGGTCGCGCACGGCAAAGCGTCGTGGATGGAAGAGGTCCTTGAGAAGATGGAGGCCTCCACGCGCACTATACCACTCCTGCATCATTATCCGGTGCGCACCGATACTGAGGAGATGTGGAAGGAAGGCAAAGTCATGCTCGGCTTTGATGCCGAGGAACGATTGGTCCTTAAGTTACCCGAAGACTTCGCAGAAAAGATCGTTTGGGGCTCGCGCTATCCGCATCACGACACCACCAGTGCATGGGAAGCGATTGAGAAGATGACCGACGCGAATGTCGCTGAGTCAACTATCGCTCGGATGCTGGGTGGAAACGCGGCCGAGCAACTCGGTATCAAATTAGCGCAGAGGGTGGGCGCCTAGATGCGCGTCGGGTTCATAGGCCTCGGCAACATGGGCGGCCCGATGGCGCTCAACATGATCAAGGCCGGCCACTCGCTGACTGTTTACGATGTTCGGCGAGAAGTGGCCGAGCCTCATCTCGCAGCAGGCGCTCAATGGGCCGATTCGCCCGCCGCAGTCGCCGCGCAAAGCGAAGTCGTGGTGACCTCGCTGCCGGGACCCAAGGAAGTTGAAGCTGTCGCGCTTGGAGAAGGTGGTATCCTTGGAAAGCTTATGCGCGGCGCTGTCTACGCTGACCTCTCGACCAATTCGCCCAGTCTGATCCGACAACTGCATGCTGCGTTCAAAGCTAAAGGCATCGACCTACTCGACGCGCCGGTGAGTGGAGGAATTCCCGGCGCGCGCAGCGCTACACTCGCGGTTATGGTCGGCGGCAGCAAGGAAGCATTTGAAAGGATCAAGCCGGTCCTCGATGCGATCGGCGACAAAGTGTCTTACATCGGCGAGAGCGGCGCCGGTGCGGTCGCCAAGCTGGTGCATAACATGATCGCGATCTGCTCGACCCAGCTCCTTGCAGAAGCCTTCACTATGGGTGTTAAGGCTGGAGTGTCGCCGGAGTCCTTGCTGAAGGTTGTCGAAGACGGCGCCTACGGTCAGGGAATGCTGCTCAAGGGCACGATGCCGAAGATGGTGTTTCGCGGCAACTTCGATCGAGTGACCTTCGCGCTCAAGCTGGCGCGCAAAGACTTAGGTCTAGCCACCGAGATAGGTCGCGAGCTCAACGTTCCGATGCCGATTGCGGCGCTGGTCGAGCAGGACTTCCTGTCAGCTCTCGCGCGAGGTCTGGGAGACAAAGACTCGACTGCCGCAGTGACAATTCAGGAAGACCGCGCCAACGTAAAGGTTCGCGTTCCCAAGAGCTAGAAAGCCATCCGGCCGGGAGGCACCTATGTCATCGCAACTAAAGCTTGAAGAGTTGGTTCAGGACAGCCGGGTTCATCGCAGGATCTATCTGGAACAGGAAATCTTCGAGCTCGAAATGGAACGCATCTTCGAGCGCAATTGGGTTTTCGTGGGGCACGAGAGCGAGGTGGCCGCGCCGGGCGACTACAAGACGGTGCCGATTGGGACCCAGCCGGCCATCATGACGCGCGACGAGGACGGTGACATTCACGTCGTGATGAATCGCTGCATGCATCGCGGCGCGACCATCTGCCAGGACCCCCACGGCAATTCCAGTTCCTTCCGATGCTGGTATCACGGCTGGACCTACAACAATCAGGGCGATTTGATCGGCGTGCCGTATGCCAGCGGCTATGGAGGCAGCTTCGATAAGCGCAAGTTCGGCCTCATCAAGGCGGCACGGGTTGAGAAATATCGTGGGCTGGTGTTCGCGAGTCTTAGTCCCGACGTGGAGAAACTCGCGGACTATCTCGCAGCCGCCCGATACTACATCGATCTGTTCATGGATTTGTCGCCCGAGGGCGCGGTCGAGGCGCGCTCGGGAATCCATAAGTATGGCTACGACGGCAACTGGAAGTTTCAAATGGAAAATGGCGTGGACGGGTACCATCCGAATTTCGTCCACCAGGCGTTTTTCGAAACCCAGGCGGGACCGATTGGCCGCAAGGTGATGCAACTGTTCACCGGCAATGCCGATTACGAGAGCAAGGATCTCGGCAACGGTCACTCGCTTCTCGATATGGCCCCGAAGCGTCCGACCGGGCCGCGGCCTACCTCGAACATCCTGCGCGGCGCGACCTCGCAAGGCGCCACCGCGAGTTACATGGCGAGTCTGATCACACGCTATGGCGAGGAGCGCACCGCGGAGATTTTGTCGGCTTCGAATGTCAACATCGCCGTTTTCCCGAACCTGCTGATTATCGGAATCCAGTTTCGCAACACGATGCCGATAAGCGCGACGCGCACCGATGTTCACTTGCTGCCGACGACGCTCAAGGGTGTGCCCGAGGAGATCAACGTCGCGAGGCTGCGCGCGCACGAAGCTTTCTACGGACCCGCCGGTGGTGGCGCTCCTGATGACGTCGAAATGTTCAACCGCTGTACCGATGGTCTTCGGGTGAAGGGCGCTGAATGGCTGGAGCTATCGCGCGGGCTCGAGCGCGAACAAGTCAGCGCCGACGGCATCATCAGCGGCCATATCACCGACGAGGTTCCGCAGCGCGCGTTCTATCGTCGTTGGAAAGCGTTGATGTGCGGAACGGCTGAGGCGCAGCAGATCAAACCGCTGCGCGTCGCGCGAACTTCCTGACTCCGAGTGTGATCGTATCGTGGCAAGGCTGACTCGCTCGGACGCGGAGGACATCCTTTATCGGGAGGCGCGCCTGCTCGACGAGTGCCGCCACCGCGAGTGGCTCGGCATGCTCACCGAAGAAGCGGTCTACTGGATGCCGGCCAATGGCGACGGCATCGATCCGAATCGCGAGGTGGCGCTGGTTTACGATAGCTCCGCGAAGTTGCGCGATCGTATCAACCGGCTCGCCTCAGGAGTCGCCCACGCGCAGAGCCCTCCCTCGAAGACCAAGCGACTGGTCTCGAATGTTCAAGTGGAAGCGTCCGAGGAAAACGCCGCGGCGATTGTTTGCGCGTTGATTTTGTACGAATTGCGGCGCGGCAAGGAGCGCATCTTTGCGGGGCGCTGTGAGTATCGCCTGCGTTTGGTAGACGGTCATTGGAAGATCGCCTCCAAGAAGGTGGTGCTGGTTAATAATGGTGAGGTCATCGACAACTTGACCTTCATCGTTTAGCCCTCAAAGGAGCTTGATCGTGAGTTAATCAAACCCCCACGATGTCCGGTTTGAGGCTCTCGATGAACGCCACGACCTCGGCGCGTTCCTGTGCCGGAACCTGGAACGCATCCAAAGTGGCATTCAAATGGCCGCGGAACGACTGCCAGTCGGCCTCGTTAATTCGCATCCCGGTATGCGAGAGCTTCATGGGACGGCCAGTGTAGTAGGTTGGTCCCCCCGCGCAATTGCACAAGTAGTCGATAAGAAGTTGCTTTTCACGAGCGACGCCATCGGTGCCACGATGCGCCCAGAATCGCCCGAGCAGTTGGTCTCCCTCAAGCCGTGGCAAGAGGTCGTTTGCTACAGCCGTAATCGCGCCGTGGCCGCCGAGACGTTCGTATAAGGTTTTCGGAGCATCACTACTCATCGATATTCTCTCCACTCCGCAAAATTATGAGAATCAACCTAAACCTCCCACACGCATAATGTCCAGAAGTGTTGTCGCGGGGCTTGCGAATCAAACTAGTCGCGATATTGTTGAAGAACAGCACGCGGCTCAGCCCTTCGAATCGGACCGCGCCATGGAGGCCACTTCATGTCGGGAAAAATGAGTTCTAAAGAAATTCGCAAGCGCATCGGTCATCCGGTCATCGACGCCGACGGTCATTGGCTGGAGTTCGGCCCGTCGATCAATGACTACTTGAAAGAGGTTGCCGGGGAGGGCGCGGTTAATTCGTTTCGTCGCCGCGCCGGCTATGTCGCGAAGTCCCTCACCATGACTCCCGAAGAGCGTGCGCAAACGCGCCGCGCGCAGGAGGCGTTCTGGGGCGTGCCGGCGAAGAACACTCTGGACCGCGCCACTGCCATGCTTCCACGCCTCCTCTACGATCGCCTCGACGAGTTCGGCTTCGACTTCACGGTCCTCTACCCTACCGCCGGTCTCGCGGTTGGCTACATTCCGGAAGATGAGATCCGTCGCGCAAGCTGCCGCGCATTCAATATGTATATCGCGCATCAGTTCGGCGAATTCAGCGATCGCATGACCCCCGCCGCCGCGATTCCGATGCATACTCCGGAAGAGGCTGTGGAAGAACTGGAGTATGTCGTCAAGGAGCTGGGCCTGAAGGTCATAGTAATGACCAGCCTGGTGCCGCGGCCGATTCCGGCATTAGGACAGAAATCCGGCGAAATGCGCGGGCTGGGAACCTGGTCCGACGTTTTCGGCATCGATAGCCCCTATAACTACGACTCGGTGTGGTCGAAGTGCGTTGAACTTGGAGTGATGCCCACCTTCCATGCCGGCACCCGAGGCGCGGGCTATCGCACCTCACCGACTAACTTTGTCTTCAACCACATCGGACATTTCGGGGTTGCCGGCGAAGCGGTTGCGAAAGGACTCTTCCTCGGCGGTGTGACGCGCCGTTTCCCGACGCTGAAGTTTGCGTTCCTGGAAGGGGGCGTGGGATGGGCCTGCGGCCTCTACTCGGATCTGATCGGTCATTGGAAGAAGCGCAATCGCCGCGCGCTCGAGGAGGTCAATCCCGCTAACCTCGATCGCAAGCTGATGCATGAGCTATTCGAGCGCTTTGGGAGCAAGCAACTTGCCGATAGCCTCGATAGCAGCGCGATGTTTGACGGTCTCGGCGCGACCGGCACCGGCAACATCAAAGACCTCGACGATTTCTCGGCTTGTGGCATCGAAAGCCCCGAGGACATTCGTGAATTGTTCACCCGAAACTTCTATTTCGGTTGCGAGGCGGATGACCCTATCAATGCTTGGGCCTTCAATTCCCGGGTGAATCCTTACAAGGCGCGCCTTAAGACGCTGCTCGGCTCCGATATCGGCCATTTTGACGTAGTGAATATGAACGAAGTGCTGGAGGAGGCCTATGAGCTGGTCGAGGACGGACTCATAAGTGACGAAGACTTTCGTGAGTTCGTATTCACCAATCCTTTGCGCTTCTGGGCCGAGGGCAGGCCGGACTTTTTTAAGGGCACGGTTCTCGAAAGCGAGGCGGCCGACGCGCTTCGTGACTCGAAGTCGCATTGACCGACTGGAAACGTACCTTTGCGGTCTATGCCGATCGGCGGGTCCTACTGATCCTGCCGCTCGGTATCGCGAGCGGCCTTCCACTGCTGCTGACCTTCTCCACGCTTTCCGCGTGGCTGGCTACCGCGGGTGTCAGCCGATCGGCGATTGGCGCGTTCGCTTTGGTCGGGACGCCCTACGCATTCAAGTTCCTATGGTCACCGCTGATAGATCGTTTGCCACCGCCATTGCCGCTGGGTAGGCGACGTGGATGGGGGATTACCATTCAGCTAGGACTGATAGTGGCGATCCTTGCGATGGGGAGCCGTGATCCTAAACGTGATCTACGACTGATAGGAATACTCGCGGTGCTGGTGGCCTTCCTTTCGGCCAGCCAGGACATTGTGATCGACGCTTACCGTGTCGAGCTGCTTGATGAAGAGCAGCAGGGCCCGGGCGCCGGAATGATCCAGACCGGCTACCGCATCGGAATGCTAATCGCGGGCGCTGGAGCGTTGATGATCGCGGCCCGCGCCAGCTGGTTCGGCGCCTACGCCACGATGGCCGCGCTCATCGGCGTCGGGATGTTGATCTTTCTATTCGGCCCGGAGCCGGTCGCGCGAATCGAACCCGCGACCATCCCATCACGCAGCCGATGGGACGCATTTCGCGAATGGCTCGCGGTCGCGGTGACCGGACCATTCGCGGATTTTATGCGCCGACCGGTGTGGGCGGCGATCCTCATTTTCATCCTCGGATACAAGTTGGGTGAGGCGATGGCGGGCGTGATGGCGATGCCGCTCTACGTCTCGCTCGGCTTCTCACTCGGACAGATCGCCGCAGTCTCGAAGTTAGTGGGATTTTTCGCGACCGTGATAGGCGCTCTGGTGGGCGGAGTCATAACGGCCAAGCTTGGAGTTATTCGCGCATTGATCGTATGTGGTGTGCTGCAGTCGCTCGGCAACCTATTTTACGTGTTACAAGCGGCCGGAGGTCATCGGCTCGACTACCTGGCCCTTTGCGTCGCCGCCGAGAACTTGACGGGTGCGATGGCGGGTGCGGCGCTGGTCGCTTATCTTTCGGACTTATGCTCCCCCGACTTCACCGCGACCCAGTATGCCTTGCTCTCCTCGCTCGCAGCAGTCGGACGCACCTTGGTAGCGTCATCCGGCGGCGTGCTGGCGGATAGGTTCGGTTGGGTGAGATTCTTTTTGCTGACCACGGTGGTGACGATCCCCGCCTTGTTACTGCTGTTGTGGATCGGCAAAAGCGCTATCCCATTCGTGAAAAAGGATTCGCCACTGGCGGTCTCGACTGGTGGCTGAGAACCAGAACGACGATTCACATGGAGCTTCGAGGAGTGAGCGCGACAAATATCTTCCCGTCCACAATTTTTACCGGGTAACTACTGACTTTGAGTCCTTGGATGCTGGTGCAATGGCCGCTGGTAACATCGTAGCGGAAGCCGTGGGCGCGGCAAGTCACGATAGTGCCGTGAAGCTTCCCGGACCCGAGCGACGCTCCAGCGTGTGCGCATGCATCATTTGTTGCATAGATATTCCCATCGACATTGAAAAGTGCGACGTCGATACCTGCGACCCGCACGGCGAGAGCCCGTCCAACCGGCAACCGGCTAAGGGCTATGGTTTCGAGATAGTCGTCCATCGAGTTTAAGTATCGACCCCATGCACGGTAGATGAAAGCTTCAGGCTATCCGAGCTTGAGACCGAGGGTCGGGGCTCGTAAGCTGGCCTGCACCGGCGAAACGCGGCGATTCGATCGCGCAAGGGGAAGCCATGAACTACTTTCTTGCCAAAACCGACCCGGATACCTATTCCATCGATGATTTCGAACGCGAGCGGCGTACCGTGTGGGATGGGGTCGCCAATGCGCAGGCGGTTCGCGCGATTCGAGAAATGCGCCCTGGCGATCGCGTGTTCATTTATCATAGCGGCGGCCTTTCGAGTGTCGTAGGAATGGCGGTGGTCAAATCGGCTCCGCGTGATGACCCCGGGAACCCGAAATCCGCGGTGGTCGATTTGGAATTTGCCGGCCGCCTCGAGCCGCCGGTGACCCTGGCCGAGATCAAGCAGTCGCGAAAGTTCGATGACTGGAGCCTGGTGCGCCAGGGCCGGCTTTCGACCATGGCAGCTCCCGAGAAATTCGCGCTCTGGATGCGCGAGCGGTATCCGAAGGCCAAAATTTAGCGATGCGATCTTCGGGTTTCGAGAGCAAGATTCATCAGCCACGCGCGCGAACCTGGCGGCTGTGCAATCCGGCGCGAGAAAAGGCTAGTTTGGGTGGGAAGCAAATACGCCAGGGCCCCGGATATGAGGCAGTTTCGCGGAGAAGTTGAATGATTCCTTTTGCCGGTAATCCTCTGAATCGCGCGAGCGAAAAGCGCACTGACACTAACTGGGTCGACTCCAAGTGGCGCGATCCATCTTCGCTGGTTCTGCCGATGTGGCGGCTGGAGCCGTTTCTGCTCGGCTCCGAAAAGTCCGGCCCGCCGATCGAGCTTGGTCTGATCCGATCGGAAATCGCAATTTCGCTAACGGGCGGCGACCCCATCCGTATTTTTCTCGGGCTCGATGGCGAGCGGGCGGTATTTGCGCTCGATGTCACCGAGGCGAGCGAGCCTGCGAAAACAGGACCGCTCGCCGGGCTCGGCTATTTTCGCGATGCACGAACCGCGGCATCGATGCTTTCGATCAAGGATGCGGCATTGATCGCGCAGGCCAAGGCGATGATCGATTGGCATCAGCGTCACGGTTTCTGTCCGCGCTGCGGCTCGCCAACCAGAATTATGGATGCGGGCTATCGCCGGCTATGCGGCAAATGCAACGCCGAGCATTTTCCCCGCGTCGATCCGGTGGTCATCATGCTGGCGCTTCATGGCGACGCGTGTCTGGTTGGACGCGGCAAGCTGTTTCCCGCGGGAATGTTTTCCGCGCTGGCCGGCTTTGTCGAGCCTGGCGAAACCATCGAAGAAGCGGTGCGGCGCGAACTGATGGAGGAAGCCTCGGTGAAAGTGGGCGAGGTGACCTACTACGCAACGCAGCCCTGGCCGTTTCCTTCGTCGCTGATGATTGGATGTTTCGCAAAAGCCGAGAACCGTGAGGTGAAGGCCGACGAGAACGAGCTCGCCGAAGTGCGCTGGATCGAGCGCGGTGTCGCGCGTGAGCTGATCGAAGGAAAGGCGGTGGATGGTCTGCGAGTTCCGCCACCGATCGCCATCGCGCATCATCTAATCAGAACTTGGGCGCTGGGCGACTAAGGACGGAGCGGTTGGGACCTTTGTGGGACGCTACAACGAGTATAAAGACCGTGTGTTACGGATGAGCCGAAAGCTATCGGAACAGGGCTACTTCGGCACCCGATCAGGCAGCGCGGGCAACGTCTCCGTCATGGTCGAAAATGAAACTGCGATGGTGGTGACGCCGACTCAGCTTTCCTATGACGTCATGACCGTCGACGATATCTGCGTGGTCGATTTCGATCTAAAGAGCATCGAGGGCCAACTGAAGCCGTCGATCGAAGCTCCGATGCATGTGGCGGCGTATCAGACGCGACCCGATGTTAGCGCGGTGATTCATACCCATCAGGTTGGGGCCAGCGCGCTAAGCCTCATATCCCAGCCAATCCCGCCTCTGTTCGATGAGGTAACGCTGGCTATCGGCAATATCGTCGAAGTAATTCCTTATGCGCTATCCGGCACGCGCGAACTGCACGACCTGGTGGCTACCAAGCTGACCAATCGATGCCACTGCTACATAATGCAGAATCACGGCGCACTCTGCGTCGGGCCCGATCTCGATCAGACCTTCACCTTTGTCGAACTGCTCGAAAAAATTTCGACGGTGTATGTGAATGCGCTCTCGACCGGCAAACCCATCAGCCCACTACCAGAGCCGATCGCGCAACAACTTTTCGACGCGGTGATTGCGCGTCAGGATCGCGAAGTCGCTCGCAAGTCGAAACCTCACTGAGCGCCTGCATTTGCGCGCTAGGTCGCGGCACTGCGAGCTGATTCAATTCGACGGATTTCTTGCGCGCGAGACTTTGCCCGGTCGGCCGCGATACGTGCCGAATCGGTTGCACGGTAAAGCTCCAGCTCCGCGTCGAACTCGTCGTCATGCACCGGGCTAAGCGCGAGATCGGTGTAGTTCTTTGATGTCGGGTCCTTCTCGATTCTGCGCCGTAAGCGCTCCAACCGCCAGAAATACATGAGTCCGGGCACGTAGGTTGAGATCATCTCGCCCGCACGCCGGATCGAGAACGTAAGCGGGTTCTCGCGTGGCAGTCCGGGACGTCGCTGCGAGCGCCGCTTGCGCCGGAGGATTCCCCCCTGAAGAGGATGCACATGTTCATAAAAGTGGCTGGCCGAGAAGTAGAACACCATCGAGGTGATTCGCGAGGTGCGAATCCCGACGGCTTTGGCGCGCTTGATCAGCGTCTCGATGTGCGCGGGCGTGTAGTAGAGATGCCAGGCGCGACGATAGATGTCCTCCCACTCTTCGGCGCTCATTCGCGGATGGTCCGCGGTCGCGTGCTCCGCATCGTAGCGGTTAGTATCGGTTTCCATCCGCTCGCCGCGCAGATACATCTCCTGGTGATCTTTCGATCCAGGCAGCGGCGTAAGCATGAAGAACTCCATGATATCGATCGGGAGTTCGCGCTGGATAATCTTGATATCGCGCTCGATGCTCTGCGGGGTGTCGGACGGAAATCCGAGGATATAACCGGCGTAGGTCAGCACTTTGGCGCGCTTCCACGCCTGCAGCATCTTGCGATACTCGGTGATACGGTTCTGGCCTTTGGACGCGCCCTTGAGGCTTTCGGGATTGATGCTCTCGAGCCCGATAAAAACTTTCTTGCATCCCGCGCGCGCCGCCTTCTCCACAAAGTTGGGGATTTTGTGGCACATCGTATCGACCTGCATGATGATGTTGATCTTCAGGCGGTCGCGGCGTTTCAGCTCGATGATGCGATCGAGAATCGATTCCCAGTTCTTGTTGCGGGCGAAGTTATCGTCGGTGATGAAGAAGCTTTTTACGCCCTGCGCCGAATGAGTCCGAATGAGCCGCTCGATGTCGTCGGCGCTGCGATGGCGCGACTTGCGCCCCTGTACGTTGATGATCGTACAGAAGCTGCAACTGAAGGGGCATCCGCGACCCGCGTCGAAGCAACCGATCGCGCCAGCATAGCGCTTTACATATCGCATCGGCAGGAACGGCAACACCGTACCCTCCATCGCGGGCAAATCGGTCATGAAGTTGTAAAGCGGCTCCAGCCGATCCTCGAAGGCGGCGAGCAGCAGGCTATCGAGACGATTTTCGGCCTCGCCCGCGAACAGGGTGATGCCGCGGGCGATTGCGTCTTTCAGCTCAGGCGGCATTTCGGGCAGCATCGCCACGCAACCGCTGACGTGGAATCCGCCGATGGCAACCTTGATACCCGCGGTGCGCAACTCCGTGGCGATATCCACCGCGCGCGCGAACTGGTTGGTCTGCACCCCGATCATCAGCACCAGACCGCGATTTGCGTTGCGGGCGAACCGGCGGACTATCTTCCGCACCGGGACCCTGGCGTTGGTCTCATCATGCGCGTGGATTTCGATCGCGACCTGCTTGCCGAGGGTGTGACGATCGCGCGCATCGAGCGCCAAACCGTAGATACTCGACAGCGAATTCGAGGGCACGAAACCCCGCCACCACTGGATGACGTAACCGTCGTCGTCGTAGTGCGACGGCTTGATTAGCTCGACCAGGAATTTTTCCTGCGTCAGCCTCCGGGCCTGCTCCATTTTTCTCCTGCCGCGATGCATCCGCGCCCGCGCGTCGTGGGCTGCCCTACGTTGAAAAAATGCGGGCTACATACTTAAGCTCGCCTTAGAAGGAGGGTGTGGGAGTTGAAGTGGCGAGCTCCGACCAGTGAATGACCCGCCTCACAGTAGTACCGATCCGTCAGAAAGGCGAGCCGCAATCGGGAGCACGCGCTGCCCGATTTTGATGGGAACGCCACCGGCACGCATTGGATGCGATTCCTGGCGCTTTCGGATATCTGACCGGATTGCTAGATCAATAACCGCGACCGGCTGCGCATCGCGGAAGAGCGGAGTCAGGCATTCATTTGGAGGATCGAAAATGAAACTTGGACTAATGGCGGCTGGTTTCGGGCCGCAAATAAAGGTTGATGTAGCAAGAATCAAGGAAGCCGAAGCCCTCGGCTATGACTCGGTGTGGACTGCCGAAGCATGGGGCAGTGACGCGATCACGCCGCTGGCCTGGATCGCCGCGCAGACCAGCAAAATCAAGCTCGGTACCGCGATCATGCAGATGCAGGCGCGCACCCCGGCGATGTGCGCGATGCAGGTGATGACGGTGGATCAGCTTTCCGGCGGGCGCATGATCGTTGGCATCGGGCCCTCGGGACCGCAGGTCATCGAAGGATGGCACGGCCAAGCCTATGGCAAACCGCTCAAGCGCACCCGCGAGTATATTGCCGTCATGCGCCAGATTTTCGCGCGCGAGAAGCCGGTCGAGTTCCAGGGCGAATACTACCAGTTGCCGTACAAAGGCCCCGATTCCTCCGGCCTCGGCAAGCCCTTGCGCAGCATCCTGCACGGCCGCACTGACATCCCGATCTACACCGCGACCATCTCGCCGAAGGGCGTCGAAGTCGCCGGTGAAGTGGCCGACGGATTCATCCCGGTGTGGACTACGCCGAAGGGCCTCGACACCTTCGTCCCCAATTTGGAGGCGGGCTTCCGCAAAGCCGGCGGAGGCAAGGGATTTAACAATTTCGAGATCGCGGTCTCAGTCAACATCGTGGTGAACAACGATGTGAAAGCGGCGCGCGAATCACTCAAGCCGGGTATCGCGCTCTATGTCGGCGGGATGGGCGCCCGGGACAAGAACTTCTACACCCAACATGTGAGCCGTCAGGGATGGGCCGAGGACGCGCACAAAATCCAGGATCTCTTCCTGAGTGGCAAGCGGCAGGAAGCGGTTGCCGCGGTACCCGATGCGCTGGTTGACGAGCTTTCTTTGGTCGGCCCCAGGGAGCGTATCCTCGAGCGCGCCGCGGCGTGGAAAGCGAGCAAGGCCACGATGCTGCTGCTGGGCGGCGATTCGAACGCGATCAAGGTGGCCGCGGAAGCTTTTCTCTAGAAGTTTTGAGCATGCGATCGTTTAGGTAATCGCACAACGGAGGAACAACATGATCGATCTATATTTCTGGCCAACTCCGAATGGGAAAAAAATCACCATCCTGCTCGAAGAAGCGGGCATCCCCTACAACATCAAGGCAGTCAACATCGGACGCGGCGACCAGCTAACCGCTGATTTCCTCAAAATCGCGCCCAACGGCCGCATGCCCGCGATCGTTGATACCGAACCGAAAGGTGGTGGCGCGCCCATCACCATTTTCGAGTCCGGCGCCATCATGGAATACCTGGGTGAGAAGAGCGGCAAGTTCTTTCCGCAAGAGCCGCATCAGAAGGCCGAAGTCCTGCAATGGCTGTATTGGCAGATGGGCAACCAGGGCCCAAAAATGGGCGAGCAGGGGCACTTCCGGCGTGCCTCGCAAAATCCCAAGAACGGCGATCAGACGTATGCGCTGCTGCGCTTCGATAACGAAGTCCATCGCATCTACGGTGTGATGAACCTCGGCCTGCACAAGAAGCGCTACCTGGCGGCCGGCCAGTACACCATCGCGGATATGATCTGCTATCCGTGGGCGATCACTGTACAGGGTCGCAATGTCGACCTCGCGGAATTTCCGAACGTCAAGCGATGGCTCGATGAAATCGGGGAGCGCCCTGCGGTGAAAAAGGCGATGGCCGCGGGCCCCGAGTATCGCGAGGACCCCGCAACGGTCACCCCCGAAGAGCAGGCGCGCCGTGCCAAGCTGCTTACCCATCAGCGGGCGCAGGCGGTTCCGAAAGAGTGGGCATAGCCGCCGCGACCCACGACTGAATCTCCGCCCCCAGAGGCGGAGCGAGCAGGCTGTTGAAGGATTTTTTCAGCAGCCTGCTATTATTATGCGCTCGCGATTGTCGCCTCGTTCCCGAGTCCAACTGGATGGAATCCGAATCAATCCTCGCCGCCGCTACCGATGCCTCGATCGAGGTCGTCGCCGAGCATCCTCAACCGCACAAATGGCTGGTCGCCGCGGCGGTCTTGCTCGGCGCCATCCTGACGATCATGGACGGCTCCATCGTTAATGTTGCACTGCCCTATATGCAGCGCAGTTTCAGCGTCGGCGTCGATCGGATCAGTTGGGTAGTCACCAGCTACCTCGCGGCGGTCAGCGTCATGATTCCGATGAGTGGATGGATCGCGGTCCGGATCGGACGCCGGCGCTACCTGCTGCTCTCAGTCGTACTTTTTGTAGCCGCCTCCGCGTTATGCGGGCTCGCGGAAAGCATTGGCCAGATGGTGGTGTTTCGCGTGATCCAGGGCGCCGCGGGCGCGGCGATGATGCCGCTGTCGCAAGCGATTCTCCTCGAGACCTTCCCGGTCGAGGAGCATACGCTCGCGATGACGACCTTCGGCATCGGCATGATGGCCGCGCCGGTCATCGGTCCGACGCTGGGCGGCTGGATCACCCAGACCTGGAGTTGGCGATGGAATTTCTACATCAACGTGCCGACCGGAGCCTTCGCGGCGCTGATGGTTTATGCCTACGTGCACGATCCCGGATACCTGCGCGAGCAGCGCGGCAGCGGCAAAGTTGACTACCTCGGGATCATCCTGATCGCGGCGTCGCTTGGAATTTTCCAAATCGTGCTCGGCCGCGGCGGCCATGACGGTTGGTTTGCCGCGCCATGGGTCAGATATGGCGCCACACTCTCGGCGCTGTCGATGATGGCGCTGATCGTTCATGAGCTGCGCGTTCCCGAGCCGATTGTGGACCTGCGAATCTTTGGAATTCTGGGATTCTCAATCGCGGTGGTGTTGATGTCGCTCCAGGGCCTCGCGCTGTGGACGGTCAACCTGTTAAATCCGCTCTTCCTCGAGAACGTTTTGCACTACGACGCCTGGCGAGCCGGCCTCGCGGTCGCGCCGCGCGGACTTGGCGTGGTGGTCGCTTTGATCGCGGTAGGACAATTGTCGCGGCGTCAATTCGACATGCGACCGCTGGTGTGCGCGGGATTCCTGATGGGCGCCTACCAGGCGTACCGAATGTCGCAATGGACGGTCGGCGTGCACGAGGCCGAAATTCTGCTACCGATTTTTCTTTTTGGTATGGGGTTGGGCGCGATTTTTCCGATCGTCACCGCACTCGGCATCGGGCAAATCAGCCGTGAGCGGATGGGCTTCGCCTCGAGCCTGTTCTCCGTATTGATCAATACCGGCGCGGCGGCCGGAATCGCGGTCGCAACCAACCTGCTGACTTCGGGTCATCGTCGCCACGAAGCGCAGCTCATGGCCACGCTATCGGCGCCTCATCAGCTGACGAGCGCCCTGAAGTCGCAGGCCTGGTTGTTGGCGTATAATGATGTGTACCGCGTGACCGCGCTCATGCTGGTGCTCCTCGCGCCGTGGGCGCTGCTGCTGAAGCGCGCGCAGGTTAATACCGATGCGGCAATCGGTTTGGAGTGAAGAACCGAACTCCTCTCAACGCTTCCGTTGAACGGGGCCCTGAAGGTATACACGCCTCGTTCAGTTACAAAGCTTGCAGCTGGCCTTTCCGGACGCGGCGAAACGCCTGGCCCACGGCGCCAGCCGATCGCCACCTTCGAGGATTCGCGTGTCGATAGAAAGTTCCTTCACCATCGCATCGAGTTGTGGCTGCGATTTGTCGGCCAGCCTGTTCAGAACGATAGCTTTGCGTTTTCTGTTCACGAAATGAATTCTCCTCGCCTAATTCCATCTCATCGCTTTTGGCCGGTGTCAACGGTGCTGGCAGACGCCTCGAAAAAATCGCACCGCTCCGCAAGTTTGAATGGCACAATCGCGGCAACAATTTATCTGTGCTACCGATTTGCCGAGGAGGCGCTGGACGCTCTCGGCACTGATGTACTAGTCCGGCCGTCGTCCGGCGCTGCGCTCAAGATGCGCATCGGAGGAATAAGTATGTCGCTACATAGAAAACGTGACCACGGCGGGAAGGTGTCAGAGGTTATTTATCCCTCCAGCGATCCCTCGCT
Organism: uncultured delta proteobacterium; assembly: GCA_963783145.1. GTDB lineage: Bacteria > Desulfobacterota > Binatia > Binatales > Binataceae > DATGKG01. The sequence continues at coordinate 303,439 of CAWAMM010000009.1, forward strand.
GACAGTTCCAAAGTATAAAATTCCGCGTGCAGAGGGGACTGCGCGATCCGCCTATGCCCTCATCCACGATGAGTTGTTGCTCGATGGAAACGCGCGCCAGAACCTCGCCACTTTTTGCACCACCTGGAATGAACCTGAGGTGCAAAGTCTGATGGCCGAGTGCATCGACAAGAATATGTGCGACAAGGATGAATACCCGCAAACCGCAGAGATCGAGAGCCGCTGCGTGCACATTCTCGCCGATTTGTGGAATTCACCGGGCGCTGCGGACACCATCGGATGTTCCACCACCGGCTCCAGCGAGGCCGCTATGCTCGGCGGTCTGGCGGCCAAATGGCGTTGGCGAGCCAGGATGCGCGCGCAGGGCAAACCTACCGACCGGCCGAATCTGGTTTGTGGACCGGTGCAAGTTTGCTGGCACAAGTTCGGCCGCTATTTTGATGTCGAGATCCGGGAGGTTCCGCTCGAAGCTGAGCGCCTGCTGATGGGCCCGGAACAAACGCTGGCTCTGTGTGACGAAAATACCATCATGGTCGTACCCACACTCGGCGTGACTACCTGTTGCCAGTATGAGCCCGTGCAGGCGATCGCGCAGGCTTTGGATCAGCTGGAGCAGAGAAGTGGATTGGACATTCCACTCCATGTGGATGCGGCGAGCGGCGGCTTTCTCGCGCCGTTTTGCGACCCCGACCTGGTGTGGGATTTTCGTTTGCCGAGGGTCAAGTCCATCAACACCTCGGGACACAAGTTTGGTCTGGCTCCGCTCGGCGTTGGATGGGTGGTTTGGCGCGACCGCACTGACCTCCCGGAAGATCTGATCTTTCGGGTCAACTACCTGGGCGGTGATATGCCGACCTTCGCGCTGAACTTTTCCCGTCCTGCCGGCCAGATTGTATGCCAATACTACAATTTTCTCCGGCTGGGTTTCGAAGGCTACCGGAAAATTCAAGACTCGTGCTATCGCACGGCACAACACCTGGCGGCTGAGATCGGCAGGATGGGACCGTTTCACGTCATTCACGACGGACACGGTGGACTGCCCGCGGTATGTTGGAGTCTGAAGGACGGCAGCGACTGCGGCTTCACTCTCTACGACCTTTCCGATCGCCTGCGCGCCCGCGGCTGGCAAGTTCCGGCCTACTCAATGCCGCCGAATCGCGAGGATCTCGTGGTCCAGCGCATCCTCGTCCGGCACGGGGTGAGTCCTGACCTGGCTAACATTCTACTGGAAGACATTCAGCGTTCGTTGACGCTTCTCGAAAAGCATCCTGTTTCACGATCGCTCACGGAAACCGAGGCCGGCGGCTACAATCACAATTGAAGTTGCAAGGAGCGATTCGAACCCCCGCAACATCGAATTCGCTTAGGGGCGCGCTTCGAAAACGAGATTGAAGGGGGTCGCGGCGGCGCGGCGAATTCGGGTAAACCCGCCCGCACCCAGCACTTCGCGCAGACGGGCTTCGCCTGCCTGCGTACCAAGTCCGAGGCCGACCTCCTGCGAGAGCGATGCCGGCACGCAGATAGTCGTCGATGCCGCATAGTAGAGGCGTCCAATAGGATTGAAATTGTCCTCCGTCTGATCCGCCGCATATGGTTCAACGACCATCCAGGTACCGTCCTCGGCAAGTCGCGTCTTCACATGGCGCGCGGCGCCTACCGGGTCACCCATGTCGTGCAGGCAATCGAAAAAGGCCACCAAATCATAAGTTCCCGGGAAGTTTTTCGCGGTCGCCTGTGCGAAATGCGCGCGATCCAAAACACCCGCTTCCTGCGCGAGTTCGCGCGCGCGGAGGATGGACGGTTCGTGGTAGTCGAAGCCGTAAAACTCAGATTTCGGATATGCCTTAGCCATCAGAATCACTGATGCGCCATGACCGCATCCCACATCCGCGACTTTTGCGCCTTGCGCGAGTTTTTCATTCACGCCCTCCAGCGCCGGTATCCACGCGGACACCAGGTTCGTCGCATAGCTCGGCCGAAAGAAGCGCTCAGTGCCGCGGAAGAGGCAGGGGTCGTGCTCGTGCCATCCGACCCCGCCGCCGCTGCGGAACGCCTGTGCAACCTTGGGCTCATCACGGAGGGCAGCGGCCGCGATTTCATAGATGCCGGGGAAGAACGCGGGGCCGTTTTCATCGGCGAGCAAAAGCGCTTGCTCGGCGGACATCGAGTATTTTCCCGTCGCAGGGTCGTAGTTGATGTACCCGGCGGCGGCCTGACCCGCGCACCATTCGCGTACGTATCGTTCTACCGTACCGGTTTGCGCGGCGAGCTCCACCGGCGTGGACGGACCCTGGGCGGCAAGGGTTTTGTAGAGGCCCAACTGGTCGCCGAGGAGCACCAGCGCGCCGCCCATCGCTGCGCCAACGTCGCCGAGCATCTTCCCAACGAGTTCCTGAAGCTTCGTTTCATTGATGGCCATGTTTGCTCGCGGCCTCCTGATTTATGGATTTGAGTTGACGACCTGCGCGGATAGGTGCACGGGAAAGAACATAGATAATCGGTCATCTCAGCGTCAACGACTCTTGGCGCCACTACAGGTCTTAGTGTCGGCCTCCCGTCTGCGATGACCGAACTCCCGGGACGCGTCGGTATCGTTCGCCCGATTGCCGCAGAATTCTCGAGTGAGCGCGAGGAATCTCTGAAGGGGAAGAGCGGCTAGCGGAGAGGAAGGGAACGCATCCGGCGGACGCTTCATCCTCGGGCTCGGCGCGGGATGGTTCGAGTTCGAACATCGGAGCCTTCGGATTCGATTTCAAACCGGCGGCGCAGCGCCTCGCAGCGCTCGACGAAGCGTGCCGAAGTAGTGCGCGCTCTTCTGTTGCATGCGGGAGCTGGCGGCGAGGGTTTCGAAATAATCGACTGGAATCATTCCGGTATTTGCCGTACGCCTTTTACGAGACCTTTTCACCGAACGTCGTGGATCAGAGGGAGTGGTCTGGCGATGTTGGTCTGAACTCTGAGCTGATGGGAGTCGCACCGCGAGCGCCGCTTATTTTGTTCGACGGAGTCTGCAATCTGTGCAACGGCTGGGTGAGATTCGTGGTCCGTCGCGATCCTGCCGGAGTGTTTCGCTTCGCTGCGCAGCAATCGCCTGCCGGTCAGGCGTTGATCGAAGAGCGGATGAGAGGCGCGGTTGAATTGTCCAGCGTGATTCTGATCGTGGATGACGCGGCCTACACCGAATCTGACGCCGTGCTCCAGATCCTTGCCCGCCTCGGTCGGCCCTGGTCCTGGGTCGTGTTCTTACGGTTCATTCCGCGTCGAGTCCGCGATGTCTGCTATCGATTCATCGCCCGTCATCGGTATCGATGGTTCGGGAAAACTGAACTCTGTCAGATCCCATCGCCGGAGATCAGGTCGAGATTCATCGAGTGATCCCACGGGCGTATGCCCAAATATCGCTTGCGCAGGAACGTCGAGGCTCATCGAACGACCTGGCGGACTGCTCGGTACATCGCCATTTTTGAGCCGTCGGCGAATTGCTTTTGCAGCGAACGAGACAGCGGGTACCCGAGTTTCGCCAGCGCGTGCCAGGGGCGCGAAAAAGCGAGAACGTCGTAGCAGACCTTGTCGGTGGCGCGGTTCCACTCGACCATGAAGCGCTCCTCGCCAGTCTCTGCGTGATCGCGAAGCGTGCCGTAAGCGAAGCCAAATTGGTCGGTAGCTCCGCTCTCGTCGACAACGTAGACGATCCGGCATGCGTTCAATGAAAAGAAACCGAAGGCGTGCGCGCAAACGGCAACAACCGCTCCGACCTGTAGCGATGTGTCAGGCCAATAGAGACGTACCCACGGGATATTGAACATTTTCCAAGCGCGAACTGCGGCGACCGCGCGCAACCACATCTGTTCGCCGCGGCCGAGCTCAATGCGATTGTGATCCACGTTGTAGCCGCCGGGCACAGTGCCGGCCGACGCGCCCACCTCAGGATAGGAAAACTCTGCGTCCTCCTGATTCGCGATGAACCGGCGAACCTCGTCGTCCGCCGGCCGAGTCAAACGGAACAAATGGCGACGCTCTCCTTTAGCCGATTAGGGGTTGTGGCTACCGAAAACCTCAACCGCGTGACGCGCTGTAGCGACTGAGGGAGTATAAGACAGGATCTTTGGTTGGGTGATTCGAGTATTCCTGATTCTCCGGCGGTTGCTCAATCGCTGCGCGCAGCGAGAATCAAGCGCGTCCGCGGAACCGCTTGAATCTTCAGATTTACCCCGAGAATCTCCAATTTAAAGCTGGTTGGCGGAGAGGGAGGGGGCCGCCTCGGAATTCGAACGTGGGGTACGCGATTCCGTCCATACCGTCCTCAAAGACCAATCTGCCCTCGCCACGACATTGCATGATTCAGGCGTGCCCCCGGCAGAGATCCAGTCGATTCTCAGAACCCTCCAAGCTCTCGATATCTCAGGACAATCGGATCGCTCGGAAACAACGAACCTGGCGCCGGTCGTGAGGAGAGTGGATCTTCGAAAAGACGGGATCGAACTGTCAGTTGACCTTGAATCGATCGTTCCGCGTGGTGCCGACTCTCCGCCACTGACGATCACAAGATTCATTCCGCTTCGGATCGGGCGTCGGGGGGTAGCTATGCGGCTTGTTTTCGGAGGCGGGGTCTCGGCCCGCAAGCCGGATCCCTCACTTTTGAAAGCGGTCGCACGTGGATACCGCTGGTTTCACGAAGTCATTTCCGATCAAGGTATACTTCCCAGAGATATCGCGGCTCGCGAACGGGTAAACGAACGCTTCGTCCGACGACTAATGCCGCTTGCGTTTCTTGCACCGGCGGTGATTGAGGCAATCGTGGAAGGACGACAACCCCCCGAACTCACCGGTGAATTCCTCAGCCGCGGTATCGAGATTCCCGTCCAGTGGACGAAGCAGGCTGCAGCGCTCGGGTTTGCTGATTAAAAGGCCCGCGAGGCCTGCTGCAACATTACTGGTGTTACCGCTTTCACTAGAACTGAGGAACACCGAGCGCAGGCGGAAGAAGAAACGGCGGAGACCCAAAAAGGTCCCCGGGAGGGTCGGAATCTGCTTCAACCGTTCCTTCTCACGCCGTTGTCCGTGATGTTGATGGTGACCCTCGTAACATACTCGATGCGCGCTGTTCTCACACCGAGTAACGCAAACCCGGATTGTCCCATCTGTAAAGCTAACCCTTACTACGGATTCGCAGACTCAGGACCAACAATCGGCTACGATTCGCCCGCTTGACGGCGATCATGTAACGACGCAGCGCGAGTGCTATCAACTTCGTTGCGGCCGCAAAGACAGGTTTTGCGTTTGGTTCCGGCACTCCTGCTGGTACTCTTTTTGTCGGAGGTTCGCGATGAGTAACTCGAACCACAGGATCATTTGCACCGATTGCGGACGCGATCAGCCAGTCGTCGAGGATGCTATATCGAATCCGGCGATCAAGCCTCCGGAACCGACAAGCGCGACCCCGAATCCGCGGAGCACCGCTCGCGCGCATCTCCATGCGACCCGCGAGAACGACGCCTGCACCGAGAGGGGCAGTATAAACCACATCGACGTAGTTTGCAGAGGTTCTCCAATCTGCGGCATTCATGACAAAACCGAGTTCCACGATCCGTATCCGAAGTGTCCCGGTGACCACCAGTGGGTGGGCTGCGAGTCCGATGGCGCGTAAACAACAACCTCCACAGACAGCGCCCGATCTGCCGCCGGAAAAGGCCTACACCGCTCTCAATCGGCAACTCGAAAAACTGAAACAGTTTAACGGGCGCCGATATGAGCAGATGAAAGCCGAAGAAACCGAATGGCAGCAGTTCACGGAAAAGCTCGTGATTCGCTCATTCGGCAGCGACAGCCCGAATCATACGAACTTTCGAAATGCGCTGTTTGCTGGCGAGCACTACATCCAGATGTGGGGGGAACGAGATCCGACTCTACCGCAGAGAAATTTCGAAGCTCGGCAACAGGAGTGTACAGCGGCGCTGCGGAGCTGCCTATTGGAGCTCGAACTCGACATCGGTGAAGGGCCAAGGGGCGTTTACGATCAGGGGCAGGAGTATGAGTACTATCGCGACATTTCTGGAATCCTGAAGCTCGCACAAAAAGAAATCTTCATAGCGGACCCATATTTGAATAAGGAAATTTTCGAAGTGTACGCCGATGTTATCGACCGAAGCGTGCACTTCCGTTTGCTCGGCACGAACACACCCGCCGACGTTAAAGCAATCGCGCAGATGTATGCGTCAGGCCGCAATTTTGAATTCCGTCAGAGTTCGGCTTTTCATGATAGGGTCCTGTTCGCGGACGATCGCGTATGGCTTTCCGGGCAGTCGATTAAGGACGCCGCGAAGAAGAAGCCAACTTACATCGTGGAGCACGACGAGAAGCTGATGCGGCCGGTTTACGAGACCATATGGCAGTCTGCGACGGTGCTGATCTGATCGTGGCGCCTCAGAAGTCCAAAGGCCGCTCGCCGGGTCCAGCTGGTGTTTCCGAGATCGAAGATGGCTTCGCGTTGAGGAAGCTCCGATCGCTAGCCGCCGCCGAGAAATCCCGCACTCCGGAAGCGACGGACCAGTGCGCAATACCGGCCCCGCTGGCGAAGCATATTCTTTCTAGCTACACGCTCGCTAATCCGACTAGCAAACGCGCTGTTTCCGATTACGTCTGGACGCAGGCTCGTGGTGAGAAGGTGTTGCACGCCGAGAAGGTGAAGACCGAACGCGCATTGGGCAGCGATCACGATTGTTGGGATGTTCATACAAATGCTGATCGCTATTGGGTGATAACCTCGCCGACGAATCTGTATTCGCAGCACGACTTCCCCAGCCTGGACTTCACGCTCTCGTTTCACATCGGTGTTACTGCTCGGATAGTGGAGCGCTCGCGCGGCGCACCGAACGACGCCCAAAAGGCGAGAATGCCACCGGTATGGCGACGGTGGGAGCAAGCCGCCGAGACGCTGGATATGGCGCAGGAGGCTGAAGATTTTCAGGCGGTGGGCATGAAGTGTCGCGAATGCCTCCTCGAACTCGTACGCTCGCTTTCGCGACCTGGGATAGTGCCGTCCGGCGAAGATCCCCCACAGGGAAGTAACTTCTTAGCGTGGTCGGGATTCATCGCAAACAACGTGGCAGCAGGAACGAGCGCAGATCGAATCCGAGGGCATCTGAAATCCACCGCAAAATCGGCGTGGGAATTGGCGAGCTGGTTGACGCACGCAACCGGAGCCGGACATCACGATGCTGAATTCGTCCTCGACGCGACCCACAACGTAATCGCAATTTTCGGACAGGCGGTCATCCGGCATGAGAGCGGGATGCCGGAGCGCTGCCCCAGGTGCAGCTCGTACAATCTCGACGTGGGCTTCAATCCTGAACTGGCCCGTCCGTACGTTACCGAATGCGAAGAGTGCGGCTGGCAGAGTCCGGTCGCCGAGAAATGACTAGTCTAACAGACTCACTTTTGGCGGCGGACATTGCCAAATCACCTAGTTCGCTGCTTCGGTTAACAGCTTCTCTCTGGCCTTATTGAGCCGAGATACAATTGATGCATGCAATGTCTCCAGCTACGACTGTCATCTTCCCGCGGCAGTGATCGAGATGGTCAAGCACGGATTCAAAATCCGGATAGTCGTCACGGATAAACTCGATTGGTCAAAGGGCTACAAGGAGGGACGCAGAGACTCCCCACGGTCCATCCCGAAGCCGATCTGTCAGATTACGTGGCTGGAATGCCGTTTCCGCTGGTGGACACAGCTTTGGCTATTCGGGTTCGGGCGCGGCAACAAAGCAGGTACGGCGAGCCGCACTTCCCTTCGTCTGCGATCAGTTCAGCGTCATCCGCATCGCAGCGAGGTAGGAACTCGCCAAACCGGCTCCTTCCAGCAGGGCGCCAACGGCTTTGCCCCGACACGCCCTCATTTGAACGGCCTCCGAAATTTCGCCTGATTTGTCACGGCACCAGCAGAAATTAAATCAGAGAAAAAGCTCTCGGATTCCTCCATTGCCGGCTTGTGCGGCTTTCTCTGGTGCCGTTAGTGATCCAAAATCGGCCCGAAAAGCGGCGATTTTGAGAAAATTTGTGAAGAATCTAGGATCCGACGGACTGAGTGGCGGAGAGGGAGGGATTCGAACCCCCGGAGCCGTTAGGCTCACCTGATTTCGAGTCAGGCCGGTTAAACCAAACTCCCGAACCTCTCCGCGCGAGCCTTCCAGCATTTCCGTTACAGGCCGAACAGTCAAGCGAGTGCCCCGGCTGGCGAGCGCGCCGCGATGTTGCCATAAGCTAGTCGCGTGTTCCGAGGAAAATGGATCGTCGCGCTAACCATCGCAGGTTGCCTCGCCGGCTTCACGCGGGTGTGCGCGGACTCCGGCGATAACGATGCCAACGTAGGCTTCTTTGCGAAGCCCAAATATATTGGCAGCGTTTATTGTTACGCCTGTCACCTCGATCTCTCTCGCGAGTTTGCCAAAACCAAAATGGGCCGGCTCTTCCAGCTCAAACCGCGCAACGACCTCGAGCGCCGCGGGTGCGAAGGATGCCACGGGCCAGGCAGCAATCACGCAATCACCGGCGGAGGCCTCGGGATGGGCGGGCTGGTCGAGTTTCGCATCGACCCCAACCAATCGCCGCGGCAATCGATCACGACCGCCAACCGCGTTTGCCTCAACTGTCACGACGAAGCCTTCTGGCATGGCGCCACCCACGGCGCGCAAACCCTGGCGTGTTTCGATTGCCATCTGGTGATGACGCGGATGAGCCGCACCGCGCAGCTGATGCCGGCCTACGTCGCGCCGTGGAATACCCGGCGCACCTGGAGCCTCGCCATCGGAGGAGGAATCATCGCGGGAATTTTTACCGGCGCGTTTTTTCGCCGCCGCCGTATCCCGCTCGAGGAGCGCTCCGATGAGCCTGCTTGATTTCGCGCGCGGCGCGGGCCTGCATTGGGCGCTGGTGATCATGGTCACCGGATTCTTCTGGCGCGGCACCGATTTTGCCCTGCGCCGCGGCGAGCGCGACCTGCATTGGCTGCGCAAGGGACTGCATGTCCCCAATCGTCGATGGCAAATCGATAGCTACGTGATGCACGCCGGGTTGCTGATTGCACTGTTCGGCTTCGCGCCGCACATACTCTTCATCAGCACGCTGACCGGCCTTGGATGGCCGAGTTTCCCGATCGTGGTGGTGCTCGCGGCCGCGGTGATCTCCGTCGCCTCGATGGTCGCGGTCCTGCTTCATCGCCTGAAGACGGCCGAGCCGAGTATTTTCTCTTCCTTCGACGACTACTTCACCTGGAGTGCGGTCTTCATTGCGATGGCGACCGGGCTCCTGTGCTATCCGCACCTCGGCGGCGCGCCCGCGTTCGGTCCCTATGCGATGCTGCTGACGGCGCATCTGCTGGCGGTTGAGATGCTGATGATCTGGCTGCCGTTCGGCAAGCTGATCCATGTCGCCTTCATGCCGATGCTCCAGGCGGCCGCCGCGATCCGTCATTTTGTAGTGAAATCATCGTAGAGGGGCGGTTCGGCGCGGCAGGTTGTTGCGGCCTCGCAACGATAGTTGTAACGCGCGCTGATAGCGCAACGCGGCGCTCCGTAATCACTGACTTTTCTGGTGGGCGTCCAGCTGGCATGGCACATGCTCTACGCCCACCCAGAACGGACGCTGCATCTCCATTGCTACGGCAAAGGGGGAAGATGCCGAGGTCCGATTCCGGGGGAAGGGGTGGATGACGCGCGCGACGGAACATTACATCGACCTGGTTCCGAGGTGACCGCCCACGCGCCGTTTTTCTCCGGATCGACACGCCACGATTTTCTTTGGGACGCGGGAACTATGAACAGGGAGCCGGCTGCCAAAGTCGGGTAACAACCTAAGGAGGGACACGGGAATGGAATTGATCACCAAAATGTTCGTGAAGGCGCAGAATTGGCAGAAGGGCCAGACGATGACCGAGTACGCCTTGATCCTGGCCGCGGTCGCGGTCGTGGTGTACGGAGGCTACAAAGCGATGGGCACCTCCATCACTACCTTGCTCAGCTCGATCGACTCGAACCTGTAAGCCAGGCGCGAACCTAGGACCGATCGGAATGCCGGCGGCGGCGCGATCTGCGAGCGGCCGCCGGCAATCGATTCGCGCCCGGCCCCATAGCGTATCAAGAAGATCGAGAAGGCGCCGAGGTCGGAATCATTAGCGGGAGTTCCTGTCATCGGCGTACGAAATGTCTGAAAATGAGTATTGCCAGGCATATCGACGAGAGCGCTCCCGGTGACGGGCTTTGGTGGGGATGGTTTACAGTTGGATTGGTCGGTGCGATCGATTCGGTCTGGGCCTGGCACACCGGCTTCGATTTCCACGGTTTCCCGCAGGCGATTCTAATCGTCGGCACCCTGGTAACGATCGGGCTCTACTATGGCTATAGCGGGCGCAATCCGCGCTTTCGCGATCTCGGTCACTATCTCGCGTTGTGGTTGGTCTTTCCGCTCGCACTAAACATTTATTCTTACCTGGCTGCCACCTTGCACTTTCCGCTGTGCGACGCCCAGTTGTCGGCACTCGACGAGTCGCTTGGATTTCATTGGTTGCTATGGGCAAGGCCGATCTATGCGCATAAAGTCGCGAAGCTGGCTCTGCTGCTGGCCTATGACAGTATCTTTCTTCAAGGCTTTGCTTCGGTCGCATTTTTCGCGCTGACGGGTAATACCCAGCGCAATCGCGAACTCCTCTGGATTGCAATGCTGGCGGCTATCGCGACGGTGGTTATCTCAGGTTTTGCCCCCGCGCTCGGGCCGATGACTGCCGGTCACGTCCCGGAGTGGACGAAGGTATTGCTCAAGCTCCGTGACGGCTCGATGACCAGTACTGCGTTATGGAATATGAATGGAATTGTCGCGTTCCCTTCTTTTCATACCGTCCTTGGCGTGGTCTTTATCTACGTCCATCGGCCGCCCTCCTGGACTTTCATACCGATCGCCGTGCTCAATAGCGCCGTGCTCGTCGCCACCCCGTTCATGGGGCATCATTACCTGATCGATGTATTTGCGGGGGCGGCGATTACGATGCTTGCTATCATCGCATACCGTCTCGCGACCGCGCCCGCCCGTGAGCGCAGCGGCATCGTCGCGGCGACTCGGCCAGTGATGGCGATGCAGCAAGCCGAGCGTCACTAAGAGACGGCAGAAGACTCGCCGCGGCGAGGTAGTCGTCGCCGGCCGTCCTTAGCACTGTTGGACGAGCGCCATGCTTGCCGCTAGCCACGCGCTGAAGGATGATTGGCGGCGCATGGCTTCCAACCCTGATCGATTTCCCGAGGATTGCGATCCGACCCTGCCCGGCTATCCCGATCCCTATCCTTACTATCATCGTCTGCGCAGCGCCGATCCGGTTCACTTCAGTGAGTTCATGCGCGGTTGGGTTCTCACGCGGCATGCGGATGCGGTCGCGTATCTGAAAGATCGGCGCTTCAGCCGCGCCGCATACCTTCAGAAGATGCGCGCCGAGTTTGGCGCCGATGAACCGATCTTTGCCTTCCAGGCTCATGAGCTGGCGTTCACCGATCCTCCTGACCACACCTGGATGAAAAATGTCTTCGGTAAGGCGTTCAGTCCCGCAGCGATCGCACATATCCGTCCGAAGACCGAGGAAATCGTGCGCGCGAGGCTCGACGCCTTAGCCGGCCAAAGTGAAATCGATATCGTCGCGGAGGTCGCCTATCCGATTCCAGCCGACGTGATCGCGGCGATGCTGGGTGCGCCCGCCCAGGATTGGGAGCAACTGCGCGAGCTGGTCGACGGCATCGTAATCTCGCGCGGCATCGTGCGCACGCCCGAAATGATGGAAGAAGGCAGCCGTTCGGTGCGGCGCTTCAATGATTACTTCGTCGGACTGGTGGATGAACGGCGGCGCAAGCCCGCGGACGATCTGCTGAGCGCGATCCTGGTCGCCGAGGAGAACGGACGCAAGCTCTCGGCGGAGCAGGTCCTGTCGATGGTGGAGACCTTGTTCGCGGCGGGTCACGCGACCACTCGCAGTCTCATCGCAAATGGCATGCTGGCCTTGCTGAAGCATCCGGAGGAGCTGAAGAAGCTGCGCGAAAAACCCGCTCTGATAGCTAGCGCGGTCGAGGAAATGCTACGTTACGAATCACCCACTCAGGCGCCTTCGCCGCAGGCCGCGCTGGAGGATATTCAAATCGGCGGTAAGACGATTCGAAAGGATGACATCGTTACGGTGCTCTTCGGAGCGGCCAATCGCGATCCGGCCAGATTTCCCGATCCCGATCGCTTTGATATCGAGCGCGCCGACAACGAGCATCTCGCCTTCTCGATGGGAATCCACTACTGCCTGGGTGCCGGCCTCGCGCGCCTCGAAGCACAGATCGCAATCGCAGCGATAGTCGCGCGCTATCCGAATATTCAACTAGCGGGCGGTGAGCCGGAGTGGCGCAGCATGGGGCGGTTTCGCGGACTCAAATCGCTGGCGGTACGCATCTAGAAGCGCGCGATCCGGCAACCTTTTCTACGGAATCGGGATCGCGGCGGACGCGGGATTCCAGAACGTGCTCCCATTGATACCGCCGGTCGGGCTCGCGCCGAAAACCGGCTGCGAAAGGTCAACCTGAACCACAAACAGTGGCGTAGTTGCGCCCGGCACCCACGGATGGGGCGTCTGATTAGTATCGGCCAGCATATAGGCCAGATTGCGCCGCGGATCGATCGCGAGCGAGCCCGGATCGTCGATGACGACGAGTTGGGTCTCAACTCCACCCACATCGCCCTTAGGAATCACGCCGGCCGCGATCGTATAGGCTGAGTTACGGCCAGGTCGGGTGTTGGTGCCGGGCTGGCCATTATTGTCGAGGCCCCCTTTCGCGATATGGGTGGGCAACTGGATCAGCTTGAAGTTCTGGCCGAACTGATCCGCGATGAATCCTTGATGAGTCACGCAGTCTACTATCGCGAGTCCGCCCGGCCCTTGCCCGACCGGGTCAAGGAAACCTAGCCCACCGACATAGACGTTGGTTGCATAAGCCGGTGAGGCGGTCAGATTTACGTTGGTGAAATTGAAGGCATAGCTGCTATCGGACTTGTTCATCTGGGACTGAAACAGGATGTTGGTGCCGACGTCGAACGCGACTCCATTGGAGAAGCTTTCGTTAGGATCGATTTGGAAACCGATCGGCGTCAGCGGTGTGTCTCCAGTGTCGATGACAAGGTTGTTGCCCAGATTGGAAATAAAGAGCAGCCCGGTGAAAGAGTCGAGCGCCATCGAGTCGATGGTGATTTGCATACTGGACAGGTCAACGATCGAGGCCGGATTCCACGTCGGCGGGCTGGTCGAGGTATCCAGAATTCCCAGGTCGCTGGTACCCGCGACAATCGCGGTGTTGGACACGAAATTCTCTACGATGCCGCCGCTCATGCCGGTGTCACTCAGATCAGTCGCAACTATCGAGTTCACCACGGACTCGGTGGTTGGATCGATCTGGTAGATGTGAACCTGATTGGCGCCGTCGCGTGCTTCGGCCAGGATCGAAGGTCCCTGCGGATTGTAGACCTCGGATATAGGTTGGACGGAGCCGGTCAGCGAGATGGTCTTCAGGACCGGATTGGCGGCGCCCACCGTGAGATCGATGACTGCGAGTTGCGCGTTCCTGCTGTTATCGAGCTGATAGATCGCGACGTAGCCGACATTACGCACCGGGTCGATCGCGATGAGCGATTGACCCGAGCAGGCTTGCGGGAACGGCACCGGCGTTGGCGTCGGCGCCGCGGAAGGAGCGTGATTGTCGGCGCCGCATGCCATCAGCATCACTACCTGAGCTACTAACAGCGCGACTAACAGCAGCCACGACAGGGGATGTCGAATCCTCGAGGCGCGGGTGGATGCCGGCCGGTCAGCCATGGTTCACGATCCGTCCGATGTCTTCGGCGATCAGCTCCGGGCGCGTGTGGTTGGGAGAAAATTCCGCCTGCAACCCGCCGTCGCCGCGCACCAGGAAGAATGCTAACACGTGGTCTATAGAGCCATCGGGCTGACGTTGGCGCTCTACCTTGAAGGCTGATAGCAGCGTGGTCACCTGTTCGGGAGTGCCGGTGAGAAATAGCCATCCGTTGCGATTCGCGCCGAACGCCTTGGCATAGCTGAGCAACTTCGGCGGCCCATCGTGCTCGGGATCGATGGTGACCGAGACGAACCGAACCTTGGTGCCGAAACTGGGTCCCAACTTGTCTGCCACCATCGCCATCCGCTGCGTCATCAGCTCGCAAGGTCCGGGACAGCTGGTATAGATGAAATCAAACAGCACCGGCGATCCCTTCAATGACGCCAGGTTGACGGCCTGCGCATTCTGATCGGTTAGAGTCAGGTTGGGCAGACAATCCGCCGATGAGACGGGAGCGATAGGTGTCGCGCGAGGATTACATGCCGATACCATCGCGAGGATCATCAGCACCATCAGCAGATGAGTGTAGAATCGCATAGCTATCTTCGCGAGATAACCGCCGGTTTCACGCCACTCAATGGTAGGGTAGCGTCGCCTGAGCCGCCGGGTGGCGGAAGTACCATCAAGGGCCGCATCATTTCCTGGTCCTCATGCTCGAGGATGTGGCAATGCCAAACGTATTGGCCGCTAAAACCTTCGAACTGCGCGATGACCTGAGTTACCAGACCCGGCTCGACGCGGACCGTATCTTTCCATCCCATTTCGTTAGGATCAGGAGGCATAGTCGGTCCGGTAAAGACCAGGTTCCCGGTTGCAACATACTGGTCGACATCGAAGGGAGTGCGGCCGGTAATCTGAAACCGAATCAGGTGGATATGAATCGGATGTCCATCACCGGTGGTGTTAACCATGTTCCAGATTTCGATGGTGTTCTGAGTAGGTGTCTCGGTGACCGGTTCATCCCAGTGTTTCCCATCGAGGAGATCGATCAGCGGGTAACCAAGGTCGTCATCGAACTCGACCAGCGACAGATTGCGCGTCATCACCGCCATCGACGGATTGAGCGGTACGATCGTCTGCAGCATCGAAGGCACTACGCTGGTGTCCTTGTGCGCGAGGTGCTTGGCCACTCGGAATTGCATCACCTGAGTGGGGGTGATTTGGCCGCCCCCCGGCCACGGCGCGGGAGCGTCGTTGGTTAGCTCGATGCTCTGCCCGGCGAATTGGGAAAAATCCAGCACGATGTCGAAGCGTTCGGCAGGCGTCATCAGGATGGTTGGCAGGGTGACCGGCGCCTGCAGCAATCCCTGATCGGATCCAATCTGAATGAAGGGCTGACCCGACGACAGACTCATATGAAGGAAACGCCCGTTACATGCGTTGACGATCCGGAAGCGATACTTTCGCGGCTGCACGTTGAGGAACGGCATCACCTTGCCATTAACCATCATCACGTTGCCGAAGTACTCGGGCACGTGCGGGACCGACGGATTGCCTGACACCGGATAGTTGAACTGCCCGTTCGGATCGAATGATCGATCGAAAATCACCAGCGGAATCTCGAATTGGCCGCTGGGCAGATTCAGCGCGGCTTCGGTCTGGTCGCGAATGAAGAACACCCCGACCAGCCCCGCGAAAACATTGAGCCGCGTGATGCCGAGCGCGTGGTCATGGTACCAGAGCATGGTCGGGTCCATCTGGTTGGGGTAGAAGTAGTTCGCCTGATTTCCCGGGGTGAACCAGGCCTCGGGAAAGCCGTCGCTATCGGGTTGAACCTTGGCTCCGTGCAGATGCACCACGTTGCGTACGTCTGGATTGCTGGTCTGGGCGCCGTGGACGGTGTGATCGATGGGCAGGAAATGCTGGGTCGGCAACGCGCTAATCCAGTTGACGAAGATCGATTGGTTGCTCATCGTCTCGAAGGTCGGACCGGGAACCAGACCGTTGTAGCCCCACAGCAGGGTCGGCTTCAGATCGCGATGCAGCTTGAGATGCACCTGCTTCATGGTGATGGAGTAGACCGGCGACAGTCCCGGTGACCCATCGAGCGGCGGTTGCGACCCGGTGGGGCGCGCGACCGGCATGATCGGCAGCGGATCGACGAACGGTTTCAACGCGTAGGGGTCGAGTAGTGCCCTCTCCCATACGTACTTGAGCTTATGATTGTGGCGCGGGCTGGCGAGAAAAGCCGAACTGGTGAGGGAGCCGCCTTTGCAGAATTCCCGCAACCCCACCGACAGCGAGGCGCCGAACATTAGCCCGCCTTTGAGGAACTCGCGACGATCGATCAGCCGGAGCTTTTTCATTTAGACAAACAAACGCCTTAAAATCGGACCAAACACTCGATGACGCCAGGATGCGTCGGCAGGCGCAATTAAAATCACGCCGCGACTTCAAGATCAAGCCGGTGATGCTCAACTGCTGGGCATCAACCCGTGCTCTTTTCGTTGAAACAGCGAGCCTCGCTCAACTAAACTTTCTGACTGATAAAGTTACAGCTTGCATTACAACGCGCACCAGACTAACTTTCGGCTATGGTTAGCGCGGATTCCTTCCACTGCGAGGGCTAACTTTCTCGTAAGAAGGAAACTTACTTGTTGGAGTAGCCAGCGCGATGCCGCAGTCAGGCACGGTCACGCTTATGTTCACGGATCTCGTGAACTCGACTGCACTCTTGCAGCAGTCTGGCGATGAGAGCGGCGCGGATCTTTTCCAGTTCCATCACAAGCTTCTTTCCGAGGCGATTAGCGCCACCGGCGGGGACGAGCTGGAATGGCTCGGCGACGGTGTGCTGGCGGCATTTTCATCCACGGCCGACGCGGTCCGCTGCGCGATTGCGATCCAGCAAAATACGCGACGCCCGACCGGCGGCACTCGCTTCGAGATTCGGATCGGAATTCATTTGGGCGAAGTTCTGCGCCGCGATGGAGGCTACTTCGGCACTCCCATCGTAACTGCGCGGCGCTTGTGCGATCGCGCCACCAGCGGACAAATTCTCTGCAGTCGCTTGATCGCGAACGTCCTCGCCTCGCGCCAGACCTTCAGCTTCCACGAGCTGGGAGATTTCCAGCTAAAAGGCCTCACCGCGCCGGTCGGCGTTTGCGAGGTCGTCTACGAAAGCGGCGATCCCGCCGCCTTGCTCAACCGCACCCCTTTCGTTGGGCGGACCGAGCAACTCGATCGGTTGTCGGCCAGGCTCAGCGAAGCCGTCAAAGGACGCGGCGCGGTCGCGATGCTCCGCGGCGAGCCCGGGATCGGCAAAACCCGCACCCTCGAGGAATTTGCCGATCGCGCACGCCATCAGGGCGCGGTGGTTCTGCAAGGTTCCTGTTACGACGGCGAATGGCACCCACCATATGGCCCGTTTGCGGAGGCGATCCTCGGTTACGCACGTGAAGCTCCCGACCGCTTCACCGACGCGATCGGAAAACGCGCGCCGATCCTCGCGCGCATCGCTCCGGCCCTGCACGACACCCTCGGCGATATTCCGGAACCGGTCGCGGTCGACAAGGAAGATGAACGCTTCCGCTTGTTCGATGCGGTCGCGCAATTTCTGATCGCGGTTTCGCAGCACAAGCCCCTGGTTCTCATCCTCGACGATTTGCATTGGTCCGACCGTGGCGTGATCTCGATGCTGAGTCATGTCGCGCACTTCGTTCCCGAGAATCCGATTTTACTCATCGGCGCGTACCGCGACGCCGAAGTCGATCGCAAACATCCGCTGTCCGGTGCGCTCGCGAGCCTGAGTCGCTTGCGCAGCTTTGAAAGTCTCCCGCTCAAGGGCCTTGAAGGTAAGGAACTTGCCGATCTGCTGGAACTGGTCGGCGATCAAAATGCGCCGAAGGAACTGGTCGAGGCGCTCAGCGAGGCTACCGAGGGCAATCCACTCTTCATTCGCGAGGTGCTCCTGCATCTGCTGGAAGAGGGAAAAATCCTGCGCGATGGCCGGGGCTGGAGCTCCAATCTCAGCATCGCCGAATTGGGCATCCCCGAAGGCGTGCGCCAGGTTATCGGCCGCCGCCTGCAGCGACTATCCGATCAGGCCAATCAGCTGCTCTCGGTGGCCTCGGCCTTTAACGGTGCGTTCGACTTCGAGATTGCCGCCGCGGTCGCCCAACTCGATGAACCGGTGGCGCTTAGCGCGATCGATGAAGCGCTGGAGGCGCAACTGCTGAAGCCGGGGGCCAGGTCGGAGAGCTTCGATTTCTCGCATGCGATGATTCGCCACACTCTTTATGGCGAACTTAACCCCGCGCGGCGGGTCCGGCTCCATCGCAAGATCGCCGAAGAAATGGAGCGCGTGTGGGGCGAGAAGGCCGCGCATCATGCCGCCGAAGTGGCATTTCACTTCTGGCAGGGCGCCGCCGCCTCCGTTGGTGCCGCCAAAGGTGTCGAGTATGCCATCGCGGCGGCGAACAATGCCGAGTCCGCCTACGCTCATGACGATGTCGCGGCGTTTTTGCGCATCGCGCTGGAATTGCTTCCCACCAACGATCCCCGGCGGCCTCGCCTCATGGCGCGGATGGCATCCGCGATGACCTGGACGCTGGCCGGCGAAGATGCGATCAAGATCGCGCTGGAAGCTGCCGGTCTAATCGCCACCGCCGAAGGCGCCGATCATGCGGCGGACTATTGCGAGGCGGCGGCGCGCGACATGCTGGGGGCCGGCCAGATGTCGTCTGCGTTCGACCTGGCCAAAGCGGGCTTGCGCTACATCGGTGAACGGCGCGATATCACCTGGGCCAGCCTGGACGAGATCGACGGTTACCGCACCGACAACGAGGACCCCACCAATCCTGGCATCAGCATGGACACCGAGCGCTTGCGCATCCGCCGCGCGGTCCTCAAGAAGATTCCCTCCGAGCAGGCTACCGCGCGCAGGATCGATGAATATCCATACGACTCGCGCGCGGAAGTTATTCGCGATCCAAACTGTGACAACATCCCTCTGCTGTTTCTCGGCGGTGATTGTCGGCGCAGCCTTCCTATCTGGCAGCGGCGCGCAGCCGACGCGGAACGCAGCGGACGCATCGCGCCGGCGCTGGACGCGTGGGCCTTCACCGCTCACTGCCAGATCGCGCTGGGTGATTTCACCGCCGCGCGCGCGGCTTATGATCGCGCGGTCGCGATGTCCGCGCGAGTCAATCGCGTCGCGCTTCCGCTGCTGAATCTGGTCTCGGTGCGCTTCGAATTTCTGATCGCGCTCGACAGTGGTTTCGATGAGATGGGTCAGTTCCCTGGCGAAGCGGAACTCTACGCCAACCCGCCACCGCAATTCCGCTGGGCCATGGTCGCCGGCTTTGCCAGCAACGCTCACATCCTGGCGCAGCGCAATCTGGTGGACCCCGCGCTAAGTTTGCTCGAGCGGGTTCGCGACGGACTCCTGCGCGGAGCGGCGTGGGGACTGAGTTATGGCGTTGCCGCGGGTGATGCGGCTTCTATCCTGTGGTTGCTCAATCGCACGGACCATATCGACGTCATCGAAGCGAGTATTCGGGACAAGGTTTTGGGTCCCGATTTTCGCTTTCCGATGCGTGACGGCAGGCTCTCGATGGCGCGGCTGTGCGCGCTTCAGGGCCGCTATGATGAGGCCTCCAGCTGGTTTACCAAGGCGCGTCAGGTGCTGGACGAGGAAGGCTGGCGTCCTTTGCGCGCGATTGCGGACTACGATGAAGCGCTGATGTACCTGCGTCGCGGTGGACCCGGAGATAACTTGCGCGCGCAGCCACTGCTGGTGAAGGCGTTGCAACAATTTCGCACCCTCGACATGCCCGGATGGATCAAGCGCGCCGAGCAGGCCTCCGAGCCAAAGACCATCCCTACCAGTCTGGCCTCCTAGTCCCAGCCCCGCACATAGGTGCGTGGCCTGTGGATTAGATTTACCCGCTACCAACCGCTAGCTGGCTGTCTGGAACCCGAAAACCCGCGCTTCCGCGCGGTGTTAACAAAACTGCCAGTCTAGAGTGGACAAAAGAATCACGATTTGCTAACCACTCGCGAACGGCAACAGTGTGTGGGGGTTGCCTGGGGAGTCGACATAGTCCGCGCGTGACCTGACGAAGAGTCCGGCAGTGGCGGGCGCTGGATACGAATCCAGTACCACGGATTAGCATTTTTTCTACGGGAGGGGAAAATGCGGCGATTCCCTAGGTATCTTATTGCCGGCGGGCTGGTGGCCTGCCTCGTTGCGGTCAGTTGTTCTTTCAACGAACCCCGGATCCGTTCCGAACCGGTCATTCTTCAGCCGCAAGGATATAACAATAAGATTCCGCTTTCGGCAGGAGCGGTCCCAACGGCAACTGCTGCGGTGCCAGGCAGCGTGGCTCCCCTTTCGACATCCAGTGAGGAAGAGGGAGAGGACGCAGCAAGCCTGGATACGCGATGCCAGGAAAAAACTGCCTGGTATACGCGCTGGTTGGGTTGCATGGTTGGAGGAACCGCCGGCAACGAATGTGTGTATGAGGTCGTAACGGAAGACAGTCTCGATAGAGCACTCCTTTCGCCAAGTCAGGCGACTCGGGACAACGCCATTTTGACCGTCCTCTATCTGTCAGATCGAAGTTGCGCAAACTTTCGCGCCAAAGTGTTCGCTTTTCGTACCAGCGCAAGTTTTGCCGGCGGATTTTTTAATTCCATTCTGTCCGGTACCTCCGCGATTACGGCTCTCGTAAGTGGCCCTGCCGGTTCAGCCTTGTCGGCCGCCAACTTGGCAACCGGGAGCGCCCTGAACGGAATCAACTCCAGCTACTACGCGAACAAGATGATGGATCAACTAGACGCGGAAATGGACGCTCAGCGTAACGCTCTTAAAGCGCAAATCCTGGCGCACATCCCGCCGCAAAACTCGGGCGGGCAAGATGGCGGAAACGGCTCGCCAGTTCCGACTCCTACGGCCGCCGCCAGACCCTATAGCGGCCTCGATGCCAAATTGGATCTCCAAGCCTACGACAATCTTTGTTCACTGGAGACCTTGACCCACTCCGTGACCGCCACTCCAACACCTACGGCCACCGCTACGCCGGCCGCTACTCCCACCTCTAATGCTCTGGTCTTCAATCCCGGCAAGTTAAACATGAGCGTTGAGTGGGGGAACGCGACCCCCGACGCTGTCAGCGCTTCAGTAAAGCTTGGTAACCCACTTCCGACGCCTGTTACTGTCACGGCTGTTGCGAAGTCAGGCGCCGGTGCCGCCGCCTTCACGCCAGGAGCGTGCTCGACCCCGATTACGGCTAATGGTGGATCTTGCACGCTTTCAGTTTCATTCTTGCCCCCCTCCGCGACCGGTAGTCCTTGGAACGCGTCCATTGCAGTGACGGATGACGCACCGGGAAAAGCAACGCCACTACAAGTCAGAGGGATGGTCAAGGTCGCTCTCTTGAAAGCTCCCGAGTCAGTCAAACTACTCAAAGAAAATACTGCCTATGCATTTACATTGGAGAATACAGGTAAGACGGCCACAGTTCAGATAGACAGCATAACGCCCAGCGATAGTATTTTCAGCGTGGCGACCAATAACTGTACGACTATTACGCACGGGGCTTCCTGCCAATCGGCCGTCACGCTCACCTCGTCCCCTTGTAAACCCGGCAAGCTGACTGTTGCTTACGACACGACCGAGACAAAACAGACAAAAAATATCACACTTGCGTGTTCTCATTGAGTAAAAAGCGATCGGCTGGACGAACTCTGGAAGGCGAATGATCTTTTGTGAAAGCTCGAACGGAAGCTCGGGGAAAAGAGTGGCTACGGTAGCGATTCGAAACAATCGATGTGGTAGGCCTGGGGCCTCGATGAGGACCGCGTTTTGTTGCCTCGCAATTGCTTTGCTTGCGGTGTTCCCTTCGACTTGGGCGTTGGCGCAGACCCCGATCACAACCTGCGGCACCAATATTACCACCGCGGGCTTTTACTTCCTTCCATCCCAGATCGACTGTAGCCAGACCGCCAACCAGGTCGCGATCGCGGTGAACGCCAGTGGCGTCGATCTCAATCTCAATGGTCAAACCATTATAGGTTCACCTGTCGGTGGCAACGCGGTCGCGGTCGCGCTCGGGACTACCGCAACCGATTGCTCTTTAGCAACCGGGGCAATCGCCAATGTCAGAGTACATGGTGTAATGGCGACCATGGACATCTCCACGGCAATCATTGCTTGTCAAACCAGCAATTCCATTTTTGATCATGTTACGATCGACGGTCCTGCTGACGGGATCGTGCTCGAAGAAAAATCCAACAATAATTTTGTGCTGGCCAATACCATCACTGCCTCCGACATCGGAATTCAAATCGGCGCAAACAACGACGGATCGGACTCTGACACCACCAACAGCATCGAAGGCAACACCATAATAACGCCATCTAAGGTGAGCCAGTCACCTAGCCCTCCGGAGACCGCGGGAATCCTGCTCTATACCGGCGCTACGGAAACTCAGGTCACTGCCAATACCGTGATGAACGGCTGGCTCAATGGGATTGACCTAAGACGCTGCGCCTCACCGGTGGGTCATTCACCCTGCGATAGCGGACCGAGCGGGAATTTCCTTCAACAGAATATATCAAATGGAAACATTACCGGCATCAGGCTTTCCGGAGCGGCCGGCAATCGCATCCAGGACAACAACGCAAAGAACAATCAGACTGGAAAAGATATGGCGGGCGTCATCGACGACAACAATAGCGCACCTCGCAAACCATGCGCTAACACCTGGGTGGACAACTTCTACGACGGAAAACTGGGCAAACTGCGGTGCATTCCAGGCAGCAAGCGCAATTCAGTTTCCGGGAACTGAGGTCGATCCGTTCGAGGATAGCAGCTTTCGCGATTACTGTTTGCAAAAGCATTGGCCGTCGTCTCATTGCAGGAGCTTCTGTGGGGATCCGAGAATGCTTCGATTCTCGACCTACGCGATTCTGGCCGGGCTGGCCGCTTCCCTTTGGATGGTGGGCTGCGGCTTGAATGGAACTAAGAACTGTTGCGAACCGACACTGATTCATCAAACTAGCACTCAACCACTGTCGCCGCCCGCGTCCGGGGCACTCGAAGTGACGTGCGAGCAGTACAACTCATGGTACTCGCGCTGGTGGAGCCGCTCCTTTGGAGGGAGCCCGGCCAATGAATGCGTGCATGAAGTGGTGACCGAGGAAAGCCTCGCGAACGCGCTGGCCGGCAGTCAAGACCTACGCGATGACGCCATCCTGACGGTGCTTTATATATCGGATCGCAATTGCGATAACTTCCGCGCAAACCGCTTCGCCTCCTGCACCGCCAGGACCTACGTGGAAGGAGTCGCGACTTCCTTCCAGGTGGGCGCATCCGCGGCCAAGTTCCTCGCGCTCGGTTCGAGGGCATCGGCAGACGCGGCCCGGCTGGCAGCATCTAAGAATATTCTCAGCGAAAACTGCGTCGCCACAACGGATGCTCGACGAGCGCAGCTGAGATCGCAGATTCTGGCCGGCCTCGGGAATTCGAATGACGATGCTGAATCCAATCTCAAGACTTATGACGGCCTCTGCTGCGTTTCTCCACCAACAGGTCCGGCTAGCGCTCAATGATACCATCTAGCTCCCCGAGGCCTTCTGCTTGTCCGCGCGCGCGATAGACTTAAGGATCTCCTTAGCCGCCTCCTTAACGTTCATCCAGCGCATGATCCGCACCCATTTGCCGGCTTCCAGGTCCTTGTAGTGCTGGAAGAAATGCGCGATCTGATTGCGCAGCATCGCCGGCAGGTCAGTATAGTTCTCCACCTTGCTGTAGTAAGGGTTCAACTCGTCCACCGGCACCGCGATGATCTTGTCGTCGCCGCCCGCCTCGTCCTGCATCATCAGGATCCCGATGGGCCGGCACCTGATGATCGCGGTTGCCATCACCGGGACCTGCGTCACCACCATGATGTCGAGCGGATCACCGTCGCGCGAGAGCGTATGCGGGATGAAGCCATAGTTGGCCGGATACACCATCGAGGTATGCAGGAAGCGATCGACGAACAGGGTGCCCGAAGCCTTGTCGAGTTCATACTTGATGGGAAGGCCGCCTTGCGGGATTTCGATTATCGCATTGACATCGAAGGGCGGATTCCGCCCGATCGGAATTTTGCTGATGTCCATGGCGCAAGCTTAAACGGACGACCCGCGGAGTGCGAGTGAAATCGCCACTATGGGTCACGTCGCATCGCAGAATCAAGGCGCGCCCTCGCGTTGAACCCAGCCTGGAAAAGGTTTTGCCACTCGGTGTGATGAGGTTTAAAATTCCCTCATGACTCCCGCCGAAAAAGACGATCAACTCGCTACGCTCAGTCGCAATCTCCTCGATGCCTTCGATGCGGTTAATGCAGGAGTTCATTCCGGCTATCGCGCGGCACATGCCAAGGGCATCATGCTGTCCGGCACCTTCACGCCGGCGCCCGGCGCGACCGCGCTGACCCGCGCGCCGCATCTGAATCGCCCCTCGACGCCGGTGAGCGTGCGCTTTTCCGATTTCGCGGGGATTCCGACCGTAGCCGACAACGATCCCAATGCGAGCCCGCGTGGTTTTGCGATCCGGTTTCATCTCGAGGGTGAGGCTTACACCGACATCGTCAGCCATTCTTACGACGGCTTCCCGGCGCGCACCGCGGAAGAACTCGCGGAGTTCCTGCGCGCGATTGCCGCGAGCGGTCCCAATGCCCCGAAACCGTTGCCGATCGAATCCTATCTCGCGACGCATCCGGCGGCGCTGGAATTCGTGCAGGCGCCGAAACCGTTTCCCAGCAGCTTCGCCAAGGAAACTTTCTTCGGGGTGAATGCGTACAAGTTCACCAACGCGGCAGGCGCCGTACGATTCGGTCGCTACCGCATCCTCCCCGATGGCGCAGGCGAGTACCTTTCCGCCGCAGTCGCCGCCGCGAAGCCGGCCAGCTACCTTATCGATGAGATCAAGGAACGGGTCGCGAAAGGTCCGGTTAAAATGCACCTCGCCGTGCAACTCGCCGAGGCCGGCGATGTGGTGGATGACTCAACTATCCATTGGCCTGCGAATCGGCCGCTGCTCGAACTCGGCACTATCTCGTTGAGCGCGGTGATGCCTGACAATGAGGCCGCGCAGCGCGAGCTGATTACCGATGTGATTCCACGCGTCGAGGGCATCGATCCTTCGGCAGATCCGCTCATCGAGGCTCGCTCGGCGGCCTATCTGATGAGTGGCCGCCGCCGCAACCGCAGCACCAAGTAGAGATCCCGGCGGCTACACGTAGGAGACCTGACTGCGGTGGACCTCGAGCAGCTCTGCCATGCGCACCAGCTCGGCCATTGAGTCCGCGTTCATCTTGCCCATCACGCGTCCGCGATGAGTCTTGATGGTCCGTTCGGTCGCTCCCAACGTTGCGCCGACCTGCTTGTTTAACAGACCCGCGGTTACCAGGGCGAAGACCTCGCGCTCCCGAGGCGTAAGGGTCTGCTGGCGTCGCTGCAGTTCGGTACGCTTCGAATTCTCCGCTCGCCTGGTGCGCGCAAGCTCGCCCGCTCGCATCACCGCGTCCAACAGCATTTGATCGTCAATCGGTTTTTCCAGGTAATCAACCGCCCCTTCGCGCATCGCCTGAACCCCGCATGCAACGTCGCCACACCCAGTCAGGAAGACCATCTGCGCACTGCTCATCGATTGCTTAATCTCGGCCAGCAGTTGCAACCCATTCATGCGCGGCAGGTAAATATCCGCTACGATGCAGTCCTTGTCCCGAAAGCCTTGCGACTCCAGGAAGCTTTCCGCCGATGCATAGGCTGATAGGTCAAAGCCCGCGGTCGCGAGCTGGAAGGTGAGGGCCTCGCGGAAGCCTTCATCATCTGCCACCACGGCGACGGTGAGTCTCGCCGGCGTCTCATTCGCGATGTTTGCACTGGTGATTCTTTCTCGGCTCTGCTCGGTCATCATATGCTGGTTCCCCACCCCCGGCTGTTCGGCCAATTTTCCTCGCGCAACGACTGAGCGGCACCATAGCCGCGCGATCGATTTGCGGGAAATGCAAAATGTTTATGCTCTCGATGCACGCCCTGCATGATCGATGGTTACTCTCGCGAGGCAATGTTAATCTGCGCGCATGAATTTCGACAGGCTCCGTCACTTCGAGGCGGTCGCACGACGCGGCAGCTTCATCCATGCCGCGGAGGATTTACACCTCACCCAGCCCGCTTTGACGCGCAGCGTGCAGGTTCTGGAACGTGAAATCGGCGGACCGCTGTTCGATCGAGGGCGGCGCCGGGTGGCGCTGACCGGGTTCGGCAGGTTCGTGCTGGAGCGCGTCCAGGTGCTGGTTTCCTCGCACAATCAGCTGAGCCATGAGATCGAGCAGTTTCGCGGTGTCGAGAGCGGCCATCTCCACGTCGGCTTCGGTCCGCTCTCCGCCGAGACCCTCGGGGCGCGCTCCATCGGCCGCTTCCAGAGCGAGCACCCGGGGATCAGTTTGCGCGTATCATTCCCGGCCGTTGACGAGATGGTGGAGGCCGTCAGCAGCGGCCGCATCGAGGTCCTGATCGGCGAGCCCGATCCGCAAAAGGCGCAGCCCGAATTGCTTCAGGTTGGGTTGCGGAAACGGCCCGGGTTCTTTTATTGCCGCGCCGGCCATCCGCTGCTCAAGAAACAGCCGCCCGCGCTCAACGACCTGGCCGACTACCCCTTCGTCGGTTTCAAATTGCCTCCCGAGTTTGGGCATATGGCGGAGATGGGGAAATTCGGCGATATCGAACCGGGAACCGGGATGTTGGTGCCCAAGGTCGAATGCTACTCGATCTCCGCCACCAAACAGATTGTCGCGGTCAGCAATGGTCTCGGGGCGGCAACCCTCTCCATGATGTGGAAAGAAATCCGCGACGGCGAGCTGGCCCCGATTGCGCTGGAGATTCCCGGCTTCGCCACCGGCTACTCGACCATTACCTTGCGGGGCCGGATGCTGACGCCCGCGGCTCAGGCTTTCGTGGAAATCGTGCAGGCGGTCGACGAGGAAACCGAGGAATTGCTGCCGCGCGCGCTGGGGACCAAAGCGCACTATCTCGCGGGTATCGCGCGGCGCACACGCGATCGAGTTTCGGCGCAGGCGGCCGGCTCCGGGTTCGCGCTCGGATCGCCCAGCAAGCGCACTCAATCCGGCAATCCTACTGCGGCGCGCAAGCACTCCTCCTCGCGCTAGCGCGATGCGATTGCCGTTTCGATCCACCATCGCGGCGGTCGATTACGCTGCCGCGAAACGGTCAGACCTTACCACTTCGATAGGGATGCCTGCTTCAGTCAATCGGCTGGTGGTCAGCTCGGCGTAGGAATCGGCGACGTAAATCACGCCCTGCGATTCATGATAGGCGACGATGGTGGGATGGAGGAGCACACTCAGGGGCGTCTTGAGCACCTCAAAAACCGGGGCGGCGGCTTCCGACGAGAGAACGATTTTGGTCATGGCGAGTACCGGGCAAAGTTCCGAGTGATCCGGGAGGGCTGGAGGTCGATACGGAGAGGTGGTCGAGGGCTTCCGGGCGCAGTCTTAGTGTCCGCCGCTATGGTTACCTAGTGCAACCGGCTTATGTTCTCTGTATAACCAATTCGTTTCGTTCGTAATCGTGGATCTTGGGTGTAAATGGTTATCGGAGTGCCGGGATTGTTCGGATTTAGCACTTCGATGGTCGAGCCAAAAATATCGAAGAGCGGCACTTTAACCCCGGTCAGTCCTGGCTCGGTGTAGCTCGCCGAGGCCGCAAGTCCCCCGCCCGGAGGAGTCAGGAAGCTGACGTACTGTGTCAGCTGCTGGAATCCGACGAGCGCGCTCCCATCGTGAAGGAAGTACTGCGGAAAGCTGTAGGCGCTGTTGGTCAGGGTTTCCCGCCGCCCCAGCGGATCGAAGGTGTTGGCGATAGTGGACCCCGCTCCTGCGAGCGTGGTTAGCTGATTACGGGAGTTCCAGCTGTAGGTAAGGCCGGTGCTGGGATCGAACTTGATATTGTCGGCGGTGTTGTTGCTGCCCACGGTCTCGTAAGTCACCTGCGTGCCGTTCCAGGTGAAAAGTTGGTCGATCGCTGTATAGGTCGCGCTCTCGCCGATCGGGGCGCTGATGGCCGCCAGAGTCCCTCCTTCGTCGATCAAACGCCCATCCAGATCGTAACCGTAGGAAAGATTGCCCAAGCTACTACCGCCCAAGATCTGAAATGTCTGTAGCGTCGGGCGTTCGTCGGCGTCCGGCGTGAAAATCGTCTCGATGCCATTCGCGATCGTGTTGGCTAGCCCGCCATCCATGTCGTAGTTGTACGCAGTTTGAGTGGTGGTATTTCCCGTGTAGCTAACCGACCCCGAGGGTCCACAGCTCGGAAGTTGGGTTCCATTGTTGGACATGGACACCAGCTCGTCTGCACAGTCGTACCCATAGTTGACGGTCGGCATGGAGAAGTTGTTGAGCGTACTCGTCATCTGGGTACGGCGCCCGTTCTCATCGTATTTAAAGCCGAGAGTAGGGCTGGTCGTCCCCGGTGTATTCACAGGGGGGAGCGAGAGGACTGTGGTGCCGGGGGTTTCCGCTTCCGAGAGAACGTTGTCCACCCCGTCATAAGTATAGGCGATTGAATCGTAGAAGAGCGTGGCTGGGCTGCCGCCGTTCTCGTACCAGGAGGTCAATCCGGTGGGGGAGGTGGGGGCGGGCGCGGTGGTCGCTCTTCATCTTGCGACCACTGTGACCGCGAGGCGGGGGGTGGGGATGGCGCGGCGGTCGCTCGGTTTCTCTCTGCGACCGGCGTGCCATCTATCCGGGAATCCTCGCTGCGCGGGCGCCATTGGCGCACGCGCCTCAACATTCAGGCATCAATCACAATAACGCGCGACCGTGCGATCAGGCGGCTTGCTGATACAGGTAGCGCTGGAAGCCGACGAAGGTTTTGTTGATGTCTTCCGGCTTTCCGAGGTCGGCAACCGCATCGGCAATCGAGTTGTGGTACTTCAGGCGCAGCAGAGGCGTCAGTTTTTCCGGGTCGAGCTCATCGACGCCTACGCTCACGTAGTGAGATAGGACGAAGTCGAGGAACGCCTGCTGCCGGGCTGGGAAGCTCGTCCCGATCACCACTTTGGCGTTCGCCGCGCGCTCCTCGCGCGTAAGCGGCGCCAGCGCGTACGCGATGTGCGCCAGCACATCGAAGAGGTCGCTCTTCTCCGCGTCGATGATCTTTTGCATCTCGTCGAGCTGCGCGCGCCCGAAGCCTTTTTCGGCGAGGCCATCCAATAACTTGCGCCGCGTGTCGGGCGCGCTCCACAGCGTGCGCAATTCCGCTTCATCTTTGAAAAACTCCGGCAGCTTGCCGAACAGCAACTGCATGAACTGCTGCGCCGACATCGGCTTGCCGTCGGCATGCCAGAACGTGGTGCACATCATGTCCTGGATCGAGCGCGCCTTGCCGTCCGAGAGTTTGATCTTGATCTTCTGCGGACGCGGACGCGGTTCCAGCGGAGGCCCAGGGTCAATCGGCGGCCCCTCGATTTTCGGCTTTTTCGGTTCTTCCGGCTCCGGCTCGATCGGCTCGCCGTCCCACTCAGGATCGCTGAAATGATGATGGGCCTTTACGAAGTCGAGGATCGTGAAGTAATCCTTGCCATCGTAGAGCCGCGTGCCGCGTCCGATGATCTGCTTGAACTCGATCATCGAATTGATCGGCCGCATCAGCACGATATTGCGGATGTTGCGCGCGTCGACGCCGGTCGAAAGCTTCTGCGAGGTCGTCAGAATGGTGGGGATGGTCTTTTCGTTGTCCTGGAACGCGCGTAGATGCTGCTCGCCCAGCGCGCCGTCATCTGCCGTGACCCGCTGGCAGTAGTTGGGCTCCTTGCTGGTCTTGAGCTGATTGATAAGGTCGCGCACCGCCAGCGCATGCGCCTGGGTCGCGCAAAACACCAGCGTCTTTTCGTTCTGGTTGATCTGCTCCATCAGCAGCTTCACCCGATGCGCCTCGCGTTCCTTGATCTCGATGATCTTGTTGAAGTCGCTTTCGGTGTAGCGCTTGCCTTCCTGGACCTCGCCCTCGATCAGCGTGTCGTCGGCGGTATAGACGTATTCATCGAGGGTGGTGGAGATTTGCTTGACCTTGAACGGGGTCAGGTAGCCGTCGTTGATACCGTCCTTCAGCGAGTAAACGTAAACCGGGTCGCCGAAATACTTGTAAGTGTCGACGTTGTCCTGGCGCTTGGGCGTGGCGGTGAGACCTAGCTGCACCGCAGGCGCGAAGTACTCCAGGATGCCGCGCCAGTTGCTCTCGTCGTTGGCGCCGCCGCGATGGCATTCGTCGATCACGATGAAATCGAAGAAGTCGGGCGGATACGCTCCGAAGTTCGATGACTTCGTCCCATCTTTGGACTCGGTCATGAAGGTCTGAAAGATGGTGAAGAAGAGGCTGCCGTTCTTGGGCACCTTGCCCTTCTTGCTGATTTCTTCGGGACGAATCCGCACCATCGCGTCTTCGGGAAATGCGGAGAACTCGTTATAGGCCTGATCCGCCAGGATGTTGCGGTCGGCGAGGAACAAGATGCGCGGACGGCGCTCGGGCTTACGGCTCAGATTCCAGCGTGCGTGAAATAGCTTCCACGCGATCTGAAACGCGATGAAGGTCTTGCCGGTGCCGGTCGCGAGCGTGAGCAGGATGCGCTGCTGGTTCGCCGCGATCGCCTCCATCACTCGATCGACGGCGATGTCCTGGTAGTAGCGGCTCAGATGCGAACCGCCCTTGTCCTGAAAGGGCACTTTCGCGAAGTCGTCACGCCATTGGTTTTGTTCGGCGAAGGTGCGGTTCCAGAGTTCTTCGGGGCTGGGATAAGCGGCCAACGGACCTTCGGTGCCGTCAACCATATCGACGCCGTAGATGCCCTGCCCGTTGGAGCAATACCCGAAGCGTACTTTCAGCTTGTCGGCATAGTCCTTGGCCTGCGCGAGGCCCTGGGTAAGTTCCTCATCCCACGCCTTGGCCTCGACCACGGCCAGCTTGTGGTTGCGATATTCCAGCACGTAGTCGAGCTTGAGGCCTTTGGCGCGCTTTCCGAAACCTTCCAGCCGACCGAGGGAGATGGGATATTCGCACCGAAGGCGGCTGCCCTCGACCACGCCCCATCCAGCGGCTCTAAGGGCAGGGTCGATGTACTCGTTTCTGGTTTCGGCCTCGTTCATGCGACGCGTTCCTGGAGTTTTTCGGATGCGGCTAGCTCACCGTTGAAGGCCTGATGCAGCAGGGACTTCTTGAGCGCCTCGATTGCTACGAGTTTGCGCTTGTAAATGGATTCGAGGCGCTGGGTTTCCTCCGCGAGAGTATCGAGTACCGTTACCGCTGCGCGCTGCTGATGCGGGGTTACTCTTGGGACCTCGAAGCTTCTCAGTACTTTCAACGACACGGTTTTCTGAGCCGTGCCAGTGGCGCGTTCGTCCGCTTGCTTGAACACCTGAGGCGACAAGAGCAGGTAGTAAAGCCAAGCACTCTGGATTTCCGCCTTCGGTCGAATCAATCCAATGTGCCGCTGGAAGCAGAATTCAAAATTGTTCTCAAGGATCACAGGAATGCCGAACGAGCCTGTGACCGTATAGAGCACGTCGCCTTTGCTTGGCTTTCGATGCGTCTTTATGCGGTCAAAATAATTGCGAGGCACCATGAACGTATTGGTGAAGTCGATGGTCCGCGTCTCCTTGTTAATATTCCCGATCGTGACCAAAGGGACTCCGGCTTGCGACTTGGGCGGCGGAACATGATCTCCGTCAGTTATGTCGGTCGCCAGGTCTGAGAGAGCGACCAACTCGCAGGACGACCACATCTCCGCGAACACGGATTGGAGGTGGCTCTCGAAAATGGCGCGGGCGTTTTGGAGGTTCTTTTCGGCGTTGGCTTTGGCGGTCGCGATGCCCTCGAACGCCTCATCGAGGATGCCTACGATCCGCCGCTGCTCCGGAAGCGGAGGAACCGGAATGCGATAACTCTCTATGAATTCCTTCGCAACTCGCTGCTGACCGACCGCGCCACCCATTCGCGCCTCCCCTTCAATTCGAAAGTCGGCACGAGACAAGTAGTAGTAGAGGAACTCTTTGTCGAGACCTTGGGGCGGACGAAAGACAATGAACTCGCTGGAACCGAACCCAATGCCGTTGGTCAACCCTGACGCAATTCCAAGCTTTCCGTTCTCGAAACAGGGGGTGATCTTTGCAAGCAGTACGTCGCCGTCGGCGAAGTAGGTGTAACTCCCCTCTACTGACGCGAGTGGTTTAGCCTGTGTCGGAGTCAGGACCTTTCGGTCGATCCCGAGATCTTCCATCGGGACAAACGATACGAGCGCTTCGGGATCGACTCGCTTTCGCGCTTCCGACTTTGGCGGCCGTATCTCGCAGACCTCGGCCAAACTCTTTGTCGGCCATCCATTCTTCATAGCAGCGCTCGAATGTTGTTCAGCACTTCGGCGCTTTCAGCATCGAGTGCGACGATTTCGTCGATGATCTCTGTCGGGCTGCGATGCGCCACTTCTTCCGCGCTGTTGGGATTCTTGACCGACAAGTCGAAGGTCCTCGGGTCGATGCTCTTCGCATCGACGCTCCAACTGTTCGACGAATCCGCGAAGGTCTTTTGCAACTTCACGAACTCCGCGAGGTCATCATCATTCGGCGGATTGGTCTTGCCGAGGTTGCGGCCTGGGTCAAGCTGATAAAACCAGATCTTCCGCGTCGGGGCGCCTTTCTCGAAGAACAGCACGACGGTCTTCACACCCGCACCTTGGAACGTGCCGCCCGGAAGGTCGAGGACAGTGTAAAGGTTGCAATCCTCGAATAGCTTCTTGCGCAGACTCACGGAGGCATTGTCGGTGTTGGAGAGAAACGTATTCTTGATGACGATGCCGCCGCGTCCGCCCGCCTTGAGAATCCGGATGAAGTGCTGGAGGAACAGAAACGCAGTCTCACCCGTGCGAATCGGGAAGTTCTGCTGCACTTCCTTGCGTTCGCTGCCGCCGAACGGCGGATTCGCCAGCACCACCTCGTAGCGGTCCTTTTCCTGGATGTCGGCGAGATTCTCGGTCAGCGTGTTGGTGTGGATGACATTAGGCGCCTCGATGCCGTGCAGAATCATGTTCATGATCGCCATCACATAGGCGAGCGACTTCTTTTCCTTGCCGTAGAAGGTGCGGGTCTGCAGCGTCTCGAACTCCTTGACGGTCAGTTTCTTGTCGCGCTGCATAAAGTCGTAGGACTCGCACAGGAAGCCGGCCGAGCCGCATGCGCCGTCGTAGATACGCTCGCCGATCTTCGGCTTGACGACCTGTATTATCGCGCGGATTAGGGGGCGCGGCGTGTAATACTCGCCGCCGTTGCGCCCGGCATTACCCATGTTCTTGATCTTGGCTTCATACAGGATGCGACAGCTCGTGCTTCTCGGTCTGGGAGCGGAAGCGCAGCTCGTCGATATGGTCGATGATCTCGCGCAGGTTGTAGCCGCTCTGGATCTTGTTTTTGATCTCGCCGAAGATTTCGCCGATTTTGTACTCGATGGTGTTCGGTTCGGTCCGGTGGCCTTCAGCTTGAAGCCCTGCAGATAGGGAAAGAGCTTCTGGTTGACGAAGTCGCAGATATCGTCGCCGGTCATCGCACGGTTATGGTCGAGCTTGCCGTCTTTGCCTTTGGGCGCCGCCCAGCTTATCCATCGGTAATCCTTATCGAGGAGGTAGCTGTAGCTTCGGCCGTCGATCTGGGCGATGGTCAGCCGTTCCTGCTCCAAATCATCGAGATATTTGAGGAAGAGCAGCCACGAAGTCTGCTCGATGTAGTCGAGCTCGGTGGTGCATCCGTCCTCCTTACGGAGGACATCATCGATGTTGCGAAAAGCCTGTTCGAACACGAATCCCCCAAAGCCCCAATCAGCTTGCCTTCGCTAAGCTGAAAGCAAATTAAGTTAGCATGAGCGAGACGGATAGTGGGGCGAAAGTATCATTGTTGGGGGTGGCAGTCGAATGGCGGGGGCGGGCGCGGTGGTCGCTCTTCATCTTGCGACCACCGTGACCGCGAGTGGCGGGGCGGGGCGGGATGGCGCGGCGGTCGCTCGGTTTCTCTCTGCGACCGGCGTGCCATCTATCCGGGAATCCTCGCTGCGCGGGCGCCATTGGCGCACGCGCCTCAACATTCAGGCATCAATCACAATAACGCGCGACCGTGCGCAGAAGAGCATCGACATCGACGGGCTTGTGCAGCACCGAGACCGCATCGATGCCCGCGGTCGCGGCGATCGCCGTGACCACCAGGACCGGAACCTTGGCGAGTTCGGGGTCCTCTTTTTGGCGCATGCGGAATTCCCATCCATCCATCACCGGCATCAGCAGGTCGAGGACGATGAGGTCGGGGCGGGGGCGCGCGGTCTTGAGAAATTCGAGCGCCTCCAGGCCGTTTTGCGCGCGCTGGACGTGGTAACCCTCGTATTCGAGGATGTCGCTGAGCGCTTCCATCGCGCCCCGGTCGTCATCGACAACCAGAATAGTGCCCTTTTGATGGCCGTTGGTCATTTACCCCGATGGCGTCGCTGTCCCTGCCGAGTCTAGTTTTGGCAGTTTTACGACAAAAGTCGAGCCCATGCCGGGGGTGCTGGAGACGCTGATGTCGCCATGATGGGCGCGGGCGATGGCGCGGGCGACCCAGAGGCCGATGCCGAATCTGACGTTTGGCTCATCTTTACCGAGTTTTACGAAGCGTTCGAAGATGCGCTCCTGGTCGGCCTCGGCGATCCCGATGCCCTGGTCGACGACTTCGAGGCGGATGGCGTCGTGGTCGGCCTCCAGGCGTACCTCGATGGGGCGCTGGTTGCCATACAACATAGCATTAGAAATGAGATTATAAGCAACCTGAGCGAATCTTGCGCGATCGCCTCGGATGAGCAGGGAGGGCGGCATTGAGACAGAGATAGGTGGAGGATCGGCGGCATCATTGAGGGAGCTGACAACCTCGGTCAACTTCAGTGAAACATCGAAGTCTTCGACCTGAAGCTGTAACCTCCCCGCGGAGATTCGGCTGACATCCAACATCTCCTCAACGAGCCGTGCCAGTCTTGAGACTTGCACCGTAGCACGATTGATGCGAGATGCAACCTGCTCTGATGGGAGCGGATTCGCGCCGCTATGTCCTCGAAGCAGGCTGGCCAGCGTCAGATGCAACGCGTTGAGCGGATTGCGAAGCTCATGCGCCACGGCCGAAAAAAATTCGTCGCGCGCGAGGAGTTCAGACTCGAGGTTTTCTTTCACCATAGTTGATGCTGTTTCACATCCGCGATGCTTACCATGACGACGATTCCTACCCCTCCGCCATTCACTTCGCCGTTCTTTCGATGCCCAGCAGCGTACGCACCAGGAACGATTCGCGCTTGAAAAACCCCATCGTGTGATACGAATCCTCCAGCTTCAGCATCGCATAGTCCAGGTAATGGCAAAGCTCATGCAACAAGGTCCGCAAAAAGGTCCGCGGCTTCACCACCTCATGGCGCTGCGCCGTGCGCATCCACAACACGATCTCCGGCGGCCGGCTGAGGCGAAACAGCCCATGCAGCTCCCCGCGCGCATTATGCGGCCGCACCCCGCGCACTTCCACCCGGATCGCCGCGACGCCGAACCCGCGGCATAGCTCGCTCATCAGCGCCGCCGCCCCCTCCTGCACATGCCGCAAGGTGCCCCCTTCCAGCGCGTCCTGCAAATCGGCCAGCCGCCGCTTCGCCTCGAGGCCCGCCGCGAAGCCGTCGAATCCGGCAATCGAGTCGCTCTTTAGATAGCAACGCTGCGCGCGCTGGGGCAGCTTGTAGAAGAAGGCCGGCAGGCGTTTGGGCGCCTCGCGATGCGGTCCCGGTACTTTTAGATACTCGTCGATGGGATTTCTCGCCTCGATGGCATCTTCTTATCATGTCGATGGGATTTCCTACAGCAGGATGCGGAGGCGCGTGCGCCAATGGCGCCCGCGCATCGAGGATTCCGAAAAACAGAGAAGAGCAGAGCAAAGAAGAGCAGAGAAGAGCAGAGAAGAGCAGAGAAGAGGGGAGGGATGGCACGCCGGTCGCAAAGAGAAACCGAGCGCGACCGCCGCGCCATCCCGCCCCGCCGCCCACTCGCGGTCACGATGGTCGCAAGATGAAGAGCGACCACCGCGACCGCCGCGCCATCCCCCCATCTTCTTTTCTGTCATCCCGAGCGAGCCTTGCCAGTCGCCAAGCGAGCGAAGCGAGCGCGTACCAGGGACCTCCGCGCAGCGAGGGTGCCTGCTCTGGAACGGCTTGCGCGAAAGTCGGCGGAGCGGTTTACTTCTTGGTGTGAGGTTTGAAAAGTACATCACCGTCAAGCCCGGGGTTCGCAACGGCAAGCCTTGCCTCAAAGGAACCCGCATCACGGTCACCGACGTGCTCGAATATCTTGCCGGCGGGATGACCGAGGCGCAGATCCTGGCCGACTTCCCCGCGCTTAAACCTGAGCACATCCGAGCATGCCTCGCTTTCGCCGCCGCACGGGAACGCCGCCTCGCGAGCAGCGCGGCGTAAAGCTGCTGCTCGACGAGAACCTCAGCTATCGGCTGGCGGCCCAACTCGAAACTGGCTTCCCCGGCACTCGGCATGTCGATGCGGTCGGGCTTGGTGCCAAATCAGATGCCAGGATATGGGAGTATGCGGGTGACAATGGTTTCACCGTGGTCTCGAAGGATGACGATTTTCGCCAGCTCAGTTTTCTGCACGGCGCGCCGCCGAAAGTCGTTTGGCTCGAAGTCGCTAACGCTTCGACGCAAAAGATCCTGCGCCTAC
Source organism: uncultured delta proteobacterium (assembly GCA_963783145.1). GTDB lineage: Bacteria > Desulfobacterota > Binatia > Binatales > Binataceae > DATGKG01. The sequence goes on from CAWAMM010000009.1 coordinate 340,131, forward strand.
TGAATGCCCGGCGGCCGGCGATCGAGGCCTTCGCCCGAGACGATGAGGAAGCGCTTCTCATCCTGAAGCTTCCGCGCGGTCCGAGGCGATAAGATCTACAACTCCGCCGCGCCATCCCGCCCCCCTCCGGCCTTGGCCCTTTCGCAATTTTGCGAAACCTGCCAGGATGATCTGCGGTGCCGCGAACCAGAGTGGTCTTTTACCGCGAGGCTGACGGGGCAGTTCCCCTGCTCGATTGGTTTGATGGGCTTCCGACCAAAGCCCAGGACAAATGCCGGATCAAAATCCAGCGGCTAGCGGAACTGGGATATGAATTGCGGCGACCCGAGGCAGATCTGCTCCGCGACGGTATTCATGGATTGCGCGTTGGACTCCACCACGTAAACTATCGGATTCTTTATTTCTTTTCCGGACGAGAGGCAGTCATTTTGGCGCACGGCTTGACCAAACTGAACCGAGTTCCTGAGACAGCGATCGAAACAGCGCTCAAGCGAAAACGAAACTTTGAGCAAGATGCCGAGCTTCACACATTGGAAGAGCCGCACGCCCGCTCTTGAGGCAACTCACATGAAACGATCAGGTAAAAAATCTCTGACCAGCGACGCCATCGAAATAATTCATCGCCGCTACTACCAGGGCCGTCCCCAGCGAATCGCCGGCTTGGCCGAAGCGGAAGCCAACGACACGGTGGCGCGCAAAATTTATCGAATCCGCAAGCGCGCAGGGCTCACTCAGCAACAACTGGCCAAGCTGGTCAGCACCACTACCTCGGTCATTTCGAGGCTGGAAGACGCCGATTACGAAGGGCACTCGCTGACGATGCTGCACCGCATCGCCGCGGCGTTGGACAAGCGGCTTGAGGTTCGCTTCGTGAGCGTCGGGCGCAAGACGAGAGTGGCATAGGGAAGGGTGCCCACCCCGCTCATCTGCAAGTGGCGCAGACTTCAGTCTGTGCTTCCAAATCCACAAAGGACACAGGCTGAAGCCTGTGCTACCTTCAGAGCTGATTTGTCGTCATGAAAAGCGCCTGCCAAAATTCAAGAATGAGGATGCGGAACGGAAGTTCTGGGCCTCGCACGATTCGACCGAATACATCGATTGGCGTGGGGGCAAGCGCACCATCTTTCCCAATTTGAAGCCGACCTCGCAGACGATTTCCCTGCGCCTGCCCAAACCGATGCTCGAGCGCCTCAAGCAACTCGCGAATAAGAGAGATGTTCCCTATCAATCATTATTGAAGATGTTCGTCGCGGATCGGCTCAAAGCCGAATTGGGCGATTGAGGTTGTCCGCGCGACCTTCCGATCTTTGCGCTTGAGCGAGCCCCACTTTTTGTCATTCTGAGGTGAGCGCGCAGCGCACCGCCGAAGAATCTCGATCCTTGCGAACACCACCGCCTCGCGTGGCGACCGTTACCATCTCGCGCCCGCCCGCGCATCGAGGATTTCCCGACCGCGCGGCTCCGCAGGCAGGGATGGCACGCCGGTCGCAAAGAGAAACCGAGCGCGACCGCCGCGCCATCCCGCCCCCCGCCGCTCTGCATTGGCTACTCTTCCGACATTCAAACTTGCGCCCAAATTGACTACCGAGCGGCCGTGTGGGCCTCGCGAAGCCGTCTCTCTTCTTCCGCCTTCGTGGCTTCGCGGGTCAGGCGCTCAGCACGGTCTTGCTGTGCGATTCGGCGTCCGAAAGTGAAGACAAAAATCCCCGCTGCAATAGCCACCCACAGCGGCATCAGCGAGACAATCACAAATGGCGTGAAAAACTGTGACATCGTTAACGCGGCTCACCGGCGACGTTCCAAAACCATACCGAACCACTCCAGAAATGCGCTGCCGATGACGCCCGCGACAAGAATTACCATAATCTGAACTCGCGAAAGAGACAATTGATCCTCCGCGATGCCGAGCCCTAAATCCAAAGGTATGAAGACCAGAAACAGAACTGCCGCCTCACGAAAGGTGTCGCCGAGCATCTCGGCGTTTCCCCTTGGCGCATGTTCATCCACAAACAGTCGTGATACCAGAACGATCAGTTAGCCACAAGCGTAAAAATCACTCCCTCTGGATGTCAAACGATTTCCCTGCGCCTGCCCAAACCGATGCTCGAGCGCCTCAAGCAACTCGCGAATAAGAGAGATGTTCCCTATCAATCATTATTGAAGATGTTCGTCGCGGATCGGCTCAAGGCCGAATTGGGCGATTGAGGTTGTCCGCGCGACCTTCCGATCTTTGCGCTTGAGCGAGCCCCACTTTTTGTCATTCTGAGGTGAGCGCGCAGCGCGCAGCGGAAGAATCTCGATCCTCGCGAATGCAACCGTCGCACGCGAAAACCGCCCCGCTCGGATTCTCCACTCTCTGTCATTCCGGGGGAGCCTTGCGAGTCGAAGGATCTACGCGAAGCGTCGACCTATACGGCCCGCAACTACCCGAACGGCGCCGCCGCTCGAGTCTTTGTTGCCCTAGGTAGACCCCAGCAAATAAAGAATCCCCTCCTCGGCCGTACGTCTCACACGCTCAAACAGACCCTCGTCTTTCCCAAGCAGGCTTGTGAATTTAAGACTTGGCCATTCAACCCGGTTGGGTTGCGCAGCGGGCAAAAGTCTGGCTTCCTCGAAGAGAGGTGCAAAGAAATTGATCTCAGAAAGTGACGCGGATCACGCATACGTTCGCCTCAAGGAGCTGCTAGAGAAGAAGGCCCTCTTTCGTCGTTCAGATCCAAAGCTAAGCGAGGCCGACACTCGCGCTAAATTGATCGATCCCCTCTTCCGCGATGTCCTCGGATGGCCGGAAGTAGAAATCCGAAGAGAAAAGCCGGTTGACAGCGGGTTCGCGGACTATGTTTTAGGTGCGGACGTAGCGTTCCTATTGGTCGAGGCAAAGAGGACCAATCCACGTTTTCACATAGATGCGCCAACCCGACCGCGGAAGGTGCGCTTGGACGGGCCCCACCTCTTGGGGCAAAAAAAAGTGAAACCTCTCATAGAGCAGGTACAGGCTTATGCGAGCTCGCAGGGGGCTCAGTTCGCGATTCTGACAAATGGATCTCAGTTAGTGATTTTCAAGCCCTATCTTCCCGGGCGTTCTTGGTCGACTGGAACCGCCATCGTATTTCATGACCACGACGACATCGTCCAAGACTTCGCGCTGTTCCACCGGCTGCTTTCAAGAGATCGGGTCTATGCAGGTTCCCTGTTGGAGGAGTTCGAACAAATCGAAGGCATCACTACAACGTTCTATACGCCAATACAATTTCTCGATGATCCTGATGCCGAATTAGTACGAAATCCGCTCTGGATAAAGATCGCGACCGTGTTAAGTCCCCTGTTCACCGACAATTTTGAAGATCCAGCTTTGCAACGCGAGATAATTGAAAATTGCTACGTGACCACACCGCTCTCTGACCAAGCAGACGCTAGTCTCGACCGAAGGATAAGAGACACGCTCCCTATCAGCCTGAAAAACGCCGGAATTCAGGAGCTGGCACCCGGCTCCGGAATGCACAGCGCCTTCGGCCAGGGTTTAGAAAAGGACATTAGTATCCTCTCGTCGTCCAGGTACTTACGTTCTGACCGGCGGAGTGGGGAGCGGGAAGACAACGTTTTTGCGGCGTTTCGTCATGATTGGTAGAGGATTTGTTGAGAACTACTGCATCTGGACACACGTCGACTTCCTTCCGTTTGGAAATATCGACCAAAACGTGGTCGATTCAGAAGTCCGCAGTTTTGTCTACCGACAAATCAGAAACGAGTTGGTGCGTTTGTATTCATCCAATATCCCGAGCAGCGGTTCGGAAATCCGTCAGCTGTTCTCAAGCGAGCTCGAGCGAGCGGAGAGAACGAAGCTTTATTCGATACCTCCAGATTCTCCAGAGTGGACCAAAGAAGTGAACGCTATCGTCGAGGCGCTTTATTCCGACGATGCGGCATTCGTAGACGCTCTTTTGAGAAAATTCGTCACCGGCGGTCTTCGACCGGTTTTCGTCTTAGATAACACCGATCAGTTGGGAGAACAATTTCAGGAAAGAGTTTTCCTTCTAGCCCAGAAGCTATCTCAGGAGCATAAGGCTCTTTCGATCGTAGCCTTGCGGGAAGAAAAGTTTTTTGCCGCTTTCCGACGCGGCATCTTCGATGCCTTTGGAGATAGGAGGTTTCATATTGGTTCGCCGGATCTCCGTAAGGTTCTCCAAAGGCGGCTCAACTACGGCCGCGAGAAGTTCCAACGGATCATGCAGGAAGGAAATTACCTGTCTAAGGAGGAGCTGCTAGATATTGATACCCTGCTGGATGTACTCATTCGGTCCACCACTTCAGGTAATGCGAACATAGTTCGGATGCTGGCCTGTGTATCTAACGGCGACATGAGACATGCCCTTGATATGTTCCGGGAGTTCGTCAGTTCCGGAAACACCAACGTTAGTAAGATTATGAGTATAGGACGCGGCTACAAGGTGGCATTTCATGAGTTCGCCAAGTCAGCGATTCTCGGCTCCCGAAAGTACTATCGTAGCAACGTTTCGCACGTAGTAAATCTGCTTAAACCCTCGGCTGCTCGCCGGGCATCTCACTTGACTGCCATCAGAACACTAGCGAGACTTTCTCGCGCTGAAGAGGCTTCGTCACCCCACGGGGAGGGTTTTGTAAAGACAAAATCGCTTTTGCGAGAATACCGAGAATCGTTCGGTATTGCGGAGGACTTTCAAGAATGGGCCAACGAGCTCTTGCTACGTGGTCTCATAGAATCGGAGCCTCCACGGGTCGAAGGACTGGATAAGGCCGAGGCGCTAAGAATTACCGCGTCGGGAGCTTACTATTGGAAGTATCTTGTTCGAGCGTTTGCGTACATGGACTTGGTGTTTGTCGATACGCCCATCGAGGACAAGAATCTAGCCCACGAGCTCGCAAACCTCTCGGACGAGAACGACATGCCAGCTCGCTTTAAGAGGGTTCGGCTGTTTATGGACTACCTTGAAAAAGAGGAGAGGAGGGAGCTTTTGGAGGCAGCCCGGCGGACGGGACCTTATCAGGAGTCGCTGATGGGCCAAGTTCGAGAGCAGATCGAGGAGGAGATCCGCGTGATATCCAGCAAACTGGATCTCTAAGTCCGGTGGAATTACAATCATGGTGCGCGCAACGATCGAGATTTTTCGGCGGCGCGCTGCGCGCGCCGCGGAATGACATGAGGCAGAAGCAGCCTCGCTCGGGTGACAGACGAGGAAAGCATGGCAGCCGACGAAGATTCTAAGCGAGCGGTGGGTGAACCGCCCCTATCAAGAATTGGCTACAGGATTTGTCCGGAGACCAGAATTCCGAAGTCGCGCGCGGCGCGCTGAATAAGGTCCCACTCCAGCGCCATCAGATGGCGCAACCTCTCCCATCGGGAGAGGGGCAGGCACATCGCTGCGCGGAGGTCCCTCGCCTCGCAAGGCTCGCTCGGGATGACATACGGCGGTTGTGGTCGCCGCGAAAATCCTGGGGCGCGCAACAATCGAGATTCTTCGGCTGCGCGCTTTGCGCTCCCCTCATGTAATTTCCACTGGATCGCGTTTTCATCATTCGCACGCTATTCTTTCCGCGATTTATCGCGCGGTATTTTTCGGCGCGCGAATGATGGAGGACCTGAAGGAAATGTTTTGCCGTTCTCGCGATGTAGCTGCTCTTCCGATCCTGTGCCTGGCGATGCTGGCGCTGGCGGCGTGCGCATCCAACACCGCCACGCCCGCGCCTCCTCCCTTCAACCCCACGGCCGGGTTTCCCGTGCAGCCTCCGGTCGTTCCGAACCTCAATCAACAGATTCTGGGCAATTGGTCCGCGAGCTATCCCGGCGGGCCGTTTCGCGTGGCGATTCAAAACGATCCGCTGCTCGGTGGCACCAACTATATTGCCACCCTCATCGATGGCGGATATGGCAGCTTTCATGCCGGCTCCATCGTATTCAAGGCGACGCCCGATCAAGTCGTCCCGAATCTCGTAGTTGGAACGCAAAAGTGTCCGGACCCTGGTTACGCCGGGCCTTATGACGTGTCGATGACGATAACTGTCATCGATGCCAACGATTTCACCGAAGACCTGGTGCATAAGACTGCTTGCCATGGGTTTCCGGTGAAGTTCACCCGGATCGCTGCGTCCGGGTCACCCTAAGAAAGTTGTCTTTTTCCTTTTTCCCTCTCCTGAAGGGAGAGGGTGGCGCTACTGCGCCGGGTGAGGTCTGCCAATGACGGCCTCGTCCCGTTGTGTTACAACCGTGCGGCAAGATCCGATGCAGGGGAACTTGTGATGATGGAGTTGAGAATGCGCAAGGCGATACGAACCACAGCGATGATAACGTTGATGCTCGCTCTGGCGGGATGTACACATAATCCGATGCTGGGCAAGTGGACTATCGCGAGCCGCGACAAGGAGGCCGATGCTTCTTACCTCGATGAGCTTACCACTAATGTCAGAAAGTCAACCGGCGCGACTACTATCGAGTTCCTTAAGGATTCGATTGTGACCAGCGGTGGCCCGCAGGACCACACCATCACCGGGGTCACCTATATCATCACCGAACTGGAGGGCGGCGCCACCGACGTGCAAATCGTACAGGCGCGCAAGAGCGACCCGGATAACAATGATGTCGACGTTTGCCACATCGACAAGACCGGCAACACCGCGCAACTCGAATCGCGCACCGAGGTGCTGGGGCTTACCCGCGCAGGGCAATGATTATAGATAGCGCGACTTACTCGATGCCGTAGCGCTTGCGCTTGCGCCACAGCGTCGTGGCGTTGATGCCGAGGGTCGCCGCGGCCTCGTCCAGGGTCGCGCTCTCACTCAGCACCCGCGCGATGTGCTCGCGCTCGACTTCCTCGAGGCTGGCCGAATGAGAAATCCCGGCGAGCGCTTCGGTGTTGTCGCGAAAGAGCGAATCCGGCAGGTCATCGGGTTGAATCACTTCACCGCGAGTGAGCACCGCGGCGCGCTCCAGCGAGTTGCGCAACTCGCGGACGTTACCCGGCCATCGATACTTGGTGATCGCGGCCGCGGCGCCCGGTGAGAGCGACATGCGCGAGCGCCGGTTGCGGATGCTGGCGGATTTCAGCATCCACTCCGCCAGCGGTAAAATATCCTCGCGCCGCTCGCGCAACGACGGCACGCGCAAGGTGATCACGTTGAGGCGATAGAAGAGATCGTCGCGGAAATGACGCGCCGCGACTTCCGCCTCGAGGTCGCGATTGGTGGCCGCGATGATGCGGGTGTCGACCTTGATGGTGCGATCGCCGCCGACGCGCTCGAAACTCTGCTCCTGCACGAAGCGTAAAAATTTCGTTTGCAGTTGACCCGAGAGGTCCGCGATCTCATCGAGGAAGACCGTACCGCCATCGGCAGCCTCGACCCGGCCCGGCTTGTCCTTGACCGCGCCGGTGAAGGCGCCGCGCACGTGGCCGAACAGCTCGCTTTCCAGCAGCTCCTCGGACAGCGTGGTGCAGTTGACCACCACGAACATGCGCTCGTGGCGCAGGCTCCAGCGATGAACCTGCCGCGCGATGACGTTTTTGCCGGTACCGCTCTCGCCGGTGAGCAGGATGGTCGCGTCGCTGGCCGCGGCCTGCTTCGCGGTCTCCAGCAGCCGCGTCATGGCAGGGGCGTGCGAATCGAGCAGCGGCAGATCGTCCATCGCCTCGCGCAGCTCGCGATTCTCGGCCTGCAGGCCCTGCAAGTGGAGCGCGCGCTCGACGATGGCCTGCATCTCCGCCAGCGAGAAGGGCTTGGTGACATAGTCATACGCGCCGGCCTTCATCGCGGCGACCGCGCTTTCCACCGTCGCGTAGGCGGTCATCAGGATCACGAGGCTGTCGGGATGAATCCGCCGGGCTTCCTTGAGCAGCTCCAGCCCGTTCATCTCGGCCATGCGGAAATCGGTGAGCACCAGGTCGAAGCGCGACTGGGTCAGGATGGTAACGGCTTGCGCGCCGTTTTCCGCCTCGCTCACGTGATGGCCGAGGGATTCGAAAAATCGCACCAGGCTCAGGCGAATGTTTTTTTCGTCGTCAACGATCAGCAGTCTGGCCATCAGGCTTGCGCACCCACCGGGAGTTGCACGATGAAGCGGCTGCCGTGGCCGTTGTTGCTCTCGACGAAGATACGGCCGCCGTGCGCCTCGACGATGTCTTTCACGATTGCGAGCCCGAGTCCGGCCGAACCGGGCGCATAGCCATTGGCGCCGTACTGGGCGAAGCGTTCGAAGACGTGGTCGCGAATTTCCGGCGCGATCCCGGGGCCGCTATCCGCCACTTCGAGTTGCGCGAAATCAATACCCGACGGCCCGGCCGCAACCTGGATGGTGCCGCCCTCGGGGGTGTAGCGCAGCGCGTTGCCGATGAGGTTGGAAATCACCCATGAGAGCTTGACCGGGTCGCCCTCGATCTCGGGGAGTTTCGCGATTTGAGTCTCGATGTGAATTTTCTTCTCCTGCGCCTGGATGTCGAAGCGCGCGGCCACGTCGTTAACAATCTTAGCAAGATCGAGCGAGACGCGTTGGACCGCGATGAGCGGAATTTGTCCGCGCGCCAGATTGAGCAGATTGTCGGCCATCTGCTTCATCCGCGAGGCCTCTTCGAGAATCGCGCGCAGCACGTCGCGCTGCTTGGGGGTCAGATTCTCTTCATCGCGGCGCAAAAGTTCCGCCAGCAGCGCGAGCGAGGTGAGTGGCGTGCGCAGCTCATGCGAGAGCGTCGCGACGAGATTGGTGCGCGCGCGATCCTGATCGCGCAGGTAGGTAACATCCTGCAGGATGAGCAGGGTGCCGAGCGCGCGACCCTCCTGGCGCAGCGGCACCGGCTTGAGCACATAAGAATGATCGCGGCCACGCACGTGCAGTTGCACCTCGACGCGCTGCAGGTCGGCCTCCGGCTTGCTCAGGTTGCGGATGGCGTCGCGCACCCGCAAGTAATGCGGATGGTTGCTGCTCAGGTCATCGAAGCTGCTGCCCAGCGCGTCGGCGGGCTCGATGCCCATGATCAGCGCGGCGACCTCATTGATGTGCGCGACGATGCCGTCCGAATCGATCAGCACCACGCCGTCTTCGAGGCTTTCGATGATCGCCTCGGTCTTGCTCTTCTCGTAGACGATGCGCTCGACGTTCATCCGATCGTAATGCTCGAGGCGCTCCGCCATCTGGTTGAATTCGCGCGCAACCTCATCGAGTTCGGCCAGCGTCTGCGGGCCGAGGCGGACGTGGCTCTTGCGCTGGGTGATGCCGCGCAGCCGCTCCGCCAATTCGGTGAGTGGCCGCGACAGCGCCCATCCCATCCAAATCGAAAGCGCAGCGCCGACCAGCAACAGGATCGCGAATCCGGCCGCCACCTCGTAGGTGAGATGCGTACCCAGCCTGGTGGCGCGGCTGTCGGCGCGGAACATCGCGGCCTTATTGAGCGCGATCAGATCGTCGATGCGCGCGTGGAGCTGATCGTATTCATTGTCGTGACGCTCGCCGGGCGGCGCGCTGGCGATCTCGTCGAAGAGCTTCTTACCGCGCGCCTCGATATCGTCGGCGATCTCGGGCTCGCCGACCTCGGTGATGTCGTGGCGCTCGATATCCATCCAATGCATGAAGTCGGAGCGCGCGGCAGGTAGCGCGTCGCGGCCCTTGCCGTCGCGTTCGGCGCGTTCGAGTTTGCGCAGCGCCGCATGTTGATGCTGGCCGACCTCGATGCTGATGTAGTTGCGATAGAGGGTCTCGCGTATCGCGCCGCCGAGGCTGTTGAGACGCGGCAGGGCATAGGCGCCGAGGACAATCACCAGTGCGAGCAGCAGCAGGGTACCGTTACGGATTCGGCTGCGGAGCGAGGAAGTCATGGCTTGCTCTCCTCGAGAGCCTGGTCACCAACAATTTCAATGTCCAGGTCTTTACCGTTAGCGAGGAAGCGCTCGGTTACATTCTTGCCCAGCAGACGGCGCCAGAACGGCTGATGGGTTCGCCCGATAATGATTTTTTCCACCCCATGCTCGCGGGCGAAATCGAGCATCGCCTTGACTGGATCCGCGGACTTGAGCCAGACCGTCTCGGCGCCGAGCTCGCCGGCCAGATTGATGTTGTCGAGTAGCGCGACGAAACTGCGGGTATCGATCTTGCGCACCGATTCCGCGGGGGTCTCGACGTGGACCGCGAACCAGTCTGCATTGAGCTGTCCCGCGATGCGCGCGGCCTTATGCAGCAGGCGTTTGCCGTCATCAGGATTCGATGAGAGCCCGACCATGACGCGTTCAAAGATTTGCCGGCGGCGTCCGCCTTCGCGCCGCCGGGACTCCTGCTCTTCGCGCTGGCGATTGATGCCGCGGGCGACCTCGCGCAGGGTCAGCTCGCGCAGCGAGGTCAGGTTGCTGGGCTTGAAAAAATTCTTGAGCGCCTGCTCGACCTGCGCTGCCGGATAAATTTTTCCCTCGCGCAGGCGTTCGCGAAGTTGCTCCACGGTCACATCGATGTTGACGATTTGATCGGCCTTGGCGATGAAAGAATCGGGCACCACCTCGCGCACGTCGATGCCGGTGATGCGCCGCATCAGCGGGTTGAGCGTCTCGATGTGCTGGATGTTGATCGCGGTGATGACGCTGATGCCGGCCGCGATCAGATCCTCGATGTCCTGGAAGCGCTTCTCGTGCCTGGAGCCGGGCACATTGGTGTGCGCCAGCTCGTCAACGATGGCGACCTCGGGCTTGCGCGCGATGATCGCGTCGACATCCATCTCGGTCTGGGTGGTATCGCGATACTCGATGGGGCGGCGCGCAATGACCTCGAGGTCGCCGACCTTGTCCATGGTCTCGGCGCGATTGTGCGTTTCGACGAGACCGATGACGACATCGATCCCCTTGGCGCGAAGCTGATGCGCCTCTTCCAGCATCTTGTACGTTTTCCCTACACCAGCCGCGGCGCCAATGTAGATCTTCAGCCGCCCTTTGAGCGGCTGCGCGACCAGATCAAGAAACGATTCAGGTTCGGGGCGCTGGTCATCCTTCATGCGATCTGTTCAACGCCCCGCAGCATACTACTTTTCGGCCCTGGCTTGCGCTTTTTGCGGCGACAGTTTATCCAGCGCCAGGTTGACCGCGAGCACGTTGACGCCGGGCTCGCCGACTATACCCACATAGCGCGCGCGCGTGTTCTGCCGGATCAGCAACCGCACGTCATCCTCGCCGATACCGCGCGCCTTGGCCACCCGCGCGACCTGGATGTCGGCGGAGGCCGGGCTGATCTCGGGATCGAGGCCGCTGCCGGACGCGGTCACCAGGTCGATTGGCACCTGGCTCACATCGATGCCGGGATTAGCTTCTACCACATCCTTGACGCGCTGCTGCACGGTGGAAATCAGGGTCTTGTTGGTGGGCCCAAGGTTGGAGCCGCTGGAGTTCGACGCATCGTAGCCCTTGTCGCCGGCGGCCGACGGGCGGCTGTGAAAATATCCCGGCGCGGCGAAGGTCTGGCCGATCAGCTCGGAGCCGACCACCTTGCCGTCGCGCTCGATCAGGCTTCCCTGCGCCTGATGGGGGAACAGGGCGTTGGCGATTCCAGTCATTGCCAGCGGGTAGATTATCCCGGTCAGGATAGTCAGCACGATGGTCATCTTAATCGATATCATTAATGCGCGCATTGCTTGCTCCTACGCGAGGTGAAGCGCTTCGACCACGATGTCGATCGCCTTGATGCCGATGAACGGAATAATGACGCCGCCGACTCCATAGATAAGGAGGTTGCGGGTCAGGATCGCTGCCGCGCCCAGCGGACGATACGCCACGCCGCGCAGCGCCAGCGGAATCAGAGCGATGATGATCAGCGCATTGAAAATGACCGCCGACAGGATCGCGCTCTCGGGCGTTGCGAGGTGCATGATGTTGAGCGCCTGCAACTGCGGGTAGCCGAGCACGAACATCGCCGGGATGATCGCGAAGTACTTGGCGACGTCGTTGGCGATCGAAAACGTGGTCAGCGCGCCGCGGGTAATCAGCAACTGCTTGCCGATCTCGACCACTTCCATGATCTTGGTCGGATTGGAATCGAGGTCGACCATGTTGCCGGCCTCGCGCGCGGCCTGGGTGCCCGCGTTCATCGCGATCCCGACATCGGCTTGCGCCAGCGCGGGCGCGTCGTTGGTGCCGTCGCCGATCATCGCGACCAGCTTGCCCTGCGCCTGCTCGGAGCGAATGATGCCGAGCTTGCTTTCCGGAGTCGCCTCGGCAACGAAGTCACCGACCCCGGATTCCTCCGCGATCGCCGCGGCAGTCAGCGGATTGTCGCCGGTGATCATCACAGTGCGAAGTCCCATCGCATGCAGGCGCGCGAAGCGCTCGCGGATACCCTGCTTGATGATGTCCTTCAGGTAGATGACGCCCATCACCTTGCCGGTGTCGGCCACTACCAGTGGCGTTCCACCCGCGCGGGAGATCTTCTGCACGATACCGTCGAGATCCGGCGGCAGGACGCCGCCGTTCTCTTTCACGAATTTGACAATCGAGTCGCCGGCGCCCTTGCGCACCTTGCGCCCGTCGAGATCGACCCCGCTCATTCGAGTCAGGGCTGAAAACGCGATGAACTGGGCGTTGGTATCTGCGAGTTCGCGGCCGCGCAGATTGAAGTCGCGCTTGGCGAGCACCACGATCGAGCGTCCTTCGGGAGTTTCATCGGCTAAGGAAGCAAGCTGCGCCGCATCGGCGAGATCTTCGACCTCAACGCCCGCGACCGGAATGAATTCGGTCGCCATCCGATCGCCGAGCGTGATGGTGCCGGTCTTATCGAGCAGCAGCGTATCGACATCGCCCGCCGCTTCGACCGCGCGCCCCGACATCGCCAGCACGTTATGTTGTACCAGGCGATCCATGCCCGCGATTCCGATCGCGGAGAGCAATCCACCGATAGTGGTGGGTATCAGGCAGACCAACAGGGCGACCAGCACCGGCAGTGAGAGCGCGGTGCCGCCATACTGCGCGAACGGGAAGAGGCTCACGCAGACCAGCATAAAGATGATGGTGAGGCCGGCGAGCAGGATGCTGAGCGCGATCTCATTGGGGGTCTTCTGGCGCTGCGCGCCTTCGACCAGCGAGATCATGCGATCGAGGAAGGTCTCGCCGGGGTTGGCGGTGATTTTCACCTTGACCCAGTCCGAGATGACGGTGGTGCCTCCGGTGACCGCGCTGCGATCGCCGCCGCTCTCGCGAATGACCGGCGCCGATTCTCCAGTGATCGCGGCTTCGTTGACCGCCGCGACGCCTTCGACCACCTCGCCGTCGCCCGCGATCACTTCGCCGGCGCGAACCAGGACGATATCGCCGCGGCGCAGGTCGGTGGCGGGAACCATCCGCTCCTTACCGTCCTTGAGGAGGCGCGCATGAGTCTCGGTGCGAGTCTTTCTAAGGTTGTCGGCCTGCGCCTTGCCGCGTCCTTCCGCCATCGCTTCGGCGAAATTCGCGAAGCCGACGGTGAACCATAGCCAGATCGCGATCTGAAATTCGAAGCCGAGAAACTTGCTGTTACCGCCGAGCAGGTTCTGCACGATGATAATGGTGACGGCCAGGGCGGTGACTTCGACCACGAACATGACCGGATTCTTGATCTGCACGCGCGGGTCGAACTTCCATATCGAGTCGACCAGCGCGCGGCTGACGATATCCTTGTCCCACAAACTTGCTGCTTTTCTCTGTTCTGCCATGAGGATGTGCCTCTTAAGCTCCTAGTAAAGGATGTGTCGCACCATTGAGAGGTGCTCAACGATCGGGCCCAGCGCATCGGCGGGGAAGAAGGTCAGTGCCGCGACGATGATGATCACGCCAACCAGCAGGATGACGAAGATCGGCCCGTCGGTAGGAAAGGTCCCCGCGCTCGACGGCACCGTCTTCTTGGCTGCCAGTGAGCCGGCCAGCGCCAGGATTGGAATTTTCATCATGAAGCGGCCAAACAGCATCACGAACCCCAGGATGAAATTATAGAAGGGGGCGTTGGCGTTCAGTCCGCCGAAAGCTGACCCATTGTTGGCGCTCGCTTCGGTGAAGGCGTAAAGCACCTGCGAAAAACCATGCGGACCGGGGTTCGAAATTCCTGCGAGCCCGGCCTTGGTGACCATCGCTACACCGGCGGGCAACAGAATCACGGTCGGGAAGATCAAGATGAACAGCATCGCGAGCTTCATCTCGCGCGCCTCGATTTTCTTGCCGAGGTATTCGGGCGTGCGGCCCACCATCAGTCCTGCGATAAAGACCGACAGCACCGCCATCACCAGCATTCCGTACAGTCCCGATCCGACCCCACCGAAAATGATTTCGCCGATCTGCATGTTGACCAGCGGGACCAGGCCGCCCAGCGGAGTGAAGCTGTCGTGCATCGCGTTGACCGCGCCGCATGAGGTATCGGTGGTGATGGTCGCCCATAGCGCCGAGTTCACGATGCCGTAGCGGACTTCCTTGCCCTCCATGTTGCCGCCGGATTGAGTGGCAGAATGGTGCTGATTAAGTCCCATCGCGGTGAACTGAGTATTGCCCTTCTGTTCAGCCCAGATCGCGGGAGTAACTCCCATAAAGAAGAGCAGTCCCATGGTGGCGAAGAGTGCCCAGCCCTGGCGCCGATCGCCGACCATCTTGCCGAAGGTGTGAGTAAGAGCTCCACCGATCGCGAAGATCGCGATCATTTCGAGCAGATTGGTGAGCGGGGTGGGATTCTCATACGGATGCGCAGAGTTAGCATTGAAGAAGCCGCCGCCATTGGTGCCCAGCTCCTTGATGATCTCCTGCGAGGCGACTGGTCCTTGCCCGATGACCTGTTTGGCGCCTTCCAGCGTCTGCACGTTAGTGTAGGCGCTCAGGTTTTGCGGCACGCCCTGCCATACCAGCACCAGCGCGAACACGATGCTGATGGGCAGCAAAACCCATAGCGTCGCGCGGGTCATATCGAACCAGAAGTTACCGATAGTCTTGGCAGACTTGCGGATGAAGCCACGAATCACCGCGATAGCTATCGCGATACCGGAGGCCGCGGAGACGAAGTTATGGAAGGCTAGCCCCGCCATCTGAGTGAAGTAACTCATGGTGGATTCGCCGCCATAGGCCTGCCAGTTGGTATTGGTGGTGAAGCTGGCCGCGGTGTTGAAAGCGAGATCCGGCGCGACGGCCCCCATCGCCTGAGGATTGAAGGGCAGGAGCTGCTGCAGACGCTCGATTGCGTAGAGGAGGAGCATCCCCACCATGCTGAACAGCAGCATCGAGATGGCATACTCCCACCAAGTCATCTCGGTCGCGGGATGGATCCCGCAGACCCGGTAGATCAGTTTCTCTACCGGCTTAAGGACCGGATCGAGAAAAGTTTTTTCATCACTGAACACGCGCGCCATATACAAGCCCAATGGCACGCTGATGAGCGTGACGATGATGAAGAACAGTCCGACCTGGACAATTGCATTCGTCATTGAAAATGTTCCTTGTTGCGCAGCCCTAGAATTTCTCCGGCCGCAGTAGTGCGTAGACCAGGTAGGCAGTCAGACCGGTCGCCATCACGACGCCCATTATCAGTTCCCAGGTGCTCATAGTTTTTCGCATCCCTCGACATAGGCCAGCGCCACCAGGAAGAAGATGACGGTGCCCGCTATACAGATGATGTCCAACATGTTCCCTCTCAGATCGCGCGCGCATTGCGCACGGTTTTCGCTGCTCGATTCTCACGTCGCATCGCGATCACATTGCCGGGGTAGACCGGCTCGGCGGCCGCGCTGGTGGTGTCATAGCCGGGGCACGGGCCTTCGGCGAAGCTGGCGAGGCGGCGCCGGGTCTCCTCGGAGCTGACGTGCTCATCGCCGGCCACCCGCAGTGAGCCGCTGTGATCGTCATTCACCATGAAAGCCCATTTGCAGCGCAAGCATCGATACATATAGCGCTGGGGTTTGAACCATCCCGGCCGCCGGCCCATAACCCAGATGGCATAGTTATGACGGAGGATATGATTGGGATTGACCTTCATTTGATGCTCTCCCTGCAACCGATTCTCATCGGTGAGAGAGCATCCGGTGTGCCATCGGAAAGGTGTGATTTCACGTGGATTTTCATTGTGAAATCGGCGTGAGGTTTCATAATGCATGCCGTGCGGCCCTGCATTTTGCATAGAACCAGCCGTGCATTTTGGCTGATGGGAGGTAAGATAAAGGTCGAGACAGGAGAGCGAACGGCTAACTGGATGAGTGCCAGGACAGGTGCTTCAGGCCGAGCTTCTTCACCCGCGCGGTCAGCGTGGTAGGACGGATTCCGAGCAAATCTGCGGCGCCACCGGCACCATAAATTCGGCCATGGCAATGGCGCAGGGCGGCGAGGAGGTTATCGCGATGGCGGCGATTCATCTCCTCGATGGGGATGATCTCGACCTTGGCATTTGAGGGCAGATGCTCATCGGTCGGGGTCGGCTGGTCATCGCGGCTCGGGAGGTCGAATTCGAGCGCCCCGAAGTGCTCCTTGATCACGGCCCGTTCGACCACGTTGCGGAGTTCGCGGATATTCCCGGGCCATGCGTAGTCCGCCAGCTGATGCAACTGGCCGTCGGTCAGGGTCGGGCAATGCCGATGGAAGCGGCCGCACGCTTCCTCGAGGAAGGCGATGGCGAGGATCGCGATGTCGGCCCGGCGTTCGCGCAAGGGGGGCACCTCGATCGGGAATACGTTGAGCCGATAAAACAAATCCTGGCGAAAACGCCCCGCCTGAATCGCCCCTTGCAGGTCACGATTGCTGGCGGCGATGACCCGGACGTCGACGTGCTGGGGCGTATCGTCGCCCACCGCTTCCAACTCGGCCTCCTCCAGTACGCGCAGCAACTTGGGTTGCATGTCGAGGGGTAGTTCTCCCACTTCGTCGAGGAACAGCGTGCCGCCATCGGCGGAGCGAAACCGCCCGGTGCGATCGTGCATCGCCCCGGTGAAAGCGCCGCGCACATGGCCAAAAAACTCGCTTTCAAACAGATCATGCGGAACTGCGGTGCAATTGACCGTGACCATCGGGCGGTCATGGCGCGGACTGCCGTGATGAATGCCGCGCGCGACGAGTTCCTTGCCGACCCCGGTTTCGCCGTGAATCAGCACCGTCGCATCGGTCGGCGCGACCACCTCGATCTGCTCGAGAATGTGCCGCAAACCCGGACTATCGCCCAGGATTTTGTGGCATCTGGAAATCCCGCTATCAGGTTGCGGATGAGGCGGTGTGGAGTGAGTAAAGCTGTGGCGGCGTGCTGGGGCAGGCTCAGAGGCGTCAATAGGATGTACAGAGCGCTGAGAATTCGTCGTTAGCATTCCTTAATCTACCGAGCGTTGGTTTGCGCCAGATTGCGCTCGCGTTAACAGTCTGTCTATAGGGAATCTTGTCATGGAGCATTTTTCATCACTAGGGAGAAATTTGAGCGTTTTTGAATGTGCGGGTTTCCAAAAGTGATATCAGGGTGCTACGGCGAGTCGACTCAACGTGGAAAGCTACCGACACGATGACGGTTATAGGGTTGTGCCTTCTGACTGGCTGTGTCGCGAATCGATACACGAAGATTGTTCAGCGTTCCCCGTCCTTGTAGAGTTGAACACAATGTTAACGAGATCCGGCCGTAGCGGCGGGCAATCGAGGCCTTTTCGGGCGCTCGGTGATGCCGCCGCTTCCCGGCGGATCAACTGACTAGCTCAAGCCGTGGAGCGTGATCGGCGTTTATGCAGAAGCGCGAGAAGCCAGTCCTTACCGTTAAAGACGTCGCGGCCTACCTGCAAGTTAACCAGACGACCATCTATCGGTTGCTGCGCCGGGCCGAAATACCGGCCTTCAAGCTGGGCGGCGATTGGCGCTTCAATCTCGAAAGTATCGATGCGTGGCGACAGGACGCCGAGGCGCGCTCGCCCGGGCGCCGCAGAGGCAAGCAATCGTCGGGCGAGGCTTCGTTGGAATCGTTGGGTCGCCTCGGGCAAACGATTATCCAAATGCTTGGTCCGATCGCCGAAATGCATGCGATGCTTCCGATCATCAAGCGCATCGCGGAAGCGATTGAGGACCGGCGCGATGCCTCGGAGGAGATCGCACGTCTCTACGAGGGGCAAGCGCTCGCGTTGCGCTCTCATTGGGACCAGCTTTTCGAGCTCGCGCCGATCGCATTCGCGATAATCGATCGCGATTGCCGGGCGGTGAGTTTTAACGAGGCGTACTGCAGCCTGGTCAAGATGTCACCTAAACAATTGCGCGCGGCGGTACTCACCGACCTGGTGTGCGAGGACGATCGAGATCGCGCGGTGACGCACCGTCGGCAATTGTTAACCGGCGAAGCCCGGTCAAACACGTTTGTCGGAATCTTCACCTCAAAAGACGTCGCGACGATGGTTCGGTCCCGCGCCTGGGGCGTGCGCGAGAATCCTGCGGCGGTGGCTGAATATGCGGCCAGCCTTCTCGAACGGGTCGCCACCAAGGATGAGGCTTCTGAGATGTTCTCGCGCTGCGCCGAGGATCTTTCCCAACGCCGCGACAAACTCCTCGCCCCGGCTAGATGAACTTCGTCAGGTTTAACTTCTTGATGCGCGCGTTGAGTGTGGTCGGTTTCATTCCCAGCACTTCGGCCGCACCTCCGGGACCATAAATTCTGCCGGCCGCCTGTCGCAGCGCGCCGACGATGTTCTCGCGATCGCGGCGCTTCATCTCGTCTTCAGTCAGGATTTCCGGCGTTGCGGGTGGCGCGCTTTCCACCGGGGCAGCCTTTCCCGGAGGCCGCGGCTGGAACCCTGAACCGACATCGAAATGAATCGCGCCGAGCCGGGAAGTTATGACCGCGCGCTCGATAACGTTCTGCAACTCGCGGACGTTTCCCGGCCAGGGGTAATTCCGCAACTGTAGAATCCGATCGGCCGGCAATTGTAGCGGCGATCGATTGAAGCGCCGGCAGGCCGCGTCGACGAAGTGATGGGCGAGGGCCGGGATATCGTCCGCGCGCGAGCGCAAGGATGGCACATCGATCGGAAATACGCTGAGCCGATAGTAAAGATCTTCGCGAAAGCTCCCGCCCTCCACCGCTTTTTTCAGATCGTGGTTGCTGGCGGCGATGATTCGCACGTCGGCATAGCGAGGGGTGTCGTCACCAACCGCCTGGAACTCGCCGTCTTGCAGCACCCGCAGCAGCTTGGGTTGGATGTCCGGCGGCAGATCTCCGACCTCATCAAGAAACAGGCTGCCCCCGTCGGCGAGCTGAAACCGGCCCATCCGGCTGCCGGTGGCGCCGGAGAACGCGCCCTTCACATGCCCAAAAAACTCGCTCTCGAATAGTTCGCGGGGAATCGCGGTGCAGTTAACCTTGACCAGCGCCTGTTGGTGGCGCGGACTGCGCTCGTGGATCGCGCGCGCCACCAACTCCTTGCCGACCCCGGTCTCGCCCAGGATCAGGACGCTGGCATCGGTCGGTGCGACCATCTCGATCTGGTGGAGAACCTCACGAATGCCGTTGCTCGCGCCCAAAATCCTGGTCCCGCCCGCAACCTCGCTGGCTTCCTCGCGCAGATAGGCATTTTCGGATTCGAGCCGCGCGCGCAGATGGTTGATCTCGGTCGAGGCACGCGTGTTGACGATGGTCCCCGCCAGGGCGACCGCGAGGACCCGCAAGCGCTCAAATTCGAGCGGTTTAATCTCCGCGCGGCTGAAAACTGCGATTACGCCGACTTCCGCGCCTGCAAACACCAGGGGAAATCCCGCGAAGCCGCGAATCCGTTCACCCGACCATCCCGGACTTTCCTGCCACTCCGGGTCGCTGCGAATATCTTTAATCAGCAGCGGCTGGCGGTGGTCACTGATGCGTTGGATTTTTGCGCCGCCACCGTGAACGTCGTCGTCGATCCGGCCCCAATCCTCGCCCGGTTTGAGCGGCCGGCCGGCACTGGCAGCGAGGTGTAGTCCCGGAGGAAGATCGCGCGTCTCCGGTTTCGCGCGGCAGATTTCACATTGGCGGGCCGGCTCAAAGAGCCAGATCCGCGCTATCGCCACCGCGCGATAGTGGCCGACCTCGCGGACAATTTGTTGCAACAGGAGCGTGAGGGACTGGTCCTGGCTCAACGCAGCAGCGATCTTCCGCAGCGTTTCGAAACGCATATGGGCACCGCGTGAGGGCTTAGGAGAACGCAGTGTTATGCGGCCTCAGAAGTACGGAGAGTGCCCGCTGGGCTTCTCCTCACAACCAGTGCGTGGAGATTTCGCTCAGGAGTTCCGCTCGAGATGATTTTCCGGTCGCAGTGGTATTCGAGCGAAGCCCGTTCAAACACTTATTGAACAATCAGTCAATTCCATCAGGTAGCTCTGAGTTGATTCTGCGTTCACCGCCGTTACTTTTCGAAACTAGCACGAGGCCGCGGCGTTGAACAACGACAATTTTTCGACCGCGACCGTCAAATAACTCGCGGTCCCTGCGTTGGATTGGCAATACTTTGCCATCCCGACCACACCATTTTGGAGTTTCAACCAAACCTGGTTGCGCGTTTTTCGGTGCCGTCTATTTGAAGACGGCGGTTTCGCTGGCGAATTTGCCGAATCGGTTTTGGTACCAATGATGCTTATACGGATCCGCTGGTACCAAGCAAAAAATTCTGGGGAGGTTTCGCGGTACATGGGTCATAGTGCTCAGTTGCCAAGGTTTTCGAACGGGGATTCCAAAGACGCTCAACCGGCGCGGCTCCATCCCGCGGACCTCACGCCGAAACTCGAACGCCGTTGGTTCGAGTTCGACCGCAGCGCGGTGCTGCGGCAGATCGATTTGGTGCGCCACAGCATCGATCAGAACGCCGGCGACCTGGAGATGGTCGCGGAGGAGCGAGTGTTCGACAAGCAGCTCTCCGACGAACTCTCACGCGCCTCGCGCTCGTTGCACAACATGGAGCGCGAGCTGGGGACCTTGCGCGGGCAAGTAGCGCGCGCCAGCGGCTATCCGAGCGACGCCAAAAAATCGGCTTAAGCAATCATCGGCTTGCGCGGGAAAACGGCTTGCGCGGAAAACGGCTTGCGCGGAAAACGGCTTGCGCGGAAAACGGCTTGGGAGAGAAGCTGCGGCACTCTCGCGAGGGGGTTGGCGATTTGCGCCGAATCTAGCGATTCGGGGCGGTCGCCGGCCCGGGGGGCGCGAAATCTTTTCCGAGCCGCTTAGAGCGAATGCAACGAAGGGCGCGACCCTTGCGGGTCGTGACACGCGATTGCGACCGCCTTGATGCGCTGCCAGGTGTCGAAATCGCGCCGGCGCGCCTTCTCGCGGCAGTCCTGACATACCGCCACTCGGATCGAGTGTGGGTTTGCACCTGTCATCAGCATCGCGGAGACGCTGGTCACGGCCGAATTCTTACCGCAACAGTCACACATAACCACGCCAATGAGCGAAACACGTGCCATCAAATTGATGCAACTTCATGACGCTAAAGAGTGCAGCTCTATCGATGGTCGCCATCCAGCTGATTCGCTTCGGGACAGTGTGACGAAATGGCTGGAGGGCTGCGCATAAAGCGCGCGCGCCAATCGGGATCCTCGATCGGAGTGCCGGCCGTGAATGGTCGCCGCGGCGGTTGCGATCCTGGTTTCGTTCGCCGCCGCCCAGAGCGGGGGTGGCGATGTGGTCGCCGATCTGGTTCTGGGGCAGACCAACTTTACTTCCAACGCGCCCAACGCTGGAGCTTCGAACCTCGCCGAGCCGTTCGCCGTCGCGATCGATCGGCACGCGACGCCGAATCACATCTACATTGCCGACTCCGCTAACAATCGGGTGCTGGGATGGAGCGATCTCGGCGCGCTGGTGAACGGCGCGGCCGCCGATCTGGTCATCGGCCAGAGCAACTTCATTGCCAATTTGTCCGGAAACGGTCCGGACGGGTTGCCTTCGCCCAGTGGACTGGCTGTCGATTCGGCCGGCAATCTCTACGTCGTCAATGAGGCCGGGGTCTATGTCTACCTGACGCCATATGCTCGCGGATGCTCAGTCGCCAACCCCTGCGTGGGCCAGCCCGCGAGCATGGTAATCGGAACCGGACCTACGGGAGACAACTTCGCGCGCATCACCTGTGCCGGGCCTCCGGCGGGCGGACCGATCGATGCGGCCTATGTGTGCGCGCCGTCCGGGGTGGCGCTCGACTCCAGCGACAACCTCTATATTGCCGATAGCTTCGACAATCGCGTGCTCGAATACGACCAGCCGCTTGGCTCCTCGACGGGATGCGCAACGCCGGGCGAGCCCGGATGCGCAGGCGACGCTGTCGCGGATCGTGTTTTTGGACAGGGCCCCGAAGGAAACCAATTCAGCTACAGCAACTGTGCGAATGGCGTGGGACCCAATCCGATGCCTTCGGCGATGGGCATGTGCCGTCCCGGAGCCGTCGCGCTCGACTCCAATGACAACCTGTATGTGGCAGATACTGCGAACAATCGGGTGTTGGAATTCGATCAACCGATCGCGCACTCGAACTTTGTCGCCAATCGAGTACTCGGGCAGGGCGCGATCAATAATTTCTCGACCATCGCGTGTGACGATGGCGGCAGCGCGCCGCTACCGAGTGCGATCGGCATGTGCCAGCCGACCGGTTTAGCCTTCGACTCGCACGATGAACTGTTTGTCGCCGATCGAGACGACAATCGCGTGCTGGAGTTTGCCACGCCGCTGGTCTCATCCGCCGCGAATCGGGTGTTTGGCCAGGGCGCGGCCGGCGACGATTTTATCGACAACGATTGCGCCGATGGAGAGCCCGGCGATCCGCTGGAGAGCGCGAGCGGAATGTGCGGTCCTACCGGTGTCGCGCTTGACTCCGCGGATAATCTCTATGTGGCCGACTACTACAACAATCGCGTGCTGGAGTTTCTGCAGCCCTTCGGCACGAGTTCGATAAGTGCCACTCCCAGGTCGACTCCCGGATCTGCGACGCCGGTGGCGACCGCGACTGCGACCTCGACCCCAACCGCAACGCCGACCGCGACCGCGAGTGGCCTGATCAGCGTAAGTCCATCCTCAGTGGAATTCCCGAAGACGAAAGTCGGCCACACCGCGAAGCACTCGATCGTGATCCGCAACACGGCCGCGACCCCATTGTCAGGCACGGTTGAAAGCGCGATCGGTCTCGCGTTCAGCATTTCCTCGGGAGCGGGATCCTTCACCCTCGCGAAGGGAAAGACTCGAACAGTCACGCTTACCTTTGCGCCGGCCAGCGTGACGAGTTTCAGCGCCAGCCTCACCATTGATAGTAGCGACCTCGGCAAAACGCCGCTCGTAGTTCCTCTATCGGGCTCAGGAAAGTAAGCTTCCGCGCATCGCTCGCCTCCGTTCGCCGACTGGCGAAGGCATGCTCGCAAAATTAGACTTGTAGTGCGGTTGACGATTTCTGTCCCCAGCCGCGGGTGAGCCTCAATGCCTCTTAACGAATATCGCAAGAAACGTGATTTCAAAGTCACCCCGGAGCCTTCCGGCGCTGGCTCGGCGCGCAAATCCAAAACCAGACCACTTCGATATGTCGTGCAGAAGCATCGCGCGACAGCGCTCCACTACGACTTCCGCCTCGAGTGGAATGGCGTGATGTTGTCGTGGGCGGTTCCCAAGGGCCCGTCGCTCGATCCCTCGACAAAGCGGCTCGCGGTGCAGGTCGAGGATCATCCGATCGACTATTCCGATTTCGAAGGGGTTATCCCCGGCGGCGAGTATGGCGGCGGTACCGTCATGATTTGGGACACCGGCAGTTGGGTCCCCGAGGTTCCCGACGTCGATGCGGCGCTTACGAAGGGCGAGCTTAAATTCAGCCTCAAGGGCAAGAAGCTCAAGGGTTCATGGGTGCTGGTGCGCACGCGCGGTTACGGCAAGAACCCGAGCAAGCCTTCATGGCTACTCATCAAGCATAAGGATGAGTACGCAACTAAAGACGATATCACCGAGGCGCAGCCTCGATCGGCGATCAGCAAGCACAAGCTCGCCGACATCGCCCGCGACGGCGGCGGCGACGCGAAAGTGGCGGCGACCGGCGACCCCAAGTGAGCGGGCAGCGCAACCGGATTCCGATTCGTCCCCATCCGATGCTGGCGACGCTGGTCGGCGAACCATTCGATAGGGCGGGCTGGGTCTACGAGGAGAAGTATGACGGCTACCGCATCCTCGCCTACAAGGAAGGCGCGCAAGTGACGCTGCTCTCGCGCAACGGCAACGATCGCACCGCGACGTTTGCCTCGATCGCCGGGGCGATTGCAAAGCTTCGCGACGTCACGGTGCTCCTCGACGGCGAGGTGGTCGCATTCGATCGTAAAGGAGTATCGCGCTTCCAGTTGCTGCAGCGCGGCGACGTGTCGCATGCCTTCGCAGTCTTCGATTGCCTCTATCGCGATGGCCGCGACCTGCGACGCGAGAACCTGTCGATGCGGCGCCTGGAACTAGAGAAGACGATCGGGAAAACTTCGAAGCAACTATTTGCCTCGGCGCGGCTTTCGGAAAACGGCCTCGAGGCTTATCGCATCGCCATGCGCAAAGGCCTCGAAGGGCTGGTCGCAAAGCATAGCGCCTCGCACTATGAGGAAGGCCGCAGCCGCCAATGGCTGAAGGTGAAGGTCCATCAGGAGGAGGAATTCGTCATCGCGGGATTCACCGCGCCGCAAGGATCGCGGCAACATATCGGCGCGCTGCTGCTGGGCGCGTACGCGGGCGAGGATCTCCATTTTGTAGGAAAAGTCGGCACCGGCTTTTCGGAGCAGATGCTGGCCGACCTCGCGCGGACGTTCAGGCCGCTGGTTCGGCCCGCCGCATCGTTCGTGGACCCTCCGCGCGAGAAAAAGCTCACCTGGCTGGAGCCGCAGCTGGTCGCGCAAATCGCGTTCGCGGAATGGACCTCCGATCGCAAACTGCGCCAGCCGGTCTTCCTCGGACTGCGCGACGACAAGGATCCTCGCGACTGCATCCTGCCGAACTGATGCGGATCGAAGGGCTACTTCTTCCTGGGGATTTTGGCGCCGGCCTTGCGCGCTTCTGAGAGTCCAATCGCAATCGCCTGCTTGCGGCTGGTGACCTTCTTGCCCGATCGCCCTGATTTGAGGGTGCCTTTTTTGCGCTCGTCCATCGCACGATGAACTTTTTCCTGCGCGGTCGGTCCGTATTTTTTCTTCGTCGTCTTGCGTGGCATGGTTCCTCCGAATCCCCCGGCTTGCATTGGCCCTTCCTTTCAGACGCAACAGAGGCGAAGGTGATTCAGTCTGAAAGGTTGCCGTTTAGCTTGCGAGGGCGATGGAAAAATTTGATGCGGTGATCGTCGGCGCGGGCGCCGCCGGGCTGATGTGCGCGATCGAGGCGGCGCGTCGCGGACGCCGGGTGTTGCTGCTCGATCATGCCGCCGAGCCGGGCGCGAAGATTCTCATCTCGGGTGGCGGGCGATGCAACTTCACCAATCTCGAGGCCGACCTGCCCGAGCGCTATCTCTCGGCGAATCCGCACTTCTGCAAATCGGCGCTCAGCCGCTACACGCCGCGCGATTTCATCGCGATGGTCGAGCGCCATCGAATTGCGTATCACGAAAAGACCCTGGGTCAGCTATTCTGCGACGGCTCGGCGCGCGAGATCGTTGCGATGCTGCTTCAGGAGGCGCGCGCCGCGAAGGTCGACCTGCGCCTGGACCATCGCGTTACCGAGATCACCCGCAACGATCGCTTTCGCATCGAAACCAACCGCGCCGGCTTCGAAGCGCAAGCGTTGGTGATCGCGACCGGCGGCCTCTCGATTCCAAAAATCGGCGCGACCGGATTCGCCTACGAGGTGGCACGGCGCTTCGGCCTCGCGATCGTCGCGCCACAACCGGGGCTGGTCGGGCTGCGGGCCGCCGGCGATACCCTCGCGTTGTGTAACGCGCTCTCGGGCGTTTCGGCGGATGCGCTTGTCTCGTGCGGTTCGGTCAGCTTTCGCGAGAATATCCTTTTCACCCATCGCGGATGGTCCGGTCCCGCGATTTTGCAGATTTCATCGTACTGGAAAAAAGGCGAAACGCTCTCCGTCGACCTGGCGCCGACCATCGATGCCGAAGCTTTTCTGCGAGATCGCAGACGCACCCGTCCCAAGGCTGAACTGAAAACGGTGCTCGCGGAAATTCTCCCCAGCCGCCTCGCCGAAGCGCTCGCCGCGGATCAAGGTCAGATGGCAAATCTTCCCGACCGCGCGCTGCTCGCAACCGTCGAGGGAGTGAAGCGCCGGCAGGTGCGGCCGGTCGACTCCGAAGGATGGGGGAAGGCCGAAGTGACAGTGGGCGGCATCGATACCGCGAGCCTCTTTTCCAAAACCATGGAGGCGCGTGCAGTTGCCGGTCTCTACTTTATTGGAGAAGCCGTCGACGTCACCGGATGGCTCGGTGGCTACAATTTCCAGTGGGCATGGTCGAGCGGATGGTGCGCCGGGCAAGCGCTCTGATCTTCTTGAAGGTGTCTCATTTCCGATCCTGCCGCTAAGTAAATGTATCAGCACGCCGGGTTGACCGTTGCAAAGCAAGACAAATTTGGCGAAAAAGTGCGTCATTTCATGGATGCATAAACCGGATTTTCGATGGCACGCGCCGTGCTCTAACAGCCTTAAGAGCGGGGGTAAAAGGGGCGAAACCCGATGCCATCAGTACCAAAAATGTTCCGACTCGAAAACGCCGACGAGTCTGCCGATCTCGCTGATCTATGTGAAGCGATGTTGTTCGCGGGTGCGCGATGCCTCGGCTTCGAGATGACTGACGAGATGACCATTGACGCGCAGGAGAAGATCATGACCGCGGCCGCCACCTTGGCCCAAGGCATGGTGCATTACCTGACGACGCAGGTGGGCATCGCGCGAGTGCGCGAGATCATTGAAGCTCCGGGTCGCAAAGAACCCGAGCTTGGAAACTAGGCGCGTCCTCGTGGACGTCGATCTGATTGGTCCTAAAGAGGGGCCGGATCTGATTACCCCGCGGGGCGCGCCTTCCCTCGCCTTTCACTCCGCGCTAGGCGTAGCAACACCGTTCCTTGTATGATGCCTCGCCGAGCGCATCGCTCAGCGCGGAGCATGGACAACGGCAAGAGCAATCTCCCTCATCGACTGATTTACGAGCTTGGGCATACCTTTGCCAGCCGGCTCGATCTCGATGAATTGCTGGGCCTGGTGGTGCGGAAATGCCGCGAGGTCTTCGATGCCGAGGGGGTCTCGGTGCTGCTCCTCGATCCTCAGCGCAATGAGTTTTATTTTCCGTACTTTTCCGACCTCGATCCCAAGGTTTCCGCGCGCCTGATGCAGATGCGCTTCGACGCCTCCAAGGGCGTGGCCGGTTCGGTCCTGCGCGACGGGCACTCGGTCCGGATCGATAACGTCAAGCTGGAACCCAATTTCTACTCGCTAATCGACGAGCACACCGGATTTCAGACGCGCTCGATTATCGCGGCACTGCTGGTGGTTGACGGCACCCGCCTGGGGGTGATCGAAGTCCTCAATCCGATCCATCGCGAGATCTTCAGCGACGATCACCTGGCCTTGCTGGAAGCGCTCGCCGACAGTATTGCGCTCGCGATCAACAACGCCAATCGAGTCGATCTGCTGCGCACCTCGGCGGAAAAGTTGCGTACTGAGGTGGGCGCGCTGCGGCGTGATTTGGCCCGGCACGAGATCTCCTCGGAAGTTATCGGCGCGAGCCCGGAAATGACCGAGGTGTTCCGCCTGATGGACAGCGCGGCCGTGGCTCCTTCGATCGCGGTTTTGCTGGAAGGGGAAACCGGCACCGGCAAGGAACTGGTCGCGCGCGCGATCCATCGCATGAGTACGCGCGCGGACAAGGCGTTCCTCGCGGTCAATTGCGCGGCGCTTTCCGAACATCTGCTCGAGAGCGAGCTGTTCGGGCATCGGCGCGGTTCTTTCACCGGCGCCACCCACAATCAGCCGGGACTTTTTCGCGCCGCCAATGGCGGGGTGATTTTCCTCGATGAGATCGGCGAAATGCCGCTCTCGATGCAGCCGACGCTGCTGCGCGTGCTGCAGGACGGCGAGATCATGTCGGTGGGCGATACCCGTCCCGAGCGCGTCGACGTGCGGGTGTTCTCCGCGACCAATCGCGACCTGCGTGCCGCAGTCGCTGCGGGAACTTTCCGCGCCGACCTGTACTATCGCCTGGCCGCGTTCCCGATTCGGCTCCCGCCCTTGCGGATGCGTCGACGCGATATTCCGCTGCTGGCGGCGCGATTTCTCGCCCTCGCCAATGCGCGTCATCAGAAGGAAATCCGTGGCCTGGATCCAGCCGCGCTCGATCTGTTCGAGCGTTATGACTGGCCGGGAAACATCCGCGAGCTGCAGAATGAGATCGAGCGCGCGACCGTGCTGACCCCGAGTGGCGAGACGATCAAGCCCGCGCAACTCTCGACCGAGGTGCGCGCCGGCGCGGCCAGGCCCGTCCCGAAGGCGATCGAGACCCCGCTTGCGGAGAAGCCTGAAAGCGAAGCCTCGAAATCGGATAAGGGACCGCCGACCCTGCGCGAAGCGCGCTCGGGCTTCGAGGCGCGCTTTATCGCCGAGGTGCTCGCGCGCAACGGCAACAACGTCTCGCATTCCGCCGAGATGCTGGGGCTGTCGCGCATTCAGCTACAGCGCAAGATGAAGGAATACGGCCTGCGCTGAGCCCGCGGCTTACCTGGAGCGAATTCGCCGTTTACGAAGCCCGCGGGTAGCCGCCGATTAGACTCGCTCGGCCGCGTCACATAATCTGCTCGCGTATTCGATCTGTCTGACTTGAACGATGGGCCGGGGGGCCCCGAATCGAAGGGGGAATTCATTTGCGCGCAGTTCCGCGATCGCCTGGTCATGACGATTTTCGCTCGGCCGCTCTGCTCCAGTTGGGGTCGGAATAGCGCGGCTCACGATGGATCTCCAGGAAGCAGTCGTTTTGCTGACTCATCAGGCCGCGATGGCGGCCGAATACGCTTTTATCATCGGGGTTATCGCGCTCGGGATTTTCTGTGCTTCGGTTCTATACAAAGCCCGGGTCGCCGAGCATTTGCGCCAGACTGGCGAGAAAAACGACAAGCTACAGATGCGCTACTTCAACCCGGCGCAGCAGGTGGTCGTGCAACGACCTGACGCACCGAATTCCGACGAAGTCGCGGCTCAGGCCGCGCGCCCGCGCCATCGCTGGAGGACTCAGCGCTAGCCCCACAACCGATGCGCAATGTCCGCGACCAGCCGCAGCTTCGCTTCCTGGGTCGATTCGGGAATCGGATTGCCTTCCCAGACCGTGCCGAAGCCGCATTGCGTTGAGAGCCCGAGTTGCTCGCGCGGAAAATAGCGGGCGGCCTCCTCGATGCGCTGCACAATTTCATCCGCGGGCTCGAGTTGCGCGCGCTTGCTGGAGATGAGGCCGAGGACCACACCCTTGTCTTTGGGAATGTCGCGCAGCGGCTCGAACGACCCTGACCGCCAGTCATCGAACTCGAGCAGGAAGCGCGAGAAGTTGCGCGCGCGGGTGAAAACGTTCTTCGCCACCGCTTCGTAACCGCCCTCGCCGACGTAGTAGCCTTTATTATTGCCGCGGCAAAGATGAAGCCCGAAGTCGACGCCCGCAACCGCGGCCACCGAGTTGATGATGTCGATGCCTTCGGTGAGGAGCCGCTCCGGATCCATCCCGCGCTCGGCGAAGTCCTGCCGGCGGCGCTCCGGGTCGCACAGCATCCCGAGTTCCGGCGCATCGAGCTGGATGTATTCGCATCCGAGCGCCGCCAGCTCGCGCGCCTCCTGGCGCATGATGTCGGCGGCATCGCGAAACAGATCGAATGGATCGGGATAGGCGTCGCGCGAATACTCGGGCGACCACCGCAGCGTCATCATCAGCGGGCTCGGCAGTGTGACTTTGAGTGGCCGATGGGCCCGCCGCCGCGCGTAGGTGAATTCCTCATTGGTGAGCGATCGTTGACGGCGGATTTTCTCAACCACCGCGTACTGTACCTGGATGTTGGTCTCTTCCGCCTGCTGGCCCCTCTCGTGTGGCTTGCGCCAGACGCGGGTGAAGGCGGGGATTTCCTTGACCCCGGAAATCACGTCGGTCAGCGGCGCGATGAAATGGGTGCGGCGCATCTCACCGTCGGTGATGACGTCGACGCCACACTGCTCCTGCAATGCGATCGCCTCGTCGACCGCGCGATCTTCGATTTCCTTGAAGGCCCGGGTCGAGAGCTTTCCGGCGGTCCAATTGCCGCGCGCCTGCTTCAGATAGCCGGGCCGCAACATCGAGCCGATCACTTCCGCACGATAGAATTCCGCCACTTTGAGTTTCTCCTGATGAACTAGCCCCAGACCTCGCGCGCCGTTTCAACCACGAGGCGCAGCTTTGCGATTTCGTCGTCGATCGTCAGCGCGTTGCCTTCGACCGTCGATGAGAAGCCGCATTGGGGGCTGAGGCAAAGCTGATCCAGCGGCACATATTTCGCGGCATCATCGATGCGGCGTTTCAAGTCGTCTTTATTTTCCAGCGCACCGCGTTTGCTGCTGACTAAACCCAGGACGACGATTTTTCCTTTCGGCACGAAGCGCAACGGCTCGAAGCCGCCCGAGCGCGCGTCGTCGAATTCCATGAAAAATCCGTCGACGCCGAGCTCGCCGAACAGCGCCTCGGCGACATAGTCATAACCGCCGCTCGCGACCCAGGAGGAGCGGAAATTGCCGCGACACATATGCGTGCAAATCGTCATACCAGGCGGGCGTTTCGCGAGCGCGGAATTGATCAGCCGGATGTAAGTCAGATGCTGTCGTTCGGCATCGCCGCCGAGCTGTTTGATGTATTCGCGCTGGGCCGGATCGTTCAGGTACGCGAGGCTGGTGTCGTCGAGTTGCAGATAACTGCATCCGAGTTGGCCGAGCGCCGCGATCTGCTCGGCATACACGGCGCCGAGGTCATGCCAGAACTCCTCGAGGTCGGGATACACGGAAGCATCGATGGCCGCGCGTCCGCCGCGGTAGTGCATCATGCTCGGCGAGGGGATGCTTAGCTTCGGCGTCTTGGTGGCGACCGATTTCAGGAATTTGAAATCCTCGGCGAAGATGCATCGCTCGAACTTCAGCTTCGATGACACGCGCAGCGCGGCGGGAGTGAATTCGAGGTCACCCTTCTCGTTGTGAAACTTTACCTTCAGATTGTCATGCGCCCTGGTCACGCCGCCGACCTGGTAGAGGAAGTCCATGTGCCACGAGCCGCGCCGATATTCGCCGTCGGTGACGCCGCGCAGGCCGAGGTCTTCCTGCAGTTTCACCACCTTGCGAATTTCCGCGTCTTCGATCGCGCGCAGCTGCGCATCGGTGATGCGGCCCTGCCCGCGATCGTCGCGCGCTTGCAGCACTTCGCGGGTGCGCAGTAGGCTCCCGACGTGATCGGCTCGGAATGGCGGCGTGTCGCGATTCATCGAAACTCTCGAGTTGATGCGGTCGCTCGAACCATAGCGCTTTGCATAGTGCTTGCAAGCTCAATCGCGAGCGCTGGTGGAAGCAGTCCGATGGCGAATGAAAAAGACCTCGGCGTGGTGGAAGTAAAAACTTTTACGACCAGGAATTTCCGGCTTCAAAGCGGCGAGATCCTGCCTGAACTCACGCTGGTATACGAAACTTATGGGACGCTTGCCCCGGATGGACGCAACGCGATCCTCGTCGCGCATGGCTATACTTCCAGCCAACATGCGGCCGGATTAAATGCGAATGGCGACCCCGGCTGGTGGGACGGACTCATCGGGCCGGGTAAGGCGATCGATACCACCAAATATTTCGTGGTGTCATCGAACATGCTCGGCTCCGCGTATGGTTCGACGGCGCCCGCGAGCATCAATCCCAAAACCGGCCAGCCATATGGTCCGAATTTTCCCGACTACACGCTCGTCGATATCGTGACGGCGCAGCACGCGCTGCTCGATTCACTCGGGGTGAAGCATCTGGTGGCGGTCGCGGGTCCCTCGTTCGGCGGCTATCAGACCTTTCAATGGGGCGTCACCTTTCCCGATGCGATGAGCGGCCTGATTCCGGTCTGCACTTCACCGAATGCGCCCGACGGCGAGCGGACGCTGGCCGATCTGCGCGCGCGTCTGGCCAGGGCGCCCGGATGGAACGGCGGCAATCACTACGCCAACGGCGACCAGATGCTTGGCTTCATGACGGATCTGCGCGTGACGACGCTGAAGCGTTACGGCATCGAGGCTGAACTCGCTTCCAGGTTCCCCGATCCGGCGCAGCGCGCGGCCGCGATCCATCAGGTTGCCGAAACCTGGGCGAAGAGCTTCGATCCTAACTCGCTGATTGCGCTGGCGAAGGCGCGATCGCATTACGATGCTGAAAAGGACTTCGCGAAAATTCACGCGAAGGTGCTGTACGTGCTGTCGCGCACCGATCAGCTTTTTCCGCCGTCGCGCCTCGAACACAAAGTGATGTCGAAGCTGAGGGCAGCCGGCGTCGATGCCACCTACTACGAGATCGACAGCGGCAAAGGCCACCTCGCCAGTGGCGCTGACTGGCAGAAGTGGGAAGGCGCGCTGCGCGATTTTCTGCGGCGCCTGGATTGAAGGATCTCAGCGCGCGGAGCTGCGGCGAGGCGGGACTTCCTGCACGGCGGCTGCTTTTGCGGAAGTCGCAGGCGCGGTCGCATCGACACTCACGCAGACCGGCAGGATCACCATGCTGCGGCCCTGGATTTGTAACCAGCGCTGGATTTCGTAGGCGGTGTGGTTGTGCAGGAAACGTTCGATGAGCCCTTCCGACTCGTCCTCGAAGACCAGGCTGCCGGCGAAGAACACGCAGTGCGAGAAGGTGTTCATCACCTGGGTGCACGCGAGCCGCAGTTCCAGCACCACATCGGGACCCAGCCCCGAGCGATGTTCCGCATGAAATCCGAGCTGCCCGGCCAGGTCGCAATACGATTGCAGGTCGTCCGATATGCGGCTTTCCAGCATTTCGATCTGCTCATGACTGCGCATCTGCGACGAATCGACTTCAGCGACGGCGACAAACACCATGTTGCGAAACTGCCTGGGGAACAGCTCTTCGATCTGGAGCAGGGTGGCGAGGCCGAGGCCATTGAAACCGCTGACCAGAATGACCGCGGTGGAGGCGTCGGGGTCGCGCGGTCCCGGTTCCACCGGGTTGGCGGTGTACAATTTGGGCAAAATGTCTGCTTCGAGTTTCTCAATCGCGCGCGCGACGTGATCGTAATGACCTCGCACCACGAAGCATAAGGCGACCAGCGCGCTGGTGATGAGGATCGTCACCCATCCGCCCTGGTTGAACTTCAGACCCAGCGTGATGAGAAGGATCGAGAGCGTGAACGCGCATCCGATGCCGTTGATGAGCAGCTTGTGCGCCCATCCGCGTTCGCTTTTGCGCACCTTCCACCAATGCGTGCTCATTCCGAGCTGCGACAGCGTGAAGGTTACGAACACATTGATCGCGTACAGCACCACCAGCAGATCGACGCTGGCGCCGGTCCCGATGAGGACTGCCAGTGCCGCGACGCCCATCGCCATCACGCCGTCCTGGGTAACCAGGCGGGTGCTCAGGTAGGAGAAGCGCCGCGGCAGCCATCGATCGTGCGCCATCGTCGCGAGGACGCGCGGACCATCGATGAAGCCGGTCTGCGCCGCGACGAACAGCAGCGCGCCCTCGGTGATGAGTGCGAAGGTGATGATCGGTCCACCGAATGTCCACTTCGAGGCGACGTGCTCAAAAAGAACTGCGTTGAGGGTTTTGCCGGGAACCGGCCCGACGTGCTCGAGGAGGTAGGCGAGGAGAATTCCGCCCGCGATGAACGCCAGCGAGATCGCCATGTACACCATCGTGCGCTTGCCGGTAACGGTGCGCGGCTCGCGCAAAATCGGCAAGCCGTTGCTGACCGCCTCGATGCCGGTATAGGTGCCGCCACCCATCGAGTAGGCGCGGAAGAAAATCGCCAGCAGCACGAACCAGCCGAGAATGCTTGCGCTGTTATGCGCCTCGCGGGTGGCGGCATGAAAAACCGTCGGCAGCTCCGAGCCATGACTGACCAGCGCATAGCCGACCAGCAGCACGTGCATGATGATGAAGGCGATGAAGATCGGCAGCAGCGAGAGGACCGATTCCTTCACGCCACGGAGATTCATCAGCACCATCAGGAACACCACCAGCGCGCAGACCCAGAGCTTCCACGGGCCCCATCCGACCGGGAGAAAACTGAAGATCGCGTCGGCGCCGCTCGCGATCGAGATCGAAACCGTCAGCACGTAGTCGACCACCAGCGCGCAACCGGAAATAACCCCGGGCGTGGCTCCGAGGAGCGTGGTGGCGACGAGGTATCCGCCGCCTCCAGTCGGAAAAAGATCGATGGTTTGGGAGTACGAAGTTGCGATGACGAAAACGGTGATGGCCGTCATCAGCGCGAGGAATACCGCGAGATACTGATGGTGTCCGAGCGCGAGGAAAGCCTCTTCGGGGCCGTAGCACGAGGAGCTCAGGCCGTCGGAGCCGAGGCCGACCCACGCGAGAAACGCCACCAGCGAGAGGCTGTGGAAGATTCCCGGCTCGCGGACACTTCGCGGGGGACCGATGATGAGATGGGTGAGAGTCCGCTTCTCGCCCTTTTTTCGATGCGAAATTTTCCTAACCCTTGCGCGGCGGGCCATACATCCTCAAGCGCCTACCGCGAGGCGCATATTTGCGCGAAGCAGGTGAACTCCGCAAACAGCTTCGAGATCGCGACGGTCCATTGAACTCTCCAAAATTTTGAGGGCCGGCCCTCTTCCCTGGCGGGGAAGGAAGGCCGACCCAACGGGGCTGAGCAAGCCCGAATCTAAGCGGCTCTCTTTTTGGATGGACGCGCGAAGGTGCGCCGGCCGATCGGCACATCGTCGATAGTCTTGGGGGAACCATCTTCGCCGGTCACGACGTACTCGGGATATGCCGGGAAGCCGTGCTCGTGAAGATCGAGTCCCTCGATTTCTCCATCGGTGGGGATGCGCAGCCGGAACGAATATTTAACTGCGTACATCAGCGCCATCGATGCGATGAAAGTGGCGATGGTGATCGAGAAGCTGCCGATCATTTGCGCTTTGAGCACGCCGAGGCCGCCACCATAGAACAGCCCGGTGACAACGGAACTGGTGTCTGCGCCGGTTGCGGTAGGAGCACCATACTTGCCGGCCGCAAACAGACCCAGCGACAAGGTACCCCAGATTCCCGCAAAAGCATGGACTGGAACCGCGCCGATTGGATCGTCGATACGAAGGTATTCGAGTAGATCGATACCCAGCACGACTACGATTCCGGCGCCGATTCCGAGCAGGAACGCGCCTTCCGGATCGACCCAGTAGCAGGGGCAAGTGATCGCGACGAGGCCGGCCAAAAAGCCGTTAACCGTCAATGCGAGATCCCATTTGCCCTCGGTTTTATAGTAAGAAATGAAAAGCGCGGTTAAACCCGCCGAGCATGCCGCTATGGTGGTATTGAAGGAGACGCGGCCGATGCCCTGGGCGTCGAGCGCGGATAGCGTGCTGCCGGGATTGAACCCGTACCAGCCGAACCAGAGGATCAATCCGCCGGTCGCGCCAATGATCAAGTCGTGCGGCTTCATGGGCTCGCCGCCGTCGCGTTTGAACACCCGGCCCAGGCGAGGTCCGAGTGCGATCGCTCCCGCCAGCGAAATGACTCCCCCGATGGTGTGCACGACGGTTGATCCCGCGAAGTCATGGAAGTTGACCGGATTGAGGTTGGCGAGCCATCCATCCGGACCCCATGCCCAGTGTCCGATGATCGGATAGATGAAGCCGGTGACGCCGACGCTATAGAGCAAGTCGCCGATAAAATCGCAGCGCCCAATCATCGCGCCCGAAGTGACGGTCGAGCAGGTATCCGCGAAGGCGTACTGGAAAACCCAGTAGGCGAGCAGCGGAACTCCGGTGGTGCCGTAGGTCGCCGGCAGCCCGTGCAGCATGAAGCCGGTGGTGCCGATCCATGGCGTGCCGGGGCAGAACATGAAGGCAAATCCCCACAGCCAGAAGGTCACGCCGCAGATGCAGGTATCCGCGATACCCTCGACCATGATGTTGACGGTTTCACGCGAGCGCGCGAAGCCGGACTCCAACATCACGAAGCCGACCTGCATGCAGAAAACCAGGTAGGCCGCGACCAGCGTCCATACGGTGTTGATCGCGTTGATGTGGGGCGGCGGCAGCGGTGGCGCGGCGTCGGCGAATGCGGAATTGGGCATCCACCATTTCGAAATGAAGAACACCACGATCGCGAGGCCGATGGTTTTCCCGAGCAGCAGATGTCCGGCCTTGATCCGTAGATCCGGATCGCGCCATCGCGATTTCCATAACTCCCATTTTCCGTCTAGTCCTCTACCAAACACTGTGTCGTACCCTCCTGTTCAGAATTGCTCACCCGATTTTTTCCCGCCGCGTCCCTCAAGGCAGCGCGTGAGAAGTCGCAGTACAGAGCAATGCGTATGCCTCAGCAGGAAAATCTCGACATCAATCTGGCAGTTGACACGTCTCTACAACTTTCGATGGATGACGCTCTCGCCCATGAGTTTCGGATCTGACCCGTTCATCGGCGCGAGGCGATCGAATCGCACAACGACGCGCCGATCGTTGGTGGTCAGCGCGCAGGCAGTGCCTTGAAATTGTGCGGCAAAACTTTGCTGAGTAGGAGGGCGAGAAGCTAGCTATCGCGATCGAGCGAGACGAGCCCGGTCTTGATCGCGTAGTGCGTGAGCCCGAGGCGATCGCGCACCTCGAGCTTCTGGAAAATCTTATTCAGGTGGGTTTTGACGGTGCTTTCGCTGATCGACAGATGCTGCGCGACCTGCGCGTTGCGCAGCCCGTTGGCGACGCAGCGAACGATTTCAGATTCGCGCGGGGTGAGCCTTCGTACCGGAGAATTCTCCTGCTCGGCCAGCTCCGCCTGCAGCGACGGCGGCATCCATACCAAACCGTCAGCGACAGTTTTGATCGCCGTCATCAGCGTTTCGATTGCGAAGCGCTTTTGTACGATGCCTTTGGCGCCGAGGCGTAACGCACGCATCCCCATCTCGGTGCTCTCATTGGCAGTCAGCACGATCACCTTGGTCAGACGCGACAGCTCCGCGATCTCGTCCATCGAGGAGCGTTCCATCTGCAGATCGAGCAGGAGAATATCGCAGCGCGTCTCGGTCACGACCTCGCGGAGAGCGCCGACGGTTTCGACCTCGCCGACCAGTTCGATCTCATCGTGCAAACGGAGCAGCGAGCGGAGTCCCTGGCGGAAGAGAACGTGATCGTCCGCAATTATCAGGCGAATTGGCATGGCACATCCTAAAAAATCCAGCGGTGCTATGAACCGGAGAAAGCAAAATTTAGTCCATCTCACCGACGAGCAAATTGCGTCTTCGCGCTGCGTTACAACTTCGAAGCCGGTTCCAGCCAGGTTTTGGCTGCCTCTTCTAATCGGGTCGCGGCCTCTGCGACGGTTTTCGGCGGCCTGATATTGACGATCACCAATTCCTGCACGCCCGCATCGCGATAGCGCTTCAGATCGTCGGGCGTGATCGATTTGGTATACGGCGAGACGATAACCTCAACATCCGACAGCTTGCGATTATTCGCCTTCAGCATTTCCTCCATCTTGCGAAGCTTGACGACCGTGTCGTCGGGCGTCAGGTTGAAGCCGAACCATCCGTTGCCATACTCGGCAACACGGCGCAGGGCAGGCGTGCTTTCACCGCCGAACAAAATCGGCAAGTCGGCGCCGCGGATCGGCTTGGGATTGGAGCGCACGCCCTCGAACTTTACGAATTCACCGCTGTACGAGCTAATTTCATCGCCCCACAACTGGCGCATCGCATTGATGCAATCGCGGGTGCGCGCCGCGCGCCGTTCCCATGGAATGCCGATGGCCTGAAATTCCTCCTCCAGCCATCCAATGCCGACGCCAAGCGCGACGCGCCCGTTGCTCAGCCAATCGAGCGTTGCAACTACCTTGGCCAGCACCACAGGATTGTGCTCCGGCACCAGACAGATGCCGGTCCCGAGACGAATCTTCTCGGTCGCAGCCGCCATCGCGGTCAACGATATAAACGGGTCGGCAATCGGCGCATCCGTCGCCGCGGGCAGGGTGCCATCGCTGCTGTACGGATATTTCGATGCGTACTTGTCGACCAGCACGACGTGTTCCGGCACCCATATGGTGGAGAAGCCGAGGCGTTCGGCGTTGGAAGCATAGGCCTTCAAGAGCGCCATGGTATTGCCGCGACCCGCTACGATTGCGAATAGTCCGATCTTCACGTTGCGAAACCTCTTCCTTAGTATGTGGTTCCTTATCTATCACCGACCGCCGCGGGAGGGTGAATGACCCGAACCGGAAATATAGCCGGTGGGCTTATGTTCTTTTTGTACGTACAATCAAATCTTGGAGATTGAGTTCGATCCCGTTAAGAGTGATCGCAATCTAAGGGAGAGAGGAATCCCGTTCAGCCTCGCCGCCGAATTCGATTGGGATTCGGCAATAGATGATGTCTCCTATCGGTACGGCGAAGAGCGCAGAATTGCGACGGGGCTGATTCGAAGCCGAATGTATGTCCTGGTATACACCCAACGCGCAGAGGCTCTGCGCGTGATCAGCCTCAGGCGTGCGAACAAGCGAGAAGTCAAACGTTATGAAGAAGCCAAATCCGTACATGATCGACGAAGAGAATCCTGAATTAACGGACGAATATTTCAAGCGTGCGGTTCCCGCCCGTCTCATTCATCCGGACTGGGCCGAATTTTCTGAGCAGCGCAAGCGCGGTGAACGCGGTCCTCAGAAGGCGCCGGTGAAACAGGCTATCTCGATCCGAGTCGACAAGGACGTACTCGCCACATTCAAAGCCACCGGCAGTGGATGGCAATCGCGAATGAATGCGGCGCTGCGTATGGGAGCTGAGAGGCTTACCCCCTATGTCGAGTCGCTCAAAAAGCAGGCTGCGCCCAGGAAGCAGTCGGCGCGAGCGAAATAGTCGGCTCACTCCATCGGCAATCCGACGTAGTTTTCCGCGAGGCTTCAGAGCCTTACGACGGCCACCAAACGGAGGTCAGGATTGAGCGGGGCGGACGCGGCGACGTAGCGACGACGGCCGCGTAGTGCCGTCAACCAATCGCCTCGGACCAGCCTGATCGAGAGGGTCACGACCCGCGAGATGGAGCTCGAGATATGGAAAATCGTCGTAGCCCCAAAATAGCTCATCGCCAAGTTCCATGGTCGGAACGCCGAACACGCCGCGCTGGATGGCATCCTCGGTCTGTTGCCGTAGGCGCGATTTGATCTCGGTTTGCGATGCCTGCGCAACCAGCTCCGTCCCCGGCAAGCCGAGTTCGTTCGCC
Organism: uncultured delta proteobacterium; assembly: GCA_963783145.1. GTDB lineage: Bacteria > Desulfobacterota > Binatia > Binatales > Binataceae > DATGKG01. Next base: position 379,452 of record CAWAMM010000009.1, read on the forward strand.
ACTCGTGCGGCCACTTCAGGTTCACTCACATGGAGCGAGCGACACCACACCGCCTCGAACAGCGCATTGATGAGCTTACGCCGCATCGGCGTTTCAAGGGGCAGCAGCGACATCCGTAGCGCGAGGATCGGATTGAAGGGGAAATACGCAGGCGGTTGCATCGGCAATCCCAAAAGGATCGCCTTGCGTTGGACGTTTTTCATCATCCAGCGTCCTTTCGCTGGCGTTTCACCTGGACCCAGCGTCCCGCTCGCGTCGAGTAGGGCGGCATACAGCACCGGCACGGCTTCGATTTGGTATCCATACTTGTCGGCGAGCGCGGGCAACTGGTGCCATGCGAGATACGCGTTGGGCGAGATGTAATCGAGATAGATGCGAAGCGTGCGCGCGCTCGTCATGACTCCTCCATCGGCAATCCCACGTAGTTCTCCGCGAGGCTCTGGGAGCCCGCGCGCGAGCTGATGACATAATCGAGCTCGGCCATCTGGCGCCGCCGATCGAAGGCGCTGTCAGCGTGGAAGCGATGCAGCATCGAGGTCATCCACCACGAGAAGCGCTGCACCTTCCACACTCGGCGCAAACAAATTTCCGAATATCGATTGAGCAGCTCGCGCACGCCGGAGCGATAGAACTCGCCGATCGCGCGCGCGAGGACCCGTACATCCGCGACTGCGAGGTTGAGGCCCTTGGCGCCGGTCGGCGGCACGATATGCGCCGCGTCACCGGCCAGAAAAAGGTTTCCGCTTTGCATCGGCTCGACCACGAAGCTGCGCATCTCGGTGATCCCTTTTTGCGTGATCGGCCCCTCGTTCAGCTTCCATCCATCGTGCGTGGCGAAGCGGCGATGGAGCTCCTCCCAGATGCGCGCATCCGGCCATTCCTCGATCTTCTCGTCGGGCTCGCATTGCAGATAGAGCCGGGTGAGTTGCGGTGTGCGCATGCTCTGAAGTGCGAAGCCGTGATCGTGATTCACATAAATCAGCTCGTCCGATGACGGTGCGGCCGCGGCGAGAATGCCCAGCCATCCGAAGGGGTACACTTTGTCGAAGACGGTCAGCGCGCTGGCGATGGTGGGTCGGCAGATGCCGTGGAAGCCGTCGCACCCGGCGATGAAGTCGGATTCGATCTGCTGCTCCGCGCCGTCTTTGCGAAACCGAATCGTCGGCCTCGATCCTTCAAATCCACGCACCGATACATCTTCTACTTCGAAGATGACCGAGCCGCCCGCATTGAGGCGGGCGTCGGTGAGATCCTTGACGACTTCCTGCTGCGGGTAAATCGCGATGCTCTTGCCGGTGAGTTCCGCGAAATCGATCCGATGACTGCGTCCGCCGAAGCGCAGCTCGATGCCGTGATGAATAAGGGCCAGTTTCTTCAGCCGCTCGCCGACGCCGGTTTCGATCATCAGATCGACGGTGCCCTGTTCGAGCAACCCGGCCCGTACGCGCTCCTGAACATATTGGCGGCTGCGATTTTCGATGACGACGGATTCGATGCCGCTTAGGTGCAGCAGATGCGAGAGCATCAGGCCCGCAGGTCCGGCGCCTACTATTCCAACCTGCGTGCGCATCGCGGCTCGAGGCCTATACAGCGCGAGTCAGGCCGCCGTCGATACGAATCATCGAGCCAGTCACATACGCTGCGAGCGGACTCGCGAGGAACGCCGCAACCGCACCGAACTCGGCGGCGGTGCCCATCCGCCCCACCGGAAGCGTGGTCTCGAAACGCTTCAGCGCTTCTTCTTCCGTGATGTTCAGGCGCTTGGCCATGCCCTGGTGCAGCGATGTCGAGCGATCGGTGGCGATGACGCCGGGGAGCAGCATGTTCACCGTGATACCATCGCGCGCGACCTCGCCGGCCAGCGTCTTGGCCCATCCGACGACCGCGCTGCGCAGCGTGTTGGAAATGCCGATGGTCGGGATCGGTTCGATGACGCTGTAGGACGCGACGTTGAGGATGCGGCCCCATTTGCGCGCGCGCATCTCGCCAATCAGCATGTCGGTGACGCGAAAAAACGGCATCACCATCGCGTGAAACTGCGCCTCCCACAATTCGGGTTTAACGCCGACCACGCCCGACGGTGGAGGACCGCCCGAGTTGTTCACCAGGATGTCGATGGGGCCGAGCTGCTCGCGCGCGGATTTCACCGCGGCCTCGATGCTCGCCCAATTTGCGAGGTCAGCGGCGATTCCGATCGCGCGCCATCCGCGCGCACTCATTTCCGAAACCGCGTGACTGATAGTCTCCTGCGTGCGCGCGACGATTGCGACGGCTACGCCCTCGGCCGCGAGCGCCTCGGCGATGCCTCGGCCGATGCCCTTGCTGCCGCCGAACACCAGCGCGGTTTTTCCCTTGAGCTGAAGATCCATTTTGCTACTTCAACGGCTGTTCGGGCATCGGCCCGAACCCGCCTTCCTCCGGCTGATGACCGTAAATGTCATGCGTGAAATATTCCGACTGATAGGTCGCATTGCGCGCGCCCCATCCGTACTCGAACATCCATCCCGAAGGAGTGCGGAAATAGAACGAGTACATATGATCGTTGGAATGTTTGCCGGTTCGAATGGTGACCGGAATTTTTTGATTGCGAACCAGATCGTGCGTCATCCCGACGTCGTCGAGGTTATCGACCTCGAGCATGATGTGATTGAGCATCCTGCGGGTGTCGGGAACGCCGAAGGCCACGGTGTGATCGCGATCGTTACAATGCATGAACCTGATCTGCATGGTGTTCTTGCCCATGCGGATCTTGTATTCGACGCCGCCGCGCATCCCGAGCGCATGATAGAAGTTTTGCGCCGCAACCGGGTCCTGCTGGCGAATGATGCAATGCCCGAGGCCGCCGGTCGCGGTTTTGAACTTCCCGTGCATCGGGCGCCCGGGATGAAACGGCTTGTGGAATTGGACCGCGGGGCCGTGGAAAATCTCCACCGGATTCCCGCCCGGATCCTGCAGCTTCAATACTTCGAGGACGTGACGTTCGGTCGCCTCATCTTCGGAGCCGACGCGAAACTTAATCCCGGCCTCGGAGAGCTGACGCTGCATCGCGCCAAACTCCTCGGCGCCCGCGACCCGGAAGCCGAGGTATTGCAAATCGTCGCTGGGGTCGGAGTGCATCACGATGCGATGATGCCAGTAGTCCATCCGCAGGTAGCATCGATCGCGCTCGCCCTCCTCAGCGAGTTCGAGGCCCACCACTTTGGTGGCGAAGTTTTTCCATTCGTCGAGATCCTTGACGCCGATGCCCATGTAGCCGAGTTCCGTTACCTGGATCATTGTCTGCCTCCTGCGGCTCTTCTGATGCTTTTTCCCACGAATGATAGTCGCCAGTAAAGAAGCGCGGTTATCCGGACGCGGGAAGGCGAGACTTCACGCAACGGGAAGCCTCGGGATGGGTGACGTCGAAGCGAAGGGCGCTACGGGATCAATCGATATGCAGGATCTGTCCGGGCTGCGGACCAGGCCGCATCCCGTCGAGGTCGGAATCTTTCGCGGGCTTGTTTTCGGACTGGCGCTTGCGCTCGATGCGGCGCTGTTGCTTTTCCTGTTGCTTCTCTTTGCGGGCGCGTTCTCTGATTCGTTTTTCCAAGCAGGCTCCTGACGGATCTCAGTTAGCGATTTCGATGGACGATATATGGTGACCCGGATCAGTAAAATCTTATCCCCTTCGCGGTCAGTATGATACGTGGTTTTTTTCTCTCCTGTCATCCCGACGCGAGCGGAGCGCAGCGGGAAGGATCTCGACGTATTCTCACAAACCCTCGCCCTTCAATGATGTCCACCATCCTTGGTCCCTCTCCACTTTGGAGAGGGTGGCGCTCCGCGCCGGGTGAGGCGGGCGAGGTTGGTCATGAGTCCGCGAATGACCTGGAGTGGGACCTTATGCAGCGCGCGCTTCGCGCGCGATTCAGGAATCTGCTGCTTTAGTGGCACATTACCAGGATCTCCCGGGCGGATCAGAGTCCGCGCTGGTCGCGCTCAAAAGCGAACCCGAACTAAAGGAGCGCAATGAACTCGTCAGTCGAGAGCCCGGCTTGAACGAGAATGCTCTTGAGAGTCCCGCGTTTGAGGTCTCTGCGGTGAAACGGGACCGTGACGATTCCGGGCCGAGCGGCGTGGCGGAAATAGCGATGGGAGCCGCTGCTATGGTCGCGGAAGAAACCCGCTTTGTTAAGCGCCCGGATGAGGTCGGTGGGCGTACAAACCGGCAGGCGCGGCATCGTACTAAATGTTTACGGCAACTCGCTCGACACTCGCCGCACTCGGTTCGATCGGAATCTCCTCTCCGTGCTTTACGAGGCTCTCCAGATAGCCGCGAATGGCATCCTTCACCATCTCGCGCGCCTCTTCGAGTGTGTCCCCCTCGGTTACGAGACCCGGGAGCGCAGGCACCGTCACGGTGAATCCGCCTTCCGGCGCGGGCTCGAAAACAGCGGTAAATTGATACTGGGGCACTCGATCACCTTCCTGTGCGAATCACGCCACGATCCGCATAGTGTTGATTTTAAGGCAAGGGCGATAGACGTCAAGTCGCGTGTTTCCGCTGGCGATGCGCGGCACCGTCACGCTGCCGAAGCATTACCAGGATCTCCTCGCAATGCTGAAGAAGGAGGATCAGCCCGGCTGAGCGAGCGTCTCGTGACCGGAGATTATTCCGAACGGTAGACGACTAAATCTCGCCGCCTGCCGGCAACGAATCCGCGCCCCTCAGTGACAATGCGTTGCGGTTTGGGCTGGCCTTCCAGCGCCAGCTCAAGACCCGGAGGGTTGGATGGTGGTTCTTCGTTTGGATCAAAGGCGAGGACGGTGGTGTAGCCATTGTTGCCAATATCCCGCAGCGGTCCGAGTAGCTCCTCCTGCTGTTGAATAAGCAGCCTTAAATCCGAAAGCGACAATTCCGGATTGGCGTTCACATAGCTCAGCGCCATAGGCTAAAACTCCTCGCCCGTTAGTCTCTTCAGCAGAGCTGACACGCGGTCCATGTCCTCGTTAGTCTCAACCAGCCTGGCCACCGCCCCGATTATGTCTCCTCGTTCGGCTTTCAGACTGCGGCTCTTCTCGATCTTAAGCGCGTCACAGATCCGATCCAGCTCCGCTTTGTCCTTCAAGGTATTAATTAGGCGCCGGAACTTCAATCTACGTTGTTGCAAAGTGGAGACCACGGGATCCGCAGTACCTTTTATTTCGAGCCCTCGTCGCCCAATTACGATGGAGTTCGCGCTTTGAATTCTCTCCGCGAGCGCCGTTGCCAAACGCTGCAATTCGGAACGTAGTAGCAAAACGATCATCAGGGTCGTTATTGGCCACGCGGTCGCTCGAACCAATTCGATAACATCGCGCATCGGATGGCGGCCATTCTGATGGCCCCAACAAATAAGTAGCAGATGTTCACATAATTTGACGAGCGGCGCGGCGGATGGGAAGTGGTGGCGACGGTAGGAGTCCGGCCTTACAAAGCCACGAAATCATTGAAGAATTTGGCTTTAGTACGCGCTCGATAGGCAAAACAACTCGGAATAACGGCCTGAATGTACAAAACCGACACGGCGAAAATCACTAAAAAGTGGAGGAAATTCTACTTGTAGTCAGGATTGTCATGGATTTTTATCACCTTCGGTTCGGTGTCGCTGTCGAACCCCAAACGCTTCAGAAGCTCAACGCAGGAACTGTACGAAGGTTCGATCGTCCAATAGTAAAAATTGAAGGCGTACTCCGGCACAAAATCTTCCAAGCACCGATCAACTTCGCTTCCCTGAGCGTCCGCCACCAGCTCCTCGGTGAACGCCTTGAAATTTTCTTTGCTAAATGTGAACTGAGAAAGGTCAGTTTTTCGATACTTCCGCAGTTTCTTCGCGTTGTCCATTTTGATTAACAAATTAACACGTCTGATTTCGCTCAAAACACGCTGTAGCGAGGACCCTACATTTTCGTGATGAATCCTATCTGCGCGGTAGCGCTCCCCAATTTTGATTCGCTTAGAAGCCCGCACTTCGCACATTCGATTTTCAATATTGGGATGTGGGCGTGCATCGCAACTCGATCCACGCTACATGCTGTTTTGCCCGCCGAACAGAAAATCGTCATGTAGTCGCCCGTCTGAACAATCTCCGCGAATGGCTTTCCCACATACGGCATAAAGGCCACCTCCGCTTATCCCCAACCTCACAGTTGCCGAATTTCAGACAGATGGTACCACGACGCAAATCGTCAGACTATGACCCCGAAGAAATACCTGTACCATCAAGCCAACTCCAGGTCTTCAACGAACTTGGGTCAAGAAAAGAGAGGGGGCGGACGAGGTTTGGTGGCGACAGTAGGACTCGTACAACATTGCGGATATGGGCCGCATGCTCTAACCAACTGAGCTACGTCGCCATCGCCTGGGCCGGATGAGCCCGCATCGTGCGCAAGGAAGGGAAAGCGCCCACCCAGGAGGACAAGAATGACAAAATAAAAAAAGCGCTCGCTCCAAAACAAAAAGAACGCTCGCTTCAAGATTATAGGAATAGGCGCTCCGCTGCGGTCAGGTGACATCAGGAGGCGCTGATTCCCGGTTAGCGAAATATATTTTCGCGGTTACTATCATTCGTCCGCCGAAGCGCGTAGGCTAGTTGAAACTGCCAGGGCGCATCCTTTCACCAAACGCGGAATTCTCCTTCGTTTCTCTGCTCGCGAGCTCCCAGCCACAACCATGGAGGGCATTTGCATGCCTAAGAAACTATACGTCGGCAATCTCGCTTACGCGGTGACCGACCAAAATCTCAATGAACTCTTTTCGGGAATCGGCTCGGTCGCGAGTGCTTCGGTCATCAGCGATAAGTTTTCCGGCCAGTCCAAGGGCTTCGGCTTTGTCGAAATGAGCGATGACAAGCAAGCCGCCCAGGCGATTTCGACGCTGGATGGGACCGAATTCATGGGCCGCAATCTCAAGGTGAATGAGGCCAAGCCGCGCGAAAACCGTTCCGGTGGCGGCGATCGCAATGGTGGCGGAGGCCGCTGGTAAAACTGCTAGTATAAAAGGGCGGGCGCAAGCCCGCCCATCCACCTCCACGGGGTTTCCGTGCTATGGTTGGAGGATCTCGCGATCTGCCCGGATTTTCATGGCCAGAGTTTATTTCGACAGTATAGCCGGCACCATCACGCGCGAGGATCTGCGCGAATTCTTCACCCGCGCGGGTGAAGTGCGTGGCGTCCTCCTCGTCACCGACAAAGTTTCAGGGGAGTCCAAGGGCTTCGGGTGCGTCGATATGGCGACCGACGCCGACGCGCTGCATGCGATGAGTTCGCTTAAAGGCTCCTCGATCAAGGGTGGTCCCATCCATATCGAGCAGCCCAAACCGGGAAAACGCGCCAAGTAACTGACTTCGCGAATAACGGAAGTCGAGGGGAACGCAATGCGCAGCATCAGCAAGAACGAGAATCCCTGGCAGAGTCATGATTGGAAAGTGAAGACTCTGATCTCGGTAACTCGCGGTGGCTCCCGCCTCGGCTTCACCTGCCGTTCCTGCGAGCGGACCTTCACCCATATGACGGGAAACAATCAGACCTGGGCCACGGACGGAAAAGATGTCGCTTTAGCTGACACCATCTCGAAGCGCTGGCTTTCCGAGACTTGCCCGGTGACACCAGTCGCGACCGATGGCGCCGATCGCCTCAACTACAAGAATTCGCCGGTCGAGAGCTGATTCCGTTCGATCGAACGAAGCTTCTACTTATTTTGTTGCGGTCGCGGCGCCGGAACGAATCAGCGTCTCGATCGCGTCAAGCGAATAGCCTAGTTCGCGCAGCACCTCGCGCGTATGTGCGCCAATCTCCGGCGCCACTCCAGGCTTGCGCTTTTCCGAACCCGCCACAAAAACCGGACTGTTGATGGTTTCGACCTTCCCATGCGAGGGATGATCGATTTCCACCACCGCCTTCGCAGCGCGAAGCTGCGGATCGACCGCGACATCGTCGAGCTTCGGCAGCGGCGCCCATTTGATGTCGAACTTTTTAAACAGCTTGCGCAGCTCGGCGAGATCGCGCGCCTCGAATTGCGATTGCAACAGACCATACAGCTCGGCGCGATTCTCGGTGCGCGCCGCGTTGGTGGAAAACAGATCGGTGGTGGCCATGTCGGGAAAACCGAGCGCCTCGCATAGCCGCGGAAACTCGTGGTCAGGATCCAGCTGAATGAGCAAGAACGCCTTGCCGTCGCGGCTGGTATATCCGGCCGCGAGAGGATTGGGCGGCGCACCTCCGGGAAGCGCCTGGGGAAACTCCGCGTTGCAGAATCGCGCCTGAAGGTCGCAAGCGTTGGCCCATGCGCCCGAGGCCATCAGCGAGGTGCCGACCTTGCCCCCGTGCCCAGTCTTCTCGCGCTGATAAAGCCCGAGCATGATCGCGCCGAACAGCGACATCGCGGTCGGATGATCGCCGAGTCCGGGACGCGGGCCGGCGGGAGTGCCATCGCGGCCGGTCATGCTCATGAAGAGACCGGAACGCGCCCAATACGCGAGCGCGTCGAAGGCGGGTTCGTCGGCATCGTCGCCGGCATCGCCATAGCCGGTCAGATGGGCATAGATGAGGCGATCATTTAGCGAACGGAGATCATCCCATCCGATGCGGAACTTTCGCAGCAAGGTGCCCTGGTAGTTGGTCACGAAGATATCCGCGGATTTGACCAGGCGCAGGAGCGCCTCGCGGCCCTCGGGCTTCTCGAAATCGAGCGCGACGCTGCGCTTGTTGCGATTGGTGAGAATCCAGGCCCAGTTCAACTCGGATTTCGCGGTCCCGGGCAGATGCGGGAAAGCGCGCCATAAATCGCCGGTCGGGCGCTCGATTTTGATGACGTCGGCGCCGAAATCCGACAGCACGGTGCAGGAAGCGGGACCGGCGATATAGGTACCGCAATCGATGACGCGAATTCCTGAAAGCAGACCTTTCGATTCCACGGCAAACCTCGCGGCGAGCAATTCACATCGTCATCGCATTGCACCGATTTTTGTGCAACCGTTGCGATGAAGATGATCGTCCAGATCTATAGCATGACATCGATTGCGGACGCGGTCGCGACCGCCGAAGCGGGTGCCGATCTGATTGGCGTGGTGGTCGCGGAGCCGGGCGTGGTTCCCGAGGGCGTCGATGCGAATCTCGCGCGCCAAATCCTCGCGGGGGCGAGACCGCGTGCTCGCGGCGTCGCGATGTCGCTGCTCGACGATCGCGACGATATCTGCGCGATGGTCGATGCGGTGCGGCCCGACGTGATCCACATCGCGGCGCGCGAACTCGATCCGGAAGACTGCGCCTGGATACGCGAGCGCATCGCGCCGGTGCGGTTGCTTCGAGCGATACCGGTGGCGGCGGGGGAGACTCTCACTGAAGTTGACTCACACCAACATTGTGCCGATTTCCTGATGCTCGAGGCGGGCGCGAAGGGCGCCGCCGGCGAGGTCCACGAATATTCTATCTGCCGAGACGTCGTTCTACGCTCCAAGGTGCCGGTGATTCTCGCTGGAGGCCTCTCTGCCGACAACGTGTCGCAGGCGATCGCCACGGTTCGCCCCTGGGGGGTCGATTCTTTCACCCATACCGATCTTCCCGGCCAGCGCGGCAAGAAGGACATCGCGCGAGTGCGCGCCTTCGTGGCCGCCGCGATGCGCGCCTTCGCCGACGTCATCGAGCGTTCATAAGCTCGTCGCCTCTCCTTCCTACCTACTCGCGGCCCGCGCGGGTAAGATTTTCTCAAAGGAGTTACCATGCCCGGCAGACTCTCCCCCCGCGAACTCCAACTCATCGACGCTTACTGGCGCGCTTCCAACTACCTTACCATCGGGCAGATTTACCTACAGGCGAATCCGCTGTTGCGCGAGCCGCTACGCGCCGAGCACATCAAGCCGCGCCTGCTCGGCCATTGGGGCACCTCGCCGGGACAGAATCTGGTCTATGTCCATTTGAATCGCATCATCCGCGAGCACGCCGCCTCGATGATTTACGTTTCGGGTCCCGGTCACGGCGGTCCGGCGGTGGTCGCACAGACCTACCTTGAGGGCACCTATTCCGAAATCTATCCGAAGGTTTCGCAGGACCTCGAAGGATTGCGAATCCTGTTCCGGCAGTTTTCCACTCCCGGTGGCATTCCGAGTCATGCCGGTCCGCACATTCCAGGTTCGATTAATGAGGGTGGCGAGCTCGGCTATTCGCTCGCGCATTCGTTCGGCGCTGCGTTTGATAACCCCGAGCTTATCGTGGCGTGCGTGATTGGCGATGGGGAGGCGGAGACCTGCCCGCTCGAAGGCGCGTGGAAGGGAATCAACTTCCTCAATCCGGTGCGTGATGGCGCGGTGCTCCCGATCCTACATCTCAACGGCTACAAAATCTCCGGCCCCACGGTGCTGGCGCGCGAGAGCGACGACGAAGTCCGCCAGCTGCTCAATGGCCATGGCTACGAGGTCTATTTCGTCGAGGGCGATGACCCGATGGTGGTGCATCAGCAGATGGCTGCCACGCTGGAGTCGTGCTTCACCGTCATTCGGCAGATCCAGAACGACGCGCGCAGTCGCGGCTTGCATGAGCGTCCGCGCTGGCCCGCGATAGTGATGCGCACGCTCAAAGGATGGACCGGTCCTAAGGTGGTCGATGGTCTCCAAATCGAGGGAACCTTCCGGGCCCATCAGGTGCCGCTCGCGAATGTTAAGGACAATCCCGAACATCTGAAATTGCTCGACGATTGGATGCGTAGCTATCGGCCCGAGGAGTTGTTCGATCGCGAGGGCCGCTTGAATCGGGAAATCGCGGAACTTGCGCCGCGCGGGCATCGCCGGATGAGCGCCAATCCGATCGCGAACGGCGGCGAATTTCCGGAGCCGCTGGTTATCCCCGAATACACTCAGTACGCGGTCCAGATGAAAGATCACGGAGCTGAGTCGGTCGAGAACACCAGATGCTTCGGGGCGATGATGCGCGACATTTTCAAGTGCAACGAAAAGCAGCACAACTTCCGCCTCTTCTGTCCCGATGAAACCAACTCCAATCGTCTCGGCGACGTATTCGAGGTCGAGAATCGATGTCTGGTCAGCACCATCTACCCCTATGATGACCACGTGTCACGAGATGGCCGCATTATGGAAGCCCTGTCGGAACATAATCACGAGGGTTGGCTGGAAGGCTACACGCTCACCGGGCGTCATGGCGTATTTGCGACCTATGAAGCCTTCGCGATGATCGTCGATTCGATGACCGCGCAGCACGCCAAGTGGCTGAAGACTTGTCATACTGAGCTGCCCTGGCGCAGACCTATCCCGTCGCTGAACTATCTGCTCACCTCGACCTGCTGGCGCAACGATCACAACGGCTTCAGTCATCAGGGGCCGGGCTTTATCGATAGCATTCTGACCAAGCAGGGGATTATCACCCGAATTTACCTGCCGCCCGACGCCAACTGCCTGCTGTCGGTCGCCGACCATTGTTTGCGCAGTCACAACTACATCAACCTGATAGTCATCGATAAGCAGCCGCACCTGCAGTACCTCAACATCGATGACGCGCGAGAACACTGTGCGCGTGGAGCTTCACGATGGGACTGGGCCAGCAACGATCATGATGGCAAGCCGGACATCGTGCTCGCCTGCGCCGGCGACGTATCGACGATGGAAACGCTGGCGGCGGCGTGGCTGCTGCGCAAGCATCTTCCCGCGATGAAAGTCCGGGTGGTCAACGTGGTCGACCTGATGCGGCTATGGCCACCTGATGTACATCCTCACGGAATGGACGAGGAGACCTTCATAAGCCTTTTCACCGGGACTACCGATGTAGTCTTCGCGTTTCATGGATATCCTCGCGCGATCCACGAGATTCTGCATGGCAGAACCAACGCGCCTCGGTTTCATGTCCGTGGCTATATGGAAGAGGGGACGACCACCACGCCATTCGACATGGTGGTGCTCAACAAGACCAGCCGCTTTCACCTATGCCTCGAGGCCTTGCGTCGCGCCTCGACGATTCCCGGCTCGGGGCAGTTGATTGAGCTATGCCAGAACGCGCTCGATCGCCATCGCAAGTATGTGGTGGAGCATCTGGAAGATATCCCGGAAATCGCCAACTGGAAGTGGACCGACGCGTAGCGTACACGCCACATCGTCGCGAGCGACGCAAAGTCGCTCGCTCATCCAATGACAATGGAAGGACTCGATCCGCGTTCTTCGAGCATTCGGCCGGTGAACCTCCGCGCCACGGCGCGTGCCTGCTAACCTGGCAGTGAGCGAGTTTGCGCTACGATGTTCTGGGTTGAAAGCGCATAATGGAAATCGTGCTGGGTTATCGCAGATCCGTCGGAAAGACCGCGGAAACATGGCGAGCCGCGCTCGTCCTTCCGATGCTCTTCGCAATTATGGCATCCGCCGCTCCGGCGCAAGCCTTTTTGGCAACCTTGCTCAAAGATGGCCGGGTACTCTTCACGGACGATCCTGACTACGGTGCGATAGAAGATTCTTCGATGTCAAAGGCGGGGAGCCGTATGTCGCCCTCGGTCCTCTTTGATCCTTCGAGCAATCGGTTCAGTTACTCGGGCCCGATGATTAATCACCGATTCAACTATGGGGCGACGCCGCTGCTGGACGGAGGGGTATTGTTTCTCGGTGGATGGGCAAACGGCAATACCGGGCCGATTGCTACCGGGGAACATTATGACCCAGCTACACAGCGTTTCACGCCGACAGGATCAATGAGCGCCCGACGCATGTACTTCACCGCGACTCGGCTGCTCAACGGGAAGGTGTTGGTGACCGGCGGTTGCTCCGATGGGATGTCTGACCTTTGTCCGCCGGAGAATATCCTGAAGACTGCGGAGTTATATGATCCGGCGACCAACAGCTTCGAAATGACAGATTCGATGCCATCCTCAAGGTATCAGCATACAGCGCTACTGCTCCACGATGGCAACGTGCTGATCTTCGGCGGCCACGCAGGGTCTGGAAATCGTCGTTTTTTGCTCTATCATCCTGACACTGGCAGGTTTTCGAGCCCACCCGGAAACCGAGAGGTTTGGGGCGGCGCTGACCAAGCGATCCTACTGAAAGACGACCGGGTTCTTTTCACCGACGTGGGACCAGTCCTTCACGCAGAGGCCTGGCTTTACGATCCCTCCACAGGCCGGTTCGGGGAGACCGGGATTCCGACAGTGTACCGCACGGGGGGGGTCCGGGACGCTGCTGAAGGATGGCAGAGTACTGATCGCGGGGGGTCGCGGCGAACCGGCACTCGGTGCCATCGCCGACCCGTATCTCGGTCCGAATGCGCCAGCGAGCGAGCCCATCGCCAGTCCAATCCTGAGCCGCTTGAATACCGCTGAGCTTTACAACCCGGATACCGGGAGATTTACCCCTACCAATCCCTTGCCGGTCCCCGCAAATTGGCCCGATACACCTGGACTCCCGCTGCGGTGCGGCCCGGTTCTCCTTGCTAACGGACAGATTCTATTGGTCGGCAACCCGGACCCGGAGACCGCGGCCGTTTACGACCCAGCGAGCGGAACGTTCCGCTCGATAGATGGGATGATCAAACCTGGCGACCAATCCTCCGCGACTTTGCTCAACGATGGCCGAGTACTGTTAGTCGGGGCCGGCAAATCGTTGTGCTACGGAGCTTATGGGAACTGCCAGTCGATTGAGCAGGAAATCGGCAGCAAAGCGGAGCTATACGATCCCAGTGCTGGAAAATTCACCGTGATTGAGACCGGATTCGATTGAACCGTAACCTCGCTCCGGCCCCGTCGCGGGAGGCTTCACGATCGCGCCGCGCTCACACGTTACCCTATTGGTTCGGCTGCGGGCCCATGTGACCAGCGAGTTTCCGAGCTGATGGAAAGCCGGTCTCCCGGCCGAAAGACCCGCTGGATATTCGTATCACTTTTGGTACATAATTGTTTTGTGAGCCGGGAGGAACAAACTCCGGAGATTCCGGTCCGGTTTTACCGCACGGAAGCGGGCGGGTCCCCGGTGCTCGATTGGCTGCGCGGTCTTGACAAGCCCGACCGGCACGCTATCGGGCTTGACCTCATGCGAGTGCAGTTCGGCTGGCCGATTGGGAGGCCACTAGTGCGAAGCCTTAAAGATGGTCTTTGGGAAGTGCGCTCGTCGCTTCCGAGCCAGCGGATAGCGCGGCTTATCCTATGCTTTCACGATCAGATGCTCGTGGTGGTGCATGGGTTTATCAAGAAAACGCAGAAAACGCCTGCGGATGACCTGGCCCTGGCGAAACGGAGAATGAAGGAGGTTACGAAATGAGAAAGCGGAATAAGCATATCGGCTCGTCACTGGAGGACTTCCTCAAAGAGGAAGGCGTCCTCGAAGAGACCCGCGCGGTCGCGCTGAAAGAGACCCTGGCCTGGCAAGTTCAGCAGGCGATGGAGAAGGACAAAATCAGCAAGGTAGAGATGGCGCGGCGCATGAACACCAGCCGCGCGGCGCTGGATCGTCTTCTCGATCCGAAAAATGCCTCGGTGACGCTGCAAACCCTAACGCGCGCGGCACACGCTATCGGTCGCGATCTGCGCATCGAGCTGGTTTGAAAACTGAAGCCTCAGCATGAGGGCTAACAGAGCGACTGGTGAAGATTAAGCATTACAACAATCGCGAGAGTGCGCTTTTGGATTCAATGTCGTCAGGGTCGCAGACTGCTTTTCCGCAAACTGCTAGAGCTAGTCTTCCAGTGTGGTGAAGCGGATGAGGCCGAAGAGCAGGAACAACACTCCTAGACCCATGGTGGCGGCGAAGGGCCAGAGCGTCGCCGACGGCGGCTGATTGCGGATCATCAAATCGTTGTAGGACTGCATCGTCCAGGTGGTCGGCGCGAAGCGCGCCAGCATACGCATCCAGCCGGGCTCGAAATCCAACGGCCACCAGCATCCGCCGATTGCCGCGATCGCCATGCTCAAGGTTACGCCAAACGGCATTACCGAATCATGAGTGCGGGAGATCGAAGCTATCACTAGACCCAGCGCCGCGGATGCGAACGAGATCCCGACCGTAGGAATCAGCAGTGCGAGCGGGTAGCGCCCGAGCGCGACTCCGAACAGCACCCGACCGACCGCGAACAGCAAGACCATCTGCAATATGCCGACGATGAAGCGTGCGATCAATTTTCCCAGCAGCAAACCGGGCAGCGGCGCGCCGCTCACGCGCATCCGCCGCAGGGTGCCCCAGTCACGTTCGTCGAACAGCGTGAGCGCGATGCCGAGCATCATGCCGATGAGCAAAAAAGTTATTCCGAAGCCGGGAACGTACTGGTCGAATGCATTGATGACAGTCAGTTCGCCCTCAGTGGCGGGGCGCTCGACGAAGCCGAGGTCGCCGGGCAGGGTCGGAACCCGCGAGGCCTCGAAACGATTCAGCTCGGCGGCAGCGTCGAGGTCCGGCATCGCGGGCAATTTGGGAAGCTTGACTGCAAATGCTTCGGGCGAAGGTGGGGGTAGCGTGGTTTCGATGGTGGGCGGCACGATCGGCTGGCTCAGCTTCGCAAGTTGGGCCTCGGCCGGAGGAGTAGGAAACGCCGGAGGTGGCGGGATGTCCGCCGCGTGTCTGCCCGCAAGGGTTTTCAGCTTCGCCAGCCAATCCTCGAATGCGCGCTGACTTGCCTGCAGTTGCGCGAGGTAGTTCTGAATCGTGCGCAGGATGGTCTCGCGCTCGGCGAGTTGACGCTGCACGTCCGACCAGGCCGCGTTTTGGCGCGTCTTTATGGTTTCGGAAGCCTCGGCGGCAGCCTCTTTGAGGGCAGCATCGATCTGCGCGCGAATCGATGCCTCGATCCTGGTTTGCCGGTTCGCAGCTTCGCTGTGGAACTGGGTCCGCTCGCTCGCAATCTCGCCCGACAGATGCTGGAGGCTGGTGCGCAAGTCGTTGTCCGCCTGCTCGAGGCGCTGCTGTGCGGTCGCACGCGCCTGCGCGCCCACCGTGCGGCAGAGCTCATCGAGGTGAAGTTCGAGCGCGTTGACTTCGATGCGTCTGACCGGATCGACGAACAGGATCAGTTGCGGATCGCGACCCGCCACGACCGCATCGGTGGTGCCGGCGGGAATTTCGATCGCGATCGGGGTGCGATCGCGATGGCTCACCAGGCGTCGCGCCGTGTCGGGATCGTCGAGCAACTCGACCGTGATCGAGGGCTGGCGGCGCAGCGCATCGATGATGCCCTGCGCTACTTCTCCGTGGTCATGATTCACTACTGGAAGTCGGATCGAGCCGGCGGATCCGCCATACAGCTCGCCCAGCGCATAGCCGGCCACCGTGATGATCACCACCGGCGCAAACAGCAGCATGAACAGCACGATGGGATCCTTGATGAGGAGCCGCGCCTCGTTTTGAATTGTCAGCCAGATTGCGCGGGGCATCAGACGTTGTCGCGCAGGGTGCGACCGGTCAGCGCGATGAACGCGTCGGCCAGGTTCGGGCTGTGTACGCTGAAGTCGATCACGTTGATGTTCGAGGCGCGCAGTTGCTGCAAAACTCCCGGCACTTGCGCCAGGCTTTTCATTTCGAGTGCGAGCCGCCCTTCGCCGGTCACCTGGGTAATCTCCTGAACGTCGGCCAGGCCGTCCTTCCATTGCTCGGGCAAAGTGCCGCGATAGGTCAGCTCCAGGCGCGGGCGCGCGCCTCCGAGCGCGACCAGTTCTTCGACGCTGCCGTCGGCGATCAACTTGCCCCGATCGATCAGGAGCACCCGATCGCAAATGCGCTCGGCCTCCTCCATATAGTGCGTGCTGTATATCACTGCCGCACCAGCCTCAGCGCAGCGCCGAACCAGAGTCAAGATCTGCTCGCGCGATTGCAGATCGACGCCGACCGTCGGCTCATCGAGCATCAGCACCGCGGGCCGATGAACGATTCCGCAGGCGAGGTTGAGACGGCGCTTCATCCCGCCCGAAAACGAATGCATCGGGTCGCCGGCGCGCTCGCTCAGCCCCACCTCGTCGAGCACCCGCGCGCAGGCCTCGGTTGCCTCGGCGCGCGACAGCCCCTGCATCCGCGCGAAATGCCATACGTTTTGTGCGGCGCTCAGGGTGGGATACAGCGCGAGCGACTGCGGCACCAGGCCGAGCATCCGCCCCAGGACCCGTGGATCGGACTTGGGCGGCTGGCCGGCGATGAGCACGCGGCCGCGATCGGGCCGCATCAGGGTGGACAGAATCGTCAGCGTGGTGGTCTTACCGGCGCCGTTGGGGCCGAGCAATCCCGCGATCTCACCCGGCTTGACCGCGAGGCTCACGTTGTCGAGCGCGAGTCGCGCGCCATAGCTCTTCGAGATCTCAATAGCCTCGAGAATCGGCGAATGCGGAGGGCTACTCATCGCGTCTCATCGGTGGTGATGCATCAGGTCTGGCACGCAGGCGGCCTCTGATCAACAAGGCTAACGTCGCTCTCGACGGCGAGGGCCTCGGGTTGCAATGATGGGCGCGCCAAGGCGAGGAGGATTCAGCCATGACGGAAGCAAAGTTCGGAGACGTGACGGTCGCGACCAAAGACTACGTGGCGCAGGTCGAGATTCATCGCCCGCCGCATAATTATTTCGATGTCGCGCTCATCCGGGATTTGGTCAGCGCGTTCGACACGCTCGACAAAGATGGCGATTGCCGCGCGTCGGTGCTGTCGGCCGAGGGCAGATCGTTTTGCGCGGGCGCCAACTTCGCCAATCGCCAGCCGACCGGCGCGGAGCCGGGCCAGGCGGGGGGAAATCCGCTCTACTCGGAGGCGGTGCGCCTGTTCAGTTGCAAGAAGCCGATTGTGGCCGCGATCCAGGGACCCGCGATCGGGGGCGGATTCGGCCTCGCGCTGGTCGCGGATTTTCGGGTGGCGTCGCCCGAGGCGCGCTTCGCGGCGAATTTCGTGAAGATCGGATTTCATCCCGGATTCGGATTGACCTATACCCTCCCGCGCCTCATTGGCCACCAGAAGGCGAATCTGATGTTCCTCACCGGGCGGCGCATCAACGGTGAAGAGGCGCATGCGTGGGGACTGGCCGATGTCCTCGTCGAGCCGAACAAATTGCGCGAAGCGGCTACCGCGCTGGCCGCCGAGATCGCTGAGAACGCTCCACTGGCAGTGGTTTCAACGCGTACCACCGCGCGGCGCGGACTCGCGGAAGCCGTCCAGGCAGCGACCGATCTCGAGTTCATCGAGCAGTCGATGCTGATGAAGACCGAGGACCATCGCGAAGGGATCAAGGCCGTCGCGGAACGCAGGCCGGGGCGCTGGGTCAACCGGTAAGCGTCAGCGATAGTCCTCGTTGAGCGAGTTGAGGAAGGCGGTCAGCGCGGGGACATCGTCGGCGTTGAGGAAGACATTGGACAATTCGGGCGAGGCATTGCGGAGCTGTCCCGCGCGCGCCATCGAGGAAACCTGTCCATAGAAGGTGAGCACATCCGAAATCGCCTCGAGCGATCCGTTGTGCATATACGGATTGGACTGGCCGGGATCGCGCACCGAGGGGGTTTTGAAAAACGCAATCGCCATCGGAAGGATCGCATCCGGGGTGCACGCCACATTGCTGAATTCGCCGCAGAGGATTTGCGTCAGCGGACTTTGCGGATTCGGCAGGTCCGGATTCGCGAAGATGTTCCATACCCCAAGGTCGGTGAGCCCCGGATTTTCCGACGAGGCCGGGGAGCGAAAGACGCCGCTCGCGTTCGGATGATTGGGCGTCGGCGGCAGGTAGGCATCGAAGTCGGCATTGCGGGTATTCAGGTCGGGAATCGCGAGCGCCATGAACTGACCAGCGCCATGAGCAGCATCATATTCCAACTGCGCGACGCCGGTGTTGTGGAAAATGTCGTCGGTGAAGGCCGGCGGCGTATGACATGCGATACAGTTGCCCGCGCTGGTCGAGGTTGGAGCCAAGGGCTGAGTGAAGAAGACCCTTAGCCCCTGCAACTCCGCCGCACCGAACTGAAACTTCTGCTTGTGAAGTTTGAATGATCCATCCTTCGGCGTCACGAACTTCGGACTGTTAAGCTGGTTGATGAGGCCGAGCAGGCGCTGCGCGTATGCGAGATTCGTCTCGCTGGCATTGGGAGCGGTCGGCAATCCGTTTTTGGTCAGGAACACATCGTAGGGCGAGGGCGGTTCGTTCAGGTCGAAGGCTATCGAGCCCATGTAGGCGAGGATCAACGCGCCGATGTCCTGCAGGATCGCGTCGTCACTCGCGGTCGTCACATCGATGCGATATTGCGACGGCAGCACCAGACCCTTGGGCAGCTTCGGGTCAGTCCCGAGCAAGACCACGCTGTAGGGAAAGCCGCCACATCCGTAGCGCCGCGCCAGCGCATTCTTGCCGTTGTCATTTTTGATGACATTGATGATGTGCGCCTCGGCCTGCGCGAATTCGGTCGGAAGCCATCCGAAGTTGCGCCCGGTCATTGTCGCGAGGGTGAGATCCTCGATGCTCGCGAACTCGCCATCGAAGTGGAACAACGTCGGAACCTGGCGCGGGATGGTGTCGCTCACCAGCAGCGGCGCATTGCGGGGCGTGGTGAGAAGCCCGTCGGAGCGCGCCGGGATAGGGCTGCGCTGCGCGAAATCGCAGTAGGTACGTCCATCCTGCTTCGACACGCCCAGCAGATCATTGCCGAGGTGGCAGTTGCGGCAGTTCATGCTTTGATTGCGAAAGGGATCGCGCAGCGGCTTGCCGGCGGCATTCTGCTCGTTGTTCATCACCGGATCGCCATGCAGCAATGGCGTGTTCACGTCACGCTTCGGGTTCTGGGTAATAAAGTTGAAGAAGAATTGGGCGAATCGGGTCTCGCGAAAAAGGCGATCGCCGACCTGCACCGCGGCGGGAGCATCGATGGGATCCGAGCAGGCGGCGCGCGCACCATGCGTCATGGCCAGGATCGTGACGCATACCAGGATGGCGACGATTAGCAGGGGCGCTTTCACCGATTCTGGCAACGACACAAGCCGACTATAAAACCCAATATGCGATTCCGGCCGCAATCAGAACGCCGACGATGATGATCGGCAGATAGTGGGTGTCCTCGATCGGCGGCCACCACGGGAACCATGGAAACGGATTCCGCTTCACCAAAATATTTTACGCCATTCGGATAAAAGTGATACGCGATGGTCGAGGCTGGTAGTTATCGCAAAAAGGTTGCGCGAGATGCGGCGGCCACTGCCGACGCGGGGATGTTTCATGGAAGATTCGATTTTAAAGCCGCTAATTCCCAAGTTCGAAGGAATCATCGATCGCGCGCTCGCGCGCGAGCGCGTGCCGGGCGCCGCGATCGGTATCGTGCACGATCAGGAACACGTCTGGAGCCGCGGCTTCGGTTACGCCGATTTGGCGAGCGATCGCTTCCCCACTGCCGATACGGTCTTCCGATGCGGCTCGATCACCAAGACCTTCACGGCGACTGCGATTGTGCAGCTTCGCGACGAGGGCAAACTCGGCATCGACGATCCCCTGGTCCGCTACATTCCGGAATTTGGCGCAGTGAAAGCGCGCTTCGGCAAGCCGCAGGACGTGACGATTCGCCGATTGCTTACCCATACCTCAGGGCTGGCGGGCGAAGGCCCCACCAATGGATGGGAGAAGCTGGACTTTCCCTCGATCGAAGAGATGGTCGCGGGGCTGGGACGAACGGAAATCGTGATCGAGCCCGAGTCGCAGTACAAATATTCCAACCTGGGGTACGCGCTGCTCGGCGAAGTGATCACGCGCGTCAGCGGCGAGCATTATCCCGACTACATCCAACGCAATCTGTTGGAGCCGCTCGGGATGGAGGACAGTGGTTTTCATCTGACTGATTCGATGCGCTCCCGGATGGCCACCGGATACACGATTCGCACCGTGGAAGGCGAACCGCAGCTCGCACCTCATCCGATACTTCATGGATGGGCCGCCGCGGGTTCGCTGTACTCGACGGTTAACGACCTCGCGCGATGGATTGCGCTCCAGTTCCGTACCGAGGCGCCGGAGCGTTGCGGTGCGCAGGTGCTCAAGGGCGACTCGCTTTCCGCTTTGCATCGCATCCAGTTGATGGAACCGAGCTGGATGGCCGGCTACGCGCTCGGATGGCGCGCAGACCGCCGCGGCGAGAATATCTACCACAACCACCCCGGTGGAATTCACGGCTTCCTGACCAAGATTACTTTCAACCAGCAGCATCGCGTCGGCACGATTGTCCTCACCAATGCCAATCCGCACATGGCCTTCGAGACCATCGGATATGAACTGCTGGAGGCGATCATTCCAGCAATTCGCGCCGCGTCCGAGGCGATGCATTCGCTGCCCAAGCCGGTCCCAACGCCGGAGAAGTATCGTCGTTTCATCGGGAGATACGAGGACCCTCAGATGGGCGGCGTGCTCTGGATGGTAAGCCGTCGCGGCGAGCTGGTCATCCTCAATCCGGGCAGCGCCACGGTTCCGCCCGCCCCGGATCAGCGACTGGTGCCCACCGATGATCCGTTGGTGTTCACGCTCGAGGCGGGCCGGCCCGCGGGCGAGCCCTTGGTCTTCCGCGTCGACAAGGATGGCAGGGTTGTCAGCCTGCTGATGTCGCACGCGTGGGCATATCGGAAGGTCGCCCCCATCGGCGAATAGGCCTTGAGCACGCGTCGGCAAGAGCGAGTCGTGGCAGTTCGAAAGAAGGTCAAGAATACGAACTGCGATGCGCCGCTGGTCTGGCTGGTGCAGTCTGGCGCTGACGAGACAAAGCGCGCATCGGAGCTGAATGCCCTTGGCTATCGCGTCGTGAGCGGGCCATGGAACAGCAAAGAGATAGGTCGCAAGAAATCCGAGCTACCGGGCGTCGTCATCATCGATCTGTCGAGCAGTCCCTCCACCGGGCGCGATACCGCGGTGGCGATGCGATCGCATAGCATCCTCGTCAACGTTCCATTCATTTTGGTCGAGGGCAAGCAGGACAACGTCGCGACGATCAGGAAATTATTGCCCGACGCACTCTCGACGACTTGGGCTCAAATCAGCAGCACGCTGGTCGATGCGCGTAGCAATCCTCCCATCGGCGGGCGAAAGCTTTCGGTCTTCGCGGCGTATGAGGGTAAATCTCTAGTAGACAAGCTCGGCATCAAGGCAGGGGCGACGGTCGCAGTATTAAATGCTCCGTCCGGATTCCGCGCGACGCTGGATACGCTCCCGGATGGCGCGAAAATCCAGCCTGGCGCGCGTGCTCGCGACCTCACGCTATGGTTCGTACGCTCGATCGAAGAACTGAAGGTAGGGATTGCTTCGATGAAGACTCACGCGGCATCTGGAAGGCTCTGGATCATCTGGCGCAAAGGCGCGAGCGGCGAATCTGTCCTCAGCCAGAACGTGGTCCGCAAGACCGGGCTTGATTGCGGCCTCGTCGACTTCAGGATCACCCGCATCGACGACGAATGGGCGGGGCTGCGCTTTACGATCCGGAAATAGAATCGGCCGAGTTCATGCCACGAGGAGGCAACCCGGCCGCGCGATAGACCTCGTCGATGATGCGCATCCCTATGACGCCATCGTACGCGTCGGTCGGAAATGCGCTCCGGTCCCCTCGCAGCGCCGTGACCAAGGCACGCAGCTGATGGGTGTAGCTGGTGTCGCCCGCCACGGTCGCGCGGATCGGCGATTAGTTAACCGAGGCTAGCGCCACACACGCGCCCATGGAGACACGTCTTTTCTATGATCGTCTTGACATAAGGATTAAAATGTTGAGAAGGGTCCTGAAGAGGAAAAACTCAAGAGGAAAGAGAAATGTCTCTGGAAATAGAAATGCGTGCGTATGAAGCGATGCGGGGCAAGCTGGAAACCCAACACGCGGGGAAATACGTCGTGTTTTATGGAGATGATTTTATCGGTCCCTACGATACGCTGAACGCCGCCAGCGAGGGTGCCCTCAGTTGGCATGGCTCAGGACCGTATTTGATCCGTCGTCTAGGCGTTGACGAACTTCAGGATCTCGTAGGTCAAATCACCCCGGAGAATCGCCACGAAGAAACAGATTGGGGCAAACCGAAGGGTAAAGAAGTTTGGTAACGACCAACGCCTAGGTACGTCCCAGAAGATGGCGATTTCATTGAAATCGACCTCGATATCGAGCCCGCTCGCGCTCTTGGGCACGAGCAGCAAGGTGTTCGTCCCGCTATCGTGTTGACGCGAAAAGTCTATAACGGCGGCGGCAGCTTATGCGTCGTCTGTCCTATAACGAATCAACCGAAAAAGTATCCCTTCGAAGTTCCCATCCCAGCAAACCAAACCGTTACTGGCGTCATTCTCGTGGATCATATCAGATCGATTGACTACATCGGCCGCGCTGTTAGGTTTTTAGGAAAATGCCCGCGACCGACATTCGTACAGGTCCAGGCTAAATTACAGACCCTGTTGTTCTAAGCGGTGAAACGTCTCTAACTTGGGCGTTTCTACTAAACGAAGCTAGATAACCCTTATGGAATAGGCGCCTTCTTTTAAATCTTCTCCTCACAGACTGCCCGAATCCACGCCACGAGGAGGCAACCCGGCCGCGCGATAGACCTCGTCGATGATGCGCATCCCTATGACGCCATCGTGCGCGTCGGTCGGAAATGCGCTCCGGTCCCCTCGCAGCGCCGTGACCAAGGCACGCAGCTGATGGGTGTAGCTGGTGTCGCCTGGCACCGTTTCGTTGGTCGTTCCCGCGGGCGTCGTAACCGTGAGCTGATGTCCCCAATGTGGTCCCACCGGATTGGTCGCCTTGAGCTCGCCGCGATCGCCGCGCGCGAGGAAGCTGGCGCCGAGCTGCGCGTCCGCGGCCATCGAGCAGGTCATCCGCGCCGACACGCCGGGCGCGAGCTCGAGGTCGGCTTCCATCGTAACGTCGATGTTGGGCGGGCCGACCTGCGCCCTGGCGGCGATGACCCGCGGAGTCATACCTGAGAAGTAGCGAATCATGTGTAGCGGATAGCATCCGAGATCCATCGTCGCGCCGCCGGCGAGGTCCCAATCGAAGCGAATGTTGTTCGGCGGAATCGGCACCGAGAAGTTTGCCTCGACGCGCTGGAGCTTGCCGATGGCTTCGGTGCGAATCAGCTCGCGGATCCGATCGGCGAGCGGGTGATAGCGGTAGTGAAACGCTTCTACGAGTAGCAAGCCGGTTTCATCGGCGACTTGCGCCATCCGCTCGGCTTCAGCCGCGTTCGAGGCGATGGGCTTCTCGCAGAACACGTGTTTGCCTGCCTGGAGCGCGCGGATACTCCACTCGCAGTGGAGCGAGTTCGGGAGCGGATTGTAAATGACATCAATTTCCGGATCGGCGATTAGGTCCTCATAGGTCGGGAGGACGCGCGAGATTCCATTGGCCTGGGCGAACTCGCGAGCGCGTGCCGGATCACGTGCAGCGACCGCGGAGACTTCGACCTCGGGGACCGTCTTCGCGGGAAGCGTGAGAGCGTTGGGCGCGATCTTCGCGGCGCCGAGAATTCCAAATCGAATGGGACGCTGCATCGTCATTGCTCGCCTCGCATCATGAAGTCAGTAGTTATCGCGAGGCCAGGTTCATAGCAAAGGTCGCTCGCAGCTGATCGATGCGGCGGGTAGGCTACACGCACGTAACCGCCGCATCGAGGAGAACGTCGAGATGCCCAACGCCAAACCATGGACCGCGGACGACATGCCGGATCTCGCGGGAAAGACCGTCATCGTCACCGGCGGCAACAGTGGAATCGGATACGAGGCGGCGCTGCAGTTCGCGCGAAAAAAGGCCCATACGATCCTCGCCTGCCGCAGCCTCGACAAAGCCAACCCGGCCGCCGCGCAGATCATCGCGTCGAATCCGGGCGCGATGGTCGAAGTGATGGAACTCGATCTGTCGAGCCTCGCATCGATTCGCAACTTTGCCGATGCATTCCACAAATCGCATTCGCGTCTCGACGTCCTGGTGAACAACGCCGGCGTGATGGCGCTGCCGTATCGCAAAACCGTCGACGGCTTCGAGATGCAGTTCGGGACCAATCACCTGGGGCATTTCGCGCTGACCGGATTGCTCCTCGATGTGTTGCTTGCCACCGACGGTGCGCGGGTGGTCAATGTGGCCAGCGGGGCGCATCGGATGGGACGCATCCGCTTCGACGATCTCCAATGGGAGCGCGGCTACCGCAAATGGTTCGCGTACGGGCAGAGCAAGTTGGCGAACCTGCTGTTCAACCTGGAGCTGCAACACCTCATCGATGCGGTGCATGCGAAGCTGCTCGCGGTCGCATGTCATCCGGGATACGCCGCGACCAACCTGCAGGCCGCCGGCCCGCGCATGACCGGATCCTCCGCGATGGAGTCGCTATGGGGCAGCATCAACGGGATGCTCGCGCAGAGCGCTGCAATGGGCGCCTTGCCGACGCTCTACGCGGCGGTGTCGCCGGAAGTTCACGGCGGCGACTATATCGGTCCCGATGGTTTCGCGGAGATGTGGGGCTATCCGACCAAAGCCAACCCGAGCGCCGCCGCAAAGGATGCCGAGGTCGCGGCGAAGCTTTGGCGAGTATCCGAGCAACTGACGAAGGTTCACTACTCCTTCAGTTGACGCACTACTAACAGTTGGTAGGAAGCGAATCAGGTCAAACTCATGATGGGTAGTAGAGAAGGCATTACAGAATTTCTCCCCCACCCAGCCCATTGCCACGAGACGAAAAACGACCTCCATACTGCGGCTCTCGCTAACCCTCGTCACGCGTCTGCTATTTCTTCACCTTTAGCGCCCGGCCAGTACCTGACAGGCCCACCTCCTGCGGTTCTCCAACCACGTTATCGTTGATGATCAACTTTCCACTTTGCGGGGTGGTATTCTCCGGCCTGAAAGTCACCGAAACTTTACAGCCCGCTCCCGGGGCCAACGGTGTGATGCATCGGCTGGTGACCGCGAATGGCGCGGCGGCGGACTCACCGGTGATTACAAAAATAGGATAGGAAATCGGGTTGGCCGAGTACCAAGTCGGCCCCTTGGCCGTTTACCAAGGCGCTAATGTTGCGCCAGCCCAAAATCCGGTCGTTCCCATTGTCTGAGACATAAACGTGCCCCAGGCTATCGGCTGCGACTCCCTGACCGGAATTAGCGAGGTAATTAAAGAAGGAGCCCGAGTCGACGATGTTTCGCTGGTTGTGAAGGAGATCGTCCTGTCCACGGGCCAAATCAGCAATCACATTGGGAACGGAGAGGGCAGAAGCAGGTAGTTCAGGCGCGCTCGAATCCGCCGGGCGCGCGGCTGCGCTCGACGTCGGAATCCCGATACCCGCGACGAAAAGCGCAATGGCGAAGCAGGTCCGGATTCTTGTCGCTTTACACGGGATTTGCATTTTTGGTTGCAGGATTAGACTCGCATTACCCGTGGTGCGTGGCAAACGTTAGTCCAAGAGGTTGGCCCAATGCGCTGAGTCAGAACCGATCGCACACCAGGGGCCTGCGTCCTCGCGACCGGCGGTTGAGGGTTCGGGTTTTGAGCAAAACGAGCACGCGGGAGAGTTCATTGACCGCACCCGATGGATGGTGCGGTCAACGCTTATGAACTAACACCTGGTAGGAAAGTGAATCAGGAAATTTCCATCGTCACCGATTCCAGCGTCGATTTACCCGCCGCCGAGACGCCGGTAGCGCCGAGAGATGGCGCACACCTCAAGGCGGGTTATGGGCAAATGCTCGGAAGATCGAAGTCGCTGAGTGCTGGGGGGGTGGTTCCTTGATCAGTCATGTTGATAGTGATGGAATCCGTCACGCCACTGATAGTGGTATTCTCTTGCAGCTGAACCAACTTATTGTCAGCGCTCAAACTAGCCAAAATTTCCAGCGTGGCCTGGTTGCCTTGCACGGTGACAGTGCATTCAAGAGCATAGGGCCCATCTGGCGTCCGGCTCCATGCGGAGCACTGTGGATAAGAGTCTCCAGAGAAGACTTTCTCCCGGCAGGTCGTTGGGTCAGTTGATAAGATATCCCACTCATTAATGACGGTGGGTGTAGTTGTTACCCACGAATCGCTGGTGGTCGGTTGTCCTCCTATGTCGCCCGAAACACCCAGCTTAATATACTGCGTGCTCCCCGAGAGATATGCCAGTGTGCCAGTGATCGGCAGGGTCACTCCCTGGCTTTGAAGAGTGCCGCTATATTGCCCATTGCTTATGAAGACTACCTGGGGAGGGAAGGTAAAAAGGGGCAGGGGCAGCGTCAAGGTCGGAGTCGCGGGATGTGGCGAAGGGGCTGCATCGGGATCGGGCCGTGGGCATTGGCAGATTCCGCCACCGGTACCGTTACCGACCAGCGCGCCGCATTGGGCTTGCAGATAGGCGAGATTGGTCGGGTCTCCGGTGCCATTGTCGAACAGCGGCGATTCGGTAAGACCGCCCTTGATGGTACTGACGCCGTCCGCGGTAACTATTGTCTGGTTGTGAACAATGCTGCCGAGCAGGTTGGTTGCAGTGGTGACGCTGTAACCCGGATGATTGGTCGGATCGCATCCGCCGTTGCACGCCGCGCTCTGCGTGGCCGGGCAGAAGAAACCATTGCCAGGAGATCCGGGCGGAACAAACGGTACATTGGCGCCCACCGCGACGATCGCGATTGAACCGTTGCCGTTGTCTTGACCCGCTGCACCTGAGATTCCCCAGTTAGCGGCAAAATCATTCTCCACTGAGAACGTCTCGATTCCCGCCGGGGTTAGCGGACATCCGCAGCACGCACCCATCTCCTGGTCGTCGTCGAACACATAGATCATCGCGCAGGTGTTTGCCGCCACACCTCCAAGATTGGGATTGGCGGTCCCGTTGGGGTTAACCAGGGTGATGATGTTATCGCCGGCACCTGTCGGGCCGCCTAAGGTATTGTAGTAAGTCCAGAGTGTCTGTCCGGGTAGATTGCCGGTGACCTGCGCGGAATTCCCTCCGGCGTCGCGTAAACTACCTGCGGAAGCTGCGAGTCCCCATACCGTCGCAGCGATCACCAGCATAGCGACCGTCAGTCGAGATCCACCGAGCCTACGTCGTCCATTTGCCCTTGAACGCCTCATCGACTCACCCGCGACTATTTGGAATTGCGACCAAGGAGGTTCCCTATCTCATTGGCTATCACAAACGCTTCGAGCCAGAATTTCCGTTGGTCGTGTGATTACAACAAAAGACAACTGGGGACAAGCTTTAAATATAATCTAGACCTTAAACAAGAAGAGAATTCAGAAGCCGATTCCGCGTCTTTGCCGATGGCCGCGAGTGCCTGTTGACCGCACCCGATGGGCGCGGTAAACGCTTATTAACTAACACCCGGTAGGAAAGTGAATCAGGAAATTTCCATCGTCACCGATTCCAGCGTCGATTTACCCGCCGCCGAGACCGCGCGCCTCGGCATCGAGACCGCACCACTCCAGGTCGCATTCGCAACCGAGTTCTTTCGCGACGATGCGCTCGATCGCGCCGAGTTCTATCGCCGCCTGAAAGATGAACCACGGCTCCCGACCATCGCCGCCGCGATGCCCACCGACTTCCTCGCGGCGTATCGCAAGGCGCATGAGCGCGGCGAACGGGTGCTATGCCTCATCAATCCGTTCGAGTCGTGCTCGACCTATACCGCCGCGTATGCGGCTGCGGTGGTGGCCAAGCGCGACAGCAAGATCGACGTCGAGGTGATGAATACCGGACGCGCGCTGACCGCGCTGGGAGCCGTCGCTATCGGTGCGGCGGAGATGGCTGCGCGAGGCGCCGAGCTGAAAGACATCGTCGGCGCGATCGAGGAAGCCACGCCCCAAATCGACAGCTTCTACGCGCCGGCCACGAATGAGTATCTGCAGCGCGACGGCCGCATCTCCTTGTATGAGATGAATGTGGGACCGCTGCGCCGGATGCTGCCCCTGATTCGCGTATGGGGCCGGATCGCCGTGATCGGCAAGGCGCGCACCCAGGCGGAGAACATCGCGAAGATGCTCGAGCTGGCGCACACCGAGCTGGCCGGCAGCGAAGCGATCGTCGTGGTCACCCACGCCAACAATCCCGAAGGTGCGAAGGCGCTCGCGGCGGACGCGCGCGAGCGGCTCAAGTGTGCCAAGCTGGTGGTGACACCGCTCGGACCCTCGGCCGGAGCATACTGCGGCGAAGGAACGGTGGGTTTGGGATTTTGTCCGAGCCTGCAAAAACTGAATTGATGGAGCATCGCCCATGAAATTCGGAATCTTCTACGAACATTCAGTCCAGAAGCCATGGTCGCGTCAGTCCGAGCTGCGGGAGTACGACCAGGCGATGGAGCAAATCATCCTCGCCGATGAACTCGGCTTCGATCAGGTCTGGCAGGTCGAGCATCATTTCCTCGAGGAATATTCGCATGGCTCGGCGCCCGAGGTTTTTCTCGCGGCCGCGGCGGCGAAGACCAAGCGCATCCACATCGGGCAGGGGATTTCGGTTTGCCTCCCACCGATGAA
The DNA here is from genome assembly GCA_963783145.1 of uncultured delta proteobacterium. Lineage (GTDB taxonomy): Bacteria > Desulfobacterota > Binatia > Binatales > Binataceae > DATGKG01. The sequence continues at coordinate 408,833 of CAWAMM010000009.1, forward strand.
TCATCCGGCGCGAATCGCCGAACGCGCCGCGATGCTCGATCTGGTTTCCAACGGACGCCTCGAGTTCGGCACCGGCCGCTCGGCCACCTGGACCGAGGTCGGCGGCTTCAACATCGATCCCGACAGCACCAAGGAAATGTGGGACGAGTGCATCCGCGCGATTCCCAAGATGTGGACCGAGGACGAGTTCGAGTGGCACGGGAAGTACTTCTCGATGCCACCGCGCAACGTGCTGCCGAAACCGATTCAGGATCCGCATCCTCCCATGTGGGTCGCGGTGTCGTCGCCGGAAACTGCGGTGCAGGCCGCCGAGCGCGGCATCGGGATGCTCGGGGTCACGCTCGGCACGCCGGCGGATTATCGGCGGCTGGTCGCGGACTATCGGCGCATCATCAAGCATTGCGATCCGGTCGGCAAATTCGTCAACAACCAGGTCAACGCGGCGAGCTGGCTCTATTGCGGCGAGGATCCGAACGAAGCGAAAGCGGTCGGCGGCGCGGCGGCGTTTTCATTCTTCCAGACCGCGGCGCATCTGGTCGGCCTCGGCGGGATTTATCCATCGCACGCATATACCGCGCAGGCCAACGCGACCGCGCTGCTGAGCCAGGCAGAGATTCTCTCACTGCGCGAAGGGTTTCCGGTCGGCTCGCCGGAAGAGATCATCGAGAACATGCGCTACTGGGAAGAGGTCGGCGTCGAGCGGGTGGTAATGTTGATCAACTTCGATCAGGCGATCCCGCATCAGAAGGTGCTGGCCAGCCTCGAGCGGTTTGCGAAGTACGTGATGCCGGAATTTACCGAAGAGAAAATGGCGGAGCGCGCCAGGAAGGCGCCGAGTAGCAAGGGCGGGCCGGAAGCGCCGCCGATGCCGCAGGCGTGAGGAGAACCTAACCCCCTGGCCCCCTTCCCCTACAGGGAAGGGGGAAAAGAAACAAGAAGTTAAGTCCACATTTCTGATTCCCCTCTCCCGAAGGGAGAGGGGTTAGGGGTGAGGTCAGTGCCCGATTTCGGAAGAGCCAGACACGACAAATATCGCATCGAGGTGCCGTCCGCGAAGCCGGAGTATCCGGCGCTGCCGTGGGCCTGCAGCGATGTCACGATGATCAATGTCTACTTCGAGGTGCGCAAGGAAATCCTGCTCGACTGGCTGCCGCCGGAGTATGGCCGGACCGTGCCGGCGTATTGCAGGCTATTCATCATCGACAATTCGCAAAGCCCCATCGGTCCGTTTCGCGATGCGACACTGGCGCTCGGATGCCGCCTCAGTATGATGCCGGCGGTATTCACCGCGGCCTCGATCACCAACAGCCATACGGCGCTGGCGGCGGGAATCTTCGAGCGCGGGTATCCCAGCGCATTCGGGCAAATCGCGTTTGAGGCCGATCGCACTCGCGCGCATGCGACTATCAGCGATGAGAAGGGGCCGTTGCTCGAAGTCACGTTGCCGCTGCTGCAGACTATCGAGCCGAGCCGCCTCGCCTATGATCATGTCGATGCGATCAGGACCTCACGCGGCGCCGACGGCAGCAAGACTGAGCTGCTGATCACCGCGCCGGACTTCAAAGTCGAGCATGCCGCCATCTGCAAGAATGCGCGCATCGATTATCCCGAGGAACGGCCCGACAGCGCGTGGCAGATTCTCAACAACCGCAACCTCGTAAGCGCGCAGCTGGTTCGCGGCAGCCGCTCCTTTGCCGCCGCGAAACCGCCCGGCGCCTAGCTAATTCTTTCTCACGATGGTGATGCCGTCGGCGACCGGGATCATCACCGCCTCGACCCGGGTGTCAGTCGCGATGAAATCGTTCAGTGCGCGAATCGCAATCGTATCGTCGGATTTGTCGGTCGCCTCGATCACCTGACCATTCCAGAGCACGTTGTCGATCAGAAGAAGGCCGTTAACCCGCAGCCGCTTGAGGATTTCCTCGTAGTAAATTCGGTAGTTGCTCTTGTCGGCATCGACGAAAGCGAAATCGATCGCGTGCGCGGCGGGAAGCTCGCGGAGACTTTCCACCGCGGGCCCGAGCCGGAGGGTAATCTTGCTCGCCACGCCTGCGCGCTCCCAGTAGCGTCGCGCAATCGAGGTCCATTCTTCATTGACGTCGAGGCACAGCAGTTTTCCGTCCGAGGGCAGGGCACGCGCGACGGACAGCGAACTGTATCCGGTGAACACTCCGACTTCGATGGCTGACTTGGCGCCGATGGCCTGCGCGAGGAGTCCCATCAGCGTGCCTTGCTCCGGTGCGATCTGCATCCCGGAGATTCTGCCGAGCTTGCGAGTCTCGTCGGCGAGATCGCGCAGAATCGGATCGCCGTTGTGTCCGTGCGCGATCACATAGTCATAGAGTTGCTGGTTCAGGTGCAGGAATTTTTCGGAAGCCGCCATTACTAATGCTCCTGTTGGTCCGGTCGAGGTAGGCCACACTTCGCGTGTCTGCCTGATGCGGATTTAATCAGGAGCCGCAGGAGCATTCCAGCCGGCGTCGTGGCCTGGCAGGAAATGAGGCGCTGCTCGGTTTACTTGCCGCCGAGGTAGCCGTAATCGCCGTGCTGATTGACGGTCAAGGTCCCGGTGAAGATCGCGTGCTCATGCCGTTCCTCACCATCAAACGCGATCCGGTACAGCATTTCCGGCGATCCCACTTCGAAGAATTCGTCGTCGCGATCGAGGACGTAGAGTTGCTCGCGCCCTTCCGTATCGGTCGCGCCGACGAACATCGCACCCGCCGCAGTGAGCACCGGGTCGCCGAGCGATTCGATAATCGCGCCGAGCGGGGTCAGCTGCCCGCGCTGAATCCGGAGATCGAGCAGTCCGCGGTTGAGCCGGAAAATCACCGGAATTCGCGCGCATCCAGCCAGAACTGCCGCAGTGCCGTCGGCCATCAGACCGGGCCGCCCCGGCGAGACATATGATACCGGCCCGAGCGGGGTATTGGTTCCGCTCTGCAGCATGCGAACCATTCCGGTCCCGTCGTACTGGAAGAGCGCGGCGCCACTGGGAGTCTTCGCGGTGAATGCGACCAGGGTTCCCTGCGGTGAGGCTATCGCGCTGGGCAAGCCGAACGGCCGCTGATACTGGGTATGGTTGGGCCCAAAATCTCCTTCGACCGCCAGCTCATGAATGCCGGCGCGGGTAGCGATTAATACGGCTTGCAGATGACGGCGCTCCGGAGCCCCGCCGTCGCTCGGTAGGGCTGGATGACGTGCGGACGGCTTCAGAAAGGCGTTGAAAACCACTTCGCCATGATCGCCCATCTGAGGACTGCCGAAGCTGAGCACCACGATCTCGTCGCCCTCATTGGTCTTGGTGCCCGATTCGGCGAGACAGGACAGCGTGCCATGCGAATAGAGCAGCAGCGCATCGCGGTCGCGGCCCAGCGCGGCCATGAAGGCAATTTGTCCGTCTGCATCGGCGACCGGATAGGGATCACCATGATAGACCGGGTCGCACCAGACCGGTTTGGACTTTACCTCGATCGCGTTGATGCGGTGTTGGATGGCCGCATCGGGATTGCCGATGAAGATGCTCCATTGCTGGCGATCGGTCGAGCCGCGTTCGCCCTTGGTGGTGACTTCGGCGCCGAATACCACTCGCCCGTCCGGCATCATCGAGGGGACGCCGAGCTCGGAAATCTTACCGCCGCCGGGCGCGGGCATCCCCACCGCGGTGACCAGTACCGCAGTGCCACCACTGTCACTCGCATAGAGCGCCTGCGAATTTCCTACACTGACGCCGGAGCCCATGCCCTCGAGGGTGAGCGATACCGCATGAGCATTGCTGGTGAGGCCGACAATGAACGCGATCAGGAGGCCCGATAGGGCTTTTTTCATGGCTCCCCCCTCCTCGTAGGGCATTAATCAAGGAGATGCCCAGACTGACCTCTTCTTATAGTAATGGAATGCGTCTAACACAATCCTAAAAGTCAACCGCGGGTTTTGTCGGCCAAATCCAAGCCCAATTTCGCGGCTTCGCGAACTATTCGCTCGCGATGAGTTCCTCCCCAATAGATATGCGCGCAGCGCGGACATTCGGAGAATTTCTCATTCGCCGCATACACGAAAGGCGGGACCCGATGTCGCACGATTTCGCGATCGACCTCGATGAGAAGCGTGTTGCATCGAGCGCAGCGTGAGAATGCGCTCTGGGAGGTGTCGAAAGGATAGCGCGCGAGGACCTGGAGCAGTTGTTCGCGGAAGTCGTTGGAATCGAGGAACAGCACCTCGGGCGCGGTTCTCAGCCGCTTGTCGCGGGTCAGCAGGATGCGCCCTTCGGCCCGTGCGGCCTTCAGCATCGCCGCGCCATCGAGGTTCTCATCGAAGAGCGTATCGGCGCCCAGCATCCTCAGCCATCGCGCGAGGCGGGCGAGCATTCGATCAGCGGCGAATTTTGCAATTGCCTCCATCCTCAGCTTTCACGAATATGTTCCGATGAAGGAAGAATCCGTCAACATCCCCTCCGGTAAACTTACGCTCGAAGGCTTGATAGCGAAGCCGGCGAGCGGGGCTGCCCGCGCCGCGGTGGTTTGTCATCCGCATCCGCTCTATGGCGGTTCGATGTACAACAACGTGGTCGAGGCGATCCTCGAGGCATTGTGGAAGCGCGGTTTCGCGACGCTTCGTTTCAACTTTCGTGGCGTCGGCGCGAGCGAGGGAGAACACACCGGCGGTCTAGGTGAGGCGGACGATGCGAAAGCCGCGCTGCGTTTCCTCCTGTCCCAGCCCGGGATTTCCAGCGACGGCGCCATCATGGCTGGGTATTCATTCGGGGCCGCGATCGCGATGCGGACCGGCGCGGAGCTCAACGAGATAGCGACGATCGCCGCGATCGCGCTTCCAGTCGGAATGGGCGATTTTTCTCCGTTGGCCACGAGCGGAAAAAAGATTGTGCTCGTCGCCGGAGATCATGATTCATACTGCCCCAAGCGCGGCATCACCGAATTGGCCGAGAAGTGCGGCGCGCAATTGCGAATCATCGAGGGCGCCGATCACTTCTTCGCGGGTTACGAGGGCGCAATTACCATCGACCTCATCGAACTGCTTGCCACTTAGCTAGGCGGCGCGATTAGTCCCAGCGAGCTCTGAGCCGGTGGCGCATCGCGAGTCGCTTCCCAGATTGCATAGAAAGGATCGTCCGGGTGCGCCTTCGCGAGTTCGATGATGCGCTCGATAGTGGTTCGCAGGTCGCCGTGATTGCGCCGTTCCAGCGCTGCGAAGTTGTCGAGGTCCTTAAAGTAGATCAGATAATTAATCAGCACCGCGTTGTTGAGCGGCTCCTTGTCGAGGTCGAAGCGCTCCAACCCCGACAGGGTCGGCTTGAGCTTCGCGTAGTCGGCCTTGATCTCCTCGAAGGCAACCGCGCGCCGCTTCAGCTTCTCGTCACTCGAAAGGTTGCTGGTGTAAATCGTCAGCAATTTCCCCTGCGCGACGAGCAGGAAACGCGCGAACTTTAAATCGCTGTCGAAAACGCCGCGCGCCGCAACGGTATCGGGCGCCGAGTCGCCTTCGGTCTGCTTGAAAAATTCCACCGCGCCCCGGTTACCGACGTAGTTGGCCGCCGACTCATCGAAGGTGACGTTGCTGGGGAGAAAATAGGTGCGATGGAAGAGCTCATGCGTGATGACGCCGGCGAGTTCCACCTTGTCGAGGCGCAATAGATTTGAAAGCAGGGGGTCGTTGAAAAATCCCAGGCTGGAAAACGCCACCGCCGGTCGCACCATGGTGTCGTACCCCTTGGATTCCATCTCGGCGGCGAGCGCGTGCGCCTGGTCCTCGTTGAAATAGCCGCGATAAGGAACCGACCCGACGATCGGAAACCACCATTCGTAAGGCTCGAGGGAATCGCGCGGCGCCGCCATCACCACGTAGACGATGGCGCCCTTATCCACCGGCGATACCGTGGTGTACGCGCCGCCGACTTTGAGGCCGAGGTGGTCGCGCGCAAAATCGCGCACGGCGAGAACGGTTTCGAGCCTGGCCCGGACTTCAGGAGCAAGCTCGGGATTGGCGATCACCTCGGGAATCGGTTTGCGATTCCACAAGATGCGCGCTTCCTCATACGCGCCGCGCGCGATGTAACCGATGTTGCATCCCGCGAGCAGAATCGCGGCGGCGACTGCGAAGAACCCGCGCAGGCTGCGTTGCACGCGTCAGTCCACAGCCTCGCGCGCAGGCTCCTGAATGGCGGCGTACTGCAACTCGAAGAGGCGGTAGTAAAGTCCGCGCAGCTTGAGCAGCTCCTCATGGGTGCCGCTCTCGCGCAGCGCGCCGCCCGCCAGCACCAGGATTCGATCGGCGCGCTCAATCGTCGACAGGCGATGCGCGATGACCAAGGCGGTTCGCTCGGCCAGTAATTCGTTCAGCGCAATCTGGATGAGACGTTCGGTCTCGCTGTCCACGCTCGAAGTCGCCTCGTCCATCACCAGGATCCTGGGGTCATACGCCAACGCGCGCGCGAACGAGAGAAGTTGCCGCTGCCCCGAGGAGAGATTCGCGCCGCGCTCGCTCACCTGCTGCGCGAGGCCGAGCGGCAGCCGTTCCACGAAACGGAGCGCCTGCGCCCGCGCGAGCGCTTGGCGAACTCCCTCTTCAGATAGGTCCGCGCGACCGAGGCGCACGTTTTCCATGATGTCGCCGGCGAACAGGAACACGTCCTGCTGCACGAGGCCGATCGCGCGCCGCAGCGCGGTCAGGTCCCATTCGCGGACGTCGACGCCATCGACCAGGATGCGTCCCGAAGTCACATCATAGAAGCGGTTCAGTAGCTTCATGATGGTGGTCTTGCCGGAGCCGGTCGGTCCGACGATCGCGATCTTCTGCCCCGGCTCGACCCGGAAGCTAAGGTCCTTCAGCACCGGTTCGCCCTTGCGATATTCGAAATTGACGTGCTCGAAACTGACCGCTCCGCCCCTTGCGCCGACGCTGGTTGGTTTCACGGGACTCGTGATGGTGATCGGTTCCATCATCAAGCGCTCGATTTTGTCGACCGCGGCGAGCGCCGATTGGAGCGTGGTGTATTTGTTTGAAATCTCGCGCAAGGGGCCAAAGAAGCGCTGCGTGTAGTCGACAAAAGCGAACAGCGTGCCGATCGTGATCGCGTGGCGAATGACGTCGCCACCGCCGGACCAGAGGACCACCGCCACCGTGATCGCGCTGAGCGATTCGACCGACGAAAAAAGTCCCGCCTCATAGACGTTGGCGAGCATCTGCACATCGCGGCTTTTCTTATTGAGCTCGTCAAATTCGCCGCCGCTGACATCCTCACGGGTGAAGAGTTGGATGACCGCCATCCCGTTGATCGATTCGGAAAGGTAAGCATTGACGGCGGCGAGCCGGTCGCGGATTTCGCGATAAACGAGGCGTGCGCGCACCCGGAAAAAGTTGATGATCAGGACCAGCGGTGGAATTGCGAGAAAGGCCCACAGCGCGAGCCGCGGATTGAGCGTGAACAGGATTACCGCGATGCCGGCCAAAGTCATGAAATCGATGAAGATGGTCAGTGACCCGGAGCCAAACATTTCGCTGATCGCATCGATGTCGGTGCTGATCCGGCTTACCAGCCTGCCGATCGGCGTGCGATCGAAGAACGCCATCGGAAGTTGCTCGACGCGCTGGAAGAGCGCGAGGCGCAAGTCGGAGAGGCTGTACTGCGCCACCATCATGGTCAGGTAGAACTGCCCATAGAAGGTTGCGAACTCGCCCAGGACCAGCACGAGGTACAGTGCGCCCATCACGAACAGGCCGTGATTGGGCGCGACTCGCGCGATCAACGGTGCAAGCCACCGCGGCGGCGCGACTTTGCGATGAGCCAGGAAAATATCGATCGTGAGTTTGACGATGTAGGGCTGGGTCAGCGCGAACGCTGAGTTGAGCGGCATCAGCAGCGCGGAAATCCAGAACAGGTGCTGGTAAGGCTTCACGAACTGCCAGATCCACCTGATCAGGTGAGTGTCGTAGACCTGCACCTCGCGCGCGGGTTGTTCTTCGTGGACCATCAGTACTCCGCCAACTCTTCTTCGAGCAGCTGACGATGGAACAGCTCCGCGTAAATTCCGTGGCGCGCCATCAAAGCTTCGTGGGTGCCCCGCTCGGCGATATGTCCCTCATCGAGGACGATGATCTCGTCGGCGTCGCGCACCGTCGAGGCTCGATGGGCCACCACGATCGTAGTCCGGCCTTGCACGCTGTCGCTCAGGTTGTGCAGTATCGCGCGCTCGGTCTCGGTATCGACGCTGGAAAGTGCGTCATCGAGGACCACGACCGAAGGATGATAGGTGATGAGCCGGCCGATAGTGACACGTTGCTTCTGTCCGCCGGAAAGCGACATGCCGCGCTCGCCGACGATTGTATCGAAGCCGCGCGGCAGCACCGCGACGTCGGGTGCGAGGCCCGCCACTTGCGCGGCGAACTCGATATCCTTCATGTCGGCATTGGGCGCGCCGAATGCGATATTGCGCGCGAGCGTGTCGGAGAACAGGGTCGGCTCCTGCGGCACCACGCCGATGGTGCGGCGAAGCGCGCGAACCGGGATCTCGCGAATGTCGCGCCCGTCGAGCAGCACGCGGCCCTCGGTCGGCTCGATCAGCCGTCCGAGCAGCTTGATCATGGTGGATTTTCCCGAGCCTGTGCGTCCCACAATGGCGAGCTTCTCACCGGCGGTCACTTTCACATTTATATTCTGCAGCGCATAGGGCGGACGTTCTGCTGCCTTGCCGTTTCCGTTGGAGGGAAAATAACTGAACGAAACGTTCTGCCATTCGATCGCGCCCGCGACCTCGAGGCGCTCTTCGCGACCCGCGACGGTCTGCTGGGGCTGTTCTTCGAAAATCTCGTCGATGCGTTTCATCGCGGCCTTGCCACGCTGATAAATCGACAGTACCCATCCGAACGAGGTCGCCTGGAACGCGAGCTGCGTCACATACAGCATGAAGGCCATCAAATCGCCGATCGACATCTGTCCCGCTCGGACCAGGCTGCCGCCATAGATGAGGACGATCATGGTCGAGGTTGCGGCCGCCGCGCGAATCGTGGGGAACAAGCCGCCGCGGGTCCGTGCCAGCGCGAGACCCTGCTCGTTGTAGCGGTCGTTCAACGCGCGAAAGCGCTGCGCCTCGTGCTCTTCCAGGGTGTAGGCCTTGACGACATGAATGCCGGCCAGGCTCTCCTGAACCTTGGCGCCGATGTTGCCCAGCTCCTGCTGCACCTTGAGGCTGCGCTCCATCAACGAGCGCGTGATTCGCCGTACGCCAAATAGCAGGACAATCGCGGGAATGATGGCGGCCACCGTCAGCTGCCGATTCAGGTAGGTCATGAAGATCAGCGCATAAACGAAGTACACCGGCGTATTGGTGAACATCAGCACGCCCATCCCGACCATCAGGCGCAGGGCCGTGATGTCGTTGACCATCCGCGACATGAGATCGCCGGTGCGCAGACGCTGATAAAAGCTCGGGCCGAGCTTCGCCATGTGTGCGAAGAGGTCGTTGCGGATTTCGTATTCGATATCGCGCCCGATATTGAAGATGACGAAGCGCGAGATCCATCGCGCGGTACCCATGACGATCGCGACCAGCACGATCAATTCCGCATAGTGCGCCAGTGATGTGCGATGCCCGGCTTGCGCGGCATTGATCGCGTCGCGGGTCAGGAGCGGCACGAAATTGTAGAAGGTCGCCGTCAGGAAGGTTGCCAGAATCCCGAGGAAGTAAGTCAGCCAATGACGGCGCATGTAGCTGAACAAACGTTTCATGAGAACAGGGCCTAAGTTATTCGCTTGTTACGAAAAAATGAAGTGAACCGCCGATCACAAAAGGGTCGACTGCGCACCGCGCCTGTGCATCGGTTCACAGACGACGGGATTTCAGCTTGCGCTCGTACATCTTGGCGTACTTGAGGAAAACGTAGAAGGCCGCGGTCATCGCGGCATAGAGGCCGCGGCCGCCGTCACGAAAGCCTCCGCGCAGGATGTAGAAATTGAAAAATCGCCACATCGGATTAGTGAGCATCTGCACCGGCGTGAAGATGGTGGGTTCCTGTTCCATCGCGCCGCGCGTCGAGAAGCGATTTATCGTGGCGACGTGATCCGCGATATCGCGGTAGCTGAAGTGCAAAATCGGGCTCGCGAGCTTGCCGATGCTCCCATCGACGACGACCTTATCGTGGGGGTCGCGCCCGCCGATATGCCCGCGGTCGCGGCGAAACAGCCGCACCGGGTTATCGGGATAAATTCCATACGGGTAGTAGTGGCCGAGGTGGTAGAGGATGCGCCGGGTGCGGTAGCCGTCCAGGGGACTCGGCGCTGTGACCGCGGCGAGGATTTCTTCGCCGAGGTCATGGGTCGCCTGCTCGTCGGAATCCATCAGCAGAACCCATTCGCCGGTCGCGCGATCGAGGGCCATCTGCTTCTGCATCACGTAGTTGGTGAACTCATGCTGGAAGACCTTGGCGCCGAGGGCTTTCGCGATTTCGACCGTGCGATCGGTGGAAAATGAATCGATCAGGATCAGCTCATCGCAAAACCAGGCGCTGCGCAGACACTGCCCAATATGTTCCTCCTCGTCGCGCGAGATGACGATGAGCGAGATCCTTGGTTTCTCCGTCATGCGATCTTCTTGGTATCGATGGCTTCGTCGTCAAGCAAAAAATGCTGCGACGCTTCTGATGCGGCGCGATAGGTATCCGCGCCGATTTCGCCGCGCATCAGGGCAACGCGCAGGAACAGGAAATAGGTTTGCACCACATCGTTGCGGCAGTAGCGATGAATCTCCTCGAGGCGGCCGGTCTCGAAATATTCCTGCACCATCGAGCCGTCCATGCCGATCTTTCCCGGCATTCCGATCATCTTCAGTAGCAGGTCCATCCCGCCCGCGAGCGCGACCGCGCCGTGGTTGGTCAGATAATCGAACAGATCATAATGGCGCGCGCTCGAATATCGACTGCGGGCCTGACTGTCCTCATTGAAATGGACCGGGGCGGCGACGCCGTGGCGTAACGCGGCAAGCTCCAGCACCGGAATATCGAAGCGGCGTCCATTGAAGGTCACCAGCGTTCCGGCGAAGCGCTCAGCGCGGGACCAGAATTCGCGCACCAGCTTTTCTTCCGAATAGTCATCGAGCGCGAGGCTCTCGACGGCGTCGAGCACGTAATCGTCGCCGACATTGCCAACCGCGATCGAAATCGGGAGATGAAGCGTGATCGGGAAAAAATCGCTGTCGCGGCGTCGCCGTAGGTCCTCGCGGTAGCGCTCGTAGGCGTCGCCGTCGCTGAGTCCCTGACCGTCGAAGTAGACCTGGTTGAGAAGGTGTTTGTCGACTCGGGTCTCGACGTCGAAGACCGCGAAAGCCATCAGCTCGGATGCTCCTCCAGCGCTTCAATGATCTTTGCCGCCACCGCCTTGAATTCGGCGGTCACCGGATGCGCTGGATTCACCGCCACCAGCGGCATCGCGTGATCGCCGCCCTCGCGCAGTTCGCGCGTGATCGGCAGCTCCCCGAGGAAAGGAACCTCAAGCGTTTCGGCGAGACGCGCGCCGCCGCCATGCGAAAAGATCTCGTGGCGATGGTGGCACTTGCCGCAAACGTAATAGCTCATGTTCTCGACCACGCCGAGGACCGGAACCTTCACCTCGCTGAACATTTGCATCGCCGCGGCGCACATCCACCAGCGCGATTTCCTGCGGCGTCGTCACGATCACGCCGCCATCGAGCTTGACCCGTTGCGTGATGGTCAGCTGCGCGTCGCCGGTGCCGGGAGGCAAATCGAGAACCAGGCAATCGAGCTCGCCCCATTCAACATTGAACAGGAATTCCGTCTCCAGCTTGGTCACCATCGGTCCGCGCCAGATCACCGCCTGCTCATCGCTGACGAAAAACGCCATCGAGACATAGCGGATGCCGTATCTCTCCAGCGGTATGATTTTCCGCTCCGGCGTAAGGTTCACCTTGCCCTCGGTACCCACCATCATCGCGACGCTGGGGCCGTATACGTCCGCATCCATCAGGCCGACGCGCCATCCCAAGGCTTTCATCGCGAGCGCGAGGTTTACCGCGACGGTGGATTTGCCCACGCCGCCTTTGCCGCTCGCGACCGCGACGATGTGCTTGACGCCCTCGATGCTGCGCTGGGCCGCCGCTCCTGCGGTCCGAGGCTGAGTGGGAGCGGGCTGCTCGACCTCCACCTTGACATCGGGAACGCCGGACATCGCGCCGACTGTCGTCTTTATGTCCTCAACGATGCGGCTGACGACTTCCGGCTTGGCTGACTGGATAGTCAACGATACGGTAACACCGGAGTAGCCAACCTCGATATCCTTGATGATACCGAATGACACGATATCGCGGGTAAAGCCCGGATATTTGACCTTTTTCAGTTCAGTCAGGATTTCGTTAGGATTCGGCATGTTCCTGCGCGCCGCGCTTTCGCTCTTTTTCCACTGGACTCACCTGCTACAAACCCACACAGTTATTAAACTGACTGTTTAGTTTGGAATTTCAGTCAGAACGGTCTACTGATGATGTTATCATCTCGCGCTGGCGGGAAAAACGCCGTGATTTTGGGGAGAGTCTGGGGGCGATGCCGAAGAAAGCGGGCGGGGGAACGCCCAAAGTTGTTGTTAGACATTGCGCTAGTTCCAATCAAGTTACGCCGATTGCCGCGCGCGAATTGGCCGACGCTCTCGCGGCCATGCTGGGAGGTAAGCCGGCGGTTCAACCGGAGCCCACTCTCCATACGCGCACGATGCTGGTCTCGTTCGGCGCCGAGGCTCCCGCGAATCCGGCGTCTGCCAAACTCACGGACGATAACTTCCAGATTTCGCGTCCAGGCCGGAGTTCGTTAGCGATTCAGGCCGGCAGCGAACGCGGTTTGCTGCACGGAGCCTATGACCTGATGGAACGTCTCGGTGCGCGTTTGGTTCCTGGCGCGGCTGCCCATTTTCCAAAGGTGAGTCCCGCGGCGCTGGCCAGACTGAAACCTTATGCGGTGACGCCGCCATTCAAGCGTCGCGCCTTCGTGTCGGACATCATGACGTGGAACTATATGTATCCCGACCGGCTCGAATTGCATCTCAAATTCGATCGCGAATTCATCCCGTGGATGGCGCGGCGCGGCATTAATGCTTTCGAGTACATCCGTCACGCGCAGGATACGCGGCTGCGCATCGATCAACTGATGCCGCTCTACAAAACGTACGGTATTGGGGTCGAGTACGGCGGTCACGTACTGCAGATCCTGATGCCGCGCGAGCAGTTCGAATCACATCCGGAGTACTTTCCGATGGGTCCGGACGGCGCCCGGATGGCGCGCGGAAATCTATGCGTGTCGAATCCCGATGCGGTCCGGATCGTGTGCGAGGGCGCGCTGAATTATGTCCGCGAATATCCAGAGAATGAACTACTGCATATCTGGGGCGCCGATGTTTGGGATGGTGCGTGGTGCAGTTGCCCGCAATGCAAAAAGCTTTCGCCCCAGATGCAGTATATGAAGATTGTCAACGCGGTCGCGGCGGCGGAACAAACCGCTGCCGGCGGAGTTCCAGTCGCCTATCTTGCCTACCACGATACGATCGATCCGGATCCAAAGCTGCGGCCTTTGCCGAATGTGTGGTTCGAATGGGCGCCGCGTGAACGATGTTACATCCACTCGATTGACGATCCGAGCTGCACCATCAATCCGCGCTACCTCGAGTCGCTGAAACGCTACCTCGAGATTTTCAAGGGGCGCGGTCATGTCTTCGAATACTACGCCGACGCGATTCTGTTCGGCGGCCTCGGGTTCGCGACCCCGGCCGTAATCGGGCGCGATCTGCGCGCATACCAGGCGCTCGGCATCGAAAGCATTTCGAATCTGACCTTCGGCGCCTACAGCATGCTCGCCTATCCGGTGAACCTCGAGGCTTTCGTGCGTGGCACGCGCACGCCCAAGTTCAGTGCCGGCCGAGTCATCGATGATTGTGCGGCGAACCGGCACCCAAAAGCTGCCGAGGCGCTCGGCAAAGCGTACCGCGGGCTCGAGAAAGCTGCGGCATCGATGCTCGATTACGCCGATGTGATGCGACCCTACAAGATGACGCCGCAAAAGGCGGCCTCGAAGAAGCCGCAAATCTTACGGGCCATCACGCAGTTCGAGCACGCCGTCAAAATCGCCCACTCGGCCAAAGCCAGGCACCGCGACGTTTTGGCCGGCGCGGAAGAAGATCTCTGGAACTACAGCGTCGAGGCGCTAAGCGGTATCGGCGACTACCTTCGGGCGCGCGCGGAAAAGGGGATCGTGCGCCAGACGCTCGGTGACGGCGCGGTCGCGCTGGTCGCCACCGCGATCGAGCATATCCGTCATATCAAACCGGACCTGAAGGGGACTTGGGGGTCCTACGATCTCGAATGGATTCGCGAGCTGTGGCTTGACGGCCTGCGTAAGAACCTCGGGCCGGATGAAATGAAGCCGAGCGAACTGTTCTGACCCGGACCGCTTCAGTGCTAGAGATTCTCTGATGGAGAACGAAACCGGTTTCCAACTCTCGGAAGAGTTGTCCGCGCTGCGCGACCAGGTCCGCAGAATTATTCGCGACGAAATAATTCCGATCGAGAAAACTCTCGATCCCGATGCCGCCGAAATTCCCGAAGAAGATTACTGGCGGCTCGCGAAAAAAGTTCAGGCCGCCGGAATGTGGTGCATGAGCGCCCCCAAGAAATATGGCGGCGGTGGGCTCGGCAGCTTCGACATGTGCGTGCTCACCGAGGAGATGTGCCAGCATCGGATGGGCCTCTACAACCCCGGCGCCAGCGTGTTCGGGCGCAATCCACCGCCGGTCATCTATGGCGGCACCGAAGAGCAGATTCAAAAGTATGTCGTGCCGACGCTCAAGAACGCATGGTACACGTTCTTCGCCATCACTGAGCCGAGCGGCGGCTCCGACCCTGCAGGTTCGATCCAATGTCGCGCAGTGCGCCAGGGCGATACTTACGTGCTCAACGGCACCAAGATTTTCATCTCCCATGCGCACGAGGCCGAATGGGGCGTAGTCTTTACCCGCACCGATCCCAAGGCTGGCCGTAGCGGTATCACCTGCTTCATCGTTCACAAAGGAACGCCGGGATTCACCGCGCGTCCGTTCAAGACGCTGCGTACGGCCGCGTTACCCAACGAGGTTCAGTTCGAGGACTGCGTGATACCCGCGGAACAGCGTCTGGGCGCCGAGGGGCAGGGGTTAAACCTGGCGCTCGATCTGCTGACGCGGCTGCGCTTTCCGTATTCCGCGGCCAATGTGGGAATCGGAGTGGCCGCGCTCAGAATGGCAATCGACCATGCGAAGACGCGCAGCACCTTTGGCGAGAAACTCGCGAAGCGGCAGGCAATTCAATGGATGCTCGCGGACTCGGAAGTCGAGCTCCGTGCGGCGCGATGGTTGACCTGGGAGGGCGCATGGAAAGCCGATCGCGGTGAAGACTCGCGCAACGAAGCCTCAATCGCGAAGTTGTATTCGAGCGAGGTGCTCGGCCGGGTCATCGATCGCGCGGTGCAGATTCATGGCGGCTACGGCGTAAGCAAGGAATTTCCGCTCGAGCGATGGTACCGCGAGGCGCGCATCCGGCGCATCGGCGAAGGCCCCTCGGAAGTGCATCGGATGGTCATCGCGCGCAACCTGCTGCGATAAGGTGATCACCGGGGACCTTTCGTGTGGTTTTCGAATCAGGATCTTAGGGCGCGAATATCTCCTGAAGCGTAGACAGTACGCGCTGGAGCGTCGCAGGTGTGAGGCGGCCGAGCCGACGAATGACTCTCTCATGATCAACCGTTCGAATCTGATCGAGCACAACATGGCCAGGCTTTCCCTCAAACTGACATGGCACTCGAAAAGGGTATGAATGTCCGCCGGTGGTTAAAGGCACAACTATGAATGTGCGTAGATGCTGATTTAGATCGTCGGGCGAGACTACCGCGCAGGGTCGGGTTTTGCGAATTTCGCTTCCGCGGGTCGGGTTCAAGTCGACAAGAAAAACCTCACCGCGACGCACCTCATCTTGCGTTACCACTTCCACTCCGTGTCATCGAACTTCGTGGTCGTCGGCGGGTCGAGCAATTTGTCGTCATCGCGCGCGCGTGCTCGTTTCGCCGCCTCGGCCCACCCGGCCCGAGGACGAGTCGCCGAGGAGATAACAATGGTCCCATTACGGACCGCGATTTCGACCTCATCGGAAAGTTGGGCTTCCACCAGCAACGGCTTGGGAAGACGAATACCACGGGAATTGCCAATCCGAACCAATCGAGCTTTCATACAATCTCGTAATTACAAGGTAATCACAACGCAAAACGCCGGGCAAGTTCTGATGGTCGTTGTGAGTCTCCGCGAGTCTGGATTAGTGTGCAACCAAATGGAACTTCTGTTGCGGTTCGGGTCCCACTTGGATCAAGCGCCGATTTGCGAGGTTAGCTATTCATGAGTCTGCCGTTGGAAGGAATTCGGATCATCGATTTTGGACAAATCTACGCGGTGCCGTATTGCACGCTGCAGCTCGCCGCGATGGGCGCCGAGATCATCAAAATCGAGCCGCCCAGGACCGGTGAGATGCTGCGGCGTCCTGATTTGCCCGGCGGGGTGAACTATTCGTTCCTGATGCTCAATCCCAACAAGAAATCGGTGACGCTCAATCTCAAGCATCCGAGCGCGCGCGAGATCGTTTTTAAGTTGCTCGAAAAGGCCGATGTGGTAGTCGAGAACTACCTGGACGGCGTAATGGAGTCATTCGGACTTGGTTACGATGAGATCGCGCGGCGCTTTCCGCGCCTCATCTATGCGTCAGGCAAGGGCTATGGCTCGGCGAGTCGATTCGCGAAGCTGGGCTCGATGGACAATACCATCCAGGCCTCATCCGGCTTCATCAGCATCACCGGATTTCCTGATCGCGGCGTAAAGACTTCGGCGACTTTTATCGACATGGGCACCGGCAGTCATCTCACGAGCGGGATCCTCGCGGCGCTTATTGATCGCGGCAAGACCGGCAAGGGTCAAAAGGTGGAGGTCGCGATGCTCGATGTTGCGATTCCCGCGCTCACCAGCGTTCTCGCGCCGGTCATTCAAGGGCGCAAATTCAAGCGCCTCGGCAATCGCCATTGGGGCGTGTGTCCAACGAATATTTATCCCGCGAGCGATGGTGAAGTGTTGATAATGGTTCTCACCGAAGCGCATTGGCGCGCGCTCGCGAAGCTGATGGGACATGAGGAGCTGATCGGGAAACCTGAATATCGAGATCACGGCACACGAATGGCCGTCGCCGATCATCTTGATGAGATACTCTCCGGCTGGACCAAGCCGCAACGTCGCGACGACATCATCGAGGCCCTCATCGAAGCCGGAATTCCGTGTGCTCCCGTGCGCGAAGTCGAGGAAGTTATCGCGGATCCCGAGGTGACGGAGCGCGGGACCCTCGTTGACAGCACCTACCCGACGCGTGGCGACATCAAGGTCGCGGGTTCGCCGGTGAAGCTGTCCGCGATCACGCCCGAGGAGATGCCTCGCGTCCGGCCACCCGAACTCGGGGAGCACACGGAGGAAGTTCTCACCTCGATTGGATTTTCGCCCGAGCGCATCGCGCAGTTTCGCGTCGAAGGCGCGATTTAGCGGATGACCTGACGTGCAGCGCTAGGCGGCTTTGCGGCGACGCGGACTGCCGGGCGGAAACGCGCTGACCCGGCGCTTCGTGCGAGCCTTGATATTCAAGCGATCGAGGACTCGGAAGAATGCGTTGCGACCGACCTCCAGGCTCCATAGCAAACCGAGGCCTGCCATCACGCCGATTCCGTGGAATAGTTCGAAGAAATAGCCTTTCATCCCGAGCTGTTCCGCCTCGGGCAGCAACTGCTTTTGTTCCGGTGCTTCCTGCATCAGATCCCTAGAGTAAGGGGCGCGTCGCCCTTGTGCAAGAACGACGCGCCCGCAATGTGCCGATTTAGAATCCGATCACGGAGGTGGTGGCGGAGGCGGAGGAGTCCCCGCCGGAGCAGCGGCTGCGCCGCCCGCTTCAGCGCCAGGCAGCGGCAAGGTGAGGGTCAGATTATCGAAGCGTGCCTGGGAATCGTTGCTGGACCACAGACCGATTCTGCCCTTGGCGATTTTGTTGTCCTGCACGTCGAAGAGCATTTTGCCTTCGTCATATACGATGAAGTGATCCGCCTGAGCCTCGAGCTTGATCTTGAACCAATTGCCCGCATCGATGGCGACGACCTTCTGCTGAATCTGATCCATCTTGCCCTGGTACATGCGGAGCAATTGCACGTAGTCACTCGGGCATCCCATCGCGAGCACATAATAGTTGTCAGGATTCTGGTAGCGAACAATCAATCCACCTGAGCAATCGAAGTAGCCTTTGATTGGCTTGAAGTCAGCTTCAATGGTGAAGTCCGCGTACTCAGTAGGATCCTTGATCACGACTTTCGGATGATATTCGAGGCCGTGCGTCAATGAGGTCACCATCCGGCCCGCGGGCAATCCGAAATCATTCGGCTGACTCGGCGCGGTTCCATCGGAGAAGACCACCCAGCCCGCGCCATCGATATCGTCCCACCCATCGGCTAGTTGACCTGGTTTATCCGTGTCAAAGTTCCAGACCTTCTGCTCGGGCGTAGGTGTCGCCGTCGGAGTTAATGTCGCGGTAGGCGTGGGGGCCTCTTTTTTCTTCCTGGAGTATGCCGGCGGCGCCACCATCACCACCGCTACCATCACGCCTGCCACGATCAGTGCTGCACTGCGCAGCCATGTTCTGACTGTCATATTTCTCCTATCGGTCCTGAGCCTAACCTGATGCCCCAAATGCAAAGGCGATTCGAATTACTGATAAGTGAGTAACCGGCGCGAGTTTCGCCAATGCGAGGCGGTAATGTCAAGCAAGGGTTTCGAAAATCCTAGGCATAAATGACTTCAAAGCTTAGCGGTCTTCTACCCACCGCCTTCGATGCTTCGGCACAGTTTCGCTTTTTCTTCGTCTCAAAGAGTTAGCGCTCGCAAACAAATCGTTCCGCTCAGATAGCGGTCTTCCTTGACTGAAGTGGGATTAAGTGGGAGATTGTGGGAGCTTAGGGTGACCAGCGGTGTTCAACGGACGATTTGATCATGCGATTGACGAAAAGGGCAGGGTCAGTATCCCTGTGCGCTTCCGCGAGGAGCTGGAACGCGATGGTCACGATCGTCTCTATATCACAAATTTTATCTTTGAGGGGCAGCATTGCCTCGAAGTCTATCCGCCTAACGAATGGACGCGGTTGCAGGAACAGATTCGCCAGAAGGCGCGCTTCGATATTCAGCTGCGCTCGTTCGAGCTCTTCTACATCGGTGGTGCACATGAGGTTCTCGTCGACAAGCAGGGACGCATCCTGGTGCCACCGAAGCTACGCGAATTCGCGGCCCTCGATGGCGCCGTTACCTTTTCGGCGATGACCGATCATTTTCAATTATGGGATAAGGCGGTGCTCGAACAAGTCCTTAAGGCGACCGAGCAACGTTTTGCAGATCCGGAATTTTTTCAGAAGCTTGGTCTTTAGGTAGTTCAATGAGTTTCGCGATGAGCTTCGCGGCTATGAGTCACGACGGAGCGGACGGGCAAGCGCATGTGCCGGTGATGGCGGTGGAGGTGGTTCAACTCCTGTCCGCTCCGGATCCTTTGGTGGTGGTCGACGCGACTTTAGGGACGGGGGGCCATGCCGCGGCGATGCTCGAGGCCGCCCCCCAAGCGAGGCTGCTCGGCATCGACCAGGATGCCGCTGCGATCGTCCACGCACGCGAAGCTTTGGCGCAGTCCGAGGAGCGCATCACTCTCGTGCAGGCTAACTTCGCCGAAATTTCGTCTGCCATGCACGCGGCCGGTTTCGATCGCGCCGATGCGATCCTTGCCGACCTCGGCATGAGCAGTTTCGCCCTCGACGATGCCGCGCGCGGGTTCAGTTTTCGCCTCGACGGTCCGCTCGATATGCGGATGGATCAGCGCGCGACGCTGTCCGCCTACGATCTCGTCAACGAGGAGCCCGAGGCCGAGCTGGCGCGCATCTTTCGTGAGTATGGCGAGGAGCGTATGCCCGGCCGGATCGCGCGCACCATCGTCGAAGCGCGCCGCAAAAAACGGATCGAGACCACCGGTGAGCTGCGCGCGCTGGTCGAGCGCGCGATCGGACCCCATCGGCGCGGCGGGGTCCATCCGGCGACCCGCACCTTCCAGGCGATTCGCATCGCGGTGAATCACGAGATCGATAGCCTTGAGCAGTTTTTGCGCGAGGCGCCTGCGATGCTCGCCCCCGGCGGCCGGCTCGCGGTTATCGCGTTTCACTCGCTCGAAGATCGCGCGGTGAAGGAGCGCTTTCGCGAGCTGGGGCGAGGTGCCGATTACAACAATCTGACGAGAAAAGTAATCAAGCCGACGCAGCGCGAGATCATGGAAAATCCGCGCGCGCGCAGCGCGCGGCTGCGATGCCTCGAACGGAGGCGGTCCTAGCCGGCGATCATCATGAGCCCTCGTCAGCGGAAAAGTCCGGTCCACAAACGCTCGCGCCTGGTGCCTGCGTTGCTGGCCTCGGCGATCGTGGTGGTCGGATTCGCCACCCTGCTGATGCGGCTTGAGGTGACCCAGGAAGGTTATCGGCTCTCCGCGGTCAGGCTCGATATCGTGAAGCTCGAAGACCAAAATCGCCGGCTGCGGCTGACCGCCGCGCAACTCAGCTCGCACGATCGGCTGCGGGCGCTCGCGCCGAAATATCATCTGGAGCCGGCGCGCGACGGACAGGTGGTGATGGTGCCATGACCACCGCGTTCAAACAGCGCCGCAACCGTATCGGCGTGTTGACCTTCGGACTGACCGCGCTGTTCGGTCTCGCGGTACTGCGGTTGATTGCGCTGGTGGTGTTACAAGGCCCGCGTCTCAACACGATGGCGCGCGAGGAGCACACCGCCGCGACCGAGCTGGCGGCGGTGCGCGGGCCGATCGTCGATCGGCATGGCGAGCCGATGGCGTTGTCGGCGGAGACGCGCTCGATTTATGCCAATCCGCAAAAAGTTCTCGATGCGAATCCCGCCGAGCGCGCCAGGCTCGCGCAGGCGTTGGAGATGAGCGCGGCTGATCTCGATCGCCGGCTGGTCGAGCCCGCGCCATTTATCTGGCTGCGGCGCCGCATGGATCCGGCGCGAGCCGCGACGGTGGAGGCGCTCAATCTCGACGGACTTGGCGCATTCAGCGAGTACAAACGTTTCTATCCGGAGAGCAACCTGGCCGGCGCGGTGGTGGGTTCGGCGGGGCTGGACGGTCAGGGGCTCTCCGGAGTGGAACTCGAGTACGACAAGCTGATTCGCGGCGCGCCGGTCGAGTTGAGCTTCTATCATGATGCGCTCGGTCATCCGATTCTCGACAGCCCGCTCGCGATCAAGTCGTCGCAGCCGGGCGCGCAGGTCGAGTTGACCATCGATGGTCGCATCCAGTCGCTGGCCGAGAATGAACTGGCGGATGAAGTTCAGAGCAGCGGCGCACAGCGCGGCGCCGCGATTGTGCTCGATCCGTGGAGCGGCGAAGTCCTTGCGCTGGCCAATGTGAATGCTCAGCCCGACCCGGTTCACGCGCGGCTGCACGATGCCGCGGTGCAGGACGCGTTCGAGCCGGGCTCGACGATGAAGGGTCTGCTCGCGTCGATCGCGCTCGCCAATCATACGATCACGCAGACCGATCAGATCTATTGCGAAAACGGCGTGTATCATCTCGATGGCCGCACTATTCACGACGACAGCCGCCACGGATGGCTCGATCTCGCAGGCATCATCGAGGTCTCTTCGAATATCGGCGCGTCGAAGATTGCGCTGCGCCTTGGGGCACAGCGCTTTTACGATGGATTGCGCGCCTTCGGAATCGGCCGCCACACCGGCATCGATCTGCCGGGCGAAGCGGGCGGCCTCTTGAGCAAGGGTTCCAGCTGGCGGCAAATCGAACTCGCCAACCACGGCTTCGGGCAAGGCGTCGCGGTCACTCCGATGCAACTCGCGGTCGCGTACGCGGCGATTGCGAACGGCGGCCTCGTCGTTCGCCCATATGTAGTGAAATCCGTCTCCGATGCGGAAGGCAATGTGCTGCTGACGCATACGCCGCAGGTGATGGGCCGCGCGGTTCCACCCGAAGTGGCGCATCAGATGAACCTGCTGCTGCGCAACGTCGTCAACGGCGCCGGCGGCACCGCGCATAAGGCGCAGGTCGACGGCTTCATCGTCGCGGGGAAAACCGGTACCGCGCAGATGGTGAATCCGGTCACCCACGGCTATTTCCAGAATCGCCACGTCTCGTCATTCGTGGGCTTTCTGCCCGCCGACGATCCGCGGCTCCTGATCCTGGTGGTCCTTTATGATGTCGGCCACGGCCACTTTGGCGGCCTCGTCGCTGCGCCGGTGTTCAGCGAGATCGCCTCGGGGGCGCTGCGCGATCTGGATGTCGCCGCGACCGATTCATCTTACGACTCCGCGAGTGTGCTTCCGATCAGCAGCTTCACCACCGCGCCGCATAAGAAGAACGTCGATCCGCTGGCTGCGATCGATCCCGGCGTCGAATACGACGCGGTGCTGGACCGAAAAGCGACCCCTGATTTCACCGGCGCGAGCCTGCGTCATGCGCTCGATATCGCGCGCCAGCTCGGCATCAATCTCGAGGTGAAGGGACAGGGCTACGTGGTTGCGCAGGAACCGGAGCCGGGCAGCACCCTTCCGAGTTCGCCGATCAAATTGACGCTCGCGCCGGCCGGAGTCGCGACGATGGGCGCGGTGAAAAAGACTTCGCAGAAGCCGGCGACGACGAGGACGAATCGAAATCTCGCGTTGCTGGATCGAGGAGGAAAGAAAACCGAACCAAAATTGCTGCGTTAACGCGTTGAAGAGGGGCGCGCGGCGAAGGTCATAGAGCACCTGGTGGTACAGGCTTTAGCCTGTGTTCTGATCCGAAGGCTGTGGTGGATGATGTGGTGCTGGGAGCGGAAAGACACAGGCTAAAACCTGTGCCACCAGGTGAGCAAGCAAGATTTCAAGCGGTTTCCTTGTCGGGGCGGTTCGCTGCGAGTCGTTCACGAACGACGCCTACGAGGAAAATACGAAGATTTGATGGTCGATTAAAGAGTGAAGCTTTCAGAGCTGATGGCTGGAGCGCCGGTGCGCGCTATCGAAGGTGATCCGGAAGTGGAAATCACCGGCCTCAGTTACGACTCCCGCGAGGTGAAACCAGGGCACTGGTTTTTCTCGCTGGCCCGCGACCCGGCGCGGAATCGGGCCAATATAGAGGATGCATTAAACCGCGGGGCGCGTGCGGTCGCGGTGGATGAAGGGGCGGCCGGGAAAGGTGAGGCGCGCCTTGCGGTTAACGTTCCCGCTGCAACTCGGCCGGCGGGAACCATGGTCGATGCGCCGCAGCCACGGCTCCTGATGGGCGTGGCTGCGGCGCGCTTTTTCGGCGCGCCGAGCAAGCGGGTGAACCTCGTCGGCATCACCGGCACCAGCGGCAAGACCACCACCACCTATTTGTTGCGCTCGATTTTTGAAGCGGCGGGCCGCCCGACCGGCATCATCGGCACCATCGGAATTTTTGTGCGCGAGGAAAAAACTTACCATGGGCTCACGACCCCTGAGTCGGTGGATTTCGAATCCAGCCTCGCGCGGATGGACCGCGAGGGGGTGCATGATGCGTTCGCCGAAGTCTCCTCGATCGGAATCGCGGAGGGCCGCGTCGATGCGCTCAACTTCAGCGCCGGCCTGTTCACCAATCTCGGACGCGATCATCTCGACTATCACGGCACTATCGAAAATTACTTCGCTGCCAAGCTGCGCCTGTTCACCGAGATTCTCCCGAGGAGTAAACATCGCGAGCCGTTCGCGGTGGTGAATGGCGACGATCCGTACGGACGGCGCATCCTCGAGGCGACCGAAAGTAGCAAAATCCGCAAAATCAGTTTCGGCCTCGATCGTTCCAACGACGCTCACCCGATACATATCGCGACCGGCATCAACGGAATTCATGGAAAGGTAAGCGTCCTCGGGCGCGAGATCGCGATCGATTCTCCGCTGCTCGGGGAATTTTACCTGCGCAATATCCTCGGGGCCTGTGCGCTGGCGGTGGCCTCGGGCATCGATGGGGCGGCGGTGGCGGAAGGGGTGCGGCGATGTACCGGCGCCCCCGGCAGAATGGAGGCGGTGCCCGCGCGCGCCGGCGTCACCGTGCTGGTCGACTACGCGCACAAGCCGGACGCGCTCGAAGCGGTGCTGACCACGCTGCGTCCGCTCACGCATGGCAGGCTGGTGTGCGTGTTCGGATGCGGCGGGGATCGCGATCGCGGCAAGCGTCCGCTGATGGGCGAGCTCGCGGGTCGCCTCGCCAATCTTGCGATTCTGACTTCCGACAATCCGCGCACCGAAGATCCATTGAAGATCATCGCCGAGGTCGAGGCCGGCCTGACCAGCGCGGGCCTCATTCGCATCGAAGAAGCGCGCGCGAATGATTCGACCGGCTACCTGGTCGAGCCCGATCGGCGCGGCGCGATTGCGATCGCGCTTCGCCTGGCGCGTCCCGGCGATGTGGTCCTGATTGCGGGCAAGGGACACGAGGACTATCAGTTGGTAGGAAATCGTGTCCTGAAGTTTGATGACCGCGCGGTGGTTCGCGAACTCGCCTCCGAGCTGGGGTCTTGAATATTTCTTTCCTCTTCCTCCTTCCGTCTGCCCCTCCCCCGTTGATCGGGGGAGGTGTCCCGGCGCGATTTTCGCGATGGCTGCGCGCGAAAAGCGTGACGGGACGGAGAGGGTCCTCAGCTCTGGATTCTTTTCTGCTTCGCGGGAGACCTAACCCCCGACCCCTTTCCTTTAGCGAAGGGGAGCGGAAGGGTCAGGGTGATATGTCTGGTACCCCTTCCCTAAAGGGAAGGGGTTAGGGGTTAGGTCTGCTGATGCTCTACCTCCTCCTCTATCCCCTCCACGCCCATCACACCGGTTTCGGCGTCCTGCGCTATGAAACCTTTCGCTCCGTGATGGCGGGGCTCGCGGCGCTGGCTTTTTCCCTCGCACTCGGACCGATTCTGATCGAGCGCTTTCGCGCCGCGCATGTCGGCCAGACCATCCGCGATGAAGTCCCGCAGACCCATCAGAAAAAAGCCGGCACCCCGACGATGGGCGGGTTGCTGATCCTGGCCTCCGCCGTTCTTGCGACGATTCTCCTTGCCGATGTGCGCGATCTTTATGTTTGGATCGCACTCTTCGTAGCGATCACCTTCGGCGCCGTCGGCCTTTCTGATGACCTACTGAAACTCAAACGCGGACGGGGTCGCGGAATCAGCGGGCGCACCAAGCTCGGATGGTCTTTCCTCTGCGCCGCCATCGCGGCCGGCGTCCTGTTCGGCCCGATGCATTTCGATACCCATCTGACGATTCCCTTCGCGAAGAATCTCCATCCCGACCTGCATTGGTGGGGCTATATTCCGTTCGCAGTCTTGGTGATCGTCGGATCGTCGAATGCGGTGAACTTGACTGACGGTCTCGATGGGCTCGCAATCGGCCCGGTGATGACCGTCGCGCTAACCTATTGGGTTTTCACCTACGTCGCGGGAAATTTAAAATTCGCGACCTATCTTGCGGTGCCGCACATTCCTGGAATCGGCGAGGTCGCGATCTTTTGCGCGGCGCTGGTCGCCGCCTCGCTGGGATTTCTGTGGTTCAACGCCTACCCGGCGTCGATGATGATGGGCGATGTCGGCGCGCTTTCGCTCGGCGGCGCGATCGGCACGGTGGCCGTATTGGCGAAGCAGGAACTGGTGCTGCTCATCGCGGGCGGCATCTTTGTCGTCGAAACCCTCTCGGTCATAATCCAGGTGTATTACTTCAAACTGACGCATAAGCGGGTTTTTCTAATGGCGCCGCTGCATCATCATTTCGAACTCAAGGGCTGGCCCGAAACCATCGTGGTGATTCGCTTCTGGATCGTCTCGATCGTGTGCGCGCTGTTCGCGCTCAGCACCCTGAAACTCCGATGATGGAATTGAAGGGCAAGCGCGCGATGGTAGTGGGGCTCGGCGTGAGCGGGCGCGCCGCCGCGCGGTTCCTCGGCGCGCGCGGCGCGGCACTCCTACTGACAGACAAGAAAGCCGACCTCGCGACGGATGGGCTTCCTGCGGGCGAGATTCAGCTCGGCGGCGAAAATTCGGCGTGGCTGAAAGGCGTGGACCTCGTAGTCACCAGCCCAGGCATCCCCCGCGATTCGATTCTGTTGCGCGAGGCGCAGCAACGCGGCATCCCGGTGATTGGAGAACTGGAGCTCGCGTATCAGTTGGTGAAGGCGCCGATCATCGGCATCACCGGCACCAACGGCAAGAGCACGGTGACCACGATGGTCGGCGACATCCTCACCGCGGCCGGCAAAAGTGTCTTCGTCGGCGGCAACCTCGGCACCCCGCTTATCGCGGCCGCGGACCAGGATGTCGATGCCATGGTCATCGAGATTTCCAGTTTCCAGCTCGAATGGATCGAAAAATTTCGCGCGCACGTCGCGATTCATCTCAACCTTACCGACGATCACTTCGAACGCTATCGCGATCTCGAGGAGTACGGCGCCGCGAAGGCGCGCATTTTCGAGAATCAGGGTGCCGGCGATTTTGCGATCCTCAATCGCGACGATCCCAATGTCTGGAAACTTCGCCACACGATGCGCTCGCGCGTCATCGGCTTCGGCCTCACGGCCGCGCCTGCCGGTGGCGACGCGATCTGGACCGGCCCCGGCCAACTTTTCTTCGACATCAACCGACGGCGGGGACGAATCGACCTCGCGCAGTTCAAGCTGCCGGGTCGGCACAACCTCGCCAATGCGATGGCGGCGGCCGCGGCGGCGCTCGCGATCGAGGTCGATCCGGGCGCCATCGAGGAAGGCCTCGCACTCTTCAAACCCCTGAGCCATCGCATCGAAATGGTGCACGAATGGCGCGGCATCAAGTTCATCGACGACTCGAAGGGGACCAACGTCGGTGCAGTGGTCGAGGCGCTCGAGGCGATGAGCGCGCCGGTCATCCTCATCGCGGGTGGATTCGACAAGGGCGGTGACTATGCGCCGCTGCGAAAACCGCTCACGGAAAAAGTTAAGCTCGCGATTTTCATCGGAGCCGCGCGCGACAAGATGCGCGCCGCGCTCGATAGTGCAACACGGATCGAGGTGGTGGAAAATCTGGCCGGCGCGGTGGCGCGCGCGGCCGAGGTGGCGGTTGCTGGAGACACCGTGCTGCTCTCGCCGGCGTGTTCCAGCTTCGACCAATTCAGGGACTATGCGGAGCGCGGTAACTTATTTCAAAAGCTGGTTCGGGCGCTTTGAGGCGGTCAGTCATCGGCGCCCCGACCCGTGGCTATGGCTACCGGCGGCGGCGCTGCTGATGCTGGGCTGCCTGATGGTGCTCAACACCACCTATTTCATGAGCCAGGAAAAAACCGGCGACGCGTTCCATTTCTTCAAGCTGCATCTGCTCCATCTGTGCGTCGGCCTCGCGATGCTGATGGCGCTTTCGCAGTTCTCCTTGCGCGGCCTGCGGCGCCTGGTGGTTCCACTCATCGTCATCTCGGTCGCTATGCTCATCATGCTCCACCTTCCGCACCTGGGCATCGTGCGCGGCGGCGCGCGGCGATGGCTGCGGCTTGGCCCCATCGTCTGCGAACCGGTCGAGTTCGTGAAACTCACAGTAGTATTTTTCCTCGCGGAGTTTCTAGGCAAACGCCAGGAGCGCATGCGCAACTTCAAGCAGGGGCCGCTGCTCGCGTTCGTCATCATTGGAATGATTGCGCTGGTGATCCTCAAACAGCCCGACCTCGGCAATACCGTGATGATCGCGCTGGTGCTGTTCGTGATGTTGTACGCGGCGGGCGCGCAGGTGAAGCATCTGAGCATGGCGGGCGGCGCAGCGTTGTGCATTCTCGTGTTGCAGACGATGGCGCAAGCCTACCGGATGCGGCGGGTCACCGCGTTTCTCCATCCGTGGGAAACCGCGCGGGGCGCGGGTTTCCAGCTCATCCAGTCCTTCATCGCGCTCGGCGCCGGAGGCGGGATGGGGGTGGGCCTCGGCGAGGGCCGCCAGAAAATGTTCTACCTGCCGGAGGCGCACACCGATTTCATTTTCGCCGTGGTGGGCGAGGAATTCGGCATCCTCGGCGGCATCGTGGTGGTCGCACTCTTCTGCGTCATACTTTTTCGCGGGATGCGCATCGCGCGTGAAGAGCCCGATCCCTTCGCAAGCCTACTGGCAGTAGGCCTTACCGCCAGCCTCTCGTTGCAAGCGCTCATCAACATGGCGGTGGTGATTGGAATGATCCCGACCAAGGGGCTGCCGTTGCCATTTTTGAGCTACGGCGGCACCGCGATCATGATGTCGATGGCAGCGCTCGGTGCGCTGCTCGCACTCGGCCGGCGTCCCGCGGTGCGGTAGGAGATTCGATGAAAGTAATCGTCGCCGGCGGTGGAACCGGAGGGCATTTGTTTCCCGCGGTTGCGCTCGGCGAGGAGCTGGTGCGCGAGCGTCCCGACACCGAGGTGCTGTACGTCGGCACGCGTTACGGCTTCGAGGCGAAGTGGCTGCCGAAGACGAAGTATCGCTACGAGCTGTACGATGTACACGGGTTGCTCGGCGGGCGCGGCGCGATGGCGCGGGCGAAATCGATGGTGGAACTTGCCAAGGCGATCCTCCTCGCGCGCGCGACGCTGAAACGATTCGGCGCCGACCTGGTCGTGATCGCCGGCGGCTATGCTTCGGCGCCGATGGGCCTGGCGGCGATTGCGTCGCGCACCCCGCTCGTTCTGATGGAGCAAAATACTACACCGGGTTTTTCGAACCGGATGCTATGGCGCTTCGCCGACAAGATTTGTGTCGCGTTCGCTGAAACTGCCACCCATTTCCGTCCGGAGAAGGTGGTCGTGACGGGCATCCCGGTACGTTATCAACCGCGCGCTGACCGGAGGCCGATTTCGGACAGTCCACTTCAAATCCTTGTTTTAGGCGCGTCGACCGGGGCGCATCGCCTCAATTTAGGCATACTGAACGCTTTCAAAATCTGGAGAAATAGTGTTATAAAGTTTGCGGTCACCCATCAAACGGGCGAGGCTGATGAGGAGCTGGTGAGGACGGAGTACCACAACCTTCCGTTGCAAGCGGATGTGATCGCTTTTATCGACGATGTTCCGGGCGCATTGAGCCGCAGCGATCTGGTCATCGCGCGCTCGGGCGGCGGCACCGTCACTGATGTCGCGCTGTCCGCCCGTCCGGCGATTTTTGTGCCTTATCCGTTTCACCGCGATCGCCAGCAGTTTCACAACGCGCGAGTGATCGAGCGCGCGGGCGGCGCGGTGATTGTAAACGATGACGAGAATCTCGGAGTCAACCTTGCGCGCGAAATCGAGCGGCTCGCGTCGAATCCCGAACTGCTTCGCGAGATGGGCGACAAGGCACATGGCGCGGTATCATCGGATGCGGCGAAAAGAGTCACGCAGGTTTGTTTCGACATAATTGATCGCCGGAGAATATCCGCGTGACCCAACCTTCTTTCACCTCGCTGCTTAACCGCCAGCGCCGATTGCACTTCATTGGAATCGGCGGCGCCGGCATGAGCGGGATTGCCGAGTTGTCGTTGCGCCTCGGTTTCGCGGTCAGCGGATGCGATCTGAAGGATAGCCCGGTGACTGTGCGACTGCGATCGCTCGGCGCCGAAATCGACCCCGGTCATCATGCGACGCACATCAAGCCCGAGCTCGACGCGGTGGTGATTTCCTCCGCGGTGAAATTTTCCAATCCCGAGGTCGCGCGCGCTCGCGAGATGAAGATTCCCGTCATTCCGCGAGCCGAGATGCTCGGCGAGCTGTTGCGGATGGCGCGGGTTGGGATCGCCGTCGCAGGCACCCACGGCAAGACGACCACTACCGGTCTCCTCGGCCTCATCCTCGAAGAGGCGGGGCTCGATCCAACAGTTGCGATTGGTGGCAATCTGCGCTCGCGCGGGAGCAACGTGCGGCTGGGGCGTGGCGACTACATGGTGGCGGAGGCCGACGAGAGCGACGCGTCGTTCCTGTTGCTGGTGCCGACGCTCGCGATCGTCACCAACATCGATCCCGAGCATCTCGATCACTATGGAAATATCGACCGCGTGCGCGAGGCGTTTTTGAGCTTCATCAATCACGTGCCGTTCTATGGCGCGGCGGTGCTCGGCATCGACAGCGTCAACGTGCGCGGATTGTTGCCGTCGATTCGCAAGCCGGTCATCACGTACGGCATCGCGCCCGACGCAGATCTACGCGCCGAGAAAATCCTCATCGACGGTCTCTCGACGCGCTTCGAAGCGGTGCGCAAGGGCGAGGCGCTCGGCGCGGTAACGATTCCCACTCCCGGTGTGCACGTTGCGATGAATTCGCTGGCGGCGATTGCGGTTGCGCTCGAGCTCGGAATCAGTTTCGAGGTTGCGGCGAAAGCGCTCGCGAAATTTTCCGGGATCAGCCGCCGCTTCGAGATCAAGGGCGAGGCCGCCGGGCGCATCGTGATCGATGACTACGCGCATCACCCCGAGGAAGTGAAGGCGACGCTGGCGGCGGCGCGCGCGGCGTTCCAGCGCCGCATCGTCGCGGTCTTCCAGCCGCATCGATACACCAGGATGCGTGACCTCTTCGAGGGATTTTTGAGCGCCTTCGACGATGCCGACATGCTCTGCCTAATGGATATTTATCCTGCGGGCGAGGATGCGATTCCGGAGGTCTCGTCGCATCGGCTGTACGAGGCGATGCTGAAGCGCGGTCATCTCAATGTGCGATATCTCGGCGCCATCGCGGGCGCGGCGCAAAAACTCGCCGACCTCACGATGCCCGGCGATGTGGTGTTCACGCTCGGTGCCGGCGACATTTATCAACTCGGCGATCAACTGCTCGCGGAAATTGGCGTCGAGCGAAAAACGCATGAGCAGGCTTGAAGATGAACTGCGTGATGAATTTCGGGAGCGACTCAAAGTGAACCAGTCACTCGCGGAATTCACCTCGTTTCGAATCGGCGGCCCGGCGGACCTGTTTGTCACCGTCGAGAACGAAGCCGAGCTGATGCGCGCCAAGGCCGCGGCGCGTCGCGCCGGCGTGCCTACTTTTTGCCTCGGTCATGGGACCAACTTGTTGGTCAGCGATCGCGGGATTCGAGGTTTGGTGATTCGGCTCGGCGACGGCTTCAATCAAATTTCGATCGATGATGTGAAAGTTATCGCGGGCGCGGGCGTCGATTTCGGCGCGCTGGTCGAAACCGTGGTTGAGCGTGGCCTCGAGGGTCTCGAATTTGGCGAAGGAATTCCCGGTACCGTCGGCGGTGGGCTGGTGATGAATGCGGGCGCGTTCGGCGGCGAGATCGCTCGAGTCGTCACCCTCGTTCATGGCGTGACCGAGGAAGGTGAGAGCGCGCGCGCTGACGCCTGACGAAGTCAACTTCGCGTATCGGCGCACCAACCTTCCGCCGCATTTCGTGATCTCGCGGGTCGATTTCGAATTACATCATGGCGATCACGAGAAGCTGCGCGCGCGGGTGATGGAAGTGCGCGCGAAGCGAGCCGCCCGGCAGCCGAAAAATGTTCCCAATGCGGGATCGATTTTCAAAAATCCTCCCGGCAACTTCGCGGGACGCTTGCTCGAGGCTGCCGGGATGAAGGGTCATCGCATTGGCGGCGCGGGCTTCTCGGAGCAGCACGCCAATTTCATTGTGAATCTTGGCGGCGCGCGCGCTGAAGACGTTCACGCCCTGATTGAGATGGCGCGCGCGAAGGTTAGAGAAACCAGCGGCGTGGTTTTGGAGCCGGAAGTGAGGCTAGTCGGCGATTGGTGAACGCGGGCGACGGGATGTGTTCGCTAACATGAATTCGTAAACGGGTCGGTGGTTGAGGCGGTGGTGGCGGCCAAGAAAAAGAAGACCGAAAGCGCATCGGGTTGGAGTCCGCGATTGGCGGGCGTTCTGCTGTGCGCTTTTTTCGCGCTCGGCATGATCACCGGTTTTAGCGAAGCCGGGCGTCGGGTCGCGCTGCGCGCCAGGGATCTCTTCACGACATTTACCGATCGCGCGCTCGCGAAGCTCGGTCCGTTCCGCCACGCCGCGGATACCTTCGATCAGAGCATCGAGCCAATCGAGGCTCTGCTCAAACTGAAACATTCTGCATCTAAACCGGCAGCGGATGGCGCGGCGGAACTTTCGCGCACGCATGAGGCTGACGATCCGATCGCGATCATCGAGCGCCACGACGGTTTCTATGCGCTGCTCGCGCGCGGTGAAATTCGCGGACCGGTCTCGCCGGCGCAGCAGCCGAATCTTCCGATCATGAGTGGACCCGGAGTGGAGACCGCGAAGGCGCCCGACCTCCTCGACGACGCCGCGGTGCTGGTGCGCGCCGAGGCGCAGATGTCGAGCCTGATTTCCGAGATGCGCATCGACAACGACGGCACTGCATCATTCTATCTCGATCGCGAACGGATGGCGGTGGTGGTCGATCTGGATCGACAGGCGGTCGAGCTTCCGCGCGCGCTCGATATTCTCAAGCAGTGGCAGGGCCGCGAGCGTCTGATCGCGATGCTGGATATGACGACGCCCGATATGGCGGTAGTGCGTCTAAAGACAGATTTGCCGACGCTGAAAAAACGGCCCTCGACCATCGCGCGAACTCCCGCTGCGGAACCGGCGCGAGTCAGCATCGCGGAGCGCGGGGCGGTGCTGCGATGAGGAACACGCTGGCAGCACTCGACGTCGGCACCAGCAAGGTCTGCGCGATTGTCGCCGAGGTGCCGGTCGAAAATGAGATCGCGGTGCTCGGCTATGGCGTTGCGCCCTGCGCCGGGCTGCGCAAGGGCGTGGTGGTCAATATCGAAGCTACGGTGGAAGCGATTCGCGCCGCGGTCGAGGAGGCCGAGCGCAGTTCGGGAACCCGCATCGGTTCGGTTGCGGTCGGAGTAGCGGGCGCGCACATCCGCGGCCTCAATAGTCACGGAATTGTCGCTGTGCGCGGTGGCGAAGTCGGCTCACGCGATCTCGATCGCGTGATCGAAGCAGCGCGCGCCGTCGCGATCCCGCTCGATCGCCAGGTCTTGCACATCCTGCCGCAGCAGTTCGCGGTGGATGACCAGGAAGGGGTGCGCGATCCAATCGGGATGGCGGGGGTGCGCCTCGAGGCTCGTATCCACATCGTCACCGCCGCGCAAAGCTACGAGGCAAACCTGACCAAGTGTTGCGAGCGCGCGGGGGTGACGCCGTCGGAGATGGTGTTCGAGCCGCTCGCCTCCGCCGATGCCGCGCTGTTTCCCGAGGAGCGCGAACTGGGAGTGGCGCTGCTGGATATCGGCGGCGGCACCACCGACATCATCGTGTTTCACGGCGGCTCGGTGATGCATACCGCGGTGCTGCCGATTGGCGGCAATCATCTTACCAATGACGTCGCGGCAGGCCTGCGCACTCCGGCTGCCGATGCCGAGAAGCTCAAGATCGATTACGGCGTCGCCACCAGCCTGGTGGTGCGCCGCGACGAAACGGTGCAGGTGCCCGGAGTTGGCGGGCGCGAGCCGCGCATCATCGCGCGCCGCATCCTCGCGGAGATTATCGAGCCGCGCATGGAAGAGATCTTCGCGATGGCGCAGCGCGAGCTGATGCGCTCGGGGGTCGCGGACAGCCTCGCCTCGGGGCTGGTGCTGGTCGGAGGAACCTCCCTGCTCGAGGGAACGCAGGAACTGGCGGAACGCGTCTTCAATCTTCCGGTGCGGCGCGGTCTGCCGACGAACTTGAAAGGAATGCCTGAGGAGCTGATGAAACCGATGTACACCACGGTCGCGGGCCTGCTGCTGTATCAGGCCGGCTCGCGCGGGATGGGCAACGGCTCGGCGCGGTCGCGCAAGATGGGGCGGCTGCGCGCGCGGCTCTCAGATTGGGTCAGAGATTTTTTCTAATGCCGCGCGCACGCAAGACTCCCGCGACGCGGAAATCCACCGCTGGTGGAGGAGGAAGGGTGATGATTGAGTTGGTGGACAATGCCGATCCGGGCGCACGAATCAAAGTAATCGGCGCGGGCGGCTGCGGCGGCAACGCCGTCGCGCACATGATCCTGGCTGGAGTCCGCAACGTCGATTTCGTCGCCGTTAATACGGACGCGCAGGCGCTCGCGAACAGCAGCGTGCCGGTGCGCCTGCAAATCGGCGAGAACATCACGCGCGGTCGCGGCACCGGCGGCAATCCGGAAATCGGGCGCAAAGCCGCGATGGAGAGCGAGGAGCGCCTGCGCGACATGCTGTCCGAAGCGGAGATGGTGTTCGTCACCGCAGGCATGGGTGGTGGCACCGGGACCGGCTCGGCGCCGGTGATCGCGAAGATCGCGCGCGAGCTCGGCGCGCTAACTGTCGGTGTTGTCACCAAGCCGTTTCAGTTCGAAGGCCGCAAGCGCGCGGCGCAGGCTGACCACGGGCTGCGTGAGCTGAAGGCCGCGGTCGACACGCTGATCACGATTCCCAATCAGCGCCTGCTCTCGGTCGCCAGCCGCAACATGTCGCTGCGCGAGGCTTTCACTAAGGCGGATGACGTGCTGCTGCAGGCGGTGCGAGGAATCTCCGAGTTAGTGACGGTGCATGGCCTCATCAACCTCGATTTCGCCGACGTGCGATCGATCATGGCCGAGATGGGTATGGCGATGATGGGTGCCTCGAGTGCCTCGGGCGAGAATCGCGCGGTCGAAGCTGCACAGCGCGCGATCTCGAGTCCGTTGCTGGAAGATGTTTCGATCAAGGGCGCGCGTGGCTTGCTCATCAACTTCACCGGCGGCCCCGACATGTCGCTGTACGAGGTGAACGAGGCCGCGAGCCTGATTCATGAGGAAGCGCACGAGGATGCGAACATCATATTGGGCGCGGTGATCGATGAGCGCCTGACTGACGAGATTCGCGTCACCGTGATCGCGACCGGCTTCGGCGAGCTGGAGCGCACCGTCATCAGCCCTAAATATTCGCCCTCGGGCACCGCGGTCACCACGCCGATCATGGCGTCCTCGACGCGGCCGGTGGATGCGGGCGAGTTGCGGCCGCTGTCGTCGAGTATGCCGGCCTCGCATGCGGCGTCGCATGTGGCGTCACCTGCGCCGAGTCCTCAGCCGATTCGGCCGCTGCCGCCGCTTCCGCAGAATCGGCCGGTGCGTAAGATGGGTATGATTGTCGACGACAGCACCCTCGACATCCCGGCCTTCAAACGGCGCGGTGAAACGCCCTCGCTGCTGGATGAGAAGCTGGAGCCGGAGCGGCTGGCGGCGGACGAGGACAAGCTCGACGTGCCGACCTTCCTGCGCAAGCATCTCGACTGAGAGATATAGAAAAGCGCCTGGAGAAATCCAGGCGCTCGACTTTTCGGGCTAGAGCGACAGTAGCTTGCGCAGCTTCGGCACGCTGAAGCCGACCATCGTTTCGGCGCCGACTTTGATGACGGGAACCGCGCGATATCCCATCGCGAGAAGCTCATCGCGCGCCGCGGGATCATCGGCGAGACTTTTTTCGGTGAAGCTAACTCCGTTGCGCGTCATGAAATCCATCGCAAGGTGACACGCCGAGCAACCCGTGTTTGTGTATATTGTGACTTCCATATTTTCCCTCGACTCCGCTTCGCTCCGCCTCGGGTACGGCTGCGCCGTGGCGCTACGCGCCCCCTTCGGGTCTCTATCCTAGTGAATCCTCCATCCTCGTGAATCCTAGACCCTTGACCATACTCCAGAGTCAAGCGGCGAGGCGATGTTGCGATGTTGAGAAGGCGCCGCAGGCCTGCAATCTTCTGTAGGGGCGCTTCGCGAAGCGCCCGCAGCGAAGTAGCGTTCGAGAAAATCGCGCACGTTAGCAGCATCGTTGCGGGTCGTTCGCGAACGACCCCTACGAAGATCAGAATGGGGTGGTTTGAGGAAAAACTAAAATGAAAGCGATTATTGCAGAGAAGCCCGGCGATGAGTCGGTACTCAAACTCGCCGAGGTTCCCGATCCCGTTCTCCGCGACGAAGACATCATGATTGGCGTCACGCATGCGGCGCTCAATCGCGCCGATATCATGCAGCGCCAGGGATTTTATCCTCCGCCGCCGGGCGCCTCGGATATCATCGGGCTCGAGGTTGCGGGAAAGGTCATCGCGGTCGGGCGCAAGGTCAAGGGATGGAAGGTCGGCGAGCGCGCGATGGCTCTGCTGGCGGGCGGCGGATACGCGGAGAAGGCCGCGGTGCATCATGGCTCCGCGATGCACGTGCCCGAATCACTCAGCGATGCGGAGGCTGCGGGTCTGCCGGAAGTTTTCCTGACCGCGTTCCTCAACCTGTTCATGCTTGCCGAGGTGAAGTTCGGCGACACGGTGCTGGTGCATGGCGGCGGGAGCGGCGTCGGCACCGCCTCGATTCTGCTGCTGAAGGAAATCGGCGCGCGCTCGATCGTGACCGCCGGCTCCGATGAGAAATGCAATCAATGCCTCAAGCTGGGCGCTGACGTCGCGCTCAACTACAACAAGGCGCCTTTTGCTACCCAGGTTAAGACGGCGACCAATGGCCGCGGCGTCGACATCATCCTCGACAGTATCGGCGCGGCGTATCTGATGCCGAATATTGAGTCGCTCGCGCAGGGCGGGCGGTTGGTGCTGATCGGACTGATGAAGGGCAACAAGAGCGAGATCGATTTGATGCCGGTGCTGCGCAAGCATCTGAAGATTATGGGCTCGACGCTGCGCAGCCGCTCGGAGGCCGAGAAGGCGGAAATTGTGCGGGCATTCGTCAACATGAATGCGCCGGCGCTGGAGCAGGGGAGGTTGCGTCCGCCGATTTACAAAGTGCTGCCCGCATCGGAAGCGGCCGCGGCGCATCGGATGATGCAGGCGAGCGAGCACTTCGGGAAAATCATCCTGAAGTTCGCGTAGCGCTCCTACAATTTTGGCGGGCCCGCATCGACGCGCGCGCGGATTTCCTCCAGCGTGGTTTTCCATGGCAGCGGCGCCTCGTTCCACCAGGTCGCGCCCGCCTCGGTGAACGGCGCGACGATATCGGCGGCCTCGCGCTTGGAGTTTCCAGAGGTGTCGCCCGCATGCACGAGATCGAAGTGCTCCGATGCTCTTGCGATGCTCGCGGATGAACTTCGCGATCGCGCGGGTCTCATCGACGCTGAGATCCTTTTCGATGTTCGATGACATTGGGACTACACCATCGAAGCGGGCGGCGCGGCGGAACGGGCGCGGCCGAGGCCAGGTGCCTGCGATCCAGATCGGGATGCGCGGCTGAATCGGCTTGGGGAGAAACTGCGTCGGCTTGATGGTGTAGTGCTTGCCGTCGAATGAAAACTGCTCGCCGCTTAGGAGTCCCGTGACGATTGCGAGCCCCTCGTCGAGGATCTCCGCGCGCGCCACATCGTCGGTGGGATAGCCGAATGAGCTCAGCTCGCCAAACCAATCGCCGCCGAGCCCGATGCCGAGGATGAGGCGCCCGCCGGAAAGATGGTCCAGCGTGATGGCCTCGCGCGCGAGTTTCCACGGATGGCGGCGCGGCAACGGCGTGATCATCGGACCGAATTTGATGCGCGAGGTCGCCATCGCAATCGCGGCAAGCTGTATCGTCGGATCGCCGACCGCGTCGGGCCACGACACAAGGATATGATCCCAGATGAAGAAGCCGTCCCAGCCGGAGTCCTCGGCGCGATGCGCGAGGTCGGCGAGGACGCGCGGGTCAGCATAGGGACCGAAGTTGGCAACATCGAAGGCGTATTGCATGGGATCGTGATTAGGGAAGGTGCTCGGCCTGCGCAAGTAGGGTTTGCTCCATGCGTGCACAGAGCCTAAAGTCGAGATGACTCAGCGAGAGCCCCATGCCAGCCATCAAGCCACATATGAACTAACGCGAATTTCGAAAACGGACCCAAAGCCCCGCGCTTCGAAGCTCGGGGCTTTTTTTATTTGGCGCGATGGGACTCTATGGACCACGAAACCATTTTCGATTCGTCGGGCAACGCGCCCGAGGTGAAGCCTCAAAGTCTGTTTCGCCACGCCGACTTCATGAAGTTGTGGACCGGCGAAACCATCTCGGAGTTCGGCTCCAAGGTTGGCGGTGTCGCGGTAAGCTTCCTCGCGGTGATCGCGCTGCATGCGACGCCGGCGCAGATGGCGGCGCTCGCGGTATGGCGCACAGTGCCCGCGCTGCTGTTCAGCCTGTTCGCGGGTGTATGGGTCGACCGCTTGCGGCGCCGTCCGCTGATGATCGGCGCCGACCTCGCGAATATCGTCCTGCTCGCCTCGATACCCACGGCGGCGGCGTTCGGGAGACTTCGCATCGAGCAGGTCTACCTGGTGATGTTTCTCACCTCGTTCGCCGACATTCTTTTCAGCGTCGGCTACCGCGCGTATCTGCCGACGCTGGTGGGACGCGACGCGATCACGCAAGCCAACAGCATTCTGTCCGCGACGGAAGCGGTCGCCGAGGTCGGCGCATTCGGCCTCGCGGGGTGGCTGGTGCAATGGCTCACGGCGCCGATTGCGATCGCGGTGGATTCGGTGTCGTTCGTATTCTCGGCGATTTTTCTGCGCCTCATCAGCAAGCCCGAAGACGCGCCGACGCGGCGCAAGGATTCGCGTGTGGCGCGAGACATTCTCGATGGCGCGCGATGCATCCGCGATGACTCGCGGTTGCTCGCGGTCGCATCCAGCGCGGCGGTCGGTGCGATCGCGCAGGGAATCTTCGGAACGGTTTACGCGCTGTATTTCATCAATGGTCTCGGATTCGCGCCCGGTCCACTGGGGATGATCTATGCGACGGGCGGAGCCGCATCATTCATAGGAGCCGCGTTGACGACGCGCACGGAGAACAAACTCGGGGTCGGACGCGCGATGGCGCTCGGCCTCGCGGCGATGGGATTGGGATTTGCGCTGCTGACCTTCGCACATGGTGCCGGACTCATCAGCATCGCGCTGCTGGTCGGCCAGCAACTCATCGGGGATTCATTCGGCACCATTTACTTCGTTACGCAGATGAGCCTGGTGCAGAAGATATCGCCACCGCGAATGCTCGGCCGGGTTGTCGCCGGGGTCAGATTCCTGGGGTTGGGCGCGGGACTCATCGGCGCGTTGGTGGGCGCGATGATGGGCAACCTGGTGGGACTGCGCTATGCGATCGCATTTGGCGCGTTGCTGCTGTTTATCGCGGCCGCGATCATCATGATGTCGGAGGTCGAGGGAGGCGTCATTGAGGAGCCGCTATGATGACGAAGAGGCGGCGATCTGTAATCATCAAGGAGTGGGCTTGGGTGGGGCGAAAATAGGACGAAGAATTCAAAATTCGCAGGAAAAACAAACCCACCGCGAGCATCGCGAGCAGTGGTCCTAAGGCTTGGCGAAGGACCTCGAATTGCACGATGCGCGGAACTCGAGAAATTCCAAAAACAAACCCACTTAGCCGGAGCGAGCGATTACGAAATTACCAAACGAAGCCAAAGAGATCAGGCGAACGCTGGAGTTCAGGAATATCGATGGTGCTCCACTGCCGGTCGCGAGGCGCGACCGGCTCTCATCCGTCCGTCAGGCTGGTCGCAAGACGGAAGAGCGACCAGCGCGCCGGCCACCTTTTTCGATTCGCTTCGACTCCGCTGGCGCTCCGCCTCAGCGGCTTCGCGCTCTCGCAAGAAAGAGCGAGAGAAGGGACATACAATCGGAGCGTTTTGACGAAACGAAGCCAAATAGATCAGGCAGATGCTGGAGTTCGGGAATATCGATGGTGCTCCACTACCGGTCGCGAGGCGCGACCGGCTCTCATCCGTCCGTCACGCCGGTCGCAAGACAAAGAGCGACCAGCGCGCCGGCCACCTTTTTCGATTCGCTTCGACTCCGCTGGCGCTCCGCCTCAGCGGCTTCGCGCTCTCGCAAGAAAGAGCGAGAGAAGGGACATACAATCGGAGCGTTTTGACGAAACGAAGCCAAATAGATCAGGCAGATGCTGGAGTTCGGGAATATCGATGGTGCTCCACTACCGGTCGCGAGGCGCGACCGGCTCTCATCCGTCCGTCACGCCGGTCGCAAGACAAAGAGCGACCAGCGCGCCGGCCACCTTTTTCGATTCGCTTCGACTCCGCTGGCGCTCCGCCTCAGCGGCTTCGCGCTCTCGCAAGAAAGAGCGAGAGAAGGGACACACAATCCGAGCATTTTGACCAAACGAAGCCAAATAGTGCTTGAAAACATTGCGCTTTCGCTTGCGTACTGAATGAAAATCGACGAACTCGACTATAACCTGCCCGACGAACTCATCGCGCAGGAGCCGCTCGCCCGTCGCGACGAGGCGCGCCTGCTCGTGCTCAATCGCAAGAGCGGCGAGGTCGAGCATTCGCGGTTTTACAAGCTCGCGCGCCATCTGCACGAAGGCGACCTGCTCGTCCTTAACGATACCCGGGTCATGCCGGCCAGGATGTTCGCCAACAAGGAGTCCGGCGGCCGGGTCGAGATTCTGTTCGTGCGCCCGATGACCGAGCGCCCGGGATGCTGGCAGGCGATGGTCCGTGCGCATCGACCATTGAAGGAGGGTACGCGGCTGCTGCTCGATGATGGGCATGCGATCGTCGTGCAGGGTTATGCGCGCCCCGGCCGCGCGATCGTCGCGAGCGAAAATTCGGTGCCGCTCAATGATCTTATCCGTGAGCATGGAAAACTGGCGCTGCCGCATTACATCAGCCGCGAGGTAAATCCCGCCGACGCCGAGGACTATCAGACCGTGTATGCCTCGCACGAGGGCGCAATCGCGGCGCCGACTGCCGGTCTGCATTTTACCGACGAGGTTTTTCGCGCGCTCGCCGAGGCCGGTGTGCGTCGCGCGTTCGTAACTTTGCACATCGGGCCAGGAACCTTCGCGCCGCTGCGTTCCGATGTGGTCGAGCAGCATTCGATGGAAGCCGAGTGGTACGTGATGCCGCCCGAGACCGTCGAGGCGATCGCGCATGCGAAACGCACCGGGGGCCGCATCGTTGCGGTTGGCACCAGCAGCGTGCGCACGCTGGAATCCCATGCGGTGACGGGGGATACCGAGGGCTTCACCGGGCTCTTCATTCATCCGGGGTTTCGCTTCAAGCTGGTCGACGCGATGATCACGAACTTTCATATGCCGCGCACGACGGTGCTGGCGCTGGTAATGGCGATGGCGGGGCGCGACAAGATTCTCGCCGCGTACCGCGATGCGATTCGCCATCGCTATCGGTTCCTCAGTTATGGCGACGGGATGTTGATTCTCTAATGCCGGCGATTTCCTTCAACATCACTTCGCGCGATGGGCTCGCGCGCGCCGGGCGGCTCGTGACTGCGCATGGTGAAATCGAGACGCCTTGCTTCATGCCGGTCGGCACCCAGGCCGCGGTCAAGGCGATGTCGCCGGATGAGCTGTGGGACATGGGCTATCGGCTCATCCTCTCGAATGCGTACCATCTCGCGATTCGGCCGGGTCAGGAACTCGTCGGCGAGATGGGCGGAATCGCGAAGTTCATGGGCTTTCCGGGCGCGGTCCTGACCGACTCGGGCGGGTATCAGGCGATGAGCCTCGCGAAGATCAATTCCATTACCGAGGAAGGTATCCGATTCAGGTCGCATCTGGATGGCGCGCCGCTGATGTTCACCCCCGAAAGCGCGGTGCAAATTCAGGAGCGGCTCGGCTCGGATATCATGATGGCGCTGGACGAATGCACGCCGTTTCCGGCTGACCGCAGTCGCGCGCGCAGCTCCCTCGAGCTGACCGCGCGATGGGCCGAGCGCAGCCTGCGCGCGCGGACCAGCACGACCCAGGCGCTGTTCGGAATCGTGCAGGGGAGCACCTATGCCGACCTGCGCCAGATAAGCGCACTGCAGATCACGGCGCTGCCCTTCGATGGTTTCGCGACCGGAGGCCTTTCTGTCGGGGAGCCGAAGGATGCGATGCGTGAGATGGCCGCGCTGTCGGCGTCGCATCTGCCCGACGACAAGCCGCATTATCTGATGGGAGTGGGAACGCCTGAGGACCTGATCGCATGTATCGGGATGGGCTATGACATGTTCGATTGCGTGCTGCCGACGCGCAACGCGCGCAACGGAAGCGCATTCACCGGTACCGGCAAAATTTCCATTAAGCGGGCCGAGTATCTCCATTCGCATGAGCCGCTCGATGCCGATTGCGATTGCCGGCCGTGCCGGACGTTTACCCGGAGCTATCTGCGTCATCTATATATGTCGGGGGAGATACTCGCGGCGCGGGCTCTGACAGAGCATAATCTGTACTTTTATCGGCGCTTGATGCGGGAGGCCCAAGCTGCTATCGCATCGGGCACCTTCAAATCCTTCGCGGAGACGAGGCTTGCGAAGCTCGCCGCGAATGAAATCGGGGAACCTTCCGATCCAGGTATTGAATGAGGGCGCAGGTTGTAAGGTTCGCTGATCGCTCAATTCTGGTAGGGGACGAAAACTGATGTGGTCGTTGTTCGAGGGAACTGCCTGGGCGCAAGGGGTTGCGGCGGGCGCGCAAGGTTCGGCGTACGGAACCCTGATTCAGATGGCGCCGATCATCGGCATCATCGCGATTTTCTATTTTCTCATCATCCGGCCCCAGACCCAGAAGGCCTCCGAACATACAAAAATGCTCGGCGGGCTCAAGAAAAATGATGAGGTCGTAACCACCGGCGGCCTGCTCGGCAGGATCACCGAGTTGGGCGACAAGGTTTTGACCGTGGAAATCGCGCCCAATGTCAGGGTCAAGGTGGAAAGGACTCAGGTGTCAGGAATTTCCGCATACGGCAAGACGCCGAATCCAAAAAAGGACTAGCAGGAAGCAGCGGAGTGCCCCTTCGTATCGAGGGCGCCGCGATTGGAATTTTCAGTGGAATCAGCAAATCAAAATTTCGCTCCCGTCCTCGTGCTCCTCGCGCTGATAGTGGCGTTTCTTTACCTCCATTTCACCGGAAGCAGTGGCCGCAGCCGGCTCTACCTCGCGGCCGTGCTCACGGTCGTCGCGGTGATATTGCTCCTGCCGACCGCCAACTTCGATTTGCCGGATCAACTGAAGTCGTGGATGCCGGGCGCGAAGATTCAGCTCGGGCTCGATTTGCAGGGCGGGACCCATCTGCTCATGGCGGTCAAGCTGGATGAGGCGGTCAAGACGCAGCTCAAGCGGCGGGGCGACGACCTCAAGAAGGAGCTCAAGGAAAACAAGATCGACGCCGATATCACGCAGAATGCCGCGGGCGCGCTGGTGGTTTCGCTCAAGGGCAATTCCGATGCAACGGCATTCAACGATATCGTGTCGAAGTCGTTTCCCGACCTGAGCCTTGCCTCGGGCAACACCGACACTGGAACGCCCGCATATATCATCAACTTTCGACCGCTGCAGGTGGCCCAGATCGAATCCAATGCGATGGATCAGGCGCTGGAGACGATCCGCAATCGAATCGATCAGTTGGGCGTGCGCGAAACCACGGTGGTCAAGGAAGGCGACAACGAGATTCTCGTGCAGCTCCCAGGCATCCAGGATCCGCAGGAAGCCAAAAATCTCATCGGCAAAACCGCGGTGCTCGAGTTCAAGCTGGAAGACGATTCGCATAGCGTGGCCGATGCGTTGAAAGATGGTCCGCCGCCGGGCGATGAGATCCTCTATGGCTCGCCGCAAGCCGGTGGGCGTCAACCGTACCTGGTC
This sequence comes from uncultured delta proteobacterium, assembly GCA_963783145.1. Lineage (GTDB taxonomy): Bacteria > Desulfobacterota > Binatia > Binatales > Binataceae > DATGKG01. The sequence goes on from CAWAMM010000009.1 coordinate 452,511, forward strand.
GAGAAGCAGGTGCTGATGCAGGGCGATGTCGTCACCGACGCGGCAGTGCGGCCGGGCGGCAAATTCGAGGGCAACTATGTCAGCGTCGAGCTGGACGCGCGCGGCGCGCAAATCTTCGATGCTCTCACTTCCGAAAATGTCGGCCGCAAGCTGGTTATCGCGCTCGACAACACGGTCTACTCCGATCCGGTTATCCGGGAACGCATCCCTGGCGGGCATGTGCAAATCACCGGACGTTTCTCGCTCCAAGAGGCGCATAATCTCGTAATCGTGCTCAAGTCCGGCGCCTTGCCGGCGCCGATCGACTTCGAGGAGGAGCGCACCGTCGGACCGTCGCTGGGACGCGACTCGATTCGCGCGGGCGAGATCTCATTCATCGTCGGTGCGGTGTTCGTACTGATCTTTATGGCGGTCTACTACGACCGCGCGGGCATTCTCGCCGACTTCGGTTTGACCCTGAACATCTTGCTTCTGCTGTGCATGATGGCGGCGCTCGGCGCGACGCTTACTCTACCGGGCATCGCGGGAATCGTGCTCACGCTCGGAATGTCAGTTGATGCGAACGTGCTGGTCAATGAGCGCATGCGCGAGGAATTGCGCAACGGCAAAACTCCGCGCGAGGCGGTCAAGCTCGGTTATCAGCGCGCATGGGACGCGATTCGCGATTCGAACATCTCGACCTTCATGGCGGGCGTGATTCTTTTTCTTTACGGCGGGACCGGGCCAGTGAAAGGATTCGCGGTCACTTTGTGCGTCGGAGTGCTGACCGGCCTCTTTTCATGCATCGTAGTGACGCGCGCGTGGTATGATTATCTCATTTCAGTGCGCAAATTGAATACCATAAGCGTGTAATAGATTATTTTAAGCTGCTTAATCTAGATTACGCATATATAAACGAATTCTTCCGACATTGAGTCGAAGCGCACAAAAATATCTTTGAAACGCGCCGATAATGTGTTGGCCGGAGCCTTAAGCCGAACTAAACTTGACAGCGCGAAGAGGCACGTATTAGTAGAAGCGCTTCAACCACGATTCGAGGTCACAGCCGCTCCGTAGAACTGACCATGGCCGATAGAGACGACATTTTATTGAATTCGCGGGAGGTTGCGTTCCTCCTCGACATGAGCCCGGACACGGTGAATGAGTTCGCGCGCCGCAACATCCTGCCCGCTTTCAAAAAGGGCCGGCAATGGCGGTTTCGCAAACGCGATATCACCTCGGCCAAGCGTCAGCTCTCGCGAGGACTGAACGCCGCCGCCTGAAGCGTTACACTGTCAGCAGTTGGGCGGGGCGGAAAGCTGGGGCCTTTCGCATCTCCCTGCCGCATTTAACCGACCCCTGGGGATAGCGAATGGCTGAACCGCACGAGAGCAAGGTCTATTCGGATCTTGCAATAATTTACGATTCGATTTTCGGCAGAATGTTCATCGACAGCGAGCATTCTGTGATCGACAGCCTTAAGCTGCGTCCCAACCAGCGCGTGCTGGAAGTGGGAGTCGGTACCGGCATCGCGCTCGACGCGTATCCACCCTACGTTCATGTCGTCGGCATCGATCCATCATCCGACATGCTCGCGGTGGCTGAGAAAAGGGTCCGTGAGAACAAGCTCAGCAACGTCGAGCTCAAGCAGGGCGATGCGCTCAATCTCGATTTCCCCGATGAAAGCTTCGACGACGTGACCACGTTCCACGTGATGACGGTGGTGCCGGATCCGGTGAAGATGATGCGCGAGATGATTCGCGTCTGTAAGCCGGGCGGCCGAATCGTGATTATCAATCACTTCGCGAGCGAGAATCCGGTCCTGTACGCGCTGGTGGCGATGATGAATCCCCTCACCCGGCACCTCGGATGGACCACGCGGCTGCGCGCACGCCATATCCTCGACGGGCAACCGATCGTGGTGGAGCGTAACGGGCGGATGAAGCTATCGGTGCATCGGCTGATCGTGGCGCGCAAAGCTTAGGCTGACGCGGCACCCTGCACGACGATCACGCATCGATCGCCCTCAGGGACCTCATCGAGGGGAAGGCGGATCTCATCGGCGAGATTCTTGCCGACGATCAGCAGCCGCCCGGGACTTTGCTGCAATAGTTGCTCGAGGCTGCGCTCGCTGAGGACATCACTGTGGAATCGGCGACCGAGCTTCTTTCGCACCTCGCGAACAATGTCAACCATCTCGTCTTCCATCTGGCGTACGCTGTTCGCCACCAGCAGCGCGTGCAGTCGCGCGTTGTTGGAGCGCGCGATACGCACCGCGAGGTCGAGTGCCGCGCGTCCGTCATGGCCTGAATCAACCGCCGCAAAAATCCGCTCGATCGGGCGATCGGTTCCCTGGATGAAAACCCCAACGTGGAGCGGTTCATTCCTCGCGCCGGCGAAAACGTCGCGTACCACGCCGCCCATCGTATCTTGTCCGGAGGGCGCCCGATGATAACCGAGGAGAATCCAGCGCACCTTCGCGCCGCGCGCCGCGGCGATGATATCGGCGCCGGGACTGGCCGAACCTACCGCTTCCGCCTGGACCGCAGCGCCGCGCACCGCGGCATACTCGACGGCCACCGTCAGGGCCGCGGGAAGCGGGGCGCCCTGCGAGGTTGCCTTGCTGCGGGAATTTTCTACGAATGCGACCACGCGAGTTGGCGGATCATCGGGAGCGGTGGCAGCGAAGGCGATAGCGAGCAGCGGCGCAACCCCCTCGGGGTTCGCAACGGGGACTAAAACCCCGCGTGGTAACGGGACTGCTGAATCCGAACTGTCCAAGGGATTGGATATCTACCTCATTGTCGCGGCGATACCCAAATATCCTGTTCGCTCGCGCAAGCTAAATCCAGATCCGGCGGCCAATTTCTTTGAGTTGCGGTAGGCCGCGCGGCTAGGGCGAGTCCTCCAATTCGACCGTGCGCCGAATCACATAAGCATTATCCCGATCCCCGACGCATTCGCAGGCGGGCACCGAAGTGAAGCTTTCAAGTTCATATTGGTCCGGAACCGGCTGGCTGGCACAGATGACCATGATCGCTTGTTGCGCCGGTTGGATATCTCGCGCTCGGCAGGCGCCGGGACATTGGTCCGCGGTCCCAGTGGCGGTTATCACCATCCCGTCCGGCGGCAGGTTGCCCGCGCAAATTAACGGCCCAGCCTCGACCGCCCCTATCCGAAAAAACGCGAGCAGTATGAGAATCCAGGCGAGCAAGCTCGCGGTCTTCAACATTGGCTCCTTTTCTCTGGCGAATCACCGGATTGCGAGTCCAACTGATGCTCGTGCGGCTGGACGGTTGCTGTGGATCGGGCGCCTGAACTACCCTAGTGAAACCGAACAAACTTGAATGGCGTTCCCAGAGACTGGACGTCAATCCAAGATGCCACTCAAACTATATTCGAGAGTAATGACTGGGCTGTGACGGGGTTATCAATACCCGATGAAGGTGAGGCGGCCGATCGGCGGAGGATCAAATGACTGTTCGTATCACGCTTGACCGCTACGTTTACGAGGACATCTATCCCGCCTTCAAAGCCGCCACCGACGAAAAGGACATAACCGCCAGGATTAACAGCACCTTCCTGAACTATCTCGCGCGGCGAAATCTGGTTCTCACGGGTGATAGCTCGGCGGCGGTGGCGGATATCGGATGCGGTCCGTGCGATACGCTCATCCAGTATCTGAGCGGAGTGACTTTCGCGCCAGGTTTCATCTTGAGGGCTACCGATTACATTCCCGAGTATGCGGATGCCGAGCGGGGCGAGGCGCTTCGGATCCTTGCCGCCGCGCAAGCCTCGAACTCCATCAAAATAATTTCGTTCGCAACCCGCGCGGGGAATGCATTCGGAGGCAATCTCCTCGAGCTCCTCTCGGGGCCGCAAGATAAAGTGAAAATGAGAAACGCATTCTCCGTCGTTTTCGCTTCGCACATGTTGTATCACGCGGATGGCGCGGCTGAGGTGCAGCGATTCATCGCCGATATCGCGAGCAATCTGCTCAGCCGCGACGCCGTTTGCATTCTGTACCATATCGCTAACAAGCGAGGGACGTTTCAGGATTTCCGGGCGCGTTTCGGGAGCAGTGCGGACGCTCATCGCGATAGTGACACCGGTGCGGTCACGATCGATGATCCGCCCGCGCAGATCTCGGCCGCATGCGCCGCCATCGGGTTGCCGCTTTATCAGGCCGATTTCCCGACCAGGCTTTTCTTCGGTACGCTAAGCGACAACGAATGGCGTTCCTTTAAAGATCCGCTAAGCTATGACGCGCTGGCCGATTCCAATCCAAAGGCCTACGAGGACTTGAAGAGACTCTATTTCGTGATCCAGCGAGCCCCAATGGAGTTTGCGGCCGACCATTCAGCCACCGGACTGGCGGCCTTCATGGATCAGGTCCGCCAGGTGATCGAAGCTAATCACGGCGTGCTGCCCTCGACCGAACGATTCCAGGTATTTAGCCGCGCGGACGCGTCGGCCGTTCTGGGTGCGGCGATTCCCGAGGCTATCGCGGCGAGCATCAGCTCGTAGCGGCTCTATAACAATAAGATCTCCAAGCATGCTACCGGACAGTTCTTCTCCAACGCTGACGACTATCGATAGGCGCCAGACGCCCGGTGATAGAGTTCTGCTCGTGAAAGGAATTGCCGGGCTCGGAAATCGCATCCTGTGCGCGGTGGGCGGAATTCTGTACGCGCGGCTGAGCGGCCGCAGGCTGGTGATCGACTGGACCGATCCCCTCTACTCGCCCAATGGTGACAATGTATTTCACCGCTTCTTCAAGTGCGCGGATTGTCCCGCGGGGGCTCAGATTCCGATCAGGGACTCGGTCTCTCCCACCATCTGGCGTACCCGTCTGAATGAGCCGGCCAACCTGGTCGCAAAATCCAACGGCTATGACCCGGATCAAGTCCGCCGCGAGCTCTCCATCGATTTTACCAGGCTGGATTACCAGGAAGACGTTTTGGTCATGGTCGAGTATGATGCGCAAGTAGATCGCATGCGGCCTCATTTTCGAGGCCCATGGCAGGATTTGGCGCAACTGGCTGACTGGGCCATTGAGGCCAAGGTGCTCCGAGAGTCCTTGATCCTGCAGCCGGAAATTCGCGCGCGGGTTGACCACTTCAAGCGCACCCGCTTCGACTCACCAACGGTGGGAGTGCACATCCGTTACTCCGATTATCGAGTGCGTATCTTTGCGATCATCAAGCGGCTCAATGCGCTCATGAAACGGGAGCCGGACTTGAGGCTATTTCTGGCGACCGACAATATCGAAGTCAAGAAAATGTTCGAGACTTGCTATCCGGGCCTAGTAACCACACATCATTGGTATGGCGATCCGGGGCGGGCGATTCACACTAGCGCGGCGAGACCGAGTTGCGCTGAGACCGCGATAGAGTCGCTGATCGATATGTATCTATTGGCGGAGTGCGATCACCTCGTCTACGATGCGTCTTCGAGTTTCTCCAAGGTCGCAAGTATGCTCAGCCGCGCGCCCGCGCATCATCGGATTGACGTCTCGGCCGGCGCACACGGGAAAGGAAACCGTCGCGTGCGACGCACTATCACGCGATGGATGCGCAAGGCGAGATTCTTTTCCTGGGCCTTCCGGGTGCTGCCCAAACTGGTGCCCATTCGAAGGCTGTAAGCCTTGTCCCTTATGGCATCGGTGTCGGGGCTGGTAAGCAGGCTATGCAAGGCGCTCAAGCGACCCAAGCATTATCCCGTTCTCCACAATGTCTATGCGGCGGACGAGTCGCGGGTCGGCAAGCGGGCGCTCCTGGTGTACGTCGTGAAGGCTTTTCTACCGACTGCCGATGATACTCCATCGGAAGGTCATCAGAATTTACGACGAGCCAGATTATTAGCCACTGTGTTGAGCGAATTCGGGTATGTCGTCGATGTGGCAGATACCAGGGATCAGAGATTCGAGGTCGACCGCACGTATGACCTCGTGCTGAAGGACCGGGTCCGATTGAATCACTTCGAGCCCGCTCCCGGAGGTACCAGGAGGCTGCTTCTGGCGACCACCATGAATCATGTGGCGCACAATCGGAACCTCCGAGCGCGACACCAACGATTGTATCAGCGACGCGGTCGCCAAATCCTTATCAGAAGGCTGTACAATGAGAACATGACCTATGCGTCCGAGGCTGACGCTATTGTCGGCATCGGGAACGATTCGACCCTTGCCAGCTGGCGGCAGAGCTCGCCCGCCAGGATCCACATGATTGATAACTTCGGCCTTTCCGATACCCGGTTTGTTTTCGAGAGCAAGGACTTCGGCGCGGCCCGAAAAAACTTTTTATATTTTGCCAGCGGAAGCCAGGTCCAAAAGGGTCTGGACCTCCTACTGGAAATCTTCCCTCGTTTGCCGGATCTCGACCTGTATGTTTGCAGTCAGTTCGGGAAAGAAACCGATTTCTGCGAGTGCTATCACAAAGAGCTCTTTGAAACGCCGAACATCCATCCGGTAGGATGGATCAAAGTCAACGGACCCGAGTTCTACGAGCTCGCTGGAAAATGCGCCTATGTCATCAGCGCAAGCTGTTCGGAAGGACAATCAGGTTCGGTGGTGCAGTGTATGTACACCGGACTTATTCCTGTGGTCACGCGGGAAACCGGAGTCGACACCGAAGATTTCGGGGTAACCTTCGACGATGACAGCACGGGGGAAATCGAGAAGGTGATTGTGCGCCTCGCCGGCTCGCCGGAAACCTGGCATCGACAGCATAGCGTCAAGACCCGCCAAGTCGCTGAAGAGAAATACAGCGAAGCCGCCTTCATCGCGCGATGGCGTGAGATACTGGCGGAGGTTCTAAGGTGTGATGACTAGCCAGGAGCACTCGACGCCGGAGATTTCCGTCATCGTGCCGTTTCATAACAGCGAGGAGTATATCGAGCGTTGTGTGGAAGCCCTGATAGCCCAGAACTATTCGGCTGCTGGCTATGAGATCTTGATGGTCGATAACAATTCCGCGGATCGATCCGCGGAAATTGTACAGAGATATCCCCAGGCACGATTGCTTCAGGAAAGGAAACCGGGAGCCTATGCCGCGCGCAATCATGGCGTTTCGGTATCGCGCGGACGAATTCTTGCATTTACCGACTCGGACTGCGTGCCCACGACCGACTGGCTGACGGAGTTGATGGCGCTATTTTCGGATTCCACTGTGGGTCTGGTTCAAGGTAGACGCGTCTTCGGCGATGAAGCGTCTATTTTGGCGATGCTGGCGGCTTACGAGGCGGAGACTCATGCCTACATCTTTTCGGGCGCGGTGAAAGGGGCGGTCTTCGGTTACACCAACAACATGGCGGTGCGGCGCGAGATCTTCGAGCGCTGCGGTCCGTTCCTGGAAACCGCTCGGGGCGCGGATTCAATCTTCGTCGATCGGGTGGTTGGCGCTTATTCCCATGAAATTCTTCGGTATGCGCGCGCCGCCTATATTCGCCACCTGGAGATCGACAGCGTCCAGTACTGGCTGGGGAAGAAAACGCTCTATGGCCGGAGCTTTCAGCGACATCGCAAGGAGCGCCGGCAGCACCGTCCGCTGACACCGGCCGAGCGGTCGGCGATTTTCCGTCGGACCCGTGAGCGCGCGGGTTATTCCCCCGCGCAGGCTGCCCGGCTGTTCGCCGTCATTTTGATCGGAAATCTCAGCTTCGCTTATGGACGACTCACCCGGAGCCGGGTTGCTAAAGATAGTGAGACTTAGTCGCGGCGTGGAACGTACAAGCGACGGACCTCGCGCGCGTTCAGGTGCCCACCGCGGATGTGGAGCGCGCGGTTCGAGTCGCGCGATCGTACAGCCGAGTATAGTACCCCTCTTTCCGCATCAGCTCTTCATGCGTGCCGGCCTCGACGATGCGGCCCCTCTCCAGGACCACGATTCGGTCGGCGATGCGGACGGTGGAGAAGCGGTGAGAAACCAGGATCGTGGTACGTCCGCGGGCGAGTTCGCGGCATCGCACGAACAGCTCGTATTCGGAATTCGAATCGAGGTTGGAGGTCGGCTCATCGAGAATCACGATCGAAGCTTCCCGCGCGAAGGCCCGCGCCAGCGCGATCCGTTGCCATTGGCCACCGGATAGATCATGGTTGCCAAACTTCCGTCCAATCAAGGTCTCGTAACCCTCGGGGAGCCGCTGGATCATATCGTCGACGCCGGCCCTGGTCGCGACATCTTTGATCTGCTCGGCCTCATCGGCGAGCCGGCGCCAATCGCCATAGCTGATGTTCTCGGCAACGCTGGCTTCGAAGCGGCCGAAGTTCTGGAACACAAATGAGATATGGGAATGGAGTTCGCTGGGATCGATCTCCCTTAGATCCTGTCCGTCGAGCCGCACACATCCCGTCGTAGGGTCATAGAATCGGACGATCAATTTCGCGAGTGTGGTTTTGCCGGAGCCGTTCTCGCCGACCAGCGCAAGCGTCTCGCCCGCGCGAATCTTGAGGGAAATATCCCGCAGCGCCGGGTCAGGAGAACCTTCATAGGTGAAGGAAACCCGGTCGAATTCGATCTCGCCTCGATAGGGTCTCGGCGCCGTGGCCCCGGGCGCCGAAACAACCATGGGTTTCTCCGCCAGCAACTCGCGCAAGTCGGAAATATTCAGCATCTGCTCGAGTAGATCCGCGGTTGCGCTGATCTCGGCTTCAAGGGTGGTGCGCAAGCGCGCGGCAGCTGCGCCGAAGATCGCAAGATCGCCCATGGTCGAGGAGCCCTCGAGCACCCGAATCGCGACGCGGGCGAAAAGCGCATAGAGCGCGGTGCTGGCGAGGCCCGAAAACAGCGCGGCGGCCCGAAACGATCGCAGCAGCAGGCGATAGTCCTGATCGCGAAATTCCGTCATCAGCGTGCGAAACTTCTGAATCATCAGCGGCGCGAGGTCGAGGATCTTCGCCTCCGGCACTGCCGCGCTGTCGGTCAGTCCGGTCACGAAGTATTGGGTCCAGCGCCGTTTGGTCGCCCGCGAGCGCTCCAGTTCGTAGCGGTTGCGGGTCAGCTTCCATTGGAAACGCAGATAAGGGATCGCCGCCGGAACAATCACGACCAGCACCAGCGGTTCGATCGCGACCACGATCGCGAGCAGCGAAACGATCTGGAGCAGATTCGAAAACACCGCCAGCGAGTTGCCGACGAAGCGCGCCAGGTTGCCGGCCGGATTCTGTTTGGCCCGGTAAAGAACGTCCTGTGACGCCGGATCCTCGAAGAAGCTTACGTCGAGTTTTCCGGCGTGGGTCAGAATCATACTGTTGAGTTCAAGGTTGAGGTCGTCTTCGAGGCGGCGCATGGTCAGGTTCAGTGACAGGCGATTGAGCCCGTCGGCCAGCGTCGCCACGAACGCGAATATCAGCCACGCAACCATCGGCCGCAACGCGGTGCTGCGGGAACGCAACTGGGCAACCGCGACGTCGATCACGCCGCGGGTCGCGAGCGCCTGCGCGGCGGGGATCGCGCTCTGTAAGAGGTAGCTTCCGATCAGACGCCCGGTAAGTCCCGGGTTGCTGGTCCAGGTGAGGTTCAGCGCCCAGCGCGCGTTACTGAGCAACTGGCGAATGCTTCCCGCGATCGGCGCCGCGGCTGCCGCCCATCCGTCCGCGCCCCCCTTACCGTTGCGCATCATCGCGGGAGGTTGCTCCTGTCGGTGCTGGCGGAGAAGTTGCCCGCATACCAGCATCCGGCGCCTACGATCAGCAGCGCTAACAGCACGCTGGCGTTGACCGGCGAAAGCGGTTCCTCGCGCGCAGTCGCCCGAAATATCCGCAGCCGCTCGGCGGTGGTAAGCGCCTTTATACTGATGATGCGATTCCCCAATTGCCGCGCGCGCCCATAAGCGAACGCTTTCTTAAAGTACGCGACTGCGCTGTCCAGTTCGAGATGGCGGACGAAGATCGCGGGATCATACCGGACGGCCGCGCTGCCGTATCGATCCACCGCGCTACGCACGAAGGCGGAGTCCGCGCCGCGCTGCCATTCCGCGAACGGACCCAGTTCGGCAAAGACCTCGCGGCGCACCGCCATGTTGCTGGTATGACCGTAGTATTTTTCCGCCCTCCCGGCGCTGAACACATAGCGATCCTTGTGTTCTTCGTAAGCGCCGAGGAGCCGAATAGCGCGTGATTGTCCCGCCGGCTGTGCATTGCCGATCACCACCTGCAGGCGCCCGTCGTGCATCGCGTCATCGATTTTCGCCAGCCAATCCGGCGCGGCCACGCAATCGGAATCGGTGAACGCGATAAGCTCGCCGGTGGCCTGACGCAGACCCGAGTTGCGCGCCGCATAGGAGCCCTGCTTGTTCTGCCGCAGGAGAGTGATGCGTGGATATTGATTGGCCGCCGTTGCCGAGCCATCGGTCGAGTTGTTGTCGACCGCGATGATTTCATAATCGAGTGGCGGATAGTTCTGGCCGAGCAAACTCTTGAAACATCGGTCAAGCGTGAGCTTGCGATTGTAAAACGGAACGATGACCGAGATGCGGGGCATTTGGTCAGAGATGATGCCGCAAGAGACCCCAGTCAAGCAAAACGTCGATCACAGGCCCCGGCGAAAGCGATAAAGAGTTCTTCGCTACCGAAGCCGATGCAAAGGATTAGAAATCTGTCCCCAAAAAGCACAGAGGCACATCGGGAGGTGCGGTTTGGAGACAAACGTAGCGCATCGGCTAACTCGCGCTCCGGGCGTTCGAAAGAGTTAACTCACCGCATAAATTGGCGAGCGAACGATTAAGCGGCTCCAAAGCAAAATCAGTACAAGTTCGCAACAAAGTTCTACTTTCTGGCGCGTTCATTGCTCTCCCAAGCGCCGTCCGGGTATGACCACGGGGGTCGACAACCCGCACCTTCTCGCCCATTGGAATCTCTGATACCTGCGCGTGGCGTTCTCCCACCGGCAGCCCCCAAGTCAAAAACCTCGCGACAGGCTCGCCCCGAAATTTTTCCTTCCCGGGCGCGCCTGAAAAGAACCCATTTTGGGGGCAGCGATGCGGCAGCGAAGTTTCCGTGGCTTTTGGAGCAGATGGTTCAACGGTCTGATTAGCTTATTCCTGGTTCTTGCATTCGCGGGACCCGCCGGCGCTGCAACCGCCATCACCTTCGTCGGAGCCAGCTCGCTCGCCGATTACAGCACTTCGGTGACCAGCGTAACCATCGCTAAACCAGCCGGAGTTCAAGCGGGGGATTGCCTGATCGCGCAGGTGATCCTTTATGACGGCAGCGGTTCAGACGTTCCCGTATCGCCGAGTGGATGGTCGCTGATTCGACACGACTCAGCATCTGCCGGCTATCGAGTAACGTCCTGGCTCTATTACAAGATCGCGGGCGCGAACGAACCTAACTTGGACTCGTGGAATATCAGCGCGCAATGGGCCGCGGGCGCGATGGCCGCATGGCGTGGCGCCGCCTCGTCGCCGATAGATGTTGCCACGGGTACATCGGCCACCGGAAAGAGTCCACTTTCGGCCACTCCGCCATGGGCCGCCGCGAGCTATGGCAACGAACTGCGACTGTGTTTTTATGCTTCCCAAGCCGACTCGGCTCCCGATATCTCGTTGCCGGGAACCCTGACGCAGCGAATGGATGCGAATTCTACCAAAGAAGGCTTCACGTTGGCCTTCGGCGACGTCGGCGCATCAACCGCGCCGGTCAACTATACCGCAACCGTGACTCCGGGCGGGGTGCTCACCGCGCAATCGATTCTGCTAATACCAGCACAGGCGGGTGGTCCCAATCCGACGCCGACGGTTCCTTCGCCCACGACTCCAACACCGACCGCCATCGCCACTCCCACCGGCCTGCCTCCCACACCCATCGCCACGCCGACGGCGATCGGGGGCGGTTCTACCTCCGGAATCCAATTTATCGCGGCCAGTGCGCTTTCGGACTATGGCGCTCCGGTCAGCAGTGTAACGCTCGGTCTGCCGGCGGGTGTTCGCGCGGGTGACTGCCTGCTCGCGCAGGTGGTGATTTTTGACCCTAATGGCTCGAACGTTCCGACTCCCCCGAGCGGGTGGTCGCTGGTGCGGCACGACTCGGTCGGCCCGGGCTACCAGATGACCTCGTGGATCTATTACAAGATCGCCGGAGCGGGCGAACCCTCATCGGATGCGTGGACGATTAATTCTCAATGGGCCGCCGGGGTGATGGGCGCGTGGAGAGGTACACTCGTACAACCAATCGATACCAGTTCCGGTGCGACTGCCGAGGGCGGAAGTCCGCTTTCGGATGCAGCACCCTCGGTAACCCCAAATTACAACAACGAGTTGCAAGTCTATTTCTATGGCTCGCAAGGCCAGAGCAGTCCGGTGATAACGCTGCCTGCGGTGGTGACTCAGCGTTCGAACACGACCTCCTCCAAGGAAGGTTTTGCGCTCGCCTTTGGAGACAAGAGCGCGCCTTCAGCGGAGTCAGCTACGGTGCCTTATTCGGCGACCGAAAGAGGCGGGGGAGTGATGACGGCGCAGGACATTTTGCTGATCCCGGCCAATGCTCCAGCTCCGACCACCACCGTGACTGCGACTCCCACGACAGTTCCGACCGTCGCACCGACTGCGGTGCCGACTACGGCCCCGACGCGAACTCCGGTTGCGCCGCCACCAACCCAAACCATCCAACCAACTCCGACCGCCCATGCCACCACGCCCGCAACCTCGACCCCGACCGCGAGCCCGACCCCGATCCCGGATCCGCTGCGGCCCTCGAATGACATCCCCAACAATCGCGTACCTACCGCGCAGGAACTGACCACGTTTCACGGCGGCGTCGGCGCGTGCGGCGGCCTCGATGATTGCAGCTTCATGCAAAGCGTGAACGGTCAATTCATCGGCACCACCGCGCAAATCATCCAACAGGTTGCCGATAAATGGTGCCCCAACTGCACCATCCTCAATGCGTACGATGGTCAGACCTATAGCTTCGGCAATCTCCTGAAAGCCATCGCGGTTAATGAGAGCGATTGGTACCAGTGGCAGCCCGCGAATCTCTCGTCACCTGATCCGATTACCGGCCTCACCACGCTGACGCCCTCTCACGGTGACCTCGAGCACGTCACGCAGCAAGAGCCGGACGGCGGCTCGTGGGGACTCTTTCAAATTGCTGAAGGGGTCGACGAAGGTTGGCCCGCATCCTTCCCGCTCAGCGCCGTCTCAACGGGTTTCAATGCGGATTTCAAGGTTGCAGAGCAGATGGGCGTCGAGGAGGGATACCTCGACTACCTGAGCGACCCCAGTCGCGCGGAAACCGCGATCGCAAATGGCTATGCGCCGTACACCAATTTCGTCGACTCCAATGGCGTGCTGCATCCGGCCTCGACCGATGTGAACCAGCGCCGTTGGGGCGCGGTGGGCAATTGGTATAGCGGCGGATGGTACGATTCCGGTGCGATCAGCTACATCCAGCAGGTGCAGCAGATTCTGCACAATCAGCCGTGGAACCAGCCGGGCTTCTGATCGGGGTGAGAAATCGAAGCTGCAAGCCCGCTACCGAGGTATCAGGTTGGGATCCGTACGTAAGGATTCGAGCAAGGAGGGCCGGCGGCGATCATGATCGCGGGAGGATGCTTCAGCTCCATCACGATCGATGCGAACGTCATAACGCCGGCGTCATCACCGGCTGGCGGTCGCACCGAGATTGGATGCGGGCCGCTCCGATCGGCGAGCGCGGACTGAACCTGGGTTACATTGAGAGCCTTTCCGCCCACCATTTCGCAAAGTCCTTGATAGCGCCCGCGCGAATTCTCTTCGCCCTTGAGCTGCCGCGCGGTTCCCTCGATAGAAATCGGATGATTGGTGTGTATGAAGTTCGGCGCGGAGGCGTCCCAAATCACCCGTCTGACCGATCTGCCCGAAGCCTCGAAACTTGCAAATCCGTTCGGATCGCCGAGCATGTAATGCTGTCCTGACGCGTGCGGCGTCTCAGCAATCCAACTCGCAGCTTCGGACACGGTTTGCTTGGCGAGCAACCCGCGCACCACGCACGCTACCGGAAGTCCCCCCGAGGCCGCGGGCAGTTGCCATAGCGTGTTCACCGCGACGCCGAGGCCGAGGTCATTCGCTCCACACAGCGCGATCATTCCGCAAATGGTCAAGACCGTGATTCCCGGCCCGCGCTCGTCCGCGATACGCAGCACCGCCTGGCCTCCGTCGTGGAATGCGCGCAGGTCCATATTTTGTGCGAGGATCGGTGCATCGCCTGCCGCGGCGCGGCACGCAATCACGCTGCATTTGTCCACCACGCGCGCGGGGTTGCCAAAGCGAATCGCACCAAACCACCATTCTTCGTCCATGAACTGAAATGCGAGCGTTTCCGCATTCGGACGACCACTGCCCTCGGCGATGCCCTCGATCTCCTCGATCAGCGACGGCGTGTAGCGCCGCATCGCATTTAGGAAGTGATTTTCCGCAAGCAGGGTCGCGATGAAGATGTCCGGATGCACACCGAAGCGAGTGGATAAGCTGGCGCGCCATCGTTCGCGGACTTCGGCGATCGGTTGACGCAGCGCTTCGCCATGCGCCCGCCCGCGATCTCGGGGCGAGCCTGCCAGATGCACCACCGTTAAATTCATCGCGCTCACAAAAAGATATTAGATACGCCTCCGGCTTTTGGCGAGTTGTTACTTGTTTCAACAAAATAACTCAGTCAAGCTCGCCGCACTTTCGCAAAACCGCGCAACTTTTTCTGATTCGCCCGTCTGGCGGTTCGCCGGTGCCCGATTATCTGGATGTGCGAAAACCCTACATGATGTAGGGCGCGACTCCGACCGGCGGGATTTCGCGGGCAGTGGTTTGGCATGGACAAGAGATTTGTACGATCAGGACGCGGTCCGCCTCGCGCGCGAATCCGAATCATGGGGAACAGTTCTGTGGATCGTTGGGGAGGCTCCTAAAGAGCGGGATCGAATCCTCCGGTACCTTCATCGGCTACGCGCCTGTGCTGCTCGATACTGTCTGCTTTTGAGGATAACCACGGGTACTGCGAATACTCACGCGCGGCTGCCTTAGCAGCCCTTCGGCCCTGGAGACTGAGTATGAAAGCATTCGCAGCGCTTACGGCACCGGTGTGCCTATCTCTCGCAAATGGCCACGCTAAATCGAAGCTTCGAGTCAACTGGGCTAGTGTCGCGGCACTGATTTTTCTCTTCAGCCTGGCCGGGCAAGAACCCGCGAACGCCCAGACCTCACATTTCCGCAATCCGAGACCCGGAGGAACCGGCACGGTTCCGGTGTTTATAGGAATGGGTGATCCGTTGCCGGGCATTGCAAATAACTTCGGCGACTTGACCAATTTCAGCAACGGTCTGCTGAATTTTCAGGAAACCGAAACCCTCAATTCCGCAACCAATTCATCGGGACCTCCCGGGCAGCTTGGGCCTCTGTTCAACAACAGTTCCTGTGCGTCATGCCATAGCAATCCGGCGCGCGGCGGCGGCGGACTGACGTTGATGGAACAACGGCTCTCGACCGGTGGACCCCCGGTTCGAATCTTCGCCGTCGATCACATGATGTTCGGAGCATCGGAGCAGCAGGGGACGCTGGGAACCATTTTCCCGTACGGACTGGACTCGGTCCCGCTCGGCGCGCAGATCGGAATTCCGGACAATACTCCTTCGGTCTGTCAGCAGGTTGAATTCGCGCGAGGATTCTCGCCTAACCTTCCGATGTGCGTCGCGGATGGCGCCAACGATACCGGCCTTACCGGCACCCCGACCTGTATCGCTCATCGTCAGAGTCTACCTTTGTTTGGCGATGGGCTGGTCGAGGCAACATCCGACCAGATGTTTGAGTCCATTGCGGCCGGTGAGCCGACCGCGATTCGTGGGACGGTGCGAATGGTTTCGGACCTCAACAATTTCGACGGGCTCGCGAGCGAAGTCAGTCCTGCCATGACCACCGCGCTCGGTACTCCCCACGTTGCGCGCTTCGGATGGAAGGATGATTTTTCCACCCTGGTGGGATTCGCCGCCGATGCGTATCTCAATGAGATCGGCATTACCAACGACTTGAACTCGATTGCGAACACCACCTGTGCGATGGGCGTACAGCAGTACGGGGTCACATTGCAAACTGCCGATGATCCGGAAGACACGGTGGATTCGACCGGGCGTGCGGATATCGACCGCTTCACCGATTTCATGCGCGCGCTGCAGCCGCCTCCGGCATTGGCTGAGACGGCATCCGCGATGGCGGGCAAACAATTGTTCGGCCAGCTTGGATGCGCCGGTTGCCACACGCCTTCGATTACTACCGCATCCAACCCCGCGTCATTCCTGACCCCCACCGTCAACGGAACTCCCGTCTCGCCCAACGTCAACCGTACGTTGGCGAGCGTCACCTACCATCCGTTTGGCGATTTTCTTCTTCACGATATGGGTTCGCTGGGAGATGGGATCAATGATGATGGGGCTCTCGCGCATGACGAGCGTTTGATGCGGACCATGCCGCTGTGGGGCATCAGGGCGCGAGTGATCTTCCTCCACGATGGTCGCGCGACTGATCTGCCGACGGCAATCTCGCTGCACGATGGTCAGGGCGCTGCTGCCGCGACGGCATTCAAGGCGCTCAGCTCACAGCAGCAAACCAACGTGGTCGACTTCCTCAACACGCTCTGAGATTGGGTTTGTGAAGGCGGCGGGCCCCATCAGGGCTCGCCGCCGACCTGAGGTCTCGGAGCTACTTCCAGCAGCATCCCCGGCCTGTTCGGCGATGGCGAGATTCCCCGGTATCACGGAAATTTATCGAGAGTAGATTTGGATCCGGAGTTGGCGCGGAATGAAGCCTTGCGGTTCGCCAACCGGCGCCGTTGTCCATCGCGCGCGAGGGCGCTTCACCGGTCAACGACATCCAACGGGCGCCGTAAAAGGAAGTGGCTCCCAGTTGAAAGCGAAAATTTTCCGTGCTCGGAGGTCCCGCGAGTCCTAACGCCGACCACGGCAACAAGATTTCTTTTCTGATTCGGGTGTGGTCGCTGCGCAGGTCCGTCGCGATGGCGGAAGGCACGCGGATGCATCGTCCGCGGCTCCTCTCACATACTTCGACTCGCATCGCGAAATCCGCGGTTCGCGCTGCATTCCCCGTGGGATACACGAACACCGCGAATCGATGCGGACCCGTACCGGCGTCCACTCCGAGGTCGATCCGAAACGCATCTTGCAGACGGGACTGCTCGGCGTCGGCGACCATCGCGGGGTCGTAGTAATCCATGCTGACGGTTGCCAGATGGAGGCCTTGCGCGGTCCAGGCCAGAAAAAAATCACCGAAGACCGCGTCGGGCGCGGACGCCTTCAGTCCTTTTACCAACGCCGCGTCCTTGAACCATTGCGCCGGATCGGCCTCATCCGCATCCTCCACGGCTTCTGGAATCTCGATGTCGTTTGGGTCTTCCGGCGGCACTGAGGTTGAGCTATCGCGATGGACATCACCGAGACTGCGGTTGACCGCGCCGAGCGCGAGGACCAGTTGCGGGTATGGCTGCCCGCCGGTGTCAACCAGGCCAAAATCATAGTTCTCGCCGTCTAGCGGCCGGCCGCCTCGTGGTTCGTCATAGTACTGAAACCAGTGAATTCCTACGATGTTGGGAATACGCGCAAAGTAACGTGCCGCGCTCGCCGCCCCGCGCGCCCGTTCATCCTGGCTCCGCACCGTCATCAGGTAACCGTTATTGAGATTTCCGGAGCGGTTCTCTTTGGCGGAAAAGTACCACTCTGAGATCAGAATCGGTTTGTTGCCGGTCAAATGCCGCAGAGCGTCGAAGTAATAATGTCCGATCCAACCGTCCGGGCTATCGACGTCGTAATTGGTCGCTATCGCGTCGAGGTAGCGCGCCATCGTCCGAACCGCATCCTGATCATAGTAAGGGGGGAGCCGGTCACCGAAGATCAATGCTTCAGGGTCCGCCTCGCGCAGCGCATCATGCACCAGCTGGTAGTAGCGGCCTGTAATCACCCCGGTCCAGCGCCGAATCAAACCGATGCCGCCGCGACCGGAACGCATCTGCACCAGCGCGCCGCTGCTTTTCAGCAGCTTTCCAAAATCCGAGATGGCCGCCGGCAAGACAAAGTCTGCGGCGAAACGTCGCCAATCCTGTCCGTAATAATCGCGAATCAAACTGATCAGCTCGCGCTTGGTATAGTTGCTGGCGGGTTGCGCGATGTAGAAACGAAAGAGCGCACCACTCCACCAACCGACTTCATTGTCGGAGAAATATCCAATCCGTTTGCCCGCGTGTTTGTAAACGCCGACCGCGTCGCGCGCCGCGCCACGCATTCTTTGGGCCGTGGCGGGGTCAAACGGGTCTCCCCAAAGGAAGTTGGACTTCCAACCTAAATCGAGTTCCGGAATGGTCGGCAGCGCCAGATTATCCGAGCTGAAACTGCCCGCAGTATTGAAGCCCCATTCCTTCAGCAGTCCGAGGGTTTGCTCGGTCCACCCCGGCGCGTCATGAAACGCCCCCTCAGAGTGAGTCGCACTGTGTTGCGCCGGCTGCGCCCCGAGGCTGGGGTCGATACCGTTGATGCCGACGGAAAAGAATCGGTTGCCGCACGGGGTCATCAACCACGAAACGCCGCCTTGTTCTTCGACCTTCCAGCGATTCTGTCCAGTTGCCGAGGCGCACTCGGCATGAGCGACGCCGCGGCAAAGCAGCGCGATTATCAGTGCGACCGCGCCAGATATTTGACCAGCCCTGCGAACAGTTAGCTTCAGCTCGTTAAGATTCACGAGCGCCAATGTAGGCAGATTCGCGAACTTATGTCCCGAATCTCATAGGTCGCCTGGACCGGGTTGCCGACCGGAACTCAAAGGCATCAGAGATATGGAGAAGGCGGTGCGTCGGACTTCAGCAGGAGCGCGCCGACGTTTTCCAGAATCCGGCGTTGCACAGCGAAGTGCTGGCATAAGGTCTCGATGTCGCGCAATGCGCGATCGAAGGGTCCGCGCTACGCATAAATCGCGCCGCTGCCAACCGTATCGTAGAGCATTCGGATAACGTCGCGTGCGGCCTGCGCGGCGTTGACTCGGGCAAGCGCCAAATCGATGCGATCTCGTTGGGTCGGTTCTTCGCTCGCCTCGAGTCGCTTCCAATGACGCTCCAACGCGAAGTATGAGTACGAGCGCGCGGCGCCCACGATCATTTCCGCCTCGCCGATCGCGGTTTGAACCCGCGAGGTGTTCTTATAGAGCCGCCCGGACGGGGACTCGGCCTTGGTCTGCATCACCTCAGTAACCTGATCGATCATGGCGCGCGCCATCCCGAGCAGGACGCCATATACCTTGGTTACGAAATTGAATGGATCTCGATAGAGCGCCCCTTCGCGCTTGGGTGGTTGGGTAAAGGTGAAACTGTGTTCCTCAGGAATGAACAGGTTGGAGGCGCGGAAGTCATAGCTGCCGGTCCCGCGCATCCCAGTGGTGTACCAGGTATCCAGCACTTCGAAGGATGACGCCGGCGCCGCCATCAGGCGCATCGCCGGCGCGCCACCATTCATTGCGGGCGCGTCATTTTCGAAGATGACGCATGCGGCCACCACCACATCGGCGTGTTTGATTCCCGAAGCGAACGGCCACTGTCCACTGAGGCGGTAGCCGCCCTGGACGCGATCGGCCCGGCTTGGCGTGATCGAGCTGGCCGTCACCATATCGAGGCGCGGGTAGAGTTTGCGCGCGACCGCATCGTCGAGAAACGATGACGTGAATCCCGAATCGGCGCCGATGGCGACGCACCATCCAGCGGAGGCATTCGCGCGCGAGACCTCCTCGATTATTTCGTTGATCTCGATGGTGCTGAGTTCCGGGCCGCCCCAGCTTTTCGGCATCGCGATGCGAAACAGGCCCGCCTCGCGCATCCGCATGGCAACCTCGGAGGGTAGCGTTCGCGCGGCTTCGATCTCGTCGGACTTTTCCCGCAAGAAGCTGCTCAGCGCGCGTGCGTTCGCATAGATATCCGCGATGCTCATCGGACGGCCAGCCTGTAGAGACGTGACGGTGGCCTGCGTGTCTGGCATGAGATTCACCTCGAGTGAGTGGTCGTCCGGCGAAACTAACTCTCCCTCGCCGACAACCCCGTGCTCGCCCTGTAAAGCCGCGCTACCTTTGAAAGGATGGGCCCGCGAAACCTTGCGGCGGCAGGGCGTTGGTGTCCGCGTCCTGCGCCAGCCGAATCGACTCGCCCGCGATCGCTCCGCCGTCTACCACCATCGCGGCGCCCGTGATCCATTCCGATTCGTCGGAGGCGAGAAATAGTGCCATGTTCGCAATGTCGAACGGACTGCCCGCGCGTTTGATCGGTTGAAGCTTGGAGAGCACGCGCTCCATGATCTTTTCGCCGCCGGGCGTGGTGCCATAGAGAATCGGCGTATTGATACCGCCCGGGCATATGCAATTGACGCGGATCTTATCGGGACCGAGTTGGATCGCTGCCGAGCGGGTTACGTTGACGACGGCCGCCTTGGCGCCCGAATACGCATGGATTCCGTCATAGCCCTGCAGGCCCGCCAGTGAGGCAGTCGAGATAATCGAGCCGCCGCCCTGTTTGCGCATGATCGGAACCGAATGTTTGATGCCGAGGAACACACCGCGCACCAGCACCGCGAAGGTTTTGTCCCAGTCTTCGACCGTGATGTTCTCGATCGGTCCGACCGCGCCGCCGAGGCCCGCATTGTTGTAGGTGATGTCGAGGCGGCCGAATTCCTTGACCGCGCGATCGATCATCGCTTTAACCTGATCCTCCGCGCTGACGTCGGCTTTTTGAAAGACCGCGTTGCCGCCGTTTTCCTTGCATTCGCGGACCACCGATTCGCCGCCGTCGACGTTAAGATCGGCCACCACCACGGAGGCTCCTTCCTGCGAGAATCGAATCGCGGTTGCGCGTCCCATTCCGCTCGCCGCTCCGGTGATTACTGCCACTTTGTTTTCAAGTCTTCGCATTGCCGCTGCTCCGGCCCGGATAGTCTTCGACGCGAGCCCGCGCCGCCGGGTTGTTCGCCTTCTATCTCAACCCTGACGGGATACCAAGCAGAAACCGCCGTGCGTTGACAATTCGGCCAGCCATCGATAGGTCTTAGCCCGCGCATCTTTGTCTGTGATTCGGCGCGGCGATAAATGAGCGATCCTAACGATAAATCAGGTGAAAATTCCGCCGCCGAGGATGAGGGCGCTGAGCGCAACATCGAAGAGTTGGCGAAGGAACTCGCCGACAAGCTGCGCAATCTGAAAAATCGCGATGAGCTTACCGATTATGCGGTGAGCCTGCTGCGCGAGAGCAACGAAGAGGCGGATCAGAAAGAATTTCAGAAGCGTACCGTCACCCGCGCCTCGAAGGGCGATCCCTTCAATCCGATCGCATTTGGAATCCCGCTACTGGTGATCGGCGTGGTGCTGTGCGCGACCGGCATCCTGATCGGGCCGGGCCTCGGCGTGATCGGAATCGGCGTGCTGATGGTGCTCTATGGCCTGGTGGTGTCGTTATTTAGTCGACGCGGGAAGCGCGGCGAGTGATGTTGATGCATCAGCGGGGTTTTATTGCACACACGGACCGCAATTAGATAATCTTACGCTCGCTCGATGGGGAAGGTGGGGTGGGGCGTTGAAAAGTAGCGACTCTTTTAGATAATCATCAATATCGGACACACGACCAACGACGGGAAGGGAAAAGGCTGCCGCTAGGGAGCCGTTAGTTTAGGAATGGCCAAATTCGACTGGAACGAAACCAAGCGGCAGATTGTCGAGTCGCAGGCCTGGCAATCGATTTTCCGCCATGGCTACGAGGATACCCCGCGCAACCGCATCCTGATGGTGTCGGGCAACATCTGGTTGCATCTGCATCCCTCCAAGGTGCAGAAACACACCGTGCGCTTGCGCTTCACCTGGTGCATGGGCGGAATCACCTTCCTGCTCTTCCTGGTGACCGTCATCACCGGCGTATACCTGATGTTCTACTATCGGCCGACCGCCGAATACGCATACGCCGACATGAAGTATCTCGAATTCGACATGCCGTTCGGAATGCTGATGCGAAATATGCATCGATGGGCCGCGCACGGCATGGTCATCGCGGTGTGGCTGCATATGTTCCGCGTCTTCATGACCGGATCGTATAAGCCGCCGCGCGAGTTCAACTGGGTGGTCGGCGTGATTCTGCTGGTGCTGACGCTGCTGCTCTCGTTTACCGGATATCTGCTGCCATGGGATCAGCTTTCGATTTGGGCGGTGACCGTCGGATCGAATATGGCGCGCGCCACGCCGCTCTTAGGACATGGCGGCCCGTTCCATGAAGTGATGGGGGTCAATCCGATTTACGATGCGCGCGCGTTTATCTTCGGCGGCGCGGAAATCGGGCCCCATACGCTGTTGCGCTTCTACATCCTGCATTGCATTTTCTTTCCGCTGGTCGCGAGCTTGTTCATGGCGGTGCACTTCTGGCGCATCCGCCGCGACGGCATGTCGGGGCCGCTCTAAGCGGAGCGCGGACAGATCATGGGTGAACTGTTTTCAGGATTGCTGCGCACCGGAATCGTGCGCGTTCTCTTTGTGCCGATCGTGATGGGCCTCATCATGTATGGATTGTGGGTGCTGGCGGCTCCGCCGAAGGACGAGGACGATACTCACGCGCAAAGTTAGCAGTCGCGCAGGGGAATTATCATGGCCGAAGGTAGTGGACCGATAATGCGAGCGGCAGGTGCCGGCGCGGTATCCGCGGGCGCGGCGCGACCAATTGCGGCGCCGGCGGGCGGCAAACGCGAGGTTCCGATCAAGAAAGCCGGATCGGGCATCGAAGAGAAACTGCATACCTGGCCGTTCCTGGTCCGCAATGAATTCCTGATGTCGCTGCTGGTGCTCGCCGTCCTGACCATCTGGTCGCTGACGATCAACGCGCCGCTGGAAGAGCCCAGCAATCCGACTCGCACGCCGAATCCCTCGAAGGCGCCATGGTACTTCCTCGGCCTGCAGGAAATGCTGGTCTTCTTCGATCCATGGTATGCGGGCGTAGTGCTGCCGAGCTTCATCATCGTGGGGCTGATGCTGGTGCCGTATCTCGACATCAATCCAAAAGGGAACGGCTACTATACCTTCAAGGAGCGCACCTTCGAGATCCTGACCTTCTTCTTCGGATTCCACATTCTATGGGTCTCGTTCATCATCATCGGAACTTTTTTCCGCGGCCCCGGGTGGAACTGGTTCTGGCCAGGTCAGATTTGGGATCCACATCTGGTCGAGGCGCTGACCAACGTCGATCTGCCGTATATGTTCGGCTTCCGCGATTATTTTCTGTCGGCGATGTTCGGCCTGGCCGTGATCGGCGCGTATTTTGTCGTCGGTTACGCCGCCTTCTATTGGTGGATCAGACGTAGGCCCGCGGGGGATCCGTGGTCGGCATTTCCCGGCGGAGGCAAAGAGATCCTCGAGGCCTGGGGACCGGTGCGCTTCGGGATTACCGGATTCCTGCTCATCGCGATGGTTGGGGTGGTCGTAAAGATGTCGCTGCGGCACGCCTTCAACATCAAGTACATCCTCGTGACACCATGGATTAACATCTGAGACCAACATCTGAGTGTTCTTCCTGGCGAAAACTCTCGAGGCAATCGGCTGTGTCGATGTGCTGTTCGCGTTGTATGTCGGCATCACCCAGCCGCACGGGATGGGGCGCGAGTTCGAGATTACCGGGGTCGGCATTCTCATTTTCATGGTAGGCGTCGCAATCGAGCGTTACTTTGGCGAGCAACTTTAAAAAGACAAGTTCCAGGCGGAAGGTTTTTTCCGTAGCAGGTGGGAAGTAGATGGCTGGCAGACCGGGACTCGATCCCATCGAAGAGGGGAAATCGTTCAGCGCGCTTTTCGTACTCATGATCGCCGTGCTGCTGGTCAGCGCAATCTGGGCGATCTGGGACGACAACATTTCGCGCCGGCCGTGGAAGGAATACCAGGTCGAATTCGATCGCCTCGCCTACAACAAGTACATGAAGGATGTCGCCGACGAGCAGAAGAAGCTCAACGACAACCCCGAGTACATCAAGGACGAGAAAGAACTGGCCGAGGCGCAACGCCAACTCAATTCGGGCGAGACCCAACGCAAGCTCGACGATTTCGCGGCCCAGGAAGTCACGCTCAAGAACGTCGCCGACGACAAGGACCAGGCGGTCCGCTTCACCAAGTCGATCCTCACCGAGCGGATGTATGACTACAATCATGCGATCCAGGTGAAGGAGGATCCCGCGCCGATCTGGAGCGACATCCAGAAGCTGCAAAAGGAACTCGACGGCGAGAATGCCGCCTCCGACAAAGCCAAGAAGGATCTGCAGGACGTTAAGGATCAGGTCGACAAGATTAACTCTCAGGTTGCCGATCTCACTGACAAGCTGAAGGTCCTGAACAAAACGCGCGACGACCTGATGGATAAAGCCGATACCTATATGATCCCGATCAAGTTCATGGGTCGGGTCATCGCGCGCTATCCCAAGATTCCGAAGATTCAACAGACCGCCATCGATGATTTCGATCGCAATGCCTTTGATGAAGCGATCGCGCGTGTCGATCGATGCCAAAGCTGTCACATGGGCGCCGACAAGAAGGGTTTCGAGGACGCGCCGCAGCCGTTCCGCACGCACTCGAATTTCGACGCTATCATCCTCAAGCATCCGCCCGAGAAAACCGGCTGCACTCCTTGCCACGAGGGCCAGGGACCTGCGGTTAACTCGGTCGCGATGGCGCATGGTAACGAGGAGCACTGGGATCATCCGCTACTGCAGGGCGAAGAGATGCAGTCGCGATGCATCACTTGCCACATCGATGTCGGCTCGCTGCGCAACAAGGACGGCGAGCAGATCGCGATCAACTGGGTCAATGGCGAGCGCGATTTCCAGCAGATGGGCTGCCCCGCGTGCCATCTGGTCGCGGGCTATGAAGACATGCCCAAGATCGGGCCCTTCCTGAAACTCGCGTCCGCCAAGCTCGATCCTTCGTGGACCGTGCGATGGATAACCGATCCGCACATCTTCCGGCCGCATACCCGGATGCCCAACTTCATGTTCAGCACCGACCAGGCGACTCAGGTCGCGGCCTACATCCTGAGTAGCTCGCAGAAAGATGGTGACGACTGGTCTAAGGCTCATCCGGAGCCGGCCGAGCTGCAAGGCGCGCTGACCAACGCCGGCATGGTCGAAGAGGGCAAGGGACTCTTCGAGTCAGTAGGCTGCAAGGCCTGCCACGCCATCGACGCCGACTCGATCGGCACGCCGGTCGGTTCCGATCAGGATTTCAAGCCCAAGGAGACGCGCACTGCCAAGGACTTCGCGCCCAACCTCGACAACATTGCCGAGAAGACCGATGCGCGCTGGGTCTGGTGGTGGATCAAGGATCCGACCAACTACGCGGCGCATCCTGCGATGCCATCTCTGCGTCTAAGTGATCATGAAGCGCTGGCGTTGACTTCCTTCTTGATGACTCACGGTCAGAAGAAGGAAGACCCCGGCGTCGACGTCGCGCTGAAGGATCCCGCCAACATCCAGAAGGGCGAAGCGTTGGTGCGTAAGTACGGATGCTTCGGCTGCCATGAGATCAACGGCATGGATCATGAGTCGCGCATCGGCGTCGAGCTGAGCACCGAAGGCTCCAAGCATGTCGACGAGCTGTTCTTCGGCAATCACACCGACATCGCGGAGACCTGGAACGCCTGGATCTACAACAAGCTCAAGAATCCGCGCACCTATCAGACCAAGGATGTTGAACAGGTGATGCCGCAGTTCGACCTGCAGGACACGGACATCAAAAACGTGCGGACATTCATCGCCAGCTTGCACGAAGGTAAGGTGCAGGAGCGCTATCGCGCGCCCGGCACGGCGCGCCAGGAACAGATCGTGATGGGTCGGCGCGATGTGAACTATCGCAACTGCGTCGGATGCCACATCATCGAGAATCGTGGCGGCTACATCCGCCGCTTCTATCCTCCCGATCAGATCAACCTCGCGCCGCCAGTCCTCAATGGCGAGGGCGCCAAGGTCCAGCCCGAATGGCTGTTTAGTTTCCTCCAAGCCCCGACGCCGATTCGGCCCTGGCTCAAGGTCAGGATGCCGACCTTCCACGTCGACAACCATGAAGGCGATACGCTGGTTGATTACTTCACCGCGATGGCCGATCTGCAGGTGCCTTACGTCTACCTCAACACCAACCTGTTCCCGGCCGCCGACCTCGATGCGGGTGCGAAGCTGATGTCGAAGGACTACTTCAACTGCTTCAGTTGCCATCAGCAGGGCGACAAGCATCCGGAAGGACCGCCCGAAGGATGGGCGCCCGATCTGGGCCTCGCGCACGCGCGCCTCAATCCCGATTGGATTCCGCTGTGGCTGAAAGATCCGCAGGCAATCCAACCCGGCACCAAGATGCCGTCATTCTATCCAGGCGGCCCCGATGACATCCTCAAGGGCAACGAGGAAGAACAGCGCAAGGCGATCCGCGATTACATCTTCTGGTTCGGCACCCATCCGGGGCAGTCGCTGCCTGCGCAGGTAGCGAGTCCGGCCGAAGCGCCCAAGCCCGCGCCCGAGAAGAAACAGAAAGTTAGCGAGAAAAACAAGGATTCAGGAACTGCGTCATAGCCGGCACGTGTCCGGACAAGTCCAGGAGGAAAATCAGAAATGAAACGTTTCGCAATTGTCACCATGGCATGTGCAGCGGTGGCGCTCGGCATGACTTTCAGCGCGGGTAGCGCCAACGCCGCGGGAACTATCAGCGGTACCGTCAAGTTCGACGGTACTCCCCCCGCTCCCAAGCCTGTCGAAGTTACCAAGGACAAGGAAGTCTGTGGTCTCGTCAAGCACTTCAACGAGGACCTGGTTGTCGATAGCGGTGGTGGGATCGCCAATGCGGTCGTCATCGTTAAAGGCGCCAAGGGTGATCTGAAGCCCGCCACCGTGACCTTCGACCAGAAGGGCTGCCGCTATGATCCCCACGTCCTGGCGTTTCCGGCCGGCAGCACCGTCAAGATCATGAATGACGATGGCATTCTGCATAACATCCACACCTATTCCACGGTGAATCCTTCCTTCAACGCGGCGCAGCCCAAGTTCAAGAAGGAAATGGATAAGGTCATCGAGAAACCCGAAGTCATCAAGGTCACCTGCGACGCGCATGGCTGGATGCATGGATGGTGGGTCTCGACCGACACCCCATACTTCGCGGTTACCGACGACAAGGGCAACTACACCATCAAAGATGTCCCGCCGGGTAGCTATACCGTCGAAGTATGGCAGGAGAAGCTGGGCACCGCGGATGAAAAAGCTGACGTGAAGGATGGCGCCTCCTCGAGCGTCAACTTCTCAATGAAGCCAAAGAGCTAATCAAAGCTCTAACTCTGTTCGCATAGCAGGCGCCGGTAATCCTCCGGCGCCTGTTTTTTTGCGCTGGCGGAGAGAAGAACCAGACAAAACACCAAGACACCAAGGTAGGATAAGTGGTGCGCGGTCGGTAGGCGCGGGATCAAGGAATCGCGGCGGAAAGAGCAGGCCAGCAGATGCGGGCCGCAGCGGCCCTCCTCGTACACCAAGGGAGGATCAAGAAGACATAGGACGCGTCAGACGGCCACGCGGAAGATTCCCTCTCCAATCAGCCAGGCCGTACAGCTATCGGCGGCAGCGTGTTGCGCGGTCAAATGCTTGGCGGCACGTTCGCCCCGAGGACCGAGTAAGGCCAGCGCGTCGAACCATGCCCGCATCGTCATCTTAGTTCCCATTGTGTTTCGCCCCTTTGCTGAGTTCCGTTATGGTCGGGCCGGATATGTACTCGCGCGCGCCCAGCGCCGCGACGGAAATCTCGCCCCCGCGATTGCACGCCGCAAAGTGCCCGCGTGAAGACGGAGACGGTCAGCAGCTTTGACAATGCTGAGCAGTCGCTCGGTGTTAGTTTTCGTTGCCATTTGTTCCACTTAGAGCACATTCGTTGCGTGCCAAGTGGGCGTTTGCGCGAGCAGAGGAACGCGGGCACCTGAGCCGATATGGGTTATCGGGCCTGCGCAGGATCGTCGCTGCGCGCTGGTGCTAGCCGTGGCCTTGCCCTGTTAGATTGGTTTGAACAGGCCGGACATCGCGATCTCGGGTTATGCGTGTCGGGTCTCGATGCGGGCGCGGACACGTTCGCATCGTGTCACCGCCGCCGTCGTCTAGGGGCATCTTCAGCCAAACCTAAGTAAACACAGACTCGTGTCAAACATCACCCGAAAATCACCCCCATGTATCATTTGAAACTCCCCCCTCTGGGTGTTGACTAGGTGGGGGAGTGCGAGGGGGAGGAACTCCCCCTCGCCGCTCCGTATAATGGCTTCGCTGTTCATGCAGGCGGCTGAGGCTCGAGTTTGGTTTTAAGCAGACCGGCCTTGAGCTTCTCCTTAAGCCTGAAACTCTCTCCTTTTATGTTGATCGTGATGGAATGATGCAGCAGGCGATCGAGGATAGCACTGGCGATCACCGCATCGCCGAACACCTCGCCCCAGGCGCCAAGACTTTGATTGCTGGTGATGATGATCGAGCCGCGCTCGTAACGGCGCGAGACCAGCTGGAAGAACAGGTTGGCGCCCTGGCGATCGATCGGGAGATAGCCGATCTCATCAATTAGTAAAAGCTGTGGCAGGGTAAGGATCTTCAGACGCTCTTCCAGCCGCCCTTCGGCCAGTGCCTTGCCGAGCGTGGTGATGAGCGCGGTGGCGGTAACGAACAGGGTCCGCACGCCTTGCTCGCAAGCCTTCATCCCGAGTGCTACGGCCAAATGGCTCTTCCCCACTCCGGGCGGTCCGAGGAACAAGACGTTATCGCCGCTCTGCATGTAGCGGCCGGTCGCGAGTTCCCGGATCAGCTTGGGATCGATCGAGGGCTGGAACTTGAAGTCGAAGCTCTCCAGGGTTTTTTGGAACGGAAAGCGCGCCATCGCGATCCGCATCTGATGGTGCTTGTGGGTCTTCGATCCGACCTCCGCGGCAAGCAGTTCGTCGAGGAACTCGGCGTAGGAAACTTCCTTCTTCGCCGCCTGTTCCAGGCGCGCGGTGAGTTCATTCTCGGTCTGAAAGAGCCGCAGCCGATGACAATGCTCCTGTAGACGTTCGAGTTGCGGGGTGCTCATCGCGGCACACCTCCTTCACCCAGACTGGCGGCCTCGTAGAGCGCGAGATCGCGCACTATAACCTCACCGAGCCGTCCGAAGTTGGGATCGAAGCGCGGCGGCGCCGCAAGTACCTCTTGGCGGGCTACTCGCAACAATCCGGCGTAGTGCTCGGGCGCCATTACTACGGTGTGCCGGGCGGCTTTGGGATGGCGCGCGATCAACTGGTCCTGGTGGTAGAACTCGTAGTGCTCAGTGCTTTCATGCACGCTGACTATCAGCCCCACGTACTGGACCGGGACCGAATAACGTGCGGCGCCGACCGCGACCAGGGCATCGTTGGCCACCGTCCGCGACCGCACCAACTCGTAGCGATAAGGCGGTCGGCTGCCCAGTGGAGTGAGTTGCTCGTGGGCAAAGCGATCAATCGGCCGCTCGTGGGTAGTTCCGTGTACCCGGAGATCGGCGACTTCCGCGCTCCAGCGCTCGAGCCAGCCGTTGAGTTCTTCCCATGAATGGAAGCGCCGGCCCGCCAGCGCGTTGTGCTTTACATATCCAACTCCGCTCTCGACCTTGCCTTTGGTCCGCGCGCGATATGGTTGGCAGGCGCGCGGGGTGAAGCCGTAGTAGCGCGCGAAGTCCTCGAACAGCGGATGCCATAGCACCTTGTTCTCACTGCGGCCCAGCACCAGGGTGCGCGGGTTATCGTACAGGCAGCTCAGGGTGAGTCCGCCGAAAAAACGAAACGCGCGCTCGTGGCCGTCGAGCAATGCCGCCAGTCGCTCGTTGCGATATCCGCGGGTGAACAGCCGGCGCGAATAGCCCAGGGTGAACACGAACAAATGAACCGTTTCCGCCTCCTCGCCGATCCAGACTTTTAGTTGGCCGTAGTCGACCTGGGCCTGCTCGCCGGGTGCAGTCTCGAAGCGTACCGTCGCGAGTTCCGACCACTTCCGCTGCGCTCGAAAAGGTTGCAGAAAACGTTGCACTTGCAGATAGCCCCCGGTAAACCCCAGGCCCACCAGCTCGCGGTGCACAACCACCCCGTTCCACCCGACCTCCGGCGCGCGCCGCTGGATGAACTCGGCAAAATGATCGATCGGCCGGTTCCGAGATTGGCTTCGTCGCGGCTGCCAGCTGCCTAACTTCAACCAGCGCTTGACCGTCTTACGATCCACTCCGAGTTCGCGCGCAATCCGCTTGGCTCCCTCGCCGCGTTCCTTTCGCGCCACCATTTCGCGCACCAGATCAGCCCGTAACATCCGCTCCTCCGCCGCACCCACTTCGGTCGGCGGAGAAACTACCCGATTCAATCTCTCTTCCATTTGCTCCTTCTCCTCTGTTCTTCAGAGGGGGAGTTTCAAATGATGTTTACGGGGGGAGATTCACATGATTGCTGACAACTCGCCGTGTGCGAGTATCGCCACCTGAATCCATCACCACGATGGTCTGACCCTCTGATAGAAGACGAAGAATGTCAGACCTGACAGCATCTAAGGTCACCTGTGGTATTGGGCCATAATCACACGTCGGATGTTCAACGATCTTGATTGACCGTCCCTTATGCCAACGGTCGAGCCACGCCTGAAATGAGAGACGGCAAGACCGTTCTTCCGGCGTATCCCAGCCACCATAGAACGAATAGAAAGAGAACTCGCTGCGACCATCTGGTTTACGTCCGAGGAGGGAAACAATGACAATATTTGGCGCGTCTGAAAGCAACGGAAGAAAACCCTGAAACCATTCGTGCACATCCTCG
>CAWAMM010000010.1:0-88958 GCA_963783145.1 uncultured delta proteobacterium
AGCAGAAGGGATTTGAACCCTCGACCCCAACGTTGCGAACGTTGTGCTCTCCCAGCTGAGCTACTGCCCCACCGAGGCTAAACTTTGCGCGAGGCCACCGTTTCGAGGTAGGCCCGCAACCTATCAGCGACCTCAGGGCGTTTCAAGCCGTAGCCGATTTGCGCAGTGATGTAGCCGACCCGGTCGCCGAGGTCATAGCGGGTGCCCTCGAACTCGTATCCATAAATCTTGCGCCGCTTCGCCAGCCCGAGCAACGCATCGGTGAGTTGAATTTCACCTCCAGCGCCGGGCTTGCTGTCTTTTATAAGGTCAAAGATTTCCGGCGTCAGCACGTAGCGCCCGATGATGGCGAAGTCGCTGGGCGCTTTTTCAGGCGCGGGTTTTTCCACCATCCCGGTCAATTCATAGAGGCGATCGCCCGCCTGTTTCGCTTCCACGATCCCGTATTTCGATACCTCACTGTGCGGAACCCGGAGCAGCGCCACCACCGGCGCATCGTGTTTTTCCGCGACATCGAGCAACTGCCGAAGGCACGGTTTGTCCGCGTCGATGATGTCGTCGGGGAGGAACACCGCGAACGGCTCGTTGCCGACTGCCGCGCGCGCTTGTAGGACAGCATGACCGAGGCCCAGCGGCTGAGGCTGATGCGCTTGGGTAATCTTCACGGGATCATTGGTCTTGCGCAGCATCTTAAGGATCTCGTGCTTGCCCTTGCTTTCAAGCTGCCGCTCGAGTTCCGCCGCGGTTTTGAAATGATCCAGCACCATGGTGCGGCCCGGGGTGATGACGACGATAATCTCCTCGATGCCCGAGGCGATCGCTTCTTCGAAGATGATCTGAATCGCGGGCGTATCCACGACCGGCAGGATTTCTTTGGGGATGACCTTGGAGGCGGGGAGCATACGCGTGCCCAGCCCGGCGGCTACAACTACAGCCTTACGAACCTTCATTTGATAACCGGTATAGCGGGTTCCTGAAGTTGATGATTGAGGGCGGTCAGGCGTGCTTCTCGCGCTCTTCCTGCTCGGATTTGCATTGGATGCATAGGGTGGTGACCGGCCGCGCCCGAAGCCGCTCGACCCCGATTTCGCCGCCGCATTCCTCGCATCGCCCATAACTGCCGTCATGCAGCCGCGCAAAGGCCTCATCGATTTTCCCCAGCAGTTTGCGCTCGCGGTCCTTCATCCGCAGCAGGAAGATTCGATCCGATTCGAGCGAGGCGCGGTCGGTCGGGTCGGCGAGGGTTTCCTCGCTCGGTCGGTTCATCGATCCGACTGCGCGGTCGGCCTCCTCGAGGATGTCGCGTTTGCGCTCTTCAAGGAGCTTACGGAAAACCTTTAATTCTCTTTGTCTCATCGCTGCCGCTACGGCAGAAAACCAAGTGTTGGATCGTACTTCGGACTCGTTAGTATGTAAAGATAAACCGATGAAGACCGCCTATCTCGACGCTTTCTCAGGGCTGTCCGGCGATATGCTGGTCGGGGCGCTGCTCGATGCGGGCGTCGATTTCGATAATCTCCGTGGCGCGCTCGCCTCGCTCCCGCTCCAGGGGGCGAGGCTGTCGTGCCGGCGCAAGACCGTGAGCGGAATCGCGGCGGTGAAGTTCGACGTCGAGGTGATGGAGGCACAGCCCGAGCGGCATCTGTCGCAGATTCTCACGATGATCGAGGCTTCATCGATCAACGCGGCGGCGAAGCGTCGCGCCCGCGCCATCTTCGAAGTGCTCGCAGACGCCGAGGCGAAAGTGCATCACACCACACCCGAGCACGTGCACTTTCATGAAGTCGGCGCGGTCGATTCGATTACGGACGTCGTCGGTACCGCGTGGGCACTCGAGGAATTGGGCGTCGGCGAACTGCTCGTCTCCCCGCTGCCGATGGGAACCGGCTTCGCGCGCTCGCAGCATGGGATCATTCCGGTGCCCGCGCCGGCCACCGCCGAACTCCTCGCGGGATTTACGGTGCGGATGGGCGATGGAGCGGCTGAAATGGTGACACCCACTGGCGCGGCGGTTCTTCGCGCCCTGGGACGCTCTGCGCCGATGCCGCTCAACTTCGAAATCGAAAAAATCGGCTATGGGGCCGGCACGCGCGAGTACGAAGATCGCCCCAACCTGCTGCGCATCATGATTGGGCGCGAGCGCGGCGGCCTCGACACCGACGAACTGCTGGAGATCTCGGCCAACATCGATGATCTCAATCCGCAAATTTACGACCACGTGATGGAGCGTCTGTTCGCCGCCGGCGCGCGCGATGTCACGCTGACCCCGACCATCATGAAGAAGGGCCGCCCCGCGATCACGATTGCGATCCTCGGCGAAGCGGCGCGGCGCGATGCGCTCGCGAAAGTACTATTCTCAGAGACCTCGACCATCGGGGTGCGATTTCATTCCGTGGCGCGCCTCAAGCTTCGGCGCGAGATTCGCGAGGTTGAAACGCGATGGGGCCGTATCAAGGTGAAATTTTCCGAGGGAGACGGCGCCGTCACCGCGACTCCCGAATACGATGACTGCCGAAAAGTCGCGACCGAGCAGAGCGTCCCGCTGAAAACCGTGATGGAGGAGACGCGCGCGGCCGCAATCGCGAGCCTCAACCAGTCGGGCGACCACCATCGCGGACATCATCATTAATATGTCAGTCGGCGAGCGGAACCAGACGCGGCTGGTCATCAACGAGATTTTTTTCAGCATCCAGGGCGAGTCGACCTATGCCGGTCGTCCGTGCGCCTTCGTGCGGCTGACCGGATGCAACCTGCGCTGCAATTATTGCGATACCGAGTACGCATTTTACGAGGGCCGCAAGCTGACGGTTCCGGAAATCCTCGCACAGCTCGACACTTATGGATGCAACCTGGTCGAGATCACGGGCGGTGAGCCGCTACTACAGGATGGGGTACATCAGCTGATCGCGTCGCTGCTGAAGGATGGCCGCACCGTGATGATCGAAACCTCGGGCGCGTCGGATGTCTCGCGGCTCAATCCACGCGTCATCAAAATCATGGATCTAAAATGCCCCGGCAGCGGCGAGGTGGCGCGCAATCTGTGGAGCAACCTGGAGCATCTGACCGCGCGCGACGAGGTGAAATTCGTCCTCAGCGATCGCGCCGACTACGAATGGGCGCGCGATGTCATCCGGCAAAACAATCTCGCCTCGCGCGTCAATGCGGTGCTGATGAGTTGCGCCTTCGACCGGCTCGATCGCGCGCAACTCGCGCAGTGGATTCTCGAAGATCGTTTGCCGGTGCGCTTCCAGCTCCAGATGCATAAGCACATCTGGCCGCCCGACACCCGCGGCGTGTAGATTGGCGACATGTCCGCACCATTGATGAGCGATGTCCTGCCCGATCTGATTGATGAGATGGCGGCCCTGCTGCGCGAAGCCGGCGCAGATCCGCTGGTTGAGCAGCTGCCTAAATTGCGCATCGAGTCGGTCTGCGATTGCGGCGATGAGAACTGCGCCAGCTTCGCCACCGCGCCCGAAGTGAAGGTCCATAATCATGTCGAACTACCCGCCATGGAGGGCATGCTGATCGTCGACCTCAACGCCGCGGGCGAGATCTGCTTCATCGAGGTGCTCAATCGTCCCGACGTGAAGTACCTGATGGAAGAATATTACGACGCCGCCCGCCAGTGACGCTCCTCTATCGGGTCCCATCGGTAGTACTGCTCCTGGTCGCTATCGCAGTCGCGGTCGCGTGCGCCTGCGGCGGACAACTCTACGTACATCGCCGCTTCCGCAGTCAGGACTTCGTTCAACACAACGAGGTGGGCGGGTTCATCATTGCGGTGGTCGGGACCCTCTATGCGGTAGTGCTCGGTTTTCTAACCGTCGTCGTATGGCAACATTTCGCCGAGACGCGGGAACTGGTTGCGCTTGAATCGGCCGCCGCCTCCGACGCATGGCATACCGCGGTCGGTCTCCCGGCGCCGGTGCGGGAGCGCGTGCGTCGCGACCTGCTCGACTACGCGCAGTCGATGATCGATGGAGAGTGGCAAGCGATGCGGACCGGGGGTTTCGACAGCGATGCGGTTCGGCTGCTCTCAGACGCCATCAACACGACCGGTTCCTACGTGCCCGCCAACGCGGGCGAATCCAATGCTCAGGCCGCCACCCTGGAGCATCTCACCTCGCTCCACGACGATCGTGAGCGGCGACTGGAGGGCAATCGGAGGGCCGTATCGCGGCTCGAGTGGATGGTGTTGTTCATCGGCGCAGGATGCGTCATCGGTTTTTGTTGGCTGTTCGGACTGAACAACGAGAACACCCATCTTCTGATGACCTCGGCGGTCGCGGTCATCATCGTTTCGATGCTGGTGCTGCTGTTCGAGCTTCAGTATCCCTTCCGCAGCGACGTCGGAATCGGCCCGGAGGTTTGGCAAACGACCGCCGCGCACCTCAAAGCGATGGGAGGCGGTAATCCTACGGATTCACCCATGTAGTTGGCCGATACAATTTCACGGGCAGAACAACACGGCGCGGCGGTCGTTGTAGGGTAGCGAACTGCTGGATCCTCCGGCGATCAGGATCGTTCCGTCCTTGAGAGCGGTCTCCGTAAAGCCGCTACGAGCCGGATGCTGCGCTCCCAATACGGAGAATTTGTCGCCCGCCGAGTCGAAAATTTCGCTGCTCAGGACATTGAAGTAGTCAGGTCCGACCACCCCGGATATCAGAGTCCGAGTGTCATCGACGGAGGCAGGTACTGGATAGCTAATTTCGAGTGGTGGATTGTCGAGCCAAGAAAAGGTCCCTGGCACTGCAGCAATGCCGGCGCAAGCGAGAAGGACTCTGCCATCGGCGAGCACAATGGCCGTTTCTTCGTTGTGAGCGTAACCCGAGGAGTCGGCGCCGGAAAAGGTCCCTTTGTCTGGATCGTACAACTCCGGACTGCACGCACCCCCCCAGCCAGCACCAATTTCAGCTTGACAGGATCCGCCAGCAATCAAGGCCTTTCCGCTTTCGAGTAGCACGCTCGAATGTCCGTATCGACC
Source organism: uncultured delta proteobacterium (assembly GCA_963783145.1). GTDB lineage: Bacteria > Desulfobacterota > Binatia > Binatales > Binataceae > DATGKG01. The sequence continues at coordinate 4,988 of CAWAMM010000010.1, forward strand.
ATTTCGCGTGGAGCCGGTAGCAGTGAAGAGATTGGTTTTTGGATCGAAGATTTCCGCCTTACTGGTCGGAACACGAGGGACTAACCCCAATCCATCCCGACCCTGATCGAAACCTCCGGTTATTAGAACTCGTCCGTCGGCAAGCCGCGTGGCGGCCGCCTCTGATCTTGCGGAGGTCATTTTTCCGGTTTCTTGAAACGTGCGCGCCGACGGATCATAGACTTCGCTCGTATCCAAAACTGCATGTTCCACGAAGTAGGAGCTCAAAAACCCTCCCGCCAATAAGACCCGGCCATCGGCCAGAAGAGTGGCAGTGTGATCGGCCCGCGATCCCACCATCTCACCGGTAGAAATGAACACTTGATGCTGCCCCGAGCAGGAGTTCACGTTACCTGCGGCAACGGGTGCTTCCGGGACCGGGGTGCTCTTGTCGAAACATCCTGTCGTGGCAAGTAGGAACGTTGTCATCAGAAGCAGCCTTCGAAAAACCACGATCCGCAATGACCTCAACTCGCAAATCCTATTTGTTGTCTGCAGGAGCAATAGGAAATACAAATCCGTCCACCGGATGTCAACGGACACGATTTGTTAGGCGTGGGCGGTGCGGACGGACGGGGTGCGGAATTGATTCACGAAGCCGAGCACCTCGGCCACCACCCGATCCTTGTCGAAGTCTACCGTGATCAGGTGGTAGCTCTGATCGAGCATCACCAGGCGCTTCTGCGTACTGCCGAGGTGGCGCATCACATAGTCAACATTTTTTTGCGCGGGGCAGGTGTTATCGTTGATGCTGTGCATGACCAGCACCGGCTGCTTGATGCGATCGAGCCGGGGGCGCACCAGCGCCGATAGCTTGAGCAACTCGTTCGGTGCGCTCATCGGCAACAGCCAGCAAGTTGGATGAATGAGAGCGGCGGCCCGATCGCGTATGTCGGAACCGGTATGGTTTTGCAGATAGAGACTCTTTGTGATCGGACCGAGCAGGCTGACTGCCTTGATGATCAGCCAGTTCCGCAGCGAGAGAAAAAACGCCGGCGCCAGAAGCGCCAGGCCTGCCACGGCCTCGGGTTGGTCCTCGACCAGGCGCGCGCCCAGCACCGCACCGCATGAGAATCCGACTACGACGACTGGATCGGCGTAGGCACGCAACTCCTCGAATCCACGGACGACGCTGTCGTACCATTTGTCATAGCCCACGCCGCCGAAATCCTGCGGCGCAGTGGCATGTCCCGCCAGCCGAACCCCACGGACTCTGATCCCTTGCGCCGCAAGATGCTCGCCGAGATAACGCACCTCGTAGGGCGTGCCACTGAAGCCGTGAATGAGCAGCGCGCTCACCCCCGAGCCCTCGAAAAAGAATTCCGAGGTGTCGACTTTCGGGGGCGAGGGAGACTCGTCCGGTGGGCTCATGGTCAATTGTCAATCGGCCCGGACCCCGGACCACCTTGCGCTAACTGCGTGGCATCGACGGTGATTTTCGCGCGTGATTTCAGCGCCTCGATGAATCGAGTCCACGCCTCCGCACGGCGCTGTTGCACGAAATCGTCGGTAAAATCCTTCTGCGCGGTCTTCCAGTCTTCCGCACTGGGGGCGCTGCGATCGGTCACTTCGAAGATGTACGCGTCGCCCTTGTTTTCCATTACGTGATCGATGATGCCGGGAATCTTCGCCACCACGCCTGCGGCATCGGTCACCTCGGGAAAGGACCCCAGGTCCGGCACCGATTCGCTGGAGCGCGGGAACGCATCAGTGTGATGAACCGTCAGCTTGTTCGCCTGCGCGACCTTGTCGAAATCGTCCGCGGTCTTGATCTGCTTGAGAAGGTCCTGCGCCTTGAGACGCGCCTGGGTCTCCACGGTTGATCGGATATAGGCATCGCGAACTTTCGCTTCGATATCCTTGAGCGGCGGCACGTGCTCGGGCTCGCGCGCAATCAGCTTGACCAGATATGGCGCCGCGCCTTTCTCGCCGGGGACCGCACGAACCTGGTCCACATCGAGTTTGAATGCCGCGTCGACCAGCTTTTGATCGTGCACCACCCCCGCCGCATCGACCGTGGAAAACGAGGGGGTCTCGACGACTTCGAGACCGCGCTTCTTGGCGAGGTCCTGCAGGCTCCCGCCACCGATTGCGACCGAGACGTCTTCATCGAGGGCCTGACGCGCGACGCGCGCGCCCGCGTCGACCCGCAGCGCTTCGATGATCTTGGGGCGCACATCCTGAAGCTTGTCGACATGGGCGGGACTCGAGGAATCAAGCCTGACATCATGAAAACCGAATTTGGTTTCGACCAGCCGCAGTTCGCCAGGCTTCATCGAGAACACTGCGTCCTCGAAGGGTTTGATCATCTGGCCACGCCCGAAGCTGCCGAGGTCGCCGCCTTCATTGCGAGTTGAGGGATCTTGCGAGTATTGCTTGGCCAGTTTCGCGAAGTCAGCGCCCTTGCGCAGCTGCTTCATCACGTCCTCGGCCTGGGCGCGGGCTTTTTCCTTCTCCTGCGGAGTCGCGCCTTCGGGAACCTCGATCAGAATGTGGCGCGCGTGGACCTCATCAGGATGGGTGTAGAGCTTTTTCAGATTGGTCTGATAATAAGCTGCGATCTCTTTATCCGACGGGGTAACTTTTCCGCCCAGGATCGCAAGGTCGTAGGTAAGGTACGCGATCTTGACGCGTTCGGGTTCTTTAAATTCGTCCTTGTGCGAATTGTAGTAGTCCTCGACCTGCTTGGAGGTCGGAGAAATTTTCGCGACGAAATCCAGATACGGAATCTGGAAATAAGCGAGCTTGATCTTCTCGTCGCGCAAGTCAAACGCATGGCGCGCATCGGCGTCGCTCACCTGCACGCCCTGATTGACCATTTGCAGCAGCGCGTCGCGCATCAGCGAAGTGCGCATCATGTTTTCATAGTCACTCGGCAGGAGATCGTTAGCCTGCAGAATGTTCTCATACTTCGCAGGATCGAAACTGCCATTTTCCTGAAACTTCGGATCGGCGGCGATACTGCCGGCGAGGCTTTCATCGCTGACGCGAATTCCCAGGTGGCGCGCCTCATCGGCGATCAGGCGTTGCTCGATGATCTGGTTGAGCGCTTCCTGGCGAAGATTGACGTTATGCAGGATCTGCTGCGCGTTAGGCCCATAGATCTGGGTCAAGGTGCGTTTGATCTGTTCGCTTTCGTTGTCGATCTCGGAACCGAGAATGCGGCTGCCATTGACGCTGGCGACCGGATGGACCCGCATCGCGAGGCCGGCGCCCACGCCCCAAAACGCAAACGCTAATATCAGGAACCCGAACAGCACCTTGATGGCTGTCGAGCGACCCCAGCTACGCATCCGATCTAACATTGGGCATCCATCATACGTGAGGTTATTTTCATCGCCAAATAGGGCATTTACTTGCCTGCACACATAGTAGTCTGTAACCTAGTCGCGGGTGATTTGGGGCGGGCGCGTCTTTTGCTTGACGCCTGGGGTTCTCCTTCCTGGTTTTTCGCGCGCCGCTATAGTTGATGATGTTCTCCACGCCTGAAAGATTCGGGCAAGGGGTGTCAATGTGGTCCTGAACGCTATTTTCGGATGGTTCTCCAACGACCTCGCAATCGATCTCGGCACCGCCAACACTCTCATCTATGTCAAAGGCGAGGGCATCGTATGTAACGAGCCCTCGGTAGTCGCGGTGCAGAAGGACTCCCGTGGCGGGCGCCGCGTCCTCGCCATCGGCGCCGATGCCAAAAAAATGCTCGGCCGCACTCCCGGCTCGATCGTCGCGATCCGCCCGCTCAAGGACGGCGTCATCGCTGACTTCGAGATTACCGAGAACATGCTGAGCTACTTCATTCAAAAGATTCACAACGGGAAGACCCTGGTCCGCCCGCGTCCCCGTATCGTCATATGCGTCCCCTTCGGCATCACCGCGGTCGAGAAGCGCGCGGTGCGCGAATCTGCCGAGTCCGCCGGCGCGCGCGAGGTCTACCTCATCGAGGAGCCGATGGCGGCGGCGATCGGCGCCGGGCTGCCCATCACCGAGCCGGTCGGCAACATGATCGTCGATATCGGCGGCGGCACCACCGAGGTCGCGGTCATCTCGCTGGCGGGCGTGGTGTTTTCGCGCTCCGTTCGCGTCGCCGGCGACAAGATGGATGAGGCAATTATCCAGCATATCAAACGCAAATATAACCTCCTAATCGGCGAGCGCACCGCCGAGCTGATCAAGATCACAATCGGGTCCGCGTATCCCGGCAACGAAATCCAAACGATGGAGATAAAGGGCCGCGATCTGGTTGCCGGCACGCCGAAGATCATCGAGATCACCGACGAGGAGATCCGCGAGGCGCTGATGGAGCCGGTGCGCCAGGTGGTCGAGTCGGTCCGGATCGCGCTGGAGCGCACGCCGCCCGAACTCGCCTCCGACATCGTGGATAAGGGCATCGTTCTCGCGGGCGGCGGCTCGCTGTTGCGCAACCTCGACGTTCTGCTGCGCGAAGAAACCGGGCTGCCCGTAACATTGGCTGATGATCCGTTGACTGCGGTGGTGATGGGTGCGGGGAAGGTGCTCGATGAGCTGTCGTTGCTGCGCGACGTGACCGTCGACTAAGCGGCGCGCGCCGGCATAGCTCCGGGTCAAGGCGCTATACGTGAAAGGTACTTTTCTTTGGCGCTACCGCGTTGGTCTTACCAGCGGAGTGCTGATGATTCTCTCGCTTCATCTGATTTCGAGCGGAGTGAGGCCCGGCGATCTCGCGTCGCGGCCCGCGACCGTGATGCTGAGCGCAATCAGCCCGCTGCAGGATGCGGTCAGCGGAATCACCCACGGCGGCAGCGACTTTGTCCACGACTACGTCGACTTGATCGGAGTGCGCCGGGAAAACCAACGCCTCAAGGCCGAGATCGCCGAGCTGAAGACCAATCAAAGCCGGCTGGTCGAACTCGAGACTGAAAATCGCCACCTCTCGGAGCTGGTCGACCTGAAGGATGTGCTCGGCGGCAATTCGATCGCCGCCAATGTCATCGGCAGCGATGCCAACGGGCTCGCCCGCACTGTCGTCATCAGCCAGGGCGGAGCCAGCGGTCTGCGCCCCGGAATGGCGGTGCTTTCTGCTAAAGGCGTGGTCGGCAAAGTCATCGCCGTCAGTCCGCATGCCGCCCGCGTACTGCTCATCGACGATCATAATTCGGCGCTCGATTCATTCGATCAGCGCACCCGCACCCGCGGTATCGTCGCCGGCGTGGTCGACGACGGCATCACCATGAAATACGTCGAGCGCTCCCAGGACGTGCGGCAGGGCGACGTCATCGTGACCTCCGGATTGGACGGGATCTTTCCGCGCGGATTGCTGATCGGCACCATCAAGGGCGTAAGCGGCGAAGGTCCCGGAATGTTTCTCAGCGTAACGATCACACCGGCGGTGGATTTCCGCGGCCTCGAGCAGGTGCTGGTGGTGACCCAAATGCCCGAGCAGCCGGACAGTGGACTACCGGCGAGCAAGGGCTAGCGCGTGGTGCGGATGCTGATCCTCTTCGCGATCGCAACCTACCTCGCATTGCTGGTTCAGACCGCGGTCCCGCTGTGGTTTCCGTTTCACGCGCTGATTCCCAATCTGATCATCATCCTGACGGTGGACCTAGGCCTGCGACATCATGGCGCGATTCCCGCCCTGCTTGCATTCGCGATCGGATACGCCACCGATGCGATGTCCGGCACGACTATCGGCATGAACGCTTTTCTGATGACCGGGGTGTTCCTGTTGACCTACGAAATCTCGAGTCGCCTGCTGGTGACGAATGCACTGGTGGGCGCAACCGTGGTCTTCTTCGCGGTGATCCTGGCGGGCTTAGGCGCGATCCTGATCACCTCGGGGCGTGCTGCGGGTGTCGTCATCAACGATGCGCTCCCGACGCTGGCGTTGCAGGCGCTGATCTCGGCGATCGTGGCGCCGATAATCTTCGCCTTGATGTCCGGCTCGATGCGAATGGTCGGCTTGCGTCCCGCGCGCCCCGACCGCGAGTAGCGCAAGAAGCGCCTCATCGTCGTTGCGGTCCGGGTTCCGCAGACCTGCGCCATCTCGAATTTGCATCGAGCCTCAACCGCCCCACGAAGAACTAATCGACCGGTTGATAGCGCCTCTCAATAAGTGCAGTTTTGGCGTATCATCACGCCGACAAGGTTCAACCCCGGGGAAAAAGGCTGGTCGGAACCTTTTGACTCCAAACTTGGTTTCGCTTTATATTCGCCTACACGGGAAGATCGAGTCTTGTGACCGAATGAGTGAACACAGTGCCATAGAATGGACTGATGCGACGTGGAACCCGGTTCGTGGATGCACCAAGATCAGCCCCGGATGCAAGCATTGCTACGCCGAGACCTTCGCCGAGCGATTTCGCGGCGTGCCGCGCCATCCTTTTGAGCAGGGATTCGACCTCCGCCTGGTTCCCGAGAAGCTGGAAGTCCCGCTCAAGTGGCGCACGCCTAAACGCATCTTCGTCAACTCGATGAGCGATCTGTTTCACGAAGACATCCCCACCGAATACATCGCGAGGGTCGGCCGCGTGATGCAGGATGCGTACTGGCATACTTATCAGATCCTCACTAAGCGTCACGATCGGCTGCGCGAGCTTCTTTCAACCGAACTCAACTGGATGTCGGCCCTCCGCCACGTCTGGTTCGGCGTCAGCGTGGAGGATCGCGAGCATGGTTTGCCGCGAATCAAGAGCCTTCAGCGCACGCCTGCGAGGATTCGGTTCCTTTCCATCGAGCCGCTACTGGGGGACCTCGGCCGGATCGATTTGTGGAAAATCGACTGGGTGATTGTCGGCGGTGAAAGTGGCCACGGCGCGCGCCCGATGAAAGAAGCGTGGGTGGTGTCGATACTTGAGCAATGCGAGGCTGCGGGAGTTCCGTTCTTCTTCAAGCAATGGGGCGGAGTGCGAAAAAACCGGGCCGGACGTCATCTCAACGGCCGCACTTATAATGACATTCCGACCCGCCTTTCCGGGTAGCAATAGCGCGACCGTATCGTAGCCTCCGGCCGCGCACTGCATTAGCTCGCGCAGCTGAAGAAACGGACCGCATCGCGTGGTGCCAAGTGCCATGCTACGTTGGAGCGAGGTAGTTGCTATGGCAAATCCAACCTACATTGTTCAGGCGACCTGGGATGACGCGGCCAAGGTTTGGGTCGCGGACAGTGATGATATTCCGGGCATCGCTGCGGAAGCAGAAGACCAGGAAAAATTAAGGGCCAAGCTCGCCGTCCTGATTCCAGAAATGATTGAGCTCAATCATGTCGAGGTCGATCCGACCCAGCCCCTCGAAATCGTGATTCGCTACCATCAAGAAGATCGCCTGCGGTTGCCTGTCGCCGCCTAGATGGCGAGCTATACCCGCCAGGTCAAAGAAATTTTGATGCGGCACGGTTGCCGTTACGACCGACCTGGAAAGGGAGACCACCAGATCTGGTACAGCCCCATCAACAATCACAAATTTCCAGTTGATTCGAACATCAAATCCCGCGATCTCGCCAACGTCGTTCTGAAGCAAGCCGGCATACGCGACGCGCGCATCCAATAGCGGTATGGGAAGATTGTGGCGCATCGAGCCTCAACCGCCCAAGAACCTCTCGCGGCCCCCGGATCCCTAAAGAAGGCAGGCGGCGTGAAATACAAAACGCGCGGCGACGGTGCCGCGAATCAAAAGCCTTCCGCGCGCAGAGGAGCAGCTTAGATCGAAAATTCCAGCACCCGGCCTTCAGCCTGTGCGGCTTGCGAAAGCTTGAGCAGGTCCACCAGCGAGGTCTGGTCGAGGATGCGCGCGGTGGCCTCGCGGACTTCGCACATCAGAAGTCGAACTCCGCAGGAGCGTTCATCGCGACATTCGTCGCACTTTCGGTAGGCGGTTTTGCTCGCGCACGGCAACGGTGCAAGCGGCCCTTCAATCGCGCGCAATACCTGGCCGGCCGAGATTTGTTCAGGAGGCTTGGCCAGAAAGTAACCGCCGCCGCGTCCCTTACGGCTGTCCAAAAAGCGATGATTCTTGAGCTCCAAAAGGATCAGTTCGAGGAAGCTGCGCGGGATGTGTTCGCGTGCCGCGATATCGGCAATCAAAATTGGGCCCTTGCCGTATTCTTCGGCAAGTACCGTCAGCGCTTTCAGCCCATATTTGGATTTTTGGGAAATCATTCGCGTCCGCGCCGCCCCGACCGGCAAATCACCCCAACCACTACATATCCAATTTATCAGATAAGAGAAATCTATTCAGCCCCTTTTCGAGCTCGACGCAGAATCAGCCTTCAAGCGCGATAGAAAGGTTTGTCGCCCGCGATAGTGACCCGATAGCCATACCGGCGGTGCGGATAATAGTCCCAGAGGGCGAGATGCTGCGTACATCGGTTGTCCCAGAATGCTATCGAGTCGGCTTGCCAGTGAAATCGACATTGAAATTCGGGGTTCTCGAGGTGCCGGAAGAGCATTTCCAGGATCGCATCGCTCTCGTGCTTCTTCAGTTGAACCAATCGGGTCGTAAACAGCCGGTTGATGAAGAGAGCTTTTCGGCCGGTTTCCGGATGAGTCCGCACCACCGGATGCTCGGCGCGCGGAAATTCGACGCTGCGCCCAGCAGCCGGCTGGCGTCCTTCATAGTTGCGGGCGCCGTCATGAATTGCGGTCAGGCCGCTCAAAAATCTCTGCATCGAATCTGAGAGCGCATCATAGGCCGCATACATGCTGGCGAAGAGGGTGTCGCCACCGGCCGGCGGCACCTCTTTGAGGTACAGGATGGAACCCATCGGCGGCTCCGCATCGCAAGAAACATCGGAATGCCATTCCTCGCCCGCGATGTGCTGCGAGTTCTCGTCCGCTTTGACAATGACGATTTCCGGATGTCCCTCGAGAACTCCGAGTGGCGCCGGATGAAGGTGGAGTCGGCCGAAGTGGCGTCCGAGATCTTTGTGTTGATCGGGCGTCAGATTCTGATCGCGAAAGAAAATGACCAGGTTTTCCAGCAGCGCGGCCCGCAGAACTTCAAATTGCGGAAGGGACAGGGCGCGTGAGAGGTCGATGCCTTCGATCTCTGCGCCAATGGCGGGACTTAACTTGCGCATGGAAAACGCCGTCTTGCTGGCATCTCTGTGGCCTTGTCGGCGAGATAATGTCGCAAATTCATAGAAAAAACCATCTTACGAGTTTGCTTGATCGCGATAAATCATGAAAGCCTATCATTCTAATCGGCTCATCTAAGGCCACGTTTTAGGGAGGCTCCCATGGCCCGAATCTCAGAACCGTCGGCCGCGACGCCAAAGGAGACCGCCCATGAGCGTTGAATTCATCGGCATGATCGGCACCCAATCGTACTCCGAGATTCATCCGCCCCGGGGGCCCGCGATCGATATCGATTACGTGCGCCGTTTCACGCAGGCGCACGAACAGGCGGATTTCGATCGCATACTGATTGGCTACTTTTCCAACGCCGCCGACGGCTTCATCGTGGCGTCGTATGCCGCGTTCGTGACCCACAAGCTGGGCCTGATGCTGGCCCATCGGCCGGGCTTCGTCGCGCCGACGCTGGCGGCGCGCAAGCTGGCGACGCTGGATCATTTCAGCGGCGGGCGCCTCGCGGTGCACATCATTTCGGGTGGCGACGACACCGACCAGGCCAGGGATGGCGACTTCCTGCCGCATGACGAACGCTATGCGCGCACCGACGAGTATGTGGAAATCCTGCGCCGCATCTGGACCGCCGACAAGCCGATCGATCATGAAGGGAAGTACTACAAATTCGTGCGCTCCTTCGCGGATGTGAAACCGCTGCAGAAGCCGCATATCCCAATCTACTTCGGCGGCTCTTCCGAGGCCGCGATCGCGATTGCCGGCAAGCATGCGGATGTTTACGCGCTGTGGGGTGAGCCGCTGGCCGAGGCCGCCAAGACTATCGCGGAAGTTCGCGCGTCGGCGGCGCGCCATGGGCGCACGGTGCGGTTCAGTCTGTCGACGCGGCCCATCCTCGCATCCACCGAGGAGGCGGCGTGGGCGCGCGCAAAGTCGATCATCGAGCGGGTCCACGAAATCCGCGGCCATGGAATGCTCGGCGCGCCGACCAAGGTTCCTCAGGCGGTAGGCTCGCAACGCCTGCTCGCCGCGGCTGCGAACGGCGAGGTGCTCGATCAACGGCTATGGACCGCGGTCGCGGCGGCAACTGGCGCGCGCGGCAACACTACCGCACTGGTCGGAACGCCCGAGCAGGTGGCCGAATCGATGTTGGCTTACCACGACCTCGGCGTCACGACCTTTCTGATTCGCGGTTTCGATCCGCTCGAAGACGCGATCGACTATGGCCGCGAGTTGATTCCGATCGTGCGCCGCGAAATCGCTCGTCGCGAAGCGCGCGGTAGGGTTGCTGAACAGGCAGCCGGGTAGAAATTCATGCCAACCAAATTGCTGGCAATTGTAGGTAGCGTCACGCCGCCGGGCCGGCTGCTCAACGCGACCAAATGGCTCCTCGACAATGCGCGTGCCTCGCGAAGCGACCTTCAGATTGAACTGATCAACCTTGCCGACAAGAAGGTCGCCTTCGCCGATGGCCGGCCCGCCGAACAACTCGGCGATGACACCGCATCGATCATCGCGAGCGTCCGCGCCGCCGAGGGCGTCGTGATCGCGAGCCCGGTCTATCGCGGATCTTTCACCGGTGCGCTGAAAAATCTCCTCGATCATTTGCCGGTCGAAGCGCTGGCCGGAAAGCCGGTCGGCATCATCGCGATGGGCGCGACACAGCATCATTTTCTCGGCGTCGATTGGCATCTGCGCGATGTGCTGGCATGGTTTGGCGCGCTGGTGGTGCCGACCAGCGCCTATCTCGCATCCGCCGATTTTGTCGATGGCCAACTTAGCGAAGGCGCGAAGCAGAATCTCACCGCGCTTGCCGATGCGGTGATCAAATTGAAGGATTTCGCGCCGTCAGCGGGCAGCTTTCTCGGCCCCAAACCGCTCGCAGCCCGCCGCAACTAGGAAGTAAGGAGGAGAGCATGAGCAGCTCGCGTCAACTGCGCCTCGGCGCTTTTATGCGGCCGATCAGCATCCACACCGCGGCCTGGCGTTATCCCGGCGCGTTTCCCGATGCGAATTTCAACTTCGAGCATCTCACCCGTTTCGCGCAGACGCTGGAGCGCGGGAAGTTCGATGCTTTTTTCATGGCGGACCATCTCGCGGTGCTCAACATGCCGGTCCAGGCGCTAAAGCGCAGCGCCACCGTGACGTCATTCGATCCGCTTACGCTGTTGCCCGCGCTCGCCGTCCTCACCAAGCACATCGGGCTCATCGCAACCGCTTCGACCACTTACAACGAGCCGTATCATGTCGCGCGCAAGTTTGCGTCGCTCGATCACATCAGCGGCGGACGCGCGGGATGGAACGTGGTGACTTCCGGTAATCCTGACGAGGCGATGAATTTCGGCCTCGAGGAGCATGTCGAGCATGCCACGCGCTATCGGCGCGCACGTGAGTTCTTCGATGTGGTAACCGGTCTCTGGGATAGCTGGGCCGATGACGCATTTATTCGCGATGTGAAATCGGGCGCGTACTTCGATCCCGACAAGATGCACGTCCTCAACCATCATGGCGAGTTTCTAAAGGTGCGCGGGCCGCTCAACATCGCGCGCCCGATCCAGGGCTGGCCGGTGATCGTGCAGGCGGGCGCCTCCGATGCGGGCCGTCAGCTCGCCGCCGAAACCGCCGAAGTCATTTTCGGGGCGGGCGGCAGCCTCGAGTACGCGCGCTCCTTTTATGCCGATGTGAAAGGCCGCATGGCCGCACTGGGCCGGCCGCGCGATCATCTAAAGGTGCTGCCGGGAGCGTTTATCGTGGTCGGCGACAGCGTTGCGGAAGCGCGCGAGAAACGGATGCGCCTCGATAGCCTCGTCCACTACGACAGCGCCATTGCTTCGCTTTCAATCATGCTTGGCCATGATGTTTCCAAGGTCGACCCGGACGGCCCCTTGCCGCCGATCCCGGAAAGTAACGCGAGCAAGAGCGGACGGGAACGAATCATAGAGTTAGCGGAGCGCGAGAAGTTGACGGTGCGCCAACTGGCGCAGCGGGTTGGCGGTTTCGGTGGCCTCGCATTCGTCGGGACCCCCGCGACCATTGCCGATGCGATGGAAGAGTGGCTGCACACCGATGCCTGCGATGGTTTCAACGTCATGTTCCCCTATCTTCCCGCCGGGCTCGATGATTTCGTCGACCGCGTGGTGCCGGAACTGCAGCGGCGCGGGATCTTTCGGCGCGAATATGAAGGCCGAACTCTAAGAGAAAATCTCGGTTTACCGCGACCGGAGAATCGATTTTTCCCCAAGCGAACCGAAGCTGTAGAAGTGCCGGCGGCGCTTGAATCGACGCCCCAGTAAGCACGCGGTTCAATCAACCGCACACCCGGGATACTGCGCAAATCCCGCGCCGATGCCGTGGATCTGCTGAATGTGCCATCGGAAACTCCTCTGCGCGGCACCCGCCACGCTGACGGGACGGACTGCTTTAGAATTCACGCGATCGCGCGCGATGGCTTCGATCGCTGGCTTTGATGACGATGCTGCGGCCAACCGTGCGGAAGCGGCGCAAGCGAACGTTCGCGGCACTCAGCGCGCTGAGTTGATGACGCAGGTTCTCGGGTTCGATTTCGAAGACTCGACAGATCGCATCGAAGGAGAAGAGATCGTGCTCGCCTCTGGTGTTCACCCATTCCCGCACTTCGTCGCGCGCGCGCTGATGGGAACGGCGGCCGGTTCTTGCGGCCAGCATGTAGCACCGGATCGCATCTTCCAGCACCGCGAATAGGAGTCGCGTCTCACCATCCAAATGACGTCCGCGCTGGCGCTGGTCGTAATACTGCCCCGGAGTCATCGGAAAAAAGCTTTCCTCGCGCTTGCTGCGTAAGTTCGCCGAGGACTGGTTACCCGAAGTCGAGATAGAAATGTCTTTCATGATGCGGACTCCCAGCCGCGGACTAATAGTTGGCCGAACCATGGACTTCCCATGGTTCCTCGATGAGATTGCTGACGGAGAGCTCGTAATTCGCCGGTTCGCCATAAGCCATAAAATGTCCAAGGGTTAGAAAATCGCGAACGCGGATTTCCATGCAGGCCTGCGGCGGTCTTCCGGCAACTGCGGGTGAAGTCAGCAGGATCAGCCTGCGCGAGAACAATCGATTGGTGCGACGGGGTTGGGACATCATCTGCATGCTCCTCAACCCGCGGCCGCGGCAGTCACGCTCGGGCGCGACGGTTCTTTCTTGCGGATGAAGCTGCGACCACCATCGATGCCAATCGGCACGTCCCCGGCTAGCGTCACGCGCCGGAGGATGCGCGGCTGCTCGCCCCAGTCATTCACGGCGACATGCTGGGTGGCGCGATTGTCCCAGATCGCCACGTCCCCGGCCGTCCAGCGCCATCGCACAGTGTTCTCCAATCGGGTGACGTAGCCCTGGAGCAGCGAGAAAAGCTGCGCAGAATCGGAGGGCGGAAGGCCGACAAATTTTCGGACGAAGGCGCCTAACAGCAGGGTACGTTCGCCGGTCGCCGGATGCACCCGGACCACCGGATGTTCGGTTTCATAGACGGTGGAGGTGAAGAGTTCGAAATACTTCCGCAGCGATTGGTTAGTCGCTTTGACCGGGACGGAATAGTCGTAGGCATTGCTGTGAACCGCCCAAAGGTTGTTAGCAATTTCGCGAAGCTTGGCGGGCAGCGATTCGTACGCCGCCGCGGTGTTCGCCCACACCGTATCGCCACCGCGCTGCGGCACCACCAACGCGCGCAGTATCGATGCCTGCGGGTACGCATCAACGAAGGTGACATCGGTATGCCATGCGGTAGCGCGATTGCCATGCGCCCCGTCGATATCGAGGACGGCCGCAGTTCCCTTCAGTGAAGGCACAGTCGGATGCGGCACGAGTTCACCGAGCAGGCGCCCGAAGGCCTCCTGGGAAGATTCGTCGAGATGATTCTGGCCTTTGAAGAAGATGACTTTGTATTTGAACAGGGTCTGGCGAATGGCGTTGACGGTCGCGGAATCGAGCTCGCCCGAAAGCCGCACCCCGAGGACCTCGGCGCCGATGCGTCCCGCTAGCGGCCGCACCTCGAGGTCCGAGACTTTTCCATTGCCATTTGAACTCATAAAGTCGCTCCAAATTCGTCCGGGTTTCAGCTGTGGTTGTGCACGTCGTCGGGTGGGAAGAACACCAACGCCCGTACCTCGATGCTTTCCCGTGCCGGCGCGTCCGGCGGGCTCGACGGATCACCCGCAGAAGCCTGAACCACTGTATTCCTTTATCCTAGTAAATTGATTGATTTACATGGCTATTGGCCAACTGTCAAGCGATGCGGCAGCTTTATCTTGGATGAAAAGCAATATCTGCTTTCCTTGACCAGCGCTCTAAGATAATCTAGTTTATCAATCGACTAACTTAATTTTTAGAGGAAAGCAAGTAAGCGCTCAAGAGCAGGGTGGTCCTTGCCATGCGCTACGGGGAAGGTCCAGTTCCTACAGGATTAAGCATGACAACTCGAAGCGAAGCCTCCATCGCCAGGGCGGAAGGTGACCTTGGCAAAACCGACGACCTGACCCCGATTAGCGAAGTCGAGGCCGAGGTTCTCCGCGCGATTCGCAATATTCGCTACGGCTCGGTCGAAGTCACCATCCACGATTCGCGGGTGGTGCAGATCGAGCGCAAGGAGAAGCGCCGCTTCGGCCATCCCAACGCCAGATAGACCATGCCTACCAGTTAGCTGGTGGCGACCGATGAAAACACTCAATTCAAAATCGACCGGATCACCGGAGGTCTCAATCGCAATGGGAGGGATCTTTTGATGCTACGACCCCGGTTGACGGGCGGCGCGTCCGCGCTGGTCCTGATTGTCACTCTTTTGACTTCGGCGCTCCCGGCCGCCGCCAAAGACCTGACGCTACTGAATGCGTCCTACGATCCGACTCGCGAACTTTACCATGAGTTTAACGATGTCTTCGCGAAACATTGGAACCAGACCACCGGCGATACGCTCACGGTGCGCCAGAGCAATGGTGGATCGGGCGCCCAGGCCCGCGCCGTGATCGACGGTCTCGAGGCCGATGTAGTCACGCTCGGCCTCGCCTACGACATCGATGTGATCGCGGACCAGGCCAAGCTGCTGCCCGAGGATTGGCAGTCACGCCTTCCCGACCATAGCACGCCCTATACTTCCACTATCGTTTTCGTAGTGCGCAAGGGAAATCCCAAAGGCATCCACGACTGGCCCGATGTGGTGAAGCCGGGAGTTTCGGTGGTCACCCCGAATCCGAAAACTTCCGGTGGCGCGCGATGGAACTTCCTCGCCGCGTGGTCGTACGCGCTGAAGCAGCCCGGTGGCAGCGAGGCCAAGGCGAAAGACTTCGTCACCGCGCTTTACCAGAATGTTCCGGTGCTCGACACCGGCGCGCGCGGCTCGACGATTACGTTTTCGCAGCGCCAGGTCGGCGACGTTCTTCTCGCCTGGGAGGACGAAGCCTTGATGCTCAGCAGCGATCCCAACAACCACGGCCAGTACGAGGTGATTTACCCATCGTCGAGTATCCAGGCGGAGCCGCCGGTCGCGGTGGTCGACAAGGTCGCCGCCAAGCACGGCACCACCAAGGTCGCGCAGGCGTATCTCGAATATCTCTACACCGCCGTGGGCCAGGAGATTATCGCGAAGCATCATTATCGGCCGCGTTCCGCTGCCGTCGCGGCCAAGTATGCGAGCGCGTTTCCGAAGCTGACCGTTTATACCGTCGACGATCTGTTCGGTGGATGGCGTAAGACCCAGCAGACCTATTTCGCCGACGGCGGGGTCTTCGATCAGATATATGCCAAAAAGTAGGACCGTGAAGATGGCGAGGCGGAGTTAGAATGAACCGCACCGTTTTACCCGGATTCAAGCTGGCGATGGGGTACACTCTCGTGTACCTCTCGGTGCTGGTCCTGATTCCGCTCTCGACGCTGTTCTTCAAGTCGGCCGGCATCGGATGGGCCGGCTTTTGGGCCGCCGCCACTTCGCCGCGCGTGATGGCCGCTTATCGGCTCAGTTTCAGCACTTCGATCATCGGCGCGCTCATCAATGTGGCATTCGGCACCTTGGTCGCGTGGACGTTGGTTCGTTATACTTTCCCGTTCAAATCCATTGTCGATGCGTTAGTTGACCTACCTTTCGCCCTGCCAACGTCGGTGGCTGGAATTACCTTGACCACCGTGTATGCCGAACATGGATGGATCGGGCGCTGGCTCGCCGATGTAGGCGTCAAAGCGGTATTTAACTCACTTGGAATCGTCATAGCACTCACGTTCGTAGGGCTACCGTTCGTGGTGCGCACGGTACAGCCGGTATTGGAGGACCTGGATGCCGAGCTCGAAGAAGCCGCGGCGACCCTCGGTGCTTCACGGCTCAAGGTTTTCACCCGCGTGCTCGGCCCTGCCCTCCTGCCCGCCATCCTCACCGGCTTCGCCCTCGCGTTCGCCCGCGCGCTCGGCGAGTACGGCTCGGTGGTCTTCATTTCGGGCAATCTGCCGATGAAGACCGAGGTGGTGCCACTGCTCATCATGTCGAAGCTCGAGCAGTTCGATTATCCAGGCGCCACTGCGATCGCAGTCGTGATGCTGATGGTCTCATTCACGATGATCCTCGGGATCAATCTCATCCAGCGCTGGACCGCGCGAAGGTTCGCATAGGTAGCCGCTATGGCGATGGCCCCAACCACAACTCCGCAGCAGCTCACCCAACCCGGACGCAGGGTGCAGGCGGCGATCACCGAGCCGCGCTGGGTGCGGCTGCTTTTGACCGCGGTCGCGATCGGCTTCCTCGCGATGTTCCTCTTCATTCCGCTGGTGGCAGTATTCGTCAACGCGTTCTCGCTCGGCTACCGGGTCTTCTTCGGCGCGATTTCCGATCCCGATGCGCTCAGCGCGATTCGCCTCACCCTGCTGACGGCATCGATTGCGGTGCCCCTCAACATCGTCTTCGGACTTGCGGCGGCCTGGACCATCGCGAAGTTTGATTTTCGCGGCAAGAGCGCGTTGATGACGCTGATCGATCTTCCCTTCGCGGTCTCGCCGGTCATCTCGGGGCTAATCTTCGTCTTGCTGTTCGGCGCCGAAGGATGGCTGGGGCCATGGCTCGCGGCGCACGATCTCAAGATCATCTTCGCGGTTCCCGGGATCGTCATCAGCACCACCTTCGTGACTTTTCCATTCGTGGCGCGCGAACTGATTCCGGTGATGCAGGCCTACGGCAATGAGGAAGAAGAAGCCGCGATGGTGCTGGGCGCGAGCGGCTGGCAAATGTTCTTTCGCATCACGCTGCCCAACGTGAAGTGGGGACTGCTGTATGGAATCATCATCTGCAATGCGCGCGCGATGGGCGAGTTCGGTGCGGTCTCGGTGGTGTCGGGAAAAATCCGCGGACTCACCGCAACCATGCCGGTATACGTCGAACTGCTTTACAACGGATATGAATTCGCGGGCGCGTTTGCGATTGCTTCGCTGCTCACCTCGCTCGCGCTGGTAACGCTCGCGGCCAAGCGGATCCTGATCTACCGCTCCACGGTCGATTTGACCGGTCACCAACCGGAAACGCCCCTGACGGAGAACGTCGAGAAAATCGCCGCATGAGTATCGAGGTCCGCAACATCCGCAAAACTTTCGGCAATTTCGTCGCGCTCGACAACGTCAGCCTCACGGTCGAAACCGGCGAGCTGGTCGCGCTGCTGGGCATGTCGGGCTCCGGCAAGACCACCCTGCTGCGAATAATTTCGGGGCTGGAGCTGCCGGATTCGGGCTCGGTACATTTCGATGGCGCCGAGGCCACCGAGGTCAGCGTGCGCAAGCGGCGGGTCGGTTTCGTGTTTCAACACTACGCGCTATTCCGCCATATGAGCGTGTTCGAAAATGTCGCCTTTGGCCTCCGCGTGAAGCCACGATCTTCACGGCCCGCAGAGGCCCACATCCGCAAACGCGTGCACGAGCTGCTGCAACTGGTGCAACTCGACTCGATGGCGAATCGATTGCCCTCGCAGCTCTCGGGCGGACAGCGCCAGCGGGTCGCGCTCGCGCGGGCACTGGCAGTCGAACCCAGCGTATTGCTCCTCGACGAGCCGTTCGGCGCCCTCGATGCGAAAGTGCGCGCCGAGCTGCGGCGATGGCTGCGCCGGCTCCACGACGAACTCCACATCACCAGCGTCTTCGTCACTCATGACCAGGAAGAGGCTCTGGAGCTGGCCGATCGCGTCGTGGTGATGAATGAAGGCCGGATCGAGCAAGTTGGCACCCCGGCCGAGGTCTATCATCATCCGGCGACGCCCTTCGTGTACCAATTTCTCGGCAATGTGAATTTGTTTCACGGACGGGTCGAGGACGGTCATGTCATGATCGAGGGCGCGCCGGTCGAGCTGGAAGAGACGCCGCATCGAAATGGCGCCCCGCCGCGAGAACGTGCGGATGTCTACGTCCGGCCGCATCAGCTTGAAATTGTGCTCGAGCCAGGCGGCGGCAACGAGTTTCGCGCAACGGTCGTGCACGTCAACTCAGCCGGGCCCAAGGTCAAGGTCGAGCTGATCACCGAATGGCGGGACCCGGTTTTCGCAGAAATCGATCACGATCGTTTCGCCGCGCTGAAGCTGCATAAGGGGCAACGCGTTTATGCGCGGCCCAAGGAAAAACCGCGTGTCTTCGTCTATCAGATTTGAAAACAGCCTGGGCAAAACTGCGGGCGGCTGGGCGATAGCCAATGGGGGCAAGCTGCGCTTGATCGGGTGTCAGGGCGCGGCGTAAGTTCGGATGGCCACAACATACCAAGCGGCTGCAAGCCCGCGGTGCCACGTTTGGTATCTCTAATCAGGAGGCATGCTAATGGACCGGCTAAGCGCAACGGAGAATGTCGCGGGGGCTACCAAGGGATTTTCCTCGACCTATGTGCCGCCCCTCCAACTCACCAAGGGGCAGTCGGCACCCATCGCGGCCAACGGCGGATTATCCTACATGTCGTTCGATCGAGATGGTGATGCGGGAACTGCCGCGGCAACGCAGGCGGCGCTCGAAATAGTCGCCCAGGGCGGAGGGCAGGCGGTCATCGACATGCTCGACAGCGCGCCTCCCGGCCCGATCAAGACCCAATGGGGGATTGGGTTTCGTAACTACGCGGAGTGCCTGGAATATATTCGGGCTAACCACATCGAGGCCCCGGAAGGCGGGGTGGCGGTTCCGATGCGCTACACCGTCCACGAGCAACCTTCCTACTCCATCGTCTCGTCCAACGCGCTGTGGAAAGATCCGGCGCGCGCGGCCGAGGCCAAAGCGCTGCGCAAGGAAGAGCAGGACATCGGGCGGCGCTGTCTCTATTTCCCGCAGGTGTTGCGCGACGCGCGACGAATCGGGGAGTACTACCCCGGTCTTTCGCCGAGCAGCGCCGCGTGCATGGACAAGCTTGGCGTTTCGCTGGGGCACTGCGAATCCAGGTGCTCGAACTTTTACGACGCGGCGGAAGTGGAACGCGTATTCTATCCGGAGATGGAGAAGCTGCTGCTGGACTTCTTCCCAGGCGCGACCGATGCGCTGGTCTACAACCACGACGTGTTTGACAAGGACTATAAGGGTGACCGCACCGAGGACCAGGCCCACAAGAACCCGGGGGTGAACGCCAATTACGCCTACCTCGTACACAACGACCTGAACGACAACAGCGGCCGCGTGCGCTGCCGCGAGCTGCTTACGAAGAATCTGCGGAACTTCGGGCGCGAACAGCATTACACGGAGGCGCAGGCCGACGCGAAGATGTCGCGGCGGTTCGTGTCGATCAACCTCGCCAAGCCGATGGAGACCGTGCGCCAGAACCCCTTTGTGCTCTGCGCCTGGCCCTCCTTCGCCGACCAGGCGTACATCACCAACTACCGCGTCTATGACGACCGCGTGGGCGAGACCACCCGCTTCACCTACCGCCCAGGCCACGAGTGGTACTGGTTTCCCCAGCAGAAGCCGACCGAGGTCTCGATGCTGAAGTGCTACGACTCGGTCACCGACGGTTCGGTCTCGCGATGGTCGTTCCACGCAGCAACCGTCGACCCGACCGCGCCGGCCGACGCTCCCTGCCGCCGCAACGTAGTGGTCCGGGCGTTTCTTTTCTTCTAGAGAGAAACTCAACTCGGAGGGGTCTCCAAGTGACCCCATCGAGGGATCGGCAACCATCGGCGAGGGATCGCTGAGGCTGGTGGGTGCTTGCGGTCCCTCTTCGGCGTGTTAAATTTAGGTTACATGTCGCGTCCCATGAGGGAGCCGTGGTTTTCAGCGCTCACTCGCCATCATTTCTCGCCCATCGCACTGCCGCCTTCGCACGCGTAGCCGCCTGTCTCCTGGCGGTAATGATGCTGCTCTCTCTGCCGATGACACGTTCGCACACCTTCAGCACTCATTTTCGGTCTCCCGAAGTACGTCGATCGGTGGCGCGCCATACTGCCGTTTCCCCGATTCATGCGGAAGCGAAATTGCAGCTTGCGGCGTCCGAAATCGAACCAGTCCCGGCAATTCAAGCGCAGCCGCAAACTCCCCTGCGAAATCGTGAAGAAGTTGCGCGAGCTTCGATCATTGAAACACTTCATCGCATGAAGCTCGGACCACCTGGCGAAGCCGACTCCGAACCGCACCTCCAGTAACCATTCGGGATTCCTCGCGGTGCCGACGCCGATTGGCGCGGCATCGATACCGAATTTTCTTGATTACTCGAGAGGTTTAAAGGCTATGGTTTCCAAACATCTTCATCGTCTCAGTCGTCCAGCATCGATGCTGATAGGTATCAGCGCTTTTGCCATGCTTACCGGATGCGGCCCAACCGCAATGAGATCCGGTCAGCAAACGACTCCCGCCAGCTCCATTCTCGCTGCCCAGGCTCCGGCTCACCTAATCACCCAGGTGCAGGAGGCCGAAGCATTGGATCAGGCCGGTCTCGACGATCTCACGATCGCATTGCCGCGGAGAGGGGACTTCCTGGAACATCAGGCGAAGGCCCGCGACGTTATGATTGACCTGCAGCACGGGATTGCGGTCTCGCAGGACGAACTGAACTATGCCCTCGAGGTGCCGCCTCGACACCTTCAGCCCGAGCAAAGGACTGCGCTGGTGGAACAGCTAAAGAACGCGATTCACGAGGACGAACAGCGTGAACAAGGCGTAGTAGCGTTTGAGTCCGCGGTCTACTACGAAGATCCGGATGCGCCTTCGCAATTCGGCAGGTCAGGAGCAATTGGCGCAGAAAGAGGTACAAAACCTGGAAGCGGGAAATCATGTCAGTTGGGATGAACTCCAGCATGCGCTCTATGTTCCGCCCAATCCGCTGTGAACTAACCTGACAGTCCCCAATCGGCGGGCGCGCACATGGAGCCTATCGGTACGATAGGCTCCTTTCTTCAGGGCGACGATTAACCAGCGCCATTATAAACAGCCATGCCCGCAAGCCGCGCGATCGCCATCCAGGCAAATTCCCGGTCTGCGCATACGTCTCATAAACGACGATTGAATGTCCCCGGTAGTATCAGATAGCCGCCGCTAAAGAGTTACCTCGAGACGAAGCGCGTGCTGAGGCACCCAGTCTTAGGCTACGTCGTTCGCGAAAACCAACCACCTTTCTTCAACTCGCGGTCATGTGTAGATAACGCACCCGTAACATTTTTGTGCAACCTTCGGTGCCCGAGTGGGGAAGTGTACGGAAAGCGAGCCGGGATACGCGGGGGGAACCGATGCGTTCGGTTTCCCAGGTTCCTTCTTCGGGACCAAGGCGAGATCCGGTTCTCTTTAAGATTGAGTGATGCATTCAACACTCGCCGCGAACGCGAACTCTCTCGACGTGACGCTTCGAGGGTGCGGTCGTGGCGTCGGTAGGGTCTGGAAATTTCGAACAACGGAAGGATGACACTATGAAAAGAACGAAACGGTTTAGTTCATGGCGGCTGATGCTGGTATCGGCGGCCATGATGGCGTCCACAGCCGGATGCGCAACCATCCAGAGCACGGTCTCGCCCGCCTGGACGCCGAGCCAGACCGCCGGCACTACGCAGGCCCCACGGGTCGAAGACTGCGCCATCGTCTCGATCTCGTCGCCCACCAGGTACGCGTGCAACGGCAAGGTCTACACCTCGTTCCAGCTCGCCAAACTGCGGATGGCCGAAGAGAAGAAATACGCGTCGGGCCAATAGCACAGCCGTCGAACACACAGGGAGGAGATCGATGAAGCTCGGGAGATGGAAATCCAGCCTGGCCGCCGCGATGGCCACCACGATGCTCGCGACGATGACCGCCTATCCGCTCACCGCGATGGCGCAATCGACCAAGGGCATCATGATGTACGAAGACACCAAGACCGGCGCGTTCTACAGCAAGCCGGGTAAAAATAGAATCGCGGTCGGGAGGCTTATCCTCGGCACCGAGGAAGCCCCGCCGCCGAGTGCCGCCGCGGTCAAGGAGCAGGTTGACACCGAAGTCAAGAAGCATGACGACGAGCTGCGCGCCGAGTTCATGCAGAATCAGACGGTATTGTTGCAAAAGAATGCCGAGCTTTCCAAGCAGGTCGCTGAGATCAAACCCGCCTGGACTGACTACATGGACAATTTCAAGAACAAGTTCCGGCTCGGCACTCTAATCTATGCGGACTGGCGCATGTACTCGCATACCACCTATATGCCGCAGGAGTTGACCCAGATTAACACCCCGGGCCAGGGCAACAACTGGTATAACAGTTTCGATATTTCGCGCGCCTACCTTAATTTCTTTTTCTTTCCTACCGACGACATTACGGCGCGCGTGACGCCCAACATTTATCGCCAGTTCGGCACCGTGACCTCCGACGGCGCAGGACCCAACACCACCTACCCAAGTTCGGTGGACGGCGAACTGACCTTCCGGCTGAAGTATGCGTACCTGCAGTACAGCAAACTGTGGGACAAGCTGAATGTCCAGCCCTTGAAGGGCGACACGGTGACCTTCGGACAGGCGCCTAATCCTTTGGTCGATTGGGAAGAGCAGATGTACGGTTTCCGCTATGTCAACCTCACCCCGTGGAACTATCTGAGCCTTTCCTCCACGCAACAGGGGCTTTCGTTTCAAGGCCCGATCAAGTTCAACGAATTGCAATATGTCGACTACGATGCCGGCGTGTACAACAACGCGAGCTTCCACACCTTTGAAAACACCAACACCAAGCAGGGGATGGCGCGTGTTTCGGTTTATCCTTTCGGTGCCAAGTGGAAGTATGACGGCCTGGGTTTCACCGGCTTCTATGACTATGGCTACGGCAACGTGACGGCCGACACTTTCAGCGGCAACAATCCCGGGGACACCTCGCCGTTTTACACCTCGACCAAGGCGCACTTTGATCGTTGGGCCGCACTGGTTCATTACAACACCGAGTGGTGGGGCCTGGCCTTCGAGTACGACCAGGGGCACAATGCGTTCACTTCGGGTAACCTGTTCTCGTCTGCTGCTCCAGCGGGCAAGTACGCGGCCAATAACACCTTGGCAACCGCTCTCCTAAACAATGGCAGAGCGATCGAACAGGGCTATGACGCCTTCGGCCACCTGCATATCCCAAATACTCCGTTCACGCTGTTCGGGATGTTCGAATGGTTCCAGCCCAACACCCACGTCGACGTGAATCCATTTGACTTCCAGCGCTGGATCGCCGGTATCAGCTACCAGTACAACGAGTTCCTGCGCGTCTCCCTGAATACGCAGAACTTGTCGTACTACCACAACAACTTCGCGTTTTCTGAATCCTACGCGAACAGCTTCGCGCCGGTCTTCAGTACCCCCGGCAGCAAAACTGTGCCGAATTCGGTTTTCCGCGATGACCATTCATTGTTCCTGAATTTGGAGTTCAACTACTGACCTCTGCATAGCCTGGCGCGGGCGTTCCAGCACGCCCGCGCCAGCTCTTCTCGGGTTCGTTTGAGCGAATCCTCTCGCAGCGAGCAGCGATTGATGTCCTTTCCGGAAAATCGCTATCGAGTGTTGGTGGTTGAAGAGGACGCCAAAGTGCGCGAACTGGTCCGCTACAACCTGCATCAGGAAGGGATGGAAGTGGAGGTCGCCGATCACGCGTCGGAGGCCTTGGAAAAGCTGCGCACCCGCAGTCCCGATCTGATTATCCTTGACAGCCGGTTGCCCGACCTCCCTGGCCTCGAGCTATGTCAGAAGATCCGTACCTCGGCGCGCACCGCGACGCTTCCCATCCTGGTGCTCAGCTCGGACGCGTCCGAGGCGGACAAAGTGCTCGGCCTCAACATGGGCGCGGATGACTACGTCACCAAACCTTTCGGATCCCTTGAGTTGACCGCACGCATCAAGGCTCTGCTGCGCCGGACTTCCGGACCCAATCACCCGGAAAACGGCGGCCGCGGGCAGGGGACCTTCCAGCAGGGGCGGCTACGGGTGGATTTCGATGCGTACCAGGTCTTCGCGGATGGCAAGGAATGCGACCTGAAACTTCGCGAGTTCCACTTGCTGTCGTTCTTCGTGCGCAACCCGATGCGGGTTTACAATCGCGAAGAACTCCTGCGCCTGGTGTGGGGCCGCGACGTCGATATCGAGGCGCGCACCGTCGATGTCCACATCCGGCGGCTACGCGCTCAAATCGAGGCGGACGACGCCAATCCGCGCATCATCGTCACCGTGCGCGGCGCCGGCTATCGCTTCGAACCCGACGGTTTGGTCTAGCCAAATGACCGCCCGAACGAGGCACCGAACCGTAGTGAGTCAGTTTGAAAATCCGGCATCTCGAAAAATTTGTGCGCCTGCGATGCGACTATGCGATGATGCGGCTATGCCGAAGGGACCGCAAGGCCAGAAGCGCCCCGCCGATGTAGTCGGGAACGCGGTACGGGTGATGCAGATCGCGACGGGCGAGGTCGAGGAGACGCGGCGCGATCCCGCCCTTGAGTACGCGCGCAAGGGCGGCCTCAAAGGGGGCAAATCTCGCGCTGCCAAACTAAGCAAAGAAGAGAGAACGGAGATCGCGCGAAAAGCTGCTCAAGCGCGGTGGGCAGAACAGCAACCTGCTGCGAATGCAGTTTTTATGGTTTCACCGTCACGTAAAGCTCGTGGGACTTCTCCCAGAAACCGAACCCGAAAGACTTGAAACATTCGCGCCCGAATACCCCCTGCATCCAAGTCCTCTCAGTCATTTTCGTAAAGCCAATATCGCATTCAATGATTTGACCTAACAGCCGAATCTTACCCGTCGTGGGTTTACCAGGCTGGTCCTTGTCGCCTAGACCGCCGAAGACAGTGTCCTCCAAATTCTCGAAACAGTCCTCCCAAGAAGGTTGTAGGACGATCCGATCAGCCCCACTGTCAAATAGAAGGGATAGTTCCAAATCAGGGGCGCGGGGGCCTAACAAAGGTGACTTGAATTATCGGCTCCCAACCATTCCCAGCGACCTTAACAAAAGGAATTGTTGTCTCAAAGGACTTGAGTGGCATAGATCAGTCGTGTCGCTTTCGGGACGGGTACAACCTTCGTTATAAACACCTTTCCTAGTCCGCGCTCACGGGCCGTATTCTCGAGTTCCCGAAGATTGGATGAGTGAGCGCTCACGGCCCTATTTTCTACGAGTATCCACTGGTTTGGGTACAGCTTATAAAGCTCTTCGTGTTTAGCCGCGACCCACGCGAGAGAACTATTGTCATAAGTACTTTCAACAGGGGCCAGACGATCCGGCTCCGATTCCACGGACGGTAGTTGCTCTGCTGTGTAGTAGAATACCCAATATTTATGGGTATCTCCTTTGTAGTAGTCGGCAACGAGTTTGTTTGGTAATACTAGTTTACGTCGATTCTCGTATACGCGTACGGGAAAATCGTCGTCATCATCTTCGAACCAGTGACGCTCCCGTAGCATCTTATTCGCGATCCTCTTCGATGTCCGTGGCGTTTCCTAGGTAGGCCGTCTTTTGCTCATCAAGCTTCCGCCTAATGGTCCGTGCCTTTGCCTGTGCTCGTTCAATAATGTCTTTCAAATCCTCAAGGTCTCCATCGTCCATTGCGACGAAGAATTCTTTGTGTTCTGTATCCTCGTGATAGGTGAGTTTGAATAGATGGGCTACAACTGCGCCATACGGCTCCGTGTCGGGATCGTCTTTGAACACGTATCGCAAATCTGTCAAAATTTTTGCGCCATGAAGGGTACGCTGATAGTCGGTAAAAATGGTGATCGCTTTTGAAGTAATCAAAAGGCTCTCGATTAGAAGAATTCTGCGCAGGCGCTACCTTGGATTCTTGAGAATCCCCTGCTCGATCAAAGACCGAAATCGCTTCGGCGACATCATCGACAAACGAATCAACTGGAATATCGCGAGACCACCGAACCACTGAAAGCGATACCATCGCGGTTAGGATTAGGTCTAAATCAGAGTTTGATACACCGGACACATCGAGCGATTCTATGGCGTTGACCGGCATGTCAAGCGAAGGCCTCTGCTTTTGTAGAGCTCCTGTGAAATTCTGGAATTGTTCGGGTGTTAGCCCTAACAGCTTCGATAAGCCCGTGCGATTACGCTGAGGAATCGTTATTCTCGCCACAATCCAAACTCTCCAGGCCTGCGCACAGGAGTGATTAGTCAGGCGAATGCGCGTGCCACATACCGCAATACCATCCCTAATGCAAACGGCCAAAATGATCTTGTTTGACTTGTTAGCAGCTACCGTTAATAACCGCAACCGACGGCTCGAACTTGCCCGCCTCAATAAATGAGCCGTGCCACAATTCGCCAATGTTTAAGTTGAACACGGTGCTTGACACTCAAGCAAAAAGTTCATATCATCCGGGATGAACAGATTGCCTCTCGCCAACCGCGTTCAAATCCTCGCGATGCTGTGCGAAGGATCGTCCATGCGCTCCGTGTCCCGATTGGTCGATGCCTCGATCAATACTGTGGCGCGGGAGCTTGTCTTAGCCGGAGAAGCGTGCGCCGATTTTCATGATCGCACCATGCATGGTGTAACGACGCGCCGCGTGCAGGCCGATGAAATCTGGTCATTCGTCGAGATGAAGGAAAAGCAAGCGCGGTTGAAGTCGGATCGCCCCGCAAACGTGGGCGATGTCTGGACATGGACCGCAATCGAGGCCGACAGCAAATTGATCATCTCGTGGTTCGTAGGCTCGCGCGATGCAGAAGCGGCGCGTGCTTTCATGCACGACCTTGAATCGCGCCTCGCCAATCGCGTGCAGCTCACGACGGACGGTTATCACGTTTACCTCAATGCCGTCGAAGAGGCTTTCGGCGGCGGCATCGACTACGCACAGCTCGTAAAGATTTATGGACTCTCGCCAGAAGGCGAGAAGCGATATAGTCCTGCGATCTGCCTCGGCACGGATCGCTCAACGATTTGCGGGCGTCCCGACCCTGCGCACGTCAACACGAGCTATGTGGAACGCGCCAACTTGACGATGCGAATGAGCATGAGACGGTTTACGCGCCTGACAAATGCCTTCTCCAACAAGTTTGCGAATTATTGCCACATGATCGCACTCTATTCGTTCTGGTGTAACTTCGTCCGCATCCACAAGACGTTGCGCGTGACGCCTGCCATGCAGGCCGGATTGACGACGCGGTTATGGACTTTCGAGGATGCCATTGAAATGATCGACGAATTGGAATCGCAGCGTGCCAGCAAATCAAATTGACCCCCGACCCGCCGAAGGACGCGCCTTGAGCCCTTGCGCGAGAAGGACTAGCCTAATGAAAGCAGCTATGGGGAGACGCGCGTCATTCGGCCTCGATTCGCTGATTCGTGCCCTGCGAATCGTGCCATGTATCGTCAGCATCGTGATGCTGCTGCTGTTTCCCGTAGCCAAGGCGCATACCTTCGGGCCGCACTTCCGCACCCCGGAAGTTCGCCGCGCGGCCGAACGTCACACCGCGGTCGCTTACGGCGAGAACGATACTCCCCAGCGCGTCGCACAGAGCAATCCGCTCCCGAGATTCCTGGCCTCTCCCGAAACTGGCGGAAAGATTTTCCTGTCACACAATTTCGATTCAACTTTCGAAGTCCCACTTTCGCAGCTGTTGCATCGGCTAAAACTCAATCCCTGTGGTTCGAGCGGGCCAGACCCGCTGCTCTCGGCCTAGGTAGCATCACCTGTTTGCTCGCGCAGTGTGGACGGATTGGTCCGCACGCGGGTTAATCTGAAACGTGCCGGAAAATATCCGGCCCTTGGTGAGCAGGGCCTAAAGTGCCCGCCGACCCGTTCTGATGGTTAATTCTCCGGATGGTGCGCTGATTAGCTAAGGCACCCGGTCCGGCATCAACCGAGGCGGTCTTTACAGAGGTCGCACGTGCCAAGTTTCTCCTTACGCAATCCGTACACGATTGTCGTCGGAGCTTTGATAATCGCGATTTTGGGGGTAACGGCGTTCACCCGGATGCCAGTCGATGTGTTTCCGAGCCTGAAGATGCCGGCGGTGGTGGTGGCCACCTTTTACCCCGGGATGCCGCCGCTCGACATGGAACGCGACATCACGACTCGCTATGAACGATTTTTTACCCTCGGCAGCGGGATCGACCACATGGAGTCGCGCTCGCTTCCGGGCGTCAGCATCATCCGGGTGTACTTTCATCCGGATGTGGATGTAGACGCGGCCGCCTCGCAGCTCGGGACCCTGGCGATGGCTGATTTGGGAGTGTTACCGCCGGGGACGTTGCCGCCCCTGGTCCTGAAGTTCGACGCCTCGTCGCTGCCGGTGGTGCTGGTGACCATGGAGGGCACCGGCTTCAGCGAAGTCGAGCTGCAGGATCAAGCGCGCTACAACGTGCGCAATCAGATTGCGACGGTACAGGGCGCCTCGATCCCGATGCCGTTCGGCGGCAAGTTCCGTCAGATCATGGCGTACGCCGATCGGAAGGCACTCGAGGCGCGCGGGCTGACCCTGCACGATGTCGTCAATGCGCTCAATCAGTCGAACCTGATCCTGCCTGCCGGTGACGCGAAAATCGGCAGCACCGACTACTTCATCTACTCCAACAGCATGGTCCCCGAGGTAAACGAACTGAACTCGGTTCCGGTGAAGGTCGGCAAGGGGCAGGTGCCGGTGCTGATGGAGGACGTCGCCGCGGTGAAGGATGCGGCGGCGATACAGTATAACAAGGTTCTAATTAACGGACAGCCCTCGGTATACATCCCGGTGCTGAAGCAAACCGGTGCGAACACCATCGCAGTGGTTAACGGAGTCAATCAACTACTATCGCACATCACAGGCCTTCCGGCGGGGATGAAGCTTAAGACGATCTTCGACCAGTCGGGCTATATCGTCGATGCCGTGCATTCGCTGGAGCACGAGGCCGTATCCGGATCGATCCTGGCGTCCTTGATGATTCTGATCTTCCTGGGCAGCTTCCGTTCGACCTTCGCGATTTTCCTATCGATCCCGCTGTCGATTCTCGCCGGCGCCTTTGGCCTCTTCGTCGATGGTGCGACGATCAACATCATGACCCTGGGCGGATTTGCCCTCGCCATCGGACGCCTCGTCGACGACTCCGTGGTCGTGCTCGAAAACATCAATCGTCACCTGGCCGAAGGGAGCCCGCCGGAAGTCGCCGCGCGCGAGGGCGCCGAAGAGGTCGCGTTGCCGGTGTTGGCGTCGACGCTGACCACTATCATCGTGTTCTTCCCCGTCATGTTCCTGTTCGGGGTGGCGAAATATCTCTTCAGCGCGCTGGCGCTCGCGGTGGTGCTTTCGATGATTGCCTCCTATGTCGTGGCGATGTCGATTATCCCGATCTATTGCGCACGCTTTCTCAATGCCGAGGAGGCCCGCGAGCTGGAAGCGGTAATGGAGGGGTCGAAAGAAACCTCCGAGGGCGGGTTTTTCGCGACCTTCAACCGGTACTACGAACGATTCGGCCGCTGGTACGAACGTCAGCTCGAGCACGCGCTTAATCACAAATTGATCGTGATCGGCGCGCTGAGCGCGGTTTTCATCGGAAGCTTGGCGGTCTTTCCACTGCTTGGAACCCAGCTTTTCCCCACCACCGACGCGGGCAAGTTCACCATCAATATCAGGGCGCCCCTGGGTTCTCGGCTCGAAGTGACTGAGGCCCTAAGTCGGCAGGTTGAAAAGGTCATTCGCGAGGTCGTCCCAGCACATGACCTGGACATGGTGGTCGCTAACCTGGGCCTCGCGCCAAGTATCTCGGCGATTTATTCGAATAACTCCGGCGAAGATACCGGCCAGATCCTGGTCAGCCTTAAGCCTGGGCACGAGCAATCCAGTTTCTTTTACATGGATAAGCTACGGACCGCGCTGAAGCAGGAGGTCCCCGATGTGCGTGCGTTCTTTCAATCCGGCAGCATCATCGATGCGGTGCTGAATTTTGGCTCGGCAGCGCCGATCGACGTGCAACTTAATGGTCCCGATTACAAAGAATTGTTTGCCGCCGCGGGCCAGGTACGGAACGCGTTGCGAACGCTGCCCGACGTCGCGGATGCGTTCATTCCCGAAGAATCCGGCTATCCCACTCTCGATATAAAAGTTGACCGGACGCGGGCCGGACGTCTGGGGCTCACGCAGAAAGATGTGGTTACCAACGTCATCACCGCGCTCAGCTCGAATCAGATGATCGCGCCGTCGATCTGGATCGATCGTAAGACCGGCAATGACTACTTTTTGACCGCCCAGTACCGCGAAAGCGACATCGACTCCTACGAGACGCTGCTGGACATTCCGGTGCTCTCGCGCGACACCGACAAGGGGCATTCCGATGCGGTCCTACTACGCAACGTTGCCTCGATTGTGCATGAGAGCCATCCCGCGGAGGCCGATCACTACGACATCCAACGGGTGGTGGACGTGCTGGTGGATCCCGCCACCAGTGACCTAGGCGGCACGCAAGCGTCGATCCAGAATGCCTTGAAGAATGTCCGTTTGCCGAGCGACGTCCAGGTCGACTACCGCGGCTCGGTCGCGGCTATGCAGAAGTCATTTTCGAGCTTCGGCTTCGGCCTTACGATGGCGGTGGTGCTGCTGTACCTGGTGATGGTCGCGCAGTTCAAGTCGTTCCTGGACCCCGTGATCATCATGTTCGCCGTGCCGATGGGCCTCATTGGTGTTATCTGGACGCTTTTGCTCACCGGCACGACTCTCAACATCGAATCGTTCATGGGCATCATCGTGATGGTCGGAATTGTGGTGTCGAACTCAATTCTGTTGGTCGATTTCGCGAACCAGCGGTTTCGCGGCGGTCAGGAACTGCGCCGCGCCGTCATTGAATCGGCACGAATCCGAATGCGGCCGATCCTGATGACCGCACTAGCCACCGTGGCGGGACTGCTTCCGATCGCCTTGAAAATCGGCGAAGGGTCAGAGGCCTCGGCGCCGCTGGCACGCGCCGCGGTCGGTGGCCTTGCGGTTTCGACCGTGCTGACGCTCATCCTGGTTCCGGCAATTTACGAACTGTTGTACTCGACGCGGAGGGAAAATCCTTGATGCGTTTGGCCTCACTATACCTGGGAATCGTGCTCGTGGCCCTCCTGCCCGGATGCGGAGGGGCGCCAACCGAGCAGGCACATGATGGTCCTCCTAACATTTCGGTAATCAAGCCGTTGCGCCAGGAAGCCGATCGATCGATCACCCTTCCCGGTGATGCGGTGGGCTTTTACGAATGCGCGCTCCATTCGAAAGTCACCGGCTACTTGCAGAGTATCCCGGTTGATAAGGGTGACTGGGTCAAGAAGGGGCAAGTGCTCGCAACCATCGAGGTTCCGGAACTAAGGGAAAACCTGGAACGCGCCAAAGCCAACTTCACGATCCAGAAACTGACTTACCAGCGACTCAAACACGTTCGCGAAGAAGATCCAAAGGTCGTCGCGCAGCAGGATGTTGACATCGCGTTCAGCAAGATGGCGCAGGCTCAAGCCGACCTCGGGGTGCTCAATGCGATGGTGGCCTACACGCAAATCATCGCACCGTTTTCCGGTGTCATCACTGGTCGCTTCGCCGATCCCGGAGCGCTGATCAAGGCGGGCGGCGGCGATTTCGGAGTCTCCGGCAATGGTGCGGATCTCAGCCAGGGCGCGACGGAGGGCGCCGGCGGACATTTGATGGGAGGCGGTGCGGTCCTCTCGCTTGCAGAAATAGACAAGCTCCGCATCTACGTCTACGTTCCAGAGGAAGAAGCCGGTCTGGTTCGGATCGGCACTCATGCCGTGGTAACCGCTCATGGCCTTCAAGCGGTACCGATCCAGGCGAAGGTGGTTCGCTATGCGAACTCCCTCGACCTCGCGACCCGTACTATGCTCACCGAAATCGACCTGGACAACCCACAGCGCCAACTCTATCCGCGCATGTACACCACGGTGACGCTGGATCTGGTGCGCCATCCCGACGCCATCCAGCTCCCGGCCGCGGCGGTCGAGGGCATCGGGGCAAAAGACGGATTCGTTTTCATCGTACATGACGACTCGTTGGTCAAGCAGCCCGTATCGCTCGGCATAACCGATGGACGGTATGTGGAAATTACTTCCGGACTAAACGGTAACGAATCGGTGGTGGCCACAATTAGTCCAGCTCTCAACCAGGGCGAAAAGATCAATCCCATTCAAACCACGACGGCCCGATCGTCGAGCAAACCTCCAGAACTTGCGAGCGACCAATGATCCGCTTCCTGGCTGCGGCTTTTCTAAGCTTGATCCTGAGTCCCCCGGCTGGTGCGATCGGTGCGGAAGTGCCGATTCGGCAGGGACAGGAGCTCACCCTCGAGCAGGCGGTCAGCATCGCGTTGACCCTGCATCCACGAATCCTCGCCTCCGAATCCCAATTGTCTTCGGCGCGCGAAGAAGTTGGTGTGGCCGAGTCCCAGCTTCTTCCGCAGACTTACGGGGTAGGCGAGTATCTGCGCGGCACCGACAATGGGCTCGGCGGCGATACCGCATATATCGGCGGCTATGAATTTCCCAGCCTCCCTCACACTCCGCATGAGCGTCCCGCGGATGCGGGCCAAAGCTGGGACACCCATGATAACTACCTGACGGGATTATCAATTCGTCAATATTTGTTCGACTTCGGCCGCGTGCGCGGATTGATTCATGAGCAGCAATACGAAGCGCAAGCGGCCAAAGCCCGCTACGATCTCGCACGTCTGAATCTCATCCTTGAAGTGTGTCAACGCTACTTTGACGTGCTTGCGACCAAAGCCCGCATCAAGGTCTACGAAAAAGCCGTGGAACAACGCCAGGAGCACCTGCATGAAGCGCGGCTGATGGCACAAGCTGAATTGAAGCCCGAGATCGATGTCTACACGACTCAGGCTCAACTCTCACGTTCGCAACTGGATCTCATCCGCGCGCGCAATGCCGGGGCCGATGCCAAAGTCGCCCTCGATAACGCCATGGGACTCAGCGAAAACAGCCTCGAATATCACATGGCCGATCAGCTGGCCTGGGATCCTATCAACGTCACGCTCCCGCAGTTGCTCGACGCTGCCTTCGGCCTGCGTCCCGATCTGAAGATGATGACTCACCAGGCAGAGGCCGCTGGAGCGCGCGTCAAGATTTACCGAAGCGATTATTTTCCAACCTTGCAGGGCGTTGGGGACTACGAAACCACGGGGACCGGCCTTCCCGCGGCGAACAATTTCGACGTCGGTATCGTCGTGAGCTGGCCCATCTTCAATGGCTTCCAAACCGAACACCAGGTGGCGCAAGCCAGGTACAATCAGGAGGCCATCAAGCATCAAATCGAAGATCTTCGCCAACAGATTGTGCTGGAGGTCACACGCTCGTTCCTTGACTGGCAGGCGTCGGTCGCGGCCATCGGCAAAGCACAAGCTGTGCTCGACGCCTCGCAGGAAGAATTGCACCTTGCGGAGCATCGTTACAAAGCCGGGCTTGGAAACGTGGTCGAGTTAGAGGACGCGCAGACGCGCTTCACCCTCGACCAATCAAACTATGTCGATGCTCTCTACAGCTACGCCGTCATCAAAGCCGCGGTGCAGCACGCAACTGCACGATCGCTCTCGGCTTTCGAAGTTCAGTAGCTTGGGGTTCGTTCGAACAAGCTGAATGAAACGCAGCAGTGGCGCGCCGACCAAAAGTCGGCGCGCCACCTTGGTTAGAAAGGTCTACATGATGAACAGCATTTCCTGATAGGTCGGCAACGGCCACAGATCGTCAGCTATCATTGCTTCCAAGGTGTCGGCGGTCTTACGCACCGCCGCCATGGCCGGGATTACGTCATGGCAATAATGCGTGGCGTGTTCGAGCGCATTCTTGTGGCCATGGACCGCCATGGTCTTCTCCAGTTTCTCGATACCGTCCTGGAGGTCCTTCACCAGCCCGGTGATTTTATCCAGCGTGTCCATGTCGAAGGTGTAACCCACAGCCTTCAGACTCGCGCAGGTGGCTGCAAGCTCGCCCTGATAGCGAATGGCTGCAGGGAAGATGAGCGTCTTCGCCATCTCGATCGCGGTGCGTGCCTCGAGCCCGACGCTAAGGCAGTATTGTTCGTAGGAAATCTCTACCCGGCTGTGCAGTTCGCGCGGCGAGAAGACTCCGTAGTGCTCAAACAATTCGGTGGCTTCCTTGCTGCCCATCACCGGTAGCGCGTCGATACATGAGCGCAGGTTGGGAAGGCCGCGTTTTTCGGCTTCCTTATGCCACGCGTCGGTGTAGCCATCGCCATTATAAACGATGCTGCCGTGCTCCTTGATGATTTCCTCGAGGACTTTCTGCACCGCTGCGTTGAAGTTTCCTCCGTCACCTTCGAGCGATTTCTCCAGCTTCGTCGCGACGTAATCCAACGACTCCGCCATGATCGTGTTCATCGCAATCAGCGAATTGGCGATTGTCTGCGAAGACCCCACCGCACGGAATTCGAAACGATTGCCGGTGAAAGCGAAGGGGCTGGTGCGGTTGCGGTCGCCGGGGTCCTTGGGGAGCGTCGGCAGCGTGTCGACGCCGACCATCAAGGTTTCCTTGCCCTTGGAACTCTTGGCGCCGCCTTTGGCGATCTGATCGAAAATGTCGGTGAGCTGATCGCCGAGGAAGACCGAGATAATTGCGGGAGGGGCTTCGTTTGCGCCGAGGCGATGATCGTTGGACGCGGTTGCGACCACCGCGCGCAACAGCGCGCTCCATCGATGGACCGCACGGATTACTACCGCGCAGAAAACCAGGAATTGCGCATTGGCGTGCGGATTGTCGCCCGGGTCGAGCAGATTGCCCTGGGTCGAATTGCCCATCGAGAAGTTGACGTGCTTGCCCGAGCCGTTGATGCCGGCAAAGGGCTTTTCGTGCAGCAGACAAGTCATGCCGTATTTTTCCGCGGCACGCTTGAGCGTAACCATCATCAATTGCTGATGGTCGGTGGCGAGGTTGGAATGCTCGAACACCGGCGCGATTTCGAACTGGCCGGGCGCGACTTCATTGTGGCGCGTCTTGGCGGGAATTCCGAGCTTGAACAGTTCGCGCTCGGCATCGATCATGAACGAAAGCACCCGCTCGGGGATGGCGCCGAAGTAGTGATCCTCGAATTCCTGGCCTTTGGGCGACGGCGCGCCAAACAGCGTCCGGCCAGTGCCCAGCAAATCCGGTCGCGCAAAATAGAAATGGCGATCGACCAGGAAATACTCCTGCTCGGCACCCGCGTACGAAACCACCGGAGCGGGCTTTTCGTGACCGAAGAGCTTCAGGACGCGCTGCGCATGTTTGTTCAGCGCTTGTAGGGAGCGCAATAGCGGGGTTTTGGTATCGAGCGCCTCACCATTCCATGAGATGAATGCCGTCGGAATGCAGAGGGTCTTGCCGTTGCGATTCTCGAGCAGGTAGGCGGGACTGGTCACGTCCCACGCCGTGTAACCGC
Organism: uncultured delta proteobacterium; assembly: GCA_963783145.1. GTDB lineage: Bacteria > Desulfobacterota > Binatia > Binatales > Binataceae > DATGKG01. The sequence continues at coordinate 40,864 of CAWAMM010000010.1, forward strand.
GCGCCTCGGCGGTGATGCGGATACCGCCGCTCGGAAAGCTGGAGGCGTCGGGCTCGCCCTGGACTAGAGTCTTGCCGGAGAATTCGGCAATGGCGCCGCCCTCGGTATCCGGCGACAGGAAGCTGTCGTGTTTTTCGGCGGTCAACCCCGTCATCGGATAGAATACGTGGGCGTAGTGGGTCGCGCCTTTTTGGATGGCCCAATCCTTCATCGCCGCGGCGACGCTGTCGGCGATCGACGGGTCAAGCTTCGATCCGGTCTCGATGGTTTGGACCAACGATTTATACACCGGCTTGGGCAGCCGGACTTTCATCGCGGCTTTGTTAAAGACGTTCGAGCCATACAACTCGCTGGCCGTATCAGCCGAGAATGAGATTGGTTCGTGACTGGGATGGTAAGTGGTGACGGCTTCGATCGCTGCTAGACGTGCGGAACTTCCGCTCAAGATCGTGTCCTCCGAAGATTGATTTGTGCCGCCAAGGCCACTGGACGACCTGCGCGGGTTAACCTCCGACCAAATGCAAGGACCGCGCCCCGCTCGATGGATTGAGGCATCAATCAGATTGGCGAGATTCCCCTCGGCACGCGTCCGGAGATGCCTTAATTTCGCTCAAAATGCGTGGTGGATGGGCAGTGAACTCTGCAAGAACAGTCGTCGCTGCGCTGGTTTTCGCGATTCGTCCTGTGATATTTACTCGCCCCGTTGCAAGGTCATACATCCGGGTAAGGAGAATGTTCGGGCAGATGAAAGTCCAATACCTCGCCGTGCTGATAGCTGGCCTCATAGCCGCAAGCGGCAACCTCGCCGTCCCCACTCCCCTTCTGGCGCAGTCATCGCAGATGAAAGATGACATGGAACAGCTTGCCGTCGATCTCCACGTCGGGATCGACCGCTCGACACTGACCCCCGCTCAGAAAGACCAGCTACGGGATGACTTCAAGGAGCTTAGAAGGGCGCATCAGAATCACGAAATGTTCGCTGCCATGCGCGCGGCGCGAAGCATCAGGACTTCTCTGGATAGCGGCGCGTTCAAGCCCGAGGACCAGAAGCGGATCAAAGAAGATATCCAACAGATCAGGGAAGCCCGCGAAGATAGATGACTCCTGGCCAGATGGTCCGGGGCTCAATAGCTCTCTCCGATGCCTGCTTGACATAGAAAAGTCGTTCGGCGACAGATCGGGCTCGAACGCCAAATATTCATTCGGAGGCTTGAGGGCCGATGAGCAATGAAATCGTACCTTTCCGCATCGCGGCGACCGACGCCCAACTCGATGACCTCAAGCGCCGCTTGCGCGAGACTCGATGGCCCGAGCGCGAATGCGTCGACGACTGGACGCAAGGCCTTCCCCTCGCATACGCGCAGGAGGTTTGTGCCTACTGGCTGGAGAAGTACGATTGGCGTGCACGCGAAGCGCGACTCAATCGTTTCGCACAATTCAGAACGACCATTGATGGGGTCGGAATCCACTTCCTGCATGTTCGTTCGCCTCATGCCGACGCCCTCCCGCTGGTGATGACGCATGGCTGGCCGGGCTCGATCGTTGAGTTTCAAAAGGTAATCGAACCGCTGACCAATCCCACCGCGCATGGTGGCGAGGCCTCCGACGCCTTTCACATCGTAGCGCCATCGCTTCCCGGTTACGGCTTTTCCGACAAGCCCACGCGCGATGGATGGAATGTGCAGCGTATCGCGCGCGCGTGGGCGGAGTTGATGCCGCGCCTCGGCTACCAACGTTACGCGGCGCAAGGCGGCGACTGGGGTGCGATGGTGACCACCTGCATCGGGATCCAGGACCCCGCGAACTGCGCCGGTATCCATCTGAATATGCCGATCACGCGGCCCGATCCGACCGCGCCTGACCTGACCGAAAAAGAGAAGTCCGCGTTGGCGGGGATGCAGTACTACAATGACTGGGATTCGGGTTATTCCAAGGAACAGAGCACGCGCCCACAAACAGTTGGCTATGGGCTTACCGATTCCCCGGTCGGCCAGATGTGCTGGATTCTGGAGAAGTTCTGGTCGTGGACCGATTGCCAGGGGCATCCCGAGAAGGTACTCACGCGCGACGAACTCCTCGACAACGTGATGCTGTACTGGCTGCCGGCTAACGCGGCCTCCTCGGCGCGGCTGTACTGGGAAAGTTTCCGCGCGCCGGTGATGGATCCGATCACGATTCCGGTCGGATGTTCGATCTATCCGAAGGAAATCTTCCGCAGCTCGAAGCGATGGGCCGAGAAGCGCTACTCGAAGCTGGTCTATTTCAATGAGTTGGAGCAGGGCGGGCACTTCGCGGCCTTCGAGCAGCCGGAGACATTCGTGCGCGAAGTTCGCAGCTGCTTTAAACTAATTCGATAAACGCTCGCGCGCGCTTTTTGGAGGGAGGGTCATGAAACCGGTCTTACGAACAAGCTTGCTACCCGCAATTCTTCTTGCCTTCGCATTCACAGGATCAGCTTGGGCCCAATCGGCGACCACGCAGATGAAGGAAGCCGGCAGCTCCGCCGAAAGCGCGGCCAGCCACGCTTATCATGGGACCGCGACCGCGGTTGAAGATACTGCCCTGACCGCCAAGGTGAAAACCGCCTTACACGATGACGCCGCTACTAAGGATTCCACCATCCACGTGACGACCGTGGCAGGTGTTGTCACCCTGCGAGGCAAAGTCGCATCGGGAGAGCTTTCCGATAAGGCTCAGGCGATCGCGCAGAATACCTCCGGCGTCAAGAGCGTGAAGAACAGATTGAAATTCCCGAAGTAGATTCGCCGGAATGCCAATCGTGGAAATCGTGGAAGTCAGGCGCTGAATCTCTCGGCCGCCCGCGCCTTGGCTTTCGCCGCCTCTTCTTCCCGATTCTTTGGTGGTGCGGTCGTTTCGAGCGCGCACAGAAGGCGCGCTGAGATGGCGGCGATCTCATCGACCGCGCCTAGGAATGGCCCTTCATTTGTCTTCGAAGGTTTGTTGAAGCCGCTGATTTTTCTCACGAACTGCAGCGACGCAGCGCGAATCTCTTCGTCGTTGACGGGCGGCTCAAAGTTGAAAAGCGTTCGGATGTTTCTGCACATCGGCAATGACCTCCCGGCCGAGGTCCGTTTTACTATGCCGAGTCACTCCCGCGCGAGCTCACCCGCACATCAACCGTGAGGCCGAGAAAGTCGCTGGGGGCGCCAGTCCAGTTGCCCGCGATCGGAATCGCCTGAGTTGGATCGCGCACCACTGCGACGCGGATCAAATCGCGATTACCGACGATGCCGTTGGTGGGGTCGAATTCCATCCAGCCGGAGCCGGGCAGATAGACCTGCACCCACGCGTGAGTGCTTCCGCCGCCGACATTCCCGCCGTTGTCAGCCGCCGGCGAGTATAGGTATCCGCTGACGAAGCGCGCGGCGAGCCCCAGCGAGCGCACCGCCTCAATCATCAGAAGAGCGAAGTCACGGCAAGTGCCGCTTTTTATTTGCAGCGTCTTGGTCGGAGTCTGACAGCCTTCTTCGAAGCGTGCCGCGTATTGAAAACCCTGATCCTTGATCGATTGAGTCATCGTCGTGAGCATCGCAAGTGTGTTGGTCTGTCCGTTGGTTTGAACGAAGCCCCTGGCCCACAGATCCACCTGATGCTCGGGGTCGGGATACTGCCGTTCAATCGTCCGGGTCAGGTCAGGGATTTCATCAGCCGAGTAATGGAACGGATAAGTATCGGCGTAGGGCTCGATCGGACAGTCCGGATCGGTGGTCTCGTAATGATCGACGTCGATCTCACTCTGGATACGAAGCTCGGGCGCCGAATTGTTGAACGAGGCCACCGCGACGGAATTCCCGAACACATCGTGCAACCATCGCAAGGTTGACGGTTGCGGAACGATCGCGAGCCGCGTGGCTACCAGACGCAAGTCGTGGCTCCCCAGCGGCCGCAGCATCATTCGATGATCGCCGAAAGTCACCGGCTTGGAGTAGCGATATACGGTTGAGTGCTGGACTCTCAATCGGCGCATGACACTGGTTTCCGGGGCACAGCGGGTTTTATTCGAAGAACTTGGGTCGGTGGTGAGCATAGAGGGTCTTCGATCTTCTCGATAGCAGGCGACTTGTTTCGGCGTGCGATAATCGGACGATGCATCGGCCCACAAGATTCACCCGCGGCGAGCCTCGAACGGCAGTTGAAAGCCTCGCGGCGTGATTGGCGACAATTTTCGGCCCCTGTCTATAGTGGTCGTAGCTTTTAAACTTCAACCCAATTCGGGATCGGATGGGAACGTGAGATTTTTTGATTTTGAGTCGACCCTCGGCATTCGTGTGAGCTAATGGCGATTCGAGTCGCACTGCATCACAAGACCGATTATCTGTACGACCGCATGGTCGAGCTGTCGCCGCAGGTTGTGCGGCTGCGGCCTGCGCCCCACTGTCGAACACCGATCACGGCGTATTCGCTGAAGATCGAGCCGCGCGAACATTTCATCAATTGGCAACAGGATCCGCAGGCCAATTACCTCGCACGGATCGTGTTCCCAAAGCCGGTTCACCATTTCTCGGTCGAGGTCGACTTGATCGCCGAGATATCGGTCATCAATCCCTTCGATTTCTTTCTGGAGCACGAAGACTGGCCCTTTCAATACGCTGATGATCTGCGCAAGGAACTCGCGCCGTTCCTTTTCGTAGAACCTCCCGGACCGAAGCTGCGCGCCTCTCTCAAGGAAATCGATCTCTCACCGAAGCGTTGTGTGGATTTCCTGGTCGCACTGAACCAGCAACTTCAGCACACGATCGGGTACGTCATCCGGCTCGAGCCCGGTATCCAGGGGTGTGAGGAGACCCTGACCCTCAAGAAGGGATCGTGTCGCGACACCGCATGGCTGTTGGTCGAAATTCTGCGCAATATCGGTCTCGCCGCGCGGTTCGTATCCGGCTACCTGATTCAGCTCAAACCCGATGTAAAACCGCTCGAGGGTCCGGTCGGACCATCGCAGGACTTCACCGACCTGCATGCATGGGCTGAGGTTTACCTGCCGGGAGCGGGATGGATCGGGCTCGATCCAACTTCGGGATTATTCGCCGGCGAGGGTCACATTCCTCTCGCTACCGCACCCGATGCATCGTCAGCCGCGCCAGTTACGGGTCTGGTCGGCCCGTGCGAGGTCGAGTTTCATCACGAAATGAGCATCGCGCGGATTCATGAAGATCCACGCGTGACCCTGCCGTATACGGACGAGCAGTGGAACCGTATCGAAACGCTCGGCTTCCAAATCGATCGCGACATCAGCGCGGGCGATATCCGTCTCACGATGGGCGGCGAGCCAACTTTCGTATCGATCGATGACATGGAGGGCGCCGAGTGGAACATCGCGGCGCTCGGCAAGAACAAACGCCGGCTCAGCGAGCAATTGTTGTGGCGCCTCTATGAGCGCTTCGCGCCGGGCGGGCTTCTCCACTACGGACAGGGAAAATGGTATCCGGGCGAGCAGCTGCCGCGATGGGCGTTGAGTTGTTACTGGCGCAAGGATGGCGTCCCGATGTGGCGCGACGAGGGTCTCTTCGCGCGCGATGACAGCGCGACCAAATTTGGTCCGGCAGAGGCACAGCGCTTTTCGGAAACGCTCGCGCACAGACTCGGCATCGATGCCGGATACGTCAATGCGGCATTCGAGGATCCGGTCCATTATCTGCAACGTGAGCGACAGTTGCCGGTCAATGTGGATCCTGTTGACAATCGTCTCGAAGACCCGATCGAGCGCGAGCGCATGCGAAAAGTTTTCGAGCGCGGATTGGAAACGCCCACCGGCTTCGTGCTCCCGCTGCAGCGCGGGATCGGCAAGGACGGTCCGCAATGGCAGACCGGGCTGTGGATGCTGCGTGGTCAGCATATCTTCCTGATGCCAGGCGATTCGGCCCTCGGCCTGCGCCTACCACTCGCCAGCCTGCCATGGGTCGCGGCATCGGAAGCGCCGCAATTTTTTCCCGTCGATCCGACCGCGAAGTTGCCGCCGCTGCCGGAGCCAAAACACCTTTCGCCGGCCGAACCGAAAATCCAGGCACGGCCGCTCGGCGACGTGCGCGACAAGAAACCGGCGCTCGGCCAATCCGCGCCATGGATTGTTCGGACCGCGCTCTGCGTGGAGCCGCGCGACGGGAAGTTACACATCTTTATGCCGCCGCTGGAGAGAACCGAGGACTACGTTGATCTGCTCACCGCGATCGAGGACACCGCCGCACATCTTAAGATGCCGGTGGTCATCGAGGGTTATACGCCGCCGACGGACTATCGCGTCAACAAACTCGCGGTAACACCTGACCCCGGCGTCATCGAGGTCAATATCCATCCCGCGCATAACTGGAGTGAGCTTGTCCACCTAATCACCGCGCTTTACGAGGACGCCCGGCAATCGCGCCTCGGTACCGAAAAATTTATGATTGACGGACGCCACACCGGGACTGGCGGTGGCAATCATTTCGCAATCGGCGCTGCGACTCCTGCCGATAGTCCATTTCTGCGCCGCCCCGATCTCCTGCGCAGCATGCTCGGCTACTGGCTCAACCATCCAGCATTGTCGTACCTGTTCTCTGGGATGTTCATCGGGCCGACCAGTCAGGCCCCTCGCATCGACGAAGGTCGCATCGACAATCTCTACGAGCTGGAAATCGCGTTCAGCCAGATCCCGATTCCGGGCGGGGCGTATTGCCCGCCGTGGTTGGTGGATCGAATCTTCCGCCACATCCTGGTCGACCTCACCGGCAACACCCATCGCGCGGAATTCTGCATCGACAAACTTTACTCGCCGGACAGTGCGACCGGCCGCCTCGGTCTGCTGGAGATGCGCGGCTTCGAGATGCCGCCACATGCGCGGATGAGCCTCACGCAACAATTACTCGTGCGCGCGTTGGTCGCGTGGTTCTGGCGCGAGCCCTATTTGCGAGCCCCCATCGAATGGGGTACGCAGCTTCACGATCGCTTCATGCTCCCCTATTTCGTATCGTCCGACTTTCGTGACGTGCTCGATGAGTTGCGCCGCGCGGGATATCCATTCGAACACGATTGGTTCGCGCCGCATTTCGAGTTCCGCTATCCGATTTATGGCCGCGTGAACTATGCCGGCATCGATATCGAACTGCGCCAGGCATTGGAGCCATGGTACGTGCTGGGCGAGGAGCCGGCGGGCGGCGCGACGGCGCGTTTTGTCGATTCCTCGGTTGAAAGGTTACAGGTCAAGGTCAACGGCATGACCAGCGATCGCTATCTCATCGCATGCAATGGACGGCGGGTTCCCTTGAAGTCGACTGGGGAGCGCGGCGAATGGATTGCCGGCGTGCGCTACCGCGCATGGCAGCCCCCATCGTGCCTGCATCCGACTATTCCGGTCCATACGCCGTTGCTATTCGACCTCTTCGATACCTGGACGGGCCGCTCGATCGGCGGATGCACCTATCACGTTTCGCATCCGGGCGGGCGCAGTTACGAGACCTTCCCAGTCAACGCGAATGAGGCTGAGGCGCGGCGCGCGGCGCGTTTCGTGCCCTTCGGTCATACGGCGGGACCGATGGCGCTCCCAGCGAATGAGTTCAATCCGCAGTTCCCCACTACCCTCGATCTGCGCCGCACTGCATCATTCAAAGTTGGGGACGGTTACTAGAACTTTTCCCGCACACGTTGTATGTCGCTAGCTGCTTGCGAGTGGGGCCACCAGGAAAGGATTTAATGAGTCAGGCGGAGAGCGCGGCGGCGCGTGAGAAAATCGCGTCCGTTTCGCGATATCAATCGAATCCGGCGTTTTACGACGAGATGCTCGCGTCGGCCGAAGCGATCCGTCCCCATTGGCAGCCGCTGATGGACTCCATCACCGCGATGGGAGCCGAGGGTCTCGCCAGCCGCTGGCAGGAAGGACGCCGTCTGCTCCATGACAATGGCGTTACCTACAATGTCTATGGAGATCCGCGCAGTACCGATCGCCCATGGCCGCTGGATCCTCTCCCGCTGGTAATCGAAGAGAAGGAATGGGCGGCGATCGAAGCCGCGATGCGCCAGCGCGCGACCTTGCTCAACACCCTGCTCGCGGATTTTTATGGTGCGCAGCGTCTGCTGCACGAAGACCTTTTTCCTCCGGAGCTAATCTTTCGGCATCCGGGGTTTTTGCGCCCATGCTGCAACGTTCCGGTGCCCGGCGGGATCTATCTCCATAACTACTCGGCCGACCTTGCGCGCTCGCCCGACGGCCAATGGTGGGTAATCGCGGACCGTACGCAGACTCCCTCCGGCGCCGGCTATGCGCTGGAAAATCGCCTCGTTTCCCAGCGCGTGCTGCCCGATGTCTTTCGCGCGACTCACGTGCGCAGGCTCGCCGACTTCTTTCAGGCCTATCGCGAGGCGCTGCGCAACCTCGTCCCGCATCACCAAGACAATCCGCGCATCGTGTTGCTCACACCCGGGCCCTACAACGAGACCTATTTCGAACACGCGTTTCTGGCGCGCTACCTTGGCTACACGCTGGTCGAGGGCGGTGATCTGACGGTGCGCGACAACTCCGTCTTTCTCAAGACGTTGGGCGGATTGTTACCGGTCGATCTCATCATGCGCCGCCAGGACGACAGCTTTTGCGATCCGCTGGAATTGCGTGAGGACTCGGTGCTCGGGGTGCCCGGCCTGGTGCAGGCGGTTCGCGCGGGCAACGTGGCGATCGTCAACGCGCTCGGATCCGGGCTGCTCGAATCTCCCGCGACCGCGGCGTTCCTGCCGAGTCTTTGCAAGCATCTGCTCGGCGAAGAATTAAAGATGCCGACCGTGGCGACATGGTGGTGCGGCGAGAAGAAACCGCTCGCTCATGTGCTGGAAAATCTGGACCACCTGGTAATCAAGCAGACCTTCGGCAGCTCCCGACGACTTCCGATCTTCGGGCCGAAGCTATCCGCGGTTGCGCGCGAAAAATTGCGCGACGAGATCCGTCAGGCTCCCGCGGACTTTGTGGCGCAGGAGCAGGTCGCGCTTTCACTGGTTCCAGTTTGGCAGGAAGGCGGAGGTCTCACGCCCCGCCACATGGTGCTGCGCGTTTACGTCATCGCATCGGAGGGCTCCTTTGCGGTGATGCCCGGAGGGTTGACGCGCATCACTTCGTCGCTCGATAGCCTGGTCGCCTCGATGCAGCACGGCGGCGGAAGCAAGGACACCTGGGTGATGGCGAGTGGCCCGGTCTCGCAGACCACGCTCCTGACATCCGCCTCGACCGCGCTCGAGGTTAGCCGCGCGACCTTCGATCTGCCGAGCCGCGTCGCTGACAACCTATTCTGGCTCGGCCGCTACGCTGAACGCGTCGAGTCGGCGGTGCGCGTCTCGCGCGCGATCCTGACCCGGCTGTATCAGGAATCGGATCCCGAAAATGCCGCCGGTCTAGAGGCTGGGGTGCGGGTAATGACCGCGCTCGGACACCTGCCGGCTGAATTGATATCCTCGAACAACGGAAAAGCCTCCAGCAGCCGTGATGCGTCGTTAGAACGCGAGATGCTCGCCGTCATCTTCGATTCCGAGGAAAAAAGCTCCCTTGGCTTCACCCTCAACCAGCTTCGCCGCGTTGCATGGCTTCTGCGCGACCGCTTCTCCGCCGATGCCTGGCGCATCCTCAACCGCTTCGACAAGCAATTCGCCTCGCCCCCGCCGATCGAGCCGCTGCGGATGGGCCGCGCGCTCACCCTCCTCGATGACGCCATCATGACGCTTTCGGCCTTCAGCGGCCTGGTGATGGAGAGCATGACACGCGGCGACGGGTGGCGCTTTCTCGATATCGGCCGCCGCCTCGAGCGCGCGCTCCAGCTCATCGAGATGCTGCGCCATGGGCTTAATCCCGCTAGCCGCGACGAAAGTGGCGAGCTCCAGACTTTGCTCGAAATCGCCGATAGCTCCCTGACCTATCGCTCGCGCTATCTCACCTCGATGCGCGCCGATCTGGTGCTCGACCTGCTGCTCCTCGACGAGGCCAATCCGCACTCGGCCGCGTTTCAGATCGCCCGTCTGCGCGAGCACGTCGAAGAGTTGCCGGGGAGCTCCGGCGACGCCCGCCGCAGCGCTCGATGGCGCGTCGTCGCGGGCCTGCTCAGCGCAGTGCAGTTAGCTGACGCCCAGGAACTGATTCGTCCCGGCGACCACGGCGATTGGGAGGGCTTGCAGCACCTCCTGGGAACCTTGGCGGCGGGGCTGCGCGCACTTTCAGAGGCGCTTGCTCGCGACTACTTCGAACATACGATAGCTTCGCGACAGTTGTCGGCCCCGTGAGTGACACTGAGTTACCGCGATGATGCTGCGCGTCATTCATAGGACCACCTATTCCTACGGTGAATCCGTCCCCATTTGCCACACCGAGGCGCGCCTCGCTCCTCGCAGTGAACGGGGCCAGACCTTATTCGACCACCAACTCGTGGTCGAGCCGACCCCGGGCTCTTCGGTCGCGCGCAAGGACTACTTCGGCAACGCGGTTACCACCTTCACCATCGACGAGCCCCATGAAGTCCTTCGCGTCACCGCGCAAAGCCTGGTCGAGACTCGCGCCAATGAGGCAATTCATCCCGCGCTGACCCCGCCATGGGAGCAGGTCGGCGAGGTGGTGCACCGCCATGAGAACGACCAGACCTTCGACGCCTATCAATTCGTCTTCGAATCGCCGCGGGTGAAGCCGGCTGCGGAATTTGCCAACTATGCGAACCCGTCGTTTCCGGCGCAGCGCCCGTTGCTCGAATGCGCGCTCGACCTATGCCATCGGATCTTTACCGACTTCAAATACGATCGTACCGCGACCACGGTCAGAACTCCGGTCGTCGAGGCTTTCCATTCACGCGAAGGTGTGTGCCAGGACTTTGCCCATGTTATGATCGCATGCTTCAGGTCTCTCAGACTGCCCGCTCGCTATGTCAGTGGCTACCTCCGCACCGACGACGATGGCATCGGCGCGCACGCCTCGCACGCATGGCTATCTATCTATTGTCCCGGTTTCGGATGGCTCGACCTTGATCCTACTAACGACGTGATTCCCGGCACCGGTCACGTGACCCTCGGATGGGGCCGCGATTACTCTGATGTTCCTCCGCTGCAGGGCGTGGCGCTGGGCGGCGCCGACCAAGTGATCGCGGTCGAGGTGAGCGTCACCCCCGAGGACCCTGCCGGCGAGGTGGTTTAGCTTCGCTGTTCAATCAAGGGCCTCTTTTGAGATAAATTCTTGACTCTCCGTTTTATGGCAAAGTCGCGTTGACATCGGCGAATTTCATATCAACGTTTCATCCGCCAGGCCTTGGAGACCGCGCTGAGCCGCGCAAGGAACGTTGACAAATCGGAGCGCGAGGGGACCTTCCCCCTTGCACCTCGCTAAATAACAACCACTGCGTTCGCGTTTGTGAGCGACTGATATTTTGCCCGCGGCACACTTGTGTCCTCGTAGTTCTTTCATTAGCAGGGGCGTAACATCTGGAGGGATGAGCACGCGGGAGTTGCCTCCATACCCGGTCGGGCAGGGAATCCCCGGCGACATTGTTCCGACGCGCGAGGGTTACGACCGCTGGTCGGTAGTGTACGACGGCGACGGTAATCCACTGATCGCCCTCGAAGAGCCACAGGTCGAGCGCATGCTTGGCGATGCACGCGGACTGCGAATCGCGGATGTCGGGACCGGCACTGGCCGGCATGCGGTTCGGCTCGCGAATGCCGGCGCGATGGTTACCGCACTGGACTTTTCCAGAGGAATGCTCAAACAGGCGCGCGCGAAGTCGGGCGCGGATCACGTTTCATTCGTGGTAGCAGACTGCGCCGCGCAGCTGCCCTTGCGCGACGGCGCGTTTGATCGGGTCGTATGCGCGCTGCTCGCCGACCACGTTCAATCGCTCGATTCACTCCTTAGTGAGCTGGCGCGTATCTGCTCCAAGGACGGCTTCATCGTGTTCACTACCGTACATCCGACCATGCATCTGCTTGGGGTGCGAGCGCGCTTCAACGATCCCGAAACGGGCAAAAAGATCTATCCGAAGAGCTACGATCACTCGATCCCATCGTTGGTGATGGCGGCACAGCGCGCCGGGCTGCGCTTCTGCGAAATGAATGAGCACTTCGTCACCGAAGAGTTGGTGCGCACGAACCCACGTGCAGCACAGGCGCTCGGGTGGCCACTTTTACTCGCAATGAAGCTGGCGCGACCTCAGTATTTTTGAAGAAGCCTCGGAGCGTCTGCAAGTCATACTTAGGCGGTCGGTCTGCGCAAGCAAAGATCGCTCAATAAACCTTCAGAATTTAAAGCAAATTAACCCGGGCTCATGTGGATCGCCGGCCAACCCGCGCGCGCATGTAGTGATTCGGCGCCGACGGCCGAAGACCATCGGTGCGGTCCTTGAAATATCGCGCCGCTGCGTCATCCGGACCGAAATCGGAGACCTCCGCGAATCCGATTTTCCGCACTTGTTCAGCTAGTTCGGCGGGTTCGAAAGAGGTCCCTTGTGATTCACCGCGAGCTTGTGTCGCTGCCGTCGCCGCAGCAAGGATCTTCTGGGTCCCCTCATCAACTAAATCTTTGGGAACGTTATATTCGAAGATGATCTCCGTTCCGGGTGCGAGTGCAGCTACCGCCCGCAAGGTGCCGAAAATGGCCTCGGTGGAAAGATACATGGTAACCCCGAGCCATGAGAAAAGGCCGGGGACGTCCGTCCGGTAGCCGCTGCTGCGCAAGCTGTCAGTCAGCGACTCCTTCTCGAAATTGACCGGGACCATCCTCAGGTTAGCCGGCAACTCGATACCGGCCGCGCGAAGACGAGCCCGCTTCCATGCCTGGGTGGCAGGATGATCTACTTCGAAGACCTGCAGAACCTTGGCAAGTTCCGCTCGGCGGTACGCGAAAGAGTCCAGCCCGGCGCCAAGGATCACGTATTGGGCAACACCCCGTCTAACCGCCTCGTCAACTTCATCCTCAAGATAGCGGCTGCGGGTGACCACCGCGTTCGTAACTGACCGACGCAGCGTTAGCGCGAAGTCGGGGTTCGTATTCCGCGCAATCTCCGCATCCAGCTGATCCAGCTGGGCCTTGAGAGCAGCCTCAGTCACGCATCCGGAAAGCTGCTGTGCAAGCGTATCTTCGAAGATCCTGGGCGGCTGGTCCCACAACAGATGAGCCGCGCGAACCATCGCGCAAATCTGGGCGGTGGCGCTGGGTTTGCCTTCTTCCACTTGATCCTCCGTACACGAGCTCGGCGCCAATCCTGATGCCGACGCGGCCGGTCTCGATCCCGAATCGAAACTGAAATGATCTTCTTATAATGCGCATACTTGCATTAACCAACTGCCCGCTGAGTGGTTCGTTTGAAAGACTTCCGCAGATTGTGCTCTCATCGGGCGACATCTTCTTCACTATAGATTGAGACCGGCCAGGGCCAAGGTCACCGCGTGCCTGGCGAAACAGGAGCTAAGAAAAGCGCCATGACCCAAACGCTCGCGGGCAAAAAAGGCCTGGTCGTCGGCATCGCCAATGAGCATTCGATTGCGTGGGGCTGCGCGCAAGCATTTCAGGCCGAAGGCGCAGAACTGGCCGTCACTTATCTGAATGCGAAGGCGGAACCCTACGTGCGCCCGCTGGCGCAACAGCTAGGAGCATCGATCATCCTCCCGCTGGAGGTGCGCGACGACGCCCAGCTGGAAGCCGTATTTGATGCCGTCAAGGCCAAGTGGGGGAAGCTCGATTTTCTGCTCCATGCGATTGCCTACGCGCCGAAAGAGGATTTGCAGGGGCGCGTGGCGGACTGTTCACGGCAGGGGTTTCTGACCGCGATGGATATTTCCTGCTATTCCTTCATCCGCATGGCGCACTTGGCCGAGCCGTTGATGACGCCCGGCGGTTGCCTGCTCACCACCAGCAATTACGGCGGCGAACGAGTCGTCGAGCATTACAACCTGATGGGGCCGGTGAAATCGGCGCTGGAAGGGGTGGTCAAGTATCTCGCGGTGGAGCTGGGCAAGAGCCACATCCGCGTCAATGCCCTGTCGCCGGGGCCGATCCTCACGCGTGCCGCGGGTGGGCTGGCTGACTTCGAGGAATTGCTGCGCGAGGCGCGCTGCAAATCACCGCTCCACGAAACCCCGCTCATCGCCGATGTCGGCGCGATCGCGGCCTTTCTGGTCAGCGACGGCGCCCGCCACATCACCGGCAACATTACTTTTATCGATTGCGGCACGCATGTTATGGGGTGAAGGCTCTCAACACTGCTTTATACGTCTGCGCGAATGGCCGTCATAATTTGATCGGATTTTAATGGTACTAAACAGTACTGATTCATGGCGAAGCCGTGGCCGCGCGTACAATTACACCGGTTTGTGGCGCCGGACCGGTTTCGGCTCGTTTCGGGGCGCATGCGCGCGGATGAATTCATCGACCAGGTCGCCGACGATCTGCTTTTGATGCAGATTGCCGAGATCGCTCGGCCTGCCTAGCAGGCGCGGCCACAGGAAATACTCCTTCAGGGTCGCGATCAGCCGCACCGCGGCTTCGAAGGGTTCGGCGACACTGAGCAGCTTGCGATCATTGGCGACCGCGAGCCGCGCCGCCAGCGGGTGCGCGGCAACCTTGGTAATCTCCTCATAGAAAAGCTGACCGAGATTGCTCTGCCGTGCGCCTTCAGAAATCACCAGACGAAAGGTCTGCACGGTTTTCGGCTCGCAGAAGGCAGTTGCGAGCTGATCGGCGAAAGCGATTAGCAGCGCGCGGAGCTCGCGCCCGCTCCCACTCACCGGCGCCGGCGGCACTCGCACCGGGGAACGCTCGATAAGCGCCTGCACCACATGGACGAACAACTGCTCCTTGCTGCCGAAGTGGCGATACAAGGTCTGTTTCGACATGCGCGCCTGCGCGGCGATCATATCCATCGAAGCGGTTTGGTAGCCGTGGACGGTGAAAACCTCGAGCGCGACATCGAGGATTTGCGGCGCCTTGGCGGCAGCGCTTCGGGTGGGACGACCAGCCATTGTTTGAGCTCCACGCAGTTTGCTGCGAGCGAAAAAATTCTCGCCGAGCGCAGGGGGCTTGCCAAGAGCGGTCGAAAGGATTAAATCATACTGGGCAGTACTATTAATGGATAGATAACGCCGCCCTGAAAATCCAGCCAAGGAGATTTTACCATGCCAACATTGTACGGAACTCTGGGTTCGCCGTTCGTGCGCAAGGCGATCGTCGCGCTCACCGAGAAGGGGATTAAATACGATCATGAACCGGTAGTGCCATTTGGCCCTAATCCCAAATATCGCAAAATTCATCCGCTCGGGAGAATTCCCGCCTATCGCGACGGCGACCGCGTGCTGCCCGATTCGTCGGTTATCCTCGCGTATCTGGAACGGATCCATCCCGAGCCACCGCTCTATCCCGCAGAGCCCTACGAATATGCGCGCGCGCTCTGGTACGAGGAGTTCGGCGATGACGGGCTCTCGCCGGTCACGGGTGCGAAGATTTTCTTTCCGCGCGTGATCGGGCCCCGCTTCATGAACCGCCCGGCCGACGAAGTCGCGATCCAGAGGACCCTCGACGAGGAGGTGCCGCCGCTGTTCGACTACCTCGAACAGGAGGTTGGCGACAAGCCGTTCCTGGTCGCCAATCGCTTCACCGTCGCCGACATCGGCGTGGCAACCCAGTTCGTCAATTTCAAGCTCGCCGGATGCAGTGTCGATGTGAAGCGATGGCCGCGGCTCGCCGTCTATATCGAGGGCATCCACCAGCGTCCAAGCTTCAAAGCGGTAATCGAAAAAGAGCTGGCCGCCTTCAAAGCGACCTAGCAATCGACGCGGGGTGGCGGTCGCAAGAGCCGCCACCCCGGGCCTTTGTGGTTAACTCTGTGTTCCACCTCTGCCCTGACGGTCAGGCGTCCTCGGCTTTGATACGACCTTGTTTGATCGCTTTCAGCAGCGCCGCGTGATCACTCTCGGTCTGGTCGGCATAATCGACCGCGAATTTCACAAGCGCATCGTCAAAGGCCTCGCTCGATCCCAGGTAGCCCGCGATGATCGCGGGGTCGCCGGAACGCGCATGAGCCCGCGAGAGCGACCATCCACACGCCTCGGCAAAGTAGGCCAGATCGGTCGGATCGCTGGTGTCCACCGGCATCGGCACTTTCATGTCGCGCAGTTGGCGAACATAGAAATGACGCCCGCTCTCGGGGTCGACCGTCCAGCCCAGCAGGATATCACTAGCGGCCTGCATCAGGCGTTGGCCCACCACCACGCGCTCGCCGTGATATGCGAATGCGCTCCGTCCCGCATAGGGTTCCAGCACTGACGCGCGCGCCTCCTTGAGCTGGAGAAACAGCGGGTCTTCGAGGCCATCGGTGAAAAGTGCGGCCTCGCAGTAAGTCCCCACACTCCCGACTCCTACAACCTTCAGCGCTATATCCCGCAGTTGATAGCGATCGAAGAGGACGCGAAAGGCCGGCGCGAGTGACTCCCGATATCTACCGAAGCCGGCCACCATCCGTTCGAAATAAGCCGGCGTTCGCTGTTCGGCCTCATGGAATATCAATGGCGGGTCGTCCCTGATTCGATCTTTACCCCCTTCCGCCACGGTCGGAAGGATGTGGAGCGGGAGACTTTTGCGGCGCGCCTTCTCGATGGCTTTTCTGCTTCGCGCGTGGGCATCCGGCTGGGGAAGACGTTTCATCAGCGGCGCGAAGTCGATGCGCTGATACCACACCTCGAGGGCTGCCATCCGCGCATACTCAGCCATCCGTTGGCGATAGGTTTGCAGCGCGGTCCGCGTCGCTCTCTCGCAATCTTTGGGTTTGGAACCGGCCGAGCGCCCGGCCACCGCGATACTGGCCGCGAGGCGTTTGAGATCCCATTCGAAAGGCGCCGGCAGAGTTTCATCGAAGTCATTAATGTCGAAGATCAGGTTGCGCTCCGGCGTCGCGAAGGCGCCGAAGTTCATGATGTGGCAGTCGCCGCCGACTTGCACGCGAATTTGCGCGGTAGGCGTACGCGCTAGATCCCAGGCCATGATCGCCGCCGCGCCACGCAGGAACGTGAACGGCGATTTACTCATGCGCCCGTATCGAATCGGGAGCAGCTTCGCGATGCGTCCCTGGTCCGACTCAATCAGCAGTTGGATCGGATCGGGCCGGTCGGCGGGAGGTTTCCATCCTGAGTGACTCTTGCGCGATACCTTGCTCCGCAAGGCGCGGCCCGCGCTGAGTCGCTCTTCAGCCGAACTAAGAGTCATAGCACTACGATTCAGATATCTTAGGGAAGGTGCAGGATCGCGCCCTGACCCTCGAGGCGATGCTGAAGCTGCTTCACGTCCAGGGCCGCCGGATCGATTCCCGCGCGCACCGACAATGCCGCGGCCGCACCGGCAGCCTCGCCAGTCGCCATGCAAGGCGGAATCTCCTTGGTCGCGTGATGCACGCGATGGTCGACGGAGATGCATCGGCCCGCGACAATGAGATTCGCGAACTCTTTGGTCAGCAGCGAGCGATAGGGGATGTAGTAGAGCGATTGGTACTTGGTCCAGTTGCCGGTGATAGCGATGACGTCGTCGCAGGGCTGATCGACCTCGTCGCGACCCAGCACATGGCGGCCTACCAGGCGGCGGCTTTCCGTAACACCGAGCTGATCCGCGATATGACAAATGTGTGCGCGCGCGAAGCCGGGAATCTCCGCACGCATGCTGTCGACCTGCTCCATCACGCGCTTGCGGCAGGCCAGTTCCGCATAGCTGAGGTCGTCGGGGTCGGTCGCATCGATTTTGCGCGCGACGCGCTCAGTCGCGCCCCATGGCAGCAGCACGCGCCCATCGCCAATAGTGCGGAAGAACCAGCGGCCCTTTTCGATCGCGGCTTCGGCATTCTCGACGCCGCCCATCGTGAACCATAGCCACGGCAGGACCGATTCCTTTTCGTAGGGCACGCCGGCCGAGGTGAAGATGTCCCCGTCGCCACTCGCATCGATGACGGTTTTTGCGAGAATCGCGAATCTGCCGGACTTACTCTGGAAGGTCACGCCGGTGATGCGATCGCCCTCGACGATCGCATCGCACGCATAGCTATGAAAGAGCACGCGCGCCTTAGCTTCCTCGGCCATCGTGCCCAGCGCGAACTTGAATTCCTCGGCATCGTAGGCGACCGAGTAGCGCACTCGATGCGGCCCGTGTCCCCACACCAATCCCCACTGTTGGTTGTGCGCGATGAGCTTCTCATCGGCGCAGCCCCATTCGCCCCTGGCGGGAAAATGCGCGGCGCCACGTTTTTCCAATCGGTCGGTGATCTCCTGGCATAGCCCGCCGATGACCTGGCGGCCGCGCCCGTCATCGAGCGTCAGCAGCAGCGCGATGAGACCGCCGGTGGCGAGGCCGCCCAAGTATCCGAGTCGCTCGACGAGGATCACTTCGGCGCCGTTGCGCGCCGCCGCCACCGCGGCCGATACCCCGGCCGTACCGCCGCCAATGACGAGGACCTCGGTCTCCGCCTTCACCGGCGTTTGCCGCGGCGGCTCGCTGATGAACATGGGCCGACTCACCAGATCATTTCGCGAGCATTTCGACGCCGCCGGTCACGAGGCCGAGCACCGTCGCGCCGTGGCGGCTGGTGACAGTGTGGGTGCATCCGTTGGGGCGAAAGTTCATGTCACCGGTCATCACCTCGCCGGACTCATCGGCATTGGATCCCTCGATGATAAAAATCAGCTCGTCCCCGACGTGGCGATGAAACGGGAGCTTGGCGCCCGCTTCGAAGCGGACGAGCGAGGCGCGACGCTTAGTCTCTTTGTCGTGCCAGATTGGTTTCTGCTTGACCCCGGGGATCGCATCGGCCCATGGAATATCGCTCAGCACGATCGTCTGCGAACGCGGCGCGCTACCGATTTCGGTCGCCGGTTCGATGCCGCCGGTGATGATCGCGAACACGGTCGCGCCGGTCTTGCTGGTCACCGAATGGACGCATCCGTTGGGCCGATAGCCGACGCTGCCCGCGGCGACGGTTCCCGACTCGTCGGAAATCGCGCCCTCGATTACGTAGAGCAGCTCGTCGCCGGCATGCCGATGCATCGGGAGCGTCGCGCCGGGTTCAAAGCGGGTCAGTTGCGCGCGCCGTTTCGAGGCCGGATCGGACCACAGGGTCTTGGCCTTGATGGTAGCGGACATCGGTTCCCATTCGCGCTCACACACGCGAATGATTTGCGACGGATTGTTGGACGCGGCGTCGGCCATAGGTCACCTCCCGAAGCGCGCCTCGGATAGGCCCGAGGCGTCTGCTTCGGTTTTAACTCGACAGCCATGCCGAAGTATAGGTCTTGTTGGGAAGAACGCTCAGTGAGCGACGGCAATCATTTCGGGATGGTTGCGCGACGGGCGCGCGAGCGGAATCGTAGGGCTATCGTCGCCGGAAATGCTGACAACTTCCTCGAGCGGCGAAATCGCAATGGTATCGGGTGCGACTAGCACGAGGAGGTCCTGCGCTACCGGTTTCGCCTTTTCATCGAAGAGCGCGAATTCGACCTTGATCCTCGAAAGCAGCTCCAAATCGTATTCCTGGCCGTGATAGCAGCGCCGGCCCTCGGCGACTGCCACCCTGGTTGAAAGGCGCACCTCGGAAACGTCGTACTCGGAAATGCCGAGGCGCGCGGCCGAGGCTCTAAACGTAACAAAGGCGGCGGGCTTCATTATCACTTCCAACTTCTTCATTGCGGTACTCCTTACCCGACCAAGCGCGAGTGCTAACGGGTCGCAGACGGTTCGCGTCTTGGCCGAATAGGTGATGGAGCATGAGTCATGCCCGCGAAAACCTGAGCGGGATTAGCCATTTGTCCGCGTCCCGCCGCGAAGGTTGCGCTTTGAAAGCATCCAGGCGTTGCAACTTGAAATGATCGCGCCGGCGCAAGGTTTCGGGAGCCATCCGCAGGCAGATATTTCAGACGCTTTTAGGCCTTCCGACTGGTGGCGCGCGAGTTGCTGCATTCACAACCGAGTCAGGCGATGGGATCTTCGATGCCAAACGGGTTTATGCCGCAGCTGCCGATTGCCAAGGTCGGCCTCACGCTTCCGGCCGCTTCGTTCAAGGTTTATGGCAAACCCTATCTGGCATTCAAAGCCGCGACTCCCGCGCGGAGACCAGCGACTCCCAGTGTATCGAAGCCTACGCTCAGGCACTCGCGACCTGCCGTCTATGCGTTCCTCGGGCGGCTCCTCGTCAGGATGAGATATCCGTATGTTATCGAATCCAGAATTGACCCGCCCGACGGTATTACGCCTCAGGACCTGCTGTCCTGAGGCAATGGAGATGCATCGATGAAAATGCAAAGAATCCTGGTGCCGATCGACTTCTCGTCAGGCTCATTCGCGGCGCTCGAACGCGCCATCGATCTCGCCAGGGAACACCAATCCGACATCGTCCTGGTACACGTTATCGAACCGCTGCCTTCCGCGACCGGCCGTTGGTCTGACCCGACGCAACTGCTGGAACATTCAGCGGAGGAAGCTCGCAAGAGACTTGGGTGCGTCGCCGAGCGGATCCGACAAATCCACCCTCGATGTTGCAGCGAACTGCGCTTCGGTTATCCGGCGGAAGCAATCTCCGATCTGGCCAAACAGCTGAAGGTCGATCTGATCGTGGTGGCAGCCGGCGCGCAAACCGGACTCTTCCAAAAGATCCTGCGCAGTCTGGCGGAAAAATTGGTTCGTCAGGCTCCCTGTCCGGTGCTTGCGGTGCACATCAACAATGGCTCGGATGGAGCTAGTCCCGTAGTGGCCTCGGCCGGTGCGCTGGAGAGCTAGCGAAAACCCCGCCACGCATCGAAAGCCGGCATGGCGAACAACTGCGGATAGCGCAGTGCGCCCGGAATTGCCATCGCCACTCCGAATAAGACCAACACTCCGCAAATCGCACGCTGATAACGTCCGCCCCGGCGCATCGCCTCGACCGCGCCAAGCGCCAGCCACGGCATGAAAGCCACCCAATAGCGAGGACCGTAGCAGTATCCCGCACCATAGCCGACCGAGCTCACCGCGATGAGGTAGAGAAACAGCGGTAGCGACATGGTACGCGCCAGCCGCATATCTTCGGCGAGCGGAAAAAATGCGCGGGCGCAGGCGAGGAATCCGAAGATCGTCCAGGGGGCGTAGAGCAGCAGCCCTTCGACCGGATCGAACAGCGTCTTGATGAGTTGACTCATCGGCAGAACCCTTCGATGCAGGGCGAAGTTGTGGGCGATAATCGCCAGGGCCGGAAGTCCCAGCGCCAGCACGGCCGCGATCTTGACGGCGTCCTTCCAGCGTCGCTCGCGCACCTCTTCGCCAAAGAATCCGGCAGCGACGAGGGCGAACGGGGGTTTCATCGCCGCCGCGGCCCCCGCTGCCAACGCCGCGAGGATCGGGAGATCCGACAGCAAGGCCCACACTCCCAGTATGATCGCTAATCCGATCGTCGACTCGGCGAAATATGCGCGCGAATACGGCAGCCATGGACTTGCCAAAAAGAGTATCGAGGCCGCGAGAATCGCCCACCCACGGCTCATCCCGGTTTGACGGCCGACGAAATAGGTCACCACTACGCCCAGCCACGCAATCAGCATCAGGATGAATCCCACCTCGGGCTCGACTTCGGCCGCGCGAGGACGCATCAGCGACAACGCCGCGGCAATCAAAACCGGAAACCCCGGCGGATGAACCGAGATCTCATAGGTATCAGGGGAGGGCGCAAACTCCGGACGAGGATCACGATGCCAGAGGCCGCCATTGACGCCTTTGATGATTCCCATCGCGCGATGACCGGTGCGCTGATTGACCACGATAGTGTGGCGATCGAGCCTGGTTTCGCGCGCTATCACGCCGGCCTCCGGCCCACCACGGTCCACATCGTCATAGACCGTCTGTACATGAAGACTGTGGGTTAGCAGCAGGCCGTTGATCATGACCAGGTAGTGCGGCTCGTCTCCTTGGGTCGCGTGAGGCTCAACCACGTAGAAGCCATGCCCGGGAACATATTCGAGGCGCGTGACCAGCCAGGTACCGAGCAGCGTCAAACACAGGAACGCGGCGACGCCGGCACTCCGGCGTAGTTCGCGGTCCTGAAGGTATCCGCCGGGAATCTTCCCGCTCGTGGTGGCGCTGCCGTATCGCCAATCCAGTAGCGTGATTAATGCGAAAGCGAGCAGCACCGCCGCCAGCACACGAAGCCGAAGGACGTCGCGTAGCAGCGATTCATCGGGCGCAGCCTTGGCGAGTTCCACTCCACGCAAAGCACCCCTTTCGGGGCCAGAGAAGTCCTCCTCGGCCAAGGGGTTAATTTCGGGCGCGGGAAGGTCGGCCAAATCCTCGCCGATATCGAGCCGATGGGAACCGTTCGGCGGAGCGCCAAAAATCCTGCTTAAGCTAAGGTCGCGAAAAAACGCGCGCCCGCCACGCGCCCCGCGCGCGCCGCAGCCGATAGCCACGGACTCGTTGGGGTTGACGACTTTGAAATAGACCTCCAAGGGAGTCCAATTTTCGGCGCTCTCAATGGCGATTGCCGACCCGCGCGTACCCGACACCTGGACTGCGGCGCGACTACCCGGATTCGCGGTCTTCACCAGCGCGCGGAAGCGATACCAACCAGCCTGTTCGAGGCTTACCGTCTGGCTCCAGTAATTATGGCTGAGGATCCCTATCGTCGTAATCTCAAGGGCCGGCGATGCGCCCGGGCTACGCTCCCATCCAAAGGAACCCGGCGGCGCGTCGGGACTCATCGTCCAGTGCTCCGGCGCATCATCCGAACCCGCACCGAGGTCGCTATTAAGGAGGAGGTTTTGCTCTGCCGCGAAGGCAGGAATCGTGACCAAAAGGCTGAGACTTAAAAGCAGCAGCGTAAGACATCTAATGCGCGGGACCGAGGTACTTAGGGACATGATGGCCGCCTATTATTACTCGGCCACGCGAGGATTAAGCGAATCAATCTGCCGGGTCGACCTGTCGAATGATCAGGTAAAACTTGCGAATCAGCGCGCAAACAAGGAATATTTCGCTCCGAGGTGCCTCCTGACGTGCAGAGTGCGGCGGTTCGCGTACCGATGCAGGACATCGTGGAGTTCAACTTTTACGGGGTGGGCCTCGCTATCACTAGCCCCGCGCATGATCTGCTCGACAACCTGGCGCGCGATTTCCACTATTTCGCCGCCGCGGTGCCCTCGCGCAAGGTGAGTGTCGAGGCCAACCTTGCGCCTCCTCCATGGGAAAGGATCCCGGTTCAGTTCGCCAATCAGATCACCCCCAATGCCGCGATTTATGACCAGGGCAGCATTCGCTTCAACGATTATCAAGGCGAAGCGCTCGCGATTTACGATTTCGCGCGTGAGGCCGGCGAAGTCTGGTCGGAAAACCCGGACCTGCTTTATGAGATTACCTATCTGCTATGCCTGTCGCGTATCGGCGAAATCCATGACCTCCAGCGAATTCATCGCGTGCATGCGCTTGGATTCGCGGTCGCCGACCAGGGCGCGCTCATCCTACTGCCCGAGTCGGGCGGCAAGAGCACCCTATGCATGGAGATGCTGCGGCATCCCGAGGTGAAGCTGCTTTCCGACGACACCCCATTAGTTGCGCGAGGCAAGCTGCTGCCGTTTCCGAATCGGATCGGGATTCGCGGCGCCAAAAGCGCGGGCATCGACCCGAAATACCTGCGCACGATGCGCCGGCGTAATCGCGAGCCCAAGACCCTGCTCGACGTTCGATACTTCCAGGACCGCATCGCATCGGAGGTGAATCCCTCGGTGCTGATCGTCGGAGCGCGCCGTAACGGTACCGATTCGTGGATTGAGCCAATCGGCGCGGCCAAGGCCCTCCCGGCATTGATGGCGAACCTGGTTTTCGGCCTCGGTTTGCCGCAGGTGGTGGAGTTTTTTCTGCGCAGCGGGGCTTCAGAGCTGATGCAGAAATTTTCCATCGTCGGCTATCGGATGGCGGCGGTAGCGAGTCTGCTGTGGCGCGCGAAGTGTTATCGCCTCGCGCTGGGCCGTGACACATCGATGGCGGCCGAAGCGGTCATGTCCGTGATGAGCAAGCCGCGCGACACGGTGAGGGGACGCGAGTAGCGATGCTGTCCGAGTCCCCGTCAGTCGCAGCCATCGCGCTGGAAGGCATTGAGGAGTTGTCGCTATCGATCGTGATTCCGACCCACGGTCGTCTTGCATCGCTGCAGAAATGCCTTGCGAGTATTTTCACCGCCGAGTTGCCGGACGCGACGGAAATCCTGGTCGTATGCAATGGCTCCGACCCGCCAACCGAAGATTTTCTGCGGCGCCTTTCCTCCTCGGAACCACGGCTGCGGGCGATCGAGCTGCCGGCCGGCT
The DNA here is from genome assembly GCA_963783145.1 of uncultured delta proteobacterium. Lineage (GTDB taxonomy): Bacteria > Desulfobacterota > Binatia > Binatales > Binataceae > DATGKG01. Next base: position 65,152 of record CAWAMM010000010.1, read on the forward strand.
CGCCGGCCGAGGCGCGCAACGCCGCGATGCGCATGGTGCGGGGAGAGATCGTCTATTTCGTCGACGATGATGTCACTGTCGCGCCGGATCTTTTCTCGCGGTCGCTGGAGACCTTCGCGCGAAGGCCGGAGGTTGATGTCGTGGGGGGACCTAACCTGACTCCTCCGACAAGTTCCATTTTCGAACAAAGTGTAGGCCATGTCCTCGCATCTCGGTTCGGTGCGGCCCGGGTTTGTGCGCGCTATCGCTCGACCGGCAAGCTGCGCAGTACAGATGATCGAGCATTGATACTTTGCAACCTCGCGATCCGTCGCTCCGCGATGGCTGGGCGTCATCCGGTGTTCAGAAGCGAGCTGGTCTGCAACGAGGAGAACCTGCTGTTGGGACTGCTCGAGCGCGAGGATCGCGGGATGCTTCACGATCCTTCGCTGGTGGTCTACCACAGCAGGCGCGGCACTTTGAGTGGTTTCGCTCGCCAGATTTTCAAATATGGGCGCGGACGATGGCAGAACACCATGGCTTTGCCGGCCTCGCTTTCACCGGTCTTCCTGATTCCGAGTCTGTTCCTCCTATACCTCGTCTCGCTGCCGTTTTTCGCCTCGTCATGGCGCCTGATCCCCTTGGCAGCGTATGGCCTGATGCTGCTGGCCGCGGCCGCCTATGAATCCGTCCGAGCGGGCACGCCGCGCGCCTTCCCGCAACTGCTGGTCTTGTTTCCCGCGTGTCATCTGGCCTATGGCGCGGGGCTGCTATGGCAGTGCTCGCTCTCAATGCTCCGACGGCCTCGATACTCAAACGCCGATGGTCGAGTTGCCGATCGAATTGCTACGAAATGAAAGCAGTTTGATAGTTGGAGCGCTCGCCGAACCTCAGTCGCGACGAGTTTTGTCAGGAATCAGCTCGGCCGTCAGAGGCTGCGGCTCGGCACCCGCGTGCTGTACACGGCAAGGCCAACCACCAAGCCGATCACGGAATAGACATAGTAGAACTGTTGAAGAAGGAATCCTGCTAGCAATAATCTGATGCCGCCCCGCCGCCAGAACAATCGGTAAAGTCCCTGGTTGATCCACGCCGCTGCCGCGAGCACTCCTAACAGAGCAATGGACAACTTCGGATTGAAGATGCTGATGACCACCAGTGGTCCTAAAGTCAACGCCAGAAGAGCAGCCAGGCGTTGGCCACCGTCGAAGTTCAGATCGTCCGGCAGGTGGTGATATCTAAGCCATAGCGAAGTCCAGGGAATTGCCCGCTGAGTCAGGTCCGTGACCAGCAGAAGCAACAGCGTCCAATGCTTCAAATGCTTGACCTGCAGTCCGGGCTCCAACCTGATGCGGGCGCCATGAGCTGTGAGACGGTAACCCAGCTCAACGTCCTCGAGAGATCGTCGTCGTTCATCGAAACCGCCCACCGCCAGGAAAAGATCGCGGGGGATAAGCGTGCAGGCACCGAACAAGGTCGTCGCTTCCGGACCCGATCGCTGATGGAAGTAATGGTGCGCCAGATTTTTGAATTGGCTGACCATGGTCAGCACCGCTGGATCGTTGTCGTACGATCCGATCACCGCGCCAACCCCGGGCCGTTCGATCAGCGCTCGACCCAGAGCGAGCGCCCCGACTGCGAGCGCTACATCAGCATCCACGAAAAACAGCAACCGCCCGTGCGCCTTCGCAGCGCCGTGGTTGCGAGCGGCTGAAGGCCCCTGGTTGTTTGGTAAGACCAACAGCTTGGCAGGGTAACGCTGCGCAACCTGAACCGTGTCGTCGTTGGATCCATCGTCGACGACCAGCACCTCGATGTCATCCGTGACCTGAGCGAAGATCGCGTCCAGGCAGGTCGCCAGGGTGGCGGCGGCGTTATATGCGGGAACGATAACGCTTAGCTGTGCTTGTCCTGTGATCTGTGTGCCTTCAAGGATTTCCAAGGCTTTGGCCAACGAGCATGCTAGCCTATTTGCACTTAAACAGAGGAGCAAGCACTTTTCCGAGTATAGATGAGCGCGACCTTTCGCTCGAATGGAAACACACTGACAGATACCGTCAGGATTGGCTCCCAATCGACAGTAGGGCCGGCTGGCTCGCCCTGCGGACGCCCTGGCAATTATGATCCCGTACCTATCCGATGATCGGATTGAAGAGCTACTCCTTCGATATCTGCAAACTAAATTGCGTCACGAGGACCTTCGATACCTGACCCCTCCGGCGCGTTTTGCGGGCAGCTTCGAGAATCGCGTCTATGGTTTCCAACTCTCATCTCCCGAGAAGCGTTTCTCCGGGCCCTTGGTGCTCCGGTTGTTTTCGCAGGCGGGAGATGCCGCCCGCGGGGATCGTGAGTTTGCGCTGCAAAACGCGTTAGCAGATTTGGGGTTCCCCGCACCAAGAGTGTTTCTGAGCGAAGATGACAGTTCCGTTCTCGGCGGTCCGTTTACCCTAATGGAATGGCTCCCCGGCACCACGCTGTACAACAACTCTATTGGGTTCTCCAATGCCCTTCCCTTGTGGATCGCGCTGTCGTTTCGAGCGCCACGCCAACGTGCTGAGATTCAAGCGCGTTTGCACAGCATGGACGCTGGGTTGATCGTGGCAAAAATGCGAGCGGCAGGGATCTGGCCGGCCACCGTAGCTTCCCGGCTGGAGGAGATTCAAAATCGAATCGCCGTAGATGCGCTCGATGGTCTGCGGTCTGGAATCGAGTGGCTGCTCGAAAATCAACCTCGAGATGAAGAGCGTCTGGTCATTTGCCACGGCGATTTATGGAGTGGGAATTTACTAAGCGAGGGATCGCGGATAACTGGAGTCCTCGACTGGTCGCTGGCGACGCTGGCACCGGCCGAGCTCGACGTCGCCAATACCAGCGTCGGAATTCGCTACGCGGTTCCGCATCTGCCCGCCGCGCTGCGCGCATTCTTGCGGCCCATCCAGTACGACGGGTCGCTACGCTATCTGCGGGCGTATCGCCGGAGGCGCGAGATTGATGGTGCACGGCTGCGGTACTTCACCGCGATGCGATGCCTCGACATGTGTTCGCGAGCTTATCGGCGAAGACTGGGTATCAAGGGCGCCATACGTGAGGACTTGAAGGTTGGGGATCCTCCAGGCAGCACTGACGGATTTGAAGCTTGCTTTCGGCGCATGACGAAGATCTCACTCATGATGCCGCCGGAGCGTACTCCTTCTTTATGCTAGTGCGGACTGTCTGAAGAACCGCTAACTCTGATTTCGCTCGATTAGCATTTCGCAGACTTAAAATAGAACCGGCGTGACAGCTATATCGCGATCCCTCGACCACGCGCTTGCGGGCGCAATCTGAACCATGCTGGCGATCCGATTGGTCAGCGAGCGGGTTCGCGTGCTTGGGCGGGCGGGCGCAGATTTGGCGCTGCGTTCTGTGGGGCTGCTGAACTTCCAGCCGCTGTTCGAACGATCCGGGCGCAAAACGATCGCGTTCGAGTCGTATTCCAGGCATCTGGCGCGATGTTATGCGCCTGTCATCGCGAGGCTGCGCGAGAGTCGCAGCGAGCTACGAATCGTATTCCTGATCCTGCCGCATCCGCATGTGCCGCGGTCCGCGACGCGGGAGCTCAGGCGCTATGTACACGAGGATCTCGCGATTCCTGATCGCGACATCTTTCTTTTTTGGCAATGCATGTGGGGTCGCTTCGATATGTTGGTGTGCGGCGACGTTTTCGCACGTTTTCCAGTACGCCGCACCCGCACGGTTCTGATGCCGCACGGGACCGGACTCGCGCCGCGCTGGTTCAATCCGCATCCGCTGCGCAAAAGTCTGGCCGATTTCGATCGTCTTCTCCTGGCTGGTGAATACGACTTCGAGGTGTTGTCGCAACATCCGAGCGCAAACGCGCTCGCGCGGCGCGCACAGCCAATCGGGTTTCCGTTTATCGATGCACTCGCCAATTTGCCGATTACGCGGGAACAGTACGATGCGCGATTGGGGCTCATCCCAAAGCGCCCGATAATCCTTTTCGGACCGCATCATTTCGCGCTGGAAATGCCTGGGAGCGTTGACTACGTGCGCGACATGGTCGAGGCGCTAAAGCCGCTCGATGCCAACCTGGTACTCAAGCTTCACGCAACCTCCCTCTACCCCGCGATGGCAAGTGGTGTCCGATGGCGGTCTATCCTGGATGATCTGGCGCGCGACCCCAGAGTGCACATCGACGAAGAAGAGGAAGATCTGGCGGCGTTGCGGCATGCCGACGTGCTGGTGAACGATTACTCAAGTCGCGCGTTCATCTTTATGGCCATGCGCAAGCCAGTCGTAGTCGTTGCGCCTTCCAGCCCCAACGATACGCAAGAGAACCTGGACCGCATGAAATTGATGAGAAGCGGAAGCCTGTTGGCGCGCTCGCCCTCGGAAGCGGCGCAATTGGTCGCGAGGATGCTGAGCGAACCGGTCTCGCCGCCCAATGCCGGAGAAATCGCCGCGCGCTGTTTTTCCAACCTGTGGAATGCGACCGACCCGATCGTAGATTTTATCCGAAAAGAATTGTTGGCAGTCGACCACCTGCCGCCCTAGACGAGACAGAGGACGGATCTACCGCAGCTGCCCGAGGTCTCGTCGAGGTGGGTCAGCACTAGCCCGCAAGACTATACAGAGCGACTTCGATCGTCGTTCTTGCGAGATTTTCGCGAAAAAAATCCATCGGGCCGGTAGGCAGGACTCCATCGCACGATCGCGGAGTACAATACTCCGTGCGGAAAACTCATAGCATTCGAAAAATTAAGACCAACAGTACGAGCCCGAATGCGACCGTGCAAAGACCCAGTGCTTCCTTCTTCCAATCGCCGGTGGCGTCAAGCCAAAACCCAAGAAGTTCGGTCAACTTCGGCATTACCAGCCAGGTTAGCAATGCAACGGAAAAAATGTTGCTGACAAACATTTGAACCGCCAGCGACAAATTCCGCATCAGCGGATTGAGATAGGTCAGAACCATCACCGTTGGATAGAGCGCGAATAGCACTGCGAGAGCTTGTTTCCATGATGGCGGTGCGCTCCGCGCTGCTTCGGGGCCATGGCTCAACGCGAACCATCCCTCTAAACCGGTCACTCGATGCGAATGCATACTTTCGACGATCGATGCGAGGTCGCTAAGCAGTTCTTCCCGTTCTTTCGACCCCATCCAATTGTTGAGATGGGCAAGCGAATCATAGCGAACGATATCCACCCACTCATCCTGGAGCTGGTCGTGGGGTTCGAAAAACTCAGTTGCGAGATAACCAGGGTAATGCGCCTGTGCAAGGATCGTTCTGCGTCGCCACGCGAGATAGTCCGCCACCTTTTCCCGAGGCACCCGATGGGTGAAGACCATCGCCACCGGCGGCTCACGGCTGTCCTCGCCGGCGAGAACCAGCAGGCGTGATGGTTCAATCAGAAAATCCTCGATCCGCGCGCTAAGGTGCCGGCGCTCAGGGCTTTCGAGCCATCGCTTCATCGCTGGATTTGATTCGAAGCGGAAAATCGCGACCCACTCTTCCTGCAGTCCCGCAACCGGGCCAAGCACTTCGGTGCCTACGAATCCCAGGAACCCTCTTGCTGCGTTGGTGATCGCACTCTGAGCCTCGACATAGGCTGCGATCCGGTCGGGACGTACTCGATGAGATGCGATCGCGGTAGCAGGCTGAGGGGCCTGCGGTTTTCGCGCTTCATTCGGATTCATCAAGAGACTCCGTGTGGTGTCCAAGGTTACCCAGCACGGCGAATTTATATGTCTTTTGCGCCGGTCGCGCCGTTCCAGGATTTCCTTGATGTTGAAGCCTGGAGACGGAGCATCAATGCTGCGGCGATCTCGATAAGCGCCAGGCGCTCTGATAGGCAAAGCATCATGGCAAGTGAAGCATCGGCAATCGTTTCGCGCGCGTCGAATATCGAAGGGGCCAAGGTGCTGCTCGATCGCAACGGCATCTGCGTCATGGAAAACATCCTCGATGCGGCCGGTCTGGCGCGGGTGAAGAAGGCGCTTTTCGACGGCGTCGCGCGCGATGAGCGGGTGGGCGTTCCGGTGCGCGGCTTTCCCTTCGACCCGGATGCGCGCAACCTCCGCGTCTTCGATCTGATCGGCAAGGATCCCGTGTTCGCCGAGCTGGTCGAGCATCCGATTGCGGTCGAGCTGGTGCGCCACGCTATCGGCGCGCCGTTCTCGCTGTCGAATTTCAGCGCGAACGTTACTGCGCCCGGTTCCGGCGCGATGGGGATGCACGCTGACCAGGGTTACGTTCCGGCGCCATGGCCGCCGTACCCATTTGCCCTCAACGTCGCGTGGGCGCTCGATGATTTCACCGAGGCCAATGGCGCAACCCGTTTCGTGCCGGGTTCGCATCGGCAGGATCACGGTCCCGACCTAGCCGATGCCGCGAAGACGGTGCCGATCGAATGCCGGGCCGGCAGCATCTTCATCATGGACGGACGCGTGTGGCATCAGACCGGCGTCAATCGCACCAAGCGATCAGACGCGCGCCGGACTGTTCGCATACTACGTGCGGCCGTTCATCCGCCCGCAGTGGAACTGGCAGCTGACGATCACGCCCGAGCATCTCGCGCGGATGAGCCCGCTGATGCGCGAGATGCTGGGCTTCGGCAGCAACGTCACCAGCTCGCTCGAATCGCTGTACCTGAAACGAGGTAACACAACCGCGCCGGTTTAAACCCGCCTCGCATAGCATCTTTTGGCGCTGGCGATTACTTATCGCATTGCGCGATAATGCGGGTTCGTCGTCACTACGCGGCATCGTACCGCGCCATCGATCACCTTTTTTCAATGGAGGCACCGCTATGTCCAACATTGAGCACTACGAAAATCTTGTGCTCGGCAGTGGGGGGTCGGGCAAATTCGTCGCATGGACCTTTGCCAAGGAGGGTCGTCGCACCGCGATGGTCGAGCGCGGTCCGCTCGGCGGCGCCTGCCCCAACGTCGCATGTCTGCCGAGCAAGAACTTTGTCTATACCGGCAGGGTCATCTCGCTGGCCCGGCGCGGCGCGGAATTCGGCCTCAAGCTGGACTCCCTGAGCGTCGACATGAAGGTCGTGCAGCGGCGCAAGCGCACGATGGTCGAAGGGCTCCATCAGATGCACGTCGATGCCACCAACGCCAGCGGCGCGGAACTTATTATGGGTACCGGCCGCTTCGTCGGACCGCGGACCCTCGAAGTTGATCTCAATGACGGTGGGAAGCGGACGCTCTTCGGGGACAAAGTCTTCATCGATCTCGGATCGCATGCGGCGATTCCCAGCCTGCCTGGACTCGCGGAAGCGAAGCCCATGACCCATGTCGAGGCGCTCGACCTCGATCGCTTGCCGGAACATCTGATTGTGCTGGGCGGCGGCTATGTAGGCCTCGAACTGTCGCAGGCGATCCGACGCTTTGGTTCGCGGGTGACGGTGATCGAAACCAGCCCGCAGCTCGCCGGCCGCGAGGATGCTGACGTCGGCGCCGCTATCCTTGAGTTGTTTGTCGATGAAGGTATCGACGTCCTGCTCGAGACCGAGGTGCGCCGCGTCGAGGGACATTCGGGTGATCGGGTTCGCGTCAACGTGAAGGCCAAGCGCGGCGAACACATTATCGAAGGGACCGACCTCCTCGTAGCGACTGGCCGGAAGGCCAACACCGACGGAATCGGTCTCGAGAAAACCGGCGTCGAGTTGGATGAGCACGGCTACATCAAGGTCAACGAGCGGCTGGAGACCACCAGCGCCAACATCTGGGCGATGGCCGATGCCGCGGGCAGCCCGCAGTTTACCCATGTCGCCTATGACGACTTCCGGGTCGTGTATGCCAACCTCAACGGGGGAAATCGAACCACGAAGAATCGGCTGATCCCATTCTGCATGTTCACCGATCCGGAGCTGGCGCGAGTGGGAAGAAACGAGCTCGAAGCGCGTCGCGACGGGATCGAATATCGTCTCGCGAAAATGCCGATGGCGCAGGTGTTGCGCACCCGGACCATCTCCGAGCCGCGCGGCTTCATCAAGATGCTGATCGGCAAGCGTAGCGACAAGATCATCGGCTTCAGCGCATTTGGCTTCGAGGCGAGCGAGCTGATGGTGGCGGTGCAGACCGCGATGGCGGGTGATTTGCCATACACGGTGTTGCGCGACGCGATTTTCACTCATCCAACGATGTCCGAAGGATTGAACGAACTGCTCGCCAATGTCCCCACCTAGGAATCATAGCAGGCTGTTGAAAACGTCATTCCAACAGCCTGCGTCTTAGGATGGCGCGCTAGAAACCTTCGGCCGCCGCTCGCAGGCGTTCATCGGTGGTCACGAGTTCCAGGTCGCCGATGCGCTGACGGGCGAGCACGAAAGTCGCCAAATGGAGCGCATCGAGAGTCCGCAACAGTTTGTTCGGCGCGACTCGGCGTGCCGCTTCGCATACCGCGGGCGTGAGTTCCCACAGATCGCAGCGTGCCCACACCGATTCTATCTCGCGCTCCACATCGGCCAGCTTCGTCTCGCTGAGCTGACCAAGCTGGCGCAATCGCTGGATCGTGCGCGACGCTTCCACGATCGAGAGGCGAGAGGTTAACAATACTTCCGCGGTCCGAATTCTGGTTTCTATACCGGGGCTGGTGCCACGCTCAAGGATCGCGCGCAGCACTGCGGAGGTATCGAGATAGAGCGCGACCATCGCGAGTTTCAACGATCGCTGCGGATCTGGTTGAGAATGTCGGCCGCAGTCCCCGGAGGAAGGCCCATCCCGGCAACTTTCCAGGTCCATTTTCCCTTCGGCAGGGCGGCGCGAGTTATGTCGCCGCGCTCCGCCAGCGAATCCAGCAGCTCCTCGAGCGTGTCGTGATGGCGCGGCGCCCTGCGCGCCGCAGGACGAAGCTCGGCCACCACTTCCTCACGATCTGTGATCAGGATGGTTTCTCCGGCGCGGACGTGGCGCAGGTATTCCGAGAGCCTCGCTTTCAATTGTTTGACCCCGACAGCTTTCATCAGTGGAGAGAGTAGTCACCGGTGACTACGAGATCAACCCGAAGGCGATCCGGGGCCACGGATACTTCGAGTGCTGCGCTGGTAAAACCGGCGCGCTTTGAGCGACAATCCGCTCTCGTCCCTGCCAAACATCGCGCCCGTCGCGCCGAGGGAACAAATTCGCTCTCTATGGAGGATCAATCGTGAGCTGGGATTTTGAAACTGAACCGGAGTTCCAAAAGGAACTCGACTGGATCGATAAATTCGTCCGCGAGGAAGTCGAACCGCTGCAGTACGTGCTGACGTGCCATCCTTATGACGTCCGCAATCCGCTGCGCAATAAGCTGGTGCGTCCGCTGCAAGCCGAAGTGAAGAAACGCAAGTTGTGGGCTTGCCATCTCGGTCCCGATTTGGGCGGCCCCGGCTACGGCCAGGTCAAGCTCGGCCTGATGAACGAAATCCTCGGCGGCGTCACCTATGCGCCAATCGTGTTCGGCTGCCAGGCGCCGGATTCCGGTAATGCCGAAATCCTCGCGCACTACGGCACCGACGCGCAGAAGAAGCGCTACCTGCAGCCGCTGCTCGATAACGAGATCGTGTCGGCATTTTCAATGACCGAGCCGCAGGGCGGCGCCGATCCCAAGGTCTTCAAGACCAAAGCCGAGCTGAAGGGCGACAATTGGGTCATCAACGGCCAGAAATGGTTTTCCTCGAATGCGCACCTCGCGTCGTTCCTCATCGTCATGGCGGTGACGGATCCTGACGCGGCCGAGTACAAGCGCATGTCGATGTTCATCGTGCCGATCGAAACGCCGGGTGTGAAAATTCTGAAGAACCTGGCCGTCGGCACTCATGAGGGCGAAGGCAGCCACGGCTACATGCAGTACACCGACGTCATCGTGCCCAAGGACCACATGCTGGGGCCTCGCGGCGGCGCGTTCGCGGTCGCGCAGACGCGGCTCGGCGGCGGCCGCATCCATCATGCGATGCGTACCATCGGGCAGGTCCGGCGCGCCTTCGACATGATGTGCGAGCGGGCGCTGTCGCGCTTCACCCAGGGCTCGCGCCTCGCCGACAAGCAGATGGTGCAGGAAAAAATCGCCGACTCGTGGATGGAAATCGAGCAGTTCCGCCTCCTGGTGTTGCGCACCGCATGGAAGATCGATCGCTACAAGGACTATCTGAAGGTCCGCAAGGATATCGCGGCGGTGAAGGCCATCATGCCGAAGATTTTTCATGACGTCGCATCGCGCGCGCTCTTCATCCATGGCTCACTCGGCGCGACCAACGAGATGCCCTTCGTCGAGCAGGTCATCCAGAGCTTCCACATGGGACTGGCGGACGGCCCGACCGAGGTCCACAAGATCACCGTCGCGCGTCAGATCCTGCGCGAGTACAAGGCGACCGACGATCTGTTCCCGACCCAGCACATTCCGAAGCTGCGTGAGGCCGCCCTTAAGAAGTACGGGGCCATGATCGAGCACGAGGTCCGAGCGAGCGCTTAAGGATCCTAAAACTGGCTTCCCACCTTCACCATCTCTCCCTACTGGGAGAGACAGGAGTGAGGGCTGGAGAGCCACCGTCGGTGGACAAAGAAACGGAGTAGCTATCGGCATGGCATACCAGACGATCCTGTACGATGTCGCGGACAACATCCTGACGATCACACTCAATCGTCCGGAGAAGCTCAACGCTTTCACCCGCGAGATGATGCTCGAGATGATCGACGCCTTCGACAAGGCGGATGCGGATGACAACGTCCGCGCGATCATCGTGACCGGATCGGGCCGCGGTTTTTGTGCGGGTGCCGACTTGTCCGCCGGCGGCGCCACCTTCGATCGCACCGCGCAAGCGGGTCAGGCGCCAAGCCGCGCAACCTCAAAGAACGAGGCCGATATCGATTGGAGCGATGAATCGATTCGCGACGGCGGCGGCCTCCTGACCCTGCGCATCTTCAAATCGCTCAAACCGGTGATTGCCGCCGTCAACGGACCCGCCGTTGGCGTCGGCGTCACCATGCAACTCGCCATGGATGTGCGGCTCGCCTCGGAAAACGCGCGTTTCGGCTTCGTATTCGCGCGCCGCGGCCTGGTGCCCGAGGCGGCCTCGAGCTGGTTCCTCACCCGTGCGGTGGGAATCTCGCAGGCGCTGGAATGGACCCTGACGGGCCGGGTTTTTCCTGCGCAGGAGGCGCTCGAAGGACGCCTCATCAAGAAGATTTACAAACCCGAAGAACTGATACCCGCCGCCCGCGCCCTCGCGCGCGAAATTGCCGACAATACGGCGCCGGTCTCCGTCGCGATGACCCGTCAGATGCTATGGCGGATGCTCGGCGCCGACGATCCGATGGAGGCGCACAGGATCGACAGCCGTGCGATTCGTTCGCGCGGCGCCTCGGGCGATGCAAAGGAAGGCGTCACGTCATTCTTAGAGAAGCGTCCGGCGAAGTTTCCCGGCAAGGTGTCAGCCGACATGCCATCATTTTTCCCCTGGTGGCAGGAACGGAAGTACAGCTGACCGAGATACAGCTGGACCGAGACTATCGGTCTAGCTGTCCACCTAGCGCCGTCTTATCGCGACTTGCGCGGCAGCAACGTTATATAACTGTGGGGTAGGGCTGTCCGCTGCTGCCACGTCGCCCCGGCGGGCCTGGTAGCTTGCCAAAATCCAGTAAGGATTGGGGTCGGTCTTTTGGTAAACGATGGGGACCAGGTTGCCCGGAACTGTGGGACCCGGATTGATAAACGCGAAGTCGGTGGCGAAGAACACCAGGATCAGGTTGCCATCGTCGCTGGTCGTCAGCTTGGGCGCTTTGGTCTGATCCTTGGGGCCGGTCGTGCCGCTGCTGGAATCGATCGGGTCGGTTGACCACACATTGTCGAGCGACAGCACCACGCCGTGGGCGTACACCGGCTGCGAGAACTTCCATTCGGCGGGACCATCGTTGGAATCCGCAAAATGATAGTAGAGCGACTGCCGCGTGGTGGGGCTGATATCGTCGCGGATCAATTGCCATCCCGACGGAGCAGTAATCGTAGGCCCCGCGCCACCGAGAGAAATCAAATCCGCAATCAGCAGTTGGCCCGACTGTACCTGAGCCGGCAGGTTGAGCGTGATGCTCGCAACTTCCTTCGGCATCGGAGTGTCGGTCGTGGCGGAGGAATCCACCTCCATCGGGGTTTGCGCGACTGCGACGACTTTCGCGCCATCGAGCGGTACCCGCTGAGTGTCCAGCGCCGGCGAAGTGCATCCGAGAAGGATGTCACCGGCCCCTGCCATCGCAGTTCGCGGAAAAGCTGTCGCGGGGAGAAAGACCATCAACGCCAGCGCGACTCGCATCCGCCTCGCCACCCGTGACTTATGCCCCAGGAATTCCGATATCTTTTTAAGCATACCCGACATCCACCGAATGACTGTGGTTACTGAAGCGAGACCAGTTCGCATCGGTCGCGAATCATAGCAAAGAGTGGCCCTTCGCGCGACGTAGAAAATCAGGTCGTCGGGGAGGTGGATCTGGAATTCAGCGCGTCGCGCCGCGCACGCTCTTCGCGTTCGAGGCGAGCGTAGTGCAGGCCAATGGGACCAACCACTGCGGCAACCAGGAGCAATATCAGGGGGCTCAATGCGACGAGATACTTATCCATTACTTCATTTCCTGGCGCGACCGTCTTCGCTCGATCGCTATGCCCAATATCGCCAAAACAGTGCCTACGATCAGACTGGTCTGAAGAAGCAACATAATCTCCTTCCATCCGAGGCTTGCATAAAACGCTATCACGACATCAAGCGGGAGAAAAACCGTGATCAGGACCGCCGCCTCGCGCAGCATTTCGCCGATCATTTCCCCGACGCTCTTTGGTTCCCCCACGAAACCGCCTCTCGTTCGCCAGCCGAAATGTCCTAGCAGATTCGATGTCTTATAGTCAACTCTTCAGCACCCGAAGTCACCAGATGGAGCGAGGTGGAAGATTTTTCAGGTTCAACAACGCGAATTAGCGTTTGCGGGGCGCGATGCTGATGAGTCGCAGCTTGCTCGCGCAGCCGTCGAGGAAAAGCGCGGTAACCGCGTCGGTCGCGTTCTCGGGGGTCGAGTATTCGCGGCAATAGCGATTGATGCCGCGCAACATTCCCAGCAGCGACTCCGCCACGATTCGAGGGTCGAGGTCCGCGCGCAGCGCGCCGCCCTCGATGCCCTCGACCAGGATCGCGCTGATCATTTTCGATAGCTCGAGGCGCTGCTTCAGATAACTTCGCGCCAGCGCCGCCGGAAGCGCGGTGGGGTCGTGCAGCAGCGCGAAGAATTGCCGGCGGGTCCAGAAGTACGTCAACGTATGCCGCACCACAGTCTCGATCTGATCGCGGGTCGATGCAGCACTGCTGAGCGCGCTGCGAATTTCCTTTTGCAGATGCTTGAAGCCCTCGATCACGACGGTCGCGTACAACTCTTCTTTCGAGCCGAACTGCCGATAGACGCTGCCCTTGCCGACCCCGGAGCGCAGGGCGATTTCGTCCACGGAAACCCGCGCAAAGTCGTTCTTCGCGAACAGATCGCCGGCGTGGCGCAGGATAGTTTCGTGCAGGAACGGGATCGAGGGACGTCCGCGGGTCTTCTTTGGAGCTCTAGTGAGGCTTGCTGTGCGATGCGACGGCATTGGATCTGAAAAATGGACTTGTGAGTCCGAAATTGCAAGAATTATTGGTCTCTATGTAACGGTTTATCGAATCGGCCGATCGTTTGGCGCTATCGGAGGGCTTCCGCACCTTCTATAATGACGTAGGTTGAAGCATCCGGTTGCATTCGCGCCCAACCCCAAACTCGGTTGAAACGGCGCGCGAATTTCAACGTAACTAGGGATTATGGACCTGAACGTCCGAAAAGCGAAATGCCGCCACAGCCACCGCTGCTGCGCCGTTCAGGCACTCGAAGTCCCTTAACCGCACCAAATCTAAGCAGCGGCGTTTGGAGAATGTGAGTTGTTCGATGAGATGACCACTGGCGCTCCGGCCTCCGAGCCAACCAAGGTGAAATATTCCGCCGCCGAGACGGCCTCACGGGTTCGCACCGGCTTTGCTTCGGATTGGCGGACCTGGCTGGTCGCGACGCTGATCCTCCTGATCGTCGGCTACTTCTGGTACGCGCACCGGCAGGCCGCCGAAACCGCTGCGGCGTCCAAAGTTGCGCATCCGGCGATACCGGTTTCGGCGGTACGCGCCAGTCGCGGCGATCTGAACGTGTATCTGACCGGCATCGGAACGGTCACGCCATTTAACACGACCACCATCAAGTCGCGCGTCGACGGCGCGATCCAGGAAATCAATTACAAGGAAGGGCAGACCGTAAAGGAAGGCGACCTGCTGATCCAAATCGATCCCCGTCCGTATGAGGTCCAGCTCGCGCAGGCGGAGGGCCAGATGGCCAAGGACCAGGCCACCTACGAGGACGGCAAGCTCACCTTCGAGCGCGATCAGCTCCTGTACTCAGAGGGAGTACTCGCGCGCCAGCAACTCGACGATCAGCAATCGGTGATGAACCAGGCCAAAGGAGCGGTCGCGAGCGATCAGGGCGCGATCGACAGCGCGAAGCTGAATATCACTTACAGCAAGATTACCGCGCCGATCAGCGGCCGCATCGGACTGCGGCTGCTGGATTTGGGCAACATCGTGCATGCGACCGATACCACCGGACTGGCGGTAATTACCCAATTGCAACCAATCGCGGTGATTTTCCCGCTGCCCGAGGATGACATTCCCAAGATTGTCGCGCGGATGCGCAGTGGACAGCCGCTACCGGTCCAGGCCTGGGACCGCGATTTCAAAAAGCAGCTCGCCACTGGAACGCTGCTGACCTTCGACAATGAGATCGATCAAACCACCGGAACGGTGAAGCTCAAGGCGTCCTTCGACAACCCTGACTATGCGCTGTTCCCAAGCCAATTCGTCAATGCGCGGCTATTGATTAACACGATCAAGGATGCGGTGCTGGTGCCGACCGCGGCGGTACAGAAAAGTCCGCAGGGAAATTTCGCATACGTAGTGAATGCGAACGATACCGTGTCGCAGCGCGGCATCACCGTGGGCGCGACCGAGGGCGACTTTTCCTCGATCAAGACCGGGCTGACCGCGGGCGAGACGGTGGTCACCGATGGAGTCGATAAGCTGCAGCCCGGCTCCAAGGTCAATCCGCATATTGTGACCGCCGCGGCGTCGAGCGATCATCAAACCGCACAATGAGTCTTTCGCGGCCATTCATCCTCCGGCCGATCGCAACCACCCTACTGATGGCGGCGATACTGCTCGCCGGCCTGGTGGCATTCAAACAACTGCCGGTCTCGGCGCTGCCCGAGGTCGACTATCCCACCATTCAGGTGCTGACGTTTTATCCCGGTGCGAGTCCCGATGTAATGGCGTCGTCGGTGACGGCGCCGCTGGAGCGCCAGTTCGGCGAGGTGCCCGGGCTCAACCAGATGACCTCGAACAGCTCGTTTGGAAGTTCGGTCATCACGCTGCAGTTCGACCTGAACCTCAGCATCGATGTCGCCGAGCAGGAAGTGCAGGAAGCCATCAATGCGGCGGCGACCTATCTGCCGACCGACCTGCCCAATCCTCCGGTCTATAGCAAGACCAATCCCGCCGACGCGCCCATCCTGACGCTGGGGCTGACCTCGACCGAGTTGCCGCTGGACCAGGTCGAGGACCTCGCGGATACGCGGCTGTCAGAAAAGATTTCGCAGGTTTCGGGGGTCGGGCTGGTGAGTATCAGCGGTGGGCAGAAGCCCTCGGTACGAATCCAGGCGAATCCGACCCAGCTCTCGGCATATGGACTCACGCTGGAGGACCTGCGCACGGCCATCGCGGCCTCAAACGTGAATCAGGCGAAGGGAAACTTCGACGGCAAGCAGCAGGCCTACACGGTCGGCGCGAACGATCAGTTGCTATCCGTGAAGGACTATCAACCACTCGTGGTCGCCTATCACAACGGCGCCCCGGTGACATTGTCGGATGTCGCGAACGTGGTCGACGAAGCGGAGAACGTCAAGCAGGCGGCATGGATGAATGCGGTCCCGGCGGTCATCCTGAATGTTCAACGGCAGCCGGGCGCGAACATCATCACGGTCGTCGACAAGATCAAGGCGCTGCTCCCGAGACTGCAAGCTTCCCTTCCCGCGTCGGTGAAGGTCGCGGTGCTGACAGACCGCACCACGACGATTCGCGCTTCCGTCTCCGACGTCGAATTCGAGTTGATGCTGACCGTCGCACTGGTCGTGATGGTCATTTTCCTGTTCTTGCGCAGCCTCTCCGCCACCATCATCCCAAGCATCGCCGTGCCGCTCTCGCTCATTGGTACTTTCGGCGTGATGTATCTGCTCGGGTACAGCCTCAACAACCTCACCTTGATGGCGCTTACGATCTCGACCGGTTTCGTCGTCGATGACGCGATCGTGATGATCGAAAATATCTCGCGCTTCATCGAGGAGGGCGAGGCGCCGCTGCAGGCTGCGCTCAAGGGCGCCGAGCAAATCGGGTTCACCATCCTGTCGCTGACGATTTCCCTCATCGCGGTGCTCATCCCACTGCTCTTCATGGGCGATATCGTCGGCCGCTTATTCCGCGAATTCGCAATCACACTGGCGGTCACAATTCTCGTCTCGGCGGTAGTGTCGCTGACGCTGACCCCGATGATGTCGGCCAAGCTGCTGCGCCGCACCGAGGAAAGCGAGCAGACCGCGTTCTACAAGGCGTCCGAGCGTGCGTTTCAGCGCGCCATCGACTTTTACGCCGGCACTTTGCAATGGGTCCTGAAGCATCAGCCAGCCACATTGATGGTGGCCGTCGGCACGCTGGTGCTCACGATTCTTCTTTACTGGATCGTGCCAAAGGGATTTTTCCCGGTGCAGGACACCGGCGTAATTCAGGGCGTGTCGGAAGCGCCGCAGAGCGTGTCGTTCCCCGCGATGGTGCAGCGCCAGCAGGAACTCGCGCACATCATTCTGCAGGATCCCGCGGTCGAGAGCCTCTCCTCGTTCATCGGCGTCGATGGCACCAATACCACGCCCAACAGCGGCCGTATTCTCATCAACCTCAAACCGCTCGATGAGCGCGACGCCAGCGTTTCCACCATCATCGATCGCCTGCAGCCCAAGCTCGCGCAGGTCGAGGGCATCACGCTCTACCTCCAGCCGGTCCAGGACCTGACCGTCGAGGATCGCGTGAGCCGCACCCAGTACCAATACAGCCTCGAAGATCCGAATGCCGCGGAGCTAAGTACCTGGACCGCGAAGTTGCTCGACAAGCTAAAAACCCTGCCCCAATTGCGCGATGTCGCGACCGATCAGCAGGACAACGGATTGAATGCGCATCTGGTGATCGATCGCGACACTGCTTCGCGCCTCGGCATCACGCCCGCGACCATCGACAACACGCTGTACGACGCGTTCGGACAGCGCCAGATCTCGACCATGTTCACTCAGCTCAACCAGTATCACGTGGTGCTGGAGGTCGCGCCGGAGTTTCAGCGCGATCCGCGCGAGCTCGATGACATCTATTTGCGCTCGACCAGCGGTGGTCAGGTGCCGCTGAGCGCGTTCACGCATTACGAACCCGGCACCACGCCGCTGATCGTCAATCATCAGGGACAATTCCCGACCGTGACGGTTTCCTTCAACCTCGCGACTGGGTATTCGCTGGGCGACGCGGTCACCGCGATCGATGATGCGCAAAAACAGATCGGCATGCCGGAGAGCATCCAGACCGCATTCCAGGGGACGGCCGCAGCATTCCGCGCGTCACTCAGTAACGAGCCGCTGCTGATTCTGGCCGCGCTCATCACCGTCTACATCGTGCTCGGGGTCCTGTACGAGAGCTACATCCATCCGATCACGATTCTCTCGACGCTGCCGTCGGCGGGGGTGGGCGCGATCCTTGCCCTGCTGATCTGCCGGATCGATCTGAGCGTCATCGCGCTGATCGGAATCATTCTGCTGATCGGTATCGTCAAGAAAAACGCGATCATGATGATCGACTTCGCCCTCGAGGCACAGCGCAAGGGCGGCAAGAACGCCGAGGATGCAATCTACGAGGCGTGCCTGTTGCGCTTCCGTCCCATCATGATGACCACGATGGCGGCGCTCCTCGGCGCGTTGCCGCTCGCGCTAGGGACCGGCACCGGCTCGGAGCTGCGGCGTCCGCTCGGCATCGCGATCGTCGGCGGATTGCTCATCAGCCAGTTGCTCACGCTGTATACCACCCCGGTTATTTTTCTCTACTTCGATCGCCTCGCGCCGGAATCGGAAAAGGTCCGCGCGGAGGCCGCGGAGATGCAGACTCCGCGGGTGCAGGCGATATGAGTTTCTCGGAAACCTTCATCAAAAATTCGGTCGGCACTACGCTGCTGACGATCGCGATCGCCCTCGCCGGCATAATCTCGTTCCGCCTGTTGCCGGTGGCGCCGCTGCCACAGGTCGAATTCCCGACCATCCAGGTGCAGGCGATGCTGCCCGGCGCGAGTCCGGAAACGATGGCGTCATCGGTCGCGACTCCCTTGGAGCGATCTTTTGGACGGATCGCCGGTCTGACCGATATGACCTCGACCAGCTTTCTGGGCCAGACCAGTATCGTTTTGCAGTTCGATCTGAATCGAAACATCGACGCCGCAGGACGCGATGTGCAGGCCGCGATCAACGCCGCCAACAGCAATCTGCCGAGCAACCTGCCGTCCAAGCCGACCTATCGCAAAGTGAATCCCGCTGACGCGCCGATCATGATCCTCGCGTTGACGTCAAATACCGAAACCACCGGCGAAATGTATGATGCGGCGGATTCGATTCTCCAGCAGAAGCTCTCGCAGATTGAAGGCGTCGGGCAGGTAACGGTCGGAGGTGGCGCGCTGCCCGCGGTACGGGTCGAGCTCAATCCGACCCAGCTGAACTCCGCCGGCATCAGTCTCGAGGACGTGCGCACCGCGCTCGCCAATGCCAACGCGAATCGTCCCAAGGGCGAGTTCGAGGATGACACCCAGGCGTGGTCGATCTCGACCACCGATCAGCTTCTGAAGGCGTCGCAGTATCGTCCCTTGATCGTCGCCTACCACAACGGCGCGGCGGTGGTTCTGTCCGATGTAGCGAAGGTGGTCGATTCGGTTGAGAACGTTCGCACCGGCGGAATGATCGATGCCAAACCCGCGGTCCTGGTGATCATCTATCGCCAGCCCGGCGCCAACATTATCGACACCGTCGATCGGATCTATGCCGCGCTACCGTCGCTGCATGCTTCGATTCCCGCCGACATCAAGCTGACCGTCGGGATGGATCGCACCACGACCATCCGCGCCTCGGTGCACGATGTGGAATTCACCATGCTGATCTCGATCGCGCTGGTGATCATGGTGGTGTTCCTGTTCCTGCGAAACCTGCGGGCCACGCTGATTCCCGGCATGGTGGTGCCGATTTCGCTCATCGGTACCTTCGGCATCATGTACCTGTTCGGCTACAGCATCGACAACCTCTCGTTGATGGCGCTGACCATCTCCACCGGTTTCGTGGTTGATGACGCGATCGTCGTGATCGAGAACATCTCACGCTACCTGGAGGAGGGTTATACGCCCTACCGCGCGGCGGTGAAGGGCACCGCGGAGATTGGATTCACTGTCATGTCGATCAGCATCTCGCTGATTGCGGTGTTCATTCCGATTCTGTTGATGGGCGGCATCGTGGGCCGGCTGTTCCGCGAATTCGCGGTCACCCTCGCGGCGGCGGTTGCGGTCTCGATGGTGGTGTCGCTGACCACCACGCCAATGATGTGCGCGAAGATGTTGCGTTCCCAGCACGATCGGCAACATGGGCGCTTCTATCGCAAGAGCGAAAATGTCTTCAACGCGATGCTCGCCTTCTACGAACGAACCCTGAAGTGGGTTTTGCAGCATCCGGCACTGATCCTCACCGTCGCGCTCGCCACCCTGGTCCTCAATATCTACTTGTTCAAGATCATTCCGAAAGGATTTTTCCCCGAACAGGACACCGGCCGCCTGATGGGCGCGGTGTTGGCCGATCAGGACACCTCGTTTCAGGCGATGCAGGATCGGCTGGTGCAAATCGTCAAGGTGATCGATAAGGACCCGGCGGTCGACAACGCGCTGGCGTTCACCGGTGGTAACGGTGCGACCAATACCGCGAACTCGTTCATCGCACTGAAGCCGCTGAGTGAGCGAAAAATCAGCGCGCAGGAAGTTATCGCGCGGATTCGAAAACATGCCGCGAAAATCCCTGGTGTCAGCCTCTACATGCAGGCGGTGCAGGATCTGCGCATCGGCGGCAGAATGGCCAACGCTGAGTATCAGTACACCCTGCAGAGCGATGATCTACCGCTGCTGATGGAGTGGGCGCCCAAGCTGCTCCAGAAGATGCGCTCGATTCCACAGTTGACCGACGTCAGCAGCGATCAGCAAAACAGCGGGCTGGCGGCCAATCTGGTGATCGATCGGCCTACGGCGATGCGACTGGGGATTACCCCGCAGCTACTCGACAACACCTTGTACGACGCCTTCGGGCAGCGCCAGGTGTCCACCATGTACACCCAGTTGAATCAGTATCACGTGGTGATGGAGGCGGCGCCGGAGTTCTGGCAGAACCCCGACGGGCTGAAACAGATTTATATCGATTCCACTAACGGTGGACAGGTTCCGCTCAGCGCGGTTACCCACTACGAAGCCTCGACGACGCCCCTCACCGTCAATCACCAGGGGCAATTCCCCGCGGTCACAATTTCCTTCAATCTGCAGCAAGGTGTCGCCCTCGGGGACGCGGTCAACATCATTAACGATGCGGAACGCGACATTCATATGCCGGCGGCGATTCGGGGCACCTTCCAGGGCACCGCCCAGGCATTTCAATCCTCGCTCGCGAATGAGCCGATCCTGATTCTCGCCGCGCTGCTCACCGTCTACATCGTGCTCGGCATTCTGTACGAGAGTTACATCCATCCGATCACGATACTCTCGACTCTACCGTCGGCCGGCGTGGGCGCCCTGCTATTTTTGCTGCTGTTCCACTACGACCTGAGCATCATCGCGCTGATCGGGATCATTCTGTTGATCGGCATTGTGAAGAAGAACGCGATCATGATGATCGACTTCGCGCTGCAGGCCGAGCGCATCGACGGCAAATCCTCCGAAGACGCGATCTACCAGGCCTGCATCTTGCGCTTCCGCCCGATCATGATGACCACCATGGCGGCAATGCTGGGCGGGCTGCCGCTCGCGATCGGAACCGGCACCGGCTCGGAAATCCGCCGCCCGCTGGGAATTGCGATCGTCGGTGGCCTCGTGGTCAGTCAGATGTTGACGCTGTACACCACGCCGGTGATTTATCTCTACCTCGACGGCCTGAGCCATTGGTGGGCACGCATCCGCGGCCGCACCCCCGCCCGCGTCAACCTCGCCGCGGGCAAAGCTTAGAGGCTGCCTCGCTATTTCGCCGATGTAGTAACGTCACTACAATGTTGTGGGAGGACGAATGAATGCGAGTCGGCCTGCGCGAAGCAAATCAGAAATTCTCCAGTCTCATCAAAGCGGTGCGCAACGGCAAAGAAGTGATTCTTACCGATCGCAGCAAGCCGGTCGCCCGATTGACCGCGATGCCAGCAGAAAGCGAGGACGATGCCATCAAACGTATGGAAGAGTCCGGATTCCTGATCCCCGCGCGGAAGCGAGGTCCGATGCCTCCTTTCAAAGGATATCGAATTCGCGGAAAGGCGATCGTAGAAACGATTCGTGAAATGCGCGACGAGGAATGATTGCGCTGCGTTGGGCGTATTTCGATACCAGTATTTTGGCAAAGCGCTATTTGGATGAGCGAGGCTCCTTTCAAGCCAGAGTCCTGATGCGCCGATACCAGTGCTTAACCTCGGTGCTGACTCCGATTGAGGCCGTTTCGGCTTTAGCACGCAGACGCGTGGCCGGCGAGCTGAGTGCTCGAGCATTTGCTGTTAGCGATTCGAGGCTCCGAACAGATCGCGATCGATGGGAATTGGTTGCCGTTAGCGCGGCGTTGCTTCGCACCGCCGAGGAAGTGGTTCGGGATCGCGGGATCAAAGCGTTGGACGCCGTCCATATCGCCAGCGCGCTAATGTTTCAATCCGATTCCAGAATCCGTATTCCTTTCAACAGCGCCGACGAGCGCCCGTTAGGTGCGGCAGCGGCGTGCGGTTTGCGCGTGGAGCGAGCTTAGCGCCGGCTATGGGCGATCGGGTAAATGGTCAGGCACAACGCGAGGTGAATTTGGTGGCGGGTTGGCAGGAGAGCGAGGTCATCGAGAATCTTTTCGTCGGTGATCTGCAGGATGCGCAACGTTTCGATGGCATGATCATCAACGTGCTACCCGATCTCCTCGAAGGTGAGCCCGCACACGCGATTCATATGCCCTTTCTGGCCCAAGGCCTCGAGACGCTCGAGCGCACCGCCGATTTGATCGATCACGGCCTCGCTCATGGACAGCGGGTGCTGGTGCATTGCGAGGAAGGGTGCGAGCGCGCGCCGCTGGTGATCGCGTGGTTCCTCAAGACGCGGCGCGCGATGACGCTCGACGAGGCCTACGCGCTGCTTAAGAGCCGCCGGCCCATCGTCGAGGATCGCCGGCGCTGGCTCGGCATCTATAATCGATGAGTACGACGGCTAGCGGCGCGCGTGCTCGAGCCCCCAGATCTCTTTCGCGTACTCACTCACCGTTCGGTCGCTCGAAAACCTGCCGATGCGCGCGATGTTGAGGACCGACCTGCGGTTCCACTCGCGCTCCTGCGTGTAGAGCCGGGTGATTTGCGCCTGCGTGTCGACGTAGGATCCAAAATCGGCCAGCAGGAAGTACTTATCGGACTCCAGCAATACGTCGCGAATCCATCGAAACAGTCCGGGCTCGTTGGCGCAGAAGCGATCGGAGCTGAGCGCGTCCAGGACCCGGCGCAGCCGCGGATCGCTGTCGTAAAACTCGCGCGGCCGATAGCTGCCGTTCGCGTTGTGATCTTCGATCTGCTCGGCGGTCAGCCCGAAGATGAAAATGTTCTCCGCCCCGACCGCCTGACGAATTTCGATATTCGCGCCATCCAGGGTTCCGATCGTCAACGCGCCGTTCATCGCGAACTTCATGTTCCCAGTGCCCGAAGCCTCGGTGCCTGCGGTCGAGATCTGTTCGGATACGTCGGCGGCGGGAATGATTTTTTCCGCGAGCGACACCCGATAGTCGGGCAGGAACGCCACCTTGATGAGACCGCGTGTGCGCAGATCATTGTTGATCACGTCGCCGAGGCTGTTGATCAGCTTGATGATCATCTTGGCGACCCAGTAGCCCGGCGCGGCCTTGCCCGCGATGATGTAGACGCGCGGAACCGGCGGTTCCACACCATCTTCGACGATCTGTAGATACTGGTGCACGATTCCGAGCGCCATCAGCAGTTGGCGCTTGTACTCATGGATGCGCTTGGCCTGCACATCGAAAATCGATGCGGGATCGACGTCGACATTTGCGATGCGATTGACGATGCGCGCCAGCCGCTCCTTGTTTTCGATCTTGGTGATGCGGAGCTTGGCCTGAAAACCCTCGTCGTCGACGAATTGTTCAACCCCGATGAGCCGATCGAGGTCGGTCACCCAGGCTTCGCCGATCGCCCAATCGAGCAGCTTCGCGAGACCGGGGTTCGCTTGCAAAAGCCAGCGCCGCTGCGTGACCCCATTGGTCTTGTTGCTGAAGCGCTCCGGCCACAGATGATAAAAATCCGGCACCAATCGCGTTTTCAACAACTCCGAGTGCAGCTCGGAAACGCCGTTGATCGAATGGCTGCCGATCACCGCTAGATGCGCCATGCGCACCTGGCGCTCGTTGCCCTCCTCGATA
>CAWAMM010000011.1:0-481554 GCA_963783145.1 uncultured delta proteobacterium
TCCACACCCTAGTTTCTAAATGCGCGGAATCCTCGGAGAATGGGTTGAAGACCGCACGTCTTCGGGGGTTTTCAGCGGACCCCAGGGACCGGAGAAGGCCGGGAATCCTGCTTTTAGCCAGGAATCCGGCAAAACCTGTTCGAGATTTTCTTGGGCCGCTCGCCGAACAAGCAGGGTTCCATTTCTGGTGGGCCCACGAGGCCGTTACTGAGCCTTGACTGGCCTGCGTTAACTGAGCAGCGTTGAGGAGGCTCAACGCCGTATGAAGATAGGTCTGATCTCAGATACCCATATTCCGTCCATGGGTGCGGAACCACCCTCCCAGGTGATCCGGGCCTTTGAGGGAGTCGATCTCATCCTCCATGCCGGGCACGTTGAAATCGCATCTTGCATAGGGTGGCTGGAGCGTATCGCTCCAGTTACAGCAACGACATCGTGGCTGGTAGGTATGGGTGAGGCTCTCCCGAGGGTGAACACCATCAAGGTAGTGGAGGTCGAAAACCATACCATTGGCATGTGCCATGAATTGATCTTAAAGAGTTTGGGCGACGACGTCATCCCGGGGGCGATCAGGAAGGCATTCCCACCTGGTGAGTCGTTGCCCGACGCGTTACAGGACATCTTTGGGAAGCCGGTGGACATTGTGGTCTTCGGCTATACCCATGAGGCTATGGTAGAAACTCACCAGGGGGTGCTTTTCGTGAACCCTGGAAGTCCGAGCTTGGTGAAACAGAACATTAGGCTCGGCACAGTAGCCATCCTGGAGCTTACGCCAGAGAGCACGGCGGCCTGGATAGTTGACCTAACCGCACTCGGCGCGTGAGGTGCGCTCCCTGTCCCTGGCGAAAACCCAAACTCGATATATTGGTGAGGCATTCCCCCGAGGATCTTCTACCAGTGCAGGTAGCGAACGTGGCGCGATAAGACGAGAAGGGCGGCATCCCGGATGCGCTGGAATTCGGTAAACCTGCCGAGCAATCGTCGAGCCCCCACCAAATTGAAACAGGAGATGACCATGACTGTTATCGAAGCGATGGAAACCTGTAGTGCAGCGCGCTACCTAAAGCCTGATCCCGTACCGCAAGAGTTGATCGAGCGTGTTATCTACGCTGCTACTCGCGCCTCGAGCCCAGGCAACAGCCAGGAATGGGACTTCATCGTGGTACGCGATCCGGAAGCAAAACAGAAAATCTGCGATCTGCTCGTCCCGCGATTCAAGGCGATGGGCGTTGGAGTGCCGCGAACTGGCCGGGTCAGCAGTGGAATGATCGCGGGCGCTATGCATCTGGCCGAGACGCTGAATGAGACACCAGCCATCATCTTCGTCTGTGGTCCGGTAGCTTATCCGCCCAACGCGCCGATCGAGCAGTTTGTATGGTCGGCGCTCTACCCGGCGGCGCAGAACCTGATCGTAGCGGCCCGCTCGCTCGGTTTAGGCACCACTTTCACGACCTTCCATATGTTTATGGAAAGCGAGCTACGCGGACTGCTGGGAATTCCCCAGGATATAAAATTCGGGGTTATGATCCCCATTGGCTGGCCGCAGAACGATTTCGTCAAGGTCAAGCGTAAGCCGATCTCCAAGGTGATTCATTGGGATAAGTGGAGCGATTGAGCACCATACTACCAAAAAATATGCCCACAAAGGTCTGATTCGCGCATCAGGGCTGTCTCGACCCGTCCGGCCGAAACACTGAGGAGGGGATCAGGATAACGCCATGGTGCAGTGCGCCCGCGAACGCAGCGACCGTGAACGCCACGTTCGTGAGGTAGTGCACCACAGCTAGCTTGACCTTCGCCCACGGCCGCATCTGAAGCTTACGTATGTCGGAAAGATATCGAGGGGCTGCCCAAAATAAACCGGCGATCGCGATTAGCATGAAGCGCCAGCTACCGAAGCATGCGGCAAGGATAACCAGCGCCGTGAGTGCATTGACGAAGTAAAAGTCAGTTGCGAACGCACAAACCAGAATGGGAAAGCGGCTAGTCTCGAAGCGCCCCACCAGCGTGTGGTCCAGTCCATTCAGCCAGTACAGGAACACCCCCCGCACACCTGTCTTGGCGTACGGATAGCCAACATACCGGCCCCACCCCCACATTTGCGTAATGAGCCCCCACAACGTGCGCCTACCCTTATGCCGGACCACGGCTTCATCTTCGCGCCACGCGATCCAATTGGGACTCAAGGCGACGCGAAAGCATAGATCCACATCCTCGGATTTGGTCGCATTGAGATCGTACATCCCGACGTCGCGCGCGCACTGCTTTCTGATCGAAAGATTGTTGTTTGAGAAGTGGAAGAAGCCCATTCGAATTGGGCGTCCGCTGGCCTGATTGCGACGGCTGCTATCGGAGAAGAGCGGTAACTCGATAATCATAAATACGAAACTGCTCTCTCATGACTTCGTGTGATGGAAAATACGGTAATAGTTGTCGACGGTGGATCGATGCGCCGCCGGTTGATGATGCACCCATCCTCCGACCATTCCGATATTTTCGGCGTGCAGAAATCCTCGTTCCACCGCCGCGAGCCATCGTGGTTCGGTGATGCAGTCGTCATCGACAAATGAAATAATCTCGTTCGCTGCGCGGTCGACGACAATGTTGCGCGCGGCCGGGATGTTCGCGCCTGGCAGGAACTCGCATCGAATCGGCAGACGCTCGCGAAACTGCTCCAGCACTTCCTGCGTGCAATCGGTAGAGCCGTTGTCGACGATGAGAACTTCGTCGGGCGATCGAACCTGACGCGTCAATGACTCCAGCATCTCTGCGAGATCGCGTGCGCGATTGCGGGTAATGACTCCGACCGTGATGCCGAGGTGCACGCGCGGCGGATCGACCGTGATCCGATTTTGGCCGGTCAATACCTGATACATGAACTGATGAAGGCAACGATAAATGTTGTTCGCCTCAGTTTTTCCCAGTGAGAGGTCGCCGTAGAGGCAGTGTTGGTAGCGATCGAGTTCGTTCAAAAATTCAACGCACTCCGGATGCTTCTGCTGAAGGTAGTCGAACAAGTCGCGTGAACGCTGGATCAACGCCCAGTCCGGCCCGCATGCAGCGTGTGCGCGCAAGATGCGCAGCGCATTCTCGATAACCTCACCTTCGTCCTCGCGATAAATACACGGGTGCGGCAACTTTGCGATCTTGTTGTCGTTAGCGAGATACAAGTTGCCGAGCGCATGAAACATCGTGCGCGCGGCCGCCTGATGCTCGGCCAGGACGGAGGCCGGCATCTCGAAATCGAGACTGTCGCGGAGAACCATCGCGTAGACATTCGCGAATTGCAGCGGATCTAAGGGTACCAGATCGACGAAAGTCGGCTGTCGAGAGATGACGAAGAGAAATCCATCGGTTAAGACCAGCGCGTTGAAGTCATTTGCTGGACGCCGTCCGATGATCTTGCGCAGGCGGAGAATGCCTTCATAGGCCTGTTCGTGAAGTTTCAGTAACGGGATCGGATCGCTGAGCCCGAAGTAAAGCATGCGCGGACCAAACCCGATCGGCACCGATGAAACGCCCTCGATATCAATAAACTTTTGTTCCACCAGATCGCTCAGGAAGGCCGGCGCGGAGGAAACCGTGTTTCGTTCCTGACACTGCTGATGGCCAGGAAACGGCGTCTGGTGAATCTTCTGCATGGGTTCGCGTTCCGCGATCAGATCCATCATCCGCCGGCTTAGTGTGAGCTGCAGCGCGAACATCGCCGCGGGATCGGCGGCTCGGAAAAACACCCGGGTGTCGTCCTCATTAAGGAAGTTTAAATCGAATCGTTCGCGCGTCGTGCTCGCAACCTCAGGAAGATCGATGGTGTCCGCGAGCGCGATCAACTTAGTGAAGATACGCTTCCAAAAGATTTGTCGTTTCGCATGACCCGGATCGGCGACTAGCGAGAATCGCAGTAAGGTATCGATTTCGCTCAAAACTTCGCCGGTTGTGATGGGTCCGATGACAATGTCGCTTGGCAGCGCGCCATACAGCGGCACCAGCTTTCCCTGCTTGTACCGAATGCGAAAAGATTCGGGCGCAGAGAAGCCGGCCGCGATGTCCGAAAGATAGATTAGATTGGCTTCTTTCTCCGCCCAGCGGCCAAGAAACTGAAAAACGCGTTGCGCGCGATTGTAGATATGCGCGATCTCGCGCGCGGAGGCGTCGGCGCGTGTGACCTTATCGTTCAGGACGATGATCAGATCGACGTCCGACAATCCATAGGTGGGACGCTTCTCGAAATAGGATCCACTCCCGAGGATGCAGCAGACCGCTGGATGACTGGAAAGGGCCGCCACCACTCGGCGAGCCCCGAGATCATAGATGCGAATGAAAACGCCTTTGAACGGGGTTCGACCAAGCAGGAGAATGATCGCCTGCAACCACCAAGTCACGCGAGGACGATCCACGTCCGCAATGGTCCACTACAATCCAGGCGCCATTGCGCAACAACCCAGGCAAAAAATTCTCTCATGGCAGAATGCTTATAGCGCAGCCAATGGTGATGACGCGAGGGGCTTGTGATTGTGTCGCATGCGGTATTGTTTGGCCCTCCGCCACGGATCATTAAAACGCCGAGTACCAACGATTCGATCCCATAGGATGGCGGCACTTTGCCAGGGCTGAACTGACAAAGGAGCCTGAGCTTGTCGTGTAACAAGGTGCAACCACCGTAGTAGCAATTGCAAGGCTGACGAAGACCAAAAGAGCGCCCGGTGAGTGTAGTACCGTACTCGATGTCGTTGGACGCTTGCACCATCCCGGAGGCCCGGCATTCATCGCAAGAAGTTCGGCCTGGAGACGAAGAGAAGGAGCCGGACACCGGGAATATCTGGGCGCTCCACTACGTGATGGTCATCTTGCATTTCGGCGATTAGGCGCTGGTCATCATTGTCCCACGAAGCGGAGAAAAACCAGACCCGTGTGCCTGAGCCCAGACTTTTTACAACTGAGCGGTTCTGTGAGATCGCCTCCTCCCGCCATTGCGTCGGATGGCGACGCAGCACCTCATCTTTCATCAGAATAATCCGCGGAAAGACCGCCGAACTGCTTAGGCGCCCAATGTAGTACCGGAGCGGAATTTCATAGTAAAAGGGATAAATCATCACAACATCACCGGGGTCGGCCCGCTCGGCGACAAAGGTCACGGCACTACGCCAATCCTGAAACGATGGAGCTCTATAATAAGAGTAGTCTTCGACCAGGCTCATCACAGTTATCGCGACTGTAACTGCGACTGCCGCCGCCCTCCATGGTATTCGCCTTATACCCATTGCTGCTGCTACTACGAAGAACGGCAGAACTATGAGTAAGTAGCGTGTTACAAACAAATGCTTGAAATGCGAAATGGTGATCGTCAAGCAGATCGGGGTAACGATTGAAAGCAGGAGGTAGACCCTTGCCCCAATGCTTGCTCGGTCCGGATAAATCATCGCCAGCGTGATGGCCGCCAGATAAGACCATAGCAAAAGCGAACTCAGTTCAAATCGGAAGCCCATCAAGCTGAAGGCGACGGCTGCGGACCCTGGAATTATGTCTCGCGACGCTCCGGACAGGATGTAGAAGAGTTGAGTGAACGCCCAAGTTGAGATGCTGGGGATCCAGTCGTCCTGTCCCTGGTATGCGCTCATCGCCACCGCGAATGCGCCCAGGCTGAGTATTCCGATCGCCAGAGCACTCACAATGACTCGCTTGGCAATCCTGCGGCACCGACGAAAAAGCAACACCGACGCGAATTGCGCCGGCAGGATCAGAACTCCAAACAAATGTGTGTAGCTGGCCGACGCTCCGCTGATGATGTAGCCCCCGCAATCCGCGAGCGAGCCCCGCTTTACGCTCCTGACGAAGAACAGAGACGCCAGGGTGACCAACATCATCAAAAGTGCATAGCACCGCGCGGTCTGCGCGTATTGGATCGAGGTCTCGTGGACTGTCAGCAGAAAGGCGCTCAGTAGACCGGTAGCTCGGTCGGACAGCTCGGTGCCCAATTCCGCGATCAGCGCTATGGTTGCGATGGTAAAGAAAACCGATGGAGCGCGCAACATCGCCTCGCTGTTGCCGGCGATCTGCACCCAGCAGTAGAGGATCAAATTATATAAGGGCATCTCGCCGCGCAAAAATACCGACGACATCTGGCTGACCTGATTTGCGGTCAATGCCTCATCCAGCCAAAGGCACTTCGCAGTCAAAAACGGGAACCGCAAGGCCGCGCCGGCAACCACCATCGCCCCAAGCGCAATCGCATACGCTGGGTCGGAGGAAAGCCGTCCCCGGCCCGCAGCCACACGACTGGTTGGCCACCACAGATGGTCACGCCAAGCGCCACCCGCTCCCGCTGCGAGATGACCGGGAGCTCGATCGCTGCTCGGCTGGGAGCGCAATCGCGTCAAAGCATCAGTATCCTGGGAAACGACAGGCATATCGATTCTTGAATCTAGTCTTGATCAACCTGAGATCAAGACGCCGCATGTTACTGGAAAGGAGGGCGGCTCGGCGGAGGGCCGCGCGATCCAGCACCGCTACAGACCATCAAATTAGTTGTCTTTGGCTGATTTGTTCGGCTCAAGAGGCTCGATAGAACTTGGCTCTTCGTGTAAAAACATGCCGTGGCAGCACGACTGGCGCGTGACGGGGCGTTCTTCGGCTTGCCGCATGGGCTGCTTCGATTTTGAAGATACCCGGTCGAGAGCGCAAAAACCGCCGGGCTGAGAGATGGAGTGGGCATGAAGCCGCACGAAAGCGGGGGCGCGGACTCCGCGCCGGGCCAGTCGACGACTGCACTCATCCTCCCAAGCGAGGAGGCGCTGGTCCAGGAACTCGACCAGCTCGCGGTTCAGGTCGATTCCATACGGCGTTACCTGGCGGCCTTCAAGGCTGGATACTTCACGCATCCCGACGGACGTACAGATGCTTTGCAAGAAGTTGCGCTTGATCCGCGCCAGGCAGCGCTAGTCGCCTACCTGGCAGGGCGGTGCCCGTCCAGCCTGTCGGTCGAAGTCGGATTTGGAATGGGATCTTCCGCGGCGGTGATTCTCGGCGCGCGGAGATTCTCCGGCGACCCTTTCGAACATGTCATTTTTGATCCGTACGGGCTTCCCGGCGGTAGGGGATACGTCGTTCAATCATATCTCGAAGCGGAATTCGGCGCGCAGTTCAGGCGCGTCGAGGAGCGGTCAGAAGTCGGCTTGGCGCGGCTGGTCGGAGAGCGCGGCGAGGGCAGTGTCGGCCTCGTATTTATCGATGGCGCGCATCATTTCGAGAATGTGATGGTGGACTTCGCGCTCGCGGACCTGTTGTGTTGTCGTGGTGGCTATATTGTGTTCGACGATGCGTGTTTTGCAGCGATCGAGACAGTGGTCAACTATGTCAAGCGCAATCGTCCTGACTATGCAGTGGCCCATCTGCCGGTGGCGGGTACGTCGGTCATACAAAAGGTAAGTCCAGACGCGCGCGCGTGGTACGCGTTCACTCCGTTCGAAGTACCCGCGCGTAGCGACTGGAATGTGAAAGCGCCGGAAGTCGCCGAAATCCCTGAAGTTTCAATGTTGGAACGGCGCGAGCGCCTCGGACGCCCAGCGCTGCCCGCCAGGATTCGCCGGCGGCTTGACAGGCTCAGGTCCGCGTTGGGTCACTATCGCGCTCAGGTTGTTAAGCGCCTACGCGCTCAAGTCTTGCGAGCACTGGCGCGCCGCCCGGGCGCAACACGCGCGTTGCTACGACTGAGAATGAAAAAAGGCTTCGCTGCGGCGGATTTGCGTGGCCTCGATATGCGCGGCCTGAATCTGCGCGGGGTATCATTTCGTCAGGCGAATCTTGCGGGAGCACTCTTGGACGGCAGCGTCTTTGAGGCTGACTTGTCCGGCGCAATTCTGCGCGATGCGAGTATCTTTGGGATCGATCTTCGGGAACTGCCGGCGGGGCTTGAGCTCAGGGGCGTGAAACTTCGCGAGGTGCGCTGCGGCAATCGCGAGCAGCCAATCGCGGGGTGCTTGCGCGGCGTAGATTTGCGCGCGGCGCAGCTTCGCGGGGCAAATTTCCGAGACGCCGACTTGCGCGGTGTCGATCTTCGTGACGCCGATCTGCGCGAGGCGATTCTGGAAGGGGCGGACCTTGGCGGGCGCGCCAACCTGCAGCGCGCCAACCTTTCCGGAGCCAGACTCTACGGCGCGAACCTCGCATCTGCCGATTTGACCGGCGCCGATCTTCGCGCCGCGGACCTGCGCAGCGCCAATCTTTCCGGAGCCGATTTACAGTTCGCAGATCTGACCGGCGCGGACTTGGGAGGGGCGGTGCGGGACGATCCCTCGATCACACCGGCCACGCCGGCATGAACCGCATCCACGGGATCAACCTGCCCTATTTCTTCGACGCTTATGGGCACGATCTCGCGCCCAACGCTGTAATCGCCATGGGGCCCGGCGAAATCGACCCGATGCGAATTTACGCTGCGCTGTTGGCCGCTCGTGAGCGGGGGTTTCGCGCGGTCCGGGTCTGGCTGTGCGAAGGCGCCGAGGGCATCCTGATGGATGCCGGCGTGATAAGCGGCGCGCATCCGGTCCTCGTTGAATCAGTAGCAATCATTCAGGAGTGCGCCAGTCTTTCCGGGCTCAGGCTCTATTGGACCTTGTTAGATGCTCACTCCTGCCGGCGCACGGGCGACCAGGTCTCTAAAGCGATCCTCACGGTGCGCGACGAGGCTGGCCGATTCGCCGAACGGGTTGCCGCGCCGCTGGTGCGCCGTCTCGACTCGGGTCTCACGCTCGCGGTGGAAGTCGTGAACGAGCCAGAAGCATTGAGTACCGAAGCCGGCCCACCCGGCTCGTCGACCGCCGCGTGGGAGGCGCTCGGTGTCGCAATCAGAACCATCGCCGAAGCCGTGCGTGCTGAAAACGGTAAGACTCTCGTCACCGCGGGTGCGCATCGCGCCGCACTGACCGCGCTCTGGCGAAATGCGCCGGGTTTGACCGCGATCGATGTTCACCGGGATGCCCAGACGCAGTTGCCCTCGCGAGCGGAAGTCATGGCGGTGATGCCCGCTGGTGCGGTGCGCGACGATTCGATGCCATTGCTGTCCGGAAGCTGCGGCGCGACCGCGACCCAGGCAGATGGGGCGCTCGACGATTATTCTGCGTTGTTCTTCTGGCGTCTTACAGAAGATCTTATCGCATCGCCGATCTCGTCGTCGCGAATAAGCTGAACAAAATAGAACAAGATAGGGTCCGCAACTTCTAGCACGATCCTCGCAACATTCGGCGCAATCCTTTTCCAATATCACTGGTGTTTCGATAGGCTGCGCTCGTGAACGGTCTGGCACCAAACTTTCAGGAGCTGGCGGAATCGCCGCGCATTGTCCGGCCGCTGGAGCGGTTGGTGCTGGAGGTCACGGTCTACTGCAACCTCAAATGCAAGATGTGCAGTGTGTGGGAGGTTCGTGAGCACGGAGTTCCGCTCCAACTGGCCAAGCATCTGCTCGAGGACGCATACCGCCTGGGTGCCCGCAGCTTTGTGCCGTATGGGGCGGAAAATTTCATGCGCAAGGACTTTGTGGACATGGTCGAACATGCGCATGCGATCGGCTACGAGCTACAGCCAATCGTGACCAACGGCACTATGATCAGCGATGAGAATCTTGAACGCCTGTCGCAGTGCCCTTCCGTCAGGCTGAGCATTTCTATCGACGGTCCGCGCGCCGTTCACGACGAGTTGCGAGGCGCCGGCAACTTCGACAAATCGGTGGCGACGGCACGCGAATGTGTACGCCGTGGAATAGGGGTTATCTTCACTGGCGTCATCATGCGAGAAACGCTGGAACACCTCGCTTTCCTCATCGACCTGGCCGCCGATATCGGTATCAAAGAGGTTTCCTACCAGCCGTTTAACACATTTATTTCCGGGCCGAGTAAAGACATCCCTCGCTTCTCACTGCGGTCAGTCGAGCGCGACACGATTGCCGCGGCTTTGACGAAACTTGGCGAATACGCGCATCGTCGCAATATTTTGATCTACACGGAAGCAATGTTTGGACTGATGCCGGATTATCTGGCGTACGGTAAGCGCCCGATACCCAGAGGCGGATGCAAGTTGCCATCGACCATGCTACTGGTCGATTGGCGCGGCGACGTCTATCCCTGCTTCTTCATGGGCGAGGCACCTGACAGGATGGGAAATGTGTACCGCGACCGCCTCGATGAAATCTGGCACTCGCGGATTCACAAGCAACTTCAGATACTTGCACTTACCGAACGCTGTCCCGGTTGTCTGGCCAATTGCTCGGACGTGCAAACCTACACCGACAATGCTCACCAACTGTCGATTACAAAAACTTAATCCCGGGTGACGAGCGCCGGTGGGTACATTAGCCGTCGCAGGCCGGCTTCCATTCGATTCTTCCTTTCGACCTCAAGTCGATGATTGTTGAAGCCAACTACGGCGGGATGGAGGTATCCGAGCCAAGCCTTAAAGGTCTGGAGGATGAACACCGCCGCTTCCGGATCCTGTGCGTGGTCGACGACTTCAGTCGCGAGTGCCTGGCCGCCGTGGTCGACACCTCATTGAGCGGAGTTGGGGTGGTGCGCGAACTCGTTCGGCTCACGCTCGAGGCATGGCGGCACGACTACAACTGGTTCCGGCCGCATTCGAGCCTGGACGCACTTACACCTAGGGAGTTCGCAGACCAGCCGTCGTAGAGTTGTCAATGCCGATTGAATGTTGACCCACCTTCATTCGAGGATCGCCGAAGTAAAACTGACCCAACCTGGCAGCCATAGCGACATGGGGTGGAGCGCGAGGAGGGCTGCCCTCCTCGCCGCTCGGTTGTGCCCCAATAGAAATCCCACCTACGAGTGAATCAACGCTCTACATGGGGCGGCGACTGCGAGGGCCGCCGCCGTGACTGATCGGCTATGCTTGGCTGAGGAATTGGTCGGATAATGAGGAAGACCGCCCGCCTGCTGATAATGGCGATCTATGTCACTCTCTGGATGTTGACATTCTTGGTACTGACAACGAACGCGCCATTCGGTCGCGCGCTCATCCCAGGAGCTATCGCAGGAACGGCGATCGGTGGTGTCACGTGGCAGCTTACCAGGAACCTCTCGCGAGGTCTTCGGTGGCTAAGCGTGACGGTCGGCCTCTCGGGACTAGTCATCGGCTCGTTCTTCACAGCGCCGGTTTTTGTGGACCCGCCAACCTTCTGGGCTGTTCTAATTCCAAATCTGCTCCTATTGCTACCGAGCGCGATGCTTCCCGCGACGCTGGTGCTAGTGGTCGGCGTCGTTGTCAAAAGGATCCGAAATCGAAATTAGAACATTATTCGCCACTCCATCTAATGCTTCGCGGTCTTACCGAGCACACCGGCCTTGCGCTTGTCCTTGAGTCTGAAGCTCTCGCCGTTGATGCTGACGATGGTCGAGTGGTGCAGGACACGATCGAGCATTGCTGCGGTGAGCACGCTGTCGCCAGCGAAAAGCGGCATCCCAACTGCCGAAGGTAAGATTCGAGGTAAGAATCATCGGGCCCCGTTCATAGCGTTGCGCCACGACCTGGAAGAACAGATTGGCCTGCTCGCGACTCATCGGCAGATAGCCGATCTCATCGATGATCAGCAGCTTATAGGCGTTGACTGCGCGATGCATGGCTTGTCGGTATCGGTCCTGACGCTGCGCGGCTTCCAGCATCAGGACCAGATCGGCAGCACTGAAAAAGCGAGTCTTGTAACCCTTCTGTGTGGCGAGATAGCCGAGCGCGATCGCAAGGTGAGTCTTGCCCACACCCGAGGGCCCGAGGAATACCACGTTCTCCGCGCGCTCCACGAAAGCGAGGCTCGCCAACTCCATGATCTGCTTGCGGGGCGCCCCGCTGGCGAAGTTGAAGTCGTACTGATCGAGCGTTTTGATCGCTGGAAAGCCCGCGATCCGCGCGAACATCTCGCGAGCTCCGCGCGCGCCGCGATGCGCGCTCGGCGCTCAGCAGTTCCTCGACGAAGTCGCTGAACGAGGTGTGCTTCTCGGCCGCCTTCTGCGCCAGCGCGGAGTACTGCGCGGCGACTCCGCCCAGCCGGAGCTCATTGCAAAGCTCGACCACCCGCTCATGCTGGATCTTCATGGGACTTCCGCCGTGACTAGTTCTTCGTAGACCCGCAGCGAATGCTGATAGCCGCGCGGCATCGGTAGCGGACGTTTCGCGCGTGAAGGCTGAACCATCAGTCCGGGCTATGGCGAAGGCATCGGCTGCAGCCGCTCGCGCTCCAACTCGAGACGCACCAACGGAACCTCGCCAGTAGTCGCGTGCACGCGGGCATTGGCCACCTCGCGCAGCCAGGTTCCGACCCGGACGTTGGCCGTGTCGCGATCGACCTTGAGTCCTCGGGGCTAAGCTGGCTCGCCAGCGGCACGTAAAAGCTCGCGCGCAGATAGCGGATGAAGCGCTCCACCTTGCCCTTGGTCTTCGCCCGATACGGCCGGCACAGGCGCGGTACGAAGCCATGGTGGTGCGCGAAGTCGAGGAAGGTGGGATTGTAACCATGCAGCCCCGGCCCATAGCGATCCCGATCGCTCACCACCGTGCGCATGTTGTCGTACAACACCTCGCGAGGCACTCCGCTAAAGAAGTAGAAGGCGCGATCGTGGCAGCCGAGCAGCGTCTCCAGCCGCTCATCGGTTACGAACTCGACGTAGGTCGCCCGGCTCCATCCGAGCGGGGCAATGAACACCGCGAGGCGATCCCGCCCGCGCCGGATGGTCGCGAAGTCGGCCTGCATCTGGCGCCCCGGTTCGGTCTCGAACCGCATCAGCGGCTCTGGCGTGGCCACCGGTCGCAGTGTGGCTAGGTAATCCTTCAGGATGCTGTACCCG
The DNA here is from genome assembly GCA_963783145.1 of uncultured delta proteobacterium. Classification (GTDB taxonomy): domain Bacteria; phylum Desulfobacterota; class Binatia; order Binatales; family Binataceae; genus DATGKG01. Next base: position 12,840 of record CAWAMM010000011.1, read on the forward strand.
CCCGGATAACCGAGCGCCCGCAGCTCGCGCAGCAACACCGTGGCCGGTATCCAGTCCGGCGCGGCGGCTTTTACTCTCTCGTCGATGTAGTGCTTGTAGGGGTCGAGCTTGCTCGGTCGTGCTTCACGCGCGTCGCGCGGCAGCCCTTCGCCCCGCAGATAGCGTCGCACCGTGTTGCGCGACACGTCGAGCATCCGCGCGATCTCGCAGATGCTTTTGCCTTTGTCGTCTCAAGACCGGGATTTCCACCGCTTCCTCCGCCACCAACATGAGGCCCTCGGCTTCGGAGTACCCCACGCCGGGGTGGATCAATTTTCAATCGGCGACCCCGGGTCAGTTTTGCATCGGCGGCAACAGAGTTGCTGCTCGCCCACGCGCGCCTTCGGAAGGTGGGAGAGATCCTCCAACATCAGCTCTGGGGGCTTTCTTCGTTCAGTCGCTAGAGAGGCCTCGGACATCATTCAATCAATCTTCAGGAGCGGTGCCTGCTGGGAAACAGATACCCTGAGCAGATTACAAGCGTCCGCCGAACCCTCTGGAAATTATCCAATTCTTCATTCGTCGATGTCCTGAAGTTGCTCGCGACGGAAGGTTATTGCTCCGATGCCATCCTCCAGGAGTTGGGGCGGACGCCCAGCATGCGGGCTCGAACGAAAGCCGTCGGGTTTATTCCAACCGCGTGTGGAAACTCCAGAAGTTTCTATCAGCCGAGACCCACCAAATCACAGGAAGTTCTCGCCAGATTCAATATTGTCTTACCAAAACCTCCTCCGCCTGCGACGATTGCCCCGCCATGGGCAACCGTGGAGCATACCCTCCATTTTATTCGGGCAGAATTTGTGCCGGTGGCGTAGAGAGCGGCCGAAAGAGATCATCGGGCCGAAATCGCACCACGCGCGGTGCGCGTACCCGCAGGCCCGGATAATGGGGCAACATCAGCTCGACCGGCAACACGTTGGCACTCCATGGCGGAACTGAAAATCCGAGCACGTACTGATTATCCAGCTCCGAGATGATTTCGTCGGTCGCTGGTCCCATAGACTCGCTCTCGCTACGCCCATTTACGACAAAGGCCAGCCCGCCGGTCTCAGCGGCGATTCTTCTCAACTCGGCGTCGATGGAAAACACATCGGTCTGATGCGCAAAGCGCGGCACGATGATGTTATAGATGGTTACACCGGCGAATTGAGCCCTCGCAATGACGTCGTCCGGGCCGTGAGTGCTGGTATCGAGATAAGCATTGGTGAACACCAGCAACGCCCTGCGGTCGCAGGCCTTGGGCGCATGCGAGAGCACCGTGATGCCTTTCATGATGCTCTCGTAAATGCCGCTGGCGTCGAAATCGTCCAGCTGATCGGTGATTCGCAGCATCGGCAGGCGCTCCTCGAGGTTGCGATGGTCGTTGGTAAAGTCGCCGAGCATGTGGAAGCGACGGGCGAATGCGGCGAGAAATATATTGTCGCTGGCGCGTAGTCTGTCAACTATAGTTTTGATCGCATCGCGCACCCGCGGTAGCTCTGAAAAAGTTCGCCCGGAGAAGGACCTGAACTCCATGCCTTGCGAAATGTCAACGAGCACCCCAAGGGCGGTGCCAGTCGCGCGATTAGGACGAAACCACGCGATCGGGCTCTCGTCGCCATCGATGCTGAGAGAAAAATCGCGCGCGCTCAGCGAGGCGACGCAGCGGCCAGCATCATCGATGACAGTGACCGGAATTCGAAGCAAGGCCGGCGGATCAGGTTGCGGTGGTGGTGCTTTCACGATCACCGCAGGCGGGGCGAACTTCAGCACCTGTGGCGTCTGAAGGATGTTAGTATCGAGTGTTTGTTGCGCGGCGGATTCGCTCGCAGAGACCAGTAGCGCGAGCACCATCAGGGGGAGAAGAATTGTTTCGTGAATTCCGAATCGCCGCGGTCGCAACCGGCACATCGGAGACTCCTGAAATCGTCCGCATCTCAGTGCGGTCAGTTGCCGAGGCACGCTGCCTCGATGCGTTACGATTCAGGTACGCCCGGGGGAGAGTTAGATCAAGTTATTTTATGCTTCAACGAACCACCACGACGAAATTTCTCAGCAATGATCTTCCTGGCCGGTCTTCTCCAGGTATCGTTGATGATATTCTTCAGCCCTGAAGAAAGGCCCCGCTGCGACGATTTCTGTTACTATGGGGTCGCTGAGATGCCCTGACTCATCTAGCCGCTTCTTCGATGCTTCTGCTGCGGTATGCTGATTCTCGTCATGGTAAAAAATCGCCGACCGATACTGCGATCCGAAGTCGAAGCCCTGCCGATCCGGCGTGGTCGGGTCGTGCATATTCCAGAATGCGTCCAGCAGATGCTCGTATGAGATTACCGATGGGTCGTAGGTAACCTGAACGACTTCCGCATGGCCGGTCTCATCCGTGCACACCATCTGATAGGTGGGATTTTTCACATGGCCGCCCATGTATCCCACGGCCGCGTCGACCACGCCATTGATGCGCCGAAACCTCGCCTCCGGTCCCCAGAAGCATCCGGCGGCGAAGGTAGCAATCTTTGTCCGCGCCATCTCTTTCCTCGATGAAATGTGGAGGGCGCCTAACGTTTTAGGTGATGGGACACCCTCCGCTGTTCCTACATTTTGACGGAATTCACGACTTGGATCTCGGTGAACCCGAGCAGACCCCAGGGTCCGTTTTCCACCCCGATTCCCGACCACTTCGCGCCGCCAAACGGCAGATTGGGCATGATCGCCAGATGCTGATTGACCCATGCCGATCCGGTTTCGAGCTGCGCGGCGACTTCAGCCGCCTTGTTCATATCGTTCGACCACACGGACCCTGACAGACCGTACTTGGTCGAATTGGCGCGCCGAACCGCATCATCGACATCCTTATATGCGATGATCGGGAGCGCCGGGCCGAACTGCTCCTCGTCGACCAGCCGGACCCCATCGGAAATGTTCCCCACTATGGTTGGCTGATAAAAATATCCTTCGCTGCCCATCCGCGCGCCGCCGGTCATGATCTTCGCGCCATGCTTCCTGGCGTCCTCGACCAGCTCGGTCACGCGCTCGAACTGCGGCTTGTTGTTCAGGGGTCCGATTTGGTTGCCCTCAACCAGGCCGTCGCCGACCTTCACGGTCTTGGCGATGTCGCTTAGTTGATCGAGCATCGCGTTGTACTTGTCCTCGGGGACATACACGCGCTTGATGGCGCTGCAAATCTGCCCGTTGTTCTCGAACGCGCCCCAGAAGATCTTCTGCGCGACCGCTTTCGGATCGACATCGGGCATGATGATGGCCGCGTCGTTGCCGCCGAGCTCGAGGGTGAAGCGCTTCAGATCGGGCGCGGCCGCCGCGGCGACATGCTTGCCGGTTTCGACCGAGCCGGTGAAGGAAAGTTTTCGCGGCACCGGATGACTGGTCATCATGGCGCCGAGTTCGTCGCCGCCCGAGACGACATTGAATACGCCGGGAGGAATGATGTCGCGCAGAATCTCACCGAGCATCAGCGAGGTGATCGGCGTGTACGGCGACGGCTTCAGCACCACCGTGTTGCCCGCCAGCAGCGCCGGCGCGAGCTTCCACATCGCCAGCATCAGCGGATAGTTCCAGGGCGTGATCGCGGCCACGACGCCGACCGGCTTGCGGCGAATCTCGATCCGTCCATTGGCGGTATCGGAGATCACCTCGTTGGGCATCTGGAGGCTGGAAGTGTACGAGCACCACATCGCGGTCCCCATCAGCTCTTCGGCGGCCTTCGCCAGCGGCTTGCCCTGCTCCATGGTGAGGGTCTTGGCGAGGCCCTCGGGATTGGCCTGCAGCGCGGCGGCACATTCATTGAGCACCTTGCGGCGCACTTCGATATCGCGGCTCCAGGCGGGATACGCCTTCTGGGCGGCGTCGAAGGCCTGGTCGAGTTCGGCTTTGCTGCAATCCGGAACCTGGGCGAAGACTTTCCCGGTGGCGGGATTGATCACGCCTACGGTCTTCGACCCTTTCACCGGCTTGCCGTTGATGGTCATTGAGTATTGTTCGGCCATTTTGGAATGCTCCTGTTGAGGGGGCGCGATTTACATTACGCCCGTTCTAGTTTCGTACAATGCTTCATGTGATGCGCGCAAGCTGTGCAAATTGCCAGATCACTCCAGCATAGCTGCAGGCCAGTCCAATGGCGAAAGAGCCATGATAAAGTGCGCCACTTCTTCGCTCGCGGTGAGCTCGTGCGCAGCGGTCGATAGAGTGCCCCGGAAGCGGCGCTGTGCTAACCTGTCGATTTCGGTTTGCGGTTCGCCCGGTAAGCCTAGAAGGCTGAATGCCTCGACCACATGCCAAAGCCGATACCGAAGCCATCGGTATTCGACCACTTCGAGTTTCTCGGAGCGATCAATGGCGAACGACGCTGGCGAAGCCACAATGGAAAGCGCCTTTATACTTGGGATTCGTTGCACGGCGAAGTCGAAGTTTTCAATGCTCGCGGCAAGCATCTCGGATCAATGGATCCGAAAACCGGTAAGATGACGAAGCCTGCGGTTCGTGGACGAACGATCGATGTCTAGTAAGCATCAAGCGGAAGCGACTTTCCTCGAACGCTATTTGAACGGCGAGGCCGCGGCCGATGACATCGACGTTTATGTAGATCGGTGGCATAGCGAGTCCGGCAAGCAACCAATCTACGATTTTCTTGGTCTGACCCGTGACGAATATGCGCTCTGGCTTCGCCATCCCGAGGTGCTGCCACAAATCGCAAAGGCACGTCGCCAGCATCAGCCGCTCAGCTCGGTCGCCGCGTCGAAAGAGAAAAAAACGCCGCCTGCGGGCCGCTCGACCGATCAGCTTGAGAAAAGGCTGATTGCGCGGCGCCGAAAGGCGAATTGAGCGTCGGGTCTCCGGCAACGAATCAATATCCTGACAGGGCCGCTGCGGCCCGCATCCGGACGCGAGCAGCTTGAGAAGCATCAGGACGGTTATCGCTGCGCGAAAGTCTGCTCGAAAACCGCGGAAGCGGTTATAAATCAACCATCGAGATATTCGACTGATGGTTTATCGACGCACAAACACCGTCTCGGCATAGCCACCAATAAAGGATAAAATCTCACAGCGAGTTCTTCATTCGCGAAGTAAAGTTCCTTACACGAAACCAACTACAAAAAGCAGAAGCGTGGTCGCAAGATCCTTGAAGATCTCTTCGAGCGAGCGGACAGGACCTTGGTGATTCACTATTCCTGCGAGAGTTTCTACGACTGGGAGCGCAGGTCGTCACCCCGAATTACTCTGTAGCGGTACGACGGCTTGATTCCGGTCAAACCAATTCTTTTTCGATCCACCAAGTCGCCGAGAGAAACTCCGAGTTGGACCTTATTGACTCTGACTACGACAAACTCGAGCGCCAGATGCTGGAGGAGTTCTACGATTTCGTTGGTCGTCACGATGAGTATAGATGGCTTCACTGGAACATGCGCGATATAAACTTTGGTTTTACAGCTCTCGAACACCGAATCAGGGTACTTGGCGGAGAGCCGACTACCATTGCCGATGATCAGAAATTCGATCTAGCACGCGTTCTGGTTGACATCTACGGCGTCGGATATACGGGTCACCCACGTTTAGAAACGCTATTACAGAAGAACAAAATAATACCTTTGAATTTCATGACCGGCGCTCAAGAAGCAGCTGCTTTTAAAGCCCGCAACTACGTCGGGCTGCATCAATCGACGCTGCGCAAGGTCGATGTGATAGCGAACATCGCGGGACGGGCGCATGACCGAACCTTGATGACGAATACCCCTTGGTGGGACCAGCATGGTGGTTCGGTGAAGGGTTTCGTCGATTGGATCAACGCTAATCCCGTTTGGACGTTGGTCGTAGGTGTGGCAGGCATCGCAGGACTGATCGTCGGGGTGCTTGCCCTACGAGGCCCAACAGCCGCTTCAACCCCGGTCTCGTCTGGCATCCAAAACGCTTCGCGAGACGCTGCGCTCAGCGGCCTTGCTCCCAGCGCGAATCTGAGTGGCACCGGCGTCGCCCCACCACCGAAAAAGTAAGCCGCGTCGATTGAGCTGCGCAGAGGCAACCGCGCATAGCGGCCATTCACGTTTCGCAACTGTTGTGCGTCTGGCCGGAAAGCGATAAACCTAAACCTGCTAGGAAATTGGGGTGGGGAAGGTCGATTGCATCGAGATCGGCGGGCTGACGCTCTGGTTCAACTCCAATGACCATCGCCCTCCCCACTTTCATGTGAACAAACCCGGAGAATGGGAAATCCGGATCTACTTTCTTCGCTGCTCAGACGGTTTCCTGGACTTCGACATCAAGTGGGGCAACGGACCGTCGGGCAAGCTTCAAAGAGAGTTATTGTCGATGGTTCTTCAGAATCGGACGGCGCTTTTCGCGGAGTGGGAACAAAAAGTATGCACCGAACAATAACAGTGAGGCAGAACGGCGGTTATGCCTTGGTGCGATGCGATGAGAATCCGAACGGGGGCATTCCATCCGGGTTTCCCGTTCTACCCTCAAAATCCCCGCAGGCGGCCCGTCGCTACCAGCATCTGTTCGTGCTGTGCTCGGCGCTTCATTTGCCGGAATCGGCAAAATTCGTCAGTGAGATGAATCGCGAGCACCGCCTGCAAGCTCTATTTGTCCGAACTGACGTCCCAGGGTTGTTGCCACAGATGCTGGACCGAGCCGGACTCCGCTCCGTGCGCAACATACTGGTTCATTCCGATTCGTCGGTCCCAAAACGCGTGCTGACCGCGTGGCTGCGCAATGCCCAAGCTGAATTGATCGCGGAAGCCACCGTCGCCGACGATAGACTCATCGTCGTTTCGTGCGAGCCCGCGATGTACGAAGTTGGCTTCGATCAAATGCCGGCCTTGAAGAAAATTGAACGTCAGCATCGAAAGAGTTTCGAACTCGCGGAAGACGGCAGTTTCATCCACTGGCCATCGGCGGATATCCATCTCGACCTCGATGCGATCCGAGCTGTCATCGACCCGAAGTGGCGAAGGAAATCCGAGCGCATCCGGCAAACCCACGGTCGCGACTACGGAGCAGCAATCGCCAAGCTCCGTAAAGATCATCGCCTCAGGCAAACCGACATCGCCGGAATTTCGGAACGTCAGCTTCGGCGCATCGAGGAAAGCGGCGCGGTGTCAGTCCGCACGATGGAACTCCTCGCGCGCGCCCACCAAATGACGTTGTCCGAGTACATGAATGCGGTGGCTGGCAAATTAAGGGCACCAAGCACGGACATTAAGGGTGCCGAGGTTCGGATTTAGTGAAGACCGCGATTCCTCGGCACCCCGAAAATGGCAGGCCTACTGGAGCTTCACGTACACCGACTTAATTTGCGTGTACAACTCGATCGAATGCCGACCGAGCTCGCGCCCGATGCCCGACTGCTTGTAGCCGCCGAACGGCGAAATCGGATCGATGTTGTTGTAGCAGTTCACCCAAACCGTCCCTGCCTTCAGCGCACGCGCCACCTTATGCGCGCGGGCGACATCAGTGGTCCAGACCGCGGCCGCGAGACCATAGGTGGTGTCGTTGCCCTGCAGCACCGCGTCATTCTCGTCCTTGAAGGGGATGACCGACGCGACCGGACCGAAGATCTCCTCGCGCGCGATGCGCATGTCGTTGTTTACGCCGGTGAAGATGGTCGGATCGACGAAGTAGCCCTTGCCCTTGCGCACTTCGCCGCCGAGCGATGCGTGAGCGCCTTCCTTCTTGCCGATGTCGAGGTAGCCCTTGACGCGCTCGAACTGCTCCTTGGAAACCAGCGGTCCGATGGTGGTCTTGGGGTCAAGCGGATTGCCCGCCTTCGACTGCGAGGCATACTTAGTCAGCTTGTCGACGAACTCATCGTGGAAGTCATGCTGCACGAAGACGCGAGTGCCAGCGCAGCAGACCTGACCCGACAGCATCGTGAAGCCAAACAACGAGGTGGGGACGCATTGCTCCATGTTCGCATCGGCGAACACGATGTTCGGCGATTTGCCGCCGAGCTCAAGCGACACGCGCTTCAAATTTCCCGCCGAGGCTTGCAGGATCAGCTTCCCTACTTCAGTTGACCCAGTGAATGCGACCTTGTCGATGTCCGGGTGACTCGCGATCGCGGCGCCCGCAGTCTCGCCAAACCCGGTGATGATGTTAACCACGCCTTCGGGGATGCCGGCTTCCTGAATCAGGTCGCCCAGGAACAACGCGGTTAGTGGCGTTTGCTCGGCGGGTTTGATGATGCATACGTTGCCGCACGCCAGCGCGGGCGCGATTTTCCATGCGAACATCGCAACCGGTCCGTTCCATGGGATGATCTGGCCGCACACCCCGACCGGCTCGCGCAGTGTATAGTTGAACATCGAGGGATCGGACGGGTTGGTTTCGCCATAAATCTTGGTCGCCCATCCCGCATAGTAGCGGAAGGTGTCGGCGGCGCCGCTGGCCATGCCCTTTGCGAGGGATATCGCCATCCCGTTGTTGAGGCTCTCGAGGATCCCGATCTCGTCGGCATGCTTCTCGATGAGGTCCGCGATCTTTAGCAGATAGTTCGCGCGCTGATGCGGGCTGATGGTGGACCATTTGCCGTCGAGCGCCTTGCGCGCCGCCTTCACCGCCTCATCGACATCGGCCTTGTCGCCCTCGGCCGCCAGCGCAAGGATTTCCTCGTTGGCGGGATTGATGGTTTCGAAAGTCTTGCCGGACTTCGCCGGAACCCATTTGCCGCCGATAAGAAGCTGTTTGGGTTTGCGCAGAAAATCGATCACCGCATTGGAGCTGACGCCCTGCGCCGCTCGTTCGATTGATACTGTTGCTGCTGCCATATGCGTTCTCCTGCTAACTTAGAGTTTTACGTAGACGGATTTGATCTGGGTGAAGATGTCGATGACGTGCTTGCCGCCCTCGCGTCCGAAGCCCGACTGCTTGTAACCGCCAAAGGGCATTCCAACGTCGCTGGCGCCGTAGTTGTTGACCCAAACCGTGCCGGCCTTCAGGGCACGCGCCACGCGATGCGCGCGGCCGATGTCGCGGGTCCATACTGCCGCCGCGAGACCATAGGTGGTGTCGTTGCCCTGAAGGATCGCATCGTTCTCATCCTTGAACGGAATTGCGGCGGCGACCGGGCCAAAGATCTCCTCGCGCGCGATCTTCATATTGTTGTCGACATCGGCAAAAACCGTCGGCTTCACGAAGTAGCCCTTGCCGCCCACGCTTTCGCCACCGATGGTCACGCGCGCACCTTCCTTCTTGCCGATCGCCATGTAGTTGTTGACGCGATCGAATTGCTCTTTGGAAACCAGAGGTCCCAGGCGCGTATCGGGATTCAGAGGATCGCCGGTCGTCATCGAGGCGCTGGCTTTGGTCAGCTTGTCGACGAAGCCCTCGTACTGATCCTTCTGCACGAAGATGCGCGTCCCGGCGACGCAGACCTGGCCCGAATTGAAGAACACGCCGTTGACTGCGGTGCGGACCGCGGCATCCATGTCGGCATCGGGAAGGATGATGTTGGGTGACTTGCCGCCGAGTTCGAGCGACACGCGCTTCAGGTTACCGGCGGAGGCTTGCAGGATCAGCTTCCCGACTTCGGTCGAGCCGGTGAAGCTGACTTTGTCGATGTCCATGTGCTCGGCAATCGAGCTGCCCGCGCCAGGTCCCATCCCAGTGACGACGTTGACGACGCCCTCGGGAATGCCGGCTTCGAGAAGAATCTCGCCGAGGCGCAGCGCGGTGAGCGGAGTCTGCTCGGCCGGCTTCAGGACCATGGTGTTGCCACACGCGAGCGCCGGCGCGATCTTCTGCACCGCCATCAGCAGCGGAAAATTCCACGGCACGATGAGACCGCATACGCCCATCGGTTCGCGCAGCGTGTAGTTGAACATCGAAGGATCGGATGGGTTGGTTTCGCCATAAATCTTGGTCGGCCATCCCGCGAAGTAGCGGAACGCGCCGGCTGCCCCGCGCACATCGATGTTCTTCGCCTGCACTACCGGCTTGCCATTGTCGAGGCTCTCCAGCATCGCAAGCTCGTCGGCATACTTGTCGATGAGGTCTGCGACCTTGAGCAGCATACGGCCGCGCTCGTGCGGACCCATGGTGCTCCATTTGCCGGCCTCGAAGGCCGCGCGCGCCGCTTTCACCGCCTCGTCAACGTCGGCCTTGTCGCCTTCGGCGATCTGGCAGAGGACCGCTTCGGTCGCGGGATTGATGGTTTCGAAGGTCTTGCCTGACTTGGCGGGAACCCATTTTCCGCCGATGAGCAGCTTCTTGGGCGAATCCTTGATGAAATCGGGAATCGCGGTTTTGGACGTGGATTGGTCGGTTGCAGTTTGAGCTGTAGCCATGTGGTCGCTCCTCTTTTGGTTTGGAACGCTCGCCGATTGATGCCAGTATACGAGCGAAATGCCAGTATAGTTGCACAGCACGCCGCGGCTCTGCTACCGAAATGTAGAGCCCTATCGCGAGGGACGACACCCATGCCATCAGACAATATTCCCAACGGCAAACCTCCTTACCGCGTGATCGGAACCCGTCCGATTCGTCACGATGGCGCGGACAAAGTCACCGGCCGCGCCAAATACGGCGCCGACTATACTTTTCCCGGCATGTTGCATGGCAAGGTGCTGCGCAGTCCGTACGCGCACGCGCGCATCAAATCGATCAACACCGAGGCGGCGGCGAAGCTCCCCGGCGTGTTCGCAGTCATCACCAGCGCCGACCTCCCTCAGCTCGGTGACAAGACCGAGGACCTCGGTGAAGGCGCGGTCAATTCAAAATACGTCTCGATGAACGTGCTGGCCCGCGAAAAGGTGCTGTACGACGGCCATGCGGTCGCCGCCGTCGCCGCCGTCAACGGCCATGTCGCGGATCAGGCGCTGAGGCTGATCGAGGTCGTGTACGAAGTGCTCCCGGCGGTGCGGACCGTCGACGATGCGATGCGGAAGGATGCGCCAATCATCCTGCCCGAGTTGCGCAACAAGGAAGAGGGGCCCGCGAAGGAGACCAATGTCGCGAATCATCTGCGCTTGACGCGCGGAACTCTCGCGGAGGGCTTTGCGGCAGCGGACTACATCGTCGAGCACGAGTTCAACACCGCGATGGTGCATCAAGGGTACATCGAGCCGCACAACGCGGTCGGCATCTACAGCTCCGATGGGCACGCCACGGTTTACTGTTCGACACAGGGAACTTTCGCGGTGCGCTCGCTCACCTCGCAGGTCCTGCAAATGCCGGAAGGGAGCATCCGCGTGGTCCCCGCCGAAATCGGCGGCGGTTTCGGCGGCAAGCTCACCGTGTACCTCGAGCCGCTCTCGGTTTTGCTTTCGAAGAAGACCGGGCGGCCGGTGAAAATGGTGATGACGCGCGGTGAGGTGCTACGCGCGACGGGGCCGACCTCGGGTTCCAGGATTCGGTGCAAGATGGGCGCGACGCGCGAGGGCAAAATCGTCGCCGCGGAAATCTGGATGGCGTATGAAGCCGGCGCATTTCCAGGCTCGCCGGTCGGCGCGGGCGCGATGACGATGATCGGTTCGTATGAGATTCCGCACTTCGTCATCGACGCCTACGACGTCATTGTCAATCGCCCGAAGACCGCGGCCTATCGCGCGCCGGGTGCGAGCAACGCGGCATTCGCCTCCGAGACCGTCATCGACGAGCTGGCCGAGCGATGCGGCATCAATCCAATAGATTTCCGCCTGATGAATGCGGTGAAGGAAGGCAGCGCGCAGACCGCGGGGCCTCCATACAAAAAGATCGGATTCATCGAAACGCTCACCGCGTTGAAAAACAGCGAGCACTATCGTGCGCCGCTCGAGGGACCCAATCGCGGGCGCGGCCTCGCCTCCGGCTTCTGGTTCAACGCGGGATTGCAGTCCTCCGCGATCGTCAACCTCCATGCCGACGGGACTGCAAGTGTAATTACCGGCTCCGTCGATGTGGGCGGGTCGCGCGCTTCGATGGCGATGATCGCGGCGGAAGTGCTCGGCTTGGGTATCGATCAGGTGCGTCCGATGGTAGGGGACACCGACAGCATCGGCCATACCGATGTGACCGGCGGCAGTCGCACCACCCTCGCGACTGGACAGGCTGTCTACGAGGCCGCCTATGATGTGGTGCGTCAGCTCAAGCAGCGCGCCGCAATTCTGTGGGAGAAGAAACCCGAGGAAGTCGAATTCACCGACGGAACTTTTCGCGCGGAAGGCGAAGGCACTACTCCGATGACGGTGGCGCAGCTCGCGCGCAAGCTTGCGCGCACCGGCGGTCCGGTCTCAGGTCGCGCCAGCATCAACGCGCGCAACGTCGGACCTGCATTCGCCGCCACCATGGTCGATGTCGAGGTCGATCCGGATACGGGCAAGCTGAAAATCCTTCGCTGCACCATCGCGCAGGACGCCGGGAAAGCGATTCATCCCAGCTATGTCGAAGGGCAAATGCAGGGCGGCACCGCGCAGGGCCTCGGCTGGGGGATGAACGAGGAGTACGTCTACGATCGCAACGGGGTGTTGCGAAACACCGGGCTGCTCGACTATCGGATGCCGACCTGCCTCGACCTTCCGATGATCGAAACCATCGTGGTCGAGGTTGCCAACCCTGCGCATCCGTTGGGCATTCGCGGCGTCGGCGAAGTCTCGATCGTACCGCCGCCGGCCGCGCTCGCCAACGCGATCTACCGGGCCATCGGAATCCGCATGACTGATTTGCCGATGTCGCCGCCGCGCATCCTCAAGGCGCTGCTGGAGCATCGCGCGATGGAACATGAGATTCACAGCGCCGCCGCGGACTAGATGAGGGTTCTCTTCATGCAGGTCCGAAAAGGCGAGGTGCCGATACGTCGCATCGTAACCCTGGGTACGATAAGAGCGACATCGTCTACGTTAAGGTCAAAGGCGAGATGATATTGTAACAATTGCATTAGGTGCTTTCAGCGTCGGCGCGATGGGAGCGGCCTGACGAATATCACCATCATTAGAATGACTAACGAGGCTGTCACGCAGAGCCATCCGAACCAGTCGCCCCACTCCGTATAGAGTGTAGGTCCCGGACCTAGCGGCACATCGGCAACCACCATCGCCGGATCCGCGGCGAAGGTGGAACTCGATGCCAAAGTGCGGCCGTATGCGTCGTGTGCCGTGACGTATCCGGTCTTCGCTGAGCGCGCCATCGCAAACCCGTTCTCGACCCCGCGCACTACCGCCATTCGCTCATGCATTACGGCGTTGGGCCCTTCCCAGTCCCACGCGGGGACCAACATCAGAGTGACGTTCCTCGCGCCGTAGTCGGTGATGAACCACGGATAGTCGAGGTCCTTGCAGATCGCGACGCCGATCTTGCCCCACTGCGCGTCAATCGCGTAGGTGCGATCACCCGCCTGGTAACCATCTTCGAAGCCGCGCACAAAGTAATGCTTGTGGTAGTCGCCGGCGAGTGCGCCATTGGGCATGAAGACCCATGCACCATTGAGTTTTCGTGTAGGCCCGATCTCGTTAACGCCAGCGACCAGCCATACATTCGATGAACTGGCGGCGTCGGAAAGGATTCTTATTAGCGGAGAGCGATCTTCGCTGGTGACGCCGACAATTTTTTCGGGAAGGACGACCACTTTGGCGCCTTGCGCGGCGGCCTTCGGGATCTGGCTGGCGTAAAAACTCAGAAGCTCGGTCGCCTCATTCTCATTGGTGGTGCGGGAATACTTAATGTCGCGATCGCTCGCGATCATCGCGACCCGCACCGAAGGGGTATCGTCTGACATTGCGAGCCGCGCGGCGCCATATAGAAACACTACGCCGAAGATCGCGAGCGCAACGCGGGTGGGCGCGAGCCACGGCTTACCCTTCTCGGCGCGGTACCAGGCAAATGCGACCGCAGAAGCGGGCAGGGACATCGCAAAGATGACGCCCCATAGACCCGCGATTGACGCGACCTGCAGCAGCGGTAGAAACCCGTCCATGCGGTAGGCGGGATTGGCCCAGGTACCATCGTATGCAACACGGGAAAAGACGAAGCTCAATGCCGCATAGAGGATCGGAAAAACCAGTGCGGCGGCGAAGTTGTTCCATTCGCGTGCCGCCGACCTCGCGATCAGAAGCAGCACCGTCATCATCAGCGCGATAGCAGCGCTGGCGGCGATGAAGATTGGCAGCGGCAGAAAAAATGATTCCGCGCTCCAGACGCCGAATTCACCGATGAATAGCGGAACCAAGGCGCATAGCGCGGCTCGCCGGCGGGTTGGAGCGGCAAACGCCGCGGCCAGCATCGGCAGTGGCGCGAGTAGCGCGACCGGCCATAAATCGATGAAGCGGATCGAAAGGAAATAGCAAAGCGCCGCGATGCCGATGCATAGCACCTCGCCGAAAAGTGTGCCCAGAAACGGCGCGCGATTGGACGCGGCTTCGGCGGTAGTCGCAGCGGCGGTGGTCATCAAGTCCAACTGTTGTAGTTGTGCGAGTGACAGTCAATCGTCGGAATTGCCGAATGGCAGGGCCGGAAACGAAACCCGGTGCAAGATCGCCACATTGTCACCACGATGCAACGCGGTCTTAGCCGGCCATCGCGCGGCTGTATGAAAATGGTCCGAAGTTCCGGGCACGTTTGCTGCTACGACTCCCAGTGGGGGATCTCCCGACATTTGGGCTCCAGATGGGCCTATCGTCGTCGGGTGTTATGTCGAAAATTCCGCAAGTTGATGGCGCTCGCCTCGCGGAGATGATGCGCAAGCCCGCGATAGTGGCGCTCTTGTGGTTCGCTGCGCTGACGAAATTCGTCCGCGCAATTGCCAACCTGCCGGCGGCGGCCAGTCGCCTCGACTTTACCAACTACTACGACTCTGCGTTAGCGATGCGCCACGGTCTCAATCCTTACACGATTAACCTGACCGCCATCGGCGACAGACTGGGCCTTCATACCGGGCCGCTGATTCACGCATCCGAGACGCCTACCTTTCTACTCCTGTTCGGATCTCTGACCCGATTGACGCCGGAAGCTGCGTTCTGGCTATGGACCGGGCTGAATCTCGCCATGCTGGGGGGAGCCATGTTCCTGCTACTGGTGCGGCGGCCGGGAATCGCATCCGATACGGCATGGCTGCTGGGCGCGCTAATTCTCGCGTTCCATCCGGTGGCGTGGAATTTCTTCTGGGGACAGTCAGCAGTAATGACCTTGTTCCTGCTCGTGCTGGCTATGCGCGCGATGGAAAGCGATCACGATGCCGCGGCGGGCCTTCTCATCGCGATCGCGGGTCTGCTGCGAGCCTTCCCCTTCCTGCTGCTCGGATACTTCCTGCTCCGGCGGCAGTGGCGCGCGCTTCGGTTTGCGATCGGAGGCGCGATAGTCGGCGCGATTTTCACGGTTCTGATGGTAGGCTTCGCGCGATGCCTCAGCTTCGTGCATGGAGCCCTATACGTCGCAAATCACGACCGCATGATTTTTCCGTTCGTTCTGTCGCTGGCGCCATTCGTATCGCGAATGGTTTGGAGCCTCGGCTTTACCTCGGAAGCGGTGCGGATCGCCGCCGTACTGACGGCTACCGCCCTGCTGTTCTCGGTCACGATTCGCACCACGATCCAGTCTGCCTCAAAACCCGACGCGGACTTCCGGATTTTCTCACTCTGGATCGTGAGCTCCGTTATTCTCTCGCCGGTCGCATGGCATCACTACCTGGTCTTGCTGATTTTTCCATCCGTACAAATTGTAGCGGCGGCCGGACTGGGCAGAGGCAGCCGGCGTGCAATCTGGATCGCCGCTGCGAGCTATGCACTCGGCTCGATTTCGCAAATACTTGACTACCAGCTTCTGACCCAGCCGACCTCCTTTCAGCTTCTGCATCCCTCGATCTCCGCACCAATCCTGGAAACGGGCTTCTACACTCTGCTGATGGCCTTCATTGCGGCATATTGGTTTTCGGTTGACTCGACGACCTCGCCTCCGTCCCTGGACGAGGAGCAGGCAGTTGAGGCCTACCAAGCCTCGCTGGCGCACGCCGGATGACTACGGCCACGCTCACGAAAACGATTCGCCTGGTTGGTCGGGAGCTCGAGGAGCGCTCACGCCTCGTCACCTTGAGCGAGAGCGCTAAGAGACTTCTCAGCAAGTTTTCGGGCTGGCTAAACGTCGGGCGCGTAACCACCCATGCGGCGATCGCGGCGAGCGTAGTCTGGTTGATGTTCATCTTCAACCTAAGCCGACCGGGCCTGCTGGATCGCTTAGGCGATCTCAAAGGTACCGATTTTCTGCAGTTCTATGCGGCGGGTACGTTCGCGAGGGCGCATCGCATCGCGGAAATGTACGGTGTCCATCAGTTCGCCGAGGCCACCGCGCGCGCGATCCCGGGCGTCGCAGGATGGCACTACCTGCCGGTCTATCCACCGCAAGTGGCGCTGATGTTCTGGCCATTCGCGCACGCGCCCTACCTCACGGCCTTTGCGATTTGGACGGTGGTGAATCTGGTGCTTTACGCCGGATGCGTTGCGGTGATGGCGCGTCTCTATCCGAAGATCGCTACACATCCAGTTGCACTTATCCTTGCCGCACTCGCGTTTCCTCCGTTTTTTAATGCGGTCGGCCATGGGCAACTATCGATCCTCATGCTCGCCTGGGTGGTGGCCTCCCTCGACGCGTTCATTCATGACGAACAATTGATCGCGGGCATCGCGCTCGGATGCATCGCATTCAAGCCGCCGCTCTTCATCGCATTTATGATCGCCTGGATAGTGGTACGCGAGTTCCGCGTCGTCGCCGGCATGATCATCAACGGAGCCGCGCAACTCGCAGTGGTATGGCTATTCGGCGGACTAAACTCGATCCGTGCGTACCTCGAGTTCGCAGTTCGGTTGCCTCGGGTCGACGCCCTGGTCCTAGCAGTGAAACCCTACCAGATGCACTCCATCCGCAGCTTCTGGATGCTGCTGGGAGCGGGACGATTTGAACTTGAACTATGGTTGTTGTCGTCGCTGGCAGTGCTGGTGATTCTCGCGCGATTCTGGCGCCGCGAGCCTGCGAGAGACGTGCGGTTCGCGGCCCTCATCGTGGCCGCGCTGCTGATCGACCCGCATCTCTACATCTACGATGCGGTGATACTCGCGCCGGCATTGATCATCGCAATCGAACGCGCACTGGTCCTGGGACCGACGGTCACGGCAAATACGATCCGCGTCGGGGTTTACGTTTTGTTCGCATGCTTATTCCTCGGCCCGATGTCGCGCATCACGCACCTTCAGTTATCGGTGCTCGTGATGGCCGCGCTCTTCTTTGCGATGACGCGCGCGCCTGCGACCGAGACTGAACTATCCTCAGCCGCGCTTCTTCGAGGATGACGACGGGGTGGGCGCCGGCTCTTCTTCCGGTTCCTCGGGAATCTCGGCCGCGGGCGGCAGCACGTGGACATTCTTGACGCCGAGTTTCTCACGAACCTTCGCTTCGATCTCATCCGAGATGGAGGGATTCGCCTTCAGGAAGTCGCGGGCATTCTCGCGCCCTTGCCCGATACGCTCGCTATTGTACGAATACCAGGCGCCCAACTTCTCGATGATATTGTGCTCCGACGCGAGATCGACCAGCTCGCCTTCCTTCGAAATTCCGGTGCCATAGAGGATGTCGAACTCGGCCTCACGGAATGGCGGCGCCATCTTGTTCTTGACGACTTTCACCTTGGTGCGCGAGCCGATGACCTCGGTGGCGGTCTTGATTGCCCCGATGCGCCGGATGTCGATGCGCACCGACGAATAGAACTTCAGCGCGTTGCCGCCGGTGGTGGTTTCGGGATTGCCGAACATCACGCCGATCTTCATCCGGATCTGGTTGATGAAGATCACGATGGTGCGTGAGCGTGAGATGATCGAGGTTAGCTTGCGCAGCGCCTGCGACATCAGGCGCGCCTGCAAACCCATTTGCGGCTCGCCCATCTCGCCTTCGATTTCAGCGCGGGGGACCAGCGCCGCGACCGAATCGATTACGAGGACGTCGACCGCGCCCGATTGGACGAGCGTCTCCGCGATTTCGAGCGCCTGCTCGCCGTTGTCGGGCTGCGAGATCAGAAGGTCTTCGACTTTGACGCCGAGTTTGCGCGCGTAGCCCGCATCGAGCGCGTGTTCCGCATCGATGAAGGCGCAGATGCCACCTTTCTTTTGCGCCTCGGCGATGCATTCGAGCGCGAGGGTGGTTTTGCCCGACGACTCGGGGCCATAGATCTCGACCACCCGGCCGCGCGGCAAACCGCCGACCCCGAGCGCGAGGTCGAGCCCGAGTGAGCCGGTCGAAATGACCGGGACGTCGGCGACGATCGCCTGCTCGCCCAGCTTCATGATCGAGCCCTTGCCGAATTGTTTCTCGATTTGGCTCAGCGCCAGGTCGAGCGCCTTGCTTTTGATCTCAATCGCCATCGCCAACCCCGCTCCGCAAAATTATTCGTCCGCTATGCTGAATCTTGCCACAAAATCAATCCGATCGCGCTAGCCAATCGCATCACTAATCCCCAAGTCCGGTCAAATTGCGCAGTTGGTTGTGGAGCAAAAGACCGAATCAAGTCGCTAATGCGAAAATTTGCCACGTGACTGACGGCGCTCAGGTGCGAGATACTGTAAAGTCAATGCGTCTGTTTCATGTCAGCGAAGAAGCCGGGATTCCCACGTTCGAGCCGCGACCGGTTCCATCGCCAGATGCCGGCGTAACTGGCAATGCGGTGTGGGCAGTTGATGAGCCACATCTGCCGAATTTCATTTTGCCGCGCGACTGCCCGCGGGTGACCTTCGGCATCGGCAAGCACACGACCGAGGAAGACCGCGCGCGATTCTTTGCGCATTCGAGGGCACGCCGCATCGTCGCGGTCGAATCGCGATGGGCACCGGCGATACGCGCTTGTAGGCTATTCATCTACGCAATGCCACGAGAGAATTTCAGGCTCGCGCTTGACGAGGCCGGCTACTACATCTCGCGCACAACCGTGGCCCCAACCGGCGTCATCGAGATTCGCGACCTGATTGGCGAGATGCTCCAGCGCGATGTCGAGTTGCGCTTCGTCCCTGACCTGTGGCCGCTGAACGATGCCGTGGCGGTATCGACCTTGGAATTTTCCAACATCCGCATGAAGAACGCCGCGCCGTGCACCCTCCTTTCAATTAGGCGATGAATTCAAAATTGCGAAGTACTTCGTAGATGGGGCCCGCCGGAGCAGTGATGCTTCGATAGAGCGTCATCTCGCGAATCTTCGAAGCACCGAAATCGCGCCTCATCACCGCTTCGATGCGTGTGCGCGTCTCGGGATGCAGGCGCGGGCGCTTGAGTCGTCCGATTGTCAGATGACCATTGAAGGCGCGCTGCTCGCGCTCGAAACCGCATCGCGCGGCAGCCTCGTCGACTCGCTCGGCAAGAATCTTCAGCGCTTCGCCTCGAAGGCCGACCCATAAGACATGTGGATGCCTCAAGTCGGGGAAGCCTCCGATGCCGGTGGCCTCGAATTCGAATGCCTCGGTAAGCGCCGCGATTTTCTCGAGTTCAGGTTGCAGACAATGGATCTTTTCGATCGGGACAGCCGGGCCGAGGAACTTAAGCGTCAAATGGAAATTCGTCGTCGACACCCATTTGATGCCGTCGTTGTGTACGCGCAAATCCGCGATCACCTCTTCGATCGCGCGCTCGACCTCGGCGGTGACGCGGATCGCAACGAAGGCGCGGATCTTTTCGGAGGAATCAGACACGCAGAATCAAATAGCGGAGATCCTCTACTTGTCCAGCTCCCACTCCACCAGCGGAAGGCGATCATTGCCGAAGAACATCGAGCCCTCGACGAAGATGGTCGGCGAGCCGAAACCGCCGCGCTCGATCAACTCCTCGACGTTTTTGCGCAGCATATCCTTGTAGGCCTGCGCATTGATCTTCTCGAAATATTCCCTCTCATCGAGACCGACCGCGCGCACGACCTCGCGCAGCACATCGTCCTGGCTGATGTCGCGATTATCGCCCCAATAGCTCTCGAATACGCGGCGCGAGTATGGCGAGATCTTCTGATGCTCGTAGGCGACAAAGGCCCCGCGCATCGCTTTCACCGAGTTGACCGGGAACACGGTCGGACTTCCGATCTTGATTTTGTAAAAGTTCGCCCAGTCCTGGAGGTCCTTGGTGTAGTAGCGCGCCTTCACCTTCACCGGCTTCTCGCGGCTTTCATAGACCGAGGGGTTGACGGTGTTGAAGAGCCCGCCGACTAAAATGGGCCGCCAGACCAGGTTCGCGTTATGTCGCCTGGCAACGTCCTCGATCTTCGTAAACGCGAGGTAGGTCCACGGGCTCGAGCAGTCGTAAAAGAATTCCAGTTTTTTCGCCATCACCGTCACTCCTAACCTTCCCTCTTTCACCATTTATGCGAAAAGGGCAAGCGCGGCGAAACGAATAGCGACGCATCTGATCGAACCGAATCATCAGAGGCGTCGCGTAAGGAATCGCGGACCTCGAGCGGCGACGAACACCCAAGAGCAGATGCGCGGACGGCGGCTTAATGCCGATGCGATGGCTCAGAGATTCGAGTCAACGGAACTCAGCAAGGTAGTAATCGAGGTGCCCATCGCCTCGTAGCCCGCATACACGACGACGGCAACTGCCGCCAGAATCAGGGCGTACTCCGTCATGGTTTGGCCCTTGTGCCATTCGCGAGTCCGAACGAACATCCTGGTTATGAAGTCCATGGACTTCTCCTCCGCTGTTAGCAAACTTTGTCGGCGGCCGTCGCAGGTCTGCATTAGCCGGACGGCACAGCCAGTTGGCAGCAAGATCGATGCCCGTGACACGAGGCCAGAACCCTGCGAAATTGTCGGCGATAACTTATTGCGGCAGAAGAGAATGTTGCATTCGCGCGCGGATTGTCACCCTTCAGTCACTGTTGGTGCAGATTATCGGCCACCGCTATCGTTATCCGACTGCTAACCGTTGGTCTGGATGAGGTCGGCCTGGACCTTGCCGATGAAGGCTTGCGATTCGGCGCGCAGCGGCAGCCGCCGGTCATCGGCGGACACCCAAATAACAATGCCGGTCGCGGATTCGCTCAATTTCCCGTCGCTCTCATAATCGACCGAGGGGACCAGACGATAGGCGTCAAAGGTGCCGAGCGCGGTGGTGATTTTCTCGCGATCACCCACCCGGAAGTTGAAGATGTAGCGGGTGCTGCCCGTGAAGACATCGATCGCGTAATGCTGACCTGTTTCCATCGGAAGGGACAGCGCCATGATCGCGCCCGATAGCGGCCCCCATGGATTGGTCGAGAGGAAACGTTTGACCTGCTCGCCCTTGCGATTGTGTTTGACCAGCGTGACCAGACCTGCGCGCCGATCGAAATCGGCCTTGAAGTCATTGAGACGCTTGTTCTCGCTCTGACGGATGTACATCTTGCGCGAGATCAATGACCGATGGTCGAGATCCTCGCTCATATAGTCACGCATCTTGAAGAGCAGGTCGGCGAACTGGTTGGTTTCGACCCACGCTTCGGCCGACCAGAGGTTTGGATCCTTCTTCTTGCGATGCAGCTCGACCCGCGCGGTCGCCACGGGGATGCCGATCCATGAAGCCTGAAACACCAGCTTTTGACCGTCGTGAAAAGCCGGAGCGGTTATTTTGTATGCGGGCGGTTCCTCGATGCCTTCAGGGAGAGCCTTGGGCGAAGGCATGGGCGTAGGGCCAGTCTTGACCCGAATGGGCGCGGCACTGGGATTCGAGCGCGACGGCGATGCTAACCCAAGCACCAGAAAGGCCAGGATAGCAACGGAAAGAATCCGGATTCTCGTCGTCAAAGCTGGATTGAGCAAATACAGATACTTTTAGAATATTTTACGCCAACAACGCGATCGCGACGGGCTTGCTTGCAATGAGTTGTCACTTTGCCAATAATTTTGGCTAATTTCGGAGGCTGGGGAAATGTTTAGACCTCGATTGGTGCTCGCGGGGGCTCTGGTTATCGGTGTGGCAGCCCTGCCCGCTTTTGCCCACGCTCAATATGGCGGTAGCGGAATGGGCAGCGCACTTAGCGCCGATCCGATGTCGCATCAGGGCAAGGTCCAAGCCGGCATCGACGATATCCGCAATCGCACCGAGTCCGAGAGTCCCATGAAAGTGATCAAAGACGTGAAGCTTGGACTCAAGGACGCTGACCCTAACGTTCGCGTCCAAGAACTGAAAAAACTCCGCAATCTCCAGGATCCCGAAGTTAACAAGATCATCATGGATTGCCTGTCTGACCCCGACATTCGGGTCAAGATTAAGGCTGTCGACCTGCTCGGCGCGCGCCAGGCCAATGAGGGCGTCCCCCCGATGTCGCAATTGTTGTTTTTGCGATCGACTGAGCCATTGGTCAAATTGCACGCGGCCGCCGCACTTGGACGAATCGGTGACTCACGCGGAACCCTCCCGGTGATGGAATACCTTCAAGAGGAGACCGCCGCCGGGGACGACGATCGCGCGCGTGGCACCGCGGTGTTTGCACTTGGCGAAATTGGCAGCGACAAATCCAACGACCTCCTCTCCCAGGTGGTCGCGAATGACAAGAGCGACATGGTCCGCCGCCTCGCCCAGGAAGCGATCGAGAAGATCGATGGCGAGCTACCCAGTCAGCATTCGACCCAGCTCGCTGCGGAGAAGGCGAAGCTCGTTCAGCCTACCGATGAAAAGCTGTCCAAACTGCGCGAGTTCGACCAGAAGCTCCAGGAAATGGATCGCTAGCACCGAAAACCAACCTTCGCGGCTTTGTCATCGGCTCGCCACATATGCGCCATCGCGGAGAAGCGGCGGGACGCTGCTGACGTTAAATTTCGCGGCCCACATCACATCGTCGGTAAATCCTTTGCGAGCCAGTTCGCGTCCCGAGGCGCAATCGAGTAGCAGGCGTTCTAGGTCGGCGCGCGAGCTGTTGAACACTGCGCGCGCTGCCGCGGCTTCGGGCGACATCTTAAGCCCATCGAGCGCGTCGATGATCGCGCCCGCACCCACCATGTCTTCGAAAGATGGCCGCAGCGAACCGTCGACGTGCCATCGTTCACCCGCCGCGACGATGGCGATCGGAGTGCCGACGGCACGCGCTGCCGCCGCAACCGCCTGCCCATTGCGAAGACATCCCGCGAAAACTGCGCCTCCGTTCCTGGCCGCGGCCAGCGAGACCTTCGCGCCGTTGGGCGACGGCAGCACGATTTTCGTCCCTGCGCTCGCTGCCGTCATCGAGAGCGGTGACAACGAGAATGGATGCTCGCGCGTCGCATCCTCGCGCCGAACCGCGAGCGTCGCGCCGACGCGGTCCGCGAATGCTGCCGCGGAATCGTCGCGCCATCGATACGGATAAACGATCGCGCCGCGCTCGACCGCCATCGCCACGGTGGTGGTAAATCGCAGGATGTCGACGACGACGATCGCGCGCGCCTCGGGACCGATCGCCTCGGCCCCGCGCGGACCCCATTCGAAACGCAACTCGAATTCGGACTGCGCGAACGACCTCATGCGCTAGGCCCGCGTCAGCCACTCGCCAGCGAGGATGCCGTCGCCGCACCATTTTGCGTTCGCCACCATGGCTCGCCCATTCACTATCACATGCTCGATACCGACCGGCACAATCTCCGGATGCGTGAAGTCCGCCGCGCATGAGATCGTGTCGGGATTGAACACTACAAGATCAGCCGCGTAGCCCTCGCGGACAAAGCCGCGCGCACCAAGGCGCATCTTCGCGGCCGGCATCCCGGTCATCTTATGAATCGCGCTTTCCAGTGAGAGCAGGCCCATCTCGCGTACGTAATGCCCGAGAATCTTCGGGTAGGTTCCATAGCTCGCCGGATTCTGATGCTGATGCGAGGTGAGAATCGTATCCATCTCGAACATGTTGAGCGGATGCGCCATCGCGGCGCATAGCGTTTCCTCATGGGCATCGTCGCCACTGTAAAGATGCATCATAACCCGGGCCTTCGCCTCGCTCTCGCGCGCGATGGTCATATAGGCCTCCACCGGATCCAGCTTGAGACTCTCGGCAATCTCGCCGAAGAATTTCCCCTCGAGATGAGCGAAGCTCGGATTGGCGGCCCACATCAGTTGCGCCCCCTCGGCGATGAACGGGCGGAGCGGACGGAAGCTCTCGCGCAGCCGCGCCCATCCGTCGGCGCTCTTGAGCAACTCGACCATGCGATTTTGCGACCACGCCGGAAAGATGACTCGGATCGTGGTGTTGCCGCCGGTGTAGGGGAAAGTGTCAAAGGTCACGTCAACGCCATCGTTGTTGGCCGCGGCTATGTCCGCCAAAACCTCATTCACCGTGGGCCAGGTGCGCCGTCCTACGAAAATCAGATGTGAGATTTGCAACGGCGTTTTCGCGCGCCGCGCCACGTCGACCATCTCGCGCACCGCGAGAAGGTTGTGCACGACATTGCTGTCGAAGAAGAGCGAGCGCGTCGAGTACGCGCGCAGATGCGAGGTGATGATACCGCCGGCGCGCCCCGCAACCTCGGCCAAGGCGCCGAGTTCCGCCGGCTTCGCGATCATGCCAGGAAAATATCCCAGCCCGCATGAGACGCCGACCGCGCCATCGCTCATCGCACGCTCCAGCATCGCGCGCATTTCGATGAGTTGCTCGGGCGAAGGATCGCCCGGATCGGCCCCCATGACCGAAAGCCGAATGCTGCCGTGACCCGCGAGATGCGCCACATTCATCGCGAGGCCCTGGTGGTTGAGATATGCGCCGAACTCCGCGACCTCGTGCCATTGCCATTGGAACGGCCGTTCAGAGAGCATCTGTGCCGAGGTATCGAGCATCGCGGCACGCTCCGGCCGGATTGGCGCCGCGGAAAATCCACAATTGCCGCCGACGAAGGTGGTCACGCCTTGCAGCAAAAATGGGCGCAGGATTGCCGCATGCTCGGGAATCGGAATGACCCAATCCGAATGCGAATGCATATCGATGAAGCCGGGCGCGACGACGAGGCCCGCCGCATCGATCTCGCGCGCGGCAGTTGCCTGCGAGGACTCGGCAGGCGGAATCAATTTGGCGATTTTTCCGCCCTTCAGCGCGAGATCGGATTTGAAGCGCGGCGCGCCGCTGCCATCAACGATGGTGCCGCCGCGGATGATGACGTCGTATTGCATGATGCGGGAAATCTTCCCGCGCGCCGGTTGTGAAGGCAACCTCGCTCGCGCCATCATCGAAAAATGGAACCGATTGAGGTGCTCGGCGTCGAGCACATCGATGTGACCGTCAACGATCTCGCGCGCTCAACCGCCTTCTATGACAAGGTGATGCCGGTGCTCGGCTTCAGGCGGCTGCCCGACAACGATCGCGACAACATCCGGTGGGCCAACGCGCACATGACCTTGGCGATTCGCCCGGCCGAGGCCTCCGCGCGCGACGCCGCGTTCAATCGTTATCGCGTGGGGCTTCATCATCTGGCGTTCAAGGCCAAAAGCCGCGATGCGATCGATGAATTCCATCGTTTCCTGGTTCGCGAAAACCTACCGGTCCTCGATGCGCCGGCGGAGTACCCACAATATGGCGCAAATTATTACGCGGTGTTCTTCGCGGATCCCGATGGCATGAAGCTCGAGCTGGTCCATTTTCCATGGGGCTATTGGCGCAACGTCCAACGCGACGGCTTTGACGATCGCCCGCGCTACGAGCGCAAAAAGAGCTAGGCCGCACCCGCTATTCGACCCTGGTCCAGACCTGGGTCGCGCCGAACATTGAAAGGCCCACATAGCCTCGGACGCGAAGCGTCTTTGAATCCTCGAGGGTGAGATTGCAGGAGTAGTTCTTACCGTTGTTCGGATTGTAGATGGTGCCGTCCTTCCAGGCGTTAGGAGCGTCGCCGTCCGGCACGAAATCGCTCAGCAGCGGCATCCCAAGAATCTTGCGCATGCGCAGGCTGGGATCAGGATTGTGGGAATCCCGTGCATCTTTCCCGTCTTTGCCCAATGGCTGCCTGAGCCAGACAATGGTTCCGCAAAGTTTACCGCCGCAGTCGTGGATCTGAATGTGCGCCTTGCCGTTTTCGGTCGCCCACACTCCGATTGGACTCGGCTGAGGTTGGGTCGACGCAGCTTGAGCGCCCACTAACGCTGCGATTGCCAACCCGGCCGCTATGATCGCGAACGCAAATGCGGTGAGCTTTCCAAATGCATGCTTCATCAGAAGAAGGGGTTGTTCTCGGCCTTGTCGATCTCCAAGCACCGGATTCAGGTCCTGATCAACCCGGTTAAAGCGGCGTGTTGGACTGGATGATTGGGGAAGATCCTCGCAAGCTGATCATCCTGCATGCCCATGTGCGATTTCAGCACCGTCGCGAGCGGATCGCGAAAGTCGGTCGTAACCGCAAGGTCGCGCTCCTGGTAAAGCTCGCCGGTCGATAGCCCAGGCCATCGCCCGCAGATTTTCTTCCCGCGTACCGGGCCGCCCATCACCCACATCACGTTGCCATGACCATGATCCGTGCCGCCGTTGCCGTTTTGATGCATGGTGCGACCGAATTCAGAAATCACGACGACGACCGTGTCGCCGTATGCAGGTCCGAGCGCGTCGGCGAAATGTGCGAGGCCCTCGGCGAGCGGCTTCAGATGGCCTGCGAGCTGCCCCGATGCGCCGCCCTGGTTGACGTGCGTGTCCCATCCGCCGAGCGCGAGGAATCCGATGCGGATGCTCGGGTCACGTCGGATCAGCTTCGCGAGGCGGTCCGCGTCATCGGTGAAACCTTGCGGCCCGGGCGCACCGCCGTTCGCCTCCGTCATATCCTGCTCGAGCTCCGACATCAGGTGCGCGCGCGCCTCACGCCCTTCCTTATAGGTTTTGCTGAGCACGTCGCCGCGGTCGTACATCCGATCGAATGAGGTTTCGACGATCGGCCGATCGAGCGGCATCGGACGTGCGGCTGCGCGCCCCAGCGGCATGTTCGCGACTGCCATCCTGCCCGCGAGGATACGCGGCACCGTCGCGCCGAGGCTGAGCGCTTCGGTCGGGCTGTGACTTCCGGGCATTACCGCAAGCGTGCGATTGAGCCATCCGTCATTGGTCGATTTGACTCCGGGCGTGCCGCTCTCCATGTAATCCTGCGCGTCGAAATGCGATCGCGTCGGATCGGGCGAGCCGCACGCATGCACGAACGCGAGCGTGCTGTCTTTCCAGTACGGCATCATCGGCTCGAGCGCGGGATGAAGCCCGAAAAATCCATCGAGGTCGAGGACGCCGGCCTCGCCGCCGCGCTGTCCGATCGCGATGGTGGGGCGCGCATCGTAATAGTTGGGCTCGCCATACGGCACCACGACATTGAGCCCGTCCACCGCGCCGCGCAAAAAGATGACTACGATTCGTTGCTTGCTGGAATCGCCTTCGAGGGCGCGCGCCGCCCAGGCATTGGGGCCGAGGAGGAGGATTCCCGCGGCGGAAACCATAGCAGCACGGCGGAGGAATTCGCGGCGACCTAACCCCCGTCCCCTTCCCTTTAGGGAAGGGGGGTCAGCAAGGAAGGAGCCACTTCCTTCGCGTAATTCGTTGTTCCTATCACTCATAATCCACCCGTTCTGGTTCCCCTTCCCGTGCGGGAAGGGGCTAGGGGTTAGGTCTACCTCATCATGAATTCCGGCGACCCCAGCACCATCGCGGCGCGAAGCTGGGGCGGCGCTGTTTCGATCGCATCGCGCGTCTTGCTCGAGAAAGCGTTGCCGAGCGTCGCCGTCAGCGCGGTCGCATCGAGCGGTTCCATCTTGCGGCCCGGCTTCGCAGGGTTCGCCTCCAGCTTGATGTTGGTGACTCCCTTCTTGTTGAAGTAGCCACGATTGCCACCGTTGCTATCGCCGTCGAAGGGCGGCGCCTCGAGCGGAAGATTGCCGTTGCCGAATGCGGTCGCGAAACTAAGGCGCGCCATCATCGAGTCAGGATTGAGCCACGCATCCTGCGTGTTGGAATATCCGTTGGGCGTCAGGCATCCGTAGGTCGGCATCCCCAGCAACTGCATCGTGCCTGCGAGGGGGCGAAAATTCGTCACCGGCGCGCCCGCCGCACGAACCATCGAAATCACATACTCATACGGGGTCCTGTACTTGGTACGAAAGCGCCGAGGATCCCAGAACTCGCCGCTGGTAAAGATGGTCGCGAGGACCTGGCGAATATCGCCGTCGGTCTCGCTGTAGCGGGCCGCCATCCGCGCGACCAAATTGGGCGGCGGCTCATCGGCAACGAAATATTGCGCGAGCTGATAGCTAATATGTTTCGCAGTCGAGGGATGGCGCGCCAGCAGATCCAGCGCTTGCTCGACCTCGCTTGCGCCGCCGCCTTTGATCGTATGGCCGAGCAGTACCTTATTGCTGAAGTCATGGCGATCGGGATCGAAGTAGAATGCGTTCCCGTCACCGAACCCGGGGGCCTGTGCGCGACTTCGATTCATCCGTCGACGTATGCCGAATAGACCGCCGCGAAAAACCTCGACGTCCTCTTCATTGGCACGCCGTTGCCCGCCGCCATTACCGCCGCGTTTGGGCAGGCCCCATCCGGTAAGGATGTGCGCTAACGCGATGACATCACTTTGCGCGTACCCGCCGTTGACGCCGAGCGTGTGCAGCTCCATCAGCTCGCGCGCGTAATTTTCGTTGATGCCCTGGAACTGGCCCTTTGAACCAGGTGCGCCGGGCGCAGTGTTCTGCCAGTTATCGAGGTAGTAGAGCATCGCGGGATGGCGCGCCGTGGCGGCGAGCAGGTCGCGAAAACGTCCCAGCGTATGCGGGCGAATCGCGACTTCCTCGAAGGAGCCGGTCCACACCGCGCAAAGTTCCTTACCCGCGAAGATGTTGAAGTGATTGAACCAGAACGCGGTCATCACCTCTTGCAGTTGACGTGGCCCCTCGAGGGCACGCAGCAATCGGCCCTCGACCGCCTCGCGCATCACGATTTGGCGGCGCTCGCGCAGCTCCTTCTGATTGTCCTTGTCGTTCGGATCCTGCTTGCGCGCCATCATGATCGGGCGTTGGTATTCGATAAACAGCTCGCCCGGTGTCATATGCAGCGTATGCAGGTCATGCACGCGATCGACGAGCGAACCGGGAATGCGGATAGATTCGGGATTTAGCTGCTGATGGAGATAGGTCTCGACGCCGATAGCGCGGACGTGCTCGAAGTCGCCGGGGCGCGGCCCGAACGCGAGCCGGTTGAGCGCATGCATCGCGCGCTCCTCACCGCTCATGTTGGCAGCTTCACGCATCGCCTTGGGCTCCATCATCAACTACGTACCGACGCGATTTACGATGCAACCCGACGCTTTCACCGATGGTTCCATCGCGGGCACTTTGATAGGTACTGCGGCAATGCGCGAACTCAAAATCGTGACCGAATCCTATCCCCCACGGGAATGGAACGAGACCGTCATTCGCGGCGTCGATCAGCACAATATCGCGGTCACTGGCCTGCCCGACTATTACCCCGTGCGATTTTTCATCAAGGGCCGCGGCGGGGAAATCCTCGGCGGTCTGCTCGGCGATATCTGGGGCGGATGGCTTCATGTCGGCAGCTTGTGGGTTAGTGAATCGATTCGCGGCCGCCGCTATGGAAGCGAGCTGATGGCGCGGGCCCATCAATACGCGCTGGAAAAATCCTGTACGCATACGCACCTGCAGACCGGCAGCTATGAGGCACGTCCTTTATACGAAGCGCTGGGGTATAACGTTTACGCCGAATTAAAAAATCATCCTGCCCCGCCGCACGCTCGCTACTTCCTCCTCAAGCTACTCGACAAGAACGATGTGCGTCCGCTGCACGTGAAGGATTTGGCAATCGTAATGCATCCGTATGCATCGAAGGATGCGGAGGCGGTGGTGCGGCAGGGCATCACCACGCATGCCTACGCGGCGATGGGACTCCCGGAGCGGGAATGGTCGCCGCACAACTTCTTCCTGTGCGATAGCGAGGGCGAAATCCTTGGCGGCGCGCTGGGAAATATCTGGGGCGACTGGATGTACATCGCGTACTTATGGGTGGATCGCTCCCTGCGCGGCAATGGGCACGCATCGAGGCTGATGGCGACCGCGGAAGAGCATGCGATCGCGAAAGGATGCGGCAACGCCTTCCTTGGCACCTTCAGCTTCCAGGCGCGCCCGCTCTACGAGAAGCTGGGCTATCACGTCTTCGGCGTTGAGGAGGATCATCCGAAGGGGCATAGCCACTATTTGATGACCAAAAGCCTCGGAGCAGGAGCCAGACAAAACACCAAGACACCAAGGTAGGATAAGGGGCTCCACCGCATTAGGCGCAGGATCAAGGAATCGCGGCCTCGGAATCCGGCCAGCAGATGCGGCCCGCAGCGGGCCTTTCGACACGAAGGGAAGATTAAGAAGACAAATCCCAGAAGTTTCGATTCTTTACTGTTTTACCGTTCCCATCTTGTTGCCCGCAATCTTTTTCTTCTTGATCTTCCCTTGGTGTTCGAGGAGGGCTGCTGCGGCCCGCATCTGCCCGTCTGCTCCGAGGCCGCGACCTCTTGATCCTGCGCCTAACGCAGTCGAGCCACTTATCCCACCTTGGTGTCTTGGTGTTTTGCCTGGACTCTTTTCCTATCTGCTCGCGCGACCCCATGCTTCGATGAGATCCTCGAAGGCGCGCCGCAACTCGGGATCCTTCAGCTCCGGCAATTCCACGGAATGCCTCGTCGCGCGCGGCACCGACCGCAGCTTCGGACGCTCACGACGACTCAGCGTTCCCCTCACGAAACGGATGTCGCGGACGCTGTCGTCATGCAGCGCCTCGCGCAAGCGCGACAGGATTTGCAGCTTCATCAGGTTGAGTTCCTGGATCCACATCGCGCCCGATACTTTCACTACGGCCGTGTGAAACTTGAGCGATTGGACCTCGGTGCGGCGCGCGATGGTCTCGCCGACCACCTCGGGCCACGTCTTCATCAGGCGCACGATGCCGAAGTGACCCTCGCTATCGAGGCGGTCCAGGATCGGTTGCAGCGCGCTGGCGATGCGCTCGGGCGGGCGATATCTCGACCTTGTCCCCATCATGCACAGAGATAGCGCAGTGGATAGGTGAGCCGAAAGCGGGATGTTCGCGGATAAGTCCACCGACCCAAGTTGAGACCCGAACGAATCCGCGCTGCGCACTCTCTCCCAATGGATTCGGCCTCAATACGATATCGACCGCGCATTAGCTGGACTTAACTAAATCTCCATACATTTTTCATGAAATTTCATGCGAGCGAAGCTATGGCGAAGAGTTATCCACAGCTATTATGTGGTATTGTGGATTGATGGCGGATACTACAGGTTGTGTTTCAATCGCCAATTGATAATCTCCGAACCCACCGAGACTGGTGCAAAACAAAGCCACTCGGATGGCGGAAAAGACGGAGGCGGGGATGGCTGGGGGAGCGCGAGATTTAGGTACCGACTTGGAAGGTAGGATGCCAAAAGCGACGGAACAAAGCCATTCGAATCCCGCGCCGAGCTCGACTCGGCCGCGCGGCTTTGCGCTGGAACGGTTCAATACCCGGCCCGGCGTCGATCCGATGTCGGAGCTCGAATGGGAACTCCGCACCGCCGTCATCACTGGCGAGGACGGGCGTGTCGTCTTCGAGCAGAAGGACGTCGAGGTACCGCGCGCCTGGTCGCAGACCGCGACCAACGTGGTGGTCTCGAAGTACTTCCGCGGACCGCTGAAAGAGGACCCGCACGACACCAATGGCCCCAAGCGTGAGACCTCGGTGCGCCAGCTCGTGCTGCGCGTGGTCGATACTATCGCCGGATGGGGCGAAAAACAGGCGTACTTCCCGAGCGCCGATGCGCGCGAGACCTTCCGCGCCGAGCTGCTGCATCTGCTGCTCACGCAAAAGGCCTCGTTCAACAGCCCGGTCTACTTCAATGTCGGCATCGACGAAAAACCGCAGTGCTCCGCATGCTTCATCCTAAAGGTCGAAGATTCGATGGAGTCGATCCTTGGCTGGTATCGCAACGAGGGGATGATCTTCAAAGGCGGTTCCGGCTCGGGCGTCAACCTGTCATCCCTTCGTTCCAACAAGGAAAAACTTTCCTCGGGCGGGACCGCCTCAGGACCGCTCTCCTTCATGAAAGCCGCCGATGCTTCCGCGGGCGTCATCAAATCGGGCGGCAAGACGCGCCGCGCCGCGAAGATGGTGGTCCTCAATGCCGACCATCCCGACATCAAGGAATTCGTCAGCTGCAAGGTTGAGGAAGAGAAGAAGGCGTGGGCGCTCATCGATGCCGGATATGACGGCTCGCTCGACGGCCCGGCCTACAGCTCGGTGTTTTTCCAGAACGCGAACAACTCGGTGCGCGTCAGCGACGAGTACATGCGCGCGGTCCAGAACGACACCAACTGGCAGACTCGTTACGTCAAGACGGGCGAGGTATGCGAAGAGTTTCCCGCCCGCGAGTTGATGAAAAAGATTTCCGAGGCGGCGCATGCGTGCGGCGATCCCGGCATGCAGTTCGACACCATCATCAACCTGTGGCACACCTGCCCCAACACTGGCCGCATCAACGCGTCGAATCCATGCAGCGAGTACATGCATCTCGACAACTCGGCATGCAATCTCGCATCGATCAACCTGCTGAGGTTCATCGATGAGCGCGGCGAATTTGACGTGCGCGCGTTCCGCCACGCCGTCGATGTGATGATCACGGCGCAGGATATTTTAGTTGATAACTCTTCGTATCCAACCAATGAAATCGCGAAGACCGCGAGCGATTTCCGCGAGTTGGGACTCGGTTACGCCAATTTAGGCGCGCTATTGATGGCTCTAGGACTCCCTTATGACTCCGAGCAGGGCCGCAACTATTCCGCCGCCATCACCGCCTTGATGACCGGCGAGGCCTACCTCCAGTCGGCGCGCATCTCCGAGCAGATGGGCCCCTTCTCCGGCTATGCGGTCAATCGCGAGCCGATGCTGAAGGTGATCGAGCGCCACCGCGGACACGCCTACAAGCTCGATCCTTCGTATGTCCCCCTCGATTTGCTCCGTGCCGCGCGCGAGTCATGGGATGAGGCGCTGCGCCTGGGCCAGACCGCCGGTTATCGCAACTCACAGGCGACCGTCATCGCGCCGACCGGCACCATCGCGTTCATGATGGACTGCGACACCACCGGCATCGAGCCCGACATCGCGCTGGTCAAATACAAGAAGCTGGTCGGCGGCGGGATGCTGAAAATCGTCAACCAGACGGTGCCGCGCGCGCTCAAGCGGGTCGGCTACGATTCCAAGGAGATCCAGGAAATCGTCGAGTACCTCGATGAGCACGACACTATCGAGGGCGCACCGCAGCTTGCCGACGCGCATCTGCCGATTTTCGATTGCGCGTTCAAGGCGCGCGCCGGCTCGCGCACCATCCACTACCAGGGCCATCTCAAGATGATGGGCGCGGTGCAGCCGTTCATCTCGGGCGCGATTTCCAAGACCATCAACATGCCCGCCGAGGCTACCCCCGCGGATGTAGAAGAAGCCTACATGATGGCGTGGAAACTGGGGCTCAAGGCGGTGGCGATTTATCGCGACGGCTCCAAGCGCACCCAGCCGCTCAACACCGGCCGCACCGAGAAAGCAGCGGCGCCCGCCGAAATCAAAGCGATGGCCGCGAGCGAGGGTCATCTCAGCCGGCGCAAGCTGCCCGACGAGCGCCATTCGATCACGCATAAGTTCGATATCGCGGGCCACGAGGGCTATATCACGGTCGGCATGTACGAGGATGGAAATCCGGGTGAAATTTTCATCAGCATGTCGAAGCAGGGCTCGACGATCTCCGGGCTGATGGATTCGTTCGCGACTGCGATTTCCTACGCGCTGCAGTACGGTGTGCCGTTGCAGTTCCTGGTCGACAAGTTCGCGCATATGCGCTTCGAGCCGTCGGGCTTCACCAAGAATCCGAATATCCCGTACGCGAAGTCGATCATCGACTACCTGTTCCGCTGGATGGCGTCGAAGTTCCTCGATGAGGACGCGAAGCGCGAGGTCGGCATCGTCGAGCAGTCGCGCGAAGGCCTCGATGACAAGCCGACGCTGACACTGGCGCATTCGGCGCCGCAGCCCTCGACGCCGATCCTGCGCGAGGGCAAGGACGGCGGGCTTCGGCAGGCATTCATCAACCAGGCGGATGCGCCTCCGTGTCCCGATTGCGGATGCATCATGGTACGCAACGGCGCCTGCTACAAATGCATGAATTGTGGAAGTACGAGCGGGTGCTCGTGAGCTGAAGTAGGGGTTTTCAAGCGAGGAAAGTCGTGAGAGGAATTTCGATTTGAGATTGCACCAGTCCTATAAGCTGCGAGAACCCAGATATTTCGGGCGGCAAAGGCATTAGGCCACTTTGATTCTTTTGCGATCGAAGTTCCCCTAGTGGAGTCACCACGGCAGTACGTCGCTACTATTCGTTGCAACGGCTGCGGCGGCGCTAACTTGAAACTGCGAAAGGACGACGAGAATCAAGGCGCATGGATTCTCGATGACGGCATCGGGTTCAACATAAACACGGCGCTGAAGGAATCTTGCTGGGGGCGGAGAAGACGGGCTCGGAAGTTAATGACCGGGGCGTTGACACAAGCGACTCAAGGCCGAGAGCGGCGCTGTTCTAGGTGAGGTGCGCGGTGGAAGCTGAGTCAGATGGTGTGAGTGAACTTTCGGTGGCGGATGACTTCGTCGCGCTGTGCAAGCTCGGGCATCCACTCGATGAATGCGACGGGATGCTCTCCGAGATTGGCGATGTGCATCGCGTCGATGTCCAATGCCGCATGTGCGCGACGGTGTTCGTGTTCCGATGCGAGGTAGACCAGCCCGCTAACTCTGAGTGGCGGCTGGTGGAAAGTTCGGATCCTTTGGTATTCGAGACCTGCGTTACGAAGCGGATGCGCATCGCCATGGCGGAGGAGATGAGGCGGACGCGGTTTCATGCGCATTGGCAGGGCTTCGCGGCGCGGCAGCAGATAGAAAAGGTCCCTCTCCCGCGGCTGAGCTTGCGAAGCCGCACGCCGGGAGAGGTCGATTGACGATCATGTGAAGCATGTCGTCAATCGGGTGAGGGTGGCGGCGGGGGTTGTTTGAAGGCCCCGGAGGAACGCGTGGTGGTGAGGGAGAGCCGTTGGGGATGTGGCGGCTGAGGATGAATAAGAAGGCGCGCGGCGGCGCTTGATTAAGGCTCTCGCGGTTGGATGATGCGGGCTTCCTCCGGGGCCCGCAAAGAAAACAAGCGGGTTAGAACCGCTTCATGATGTGGTGTGGCGGTTGTGGATGTGGGAACGGCGGGAGGGCTGAGGCAACTCAGCCCTCCAAATCTTTTGCGAGCAGTTCTTACATTGTCATCCCGAGCGAGGCTGCCGAGTCGAGGGACCTCCGCGAAGCGATGCGCGCGCAGCGCGTTTGACGGTGCCGAGATGGACAAACTCGATTTTGAACATCATCTAAAATCATACCTACCGCAGATGGGTCCAAATCCAGGATTGGAAGCTGCCGACTACTTCAGGCGCAAAGCCGAGGAGATGCATACATTTGCGGTTCACGATGCATTAAGAGACATGTGGCTTCGGCTTGGCCAAGTGGAGGCTGCGCTCGCAAGCGAACGGGCAAAACAGTACCTGCGCTATGCCGTGGGCCGACGGCTTGGAATGATCTGGAATTCCTACCGCGAACTTGCCTTCGACTTCGTGGCGCTCGATCGTACCCAGCCGCTTCCGCACAATGATCTCTCGACCGTCGACCGCGACCTGAACACGATCTACATCAACATCGTTGGCGTTCTCGACAACTATGCCTGGTGCCTTCTGTATGAAATAACGCCTGACAGGGTCGCTCAGCTCAAACCCGCACAAGTCGGACTTTTTTCCTCGGTTATCCTCAAGGATTCGAATTTCGATGCGTTGAAGGTATCTTTGGACCAGCAGTCGAAGTGGCATCAGGACCTAAAAGCTCGGCGTGACCCGGCGGCTCATCGGTTTCCTCTCTACGTACCGCCCTGCGGGCTGAACACAGAACAACAATTTCAATATCGTGCACTCGAAGAACAAATCTCTGAAGCGAGGATTAATCTGAAGTTTGACCTCTGCGAAGAGCTTGGGCATCAGCAAGAAAAGATCGGGCAGTTCGTCTCGTGCTTTATACACGATTTCAACGAACCCCCAATCCCGATTTACCCAACAGTTCCTCAGGACATCGCTCAGCTCGTCAGAATCGGCGAGAGCATACACCACTTCCTGAAAGCGAGAAGCGGCCTGCAGTAGAATCGCTTCGCGGAGGTCCCTCGACTCGGCAGCCTCGCTCGGGATGACAAAAGAGAGAAAATCGGCTCCAAGAAAGTGCCCAGTCAAACGGCGCTTCCGTAGCACATCTGATTTTGGAAAAGGAGAAAGAAGTAAATGCGGGTGCTTACAAAAACTCCCATGTGCCCCTATTCTGCTTGACCGGCCACCATTTCTTATTCGTGTCGCGTTCTCTCTTTTCTGTCATCCCGAGCGAGGCTGCCGAGTCGAGGGAATAGTCGCGCATGATGCCACGTGACACTCAGTGTCCGTCACTCCACAAATACTCGCAATCGAATGTTAGCGTGCAAGTCAGGACACGCGGGTGCGCAGCCGAGGAGACAGGCAAATCGCTTCGCGGAGGTCCCTCGACTCGGCAGCCTCGCTCGGGATGACAGAAAAAAGAAGTGCGGGCAAAAAAGGAAGGCGCGCCGACAAAGCCGGCGCACCACTCTTTACAGAGAAGTGTGGCGCTCCACCACCGTCGGGCGAGAACGCCCACCGGCTCTCACCCGTCTGCACAGTTCATGCTCGCAGCCATCCGCATGAACTGCGCCATCCACCCTCTCTCGCAGAAAAAAGCGAGAGAGGGGACGCCGAAGGGTAGAAGTTTTCAGGATCTACGTCGCAGATTCCTTTTCGAGCGCGATCGCGACCACATTGGTCAAGGTGATCACGATCTGCTCCCCAACCTTCACCTGCGTGAGATTTTCGGGATTCTCCACATTGACGGTTTCGACGACGCCATCCGGTCCGGTTAGCTCGACGGTGTTCTTAACCGTGTCGATTGCACTCACGGTGGCGACGACCTGGGTCTGCGTGCCGGCGACCGCGCCGGGGGTCTGTCCCGGAGATGCACTGATGATTCCCTGCTGGAGCGAGACGCTGGGGATGTTCTCATTCGGGAGTTTCTTGCGCACCGTTACGACTTCATAAAAGCGCGCCACGAACGGTTCACCCGGTTTGGCGGCCGCCAGGTTGTAGGGATTGTAGACGTGAATCGGGAAATTTTTGCCGTCCGGGCCCTGAATCGTCACCAGCTGTTTCTCGCGATCGACCGAGACAATCTTGCCATGAATTGTGACGACGGTCTCTGAGCCAATTCCGGCCAGATGTTCGCCGGTTGGCGCAGCTGCTTGAGTCATCGGCTGAGGTGGTGGCGGCGCGGAAGTGGTAGAGCATGCCGACAAACCGATCATAAAAACGCCGGCGACGAAAGCTGACCGGCTAGAGATCGATCGATGGTTAATATTTTTCCAATTCAAAATTCTCACGATTCTTCAGACCTCGCGCGTCAAGACAAGATTTGTGGATGATTGTCACCGCATCGGAGCGAAAGCGAAATTGGACTTTCGTCCCACCCCCGGGCGCGCAGCGCGCCCGGCTCTCACTCGTCTGGTACAGTTGTCGCCTAAACCGCAGAGCGACAACTGCGCCATCCACCCTCTCTCGCAGAAAAAAGCGAGGGAGGGGACGCAAAGAATAAGATCAAGAAAAGGGCGCGCCGAACGATGCCGACGCGCCCTTGAAGAGATCTAGGCGCCCGCGGCCGCCGACTGCGCCGAGGAGCCGTTTTTGATCTTCGGCATCACATGCTTCGCCAGCAGCTCGATAGTCTGCATTACCTTTTCATGAGGAAGCGCGGCGACCTGCACCAACGCCATCAGCAGATCTACGCCCGCCGATTGGTATTGTTTCGCGACTTTCAGGCAATCCTCGGGATCGCCGACCATCACCGAGCCCGAATCGATGCGTTTCTGGAGGCTCTCGGTCGACATCCGATAGTCACCGATCGCGACCGCCTGCTGCGCCATCTTCTTGTAGTACTCGTAGCCCTTCACATCCTTGTTGGCGAAGGGCGTGAAGAGTTCCGCGCCCTTGCGAGTGGTGAAATCGATCGCGCCCTTGCCGAGCTCGATCGCTTCCTCGCGCGTCGGAGCGCAGACGCATACGGTGGCGGCGGCGACTCTGTCATTGACGAAGGAGCCGACCGGCTCGCAATTGGCGATGGCCTTCTTGTACGTCTCCACCAGTTTGTCGATGACGCCCGGCTCGGAAATGCCAAACCCCAACGCGCCGATGCCCTTATGACCCGCGACCTCCCAGGTTGACGGTTGCGTGGCCGCCACCCACATCGCGGGATGCGGCTTTTGGATCGGCTTGGGAATCACCTCGCGCGGCGGAATCTGAAAGTACTTGCCCTGATAGCCTTCATAGATTTCCTGGGTCCACATTTTCGGAATCTGCGCGACCGCCTCTTCCCACATCGGGCGCGAATCTTCCGGATTGATGTTGAACCCGCCCAGTTCCTGCTCGGTGATCGAGCGGCCGGTGCCGCATTCGACGCGCCCATTGGACATGATATCGAGCACGGCGATGCGTTCGGCCACCCGCACCGGATGATTGAACGGAATCGGCAACAGGCTGACGCCGTGACCAAGGCGGATATTTTTGGTGACCTGGCTGAGCGCGCCGTACCAGACCTCGGGCGCCGATGAATAGGACCATTCGTTGAGGAAGTGGTGCTCCACGGTCCACACCGAGTGGAAGCCGAGCTTGTCGGCCAAAATCACCTGCTCGGTCGCCTGATGGTAGATGTCGTACATGAAGCCTGGGTAATGCGGGCGCGAGCGCTGAATTTCATATTGCAGTCCAAGGTCCATCGATTTCTCCTGTGCGGTCGCCGCCGACCAACGCTTCAGAGCGGCGAGAAACGTTGATGTGTGATAGCATGGACGCACGATGTCGGGTAAGTCAGCGCATACAGCCTCCCGGCCCTCGCCTGTGGGCGCGGAAAAGCTCTCGCGAGATTTAGATTTTCATGCCTGGCTCCTGAGCCAGGCGAAAGTCTTGCGGGACCGAAGCCACCCACACGTCGACTGGGCAGAGCTGGCCGAGGAACTCCAAGCGATGGCTGGACGAGAGGAGCGCGGCCTCGAGAGTCAGTTTGAGAGACTGCTGACGCACCTCCTCAAGTGGGCATACCAACCCGGGCACCGGGGCGGCGGATGGCAAGCGTCCATCGACAACGCCCGCGACAAAATCGAAGAACGTATCGAACATTCGCCGAGCCTCGCGCCGAAACTCGGCAAACTCATCGAGGTCGCGTATCGCCGTGCGCGGCGAACGGCCGGCGCGGAAATGGGCCTTGATAAGTTGCAATGGGAGCGCCTTTTCCCGGAACCCTGTCCGTGGAGCGCGGAGCTTCTCAGGAACCCGTCGTTCATGCCGGCAGCGGCGCCCCGTGCCAACGGACATAAACGCTAGGGACTTTCTTTGGCGGTCGCCGAACGCTAGCAAGCGCCGGCCTGCGGGTCGCAAATGGTGATGCCGCCGGAGGTTGGCCATGATTGAATTTCGGGCAGCACTTTCTCACCGAGGATCTCGATTGAGCGCATGATCTGCGCATGCGGAATCGCGCCGTATTGCAGGAAGAACAGCACCTGATCGGCGCCGAGCTCGCGATAGCGCCGCGCGATGCGCAGCGCTTCGGACGCGCCTCCCACCGCGATCAGATCGTCACCCTTGAGGAAGCCATAGTAGTCGCCGGTAATCTGCTTCGGATCGAATTTCGATGCAGTGTTCAGATACTTGTACGACTCGTCTTTGTTCTTCGCCTCAGCGACCGAGGACACCAGCGTAAAGCCCTTGCGCACGTACCAGAGCACCGCGTCGTGCGCGAGGTCTTCGGCCTTCTTCGGATTGTCGTCGATAAGTCCCATGATGTTGAGCGAGACCTGATTATTGATCGATTGCCCGACCGGCTGCGCGTGCTTGATGGTGTCGCGGTACAGCTTGATGCGCGGTGCAACATCGCGCAGCTCGACGCCGAGTGTAAAGCATAGCGCGCCGAGACCCTTCTGCGCGGCGAGCTCGAAGGTGAGGGGATTGGTACACGCGACCCACATCGGCGGATGCGGCTTCTGCACCGGCTTGGGAATCACCGAGACCGGATGCTCGACCGGCCAGTACTTACCCTGATGCGTGAAGGGATCCTCGCGCCACATGCGCGGAATCATCTCGACCGCCTCGGCCCAGCGCGGTCGCGTCTCCGCAGGCGTCATGCCGAAGCCGAGGATCTCGTCCATCGTGGTAGCGCGACCGGTACCGAACTCGACCCGGCCATTGGAGACGATATCCAGCACGCCGATTCTTTCGGCCACTCGCAGTGGATGATTGAACGGCAGCACCACGACCCCATGACCGATGCGAATGCGTTTGGTGCGGCCGGCGACGCATCCAAGGAAGACCTCGGGGGCCGAGCAGTAGGAAAATTCGTGGAGAAAGTGATGCTCGACCGTCCACACTGAGTCGAAGCCAAGGCGATCGGCGAGTTCGATCTGCTCCAGCGTCTCGCGATAAACGTCGGCCTCGTAAGTGGGCGATTTGAAAGGCTGGACTGTCTCGATCTCGTAGATCAGCCCGGCCTTCATTTTTTTGCGCTCCATTGGCGCATGAACTCGCGCGCCTGCCGCGCCAGCGAGCGGCGCAAATCGAAGCGCGGACCGTGCAGATACCACAAATTCGCGAGGCCCAGGTAACTGGCGAACATCTGGGTCCCGGCCCATTGCGCATCGAGCGCGGCGTCGAAAACGCCGACCTCCTTGCCGTGGTCCACCAGGACGCGAAAGTTGCGCAGGTAGCCGAGGTTGGCCTGGCGCATCTCGCGCAGCACGCGCGGGCTTATCTTGTGTGATTCGAGGGTGATGATGAGGAGCAGGCGGCTGACCCAGGGATTTTTCTCATTGAGCACCGCCATGTTCTCGAAGGTCCACAAAAACGCCTTGGAGAATTCCTTTTTGGTGGTGATCGGCCGCGGATAACGCTGACCCCATTCGCTGAGTACCTTCTCGACTACTGCGAGGAAAAATTCTTCCTTGTCGCTGAAGTGCCAGTAGAGGGCGCCCTTGGTGACGCCGGCCGCGCGCGCGATGCGCGAGAGCGAGGTGCCTCGGTATCCGTAGGAGGCGAACAAGTCCATCGCGGCGTCGATCAGAACCTGATCGAGGGAGCCGCGGCGGCGTGGAGCTGGGGCGGCGGGATCGCCGGCAACTGATTTTCGGGCAGCGGTAATCATGATTGAATTGAACGAACGGAATGGTGCGGCACATTGGCGACGAGATCAAGCATCGCTTCCCGATTTCGCCCTCGGGCCGGGAGTCAATTGGGGAAGGATGCGTCGACGTCCTGGGTCGTGCGCACCGCGCAGAGGTGCAGCTGGACCTGGGCCGCGCGCAACAACCTGACCGATCCCGCCCGGTCGCCCTTGAGCAGGTCGTCCTTGGCTTGCGCGATCAGCGAATTGTAGTGGTCGCCGCAGGTGGTGCGTCCTTCGGCGATTTGCGGTGCCTCGGGGATCGTGTTTCTCGCGCGGATGACCGGGACCACGAGGA
Organism: uncultured delta proteobacterium; assembly: GCA_963783145.1. Lineage (GTDB taxonomy): Bacteria > Desulfobacterota > Binatia > Binatales > Binataceae > DATGKG01. The sequence goes on from CAWAMM010000011.1 coordinate 54,420, forward strand.
CCGCCGCAAACAACAGCAACGTCGCGCCCGCCCCGGCGCCCCATGCTGCCGCGAGGGGCAAGCTGCGATGGGTTTTTATGGTTCCCGCCTGGTTCATTCCGAAATGACGACCCCTATGAATTATCATTCGTCGCCGGCGTAGTGCCAGTGGGTCGTTAGCCAGGATGCCGATCGTGTTCATGCTCCCAACGCTGGCTAGGAATGTGGATCTCCCGAGCGATGAGTTTTGCCGCCCAGCGCACGCGCTAGGCCGGGCGGCAGAAACGTCCGCGAAAGTCGCAGGTAGGTTTTAAGCCGAGTAGGCTGAAAGCGCAGCGCCCGAAGGAGAAGCTTGCGCGCGTTTTGCGGCTGCCCTTTCGAAAGTTCGACCAGCGCTTCCCTGCTCAAGTCGCTGACCCGCCGCCGTTTGATGTCTTCGGGGATTTCGCCTTCGAGCGGCGCAAAGGGCAGGTTGAAGCTGTCATCTTCGGCGATATCTGTGAGTGGCTTCTGGTAGGCGCGGATGCTTGGGCGATTTTTCGCCTTGCCATAGGTGAAGGACTCATCGATGCACGCATCGGCGCCCGCCGACGAATAACCCTGGCGCAATTCGCCGATGTTCACATAGCGATAGCTCTCTTCGAGGAAGTGACAAGCGAGATAAACCGCGTCCATCCAGACGTCATCGATCACGATGAGGCCGCCGGGTTTAAGCAGCCGATGCGCGTAGTATGCATCGCAGAAGACGCCATCGAACTTATGGTCGCCATCGATGTAAACCGCGTCAAAGACGCGCCCTTCGGCCCATAGCCGCGGCATTGCGATTTGCGAGCGCTCGAGATGGAAGTCGACATTTTCCCATGCGCCCGCAGTCTTGATGAGCCGCTTGCCGACCCCCTGAAAAAAACTATCCTGCTCGGGATCCATGATGACGTGCGCGCCGGCCCCAGCACCATTTTTTACGATCGCCTCGAGGATGAAGAGCGCGGACAATCCGGAGCCACATCCGGTCTCCACAGTACGCGTCGCGCCCGCGCGCGAAATCATCTGCGCGATGAACTCGCCGCGCTCATATGAAACCGCGCCCGGCCGCAGCTTGTGGCCGGCGCCGTCTTCGCCGACCAGCGTGCGCGTTTGATAGGTCCGGAGAATCTGCTCATGTATGCGGGAGGCATCAGCGTTGGACATCAGGCAGATTTCATATCCCACCCGCCGCAGCGAGGAAACGAGAACACCACCGACCGAAAATCGAGATCTCCTTCAGGATGAACACCATATGCTTGACCAGCTTCGAACCGTGCGTAGGCTGGGCGAGGCGGACGAAGGCGCCCCGCCGCGCGCAGCAGCACGCACGCAATCGATTTTCAAATTTTTCCCTTGTCATGAACAGAATACCCAGGCAGCGGAAGGAAACCCATCCGGCGCCATGCAGCACCGCCTAAGCTAGCGCTGGAGCAGTGACCCGATCGTGTGCAACTTGATTTGTCTCGCCGACGCAGATACCTAACAATGTTCAGGTCGCGCTGATCGTGCTCCCCGGTAGCTCAGTCGGTAGAGCGGGTGGCTGTTAACCACCATGTCGCTGGTTCGAGTCCGGCCCGGGGAGCCAAATCCTGGTCCACAGGCAATCCATCGCGCTGAATGCCAACCGCTCGCGAATATAACGCCATGCGCAAGGGAACCTGGGTCGGCGACCTCGGCATCGAGATCGTCAGCGTCGAGACCGGACGCCTCGTTGGCTCGGTCGCCGTGCGCAAGGAGCTCCTCTCTCCCAATGGCTTCCTGCACGCCGGATGCGTCATCACCTTCGCCGACAGCATGTGCGGCTCGGGCACGATGGAAAATCTGCCGAGCGGCGCCCGCGGCTACACCACCATCGAGCTCAAGGCGAACCTGCTCGGCACCGCGCGAGAGGGCAGTATCGAATGTGAGGCGACGCTGGTGCATGGCGGACGCACCACCCAGGTGTGGGATGCGAAGGTGACCTCGAAGGAGAGCGGTAAGACGCTCGCGTTGTTTCGATGCACCCAGCTCATTTTGTATCCCGAGCCGGTCCGCGCTAAGTAGTTCCTGCAATCAGCAATGCCCACGGTTGCGCAAATCGACGGCCTTCGGATCGTGATGTATTACGAAGACCACGAGCCGGCGCACTTTCACGTCCGCGGCGCTGCCGTCACGGCCAAATTCGCCCTTCTCGACTTAGCTGTGCTAGAGTTGGTGGGGCGTCTTCGACCTCAGGACGCCGCGCTTATCAGGCGGTGGGGGCTGGCCAACAAGAAGGAACTGCTGGAAAACTGGGGACGGGCGCGACGAGGTGAGCGAATTCTTAAATTGAAGGCTACCAACGGATGATGCCAACTATTCGCACAGTGAGATCGCTGCCTGACTGCGCAATCGAGATCGAGTGGGAAGAAGGAGGCGTTTCAATTGTCTCGTTTCGCGAAACAATTTCGAAGGGCGGAATTTTCGCATCATTAGGCGATCCCGAATTCTTCGCAAAAGTGATTGTGGCCGAGGAAGGTGACTGCATTAGATGGCCCGGCGAGCTGGATTTTGGCGCCGATTCTTTGTGGTACCGCGCCCACCCGGAAGCAACGATCGAGGAGTTGGAGGGTCTTGACGATCCGGCACGCCCGAACGCTGAAAGCGCAAGTCGTCAACGCTAGCCGTACCTCGAGTCACCTCAATCGCCGACTTCGGAATCCACGCCTCGGGCTTCGCTCATTGCGATGCACCCAGCTCATTTTGTATCCCGAGCCGGTCCGCGCTAAGTAGTCCCCATCTCAAGACGAGGAACTACCCATGACCAATCTTCCGACGGCGAGGCGCATCGCGCTGGCTTTTGTAGCGCTCAGCGCGATGTTCGCCGGCCTTGCCCACGCCGACGCGGTCGCAGAGGCCAAGATCGTCAACGACGCATTCTCCAAGGCCTTTGAGGCCTGCGATATTCCCTCGGTCATGGGCCTTTATGAAGACGACGCGGTGCTCATATGGCCGGGGCAGGGCGAGTTCGCGATCGGTAAGCCCGCGATTGAAAAAGTCATCAAGGGCTACTGCACCGGTACCTCGAGGCCGTCCATCAAAGTGATCAGCAGTGATGCGCGCCCGGTCGGCCTGGATCACATCATTCATTTCGGGCAGCTAGATACGACCATTGCAGGCCCCGATGGAAAACCGATCACCGTGAGAGTTCGGACCAGCGAGTTGCTGCACAAGTCTCACGGCAAATGGCGCTATGAAGTCGATCATGCGTCGGCGGGACTCCCGCCTTCTTCGGCGGCCGAGGGCAGCAAAACCCCATAGGCCCACGGCGCCGGCGCCTCGCTTCCGGGACAGATTCCACATCGATTCCGGACCGCGACGGTGCCGCCCGAAATCGTGTGTCTAACTGTTAGTATTCATATGTCTACATGATGGCTCGATTTTGGTAATTCGCCAAAACCTGCTAACCCTTGCGCTGACGAATTTACCGCAGTTACGGTAGGTCGCGGGTAAACCACATGCCGTCCATACAGGAACACGAGCTGCGCCTCCGTCACCGGCCTCGAATCGTCGTGGTCGATGCCGAACCCGCCTCGGCCCGGCAAACCCTCACTGCGCTGGTGGCTGCGGGTTACGAATGCGCCGGCTTTGTTGAATGCGAATCGGCGATCGCGACGCTCAATGACCGCGGCGCCGACGTTATGGTCGCGGACTTTGCTTCCGCGAAGACTGCTAGCGATCTTATCCGCAGAGTCAAAAACGAATCGCCGGAAACGGCGGTGATTTTGATGGTAGCGAATCCCGCAGTCTCAGCGGCGGTTGCCGCGATGCGTCAAGGCGCGTTCGACTATCTCACCAAGCCGATCAACACCGATGACCTGACCGCAGTGGTCGGCAAGGCGATCGAGATCGCGTCGTTGCGGCGCGAGAATCGAATACTGCATGAGCAGCTCGATGTCGCCAGTATGGCGGCAGCGTTTATCGCTGAAAGCGCTTCGAGCCGCAACCTCGCCGCGATTGTGCGCCGTGCCGCACCCGCCAATTCTCCAGTCCTGATCGAAGGCGAAAGCGGCACCGGCAAGGAGCTGATCGCGCGGATGCTGCATCATTGGAGCAGCCGCGCGCAGGGCTCCTTCGTCAAGATGAGTTTCAAGATGCTCAGCCCGGTCGAGCCGTTACTCGCGCCCGGCGACGGCGTCGCGCGCCCGCATACAGGAATTTCCGCGATGCTCTCCGAATATGTTGAACGCGCATCAGGCGGCACCTTTTTTCTCGATGAAATTTCCGAGGCGACTCCCGAATTCCAGTCCGCTCTGCTCCGTTTGATGGGCGACGACGCGGGGCATAGACGCACGGCCCGCACTGCGGGAGTGAGGATCGTGGCCTCGACCAATCGTCCGGTCACTCGCGAGGTCGCGGGAGGCCGCATCCGCCCCGATCTATATTTCGCACTCAATGTGATCGCGATCCAGGTCGCTCCCCTGCGCGAGCGGCGCGAGGATATTCTGCCGTTGGCGCGGCATTTTCTCGCGCTCCATGCGGCCGAGACCGGACGCTCCATGGTGCTCACTCCCGCTGCCGAGAAAGCGCTGCTGACCTATTCATGGCCGGGCAACGTGCGCGAACTCGAAAACGTCATCGAGCGAGCGGTCGTGATGAGCTCGAGCGAGCGAATTTCTACCGAAGCATTGATGCTGTGGACCGAGACACCCGCGACGGTTGAGCCCGCGACCTCTGCTCACGGAGCTAATTCGACTCCGCCACGGATGGAGACGATCGCTGCGGTGGCAGAGGCCGACGGAGCGATCGAAAAAGCGCCGCCTGAGGAAGCTTCCGGCGAAACCAATACGGTGCAAGAGGACACGGGGTCGGCTTCGACGGTTGCAAACGAAGGGACCCTGCAGGAATTCCTCGATCGCGCCGCCGCGCTCCGCATCCGCAAGGCAATCGATTTCGCCAAGGGCAATCGCAATGCCGCGGCGACCGCGCTCGGCATCGATCGCACCACCCTCTATCGGCTGATGCGGCGCCTCGGCCTCTGAACGACTTAGGCTCGGCAAGCTATTGCTGGCGAGACGCCACGGCGGGCGAGGCCGCCCGCGCTCCCGGATGAGAATTTAGTGCAGCGTTCGCATGACCTGGACCATCGCAGGACCGACGATGACCATAATCATGGCAGGCAATACGAACAGCACCAGCGGAAAGAGAATCTTGACCGACGCCTTCGCCGCCATTTCCTCGGCGCGCAGGCGCCGCCGGGTGCGCAGCGCGTCCGAGCTGGCATGCAGGGCAGGGCCGATTTGCGCGCCTAGCTGTTCGCTCTGGATTAGGGTTGCCGCCAGTGGCTTGATGTCGTCGACGGCGGTGCGTTCCGCGAGGCTTCGCATCGATTGTCCAAGGCTGGCGCCGGCCGAGATTTCCGAGGACACCAGACTCAGCTCGGTACCGATTTCCTGCTTTTGGCGTTCGGCTTCAGTACCGACGATCTTGATCGCTTCGTAGAGTCCCAGCCCGGCCTCGACGCACACCACCAGCAGATCGAGTACGTCGGAGAGTTGCTTGGCGATGGCGGCCTGACGTTTTCGCGCGCGGCGGCTGATGTAGTAGCTCGGAATGAAGAGACCGGTGGTCACGCCCACCAGGGTGAACATAATGATGTGGCCGAAATCAGCACCGGAAACCGTCGCACCCAGGCAGGCCAGAACTGCCGCCCCGACCGCGCAGAATACCCGGATAACCTGAAAGGTCTGCGCCGCGCCTGACTTTATGAATCCCGCTTGTGCGAGCGTCTGCGCCAGCTTTTCGCCCTTGGGCGTATTGAGGTCGGGGGGCGGAATTCTGCGCGAAGCCCATTTGAAGACCAGCGTAGAAATGGTCGCCTGTTGCGCTTCGTCGTCCAGCCCGCCTTGTGCGACCCGCATCTTGAAAGCGAGATCAGTAAAGCGTTCCTCGATCACGCGATTCTTGGCGAAGAGCGCGAGGTACACACCGAGGCCCGCCGCGCTGAGCAGGCAGAAGAACATTATCGAGATCAGCAGAGAACTCATCTTAATAGTCCACTCGAACCAGACGCCGGATGGTGATTACCGCTAACAGATCCATCACGCACGCCGCCTTCAACATCATCTGCCCGGTTGGATCGTGGAAAAGCGTGTCGGTGTATCCGGGCTGGATTACGCTGAATGCGGCCAGCACGATGGCCGGCAGCAGCCCAACCACCAGCCCTCCCATCCGCGACTGCGCAGTGAGCGCCCTGATCTGCATCCGCAAACGCTGACGGATGCGCACGATTTCCGACAGGCGTCCGATGATCACCGCAAGGCTGCTGCCGATTTCGGTTTGCACTTTCACTGCGACCACCAGCAGCTTCAAGTCGTCCTCGGGCACCCGTTGAAGCATATCTTCCAGTGCGCGACCCAGCGGCAATCCGATGCGGGTCTGTTCCAGCACGGTCCGAAACTCGCCGCCCAGCGGATCCGCGAATTCCCCGATCAACACTTGCAACGCACGCGGCAACGAGTGGCCGGCTTCCAGCGATCCCTTGATCAGGTCGAGCGCAAACGGAAGCTGGGTGCCGAAGGCCTTGAGGCGGCGCTTGCGGCGGAAACGAATGTACAGGATCGGCAACACGGCCAACCCGCAGGCCGCGCCCATCGCGAAGTAAAAATCGCCCCAAAATGCCTGACCACCGGCGTATCCCGCCCCGAACAGCAGCACGATGATGAGCAGGACGTCCGAGACCCGCCAGTAAATTCCCGCTTGCCACATCGTGTGCTCGAGGTTCTTCAGCACGTTTACCTGACGAAGAATGATCGCGAGCGCGCTTTGATGATCCTTGCGCTTGCGGGTGATGTCGATATCGATGTCACCCTCGACCGGCCGCAACATCATCCTGGTGACGTATTCCTTTTGCTCCGAACCGCCGCCTCTCGACAGCGCCACAATCATCATCACCGCAAAGATCGAGGCGAAAATGGTCCCCGCCAGTACCAGGTCCATGGCTTACTTCTCCCCCCGCGCGAACACCCTCGCATCGAATTTGAAGCCCGCCTGTTCCAGCTGGGTGGTGTATGCGGAACGAATTCCGGTGGGACCGAACGCGCCCAGCACCTTGCCGGTCGAACTGAGCCCCGCGCGTTTGAACTCGAAGAGGTCCTGCATCATGATCATTTCGCCTTCCATCCCGGTGATTTCCGATATCTTGAGCACCTTCCTGCTGCCGTCGGAGAGCCGGCTGACGTGGACGACCATGTTCAACGCCGAGGCGATCTGCTGCCGCATCGCGCGTTGCGGAATGGCAACTCCGGACAGCAGCATCATCATTTCGAGCCGCGCCAGGCATTCGCGCGGATTGTTGGCGTGGATGGTTCCGATCGATCCGTCGTGACCGGTCGACATCGCCTGCAACATGTCCATAACCTCAGTGCCGCGGACCTCGCCCAGTACGATGCGATCGGGCCGCATACGCAGCGCATTCTTGACCAGGTCGCGTTGGGTGACCTCGCCCTTGCCTTCGACGTTGGGGGGGCGAGTCTCCAGCCGCACTACATGCGGCTGCTGAAGCGAGAGTTCTGCGGAGTCTTCGATGGTAACGATTCGCTCATCGACCGGAATGAACGCCGACAAGCAGTTGAGCATAGTGGTTTTACCGGAGCCGGTGCCTCCGCAGACCAGGACGTTCAGGCGCGACTTGACGATGGTGCGCAGGAAATCCACGCACTCCGGCGTGATGGAGTCCTTCGCCACCAGGTCGTCGATCGAATAGCGCCGTTTGCCGAAACGCCGAATCGAGAGCGAGGGCCCGTCCAGCGCCAGCGGCGGAATGATCGCATTGATACGCGAGCCGTCAGGCAGGCGCGCGTCGACCATCGGCGACGACTCATCGACGCGCCGGCCGACCTGCGACACGATCCGATCGATGATCAGCATCAGATGCTGGTCGTCCTGGAACTTCACCTCGGTTGGATTCAGCTTGCCCAGCCGTTCCACGTAAACCTGATGCGCGCCGTTAACCAGGATATCGGTAATGGAGTCATCCCACAGGAGCGGCTCCAGCGGCCCCAGCCCCAGCAGCTCGTTTTTGATCTCTTCGATCAGCCGGGTGCGATCGGTGTCGGTCAGCAGGCGTCCTTCTTCGTTGAGGATCTCGGTAATGGCGGCGGTGACTTTCTGCGAGGCGAGATTGGCCTCGAGGCTTTCCAGGCGCGAGACGTCGAGCGATTCAAACAAGCGGTTATGAACCGCGAGCTTGAGTTGCTGAAACCCTTCCGATTGCGGATCCTTGCGGACCTTCTCCTTGCTGACCACCAGCGCGCGCTGAAAGCCGGGCGCCGGTGCGTTGTTCTGGTTGATCTGAATTTTATCCAGCAGCTTCATGTCGGTGCCCTATCCTCGCCCGCCGAAGGAACTCAGCAGGCGCGAAACCAGCGAGCCATTGCGCGAGAAATCTTCGTCGAAGATTCCATCGAGTTTGCGTGCCATCTCCTCGACGGTCTTGGTCAGGGGAGAGTTGGGCGCGACCTGCCAGAGGTCCTGCGCGCTGAGTTGTACCCGTTCGAGGACTTTTTCATCGCGCGGAATCTTCGCGTAGATCGGCCGCGCCAGCGTATGACTCAACTGTTCCTCGCTGATCGGATGATTCGCGATGAAGCGACTGATCACGAACGCGGGCTCCAGGTTGTTGAGCCCGAGCCGGCTGCACAAATCGACAAAACGCCAGGCACATCGCGCCGCGCCGATCGACTGATCGAGGACATAGAATAGATGCTCGGAGCGCTCCCAGGCCGCGACCTTGGTGGCGTCGATATGGGTGCCGCAGTCGACGATCACATAGTCGAAGAGCTGGCGCATGATCTCGATAACGTTTCCGATCGCGCCATCGGTAACCAGCTCACTGTCTTCAATCCGTTTGGGCGCCGCCAGCAGATAGATTCCCGAGCTATGCTTGCTGAGCGCGCTTTCGAGTTGGATGGAATCGATTTTCTTCTCACCCTCGGTGAGCGCCATCACCGTGCGCTCGGGTTCCACGTTGAGAAATACCGAAAGCGCGCTGGCTTGTAGATCGAGATCGATAAGCGCTACGCGTTTGTCGAGCGAGTAGCGCAGCGCCAGCGCGAGATTGCCTGCCAGGCTGGTGACGCCGACTCCGCCGATCAGGCTCACCAGTGAGACCACGGTGCCCATCCCGGTCTGATCTTCACGGCGGCGCGATTCACTGATCTTGAGCAGCGCACGGGTGGCGTCGCCCGTATCCAGCGGCAGGAACAAAAGCTCATCGGCGCCCGCGCGCAGGACGCGCTTCATCAAACCGGGCGAGCGCTCGCGCAGCAGCGCGAAGATGGCGGGACGCGGTTCGGCTTCACTAACTCCCTGGAGGTAATTCAGCGATTGTTCTTCATCGCCATTGAAGACCACCATCACCACGTCGGGCGGAGCGTGACCATGACCATTGCCGTTGGCCTTGCCGTTGCCGTTGCCGGACGCGAGTGCGTCCGGCGACTTTTCGGTGATCTCGAGCGGGGGCTCGGGCAAGTTCTGCAATGACGCCAGTACTTCAGCCCGATACGCTTCCGGCGCCACCAGCAGGACGTTGAGAGCTCCCCGCTTTCCCTCACCCTTTCTCAGTGCCGACACTTCATCCTCCCCCAAATTCAACTCTGCGTTGACTAGAAGCGGGGCCGCGCAGCGTTCGGCGTGCTGAGCGGTTCAGTCTTGATTTCCTCGGCCGTCATGGGCGGACGCGAGGTGGGGAGGTAAACCTGCGAACCGGTGGGCAACGGGCGCACGATTTGCGGCGTGACACTCATTACGAGGTCGGTCTCGGTGTCTTCCCAGTCGGTAGTTTTAAACAGCCCGCCCAGGTAAGGGACATCGCCCAAATAGGGGACCTTCTGAATAATCTCCTTCTTCTCATGCAGGATGAGACCGGCGACGATCAGGGTCTGATTGTCGCGCAAGCGTACCAGCGTCTCGGCCCTGCGGGTGACGAACGCCGGGACCTGGAAGCCGAACAGCTCCACCCCGTGAGCATAGTCCGGCTCCGAAACCTCCGGCTGAACCAGCAGTTCGACGTCGTTGACGCCTACCACGGTCGGCAGGAAGGTGACCTTGGTGCCGAATTCCTTGAACACGATCGAGGTGTTGAGCGCCTGTGCAACTACGATCGGAATCTCACCACCGGCCAGGAACTTCGCTTTCTCTCCGGTGTTGGCCAACAAGCGCGGCTCCGCGAGAATCTTCGCCATGTTGTGATTCTCGAGGTACTGGAAAAGGGCGTTGGCTGCGACATTCGAGTTTTGTGCCGCGATTCCGTAGGTCGTGCCCTGCGAGAGCAACAGCGGAATCAGCGCGCCACCGGTCGGCATTTGACCAGGCGCACTAATCGTGTTGCCGAGCGCGTTGACGACGGTCGGAATCAGCGACGTAGTGGCGCTATACGGGGTTCCCACCGCGCCGGGTATACCGAACAGCGAAACTCCGTACTTCTCCAGCGCCACCGAAAAATTGGTGCCCTGATTCTCGACTTCTCCGCGGTTGAGCTCGGCCACGATGCAATTGAGCAGAACCTGCTGTTTGCCGTCGGGGCTGATGCGAACCTGGCGCTCCTCGTAGTGACCCTGGCCGGTCCATACGGTTAGCGTGGTGAAGCCGGGCTTATGTCCGATCAAATTGAGTTCGTATGGATTGATCACCTGTACATCAGCGATCGAGGTGTCCGCGATCGATACCCGATGCATGCGGCTCGGAAAATCGATAACCTGCGAGGTCCCGTTCATCATCGAAATTCCGTCCGCGGGCAGGAAATGAGTGCCTCCGGAGGACGCGACATTATCCGTCGAGTAAGAATCGCCCGATGACGCAATCGATGGATCGCTGGTGAATTTCCCCTTCTGCAGAATCGCGGCGGAAACGGTCTGGCTCGGAATCACCGAACTGCCCTGCGGGCCCGAGGGTGCGGGAGCTGGTTCGCCGATTTTAGCCGGCTCGCTAGGGTCGCTAACGCTCAGGTCATACCCGGGCACTCGTGCCGTATGAACCCCGCTGGGCGGCGCGGTTGCTGCGTCATTCATAACAATGGTTTCGGTGGTCGGTTTGGTGACCGGTCCGGTCCCGCTATCCAGCGGGGCAGCGGCCGGCATCGATCCCGTCACCGGAGCCGCGCTGCTGGTAGGTCCACTATCCGTCATCGCGGCGGGCGCGGCGCCGGGCTTCAAGGGCGCCGACCAGTTTTTGATCGCGCTGACGTTGATGTTGTAGGTCACCTGTTCGCCGTCCTTGAGCTTGACCGAGATGTCCCACTGGCCTTCTTCCGCGCCCAGCAGCACCAGCTTGGAAGGATCCTCGTTATGAACCACCAGCGCGTGCTCGTTGCGCACAACGTGAATTGCCGGTTTGCTATCGGGATCAAGATTTTCGATGACTTGTGATTGGCCCGCGCTGAGGTTGATACCCTCCTGGCGGGTGGCGCTATCCGCGGCTCTGGCCGGCTGCCCGAGTAACAAGCTCATCGCGACCAGCAGCCACGGAAGTAAGTCAATCGTTGCACTACCGCGACGTGTTTTCATTGTTGGATACCTCATCTGCACGCCCTGCCTCACGGAATGTCGATGGTCTTGCCCTTAGGGGCGAAAGAGGCCGATTGATCGTCCGGCACGGTCTCCGAGGGAGGCAGCGTCGGACCGTGCGAATTCGATGCGTGTGAGACGCCGCCGTCATCCTTACTGGCGGTAGGTTCGCTCATCGCGCCCTGGTCGGAGCCGCGGTCGTCATCAACCGGGGAAAAACCATCTCCCGACGGTTCAAGCGGCGCCGCATGATGCCGCCCGCTGTCCGCGACCGCTTCTCTTACGAAGGACACCGATTCGGAGCTCTTACCGTCACGATAGATCTGGACCTGGAATTTGGGTTGCGGATGGTAGGTCTCGATCGGGGCCACCGCATGCTGGACTGCCACCACCGGTGCGCCGCCGAGGCTGTATTGATGCAGCAATTCCTGGACGTTGGTGCCACTGGTCAGCACAATCTTGGTGTCGGAATAATTGCGCATCGCGAGATGGAGCACGCCTTCACGGGTCGCCAGCGCCAGGCGCTCGGCATCCTGCGGCGTAACCAATACGGTGACCACCTTGACGGGCTCGGGCTCATCCTTTTTGTCTTCGACTTCCTGCGCGACGGCCAGGATTTCAACATTCTGTAGAACGATCTTGGAGAACGGCTGGTCTCCATGGCCGCCACCCTGAGTCGAAACTGCAACCAGGATATCGACCCGCGCGTGCGGCAGGATGAAGCCGGAGATGTCACTGACTTCATCAACCGGGACCGAGACTGCGCGCATTCCGGGCGGAATCAGCAGCGGCATCACCCCGGCGGTCTTCTGCCCGAGGAATAGTTTGGTTGCGACGATGGGCTCGTTGGTGACGAACTCGTTTTTCACGAACGCGCCGGCCACCTGGCTGGGGTTGGTGAAGGCGCCGTCCGGAATCGCATCAGCAGACCATCGGGCCAGCTTCAACTGGCCGGGATCGATCTTGCTGCCGAGTGGCAAATCGGTTGCGGCCACCACGATATAAATCGTTTTGGCCATCGCTCGCTGGACCTCGGCTTCCCTCTTCTTGAGGGCGCTGTACACCACCACCGAGGCCAGCATCGCCGCCAGACCCGCGAGCGCGACAAAGATCACTGGCCGTCTCATTCTCTTCTCCCCCGCCGGCCCTCCTCGGACAGCCGGCTAATTCCCTACGTCATAAGCGCCGATTCGTCGGCATATCGGTCAGGTGACTCGGCGCGTGGAAAGCGCCGGCTGGACGATGTGCCTGCGCGCTCCGGAAAATTGAATCCGGTCCCCTGTCACGGTCGTAGCTGGACGCGTTGCGCTCATAAGTAACTGTCGATCGAGGCCAGGAGTCCCTGAACGATGGTTCCCGAGGTTTGATAGAGCGAAACCACTACGACTGCGACGGCGGCCAGAATTAGTGCGTATTCGGTCATGGTCTGACCGTTGAGACCCCGTATCCTCGCGACAGTTCTGGTCCTCCAGTTCATATGATGATCCCCGAGCCGCGATCCGAAAGTTGTCGGGCAGGAAACCGGGTGCGTACCGGCTTCCTACCCGAGCCAGTTAAAGGTTGCTGTCAACAGCGTTGAGGAGCGTATTTATGTCCCCTCCCATGGTCTGGTAGCCGATGTAAACCACCACCGCGACGGCTGATAAGATCAGCGCGTACTCGGTCATGGTTTGGCCATTGCTCCACTCGCGAGCCGATAGAAATTTGCGAGTTATCCACTCCATGTTGCTTGACCCCCGTTACCTCTCTGGCATCTCGGCGATTATCCTCGCCGGATGCGGTTGCGGAGTTTTCGACCCGGACGTTTTATCCGGCGCCGAAGCTACGCGGATCAGGTCGGCCCGGCATCATCGGATCGGCCAAGATGATCAACGCAGGCCCCGCCCGTTGCGGGACTTCCGCGGTCATCAGCTTTGGAGGATCCGATCTCACCCTGCCATCCGTTTCCGTATTCCCCGGCGCAGCTTTCAGTGGCTCGCGCCGACCGCGGAAGCTTTGGACTTTCCGCCGCCGGCGTCGTTCCCTCGTGTATGGTGTGCCCCCGCTAATCGGTTTGCCCCGCGCTTAGAGGTTAGAGTCGACCGAGCTCAGCAAGCTGGTGATGCTGGTGCCCATCGTTTTGTAGCCGGCGTAGACCACCACCGCGACTGCCGCCAGGATCAGCGCATATTCCGTCATGGTCTGCCCGCGATGCCAGTTCTGCGCTCTTACGAACGCCCTGGTAGTGAAAGCCATTCCCGTATCCTCCTTAGACCTTTCTGCTTCAGCCTTGCGGCCGATAACCTCTCGACCAGTGGCCGCGTTGGCGCGCGGCGAAGGTTCGCTGATCGATGCGCGAAGGCCGGAGCGTGGGCGGGTTAGCGCCGGGACCAGGTCGATCGAAAATCTGCCCCTCCAGGCAGTACGCCGAACAGTAGGATTTACTGATCAGCCCGGTCATATGATCCGGCGGCACTCCCGCCCTGCGCATCATCGGTCCCCCCTCGGGATCAAACCAGCGCATCCTCCCCCCTTGCCGTAGCAACGGAGATGCGCAGATGGTCCGAACAAGAGCCGACTGAGCATCTCCCATGCCAATCGGGACGAAAGAGAAAAGTCAGCGAATGCGCGGGAGAAAAGGCCACTCCGAACGGCGTTCCTGCCACTGCGGTTGCGATCGAGCAACAACGGGTGGAAGCGGGAGTTTTCTGATCATTACAATTTGTAGGGAATGACCGGGGGTCAAATCCGGCGAGGCCGCCGATTCTGCGTACCGCCGCTAGTCTCTATCGCAACAACCATACACTCCAGCCTGTAGAAAATGCCTACCGAAGCTCGAGGCGATCAACCCGGTGCCAACTCCAGTTGATCTCCTTTCCTCGTGGCGCTGCGCACGGCGGCCCCGGCTTCGAGCTCCAATGCTCTACGCGCCCCCAACACTATCGAGGAGACCTGCCATGGCTTGAGCTCGTGGTTGATTTGGATGATCCGGTTGGACTGGTCCAAAAAAACGATGTCGATGGCGAAGCGCATGAAGAACATGTGCATCCACATCAGCGGAAGCACGCCGCCGTTCTCGAACAGCATTCCGGCGCCCGGCGCAAGTCCGTCGCGCCCCAGCAGCCCGCGGCTTTTCGCGGCCATGCTTTCGGCGACCTCGAGGCGTTCGCACAAGATGGTGCCCCTGGTCCGATTCAGCGCCCGCAGCGTTTTTGTCGACCCCTCGATGCTCATCGATCACCGCCTCGCGCCCGCATCCCGGCACTGTCTCGCAGGCCTCACCTATAATAGGATCAGCGCGAAGCGAATCGATGGCCTACCTTCCGATATTTCTCGACCTCACTGGACGCCGATGCGTGGTGGTCGGCGGTGGTGAAGTCGCGGCGCGCAAGGCCGCGAGCCTCCTCGAGGCCGGCGCCGATGTTGCTGTCGTAAGCCCGTCGATGGTCGATGCGTTGACCGAACTCGCACGCGCCGGCCGCATCCAACATATCGATCGCGAGTACCAGGCCGGCGATATCGCAGGGACGGCGCTCGTGTATGCCGCCACCGATGACGCCGACCTGCATCGGCGCTTGCACGATGAGGCGCGCGCACGCGGGATTCCAATCAACGTCGTGGATGTTCCTGCTTTATGTACATTTATAACTCCTGCGGTTATGACGCGCGGATCTCTGAAGATCGCGGTCTCGACCGAGGGCGCCAGCCCCGCGATGGCGAAGCGGATCATCGCGCACCTCGAGCGCCTGTTCGGTCCCGAATACGGTCTCGCCATGGAGGTGTTGCGCGCCGCGCGCCGACATCTGCAGGCGAATGAGCCGAATATCGCCATCCGCGCGAAGAAGCTCACCGCTCTTGCAGCGGCGCGGATTCCGGAATATCTCCGCAAGGGCGACCTCGATGCGGTCGAGGAAATCATCCGCCGCGAGCTCGGTGTAGGCCTCGAGACTCTCGGTGTGAGCGGCATTCGGAGCCGCGCCGGTACCGAGCCCGCATCGACAATTCGCTAACCTCATTATGATTACCCTGTTTCTTCCGCCCGCCCTGATTTGTTATGCGCTGTCGTCCGCGGGCTTCATCGCGGATCGCGCGATGGGCCGCATCCGCTGGACCGGCTGGGCGGCGTTGGCGCTGGGAGCCGGCGCCATTTTCCATGCGCTCGATTTGGTCGCGCGCGGCATCCAGGCAGGCAATTTTCCAGTCGCCAATTTTGCCGAGTCGATATCGTTTCTCGCCTGGCTCGTCGCGCTGGTTGCGCTGGTCCTCATCGTGCGCCTGCGGATGGCGATCATCGGCGCGGTCATCGGACCCATCGTCACCGTCGCGTCCCTTATAGCCTTCATGACGATGCAGACCACGCGCTTGGTCCTGCCCGCGAGCCTCCGCAGCGTATGGCTGCCGATTCATGTCACTCTCGCATGCCTCGGCTACTCGATGTTCGTGCTCGCCACCGCGGTGAGCCTGGTCTACCTGGTTTACGAATCGAAGCTGAAGGCCAAGCGCGTGATGCGGCCCGCGAACAGCGATGTGCCAAGCCTCGAAAAACTTGATCGCATCAATTATCGCCTGTTGGTGTGGGGCTTTCTGATGCTGAGCCTCGCGATCGTCAGCGGCGCGATTTGGGCCGACGCGACCTGGGGCCATTTCTGGAATTGGGAGCCGGTCGAATCGTGGTCGCTGGTGATTTGGGTTCTCTATGCCGCCCTGCTCGAATCGCGCCTCACGGTAGGATGGCGCGGGCGGCGCGCGGCCACCCTCACCATCGTAGTTTTCACGGTGCTGGTTGGCTCGGTCGTGGGTGTGATCCTCGCAACGCCCGGCAAGCACGGCGGGACCTTCGGCTAAATGGAAAACACGCTCTTCATACTCGGCGTGAACCATCGCACCGCGCCGGTGTCTGTTCGCGAGCGGCTGGCCTTTGCCGAAGCTGAGGTCGCGCCCGCGCTGCAGCGCCTCAAGCACGCCACCGGTATCGGCGAGGCGGCGCTGCTCTCGACCTGCAATCGGGTCGAGGTCATTGGCGTCACCTCCGATCCCGCTCGCGCCGAGGAAGAAGTGGTCCGCTTTCTCGCCGGCGATCGCAATGTCGAGCGCGCGTCGTTCAGCACCGCGCTCTATCATTTCAACGGGCGCGATGCGGTGCGCCATCTATTTCGCGTCGGCGCCAGCCTCGACTCGATGGTGGTGGGCGAGCCGCAGATCCTCGGCCAATTGAAACTCGCGTACGCGCAGGCCGCCGAGGCCGCGACCGTCGGCCTCGTCCTCCATCGCGCATTCCACAAGTCGTTTCAGGTCGCCAAGCGCGTGCGCAAGGCCACCCTCATCGGTCACGGCTCGGTGTCGATCAGCTCGGTCGCAGTCAGCCTCGCGGGACAGATCTTCGACACCCTAAGCGACAAGACCGCGATGCTGATGGGTGCGGGCAAAATGGCGGAGCTCACTGCGCGTCATCTGAAGGCGCTCGGCATCGAGTCGCTGCTGATCACCTCGCGCACTTTCGACCGCGCGGTCGCGCTCGCGCGCGAGCTCGGCGGCACCGCGGTCCCGTTCGAAAATTACAAACCCTACTTGCGTATGGCGGACATCCTGATCGGGTCGCTGTCGATTACCAAACCGATTCTTACCCAACATGAGGTCGAGGCGATCATTCGCGAGCGCAAGTATCGCCCGATGTTTCTGATCGATCTCGGGGTGCCGCGCAATTTCGACGAGCGCCTCAACGAAATCGAAAACATCTACCTTTACGACATCGACGATCTCGATGCGGTCGCGCAGAAATCGCTCGGCGAACGCGAGCGCGAAGCCGAAAAGGCCGAAGAAATCGTCATCGAGGAGATCGACGCCTTCCTCAAATGGCTCGCCGAATTGGAGATCGTGCCGACCATCAAGGACATCCGCGTCAGTATGGAAAAGCTGCGCGACCTGGAGCTGACGCGCCATCGCGCATGGCTCAAGACCCTCGAACCCGCGGAGCGCGAACGCATCGAGATGCTCACTCGCGGTCTGGTCAACAAGCTGCTCCATCGCGTGATGTCCGGCCTCCGCCATCACGAGAGCAACTCCCCCGATGCGATCTACACGGCCGAGATCGCACGCCGCCTGCTATGCGAAACCAACGGCCTGCCCCCCGACGCCCCATCAATTGAGGACCTCGACGAGGACCTCATCGAGGATTCCGGCGACGACGACGGCGACCCGCTTTGAGATGGTGTCCAGAATTGCGCGATAGGTCCTTTCGCCGAGCGTAAATGAAACCGTCAAACAAAGATTCGACGTCGAACCACGGAAAGTCGCAGATCCTCGCCGGGTTTCGCATGCTGCAGTGGTCGCGTCTGGTTCTCTGGGCCGAGCATGATTTGCAGTTTAAGTCCAACACCCGAGCTGATTTCACCGAATGGCGGAACAACGTGGATGGGACGTTCGTTGGGCGGACCGAGATGGATAGAACGTTCGGTCGGCTACTGTGTTGGATCGCGTTCTCGGTTGGTGCGGAGTATTTCGGAAAGGGCGTCTGTTTGCTGCACGAGGACATTAGCGGCAAGGTCAGAACATCGAACCCTAAAAACATTCTCCGCTATCCGCTATGTTCAGTATTAGAGTCGCTTGACGAACGGGCAGAATGGGCAAGGCAAGTCTGTGACGGCACAGCACTGACAGACCCAACCACGACCTATGTGGAGATGGGAGGTCTAACAGCGGCTTTCGAGCAGCTGGCGCAAAAAATTGGTCTGTGCGACCGGGACAGGTGTCTGATCATTGCCGGCTATAAATTGCTCAGCCAGGCCATCCGAAACCGTGATGTGCATCTGTATGCGAAGGATGAAAGGGAAGCTCATTTCTATCTGGTGAAACAACTGTTCGTGCCATGTTTGAATATTTTGGCACGATGTGTACCCGGAGGTGCAGCCGCTCTACCTTCGATGTTAGCCGATGCTCAGAAGCTCCTCCAGGAGCACCAGGACACGCCGAGTTTTGGAACAGGCAAGAACACGATGATGACTTCGTTGGAGCGACGCCGTAAGAGGGTCAACGAGGCGCTCCGACAAGCTGATGACATCTTGACGCGGCAAGATGAATGTCACTTTCGACTCAAAGTCGGCGACAGTTTCGACAGGCTGATTGTACCCCTAAGTGATAATGGACGCCCGTTAACTGAATCGCAATTGCGGGCCAGTCCGGTCGCACTTCAAGAAGCTTGGTCTAGTCTGGTTGGTAGTCGCCTTCTGAGAATCGCGATTTACTATCGGCTCCTCTTTCTAGATGAAATCCTCGGCGGAGGCCAAGAATCCGGTCTCCCGGCTTCTTGGCCTCGTGAAGACACCCTTACTCTGGGCATTTACGACATGACGGACCGGCTCAATTCACAAAAAGCAGCTAACGAGGCCTTCGCCGATGCCGTTGATGTCTACATTTCTAGACTTGAAGAGGTAGACCCCAAACGCGCGGCTCGCCTGCGACGGGCAATCAAAGCGGGTTGTCTTGAAGCCAACGCTGACGAGCTCTTTATCGGAGGAGAGGAAGACTGGCTTCCATGGGTAATTGCTGGTCAGATGCCACGACGAGAAGATTTCGATGACAACGATCTCACGAGCGATTTCCACTTTAACGACCAAGACCCCGAATTCCGGCGCTCGCGGGCGCTTGGCGAAGGCATGGGACGAGGCATCGCAGCCGCTCTGACCGACTTCGTGATTTCAACGCAGAAAGACTACGGAACGGAGGGGCACCCCGACGAGGCTGACGACGATGTGGACAAGACACGAGGAATAAAGCGCCTGTTCGAGTTCGCGAAACCGGTAGTCAACGTTTACGCCCTTCCGACCTTCGGCGAATTCGCCCTAATGTGTGCGGCGGGCACGATGATAGTGTGCGTGGTGCTCATAGGGTTTCGGCTGTTACGGTTGCTTTGACGTTGCGCATATCCTTTACATCGCTACACGACTTGCACGGAGGTGCTTGCGCGTGAATCCCCGATAAGACCCTCTCAGGGCAATGCGCTCTCGGGCGTGTCGAAACATGGCGCGGGACCGGTATTATGTCGGTGAACCATGAAGGCGACGCTCAGAATCGGATCGCGGCCCAGCAAGCTCGCGATTATCCAGGCCGAGATGGTGCGCGATGCCATCGCCGCGGCGGCGCCCGGCCTCGCGATCGAGATCGTTCCGATCAAAACCAGCGGCGATAAAATCCTCACCCCCTCGCTGGCCGAGGTCGGCGGCAAGGGACTCTTCATCAAGGAGCTGGAGCAGGCGCTGGCCGAGCGGCGGGTCGATATCGCCGTCCATTCGATGAAGGATTTGCCGGCCGTGCTGGCGGCGGAGTTTCGTATCGTCGCAACGCCGCCGCGCGAGAATCCGCATGACGCGCTGATCACTCAAAGTGGCGCATCGCTGAAGTCCTTGCCCAAAGGCGCGAGGCTTGGGACCTCTTCGGCGCGCAGGAAATTCGAAGCACTGAGGATAAATCCGGGACTCGGGGTGATGCCCCTGCGCGGCAACGTCGATACGCGGCTGGGGCGCGTCTTGTCGGGCGAGATGGATGCGATCATCGTCGCGATCGCGGGATTGAAGCGGCTCGGCAAGCTTGCGGAGCTCAAGTACGAAGAATTGGAGGAGCGCGAATTCGTGCCCGCGGCAGCGCAGGCCGCGCTCGCAATCGAAAGCCTCGCCGATGAGAAAATCCGCGGCTCCGAGGAAATCGATCGCGCGGTCGCATCGCTCAATCATCCGCGGACCGAATGCGAAACCGCGGCTGAGCGCGCGTTCCTCGCCTCGATTCATGCCTCGTGCGTCACGCCGGTCGGGGTCAAGGCCACCTATATGGATGATGA
The DNA here is from genome assembly GCA_963783145.1 of uncultured delta proteobacterium. Lineage (GTDB taxonomy): Bacteria > Desulfobacterota > Binatia > Binatales > Binataceae > DATGKG01. The sequence continues at coordinate 74,754 of CAWAMM010000011.1, forward strand.
ACTCGCGATGCGCGCGATCCTGTTCAGCGCCGATGGCGCCCGCGAGCTCGCCGAGGAAATTTCCGAGCACCTCGGCGCGGGAGACTGCGCCGGCGCGAGGCGCATCGGCGAGAAGCTCGGAGTTAAGATGATTTCGCGCGGCGCGCGCGACCTCCTTGATGGACTCTGATAGCAGCGGAAAAGTTTTCCTGGTTGGTGCGGGACCCGGCGCCGTCGATCTGATCACGATGCGCGGGGCGGAAATCCTCGCGCGCGCGCAAGTCGTTATCTACGACAGCCTGGTGAATCCCGGATTGCTGCGCCTGGCGCCCGCCTCGGCGGAACTGATTCATGCGGGCAAACGCGGCGGCGCGCAGAAAGACCTCGAGCAAGCGGAAATCAACGCGATGCTGATTGAGCATGCACGCAAGGGGATGGCGGTGGTGCGGCTCAAGGGCGGCGACCCGTTCATCTTCGGGCGCGGCGGCGAGGAGGCCGAGGCGCTCGCCGCGGCGGGCGTCGCGTTCGAGGTGGTGCCGGGCATCACCTCGGCGATTGCAGCGCCGGCGTTCGCGGGAATTCCGCTCACTCATCGTGAGCACGGCTCGTTCGTCGCGTTCGTCACCGGCCATGAAGACGAGAGCAAGGGCACGGCGTCGGTGCCATGGGATGAGTTGGCGCGTGCGGCAAATCCACGTGGCACCATCGTGATTCTGATGGCGACGGCGCGGCTGCGCGGAGTGCTGAAGCGCCTTCAGGATGCGGGTTTGCCGGCGACGACGCCGGCGGCCGCGATTCAATGGGGCACCGTCGCGAGTCAGAAGACCGTGGCCTCGACGCTCGCAGGGCTGGCCGATGAGGTTGAGCGCGCGCGGCTCGGCGCGCCCGCGGTGGTGGTCGTCGGGCAATGCGCGGACCTGCGCGAGCATCTGAAGTGGGCGGAGCGGATGCCGCTGTTCGGGCGGAAGGTGGTCGTCACCCGCGCGAGCGACAGGGTCTCGACCTTTGCGCGGGAACTGCGCGCGCTCGGTGCCGAGGTGATCGAGTTCCCCACCATCGAGACGGTCGCGCCGGATTCATACGCGACCCTCGACGCCTCGATCGCGCGCCTCGCGGAATTTGGGTGGATTATCTTCACCAGTGCGACCGGCGTCGAGGCCTTCATCGAGAGGATGAAAACTCTACAAAAAGATATCCGCACGATGGGGACCGCGCGCCTCGCGGCAATCGGGCCCGCGACCGCGGCGGCGCTGAAGGAATACGCGCTTCTGGTCGATGCGATGCCGGCTGAGTATCGCGGCGAGGCCATCGTGGATGCGATCGGCGCGGAGAAGATTCGCGAGGCGCGCATCCTGATTCCTCGAGCGCAGGTCGCGCGCGAAGTTCTGGCGAAGATGCTGCTGGAATGGGGCGCGGCAGAGGTGGTCGTCGCGCCGACCTACAAAACCGTGGTGCCGTCCGGCGTGGCGCTCGACCGCATGCGCCAGACGCTATCCGCGAGTGGCTATGATCTCGTCGCCTTCACCAGTTCCAGCACGGCATCGAACTTCGCAGAGATCGTCGGCAAACCTGCGCCTCCTGCGAAAGCGGCAGCGATCGGGCCCATCACCGCCGCGACGGCCACCGAACTCGGTTTCGAGGTCGTCGCGATGCCGCGCGAATACACGATTCCGGCGCTGGTGGATGCGATTCGTGACTACTTCGCGTCGCTGCCGCCCGCGAGCTAAGCTCATCCGCAAGAGGTGGCCATCATGGCATTTCCGATAAATCGCCCGCGCCGGCTGCGTCGCACCGAGACGCTGCGGCGCATGATACGTGAGACGCGACTCTCGCCGGATAATCTCATCCAGCCGTTTTTCGTATGTCCCGGGCGCGACGTGAAACGCCCGGTGACATCGATGCCAGGGGTCGCGCAACTCTCAGTGGACAATGTCGTGAGCGCGGCGCGCGAGGCTCACGTCGCGGGAGTGCCGGCGATCATCCTGTTCGGAATTCCGGAACGGAAGGACGCCGTCGGCAGCGAGGCGTGGAGTGACTCCGGCGAGGTGCAGCGCGCGATTCGCGAGATCAAGGAGCGCGTACCCGGCCTCTGCGTCATCACCGATGTGTGCATGTGCGAGTACACCGATCACGGCCACTGCGGCGCGATCGTCGGCAACGAGGTCGACAACGATGCGAGCCTCGAGCTGCTGGTGCGCGAGGCGCTTTCCCATGCGCGCGCGGGCGCCGATATCGTGGCGCCCTCTGACATGATGGATGGGCGCGTTGGCGCGATTCGCACCGCGCTCGATCAGAACGGCTTCGCGCACGTCGCGATCATGGCCTATTCGGCGAAGTTCGCCTCGGCTTTCTATGGCCCGTTTCGCGAGGCCGCGGAGTCGGCGCCCAAGTTCGGTGACCGCCGGTCATATCAGATGGATCCGCCCAACGGCGACGAGGCGATGCGCGAGGTCGCACTCGATCTGGAGGAGGGCGCCGACCTCGTGATGATCAAGCCGGCGCTGCCGTACCTCGATCTCATCTATCGGGTGAAGCAGGAGTTCAATGTTCCGGTCGCGGCCTACAATGTGTCGGGTGAGTATTCGATGATTCGCGCGGCGGGCCTCAATGGATGGCTGGATGAGGAACGCACCATCATGGAGGTGCTCACCTCGATTCGCCGCGCCGGCGCGGATTTGATCCTGACTTACTTCGCGACCGAGGTGGCGAAGAAGATCCAGAGGTAACCAACTCCTCTGATTTTACTGTGTCTCTGTGCCTCTGTGGTTATTGCCTGCTCTTCGGCTTGATGTGCGCCTCGTAGTAGGGGCGCATCGCGCGCAGCGAGCGCATCTGATGATACGCGAGTTCCTCGTCCGGGTAGCGATGCTCGGGGCCGAGCACGCATCCGGCGCGCGCATGGCATCGCGGCGCGCAATCGGCTTCCACTTCGATGCGATGCGTCAGGCATTTCGGGATGTCCCATCCACTGATGCTCACCGCTTCCACCGGGCACGCGCTGATGCAGGTGCGAGGGATGCAAGAAGGGCAAGGATCGAATTGGTAAGCCTCGCCGGGCGCATCGATTAATTCATCGAGCAGGATCGCGGCGCGGAACGCGATCCAGGGCCCATACACCGGATGCACCATGACGCCGAGGAGACTGGGGCCGCTCAGCCCGGACGCTTTTCCGGCCTGCATGAAGTTGAGCGTGGGGGCGTTGCTGATGAATGGATAGATGATGGTGTGCGCGAATGCGAACCGCGCTAGAACCGGCGCGATATCGCGTTCGACGATGGCGCGAATGAAATCATCGAGTGGATTATCGCGCGCCATCCAGCCGGGATTATTGTCCGCGTGGAATTTGAAGGCTTTCCAGAACGCGCCGCCGCCGTTGCCGATCACGACAATTGATTGCGATCCCGGCGCGATCGCAGCGGCTTGATATTCGGGTTTTACCGCGGCGTCATAGCGTGCGGCGGGTGTCGCGGCCACCAGATTCAATCCGGCGGGTGCGGCGACATCGCGAATCGCGTCGAGAATTGGATTCACACGATCAGGTTTAACACAAAAAAGAATCGCGCGAGGCTTTTTCACCTCGCGCGATCTCGCGGCACGAAACTCATCGCGCCGGCCCCCATTCAATGCCAACTAAACCGTGGTCGATCCTCGACCAGCCACCAGGCCGACCAGAAACAGGACCAGGAAAATAAAAAATAGAATCTTTGCAAGGCCGGCCGCGGCCCCGGCAATTCCGCCGAAGCCGAGAACTCCCGCAATAATCGCAACCACCAGAAAAACCAGTGCGTAATGCAGCATATCAATCTCTCCATAGGCGGGCGGCGCCGGATTCGGTTGGAGATTCGTGTCGATGTTCGCGCGCCCGACAAGAGATCAGACGATGCCATCTTTAGAAAATTCAACGCGAAATTTAAGGCGAGATCCGGGAAAAAGACTTACGCGATTTTGTAAGTGACCAACGCGTCTGCAACCAGCGCATCCGAGCGATCGCGAATTTCCACGCTGATGCTCGCGACGCGCTTGCCGTGGCGCCGCACCATCGCCCGCGCGAGGAGATCCGATTGGATTCCGGGGCCGGTGTAGTTCACCGTCATCGAGATGGTCGCGCTACGCTGCGTCTCTTCGAGGCTCCAGATCGCGGCACACGCGGCGAAGTCCGCGAGCGATGCGATCGCGCCGCCATGGATTGGTACGTTGGCACCGCCGTCGTTGAGCACCTTCTCGGAAAATGGCATCCGCACTTCGGCCACCCCATTTTCGGCGGAAAGAATTTTTAATCCGAGCAGCGCGGAGAACGGTGCACGCTCCAGCGATGCCATCGCCATTTTTTGTGCGGGGTTCATTGATCAACCTCGTGGGCGCGCCGCGAGCTTCATCGCAAGGTCGACTGCTTCGCGCGGTGTCGTCGCGCGCTCGAGGCCGGCTATCTCCGGCCACGATTTGAGCGCGACGATGGGGCGGCCGAATTTTTTGGCGAAGCCGATTTCCGCCAAGGTTCCACCTTCTCCCGCCATTGCAATAACGGCGTCCGAGCTGGCAACGATGATCGCATTGCGCCCCTCGCCCATTCCAGTCGCGATCACGAACTCGATGAATTCGTTGGCGCTTTCGCGATCATAGCTCGGAAGTATTCCGATCGTATGTCCACCCGCGCTGCGCGCTCCCTCCGCGGCCGCCCGCATCACGCCGCCGCGTCCACCATTGATCAGCACCGCACCACGCGAGGCGATTTCGCGTCCCGTCTCGCGCGCCATCGCGCAGACTTCGTCGGGTGCGTCGCCCGCGCCGATGACGGTGAGAACCAGCGCGCGCGCCATCAGGAGTTCTCCAGCACCTCGGGCAATTCCGCGAGGTCGCGAATGATGTAGTCCGGTTGCGCTACGCCCTCAGGAAGCGGCAGCGCGTGCCGGCTGATCCAGGCGGCTGACATTCCGACCGCTTTTGCGCCGCCCACATCGTGATGCGGCGTGTCGCCGACGAAGAGAACGTCGCGCGCCTCGAGATGGAGCATCGCGAGCATGCGCTGGAAGATTTTCGGATTCGGTTTTCGCAGGCGCAAGTCGGCCGAGATGATGATGGCCTCGAACTTATCTTTGACCCCGGTGTCGGCCATGATCTCCCATCCGGTTTTCGAGTCGTCAAAGTTCGACAGCAGCCCGAGGCGATATGTTTCCGCAAGTCGGCGCACCGCATCTTTGCGGGCGGGCGGGGCGGAAGTCACGTTGCGCACCCCGCGCATATGGATTCGGGTCAGCTCCTCGGCCAACTGCCCCAATGTGCTGCCATCCTCGACACCGAGGCGCTGTAAAGTCCGTTCGAAGCGCTCGAAGCAAGTTATCTCGATTCCTGCGCGCTCGCGCTCATCGTTGATTTCTTCGTAGACGGAGCTATAGGCGGTCATGAAAACCTCGAGATCGTATTTCCTTCCCAGCGCTTCCTCCACTTTGGGGAGAATCCAAGGGATGGTCGAATGAATTTCTCGACCTTTCCATTGCATCAGCGGAAGGCCGTCGGGATCCCAATTGACCAGCGTATCGAACAGGTCGAGAACAATCGCTGTGAACATTCTAATTGCGCGCGCCGCGCTATGTCTTCAGCCCCGAGGCGCCAGGGCGGCGGCGGTGCCGAACAGCGCGATTAGATCGAGTAACAAAACCGAGCCATTGAGCATCACGGATAGATGATGGAGGCGGTCGAATTCCGCCTTGGTCGCGGGATCGGGATTGGCTTCCTCCGACACACCGCGGATCGCGTCGACGCGCGGACGAATTACCGTTCCCGCATAGATGGTGCAGCCGAGCGCGATGCCGATGGTGAGCACGCTCGCCAGCCACCATCCCCGAGGTCCTCCGCTCGCGACCAGAAGATAGATCGCGATGATGAATGCGAGGCCGCCGGCGATATATCCAAGGATGTAGTAGCGCGGGAAGATGACGCTGACGACTTTGCCCGCATCGGGCCGCGCGAGCACCGTGAACACCACCGGCGCGGTAAAAAAGGAAAAGAAAATTATCGAGCCGAGCCAACATACCATCGCGAGTAGATATATGAAGATGAGAACGATCATTCAGAACGTCCGTCCGTGCCGACGCGGAGTTAAGTTATCAATAGTTCAGTTGAGCAGGGGTTTCGAGGCGCCCGGGAGTGGTTGCCGCTGCCCGAAGCCGCTCTCGACGCTATGCCATGCTACGACGCGCGGCTCTCCGTATTGCCAACATAAGAAGACCACGTCGTCCTCCTCGTCGCCCTCGCCTTCGATAAGGAAAGGGAAATCCACCAGGCCCTGATCGATATCCTTCAGGAAACAGCCCATCTCCTGAATCTCGGTGGCGAGTTCGCCCATTCGCGTCGCCAATGGGCGAAGCTCAGGATAGCGCGCGATCACCTTGGGTAAGTCGAGTTCGCCCAGCTTGTCGTCAAAACGGGACAGATCGCCGATGCGTTTGCGCATCGCGCCTGCCTGGACCTGAAGATCGCGCACCAGGATCTCGAGGCGCGGGATAAGTTCGTTGGCCTCATCCGCGCTGAACAGTTTTTCAAATCGATGTTTGCCCAAGGTTTTTTCGCTGCTAGCGCAGCGCCGCCACCATGCTTACGTTTGATCTCACGGAGATTATCTTGTCTGCCTTGTACCCGTATACTACGGTAAATCAAGAGCCGGTCGAAGCAGCGGGGGGACGATTTGGGCGGCGAGTTCTCTCCAAAAGGGTATAACCGCTAATGTCAGATAAGCCCAAGGGTGAGAAGAAATTCGACGTTGAAGAGGATCTGAGCCGGGTCGAGATTCCTGATATCCTGCCGGTACTCCCACTGCGCGGGATCGTAATTTTCCCCAGCCAGATTCATCCGTTCCTGGTCTCCAGGGCGGCGTCGCTCAAGCTCATAGATAGCGTCGGCCAGGGCAATCGTATAATCGCACTGGCTGCGCAGAAGAATCCGGAAGAGGAAAACCCCGGTCCCGAGGGGGTGTATCAACGCGCCACCGCGGTGCGCATCCTTAAGATGCTGCGTTATCCGGACCAGAGCGTGCGGGTTCTGGTGCAAGGCCTCGCGCGACTCGAACTGCTCGACTTCACGCAGCGCGAGCCTTACTTCAAGGCGCACGTGCAACGGCTCCACGACGAACTGGTCGCCGATAAGGAAGTAGATGCGCTGCAGTCGCACCTCGTCAGCCAGTTTTCGAAATTTGTCTCGCTGGTTCCCTACCTGCCCGATGAGCTTCAAGGGATCGCGATGCAGGTGCGAGAGCCGGGACGGCTGACCGACCTGGTCGCGTCGTATCTGAAGATCGCGGTCGAGGAAGCGCAGGACCTTCTGTCGAGCACCGATGTCCGCCAGCGGCTGGAAAAGCTCATCGCCATCCTGACGCGCGAAATCGAGTTGCTCGAACTCGGGCATAAGATTCAGTCGCAGGTTCAGACCGAACTCAACAAGAATCAGCGCGAATACTATCTGCGTCAGCAGCTCAAGGCGATTCAGAAGGAACTTGGCGACGGCGACTCGCGTTCCGGTGAACTCGAGGAAATCGAGAAGAAGATCGAAGCCGCCAAAATGCCCGAAGAAGCGCTTAAGGCGGCTAACAAGGAACTCGAGCGCCTCAAAATGATTCCGCCCGAGTCGGCGGAGCATACCGTCGTGCGCACCTACCTCGATTGGCTGGTGACGCTGCCATGGGCTGTATCAACCGAGGACAACCTCGATATCAAGCACGCCCGCACGGTCCTTGATGAAGATCATTACGACCTCGACAAGATCAAGGAGCGCATCCTCGAATTCCTCGCGGTGCGCAAGCTGAAGAACGATACCAAGGGACCGATCCTGTGCTTCGTCGGACCGCCGGGAACCGGCAAGACCTCGCTCGGACGATCGATCGCGCGTGCGATGGGCCGCAAGTTCGTGCGCCTCTCGCTGGGCGGCATTCGCGACGAGGCGGAGATTCGCGGGCATCGGCGGACCTACATTGGATCGCTGCCGGGCCGCATCATTCAAGGCATTCGCAATGCGGGCGCGAATAATCCGCTGTTCATCCTCGACGAGGTCGATAAGCTCGGCGCCGATTTCCGTGGCGATCCGGCCGCGGCGCTCCTCGAAGTCCTCGATCCGGAGCAGAACAATACCTTCCAGGATCATTACCTCGATGTTCCGTTCGATCTGTCGAAGGTGCTGTTCCTGACCACGGCCAACGTGCTCGACTCGATCCCGCATGCGCTCCTGGACCGGATGGAAGTCCTCGAGCTGCCGGGTTACACCGAGGAAGAGAAGCTGGAAATCGTCAGGCGCCACATCGTGCCGAAGCAGCTCTTCGAGAATGGACTCGGCAACCTGACCATCGACTTTACCCCAGCGGCGGTGTCCGAAGTCGTTCGCAACTACACGCGCGAGGCCGGCCTGCGCAACATCGAGCGCGAGATCGCGCACGTGTTCCGGAAGATCGCGCGCGGTATTACCGAAGGCGAGCAGCCGCCGGAGAAGATCCTGCCCGAGATGGTGCAGAAATTCCTCGGGCCGCCCAAGTTCTTCGCCGAAGTGGCCGATAGGACGCAGGATCCCGGCGTCGCAACCGGGCTCGCATGGACTGCCAGTGGCGGCGATATCCTCTTCATCGAATCCACGCGGATGAAGGGGCAGAAGGGCCTCACGCTGACCGGGTCGCTGGGCGACGTGATGAAGGAGTCGGCGCAGGCCGCGATGTCATACATCCGCTCGCGCGCCGATCGGCTCGGCATCGCGCCGGATTTCTACGACACCTCCGATATCCACGTGCATGTCCCGGCTGGTGCGATCCCCAAAGACGGCCCCTCGGCGGGCGTCACGCTTGCGACCTCGCTGGCGTCGCTGTTGACCGGGCGTCCCTGCCGTCCGTATGTCGCGATGACAGGTGAAATCACGCTGCGCGGCAAGGTGTTGCCGGTCGGCGGCATCAAGGAGAAAGTGCTGGCGGCGCGGCGTGCCGGTATCAAGACCATCATCATGCCGCGACGCAACGAGCGCGACCTCGAGGATATCCCCGAGGAGTTGCGGCGCGAGCTGACGATGCATTTCGTCGACACCGTCGATGAGGTCCTTGGCTATGCGCTGCGCAACGGCGACGAGACCGACGAAGCCGCCGAAGAGGCGCGCCCCGAGCGCACCGTGCTCAACTGATTGAATGAATGCCTCTTTTGAGAAGGGCTGCTGAGAAATCAGCAGCCCTTTTTTCGCCTCGACGACGAGCTAGCTCGGAACCTTGAGGAAGCTGCTCAAATCGGTGCCGACCCACGCCGTGGTTTGACGAATGGCGCGGGCGCGCAGCTCCGCGAGAGCTTGCAGGTCGGCATCGGCGCGATAGCGCTCGAATGACTGCCGGTCGGGAAACGTGACGATGTGGACCTCATGCGGCTGATCGGCGCTTGAGGCGAATCCTATCCGTCGCTCGAGGCGTCCTCCGTAGCGTCGCATGATTGATTCCGCGGCGGTCTCGAATTGCTCGAATTCGGCCTCGCGCCCCGGATGGATGAACAGCGCGGCGACTATGGTTACTTTGTCCGGCATGCGAAAATCGGTGCGCGCATGATGGCGCATAGCGTGTGATTTGTCATGCATCCAGAATCGGGCCCATCGACCAGGTGGTGGTTCGGCGCCCGAGGCATTACGCGATGGCGTTGCGATTGAGCGGCGGCCTTCGCTACTCTTCGCTCGTCTCGCGGATATGGCCGTGAGCGCTTACCTACCTCATTACGCAGGTCTCGGATTCGAAATGAAAATTGCGATCGTCGCGGCAGAAATCTCACCCTGGGCCAAGGCCGGCGGCCTGGCGGACGTCATCGGCGCGTTTCCGGTCGCGCTCAAGAAGCTCGGCGCCGATCCGGTGCTCATTCTGCCGGGTTACCGATCGATCCTGCGCCAGCTCAAAACCACCACTCTCGCCGAAGTCGAGGAGGACCATTTCGGCCACGGCGTCGAGAGCTTTTCGATCCTGCACGCGGTGGGACCGGGCGGGATTCCGATCTACCTCATCGGGCACGACGGCTTTTTCGATCGCGAGGGTATCTATGCCGAGCGCGGCAAGCCCTACTACGACAATGTGATGCGCTACATCTTTTTCGGACGCGCCGCAGCCGCGGTCGCCGCGAATTATGTCCATCCCGATGTGTTGCACGCGCACGACTGGCACGCCGCGAGCGCCACCGTCATGATGCGCGCGGACGAAAAGATCCGCGCGAAGTTGCGCGACGCGGTGTCCGTTTACACCATCCATAACCTTGCCTATCAGGGGGTCTTCGATCCGGTCGATTATTCGCTGCTGGGAATTGACTGGAGCTACTACACCGTCGATGGCCTGGAGTTTTTCGATCACGTCAATCTGATGAAGGGCGCGATCATGATGAGCGATGCGGTCAGCACCGTGAGTCCCAGCTATGCCTCCGAGGCGCTCACCGATCCGGATTTCGGCTTCGGCCTTGAAGGGGTGCTGCAAAAGAAGGGCGCGTACTTTCGGGGCATCCTCAACGGTGCCGACTACTCCGAATGGAATCCCGCCACGGACCAGTTGGTTGCTTCGACCTACACGCCGGATCGACTGGAGGGCAAGGGGATCTGCAAAAAAGCGCTGCTCAAGGAAATCAAGCTGGCCCCGCGTGAGGGCGCTCCGTTGGTCGGCATGGTGTCGCGGATGACCTCGCAAAAGGGCTTCGATCTGTTGCGCGACGCCTTCGACCGCATCATGCAGATGAACCTGCAAATCGTAATGCTCGCCAACGGCGACACCACCTTTGAGAACTATTTTCGCGATGCGCAGCGCCGCTTTCCCGACAAGTTCCGGATCGTGGATGAATTCGACAACGTACTGGCGCACAAGATTCAGGCCGGATGCGATTCGTTCCTGATGCCGTCGCGCTTCGAACCTTGCGGGCTCACTCAGATGTACGCGATGAAATATGGCGTCCCGCCGGTGGTGCGTGCGACTGGCGGTCTATGCGACACCGTCAGCGAATTCGATCCCAAGACCGGCAAAGGCAACGGCGTGGTGTTCGAGGAGTATCGCGCCGATGACCTGATCGCCGCGCTGGGCCGGATGACTTCGCTCTTCGGCAACCGCGCGCAATGGAACAAGCTGATGGCGAACTGTTTTGCCGCCGACTTCTCGTGGGAGAAATCCGCGCAGATCTATATGGACTGGTTTGAGCAGCTGCATCGCGAGCGCCGCACCGCGGCCGCCAGGCAACCAGCCTCCAAAAAACCAAATTGATGGCCGCATCAACCCGCAAGTACATCCTCTATGCGGATGGCGCGTGCCTCGGAAATCCGGGTCCCGGCGGATGGGGCGTCGTCATCGCCGAACCTGCCGATGCCTATCGCGAACTGAGCGGCGGTCCCTACCCGGGGACCACCAACAACAAGATGGAAATCACCGCCGCCATCGAGGGTCTGCGCGATCTTGAGCCCGGCGCTGAAGTTATCGTGCGCAGCGACAGCTCCTACGTCGTGAACACGATGATGCTGGGATGGAAGCGCAAGGCCAACGACGAATTGTGGCGCGAGCTGGACCGCGAAGTCGCCGCGCGCAAGGTCCGCTTCGAATGGGTCCGCGGTCACGCGGGCGACAAGAACAACGAACGCGCCGACCGCCTCGCCGCGTCGGCCGCGAAAGGAATCCGGCTGGAGCTCGAATCGGCGTCATCGGAGCGACGCGAAAGCGACCTCGAAAAGCTGGAGCCGTTGCTCAACCCTGGCGAATCGATCCGACGTTGCGCGCGATGCGGCCAGTCATTCGTCACTGATTCCCCCGACCGCGCCTACTGCGCGCTGGTTCCGTGCCAGTTGAAAGCGCGCACCCCGAAATGAGCGCGCGTGCCTCTCTATCTTCCTCGCCACGTCAGTCTCCAAGAGCTCTGTTGCGACATCAAGCCGAAGAGGCAGGCAGTAACCAAAGAGGCACGGAGACACTGAGTTCATCGGACGACAAACGCGCATTCCTGGCTTTGCGCGTGGTGCGTTGAATTTAAGCACTGACCCAGGGTGGCATTTCGCCGGCTGCCCCTTATTGTTTCCGAGCCTCTATGGATGTGTTCGCCAGAGATTAGGAATCCGCGCCGCGGGTTTTCCCAAACTCGGTATACAAAGCGAGATGGGGTGCCCATCTCCCGGGTAGCGGGTGATGCTCACGCTCGGCGCAATCTGTGAGAGCAGTCGGTGGGCGTTGCGTAGGGACCCAGAAATCTTTCTCCATTGAAGTGAATCAAGTGCGAGGGCGCGTCGGCTACCCAGACCTCAGTCTCCCATGCGATCTCAGCCAGGTAGCGGCCCATAATCGTCCGGTTGGGAAATGCTGTCACGTAAACTACACCGGGCTTCGCATTGGCAAAGAGGTTAGCCAGCTCCGCGTGACGCTTGCCGTCGACTGGACCATGGCTAGTGACGGATTCGATGAGCAACAGCCAATCGCGCTCAGGATAGTAAAGAACCACGTCCGGCATTTTGCCATGTGCGTCGACCTCGACGCCGAGTTTCGAGAGTAATACGGCGTCAAAGTATCCCCACTTCGCACCCGTGTCGCCCGCATAGATCAATTCGCCGCCCGGCGCGAACCGGGCACCGAAATCCTCAATGATGGCTTTGATCAACTCATTGTGTTCACCGGGGCTGAGGTTGATTTCCTTCCCGGGTGCGATCTTCACGGGAACGAGTTTCTGCTCTCGCTCGCGCGCATATCGCTTGGCAAGGGTCTGACGCTTTGCCAAATAGTCGCTGAGCTTTTCATGCCAGGCATCAGTGTCAAAGCTGCGGAGAAGTTCGAGCCCTTCGGGCGCGATCTGATACACAGCAGCTGGACTGTTTACAGGGCGTTGTGGTTTGTCGGGGTTGTAGAGCACAAGACCCGCGTTGACAAACTGATGGATAGTCTGGCGGCGAAAAGTCTCACGGGTGTTTGGTTTGTAGCTCTTGTTTTTCAGTCGCCGTGCAAGGTCAGCGCCGTAGTTTTTGCTCGCCCACTCCATGATCGGCGTTATGCCCATCAGGGAGCTTTGTGCCTGAGACCATTTTCGGTTTCGCTTCAGATCGAGGAGAGCGAGGAGACAAAGGGCCGAAGGTTCATTGCGTTGCCCCCGCGGAAAGCCAAGCGATGTCAGAATGTTTAGGGCCTCATCAATGCGGCTCATTCGCAGAGCCTTTGCAATCGTTCATCAAGAATCGCTTGCGTGAGCTTCGCCTGTGAGCGCGCCCACTTTCCGAGAGCGATCAGAGCCTCCCGGCTTGGGTATCTCATCAACCGGAGATCCATTGCGTTGACCTGTGTATGTCCGTTGAAGCCACGAAAATGCTGATCCACGGCAGTCGTGTTGAGGAAGGCAGCGAGACCATGAGCAAGGTTTTCCGGGAGACCGCGTTTTTTCTCGTGGAAAAGGTTCAGGTGGTTTTCGAAACCGATCATCGGGGCGTCGGAGAACGCCCCTGGCGTGACGACGTTGGCCACGATGCGACGGCGTTCCTCTTTGGCTGAGAAACGGCGGACGACGGCGTAAAACCCGTTGGGATACAGCCATTTCCTTGTCTCCGCGTTTAGCTTGATCGCGTTGCCGCGCTTCATGCCTTCCCGGGGCCATTGCATGGCATGGCCGGCGAAATGGCCGGGGTAAAGGAGCGGCACCGTATCCAGGCCAGGCCTCTGCTGGATATGTTCTTGTAGTCTGAAGTCGACGACCGGTCCTGTTGATACGCCGATACCGAGGTCGTCGAGGGTGAAACGAATGCTCGACGAATGCTCGACCGCATTCCGATCAAGGGACGTCGGTACGTGGATGAAAGTCTCTGGATCGCCGGGAAATACGATCCTTCCGAAGGGATGCTTATTAGTTGTGAGATCGTTAAAGCTGGCGTCCGTTGAGGTCGAGATGGTGACGTCGCTTTGAGTTCCGCCGCGTTCGAGAGCGATGATGATGTTTTCCTGCAATACATCGTCATCCTTGAAGGCCTTGGCCCTGGAGGCGAACAAGTGCATATGCCGTATCGCTGCGCGGCCCAAAAGAAACTGACGGAACGGCCGGTAGTAGGGGCCATTGCAAAAGCTGCGCGGTATGATGGCGACCAAATGGCCGCTGGGCGCCATGAGCGTGAGTGATAGCGCAACGAATGCGGAGTAGAGGTTGACTGTCTCAATGCGCGCGCGCCGAAGAATGGAGCGGTGCTGAGAGTCGCTGTTAATCTTTTTGTAGGGTGGATTGAGAATCGCATGCGAAAAGGGTCTGACGCCTAGAAAGCATTTGCACGCCGCCTCCCAAATAAAATCGCCGGGAATGACTTGGTAGGTTACGGGCAACTTGTCAGCGTATACGGCGAGCGTCTGCTTAAGGTGTTCGCGAAAAATGTCGTCGATCTCGTAGGCGTGGACTTCGACGCTGCGGAATTGCAGTCCTTCGCCGCCTGTCCAGCGATCGAGAAAAGCACAGGTGAGGGCCCCCACGCCGGCACCGGCATCGAGTAGTTGACAGGTCGCCTGCGTGCTGGCCGGAAAGAGCGAGGCCATGAAGCGGGCAACAGGAGACGGCGTCATGAATTGCCCGAGCGCTGATTTCCGTTTCCGAGCGAGGCCCTCGGCCATTTCCCGTCGGAGCGCATCTGCGTGGTCGAGTAGCTGAATGGGCAACCGTCGCTCTCCAAATGCCGAAATGCTTCATTGGTCAGAATAACGGGTTTGGCCGAACAGGGAAGAGGGGACGCCCCTGGCAGGGTTGCAAAGAAGCACACCCTTGGCAATTTCTAGGAAGATTTGCCGTTGCTGAATTCCCGACGAACGGATGCAGCCAGTCATTTGTGACCGACTCCCTCGAGCGCGCCTGCTGCGCCCTGGTCTGATGTCAAGTGAAGGCGCGCACTAGGAAATGAGCGCGCATCATCACCAGATATTCGGAATCATGGCGTCGGTTTCGTCCTGATACCTTCGATATTCGTCGCCGTAGCGCTCGATCAGCATTTTCTCCTCGCGCACAATCTCGCCGCGTAGCGCCGCGGCAATGACCACGATCGCCAGCAGCGCCGAGAGCGGGGCGGCATATGCGATGGGCCATGCGACCAGCGCCAGGTAGATGCCCGCGTTTACCGGATGGCGGATGAAACGATAAAACCCGCCGCGCACCAGCACGTGTTTAACGATGCCGTTGCGTTTTTCCCATGCGAAGAAGCCCAACTGGATGCGCGCGCCCAACGCGAGCCATAGCCCACCGAGTTCCAATCCCAGTGCGAGCCCGCTGAGCCATCGCGGCCGCACCACCGCATCGCGCGCCGGGTCGGGACCGTACTCGTCACGGACCAGGCCGGGGACTTTGGTCCCGCTGCCGTATGATGTGGTAAGAACTCTTCCTCGGAGGCAACGATCAGTTATGCCGTTACTTGGAGCAATGTGCCACGTCGGTATCACGGTCAGCGATCTCGATGACGCTATGGAGTTCTTCAGGCCGTTCCTGGAGTTCCTCGGCTACGAGATTTGGGATGAGATACGGAATCCGAATGGGCAGCGCCTTAGAGTGACGGTCAACCATGGGAATGGAGCGGTGTTAAATCTCTGGGAAGCAAAGCCTGAGTTTGCCAGGCATCCATTCGAGGTTTACGAGGTAGGGCTGCATCACATCGCCTTCTATACCGACACGCATGAGCAGGTTGATCAGGCTTGCGAGCTAGCGAAGCGCCTCGGTGCGAAGGTCCTCGATGGTCCCGGCGAGTTCCCGTACGATCCGGAGGGCTGGTATGCGGTGTATTTTCTCGGACCGGATGGACTCAAGTTCGAGGTAGTCCATCAGCCATCAGCCGTGAAGAGGTATGCGGAGATGATGCGTATCGCCGAGCAAGTGATGAAACACTGACCTCGTTTTCAATCGGTGACCCTGGGTCAGTTTTGCATCGGCGGCAACACCGTGCGCCCATCGTATGCTGCTCGCTCAAACGCTCGAAGTTAGTGCATCTGCCGAATGATTTAATGGGCTTGATCGAGGGCCGCAGCAGTTGGGCGCGATTCGGCGTAGGCATCCATATAACCGCGCCGAAGATCGATCCGGGATATCATCAGCCGATTACGCTCGAACTATTCAATTTCACCAGATATTGGGAATCATGGCGTCGGTCTCGTCCTGATACCTTCGATACTCGTCGCCGTAGCGCTCGATCAGCATTTTCTCCTCGCGGACAATCTCACGGCGTAGGGCCACGCCGACGACCACGATCGCCAGCAGCGCCGAAAGCGGCGCGGCATATGCGATGGGCCAGGCGACCAGCGCCAGGTAGATTCCCGCATACACCGGATGCCGGATGAAACGATAAAACCCGCCGCGCACCAGCAGGTGTTTAACGATGCCGTTGCGCTTTTCCCATGCGAAGAAACCCAGCTGGATGCGCGCTCCCAACGCGAGCCATAGCCCACCGAGCTCCAATCCCAGTGCGAGCCCGCTGAGCCATCGGGGTCCCTCGCCTCCCCAGAGATAGGTGCGCTCAAAAGGCGCCGCGAAGAATAGCAGGAGCAACGGTCCCTGGTCGGCAACTCGCCGCGCTACCGCATCGCGCGCCGGGTCAGGACCGTACTCGTCACGGACCAGGAGATCGGCGCATCGGAAGCCCGCGTACGCGAGGAGGTACGCGGCGATATAGGTGTGGGCCGTGAAGTAGCTGGTAATCGCCAAACCGAGCGCCACCGCGCCCACTACGGCGACGAGGAAGATGCCGGTCTCGGCCAGCCGCAGGAAGAAGTTTCGATCGGGCACGCTCTCGGCAATCGGCTCGATGACAATCTCCGACGCCGCGTCGTGCTTCGCTCCCGCCGGGTTGGTCAGCGGGCCAGTCGGCTTCGCAGGCGGAGGGCTTGCGGCGGTATCGGAAGGGTCGGACATGCTGGAAATCTCTCAAATGCTGAGGACGAATGATAGAGCGGCAGATTGTATGGTGTAGCAGTAAAATCGCTGCATGATTTGGCATGCGCAATTCGCGAACTGCGATACTCTATTGCGAAAGCTCGTGAATCGCGAATTACCTCTCGCGTAATGCGATGGTTTACGGCTTCATAAAAATCATCGAAATAGCTTATCTTTTTCGGATCGAGCGGATAAACGGTTTCGCTAAATCGCGACCGATGGTCTGAAAGTAGGCATTTCGTGGATGGCACCGGCCTTGCTGAGAGTGTCCTCCATCGCAGGAGGATCAAGAACATGAACGCACAAATCAATGAAGCCACCATCAACGGTTACATCCAGAGCGATGAGCAGACCAGCGAAGGCACCCATTTCGCGCAGTACGCGATGCTGAATGAACTGCCGGGTGTGGTCTTCGGATTCCTGACCCTGGCGTGGATCGTAACCTCGCTGTTCGGCCTGGTGTAAAGCAGCGCAACGATAACCCTAAACCATTAGAGGAAAAGAACATGAACGCACGAATCAATGAAGCAACCATCCCCGGATTAGTGAAGAGCGATGAGGCGGGCGAGGCAACCAATCGCGCTCGGTATGCGATGCTCAACGAGCTGCCCGGCGTAGTCTTCGGATTCCTGACGCTGGCGTGGATCGTAACCTCCCTTTTTGGATTGGTGTGAAACTCTATCAACCATAGTGAGGGTAGAAGCGCTCGCGGTTTCACTGACCGCTCGCTTCATGACGGTGAGAGAAACGAAGATGATTGCGGCGGTAAGTATGATGGTGACCCAAATCATGGCGCGGATGCGGCTCAGCATCGAGTTCACCCGCTCGACCGTGAACGGCTCGCCGTCGCCATGCGCAGCGACTTCTTCTTGCCGCCCGATCCGGAATGACAGACCGAATGTGATGTAGGTCTGGATGAAGATGAGCAAGAACGCCAGCCCGAGCTTCAACGACAGCGCCGCCCAGATGCGCGTGAAATATTCGAACTTCATCTCCGCCTTGACATCGGTGAGACGCATCGCACCAGTGATGACGACGATGCCGAGCATCGCGATCGTGAACGGATTGTAGAATTTGAATCCGGTGATGAGCGCCGCCCGGCGCCGAGATTCATCACCCGCCTGTTCCGCGACCGGTAACAACATATAGATGACCGCGAACTGCGCGCCGAAGTACGCAGACATCGCGAGGATGTGAACCCAGATCAGTATGGTGGCACTGTCCATTTCGGATTAGACCGAGTATCGGACTGGAAGCGCATCCGCAAGATGCACGTTATTCGCGCGGATCGTAATCGAGCACATTCGTGCGGGCCAGCTGTGAATACCAATGACCGCTTTCCTTGACGATGCGCTGCTGGGTCTCGAAATCGCAGTACACGATGCCGAAGCGCTGCTGAAAGCCCTCGGCCCACTCGAAGTTGTCGGTGAAGGTCCAAAGGAAGTAGCCGCGCACGTCGGCGCCCTTTTCAATCGCGCGCCCCATCTCACCAATGTATCCGCGCAGGAAACGGATGCGCCGCTGATCGCGAACCTGGCCATCCGCATCGGGCTTTTCGCCGTATGACGCACCATTCTCCGTGACGTAGATCGGCATCTTCGGATAGTCACGCGAGATGCGCAGGATCATTTCCGATAGTGCCTGCGGGTAAACCTCCCAGCCGAAATCCGTCAGCTCATTTTCCTCGCCATGATACGCCGGCCGCGTCCCCATCATCGTGTCGTGCGGATCATGCGCGATTGTCATCCGCGTGTAGAGATTGATGCCGATAAAATCGAGCGGCGCCTTGACGGTCTCCATGTCGCCGGGCCGGACATCGAGCCATTCTTCCTCAGTGCCGTCGAGGAAAATTTTCGGATAGCGGCCCTCCATCGCGGTTTCTAGGAACCATACGTTGTTGAAGCGATGGTAGCGCTCGGCAGCTTCGCGATCCTCGACGGAATCGGTCTTCGGAAAAACCGGCTGCATGCTGAATGCGGTGCCGACCATCTCCGGTTTGGTGTTGGCGCGAATCGCGCGCACTCCCATTCCCTGCGCAAGGTTGACGATGTGGCCGGCCTTCATGGCCAGCCTGCGGTTCTGAATCCCCGGCGCGTGGATGCCGAACATGTAGCCGAGCACGGTGAAAATCCACGGCTCGTTGAACGCCATCCAATGCTTCACCCGATCGCCGAAGTTCTTCGCGCATATCGCGGCATAGTCGGCGAAGTGCCGCGCGACGTCGCGATTGCTCCATCCGCCGAGATCCTCCAGCGCCTGCGGAAGATCCCAATGATAAAGCGTGACGAATGGCTGGATGTTGTGCTTCAGCAGCTCATCGATGACCCGATTATAAAAGTCGATGCCTTTCTGATTCGGCTCGCCTTTGCCGTGCGGAACGATTCGCGGCCACGCGAGCGAAATGCGCGCGGCATTCAGTCCGAGGTCGGCCATCATCGCGATGTCGTCGCGATAGCGATGGTAGAAATCGCAGGCGACGTCGCCGGTATCGCCATGTTTTATTTTGCCGGGTGTGTGGGAAAAGCGATCCCAGATAGATTCGCCCTTGCCGTCCTCATTGTGTGCGCCCTCGATTTGGTAGGACGCGCTTGCGGTGCCCCATAGGAAGTTCTTCGGAAACGAGATCGATGCCATATGATTTTATAACTGTGCGCGAGGGCGCATGGAAACGCCACGATGCCAATCGCCAGCTTGATCCGCCCGAATCGGATCGCAATCGTAGTTACGGAGGTCCATCGTAAAAATGCCTTCGAACGAAATCTGTCAGATGAGCGCGGTTGAGTTGGCCGCCCAGATCCGCGCGAAACAAATTTCTCCAGTCGAGGTCATCGATGCCGTGCTCGCGCGGATGGAGAAGCTCGAACCTCATCTGCACGCGTTCTGCACTCCGACCCCGGACCTCGCTCGCGCCGAAGCGAAGCGTATCGAGCAAAGCATCATCCGCGGCGATACGATGGGGCCGCTTGCGGGCGTGCCGGTCAGTATCAAGGATCTCATTTTCACCAAAGGCATCCGCACGGCCTCGGGCAGCGTCGCCTATCGCGACTTTGTGCCCGATGAAGACGACATCGTCGTCGAACGGCTCAAAGCCTCTGGCGCGATCATCC
Organism: uncultured delta proteobacterium; assembly: GCA_963783145.1. Lineage (GTDB taxonomy): Bacteria > Desulfobacterota > Binatia > Binatales > Binataceae > DATGKG01. Next base: position 94,714 of record CAWAMM010000011.1, read on the forward strand.
TCGGGAAGACCAACGTAACCGAGTTCGGCTACAGCCCGGCTAGCCACAACCCGGTATTCGAAACCACGCGCAATCCATGGGACCTGTCGCGGACCTCCGGTGGATCGAGCGCGGGTGCCGGCGCTGCGATTGCCTCTGGGATGGGTCCCCTTGCGATCGGCAGCGACGGCGGCGGTTCGGTAAGAATCCCCGCGTCGTTTTGCGGGACCTATGGCATCAAACCGTCCTTCGGAAGAATCCCGCTCTATCCCGGCTCGCGCGACGAGCGCTATCCCGGCGCGTCGGGATGGGAATCGATCGAATGTTACGGCCCGCTCACGCGGACGGTTGCGGACAGCGCGTTGACGCTGTCGGTCATCACGGGACCTGATATGCGCGATCGCCACAGTCTGCCGCGTGCGGACTTCGATTGGATGAAAGCATGCGAAGGCGGCATCCGCGGAAAGAAGGTCGCATTCAGCCGCGACTGGGGTTACATGGCGGTCGATCCCGAAGTGGCGGGAGTCGTCGCGCAGGCGGCCCGCGTATTCGAGCGCGACCTTGGATGCATCGTCGAGGAAGTAAATCCCGGCTGGGAAAATCCCGCCGCCGCGTTCGCCGCGGTCATGATCGCCGAGACCGACCTGCGCGGGATGCGTGAGATGATCGCGAAGCATCGCGACCAGATGTCATCGCACATGGTCGATCTGATGAGCCGTCCGTGGACCGCCGAGGAACTCACTACCGGCAACATCCAGCGCAAGGCGGTGGTCAACAAGATGGCGCGGCTGATGTCGCGCTACGATTTCCTCATCACGCCGACCCTCGCGGTGGCGGCGTTTCCGATTCACATGCAGGGTCCGGAGAAAATCGCGGGCCGCTATGTCCGCCCAGAGAGCTTCCTCGGATTCACGTTCCCCATCAATTTCACCGGCCAGCCTGCCGCCTCGGTGCCCGCGGGCTTCACCAGCGGAGGCTTACCGGCTGGATTGCAGATCATCGGACGTCACCTCGACGATGCGATGGTGTTGCGCGCCTCCGCCGGGTTTGAGGCCGTGCAACCGTGGTCGCATCTATGGCCACCGATTGTGGAGGATCGCGACCGGTTCTAGCGTCCGATGCTAAGCGGCGATCCAGTCGTCGCGCTCGATATTGGCATCGCGGAGAATTCGGCTTAAGAGGTCCACGCCCACTTCGCCGCGATGGGGATTGGGAACGATGACATTAGGTTTGCCAATAGCGGACATGACCTGGTGTTTAGTGCCGGCGAAGGGACCCGAGTAGCCCAGGCTTCTCAGCTTGCGTATAAACTCGGCCCGAGTGCAGGGACTGAGGCGGGGCACCGAGATTCACTAGCCATCGACGGTCGGCGGGGGAGCACCGAGTGTCACTCCGTCAAATTGGGGCAACTCCAAATGCGCTACGTAGGCGTTGACGTACAGCCAGTCTTCTAGTGCTGAGAGGAGTTCGTTGCGGGTCTCTTCGACGCTTCTGGCGCTTGCCCACAGCCCGGGTAGACCGGGGACGTGAGCGTACCAATCACCATCGTCCAACCGTTCGTATTCGGCGTTGCGCATCGCAGCGCGCTGGTATTCCGTAAGCGAGGCCATTGCTCAGAGCATAGCAGTTGCTCTCTTTTCACGGTAGCCGAAAGGAAAGTGGCACGAGGTGATGACCTCGCGCCACTTTCTTTCAAATTGACGAACCTCTATGCGTGGCCGTGGCGGAGCAGCTTGCCCGGGGTTGCGCCCGTGCAGTTGTCTTCGCTGAAGGTCTCCACGCCGTTCACGATGATCGAGCGATAGCCCTTGGCGCGCTGCACCCGGCGCCATTCGCCGCCCGGCAGGTCATGGGTGATTTCACCGACCCAATCAGGCTCGATGTCGAGCCGCTTCAGGTCGTACACGACCACGTCGGCCGCGGCGCCCTCGCGCAGGATGCCGCGATCCTTGAAGCCCGCCGCGTGCGCGGGCAGCGCCGAGAGCCGATAGTGCGCCTCTTCCAGCGAGACGCGATTCTCGTCGCGCACCATCCAGCGCAGGAAGTCGGTAGTGAACGCACCGCCGGTGAAGAACTTGGTGTGCGCGCCGCCGTCCGATACGCCCGGGAAGGTGAATTCCGATTTGTTGATGATCTCAGCGTTGTACTCGGCGTTGAACTGCGGAACCGCCTGCTTGAACTCCGCCTTCAGGTCGGTGGCGAGCGACAGATCGACCATCACATCGACTGGATGCTTGCCTTCTTCCTGAGCGATCTGTCCGAGGGTTTTGCCGACGTACTTCTCGAGTTCCGGCTTGTCCTCGACCCATGACACGATGAGCTTGACCAGTCGCCCGCCGATGCCCGGAGCGATCTTGTCGAGGATGGCCATCTGCTCATCGCTCTTGACCGCCGCGCGCATGGTGGGGTCTTTCATCTTCGCGGTCTTCTCTTCCTTGGTGCCGATAGTCATGTCGCGCCACGCCGGCGAGGAATCGTACAAATTCCAATTCTCAAGGGTGAAAGAGAATCCGCTGCGGATGGTGCCCGCCTGGCCAAAAATGGGCAGACCCTTCTCGCGCGCCTTGTGCAGCCAGTCGAGGCTCTTGCGATGGATCTCGGGGTTGCGGGTGCTCGCGGTGATCGCCTGGAAGAGAATCGGTCGCTTCGCGGTCGCGGCCAGTTTTTCCACGAACGCGAGGTCGTCTTTGATATGGCCGGTCGCTTGCGTGATCTCGATGAAGCCTTCGTCGCGCTCGGCCAGCACGCGCGCGAGATTGAGGATATCCTCATCGCACATCGTGTCGGTCACCATCGGCTGGCCATCGTAGTCGGCCTGCGCCGAATGCTTGCCGAGACGCTGGATCGAGAACCCGCACAGTCCGGCGTCCATGCCTTCATTCAGGAGGCGGCGCATCTCGGCGCGCTCGGCCTCGGTCGCGGGGCGGGTCTTGGCAGCTTCGAGGCCCATCACATAGATCATCAGCGAGGCGGTAGGCATATACTGGATGCAGTTGATGCCCTTGGGCGCGCGCTGCAGCGAATCGAGGTACTGGGGAATGGTCTCCCAATCCCAAGTCATGCCTTGTTGCATCGAGGCGTAAGGAATCGCTTCGGTGCGGGTCATCATCAGCATCGAGCGGTCGCGGCCTTCCGGTTTGACCGGCGCGAAGCCGAAGCCGCAGTTGCCGAGCACGACCGAGGTCACGCCGTGATAACCGGAAATCGTGCACCACGGATCCCATCGGATCTGCGCATCATAGTGCGTGTGGAGATCGACGAAGCCGGGCGCGACGATGAGCCCGCCGGCATCGATGGTCTTCTTGGCGAAGCCGGGAGAGCGTCCGCCGAGCTGCGCGATCTTGCCGTCCTTGATGTAGACGTCGCCTTGATAGCGCGGGACGCGGGTGCCATCGACGATGGTGCCGCCTTTAATTTGGAGATCGATATCCGCCATTGGTTCCCTCCTCGAATGGGTTGGGACGTTGTAAAATGGTTAAAGGTTTGCGCCGCCGGAAAGCGGCGAGCTTTGCCCCTTATCAAATGAGCCTGAAAAACTTATACAACTTTTGCCGGTATCCAACAAACCGATCGGTATGGCGCGCATTGCATGACGACCGTCGATCGGGTCGACATCGCGGCAATGTGAACAATGGTCAGACTCAACTTTGGTGATTGGACTTCGGAGTCACGAGCTGGAGGGTTTCGAAAACCCTCGACCGTTTGATGGCCAAGGACTGAAGAGTATGAAAATCCGTCGCATTGTTATCTTCACGAATCAGATGGAGGCGATGACCGCCTTCTACCGCGATGTCGTCGGACTCGAACAAAAAGCCGACCAACCGGGCTGGAAAGAATTCGACGCGGGCGCAATCGCTATCGCGCTGCACAATGGAGCCTCGGAAGTTGGAAGGCGACCGCCGAAGCTGGTGTTCTATTCCGCAGACGTGGCCGCGACACGCGAAATGCTGCTTAAGCGCGGCGCGAAGATGGGCAAGGTCAAATCGGGAGCCGGTCTGGATCTATGTGAAGGTAAAGACCCGGACGGCAATCCATTTCAGATTTCCAATCGCGAGTGAGGACCGGAACGGGTTATCGATACCTCGCGAGCAGCGGCATGCTCAGCGCGATTACCAGCGAGGCGAAGATCAATCCCATGAAGACCCACGCACCGCGATGCGCGAAGTTGAGCGTCCAGCCGATGCCGAAACGCTTCTCCACCATCAATGCCGGATCGTCGGGATTGTAGTAGAAGATGCCCCACTTCCAGCACTCGTCGGGCGTGCGATCCGATAGCACCCGCTCCCCGTTGGCAGGCGCGCGGCGAATTCCACCTTGGCCGCGACGCACCAATTCGAGCGCTCCTATCGTCATCACCGCCAGCAACGCAAAAACGCCCCCGAAGACCATCGTGGTATGCGGATGAAGCTGCAGGAATGCCAGCGAGGCGCATAGATAGTTGGCGGCGAGCACCACCGAAATTCCGATCCAGCGAAAATGGCGTTCCTCGCGCGCCTTGGCATGATCGATCGCGACCTGGCGCGAGTAGTGGGTCATCGCCACGACGGCGAATGTTCCGATCGTGCACAGCACAAAATAGCTGGCGATGAGGGTCCAGAAGATCACCGGCGTTTTTGCCATCCAACCATTAGGATTCCCGGCGAGGTCCCAATGCACCGGCATCGGATCGGGCAACTCGCTCCAATGAACCCACATCAGCCAGGCCGCGCACGCAAGTATCAGGTATGGGCCAAGCAGAACCAGCATTAGCCCGGGCATCCGCGATTGCGGCTCGAGCGAGGCCTCGCGCGCGGTCGAGGCCGAAGTCTGGTAGGCGAGTGTTCGCCGATGTGCGATGACGAAGACGCCGAGCGCCGCGAGTAACTGCAACATCAGAAGGCCGGCGCCGAGAAGCTCCGCGTCGGTGCTTACTGCGCCAATCATCAGAACCATCGCAATTGTAGTTACGATGATGATGCCACGCCGATAGCGGGCTAGGATCCGTCGCGCCTCGGGGGTTCCGCGAAACTGTGGCATCACAGTGACGGAGAAGAAAATGTCGCGGCGCGTGAGTTGCGGCATCGCGTAGTTGAGCGCGCCGATCAGCAATACCATCGCGATCCAGAAAGTCAGCATCGCCGGTCTCCCTCCCTACTTTTCCGTCCCGCTGACGAGCAGTTTGGCATTTGAATCGAACTCCGCGCGGATGGCATCGAGCGGCAACCCTGCGGTGCGCATCTCGGCGATCAGCCCGCGTAGACGCTGCTTCAATGCGCCGCGTTCCCTGGCACTGGCGCTGGGCCTCGACCGTTCGAGCACTACCGCTCCGCGACGGCGCCGCAGCTCGAGCCAGCCTTCGTCGGCGAGCAGGCGGTAGGCCTCGGCGACGGTATTGTGATGAACGGCGAGATCGATCGCGAGCTGCCTGACGGTGGGGAGCTGCTGCCCGGGCTTCAGCTCACGATTCACCAGCAGTGGACGTATCGCGTCGGCGATCTGCCGATAGGCCGGCACCGGCGAGGATAGATCAATTCGGATGATGCTTCTTCCGCCCATTGTTGTTTGTACACCTACACTATACAAACGGAGCGGCGAGTTTCAAGCGCCGTCACGCCGCGGAAGGATGATGCCCTGGCCACGGCTCTTATCGACTTAATGTCAGTTTACGGGATGGAGGAATACTGACATTAAGTCGGATCTGCCTGGCCATCGTTCCGCGGCGGGTCGATAAGTGGGTTTGTTTTTGCACTTCCCTGATCCGTCCCTTCGCTCGCTCTTTGTTGCGAGAGAAGGTGGATGGCGCGCTGGTCGCGCTTGCGCCTCGCGACCGGTGGCGGAGTGCCTTCGAGCTTCGCGAACCCAGCATTTGCCTGAGTTTTTTGGCTTTGTTTCGTCATTTTCGCTGCCACCGACGCATCTTCGAAGTGGGTTTGTTTTTGCGTTTTTGGCCCCCGAGGTCGTGCCATTTGAGGTCCTTCGCCGAGCCGCAGGACCGCCGCTCGCGATACTCACGGTGGGTTCGTTCATGTAATTTCGCATTTACTACCACCCGGCCCAAAACGACAGTGGCGGCCCCAAAGGCCGCCACAACCGCAGGATAGCACATTCCGACGCGCGACGAATCCTTGCCCTGTTGGATCCGTCTAGAACATCTTCACCAATTGTTTGCCGATATTTTCGCCCTTCAACAACCCAACGAATGCGCGAGGTGCGCTCTCGATGCCATTGGCAACGGTCTCGCGATATTTAATCTTGCCCTCGCCAACCCATTGCGCGAGATCCTTCATCGCCTGCTCACTGCGGGAGGCATAATCCGACACGATGAAGCCTTGCAGCTTGACTCGATTGATCAGGAGCATCACCAGGTTGTCGAGCCCATGCGGACGCGGCTCGTTGTATTGCGAGATGAGTCCGCAAAACGGAATCCGTGCGAACGGATTGAGTTGCAGCGCGACTGTCTCCAGCACCACCCCGCCGACATTCTCAAAATAGATATCGATGCCCTTGGGCGCGGCCGCGCGTAAATCCTTGGCGAGGTTACCGCCTTTGTAATCCACGCACGCATCGAAGCCGAACTCGTTGACCACCAGGTCGCATTTGGCCTCGCCGCCGGCGATTCCGACCGCGCGGCAGCCCTTGAGCTTCGCGATCTGGCCGACGATGCTGCCGACCGCTCCTGCGGCCGCCGACACGACCACAGTTTCGCCCGCCTTGGGCGCGCCGATATCGAGCAGCCCCCACCATGCGGTCAGGCCCGGCATGCCGATAGCGCCAAGGTACGCCGAGAGCGGGACGGCTTTGGCGTCAACCTTCTGCAACTCGGCGCCGCTCGAAAGCCCATATTGCTGCCATCCGAAATATCCAACCACCGAGTCGCCCGGTTTGAAGTTGGGATTGTTCGACTCGACGACTTCACCGGCGGTGCCCCCGACCATCACCTGCCCGATCGCGACATTTGCGGCATAGGAGGGTCCGGCATTCATCCGTCCGCGCATATAGGGGTCGAGCGAGAGGTAAAGATTTTTCACCAGCACCTGGCCGGGGCCGGGCTTGGGAATATCGGTCTCGATGATCTTGAAGTCGGATTCCTGCACCCATCCGGTCGGACGATTGGCGAGGATGACCTGAACGTTCTTGCTGCTCATGATGATTTTGGCTCCTGATTAACTCGCGCGCTGAGACTTACACATGGTCCTCCGATGCTCAAAGGGCGAGCGCGGGCGGATCGATGGGTGAAAAAAATGGCTAAACGTAGGTAAATCAGTCGAGATGTTGCATCTGCGATGCCCGAGAGGTACCAATTTTTGTAGATAAGGGGTTTCTCATGGAAATGCTCGACTCGGTTTTGAGGAACCTGCAAACCAATGCGGTGGAATTCAGGGAGTGGTGGGCTTCCATCGACAACACCTATCGCGCCGGCATTTGTTTGCTGGGCAGTCTCTTGCTGATGTGGTCCGCGACCAGGACTTCCAACGAGCTGGACCGCCAGTTCTTCCTCACCGGGATGGCGGCGCTGGCGCTGCTGGCGTACGGCGCCATGTTGTTCGTTCACTCCGACATCCTTCGATAGTCTTGGGCGCTAGTCTTTCCGACGCGGCGTATTGAATGCCAAAACAGGCGAGAATCGCTCCTCGCTGACTCAGTTTGTCTTGCTATCCAAGGCAGCAAATGCCCATCGATCGCGCATAAAACCCCATTTTGAGGACGTTATTGCTTCAATTTCAGAAGCACGGAACTTGCTCCAAGCAACCCAGATGGGAAGGAGTCGCCATGCGGAAGGTGCAGCGCTAATGAAGAAGATTGAGGCCGTGATCAAGCCTTTTACCTTGGACGTGGTGAAGAGTGAACTTCAAAGAATGGGGGTTTTGGGGCTGACCGTTTACGAAGTCCGGGGAATTGGGCGCCAAAAGGGCCACACCGAGCTGTACCGCGGCGCGGAATATATCGCCGACTTTATGCCCAAAATGAAGGTCGAAATCGTGGTGCGCGATGACCAGATCGAGGAGGTCGTCGACGCCATTGCCCGTAAGGCACGCACCGGCCGGATCGGCGATGGCAAGATTTTCGTCAGCTCGCTCGAAGATGTGGTTCGCATCCGCACCAACGAGCATGGGGATGCGGCTATTTGAGGTGTCCTCCTTCCTTATGCCCTCTCCTCTCAGGAGAGGGCGGCGCTCCGCGCCGGATGGAGGTTAAGCGAGCGCCACAATCTTAGCTGAGATGACTAGCTGAGCCACTCCGGATTCTGCGTCGTTCCGTCAAACATCAAAGTGTTCTTATAGCCCTCGAAGCGTCCGATGCTGCCAGCGGGGGCCGTCTTAGCGAGGATCGAGGCGACCTGCTCCGGCGTCATCGGCTTGAAGGTCGTCGCCGCATTGATTGCCTGCTCAACGTTGGCCACCGATTCACATCCGGTAATGACGACGCTGGTCGGAAGATTCATCGCGTAGTGTAGGCATTCGATCGGGGTCACGACGCCGCTGCGTAAAATGAATCCCGCGCCCATCGGCTTCATGCCCAACACGCCGATATTGCGCTTCACCAGTTCCGGCAGCACCTTTTGTCCGAAACTATTGTAGTGCGCATCCATCACGTTGAGCGGCATCTGCACGGTGTCCGGCGTGAATCCATGCGCGAGGCATACTTCGAGCATGTGCAAATGAACATCTGGACTCTTATGCCCGGTGAAGCCGATGTAGCGAATCTTACCCGCCAGTTTCGCCTCGAGCGTAGCCTCGAAGCTGCCACCTCTGGCGAAAATCTTCTCGGGATCGTCCATCCTGATCACTTCATGAAACTGCATCAGATCGATGTGATCGGTCTGCAGACGCTGCAGGCACTCATCGATTTGCTTGGCCGCGCCGGCCTTGCTCTGGCTGTCGATCTTGGTCATCAGGAAGACTTTGTCGCGATAGCCGTCGCGCAGCGCATTGCCCATGCGCACTTCGCTCTCGCCGAGGTGATAGTCCCAGCAATTGTCCATGAAGTTGATGCCGCCATCGATCGCGGTGCGCACGATGCGGGTCGATTCGGCGGGATCCTTGGGCACGCCCATGTGATAGCCGCCGAGACCCACAATCGAAACCTTCTCGCCGGTGTGACCTAGAGTTCGGAATTGCATTTGGCCCTCAGACTGGGAGCTTTACCCAGCGTCATTCGGCATTCCAGTGATTGGAACGCGACTTCGGTCGTGCAAGGATTCTCCCTCAATCCGAGGAGAAAAGCATGCGCCGAGATATTTTCACCCAAGAGCATGAGATGTTCCGGGCCCAGGTCGCCAAGTTCGTCGATAACGAGATCGTGCCCAAAATCGAGCAATGGAATCGCAACGGCATGAGCGATCGCGAGAGCTGGCGCAAAATGGGCGCGGCCGGATTTCTCGGCGCCAACGCCCCCGCGGAATATGGCGGCGCGGGTGCGGACTTCGCGTACGACGCCATCGTCAATGAGGAATTGTGTCGGGTCCGCGCGCACGGCCTGATGATGGGGCTCCATTCGGACATCTGCATGCCCTACATCGCATCATTCGGAAACGAAGAACAAAAACGTCGCTATCTTCCCGGCGCGATCGCAGGCGAGATCATCCTCGCGATCGGAATGACCGAGCCGGGTACCGGCTCCGACCTCGCGGCGGTGCAAACCACCGCGCGGCGCGACGGCGACAGCTATGTCATCAACGGGTCGAAGATTTTCATTTCCAATGGCCAGATCGCCAACTTGATAATCGTCGTCGCGAAGACCGATCCGAAGGCGAACCCGCCACATCGCGGAATCAGCCTCATCCTGGTTGATGGCGACGCTCCCGGTTTCAATCGCGGGCGCAAGCTCGACAAGCTCGGCTTCAAGGGGCAGGACACCAGCGAGCTATTCTTCGAGGATTGCCGTGTGCCTGTCACCAATCTCCTCGGGCGCGAGGGCAACGGTTTCAAAATGCTGATGGAGAAGCTGCAGCAGGAGCGGCTGGTCACCGCGGTCGGAGCGACCGCGAGCACGCGGCGATGCCTCGAGGACACCATCGCATACACCAAGCAGCGCAAGGCCTTCGGGCAGCCGATCGCGACCTTTCAGAACACCCAATTCAAGCTGGCCGAGATGGCGACCGAGCTCGAAGTCGGCCAGGCCTTCGTCGATCGGCTCATCGCGGCGCACATCCGCGGCGACGACGTGGTGACCGAGGTCAGCATGGCGAAGTGGTGGACGACCGAGATGCTCAAGCGCACCGCCAGCCAATGCCTCCAGCTCCACGGCGGCTATGGCTTCATGATGGAGTATCCAGTGGCGACCGACTACGCGGACGCGGCGGTGCAATCGATCTATGCGGGTACCAACGAAATCATGAAGGTGATCATCGCGAGGAGAATGGGCCTCGATAACCGCGGATGACCGAGGAAACCTTGCTCCTGCGTCAGTGGCCGGAGGCGCTCTGGGTCGGCTTGTGGTTGTACTGGTAGAGAAAGTCTACCAATTCTTCATCCTGTCCTTCGCTGACAGGACATCCGTATGCGGAGCGCATTTTGCGGATTTCGGTTTTCCACGCCTCCCGCGAAAGCGGCGGTTGGGCATCGATCATGCCGCGCGAATGGCACATCACGCAGTAAGTGCTGGCGGCTCGTGCGCCCGGTTCCTCGCCCGCGAACTTGCGATTTCCCTGGGGAAGTTCGATTTTTTGCGATTCCAGCAGGATAGGCGGCGGGACGGGGTTTTTATCGGCAGCTTTTGACACGGGGTGAGCAAGCGACACGAATGCCAACGATGCGACCGTCAAGGTGATGAGTTTCAACTTAAACATGGTGGCTGGCGCGTCCTCAGACCGCCTCGACGCGGACCGCTTCGACCACCGCGCGCATATATCCGCCGGGATTCCAGTTGGGCTGTATCGGTTGGGCGACCCCCTCGAGATTGAATGCGCGCGACATCAGTACCTTGGCTCCTGGATGTTTGGGCTGAAAGCGCGCGGTCCATTTCCGGAAGCTGAATTTGCCGTAATCCGGCCCTAGCTTTGCTGGTTGCCAATGCGCTCCGCCGTCCCATGAGAACAACACCTTGGCGACCCCGGTATCGCCTCCGAAGGCGATGCCGCTCACTTCGAGTGGAGGATGGAGCTTGGCGCCGTCGCTAACACTCAGGATGAACGAGCGCGGTGGCATCCGGTTGATCGGCACCATCTTCGGTTTTTCGCCCGGCTTCATGTTGGCCTCAGGCGTATCCGGGATCAGGTAAGCGGATTTCATCCAGAAGTTGTCATCGAGGTGGTCGATCACCTCGATGTCGTTGAGCGTCTTCACCCAGTAGGTGGCAAACCATCCGGGCACTACCAGCCGCAGCGGAAATCCATTGAGCATCGGCAGCGGCGCGTCATTCATTCCGTAGGCGACCATCACCTCGCCATCCGTCGCATGTGAGAGATCGAGCGATTTGATGAAATCGGGAGTTTCCGGTTTCGCACCGGAATCCATTCCATTGCAACGTACCTGAACCGCGCCGGCCTTGACTCCGGCGCGCTTCAATAGATCGCTCAACTTGACGCCGGTCCACATTGCATTGCCCATCGCGCCGTTGCCCCATTCGCCGCCCGGCACCCTCGGGTTGAAAAAGCCGCGGCTATTGCCCGAGCACTGATTGACCGCCGCAAGGCGAACCGGTGGGAACTCGCGCTGGAGTTGTTGAAGGGTGAGTTCGAGCGGGCTTTCGACCTCGCCATGGATGAGCAGCCGAAAGCTCGCGACATCGATTTCGGTCGGGATGGTGCCCAAATGCCAACGCACATAAAACGCGTCATTGGGTGTGAAGACCTCCTTGCCAAAAACGCTCATCGGCGTTTCCAGCAGCGGCGGCCAACTTCGCTGTAAAATCAGATCACGCTTTTGCGGAAAGCGCGCGAGGCGGCGCGCGCCGTTCTCGAAGGGCAAATCGATTGAGCCGGCCGCCAATGCGGGCAGCGCGTCCATCCAACCTGCCGCAGCGCAGCCCGCGCCGAGGATCATGCCGGCTTGAAGAAAACGGCGGCGCGATAGACTTCTTTGCCGATCCGAACCGGGCACTCTACCTATACTCATCTCCGTCGACCAAGCTTGCATTACTCAAACTATGCCTGCTGATGGTCGCGCGCCACATTCGGGCAGTTCCGAAAATCAAGCCGAGCCGTAGCAAAAAAGAAGGGCCGCTTGATGCGGCCCCTTCGATGACTCTATGTCGCGTTGGCTCAGCTCGCGTATATAGACATGATCTTGCCGAGGAGCTCGACCGCCTTGTCGTGCGGACGCTGGAAGGAGTTGCGCCCCACGATCGAGCCGAAGCCGCCGCCCTCGTGGATGCCTTTGATCTCGGCCAGCAACTGCTCATCGCCGACGGTCGCGCCGCCGGAGAAAATCACGATGCGCCGGCCGTTGAATGAGCTCTGCACCACGTGGCTGATGCGCTGCGGGAGCGTCTCGATGGGTACCTTCGCCGCCAGGTAAGCCTTCTTCGCTTCGGCCAGTTCCAGATGCGCCGAGGGCGCCTTGACCTTGATGATGTTCGCGCCGAGTTGCGCGGCGATTTGCGCCGCATATGCGACCACGTCAATCGCGGTCTCGCCATCCTTGCTGATGTCGGAGCCGCGCGGGTAAGACCATACCACCACCGCGAGGCCGTGGGACTTGGCCTCGTCGGCGAGCTCGCGCAGCTGCTCGTACATAATGCGAGAACCCGAAGAGCCCGGATAAATCGTATAGCCGATGGCGGCGCATCCGAGGCGCAGCGCATCTTTGACGGTTCCGGTCTGCGACGAAACCGGATCCTTTTCATCGTGCAGCACATCATGATTGTTCAGCTTGAGGATGAGCGGTATCGCTCCCGCAAACTCGGCCGCGCCGGCCTCGAGAAATCCCAGCGGCGCCGCGTAGGCGTTACATCCCGCATCGAGGGCGAGCTGGAAGTGATAAACCGGATCATAGGCGGGCGGGTTGATGGCGAAGCTGCGCCCGGGGCCGTGCTCGAAGCCCTGGTCAACCGGTAGAATGACGAACTTGCCGGTGCCGGCGAGGCGTCCGGACATCATCATTCGCGCGAGGTTGGTGAGCACGCCGGCGTTTTCGCCCGCATATTTGCCGAGAATTTCTTTGACTCGCTTCGTCATCATGATGGAGCTTCACCTCTTCGAAGAGGTTCCTTTTTACAGCGAAACCGCAGTTGATTCAAAGTACCGAGGTCGCACACCATGCGGCGCCGATGAGACCGGTGGCCTGATTCAGCGCGACCCGGACTTCGATTTTCGAAAGCATCACTTCGAGGCGGCCTTTTTCGATGAAGGCTCGAGTAAAACGGCTACCGGTTAGCGCGGGAAGAATCTTCGGCGCGATGCCGCCGCTGACATAGACGCCACCCAGCGCCAGCACCTTGAGCGCAAGATTTCCCGCCTCCGCGCCATAGATGTCGACGAACATCTCCAATGCGTGCTCACATTCGGGATCGCGATGCGCAAGGGCAACCTCGCTTACCACCGCGCTGGAATCTTCCTTCTTAAGGCGTGCGGTGAGCCATTCCGGTTCCGGCGTCTTTCGATGTTCGCGCACAAAGCTGTAGATGTTGAACAGCCCCGGGCCCGAGAGCACGCGCTCGACGCTGACGTGGCCGAGGCGCGCATGCAGGTAGCGATACAGTTCGATCTGCTCCTCATCGCGAGGCGCGAAGCTGGCGTGGCCGCCCTCGGATGCGACCGCATAGTGGCGGCCGTTCTCCAAGACCAGCGCCGCTTCACCCAGCCCGGTGCCGGCGGCGATGATTGCGATATTCCCTTGGTTGCGCTGAAACGTGCCGGGCTGAAGCACGGATAATTCGGAATCCGCGAGATGGATGACACCATATGCCGCGGCTCCGAGATCGTTGATAAGGCGCACCCGAGTACCGCCCAGCGCGCGGCTCAGGCTGGCTTCGACCATCTTCCAGTGGACGTTGGTTGCGCTCGCCTCGCCATTGATGATGGGGCCGGGAACCCCAAAGCACGCGAATGCGAGTGGCTCCTGGTCCCCGCTCATGAAGTGGGTGCAGACGTCTTCGAGACTGGCGAAATCGCGCGTGGCGTAGCGATGCTCGCGCAACAATGTCGGCGTGCCATTGTCGACGCGAAACAACCCGAGCTCACATTTGGTGCCACCGATATCGCCGGCCAGGATTACCGTCGCCATGTGCAAATCTTAGCGCCAACGAAAAGCTATGTCGCAGGGGAAGTTAGCCCTCGGGGTGAAAATCCTCGGCCATCGCGACTTCGGTGGTGCTGCCGATATAAACCGGTTCGCGATCGTGGATGTCCTTCGGAACGACTTCGAGGGTACGCCCTTTGCCATTCGAAGCGCGGCCGCCGGCCTGTTCGGCAACCATTCCCAAGGGGGCGCATTCGTACATCAAGCGCAGCTTCCCCTTGCTCTGGCCGTTGCCGGTAACCTCACCCGGATAGAGATAGATTCCGCCGTCGATCAGGCATCGATGGAAGTCCGCGACGAAGGCGCCGCAGTATCGCATCGAGTAGCTGGTGTTTTTGTCCTTGCGGCTGGTGAGATGGCGCACCAAATTCTGCGCGCCCGGATGCCACTTCGCAAAGTTGCCCTGGTTGCACGAGTAGTAGGGGCCACGGGCCGGCATCTTGAGATTTTCCTTCCAGAGCACGAATTCGGCCATCTGCGGATCGAAGGTGAACATATCGACGCCCGCGCCCGAGGTATAAATCAGCTGGGTCGCCGGTCCGTACAATACGTATCCTGCCGCAACCTGCTGTGAGCCGGGTCCCAGCAAATCCTTCGTGTCAGTGCTATGACGCGGCGCGCGTTTGCGAATCGAAAAGATAGATCCCAGCGAGCCATTAATATCGGTGTTGGAAGAGCCGTCGAGTGGGTCGACCAGGATCGCATAGCTGGCGCGGTCGCGGCTGTGGCAACTGCGCTCGTAGTGCTTGGGGGTTTCCATCTCCTCGGAGATCAGGCTGCATACGGGCTCGCAGTGTTCGAACAGGCTCAGGAAAACCTCGTTGGTCCAGTCGTCGAGCTTTTTCTGCTCCTCGCCGTGGACGTTGGTATCGCCGGAATATCCCAATCCGCCGGTGATCGAGGCGCGCGCGATTTCGCCCGCGATCAGTTTGCCGGCGAGCGCGATGCGTCCGATCACGAGTGCCAGGTCAGTGGCCGGCATTAGGGTTTTTTTACGAGAGTGTAAATGATCCGCGAGTATCGGCGCCTGATGCCCCATTTTTCAGTCCCCGGCGCCACCCGCGCCGTCATTCATAAAGTTCGCCAGCTTCGCTTGTCGGCCGCAACCATCAATGCGGACTCCAAGGGCCCCCACGAGCCTGCGGCGTACATTGGGGGTTCTACTGGAGTCTCAGCCCACACGTCTAGTATCGGCTGTATGAATTGCCATGCCGTTTCGACGCTGTCACGCCTCATGAAAAGGGTCTGATCGCCGAGCAGAATGTCGCGGAGCAGCGTTTCGTAGGCTTCCGGCGATACGCTCTGCTGGTGGAAATCGACTTTGACCGGAGCCAGACGCAAATCCGCGCCGGGCATTTTCGAGATGATATTCAGCCCGAGGCCTTCTTCCGGTTGAATCCGGATGCTGAGCAGGTTGGGCGCGAGGGGAGCCCGCGGCGCCGAGTTGAACAATATCCGCGGCACCGAATTGAACTGGATCGCGATCTCACTCGCGCGCTTGGGCAGCCGCTTTCCGGTACGCAGATAGAAGGGTACTCCGGCCCAGCGCCAATTCTCGATAAAACACTTCATCGACACGAAGGTTTCAATATTTGAATCGGGAGCGACGTGCTCTTCCTGCCGATAGCCCTTCACGTGTTGCCCCTGGATGAGCCCTTCGGTGTACTGGCCACGGACGACCCATTTGTCGACATCTTCGCGAGTAAATGGTCGCAGGGTGCGGAGCACGTCGAGCTTGGAATCGCGCACCGAATTGGCCTCGGTGGTGCGCGGCGGCTCCATCGCGAGCAGCGAGAGTACCTGCAGCAGATGACTCTGCACCATGTCGCGTAGCGCCCCCGCATGCTCGTAGTAGCCGGCGCGGGTGCCGACGCCCTCGGTCTCGGCGACGGTGATCTGGACGTGGTCGATGAACTTCGCGTTCCACAGCGGCTCGAAAATCGCATTCGCGAACCGCAGCACCATCAGATTTTCTACCGTTTCTTTGCCGAGATAATGGTCGATGCGAAAGACCTGGTCTTCCTCAAAGTGCTTGGCGAGGCGATCATTGATGTCCTTCGCGCTCGCATAGTCGTGACCAATCGGCTTTTCTACCACGACCCGGGTAAAGGGCCGCTCGTTGCGCGAAATCATCCCCGCGCTGTTGAGCCGGGAAGCGCAAGTCTCGATGAAACTGGGAGGGATCGCGAAATAGAAGATGCGGTTGTCGCCGGCGCCGACCTCATTGGCGATTTCTTCCAGACGCTTTCGGAGCTTGGTGTAATCGGGCGAATCGGTAAAACTCCCGCGCACGAACCGCAGCAGCGGGGCGAACTTGCTCCAGTTCTCGTCGGTGATCTTCTGACGGGAAAATCTCTCGATGCCGCTGCGCGCGAAATCGCGATACTTCTCGTTGTTGAGATCCTCGATCGAGAAGGCAACGATCGCGAATTTCTGCGGCAACAGCTTATCCACCATCAAGTTGTACAGTGCGGGCAGCAGCTTACGATGGCTCAGGTCGCCGGCGCCCCCGAAGATGCATAGAACGCAGGGCGGAAAATTGCGCCGCGACCATGGCGCTCCATCGGGTGAGGAGCTGGGGCGAGCTATCTCAAAAGTACTGGTCTGGGTGTCGGACATCTCGATTAACCTGATCAGTGGCTAAGTAGAATATCGATTATTTGCGATGTGTATAAAGGTGCGGTTTGGGATGGCTGAATTCTTCGCGCACCACGACCGATATCTAATTAGGCTAACCCAACTGCCAACTCCTCGAAAGCGTTGGCGATCGCGGCCCGGTCATCTATCCAGCCGCCATGAAAAATCCGTAACGCGGTTAAAACAACTTTCGCTAAAACTTCGCTCGCGGTCGTTTTCCGTACGCCTCATTCGACTTTGAGAAGACAGGAGGGTACCAACGTGAAGTTTATCATAGAGACGCACATTGCCCGCCGAACCGCAGATCAGGATGAGCGCTTCCTGGGTTCGCCTGAGCACCTGAGAAGAGTGCGCCACCATCAGCAGGCGCTTGGAGCGGCAGCCGCGCAGCGTGCCTCGTCGCGAGGTCCTGAGTCGATTCTCGCATCCGTCGGGATGGGGCCGGCCGCGAAAGCATTTTGGATTGGCGATCGCGACGGCGAGGATTTCATCACCGATGGCCCCTTTGCCGAGACCAAGGAAGTTCTCGCGGGCTTTGACCTGCTGGACTTTCGATCGCTCACCGAGGCGATCGCATTCGCCGAGCGCGAGCAGGTGCGCGACGTCGACCACCTGATGGTGGTGCGAGGGCTTCATCGCAGATGGTGGATCAACCACTATCGTAGTGGAACCGCGAATCTATTCATGCTGTCGTTGTTCACTGACAGTCCAATGGACTCCGACCAGGTCGCGAGCACCTTCGACCGCGCCGGCGCGGAGTATCTCAATCGTCACATGATCGGCGATCTTGCGACGGCGTGGTGCGGCGGCGTCATTGCCACGAGTGGGCCAAGCTCGGCCCTGCGCGTGGCAAAAGGAAAAATCGAAGCTGCCGACCTGACGCAGGGACCAGGTGGAATGTCGATGAACGCATTTGTGCTGGCCGCCTGCGAGTCGCCGGAAGAGGCTCGCTCATGGGCCACGAAACTTGTCACCCGCCGTGGCGAGGTGATCGAGGTCCGTCCGGTAAATGGCTTGTGGTGGATCTATCGCGACTGACGATCAGGGCTCTGAGCAAAAAACGTCAGTGCACTGTCATTGGATCGCCTTGAACCAGCGCGAGGAAGTCATCCCGCTGAAAGATTCCCGCGACCGCTCTAGTCATCGCGACCGATAGCACCTGCCCCGGATCATCGTAAATCCCGGCTTCGTCATCAGGACCGAGGCCGAAGCTTCCAATCGGAGGATCGAAATACGACTGCTGGCTGGAGCCCTGCCAGAATGCAACCTTGAATGGTGGTTTATACACGGTTACATCCAGCGTTACCTCGGCCACCGTGCTCCAGGTCGGGCCAAAACGACCGTCGGGGCCGCGATGCTTTTTGACCCAGCATTTGCTGATTTTGGTCGCGAGGACGTAGTCCGCATTTGGCTTGGTTTCGCCGGAATAGACGCTTTGATTTTCCGAAGATGAATGAAAGCCAGCTTCCTCGGCTGAGCGCGCGATCGCGCCCTGGAGGATGGGGCCGAGCGGCTGACTATAGAGTCGCTGGATGATGTTTTCGGATTGATCGGTGACGATGCCAATCGCAGGTTGCCCATCCGATGGCGCCGCGTTGGGACCGTTGAGGTCGCGCGCATCCGTCGGCAACAGAACCACGAGCGCTCGATGGGGGTAGGAATTCTGATAGCCCTTAACCTGGTAGGGATAGTACTCAACGGTTTCAACCGAAGTCGGCGTCGAAGGTTGATTCGAGCCTCCGACCCCCACTGCCGCGCATCCGGTGACGGCTAGCGCCAGCAACCCGAGTATGGCGCGCCGCCATCGCGGCTTTGGACTCAGCACATAAGCCCCTTCGATACCGATGCGAAAGTCGCCATTTCCAGGATCAATCCTTCGATGTTTAACCCTGCGCCGCCTGGGTCCGCTCACGATACAGAAAGAGCGTTCCGCCAACTTCGATACGGTCGCCATTGCGCAGGAGCTGGCGGCCCGCAATCGGCTGCCGATTCACCATCACCGATCCGCCACTGGTCGGCGCGATCGAATAATTTTTGCCCTCGAGCCGGATGATCGCATGATGGCCGAGCACGTTTTGGTCGCCGAACAGGCCGACATCGCATTCTTCGGCACGTCCGATAATCGTGACTTGCTTGGCGAGCGGATACTCGCGGCCCTCGCGCGCGTTGCGGCTCTGGCTGCGCACCACCATTAGCCATCCACGCTTGAACAGTTCGCTGACTAGTCCGATGAAGAAGCCGATCAGCGCGCCCAGTATGATGATCGCGATTGCGCGTCCCAACGCCTGCGGAAAAACGCTGGTGAGCATCTGATAGATAGCACCGCCGAGTGCGCCACCGACCACGCCTCCCAAAATCGCATTACGCCGTCGCGCATCGGATTTGGTCGCCCATCCAACGCCTAAGCCCGCGGCGATACCCAGTACCGCCCAGCCCAGAACCCGGCCCGTGATGCCAGGAAGAAGACCGAATAGCGCCTCGCCAAGGAGCATACCGAAGGCTCCGCCAAGGGTGCCGAAGATAGCGCCCGACCAGGCACCACGCGTGGCCAAACGCCACTGACTGACACTCATGGATTCTATCGATCCGAGAAAAGCCGCGATGAACAAGCCGACCATCGCGCCGAGGATCGCGTCATGAAACCAAAATGCGCGGATGCCGAGGATATAACCGTTGAGATAGGCCGAGGGCTCCGAAGCGCCCCACGCGGCGAGGCCGCCGAGTCCGCCCGCCGCGGCATAGAAAAGAAGCTTTTCGCGAGAGACATTACTGGCCATCTGGTACCGAGAGGATTGCGCGTGCGGCGACGTGGTTCAAGCGCAAATCGATGAAACTATCGCGATGCTACTTTTAGTAGGCTCGAGCCGTCCACGTCCCACGCTGCCCGGAGGGTCCCGCCTCAAAGGTTCCGGAAAAATCGCCATTGCGATCCTCGCCTTCGAAACTCAGGGTATCGGTGCCGAACGGCACCTGAAACACCACGTGGTCACCCCGCACGAAGCCCTCGATCGGACCGGCCCCATAGCCGCTCTTGTGAATGGTCAACTCGCCATGCAGGAAACCATTCGCCTGCGGGCGCAAGCGCAATTCGAGCTCCGAATCTCCACCGGTGAGGCCGACGATATTGCCCTTCGCGATAGTAGGTCCGCTCAGCCCCGCTCCCGAGGAACCGCCGCCCAGGCTCGGCGGAATCAAACCGCCTGAGGACGAGCTGCTGGCCGGCGGCATCCCATAAGGAGCGCCCCCCGTATCGGCCATCACCTCGAAGCGCTTTTCTGCGAAGTATTGGCCATTGAGATAGAAGTTGACTGTGTATGTCCCTGGTAAAAAAGCCCCGCCGGCTGAATTGCCGACCCGCCCGCTGAAGGTCACACTTCGGTCGCCCGGACCGACGTTTTTCCAATCGTTGACGCTTCCCAAGGTCCGCCCGTCCGGTGCGATATATGCCGCATCGACGCGGTATTGATTGCTATCAAGTTTGTAGAGGCGATTCTTGAAGTTTACTTCCCATCCCACGAACAGCACCTTCGATACATCGAAGCTCTCGGCTGGGCCTGATAGAGGCGTGCCAGTTTTAGTGCTGTTAAGGAAAGCTATATGCACCAATTCGAGCGGCTTACGTCGAATCTGCTCGATTTTGGCCAGCTTCTCCTCTTCTTCCGCAGCTTTCTTCGCGGCGTCCTCCGCTGGCGCCGAGGGTGCCGATGGCGGCGTTACGCCCTCGGTGGCCGCTTTGGCTTTGTTTGCGAGATCCTGGGTCACGGTGAACTGCTGCGCGGCGAGGTATTTGTCGTCGAGGTAAAGCGCAACCTTGTACGCACCCGCCGGCTTGGTGGTCAGATCAGGCATCAACGCGACCCCGCTGAAGTCGACCGTCTTTTGCGAGGGGCCTACAAAAAGGCTCTGATCGCTCACGGCAAGCTGAGTACCGGCGGGATCGAAGAAGCGCGCCTCGATACTGTCGTTGCGTCCCTCCAGCCCTTCGAGGTCGTTTTTGAAGGTCGCCTGCCACTTCAGGTACTTCTGATTGGTGATCTCGGTATCGGTAAAGCTCGCCTTGGGGGGCGAGGCGACGTCGCCTTCGCGACTCGACAGCATGATGGACAATTGCTGGAGTTCCAGCGGATGCTGCTTGGCGTCCGCGACCAGCTCCTCATGCTTCCATGGCAGCGAATCAATCAGCGGCTTGATGCCGAGCTGCATCTGCAGCATCGGATCGGAGTAGATGTAGGTCGCGCCGAAGGCGATTCCAGCCAGCACTAGGGAAAACGTCACGAGGCCGATCGCGCGCCGCAAGGCGCTGCGCGGTGGTTTCGGTGCGATCGGCAATTCGCCGATGTCGCCAATCGCGACCGGTGGCAGTCCCGCGGTCCCCGACTGCGAGTTGACCACCTCGCCGGTGGCCGAGACTCCGGCGCCATAGAGCATCATGTCGCGGAACGCTTCGATGGTCTGCGGACGCCCCTCGACGCCGTAAGACAGCGCGGAATCGATCGCGGCTGCGAGGTTATTGGAAACCTCCGGCCGCAACTCCTTCATCTTGGGGAAGCTAAACGGCGGAAATTTTTCGGGATCGCGCGCGGTCAGCATGTAATGCATGGTCGCGGCGAGCGAATAAATGTCGCTGCGCGGATCGATCTCGCCCTTGTACTGTTCGGGCGGGGCGAAGCCGAGCGTCCCGATCATGGTGCCCTTGCGCGCCGCTTTGAACAGCCGCGCGATCCCGAAATCGACCAGCACCGCGCGCCCTTTCGAGGTCAGCATCACGTTGGAGGGCTTCATGTCGCGGTAGACGATCGGCGGCGTCATGTTGTGCAGGTACCCGAGCACGTCGCAGAGCTGGCGTGCGACATCGACCACCAGACCTTCCGGTAGCGGCTCGTTGTTGCGGGCGGCGAGCTCCTCTTCGAGGTTGCGCCCCTCGACATACTCCATCACCAGGTAATGGCGATTGTCGGCGTCGAATCGATCGGTGATGGCGGGAATCGCCTGATGCTTCAGTTGGGCGAGGGTGTCGGCCTCACGCGCGAAGTAGTCGTTGGCCTCCAGCCGCTGCTGCTGGTCGATGAAGTGATCGACCATCTCCTTGATCGCGCAGGGGCGATTGGCCAGGCGCTGGTCGCGCGCCAGATAGACCACTCCCATTCCGCCGCCGCCGAGCATTCGCTCGATCAGATAGCGATTGGCGAGGGTGGTGCCGGAGTTGAGCGGTCCTGTTCCAGCCATACTTTTAGCTGGCAAACACTACAATGACGGAAATATTGTCGCTGCCCCCGCCGGCATTGGCGGCGGCAATTAATTCGCGTGCGATCGGATACGGATCGTCATAGCGCTGCATGATCTCGGCGATCGCGGGGTCATCGACATGCGCCATCAGCCCGTCGCTGCACAGCAGCAGCCTGTCCCCGCGCCGCAGTTTGATCGGCACCGTCTCCGCGCCTGCGGGACCGCTTTGCCGCGCGCCGAGCGAGCGTGTGATCACGTTCTTATGTTCGTGATGACGCGCCTCTTCGGGCGTGATCTGTCCGATCTCAACCAACCGCTGCACCAACGAATGATCTTTCGTGAGCTGGCGGAGAACGCCGCCTTCCAGCATGTACGCGCGGCTGTCCCCCACCCACGCCACCGCACCATCCGGAGGAACGATCGCGGCGCACACGCCGGTCGAGCCCATCCCGCGCGCCTCGGGCCGTTCCTTCTGGTACTCGATAATGAGGCGGTTGGCCTCTTCCAGCGCGCCGGTCAGGGAGTCTCCGATCGCGTGCGTTTCACCGCGACGAAACCTGCTCTCAACATAGTCACGGATGGTTTGTACGGCAATTGCGCTGGCGGTCTCACCGGCCTCGGCGCCGCCCATCCCGTCGCATACCACGTAGAGGAAATTTTGCGAGGGCTCGACTTGCGAGTCGCGGAAAAATTCCAGCGCCACCACCGCGTCCTCGTTCAATTCGCGCATCATGCCGACATCAGTGAGCGTCGCGGCGCGAATTTTGACTTCGCCGCTCTGCTTGAGCAGCTCGGCTTTCAGCGCGTCGATATTGGGCCATCGATCGGCGGAGTTGAACTGCACCGCGCGCAAGATCAATTGCTCGAGCGACGGCGATACCACGTGCGGCGGATAGAAACGGATGGGCCCGGCCTCCTCGCGCCAGGTTTCCGACTGGAGGCGATCGCCGGTGAGCATCGTGTAGAGCAGCGCGCCGACCGAGAAAATATCGGCGCGTTTGTCAACTTTCTTGCCGCGATAAATCTCCGGCGCCGTGTAGCCATCATTGAAAATCGGATCGCTCTGCAGCTCGTTGTCATTGGATACGTAGTTGAGGCCGGTCATCTTGACCCGCCCATCCGCCGCGATGGCGACCGACTCGGGACAGAGGTCGTTGAGCCGCAGGCCGCGCCGATGAATAAAGCCGACCGCCTGGCAAACCTGGAGTGCAAGACCGATTGCCTCGGGCTCGCTCATCTTGAGCCCGCCGCGGCGGCGCGAGAGCGGCGTTGCCGTGCTCTCAGGATAGACAAGGTAGACCCGGCCATCGTTCGCAAAGCCGGAGCTGGCTTTCTCGAACGCGGGATGCGCGAGCGTCATCGAAAGCGCGAGCACGCGCCCGAACACGTCGCCGAGATCATCGGCAAAGTGGTCGGGCAGTTCTTTAATGAACTGTTGCTCCGGAGTCGCGCTGGTTTCCGTCGCCGCGCTTTCCACCACCGCGCCGTTGCTGTGCTCGGGTGGCGTTGGCGGCTCTGCCGGCGGCTCGGTCGCGCCTGACAGATCTTCGGATTGTTCGGCAGTCTCGGTAGCTACGTCGGTGGCAGCATCGACACCCGACCCCGAGGTGGTGGTCGGGTTCGCAGCGGCCTCGAGCGGTTTGTCCTCGATGGCCGATGTTGCGGTTGGGGTCTCTCCATTCACCGACATTCCCGGCGGAGGTTTCAACTCGGCGGTCTTGGCATTCGGATCGACGGCGACCGGCTCGGGTGCCGTCGCGGGCTTGGCTTCCGCGACGGTTTCCTCTTCGGGCTCCTCGCGGACCTGGGCGATGCGTTCGCGCAGCGTGACTTTTTCTTCCTTGCCATCAGACTTGCGAACGGCGCGGTAGCGATTCTCGACCGAATCCTGCGCGATCAGCTCGCCGACTTCATATCCTCGAACGATAGTCCCGGGAGCAAGCGGCGTGGGGCGTGTCGACAATACGCGCGCAGGGGCGGCGGTCGCGGTGAGACCCTGGCCGCAGCGGTCGCAGAACTTGGCGTCATCGGGCGCCTGGAGTCCACATTCGGGGCAGGTGATCATGCGACCTTCCTCTGTTTGTCCCCTCTCTCACTCTTTTCTGTGAGAGAGGGTGGCTGGCGCAGTTGTCGCGCTGCGGTTGGGCGACAAGTGTGCCAGCCGGGTGAGAGCCGGAGGGCGTCCTCGCCCGACGGTGGTGGAGTGCCGCTAACGTCTACGCATGCGATGCCTGCCGAGCCGACGCGGAAGAGTCGGTGGTGCTCCACCGCCGGTCGCGCAGCGCGACCGGCTCTCATCCGTCGGTCACGGTTCTCGCTTCGCAGCCATGGCGAGAACCGCGCCCGCCACCTTCTCTCGCAAGAGAAAGCGAGAGAAGGGACAAGGCTAAGAGAGAGGTTGCTCAATCCGCAAACTCTCGCGCTCGGGCGTTCTCCTACGTCCCCTCTCTCACTTTTTTTTGTGAGAGAGGGTGGATGGCGCAGTTGTCGCTCTGCGGTTGGGCGACAAGTGTGCCAGACGGGTGAGAGCCGGAGGGCGTCCTCGCCCGACGGTGGTGGAGTGCCGCTAACGTCTACGCATGCGATGCCTGCCGAGCCGACGCGGGAGAGTCGGTGGTGCTCCACCGCCGGTCGCGCAGCGCGACCGGCTCTCATCTGTCGGTCACGGTTCTCGCTTCGCAGCCATGGCGAGAACCGCGCCCGCCACCTTCTCTCGCAAGAGAAAGCGAGAGAAGGGACAAGGCTAAGAGAGAGGTTGCTCAATCCGCAAACTCTCGCGCTCGGGCGTTCTCCTACGTCCCCTCTCTCATTTTTTTTTGTGAGAGAGGGTGGATGGCGCAGTTGTCGCGCTGCGGTTGGGCGACAAGTGTGCCAGCCGGGTGAGAGCCGGAGGGCGTCCTCGCCCGACGGTGGTGGAGTGCCGCTAACGTCTACGCATGCGACGCCCGCCGAGCCGACGCGGGAGAGTCGGTGGTGCTCCACCGCCGGTCGCGCAGCGCGACCGGCTCTCATCCGTCGGTCACGGTTCTCGCTTCGCAGCCATGGCGAGAACCGCGCCCGCCACCTTCTCTCGCAAGAGAAAGCGAGAGAAGGGACAAGGCTAAGAGAGAGGTTGCTCAATCCGCAAACTCTCGCGCTCGGGCGTTCTCCTACGTCCCCTCTCTCACTTTTTTTTGTGAGAGAGGGTGGATGGCGCAGTTGTCGCTCTGCGGTTGGGCGACAAGTGTGCCAGACGGGTGAGAGCCGGAGGGCGTCCTCGCCCGACGGTGGTGGAGTGCCGCTAACGTCTACGCATGCGACGCCCGCCGAGCCGACGCGGAAGAGTCGGTGGTGCTCCACCGCCGGTCGCGCAGCGCGACCGGCTCTCATCCGTCGGTCACGGTTCTCGCTTCGCAGCCATGGCGAAAACCGCGCCCGCCACCTTCTCTCGCAAAAAAGAGCGAGAGAAGGGACAGAGAATAAAAATCCAGATTGCATCCCCTTTAAACCTTCCGGAACTCCAATATAGCACTGCCCAGCATCATCTGGTCGCCGTCTTTCAATTGATAGAGCTGATCGCGTCCGAGGCGCCCCCGTCCCACGATAAAAGTTCCGTTGAGACTCCCCAGATCGCGTACGAAGAAGGCGTCGCCCCGTTTCACAATCTCGGCATGACGGCGCGAGACCCGATCCGAGGATTGCCGCAGCGGATTCAAATCGATGTCGATCCCCGCATCGGTGCTGGGATCGAGCACCCGCCCGATCACCGCGCGATCGCCCATCACGCTGAAGCGAAGGTTCTCCGCCTTCGCGATTAGATGCGCGGTCGGCTTCGCAGGCGCGGCGGGGGTCGCGCGCCCATTGGTATTCACCGCCGGTTTGGGCGAGGTCGCCGGCGTCGCCGCGACATGACGAATCGGCGTGACCGGCCGCCGTGTGCTGAGATCCGCGGTCTTCGCCGTCGAAGATGGATTTTGCGCCGGTTCCATCCGCTCCCGAATGACGTGCTCGTTGACGACCGGTGTGATCACCTTCAAGCCCACCTTGATGCCGCGCCCCAGCATCGCGATCGCCTTGTCCTTCAACTCCAGCGCCTTGCTGGGAGTTCCCGTTTGCGAGGGCCGCGCGGTCGACCCCGGCGCGTCAACGGGATTGTTGAGCACGATAGTCCTCATCGTCGAAGGTAGCGGCGGGATTGGAGCGGAGGACACGATGCGCGGCGCCGCGGGTTGCACGCGCAACGGCTCGGAGAGCACCACCGTTTTCATCGCCGCCAACGGAGCCGACGGCGGACGCGCGGGCGATGCGGAGGAAGTTGCCAAAAACGCGCTGTCATCGGGACCGGGCGGCGGGAGCGCATTGAGCATCTCGCGCGCGTTGCGCGGGCGCTTGTCGAGCTCCTTGTCGAGCGCACGCATCACCACATCGGCGGTCTGCTTGGAAATCGCGGGATTCAAATCGCGCAGTTGCGGAAAGCTGAACGGCGGCTCGAGCTGCGGATCGCGCCCGGTCAGCAGATGATGCATCGTGGCCGCCAGCGAATAGAGATCGGAGCGCGGCTCGGTCTTGCCCATGTACTGCTCGGGCGGTGCGTAGCCCACAGAACCAATCTGGGTCCCGCGTCCGCCGGGCGGGAGAAAGCGCGCGATGCCGAAATCGATCAACATCGCGCGCCCATCCTTATCGATCATGATGTTGCCCGGCTTGATGTCGCGATAAACGATGGGCGGCTTCTGGCCGTGCAGGAAATCCAGCACATCGAGCATCTGGCGCGCCCACTTGAGGACCTGGTTCTCGGGCAACTTGCCGCCGGGGCCGAGTTTGTCGAGCATGCCCTGAAGATCGCCGCCGGCGACGAACTCCATCACCAGGTAATGACGTCCGGTCTCGACGAAATAATCGATCAGGCTGGGAATCCCGGGATGCGACAGGAGCGCGAGCACGCGGGCCTCGCGCGCGAAGTCCTCGACCGCTTTTTTCTCCGCGATACCGTCGCCGACGATCATCTCCTTGCAGGCGACCGGGCGATTGGCGAGGCGGGTATCATTCGCCATGTAGACGCGGCCCATGCCGCCGACGCCGAGCACCTTGTGGATGCGATAGCGGCCGTCGAGCATGTGGCCGACGATGAGCGACTCACCGGGATTCATTTTGTGCTACGAGTCTCGCCGACGAGGCGAGCAAAAAAGAGGCGCGGCCCGCTGCCGCGCCTCATCAAGAAGCCGGATTTATGCGATAGGTTCAACGACTAACTTGAGAAAAGTCTTACCGATAATTACTTCGTCGCCGTTTTTGATATCGGCGGGAGACCCGGGCTGCAGGCGCTGACCCCGATTCACATAGGTGCCGTTGAGGCTGCCGATATCTTCGACGGTAATTTTCCCGCTCTCGATCCTGGTCAACGCGTGCTTGCGCGAGATCTTGGCTTCGGGATCGTCGGCATCGAGGTCAACCTCGGGGAAGGAGCCGGTTTCGGGATCCCAGCGCCCGATGAGGTTGTTGCCGTCCTCGAGCGGAAACTCCTGACCCTTGCGGCCGCCGCGCACTACGATGAACTTCGCCTTGAAGGCGCCGACGATAGCCGCGGGTGCCGCGGCCGGTGCAGGCGCCGGAGCGGGCTTGTTGAGCTCACCGGTGGGCGCGTCGGACTTTGGTACCTCGGCCGCAGGAGCCGCAGCCGCAGGAGCTTCGGCTGCCGGAGCCGCCGGAGCTTCAGGCGCAGGTGCCGGAGCCGCCGGAGCCTCCGCCGCAGCAGGCGCTTCAGGCGCCGGAGCAGCTGGAGCCGCCGCAGCGGCGGGAGCGGCAGCCGCGAGCTTGGCGCCGCATCCGTCGCAGTAATCGAGACCGTCCATGTTTTCGTAACCGCATTCAGTGCACTTGATCATGTTTTCCTATGCCCCTCGTTTTGAGGTCGAAGGCTTCACGTCCCGGCGCAAGCTGTTCGTTCCCTTACTCTAACATCACCCCATCAAGAAAATGACGGTTACTACTTGTCGTCTTCATCCTTGCCGAAATTCTTCAAGGTCTCGGGATCCAGCATCTGGGTCTTACGCACCACCGCCTGCGCCTGCAAGAGCGTGGTCTTGGCGGCCTTGGTCTGCAGGGTCTGGGTCTTCTTGACCTGATCGATGAGCCCGGCGAGCGCCTGGGTCGCCTTGGAATTCCCGAGGCGCTGCGTCCCTTGCATCGCATTGCCGAGCAGGCGCGTCGCGCGATCGATATTGCCGGCCTTGAGCTCCTCTTCCGCCTTGGATTGGAGCTTCGCGATGGAAACCTGATCGACCAGGTTCATCACCCGTCCGTTGCGCTTGCTGGTCAGGGTGCGATCGAGCGTGTACTCGACGGTCATGTCGACCGAGGCGGTGCGCTCGCCGACGCCGGGAACCTCGTAGCTAAAGATATTCGAGGAGATTCGCACCGGGCCGGGCTTGCGTGGTGGCAGCACCAGCGTGAGAAGAACCGAGCCAGGCACCCCGGCTTCGAGGTCGCCGATCTGGTAGCTGATCTTGCGCTCATCGACCAGCGGCGCGCCGAGAGTGTAAATCTCGGGGCTGGCGCGGAATGCCTCGCGCACCTGGACGCCTTGCGAGAGCGTCACATCGATGCGGCCATTGCGCACAGTGACGGCGCGCAGCCCTTGCAGTTCGTCCTCGAAGAGGCCGGGGATCTCGGATGGGTTGCCGATAAAATGATACTTGCCGTTGGAGTCCTGCGCGATTTTCTGGAGCAGCTTTTCGTTGAACTCGACGCCCACGCCCATGGTCGAGAACGACATCGCCTCGCGATACTTGGTCGCGAGCTCGGTGCAGGCGGTTTCCTGGTAAGTCTGGCCGTCGGTCAGGACCAGCACGCGATTGAGGCGATTGGGCGCGTGGCCCTTGTTCACCTCGTCGATGGCGGCTTGCATCCCGAGCGCCATCTGCGTGCCACCGCCGATTTCGAGCAGATCGATGTCATCGAGCGCGTGCTGGACCGCGGCCTTGTCGTGAATCTGATTGGAATCGAGGATGACTTTGGCGCGATCCGCGAATGCCACCAGCGCGACGCGGTCGTCGCCCGCGACATTCTGCGAGAGAAACTTGACCGCATCGATTACGAATTCGAGGCGCCGCTCATCGTACATCGAGCCGGAGCGATCGATCACCACGCCGAGATTGAGCGGCAACCGCGCGCCGTTTCCGCCCCCACCGCCGCCCTGCGCAATCGCTTCAAGCAGAACATACAAGATGTAGTTTTCTGCGCTCGACAGAACATAATCGCTGCTCGCAAGCGCCTGGAAGGTAAGCGGCTCGGCCATCTAGGACCTCTCCTGAGTATCTCAGCTCACAATTCTACGTTTGAGTTTCCACCTCGCGCAACACGGCTAATCAGGATGGACTTCGATGCCGAGGCCTGCGAGCAGCAGCCATTGCTGGTCCTGACTGACCTTGAGCCCGTTGATAGTTCCGAGGATGAGAACATTGAGCCCCGGGATCCTGGCGTGGCGCAGGTCCGCCTCGGCGAGCTTGGCCCGGAGCAGCTCGCACTTCTCCAGATCGCAATCGCCTAGATTCGCACCGGTCAGATCCGCGTCGGTGAGGTCAGCCTCGCGAAAACTGGAGCCCGAGAGATCGCATCCGGCTAGGCCGATGCCCGTCATCTGCGCGATATCGAAGTTGCATCGATGCAGAGTGGCCTTGGTCGGTGTCACCTTGCGCCCATACGCGTGGCTGAAATCCACGTGATCGAAGCGCGCGCCGAGCAGGTTGCAGCGATCCATCTCGATCGCGAACAGCTTGCACCGATCGAAATGGCAGAACGACAGATCGCATCGAATGAGGCGCGCCTCGCGCAACTCGCTGAACGCGAACGTCGAGCCTACAGATGCGGCTTTGTTGGTGAAGATGCAATCCTCGAATGTCGCGCCGCGAAAGTCGGCCTGCGCAAAGCGGCAGCCGATGAACCGGCAGCGAAGGAAGCCGGCGCCGTCGCATCGAGCATCCTTCCAATCGACCGCAGAAAGATCGGCATCTTCCATGGCCGAGCCGCTCTCAAGTGCGGCATGAAATTCTCTGGTGGTCAGTTTTTTCATTTCATCAAGAGTAACATTGGTGTTACCCTAAACCTGGGGCGCGAGGGAGCGCGTCTGATAATTGTGTTGGCTGGTGGAACCAAGCAACGGCAACAGAAAGACCTCGAATCTGCAAGGCTCCTTTGGAAAAAGTACAAAAGACGCGCATGGTCAAAAAACGCTCAGCGCCGTTGACTGGCAGCTTCAGACAACTCGTTCAAGAGCACATCGGCAAGGATTCGGCATTTGCTCAAGGGATGCTTCGGGAAGGGATCGAACAGATGCTCGCGGGCGATGTTGAAACCGGGAAGGCAATCCTTCGCGACTATATCAAGGCGACGGTTGGATTCGAGAAACTAGGCGGTGCGACTGGGACTCAACCCAAGAGCCTCATCCGGATGTTCGGGCCGCGGGGCAATCCTCAGGCGTGCAATCTTTTCAATGTGATCGGCTACTTGCAGAAACGGGCCGGGATAGAATTGCACGTGGCGATTGGCCGAGCTTAAGGCTTTTGATATCGACTACTCTCCCAGCGCTTTGGCGGCGACTTCGCGCGCGACGATGCGGCCGCGCGAGCTGTTGGTGAGGATCACAACCGCGATTTTCGCGTCGGGGCAGCCGAGAAGATAGCTCTCGAAATCCGCATTGTCGCCCCATTGCCAGAAGCAGGTGCCATCGGAGGTGTGATGCAGCCCGATGCCGAGGCCCCATGATACCGGCTCTTTGCCGATGCGCCCCTGTATCTGATCGGTGAGCATCAACCTGACCAGATTGCCATTGAGGAAGCGCGGATTCATCAACTCAACAGCGAACTTCGCGAGGTCCGGCGCCGCCGAGCATAAGAGGTTCGCTGCATTGGGCTGCGCAATCGGAAAAAACGGGATCGGAATCGCGAAGCCGAACAGATAGACATGGCCGCGCGCGAGGCGCTCGTCGCCGAAGGAGCGGAAGAAGCTCGTCGATCCCATCCCGAGCTGCGCGAACACGGTCTGCGTCATGAAAGCATTGAACGGCTGGTGCGTGATGCTCTCGATGACGCGTTGCAGGTACATGAAGCCGACGCCGGAGTATGAGAAGCGCGAACCGGGCTTGAATGCGACTTCGTGGGTCACTTCGAGCAGGTTGTTGGAGAGCCCCGAAGTATGCGTCAGGACGTGCCAGGCGGTGATCTGATCGCGGTACGGTGACGGCGCGACGAATTGCTTGGTCAGGTAACTGCTCAGCGGCCGATGCAAATCGAGGCGGCCATCCTGTACCAGTTTCAGTGCGGCGTATGCGGTCACAGGCTTGCCGATCGAGGCGGCTTCGAAGGGCGTATCCGCCAGCACGATGCGCCGGGTCAAGGAATTCGCGACGCCATATCCCGCCGTCCAAAACACCTGGTCGTCATGAATCAGCGCGATCGCGAGGCCGGGAATATTCTCGCGCGCCATTTCCGATTTAATGAAACGCTCGAGTTCCGGGATTTTCCGCGCCATCGGAATACCCGGCGCAGGGTTGAACGGGAGCGGCGCGACCGCATTCGACGATGGATGACACCCCGTCACGCATCCCGCGATCAATATCCCGAGCAGCAATGATGCGATGCTCGAAGCGCGCAGCTTACTGACTGCAAAATGGGCGCGAAGAACCAACATTCCTGATCGCACCGCGAGCCTTCGGAAGAATATCATTAACCGGACTCGACCAAGTTGTCGTGATGCGAGCGTAGGACGCAGGAATCTTACCGATCTCGAAAGGGCCCGTGCCTCATACGGTCTTGCGATCCGCGACCGGCGCCATCCGTCGGATCACCTCGTTGGTGCTCATAACGTCACCGAAGAACAGCATGAACGTGTTGAGTGCTCCCGCATGTTCCTCGTCGGTCAATGCCGCGGGCTGTCCGACACCATGATGACCTTATAGTCGAGCATCATCGCGTCGCGCGCTGTCGATTCGCAGCACACATTTGTCGCCGTACCGGCGATTAGTACTGTATCTATCGCGCGGGGTTTGAGCTTCGCGTCAATGTCCGACGAGCCGGGTATGAAGGCGCTGTACCTGTTCTTCTTGATCCGAAGGTCGCCCGGCAGCACCGCGAGCTCGGGGAACAATTTGAAACCTTCCGATGCCTCGTCGAGCCCCGCAATCCGCTTCTTCTGTCGGTCCGGGGTCAGCATGCGCGTGGTGTAGTTGCGCCATTGCTCGACCGCTGCGGTCGTCTGGATCCACGCCACCGCGCCACCTGCTGTCCGTACCGCTTCCGCCAAGCGGTTGATGTTCGGCACGATCTCGCGTGCCATCGGCACTTCGTGCGGGAAGCCCGGCGCGCAGAAATAGTTCTGCATATCGACCACAACCAGCGCGGTGCGGACAGCGTCGATCGCATCGTGGGCAAACAGCTTACCCATTCGGCTCACAACGCGGTCCTTAACTGAAGCGGGCAAGATGTAGTTATGCATGATCACCCTCTCGCAATTGATAACCGAACTCCGTCGGACTGGAAGACAGCATAGCGCGCAATGCATGGAGCATCTTCTCTCGGAGGCCGGGAATATTCTCGCGCGCCATTTCCGATTTAATGAAACGCTCGAGTTCCGGGATTTTCCGCGCCATCGGAATACCCGGAGCAGGCGTGAACGGCAGCGGCGCGACCGCGTTCGACGATGGATGACACCCCGTCGCCCATCCCGCGATCAAGATTGCCAGCAGCAAGGATGCGCTATTCGCGGCCCGCACCTTAATCACCGCCACCCTCGCGATCGTTCCCACCATTCATTTTGTTGGTCATAGCCGCGCCGCCCGCATAGCGCCAGCGTCAGAATCCGCGCCCTCATTAGCGGATTCGACCAATCGTGAAATTAGATACCTGATGCTACGTGTATGTGTGACAGGTTTTGAGATGCTACTTGACTCTTTAGTATCTTATTGGCATTCTATCTACATCGATTAACCGGACCGCGAGCAATTTTCTGGAAAGATTACCAACCACTATCTGCATCGCGTCAACCAACATCATGTTGAGACCAAGATGACCAAAAAGAAACCCGGAACTCTGATAAGGGAAGCCCGCAACTCCTTGAAACTGACCCAGCGCGACCTCGCATCGATGGTAGGCGTGAAAGCCAGCCATATTGCGTATATCGAGAGCGAGCAGCGCAATCCGTCCCTCGCTTTACTGCGACGATTGGCTGATACGCTGGGTCTCAATCGTCGGGAATTGCTGTTCATGATTCATCCCGAGGCGAGGCAGTTGACTGAGGAGCAGGCGGCTCCGGAAAACGGCGGCGGGAAGCCCGACGGATGGCGGCACTTTTCGACCAACCAGGCCCTACTACGGCGGCATAACGTTACGCCCGCCGAGCTAAAGGTGCTCAAGCAAGTGAACGGATTGGCGCCGGTTGCCAATCCGCGCGATTTCCTTTTCGTGCTCAACTCGATTCGGATGGCCGCAGGCTCTGGTTTGTAATCAGGCTCGACTAGCGATTTCGCCGCCTGGCGCGCCCATGGATTTTCGACCCGGGTCGCCCTAGGCTAGGGTCTCGGGGGAGAAACTTTCGCCCGGCGGCTTGCACGGAGAGGATTCCATGGATCTACGCGCCAAATGCGCCATCGCGGGATTAGGGCAGACCCGCATGGGCAAGAACTACGATCATCCGAATGCGATGGGGTTCGCGATCGAAGCCATTTCCCTGGCCCTCGACGATGCGGGGCTGAAGCGCGAGGACCTCGACGGTCTGTTGGTTAATCCCGGCATCACCTGGGGCGACAACACGATGGCGTCGTTCTCGGTGCAGCAGGCGATGGGGCTGCGCGACCTGCGCCTGAGCGCGACGATGGGCCTGGGCGGCGCGACTGCCGCCGCGATGATCATGCATGCCTCGCAATCGATTGCCTTGGGAATGGCGAATACGGTCGCATGCGTCTTCTCCGACGCGCCTCTGAAGCCGCCAGCTCCCAAGGATGCAAAGGGCGGTGGCGGAGGAGGTTCCGCCGCGGCCTACGGATTCGCGCGCGGCCTCAATGCGGCGTACGGCCAATTCGGCGTCAACGCGCACTATGCCTTCGTCGCACGCCGTCACATGGATTTGTATGGCACGACGCAGGACCAACTAGGCGCCGTCGCGGTCCAGCAGCGGAGGTGGGCCAACCAGAATCCCGAGGCGCAATTCCACGACGCACCCATGACGCTGGAGGATTATAACTCCTCGCGATGGGTCGTAGAGCCATTTCATCTGTATGATTGCTGCCTCGTTTCCAATGGCGGATGCGCGGTCATCGTGACCTCCGCTGAGCGCGCGAAGAGCCTCAGGAAGCCGCCGGTGTATCTCCTCGGTATGGGCCAGGGGCATCCGGGGGGCGACCCCATCGACACGCTGTTGTCGGGCGCGCCCATCGCGAAAGAGACCGCCTTCAAGATGGCTGGTGTAAAACTGGGCGACCTCCAGTTTGCACAACTTTACGACTGTTATACCTTCACAGTGCTGGTCACCCTCGAGGATTACGGCTTTTGCAAAAAGGGTGAGGGTGGCCCGTTCGTCGCAGATGGGAAAACTGGGCCGGGCGGATCGATTCCAGTGAATACCGGGGGCGGACAACTTAGCTCATTCTACATGTGGGGGATGACGCCTATCTCCGAAGCGGTGGTCCAGATCCGCGGTGAGGGCGGCAAGCGGCAGCTCCCGAAGCATGAACTCGGATTGGTGTCAGGCAATGGAGGAATTCTGTCGACGCATTCGACGCTTGTCGTTGCTTCAAATCCTTAGTCGCTGCGTCTAATTGTTAGAGGATATCAAAAGCTACTACTTCCTTTACCCTCGCGGTCGGCAAAAGAAGACAAGAAGCTGGCAGGGACAAACGCCAAGCGGGCTAGAGGATTTTAGAGTAGAATAACGAATGCTGGGGGGAGTGATCGCCAGCCTCGAAGCTTGGTAATCGCGCCAACGTAACATGCCGGAAATAAACAAATCAGGTCCTGTCGCAAAACCGATCCCAAGCATCACCCCGGACATGGTCCAGTTCTTCGAGGGGGCGCGAGGGGGCCAGTTGATGGTTCAAAAGTGTGAGGGATGCGGCGAGTTGCGCTTCCCTCCGCATGAAATATGCACCCGATGCCTCGGCAATCGCGCCGGATGGGTAGCTGTGTCAGGACGCGGCGAGGTGTATAGCTTCAACATTATGCATCAGGTTTACCACCCCGGTTTCGCGACCGAGGTTCCTTATGCCGTGGTGGTGGTCAAGCTGGATGAGGGGGTCAAATTCGTCTCTAACCTCGTGGGGGTTAAGCCGGCAGACATCAAGTGCGGGATGCCGGTCGAGGTGACATTCGAGAAACTCAACGATCAGGTAATGCTGCCGAAGTTTCGCCCTTTTGCGCGAAGCTGACGCGGCATTGCAGGAGCGGGCGCAAGCCCAACGACGATGTTTTCCCTTGATCAAAAATATATCCAGCGGCTCGTCGAGAGTTCGCCGGACATGATAGTCGCCGTCGATTCCGACGGCACGATTGTTTATTACAACGATGGCGCGCGAGCGAGCCTCCATTACAGCGGCCAGGAAATGATCGGCGCCAAAGTCAGTGCGATCTATCCGTCGATCGAAGAAGCGCGCAGGGTCATGAAGGCGATGCGCGATTCCGGCGATGCCGGTCGCGTGTCTAACTTTGAAACCGTCTTTCGCGACAAGGGCGGCGATCTGATTCCGGTTATGATCTCCGGCTCCATTATCCACGACGACGAAGGCAAGCAAATCGGCTCGATCGGCTTCGCGCGGGATATTCGCAGGATGCGCCAGCGCGAACAGCTGGCCACCGCGGGCGAGATCGCCGTCAGCCTGGCGCATGAGATCAACAACCCGCTCGAGTCGATTACCAACAACCTTGAGCTGCTGGCCCGCGCCATCGAAGGCCACATGAAGGATGCCGAGCTCGCCACCGAGAACGAGCATCTCGACGCGATCCGCGCCGGTATCGGGCGCGTGAACGCGATCGTCCGCCGCCTCGATGAGATGAGCCGCCGCGGTGTCTATGAAACTCGCGACTACATGAATGGTAAGCGGATGGCCGATCTCGCACCGCGCGAGGCCATAACCTTGCCGAAACATTTCGGCGAGCATCCACAGCCGGTCCCCGCATCGGAGCAGAGCTGGCCGCTCGCGGGAATGGCGGTGCTGGTACTCGATGACGACGTCGAAGTCGTCACCTCGCTGGCCGACGTGCTGCGTGCCGAGCGGTGCATCGTGCATACCGCGACGCGTCCGTCGGCGGCGCTCGGCATCCTACGCAACATGAAGGTCGATGCGGTCATCTCCGACGTCGTGATGCCCGAGATGGATGGCTACGAATTCTACCTGCACGTGAAGCAGGAGATGCCGCACATCCCGGTCGTGCTGATGACGGCCTACTATTACGACAAGGATCACATCATCAAGCGCAGCAAGCTGAAGGGCCTGGAAGGCGCGATCTTCAAGAAGCCGGTCAATCCCGCGAAGTTGCGTCAGATGCTGGTCTCGATGCGACAGAAGGGCCCCTCGGCGATCAAGCCGCCGCCGACCCCTCCGATACCGACGCCTCAGCCGGGCGCCGATCGCTAGCGACGCGTGAAGCGGCCGTCCGCGAAGCCGGCGAAAAAGGCGCCCATCGCGAAGAAGGCTCGCGCCCGCAAGAGCGCGGGCCCCCGTTTTCCGATCCTCGAATACGATCCAGCGCGCTCGGCCGTCATCGAGCCGCATGTCACCCATCCCGCGCGTGAGATCCCGGAACATTGCGTGCTGTGCTTCTTCCAGGATGTCATCGACGACATCTGCAGAAACGCCCGCGTCGTTTACAACGGCCGCGGCGAGGAAGGTGAGCATCGGCCCATCTATGAATTGCAGTTCGGCGATCGCCGCATCGCGGTAAGGCATCCTCGAGTCGGCGCGCCAATGAGCGCGGCCGCGCTCGAATCGCTGATCGCGCTCGGATGTCGCAAGTTCATCGCATGCGGCGGCGCCGGCGTCCTCGTCCCCAACGTCGTGCTCGGCCATCTGGTGGTGCCGACTTCAGCGGTGCGCGACGAAGGCACCTCATACCACTACCTGCCCGCAGGCCGCGAGGTTGCGCCGAGTCCGCGCGCGCTCGCGGCGATTGAATCGGTCCTCAAAGTGAATGGCTACGATTATCTGCTCGGCAAGACCTGGACGACCGATGGGCTCTATCGGGAGACCCGCGCGAAGGTGGAGCGTCGCAAGCGCGAGGGATGCTTGACGGTGGAGATGGAAGCGGCCGCGTTCTTCGCGGTGGCGAAATTTCGCGGCGTCGAATTCGGCCAGATTCTATACGCGGGCGACGACCTCAGCGGCGAATGGGATCATCGCAACTGGATGAAGCATGAGATCCGCGAGCGCCTGTTTCATCTGGCCGCCGAAGCCTGCCTGCTGCTTTGATCCGGACTAGTGTCAGGCGGCGCGGAGTTCGATTTCCATATGCGCGCCCGACCGATTCTGCCCCACTAACCGCAGCTGTCCGCCGAACTCAGCCACTCGCGAAGCGATCGCCCAGGGCGCTTCCGCTTGCTTGAAGCCGACCCCGTCATCATCGATGGTGATGCGCACCACCTCGCCCGCCGAATGCGCCTTGACCGAGACCTCCCGCGCTTGCGCGTGACGCCGCGCGTTGCGCGCACCCTCCAGCATGATCAGCAGAATATGCTCGGCCAGTAGCGCGTCGGCGGAAAAGTCCGCCGCAATATGGAAATGCGTTTCGTTTGCTGAGGAAGCGGACTCCGCAAGCTTGCGATCCAGATTCATCAGCGAATGGATGTAGGCGCGAACCTCGTCGTATTCGCGCGTTACGCCGATTTGCAGCTCGCGCATTTCCTCAAGTGCCTTGTCGGTGCGGCCGCGAATCAGCAACTCACGCAGCCCTTCGAAGCGAAGGTTCAATCCCGCCAACACCTGCACGTAGCCGTCATGCAGTGCGCGCGCGATTTCCTCGCGCTCCGCCAGGGTTTCCAGCTCGCGGATCCGGGCCTCGAAGATGGCGCGCTGCTGGCCGAGGAACCCAATCACACATCCGGTGATGGCGAGGTACGCGGGACGCATCATGTACAGCGACTTGACGCCTTGTGGCGACAGCCCGATGAGCATCAGGTAGAGCGCGACGCTGACGAAGGTCACCCATAGCGTCGCGCGCAGCCCGGTGCGACATCCCACCGCGATGATCGCGAAGGTAAAGAAGACATAGGAAGGGCTGGTTGGACCTTCGGTGAAGAACGCGATTGCGGTCGCGAACAGGATGTCCAGCGCGGTGGTCATCGCGAAGACCTGTTCCGGCGACACCCGCTGTCGAATGAGCGAGTATGCGGTCAGGCCGTAGGCGAAATGCAATGCCAAGGTCGCAAGCACGGCGCGATCGATGGTAAAAATCCCTTGCCCGGTGGTCGGGTCGATATAGATCGAAATCAGCGCGACGATCGAAAGCGCGATGCGCGCGCGTGCGACATTGAGATCGAGATGGGCGAAATCGGGTGCCTTCATAACCTTCCATTTCGGAGGGTCCGTCCACTTAGATCAAGCGCCCACCCGATCCGAAATCGGCGCCGGCTCGACCGGAACTAGACCACTTTCGAGGCGTTGCCGGTCACCACCAGCGAGAACCGGCCATTTGATTGCGCGAGGTTCACCGTCGCACCAAAGGCCTCGGAGAGATTGGCGCTACTCATCACCAGATCCTTCGGACCCGAGGCGAGCACGCGCCCGCCCTTCAAAATCAGCACGTGCGAGAAGCCCGGCATGATTTCCTCGACATGATGCGTCACCAGCACCAGGCAGGGCGCGCCGCGATCATGCGAGAGGCGCTCGAGGAATTGCAGGAACTGCTCGCGCGCCACCGGATCGAGTCCCGCGCATGGCTCATCGAGGATCAGCAGCTCCGGTTTCGCCATCAACGCGCGCCCGATCAGCACGCGCTGCCGCTCACCCTGTGAAAGAAATCGCCATGGACGATCAGTGAGCGCATCCGCTTCGATCTGCCGGAGGATTTCCCGCCCGCGCGAACGGTCGTCGTCCGCGGTGTCGCCCCATAGCCCGATCATCGCGCGCTTGCCGCTGATGATCGCATCGAGCGCGGTTTCATGGCCGGGCATCAATTGTTGAATGGCGCTGCTGACGATGCCGATGCGGGTGCGCAAATCGCGCCAGTCGGTCTTGCCGTAGGTCTCGCCCAGCACGCTGATGCTGCCGGCGGTTAGTGGCAGATATCCCGTCATCGTGCTGAGCAGCGAGGTTTTGCCCGATCCGTTCGCGCCAAGGATCACCCAGTGCTGCCCGGTCTCGACGCGCCAATCGATGCGCTCGAGGATTACCTCCTCGCGCTCGACGCGCAGTCCCGCAATATCGATGACAGCTTTACTCATTACAAATTCACGATCGCATCACGCTACTAGATTTGGGCGGCGCTTGACATTCCATCGCATCGGAGCGAGACGGTGCTTATCTGATGCACTTGGAGGATGGGCAATGGCCAAAATCGATTTCAACAAGGTTCCCCGTTTCGCGGAGCTTCCGGTGAAAAAGGGCGCGCCGGCGGATTCCTCGTGGGGTGTTTTCGGCGACGACGACGAACTCGGATGCCTCAACTTCCTCAGCCCCGAGGCCATCGTCGAGGCGGCCGGGTTGGTGCGTCACGGCAAGGTTTTTCGCCTCGATACCAAAATCAATTACGCGACGCCGCCGCTGTTCAATCGCAATCCCGCCAAGCATACCATCCTGAGCTTCGAGAGCTACGGACTGCTCGGCCACGACGATTCCATCGACAACTACAACACCCAGGAAGGCAGCCAGTGGGACGGCCTCGGTCACGTCGGCCACATCAAGCATCAGGCGTACTACAACGGCGTCAAGGATAATCAAATCAAGGATGGCCCCGGCGGCAAGCTCAGCATCCACAAATGGGCCAACAAGGTGGTTGGGCGCGGCGTTCTCATCGATGCGTTCAAGCATCGCAATGAGGCCGGCCGCCCGCTCAATCCGCTCACCGATGAAAAATACACATTGAAGGATTTGCAGGATGCGCTGAAGGCGCAGGCCGGTACCCTCAAGCCGGGATCGATCCTGCTGGTGCGCACCGGATGGATGCAGGCTTACGAAAAATCGTCGGCCGCGGAGAAAACCGCGATGGCGCCGCTCGAAGTCCTCAAGGCCTGCGGCATCGATCCGTCGCGCGAGATGGTTGGGTGGCTATGGGACAATCGCGTGGCCGCCATCGGCACCGATTGCCCGGCCGTCGAGCCGTGGCCGTGGGACTTCAAGGACGAGGGCGCGATTCACTATCGCACGCTCTCGATGCTGGGGCTGCCGCTGGGCGAGCAGTTCATCCTCGATCCGCTCGCGGAGGATTGCGCGGCCGACAAGCGCTACGAATTCATGATGGTGTCGGTGCCGATGAACCTCGAAGGCGGCATCGCCTCGCCCCCGAACGCGGTGGCTATCAAATGATCGCGCTGCGCGCACTGCATGTCCCTTCTCTCGCTCTTTTTTTGCGAGAGAGGGTGCCCGGCGCGCTTGATGCGATGGCTTCGAAGCATCAAGCGTGACGGGCGGGTGAGAGCCGGTCGCGCTGCGCGACCGGTGGTGGAGTGCCACCTACTCCTACGACGCCTTCCGCATCTGCTGCCGCGCCACCACTTCCCGCGCGATCACGGCAATCGCGGCGCGGATCGCGTCCTCCATCAACGCTACCGGCATGCTCGGCACCGCCGGATCGCGCGCGGATTGCGCCGCATCGAAGGGCAGGTGGATGAACCCGGCGGGGAAATCCACTCGCCGTCGCGTCGCATGCAGCGCGGCATACATCGCGGCGTTGCACGCGTATGCTCCGGCGCTCAGCGAAATCGACGCTGGGATCTTGCGTTTCTCGAGGGCACTTAGAATCGAGCCCAGCGGAAGCCGCGAGAAGTATGCATCCGGCGCGTTGGGAATCACCGGATGCCCATCGTTCCGGGCGTTGAGCTGCCCCGCTTTGCGTTGCTCATAAAGGTTGATCGCGATTCTTTCCAGCGACAATGCCGGCCTGCCACGCGCCTGACCGAGTCCGAGAATCGCGCGCGGCCGATAGCGTACAAACGCGGCCTCGACCCGCCGTGCCGCCGCCAGGCAGTTGACCGGCAGTCGAACCGATTTCACCTGCAACCCGCCGATGACATCGCCGTCGAGGTTGCGCGCGACCTCCCACGACGGGTTGATGCGCTCGCCGCCGAAGGGCGCGAATCCGGCTAGGACGATGATAGGCGGCATGGCTGCACTACTTTTTGCGCCTTAATTCTTTCGGCGATGATGCTCAATCGGCACGTCGTCGCGATTGCCCCATTCGCCCCACGAGCCCCAGTAATTGCGTACCCTCGGATAGCCCGCGAGCTTGAGCGCGTAGTACGCATGCGCGGCGCGGTAGCCACCCTGGCAGTAGGGAATTATCTCAGCCTCGGGACGCAAACCCAGCTTCGCGAACTGCGCGCGCAACTCCTCGGGCGATTTGAACGCGCCCGCTTCATTCTGACTCGCAGTCCAGTCGAGGTGGATGGCGCTGGGAATCGAGCCGCCATGCTTCGCGCGCACCCGCTCGGCGTAATATTCCGCGTCGCTGCGCACATCGAAGATTTGCACCTCGCGATCCGCGATCCGATTCACGATATAGCTGAGCGAGGCGGAAGCCTCATCGATAGGTGTTCCGTCATATTGCAGCGGGGCGAACGGCGTGACGTCGCAGACGAGTTTCTCCGATGCGAGCGCCTTCACCCCGCCATCCAGAATTTTCGCGTTGCGATGGCCCATCCATTCGAGCGCCCATGCGACCCGCGTCGCGCGCATCCCCGAATCGTTTTCGTAGGAAACCACCGTGTGACGCGTGGTGATTCCCAGCGCGGAAAAAATCCAGCGCAATTGATCCTTGAACTCATTGACGCCGCGCTCGCTGCTGTCGCTGTAGTGAAATGGAAATGGATCGAAATGGCGCGCGCCCGGGAGGTGACCCGTCCAGAAATCTTTCGGCGCGCGCGTGTCGACGATCACCACGCCGGCCTCATTGCGCCGTTCACCGAGCCATCGCCCATCGACCAGGAAATCAGCTTTTTGTGCCATCGTCCTAAACCTTTGCGGCGCTTCCGACCGCATCGTTAATAGAACGAAATCCCTCGCGCCTGAGCAAGGTCACCAGTGACTTTTTCATCGATGCGATGAGTCCGGGGCCTTCGTAGATGAGCCCGGTATAGAGCTCGACGAGACTCGCGCCCGCCTTGATGTGGCCGAGCGCGTCATCAGCGTTCATGATGCCGCCCACGCCGATGATTGGAAGCTTGCCCTGCGTGCGCCGATAGACACTCGCGATGCGATCGCGCGCGAGGTCGCGCAGCGGATGCCCGCTGAGGCCGCCCTGCTCTAGTGAGGTCACGCCGACTTCTCCGCGCTTCAAGGTGGTGTTGCACACGACCATGCCATCGAGGCGCAGGGCGATCGCAGTATCGCAGATCGCGTCGAGGGTTGCGTCGTCGAGGTCGGGCGCGACCTTCAGCAGCATCGGCGGCCGGCGCGCACCGGCAGGCACGCGCTCCATCGCGGCGAAGATTTCGCGCATCCGCTCCGGCGACTGCCAGTTGCGTAGACCGGGGGTGTTCGGCGAGCTGACGTTGATAACGACGAAATCCGCCAACGGCGCGAGTCGCGCCATCAACTCGGCATAGTCGGCAGCCACCTGCTCGACCGGCGTATCCTTGTTCGGTCCGAAGTTGAGCGCGATTCGAATCCGTGTGCCGGCGCGACGAATCTTTTCGATGCGCGGCGCGACCGCCTCCATCCCTTCGCTTGGAAAGCCCAGCCGATTGATGAGCGCGCGACGGTCGGGGATCCTAAACACCCGCGGCTTGGGATTTCCCGGCTGCGGCCGGGGTGTGATGGTCCCCAATTCGGCGAAGCCAAACCCGAGCGACTGCCACGCGCCGACCGCGATCGCATCCTTGTCCATTCCGGCCGCGAGCCCGATCGGATTCGAAACGTCCAAGCCCCACAGCGAGACCCGCAACTCCGGCGGATCGGAGGCGACCGGCAACGGCGGTATCATCGAGAGCATCGCGAGGGTCAGATGATGTGCGGTCTCAGCATCGAGGCTGAATAGAATCGGCCTGAACAATCCACGATAGAGCGCGCCGGGAATCATAGGCATCGAGGGCAATCTAGGCGCGCGCGATTCACGAATCCACAGCTGTGCGCAAACCAAAAGCGGCGAGGTGCGAGTCGCGCATCCGTGGCATAATATTCACCTCCCGCGGAGTAGCTGCGGAGGGGTGAGCATGAGGAACGAGGCGAAGGTTCAGGTCAAGCTGGTCGATTTCGCGAAGTCGCCGCTGGAAAAACTCTACGCGGCGTTTCGCACCTGCTATTCCTCCGAAACCCCAATCGAGATCTGGGAAAAAATCGAGGCGGAAAAAATCTCGCGCGAAAAAATCCGCGAGTTTATCGGCGAGCGCCTCAAGACCGGCCACGCCTCGCCGCTGGAGCAGGTGGTGTTCTGGTTCGCGATTGCCAACGTTTCGCGCTCGCTGTCGCATCAGTTCGTGCGCCATCGCATCGGCATCAGCTTCGAACAGCAGAGCCAGCGCTATGTGAAATTCAAGCAGGACAAGCTCGCGTTTGTGATGCCGGAATCATGGGAGCGTGCGGGAATGCGCGAGGAATTCGAGGGCCTGCTCGACCAAACCTCCGACTTGTATGCGCGCGCGCTCAAGGCGGGCATCCCCGCCGAGGACGCGCGCTTTGTGCTCCCAAACGCCGCGCCGACCAACTTCCAGGTGATGGTGAATTTCGCCGAGATGCTGCATATCTGCGACTTGCGGCTGTGCCTGCGCGCGCAGTGGGAAATTCGCTGGATGGTTGGGTTGATGCGTGCCGAGATCAGGCGGGTGCTGCCGGAAATCGCGGTGTTCCTGCAGCCGAAGTGCGGCGAAAACCGGATGGGCTACTGCGATGAGTCGCTCGACGAATACCTGAAGTGCCCGCTCAGCAAGGCGCGTCCGCACAAGGCGGCGATTTTCGAGATGTATGAGAAGCACGGCTCGCGCAAATCGAAACCGCTCGGCGAAGCAGAGTTCCGCGCGATCGAAGAAGTTGAAACGCTGGATTCGCATCTGAAGAAAACGTGAATTCCAAGTTGGAGGCGGCGATCGAGGAATTTAATCGCGGCGAATATTTTTCCGCCGCGGAACTTTTCGAGAGCGCCGCCGCAGTTGCCGACGCCGCCGACAAGACCTTCGCTGTCACGCTGAATCGAATCGCCACCGGACTGCATCTGCGCTTTGAACGCGGTGGACGCCAGGCGGCGATCAACCTTTTCTCGCAGGCGATGCTTACCCTCGATCAGATGAAGCCAAGCCGCGATGGCATCGATATCGAAGTGTTGCTGACCGAGCTGCATGCCTATACGGAGGAGCTGCGCGCGACCCCTAAAGATGAGGGCGAAGGCATGAAGCATCGCGCGCGTCTGTTTCTCGAACGTCGCCGCGCCCCCAAAATCAAACGCACCTGAGAGGGCTTTCGATGTCTACCAGGCTCGCGATGCTGCAAGCCTCGATGCGCGAGTGCTGCGACTGCGCGGCGCTGGTCAAATGCCGCTCGCGGGTGGTGCCCGGCGACGGCGCGGTTCCTGCCCGCGTGATGTTCGTCGGCATCGCACCGGGACGCTTTGGCGGAGACATCACCGGTATTCCATTTTCAGGCGATCGCTCGGGCATTCTGCTGCGCACGATGATTGCGCGTGCCGGCATCGAGGATGCGTTCATCACTAACCTGGTGAGATGCAACCCGCGCGACGAGTGTGGGCGCAATCGCGATCCGCTCGCCGATGAAATCGACAATTGCC
Source organism: uncultured delta proteobacterium (assembly GCA_963783145.1). GTDB lineage: Bacteria > Desulfobacterota > Binatia > Binatales > Binataceae > DATGKG01. The sequence continues at coordinate 139,604 of CAWAMM010000011.1, forward strand.
GCAGGCATCTCGCAGCCGAAATCGCGATGGTGCAGCCTCGTATCATCGTATGTCTCGGCGCGATGGCTTGGCGTCAGCTAGCGGGTCGCGATGCGCCATTCGATCCGATGCGTCCGCATGCTCTGCAACGCAACGGCGCAATAGTCTACCCGATGTATCATCCAGGCTATGCGGTCCGCGGTGCGTATGATAGGCGACGCTACCTCCGCGACTTTCGGCGCTTGCGGAAACATCTGCAGTAAACCTGAGCCACGTTGACTTGGCGCGATGCGCTCGCGATGCTCGTCGCAGTGGATATTTCGCAGGAAGCCGTGCGCGCGGGATTGCGCCGCGCCAACTACATCACCAACGAACGCGTCGAGACCGCGATTTTCCTGGCCCTCGCGCTGGAAAAGCCGCTGCTCATCGAAGGGCCCGCCGGCTCGGGCAAAACTGAAGTTGCAAAGGTCCTCGCGGAGATGCTGGCGACCGAGCTGATCCGCTTGCAGTGCTACGAGGGCCTCGATGAGGCGCGCGCGCTCTACGAATGGAATTATCAGAAGCAGTTGCTTCGCCTGCAGGCCGACGAGCATCAGGGGATGCGATGGGAAGATATTTCGGAGCATCTGTTCTCGCGCGAGTATCTGCTCGAGCGGCCACTGCTGAAGGCGATTTCATCGCCGCGCAAAGTCGTGCTGCTCATCGACGAGATCGACAAGGCTGACGAGGAGTTCGAGGCTTTCCTGCTGGAGTTGCTTTCCGATTTTCAGGTCACGGTTCCCGAGCTGGGGACCCTGCGCGCGAAGGAAATTCCGGTCGTCGTGCTCACCTCCAACCGGATGCGCGAATTATCGGAGGCGTTGCGGCGTCGATGCTTGCATCTGTTCATCGATTTTCCCGGCGCAGAGCAGGAACGGCGCATCGTGCAGTTGAAGGTGCCGGGACTCGATGAGCGCCTCGCGACTGAAGCGGCGAGATTTGTCGGCGCGGTGCGCAAGCAGGGGCTCAAGAAGCCGCCATCGATTGCGGAAACTCTCGACTGGGCGCGCGCGTTGCAGCGCCTCGGTATCAAGGAGCTGAACAGCGACGCGATCAAATCCACGCTCGGCGTACTGCTCAAGCATGAGGATGATCGGGCCAAGGTCGAGAGCAAGGCCGGCGCGCTGTCCGGACGCTCGCGATGACGAATCTGCGCGACGAACTGTTGCGCTTTGTCAGTCAGCTTCGCGGCGCCGGAGTTCGAATATCGATCGCCGAGACTCTTGACGCGATGAATGCAACTTCGGCCGCCGGCCTGGAGCGCGCGCCGATGCGCGAAGCACTCGCTGCCACGGTCATCAAGGATGAGGACGATCGCCACATCTTCGATGATTTGTTCGCGAGGTTTTTCGGAGGCGGTCGCGAACCGAGTGATGACGGCTGGCGCAAGCCCGGCAGGGAGTCGTCGATCGCGCCGGGCTCGGGCCGCATCGAGAGCGAATCGATCCGCTCAGTTCGCAAGGACCAGAAACCGTCGCCATCCGCCGCCAGCGGGAAGAAGGAATCGCGCGAGGAATCGGAGACCGAATCGGAACAAGAGGCCGAGGAACATCGCGAAGGAGAAGCAGAAAGCGAAGATTCGCAGGGGGAGGAAGATCGCGCGGAGGAGGCGCGCGAAGAACCGCGCGAAGCCGGCGACGAACAAGAAGCCGCGTTCTCCTCCGGACAGGATGCGCGGCGGCGAAAAATCGAGCGCACCCCGTTCGAACGCTATTCCGATCTGGAGTTCGACGAGGCTCGCGATGCGCTCGCTCCGATTGCGCGACGCTTTCGGGTACGCCTCGGCCGACGTCTGCGGATGGCGAAGACGGGGCGGCTCGATTTCCGGCGCACCATCCGCGCGTCGATACAGCGTGGCGGAGCGCTATCTGACTTGCGCTTCCGCGCGCGCCGCCCTCGTCACATCGACCTCGTAATCCTCGCGGATATCTCGGGCTCGGTGCGATATTCCTCGACGCTGATGCTCGAACTGATAGCGGGAGCGGCGCAGTTTTTTCGGCGGGTGCGTAGTTTCGTCTTTATCGATCGCCTTGCGGAAGCCGAGTTCGAGCAGAAGCATCTGGTGATAACGCCGCAGCTCGATCTTTATGCGCGCTCGGATTTCGGTCGCGTGCTCGGCGAACTATGGGAGCGGCGCGGCGAGCTGCTCAACCGCGCGACGGTACTGGTGATTATGGGCGACGGCCGCAACAATCGGCGTCCGGCGCGTGCCGATTTGCTGCGCGAGATGGGCCGGTTGTGCCGGGCTGTCATCTGGCTGATTCCCGAGGAGCGCGAGCGATGGGGCTCGGGAGACAGCGCGATTTTTCAGTATACGCGCGAGGTCTCCGCGTTGGTGCCGTCGCGAAATCTGCGCGAACTGGAAGAGGCGCTGTCTAGGGTGGCTTAGCGGGGACCGATATCGAAGATCTGGCGGACCTTCGCGACCCACCAGTTGCGCCGCGCGATCACGCCGTCGCCGACGCTCTCCCTGAGCAGTTCCTTTCGCTCGGACGCGCGATTGGCGATGACCTCGCTGATCTGCTCGACCGCCTCGGGATGCTGTTTGAACAGCTCGGAGAACGACTCGCGATTGAGCTCCAGGACCTCGACATCGGTCTGCGCCCGGCAGGTGGCGTTGCGTGGCTCGCCGGTCATCATCCCAGCCTCGCCGATGATTTGAGGGCGCGCCAACACCGCAATCGACCGCTTCATGCCGTTGTCGGTGCGGCCCAGGACTTCGACCCTGCCGCGCCTGATGATGTACATCGTGTCGCCAACGTCGCCCTGTGAGAAAAGCGTTTCGCCCGCGCCAAATTCATGCACCTGGACGTTAGGAACCAGCAGGCGCATTTCCTCGTCCGCCAGGTTGCCGAGAAAATCGATCTGGCGCAGCTCGCGGATGATCTCATTTTCGAATTCCACTTGCGGTCGGCGTGAGATCTTGGGCGTTCGGACATCGAGGGTCTGGGTCGGGAACGGAATCTCCATGTTATTGCGCCGCAGCGTATACCACAGGCTGGTCAGGAGCCCGTTGCGTATTTCTTCCTGCAAGCCGTAGTCGGCGATCCAATACTTGATACGATACTTGATCGCCCAGTCGCCATATTCCCATGCCAGCACCTCGGGCGAAGGCTCCAGCAGCACGTGCGGAACATCGCTCATCACCTTGAGGATAACTTCGCGCACGCGGTTGGGCGGCTCGTTATAGGTGATGCCGATGGAGATTTCATCGCATACCGGAGGCGTGCCGTAGTTGGTCAACGCCTCCTTGGCGATGGCGGAGTTGGGAATCTCGAGGCGCTCGTTGTTGCGCGTGATCATGGTCGTCGAGCGTACCCCGACACTTTGCACGCGGCCCAAAAACTGCCCGCTGCGAACCCAGTCGCCATGATCGAAGGGACGCTGCAGTTGCAGCGCGAGGCCGCTGAAGATATCGCCCAAGGTCTGCTGCACCGCGAACCCGATCACTACGCCGAGAACGCCGACCGACGCGACCAGTGAGTAAACATTGACCTGAAAGTCTGCCGCCAACACGCCGACCACCACGGCCGCATAGAGAATAAGGCTGATCAGATCACGCAAGATGTTCGAAGTGTCGCGGGCGCGGCGCGAGGCATAGTCGACGGCGTCCATCAGGAGACGGACCACACCCCAGAAGAACAGCAGTACCGCGGCGCCGGCAAAACCGCTCGCGAGCTTCGGGTTGGAAATGGCGGAGCTGCCGATTAAATCGATCAGCACGCCCAGCCCAAGCATCATAAAGCTGGGTGAGGTAATGACCCATCGGCGCCGCCGCAGCGCAATCGCCGCTGCAAAACAGAAGAACGCGAAGGCCAACTCGATCGCGCCGTTGTAGCGATAGGGCAGGTAATCGAAGCCGAGCAGCGATTGCAAAGGCGTCAGCGGTAGGAGGATCTCGGGCGCCATCGGCTATAGGCCCGCCTTCTCAGCGATCTCATCGAGCAATTTGATTGCATCAAAATACTCAATCGCGATTTCGCGCGCCGCTTTCGCATGCTTCGGATAGTCGGAATTGACCGCGCGGATGGCGTCGACTGCGCCATCTGAATCATCGAAACCGAGCAGTCCAGTTCCACTCGGAATATACTTTTCAAATCCCGTGAACTGAGTAATCACCGGCCGTCCCGCCGCTAGATAACATACCGTCCGATCGCTGAACCATCCGGAGCGAGTGCGTACGTACAAATCCTTCGAAACCGTAAACTCTCCCCGCGACGACGAGATGTACTCACGATAGTCATCGATATCCAACGACATAGGCACGACGGGACGAAATGTGAATCCTCCCGCGATCGCAGCGGCATAGTCGGGACCCGAGGTGATATTCGTCGCCAGCTCGATCGGCTGTCCGGCGCGCCTGGCGACGTCGAGAACTTTGGCAAAATTTATGTGCTTCGACCAATAGTAAGACGTACCGCCGACTTCGAGATCCTTACCACTGTTAGCCCAGGTTCCCACCGTGGTGAAGGCGGCGGGACTCGCGGGGCCTGCGCCGGGATGCCATTCGTCGAGCAGCACCGGCGGCCGCGTCGGATGCCAGGTGACTCCGGACGATGGCACGCGGCAATCAGGCTGCCCGAGGTTGTAGGCGTAGGTGAAAAAGAGCTTATGCGCTGACACGTTGAGCATCGCGAACGGATCGCCGCGCTCGATCTGGACCTGGAACAGACCCGGATCGGTTTCCAGGTAGATCATCATCGGGCTGGCGAAGTGTTCTTCGCGCGGCTCGCTCGCACCGCACAAGTTGAGCACGGCATCGGATTCTCGGATCAGCTTGAGGCATTTGTCCTTCGCCATTCCGACGTAGTCTTTGCTGATCGGATCGCGAAAACCCCAGCGCCCGGCGAAACCGAAGCGGTCCAGCACCCCGCCGACGACCTTGAGGTTATTGGAAGAGTCCGAGGAGATGGTTTGTCCAAGCGCGTCGTAAACGTAGGCGCCATGATCCTCGATGTAGTAGACGTCGAGCCCGAGCGCGCGAAGTGCGATCAAATGGTGGAGCAACTGCCAGACGACGCCCGCGAACGGGTATCGAATCGCGAGATGGAGAACAACGATCCTGCCTTTGCGTTTCACCCCAATCCAGCTTGCGAGTCTAGTCGCGCGTCGAGGCTTAGGATAGTCAGTCCTCGATTCGCGCAGCGACCACTTGAAGGTCGGTTCGAAGCTTAAGCAGGGCCTTTTTGCGCTGGCTGATACGCGCTTCCTCCTCGTCACCGAGCTCGCCCAGATAGCATGACAACTCCGGAAGCCAGAGCACCGCGCGATAGGGAAATCCGGCGCGAACCTCGGGAAACGCGCGTGGTGCGATGAGACCATCGATCGCATCCTCGGCAACGACCTCGCACGCAACGCCATTGTTCACATAGATCAGCGCGAGAGCCGCGCGGATCCGCGCAGTGCGGCGCGCCTTTGCCACTCCTTCCAGGCGCCGAATCACCTCTTCCGCGAGCGCGCGGTCGGTGCTCGCCTCGGGACCGAGCCATCGATGGGATCGCACGCCGGGTTCGCCGCCGAGCGCGTCAACTTCGAGGCCGCCATCGTCGGCTAAAGTCGGAATCTGACTGCGCTCAAAATAGAAACGCGCCTTGGAGAGTGCGTTATCGCGAAACGTCTCGCCATTTTCCTCGGCAACCTCCGTAATGCCGGCGTCGGCGAGCGAGATCGCTTCGAGATTGAGGTCCATCTGGCGTAATAGAATTCGATACTCTGCGAGCTTGGCCGGATTCGTTGTCGCGATGAGCAACCGATTCATCACTGCGGGTTGCGCTTTGGAGTGAAGCTGAATTTCAGCGCGGCACGCTCCCGGTGATCTTCGATCGCCAGTTCGATCAGCCGATCGATAAGCTTCGGGAGCGGAAGCCCCGAGGCCTCCCACAGCTTGGGATACATGCTGATCGAGGTGAAGCCGGGAATCGTGTTTACCTCGTTGACGTAGATTTTTTTGAGGTCGCGGCGCGCGAGGAAATCCACCCGCGCCATCCCGCGCAGCGAAAGCGCCTTGAACGCCTCTACTGCCATCTTACGAATCTTGTTGAGCGCCGCCCTGGGCAGCTTCGCGGGAATCCGTATCTCCGAGCCTTTCTCATCGATGTACTTCGACTCGTAGCTATAGAACTCATGGCCATGGGTCACGATGACTTCACCGACCGTCGAAGCCTCCGGCCGATCGTTGCCTAGCACCGCGCATTCGAGCTCGCGTCCCTCGCAGGCCTCCTCGATAAGCGACTTGCGATCATACTGGAACGCGTCGGCGAGCGCCGCATCGAGGTCGGATGGACGCTTTACCTTGCGGATACCGATCGACGAGCCGAGCGCATTTGGTTTCACGAATACCGGGTAGCCGAGTTGGCGTGCAAACCTCTTCGCGAGCGCGGGATGCTCCACGTAATCAGCATGAATGAGCGAATGATATTTCACCACCGGCACCCCGGCATCACGCAGCACGCGCTTCTGGGTGTCCTTGTCCATCCCAATCGCCGAGCCGAGGACGCCCGCACCGACATAGGGAACGCCCGCGAGTTCGAGCAAACCTTGCACCGTCCCGTCCTCGCCGAAGGTGCCATGTAGCACCGGAAAAACCACATCGAGTGGGCCGCCAAGGTTTTTTCCGGCGAGCGCCGCGACGCCGCTCTTCGAGGGAGTCGGAACCAGCGTGCGGCTATCATTATGCGGCAGCAGCGTGACCGGAGTATCGCCCGCGCTCAGCGCGCCGAGGTCAGGAGTGGTCTGCGCGAGCAACTTGAGCGCATTGTTTTCGAGGAACCAGTGACCTTCATGGTCGATGCCGATGGGAACGATCTGATAGCGCGCAGGATCCATCGCGGACATTACGGTGAGCGCCGAGCGCAGCGAGATCTCATGCTCGCTGGAACGCCCTCCGAACAACACGCCAACTTTTATCTTATCCGCCATCCGCGCCTCATCCTCGAACAGAATCAGGAGGAGAATTAAACCACAAAGGCACAAAGACACTAAGGGTCAGACATCAGAGGGCGATACGCGTAATGCCGTGCTTTATCAAGGGAACGTTGAAATTGATCAAAAGACCGAGCCGCAGTCCGGTGAGTTTTAAGTAAGACAAAAGCTGCGCCTCGAACACCGGTTCCATTCGCTGCACAGATTTCAATTCGACAATTATCGAATCCGCGACCAGCAGATCGAGACGCAGCCCTGCATCTAGCCGCAGTCCTTTGTAGGTAATTGGGAGAGGGACTTGAGCGGTGAAGGGGATTTTTCGAATGGTCAATTCGCGACAAAGGCACATCTCGTAGACCGACTCGAGGAGCCCCGGCCCCAGCTCTTTGTGGACGGCAAACGCACCATCTACCACTGAGTTCGAAAGCTCGTTGACACTGTTTGGAATGGGTTCCGTTGTCTGACCCCTTAGTGTCTTTGTGCCTTTGTGGTGAAATTCTTGTCCTGCTCTTCAGCCGCGATAGTTCGGTGACTCCTTGGTGATGAACACATCATGCACGTGGCTCTCGCGCTGGCCCGCTTCGCTCACCCGGATGAACTTGGCGCGCCGGCGCAGCTCGCCGAGACTATGCGCGCCGACGTAGCCCATGCCCGCCTGCAATCCACCGATGAGTTGATCGACATTTGACGCCAGTGTACCCCGATACGGGACCCGGCCCTCGACCCCTTCGGGAACGATTTTGCCGTCGGTCACATCCTGCTGCATATAGCGATCGCGCACCCGCTCGCTCATCGCGCCGATGGATCCCATCCCGCGATATTCCTTGTAGGTGCGCCCTTGATAGAGGACCGTCTCGCCCGGGCTCTCTTCGGCGCCCGCGAACAACGATCCGATCATCACCGTGGAGGCTCCCGCGGCCAGCGCCTTAACGATGTCGCCCGAGAAACGTACGCCGCCATCGGCGATAATCGGCACGTTGCGCGGTTCGCCGACCGCGACGCAATCCGTGATCGCAGTCATCTGCGGCACGCCTACACCCGAAACCACGCGCGTGGTGCAGATCGAGCCGGGGCCGATTCCAACCCGCAGCGCATCGGCGCCGGCGTCGATAAGGGCCTTGGCGCCCTCGCTGGTGGCGACGTTGCCCGCGACTACTTCGATATCACCCGCTTCCTTCTTGGTCGCGCGCAGCGCATCGATGACGTTTTGCGAATGACCATGGGCGGTATCGATCAGGAGCACATCGACCCCGGCGCGGAGCAAAGCAGTCACCCGCTGCTCGCGATCGGGACCCACGCCGACCGCTGCGCCGACCCGCAAACGGCCCATCGAATCTTTGCTCGAATTGGGGTGGCGCGTTGCCTTGTCCATATCCTTCACGGTGATGAGGCCGCGCAGGCGGCTATGCTCGTCAACCAATGGGAGCTTCTCGATGCGATTGGCCTGGAGAATTGATTTTGCTTCTTCCAAGCTGATGCCGGGCCGCGCAGTAATCAGGCGCGTGGTCATGACTTCGCGTACCTGACGGTCGAGGCGCTTTTCGAAGCGCAAATCGCGGTTAGTCAGGATACCGACGAGGCGATGGCCCTCGACCACTACCGGGACGCCGGAGATCCGATAGCGCTCCATAATTTTAAGCGCCTCGCCGATTTTCTGATCGGGATGCACGGTGACGGGATCGGTGATCATGCCACTTTCATATTTTTTTACGGTTTCGACTTCGGCGGCCTGCTGCTCGACGGTGAGGTTGCGATGCACGATGCCGATGCCCCCGACTTGCGCCAGCGAGATCGCGGTGCGCGATTCGGTAACGGTATCCATCGGGCTGGAGACGAGCGGTATATGAAGGCGGATTTTGGGCGTCAGAATCGTGGAGACATCACATTGCGAAGGAAGCACGTCGGATAACTGGGGCAGCAATAGCAAATCGTCATACGTGAGACCTTCGCGAAGCTCCTGATGCAGCATAATCAAACCTCCCGTTGGTAAAAAAAAGCCCGCAGGGATACTGCGGGCGTCTCGACCCTAAAAAAAAACGCGGCCTGTTTAAGGGCTCGCTCCATAATCTTTAGTATCAGGTTGGGGAGGCTGAAGCAATTCGCTACCCAGAAATGGCACTGCGATCCCCACCGTTAGGGATTTTGAGCCGGCGGAGAAGTCGAGGCCGGGGGATTCGGTACCGGTGGTGGATTGCTCTCCTCGGCGGCCTCGCGCTTGATTTCTTCATAAAGTAACACGGCTCCCGCCATTCCTCCCGCGCCGATCAGAATCGATACCGGATAAGATTTGTTCGCCGAGTACGCGAAGATCGCACCGGAACCGGCGCCAATCGCCCCGGCGACCGCGCCCGCCGCGAGCTCCTGATCGAGCGTCATCGGTTGAGCGGAGCAAGAGGCTATCGTGAAGGATCCGAGCGCGAGGGCTAGATATCGATAGAAACGACTTCTCAGGCAGGCGGGCATCGCGCGCTCGTGCGGACGGGAAACTTTCATAGCCTTCCTTTGTAGACCACTCGGAGACACGAAAGAAGATTCGCACGCAGCTATGGTTTTGAGTCAGAGGTAGGCGGCGACGCCTTCAAACGCGGGTCGTCGCTGGCGATGCATTGGACCGGGCGCTGCAGATAGTCCTCGGCCTGTTCCAGAATGGCATCGCACGCGGCCCCGCTATCGAAGCTGCGCACCGGCGACCATTGCGAATACGGGGCTTCCAAATCACCGTGGGGAAATTCTCGTGTGAAGGGCGCGACCAGCAGAATCCACGTACGCGGCGGTACCACGGTGACATTCTGGTGCGCGGTCCGATGCAGGTACCCGCAACTCGCGACGACAATGGCGGCGAGCGTCAACATCACTCGACGCTGCCTCACAGCCGTTGCTACTTGCCGCACCACACCGGCTTGCGCTTCTCGAGAAATGCGCCGATCCCTTCCTGCGCGTCGGCGGCCATCGCGTTCTGACTCATGACTTCCTTGGTGTATTCGTAGGCTTTGGCCTGGTCCAGGTCGATTTGGGCATAGAAGGCCTGCTTCCCGATGCCGACGGTCAACGAGCTGGCATCCGCGATAAGCAACGCAAGTTTACGCGTTTCCGACACCAATTCGGAATCCGCTACCACTCGATTGACGAGCCCCCATTCGGCCGCGGTATGCGCATCAATCGGCTGACCGGAGAGGAGCATCTCCATCGCACGCTTGCGCCCGACGGCCCTGGATACCGCGACCATCGGCGTCGAACAGAAGAGACCGATTTTCACCCCTGGCGTCGCGAACTTCGCACTTTCGCCCGCGACTGCGAGGTCGCAAGTCGCGACCAACTGGCATCCGGCGGCGGTCGCGATCCCATGCACACACGCGATGACGGGCTGCGGGATCGCTTGAACCGTATGCATGAGGCGCGTGCATAGATCGAATTCATGCCGATAGAAATCGAGCTCGCGGCCCCGCATTTCGCTGAGATCGTGGCCGGCGCTGAAGGCAACTCCCTTGCCCGCGAGGATGACCGCGCGTATCTCGCTCCGCCGCCCGAGCTTCTCGAAAGTATCGATAAGCGCGGTCATCATCGCAGTGGAAAGCGGATTGCGCTTCTCGCCGCGATTCATCGTGACGGTCGCGAGGCCTTCTTCCTCTTCGAGGATCACATACGGCTGCTCGGGCATGATTAACCTCCTGCTGAACCTGCCGGGCTTGTCGGCCTAAATCATCATGACGAAGAATCGCCTTCCATGCCCACTCACGCAAGGAGAGCGCGACCACGAGGCCTCGAGGAGCAAACGTGATCCAGGTGCGGCGCACTGTGGGGAATGAGCATAATTGCGCGAGTGGCCTTCTCCCGATAGGCTTTGATTTAGAAGAGGGTTGGGGCTGTTTAAGTGGCGTATTCTCGCCGCCAAAAGAAAAATCGGCCGGTTCCAAAACTGGAACTGCGCATCGTGGTCATCTCCGCCGTGATGATGGCGGCTCTCGCGGCAGTTGCCGTTCGCCTTTACTATCTTCAGGTCATTAAGAATTCCGAGTTTACCGAACTCGCTGATCGTAACCGCATCCGGATTCGACGCGTCACCGCGCCCCGTGGCCTCGTCTTCGATCGCCGTCATCGCCCGCTGGTCGATACCCAACCGTCGTTTAACGCGGTCATCGTTCCGGAAGATTCGGACAACCTTGCGCAAACCGTAAAGAGCCTCGAATCACTGCTCGGCCAGACCGGCATCAAGGAAAAACTCGATACTGCCGAGGACGAAGGCCGCCCCGAATACGAGCCGGTCACCGTCGAGGAGCGCCTCGAATGGCCGCAAGTTGTCGCCCTTGAAACACATCAACTTGACCTGCCCGGCGTCAGCCTCGAAATCACGCCGGCAAGACATTACCTGTACGGCACACTCGCGGCTCACCTGCTCGGCTATGTGGGCGAGGTCGATCGCGAAGATCTCATGAAGGCCAGCTACAAATCCGGCGATGAGATCGGGAAATTCGGCCTCGAGCGCGGGTGGGAGCCGTTTCTGCGCGGCGAGGCTGGCGGCGAGGAGATCGAGGTTGATTCGGTCGGGCGCAGATTGCGCGTACTGAAGGAGATCCCCGACCATCCCGGCCGCAGCGTCGTGCTGACCCTCGACCTCGATGTGCAGCAGGCGGCGGAGCAGGCGATGCAGGGGAAGATGGGCGCGATGGTCGCGCTTGATCCCAACAATGGCGAGATCATCGCGATGGTCAGCAATCCATCGTTTGACCCCGATATCTTTGGCGGCGGCATCAAGTCCGCGGACTGGCGCAAGCTGATGACGGACCCGGACCATCCGCTGCAAAATCGCGTCATCCAGGGCGCGTATCCGCCGGGCTCGACCTTTAAGATCGTCGATTCGATTGCGGGCATGGAGGAGAAAACTCTCACCCCCGAGACCACCTACGAGTGCAACGGCGGATTATGGTTCGGCGGCCGCACCTACCATTGTTGGCGCAAGCACGGCCACGGCGCGATTCAGCTACATCGCGCGATCGTATCGTCGTGCGACGTGTTCTTTTATCAGGTCGGCGAGAAACTCGGCATCGACAGACTCTCACATTGGGCGCACCTGCTAGGACTCGGCGAGCGCAGCGGCATCGCGCTGGATAACGAAAAGGGTGGCACGATGCCGTCCAGCGCATGGAAGCAGAAGCGGTTCCATGAGCGATGGTATCCCGCGGAGACGCTCTCGGTCGCGATCGGGCAAGGCTACGTCACGGCCACGCCGCTGCAGATGGCGGAGGTCGCGGCGATCGTCGCTAACGGCGGCATTCGTTATCAGCCGCAGTTTGTGAAAGAGGTCGAGGGTCCCGACGGCAATCCCACCAGGACCTACGAACCCATCATCGAGGACCGGATCAATTTCGATCCGGCAGTCATCACCGAGATTCGCAACGCGATGTCCGATGTCGTCAATGGCCCCGGCGGCACCGGGCATAAGGCGCAGCTCGAAGGGATCGAAGTGGCGGGCAAATCCGGCACTGCGCAGGTGGTCGGCAATCAATCCGCGAACCTCGAATCGGGCGAGGACGAAGACAAGATTCCCTACAAGTATCGCGACAATGGATGGTTCATCGCGTTCGCGCCTAAAGACCATCCCCAGATCGCCGTCGCATGCATCATCGAGCACGGCGGGCATGGCGGCAGCGCGGCGGCCCCGGTCATCCATGATGTAATGAAACGCTACTTTGAGTTGTATCCGCCGAATCCGGCGACTACTCCCGATCTGACCAACGCGGTCTCCGACCCCAGGGTCGCCGAGCGAGACAACTGATGCCGGCTATCGATCGCAGGTTGCTCGGCCATTTCGACTGGACCCTGTTCCTGAGCGTACTCGCGCTCGCCGGCATCGGCGTGCTCAGCGTGATGAGCGCCTCGTATGAAAGCAGTCATCACGCGCTCAATGGATTGGTGACGCGTCAGCTGCTGTGGATTGTGCTCGGTACCATCATCATGGTGGCGGCGCTGTTCTTCGATTATCGCGCGATGCTGACCTATGCGTATCCGATCTACGTCGCATCGCTGGGGCTGCTGATCGCGGTTTCGGTCATCGGGCATTCCACCGGCGGCTCGCGACGCTGGATCAATCTGGGATTCTTTCACCTTGAACCCTCAGAGCTGGCGAAGCTCGCGATCGTTCTCGTGATGGTGCGCTACCTGCGCGAGGAGCCGCCGCGCGGAGGGTGGCGTCTGCGCCAGATGATCATCCCGGCCGTGATGCTCGGCATCCCTGCGGTACTGGTGCTTAAGCAACCTGACCTCGGCACCGCGCTGGTACTGATCCTCATCAGCGTAACTCTGGTATTCGTGAGCGGACTGAACTGGCGCACGATGGTGGCGCTCGGGCTGGCTGCGATGCTGGCCGCGCCGGTGAGCTGGCACTATTTGAAACCGTATCAGCGCCAGCGGCTGGTGAGCTTCATCGATCCGAAAGCCGACCCGCTCGGCTCCGGCTATCACATCATCCAGTCGGAAATCGCGATCGGCGCCGGCGGCACCTGGGGCAAGGGCTTCATGAAGGGCACTCAAGCGCGACTGAACTTCCTGCCCGAAGAAACCACCGATTTCATTTTCGCGGTGTTCGCCGAGGAATTCGGCATCGTCGGATCGATTGTGCTGCTCTTCCTCTATGCCAGCCTCATCGCGCGCGGAACCTGGATAGCACAGCACGCGCGTGACCGCTTCGGCGCGTTGCTTGCGCTGGGAGTAACCGGCATCGTGTTCTGGCAAGTCGCGATCAATATCGCGATGACGACCGGGATGTTGCCTGTGGTCGGCATCCCGCTGCCGCTGGTAAGCTATGGCGGCTCATCGATACTGACGATGATGACCGCGATGGGCTTGCTCATAAGCGTCAACGCGCGCCGCCGCATCCACGGATAGTCGCTTCACTCCGCCCGATCGCGCGCCGGGAAGCGCGCGCCGAATTCTTCGAGCGGAACTCTCGCCGCATTGGCGACGAAGCTAATCAGGTGATACCAGCCGGTCAGGACCATCAGGTTCAGGAGCTGTTCGGGAGTCCATCGCGCGGCTAACAACGTCCACAACTCATCGCTGAGTTGCCCGGAATCGTGGAGCTCATCAACCATCCGGATGAGCAAACGATCCGAATCGGTCCAGCACGGCGCCTCGGCACCTCGAGCAACGGACGCGGCCAACTGCGCATTGTCGAGGCCGGCCGCCTTGCCAAAGATGCGGGCGTGGACGCCCCATTCGTATTCGCATCCGCATCGCGCGCATACGCGATCGATCACGACCTCGCGATCGCGAAGCTCAAGCGGCGAAGTGCGTCCGAGAAAGTAGGAACCAAGGGGATACATCGCGCCCGCTAGCGGCAAATGACGCATAAGAGTGCGAAACAGCGCGAGGGGAGGGAAATCACCGGGCTGCCAGCGCGCTAGTTCCGCGGCAATCTCGGGCGCGAAAGGCGGTTCGGTGGGTATGATGCGCGGCTGAAGGGAATTGTTTTGCTGCATGGTTCAATCTCCTTGCAGGTCATGCGAACGGCACTACGGAATTAGTAGTACATTGCTATCACTACGGAAATCGTAGTACAACCCCATAGCTATGATTCCCCAACCCGGAAAACCGGTTCGCGGCTCGCGCACCGGACGCCCGCTGATGGCGCTGCTCGACCTGTTGGGCCGCCGCTGGACCCTGAGAATCCTGTGGGAGCTCCGCCGTGGCCCGTTCACCTTTGCCGAGCTGCAGGAGCGATGCGACGCGATGTCACCGAGCGTGCTGAATCAACGGATCAGCGACCTTCGCGAGGCCGGAATCATCGAACATTCGGCCGGAGGGTACAGGCTGACCGGCGAAGGAAAAAGCCTGCTCGCATCGATTGCGCCGCTCGATGACTGGGCGAAGCGCTGGGCCCGACGGGTTTAGGCGATCATCCTTCCGTCCCTCCGTTCGGGGGATGGTTGCGATCGATCAATCGGTCCGGCGTAATTGTTTGTATGATTTCACTACCTCATCCGGTTAAAGGCGGCCGCGCGGCGGGATTTTGCGCGGCCGTCTTCCTGAGCCTGATAGCGAGCGGTCCCGCGCTCGCGCAATCCACCACCTCGCAAGACTCCGCGGCACCGAAAAAGAAGGTGATCGCTGGAAAGGCGTCGTTCTATGGCGGTAGCGATGGCTTCGATGGTCAGACCACCGCGAATGGCGATACCTTCGATCATCACGACCACACCGCGGCGGCCAAGACCATACCGCTCGGCTCGAAAGCCAAGGTGACCAACCTCAAGACGGGCAAGTCGACGCTGGTGACCGTGACCGATCGAGGACCATACGTGCCGGGACGGAAAATCGATCTGTCGAAGGACGCGGCGAAAGACATCGGCTTGACCA
Organism: uncultured delta proteobacterium; assembly: GCA_963783145.1. Classification (GTDB taxonomy): domain Bacteria; phylum Desulfobacterota; class Binatia; order Binatales; family Binataceae; genus DATGKG01. The sequence goes on from CAWAMM010000011.1 coordinate 154,892, forward strand.
AGAAGCAGGGCGTCGCGCCGGTGAAGATCGTGGTGACTAAACCGGCGGTGAAAGAGGCCTCAGCGCCATAGACCTGGCCCCTTCCCTCAAAAGCAAAAGGGAAGGGGAACCAGAAAGGCGGTGCGAAGGAAGCTACTTTCCGTAGAATGTCTCGGCGATCGCCTTCTGATAGCCCGCAATGCTGGCACCATCGATCATCGCGTTGGGCGGCGATAATGTGATCGAATCTGCAACCTTCCAGAATGCCTCGACCTTCTCGCGACCCTCATCCGGCGTGCCTGCAATGGCGAAGGTGGTCACCATCTCGTCGGGCACCGCTTTTTTCATTCCGGCGAAGTCCTTGCGAGCGGCGGCCTCGCGAATCGCGCGCGCTTGGCCGCCAAAGCCGTGCGCGGCGAAATATTTTTCGTACTGCGCGATTTGTGCATAAAAGGCGACGGTGCCGCGCGCATCATCGATGGCGCGCTGCCGGTCCTTGTTGATGCAGGTGTAAATCCACAAATTTACCTTGAGGTCCGAGCGCTTGCGGCCCCGCTTCGTGAGCGCCTCGTTTAATGTGCGCGAGGCCTCGTTCGCGACCCATTGCGCAGACCACACCGGATGCCCGATGAGGCCATCGGCCACTTCGGCCGCGAGCCGGATAGTATTTTCAAATAGCGCGGGCAACCAAATCGGAATGCGCTCTCGGACCGGCTTGGCGGTGCGGAAATCGCGCAGGTCGTGCGTATGATACTTCCCCTCGATTTTCTCGAGCGTGCCGGTATGCCCACCGGTGGTAACGGCGCGGACAATCTCGACCACTTCACGCAGATGCGCAACCGGCTGGCCGTAAACCACCCCATGCACGCCTTCATTGAAGTTGCGGATACTGGTGCCGAGGCCGAGCACGGTGCGGCCGCCGCTGATGGTATCGAGATCGAGTGCGTTGAGCGCGGTCTCCACCGGGCTCCGGGTGAATGCGAGCGCGATGCCGCTGCCGAGCAGGATGCGCTTGGTCACCATCGCGGCCGCGGCGAGCGTTACAAACGGCGGACTATAAAGTTGCGGCGCCCAGATCCCTTCGAGGCCGGCATCCTCGGCTTCGCGCACGGAGCGCGCGAGCTTGTCGCCGGGCATCGCCATTATCAGTTGCCAATATTGCCGCTGCTCACTCATCGAAATCCCTCCAGCGTTCGCAGATGCACTTTAGATCGGCGCGCCAGGTTCGCCAAATCCCGCATTGAAGAGCCCTAATGCTCAAGATCGCATTCATAGAGCAATGATAAGACATTCTAAACGCCTAAAAGCTTAAGGACCGGAATCCTTAACGATGATACAATTTGCGCAATCCAAAACCTTCCGCATAATAGGAACCGATCGTAACCGAGGCGATTCCCTGTATGGGTGACCGAGCTGGAATAGGCGATCCGAGTTTACCCCTGTCTTCTTCGATGGATATGGCCCCGCGCAAGGAAGCGGCCGCGACCTCAGCATCGCAAGCACCGACGCCGCACCGAATTGCCGACGGCCCTGATACCAACGGCCTCGGCCACAATGGAGACGGCCCCGAGGTGATGGTCGCCGATAGCGCTGGGCACCTTCCCCATCGCGATTTGAATTCTCCCGAGCTGTACCTCAATCGCGAGTTAACCTGGCTCTCATTCAACCAGCGGGTACTCGCGGAGGCTGAAGACGACAGCAATCCACTCCTCGAACGGGTGAAGTTCCTCGCGATCGGATGCGCCACCATCGACGAATTTTTCATGAAGCGCGTCGGTGGCCTGAAACATCAAGTGGTTGCGGGGGTCCATGAGCTCACTCCCGATGGACGCACGCCGCAGCAGCAGATCGCTGAGTGCTACGAGCGCTTGCGCGAAATCGAGGCGCGCCAGCGCGAGCTGCTGCCGGAGCTGATCGAGGAACTCTCGGCGTGCAACATTGTGATTGATTCCTATCAGAGCCTGAGGCCCGAACAGCAGAAGGACCTGCGGGAGAACTACATCAAGAATGTTTTTCCGCTGGTTACGCCGCAGGCGCTCGATCCCGCGCACCCATTTCCGTTTGTTTCGAATCTGTCGCTGAACCTGCTGGTAACGGTGCGCAATCCGGGCGAGACCGAAACCGTGCTGGCGCGGGTCAAAGTGCCGATTGGGCATGGCATTTCACGCTTTATGCGAGTCGGCAACGAAAATCGCTTCGTCCCGCTCGAAGACGTGATGGACGACAACCTCGACCTGCTTTTTCCCGGCATGGAAGTGACCTCATGCGAGTTCTTCCGGGTCACGCGCAACGCCAACACTGAACGCGATGAGGAAGAAGCCGATGACCTCCTCGCGCTAATCGAGTCCGAACTGCGCGACCGACGATTCTCGCCGATCGTGCGTCTGGAAGTTGCCAAGGGCATGGACGCGACCCATCGCGGAATGCTCGCCGCGGAACTCGGTCTCGACGAGCGCGAGGACGTTTTCGACACCGACGGCATGATGCAGATGCGCGACCTGATGGAACTGGCATCCATCGATGATCCCTCACTGCATGACCCGCCGCATCATCCGGTCGACCATCCGCGCCTGCCTGCTCTTCGCAATATCTTTCATTCGATTCGCGAGGCGGGGTCGATCCTGCTGATGCATCCGTACGAGTCGTTCTCAACCTCGGTGGCGCGATTTCTGCGCGAAGCGAGTGAGGACCCGAAGGTTCGCGCTATTAAGATGACGCTTTACCGCACCTCCAGCGACGCCGAGATCATCGGCTACCTGTGCGACGCGGCGCGCAACGGTAAGCAGGTCGCGGTGGTAGTCGAGCTGAAGGCGCGCTTCGATGAGGCGGCGAATATCCAATTCGCCGAGCAGCTCGAAGATTTCGGTATCCACGTGACCTACGGCGTGGTCGGATTGAAGACGCATAGCAAGGTGATCCTGGTAGTGCGCCAGGATTACAACGGTTTGCGGCGCTACGCGCACATCGGCACAGGCAACTATCATCCGGGGACCGCACGCCTTTATGCGGATTATGGCCTGCTCACTTGCGACGAAGTCGTCGGCCAGGACCTGACCCAGCTGTTTAATTATCTGACCACGGGATACGCGCCCGGCCGCATCTACAAAAAGATCCTGCCGGCGCCGACTTTCCTGAAGCATGCGCTGATCACGAAAATCGATCGCGAGATTAAACTTCATTCGGAAGCGTCACCCGGACTCATCCAGCTAAAGTGCAACGCACTTGAAGACGTCGATGTGACCCGCGCGCTCTATCGCGCCTCGATCGCGGGGGTAAAGGTCGATCTCATCATTCGCGATACCTGCCGGCTGCGTCCCGGCCTTCCGGGATTTTCGGAGAGCGCGCGCGTCGTCAGCATCGTCGGGCGCTTCCTCGAACACGGGCGCATCTATTATTTTCGCAACGGCGGCTCCGAGGAATATTTCATCGGCTCGGCGGATCTCATGAAGCGCAACCTCGAAAGCCGCGTTGAGGTGATCACACCGGTCGAGGATCCCGCGCTGCGCAAGGAGTTGCGCACGATTTTGGACTGTCAGCTTGCGCCCAACGAGTGCGCTTGGGACATGCAATCCGACGGCACGTACGTTCGCCATACCGAGAGCGAGGCTAACTGCCAGGAGTATTTGATCGGTTTCGTCGACCAGCAGCTCAAGGAGGCGGTAAAGCGCAGGCGGCGCAAGGCGCGAGGCTTCGCGCGCCGCGCCAGCCGTATCGCGCCTCGCGAGACGGAAGTCTAGTTCTCTCCGTTCGCGGCAGGGTGTAAGAGTCCGGCACTTACCAGGGTGCTTCACCTCGCGCTCGAGGCCGGGGCGGCACTGCCTCTTCACGTGCTCGTGAATCCCTCGATCCCACGATCCACCCAATCCCCCCGAACACAGCCGCCCATCCCGCGCTGAGGAAAGCGAAGCTCAAGGGATAAGCCAAAATGGCGTAAGAAATCATGCCGAGTGCGCCATGACTCAGAAGGAGGAGGAAAACGATCCCGCCCACGGCGGGCGCGACAGTCCATATGGTTAACGGTAGCCTTAAGTCAAAGTCGTAGCGGCTCTTCCACAAAAGAATACATATCAACGGGATCACGGTTGAAGCGGCGAAGGCAACCGCGTCCTCGTGTTCTTCAAGCATGAACCGGCTCGGTGAAATCGAGTACTCAGTGCGCTGTCGAGGCCGAAGCTTCCAGGCTCGGCGCGGGCGTTCCCGGTTGGCTGGTGAAGTTCGGCAAGTCTCTTACCGGCGTGATCTTGATTGCCACCACACTACCTTTGTCGAACTTTTCCTGGCTCGGCCTGAAAAGCCCCACCCGCGCCATCATGTACTTCTCCGGATAATCGGTGATGATGCGATTCAGCACCGCTGGATCGCTGGTGATTTCGGCCTTGCCTATAAAGGCGGGACCGTCTTCGGCTCCGATCCAGACCATCGCCGGGCTGCCGCGCCGGATCCGTTTCGCCTTCCATGAGGTGGGGCTGGTGTTAATGAGCAGGAGGTGATCGGGAGTCGTGGTGAACCACACCGGCGCCGCTTTGCTCTGATTGCCGTCCTTGCGGACAGTGGCGATGTACACCAGCGACGCCTTTGAAAACGCATCGATATCGCGCTGCGACGCTTGAGCGAATATGTCGCTACCGACGGCGGAGAGCGCCAGGGCAACCGTCAGGATCGAGCAGAAACTGATCAGACGAAATGGTCGCGTCATAGATTTCCTTATTCGCGAGGACTCGATTCAGTCTCCCAGAAAACGCCGCCGCACGAAGACCTCGCCGAGGAACAGGATGATCGCCAGCGGCAGCAACAACGGTTCGGCGCTGCGATGCACCGTGACCAGCGCGCCGGTCGGCTTGAGGATTTCTGCCGTGGATGCGTCGAGCGCGCCGCCGGTCGCGAGGGCAAGGTTCTTCAGCATGGCGAGGTTGCGCGGCCGGATGCGCACTTCGTCGGTGTCGGCGGCGGCGGTCCCGGTCGACGCGAACTCGCGCTGCATGATGACGCGCTCGGTGTCGCCACCCTTGATCATGAGCATCGCGGTATATTTTCCGCGCGGCAGTTGGCCGAGCTCGCCCCGATAAATGGTGGCATCGGTCTGCGTCATCGGCACATCCATCGCGTGGCCGGTGCCGGTAACCCGCACTACCAGGTTGGATACCGGCGTATTGTCGATTTTCTCCGCGTCGATGCGCACCCCGCCGTCCGACGCGGTTTCCACCCGCAGCGAGAACGGACCCGCGTCGCCCGGGCGCATCGCCCAGTTGACCAGCTGCGACCAGAACTCCGCATAGCGGTTCCATCGAATCCAGCTCAGCGACGCGAGTGAATCGGGATCGGCGGTGAAAACTACCGCGCGCCCGAGCCCATACTGCCACGCGGCGAGCAGGGGCGAGGATGCGTCGCGCCGCGTGATCTTGAGCGGGACCTGTGCGCCGTCTTTGGGCAGCGTGGTCGCGAAATAATCGATCGGCGGCATCTCCTTGACGTCGATCCCGGTCAGAATCGCGTTCGGTTCGCCGGCCTCCAGCTCGGAGCGGCCCTGCTTGCGCCGATTCATCGCCTCCCGCGTGAGGCCGACCAGCAGCAGCGGCAGCTTTTCGATGTCCTGCACCCGATAGAAAGTTCCGCCGGTCGCCTGCGCGAAATCCTGTAGCAGTTGCAGGTTGGCGAGATCGGGGCCGATGCGAAGGGTCGAGACCGGGATGTGCTGCGCGGCGAAATCGGCGATCAACGCGTCATGATCGTGATACTGCCGATTGGTGTCGCCGTCGGTGAGGAGGAAGACCTGGCGCACCGCAATCTTGCTGTCGAGGATCTCGCGCTCCGCGATCTCGAGCGCATCTTTGAAATCGGTGCCGCCGCCCGGCTCGAGGCGTTCGATCCGATTTTCCAGCTCGGCGCGATCCTCACCCAGCGGCGCCAGGTGACCGAGCACGTACGGCTGCGAGTCGAACGCGATAACCCCCGCGAGGTCGGTGTCATCGAGCTGGCGCATCAGCGCGATCGCGGCGGTCTTGGCATAGCGGATGCGCTCGCCGTCGCGCACCGCCGGATAGCGTGAGTCGTAGCTCATCGAATTGCTGCGATCGATGCACAAAAAGACCGCGATTGGCTCGCGCGAGGGTGGCGGCGGCTGCGGTTGAAATTTGATCGGCAGGGTTTTCTCCAACGGCGTGCCGGCGAAGCGCTCATCGCGTAAAGTCTCGCCGGTCGCGATCAGTCCGCCGCCATAGTCCGAAACGTAGCGATTGAGCGCGATGGCCGAGGCGTTGCTGAGCGTCGCAACCGTCGCATCCGAAAGAATCACCGCCTGATAAGGCAGATAATCCTCCGGATGGATCGGGAGGCTGCGGGGCGACGTCACGGTCACCTCGAACTCGCGCAACTTCAGCGCGTTGAGCAGGCTCTCGGGCGGCGCGGTTCCCGCCAGCAGGATTTGCGCGGGCGCCAATACCGTCAGCGCGGTCTCGGCCAGCGAATTCAACGCGACCATCGAGGCAGGAGTACGCAGCCGCGCGCCCATGACATAGGCGCCGGGTTGATCGATTCGATACGGAAGCTCGAAGCGATTGAGCCCGGGCTTCAACTCCACGGTTTGGCCGCCGACCGGATCTCTATCGCTCAGCAGTTCGAGATTGATCTTCACCGGATTGGCGACTTCGCTTTCGATCGCGAAATGAAAGGTGAAGCGCTGATTGGCGCGCACCGCGCCGGGCGCCTCGAAGTCGGTTAGCGCCACGCGCTGGGTGGCGGAGACCGGAGGAGCCGCGGAAAAGACCCGGGTATGGTTTTCCACCAGCGCGGGGACCTCGGCGGCCGCGTCGCCGAGGGTCTGGTTCCCGTCGCTAAGCAGCAAAATCCGCTTGTCCGCTTCGGGCGAGAACAGGCTGTCCGCCGCCGAGAGCGCCTCACCGATATCGGTGGCGCTCGGGTCTGCGGAAATCGCCGGCATTGAGAACAGGCGCGGATCGCCCATCGGGGAGAGCATCCGCACGTCACGGCCGAAGCCCAGCACTGCAAGCTGATCCCGCGGGCCGCCGGCACGTGCCAGCTCGCGAACCTTGGCGCGCATCCACTGTTGCTGATCGGGCGCGATCGAGCGCGACTGATCGATCAGCGCGACGGTCTCGACCTGGCGCGAAGCGGTCCGGGTTGGAATTCCGAAGCCGCTCAGCGCGAAGACGAGCGCGGCGAAGGCGAGCACCCGCAGCGCCGCGGCGAACAGGCCGGGGCCGACTTTTCCTCGCCGCACCCCCAGCAACGCGGGTAGCGCGACCAGCGGCGTCGCGAGCAACAGCCAGAGCAGGAGGGGACGCTCAAACATGACGCATCCCCCATCGATTGGCGGTACGCAGCAGAAGCACGGATTCGAGCAGAATCGCAATCACCGCGAAGATGATCAGCAGCGCGGACAGCGGCTGGACTTGCCTGGGCGGGGGTGCAAATTGGGCCGAGCCTGCGCTTTGCGGGGCAGGTGCGGACGGTGCGGCGATGGCGTTCAAATCGGATTCGGAAGCATCGTAGTAGTTGGCATAGACATTGGTCTTGTCGCCGGCAAATTCGATCGAGTAATGGCCCGGTTGGAGGGGGTGCAGGCGCAGGCGGCCCCAGTGGTCGCGCGAAGCCGAAATCTCGGCGCCATCGGGCGCGATGATCTTCGCGTCGGCCGGCGCCGGCATCGCGAGAAAGGTTCCGGTATCGACAATCCGCAGCCCCGCCGGCGCCGTCAGATCGCGCACCAAATCGACCGTCGCCACCAGCGCGTCGAGGCGATCCGGATCGAGCAGCAGATGCCCACGGACATCGAAGGCTACCACGCCGAACCGGCCCGCAGGCAGCGCGCCGCTCGCCACCAACGGCAACGTCTCATGCGCGCCGCCGGCAGTGCCCGAGGCTTTAACCACCATCCATTCGGGGATGACCAGCATGCGCGTCGGCCCCAGCACAGCTGGAGCCGCATTCGAAACGGCCTGGCCCTGATTGGTCATCAGCGCCGCCGGAGAGTCACCGATGAGCGTTAACCCCGGAATACTGTTGCTACTGCCGGCCGGAGGAAACACCAAAAGGACGGCTTGCGCCTTGACGGCCGCGACATAGCAATCGTGCATCACCGCGAGGTCGTACTGCTGCGCGGGGGCGGCTTTGAACTGCGCCGGGTCGGCGGTTGCGATGATAAAGTTGCTATTCACCGCGAGCAGCACCCGCGCCAGATCGTCGCGCACCGCCGGGTCCGGAGAAAGCACCAGTACATGCGCATGGGTTTCGACCGGGGCGTAAACATAGCGATGGTTGTCAGCTTCGAGCGCGTCCTCGTCGAGGATACGCGCATGTACCAGGCCGCCGCTGGTCAGCGGGCCGAAGGGCACCAGGATCTGTTCGCGCGGCGACAGGAGCAAGGTTTGATGGAAAACCTGCTTGCCCTCGATGTCCACCGCCAGTTCGCACAAATTTGGTTTGGCGCCAAAATTCCGCAGCACCACGCGCCCTTTTGAAGTGTCGGGGACGCCGGGATCGAGCGAAACGATCGCGAGGTTGTCGGCGGGCGAACCGCTTTGATGAAAATGGAAGCCGGAACTCAATCCGGAGTCGGCGATCACTGAGGCCGGCGGTTTTCGATCGGCGAAGAACTCTACCTCGCCCGACGCGCGCGCGCGCATCAGCGCGGCGGATTGTGCCGCGCGCCGTCCGGGCACCGCCATCGATCGCAATCCCGCAATCGCATGGCGGATCGCGTCGCGATTGGCGGTCTCCGGATGAATCATCTGCGCGTCGAGCGCGTAGCCGATGACGCTGAAGCGATCGCGCTCCGAGGCCGCATCGACAATCGCGAGCGCCTGCTGCTTCGCCGCGTCCAGCCGAGTGCCGCTTCCCTCGCGCGCGCCCATGCCCGCGGCAAGGTCGAACACCAAAGCGCGAGTCCGCCCGCGCGCCGCCGCAGACGACGTCCGAACGTAGAGCCCCGCCAACGCGAGGGTGATCGCGCCGAGTAACGCCATCTCCAGCCAGAACAACGGATCGATGCGCAGATGCCTGACCCGGGTGGTCGGCGCCGCCGCTTCATCGAAGAGGAGCAGGCTCGAAACCTCGAGGGTTGGGCGCGAGCGCGAGCGCAGATAGATCGCGAGCAGGATCGCGATGCTAAAGGCCCATAACAGGCGATTGGGATTGAGCAGGCCCACCTACCGAATCACCCCCATGATGGGAAGCTCGCGCTCCAGGATCGCATCGAGATGACGCGCACCGAACGCCTGCGCGTAGATTATCGCGTGGCCGAGGCAGAATTCATGGATGCGCTCGGAAATCGCGGCGACCCGGTTGCGACACGCGGCGGCCAGCTCGGGACCGAAAGCGACCTCGCGCAGTTCGCCGCTCTCGCTGTCGCGCACGCGATATAGTCCGGGCGGATACGAACCTTCGGATTCCATCTCGCCCATCACATGCACCAGCTTAATCTCCTGCCGGGTGCCGAGGAGGTGCAGCATCGCCTCTTCGAAATCGGTTTGGTTGACCAGGAAATCAGAAATCACAATCACCACCCCAGCGGGGCGGCGTTGCAGGAGCAATTCGCCGACCGCCGCGGACAGGCGCGTTTCCCCCGCGCATCGCAACTCAGCGAGAAATGGTTTGAATGCTTGATATTGCTCACGCCGGCGGTAGAACGGCGTCGGTTGAAGCTTCATGCCGTCGCGCCCCAATCCGAACGCGACAATCCGCACCGCGTCATTCTCAGCCATGCCGATGTATGCGAACGTAGCGGCCAGCGCCCGCGCAAGGCCGAATTTGTCGTCCCGTTCCGGCATCGCCATCGAAGCGCTCGCATCGAGCATTATGGTGATCTCGACCTGCCGCTCCGCGCGATAGGTGCGAATAAGGAGATCGTCGAGTCGTGCAAAAGCGTTCCAGTCAAGGAAACGGAGATCGTCGCCTTCCGCATACTCCTTGAAATTCTCCGGCTCGATTCCGAGTCCCTGGACCCGTCCGATGGTGCGCTGCCCCGCACGCACGGTCCGCGCGCGCCTGACCCCGAGCACCAGCCGATCGAGGCGCCGCAAAAAGTCCGGCTCGAATGCGCGAGCTTCGAGCATATAGTTCCTTAAGCTGGTCTCGCCGAATGAATCGAGCGCACGACGCGCTCGACGATGTGCGCGCCATCGATGCCGTCGGAATGCGCCGCGTAGTTGAGCATGATCCGATGCGACAACGCCGAAGGCGCGATCGCCTCGATATCCTCGCGCGCGACGTTGGCGCGGCCGTCCAGCAGTGCGCGAACCTTGCCGCCCAGAATGAGCGCCTGCGCGCCGCGCGGACTGGACCCGAACATCACATAGCGATTGACAGTTTCCTCGTGCACCGCTTTGGGTGAATCGGAAACGAATTTGGAGTTCGCCGGCTGCGTAGCGCGTACCATCCGCGCCGCGTACTGCTCGATGGCCGGGGCCGCGATCACATTGCGCACCAATTTCTTGAGCGCCTCGATGCGCAAGGCCGCCTCTTCGCGATGGAACACGGCCTCGATGCCGGCCTCCTCGGGTCCGGTGGTGGTCGAGATGATGCGAATCAACTGCTCCTCATCGGGGTAGTTGAGCTTAACCTTGAACAGGAAGCGATCGAGTTGCGCCTCGGGCAGCGGATAGGTGCCCTCCATCTCGATCGGGTTGAGCGTCGCCATCACGAAGAACGGTGGATCGAGAGGATAGGTTTTCGCGGCGACGGTGACCTGCAACTCGGCCATCGCCTCCAGGAGCGCGGATTGAGTCTTGGGCGTCGCGCGATTGATCTCGTCGCCGAGCAGAATGTTGCAAAACACCGGGCCCCGCTGAAATTGGAAATCACGCCTGCCGTCGTCGGTGGTGAGAATTACGCGGGTGCCGGTGATATCCGCGGGCATCAGATCGACGGTAAACTGGATGCGATTGAAACTCAGGTTGAGAGCGAGGCCCAGGGTTTTCACCAGGGTGGTCTTGCCGGTGCCAGGCACGCCCTCGATCAGAACATGGCCCCCGGCGAAGAGTGCCATCAGCAATTCCTCGACCGCCTGCTCATGGCCGACGATGACCTTGTGAATCTCGGACTGGAGGCGCCGGAAGACGCGGGCGAAATCGCCCACCGTCGGCATCTCGACGCCGCTTACTTCGCTCATCGTTCGAAAACCTTCTTTATCGCGTCACGATCCTCTTCGGGCACCGAGGCGCGCGCGATGGGTTCGTCGGGGTGCTGAGTGGCGTTGAGCGGGGTCCGGACTTTTGGCGGCAGGTAAGCATGTCCGGCGGCCTTGGGACCCTTGGTCTCAGAGCGCGCATCGATGGAGATCTCGAAGCCCTGGCCGCCCATTTTCGGATCCGCGGGCGAACCGAACAAGGTATCGGGATCCGCGCCTATCCCATGCGCCGATCCGCCGTTGCTGCTGGAATCGCTGCTAACCTGGTCGGTGGATTTGTCGGAAGAATTGTCCGACGGATTCTGGCGCTGCTCGGGGGTGCTGATCTCCTCGCCACCGCCGCCGGCCACAGGATTTTTTTGCGGGTCGTTCGGAACCGCATTGTTCGGCATCGCCGACGAGTCGTTGCCGCTCTTCTCGTGTTCGAAATGCGCGTCCGCATCCTCACCCTTACGATGGGGATTGAGTTTGACGGGCGGGCGTTTTTCGAGAGAGTCGAGGTCCTGCGAATTGTCCGCGAGCTTCAAGGTTAGGCGCGCGCGCTGGGCAGCGCGTCCGGTCAGCTTCTCTTGAAGGCGTCCCGCGAGATCCTTCGCATGATTCATCATCTTGTCCATCGGCGTATCCGAGGACTTGCCACTTCCCGCCGCGGCTTCCGCCGCAAGCTTGTCCTCCAACTTGCGCATGGTGCGCGCGTCGGCGTGAACCTCGACGCCATCGTCGGAATCGGAATCCGCGGCGCGCAGATGCAAATCGTTGAGGTCCACCGTCATCTCGTCCTGATTGGCCGCCAGCGGGACCAGCCTGCCGCGCAAGTGCGCGACCAACGGGACGATCGCGAGCGCCAGAACCAGCGCGCCGAGGAAGCCGTAGAGCGAGCGCGAAACCCTGCGCGCCTCGATCCGCGCCGGCGCAAATTCTTCCTGCCGGCTTAGCGTATCCTCAATCAGGTAGGACCACAGCAGCAGATGTTCCGGGGAGTGCCTCAGCTTGACGACCTTCTGGTGTTGCCCGAGCTCGATAATCGTTTCGAGGCGGCCTTTCAAATCGGCGCGCCTATCCGCGATTGAGGCAGCAGCGCCCTGATTCACATGCAACCGCCATCCGGCGCGGACACTCTCGGTTACTCCCGCGAGCGCGACGAGGCCAAGCATCGTCGCGGCGATGAGGAACAGCAGTGGCTCGAGGTAAAACGCTGCGAGGACGACGATCGCGCCGACCGCGATTATCCAGCCCAGAGCGCCGAAGGCCGCGCGCTGCCAGGCCAGCGAGTTGAGGCGGTTGCGAATCGAGCGGACGCGGCCAAAAATCAGCCCCAGTTTTTCTTCGGTTTTGCGCACCTGATGGGGTGAAGACATGGGAACTTCATGCAGTGAGGATCAACGATAGTTTAACCCCAGATTACGCGCAACTTACTTTCTGCGTGTCCATTCCGAGCGCCCACACCTCAGAACGTCCATCCGATGATGGTCTTTACGAAGGTCCCATTGCTGGCCCGAGTCAAACCGAAGCCGACACCGAGGTTCACCTCCAACTGCGGGAGAAAATCGAAGTTCAAGGCCGGCACGATGAAATGTTGCTGATGCTGAATCGCGCGAAGCGGCTGAATCGCACCCATATCGCCATAGTACTCGACCGCGGGCGACAGCCATTCGAGCAGGTCATCATATTGGATCTCACCCTGAGGTGAGATGGTGACGCCCTTATGCGTGCCCGGCCCGGCGAAGGGTTTTTCGAATGGCAGGTTCGCGACAATAAGCACGTGACCGATGTGCGTCTCCGCGATGGGGCGTATCTCAAGCGTCAGCGGTTGGTCCTCGGCGGCGCGACGCATGTAATCCAGCTCGAGGTTGCCGCCGAATGACACGGGCCAGTCCATCGTTTGCGGAATTCCAAAATGCATTTTGGTGCGCGAGCCCGCGTATTCGTAATGGCCATCATCGAGCTTCGCGGTGCAGAAGTACTGGCCGACCTCGACATGCGGCAGCATGCCGTAGGTTGCCTCGATGGTCTCATGAATCTGGTAAGGATCGATCTGGCTTTTGGCTTCCTGGCCGACTGCCGTCGTAGTTGAGTTGGAATGCAGCTCGAGATCCAGATGATACTGCGGGTCGGTCTCAACCGGATAAATCTGGATCTCATAAAAATCGATCGCGAAGGCGCTCCCGCCGGCAAGCATGATCGTTAGCGCGATCAACGTCGCCGCAAATCCCTTCCACCGCATGACGCCTGATTATTTGCGCTCGAGCAATCCCGCGTCGTCGCGCGCGCCGAGTGCGAATCCCGACCAATCCAAATCCTCGCGCCCCTTGGCAATGCTCGCCAGAAAGCGGTCGCGCAGAATCGCGGCTACCGGCATCGGCGCGCGCACCTCGCCGCTCGTCTTCAGGGCAAGCTCGATGTCCTTGAGTCCCAGCGGCAGACTAAATCCCACGGGCGTATGTCGCATCTCGGCGATAGCCTTGCCGTATCCCTGGTATACAGGGCAGGCGAAGAGCGTCGAGCTCAGCATCTCGATGGCTGCAACGCGATCGATGTCGCTCTTCTCCAGCATCGCGAGGGCCTCCGCCATCGCTTCCATGGCCGCGGCGATCAGGAAATTTCCGGACAACTTCACTGTATTGGCGGCGCCGGGATCCTCGCCGAAGTCAAAGGTCTTCTGTCCCATCGCAGCGAGGATTTCCGCAATCTTATGTTTCTCGTGCTGCGGTCCCGAGGTGCAAATCCACAGCCGTTTCGCATGCGCGGCCTCGGGGCGGCCAAACACCGGAGCCGCAACATAGGAACTCCCATTCTCGGAGTGATAATGCGCCAGCTTGCGCGAGGTTGCCGGCGCGATGGTGCTCATCGAGATGTGGATGCCGCCGGGCGCAAGACGATGCGCGATAGTGTCGAGTCCGACCACGACGCCTTCGAGTGCCGCATCATCGGCGAGCATCGTGATAACGACGCCGCCGGGCGTCGCGACTGCGGCACTTTTCGACGTCAGCTCGGCACCGCGTTTCACCAGCGCCTCGGCCTTCGAACCGGTGCGGTTATAAATGCGCAGCTTGTGACCAGCGGCGAGCAGATTGGTCGCCATCGGAAGTCCCATCGAGCCGAGTCCGATAAATCCGATATCCATGCGCAAGCTCCTCCTGAAGGAAGCGGCGCGGCGACGCTAGTGGGAGCGCACGACGCCGATCCTCGGGCATCCGGTTGCGATAGGGCATCGCGAGCACCACGGCGACACCGGCTGGCATAGCGTCTGACCGAACGCGACGAGAATCGTATTGTAGTCGATCCAATGGCGTGGCGGCAGGACTTCACGCAACGCCATTTCGGTCTTATCGGGCGTCTTGCTCGCGACCAGGCCCCACCGATTCGAGATGCGATGCACGTGGGTATCGACGCAGATGCCGGGCTTGTGAAACGCCTGCGTCACCACCAGATTGGCAGTCTTGCGGCCCACCCCGTTGAGGCTGAGCAGATCATCTATATTGTCGGGGACCTCGCCGCCGAATTTATCGATGAGGTCGCGGCAGATTCCGCGAATCACCCGCGCCTTGGTGCGATAGAAACCGACCGGGTAGATGAGCTTCTCCAGCGTCTTGGGCGCGAGTGCGAGCATCGCTTCGGGAGTGCGCGCCTTCGCGAACAACTTCTCGCATGCGACCGCGGTCATTTGATCCTTGGTGCGCAGACTCAGGATGCATCCGATGAGGGTGAGGAACGGGCTCTGATTCTGCTGCGCGGCGAGCGCGACGATCGGCGCATTCCACTTGGGCGCCTCCTTGGCGAGGACGCGCAGCAACTTCGCCACCGACTTCCCGGTGACCCCCGCGACGACCGTGCGCGTCGCGCGCCGAGTCTTCGCGAGTTTCGCTTCAGTCATTGCCGAGGTTGCGCTGGTCGCGCTCTCGTCGAATTCGCTCAATTGTCTTCTGAACTGTCGAGGCGGTGAGCACCTTCCCGGAATGGCAGAGCCAAACTCCGCGCTTTTCTCTAAGCGGCGGAGACTGCCGTGTCTTCAGATAGCTTGCGCTTGGCATGTTTCGATCGTCCGTCGAGTCGGACCTGAGATTCTATGCAACTGCGATGTTGATGTCAGCGCTTCGTCGAAAGAGAATTCCTATTTCCGGGGAGGGATCGTTCGGCGAACGATCCTGCGATGACTCAATCGCGAACGTCTACCTCGTTGCCACATCGTTGCGGGCGCTTCGCGAAGCGCCCCTACACGGACTCACCAGGGCGATTTACAACGGCCAGCATACCTCGGGGTTTGACGATCACCTCACATCGGGACTAGCGTTCCGCATCGTTAGGCCCAGAGCGCGGCACTTCGCGGGAGGCTAGCCATCATGGATGTCGGCAAGGACAAACTGCTCGAGATGTATCGCTCGATGCAGCGCATCCGTCAGTTCGAGACCAAAACGCGCGACCTCGCGCTCGCCAACGAGCTGCCGGGATTCGTCCACGTCTCGATTGGCGAGGAGGCGTCGGCCACGGGAGTTTGCGCGGCGCTGCGGAAAACCGATCGCATCACCTCGACCCATCGCGGCCACGGCCATCTGCTCGCCAAGGGTGGACAGCTCAATCGCATGATGGCGGAGCTCTACGGCAAGCGCACCGGCTACTGCAAGGGCAAGGGCGGCTCGATGCATATCGTCGACTATGCGCTCGGCATCCTCGGCGCCAACGGCATCGTCGGTGGAGGCTTGCCGATCGCGACTGGCTCGGCGCTCGCGGCGGTGATCGCCGGCAAGGACGACGTGACCGCATGCTTCTTCGGCGACGGCGCATCGAATGAGGGAACCTTCCATGAGTCCCTCAACCTCGCGGCGGTGTGGAAACTGCCGGTGGTCTTTGTATGCGAGAATAACGGCTATGGCGAGTTTACGCCGATGCAAACCGTAACCTCAGTGCGCGACATCGCGCAGCGCGCGCATGGGTACAACATCCCGGGGTACATTGTCGATGGTAACGATGTGATGGAAGTTTTCCGCTTCGCCAGTGAGGCCGTCGCGCGGGCCCGTGCCGGCGAAGGTCCGACGCTGCTCGAATGCAAAACTTACCGATGGGAAGGCCACGTGGTGGGCGAGGCCGCGTTCCTCGGCGAGGACGCGTATCGCCCGACCGCCGAAGTCGAGGCATGGAAGCTCAAATGCCCGATCATTCGCTATCAGCAATTTCTCGTCAGCGGTGGGAAAATCGACAAAGTGGAACTCGACCGTATCGATAAGGAGACCACCGCGGAACTCGAGGACGCGATCAAGTTCGCGCGCGAGAGTGAGCTGCCCGACGTATCCGAAGTAACCGACGACGTATACGCGAAATAGAGGCACGACGATGCCGCAAATCAATTTTATCCAGGCGATCAACTCTGCCCTCGTCGAAGAAATGGAGCGTGACCCGCTCACCTTCGTGATGGGCGAGGACGTGGTGCTCAGTGCGTTTGGCGCGACCAAAGGACTCATCGACAAGTTCGGCTCCGTGCGCGTTCGCAACACTCCCATCTCGGAGGCGGGTTTCGTCGGCGCCGCGGTGGGCGCGGCGATGGCCGGTACGCGGCCCATCTGCGAGGTCGAGTTCGCCAGCTTTTTTTATTGTGCATTCGATCAGGTCTGCAATCAGGCCGCCAAGCTGCGCTACATGTCCGGTGGTCAGGCGACGATGCCGATCACTTTCCGCGCGGTCTACGGCGCGATGGGCGGGGCGGCGGCACAGCATTCTGAAACCGTTTACGCGCAGTTCCTAAGTGTGCCCGGACTCAAACTGGTGGTGCCCTCGGGACCATCCGATATGAAGGGCCTGCTCAAGAGCGCGATTCGCGACAACAACCCGGTGATCGTTTTCGAGCATGGCGGCCTCGGTCGCCTAAAAGAAAATGTCCCTGACGGCGACCATTTGGTGCCACTCGGCAAGGCCGCGGTGAAGCGCGAGGGCGAGCACGTTACGGTGGTTGCGATCGGCGCGATGGTATCGAAGACGATGAAGGTGGCCGAGAAACTCGCCAAGGAAGGCATCTCGGTCGAGATCGTCGATCCTCGCACGCTGATTCCGCTCGACGAGGAAACCATCCTGGCGTCGGTGGAGAAAACCAATCGCGTCATCATCACCGATGAGGGCCATATGCGCGGTGGCGCGGCGGCCGACATCGCGGCGATCATCGCGGACAAGGGTTTCGATTTCCTCGATGCGCCGGTGAAGCGCGTCACCGCGCTGGATGTGCCGATTCCGTTCAGCCCGCCGCTCGAGAAAGTGGCGGTGCCCGACGAGGCGCGCATCGAAGCCGGCATCCGCCAAATCGTGGGGAAATAAGCCGAGAGGTTCGACCTCACCAAGACCCGAAGTCACCAGCCCTGCCACTCCAAGGAGGAAATCGCATGGCGATAACGATAGAGTCGGCCATCGCTCGCGAGAGCATTCGCGAGGCGCTTGCCCGCTATTCCATGTTGTTGGACGGCGATGGGATCAAGCCCGATGCGCGGAAGTGGGCGGACCAACTTTTCACGCCGGACGCGGTGTTCGTGTCGCACTATCCCGATTGCACCGAGCAGATTCGCCTCGAAGGCAGGGAAGCGATTTTCAAAACCTTCGGGCGCCCGGGTTCTCCCGAGATCGCAGGCCGGCATTTCATGGTGAACACAGTCTTCGATGAGCTGACCCCCATGACCGCGAAGACCCGGACCTCGGCGCTCATCCAGGTATCAAAAAGAGATCAGGATTGCGCCAAAAAGAAAGGCATCCTGAACGGCGGTCAACCGGTGCTCTCCGCGATTCTCGTGTACCACGACACCTGGGTCCTCGATGGCGGGGAGTGGAAGAAGAAGTTGAGCATCCTAAGGAGAGATACCTGACGCCCGGCAGGCCGGTGCGTGATCCCGTATAGGATCAATGCTTTGGGTTGATGCGATCGAAGCGTGGAGTTCGCGGTCCTCCCGCAACTCCTTAAGGTCGATCGAGAACTTAACTTTCCCGCGAAGTTTTAAGAGCTCATCGCAGGCCCACCTCTACGATCGCCTGCAAACCCTTACGAACCGTTTCGCTGACTCCGGCGTTGGAAATCTTCTGAGCCTTCTTGAGAAGGTTGGTCGGAACGGTGACGGTAACCTCCCGCGGCGGGTCCATATACTTGAGCGATTTTCGCATAGCTGAATTCTATGGCCAGATTGCGCCGGAGGCGATTAGCGCGTCGCGTTCGGCGCGCGAGAGGCCTAGCAAATCCTCAAGCACATCGTCGGTGTTCTCGCCAACATCGGGTGCGATGGTGCGCACCGAGGCTGGCGTTCCCGACAGTTTGAATGGGATGCCGGTGATTTGCGAAATCTCGCCATCGCTGCGCTTCACGCCGGGCCAGAAGCCGCGCTCCTTCAGCTGTGGGTCGCGCGCGCAAATATCGGCGCCATTCTCGACGATGCCGGCCGCGACTTTCGCGCCTTGCAGCATCATCATTGCATCTTCGGCGCTGCGCTCGCGCGTCCATTTTGCGATGTGTGCATCCAACTCGGGGTGATTTTTCATCCGTAGATAGAGCGTCTGGAACTTCGGCTCCGCGGTCCACGCCGGCGCGCCGATCGCTTTCACCAGCCGCTCCCATTCTCCTTGCGTACGAGCGCTGATCGCGACCCATCGATCGTCATCGTCCCGGAGCGGCGCGCATCGATAGACCCCATGCGGCGCGGCCGGACCTTCCTGCGAATTGTACAGTGGCGGTGGCTGCTCGCGCTCGTTCACCGCGATATCGAGCAATGAGGGGCCGACCACGCTGACCACCGCCTCGAACTGCGAGAGATCGACGAACTGGCCATGCCCGGTGCGGCGCTTATGGTAAAGCGCGATGAGCGCCGCGAGCGCTCCGGTGTAGCCGCCCGCCATGTCAGCATACGAATAGCCATATCCCGCGGGCTCACCCGTATCTTCGGCCATCAGCTGGGTGTAACCGCCGAGCGCCTGCAGCGTCGGGCCATAGCTGACATAGCTTGATCGCGGTCCGGTATGCCCGAGCCCCGACATACTGATGCAGATGATGTCGGGTTTGATCTGAGACAGGCTCGCGTAGTCCATCCCCCACGCCGTCATGACGCGGGCGGAGAAATTGTCCATCACCAGGTCGCTTTTCATCGCGAGTCTGCGCGCGAGCGCGAGGCCGTCGGGATGGCCCATGTTGAGCGCGACCGACAATTTGTCGCGATGGAGGTCACATTGTAGGCCGCGCTTGCGATCACCGATCATTGACGGCAATTTGCGCTCGATCTTGATCACCTCGGCGCCGTGGTCGGCGAGGACTCGCGTCGCAACCGGCCCGGCGACGACCCAGGTGAAATCCAGCACGCGCACGCCCGCGAGCGGCAATCGATTGGTCGCCATCAGATGATGCTCTCGGCGCGCAATGCTGCCATCTCCTCGGGATCGATTTGCAACTCCTCGCGCAAAATCTCCCCGGTATGTTCACCGAGCAGCGGCGGACGGCGATACGCGCGCCACGGAGTGCCATTAAAAAGATACGGCGCACCCGGATAGAGGAAGCTCCGGCCCAGCTCCGGATGCTCGACTTCGGCGAAGAATCCGCGATCGTCGAGTTGCTCGTCGTCGAGGAGCGCTTCGGGCGCGCGCACGATCGCGTAGGGCTGGCGCAGCAGTTGCGCGCGCTCCAGCAGCTCGTCGCGATTGTAATCCTTGACCCATTCGTCGAGGACATCGAAGAGATGCTCGGCGTTGACCGAACGATACGTCACGTCGTTCCACTTCGGGTCAATGAGGTCCTGCGCCTTGCCGTCGCCATTGACCCATTCGATGAGCGAGGTCCAGTCGCCCAGCGTGCAATGCATGATGTAGCCGTCCCGGCATTTGCCGACCCGAAAAAACCGGCTCCAATGCAGGGTGCCGCGGCGCGGCTCGGTCAGCCCGCGCTCGAAGTAGCTCCCCGCGACATGCTCGACCGCCGAGGCCGTCGCTTCCTGCATGCTGAGGTCGATCCATTGCCCCTCACCTGAGGAGTCACGCGCAAGCAGCGCCGTCATGGTGGCGATGGCGCCGTAGTACGCCGACGAATGATACGCTTGCAACCCAAGCGGTCGCACCGGAGGACGTCCCGGCGAACCGTTGACGTAGAGCATGCCGGCCATCGCGGTGATGGCCGTGTCATCGGCGACAAAATCCCGGTAAGGGCCGGTTTGCCCAAACGGCGCAATCGATAGAAGAATCAGCACGGGATTCGCGCGATGAAGTTGCTCCCATCCGAGCCCTAACCGCGCGATCTCGCCAGGTGCGAAACTCTCGATGACCACATCGGCGGAACGCGCGAGTGCAAGCGCCAGCTCGCGACCGCGTGGATGCGTGAGGTCGAGCGTCAGCGATCGTTTGTTGAGATTGTAGAACCAGAACCAGAGGCTGCGATCATGATGCGGTAGGCCATTGTAGAAGGGACCGATGCGGCGTCCCTCGTCGCCGGCGGGCGGCTCAACCTTGACGACATCGGCGCCCATGTCGGCGAGCAATCGCGCACAAAGATGGGCCCGATGCGTGCTGAGATCGAGCACGCGCAACCCCGCGAGCGCGCCGGTAGTAGCCACGATATTACTTTTTGACTTCGGGCGCTCGGTTGCGGTCCTGGGTCGCGAACGAGCTCAAATCGAGGGTCGGGTCGATTTTCTGCAGGACCTCGCCATGCGGACCGGTGCGCGCGCCGCCGCGAACGCGGATAGTCTCAAAGGTCTCGGGATTAACCCATCTGACGCCGTAGACGTTGGGCTTGGCCTGGTCGTCGTCGGTTTCGGGATGCGGAATCTCGCCGGGCTTATCGAAGTAGGTAACTTTTTTAAGTGCCATAGTGATGAGCCTCGAATGATATGGCCCTCCTCGGCGCTTTTCAAATGCGCCTTTCAAGGCGCTTTACGTCACAAGGTCGGCCAACTAGGTTGCGGATTTGAAGTTGGGGGAAATCAAGGTGAACGAAAAGCAACTGTTTGGCGTCCTTGTCCGCGCGATGGGCGTGCTCACTTTCATGGATGCATTCCGTATTTTCTGGAATGGATGCATCCAATGGATATTTCCGCGCACCTCCGCCCCAATCTCTGTCTTTTTTTTGGAGATGGTTGCGCCGAATCTTAGTTATGGGCTGCTGGTCATGATTCTAGGTGCTAGCATGATCCGATGGCCCGGGTGGGTAGTGCATCTCGCCTGGCTGGACCACCTGCCAACTATCGGTCGCGAGCCGGGCAGCGAATCGAATGACTGAGCCCGAGGACCTCAAACTTCTGCACATCGATGCGGACACCTTGTTCGCGATGGCGCCGGCGGAACGCATCGAGCGGCAGAATGATCCAGATCATTCGCCCGCGCCGAAGCTGTTCTTCGCCGGATGCTCACAAGGCAATCTCGTGCGCGTGCGTTATGACGTCGAGGACGAAGTGGCAGAGCAACTGCTCGCGATGGCCGCGACCGAACCTTCATGGCGTGATCCATGGGCGTTACCTCAATGTATCGGAAAGTTCCTCGATGTTTTGTCCAATAACGCGGCTTCAGCGACGGGCCCTGCCGCGAGTACTCCTCTGAGTGTTGGGCCGGGCGTGATCTACCAGCTTCCCAATCATCTGAAATATCAACACCCCGAAACGATCGTGCGAGGAGATTCGGCGGAGGGCGTGCAGATGCTCGCGAGGTTCGCCGAACATGGAATCCCGTCCGCTTTGTTCGAGGCGGGATTTAAGGAAGTCAGCGATTTTTGGGAGCCTTGGGTGGTCGCCCTCGAGGACGGAGAGATTGCCGCCATGGCATTCGCGGCGCGCCTCGGCGACATTGGCGCGGAAATCGGCGTCTTTACATTCCCGAAATTTCGCTCACGAGGATTCGCAGCCGCAATTACAGCCGCATGGTCATCGCTTCCCAGCCTCGAGGGACGCGCACTCTTCTATAGCACTTCGAGGTCGAACCGCTCCTCGCAACGCGTCGCCTCCCGTCTCGGTCTCCGGATGATCGGCGCCAGCGTGAGCATCGGCTGAACGCCCACGGATGACGCTCGCGCAGACGATACGGCTAAGTTAATCTGATCCCGTCGATATCATCGAAAAGGACGCAGCGCCGTAAGGGCTGCATCGCGCGAGTATCCAGTGCCGGAAACCGATTACAAAGCCACCCTGCAACTGCCCAAAACCGATTTCCCGATGAAGGCCAATCTGCCCAAGCGGGAACCCGAGATGCTCAAGAAATGGGACGATGCGGACCTCTACGCGCGCCTGATGGAGACGCGCAAGGACGCCGCGACCTGGATTCTGCACGACGGGCCGCCCTATGCGAATGGGCGCGTTCACCTCGGCACCGCGCTCAACAAAATTCTCAAGGACTTCGTGGTCCGCTCGCGCTCGATGCTCGGCAATCGGTCGCCGTTCGTTCCCGGCTGGGACTGCCACGGTATGCCGATCGAGCACAAGGTGTCGCGCGCGCTCGGCGCCAAGGCGCGCACGATGCCGAAGCTAGAGCTGCGCAAGCTCTGTCGCGCCGAAGCCGAGAAATGGGTCGACCTGCAGCGCACCGATTTTCGCCGCCTCGGATGTATCGGTGACTGGTTCAATCCGTATCTCACGATGGCGAATGAATACGAGGCCGCCGAAATCGGCGTGCTGCGCAAGCTGGTCGAGTTCGGCTACGTCTATCGCGGCTTGCGCCCGGTGCACTGGTGCTTCGATTGCCGCACCGCGCTGGCCGAAGCCGAGGTCGAATACGAGGAGCACAAGTCGCCATCCATCTACGTGAAGTTCGCGCTCAATTCGAATGTGGGCAACGCGGCAAAGTTGGCCGCCGATCAGGATGAGGGTGCGGAAATCGCGACGAGGCATAAAGCCGGAAAACTGTTCGCCGTCATCTGGACGACGACTCCGTGGACCCTGCCCGCGAACCTCGGGATCTCGCTCAACGAGACTTTCGACTACGTCGCGCTCAAGTCAGGCGAAAATTACTACATCGTGGCGCAGAAGCTCGCGGAGGAAGTGGTCAAGGCGACCGGTCTTCGCGTGGACAAGGGAATTCCGCTCTCGCGCGAGGATCTTAAGGCGCTCGATGGGCAGGATATCTTTCGCCATCCATTTTTAGATCGCGACGTGAAGCTCATGTACGGTGCGCATGTCACTGCCGATGCGGGAACCGGCCTCGTGCATACCGCGCCCGGCCACGGCTACGAAGATTTCGTGGTTGGCAATCAGTACGGCCTCAAGCCGATGACGCCGGTCAACGGCAGCGGGATCTTCACCAGCGGCGATTGGGAAGGGCAGAACGTCTTCAAGGCGAACCCTGCGATCGTCGAGCATCTGCAGAAGATCGGCGCCCTGCTGCACAGCGAGATTTATACGCATAGCTATCCGCATTGCTGGCGATGCCACAACCCGCTGATTTTCCTCGCCACCGAGCAATGGTTCATCAACATCGACCACATGAGCCTGCGCGAAAAGATGGTCGCAGAGATCGATGCCACGAAATGGTTCCCGACTTGGTCACGCGATCGCATCCGCAATATGACGGAGACGCGGCCCGACTGGACGATCTCGCGCCAGCGCGCTTGGGGCGTGCCGATTCCGGCGCTCAGGTGCGACACCTGCGCGAACGTGATGCTCGGCCTGGCCTCGATGAAGCGCGCCGAGGAAATCTTCGCGCGCGAGGGTACCGACGCGTGGTACATTCGGCCCGCGAGCGACTTCACCGCGCCGGGCACCCGATGCCCCAAATGCGGCGCCGAGTCGTTCACTAAGGAGGATGACATCCTCGATGTGTGGTTCGATTCGGGCTCATCGCAGGCTGCGGTCCTCGCAACGCGCCCCGACCTGCGCTGGCCGGCGGATGCGTATCTCGAAGCGGTCGAGCAGGCGCGCGGATGGTTCAGCTCCTCGCTGGTGTGCGCGGTGGCGACGCGCGAATCGGCGCCCTTCAAGAATGTGATCAGCCATGGACTGACGTTGGATGACCAAGGCCGCAAGATGTCGAAGTCGCTCGGTAACACCGAGGACGCCCAAGACGCGGTGAATCGACTCGGCGCCGATGTTATCCGCCTCGTGTATGCTTCCTTAGTTTACTCATCCGATATGAACCTCGGTAAGACGATTTACGACGCGGTGTCGGAGTCGTATCGCAAGATTCGCAATACCTGCCGCTTCGTGCTTGGCAACCTTGCGGATTTCGATCCGGCGCGCGATGCGGTACCGCATGCCCAGATGCTCGAGTTCGACCGCTACATGCTCGCGCGCACCGAGACCCTCAAGACCGAGGTGCGCAAGGCCTACGAGGCGTTCGATTTCCAGGCCGTCTACCATGCCGTGCTGAATTTCGCGGTGATCGATCTCAGTTCGCTCTTCATCGATGTAGCGCGCGATCGTCTCTACTGTGGCGGCGCGAATTCGCGCGAACGCCGCTCCGCGCAGACCGCCCTATATAATGTCCTCGACGCGTTGGTGCGAATCCTCGCGGTACTGATCCCGTTCACCGCCGACGAAGTCTACTTAAATATGCCGGGCGAGAAGGCGGCGAGCGTGCATCTGCTGACGCTTGCGCCGCCGCATCCGGAGTGGGCCGACGAGCAACTCATCGCGCGATGGGACCGTCTGCTCGAGGTTCGCACCGAGGCGCTCAAGTTGCTCGAAACGATGCGTCAGGCCGGCACCATCGGCGCTCCACTCGAGGCTGCCCTGCGCATCAACTGGGGTGTGGAATCGGAGACTCCGGATCTCCAAATCGATGTCCCTTTCGATACAAAAGACGAATCCCTTCTCAAGGAATTATTCGTCGTTTCGAAGGTTAACGTGATGAGCGACGAGGAGGCCGCGCCGCGCTGGCAGCACGAAGACGATGACGACCTCAAGTCGCAGGGCGAGTTCATTCACGAAGGTGCGCGCGCTCCGGTGCTGTTGATTGGCGCACGCGCGAGCGGCAAGAAATGCCCTCGATGCTGGATCTACTTCGAGGATGACTCCGGGTCTGAACTCGATCCGCGGTGCCGCGCTGTCGTGGGCGCCTCGGCGTGAGCGCGTTCCCCGAGCCCGTGATGGCCGGGGTGGGTGGCAAGCCCCCGCGCAGTTGGCGTCCGTTCGGAATCCTGGTCGGCTTGATCGCCATCCCGCTGGTCATAATCGATCAAGTTTCCAAGATTTATGTCGCCTCGCACATGGCGCTCTACGAGAGCATCGCGCTGGTGCCGAACTGGTTCGATATCACCTACACGCAGAACCCGGGCGCGGCGTTCAGCATGTTTGTCAATCTGCCGCCAAACGTCCGACTGCTGATGCTATGCGCGCTGTCGGCGATCGCGTGCGTGGTGCTGCTGGTGCTGCTCGCGCAGACCGACAAGATCACTCTTACGTCATTCGCGCTCTCGCTGATTCTGGCGGGAGCGGCCGGCAATCTGATCGATCGAGCGCTGCGCGACGGGCGCGTCATCGACTTCATCCGGGTGCATTACTACGACGCCAGCTATCCCATCTTCAATGTCGCTGACAGCGCGATCAGCGTCGGCGTCGCGCTGATAATCCTCTCGAGCCTGTTCGGGAAGAAAGACGTTCAGTCATGAGTGGACATGTGATATTGGAAGCATATGGGCCGTGCGGCAACACATTTTGAACCCTCCGCGAGCGCGCCGGGCTCAATAGAAGAAGACTTCCATGGCTGGCTGATACATCAGGCGGCCCTCCTCCGAAGCCGTGATGCCGACGCTTTAGATTGGGAACATCTGGCCGAGGAGATCGAAGCGATGGCCAGCGCCGAACGACGCGAACTTCTTCGGCGGCTTACGACGCTGTACGCGCACCTCTTGAAGATGCAGTACCAGCCCGAGCCTCGGCGGGAAGGTAACTATTGTTCGGTCTCGCAATGAGATCGAAAGGGTATTGCAGCAATCCCCTGGATTGCGCGGTCGGTTCCAGGAGTTTGCAGATGAGGCATATCCGGCGGGTCGTCGAGAAGCGGCTACGGAAATCGGGCTCAAGCGCAGTGAGTGGAAAATGATTCCAACAACCTCGCAATGGACGCTTGAGCAAGCCATGGATCCCGATTTCTTTCCGATGTCCGATCCAGACTGAACCGCAATCATCCGGATCGAGACGAAAACAGCCCAATAGAGACCGTTTGACGACGCCCATCTTCCGGCACTAGTTTCGGGTCACGATCGTCGCCAAGGAGTCGGACCATGAAACAAATCAATACGGTCACCGGAACTGTCGCGCCGGAGAAGCTCGGCACCACCCTGATGCATGAGCATCTGCTGATCGGATGGGCCGGGTGGGAGCTCGATTGCACGGTTCCCAAGTTCGATCGCAAGAGCGCGCTGAAGAACTGCGTCGAGACGCTCAAGCCGCTGAAAGATCTGGGCCTGCAATCGATGGTTGATCCGTGTCCGATGGATATCGGGCGCGATGTCAGCTTTATGGCTGAAGTCGGGGAAAAGTCCGGCATCAACATCGTGTGCGCGACCGGCCTCTATAAAGAGGACCTCGGCAACACTGCCTACTTCAAGCAGCGTTCGGTCGAGGAAATCACCGAGGTTTATGTCGGCGAAATCACCAAGGGCATCGGCGACACCGGCATCAAAGCCGGCATTATCAAATGCGCGACCGGCAAGGGTCAGATCACTCCTTACGAGGAAAACACGCTACGCGCCGCCGCGCGCGCTCAGAAGCGCACCGGAGCCCCCATCACCACGCATACCGAGGAAGGCACCATGGGGCGCGAGCAGCTCGCGATCTTTGCCTCCGAGGGCGCCGACTTAGGCAAAGTCATCATCGGGCATAGTTGTGGTATCGCCGATCTGCGCTACCACACCGACATGCTGGACAAAGGATGCCTGCTTGGCTTCGACCGCTTCGGACTCGACTTCGCGCAGCCGGACCGGCTCCGCATGGCATCGCTAATCGGGCTATGCGGAATTGGCTTCGAAAAGCAGATCGTACTGTCGCACGACAGCGTCGCATGCTGGCTCGGACGCGGCTTGGAGATTACGCCGCAACTGGCGCGTATGGTCGAGAACTGGAAGCCCTCGCACGTATTCCAGAATGTCGTACCAGCGTTGCGCAACGCCGGTGTCAGCCAAGAAAAGATCAACGCGATGCTGGTTGAAAATCCGCGCCGATACTTCCAAAACTAGGCCGCTACGAAAATTCTTGCGGGGCGAGGAGACCGATGTCGGCCAATCATAAGCCGCTTCGGTCTCAGCGCCCCGCTGAATTTTGTGGCGAAGCGGGTTACTTCGCGGCGTGCTGCTCGGGCTGATGCATCTCGCGAGGAGCCATCTGCTCCTCGGCATGCCCCAGCGCACCCTGCTCGGCTTCGGCGCGCCATTTGTCGATCGCCTCGACAGTGAAACGCCAGTCGCTGCCAACTCGGAACGCAGGCAGCTGGTTCTTCTTGAGCATCCTGTAAATGGTGGAAGGATGCACGCGGAGATACCGGGACACTTCCTGAACTGTGAGAACCCGGGTTCGGACGGTTTCGCTACGATCCATAGGTCACCTCATCCCCCCGCCTCGAAATAATTGCGTCGGCGCGCGACCTGCCATTCGCACGACGCCCCCACAACATTAACTACTCTCTTCGGACAACGACCGCTAGTCCAACTATTCGTTCCCTTTGCTTAGCGCACTACGAAATATCTTCGTGACGCAACGCATATGACCGACCGGTCAGGACGCATTGCGGAGACTAGCTCTTAATTAGCTGACGATTTATCGTTTTGAATCATCAAAAGTGCTGTAGAAGGAAGCTACGCTATCTGAAACGACGTACCCTTCAGTCCCGATATTCAATAAGACGGCAGAGGGCATTGAAAGTTGCGTTAGTCGAGTATCGAAAAAATTTCCTCGAATGGGACCTTGCGAGTAAATGCATGACCGAGGCGGTCGATCAGAACGAATTCGATCTGCTTTTCGAGGCGCTTCTTATCGAGACGCAGCGCGCGCGCGAATGCTTCGCTTCGCGTTGGCGCTTCCATCGCGATTGGCAACCCCGCCCGCCGAATGAGTGCCGCTAACCGATCGCTCGCTGGCTCCGGCAATCCGGCGAACTTCTGCGACATTGCGCAGGCTGCAATCATTCCAATCGCGACCGCCTCACCATGAAGGTACTTGCCATAGCCCGCCGAGGCCTCGATCGCATGTCCGACGGTATGCCCGAAGTTTAAGATTTTCCGCAGGCCGCTCTCGCGCTTGTCATTTTCGACGACGGAGGCCTTATGCCTGAGCGACCGCTCCACCATCCATTCGAGGACTGCGACATCACGCCGCAAAATCCCGTCCAGGTCCCGCTCGAGGTCACCCACCATCGGCTCGTCCATGATGGCGCCATACTTGATGACCTCCGCGAGGCCCTCGCGAAACTCGCGCTCCGGCAGGGTCTTCAATGTCTCCACATCCGCGAGGATCAGCTTAGGCTGGTAGAACGCTCCGATGAGGTTCTTTGCGAGACGATGATTGACCCCGCTCTTCCCGCCCATCGAGGAGTCCACCTGTGCGACCACGGTGGTGGGAATTTGTACCACCGGGATTCCCCGCAGATAGGTGGCGGCGGCGAATGCGCCAAGGTCGCCGGTCACGCCACCACCGAGCGCAAACACGGCGCTTTGGCGATCGAGTTCGGCCTCGGTCATGCGGTCGTAAAGCGTCGCCAGCATCTCAAGCGACTTGCTCACCTCGCCCGCCGGAATTTGGATGATAACCGCATCGAAGCCCGCCGCCTGCAACGATGCGGCAACCCGGCCGGCATACAATCTCGCGACATTGGAATCCGCAATCAGCGCGCAGCGACCGGGCTTGAGTTCGGCGTCGCGCGCGAGCTCGCCGACCCGGTCGAGGATTCCCGCGCCGACGTGCACCGGATGCGCATCGCGTCCAAGTTCTACGCGGAAGCTGCGCATCGTTTGGCTCCGTGCTTGATAAAAGCTTCCAGGACTCGCTCTGCCGCGCGCTCGACGCTCAAATCCGAGGTGTCGACGACCGTCTCGGCGCGGGCGTACGCCTTTTTGCGCTGCGCCATCAGCTCTGCGATTCTCTCCCTCAGCGGCTTGCCGCCTTCAAGTAACTTGGGACGCCGCGTGCGCGAGCGTTCGACCCGCCGCGCGATCACTTCGGGCCGCGCGCTGAGGCAGATGATGACGCCGGCGCGGTTCAATGCCTGGTAGTTCGCTTCATCCATCAGCACGCCGCCGCCAGTCGCGATGACCGCCGGTAGCGGGTTTCCGGAAAGCGGGCAAATTGGCCGATGACTCGAAATATTCGCGATCACCTCGCGCTCCAGATTGCGAAATTTCGCCTCGCCGTCGTTTTCGAAAATCGCGGCAATGGATTTTCCGGCCCGGGCGACCAGGACCTCATCGCTATCGATATAGGTCCACGCCAGCCGGCGCGCGAGGATCGGCGCGATGGAACTTTTGCCGGTTCCCATAAACCCGGTCAGGATTAGGCACGGCGCCATAAGGAAGAGATGTTATCGCGGATTTACTCCCTACTCCATGACCGCCAGGAAACCGATCTGGATATTTACCTGGGTGAGGCGAGTCGCACGGATAGATGGCTTGACGACAGAAGGTTTACGCGATACAACTGTTTCACTTATCCGCTACGCCCGTAGGCGGGCATGTATTCTGAGACCCCCGCTTTAAATAGGCGGGGGTCTTTTTTTCGGAACCTCCATGATCAAGATCGCTGTTCTGATCGACCGCGGCAATCTCCGGGTTCTCACCCAGAAGAGCGGTCGCAAGTATAATCCCGACTACATCGAGAAGGTCGCACACGCTTGCAAGGCGCCCGGCGAGGATATCCTCCGGATTCTCTACTACGATTGTGCAATGTACGAAGGTCGAGCCAGATTGCCAATATCGGGCAAATGGCATGATTTTTCTGGATCCGATCAATGGCTCCGCGATCTCGCGCGGAGAGACCTCTGTGCGGTTAGAAGAGGCATTCTCAAATTTCGCGGTTGGACACCAAAGAACATCCCCTTGGATCCCAGTGCCGGCGCCGTCACCGATCAAGACCTCAAGCCCAATTTCGAACAAAAAGGCGTAGACATGCGCATCGGGCTCGATATCGCGGCCTACTCGACGAACCACGCTGTAGATAGATTCGTCCTCATTACTCAAGATACAGATTGCGTTCCGGCCATGAAGCAAGCGCGTAAAGCCGGTCTTCAGATCGTTCTGATTAACCTTCCCAATTCGAATCTCGCGCCGGAGCTGCTCGAGCATACCGATTTCCGTAGAAGGATCCCTTGGCCTGTATGAAGGCGAATCCTGTCGGCATGCCGCGGGCAGGCGATATTCGGCATCGTGAGAGCACCGATAGTCGGGACTGCGCAGAGTTGAGACTTCGGGTGAAGGAGCCAGGTTTCCGGCCGTAGTAGAAAAGCTGCTCAACACCACGTGCGCGGAAAGGTCCGCGGCAAGGTTGCGAAGACGGCGATCGCGCCGAGTGCGATGATCCCACCGACCAGATAGGGAGCGTCTTCAGTACTCACGCACCTGTTCCAGATAGCCACGATAGTTGCGCATGATTTCGACCATTGAATCGCCGCCGAACTTTTCGAAGAAGCAGTTCGCCAGCTCGAAGGCCACCACCGTCTCGGCGATAACTGCCGCGGCCGGAATCGCGCAGACGTCGGAGCGCTCGATCGCACCCGGCGCCTCGGCCTTGCTCTTGATATCGACCGAACGCAGCGGCCGCATCAGGGTCGAGAGCGGCTTGAACGCGACCCGCACCCGCAGCGGCTCGCCCGTCGACATCCCGCCCTCGGTGCCCCCGGAATTGTTCGAAAGGCGAGTGAAGCGGCCTTCCTCGCGATCGTAACCGATCTCGTCGTGCAGCTCGGAGCCGCGCACGCGCGCCGCCTTGAAGCCCCATCCGAGCTCGACGCCCTTGACCGCCTGCAAGCTCAGCAGCGCATGCGCGAGGCGTCCGTCGAGCTTCCGATCCCATTGCACATGACTGCCGAGGCCGACCGGGAGCCCGGTCGCGATCACCTGGACGATGCCGCCCAGCGTATCGCCGGTTTTCTTGCACGCGTCGATTTCCGCGATGACGGCGCGTTCCGCTTCCGCGTCGGCCATCCGCACCTGCGACTCTTCAGTGATGCGTTGCAATTCTTCAATCGAAAGATTCTCGGGAGTTTTAGCTTCGGTCGCGCCGATACTGATGCAGTATCCCAGCACGGAGATTCCAAAGGGCGCCATCAGCTCCTTGGTCAGCGCACCGATGGCGACGCGCGCGGTGGTCTCCCGCGCCGAAGCGCGCTCCAGCACATCGCGAATGTCCTCGAGGTTGTACTTCAGCACGCCGGCCAGGTCGGCATGTCCGGGGCGCGGGCGCGTGACGATAGTGGCCTCGCCGCGATCAGCCGGGTCGGCCGACATCCGCTTCTGCCAATTCTTGTAGTCGCGATTCTCGATGATGAAGGTAATCGGGCTGCCCATGGTGCGCCCGAAACGAATTCCGGAAACCGGACGCGCCTCATCTTTTTCGATAAGCATTCGCCCGCCGCGCCCGTAGCCTTTCTGGCGGCGCGCAAGGTCCGCATTAATCTTCGCGATATCGATGTCGAAGCCGGCCGGAACACCCTCCACCATGGCCACCAGTTCGGGGCCGTGTGATTCGCCAGCGGTAAGAAAACGCAGCATCGTTGAGGTTCCTGTTTGCGCGGCGGGAGAGCGTCCGCCTGCGAGGCTTCGATTCAATCAGAGTGAAGGCCTGCAGGAAAGATCGCTCAGCCGCCCCTTGTCACCAGCAGAACGATGCAGGTCCGACGCGGCGCTATTTGATTCCCGCTTGATCGATCGGTTCTAAAAATCTCGCGCCGGTACCGAACCGCCGTAATCGGGTACCCCAATTGTTCGGTTGACAAAAAACGTTGGAATGCTTCATAAGTGCAACTGAGAGATCGGCTTAGAATCACTAACGGTCCGTGAAAGGGAAAACAGAGCGATGAGAATGCGTGATCATCATTTCTTTAGTGGCCTGCTTGGTCTTGCGGTGGCTACTTTTGTTCTGGCGAGCATATCTACTACCGCCTCCGCCCAGCAGATCAAACCTGGCACGAAGATTACCCCAGCTAATGTCGAGTTAGTGAAAGATTTGGTTTCGCCCGGTGTCTACTGGCGGGCCAAAAACGGCATGGTGATGAATATCATCCCCACCGGACGCATCGATTGGCCGCCGCCCTATAAAGAGGCAACCGAAAAATACTCCGCCCAGGTGCGGCTCGCCCCAAATCGTCTTTCCCTGGAGGGATACGTCGCCGGCCAGCCGTTCCCATTGATCGACGCGAACGACCCGGATACCGGGGTTAAACTGATCTGGAACGTCATGTTCCGCCCGATGTGGACCGACGATTTCGATTCGCGTTACTTCGGTTGCGTCGAGGTCTACGAGGGGCTCGGCAATCCTTACAACGAAATCGACTACCAGATGATTGGCCACTACGGCGCCTACAATACCGTCGGGCGCACCGAGGTCGATCCGATGCCGACCGATCCGGAATATAAACATTCCAACATCATGTTCCGCGCCCGCGCCTTCCCTTGGCTCTCACCACAGGCCATGCGCGGTACCGGAGCACTGCGTTATCGCTACGGCGATCCGAATCGCGCGGATGACGGATACTCGTATTCGCCTTCCACCCGCAGAATGCGCCGCCTCAACGAGTCGATCATGGGCGATGCGGCCGGAACGCTGCAATTCAGCTTCGACGATGCGGAAGGCTACAATCCGAAGGTCGAGAACTACACCTATAAATTCCTCGGTGAGAAGCCGATGCTGGCCGCGATGCACGTCGCTACGGTTCCCGGCAACGTCTGTCCTTACGATGGCGGCGGGACGGTGTGCCCGGCGGAATGGGAAATGCGCCGGGTGTATGTCGTCGAAACCACCCCCAATCGCAAGAAGATCGGCGAAGAACTCTACTCCAAGCATCTGGTCTATATCGATAGCGAAGCGGACGTGGTCGTTTATCATGACATGTATGATCGGCGCGGCGAACTGATGGTCAACTTCTGCAACTGGCTGACCTATCGCGACCGCCCGGTGCCTGATGCGAAAGTTGCCATCTATCCGTTCAAGCGCGTGTTCCAGGTTAACGGCACCAGCACCAACGTTCAGAACGGGATGTCGAGCTTCTGCGATCTGCCGACTCCAGGCGCTCCGGAGAAGGAGTGCTGGTACATCAATATGGGCGCGGTGACGCCGGCCGATTTCACCACTGACGCGGTGGTCAACGCTGCGATGGGCTTCTAGAGAAAATCTTTTTTCGCGATTCGCTGCGAGGGCGCGCATCTCAGTCAAGATGCGCGCTTTCGTTTTTCTGTGGAAAGTCGCACGAATTTTCAGTGATAAGATTTTCCCGGCGCGGTAAATTGCACACCTCGCGACGCCGGCGATGCGTCGCGCAAATTCAATGCAAGTTAGGATGGTCGTTGTTGGCGCGGTACGCGGAATCGAGGAACTGACCTACCTGGTTCCCCCCGAGCTGGAGGGGCGCGTGCGCCCCGGGCATCGCGTATTGGCGCCGCTGCGCTCGCGCAAAGTGACCGGCGTGGTGCTCGAAACCGCGCCCAGCTTTCCCGGCACCAACGGCCATCTCAAACCCATCCTCGAACTGCTGGAGCCGCGCCCGCTGTTCGATCGCGCACATCTCCAGATGATGGAGTTCCTCGCAAACTATTACATGGTGCCGCTGGCGGAGGTTTATCGCAGCGTGATCCCCGCGGTCGCTCGCGTTGAGTCGCGCCTGATGTACAAGCTCGCGCATGAACCCGACATCTTGAGGCAGGCTGCATACACCGACATCGAACGAAAGATTGTCGAGACGCTCGCGAAGAATTCGATCAACTCACGTCAGATTGCGAAGCTGGGACCCGAGCGGGGGGTGACCTCGGCACTTGCCGCTCTGATGGCGGAAGGGATCGTCGAGGCGATTGATTCCACTCGCGGACGCCATCGCGACGCGAGCGATCCGTTGATTCATCTCACCAGCGGCTCGGATACCGCCTCGCTACGAGGAAAGAAACAGCGCGAGGTCGTTGGCGCAATCGCGGCGGCCGGTGGAAGCCTTATAGCCTCGGAGCTGGAAAATCAGGTGCCTGGCGCAAAGCTCGCGCTGAAGGTCCTCGAACGGCGCGGCATCGTACGAACGGAAGTCCCGGTTCCTTCCGCGACTGCTGCGCAATCGACCAATGGCGCGATGCCTCCAGTGTTACCGCCATATGAACTTACTCCTGAGCAAAAGGCCGCGGTTGAAGCCGTTGCACGCGCGATCGAGGAGAAACGCTACGAGAGTTTCCTGCTCCATGGCGTGACCGGCAGTGGCAAGACCGAGGTCTACCTGCAACTGGCCGCGCGCTCTCTCGCGGCGGGGCGCAACGTCATCGTTATGGTGCCGGAAATCGCACTCGCTGATGAAGTCGTAAGATCGTTCCGGGCCCGCTTCGGTTCGCTGGTAGGTATCGCGCATAGCGCGCAGAACGTCTCTGAGCGATGGGCGAGCTGGACTGCGGCGCTATCGGGTGAGGCGCGCATCATGATCGGGCCCCGCTCGCTGATTTTTGCGCCCCTGCACGACGCCGGGCTGATCGTCGTCGACGAGGAGCACGATCCGGCGTACAAAAGTGAAGAGGGCATCCGCTATCATGCGCGCGACCTCGCGGTGGTGCTGGCGCGCTTCACTCGATGCCCGGTGGTGCTCGGCTCCGCGACCCCCTCGGCGGAGTCATTCGCCAACACGCGACGTCAGCGCTATCACCTGCTGCGACTTCCGACTCGCGTCAACGATCGCGCGATGGCGAGCGTCGAAGTCATCGACCTACGAATGGGACTGGCGCAAGCGCGCGCGGCCAAACCGGCCGAGAAGAAGCCCGACGCAGTTCCGCTCTCACCCGAGCTGATTGGCGCGCTGCGCGAGAACCTCGCCTCCGGCGGTCAGAGCATGGTGTTCCTGAATCGCCGCGGTTATCACAATTTTCTTCAATGCAACGTATGCGGCAACGTGATCGCATGTCCCAACTGCAGCGTCAGCATGACGTTTCATCTGCGCGACCGCACCCTACGATGCCATTATTGCGGGAATCGATCGGCCGCGCCCGAGCAATGTCCCGAATGCAACGAGCTTGGCCTCAGCGGCCAGGGCTACGGCACCGAGCGGCTGCAATCCGCGCTCGCCGAGCTGATGCCGACTGCGAGAATCGAGCGGATGGACAGCGACACCAGCGGACGCAAGGGCGCGCGGGCCGATATCCTCGCGGCGTTGCGCTCCGGTGAAATCGATGTGCTGGTCGGCACTCAGATGATCACCAAGGGCTTCGATTTTCCCGGCGTTACACTTGCCGCGGTGATCTTTGCCGATGCGTCGCTGAATCTTCCGGATTTTCGCTCGGCGGAACGAACCTTCCAATTGCTGACTCAGGTCGCAGGACGCGCGGGCCGCGGCGAACGTCCCGGCCGCGTGATCATCCAGACCTACGCGCCGCATCATTACAGTGTCCGCGCTGCGCGCGAGCAGGATTACGCGCGCTTCATCCGCCGCGAACTGGAACTGCGCCACGAACTTTCCTATCCGCCGTTCGCCAAACTCGCGATGGTACGGATCGAGGGCGAGGATCCGGAGGCGGTGTCGCGCGTCGCGACTGCGGCCGCACATGCGCTCTCGCGTGCCGCCGACGCGTACCGAAGGACCGCCTCGCCGGACATCATCCGCGTG
This sequence comes from uncultured delta proteobacterium, assembly GCA_963783145.1. Lineage (GTDB taxonomy): Bacteria > Desulfobacterota > Binatia > Binatales > Binataceae > DATGKG01. The sequence goes on from CAWAMM010000011.1 coordinate 190,701, forward strand.
CTCGGCCCCGCGCCCGCGCCCATCGAGCGGATCAAGAAACGCTATCGATGGCAGGTGATGGTGAAGTCCGAGAATCTCACGGCGCTGCGCACCGCGCTTTCCGCGATGAAGACCACGCTTGCGCGGCGTGCCCGCGAAAGCGAGGTTTATCTCAGCATCGATATCGACCCCGTCCGCATGCTCTGAGAAAATCAGTTCGTGAGCGAACATAAAAAAGACTTGATGGAGCATGCTGTTCACTTGCCCAAACCGCATCGCGTCCTCGACCTCAAGATGGACGACGGCGCGATCATCCGCGTCCGGCGCCATGGGAATCACGCGGGGCCGCGCCTCGTGCTATGCCACGGCAACGGGCTCGCGATCGATGCATACCTCCCGTTCTGGAATCTTTTGCGCGATCGCTACGACCTGATCCTGTTCGATGTGCGCAATCACGGAGAGAATCCGCTGCACGGCAGCTCGGGCCACGATACCGCGCATTTCGTCGTCGACCTCGAGAGGATATCGAGCGAAGTCGATCGTGAATTCGGGCCCAAGCCGATTGCGGGAGTTTTCCATTCGCTCTCGGGTCTGATCGCAATTCGGCATGCGCTCGAGCATCCGGCTCGATGGCGCGCGCTGGTACTGTTCGATCCACCGATCTATCCGCGCGATGGCCATCCGCTGCGCAATGCTCAACAGGGCGACAAGGATCAGCTCGCGGTTCGTGCCCGCAAGCGCACCGAGCGCTATCCAACCCCGCATGATTTCGCGAGGCAGTTGGCGTCGCGACCCGTATTCTCGCGATGGCGTCCCGAGGCCTATGAGCTGATGGCGCGCGCGACGCTGCGTGAAGAGCCCTCGACCGGCGAATGGGTCCTCGCATGTCCGCGCGAGCTGGAAGCGCGCGTATTCGAGGAAAATCGCGATCCCTCGCTATGGGTGAAGCTCGGCCACGTGAAGGCTCCGGTGAAACTCATCGGCGCCGACCCCAACATCGAAGGGCCAAGCATTCCCGGGCTGCTCAGCAAGGCGGTCGCGGAGGAAACGCCGGTCGAGTACGAAGCGATTCCCGACACCACGCATTTTCTACAAATCGAGCAGCCCGAGGCATGTGTGCGCGCGATGGAAACCTTCCTCGCGAAGCACGGCATGGCCGCCTGAACCTTGCGCGCGGGTCCGCTTCTTAGGGTTTTCAACGTTTGATAGAATGGCTGGTTGCTGCGCAATCAAATGGCACTACTGAGAATTCTCAAATATCCCGAGGTATCGTTGAAGGAAACCGCGAAAGAGGTCGAGAACATCGACGGCAAGCTCGCGAGCTTCATCGACAGCATGACGCAAACGATGTATGCCGCGCCCGGCGTCGGTCTCGCGGCGCCGCAGGTCGGGTCCTCGCAACGCATCATCGTGTTAGATACGGATCATGACAATCCCGGCAAGTCGCTGCTGAAGCTGATCAATCCCGAGATCGTCGAGGCTGAGGGATCGATCATCTGGGAAGAGGGATGCCTGTCGATCATCGACTTCACCGCCGACGTGAAGCGCGCGGCGAAGGTGCTGGTGCGCGCATGGACGCCGGATCAGAAGCAAATCGAGATCGAGGCGGATGATCTTCTCGCGGTGGCGTTGCAGCACGAGATCGATCATCTCGATGGCAAGCTCTTTATCGATCGTATCAGTCGCCTGAAGCGCGAGATTTACAAACGCAAAGTCAAGAAGATGATCAAAGACGGGACCTACGAAAAGGCGAGGCCGCCCTCGGTCCAAATCTGAACGCGTCGCCTCCTTTGAAAATTGTCTTCATGGGCACGCCGGAGTTGGCGGCCCGCATCCTCGATCGGCTGATTGCAGCGGCGGATGAGAATTATCAAGTCGTCGGCGTGGTGACGCGGCCCTATCAGCCACGCGGACGCGGTCAAAAACCGCAACCCTCCGAGGTTGCGATGGTCGCGGCGCAGCATCGCATCCCGACGTTGAAGCCGACCAAAATTCGTACTTCGGAATTTCTTGCTGAGCTAAAAGCGTTCGAGCCGGATCTGCTGGTGGTCGCGGCGTATGGCCGCATCCTGCCGAATGGGGTGCTCGCCGCTCCTCGCATCCTGCCGATGAACGTGCATGCCTCCCTGCTCCCGCGTCATCGCGGTGCTTCGCCGATCGAAGGCGCGATTCTCGCAGGCGACCGCGAGACCGGTGTTACCATCATGCGCATCGTCGAGCAGATGGATGCGGGCGCGATGCTGCATTCGCGTTCGATCTCGATCGCCGAGGCCGAAACCACTGGCTCGCTCAAGCGCAAGCTCGCGGAGCTGGGCGCCGAGGCACTGCTGGAGGCGCTCGAAAAGCTACGGCGCGGTGAACTTATCGAAACGCCCCAGGATGAGAGACTTGCGACCTACACCAAAATCATCACTAAGGCCGACGCGATTATCGATTGGCGTTTGCCGGCGGTGCAGATCGAGCGAATGACGCGTGCGTACGATCCTTGGCCGGTCGCAAGGACCACCTTCGGTGGAAGTGATCTGATGATCTATCGCGCGCGCGTGATCGCATCGGAGGGCGATGCCGACGCGGGCACCATCGTAAGCATCGGCGCCAATCCCATCATCAAGTGCGGCGAGGGCGCGCTCGAATTGCTTGAGGTCCAGGCGCCTGGGCGCAAGCGCATGCGCGCGGGCGACTGGGCGCGAGGTCGGCGTCTCGCGATCGGCGACAAACTGGGCGCGTGACTTGGCAAACCTGAAAAACGAATCGACCGGCATAGCGGCGCGCAAGGCGGCGCTGGAGATTCTGTTCCGCGTCAATCACAAGGGCGCCTATGCCGATGCCCTTCTCGGTGATCGCTTGCCCGAATTTGAACTCAACGATCGCCGCCTCATCACGCTGATGGTCCTCAGCACGATCGCATGGCGCGCCCAGCTGGATTTCGAAATCGAGCGGCTGGCCTCGCGCCCGTTGGCCAAGATCGATGCGGCCGTGCTCGAGATTTTGCGCCTCGCGCTTTTTCAACTGCGCCATCTCGACCGGGTCCCGAAGCACGCCGCCGTCGACACCGCCGTGACGATTGCGAACTCGGAGCGCCGCACCCGCGATGCGTCCGGTTTCATCAACGCGGTGCTGCGCAAGGCTGCCCGTCAGGGTACTCCGGCTTTCGAGATTGCCAATGATGAAGTCGGTTCGCTCGCGCTCAAGTATTCGCATCCACGATGGATTGCCGAACGCTTCATCGCCACCTACGGTCGTGCAGATGCCGAAGCGCTGATGGCCGCCGACAACAAGGCCGCGCCGACTGCGATTCGACTCAACCTCGCGCGCGCAACCCGCGCGGAGATTCTCGCGCGCATTAAACATGATGGCCTCGAAGTCGCTGGCGACGGCCGCTTTCCCGAAACGCTGATTCTGAAAGGCTCGCCACATCTGGATTCGGAGAGTTTTCGCGACGGCTTGTTTCATGTGCAATCCGAGGCGTCGCAAGTCATTTCCAGGATGCTTGCGCCCGCGCCTGGAGCCACCGTGGTCGATTGCTCGGCCGCACCTGGTGGCAAGGCAACCCACCTTGCGGAAATCATCGGGAGACCTAACCCCCAGCCCCTTCCCTTTAGGGAAGGGGGGCCAGAGGCAGGAAAGGTGGTCGCGCTCGATCTGAATCTTGCTGGGTTGCGAAAAGCGCGAGAAGTCGCCCAGCGACTTAGACATGAAAATCTGCTTTTCGCGCGCGCCGATATCGCCAACGCAGTTCCGCTTCGCCCCGCTAGCTTCGAATACGTCCTTCTCGATGCGCCATGCACGGGCACCGGCACGCTCCGGCAACATCCCGAAATTCGATGGCGTCTTAAGCCGAGCGATCCTTCGCGGATGGCCGTGCTGCAACTTGCGATGCTGCGCAACGCAGCCGCGCTGCTTCGCTCCGGCGGTGCGCTGGTCTACTCGGTGTGCAGCCTGATGCCCGAGGAAGGGCATGGCGTCATCGCGCAGTTCCTCGCCGAAAATTCGCAGTACGAAATCGATGCAGCTCCTCCATCGCACGCGCAGATCGCCGATCTTCTTGGCGACGACGGCATGCTGCTCACGCGTCCGGATTGCTCGGGCCTCGATGGCTTCTTCGCCGCGCGGATTGTGCGCCGCTGAACTTTGCGAGCGCCGCGCCGAGCCGCTATCTTGCGATGATGATGCAGCCGTCCGACAAAATCGCTCCCTCGTTGCTATCCGCCGACTTTAATCGGCTCGGTGAGGAAATTGCGGCGGTCGAACGCGCGGGCGCCGACCTGCTCCACTTCGATGTGATGGACGGCCATTTCGTGCCGAACATTTCGATGGGGGTGCCGATTCTGCAGGCGATTCGCAAGGTCACGAAGTTGCCGCTGGACGCGCATTTGATGATCAGCGAGCCGGAAAAATACGTCGAGGTATTCATCAAGTCGGGCGCCAACTCGGTTTCGGTGCACTCCGAGGTTTGTCCCGACATTCCGAAGATGGCGAAGCGGATTCGCGAGCTGGGCGCGCGCGCGTCGATCGGCATCAACCCGGAAACCTCCATCGATCGCGTGATTGCGGCGGCCGAGCATCTCGACATGATTCTCATCATGAGCGTGCATCCGGGATTCGGTGGCCAGGAATTCATTCCCGGCTCGTTGCAGAAGCTGCGCGAGGTTCGCCGCGAGCTCAAACGGCGCGGCCTTTCGCTCGACGTCGAGATCGATGGCGGGGTGAAGGCCGACAACATCGCCGACGTGAAAGCGGCGGGCGCCAACGTGTTCGTCTCGGGATCGGGAATTTTCGGCGAGAAAGATTACCGCAAGATCGTAGCGGAGATGCGCGATCTGATAGCGCAAACGCGCGCGTCGGATCAGTAGACCTCGCGAGTTTCTCCTAGTGCATCACCGGGTACGCGCGCATCGGATATGGCCCGGGCGCTTTGGTTGGTGACGGGGTCGCGCTGCGGGTCGGGGTCGGGGTGCGCGTCGGATTTGGACTTCCTTTTCCGCTTCCCGATAAGCCTACCCGGTTCGGTCCCGCCGCGTTGTCGACGATGTTGATCCTGCCTCCGATCGAGCCGTTGCGATCAGGTGCGAAGCTCACGCTGAGGGTGCACTGGGCACTCGGCTGTAGCTTGGAAGGGCAATTGCTGGTGAGCAGAAAGACGTCCGGATTGCTCGACGAGATCCCGCTGATCGTCAGCTGTAACGGGTTTCTGTTGCTGAGCGTGACCGACTTGCTCGCGCTGGGGGTCCCAGAAATCACGTCGCCGACCGGGAAGCTTAGCGATCCGGGATTGATCGCGAGACTGCCCTGCATTCCAAATCCGACCAGCGTGACGCTCTGAACGCCGTTGTCATTGGCGGCGTTGCTGATGATCATGAGCGCGGCGGGTCGCCTTTTGACGCCGGTTGGCTGGAAGACGATCGGCACCGAGCATGAGCTCCCGGGCGCGATCACGGTGCAGCTGTTGGACTGAATGAAGAACTGGGTCGGATCCGAAACCGACAATGATTCGATCGTCACCGGTTGCGGCTGATTCTTCGCGACGCTCAAGGTGATGTCCTGCGGCTTGCTGGCGACCCCGTCGGGCGGCAGCACCAGTTGGAAACCAAAGTTCACATTGGCGGGTTTGACAGTCAGACTGCTGGTAACCGGCGTCACGGTCGGCGAGGATTGCGCGCGCAATGACGGTGAGCCGAGCAGGCTCGTCATCATCAAGGTGAGATAGCCGAGCACGGCCGCGAGCTTGAGTAAGCTCCGCGAGGAAACGCCTGTGATGAATCGCGACACAGGCGCCTGCTACTGGCGGCAAACCCCAATTCGGACGCTGTTGGCGGAAGTACTGCTGCTGCTGTTGATGTCCTGGGTAAGAATGAATTGGAGCTCCGTGCCGGCGGCATTCTTCACGAAGGATAGTTGTGTCGTAGTCTTACCGGTGCCGGGAAATGTGATGATTGCAGGCTGGCCGTTAAGAACAGCGTCAGTGCAGGTGCCCGTTAGTAAGGGGGCTGACCCTCCCGGGGGTACAGTTCCTATCGGTCCCACCGTACCGTTCACGTTCTGCTGCCCTGTCATCGTAACCGTCGAGCCCTGGAAGACAACATAACCCACGTACACGTCAGGTTGTCCGGGTGAACCCCCTTTCGAGGTCACCAGCGAGAATGTCTCGGCTGCACTGAAGGCGCAGGTGAAGCTGGTGGGGCAAGTGGTGGTTATCGTGGTCGCTTGCGCGAACGCCAACCCCGACCATCCAAGCGCCAGCAACCCCACCAGAGTGGCGAACGATCTCTTAATCGACAATTTCACTTCTCCCCGTTAGCCTAAGGATTCGACATTGCACCGCGCGCGATGTCAAGAGCATGGCCCGAAACGCGCGACTATCCGCCTCCGATGGCATATGATTAACGGGACTAAACGGCGCTCGCGTGCCGGTTCGCACAAGACCTCGAGGGATGCTATAAATCGGGGTCGGTTTATGTCCCGCCGATTGACTCGTAATTGGTTCCGCGGATCGGGGTGTAGCTCAGCCTGGCCAGAGCACTGCGTTCGGGACGCAGGAGTCGCTGGTTCAAATCCAGTCACCCCGACCATTTCCCTTCCCGGCGCTACCGGATGACCGTACTGCTACTCATCGTCGCCGCTTACCTCATCGGATCGATTCCGTTCGGCATCCTCGTCGGAAAAATGCGTGGGTTCGATCCCCGCGCGGTCGGCTCCGGCAATATCGGCATGACCAATGTTGCTCGCGCGGGCGGAGGAAGCGCGGCTGCGATCACGTTCGTCGGCGACGTCCTCAAGGGCGCGATTCCGGTCGCCTTCGCGCGCGCGATGGGATTTCCTTCTGCGATCCTCGCGTGGGTCGGACTCGCCGCCTTCCTGGGATCGATCTGGTCGGTGTTCCTCGGATTCAGCGGCGGCAAGGGCATTTCCGCCTCGCTCGGGGTATGGTCGGTGCTCGCGCCGCTCGCGCTGCTGTTTGCGCTGGCGGCGTTCGGCATCACGATGGCGACCTCGCGCATCATGTCGCTCGCATCGATCATCGCGGCAATTGTGCTGGTGCCCGCAGTGGCGGCGCTCGCGATGCCGCGGCCCTACGTGTTGCTCGCGATCGTGATGTCGGCGCTGGTGCTGGTAAGGCATCGAGAGAATATTCGGCGCTTGATGGCGGGTGAGGAGAAGCGCTTCGAGGTCGGCAAGCGGGCGAACGCCGGGTGAGCCTTCCGGATGGGACTTGCGTCAGGCCGGGTATATAAGGAAAAGGTAGAGACGGGCGTCTCGTGGCGTCCAAGGTTCTTTACGAGAGGGCTGGGCAAACTAAAATGAAAAAGGTCGAAGCGATCATCAAACCTTTCAAGCTCGATGAGGTTAAAGAGGCGCTCTCCAGCATCGGGGTGCAGGGCCTCACCGTCAGCGAGGTCAAAGGCTTCGGCCGGCAAAAGGGTCACACTGAACTCTATCGCGGCGCGGAGTACGTGGTGGATTTCCTGCCTAAGGTGAAGCTCGAGATCATCGTCGCGGATGAGCTCTGTCCGCAGGTGGTAGAGACCATCGAGCGCGCGGCGCGCACTGGCCGCATCGGCGACGGCAAAATCTTCGTGATGCCGATGGAAGAAGTGGTGCGTATCCGCACCGGCGAGCGCGGCTCCAGCGCGCTGTAGGGCTTCGCCCGCAATACCTGATACCTCGTTGGTCATCTCGCCACTATCATCGGTACAGCGCCATCCTCGGGACGCGGCGATGAAATGGTTTCGAGCAGCAGCACCAGATCCGGAAAATCGAAGTTAACCTTGACGCCGTCAACACTCTCATATTTCGGCAAGGACGCTATGCGAGTCACTCCAGTTTCTTCAATCCGATAGATTCCGTCGAGTCCGACCGTCCGTAAAGCATTCTGCGCGTTAACCAGGCCGTAGAATGGGATGGAATCAATAATTTTGCGGCGCTCGGCGGTCGCCCACTCTCCCTCGGGCAGTCTGGAATACAGGCTCCGGACGGTGTCGCCGCATACTTCGTCGAGACGGCCGTGAGCCATCAAGTGCATGAGGCCGATCGCGATAACTGCGCATTGAGGTTTCCACGGCTCGACGGCGATACCGGTAACCGGATCGCAATTCGTATTGAGCGGTCCACTGCATATCTCATCTGAGGCTCTTCGGCCCACGGTCACCACCGGCCCGCTGTGAAGACTGATTTGCCGCAACCCTCCGCCCCATTCGCCTCTATCCAGTCCCACAAAGAGTTCGCTGGCTATCACAAGCAGCTGCATCGATGATACGTACGGCGAAAACTGATCTGTCAGGCTGATGCTGGTTTGTCGGCTTTCGATAGATTGGATAAACGATCGCGAGGTCAGAATACCGACGCTCTCGGACTCACATTCAAGAGCGACGAACTTTTCGCCTTCGCTTTTTACGTAATCAACCAGCGACCATCCGGCATCAAGATGCCGACGAATGCTCCACGTGTCGCATTCTGCGGTTTCGCACGCGGCTTCGACCGGGTGTCCATTCTGCACGCAAATGTCGAGACTTGGTAACGGTGAGCGCTCGTCGAAGCGACGGTTTTCTCCCTCACGGATAGTGGACAATTGCCCTTTCTCGGTCAGCAACCAAAGTTTGCCCTCAGCGTATACGGCGCGTTTGATGCGTTGCTCGCCATCCGACCGTTCGCCACTGAACGCGGTCGCAACAGATCCGAAGAAGATCGCCGTCACAAAGAGGATGACTGCTGGAACTCGGCTCATGCAATTAAGGATCGGCGATGGACCGTATCCTTGCAGACATCGAAAAACCCGGAATCGGAAAAGTGGGTCGCTACAACTCCGTCTTAAATCCGTGCGAGCGGACGCCGCGGCCGAAGTCGTAGGTGCGGCCGTCCTTGAACTCCTTCAGGATGCGTCGCGCGACCACCATTCGATGCACCTCGTCGGGGCCATCGTAAATCCTCGCGAAGCGCGCGTGCCGATACATCTTAGCCAGCGGAGTGTCTTCCGAGACGCCCAGCGCGCCATGCACCTGGATCGCGCGATCGATGACGTCGTGCAGGACCTTCGCGCCCCAAAACTTGATGAGTGAAATCTCGACCCGTGCCTCGTCGCCGGCATCGACCTTCGCCGCGGCGTTGAGGGTGAGCTGACGCGCCGCCTGAATCTCCGCGGCTGAATCGGCAATCCAGTTCTGGACCGTCTGCTTTTCTGCGAGCGTGCTGCCGAAAGTCTTGCGTGAGAGCGCGCGCTGGCACATCAGCTCGAATGCGCGCTGCGCCTGCCCGAGCCATCGCATGCAGTGGTAGATGCGACCGGGACCGAGGCGCTTCTGCGCGATTTTGAAGGCCTGCCCGCGCGGCCCGAGCAGATTGGTCAGCGGCACGCGGCAATCCTCGTAGCGAATCTCACAATGTCCTCCGGCAGTCTCGCCCATCACCGGCACCGGCCGAATGATGTTGAAGCCCTTGGTATCGGTGGGCACGATGATCATGCTGAATTTTTCGTAGGTCGGCGCGTTGGGCTCCGTCACCAGCATCACGGTGGCGAAAGCCGCTCGATCGGCGCCACTGGTGAACCACTTGTGCCCGTTGATGACCCATTCGTCGCCATCCTGCACCGCGCGGGTCTGCAAGCCCGTCGGATCTGCACCAGAAACCTCCGGCTCGGTCATCGAGAAGCACGGATAGATTTCGCCGTTGACCAGCGGTTGCAGCCAGCGTTTCTTCTGCTCGGCGTTGCCGTAGAGGTAGAGCATCGTTGCGTCCTGCGCTGAATGCGTGCCGAGACCCGCGATGGCGAACTCGCTGCGCCCGACGATCTCGTTGACGAAAACATAGTGCATGAAGGGCAAACCGCCGCCGCCGATTTCTTTCGGCAGGCCGAGCGCCCATAGCCCGCGCTTCTTCGCCTCGTTCTGAATGGACTTCATCGTCACGCGCGAGGTGTCGTCGTAGCGGTCGAGAATTTTTTCGTTGGGGTAGATGAACTCGGTAAGAAAATCGCCGACCCTCTTGCGCAGGTCCTGGACCTCGGGAGTGGATTCCAATTCGAGCACGCTGCTCATAACGAACCTCCATCGCCCTGCGGATGCGGGCCGATAAAGAGTCATTAGCGCGTCGGCCTCGCCGCCGACAAGCGAGGTTTCGCTTGACGACAGCAAGCTCTCGGTAGTCAGATGGCCGGAAGCTTGGGGCATTTATCAAATGCGGTACTCGTCGCTGCGAAACACACGTGTCGTTGATTTGACGCATCATATCGCGGGGCCATATGCGACCCGGCTGCTGGCCGAGGTTGGCGCCGACGTCATCAAGGTCGAGCCGCCATGGGGCGACGCCGCGCGCAAGGCGGGACCGCGCCGGCCGGAGCAAGCCAACGGAGACCGCGGTGGGCGCTTCGCTTTCCTCAATACCAACAAGCTCAGCGTGACGCTCAACTTGAAGCATCCGCGCGGAGTCGAGTTGCTGATGCAGATGCTCGACGGCGCTGATCTGCTCATCGAGAACTTTGCGCCGGGCACGCTGGAGCGTCTCGGCCTCGCATCGGAGGAGTTACTGAAGCGATTTCCCAAGCTCTCGGTCGTATCGATATCCAACTTCGGCGCCGATGGTCCCGATCGCAACGCCCGCCTCAACGATCTCACGTTGTTCGCGCGCGGCGGATGGACCTATCCAGTCGGAGAGCCCGATCGCGAGCCGCTCACGCCGCCGGGGTCGCTCGCGCAATACATCGGCGGGTTGTTCGGCGCTATCGCGGCGATGCAGGCGATGCTTGCGCGCGACCTGACCCTCGGACACGGCCAGCATGTCGATGTGGCGCTCCTCGAAGCGGCGGCGCTGACGATGATCTACGAGCCGGTAGGATTTCAATACAGTGGTGTCGTGCGGGAGCGCGCCGGCAAGCGCTTCGCGGTCGGTCCATTCATGATCGTCACGCTCAAGTGCCAGGATGGCTACGCCGGTGTGCAATGCGTGACCGACAAGCAGTTCGAGAATCTCTGCGAGCTGATGGGCAAGCCGGAGATGATCACCGACGATCGCTTCAAGACCGCGCTCCAGCGTTACGTCAATAACGACGCGCTGCTCGCAGTCGTCGAGGAATTTTTTCTCCAGCACGACCGCAAGTGGCTCCATCGCGAGGGGCAAGCTCGCGCGATTCCGCTGGTCGGGATTCCCAACGTCACCGAGCTTCTGGAGTGGGAGCAGCTCACCTCGCGCAAATATTTCGAGACCATTGACGATCCAGTGTTGGGGAAAATCCAAATCCCGGGCGCGCCTCTGCGCATGGGATCGCATCGGCCGGAGCCGTCGCGTCCGGCGCCGAAGTTGGGCGAACATAATCGGGAAATTTTTTGCGGCCGGCTCGGCTTGAACGATCGCGAGCTCGCGGATTTGAAAGCGGCAGGCACCATATGAAGACAATCGTCGAAGGAAAACTCAGGGCCATCGATCTTTCGATGGGATGGGCCGGGCCGCTGCTCGGTGAGTTGCTGGCGGAAATGGGCGTCGAGGTCATCAAAATCGAGGACACACTCCACTTCGACTGGTGGCGCGGCTCGCTCTCGATGGGTCCGCCGGAGATGCAGGTCATCGAGCGCTCAGCGCCGTTCAACACTGCCAATCGCGGCAAGATTGGCGCGACCCTCGACCTCGCGAGCCCGCGCGGGATTGAAATCGTCAAGCGGCTGGTCGCGACTGCCGACATCGTCATCGAGAACTACAGCCCCGATGTCATGCCGAAGCTGGGGCTTTCGTGGGAGACGCTGGCGCCGCTCAATCCGCGCCTGATGATGATCTCGATGCCGTCATTCGGTGCGGAAGGGCCCGAGCGTAACGCGCGCGGCTACGGCAACACTATCGAGGCCGTCGCCGGCGTGACCGGGCTGGTGGGATATCACGATGGCGGACAACCCTACACTTTGAGCAACGCGCTCGGCGATCCTTCGGCCGGTCTCAACGGGCTCTTCGCGGTGCTGGTCGGACTGCGCGAGCGCGAGGACACCGGGCGCGGGCAGCACATCGAGCTCGCGCAGGTTGAGGGAGTGGTGCCGTTCGTTGCCGAAGCGATTATCGAATGCCAGGTAACCGGGCAGGTGCCGAAACCGCGCGGCAATCGGCATCCGGCGCACGCGCCGCACGGAATTTATCGATGCGGGTCGGGATTCGTAGCGCTCGCCGCTGACTCCGATGAACAATGGCGCAAGCTCGCCGGCGTGCTCGGCCTCGATGCGCTCGCAAATGATTCCCGCTTCGCGACCGCATCGGATCGCAAGCGCAACGAGGATGCGCTCGACGCGGAGTTATCGCGAGCCTTGATGGACCTCGGCGCTGAGGAAACCTCGCGCAAACTGATCGATGCCGGCCTCATCGCGGGGCAGGTGCATTCGGCGGCCGACATCCTCGGCGATGCGCAATTATCGGCGCGTGGGTTCTATGTTCCGATCGAGCGTGCAGTGGTCGGCACGCATCTCTACCCGGGCGTGGCGGAACATTTTTCCGCAACGCCGCTGGTGCCGGATCGACCGGCGCCGCTGCTGGGGGAGCACAATCGCAAAGTCTTCGGCGAGATCCTCGGAATGTCCGAAGCCGAAATCGAGGCGCTCGAGCGCGACAAGATCATCGGCACGCTGCCGCGCCAATTCACCACGCCGAAGGCGGCCTAGCGCGCGAGCGATTGGAATTCGTCGTCGCTGAGTTGGACGTTCGCGGCGGCGACGTTTTCTTCCAGATGCGCGACCGAAGAAGTTCCCGGAATCGGCAGCATTACCGGCGAGCGCTTCAGGAGCCATGCGAGCGCGATTTGACTCGGTGTCGCGTGGTGATGCTTCGCGATCGCATCGATCCGCGAACCGCCGCGCGAGAGACTGCCGACCGCGAGCGGGAAGTAGGGCAGGAAGCCGACGCCTTCGGCCGCGCACCGATCGAGGACCGAATCGGATTTGCGATCGCTCATGTTGTACATATTCTGTACCGAAGCAATCGGCGCGATCTTCTGCGCACGCTTCAACTCAGGTACTGAAAAGTTCGACACCCCGATGTGACGAATTTTGCCCGCCTTCTGCAGTTCCGCCAGCGCTCCGATGGAATCCTCCACCGGCACGCGAGGATCATGGGTGTGGAGCTGGTAAAGATCGATGCGATCGAGTTTCAGCCGCTTCAAACTGCCCTCGCACGCTTCCTTGAGATGCGCGGGCTGGCAATTAGGACTCCATTGACCCGGACTGGGCCGCAGCAAGCCGCCTTTGGTCGCGATCACCAGGCCTGCGGGATACGGATGCAACGCCTTCGCGATGATGCGCTCCGAAACTTCCGGCCCGTATGAGTCCGCAGTGTCGATGAGATTTACGCCGAGCTCCACTGCGCGGCGCAACACGCGGATGGCTTCATCTTCGTCCGCGGGCGGTCCCCATATCCCGCGGCCCGTGATGCGCATCGCGCCGAACCCGAGCCGCCGAACTTTCAGATCGCCGCCAATGGTAAAAGTGCCTTCGGGAAAGTCCATGATGAAAACTCCGCTCAGGTTGAAGGATGTGGGTTCGAGGCTAGCGCTCCCCGTGTCGAGCGTCGAGATAACGGTTAGTGCATCTGAACTTTCGCGGCGGTGAGTTGCGCGGCCTCGAGGGCCGCCTCGGCATTGAGCTTGGCGGGGAAGCGGTTATGCAGCGGACTCAACGAGCATCCGATGTTGACAATCACATATGTGATCCGCGCGAAAATCGCGAAGGGCGCCGGAATCAGATCGACCGCGTCCTTGAACTCCCGCAACTCCTCGTCATCCCATCCGAGCAGTGCGCTGATGAACATATAGACTGGGAGTGAGCCGATCAGCGTGAGCATGACGACCAGCCAGGTATTCGCGGTATGCCCCGGGCCGTGCCACAACGCGATCGCGATCGCGCGCAGGATGAAATAGTTGGCAAACGCGGAAACGATTGGGTTCACGAAGGTCTGCCACACGCTGAAGACCGGCGCGATGACATAGCGCGCCATCACCGGCCACACGAACAGCGCTTTGATCGCGGCGGAGGCGGAGAACGCCCAGAACAGTCCATGGAAGCCCCACCATTTGATGAAGAACCAGGTCATGCCGATGCGAAAAGCATTTTCGATGATCGCCGCGATGGTGAACGTTCCCGAGCGCCCGACCGCCTGAAAAACCTGGTCCGGCTCGCGCACGAAAAAATCGAACAGCCGGAAAATATGAACCAACACCAGCACGCCAACCGCGCGTGAAAACTGAGGAGGCAGCAACCCTTCGATGAGCGGGCCGCAGAACACCACGTATGCGCCACCCATCATGGTGGTCGCCATCAGGCCCCATCGAAGGCCCTGGTCGATGTAGCGCTGAGTCAGCTTGATCATGTTTTGCGAATAGCTTTCGGAGATCGACGGCATCAGCGAGAGGAAGATCGAAACACCGGTTTCGAGGTAAGCAAACGTCAGTCCGTATACGACGATCCAGATTTCGTTCAGTTCGAGGAAATTCGGCAGCAGCGCGCCCATGATGACCGGCACGGTACCCCAGGTGAAAAATGGCATCACGGTGCCGGCGGTCAGCTTGGCGCCGTAGGCGAGGGATTTCTTGATGGTGTCGCGGTTGAAATGCGCGAGAATCATGGTCAGCAGGCGCATTCCCATCCGCTCGTAAAACACGCAGCTGATGAGTCCGAGCGTCAGGTTGCCGACGATGTACCCGAACGCGAAGCCCATCACTACGCCCATCCCCTCGCCGTATGCCGGATGCATCAGGCCCCAGTGGCGGCCGATGATCGCGCCGATCATCTGAAACGCGGGATTCATTCCGAAGAACAGCAGGGTCTCGAGTTGTGCGTAATCGAAGCGCTGCTGGCCGCGAAAGAGCGCGGCGAAGATTGGGAAGAAGGGCGGTACCCACGCGAGCGAGTTGAGCACCACGAACCAGCTCAGGTACGCGAACGCGGTTTCGGGTACGGCCAGGGCTCCTAGTACTCCCAGCGCACCGAGCGCGCCGACTCCGAGCAGCAGGTGAAACCAGACGAAGAACTGCATGTACATGATGGCGCGCCCGGGTTCCTTGACCCGATACTCCGCGTAGTACTTGACCATCGCCTGGCTGGTGCCCAAATCGAGCAGCGGAATCAGGAAGAGCATCACTTGCGCGACCGCCTGGCCCGCGCCGCGCGCTTCGAGGAACGGATTGATGAAGTTGCGATCGATCCAGAACGTGATCAGGAAATTGAAGGGGATGAGCCCGAAGACGTTGAGCATGTAGTTGTAGATGAAGCCGGAGAGCGGGCGATGGAAACCGACGATCTCCCAGCGCGGATCGCCATGCGCCACAGGAGCTTGCGGTACTTCCTGCGGCATTGCCGCGGCACCCAGCGAGGCTGGCTGCGGCGGCGCCGCACCGCGCCGATAGAAATGCTCGACCTCCTCCGGATGGCGATTGCTATAGCGGCGCGCCCAGATCACGCCGACTATCAGCGCTCCGAAAGTGATCGCGAAAATTCCGATCAATACCGCCTTCGCAAGCGGACCGGGCACCGGCGCGGCGATCCAATATCCATAGCGGACCGGCGTGATACCTACAGACTCGCGCGTCATCGCGTAGAGCAGCCAGTTGAAAAAGAAGAAGCGCTGGAAGTCGTAGTTCTGCGCGCCATGCGCGCCTTGCAGCATCCGGAGATAACTCGCCTTCCGCTCTGCGAGGTCGCCCTCTTTGAGCCATACGTTGAGGATGTAGATGGTGCCCTTGCCAACCCGCGTGCGCATCAGGATCGGCGTGCCGGGATGAATCGGATCGAGACTGGTAGTTGCGACCATCACCGTCGCGGCGGACGAAACCTTGAGCAGGCTGCGCTCCTGGATTCGCACTGCGGATTTCCAACTGACGTTAGTGGCGATGGGATCCGTGGCAGGGCCGACGTAGCTGATAATCGCGGCGAGCTTTTCGTCAGCCATCGCGTGACCAGGTCCCGACGGTGCATCGACGACGCCGGTCTGCTCGACCGCTCCATCAGTGAGCGCTTTGAGCGACGTCGCATCGACATCGGCGCCGAGAATCAGCACGAGTCCGATACCGGCGTTGACTCGTGCCTTTAGAGCGTCGAGGTCTGGGCCGGGCGGTGGAAGTTGATCCTGGTAGGCCGCCGCCTGGGCGTCGGCGACAGTGGCGACCACGTGCGTGGATGGATCGAGTTCGAGGCGATGCAGTACCAGCGACTCGCGTCCCTCATAGAAAAGAGAGAATGGAGCTTCGGAATCGGCGGCGAGGGCGGCCCTTGCGACTCCGACAGCCAGAAGCAGTAGCATTGCGATAACGAAGCGAATGCGTACCGCGCCGTGGTTAGATACAGATATAGACATCGAGCCCCCTCGGCACCATACGATATGCGGACGTGTTGGCCAAGGAAGTTTTCGGAATGATGCTACGACAGCTAAAATGCGGCATTCCATGAGCGCGTGACGACGCAGGAGGAATCAGTTGAGTGACATCGAAACTGCGTTCGTGTGCAACCTTGGCGTGATGAACCCGGAAGAGCGGGCCCGCTACATCGCATTGTCGCGCAAGCTGATGAGCGCTCGCGAGGAGCGCCGCGAACTCGATAACGGATACGCCTTCAAATTGACGACCCAAAAGATCTCGCTGATCGAAATCGCGGAATGGATCACCTTCGAGCGCCGCTGCTGTCCGTTCTTCAATCTTCAAATCGAGGCGGAGCCGAATGACGGCCCGACCTGGCTGCGAATGACCGGCGCGAGCGGCGTCAAACCATTCATCCTGTCGGAAATCGGCGGCTAAGAACGAACCCTCGGCGCGATTCGAAAGGGCAAGGCACCAGGTTCATTGAGTTCGAAGAAGCAACGTAACGCCGCGCGCCGCCAACCCGATCGCCTCGAAACCGCGCCCCGGAAGCAATCGCCGGCGCGCCGCTTCTGGTCGCTCGCGACGCTCTCGGATACTCCCTTGGTGGCGCTCGCGATCACGCTGGTCGTCTACCTTCGATGCGTCGGGAACGCGTTTGTCTACGACGACAACGAAATGATCCTTATCAACCGCTCGATCAATGACTGGGCGATGGTGTGGCGATCCTTCGTCAATGACTCGTGGTGGTTTCGCAATCCCAACAAACTGCCGCAGAGCGCATACTATCGTCCCCTACAAGATGTATGGCTGGCGGTGAATTATCATCTGTTCGGCTTCGCGCCGGCGGGATGGCATCTCCTCACCATCGCGGTCCATCTGATTGCGGTGTGGCTGGTATTCCGGATCGCGCGCGAACTTACCGATTCGCGATGGACTCCGATTGTATCCGCGATCCTGTTTGGCGTGCTGCCGGTTCATGCACAGGCGGTGGTGTGGCCCACCGCGATTCCGCTACCGATGAGTGCGGTGTTCGTGCTCGCGGCGTTTCTGTGTTTCATTCGCAGCGAACGCGATAGCAGCGCATCGAAGCTGCTTGCGCCGCTGTTCTTTGCGATGGCGCTGCTGAGCCACGAATCGGCGGTGGCGTTCCCGCTGATTGTCATAGCGTATGTTGTTCTCCTCGCGCCCGACTCCGTTCCGAATCCAAACGCCGGTGGATTCTCATGGCGTAAACGCCTGCTACACGCCGGAATCGTGGCGACGCCGTTTTTCATCGAGCTCGCGATCTACCTGTTGATTCGATTCCTGGTGCTCGGATTTCTCAGCCGCCTCAACCCCACCAGCACCATGACACGGACGCAGGAATTGCTGACGATACCCAGCGTGCTCGGAACCTATGCGCTGATGCTTATCGAGCCATGGCGCGCGGCCCCGGTCCATCCGGTGGAGATCGTCACCGCGGTCACCTCGCGTGGGTTCTATCTGCCGCTAGTCGCTGCAATCGCTTTGGCCGGCGCAGCGGCGCTTGCTTTATGGAACGATCGGCACCGATTCGTCTACCTGTTCTGCGCGGTCTGGCTCGCCATCACCATAGCCCCGGTGCTGAACCTGCGCGCCTTCACGCCGATTGCACTGGTAGAAGACCGCTACCTATACCTGTCGTCGGTCGCATGGTGCATCGCACTGGCCGAACTGGCGGTCTCGTTCCTAACGAGGATTGAACCGTCGGGACGGCTGCTCGCGGCGACCACCGCGACCGTAACTGTGATATGCGCGGTGCTGTTGTTCCACGTCGAGAGCTTCTGGCACGACGAGTACGCGCTATTCTCCACCTGCGTCGAAAGGTCGCCGCGCTCGAGTCTTTGTCACGATCGACTCGGCGTCGCGCTCATAGACCGCGGTGATGTGAACGGTGCGGAGCAGCAATTCCAGCTCTCGTATGAGATAGCGCCCGACAATGGCGTAAACCTCTACCATTTGGGATCGGTGCACGTGCGGATGGGCCGGGTCGACGAGGCCTTGGGCGAATTGAAACGCGCGCTGGCAATGCTGGATGACGCACCGGCGGGAGCCTACGTTGAGTATGCGAAACTCGCGGACTCGGTGGGCAAGACCGCCGACCGCGACGAAGCTTTGCGACACGCTGAGCAACTTCCCGATGGTGCAAAGGCGGTGGCGCTCGCGCGCGCCGAGCTGATGATCTCGCGTAACGATTTCGCCGGTGCGGAGAGCGCCATGCGCGCCGCTATCGCGAAGGATCCCGGGACCGCGGACTACTGGACGATGCTCGGTGTCAGCCTCTCGCGGCAAGGGCGCAATGATGAGGCGCTCGAGGCCTATCAGCGATCGCTGCAGCTTAAGCCGGACCTACGGCTGCAACGGATTGTCTCCCAGTTGCGGGGTGGAGTTGGGCGCTCGCTTCAGCCATAAGCTACATAGAAGTCGCTCAAGTCTGTATAGGCATGTCTATGAATTGTTATGACTGTCTATGCGAATAGATCGCGTTAAAAAGCGGTCTGCTCGCAATTAGTCTTATGTAGTCCTAGTTGCTCGGACTTTATTCCACTACACTTATTGTCAAGCGTTCGACTTTTCAGTAGCTATTTACCCGTTTAGGTGGTCGATTGCGTGACTACCTCGCTTGATGCGGGCCCGGGCCTTTTTGACATTGCAGGAGGGGAAGAATGTCGGATCGCGTTCGGGCCCGTTCTCCTGAAGTGGCTTTGTTTCTGCACTTCCGAATCCTCCTGAGACCCTAATGAAACGAAAGACCCGGCCCTCAGTAGGACCAGGTCTTTTTCGTTTCAACATCAATGCGCTACTTGTCCGGTTGCGGCGTCACGCGCAGATACGGGCGCAATTCCTTCCATCCTTTGGGAAACTTCTTCTTCAGTTCCTCGGGATCCTGCAGCGACGGCGCGATGATGACATCGTTGCCTTGTTTCCAATCCGCCGGCGTCGCCACCGAATGGCTATCGGTAAGCTGCAGTGAATCGACCACGCGCAAAATTTCCTGGAAGTTGCGGCCGGTGCTGGCCGGATAGGTGATAGTGAGGCGTACCTTCTTGTTAGGATCGATTATGAAGACGGAGCGGACGGTCAGGGTGTCATTCCACTCCGGATGAATCATATCGTAGAGTTTTGATACCTTCTTGTCGGCGTCGGCGAGGATCGGGAAGTTCATCTTCACGCCCTGGGTGTCTTCGATGTCGGCAATCCACTTCTTGTGCGACTCGAGTGGGTCGACGCTGACGCCGATCGCCTTGATGTGGCGCTTGTCGAATTCGGGCTTCAACTTCGATACCGCGCCCAACTCGGTGGTGCACACCGGGGTGAAATCCTTGGGATGAGAGAACAGGATGACCCATTCCTTTCCCGCCCAATCGTGAAAATTGATTGGTCCCTGGGTCGATTCCTGGGTGAAGTCGGGTGCGATGGCTCCAATATGGACTGACATGATTCTTACCTCGTTATTTTGGTTTTGCCGGGCTCAAACAAATCGAGTCGCCGGTCCGTATATCCGGCAAATTAAGAAAAGATGATAAAGAAGACTCGCTAAGTTATGTATGTCTTTTATTCCGGCGACATCTGTCAATCAAGGGCGTAACTAGCGCTTGATTTTCGAGAAATCCGGCTTCCGTTTCTCCATAAAAGCGGTCACGTATTCCTTGTGCTCCGCGCTGACGTAGCACTTCTCCAGTGCGAACATCTCGAACTGCATGGCAGTCTCGAGCGTCCCATCGAGCGCCTGATGAATCGCATGCTTGGTAAACGCCTGCGAGGTCGGCGAGCACTGGAGCATCTCATTGGCGAGCTCACGCGCTCCGTCCATCACCTTGCCCACCGGTGTGACCTGGCTGATTAGCCCCATCTGGAGGCATTCGGTGGCGGTGTACTGCTTGCCGGTCAGCATCATCTCAGAGGCACGCGCGAGGCCAATCATGCGCGGCAGCAGGTAGGTCGACCCGAGCTCCGCCATCACGCCGACGCGTCCGAAGATAACTCCCATCTTGGCATTCTCTGACGCGATACGTACGTCGAAGAGAATCGGAATGGTCATCCCGACCCCGAGCGCATAACCGTTGATGGCGGCGATGGTCGGCTTGGAAAGATTGCGCATCAAGGTCGGCAAGGGCGGCAGCGCCACCGTGCGCCGGCCCGAAAAATCGCCGCGTCCACCGCTCTCGCGAGTGTTGACGTCCTTGGCGAATCCGCCGATGTCGGCTCCTGCACAAAATGCGCGATCGCCCGCGCCGGTCATGATGATGACGCGGACATTGGGGTCGGCCTCGGCTTGCAACATCGACTCGGCGATTTCCACCCCCATCTGAGGGGTGAAGGAATTCATCTTCGCGGGCCGATTGAGGGTGACGGTCGCGACCTGATCGGCGACCTCATACAGTAAGGTTTCGTATGCCATAAGCTGACCCCTATGCTGCTATGCGCGTTTTTTCTTTTTGCTTTTGCGGGCGACGCGAATCCGGTCCTTGAGGACTTCCTTGCGCCGCTTGCGCCGACGCCGTAGTTCTCGTTCTCTTTCACTTGCCATCGATATTTCGTTCCATCCTGTGGTGCGATTGCGAAAGATGAATCCTACTCCCGCCCATCCAAAAGCGGGAGAGGCCCGAGGTGGGTTTGTTTTGCCGTTTCGATACCGAACGCCGTGCCGTCCGGGGTCCTTCGTCGAGCCTCAGGAACCCTCTCGGCGATGCCGGAAGTGGGTTTGTTTTTGCATTTTTGATCTGTCCCTTCTCTCGCTGGCGAGAGAAGGTGCGCGGCGCGGTTCTCGCGATGGCTTCGATGCGAGAACCGTGACGGGCGGATGAGAGCCGGTCGCGCTTCGCGACCGGTGATGGAGTACCACCTGTCTGCATAAAGCGCAGCAATTCCGCGGATAAAGTGGCTTTGTTTTGTCATTTTCGTGAGAACGTCGGCGCTATCAGTGGCTTTGTTCTTACCCTTCACCGCTTCCAGTTTCTGGACCTGGAGGCCCTGGTGCGTGGTGGTGTCCGGCCGAAGGCAGCGACTCCGGTATTCGTGCCGCGCAGGCACAAACCCGTTGATTTTCCTCGATCATTTGGCTTCGTTTTGTCGTCGAGGTGATTTCCCACAAGCTGAAGTGGGTCTGTTCCTACCGTCTGAACATCGTGCCATTCGTGGTCCTTCGCGAGGACGCTCAGGACCACTGCTCGCGATGCTCGCAGTGCCTTCGTTTGGTAATTTTCTCCCTCCTCTGTCACAACTTCCGTTTGCCGAGCCACGAAGCCGACTCTCGGCTGATGGTAGCATAGAGTGGTGCCGCTTTGTGCCCGAAGCTACAGGTTCTGGCCCTGATGCTTGGTTTGCTCTTGCTCCTTGATCGCGGCAACCGCCCAGTCATAAAGCTCACTGGAGAAGTTATCGCGGGCCTCGAAAACGGCGACGAACTTCAGATCGGCCAGCGCATCCTTGGGCCGCTCCAGCCGGGCGAAGGTCGCGGCCCGGCGCATGATCAATTCCGGATCTTGCGGGGACAGTTCGTCAGCCCGGTCGAAATCCGCCAGAGCCTCATGGTAGCGCTTGCGATGTAGGTAGCTTTCGCCGCGGCTGAAATAGAATCCGGAATAGTCCCCGCCTTTTTTGATCGCCGCGGTCAGCGCTTCGATCGATTTGTCGAGCTCGCCATCGATCGCCAGCATCTCGCCCTCATCCCGATCAACGAAGCCGAGGAGCCAATGGAGACAAGGATTTTCCTTTGCGTAGGCCTGGGACTGTTGCGCGAAATCCGCCATCGCCTGATGATCCCCGCCCCAGCGAGGATACCGGCTCTCCATCGCTTCCTCCCGGATCAGGAAGCTGCTGGATATCGCCGGGAGCGCGTCGGATTCGATTTTCTTAGCGGCCAGGTGATCTTCCTCGGCGCGCGCGTCGCTGAGCAAAGTCGCATACGCGATGCTGAGTTTTGGTCTAAGTTTGAGCGCTGCGTCGAGATCGTCAGCGCTCCGAACGAAATAATTCTGCATCTGGTTGGATTGTGTAGGCGCCGCTCCACTGTCGAGCAAATTTCCACGCGTGCGCCATCCTCGCCACGAAAGGTAACCACCGCGCGCCAGGCGGGCGGCGAATGATTTCGGCTTCGCTTTGATCCATTGCGCGAGGAGGTCCCCGACCGATACGTCGTCGGTCGCGAAGGAATCGAACGCCAGCATCTCGTTCAGCTCCGCCAGCGGATTTTTCTCGAAGGCTTGCTGATACTGCTCGAATTCGGCATCGAGGCCGGCGAAGTCCTTCTGCCGCAGCTTCGCGAGGATCGCCAGTTTGTTCGCGGTGAAAGGCGGGACAACTCGCTGCAGTGGCGGCAGTTGGGCGGGTGTTTGCGCCCACGATCGGAGTGAAAAGCTGAGCGCCAGCGCCACCGAGACTGCAGGCAGGCGTAAAAACAATTTCAAACGACTAGGAATCGGCACCGTGGTTCAAACCGTCGACGATCTTGCCCAAGATGTCTAACAAAGCATCCTGTTCCTGCGCGGAGAGCCGCGAAAGCATTTGGCGGCTGAGGTCGAGCTGCGTTTTCAGATGTTCCTGATATAACGACACTCCCTTGGGCGTCAGCCCGATCCGCACGATGCGGCGGTCTTCTTCGCTGCGTTCGCGCACCACGATTCCCTGCGCGACCAGCCGATCGATAATCGCGGTCAGCGCACTCATCGAGGAACTGAGTTTTTCCGCCAGCGCGCCCATCGTCGCGGGTCCGCCGCGTCCCAGTCCATTCACCGCGAACCCTTCCTGGCGGCTGAGCTTGAGTCCGCTTTGGCGGGCGGCGCGAAGTTGCATCGCGGCGGAATAGCTCACGATCGCATCGAGCTGCCGGGTCAGGGCTTCGGTCTTGCCGGGCGGATGCCGCTTTGGGGTTCGGGCCACGCAAGGATTTAACGTGGTGGGCGGCGCGACTTCAACACGAATCACGTTTCGCGATATTGCATATCTATAAATATTTCGTATATAAGAAATATTCTTGGAGGTGATCCTTTATGAGCGCAACGATGATTCTGGTCGGCCGCATCCTTTTTGCCTTGATTTTCCTCGTCGCAGCACCGCGCCATTTCTCGCAGGAGGGAATTCAGCATGCTGCGGACCTCGGCGTTCCGATGGCACACATCCTGGTTCCGCTTTCGGGGATGATGGCGCTGCTCGGCGGCCTGTCGGTGGCGCTCGGCTACAAGGCATCGCTGGGAGCCTGGCTGCTGGTCGGGTTTCTGGTGCCGGTGACTTTGATGATGCACGCGTTTTGGCATCAGGCCGATCCAATCGCTTCCCACGTGCAGCAGGCGATGTTCGCCAAAAACCTCGCGATGCTCGGCGCGGCGCTCCTGATCACGCAGTTCGGCTCAGGCCCTTTCAGCATCGGAGGTTAGGGGGGCGAGGGGATAGCGTAGTAACTCTCGCATCGATGAAACACCAGGGATCACACGGTAGTATCGTCGCGTAGAATTGTGTAATTCACGGTTCTAGCTCGATGAAGTCCAAAGATTTTCTGGCCCCCAAACGCTTTCGGCTCGCGGCGGTCAAGGATCATCCCGAGGTCGAATACGCCGATTACGAACGGCGCCTCCGCTCGCTGCAACGCCGGTTGCAGCAGGTCCAGCAGGCCTATCTGGGGACGCCCGAGCGCGCGATGATCGTGCTGGAGGGTTGGGACACCGCCGGCAAGGGCGGAATTGTGCGGCGCCTCGGATGGGCTCTCGACCCGCGCAGCTTTCGGGTCCATCCGATTGCGGCGCCGACTTCGCATCAGAAAGTCCAGCATTACCTTCAACGCTTCTGGGAGCGGCTGCCGGAGTTCGGCCAGATCGTGGTGTTCGATCGCTCATGGTACGGGCGCGTGCTGGTCGAACGCGTCGAGAAGCTGGCCACGCCGCGTCAATGGAAACGCGCTTACCGCGAGATCAACGAATTCGAAAGTGCGATCAAAGCCGACGGCATCCGGCTGGTGAAGATCTTTCTGCATATCACTCCTGAAGAGCAGGTCCGCCGCTTCCGGGATCGGCTGACCAATCCGCTCAAGCGATGGAAACTTTCCTACGAGGACTTTCGCAATCGCGCCAAGTGGGACCAATACGTCGATGCGATCGAGCAGATGATGGCGGAGACCTCGAGTTCGATTGCCCCATGGTATGTGGTGCCGGCCAACGACAAGAAATATGCACGGCTTGCGGCGCTCAAGATTCTCGTCGATGAGCTTGGCCGCGGCGTGGCGCTTACGCCGCGCCCGCTCGATCCTGCGATCGCTAAAGAGGCCAGCAGGCTGTTCGACGTCGCGCCCTACGAGCTGGAATAGGAACTACCTGAGCGTCGAATCGTGCGGAGCGCCCTCCGGCACGTTCCACCATCCTCCGCCGAGCGCGACGAAGAGCGCGCCGGTATCCTGCAGGCGCTGTCCTACCGCCTGAATGTAGCCGAGTTGCGCCTGCTGGTACTGATAATCCGCGATCAAGACCTGCAGATAGTTGACGGTGCCGGCCTGATAATTTGCCTCGATTAGATGCACACCCTCGGTGGCCGCGCCGAGCGCCTGGGCCCGGGCGTGGACGGATTGCGCGTCGTGCTGGAGCGCATCCAGCGTATCGGCCACCTGAGCGAGAGCCGCGAGAACGGTCTGCCGGTAGTTGGCGAGGGCCTGCTGATAGGCATCGATGGCCGCCTTGCGCTGGAACCATAGCGATGGTCCCTGGATCAGAGGGGTGGCCAGAGAGGCTCCCATGGTCCAGAAAGCGGCATTGCTCGCAAACAGACTAGACAGCGAAGTGCTGTTCAACCCATAGCTGGCGTTCAGCGTGAAGCTCGGGAACAGATTGGCGGTTGCCACCCCGATCTGGGCGCTGGCGACGTGGAGTTGAGACTCCGCCACCAGGATATCGGGGCGTTGCCTGACCAGATCGGAGGGCAGGCTCACGGGCAAGCCGGCAGGTAGCTTGAGCTCGGCAAGGGTGACTTCCGGTGAATTCCAGTCTGCGGGCGCGCTTCCGGCCAGGGTCGCCAGCAAGTGCCGAGTGTGAGATAGCTGTTGCCGAATTGGCGGCAGGGTCGCCTCGGCGGTAGCCAGTTCAGTCTGGATGCCAAGCAGGTTGGCGTAAGGGACGACCCCGGCTCGTGCCTGTGCGGCAGTGATGCTGGTCTGCTCTTCGAGGAAGCCCACGATTCGTTCGGTCGCGTCAATCTCGGCGCGGTAGGCCGCTTCTGCTACCACTGCGTTCACAATGTTGCCGGAGAGCGTTAGATAGGAGCCCTTGGTGTTGTAGTATTGCACATCGACCTGCGCGCCGAGTCCCTCGATGGTGCGCCGCTCACCGCCGAAGACGTCGAGCACATAACTTACCGAGGTCGAAAAGGTATAGAGATTGAAGACACTCGGACCGGCATTCTGGCCGAATCGAGCGGGTGAGAATTGCTCGCGTGCGGGAACGAAGCTCGCTCCAAGTTGAGGGTAGAAGATGCCGTAGCCGGCGCGGAGACTATCCTGACTCTGGCGCAAGCTGGCCTGTGCGGCCTGCAACGTCGGACTGTTATCGAAAGATTGGATGACTACCGCATCCAGTTTGGGGCAATCAAACAGTCGCCACCATTCCGCGGCGATTTTCGCCCCAGGTTCGAAATGTTGTACACCGCCCTCGGCCGCGATCGTGCTGCTGGGCTCCGCCTCGTAAGTATAGTGCTGATTGACCGGTCCCTGAGGTTTTACAAAATCAGGACCTACCGCACATCCGGCAAGGCACACCGGCAGCACGAGACAGAGCACCTTGGTCAGGTAATCCCGCGCGCCAGGATGAGTATTCGGCGTGCTATTTCTCGGCAACATAAACATCGACTAACTGACCGGGGTAGACTGCGAGATTCTTCGGTTTCGCGAATCGAAAGATGATCGGCAGCACTCGCACGTCGACCCGCTCGAGGCGCTGGTCGGACAATTCTATCTTTGGCGAAACGTAGGGCTGTATTCTCACGTATTGCAGCGGAACGCTGATACTGGTGCCTCGAATAAACATGCGCGCCTGCATTTGAGGTCCCGGCGTCAGCCGGTGAATGAGAATCTCGTCGATGTAACACCGGACACTTACATATTGTTCCGAGGCTCCCATCACAATGATCGGATCAGCTCCCTGGGTATAGGTATCGTAAGTGCCCTGCGGAGTCACATAACTCCCAATCGCGGCTTGAATCGCGAGAATAGTGCCGTCGGCGGGAGCTTTTATCGTGTACTTGGCAAGCAGGGCGCTCGAAGAGAGATACGCTTTCTCGTCCGCCTCGTAGGTCTTCTCCTGGTTCTGAATGTCGTAGGTCCAGGCTCCGGCCTTGGTGAGATCGTACTGCTTTTGCACAACCTTCAGATTGGCCTCGGCTACCTTCACCGCATTGCGGGCGTCGTCGAGTGTGAACTTACTTACGGACTTGGGATTGATCTCATAAGACGCTTCCTGCTTTTGGAGTTCGTCCTGGGCATTCTTTAGTTGTGCCCCGGCGAAGGTGAGTTGAGCCGCGGCTACCTCAAAGGTTTCTTTGCGAGGCTCGGCACGGAGCTCATCGAGCATCGCGTGAGCAGCTTCCGCCTGGGATTCCTGTTGCTCCGCGGTCGCACGCTGCACCGAGTCGTCCATTCGCAGCAGGACCGTCCCCTTCGTGATGGTTTGTCCTTCACGAACTGGAATATCTACGACGGTGCCTGCTACCTCGGGATAGATATTGATGTTCTGGCCGTTGTTCTGGTAGCTCTCGACGATACCTTCGGCGTATATACCTTTCTCGTAGGGATTCGCCGCCGGATTGAACGCAGGCGCTTGCGCGGCGGCATGCAGGCCGTAGATATAAGCCCCGACTAGGCCGGCTGTGAGTCCTAGAAAGGCTAGCACGAGTTCTATTCTGAGCCTTTTCATACAGCTTGACCCTGCTTGAAGCCGGTGATTCGTCCGTCCTCCATCTCCATGATGCGGTCACTGTATTCGAAGATCCGGCTGTCATGCGTGATGATAAGAATGCAGCGCTTCGCGGTCAGGATTTTGTCTTTAACGAAGGAGACGATCCGCCGCCCGGTCTCTCCATCGAGTGAAGCGGTGGGTTCATCGAATACCAGAATTTCAGGGTCATGAACGATGGCGCGTGCGATAGCCACCCGCTGTTGCTCTCCGCCGCTCAGCTTCACGGGGAGCAGTTCTGCCTTGTCGCCCAGACCTACGACGTCCAGGTAGCGTGCCGCGGCGCGCAGAGCCTCATCCCAGCTTCGCTTTTGAAGAATCAGCGGAATTGCGACGTTCTCCGCAGTCGTGAGGCGCGGAAAGAGATGATAGTCCTGGAACACAAAGCCGATAGTGTTAAGCCGAAAGTCGGCAATGTCATCATCGGGCAGCGCCCAAAGGTCTCGATTGCTGATTTTTACCGAACCGGAGTTAGGGCGAAGAATTCCCGAGATCATGCTCAGCAGAGTCGTCTTGCCGCTGCCCGATGGTCCGACGATGTATAACATTTCGCCCCAGTAGGCGGCGAAGCTCGCTTCCTTTACCGCATAGGTTCGCGCATCGTCCGGTCCGAACCATTTGGTGAGCTTGTCCGCCACGATTGCCGCCTCCGCCATATCAACCTCTGAAAATGTCGAACGGCTCGACCTTCAAGACCCGGCGTACTCCCGCGTAGCTGGAAACACTCGCGATGATGAGGACCAGCAGGAAGGCTAGCCCCAGGTTGGCAAAAGTGACTCTGGAAGCGTACTCCGGGAGTCTCCACTTTGCGGCCGCGATCAGAAGAGTAGAAAGACCGACTCCCAGGCCATAACCCGCCAGTGAAGTAAAAGCGGCCTGAAACAATATCATGTAAATCAGGTCACGTCCTTTGGCGCCCATCGCTTTCAAGGCGCCAAAGTTCTGAAGGTTTTCGAGGATAAAGGTGTAGAAAGTCTGCCCCGAGATCGACAGGCCAACGATGAAGCTGATGACCGTCATCAGCAGCGTGTTGGTGCCGATGCCGGTCTGATACTTAAGGTAGTCCGAGATCCCTTGCTGGAATTCGTTGTTAGTCAGCGCGAGATAACCAAGCTGGTTAACCGCTTGTTTGATAGCTGCGATGTCAGATTCCGTTTTTGGTTCCACCAGAATGTAGCAACTGGTAAAGCGCATCGACGGTATGTACTGAATCGCCCGATTGTAAGTGGTGTACAGAGTAGGCGTGCCGAAGAGTGCGCCGGTCGGCACCGTGGCGATGCCGACGATCACTCCGCGATGGTCGTTGAGTTCAAACTCGGTCCCAAGCGTCGGGTTGCCTAGCTTATGAAACTCTTCGTCCTTGACCGCGATGAAGCCGTTCTCGGCGAAAATGTCGGCGATCTGTCCTTGGATTAGTTCCGGTCTTCCGACCAGACTGGCGTCGTCGAGCCCAATCACCGTTACCGCCTGATAAGTACCGTCGTGCAATTTGAGCAGTGCCGCGCCCGAATAAAGCGGGACCGCGTATTTGACACCATCGATGCTGCGTACGGCATCCAGCACGTAGTCGGGCATCGGAATACTGCCCATGACCGAGTTGGTGGCGGCCGGATCCATCACCCAGATGCTGGCGCCGACGTTGATCACGGTAGCGGAGGCCTTAGCCAGAATGCCGGCGAACGATGAGGTCATCTGCACGATGAGGAAGACCGAAAAGGTCGTGCCCACCAGCAGCGCGGTATATTTGCCCTTGTCATTGACCAGCAGCTTGTACGCTAGGATAAGGATTTGCTTCATTGGCGTATCCACCACGGAGAGCATCCGGCGTGCCAGTGTTTTGCGGGCCTATGCGGGTGGGCGTGATGTTTGCTGTATCCGATCGATACAAAAAAACTGGCGCGCTCCGAGTCATCGATGACCTGAGAGATTGGAAGCCGACATTGAACCGCCGACCTGAAAGGAAGCGAACCTGCTATTCCGGTGACTGCCTGCTAGGCGAATCCGAAGCGAGCGGCGGGAGTGCTAGTCGGCGAGGTCGTCGAGTTTGGGATAGACGTGTAGTTGCCGCATCATCGAGGTTTTCTTCACCTGATGGTCCTGCATCCGGCGCAGGATGTCGTCGAGAACGCGAACCGCCTCGGCCACGTGTGGGCCCTTGTTGAGCATCACGCATTCGGCGCGCTCGCCCATCGCGGCATCGGTGACTTCGGCGCGTGAGGGATATCCGGTTCTGGCGAGGCTCTCGAGAACCTGGGTCGCCCAAATGACCGGCATGTGCGCCGCTTCGCAAAACCACAGCAACTCTTCCTGCACCTCGGCGAGCCGCTCGTAGCCGCATTCGACCGCGAGATCGCCGCGCGCGATCATGATCCCGCAGGATTGGTGGCGCATCACCGCGAGCATCAGGTCGGGCAACTTTTCGAATGCTTGCTGAGTCTCAATCTTGAGGATTACGCCGAGATGGCTGCCGCCCAACCGCTCCATCTCTTCATGCAGGCGCAGCACGTCCTCGGCACTGCGCACGAACGACATACTGACCGCATCGGCATGCTCGACGATAAATCGTAAATCCTCCAAATCCTTCGCAGTCATCGCGGGAAGATTAAAGACCGTGTCGGGCAAATTGATGCCCTTGTCGGCGCCCAGCTTGCTGCCGACCTCGGCGGCTTGAGTGATCTCGACCTCCAGAAGCTCATCTGTCGCGCTCTTGATGCTTCCGCCGATTTTTCCATCATCGAACCAGGCTCGTTCGCCGGCGCGCGCGTTAGCAAAAACCTCCGGGAGTGTACATGAGATATGGGCGGGCGTGATCACTTTACCCAGATCGTCGCGGCTGGCGTTTGCGCCAGGGATGGGATCCCTCGTCAGCACCAGGGTGTCGCCACGCTTGAGGGTCAGCCGTTGCGCGAGGTTGGGCAGTTCACCGATTACAGTATCGACATATCCAACCGATCGATCGTTGCGCCGCAGGTGCAACTCGATGCCGGGAGTCACGTAGGCGGTATTGCGCGATTCGGTCCAGAACCCGGACCCGGATTTTTCCGTGACCCGCAATTTGCGCGACGCGCCCCGCGCATCCGAAAACTCCACTTCATCGTCAAGTTGAACCTTCGCCAACCACTCCGCTGGAACAGGTAGCATCACGTCGCCTTTGGACTGTGAGGCTTCGAGCCTGTCCTTCGAAAAGAGCCCTACCCGTGCCGGCGTAGTCACAAATCCGAGCGAATCTCGCTTGGGCCGGAACTTCACGACGCACGGGCCAGGTTCAATCGGGCCGGTGCGCAGCTTCGGGCCCGCGAGGTCCATCATGATCCGGCACTTGCGCCCGGTTTCGGTCTCCGCCTTGCGCAGATTGATGACCATGCGCTCCCATTGCTCGCGCGAGTCGTGCGCACAGTTGATGCGCATACTATCCATCCCGGCCGCGACCAGCTCGCGCACGAAGCCGTAGTCATCTGCGGCCTCGCTAGGCACGGTCACCATGATGCGCACGTTGCGTCGGGTCGAACTTTTTCCGAACAATGCGTCGGTATGTTTATCGAGTAACTCTTTGCCGTCAGCAAAGCTTACTGCAGCATGCTTGGTCGACGGGGTGAAAGGTTGCCCGGCGAGTTGATGCAACAGGTTGAGCACGCTGTCGATGCTGGTCATGACGTGGCCTTCGCATCTGCCGAGCGACGAGAGCCCAAGTGCTGCCAGCTTTTGCTGGAGGCCTCGCACGTCGTGGCGGCGCAGTGCCACGTAATGAAGAAGATTTCTCGCGCTGTGATCGTATGCCGGTTGCTCGAGCTTCAGCTCACGCTTGAAATGATGCTCGAGGAGCACCATGTCGGAGCGAATCGCGGTCAACTCCTCGATCAATTGGCCGAGGAGCGAGGCATCCCCATTATCGGGCGGCGAAATCACCTGCAATTCCTTTTCTTGCGCATCTGAGGCGCGGTAAATCCGATGTGGACTAGATGAGCATGATGCCTGGGCGACGACCACGCCAGCGAATCAATCTGTCAAGGCGATATTTAATCTCCTCGCAATACTGTCCGAGTCCAAGGTCTTTCGGCGCCGCCCATCACAACGAGCAAGGTCCTTGTGATCTGTACGGAACGAATCGCGCCAGCGCTGACGCGATCGATTGCATCTTTGGAGTCGGCTACTTGTTGTCGATCGCCGAACGAACCAGCGTCCGCAGAAAGTGGTCGACCTTTTCCGGCGAGCATCGGGTGAACTTCATCTGGGCGATCATATGTGCCGAGCCGACGATCAGGCGGGCGTCATCCTCCGCTTCCTCATCGGAGACCCCGCGCTCGCGCTGCCACCGGCGGATCGTATTCGCAATGATCCCAACGATATTCTCCTGAAACTCCAGGTACTGCGGCCAGATCTCGTCGCGCATCGCAGTGCTCCAGTCCAGCCACACGCGCGCATAGTCAGGATGCGTATCGACAGAATCGGCGAACGCCTTGGCGTGTGCGAGTACAATATCCGGTGCCGGCCCGCGCGAGGCGTGAATCTCCACCGTCATCTCGGTGAGGAATCGCGCGACCTCGTCAAGGACTGCCTTCACCAGCGCCTCGCGGGTCGGGAAATAAAAGAACACCGTCGGCACCGATACTTGCGCTTCCTTCGCGATTTCCGAATGCCGCGCGGCACCGAGTCCGCGCCGCGCAAACACGCGCATCGCGCATTGGAGCAGCTGCGGCCGCCGCTGCGAAGGATCGAGGCGACGGGCTCGTGCGCGTGACGAAGGATTTCGAGGCATGCTAGTAGGCGAGATTAGTCGCACCATCGGATCGCACAATAGCGGCTATTGACATTTCTATCAATAATTTGGTACAAGCGCTTCTAACAAATTCGGGGAGAGATGCTTATGTCAGAAAGCTTCCGCGTTGAGTCGCTCCGTCCGCTGCCCGCCTCACCTTCCATGAACGAGGAGGCCGTCGAGCGCTACGAGACCGAATTCAAACAGCACGCCACCAAGTGGCAGGAAATTCTCGATCGCAACGTCGAGCGCATGAAGAAGGGCTCGTACTCGTTGCATTGGATGAACACCGACAAGGCGAAATGGGGCCGCCGCGCGAAGCCGTCCTCGCGCGGCTTGACCTACACTGACATCAACAACGTCCCCGGCTACGGCGACATTCCCGCGAAGGCGACCTGTCTGAACTTCGCGCCCCGCGGCTCGGTACGCGACGAATATGCGGCCGATATGCCCGTCGTCGATGACTACACGCTGGTCGACCGCGATGAATCATGGGCCGACAACGTCATCACGCTGTATGAGGAAGCGAAGGCGCGGCAATGGAACGCGACCCGCGACATTCCATGGAGCGAACTGGAGCGCCTGCCCGACGACCTCGAAAAGGCGACCTGCCAGCTAGCGACCTTTCTCACCGAAGTAGAATTCGTCGCGGCCGATTTCCCGGCTAAGTGGATTTACAAGATCCCGCAGGACTTCCTTGAAGTGAAGAGCTTCCTGGTCACCCAGATGATGGATGAGGCACGCCATCAGGAGGTCTTCCGCAAGCGCGCGATCGCCGGTGGCGGATTGCTGCATGCATCGGCCGGCTTCGAATGGGCGCTGAAGGCGATCTACGATGCTCCGACCCATACGATGGGAACTTTCCTCCTCAACCTGCTCGGCGAGGGCCTGGTGCTCACGCTGTTCCGTTCCGGCGAGATGATCGCGAAGACCCACGTCGACAAGGAAATCTTTCGCCGCTGCCTGCAGGATGAAGCGCGTCACGTTTCCTATGGCGTGCTCGAATTGAAGAACTATCTCGATAACGCACCCGATCGCGAAAAGGCGCTCGAAGAGATGCATCGGTTTGCCGACGTCGGTGAGCAGGTCATCCTGACCTCGTTCAGCGAGGCGGCGCTGGCCGAACCGGTCGCGATCCTGCTCGGTGGTGGACTCGACAAGATCGATCAAGGCATGGAAGGTCAGGGCAAGCTCTGGCAGATCTCGATCGAAGAATATCTGCAGCGCTGCGATCGCGCGGGCTTTCCGCGTCGCGAACGCTGCACGCTTCCGCTCGAAATGCAGTGGGGATGCGGCTGATGGAAATGGAGCAGACTGAAGTAACCTCGCACGAGGCGATCGCGTTTCCCTCGCTCGAGTGGTTCGAGCGCCTCGCACAACTGATGGGGCAAAATCGCGCGCGCAACGAGCATCTCGGCTACATCGATTGCGTTGCGATGTTCACCGTCTCGGACGGTGGTCTGCGCGGCAAACCGTGGAGCGTGCAAGTCACCTTCGAAGAGTTTGAAACGACCGACGTGCGCGAGGCGACGACGGCCGACCTCGCGCGCGCCGACTTCACCCTCGACGCGACGCTGGCGACCTGGCGCGAGATGATCGAAAACATCGCACGCGGGCGCGGGCGCCCCGACTTGACGCATACGCTGAACTACTTGAGCCACACTGGAACTCCCATTCGCGTGTGGTCGGATGATCCGCTGCGCAAGGACATGTTCTTCCGCTTCAACCAGAGCCTGCAGGAGTTCATCAACGCGTCGGGAACCTTCAAGACGATTTTTACAGACTGAAGTATAACGAACAGATGGCGCACAAGGCCGGACATTATTACATCGACGAAAGCTGCATCGGATGCGGCGCGTGCGACCACGCGTGTCCCGGCAAAGTCGATGCGATCTATCGCGTCGAAGATGACTTCCTCGGGCGCTTCGCCATCGTGCTCGAGGAATGCATCGATTGCGGCTTCTGCGTGCCGCTTTGTCCGGTCGACTGCATCCACGACGCGCGCACCCAGGGCATCGTCGAGGGCAGCGGCGGCTACATGCGCATCAAGGAGTTACAAGCATGGGCGCGCGCCCGCGCGTGACGTTGTCCTCTCCTTCCTCCATTTCAGTAACGGTGGCACACTGCACTTATGACCAGCCGTCCCAACAACCGAAAGAAGAGCCTCCCCAGGAAGAGTGTTGTGACAACGCGCGGCAAGAAAAAAGCCGTCGCGAAAAAAAAGCCGCAAGTTGCGAAGGATTTTTCCTTTACTCCCAAGACCGAACTGGGACGGGACCTTTGGGCGATTCGTCAGCGCGCCGTCGCTTCCGGAATGAGGCTCTTAAATTCTGAGGAATTGGAGCGGGAAATTCTTTCTCGGCGAGCCGGCGACTTAACCGACGATTAAGTGAAGCTCACCTTCGTCGATAGCGGAGTCCTGATCGCAGCATTCCGTGGCACTGGTCGCGAAGGCGATTTAGCGTTGGAGCTTCTGGATGATGGAGAGCGTGAGTTCGCGTCCAGTATTTTCGTAATGCTGGAGATCCTCCCAAAAACACGATTTTTCGAGCGCGAACAGGAGCGCAGGTTTTACCAGAGATTCTTTCGCGATGTTTTCAAGTGGGCGACTGTTGATGTCGAGCTAACTGAATCGGCTTTCACCATCGCCTCCGATGCAGGTCTGTCGGCGATGGATGCGCTCAACCTGGCCGCGGCGCATCAGACCGGCTGCGAAGAATTCGTAACGACTGAGAAACCTACTAAGGCCATCCACCGAACGAATTTAATGGCGATCAGAACCATTCATTCGTAAGCGACTCGGCCACCTCTACTTCGCCCAGCCCTTCTCGTAGGGGGCGGACATTCGGCCGATTGCGCGCAGATGCTGGAACTTCCACTCTCCGTTGACCTTCACGTAATCCTCTTCATAGCGCGCCGCCAGCCATACCGCGTTGTTGCGCTTGCGCATCGTGAACGGCCCAAGGAAGTACCATTGCCCCTTGGCGCGATCGCCGTTCACTTCGATGATCGGATTCATCACGTTGTGTTGCGAGAAGCTGATGCGATCGCGGAAGCCCTCGAACAGTTTGCGAATCGCCGCATGCCCCTGGTGCGCGCCGATATCAGTGCCCTCCCAGATGCCATCCTCGGCGAACAGCTTAACGATGTCATCGGGATTGTGATCGTTGTCGCATACGGCGCAGTAGCGCGCCTTGAGTTTCTTGATTGCCTCGATGTCTTCGAGAACCGTGATGCGCCTGGCGAGCTCGGCAATGTCCATCGTGGGAGCCTCCGCGGGAGATGTAGCCACCTTTAGATTGCTGCCAGGTCCGCGTCAACTTTCGCATCCGCATCGAAGGTGCTATTGCGCGATAGATGAAAGCGCTATTTACCGTCCCCGGGCCGAGCGGCGGCATCTTCGAGTTTCGCGATATTCCGACCCCGACCCCCGGCGCCGGCGAGGTTCTCATCAAGGTGCACGCGTCGGGCACCAATCGCGGCGAGTTGCTCGCGCGTCCGCTGCTTCGTTCCGACAATCCCGCGCTGCGCCCGATGCGCTCCGGCAGCGAATTTGCCGGTGAGATCGCATCGCGCGGCGACGGCGTCACGTCGTGGAGCGTGGGCGATCGCGTGATGGGCCGCGCGATTGGTTCATATGCACAGTTTACCATCGCTCATCAGCGCGCTCTGATGCGGATTCCCGAGGGCATTGGATGGGCCGAGGCCGCCTCGATTCCCAATGTGTTCGTGACCGCGCATGACGCGATCGTGAGCAATGCGCAGATGCAACGCGGTGAATCGATCTTGATCACCGCGGGATCCTCGGGCGTCGGCACCGCGGCGATCCAGATAGGGCGCCATCTCGGCGCCAACGTTGTGCTTGCGACCTCACGCTCACCTTCCAAAACCATGGCGCTGCGCGAGCTCGGCGCCCATGAGGTCATCGATCCGGGGAAGCCGAAGTGGGTCGATGAGGTGATGGCGGCGACCGGCAAGCGCGGCATCGATGTGATCATCGACAATGTCGGCGGCCCGATGCTGGCGGACAACATTCGCGCGCTCGCAATCAAAGGCCGTTTCGTGAGCGTCGGCCGCAACGCGGGTCAGGTCGGCGAATGCAACCTCGATGAGGTCGCGCGCAAGCGCGTCTGCATCATCGGGGCGACGTTTCGCACCCGTTCGCTCGAGGAGTCGCTGGTATGCGGCGAGCGCTTCGCCACCGATTTGCTCGGCGCATTCAGCAGTGGCGCGCTCAAGCCGGTGCTCGACCGAACTTTTCCATTCGAAAAAATCGCCGATGCGCACGCCTACATGTTAAGCGACGCGCAGATCGGCAAAATCGTCGTGACGATAGGCGAATAAAGAAAAACGCAATTCAACTCATGGAGGACATCTTATGAAGGAACGAACCCAGCGGGTACCATTTCGCGACTTTTCGACGCTCACCCCGGAGGACCGCGAGCGCGGCGAGCGCAGCAAGGTCAACGGCAAGGTCATCAACATTTTTCGGGTGCTGATGAACCATCCACTGCTGGCGCGCGAATGGGGCCGCTTCGGCGCCTACATTTTGTCGGAAAAGCAGACGCTTTCGCCGCGCGATCGCGAGTTCGCGATCCTGCGCATCGGATGGCTCAATCAGTCGCCCTACGAATTCGAGCAGCACCAGCGCATCTCGAAGGGAATCGGCATCACCGACGACGAAATGGATCGCATCACCAAGGGTCCCAAGGCCGGATGGAACGCGCATGATGCCGCCATCCTGCAGGCGGCCGACGATCTCTTCGAGAATTCGATCGTATCCGATGAGACCTGGAAAACGCTATCCAAGACCTACAACACCCAGCAGATGATGGACCTGATATTCACCATCGGGCAGTACAACCTGGTGTCGTGGGCGCTCAACAGCTGCGGGGTCCCCCTCGACGATTTCCTGCCCGGCGCAAAAAAAGCCTAGCAGTTACGTAGGCGTTCCCTCGCGCATCGAGGGAACGCCGACCGGACTCTAATAGTTCGTAGTGGTCGAGCGGCGGGTCGTGCCATCATCGCTGGTGGTCGTACTGGTGGTGGTCTCACTGGTGGTCGTGGGCGGCACCGTCACGACCGCCGGCGCGGGAGTGGTGGTCTCCTCCTTTTTGTAGGTAAAGCAACTCGCCAGGAATTGCAGCGACAGGGCCGCCATTGCGAGGGTAATCAAACGTTTGTGGTTTCTCATGATTTCCTTCCTTGTAGGTGAGGTGCGGCGCGTAGAGGTTTAGTCGGAAATGCGACAACCGACCGGCTCCGCAAGGCTGCGGGTTTGCCTTCAACCATTCCAGACGTAATCAAGTCGCGGATTGTTCATCGCGTCATTAGACAACAGAACTCTTCGTGCATGTTTCCACCGCATTGGCAAATGCCACTCTTGATATCGAGGCGCGGAGCATTCCGATCGTCGAACTGGAAATGGATCCGTTGAATATGGGAGTAAACGGCTTGACATATAGCGAAGAAAAAGCGAAACTCAGCCAATAGGAGTTTCGTATGAGTGCCGCCCTCGACTTCGCCTTCGACCTCGATTCCCACGACGACGCGCTCGAACCTCATCGCGGGGTCGAGTTTCATGAGATGCCGGTGCGGCAAATCCTCAACCGCTGCACCAATCCCAAAATGTCGTTCCGATGGACTATCAATCCCTACCGCGGATGCGAGTTCGGATGTGTCTACTGCTACGCGCGCTATACTCACGACTTTCTGGAACTAAAGGATCCGATGGATTTCGAGCGGCGCATCTTCGTCAAGCGGATGGCGGCCGAGGTGCTGGGGCGCACCCTTTCGCGTACTCCTATCGGCGACGATTCGATCGCGATCGGCACCGCGACCGATCCATATCAGCCGGCCGAACGGATGTTCGGACTGACCCGCGGGATGCTGGAAGTGTTCGCGCAACTGTCCGGGCTGCATCTATCGATCACGACCAAGTCGACGCTGGTCGCGCGCGACATCGATCTCATCGCGAGAATCAATCAACGCTCGAAGATTTCGGTGAACTTTTCCTGCATCACGCTTAACCCGCGTCTGGCGCGCGTGCTGGAGCCGCGCGCGCCGCGGCCCGAGCTGCGGATGCGCACGCTCGCGATGCTCGCGAAAGCCGGCCTCCACTGCGACGTCCTGATGATGCCGATGATCCCGGGGCTGACCGATTCGCGGCGCTCGATCGAAAGCGTGATCGTTGCCGCGCGCGAGGCGAGAGCGAAGGGTGTATGGTGGAGGCCGCTGTTTCTGAAGCCCGCCGCGGCGCGGCGCTTCCTTCCGTTCATGCGCGAGAAATTTCCCGAGCTGGCGCCGCAGATCGACGCATTCTATGGGCGCGCGGTCTATGCGCCGACCGACTACGAGAATCGCATCGGCGCGATCATGGATCGGTTGCGCATCAAGTATGGCTTCGCACCAACCCACGAGCGCAACGCGCCTCCGACGCCCACAGCGCACCGGCCCTCGCAGCTCAGCCTCAACATGGGCGCGGCGCATCATTCGTAAACGCGCATAAACCGTGAAACGTCGCGGTCGCAACTCGTGAGGCATGGTGGCGGCCGGGCGCAGAGTTTTGACACGCAATGACCGCCCTGATAGCTTGCGTCTCGCCTTAGGGGAGTAGTTCACGCCGATCCAGAAAACGGCGCAGGGGAGATCGACAGCACAGCCTTCGGGCTCGGTCCCCCAGCCTCGAGCACGAGGCGAACGAGACCTTCGGTCCAGGATGTAATTCATCCGGCCCGAGTCTCGTTGGAGCGACGACATTGCGGCCGGGCGACAGGAGGCCGAACAGATGTCGAGGCTGATCGCAACAACCCGCAGTCAATTCACCGCAATTCCATATCATCACGCGCGAGCCGAATCCTCGAACCGCCGGAGCACTGTTAACGTTTCATTACGCGAGCCGGACCCCTCTTATCCGAAGGAGCGGGTGTTGTAGGATTCCGCGCAAATTGCGATGTGGATCCGGGGCATCGGACGCGAGGAAATTATGCTCGTTGGTAAGGTAAGGAAATCGACGATTCGCGGCCCGGCTACTGGCTGGGCGATACTGATTTGTTTGCTTCTTGCCTCGGCGGTCCCGGCGCGAGCGCAAACCGGCTCGGGAAGCATCTCCAAAACTGACGATGAATACCATCGCGGCTATCAAGCGGGTTACGAGGCGGGCTTGCGAGCAGCCGAGAAGTTAGCCGCTACCGGCAGTGGCGGCACAATTGCTCCCGCGAATCCGCCGGTTACCGTTCCATCGCCCACAGCCGCCTCGGCAGCCAGGCCTGCTAACCTTGTTACACCGGTCACCTCGCTATGGGACGACATGATCAATCACGGCGAGCATAACCAGGACACGGTTTTGCATCACTCCCAAACGAGCCCATTCTGGCTGTCGGCGCAGGTCAATGTGATCGCGCAAATGCATCCGCGGTTTCACGCTGACTACAGCGGTCCCAACAGCCTTGACCACGCCGAGGAGCAATCGGTCTCGCGCGTAGTGACTCTCTATACCGGGTTCCAGCTCAACGACAGCACCGAGATAGTGCTGGACGCGGAGTCATCCGGGTGGAGCGGCCTCAGCCAAGGGCTTGGACTCGGAGGTTTCGTCAACCTCGACGTGGTAAGGAATCCGCAGTTGAGCTCCCAGCCCTACTTGGCGCGGATTTGGATCCGCAAAGTGATCCGGCTAAGCGAAGACAATGTCGAGGAAGAGCGCAGCCCCCTGTCATTGCTCACCACGCTTCCCGCTCGGCGAATCGACATTCATGTGGGACAGATGTCGCTGCCGGATTTCCTCGATCTGAATTCGGTCGCCAGCGACAGTCACATGCAGTTCATGAACTGGACGGTCGACAACAATGGCGCATGGGACTATGCGGCCGATACTCGCGGATACACCTATGCGGCGGTATTCGAGTACTACGACCATGATTTCGCCGCGCGCTTTGCGGAAGCACTGGAGCCAACCGTTGCCAATGGCATTAACCTCGAGTGGAATCTACAGGATGCCCACGCCGAGAACTATGAACTTGAATACGATCCTCATTTGATAGCGGGAAAGTTTGGAGCAATCCGACTGCTTGGCTTTACCAACTTCGCGAACATGGGTGACTATCACTTCGCGATCGATCAGTTCGAGAACCAGACCAAACCGATACTTGCCGTTCCCAATATAGACAACCACGTCAAAGGAGTAGCGATGAAGTACGGTTTCGGTCTCAACCTCGAGCAACAATTGACCGATCAGGCTCGGGTATTCATGCGCGCCGGCTGGAACGAAGGACAACATGAGTCCTGGGCCTATACTGAAGTCGACCAGACCGTGTCATTGGGCGGCGACCTTCGCGGCGACTGGTGGCATCGCGCGCAGGATAAGTGGGGAGTAGCGTTCGTCGTCAATGGCATATCGCGACGCCATCGGCAATATCTTGCGCTGGGCGGGCTAGGGTTTGTGTTGGGAGATGGAAACCTTTCCTACGGGCCGGAAGAGATCATGGAGACCTACTACAACTTCCCGATTGCGCGCGGACTTTTTGGCGCGTTCGACTTTCAGTATGTCAACAATCCGGGCTACAACCGCGCCCGAGGCCCCGTCGTCGTACCGGGCTTACGACTTCACCTCGAATTGTGAAGCACGGCGGATAGATCCTTCGAACGGCTACCGCGGAGAAAATTATGGCCTCGTTGCCCAGCTCTGTTCTTCCGAAAGGCTTCCCGCCAACCGTCAGGCGCGCGGGCGCTCCGGCTGAGTTCTCGCCGAAGCTTTCGAAAAACGCGTCGCTCACGGCAGAACAAGTACTGCGCGAACTCCAGACCCAATCAGGTGGCCTATCGGAGGAAGAAGCCGCCAACCGGCTTGAACAGTATGGCCTCAACATCGTCGCCCGCGAGCAGCGGTTCACCCTGCTGAATCTGCTGCTGAGGGCTTGCCTGAATCCTCTCGTGATCCTCCTTACCGTACTGGCGGTCATCTCGTTCGCGACCGCCCAGGACACCTCCGATTATGTCGGCGGCACCTTGATGCTGTTGATGGTGCTACTGGGGGTTTCCTTAAGATTCATTCAAGAAGCTCGGGCCGATGCCGCGGCAGCCAAGCTCAAGGCCATGATCAGGGTTACCGCTACGGTGGTTCGAGAAGGCAAAGAGCGAGAGAGCCCGCTCGCAGAGCTGGTACCAGGTGACATCATCAAGCTGGCTGCCGGCGACATGATTCCAGCTGATGTCCGCCTTCTCTCGTGCAAGGACCTCTTCCTCACGCAAGCCAGCTTGACCGGCGAATCCTTTCCGGTTGAAAAATTCGACCGGCCAGAGCTATCCACCGCCAAGTCGCCATTGGAGCTAAGCAATGTCTGCTTTCTGGGCACCAGTGTCGAGAGCGGCTCCGCAAGCGCTGTAGTCGTGGAGACTGGACTGAAGACCTATCTCGGCACGATGGCGAGCGCGATCACACAGAGACAGCCGCCGACCAGTTTCGATCGAGGTGTCGCATCGTTTACCTGGCTGATGATCCGCTTCATGGCAGTGATGGTGCCGCTGGTATTTTTCATCAACGGCTTCAGCAAGCATCGGTGGGGCGAGGCCTTCCTGTTCGCTCTCGCAGTCGCGGTCGGACTCACACCAGAAATGCTTCCGATGATTGTCAGTGTCTGCCTCTCGAAAGGCGCGATGCTGATGTCACGCAAGAAAGTAATCGTGAAGCGGCTCAACTCGATCCAGAATCTGGGTGCGATGGATGTGCTATGCACCGACAAGACCGGCACACTCACCATGGACCACGTCATACTTGAGGACTACTGCGACGTTGCCCGCCAGAAGGACGAAGGAGTTCTACAACTGGCGTTTCTGAACAGCTACTTCCAGACCGGCCTCAAGAATGTTCTCGATCGCGCGGTTCTGCAGCATGTGGAGGTTCATGAAGATGTGCACACTGCCGACTACTCCAAAGTAGATGAGATACCTTTCGACTTCAGCCGCAAAATGATGTCGGTGGTGGTGGCCACTCCGGAAGGAGTCCATCGCCTAATCTGCAAGGGAGCGCCTGAGTCGGTCTTCACCCGCTGTACACAATTCGAGCTCGAGGGCGACATTTACCCGATGGATCCGGTCCTGCTGGAGGATCTCAAGGAGGAGTACGACAAGCTATCGGCCGACGGCTTTCGGGTGCTGGCTATCGCTTACCGCGACTGTGAGTCTAAACAAGTCTATGGAAAGGAGGACGAGGAGAAACTAATTCTGAAGGGATACATCGCGTTTCTCGATCCACCGAAAGAGACCACCGCGGCGGCGATCGCGGCGCTACAGAAACACGGGATAACCGTGAAAGTGCTGACCGGCGATAATGAACTGGTGTCGCGCAAGATTTGCACGCAGGTCGGCCTTTCTCTCGAGCATGTTCTCACTGGCGCGGCGATTGACAAGATGGATGACACTCAGTTGGCGGCCGCCGCGCAGAGCACCACGCTTTTTGTGCGCCTATCGCCGCTGGATAAGCAGCGCATCATCA
This sequence comes from uncultured delta proteobacterium, assembly GCA_963783145.1. GTDB lineage: Bacteria > Desulfobacterota > Binatia > Binatales > Binataceae > DATGKG01. The sequence goes on from CAWAMM010000011.1 coordinate 233,177, forward strand.
AATCGCTGCAGAAGTCAGGCCGGGTGGTCGGCTTCCTGGGTGACGGCATCAACGATTCGCCCGCGCTGCGGGCCGCGGATGTCGGCATTTCAGTGGATACGGCGGTGGACATCGCCAAGGAAGCCGCGGATGCGATTTTACTGGAGAAGAGTTTACTGGTTCTCGAGGAAGGAGTTCTGGAAGGTCGCCGGGTCTTCGCTAACATCCTCAAATATGTCCGGATGGGCGCCAGTTCAAACTTTGGAAATATGTTCAGCGTGCTAGGCGCGAGCCTATGGCTACCCTACTTGCCCATGTCGCCGCTAAAGATTTTAACCAACAACCTGCTCTACGATTTCTCGCAAGTACCGATCCCAACCGACGAGGTTGATCCCGAGCAAGTAGCTAAGCCCCGGCCCTGGCAGATGGGCGAGATCGCCAGATTCATTCTCTTCATTGGGCCGTGCAGCTCGATCTTCGACTACACGACCTACCTGATGATGTGGTTCATCTTTAAATGCAGCAACCTGGGGCTGATGCCGCCGCCGGAGTTAGCCGCCCGTTTCGCTCATGCGACCCTTTTGAATCCGGACTCGACCTATGCTGCCGCGCTGTTCCAGACCGGATGGTTCGTCGAGTCTCTCTTGACTCAGACCCTCATCATCCATGTCATCCGAACTAACAAGATACCGTTCCTTCAGAGCCGCGCCAGTTGGCAGCTAATCATGACCTCGGCGGCGATAATGCTAGTCGGAATGTGGCTGCCATCTTCTCCGATTGGAGAATGGCTGGGACTAGTACCGCTCCCCTTCAACTATTGGCCACTCTTATTGCTGACCCTACTGGCGTATGTCGGCTTAACTCAGTTGGTGAAGGTCTGGCTGGTACGCAAGCAGTGGATTTGAAACTCAAGGGACTTAGCTGAAAGGCGATAACAGCTATCAGCGTGGGCATTACGAAGCTATGAGGGTAATCTCAAACACGCTTCGGCTGTGGACTGCTGTGGCTATGGTCCTGTTAGCCGGAAATTCTGCCGTGCTGGCGCGATCATGGTCGTATCACTATCACCCGGTGGTGGAGGAGCCGACCGCAATTGTCACTCCGACTCCGGTAGCGGCCGCCGCGGTCGAACGATCAGCCGAGGCGAAGCTGCTTAAGCTCGCCATCGTGTCAGACCTCGCGATTTATGTACAGGAACAAACCCCAGGAGCCGGCACGGCGTACCACGAGCACATGAAATACGTGACTGGCCGGCTGTCGCGCTTCGATAGCATGAATTCTCCTGGAGCTCTCAAGGTGTTCGCCAGCTTGAGTGGCTATTATCTTGGAGCTCCCGCGGAGAAGCTTTACTACTGTCTTGCGCTGCGCAAAGGCAAGCCGCTGGAGTCTTACCTCGAAGACTATCTCCATAGTCCGAACGGGGAATGCCCGAACGATCTCGGCCAGAGCTTCACCGAACCAAGTGCGGCTTTGGATGGGTATGCAGTTTGCCGGTCCCCGGAGCGGCAGACCGAGCGCATTCAGGGTCTGATCGCCGACATCGATAGCGGCCGGTCTTGTACCAATAGCGAGTTGATTGGACTGACCAGCAGCGCCCGCCGCTGATTACGTCTCCACCGCTCGCCCTGTAACACCACAAAAGAAGAGCGGCGGGTCCGAAGGCCCGCCGCTTTGACACTGGAGGAGGACAGTGAAGTCTTACGCGTCGAAGTACATCGCAAATTCGTGAGGATGCGGGCGCAGCCGCACCGGGCTCACTTCTTTTGACATCTTGTAATCGATCCACGTCTCGATCAAGTCCTCGGAGAAGACATCGCCCTTAAGCAGGTACTCGTGGTCTTTCTTGAGGTTTTCGAGCGCGTCTTCGAGCGAGGCCGGCATACTCGGGACTTCCTTTAATTCGGCCGGGGTCAACGCGTAGATGTCTTTGTCGAGCGGCTGTCCGGGATCGAGCCGGCGCTGGATGCCGTCGAGACCCGCCATCATCATGGCCGAGAACGCGAGATACGGATTGCAGGTCGGGTCGGGGAAACGAACCTCGATGCGCTTGGCCTTGGGCGACGGCGAGTACATCGGAATACGCACCGACGCCGAGCGATTGCGGCTCGAATACGCGAGGTTGATCGGCGCCTCAAAGCCCGGCACCAGCCGGCGATAGGAATTGGTTCCGGGATTGGTGAAGGCCGCGATCGATTTCGCGTGATGCAGAATGCCCGCGATGTAATGGAGCGCGAGCTCCGACATTCCCGCGTATCCCGATCCGGCGAACAATGGCGTCTCGCCCTTCCACAAGCTCTGATGGGTATGCATGCCCGAGCCGTTGTCACTGAACAGCGGCTTCGGCATGAAGGTGACGGTTTTGCCGTGGCGCCACGCGACGTTCTTGCAAATGTATTTGTACCAGGTCAGCGAGTCCCCCATCTTGACCAGCGATTGGAAGCGCATGTCGATTTCGGCCTGACCGGCGGTCGCGACTTCATGATGCTGCTTCTCGACCCGAATCCCGACCTTCTCCATCTCCAACACCATCTCGGTGCGGAGGTCCTGCAAGGTGTCGTTGGGTGGGACCGGGAAGTAGCCTTCCTTGTAACGAGTCTTGTAGCCGAGGCCGCCTTCCTTGCCGCTGGTCCAGGCGCCTTCCGAGGATTCGATGTAATAGAAGCTCGAGTGCTGATTGGTCTCGTGCCGGACTCCATCGAATATGAAGAATTCCGGCTCCGGACCGAAGTAGGCGGTGTCGGCGATGCCGGTCGACTTGAGGTAGGTCTCGGCCTTCTTCGCGATGTTGCGCGGGTCACGATTGTAGTCCGCGCGAGTGATCGGATCCGAAACATCGCAGATCAGGCTGAGGGTCGGATCCTTGGTGAATGGATCCATGACCGCGGTGCTGCAATCGGGAACCACCAGCATGTCGCTGGATTCGATCGACATCCATCCGCGAATCGAGGATCCGTCGATCCCGAGTCCTTCGGTAAACGGTGCCTCATCCTTGAACTCGGAGATTGGAACCGAGAAATGCTGCCAACTGCCGAGCAGGTCGATGAATTTGATATCGACCATCACGGCGCCCTTCTCTTTGATCATTGCTAGAACTTGTTTCGGGGTCATCGAACCGGTAATCCTCCTCGCCAATTTTGGGAACGGCGAACCCTCAATTCGAGATCAATTCAGCGGACGCGAACGGACTACGACCGCCACTAATCCAGATTGCACATCGGACTGAAAGGGAATCCTGAAAACCAGTAATTGCCAAAACTTTCTCGCACGAAAACGCTCGTAACGCAACGCCCATCCAAGCGGCAGTGCTGCCTGTTTCTACATCACTGCCAAGGCGCACCAGCCCGCTTGCTATCATATGGATTGCATTTTGAAAGCTTTCTATCGCTCTCCCTAACCAACAAAATTCGGAGCTTTAAGAAAAGCAAACTGGATGCCCACCTGCGTCGGGCAGGCCCCCCGGGAGTCTGAGCATGAAGAAGCGACAAGGCGGAGGAGCTCGGCCCTCGCCGACCACTGCACTTGCAGGATTTTTGGACGCGCGCGTCCATTTACCCACGCCGCGTTTGTAGTAGAGTGATGATCCGCCTGACCGCATCGATGAAACCGAATCGTTTAAACCTGTCCCCAGCGCAACTTGCCCCACTTATCGTCGGATGCGCGCTGTTCATGGAGATGCTCGATGCGACGGTGATCTCGACCGCGCTCCCGGTGATTGCGACCTCGATGCACGAGGACCCGATTCGCCTCAACCTCGCGATCACTTCGTATCTGCTGAGCCTCGCGGTGTTTATCCCCATCAGCGGATGGATGGCCGACCGCTTCGGCGCGCGCACCGTGTTTCGCACCGCGATTGTGCTCTTCACCTTCGGTTCGATCCTGTGTGGCATCTCTCATTCGCTGCACCAGCTGGTCGCCGCGCGCATCGCGCAGGGCTTCGGCGGCGCAATGATGATCCCGGTCGGGCGTCTGATCGTGCTGAAGATGGTGCGCAAGTCTGAACTCGTCACCGCGATGTCTTACCTCACGGTGCCCGCAATCCTTGGCCCGGTAGTGGGACCACCGTTGGGTGGATTCATCGTGACCTACTATTCCTGGCGCTGGATATTTTTCATCAACGTGCCGATCGGAATCATCGGCATCATGCTGGTCACGATGTTCATTGAGGATGTGCGTGAAGATTCTGTTGCTCCGCTCGACTTCGGCGGCTTCCTCCTCACCGGGCTCGGCCTCGCCGGACTAGTTTTCGGCTTCGAGATGGTAGGCCGCAGTGTGCTCCCGGTCAGCGTGGTGATAGCGATCATAGGCGGCGGCGTGGTTTGCACCGCGCTGTACGTGCTGCACGCACGGCGCAGCAAACACCCCATCATCAATCTGAAATTGATCGGCATTCCAACCTTCGCCGTGGCGACGATGGGTGGCGGGCTGTTCAGGATGGGAATCGGGGCGTTGCCGTTCCTGCTCGCGATGCTGTTGCAGCTGGTGTTCGGGTTGAGCCCGTTCGCCTCCGGCATGCTGACCTTCACCAGTGCGGCCGGCGCGTTGGTGATGAAGATCACCGCGGTGCCGATCATCCGCCGCTTCGGATTCCGCACGGTCCTGCTCGGCAACGGGGTGATTGCATCCGTCATCCTGATGAGTTATTCGCTCTTTCGGCCGACCACGCCGCATCTCGTGATCATCGTCGCCTTGTTGTCCGGCGGATTTCTGCGCTCGCTCCAGTTCACCGCGCTTGGCTCGCTGGCTTATGCAGACGTACCTTCGAATCTGATGAGCAACGCGAGCAGTCTGGCCAGTATGGCGCAGCAATTCTTTCTCAGCCTGGGCGTGGCGATTGCCGCGCTGTTGCTTCACCTAAGCCTTGGCGGGCGGCCCGCATCGGCGCTGACCTCGCACGATTTCACGATACCGTTCCTGGTGGTGGGGATTCTCGGGATGTTGTCGTCGCTGCTGTTCCTGCCCCTTGAGCATGACGCCGGCGAAGAAGTCAGCGGTCGTCGTCGCGAGGTCGACATGTCAACCGTCGACGCCGAACCCGCCGCCAGCGTGGACTAAATTATTGCTTCGAGGAGTTTTTGGATGGATATCGCGATCCAAACCGTTCTGCGCGAATACGATCAACGTGCCGCGGCCGAGATGAAGCGGATGCAGGAGCTGCCGCCGGCCGAGATGATGCAACACATCGACGAGTTCCTGCTCCCGGTCGGACCCGCCACTGGTCAGTTGATGAACATTCTGATCAAGGAGGCGAAGGCCAAGACCATCCTCGAGATCGGGACCTCGCACGGTTACTCGACGGTATGGCTGGCCGAGGCGGCGCGCGCGACCGGCGGCAAAGTCATCACGCTTGAGGTGCACGCGGGCAAGCAGGAATACGCACGCAATGCCCTGAGCAAGGCCGGTCTCGCAAGTCTGGTGGAATTCAAGCTGGGTGACGCGCGCGAATCGATCGCCGCGCTTCCCGGCCCGATCGATTTCGTATTGCTCGATCTATGGAAGGATCTCTATATCCCGTGCTTCGACCTTTTCTATCCGAAGCTGGGATCGGGCGCGATGGTCGTCGCGGACAACATGATCTTCCCGGAATTCTCGCGCGCCGACGCCGAGCTGTATCGCAAGCACGTCCGCGCCAGGGCGGATATCCAATCAGTGCTACTGCCGGTCGGGAGCGGCATCGAACTGAGCCGCTGCACCCGCGGCCTCGAACTCAAATGATCATGCGTGTTTGTTCTCAACCACTGGTTTGAAGAAGCTTTGTTTATCTACGCCCGGGACGCCGTATTTCTTGAACCACGCGAGCATCCGTGCCCATCCGTCTTTGGCCTCTGCGGGCCGATAGCTCGGGCGATAGTCGGCATTGAACGCGTGCGGCGCGTCCGGATACACGACGAACTCCGATGACTTGCCGGCGGCCTTGATGGCCGCGCGCATCGCCTCGATCTGATCTGCCGTGATGCTCTGGTCGGCGCCGCCATAGAGGCCGAGCACCGGCGCATGCATCTTCGCGACCTCATCGGCGGGATTGACGGGCGCATTGTCGGATTTGGGAAATTGCAGCGGCCCGTACCATGCCACCGCGGCCTTCAAATCCGGATTGTGCGCCGCATAGAGCCACACCTGGCGCCCGCCCCAGCAAAATCCGGTGATGCCGAGGCGCGAGGTATCCGCCTTCCCGGTGCTCTTCGCCCATGCGACGGTCGCATCGAGGTCCGAGGCGACTTGCGGCTCCGGTACCTTGCGCACGATCGGCAGGACCTCCTGCATACTCTTCATGCCGGTGACGTCGCCCTCGCGCGCATAGAGATACGGCGCGACCGCGAAGTATCCGACCTTGGCGAGGCGGCGGCAGATGTCCTTGATATGCTCGTGGACGCCGAAGATTTCGTGCACCACGAGGATCGTCGGGAAGGGACCGCCGGTGGCGGGCATCGCCCGATAGGCGGGAATCTCGCCGCCCTGAACCGGAATCTTCACCTCGCCGGCATCTAATCCATTGGAATCGGTGGTGATGGTTTGGGCCGAGACCGGCAGCACCGAGAGCGCGAATCCGGCGGTGAGACTGACCACGACGAATTCGCGGCGCGAGAATTTGTTCGATGTTCTGGGAATCTCCAAGTGGCGGTCGCCGTGATCCATATAGCCTCCGGTTGACGTGCGGTTTCGAGGCCAATTTGCCTTTTCCTCAGCGCATCGACAAGGGAGAAAACGATGGCGCGGGCGCACGCCTGTCTGGATTTCTGTAAGGCGGGATCCAATCTTTTCGCGAGTTCGTTCTCTCGCCGTCTTTTAGCGAGACAAGCAATTCAAGCGAACGGGAACTGGATCGCGATGCCGGCGCCGCGACGGCCCAGCATCCGGCGAATCGTCGATACCATCACCGCCGTCGAGGCCCAGAACGTATCAATCGAGGCGTCGCGATATTTTCCCTGGCGCAGCTCGATTCCGGCGCGGCCCAGATGCCCGCGCATGTGACATCGCACGTGGTCGTCGCCGAGGTTGTGCGCTTGCGTGTATAAGCGCAGCGCATCGTCGAGGTAGCCGGATTTGCGCGCGGACCGCGCCTCGCGCAGACGCGCACGGCTCTCGGTCCAGCGCTGCTCTTGTTCAAGTTCCATCGACCCAAGCCTAGAACATTTGCCGTCCGACAAAAAGAAGCGGGCCCGCGTGAGCAGGCCCGCCTCGCTTCTTCAGGTGGTCTGGTCGAAACCACCTGTGGGTGGGAAGCCAGTGTTAGAAGGCGTACAGGACCGCGCCGAGCAGAGTGTCCTGCCCGCGCCAGAGGTGCTGCTGGCCGGTTGCCGGGTCGACAAAGTCGTTGTTGGTAAAAACGTGTTCGTTGCTCTGGTCGTGCCGGTATTCAGCGCGGACCAGCAATCCGGTTACGTCAGGAACCTTGTAGGTAAAGGTCTGGGTGATTTCCCAGAGCGTTTGATGAGTGCCCGAACGCTCGCCGTCTTCGTCGTCGAACAGTTCGCCGCGCGTCGCGAATTCCCAGGCATTCCAGTCGTACACGATGTATTGCGCGAAGCCCTGCCAGGTTGCGCTGTGGCCTAATTCCGCTGAGTTGGTCGGGCCCGCCCCCCCGCGCGTGTCGCTGGCGTAGAGGTACTCGGTCGCCAGGGTGGTGTTAGGAATGAACGATGGCTTGTAGGTGAGGATCGGATCGATCGCGCCCCGATACGAGTTGGAATGATCGAGCTGGTTGGGCCCGTAGATTCCGTTGACGGTCAGGAGCAGATTCTTGTCTTTGGTGCCGACGATGATTTCACCCTCGTAGCTGGGACCGCCATTGTTGAGGCCTGTCCCGGAATCCCATCCGTTGTTGAGACCGCCGGTGGCCGAGACGTAATCATTAAACGTGTAGGAAGCCCGGATCCCGGTATGGGTCAGCGGCTCGCCCAAAGTGAAGAGGAGACTTCGGGTTTCGTTGAAATTCTGGCTTTGGTAAGTCGGAATGATTTCTTCGCCAAGCAGGGTTACGAATCTGCCGGCCTGCAAGCTGATTCCCGAACCAATTGGCGCGGTGTAGGTCAGATAATACTGGGTCGGATCGATAAAGCGGCCGTTACCCTTGTCGTTTGGCGAATTCGAGTAGTTAGTCGACCCGTTGATCGATTCCGCGACCTGGCCGACGTTGATATCGGTTACGAAGCCGACCGTGCCGTCTTTCTCGATATGAAGGTTGCCCTGCGTCAGCTGGAAGCCATCTTGATCCCATGCGCGATAAAGATTCGTATTGCCATTGGGCTGGTTGAAGTTGTGCTCGTAGCCCGCGTCGACGAGACCGTGGATGCTTACACCTAAGTTAGTCGCAAGATCCTTTTTGGTCTGGGTGAGGTCGTTCTCGAGTACTCCGACATGCTCGCCGATAGTGACCGGACTGGGCGCGGCTGCGGGTGAGGGAGCATTGGACGGGGCGACCGGCGCCGCGACCGCCATCTGCGCCTTCATGTCCTTGATCTGGGCCACCAGATCGGCCTGCTGTTTTTGCATCGCCTCCAATTGCGCACTGAGCGCATCGATCTTCTTCTGCTGGTCTGACTCCGCGGTCGTGGTAGTAGTGGTGGTCGTGGTAACGGTTTTGCTCTTCTTCTTGTGGTGGGTTGGCTTCGCGGTCGTCGCGGTCTGCGCCCATGCCCCGCGCAGACCCGGCGCTAGCGCCATGCCTGCTGCGAGCAGCATCACGACAGCAAATCGCGTCCCCTTCCCGGTTGACGTAGTCCTTCTCACTCTTGTGTCTCCTCCCATGCGGCGGTCGCCGCGTTGTCGTGCACCCACACACGTAGGGCGTGCTCATTGCGAGAGCCGTTGCGCTTGTGTTCAAGATTCGTACCGTTGGATTCGAAAATGAAATGCAGTGCTGGCTATTGGCGAATTAGCTGCCAAGCGATCGGGCTGACGCCCATAAAGCGAGCATGTGCCGGGTTAACACGCAAAATTTGAATCGTGCATTTTGCATTAGCATCCAGATCGTTGACCAAATAATGGCGAGGAGAAAAATCCATGGACTTTGAATTGACGGCAGCCCAGCAGGAAATCGTGCGTCAGGTTCGCGCGCTATGCGAGAAATTCGACGATGAGTACTGGCGCGAACGCGATGCCAAGGCGGAATTTCCGCACGACTTCTATGCCGCGGTTGCCAAGGCCGGCTATCTCGGCGTCGCGATCCCCGAGGCTTACGGGGGAAGTGGCTTGGGCATCACCGAGGCAGCGCTGGTGATGAAGGAAGTCGCCGGCTCCGGGGGGGCGATGGCGGCCGCGAGCTCGGTTCATCTTTCAATCTTCGGCGTCAGCCCGATCGTCTTCCATGGCACCGAAGAGCAGAAGCAGCGCTTCCTCCCGCCGGTGGTGCGGGGCGAAGTGCATGCTGCGTTCGCGGTAACTGAGCCCGACGCGGGCAACGATATCACTCATATAAAGACCGCGGCGCGGCGCGAGGGCGATTACTACGTTATCAACGGGCGCAAGGTCTTCACCACCAAGGCGCGCGAAGCGAAGAAGATGCTCATCCTCACGCGTACCACGCCGTTCGAAAACGTAAACAAGAAAACCGACGGCATGAGCCTGTTCTTCGCGGACCTCGATCCGGCGGCGGTGGAAGTTCGCGAGTTGCACAAACTCGGCCGCGCCGCGGTCGACACCAACATGCTCTTCATCGACAACCTCAAGGTGCCGGCCTCGGATCTGATCGGCGGCGAGGGGCGCGGATTTCATTCGCTGCTCGATGGACTCAATCCGGAGCGCATCCTGATCGCGGCGGAAGCGATCGGGATCGGCACCATCGCGATCAAGAAGGCGGTCCGCTACGCGAAGGAACGCATCGTGTTCGGACGCCCGATCGGACAGAACCAGGCCATCGCGCATCCGCTCGCCGATGCGTATTCGAAAATCGAGGCCGCGGAACTGATGATGATGAAGGCGGCGTGGCTATTCGATAACCGTCGACCATGTGGCGCCGAGGCCAACATCGCGAAGCTGCGCGCCGCCGACGCCGCATGGGAGGCGTGCGATCGCGCGGTGCAGACGCTTGGTGGATATGGATACATGCGCGACTACGACGTCGAGCGCTATTTCCGCGAATGCCGGCTCCTTAAGATCGCGCCGGTGTCGCAGGAGATGGTGCTGAACTCGATCAGCGAACACGTACTGGATCTGCCGCGCTCATACTAGGCTTGCGGTCGGAACCGGAACCTTGAGAATCGGAAGGATAGTAGGAGTGGTGGTCGCGGCGGGTTTCGTCGGATTTGTTGTCTACAGTTTGTTATGGTCGGAGCCGATCAAAGTACTGCATCCGCGATTGCAGCATTCTACCGACGGCGCGTTTGTAACCGGGGCGGTGGAAAATACCGGAGGCGCACAAGAATCGATCAACCTCGAGGTCCGATACTATGACGGTGGTGGCCATCAGGTGGCCTCGGATACGATTAGCATCGATAATCTTGCCAGCGGTGCAACAAGAGACTTTAAGCTTCCGAGTCGAAGTCTGCCGGTGGATTCGAGTTACTCGATTTACTTGAATCATGGCCGAAATCCTTATGGAAACTGAGCGAAGCGTCCGGTCTAGCATGAATTAATCTAATGCCAATTTTGGTGGATGCTAACCCTAATTTGTCGCGGACCTTGCCTAAATGAATCATTTGTACGCTGTTGGATGATACCGACGCCACGTCGCGGTTAACAACGCTGCAACAACCGCCGCGCCACTGCCCACCTGAATTGCCTCGATGGTGCACGAATGCTACATACAGTTAGTAGTGACTTTACATCTATCAGATTGTAGAGGCGCGGCGGCGTGAGCCGAACCAACGGCTTGGGGAACCCGCACCAACAGGAGATTTAGACAGCATGGCTAAGGCAAAAGATCGCTCATTCGGGCAGGTGATTCGCGACCGGCGACGCCAGCTTGATCTGACTCAGGAGGAGGTCGCACGACGCATCAAGACCTCCACCCCCTACGTTGGCCACCTCGAGTCGGGCAAGCGTCACCCCTCAGACAAGATTGTTTCGCGGCTGGCCGAGGTTCTGGGGCTCGATCGCCGCGAAGTGTTCTTTCTCGCCAATCCGCGCGCCCAGGCGCTGCTCACTCCGCGCGAAGACACCATCGACAACTCCGCGTGGGAAGATTTCCGTAAGAATGAGCAGATTCGCCGCCTCCACAACATCAACAATGAGGAGATGGAAGCGCTCTCGCGCGTCGCTCTGATGGGCGAGGTTCGCTCCCAGCGCGATTTCATCTACATCCTGACCACCATCCGTCAGGCGCTCGGCCGCTAGCAGACCGTTCTCCTAACAACGACGTGATGAGGCGCACGGAGTTCGTTCCGCGCGCCTCTCTTTTGCCGCAGTGCGCTGGCTTTCGCGCGCAGGCACGGGTTAGGCTCGCGCGGTGCGGCCCGAACTTGCAGAAACGATCGCGCGACCGCTCGCATGGCCGCGCCGCTTCACCGTGGTGGCGCTCTTTTTTGTCGCCACCGTGCTCTGCTATGTCGACCGGGTCAGCATTTCGGTCGCGATTATTCCGCTCTCGCGCGATCGCGGCTACGACGCCGCCGCGCAGGGCATCATCCTGTCGGCATTTTTCTGGGGCTATCTATGGCCGCAACTGCTCGGTGGATGGATGTCCGATCGCTTCGGCGGTCGGCGCGTCCTTGCGACCGGCGTCGCGGTATGGTCGATAGCCACGCTGCTCACCCCGCCGGCCTCGGTAGCGTTCAGCCTGCTGATCGCGATGCGGGTCCTGCTCGGCCTTGGCGAAGGGGTCAACTTTCCCGCCATTCACAGCATCACCGCGCGCTGGACCCTGGCCGAGGAGCGCTCGCGCGTCATCGCCCTCAACTTCAGCGGCATCCATCTCGGGACCGTGACTGCGTTCCTGGTCAGCCCGGCGATTATCGTCGCATTTGGATGGCACGCTCTGTTCTATGTGGCCGGATCGATCGGCATCGTGTGGGTGTGCGTCTGGTTGTGGCGAACCTCGGAAACGCCGGACTCGGATCCTCGAATCACGCGCGACGAGCTCGCTACCATCATCGCGGGCCGGCCTCCCGCGCCACCCGCGGTGGACATCCCATGGGGCACCATCCTGCGTGAGAAAGCAGTCTGGGCGATCGCCATCGCACATCTATGCACCAACTTTGGATTCTACATCCTGCTGCTATGGCTCCCGACCTATCTCGACAAGACCTTCGCGATGGCACTCCCACGCGTCGGGCTGTTCTCGCTGATTCCATGGATCTCGACCTTCATCTCCAGCAACCTCGCGGGATGGATTGCCGACCGGATGCTGCTCAGCGGCTTTCGGGTCGTGACCGTGCGCAAGACCCTTCAAAGCGTATCGTTCATCGGCGGTGCGCTGCCGCTTTTGTTATTGCCATCCGTCTCGACACCGATAGAAGCCATCGTGCTGGTGACGATCTCGGTCGCCTGTAACGGATTTGCGACCGGCGCGTTCGCGGCGAATCATCTCGACATAGCGCCCCGCTACGCCGGTATCCTGATGGGTATTTCGAATACTGTGGCGACGATTCCCGGCATCATCGGAGTCGCGGCGGCGGGATTTGTTCTGCGCGCGACCGGCTCGTTCTCGGCGGTCTTCTATGTGATCGCTGCGGTCTACTTCATGGGCGCCATTGGCTACAACCTGTGGGCCTCCGGCGACCAGAAGCTGTAACGAAATCCCTTCGTAAAGAATCAGGCTGGCAATGCTCCGCGCAGCCGCGTTATAGAGGAGGGTCTAGCTTGCAGCGGGGTATTTTAATGAGTGATGCCAATCGTCTGTCGCCCTATCGGTGGGTCATCGAGGTCCTGCTCCTCTTCACCCTGCTTGCACAGTCGCTGACTTGGCTCGCCCCGGCACCCCTCCTGGAGCCGATCAGCAAAAGTCTGAACATTTCGCTCGGTAGCGGCGGTCTCATTATTTCGATCATCGCGCTCTGCATCGCGATCTTCTCCATGGCGGGCGCGATCGTGATGGAGAAACTCGGCGCCTTGCGCGCGCTCATCGCGGGCATTTGGCTGATGGCGATCGCGGAAATCCTGAGCGGCTATTCCGGCAGCTTCGGATCGCTGCTGGTCTTCCGCGTGTTCGAGGGCATTGGCTACGGGGTCATTATCGCGCCACCCGGCGCGCTCACAATGCAATGGTTCGGTGAGCACGAATGGCCCTACATTAACATGATCAACGCGCTGTGCGGGTATATCGGGCTGTTCGTGGTTTTCCAACTGACGGTGCCGATTTACACCGCGGTCGGGGCCTCATGGCTGCTGGTGCTGCGCGATTATGGAATCGTATGCGCGATCGTCGCGCTCGGATGGTCGATCTTCGGGTATGAACGCCGCGTGGCGATGGTCGAGACCGCAGTTGCCGAAGCGGCTGAGGTACGGGGCTCGGCGCTGGGCGAAGTTGCCAGGCGGCGCGAGATTCTGCTCATCGCGTGTGGGTTGTTCGGCGGGATGTGGGTCTTCCAGCTCTACACTTCGTTCCTGCCGACCTACTTCAGTCAGTATCGCGGGCTCGGACTGGCCGAAGCTTCGTCGCTGACTTCCGTGCTGCCGCTGACCGGTATCTTCGCGGCAGTTGCAGGAGGCCTCGGGACCGGCATGTCCGGTCTTCGAAAACCGTTTCTGTGGCCGGTTGCGATCTGCACCCTGCTGGGATGTTTCGGGGCGATCATGTTCCCCGATCCGATGTTGATTCGCGCCTCGCTGGTGCTGGTTGGTATCGGCTCGGCGGGCTCGCTCGTCGCCATCACGACGCTGGTGATGGAATTGCCGGCGATGACGCCGGACAAAATGGGGGCCGCGCTGGGGTTTGTCTGGTCGGTAGGCTACGCGGGCGCGTTTGTATCGCCCTACATCGGCGGCGCGATCGCCAGCTCCATCGGACTCAAGAACGTGATGCTGTTCTTCCTGGTCTTCCAGTTCCTGCCGATCGGCTGCATGTACCTGCTGCCGGAAACCGGTAAAGGAAGAACCACGCAGGTGCAAACCGCCACCGCCGCCGCCGGCTAGGTTTTTCCGCGTCCCTTCCCTCGCTCTTATTTGCGAGGGAAGGTGGCGGGCGCGGTTCTCGCGATGGCGGCGATGCGAGCACCGTGCCAGACGGATGAGCGACCGTATTGGGAATCAAGAGGGACGCATCCTCCGCGCGACCCTCCAAAGGTGTTTGAGAGGGTCGCGCGGAGGATGCTTGAGCTGATGCCCTTAGGGTGCGAGGTGGCATTGCGGGCTCCACGGCGTGTTAGTTTTGAGCATGGCGTTGAGGATGGTGATCAGCTTGCGCAGGGCGGCAACCAACGCGACCTTGACCGGCTTGCCGGCCGCGCGCAGCCGCAGGTAGTAGGCGCGCAGCACGGGATTGCAGCGGACCGCGGCAACCGTCGCGACGAACAACACTCGGCGCACCCGCGCCCGACCGCCGCGGATACTGCGTCGCCCACGCAGCGTGCCGCTATCAAAGTTATACGGGGCAACTCCGAGCAGGGCCCCGGATTCGCCGCGGTTGAGCTGCCCAAGTTCAGGCATCAATCCCAACCGCACCGCTCGCGAAACCGGTCCCACTCCCGGCACGCTGGTCAGCAGTTCGCCCTTTTCCCGCCATAGCGGCGAGTTGCGCACCATCTGGTCCAGATCCCGATCCATCCGGTGCAGCCGTTTGAGCAGGTAGTCGACATGCCCGGCGATCTCGTGGCGGGTGGCTTTAGAAGCCATCCGCAAACGATTGCGCTCCATCACCAGCATTTCGATCAGCTCCTCGCGCCGCACACACAGTTCCCGCAGCGCCCGGGTCTGCGCATCCGGCAGCTGCCGCAGCGGGGGCTGCACCCGTTCCGCATACAGCGCAATCACCCGCGCATCGAGTGGATCGGTCTTGGCCAACTGCCCGATCGCGCGCGCGAAGTCGCGCACCTGACGGGGGTTGACCACTGCGACCGGCAAACCCGCGGCCGCCAGTGCTCCTACCACCAGGGCCTCGTATCCGCCGCTGGCTTCCAGTACGATCCGCTCGCATCCCAATGCGCTCAGGCGCTTGACCAACCGCGCCGCCGCGCGCTCATCGTTGACCTCCGTAAACGACTCGCCGCTGGGCCGCACCGCCACCACCAATTCATCCTTTCCCACATCGATTCCGACGTTGCTCGAAGTCAACCGCTTGCTCCTGGTGAAGGCCAGCGCCCTCTCTTGCGCAATTCGAGCTCGCCCTGCGGCGGCTCCAGCGACCGTACGGGCTCTGACCCTGGTTATGCCACGCGCCGCTTCTTGCTCATCCCCGACCTTGCCTGGTCCAGAGCCGCTCGAGCTGGCGCGCCGCTGTTCGCTTCCTTCTTCTATCTTCGCAATCGATATACAAGAGCCGCGCGCCTTGCGCGCGGTGGTGGAGTACCACCTGCCTTCATAAAAACCCAGCAATTCCGGGCATAAAGTGGGTTTGCTTTTACACTTCTATGATCCATCAGCCTGCCCATCGAGGTCCTTCGCGAAGACGCTCAGGACCACTTCGCGGCATTGCCGAGAAGTGGGATTGTTTTGCACTTCCCTGATCCGTCCCTTCTTCCGCTCTCTTTTGCGAGAGAAGCTGGCCGGCGTACCGAGTACCGCGAACTCCGATGCCCCGTCGGCATGGAATGCCGCGTGACGGACTGATGAGAGCCGGTCGCGCTTCGCGGCCGCTGCTGGAGCACCACCTTCCTCCGTAAAAACCCAGCAATTGCGCGGATAAAGTGGGTTTGTTTTTTCGATTTCGCACTTGCGAATCGTGCCCTCCGAGGTCCTTCGCAGAGCCTCAGGACCACTTCGCGGCACTGCCGAGAAGTGGGTTTGTTTTTGCATTTTGTATTCGCATCTACCTTCGGTCAAAATAGCAGCGGCGTCGATTTCCGACGCCGCGTTGTCATCATAACACAGTGTCACTTCGTTGTAACCCGGCGCGCCTCTTGGCGCTATCAAACATCCTGACGCTAGCCGTTTTGCTGTTGCCGGGGCGCGCGTTCGCATGGGGAAGTAATGGGCATCGCATCGTCGCGGTGATCGCGGCGGACAACCTCACGCCCGCGGCGCGGAGTCATGTCGCCAACATCCTCGGCGTGCCGCCCGACCAACGAGCGATCGCATTCGCGATGGAGTCCGCTTCGACCCGTCCCGACGATTCGCGATTTCGCGAGGAATATCCTGCCACGAAGCCTTGGCACTTCATCGACATTTGCCTCAAGGATCAACGCGACGAGATTGCCCGCGAATGCCCCGGCGGGAACTGCGTCACCGACAAAATCGACGACTACTCGAAGCGCCTGAAAGAAGGAAATTATGACCAATGGGGCGCCGACGGAGATTTGGCCTTCCTGATCCATTTCGTCGGCGATATCCATCAACCGTTGCACGCCGCGAACGACGCGGACAAGGGCGGCAATTGCATCAGAGTCGAGTCATATCCGCACGCCGAGAATCTGCACGACGCCTGGGACAATGCGATCGTGCGCGGCCTCGAAGACAGCCTCGATTCCGGACGGCCTGAGCCCACCGCGCACAAGCTGGAACAATCCTACGGCGGCGAGAAGGCGCTCGATACGTGGAACCCTGGGCATACCGGGAATATCGCGTGGGAGTCGCATCAAATCGCGCGTGCGGAAATCTATGCCCCGCTGCACATTCCCGTCGAACCCTGTGAATCGCACGCCCTATGCGACATCAAACCGGAGGTCGCACTGAGTCCGGCTTACATGGACCATGCGGAGGTTATCGCGGGCCATCAGCTCGCGAAGGCGGGATTCCGGCTGGCGAGCCTGTTGAACGAAATCTGGCCACAGCCGGTGAGCGCGAATGAAGTCGCTCCGATGGCAAATTCTGCGCCGGCACAGGCCCTTGCCTCGACGACAACCGCCGGTCAAGTCGTAGGCAATCGCAGGAGCAGAATTTATGCGTGGCCGGGATGCGGAAGTTACGATTCCATGGCGCCGCAGAATCGCGTCGTGTTTCCCACTCGCGAGGCTGCGCAGCAAGCGGGCTACCGAGCGGCATACAATTGTCCTTAATGAAGCGCTGAGCGTCTGGCCGAGGTGGTCAAAATCGTAAGATGAAAGTCGTCGCCGGAATCGACGTGGGAGGCACCAACACCGACGCAGTGCTGGTGCGCGAGGGCCGCATCGTCGAGCGGACCAAAGTGCCGACCACGCGCGAGGTGCGCGAAGGCATCCTCGCCGCGCTCGCGCAGGTCAGAAAAGATTACGCCATCGAGCGCGTACACATCGGCACCACCGCCTTCACCAATGCTCTGGTAGAGCGGCGCAATCTGGAAGCGGCCGCGGCGATCAGAGTCGGCAGTCCGGTGTCGGAATCGCTTCCACCGATGGTGGATTGGCCGGAGGATCTTCGCGCCGCGGTCAACAACCCGGCATTCTTCGTCGCCGGTGGGCGTGAGTACGATGGCCGCCCGCTGCGCGCAGTCGATCGCGCGGAAATTTCCCAGGTCGCGAGAACCCTCGCCGCGCGCGGCATCCAGCAAGCCGCGGTGACTGCGGTCTTCGGAACCTCATATCCCGATGATGAAGCGCAAGTCGCGCAATGGTTGCGCGCCGAGAATCCAAAGCTGCAAGTGACCATGTCGCATCGCATCGGGCGCTTCGGAATCCTCGAGCGCGAGAACGCCACGCTCCTCAATGCGATGCTGCGTCCGCTCGCCGAGCGCACCGTCGCCGGGTTCCAGGCCGCGGTGCCCGCGAACCTGTTCATCAGTCAGAACGACGGCACCGCGATGCGCGCGGAAAGCGCCGCGACCTTGCCGATCTTCACCGTTGCCTCGGGACCGACCAACAGCCTGCGCGGCGCCGGCATCCTCGCTTCGTTGGATGAAGCGATCGTCATCGATGTCGGCGGCACTACCACCGACGTTGGGGTCCTTCGCGCAGGCTATCCGCAACCAGCGGGCCTCGATCTCAGCATCGCGGGAGTGCGGACCAACTTCCGAATGCCGGATCTGTCCTCGATTGGTGTCGGTGGCGGAAGCCTCATCGATGCCGACAGCGGCGTGGTCGGACCGCAGAGCGTGGGGTTTCGCATCACCGATGAAGCGCTGGTGTTCGGCGGCCGGCAACTGACCTTGACCGATATCGCGGTCGCCGCCGGTCGCGCCGAGATTGGAGATCGCGCGCGGGTAAACGGTCTCGATGCGAGCCTGATCGCGCGCGTCGATGCGCATCTGCGTGCGCGCTTGTCGCGCCTGCTGGAAAACTACGATCGTCTCGACCGCAAGCTTCCGATCATCCTCGTGGGAGGCGGAGCGCCGTTGATCCTGCATCTGTTGCGCGAGCTCGGCCGCCAGGTTGAATCTCCCGCCGATGCGGCGGTAGCAAATGCCTACGGAGCGGCGATGGCGCAAGTCGGTGGCGAGGCCGACCTGACCTTTTCCTCCAGCGTTCCGCGCCAGGAGGCTCTGGCGCGCGCCGAAGCCGAAGCGCATCGCCGCGCCGAGGAAGCGGGCGCGCGTCCCGGAACGATCAGGACGGTCGAACTCGAAGACGCCGCGTTGACCTACCTCGCATCGGAGGCGCTCAAGGTGCATGCGCGCGCAGTCGGCGACATCGGCGAGGTGCTCGAATGAGCTTCGAGATCAGGCGCGGCGATCTTTCGGCGCTGGCACTAGGTTCCGGAATCCTCGGCACCGGAGGCGGCGGCAACTCCTACTATGGGCAACTGGTCGCGAGCCAGGTGCTCGGCGAAGGCTCATCGGTGCGCGTGATCGACGTAAATGAAATGGATCCCGAGGCGTTCGCGATCAGCTCGGCCGTCATCGGCGCGCCACTGGTCTGCCTCGAGAAACCGCCGAGTCTGCGTGCGATGCAGCTTGGATTCGATTCGGTGCGCGCAGTCCTCACGCGGCGCGTCGGCGCGTTCGTCGCGGCTGAAATCGGCGGCCTGCAATGCATGTTCCCGCTGATCCTCGCCGCGCAGACCGGACTACCATTGCTCGACGGTGACAGCATCGGGCGCGCTTTCCCCGAGTTGCAGATGTGTACCTTCATGATTTACGGCACCACGCCGGGCCTGCCGATGGCGCTCAGCCACGAGGGCGGCATGCTGCTCGACGCCCACGAGCCTCGCCGTGAAAGTACGCCGCGGCATTCGTCCGATGAGCCTGCGGGCATCGAGGTGGAGCGACGTCTGCGCAAAATCTGCTCCGACAACGGCGGCCTCATCTACATGACCACGACCTTCGATCATGAGTCGCTGACGCGCACCTTGATCCGCGGCACTATCGGCCTGGCTCTCGCGCTTGGACGCGCGGTGGAATCGGCGCGCGCGGCGCGGAGGGATCCGGTCGATGCGATCGTTGAGGCGGGGCAAGGAAAAAGATTCGTCGGTGGAAAGATCATCGACGTCGAGCGGCGGTTCCGCGCCGGTCATGATTGGGGAACCGTACGCCTCGAGGGTGTCGATGCCGACCTGGGACGCACTGCCGAGATCGCCTTCAAAAACGAATATCTCATTTTGACTATTAGTGGTGAGGTGGTGCTGACGGTTCCCGACCTCATCACGCTGGTTGAGACCGAGACCGGCAATCCGGTAACGACCGAAATCCTGCGGCCCGGACTTAGAGTTACCGTCATAGGTCTGCCCTGTTCGCCGCTGATGAAGACGGCCAAGGCGTTGAAAGCTGTCGGTCCCAAGGCTTTCGGTTATGACCTACCCTATATCGCTCTTGCTTGAGAGCTAGAGGAAACATGCCTGCGACCAGGAAAAATGATTTCGCCGATACGGTCCTGCACAACGGCAGGATTTATACCCTCGATGCCTCGAATCCCTGGGCGCAGGCGCTCGCCATTCGCGGCGGCAAAATTGCCGCCGTCGGGACCGATAGCGACGTCAAAGCGCTGATCGGATCTGAGACCCGCGTCATCGACCTCCAGGGCAAGATGGTCATGCCGGGCATCAATGATGTCCACGTACATCCAATTCTCGGCGGACGCGCCGATCTCTTCGAATGCCATTTCCTGCCCACGCTCTCCCTCGAGGAGGTCCTCGAGGTGGTGCGCGCCGATGCGCGCAAGGCCAAACCCGGCGCTTGGATCGTCGGCGGCTCCTGGGGCAGCAACTTCACCAGCACGCTGTCCTCCCTCGATACGCTGCGGGCACTCGATGAAGCGAGCGAGGGCCATCCGGTGCTGCTGCGCGATGACAGCGTGCACAATCGATGGGTCAATTCGCGCGCGCTCGAACTCGCCGGCATCGATGCGAACACGCCCGATCCGCACGACGGCGTCATCGTTCGCGATGAAGCGACGCGCGCGCCGGTCGGCTTGCTGTTCGAAGCGGCCGTCGCGGCGGTCGAGCGTGCCGCCGAGGTAGCGAATCCCTACTCACTGGAGGCCAACGTATCGGCGGTCGCGCGCGCGGTGGAAATCCTGAATTCGTTCGGCGTCACCGGCTTGCAGGATGCGGCCGTCAGCGGCGCGGTTCTGTCCGCCTACAACACCCTCGACGCGCAGGGAAAACTTTCCGCGTGGGTGGTCGGCTCGATGATGGCGGAGCGGGCCGGCTTTTTGAACGATCTCGTCGGTGATGAGCTGATCGATCAACGCGCTAAATTCGCGAGTCCGCACGTGCGACCAACCTACGTCAAAATATTTCTCGATGGCGTCCCGATGTCGCGGACTTCCGCCTTCATCGATCCATACGTCCCCGACGAGGCGCACGGATGCTGCTTTCGCGGCGCCACCACCAAAACTCTGCCGGAGCTGGCCCGCCTGATCGCGAAGCAGGAAGACCGCGGCCTCGCGGTCAAAATTCATTGCGCCGGCGATGGCGCCGTGCGGACCGCGCTCGATGCTATCGATGTGGTGCGATCGTTCAAAGGCGCGACACCGCTGACCCATCAGATTGCCCACGCCGGCTTCGTCGATCGCGCGGACGTGCGGCGCTTCAAGGATCTGAACGTGGTCGCAGATCTGTCGCCGATTCTCTGGTACCCGAATCAGATCATCGATGGTATCGAGCAGGCGGTCGGCGAGCGCGTGCGCGAATATTGGCCGAATCGCAATCTGCTCGAAGCGGGCGCATTGATCGCCACCGGCACCGATTGGCCCGTCATTCCGAATCCCGATCCATGGTCAGGCCTCGAGGGGTTGATAACCCGCCGCAACCCGGACGGAAAATTCGACGGCGCGCTGTGGCCGGAGCAGGCGCTCGATCTGCCCGCCGCGATCGCGGCCTACACCGCCAATCCGGCGCGCGCGATGGGAATGGATAGCGTGACCGGCTCGCTCGCAGTAGGGAAATCCGCCGATTTGATCATCCTCGATCGCAACCTGTTTGAAATCGCGCCGGCCGAGATCGCCGAGACCAGGGTGCTTACGACCTTCTTCGAAGGCCGCCCGGTTTACCAACGCAGTTAGGACCGGAAAATTTCCACCGGCAGTTCGTGCGAGGCTTGCCGCGCCGGGTAAATCGTCGCCAAAAAACACAACACCATCGCGGCGATCGCGACCCAGATGAAATTCACCGGGTCCACCGCGATCGGCACCGCCGAGATCCCGTAAACCTCGCGCGAGATGTGGATGAAGTGATAGCGCTCCAGCACGACGCATCCGATCGCGCCGAGCAGCAGGCCGGCCAAAGTGCCCGCGCCGCCGACGATGAGGCCCTTGATGGTGAAGACGCGGCGGATTTCGGTGGGGGTCGCGCCCATCGCCATCAACACGGCGACATCCTTGCGCTTCTCCATCACCACCATGATGAGCGTCGCGATCAGGTTGAAGGCGGCGACTCCGATCAGCAGCATCAACACCATCGCGTAGACGCGCCGGAGGATCGCAAAGCCGGCCGCAGCCGACTCATTGTACTGGACCCAACTGCGCACCCGAAATTGCGACGGCAGAATCTGGCGCAGCGTGTTGGCGACCTGATCGGTGGCGTCGAGGTTGGTCAGATGAACGTCGATGCCGTCGACGACGTTGGGGCGGCCGAAGAAGTTTTGCGCACGCATCAGATCCATGAACACAATGTTGCCGTCGAGGAACGTCATCCCCGACTCGAAAATCGCACCGACGACGAAGTTCGCGCTACGCGCCGTCAGATTGCCACCCGCTCCTACAATCGGCGCAATGACCCGAATCTGATCGCCGCGCTTGACCTTCAGCTTCTGCGCCAGCGTTACACCAATCGCGATCGCGCCCCGCGGCGGATCCTGGCCCGGCGCCATCGGATTGTAGGCTTTGAGCAAGTCGGCGAGGGAGCCCTCGGTCATGTAGCGCGACCATTGGGAAGCGATGACGGGATTGTCGGGCTCGATGCCACGCACTACCACGCCGCCGAGTCCGCGCCCTGAGCTGAGCATCGCCTGGCCGATAACGAACGGATCGGAGCCGCTCACGTGTGGCACCGCGGCGATTTTTTTCTGCAAATCGGAATAGTTCGGAATCGATCCCTCAATGCTGACGACTTCGACCTGGAAGCTGAGCGCGAGGACGCGCTGCTTCAGGCTCGCCTCGAAACCGCCCATCACCGAAAGCGTGACGATTAGCGCCGCGACGCCGATCATCACGCCGACTGCGCTGAGCAGCGTCGTCACCGAGATGAAGGCGTCTTTGCGGCGGGCGCGCAGATATCGGAGCGCGATGCGAAGTTCGTATCTCACGATGAGAGTTGGTCTGGAGCTGCGACCGCAGTCAGAATATCACGTTTTCCTTCTGCAACTGCTCGATCTCTGCGGTGGTGAGGCCGAGCATCCCGCGAAAGACCTCGTCATTATGCTGGCCGAGGACCGGCGCGGGGCTGCGCAGCTCGCCGGGCGTGCGGCTGAGGCGATGCTGCAATCCTTCATACGGCGACGGACCCATGTGTTTGTGCTCTAGCCAATGCCAGAAATCGAAGGCCTCGAGGTTCTCATCCTGATGGATGTCCATGCAGTTCTGCACCGGATACGCGGCGACGCCGGCCGCTTGCAGCCGCGCAGTCAGATCATTCGCCGAACGATTGCGGGTGGGGCCGCCGACGAATTGATCAAGCGCCTCGCGATTTTCGATGCGCGATAGTTGGGTCGCAAATCGTCCATCGCTCGCGTCCGCTCCCAGAGCCTCGAGCATCGATTGCCACTGGCTGTCGTTGGCGACCGCGATCGCAATCCAGCGTTCCTCGGTGCCTTCATCGGCGCATCGATAAGCACCATGCGGCGCATAGCGCATCGAGGCGTTGCCCTGTGGCCCCAGCTCTCTGCCGGTCGCGAAATAATCGATCAGCGCTGGGGCGAGGTTGTGCAGCGCGGCCTCGTACTGGGACATATCGATGTATTGGCCCTTGCCGGTGCGCCGTCGATAGTCGAGCGCCGCGATCAGCGCCGAGGTGAGAAATCGCGGCGCGACGAAGTCGCTGTAGGCGCCGTAGGGCGGCGCCGGCGGCTGCCCTTCGCCGTAGCCGGAGATGTAGTAAAAGCCGGACAGCGCGGCCATCAGCTGTCCGAAGCCGGGATACATCGCATTAGGGCCGGTCTGACCCTGCATGCAGGTCGAGAACATGATCAGGTCGGACTTAATCGCGCGCAGGTGCTCATAATCGAGGCCCCAGTTGCGCATCGCCTTAGGCGTGAAACTCTCCGACACAATATCCGCCCATGGGATTAGCTTCAGGATCAGCTCGCGCGCCCGAGGCTTGCCCAGATCGAGCGTGATGCCTTTTTTCGAGGTGTTGTAGCTCGCGAAAAACTGGCTGTTGTTGGGACCGGGCTGGCCGTCCTTCCAGGGCGGCGCGATACGCAGCACATCGAGACGCGCAACCGATTCGATGCGGATCACCTCGGCGCCATTGTCCGCCAGGTACTTGGTGGTAATCGGCCCGACTCCGACCCATGCGAAGTCGAGCACGTGAACTCCTTCGAAAGCGAAACGGCTCATCGGATTCCTCGCGGGTCAGATCGCGCCAATCGCGCGCAGCTCGGTCAGTTGTTTGGCGCTGCGCCCGAGCAGCTCGCCGTAGATTTCGTCGTTATGCTCGCCCAGCCGTCGGCGCGCGATGATTGACGGTGATCGGAGTCTCACTCAGCTTCGCGAACGGCCCCGGCATCGTGAGCGTGCGCCCCACGGTGTCGGTGTGATCGACCTGGACCCAATATCCGCGCGCCTTAAGTTGCACGTCGCGTGCTATGTCAGCTTCAGTGGCGACCGGCGCGAGCAGCAATCGGCGTTTCAGGGTTTGCGCGTAGATCTCGTCCTTGGTCATCGTCATGAACAACTTCTCGATGCCCTCTTCCATGTCGGCAATGCGCCCCAGTTCTTCCTCGGTCGCCTGCATGAACAGTCCCGGCGTCCAGGTAGCCCAGTCCATTTTTCTCATCCACTCGGCGCCGTAGCCTCCTTCGAGGACCCAGTCCATCAGATTCTTGGTGGTGGGGCCGACGCCGATAACGCTGGAGATGTAACCGTCCTTGCACTGGAAAACCATTTTGCGCCGCACGCCGAGCGAGCCGACCGACACGCCGGAGCGGCCCAGATGATTGCCGTGCAGAATCGGCATCGCCTGCTCGTTCATCAAGGTCCACACGATGCAGGCCTGCATATTTACGACGACCCGCTGGCCGAGCCCGTCGGTCTGGCGCGGGTAATGCGCGATCATCGAGGCGACCGAGGCCTCGGCGCCGGCGTGCAGTCCCGCTTGCGGAAGCGCCATCTGAATCGGAGGCTTACCTTCCTCCCCCATCAGGTACATCATTCCGCCCGCCGCCCAGCTGATAATATCCGCCCACTGGTAGTCTTTGCCGGGACCCTTGTCGCCGAAGGGCGTTATCGAAGTGTAGATGAGTCGAGGATTCAGTTTCGCGAGCGCGTCGTAGCCGAGCCCGATCGAATCGAGGTAACCGAGCTGAAACGACTCGACCAGGAAGTCGCATTTGGTCGCGAGGTCGGCGACCAGCGCGCGTCCATCGGCGGTATCGAGATTGGCGGTGACGGATTTTTTTCCGGCCTGGTATGCGATGAAATAGAGGCTCCGATCGAGCCCGACCTGATCTTCGAGGAACGGCGGGATGCGGCGTGTCGAGCATCCGCCGGGCGGCTCGACCTTGATCACCTCGGCGCCCAGGTCGGCGAAAATCTTGCCGCACATCGCGCCCTTCTCGTCGGTGAGATCGAGCATCCGAAAACCCTTGAGCAGTTCTGAAGCCATCGTCCTCTTCTTATGTCCGAAGTGGCGCGCGAAATGCCGCGCCGGTCCGGCATTCTAACGTGACGAGGCTCGGGTAAGGAAACTGCTCAGAGCGGTTGATTGGTCGCCTTCAGCGCGGTGCGGGCGGCGCCGATAGCCGTTGCATAATCAGCGTGCTCGGGAATCACCATGCCGCGGCCGAAGACAAATTCGAGCTTGCGCCGGTTCTGCATGAAACGAAAGATTCGCGTCAGTTTGCCGGTCAGCACAATATCGTTCTGATCGCAGGCGCGCGCGGTCGCGATTGCGAGCACGCCGATGACCTCGACAATCATGTTCATGATCGCGAGCGCCTTGTCATCCTGCGTCGCGTCCGAACTGACCTTGCCGAAGTTGGCCGCGGTGGTTCCCGGCGGCAAATCTCCGATCGGGCCGCCCGCGATATCGCGGACACTCAGATCCACGCGATGAAGATCGCCGCGGCCGGCCATCGCCTCGAGGGTGTCGAGGCCCGAAACGCCAAGCATATGCTTCGCGAGCCCGAGCAGGGTACCGCCGCCCACGCCGGTGCCGCTGACGTGGCGAATCTCGGCCTGATTCACCGAGACGATCGCGGTGCCGGTGCCGAGCGATACCACGAGCGCGCGATCCTTTTTCGCCAGCGAAGTTCCGCCGACGCCGATCGCGGTGAATTCGTTCACCTTCATCACCGGACGCCCGAAGAGCTGATCGCCGAGCGCGCGCGAGCCCGCGCCGGTGGCGGCCACACACTCGATGTCACTGAGGTTGATGCCGACGTCACCGACGATTTTTCCTAGCGCGCCGGCGGCGGCTGCGACGGGGTCATTCGCCTCGATGGTGACTACGCGAATACTGCCATTTTCAAGGATTACGGCGTCGGTTGTGGAACCGCCGATATCGATGCCAACGATCATAGGTGGTGCCGGCTCCTGTCCAGCCCGCCTCAAACCTAGAACATCGCCACGTTTTCGCGCAAACGCGAATTAGAGCTCGGCCACGGCGCGGGCGACGGTTTTGGGGGAGCGTGCGATGACGCGCAGAAGGATGCGCGCGGGACGGTCGGGCAGCGCGCGGCCCTGCTCCCATTCCTGGATGGTCCGGACGCTGAAGCCGAAGCGCTTCGCGAATTGCGCCTGGGAGAGCCGCAGCTTGCGCCGAATCGCACGGACGTCCGGCGCGGTAGGATCGATGATCCAAAACGGACCGGGCAGTTTTGTCATGTCAGGTGCCGTGTCAGGATCCTCGGCTATCTGGCGATCAATGTCCTCGTCGCTGGTCGCGCGAAGCTTTTCCCAATCGACGCGTGGCTTTGATTTCAAGATTTCACGCAGTGAACGTCTTACGGTAGGCATCCCGCTCTCTTCCTTTCGCGGCACGCGCAGAAATGATTCGCACTCGATCCTCGCGCCACGTGAAAACTACTACCAAGAGTTTCTCGTCTACTGTGCCTGTCGCAACGAAGCGGTCTTCTCCATAGTTTCGTCTGCGATCTTCAGTCACCAGAACTTCATCCTTGAAAATGAGGCTCGCATAGTCGAACCCGAACCCCTGTTGCACTTCATTGCGGTTGCTCTTTTCCGGATCCCATTCGAACAGTGCGGCGTCGAACATCATACGTTATTAACGTATCCCTTCGAAAGGAGCTTTGTTTGCGACTGCTTGCCGCGTAAGCATCATATGCTAGCGTCGAAGGATGAGGCGCAAAGCCGCATCTGGCACTCTCTTCCCGCAAAAGAAGCCGGCCGCACAGCCGCTCGCCGATCGCATCCGCCCCGCGACCCTCGATGAGGTGGTGGGTCAGGAGCATCTGCTCGGCCCCGGCAAGTTACTCTCCGAGATGGTCGCGGCGGACAGGCTTCATTCGGTGATTCTGTGGGGACCGCCGGGCTCCGGCAAAACCACCATCGCGCTCCTGCTCGCGAAGAAGCTTGACGCGGAGTTTATCCAGATCAGCGCGGTCAGCTCGGGCGTCGCAGATTTGCGCGAGGCGGTTGCCGATGCGCGCCGCGAACTCGAGGCGACCGGGCGCCGGACGGTGGTCTTCATCGACGAAATTCATCGCTGGAATCGCGCGCAGCAGGATGCCTTCCTGCCGCACGTCGAGAGCGGTCTCGTCACGCTGATTGGTGCGACGACTGAAAATCCATCATTCGAAGTAGTGGCGCCGCTGCTGTCGCGCGCTCGGGTGCTGGTTCTGAATCCGCTTTCCGACGAAGCGATCGCGACCATCATCACGCGCGCGATGAGCGATTCCGAGCGCGGGCTCGGCACCTCGGGGCTGACACTCAACGACGATGCGCGCGCCGAGCTGGTGCGGCTCTCATCTGCCGACGCGCGCAAGGCGCTCAACACTTTGGAGATCGCGGCCGAGCTCGCGCAGCACGCCGGCAGCAAGGAAATCCTGACCGTTCACGTGTGCGAGGCGGCGCAGCACAAGGCGCTCCTCTACGATCGTGCGGGCGAGGAGCACTACAACGTCATTTCCGCGTTCATCAAGAGTATGCGCGGCAGCGATCCCGACGCCGCGCTGTATTGGATGACGCGTATGATCGAAGCGGGCGAGGATCCGCTGTTCGTTGCGCGGCGGATGGTGATTTTCGCATCCGAAGATATTGGCAACGCCGACCCACGCGCGATCCAGATTGCGATCGCGGTGAAAGATGCGGTGGATTTTGTGGGCCTGCCCGAGGGCGTCATTCCCCTCGCGCAGGGCGTCACTTATCTCGCGAGCGCGCCCAAATCGAATGCCTCATATATTGGAATGCAGCGTGCGCGCGAGGATACCCGCGAACTTGGCGCGCTGCCGGTCCCGCTGCATCTACGCAACGCGCCGACGCCATTGATGAAGGGCCTCGGTTACGGCAAGGACTATCGCTATCCACACAACTTCGAGGCCGGGGTGGCGGAGCAGGATTATCTTCCAGATCAACTGATAGGCAAGGAATACTACCAACCGACCGAGCGTGGCTTCGAGGCGCGGCTGAAGGACTATCTCGGCAAGGTGCGCGAAATCCGCGCGGCTGCTCGCGCGAAGAATCGGCCCCCGGGCAAAACCGCGGGAAGTTCAGAATGAGTTCTCCGGAGTCCTCCGAATCGGAGCAGATTCGTACTCGATGTTGCATCGTGGGCGGCGGTCCGGCCGGCATGATGCTCGGTTTTCTGTTTGCCCGCGCCGGCGTCGAGGTGGTCGTGCTCGAAAAGCATGCCGATTTTCTGCGGGACTTTCGTGGCGACACGATTCATCCCTCGACGCTGCAGGTGATGCACGAGTTAGGGCTGCTGGAGGAGTTCCTCAAGCGTCCGCACAACGAGGCGCGTTATCTGGACGCGCAATTCGGCGATGAGCGGGTGACCGTCGGCGATTTCACTCATCTGCCTACCCAGTGCAAGTTCATCGCGTTCATGCCGCAGTGGGACTTCCTTAACTTCGTCGCGGAACAGGGCAACCGCTATCCCGGATTTCGCCTGATGATGGAGACTGAGGGCACCGACCTGATCGAGGAAAACGGCCGCTTTGTCGGCGTGCGCGCATACAACAAGACCGGCGAAATGGAGATTCGGGCGGACCTGGTGGTTGGAACTGATGGACGCCATTCAACCATGCGAACGAAGGCGGGTTTCGAAGTCATGAATCTCGGCGCTCCGATGGACGTGTTGTGGATGCGAATCTCGCGGACGCCGAGCGATCCGGGACAAACCTTCGGCCGCGTCGACGCGGGCCGCTTCCTGATCATGCTCGAGCGCGGCGACTACTGGCAGTGCGCGTTTGTCATTCGCAAGGGCGGCTACGAGGAAATTCAGCGGCGCGGTCTCGATGCGTTTCGCGATGACCTCGCGACCCTGGCGCCATATGTGCGCGATCGGCTGGGCGAGATCAGCAACTGGGACAAGATAAGTTTATTGTCGGTGGCCGTCGATCGTCTGCGGACCTGGTGTTGTCCCGGGCTCCTATGCATCGGCGATTCGGCGCATGCGATGTCGCCGGTGGGTGGGGTTGGAATCAACCTCGCGATTCAGGATGCGGTTGCGACCGCGAATATTCTCGCCGCGCGATTGCGGCATGGCACGGTGAGTGTCGACGCCTTGCGCGAGGTGCAGACTCGGCGCGAGTTTCCGACTCGCATGACGCAGAGTTTGCAACTCTTCATACAAAATCGATTTATCAGCCGCGTGCTCGGCAGCAATGAGCGGCCGCCACTTCCAAGGTTTCTGAAGCTGATGCGGCAATGGCCGATGTTACGGCGGATTCCGGCGCGAGTGATCGGAATGGGATTTCGGCCCGAGCATGTGCAAATGCCCGAAGCGACAATCGCGCGAAGTTCTTAGCCCGGAAAAGCGAACCGCGAGAGGGACGGCCCATCTCGCGGCTTGCTGAAAAATCAGGCGGAGTTACTTCGCGCCGAGGACCGCGTCCTTGAGCGCTTTGGCGGCGGTGAAACGCAGCCGCGTGCGTGCCGGAATTTTGATCGCCTCTCCGGTCGCGGGATTGCGGCCCATCCGCGCCTTGCTCTTACGCTTGCGGAAAATTCCCAGGCCCGCCAACCGCAGCGAGCCTTCCTTCTTCAACTCGCGAACCACCAACGCGGTGAGTTCCTCAAGCGCGGTCTTACCCTGCTTCTTGGTGATCCCTACTTTGTCAGCGAGATGCGCTGCTACTTGCGACTGCGTCATCATCCTCCTCCTTGCGCCCGTGTTGTGGGCTGCCAGCAAGCCTGAACGAGCGCTTTGATTATTGCAAGCGGTGTGAGCCGGAAAATGTGGTTGTTTCTTAAGGATCGAGCAGATTTTTCAACAAGTGCATCATTTCCTCCTTGTCCCCGAATGCGATCTTGATCAGCGTTCCAGTTCCGCCCGTCAGGCCGCTCATTTTGAACGAACTGAGCATGAGCTTGGTCCTGGTCGGCGACTAGTAACGGACTTCGACCAGGAACAGCCCTTGCGGCGGAGCCGCTGCAGGAGCCATCGAGCGCTCACGGCACGCGAGAAGTTCCGCGACCAGGCCGGGCTCGAGTTTTCCGCGTCCGATTTCGACCATGGTGCCAACCATCGTGCGTACCATATGGCGCAGGAAGCTGGTGGCCTCGACGCGATAGGTGAGGTGCTCGGCGTCGCGCGTCCATTCACTCGCATCGACGCGCCGTACAGTACTCCTGACGCTGGTGCCGAGTGTGCGGAACGCCGCGAAATCATGCTCGCCGAGGAAGATCCGCGCGGCCTCGTTCATCCGCTCGAGGTCGAGCGGATCGCGAATCAGCCATGAATAGCGACGCTCGAACACTGACGACAATGGTTGGTTGAGAACTCGATATTCATAGACCCGTGCAATTGCATGCCGGCGCGGATCGAAACTGTCTTCGACCAGGGCGACGTTCAGGATAACGATATCATTCGGAAGCATCGCGTTGAGCGCGCGATGCAGTTCCTCGGTGTCGAATGGGCGCGGCAGTGTGAACGCCGCGACCTGCGCGCGGGCATGCACGCCCGCATCGGTACGGCCGGAGGCGCGAACCCGCACCAAGGTCGAGAAAATCCGCTCCAGCGCGGCCTCGAGACGCGCCTGGATCGAATCCTGACCGCTCTGGAGTTGCCATCCGGAGTAGTTGGTTCCGTCGTACTCGATGGTGAGCTTGATCTGCAATCAGTGGCGTCCGGCGCGCCTTTAAGCGCGCGGGGATTAGTGGGAAGTCAGCAGGAGATTTTCCGCGATCCAGATCGCGATCAGCGCCGCAAGCCGCGCATTGTCGAAGGCCGCGAACAGCGCGGTGCCGCCTGGCTGCCGGTCCAGTTTGACCACGATTGCTTCCTGTCCGAGCGCATCGACCACTCCGATCGGGCGGCCATCCTCTACGAAGAGAATTCCCGGCGCCTCGCGCAGGCGGTCCGCGTAGGAAGCGGCTTGCTCGACGGGCGGCAACTGAATCGAAAGCACCGAGCCGTGCAGGATCGGCGCGGTGAGCACTTGAAGCGAAAGCGTCGGCGCGGTGACCATCAGCGCGGCGCATTGTGCTCGCACCACTTCCGAAATATTGCGGTCGGCGTCACCGGTGAAAAGGTTGAAGGCGTGCTGATATTCGGTCTCTTCGAGGTCGAGGCTGCCGCTGAGCAGGTCGGCCGATTCCTCCGCGGTCCTGGTGATGCGGTCGCGGCCGCCCGCGCTGGCGCCCATCAGGAGCGTGGCGGCAGCGAAACCGCTTTCGATTCCGAGCGCGCGAAGAATCGTCGCGAGAGCGTGAGCCGCCGGATGTGGCGTCTCGAAGACCATCTTACCGCGCAACTCGTTGATGCGGTCGCGGCCGGTAATTCCGGGTGCGACGATCGGCTGCCCCGACGGCATTCGTGTCGCGCCGCTGAGGTCGATCAACAGCGGACCCGGACGAGCAGCGATTATGTCGTTGGCCGCGCGGTCGGGAACCGCGAGAAAAGCGAGATCGAATCCGCGCAGGTCCTCCGGATCAGTAAACTCCTCGACCTCGAACTCGGCATCTTCAATCTCGATGGTACTGGTAGTTTCCGAGGCCATCGCGAACAGCCGCAGCTCGCCTTTTGGAAAGGCACGCGTTTCGAGCAGCTCGACCAGTTGATTTCCCACCGCGCCGGTCGCGCCAACAATTGCAACTCGCGGTTCGCGTGCTGGAGGCAATTTATTCCGATTCCGGTTGCTGTGCTTCGATACGTTCGCGGACCAGGCGCCCCATCGCCTTACATCCGAGCTGCATGCCCTTGGCCGCAGCGCCGAGATCCTTGGTGCGATATCCGTCGTGCACGACCGACTCGACTGCCTTTTCGATCGACTCGGCCTCCGAGCGCATTCCGAGGGAATGATCCAGCAGCATCGCGGCCGAAAGGATCGCGGCGAGCGGATTGGCTTCGTCGCGGCCCGCGATGTCCGGCGCGCTGCCGTGAATCGGCTCGTAGAGTCCGACCCGATAGCCCGCGCTGTTGATTTCTTCGCCCAGCGACGCCGAAGGCAGCAATCCCATCGAGCCCGCCAGCATCGAGGCCTCGTCGGTAAGAATGTCGCCGAACATGTTTTCGGTCACCACCACGTCGAAATCCTTGGGCCGCCGCATCAGGTGCATCGCCATCGAGTCGACCAGCTGATGTTCGATCGCGACATCCTTATATTCCTTGGCGAGCTCCATTGCGATTTCACGCCACAGTCTCGAGGTCGAGAGCACATTCGCCTTGTCGACTGAGGTCAGCTTGTTGCGCCGGTTCCGCGCAAGCTCAAACGCGAAGCGGAGCACGCGCGAAATTTCCGACTCCGTGTAGACGCAGGTATCGATCGCCTCGCGCCCGTCCTTTCCCTGACGCCGTTCGCTCGGCTTGCCATAATAGATGCCGCCGGTCAGCTCGCGCACGACCACCAGATCGACGCCGGTTATGACTTCCGGCTTGAGAGTCGAGGCGCCGACCAATTCCTTGACCGCCTTG
Source organism: uncultured delta proteobacterium (assembly GCA_963783145.1). Taxonomy (GTDB): domain Bacteria; phylum Desulfobacterota; class Binatia; order Binatales; family Binataceae; genus DATGKG01. Next base: position 265,730 of record CAWAMM010000011.1, read on the forward strand.
ACCGGGCGCAGATTCGCGAACAGTCCCAGCGCTTTGCGGATGCCGAGCAGCGCTTGTTCGGGGCGATGCTGCGCGGTTGGGACATCCCACTTGGGACCGCCGACGGCGCCCAGCAGGATCGCGTCGCTCTCCTGCGCGTGCTTGAGCACGTCGTCGGGGAGCGGAGTGCCGAACTGGTCGATGGCGTGGCCGCCGATGATCCCGTCCTTGAACTCGATGTCGATTGCGGATCCGCGCGCGACCAGCTTGAGAACTTGCAAAGCCTCGCCGACGACCTCGGGACCGATGCCGTCACCTTTCAGAACTAGAACCTTGTAGGCCATTTAGAAATTGCGCTGTCCAGCGCGTGAGAAAGCTGCTGCCGTTAGAAATCTGCTAAAGATGAGGTGCCTCTGAAGATAGTTAACAACGGTCTAGCGTTTAGCCCAACTGTGGGCGGGCGGCAAGTCCTCGATGCAGGTAGCCTGGGCGCACTCAGGTGTGAATTGTGACACCAATCGGCATTCGCTTGATCCCGGCGGCGAAGTTCGAGGCGCTGCGCTCGATCGCGCCGGTCAGTTCGAGGTTGAGCTTGCGCGCCATCAACTCTTCGAGAAACACACGCAACTCCAGCCTCGCCAGATGCGCGCCGAGGCAAAAATGTTCGCCGTAGCCGAAAGCCAGGTGATGATTTGGCGTCCGCGCGAGATCGAGGCGGTTCGGATGCAGGAAAACCTCCTGGTCGCGGTTCGCCGAGGCATTCCAGATGACGATCTTGTGGCCCATCCGGATTTGATGGCCACCGAGTATCGAGTCCCGGGTACAAGTGCGCATGACATGGGTGACGGGACTTATCCAGCGGAGCAATTCCTCGACCGCCGTTGGCATCAACTCAGGATGCGAACGCAAACTCGTGAACTGGTCGGGATGTTCAATCAGAGCGAGGACGCTGCCCGAAATTAAGTTGCGAGTGGTTTCCTGGCCTGCGCCGAGGAGAAGGAAACAGTTCGAGAGTGCCTCGATTTCGGTGAGCGTCCCGCGATGGTGGCATGCGTCGGCAAGGATGCTTGCAAGATCGTCTTGCGGCGAATTAAGTTTCTCGCGCAACAAACGCGCAAAATAATCGAAGCTCTCGCGACGCGTCTGACGCATCGTCTCAAGGGCCGAACTGCCGGATTGATGCTCAGGATCGTCGGGAGCGCCCGCCGTCGACGCCAGGCGGAACATAAGCGGCCAGTCCTCGCGGGGAACGCCGATCATTTCGCAGATGGCCGCACTGGGAATTTTGGCGGCGATATCGGAAACCAGATCGCATTCGCCCCGCAGGATCATGTCGTCGAGGACCTCCGCGACGATTTTTCGTACGCGGCTCTCCATTGAAGCAATCGCGCGAGGCGTGAAGCGCTGATTGATGATCTCGCGGACCTCGCGATGGCGCGGCGGGTCAGTCGCGATGAGGCTTCGCCGCGAGGGCGCGGCCTGCAGAGTCTCCCCGCCGCCCATCGACGTCATCGGAGCGACTGATTCATGCGCGAGGCTCGCATTGAGGACGATCCCACTCGCGGAGCTGAAACGCATCGGATCGCGATAGATGGTCTGTGCATCGCGGTATTTGGTGATCGACCAAAAGCCGTGACCGGGTTTTCGCTCATGCCAGTAAACCGGAGCTTCGGCGCGAAGCATTCGCCATGCGAGATGAGGATCTCCGTGAGCGAATAGTTTGAGATCAGTGAGATCTATTTCCGAAAGTTGCATGTTCGTGATGGCGACCTCGAAAATTGGCGCCACTCGCAGCACCCTCACCCGCGCAGCACGGCGATTGCTTGCAGCCAACGCAATCGCCGCGCCGCGCGACCTCTCCCGCGGAAAAAGCGGGAGAGGGGGAGAAAAGATCAAACCCCGACCGCGGCATCCTTTTCCGCAATCGGCGCGCGCGACTTTAGCCGGTTGAGCGCGTTCACCAATGCCAATGCACTCGCCATCACGATGTCGCTATGCGCGCCTTGGCCCGCGACCGTCATGCCGTCCTCGCGAATCAGGCAACTCACTTCGCCGAGCGCATCGGTGCCGCCGGTAATCGCCTTAACCGAGTAGCGCTCCAGGGTGGGACTGATGCCCGCCGCCTTCAGAATCGCTTTGAAGCACGCATCGACCATCCCGTCGCCGGTCCCCGTAGCAGAATGCTGTACACCATCGATACGGAGCGTAACTTCCGCGTGCGGCGTGCTCCGCGTCGATGAGGTCACATTGACGTCGACCAGCTCGTACGCGTCGGAGGTGCGCCGCGCTTCCTCGTTCACCAGCGCAAGGATGTCGTCATCGTAGACGATCTTCTTCTTGTCGCAGAGATTCTTGAACTCCGCGAAGGCCTTCGCGATATCGACAGTCTTGATATCGATGCCCAGTTCGGTGAGTCGATTGGTGAACGCATGACGCCCGGAATGCTTGCCGAGTACCAGCTTGTTGGACGGAATGCCGATGTCCTCGGGCTTCATAATCTCGTACGTCAGTTTGTACTTAAGTACGCCATCCTGGTGGATGCCGGCCTCATGCGCGAAGGCGTTGTCGCCGACGATCGGCTTGTTGGGCGGCACCGGCCATCCGATGACCTGCGCGAGCAACCGTGAAGCGGGATAAATCTGGCGCGTCTCGACCCGGCTCTGGACATGCATGAAATCCTTGCGCGTCTTGAGCGCCATCACGACTTCTTCCATCGAGGTGTTGCCGGCGCGCTCGCCGATGCCATTGATGGTGCATTCGATCTGGCGCGCGCCGCCGCGGATCGCGGCCAGCGAATTCGCGACGCCCAGTCCGAGGTCGTTGTGGCAATGCGCGCTCCAGATGACGTGCTCGGAGTTCGGCACATGCTCGCGCATGTACCTGAACAACTGCTCGTATTCTTCGGGAATCGCGTGCCCGGTCGTGTCGGGAAGATTGATGATGCCGGCGCCGGCGCGAACAACTTCCGTCACCACCTTGACCATGAAATCCCAATCGCTGCGCGATGCGTCCTCGCATGAAAATTCGATGTAATCGAGGTGCTTCTTTGCGTGCGTGACCGCCCACGTGGCAGCCTCAAGGACGTCCTCGCGGGTCATGTTGAGTTTGTGCCGCATATGGATTTCGGAAGTGGCGATGAAAATATGGATGCCCGGCGTTTTAGCCTTGTCGACCGCGCTCAGCGCTGCATCGACATCCTCGATGCGGGTGCGCGAGAGGCTCAGCACGCGTGGACCGGTCAGCGTCTGCGCGATGCGATTGACAGATTCGAAATCACCCGGCGATGAGGCAGCGAAGCCCGCCTCGATTACGTCCACATTGAGCCGCTCGAGCTGGCGCGCGATCGCGATCTTCTCTTCGACATTCATGGTGCATCCGGGGGCCTGCTCGCCGTCGCGGAGCGTAGTGTCGAAGATGCGTACGTAATCTTCGGCGTGATCTTCCGATGTGGTCGCGGGATTCGAGTTGCTCATTAACATTGCCTCCGTCTTTTTGGAGCCCTGGTCGGGGAGCGGCGAAGGAGCGCGGGCGGCATAAAAGGAAACGCCCTGGGCGGCTTCGTCGGCCCACCGCCCAGGGCGCTCATCTCAGATTTTTCAGCCTTGGTTAGGCCTGTTCCTCGACGCACCCGGCGTGGGCCCCGGTTAGGGCCAGGCTAAGCAGCAGTCCGAGGAGCAGGTTACGACTCATAATAGTGTCATTTGTAGCGATGGCCGTAGCTCCAGTCAATGGTGCGATTGATCGCCCGACGAATCGGATTGGTCGGGCGCCGGAGGTGGCGGCGCATTGGTTGAGATCTGCGGTTCGTCGCCTGAAGGAGCATCGTGCTCGATGTATGCGGAGGTGTGAAAGTTGGTCGGGCCGATTTCTTCTCTCACGCACCCCGATACGCCGGTTGCGATCAAGGCCGACGACGCCAGGAAAGCGTATGCAAGGATGCGCTTCATTTTCAGACCCGGTCCTGATGCGGTTTGTGCTCGAGACTGCCGGTTTGCTTACCGTTTGCCACGGGCGTCTGGCTTTTCCCGTTTGATGCGGGAACCGGATGAAGAACCGGCACCTTGGGCTGCATTTCCTCGCCGCGCAACATCAGGTAGGGACCGGAGAGAACAAAAGCGGCCGACAACAGGAAGGCCGTCAACTGAGGCATCGCAAAAAGCAGCGCGGCTACCATCAGCACGCCGATCGTCAATTCGATTGGAGCGCGCTTGTGAACCGTGACGGTCTTGAAGCTCGGATAGGGCACGCGCGAGATCATCAACCATCCGAGCGCTAGAGTGATCGGCGCCATCGCGGTGGTAAGCATCCGCGGCGAGGCGAGTTCGAAGTAGCTGTACGCGAGCGCCATTCCGGCGACCATCGCGGCCGCGCCCGGAATCGGCAGACCAACGAAGCGATTCTTATCCACGATGTCGGTCTGGATGTTGAAGCGCGCGAGGCGCAACGCGCCGCAGACCACGAACATTCCGGCGATCACGATGCCGATACCATTGAGCGGTTTGAGCGCCCATGCGTAGGCGAGGCATGCGGGTGCGACCCCGAAGGCGACCACATCGGAGAGGCTGTCGTACTCGACGCCAAACTCGCTCGAAGTTCGCGAGGCGCGTGCTACGCGGCCGTCGAGCCCGTCGCACACGAAGGCGACCGCGATCATTACCGCGGCAACCTCGAAGTGTCCGTTGATCGAGGACACGATCGAGTAGAAGCCCGACAGCAGGCCCAGCGAGGTTATAGTGACTGGAAGTAGGAATACGCCACGACGCAAGGGAGCCACCACCTTTTTGCGTTGTTGTCGGATCCGGCCCGAGATAAGTCGCATCCGCGTTCCCTCGCGAGGGTTGCGGATAGGTTCAGGACTAGCGGTCATTGTGCGAGTTCTCCAATAACGGTTTCACCAGCGAGCACGCGCTCGCCGACCGCGACGCTGACGCGGTAGTCAGGTGGTATGAAATGGTCCACGCGGCTGCCGAACATGATCAGGCCGATCCGTTGTCCCATCTCGATTTTATCGTGGGGATGCACGCGGCATACGATGCGCCGCGCGAGGTAGCCGGCGATCTGCAGGATGCCGTGGCGCCGTCCGGTAGCGTCGCGGAAGATGATCAGATTGCGTTCGTTGTGGACGCTGGCGTCATCGCGATACGCGGCATGGAAGTCGCCGGGCGTATGCTCGATCATCGTCACCTCGCCGCCGACGGGTGCTCGATTCACATGGACATTAAGTGGGGACATGAAGACCGACACGCGATGGTAGACGGTCTCGCGGTCATCGGGAAGCGTACACTCGGAAACATCGGTGACCTTGCCGTCGGCGGCCGAGAGCACCACACCCTCGGTGCGTTCGGGGTAGCGCTCGGGGTCGCGGAAAAAAGAACCTACCGCGACGGCGAGCAGAATCAGCGGAACGGCGAGGATCGGAAATCCGACGAGCAGGAAGAACAGCCCTACGAACAGAATGCCGAAGGCGAGCTTCCCACCCTCGGGAGCGAGGCCAATGCTTTGCGCGAGCTTTCCCATCCAAGGTTAATTATAAGGCTTTCCCGCGGAAATATCCGCGATTGATCTTCGACGGATGTTCGCCCTAACGGATCCAGCTCTCGACCTTGAGCCCCGGCACGCGCCGAAACTCCCTCGCATTGTTGGTGACGAGTGGAAGATCCTCGTGAAGGGCATGCGTCGCGATCAGCAGATCCATTTCGCCTATGCGAGATCCGCGAAATTCCAAATATGTGCGAATCGAAGCGTACCTGACGACTGCTGCGGCCGGCCAATCCAGAATCGTCATTCCGGCCAGGAAGTGTTCCAGCTCGGCCTGACTCCTCTCTCGCCGCGTCGACTTCGAGACACCGGTCCAAAGTTCCGCAACTGCAATGCACGATAGAACGATATCGGCGGGGGCAAGTCGGGCGAGTCTTCGTGCGGCCGCTCTGGGATTACCCTTCATAGCGTATATGCAAATGTCCGAATCGAGCATTACTTTGGACATTACCAAGGCTTGGTCTGCTTGATTGGCGTATCTTCGATTTCATCAGGGAAGTCATCTGGCAGGGGATCTCGTCTGGCGAAGTACTCTTTCCAGGTTTTCCACGCCCGCGGTTCACGAGGCGTCAGAATGAGCTTCTCACCCTTGCGCTCGATGAGCACCTCATCAACCTCGAGGCGGAATTCCTTGGGAATTCGCACCGCCTGACTGCGCCCGTTCTTGAATACTTTCGCGACCTTTGAAACCTTCGCTGCCACAAATGATATATATCATTGATACATCACACGGCGCGACCTCGAAAAAAGGCGCGGCATCGATGATGCCGCGCCTCTTCTCATTCGAGATCCTTCGAAGACTCAGGGATGACTCCTCGCCTTCGGCTATGGAGTCAATTTCTCGCCTTATCCACCAACCGATCGCTTGCCAGCCATGGCATGAAGGAGCGCAGCTTCTTTCCCACTTCCTCGACCGGATGATGCTCACCTTCCTTGCGCATCTCGCGGAAGTGCGGAAGACCCGCGCGGTACTCATTGATCCATTCGTTGGCGAACTTGCCTGATTGGATATCGGCGAGGATCAGCTTCATCGCCTTGCGTGCGTCCTCGCTGACGACTTTCTTGCCGCGCGTCATGTCGCCGTATTCGGCGGTGTTGCTGATCGAATAGCGCATGTTGGAGATACCGCCCTCGTAGATCAAATCGACGATCAACTTCACTTCATGCACGCATTCGAAATAAGCCATCTCGGGCGCGTAACCTGCCTCGACCAGCGTCTCATAGCCGGCGCGAATGAGTTCTGTCAGCCCGCCGCATAGTACCGATTGCTCGCCGAAGAGATCGGTCTCGGTTTCTTCCTTGAAGGTAGTCTCAATGATGGCCGCGCGCGCGCCGCCGATTGCCGCTCCATATGCGAGGCCGATCTTCGCGGTGTCTCCGGACGGATCCTGCTGCACTGCGAGGAGACACGGAACGCCCCGCCCTTTCGCATACTCGGAGCGGACCAAATGCCCAGGGCCCTTGGGCGCGATCATGAAAACATTGACGTCCTTGGGCGGCTTGATGAAACCGAAATGGATATTGAAGCCGTGACCAAAGGCGAGATACTTGCCGGGTTTGAGCGCAGGGACGATTTCTTTTTCATAAATCTCGCCGCCCTGTTCGTCGGGCACCAGGATCATGATGATGTCGGCTTCCTTCGCGGCCTCCATGGTGTCGAGCACCTTGAGGCCGTTCTTGGTGGCCTTCTCGATGCTCGCACTGCCCTTGCGAAGGCCGACTCGCACATCCATCCCGCTGTCGCGCAGATTCAGCGCATGCGCATGACCCTGGCTTCCGTAGCCGATGATGGCGATCTTCTTATCGCGAAGAAGGCTCAGGTCGGCGTCGCGATCGTAATAGACTTTCATGCTTATTCTCCTGCCTTTTGCGCCGGGCGCCGATTGTGATTGTCACTGGGTTGGACCGCTCGCGCCATCGCGATTTTTCCCGAGCGCACGATCTCCTTGATCCCAAGCGGGCGGACCAGCGCGATGAATGCCTTGATTTTTTCTTCGTTGCCGGTGAGCTCCACGGTCACCGCGGTTCGGCCGATATCGACCACGTGGGCGCGAAAGGCGGTGACGATGGAATCTAGTTCGGAGCGAGTACGCTCATCAACCGCGACCTTGACCATCACCATTTCGCGGTCGACGATGTCGACGCCCTGGAAATCCGTGACCTTGATCACGGAGACCAGCCGGTTCAGTTGTTTGTTGATTTGCTCGAGGATCGCGTCCTCTCCGGAGGAGACCAACACGATGCGCGAGACCGTCGGATCCAGCGGATCCTCGTTCACGGTGAGCGACTGGATGTTAAAACCGCGGCCCGAAAAAAGACCGGCCACGCGGGCCAGCACGCCGAATTCGTTCTCGACCAGTACCGATATTGTGTGGCTTGGCATTCGGTGGTGTTCTAGCTCTCATGGCCGGATCCGCGGCTCAGTGTGCCTCGTGATGATTTTGATGACGCCCAATGATTGCCATCAGCTTGTCTTTCGAGGCCAGCTTGAGTTTTTGGATACGCTTTTTTTCGAGTTCCTCTTCGGTGCTTAGGTGGATTTTGTCGCGGAAGGCTTCCAGTTGATGCTTGAGCTCCTGATGTTCGAAGTACAGGGCGCGCATCGCGTCGTCATGAGTCATCAATTGCTGAACGATCTCTTCGTCTCGTCGCTCCATGGGTTCTCCTTGGCGGCGGCAACTGGAGGTGCCGCCACGGGTTTGAACGTGGCTTCCGCGCTGCGGATATAGAGCGGTTCGAGGGTCGCGGGCGTATCGATCTCGCCGCGCGATATCCTCTCCGCCGCCAACGCCGCGACGTATCGGCCGCGCGAGTTATCCACTCCTTCCAAAACTGTGGATCGTATTCCTCGCTCGTTGAGTAACAACGATGCTTCCTTCGCTTTCGAATCTCCGATCAGTATAACTCCATCCGAAAGCTCCGGGTAAAGATTCTGTAACCTTATTACCAAGGGTTGCGAAATCTTGTCCAGCCGATCGGCCCTCACGCGGTAAAGATTTGTGTAAACCTCTCCCTTGCGCGCATCAAGGATGGGACAAATCGACGTCCCCTCGACTGGCGAGGCCTGCTCGAATGCGGCAAGCGCTAGACAATCAAACGTTGAAATACCAATCAAGGCACATCCTAGCGCAAGGACCAACCCCTTCGCATAGCCAAGGCCGACCCGCAGACCGGTGAATGATCCGGGCCCGAGGCCCACGGCGATACCCTGCAAATCTTTTAACTTGATGCCGGCTATGGTCAGCACTTCGGTGACCGCGCTCGGAAGTTCCGCGCCATGCGAGGCCGCCGATCGCGTGACCTCGGCGAGGACCTTGCTGTGCGAGACGACCGCCAACGATGCGGTCGCGCTTGCGGTATCCAGCCCGAGCAGCGGGCCAACTTCGGTGCCCAGCTCGAAAAGTCGGTCAGCCCTGAACAAGATGCGAGATGTCATTGAAGATGACGAACGCCATCAAGGCGACAACCAGGAGCAATCCTACTTGAAGCGCCATCTCACGCGTTCGCAGCGGCAGCGGCTTGCCGCGCAGTCCCTCAAAAACAAAGAACAGCAGATGCCCCCCGTCCAGCAGCGGCACCGGCAGCAGATTGAGGATTCCGAGTTCGAGGCTCAGCATCACCATGAACATCAACACCGCCGAGAGACCTTCATGCGCTTGTTCGCCCGCCATGTGAGCGATCATGATCGGCCCGCCAAGCGCCTGACGTACTGGAGTGGACCCATCGACGATCTGCCAGATGCCGATCACCAGGGTTCCCGCCATATCGATGGTTTGAGTGACGCCGTGCTCGACCGCCGCGATGGGGCCATAGCGCTGTATGGTTATGCTTTCCTTGCGCGGCGTAACACCAATGATCCAGGTCGCGACTTTGGTGCCGTACACGGTCGGCTCTTGCTCGCTCTTGGGCGTGATAGTGACTTCACGGCGTACCATCGCGGATCCGGTACCGCGCTCGATACCTAGTTTCAGTGGACTTCCATTGCCGCCTTTGACCGCGGCGGAAAAATCATTCCAGAACTCGATCGGTTGGCCGTTGAGGGAGACGATGCGATCGCCGGGGAGCAGTCCGGCCGCGTGCGCGGGCAGTCCGTCCTTGGCCTCACCGACCACCGGCAGCAGCATCGGCACGCCCCACAGAAAGACCATCGTCATCAAGATCGGCGCGAAGAGGATATTCGAAAGCGGACCGGCGAGCACGATTGCGAAGCGCTTCCACAAACTCTGAGTGGGGAATGAATGTTTCGCGAAGGATGCGAGCAGCGCCGGCGTTGGATGTTCGGCTAAAAAAGTTTGCGCATCGGCAACCGAATCGCGCGCATTGATCTCGCGCATCACTTCGGCTTCGTCCGGCCGCAACTCGTAGCCGATAACTTGAGGCACTTGAGTGTCCGGAGCGCCGAGGCGTTTCGCGAGCGCGAGGATCTTCTGATCCGGATCCTTCGAGGGTAGACTCCAGCGGTATTTTTCGGCGGCTTCGAGGACATCGAGCGCCAGCTCATGGACGTAATTCTGCAGTTCATCGGGGCGCGGGTCTTCGCCCACTTCCTCGCCGAGCATCCGCACGTAGCCGCCGAAGAAGGTGGCCGAGATGCAATAGTCGGTCCCTCCCCGTCGCACGCCCCAAATCCGCGGCGGATACCCGATCGAGAATCTGAGAACGCGCACCCCGAGCCGCTTCGCCATCGCGAAGTGTCCGGCTTCATGTACGACGATTAATACCCCGAGAATGATCGCGGCGGCGGCTATTGAAGTCAGCAAAACGCGCTCCTCCGAAATGTCTCCGAGCGAATGCCCCCGAGACGAAACGATGCGACTGCACGGGCCGTCGCATCATCGGGAGTAATAGTAAGTCAAAACTGCCGCGAAAACCAGTGAACATGTTCGATCGAGCAATCCGCCGTGACCGGGGAAAATCCATCCGGAGTCCTTAACGCCGGCGACGCGCTTGAATGCCGAGTTGGCCAGGTCCCCGATGATTGCGAGGATTGCCACCAGCCCCGCAAAAGTGATCATGGCGGCGATGCTCCATTGTGGGACCAGCCAGGGCCGAAGAACCAGGCCTCCCGCGATCGATGCAATGATGCCTCCGATCGCGCCCTCGATGGTCTTGCCCGGGCTGACCTTGAATGCGAGCTTATGGCGTCCAATCGCGCGTCCGACGAAGTAGGCGCCGGTATCGGCGAGGATCACGAGCAGCAGCATCAGAACGAACAGCTCGATGCCGTTGGGTCCGTTGCGTAGCAGCGCAAAGAATGGAAACAGTATGAAAACTGAACTGTAGCCGATAAGCGCCAATTTAAGATCTTTCGAAACGCTTTGCGCGCCGAGAGTGGCAACCCACCCTACTAGAAAAGTCATCAAGACAATGACAATTGCCGGAAGGATCCATCCGCCATTATGGTCTACCAGATATCCAAGCAGGATCACTGCCGCGAATGCGAACAAACTCCAGCTGGATTCCTGTCCGGTAGACCCATCGCGCATCATTTCGCGGACCTCGTACAGGCCCCACAAACCAAACACGCCGACCAGCAGCGTGAAGGCCCAATCGGGGAGAAAAAAGATCGCGGCGAGGAGGACCGGCAGCGCGACCGCCGCGCTCAGAAGCCTAGTTCTGAGCACGCAGCCGGGTGTCGCCGTCGGCGGGAACTCCGCCGAACCTGCGCTCGCGCGCCTGATACGCGGACAGCGCGGTCAGAAATTCGCGCTCGCGGAAATCAGGCCATAACGTCTCGGTGAAATAGAGCTCCGTGTAAGCGAGCTGGAACAGGAAAAAGTTCGACACGCGCTGCTCGCCCGAGGTGCGGATGAAGAGGTCAGGATCCGGCATCGCGCCGGTCGCGAGCGATCTCGACACGGTCGCTTCGTCGATATCCTCGGGCTTCAGCGTTCCCGCTGCGACCGCATCGGCGATCTTGCGCACCGCCGAGGTGATATCCTGCCGCCCGCTATATGGGAGCGCGAGGCCGAGCGTCATGCCCTCATTCTTTGCGGTCATGGCGACCGTCTGCTCGAGCGCGTGACGCAACGCCGGCGCCAGCCGATCGCTTTCGCCGAGCGCGAGCACCTTGATATCGCGCTTCATCAGGCGCTTGCCCTCGGTAATGAGGTAACGGTGAAACAGACGCATCAGAAAATTTACTTCGGTGGAAGGACGCGCCCAGTTCTCATGCGAAAAGGCGAACAGGCTCAGATATGGGATGCCAAGTTCGCGCGCGGTTTCGACCACCGCGCGCACTGAATCCTTGCCGCGCCGATGGCCTTCATTGCGCCCGAGTCCGCGCCGCTGCGCCCAGCGCCCATTGCCGTCCATCACGATGGCGACGTGGCGCGGGAGCCGGTCGCGATCGAGAGATAGATTTGGAAATTCTTCGGTTGGTAGTGAAATCGCCACTGCTGGATGTGACCCGACGGATGCAGCCCCGATGCCCCCCTGCCGTCAGACCTCCATTATCTCCGCTTCTTTCGCTGCGAGGACTTTATCGATCTTCTCGATGAATTCGGTGGTGAACTGCTGCACTTTGGCTTCCGCCGCGTGCAGGTCGTCTTCCGAGATTTTCTTTTCCTTGTGCAGGTCCTTGAGCATGTCATTGGCGTCGCGCCGATGATTGCGCACGCCCACGCGATGGTCTTCGGCCATTTTCTTGACGTGCTTGACCAGTTCCTTGCGCCGCTCCTGGGTCAGCTCGGGAATCGGGATTCGGATGATCTTGCCGTCGTTCTGAGGCGTCAAGCCCAGGTCGGAACTTTGGATCGCCTTTTCGATTTCGTGCAGCGCGGTCTTGTCGTACGGCGTGATGACGATGAGCCTCGGCTCCGGCGCCGCCAGCGAGGCCACCTGGCGAATGGGCGTCTTGGCCCCGTAGTAGTTTACCTGAAGTCCCTCAACCAGACCTGTCGACGCGCGCCCGGTCCGGACCTTGGTCAGTTCATGACGGAACGCATCCACAGTCTTTTCCATCTCTGAACGCGCTAATTCAATAACCTCGCCCTGCATCTTATGCCTCGCTCCCGACCCAGGTGCCGATAGTCTCCCCCATCACGGCTCTTCTTATATTACCCGGTTTGCGCAGATTGAAAACGATAATCGGTAAACGATTATCCATACACATCGAGATAGCGGTGGAATCCATCACCTTGAGGCCGCGATTGAGCACATCTATATAGGTCAGCCGATCGAAGCGAACCGCGCCGGCTTCTTTCAGGGGATCGCGGTCGTAGACTCCATCTACCGTATGACTCGCTTTAAGGATAACGTCGGCGCCGATTTCGAGCGCGCGCAGACTCGCCGCGCTGTCGGTGGTGAAGTATGGATTGCCGGTGCCGGCTGCGAACAGAATGACGCGACCTTTCTCGAGGTGGCGCACCGCGCGGCGGCGAATGTACGACTCGGCCACCGATTGCATCGCGATCGCCGAGAGCACCCGGGTCGGCACCTTGATGCGCTCCAGCGCATGCTGTAAGGCGAGCGCGTTGATGACCGTCGCCAGCATACCCATCTGATCGGCGGTCGAGCGATCCATCCCGCGCGCCTCGTACTCGCTGCCACGCATCAGGTTGCCGCCCCCGATTACCATCGCGAGCTGGATACCGAGGTCGTAAACTTCCTTGATTTCGAGGGCGATCTCAGCGAGCGCGTCGAGATCGATGCCATTGCTGCCGGCGGGCGCCAAAGCCTCGCCCGAGAGCTTCAGGAGCACGCGATTGTATCGAGGTAGGGGACTCAAACGGTTTTGAACCTCCGCCATCGTTTGCAATCCCACCCAGGATGCCGTCGACCTTGTTAAGTTAGCGGCTTCCAGCCCTCACTCTTGTCTCTCCCAGGAGGGAGAGAAGGTAAAGGTAGGCAGCCAGACTTCGGACCCTTTAGGACTGGGCGCCGTCTTCCGTTTTCGCCGCGATACCCTCGCCCAGCTGAAAGCGCACGAAGCGCCGGATATCGATTTTTTCGCCCGATTTGCCGGTGTACTCGCCAATCAGATCGGTGATGGTCTTATTGGGATCTTTCACCCAACTTTGCTCCATCAGACAGGAATCTTTGTAAAACTTGTCGAGCTTGCCTTCGACGATCTTCGCGATGACCTGCGCGGGCTTGCCGCTGCCCTCAGCCTGCGAGGCGTAAATCTGCTTCTCCTGCTCCAGCACGTCGCTCGGGATCTCCTCCCGTTTGATGGAGCGCGGATTAGTCGCGGCGATCTGCATCGCGATGTCTTTCACCAGGGTCTGGAAATCCGCGCCCTTGGCGAAGAAGTCGGTCTCGCAATTAACCTCGACCAGCACCCCGAGCTTGCCGCCCGCATGAATATAGGAACCGACCGAGCCTTCCGAGGCGACGCGGCCCGCGCGCTTGGCAGCCGACGCGATGCCTTTCTCACGCAGCCATACGGTGGCCTTTTCGAGGTCACCCTTGCTCTCGGCCAGCGCCTTTTTGCAATCCATTACACCCGCGCCGGTCTTCTCCCGCAGCTCTCTTACGATATTGGCGTTGACTTCCATCGGTCCTGCTCTATGTCAAATTTGAAAAACGTTATTTACAGATACACGAACCCGAGTCCGCGTTTCCCATTCGAAGCGATGGGGACGGGCCTCGGGTCGCTCACTTACTACTATACTGCGGGCGCCGTTTCAGCCGATCCGCCGCCATCGCCATTCGAACTCGGCCCCGAATCATCGATGCCCTTCTGACGCTCTTCGGCCAGATGCTTGCCCTCGATCGCCGCATCGGCAATCGCCGCGGTGAACAGCTTGATCGCGCGAATGGCGTCGTCGTTGCCGGGGATGCGATAGGCGATCAGGTCCGGATCACAATTGGTATCAACTACCGCGATCACCGGAATGCCGAGGCGCTGCGCCTCCGACACCGCGATGTATTCTTTCTTGGTGTCAATGACCCACAGCGCGTCAGGCAGCTTGCGCATGTTCTTGATGCCGCCCAGCACCAGCATCAGCTTCTCATGCTCGCGGGCGTTGTCGCTCATCTCTTTTTTGGTGAGCGCGTTTTGCATCTCCGGATCGGCCATGATGTCTTCGAGCTTCTTGAGGCGCTCGATCGACGCGCGAATGGTCTGGAAGTTGGTCAGCATCCCACCGAGCCATCGGTTGTTGACGAAGAACATGCCGCATCGTTCGGCTTCTTCCTTGACGATATCCTGCGCCTGCTTCTTGGTGCCGACGAACAGGATAGTGCCGCCCTGCGCGGAAATATCGCGCGCGAAGTCATAACAGGCGCGGAACATTTTCACGGTCTGTTGCAGGTCGATAATGTAGATGCCGTTGCGGGCCCCGAAGATGTACGGTTTCATCTTGGGGTTCCAGCGGCTGGTCTGATGGCCGAAGTGGACCCCGGCCTCCAGCAGCTGTTTCATAGAAATTTCGGTCATAATGTCTGTTTAGTCCTCAATTTTCGCGAGCGTAGCCCACCAACTTAGCAAGCTATTCGCCTCGTTCCAAACGGTAAATTTTCACAGTTGCCCACCCTCGAACCTCTCCCGGCGCGGTAGCGCCACCCTCTCCCTTCAGGAGAGGGAACAAGGAAGGTGGACACCCTTTTTAGGCGTTCATCGAATCGAGGAACTCGTCATTGGTCTTGGTCTTCTCCATCTTGTCGATGAGGAATTCCATCGCCTCGACCGAATTCAACTGCGACAGCAATCGACGCAGGATGAACACCCGATTCAGCGTCGCGCGCTGGAGCAGCAACTCTTCCTTACGCGTCGAGGAACGCTGGATGTCGATGGTCGGGAAGATGCGCTTCTCGATCAGCCGCCGGTCCAAGCCAATCTGCTGATTGCCGGTGCCCTTGAACTCTTCGAAGATGACCTCGTCCATCCTGCTGCCGGTGTCGACCAGCGCGGTGGCAATGATGGTCAGGCTGCCGCCATCCTCAGTATTGCGCGCGGCGCCGAAAAACTTCTTCGGCTTGTGCAACGCGTTGGAATCGACGCCACCCGACAGGATCTTGCCCGACGGCGGGACGACCGTGTTGTAGGCGCGCGCGAGGCGCGTGATCGAATCGAGCAGGATGACGACGTCGCGGCCATGCTCAACCAGGCGGCGCGCCTTCTCGATGACCATCTCTGCCACCTGCACGTGGCGGGTCGGGGGCTCATCGAAGGTAGAGCTGACCACCTCGCCCTGCACCGAGCGCAGCATGTCGGTGACTTCCTCGGGACGCTCATCCACCAGCAACACGATCAGCACGATCTCGGGATGATTGTGCGCGATCGCTTTGGCAATCGCCTGCATCATCATCGTCTTGCCGGTGAACGGTGCCGCCACGATGAGTCCGCGCTGACCCTTTCCGATAGGCGCGATCAGATCGATGACGCGGGTCGTGAGGTCTTCGTGATTGTATTCGAGCTTGATGCGCTCGGTCGGATAGAGCGGCGTCAGGTTGTCGAACAGGATCTTGTCGCGCGCTTTTTCAGGATCTTCGTAGTTGATCGATTCGACTTTGAGCAGCGCGAAGTAGCGCTCGCCCTCTTTCGGCGGCCGAATCAGTCCAGAGACGGTATCTCCCGTGCGAAGATTGAACTTCCGAATCTGGCTCGGCGATATATAGATGTCGTCGGGGCCGGGCAGATAGTTGTAATCGGGCGAGCGCAGGAAGCCGAAACCGTCGGGCAGGATCTCCAGCACGCCCTCGCCGAGGATGGCGCCATTGCGATGCGCCTGAGCCTGGAGGACCGCGAAGATCATCTCCTGCTTGCGCATGTTGACCGCGCCTTCGACCTCGAAGTCGCGCGCGATCTGCGCCAGGTCGGTGACTCGGGCCCGCTTGAGCGCTTTGAGATTCAGCACTCCCTCGGGCGAAATCACCTCGACCGGTTCCGATGGTGGTTGTAGCTGTTGCGGACGATCTACGATCTGGCGCGGCTCGGACTGGACCGAATCATCGCGCAGGTCGTGGTGTCTCGCCGCACCTCTGCCTTTAGCCATATGCCTCCCCCGCATCCTGCTCACTCTGCCTTCTTCTTGATTTTCCATTTAACCTGAACTCCGTCCTGAACAGTCGTTCCAATGACGGCATTTGAAATCGTACGTGAAATCCCGCCCGAGTCAGGGCAATCCTGAGGATTAGACCCACCTAAGCGCTGGCGATCGGGTGCGGATAAGGTTTTCGCCGTGTCTCGGGTGTGAGAGGGGTTGGCCGACAGATTGGCCGAGGTTGCTTTGAACTTAACCCCAGCGTCCCAAAGTGCGGAAGCTACGATTAAACGTAACCAAGCCTTTAAAAGCTGTCAACGGCCTGACAGATGTTCTTTCACCATCGTGTCGATGCGCGATTGCTCGAGGTTAAGTCCCCGCACGGCAAAAAAGCCGGTGAAGTCCGGTGGCAGCGGTGCGAAATACGTGAGGCGCTCGTGCGTGCGCGGATGCTCGATCGACAGATACATCGCATGCAGCGCGTGGCGCTCGAACTCGCCCGCCTCGCCGACGCGCTTATCCTTCGAACCGCCGCCATAGAGCACATCGCCCAGGCAGGGATGCCCGATCGATGCGAGATGAACACGAATCTGATGAGTGCGGCCAGTTTCGGGCATCACCGCGACCAGGGTCGAATCGCGCATCCGCTCGACGACGACCACATTGCTAAGAGCGTCGCGCGCCGTATGCGAATGAATCGACATCTTTTTGCGATCGGTCGGATGACGTCCGAGGGCATGCTCGATGGTGACGCGATTATGGGAAACGATCCCCCGTACGATCGCGAGGTAAACCTTCTTCACCGTGCGCGCCTTGAACTGCTCGGATAGCGCCGCCTTCGCAAAGGGCGTCCTCGCCACCACCATCACGCCCGAGGTTTCTTTGTCGAGCCGATGGACAATGCCCGGCCGCAACACGCCCCCGGCCTCGGCCATCATGGCGAGTTCGGGAAACCTCGCGAGCAAGGCATCCACCAGCGTTCCATCGTGATGCCCGGGCGCCGGATGCACCGTCATCCCGGCGGGCTTATTGACGACGATCAATTCATCATCGGCATAGAGCACATCTATAGATGGCGCCGACTGCGAAACCTCGCGCCGCTCCATCGGCGGCGGCTCCGCGACGGCGACACTGTCGCCCTGATGCACGGCGCTCGACGGCCGCGATGACGGCGCGCCATTGACGGTCACCAGCCCGGCCTTAATCATCCGGGCGACCTGCGAGCGGGTATATTCGGCGCCCAGCGCGGATGACACGAAGACATCGAGCCGCATCCGCTCGTGGTCGGGCGCGACTTTCAGGTCGGCGAGCATCGATGTCGATTTAAGCGGAGTCGGATTACAGGAAGAATCCCCAATGCGAGCCTCCGGTGGGCTTCGAGGTGCAGGTCTGGGTGCCGTCGCTGGCGGTGGTGCAGGTAGTGCTGGTCGACGGCGGGGAACTGCTGGAAACGTCGATACATCCGCAGCACGCGAATATCGCGACGAATGCCAGCGCGCGAATGATGTGGTTCAGGTTGATTCGCATCGTACCTTCATTTTAGCCATCAAGCGGCTCGCTCGCGAGAGCGCTAAATTACTGCACCGGCGCAGGCTGGGCGCCTCCGGGCGCGATGTCCGGAGCGGGAGGTTGCGCGGGCTGCGCGCAGGTTACATCGGGGCGGCTGAGGAACATCAATCCCGCGGTTTGAGCCTTGCAGTTGGTGCCCAGCGGGCTATTAACCGGCTGCGAACTGTAGAAGCATCCGGAAGAGAGGATGGTGATCAATGCCGCGAGGATAAGATGACGAGGTTTCATCAGGTCGAAGCTCCAGTTGGCGATGCGGAGAACGATTCCGGAACCATTACGAGTGTGACTTACTGCATTTGCCAATGGTAGAAGAGCGCGGGGCTTCGTAAACAGGCATGAAAACACGCGCTTCCCGAATATTTACTGGATGGGCCGGCTTGCTCGGCATCTTCATCGCGATCGCTGCGACCGCCGCGACGTCGCGTGCAGCCGATGCTCCCGATGTGTCAACTCCGGCGCGCGGGCGTATCGTCATCCTGATGATATGGGACGGGCTGCGGCCTGACTTCGTCACCAAGCGCGACACCCCGAATCTCTATGACCTCGGGCGCGAGGGCACCCGCTTCGACCGCCATCATTCGATCTACCCGACCCTGACAATGGTGAATGCGGCCGCGCTCGCGACCGGCGCCTCGCCGGGCGTGAATGGCATCGTCGGCAACGTGATGTACCTCGCTCCGATGCTGGCAGGTAAAGCTCCCGCGCTCGACTCGAAGCTCGCCAAACCTGTGATGCTCGAAAGCACGCCACTTCTGGCCGATCTCGACGGCGACGCTGCGTTTGCCGGGCATCTGCTCGGCCTCGATAGCGTGGCGCAGCAACTCGAGCGCGAAGGTGGTTACGTCGCGATTGCGGGCAAGCAGGGACCGACCTTTCTCTTCGACGATCGGGTGGAAACCGTCAAGGACGGCCACGATTCGCTCGGCAATCCGCATAAGGACTATCTCTTCGTGACCGATGACCTTGCGGAGCCGCCGCGGGCAGAGGTCGGGAAGGCGCCCGCCGGCAGCCATGAGGGCGTAGCCGATTCCGCACGCGACGTTTATTTCACCCGCATCGTCACCGAGGACGCGATCCCGGCGGCCAAACGCGCCTCCGACGCGGGCCGGCCTTCGCTCATCGTGCTCTGGGAGCACAATCCCGACCTGACGCAGCACATTGCGGGCCTCGGAACGATGCCGGCGCTCGAGTCGCTCAGCGGCGCCGATACCAATCTCGGCAGGGTGCGCGCGGCGCTCGACAGCAACGGCATCGCGGACCGTACCGATGTCATCGTGGTGTCGGATCATGGCTTCGCGACGGTGCGGATGACGATCGATCTGAATGCGCTGCTGGCCGGTGCGGGCCTCAAGAAGGACCTCGACAGCGACGATGTGGTCGTCGCACGCAACGGCGGCAGCGATCTCGTTTATCTATCGAAGACGGCCTTCCCGACCGAGAACGCGCGCCACGATGAACTCCAGAAGATCGTCAATTTTGCCGAAGCCCAGGAATGGTGCGGGCCGATCTTCTCGCGCCAGCGCGCCCCGATGCTGATCGAAGGCAAGCATCGCCGCAAGCCGCCGCCCGAGGCATCCTTTCTAGGCTGGATCGATGGTACCTTTGCGCAGGAGGCCATCGGCATCCTCAATTCAGTGCGCTCGCCTGACCTTACGATCTCGTTTCGCGAAATCGCCGATCAGGACAACGCCAAGCTTACCGGTCCGGATGTGCCCGCATTTGCAATCGCGGCCAACGGGCAGACCTCGGTGAAGAACAATTCCAAGACCCTGGTACATCCGGTGCGGGGCATCATGTATGCCGACGCGGGCCCTTCGTTCACTACGGGAATGGGCATGCATGGCGCGGCAGGCGCGGCCGAGATTCATAACGTCTGCGCGGCAATCGGGCCGGACTTCAAGCGCGGTTTCGTCGACGCCAATCCGACCGCGAATGTCGATGTTGCGCCGACCATTACGCGCATCCTGCAGCTGGCGCCCAACGTCGGGCCTGGGGGCGCGCATGCGACCGGCCGGATATTAACCGAAGCGTTTCCGGGTGAGCGTCAATGGGTCGGGACCGCGCGAACCCTTGCGCCGAGCACCAAGCTGACGCTGCAAGGGGTCGAGGTGACCAATACCTTGCGCATCACGCGGCTGGGCGATCATGACTACCTGGATAATGCGACCGAGGCGCGCAATCCGCTCGGCAGCAGCCCCTAAGCCATCTACCCGATTGCCAGACGTGCTATACTGAAGAATTGTCGCCGCTCCGCTCGTCGGGAGCGGCGACTGTCCTTATGGGAACAACGATTTTCGACATCGAAAAACGCAAAAACAAACCCACTTTATCCGCGAAATTGCTGCGCTTTATGGAGGCGGTGGGTCCGAGGCTCATCAGGTCCGTCACTTCGCGTTCCACCCCGGCGGCCATCGGAGTTCGCGGTTATCAGTGCGCCTGCCATCTTCTCTCGCAGAAGAATGCGAGCGAAACGACGAGATCAAAAACGCAAAAACAAACCCATTACGGTTCAGGCGAACAAACATCGAAAACGCGCACCAACTATGGCCTTTTTGACCAGATCTGGTCCTCGCCTTAGGGCAAAACCCATCATCCTGCCGCGGACCGCGCAATGACTAGCGCTTGGTGCGGTGACATCCCGCGCAACAATTTGTAGGAATCATGGTTAACTGCCTGTCGATGTAGGAAATTCGTACTCCTTGAGTTGCGACCCGATGGCATGATTTTGCCGCTCGGCGGTCGAAAATCACCGCGCGAGCATTCGGGAAATTTCTCCGTTTGGGTGGTGATTCCGGCGGCTATGCTCGGCTTCGACAATGATAGGGCTGATAAGAACCCGGCTCGCAGCGTTTGACCATTCGGGCGCGGAAATTGCTGCCTCCTGCGTCGAATATGAAGCATCGGGGGCAGCCCGCACGATCGATATCTGTCCGCAGACCTCCGCTCGTAACCGAGATCGATACCTTTGCCATCTCCGCCCCGGCCCCCCAGATCGCGCTGGCCTCGAGGCACTACAACCAGGCGAACAAGCTGCTGACCAAAGGCAAGTTGATCGAAGCCGAGCGTGCGTATCGGCAAGCGCTCCAGCTTGCTCCAGCCGATCCGCAGGCGTGGGCAAACCTGGGCTGCACCTTATGGAAGCTTGATCAGAATACCGAGGCGGAGGAGGCGTTGAGGCGCGCAATCGCGCTGCGGCCGGACCTTTTCGAGGCTTACAACAATCTCGGCGGCGTCCTCGAAGCGTTGGGGCGACTCGAAGAAGCGGGGCAACAATACCGCAAAGCTATCAGCCTCGACGCCAAACAGCCTCAGCCGTACTGCAATCTCGGTGCGGTGTTGCATCGCCTCGGCAAGTTTGAAGAAGCGAAAATCCAATACGCGCGGGCGCTTTCGCTGAAGCCCGACTTTGCGGAGGCGTGGTCGAATCTCGGCGCGGCATTCCTGGCGCAATCGAAATTCGGCGACGCCGAGGCGTGTCTGCTGCGCGCGGAGGGACTCGATCCGCGCAATCGACAGGTGCTGGGCAATCTCGCCGATGTGCTGCGGATCCAGGGAAAATTCGGCGAGGCTACGGAAACCTATCGGCGCGCGCTCAAAACCGACCGAAGCAATGCCCCGCTGATGGTAAAGCTGGCGCTCGCCCAGGAAGTGATTCTTCAATCCCACGAAAGCGCAATGGCGCGCCGCCTCGAAGTGACCGCCGCGCTAAACGGTCTGATTGATCGGCGCGTGAAGCTGGATGATCCGCAACGTGAAATCGGGATGACGAATTTCTATTTCGCGTATCAGAATGTCAACGATCGCGAGCTCCAGTCATTGACTGCGAAGTTCTATCTGAACGCCTGCCCGCGCCTGGGACGGACGGCGCCCCACTGTTCGTCCGCCGCCGGCGCATCAGGTGGCCGCCTGCGCATCGGGTTTGCCTCGACCAGTTTGTTCCAACACACAATCGGCAAATTCTACCATGGCATCATTGAGAAACTGGCGCGCAATCGCTTCGAGGTGGTGGTGATCCGTCCGCCGCAGGACTCGGACGACCTCGGCGATGCGATCGGACGCGCCGCCGATCGAAATGTCGAAATACCCTACGATTTGTATCGAGCGCGCGACCTGATCGCCGCCGAGCGCCTCGACGTCCTGTTTTATCCCGACCTCGGGATGACGCCGCTAACCTACTTCCTCGCCTTCGCGCGCCTGGCGCCGGTGCAATGCGTGAGCTGGGGGCATCCGGTAACCACCGGCATTCCCGCCATCGATTATTTCATTTCCGCAAAAAGCATCGAGCCTCGCGAAGCGCAATCGCACTACTCAGAACGGCTGATTCTGCTCGACCGGCTGCCGACCTACTACCGGCGGCCGCATCACAGCGTGGGGGCGTTTACTCGCGCAGAGATGGGATTCCCCGCCGAGGCCACGCTCTATGTATGCCCGCAAAGCCTGTTCAAGCTGCATCCGGATTTCGACGTGGTGCTGGCGACCCTGCTGCGGCGCGATCCCAAGGCGCGGCTGCTGCTGCTTTCCGGGGTCCATAAGCATTGGGACCGGTTGCTCGCCGCTCGTATCGCTAAAACTTTTCCGGATGTCGCCACGCGGGTGATTTTCGTGCCGCGCATTCCGCAGGCAGACTTTTTCCGCCTCCTGATAATGGCCGATGTGATCCTCGATACGCCATTTTTCGGCGGCGGCAATACCAGTTACGAAGCGTTCGCGATGGGCTTGCCGATCGTCACCTGGCCGGGCTTGTTCATGCGCGGGCGGGTGACCGAGGGTTGCTACCGGCAGATGGGATTCACCGAGCTGGTGGCCGATAGCCTCGACTCGTACGTCGAGATCGCCTTGCGCCTCGCCAACGACGGCGCATGGCGTGAGCGCGTCAGACATGAAATCGCGGCGCGATCATCGGCGCTCTATGAAGACCCGGCGGTGGTCGCTGAGCTGGAAGATTTTTTTTGCGCCGCGTCCGACGCGCATCGGGGCGGGGATCGCATCACGCAATGGGGGTCATCATGAGTGGGCGCATCGGGCATCACGACATCTGTCAGTCGGTCTGTCCCGCCTGCGGATTCCAAATCGCTGCGCCGTTTTTCCATGGCGGGGCGCAGCCGCTGGCGACTCTCGCCTGGCCCGCCAGCGAGGAGGCCGCGCGCTCGATGCCGCGGCTGCCGGTCGATTTTGTGCGCTGTGTCGAATGCGGACACGTTTACAATCCCGCCTTTGACTACGCGCAGGTCCCATACAACGATAAGCCGAACCTGATGTTCAATCGCGGCGCGCTGTGGTCCGAATTTCTCAAAGACACCATGGGCCAGATGCTGCATCAGCTCCCGGCGCATCCGGTGATCGTTGAGATTGGACACGGTGATGGCAGCCTGCTGGCGGCACTCGCGCACGCGCGTCCGGGCGGTTCTTTCATCGGATTCGATCCGCACGGCGCGACTCAAAGCGAGGGTAACCTCGAGCTGCGCGCGGCGCTGTTCGAGCCGGAGCAGCATCTGGCGGAACTAGCACCGGACCTGGTGATCAGCCGCCACGTGCTGGAGCATCTTCATAGCCCGCTCGCATTTCTGCAGCGGATTGCGTTCGCGGCGGCGCGGCTGGGACGTGAACAGCTCGCGTACTTCGAAGTGCCGTGTGTCGATCGCGCGCTCGCGACCGGCCGCACGGTAGACTTTTACTACGAGCACAATTCGCAATTCAGCAGCCAATCATTCCGCAAAATGCTTTCGCGATGCGGCGCCGTTATCAACTGCGTCGGTCATGGCTACGGAGGCGAGGTCATCTACGGATATGTGACTTTGGGAGGACAGCAGCGGCGCTTAAAGATTGCCGACGAGGCGGGCGAATTCCTCGATGCTGCCGAAGCGGGGCTGGAGCGGATTCCGGCTCAGCTCGAAGAGCTCGCGGCGACAGGGGTGCGCGTCGCGATTTGGGGTGGGACCGGAAAATCCGCGGCTTTCATCAATCGCTATGGGCTCGACCGGGTGCGATTTCCGCTCGTAGTGGACTCCGATTTCGCCAAGGTCGGCACCTTCGTGCCGGGTACCGGGCAGGAAATCCGCTCACGCGAATGGCTCAAGGAGAATCCCGGCGCCGTCGTCATCATTCCGCCGCAATGGCGCGCGCTCGACATAGTGCTGGAAATGGAGCGGGCCGAAATTTCCTTCAAACAGATCTTGATCGAGCACCAGGGCGCGCTGATCGACTATTTCGCCGGCGCGCACCCTTACGAACTTGGCAAGTTTCAGCGGATGGTGCCTGATGCGCCCAGTAGCGAGTGTCACCTTCACCCCGCGGCGTGAATTGCACCGCCGCTCAAAATACGGCCACCGTCCTGGAAGCTGCGTAGGATGTCCGTCTTGGTGACGATACCGATCAGGCGGTCGTGATCGTCGGTGACCAGCAACATCTGATCCCCACCCTCGCGCACCAGCAGGCGCAGCGCCTCGCCGAGGTCGCAATCGGCCGGTACGCGGGTACTATCGCGCCGCGCCAGATCGCCGACCTTGACCGCGTCCCATTGCGCGGGATCGGTCCGCGGCAGCACCGCGGTTTCGATGGTGCCGATGACTTTGTCGTGGTCATAAACCGGAAAGATCGTGTGGCTACAATGCGCGGCGATGCTGGCGCGAAAGTCTTTTACCGTAGTGTCGGCTTGAACGCTTATCACCTGGGTTTGCATTACGTCGCGCACCGTCGCCCCGCTCAGTTCCGCGATCTTCACCATCTCGTGCAGATGCTGATCGGCTGACACCGAGGCCTCGCCCGAGACCGCGTAGGCGACTGCCGCGCCGATCAGGCTGGGGATCAAATACGAGTGACCGCCGGTGGTTTCGGCAACGAACACCACCGCGGTGAGTGGGGTTTTATAGCCGCCCGAGATGAATGCCGCCATCCCTACCGCGGCGTACAAGTCGACTGCGTTGGTATGCACCACCGACTGGCCGAACGCGTTCCCGATGCATCCGCCGGCCAGCAGCAACGGCACGAACATCGCGCTGACCCCGCCGGAGCCAAGCGAGCAGATGGTCGCGGCAAGTTTGAAAATCGCAAACACGATCAGCATATGCGAGGGATGCGGACGCACGAGGATTTCGCGCACCGCTTCGTAGTTGGGCCCGATCGGAATCAGCACGCCATGGTAGATGCTGATGAAGATGAGGCCGCAGAGCCCGGTTCCGAGCCCGCCAATCACGAGCTTGGCAACATGCGGAATGTGCAAGGTTACAAAAAAGCGCCTGACTCTGCGGAAAGTAATGTCGTAAACAATCGCAATCAGGCCGATGATCGTGCCGAGCAGTGCCGACCACAACAAGTCGGCCTCGCTGAAGCTGGTGCTGCCGGCGAAGCCGAACAGCGGCTCTGAGCCGACGAATGCCACCAGCGTCGCATACGAGATCACTGAGGCGATTAGGGACGGCAGCAACGCCTCATGCGCGAGGTCGTCCTTGTACGGCATCTCGAGGGCAAACACGAGTCCGGTCAGCGGCGCGCGAAACACCGCCGCCATCCCGGCCGCCGCTCCGCTGATGAGCATGATGCGGCGATCGCGCGGCTCCAGTCCGAAGCGGCGCAGCCTGCTCCATAGCCATGAACCAATCGCTCCACCACCATAGATGCTCGGTCCTTCCAGCGCGGCGCTGCCGCCGGATCCGACCGTCGTCACCGCGGCGAGGATCTTCCACCAGAACGACCGCACGTCGATGTCGCCCTGATGTTCGTGATAGGAGCGAATGATTTCTTCGGTGGAATGCAGGTCGGGATCAGGCGTGCGGTATTGCATGATGATCCCGGTGAGCAGGAATCCACTCAGCAGGCCCACCACGATCGCCCAGTGATGTAACAGGTAGTAAGGTAAGACCCGGACCCAAATCGTATCGAGGATCAGGGTGGCGATCCCGGTTATGAACAGGCCGGTGATGACGCCGATTATCGGAGCAACCAGCAGCCACTTCTGAATATCGCGCGAATAGGTTGCCGCCAGGTCCTCATTCACCAGGGCGGTGTAACGTCGGATGCCGGGTCGGTTAAGCAGTTTGGATTGGAACAGGCGATCCAGGAAAGCCAATGCGTAATCTCCCTTCGCGCGTTGCCGTTCTTTTTTGCTACGGTCGCTGAAACACTCGGAGCGCCGGGTTGGTTTCATCTCGGCACAGCGCCGCCCACGAAACGTCTCGTCGCCGCTACGTGGTCGGAGGCCTTATTGGCAACCGATAGTCCCTGCGGTTGAAAAATCGACGATAGTCCAACGGGAACTTAAGTAAAATGCATTCCTTGAGATGTTTATGAAGCAGTTACTAGAAGTCTAGCTCGCCCCCTGCAACCGCTCTATGCTGGAGGAACTATGGGGAATATAAAACTCCCGAATGGCACGACAATTGGATCATTTTAGCTGTCAGCAGTCTCATTGTGGCTCATGCATGAGTTTTTGGGGTCGGGGTCGAATCCTTCTCATGCCTTTTTCGTCTATTACCAAAGCATCGGGTAAGCATGAAAGAAGAAATTCAGCGCAGCAAGAAACTCGAGGTTCCCGGCGATGCCATCGGGGTGCGGATTTTACTGGTCGAGGACAACCCGGATCACGCCTTCGTGGCGCTGACCGTCGCCCGCCAGGTGTTGGGCGAATGTATCGAGCTCATTCATGCCCAGAACGCCAATGAGGCGGTGGATTTGATCGGGCATTTCACCCCGGAAGATCGCCCCGACCTTTTCATGGTCGATCTGCGCTTGCCCGATAATGGCGGGTTCTCGGTGATCTCGGCGGTGCGCGGCAGCCCCGCGTGCGAGAACGTGCCGCTGTTCGTAATCACCACCTCCGGGTATGACCGCGATATCGCGGAATGTTACGAATTGGGCGCTTCGGCGGTGTTATGCAAGCCGTTGTCGCGCGCCATTTTCCGGGAGGAAATCGCGCGGGTCGGATTGATTCCCGGCTCGGCAGGTAAGGCGCTCTACCTCACCGTTCGCCAATAATTCGCATTAGTTAGGATGCCGAGGATGGTCGCTAACGCGCCGCCTCGGCGCCTTTGTTTTCCCACCGCCGATCGGACTTCCTCTTCACTTCACGACGTACGCCAGCGTAGGATTCTCGTCATCGTTCCGCGCTATTGCGCACGCGAGGATCTCATCGTGAAGCCGTATCAATTCACCCACAGTGAAGCCCTGTTCGAACGCGCGAAGAAAGTCGTCCCCGGCGGCATCTATGGACATCAGACACCGCTGCTGCTCACGCCTGGCTCGTATCCCTCGTTCTTCGCGCGCGGCAAGGGCGCGCACATCTGGGATGTCGATGGCAACGAATACATCGACTATATGTGCTCGTACGGCCCCATCGTCGTCGGCCATCTCAACCAGCGCGTCGAGGAAGCGGTGCGCAAGCAGGCTGCCGAGGGCAACTGCTTCAACGCGCCGACGCCGCGATGGGTCGAGCTCGCCGAGCGCCTCGTGGCGATGACACCGTTTGCCGATTGGGCGGCATTCGCGAAGAACGGCTCCGACGTATGCACCTGGGCGACCGAGGTCGCGCGGCATGCGACGGGGCGCCCTAAGATCGCGATGGCTGAGGGCGCGTATCATGGTGCGCACGCGTGGGTGACGCCGGTTCCCAATGGCGTCACGCCCGAGGATCGCGCCAACATCGTGTACTTCCGCTACAACGATCTCGCGAGCCTCAAGCGCGTCGTCGAGGATAATCGCGGCAGGATGGCCGGGCTCATCATATCGCCGTTTCGCCACGACGCCGGTCACGATTCGGAGCTACCGGTCGAAGGATTCTTTAGCGGCGTGCGCAAAGTATGTGACGACAACGGGATGGTCCTGATCCTCGATGACGTGCGCGCCGGCTTCCGCCTGCACATGGGCGGCTCGGGCGAGGTCTTCGGCGTGCGGCCTGATCTATCGACCTACTGCAAGGCCATCGCCAACGGCTATCCGCTCTCGGCGTGCATGGGCATCGACAGTCTGAAGAAAGCCGCCGCGGAGGTTTTCTTCACCGGATCATATTTCACCAGCGCAGTGCCGATGGCGGCCGGCCTCGCAACACTTGACGAGCTGGAGGCAATCGGCGGCATCGACAAGATGCGGGCCCTGGGTGAAATGCTGCGCGACGGGATGCTCGCGCAGGCGCGCAGTCACGGCATCGCGGTGACATGGTCAGGTCCGCCGGCGCTGCCGTACATGAGTTTCAAGGCCGATGCTGACAAACATTCGCGCAACAAGCTTTTCTGCGGCGAGGCAGCAAAGCACGGAGTCTATCTACATCCGCGTCACAACTGGTTCCTATCGGCAGCGCATACTGAGGAAGACATCAAGCGCACGCTGGAGGTGACGGATGAGGCTTTTGGGGCGGTGAAGAAACAGTTCGGAGAGTGAGCGAGTCGCGGCGGCGACAGATTGTTCGTACCTGTGCTAGATCTATCATCGGAGCGCGGAGCTTGGAAAAGAACGTCCAGAAGTTTTCCGTCATCGTGGAGCGCGAAGACGGCTGGTATATCGCCGAATGTCCTGCCCTGCCCGGGTGCGTTTCGCAGGGTCGCACCCTGGACGAGGCGCTCAAAAACATCCGCGAAGCGATCGAGCTCAGTCTCGAAACGCGTGCGGCACACAAGATTGGAAGTCGCCGAAAGACGTTCGAAATCGAAGTTCAGCAAGCAGCTGAATGAATCGGTTGCCGGCTTGTTCGGGCACGAGAGCAATTCGCGCATTCGAACGTGCAGGGTGGAGGCGCGATCGTCAAAAAGGCGATCATGTGTCGCTGATCAAAGCAGGTTCATCGCGGGTGCTCACCGTCCCACTGCACAAAGAACTCGCAACTGGAACGCTACGCCGCCTGATTCGTGATGCGGGACTGACCGTCGAAGAATTCGTCAAAAAACTCTGAACAACTCTTTGCTGCGCGATCATCGCACTACGAGTTGATTGCGATGCCGCGGACAAACAGGTCCAGCACTGCGTCGAACACCTTGCGCGGACTGCTGCCCTTCGCCCATTGCGGAAAGTGGCCGTCGATGTACATCCGCGCCACACCATAGGCCGTCGCGCGCGCCGCCAGCGCAATCTCGCCGATACGGTCCCCTCGCAACAGGCTACCCTCGCGCGCTTCGTTCAGCACGTCATCCATTAACGCGCGGATTTTTTCGTTGTCGGGACCGAGGGAGGCCGAGGCTTCATAGTCGATGAGCTTGCGGTTCGAGACGATTGCGAATTGGGTCGGATGCGCGATGACCCATCGCATGTAGGCGGTGCCCAGCGCGCGAAACCGTTCGATAGGGCCGGCACTTCGATGGCGCGCGAGCTCGTCCTTCATTGCCTCGAGCAGCAGTCGGGTTGCCTGTTCCGCGACCGCGGTCAGCAGCGCGGTCCGAGTCGGAAAGTGACGAAACGGCGCGCCCGATGAAACCCCAACGCGCTTGGCGGCTTCGCGCACGCTGACCTTCTCGACTCCGCGCTCCTCGATCAGTTTGACCGTTGCGTTGACCAGCGCCTCTTTCAAATTGCCGTGGTGATAGCGGGGACGTTTGACCGGCGCGGGCCGTTTGACAACACGAAGGCGCATGTCGGCGATCCTACCAGACCTTGCAGCGACAATGTAAGCGCTGGGTACATCTCTTGACCGCCGCGCACCGTCGATGTAAGCATTGCTTATTTCAACGAGTTGCCTATCAGGAGGCTCCTATGAAACTTGCACTGTTTGCCCTGCTGTTCGTTCTGGCGGCGTCGCCCGCATATGCGCTGACGGGCCGATGGATCACGCAAAGCGGCAACCTCGAAATCGAGATCGCACCGTGCGGCGACGCCTTATGCGGCACCGCGGTGAAAGTTCTCGCCAACCATTCGATGAGCAATGCGAATGTCGAAATGGGGAACAGCGCCGCGCCTGCGCTCGGGTTAAAGGTGCTGCTGGATTTCGTTTCCGATGGCGACAACCGCTGGTCTGGTCACATCTACAATCGCGAGAACGGCAAGACCTATCGATGCCGGATGAGTCTCCTCAGTTCCGGCGATCTGGAAGTCCGCCCTTACATCGGTCTCCCGCTTTTCGGCCAAACTCAGGTCTGGCGCCGCGCCTTCGACTAGATTTCCGGCCACTTGTCGTTCCAGGGCCGCGCCTGCTCGTACGCATACGATGCCTGCAGCACCAGGTCGTCGCGATGACGCTCCGCTACAATCTGTAGGCCGCAGGGCAGGCCGCTATCGGTAAATCCGGCGCGCACCGAGGCCGCGGGGTGCCCGCTCAGGTTGATCGGATAGGTGAATACCACCGCCTCGAGTGGGCTCTCGAGCTTTTTGCCGTCGATTTCGCTAGGCATCGGCCCCCTGGCGGGAAATGCTTCAGTCGGTAGCGTCGGAGTGAGCAGCAGATCGAAGCGCTCGAAGATGCCGCGCATCCATTCGTTGAATTTGAGCCGCGTGCGGTAGGCCTCGCCGTAATGGCGCCAGGTCAAATGCTTTGCCGCTTCGGTACCGCTCAGAAACGCGCGCCCGAATTCACTCCGATGCGGATCGATGTATTCCCACAGCATCGCGAGACCCTGCCCTCCGCCGACCCGCTGCCACGCGTTCCCCGTCTCCGGCGGCTTGTCCGTAATGATGCTGACCTCATGCCCCATATCC
This sequence comes from uncultured delta proteobacterium, assembly GCA_963783145.1. GTDB lineage: Bacteria > Desulfobacterota > Binatia > Binatales > Binataceae > DATGKG01. The sequence continues at coordinate 296,353 of CAWAMM010000011.1, forward strand.
TTGAAGACTGCGACCGCCTTTTCCACTTCGCGGGCCACGTCATGCTGCACGATGTGGCCGAAGTCGGGATGGAACGCGATGCGTAATTTCTTCGGCAGCCGATCGAGCATCGCGGCGTAGGAGATCCCCGGATGCGGCAACGAATCCGGATCGACCGGATGATACCCCATCGCGACATCCATGAAGATCGCCGTATCCCGCACCGTACGCGTCAGCGCGCCGACGACCGCGGTGTCATTCCACTGCTGCATTCCGAGCGAGGGATTATTCGGGATGCGGCCGAACGACGGCTTGAGCCCGAAGCATCCGACGTAGCACGCGGGGATGCGAATCGAGCCGCCGCCATCGGAGCCGGTCGCGAGCGGCACCACGCCTCCCGCGATCGCCGCGGAACTTCCGCCCGAGGATCCGCCCGGTGTGCGCTCGAGGTTCCACGGATTGCGCGTAGGCCCGAACAGCACATTCTTGGTGAAGGCGGTATAGCCGAATTCGGGCGCGTTGGTTTTCCCGATCACGATCGCGCCGGCCGCCTTGAGTCTCGCGACCTGCACCGAATCTTCCTTGGGGATCAGATTTTTGAACGGCACCGAACCATGCGTCGTCGGCAACCCCGCCACATCTTCGAGGTCCTTGACTCCGAGTGGCAATCCGGCGAGCGGTCCGACTGCTTCCTTGCGCGCGATTTTCTCATCCATCGCGCGCGCCTCGGCCAGCGCCTGATCGCTGCGCAGGGCGACGAACGCGTTGAGCTTCGGATTGGTCGCCTCGATGCGCTCGATAGTCGCCGCCATCAACTCACTCGGCTTGAGCTCGCGGCGTCGAATCATCGCAGCAAGTTCATAGGCTGGTTTGAAATGCAGATCGGCCGGCATAGTTCGTATCCTCAAAGAAATGTTGATATCGCCAGAGTCTTACTACGAAGCCTGGAAAATTAGAACGAAAGCGGGCGACCATGCTCTGACCGAGAGAATTGTCGCCAAATCCGATAGACCGTGGCCCCTCTTCACGATATTTTCGCTCCACACGGCTCCCGTTCGTTTTAGAACCGCTTCGCGAGCAGAGCGCGGCCGCAAAACTCCATGACCCTTAACGGTGAGCCAGACCAGACACATGTACCGGGTTCGTTTGTCGGACGCGCCCGCGAATTGGCGGAATTGCACGCCGGGCTCGAAGGAGCCGTCGCTGGGCGAGGCGGATCGTTTCTGATCTCCGGCGAACCCGGAATCGGAAAGACCCGGCTTGCGGAGGAAGTGGCCGCGACAGCGCGTGCGCGCGGGACACGTGTATTATGGGGCCGCTGCTGGGAGGGCGGCGGAGCACCGGCCTATTGGCCGTGGATCCAGGTGATTCGAGGATGCCTCGGCGCGGCAGACTTGGCGGAGCGCCGCTCAGTGCTCGAGTCGGAACACGCATCTGCGGTGGTCGAAACCGTCGGCCAGCTCGTTCCGGAGCTTTATGCAACCGCAGGACGGGCCGGCAAACCCCCGGTCACTTCGCGCCTTGATCCGGAGCAAGCGCGCTTTCGGCTGTTCGATTCGGTCGCGACTCTACTCAAGGAATTCGCGCGTCGTGGACCGCTGGTGATCGTGCTTGATGATTTGCACGAAGCGGACCTCTCGTCACTGACGATGCTGCGTTTCGTCGCGCGCGAAATTACCCCCTCTAACGTCTTCATTATCGGCACCTATCGCGAGCTCGAAGTTCAACGATCTTCCGAGCTGAGCCAACACTTCGCTGACCTGAGTCGCGAGGCTCGCGTGCTCCCGTTGACGGGTCTGAGCCGGGCCGAGGTTGCACAGTTCTATGGGTTCAATGCGGGGCAAGCTCCGGATGATGATCTGGTGTCGCGGCTGCACGCCGCGACTGCCGGCAACCCACTGTTCGTCGATGGGGTGGTCCGCATAATGATTGCGGACCGCGATGCCGGCCTAAAAGCTGTATCTTCGAATCAGTTCAAGATCCCCAACACGCTGCGCGAGGGAATTCATCGCCGGTTGGCGTCGATATCGGCGGAGACCCGCTCGCTGCTGGATGTCGCCGCAACAATCGGCAATGAATTTCAAGCGGAGCTGTGCCTGGGGGTCGCAAACATTTCGCGCGAGCAGCTCAATTCGCGGCTCGATGAGGCGGTGGCCGCAGGAATCGTGGCGCGGCTCGATCAAGGCAGCTGCCGATTTGTGCATGCCTTGATTCGCGCGGCGGTGCATGAGGCGCTCGACACCAACACGCGGCTTCGAATTCATGGCATGATCGCCGCAGCCCTCGAAGAGAAACACGCGGGCAATTTGCAGGGTCACCTAGCGGAACTGGCGCACCACTTCTGGGAGGCCGGCATATCGGAGAAGGCAATTAAATACTCGCGCCGCGCCGCCAAAGCAGCCAACGCGGTTTTCGCCTACGGGGTCGCGGCCGCGCACTGGCGTCAGGCTTTGGCGCTGACTGAAGGTCAGAACGACGCGCGCAGGGCCGATCTGCTTTTTGGCCTCGGTTGGGTCGCGGCCTTCCATCTCGACTCCGCCGAAGGCGTCGCAAACCTCGAAGCGGCGCTGCACCTTTACCGGGAATTGCAGGATGCGGAGAAGGTTGCGGTCGCAAACGCGATGTTGGGCCTCGCCATCGCAGCCCATCCCGAATACTCGCCAGGAATGAACATTCCGCGCGCGCTGGAACATTTCCGCCAGGCTCTGGAGTGGAAAGGGGACTGGACCGATCTCGGAACCCTGGGATGGCTTCATCAAGGCATGGCGATCGCCCTCCACCAGGCGGTGCGTATCGACGAAGGACTCGAGGCCGTCAAGCAGGCGAGGCAAGCATTCGAGCGAGATTCCAACCCGGCGTGGATGGTATCCACCTCGGTTCACGCCCAGCTCCTTACGATCAAAGGAAGGCATCGGGAGGCGGCCGCCCTGTTCGACGAGGTCGGAGATATCGTGCAGGATGTCGCGGACCCGGAGGTCTTTCGGTCTTCCCGGTGGTACGCGGGTTGGTGTCGAATGCTGCTGCGCGATCCCATCGAGGCGAAGCGATTGTATACCGCCGGAATGGATCGGCCGGGCCTTTCGCCTTTTCAACGCGAGCGTCATTTCGAGTTTCTTGCGCTTACCGAACTCCTGATGGGAGACCTTTCCCGCGCAAAAACACTCGCGGCTGAACATAGGGTCAACCCAACCTTTCGAGCGTCGATCGCGTTCCGGGAAGGAAATTGGGAAACCGCCATTCGAATCTATCAGGGCGTAATAGAATGGACGCGGCGAACCGGTTACCGCTGGGACGAGGCCAATTGTCTGTCGATTCTGTTTGACGTGATTCGCGTCAGCGGAGACCTCGAACGAGCCACCGAGGTTTTTCGGCAAGCCCTCCGATCCTACGACCCCGGCGTTCTGCTCTTCGAGATGAACACTCGGCCACAAGGGGTGCTGCTCGCGCTGGAGGCGGGTCGGCACGACGAGGCGATCGAACATCTGACGGTATGCCGCGCGATCCTTGCGCAAGGTGAGGACTGGCTCGGCCGCGCCGGCCTGGTCGCGCGCGCCGAGGGCGCGCTGGCCGCCGCCGAGGGCCGAGACTTCGCGACTCACTTCGAAAAGGCGATCGCGATCTTCCAGCGGTACTGCATGCCCTGGGAAGATGCCGACACTCTGTACCAGTGGGGAATCGCGTTGAACGGCGCCGGGGAGAACTCACACGCGAACGAGAAGTTCGACGCCGCCATTGAAATCTATCGACGTCACGGAGGGGGTCAACGTTGGATCGATCGCGTGGAAGTTGCCCGACCGGCCGCTGCTCGAGGATCTGGAGAACCTGCGCTGGCCGCGTTCGCCCCCGCGGTCTTCAAGCGAGAGGGCGATTTCTGGGCCATTACGCATGAGGGAAAAACCTCTCGTCTCCGCAACTTGAAAGGCTTGTCTTACATCGCACATCTCCTTGCGCATCCCGGCATCCGCCTTCACGTCTGCGACCTGGTCGCGATGGTCGAAGGTGGCGGGGTTGATGTTCCCACGGCGTCACTCGAACAAGTGCGCGCCGACGGGCTCGAACCTGAACGTGATCTCGGCGACGCGGGAGAGACCCTCGACGCGCAAGCGATATCGGCATATCGGCGCCGCTCGAGGGAGCTGCGCGAGGAGCTCGCGGAGGCCGAGAGGAACCACGACTCCGGAGCACTCGACCGCGCAGGCCGCGAGCTGGAGCAGCTAACCGGCCAGCTAAGCGCCGGGGTTGGACGGGGCGGTCGCGCCCGTAGAACTTCATCCCACGTCGAAAGGGCGCGCGCGCTGGTGACGAAGAACATTCGGGCCGCCGTCGAACGGATCCGGGACAACGACGTGAAACTTGGCGACCACCTCGCGGCCAACATCCGAACCGGCGCGTTCTGCGCCTATCTGCCCGATTTGGAAAGTAGTCTGTTCTGGCGAACGTGATCGTGCCCGATCCGCCTTAATTCCGGACGTTACAATTTGTAACCCCCGTTTTCCCGCCTGAAGCGATGAAGCAGTGTAAACATTCGCGATTCGGGGAGTTCTGTCGTGAAAGAGACTTCTGTCTTTTCGAGATGGGTTTGCGGGATGATCGTGGCCGCTTGTGCGACCATCGCGCTGATCGGTTCGACCACACATGCGCAAACCGGTGGGGAGGATGATCAGTCAGCCGAGGTGGTAGCGGGCAAAAAGGTCCCGCCTCCTCCGCCTCCGCCACCACTTCAGATTGGCGGTTCCTGGACCGGAACTATTCAGGACAGCCAACAAGGGGCCGGCACCATCAGCTTTACATTCACGGAAAAAGCCTCGTCAAAGACCAAATCAACATTGAAAGGAAGCTGGAGCGCGAGTTTTCCAGCCACGGCGTCCTCCGCCGCGTCGACCGACACCGGCACCCAAACCGGCTCCGTAACCGCCACCTCTCTTGCGATCACCTTGACCCCCAAAAAAGGGGACAAATTGAACTGCAAATTGGTCTTCAACAGTATCGAGGCGACCGCGGCGAACATCAGCGGGACCTATCGCTTCTCGGGCGCCTGCAAGCCAAAAAATAGCGGAACCGTGGCTATCCAATTGGTGCCCCAGGTCGTGACTCCTTCGGTCGTTATTGAAGATGATTTCTTCTCGCCCGCCAACCTGGCAATTAGCGCGGGGCAGACCGTGCGCTGGACTAACAACGGCGGCGAGCCGCATACGGTTACCAGCAATCCCGGGCCCGAGAAATGCGGGCCGACCTCAGCCGAAGCGTTCGCATCGTCAACGATGAACCACAACGCTACTTTCGAGCATACGTTTAACAGTTCAGGCACCTTCGCCTATCACTGCGAGGTGCATGGCTGCCCGATGAACGGTACCATCACGGTGAAGTAGGCCTTCCTTTCGCGGGCATCGCCCTGACCCCACCGTGAGTCAGGGCGGTGCGTCACGCGCCAGCGCTTGCGACAGATCCGCCGATGTCGTAACAACCCTCCGACGTGCGCGAGTTGACTACCTAACATCCGTTAGGTAGATTCGGAGGGCAGAGACAATCGATGGGGCGGAGCATCCATAAAACCGCGACGCGCGGCAAAGTGGTCGAGATTCAGCGCTCGCCGGACACCCGCAATCGGGTCTTGTCGGTGGCGCAGACGCTATTTGCCGAGCACGGCTATCGCGGCACCAGTTTGCGCGATATCGCGCGCCGCATCGGCATCAAGGCGCCCTCGTTACTGCATCATTTCCCCTCCAAGGAACAACTCTACGTCGCGGTGCTGGATCGTATTTTCGAGGGGATGGAGGAATCGGCTCAGACCATGCTCTCGGGTCGCGGCGGGTATCACCAGGCTTGCCGAGCGGCGATCGTCGGCGCCATCGATTACATCGCGGCGAGTCCCGATTCGATGCGTATCATCTGGCATGAAATGACCGAGGAGAGCGGGGTCGGACGCCAACTCCTGAAGCGTCGCGTGCCGCCGCTGTTTGCGATGGGCGTGAACTTTATTTTTCGCGGCCAGCGCGCGGGCGAGTTTCGGGAGGAAGTCGACCCGTTTCATTTTCTGCTGAGCCTCAATTCCATCACGATCGGATTCTTCACCACTGCGGCGATGGTGCGGCGGCTCTGGAACAACAATTTACTGGAGCCGGCCGTGATCGAACGGCGCAAGCGTGAAGTTATCGATATGGTCGAGCGGACTCTGTTCGTGGCGCGCAAAGTTTCCACCGAGCCGCCGCAGGTCTAGGCCGCTGCCGCCAACCAATTCTCGAAATCGCACAAGGAGATTCTCTCAGCGATGAAACTGGGAACATTCTACGAGCATCAACTGCCCCGCCCCTGGAACGAAGGCGACGAACTCAAACTTTTTCAGAACGCGCTCGATCAGGTTGAACTGGCCGACCAACTCGGCATCGATCATATGTGGGAAGTGGAGCATCACTTCCTCGAAGAATATGCGCATTCGTCGGCGCCGGAAATTTTTCTGGCGGCGTGCAGTCAGCGCACCAAGAACATCCGCCTCGGCCACGGCATCACGCTGCTGCCGCCCGCATATAATCATCCCGCGCGGGTGGCGGAGCGTATCGCGACGTTGGACCTGGTGAGCAACGGCCGCGTCGAGTTCGGCACCGGTGAATCCTCGGCGCAGCTAGAACTTGGAGGTTTCGGGATTCCGCGCGAGGACAAGCGCGACATGTGGCTGGAATCGCTTGGCGCGATCGCGCGCATGTTCGTGGAAAACCCGTTCCTCGGTCATGAGGGAAAATACTTCAACATGCCGGTGCGCAATGTGGTCCCCAAGCCGGTGCAGAAGCCGCATCCGCCGCTCTGGGTCGCGTGCTCGCGGCGCGAAACCATCCACCTCGCGGCCAAGCTCGGGATCGGCGCGCTCACCTTCGCGTTCATCTCGCCCGAGGAGGCCAGGCAGTGGGTCAACGACTACTACACCACGCTGGCCAACGAATGTGAGCCGATCGGATACGCAATCAACGCGAATATCGCGATCGTCACCGGCTTCATGTGCGATAAAGATGAGCAGCGCGCGCGTGCGATGGGCGAGGAAGGGCTGAACTTTTTCTCCTACGCGCTCGGCCACCATTATTTCTTCGGTCAGCATGAAGTAGGGAAAACCAACATCTGGACGAATTTCAAGAACAACAAGTTCCAGATGCCAGGGATGGGCGGTGAGGCGGCGTGCGTCGGCACTCCGGATAAAATTCGCGCCAAGCTGCGCGAGTACGAAGACGTCGGCGTCGACCAGGTGGTGTTTATTTCGCAGGCCGGCAAGAACAAGCATGAGGACATCTGCAGCTCGCTCAACTTGTTCGGCAAAGAAGTGCTGCCGGAGTTCAAGGAGCGCGAGCAGCAGAATGCGAAGAAGAAGGCCGAGCGCCTCGCACCCGTGATCGAGAACGCGATGAAGCGCAAGCGCCAGCCGAGCGTGCCGAAGCACGAGGGCCCGACCATCGTAACCGCCGCGCCGTTGCCATAGCATTTTCGAACTACCAGGGCCGGTCCCGTTATCGGGCCGGCCTTTTTCATACTTGCTTTGCTCCACATCTGGAGTAGGTTGTCCAAATAGAGAGTGTTATGCGGACCAGCGAAGCTATCGAGCCCGCCCGCCAAATCGAGAACGGAAATCGCCAGGATCCCGAGGTTCGGCGGCGATTGTCAGGCCCTGCAATGCGAGCGTTTTTCAATCTGGCCAGGAAATGGAACCTCGGCGTCAATCAACAGCGCGGCCTGCTCGGATGGCCGGCGCCGTCCACCTACCACAAATACAAAGCGGGTCAGGTTGGCGGCCTGTCCTTCGATACATTGACCAGAATTTCACTGCTGCTGGGCATCTACAAAGCGTTACATATTCTCTACCCGCAGGCCGAATTGGCGGATCAGTGGATTAAGCTGCACAACGCGAATCCGATGTTCGGCGGTAAAGCGCCGCTCGAGGTGATGATCGACCGCGGCATCGACGGGCTGTTTCAGTTGCGACGTTTGTTGGACGCGCGCCGCGGCGGCTGACCTGAATCCTCCAATCCATCACTTCAAATGGCGCGGGGCTCATCGGATGATTCCGAGCCGCTATCCGTCGGTTGGAATCCTGGATGAAATCGCAACGCCCGAAGATCTCGCGGCGATTTTCGAACTCGAAGGATGGACCAACGATCGCATCAGCAACGAGCTCGGCATCCTGCACACGATTTCACCGGAGGAGTGGGTGACGGCACAGCCGATGGCCACCGTCATCATGGGCGCGTTTTGTCATCCGCGCCCCGCGGGCGGACGCTTCAATGATCATCGTCGCGGCGCGTGGTATTGCGGCGTCGCGCTCAAGACCGCGCACGCGGAGGCGATCTTCCATCGAACCCGCGAGCTCGAAGAGATTGGCGGATGGTTCGACACCTCAGTTCAGATGGCCGACTATCGCGCCGATTTCAACGCCGATTTCCACGACATTAGCGGGCGCGGATTTTCCGCTTATCTGGGGCCCGATGACTACCGCGCCTCCCAGAAAGTCGCGGCCTCGCTGTTGGAAGATGGCTCGAACGGAATCGTGTATCCGAGCGTACGCGATCGCGACGGAACATGTCTTGCCTGCTTCAGACCGCGATTGGTTGCGAAGGTCAAGCTCGCGGCAGCATACGAATATCGATGGTCGCGGACCTCGACCCCCACCGTCCGGAAGCTGTGAGCATTGGGCCAGCTTTTTCATTAACGACTGGAGATGCCGAATCATCTATAATTGAGCGCCGATGAAGATCAGGAATTTTGTGATTTTGGGGATGGTCGCGCCGGCGATCTTGGCGGCGGCGATTGCACGCGCGGACAGCGTCACCGATAAACTCCTCGGTGAGCCGAGCGCTAAAGCCGCGATGGTACACAGCGGCGACGTGCAAGCGATTATTAAACCGTCGGTGCGTCAGGCCGCGCCCGGACAGGACATCGCGGTGAGCGCCGACTTCACCATCGGTTCAGGTTGGCACATCTACGGAAAACCGATCTCGACCGACTATGTGCCAACGACCATCACCTTCGACAACGCACTGGTTGCGAAGCAATCGATGGATTTCCCCAAGCCTGAGATGGTCAAGTTCGAGGCGCTCGGGCAGACGCTGCCGGTCTATAAAGGAAGCGTGCATGCGGGCGGCGACGTGAAGCTGCGGCCTGACCTGAAGCCGGGCGACTATACGCTCGCAGGCAAGGTCGAGTTCCAGGAGTGCAGCGACAACATCTGCAAGATGCCGCAATCGCTGTCGTTCGAAATCCCCATCACGGTCGCGTCGTCAGCGCACTAGGCGGAAAAATCGAACCTGGCCTAGTTCGAAACGTGACTAGCGTTGAGCTCGCGAGCGCGAGGGTTCTTTGGAACCAGCAGCGTGCTGAAGATCGTAGCTAATCCGATTATGAATGTTTGAACCACCATAAAAAGTAAAAGATGGTTGGCACTCATCAGATAATAGAGACAAAGATTCGGTGGAAAGGAAATCAGCAAAAAGACGAGCGAGCGCTTAATGAACAGTTTGAGCATTTGTTCTTTTCGACGCCGAGTATCGCCTTTCCCTCACACCCATTAAAGCGGATTTCAAATTCCGCTGCCAGTCACGAAAAAAGGGACGGACCTTGCGATCCGTCCCTCGCGATAACCAATAGCTGCGAATCTATACCGGTAGTTTGTAGGCGTTGGCGACGTTCTCGCCGAGGATGGCGCGACGTCCCGATTCCTTCATCGGCGCGATGAGTCCGCGTAGCTCTTCCAGGTAGTTGCCCGGATGATCGGGATGCGGATAGTCACTCGCCCAAAAGAATTTATTCTCGCCCACTAGTTCCATCATCGCGGCGATGGTGCGCTCGTCGGGATCCGCCGAAATGTAGCATCGATTCTTGAAGTAATAGGACGGCTTCTCCTGCAACCGTACCGTCGCGCCCAGCGTGGTGCCGGTGAAGATCGCGTCGGCGCGATCCAGCCAGTACCCGATCCATCCCGCGCCGGATTCGAGCACGATCAGCTTCATCTTCGGGAAGCGATCGAACACGCCGTACTGGAAGAAGGTCGCCAGCGCATGCTGACAGCCCTGCGCGGCAAACAGATCGTGATACCAGGCGGCCCAGCTGAAGTCGTCGAAGCGATGATGCACGCTGAACGCCATCGGCTCGAAGGTCGGATGAATCGCCAGCGGCACATCGAGGTCCTGCGCGGCCGCGAACACGCGATCGTGATCGGGATGCCCATGGGGCTTGCGCGTGATGGTGAATGGCGCGACGAATGCGCCTTTGCATCCGTCTTTCACCGCGCGCTCGAACTCTTTCGCGGCGGCGTCAGGATCGCCGAGCGACAAATGCGCAATCGGAACCAGGCGTCCGCCAGTGTCGCGGCAGAAATCCGCGATCCATCGATTGTACGCGCGGCAGTACGCCTGCGAGAGTTCCGCGTCGAAAAGTTCCGCCTCCCACAGCAGCCCGATGGTCGGGTAGAGCAGCGCCTTTGCCATGCCCTCCTTGTCGATCAGCTCGATGCGCTCCTTCGCGTTCATGGTACCGAAGGCCGCGCCCTTCATGTAGGTCTGCTCCGGCGTGGGACGCATCGTGCGCGCGTCCTCGGGGCGAAGCTTGCCGCTCATCATCGCCTCGCGCAGCTGCTTCGCCTCGTTGATGTTCTTGCCCATTCCTCCAAGAGAGCCGAGCACGCCGGGCTGCGTCATCTTGGCCCGCTTCTGATCGATTTCGAGGTATTCGTAGCCGTCTTCGCCGACCCGGATGCGCATCGCGCGCTCGCGATACTTGGGGTCGATATATTTTTCCCATAGATCCGGCGGTTCCAGGATGTGACCGTCGGCATCGATGACCAGCGCTTCAGCAGGCATGTTTTTCTCTCCTCAAATGAGAAAATTCCAAATCAGAAAATCGCGATCGGATTGACCGGCGAGCCGGTCCCGCGTTCGAGGATCAGCGGCGCCATGGTGAACATGAATTCGTAGCGCGAATGCTTCTTGGCCTTCTCCGCCAACGAATCGAAGTCGCCATTGTCGATGAGATGGATGCCCTGCATGACCAGCGTCCCCACGTGCACCGGCAGCATCAGGCCCTCGTAGCCACTGGGCATCACGTCGCTCACCGCGTCGGAGCCGAGCACCGCGATCTTGCGTTCATGGAGCCACTTGAGGCAACTCGCATCGAGGCCGGGCAATCCTTGCGCTGGATCCCACGCGCCCTTGGCCTTGCGATTGGCGGCGCGCCCTGTCCTCACCAGCAGGACGTCGCCCTCTTCGACCTGGACCTCGTGATCCTTCTCGGCAGCGTCGAGGTCTTGCGGAAAAATCGCCTCGCCCTTTTCGAGCCAGTCGACCTTTTTGAGCTTGGGAATATCGAGCAGCACGCCGCGGCTGACGACGCCGGTGCGGGTCACATCGATCGGGCATTTGCGCGCGCCATGCGAGCCGACTTCGCTCGCAGCAAAGCCGTTGTACATCTTTTGTTCCCAGAACACGTGGCAGAGCGCGTCGATGTGGGTGGTCGCCATCCCATGGAATGAAATCGCGAAATAATCGCCCGAGTAGGGCAGCGGCGTATGATGCGCATCATGCCCCGATTGCACCATCAGATGGGTGACAGGCGTCGGATTGTCCGCCGCAGGTGTGACCGGCAGTGGCAGCGCGCAGGAGGCGGTCTCGCCGCTCTGCACCAGCTTGCTCGCACGAGCAACCTGCTTATCGGTGATATAGTTCAGCGCGCCCCGCTGATCATCCTTGCCCCATTTTCCCCAGTTGTTGCACTTTTCGAAGAGTCCTTTGATCTCGGCAGACGTGAGCCGTTGCGCCATGGTAGTGTCTCCTTGCAGAGTCGATTTTTTCGTATAGCACGAACTGCGCAACGCGGAACAACTGAGATTTTTGAACGATCGGTATGTGTTTGGGAGAGAATCAGCCGTGGGCAACTTCGAGATAGAAGCGGCGCGCACCTATCACGAGATCACCAAGCATTCGTACACCAGCGTGCGCGCGGGGGCGTATGCGCTCGATTGGGACAATCGCCCAGGGCCCTACAAGATTTATCCCGAAGCGGGAACGATGGCGTTGCCCCGCGATATCGATTTGCCGACGATGCCCACGCTGGAGGCCATCGCGACGCCGGCGGACGGGGCCAATGACCTCGACCTGACCACGCTTACGCGGATCCTCTTCTGCGCCAATGGGTTGACGCAACGGCGCAAAGTTGGTGGCGAGGACTATCACTTCCGCGCCGCAGCCTCGGCGGGCGCGCTTTACCCGATCGAAACCTACATCGCGGCGGCAAATGTCGACGGGATGGAGACCGGGCTTTATCACTTCTCGCCCGCGGACTTGAAAGTGCGAGGGCTGCGGCGCGGCGATTGGCGCGAGGTGATCGCACATGCGACAGCGCAGCGGCCCTCGATCGCGAATGCGCGCGCGATTCTGATCATGAGCGCGATCTTCTGGCGCAGTGCATGGAAATATCACGCCCGCGCGTACCGGTACTGCTTCTGGGATACCGGGACCATCCTGGCGAATCTGCTCGCAGCGGCGGCCGCCGAGGGTATCAGCGCCGACGTCGTCACGGCCTTCGTCGATCGGGACCTCGAGACGCTGATTGGAGTGGACGGCGAGAGCGAGGGCGCCATCTGCGTCGTCGCGCTCGGCTCAAGCGGCGCGGCGATGACGAAATCGCCAGAGCTGACAGCGCTGGGAATGGAATCGATCCAGCTTTCGCGCGAGGTCGTTTACCAGCCGCTGGTCAAAATGCATCACGAGTCGCGCCTGGCTTCGTCGGAGGAAGTGGCGAAGGTGGCGAGCGCCCGCGTCGCGCTGCCCCAGGCCACCGGCGGTGAGCAACTGCGTTTCGACGCGATTGAACCTGCCGATGCGCGCGGTCTTGGCGAAACTATACTCCGGCGCGGCTCGGCGCGAGCTTTCGCCCTCGAGGCAATCGGCGCCGATGAATTGACAACGATTCTTTCGGCGTCGAGCGGGCATCGCAACGTCGATTTTCCGCGCCTGACCGATACTTACCTCATCGTCAATGCCGTATATGACCTCGCTTGCGGGGCCTACTACTTCAATCGCGAGGCGCAGTCGTTCGAGCTGCTGAAGGCAGGCGATTTTCGCGCCTCGGCCGGCTACCTATGCCTCGAGCAGATGCTTGGCTATGAGTGTTCGGCGCTGATTGTCTACATGGCAGACCTCGATCGCGCGCTCGAGGCGCTGGGAAATCGCGGCTATCGCGACGCCCATCTGGAAGCCGGAATCCTCGCGGGTCGCGCTTATCTTGCGAGCTATGCGCTCGATCGAGGCGCCACTGGTCTGACCTTCTATGATGACGACACGACCAAATTTTTCTCGCCGCACGCCGAAGGAAAGAGTCCGCTTCTGATGGTCGCGCTCGGGGTTCCGCGTTCCACATCGAAATCCGAGTAGGCCCCTGCTGATTGTCTAATCAGCACCTCCACCCTGGTTACTAACTGGATATCCTCCAATCGGCCTAGACTTGATGCTCGACAAATAGGCGGCTGCCTAGGCACTGCGCATTTTGCAATGTAGCGACCATTCAAAACGCAACGCAATTTGTTGCAGTTTGGTGGCATTCTTCTTGCGCTGAAGCTCACGACCAAGCTGTCCCCGGGTGGGAAGTTCTCGTCCCGAAAATAATCGACGGCTAAGGAGGAGAGATGGCTGAGCAAGAAGCGCCAAAGATGAAAGCGACGCTCGGGCTCACGGGAGTAACCGTGAACGCGATGGCGTTGATCGCGCCAGGAGCATTCCTTTGGATCACGTTCTTCACGCAAGCGAACCAGGCCTATCCATCGGCAATCGCAATGTGGGCGGGCATTTTCCTGGCCCTTTGCCTCGCGTATGCGACCGCGATTTCGTATTCGGAGCTGGCGAAATTGTATCCCGGCGCGGGTAGCTCGTATTTGTTCGCCGAGCAGGCATTTTTGAATACGACTAAGGCGTACAGATTTGCGCGCATCGCCAAATTCATAATCGGATGGTCGTCGCATCTCTATTACTGGGTTTATCCCGGGGTCATGGTCGCCACCATGGGCGTCATGATCGGATACATCGTGGGGACGCTGGCGCCGGGCGTGATGAACGCCGGGGTGCCGGGCCCGGTTTTCATGGCGTTGATCGCGATCATCTTTTCCTATGTGGTCGCATACATCGCGTTCCGCGGCGTGAATGGCTCGACCGGAGTTAACGTTGCGATTAACGGGATCCAAATCGTCGCCCTGTTATTCTTCTCGGCACTCGCGATCGCATACCGCATTTCGCATCCGGAAGGTTCCATGGGCCTCGCGCTCGACCCCAATGGCAACACCATTCCGGCGACTCTTCACTACGCTTTGGCGGGAGATCATCCCGCGCACGCTAGCGCGTTGTCGGTTATCTTGCCCCATGGGATGAGCAACACCATCATGCAGGCCACCGTTGCGATCCTGCTGCTGGTGGGCTTCGAATCAGTCACCGCGATGGGCGAGGAAGCGATTAATCCCAAGAAGGACATTCCGCGCGGCGTCCTGCTTTCGCTCACCATCCAGGGGCTGTTCTGCTACCTGATCGAATACTTCGCAGCAAACTACTTCCTGAGCAGCGCTTACAGCCTTGCGGAAGCAAAGGGTTCGGCGGCGCCTATCGGCGACATGATGGTCATCCTTGGGAATGCGCTGCTCGGCGGGCATGGCCAGGCCTTTATGTTGTTGGAAGCGTTCACGGTGTTCCTGGCTCTCATCGGAACCACCCTGAGCTGCATCAACACTGGCGCGCGGGTGACCTACGCGATGGGTCGTGACGAAGAAGTTCCCGAGCACTTCGGAATGCTGCACGGCGAAAACCTGACCCCGCATCGCGCGATCTGGGTCCTCGCTACCATCTCCGCACTGATCGGCGCATATGGCGCACTGTACTATTTCGGTGGCGGCTCGGCGCCCGATGACAAGACCATCGCGACGCTGCCGCACAGCTTCTGGTACAGCATCGGGATCGGAAGCAATGCGTACCTCGCGTCGCTGCCCAACGGATTGCTGTTGGTGACGTTGCTCTCTAACTTCGGCACCTTCCTGCTCTACGGACTCACTAACATCGTTTGCATCATCGCTTTCAAGGAGCATCACGAGTTCAATGGCTTCAAACATATGATCGTGCCAGTCTTCGGAGCGTTGGCGAACTTTGCCTGCCTTGCGTTCTATATCATCGGCCCGCTGGAGGGGATCGGTAGCCCGAAAGAGCCGCTGATCGCAGTCGGGATCTCGATAATCTTCGGCGCCTACGGAGCCTTCTACTTCGTGCGCAACTCCAAGAAGAGAGGCCGGAGCACGCTGATGGTCGCGAAGCCTGCGTAGTCGCAAATCAACTCGGTAATCCCGGGGGCGGTCCGCCAATAAGCGGCATCGCCCCCGAGGCATTTGCACGGAAAGTGGGTTGGGAGCTTTGGCCAAAGAGGATTCTGAACCGGATGTCGCGGGCGAACCAATTCCCGCCGCGTTCGAGTTGGCGATGCTATCTGACGTTGGCGGGAATCGCTCCAACAACGAGGATTTCTGCGGGCATCTGGTCGAGGGACCCGAGGAGATCGTGTTCGCGGTCGCCGATGGCGTCGGCGGCTACGAAGGTGGCGAAGTCGCCAGCAAAATGGCGGTCGAGACTACGCTCCGGGCTTACCGCGAAAGTCCCCGCGAATGGGGCGCCAGCAAGCGACTCCATCGGGCGGTCCAGAACGCCAATATCGAAGTTTACAATTTTTCATCCACGGTCCCTGAACTGCGCAGGATGGCGACCACGTTGACCGCAGTCGCAATCCAGAACGGCATGCTCAATGCCGCCCACATCGGGGATTGCAGGCTCTACCTCCTCCGCGCCGGCAAGATCACCCAGATGAGCAAAGATCACACGATGGTCGGTGAACGGGTGCGCATGGGTCTGATGACGGAGGCCCGCGCCAAACATCATCCGGATCGCTCGGCGCTGCTGCGCAGCCTCGGCCGAGAGCTGATCGTATCGATCGATCGCATCACGATGGCGCTGCGCAAGGGCGATGAGCTGTTTCTGTGCAGCGATGGCCTCTATACCGTCCTCGAGCCCGCCGATCTGGTTTCCCTCACGCGGGAGTTTTCCGCCGAAGACGCCTGTGAAAAACTGATCCGCAATGCGAATAACCTCGGCACCAGCGATAACCTTACGGTCGCGCTGTTCAGGCAATTGGCCGAAACGCCGGAACTCGAGCCGCCCTCCGGATTGCTGGGGCGCCTAAAGCACCTGTTTTCGCGGCGAGGCTGAATCTCGGCTCATTGATCGAGTCTTCGCGCGGGTGTTATGGTCCGCGCCCATGCGCTCGGGAGCGGCGCCAATCTCATGCGCGAGGTCAGTGTTGGTGAGAAGCTTGATCAGTACCAATTGACCGAGGTGATCGCGCGCAGCGGGATGGCGTCGATTTTTAAAGCGATCGATGCGCGTTCCGGCCAGACCGTCGCTATCAAAGTGCCCTACGTCCAGTTCGAAAGCGACGTGGTCTTCTACTCACGTTTTCAGCGCGAGGAGGAAGTCGGCCGCCGGCTCGACAATCCGCACATCGTCAAAGTTCTCACCCCCGAAAAGAAAAGCCGGATGTATATCGCGATGGAGTACATCGACGGCATTTCGCTGCGTGCGATCATGCGCGACTTCCGCCCCATGCCGGTCGACAAGGCACTCGGCTATGCGCGCCAGCTTTGCGATGCGCTGGTCTACATGCATGGCGAGGGCGTGGTCCATCGCGATCTCAAGCCGGAAAACGTTCTGGTGACCGAGGATGGGGTCCTGAAAATAATGGACTTCGGCATCGCGCTCGATGAATCGGCGCGCCGGCTCACCTGGTCGGGCCTTTCGTCGACTATCGGCACGCCTGACTACATGGCGCCGGAACAGGTCAGCGGACGGCGCGGCGACGTGCGCACCGACATTTACGCGATGGGCACCATTCTCTACGAGATGTTGACCGGCGAGATGCCTTACCCGAGCGCGAACGTCTACGCGATGATGAAGGCCAAAACCACCGAGGATCCGCAACCGCCGACCCGCTTTCGCCCCGACCTCGATCCCCATCTCGAAGAGATCATCCTGCACGCGATCGAGCGCTCGCCGCGGGACCGCTACGCCACCACCGAGGAGATGCTCAAGGAATTGCAGGATCCGTCGCAGGTCGTGATCCACAATCGCGCGCTGGCGCTGCATCCGACCAGCCTCAAAAAGCGGCGTTTCCGCCGAGCGCTCGCGGTCGGCGGGTTCTTCGTGTCGTTGATCGCGGCGTTCCTGTTTCTGATTTGGCTCGCCAATCGGTATCCCGCGCCGGCCGGCAAGCCGCACCACTCGTATCGAGGTGAGGTGAAATGATCCGCTACCGCAGAGTATTTTCCGTGACCATCGCCGCGGCTGCCATGGCGCTCGCTTCACTTCCTTCACTGGCGCATGCGCAAAACGCCGGCGCGCCGTTCCCGCTCGATCAATCGCTCAACCTGGCCTGGGTGCTGATCGCGGGATTCCTGGTGATGTTCATGCAGGTCGGCTTCGCGATGCTGGAGACCGGCTTCACCCGCGCCAAGAACGCGGTCAACACGATGGCGATGAACTTCATCATCTACCCGATCGGCATCGTCGGCTTCTGGCTCACCGGTTACGGACTCATGATGGGAGGCGTCGGGCACTGGTCGTCGCTCGGCGCGACCGGGCTCGAGCACTACGAGGTTTCGATCACCCTGGGCGGACATGCTTATGGACTGCTCGGTGCGAGCAAGTTCGCGCTGCTTAACGTCAGTCACGATCCTTCGAGTCTCGCGATGTTCCTGTTCGCGGTCGTCTTCATGGATACCGCCGCGACCATTCCGACCGGTGCGATGGCGGAGCGCTGGAAGTTTTCCGCCTTCGTGATTTATGGGTTCTTCATCTCGATGTTCCTCTACCCACTGTATGGAAACTGGGTGTGGGGCGGCGGATGGCTTTCGCAGCTCGGCGTCAACCTTGGTCTGGGACATGGGCACGTCGATTTCGCAGGATCGTCGGTGGTGCATATGACCGGCGGAATCACCGGTCTGGCCGGCGCGATCGTGCTCGGGCCGAGGATCGGAAAATTTCGCCGCGACGGGCAGTTGACCGCGATCCCCGGCCATAACATTCCGATGGCGATGATCGGCACGCTGATCCTCGCGTTCGGATGGTTCGGCTTCAACGCGGGCTCGACTCTGGCGGCCTCGGATCCCAGGATCGGCTTGATCGCGGCGAATACCATGATCGCCTCGGCCGCGGGAGCGCTCTCGGCGCTCTTTTATCTGTGGTTTCGCTTCCACAAGCCCGATGTCTCGATGGCTTGCAACGGGATGCTGGGCGGACTGGTCGCGATCACCGCGCCGTGCGCATTTGTCACGCCGCTGGCCGCGCTGTTGATCGGCGTGATCGCGGGCTTGCTGGTGGTCGCCTTGGTGCTGGTGCTGGAGCGGCGCTTCCGCATCGACGATCCGGTTGGCGCGATCGCGGTCCATGGCGGCTGCGGGATTTGGGGCGCGCTCGCGGTGGGAATCTTCGCGGACGGCAGCTATGGCGACGGCTGGAACGCGGTGGCCGGACCGGTCCGGGGCATCCTGTACGGAGATGGCGGACAATTCGTCGCGCAACTGATCGGCGTCACCGTCAACATCGTCGTGGTGTTCGGACTGGCGCTCGCGTTCTTCATGATCATCGAACGCACCCTCGGAAATCGCGTCATTCCGGAAGTTGAGTGGAGTGGCCTCGACTCGCTCGAAATGGGCACCGACGCATACACCAACGTGTAGTCTCGAGGCGAGCGCGCATCCGCTCCGGTAGAATCAGATCGTTCGTCTCAACTTCAACCGCTCAGACGGAGGTCTGCATGATTCTGGAGAGACGGAGATTTATCGGGCGCGCGTGCAAAACCGCGCTCGCGGTGGCCGGCGGCTACGTGGTCGCGGTCAACCCCGCGCAGGCGGCGGAGGACGAAAAGGGCGAGGGCGACCTTGGACCCATCGAGGATCTGATGCGCGAGCATGGTGTCCTGCGCCGCGTGCTGCTGATCTATGAGGAAGGGTTGCGCAGGATCGCCGCGCACCAGGATTTTCCCGGCAATCCGTTTCTCACCGGCGCCCAGCTCATCCGCAAATTCATCGAGGATTATCACGAGAAGAACGAGGAGAAATTTATCTTCCCGAAGCTGCACAATGCTCTTGGCGAGGCCGGCCGCGACGTTCCGATCCTGCTCCAGCAGCATCAGGCGGGCCGGCAGCTTACCGACATTATAATTCGCGTCTCGACTTCGAATGCGAAAGACACCCGCCTCGTCGATCCAGTCACGCAGTTCATCCGGATGTATCGGCCGCATGCCGCGCGCGAAGACACCATCGTGTTTCCCGCGTTCCATCAGGCGGTCAGCGAAAAGGAGTTCGACGCCGTCGGCGAGCAAATGGAGAAGCAGGAGGAGAAACTCTTCGGCGAGGGCGGCTTCGCGAAGATCGTCGAAGCGGTCGCCGAGGAGGAACGCGCGTTGGACATCTACGAACTGGACCGCTTCACTCCCAAACTCGAAGCCAATTGAATAACTCAACGTTACGGATCACGAAAATCATTGCCGCGCTGATGTTCCTGAGCTATGCGCTCTGCCCTGCGGCGATCGCCGCGGACGTATGCTCACCCTTCGGCGATACTCCCGCGCAGATCAATCACGGCGTGATCGCGAGCTCATTCGCAGCGCACAATCCGATTTGCTTCGGCGGCCGCGTGCTCGGTCCGTGGAAGGATTCTGACGGCTCCGATCGCTATGCCTGCATCTACGAACCCGCGGGGCGTAGCCGCGACAATCCGCTCCCGCTGGTGGTGTTCATCCATGGCTCGATCGCGACGGCGGATTCGATCAAGTTGACCGGCCTGGTCGGCGAGATTGGCAAGGCTGACCTTGGTGGGAAGAAGCCCGGCTTCATTCTCCTCGCGCCCGAGGGGCGCTACACCGCGCACTACTATCCCGGCCTCGATTCCAACGCGATGGGGTGGGACAACTGGTACCGTCAGCTGAGCCCCTCGGGTGATGTGACCGTTGGTGGAACGACCTACAAGGAAAACGTTGACGCGGCGACCATCGATCATTTTATTCAGGACGAAACTGCGACTGGCGAGGTCGATCCGGTGCGCATCTACCTGACCGGATGGTCCAACGGCGCAGCGATGGCGCTGCTGTATGCGCTGAGCCGCCAATCGATCGCGGCGGCGGCGGTCTACTCGGCGCCCGATCCTTTCGGCGCCTTCGATGATCCATGTCCGCAGGCGCCGGTGACCCGCGCGCCGACCTCAAATGCGCAGGTGCAGATCTTTAATCCGCGCATTCCGCTGCTGCACGTGCGCAACGGTTGCGACATCGGTGGCATCTGTCCGAACGGGAATAATTTTGCGCGGCAGATGCGCGCAATCGGGGTCAGCCTCGACGATGTGATCCTCGATCCCGAAGGCAAACCCGTTACCTCCTGCGACGACACTTGCGGCACCAGCCCGAGGGCGGCGGGCGACGTCGGCGCCGGCGGAACAATTCGCGGCATCCTGCATCATATGCAGTGGCCGAAAGCATCGAATTCGCGGATGCTGGAGTTCATGAAGCAGCATCCGCTGCCTGCGGCGGCAAAGTAGGATCGCATTCACGGTGGCAGCGGCACCCGCTTGACGTAACTTTTCACTCTCTGCGATAGGTGAAGTAACAAATCGAAACCACAGCCGGGTCGCCGCGACTCGCGCGGGAGCAGAAGCCATGGCCTACAGCGAAATTCTCTTCGAGAAGCAGAACGCGATCGCGACCGTCACCATCAATCGTCCACACGCGATGAACTCCGGCACCATCAGGACCTGGGGCGAAATCGCCGATGCATTTCATGATGCCGAGCGCGACAACGACATCCGGGTGGTAGTCCTGACCGGCGCGGGCCGCGCGTTTTGCGCCGGCGACGACGTGAAGGAGATTTTCCTGAATCCCGAGTTTCGCGATGCGAAACCCAACGCCGCCAAGGAGATCGAGGAGTGGCGCTCGCATGCGCCGGTCGCGCTGGATTTTCTCATCGAGTATCCCAAGCCCACCATCGCGTCGGTCAACGGCGCCGCAGTCGGCTACGGATGCGACATCGCGCTGATGTGCGACATGCGGGTGTGCTCGGATCAAGCGCGCTTCGGCGAGGTTTTCATCCGCCGCGGATTGATTCCCGAGGCGGGCGGCCTGCTGGTGTTGCCGCGGCTGGTCGGTCTGGCGCGCGCCTACGAATTGATCCTTACCGGCGACATCATCGATGCGAAGGAAGCCGAGCGCATCGGGATGGTGAATCGCGTGGTGCCGCATGCGCAACTCGGCGAGGCGACGATGGCGCTCGCGACCAAGCTCGCGCAACAGGCGCCGCTCGCCCAGCGGCTCGCGAAGGAAGCGCTGCGGGTGGGACTCAATCTCAACTTGCCGTACTTTTATGGCTACCAGCGTCACGGCCAGCATCTGATGTTCGGGACCAAGGACCACCTCGAAGGCGCGAAGTCGTTCGTTGAGAAGCGCCCCGCAGACTTCAAGGGCGAATGAGCGTCGCGACTCACCACGCACATAGGATGAAATGATCGCGCGACTGGGGAGGGTCGCGAAGGCGTGGTTTTGTATCGCGCTGCTGACAGCCGCAGTCGTGTGCGCGCAGGAGCCCACGCCGATTGTCGATACGGCGCCGGTCGGTACCCGGCAGAACTACTTCCGCACGCCCTACCGCGAAGGGTCGTTCCGCCACATGGATCAGATCTTCCCGTTCCACGTGGTGCATCGCGCGGGCGCGGTGTCGGAACTGCCGCGCGCCGATCGCCAGATGGGCGAAGTTACTTACCAATGGAAGGGTCGCGCGCATACCCTCGAGCAGCTGCTGCAGCAGACCAAAACCACCGGCTTCCTCGTGATCAAGGATGGCAAGATCGTGCAGGAGCGTTACTTCGGCGGCGCGAGCGAGAGCTCGACCTTCACCTCGATGTCGGTGGCGAAGTCGTTCACCTCGACTCTGGTCGGCCTCGCGCTGGCCGACGGAAAAATCAAAAGCCTCGACGATCCCATCACCGATTATGTGCCGGAGCTGGAGCGCACCGGCTACGATGGCGTGCCGATCAAGGCAATCCTCCAGATGTCCTCGGGGGTGAAGTTCAGCGAGCGCTACGTGTGGGGGCTCTACTCGGACATGGACTTGATGTTCGAGCGCGCGATGGTGGATGAGGCGGCGCCGCTCAACGACTATCTGAAGGGCCTGGTCCGAGGCCTACCGCCAGGCACAAAATTTAACTACAAGGGCTCGGATACGCAGGCGCTCGGATGGATGGTGCGCCACGTCACCGATGAATCACTCGCCGATTATCTTTCGGAAAAAGTCTGGCAGCCGATGGGCATGGAGCGTGACGCGTTTTGGAATACCGATGCGCCCGGCCCCAACGGCATGGAGGCCGCGTTCACCTGCCTCAACGCGACCCTGCGCGACTTCGGCCGCTTCGGGCTGATGTTTCTGAATCATGGTAAATGGAACGGCAAGCAGATCGTGCCCGCCGATTGGGTCGAGCGCGCGACGGTGCCCGATGATCCGCAGGTGCAGCCGGGCCGGCTCATCAAGCATTCGACCCTCGGTTACGGATATCAATGGTGGACCTTTCCCGACGACGGCGCGTATTCCGCGGAGGGAATATATTTCCAGTTCATCTTCGTGAATCCGAAAGAGAACCTGGTCATCGTAAAAACCAGCGCCTACGATCGTCCGTGGGATGCCGATTTCGAAGGGCAGACTTACACCGCTTTTTGGGCCATCGCGGGGGCTCTGCGAGACAATCACGCCCCGAATCCCCTGAGGCTTAGGAACTTAGCCTGAGCGGACCGAAAATGCCCTTCCCTTAGGCAAATGCCCGTCCATGATCCATCGTAGCGCCCTGAAATCGACTCTTGGCCTTCTGAAACTATGGTCGGCAGGTAAAAAACCGCTTCTAATTCGCCTTTGATGCCATTTTCACCTAAGAAAAGGTTGACACAAATCTCGATTCTGAATATCTTCGGCGGTTCCTGATCGAGGTTCCCTTATGAAATTAGGCTCCGAAGCGCTGGAGCTCGACGCCATCGACCTCCAGATTCTCGAGACTCTGCAGGACCAGGGGCGCATCCCTCTGGTCAAGCTCGGCGAGCAGGTCGGCCTGTCGTCGCCGTCGGTGATCGATCGGGTCAAGAAACTCGAAGATAGCGGAATCATCACCGGCTATCAGGCGACCGTCGACGCGCGCAAACTCGGCAAGGATGTCACCGCGTTCATCGGCGTTTCGATCGGACATCCGAAGGCGACCGCGACTTTCGAGCACACCGTCGCGCTGGTCGACGACGTGCTGGAATGTCATCACGTCACCGGGGAACACTCGCTGTTACTCAAGATCAAGACCGACAACACTTCGTCGCTGGAGCGGCTCATCAGCACGATCCGCTCGATCGAGGGAGTGTCGCGAACGGAAACCATGGTGGTGCTGTCGACGCATAAGGAGCGTGCGGCCATTTCGGTCGGCGCCGCGGATGAACCCGAAGTGGCCGGCAATGGTCACGCGCGCAAGCATCGCCACGGCATCGTGAAAACGATCGTCGCGGACCCTAAGAGGGTGTGATCATGCATGAGCACAGCAGCATACCGCCGGCACAAGGCCTCTACTCGCCTGGACACGAGCACGACGCATGCGGGGTCGGCTTCGTGGTCAACATCAAGGGTGAGCGCTCGCACGATATCGTGCGCAAGGGCATCGAGGTCCTCAACCACCTGACCCATCGCGGTGCATGCGGATGCGATCCGCGCACCGGCGACGGCGCCGGCATGCTCCTGCAGATTCCGCATGAGTTCCTGAGCCGCGAAACGCGCAAGCTCGGCTTCGAACTTCCGGCGCGCGGCGAATATGGCGTCGGGATGCTGTTCCTTCCACTCGATGACGAGAAGCGTAAGGCCGCGGAAGCGATCGTCGAGCACGTCGTGCGCGACGAAGGACTCTCGTTGCTCGGATGGCGCGACATTCCGCACATTCCCGGCGCGTGCGGCGATATCGCGCGACGCGGAATGCCTGCGTTCCGCCAGCTCTTCGTCGGACGCGGCGCGTCGACTCCCGATGCGGCTTCGCTCGAGCGCAAGCTCTACGTCATCCGCAAGCGCGCGACCAACGAGGCGCTCGCCTCGCTCGGGCTGCGAGACCCCGAGCTATTCTACTTCTGCAGCCTCTCGTCCATCACCATCGTCTATAAAGGCCAACTGATCTCGACCCAGATTCCCGAGTTCTTTCCCGACCTCATCGATCCGGAAGTGGTCACGGCACTCGCGATGGTGCATCAGCGCTTCTCTACCAACACCTTCCCGAGCTGGGACCGCGCGCATCCGTATCGCTTCGTCGCGCACAATGGCGAAATCAACACCCTGCGCGGCAACGTCAACTGGATGCACGCGCGCGAGAAGCTGTTTGCCTCGCCGCTCTTCGGTGACGACATTCACAAGCTCCATCCGATCATCGAGCCGACCGGCAGCGACACCGCGATGTTCGACAACTGCGTCGAGCTGCTCACCCGCACCGGCCGCTCACTGCCACACGCAGTCATGATGATGATTCCGGAGGCGTGGCAGAACGATCCGCAGATGAAGCCCGAGAAGCGCGCGTTCTACGAATACCACTCCTGCATGATGGAGCCGTGGGACGGTCCCGCCTCGATCGCATTCACCGACGGCGTGCGCATCGGTGCGGTGCTCGATCGCAACGGCCTGCGCCCCTCGCGCTACCTGGTCACCAAAGACGGCCTCGTGGTGATGGCGTCGGAGACCGGCGTCCTCGACATTCCACCCGAGAACGTCGAGAGCAAGGGCCGTCTGCAGCCGGGCAAAATGTTCCTGGTCGACACCGAGCTCGGCCGCATCGTGCATGATGAGGAGATCAAGAGCGCGCTCGCCCAGCGCCAGCCTTATCGCGTCTGGCTCGACGAAAGTATCGTCGCGCTCGACAGCCTTCCCGAGCCGCCATCCTCGCCGCCGATCGATCAATATTACGGCCACGAGCTGCTCAAGTTGCAGCAGGCGTACGGATACACCGTCGAAGATTTGAAGATGCTGCTCTCGCCGATGGCGGTCAATGGGCAGGAGCCGGTCGGCTCGATGGGCACCGATACGCCACTCGCAGTGTTGTCGGATCGTCCGCAGCCGCTGTTCAACTACTTCAAACAATTATTCGCGCAGGTCACCAATCCGCCCATCGATCCGATTCGCGAGGAGATGGTGACCTCGGCCGAGACCTCGCTCGGCGCGGAACAGAATCTTTTCGAGGAGAGCCCGGTCCATTGCCGCCAGCTCCAGGTCAAGCGCCCCATTCTCACCAATGCCGAGCTGGAAAAAATTCGCCGGCTCGACAAACCCGGACTGCGCGCCAAAACCGTCTCGACGTTGTATCCGGTGAACGACGGCGCGAGCGCACTCAAGGCCGCGCTGGATCGAATCTGCCGCGAGGCTTCCGACGCCATCGAGCAGGGCTACAGCATCCTGGTGCTGTCCGATCGCGGCGTCGATGCGGCGCATGCGGCGATTCCGTGTCTGCTCGCGTGCTCGGGCGTGCATCATCATCTGATTCGCGAGGGGACGCGCACTCGCTGCGGCATCGTGGTCGAGTCCGGCGAGCCGCGCGAGGTGATGCACTTCTGCCTGCTGGTCGGTTACGGCGCCGCGGCGGTGAATCCATATCTCGCGTTCGCGACGATGGCGGAAATGATTCGCGACGGTCGCTTGAGCGACGTCGAGCCGGAAGACGCGGTCAAGAACATCATCAAGGCCGCCGGCAAGAGCATGATCAAGGTGGCGTCGAAGATGGGAATCTCGACGCTGCAGAGTTATCACGGCGCGCAGATTTTCGAGGCGATCGGGCTCAGCCGCGAGATAGTCGACAAGTATTTCACCTGGACCGCGTCGCGCATCGGTGGCGTCGGCCTCGAGGAGATCGCGCGCGAGACCAGCGCGCGCCATCAGCATGCGTTCCAGATCGCCGCCAACCTCGACGGCGAGCTCGACGTCGGTGGTAACTACCAGTGGCGTCGGCGCGGCGAGTTCCACATGTGGAACCCCAACACCATCGCGAAGCTGCAGCATTCGGTGCGCTCCGGCAACTACCATTTGTTCAAGCAATATACCGCCGCGGTAGACGACCATACCCGCCGCCTCGATACGTTGCGGGGGCTGTTCAAGTTCAAGCCGATCGGGCCGCCGGTTCCGCTCGAAGAAGTCGAGCCCGCGAGCGAGATCGTCAAGCGTTTCAAGACCGGCGCCATGTCGTTCGGATCGATCAGCAAAGAGGCGCACGAGAACCTCGCGATCGCGATGAATCGCATCGGCGGCAAGAGCAACACTGGCGAAGGCGGCGAGGATCCGGCGCGCTTCGTGCGCGATGCGAATGGCGACTGGCGCCGTAGCGCGATCAAGCAGGTGGCCTCGGCGCGCTTCGGTGTCACCAGCAACTACCTCGTCAATGCCGACGAGCTGCAAATCAAAATGGCGCAGGGTGCGAAGCCCGGCGAAGGCGGCCAGCTGCCCGGGCATAAGGTCGACGACTTCATCGCGAAGATTCGTTACTCGGTGCCGGGCGTCGGATTGATTTCGCCGCCGCCCCATCACGACATCTACTCGATCGAGGATCTCGCGCAGCTTATCCACGATTTGAAGAACTCCAACGACCGCGCGCGCATCAGCGTCAAGCTGGTCGCCGAGGTCGGCGTTGGCACTATCGCGGCCGGAGTCTCGAAAGCGAAAGCCGACGTGGTGCTGATCAGCGGCTATGACGGCGGTACCGGCGCCTCGCCGCTGCAATCGATCAAGCACGCGGGCGCGCCGTGGGAACTCGGCCTCGCCGAGACGCAGCAGATCCTCGTGATGAACGATTTGCGCGGGCGCATCCGCGTCGAGGCTGACGGTCAGCTCAAAACCGGCCGCGATGTCGCGGTCGCATGCCTGCTCGGCGCCGAGGAATTCGGTTTCGCGAGCGCCGCGCTGATCGCCTCCGGATGCATCATGATGCGCGTCTGCCACCTCAACACCTGTCCGGTCGGCATCGCGACGCAGGATCCAAAGCTGCGCGAAAAGTTCGAGGGCAAGCCCGAGCACGTGGTGAACTTCATGATGTTCATCGCGAGCGAGTTGCGCGAATACATGGCGCAGTTGGGCTTCCGCACCGTCGACGAAATGGTCGGCCGGGTCGAATGCCTCGACACCAACGACGCGATCAAGCATTGGAAGGCGAGCAACATCGACTTGAGCGCGATCCTCTACAAGCCGCTGGTCGGCCCCGACGTCGCGCTGCACAACATCCAGACCCAGGATCACGGCCTCGAGGCCGCGCTCGATGTGGCTCTGATCGATCTCGCGAAGGACGCGCTGGAGCACAAGAAGCCGGTCGAGATTCATCTGCCGATTCGCAACTCCAATCGCACCGTCGGCACGATGCTCTCGGCGGAAGTGTCGCGCCGCCACGGGGCGGACGGCCTGCCTCCGTACACGATTCAATGTCACTTCAAAGGTTCCGCCGGTCAGAGCTTCGGTTCATGGCTCGCGTCCGGGGTCGCGGTTTATCTCGAAGGCGACGCGAACGACTACTGCGGCAAGGGCTTGTCGGGCGGCTTCATGACGGTGCGTCCGCCGCGCGAGGCCACTTTCAAAGCCGAGGAGAACATCCTCATTGGGAATGTCGCTTTATACGGCGCGACCGGCGGCGAGGCGTTTTTCCGCGGCGTCGCTGGCGAGCGATTCGCGGTGCGCAACAGCGGCGCGACCGCGGTCGTCGAGGGCCTCGGCGATCACGGCTGCGAGTACATGACTCGCGGTCTGGTCGTCGTGCTCGGCAAGACCGGGCGCAACTTCGCGGCGGGAATGAGCGGCGGCGTCGCGTATGTCTTCGATGAGGCGGGAGACTTCGCCTCGAAGTGCAACATGGGCATGGTCGAGCTCGGTCCCATCACGCATAGCGAGGAAATCAGTCATCTCCACGCGCTGATCGTCCGGCATCATCAATATACCCAGAGCACGGTCGCGCGCCGGATGCTCGATCGATGGGAGCAGCACGTCAGCAAATTCGTCAAGGTGCTTCCGACCGAATACCGCATGGTGCTGGAGCGGCAGCATCTGGGCGCGAACAACGATATGGCAAAACTGGCGGCGGTGTAAGCGGCGAAATGGCGGAGGCGGAGGGCTATCGACAGGTTTCGGGAAAAGGAAGAATCGGTTTTCGATGAGCGAGATTCGGCGGGTCGGGATTAAATGGGCAAGATAACGGGCTTCATGGAGATCAAACGGGAAACGCCCTCGCGGCGGCCCGTCAAGGAGCGCCTCCAGGACTGGCGCGAATATGACCTCAAGATGCCCGAGGACAAGCTGCGCGCGCAGGGAGCGCGTTGCATGGATTGCGGGATCCCCTTCTGCCACAAGGGTTGTCCGCTCGGCAACATCATTCCCGATTGGAACGATCTGATTTACCGCGGGCGCTGGAAGGACGCCATCGACCGCCTCCATTCGACCAACAATTTCCCCGAGTTCACCGGGCGCGTGTGTCCGGCGCCCTGCGAAGAAGCCTGCGTGCTCAACATCAACAACGATCCCGTCACCATCAAGCTGATCGAAAAGAACATCATCGATCACGCGTGGTCAGAGGGTTGGGTCACCGCGCAACCCGCGCCGCGCGCGACCGGGAAGCGCGTCGCAGTGGTCGGCTCGGGCCCCGCCGGCCTCGCCTGCGCGCAGCAGCTCGCGCGCGCCGGTCACGCCGTCACCTTGTATGAGCGGTCGGATCGCGTCGGCGGCCTGCTGATGTACGGCATTCCCGATTTCAAAATGGAGAAGCATCTGGTCCATCGCCGCGTCGAGCAGATGAAGGCCGAGGGCGTCGAGTTTGTGACTAGCTGTCGCGTCGGCATCGATATCACCGCCGATGAGATGCGCGCGAAGTTCGATGCGATCGCGCTCACGATGGGGGCGACCAAGCCGCGCGATCTTCCGATTCCGGGGCGCGAGCTCAAGGGCGTCCACTACGCGATGGATTTCCTGCCGCTGCAGAACAAGCGCAATCAGGGCGACATCATTCCCGAGGACATTTTCATCACGGCGAAGAATAAGCGCGTGGTGATCCTCGGCGGCGGCGATACTGGCTCCGATTGCCTCGGCACCAGCAATCGGCAGGGCGCGCTCAGCGTGCATCAGTATGAGTTGCTCCCGATGCCGCCCGACTCTCGCACAATTGAGATGCCGTGGCCCGATTGGCCGATGATCCTGCGCACGTCAACCTCGCATGAGGAGGGTGTGAATCGCGACTGGAGCATCAACACCAAAAAGTTTTCCGGCGAGCACGGTCGCGTCACCAAGCTGCACGGCATCCGGCTGGAGTGGGAACGCGCCTCCGATGGGCGGATGGCGATGAAGGAAATCGAGGGCAGCGACTTCGAGCTCGATTGCGACCTGGTGCTGCTCGCACTGGGATTCCTTGGCCCCGAGCCGGACGGAATCATCTCGCAGCTCGGCCTCAAGCTCGATCCTCGCAGCAACGTGCTATGCGATAACTACCAGTCTAGCGTGCCGGGAGTCTTCGCGGCGGGCGATACGCGTCGAGGACAGTCGCTGGTGGTCTGGGCGATTTGGGAAGGCCGCGAATGTGCGCGTGCCGTCGACGCGTACCTGATGGGCGAGTCGTTTCTGCCGGCCAGTCCCGAGCTCTAGAGGTGCTGCGGCTCTACGACTATCTGTCCTCGGGCAACGGCTACAAGGTTCGGCTGTTACTCACGCAGCTCGCGATTCCATTCGAGCTGATCGAGCGCGACATCATCAAGGGCGAGACGCGCACGCCCGAGTTCCTCTCAAAGTTTCCCAACGGCAGGATTCCTGCGATCGAGTTCGAGGACGGCAAGTTGCTCTTCGAGTCGAATGCCATCATCAGCTACTTCGCCGACAACACGCAGTTCCTTCCGCAAGATAGATTTGAGCGCGCGCAGGTCCTGCAGTGGCTGTTCTTCGAGCAGTACAGTCACGAGCCCTACATCGCGAGCGTGCGATACCTCGTGCACGTAGGCCCCGAGGTTCCCGATCCTCGGCGCGCGATGCTCGACACGATGATTCGGCGCGGCTACGACGCGTTCGACGTGATGGAGAAGCATCTCGCCTCGCGCGAATGGTTCGTCGGCGCCGGTTACTCGATCGCCGACATCGCGCTTTACGCATACACGCACGTCGCCGACGAGGGCGGATTCGATCTAAGTAAGTATCCTGCGATTCGCGGATGGCTCTCGCGGGTGAAATCGCAGCCGCGTCACCTTGCGATCACCGAACGCCCGGCCTCATCGGCGCAGGCCTAGCGCGTCGAGCTTTTTGATCATCCAGTCGACGCGATCCTCGCCCCAAAACGGCTCACCCTCGACGACGAAAGTCGGAACCCCGAAAATCTGATCACCCGCAGCTTCCTCGAAGCATCGATCCAGTTCCGCGCGCGCATCGGTATCAACGTAGAGATGGAACTCCGATGGGTCGAGGCCTACTTCCTGTAGGACACCATCGATGGCGTCGGGCTTTTCGACGTCGAGCTCGTGTTTCCAGAAGCGCTCGAAGATGCGCTCGGAGTATAGCAAAAAGCGATCATGCTGTGCGGCGAACTGGCCGCCATAGAAGGCGAGCCGGCAGGAGAAAATCTTCTTCGGCGGATAAATGACGAGGCCGCGCTCCTTCGCGATGCGCCGCGCATCGAGGTAGAGGTAGCGGACCTTGCGCCGCTCGACCGCGGGATCATTGAGGTTGCCGTAGGTCTTGTAGATGTTCACGCCGTAGGGGATGAAACGCACCTTAACACGATGCGTGCGCTCGAGGTCGCGCGCCGGCGCCCACGCCAGATAGGTGAACGGGCTGGTGTACGCGAAGTAGAATTTGATTTCGAGGTCGTGGTCCATTTCAATAATCGTCCGGCAGCGCGAGCGCGAGAAAATCGGCGAGGTGAATCACCCTGATGCCAGCGCCGCGCCGCCGCAGTTCCGCGGCAATCTGAAATTCGCATCCCGGATTCGAAAGCACGACATAATCGGCGCCGGTCGCGATGATGTTGTCGGCCTTCCGTTTCGCCAGCGCCCGCGCCATTTCCGGCTCGGTGAGATTGTAGCTCCCCGCGGAGCCGCAGCAGAGATCCGATTCCGCGAGATCGATCAGGCGCACACCCGGAATCGATCGCAGCAACTTGCGCGGATTGTCGCGCACGCCGAGGCCGTGCACCAGATGGCACGCATCGTGGTACGTGACGGTGCATTCGAGCTTGCGAAATTGCGGCATCCGCTCTAGGAGCAGCGCGCTGAGGTCCCGCACTTTCGATTGCACCTCGCGCGCATCATCCGCCGCCGGATCCTTTTTCAGGATCGCGGCGTATTCGGCCATCGCCGTCGAGCATCCCGAGGCCGCCGAAACGATCGCATCGGGTGCGAGCATTTTGAACGCGCGAACATTGCTGCGTGCGAATTCGATCGCGCGCGCGTCATTGCCGGCGTGCAGATCGAGCGCGCCGCAGCATACCGTCGCGGGCAGCTTGAGCACTCGATACCCCGCCGCGGCGAGCAGTCTTTCGCTGTTGCGATTTTCCGAATCCGCGAGCACCTGCGCGACGCATCCATGATGGACGACCACGCGCGGCGCATCGGGCGCGGCATGAGTCTCGGCGTGAACCAGAGGCGGCTGAGCGCGGCGCACCAGCGATGGAAGCAGTTCGACCCACTCCCGCAGTGCTTTGGGGAGGATCGCTTCGATTGAACTGCGCAGATGAAAGCGCTCCGCGAGCGCGAGCGGCGCGAGCATCGCGCGCAAACGATTCGGATACGGGAAGACCGCGCTGATGAGCGCGCGTTTCGCCCGATCCAGCGGTCCCCGCTGATGATGATGCTCGACATACGCGCGCGCGTCCTCGATCAGGCGCCCGTAGTGGACGCCCGAGGGGCACGCGGTTTCGCATCCGCGACAGCCGAGGCACAAATCGAGGTGGCGGGCCGCGTCGTTGTCGAGTTCGAGGTGGCCTTCGGCGAGCGACTTCATCAGATAAATGCGGCCGCGCGGCGAATCCATCTCGGCGCGCGTGATGATGTAGGTCGGGCACGCCTCGAGGCAGAGCCCGCAATGAACGCAGTCGAACAGCAACTCGTAGTCAACCACGTCGCGAACGGGTTGGGTGGGACCGGCGGCAAGCTCGGGCATCAGAGCGCTCCCACGAAGCATCCGGGATTGAAGATGTTCGCCGGATCGAAAGTGCCCTTCAGCCGCTTCATCAGCTTGAATACGCCGGGATTCGGACGATCGAAGAATTCGATCTGCGGCCGAATCGACGCGGGCGCCGATATGACCTGCACATAACCGCGCGCGGAATGCGCGAGCGCGCGCCATTGCGCGATGCGCTGAGGATCCGCGGCTTGCGACCAGAGCTCCGCGATTCCGGAACCGACATGCGCGACGTACTCGGCCGCCGACTCGCGAGCGCATCGCGCGAGCTGGTTCGGCAGCATCGAGATACGTGCCGCGATCGCGCTGTCGCCGAAGCTGAGGTCGCGCAGCGCGGAGTAGAGTTCGACGGCATGTTGTCCTTCGAGGAGTTCGAGGTCCGGCCCCAGGGCATTCGCAACCCGCTCGCCGAGGTAGTTGAGCTCGCTGTGAATGCCGCCGAAACCCGCCAGCACCAGGAAGCGAACCGACGCGCCGATCGCGGCGCTGGCCGCGCGGCTGGCCACTTCGAGATGAATTAACGGACCCTGATCATGAAGTGTCGAGG
The DNA here is from genome assembly GCA_963783145.1 of uncultured delta proteobacterium. Lineage (GTDB taxonomy): Bacteria > Desulfobacterota > Binatia > Binatales > Binataceae > DATGKG01. The sequence continues at coordinate 329,142 of CAWAMM010000011.1, forward strand.
CGGCGGCAAAGGCCGCGTCCGCATCAGGAAAGGCGGCCACCGCGAGTGTGTAGTTTTCCGGGATCGGTCGCACCTTGAAGGTCGCCTCGGTCACGATGCCGAGGGTGCCGAACGAACCGGTCATCACCTTCATCAGATCGTAGCCGGCGACATTCTTGACCACGCGGCCGCCGGCGCGAACGATGCGCCCGCCATGACCGACGTACTGGATGCCGATGAGAAGATCGCGCGCGGTTCCTTCGGAAAGTCGCAGCGGACCCGCATGCGAGGCTGCGATCAGCGAGCCCAGTGTCGTCGCGTTCGGGTCGCGAGGATCGACCGGCAAGCGCTGACCGCGTTCCGCGAGTGTCGCATTCATCTCGCCGATGGTGACTCCCGCCTGCGCGACCACCGTCATGTCCTCGGGTTCGTACGCGACGATGTTGGCCATACGCCGCAAGGAGATTCCGATTTGCACCGGCGCGCGCCTGATCAGGGTGAGCGTCCGCGCGGCGCCGAGTGGCGCGACTGAGATCTTGTTCGCCTCGCACTTGCGCACGAGGTCCGCGATCTCCTCGATGCTTTGGGGCTCGACGATCGTTTCAAAAGCGCCGGTCGCACCTTGCTCTTCGAACACCGTGCTCACAGCGGGACTTGCCTTCGAGGCGAAGTAACTTCGACGCATCCGCCGGGGGTGGGAATGACTTTGCCGGGATTCGAGCGCCCGTCAGGATCGAAGACGCGGCGCAGCTCCGCCATCGCGATCAAATCGTCGGGCGAGAACAGCAACGGCATTTCGCCCATCTTCTCGACCCCGATGCCATGCTCGCCGGTCAGACTGCCGCCCAGCTCGACGCATGCGGTCAGGATTTCGCGGCCCGCTTCGATCGCATGCTGCACCTGGCCCGCGATGCGCTCATCATAGAGCACGATCGGATGGATGTTGCCGTCGCCGGCGTGAAAGACGTTTCCGATCGCGAGGCCGTGGCGCTCAGCGACCGCGTGGATGACGCGCAGAATGTCCGGCAGGCGCGTGCGCGGCACCACGCCGTCCTGGGTGGCGTAGTTGGGCGCGAGCCTGCCGACGGCTCCGAAAGCCCGTTTGCGCGCTTTCCACAGCAGCGCGCGCTCGGCCTCATCGCGCGCGAGCTTCGCTTCGGTCACGCCGCACGCGCGCATCAATTCGATCGCGGCCGCGGCGCGCTCATCGAGGCCGACTTCGAGGCCATCAAGTTCTACAATCAGTACGGCGCCCGCATCGGGCGAAAATCCGACATGAAATGCCGCCTCGACCGCCTTGAGGATCAGCCGATCCATCATCTCGATGGCGCCCGGAATCATTCCCGAGGCGATGATTTTCGAGACCGCCGCGGTCGCGTTTTCCACATCCGCGAAGGTCGCGAGAATCGTGCGATGGCCCTCGGGCTCGCGCATCAGCCGCAGCGTTGCCGCCGTAACCATCCCGCAGGTGCCTTCCGAGCCGACCACCGCGCCCACCAGGTCGTAGCCGCATCGCTCATCGACCGGGCCCCCGAGCGCGACGACTTCGCCATCGGGCAGTACGACTTCGAGGCCGAGGACGTGATTGGTAGTGACGCCGTATTTCAATGTATGCGGGCCGCCGGAATTTTCCGCGACGTTGCCGCCGATGGTGCATGCCTGCTGTGACGAAGGATCCGGTGGATAGAAATATTTATTCGCCTTGACCGCGTTGGTCACATGCAGATTGACCACGCCGCTTTGCACCTCGACGCGGCGATTGGCGAGGTCAATCGCCAGGATGCGATTCATCTTCGAGGTGCAGATCATCACCGGCGCCAGCGGCAGCGCACCGCCCGAGAGCCCGGTGCCCGCGCCGCGAGGAACGAACGGAATCCCGCGCCGATAGAGCGCGCGCAGCACCGCGCTAACCTCGGCGGTCGAATGCGGCATGACGAGCAGATCGGGCGCGCTTTTCTCCATGGTCCAGCCGTCGCATTCGTAAACCTTTAGCTCGCTGGTGCGCGATACGATCGCGTCGTTGCCGACGATCGCGCGCAGCTCGCCCGCCAGGTTTTCACCGATCGCGATGCGCCCTGATGATCCGTTTCCATTCACGGCCACGACATTAGCATGTTCCCCGATTCCCTCAGGTAGCGCGGCAGGTAGGTTTTCTGCGGGCGTTTTAAAGCGGCTGCGATGGTGACTAATATGGTTGGCTCGATTTCGAAACCGAAAGAGGTTCTACGTTGGCAACTTCGGCAAACTCGTTTCCTGAATTGCGGCCATCCAATCGCTTCCTGCTCGGACCCGGCCCCAGCAATGTGCATCCGCGCGTGATGAAGGCGATGCTCTCGCCGGTGCTGGGGCATCTCGATCCGGATTTCGTCGGCATCATGGAAGATATCAAGAAGATGCTGCGGCTGGTGTTCCGCACCTCCAACGAGATCACGTTTCCGGTGTCGGGCACCGGCTCGGCGGGGATGGAATGCGTGATGGCGAACCTCATCGAGGAGGGCGACGAGGTGGTGGTCGGCGTCAACGGCGCGTTCGGCGGCCGCCTCGCCGAGGTCGCGCATCGGATGGGCGCCAAGGTGCACAAGGTCGAGGCCGAATGGGGCCGTATCGTCGAGCCCGACCAAATCGCGCAAGCGCTATCGAAAATCCACCGGCCCAAGCTGGTCGCGATCGTTCACTCGGAGACTTCGACCGGGATTCATCAGCCGCTCGATGAGATCGCGAAGATGACCCATCGCAGCGGCGCGTTGCTGGTGATCGATGGTGTCACCTCGCTCGGATGCGTGCCGCTCGAAATCGATCAATGGGGCATCGACGCGTGCTACAGCTGCACCCAGAAGGGCCTCGGCGCGCCGCCGGGACTCGCGCCGGTAACATTCAGTCCGCGCGCGATGGAGGCGATCCGAAATCGCAAGCACAAGTGCCGCTCATGGTATCTCGACGTCGGCCTCATCGAGCAGTATTGGGGTCCCGACCGCCTCTACCATCACACCGCGCCGATCACGATGAACTACGCGATCTACGAGGCGTTGCGCATCGTGCTCGAAGAGGGCCTCGAGGCGCGCTTTGCACGGCACCTCGCCAATGCGTCCGCGCTGGTGGCGGGCCTCAAGGGGATGGGCATCGCGCTGGCCGCGCAGGAGGGCCATCGCTTGCCGCAACTCACCGCGCTCACGATTCCCGACGGCATCAAGGACGCGAAGGTGCGCGAGCGGCTGCTGAAGCTGTTCAATATCGAGATCGGCGCAGGCCTCGGTCCGTTCAAGGGCAAAATGTGGCGCATCGGTTTGATGGGCGAGGGCTCGCGGCGCGAGCACGTGATGCTGGTGCTCAACGCGCTCGAAGAAATCCTCGGCTCGATGGGGATGGAACTGTCGCGCGGGCGCGCGCTATCGGCAGCCGACCAAGCCTACGAATCGATGGGGCTGGGTGCAGGCGAGCCGCGCTAAGTTTTACTCCCTTGAATCGCAAACGGCGGCTAGGATAGAAGCGTCGAGCCTGGAGCGATCTACACCCGAAGGTTCGCTCGGTAATAATTTTATACAAATAGTAGCAGATATTACGCCTTAAAACTTGTGATGGCGCAGCAGAGTTGCTAATAGCCTTACAAGATAGGTTCGCGCGTCGTTCGAAGTTTTCAGTCTCGGTGGGAGTTTAGTCAGGGTGAAAAGGGGACCTCAGGATTCGATCGAGCAACAGTTTGCCATGGTGTATCCATCCACGGGCGAGAAACCTTCCAGCACCGACCAACCTCGCACCCCGAGCCGGCGCGCCTTCCTCAAGGGAGTCGGCGCTGCGACTATCGCCGGCGCGGCAACCGCGGTCACGGCCGCGGCCAACGGCGCGATGCCCGATGTCATTTCCGATCTGCATAGCTCGAAACTGAACATCAATGCCCGCCGCTCCAAAGCCTACCAAAATCGGCTCAAGGCGGCCGCGCAGGATCGCAAGCCCAGGACCGCGGCTTCCACCAACAACGGCGACGAGGCGAAGTATCCCAACGGCATCGCGAATTTCACCAAAGGCTTCGCGCACGACGAGATGGGCATCGTGCTGCCGGCGCCCTATACCGCCTACCAGGCCGCGATCCGCAGCGGCAAGCGGCAGGATTTCGACAGCCTCATTATGGGCGGGACCATCCCGCTGGTCGATCCGCAGTCGGGACTCGCGTTCGACCTCGAGACCTGCGACCCCTCGCAGAATTTGATTCCTCCGTTTGATACGCTGTCCACTCCCGGTTTTGCCGCGCAGATGATCGAAACCTACTGGCTGGCACTGACGCGCGATGTGGCGTTCTCGCAGTGGGGGTCGGACTCCAGCATCGCGGCTGCGTGCACGGAATTGTCCGGGTTGGGATCGGCGTACTCGGGTCCGACTACCGGCGGCAAAGTAACCCCGCAGAATATATTCCGCGCCGGATTCAACAATGATGGGGCCGGACCCTATGTCTCGCAGTTTTTCATCCAGCCGTTCACCCTGGGCGTGATGCCGTTCGTCGGTTATCAGACCACGCTGCCGGGCGATTTCGGCACCGATGCCACCTCCTGGCTGAACATCCAGAAGGGCGCTCCGAGTCCGCTCGCTTCGGAAAATCCCGATCCGAATCTGAAGTATCTCGGGACCGGGCGCGACCTCGCCGAGTACGTGCACAACGATGTGCTCTACCAGGAATATCTCAACGCGGCGTTGATGCTGGCGAACATGCGCGCGCCGCTGAATTCGGGCAATCCTTACGGCAATCCCAACCTCAAATCGGAAACCGGATTCATCACGTTCGGGCTGCCGATGGTGCAGGTGCTGGTGGCCGAGGTCATCGCGCGCGCGATCAAGAACGCATGGTTTCAAAAATGGTTCGTGCATCGCACGGCGCGTCCGGAGGAAACCGCGGGATTGGTTCACTACACCATCACCGCGCAGCAGAATTATCACCTCGACAGCAGCGTGCTCAACTCGCAAGCTGCGGCGACCGTGTTCAATCGCAACAAGGACACCAACAACGGCATCGGCACCTATTTCATCCCGCTCTCGTATCCCGAGGGCTGCCCGCTGCATCCGTCGTATCCCTCGGGCCATGCGACTGCGGGTGGCGCGGCGGCGACGATTCTCAAATGGTTCTTCAATGACAGCACGCCGATTGCCTCGCTGACCACACCGTTGACCACCGCGGATGACGGTTCGGCGCCGGTTCCCTATACAGGCGCCGATGCGGGTCAGATGACGGTGGGTGGCGAAATCAACAAGCTGGCGGCGAATGTGGGCTTCGGGCGCGTGTTCTCCGGCATCCACTGGCGCCAGGATATCGTGCAGGGGATGTTGCTGGGGGAAAAGATTGCGATCAACTTGTTGCAGGATCAGGCACATCTATACAACGAGAACTACACCGGCTTCAGCTTCACCAAATTCGACGGCACCAAAGTAACGGTCTGATAGGTCTCCTCTTGTAACGATTGATCCAGCAGATACGGTTCTATGCCTTATGGATCCCACGAACCGACAGAATCCTTCATGCCGTGGTGACGAGATGGCCCTTCTTCGCTTTGGCGTTGAATGGGCGGACGCGAATTTCCACGGTGCGGCCGAGCGCCGTAAGCCATGCCGTGAGCCGATCGATGGTGACGCTTTCCATGCGTCCGCGCAGCACCTTGGACAAGGTGGGTTGATCCGTGCCGCACCGCCGGGCCGCTTCCTGCTGGGTCAGCTTGCGCCGTTTGATGGTTTCGCCGATCGCGCTGATAAGCGTGCTTTTCGCTGTCAGTTCGGCCGCTTCGGCGGGGGTGAAGCCGATGTCGCGGTAGACATTCCCGCTACTCTTAAACACTGGAATCTCAGCCATTTTTCTCAGCCTCCGGCATCCGTTGCATAAGCACGCTTCAAGCGTGCCTCGATTAATTCTGCGTCTGGTTTCGGGAGTTCGATCCCGAACTTCGATTTCTTTATGAATGCGTGCAATACGTAAATTGCCTTTCGCAGTTTGACGACGTACACGAGCCGATCGGCATCTTTTTCAAACCGTTCACGTAGTTCGAAAACGCCGCTCCCAAATCTGGCAAGCGGTTTGAAGTCGAGCGGGGTCTCGCCATTCTGCACCTGGCGCAGCCGGTGGCCAAAGGATGCTTTTACGGGTCCGGGGAGGGCCGATAGGTCGTCTTTGCTACTACCGATCCAAACAATGGTGCGGATGCTGCCTTTCCCGTCCGCGCAAAATCTCCACCGCAGCTAGAACGAATATGGCATTGCTACCATATTCGATCAATCAGAACGAAGCGGTGGAGTTGCTTCACGAATCGTCTGAGTATTTTCCGCTCGGGGCGATGCTCCCGTCGGTACCCGCGAATCACTCGCAGCACTATCGCGATTGCGGAGGATCTTCGCGAGTGCGCCATCGTTGCGGGTCGTTCCCGAACGACCCCTACGAGGAGAATCCCGCCTTGCCTGGTTCCCCTTCCACTTCAGGGGAAGGAGTTAGGGGTTAGGTCTCCCCCCTCTGTACACGCTCAGTGAATCGGTAAATACTAAGAGTCTCACCGGGAGGCGCAGTTCCTATGCCTCCCGTCATTCGCCTCTCGTCAACTTCCCGATGCAATCAGGCATGCGCGTCGGCAGCCCGTGGCTTGTCACGGCGGCGAGGGTCTATGAATCACACTATCACTTCCGAGTCCCAACCCGTTTCGAAACCGCCAGTTAGCGAGCGCAAGGCTTCCGCCAATCGCGCCAATGCGCAACGATCTACCGGTCCGCGCACTGCCGCGGGCAAGGCGCGCTCGAGCCTCAATGCGCTCCGCCATGGCATCCTGGCGAAGGCCGCCTTTAACCTGAAGATCGACGGCGCGGAGTGTCGCGCCGAATTCGAGGCGATCGTGGCCGGTCTCGCGCAGGAGTTCCAGCCGCGCACCATGTCGGACCATCTGATGGTGCAACAGCTCGCCGGATGCTACTGGCGTTTGGCGAAAGTCTGGCGTTACGAGCAGGAAGCGGCCTGGCGGATGTGGAAGGCGCCGGGCATGCCGATCGAAGAGTACAACGAATTTCACGATGACGAGGAGTTCGTCGGATTTCCGATTCGGGATCGCCTGGTCGAGGAAGCGTGCAAGTTTCTGCCCTCGGCGGGGTTGGACTCTCCGACCATTCCCAACGGCGCCTCGGCGCGCACCGTCCTGCGCTATCAAAGTGCGGTCAGCTCGATGTTGTTTCGCACCCAGGCGATCCTGGAGCGTCGGCGCAAGGAGCGGATGGCCTCGGGAGAACCATTCGAGGAGGTGGATTACATAAACGAACCCAGCGCGGAAGCTTCGGCGCCGCCCAAGGCCTCGCAACCCGCAGCTTCCCCCGAAAAACCCGCCGAGCCTGCAAAAGAGGCGGAATCGCATAAACGAACCCAAAAAGATCCGGCGGATGCTCCGGTTTCCTCGAAGGGTGATGCGAAAGCTAACAAACCGGAAGCTCTCGGTGAGCAGATCGCACCGGAAACGGCGCCAAGAAACTCGTAGAACATTGTTGTAAATCGACTTTCTTTCGCGCCTGTCGCTAAGCTTCGTTTCAACCGGCCAAGGTTGCGGGATTTTTCCGTAATCGATGGCGTTTTCTTATCCACAGGCATCTAATGAGACGCTGTTTGATTGTGTCTCGATAGTACTGCTGCTCGGCTTTACTATCTATCCCCTCCGGCATACAATAGTCACATCCATTTCCGATTATTTCGATGTTGAGGTTGGTGGGAGGCACTCGCCTTTTTCTATGGCAAACAAATCACCCAGCGACAGCTATGGCGCGGAGCAAATCAAGGTTCTCGAAGGTCTCGAGGCGGTCCGCAAACGCCCCGGGATGTACATCGGTGACACTTCCGAGCGCGGCCTGCATCACCTGGTTACCGAGATCGTCGACAACTCGGTCGATGAGGCGCTCGCGGGATTCTGCACCGAGATCAATGTCGTCATTCTCGGCGACGACCGTATCTCGGTCGAAGACAACGGCCGCGGCATCCCGGTGGATATGCATCCGACTGAAAAGCGCTCGGCGCTCGAAGTGGTGCATACCGTGCTGCATGCGGGCGGCAAGTTTGAAAAAAATGCCTACAAAGTGTCGGGCGGACTGCATGGCGTGGGTGCCTCGGTCGTCAATGCTTTGAGCGAGGAGTTCGAGGTCGAGGTCCGCAAGAACGGCAGGGTTTACTTTCAGCGCTATGAGAAGGGCACGCCCAAGACCAAGGTCGAAGAGCGCGGGACGACCAAGCTGACCGGCACCAAGACCACCTTCACCCCCGACGGCACAATTTTCCCCGAGGTCAAGTTCAAATACGAGAACATCGTGCGCTACCTCCGCGAGATGGCGTACCTGAACGCGGGCCTGAAGGTCACCATTCATGATGAGCGGGACGGCAAGAAGGAAGAGTTCCACTACGAGGGCGGCATCGCGGAATTCGTCGAGTCCCTTTCCGAGGGCAATCAGACCATTCACGATGTCATCTTCTTCAAGGGCAATCGCGACGGCACCGAGGTCGAGGTCGCGCTGCAATGGACCGACGCGGTGCACGAAACGATTTTCACCTACGCCAACAATATCCATACCGCGGAAGGCGGAACCCATCTGTCGGGTCTCAAGTCCGCGCTGACCCGCACCCTCAATAACTACGGGACCAAGAACAACCTCTTCAAAAGCAAGGACATGCATCTCGAAGGCGACGACACGCGCGAGGGTCTGACCGCGGTCGTCAGCGTGAAGATCGGCGAGCCGCAGTTCGAGGGTCAGACCAAGACCAAGCTCGGCAACTCCGAGGTCGAGGGTCTGGTCGCCGGCCTCGTGAACGAAAAGCTCAGCGAGTATTTCGAGCACAATCCCGGGCCCGCGAAAAAGATCGTCAGCCGCACCATCGAGGCCGCTACCGCCCGCGAGGCGGCGCGGCGCGCGAAGGACCTCGTGCGGCGCAAGGGCGCGCTCGAATCGGGCGGACTGCCGGGCAAGCTGGCCGACTGCCAGGAAAAGGATCCCGCGCTCAGCGAACTCTTCATCGTCGAGGGTAACTCGGCAGGCGGCACCGCCAAGGAAGGCCGCGATCGCAAGACCCAGGCGATCCTGCCGCTGCGCGGCAAGGTGCTCAACGTCGAGCGCGCGCGCATCGACAAGGTGCTCGGCTCCGAGCAGTTGCGCACGCTGATCATGGCGCTGGGGATGGGCGTCAGCAAAGAGAAGGACCTCGAAAAGCTGCGCTATCACAAAATCATCATCATGACCGACGCGGACGTCGACGGCTCCCACATTCGCACCCTGCTGCTGACGTTCTTCTATCGGCAGTTCCTCGAGATCATCGAAAATGGATACCTCTACGTCGCGCAGCCTCCGCTGTTCCGGGTCAAGAAGGGCAAGCAGGAGCGCTACGTCAAGGACGAAGGCGCGCTGGAGGATTATCTGACCGACCTCGGCGCCGAGGCGGTCACGCTGGAGGCCGGCAAGGGCAAGGACGCGAAAGAGGTCAAGGGCGCCGCGCTGAAAGCATTGGTGCGCAAGGCTTTGCATTACGATCGGATGTACTGGCAGCTGGAGCGCCGCTCCAAGGAACGCGAGATCGTCGCGGCGGTAGCAAAACTCGCCACCGAGAAGGAAATCGCGGACGAAAGCTTCGAGTCCGAGAAGGCGGCCAAAGCGATGGCGGCCGCCATCATCAAGGAAGTAGGAAAAGATAACCTCGTGGCGGATGTGCAGGCCGACGGCGAGACGCACTTCCGGGCGGTCTTTTCGCATCGCGGCAACGGCGCCAAGGCGCCGACCATCGTCGATATCTCGCTGCTTCGATGCGGTGAGATCCGTGAGATTCGCCGCCTGATGCCGGATCTCGAGGCGGTCAAGGGACCACTTGGAGTCAAGGTTAATGACGAGACGCGCACCGTCGAGTCGCTGGTCGCGGTGGCGAAGGCGGTCATGGATGCGGGCGAGAAAGGCATCGAGACCAATCGCTACAAAGGACTGGGCGAGATGAATCCGGGACAGTTGTGGGACACCACGATGAATCCGGAATCGCGCTCATTGTTGAAGGTGCAAATCGGGTCGATGGAGGATGCGGAGGAGATGTTCAGCAAGCTGATGGGTGATCAGGTCGAGCCGCGGCGCAAGTTCATCGAGGACAACGCGCTGGATGTAAAGAACCTCGACATCTGAATCCCTCTCCCGAAGGGAGAGGTCGGACCGCGCTTGCGCGGTCCGGGTGAGGGTCATTTAAAAAATAAGATTCCTCATTGCGAGCGTTGCGGCGTATCGAGACGCAGCACGAAATCTCTGATGCGAAACTGAAGTGACATTCCGTGAGCGCGAAGAATTGTATTCCTTAAATGATCCTCACCCGGCGCTTCGCGCCGTCCTCTCCCAAAGAGAGAGGAGATAGGAAATGGCCAGACCCACGCCCGAGAAGGACGCGGCGCGTGAGCTTCGCGGTACCCAGACCGACGCGGAACGCGTGCTGTGGAATGCGTTGCGGAATCGGCAGGTACTCAATCTCAAGTTCCGGAGGCAGCATCCGATCGGAAATTACATCGCCGATTTTTGTTGCATCGAGCAAGGACTCATTGTCGAGTTGGATGGCTCACAACATGAGGAGCGCGCCGCACAAGACGAGGAGCGGACGAAGTGGCTGAATGAGCACGGATTCCAGGTGCTGCGCTTCTGGAATGGTGAAGTGACGCCCAATCCCGAAGGCGTCATCGAGAAGATTAGGAATCATATTTTCAAAGGACCCTCACCCGGTCCGCTGCGCGGACCGACCTCTCCCTACGGGAGAGGAATTAGGACAGGAACTTCGTAGTAATGGCAGAGACCAACGGCAATACCCCACACAACGAACCCTCCCTCCTGAACATCGAAACCGATATGCGCCAGTCCTACTTGGACTACGCGATGTCGGTGAATATCGGGCGCGCGCTGCCCGATATTCGCGACGGCCTCAAGCCCGTCCATCGACGCATCCTCTATGCGATGTTCCGCGAAGGCCTGCTCGCCAACCGCAAGCATTCCAAGTGCGCCGGCGTGGTCGGCGAGGTGCTCAAGAAGTTCCATCCGCACGGCGACATGGCGGTTTACGATTCTCTGGTGCGGATGGCGCAGCCGTTCTCGCTCCGCTATCCGCTGGTGGACGGCCAGGGAAATTTCGGCTCCATCGATGGTGACCCGCCCGCGGCGTATCGCTACACCGAGGCGCGCCTCACCCGCATCGCCGAGCGGATGCTGGCCGATATCGACAAGGACACCATCGATTTTAAGCCCAACTACGACGGCTCCGATGAGGAGCCCGAGTTTCTCCCGAGTCAGATTCCGAATCTTCTGATCAACGGCTCCGACGGCATCGCGGTCGGGATGGCGACCAACATTCCGCCGCACAACCTGACCGAGGTGTGCGATGCGCTGCTCGCGATGATCAAGAAGCCCGCGCTCTCGATGGAGGAGATCCTCAACCTCATCCCGGGGCCGGATTTTCCTACTGGCGGGCAACTGCTGGGCAAGAAGCAGATTCGCGAAGTCTATATGAACGGGCGCGGCATCCTGACGATGCGCGCGCTGGCTCGCATCGAGACCGACAAGCGTAGCGGGCGCGCGTCGATCATCGTCAGCGAGATTCCCTACCAGGTCATCAAGAAGAACATCATCGAGCGCATCGCCGAGCTGGTGAACGACAAGCGCATCGAGGGCATCAGCGATTTGCGCGATGAGTCCGATCGCGACGGCATGCGCATCGTGGTCGAGCTCAAGCGCGACGCCGAGCCGAAGATCGTGCTCAACCAGCTCTACAAGCACACCCAGCTGCAGGAGAGCTACGGCCTCATCATGTTGTCGATTCATGAGGGCCGGCCGCGCGAGTTGACCCTGCGCGACATGCTCGCCGAGTTCCTCAATCATCGCCGCCGTGTCATCACGCGGCGCACGCAGTTCGAGCTGCGCCAGGCCGAAGCGCGCATCCACATCTTGGAGGGCTTGCTGGTCGCGCTGCGCAACCTCGATGCGGTAATCAAACTGATCCGCGCATCAAAGGATGCGGAAACCGCGCGCAACGGTTTGATGACGACCTTCAAGCTGACGCTCATCCAGGCGCAGGCGATCCTCGACATGACGCTGCGCCGCCTCACTGGTTTGGAGCGCGAGAAGATCGAGCTGGAGCACAAGGAGACGCTCGAAACCATCACGCGCCTGAAGGAGATCCTCGCCGACGAGAAGAAGCTCCTGAAGATCATCAGCGACGAGCTCGAGGACATCAAAAAGGAATTCGGCGATCCGCGCCGCACCCAGATCGTCGAGGCCGAGGGCGACTTCTCCATCGAGGATCTCATCGTCGAGGAAGACATGCTGGTGACCGTCACTCACGGCGGTTACATCAAGCGCACTCCGCTCTCGCTCTATCGCACGCAGCGGCGGGGTGGTCGCGGCAAGGTCGGCGCGGGTACCGGCGACGAGGACTTCGTCGAACGCCTCGAGCGCGTCTCGACCCACGACCGGCTGTTGTTTTTTACTACTCGCGGACGCGTCTATCAGCTCAAAGCGTATGAACTGCCGGAGGGCGGGCGCGCCTCGAAGGGACGCTCGATCGTCAATCTGCTGAGTCTCAGCGACGGCGAAAGTCTGTCGGCATTTATCCCGGTGCCGCGCGAGACCACCGGCAAGAATGTTTTCTTCTCGACCAAGAATGGCCGCGTGAAAAAGACCGCGCTCGATCAGTTCGCCAATGTGCGCAGCAGCGGCATCATCGCGATCGCGATCGATGAAAACGATCAGGTGGTCGATGTGCGCATCACCGACGGCAATCAGCAGATCGTGCTCTCGACCCGCGAGGGCCAGGCGATCCGCTTCGCCGAGGAAGAAGTGCGCCCGATGGGCCGCGACACCGCCGGCGTCACCGGCATGGAGCTCGAAACCTCCACCATCAAGGAAGGCAAGACTGTTACGCTGGTCAGCGACGAAGTGGTCTCGATGGCGACGGTGCGCGACGACGAAACTCTCCTCACCGTATCGGAGCTGGGTTTCGGCAAGCGCACCCCGGCCTCGGAGTATCGGCTCACGCATCGTGGCGGCAAGGGCGTCATCACGATGAACGTGACCGACAAGACCGGCAAAGTGGTGGGCGTGCGGCAGGTCGGCCTCGACGATCAGGTGGTGCTGATCACCGACCACGGCAACATCATCCGACTGCCGGTCAAGGGCGTGCGCGTGACCGGGCGCAATGCGCAGGGTGTGCATCTGGTGAAGGTGGCCGAGGGTGAGCGCGTCCGCGCGGTGGTTCCGCTGGCAGAGAAAGAGGAAGAGGACGATACCTCGAACGGCAACGGCGGCACCGAGGAGTGAGGAGCGCGGGCTGCGAGTCGCCGAGGCCCCTCACTTTAAAAAATCGATCGCCATTTGCGCGATGGCGGCCGGTTTCTCCATCGGCATGAAATGCCCGGTGTCCGCGACCGTCTCGACGCGCCCCATCGTGCGCTTCGAGGCGATCTTGTCCGATAGCGTGATGCCAAGCGAATCGCTCTTCTCGCCGAATAACACCAGCAGTGGAACCGGCGCGCGCACGATGCGTCCGAAGCCATCGAAATCGTGCGAGGTCTCATATAAGCGCGCCTCGATCTCGGGTTTACACTTCAGCACGCGCTTGCCCTCGGCATTGACGCGGGTGCCGAACTCGCAGTAGTCGCGCAGGATCGATTTATCCCAGGTATCGAACGGCGGCTTGCGATCGAAGTTCTCAAACATCGCCTCCACGCTGTCGAACACGGGCTTGCGCTTGAGCGTGCTCTCGATCAACGGATTGCGCCATCCGAGCTCCGGCGAATTGGGCGTCTCGAAAATCACCGGCTCGATCAGCACCGCGCGCGCGATCAAATCCGGACGCTCGCACGCCAGCGATCCGATCGCGGTCGCGCCGGCCGAATGACCGAACGCGCGCACCCCGCGAAAACCCATCGCGGTGATGAATCCCGCGAGGTCCTCCATCGTGAGCTGCCAGTTATATTGGCCGTCGGGCGCGGGCGAGCTGTCGCCGTGACCGCGCTGATCGTAGCTGTAGACATGGCCGATGTTGGTCAGTGCCGCCGCGATCGGCGCGTAGATGCGGCCGAGAAATCCGGTGGCATGCAGCAGCACGATCGGATCGCCGGCGCCGCCCCAATCCAGGGTATGCAGTCGCAAGCCATCGAGGTCGAGGGTTCCATTTTTCGGTTCGACGAAAGTCATTGGGCTGGAATTCTCGCGACCCGCGATGCCCTCAGTCAAGCTGCGTTGCGCCGCATGGCTCTTTGCGATTAGCTCATCGGACCATGGGCCGGCTGGTTGCACGCGGAAAATATCTCTTCGATGGCGAGCGCAAGTTCTTCGCGCGCGGCGTCTCCTACGGACCGTTCCCGGAAAATTCGCGGGGCGAGCGCTATCCGGAGCCGGAGCGCGTCGCGGCCGACTTCGCGCTGATGAACCAGATGGGCGCCAACGTGGTGCGCTGCTACGTGCCGCCGCCGCCCTGGCTCCTCGAAGAAGCTATCCGGCACAATTTGCGCCTGATGGTTGGGATCCCGTGGCCGTTTCACATGGCGTTCCTCGATTCACGCGAAATGGCGGCCGACATTCGCAACTCGATCCGCAAGGGCGTCGAGGATCTCCGCCCCTACGGCGACGCGATTTTGGCCTACAGCCTCGGCAACGAGGTGCGCTCCGATATCGTCAGGTGGCACGGACCGCGCGCGGTCAGCAATTTTCTGCGCGAGCTTTATGACCTCGGCAAGCAGGCCGATCCCGCCGGCCTTTTCACCTACTCGAATTATCCGACCACCGAATATCTCGACCTGAGTTTTCTCGATTTCGTTTGCTTCAACGTCTACCTCCATCGCGAGGAGGACTATCACCGTTACCTCACGCATCTGATGGCCGCGACCGGTGAGCGTCCGCTGATGCTCAGCGAAACCGGCATGGATACGATTCGCGAGGGCGAGGAGCATCAGGCCGAGCTGCTCGCGTGGCAGGCGCGCGCGGCCTTCGAGCTCGGGCTCTCGGGATTTATCGTGTTCGCGTTCACTGACGAATGGCATACCGGCGGCGTCGAGATTGCTGATTGGGCTTTCGGGCTGGTGAAAAAGGATCGCACTCCCAAGCGCGCATTCGAGGCCGTGGGCGAAGTCTTCCGCGACGCGCTTCCACCGCCACTGAGAGTGGCGCCGAAAGCATCGGTGATAGTGCCCGCGTACAATTCCGCAGCCACTATCGGTGCGTGCCTCGAATCATTGAAGGCGCTCCACTACCCCGATTACGAAACCATCGTGATCGATGATGGCTCGACCGATGCGACCGCGACCATCGTTGAAGCATCGCAAACTCGGCTGCTCCGCGGAGACCATCGCGGACTCGGCGCGGCGCGCAATGCCGGAATCGCGGCGGCCTCGGGCGAGATCGTCGCGTTCCTCGATTCGGATGCGCGTGCCGACGCGGACTGGCTCTATCACCTCGTCGAAGCGCTCACGCGTCGAGGCGCCGCGGCTGCCGGCGGACCGAACTTCGCGCCGCGCAGCGATGATGCTTTCGCGGTGGCGCCGGGAATTCCTCGCGAGGTGCGTGGCGACGGCGACGAGCTCACCCAGCTGTGCGGATGCAACATGGCGATCACAAAAGCGGCGCTACAAAATGTAGGCGGCTTCGATAACTCGTTCCTCGCGGCGGGCGACGACGTCGATCTCTCCTGGCGGCTCGCCGATTTGCCGGAGGAGACTAGAGCGCCGCTGGTCGATGCGCCCGGCGCGGTGGTTTTCCACGAGCGCCGCGCGACCTTGCGCGATTATCTCCGTCAGCAGCGCGGCTATGGCGCCGGCGAAGGCCTCCTCTACAAAAAGTATCCCCTTCGTACTCCCCAGCGGGTCGGACTCTACGGCGGCGCGGGCTCGTGGCTGTCGGCGCTGCTGGGCGGCCCGCGCGTCTATCATGGCGCATTCGGTCGCGGCCTGTTCCAGTCGATGTATGCGGGCGCCGACCTGCCGTGGCTCGCCGAGTTGCCGCAAACCTTCGAATGGGTCGCGCTCTCGATAATCCTCGTCATCGCGGGAAAGCTGAGCGCCCTGCTCGGCACCCTGGGATGCCTCGGCATCATCCTCTGGATCGCAACCGCGATTTTGTCCGCGGTCTTCGCCGACGCCGATGGGCGGGAGATCGCGCCGGCGACGCGCGTCACTCTCGCGATGCTTTACCTCCTCGGACCGCTGGTGCGCAGCTTCGAACGCGAGCGCGTCCGGTTTTCGCTCGCGCGCGAGGCCGAGGACATTCCAACCGTCCCATTCAGTTCGCGCGGCAGAATCATTTTCCGCGCCGACAGTGGTTCGGTGATCGATAAGATGGATTCCGCGGCGCTGCTCGCCGAGATGCGCGCGGCGCTGGTGAAGTATGGCCTTGCGGTCGCGGCCACTGACGGTTTCAAGGCCTGGGACTTGAACCTCGTGCTGCCGCCCGCGATTCGGGTGCCGCTTAATGCCCTGCGTCAAAGCGACGGAACCATCGCCCTGGCATGGCGCACTAAAGCCGAGCCGACGCGCGCGCTCATCGCCGCGGCGGTGATTTTCGTCGCGCTGATCGCGTGCGGGCTCAGCGCCATCGGTTCCATCGGCGCCACCGCATTGATCATCGCGGTCGCCGTCGCGCCCGCGATGGTTCGCTTGCAGCGGGTTCCGTCCCTGCTCGCGGCGGCCGCCGAATCGATCGCCAATTCCAAAGGACTGAAGATCGCGCTTCACTCGGGAGAAACCTTTTGAGCGACGCGCGCGGAATTTATCGCGAGGTGATTCGGCGGATGAGCCAGCATCGGTGGCGCTTCGTCCTCGCGATCGCCGGCGTCGCGCTCGGGGCCGCGATGGAAGTGCTCAAGCCGTGGCCGCTCAAGATCCTCATCGACAACGTGCTGAGCGGCAAACCGCTGCAATTTGGATGGATATCCGGCTATTCGCGGATGAATCTGCTGGTGGCCGCGTGCCTCGGCGGGGTGCTCATCTACCTGCTCACCGGAATACTCACAGTCGCGAATAACTACATTTCGATTTCGATCGGTCAGCGCATGGTCAACGACTTGCGCGGCCAGCTCTTCGATCATCTGCAGCGTCTCTCGCTCGGGTTTCATCGCCGCCGTGAAATCGGCGACCTGATGGTGCGCATCGTCTACGACACCTTCGCGATCCAGACCATCACGATGAACGGCATCTTCCAGATTCTGGCGTCGTCGATTCTGCTGGTCGGGATGTTCATCGTAATGATCAAGATCGACGTGACGATGACGCTGATCGCGCTCGGCGTCATTCCGATGCTGGTGATTCTGATCGCGTCGGTCAGCGGCACCATCGATCGCCTCGCGACCGAGGCGCGGATCAAGGAGAGCGCGCTGTACACCGTGGCGCATCGCGCGCTCGCGTCGATTCACGTGGTGCAGGCGTTTACCCGCGAGGCCGAGTCGTATCGCGAGTTCGTGCGCTCCAGTAGCGAGAGCCTCGGCGAGAACCTGCGCGTCTATACCTTCCAATCGATCTACGCGGGCGGCGTCAGCGTGGTGATCGCGATCGGAACCGCGTTGGTGATGTACTTCGGCGCGCTGCACGTCATGCGCGCGGAACTTACCATCGGCGGCCTGATCGTGTTCACCTCGTACCTCGCGTCGCTCTACGCGCCGATCAATCAGATTTTCCAGACCTACGGCCAGGTGCAGGGCGCGAAGGCGGGGCTGCGCCGATGTCTCGAACTGCTCGCGATCGATCCGGACATCAAGGACCGCGCGAGCGCGCGGGCTATCGGGCGGGTGCGCGGCGACATTGAATTTCAGGATGTAGTGTTTTCCTACGAAGCGGCCAATCCGGTCTTGAAGGGAATCAGCTTCACCGCGAAAGCGGGCGAATCGATTGCGATCGTCGGCCCGAGCGGCGCCGGCAAAACTACCATGGCCAGCCTGGTGATGCGCTTCTACGAGCCTCAGCAGGGCACCATCAAAATCGACGGACGCGATCTGCGCGAGGTTACCCTGGAGTCGCTGCGCAAAAATATCGCCGTGGTGTTGCAGCCGCCGCTGGTCCTCGGCGATACGCTGCGCGCGAATATCGCGATCGGAAAACCGGGCGCGAGCGACGACGACATTCGCCACGCTGCGGCGATGGCGCGCCTCGAGCCGGTGCTCGCCAAGTTCCCGCGCGGCTTCGAGGAACAGGTCGGCCAGGGTGGCCACAGCCTGTCGGAGGGCGAGGCGCAGCGCGTCACCATCGCGCGCGCGCTGCTCAAAGACGCGCCGATTCTGATCATGGACGAGCCGACCAGTGCGCTCGACACCGAGACCGAGTCGCTGGTGCTGGCCGCCGTGCAGGAGGCGATGCGCGGGCGCACCACGCTGGTGATTGCGCATCGGCTCTCGACGATTCAGAACGCGGATCGCATATTGGTGCTGCGCGACGGCGTGATCGAAGAGCAGGGAAGCTTCCAGGAGCTCATCTCGCGAGGCGGATTTTTCAGCTATTTGTACAATTTGCAGGCGTGGAAAGAACCGGTGGCGGAGCAACGATAGGAAATCAGCATGTTGAACATTGGACTCACGGGCGGAATCGGATGCGGCAAAAGCACGGTCACGAAAATTCTCGCCGAGCTGGGCGCGACTGTAATGGACGCCGACAAAATCGCGCATAGCACCTACGCGCCGAGCGGCCCCGCTTACGACGGTGTGGTCGCGGCGTTCGGCAAGGAAGTCCTTGCACCCGATGGCAGCGTCGATCGCAGCAAGTTGGGCCCGATCGTTTTTAAGGAACCGGCGAAGCTCACGGCCCTCACCAACGCGGTGTGGCCCGCGACGAAGAATCGCATTCGCGAAATGATCGCCGAGGCGCGTGCCAGGGGCGAGCGCAAACCGATCGTGGTCGAGGCCGCCATTCTCATCGAGGCCAACTGGCAGTCGGTATTCGACGAAATATGGCTCATCACCGCCGGCAAAGATTTCGTAATCGCGCGCGTCGAGCGCGAGCGCGGACTCAAGCCGGAGCAGACTGAGGCGCGCATCAAGGCGCAGCTCTCCGATGACGAGCGCCGCAAGCACGCGACCCTCGTCATCGAGAACAACGGCACCATCGCGCAGCTCCAGCAGCAGCTCGCGACGATCTGGTCGGACGCATTAAAGCGGAATGGTTAGCGCGTGAGCGCGGCCATCACCGCGAAAATCACTAACTCGCAGACTGCCATGCCGCCCGCGAGCGCGTATCCGGCCGCGCCGCCGAGGCGTCGGCTCAGCACCAGGCGCATCGCGAGAATCGTCAGCGCGAGCGCGACGATCACCGCGAGGCCGACATTTTCGTAAAGCGCCATCGTGAGGCCGAGCGCGACGGCGCTCGAAATCGAAAACTCGCGAAATCGAATCGGCCCCTCGTACGGCACGCCGAGGCCCCATCGCTCGAGCGGGCGCAGGCCGTATCCGATTGGGATGATCGCCCATCGCGAGAGCATCGAGGCCATCACCAGCGCGGCACTGCGGCTGGCGGGATCGTGAATCCACGCGAGGGAGTATGCGGCCGCGATGAACCATGCGATTGCGGCAAGCGCTCCGATCGGCCCGATGCGCGCGAGGCCGGTTGAGGCGGGCCGCGAGCCGATCCGGATCGCGTCGACGAGGTCGGCGATGCCGAGCACGTCAATTCCTCCGCTTGCGACTTCGATGAGCATGATGACGATGACCGATCGCGTCATCGGTGCGAGAAGATCGACGAGCGCCCGATCGATGAACGCGAGCACGACGCCGGCAATCAATCCGACGATCGGGAGGAACACCAAGGCGCGCGCGCGCTGTTCCGCGTCGCCGAACTCGCGGCGCGCAAACAGGGACCATCGCGAGAGGGTCGCGATCGCGATGAGCGCTTCCTGCGCGAGATTGGCCGGGGTCTCGCGATGCGACAGTTCAGCTTCCACGGTAATCACGCCAGACGCGGTTCGCGATCATGGCGTCGGGATCCGCGCAAACGCGCAGCTCCTTCGCCCATGGTTTCGCCAGAGACCGCATCGAAAGCGATGAAGCTGCCGCGCACATTGGGCGAGGCTGGATACATGTTCAGGAATGCCCCCACAAACGGGAAGCCCACTTTATACTTCAGGTCGAAGGCCTGATAGTCCATGCAAATGTGGTTGGTTCGGATGCAGAACAAGTGCGTCATCGGGTCGTACGACGATGGCTGCTTGTCCTTGTCGCCCTCGGCCGCAGACAGAGGTTGCTGCTAGCGTCCTACCGGCGCACGGGCCTCATTGATGCCCCACGACACGACGATCGCCGATACTCACTGTCAGATCACTCTTGAAGTGTGGGAACGAGGATTTTCCGCAACCGCAGTATCGTTGCAGACGGTTCGCGAACCCTCAGGACCCGGTTTCTGATCGGTAATATTCCGCTTGCGGATGACGGACAGCGGTTGTATTCGCTAACTATCGAATGGACGGTGTACTCTCGCCTAATGACCATCCAAGGGAGACTAGAATCGTGGCAACCTTTGAAGAGATAAAAGGCGCGTGTTTCTGCGGATCGAATCAGTTTGCTATCTCCCAACCCGCGGTCGAGATGCATCATTGCCATTGCTCTGTATGTCGAAGGCTCCAAGGTGCGGCGTTCGTCACCCTCTCGATTTTTCCCAAGGCTGGGTTTCGATGGACCAAGGGTGGTGATCTCCAAACCTTCGATAGCTCCGCAACAGTCCATCGCAACCGATGTAAGAACTGCGGGTCACCGCTGACTATCAACCTCGACGCTCTACCGGATGTGGTAGCTGTCAGTCGAGCGTGCGTCGATCCAAAAGGCAGCGACGGGCACCCCGTCGCTACCCTGCGCCATGCGTTCTGGCCTGATCGAGTGCCCTGGCTCGAACTGCACGATGACCTGCGAAAAACTGACGGCTTCGATGCCTGAGCATAATCCCTATCGACCGCGGTGGTGCCTGAAGCGCATCCGTTTTAGTTGCGCCGGCGGTCTGAGGAAGCTCACCACCGCCACCTCGCGGCTCGGATACGACGCTGATCCAAACGCGCCGCGTTGGTTACGAGCTGCGTAACATCGAAGATTGATTGAATGGCTAGATCGCGTTGCGACGGCGCGAGCTGGATAAGGTCACCAATAATGCCGGCTTCGCGGGCTACCCGCGCGCCATGCGGCCCTGGGACCGGAGCAATTTAATGGCAGAAGAATCGTCATTTTTGTCACGAGCTCAATCTTGGAACGCTTTTTACGCCGAGGCCCGCGTTGCCGAATTTCGCCAGCGGCTCTACCTCGAAGCTTTCGGCGAGGAATATCCGGCAGAAGAAGCAACCGATGGCTACATCACGCGCAGCGAACTTCGCGAGATGGCGGAATTGCTCCACGTTGGCTCAGGCCAGAAAATCGCCGATCTGGGATGCGGCCGCGGCGGACCCGGCCAGTGGCTTGCCGGCGCTACCGGCGCGTCCCTGGTAGGCATCGATTTTTCCGAGGGTGCGCTGGAACAGGCGCGAGCGCGGGCGCAGCGGCTCGGTATCGCTTGCTCCTACAAAAACGCGAGTTTTGACGCGACCGGCCTCGAACCGGCCAGCGTCGAGGGTGTGTTCACCATTGATGTGATATGGGCAATCCCCAATAAGCAGGCCGGGTTCGCAGAGGCTGCCCGGATCCTAAAGTCGGGCGGAAGGTTCGTTTTCACTGATTGGGAACGTGACCTTTCCCCACCGGGCTATCCCGCTCCGGTAAGCGACCATCGACCGCTACTGCAGGCGACCGGGTTCGAGGTTGAACGGCGCCAACTTCGGCCCCACGCAGACGCCATGCGGCGCGCTTTTTACGAGAAAATGCTCGCCCGGCAGGAAGAACTTGTGCGCCAACTCGACGAAAAGACCGCCCAATCGAATTTACGTGAAGCCCGTGCGTGGCTCGGCCTGCTTGACGGGGTCGATTACATGCAGCACAGCCGGCGAGTGCTGGTAGCAGCGCGCAAGCTTTCGGAAGAGTGAATCCAAGGGGAATGCCAGCGGAGCTCAAAGGACGAGCCTCCTCAGGAAATCGGTCCGGCTTGGCTCGAGCCTCGAGGGAGTAGTTTTGTCATATAGCTGGTCGGGTTTTCGCGCAGTTTGAGATTCCGGCGCCATTTGTTATTCACAGCGATCGCTACCCCTAAACCCAATAGCCTTTCGCCGCGAGCGAAAAGGAGTCGATCGATGGCTGACTCAACCGGAATAGGAAAAATGTTGCGGGATATGACCCAGGCCTATCTTGATGGCCTCTCGAAGATCGGCGGCGCGATTGGTGATCTCGCCAAACGCCGCATGCCAGATGCGGAGCGCCGGATGGAGCAGTGGATCAGCGTTGCCCGCGCGGCCAAGGACGGCTACGTCGCGGCAATCGATGAGGGCTTCGCCATGTGGGAGCGGCAAATTCGCCAGACCATGGCTCCCTCACAATCATCCGCCGAAAAGGAAGCTACCCGCGACCGGAAAGGTTCAGAAAACCCGATCGAAGGGTGGATCGAGCAATGGCGCAGCGCAAACGAGTCGTTCCTGAAATCGATTCGCGAGAGCGGACTTGGCGAGGAGGCGGTTAAACAGACCAAAGAGCTGCGCAAGACCTTTGAGGATGGCCTGAAAAGTTTCCAGAAGTTATGGCAACCTTCGGGCAAAGGCGACCAGAAGTGAGACCAGAAAACTGAGAGCTGTCAAGGTTAGGGGCGGCAGCTCCCGCGGCATGACAGACAGATTGGGTCACTCCGTGAAGCTATGTGCCATCAGGAATTTCTACAGATCGTTTAGGTTTTACTTCACTCCGCTTGACGACTCGCCTCGGAGCGGGTGTATCGTGCGAACACTGAGCCTCAGCAGCTACGCGCGTTCCGACCATGGAGCGCTTTACGCCCAGGAGGGACAAAGCGATGGCCGACCAGCGAAATTCCCGGTCCGATCCTGTGGCGTCGTGGCGTGAGTGGATGGCGCAGTCGGAAAGCCGCCTCAATGTCCTCTTCAACGAAGTAATGGCAACCGACGGCTACGGCCGCCTGATGGGCGGATTGACCAAAATTCTCGTCTCGATGCAAAAGACCATGACCGAGGGGATGGAGCGCTATTTCACGGCTCTCAGTCTTCCCACCCGCAGCGATGTACTCGACCTCGGGCAGCGGCTGTCCATGATCGAAACGAGACTCCTCTCGATTGAGAACAACCTTGCAAAAATTGCCGGCCCTGACCCGGGCGACCGCGAATTACGGGTGGCAGCCCCAAGACCGCCACGTACCAAAAGGCCGTCGACTGAAAGGGGACCAGTGTCGTGACCTCTGCTGTGGAAACCGCAGACGCGTCAATCGCCGAGCGAGTTCGCGCAGAAGTTCAGCGGACCATTCAGCGCAGTATCAAGGGACTCAACTATTTTTTATCGGACGAGCCTGCACTCGGCCTGACTCCGAACGACACCATCTATCGGCGGGGCACGCTTGCGTTGAACCACTATCGGCCGCTCGCCAAAGAGGTGTACCGGATACCAGTCCTTTTGGTGATGTCGCTGGTGAGCAAGTCCTACATCCTCGACTTGGCTCCCGGGCAAAGTTTTATCGAGTTTTTGCTTAAGCAAGGCTACGACGTATACCTGATCGACTGGGGTGTCCCTCGTCCCGAAGATAGCCGCTTAAAACTGGACGACTACGTTCTGGATTTCATTCCCGATTGCATCTCACGGATCATCGCCGACAGCGGCGAGCCAGACCTATCGATTATCGGATACTGCATGGGTGGAATGCTTGCATTGATATACGCAGCGCTACATCCGCACGGTCCACTCAAGAATCTTGTCTGCCTCACGACACCGGTCAACTACGAGGGCATGAAGCTGATGCGCCAGTGGACCGACCAGCGCTATTTCGACCTCGATCGCATCGTCGATACTTTGGGCAACGTTCCACCCGAGTTGATCTTCGCATCGTTCGATATGCTGAGACCGGCCTCCCGCATCGCTTCGCAGATCCGATTGTGGGACAACATGTGGAACGACGATTTTGTGAAATCGTATCGCATGTTCGATCGCTGGGCGGCCGACCAGATCCCGTTTCCAGGCGAATGCTTCCGCCAAACTACCAAGGAGCTGATGTGGGACAACAAGCTGATCAAGAACGAGCTGGTCCTCGGCGGACGGCGGGTAGATCTCACCCAAGTCGTGGTCTCGTTCCTTGCCGTGATGGCCGAGCACGATCACATTGTGCCTTATGAGTCGGCCAGGGAACTCATCGCTTCAATCGGCAGCACCGATAAACGTGACATCGTACTCAAAGGAGGCCACGTGAGCCTGGTTGCGGGTCCTAACGCCGTCCGACGGCTGTGGCCTGAACTCGACCGCTGGCTATCGGAGCGTTCCATATGAAAGCTGACACCCCTCGCAACTATCCGCGCGAGATTGACCTTAAAGGGAGCCGAGTGACGCTGCGCCTGATGAGTGGATCTGACGGCTCGGTCGCGCTCGCTTTTGCACGTGCCCTTCCTGCCCACGACCTCCTGTTTCTGCGCCGCGACATTACCCAGCCCGAGGCGATCGAGATTTGGCTAAACGGAATCGCGCGCGGTCGCATCACCAGTGTGCTGGCCGAGTCCGGCGGCCAAGTGCAAGGCTACGCGACGGTCGATCGCGGCGAATTATCGTGGTCGCCGCATGTGGCGGAGCTTCGCGTACTCGTCTCGGCCGCGATGCGAGGCAAGGGACTGGGCCGCCTGCTCACCCAAGAGGCATTCGCTATCGCGCTTGGGTTGGGAATCGAGAAGATCGTGGCGCAAATGACAGTGGATCAGAAAGGCGCGATAGCGGTCTTTGAGGGTATGGGATTTCGACCGGAAGCACTGCTGCGTGATCAAGTGAAAGACCGCGACGGGCGCAAGCACGATCTTCTAATACTCGCTCACGAAGTGGCGAAGTTTCAGGCGCAGATGGACGCTTACGGAGTTACCAAGGCTTTTGAGGATTAGCCGCCCATGGCCTAGCCAGATCAATTTAAGTCGCGCCAAATACAAGGATCGACGGGCCCGAGACTACTGATGCGCGATCATGAAGGAGGCGGGTGAGGACTAGAGCCAGCCGTGAGTTGCGCTCGAGATCTGTTCAAGGAGATCTACCTCGCAGATTTGAGGCTCCGGAGCTTCAGCCGCATGAAGAGGCGGCACGCATGCCCCAAGTGAGATGATTGTGATAACAGTGCCTTCACATCAAAAAGGGAAAATTGTCCATGAGCCAGAATGGCAAGACGAACTCGAAGGGCAAGCAAGTAGCGGTGGTCGTCGGAGCCACTTCCAAGTGGCAAGCGAATGGCCGTAACACTTTGCTGGCCCATGGCCAAACGGTAGACGATAGCGGCTTGCCGGTCGCTGCGCGCTGGGGCGTCGGGGGCGCCGTCGCGCAGAAGTTCGCCCAGGAGGGCTTTTTCGTCGTACTGACCACCCGCAAGGAAACTAACGCGTCCACACTCGCGGACGCCATCCGCAAGCAGAACGGCGATTGCATGATCGTCGAGCTGGATCTGGTCTCGCAGGATTCGATCTCTGCGGCGTTCGCCACCGTCCGCCGCGAAGCTGGCGATCCGGACGTTCTGATCTACAACGCGGGCTACCTGGAAGGACGCGATCTTCCGCCTGACAAGGAATTGCTGGAATACATCCCGGTGGAGATGTTCGATACGGCGCAGCATATCTCCAGCCGGGGGCCGTTTCTGGTCGCGAAGGAAGTGCTCCCATCCATGCGGCAGAAACGCCAGGGGTCGTTTTTAATCAGCAACAATTCAAGCTCGCTGCGCGGGCGCAAGCGAATGACCGGGCAATCGCTTTACTATCCAAGGGTAATGATGCGCACCTTGGCACAAGTACTCACCGAGGAGTACTCCGAGCACGGCGTGCACGTGGCCAATGTGATCATCGACGGTCTGATCGACTCACCCGGAACTCGGGCGCTACCGATGGCTCAGAAGCGACCCGATATCGTGATGGACCCCCTCAAGATTGCCGAGGCGTTTTACTATTTGCACACCCAGGATCGCTCGTGCTGGACCCACGAGCTTCAGCTCACCCCATTTTCGACCAAACCGAGCTACTGAACTCAAGACATCCTCGAGTGGACTCATCTCGCGATGCCTTCACGTTAGTCCCGTCAGCGTCCTCTGAACACAGGCTCGCGCTTTTCGACGAAGGCCTTCGCGGCGTCGCGGTGATCCTCGGTTTGACCACAATGGATGTGATGGGTCGCTTCGAGGTCTAAGCAGTCATCAATGTCGCCGCCCATCGCGCGGTTGAGATTCTCTTTCATGTAGCGAAACGCCACGGTCGGCCCCTTGGCAAGCTGCAGGGCAATTTCATGCGTCTTGGACGCGAGATCCTCAGGTGCGCAAACCCAGTTCGTCAGGCCCAAGCGCAGCGCTTCTTCAGCGTTGACACGATTAGACAGATAGTAGAGTTCACGTGCTTTAGCTGAACCCACCAACTGGGTCAGAAAATAGGTGCCACCGTAGTCGCCTGAAAAGCCGACCCGAGCAAAAGCAGTTGTCAGGACCGCGGTGTTCGCCATGATTCGGAGATCACAGGCCAGCGCAAGCGCAAGTCCGGCGCCAGCCGCCGCTCCTGGCAGCGAGGCGATGGTCGGCTTCGGCATCTTGAACAACTTTCCGGAGGTTGCGCGCTGGTTGATCCGCTGACGATGGATCGCTCCGTCAATCGTGTTGTCGCCAATGGTTCCGTCACCGCGCGCTGCCATTCCTTTGACGTCGCCGCCGGCGCAAAAGCCTTTGCCTGCTCCGGTAAGAACTATGCATTTGACCGCGGGGTCGAGTTCCGCCTTTTCGAGCTGATCGGCTAGCGCAGCGGTCATGGACCCCGACATCGCGTTGCGCGCCTCCGGTCGGTTCATGGTCAGAGTCAGGATGTTCTCGACCAGGCTGGCTAGAAGATCATTTGTTCCCGTGTTGATTTCCATCGCGCTCTTTTGCTCCTCGATCCAGATTCCGAAATTCCACATACTCTACCGGATCATCGCTTCGCCAACCCTAATCCGAAAACGACCACTCGGGAAGGTCAGTCCGCGCGAGAGCCTCTATCAGGTGTTAAGACTAGGACCGTCAGAAATACCCGCTTGCTGAGCCGGTTCGAGCTGTGCTTTGCGAGTTGAGCAACTCATTGGATCGATTCTTCGAGAATCACTTGATTACCTTGGGTGAGGCGGACAAACTGCTCAGCGTAAAGAAGGAGGCGACCAGCCGCCGTCTTGAGGACTAGTCGTTAGCACGCTAAGGGAGTGGCTCGGCTATCTTCCGCGGCAACTGGTCGGACCGGTCAAGGGCTGCTAGTGTCTGGGCGGTCGAGGCTGTGCGAGAGCCGGCCGGTGAGTTTTGTTGATTTCGGTTCAGGAGGCTTGGAATGTACTCTCCGCATCTTTTCGTGTCTGCCATGCTATTGGTGCTCACCGTAGCGCCACTGTCGGCGCTGGCCGCCGGCGAGGTCACCACGCCCAGTGGCCTGCGCATTATCGACGTGAAGCCCGGCACTGGACCCGTGCCGCAGGCTGGCCAGACCGTGACGGTCAATTATACCGGATGGCTGTTCGTCGACGGCAAGAAGGGCAAGAAATTCGACAGCTCACTCGACCGAGGCCAGCCGTTTTCCTTCACACTCGGTCAAGGCCAGGTCATCAAAGGCTGGGATGAAGGCCTCGCCACCATGCATGTAGGCGGCAAGCGCACGCTGATCATTCCTCCGGACCTGGGCTATGGGGCGCGCGGCGCCGGTGGCGTCATCCCGCCGGATGCCACGTTGATCTTCGATGTCGATCTGCTCGGCGCGAAGTAGCGGGGCATCGCCTTTGCTCCGCCGCTACCGCCGACGGCGTTCACCACCCACGGTTTGCAGAGCATCCATCAGCATCTCGCGCACCTTCCCATGGGCACCGGCACCGGATGCCATTCGCACCTCGGCCTGCTCACGCACAATCAGCAACAGCTGATCATTTTCCAGGTCTTCCGCTGCCACGCGGATGAATGCACGGGTGATGGTATCGAGAGTTTGTTCTTCCAATTCGTGCAGACGGCTCAGGCATTGCGATAGGATAACTTGCGCATCGAGGCCGCCGCCCTCAGAGGCGCCGAGCCTCATCTTGCCGCCATCGCGCACCAGCAGCAGGATGTCTGCGCCGAACTCCTCCGCCGCGGCCGCAACGACGGCCTGCAAAGCGGAGCGATCAAGGTGCTTTGATTCCTCGGTCATAAGTGACTCAGAGTATAGCAGCCGTGCGGATTCGACTATGGAGCTACCGACCTGGCTTGCACGTTCATCTTCCTTCGGAATGAATCTCCCGGATGAGCTGACTATGGGTGAGGTGATTAGACGAGCACTGTGTTCGGTGGCAGGCCGACCATAGCGCGGCCTTGCTGTTCGAGCACCGTGTCGAGATCGTACACCACGTGACTCGACATCGTATTGATGTCGCGAAGCGCACGCTGGAGCGGATCGTCCAGCGAATGAGCGCCGGCGCCGGCGGCCTCCGATAAGGTCTGCACCGCCTCGCGCGCGAATTTGACGGCGTAGGCGATACGGCATCGCAGCTCGATGCGCTCGTCGGCCCTTGCGGGCGCGGCTCTTTGCGCCAGCGCGAAGTTCTCTCTCGCCGCCTGCCGGATCATCGCCTCGGCGGTAGTCGTGAGCACGTGCGCTCGGGCCAGGCGCATCTGGGCTGCGGGCTTTTCACCCTGGGTCATCTCGGTGCCGACGATCACCCGTTTGGAGAGTCGCTCGCGAAACAGGCGGACCGCCTGCCGTGCCGTACCGACCACCGGAATCGCCGCGGCGACGGCCAGAAACGGCAGCATCGGCATCCGGTACACAGGATTCGTATGCAGCTTGCAGCCCGGCGCGGTGCCGTCCTGCATCTCCTTCATGTCGATTACGCGATGAGCGGGCACGAAGACGTCACGCATCACGATGTCGTTGCTGCCGGTGCCGATCATCCCGTCCATGTGCCATGTATCGACGACGATCGTCTGTTCTGCCGGGACCGCGATAAAATACAGATGGGGGCGGGGGCCGTTAGGCAGCATGGCCGCGGCCAGAATCCAATCCGCATGCATCACGCCGGTGCCCCACTTCCACTGCCCAGTGACGCGATAACCGCCCGCAACCGGCGTCATGATTCCGGGCGGGAAAGTAACGCCGGGTGCGATGATGTAGGGGAAGCCGGCGCCAAAAGTTTCGTCTTGCAGCTCTTTTGAAAAGTGGGCGAGCATCCAGTTGTGCTCGACGCAGAATGCCGCTACCCATCCGGTTGAGGAGCATCCTTCGGCGAGCGGCAACATCGCGTCGATGAACGCGTCGACGCCGAACTCCAGTCCGCCGTATATCTTCGGCACGAAGTGATAGAAGATCCCGCTCGCGCGCAGTGCTTCCCAGACCGCATCGACCGGTCGCCGTAGCCGTTCTGCTTCGCGGCTGTTGGCGGCGAGCAAGGGTTTCAGCGCGACAGTTCGATCGACGAGCCCATCGGGCGTGATCCCAGCCAGTTGCTCACGCGACAGCCAACCGCCGCCCTGTGGCAAACGCCGATCAGCCAGCGGCATCGAAGGACTCTGATCAGTCACAAGTTAAACTCTCTCGACTCTCTCCGCCTACGTCAGGATTCAAGTACGTCGCCGTTTCCGATGAAGTCAAGCGAGGCCGACCAGTTGCAAACGACCGAACCAGCCGACGTGAAAGGCAATTATTACGCGATCGCGCCGCGGTCGATTCGTGCATCTGACCAGTCCTTAGATGTGCTGGGGCCATACATGTCGGGAGTGCCGAAGAAATCAGTCCCCGCTCATTCTAACGTCCGGCTGACGTCCGGTCCCCGATTTAAGCGCGGCGCTCGCGTCGTGATCGACGCGGCTGTGGTAGCGCCCGTACGTGAAATAGATCACCAGCCCAATCCCAAGCCAGACGAAGAATCTGATCCAGGTCAGCATCGGCAGCCGCGCCATCAGAAAGAGACAAAACGCGATGCCGGTTATCGGCACCGCCGGCACCCACGGGGTTCGAAACGGGCGATGCTGTTCGGGGTCCGCGTAGCGAAGAATCCAGACCCCGAGGCATACCAGGACGAACGCAAACAGCGTCCCGATGTTGGTGAGCTCTGCGATTTCCTCGATCGGCAGCAGCGCTGCGGTGATCCCCACCGCAATGCCGGTGACCGTCGTCGGAATGTATGGCGTTCGGTAGCGCGGATGAATCTTGCTGAATGCCGGTGGTAACAAGCCGTCGCGCGAGACCGCGAAAAAGATTCGCGATTGTCCGAGCAACAGCACCAGCAGCACCGATGTAAGTCCCGCCACCGCGCCCGCCGAGATGATCCCGGCCACCGTGTTGAGGCCGCGCGCTACAAAGGCCGACGCGAGCGGCGCGGTCGGATCGATCTCGCGAAACGGAACCATCCCGGTGAGCACCGCCGCGACCAGGATGTACAGCAGCGTGCAGATGAAGAGCGAGCCGAGGATGCCGCGCGGCAAGTCGCGCGCGGGATCCTTGACCTCCTCGGCGGCGGTCGAGACCGCGTCGAAACCGATGTACGCGAAGAAGATATAGGCCGCCGCGCTGCTGATTCCGCCCATCCCATAAGGCGCGAACGGCACCCAATGAAATGGATGGACATAGAACACGCCAACCCCAATCACGACAGCCACGGCTGTCAGCTTGATCGCGACGATGACCGAGTTCAGGCGCGCGCTCTCAGAAATTCCGACGTACAGAACTGCCGTGATGAGCAGCACGATGATGAGCGCGGGCAGATCGATGATGGCGCCGGGCACACTGCCCGGAGCATGCATGAACGCGACCGGCAAATGGATCCCGAGTCCTTCGAGGATCACGCGGAAGTAGCCCGACCATCCGACCGCGACGGCGGCCGCGCCGACCGCATATTCGAGCACCAGGTCCCATCCGATGATCCATGCGACCAGCTCGCCCATCGTCGCGTATGAGTATGAATACGCGCTCCCCGCGACCGGGATCATCGCCGCGAATTCGGCATAGCACAGCGCCGCCATCGTGCATGCGGTGCCAGCCAGTACGAACGACAAAATGAGGCCTGGTCCGGCCTGGCGTGCGCCGACGCCGGTCATCACGAAGATACCCGCGCCGACGATCGCGCCGATGCCGAGCAGCGTCAGGTCGAGCGCGCCGAGCGCGCGCTTGAGTCCGCCGGCATGCGTCTCGGCATCGGACCTCAACGTGGCGGCTGGCTTGCGGCGAAAGAGTTGCCGACCCAGACTGCTACGACTCATCCCCACCTCCCGCGCCGGGATTTTTTCGCGACGGCGAAACGCGAATCACCAGGAATGGTAGCCGCCATCGACAGCCAGCACGGTTCCGGTAACGTAAGCGGATGCGGCACTCGCCAGGAAGATCACCGCGCCGCGCAAATCATGAGGCTGGCCCAGTCTGCCCAGTGGCGTAAACATTTCCATTCGCTCTTTGTTGCCGGCTTTTGCGATGCCACCCTCAGTCGCCTCGGTCGGAATCCATCCCGGCGCAATCGCATTGACCAGGATGTTGTGCGGCGCCCATTCGACCGCGAGCTGGCGCGTGAGATTCGCGAGGCCCGCCTTGGTCGCGCAGTATGACGACAGGCGGTAAACCGAACTCGCCATCGCGGCATAGATCGAGACCATGTTGATGATCCGCCCGGGCTTTCTGGTATGGATGAGTCGGCGCGCGACCCGCTGCGAGAGCAGCATCGGCGCGGTCAGGTTCACTGCCAGCGTTTGGTCCCAGGTTTCGCGCTTGAAATTTTCCGCGCGCCCGGTCGGCGAGATACCCGCATTGTTGATCAGGATATCGACGTCACCCAGTTGGTCCTGCGCGATCTCGATGATGCGATCGAGATCGGCTTCGATGGCAACATCGGCGCCGATCCCTATGGCGCGAACGTCGTATTTTTTGGTGAGCTCATGCGCCAGCTTTTCGCATCGATCGGCGCGGCGCGCCACCAGCACCACATCCGCGCCTGCGAGCGCCAGCGCATGCGCGCATTCGACCCCGAGCCCCGATGACGCGCCGGTCACCAGCCCGAGACGGCCTCGCAATCCAAACAAAGATTGTAGTGAATCCATTTTGATTAGTCGCCGAAAACTTCCGCGGCCGCTTCCGAAGCCGCCGAGACGGTGCGATCGATATCCGCGCGGCCGATGCCGTAATGCGTCACCGCCCTGAATGAAGTGCTCTCGCGCGCGGAGATCAATACCCCGCGCTCCTTCATCGCTGTGCCGAAGCGCCCCGCGCTGCTGTCGTCGCCATCGATATCGAAGTGAACCATGTTGGTGCGCTGCGCCACCGGACGAACATTGATGCCGGCGACGAGAGTCAGTCCCTGCGCCAGCGCACGCGCGTTCTGATGGTCCTCGGCGAGGCGATCGATCATCGTATCGAGCGCGACAAGGCCCGCCGCGGCGATGATGCCGGCCTGGCGCATCCCGCCGCCGAGCAGCTTGCGCATCCGATGCGCGCGTCCGATGAAATCCTTGCTTCCGCACAAAACCGAGCCAACCGGACATGCGAGGCCCTTCGACAGGCAAAAGGTAACCGTATCGGGATAGGATGCGATCTCTTTCGCTGAAGTCTCCAGCGCGATCGCCGCGTTGAAGATGCGCGCGCCATCCAGATGCATCGGGAGCGCGCGGCGATTGGCGATCTCGCGCACTTCCGCCAGATGCGAAAGCTTCACTGGCGCGCCGCCACATCGGTTGTGGGTGTTCTCGATCACTACCAGCGACGGCATTGCGAAGTGCGCATCGTTGGCAGTGAAAACTTCGGCCTTGAGCTCATCGAGGTCGAGCTGGCCATTGTCACGATTGGTGATCGGCGCGAGCATGATGCCGCCCAGCGCCGATGCGCCGCCGGCTTCATAGCAATAGGTATGCGACTGGTTGCCGACGATCGCCTTGGTGCCGCGCCCACAATGCGTGAGCAACGCGATGAGGTTGCCCATCGTGCCGCTGGAGACGAGCAGCCCCGCCTCCTTGCCCATCAGCGCGGCGGCGGTCTGCTCGAGTCGATTGACGGTGGGATCTTCGCCGTAGACATCGTCGCCGAGCTCCGCGCGCGCGATCGCCTCGCGCATCTGGGGCGTCGGCAGGGTTACCGTGTCACTGCGAAGATCAATCAAAACTTACCTAAAACTTGCCCAAAATTTGCCCAAACCTTGCGCGAATTCATCTGATGCTACTGCTGCAACGGGAATGTCGGCTGGACGTTGCCATTACCGGTGTCGACCTGCTGCACCGCGTTCTCCGTGGTATCCGAGAAATACAGCGTCTTGCCGTCCTTGCTCAGGGTGCATCCCGATCCGATGTGGCCATTGACCAGGGTCAGCTTGCTCACTTCACCGGTCGCAGCGATAATCTTGCGCACTGCGTGGTTGTCCGCATCGAGGACGTAGATGTTGGTGCCGTCGGTCGCCATCGCGCCCGGATTATTGAATTGGGCCTCGGCGCCCGCGCCGTCCTTATCGCCCTCTTCGCCGGTACCGGCGAGGGTCGAGGTCGTCATAGTCGAGAGATCGATTTTGCGAATCTGATCGTTGCCGGTATCCGACACATAGACGAATTTTCCGTCAGTGGCGATTCCGCGCGGCCGATTGAAGGCGGACTTGTTGGGCGGCCCATCGGCCTTGCCGTCGGTCTGCGCCTGTCCCGCGATGGTCTTCACGATCATGTCGGGAAGCTGGATCATTCTGACTGTGCTGTTATCGGTATCGGTCAGGAACAGCCGGTTCCCAGTCGGGTCGACCGCGATCTGGGTCGGCAGGTTGAAGTGCGCCGCTTGACCCCTGCCGTCGTCGGTGCCCGCGATGTTGGGCGCGCCGGCCGCGGTGGTCACCACTCCGCCAGGCAGCGAGATTTTGCGGATGATCGAGTTGTTGGTGTCGCTCACATACAGCGCATCACCCGCCAGGCCGACTCCGCTGGGGCTGGAGAACATCGCCGATGCGCCGGTGCCGTCGGTGCTGCCTTCCTTGAACAGCGTGCCCGCCAGCAGCGCGATCGTATGCGACGTCAGGTCGATCCGGTCGACGGTGTTGTTGCGGCTATTAGCGACGTAAACCGCCTGCCCATCGGTGGCGAGGCCGCCGGGAAAATCCAACCGCGGCCCCGTGTTGTTTTGCGGCGCCTGCGCCTTCGCAACCGCCGGCATCCCGACGACCACCGCAATTGCGCATCCAATCAGAGCCGTCCCCAAACGCCGAATGTTGTTGGACATCCTACCCCCTCGCTAAAACCGCGAACTGGTCACCGTGGTTGTTGTTATGCCTTGTATCAGGTCGCAAAGATCGCTTTCACGATTTCGTCGATGGCCCGCTTGCTGTCGTTCTCATCCGTCAGCGACCAGGTCACCGCGACGGTGGCCGCGCGCCGCGGCGTGATTCCTTGTCGAATCAGCTCGCCTGCGTATATCAGAAGCCGTGTCGAGACGCCCTCTTCCAACCCCGAGGCCTTCAGATGGCGCACCTTCTCGCCCAGCACCGCCAGCTGCATCGCCATGTCGCCATCGACGCCCGCCTCATGCCCGATGATCTCGACTTCCTTGTCCGCGGGCGGATAGTTGAACTCAATCGTCACGAAGCGCTGCCGGGTCGAATGCTTCAGGTTTTTCTGGATGCTCTGGTAGCCGGGATTATACGAAATCACCAGCAGGAACCCGGGATGCGCCTCCAGCGTCTCGCCGCGTTTCTCGATCGGCAGCAGCCGGCGATGGTCCGACAGCGGATGGATGAGCACCGTGGTGTCCTTGCGCGCCTCGACGATCTCATCGAGGTAGCAGAGCGCGCCGCGCCGCACCGCCTGGGTCAGAGGACCATCGACCCACACCGTCTCGTCAGCCTGAATCAGGAAGCGTCCGACCAGGTCGCTGCCGGTGAGGTCTTCATGGCATGCGACCGTGATGAGCTCATTCGGCCCGTTTTCCAGCGCGGACAGGCGATGCGCCATATGCTCGACGAAGCGGGTCTTGCCGCATCCGGTCGGGCCCTTGAGCAGAATCGGCAGGCGCGCCTTGTAGGCGGCCTCGAAGATTTCGACCTCATCGGCGATCGGCAGGTAGTAGGGCGCATGATGGGGGTCGAGGTGTTTTACCTCGGGGCCCTCGGTGGTCTGGGAACGAGTATCGAATTTCTTGAGTTCAATCGCCATTTGCTAACCTGCTGAGCGTCGCCTGCTGAATCGCGCGTCCGCGCCAGCGCGATTCTAAGAGAGCGGGGGCCTAATGTTCAAGCTGAAGTTCACGAATGGTGGCGCGCCTGATTTGAGCGTATCAGGCTTCGATGGAGTGGGGATATGCCACGAAAAAATGGGCGGATTGCCGGGGCGAAGTCTTCGCGGCTTAGAACAACGATGATGCGGCATCATTCCCCGATGCGCGTCATTGTTCTCGCAAATCCGAAGAGCGAGAACCCCGCCGCGCCCCCCCAGCGGGACGTCCCCTTTAAAGCGCGCGCATGTCCTCGCGCACCTAGCATCTTGATCCTGTGCACACGCCGAATCGCCTGGAGCACATGGGCCTCGATCAGATTGGTGAACGACAGCATCGTTTCCGGGAAGGCGGCGGAATGATCAACGGAACGTAGCAGCGCTCCTTTCCAGAAGGCGAATGCCATCGTTGCCCGACGGTCCGCGCCTTAAGGATCGATGGCGGCAGCCACAGAATATGCGCGGCCTCCTCGATGGAATAGATGGGCAAGTCGCGCGGATCTTTCCCGCGGTAGAGGCTGAGATCTTTGTGTTGCGTTTCGATCAAATGGTCAATGCGATCCTAGCACAAATTCGCGCGAATGGAGGACCGCGAAGAAAACCAGAGCTTCATCGTAGAAGGCGAGGCCCCCTTTTTTTCATTCTGAGCTTTCCGCCGCCGAAGAATATCGATCGGGGGCAGTGCGACCTCAACATGCCCGACCTCGCGCATGTTTTTCGTCTTGACTGAGGCCGCAACATTGTTGCGAATAGACCTCCTCATTCGGCGGCGCCCATCAGATATCCCGTTGTCAAACCTTTGGCCTTGAACCAATCCTTAACTTCGCTCTTGTTGTCGGACAGGACTCGATCCAATTCGTCGTTCGGAG
This sequence comes from uncultured delta proteobacterium, assembly GCA_963783145.1. GTDB lineage: Bacteria > Desulfobacterota > Binatia > Binatales > Binataceae > DATGKG01. The sequence continues at coordinate 365,212 of CAWAMM010000011.1, forward strand.
GAGAATCCCAACGTTTCCAACCCACTAAGCGATTGATCACGCTTTTGACCTGCTCAATCTGTTTCTCACTTAATGGTCGATAGAAGGGGGTTGCTCGGTCCTCAGCGTCCTGGAGATCGAGCTTTCCGCAGATGGCGTCGCGTAAGAGCTCGGACCAAGCCATCATCGATTTCGATCTGAAGAGGCGTTCGAGTCTGATTTGGTTCGCGTCGTTGCCTCCGGCCTTTGAATCCCATTGGGCCAAGGCGGAATCGTGCAAACAATTCATAAGCATTACGGTGTTTCGCAGCTCGTCGTCTCTAAGATAGGCGTCGGTAGCCATATTGTCCTCAGTCGGTTCTCGATAGATGAAACACGAGAAAATGGATTTATTTAGCAGATCGATCGTAAGCGGCTTCTCATCTGTACTTCGGTTGGATTCAGAAACATACTTGCTGGCTTGATTGTCTGGGTCTTTTAGCACGGAATCATAAAGATAACTGCGGAAACGTTGATTAATTTGACCTCTCGTCTGCGTTGCATCCTGCCTAGACAGGAATTGCATAAAGCCAGCCTCGGTCTTGGGTTCTCCATTTTCAGTGTTTTTGTAATTTTCGAAATCAGCACCGAATTGACTACCTAGCTTCATCACCATTATCGAAGAGTAGAACCTTGTCTGAGCAAACTTGTCGTGAGCGGAAATGTTCGTTTGGTTCAAAAGTCGCACGTCGGGATGAAGGTATATTTTGCATTCGAACACCTTGAAGCCATTCCAAAGAAGTGCCGCCGCCTTGTGCTGTCCGTCCAAAAAGGCGGATCCGATTGTCGACGATCCTGCCAATCGAGGGCTGCAGCACCGGGTGTTGTTGGAAATGGCGATAGAGCTCGAAGACCTTGTCGAAAATTAAGTAGCGGGGTTGTAAGCCTATCTTATCGTCCTTGTCGTCGTCGCTGTCTAGGACTTCTACGTCGAGAGTTGCGTAGAAGTACTTCCAACCGGTAATCGGACAAACATCGACCGTATGCTGGTATTTCTTGTGAGCTGATTGAACGGTCACCACAGCTGCGTCGACCGCGAGAGTGATAGGTAGCCCGTACTCTTCGATGTCGCCTTTTTCCTTGAAGTAGCGCAGCAAATCTTTCAGAGTCAGCTTATCTCCGGTTCCGAAGAACTCTTGGAGGCGGAGTTTGATACGAAAGTCTTGTAGTGGGAGGGTTCCTTTTTCCCGGTTGTGCTGAGCGCACATTGGCGCAATGTTGCCAATTTCCGTCACACCTTCTCGGCGAAAAGCCATTATGTGATCAAATTGAACTTGCTCCTTTTCGGCTATTGGGTGACCTGTAGCAAAACAGATTCGGCCATGCTGTTTCAGGACAATCAGCTTTTCATTTTCGTCGAGCTGTCTTTTCAAGGTAACTGACATTGTGCCCCGCATTAACTAATTTCGTTGAAGTCTCGAAGCTTGCTATTATGCATCTCCGGTTCACAGGCAGTCTAGCCCGGACCTTTCAGCCGATGATTCTTGCGAAACGGCCCGGCGCTGTTGCAGAGGCTCTCTAAAGCCCGAATGGAGCTCGATCACGTGGACGTTTGAGATCGTCGTTTTCATCCAACGAGCCAGTTGAAAGTATAATCAGCCGCTGACCGTCACCACTACCTGTTCATCGAACGGAGGTTCGTGGCGCGCCACCCCCGGCGGGCGAGGGCGCATTCCCGCTCTCATCCGTGCGTCACCGTTGTCGCGAAATCATAAGAGCGACAACCGCGCCGCCCACCTTTTCTCGGCTTGCAAGAGAAGGGAGATGATCTGGGGAGCGCCTATTTGCTTTTGACTGACGCGGCGGGGATTCGGCGATCATCAAATCAGACCGGTCGTAACCTTCATATTCAACGCCGAGGCTTCGACGATCTCGACGGTGCCGCCATCGACTATTTGCGCGAGCACACCGCTGCGAGACGGCGCGATGCGGTCTCGGTCGAAACGCTTTTTTCGCGCAAGCGCCGCTGCAGAAGCTTCCGGAAGCCCGGATGGTGTTCGATCAAACGGTCAATCAAATCGTCGTCCTCATCCAACGGAACCAGTTGAAAAGATGGTCGGCCATTGACGGTCACCACCACCGGTTCATCGTGGCAAAGCTGACCGTAGCGACTCAGTTTGGCCTTGGCCTCACTCAGCGGAACGACTTTCATGAGCGTTAGACCTCCCTGACCGTCCAGGTCGGCATCGATCTATTCTATCGATGACTAGAATTCTGGTCTAGCGGGACCGGGGGGGCGGTCCGGAATCCTCGATGCGCGCGCCTTAACAGGTCCGCAAACTGGCTGCTTTTCCGATACCTTCGCTCCCTTCGAGAGAGACAAAAGTGCGGGCAGTCGCGCTACCGCCGTCGAGCCGTTATCTGCTCTTGGTCGCGGCGGCGAGGGATTCGGCGATCATCAAATCGGAGCGCGTCGTAATCTTCATATTCAAGGCCGAGCCCTCGACGATCTCCACCGTCCCGCCAATCTGCTCGACCAGATCGGCGTCATCGGTGGCGATGATGTGCTCGCGGGCCGCGCGCTCGTGCGCGGCGACCAGCAGGCGGCGCTGGAACGCCTGCGGCGTCTGCGCCTGGTAGAGCCCGGCGCGCTTCACCGTCGCGACGATGGCGCCGTCGGCCACCCGCTTGAGGGTGTCGGCCACCGGAATGGCGGCAATCGCGGCGCCGCGTGCGGCGGCCGCTTCGAGGCATCGGCGGAAGAGGGCCGTATCGGCAAAAGGACGGGCGGCGTCGTGGATGAGGATGACCTGGGCCTCGGCGCTGGTCAGCGCGAGGGCGAGGCGGACGGAATCCTGGCGCTCGGCGCCGCCGGGGGTAATTTTCACCGGGACCTCGAGGCCGGCGCGCGCGGCCTCGTCGCGGGTGCGCTTGTCGAGGCCACTTGGAATCGCGATGACAACCTCGGCAATGGCGGGTATTTTGGCGAGCGTCGCGAGGGAATAATGGAGCATCGTACGGCCGTGAAGCTTGACGAAGGCCTTGGGCTCTCCGACGCCGAGTCGGGACCCGCTACCAGCCGCGACGAGGATTGTCGAGCACACCATCAAATAAGGTGGTACACGAATCAGCATCGGAGCGCGAATCTTCATCGAGATGTTCGCGAATCAGCATAGGAGATAGCACCCCGCCGCTACCCTATGCCGATGGTGGAATTGTTGTTTTGCGTCAATCTTCATTCTCGGATAACTTCTGGTGTTCGAAAGGAGGGTCAATGTCATCACAAGCCCCGGACCATTGGTATTTAATTCGCACCAAGCCCGGCAAGGAGCGATGGGTTCGCGATCAGCTGACGCAGCGCTTGTCCGAGGTTTTTCTGCCGATGCTGAAGGCGCGAATGCCGCGCTGGGGGCGGCTGACGATGTCAGTTGCGCCGCTGTTCCCCTGCTACGTGTTCGCGCGCCTCGATCTCCAGATCAATTATTTCGAGGTCAAGTATCTGGCCGGCGTCACCGGACTGGTTTCCGCCGGAGCCGATCCGCTGGTGGTTCCCGAAGCGATCATTAGCGAGATTCGCGCGCGCGGCATCGACGATGTGGTCGAGATTCGCGAAGTGCCCTTCGACAGCGGGCAACCGGTGCGGGTGGTGGAGGGTCCGTTTCGCGGCTTCGAAGCGATTTTCGAACGCTACCTTTCGAGTACCGAACGGGTGGCGATCCTGTTGAACACCATCGAGAACGTCGGTCCGCGCATCGTGCTGCCGGCCTCGGCAGTTGCGAAGTATAGCTAAGAAATCGCGTTTCATTCGATCATCCATTCCGTTGAGCATCTACCGAATTCACACCGCAGCGATTCGCGCGCTCTTCTGCGTATGCGCCTTTAGCGTCCTAGCGTGCAGCATGCTGCCGTCGAATCCGCTGAGTCATAGCGGCGCTCCGCGCGGCGTGGACTCGTTCATGGGCGTTAATTTCGGCACTTCGTTCGACGAGGTCGAGCGCCGTTTTCCTACCGGGATGATTCAAACCAGTCCCTACGGAGCACCCGCTTTCAAGCTCGAGAACGTGAGCTCGAACAATATCGAGTATCAGGACGTGATTTACGAATTCGCGGAGAAATCGGGGATGCAGATGGTGATCGTGCACTTTGCCCCCTCCGCGACCGCGGATGTATATCAGCGGCTTCAGAGCAACCTCGGCGCGCCCTCGCCTGCGGGATCGGAAACCGACGCCGAGCGGCCTTCGAGCGCGGAGGCCTCATGGCGTTTATCCGACGGAAGTCGGGTGCTGTTTAGCGGCCCGCACCATCGGCTGGTGCTTATCGGCAAGGATGGCGGCGCGCTGGAGACCGATATCCACCTGCGCGATCAGTACATTCCGATCTCCTAGCCGGGCATGCCTGAACGTGAGTGTTCGGCGGATAGGCCGACGATTCGATCGGTGCTGGGCAACACCACCGATTTCAAGGGCAAGTAATCCGAAGCGGCCCCGGCAGGAGAGCAAACCACCGGGGCACATAGACCCTGAGTTAGCAGCCAGGGAAATCCGGGCGGCATATCCGCGGAACTGATGGGTCTTCGTGGCTCGGTGATTAGTTTGACCCGACCGGAGAAGGCGACGGCGTCGGAGTGGGGGTCGCCGACGGAGTTTCACTCGGCGTCGGAGAAGCAGTGCTGACGATGTTCGCCGGCAGCTGGAACGGTACATCTTCGCGGTAAGACGCAACCTGTTGAATTTTGTTGTCGCGTCCATAGGTCACGACGAAGGTCTTGACCTCGGGCTGGGTCGCGCTTTGGACGGGCGTCGCGACCAGCTCCCATAGAAAAAGCGTCAAAGTGTCGGCGACAATGTGCAATGCCGACCACCCAACCTTGCTCGCCTCGGTCTCGCTGGTGATGGCGATCTTATAGACATCAACCTGGCCGCCGCCGTTGGTCGGATAATTCTGCTCCGGGAGTCCGAGTTCCTGCAGGACCTCAGTCCGATCATTGCCAGGTTCCAGCACGTTCACGTTCTTATGCAGCGGCCGCTCCGCCTGCATGAAAATGGAGCAGCTTTGAGCGATCAGAAAAGCGACCGCTATCCCGCCGACCACTAAGGTTGTGAGTAACCGATTTAAAGCACTCACATGTTTGTCGCTGCAGGTGCTGGGGATGGCGCCGCTTTCGTGTCGTCCGAAACCGGCCGGCTTGGCATCGAAGCGTCGCTCGCCGCCGTCGGCTGCGTGGTCGCGGCGGCTTGCGGCCCGGCGGGCGGCGCGCTCTGCGCGATCGGAGCGGCGCCCGCGTGCGGATGCGCCGAGGCCATCAACACCGGCGACACCGAATCGGGCTTCAGCGTGTGCGCCGCCCCGGTCGAGTAATCGACGATGAGGCCGACGAGGCCGCCCACCAGGATGTTTCCCGCGATCCATCCACTGGTCCCCTGCCCGATGCTTTCCTCGTCGGTGACGTAGCCGTCTTTTTCGATCGTGACCGAATGTGGGTCGCCGCGCTTCAGATCGATCGAGGTGGGCGTGGTGCCGATGGGGATTCCATCGACCTTGGCGGTCGCGCCGGGCGGATCGCTGGCGATTTGAACCCGCTCAGTGCTGCCATTGACGATCGTCGCGCAGCCCGACGCGATAACGGGACGCGGCAGCGATTAAAGAAATCGCGATGCTTTCCATTCCCCCTCCCAAATTCAATTACGCTTCTACCAGGCCAGTTCAGCAATAATAGCAGGATTCGCGAATCTGTCCACCGGAGGTGGACAATCAGGCAATCGGCAGCAGAGAACCACGGCAACAAGTGGTGGGCAGCCAACCCGGATCCGAGAGCGGACGGTCTGAAACCTGTGTCTCTGTGCCTCGGTGGCGAAATTCTTCGGTGCGTTTAGCTCGATGTCGACACCAGGCTCGGTTCGATCACCGCCTGGATCGGGAACCGGCGACAACCCTGGAACCGTAGGGGTCGTTCGCGAACGACCCGCAGCGATGCTGCAAGCGCGAAGATCTTTTCGATCGAAACGTCGTCGCGCGCGGTTCGCCCACCACCCTATCAGAATCAAATGCGCTAATTTATCCGCGGCGTCGATGGCGATCGTGGACCAAAGCCATCGGAGGATTCCAACGGGGCGTTCGCGAATGCCCCCTACCAGTTTTGCAATCGCGGCCGGCCAAGGAGGGTTCTGCGCTGCTGGAACATCTATAAAGACCACGTTCTGGAAAATGTCGGCACAACCTCGAACCCGCCAGGCTCGCTTCGATCACCGCCTCGATCGGGAACCGGCGACAACGCTGGAACCGTAGGGGTCGTTCGCGAACGACCCGCAGCGATGCTGCAATCGTGAAGATCTTTTCGATTGAAACGTCGTCGCGCGCGGCTCGCGAACCGCCCTCTCGGAATCAAATGCGCTAATTTATCCGCGGCGGCGATGGCGAGGAAGACCAAAGCCATCGCAAGATTCTAACGGGGCGTTCGCGAACGCCCCCTACGGGAGGCATCTTCCTGCCAATTTTTGGTAGATCGTCGAATTCGCCAGCCGACGAGGCCAGGCAGAAGAGAAGAATAATTCATGAATGCCCAGTGACAATCTAAACGACCTCCGCGGTTTCCTCGCGGTCGCGCGTGAACGCAGCTTTACCCGCGCGGCTGCGAAGCTCGGAGTTTCTCAATCGGCGCTAAGTCACAGCATCCGCGGACTCGAGGAACGGCTCGGCCTTCGGTTGCTGATGCGCACCACCCGAAGCGTCTCACCCACCGAGGCGGGGGAACGCCTGCTTCAGAACGTGGGCCCGCGATTTGAAGAAATCGAGACCGAGATTGTGGCCCTGAGTGAACTTCGGGAAAAACCCGCCGGCACTATTCGGATCACCGCGGTCGAACATGCAGCCGGCCAAGGTTGGTGAGGCTGTTGCGCGAATACCCCGAGATTAAGCTCGAGATCGTCATCGACTATGGCCTGACTGATATCGTCGCCGCGCGCTATGACGCGGGCGTGCGCCTGGGCGAGCAGGTGGCGAAAGATATGATCGCGATGCGCATCGGGCCGGACCAGCGGATGGCAGTGGTGGGAGCGCCATCGTATTTCGCGAAGCGGTCAGTGCCGAGGAGTCCGCAGGAATTGATAACCCACAACTGCATCAACCTGCGCTTGCCCACTCGCGGTGGATTGTACGCATGGGAATTCGAAAAAGGTCAGCGCCAACTGAAAGTGCATGTCGAAGGTCAACTGGTCTTTAATGGCACCGCTCAAATGCTCAACGCCGCGGTGGCGGGATTCGGCCTCGCCTATGTGCCCGAGGATCTGGCGCAGCCCCATCTGACTCGGAGCCGTCTCAGGCGCGTGCTGGAAGAATGGTGCCCTCCCTTTCCGGGGTACCATCTCTACTACCCGAGCCGGCGCCAACTCACCCCCGCGTTCGCGTTGCTGGTCGAGGCGCTCCGCTACCGGCACCCGTAGCCTACGCGTCAGAGGGGAGCTGAGCCTTTTTTAACAACCAGCAGTAAAAACCACTTGGGCTCAGATACGCTTGCGAGGAATTCGCATCGATGCGACCATTTGCCCTCCATTGCGCCGGCGATGTATGGACTCGGAGCGGCTCGGTACACATACTACCGGTAGGGGCAAACTATGAAAAACAGAGTGCGCCAGCCGGTGCATATCGAACCGAAGGGATGGGGCCGCGAGGTGTGGCTCGCCAATAACGAGCTTTATTGCGGGAAAATTCTCGAAATCAATAAGGGCAAACGATGCTCGTTGCATTTCCATAAACTCAAAACCGAATCGTTTTTTCTGCGCGCGGGGCGCCTGCGGGTCACCATCAAGGCGTCGCCGGAGGCCGAGGAAATTGAGCAGTTCATCCTGAATCCGGGTGAATGCATGGACATTCCGCCCGGCTTGGTGCATCAGATGGAGGCGCTGGAAGACGCGGAGCTGTATGAGTTTTCCACCCAACATTTCAATAGCGATTCGCACCGCCTGGTCAAAGGCGATTAAGGCAGGTAGCCATTGGCAAAAGTCGCGCTGATAACCGGGGTGACCGGGCAGGACGGGTCGTACCTCGCGGAATTATTGCTCAAGAAGGGCTATGAGACGCATGGCATCGTCAGGCGCAGCTCTAGCTTCGCGACCGCGCGCATCGACCATCTACGCCGAGGCTTCGCTGTCCCCGGCGAGGGATTACAGCTCCATTATGGCGACCTTGGCGACGGGACCGGGCTGCGGCGCATCATTGAGCAGGTACGTCCGGATGAGGTGTACAACCTGGCGGCGCAGTCGCACGTCCGGATCTCATTCGATCAGCCGGAATATACTGCCGACGTAGTTGGTCTAGGCACGCTTAGATTGCTTGAAACGCTACGGGACCATAATCAGCGACATGGGCGCCAGGCGCGGATGTATCAGGCGGGATCCTCGGAGATGTTCGGGAAGGTGGTGGAGGTTCCGCAGAGTGAGTTGACGCCGTTTCATCCTCGGAGCCCCTACGCATGCGCGAAGGTTTACGCTCATTGGCAGACAGTGAATTATCGTGAAGCGTACGACTTGTTTGCGGTGAATGGAATCCTTTTCAATCACGAATCGCCGCGACGAGGCGAGAATTTCGTCACCCGGAAGATCACTCGCAGTGTCGGCCGCATCAAGGCGGGCCTGCAGAGCAAGCTGTCGCTGGGCAACCTCGATGCGAAGCGCGATTGGGGATTCGCCGGCGATTACGTCGAGGCGATGTGGCTGATGCTGCAGCAGGAGCGCCCAGACGACTACGTCATCGCGACGGGTGAAACCCATTCGGTGCAGGAGTTCCTCGAATCGGCCTTCGGATACGTGGAACTCGATTGGCACACATACGTGGATACCGATCCGCGATTCTTTCGCCCGTCTGAAGTTGACCTACTTATCGGCGACGCAAATAAGGCCCGCCGCGTCCTCGGATGGCAGCCCAAAGTGAAGTTCCACGAACTGGTCTCGATGATGGTCGACGCGGATTTGGAACTGGCGCAGCGCGAACTACGCGGCCGCTAATTTTTCCCTCCGGCCAGATTCCATGTTGCCATCGTCCCCGTCACTTAGTCGCCTGCGGCTAACTTAAATACCCATAGTCATCTTCATTTGACCGACTGACCATGTGCCGGTTAGTCGGTCAGAATGATGTTTGATGTATTGCGGCCGCTTCCCTCATCGTCATACTGGATACTCTGACCTCTCGGTCAATCGACGCTTCGTGGTGCCTCAGTGGGAAGCCTATGAGCCAGCTGATGAGATCCAATGCCGTCATTTCGCATCCAGTGGCCGCCTCCGCTCATGCGATGATCGTTTCCGACATTTTGTTTAATATTGATACCGTCGAGCCGATCGAATTCATCGACCTGACCGATCGGATCAATGAACACCTGCGGCGCGAGAACATCCGCGACGGTACGGTGACGGTCTTTTCGCGCCATACTACGGCCGCGATCAAAATTAACGAGGCGGAGGAGTTGCTGCTCGAGGACTTCAAACATTTTCTGCGCCGCCTCTGCCCGCTCGAACACGCCTACAATCACAACGACATGGGCCGGCGCAAACCGCCCATCGCGATTGACGAACATCCCAATGCACATTCGCATCTGATGCATCTGCTGCTTTCGACCAGCGAGACGATCCCAGTGAGTGACTTCCGTCTCGCCCTCGGCACCTGGCAGCGGGTGTTTATGGTTGAGCTCGATGGTCCCCGCTCGCGCCAGGTAATGGTGCGATGCCACTCCTACGTGCCGAGCGATTCACCAATCGTCGAAGTAAAACGCAACGGCGAGAACCGCCGTGACGGGCGCAAGCAGATGGCTCCATCGAGCGCGGAATTCGGCGGCGGCGGAAAATAGGTGGAAATGCCATGCAACCTCAACTGATTTTCGCGATGGCCGCTTCGGAAACCTCCCACAATCGGCGCGCATGCTCGGGATCGAGTGCATACGGCATGACGCCCGAAAACGGACTCTCGCTCGACCACGGCTTCGCGATGCCGCAGTCTTCGAGGTAGTGCCCGCTGTTGCTTTCCAGCTCGGGCGCAACTGCCGCATAGATCGAGGTCGCCGCACCCTGCGCGGGAGTTTTGAAGCGCGGATTGATGTTGCCGGCTTCGTCGATCCATCCCATCGCGAGCTGCTCCTCGCGCGGAACGAATTTTTGCAGGCCGCTCATGATGCCGCCGGGATGGACCGCATTGGCGAGGATTCCGTCGCCGGTCCATCGGCGCTTGACTTCGACCGCGAACAGTGAGTTGGCGGTCTTCGATTGCCCATAGGCTGACCAACGCTCGTATGGTCGCGCGCGAAAATTGAGATCATCGAAAATGACATCCGAGCGCCGATGTCCGATCGAAGTGAGTTCGACCACCCGCGCCTTGCCCGCCGCTTTCAGGGCGGGCAGCAATCCCAGCGTGAGCGCGAAATGGCCGATGTGATTGGTCCCGAATTGCGATTCGAAGCCATCCTCGGTGTAGGCGAGCGGGGTGGCCATGATGCCGGCATTGTTGATCAGCAGATGCAGTGGGCGGCCCTGCGCAAGAAATTGCGCGACGAATGCACGCACCGATTTGAGCGACCCAAGGTCGAGCAACGCAAATTCGATCGCATCCTTGCCGGTTTCCTGGCGCAACGTCGCGGCGACCGCCTCACCCTTGGTGCGATCGCGCGTCGCGATTACGATGCGTGCGCCCGCGGTTGCGAGTGCACGAACCGTCTCGACGCCGATACCGGAGGCTCCTCCAGTGATGATAGCCTCACGGCCGCGCAGATCGTGTCCCGCGATGACTTCGAGGGCGGTCGATCGTGCTCCAAACTTCGATGCTGATTCAGTGCTCATCGTATCTATATATCGGTTTTTTGCCAATTGAGATAAAGCGGCTGCCGAAGAAGCCTGCGTGCCGACTGCGGCAAGGATCGCAAGGAAACGAGTGACGACACCATGAATTCAAAAATCCATCGGTTAATTTTTTTGGTACTTGCGTTCGCGTTGTCAGCATGCGCGGGAGCCAAAGTCGCGGATCAGACCAGCAACGCGCCGGCTGCCACCGCGACTCGCCCGGATCAAATTGTCATTTATCCTTTCGCGGTTACCGCCAATGACGTGACACTGAACCAGAGTATCGTCCAGCGAGCCTATCGAAACGTTTCGGGCGAGGACCAGGCGGCATCGCAACAGAAAATCGCGACTGACACTGCCTCGAATATTTGTCTCAGCGTCGCAGCCAACCTGGCGGCCAAGGGCTACAAGGCGGTGTGCCTGCAACGTGGGACGTTTGCGGCGGGCAACAATTCCCTGATCGTCGATGGTGAATTCACCGACATCAGCGAGGGCAATCGCCTCCGCCGCTTGGTCATTGGCTTCGGTATGGGTGCATCGACGCTGGATACTGCGGTGCATGTCTACCAGCGCGCCGGCGACGCAAGTACGCCCCTAATCGATTTCAATACCCATGCTGATAGCGGCAAAATGCCGGGCGCCGCCATCATGGGACCGGCCGGCGCCGCGGCTGGTGGCAGCGCCGCGGTAGTCGTAGGAGCCAACGCCGCAATGGGAGGCGCGAAGACCTATACCTCGGCCACTGGCTATCTGGCCGACAAGACCGCGACCCAGATTAGCGACGCCATCAATCAGTACTACACCCAGCATGGGTGGGCATCGTAGCAAAGCGCTCGGCGAGCTATTCCATCAAGCGGCGGATGGTTTCCGGGCCCACCCCATCCGGAGGCGGCGCGAAGCGGCAGAGTTCCGTCTCCGATTCACCCGCATGGTACCTGCGCGCAAGATCCTCGGGGTCAAGCGGCGCGCCCATCAGGTTCTTTCCCAACTCGTTGCGCATCCACTCGTGCCACTCTGCCTTGGCGATGCTGTCGATCGACAGTTCGACGGTGTTCTGATCCGGGTCGCGATAGTAGAGCGACATCGTGATGCCATGATGCATGCCGCCGTGGGGCGTTACGCCGGCCACCTTGAGCCGCTCGTAGGTGGCGATCCAATCGCCCATAGTCGGATAGAAGAAGGCGATGTGGTCCAGCCCGGCGCTATGCTTCGGCTTCTCGACGGTGCCGGGAATGGCAAACAACGCGATACGATGATGCTCGTCATCATGCGTCATGAACGCCATCATCGCGTTCTGATACAAAACCTGTGCGTCGAACACCGTCGTATACCATTCGATCATCGGCTTGAGGCGGGTGGTTCGCAGGACGATGTGCGAGAGTCTCGGCGGACTGATTTTCCGCCCGCCATTTTTGGTCGATTCCGCGCTCATGTTGAACCTCCCGGCGATGTGGCTCGATTCCAGCCCGACCATAGCTTTGCGGCTGTAAGGCGCGCAATCGTTCCTGCGAGGCTCATACCGTTTCGTGCGGCACTCGGTCGTTCAATTGCCGGGGAAAGATGGCGGCGCTATCTTGACGCGATGTCGAATGCGCACTGCTGCGAGTTGTGATGCTTGGCGTAAGCCCGGAGTGGATGTTTAGGGGAGACCCCGCTACCGAGAAATCGATTGCTCGCATTGGTGGCGATCGTTGTCACGCTGGCCAGTTGCGGACCTGATAACAACGCACCTACCGGCGAACCTCAATGCGGCACGGTGCCGTATCGATCCAATACGGGGAATGTCACCCCGGACCCAATCATCGACTCGCCGCAGGTGTGGAACTTTATCAGCGAGCCGAGTTTGCACCCAAATAAAGTCACCATCAATGTTGATGAACCCGGGACGTCCTCGGGCCTGATATTCGTGGACCCGTTCACCCCTTCCAGCGTTGCCGTCTATGGGCAGCCGGGCGCGCTGATTCTGGACAACAACGGCACGCCATTCTGGTTTCGGCCGCTCAGCAGTCCAAACCTGATGATAAACGATTTTCGGATGTGTCGACTGCCGCCGAAACCAACAACGTGTGGGATGCCTATCATTTGAATTCGGTTGGGCTGACCGATGACCCCGAAGCGATCCTGGTATCAGGACGAAGTACCGCGACCATTTACCGGATAGACAAACAGACGGGACAGATCGTCTGGCAGCTCGGCGGCAAACGCAGCGATTTCGTTATCGAGAGCGGCGCGCAGTTCTCATGGCAACACGACGCTCGGTGGCTGCCGAACGACATGGTAAGCCTGTTCGATGATGGTTGCTGCGAAACTCAGACGGTCCCACCCGACACGCCATTCTCGCACGGGCTGAAGCTGCAGCTGAATTTCTCTACCATGACTGCCAGTCTCTCAAGTGAATATTATCACGCCCCGAATGTCATCGTCCCTTCGCAGGGGAGCGCGCAGATTCTGCCCAACGGCAATTTCCTCATTGGATGGGGAGCGGGACCGTATTACAGCGAATATGCGGCGGCCGGCAACAACAGCGACAATCCTTCTTTGAATCTCCTCTACGATGCTCAAATGCCGGGCGGCAACGGCTCGTATCGCGTCTATCGCGACAATTGGGTAGGCAGTCCTTATTATCCGCCCAGTATCGCGACACAAGAGGCCGGAGGACAGACGACCATCTACGCGTCGTGGAACGGTTCGACTGAGACCGACAGTTGGCAAGTGTTGGGCGGAACTTCGCCCGCCAGTCTTTCAATCATCACAACCGCCGCGAAATCGGGGTTCGAAACCGCGATATCGGTTGCAGCTGCCGGACCGTACTTCCAGGTGAAGGCGCTTGGCAATCAAGGCCAAGTCCTCGGGATCTCAAAGATAACCAGGCTGCACGATGAAATCGAGACGGCGCGACGTTCGTCAGCTGTGCCGGTTGAGAGTCGCTTGCCGTTGCTCCTCGTAAGCCTTCAGGACCGACTCGGTCTCCGCATCCGCGGGATAGAAAACTTCGACGTGGAGGTCTTGCAGCGTCACGTCGTTCGGGGTCGACACGGTGGTAACGGTGCTGAACATCCGCGCGATCTTGCCTTGCAGACTGAGTTCCATCGGAAGGATTAGGTTGCTCGGCGTTTCGAGGTCGGGTTCGCGCCAGCGCGCCGGAATTCCCGGATAGGCGAGAATTTCGGCAATCAGATCTCGCAAGGTGTCGTCGCGCGCCCACGCGAGCCGGCGATAAGCCTCGTTCAGCAAGGACTTGGCAATCGCCTCCCAGTTGAGGATGACCTTGCGCGTTCCGTTGGGATCGAACGATAAGCGGAGCAGGTTGATGCGAGGTGCTTTGGAAACGGTCAGCGGCGTCAGACCCGCGGGCTCCTTTCCGAGGGTCATGGTCAGAAACCGGATAAACGCCTCGTTCGCCATCACCACATCCCAATGGCGATCGTGAGCGAGCGCGCTGCGCGGCTCATTCGACTTGAGGATCACCTCGACCGCGGCGCGCACCTGCGTCATGCGAGGATCATCGAGACTGGTCTCGCCGTAAACGGGCGCGTAACCCGCGGCGAGGAGCAGCAAGTTGCGCTCGCGCAGCGGGATGTCAAGGACGTTCGACAGCATCAGCAGCATTTCGCGGCTGGGTTCCGCGCGGCCCGTTTCAAGGAAGCTGATGTGGCGCGCGGACACTTCCGCGTCGAGCGCGAGGTCGAGCTGACTCAGATGTCTCGCCTCGCGCCATCGACGCAGAAGTGGTCCAACGCCGCTCGGTTCTACCGCCGTTCCATTGCGATGAGTTTCCATGTCTACAGCCTTAGCAATGAACCGTGCTTCGCGCGATTACCTCCGAGGTAATGCTTGCAGCGCTAGCGCCGGCGCGCCTGGGACTCCTGATAGAGTGCCATTTCCTCGGCCATCGCCCTGGCTACGTTGGGCCGCTGCGCGATCCGATCGAAGTAAGCTCCCACGGCCGGCCACTTCGCCAAATCGATTCCCACAAACCTCGCCCAATTCAGCACCGTGACCAGGTAGGCATCCGCCACGGTGAAACGGTCGAGCAGAAATTCCCGCCCCTCCAGATGACGGTTGAGATGCGCGAGGCGACGGTCGGCTTTCTCGCGCGCATATTGTTTGGCGCCGTCGGTGCTGGTCGGGTCAAGCAGCGGGACGAACACCACTTTGTGGAGCTCCGAGGTGGTGAAGTTCAGCCACTGTTGCAGCCGGTAGCGCTCGATACCGTCACGCGGCGCCAGCCCCGACTGAGGGTATTGATCGGCTACAAATTGAAGCACGACCGGGTTTTCGGTGAGCAGCTCGCCCGCATCGGTGCGCAACACCGGCACCTGGCCCATGTCGTTGACGGCGAAGAAGTCTGACCCATCAGCGAGCTTTTTCGCGTGCGTGTCGACGGCGATGAAGTTGCCTTTGACGCCCGCCTCATAAAACGCGATCCGCGTAGCCATCGAACATGAGAGAGGGGAAAAATAGAGATCCATAGAAAGCGCGCTCCTTGTCTGATTGGTGGTTCCGATGGGGCGCGGTCGAGGGCGCCTCATCGGATGCGATTCCGTGCGTGTTATTTTTGCGGCGCAGGCGCCTCATCGACGAATCCGGTCACCGTCTTCAGGCGGCCGTCGGCGGAGATGAGGCCGAAGTCTGTGCCTACAAAATGTAGCGGCGCGTCTTTGGTGCCGCCGGCCTCCCATTGGAAGCGCACCCGATCGCCATACGCATCAACGCCGTCCTTAAGGCGGAACCGGTACGCGTGGTTGAAGCGTTCGTGCACCGTCGCGATCATCGCGCAGATGCCCTCGTGACCGTCGCCGCTGCGATGCGGGTCGGTGTAGTTGGCATCTTCGGTCCAGGCTTTCGCGACCATCGCGCGGCGCTGCGCCGGATCCCTTTCGTTCCACGCTGCGATGTAACATTCAACTACTTCTTTGGCTTTGCTCATGACGCTTCTCCTTTCGTTGCGGCATCCGCTTAAGCGACACGGATGCGGTGTATGCCGCATGATTTGCGCATCGGCGGGAGCCGCATCAATTACGTGCGAGGTAAGCGCCGGCATTCTTAGCAATCGCGATCGATACACTTGGCGAAATGACTGTGCTAACTGAGGCGGCATGGAACCTGTCAGTTGCGCTCCATCCGCTCGAATCGATCGCGCGCGGCTGTGAAACCTTAGGCGGGAGAGAATGATCCATGGCGCTGAAGCTCAAGAAAACTGTGGCCCAAATGCTCGCCGAGGCGAATGCCGAGATCGAGACGATCCCGCCTGCCGACGCGATCAAGTTGAAGGATGATCCTAACATCCTGTTCGTCGATATCCGGGACATCCGCGAACTCGATCGCGACGGCCGTATCCCGGGAGCCTTGCACGCCCCGCGTGGGATGCTGGAATTCTGGGTCGATCCAGCCACCCCCTACCATCGGGAGGTTTTTGCGTCGGGCAAGAAGTTCCTCTTCTTCTGCGCGGGCGGAGGCAGGTCTGCGCTGGCAGCCCAGACCCTACAGCAGATGGGCCTCGAACCGGTCGCTCACATGGGCGGCGGGTTCATCGCCTGGAAAGCGGCCGGCGGTGCGGTCGAAGGCGGCAAGAAGCCCTAGCCCGCCGCGGCTTCTTTTGGGACGGGCGCCAGCTCGCGCTCCAGCCGTTCGATGTCGGCCGGTGACAGGCTGAAGTATTTTGCGTCGGGATGATGGATCACGATCGCGCTGACCGACGCCTCCGGATCCATCATGTAGCCTTCGGTCAGGTGCACATCGACATTCTGCTTATCGACTTCGAGGAGGCGGAAAATCTGCTCCTGATCTTCCATCCGCGGGCAGGCGGGATATCCCGGCGAGAAACGATTGCCGTGATAATGGGCCTGGAAGAGATCCTTCCTGGTGGTGCCGGCCGGATCGCCGATACCCCACATCGCGCGGATTTTCTCATGCAGCAACTCCGCGAAAGCCTCGGCGCCTTCGAGCGCCAGCACCTGTAGAATGTGCGAGCGCAGGTAGTCGCCCTTGTTCTTCCATTCCTCGGCGAGGGCGCGGACACCGGTGCCGATGGTGGTAATGAAAAAGTTCACGTAGTCGCGGCGTCCGGAATCGCGCGGTGCGATGTAGTCCGCCAGACATAGTCCGGGCGCGTCGCTCTGGCGCCCGAAGATAAACGTCTCGAGGACGTGCTTGCCGTCGGGGCCGAGGATCATCATCGTGCGATCGCCATCGCTTTGCGCGGGAAAAAATTTGTAGATCGCGTTGGCGGTGATGTCGCTGCGGGCGATCATCAGATGCGCAACTTCCTCGACCGCATCGTTCAGTTCGCGCGCCTTCGCGTCGCCCTTGGCGAGTTCTTCCTCGAAATTCTTGAAGCCGAGATGTTTCGCATACAGCGACTTCGGATTGATGTAGTCGAAAATCTCGCCGAGGTCGTAGTCGCGCAGCACGTGCAGCTTCAGGTCAGGCGGACGCGGAATCTCGAGGTCGTGGCGCACGTTGGCGCGCACCACCGCCGGCTTGGTTGGCGCGTCGATGACCTTCGAGGCGAGCGCCTGCAGCCGTTGCGTCTCCTCTTCGAGGCGAATTTTGAGCGACTCGCGCGCCTCGCGATCCATGATCTGATTCGCGAGGTCGAGGCCATTCATCGCGTCGTTGGCGTAGGCGACCAGTCCCGCATACTCGGGCGCGATCTTGATGCGCGTGAAACGATTGCTGAGCGCCGCACCGCCAACCAGGATTGGGCAGGCGATTTCCGCGGTCTTCAAATCCTGCGCCGTGATCACCATCATCTGCGCCGACTTGACCAGCAGTCCCGAAAGCCCGATCGCATCGGGGCGATGCTCACGGAACGCCTTGATCAGCTCCTCGGGCGGCACCTTGATGCCGAGGTTCACGACGTTGTAGCCATTGTTGCCGAGAATAATCTCGACCAGATTTTTTCCGATGTCGTGAACGTCGCCCTTGACCGTGGCGAGGATGATCTTGCCCTTGCTGACGTTCTCGGACTTGGTCATGTGCGGTTCGAGATGCGCGACCGCGGCCTTCATCGCCTCGGCCGACTGCAGCACCTCGGCAACGATCATCTGATTGGCGTTGAACAGGCGTCCGACTTCATCCATGCCCTTCATCAAGGGGCCATTGATGATTTCGAGCGGACCGCGGGTGGTCAGCGCCTCGTTTAGGTCCTCGAACAGACCGTCCTTGGAACCTTCCAAAATGTAGAGCGCGAGGCGCTCATCGAGCGGCAGCGAGCGGCGGCTCTCGACGCTCTCCTTGCCCTTGCGCTCGCGGAAATGCGCTGCGAAGGCCGCGATCGGATCCTCGCCGCGCCACCAGATGAGATCCTCGGCGAGCTTGCGCTCCTCTTCCGGGATCATTGGGTAGCGTTCGAGCTTCTCGGAGTTGACGATCGCGAGGTCGAGCCCGGCTTGCACGCAGTGGTACAGCATCACCGAGTTGAGAACTTCGCGTCCCGCTTCTGGAAGTCCGAACGATACGTTGGAAACGCCGAGGACGGTTTTGCAATTCGGCAGCGCCTGCTTGATGAGGCGGATACCTTCGATCGTTTCGACCCCGGAGCCGATGTAATTCTTGTCGCCGGTGCCGACCGGGAACACCAGCGGATCGAAGATGATGTCCTCAGGCTCGACGCCGTAATTTTCGGTGAGCAGCTTCATCGAGCGCTGCGCGATCTGCAGTTTGCGCTCGCGCGTGACCGCTTGCGCCTGCTGCTTGTCCTCGTCGATGCATCCAACCACCAGCGCCGCGCCGAAGGTGCGCGCGAGCGGCACGACTTTCTTGAAGCGCTCCTCGCCGTCTTCGAGGTTGATCGAATTGATGATCGCCTTGCCCTGCGAGCGTTTTAGTGATTCTTCGATAACCGCACTATCGGTGGAGTCGATCATCAGCGGAACTTTGATTTTCTTGACCAGGATGTCGAGGAAGGTGGTGACGTCGGTCATCTCGTTGCGATCGGGATCCTGCAGGCATACGTCGAGGACGTGCGCGCCCTTGCGCACCTGCGCGCGCCCGATTTCCGAGGCCTCCTCGAATTTGCCCTGACCGATGAGGCGCTTGAACTTGCGGCTGCCGAGCACGTTAGTACGCTCGCCGACGATCACCGGACGCGTATCGTTGTCGACCACCAGCGTCTCGATTCCCGAGACCACCGAACGCCGCAGCGTGGAGGGCATGCGCGGCTTCTTGCCCGCAGCCGCGTCCGCCAGCAGCTTGATATGCTCGGGCGTAGTCCCGCAGCATCCGCCGACCAGGTTCACCCATCCATTGTCGATGAAGCGCGCGACCTTGGTCGCGAACATTTGAGGCGTCTCGTTATATTTCCCCTCTTCGTCGGGCAGGCCGGCATTGGGGACGCATGAGACGTTGAAGCGGCAGATTTCCGAGAGCGTGCGCAGATGATCGGTCATGAAGTCGGGGCCGGTCGCGCAGTTGAGGCCCATCCAAAGCAAATCGCGGTGCGCGAGCGAGACGTAAAATGCCTCGATGTCCTGCCCGGCCAGCAGCGTGCCCATCGTCTCGACCGTGCCCTGCACCGAGACCGCGACAGGCACGCCAGTTTTCTTCATCGCTCGCTCGACGCCGGTCAGAATCGCTTTGACGTTCACCGTATCCTGCATGGTTTCGAGCAGGAGTACGTCGACGCCGCCCTCGATGAGGCCGAGCGCCTGCGCCTCGTAGGCATCGGCGACCTGATCGAAGGTGATGCCGCCGGTGACGGAAATAGTCTTGGTGCCAGGTCCCATCGAGCCGATGACGAAGCGCGGCTTGTCGGGCGTGCTGAACGCCGCCGCTTCTTCGCGCGCGATCTCGGCCGCGCGCTGATTGATTCGATGCGTGTGGTCCGCGAGACTATATTCTCCCAACACATAGGGGATTGCGCCGAAGGTCGCGGTTTCGATAAGGTCGGCGCCCGCAGAGAGAAAACTTTGATGCATCTTGTGGATCGCGTCGGGACGCGTGAGGACGACGTTTTCGTTGCAGCCCTCGTATGCAGGGCCGCCGAAATCGTCGGGGCCGAAGTTGAGCCCCTGGATATAGGTGCCGAAGGCGCCGTCGATGACGAGAATGCGCTGCGCCAGCAGCTCCCGCAGGAGCTTTATTCGAGCAGAACCAGTCAGCATCAAAGCCTCAAAATCGCTTAAGAAGAACCTCGCAGTTTAACCCAGTGATGCAACCCAGGCAATTTACCGATTTCCGCCCCGAAAGTCCGACCCGATGAGCCCAAAGCGAGTGGTGTTGGTGACCGGAGGGGCCGGGTTCGTCGGCTCCAACCTGGTCGATGAGCTGATTGCGCGCGAGTTCAAGGTGCGGGTGATCGATAACTTCGCGACCGGCAGCCGCAAGAACCTCAATCCGCGCGCCGAGCTGATCGAGGCCGACATCCGCGACGGCGAGGCCATTCGATCCGCCTTCCACGGCATCGATTGCGTTTTTCACGTGGCCGCTTTGCCGCGGATCCCGCTCTCGATCGCCAGGCCGGTCGAGACTCATATGACCAATGTGGTTGGCACTCTAAATGTGCTCATCGCGGCGCGCGATGCCAAGGTGCGCCGGGTCATCTATTCAGGCTCGTCCTCTGTATATGGCGACCAGACCGTGATGCCGCTGGTCGAGACGATGACGCCCAATCCGCTCAATCCGTACGCGCTGCAAAAATATGTTGGCGAGCAATACACGCGGATGTTCCATCGTTTGTTTGCGATGGAGACGCTCACCCTGCGCTACTTCAATGTCTACGGCCCGCGGATGGCGTCCGAGGGCGCGTATGTCACAGTGATTTCGGCCTTCATGGCGGCGCGCAGACGCGGCGAGCCGCTGCAAATCCATGGCGACGGCGAGCAGACCCGCGACTTCACGCACGTGAGCGATATCGTCGCCGCCAACATCCTCGCGATGGATGCGTCGATGGCCGATGGGCGCGCGATCAATATCGGCGCCGGTCACAATGTCAGCATCAACCGCATCGCGGACCTTATCGGAGGTCAGCGAGTGCGACTGGATGGCCGCCAGGGCGACATGCGCCATACGCTGGCCGACACCACCGAAGCCTCGCGTATCCTGGGATGGCATCCCCGCGTCACGGTCGAGGAAGGCATCGCGCGCTTACTATGACAACACTCCGACTCCGATAGTTCCCGGTGCATCGGCGCCACCCTTCCCAGGTTCTGTTGCTCTAGCGCGACCAGGCGTATTTAAGAGGACGCTCGTTTTACCCGTCTTGTAGCACCAATGCACCTTCATTGATGATTTGGCTTGTTTTGATGTCCTCTTAACGGCGGCATAGACGTTGCTTGTCCAGCCGGACGCTTTTCCCTATCTAAAGGGGGCATTTTTTCAACATGAAATTCCTTCGCGCGCATAAAAAAGGCCAAGTGCTCGTTCTGGTCGCCCTCGCGATTACCGTCCTGCTCGGCTTCCTGGGCCTGGCCACCGATGTCGGCGTTCTATGGGCAATCAAGCGCAAGGCTCAGACCGCCGCCGATGCCGCTTCGGTTGCCGGGTTGAACGCAACCCTCGGTACCGACGGCAGCGCCTATTCGACCGCCGCCACCGATGTCGCGACCCTCAATGGCTTCACCAATGGCAGCAACAACACCACCGTATCAGTAACCGAGCCTACCGGGTCTGCCTGTCCCGCCGGGACCTGTGTCCAGGTCACTATCACCAAAACGGTGTCGACCTATTTCCTGGGTGTGCTGGGCTACAAGACGATTCCCATCACGGTATCGGCCGGGACCTATGGCTCCAGCGGTCCCAATACCACGATCGCGCTCAATACCACGGGCGGCGGAATCACGGTCAACGGACCCCCCGTCAACCTAACCTGCGGAATGGTCAGCAATAAGAACCTCACCGTAACCGGTGGCGGTTCGATAAGTGCCGGCAGCATTAGTGTGGTAGGCAGCACCAGCGGAACGGTTCCTTCCTATACCAAGACCGGTTGTGCCCCGGTGTCAAATCCGTTCAGCAAGTGGACGATGCCCACGCCGAGCAGTTGTACGCGGTCCAGCACTAACAACAACGGGACCAATACCATTACGACCACCACCACGATTCCTTCCAATTCCTGCTATTCGGGCGGCAGCGGCAACTGCGGCCAATCCATCCAATCGACCTACAATCCTCACACGCACAGTTATACGCCGATCACGGTGACCTTCACAGGAGGCACTTGCGGGAATCACATAAGTTGCGGCGGGTCGGGCCAGCCTACTTGCCAGAACGTGACCTGTAACTTCAATCCGGGCCAATATCAATGCGTGAATAAGAGCAACGGGTTTGGCAGCGCCGCGCCCGGGTTTATGTATGCCAAAGCTGACCAGTGGGGTGGAGATTGGGGCAACGCGTCGCTCGACTTCATGCGCACCGGCGGCGCCGATCAATGGGGCGGGCGCTTTGAGTACGTCGGGGGCGGAGGCTTCGGCTTCGGCCGCACCATCACGCCCAGCATCGAAATCGGCCCTAATGCGTCCAGCTGCACGGCCAATTTCTCCGCCGGGTCCTATACCTTCCTGGGAAATGTCTCCATTTGCGGCGCTAATACGGTCAACCTGCAGCCCGGTACTTATTGTAACGGTATCACCATCGCCGACGACTCTTCTGGAAATAGTCCCACCGTCAACTTCGCGGCGGGAACCTATATTTGCGGCGGCGGCGGGCTCAATATCTCGGGCCATTGCACCCTGAGCGGCACCGGCTGCACCTTTCATAACTGCGCCGACACTTCGAGCGATGGATACTCCAGCGGCCCGGTAACCTGCGGGGCCAACTCCACCGATAGCATTCACTGCACCCTCAGTGCGCCCACTACCGGCTCCTGCAAAGGAATGCTGTTTACTCAGGACAGTTCGATCACCGGCTCCAGTTTTGGCTCTGGATGGGGCTGGGGTTCGGGCTCCAGCAGCCCCTCGAGCTGCACCATCAAATTCGATTCCACTTCCACCTGTGACGGTTCCTGCTACTTCCCGGGCGCTTCGTGCACCTTTGCGGGAAGCTCGAGCAGCCATGGTTACACCATCGTGGTGGCGGACTCGGTGACGCTGAGTGGAAGCAACACCCAGACTCATCATTGCGATTATAGTTCGCTGGCCAACGGCATCGGACCGATCATGACCAGCGCGCTCTACAAATAGTTTCTGCGAGGCGAGGGACTTTCCGTGCGAGTGCTGCGATATTTCAAAGCGGGTCAGGCAGCCACCGAGCTTGCCATGGCAGTGCCGGTTCTAGCATTGCTGGTGATCGGATCGGCCGATTTTGCGCGCGCGTTCTACATTAATCAGGAGGTCATCGCCGCGGCTCGCGCCGGCGCGCAGTTTGGCTCCGAATCCACCGGCAACGCGGCCGACACGACGGGCATCAAGGCCGCGGCAGTTGCCAACGCCACCAACATTCCGGGGTTCGCCGCCGCCGACGTCTCTACCAGTTCCTGCACTTGTGGGCTTAGCACCGGAGGATGCGCGAGCAGTTACTGTAACGGCGCTAACGCGCAGGCGACCTACGTCACCGTCACGGCCACCGCCACCTTCACCACCCTGGTGAACTACCCCGGCATTCCTCACTCCACGAGTATGTCCGACACCGCCATCATGCAGGTTCAGACCGGGTCGTGACCGCCGCGCGCAAAAAAGCCGCCTGCTCCCGCGGCCAAACCGGGCTCGAGTTCGCCTGGGTGGCGACCGCCTTTCTGCTGTTTATCGCCGGCGTCATGATGATGGGAGAGGCGGTAATGGCTTACAACAGTATGTCAGCCGCGGCCGAAGAAGCGGTACGTTATGCGGTCGCGAACGGACCCAACAGCATCAGTCCGGCCAGTCTCGCCTCGATCCAGCAGATAGCGGTAAACATCTCGCCCCAATTGCATCTGAGCCAAACCACCTATGATTCCAACGGCAACGTCCTCACTACCGGCAACGTAACCGCAAGCTGGGTGACCGATCCGAATATGGCGTCGGGCAGCGGGTGGAAGGACGCGCTGGTGGTAATCACTTACAACTACAGTCTCAAAATTCCCTTTATGTCGGCGGTCACCCTGCATCTGACCGCGACCTCACAGATGATGGAATCCCAGGGTCCGACAACCTAAACTGCCGCACCTCGGCACCACCTGTCGCGCTCACTCCCGTCGCGCCACTTTTAATACCCCCGCGCTTGCGGTACGAAGGGGCGGGAGCGTCGCCATGTCCAACCCCTACTATAAGCAGCACTGGATCGATATCGAACCCGAGCGCCATGCCGCCTACGATCAGATCCTCGGATACCATCCCGCGCTCGAACCGATTATTCGGCCGCTCGACCTGAAGCCCGGCTTGCGCGTGCTCGACGTGGGCTCCGGCCCCGCGCATACCACGATGGAACTGGCGCGCCGGGTGACGCCCTCGGGCAAGGTGACCGGGGTCGACATCAATGCGGAATTTATCGCGCGCTCAACCGCGCGCGCCCGGGAGGCGAAGCTGCCGGTGGAATTCACCCATAGTGGCTTCCCGCCGCTGCCGTTTCCCGAGGCCGGCTTCGATCGGGTGTTCTGCAAAAATGTCCTTGAGTATGTCGATTCCGCCGCCGATACTGTGGCGGAAATGGCGCGCGTCACCGCGCCGGGAGGAATCGTCGTCGCGGCCGATAGCGACTGGGACCTGCTGGTGCTCGAGACCGGCGCGGCCAACCGCGCGCGCAATGAGCGCGTGCTGGCCGCCTCGAAGGCGATTGCGATCAAGGAGCCGCGCATCGGACGGATGCTGTACGGCCTCTTTCGCGAGGCGGGCTTGACCGAGGTGAAAGTTGAAATCCTCGCCGGCGCCGATACCGCCGGGCGCTCGCTCCCGATGCTGAAGGCGAGTTTCGCGCGCTATGCACATGACTCGGGCAAGGTCGCCGACGATGAGATCGCGGCCTGGCTCGCATCCGTGGATCGCGCGATTGAACAGGGCAGTTTTTTCTTCGTGTTGCCGCAGTTCGTGGCCCGCGGCATCAAGAAGTGATGCTTGAGCGATAATCTTCTCCAGTGGGGGACCTATGATCGTTGCGTGGCTCGCGTTTTTCGACAGTCTGCTGGCGGTGGCGTTGCTCGGCGCAGGTGTGGTGGGTGCGCATTGGGCCTGGATGACGCCCATCATCGGGTTTTCGACCTTTCTACTCGGGACCCTGGTCGGAGTCTTCGCGCTGGTGCTCGGATTGATCGGGATTTTCGCGACCCGCAGTCCGATGCGCGCGGCGGCCCGTCCGCGCGCGGTGATCGGGACCGTGCTGGGCGTGCTCTGCATCCTGCCGGTGCTGGTGATCATGCTGACTGGGCCGAAGGTCCCGCCGATCAACGACATCACCACCGATTTCGACAACCCGCCCGAGTTCGCCAATGCGCGGCAGCTGAATGCGAATCACGGCCGCGATATGAAGTACGACAAAGCCAAGTACGCGGACAAACAATTGCAGGGCTATGGGCCGCTCACGCCGCTCAAAATGCCGGAGCCACCCGACGACGCATTCAAGACAGTCCAGAGCACTGCGGCGAAGATGCCCACCTGGACCATCACGGTTACCGATCCCGCGACCCATACTCTCGAAGGCTATTCAACTTCCAAGCTGTTTCATTTCAACGACGATTTCATCATCCAGGTGCGTCCGGGCGACGGCGGCGGAAGCTTGTGCGAGATGCGCTCGAAGTCACGCGACGGGATTGGCGACTTCGGCGTCAATCACAAACGCATCATGGATTTCTTCGCCGCCGTCCAGCCGGGATCGAGCGGCAGCTGAAAATTCCTCCGCGCTTGACGCCGCATCTGGAGGATGAAACCTTCAGATTTTCCGCGAGAAGTTTGTTCTCGGATGAGACGCGAAGCGGGCGTAGCCACGCCGCAGGCGTACCCGAGGCGGAGCGAAGCGGAGTCGAGGGAAACTTAAAAAAAAAGGACGCACCTCATGGCCCAAGCCAAAACTAAAATCGCGCTCGCTCTCTCGGCGATGCCTGATACGCCACCCCAAACCATCGTCGACCTCTCCAAGAGCGTCGAGGACAACGGTCTCGCCGGCGTTTTCATGACCGAGGCCGGCAACGACTCGCTCGCTTATTGCCTCGGCATCGGACAGCACACGCGCACCATCAAGCTCGGCACCGCGATCACGAATATCTACCTGCGCCATCCCGCGCTGCTCGCCAATGAGGCCGCGGCGGTGCAGGAGTTCACCGGCGGACGCTTCATCCTCGGGCTCGGCACCGGGCACAAGGAGATGAACACCCTCCTCGGCATCGAGATGGGCGAGCCGATGGTGAAAATGCGCGAGGTCGTGACCACGCTGCGCAAGGCGATCGACGGCGGCCGCACGGGGCCCAAGGTCACCTCGAAGCTGCCGATTTACCTCGCGGGTGTGTCGCGTCCGATGGTGCGGCTCGCGGGTGAAATCGCCGACGGCGTCATCTTCAATTTTTTCCCGCCCGCGCGGGTCAAGCAGGCGCTCGGCGAGCTGGCCGAGGGCGCGCAGAAGGCAAATCGCAACGTCGATGAGATCGAGCCGACGCTGTTCGCGACCGCGTTCATCTCCGATGACCTCGAGGCGGCACGGCGTCCCGCGCGCAAGCTGCTCTCGCGCTATGGTGCATTGCGCTACTACGGCAACATGCTCGCCAACGCCGGCTTCAAGGCCGAGATCGAAGGCATTCGCGCGGCCGGCCGCGACGAGCCGAAAGCGATGGCCGCGGTGAGCGACAACATGATCGATTCCGCGTTGCTGGTGGGCCCCGAATCGCGCATTCGCGACCGCCTCGCGGAGCTGGCCGCGCCGGGCCTCGGCACCGTGATCGTGTTCGTCAATCCAGTGAACGAGGATCGCGTGAGCGGAAACAAGCGAGCGATCCGCGCACTGAAGGCTTAAGGCAACGATCTGGTTAGAGGCGCGAAGCGGGCAAAGCCGCCGCGCAGCGGCTTCCGAGGCGGAGCGCAGCGGAGTCGAGGAGAAGTTTATGACGGCGCTACTGCGCCGGGAGAGGTCTGGGGAGAGAGAATCATGCCTTACGCAATCGTCACCGGCGGCGCCCGCGGCCTCGGACTCGGAATCGTCAACGCGCTCTTCGAGCACAAGGTCGTCGATGAGGTCGCCGTCATCGATCTGAAGCTGGCGCCGCCGCCCACCGAAATCGCGAGCAAGGTCCATGGCTTCACCGCCGATGTGACCGACGAAAAGCAGGTCCATCAGGCGGTCGAGGCAATCGCGGCGAAGCTCGGGCCCAATCCCGCGGTGCTCTGCAACAACGCCGGCGGTGGCGAGCGCGCCTGGTTCGAGCATGGCCGCGAAGGCGAATGGGAAACGGTCGAGATTTTTCGCCGCTACGTCGACCTGAACCTGAACTCAGTCCATATCGTGACGCGCGAGGTCGCGCCTCGAATGAAGGCCGGCGCGGCGATTTGCAATACCGCCTCGATCGCCGGGCAGCTCGCGAGCCCGTTCCTCGCCGCCTATGCAGCCGCCAAGGCGGGCGTAATTTCCTACAGCAAGACCTGCGCGCTCCAGCTCGGACCCAAGGGCATCCGCGTCAATGCGGTCGCGCCCGGTCTCATCTACACCCGCGTGTGGGAGGACCTCGGCGCGGCGCTCGGCGGTGGCGATGCCAAGGCGCGCGCAACCTTCGAGGCCACCGTGCGCAGCTCGGTGCCGCTCGGACGCGAGCAGACCATGCAGGACATCGGGCGCACGGTCGCATGGCTATGCTCCGAGCAGGCGCAAAACATTACCGGCCAGGTGGTCGCGATTGACGGCGGCATCACGCTGGGCGGGCGCTTCGATCGCCGCGAATAATTTGGAGTGCTTCCTCTCCCGTCATCTTTTCGCGGGAGAGGTCGACCGGCGCGATTGTCGCTCCTCGGCTGCGCGACAATCGTGCCGGTCGGGTGAGGGTGCTTCGAACGCCGTGCTGCCTTGAAGAATCGACCCGCAAGCTCCGGTAAAATGCGCACCATGTCCGCCAAGGAAGAAAAAGCCCTCGCGATCCTGCGCCGCCTGCGCGACCACGGCTTCATCGCGCTCTTCAACGGCGGGTGCGTGCGCGATCGCCTGCTCGGAATCCCCATCAAGGATTACGACATCGCCACCGATGCGCGCCCCGAGGTTGTGCAGCGTCTGTTCGACAACACCGTCGCGGTCGGCGCGCAGTTCGGCGTCATCATGGTGATTGTCGACGGCGAGCCCTACGAGGTCGCGACCTTTCGCGCCGACGCGCCCTACGTCGATGGCCGCCGCCCGTCGTCGGTGAGCTTCGGCACTATCGAGGAGGACGCCAAGCGCCGCGACTTCACCATTGGTGGAATGTATTACGACCCCTTCGAGGATCGCCTGATCGATACCGTCGGCGGGATGCGCGATTTGCGCGCCGGCATCATCCGCGCGATCGGAAATCCTTACGACCGTTTCGCCGAGGATCATCTGCGCGTGCTGCGCGCCGCGCGTTTTTCCGCGCGCCTGAATTTCACCATCGAGCCCGAGACGCACAAAGCGATGAGGCTCACCGCGCCGATGGTGCCGAAGGTTTCCGCCGAGCGCATCGGCGAGGAAATCGTCCGCCTGATGACTGAGGGTGGCGCCGCGCGCGGGATGGACATCATGGTCGAGACCGGGCTGATGAAAGAAGTCCTGCCCGAAGTGCTCCCGATGATCGGATGCGAGCAGCCCGCCAACTATCATCCCGAGGGCGATGTCTACGTGCATACCCGGATCGCGGTCGCGATGCTGAGTCCCGGATGCGCCGAGAGCCTCGCGTTCGGAATTCTTTTTCACGACATCGCCAAGCCGCAGACCCGCGCCGAGCAGAACGGCAAGGTCACCTACTACGGCCACACCGATATCGGCGCCGAGATGGCGATCGATATCCTCGCGCGGTTGCGCCGCTCGCGCGCAGTGCAGGAGCGCGTCGCTTACCTGGTGAAAAATCATTTGCGGCTGACGATGGCGCCGCGCATGCGCACCTCGACGCTCAAGCGGATGCTCAGCGAAGACGGCTTCGACGAGCTGCTCGAAGTTTGCCGCATGGACGCGCTCGCCTCCAGCTCGTACCTCGGCCACTACCACTTCTGCCGCCATGCCATGGCGCAGATGACGCCGGCCCAGATGCGACCCCCGCGTTTCATCAGCGGACGCGATCTGATCGGGATGGGATTCAAGCCGGGCCCCGCTTTCAAAAATATTTTGAAGGAGCTCGAAGACCTGCAACTCGATGGCGCAATTGCCGACCGCGAGGCGGCCCTCGACTACATCCGCCAACATTATCCCGCGGCTGGAAACTGAGCGGGCTTGCTCGAAGCGAAATCCATCACTCGGCGCTTTGGGCGGACCATCGCGCTCGATAACGTCGACTTCATCGCGCGGGCCGGCGAGATCCACGCGCTGCTCGGCGAAAACGGTGCGGGCAAAACCACCCTGATGAACGTGTTCACCGGTCGCCTGCGTCCCGACGCCGGCGCGGTGCTGCTGGAAGGAAAGCCGCTTCCGCTCGGCTCGCCTGACGCGGCGCTGCGCGCGGGAATCGCCGCGGTGCATCAGAGCACGATGCTGTTCGAGCGCTTCAGTTGGGAGGAGAATCTCGCGCTCGGCGGATTCGGTCGCGACGGTGGCGGCTTCGGTCTGACGCGGATCGATTTGCGGGCCGTGGTGGCGAAGGCGCGTGAACTCGCGCGGCATCTCGGCTTCGAGCTCCCGCCGCCGGGCGCGATCATTGCCGACCGATCGGTCGCCGAGCGCGTGCGCCTCGAGGTTTTGCGCGCGTTGAGTTTTGACCCGCGCGTGTTGATCCTCGATGAGCCCACCGGCGTGCTTGCCCCCAGCGAGCTCGCGGCATTTCTGGATCTTCTGCGGCGGCTGCGCGGGGAGGGGCGCATGGTCATTCTCATCACGCATAAACTTGCCGAGGCGCGCGCGGTGGCGGATCGAATCACCGTGCTGCGCGGTGGCCGCCTCGTCGCGCAGACCACGCCCGCCGAAGCAGACGAAGCGGAGCTGGCGCGCCTCATGATCGGCGAGCTGACCCTCCCTCCGGATGCGAGCCTCCGTCCGGTAGCAAATGCCGACACGCTGCTTGCGATCGAGAATCTCTCGTATCGAGCCGATGGTGTAACAATCCTCGATGGAATTTCCCTGCGCCTCGGCGCGGGAGAGATCACCGGGATCGCAGGCGTCGATGGCAACGGGCAGCTCGAGCTGGTCGAAGTGCTCGCCGGCGCGCGACCTGCGACCACCGGATCGTTTCGGGTCCTCGGGAGTGGTGACGGTTCCGCGATGGCTGTGATCCCGCAGGATCGTGACCTCGACGGGCTGATCCTCGACATGCGGCTGTGGGAAAATCTCCTGCTCGCCGGGCCGGTGCGCGCGCGGATGACGCGCCACGGATGGCTCGATGTTCCACGCGCGGTGGAATTGTGCCGGGAGGCGCTCACCGCCTTTCGCATCCGCGCCGCCGGTCCCGAGGCGATTGCATCGTCGCTGTCGGGTGGGAATCGCCAGCGCCTCGAGGTGGCGCGCGCGCTGACCCAGAATCCGCGCGTGATCGTCGCGCACAACGTGACGCGCGGACTCGATCTGGCTGCGACCGCCGAGGTGCATCGCACGCTGCTGGATTTCGCCGCCGCGGGTGGCGCGGTGCTGCTCATCTCCAGCGATCTCGACGAGCTCCTCGCGATCGCGAGCCGCCTGTTGGTGATGAGCCGCGGAAAAATTCGCGCGACCGCTCCCGGTGATCGCTCACCGGAAAAGCTCGGCCTGCTGATGGCCGGCCGCTGGGCTGATTGAGACGTGCTATTGGCTCTGGGAGCAGGCGCTCGGCACCGCGGTCCCGTATCAGCTTTTGCTCGCGGTGCCGTATGCGCTAACGCTGGTCGTCCTGGCGTTCTTCGGCGGTCGGGCGCGCGGCCCGAGCGCGCCGGCGTACCCTACACGCGCGGTTGATTGACAAAGAGTCTCGGTCTCTCGATGATGAGCCGTTGAGGGGACCACTTGTTGTTGTCAGCATTCAAACGAACTCGTTACGTCATTGCAGTTGCAGTTCTGGTCGTATTTGCGGGATGCGGGACGGTCGAGTCTCCCAAAACGGCAGCGCCGGCCGGTGTGCATCGTGTTGCTGGCGGTTTCAACTCTGCTCCACAAGAAGAGTTCGAATTCGCCGACGGCAGAATCATCGGTCATCAAAATCTCAAAAATCCTCAGGCGATCGATGTTAAGTACAACGACGGGGGTACAGAGGTGATCGGAACGGTGCCAACGGTTCAAGACCAGGTTCGAAGGGCTAACTATGCTGCCTTGGCTCCGTTCTGTCGCACTGCGCCGTGCCTGACAGTGAACTACGACGATCATTTCTATGCATTTTCAACGCTGGACGGCCAGGCCCTGATCGACACTGAATTGTGGGTGTTCGTGGACCTCGATGCGAAGCAGGATGCGCTTAAATTTCAGGGATGCGAACAGGGAAGCATCTATAGCTCTTCGGACCTCAAATCGCTGATGGATGTGATGGGGAACCCGCGGCAATCGGAAACTGCATCATCCGAAAAGGATGTTACAAGATCTCTCCTGGTTGACGACAAGCTTTGGCGCCGATTTCCCGTGTGCGATTGGCGCCATCGCGTCGGCCTCGATGCGGCGTACCCTCAGCCGCCCGACGAAGGTAAGGTGAGAATCGTGCCCGCCAGCCATAGCCATGGTGAGTACGTGGAAGTAAAGGCCGATAAGGGAGTGTTCGTCGATGTCTACCTCGACGAGGACCCGCATCGGTTGAACAAGGTTGTCTTCAAGTCCCCCAAAGCCTCGTTTTCGTACCGACCGGTTTACAATGAGTCGGATTGCCCTACCCTCGACCGCTGCGAGCACGCGGTCACCGGACCGCTGAAACAACCCGATCGCTTCGACCTCCATTCCCTCGATGACGAGCCGCTTGCGCAATCCAGGATCTTCGAGGTCGACGACACCGTCGGTGGCATCAAGTCCTACGACGGCTGTGCCGGCGGCAGACTCTACTCGGGCAAGAATCGCGATGAGGTCGAGCGCGAGGTCAAGGAGGCGCTGGAGAATCCTGCGCCACCGCCAGTCAAGGGAGCGCCGGTGCTCGGCACGCCGGAGACCTCCGAGAGTGGCGATACCGTGATTCCCGATGCCTTCTGCGACTGGACTTATCGCAGGAAACAGGCGCAGGCGCTGATGAACAAATCGCAGGGAACCCGGTGACGCGCGAGGCTGCGCGAGTTTTCCGAGCATGCTATTTTAACGCCCATGCGCGAGACCGTTCCAAATACTTCTGCGTTCCCGACCGCGCGATGCGAGCCGTGCGGCAAGTCGGTGCTGACCTACGTCACCCTCGATGAGTGCGGCGGCGAGGTTCGATCTTGCGTGCATTGCGATGCGCCGATCATTGAATCGCTCCGCTGGCTGACCGCATCGGAGCTGGAGGCCGAGGGCTACGAAATCGGCTATCGCCCCGACGACAAGCCGAAATCCGGCGGCGGATGCGATTCTGGCGGATGCGGTTCCTGCTCCACGAAGAAGCACTAAATCGCCAATGAAAAAGGCGCCCCACCTGGAGCGCCTTCTTTTTCTTCGGCTGCCTTTTACGGACCCGCTAGCCCTTCAATCCGAGGAAGTGCCGGAGCTTCTCGGCGTCGAAGCCGAGCATGGTTTCATTGTCGATCTTGATGACCGGCGCGGCCCGGTAGCCCATCGCGAGCAGCTCCTCGCGCGCCGCGGAATCTTCGGAAACGTTGCGCTCGGTAAATTCAACGCCGTTGCGAGCCAGAAATTCTTTTGCGTGGTTACACGCGTTGCAGCCATGCATCGTAAAAACCGTGACGTTCATCTAACCGCATGACCTCCTGAACGACCGTTACACTTCCGAGTCTAGCACTCCGTACCACGCGAAGCGCTTTAGTCCAAGCCCCGCCAAAGTCCGAAAATCGGCTCCACGCGACCAAATCTGCCGATTCGGGAATAAATCGCGCCGCCGATGGCTGATTCTGCGCATGGGCACATCGGGCGCCGCTGCAATTTTCCTTGCGGAGGCGTAGCATCGTCGGTTCTCGTTTCTGCCAACCTCTAGCATTGGAGGCGAGTTCCGATGAGCAAAGTCGGAGAGCGCGAAGTTGCCGCGGCATGGGATGCGAACGCGCCAACCTGGGCAGCGGAAGTCCGCGCCGGACACGATCGCACCCACGAATTCTTTACCAGTCCCCGATTTGCCGAGTTCCTTCCCGATTTGGCGGGGCTGAGCGTGATCGATCTGGGATGCGGCGAGGGGCGCTATACACGCTCATTCGCGCGTCGTGGTGCGAGGATGACCGGCGTCGATATTTCGCCGGAGATGCTCGCGCTCGCGCGGCAGGAAGAGGCGCGCGAACCGCTCGGGATTCGCTACGAGCTGGAATCCTCGGCGGAGCTGCGCTCCTTCGCAGACCACAGCTTCGATGCGGTGGTCTCGACCATGGCGCTGATGGACACGCCGGATTTTCCCGCCGTCGCGCGCCAGGCCTTTCGCGTCATTCGTCAAGGAGGCGGATTTTTCTTCAGCGTGCTTCATCCATGTTTCATGACGAAGGGCTCGACCTGGGCCAAAGACGCGGAGGAGCGCGTGGTGGGCCGGGTCGTCGGCAACTATTGGAACGAGCAGCCGTACCCCGAAAAATGGGGTTTCGATACTGCGCCGGCGTTTACGATTTTCTACTTTCCCTACCGCCTCGAGGACTACCTCAACGGACTCTGCGCGGCGGGCTTTCGCCTCGAGCGGATTCAGGAGCCGCGCCCCAGCGCCGAGCTGATCGCGGCGCACCCGGAGTTCAGCTTTCTTAGGAACATCCATCAGCACACGGCGTTCGTGTTGTTCGTCGCGGCCCGAAAAATTTGAAGTTTTTGGGAAAGCGCCACCCTGGGTTGCATTTCAGCGCACGATCGCTAAGTTGAAATATGTTTCCGCGCGCGGCGATCGCGCGGAGGAAAAATAGCTTGGGCTCGCGCCTGGATCCGAAGTTAGGACCGGGACTCTGAGACTTGAGCGCTCTCCCATCGCCGTCCACGCGCTGATTGGCAAGAGTGTGCTCCTATGTTCGGGGTCGGTTCCAGACGGCCCCGATTTTTTTGCGCCAATTTTTTGCGCCAATTTTTGATGGAGCACCAATGTGGATCAGCCAAAGAAAGTTCGTATTACCGATCTCGCCGCGATGAAAACCGCGCGCTCGCCTATCACCATGCTGACCGCCTATGACGCGCCCTTCGCGCGGATCTTTGATGAGGCCGGCGTCGACGCGCTGCTGGTCGGCGACAGCGTCGCGATGGTGGTGCAAGGCGCCGACAGCACACTGCCAGTCACCCTCGAGGAAATTCTCTACCATACCCGCATCGTGGCGCGGGCGCGCAAGCGCGCGCTGCTCATCGCCGATATGCCGTTCCTCACCTACCAGGTGAGCGCCGAGGATGCGCTGCGCAACGCCGGGCGCCTCATCAAGGAAGGCGGCGCCGAGGCGGTGAAGCTCGAAGGCGGCCTCGCGGTCGCCGAAACCGTCGCGCGGCTCACCCAGGTCGACATCCCGGTGATGGGGCATATCGGGCTGACGCCGCAATCGATTCATCGCATGGGCGGGCATCGCGTGCAGGGCAATCGCGAGGGCACGGCGCCCGGATGCCGTCAGCGCCTCATCGATGATGCGAAGGCGCTGGAGAAAGCGGGTGCGTTCGCGATCGTGTTGGAAGGAATTCCGGCGCCGCTCGCGCGCGAAATTACCACGATGCTCGCGGTGCCGACCATCGGCATCGGCGCGGGCGCGGATTGCGACGGCCAGGTGCTGGTGATGCACGACATGCTCGGGCTTTCCAATGGTTTCGTGCCCCGATTCGCGAAACCCTACGCCAGCTTGTGGAATGACGCGTCGGCCGCGACGCTCGCATATCTGCGCGAAGTCAGGGAGCACAACTTTCCGGGCCCCGAACATTCATACGGTCTCAAGGGGAAACGATTATGAGCATTCAAGTGATTCGGCATCCGCGCGAGATGATGGCTTGGTCCGATGCGGCGCGCGCGCGCGGCGACTGCATCGGTTTCGTTCCCACGATGGGCTACCTGCACGAGGGCCATCTGAGCCTGATGCGCGAGGCGCGCCGCCGTGGGTCGATGGTGGTGGCGTCGATCTTTGTGAATCCCACGCAGTTCGGCCCCAATGAGGATCTCTCGCGCTATCCGCGCGATTTCGCCCGCGACTGCGCGATGATGGAAACGGTGCCGGTCGATGTGGTCTTCGCGCCGGAGCCCGCGGACATGTATCCGCCGCGCGCACAGACTTGGGTTGAGGTCACGGAGTTGACTCGCGGTCTATGTGGCAAGGGACGCCCGGGGCATTTTCGCGGGGTCACCACCGTGGTCGCGAAGCTGTTCAACATCGTGAAACCGCATCTGGCGTTTTTCGGCGAGAAAGATTTCCAGCAGCTGCGCGCGATTCAACGGATGGTGGCCGATTTGAATTTCGACATCGAGGTCGTGCCGATGCCGATTGTGCGCGAGCCCGACCACCTCGCGATGTCCTCACGCAACGCCTACCTCACGCCGGAGCAGCGTTGCGATGCGCTCGCGCTGAGCCGCGCCATCGCGGCCGCGCGCAAGAATTTCGCGTGCGCGCGCAGGCCCGAGGAGCTGGCGCAGCTGGCGTCGAAGATTCTCAGCCGCCCCAGCATCGCAGTCGAGTACGTCGAAGTGGTCGATGCGGAAACCTTGGAGCCGGCGACCTCGCTCGAGGCGCCGGTCCTGATGGCGATTGCGGCGCGGGTCGGCAAAACCCGCCTCATCGACAATGTGGTGCTATCGCGGGAAGCCGGGGCTACTTCGCGCCGACCTACTTCGCACCCAAAAGATTCGCCAGGCGCGTGAGCTCGGTGGGGTCGACGTCGGAGATCGCCCAGTAGGTCATTCCACCGTTGCTCCAGTTCGCGAGGTGATAACCGTTTTCGTTCGACCAGCGCGGCTGCGGCAGCGCCTCGTCGCCCTCGCGCGTCGGCCACACGAATACATTGATGATATGGGCGCCGCGCTTATAGACCAGCGCCGAAATCGGCTTCCCGCCCGCATAATCGAGGCGCCCGCCGACCAGCTTGAAGCCGTCGCTCGCGAGGTCGTTGACCGGCGGTGAGTAGTCGAGCTTGCCGATGAACCACGACTTGACCGTATGGCGATCCTCTGAGGCCACATCCGACAAATGATTCGCCATCAGCGAGCGGACGTGATCGGCGACGATTTCATTTTCGAGGTTGGGCGACGGAGCGCTGCTCTGCAGCAGCCACACGTTCCATCCGATCATGACAAAAAGTAGGAATGAGGCCGCGATCGCGAGGCCGCGCCATGGCATCATGCGCGCCGGGCGCGAACGGCTCTCGACTGCCGGTGGCCGCGACATCTGAGCTTCGATGATTTTGCGCAATGAGGCCGGCGCGGAATATCGCGTCGCGTGCTCGACCAGCGCGCCGCTCAAGGCCGAGCGTGCCTCCGACAGCGCGGCGCACTTGGGGCATTCCTCGAGGTGGCGCTCGAGCGAGGCGCTGCGCGGCGCATCGAGTTCGCCGTCATACCACGCATCGATGAGACTGGTTGCTTCGTCGCAGGTCACGCTCTCACCCCATCCGGCGCTTGATCGCGCGGGTCAGCTGGTCGCGCGCGCGGGCCAGCCGCGACCTCACGGTCCCGACCGGCGCGCCGGTCACTCGCGCAATCTCCTTATAGGATAGATCCTCGATTTCGCGAAGGACAGCAGGGCCTCGGCGATGAGAGCGTTTTTGGGGTCGGGCTTCACGGATGGCCCGAGGGAATATATCCGCGCGTTGCGCAATCTGGATAGTCAACCGATGATGCGGCTCATGGGTTCCCGCGATTCGATTTCGATTTTCCTGGTAGGGGTCGATTCGCGAATCGCCCCTACAGGGAATCGGCGATTTGCTCGGTCTCCCTCACCAGCAGCGCGACGAGGTCGGCGGCGGGCATCGCGCGGGCCAGCGGCGCGGCCTGGCCGGCCCACAACGATAGATAATCCGCGAGGCCCTGCTTGGCCGCCGCGGTGCGCATCGGACGCGTCAGGTTGTTCTGCGCGGGATATCGCAACAGATCCTGCGGATGCGCCTTCATCTCGATGGTGAATGAATTCGCGAGGCCGCGCGCCATCCGCCCGCTGAACGCGCGGGTGAGAATCGTGGCGTCATCGCGCGCCGCCAGCACCGCGGCCTTATACACCTCCGCGGCGCCGCTCTCCGGGCATGCGAGGAACGCCGTGCCCATCTGCACTGCGCTGGCGCCGAGTGCGGCCGCCGCTACGATGCCGCGTCCGTCCATGATGCCGCCCGATGCGATAACCGGCAGTGGCGTCGCATCGACGATCTGCGGCACCAGCGCCATCGTGCCGATGAGGCTATCCTCGCACGCGGCTAGGAACGTCCCGCGATGCGCGCCGGCCTCACTGCCCTGCCCTACGATCGCATCGACGCCGGCGGCATGCAGCGCGCGCGCCTCGGCGACGGTGGTCGCGGTACCCATCAGCTTGATGCCGCGCGCTTTCGCCTTCGCGATGATCTCCGGCGCGGGAATGCCGAAGGTGAAGCTGAAGACCGGCACCTGCGCATCGATGATCACCTGCGCCTGTTCCGCAAAGGGCGGAAGGAAATCGTCGGGCGTCGGCGGCGGCGGAAGACCGAGGCGCGCATGATGGGGCGCCATCAGCGCGAGGATGCGCGCGGCGTCGCGCGTACCGGTCCCATCGAAGCCGCCGGCGAACAGGTTCATCGCGAATGGCCGCGAGGTGAGCGCGCGAATCTGCGCGATGGTTTCGGCAATTTGCGCGGGCGTCATATAGCCGGCGCCGAACGAGCCGAGCCCTCCCGCATTGGAAACTGCGGCGACCAGCTCGGGCGTACTCGCCGCGCCGGCCATCGGCGCAAGGATGATTGGATGTTGGATGCCCAGCGATGAAGCGAAATTGTGAAAACGCTGCATGCTATTTGGCATAGGATATCGCGCCGGTGAATTTCAAGGCGGTGGAAGCATAGATGACCGATGGTCTATGGTCACCTGACGATGTTTGACCCTCGAGGTTCGAAGCCTGCACCAATTGCCGCGATGGCTTTTGCGATGCTGGCGATCGTCGTCGCCTTCGCGCCCTTCGCGGCTGCGGAACTGCCGCCGCTCATTCCACGCGAATTAATTTTCGGCGGCAAGGCGCCGAAGGGCCGGCCGACCATCTCTCCCGATGGCAAAAAGCTCGCGTGGATCGCGCCGGACTCGAAAGACGTGATGCAGATCTGGGTGCAGCGAATCGGCGACAAGAATCCGCGCGCGGTGACCGCCGATCGAAGCTCTATCTGGTGGTATCGCTGGGCTTGGGACTCGCAAACGATCGTCTATGAACAGGACTCCGATGGCGACGAGAACTATCATGCGTTCACCGTCGATCTCGCGAGCGGAAATATCCGCGACCTCACTCCGTGGCGCGGTGTGCGCGAAGAAATCGTCGCGGCGAATCCGAAATTCCCCGATCAGATTCTGGTCGCGATGAACCTCCGCGACCGCAAGACGATGGACGTCTATCGCGTCGACCTCAAGAGCGGAGCGGTTAAACTCGACACCTCCAACCCCGGCGACGTGGCGCAATGGCTCGCCGATGACGACATGGTGGTGCGCGGCGCCGGAGCCTTCACCCCCGAGGGAGGAATCGAAATTCGGGTCCGCGACCACGAACAAGCGAAATGGCGCGTGCTGCTGAAGACGGATCCCGGCGACTCGACGGAAGACAATCCTGGGCTGATTGAGTTCAGCAAGGATGGGCGCGCGATCGCTTTTAAGTCATCGGCGGGCAGCGATACCGCCCAGCTGGTGAGCCGGAACCTTGCCACGGGGGCCGAAACTGTCCTGGCGCGTCGGGACGACAGCGACCTCGGAGATACGCTCGTGGATCCCGTCAGTCACACGATCGAGGCAGCGTCCTTCTCGCCTGATCGCAAGCAATGGAAGGTCATCGATCCTTCGGTCCAGCCCGATTTTGATGCGCTGGCCAAGGTTGACGATGGCGACCTCTCAATCGAGTCCGGCGATTCGGCTAACCAGGAATGGCTGGTTAAGTTCGTTTCGGATCGCCACACCGCCCGCTATTACCTATGGGACCGCCCGATGCGGAAGGTGACCTTCCTGTTCAGCGAACAGCCGCGCCTGGATGCGATGACTTTCGCCCCGATGAAGCCGATAACCTTCCGCGCCCGCGATGGCATGAACATCCATGCCTTCCTCACGCTGCCGGTGGGACTGGAGGGCAAGAATCTTCCGCTGGTGGAGTTTGTTCACGGAGGGCCGTGGTGGAACTTCAGTTGGGGTGCCGATGGCATCAATTACTACGCGCAGTGGTTCGCGAATCGCGGATACGCGGTGCTGCAGGTCAACTACCGGGGTTCGACCGGCTATGGAAAAAAATATTTGCATGCGGGTGATCGGCAATGGGGCCGCGCGATGCAGGACGACCTGACGGATAGCGTGAAGTGGGCGGTGGCACAGGGAATCGCCGATCCGAAACGGGTTGCGATCGACGGGATCTCGTATGGCGGGTACGCCGCTTTGGCTGGTGCGGCGTTCACCCCGGACATCTATATATGCTCGGTTGACGTTTGCGGACCGTCGAACCTGTCGACCACCCTGAAGAGTTTCCCGGCATATTTTGGAATTTATAGAATTTTCGTGGCGCGCGTGGGCGATCCCGATAATCCGGCGGGCAAAGAGTTGCTGAGGAAAGCCTCGCCGCTGTTTTCGGCGGACAAGATTCGCATCCCAATGTTGATCGGACAGGGCGCGAACGATCCGCGGGTCGTTCGTTCCGAGTCGGAGCAGATCGTCGCGGCGATCGAAAAGAACCACGGGCAAGTGATCTACGTAATCTACACGGACGAGGGGCATGGGTTCGACCGATTGCCAAACCGGCTCGATTTCGCGGCGCGCGAGGAGAAGTTCCTCGCCGATCACCTCGGCGGCCGCTACGAACTGATGACCACCGAGCGGATGCCCGGTTCGACCGCAATGGTAAAGGTAATCGGCAACTAGGAACTCCGCCCGCAGCGATTTCGCGATTGCGGAAGATCTTCGCGATTGCATCATCGTTGCGGGTCGTTCCCGAACGACCCCTACGAGGAGAATCCCGCCTTGCCTGGTTCCCCTTCCACTTCAGGGGAAGGGGTTAGGGGTTAGGTCTCCCCCCCTGTACACGCTTAGTGATTAGGTAAATACTGGATGTCTCCCCGGGAGGCGCAGTTCCAATGCCTCCCGTCATTCGCCTCTCGTCAACTTCCCGATGCAAGCAGGCATGCGCGTCGGCAGCCCGTGCCTTGTCACGGCGGCGAGGGTCTATGAATCATACTGTCACTTCCGAGTCTCAACCCGTTTCGAAACCGCCAGTTAGCGAGCGCAAAGCTTCCGCCAATCGTGCCAATGCGCAACGATCCACCGGTCCGCGCACGCCCGCGGGTAAGGCGCGCTCGAGCCTCAATGCGCTCCGCCATGGCATCCTCGCCAAGGCTGCGTTCAACCTGAAGATCGACGGCGCGGAGTGTCGCGCCGAATTCGAGGCGATCGTGGCCGGTCTCGCGCAGGAGTTCCAGCCGCGCACCATGTCGGACCATCTGATGGTGCAACAGCTCGCCGGATGCTACTGGCGTTTGGCGAAAGTCTGGCGTTACGAGCAGGAAGCGGCCTGGCGGATGTGGAAGGCGCCGGGCATACCGATCGAGGAGTACAACGAATTTCACGATGACGACGAGTACGTCGGATTTCCGATTCGGGATCGCCTGGTCGAGGAAGCGTGCAAGTTTCTGCCCTCCGCGGAGTTGGACTCTCCGACGATTCCCAACGGCGCGTCGGCGCGCACTGTGCTGCGCTATCAAAGTGCGATCAGCTCGATGCTGTTTCGCACCCAGGCAATTCTGGAGCGCCGGCGCAAGGAGCGGCTGGCGTCGGAAGAGACCTTCGAGGAGGTGGATTACATAAACGAAGCCAGCGCGGAGGCACCGGCGCCGTCCGAGAGGCATCGCAACCCGCAGCTCGCCCCGGAAAAGCCGCCGAGACCTGCAAAAGAGGCGGAATCGCGTAAACGAACCCAAAAAGATGCGGCGGATGCTCCGGTTTCCCCGAAGGGTGATGCGAAAACCCCAGCCGAAGCGTCCGGAACATCGCCGATCGCGGACCCGGATCGACGCGAAACGCCCTAGTCAGGCGATGGTGCCGGTCTGGCGCAGCGCTTCGTAGACCACGATCGACACCGCATTGGAAAGATTGAGGCTGCGCACGCCCGATTCGAAGATCGGGATGGTATAGGTGCGCTCAAGATGCCGCGCGATGAAGTCGCGGCCCAGTCCCTTGGTCTCGCTGCCGAACACCAGGAAATCGCCGGGCTGATATTGCGCCTGCAAGTAGGATCGTTCGGTGCGCGCGGAAAAGAACTTCATCGAGGCCTCGGGATGCGCCGCAACGAAGTCATCCCAATCTGCATAGGTCGCCAGATCCACCAGCGGCCAGTAATCCAACCCGGCGCGCTTGAGGTAGCGATCCTCGAGCGAGTAGCCGAGCGGGCCGACCAGATGAAGGCGCAGTTTGGTCGCGGCCGTCAAGCGCGCAATCGAGCCGGTATTCTGCGGAATCTCGGGGCGGACCAGGACGACGTGCAGGATGGGAGACCTAACCCCCTGACCCCCTTCCCCTTCTGGGAAGGGGGAACTGGAGCGCTTAGTGATCAGCTTTGGAATCGTCGATGCTCACGGGTTTGAGGGGATATCGATGGCCGCCAATTTGTATGAAAAACCTACCAGCGCCGTCGCTCTCGAAGTTGCCGCTCAGATGGTAATACGCGGGACGCAGGAACCGCGCGCGATACTTGCCGGCCTTCACGCGCGCATACAGCACGTTGTCGGCGCCGATTGCGAGGCTCGCGGGATCCAGCGCCTCGCGCGTGTCGTCATTGAGGATCAGCATGAAGCCGCCCTGGCCGTCATCCTCGATGCCTTTCACCACGTAGGGCGTGTCCTCGACGCTGATGGGCGCGCGTTCCTCTGCCACTTGTAGGAAGAAGCTGCCGTCGGGGTTCTGCTTGATGCTCCGGGAGAACAGCAGCGCGATACGAGGATTGTCGATGCGCTCCTCGTCGCTGTACCAATTGCCGTCGCGGCGGAAGGAAATCTTCCCTGACTCGACGGCATAAAATCCCGCGCGCGGCATCGGAACCTAACCCCCAACCCCTTCCCCTGAAGTGGAAGGGGAGCCGGAGAAGAAACTGCGTTTACGAATTAGGTGCATGATTTACAGAGCGCGGCATCCGTCCTTTCTGGTTCCCCTTCCACTTCAGGGGAAGGGGTTAGGGGTTAGGTGTCTTCCGGCTGTCGAGGATGATGGTCACGGGCCCATCGTTGGTCAGCGATACCGCCATCATCGCGCCGAACTCACCGGTTTCAACGTTAACACCGTCATTTCGGACGAGCGAGAGGAACAGCTCGTAGAGCCGCCTCGCCTCGTCCGGAGGCGCGGCCCGAATGAACGAGGGACGCCGGCCCGATTCGGTATCCGCCAGCAGGGTGAATTGCGAGATCACCAGCAGCTCGCCGCCGACCTGGTGCAGCGCGAGGTTCATCTTGCCCTCGGGGTCGGCGAAGACCCGCATCCCGAGGGTCTTGTCCGCGATGTATGCTGCATCCTTCTCGGTGTCATCCTTCGCTACTCCGAGTAGGACGACGAATCCGGGCCCGATGCGCCCGATAACTTCACCATTGACCCGCACCTCGGCCTGGGAGACCCGCTGTAAAACCGCCCGCATGCTTCCGCTCCTCGATAATTTACCGGCAAAGAACCCTGCTGGTCTCGCCGCCCGGACGCGCTATTATTAATGTCATTCGATGATTCCGGTTCTCTTCAAGCTCGGCCCGCTAACCGTCTACAGCTACGGCATGATGATGGCGCTGGGTTTTCTCGCCGCCGACTTCGTCATCAGCTCGGAGTGCAAGCGGCGCGGACTCAATCCCGACCTGGCCTCCTCGATGGTGGTATGGGCGGCGATTGCCGGCATCGCGTGCTCGCGGCTGTATTCGGTCATCGACAACTTCTCGGCCTACATGCACGACCCGTGGTCGATCATTTTCTCCGGCTCCGGCT
This sequence comes from uncultured delta proteobacterium, assembly GCA_963783145.1. Lineage (GTDB taxonomy): Bacteria > Desulfobacterota > Binatia > Binatales > Binataceae > DATGKG01. The sequence continues at coordinate 408,124 of CAWAMM010000011.1, forward strand.
TCGTCTGGTATGGCGGCCTGATCGGCGGCCTGCTGTCGTCATATTTCGTCGCGCGATACTACAAGGTCAACTTCTGGACCGCCGCCGATATGGCCGGTCCCGCGCTGGTGATTGGCCAGGCGCTGGGGCGCATCGGATGTCATCTGTCGGGTGATGGCGACTGGGGGATGCCGACCACGCTGCCATGGGGCGTGGCCTATCCCAACGCGATCGTGGGATGGAACGGCAATACGGTGCTGAAGCTCGACGCGCAGAATCACCTGGTCTCGGGCTTCTTCCCCGGCGTCCACGTGCATCCGACCCCGATCTATGAGGCCATCCTCTATACGCTTATCTTCCTTTTTCTATGGTCGCGGCGAAAGGAAACCAAAGTGCCGGGCCATTTGTTTGATCTATACCTGATGCTCGCCGGGGCGGCCCGTTTCATGGTTGAATTTCTGCGCGTGAACCCGCGCGTGTGGATGGGACTCAGCGAAGCGCAACTGATTGCGATTGTGATGATGATTCTTGGAGCGGGTTTGTACGTCTATTCTTCTATCAGCGGTAAACATGCAGAACCTTCGCGGGCGGAACCGAAGCAGGCGGTGACGGCCTAGTGGAAATCAGCGGAAAAACTCTCGCTGCATTCGGGGCATTCCTCGTGCTGGCAGCATTGCTCTTATTCGCCGCCTCGTACGAGCTCAGCCATCCGCATGCGGTTGCCGTGCTGCCGAACAGCTCGACCGAGGAAGCGGCGCCCGAGGGCGCGGCGCCGGTGCCGGCCGGCGACATTGCCAGCGACTTCAAGCTCGAAGATGCCTTCACCGGCCAGACCGTCTCGCTCGCCTCGCTGAAGGGCAAAGTGGTCTTCCTCAATGTATGGGCGACCTGGTGCGGGCCGTGCCGCGAGGAGATGCCCTCGATGGAGACGCTGTACGACGAGCTCAAGGGCAACAAGGATTTCGTCATGCTCGCGGTGAGCCAGGACACCAAGGGCAAGTCGGCGGTGGTGCCCTACGTCGAGAAGAACGGCTATCATTTCAAGATCCTGCTCGATCCGGAAAACAAGGTCGGCGAGTCCTACAGCGTCAGCGGCGTGCCCGAAACCTTCATCATCGATCGCACCGGGCGCATCGTCGCCCATCATATGGGGGCCTTCGATTGGTCGCGTCCCGACGTTAAAGAGGCCTTGCAGCAGCTGCTGTCGGCCAAGGGTTGAATGGCGCGCGCTCTATCCAAACGAGGCCCGCTTTTGATTAGATTGAAAGCCGAACTTTATAGGTTGATAGGTTCACGATGTCAGTAATGAAGAAGAATCGATGGGCAATCACGCTCGCAGCCTGCTTGATCGCCTGCTTTGTCGTCCTCGAAGAGGTCGCGGTCAAGCGCGCGCAGGCGCTGCCGAACCAGGACTACCAGGAGCTCGAAACCTTCGCCAATGTGCTTTCGATCGTCCAGAAAAACTACGTCGAACCGGTCAGCACCAAGCGCCTGGTCGATGGTGCTATCACTGGGATGCTGGCGTCGCTGGATCCGCATAGCGCATATCTGACCCCCGAGCTGTATCGCGACCTCGAAGTTGAAACGCGCGGCAGCTTCGGCGGCCTCGGCATCGAAATCACCATCAAGAACGGCGTGCTGACCATCGTCTCGCCGATCGAGGACACGCCCGCCTACAAGGCCGGGCTCAAGGCCGGCGACCAGATCATCAAGATCAATGACGATTTTACCAAGGACATGACCCTGACCGAGGCGGTCAAGCGGATGCGCGGGCCGCGCGGCAGCACGATCAAGCTCACGATGCATCGCACCGGAGTGCCCGAGCTGTTCAACGTCACCCTCGCGCGCGACGTCATCAAGATTCAGTCGGTCAAAGAGAAAACCATCCAGGACGGCTACGGCTACGTGCGCATCAGCACCTTTCAGGAAAGCACTGACGACGGCGTCGAAAAGGCGGTCGACGATTTCCAGAAGGCCAACCACGGCAAGGTCAAAGGCCTGGTACTCGACCTGCGCGACAATCCTGGCGGTCTGCTCAATCAGGCGGTGAAAGTTTCCGACGAGTTCCTCGACGGGGGCCTGATCGTTTACACCCAGGGCCGCGATCAGAGTCAGCAGCAAAAATATTTTTCCCACAAGAAGACCGGCTTTGAGGACTATCCGATGGTGGTGCTGGTCAATGGCGGCAGCGCCAGCGCCAGCGAAATCGTCGCGGGCGCCCTGCAGGACCAGAAGCGCGCGGTAATCGTCGGCACCCAGACCTTCGGCAAGGGCTCCGTGCAAACCATCCTGCCGCTCGATGATCATTCGGCCCTGCGGCTGACCACCGCGCGCTATTTCACTCCCAGTGGGCGCTCGATCCAGGCGGTCGGCATCACCCCCGATGTCGATGTCGACAATCCCAAGCCGACCCTCGCATCGCTCGAGGGCGAAGGCGCCGAGGTCGACGAGAACGAGGAGATTCACGAGCGCGATCTGCCGGGGCATTTCCAGAACAAGCAGCATTCCGGAACCGACGCGGAGAAGCCGACCGGCGATCAGAGTAAGGATTCGGTGAAGACTCCGGCGGCCGCGGATCGCAATCCTGTGCCGGGTAAGGCGGTCGCGACGAAGCCGCCCAAGGAAGAGAAGGATGTACAGTTGCAGAAAGCAATCGACATCCTGAATCACTGGCAGAACTTCAAGGTGCAGCTGGCCAAGAACTCGGGAGACGCAACACCCGACTCGCAGTAGCAATTAGCGTCACTTTGTAGTATCAGAAATGGCCGGCCCTCGCCGGCCGTTTCCTTTATGCGGGCGTGCTCGCGATGCTGCCGCCGTCGAGGCGGCTCAGTACCACATGATGCTGATCCTCCAGCCGCCGCAGGATATCCAGCATCAGCTCGTCCTGCTGCTCCAGATGCTGCATCACCGCCTTGAGCTCCTCCTCGGCCTTGGTGTTGACGTGATAGTCCTCTTCCGCAGCGAGGCGATCCTTTTCGGCCTGGCGATTCTGCGACATCATGATGATCGGCGCCGCATACGCCGCCTCGAGGCTGAGCGCGAGGTTGAGCAGTATGAACGGATACGGATCCCAGTGCTCGATATACGCGCTGATGTTCAGCACCACCCAGATCATAAGGATGACCGATTGGAGGATGATGAACTTCCAGCTCCCCATCGTCTCCGCGAATGCATCCGACGCGCGCTCACCGAAGGTCATCGATTGCGCGGCCGCCTCATTGATGTTCAGGATCGGCGCGTGCTGGTGCGAATGCCGCAGCCGCATCCGCTCCCATCGGTCGATGACACTCTTGTCAGGCATGCTCGCTGCGCTCATTGAATCCTCCGATGATGTAAGTGCCGATGCTGGTCATCCGCAAATCTAGCCGCGCCGACCGCTTTGCGGAACCTGCCCACGACTGATCGAAGGAAAGATCGGGTGACGAAACCGGCCCCACTAGGGCGTCGCCATCGCATCAGCTATTCTCTCGCTCGATGCCGTGGTTGGCGGCGGACATTCGATGACCGACAAAACCATCGGGAAGCGGCTCAACTCGTGGAAGGAAATTGCGGCCTTCCTCGGAAAAGACGTACGTACTGTCCAGCGATGGGAAACGAACGAAGGCCTTCCGGTGCATCGCAAACCGCATCACAAGCTCGCGAGCGTTTACGCGTTCGAATCCGAGTTAGACGCATGGTGGAACCAGGGAAGCCATCCGGCTCCTTCGGCCGCGGGTGCGTCGGGGACCGTGCCCTCCGAGGGCGACCGCCGCGCAATGGCGGTCCTGCCATTGCGCGATCTGAGCGGGGATCAGGACCAGGATTATTTCAGCGAAGGGTTGACGGCGGAGCTGATCGGACACCTGGCCCGAATTGATCCGAATCGTCTTGGTGTTATCGCGCACGCTTCCGCGATGAGGTACCGGCAAAGCTCGAAAGGCATCACCCAAATTGCGCGGGAACTCGGCGTGACTTATGTGCTTGAAGGCAGTGTCCGCCGCGATGGTGACCGGGTGCGAATTTCGGCGGCGCTCATCCGCGCTTCCGACCAGACCGCTCTTTGGACGGAGGTTTACGATCGCCAGCTGCGCGACATCATTAAATTGCAGACCGAGGTGGCGGAATCCGTCGCCAGGGAAATCGCACTCAAGGTTCCGAGCAGCGCGCGAGCCAGGTTAGTGCGCAGCGGCTTGGTCGATCCGAGCGCGTTCAGCGCCTACCTGCGCGGGCGCTACCTGTGGAATCGTCGCACTGCGGAGTCACTTCAGAAGGCGACCCTGTGTTTCCAGGAAGCGATCGCGCACGATCCTGCGTACGCGCCGGCGCACGCGGGCATCGCTGACTGCTGTGCGCTCCTCACCTCAATTCATTTGGGAGTGATGCCGCCAACGGAAGGGATGCCACGAGCCATTGCCGCCGCGGAGAAGGCTTTGGAGCTCGATCCGGAGCTGGCCGAAGCCCACGCCTCGCTTGGCCAGGCGAGCCTCTGGTACGAATACGACTGGCCGGCCGCGAGAGCTTGCTTCGAGCGCGCGCTCAAACTGAATCCCTCCTATGCACCCGCGCTCCAGTGGCACGCGGCGTACCTGCAAACGCTCGATCGGGTCGATGAGGCGCTGGCGGAACTGGTCCGCGCACTGGAAGTCGATCCGCTCTCGCTGGTCATCCGGTCCGCGCGGGAAGCTACCCTATATCTGGAACGGCGATATCAACAGGTGATCGAAGAATCCCGCAAAACGCTCGAACTCGATCCCACCTTCGTCCTCACCTACTTCAATCTCGGGCGCGCCTATACGCAAGTGGGAAACCATCGCCAGGCGATTGCGGAACTGAAAAAGGCGTGCGAGCTCTCTGCCGATAGTCCCGCGATGATCATGCAACTTGGCTACGCCTACGCGAGGGGGGGCAAGACCGCCGAAGCCAAAAGGATGCTGGGAACACTCGCCAAGCTTGCGCGCCAGAGGTACGTGCCGGCGTTCTACTCCGCTGCGATCTATGCCGGCCTTCGTGACAAGAAGATGGCTCTGCTATGGCTTACGAAAGCTCATGATGAGCGATGCGACTATCTCGTTCACCTGCCCAAGGAACCGGCCGCAGATCCAATTCGTGACACGGCTGAATTCGCTCGGCTGGCCCCGCGCCCGGTTGCTGAGTAGATTCCCAGACATCGATTCCTATCAGCATTTCTCCCAGCCGATGCTCGTTGCTCTCACCAAGACCGCATCGATGATTCCATTCGCGCGGATTCCGGAAGGTGCCGAACAGCATGTCCCACAGCGGAAGGTCCGAATAGTTGTAGTCATGCAAATGCTCCTCGTGATGGACGAGGTGGCTCTCGGGTCGTTGCAAGACGAATCCGAGCCAGTACGGCGTCCTGACGTTCCAATGATAAAAGAGTTCCCCGATGCCACTGATCATCATCGCTCCAGCGCCCGCCGCGGGACCCAGCCCAATCAGTAGATAGACGACCGTGCTCGAGAGCAGGCTGTCGATGAGGATTTCGAGTGGATGCTTGTAGAAAGCGGTCAGCACTTCCAGGCGCTGCGCACTGTGATGAATCTGATGAAGCCATCGCCACAAAAACTCCGAGCGATGTCGCCATAGATGCCACCAGTAGTATACGAAGGTCAGGCACAGATAGCCGCACAGTGCTCCGGCGACCGTGCCGAGCCCGTCGGCCGACCACGGCAGGAGGCCTATCATCCAGCCGTTCCAAGCCAGCCCCGCCAGATATACCGCCCCAACCTGAAACGCATTGATTGCTATGGCGCGAGCGTACCAGCCGGCGACCCTTGGGAACCTGCGGCCCGGCCGCAGGTGTTCGACTGCGAGCATCGCCGCGCCGAGGCACATCACACAGATCGCAATTACCATCGCTTGACGCGTCATTGCCGTTGCTCCCTTGGCGCTGCGAAAGAGCGCCCGTCGGGAAGACGTTATGAATCAACGCTGCGCCGGTTAAGACGGCGTCCAACGGCAGCGGTGTTGCGCCGCACCTTGCCGGTGTTTGTCGTTGTGCAGCGCATTCCTGATTGATTGAATCGGCATCAAATGCGACACGGAATCCTCATCACCGGAACCGACGTGGCCGTGGGCAAGACCCTGATCGGATGCGCGCTCGCCTTTGCCGCGCATGCGCGCGGGATGCGGGTCGGCGTGATGAAGCCGATCGACACCGGATGTCGCGAGGCTGCCGGGATTCTGGAATCCGCCGATGCGCGCGGCCTCGCCTATGCCGCCGCGAGCAATCTTCCGATCGAGTTAATCTGTCCCTATCGCTATCGATCGCCGCTCGCGCCTGCCGCCGCAGCCGAGGCCGAGGGTGTCGCGCCGCCGGATCTGTTCGAGATCGCCCATGCTTATCAAACGATCGCCGCGCACAGCGACTTCGTGATCGTCGAAGGTATCGGCGGCCTCGGCACGCCACTCGCATGGGGCAAGGATTCCACCGACCTCGCGCGAATGTTGAACCTCGACCTCGCGATCGTCGCGGCCAACCGTCCCGAATGCCCCAACGCATCGATGCTGACGATCCATCATGCGCGCAGCCGCGGCCTCGGCATCGTTGGAGTGATTCTCAATGATGTGGACGCGACCGCCTCGCCCGCATCGGAGACGAACCTGGAATCGTTGCGCAGGATGACCGACGTCGCGATCCTCGGGCGGGTGCGCTTCAAGCAGCCGGTGACGCGCGACCTCATCGATACACTGCTAACGCACGAGGCGAACTAATCCCCAACCTCGCGTGCCTTGCCCGTCGCGGATCATGAGCGACTGCCGTCTTCACCTCAATTGAGTGGAACACTGGCGACGCTATGACCGTCTGCGTGCATGCTGCCGGTCGAATCGGTGGCAAACCAGTAGGCCGAGAGGTAGGCCGTGAGCATCGATCCGGTGCTGAGAGCGGCAACGGCGTAGGAGACTCCGCTACTTGCCCACGTCCCGCTTTGCACCACAATCGCCGATAGAATCAACAGAAAGCTGGCCGCCGCCATTTCGAGAGCTCGCCGACTGGCGGTGCCCTGTTCCGTCGCGACTCCGAGTTGCGCGAACAGGATCACAAACAAGATCATGTAATGGACCCAAACTATGGGCGACAACACGACGCAGGCTACCACCCAGAGAGAAAATGCGCGCCACTCGCGGTCGGGAGCGGGGGCTGCTATGTAACTTGCTCTAATCGTAATCGCGAGTATCACCGATTCAATCAACGCTACAGCCGCGCCACGGATCGGTCCGGTCCAACTCCCCGGACCCCATAGTAACAGCACCACGCGCGCGACTGACGCGTTAATCGCCAGGTCCGGACGCCGATAAAAGAACGCGGTGTTGGCCATTCGCGCGACACTCAGAAAGTCGACACACGAGCGCACCCCGACCGCCACCACTGTCAGCAGACCAGCGATCCCCAGTGCCGCAATCGCAAAGCCAAGCGTTCGCCGTCGGCGCCTAACCGCGAGGTATCCCAGCACAATCAAAGGATAGCCGCGCAACAGAGCGGCCAGGGCAAGCGCGGTCCCCGCGAGCGCATCCCGTTGGCGGCCCATCGAACGCATCGCGACCACGAACAGAAACAAGATTACCAACTGGGTCTGGGCGTAGAAAAAATGTTCTTTCAAAGGCGGGTAGAGCAAAACCAGACCCGCCACCAACAGCGCCCCGCGCACGCGATAGCCGGAGCCCGGTCCCAGCAACATCAGCAGCGATGCGGCCAGCAACCCAACATTGAGCACCGTCCACATCCAGTACGCCGTGACCGGCGCAAACCAAGTCAAAGGTTCGAAAGAGAGGAGCAGCGCCGGCGTGTCGACCGCGGTGTCGATCTCACCGGGATCGAGGTCGAGTCGCGCCGCCACTGGATGACCGTTAGTCGCGTACGGATTCCCACCCTCGCGCAAGATCAGCGCGCCAACATAATATGCGGCAAAATCGAAGCTCCGTTGGCGTTGGGGCAGCTCCGCCGGCAAGGTCGTGAAGATGTGGAGGGCGGCGCAAATCCAGATGACGGCGATCATGACGGGCGACATGACCGCGCGGGCCAGTCCTTCGAACGAAATAGCCTTGGGCGTTCGCTCGAACTGCAGCTCGAAGGTCTCGATATTTTTCACTTCGCGCCCGGCCCAAACATGATCAAACTGTTCCGTATTTCCTACAGGGAGGCAACAGGAGGGGCATCATTGATGCGCGGCTGACCTACTACCCCTGCGCGATGCTTCGCGGTACCTTCTCTTCATATGGCGGGGCAGCTCGATCTCGCGCTCGGTCCGCCGCGCGCGCAAACCTCCTCGGCGCTAACGGTCGGCCAACTGGTTCGGCTGGTGCGCGACGCGCTGGACGCGCGCTTCGGCGATTGCTGGGTGACCGGCGAGATTTCCAACGCGCGGTTCGCCAACTCGAATCACTTCTACTTCACGCTCAAGGACGCCGACGCGTCGATCAACGTCGTGATGTTCTCCTCGGCCAAGCGCCGCCTGCGCTTCAAGCCTGCCGACGGGATGAAAGTGGTGGTGCGCGGGCGGGTGAATATTTACGAGACGCGCGGCACCCTGCAGTTCTATGCCGAGGAGATGGAGCCGCGCGGCGCGGGCGCGCTCCAGATTGCCTTCGAGCAGCTCAAGCAGCGCCTCAATGACGAGGGTCTTTTCGATGCGGCGCGCAAACGCACACTGCCGTTTCTGCCGCGCACGGTCGGGATCGTCACCGCGCTCGGCGGCGCCGGCCTGCGTGATATCCTGCGCGTGCTGCTCGATCGTTTCCCGAATCTGAATGTGATCATTCGCCCGGCGCGGGTGCAGGGTGACGGCGCGGCGGAAGATATCGCCGACGCGATCGAGGATCTCAATCGGCACGCGCGCGCCGAGGTCATCATCGTCGGGCGCGGCGGCGGCTCGCTCGAAGACCTGTGGGCCTTCAACGAGGAAATCGTCGCGCGCGCGATTTTCCGCTCGCGCATTCCGATCGTCTCCGCGGTCGGGCACGAGATCGATTTCACCATCGCGGATTTTGTCGCCGATAAACGCGCGCCCACGCCGACCTTTGCCGCGCATGTAGTGGTGCCCTCGCGGATCGAGCTCCGCGATCAGGTCAGCCTGCTCGCGACGAAGCTCGCCTCCTCGATGCGCAAGCTGCTCGACGACCTCAATGAAGATGTTGACTACCTCGCCGCGCGCGTGAAGCATCCGCGCGCGCTGATGAGCGAGGCGCATGCGCACCTCGATGAGATTTCCGAGGAGCTTGCCTTCGCGATGAAAGCCCGGGTCCTCGATGCGCGCCGGCAAGTGCGCGAGTATGCGGCGCGCTTGCGTCCGCCCAGCGCCATTGCGCGCGAGGTGCGGATCCGCACCCGCGAGCTTTCGCGCATGATGGCGCAGGCGATGACGATCCGCGCCCATCATCTGCGGGCGTCGGTCGAGCGCGCCTCAGTGGCACTGCTTCGTGGCGGCACCGTGGTGGTCGAGAAACATCGTACGCGACTGGGCTCGCTGGCGACGCAACTAGATGCGACCTCGCCGCTGCGATGCCTGGAGCGCGGCTATTCGGTGGCAATTAATCTTCGCGACGGCCGCGCCGTGATGGATGCGCAAACGGTCGCGATCGGCGACCAACTGGAGATCCGCTTACGACGGGGCAAACTGCGCGCGCGAACTGAGAGTCGTGAGGCATGAGCGCTTGGGTGGCAAGGATCGGCAGGCGGTTCAAGTGAGGCGCGAAGCGGGCGCAGCCGCCGCGCAGCGGCTCCGAGGGCGGAGCGGAGCGTAGTCCGAGGAAATTAAAAATGACCGGGAAGCCGAAAAAGTTTGAAGAAGAGCTGAAAGATCTGGAGGAGATCGTCGGCAAGATCGATTCCGGCGAGCTCACCTTGGAAGATTCCATCGGCGCGTTTGAGCGCGGCGTCGCACTGGTCCGTTCGCTCAACCAGAAGCTCGACGAGATCGAAAAGAAAGTCGAAGTCCTCAGCCAGAACTCCCGTGGCGATCTGAAAACTGTGCCCTATGAAGGCCTCGACGAGGAGATCCCGGCGCCGCCCGCGCGTCGCGCCAAAGATCCCGCTGAGGCAGTTGCTCCGAAGCCCGCGCGGGCCCGCAACGGTAACGACGACGAAGACGACATCCCATTCTGAATCGTGGTGAGGAGACAGGCATAACCACGGAGGCACGGAGACACAGAGAAGAAAGCAGATGTGCGCTGCGACGGCGCTGTCAGAATAATTTTGCGCCGGTTCGATTCGGGCCGCATCTTCTCTGTGGTTTCCTCTCGGCCTCTGAGGATTTTTTGCTTGTGCGCATAAATGAGGACGCGGCTTGACCTCGAAATGACGCGCCGAGGCCTCGCCGAAAGCCGCGAGAGTGCGCAGCGCCTCATCATGGCCGGCAAGGTCCGGGTGAACTCGCGGCCTGCGTCGAAGGCCGATCTCAAGGTTGATGCCGAAACCGTCATCGAGGTGGTTGGCGCGGTATCCGAGTATGCGAGCCGCGGTGGCTACAAGCTCGCCGCCGCTATCGATCACTTTCGTATCGAAGTCGCAGGCCGGCGCGCGCTCGATGTCGGCGCGTCCACCGGCGGTTTCACCGATGTGTTGCTGCAACGCCGCGTTGCGTCGGTGATCGCGCTCGATGTCGGCTATGGCCAAATCGCCGAGAAACTGCGGCGCGATCCGCGCGTCATTGTGATGGATCGCACCAACATCCGGAATGTGGCGCCGTCCGATCTCGCATACGCGCCCGAACTGATCGTCATCGATACCAGTTTCATTTCGCTGCGCCTGGTGCTCCCTGCGGTGATCGCGATCGCCGCGCCGACCGCCGATATCATCGCGCTGGTGAAGCCGCAATTCGAAGTAGGCAAGGGGAAAGTGGGCAAGGGCGGCGTCGTGCGTGATGCGGCACTTCGGCAGGAAGCACTCGAAGGAATCCTCGCGTTCGCGCGCGCGGCCGGCCTCGAAGTGGTCGGCTCCATCGAGTCGCCGATTCACGGCGCCGCCGGCAATATCGAGTATCTCGCATCGATGCGGAAAGGCCGGACTTGAAGCGCGACTACATTGTCGGCCTGGACATGGGTGGGACCAACATTCGCACCGCCGCAGTCTCCCGCGATGGAAAAGTATTGCTGATGCTGCGGGCGCCGGCGCGCGCGAAAGGCACCGCCGTCGAAATCGTCGCGAACATCTCGACGCAGGTGCTCGCGCTACAGGATGCTGCGCGTCGCAAAGGCCTCGGGCGCGCCCTCGCGATCGGCGTGTCGGTTCCAGGCCTGCTCAACGTTCGCACCGGCGTCGTCTATGCCGCGCCGCATGTGAAAGCGTGGCGAAGCTTTCCGTTGCGGCGTCATCTGGAACGCCTGCTGGGACGCACCGTCATCCTCGAGAACGACGCCAACGCCTGGACGCTCGGCGAGTACTGGCGCGGCGGCGCGCGCGGATGCAAAAACGTGGTGCTGCTCACGCTCGGGACCGGCATCGGCGGTGGGCTCATTGTCGATGGCGAACTCGTCCATGGGCGCAGCGGGATGGCGGGCGAGCTCGGCCACGTCTGCGTCGAGGTGGAGGGGATGCCCTGCGATTGCGGCGCGCATGGATGCCTCGAAGCGTACGCATCGGCGTCGGGGTTGTGCGGCCTCCTCAAACAGCGCTTGCAACTCGAGGAGTCGGCATTGCCGGCTCAGTATCTGGACGGTGCGGGAGAGTTTTCCGCGCGCGGCCTCACTGGCGCGGCGCGCGGAGGCGATCCGATTGCAATCGAAATGTTCACGGTTGCCGGCCGCTATCTCGGGATCGCGATCGCGTCGTTCATCAACACCTTCAACCCCGAGCGGGTGGTGATTGGCGGCGGCGTCGCGGGAGCGCTATCGCTGATGCGCCCCGCCATGATGCGCGAAGTGAAGGCACGCGCGTTCACCGCGGCGGTAGCGCAGACTCGCATCGTCAAGGCTGCTCTGGGGCCCGAAGCTGGGGTGGTGGGAGCAGCTTTCGCGGCTATGAAGGGTTTTTCTTAATCGAGCCGTAACGATCCGGTTCGAAAAACCACAGGTTGGCATTCACTCACGAGGCGCAATGGACTACCTTTAGAGTTGGGCTCGCGTCCCCTCCATTCACAGTTCGAGCCCTTGGTTTCGATGTATCCAGTAAAATCCTCATCGCGCCACATTGCTGTAGTTCTCGGGCTGGCGCTGTTATTCGGGGCGCCCGCCTTCGCGCAGGATGAGTCCGCACCGCCGCCGGCCTCCGCCTCGCAATCATCCGGCTCCGAACTTCCGCCCGACAGCGTGCGTCCGGTCCCCCGCTCTCCGTACGCCTCGCCCACGACGACGGCCCCTGGAGCGGCGGAGGCGAAGGCGCCCAAATCACACAAATTTTTTCCCTATACGGTTCGCGCCGGTGATTCACTGGGTTCGATTGCCCAGTTTTTCGGCATGACCACCGCGGACCTCGCGCACATCAACAAGCTCCAGGAAGATGACGAGCTGGATGAAGGCGAATCGCTTAAGATTCCGAATCCCTTCGAGGCGTCGCAGCGGAGCCTCGAGGCGCAAGCGCAGCAGCTGTCCGATCAGAATCGCGCGGATGAACAGAAAATCGAATCGGCGCAGGCGCAGGTCGCCACCCTCACCACCTCGAATTCTGACCTGACCTCGGAAAATGCCACCCTGAAAGAATCGGTGAAGGTGCTGCCGTGGTGGCGTGGTACCGCGCTCGCGGTCGCGGCGGCGGCGCTGCTGATGCTCGGGGTCACGACGCTCACGCTATTCGAATGGTGGATGCTGCGGCGGCGCTTCCTCGCACTCAGCGATCTTTCGATTTCGCTCAGCCGGCTCGATGTCAAATACAAGGAGACCATCGCCAAGGCCGAGCTGCGGATGCAGCAGCTCTACGGACGGCGCCGTGCCGCCGGTCCTCCGGAGCATCTGCTGGTCGGAATGAAGACGTCCGACGAGATCGAGATCGAGCGCCTCAGCCATGAGCTGCGTGAGACGCTGGAGCGGCATCTGTCACAACTCGGGGTCCGCGGCCGCCGGACCATCGGCGCGCGCTGGCGCGAAACCATCGGCGAGGAAGAGCCCGCACCCGCGCCGCGTCCGTATCGTCGTTAGTGCCGCCGGCCTCGGCGTGACACTCGGCCAGGCGCGTTTCACGGTTTAACATTTCCGCCCGTTGGACAATAATCGAGCGGTCGACTCATCCAATCTGGAGAAAGAAATGCGCAAACTCGTTGCTACCGGTCTGGGAATGGTTCTGGCGCTGGCCACTTGCGGACTGACCTTCGCCGCGGAGGGCGGAACCGAAACTTCGGTCACCGGAAATCTGCGCGACGGCTTCTGCAATACCGTCATGGGTGCGCAGGGCCCGAGTCATAAGCAGTGCGCGATTTCGTGCGCCTCCGCCGGGATTCCGGTGGTGATGGTTGAGAAGGGGACCAACAAGAGCTACATCCTGATTCCCGCTAAGGATGACCAACCGCTGCCCAAGGACGTCATCAGCAGGATGGAAGATGACGTCACGGTGACCGGCAAGGTCTACCAAAAAAACGGCACCAATTTTTTGATGGTTGAATCCGTGAAGTAGATGCTCGCGGGTTTTCTTCCCGGCGCCGATCATCTCCAGAATCCGCATCCGCTGGTGGTGCATTTTCCGATCGCGTTCTTATATGGCGCGGCGCTGCTTTATTTCCTCGCATGGCTCACGCGGCGCGATTCGATCGCATGGGCTGCACTATGGTTCCTGGTGCTTGGTCTGATCGCCGCCGCGATCGCGGTCGGCACCGGATGGTGGGCGGCGCCCGGCGTGATGCTGGATCCGTCGGTCAAGGAAAATGTCCTCGAACCGCACAAGCGCCTGATGCTCGCGACCTCCGCGATTGCGGCGGTGCTCACGCTATGGGCGATCATCAGGCGGCCGATGCCGGTGTCAGCGGCGCGCTACTTCTTCCTCTTCGGCTTGCTGCTGATGATCGCGCTGATGACCAAGGGCGCGGATTACGGTGGCATCATGGTATACGACTACAACGGCGGCGGTGGCGCGTGCTCGCAGCCGATTCAATACACGCCGGGCCGCGCGCCTGTCAGATAGAAAATTTTGGAAGGAGAAAGCCCCGATGGCATACGAGCAGATTCAGATTGATCTAAAGGAAGGCGTCGCGACGCTGACGCTCAATCGTCCCGAGAAGCTGAACGCTTACACCGCGCAGATGGGGACCGAGATTCACCGTGCTTTCGCCGAGCTCGATGCCAACGACGATGCGCGCGTGATCGTGGTCACCGGCGCGGGCCGCGCATTTTGCGCGGGCGCGGATCTCTCGGCGCGCGGCGGCGCCACCTTCGATCGCAGCGCGAACAATCCCGATCCCAATCCGCGCGCGGAAGCGCAGATTCGTCCGTGGAATATGAAGAAGCCGATCATCGCCGCGATCAATGGCCCCGCAGTCGGCGTCGGCATCACGCTGCCGATGCAATGGGACATCCGCGTCGCCGCCGAAAGCGCGCGCATCGGTTTCGTCTTCGTGCGCCGCGGCGTCATCCCCGAGGCGCTCAGCACCTGGCTGGTGCCGCGGCTGATCGGCGTCGCCAAAGCCAACGAGCTGCTGATGACTGGCCGCATCATCACGGCGAAGGAAGCGCTCGACTTCGGCATCGTGAGTCACGTGTGGCCGGATGCGGAATTCAAGCAAAAAGTCTGGGAACTTGCGTCCGATATCGCGGCCAACACGGCGCCGGTCTCGGTCGCGATCACCAAGCGCCTGATCTATGGGCTGCTGGGCGAGCCGTCATTTGAGAAGGGTCAGGCCGCGGATCACAAGGCGTTCAACTGGGTCGGCTCGCAGCCTGACTCGCGTGAGGGCGTGACCTCGTTCATCGAAAAGCGCAAGCCGTCGTGGAAGATGAAGCCCTCGAAGGATTTTCCAAATTTTCTGCCTGAGGTGAAGTGAGCCGAGCTTTTACGAGTGCAGGCGGGGCAGCACGTGATCGGTAAACGACAGAAACGTCTGATGGCTCAGCGGCGCCGCAATCAGGTACTCGAGATGAATTTCCTCGCGCAGGCGCCTGATTTCGTCGACCACGCGCTCGGGCGAGCCGTGAATCACAACTCGATCGACGTAGCGCTGCAACGGATCTCCCTCGGCGCCGATGGCCTTCGGATTAACGTAGGTCCGCAGCAGCCACTTCGCGCCCTCACGCGCGACGGTCGCAGCCTCGGCGTCGGTGGGCGCGATCGCAACGAGGCGCGCCATTGGAATCTCACGGCCTTCGATCGAATGACCATGCGCCGCAAGTTGTGCGCGATACAAATTCCACTGCTCGCCGATTTCCACGTGCGTCGGATGCGGACTCATCAGGATCGAATGACCCGCGGATGCGGCCCACTTCACGGCTTCGTCGGTCGACGCCGCAACCCACGTCGGCGGATGGGGCTGCTGCAACGGCTTGGGCAGCACTTCGATGTCGTCAAAAGAAAAATAGCGGCCCTTGAAGCTCAAGCGCTCGTTGCGCCACGCCGCGAGCACGATATCGACCGCCTCGTGAAAGCGCTGGTAGGTTTCGGTGGGCGCGACGCCGAAAGCTTTGAACTCGCGCGGATCGAATCCGCGCCCCGCGCCCCAGTTGACGCGCCCGCCCGACAGAATATCGAGCAGCGCGATTTCCTCGGCCAGCCGCAGCGGATGATACAACGCGGCGAGCGTCACCGCGGCGCCGATGCGCAATTTTTTGGTGCGCGCTGCCGCATACGCGCCCATTACCGGGATCGACGGGCACACGCTGTAGTCGTTGAAGTGATGCTCGGTCAGCCAGACCGCATCGTAGGCGGCCTGGTCCATGACCTCGATGCGTTGCAATGCGCGCTCGTAGACGATCGGCATCGAGACCCTGCGGTCCGGCCAGCTGAAGAATTGCAATATTCCGAATTTCATTCGAGTTCCGCTCGGCACAATTACTCGCAGATGTAGCAAGGATATGGAACTGCGCGCCAGGCGCATCGAGCTGGACTTGACAAATCTGGAACCCAAGGGTTACATATTTTTCGCATGGCAACCGAAAACGAATCCGCAATCGCGGCGATGACGATTCGCAAATCGATCCGGGTCGAGCGCCCGCCGGAAGTCTCCTTCAAGGCGTTTTGCGAGGAGATCGGCGCATGGTGGCCGGGCGGCTTCGGTGGCAAGGACACTCGGCTCTCGATGGAAACCCGGGTGGGCGGGCGCTTCTTCGAGATCCGCACCGACGGCACCGAATACGAGATCGGGCGGCTCACCGCGTATCAGCCACCGCGAGTCGTCGCATTCACGTTCCGCGCGCCGAGCTGGGAGGTCGAGACGCAGGTCGAAATTCGCTTCGTTGCCGAAGGCGACCGCGCCACGCGCGTCGAGCTGGAGCACCGCGGATGGGAACAGGGAACCAAACTTCGCGAGTTCCGCAAGAACTACGACAGCGGATGGGAAACCATCCTAGGTCATTATCAAAAGCACTTTTCAAATTTGATGGAGGTACCGCGATGAAACTTTACTATTTTCCGTCACCCAATCCACAGAAGGTCAAGTTTGCGATGCTCGAAATCGGGCTAGACTGCGAGATGGTGCCGGTCGACCTGACCAAGGGTGAGCAGCGCGCGCCGGAGTTCCTCGCGATCAATCCGTTTGGGCGGGTGCCCGCGCTGGTCGACGGCGACCTCAAGCTGTGGGAGTCGCACGCGATCATTGCGTATCTCGGCGACAAGACGGGCAAGAAATGGCCTACTACCCCGGCCGGGCGCGCCGAAGCACTCAAATGGCTCTTCTATCTCTCCACTCACATCTCGCCGCCGGTGACCGACATAGCTTTCAATCGCATCGCGGTGAAGCTGACCGGTAGGACGGGAGATGAGGCAGCGATCGCGCGCGGCGAAAAGGCGCTACCAGACGTGCTTCGAATCCTCGAAGGGCAACTAGCCAAGACCAAATGGGTTGCCGGCGATGACTTCAGCCTGGTGGATTGCGCGTACTGTCCTACGCTCAACGTGGTCGAAAAGGCCGGCTTCAGTTTCGGCGATTTCCCCAAGGTGAAGGCCTATCTGGACGCGATGCGCGCACGCCCCGCATGGAAGGAAACGCCCAAGCTGCCGATGCTATAGGAAACGCTCACCACACCATCGGGATCAGGCGATATCTGACTTCCCGGCAGTAGGCATCGTAACCGGGGAGGTTGACTGAGAGGTAGCGTTCCTCATCGAGGAGGCGAATAACTATCGCGAGCGTGATCGCAATCGCGACCGGCAGTCCCCACAGCGATCCGAGCGCCAGTGGGGTTGCGAGCAGCAACAGCGCGCCGCCCGCGTACATCGGATGGCGAACCAATCGATACGGCCCGGTCGATATCACGCGCTGGTCAGCTTCGACTTTGATGATGCTGGCAGCAAAGCTGTTTTCCTCGAAGACTCGATAGATGATCAGGAAGCCGAGCAGGACCATCAGATTCGCCACTATAGCTATCGACGCCGGTACTGAAGACCAGTGATAGCGATGGTCGAGGCCGGGGACAATCACCAGCAGGGCCGCCAGCGTGCCGGTGAACGCCTGGATGATTTTCTGGCTTCTTTGTTGCTCGGCGCCGGGCCCGCCTTTCATTCGATTCTCGATGAGATGCGGATCGCGCTTCAGGAAGTAGAAGGTCAGAAACACCACTGAGGCGAAAAAGACTATCGAGAACAACCATCCTTGCCAGAAGCGCAGGGTGCCGGCCGGAACGAATATCAGCAACATCAGGATGACTTGCAGTCTGGCGAGGCCCAGCACTAGCTCCCGGACGAGGTTGCTCGCTCCACCTGCAGTGTTATTTTCTTCAGCCATAGCTATCTGGAGGCTATGCGGTCTTAGCGGCGGCGTCGCCGCGCGCCGCCAGGCGTTCGCGCATCGCCCGATGCGGGCCCGGCAGCGAATAGCATACGAAGATTTTTGGTCGCAGTCAGCGGCAGCGAACTCACGCCCGGGACATCGCCGATCCAGCTCATGACTGGGCCGACCAATAGCAGCGTGATTGCGATGGCAATTTTGATCGCCATCGAGGTGATCCTGCCATAGGCGCCTGCCTGCCGTTGTCCGGTGCGTTCCGCGTCCCATCCGATGACATCTGCTTGGCTAGGAAGCGGAGGAGCACGGTGGGGATGTTGATCGCCATCACCGCCAGACTGGTTACAATGAGCAGTATGACGAACGGCTGATTCGACATCACCGACGTGATAGACTCATACAGTCGCGAGGTTTCCTTGGTCGAGAATTCCTCGCGTTCGCGCACGCCGCAGAGCAATGCCAGCGCGCTGCCGGCTACGATCAATACGCAAACCGCCCCGGTCATTTCGAAATCGAGACCTTTGGTAAAAAGATAAGTCGCAAGAAACGGCAGCAGCGCGCCGTACGCGGTCTCATGAAACTTGCGCGCAGTCAGCATCAGGAAGTAAGTCACCAGGAGCCATGCGAACAGCCCGCGATGCAGGTTCGGTGGCGAGAGCAGCAGGAAGTAGAAGAGCGCGATCGGGATCGCGGCGAGGAAAAACGGCCGCCGCCGTGCCATCTTAAAGCGCGCGCGGTCGGAAATATTGCCCACCAACGGATCCGTCACCGCATCGAGTACCAAGGCGATGAAAAACGCCAACCCGGCCAGCGCTGGAGCGAGCCCCTTGCGGTCGGTATAGAAGTAGAGGAGGTGGAGTCCGATAAGTGTCGCGCAAAGATTCAGCCCGGTCTGGGCCTGCGAGTATGTTAGAATCGGGCGCAGCCCGATTTTTTCCGGCGCGTCGCCGAGTGCCACAGGTTCAGGAATCTAACTGATCGCCGTGAGTATAAGAAATCCAACACGATACGCACGCACCGCGCTGACGGTCGCATTCGCGCTGGCAGCTTCGATGCAACCGCTTATCGGATGCTCGATGCTTAAAAAGGGCCCGGCCCCGGTGGAAGCGATCACAGTTGACGATCAGACCCCGTTGCCTGCGACGCCCGCCTCGATCCAGATTTCCTACGCCAAACCTGACGACACCCTCAAGTCGGTGGTGGTGAGTACCTTCACCGGCGCGAATGTTCTACGCACGGTCAACGAGGGCGACGGCGAGGCCTCGGTGGTCCGCTTTGACGGCGGTGTGCCGATTTGGAAATTCCACGCGAATCGAAGCTTGCTCATTCCGCTGAGCAAGACTCCCGCTCACATCACCAGCGTGGACTACGGCAAGGTGCCTTCGGGCTTCGTGCAGGATATGCCTGAGGCTGGCCCTCCTCCGCCACTGGATCCGGGTGGGTACTACATTTTCGCAATCGAGCGCGCCTCGGGCGCGACCAGCTACCAGGCGGTGCGCGTGAGGTCCGACCTGACGCTGCAAGCCTACGACGCAGACCCGCGCGCGGGTACCAGCTACAAGCTGTGTTGCGATGTCTCCTCGGATTTCGCCGAGCCAACTCCTGAGAACGGGGTGGTTCAACCCGAGAATATACCGGCCTCCGCTTCGCCCGATTCAGACCAGCAACCATAATTCATCAAAATGCATTTTCCCTTTAATTTCGTATAGTTATCACCAGTTCTGAATATATCCTCAGTTATGATTTCACAATCGTTATTGACTCACAATTCATAAACGACTATTTTCTCACTCCTGATGACAGCTTCGGCACGCCAGATTCATGAGGGTTCCAATCGCTTCGATCGCCGGCGCGAGAAGACCCGCGTCGATTTGCTGGCCGCGGCCGAGCGCGTCATCGCAAGCAAGGGATACCATCAGACCCGCATCGCCGACATCGCCACCGAAGCCGACGTCGGGCTCGGCACCTTCTACCTGCACTTCAAAACCAAGAACGAAATTTTTATCGAGCTGATCGAGACCGGCGCCGCCGAGCTGCGCGCCGAAGTTAATGCCGCGAAAGCCGGGGTCGAAAGCGTCGAGGACAAACTGCGCATCACCATCGATACCATCCTCGAGGCGGCGGCGGAGCATCCCGAGCAGTTTCGCATCGTGTTCGGGCACGGTCCGGCGTTTCTCGATCTGATGGTGCGGGTGCATGAGATGTTTATCGAGGACCTGCGCCGCGACTTCGAGCCGACCCTTGGTGAGCGTGCCAACGCGGTCGCGAACCTCACCATCGGCATGCTTTCGCAGGCGGTGTCCTGGCTGCTGGAGCGCACCGATCTGCCGCTGGCTGAGATTAAGCAACTCACGGTCAATTTTGCGCTGGGCGGCCTGGGGCGTGCCGCGCAGAGCAATCGACAATAATTTTTCGCCGCCACGGCGGCACTCACGGAGGTTTCGTCGCGATGCACAACACGGTCAGGACTGAAATTCACACCCCACTCGACAGCATTTTCCATTGGGACTATGACGTCCAGCTTCCACAGATAGACCGGCTGTATGAGAATGCGAAGCGCGATCAATGGAACGCGACCACGCAACTTGACTGGAACAAGCCCATCGAGCGCGAAGTCCTGGACATGACGCAGATGCCGATGTTTCAGACCGAGCTCTACAAATCGCTCAGCGCCGGGAAGAAAGAGGAACTCGCGCGCAAGTTCGCGGCCTGGCGGCTCTCGCAATTCCTGCACGGCGAGCAGGGCGCGCTGATGGTATGCGGTCAGCTCGTCGACGCGGTGCCCGATCTGGATTCCAAGATGTGCGCGGCCGCGCAGGTGATGGACGAAGCGCGCCACGTCGAGGTCTTCCGCAAGTACATCCAGAAGCTCGACAAGATTTATCCGATCGATCCGACTCTCGCGCGCCTGCTCACCGGCATCATGGAGCAGGATAACTGGGAGTCTAAGTATGTCGGCATGCAGCTGATTGCCGAGGGCCTCGCGATCGCGGCCTTTCGCTTCATGCAGCATGAGTCGAAAGACGCCTTACTGAAGGAGATGCTCGAGTACGTCATCAAAGATGAATCCCGCCACGTCGGCTTCGGCGTGCTGGCGCTGCGCGACGGGATCAAGAAGCTGGCTCCGAAAGAACGCATCGAGCTGGAAGACTTCTGCTTCACCGCATGCGACATGATGGTGACCAAGGTGGAAGACGGCGTTCCGCGCGACGGGTTTCTTTCCGGCATGTCGGTGTTCGAGGAGGTCGGTATCTCGGCGAGCGATCTCGACCTCGAAATGAAGCGCAATCCGGCATGGGCCGAGGCGGAAGCGGACATGGAAAAGAAATTCAACTCGTTCCTGTTCGTGGACACCATCATCCCGAACTTGAAGGGACTGGGCCTGATGAACGAGCGCACCGAGCCGCGATATCGGGAGCTCGGGGTGCTGGAGATGTACGCGGGCTAAGACCTAACCCTGACCCCTTCCCGAATGGGAAGGGGCAAAGAGAGCATTCATTTAAATAGAGCGGGTGCGCATCGCGCACCCGCTTCTTTTTTGCCTTACCACGATGTAAGGAATATCATCTCAAGGTAAGGAATAATCAAATGGCAGAGTCCACCATAACCAGCAAGGGACAAACTACGATTCCGGTTGAAATCCGACGTCACTTGAAACTGAAGCCCGGCGACCGCATCCAATTTTTTGTCGAACCGAACGGTAGGGTAGTTCTGATTCCGCGAAATTTGGACATTAGATCATTGAAAGGAATGCTGGGACCGGCGCCGCGCCGCCTCTCGATCGAGGAAATGGACGCGGCGATTCGCAAAGAAGCGGTAAGACGAGCCCTGCGTAAATGAAAGGAATCGACACCAATGTCTTGCTGCGTTATTTGGTCGAGGATGACGCCGATCAGGCAAGGCGGGCCGCGCGATTCTTACTCGAAGAATGCACGGTTGAAGATCCGGGCCTCGTAAATCGAGTGGTGTTATGCGAGTTGGTCTGGGTGCTCCACTCCGGGTACGGGTATTCGCGTGTCGAAGTGGTGCACGCGCTCGACGCCATCATGAGTGCAGCCCAGTTGAACGTCGAAGACCGCCACGAGGCGGCGGAAGCGGTCGACGCGTACCGAAACGGTGCCGACTTTGCCGATGGATTGATCGCGGCCGTCAATCGCCGTCTTGGATGCGAGCATACCGTGACGTTCGATCGCAAAGCATCGCGCCGGCCGGGTTTCATTGCGCTGTAGGTACACTCGGGCGGGCCGGGCGGTAGATCGCGCACTCCTCTCTACGCCTATTGACAGCTAGTCAAGGACGGTGTTTGTTGACTTGTGGCAGGAAATGTTTGCGCCCTCGATTGAAACACTGTTTGTCAGCACATTGAGGTCGAAGCCCCACCGCAGATGGTTCCTGGCTATATCCGCGAACGTCTTTGTCGCAGTTGCGATTGCGGGATGCGCCCCCACTCCCGTTTACGTTCCGCAAGTGATTTCAGCTCCGATGGCTGCGGCGCAGGCCTCGCCGCCACCGCGTTCTGTGAATGCCCCAGGGCTCGATCTATGCCCTTTGCCAAATATCGCACCCGCAGACTTGCGCTCGAAGCCCGGTTACGTTGAGTTCGCCGT
Source organism: uncultured delta proteobacterium (assembly GCA_963783145.1). Classification (GTDB taxonomy): domain Bacteria; phylum Desulfobacterota; class Binatia; order Binatales; family Binataceae; genus DATGKG01. Next base: position 430,502 of record CAWAMM010000011.1, read on the forward strand.
CTCCCCCATCGATGCGAAGGGCAGTCCGATTCTTCACCTCACACAATCGGATTTCCTGGTAAGCGAGGGTTCCGCGTCGTATCCGATTGCCCACTTCAGCGAAAACCCCGGTCAGCGGACGCCAGCTTCGATCATCATCATCGATGATGCCTCTGCGACGATGTCTGATAAGACAAATATCCGAACCGCAAATTCAAGAGCTCGAGCCGCACTCGATAAGAATGGAGACGCTATCAACGAGTGCGACGAGGTCGGCGTCGTAACCGTCGGGGGCAGATACTCGCCATATTTCAAACCGGAACTACTTGGTGAGCGGGACCCCCGTTGCTCCCGGAGGTCAGCCTGCTGCAACCGTTCACCACCAATAGTGCATCAGCGATCTCCAAAATGGAGAACGTCATTCCATGGGGAGCGGACCATTTGCCTGACGGCATCAAGCTCGGGATGTCGCAGCTTGAAACTTCGCACTACCCGGTCCGCGCACTGGTGATAGTGACCGATGGTCTCGATCGAGTCGCGGTCGACGCCACAATCCCGATTTTGGAAGAGGCACGCGCGGAAGGTATCGGTGTATGGGTTATCGGGGTCGGAGATGTCGATTCGAGTCGAAACGCGTCGGGATCACCGGATCAAATGTCGCGCCTGCAAGTTGTTTCTTCAGTAAAGCGTCTTGCAGAGGCGGGAGGCGGGCGAGTGCTCTTAGCGCAGCCGGTCGAAGAAGATTTCGGAACGTCCCTGGGGCAGGCTATCGCCACTGTCGGTGAGCAGGTAGGGCAAGGATATTCGATCGGCGTATTGGCCTCGCCGCCGAATCCGACGCCACACGTCGTTCTCGCGAAGCCGGAGGGAACAACGTTGCGCACCGCAGTCGTTCCACCGAAGCTCCTCGCCGATGCGGCGTCGCGACCTGCACCGCTCCTTGATCCCCAATGCATCGCCAGCGAAAGGTTGTCAGTGCCTCCGCCCCCGGTCAGCTCGAAACCCGGCTTTAGGCTGGTGCGAATCGCGGTGATGGATGCGACCGGAAAGACCGTGCCGGGCCTGCAGCAGTCAGACTTCTTGGTTTCGACGGATTCGCGGCGAGCCTCAGTCGTCTACCTTTATGAGAATTCTGCAGCAACCGCGAAGTCCCTGGTCATCGCGATCGATTCCTCGGAGAGCATGGGGCCTAAACTGGAAACTGTGCGTAGGGAATTTGGAAAATTGATAACCGGGCTCAACCGTTGCGATGAGGTGGCGCTGGTGGCCTTTAGAGGCAAAACGTTCATGCTCCAGAAATCGACCACCGACCATCCTTTGGTTGTCAAGCAGTTGGGTCTGCTCGACGCCGAGGGAGCCACCGCACTCTACGACGCGATCGATCAAAGTCTGAGGATTCTTTCCAAGGCTAACTATCGCGATCGCGCGCTGATTCTTGTGACCGACGGTATGGACAATTCCAGTCTGAATTCCCGGGACCAGGTCCTTAGCGCGGCCGCTTCGAAGCAGGTCCCAATATATGCGATTGGCATCCGTGTCACACCGGAATCATTGGGAGCAAGGATGGGCGTGATCCTGCTGGGAAGTGCCTCCAAAGATGCTGTCGACAGTGAAACGCTCAACGACATCGCTGCGCGGACGGATGGCACCAGCGCTATCGTCCCGCCAATGAGCGAGGATCAAGGCAAAGGATTTGCAAAAGCTGTCGCGGATTTGGGAGTCACGCTCAACAGCGGATATGAAGTCGGATTTGTTGCGTCGGCGCCGGGTGCTACCCCGACCTTCGCAGTTGCAAATCACCCCGACTATGTAGTTCGTATCGTCGATGCGCCGTCCGCATCGAACGAAACGATCTCCGCCGCGAACCCGTAGCAACTGCCCCGTTTATGCGCGCGGCGGCTTCAGCGTCAGCGCGTAGATCGGTTCCTTGAACATCGGATCCACGTCGCCGGTCAGCTCGAAGCCGAGGCTTTGGTACAACGCCGCGGCGTTGTCGTTGCCGCGAAAGCAGGTCAGCTTGATGACGCGGCACTTGGGGTAGCGCTGCCGGATCATCTCCAGCGCCAGCTTCATCGCGGCGCGGCCGTATCCGCGGCCCTGATAGATCGCATCGATCATGATGTCATCGATCCAGTAATCCTCGAAGCTCGCGGCGTCGCACACCAGCGTCACATAGCCGACGATGGTATCGCCGTCGTTGATAACCATCGGTGAGTATTCGTAGCGGTCGCCGTATTTGCGTACGTAGCAGCTCGCGAGCGACCACGCCGGAGTGGCGACGAAACTTTCCTGCCCGGGGCGGGTGCTCAAACGCAGCATGGCCCGAAAGTTGTCGCGATCGACGGGCTTCAGTTGCACCTGCATCTTACTCATGACGCTAGCGGCCCTGGACGTTGAGGAAAATGTCGCGAGTGCCTTCGGCGCTGAGCTGCTTTATCGAGGTGATGCGATCGCTGAACTGCGCCAGCGTCGACAGCTCGCTCGAACCGACGTCGACCAGCACCGCGAAAATCGAAAAATCCAGCTCGTCCTTGCGCTCCTTCAGATGCGCGAGCCATTGCGGGCTGACCTGGCATTCGCCGTCGGTGATGATGACGATGTCGGCGCGCTTGAGTTTCTTCTCCTCGATCAGATCCATCGCGGCGTCGATGGGCGCCTCGAAGTCGGTGCCGCCGCCGGGAAAATATTCCGCCAGCTCCAGCACCTTGCTCATCTCGGGCTGATAGCGCCGCTCGCGATTGAGGTCGAGCACCTTGACTACGTTGCTCGAGGAGAACATCACCGCGCGAAACAGTCGCCGCTGCCGCCGCGCGATATCCATCAGGGTGAGGCTCACGGCCTTCGACCACAACTCCTTCTGCCCCTCCATCGAGGAGCTTACGTCGACGCACACCACCATCGGCCCCTTATGCTTCTGCTCGTCGTCCTGAAGGCGGTATTGAAGGATGGAACCTTCGAGCAGGCGGCGATGGAAGTCGTGGCGCAGTATCGGATGATGCATCGCGACCAGCTCCGAAGGGATCATCCTGCCGAGGTCCGAGCCACGCTCGACGTCGTAAGCCTCCGCGACGCCGCGCTCCAGCGTGCGTTTGCGAATCGCACGCGCATCCTGCTTGAAGCGGCCGACCATCCGCGCCAGCTCGCCCAGCTTCTTGTTGCGCGCGAGCCGGCGTCCGAGTTCGAGCCGCTCGCCGGCCGGCATCTTGCCGCCCTGGCCGAACTCGCGGCTAAAGGCGTGGCTGTCCTCGGTCGCCTGATCGATCTCATTGGCGAGCTCGGCCGCGCGCAGCTCCATTCGCTTGAGCTGACTCAAGTCGCCGTTCTTGATGTCGTTTTCGACCTGGCGCGCCTTCTGATTGATGCGCGCCTCGGAAACCTTGGCAGCATTCTCCGCGGCGTCGGCGAGCTTGGCGATTTTTTCCTTCAACTCCGCATCCGCCTCGGGCTCGCCTTCCTTGGGAGGACCTTCCGCATCCTCTTTCATCTGCTCGACATTCTTGAGCGCGTCGGCGCGTTCCTTGAGGTCCTCCTCCTGATGCGCGAGGTCCCACAGATCGAGCATGTCCTTGCGATTGACGATGCGCTCGCTGCGCACCATCTCGAGGACCTGCTCGCCGAGCACGATCGCCGCGATGGCGGCTTTATCTTCTTCCAGCAGGGTGCGGTTCTTGAGCGCCTCGAAGGTGGGCGACGGCACCAGTTGGTCGAGAATCGTGCGATTGAGGATGGCCGAGCGGCGGACCGCGTCAGGTTTCTGAAAAATCAGGTTGTATTTGAAGAGCGAGAAAAAGAGGTCCTGCAGGAGCGCATCGAAATGCGGGATCAACTCGCCGCCCGATTCGGCCAGTTTGGCGAGCGAGGGTGCGCTGGTGCGAATCTCGTTCCAGGCGCGGCGATCGTAGCTGTCGCTTTCGAGCCACGAGATCGCGTCGGGGACCGTGGGGATGTAAAGCTTGCGCGGCTTTACGGTTTTGGGTTTGCGCGCCATCGCGCGATCAGCTTACCGGATAAATGAGAAGCAGGGCTACGACTTTCGTCATAGCCCTGCTCACCTGCAGAGATTCGAACAGCCTTACTTGATCGAGAACCCGGAAAGGAACTCGTCGGTACCGGCATTTTTCACCACGAAGCTGCCCGCGCCGATGTCACCGGAGGCTCCGAAGGAGTGTGATCCCTTCACGGCGCCGGTCGAGTTGGTCGTAAGCGAAAGCATGGTATCCGTGTCCGCGGTGCCATTGCTGTCGATCGGACGGAAGAACACCTCATAGGTGGTGCTGGGCGCGGCGCCGGTGAGGCCCACGGTAAGCGTGCCGCCCTGGCCGAGAACTGCGCTGCCACTGGTCAGCGGATCGGTCCCGCAGACGGCGTTAGTATCGTCAATCGCGGCCGGGAAGTTGACATCGATGCATCTTACCAGGCCTGACCCGGTCGCAGGCCGGACCGGAGGCTTCTGGGTGACGCGGAAGCCGCCGTAGGCCTGATCTGAGCCGCTTCGGGTCAGTACCACGGTGCCCGCCGCAATCGTCGAAAAGGGCACCGTTGCACTGGTGGATTGTGCGTCGCCCTTGCTGTCAGTCGGACCGACGGTGCCAAGCGATAGCGTAGTGCCGCCGACCGGCGCGCGCAGAATCACGGTATAGGTCGCGTCGACCTCGGCCCCATTAACCTGGACGGTTACCGCGCCGGTATCGGACCTGACGTCGACCGAGCCGCTCTTGAAGGAATCGGTGCCGCAGCCGGAAGCGATTGCCGAGGGGTCGTTGACCGCTTTACACGCCATCAGGTCGGCATGGAAACTGGGTCGCGTCAGATCGGCTCCCGAGGCTTCCACCAGAAGCGAGGTGACGTACTGATCTCCGCTCCCGCCCATGCGTCGCAGCACGATGTAACCTGCGCCGTCCTTGCCGAAGGGAAAAACCGCGTACTTCGATTTGCTGCCGTTGCCGTCCGGTCCTGTTGTCACGGTTGCAATCTGAACTTCGCTTCCGTTAATCGAGTGGAAGAATGCTGAGTAGGCTTGAGCGGTACCAGCGCCAACCAGAACGATGTCGAGATCGCCGTCCTCGTCGATGGTTGCGACGCCGCGATTGAGCGGATCCTGCGACGAAGCGCAGGTAGTCAGCGCAGACGGTTGAGTTACCTGGTCGCATTCGACCAGAGCCCCGACGAGGCCCGCGCTCGCTACACCCGGCATGACCCAGGTCGCAAGCCCCAATGCGAGCGCCGCAACGACCAACCATAGTGATGTTGCCCCTTTTCTCATTGTTCTCTCCTCACTTGAAGATTTTGGAAAATATCCGCCGCGTTCGACCGAAACTACGGATACTCCCCATCGGGGAGCTATGAAGCCCACGTTGTTAAAGGTCCGAGCCAAATCGAATTCTACCCTCAGACGGAGGAAACTGACGAATCGTTTACAGAGTTTCGGCACTGTGCGCGAATATTGGTTGCCGATGGGAGACTTAAGTAACTTCCCAAAAGCAATATGAGGCAGATTTGGCGGCTGACGCGCAAAGGCCCACTATTCCGGTTTTAAACTCTTTAGCAGGTAAGGCCGGCGACGACGCGTCCGTTGCCGACAGCAACGGTTTTCAATCCGTTAACGCAAATATATCCACCCAGTTAGCCGAAGTGCGGACTATTCTGGTTGACAAGGGCGGTGCCCATTTGGTTAACAACACGACAACTTAGTTTGATAAGCTCCACGTCTGAAGCGCTGATTATTCAGCCAGTATGGGCAAACCACGATGCCCAAACGCCACCCCACTCCTAAGCAGTCCCGAGACGCGCCGGCATCGTCACCGACCGATCCGAATCTCCACCAATTCCGTCTCTCAAGCCGTTGGACAACCGGTCTCTGCTGATTATGTGATTCTCTCGCCGGGCACTATACAAAAGCCAGATACCGATTATAGCCACAGCTACCGCTCCTAACATTTCGATGTCGTCGGCGGACAAACGGACACCAAGCGCTGGTATCGAAACAAAAGTACTGTCAACCCAAGTTTTCACCAGAGTCTGTTGAAGTGCTTGAGTGACGTTGGCCCCGGTCCAATCAGTCGATCTTGCGAAGCCTCTAGTCCAGGAAAAATAGGCGTTCCAAGTACTTATAACCAAGGCTAACGAGACAACATTTGAGAGAGCAAATACTCGGCGTACGCGAGCAGCAGCGTCGGCTACTGACGCGATTCGCATCTTATAGAAATCGATTCCCATCACCTCTCGTGGTTTCCTCGGAGCCGTAGGAAATTAGCCATGAGGACGAGCGGAAATAGTTTTGCTCCAGGTCGCGATAAAATCGCGACCAACTTTTCAAATTCGCATCGGGCTCCGCTTTGATCCGCCTCCCGCGGCGCCATCGAGGAGGGAATACGATGGGCTTTCTTTTAGCCGCGGTTTCTTCGCGATGGTTTTACTGCCACCGCGACCATCAAAGAGATCAGAGAGGCGCAATACTGAAACCGATGCGCCGGAATATGATTGAACGCATTGGAGAGTGCGGCGCGCTTGATGGCAGGTTTAGCGTGCGGCGCGCATTGGTCGCCATCCTTTGCCCCAGCTATCAACCACCTCGATTCATCGGGCGAAGTGCGAACACAATGATTGTTCACTTTCGGAGAGGCATGCCTGCGTGCACGATCATCTGCAGTTGCTGTTTACCAATAGCCTGCTTCCGCATGGACACTGCTTCCTATGGAATCCCAGGTTGCTGTGGCTGCATGGACTTTCCGATGGGCTAATCACGCTCGCCTACTACGCGATCTCGTTCCAGCTCCTATACCTGATCCGCCGCGGTCGCAGTTTGCGGTTTCGCCTGATCTATGGGTTGTTCGGCGCATTCATCCTGGCGTGCGGAACCACACATCTCCTGGACCTGTGGACGCTATGGAACCCAGACTACTGGTTATCGGGCGAGGTGAAGGCGCTCACCGCGATAATCTCGATAGTCACGGCGGTGGTGCTCACCTCAGTGATTCCGGCCGCGCTACATATGCCTACCCGCGCGGAACTGGCGAAGATCAATCTCGACTTGGCGGCAGCGCGCGATATCGCAGTCGCCTCCGGCGCGGAGTTGGAGCGGGCGCTAAGCGAGGCACGTGCAATTGCGGGCGCGCGCGATGTCGCCGTCGCGACTGCCGAACAGCTCGCCGCGGCCCGGGATGCCGCGCTGGAAGGGGACCGACTCAAGTCCGAATTCCTGGCCAACATGAGCCATGAGATTCGCACCCCGCTTAACGGCATCATCGGCATGTGCGAGCTGCTGCGCGACAGCAACCTGAGCGGCGACCAGGCCGAGTGCGCGGAGCTGATCGGCAACAGCGCCGACGCGCTGCTGACCATCATCAACGACATCCTGGATTTCTCAAAGATTTCCGCGGGCAAGCTGGTGTTCGAGGAAATCGATTTTGAACTTACCCCGGCGATTGAAGCGGTGGTGCATATGATGGGAGAGCGCGCCGCGCAAAAAAATCTCGAGCTGATTCTCGCGATCGATCCCGCAATCCCCGCTTTCGTGCGCGGCGATCCGAACCGGCTGCGCCAGGTGCTCACCAACCTGTTGGGAAATGCCATCAAGTTCACCGACCGGGGCGAGGTGGTGTTTTCCATGAGCCTGGTCAGCGTGAGTGGGCGCGAGGTCATTTTGCGATTCCAAATCACCGACACCGGAATCGGAATCGATGCCGAGGCGCAGCGCGGGCTGTTCCAGCCTTTCCATCAAGCGGATGGCTCGACCACCCGCAAATACGGCGGGACTGGGCTCGGGCTGGCCATTTCCGCGCAATTGGTAAAAGGGATGGGTGGGAAGATCGAAGTGGAAAGCGAGCCGGGTCGGGGGTCCTGCTTTTCCTTCAGCGCAGCCTTCGAAAGCTCAAATTTTAATATCGTCAGGTTCGGCAAAAATAAGATCCTTTCCGGGCTGCGTGTGCTGGTAGTCGACGACAACCAAACCAACCGCCACATTGTTGAACGTCAGATCGCAACCTGGGGAATCAGCAGCGCCTCGGTCGCCAGTGGTCCTGAGGCGCTGGCGGCGCTGCGTGAAGCAGGCCATCAAGCGCGCTTCGATGTCGCAATTCTGGACCTCGCGATGCCCGGGATGGACGGCCTGATGCTGGCGCAGCTGATTAAGACCGATCCGGCGATTGCGGCGACGCGCCTCCTGATGATGTCGTCAATCGGAAACCGGGGCGAGGCAGGCGCAAGCGCGGTCCCGATCGAGGCATGGCTGACCAAGCCGGTGAAGCAGTCGCAGCTCTACGATTCGCTTGCCGCGCTGATATCCACCGACTTGGCCAAGGTTGAGCATCCGGCAACATCGCCTCGATCAGAGGATCCTCGGCGCGAGATGCGGGCCCGCTTCCGGGTTTTGGTCGCGGACGACAATCCGGTCAATCAGACCGTCGCGGGGCATCAGTTGCGCAAGCTCGGCTATGGATTCGAGATGGTGGTAAGCGGCAAAACTGCGCTCGAGTTGCTCGCCGGTGGCAATTACGGCTTGGTTCTAATGGACTGCATGATGCCGGAGATGGATGGCTTCGCGGCGACGGCCGAGTTGCGACGGCACGAGGCCGGCACCGGACGGCATACCATCGTGGTCGCGATGACCGCGAACGCAATGGAAGGCGACCGCGAAAAATGCCTCGCGGCGGGAATGGACGATTACCTCGGCAAACCGGTGCAATTGGAAGCGCTGGCCGCGACCCTGGATCATTGGCTGTTGGGCGCTGAGCGGTCCTCATCCGGCGAGGAAATCCAGCCCCCTGGGACGGTTCGTTTTTGAGCGGATGCTGATTCAGTACGCATCAATGTGCAAGGGCATCGGCTCGACCGCTTGAATAAGCCCGCTGTAAGGAGAGAAGATTAATTCGGATCTGATGACTAACGACGGAGAAAACACGCTCGGCGGCCGACGCCATTCGCTCCTTTTGGCGGCGGTATCAGAATTTATCGCGACCGCAGAGCCAGTGGGTTCGAATCAGATCGTCTCGCGTCACCATCTCGGCATCAAATCCGCGATGGTTCGTAACATGATGTCGGAATTGGAAGACGGCGGCTTCCTCTCGCAACCGCATACCTCGGCGGGCCGAGTGCCTACCGACAAGGCGTTTCGTTACTACGTCGATCATCTCACCGGCGCGCACATCGGCTTCGAGGATCGTTCGCACATCGAGCTGCATTACTCGGGACGTGGGCGTGATTTGGCCTTGTTGATGCGAGACACGCCCAAGCTGCTATCGATCCTGACCGGGCAGGCCGCGATGGTCATGGCCCCGCGCATCGAATCGGTGGAATTAGAGAGAGTCAACTTCATTCGTATAAGGGAGCGCGAAGTCCTCGCGGTCTTCGTATCTAGCGAAGGTGCGGCGCAGAATCGACTCATCGTGACGGATCGCGATCATACCCAGCGCGAGCTGGATCGGATGGCAGCCTACCTGAACGAATCACTCGGCGGACGCACCCTCGAGCAGGCTCGCGAATGGATCGAGAAGCAGCTCAAGCTCGAGCGTGCGCGTTACGATCGCTTTATGCGCGAGGCTCTGGTGCTCGGCGAGGCCATTGCCGGACATCCCGAGGCGATCGAGGTTTACGTCGACGGCAGCGTGCAGGCGCTTGAGCAGCCTGAATTTTCCGATCCCGGAAAGGTACGCGAGCTGCTGCGCGCCCTCGATGATAAGACCGCGCTGCTGGAGCTCCTCGAACGAAGCATCAAGGAACAGGGCGTGATGGTCTCGATTGGCTCGGAGAGTCCGCGCCTGTCGGGATTCGCCGTCGTCGCGGCGCCCTATGTCGGCGGCTCGAAACCGCTCGGCAGCCTGGCGATCGTCGGTCCGGTGCGTATGGACTATGAACGGGTCATCCCGCTGGTCGAGTACACCGCTCGGGCGCTATCGAAGATCCTTGAGCATTAAGATACGCGCGCGGTCTCTCTAGAACAGCGTTCCCGATTCCAAAAATTCCGGGCACTACCTAGCCAACCTTCGATCCGTGCTTATGTTCTCTTCGAAGCATTCAGGTTCGTCTTCGTTGAGACATGAGCAAAAGATTTAAGGACGATTCCGATCCGATAATCCTTACCCCCGATTCGGCGGTTCATTCGAACCCGCACGATACGAGGCCTCAGGGACACCGCGACATCACAGGTCCTACTCCGCTCTCCGTCGAGGAAACTGTCGAGGTCCTCGGCGAACTCGACAAGCTCAATGCTCAGGTTCAGGAGCTGACCGCGGAGCTCGCTGCAAAGGACCAGGAGATCGCGGAGCTGAAGACCCAGATGGCTGCGGAGGCGGGTGCGCCGCCGCAGACCGACCAGACGGTTGCTCTGGAGACCAGCGATGGCGATGCGAAAGACAAAGAGATCGCCGAACTCAAGGACAAATATCTTCGCACCCTGGCCGAGAATGAGAACGCGCGCCGCCGCATCCGCCAGCAAAGCGAAGAGTCGGTACGAATCCAAAAGGAAAACCTTCTCCGCGATCTCTTGCCGATAGTTGACAATCTTGAACGCGCCGTCGATGCCGCCAAGGGTAGCGCCGATGGAAAATCGATTGTCGAGGGCGTCCGGATGGTCCTCGCCTCGCTGATGGACTTCCTCAAGGCCAATGGCGTTCGTCCAATGGCGTCGGTGGGCGAGCAGTTTGACCCCAATCGCCACGAGGCCGCCGATCAGGTCGCGCATCCGACGCATCCTCCCAATACCGTGATCGACGAGTTCCATCGCGGCTATTTGATGAATGACAAAGTTCTACGCCCCGCACGGGTCGTCGTCTCCAAGGGGGATGGCAACGGCAAACGAGCGTGACGGGCAAAATCGACAGCATTTCCCATTGAAAATTTGCAAAGCGTGCTTATTTCTTAAACACAGAGGTCCGGGTTAATGGCAAAAGTAATTGGAATCGATTTAGGTACTACCAACAGCTGCGTAGCTGTGATGGAGGGTGGCGACCCGGTTGTAATCGCCAACTCCGAAGGTAGCCGCACCACCCCCTCGGTGGTGGCATTCACGGAAGGGGGCGAGCGCCTGACCGGCCAAATCGCGCGCCGGCAAGCGATCACCAATCCCGAGAATACGATATTCGCGATCAAGCGCCTGATGGGCCGCCGTTTTGAAGACGGTGAAGTCCAGAAGGCGATGAAAATTTCTCCTTTCAAGATCATCAAGAATGATGACGGCGCGGCATGGGTCGAAGTCCGCGGCAAGAAGTACAGCCCGCCCGAGATTTCTGCCTTCATCCTGCAAAAGATGAAGCAGACCGCCGAGGATTATCTCGGTGAGAAAGTCACCGAGGCGGTCGTTACGGTCCCCGCCTACTTCAATGACAGCCAGCGGCAGGCAACCAAGGATGCCGGCCGCATTGCCGGGCTGAATGTCCTTCGAATCATAAACGAACCCACCGCGGCATCGCTGGCGTACGGCCTCGACAAGAAGAAGGACGAGAAGATCGCGGTCTTCGACCTCGGCGGCGGCACCTTCGACGTTTCGATCCTCGAAATCGGTGACGGCGTCTTCGAAGTCAAATCCACCAACGGCGATACGTTCCTCGGTGGTGAGGATTTCGACCAGAAGGTCATCGATTATCTCGCCGATGAGTTCCGCAAGGATCAGGGCATCGATCTGCGCAAGGATCGGATGGCGTTGCAGCGTCTCAAGGAAGCCGCGGAAAAAGCCAAAATGGAACTTTCCACGGTCACCGAGACCGATATCAATCTGCCGTTTATCACCGCGGATGCGTCGGGGCCCAAGCACCTCAACATCAAGCTGAGCCGTGCGAAGCTGGAGTCGTTGTGCTCCGATCTCCTCGAGCGCCTCGATGCGCCATGCATCACCGCATTGAAAGATGCGGGCATGAAGGCCTCGGACATCAACGAGGTCGTGCTGGTCGGCGGAATGACTCGTATGCCTGCGGTGCAGGAGCGCGTTAAGCGTCTGTTCGGCCGGGAAGGGCATAAGGGCGTCAATCCTGATGAAGTCGTCGCCATCGGCGCGGCGATCCAGGCCGCGGTGCTCAAGGGCGAGGTCAAGGATGTTCTGCTCCTCGATGTGACCCCACTGTCGCTCGGGATCGAAACCCTGGGCGGCGTGTTCACCAAGCTAATCGAGAAGAACACCACTATCCCGACCAAGAAGAGCCAGGTCTTTTCGACCGCTCAGGATGGTCAGACCGCGGTTACGATTCGAGTGTTCCAGGGCGAGCGCGAGATGGCGGCTGACAACAAGTTGCTCGGTCAGTTCGACCTGATCGGCATCCCGCCCGCGCCGCGCGGATTGCCGCAGGTTGAGGTCACCTTCGATATCGATGCGAACGGCATCGTGAACGTCCATGCCAAGGACCTCGGCACCAACAAAGAGCAGTCGATCAAGATCACCGCTTCTTCAGGTCTCAATGAGGAAGAGATCAAGCGGATGGTGCGTGAGGCCGAGGCGCATGCCGACGAAGATAAGAAGCGTCGCGCGCTGGCCGAATCGCGCAACAAGCTCGACAACCTCATCTATACGACTGAGAAGACGTTGAAGGACTATGGTTCGCAGCTCGATGAGGCCGGGCGCAAGGCGATCGAAGATGCGATCACCGCGGCCAAGGCGAAGCTCGAATCGAAAGAGCCTGCTGAGATGGATGCGGCGGCGGAGGCGCTCTCGAAAGCCTCACACAAGCTCGCCGAGGCGATGTACAGCAAGACTCGCGAGACGCAGCAGGGCGCCGGCGCGCAGCCTGGTCCCGACGGCGCAGCTGGTCCCCAGGATGGAGCCAACGGAGGCGGAGCGGAGTCGGGCGGTCCCAAGGAAGACGTCGTCGATGCGGATTTCAAGGAAGTGAAGTAGGAGGGTGACGTAACCGCGATGTTGCGACCGAGGCGCGAAGCGGGCGAAGCCGCGCCGCAGGCGCCCCGACAATTCCTGGTAGGGGTCGTTCGCGAACGACCCGCAACGATGGTGCAAGTGCGTGGATCCTGCGCAAACGAAATATCGCTGCTGGCGGTTCGCGAACCGCCCTTGCAGGAAACTCAAAGACCCGCGCAGGGCGCCCATCGGCTATCGAATGGCATCTCGCGCCGCCTTGGTTTATGATAGCTGCCTGAATGCCGGCTGAAAAAAAACGCGACTACTACGAATTGTTAGCCGTCACGCGGGGGGCTACCGACGACGAGCTGAAAAAAGCCTACCGCAAGCTCGCGATTCAGTACCATCCCGATCGCAATCCCGGCAACAAAGAAGCCGAAGATAATTTCAAACTGATCAACGAGGCCTACCAGGTCCTCTCCGATCCCGAGAAGCGCGCGCAGTATGATCGTTTCGGCCATGCGGCGTTCCAGGGCGCGGCGGGCGGACCGGGCGGCTTCGGTGGTTTCGACTTCAGCCAGGGCTTCGAGGAAGTCTTCTCCGATATCTTCGGCGATTTCTTCGGCACCGGTCGCGGCCGCACCCGTTCGCACACGCGTCGCGGTGACGACCTTCGCTATGACCTCGAAATCGATTTCGAGGAAGCCGCGCGCGGTACCGAAAAATCCGTCAAATTCCAGCGCCTGACCCAGTGCGACGAATGTCACGGGAGCCGCTCCAAGGGCGGCGCCGCCAGCGTTCGCACCTGCCCCAACTGTCGGGGCACTGGCCAGGTCCGCACCCAGCAGGGCTTTTTCTCCATCGCCACCACCTGTGGCAATTGCCGCGGCGAGGGCTCGATCATCACTGACCCCTGCGCAAAATGTCAGGGTCAGGGGCGCATCCGCAAGGCAGAGTCGCTATCGGTACGCATTCCTGCCGGGGTGGACAATGGCTCGCGCCTCAAGCTGCGCAGCGAGGGCGAGGCCGGCTTCGCCGGCGGACCTGCGGGCGATTTGTATGTCGTCATCCACGTCAAGGAGCACGCGCTGTTCGTGCGCCAGGAAAACGACGTCATCATCGAGGTGCCGATCAGTTTTCCGCAAGCGGCGCTCGGCGCCGAGGTCGATGTTCCGACCCTGGAAGGCAAGGTCAAGCTGCGCATCCCAGCCGGCACCCAATCGAGCAAAGTCCTGAGGCTTAAGGGCAAGGGCATTGTCGATCTGCATGGCTACGGGCGCGGCGATCAGTTGGTGAAAATTGTGGTCGAGACGCCGAAGCGACTGACCGCGCGCCAACGCGAATTGCTCGAGGAGTTTGCGAAGGCCTCGGGCGAAGATGTGAACCATCCGCTCTCGAAGGGTTTCGTCGACAAGCTGAAAGAGATGTTCGGCTAACCGTCGGTCATTTTTCTCTACTTTTGGTTATTTCGAAGCGGCGAATCCAGTCTCTTCTTGCTTCATGAACTCAGTCTTCCACTTTCCGTGTGATGCCTTTGTCAGTCATACGGAGCGAGGCTGCCGAGTCGAGGGACCTCCGCGAAGCGATTTGCGCTCTGCTCCCCTACTGCTCCAAAATTGTCCGCCATCGTTTTTCTTCTCCGCAGCGGGATAATGTTTTGTCCCTCTCCAGATCTCGTCACTTCTGCTTTCCGTCCCATGGCATCTTCCTGTATCTGACACGCCGCGCTTTCCATTGACACTCGCCGATGAACGATTGTCTGACTCCATACATTGTATAGATGTGATATCGACGCAGCTGGCTAGGGTTTTTGAGCGATGGTTCGTTTATCCACTCACTTGGGCTGTACATTTGGATTTCCCGCAGCGAGATTGCGGCCAGGCCCAGAGCCGCCGCCACCAGCGCGAGCACCGCTGCGCCGAGTACGACAGGAACAGCCCACCAGTCCACTGCGGTACTCCACTCCGAGAACTGGGATACGAGTAACGCCAACACTGCACCAGCGTATCCTGCTATCTTTGTGGCCTTGGAGTCGAACCGGTGGTAGCGATCCGCCGCTTCTTTCACCATCTCCAGGCCGAACGAATAGAGTTCGTTCGTGGTCTCCTCGGAGTCGTAGGAAGTTAGCAGCCTCTTTACCTCGTCCTCAGATAGCTGATTTGCGGAGCTCGTTCCTCGATCATCTTTCGTTGCCATTTCTTTCCGTGGCCTGCCTGTGCGCACCAAGACTCAACTTCCGGCAGCGAGGAGCATGGTGTTGAGGAGACGTTGGTCTTGCTGTCTTTCGGGACACAGGGCAGACTAGCCGTTAGCGAGGCGAGCTAGCTAGTCATTTGTCTCTACTTTTCGTCATTCGGGCTCGCGATGCTCACTCGCCCGCCTTCCACAACGAGCTGTCTGCGCATCTCCTTGTATCTCCGCTCGGCCGCCGGCATGTGCAGCACTTCAAACTTCATTCGATCGGGCCCAGAAAATAGACCGCATGCCATCCGCCATATCATGGCGAATGTTAACTTCCTGCGCGCGCGCGCTGCGCCATAGCGGCCTTCGGACAGGTCGCGATTGAGGTTGTAGCGATCACACGCGACGTCGCGCCAATCGTTGCGGATATCGCGCCGCTCGGACCTAATTGCGCGATCGCGCGCGGTACGGCTAGCATGGCCCCGCCATCGTGGCGGCAGGCAGCATCAACAGCATCAGCGCTCCAGCGATAGTTCCTTTGGTTATGATTTCATGTTGTGCCTCCATGCGAGGGTTTTGTTATCGGCTTCTATCCCTCGATAGGCACGCGCCGCGGCGAGGTTACATCGCGTTTGCGGCAGCGAAATACTTGAACCTCGCCGGGAAAATTGCGATACGCATCGAGGGTAAACGATGCGATGCCGACGCGCGTCTAATCCACGATGCGCCGCCGCATCGATTATGAATTCGCGGGCTTGTTCCGGCCGCCTTGCTCGAACATGAGGTACCAGATGAGCAGGATTAAGGTTCTGATGAGCGCCGCGCTCCTGATGCTGCTCTTCAGCACTGTCGCGCACGCCCAGTTCAAACCGTTTCCCGAGCCGCTGCCTCCGCAACCGAAGTGGGGCGACTACGACGACAGCCACACCTGGCGCGACGCCGCTTGGTGGTGGGAAAACCGTGCCGATTGGGTCCGTGCCCAGCATCCTGATTGGTGGGGCGACTTCGACGAGGCGCGCGTATGGCATCCCGCTGACTGGTGGTGGCGCGAGAATGCCGGATGGGTTCGCGCGCATCACCCGGAATGGTGGGGCGAGTTTTATCAAAACACCTGGCACCCAGCCTCATGGTGGTGGAAATATCAACCCGAATGGGCGCGCGAGCATCATCCTGAGTGGTGGGGTGATTTCGACCACGACGAATGGTATCCCGCCTCATGGTGGTGGCGCCTGCAGCCGGCGTGGGTGCGCAAGAATCATCCCGAATGGTGGGGCGACTTCGACAATGGCATCTGGTATCCGGCGCCGTGGTGGTGGACCTTCCAACCCACGTGGGTCCCGGCGCATCATCCTGATTGGTGGGGCGACTACTACCAGGGTACCTGGTATGCCGCGCCCTGGTGGTTTCAGAATCATGCCGACTGGGTCCCCGAGCATCACCCGGAGTGGTGGGGTGATTTCGACCAGCAACATTATTGGCGGCCCGCCGGATGGTGGTGGGAAAACCAACCCGACTGGTGCCGCACCAACCATCCCGATTGGTGGGGCGACTTCGATGATCAGCATGCCTGGCATCCCGCGGGATGGTGGTGGCAGACCAAGCCCGACTGGGTCCGCGCCAACCATCCTGAATGGTGGGGCGACTTCGATGAGCGTCACGTATGGCTACCCGCCGCGTGGTGGGCGCAAAGCAAACCCAACTGGGTGGCGACCAACCATCCCGAATGGTGGGGCGACTTCGACCAGCATCATGTATGGCATGACGATGCGTGGTGGCATCAGCACGACCCGGCCTGGGTCGCGCAGCATCACCCGGAGTGGATCGGCGACGAAGACGAACATCATCAGTGGCATGACGTGAACTGGTGGGCGCACAAAGATCCCGCTTGGGCGCGCGAGCATCATCCCGATTGGAATCCGGCGCTGCTGGAGACCGCCAATCGCACGCACGTCAATCAGGAGAAGGAACTCGACGACCGGCACGCGCAGCAAACGGATGAATTCGAGCGGGTCGACACTCAACGTGAGCAACAAACCGCGCGCGAACATCAGCAGCAGCTCAATGAGCTGCATCGCAAGAATGCGGCGCAGATGCAGGACCTCGAGCGCCAGCATACCCAGGACCAGGCGGAGGCGCGGCGTCAGAACGATGCCGCCAAGCTCGAGGAAAACGAACGCCGGCACGCCGCGCAGGTCGCCTCGATGCAACATCAGCACGAACAGCAGGTCGAGCAGCTGGAGCGCAAGCATCAGGAGCAGCAACAGGCGCAGGCGCACCAGCATCTCGCTCAGCAACAGGCGATGGAGCGCGAGCATACGCAAGCGCGGGCCGAGCTGGAGCGGCAACACGGCGAGAAGATCGCGGCACTACACCCGGCGCCCGCGGAACATCCGCCCGCGGAACATCCGATGGAATCACATCCGGCGGAACATCAAACGCACCACTAGGGAGCCAGCTCATCTCGGATGCCGGCACCGCTGCCTAATCGGTTTTGTTGCCCGCAACGATGCCGATGGTCTTCGCCGTTTCGGGCGGCAGACCCGACGGATCCATCAGCATGTTGAACACCTTCAAATTGTGCGTGTGCGCTAGCTGATGAAACGCGAACGAGGTATTCATCGCCGCGACGCGCCCTTGCACGTCTTCCATCGCGTTCACCGACTCCTTCGCGAGCTTGAGTGCGAAGAGCGGTTTGGTCGCGATTTTTTTCGCCATCGTGAGCGCGAAATCCTGCAACTGCGCGAGCGGCACGACATGGTTCACCATGCCGATACGATACGCCTCAGCCGCTGACATCGAGTCGCAGGTGAAGAGGAATTCCTTGGCCTTGCGCGCGCCCATCTCCCACGGATGCGCCAGGTATTCGACGCCGTTGACCCCGAAGCTGGTCGCATAGTCAACAAACTGCGCGTCCTCACTGGCGATGATGATGTCGCATGGCCAAATGAGCATCAGACCGCCCATGATGCAACGCCCCTGCACCGCCGCGATGGTGGGCTTGGGAATGTTGCGCCATCGTTCGCACAGGCCGATGTAGAGTTCCTTCTCGCGTGACATTTGCGCTTCGGCACCCACGCATGAAAAGCCGCACCAGGTACCGACGGTCTTATGATTGCGCAAATTCTCGACGCCATTGCGTTCGCGCAGATCATGGCCGGACGAAAAATGCGGACCGTTCGCGGCGAGTATGATCACCTTGACCTGATCATCCTGCGCGGCGGTATCGAAGGCGTCGTTGAGCTCATAGAGGAAGTGCGTGTCCTGCGAATTCCGCGTCGCGACGCGATTCAGAACGATTCTCGCGACGTGCTCGGCTGGAGTCTCATAGATGATGTGATCGAAATTTTTCACGACATTCTCCTTGGTTGATAGCTCTGGAATCTCGCCCGCTACTCGATTTCGTAAGTCAACGACACTGTGGCGCTGACGCTGATTTGCGATGCCTCGATCGGTGTCGGCGCGTTGGCCGCCATGCTGAAAGCTCCAGCCATCTTTGCCATCGGCATGATGGGGCCGCGCTCTGGAACCGTCGACGCCTTCACGATGCGCTTCAGTTTCACATTCAGTGACGCGGCGAGTGCTTGCGCCTGCGCCTGCGCATCTTTCGAGGCGGCAGTGATCGCGTCGGAGCGGGCCTTGGTGTCATCGCGCAGACCGAAGTTCAGATAGTTGATGCGATTTGCGCCTGATGAAATAGCGCCATCGATGAGCGAGCCCAGCAGCGTCAGCTCGGTGGTCTCGACCGTGATGGTGTTTTGCGCGGTATAACCCGTTATGACCGGTTTTTGTGGCGGTTGGTTGTTCTCGCGATACTCGGGATTGAGCGAATAATCGCCGGTCTCGACGGTGCCCTTGCCCGCCAGCTTGGCCTTCAGCTCGTTGACAACTTTCTGCGCGAGCGCGGCGTTCTTGCTCGAACATTCCTCCGCGGTCGCCGCATGCGTCTCGATCTGGAGGCTCAGGTTGGCGATATCAGGAGCCGAGCGCGCCTCGCCGATGCCGCTGACCTCGATGATGCGGGTGTCGTTGCCGGCCGCGAGGCATCGAGTCGCAAGCATCATGACGATGACGATCGCCAGCGAGGCGATGGTCGGATGTTTCAGCCTCATCGGGAGCCCTCCGGTGGTTTCCGCGTTGATCTCAGCCGATAATATCTGGAGACTCAATCGATTGACGATACGCTGAAATCGTCGCACAAGCAGATGGCCGCAGAAAAACCAAACGAAAAAAAGGTTACCCCGCGCAGCACTGATTTCGCCGGATGGTACAACGACGTCATCATTCGCGCCGAGCTGGCGGATTATTCGCCGGTGCGCGGCTCGATGGTGTTTCGTCCCGACGGCTTCGGCATCTGGGAGTTGCTGCGCGACGAGCTCGATCGGCGCATCAAGAAGACCGGCGCGCGCAATGCGTACTTTCCGCTCCTCATCCCGCAGAGCTTCCTGCAAAAGGAGGCGAAGCACGTCGAGGGCTTCGCGCCCGAGGTCGCCGTCGTCACCCATGGTGGCGGCAAGCTGCTCGAGGAGCCGCTGATCGTGCGCCCGACCAGCGAAACCATCATCAATCATATGTTCGCGCAGTGGATTCATTCGCATCGCGATTTGCCGATGATGGTGAATCAATGGTGCAACGTGGTGCGCTGGGAAATGCGCACCCGGCTGTTCCTGCGCACGCTGGAATTCCTGTGGCAGGAAGGGCATACCGCGCATACGACGCGTGAGGAAGCGGAGCGCGAGACCCTGACCATGCTGGAGGTTTACCGACAATTTGTAGAGGACTTCCTCGCGATTCCACTCGTCGTGGGGCGCAAGAGCGCAGCCGAACGATTTCCCGGCGCCGATGAGACCTACACCATCGAAGGGCTGATGGCCGATGGGCGCGCGCTGCAATGCGGGACCTCGCACTTCCTGGGCCAGAACTTCGCCAAGGCTTTCGAAATTCGTTTCCTCGACGAGAGCAACCAGCTTCAGTATGCATGGCAAACCAGCTGGGGCATGACCACGCGGATGATCGGCGCGATCATCATGGTGCATGGCGACGACCAGGGGCTGCGGCTTCCACCGGCAGTCGCACCGACGCAGGTCGTGATCGTGCCGATTTCGCGCAAGCCTGAGGAAGCCGAGAAGGTCCTCGCCGCCGCGCGCGATATTCGGGATGAGCTCGAAAGAGGTGACGTGCGGGTGAAGATTGATACCCGCGAGGGCCTCACTCCCGGCTTCAAATTCAACGATTGGGAGATGCGCGGCGTTCCGATTCGCCTCGAGATCGGCCCGCGCGATGTGGCCGCCGGCGAAGTGGTGCTCGCGCGCCGCGATCGCCTCGGTCCCGAGGCGAAGCAAAAGGCGTTTCTCGCCGAGGTTCCCTCGCGCGTGACATCGCTGCTTGCGGAAATTCAGCAATCGCTCTTCGATCAGGCGCTCGCCAATCGCAACGCCAATACGCGCGAATTCACCGACTATGCCGCATTCACCAAACAGATGGAGGGCGAGGGCGGCGGCGGGATGGCGCACGTCTATTGGTGCGGCAACCCCGCGTGCGAAACCAAAATCCGCGAGGAGACCAAGGCGACCTGCCGCGCGATTCCACTCAATCAGAATATTGCGCCGAGCAAATGCATCGTGTGCGCCGAGCCCGCAACCGAGCGCGCCTTTTTCGCTAAAGCCTACTGATGGAATATTCGAGCGCGTTCACGCTGCGCAGTACCACATCGCTAAACCTGCGCGTGTCTGCGCCCGGTTGGCCTGGGGCGGGAAACGTCGTCGGCGATACCGGACAGTACGACTGGCGGGCGGTCGCGGAATTCGGCGACTAGCGAGAGTTCGCCGCCCATCGCCTTGATCGTCTTGCGGAGCGTGGACAAAAGAAGGTCGCTGCGTTTTTCCAGGCGCGAAACGCTGTCCTGGGTGATGCCGAGGGTCTTGGCCATGCGCATCTGCGTGAGCTTGCGTGCGTGTCTGAGCTCACGCAAGGTCATTTCCTCAGCGATCAACCGGGCGGCGCGGGGCTCGACCCTTCTGCGCTGAGCAGAGCGCAGTTTCCTGATCTTGTCATTCACGTTCACCGCCATGGTTAGCTCCTTTTCATTTTCAATCGGGCAAGATGGGCATCGAAACGGTCATCGGCCTTGCGAATCAGATCGCGATAGAAGCGTTTTTCGCCGCCGCCCGACTTGTCGCCGGCCACGAGCAGAATCGCCTTGCGCTTCGGATCGAAGGCGAGGGCCACTCTCCATTCACCGTCCGCCGCGTGAAGCGCAGCTCTTTCATATTCGAATGGCGAGACCCCTTCAGCGTGTCAACGCGGGGCCGCCTCAATTGCGGTCCGAATTGCTGGAGCAGGCGCGACGAGGCCAGGATTTCGGTCCGCACGTCCTGACGCAGCGCATCGAACTCCGATTCGAACTCATCGCCGATCTCAACAACCCAGCTCACTCACTGTCTCAACGTTCAATATGAAATTTAATCCATATGATGTCAACTCCATAGACCAACGAACGCCGAAAGTCACTTCGCTGGGTCCGAGGTGTCGGTAGCAACTGCGGCGCTGCCATTCAAAATCGCAAGTCCACCGATCCGTTTCTCCATGATCTATGTAGCAATAGCCAAATGGGGAGCGAACGTGCCGCGTGCGCTTCTTTGAGCATGAGACGACACAGGCTTTGCGAGTGTCACCTGTTTCACCCAGGGCTTCGACACCGCCGACTTGAAAGAGGCCAAGGCGCTGCTCGACGAGGTGGGTCGCTGAGGTGGGCTTCGTCCTGTGTCCCGACATCAGGTGTTCGGATACGCGATTCGATGTTGCGATTTAGCCCGAATAGCAACCGGCGCGGCGGGCGCGCTCGCGCGTGAGAGCGAGGATCGCCCGGCACATCGGCATTTCACCGCCGGTCAACTCGCCGAGTTCGACTACCGCGCCAAGCAGCGCGTCGATCTCGATTGGACGGCCGCGCTCGAGGTCTTGTAGCATCGAGGTCTTATGCGCGCCCACTTCAAGCGCGCCATCGATGCGCCGTTCCAGATCGACGCCGAACTTCACCCCCAGCGATTCCGCCACCACTTGCGCCTCGCGCATCATGGTGCGGCTGACTTCGCGCAAATCCGGCTCGCCGGCCAGGCGATCCAGCGTGGATGTCGTCAAAGCCGAGAGCGGATTGAGACATAGATTGCCCCATAGCTTGACCCAGAGTTCATCGCGAAGTTGCGATCTGATCGGAGCTTTCAACCGGGCTGCGATCAACTGTTTCGCCAATGCCTCGACGCGCGTGCTCTTTGATCCGTCCGGTTCACCCAGCGAGAAGCGATTGCCATAAGTGTGCTCGATGACGCCCGGCTCGATAACTTCTGCGGCTGGATAAACCACGCATCCGATCACGCGCGCCGGCGGCAGCGTTTGCCATAGCATGCCGTCCGGATCGACGCTTTCGATGGTGCGGTCGCGCCATTTGCAATCGAGGCCGTAAAAATACCAGTAGGGGATGCCGTTCACGCCCATCACGAGCGAGGTCTCTGGCCCGAGAAGTTTGGCAATCTGCGGTGCGGCCGCCGGCAGCGAATGCGCTTTGAGCGTGACGATGACGTAGTCCTGCGCGCCGGCTTGCTCGGGTTGCGAGATGCAGCGCGCCTTAACGGTCACCGACTTACCCTCGCTGATCAGCGTGATGCCGTAACGGAGCATCGCCTCGAGATGAGGCCCGCGCGCGATGAACGTGACCTCGGCGCCCGCCTGCACCAGCTTGACCCCGAGCAAGCCGCCGATCGCACCTGCGCCGAAAATTGCGATCTTCACGATTCCAGACCGAGGACCTTTGCCAGTCCGATGCGCTGCGGCTTGCCGGTGGATCCCTTCGGAATCGCATCGAGGAACACGATCTTGCGCGGCACTTTGAACTGCGCGAGGCGCTCCGCGACGAACTCGCGCACCTCATGCTCACTTGGAGTCACACCCTCGCGCAGCACGATGGCGGCCGCCACTTCTTCGCCGAGCATCGGATGCGCTACCGCGAATGCCACCGCTTGCGCGATGAGGGGATGACTGAGCAGCGCGCTCTCGACCTCGACCGGGCTGACTTTTTCGCCGCCGCGGTTGATTAGCTCCTTGAGCCGCCCGGTGAGCCGGAGATATCCGGCCTCATCGAGATATCCCTGATCGCCGGTCCGGAACCATCCGTCGCTCCAGGCCTTGGCATTTGCGTCGGGATTGTTCTCATAGCCGGCAAACACGTCGCGGCCGCGAATCACCACCTCACCGATGTCGTTCGCTTTCAGGATGTTGCCCGCCTCGTCCATGATCGCGATCTCGGGGCCGGACGCGATGCCCACACTGCCCGCGAAGCGTTTGCCCGGCGGCAAAGGATTAGACGCCATCTGATGCGCGGCCTCGGTCATGCCGTACGATTCGAGCACCGGCACGCCGAACACCTCCTCCAGATCCTGCATGACTGACGGTGGCAGCGAGGAAGACGACGAACGAATCAGGCGCAGCCGACCCGCCGCGATGACTTCGAGGTTGCGCGCCGCGCGGCCGAGGATCGCCTGATGCATCGTGGGCACCGCGGTGTACCAGGTCGGATTGCTTTCGGCGAACCAGCGAAAAAACTTCAGCGCGTCGAAGCTCGGGGCGCATGCGATCGAGGCACCCGCGGCAAGGCTCGACAGCACCGCGCCAATCAATCCGTGGATGTGAAAGAGCGGCATGATGTTGAGGCAGACATCGTCGCGCGTCAGGCTGAGTGTGCGCTGAATGTTCACCGCGGATGCCGTCACATTGCGATGACGGAGTGGAACGATTTTAGGCCGCGCAGTGGTGCCGGAAGTATGCAGAACCAGTGCGACGTCCTCCGGCCCGGGAGAATTTGATGTGATTGGATGATGACTCGCGACGGTGGAGGTTGGTCTTATCGAAAATTCGCCTGCCGGTCCTGCCGGGTCAGCCTCGAGTTCGAGGATTGGGATGCCTCGCGCATTCGCGACCGCGCGTGCCGGACTGTCCATGTCGGCGAGAATCAACAGCGCCTTCGCATGCAAGTCGGAAAGATAGAAATCGAACTCCTCGTAACGATAGCCGGGATTCAAGGGAGCGGCGGTCGCGGCGCTTCCCACCGTGAGAAACGCGCTCGCCATCTCGGGGCCGTTGGGCAGCACGATTGCAACCCGATCCGCCACGCCAATACCGAGCGCATTCAGTGTCAGCGCGGTCCGTTCTCTAAGCGCGCGCAACGCCTGATAGGTAAGCGGCCGGCGGCCGGGCGCGCCCAGCGCGGGGTCATGCGCAGCGCCGCATTCGAGTAACTTCGCGATAGTGTCGGCCTCGTACATGGTCAGCGATTATCGCCCGATAGTGCGCTCGCCATCAACGTGCCCCATTAGTGAGGTTGGGATTGATACGGATCGGTTGCGCGGGTAGGTGTGGAGGAGGCCGGCATCTGGGGTCTTCAGACCGGCGTTAATCATCTCGACTGCGTAAGGTTGGCACGTGGCATCAATCGCACCTGAATCAGGAAAGCGCACCGCCGGCGCCATCGTTGTTCCCACTCGCGTCCTAACTGATGATTCGAACGGGCGCGGCGGTCCGCGCGTGCGAAGCACGCTGCGCAGAATCAGCGGCGATTTTTACATCCTCGCGTCGGCGATGGCGTCGCGGCGCACTACCCGCGTGCTCGCGCAGGGCGAATCGTTCGTAGTGTTCGAAACCACCGGCGACATCCTCGAGTCGCCGCTCGAGGCGCTGGGATTTTTCTATCGCGACACGCGCCATTTGAGCCGCTTCGAGATCGCGATCGCCGGCGAGGTCCCACACTTCCTCAATTCCTACGTCAGCGACGACAACAGCGAGGTGCGCGCGAATCTCACCAATCCCGACCTGCGCGGCGCCGACAATTCGAAGCTGCTGGAGCGCGATCTGATCCAGATCCAGCGCAGCTGGGTGCTGAGCGGGGCGCGGCTCTTCCAGAAAATCGCGATCCACAACTTTGCTTCCGCGCCGGTGAAAATCGAGCTGAACTTCGCGCTCGGCGCCGACTTCCGCGACATGTTCGAGGTGCGAGGTCTCTCGCGCACGAAACGCGGCGAGACTCACCCGCCCGCGGTTGGGAAACATTCGGTTGAGTTTACCTACACCGGACTCGACCACCGCAAGCGCGCGACCCTCATCAGTTTCAGTCGCAAACCGACCAGCCTCTCGGAAGCCAGCGCGTTGTACTCGCTGTCGCTCAAGCGCGACGCCGCATGTGAGATGGAGATTCGCGTCGAGGCGCGCCAGGATGCTCCGCGCCTCAACGGCAGAATCGTGGTGCCGCGCACCTTCGGCGACGCCTTGGTAGGCCGGCGCCGCGAAGTGGGTGAGATAGCCGCAAGCTTTACCCGCATCACGACCAGCAATCAGGTCGCCAATTCGCTGATCGAGCGCTCGCTGGGCGACCTCGCGGCGCTGATCACCGCGAACGATCGCGGGCACATCATCATGGCGGGGATTCCGTGGTTTGCGACGCTGTTCGGCCGCGACAGCATCATCACCGCGCTCTCGGTGCTGCCGTTTTTCCCGGAACTTGCGGCGGGGGTCGCGCGCACTCTCGCATCGCTGCAGGGCGCCGAAAATAACGAAGCGCGGGATGAGCAGCCGGGCAAGATCATCCATGAGATGCGCGCGTGCGAGATGGCGAACACCGGCGAGATTCCGTTCGGGCGCTACTATGGCAGTATCGATTCGACGCCGCTGTTCCTGTGGCTGATCGGGCGTTACGTCGCCGCGACGGGTGACCTGAAACTCGCCGAGGAGTTGTGGCCAAATGTCGAGCGCGCACTGGATTGGATCGGGAATCATGGCGATCGCGACGGTGACGGCTACATCGAGTACGAACGCGAGACACCAAAAGGCCTCGCTAACCAGGGGTGGAAGGATTCCCTCGATGCGATTTCGCATCCGGATGGGAGTCTGGCCCGCCCGCCGATCGCGCTGGCCGAAGTGCAGGGCTATGCCTATGCGGCGTACTGCTCGCTGGCGGAGGTCGCGGGCCGGCTCAATCGGCACGATCTGCGCGATCATCTGCGCGAAGAGGCGCGCACTCTCAAGTTGAACTTCGAACGCGACTTCTGGTTGAAGAAGGAAAAATTTCTCGCGCTCGCGCTCGACGGCGACAAGCGTCCCTGCGCGGTGCTGGCCAGTAACGGCGCGCACTGCCTGGCGGCGGGCCTCCTCGATGGCGAACGCGCCGAGATCCTCGCAGAACGCCTGCTGGCCGAGGACATGTTTTCCGGATGGGGCATCCGCACGCTCAGCAGTGGTGAACGCCGCTACAATCCGATGAGCTATCACAACGGCTCGATCTGGCCGCATGACAACGCGATCGCCGCATGGGGGCTGGCGACTGCGGGTCGCACTGATGGCGCGATGAAAATCATGACCGGGCTGTTCAACGCGGCGGCAGGCCTCAACAACCAAAGTCTGCCGGAACTCTTTTGCGGATTTTCCCGCGAGCCGAGCCTGGGACCGGTGCCGTATCCGGTCGCCTGTCATCCGCAGGCGTGGGCGGCGGCGAGCGTGTTCCTTTTGATGCAGTCGATTTTGGGAATCGAGGTGCGAGGGTTTGATCATCGGATCGTGATGCGCTCGCCGATCATCCCGGAATGGCTGGACTGGATTCGCTTCGACGACTTGCGACTGGGAACCTCATCGATCTCGTTCGTGGCTCGTCGCGGCCGCCGTGGCGCATCGATCGAGGTGCTCGAAAAGCATGGGCCAGCGACGGTGGAAGTGCACAAGTGACCTTTCGGCATCGTCAAAAGGTCACTTGTGCGTCTCCCGAAGGATCTCGAAACTCGCGATACAAAACTATGGCTCCGGGAGCGGCGTCCGTTAGTCGAGTCTTATGGTAGGCACAGAATGTTGACCTAAACGCATCGGCGCATGGGTTCCGAGGAATTGCTGGGGAGAATAGATGGGGGCAGTTCAATCAGGCAAAGGCAGACCAGGCTATCGAATAGCGTTGGCGGTTATCGCGTTGGTATCGCTCGTAACCGCGTCCTTCGCGCATGGTCAGGAAACCATCGGAAATCGCCCCTGGTACTCGTCGCTCGCCGCGTTCGAACACCATGACTCCGGCCGTTCGCATCTCTTTCCCAAGGCAACGTTCGGGGGACGGTTCTCGGGGAACAACACTGTCACCACGGTGCAGTCGGAGGAGATCTATCCGTGCGTCTGGAACATCACCTATTTGAGTCCTCACCAAATTTTTCTATACGGCGGAGGTTCCGGCAACGATTCCTCTTGCATCGGCGCCTACGTCGCACGGATCGATCCGGATACCCTTCAGCCCCTTTGGTACGACCAACTGATCAATACGGTGGACAACGGCGAGTGGGACTATCCAGGCGCCCAAGCCCTTCTGGACAACGGCAAGTTGTACGTGATCTATGGATATCATCTCGCGCAAATCGATCCGTTCAATGGCAAGGTCCTCGGAACGCTCGCGCTACCAACCGGCCAGGCGGCAGCGGCAGACACCACCTACAACGGATTCAACGCGACGAGCGACGGTACCATCGTCGCCAAGGCATTCTACCGTCAGGCTGGCTGTACGATTCAGGGTCCCCATGCGCTCGCCGATTGTCCGGACCCCGCGGACGTCCCCGACTCGGTCCTGGTCACGATCGATCCACGCACGATGACGATCATTGATCAGACCACCATGCCGGCCGACGTTATCGGACGCGTGACGCTCAGTGAGCACAATGGTCACGAATACGTTTATTTCTTCGTCTCGGACACCTGCATTCGCTATGAACTCAAGCAGGGACATCTGACCCTCGATACCACCTGGAATCCGGGTACGCTGCTTCTCTCCGGCCAGACCCCAGGCTGGGCGCTGGTGGTCCTGCACGATTGGGTTGTCGGCCAATCCAACGGGCTCCCTGGATCCGCGCCGTTGAGCGTTTTCGCGATCAATCAGGCAGACGCGTCGAAAAAATTCATGATCCAGCCCTTCGCCGGCGATCCCATCCCGCCGCTCGTCAAGGTCGCATTCTCGAAGCAGGCTCCCGATGGAACACAGGCTGTCAGTTGGAATGCGGCAACGGTCTCGGTCGATCCGCAATCGGACCTGATCTACGCCATGGACGCGCTGCCAGGTGAGATCGCCGCGGTGCATCTGGGCTCCTCCGGACTGCGGACGGCCTGGAAGGTGGCGCAAACAACCACCGAATTCATCGCCATCATCGGCCCGCCCAATCAGCGCGTCATCGTAGGCTCGGACATTCCCGGCGCCGAGATTCCGGACCTCAACATGCAGGACGAGGTCGTGTGGCGCAACGCGGCGACGGGTCAGGAGATCGCGCGGTCAGCCCCCTTGCCGGCAATGACGTCTGGGACGATGGTCCAGCCGGACTACTGCGCCGATATGTTCTACCCGAGCGCTGCGGGGTCACTGTACAAGCTCGAGCCGGCTGCCGTCGGCGTAAAATCGAAGCCCGCATGCGTCCGCTGATTGATGCGGTCTCGACTTCGCGCACTGCGAGATCCGTCGGCGGCGCGAGTGTGGTAGCGCCCGCGCCGGTCTCGGACGATCGCCAGGTCGGCGATTTACTTGCTATTCAGGGCGCCTTGGCATTGATGAATGCAAAACTTTCTCGCTTTCCAGCCGCGCAATTTCGGCGGTTCCATAACCTAGCTCGCTGAGGATCTCCGCATTGTTCTCTCCAAGCGCGGGGGCGAGGGTGCGAATGGATGCAGGCGTACGATCAAAGCGCGCGGCCGGGCGCGGCTGCCTGACGGTTCCGAACCTGGCGCTGTTATGCTCTTCGAGGATCTGGTTTTCACGAACCTGCGGATGCTGCAGCAACTCGAATCGGCTCAGGACCGGGGCGGACGGAACGTCGTTGGCGAGCAGTCTTGGAAGAATCTCGTTCGCATTCCATTTCTCCAGTTCCGAGGCCGTAATCTCACGTCGCTCGACCGCGTTCACGGCACGATCGCGCGCGGTCTTGAAACGTTGGTCTTCGATTAGGTCTTCACGCTTGAGCGCGCGGCACATTCCTGCCCATTCGTCATCTGAGAGGGCGGCGGCGGTGATATATCGGTCGTTGGTCGCATAGACCAGGTCTGGGCCGGTTTCGCCCTCTGATGGATCTATTTCATCACCGACGAAAGTAAGACTGGGCATTGCTTCAGGCCATAGGTAGGCAATCATCGCATCCAGCATCGCAACCCGCACATGTTGCCCTTCGCCGGTCCGCAGACGCGCGAAAAGCGCCGCGGTTATCGCCTGGGCGGTCGTCAGAGCGGTGGTATAATCCGCGATTATGGTACGAATCATCCGCGGCCGCCCGGTATCTCGATCGCGCTGAATTTCCGCCAGGCCACTCAAGGACTGGATCACCGGATCGTAAGCGCGTTGTCCGGCAAAGGGTCCGTGTTCTCCAAATCCACTTATCGAGACATAAATTATGTCGCGCCTGATGTTTCGCACTGACTCTTCCCCGAGACCTATCCGCTCGGCCGCGCCGGGACGAAAGTTATGCACCAAGGCATCCGCGGTCGCGATCAGCTCTCGAATGATTCCCAGACCCTCAGTGGCTTTTATATCGATGGCAATCGAGCGTTTGTTTCGGTTGCAGGACAGGAAGGAAGCGGACATCCCGTTGCGGCCGAAAGCGAAATGACGCATGAGGTCGCCGCTGGGTGATTCGATTTTGATGACCTCGGCGCCCTGATCAGCGAGCATCATGGTCGCCACCGGTCCCGCCACCATGGTGGAAAGATCGAGTACCCGAACGCTATCCAGCGGTCCCGCCATCTTATAACTCCATCGCTCTCGTTAGCGCTGAAACTCCGGAAAGTTTTTCTTCATGGCGGCCTGGTAGGCGGGCCGCCGCGCGATTCGCTCCCGAAAGGGAACCAAGCTACTCGGCAACGCTATGCCCTCCAATGCGGCCCAATCGAGGCAGGTCATCAGAAGAATATCGGCCGCGCTCAGTCGGTCGCCCAACAAATATGGTGAGTCACTGGCGATTTTCGGCGCCATCGCCTCCAGATTGTGAAGGAAATAGGTTTTTGCCGAATCCACCGCGGCAGGAGCCGGGCCGTAAGTTTGAGCCAGGTGTTGATGACGACGCACAACGTAAAGCGACCCGGCATCGAGCTCAGACATGATGAAAAAACACCATTCGTTCAAGGTCGCCCGGCCTTCGGCATCCTGCGGAGCATATAGCCCCGAGCAGGAATCCCCAAAGGTCTCCATCAGGTATTGAACGATAGCGGCACTTTCAGTTAGCAGGAAGGAACCGTGCCTCAGGACCGGAATTTTATGCCTGGGATTTAGCTTTATGAATTCGTCGGTAAGGGTTTCGCCGGTCCGCGAGCGGATCGAATGACAACTGTAGTCGAGACCCAGTTCCAGCAGCGTCCAATGCGCGCGCATGGTGCGGCTGGTTCCGATTCCCCAGAGGGTCAACTCGTTCGTCATAAAGATCTCTGGCTCTTCGGCCTAGAACTTTTCTTTGAAGGGCCTGACATCAAGTTCATGCGTCCAGGCGCTGCGATCCTGAGGCGCAAGGTACCAGGAGGCGTCAGCAATTTGCAGTCACGGCGAACCGCTGCTCTATTGATGACGCTCGTAATCTTACGTATATTGATGACGCTCGTAATCAATTGTGTCAAGGGCAACAGGGCGATGGGGCGCACGAATGCGGGTTTCCAAACAAAAGGCGCAAACTAATCATCAACAAATACTGCGCGCCGCCGCGCGCTTATTTCGCGAGCGCGGAATCAGCGCGACCGGGGTCGACGCGATCACCAGCGAGGCCGGCCTCACGCACGGGGGTCTCTACAGTCAATTCGGATCGAAGCAAGCGATCACGGCCGAGGCCATCGGGTTCGCCGCCGCGCGCGGAAAGCAGGTTTGGGAGCGAATCGCACAACGCCAGCGCGGGAAGCGTGTGTTTCCCGAGATCGCTGCGAATTATCTCTCGCGCGAGCATCGCGATGCGCCGGGGAACGGATGCGTGGTCGCGGCGCTGGGCGCCGACATCGCAAGGCAATCGCCTGCGGTCCGCAAAGCGTTCACCATCGAAACGAAGAAGGCGCTCGAATACCTCGCCGAGCAGATGCCCGGCGGCGACGTTGCGCGCCGTCGCGAAAATGCGCTTGCGGCTTTTGCGTGCATGGTCGGCGGCCTGGTTCTCGCCCGCGCGGTGAGCGAGGAGGGTTTTTCGGAACGGATAATGAAGACTGCGACCCGTGGATCAATCGAGTTGGCTTCCGGGCGTGGGCATAGTCGTCAGCCCTGATCGTTTCGCCAGGGAAGTCAGCCCAGGGAAAACACATATGCAATCAAGAAATGCTACGGCCGCGGTGATCGGAGCAGGCGACTACATCGGCGGGGCCATCGCTAAAAAATTCGCGAGCGAGGGGTTCACCGTTTTCGCCGGACGCCGCAACGCTGACAAGCTCGCGCCCTTGATCGCGGAGGTCGAGGCGCGCGGCGGAAGACTCCTCGGACGCTCCCTCGATGCGCGAAAAGAAGACGACATCAACACCTTTCTGCGCGAGGCCGAGAAGCAGGCTCCACTCGAAGTCTGTATTTTCAACGTCGGTGCGAATGTCAATTTCCCCTTGGTCGAAACTACCGAGCGCGTGTTTCGGAAGGTATGGGAGATGGCGTGCTACGCGGGATTCCTGACCGGACGCGAAGCGGCGCGGCTTATGATCCCGCGTGAGCACGGCTCCATCTTCTTCACTGGCGCCACCGCCAGTCTAAGAGGAGGTGTGGGGTATGCGGCGTTTGCGAGTGCGAAATTCGGCTTGCGCGCGGTCGCGCAAAGCGCGGCGCGAGAGCTGGGGCCTAAGAACATTCACGTCGCACACCTGGTTATCGACTCTTGGGTCGACACCGCATGGGTGCGCGATCGCATCAAGGAACATGAGGGTGAGGCAGCACTCGAGAACCTCGACCCCGGTCGGCTCATGAACCCAGCTTCGGTCGCGGAGGCTTACTGGCAACTCTATCAGCAGCCTCGCGACGCGTGGACTTTCGAACAGGAGATTCGTCCTTTCGGCGAGAAATGGTGAGTATATGGTCAAGGTAGAATTTCATTTCGACTTCGGCAGCCCCAATGCGTATCTAAGTCACCTCGTCATTCCCGAGATCGAGCAGCGGACCGGCGTCAAGTTCGAGTACATACCGGTTTTGTTGGGCGGCGTGTTCAAGCTGACCAACAATCGCTCGCCGGCGCAAAGCCTGGCGGGCATCAAAAACAAGCCCGAGTACGAGCGGATCGAGATGAACCGTTTTATAAAACGGCACGGGATCACGCGCTTCAAGAGCAACCCCTTCTTCCCGGTGAACACCTTAATGATGATGCGTGGCGCCATCGCCGCACAGTCGCTAGGCGTGTTCGAGCGCTACGTCGATGAGATGTATCGGCATATGTGGGCCGAGCCGAAAAAGATGGACGACCCCGAGGTGTATCGCGCGGCGCTTATCGAGGCCGGCCTGCAAGCCGATCGCTTTTTTGATTTGATTCAGACTGAAGAGATAAAGAACCGGCTGCTGGAGAATACCAACCGGTCGGTGGAACGTGGAACCTTCGGGTCACCGACCTTTTACGTCGGCGATGAAATCTTCTTTGGCAAGGATCGACTGCGCGACGTGGAAGAAATGATCATTGCATCGAAGTAGCCACCGGTTGTACCGGAGGATGGTGTGCATCCGGTTCAATTCAGTTCGCGTATCGCTTCGCGCAGGCTCGCTAGCGCATAGCCACTAGGGGTGGTGCTCGCGTCATCCGGATTCCATTTCTTCAGCTCGACTTCCCAATCGGCCAAGTGCCGACGTCCGGAGCGATCCAGCACGGCGACATACTTACAACGATACGACCAGTCTACCGCGGCTAGCCCAATCAGTTTGCCCATGATGCTTTCGACCTAATTGGTCCCTAAACGCAGAAAGCATGCCCACTAGAAAACCTAATGAATAACTGGATTTCTTCGCGATTTAGCGCGGCCAGTTTTTACTGTATGCAAGGTTCCCATTTCATTTTGAAGCAATGCGTACGAAACGGGCGCTCGCCCTGGTGTCGGTTGCGTCGACGAGGATGGGCCGTTGACCAGATTTGAAGAACGGAAACCAAGGGGCCGGCGATATGCGCCGACCCCCTGCTATAGATGTTTATGCCGAGGCGGCTTTTTTGGCCGCTGCCAAGGTCGCATCGTAGTCAGGCTGATTGGCAACTTCCTTGACGTATTCCGCATGCGTAACGTTGTCGTTCTTATCGACGACAAAAACCGCCCGTGCGAGCAAACCGAGCTCCTTGATCAGTACGCCGTATTTGTTGCCGAAGTCATGGGGGTCTTTGAAGTCGCTGACCATCGTGATCTTGTCGACGCCGGCCGCGCCGCACCAGCGCGCTTGCGCAAACGGCAGATCCATCGAGATGGTCAGGATCTGGACGTCGCCGAGCTTGGAGGCTTCCTCGTTGAAGCGCCGCGTTTGCATGTCGCACACCGGCGTATCGATCGAGGGAATCACGCTGATGACCTTGACCTTGCCTTTGAACTTGTCGAGACCGATGGGCTGCATTGCTTTGTCCACCGAATGGAATTCGGGTGCCTTTTGTCCGGCCTTGATTTCCGGTCCGACCAGGGTCAATGGGTTACCGCGCATCGTAACGGCGCCTTTGCGTTCTTCCGCCATGGATGAATCTCCTATTTAAGTTTGAGTGAAAACGCGTTCTCGAAGTTTGAGACTCTAGCCGCTTGCGCCCTGCCGGGTAAACCCGCGCCGCCGCCCCGACGTCGTTGCTGCGGCGCTGATCAGCGTGAACTAGAGAGCGCGCACGACAATCCCGATCAGGCTCCCCAGGACCAGAATCGCATTGGTGACGAAGGTTATCGCGGCGCCGGTCGCGCGTTTTTCCGGATTGCCGATGTAGCCGCGGGCATAGACCGCGCGCGCAATTACGAAGAGCAGACCCAACGCCGCAGCGACCAATCCGTTGACATAGATCGCGAAGATAAATACCGCAGGCACGAACATAACGAGTTGCTCCATCGTATTTTGATGAACTCGGAAGTATCGTTCGAAGATCGGATCTCCCGTGGTTGCGGGCGCGGGAACGTTATATTTCCCGCGCGCTTGCCCGACTAACAAACCCAGGATTGCGTACTCCAGCAGCGCCAGCGCCACCGTTAGCGATACCAGCCCGATGTGCCGCATCATTTCCCTCGCTTGAGCGTTTGGGTGATTCTGCGCCGGTCGAATCCGAAGCGCAAAAGTTTTGGCCGAGTTGACCCACAATAGCCGTTTGCAATGTCGAATGGCATAAGACCCCGCAACCGATAGGGACGAGGTGCAGCTCCAACGCTACCGCGAGAAGCGCGAACTCTCGCCGGGCATCGATTTTTACGGCGCCACTGGCTACCTCGATGACAACGATCCGCTTCAACAGCAACAACATTATGTCTTCCCAGTGCTTGGGGCGCTTTGGGGGAGGCGGGGAGCCTCCGGCCCTGGTCCAGAGGGCTTTCAGCTCCCCGCTCAGAGAAACAGGTTCGGCGAATTTCCGGCGATCCCGAGGATGTTACCGCGCGCCCGGCTGAACCCTACAAAAAGCATAGAACGTGCTACGTTTAGTTTAAATTCAACATCAAGTCAATAGAGCTTTCTTACAATGTGTAGATAAAGCAGGTGGCGCTTAAACTTACCTGATTGAAATTCTGACAGTATGGCGTTTTTGACTACTATTTGAGTGATGTAGCATCCCGGTTACTTACTGAATCCGTGCAAAGACTATAAAACGAGCAGTGTCGCTACTGAATGGTTGAATGCTTGCAACAGTTGCTTAAACCAGCTAAAACATGAATGTGTCTAAACGCAGTCGCGGTAGCTCGAATGAACAAAGACCGTGGAAACGCGTCAAATATGTTGCAACTTCTTTTGTCCAACTTTGCAGTAGTCGCAGGGGGAGGGGAACTGTATGGCTACGATTCTTTTCGAAGGCGCCGAATTCAACATTGGGGTGGATCTGACCGCGGGCAGCGTGCTCGGCGCCGCCTGTGTACGCTACGCCGACCCAGGTGATTTCTCGCGCTTCAAGCTGTTTGACGCGAGCGGCTGCGAGGTTCAACCCTCCGAACTGGTAGGCAAACGCCGCCTCGCATTATGCGATGTCCGCCAGCTTCGCGACTACGCGCGGCCCGGCATCGAGGAATATCGCCTCGTGCCCGGCGCCAAGTAAGCTCACTCAGCGGATCCGTTGGCGCCCCCATCCAACCAGGACCCGCGCGTCTATCTGGCGGCGGAGCGCACCTTCCTTGCGTGGATTCGCACCGGCCTCGCGCTGATGGGGTTCGGCTTCGTGGTGGCGAGGTTCGGTCTGTTCCTGCGCGAGCTGGCGTCCGTACGCCCCGATTTCCGCATCAAGTCGTTCGGCTTCTCGGTTAGCACTGGCACCGCGCTTATTCTGATCGGCGTGGTGATGAACATCGCCTCGGCAATCCGTCACGTGCAACTGGTCGGCGAGCTGAAGCACGGTTCAGACACTATCGCGCGACCGTCTTATCCCGCGATTGGATTGGCTATCGTACTCGCGATCATGGGTGCCGCGATGGTCGTTTACATGAGCGTGATGTGGTAGCTACGCGGGTCGAAGCCGACAATTAGAGCGCCACGCTTTTGGCATCGCGCCCGTGGCGAAATCGCTTCGGAAGTTGCTCGCGTGAGCGACATCAGTCTGCGTTGAGCCCTCCCAAACTATTCCGTCGGCATACCGATTGCGTGATGTGCCGCGCCTATGGCGGTAAAAAACGCGCGCGACGACCAAGGATCTGCCGGGAAAGTGAGCGAGTTGCGCGAGAGCCAGGAGCGTGCCGAGGCGCGGCAGGCCCTGTTCGCGGCGATCGTCCAATCCTCGCACGATGCGATCATCAGCAAGGACAAAAATGGAATAATCATCAGTTGGAATCCCGCCGCCGAGGAACTTTACGGTTACCCCGCCGAAGAGGCGATCGGACGTCACATTAGTCTCATTGTTCCGCCCGAGCTGCGCGCCGGCGAACTCGAAAACATCCTGACGCACCTGCGGACCTCGGACGCGACCCAGCGGGTCGAGACCGAGCGGCTGACCAAGACGGGCGAGCACATCGAAGTCGAGGTCAGGATCTCGGCAATCAGAAATTCGAAGGGCGAGCTGCTCGGCGCCTCGTCCATCGCGCATGATATCGGGGCCCGCAAACGGGTCGAGCGTGAATTCGCCCGCTGGCGCGACCAGCTCGCCAAGTCCAACGCGGAGCTGGAGCGCTTCGCGTATGTCGCCTCGCACGATTTGCAGGAACCGTTAAGGATGGTCGCGAGCTACCTGCAGCTCATCGCGCAGCGCTACAAGGGGCGGTTGGATGCGGACGCGGATGAGTTCATAGCGTATGCGGTCGATGGCGCCAATCGGATGAAAACCATGATCGCGGACCTCCTTAAGTATTCGCGCGCGGGTGAGGGCGACGCGTTCGAGACCATCGATGCAGGCGTGGCACTCGATCAGGCGCTGGCGAATCTGCAATTGGCGATTGCGGAAACCGGCGCGACGGTGACGCGTGGACCAATGCCGATGGTGCGAGGGATCGCCCCGCAGATCGCGGAATTGTTTCAGAACCTAATCAGCAACGCGCTGAAGTTTCATGCTGCTCAGCCTCCGCAGATCCATATCTCGGCCGATCGCACCGGATCGGCGTGGGAGTTCGCGGTTGGCGATAATGGGATCGGCATCGCGCCCGAATACAAGGACAAGATTTTCGAGATTTTCCGCCGCCTGCACAGTCGCGAGAAATATCCCGGCACCGGAATCGGCCTGACGGTATGCCGCAAGATCGTCCTCCATCATGGCGGCCAGATCGGCGTCGAGTCCGAAGTCGGTACCGGCGCGACGTTTCGCTTCACGCTCCCCGATGGTGTCGCGCGCGCCGAGTCACCGGTCGCATCTCATGCAGCCGATTGAGATTCTGCTGATCGAAGACAATCCGGGCGACGTGCGCCTCGCGCGCGAGGTGTTCAAGGACGGCAAATTCGCCAACCATCTGTCGGTGGAGCACGATGGAGTGTCGGCGCTCCAGCACCTGCGCCATGAGGGTAAGTACGCCGGCTGTGTACGCCCCGACCTGGTGCTGCTCGACCTCAACCTCCCGGGCAAGGACGGGCGCGAGGTGCTCGGCGAAATGAAAGCGGATCCGATCCTGCGCCGCATCCCGGTGGTGATTCTGACTACCTCGGACGCCGAGGCGGATGTTTTGAAGAGCCATGATTTGTACGCCAATTGCTACATCGTGAAGCCGGTCGATCTCGCCCAGTTCGTCCGGGTGGTAAGGAGCATCGAGGATTTCTGGTTGTCGATCGTGAAGCTGCCCTCCAGGCTGGATGAAGATGCCGCCCACCAGCGATGATGCGCTTGCGGTTCTGCTGATCGAGGATAATCCGGGCGACGCGCGGCTGGTCCGGGAGGCCTTGTCCGACGCGCGCTTTGCGCGATGGCAATTGAGCTGTTGCCAAACCGTAGCCGACGGCATCGTCCTGCTCGGCGCGGCCGATTTCGTCGCGGTACTGCTCGACCTCACTCTTCCGGACTGCGCCGGCGCGGAAACTATCGCGCGAGTTCACCGCGCGGCGCCTAGCATCCCGATCGTCATCCTGACCGGCGACGATGACGAAGCAATCTCGCGCGATGCCGTGAAAGCCGGCGCGCAGGACTACCTGGTCAAAGGTCTGTTCGATGGGGGGGTACTGGGCAGGACGCTCTTCTATGCGATCGAGCGCGCGCGCCTTCGCGAGGAATTGATGAAAGCGCGCCAGGACGCTTTACAAGCCGCGAAGCTCAAATCGGAATTCCTCGCCCTCATCAGTCACGAAATGCGCACGCCAATGAACGCCATCATTGGTCCGCTCGAGATTCTCCTCGATACTCGCCTCGACGAGGAACAACTGGATCTGGCGAGTACCGCGCTGACCGGCGCGCGCACGATGCTGGGGCTGATCAACGACATTCTCGATTATTCACGCCTCGCCGGTGGAGAACTGCGGATGCGGGAAGTCGCGTTCGATTTGAGCGAGACGCTGGAGGCGATCATCGGCGATTTTAGCGAGCAGGCCAATGAAAAAGGTCTCGCGCTTAAGGTCACCAACCAGACCGTCCACCCATTGGTACTGGCCGGAGATCCCACCCGCCTGGGTCAGGTCCTGGTGAACCTGATCGGAAATGCGGTCAAGTTCACCGACCACGGTGAGGTCGCGGTGGCCGTGACCTGCGAATCCGAGACCACGCTCGAAGCGAACCTGCGTTTCACCATCGCGGACACCGGCATCGGTATCTCCCCGGATGTCGAAAAAAAATGGCTCTTCGCGCCGTTCTCGCAGGCCGATAGCTCCAGCACTCGAAAATATGGCGGTTCCGGTCTCGGCCTCGCGATCGCCGCGCGGGTCGTGGACCACATGCGGGGGGAAATCGGTGTCGACAGCGTTCCCGGCCGCGGCGCGACGTTCTGGTTCACTGCGCGAATCCGCAAGGCATCGACCTCGACCCTGAAACCGCACGCCAATCGCATCCAGACCGTGCGGCCCAAGCCCGCGGCTATTTAATATTGTTGCGGAACGAGAGGAGCAAGCGATACGCCTTGGCCGGATTGGACCGGAACGCCTGCGGCGCTACCTCGTCATCAAGGAAATCGCTCAACCCGTCGGGGCTTCCGATGGGAAGTGGATCGAGCTTTTGAAACGCCATTGCCCACCGATCGAATTGCCGCTCTCTGATATGATCTCGCAGCAGCACCTGCAATCCATAGTGGCGCGGGTCGCGGCGGATTTTCTCCGTCAGCAGCAGGACCTTTTCCTCCGGACCTTCAAGCGCCTGCATGATGTTGCCGTCTTTGTACAGCAGCATGCCGGTAATGCCGTCGCGCTGATTGTTCACTCGTGATACGCGCAAGATTTCCTCCAGCTCCGCGTCATTCATCAGCCGACTGGCCGAACTTACATAGACCAGCGAAAATATCTGCGCTTCCATCATCGCTACCTCGAACTTGCAGTGAACCACTCTTAGATTGAGCAACCGCTGTGCCGATGCCGGCGCAATGAGATGGCAGGTTGAGGTTTGCGACTGTGCGGAAGTGGCATTAAAGCTCGCCTCGTCGCCGCGAAATGTGACTCGCTGGTTGCGCCCGAGGTTGTCAAAATGGGACAAGTCGCTGAAGCAAATTCATGAGCGAAACGATCATCGACGGAAACACCAGCGCGCGCTCCGTTTTGGTGCTCGCGCATGGCGCCGGCGCCCCGATGGATCATCCGTTCATGAATGCGATCGCGCACGGCGTTGCGGGCAAAGCTGTGCGCGTCCTCAGGTTCGAGTTTCCCTACATGGAGGCGCGGCGGACCGGCGGTAAGAATCGCGCGCCCGACCGCGAGCCGGTCCTGATGCAAACCTGGCGCGAGGTCGTTGCGAAACTCGGCGCTCCTGGCCGTATCGTGATCGGTGGCAAGTCGATGGGCGGGCGCATCGCGAGTATGGTTGCCGACGAGGTCGGCGCCGCGGGCCTCATCTGCCTCGGCTACCCGTTTCACCCGCCGGGCGCGCCCATGCGGCTGCGCACCGCGCATCTGGAGAAGCTCAAAACTCCCGCGCTGATTCTTCAGGGCACGCGCGACTCGTTCGGGCTTCCCGAGGAAGTCGCGAAGTACCAATTATCCGCGAAGATTCACATCGTGTGGATCGAGGACGGCGATCACTCGTTCAAGCCGCGCGCGAAGTCGGGCCGCACCTACGAGCAAAACCTCGCCGAGGCGATCGCGCAGATGAAGTCATTCATCGCAACGCTCAAGCTTTAGCGGGTTGAACCCTGCCGCGAATCCGATCGGCCATCTTCTCGGCGATCATCACGGTGCTGAGATGGGTATTGGCGCGCACGATTTCTGGCATCACCGAGCAATCGATCACGCGCAGGCGCTCCAGCCCGAGGACGCGGCATTCAGTATCCACCACCGAGCGCGGATTCGACGCCGGCCCCATCCGGCAAGTTCCCGCGCCGTGTTGCGAGTCGTAGCAATTCGCCATCATCCACTGATCCAGCGCGGCGCCCTCAGGCGGCACTTCCGAAACGCCTTGCGTGATCAGGAGCGGGTTGCCGAAGCCGATGCGCTCGGCGATCGAGGTGATGGCGGATTGCTTCGCGAGTTCCTGCAGACGCCGCATCCCGTCGCGCATGCGCACAATGTCGCGCTCGTCGCTGAGCATTCGGAAACGCAGTTCAGGATCGATTTCGGGTGAGCGCGAGGTAATCCGCAACACCCCGCGCGAGAAAGTCTGATACGCCGTCATCCAGATGAAGCCGTAGCCGAGGGTACTCTCGCTGTAGCCGAGTAGGTTCATCGCCAGCAGGAACATGTCGTTGTGGCCCGCGCCGGCGAGGCCCGAGCTGTAACGCACCGCGCAATTGGTGTGACGCGACTCGATATTGGAGCATCGCGCGGCGGGCTTGAGCGCCATGCTCATCGCGATCATCGGATGGTCGATGAGATCGCGGCCGACCGGCAGCTCCGCAATCGCGCGGATTCCCAAATCGCGGAGAGTCTCGACGGGGCCGACGCCCGAACGCATCAGGATCGCCGGAGAATGAATCGCACCCGCGGATAGAATGATCTCACCGCCCTCGATGCGCTGCCATCCCTCGCGAGTGCGCACCCGAATCGCCACCGCGGTGCGCCCGTCGAACTCGACGCTGTCGACCAGCGCGTCGCCGATGATGCGGAGGTTGGCGCGCCCACGCGCAGGTTCGAGGTACGCATCGTTGGTGGAGACACGCGCATTGTTGCGACGATTCATCGCGTAGGGCGACACTCCGGTGCCCTCGGGCGCGTTGTGATCCGCGCACCATCCGTAGCCCAGCCCGAAGCACGCATCACGCAGAGCTTTATCGACGCCGCCCCACTCTTCCTGCGGCGTGCGCATGACCGGAATCGGTCCGCCGCGTCCGTGGTATGGCGCGCTGCCGAAGTCGAGATCATCTTCCAGCTTGATGAAGTAGGGCAGC
The DNA here is from genome assembly GCA_963783145.1 of uncultured delta proteobacterium. Lineage (GTDB taxonomy): Bacteria > Desulfobacterota > Binatia > Binatales > Binataceae > DATGKG01. The sequence goes on from CAWAMM010000011.1 coordinate 471,492, forward strand.
ACTTCGGCGCCCGCCCAGCCGTCGCATCCTTCGCGCGCCCAGATATCGAAATCGTCGAGCATCCCGCGAATCGCGATTTGCCCGTTGACCGCGGAGCTGCCACCGACTCCGCGCCCGCGCCAGTAGAGCATGGGCTGCTGGATATCGCTGCGTTGCGCCTTTAGCGCGCCCCACATGAATTGCTGCAGATTTTCCCCCGCCAGGATGATTCCGGCCGGATTGGCCAGGCGCATCTCCCGCGGCGCCTCAGCCGAGGTGTAGTCGGGCCCCGCTTCGAGCAGTAGCACGCGGCGCGAGGGGTCCTCGGACAGGCGCGCCGCGAGGACCGCGCCGGCTGATCCCGCGCCCACGATAATGACGTCGTAGTCGTTTGGCATGCTCTTTCGTTTCCCGCATTCGTAATGTTCGCGCAACCTGTGTAGTCCCTTGGTACCATCGCCAAAAAGCGCTCTCTGGTGTTACAGTTCGGCGCACTCAGGTGACGGAGGGCAGATCGCGCAGTAGATGAGCGATTCGCGAAAAACCGCCATGGAGCGCGCGAGCGCATTCGGCCACGGCGTCGTGCGGTTCGTCCGCTCACGGCGCGCGCGCCGAATCGGCGAATGGGTGCTCGGCATCATTCTGTTTCTCGGCCTCGCGACCTACATCGCGGTGCCGATGGTCCTGCACAGCATTCTGGTCGGGACAGTTGCCAAGCAATTAAAGCGTCCGGTCACCGTCGGCAAGATCGGTTTCAATCTCTACCTGCTGCGGTTGGATATCGATCAGTTGCACATCGGCGAACCCGCTGGCGCGGATCCGTTTGTCGATATCGGCCATATCCGAGTGAGGGTCGGCTGGAGCTCGCTGTTCAGGTTGGCGCCGGTGGTCAGGGAAGTTTCGATCACCAAACCCTCGATTCACATCATTCGCGAGGCCGAGCAGCGCTTCAATTTTTCCGACTTGCTCGAGTCGCCGAATCCGCCTCCCCCTCCGCCGAAAGAAAAGCCGCCCGGCAAACCACAGCGTTTCGCGGTCTCCAACATCCGGCTCACTGACGGCGACATTCGCTTCGATGATCAGGTGCTCTCCCAGCAGCATCACATCGAGCATATCCAGCTCGGCATTCCGTTCATCGCGGACCTGCCTGCCGATGTCGATATTTATGTCCAGCCGCTGCTCGAGATGATCATCGACGGCAGCCCGATGCACATCGTGGGGCGCGCGCGGCCGTTCGCGAATCCGCCGGAGTCGGTGGTCGATTTGCGGCTGCATAAGCTCGAACTTCAACGCTACGTCGCATACGCGCCGAAGCGGATCGCGATCAAGGTCCCATCGGGCACGCTGTCATCGGACCTGCAGGTCCATTTCGTACAGGCGGGTGCATCAAGCGCGCAGCCAAAGATCACGGTGAGCGGCGCGGTCTCCCTCGATCAGCTCGCGGTGCAGGACGGCGGCGGCGCTCCGCTCGTGGAGGTGGGCCACGCCGAGGTCAGGCTCGCGCACGTCGAGCCGCTCGAAAGCGTAATCGCGCTGGAGAAGATCTGGATCGACAAGCTGGTCGCGCACGCCACGCTCAACAGCGACGGCACGACTAATTTCACCTCGGTGATGGGGAGCGCACCGACACCGGCTACTGCGCCCAGTGCCGAGCCGAGCGCCGCTCCATCGCCGATCGCGCCGTTGACCCAAAGCGCCGAGGCGCCGGCCGCGAAAAGCGCGCTCGATCTATCACTTACATCGTTTCAGATGCTGAACAGCGCGGTCCAGCTCACCGATAATCGCAACCCGACGCCAAACCATCTGTCGCTCGAGGAAATTCAAATCGGGGTGCAGAATTTTCGCACCATCGGCCAAACGCCCGCGACCTTCGACACCGGAATGAAGCTCGGTAGCGGCGGCACCATCACCACCAAGGGCACCGTCGATTTGTCGCAGTCAGAGGCCCGGACCGAACTCGCGATCGATCAGATCGATTTGCCGGGACTGCAGGGATTCGCGCAGCCGACCTTCGCGGGAAATATCGCGAGCGGAAAACTCAATGTGCACGCGAAGCTGATGGCGCACTTTGCCAACGGCCCGTTCAATGTTCACGTCGAGCCGGCCAACATTACCATCGACAACCTGAAGGTGGATGACCCGAAGCACGAGACTCCGATTCAATGGAAAACCTTCGGCATCGCGATCGCGCAAGTTGACCTCGCGTCACATCAGGCGGTCGTCAGCGACGTGCACTCGGACGGGATCAACTTATTCGTGCGGCGCGGACCGGGCGGCGAACTGAGTCTCCAATCCCTCATCCGAAGCGCCCCGCCACCGACGCCTGAAGAACGTCGCGCGGCCCGCGCCGCCGCCAAGGCTGCCAAGCCCGCAAAATCCGTCAAATCCACCAAGGCCGCGAAATCTCCCGCGCCCAAAGAGCCAGTGGGTCCGACCTGGAAATACAAAGTTGCGTCGATCGGGTTGGAGAACACCTCCGCGCGCGTCGAGGACCAAAGCACCCCGCGTCCCGCCAAATTGGCAGTGGCGCCGCTCAACATCCATTTGAAAAATGTGACCGAAGATCTCGCGAAGGCGATCGGGCTCGATATCACCGGCACCCTCAACAAGAAAGGCTCCTTCGACGTCAAGGGCGACCTCGCGCCGATTCCGCTCAAGGCCGACCTGCACGTCATCACCGACCATCTGAATCTTGCGCCGCTGGATCCATACGTCGCGAGCAAGCTCAATGCGACGATCACCAGCGCCGCGCTGACGATGAAGGGAGCGCTGGGGCTGGACAGCTCGCACAAGGATTTCCGGGTCAGCTACAAGGGCGATGTCGGGCTCGGCAAGGTGATGGTGCTCGACAAGCTGACCCGCGACCCGTTCGTGCAATGGACGACGTTGAACGTGACGCGCATCAACGTGAAGTCGGGCGAGGGCGCGCCCTATGCGCATATCGGCGCGATCGCGCTGGACGATTTCTATGCGCGCATCATCCTGCGCAAGAACGGCACCATGAACCTCAAGGACGTGCTCGCAACCGAGAAGGCGCCGCCGACCTCGCTCACGCGCGGTGAGCAGCCTCCAGGCGCGGTGGTGCCCACACCTGTTCCGAGCGAGCCGGTAACCCAGGGCGCGGTGACCACAGCGCCGGCGCCGAGCGCGCAGGGGCCGAGCGCCAACATCGAAGTCGGCAAAATTACCCTCGGGCATGGTCACGTCAACTATTCGGACTATTTCATTCAGCCGAACTACTCGGCCGACCTGACCGATATCATGGGGAACATCGGCAAGTTCGGCACCGAGACGACCGAGCCCGCCGAGGTGACGATCGACGGCAAGGTCAACGGCAGCTCCCCGCTCACCATCAGTGGATCGCTGAACCCGCTGGCGCCCAAGGCCTCGCTCGATATCACGGCCAAGGCCGAAGGCGTGGAACTGACCGGCTTGACGCCCTACTCGAACACCTACGCCGGCTATCCGATCATCAAAGGAACGCTCACGGTAAATGTTCACTACATTTTGAAGGATGAGCAGTTGACCGCGGAAAACCACATCCTGCTCGATCAGCTAACCTTCGGCGATCCGCTCCCGGGCGCCAAAGCCAGCAAAATACCGCTGCGCCTCGCGATCGCGCTGCTGAAGGATTCCAGCGGCAAGATCGATTTGAGCATCCCGGTCTCGGGGTCGCTGAGCGATCCAAAATTCAGCGTCATGGATGTAGTCCTGGGCGCGCTGAAGACCATCATCATCAAGGCCGCGACTGCGCCATTCAATCTGCTCGCCTCCGCGATTCCCAACTTCCACGGCAGCCAGCAGCAGCTTTCCTATGTCGAGTTCGCGCCCGGCACCGCGACGCTGACGCCCGACGCGAAAAAATCGCTGGAGACGCTGGCCGCCGCGCTGCAAGCCCGGCCATCGCTGCAACTCAGCATCGAGGGACGCGTCGATCCGGCATTCGATCACGACGGCCTGCGCGAGGCGATCCTGCTCGATCGGATGAAGGCGGAGAAGGTCAAGCGCGAGGGCGGCAATGCCGGCGACCTCGACAAGGTGGAGCTGACACCGGCCGAGAGCGAGAAGTATTTGACGCGCGTTTACAAGGCCGCGAAGTTTGACAAGCCGAAAGATTTCATGGGGCTCGACAAATCGCTTCCGCCCGACCAAATGAAAAAGCTCCTGCTCGCCAACATCCAGGTGACGGACGCGGAACTGAAACAACTGGCCGACCGCCGCGCCGCGGTGGTGCGTCAATTCATGAGCGACAAGGTCGCGCCCGGCAGGTTGTTCCTGGTGGCCTCGAAGCTCACCCCCGAGGGCATCGCGGACAAGGGCAAGACCACCCGTGTCGATTTGTCGTTCGATTAGTGCGCGTCACTTCGCGCCGGCATAGGAGATCCGCCACATGGTTCCGTTCCCGTCCTCGGTCACCAGCAGCGATCCATCATGCGCGACCGCGACGCCGACCGGCCGGCCCCATACATCGCCGTCCGCGTTGACGAAGCCGGTCATGAAATCCTCGTACTCGCCGGTCGGCTTGCCGTCGCGCATGATCACGCGGATAACTTTGCAGCCGGTGCGGCGCGAGCGATTCCAGGAGCCATGCTCGGCGGCGAAACCGTCGCCGCGATATTCCGCGGGAAACTGATTGCCCTCGTAAAAGGTCATCTCCAGCGACGCCGAATGCGCCTGGAGCAGAACATCGGGAACGATCACCTTGCCGGCGAGCTCCGGATGCTCTCCCTTGTGCCGTGGGTCCTCATGGTTGCCGAGGTAGTACCAGGGCCATCCATAGAAGCCGCCGTCCTGCACATGGGTGATGTAATCGGGGGGCAGATTATCGCCCAACCCATCGCGCTCGTTGGTCGAGCAGTATAGATCACCGTTGGTAGGATTTATCGCCATTCCGACGCAGTTGCGCAGGCCGCTGGCGTAGATGCGAAAGCCGGTTCCGTCGGGATTGAATTGGAGCACGTCCGCGCGATGCTCTTCCGATCTGAGGAGACCCGCCACGCCGTCAGCATCGTTCGAATGGGACCCGACCGAGACGAACATCTTCGATCCATCGGGGGAGAAAACCACGTCGCGGGTCCAATGACCTTCGCCCAACAGATGACCGCCCGCCGGGATGCTGGGAACAATCGTTTCGGCGGGTCCGCGCGCGTGCAGATCGCCCGCCTGATAAAGAAATCGCACGACCGAGCCGGTGTTGCCGACATAGACATATTTGGGATTCGGGCCGGGCGGCCAGAATGCGATTCCGAACGGCTTGTTGAGCCCGGAGGCGAAAATCTCGGAGCGCTCCGGCTTGCTGGCGCCATCGGCCGCGCGCATGACGCGGATTCGATTCGAACTGCTCTCGGCGATAAAGATGTCGCCGTTCGGTGCAACGCGGACCAGCCGCGGCTCCGCGAGGTCGGAGGCGAACAACTCGACTTTGAAGCCGGGCGGAACCTTCAGCGTCGCGCCTGCGGGTGGCGCAACGATGCGAGGCCAGTTGCCGCTCGACGCGGTGGCGTACGGCGGCGGAAGATCCGCGACGGTGATTTTTCTGCGGACGCCGGGCGCATCGGTCGTCCAATCGCCGAACGCGTCCTTGCCGGTGCGAACGGTTTGATCCGCGGCATCGGCAGACACAGGCGCACAAACAGCGAAGGTCGCGAGCAGCGTGAACGCGACAGCGAGTGGTTTAATCTTCATAAGCGGTTGGCATCGATTCTCAGGTTACGGCTTAGAGGGTATGATCGTTAGTCCGCCATTGGGAGCGGGCAGTGCAGCAGCGCATCGATCGAAAATTACCAAACGAAGCCAAATCATCCAATGTTTCAGGGCTGCTTCGTAAAAGTTTCGCCATCGTAGAGGCCCCATGGGACGCAAGATTCTCTTCATCACCACCGATCAGCAACGCTACGACGCGCTGGGCTGCAACGGCGGCAAAATCGCGAAGACTCCGGTCATCGATGCGCTTGCGGCTAGCGGCATCAATTTCAAGCGCGCGCATAACCAAAACGTAGTATGCACTCCCGCGCGTTCCACCATGATGACCGGGCAACATGTTCGCAGCCATGGCGTGGTTGCGAATGGAATTCCACTGCCGGTGGATGCCCCGAGCATCGCGGCCTACCTTCACGAGCAGGCCGGATATCGCACCGCGCTGTTGGGCAAGGCCCACTTCGAGCCGATGTTCGACATGGGGCATAACTACTTCGAAAATCGGATGGCGCGCGAAGGTTCGACCGGACCCTATCGGGGGTTCGAGCGGATGGAGCTTTCGATGCATGGGCTGATGGGCGACTGGCACTATCCGCGCTGGTTTAGGCAAAACTTTCCGGGCGAGGTCGGGGGCTTCGTTGCGATGCTCGACGCGAGCGGCGGCGGCGAGACCGGCGCGCCGGAGCTGAAATACAATCCGGTGCCGCGCGAGCATTATCACACCGACTGGGTCGCGGATCGCACCATCGCGTTTCTCGATTCGCTCGCGGCCGACCAGGATTGGTTCGTGTGGATGAGCTTTCCCGACCCGCATCATCCATGGGACCCGCCTGCCGCCGAGACGCGCCGCATCAAGTGGCGCGACCTCGAGCTGCCGCCGGGTCATCCGGGCTCGCGCGAGAAGATCGAAAAGATCCTCGCGCAGAAACCGCGTCATTGGCTCGATTGGTACCAGGGTCGCTTCCGTAACAATGAGGGCGGTCCCGCCGCATTCGTTCCATGTCAATTGACGCACGATCAGATTCGCGAAATCAGCGCGATGATCCACGTCGAGAACGAGCTCATCGATGAGGCCTGCGGCCGCGTGCTGAAGCGTATCGCGGAGCGCGGATGGGACGCCGACACCGATGTGATTTTCACCACCGATCATGGTGAGTTGCAGGGCGACTTCGGCCTCATCTACAAGGGCCCCTATCATGTCGACGCGCTGATGCGAGTGCCGCTGATCTGGCGTCCTGCGCCGTCGACGAAAACTCCCTCGGCGGAAATCGCCGAACCGGTCGGGCATCTCGACCTCGCGCCGACGTTTTGTGAGATCGCCGGCGTGCCGGTTCCTGACTGGGTACAGGGCAAGCCGTTGCCGATCGCCTCAGGCTCGGGCCGCGAGCGCGTCATCACCGAATGGGATAGTCAGTTCGCGCAAATCGGAATGCATCTGCGGACGATTTATCGCGACGGCTGGGTTTGCACGATGTATGAAAAAACTACTCGCGATTTTGGCTTCGACATGACCGCGCTGCTAAGTGCGACCTCGAACGCCGCACATCTTCCCGATATTCGGTATGAGGGGACCGAGGGCGAACTCTACAAACTCGACGAGGACCCGCTGCAGTGGCGCAATCTGTGGGATGACGCGGGATACGCGAAAATCAAATCTGACCTCCGCGCGGATCTGCGCGACAACTTGCCACCCGCGCGCAATCCACGATTGATGGTCGAATCGCCGGTTTGAGATCTCAAGAGCGCAAAACAAACCCACTCGCGAAAACGGAAAAATACTAAACGAAGCCAAATAACCTCGCAACCACGAGTGTTTTCGCTAAATCTTCGCCAACGATCCAGGCCTCAGATGACCTTGCGGAAGGCCATCGCGGGCGAGATCCGCAGTGCCTCGAGGATGGGCACCAACCCGCTGACAAGGGTGACCGCGACCGCCACGACTACCGCGTTGAGGGCTTGATAGGGCGTCACCCACAACGCGCCATTGCCGCCCAGCGCCGCGCCAAGGGTGATTCCGCTATGAAATTTCCACAGCGCGATGCCTGCGCCCAGGAGTCCGCCCACCGCGCCGATCCATCCACACTCGGCGAACAGCAGAAATGACACGACGCCGCGGCTGAAGCCGAGCGAACGCATCACCGCGACCTCGCTGATGCGCTCGCGCACCATCATGGCAGTCGAGTTGGCGGCGATCAGCAAAACAGTCAGCACCACCACTGCGCAGAGCGCGAGCACAATTCCGCGGATGTTCCCGACCGCCGAAAGCCCCGATGCGATCGCATCACTCTCGGTGAGCGTCCGGGTTTCATAGTCCGAGTTCGCGAAATGCTCGTCGATGTTTTTCGCGACCGGGTGCAAATCGGCAACGCTGTTCACCCGCACGATGATGTTCCATGCGATGTCCTCATCGGGCTCCCCGGCGGCCTTGCGGGCCTCCATCAGGTAGTCGCGCCGGAACAGGAACGTGTTCGGATAGCGCTCGCTATCGATGGTGTTGGTGATGATGAAGTCCATCTGCATGTGCCCGGTGTCGGTGCCGCGCAAGGTGATGTGATCGCCAAGCTTCCAGCCCATTTTCTTCATCAGCACGCTGCCGACGGTCGCCGCGCGCCGTTCTCGCGCGGTCCGCAGTTGATTTTCCCGACTCAACTGGTAGTCAGGAAACACGTCGCCGATTTCGGGTCCGGCGCCGAATCCGAGGATGGTGTTGCTGACATCGCGCCAGGTCGAAAACCATCCGGTGATCCCGACGCAGGCGGCGACCCCGGGCATCTTGTCGATTTGATCGCAGTAACGCGCGGGCAGATCTTCCCAAGGCGCGGTCTTATTGACCACGAACAGACGCAGCGTTCCCGATGCATCCTTCACTACGCGATCCATCGAGGCCGGCACCGACACCAGCACGGTGTAGATGAAGGCCGCTAGCGCGATGGTCAATGTCGTCAGGATGGTGCGCCTCAAGTTGCGGCGCATATTGCGTTCGATCAGCTTGATCCAATTGAACATGATTCGCCTCAGACCGCGCGCAGCGAGTCGATCACCCGCGTGCGCGAGGCTCTCCATGCGGGCAGCAATCCGCCCAATGCGCCAATCAGCGCGCCGGCGATGAGTCCCGAGGTGAATGCGCTGCCGGTGAGCTGGAACCGAAAGATGAACGAGCCTACATTCATCAGCTCGCTGTGCAGCCCGGTCGCGTAGGTCGCAACGATTCCGAGAATCTCGCCGAGCACCGCGCCGGCGAGCCCGAGCAGCACGCTCTCCATCACGAAACTGGTGAGCACATTGAAGCGGCTGAAGCCGAGCACGCGTAGCACGCCAATCTCGCCGGTGCGCCGCGCCACCGCCGAGTACATCGTGTTCATCGCGCCGAAGATCGATCCAATCGCGAGCACCAACGCGACGACGAGGCCGAGCGTTCGCAACTGCTCGATGAAGCCGGTTTGCTTCGCGTAGAACTCCGCCTCAGGCATCGCGTCGACCTTCACCCGCTCGTCGGTGGTGAGCGACTTGAGGAAGTCGTCTTCCATGCCGGGGCGCAGGACTACGTGCAGCACTGCGAAGCCGCTCGCCATGTGGATGTCCTGGGTCAGCACGTCGAGGTCGGTGAGCACCTCAGATTCACGCGCGCTGTCATCGTCGGAAAAGATGCCAACGATCTTGAAGGTGTGCCGCCCGAACTTGAAATCGCTGCCGATCTTTAGGAACGGGTAGCGCGCCGCGAGCTTCCGCCCGACGACCATTTCGGTGGCGCCATGCTCAATCCAGCGCCCGCTCTCGAGCTTCATCTTGCTGTGGACCTGCCGCGCGATCGGATAAACGCCTCGCAGCAGGGTGCCGAAACCAACCGCGTCGGCCTGATTCGCGGCCGGGTTGAAACCGGTCACCACTTCCGGCGAGACCAGCGCCTGGCCGTCAGATGTCGTTGCAATTTGGGGCCGGCTTTTGAGGATCTCGTACTGGTCGCGCGTGATGTAGCTGCCGCCTTCATTGGTGGTGCCGCGGCTGAGCACGATCCAGTTCTCGCCCGCCGCGCTGCGCAAAACCGTGGCGCGCAGGCCGGCGACGAATCCCGACAAAATGAAAAGGATCATCACCACCAGCGCGACCACCACCGCGGTCATGATGCTGGTGGCGCGCCGCACCATCAAACTGCGTAAGTTGTAGCGAATCGGGATCACGCCGGACTCCACCCAAAGTCAATCAGGAAAAGTTATCGTCGATGTCGCGAGGGAGGAATTCTACAATCCGCGCAGACGCGATTCTATGCCCTCGCGCGACTGCATGTCTTACTTGGCGGAGGGGGGAGAGAGTCGAACTCTCCGGCAAGCGTATTGCCTGCCAAGCCGGTTTTGAAGACCGGTCGCGGCACCGGCCGCGTTCCTCCTCC